>CBDHES010000031.1:0-14822 GCA_965262175.1 Acidimicrobiales bacterium | reverse complement strand
CGTAGCTCCACCCGAACACCGACGAGTAGAAGGCCAGGGCGGTGTCGATGTCCCGGGTCATCAACTCGTTCCAGCTCCAGGTGTCGGGCTCGTTGCACACGTCGGCCCCGATGTGGTCGCCGGCCTTCCAGACGGAGAACACGGCGCCGGTCGGGTCGACGAAGATCGCCATCGAGCCGGAGGTCATGACCTCCATCGGCGGCATCATCGTCGACCCGCCGGCCTCGGCCACCTTGGCCTCGATCGCCGTCGGGTCGTCGACCGCGACGTAGGTGCTCCACACCGCGGGGACCTGCTCGGGGGCGCCGGGCGGGGGACCGCCGAGGCCGGCGACGTTCATCCCGTCCTTGGTGAACAACGTGTAGATGTTGTTGCCGTCGTCGTCGAACTGGTCCTCGGCGGTCCAGGAGAAGACGGCCGTGTAGTAGGCCTTCGACGCGTCGGGGTCGGGGCTCATCAGGTCGACCCAACACGGTGTACCGATGGCGTGGCTGGAGAAGGTGGGCATCATGACCTCCATTGGTCCTCGAACGTGACGCGATGCTAACCGCAGCACAAATCCCCCGACGGGGACTCAAGACCCGGGCCCGTCGTGCCGACGGTACCCACCGATGGGAACGCAAGGTGCCGGCGCGCACGGCTCCCCTCGGTCAGAACCAAACGGGTGTCACCCGTTTGTCCAGACTGCGTCACTGTTACCGGAGGGTAAAGAACAAGTGACATCATGCCAGCGGGCCGACCTGCCTCGCGTTAGCATCTGACCTCATCGTTTCCTTCGTGGTGCCGGGCGCACCCGGGAAGCGTTCCCGCCGTGACGGGTACTTACAGAGGAGAGACCCAATGAGTAGTTCAGCTTTGCGTAGGTTGTTGGCGCTGGCCTTCGCCTTCGCCCTGGTCGCCGCCGCCTGTGGCTCGGACGACGACGACGAGTCGTCGGACGACACCACGGGTGAGGCCGAGACCACCGACGAGACCGAGGCCTCAGGAGAGGACGACGCCGACGACGAGGGCGACGGTGGCGACGAGGAGATGGACGGCGACGAGGAGATGGCCGGCGGTGGCACCGTCACCTACGGCATCGTCGAGCCGTCCTGGATCGACTCGTTCAACACCCAGGACTCGGAAGGCTTCGAGGTCGCTCGACTCCTGTTCGACGGCCTGACCGACTACGGCGCCGACCTCGAGGCGGTGCCGGCGGTCGCCACCGACTGGAGCACCGACGACAACATCACCTGGACCTTCAACCTCCGCGACGACGTGACGTTCCACAACGGTGACCCGGTCACCGCCCAGTCGTTCGTCGACGCCTTCAACCGGGTGGCCAACCCCGACAACCTGTCGGACGTTTCCTACCAGGGGTCCTACATCGCCGGCATCGAAGGCTGGGCCGAGGTCGAGTCGGGTGACGCCACCGAGATCACCGGTGTGACCGCCATCGACGACACCACGCTCGAGATCGTGCTGGCCAGCGCCTACCCGGTGCTGCCCAAGGTCCTGGCTCACCCGGTGTTCTCGCCGGTCAACCTGGCGGCCGTCGAGGCCGGCGGTGACGGCTACAGCGACTCGCCGGTCGGCAACGGCCCGTACCAGATGAGCGAGGAGTGGCAGCACGACGTCTCGATCACCCTGGACCGCTACGACGGGTACTACGGCGACGCCGGGAACCCCGACGTCATCGAGTTCGGCATCTACGACTCGATCGAGACCATGTACCTCGAGGCCCAGGCCGGCAACCTCGACATCGCCGACGTCCCGCCGGAGAACATCACCACGGCCGAGGACGACTTCCCCGGCCGGTTCATCCAGCTGGCCACCGGCTCCTACAACTACCTCGGGTTCCCGACCCAGACCGCGCCGTTCGACAACCCCGACATCCGTCGGGCGCTGTCGCTGGCCATCGACCGGGAGACCATCACCGAGCAGATCTTCGCCGGTACCCGGGCCCCGGCCAACGGGTTCGCCCCGCCGCTGGCGCCCGGCGCCACCGGCGACTGCGCCAACACCGTCTATGACCCCGAGCTGGCGGTCGAGCTCTTCGAGGGTGCCGGCGGTATCCCCGGTGACTCGGTGACCATCTACTTCAACTCCGGTGGCGGTCACGAGGAGTGGACCCAGGCCGTGGCCAACGGCTGGCTCCAGACCCTCGGGATCGAGGCCGAGTTCGTGGCTCAGGAGTTCGCTCCGTACCTCGACATCCTCCAGGCTGGCGAGGTCGACGGTCCGTACCGGCTCGGTTGGCTGTGGGATGCCCCCACCGCCGAGAACTTCCTCTCGCCGCTGTTCCTCAGCGAGTCGGGTGACAACTACTCGGCGTACGTGTCGGAGGACTTCGACGCTGCCATCGAGGAGTTCCGAGCCGCTCCGTCGGAGACCGACGGCTTCCCGGCCCTGGCCACCGCTCAGGAGGTCCTGTGTAACGACATGCCCGTGGCGCCGATGTTCTTCGGGAACGGTCAGAAGGTCCACACCGAGGCCGTCGACAACGTGATCTTCACGGTCTTCGGCTACACCGAGCTCGAGAACGTCGAGGTCCTCGGCTAGATCGACTCGACCAGGCCGGTCGGGGTGGGGGACCATGGTCCCCCACCCCGACCGGGCGGTTCGCTCCCATGCTCCGTTACTTCATCCGCCGGGTGCTGCAGCTCATCCCGGTGTTCTTCATCACCACCTTCCTGATCTTCGTGGTGATCCGGGTCCTTCCGGGCGACCCGATTCAGGCCCAGTTCGGCGAGCGACGGATTCCCGACTCGCTCCGTGAGGCCTACATCCAGCGCTACCACTTCGACGAACCGCTGTGGAGGCAGTACTTCCTCTACATGGGGGATGTCCTGCGGTTCGATCTCGGCGACTCGATCGCCACCCAGCGGCCGATCAACGACATCTTCTGGGAGGCCCTTCCCCGGACGCTGCAGCTCGCCTCGTTGTCGGTGTTCTTCGTCGCCTTGTTCGGGATTCCGCTCGGGATCCTGTCCGCCCGGCGCAAGGACTCGGCCTTCGACAACTTCTTCCTGATCGTGACACTGATCATGCTCGCCGCGCCGCCCTTCGTGCTCGGCCTCTTGGCGCAGCTCTACTTCGGGGTGGAGTGGGGGATCTTCCCGGTGGCCGGGGTACAGGACGGCTTCCGGTCCTACATCATGCCGGCCCTCGTCATCGCCGTCTCGCTCACGGCGGTCACCGCTCGCTTGATGCGGACCACGTTGCTCGACACCTTCCGGGAGGACTACCTCCGCACCGCCCGGGCCAAGGGTCTCAGCGAACGCCGGGTGTTCAGTGTCCATGCCCTCCGCAACGCCCTCATCCCGGTCGTCACCGTCCTCGCCATCGACCTCGGTGCCCTCCTGGGCGGCACGATCGTCACCGAATCGGTCTTCAACATCCCCGGCATCGGGTTCCAGATCACCCGGGCCGTGGTTCAACGCGACACGACGATCATCACCGGCATCTCGATCTTCCTGGTGATGGCGTATCTGGTGATCAACCTCATCGTGGACATGCTCTATGCCTGGCTCGACCCAAGGATCCGGTATGACTGAGACCGACGCCCCGCCGGTCGACCCCTCCGGCCCGTCGTTCGGCGACGAGGCGGAAGGGATCATCGGGCCACCTCGCACCTACTGGGGCGACGCCTGGGCGTTCCTCCGTCGTCGGGTCCTGTTCTGGGTGAGCCTGGTCCTCATCGTCATCTTCGTGGCGATGGCCATCGTTCCCCAGCTGTTCGTCTGGCCGTCGCCGAGCCCCGATGACCCGTCCGGCCTGTACTGCTTCCTCGATCAGTCCCGGCTCTCGCCGAGCGGGGAGCACTGGTACGGGACCGACGTGCAGGGCTGTGACTACTTCGCCCAGGTCACCTACGGGGCCCGGGTGTCGTTGGTCGTCGCGCTGTTCGCCACGCTGATCACCGTGGTCATCGGGATCCTGCTCGGGGGGCTGGCCGGCTACTACGGCGGCTGGGTCGACACGATCGTGTCCCGAGTGGCCGACGGGTTCTTCGCCCTCCCATACCTGGTCGGAGCGATCATCGTGCTCAGCGCCCTGACCAGCCAGGAGGGCCGAGAGATCTGGCACGTGACGGTGGCCATCGGCTCGCTCGGGTGGCCGGCGGTGGTCCGGCTCTACCGTTCGACGGTGCTCCAGGTGAAGAACCTGGAGTACGTGCAGGCCGCCCGGGCGCTGGGCGCTACCGACACCCGCATCCTGTTCCGCCACATCCTGCCCAACGCCATCGCCCCCACGCTGGTGTACACCACGATCGGCATGGGAGCGATCATCTCGGTCGAGGCCACCCTGTCGTTCCTCGGCATCGGCCTCCCGATCGACTCGATCTCGTGGGGCATCATGATCTCCGAGGCCGGCACCCGGATCGAGCAGTCGCCCCACCTGCTGCTGTTCCCCGGCACCTACCTCGTCCTGGCCAGCCTCAGCTTCGTGCTGATGGGCGAGCAGCTCCGGGAAGCGTTCGACCCGAGGTTCCGCTGATGGCCGTCGAGGTGATCGAATCGGAGGGGTGGACGCCGGCCGAGGTCGGCGACGTGGTCCTCGAGGTCGACGACCTGACCGTCGAGTTCGACACCGCCGACGGGGTGGTCCACGCCGTGTCCGACCTGAGCTGGGATCTCCGGGCGGGGGAGACCCTGGCCATCCTCGGGGAGTCGGGTTCGGGGAAGTCGGTGTCGGTCCAGTCGATCATGGGCTTGGTTCCGATGCCGCCGGGCCGGATCGCCAAAGGGAGCATCCGGTACCGGGACACCGAGCTCGTCGGGGCCTCGTCGGCCACCATGCGCCAGATCCGGGGGCCGGAGATCGCCATGATCTTCCAGGACCCGTTGAGCGCCCTCAACCCGGTGTACCGGGTCGGGTGGCAGATCGCCGAGATGTTCCGCTTCCACCGCGGTCTGTCGAAGCGGGAGGCCCGGATCGAGGCGATCGATCTCATGGCTCGGGTCGGTATCCCCAACCCGGCGGCCCGGGCCCGCCAGTATCCCCACCAGTTCTCCGGCGGGATGCGCCAGCGGGTGATGATCGCCATGGCGATCGCCCTCAACCCCCGGGTCCTGATCGCCGACGAGCCGACGACGGCGCTCGACGTCACCGTCCAGGCCCAGATCATGGAGCTGCTCGGCCAGCTCCAGGAGGAGACCCGGATGGGTCTGGTGCTGATCACCCACGACCTGGGGGTGGTGGCGTCGGTCGCCGATCGGGTCGTGATGATGTACGCCGGCCGGGCGGTCGAGACCGGACGGGCCGACGAGTTCTACGACGCGCCGGCCCATCCCTACTCCCGGGGCCTGCTTCGCTCGGTGCCCCGGCTGACCGGCGAGATCCAGTCGTTGTACTCGATCCCCGGCTCGCCGCCCTCGGTGGTCCGCCTTCCCGAGGGGTGCGCCTTCAACCCTCGATGTGAGCACGCCGTCGATCGGTGCCGGGTCGAGCGACCGAACCTCGATCCGCTGACCGTCCGGTCGGGGAGCGCCGCCTGCCACCGCGTCGGGGAGCTCGACCAATGACCGACACCAGCACCGACGTCGATCCCGGCGCCGAGCCGGCCACCGGTGTGGCCGGGGCCGATGGGCCCGACGGCACCGGGAGCCCCCTGCTGGAGGTGCGTGGCCTGGTCAAGGAGTATCCGGGCCAGGCGGCCACGATCTTCGGGAGCCGCCTGGGCACCGTCCAGGCGGTGAGCGGGGTCGACCTGACCGTCAACCGGGGCCAGACCCACGGTCTGGTCGGCGAGTCCGGGTGCGGCAAGTCGACCGTCGCCCGGTCGATCCTCCGCCTGGAGCGCCCCACCGCTGGCGAGGCGTTGTTCGAGGGCCGGGACCTGTTCCGGATGGGGCGGAGCGAGCTCCGCCAGGCCCGGCGGGACATCCAGATCGTGTTCCAGGACCCGTTCGCCTCCCTCAATCCCCGGATGACGGTCCAGTCGATCGTCGAGGAGCCGTTCGTCATCCACGGGATCGGTTCCGCCGCCGAGCGCAAGGAGCGGATCGCCGAGCTGCTCGATGTGGTCGGGCTCAGCCCCGAGCACGCCAACCGGTACCCCCACCAGTTCTCCGGAGGGCAGCGCCAACGGGTCGGGATCGCCCGGGCGCTGGCGCTGTCGCCCAAGTTGATCATCGCCGACGAGCCGGTCTCGGCCCTCGACGTGTCGATCCAGGCCCAGGTGATCGGGTTGCTGGAGCAGGTGCAGGACCGGCTCGGCGTCGGGTACCTGTTCATCGCCCACGACCTGGCGGTCGTCCGCCACATCTCCGATCACGTCTCGGTCATGTACCTGGGGCGGATCGTGGAGACCGGGACCCGGGACGACATCTTCACCCGGGCCTCGCACCCCTACACCCGGGCCCTGCTCAGCGCCGTTCCCGAGCCCGACCCCAGAGTGGAGCGGGCCCGGGAACGCATCGTGCTCGAGGGCGACGTGCCCTCACCGGCGGCCCCGCCCTCCGGGTGCCGGTTCCGCACCCGATGCTGGAAGGCCCAGGATCGATGCGCCGACGAGGTGCCGGAGCTCATCGACCGGGGCATCGGCCACCCGGTCGCCTGCCACTTCCCCGAGGACTGACGACTCGTCGGGATCGACGCTCTCGACGTCGGGGCCGACGCCCGCCGATCCCTCGATGTCGAGCCGGGGCAGCAGCCGGTCGAGCCACCGGGGCATCCACCAGTTCCGGGCACCGAGGAGCTCCATCGTCGCCGGGACGAGGAGCATCCGGACGAGCGTGGCGTCGAGGAACACCGCCAGGGCGAGGCCGAGACCGAACAGCTTCGTGATGCGGTCGTCCTCCAGGAGGAACGAGCCGAACACCACGACCATGATCGCCGCGGCCGCCGAGATGACCCGGGCCGTCGATGCCAGGCCCTTGGCCACCGATCCGGCCGAGTCGCCCGACGACGTGAACGCCTCCCGGATCCGGGACAGGAGGAACACCTCGTAGTCCATCGAGAGACCGAACACGATGGCGAACAGCATCAACGGCACCATCGGCTCGATCGGCGCCGGTTCGATGCCGACGATCGAACCGGCCCATCCCCACTGGAAGATGGCCACCACGACCCCGTAGGCGGCCGAGATGGAGAGCACGTTCATCAGGACGGCCTTGATCGGTACGAGGACCGACCGGAACACCATCAGCAACAACAGGAACGACACGGCCAGCACGGCGGCGAAGAACACCAGGACCCGGTCGGCCAGATAGGCCGTCGAGTCGACGTTGCCGGCGGCCATCCCGGTCACCCGGACCTCGAGGGCGGTGGCGACGGTGGCGGCCGGGATCACGTCGTCCCGCAGCGTCTGGACCAGGTCGCTGGTGGCCTGATCCTGGGGTGCGGTCGTGGCGATGACGTTGAGCAGGTAGGCGTCGGGAACCGACGGATCGTCGGGGAACGGTGGGGAGACCGAGGCGACCCCCGGGGTGGCGGCGATGGCGGCGGCCAGGTCGGCGACCGCCTCGGGCCCGTCGTCCGGCCCGGTCTCGACCGTCACGATGAACGGGCCGTTGAACCCCGGTCCGAAGCCGTCGGCCAGCAGATCGTAGGCCTCACGGGTGTAGGACCCCTCCGGGTAGTTCCCCTCGTCGGAGAACCCGAGCTGCAGGCCGAGGATCGGGGCTGACAGCGTCAGCAGCGCGAGGGTGCCGACCCCGAGCCAGACCCAGGGGCGACGCTGGATCGTCCGGCTCCACCGGTAGGCAAAGGTCCGCTCGACGGGGGTCGGCGATGGTCGGGGCACGGCCGCTCGGAGGGCGGGGACCACCAGTCCGGCGGCGGCCACCAGCGCGGTCAGCCCCAGGCCGGCGAACGTCAGCGGCAGGTACCCGACGCCGACCCCGAGAAGGGCGATCGCCACCGCGCCGGCCATGATCAGGCCCCGCCACTGGGTCGCCTCGACCCGTTCCCGGATGAACCCGAGCAGGGCCGGGAGCAAGGTCACCGACGTCAGCATCGTGGCCAGCACGGTGAGCGAGATGGCGATGCCCATCCCGGCGATCCAGTCGAGGCCGACCACCAGCAGGCCGAGCATCGAGATCACCACGGTCAGCCCGGCGAAGATCACCGCACGGCCGGCGGTGCCGATCGCCTGAGCCGCCGCCGAGCGAGGCGGGTGGCCGTCGGCGAGGCCCTCCCGGAATCGGGTGACGATGAACAGGGCGTAGTCGATGCCGACGCCGAGGCCGATCATCACCGCCAGGAAGATCGTGAAGTCGGGGACGGTGAGGACGTTGCTGACCAGGACCACGGCGCCGAGTCCGGCGCCCAGGCCGCCGAGGGCGGTGGCGATCGGCAGTCCCATCGCCACCACCGACCCGAAGGCGACGATGAGGACGACGATGGCGAACGCCAGACCGATGAACTCGGTCTGGGGCGGCTCGAAGGGCGCCAGCATCGTGCCGCCGGGCAGGACCTCGAGGCCGTCGATCGTCGGGGCGTGGTCGATGATCGCTTGACCGATCAGGGCCGACTCGGAGAACTCCACGTCGGCCGCCAGGTTGACCTGGGCGAAGGCCAGCCGATCGGCGAGCGGTCCCTGGCGGGCGATCTGCCCCTGACCTTCGGGGGAGTAGGGCGAGACGACCGTCGCCCCCGGGTGGCGGGGGACCCCCTGATCGTTGGGGAAGCCGGCGTCGAGGTCGGCGAACAGCGCTTCCATCGCCGCCATGACCGCGGGGTCGTCGACGCCCTGCTCCGCCTGGAACACGATCGACCCGCTGGCGCCGCCAGCGCCGAGCGCCGGGAAGTGCTCATCGAGCACGGTGAGACCGTCGGCGCTCTCGGAGTCGGGGAAGGTCAGGACCCCGGAGTACGACGGGCCGATCGCGGCGGCCGCCGTGACCAGCGAGATCAGCACGGCGGCCCAGAGGCCGACCGTCGCCCGCCGGTGGTCGTAGCACCAGAGACCGATGGTGGTGAACCAACCGGGTCGGTCGTCGGGTGGGGAGGCGTGGACCGGGGTCGGGGACCCGGTCGCGGGTGGGGATGGTTCTCGAAAGGCCATGGGGCCACACTCGCCGTGGTCGGTCGAGCGTCGGTCGAGTCCCGGTCGAGTCAGGCGGTGGCGGATAGCATCGGATGGCGAGGGAGGGATGGCGAGGGAGGGGCTCGCATGATCGAGATCCGGCTGTTCGGGGGCGTCGAGGCGCACGCCGATGATGGCACGGCCATCGATGTCGGCCCCGCCAAGTGCCAGGCCCTGCTGGCCGCCCTCGCCCTCTCGCCCGGGGCGGCGGTCCCCGTCGACCGGCTGATCGAACTGGTGTGGGGGATCGACCCGCCCCGGACGGCGGCCAAGACACTCCAGACCTATGTGGGCCGCCTTCGCCAGGGGCTGGGGGGCACGGCGATCGTTCGGGTCGGGGAGGCCTACCGGCTGGACGTCGACGGCTCATCCGTCGACGTCGCCCGCTTCCGAGCCAAGCTCGACGCGGGGGACGAGGGGTCGGCGCTCGCCGAGTGGTCGGGGCCGCCCTTCGCCGGTCTCGACGCCCCCGGCCTGGCCCCGGTGGCGGACGGACTGGTCGAACAACACCTCGCAGCGCTGGCCAGCTACCTGTCGGCCCGACTCGACGAGCCCGAGACCGTCGTGACGCTCCGGGAACTGACCGCCGAGCACCGCTACCGGGAGGATCTCTGGGAGCTGTTGCTGATCGCCCTCTACCGGGCCGGCCGTCAACGGGACGCCCTTGCCGCCTACCAGGAGCTTCGAGGTCGCCTGGTCGAGGACCTCGGCGTCGAGCCGGGCCCCGCCCTCCGCGCCGTCGAGGCCCGGATCCTTGCCCACGATCCCGACCTCGGCTCGGGCGCCGACCGGTCGACCGCGGCCGGTCCCACCAGGTCCTCGGTCGATGGTCGGCCCGGGTCCCGGAGCCGGTTGATCGGCCGGTCACGGCTCCTGGCCGACGTCGAGGAGGCGCTCGACGACGCGCCGCTCGTCACGCTCGTCGGTCCCGGGGGGATCGGCAAGACCCGGCTCGCCCTGGCGATCGCCGAGCGGTGGGCCGGCTCTGGCGGCGGGGTCGATCTCGATCCGCTGGTCGTGGAGTTGGGATCGATCAGCGCCGATGCCGGCGTCGCACGGGTCGTGGCTGGTGCCGCCGGGCTCGCCGAGCGGCCGGGTCACGACGTTGGCGACGCCGTGGTCCGAGGTCTTGCCGGGCGGACGACCCTGCTCGTGCTCGACAACTGTGAGCACGTGGTGACCGGTGCCGCCGAGCTGGCCGAGGCGGTGCTGGCCCGTTGCCCCGGGGTGACGATCGTGGCGACCTCTCGTGAGCCGCTCGGGGTCCTCGGCGAGCAGGTGATCGAGGTCGCCCCGCTGTCGATCGCCGGCGATGCGGTCGAGCTGTTCGTCGAGCGGGCTCGTGCCGTCGATCGGGGCTTCGAGGTCGGCGCCGACCGGGCGTCGGTGGTCGAGATCTGCCGTCGGCTCGATGGGCTGCCCCTGGCGATCGAGCTGGCCGCGGCCCGGGTTCGGACCTTCACACCAGCTGAGCTGCTGGCCCGGCTCGACGATCGGTTCCGCTTGTTGACCGTCGGACGGCGGACGGCCGATGCCCGCCACCAGACCCTGGCGGCGGCCGTCGCCTGGTCCTACGACCTGCTCTCGGAGTCGGAGCGGGCCCTCCTCGGTCGGCTCGCCGTCTTCTCCGGCCCGTTCGATCTCGCCGCGGCCGAGGAGCTGGGGGTCGGTCCGGTCACGGGCCAACCGGCGATCGTCGATGGGACGGCGGTCGCCGGGTCACTGGCGGGGTTGGTCGACCGGTCGATGGTCGTCGCCGAGCTCGGGCCCGACGGCCGCCGATTCCGGTTGCTGGAGACGATCCGTGCCTTCGCCGTCGGGCGTCTCTCGGCCGCCGATCACCGGGACCTCGCCGATCGCCATGCCACCTGGTGCCGGTCGGAGGTGCTCGGCGTGCGGACGTTGGTGAGCGGTCGAGGCGAGGTCGAAGGGATCCGCCGGCTCACCGAGCTGTGGCCGAACCTGCGGGCTGCGGTCGATCATGCCTGCACGGTCGGCGATCACCGCCTGGTGCGGGACCTGGTGGAGCCGATCGCTCCCGAGGTCTACCTGCGGACCCAGAGCGAGGTCGGTGAGTGGGCAGAGCGACTGCTGGCGATCACCCCGGCCGACGACGTCGACGGCATCGTCTTCGGCCTGACCTGGGCTGCCCGTCGGTACATGCGCCACGGCGATCCCGACGGGTTCGCCCGGCTCGACGATCGCTACGGCCGTCCCGACGATCCGATGGTCGACTACGCCCGGGCGTTCCTGGCCGACGATGGCCCGGCCCGGCTGCGGACCGCTCACCGGGCCATGGCTCAGCTTGAGCAGCGGGGTGACCGCTACGGTGCCCTCCTGTTCGAGACGGTGGGACTGGGAGGCACCCTCCTGGCCGTCGGCCGACTCGACGAGGTCGGCGAGCTCCTGGCCGACGTCGAGCGTCGAGTCGTGGCCGACGGGCCGCCGACCATCCTCAGCTGGACGCTCAGCATGCTCGGGGTGGTGGCGGTCCTCCGGCAGCGGGACGACGAGGCCGACCGGTACTTCGCTCGTGCGCTCGAGGTCGAGGTTCCGCCCCGCACGACGACCCTGGCTCGGCCGATGCTGGCCCGCGCCGAGCTGAAACGCGACCGGCCGAAGGTGGCCTTCGGCCTGCTCGACGAACACCTCGAGGAGGTGGACGACCTCGACGACATGTACTCGGCCCGGCTCGCCGGGCTGACGTTTCTCGACGTGATGGTCCGGGTCGGGCGGATGTGCGCCGGGGCCCGGGTGCTCGGGTACCTCGAAGCGAGCGGCCTGCTCGACGGCCCCGGGCTGGTCGAGGGCGTGCGGGGCGCCATCGAGCGGATCGACAAGAGCTCGGACGCCTCGGTGGCCGCTGCCCGCAACGAGGGTCGGGCCCTCGACGATCGGGCGGCCGTGGCGTGGATGCGATCCGAGTTGGCTGCCGCCATCGCCGCCGGCTGAGGTACGGCCCGGTCGGGGGCGATCAGGGTTCAGGGCATCGACGACTCAGGGCATCAACGGCTCAGGGAACGAGCAGGGGGCCGGCCTGGTCGGCCCAGGCGCCGACGACGGCGTCGAGCTCGTCGATCTGCGACTCGAGCACGTACAGGCCCCGGCTCGGCACCGATGCTCCGAGCTCGACCAGCAACGGCCGGAGGTGGACCTCGGGCGCGAGGGCGTGGTGGGGAGCGGCGCCGACCATCACCGGCACCGCCCGACACCCGGCGAGGCCATCGTTGCCGTAGTTGTCGAGAAACGCCTTGAGGAGCCCGGTGTAGGTGGCCTTGTAGGTCGGGCAGGCGGTGATGACGATGTCGGCCGCGGCGACCTTGGCGGTGAGGGCGGCGACCGCGTCGTTGCCCCACTCGAAGAGGTGGGGGGCGATCTCGGCCAGCTCGATCGTCTCGACCGAGGCGTCGGTGGCCCGGGCCGCCAGCGCGCCGGCCACCGCTTCGCCGGCTCGGGTGGTGCGCCCACCGGGGTTGGGGTTGCCGATCACGGCGACGATGGTGGTCATGTGGCTCTCGCTCCTCTCGACCGGCGGTCGGTGGCCGAGGCTAGCCGCACCCCCCGCCTTGTCGTATCGAACAAATGTTCGATACCGTGGGTGATCATGATCGAGAAGACCGACCTGATGAACTTCCACGATGTCGAACAGCTCCGGCGTTCGGTGGCGATGCTGACCCCGGGGGCCGTGGGCCTCAGCCGGGAGGAGACCCTCCAGGTGTTGAACGTGCTGGCCGCGCTGCTCAAGGCCGACGACCTCCACCGGTGGGTTCCCGGCGATGAGCGCTGAGCGGCCGTCCCGTCCGGGCATCCTGGGGCGGTGAGCGACGGACCAGAGCGGATCGACGCCCCGTCCACCCGCCGGATCAACGCTGCGGCGGCGCTGTTGTCGGGCCACCCCGACGACGTCGTCCGGGTGCTGGAGCGGTTGGATGGCGATGAGCTGTCGAACCTGGCCGAGGTCGTCCGTCAGATCCAACGGCGGCGGGCCCTGGCTCGGGGCGATCTCGACGAGGTGGTGGCCAACGCCTTCGAGGTCGGGTTCGGCCGGGATGGGCTCGGTCTGTTGCCGTGGATCGAGGGCGACGTCATCGTCTGCCCCGGCGGGCTGGTGTCGCGCTCCCGGACCAGTCATCGATGCCGGTTCGTCTCGGTCGACGATACGTGGGTGTGGGAGTCGAGCGAGCTGATCCGGGAAGACAAGCGATCGAGCCCCGGAGCCGAGGACGGCTTCCGGGCGGTGGCGCTGGTGCCGGTGGTCGACGGGATGGCGCTCGACGTGGTGAGCGGAAAGGCTCGGCAGGGCCAGCACTCGGTGGAGCGGGTCGTCTCCTACGAGGTCCGGCGAGGGGATCTCGTCGAGGTGTCCCAGCGAACGGTGACCCCGGCCGGCATGCAGTGAGCCCGGCCGGCGCTAGCCGAGGTGGAGGGTGCCGTCGAGCACGGTGACGGCTCGGCCGGTCAGGCGAACTCGATCGCCGTCGACGACGACGGCGAGCCGACCGCCGCGGGCCGACACCTGGTGGGCCGCCAGCTCGGTCCGTCCCAGCCGCTCGGCCCACCACGGACCGGAGATGCAGTGGGCGGAGCCGGTGACCGGGTCCTCGGCGATCCCGACGTTGGGGGCGAAGACCCGCGAGACGAAGTCGGCCGGGCCTCCGTCGACGTCACCGGCGGCGGTCACGATCACGGCCCGGGCATCGATGCCTTCGAGGGCGCCGATGTCGGGGGTGAGGGCGGCCACCGCCTCGGGCGATTCGAGTTGGGCGAGGATGTCGAAGGCCACCCCCTGGTCGACGACGTCGGCGCCCAACGCGTCGGCCAGGCCGTCGATCGGACCCGAGGGCGCGGCCGGGCTCGACGGGAAGTCCATGGTGATGCCGTCGTCGGAGGTGGTGCAGGTCAGGATGCCGCTGCGGGTGTGGAAGCGGATCGGCGTCGCCGGTGCCAAACCCAGCTCGGCCAGCACGTGGACGGTGCCGAGCGTTGCATGGCCGCAGAGATCGACCTCGGCGGCGGGGGTTGAACCACCGGAGATCCCAGTCGCCATCGTCGCGTCGGATGGGGAACGCCGTCTCCGACAGGTTCATCTCGGCGGCGATGGCCTGGAGCATCTCGTCGGCGGGCGGCTGGTCGAAGAGGGCGACGGCCGCCGGGTTGCCGGCGAAGGCGGTGTCGGTGAAGGCGTCGACCTGGACGATACGGGTTGCCATCAGCCCAGGCTGCCACGAATCGGCGTGTTCGGGGTGGGGAATACCGGCCGGTCAGCCGTCGGGGTCGAGCGGTCGGGGCCAGGGGGAAGAAGCGGAGGCCGACGAGGAATCCAAGCACGGCGGCCAGGGTCATCAACGCCTGGATCTGTTGGCCGTCGGCGTCCTGGTTGGCCAGGATCAGGCCGGCGAGGCCGGCCGCCACGAGGGCGGCCAACACGCCCCGGAAGATGGCCCGGAGGACGTTGGCGAACTTGCGGCGGCGCCGACGGCGGCGGCGCCGCCGTTCGACGAGCCGCTGGAGCTTGGCCTGCCGTTTGAGCTCCCGCTTGGTCGGGGAGTCGGGACCGGTCCCCGTCGAGGTCCGCGGGGCGTCCGCGGGACCGGGTCGGCTGCGGTCGGGTCGGGCTTGAGCCGGCTCGGATCGCGGGGAGGCGGGCAGCGGGTAGCGACCGCCGGCCGGGCCGCCGGCGAGCGGTCCCGGTGGGGGCGGCTGGTAGGGGGCAGACGGAGGCCGTGAACCGTCGGCCACCCGGGGGACCGGCGGTTGCTGATACTCGACGGGGCTCGACCGGTCTGGATGCCGGGGTGGTGGTCCAGGC
>CBDHES010000030.1:0-27258 GCA_965262175.1 Acidimicrobiales bacterium | reverse complement strand
CGGAGCGTCCCGGGTCGACGATGGCCGAGATCCTCGGTCGGGCCCGATCGGCTGGTGCCAGGAGTCGAGCCGTTCTGGTCCGGCCCAGCTCGACCACTTCCCGGTGGGCCAGCTCGAAGGCCGACAGGAGCCGATCGCAGTGGCTCCACGGCGGACTGTCGAGCAACCGCATCTCGTGGTGGGCGGTGAGCAGGCCGGCCTCACCCGGCGGATTGGCCGCCACCACGGGGAGGGCCCGAACCATCGCCGAGCGCCGGAGGCGTCGCTGCCACCAGGACCCGAGGGCATCGATGCCGTCGGTCGTGGGGAGGATGGCCGCCAGTCGATCCCCGGTCGCCATGACCCCGACCCGGTCCGTTCCCAGGCCGGCCAACAGGTCGAGCTCTCGCTCGATGACCTTCCGGGCCTCCGCCGCGAATCGCTCCGCCTGGGGGAGCGCCGTCGTCTCCCAGAACTCGTTGGCCGACGGTGCCATCGACCGGCGCTCGAGGCGCCGGATGGCTCCCTCGGTGGCCGTCAGGTCCCGTCGCCCGATGTCATAGCTGATCCGCACCGCCGCCAGGCAATCCTCCAACCGCTGGAGAATGGCCCGTTCCGCCCGCGGCGACGTCAGTGGTCGCCTCTTCCGCTCGCTTCATCCCGCCTCGTCGCCCTTCCGGTGGGCTGTTCAATCGATCCGTCCGTCCCTAGATCGGCGGTCGGCGGTCGCCGTGAAGCGGTTCGGGCCCGACGTCTCGGCCCGAGGTGCGCCCGGCCTATCCTTGGGCCATGTTCGAACACCGGATGGAGCGGGTACGTCAGGCGATGTCGGCCCGGGGAGTCGACTCCCTGCTGCTCTCGGTCGGTCCCGACCTGCCGTGGCTGATCGGTTACGAGGCCATGCCCCTCGAACGGCTCACCATGCTGGTCGTTCCGGTCGACGGGCCGGCCGAGCTTGTCATCCCGGGGTTCGAGGTGGCCCGGGTCGTCGAGCGGCCCGAGCTGTTCGCCGTCCGGGGGTGGGGGGAGACGGCCGATCCGGTCGAGCTGGTGGCCGGTCTGGTCGGCTCGGCCGGCACGGTGGCGATCGGCGACCGGACCTGGTCCCGGTTCACCCTCGCCCTCCAGGAGCGGCTGCCCGGTGCCCGGTGGCAGTCGTCGGGGGCCCTGGGTCGGACCGCTCCGGGCGGTCAAGGAGGCCCAGGAGGTCGAGCGCCTGCAGGCCGCGGCCTCGGGCGTCGACCGGGTGGCGACCGCCCTCCGGAGCGGCGAGATCCCCCTGATCGGCCGGACCGAGGCCGAGGTGTCGGCCGACCTCGGTCGGCGGATCGTCGCCGAGGGGCACGCCAAGGTCAACTTCGCCATCGTCGCCTCCGGTCCCAACGCCGCCAGCCCCCACCACCACGCCTCCGATCGGGTGATCCAGGCCGGGGAAGTCGTGCTGTGCGACTTCGGCGGGACGACGAGCGAGCCGGAGGGGGAGCCCGGCTACTGCTCCGATATCACCCGTTGTGTCCACACCGGTGAGCCGTCGGCCGAGTTCGCCGAGGCCTATGCCGCCCTTCAGGACGCCCAGGCTCGGGCCGTCGAGGCAGCCCGTGTCGGCACGCCGGCCGAGGCCGTCGACCGGGTC
This sequence comes from Acidimicrobiales bacterium, assembly GCA_965262175.1. Taxonomy (GTDB): domain Bacteria; phylum Actinomycetota; class Acidimicrobiia; order Acidimicrobiales; family SZUA-35; genus CADEDH01. The sequence continues at coordinate 25,646 of CBDHES010000030.1, read as the reverse complement.
GCTCGTGACCGCCTGGCCGACGCCAGCCGTCCTGGCCGAGTGGGTTCATCCACCGGCTGGGGGCACGGCATCGGTGTCGAGGAGCACGAGGATCCCTACCTCGTCGAGGGCAACGACGTTCCGCTGATGGCCGGCAACGCCTTCAGCATCGAGCCCGGCTTCTACGTCGAGGGCAAGTGGGGGGCTCGGATCGAGGACATCGTCGTCGCCACCGACGACGGGCCCCGGCCGCTCAACACCGTCGACCACGGCCTGGCGATCGTCGAGTGATCGAGCTCGACGGCTCGTCGGTCCTCCTCCAATGGGCGACCGGGGGGCTGTTCTTCACCTGGATCACCACCCGCCGCCGGGGAGGTGAGCCTCGGCTACGGCTGGCTGATGCGCGCCACGTTCGGGCTCCTGGCCCTCGGCGCGGTCGCCCTGGGCCTCCGCTTCGGATGGGTCCCGCTTCGGGACCTGGCCGCCCTCGGCGTGGCCATCGCCACCTCGGTCGCGCTCGGCCAATCGATCCTTCGGCGCCGGGCCGGTGTCGCCGGCCGCCGCCAACAGCAGGCCGCCCGCCAGGCTCTGGGTGGCGGCGATGCTGACCGCCGAACCCGAGCGGGAGGCCGCCGCCGCCTCCTCCTCCTCCTCCTCCTCGGCGACGACCACGAGCACGACCTCGACCACGACGGCCGGCGGCGACCGGCCCGAGGCGTCGAGCGAGGAGGACCAGGGGCCCGAGTTCGACCCTCGACTCGATCTGATCGCTCCCGCCATCGGTCTGGTCGGTCTGGTGGCGGCCGGGATCAACGCCGGCGACCCGGCCTGGCTATCGGTGGCGCGGATGGTCGTCGGCGCCGCCTTCCTCGGTGCGGTCAGCGACGCCATGCTGCTCGGCCACTGGTACCTGGTGCAGCCCGGGCTCCGGCGGGAGCCGCTGGTCGAGCTGGTCAAGTGGACCGGGGTGCTGTGGCTCCCCGAGGTGGTCCTGTTCCTGGTGCCGGTCGGCATGGTGTCGGTGTGGACCGGTGAGATCGACGACGGCTACGCCGGGATGCTCGGTTGGTTCTGGGGGGCGTGTGTCGTCACCACCATCGGGCTGGTGGCGGTGACCCTCGGCCGCCCTCCGGGAACGCCAGTACTCGGCCGTCATGGCCGCCACCGGCCTGCTGTACCTGGCGATCCTGACCGGGTTCGGTATCGATCTCGTCGCCCGGGCTTCGCTCAGCTGACCGCCAACCGGCGAAGCGGTACGCTGGCGGTTCCGGGGCCGGCCCCGGACCGTGGTGGCCGCCAGCCACGCTGGGCCCGGTCCGACCACCACCGAGGAGAGTCGAGATGCCACGAGCGATCTGGAGCGGCGCGATCAGCTTCGGGCTGGTCTCGGTGCCGGTGAAGTTGTACGCCGCCGTGAGCCGGAAGACGGTCCGGTTCAACCAGCTCGACGCCGAGACCAACACCCGGGTCCGGCAGCGGCGGGTCAACGGTGACGGGGAGGAAGTCCCCTATGAGCGGATCGTCAAGGGCTACGAGGTGGCGAAGGACTCCTACGTCGTGGTCAGCGACGACGAGTTGGCGGCACTCGCCCCCAAGGCATCGCGGATGATCGACATCAGCGACTTCGTCGACGAATCGGAGATCGATCCGGTGTTCTACGACTCGGCCTACTACCTGGCTCCCGAGGAGTTGGCCCGGAAGTCCTACGCCCTGCTGGCCCGGGCCATGGAGGAGTCGAACCGGGTGGCGATCGCCAGCTTCGTGATGCGAACGAAGCAGTACCTGGTGGCGATTCGTCCCACGGACGGTCGGCTGATGATGTCGACCATGGTCTACGCCGATGAGGTCGTCGACGGTGAGGAGATCCCGGGCCTCGAGGATCTGGACGACATCGATGCCACCGAGGCCGAGCTGGCCATGGCCGGCCAGCTGATCGACTCGCTGACGTCGGAGTTCGAGCCCGACCGGTACACCGACACCTACCGCCTCCAGGTGCTCGATCTCCTCGAGGCCAAGGCGGCCGGCGAGACGACGCCCATCGAAGCCCCGGCGGCGGCCGAAGAAGCCGGGGTGGTCGACCTCCTGGCCGCCCTCGAGGCCAGCGTGGCCGCGGCCAAGGAGGCCCGGAAGTCGGGCGACGACGCCGACGGCGGTGCCCCCGAGCCGGCCACGACGAAGGGCGGCTCGACCCGGTCGAGGAAGAAGGCCGCCGAGGCCGACGTGCCGGCCGAAGCGAAATCCGCCTGACGGTGGCCGCCGACGAGGTCCGGGTCGAGGTCGCGGTCGGTCACCGCCGGCTCAGCCTCTCGAATCTCGACAAGGTCCTGTACCCGGACGTGGGGTTCACCAAGGCCCAGGTCATCGACTACTACGCCCGGATCGCGTCGGCGATGGTGCCCCACGTCCGAGATCGGTGCATGACCCTGCGCCGTTGGCCCGACGGGATCGACGGCCCGTCGTTCTTCAACAAGCGCTGTCCCGCCCATCGGCCCGACTGGGTCGCCGTCGCGCTCGGCCCCGGCGACCGCAACGGCGACATCGAGTACTGCCGGATCGATGAGGCGGCGGCCCTGGTGTGGACGGCCAACCTGGCGGCCATCGAGCTGCACGCCCCGATGGCCAAGGCCGACGACCTCGACGCCCCCACCATCATGGTCTTCGACCTCGATCCCGGCCCGCCGGCCGGGATCAGAGCGTGCGCCCAGGTCGCCCTCGAACTGCGGGAGGTCCTGGCCGCCGTCGGGCTCCGATGCTTCCCCAAGACCTCGGGCGGGAAGGGCCTCCAGGTCTACGTACCGCTGAACTCGCCGCACACCCATGCCGACGCCTCCAGCTTCGCTCGGGCCGTCGGACAACTGCTTGCCCGGCAGGCCCCCGACCGGGTGCTGATCGAGATGAACAAGGCGCTACGCCACGGCAAGGTCTTCGTCGACTGGTCACAGAACTCCCGGCACAAGACGACCGTGGCCGTGTACTCGCTCCGGGCCCAGCCCCGCCCCACGGTGTCCACCCCCCTCACCTGGGACGAGGTCGCCGACGGGGCCGATGGCGCCGAGCTCGTCTTCGGACCCGACGACGTCCTCGCTCGCGTCGAGGAACGCGGCGACCTCTTCGCCCCGGTCGACGAGCTCGTCCAGCGGCTCCCGACGTCCGGCTGAACCGGGGCCGGGCCAACCGTCGAGGAGCCGGGGGGCCAGGGGCGGTCCGGGGTCGGCGACCCAATAGCCTGGTGGGTCATGCCAACGGTCACTGCCGCAACGTCCGTCCCCCGGGCCGCCACCGCCGTCGATCGGCCCGTGGCCGCCGACGAGCTCGGCGAGCTCGACGCCCCGCTTCGGGCGGTGGCCGAACGCCAAGGTTTCGAAGGCAAGGCCGGGCAGACCCTCCTCGTCGCCGGCGACGGTGATCGGGTCGAGGTGCTCGTCGGTATCGGCCCCCGGGGCGACGTCGGCCCCGCCGCCCTCCGCAAGGCGGCCGCGGCCTACGCCCGGGCGGTGGCCAAGCACAAGGGGATCGCCACCAATCTGGCCGCCGAGGCCCCCGAAGACGAGCGGGCCGCCGCGGTGGCCGCCGTCGTCGAGGGGGCGACCCTGGCGTCGTACCGGTACCGGACCTACAAGTCGTCCGACGCCAAGGTGAAGCTCGATCGGATCTCGGTCGTCCTGAAGGGTCGTGGTGTGAAGCGGGACGTGGAGCGGGCGGCCGCCGTCGCCGACGCCGTCGCCCTCGCCCGTGACCTGTCGAACGAACCGGGCGGATCGCTCACCCCCGAGAGCTTCGCCGAACGGGCCAAGGAGATCGGCGCCGAAACGGACCACCTCAAGGTGACGGTGTGGGATGAGCGCAAGATCGCCCGGGAGAGGTTGGGCGGGCTGATGGCGGTCAACCAGGGTTCGGTCCACCCGGCCCGATTCGTCAAGCTCGAGTACCGCCCGGCGAAGCGGGCGACCCGGCGCGTCGCCCTCGTCGGCAAGGGGATCACCTTCGACTCCGGCGGGCTGTCACTCAAGACGGCGACCGGCATGGCGACCATGAAGGTCGACATGTCGGGCGGCGGGGCGGTACTGGCGGCGATGTCGGTCCTCGGAGCCGTCGAGGTCCCCGTCGCGGTCGACGGCTACATCCCCCTCACCGACAACATGACCGGCGGCGATGCCCAGCGACCGGGCGACGTGTTCACCGCCCGCAACGGCAAGACCGTCGAGGTGCTCAACACCGACGCCGAGGGCCGCCTCGTCCTGGCCGACGCCCTGTCGTTGGCCGCCGAGGACGCGCCCGACGCCATCATCGACATCGCCACCCTGACCGGCTCGGCGTCGGCCGCACTGGGAACCGCCTACGCCGCGGTCATGGCGACCGAGGACGGCCTGGCCGATGCGCTGGCCGAGGCGTCGACCCGGACCGGGGAGAGCGTGTGGCGGCTGCCGCTGCCCGAGGAGTACCGGTCGCAGCTCGATTCGACGGTCGCCGACCTGAAGAACATCGGATCCGGGCCCTACGGCGGGGCGTTGATCGCCGGCCTGTTCCTCAAGGAGTTCGTCGGCGACGTGCCCTGGGCCCACATCGATCTCGGGATGGCGGCGATGTCCGATGCCGAGCGGGGCCTCGTCACGAAGGGGGCGACCGGGTTCGGCGTCCGGCTCCTGGTCGACGTCCTCGCCAACTGGGACGGCTAGCGGGCGAGGTCCCATCGTCCAGGCTGCACGGCCGGCCGTCGCCTCACGGCGCCGCCGAGACCACCTAAAGGCGTTCGCCCTCCGACCCGATTCCTGAGGAGCGCTCGGCGGAAGTTGGAGCCGGCCCCGGCGAGCCAGGAGAGGCGGGCGGTGAGGACCGAGACGTTCACGACCGGCGAGGTCATCGCCGACACGCTCGGTGCGACGGAGTCGGCCGCACCGCCCTCGGCCCGGCTCGGCACCCGGGCCCGCCTCGTCATGGCCGACGGGTTGGCGGTCGGGTTCGGGTTGGTCATCGTCACGGCGTGGCGCAGCCCCGGCGACGATGGCCTGGTCGGCTCTGTCGTCCTCGTGGCGGCCACGATCGCCCTCCTCACCCGGGCCCGGCTCTACCGGGCCCGGTTCATCACCCGCCGGGCCGATGAGATCCGACGGGTCATCGACGTCACGTTCGGCGGGGCCGGAATCGTGGCGCTCGTCGCCTACGGGCTCGACCTCGACCTCGACCGCATCTGGCTGGTGGCGGCCATGGGGTCGACCGCAGCGTCGCTGACCATCGAGCGGGAGCTGGTGCGACGACGGTTCGCCGCCATGCGGGCCGCCGGTCGGCGGGTTCGCCCGGTGTTGCTGATCGGGGACAACGCCGAGTCGGAGCGGTTCGCCGCCATGTTCGCCGAGGAGCCGGCGTTGGGGTACCGGGTCGTCGGGCGGGTCGATCCGGCGACCGTCGGCGAACCGAAGGCCGTCACCACCTCGGTCCTGGCATCGGCCCGGGAGGCGGGGGCCCACGGGGTGGTCATCGCCGCCACGGCGATGGACGGCGCCACGTCCAACCGGCTGACCCGCGACCTCGTCGAGGCCGGCTTCCATGTCGAGTTGAGCTCGACCCTGGCCGACATCGCCCCCGAGCGGCTGACCGTCCGCCCCCTCGGTCGGTTCCCCGTGGTCTACATCGAACCGCGCCACCGCCAAGGGTGGCGGGCCCTGGCCAAGCGGACCTTCGACCTCGTGGGTGCCGGCACCGGTCTGCTCCTGCTCGGTCCGGTGCTGGCGGTGCTCGCCGTCGCCGTCCGCCTGACCTCACCGGGACCGGCCCTGTTCCGCCAGGAGCGGGTCGGTCGCAACGGCGTGCCGTTCCAGGTGCTCAAGTTCCGGACCATGGTCGTCGACGCCGAGGACCGGTTGAAGGATCTGGCGGTCGACAACGAGGGGAGCGGGCCCCTGTTCAAGATGGCCCGCGATCCCCGGGTGACCCGGGTCGGGTCGTTCCTCCGCAAGACCTCCCTCGACGAGCTGCCCCAACTGTGGAACGTGGTCCGCAACGAGATGAGCCTCGTCGGCCCCCGGCCGGCACTGGCCACCGAGATGGCGGAGTGGGAACCCGACCTCTACGCCCGCCTTCGGGTCAAGCCCGGCATCACCGGGATGTGGCAGGTGTCCGGTCGGAGCTCCACGACCTTCGAGGAGTACACCCGCCTCGACCTGTACTACGTCGACAACTGGTCGCTGGTCGTCGACCTGGCGATCCTGGCCAAGACCGTCCCGGCCGTGCTCCAGAGCCGGGGCGCGTACTGACCGGCGCAGCCGCCGGGCCTCAGCTGGCCTCCCGGTAGCGGCCCGGGCACCCGCCCTCGTCCGGTGGCTCGTCGGTCGACCGGTCCGACCACTGGCTGATCGTCGGCCGGCGGGGCTGGCGGAGCCGCTCGTCGCTCCACCGCTGGTGGGCGACCCGCAGCTGATCGGGCAGCCGGTCGACCTGGCGCCGGGTCAGCGGTGGGAGCCGGCGTCGAACGGCGAGCGACCTACCGTTCCGACGGGCTGCCCCGAAACGGCAGATCCGGTCGATCGATCGCCAGAACGGGCCGTGCTTGCCGCCCTTGGCTCCCACCCCCATTTCCAGCGCCCATTGGCCAGGGTCGAGCTGGAAGCCGTCGGGGCTCGTCTCGAGGTCGCGGGCCAGCCGCCGGAGGAGCAGGGTCGCCGACGGGCCGAGGATCGAGAGCCAGTACTGCTCGACGTAGGTGGATCGGGGGTCGTGGCCCAGCGTGTCGAGCACTGGGTCGGGGAGTGCGGTGACCACGAGGTGGTCTTCGGGGAAGGTCGGGGTCCTCTCTCGGTCGGACATGTCGATTCTCCATCCGTTTCGGTGGCGTTCCCGGGGAGATGGAGTCATTCAAGAGTATTTTGACGAACTTTGCAACCAGGCGGCCTCGAGGGTGGAAGCGACCTGGTCGACCGCCCGATCCATCGTGATGGCGGCGACCGCATCCCGGCCGGCGGCGCCGAGGCGGGCGGCCAGCGCCGGGTCGGCGACGAGCCGGTCGATCGCCGCCGCCACCGTCGCCGGGCGCGGTGGCACCACGAGCCCGGTGACCCCGTCGACCACGTGCTCGGTCAGGCCACCCCCGTCGTCGCAGACGATCACCGGCCGGCCCCGGGCCATCGCTTCGAGGACGGTCAGGCCGTAGTCCTCCCGGTAGGCCGGGGCCACCACCATGCTGGCCCGGTCGTAGAGGGCGTCGCGGTCGCCGTCGTCCAGGTCGCCCTCGAACACCACCCGTCCGCTGGCCGGGTCGGGCGACGGCTGCCACCCCGAGGTGAAGATGCCCCGATTGAGCCACAGTCGTTCGTCGGACAGGCCGTCGGCGCCGCCGTGGCGGGCCAGTTCGGCGTCGAGGCTGCGGGCGTAGTCGAGTCGGCTGCCCGACCCGACCAGGTGGGCGGTGGCGTCACTCCTGGTGAGGTGCATCGCCGCCACGACCAGCTCGGTCCGCTTGGGCCACTCGTGACGACCGACCGAGACGATCGGTCCGCCGGGTCGATACGCGGTCGTCGCCGCCGGGATCGTGGTCGGCGGTGCGTGGTGGACGGCGATCCGGTCGGCCGGGATCGACCAGTACCGGTCGAGCCGGGCCGCCACCTCGGCCGATCCGGCCAGCCATCGGCGAACGTCGGCGACGGCCGGGCGCTCCAGCGTCCGGACCGCTCGGCAGGCCGGCTCGTGGAGCTCCCGATCGACGAACCCGCTGGCCATGAACGGCTCGGCCAGGTCATAGAACTGCCGGGCGTGGTGGTAGAAGAGCGCCACCTTGCATCGATGGGGGGCGAGGTAGGTCGGCGGTTGGGTGGTGAGCACCACGTCGAAGCGATCGAGGTCGAGGTGCTGGGTCCGCTCGACCAGTGCCAGATGGTGGAAGTACTCGTCGTGGTGTTCGAGCCAGACCGTCTCGACCGGGAGGCCGTAGAGGCGGTTCGGCCGCGACGCCCCGTCGATCTCCACCACCTCGATCGGCCACCCCCGGTCGGTCAGGCCGGCGATGAGCCCGACGAGGTGGCGCTCGAAGCCGCCGCGGACCCCGAAGTCGGGCTTGACCACCCCGACCGATGGCCGGCTCAACGGTCGCCCGCCCGCTGCCGGTCGAGGACGGCGAGGGCCCGGCGGGCCTCGGCCAGCTCCGCTTCGAGCCGGGCGATCGTCCGTTGCTGATGCCGGGTCCGGTGGTCCAGCTGGTGCAGGGCGTGGACCATGGCCCGGTTGTAGGCCCCCTGCCGGCGGGCCGCCAGCCGGTCCCGGGCCCAGCCGATCAGTCCCCGGATCCCCGGTCGTCGGGCGGTCGGGTCCTCGTGGGCGGTGGCCCGCTGCAGGTGGTGGTGGAGGTTGGCGTCGGTGATGAGCGGGTTGGGGAGTTCGCCGTCGAGGTCGAGGTCGAGGTCGAGGTCGGCGTCGAGTGGATCGGCCGAGATCGTCGGGACCTCGAGCTCGTCGCGTTCGCCGGACGGGCCGGCGGCGGCCCGGGCGACGATGGCTCGCTGGGTGTCGGCCGCCCGCTGGACGGCGGCCCGGATGGCGGCCATCGTGAGCGCTCGGTCGGTCGGCATCGGCGGATCCTCGCTCATTTGGGGGATGGTAACGGAGCGGCTGGACCCAGTAGGTTCGACGGCGTGACCGACCCAGACCTCTCCTCGCCGGCCGACGGCGAGGGCTCGCCGCCCGACAGCCTCATCGCCGGCGGCCCGGTCGAGCTCGACGATGCGATCGCCGAGGCGGCCCGCATGGTGACCGATGCCGAGCAGATCGTCGCCCTCACCGGCGCCGGCATCTCGACCGACTCCCGCATCCCCGACTTCCGTGGTCCCCAAGGGGTGTGGACGAAGAACCCCGGGGCGGAGAAGAAGGCGACGCTCCAGCACTACCTGAGCGACGGCGACGTCCGCCGTCAGGCGTGGCGGAACCGGCTCGATTCTCCGGTGTGGGCCGCCGAGCCGAACCGGGGCCATGAGGCGCTGGTACAGCTCCAGGTGCGGCGGAAGCTCTCGTTGCTCATCACCCAGAACGTCGACGGTCTCCATCACCTGGCCGGGAGCGACCCCGAGCGGATCGTCGAGGTCCACGGCACGATGCGGGAGGTCGGCTGCCTCAGCTGCGGCTACCGGGCACCGATGCAGGAGGTGCTCGACCGGGTCAGGGCCGGCGAGGAGGATCCGCCCTGCCCGCTCTGCGGCGGGATCCTGAAGTCGGCCACGATCAGCTTCGGGCAGAACCTCATCGCCGAAGACCTGGAGCGGGCCCAGCTCGGTGCCGAATCGTGCGACCTGATGCTGGCCGTCGGTTCGACGTTGTCGGTCTACCCCATCGCCAACGCCGTCCCGATCGCCAAGCGATCGGGGGCTCGGGTCGTGATCGTCAACGGGAGCCCGACCGAGATGGACGAGCTGGCCGACGTGGTCGTTCGGGGGTCGATCAGCGAGGTGCTGCCCCGGGTGTGCTGAGGTCGGGGCCTCGACGCCGGCCGGGAGGGAATGGGGGACCGGACCGAGGGGTTCGATGGAATGTTGACCTGCTGTGTCGGCTATTATTGTCGACCAGAAGGGTCAACCATCGCCGGCCGGCTCCATCGGGCCCTCCATCCCGGGCCGACCGGCGTACCCGACCGAAGGGGACACGACCATGCCCACATTCCGCGAGGTCCTGGCCGCCACCAAGGCCCAGATCACCGAGACCGATCCCGCTGGCGCTGAACGGGCGGTCGAGAGCGGGGCGACCCTGCTCGACGTCCGGGAGCCGGACGAGACCGCCCAGGGCGTCGTCCCCGGCTCGGTGCAGATCGTCCGGGGCAACCTGGAGGCCCAGGTCGAGGCCCGGCTGACCGACAAGGACACCCCCGTCGTCGTGATGTGCGCCGGTGGGGTCCGATCGGCGTTCGCCGCCAAGACCCTCACCGAGCTCGGGTACACCGACGTGACGTCGATGGACGGCGGCTTCAACCGGTGGAAGGACGAGGGCCGTCCGTGGGTCGTGCCCCAGACGCTCACCGCCGATCAGCGGAACCGCTACAGCCGTCACCTCCTGCTGCCCGAGGTCGGCGAGGAGGGGCAGCAGAAGCTGCTCGAGGCCAAGGTCCTCCTGCTCGGGGCGGGTGGTCTCGGTTCGCCGGCCGCCCTCTACCTGGCTGCGGCCGGCGTCGGCACCCTCGGCATCATCGACATGGACGTCGTCGACGAGTCGAACCTCCAGCGACAGATCCTCCACAACCTCGATCGGGTCGGCCAGCGCAAGGTCGATTCGGCCAAAGCCACCCTGACGGCCATGAACCCCGACCTCGACGTCATCACCTACGACGCCCGCCTGGGGGCCGACAACATCGAGGAGATCCTGGCCGGCTACGACGTGGTGGTCGATGGCGCCGACAACTTCCCGAGCCGGTACCTCCTCAACGATGCATCGGTCAAGCTCGGGATCCCGGTCGTCCACGGCTCGATCTTCCGGTTCGAGGGGCAGGTCACGGTGTTCGATCCCCGCAACGGCCCGACCTACCGCGACCTGCTGCCGGAGCCGCCTCCGCCGGAGCTGGCCCCGAGTTGCGCCGAGGCCGGCGTGCTCGGTGTCCTCCCCGGCATCGTCGGATCGATCCAGGCGCTGGAGGCGATCAAGTTGATCCTCGACCTCGGGGATTCGCTGCGGGGACGGCTCCTGGCCTTCGACGCTCTGGAGCTCAGCTTCCGGGAGTACAAGCTCAACGTCGACCCCGACAACCCGGTCACCTTCGCCAACCGGGACGACATCAAGATCGTCGAGCTCGACGGCCTGTGCATGCCCCAGCTGGCCTCCCAGCTTCGGTGACGGCTCGCCGCTGACCGGCCCGGCCGAGGCCACCGGACCGGGTTGTTCTGCCCGGAGACGCGCTCAGGCACGGCCGTCGTCCTACCATCTCGTCCATAGCCAGACACGCGGGGTCCGCCGCCCTCACGTTTCTGCGCCCGATCCTGCCCGCCGTGATCGGGTTGCTCGTCCTCTCCGTCTCCCTCGTGGGTCCCGTCCCGGTCGTCGCCTCGGCCGGCTCGGGCTCGCCCACCTCCGGACTCGCCGAGGGGGCGATGGGCGATGCCTGGGTGGTGCCGACTCGCCCCGGCCCCGGCGCGTCGTTCCGATCGGTGGGGGAGGGGCTCGAATCGTCGACGCCACCCGACGGCGACGAGGTCGCCACCCCCGGCTCGGTTGCTGCGGTGGCGGCCCTCGGGGTCGAACGCATCGAGGTGACGCCGGTCGCGGGCGCCGTCGACCCGTTCTCCGGTCGGGAGGCGGCGGGGGCGATCGTCGAGGTGCCCGACGGGGCATCGATGCTCGTCGTCGAAGCGACCGTGACCTCCTCGTTCGCCGTCCGGCTCCGATCCGATCGGTCGTGGGAGCCCTGGCACACCCTCGGGGCCGAGGACGACGAGGCCCCCGACGGTGCGGCGGGCGCCCGACGCGGCCTCGGACCCCTCCCCCTCGGTGATGGGACGACCGACGTCGAGCTGATCCAACTCCGGGGTCCCGACGAGGCGATCGTGGCCGCCTTCCTGCCCGGTGACGACGATGCCGAGCCGACCGTCGGGGCCAGCGGCCGGGGGCCGCTCGGCTCATCGGCGGCGATCCCGGCCGTGCTCCGACCGCTGGTCCCCCACGGTGACGACTCGGAGCGAGGATCCCCGTTGGCCGTGGCGGCGAGCGCAGTCGCCACGCGGGCCGCTCTGGCGGTGCCGGCTCGTCCCCCGATCGTCGCCCGGAGCCAGTGGGCCGGGGCCGGGTGGGCGTTCGATACGCCGGGCTGTGAGCGGGGACCGAGCCAGGCCGACAACCTCCAGGCGATCGTCATCCACCACACGGTCACCTCGAACTCCTACGGGCGCGACCAGGTCGATGACCTGCTGCGGGGCATCTACTACTCCCACGTCGTGGTCAACGGCTGGTGCGACATCGGCTACAACTTCGTCGTCGACCGGTTCGGGACGATCTGGGAGGCTCGGAGCGGCGGGATCGACCGGCCGGTGATCGGTGGACACGCCAAGGGCTTCAACACAAGCACCGCCGGCATCGCCCTCCTCGGCCAGCACCATCCCGGCGCCCGGCCGACGTCGGCCGACACCACCGCCGCCGCCGATGCCGCCGTCGAGGCGCTGGCGTCGTGGAAGCTGGGGCTCCACGGGGTCGACCCCACCGGGACCACGTGGCTCCACAACTCGTCGTTCTCCGGGGCCCAGCGATTCGCCAGCGGCCACTGGCACCTCGTGCCGACGATCGTCGGCCACCGGGAGCTGGGGTACACCTCCTGCCCCGGCAACCACGGCATGGCCCTGGTCGATGCGCTCGGTCCGGCCTTGGACGACGGTCATCCGGGCGACCGGCCCTACACCCACCCCGGCTGGGCTCCGGCCGACGTCGGCTCGGGGTTCGTCACCATCGATGCCCGGGGCGGGCTGCGACCGGCCGGCTCGGCGACCATCGCCGGGATCGGCGCCCCTTCGGACCCCGGCGGCGGGCCGCTCCCCCTCCCGCCGCCGGGGGTCCGTGCCGTCGCCGCCCGCCGAGCCGGATCGACCGTCGCCGGCTACGTGTTGGGTGTCGACGGCACGCTCCACCCCTTCGGCTCCAGCCCGGCGGCCGGTCCGGTCCCCCTCGGCGGGGCGGACGCGGTCGATCTCGCCCTCGGATCGAGCGGGGGGTGGGTCGTCACCGACGATGGCCGTGTGATCGGGTTCGGCGGCCGACCCGATCGGAGCCCGGCCGGTGGGAGCCGGCCGATCGTTGGGGCGTCGCTCGACGAGAACGGTGACGGCCACCTGGTCGATGCCGATGGACGGACCATCGCCGTCGGCGCCGCTCCGGATGCCCAGACCGACGTCGTCGCCGGTGGCGGCACGATCCAGGCGGTCGACCTCGCCCACCGGCAGGGCGGCGGCGGCTGGGTGCTCGACGGTTCGGGTCGCCTCCACCCCTTCGGTGGGGCGCCGGCGGTCGGCGCTCGTCCGTGGGCCGGGTCGGGTCATCGGGCGGTCGCCGTCGTCGCCGCCCCGGGCGGCATCGGCGGGTGGGTCGTCACCGCCGACGGCCAGCTGTGGCCCTTCGGCGACGCCCGCCTCGTTCCGGCCGCCCTGACCGACACATCGGCGTCCGACGTGGTCGACGGCGCCGTCCTCGACCCCGTCGTCAGTTCGGCGTTCGCCGCCAGCGACGTGGGCCGCTACCTGTCGGCCGTCGTCGAGCTGTTCCTCGGCCGGCCGCCGACGGCCGCCGACTACGACCATTGGGAGGGGCGCTACACCTATGGCGGCGGGCGATCGGCGGTGACCGAGGGGCTGGCCCGATCGGAGGAGTGGGCCGGTCAGCGGATCGACGTGCTCTACCGCGACGTGCTGGGCCGGTCGGCCGATGCCGAGGGTCGGCGCTATTGGCTCGACGCCATGGTCGATGGCCTGCCCCTCAACCAGGTCGGCATCCACTTCTACGGCTCATCGGAGTACGTCGCCCAGGCCGGCTCGACCGCCGCCTACGTCGATCGGCTCTACCAGGTGCTGCTCGGCCGGTCGGCCGACGGCGGGGGGCGGGCCTACTGGACCGGCGAGCTGTCGGCCGGCCGGGCCTCGCCGGCCGATGTGGTCGCCGGGTTCTATGCCTCCGACGAGTCCCGCCGCTCGCGGGTGATCGCCCTCTATCGCGACGTCCTCGGCCGGGACCCTGATGCCGGCGGCCTGGGCTATTGGGCTCAAGAACTGCTGGTTCGTGACGATGTGGAGTTGGCTGCCCTGCTCGCCGCGTCGGCCGAGTTCCACGACAACGCCGTCGGTTGAGCACATCGGCCCGCATCCGCACCCCTCCACTCGGATTGCAATATCTTTACGAAATCATGACGAACTCACGACGACCGGCTCGCCGGTTCGCTGCACTCCTCGTCGCCGCCGTGGTCGCGACGTCCTCGCTCGTCGTCGCCGGGGCACCGGCCAACCCCCGCCCGGCCGCCGCCGATACCGGGGTGGTCGAGATCTCGGGTCGAGGCTGGGGTCACGGCCGGGGCCTCGGTCAGTACGGCGCGAGGGGCTACGCCGATCAGGGCTGGTCGTCGACCCGCATCCTCGACCATTTCTACGGCGGGACGACGTCGGGCCCGGCACCGGTCGGCGGCGAGGTCGATCCCGCAGCCGTTCGGGTCGAGCTCCGCCTCCAGCGGGGCCGGGCAACCGAGATCGGCCTCTACGACGGGCAGATCGTGATCAGGGGCGCCGATGGAGGCGAACTGGCCCGGGTCGGGTCCGGGGCTGCCCGCCTCGTCCGCGACGGCAACGGTTACTGGCTCGAGACGTCGTCGGGGTGTGGGGAACCGTGGTCCACCCAGGGGCGCCTCGACGGTCACGGCGAGCTCCGGCTCACCGCCGAGGGGGGCACGTCGCTGCTCCACACGTGCGGGCCCCACTACCGGACCTGGTACCGCGGTGAGCTCCGACCGACGATGGACGGGTCGGTCCCGGTCCTGGTCAACGTGGTCTCGATCGAGGACTACCTGGCCGGTGTCGTGCCGAACGAGATGCCGGCCTCGTGGCCCGACGCCGCGCTGGAGTCCCAGGTGGTGGCGGCGAGGTCGTATGCCCTGGCCGGCGACACCCGCCAGCAGCCCTACGCCGACACCTGCGACAGCACCCGGTGCCAGGTCTACGACGGGGCCTACACCGAACGGGGTGGCTCGTTCCGGGCGTCGACCCACGCCCGAACCGACGCCGCCATCGCCGCCACCGCCGGGGTCGTCCGGCTGTGGCCCGACGGCACCGTCGCTCGGACCGAGTTCTCGTCGAGCACCGGCGGCCATACCGCCGGCGGGACGTTTCCCGCCGTGGTCGACGACGGCGATGGCACCTCCGGCAACCCCAACCACACCTGGTCGGTGACCATCTCCACCGGCCGGATCGAAGCGCACTACGGCCGGGGCGCCCTCCTCGGGATCGAGGTCGTCGAACGCAACGGACTCGGGGCCGACGGTGGGCGGGTGGAGCGCATCGAGCTCCGGTTCGAGGGGGGTACGGTCACCGACACCGGAGACCGGTTCCGCTCCCGCCTCGGTCTCAAGTCCAACTGGTTCACCGTCAGCCCGCTCGGTGCCTCGGCTCGCCGGGCGACCCCCGATGGGGGCTACATCGACCGGACCTTCCGCCTGTTCACCGGACGGGACGCCACCGACGCCGAGATCGATCGGTGGTACGAGGCCGTCGAGGGCGGCGACCGCCGGGGCCTGACCGGGGCGTTGGTGGCCAGCGAGCACTTCGTCGGACAGCTCGTCGACGACCTCTACCAGACGGCGCTCGGTCGGCCGGCCGACGGAACGGGGCGGGCCTACTGGGTCGATCAGATCGGGAGCGGCTTCGGGGTCGAGGCGGCCGGGGTCCTCTTCTACGGTTCGCCGGAGTACTACCAGCAGGCCGGCGGCACCGATGCCGGCTTCGTGACCGAGCTGTACCGTGACCTGCTCCACCGGGAGCCCGACGGCGGCGGCCGGGAGTACTGGGTGGCACGCCTCGGCGACGGCTCGGCCAGCCTCGACGATGTCGTCGCCGGCTTCTACGCCTCGCTGGAGTCTCGCCGGGACCGCAGCGTCGCCCTCCATCAGCTCGTGATCGGCTCGTCGGGAACCGCCGCCACGATCGACGCCCTCGCCGAGCAGCTGGCGAACCGCAGCCTGCTGGGTGTGGCCGCCGACCTCGCCGCCTCGGACGCCGCCCTCGGCTGAGGAAGCCCCTCGATCGACGGGACGGCGTCGCGCCGCCCCCAGACGGACGGCGCTCAGCGCTAGGTTCGGTCCATGGGCGGAGCTGGGGTGGTCGCATCGGGGATCCGGATGGCTGGCGCCGTTGCGTTGGCCGTGATCGTGGGCGCTTGCTCGTCCACGACGCCCGACGACGAGCCGGCGCTGTCGGTCCCGGGGGCGTTCGAGACCGTTCCCGAGCCGGTCTTCGACACCGCATCATGGATCGCCCCGGCCGGCGAGGAACGCAGCGCCGATGGCCTGGTCGTGTCGCCGTCGGGCGTCGCCTACCCGGAACGGTTCGAGGAGCTCGTCGTCCCGACGCGCCAGGTCCCGAACGTGCCACCGGCCCTCGTCCGGTTCGAGTCGCCGTCGGGGGGAGCGGAGATCCAGATCACGGTCGAGGAGCCGGTGGCCTTCGCCGAGCTCGTCGGCCGCGTGGGCTACGTCGTCGACGAGCGGACCGGTCTCGGCGACGGCGACCTTGCGGACGCGACCCCGATGGAGATGACGGTCTGGGTCCGGACCGACGACGGGTTCATCGCCGGTGATGCGCTCGTCGAGGCCCAGGAGATCGTCGTGTTCTCCGAGATCGGCTCCCGGTACCACGTCTGGCACCTGCGGACGGCGAGCACCGTCGTCACCGTCCAGCTCACGGAGCGATCGGGAGCGGTCGGCGACGGGCAGCTCGACGACGTGCTGGCTGCCCTCGTGTTCTTCGCCCCCTGACGCCCCACGCCTCGCGCCGGGCTGGCCGGCCGGCGTCGGCCGTACCATGCTCCCGGTGGCGCTCCTCCGGTACCTCTCGCACCCCAACGTCGACATCGATCCCGAGGTGCCCGTCCCGTCATGGGGGCTGAACGAGGAAGGCCGGCGGCGGGCCCGGACGATGCTCGACCAGCCATGGGTGTCGGCCGTCGGTCGGGTGGTGTCGAGCGGGGAGACGAAGGCGATCGAGACGGCCGAGCTCCTCGCTGCTCGACTCGGTCTCGAGGTCGAGGTGCGGCCCGGTAGCGGGGAGACCGACCGCAGCGCGACCGGCTTCGTCGAGCATGATCGCCACGAGCGACTGGCCGACCGGTTCTTCGCCGAGCCCACCCGATCGGCCGATGGATGGGAGACGGCCGAGGCCGCCCAGCTCCGGGTCGTGACCGCCGTCGCCGACCTGCTCGACGACGGGGATCGGGACGTGGCGGTGATCGGCCATGGCGGGGTCGGCACCCTCCTGCTCTGCCACCTCGCCGGTCTCCCCATCAGTCGACGTCACGATCAACCGGGTCAGGGGCACTACTGGACGTTCGACCGCGCCGCACGCCTGATCGTCCATCGCTGGTTCCCCATCGATGACCTCGGCCCACCGCCCGGTGACCCGCCGGCGCCGGTCGCTCCGGTGGACGGCCGGTAGCGCTGCCGTCGAGCTTGATCCTCACTCGGTGCCGGCGAGGAGGATCAAGGCAGCACGAGGATGTCCGTTCCTCTGGAGATCACTCTCTACAGTGGTTCTTCAGCAGCAGACTCCGGAGGTTGAGCAATGCCTGAGCACGAGCCGACCGGATCCTGACGTCGACGATGCGCAGCGCCGATGCCACCCGCCGCCGACTGCTCGACCAGGCTCGCGTCGCCTTCGCCGAGAAGGGGCACGACGGCGTCAGCATCCAGCGCGACGTGCTCGGGCCCTCCGGCGTGTCGAACGGCAGCTTCTATCATCAGTTCGCCGACAAGACCGAGCTCCTCGTGGCGGTCCTCGAGGACGGCGCCCAGTCCGGCCGAATCCAGGTCGGCGAAGCGGTGTCGGCGGCCGATGTGGAAGCGGACGAGGCCGGTCACCTCGCAGCCCGGCGTGCCTTCGAGGCCTGGTTCGACCTCGTGGATGACGCCGAGGAGCTGTTCCGCATCCAGTTGCGCGAGCGTCAGAACCCGGACGCCCGTGTCCGCTTGCTCATCGCCGGGTTCCGGGAGCGCTGGATCACCACGTTCACGGCGTTCCTCCGTACCCGCGGATTCGCCGACGCCGAGCCGGCGGCGCGCCTCGTCGCCATGCTGAACACGGGCATCCTGATGGAGTACCTCGACGCATCGAAGGACGACCGGCCCGCCCTTCGAGCCGAGGTGATCCGGACGCTCCCCGCCTTCGTCGTCGGTGGCGTCACGTCACTGTCCGGGCCCGACGCCACGACCTGAGCACGATCCTCCGGCGCTGACGCCCCGACGTCGCAGGCATCGGCCCATTCGTCACCCTCTGTTCATAGAGACGACTCTCTAGAGCCTGTACTCTAGCCGTGTCGTGATGCGGCGAACGTCGACCAAACCGACACACGACTCCGCTCGTACACGCACTCCAGAGGTAGGTTCGCCATGAACACCGAGGGCATCCCGATCGTCGCACTCTCGCTCGTCCTCCTCGCCGTGATCGGCGAGGTCATCTGGTCTCGCCGGAAAGGGGTGAGCGTCTACAGCCGAAACGAGACGCTCGCCAGCCTCGCCGTCGGCATCATGAACCGGCTCGGTGGCATCCTGACCCTTGCGCTGAAGTACGCAGCGATCGCCTTCGTGGCCCAGTTCGTCCCGTGGGAGCTGCCGACGAACGTCTGGACGTTCATCGCCGGCTTCTTCGTCGTCGAGGTGTTCTACTACTGGTACCACCGTGTCAACCACGAGGTGCCGTTCCTCTGGGCACTGCACCACGTGCACCACTCCAGCCCCGAGTACAACATGACGACCTCGGTGCGCCTGAACGTGCTGAGCAACGTGGTCGGTGCCATCTGGTTCGCCCCCATGGCATTGTTCGGCTTCAGCGACACGATCATCCTCACCACGCTGTCCGCTGCATTGTTCTTCCAGTTCTTCCTCCACACGCAGGCCATCCCGCCGCTCGGCCGGATCGAGGGATGGATCAACACGCCGTCCGCCCATCGAGTGCACCACGGGTCAAACGACTGGTGCATCGACCGCAACTACGCCGGGACGTTCGCCTTCCTCGACCGCCTCTTCGGCACGTACCAGCCCGAGATCGGACCGGTCACCTACGGCGTGACCACCGGTCACTACGGCTACAACCCGCTCAAGCTGGCCTTCTCGCCGATCATCAACTGGGCCACGCGCAAGGGTTGGATGCGCGAGAAGGCCATCATCGAACAGCAGGCCGGCGGCTGAGCCGCCTGCCGTCGGATCGATCAGGCTGGGGCGGATCAGCCGGGTGGGCCGCCGGGGCTCACGGTCCGGCGACGTCCGAGCCGAAAACGGCCCGGTTCGAGCGAATCGTCGGCGAACCGGAGCGGCCCCCGGTCGTCGCCGGCCGGCCAGTCGGGAACGTGGGGGCTCAGCAGCTCGGTCTCGGCCCGGAGTGGCGCCAGGGCCACCCGAAGGGCCGGTTCGGTCAGGGCGGCTGACGCGCCGCCGGCATCGAGCCGCAGCCACTGCCGGAACTCTTCGGCGAAGCCCACCGCTCCCTGGGCGAGGCCGGGGAGCGTGCCGTCGAGGGTCCCGGACCGCAAGGCGTGGTCGCCCGGTACCAGCGCCTCCAACACCGGGCCCGATCGTTGCCGGAGCAGGGCCAGCGGGTCGTCGTCGCCGCCGTCGAAGGCCCAGGTCGACCGGTCGGGTCCCGTCGATCCACCGATCGGGGGCGGGGCGAGGGAGGTGTGGTGGACGTCGGCTTCGATACCGATGGCCCGAAGCTCGTCCACCAGCCACCGGCTGGTCGGCTCGGCCCCCCAGCCGAGGTCGATCGCCGTCACCCGGCTCCGGAGCTCGGTCGGGATGCGATCCATCGCCGCCCGCAACTCGGATCGGTCGGCGCCCCGGCCACCGGCCGACGGGACGGCCTGGACCCGGGCCGGCGGCAGGTCGGGCCGGAGGGTGAGGGTCACTTCACGGAGCAGTCGGGCCGAGGGCCCGGTGCAGAGCAGGGGTCGGCCGTCGAGGCGATCGGCCAGGGCCGCGGCCCAACCGCAGAACCCGGCCAGGAGGGGTCCGGTGGCGTAGAACCCGATGTTGTCGGGGCCGATGGTGAGCCGAGACTCGGCGAGGTGATCGGCGGCCAGGGCGAGGGCCAGCGAGTCGACGCCGGTCGGTTCGACGACGCCGAGCTCGATCCGGTCGACGACCTGGGTCCGCATCGAGGCGGCCAGGATTCCGGTGATCCCGGCCTCGGCCGGCCGCTCGACGTCGGCCACCGGGTCGGGCCCGATGTGGGTGATCCGGGGTGGGTCGATCCGGGCCCGGTTGGCGAGGGTGGCGAACAACTCGCCCGAGCCCTTGGTTCGCCCTTCGTGCGATGAGACGAGGACGAGACCCCGGCCGTACCCGGCCCGATGGAGCATCTGGGCCACGAGATCGCGGGGGAGGTAGCTGTCGGCGACGAAGGCCACGCCGATCTCGGCCGCCAGCGCCTGCCGGTAGATCTGGAGCGCATCGGGGTTGGCTCGCACCGTCCGCTGGTGGAAGTCGAGCTCGGCCCGCATCGCTTCCCGGGCGATCGTCGGATCGGTGTCGCCGCCGAGCGCCTCGCCCAACATCGGGCCGAGCCGATCGCTGATGTCGGGGGTTGCGATCGCGGTCCGGCCGGCCGCTCGGGCCGCCTCCCGGGCCTCGGTCTCGGCCCGGGACCGGATGTCGGGATAGTTGGCGATCGGTTGATCGATGCGTTGTTCGAGCGTGCCGGCGACCAGCCGGTGGAGGTCCCGGGGATGGAGCAACGCCGAATCGAAGGCGAAGCCGAAGATGTCGAACGAGACCAGCTGGGGGCTGCGTCGAAGGAGGCCGGGAGCCCAACGGGGCGGGAACAGCCGTCGTGAGAGTTGTGAAGGAGACAACGCAACCACGTCCTGACGGAAGAGGAACTCGTCGTCCGCGCCATCCTTGTCCACGGAGAGACAAGACCCGAAAATTGATGGTAGCGCGTCGTTCGGCCTGGTGGGCGTCGGGTCCGTCGAGACGTCCGAGGACGTGTCGGAACGCCGGGTGAAGCACCGGCGCCTCGGTCGATGACAACCGCCGAGCCATCGGGTCCAATACGGTGGAGCGGATGACCGAGACGCTCGCCGCTCCCGCCTCGGGTCCCGACGCCGCCCCCCTCGATGCCCCGATCTTCGTCGCCGGGCACCGGGGCCTGGTCGGCTCGGCCCTCGTCCGCCGTCTCGAGGCCCAGGGCTACCACAACGTGATCACCGCCGACCGCTCCGAGGTCGATCTCCGACTCCAGACCGAGGTGATGGCGTTCTTCGCCGAGGTCCGACCGGCCTACGTGTACCTGGCCGCCGGCACCGTCGGGGGCGTCATGGCCAACTCGACGCGGCAGGGCGAGTTCCTCTACGACAACCTGGCGATCCACGCTGCGGTGGTCGAGGCGAGTCGCCTCGTCGGCGTCCGCAAGCTCCTCTACCTCGGTAGCTCGTGCATCTACCCCCGCAACGCCCCCCAGCCGATCGAGGAGTCGGCGTTGCTCACCGGGCCGCTCGAACCGACCAACGAGGGCTACGCGGTGGCCAAGATCGCCGGGATCAAGCTCTGTCAGTACTACCGGGAGCAGTACGGCTGCAGGTTCATCTCGGCCATGCCGACCAACCTCTACGGCCCGAACGACAACTTCGACCTGACCTCGAGCCACGTCCTGCCGGCCCTCATGCGGAAGTTCCACGAGGCGGCGGCCGCCGGCCGGACCGAGGTGGAGATCTGGGGCTCGGGGCGGGTGAGCCGGGAGTTCCTCCACGTCGATGACCTGGCCGATGCCTGCGTGTTCCTCATGGACCACTACGACGAAGCCGAGCACATCAACGTGGGGACCGGCGTCGACCTGACGATCGCCGACCTGGCCGGCGTCATCCGGGACGTCGTCCACCCGGCCGCCACCCTCCGCTTCGACACCTCGAAACCGGACGGGATCCCCCGGAAACTGCTCGATGTGTCGAAGCTCCACCGCCTCGGATGGAAGCACAGCATCGACCTCCGGGCCGGTGTGGCGGCGACCTACGCCTGGTTCCAGGCCAACCTCGGTTCCCTCCGGGGCTATGGGGACGCCCGATGACGGCCACGCTCGTCACCGCCGGCACTGGCGCCGGGATCGAGGCCGGCCCTCGACCGGGCTCGATCGGCTTCGTGCCCCCCCGGTTCGGCGACGACGTGGTCGGCGGGGCCGAGGCGGTGGTCGCCGAAGCGGCCCGCGGCCTGGCGGCCCGGGGGCACGACGTCGAGATCCTCACCACCTGCGCCCGCGATCACTACACGTGGGCCAACGAGTACCCGGCCGGGGTCGAGGTCCGAGACGGCGTCACCGTCAGGCGGTTCCCGACGCAGCTGACCACCCCCGGTGTCCATCGGGATCGGATCGGTGCCCGGATCCTGGGTGGGGAGTCGGTATCGATCGCCGATCAGCAACTGTGGGTCAACGACAGCCTCCGGGTTCCCGACCTGTGGCATCACGTGCTCGACCACGCATCGTCCTACCGGGCGCTCGTCTTCGCCCCCTACATGTTCTGGACGACCTACGCGGTCGGGCAGGTCGCACCGGGGCGCTCGATCATCATGCCCTGCCTCCACGACGAGCCGACCGCCCGGCTCGAGATCTTCACGGCACTGCTGGCCGGTACCCACGGTCGGTGGTTCCTCACCGAACCCGAGGCCCGGCTGGGGGCGGAGCTGTTCGATGTCGGTCCCCGCTCGGCCATCGTCGGCGCCGGGATCGACCTCCCGGCCCGGTACGACCCGGCGCGGTTCCGGGCCGAGCACGGCATCGAGGGCCCGTTCGTCTACTACGCCGGGCGCCGCGAATGGGGCAAGGGGTGGACCGAGTTGCTCGACGCCTTCGCCGCCATGGCCCGCAGCTCGACCGCCGAGCTGTCGCTCGTGACCTCGGGGGTGGGGGCGGTCGACCCACCGCCCGACATCGCCGACCGGGTCGTCGACGTCGGCTTCCTCTCCGATGAGGCTCGCGACGGCGCCATGGCGGCCGCCGCCGCCTACGTCCAACCATCGGCCATGGAGAGCTTCTCCCGAACCGTGCTCGAGTCGTGGGGCGCCGGCACCCCGGTCGTGGCCAACGCCGCCAGCGCCGTCGTCTCCTGGCACGTCGAGCGGTCGGGAGCCGGGCTCCTGTACCGGTCGGGTACCGAGCTGGTCGAGGCGCTGCGGTTCGTGGCCGAGCAGCCCGAGGCCGCCCGTGCGCTCGCTTCGAGCGGCCGGGCCTACGTCGAGTCCCACTACCGATGGGAGACCGTGTTGGACGCGATGGAGACGACCCTCGACGCATGGCTGCCGGTGGGCGGTGAGGCCCGATGATCGGGGTCGCCGATCGGGATCGCCGGTCCCGACCGATCGAGCTGCTGATGGTCACCCCCTACGCTCCCTACCGGGATGGCATCGCCTCCTACGCGGTGCAGGAGGTGCGGGAGCTGCGAGCGGCCGGGGTGGCGGTCGAGGTCCTGTCGCCGTTGCCGTCGGCCGCCCATCACCACCTCGGACTGGGCCATGTGCGGGGCATGGCGGCCCTCGCCCGCCGGGTGTCGACCGCCCAGCGGGTCGTCCTGCAGTTCTCCCCCGAGATGATCTTCGGAGCCTGCCGGACCCCGTTCCAGCGGGTCGGGGTGTGGGGCGCCCTGACCGGGCTGGCCGCCCGGACCGAGTTGGAGATCCGTCTCCACGAGATCGAGTACGGACCCCTGGCCCGCAATCCGGCCGAGCGGGCCGCAGCCCGGCGAGCCCTGGGGGCGGCGGCCGAGGTGACGGTCCACACCGCCCGGGAGGCCGATCAGCTGGCCGAGCGCCTCGGTCTCGACCGGCGGGCGATCACCGTGGTCGATCACGGAGCCCGGTTCGCCCCCGCCACGACCTCGACCCGGGCCGCGGCCCGAGCCGATCTCGGCCTCGCTGCCGACCGGCACCTCTTCCTGGCCATCGGGTTCCTCCAGGAGCACAAGGGCTTCGACCGTGCGGTCGAGGCGTTCGGCCGGGCCGGCCTGGCCGACATCGCCGAGCTCCACGTCGTCGGCTCGGTCCGCGTCGACCACCCCGACCTCGTGGCCTACGCCGGCCGACTGGCCCGGCTGTGTCGGTCCACCCCCGGGGTCGAGCTGCACCAGCGATACGTCAGCGACGACGAGTTCGACACGTGGATCGTGGCGGCCGACACGCTCGTGTTGCCGTACCGGGAGATCTGGTCGTCGGGGGTGATCGAGCGGGCCAAGCTGTATCGGCGTCCGGTCATCGCCGCCGCCGTCGGTGGCCTGGCCGACCAGGCCACCGACGACACGACGCTGGTGGCCGACGATGAGGCCCTGATCCAGGCGATGAAGGAGCGGGCGGCGATCGACCGGGCGGAGGCCGCAGCCGGCGGGGGAGCGGCGGGAGCGACGACCGGGGGGCAGGCAACCGGGTCGCCCGGCCGGCCGGGGGCCGGTGGGAGCGACCGATGGCAGGTCGATCCGAACCGCCCCGACCGCCGGGCCATCGAGGCTCAGATCCGGGACCGGGCCCGCTCCGAGTTGCGACCCGACCAGGAGGGGCCGGCGGGCCAAGCCCTCGATCGCGTGCTCTCCGTCGGTCCCCTCCAGCGGAACCACGCGGTCTCGGCTCGCCCCGGGGTCACCTCGATCAAGCGCCTCGTGAGGCGGGCCACCGACTGGGAGGTCGGTCCGGTGGCGGCCCACGTCGATGAACTCCAGCGGGCGATGGCCGACGCCGTGGCCGACCTCGAGGCCCGGCTCGACGCCCTCGAGGCGGACCTCGGCCCCGCCGACGACGACCCCAAGCCATGAGACCCGGTTGCGGACCGGGCCTCGTCAACCCATCCTTGACGCCATGGGTGTAGCACGATCGGTCACCGAACCCCTGCGGGCGCCGGTTCGGCGGATCGTCGTCCACTATCACCAGCTCCTCGAAGACCTCATCCACGCCGCCAAGAACGAGGTGGTGGCCCGGATCGACTCGGTCGACGACCGGCTCGACGCCCTCGAGGCGACGTCGTCCAGCGGCTACCAGGCCCTCACCGACCAGGTCGCGGTCCAGACCACCCGCATTCGGGCCCTCGAGCGGGAACTGGCCCGGCTCGAGGCCCGAGTCGACGGGCTCGCCTGCGGGGCCACCGACGACCCGGCCCCGGCGAGCGACCCGCCGCCGGCTGGCGGTTAGGCGTCGGGGCGCCAGACCCGGACGCCGTCGTCCCCGGCCGAGACCACTCGGCCATCGGTGAGCGTGGCGAGACCCCGCACGGCGCCGACGTGGTCGGTGAAGGTGGCGACGGTCACGTCGGGCTGGGCCGGATCCCAGATGTGGACGATGCCGTCGGCCCCGCCCGAGGCGATCCGCCCGTCGGTCAGCTCGACGATCGCCCACACGGTCGTGGCGTGGGCCCGGTACGTGGCATCGGTGACCGACAGGGTGGCCGGATCCCAGACGTGGACGATGCCGTCGGCCCCGCCCGAGGCGATCCGCCCATCGCTCAGCTCCACGACGGCCGACACGCCGTCGGTGTGGCCGGTGTAGAAGTCCACCGCCGACGGATCGCCCGGCGCCCAAAGCTGGACGGTCCGATCGGCGCCGGACGAGGCGATCCGGCCGCCCGTCAGCTCGATCACCGACCAGACGGGACCGGCGTGACCGTCGTACACCAACGATGCCACCGCCGGCTCGATCGGTAGCCAGATCTGCACCGTCCCGTCCCAGCTGGCCGACGCGACTCGCCCGTCGGTCAGCTCGACGACGCCCTGGACCCGGCCGGTGTGGCCGGCGAAGGTGACGATCGTGGCGGTCGGGTTCAGCGGGCTCCAGACCTGGACGGTCCCGCCGGCGTCGCCGGTCGCCACCCGACCTCCCGACAACGCCCTGATCGCCGTGACGTCGGCATCGTGGCCGGCGTAGGCGCCGACCAGCACCCCCGGGTCGGTCGTATCCCACAGGTGGACCTCGTCGTCGGAGCTGGCCGATGCGACCCGGCCGTCGCCGATGCCGA
>CBDHES010000029.1:285000-444233 GCA_965262175.1 Acidimicrobiales bacterium | reverse complement strand
GCTCGGCGATCGCCTGGACCGCCCCCGCGTGGCCCCGATAGCCCGACGCAGCATCGGTCGGGTCGGTCGGCTGCCAGACGAGCACGGCACCGTCGGCCCCGGCCGATGCGATCCGGCCGTCGGCCAGGGGGAGCACCGCGTTCACCCCGTCGGTGTGTTGGGAGAAGACGGTGGCCGGGCCATCGTCGATCGCCGCCGGGTCCCAGAGATGGACCGCCCCGTCGGACGCTCCCGAGGCGATCCGGCCGTCGTCGAGCCCGGCGACGGCGTGGATCGTGGCGGCATGGCCGACGTAGCGCCCCTCGGGACCGGCGTCGACCGGGTCGCTGGTCGAGCCCGTCCCGCCGAGCGAGCGAACGACCACCGCCCCGGCGATCACGGCGAGCGCCGCCACGACGGCCAGGGGAATGAGAAGGGCGAGGCGTCGACGAGGCCGTCGGGCGGGAGGCGCCGACCGTGGAGCGGCAGCCGCCGGTCGGGCGGGAGTCGACGGTGGCGGGGGAGTCGACGGTCGAGTCGGAGTCGACGGTGGTGGGGGGGTGGTCCCGTAGGGGAGCCCGGGCGCCGGCTGGGTCGCGACACCACCGACCGGCGAGGCGACGACGGTCGCTGGCTGGTTGCCGCCCAGCGAGCGAAGGTGGTCGGCAAGGTGGGCCGCCGTCGGGTGCCGGGCGGTCGGCTGCTTGGCCAGGGCGACGGCGAAGAAGGCATCCAGGGCACGATTGCCGACCGACGGTGTCGGATCGTTCACGATCTGGTGCATCAGCCCGGCCGGCGTCGGGTTGGTGAACGGCGCTGCCCCGGTGCCGAGGGCGTACAGCGTCGCCCCCAGCGAGTAGAGATCGGACCGCTCGTCCCGAGGGTCGACCACGTGGCCCGTCGCCGGGTCCCGATGGGCGTCGAAGGTCTCCGGCGGGGTGAAGGCCAGCGAGTAGGCGACGTGGCTGATCGCCGTCGACTCCTTGATGGCGGCGATCCCGAAGTCGGTCAGCTTCACCACACCGGTCCCCGACACCAGGATGTTCCCCGGCTTCACGTCCTTGTGGAGGATGCCGGCCCCATGGGCGAACGCCAGGGCATCGGCGACCGGGAGGACCAAGGCGATCGCCTCGGCCCAGGGGATCGAACCCCGAGCGTCGAGCCAATCCTGCAGCGAGCCGCCGGCGAGCAACTCCATCACCAGGTACGGCTTCTGGTCGTTGGTGGTGTAGCCCGACCGGAACAGGGTGACGATGTTCGGATGGTCGGTCATCTGACCCATCGTCAGCCGCTCGCGGTCGAACCGCCGGCGTCCGGCGTCGTCGATGGCGGTCAGGACCTTGACCGCTACCCGCCGACCCTGGTCGGCCTCGACGGCCGAGTAGGCGGTGGCGAATCCGCCCGAGCCCAGCTCCTCGAAGTCACTCAGGCCATCGATGCTCAGCTCGCTACCGTTCGCCACCAGATCCGCGACCCTCCGCCCTCGACCGGACGTCAGGGTACCGGCGCCGCCCGCTCGGCGCCGGTCGGCCTCCCGGCCCGTGGGTCGCTCACCAGCGCGGTGACCGGGAGGCAGGCGGTTCGTCGGTTGTGTGGCTAGGCCCCGTCGGTACCGGCTGGGTTGTCCATGCCGTCCATGCCGCCGTGCCCGGCGCCCCCGTGAGCGCCGTGGTGGCAGTTGGCCACCGACACCAGCGGGTTGGCCGGGTCGAGCTCTCGTCCCGGGCACAGCTGGAGGAGATGGTCGGGCGGGACGAGGTACCCGTCGGGGTAGAAGCCCTCCTCCCGAGGGATCAGCGAGACGTCCGGGTTGCGCTGGACCAGCCCGATCTCACAGTCGACCTGGGTGTTGTTGCACTCCTCGGTCCACCGCTCCAGCGTCTCGGGATGCCAGGCCCCGAACCAGTCGGCATGGGCGGTGGTTCCCCCCGGGAGGATCGTGCCGTCGGGCAGCACGTCGGAGCTGAGGTGGAGGTCGGTCAGCGCCCCGCCGTAGTCGCCGGCCCAGAAGAAGATCCGGTACATGATCGATGAGACCCGGACCGGGTGAGACGCCGGGCACTCGGCCAGCCAGAAGTCGTACAACGGGTAGGACATGTGGCTCTGATCGCTCTGGTAGGTACCCCGCTCGGGGTCGTAGCAGGCGGGGAAGGCGATGTTCATCTCCAGGGCGTTCGTGCCCCGGCAGTCGGGGATGAGCGGGCTCATCGCCTGGTCGGCGTAGGGCTGACCGCAGGAGAAGCGGATGATCGGTGTGCTGCCGGGACCGCCGGTTCCGGTCGTCTGCGGTTCCCTCGCTCCGGCGTCACCGGCGATCATCTGGAGGTTGGGGGCGAAGGGCGTCGCCGTGTGATTGGCCCCGTTGAGTCGGAAGTTCGTGTTCTTGTAGTAGACCATGATCTCGAACGGGATCAGGGCGTTGCCGTCCCGATCGAGCAGGGCGGGCACCCAGTAGGCGGTCCGGTTGAGATCCTCGCCGTTGCAGGTTCCGGTCCCGCTGTTGAGCAGCGACTCGTACGTGCTGAAGGCGTTCGTCTGGGTGTTGCCGAAGAACATGTGGAGGTGGGCCGCCCCCGGCCGATCGGGGTGCACGATCGGATCGTCGTAGGCGAAGTGGCTGACCTCGCACTTGACCCTGAAGTACCCGCTCGTGCTGGTATCGAGGATCGGCTCGGTGTAGAGATCGCCCGGCACGGTGAGGTCGCTCATCTGGATCTGGTCCATCGGCACGTCGCGGAACTCGTTGTCATCGAACGAGGTGTTGCGGGACGGGTTCGACAGGATGAGCTCCAGGTTCTCCTCCTCGTCGCCAGGGCCCGGGCCGGGGCCGCCGCCCCCACCTCGGAGGACCGAGTCGTGGGTGACCTCCGGCTGGCCGTAGTCGAGGCAGAGGCCGACCTGATCCCACTGACTCCCGCTGGTGAACGTCGAACCGTCGGGGGCGATCACGGTGATCACGTGGCACCGGCCGGCGCCGACGTCGAAGTGGTAGCGACCGTCGGCACCGGTGGCCACCGACCGGTGGTAGGTCCCCCGGGAGCCATCGGCCATCGCATCGAACAGGTCGACGACGACGCCGGTCGCCGGCCCGCCGCCCTCGAAGGCGACCGACCCGGCGATCCGGCCGTCGGCGACCAGGAGCCGTGAGGTGACCCGGACCTCGGTCTGGCCGGGGTCGAGGCAGACCTGTTGCTGATCCCACGGGGTCCCGTTCTCGAACACCTCGCCGGCCGGGGCGATGGCGACGATCACGTGGCAACCGGTCGAGGACAGGGCGAACCGGTAGGCGCCGTCGCCGGCGCTGGCGGTCGAGCCGAGGTAGGACCCCCGGGACCCGTCACCGAGCGCCTCGAACAGGTCGACGACGACGCCCTCGACCGGGGCACCGTCGCTGCCGATGACCGAGCCGATGATCTGTGGGGTGTCGGTCTGGGCGGCCGCCGCCGATCCGGTCAGGGCCGCCACTGCGACGGCAAGCAGCAGCGCGGCGAGCACCCGCCGCAGTTGGGACAGCATGAAGTTCCTCCGCACGTGCGCGAATCCCTGCCCCAACGACTGGGCACGATAACTCAGATGGCCGACCGGCGGGTGGAAGTTGTCGTCTCTTGACGGGTCAGGAGCCGGTCAGACGCCGCTCACACCGTCGTGATCGGCGGTCCGTACGATCGACGGACCATGGAGCCGCCCGCCCCCGCCCCGCCGCCCGTCCACAACGCCACCCCCGGCCTCGAGCGGGCGTGGTACGCCGTCGCGTTGACCGGCGACGTCGGTCGGGTGCCCCACCCCATCCGGCTCCTCGGGCGCGATTGGGTGCTCGTTCGATTCGGCGACCGCCTCGCCGCCTTCGCCGACCGGTGCCCCCATCGCCTGGCTCCGCTGTCGATCGGGTCCAACCTCGGCGACCGCATCAGCTGCCGGTACCACGGGTGGCAGTTCGATCCGGAGGGGCAGCTGGTGGCGATCCCGGCGTTGGGCGAGGGCGCCACGCTCCCGACCCGGGCGTGCCTCACCCGGCCGGCTGGGCTCGTGGAGCGGTACGGCCTGATCTGGTTGGCCCCCGCCCCGCCGGTGTCCGAGCTTCCCGAGTTCCCCGAGTGGGAGACCGACGGCTTCGATCTCGCATGGAACGAGCCCCGGTCGACCACCGCCGGAGCGGCCCAGCTCTGCGACAACTTCCTCGATGCCGCTCACCTCCCCACGGTCCACACCGGAACCTTCGGTGTCGCCGAGGCCGGCTATCTCCCGCCGCACGAGGTCGACCGGGCGACGTGGGTCGCGTCGACCACCTACCGGGTGCAGTACCGCAACCACGACGACCCGCTGGTGGCCACCGGCGAGCACCCGCTCGTCCAGCCGCAGGACCTGACAAAGGTCTGCTGGCCGGCGACCACCGCCCTCGTCCGCCTGTACTTCCCGTTGACCCGCCGCACGATGGCCATCCTGTTCTCGTGCCTCCCGGTCGACCGTGATCACACCGTCGTCTTCAAGATGATGGCTCGCGACGACCTCGACGGTGATCGCGATCGGCTGGCCGAGAGTCTGGCATTCGAGGACCTGGTACTCGATGAGGACCTGGCCGTTCTCGAAGCGTTCCCGTCGACCGAGTTGCCCCTCGACCTGCGAACCGAGGTCCACACCCGGGCCGATCGGCTGAGTACGACCTACCGGCGGATCCTGGCCGATCTGGTGACCGGGTCGGCGACAGATACCGGACAGAATCCCAACACCCGGCCTTCATCGCTCGGCAATCCGTAGGGAACAGCGATGTCGTGCCATGGGTGCCCATGGCTCATTCGACACGCGTCATCCCCCGATCCCGTCCCGTGGTACTGCTCGCCCTGATGGCGGCGTTGGCCCTGGTGGCGGCGGCCTGCGGGGGTGACGACACCGAGGCGACCGACGAGACCACGGCTGCGGCCGCCGACGGCGACGACAACGGAGGCAGCGGCGACAGCGAGGACAGCGAGGACGACCCCGAGCCGGCCGAGGGCGGCGACGGTGAGGCACCGAGGATGGCGATCGTCTACAGCGCCGAGTGGTTCGACGGCTCGTGGGGTGAGGCCGCCTACGACGGCGGGCAGGCGCTCCTCGACGCAGGCGTCATCTCCGACCTCGCGCTCCAGGAGAACGTGCCCCCCGGAGCCGAGGCGGAGCGGGCCCTCCGGGCGTTCGCCGAGGAGGGCTACAACCCGATCGTCGCCCACTCCTTCAACTACGGCGACGACGTGAAGAACGTCGCCGCCGACTTCCCCGACACGATCTTCGTCTACGCCGGAGGGTTCGGTGACGTGAACGGCAACGTCGGCGACTACAGCCAGCCGTTCTACGAGGCGTCCTACCTCTCGGGCATCCTGGCCGGCGGAGTCGAGGGCGAGGGCAACGTGGCCGGTGCCGCCGGGTTCGAGATCCCGGTCTGCTACGCGATGTACGAGGCGTTCCTGGCCGGGGTCCAAGAGACCATCCCCGACGCCACCGGCAGCTTCCTCGCCGTCGGCGACTGGATCGACGTCCAGCTGGCCAAGGAGGCGGCCCTGGGGCAGGCGGCGGACGGTGCGACGATGTTCGTCGGCTGCGGGCAGGGTCCGACGTTCGGCCAGATCGAGGCGGCCAACGACGAGGGCGGCGTGGCGACCGGCTACGTCGGCGACATGTCAGAGGTCGGACCGTCGGTGCTGTCCTCGTTCGTCTGGGAGCTCGACAAGCTCTTCGAGCTGATGGTGGCCGACGCTGCGGCCGGTGCGACCGAGGCCCAGTACTACGAGGTCACCCTGGCCGACGGCGGGATGACGATCGCCATCAACCCCGACTACGACATCCCGGCCGACACGATGGCCCTCTTCGATGAGCGCCTGGCGGCGATCGAGGCCGGCGAGTTCACCGTGCCGTTCGTCGAGATCCCCGGTTGATGACCGCCACCGCCGCACCGGTGACCGTGGCCCGGGGGCCGACGGCGGCCGCCATGGCCCAGATCAGCCGGAGGTTCGGCACGGTTCAGGCCCTGGACGGGGTCGACGTCGCCCTCCGGGCGGGCGAGATCCACGCCCTGCTGGGTGCGAACGGGGCGGGCAAGACGACCCTCGTTCGTATCCTGGCCGGGCTCGACCGGCCGGACCACGGGTCGGTGGAGGTGGCGGGGGAGACGGTCACGTCGTTCGACCCCCGCAGCCAACGGGCTCGCGGCGTCGGCCTCGTCCAACAACACTTCACGCTGGTGCCGACCCTCACCGCGTCGGAGAACCTGGTCCTCGCCCGACCCGAGGGGCCGTGGCTCCCCCGGGGCCGGGCCGCCGGGAACCGACTGGCGGCCCTCGTCGAGCGGTACGGCCTCCCGGTCCGGGACGACGTGCCCGCCGGCAGCCTCTCGGTCGGGGAGCAGCAGCGGCTCGAACTGCTCCGAGCCCTCGACGCCGAGGCATCGGTGCTGCTCCTCGATGAGCCGACCGCGGTCCTGACCGACGCCGAGGCCGAGACCCTCCTCGCCACCTGCCGGACCCTGGCCGCCGAGGGGCGGGCCGTGGTGTTCATCACCCACCGGCTGGCCGAGGTGTTCGCCGGTGCCGATCGGGTGACCGTGCTCCGGCGCGGCGCCGTGGTCATCGCCGACGCGCCGGTTGCCGACCACACCAGAGCCGAGTTGGCCACCGCCATGATCGGCGCCGAGTCGACCGGGCGTCACGCCGTTCGCGATCGAGGACCGGCTTCGGCCGGGGTCGATGCCGAACCCCCCGCATCGGTGCGGTTGGTGGTCGACCGGCTGACCTACGGCCGGCTTCGGGATGCCTCGGTCTCGGTGGCCGCCGGCGAGATCGTCGGGGTCGCCGGGGTCGACGGCAACGGTCAGGCCGAGCTGGAGGCGGTGGTATCGGGGCGAGCTGCGCCCGAGGGGGGTGCGGTCACGGTCGAGGACGAGCCGATCCCGGCCGGCGACCCTCGGCGCCGCCGTGACCTCGGCCTGGCCTACATCCCCAGCGACCGGTACCGGTGGGGGCTGGTGCGGGCGATGGAGGTGACCGACAACCTGGAGCTCGGCCGCGTCCGGTGGTGGCGGTCCCGACGGTCCGAGCGGCGGCGTCAGGCGGCCGGGGTGATCGAGACCTGGGACGTTCGAACGAGCGGACCCGGCCAGCAGGTCGGTCGCCTCTCGGGGGGCAACGCCCAGAAGTTGGTTCTGGCCCGGGAGCTCGACGGCGACCGGCGGGCGGTGGTCGCCTGCTACCCGACCCGCGGTCTCGACCCGGGCGCCGCCGACGCCGTCTCGGCCCGTCTGGCGGCCTGTGCCGACGCCGACGCCGCCGTGCTGTGGATCGGGGCCGAGCTGGACGAGCTGCTGGCGGTGGCCGATCGGATCGTGGTGCTGGCCGACGGTCGGCTCCGGGGTCCGTTCCTCCCCCCGTTCGACCGAGAGGCGATCGGTTTGGCGATGACCGACGGGCGGGAGGTCGGCACATGACGACGGTCGGCCTCGACATCGAGGGCGAGAAGCGGGCCCCGACGATCGGGGGCCTGCTCGACCGGTCCGGTACGGCCGGCGTCGTCGTGCCGGTCGCAGCGGTGATCGTTGCCCTGGCCGTCGGGAGCCTGCTGATCCTCTTCGAGGGGGAGAACCCGCTCGCCGTCTACTGGGCCGTCGTCGACGGGGTCTTCGGTCGGACCCGGGCCATGGGAGACACGATCACCGCGGCCACGCCGCTGGCTCTGATCGGGCTCGGCTACGCCGTGGCCTACCGGGCCCGCGTCTTCACGATCGGAGGCGAGGGCCAGTACCTGGTCGGCGCCGTCGGAGCGATGGCGGTGGTGACCTGGCCGACGCTTGCCGATCTCCCGACCGCCGTCCTGCTCCCGATCGGGTTGGTCGTGGCCATGGTGGCCGGTGGTGCGTGGGGAATCCTGTCGGGGTGGTTGAACGTCCGGTTCGGGGCGAGCGTCGTCATCTCCAGCCTCATGCTGGTCTACGTGGCCGAGGCGGTGTTGCAGTGGGGGGTCCGCGACGGGATCCGGGACCCCGACTCGTTCATTCCGGCGAGTCGGGTCGTCGGCAACGCCGCGCTGCCGGAGATCGGATCCCTCGGCATCCACCTCGGTGCGTTGGGGGCCGTCGTAGCCTCGCTGGCCACCGCCGGGGTGCTGGCCCGCCACCGCAGCGGCTACCGGGTCGCCGCGCTCGGTCACAATGGGGAGGCGCTCGACGCCAACGAGGTCCGGTCGAGTCGGGTCGTCCTCGGGGTCACGCTGTTCGCCGGCCTGATGGCCGGGCTGGCGGGCTTCGTCGAGACGGCGGGCGTCACCGGCCGGCTGAACGGCGACTCGTCGGTCGGGTTCGGCTGGACCGCCATCGTCGTCGCCCTCCTGGGTCGACTCCACCCGATCGGCACGGTGGTGGCGGCGCTCGGTCTCGCCGCGATGACGATCGGGTTCGAAGCGAGCCAGCGCACCTACGACCTTCCGTCGTCGTTGGTCGGTGTGATCAGCGCCCTGATCGTGGTGCTCGTCGTCGTCGGCGACGCCGTCGCCGAACGCCTTTCCGCCCGGGGGTGGTGATGGACGTCCTGTTCCAGTTCTCGACCGTCGAGGCATCGATCCGTCTGGCCGTACCGGTGGCCCTCGTCGCCCTCGGGGCGTTGGTCACCGAGCGGGCCGGCGTCCTCAACCTCGGCCTCGAGGGCATGATGTTGTGCGGAGCCCTCGGCGGCTACAGCGTCGCCGAGCTGACCGGCTCGCCGTGGCTCGGCCTGGTGGCCGGCATCGTCGTCGGTGCCCTGTGCGGGCTGGTGATCGCCGCCCTGGTGGTCGGTGTCAGGGCCAATCAGGTGGTGACCGGGATCGCCTTCACCCTGCTCGCCTCCAGCGCGACGACCTACCTGTTCCAGCTCAACTACTCGATCGGCCGGGCCGCCCCCCGCATCAACCGCATCGGGTTGTGGCCGCTGGTGGTCGTCGTGCTCGTGTGCGCCGGCGCGGTGTGGGTGCTGTTCCGGCGGACGACGCTCGGGTTGACGATGGCGTCCGCTGGGGAGGCCCCCGAGGCCATCGACGCCCTCGGCTACCGGGTCGGCGCACTACGCACCGGGGCCACGGTGCTCGGCGGCGGCCTGGCCGGGCTCGGAGGGGCGGCTCTGGTCTGTGGTCCGCTGGGGCTGTTCATCGAGAACGTGACCGGGGGCCGAGGGTGGGTGGCGTTGGCGATCGTGGTGTTCGCCGGGTGGCGGCCGGTCCCGACCCTGGCCGGCGCGCTGTTGTTCGGGGCCTGCGACGCCATCCAACTCCGGCTCCAGGGCCAGGCGACCAGCGTCCCCTACGAGGTCTTCCTCGCCCTGCCGTACGTGGTGACGCTCGTCGCCCTGGTCCTGCGGGCCCGAGCATCACGGACACCGGCCGCGCTCGGTCGTCCCTACCTGCGGGGGGCGCTCTGATGGTCGCCAGTGCTGGCCGCTCGGCCCGAGATCCCGACACCCGTTCCGACCGAGGGAGCAACGATGGCCACCCCTGATCCGACCACTGCAACGACGACCGACCCCGCCGGGCCTTCCGATGGCGGCGTGGTCCCGGTCGACCTGGCTCCATGGATCGACGGCGACGCCGCCGACCGACAGCGGGTGGCCGACCTGGTCGATGGTGCGTGCCGCAGCTCGGGGTTCCTCGCCATCACCGGCCACGGGATCGACCGGGCGTTGCTCGACGACATGCTCGACATGTCCGGCGCCTACTTCGACCGTCCCCTCGCCGAGAAGCTCGGCCACGTGCCCGAGGACCGGGCCGGCAACCGGGGCTACGCACCGGAGGGGACCGAGGCCCTCAGCTACAGCCTCGGTCACGAGTCGGTCCCCGATCTCTTCGAGGCGTTCAACGTCGGGCGCGAATCACCGCCCGTCGGGGAGAGCCCCGAGGCGGCCCGGACCTACTTCGCCCCCAACGTCTGGCCGGAACATCCGGTCGGGATGAAGGAGCTGTGGCTCCACTACTGGGAGCAGGTGGAGGCGTTGGGCTTCGTGCTGGTCGACGTGTTCGCCGCCGCCCTCGGCCTCCCCGATGGCTACTTCCGGCCCTTCGTCGACCGCAGCCCGAGCGTGATGCGGGCCAACAACTACCAACGGCGGGCCTTGGCTCCGGCCGCCGAGCCCGGCCAACTCCGGATGGGGGCCCACAGCGACTACGGGTCGTGCACCATCCTGCTCGCCGACCGGGTTCCCGGTCTCCAGATCCGGCGGGAGGACGGCTCGTGGCTCGACGTCCTCCCGCCCGAGGGCGGGTTCCTGGTCAACCTCGGCGACCTGCTGGCCGAGTGGACGAACGACCGATGGCGGGCGACCGTCCATCGCGTCGTACCGCCGCCCGCCAGCTCCGAGGGCGAGTTCCGGCGTCGGTCGGTCGCCTGGTTCCAGCAACCCAACCATGACGCCCGAATCGAGGTGTTGCCCTCCTGCACCAGCGATGACGACCCGCCCCGCTATCCGCCGACGACGTCGGGGGAGCATCTGATGGCCAAGCTGATGGGACCCCGAGAGCTGCGCAAGTCGACCGCCGACGAGAGCTTCATGCGATGAGTGGCCACCGATCCGACCTTCCCGTCATCGATCTCGGGCCATGGCGGAGCCGTCGCGACCCGGCCGTCGTCGCCGCGGTCGACCGGGGGTTCCGGGAGTCGGGTTTCCTCCTCGTCGCCGACCACGGCGTGGCGCCGGTGGTGTTGGCCGGGGCCCGGGCCACGGCCCGGGCGTTCTTCGCCCTGCCTCCCGAGGCCAAGGCCCGTTGCGTTGGCTCCGGACCGGCCTACCGCGGATGGTTCGGACCGGGGAGCCAGTCGAACGGGGCCTCCGCCGGCCTCGAGGCCATCCCCGATCTGAAGGAGACCTTCGCCATGGGCGCCGAGCGCCCGCCCGACGGGGTCGACGACCCGATGACCTATGGACCGAACCGGTTCCCGGACGAGGTGCCGGCCATGGCGTCGGCTTGGACCGCGGCCCACGGTCAGCTCCTGGCCTTGGCCGAGACGCTGACCGCGATCTGCGAGGCGGCGCTCGGCTTCGCTCGAGGCGCCATGCAGTGCCACTTCGCCGGGGCCGGGATGAACGCCGTCGCCAACTGGTACCCGTCGGCATCGGCGTTGCCGCCGACCGCCGGTGCCTGCCGGATCGGTCCCCACACCGACTTCGGCACACTGTCGATCCTCGATCGGGAGCGATCGCCGGCCGGCCTCCAGATCGCCGACGGCGACGGCTGGCGGGACGTCCCCGTCGTGCCGGGGACCCTGACGGTGAACGTCGGTGACCTCCTGGCCCACTGGTCGGGCGGTCGGTGGCGGTCGACCGTCCACCGGGTGCCCGCCCCCGACCCGAGCCACGACGTCGAGGAGGGCCACCTGAGCATCGTGGCGTTCCACCGGCCCCGGCGGGAGGCGGCCATCGTCCCGGTCGCCGGCGGCCCGACGGTTCGGTGCGGTGAATGGCTGGACGCCAAGATGGCGGCGCTGGCCGTCGGCCCGGACCGATGACGGCCGGACCCGACGGGGGGACGACGACCGGCGCCGGGGAGCCGACCCTGCCGGTGATCGACCTCGGGGCGTTCGCCGACCTCGTTCCGTCGCCCAGCGCCATCGCCGAACTCGATAGCGCCTGCCGGGAGGTCGGCTTCTTCGCTGCGATCGGTCACGGCCTCGACGAGGAGCTGATCGAACGGGTCCTCGGGGTGACCCGGACCTTCTTCGCCCAACCCCTGGTATCGAAGGAGGCGGTGGCCATCGGCCGATCGTCCAACCACACGGGCTATGTCGGCCTGGCGGCCGAGCGGCTCGATGCCGACCGGCCGCCCGACCACAAGGAAGCGGTCGACCTGGCGCTCGAACCCGTCGCCCTTCGAAGGGCCTCGGCCGCAGGCTCGGGCACCGGGGTGGATCACGATGGCCCGGCACCGGGGGTCAACCCGCCGATCGCGGTCGTCGGCTTCGCCGACGCCGTCGTCGACTACCAGCGAGCCGCCCTCCTGGCCGCGTTGGCCGCCCTTCGAGGGTTGGCACTGGCCCTCGATCTCGACGCCGACCACTTCACCGCCATGATGACCCGTCCCCCGTGCAACCTCCGCCTCCTCCGCTACCCGCCGGTTGCCGCTCGCCAGCCACGCCCCGGCGGGGGAGTCGGGGACGGTGGCCCGGGCCTGGGGTGCGGAGCCCACAGCGACTACGGGTTGATCACCTTGCTCCTCACCGATGGGACGGCCGGGTTGGAGGTCCAGCGGGTCGACGGCACCTGGATCGAGGCGACGGCCCCGCCCGGCGCGCTGATCGTCAACCTCGGCGACATGCTGGCCCGCTGGACGAACGACCGTTACCGATCGACGCCTCATCGGGTCCGGAGCCCGGTCGGCGTCGATCGATACTCGATCCCGTTCTTCGTCAACCCCGACCCCGAGGTCGTCGTGGCCCCCCTGCCGTCGTGCGTGGAGGCCGGGGAGGTGTCGCCGTACCGCCCGGTGCGGGCCGGCGACTACCTCCGCTCCCGGTTCGACGACACCCACGCCTACCGGCGGTGACGGTGGACCCCGGCTCGATCCCGGGGCCCACCAACGCCGTTACTCGAGGACGAGATCGATCGATCGCTCTCCCCGGGGAACGAGGCACAGCCCGGTCTCGACCGCCGGCTCCCCGCCGGGGAACGTCCGACCACGGGGGGCGTTGACGACGACGACGTAGCAGCCGGGGTCGAGGTCGAACACCCAGGTCCCGCTCCGGTCGGCCAGGACCGCACCGAGGTAGGAGCCCCGGCTCCCGTCGGCCTCGGCGGCGTACAGCTGGGTGACCACCCCTCGGGCACCGCTGCCGTCGGGCTCGGTGACGGTCCCGGTGAGGATCGCCGTGGTCGGCTGGACCTGGGGTGTCCGACGGCCGGTGCTCAGGGCGTAGACCGATCGGCCGGCGGTGTCCTCGGTCCCGATGAAGCCCTCGAACACGTTGTAGATGTCCTCGGCGAAATCGGCGTCGATGTCGTCGGCGGTGCCGAACACCCCGTCGGCCCCCACGCCGAACACCGACTCGAACTCACCACCGGCATCCATCAGCGAGACCCGGTCGTTGAACGTCTCGGTGTGCCAGTTGCCGATGAAGTGGCCCACCTCGTGAGCCGCGATGTGGCCGACCGCCCAACCGATCAGATCGATTCTGGTCCGGTCGCCGGCCACCGGGTAGGTGTTGAGGCTGATCGGCCCGCCGGGCGGGCCGCTGAGCTCATCGAGCAGCACCACCCCCGTCTCCTCGGTGGCCTGGTTGCCGGGATCGATCGATTGGGCGATGCCGATCGTCGGGATCTGCAACTCGTCGATGGTTCCGCCGATGATGATGCGGCTCACGTTGTCCTCGCCCCACCGGTCGCCGTGGTCTCGGCTGTTGAGGATCTCGAGGTCGAACTGTCGGCCGAGCCCCGTCCGGTCGCGGTCGCCGTTGCGGCCGTCATGCACCCGGAGGTCGGCGTCGAGGTTCTCGAGCATGGCGTCGAGCACCGCGTCGATCAGCTCGTCCTCGTCGGCCGGGCCGAGACCCCAGGCGGCGAGGAAGCGCGACATCGGCGACAGGTCGACCTCCGGTCCCGCCGGCTCACCGAAGAAGATCCCGGGCGACACGGCGGCGCCGTCGAAGTCGACGTAGATCACCTGCTGATCGTCGCTCCGGTCGTCGGCCAGCCCCGAACGGGTGACCCGCAGCTCACCCTGGTAGGCCCCGAGCCCCTCGGTGACGACGACGGCATGCCATCCGTTGCGGGTCGCGACGTGGTCGAAGCCGATCTGGCGGCCGTGGGCCAGCGGCGACCCGACCGGGTAGATGAAGCTCGGATTGATGGTCGACGTCATCCGGTCGACGCCGTCGGGGTCGATGATCGACACGAACCGGGCGTCGTCGAAGCCGCCGGCGATCGCGTCGCCTCGCCGAAGCCGTACCAGGTACACATCGGTGTCGACCGCGGGCGCTTCGGCCGCGGCGGCCATCGCGTCGGCCCGCCGCTCGGTGAGGAGGGCGAACGCCGCCGCTTCCCGATCGGCGGCGCTGGCCGCCCGGGCCGCCTCGATGGCCGATGCGGCATCCGGTGGGGCGAGGAGGTCGGGGTCGACATCGACGATGAACACGTCGTAGAAGCCGGTCAGGTCGGTGTCGGTCCCGGTCGTCGGATCGAACGGGTCGGTCGGCAGGCCACCGGCCAGCGCCACGTAGTAGGTGCCGGTCGTCGCCACCTCGTAGGTGAAGAAGTCGCTGTCGCCCGGCGATGGATCGTCCTGGCCGCTGGCCAGCAGGTTCCCGGCTGCGTCGTAGACGCCGATCGTGAAGTCGCCGGCCACCGAGCCGGGATCGACGTCGAAGAGGTCGACGATGAGGGCCTGACCGGCCTGGATCTCCCTCGTCTGGAAGAAGTCGACGTCGCCGGTCGCGGCCTGGGGGCCGTCGCCGATGTCGCCGAAGCACTCGGTGACGAAGAGCTGGTCGTCGCCCTGGCCGAGCGGCTCGACGTCGTTGGCCAGTGGGATGGCGCCGTCGTCCTCGATCGAGAGGCACGGCGGCGGGACGGCGACGACGACCACCTCGTAGGTGCCGGTGGCGCCGACCCCGGGACCGCTCGCCGGGTCGAACGGATCGGCCGGAAGGTCGCAGCACCCGATCACCGCGCCGTAGTAGCGGCCCGGAGTCGTGACCTCATAGAGGAGGAACTCGGGATCCTCTGGCACCGCGCCCCGATCCTCGGCCTGGGCCAGGAGGTTGCCGGCCTCGTCGTAGATGGCGATCACGGCGTCGACCGGATCGAACGAGGACGAGACGTTGACCACGTCGAGGACCAGCAGCGCCCCGGCGTCGACGTCGCCGAAGTCGTAGAAGTCGACGTCGCCGGTGGTGGCGCCGTGGGGGCCGTCACCGATCTCGCCGCCGCACAGCGCGCCGGCCGACACGTTGGGGGCCGGCGGGTTGGCCAGCGGGATCGCCCCGTCGTCCTCGACCGATGGGCAGTCGAAGTCGATCGGGAGCCGGACGTCGGCCCCCGACAGGTGGCCGTCGATCGTCACCACCCGGGACTCGCCCCGACGGGTGCCGAAGTCGGCGATCCGCTCGCCGGTCGCCACCGTGTCGTTGCGGCCGGTCTCGTCCGGGTCCTCCGACTCGGCGAAATCGATGGGTGGTCGATCGCCGGGCGGTCGGGGCCCGGCCATCTCGGCGGTCGGCAGCTGGTCGACGACCGCGTCCCACGCCGCCAGGACCTCCGGGCTCCGCTCGCCGGTGAACGACAGCCACGGGGGTGGGCCCATCTCGTCGAGACCGGCGATCTCGGCCATCGTCATCGGGCCGGGAGCGGACGCCAGCTCGGCCATCACCCCGGCCGCCGCCTCCTCCTGCCGCTCCTGCTCGGCCGCTTCGTCGGCCGCCCCGTCGACCGGCTCGGCCTCGGCTGCGATCTGCGGAGCGACCAACAGGCTCAACACCGCGACCAAAACTCCTAGTATCCGGAATCGTCCAATCATCGATGGGTCCCCTCGATCCGTCGTTTTTCGACAACCTAGTTGTCATAAGATCGACATGGGGGTCGGGTCCGTTGCGGGTGCGAACGCCCGGCGGGTCCGATCAGCCGGTGCCGGTGGCCAGATCGGCCAACTCGGCCGCGGCCCTCGACACCGACCGGGTCCCGGCTCTCACCTCGGCCTCGATCCGCCGCCGGCTGGCCTCGAACGACGGCGCGGCCATCGCCCGCTGGATCACGAGGTGCTCCAACTCGGCCCGGAGGTGGGCGGCCGCCTGGTCGGCTCGGAGCCGTTCGAGGTGCCCGGCGCCGCCGAGCCGATCGTGGAGGGCGGCGATCACCGTCCACAGCTCGCCGATGCCCGAGCCGTCGAGGGCCGAACAGGTCAGCACCTCGGTCGGGTGATCGGGCCACTTGGGGCGGACCAGGTGCAGGGCGTGGCGGTAGTCGGCCGCCGTGTGGCGGGCCGGGCCGATCAGGGCGCCGTCGGCCTTGTTGACGGCGATCACATCGGCCAGCTCCATCACCCCCCGCTTGATCCCCTGGAGCTCGTCGCCTCCCCCCGGCGCCACCAGGAGCAGGAACAGGTCACAGATGTCGGCCACCGCCGTCTCGGCCTGGCCGACCCCCATCGTCTCCACGACGACGAGGTCGAACCCGGCGGCCTCACACAACAGGAGGGCGTCACGGGTCCGGCGGGCGACGCCACCGGTCAACCCGCCCGATGGCGAGGGACGGATGAAGGCCTCCGCCCGGGCGCCGAGCGAGGCCATCCGGGTCTTGTCGCCCAGGATCGAGCCACCCGTCGACCGGCTCGACGGATCGACCGCCAGC
This sequence comes from Acidimicrobiales bacterium, assembly GCA_965262175.1. GTDB lineage: Bacteria > Actinomycetota > Acidimicrobiia > Acidimicrobiales > SZUA-35 > CADEDH01. The sequence continues at coordinate 427,938 of CBDHES010000029.1, read as the reverse complement.
ACCGCCACCCGGTGGCCGTCGTCGACCAGTCGGGTGCCGAAGGCATCGACGAACGTGCTCTTGCCGACGCCCGGGGTGCCGGTGATGCCGAGTCGAACCGACCGGCCGGTATGGGGCAGCACCGCGTCGAGCAGCCGCTCGGCGACGGCGCGGTCGTCGGCCCGGGTCGACTCGACGCAGGTGATCGCCCGGGCCAGGGCCCGGCGCTGTCCGGCGACGACCCGGGTCGCCCAGTCGTCGACGTCGACGCCGGTGGCCCGGCCGGTCACGCCCGGGGGATCAGGGTCAGCACCTCCGCCGCGGCGTCACAGATGTTGGTCCCCGGGCCGAAGACCGCGCCGACCCCGGCGGCCCGGAGCTCGTCGTAGTCCTGGGGTGGGACGACGCCGCCGACGACCACGACGACCTCGTCGGCCCCCGCCTTGGCCAGCTCGCCGATCAGCTCCGGGACGAGCGTCTTGTGGCCGGCGGCCTGAGAGGACACCCCCACGACGTGGACGTCGTTGTCGATGGCGTCCCGGGCCACCTCGGCCGGGGTCTGGAACAGGGGGCCGACGTCGACGTCGAACCCGAGATCGGCGAAGGCGGTGGCGATGACCTTGGCTCCCCGGTCGTGGCCGTCCTGGCCCATCTTCGCCACCAGCAGCCGAGGCCGGCGGCCGACGTCGGCGGCGAACGCCTCGATGTCGGTCATGATCCGGGCGAAGTCCTCGTCGCCGTCGTAGGCGGCGCCATACACGCCGCTGATCGTTCGGGTCTCGGCCCGGTAGCGGCCGAACACCACCTCCATGGCGTCCGACATCTCGCCGACGGTGGCCCGGGCCCGGGCCGCGTCGACGCTGGCCGCCAGCAGGTTGCCGCCGGATCGGGCCGCCTCGGTCAAGGCATCGAGGGCGGCCCGGCAGGCGGCCTCGTCCCGGGTGGCCCGGATCTGCTCCAGCCGCTCGACCTGCTGGCGACGGACCTCGGTGTTGTCGATGTCGAGCACGTCGACGACCGCTGGCTCGTCGATCGTGTACTTGTTGACCCCGACCACGACCTCCTCACCCCGGTCGACGCGGGCCTGACGACGGGCCGCCGCCTCCTCGATCCGGAGCTTGGGCATGCCCGAGGCGATCGCCTGGGTCATGCCTCCCAACTCCTCGACCTCGGCGATGATGGCCCGGGCCCGGTCGGCCAGGTCGGCGGTCAGCCGCTCGACGAAGTAGCTGCCGGCGAGGGGGTCGACCGTGTTGGTGATGCCCGACTCCTCGGCCAGGATCAGCTGGGTGTTGCGGGCGATTCGGGCGCTGAACTCGGTCGGGAGCCCCAGCGCCTCGTCGAAGCTGTTGGTGTGGAGGCTCTGGGTCCCGCCCATCACCGCCGCCATCGCCTCGACCGTGGTCCGGATCACGTTGTTGTGGGGGTCCTGCTCGGTGAGCGACACACCCGACGTCTGGCAGTGGGTCCGCAGCATCGACGAGCGGGGGTCCTGGGGATCGAACTGGGCCATCAGCTCACTCCAGAGGAGGCGGGCCGCCCGCAGCTTGGCCACCTCCATGAAGAAGTCCATGCCGATCCCGAAGAAGAAGCTGAGTCGTCCGGCGAAGGCGTCGACGTCGAGACCCTGGGCCAGCGCCGCCCGGACGTACTCCAACCCGTCGGCCAGGGTGAACGCCAACTCCAGATCGGCCGAGGCGCCCGCTTCGAGCATGTGGTAGCCGGAGATGGAGATCGAGTTGAACCGCGGCATCTTCTCCGCCGTGTAGGCGATGATGTCGGCGACGATCCGCATGCTCGGCTCGGGCGGGTAGATGTAGGTGTTGCGGACCATGAACTCCTTGAGGATGTCGTTCTGGATGGTCCCCGCCAGTTGCTCGGTGGTCACGCCCTGTTCTTCGCCGGCCACGATGTAGCAGGCCATGATCGGCAGCACTGCGCCGTTCATCGTCATCGACACGGTCATCCGATCGAGGGGGATCTCGTCGAACAGGATCTTCATGTCCTCGACCGAGTCGATCGCCACCCCGGCCTTGCCGACGTCGCCCCGAACCCGCTCGTGGTCGGAGTCGTACCCCCGATGGGTGGCCAGATCGAACGCGACCGACAGGCCCATCTGACCCGCTTCGAGGTTCTTGCGGTAGAAGGCGTTCGACTCCTCGGCGGTCGAGAACCCGGCGTACTGGCGGATCGTCCACGGGCGGTTGGTGTACATCGTGGCCCGGGGCCCCCGGACGTAGGGCGCCGTGCCGGGCAGCGACCCGAGGTGGGCCACGCCGTCGAGGTCGGAGGCGTCGTAGATCGGCTTGACGGCGATCCCCTCTGGGGTGTCGACGATCAGCCCGGCGACGTCGGCGCCCTTGAGCTCCTTGGCGGCCATCTCGGCCCACCGCTCGTCCAGTCCGGCTTCTGCCCGCTCGTCGGTCATGGGCCTGGAGTGTAGAAGCCATCGGTTCGGGCCGGTAGACGAGGCGCTACGGTCCCAACCCGTGTCCGACGAGCGTCGATTGCGGGTGGCGGTGGAGGCGACCTCGCTGCTCGGACCGCGGACCGGGATCGGAACGATGACCGACGCCGTCGTCAGGCGGCTGGCCACGATGGACGACCTGGCGGTGACGGGCGTCCTCATCAGCTTCCGGGGTCGTGGCCAGCTGCCGGGCGCCCTCCCCGCCGGGGTGGCAGCGGCCGCCATCCCGTTCCCGGCCCGATTGGCCCACCGGTTGTGGACCCGTCTCGATCGTCCTCGCCTGACCGGCTTCGACGTGGTCCACGGCCCCAACTTCGTGGTCCCCCCGGCCGCCGGGGCCGCCGAGGTGGTGACCGTCCACGACTTCGGACCGTGGCATCACCCCGATCAGGTCGGCGTCCATGCCCGGCGGTATCCGGCCCTCGTCGGCCGGGCGGTGAACCGGGGGGCGGCCGTCCACGTCGTGTCGGCCTTCGTCGCGGCGGAGGCCCGGACGGTGCTGGGGGTCGACGACGACCGGATCCACGTCGTGCCCAACGGGTTCGAGCCGGCGCCGCCCGGTGACCCGGCCCGAGGTCGGGCCCTCGCCGGCGGCCGGCCCTACGTGCTGTCGCTCGGGACCATCGAGCCCCGCAAGGCGGTCCCCGACCTGATCGAGGCGATGGTCGAGGTGTGGCGGGACCACCCCGAGGTGGCGCTGGTGGTGGCCGGGGCCGACGGGGCCGGGACCCCGGCGGTCGACGCCGCCCTCCGCCGGGTCGGGGCGGTCGTGACCGGAGCCGATGCGACCCGGCGGAGGGGCGAGGGTGCCCCGTCGGCCGCTGGGACCGGCGGGGTCGGCCGCCGGGTGGTCCGGTTGGGCTACGTGACGGTCGACGAGCGCAACGACCTGCTGGCCGGTGCGGCCTGCTTCGCCTTCCCTTCGATCTACGAGGGGTTCGGCCTGCCCCCGTTGGAAGCGATGGGGCAGGGCTGCCCGGTGGTGGCGACGACCGCCGGGGCGCTGGTCGAGGTGTGCGGCCCGGCGGCCCGGCTGGTACCGCCGGGCGACCCGGGTGCGCTGGCGGCCGCCGTCGTCACCGTCATCGGCGACGACGCCGAGGCGGCGCGGCTGCGAGAGGCCGGCCGGGCCCGGGTCGGGACCTTCTCGTGGGATGCCACGGCGGCCGGCCTCGCCGCCCTGTACCGGCACCTCACCCACACCTGACCGGTCGCCATCGCCCGCCGGCTCCTCACGGGGTGCGGTATGGCGGCCGATAGGGTCTCGGTGTCGATGGCAAGAGGAGCAAGTGGTATGGCACCCCAGGGCGCTCGCAAGCGGATCGTGATCATCGGCGGGGGCCCGGCCGGGACCAACTGCGCCACCTATGCCGCCCGGTACGGCGCCGAGGTCACCCTGATCGAGCGGGACGTCGTCGGGGGTGCGGCCCACCTGCTCGACTGCATCCCGTCGAAGGCGATGATCGCCACCGGCGGGGCGATGGCGATGATGAAGGACGCCACCGAGATGGGCTTGGCCCGGGTCGACGTCGAGCTCGACTTCGAGGCCCTGCGAGCCCGGATCACCGACATCGAGGATCGCCTCGAGTCGTCGGTCACCGACCTGCTGACCAGCCAGGGCGTCCGCCTCATCGAGGGGACCGGGAGGCTCCTGTCGGAGCACGAGGTCGAAGCGACCACCGCCGACGGGACGACCGAGGTCCTCCCGGCCGACGTGATCGTGCTGAGCACCGGCAGCCGTCCCCGGATCCCCGACTGGGCCGACCTGGACGGCCTCCGGGTCCTGTCGACCCGCGACGCCTACCCACCGCCGGAGCTGCCCGATCACCTGATCGTCGTCGGCTCCGGGGTCACCGGCGTCGAGTTCGTCCACATGTTCTCGTCGTTCGGGTCGGAGGTGTCGCTGGTGGTCAGCCGCCAGCAGGTCCTCCCCAACAAGGACCCCGAGGTGGCGGCGGTGTTGGAGCAGAGCTTCATCGACCGGGGGGTCAACCTCTTGATGGGGGCCCGGGCGACCGGAATCGATCGCGACGAGGACGGGGTCAAGGTCCACATCCACGATGGCCGGGTCGTCGAGGGCAGCCACGTGCTCCTGGCGATCGGCTCGATCCCCAACTCGGAGCACCTCGGGCTCGAGGCGGCCGGGATCGAGACCGAGTGGGGCTACGTGAAGGTCGACCACAACTGCCGGTCGAACGTCGCCCACATCTACGCCGCCGGCGACCTGTCGGGCCGGTTGCCCCTGTCGTCGGTCGCCTCGACCCAGGGGCGCAAGATCGCCGAGCACGCCATGGGCCGCCACGCCGGGCCGCACCGCCACATCGACTACGACAAGGCGGCGTCGGCCATCTTCACCGACCCCGAGATCGCCGACGTCGGCGTCGCCGAGGCCGACGCCTTCGCCGAGGGCCGCAAGATCCGGGTCACCAAGGTGCCGTTCTCGGTCTCGCCCAAGGCCCTGATCAACAACGACCCCCGCGGGTTCGTCAAGATCGTCTCCGACCCGGCCACCGGGGTGGTGATGGGTGGCTCGATCGTCGGCCGCCACGCCGCCGAGCTGATCTCGGTCCTGGCCCTGGCGGTCTCGGCCGGGTTGACCGTCGGCGACCTCGTCGAGTCCCTGTTCGTCCATCCGGCCCTGGCCGAAGTCGTGGGCGAGGCCGCCGAGTAGGCCCGAGGCAGGCAGCAGGGCGAACTCCCCACCGGGGGGCCCTCGACGGCGGGCGGTCTGGCCGGTAGGTTCCCTCCGTCATGGTTGTCGACACGATCCCGCTCGTCCTCGCGGTCGAAGAAGAGACGTCAGCCCTCCTCCGGCAGGAGACGGCGGCGGTCGTCCTGTTGGCGATCGCGGCCGGGGTGGCGGTGCTGGCCAAACGGCTGAAGTTCCCCTACACCGTCGCCCTGGTCATCGCCGGCTTCGGGGCCTCCGCCCTGGGTGAGCTGGTGGCGGTCGACGTCTCACCCGATCTGATCCTCGCCCTCCTCGTCCCGCCGTTGCTGTTCGAGGCGACCCTCCACCTGCCGTGGTCCAAGCTCCGGGCCGACCTGGTGCCGGTGTTGCTCCTGGCGCTCGGCGGCACCGCGGTCGGCACGCTGGGCCTGGGGGCCCTGGTCCACTACGCCCTCGACGTGCCGTGGGCCGCCGCCTTCGCCTTCGGTGCGCTGATCTCGGCCACCGACCCGGTCGCCGTGATCGCCTTCTTCAAGTCGTTGGGGACCCCGAAGCGCCTGTCGGTGCTGGTCGAGGGGGAGTCGTTGTTCAACGACGCCGTCGCCGTCGTGGCGTTCAACCTGGCGGTGGCGGCCGCAGCCGGCGGCGGCTTCGACGCCGGCGACGCCGCGGCCGACTTCGTCATCGTCTCGCTCGGGGGCCTGGGCGTCGGCCTCGTGCTCGGCTACCTGGTGGGGGCGGTGTTCCTGGCCCGGGTCGACGACGCGCTGATCGAGACGTCGACCACCCTGGCCCTCGCCTATGGCTCCTACCTCCTGGCCGAGGAGTTCGGGCTGATGATCGGCGAGCCCGACCTCCACTTCTCGGGCATCCTGGCTGTCGTGGCGGCCGGGCTGATGGTCGGCAACGTCGGCTTGGGCAACACCTCGCCCTCGACCCGGCTCACCCTCCAGCACTTCTGGGAGCTGCTCACCTTCCTCGTCAACTCGATGGTGTTCCTCGTCATCGGTCTGACGATCTCGTTCTCCGATCTGACCGGTGAGCTGGTGGCGGTGGCCATCGCCCTGGTCGGGGTGATCGTGGTCCGGGTGGCCATGGTCTACGGGCTGGCCGAGGTCGCCGACTGGATCTCCAAGCGCCACATCCCGATGCCCTATCGCCACGTGATGACCTGGGGCGGGCTCCGAGGGGCGATCTCGTTGGCCCTCGTCCTCACGATGACCACCGACGCCTTCGACCAGGAGACGATCGACACCGTCCAGGCCATGACCTTCGGAGTGGTGCTGTTCACCCTCCTGATCCAGGGCACGACGATGTCGGCCCTGATCCGACGGCTCGGGCTCTCCGGCAAGGCCGACAACGAGCTGGACCAGCAGCGCCACCAGGCCCGGATCGCCATGCGGCGGGCCGGACAGGCGGAGATCAACCGGCTGGGGGCCGAGGGGGTCGTGTTCAGCGACATGGCCGACGCCATGAGCCGGACCTACCAGCGCGAGGTGACGCAGCAGTCGTCGTCGTTGCAGAGCCACCTGCGGGCCCACCCCGAGCTGGAGGTGGCGATGCTGATCAGCGCCAGACGTGACGCCCTGATCGCCGAGCGGACCGCGCTCCTCCAGGTGGCTCGGGGTGGGCTGATCGAAGGTCAGATCGCCACCGAGCTCGGGATCGAGATCGACGACCGGCTGGCCGCCCTCGAGTTGGTCGGAGAGCGATGGGAGTCCGACCCGCTCCCGACCCTCGATTCGGGCTCGGCGGGAGGTGTGGCGTGATGGCCGGTGCGGGCGAGGCGGCGGGGCCGCCGCTGCTCTACGTGTCGTGGGGTGGGACCGGCCGGGCGGCCACCGTCCGCCAGGCGATGGTCCGGGCCGCCGACGAGGATCGGGGCCTCCACTACCTGGCGGTGCTCGACGACGACACCTTCGCCGACCTCGACCGGTCGCTGGCCGGGCTGGTGGCCGAGGAGCTGACGTGGCTCCTCGACGCCCAACTCAACCTGACCGCCGAACAGATCGGGGCGACCGACCTGCCGGTGTCGGTGGAGGTTCGCCGAGGGCGGGTGGTCGATCTGGTGGCGGAGACGGCGGACGGCCTGGGCCGAACCCAGGTGTTGATCGGCGCACCGGTACCGGTGGCCGGCCACGCTTCGGTCGAGGCGCTGCTCGACCGGATCGCCGAGCGGACCGGGTGCCCGGTCGCCCTGGTCAGCCCCGATCCGACCTGACCGCCGCCGCTCAGCCGATGACGGCCACGACGTCGCCGCCGGAGACGGCGTCGCCGGCCTCGACCCGGATCTCCTTGACGACTCCCGACCGCTCGGCGGTCACGTTGTTCTCCATCTTCATCGCCTCGAGCACGAGCACGGCCTCGCCGGCCTCGATCTCCTGGCCGACGGTGACCAGCACCTTCACCACCGTTCCCTGCATGGGGACGGTCACCTCGCCCGAACCGGAACCGGCCGCGGCCTGACCACCCGAGGCCCGACGCTTGGGCTTGCGGGCGGCGGCCCGGCCCCCGCCCGACGCCAGGCCGGCGGACTCCGGTGCCCACACCGAGACCGAGAAGCGCTTGCCGTTGACCTCGACGTCGACGTCGCGCCGGACCTTCGGCTCGGCGTCGTCGTCGGTCTCGGCCTCGGTCGTGGCCACCGAGGCCGAGACCGAGCTGAGGTCGAGGGTGTGCTCGACCCACTTGGTCGAGTGGGTCACCGCAGCGAAGTCCGGGTGCTCGAGGATGGCGATGTCGGCCGGGATGGTGGTGGCCACCCCCTCGACCTCCATCTCCCGCAGCGCCCGGAGGGTGCGGGCGATGGCGATGTCCCGGTCGGCGCCCCAGCACACCAGCTTGCCGACGAGGTTGTCGTAGAACTGGCTGATCGTGTCGCCCGCCTCGTACCCGCCGTCCCACCGGACGCCGTAGCCCGACGCCGTCCGGAGCTTGGTCAGGGGACCGGGGGAGGGGAGGAAGCGGCCGCCGGCCGGGTCCTCGGCATTGATGCGCACCTCGATGGCGTGGCCGGTGAAGGTGACCTCGTCCTGGGTGAGGGGCAGTGGGGCCCCGGCGGCGACCGCCAACTGGAGGGCTACCAGGTCGAGCCCGGTCACCATCTCGGTCACCGGGTGCTCCACCTGGAGCCGGGTGTTCATCTCCAGGTAGTAGAAGGCGCCGTCCTCGTACAGGAACTCGACGGTGCCGGCGTTGGTGTAGCCGCACCCCAGGGCGACCTTGACCGCCGCCTCGCCCATGGCGTCGACGATCTCGGGGCTGAGGCCGGGGGCCGGGGCCTCCTCGATCAGCTTCTGATGGCGACGCTGGGCCGAGCAGTCCCGCTGGCCGAGGTGGATCCCGTTGCCGTGGGCGTCACAAAGGACCTGGACCTCGACATGCCGAGGCTTGGTCAGGTACCGCTCGACGTAGCACTCGTCGCGTCCGAAGTAGGCCAGCGACTCCCGCTGGGCCGACTCGAGGGCCTCGGCCGCGTCGTCGGCGGTCTCGACCACCTTCATGCCCCGGCCGCCGCCGCCGAACGCCGCCTTGATGGCGACCGGCCAGCCATGCTCGGCTCCGAACGCCACGACCTGATCCGGTCCGGTGAGGAAGTCGGTGTTGCCCGGAACGCCGGCCACGCCGACCCGGGTCGCCGCCGCCCGAGCGCTGATCTTGTCGCCCATCACCTCGATCGCCTCGGGCGGGGGGCCGATGAAGGTGACGCCCCGGGACGTGATCGCCCGGGCGAAGTCGGCGTTCTCGGAGAAGAACCCGTAGCCGGGGTGGACCGCATCGGCCCCTGACCGCTCGATCACATCGAGGATGGCCTCGGTGTTGAGGTAGCTCTCCGCCGCCGTCTCGCCGCCGACGGCGTACGCCTCGTCGGCCAGGCGGACGTGGAGCGCGTCGCGATCGAGCTCGGAGTAGATGGCGACCGTCGGGATCCCCAGCTCTTGACAGGCCCTGATCACCCGGACCGCGATCTCGGCTCGATTGGCCACCAGGACCTTCTCGAAGGGGCGTTGGGTCGGTGCTGTCATCGCTGCTCGCTTACGGGATGTGGCCCGGGGCCGGGAAGGGGACGGAGATGGGCGTCGACCGAGGCCGCCGAGGCGGTGACGGGTGCTCTATCGTTGCCCACGATGGACGCCCCGAGGGTACTCCCCGGCCTGGACGGAACCCGCTTTTCGGAGATCGTCCACGTTCCTGAAACCGGCTCGACCAACGCCGATCTGCTCGACGCGGCCCGAGACGGCGCGCCGGAGGGGCAGGTCCGGGTCACCGACCACCAGCGGGCCGGTCGGGGCCGTCAGTCCCGGGCCTGGCACGACGAGCCCGGAGGCTCGATGCTCATGTCGGTGCTGCTCCGACCCCGGCGGGAGGTGGCCGCGCTCGTTCCCCTCATCGCCGGCCTGGCCATCACCGATGCCACGGCGGTCGTCCTGGCCCCCTTCGACGGTGGGGGCGACGACCGCGCCGGCCCCGAGTCGGGACCTCCACCCCAGCGGGCCGCATTGAAGTGGCCCAACGACGTGCTGGTGCCGGAGCTGGGCGAGCGGAAGCTGGCCGGGATCCTGAGTGAGGCGACCGCCGGGAGCGGCGACCGGTTGGCCGTGGTGGCCGGCATGGGCCTGAACCTGCGGTGGCACGCCCCGCCGCCCGTCGAGATCCGGGAGCGGGTGGCCACCCTCGAACAGCTGGCCGGTCGCCCGATCGACCGGTGGGACATGGTCCGGGCGGTGCTGGCCGGGATCGAGCGTTGGCTCGGCGCCCTGGAGACGACCGGGTCCGGCGCCGTGCTCGACGCCTACCGCGGTCGTTGCCTGACCATCGGGCGGGCCGTCCGGTTCCAGCGGCAGACCGACGTGATCGAAGGCACCGCGGCGGCGGTGACCGACGACGGGGCCCTGGTCATCGAGACCGCCGACGGGCCGATCACCGTCACCGCTGGCGACGCCCACCACCTCTGAGCGAGGAGCCCGGGGGACCGATCGGCGTGACGGAGGGCCCAACCGGGCGGGGGCGGGCCAATCGGGCAGGTTCTCAAGGCACCACCGGGGTCGTCCGTTGCATGGGTGATGGGCAGGCGGGCGAGGATGGCGGCGACGTGGGTCGGGGGCCTCGCGCTCGCCGTGTCGGCCACGATGACCGCCGCCGCAGCGAGCACCACCTCCTCGACGCCCGTCACCTCGTCGTCGACGTCATCGTCGACCTCGACGTCCACCCCGGCCACCAGCGAGGGGACGTCGACCACCGGCGGATCGGGGGCCACAACGACCTCGACCGTGCCGCCGCCCGCACCACCGATCGGCGGCGAGGGTCCGTCTCCGACCGTGACCCCCACGTCGCCCGAGGTGACCCTCACCGCGCCGGAGCCCGAGTCGACGACCACCCCGGGGCCGAGCGATCCGACGATCCCGTCGACCGCCGATCCGCTCGTCGACGAACCGCCGGGAGACGACGCCCCCGAGACCGACCACACCGTGCCGCCGTCGGGGGGCTACGGGGGTCAGGGGGCGTTCCAGCCCGACGAGATCCTGTGGAGCAGCGTCGAGGCGGCCGAGGCGAAACTGGCTGGCGCCGTCGCCGACCGCGACGAGGCGACCCGCCGGTTGGAGATGGCGATCGCCGAGCTCGCTCGTCGGGAGTCGGATCTGTGGGCCCTCGGCCAGGACGTCGAAGGGGCCCTGGTCCAGCTCGGCGAGGCCGAGGAACTGCTCCAGGAACGGGCCATCGCGGCGTTCGTCCACCAGGACGGCGTCGAGAGTGCCCTGCTCTCGACCCTCGGTCGGCTCGACCAGACCAGCACCCTCGAGTCCTCGACCAGGATCCGGTTCCTCGAGATCGTGCTGGAAGGCGACGACCGGGCCATCGAGGCGTACCAGGCGCTCCGGGTCCGGCTCGATGCCGACATCGTCGCCGCCGCCGACTCCGTGGCCGACGCCAGGCGGGCTATCGACGAGGCCCGATCGGCGGTGGAGGGGGCCGAGCAGGCGATCGACCAGGCCAACGCCGAGCTCGAGGCATTCCGGGCCGGCAGCGCCGTCTACATCGAGGGGGTCGTGTTCCCGGTGGCCGACGGCTACCACCGCCCGCTGATCGACTCCTGGGGCTTTCCCCGGATGCCGGGTACCCCCGATGAGCACTGGCACGAGGGGATCGACATCTTCGCCCCCACCGGGACCCCGCTCCTGGCCGCCGAACGGGCCGTCGTGACCCGGGTCGGCGCAGGGCGGCTCGGTGGGCTGGTCGTCTGGCTCCGGGGAGAGAGCGGTGCCCGGTGGTACTACGCCCACCTCCAGGCCCATGCCGCCGGGCTGGCCGAGGGCATGGTGGTCGAGGCCGGGGAGGTCATCGGCTACGTCGGCAACACCGGGAACGCCATCGGCACGCCACCCCATCTCCACCTGGAGCTCCACCCGTCCGGCGACGGTCCGGTCAATCCGTTTCCCCTGCTCAACGCCATCGCCGACCAGGACGCCGCCGAGGGCTGAGGTCGTCGGCGATGGGGCGCCGGGTGCTCAGACCGTCGGTCGGGGGAGCGCTCGGGCCGCCCACCGACCGTCGAGCCGGCGGAGGTCGACCGGTAGCCCGAACAGCTCGCTCATCAACGTCGAGTCGAGGACCTCGTCGATCGGCCCGGCCGCCAGGACCGACCCTCGGGCCACGGCGACCAGGTGGGTCGTGGTTTCCGGGAGGTCCTCGACCCGATGGGTGACCAACAGGGTCGGCGGAGCCTCGGGGTCGGCGGCCACCGACCGCATCGCTCCCACCAGCTCCTCCCGACCTCCGAAGTCGAGGCCGGCGGTCGGCTCGTCGAGCAGGATCAGGCCCGGGTGGGGCATCAACGTTCGGGCCAGCAGCACCCGCTGGCGCTCCCCGCTCGACAACGTCGAGAACACCCGGGGTCCGTAGCCATCGAGCCCGAGCCGCTTGAGCAGCGACTCGGCCCGATCGGTGTCGGCCCGTTCGTACCGATGCCACCACGGTTCGAGGGCACCGAACCGTCCGCATCGGACGATCTCCTCGGCCGTCAGCGACCCCCGCAACTGGTCGACCAATTCGGCCGACGCGATCCCGATCCGGGCCCGCAGTGGGCGGATGTCGATGCGGCCCAGGGTGTGGCCGAACACCCGGAGCGAGCCGCAGGAGGGATGGAGCCGGAGACCGGCCACCCGGAGCAGCGTCGACTTGCCCCCGCCGTTCGGGCCGAGCACCGCCCAGTGCTGCCCGGGCTCGACGGTCAGGTCGACGCCGGCCAGCACGGTCGTGCCGTCGATGGTGACCCCGACCCCCTCCATGGCCAGGGTCGGACCGGTGAGGTCGGCGGGCGGGGAATGGTCGGGGTCGGCCGGCGATGAAGCCGGCTGGTCTGCGGTCACGGGGGCTACAGTGGAGACCGATCCCGCGCTATGTCAACCGTCGTAGGTCTGCTCATCGTCATCCTGCTCGTCGGAGCAAGCGGGTTTTTCGTGGCGGTCGAGTTCGCGTTGGTGGCGGCCGACCGGTCCCGGTTGGAGGCCCTGGCCGACGCCGGCCGGTGGCCGGCACGCTCGGCGGTCGGCGCCCTCCGTCGGCTGTCGTTCCACCTGTCGGGGGCCCAGCTCGGCATCACGGTCACCAGCCTGATCCTCGGGTACCTCACCGAGCCGCTGTTGGCCCAGTTGCTCGACCCGGTCCTGGCCCCCCTCGGGGTCGGCGCCGGCTCGACGCTGTCGATCGTCGTGGCATTGTTCCTGGCGACCGTGTTCCAGATGGTGGCCGGGGAGCTGGTCCCCAAGAACATCGCCATCTCCCACCCCGAAGCGACCGCCCAGGCGCTGTCGCCGATCGCCACGGTCGTCCACACCATCCTCAGCCCGGCGATCATCCTGTTCAACGGGGCGGCCAACTGGGCCGTGCGGCGGATGGGGATCGAGCCCCAGGAGGAGATCGGCGCTCACCGGTCGCTCGACGAACTGGAGTTCCTCATCAAGTCGTCGGGCGAGGGGGGCATGATCGACGAGGCGGCCCGCGACCTCTTGACCCGGACGATCCGGTTCGGCGACAAGCGGGCGGCCGACGCCCTGACCCCCCGGGTCCACGTGCAAGCCGTCCCGGTCGACGCCACGGTGGCCGAGCTGGCGGTCGAGGTGGCCGAGTCCCGCCACAGCCGCTACCCGGTCTACGACGGCGATCTCGATGACGTGCGGGGCATCGCCGTCATCACCTCGATCTTCGATCTGACTCCGGCCGAGCGGGCGACGACGCCGGTCACCGCCATCATCGCCGAGCCGTTGGTCGTGCCCGAGTCCCGGGACCTGATCGACATCCTCGAGGACTTCCGGGTCCACGAGGTCCAGATGGCGGTCGTGGTCGACGAGCACGGCGGCACCGCCGGCATCCTCACCCTGGAGGACGTGCTTGAGGAGATCGTCGGTGACGTCGACGACGAGCACGACGAGGTCCAGCCCCTCACCGCCGGGGTCGAGGCCGGGGTCTACGTGGTGGCCGGCACCCTCCACCTCGACGAGGTGGCCGACGCCTCGGGCCTGGAGCTCCCCGAAGGGGAGTACGAGACGGTCGCCGGCTACGTCCTCCACCGCCTGGGCAAGATCCCGACCCCCGGCGACCTCGTCCGCCACGACGGTTGGACGATCGAGGTCGTCGAGATGGACCGGCTCCGGGTGGCGTCGATCCAGCTGGTCGAGCCGGAGGCCCAGCTCCGATGATCCTGGCCACCACGGCGGTCGAGGCCGCCTCGACCGGTGCCATCGTGGCGACCGAGGAGGGGCTCCAGGCCGGGACCATCGTCTGGTTCATGCTGGCCGCCGCCGCCCTGATCGCCCTCAACGGCTTCTACGTCGCCTACGAGTTCGCCATCCTGGCCGCCAAGAGGTCGACGTTCGAGTCGAACCGTCATCGCTCGACCCGGGTCGGCCGGGCGGCACGGACGGCCATGTCGGACCTGTCGATGCAGCTCGCCGGGGCCCAGCTGGGGATCACGATGGCCTCGTTGGCCCTCGGGTACGTCGGCGAGCCGGCGTTCGAGGGCCTGATCGAGGCCGCCCTCGGTGACCGGTTCGGCGAGGAGGTGACCCACTGGATCGCCATCGCCACCTCGCTGACGATCGTCGTCTTCCTCCACCTGGTGGTGGGGGAGATGGTCCCCAAGAACATCGCCCTGGCCGCTCCCGACGCCACGATGCGGTGGCTGGTCCTGCCCTACCGGTTGTACCTGATCCTGTTCCGGCCCTTCGTGGTGGCCCTCAACGCGGTGGCCAACGCCGGGGTCAGGTTGTTCGGGGTCGAGCCGCGTGACGAGCTCATGGCGGTCCACTCGGTCTCGGAGCTCCAGGCGATCGTGAGCCACTCCTCGAAGGAGGGCTCGATCGAGGCCGATGACGCCCAGCTCCTCCACGGCGCCCTCGACTTCGCCCAGCGGCCGGTCGGCCAGGTGGCGACCCCGATCGACGACTGGCCGACCCTCCGCCTGGGGGCGACCGTGGCCCAGGCCGAGCGGGTCGTGGCTTCCTCCAACGAGGAGCGGTTGCCGATCACCCGGGGCGAGGACCGGCACGGCTTCCTCGGCTACGTCCACGCCCGGGACCTGCTCGGCGTGCCGGCCGAGCGTCGGGGGGCACCCCTGCCCACCGAGTTGGTCCGTCGCATGGCGATCGTCCGCGCCGATCGATCCCTGGTCGAGGTCCTGCGGACTCTCAGACGGGTCGGGCGCCAGATGGCCCTCGTCGTCGACGAGGGCAACGAGCCGGTCGCCATGATCTCGGTCGAGCAGGTGAGCCGGGCCCTGATCGCCGAGACGCCGACCGGGTCCTGACCCCGTCCGGGTGGCCGCCGTCCGGTGGTCACCGTCGGACATCGGCTGGGCCCAGAGCGGCGCCAAGCGGCCCCATGGGGCCAGCCTCGCCCCGAAGTGGGGTATCGTCACCCCTCGTGTCCTTCCGACGCATGCGAGCCGGGGCCGCAATCGTCCTGGCGGCCGCGTGGTTCGGAGCCCTTCTGGCCCCGGCTTCCGCCGCCGGTTCCGAGCCCCGGGGTTTCGCCAACCTCGGCGCGACCGTCCGGTCACCCCTGGCATCGACCGCCACGCTCAGCGGCGAAGAGCTGGAGCTGCTGATCGAGGTCACCTCGAAGGACCTGCGAGCGGCGACCGGCGAGCTGAACGCCGCCGAGCGGACCCTGGCGGCTGCCGAGGAGGAGGCCGAACGGCTCCGGGTCGAGGAGGCTGCGCTGGCCCAGGAGACGCTGCGGACGGCGATCGAGGGATACCAGTACAGCGAGATTCCCCAGCAGATCTGGACCGCCGACGACGTCAACGAGAGCATCCGAGCGAGCGCGTTGGCGGCCGCTGCGGCCAGCGCCGACACCGAAGGGTTCGAGGCCTACCGGGCGCTCCGCAAGGATCTGGAGATCATCGAGGCCGAGGTCGTGACCCGACGGGACCTGGTGGCCGCTCTCCAGGCCGAGGTCGACCGGCTGGAGGCCGAGCTGATCGCCGAGCTGGTCCGGTTCGGCGAGCTCGAGGAGCTCCGGATCCAGGAGCTGGCGGCCGGCGTGACGATCCAGGCCACCAACCGGGCCCAGGCCCGGGGTCGCAAGCAGGGGTTCTACCTCGACACCTGCCCGGTCGACGGGACCCACTCGTTCATCGACTCGTGGGGCTTCGCCCGCTCCGGCGGTCGGCGCCATCAGGGTGTCGACATCCTGGCGGCGATCGGGACCCCGGTGGTCGCCCCGGTCAGCGGTCGGGTCGAGCACAGCTCGAACAGCATCGGGGGCCGGTCGTTCCGGTTGTTCGGCGATGACGGGAACTACTTCTACGGCACCCACCTGTCGGCCTACGGGGCCAGCGGCCAGGTCCGGGCCGGCGAGGTGATCGGGTACGTGGGCGACGACGGCAACGCGGCCGGCATCCCCCACCTCCACTTCGAGATCCACCCCGGTGGCCGGGGCAATCCGATCAACCCCTACATCGACAGCGCCGCGGTGTGCGCCGGCGCCAACTGACGAGGTCATCGACCCCGGCCGGTGGGTTCAGGCTCCCATGGAGTGGTAGCCGCCGTCGACGTGGACGATCGAGCCGGTGGTCTGGGGGAACCAGTCCGAGAGGAGGGCCACGCAGGCTCTCGACACCCCCTCGGAGTCGTTCACGTCCCAGCCGAGCGGGGCTCGCTTGACCCATTCGTCCTCGAAGGCGCTGAACCCGGGGATCGACTTGGCGGCGATCGTCCGCATCGGTCCGGCGGCGACGAGGTTCGACCGGATGCCCCGGGGTCCCAGTTCCCGGGCCAGGTACCGGTTCAACGACTCGAGGGCCGCCTTGGCCACCCCCATCCAGTTGTAGGCGGGCCACGCCACGGTGGCGTCGAAGGTCAGACCGACCAGCGAGCCTCCATCGGTCATGAGGGGGGTGACGATGTCGGCCAGGCTCCTCAGCGAGTAGGCCGAGACGTGCACCGCCACCGACACGTCGTCCCACGCCGGGGCGAAGAAGTCGTCGCCGAGGCAGCTCTCGGGGGCGAAACCGACCGAGTGGAGGGCGCCGTCGACCCGACCCCAGGATTCCTCCAGCGTCGACCGGACCGCGTCCCCGTGGGCCGGGTCGGTGACGTCGAGTTCGAGGACCATCGGCTCGGTGTCGAGCTTGCGGGCGGTCCGCTGGGTGAGGCGGAGGCCCCGCCCGAACCCGGTGAGCGCCACCTCCGCGCCCTCCCGCTGGGCCAGCTGGGCGACGCCGAAGGCGAGGGAGTCGTCGGTCAGGACGCCGGTGATGAGGAGTTTCTTGCCGTCGAGAAGAGCCACGGTTCCTCTGACCGGCCCGTTCCGCCGATCGTTACCTGGGGCGCCGCCCGACCGGTGATCCGGGTCCGTCATCTGGGCCGGGACCGGGTCTCGGAGTACGCTCGGGGCCCGTGATGAAGCTGTACGACACCGCCCGTGACGCCGTCGTTCCCTTCGAGGTGGGAGACGTGGTCACGATGTACACCTGTGGCATCACCCCCTACGACGCGACCCACCTGGGACACGCCGCCGTCTACGTGACCTACGACGTCCTTCAGCGTCGGCTCCGGGACCTCGGCCACGAGACCCGATGCGTGCGCAACGTGACCGATGTCGACGACGATCTCCTCCGCAAGGCCCGGGAGCTCGACGTTCACTACCTCGACCTGGCCCGGGCCGAGACCGCCCGGTTCGACGACGACATGGCGGCCCTGGGCATGATCCCCAGCTGGAGCGAGCCTCGGGCCACCTCGGCCATCGCCGACATTCGCGGCTTCATCGGGATGGTCCTCGACAACGGCCACGCCTACGAGTCGGGCGGCTCTGTCTACTTCGACGTCAACAGCTGGGATCGGTTCGGTGAGCTGTCGGGCTACGACCGGGAAACCATGTTGCGGTTGGCCGCCGAGCGTGGCGGCAACCCCGACGACCCCAACAAGCGGGACCCGCTCGACTTCGTGCTGTGGCAGCCCTCGGCCGAGGGCGAGCCGGCGTGGGAGACCCGATGGGGGGCCGGGCGACCCGGTTGGCACATCGAGTGCTCGGCGCTCGCCCTCCGGGAGCTGGGCATGACGGTCGACCTCCACGGTGGGGGGAGCGATCTGATCTACCCGCACCACGAGTGCGAGTGGGCCCAGTCGGAGGCGGCGACCGGCAAGCCGTTCGTCCGCCACTGGATGCACCAGGCGATGGTCCGGATGGACGGCGAGAAGATGTCGAAGTCGCTCGGCAACCTGGTGTTCGTGAGCGACCTTCGGGAGACCTACGACACCCGGGCGATCCGCCTTGCCATCCTGGCCAACCACTACCGCACCGAGTGGTCGTGGAACGACCAGCTCATGCCGACCGCCGCCGCCCGGCTCGAGGCGTGGCTGGCCGCCGGGACCGGGAGCGGCGCCCTCGACGAGGTCCGGGCCGCCCTCGACGACGACCTCGACACCCCGGCCGCCATCGCCGCCATCGATGCTGCGGTGGCCAGGGGCGAGGGGGCGTCGGAGGCGGCGATGCTGCTCGGGGTCGACCTCGAGGCCGGACCCCCGACGCTGAACCCCCCCACGTACGGGACCAGCACCGAACGCGGTTCGGGCTCCCGGGCGGTCGGGTAAGGGCTGATGGCCACCCCGCCCACCGACGACGCGGGCCGTCCGGCCAAGCCCTACGGTCGCCACCAGCGGTTCGCCAAGCGGCTGGTCGGTCCGATCTTCGGGCTGCTGTGGCGGACCGAGGTGACCGGGCTGGAGCACGTGCCCTCGTCGGGGCCGGCGGTGCTGTGCGCCAACCACCTGGCGGCGATCGACTCGTTCTTCGTGCCCTCGGTTCTCGACCGGCCGGTGATGTACGTCGGGAAGTCGGAGTATCTCGACGACTGGAAGACCAGCTGGTTGTTTCCCGCGTTGGGGATGATCCCCATCGACCGGCGGGGAGGGGAGCACGCCAAGGCCGCCCTCGACGTCGCCCGGGGGGTGCTGGACCGTGGTGGCCTCTTCGCCATCTACCCCGAGGGGACCCGGAGCCGGACCGGTCGCCTCCACAAGGGCCATACCGGAGCCGCCCGGCTGGCGGTGGAGACCGGTGCCCCGATCATCCCGATCGGCCTCGTCGGCACCCCTGCGGTCCAGCCGATCGAGGCGACGCTGCCCCGACCGTTCAAGACGGTGCAGGTTCGCTTCGGGCGACCGATCGACGTCGACCGGTACCGGGCCCGGGTCGGCGACCACGCCCTGTATCGGGAGCTGATCGACGAGGTGATGTTCGAGATCCAGGGCCTCACCGGTCAGGAATACGACCCGACCTACGCCACCAAGAAGCCAGCCACCACCGAGCGGCCGGCCGGCGACGCCGATCCGACCGCCCCCCGTTCCTCGACCGAGGTGTTGGTCTCCCGCCCCCTGGCGGCCGCTTCGACCTAGCTGGCGACGCGACGCCGGCGCCCGTCAGCTCTCGTTGAGCTCGACGAGAGCTTCGTGCTCGATCCGGACGACCGTCCCGGCCGAGTTCGAGATGTCGATGTCGACCACTGCCCGGGCACCCGCTCGGGTGGCGAACCGGTCGACAACGGTCGAGCGGATCGTCAGGTGATCGCCGGCCCGGGCCAGGTCGCGGTGGAAGATCCGGCTCCTGGTGTGGATCCAGGCGCCGGTGATCAGGTGGGTCGAGAAGACCCGGTTGGCCAGACTCGGCCACAGCGCCGGGTGGGCGGTCCCGAGGTCGTCGTACAGCGGGAGGTCATCGCCGGCCCGTCGTCCGTAGCCGGCGAGGTCCGTGGTCAGCTCCAGCTCCATGGTCGGCAGGTCCTCGCCGTCCCGCATCGCCGGCGGCTCGACGTCGTCCCACAACGCCAGGGTCGCCTTGGCTTCGCCGGCGGCCCACGCTTCGATGACCGGCGACCCCTCGTCGCCGGCGACCTTGCACTCGACGAGGTCGCCGTCGAGCACCGCCCGCTTCAACCGGAGCTCGCCACCGCCGGCTCGGACCCACCGCTCACCCCAGGCGGCGGCCGGGGGATGGGTCAGGTAGGCGTAGATCGTCGTGCCGGCCACGATGGCCGCGTCGTAGCCGGCGGCCCGAGCCCCGGCATCGGTGTGGATGGGGTTGTCGGCGTGCTCGGGGAGGTTGATGGCGGCGGTCGACCACGGCTCGAGGATCGTCATGGCGCCAGTCTGGTCGATCGGGGGACCGGGGGCCCAGCCCCGACCGGTCAGAGCGCAAAACGTCCCGGGCTCTGCGGGCCGGCCCCATACACTCGGTGCGTGGCTGACATCACGATCTCCCTCCCCGACGGCTCGGCGCGTCAGGTGCCGGTGGGATCGACCGGCGCCGATCTGGCTGCGTCGATCTCCAAGAAGCTGGCCAAGCGAGCCCTCATCACCCTCGTCGACGGTGAGCAGCGCGATCTCGGCGCCGAGCTGGCCGACGGCCAGGCGGTCGAGATCGTGACCACCGACGACGAGCTGGGATTGGAGACGATCCGCCACTCGACGGCCCATGTGCTGGCCCAGGCGGTCCTCGAGCTGTGGCCGGGAGCGACGTTCGCCATCGGGCCGGCCATCGAGGACGGCTTCTACTACGACTTCGAGCTCCCCCCGGCCGAGGCCGGCGGGCCGCCCCAGACCTTCACCGACGATGACCTCGAGCGCATCGAGGCCAAGATGCGGGACATCGTGGCCGCCGACCAGCCCTTCATCAGGAGCGAGGTGTCGGCCGCCGATGGCCTCGAACTGATGCGGGACCACCGCTACAAGCGGGAGATCATCGATCGGGTGAGCGACGGCGATGGCGACGGCGAGCTGGCCGGCGAGGTCGGCGGCGGCAACGCCATCAGCTTCTACCGCAACACGGACGCCTTCGTCGACATGTGCGTCGGACCCCACGTCCCCTCGACCGGGCGGCTCGGCCATTTCAAGCTGATGAAGGTGGCCGGCGCCTACTGGCGGGGCGACGAGCACCAGCCCATGCTCCAGCGGATCTACGGCACCGCCTGGGCCGACGGCAAGCAGTTGGCGGCCCACCTCCATCGGTTGGAGGAAGCGGCCAAGCGCGACCACCGCAAGCTGGCCAACGACCTCGACCTGCTCTCGTTCCCCTCCGAGCTGGGGGGCGGCCTGGCCGTGTGGCACCCCAAGGGGGCGATCGTCCGCAAGCTGATGGAGGACTACTCCCGGCATCGCCACGAGACCGGCGGCTACGAGTTCGCCTATACCCCGCATCTGGCCAACGCCAAGCTGTTCGAGACGTCGGGCCACCTGGACTTCTACGCCGACGGGATGTACCCGCCGATGGAGATGGACAACGGCACGTACTACCCGAAGCCGATGAACTGCCCGATGCACGTGTTGATCTACCGGTCCCGCCAGCGGTCGTACCGGGAGCTTCCCCTCCGGCTCTACGAGCTCGGCACGGTGTACCGCTACGAGCGGGCTGGCACCCTCCACGGCCTGATGCGCATCCGGGGTTTCACCCAGGACGACTCCCACATCTTCACCACCCAGGAGGGCATCGACGCCGAGATCGCCTCGTTGCTCGACTTCGTGCTCGACGTGCTCCGGGCGTTCGGCTTCGACGAGTTCCAGGCCAAGCTGTCGACCCGACCCCCGGAGAAGTCGGTCGGGTCCGACGAGATCTGGGAGGACGCCACCAAGGCCCTCCAGTCGGCGCTCGACGACGCCGGCCTGCCCTACATCGTCGACGAGGGCGGGGGCGCGTTCTACGGCCCGAAGATCGACGTCGACGTCCGCGACGCGATCGGCCGGTCGTGGCAGCTGTCGACCATCCAGGCCGACTTCAACCTCCCGGAACGGTTCGGCTTGGAGTACGTCGCCTCCGACGGTGAGCGGAAGCAGCCGGTCATGATCCACCGGGCGTTGTTCGGCTCGGTCGAGCGGTTCTTCGGGGTGTTGATCGAGCATTTCGCCGGCAACCTGCCGCTGTGGTTGGCCCCGGTCCAGGTCGAGGTGCTTCCGGTGGCCGACGACCACGAGGTCTACGGCACCGAGATCGTCGACCGGCTCCGGGCCGCCGGGCACCGGGTCGAGCTGACCCCGGCCACCGAGTCGGTCGGGAAGCGGATCCGTAACGCCCGGAACCAGAAGATCCCGTACGTGCTGGTCGTGGGCGACGACGACGTGGCGGCGTCGACGGTCGGGGTCAACCCCCGCGGTGGCGACGTCGAGCGGGATGTCCCCCTCGACGAGTTCGTGGCCCGGCTCGAGGCCGAGGACACTCCCGAAGCGGCCGCATCCCGGCCCTGATGGTCGACGCGGACGGCCTCGACCACTTCTTCGCCGGGTGGCGGATCGGTCAACCACCGGGCGTCGGGGGCGACGGCCGTCCCCACGTCGACCCCCGACCGGTGCCGGGCCGCTCGCTGTTCGAGGCGATCGAGACCTCGGGCCGACCGGACGACGAGACCTACATCCTCACCCGATGGCCGCGGACCTTCGCCATCCTCAACGTCTTCCCCTACACGTCGGGCCACGTGCTGGTGCTGCCCCGTCGGGCCGCGCCCGGCATCGACGGGCTCGACGACGAGACCCACGATGAGCTGTGGCGCCTGGTCCGGGACGCCGCGGCCGCCATCCGGCGGGCCTTCAGGCCCGATGGGCTCAACATCGGGATCAACGAGGGCGAGGCCGGTGGCGGCTCGGTCCGGGATCACCTCCACGTCCACGTCGTGCCCCGATGGTCGGCCGACACCAACTTCATGACCTCGGTCGCCGGGGCCCGGGTGCTCCCGGTGACCCTGGCCGCAACGTGGGAAACGCTGCGGGCCGCCTGGCCGCCCGGTGACGGCGGGTCGGTGGGCGGCCGATAAGGTCGGAGGCGATGAGCGCCCGAGCCGACGCCGACGAGGCCGACGAGTCCCGCGGGACCGTGGAACGCCCGGACGGCGACGATGCCCCGTCCACCGAGGACCCCCCGCCCCCGAGCGGGTCGCCGTCGACCGACGACGGGTCCGGCTCGGTCGATGAGCTGCCGGCCGACCTCCAACCCCACCTGGTCGACCCGGAGGACTACGTCTTCCCCAACAACAACCGGCGCCGCGTGCCGGGCTACCTCTACCTCGCCATCGCCATCGGCCTCACCCTGATCGTGATCGCCTTCGGTGACTCGATCTACGTCAACCGGGGCTTCCTCGGCGCGGCGATCATCCTCGGCGTGGTCGGGATCTACAGCATCGTCAGCGGCTGGGACCTCGACGTCGACGAGCGCGACGCCCTGGTGGCGGCGATCGCCGAGGTCGGGTTCCCCGTCGGTCACGCCTCGGCTCAGATGGGGTGGCGGGGTCTCCTCAGCCGGCCGACCTGGCGGATCCTGCTGTACTCGGCCGATGAACCGCCGGCCAAGCGGGGGTTCGTCCTGGTCGACGGGGTCGACGGTTCCATCGTCGATGCCTTCGTCGAAGACAACCCCGAGGACTGGTCGCAGTACGTCGAGGCCGACGAGGTTCCACCGCCGCCGGCGTGATCGTCTCGGTCCGGGGATGAGCTACCGTTGGGTGGACGTCCCGGGTCGGCGTCGGCGCAGTTCGGCACAGGTCGGCGCAGGGGACCGATCGGTCGCGAAGCCGACCAGAGAGAGGATGGACCGTGTTCGACGGCAGCTTCCGCACCAGTTTCGAGAACGCCATGGCACCGATCGGGCACCGTCTCCACCGGGCCGGGGTCTCGCCCGACGCCGTCACCGCCGTCGGTGTCATCATGGCCGGGGCGTGTGCGGTGGCGATCGGTCTCGGGCAGTTCCCGCTGGCCGTGCTGCTGCTGATCATGGCCGGTCTGCCCGATGCGCTCGACGGCGCCGTGGCCAAGGCCGGTGGCCGGTCCGGGCCTCGCGGGGCCTACCTCGATTCGGTGTCGGACCGGCTGAGTGATGGGCTGTTGTTCGCCGGCGCCGGGTGGTACCTCGCCGAGGGCGACGACCCTCGACTGGCGATGTTGCCGTTCGGTATCTACCTGGCGGCGTCCCTCGTCTCCTACCAGCGGGCCAAGGCCGAATCGCTGGGGTACGACGCCCGGGGCGGGATCATGGAACGGGCCGAGCGGATCATCCTGTTCGGCTTCGGCCTCCTGATCAGCCCGTTGTTCGTACCCACGCTCTGGGTCCTGTTCGCCCTCACCGCGTTCACCGCGCTGACCCGCTTCCTCAAGGTGTGGCGGCAGGCCAGCGGGTCCGAGCCGCTCCGGCCGAGCGGTCGCCAACCGGGCCGCCGCCGGGCGGCCCGTCCGATGGCCGACCTGCGCCAGCGGGCCCGAGCCCGGGCCGAGGCCCGGCGCCGGCGACGCTGACCGTGGCATCGAGCCGGCCCCGCCGTGTGCTCGAGGTGGCTTCGGCGGTCTCCCGCCTGGTGCCGCTCGATGCCCTGGCTCCGGTGGCCGAGGTGGTGGGGGCCGTGGCCGGGCCCCGGCTGATGGAGGCCAAGGCCGAGCAGTTGGCTCGCAACCTTGCCCGGGTCGACCCGGCCCTGTCTCCGGCCGAGTTGCGATCGGCGACCGCCCGGGGGTTCGGGAGCTACGCCCGGTATTGGGCGGAGACCTTCCACCTGCCGTCGTTGTCGGCCGAGGTCGTGGCCCGAGGGTTCTCGGTCAACGGCTACCCCAACATCCAGCGGGCCCTCGACTCCGGTATCGGGCCGATCCTCGTCCTTCCCCACCTCGGCGGGTGGGAGTGGGCCGCAGCGTGGCTCAACCGGGTGATGGGGGAGCGGGTCACCGCGGTGGTCGAGGTGTTGGAGCCGGCCGATGTCTACGACTGGTTCGACGAGCTTCGCTCCTCCTACGGCATCGACGTCGTCCCCCTTGGCCCCGAATCCATGGCCCGGTTGATCGACGCCGTACGCGATCGGCGGATCGTGTGCCTCCTGAGCGACCGGGACCTCCCGGGCTCGGGCGTCCCGGTCGAGTTGTTCGGGGAGACGACGACGTTGCCGGCCGGTCCGGCGCTGCTCGCCCGGCGGACGGGTGCGCCGCTCCTCCCGACGGCGGTGTACTTCGAGGGCGGTCGACACTTCGCCCGGGTCGGGGGGCCGATCCATGCCGACCGCGACCGGAAGTTGCGGGACGACGTGGCGGACGTGACGACCCGGCTCGCTCGGTCCATGGAGGTGCTCATCCGAGCCGCTCCGGACCAGTGGCACCTGCTCGAGCCCAACTGGCCGTCAGACCGTGTCGGCGAGGGCTGAGGCGGCACGTCACGGGCCTCGGGCGAAGCCGGTCGCCGATCGCCCGGGTCCGACCGCCCCCGCCGATAGGGTTGCCGGGTGCGAATCGGGATGGTCTGTCCCTACAGCCTGGCGGTGTGGGGTGGCGTGCAGGCCCAGGTGCTGGGTCTCTCTCGCGCCCTGCGGGCGAAAGGGGTCGACACCCAGGTTCTCGCCCCGTGCGACGGCCACCCGCCCGAGCCGTGGGTCACCCCCCTCGGCAACTCGATCCCCTACGCCCAGAACGGGTCCTTCGCCCCGCTGGCACCGGACCCGCCGGCCCAACTCCGGGTGTTGGGAGCGATCTGGGACCAGCGGTTCGATGCGCTGCACCTCCACGAGCCCCTTGCTCCCGGACCGACGCTGACCTCGGCCGTCGTCAAACCGGTCCCGCTCCTGGGGACGTTCCACGCCGCCGGCCACATCTCGGTCTACCGATGGGGTCGGCCGATCCTGCGCCGGATCGCCAACCGTATCGACATCAAGACCGCGGTGAGCCCCGAGGCGGCGGGGATGGCCCGCCGTCATCTGACCGGGGACTACGAGATCCTCTTCAACGGGATCGAGATCGACCGCTACGCCGACGCCGATCCGGCACCCACCGACGGCCCGACGGTCATGTTCCTCGGCCGTCATGAACCCCGCAAGGGCCTGGCCGTGCTCCTCGAAGCGACCCGGCTCCTACCGGGCGACGTCACCTTCTGGATCGGGGGACACGGGCCGGAGACCGATGAGCTCCGCAACCGGTACCGGGGCGACGACCGGATCCAGTGGCTCGGCTCCTTGACCGAGGCCGAGAAGCAGGCCCGCCTGCGGGCCGCCGATGCGTTCTGCGTGCCGTCGCTCGGCGGGGAGAGTTTCGGCCTGGTGCTACTCGAAGGGATGGCCGCCGGGACGCCGGTGGTGGCCAGCGACCTGCCGGCCTACCGGGTCGTGGCCCGCGACGGCCGCGACGCCAAGCTGTTCCCCACGGGCGATAGCCGATCGTTGGCCAAGAGCCTCCTGGAGGCGCTGAACCGGCCGGCCGGGGTCGAGCGCCAGATCGCCTCGGGCCACGAGCGGACCCGGGAGTTCGCCATGACGAAGCTGGCCGACGCCTACATCGCCCGCTACCAGCGCCTGCTGGCCTGACCGGCCCCCAGGCCCGGCTCCGAGTCGGATCGAGGGCACTACACTACGTGCCACCATGGCAGCCCAGTCCTCATCCGGCGACACATCCGACGGACCGACGGCCGACGTCCGTCGATCCGGTACCGCTCCGGTCCTGGCGATGGCGGTCGCCGTCGTCGCCGTCCCGGCCATCATCGTGGCCGTCCTGGTGGCGTTGGTCGTACCCGGTCTGCCGTTCTGGGTCGGGATTCCGGTCGGCCTCCTCGTCGCCGCCGCCTTCGTGTGGTCCCGGGTCCGGCGGGCGGCCGACATCGTGCTGACGGCCATGGAAGCGAAACCGACCGACGAGGCGACGCACCCCCGTCTGGTCAACCTCGTCGAGGGGTTGTCGCTGGCGGGCGGCGTCGCCGAGCCCGAGCTCTACGTGATCGACGACAAGGCCCGCAACGCGGCGGCGATCGCTCAGGGCGACCGGACGGCGATCGTGGCGACCACCGGCTTGCTCGATGCCGTCGATCGGGTGGCGCTCGAGGGGGTCGTGGCCGAGCTGTTGGTCCGTGCCCGCAGCGGTGATGCCGAGGCGGCGTCGATCGGAGCTGCCGTCTTCGGGTGGATGATGGCCGGCCCCATCGCTCCGCTGGCTCGACCGGCCGCCACCCATGGCCTGCGCCGGTTGCTGGCCGAGGATCGGGACCTCGAGGCAGACCGGGATGCGGTCGCCCTCACCCGCTATCCGCCCGGCCTCCTGGCCGCCCTCTCGGCGATTCGGGCCGGATCGCCCCGCCCGGCGGCGATCAGCCCCGGAACCGAGCACGTCTGGCTGGTGCCGCCGGCCTCGGTGGAGGAGGTCGACGGACCGGTCCACACCGCCCCGCTCGACCTCCGCATCGACGTGCTGGCCGAGCTGTGAGCGCCCTCGCCGGGCATCACCGATGATGGCCCGGCGATCGGGTTAACTCGGGACCGACAGGGTTGAGGGCAGCGAGCGGATCGCTCGAACGACGAGGTGACGGTCAGCGTGAGACGTGAGGGCAGCGAGCAGCGGCATGGGCTGTGGCGGATGGGCGTTGCGTTCGTGGTCGCGATGATGGTCGCCGCCGGGTGCGGTGGCTCCGACGATGCCGCCGAGGTGACGACGACAACGACCGAGCCCGAGGCGCCGAGCACGACCCGCCGGACGACGACCACCCGGCCGACGACGACCGCCCCCAGCACGACGACCACGATCGACCCGGCCCGGATCGCTCCCCTCACCGGCGAGGTCACCGACGTCGGCACCGATCTGACCCGCCCTGCGCTCGTGGTCAAGATCGACAACCACCCCGACGCCCGTCCTCAGACCGGTCTGGAGCTGGCCGACATCGTGTTCGACCTGCGGGCCGAGGGGGTCACCCGGTTCACCGCCGTCTTCCATTCGGCGATCCCCGACCCGGTCGGTCCGGTCCGGTCGAGCCGGACCTCCGACTTCGATCTGCTGTGGGGCTTCAACAACCCGCTCTACGCCTCGTCGGGCGGCAACGACTACGTGATGGGGGCGCTGGCCGGTGTCGACGCCATCGCGGTGACGAACCACTCCCGCCCCGAGTACTTCCGAGACGGCTCCCGGCCCGCTCCCCACAACCTCTACGTCGACGGGACCGACCTGTACGCCCTGGCCCCCGAGGATGGCACCGAGCCCCCCTTCCCCTGGTTCGACTACCGGGGAGCCGATGGCGCACCCGCCGAGGTCGGCGATCCCGCCACCACGGCGAACGGCGACACGACGGTCGAGATCCCGGCGAGCACCGATGACGACGAGCCCCCATCGGACGACGACCCGTCGAGCACCGATGGCGCTGATGGCACCGACCCGGCGGCCGACGGGGTTGCGGACGATGGGGCCGACGACGATGAGGTCGGGGACGATGAGGTCGAGGTTGCGGTCGGGGAGCCCGTACCGGGGCCGGTGACGATCGCCTTCCGGGAGGGGCCGACGGTCGGCTTCACCTGGGACGAAGCGACGCAGGGATGGCCCAGGACCCAGAACGGCGAGCCCCACGTCACGGTCGGCGGCGACCAGCTCGCCCCGGCCAACGTGGTCATCATGGTCACCTCCTATGTCCGGAGTCCGGCCGATGCGGCGTCACCAGAACTGGTGTCGACCGGCTCGGGAGACCTGATCGTCCTCACCGACGGCCACGTCATCACCGGCACGTGGGAGCGGCCCGAGGCCGACCAGGCCCCGACCCTGGCCGACGACGACGGTCGGCCGATCGTCCTCATGCCCGGCCAGACGTGGGTGCTGTACCCCGAGGCTGGCCAGGTCCAGTACTGAGCCGACCGGCCCCGAGCCCTGCCGCGGTCCGTGCACCGGGGCCCGGCGGCGGGGACACTGGCCCCCATGGCCCACACCGCTGACGCCGGAGGCACCGGCCCGGCCAACCCCGACGGGTTCCATCCGTTCCGCCGTCTCCCGCCCGGCGACCCTGCCGCATGGCCATCGATCCTCGGCGGGAAAGGAGCCAGCCTGGCCCGGATGTGGGCGCTCGGGCTACCCGTTCCACCCGGCTTCACGGTGCCGGTGGCGACGGTCCGACCCGCCCTGGCCGGCGGCGGCTCGACCTCCGACCTCGACCGGGCCGTCGACGCCGGTCTCGCCGATCTCGAAGCGTCGACCGGTCGTCGGCTCGGTGTCGGCGATCCGCCGCTGGTGGTGAGCGTCCGTTCGGGCGCCCCGGTCTCGATGCCGGGAATGCTCGACACCGTCCTCAACGTCGGGCTGTCGGCCGAGGTGGCCGAGGCGTTGTGCCGCTCGGCGGGCGATGACCGGTTCGGCTGGGCGATCTACCATCGATTCATCGTGGCGTACGTCACCCTCGTGGGAGGGGCGACGCCGGCGGTCGTGGGCGACGCGCTGGTTGCCGCCGGCGTCACAACCGACAGGCCCGACCTCACCCCGGGCGAGTTCCGGTCCGCCGCCGAACGGCTCCGGGCCCGCTTGGCCGAGGACGGCCACCCGATCCCGGTCGACCCCCGCTCTCAGGTTCGTGCGGCGGCCGCCGCGGTCGCAGCGTCGTGGGGCTCGCCCCGGGCCTCGGCCTACCGCCGGGTCGAGGGCATCGCCGACGACCTCGGCACCGCCGTGACGGTCCAGACGATGGTGTTCGGGAACCGTGGTGGTCGGTCGGGGAGCGGGGTGGCTTTCAGTCGCGATCCGTCGACGGGGGAGCCCGGTGTGGTCGGCGAGTTCCTCGTCGGGGCCCAGGGCGACAGCATCGTGGCCGGCGGCGACCGTGCACCATCGCTCGTCCCGATGGCCGAGCGGTGGCCCGACCTGGCGGTCGAGCTCGGCCGATCGGCCTCGGCGCTGGAGCGGGTGATGGCCGACGCGGCCGAGATCGAGTTCACGGTGGAGGACGGGCGGCTGTGGTTCCTCCAGGCCCGGGTCGCCGCCCGATCGGAGTGGGCCGCCCTCCGGATGGCGGTCGACATGGCCGCCGACCCGGACTTTCCGCTCGATCGGGCCTCAGCCGTGGCCCGGGTCGCTCACCTGCTCGACGATCCTCCGCCCGCCACGGAGGGCGCCGTTGGCGCCGTGGGCGGCGACGGCGAGGTGCTCATCACGGGTCTCGGTGCCTCGCCCGGGTGGGCCAGCGGGGTGATCAGCGTCGACCCCGACGACGCCGTCCGTCGGGCCGCGGCCGGCGACGACGTCATCCTCGTCCGTCCGACGACCTCACCGGCCGACGTGCACGGCCTGGCCGAATCCCGGGGGGTGGTCACCAGCCTCGGAGGGCTGGCCTCCCACGCGGCGGTCGTCGCCCGCTCCTGGGGGTTGCCGGCCGTGGTCGGTGCCGACGGTCTCGAGGTCGTCGGCGACGGGATCGTCGTCGGTGGAGCCCGCCTGGCGGTCGGTGACGTGATCACGGTCGACGGCGACCGGGGCCGGGTCCTGCGGGGCGCCCATCGCCCGGCCGCGGCCACCGCCGGGCCGGCCCCGCCGGAGGTGGCGACCCTGCGCCGGTGGCGGCGGGAGACCGGCGGCGGTGAGGTGCGCCCGCACGGCCCCGACCGGGCCGCCGATTAAGGTTCGGGCCGACTCGACCGTGGGCCATAGACTGGCTCCATGGTTGAGACGAGCGCTACCGGGGGCACCCCCGAACATGTCGAGGGCACGATGCGGGTCAAGCGAGGCTTGGCCGAGATGCTCAAGGGTGGCGTGATCATGGACGTGGTCACCCCCGACCAGGCCCGGATCGCCGAGGAGGCCGGCGCATCGGCCGTCATGGCCCTGGAGCGGGTCCCGGCCGACATCCGGGCCGACGGCGGCGTGGCCCGGATGAGCGATCCGGCGATGATCGAAGGCATCAAGGACATCACGACGATCCCGGTGATGGCCAAGGCCCGGATCGGTCACTTCGTCGAGGCTCAGATCCTCCAGGCACTCGGGGTCGACTACGTCGACGAGTCCGAGGTGCTGACCCCGGCCGACGAGGCCCACCACATCGACAAGTGGGCGTTCACGGTCCCCTTCGTCTGCGGGGCGACCAACCTCGGCGAGGCGTTGCGTCGCATCGCCGAGGGCGCGTGCATGATCCGCTCGAAGGGTGAGGCCGGCACCGGCAACGTGGTCGAAGCGGTCCGGCATCTCCGTTCGATCACCGGCGACATCCGCAAGATCACCCAGGCCGACCAGGCCGAGTTGTTCGACTGGGCGAAGCACCTCCAGGCACCGCTGCCCCTGATCCAGGAGATCGCCGAGACCGGCAAGCTCCCCGTGCCCCTGTTCTGCGCTGGGGGACTCGCCACACCGGCCGACGCCGCGCTGGCGATGCAGCTCGGCGCCGAGGCGGTGTTCGTCGGATCGGGGATCTTCAAGAGCGACGACCCTGCCCCCCGGGCCAAGGCGATCGTCGAGGCGACGACCAACTACAACGACCCGGAGATCCTGGCCAAGGTCAGCCGCGGTCTCGGGGCGCCGATGACCGGCATCGGCATGGACGAGCTCGACGTTCGCCTCGCCGACCGTGGATGGTGACGATCGGAGTCCTCGCCCTGCAGGGGGCGTTCGCCCGCCACGTCGAGGCGCTCCACCGGCTCGGCGCTGAGGCCGTCGAGGTCCGCCAACCGGCCCACCTCGACGGGGTCGATGGGCTCGTCGTGCCCGGCGGCGAGTCGACCACGATGATCAAGTTGATGGAGGCCTTCGACCTGGTCGAGCCGATCGCCAAGCTCCTGGCGGACGGGATCCCAGTGTTCGGGACCTGTGCCGGGATGATCCTGCTGGCCTCGGACGTGCTCGACGGCCACCCCGACCAGCTCCGGTTCGGGGCGATCGACCTCGACGTCCGCCGCAACGGCTACGGGCGCCAGATCGACTCCTTCGAGGCTCCCCTCGACGTCGACGATCTCGACGGGCCCCCGCTCACCGGGGTGTTCATCCGGGCCCCGGTGGTCGAGCGGGTCGGCCCCGACGTCGAGGTGCTGGCCTCGGTCGACGGCTCGCCGGTCCTGTGCCGTCAGGGCCCGGTGCTCGTCTCGTCGTTCCACCCCGAGCTGACCGGCGACGACCGGTTGCACCGGCTGTTCCTGGCGTCTGTCGACGCAGCGGGCCACTAGACTGGGGGATCCGCCAATTCGACGGCGACCGGGAACCGGGAACGGGAGACCCAGACAGGAGACACGGTGTCAGGTCATTCCAAGTGGGCCACGATCAAGCACAAGAAGGGCGCAGCCGACGCCAAACGGGGCAAGCTCTTCGCCAAGTTGATCAAGCAGGTCGAGGTCGCGGCCCGTCAGGGCGGCGGCGACCCCGACTCCAACCCGACGCTGCGGACCATGTTCCAGAAGGCCCGCGACAACTCCGTCCCCCTCGACACGATCGAGCGGGCGGTCAAGCGGGGCACGGGCGAGCTCGAAGGCGTCAACTACGAGACGATCACCTACGAGGGATACGCCCCGGGCGGGGTGGCACTCCTGATCGAGGCGCTGAGCGACAACCGCAACCGGACCGGCTCGGAGATCCGGTCGTTGCTCTCGAAGAACGGCGGCTCGCTGGCCGAGCCGGGTGCCGTGGCCTGGCAGTTCGAGCGCAAGGGCGTGGTCCGTGTCGACCGGTCGGTCGACGAGGACGACCTGATGCTGGTCGGCCTCGAGAACGGCGCCGAGGATGTCGAGGACCATGGCGAGGCGTGGCAGGTCACCTGCGACGCCGGCGACGTGCTGAGCTTGCGGGCGGCGATCGAGGAGGCCGGCATCACCGTCGAGGAGTCGGATTCGACGATGCTCCCGACCAACACGGTCCCGATGACCGACGCCGCCGACGTCAGAGCGGTCCTCAAGCTGATCGACCTCCTCGACGACCACGACGACGTCCAGGACGTCCACTCCAACATCGACATCCCCGACGAGGTGCTGGAGACGGTCTCGGCCTGAGGTCGATCCCGGGCAAGGGAGTCGGTCGGCCGGCGCCCGAGCCGGGGTCAGCCCCCCATCGAGACGCCCAGGAGGCTGGACCGGCTCATCGATCGGGTGATCCGGCGGAGGCTCAGCACCGCGCCGACCCAGGCCAGGGCCCCGAGGACGATCGGCAGGTACCCGGCGCCGAAGAGGACGCCGGTGGCCTGGCTGTAGGCGATCATGATCAGCGGCAGGCTGACGAGGCCCGACGCCTGCTGGGCGGCCGCCGTCGAGCTGACCCGCGACGACAACCACAGCACCACCGAGAGGCAGATGGCCAGGAACGGGGGCAGGACCCAGGCGATCAGCAACCACCAGGCGGCGGTGGGGAAGAACCAGCCGCCGACCTCGGGTCCGACGATCAGGTTCACCAGCAGCGAGTAGGCCCCGAAGCCGATGACCACGGTGGCGTAGCCGGGGATCAGGCTGGCGATCAGCTTGCCGAGGTAGACCTCGGTCGCCGAGGCGGGGGAGTGGGCCAGGAACTCGCCGGTCCCTCGCTCCCGTTCGCCGACGATGGTCGCAGCCCCCACCGCGGTCGAGATCGTGAGCGGCACGATCACGGCCACCGGGGCGAACAGGAACACCGCCAGGGCGTAGCCGGTCTGGCCCTCGGGGGTCGACCCCTCGATCTGGCTGGTCGCCTCGTCGGGGAGGACCTCGAGGGCCTCCGACACTCGGCTGACCACCTCGACGCCGCCGATCTGGGTCACCGTCAGCAGGAGTACGGTCGGGACGACGACGAAGAACAGCGACCCGAGGACGGTCATCGGTAGCCAGAAGTCCCGGGCCTGGGCCAGCTGCTTCAGGTCGGTCCGGGCGACGGTCACCACCCGACCCCAGTCGACGCCGCCCATCATCGCACCTCTCCGACGGCCGGTCCGACGGCCGGTCCGACGGCCGGTCCGACGTTCGGGCCGGCGGCCACCGGTGGCACGAGCGGGCGACCGACGCGGCCACCGCCGTCGTCGGGACCCCGGGACGGACCGGAGCCGAGGCGAGCCGAACGCGCCCGGGCCCTGATCTCGAAGTACAGCTCCTCGAGCGTCGGGCGGCGGGACACCACCGAGAGGATCCTCGCCCCCTCGGCGACCAGATCGTCGACCAGGTCGGGCACCTGGTCGGGCCGGTGGAGCCAGATCTCGGCGGTGTCGCCGGCCCGGTCGTAGGACACGACCCCCGGCCGACCTTCGAGCCGGTCGAGGTGAAGCCCGCCGACGGTGGTGATCATGCAACGATGGTGGGGCCAGAACCGGTCGGCCAGTTCGGCCGGTTCGCCGGCCAGGATCGTCGTCCCGTGGTCCATGACCACGATTCGGTCGGCCAGGCCATCGGCTTCGGCCAGCAGGTGGGTGCACAGCACCACGGTCCTACCTTCGCCGGTCATCGTCCGGATCAGGTCGAGCACGGCGGCCGCCGACTCGGGATCGAGCCCCGACGTCGGCTCGTCGAGGAGCAGCAGGTCGGGGTCGTGGAGCACCGCTCGGGCCAGCGCCAACCGGGTCTTCATCCCGGTCGAGTACCCACCGACCCGCTGATCGAGGGCGTCGGCGATGCCGAAGGTGTCGGCCGCCGCACGGCAGCGGTCGTCGACCCGACGGCCGAGGCCCCACAGCTCGGCGCCATACCGGAGGTTGTCGAGACCGGTCAGGCGGTCGTAGAGCGACGGTTTGGCGGTCACCACGCCACACCGGCGCCGGATCTCCTCACCGGCCGGACCCTGCGGATCGTCACCGAAGACCCGGACCGAGCCGCGGTCGGGTCCCAGGGCCCCGGTGATCATCCGGATGGCCGTCGTCTTGCCGGCACCGTTGGGGCCCAGCAGGACGGTGATCGCTCCCGCCGGCGCCTCGATCGTCACGTCGTCGAGCGCCGCCACCGAGCCGAAGTGGCGACCGACCGCATGGAGCTGGACCGTCACCCGATCGTCATCGGCACGCTGAGGGTCGACCTCAAGCCCCCATCCACCGACTAGCTTCGTACAGGTGTTCGTGCTCGGTATCGACCCCGGCCTCTCCCGCTGCGGCTACGCGGTCGTGGAGCCGTTGCGGGCCAACCGGGCCCGGGCCCGGGCCATGGGAGTGATCCGCACCGCCCCCAGCGCGCCGGTGCCGGCCCGCCTGCTCGAGCTGCGCCGGGAGCTGGAGGCCCTCCTCGATGAGTACCGTCCGGTGGTGGTGTCGGTCGAACGGATCTTCTTCCAGAACAACGTGCGGACCGCGGTCGGCGTCGCCCAGGCGTCGGGCCTGGTGCTCGCCGAGGCCGCCGGTCGCGGGTGCGTCGTGGCCGAGTATTCGCCGTCGGCGGTGAAGGCGGTGGTGACCGGCGACGGCCGGGCGGCCAAGAGCCAGGTCCAGTCGATGGTC
Organism: Acidimicrobiales bacterium; assembly: GCA_965262175.1. Lineage (GTDB taxonomy): Bacteria > Actinomycetota > Acidimicrobiia > Acidimicrobiales > SZUA-35 > CADEDH01. The sequence goes on along the minus strand of CBDHES010000029.1, from coordinate 393,229 downwards.
CAGCTCCTGCTCGGTCTCGATCAGCCACCCCGTCCGGCCGATGCGGCCGACGCCGCGGCGCTCGCCCTGTGCCACCTGGCCCACGATCCCCGGCTCCGGGGCGCATCCGTCGGGGGATCGGTACCGATGGAGGCTCGACGATGATCGGTTCGCTCCGGGGGACGGTGATCGACCGCGAGGTGTCGATCGACCGCTCGTCCCAGCCCGAGGTGGTGATCGAGGTGACCGGCGTCGGCTACCGGGTGACCGTCACGCCGGCCACGCTCGATCGTCTCGACGGTGATGGTGAGGTCCTGGTGTTCATCCACCACCACATCGGTGAGGCCAATCAGCGGCTGTTCGGGTTCGCCGCCAAGGAGGAGCGGGTGGCATTCGAGGGGCTGGTGGCGGCCCGAGGGGTGGGGCCGACGATGGCGATGGCCATCCTGGCCACCCACGATCCGTCATCGTTGGCCCGCATCCTGGCCGACGACGACCTCGCCGCCCTGTGCGAGGTTCCGGGGGTCGGGAAGAAGACGGCACAGCGGCTCCTGGTCGAGCTGAAGTCGACGCTGGTCCTCCCGGTGATCGACCTGGCCGACGGGGTCGCACCGGTCGCCCCATCGACCACCGATCGGCCCCTCCCCCTGACCGACCTCCGCGAGGCGCTGGCCAACCTCGGCTACTCCGCCGACGAGGTGAAGGCGGCGCTGGCCCAGCTCCCGCCGGACGAGTTGGGCTCGCCCGATGCCGACACCGGCCAGCTGTTGCGGGCCGCGTTGCAGGCGATGGCCAAGAGCTGACGGCCGTGCCTCGCGACGAGCTGATCGATCCATCGCAGCAGCCCGAGGACCAGGACCGCCTCGACGGCCCGCTCGATGGCCCGCTGACCGCCGAGGGTGCCGGGGTCGGCGGCCCGGCCGGCGAGGACCGGAGCCTTCGCCCTCGGACCATGGACGACTTCGTCGGCCAGGCCGAGCTCAAGGAGCGGTTGGGGATCATCCTCGACGCCGCTCGGGGTCGAGGTCGGCCGGCCGACCACCTCCTCTTCGCCGGCCCCCCGGGCCTGGGGAAGACGACGCTGGCCGGGATCGTCGCCGCCGAGCTGGGAGCCCAACTCCACGTGACGTCGGGCCCGGCCATCGAGCGGGCCGGCGACCTGGCCTCGATCCTCACCAACCTCGAAGCGGGCGACGTCCTCTTCATCGATGAGATCCACCGCCTGCCCCGGGTGGTCGAGGAGGTCCTGTATCCGGCCATGGAGGACCGGCAGATCGACGTTCTGCTCGGCAAGGGTCCGGCGGCCCGGTCGATCCGCTTCGAGCTCGAGCCGTTCACCATGGTCGGGGCCACCACCCGGACCGGCCTCATCACCGGTCCGCTCCGGGATCGCTTCGGGTTCGCCTTCCGGCTGGACTACTACGGCACCGCCGACCTGGTCCAGATCGTGATCCGGGCCGCCCGGTTGCTGGAGGTCGACATCGATCCCGAGGGGGCGGCCGAGATCGCCGGCCGGAGCCGGGGCACACCCCGCATCGCCAACCGTCTCCTCCGTCGGGTGCGGGACTACGCCGAGGTCCGGGGCGACGGGGTGATCGACCGGCAGGCCGCCGAGGAGGGCCTGGCGTTGTTCGGGATCGACGATCGGGGCCTCGACAAGGTCGACCAGCTCCTCCTGTGGAACCTCTGCCGGAACTTCGGTGGTGGGCCGGTCGGGCTGTCGAACCTGGCGATCAGTGTCGGCGAGCCGTCCGAGACCGTCGAGGACGTGATCGAGCCGTTCCTGATCCAGCAGGGCCTCCTCGTCCGGACCCCCCGGGGTCGGGTCGCCACCGCCGGGGCCTGGCAGCACGTCGGGCTCGAGCCGCCCGCCGAACCCGGGGTCGACCGGCCACCGTCGACCCTGTTCGACTGATGTCGGACGGCGATCCTCACCGGCGGCTCGACTACTTCGACTATGAGCTGCCCCCCGAACGCATCGCCCAGGAGCCGATCGAGCCGCGGGACTCGGCCCGGCTCCTGGTCGACCGGATCGACGGGCCCGGGGGCATCGCCGGGGCCGGACCGCTCGACCGCCGGGTGGCCGACCTGCCGGACCTGGTCGAGGACGGCGACGTCGTCGTCGTCAACGAGACCCGGGTCTCGCCGGCCCGGCTGCTGTTGGCCAAACCGACCGGGGGTCGGGTCGAGGTGCTCCTCCTCGAACCGCTCGACGCCCGTGCCCGGCCGATCGCCGCCGCCGGAGGTGACCGGACCGGTGGGCCGGAACCGGTTGGCTCGTCGTGGTCGACCGCCGTCCCCGGCGAACGGTGGGAGGCGCTGGTCCGGGGCGGGCGCCGGGTCCGACCCGGTACCGAGCTGGTCCTCGACGGGGCGGTGGCCGTCGTCGTCGGCGACGATCTGGGCGACGGCCGGCGGGAGGTCATGATCGTCGGCGACGATCTGCTGGCCCGGGCCGGCCGGATCCCGCTTCCGCCCTACATCCACGCCGAGCTGGCCGACGATGAGCGCTACCAGACCGTGTTCGCCCGCCGGCCCGGTTCGGTTGCCGCCCCCACCGCCGGCCTCCATCTGACCTCGGACCTGCTGGACCGGCTCCGGGGGGTCGGTGTCGAGGTGGTGGCCGTGGAGTTGCGGGTCGGGCTCGGCACGTTCCGGCCGATCACCGCCGAGCGGATCGACGACCATCGGATGCACCACGAGACCTACCGGATCGATGAGGAGGGCTGGGCCCGGATCGGGGCCGCCCGCCGCGTGGTGGCCGTCGGCACGACCGTGGTCCGGGCGCTCGAGTCGGCGGCGGCGACCGGCGAGTTGGCCGGCTCGACGGGCCTGTTCATCAACCGGGGGTTCCGATGGCAGGTCGTCGACACGTTGATGACCAACTTCCATGTGCCCCGGTCGTCGCTGCTGGTCCTGATCGACGCGTTCGTCGGTCCCCGGTGGCGGGACCTGTACACCCACGCCCTGGTCGGCGGCTACCGGTTCCTGTCGTTCGGCGACGCCATGCTCGTCGATCGACGGCATCCTGGCTCCCGATGAGCCTTCGCATCGAGATCGACGCCACCGACGGCCGGGCCCGTGCCGGTCGGATCGTCAGCGGGCGAGGCACCTTCCCCACCCCGGTCTTCATGCCGGTCGGGACCCGGGCCGCGGTGAAGACGCTGGACACCGCCGACCTGGAAGCGCTCGGGGCCCCGATCGTGTTGGGCAACACCTACCACCTCATGGAGCGTCCGGGATCGGACCTGATCGCCGAGATGGGTGGGCTCCACGCCTTCATGGACTGGTCCGGTCACCTGTTGACCGATTCGGGTGGCTATCAGATCTTCTCGCTCGATCCGGCCATCACCGAGGAGGGGGCCACGTTCCGATCGGTGTACGACGGGTCGGCGGTCGAGCTGACGCCGGAGCGCTCGGTCCGGGTCCAGGAGGACCTGGGGGCCGACATCGCCATGGTGCTCGACGTGTGCCCGGCCCTCCCCGCCACGAGGGACGACCTCGTCGACGTGGTCGAGCGGACCCTGCGGTGGGCCGAGCGGTCCAAGGCGGCCCACTCCGGGGTCGACCAGGCCCAGTTCGGGATCGTCCAGGGTGGTGTCGAGCCCGATCTCCGGGCCTCCTCGGCCCGCCGGACGGTGGAGATCGGGTTCGACGGCTACGCGGTGGGCGGGCTGTCGGTGGGGGAGAGCCGGGAGGCGATGATCCCCGCTCTGGGGGCGGCGTGCGCCGAGCTGCCGGCGGACCGTCCCCGCTACTTCATGGGTCTCGGCGACCCGGTCGGACTGGTCGAGGCGGTCCACAACGGCATCGACATGTTCGACTGTGTCCTCCCGACCCGGCTGGCCCGGCACGGCACCGCGTTGACCTCGGAGGGTCGGCTCAACCTCCGGAACCTGCGGTTCGCTCGGGACGACGGTCCCATCGACCCGGCCTTCGTGGCCGACCGATCGGGCCGGTTCTCCCGGGCCTACGTCCGCCACCTGCTCGTGACGAACGAGCCGACGGCGGGCCGCATCATCACCCTCCACAACCTGGCGTGGTTGGCCGATCTGGTCGCCCGGATGCGGACGGCGGTCGTGGCGGGGACCTTCGCCGCTCTCCGCCGTGAGGTGTGGTCGGTGTGGGCGCCGGGGGAGGAACCACCGCCTCCGTCGTGAGGTGGTGGTCGGGTGATGGTCGGGCGATGGTGAGGTGATGGTGAGGAAGGGACCCGAGGCCGGTCGGGCGCCGCGCAATACGGCTCGAACGGCGCTAGCGTCTCGTGGCTGGAGGTTGCCCCATGGAGCAGTTCATCCCCCTGATCCTGATCGCCGGGTTCATGTATCTCATCCTGATCCTGCCCCAGCAGCGCCGGAACCGTGAGCACCGGAACCTGCTGGCCAGCATCGAAGTCGGTGACGAGGTCGTGCTCAACTCGGGGATCCACGGCTTCGTGTCGGATCTCGACGGCGACATCCTGTGGCTGGAGGTCGCCGCCGATACCGAGCTGAAGGTCGCCAAGAGTTCGGTGGCGGGCAAGGTCGAGGCCCCGATCGACGACGATGCCGAGGACGACGTCGAGGACGACGTCGAGGATTCCTGACGATGCCGGCCAGAGCCGCATCGGCCTACGCCATCATCACCGCCACGATCCTGGCTGCGGTCTACACCCTCGTCGCCGGCAACCAGCCGCTGCTGGGCCTCGATCTCCAGGGTGGGGTGTCGGTGGTGTTGCAGCCGACGGCTGCGGTCGACCCCGAGACGGGCGAAGAGGTCGAGATCGACGATGACGCCCTCGACCAGTCGGTCGAGATCATCCGGTCCCGGGTCGACGCCCTCGGTGTGGCCGAGCCGGAGATCTCCCGCCAGGGGGAGACGATCGTCGTCGACCTCCCGGGGGTGAAGGAACAGCAACGAGCCCTCCAACTGGTCGGCCAGACCGCCGAGCTCCGGTTCCGGCCGGTCCTGTTCGACCTCGGTCCCGAGCTCGACCTGAGCATCGATCCCGACGCTGCGGGTGATGCCGACGGCGAGGGGGACGAGGACGACGCCTCCACGGCCGACACCGACGATGCCGACGGCGAGACCGGCGACGACGGCCCCGACACCGCGACCGATGACGACGCCGAGACGACGCCCGAGGACACCGACACCGGCGATGCCGGCGACGAGACCGGCGAGGATGGCCCCGACACCACGACCGATGAGGGCGATGGCTCGAGCTCGACGGTCGAGGAGGAGTCGCTCCCGGCCACCGGCCAGATCGTTCCGGTCGCCTACGCCCCGGTCACGCCCGGCGCCGGGCCGCTCGGGGCCACCGGCGACGACGACGCGGCCGACACCGACGCCACCACCGCCGACACCGAAGGCGACACCGGCGATGCCGATACCGAAGGCGACACCGGCGACACCGACGGGGCCGGTGATGGGGACACCACCGGCGGCGATGCCGACGGGGCGCCGGGCACCGACGACGCCGACGGGGATGCGGTGACCGACGACGTCGTTCCCCAGACCACGCCCGACCCGGCTCAGCTGGCGGTGATCGAGGCCTGCGGCATCCCGGGCGTCACCCCGCCCGAGGCCGATCTCGCCGACAGCCCCGTCGTCCTGGCCGACGAGACCGGCAACCGGCTGTGTCTCGGTCCGACCCTGTTGACCGGCGATGCCCTGGAGACGGCGTCGGCCACGATCGACCAGACCGGGCAGTGGGTGGTCAACCCGACCTTCAAGGGCGGCGCCGACGGCATCGACGCCTTCAACCAGGCCGCCGCCCTCTGCTTCGTCCAGGCCCCCGATCCCAACGTCTGCCCGTCCGGCCGGTTGGCAATCGTGCTCGACAACCAGGTCGTGTCGGCCCCCCAGATCAACTCCCAGGCGTTCGGCCGGGACCAGATCGTCATCTCCGGGCGGTTCGACGAGGACAGCGCTCGCGACCTCGCTTCGGTGCTCCGGTTCGGTGCCCTCCCCGTCGAGCTCGAGCCCCAGCAGACCCGAACCGTGTCGGCCACGATCGGCGACGACGTGCTCCGCTCGGGGGTCATCGCCGGGCTGTTCGGGTTGGTCCTGGTGATGATCTACCTGCTGTTCTACTACCGGCTGGCCGGTCTGGTGGCCATCGGTGGCCTGGTCATCTCGGCCGTGCTGCTGTGGTCGATCATCGCCTGGTTCGGGGAGAACCTCGGGTTGGCCCTGACCCTGGCCGGGGTCGTCGGCCTGATCGTGTCGGTCGGCGTCTCGGCCGACTCCAACATCGTCTACTTCGAGAACGTCAAGGATGCGTACCGCAACGGTCGGAGCGTCCCCGTCTCGGTCGAGCGGGCCTACCAGAGCGCCATCTCGACGATCATCAAAGCCGATGTCGTCAGCCTCATCGCCGCCGTCGTCCTCTACCTGCTGACGGTCGGCGCCGTTCGGGGGTTCGCCTTCTACCTCGGGTTGGCCACCATCCTCGACCTGGTGATCTCGCTGCTGTTCATGCGGCCGGCGCTGGCCCTGCTGGCCCGGATGGGATCGGTCGAGCGCAATCCGGGCCTGCTCGGCCTGCCACCCTCGACCACGGTGGGGAAGAAGCGATGAGCGTGATCGGCGACCTCTACCGCGGTGAGACCAACATCGACTTCCGGCCGCTGTGGCGTCGTTCGGTCGTCATCTCGGCCGTGTTGGTCGCGGTGTCGCTGGCGCTCCTCGGCCTCCGAGGGCTCGACCTCAGCATCGACTTCGAGGGCGGGGGGGTGTGGGAGGTACCGGTCGGGGACTCGGTCACGGTGGCCGACGGCCGTGACGCGGTCGATCTGCCCGACGCCATCGTCCAGCTGGCGACCGACGCCGACGGCTCGACCACCCTCCGGGTCCGATCGGGTTCGGCCGACCTGGAGCAGAGCGAGATCGTCGTCGAGCGGTTGGCCGAGCTGGCCGACGTCTCACCCGACGAGGTGAACGTCTCGGTGGTGGGCCCGACGTGGGGTTCGCAGATCACCCGACAGGCGGTCATCGCCCTCCTCATCTTCTTCGTGCTGGTGGCGCTCTACCTGATCGTCACGCTCGAATGGCGGATGGCCGTCGGCGCCCTGGTGGCGGTCCTCCATGACCTGGCCATCACCGCCGGGGTGTACTCGCTCTTCGGCTTCGAGGTCAGCCCGGCGACCGTCATCGCCCTGCTCACGATCCTCGGCTACTCCCTGTACGACACCGTCGTGGTCTACGACAAGGTCCGGGAGAACCAGAACACCCCCGTTGGCGACGGGGTGAGCCACACCGAGCTGGTCAACCGCTCGATGAACCAGGTCCTGATGCGGTCGATCAACACCACGATCACCACCGTCCTCCCGGTGCTGTCGATGCTGGTGATCGGCGGAGTCCTCCTCGGTGGGGCGGCAATCCGTGACTTCGGCCTGGCACTGTTCATCGGTCTGGTGCTCGGCACGTACTCGTCGGTCTTCGTCGCCGCCCCGCTCCTGGCGTGGCTCAAGGAGCGGGAGCCGGTCGACGACGCCACCCGTCGCCGCCAGGCCCGAGCCGCCGAGGACTTCGGCACCCTGACGACATCGCCGGACGACGACCTCGTCGACACCGTCGTCGAGGAAGCCGAGGCCGAAGGGCCGGCCCCCGAGCAGGCGGCTCCCGAACGGGCAGCACCGGTCACGGTCGCCGGGGTCACCCCCCGGCCCAGAAAGCGGAAGCGACGGAAGCGCTGAGGTCGCCGGACCCGGCCCGTGGCGCTTCCGCTCCGGCCGGGCCCCTCCCCGGCTCGCCTCCTCCCGTCGTCACCGCTCGACCTATAGTGGGGGAGCGATGACTCCGGCTGAATCTGTGAGCTGGCTCCGATGGTGACCGTCGAACGGGTGCTGCCCTGGAGGCGGGAACGCCGCCAGACCGAAGACCAGATCGCGGCGCTCGTGGCCGGGTTCGTCGGGTCCGAACGGGAGCGGCGGATCGATGTGGTCTCCCGCGCCTACCGGATGGCCGACAAGGCCCACGCCGGCCAGCGTCGCAAATCGGGTGAGCCCTACATCGTGCACCCCCAGGCGGTGGCCAGGATCGTGGCCGACCTCGGCCTCGACGAGGTGACGATCGCCGCCGCCCTCCTCCACGACGCCGTCGAGGACACTCGGGTCGAGTTGGACGACATCCAGCGGGCGTTCGGCGCCGACGTTGCGATGATCGTCGATGGGGTGACCAAGCTCGACCGGGTCCGGTTCGACTCCCGGGAGGCAGCCCAGGCGGCGTCGTTCCGCAAGATGATCGTGGCCATGGCCAAGGACATCCGGGTCCTGATCATCAAGCTGTGCGACCGGCTCCACAACCTCCGCACGATCGCCGCCCTGCCATCCTGGAAGCAGGAGCGGATCGCCCGGGAGACCCTCGACATCTACGCCCCGTTGGCCCACCGGCTGGGCATGCAGGAGATCAAGACCCAGCTCGAGGATCTCAGCTTCGCCGCCCTCCACCCCAAGCGGTACGCCGAGATCGAGCACATGGTGGCCCGCCGAGCCCCCGAGCGGGACTTCTACCTGACCCAGATGCTCGAGGATGTGCGGAACCGGATCGACGAGCTGACGATCAAGGCCGAGGTGGCCGGTCGAGACAAGCACCTGTACTCGATCTACGAGAAGATGGTGCTCAAGAACAAGGAGTTCGACGAGATCAACGACCTGGTCGGGATCCGGGTCATCGTCGAGACCGTCAGGGACTGCTACGCCGCGCTGGGTTCGATCCACGCCTCGTGGAAGCCGGTGCCGGGCCGGTTCAAGGACTACGTGGCGATGCCCAAGTTCAACCTCTACCAGTCGCTGCACACCACGGTCGTCGGGCCCCAGGGGAAAGCGATCGAGTTCCAGATCCGCACCAGGGAGATGCACGAGCGGGCCGAGACCGGCGTCGCCTCCCACTTCACCTACAAGGACGGCGCGGCCGACGCCGTCGACCTTCCGTGGTTGGCCCGGATCATCGATTGGGAGAAGGACACCTCCGACCCCACCGAGTTCCTCGACAACCTCAAGGTCGACCTCGACCAGGAAGAGGTCTACGTCTTCACCCCCCAGGGGCAGGTCATGACCCTCCCGGCGGGATCGACGCCGATCGACTTCGCCTATGCCGTTCACACCGAGGTCGGCCACCGCTGCGTCGGGGCCAAGGTCGACGGGCGGCTCGTGCCGTTGTCGGAGGCGCTCCATTCGGGGGAGACGGTCCAGATCTTCACGTCCAAGGTCGAGGGGGCGGGGCCGTCGCGCGATTGGCTCAAGTTCGTCTCGTCGCACCGGGCCTCGTCGAAGATCAAGCAGTGGTTCACCCGGGAGCGTCGCGAGGGAGCGGTCCGTGATGGCAAGACCCAGCTGGAGCGGGCGCTTCGTCGGGAGGGCATGACCAAGAGCGATCTGGCCCGGGCCTCCCGCAACGCCGGCCAGAACGGCGGGCCGACCCTGGAGACGGTGGCCGCCGAGCTCAACTACGTCGACCTCGACTCGCTCCACGCCGCCATCGGCGAGGGCCTGATCTCGGCCGAGTCGGCAGCGGCCAAGATCGCCAAGGCGCTGGTCGCCTCCAAGGCTCCGGTCCAGGAGCGGATGCCGCCCCGGACCCGACCCCGGCGGGAGCCGGGCTCGGTCGGCGTTCGGGTCGAGGGGTTCGACGACGTGTTCGTCCGCCTGTCCCGGTGCTGTACCCCGGTTCCCGGCGACAGCATCATGGGGTTCGTCACCCGGGGTCGGGGGGTGTCGGTCCACCGGACCGACTGCGCCAACGCCGAGTCGCTGGCCGCCGCTCAGGCCGACCGGCTGATCGACGTCGAGTGGGACGTCGACGTCAAGGTCGAGAGCTTCGTCGTTTCGCTGGAGGTCCGGGCCTACGACCGGACCCGCCTGCTGGCCGACGTGTACCAGGCGGTCTCCGATCAGCACGTGAACATCCTGTCGTCGGCGTCGTCGACCTCGGACGAGCGGATCGCCAAACTCACGTTCGACTTCGAGATCGTCGACCTTGCCCACCTCGACTGGCTCATCCGCTCCATCCGCCAGGTCGACGGGGTCTACGACGTCTTCCGCGTCGTCCCGGGCCAGGTTCGCTGAGGGCAGGTTCGCTGAGACCGACCCGTCGACCCGTCGACTGGGGTCTACGACGTCTTCCGCGTCGTCCCGGGCCAGGTTCGCTGAGACCGACCCGTCGACTGGCCTCAGGTCGGTGCGTTCGTCAGGTAGGTCGCTGAGGGGTCGATCGCCGTCCCGCCCCCCGCCACCCGGCCGAGGGCCTCGACGAAGGCGTCGACGTCGACGACCCGATCCTTCAGCAGGTAGCCGACCCCGGCTGCATCACCGGCGATCAGATCGAGGGCGAAGCGGGTCTCGATGTGCGGCTGAGGACCATCCGCCCATCGTCCCCGGACGGCGACCGCCGCCTCCAGGCCCTCGGTGGTGTGGGTCGGCGGCATGCCGTCGGGCTCGGTCGCCTCGACGAGCAGGCCCTCGGCGTCGGCGGCCCGGGCCGCGATCGGTGCCCCGCCGCCTCGACTGGGGTCTACGAGCGGTCACGGGTGACGTCGGGGCTGGCGCCGTCGGTCGGATGTCGGGCCCCGCCGACGCCGTCTACGGTCCGGTCATGCACGTTCACCCCCAGCTGCTCGTCCTGACCGTCGCCTCGCTGCTCCTCCTCGCCGCCTGCTCGACCGACGATGGCGACGACGCCGGCGACGCCGTCGGGTCGAGCTCGGCGACCGAGGCTCCAACGCCGACCGAATCTCCGATCGTCGAATCGTCGGTCACCGAACCTCGGCCCACCGAGACCCCGGCCCCCGCCGGCACCGAGGTCGCCCTGGGCGACACGCCGGCCGAGGCCCAGCTCGGCTGGTTCGTGGCGGCGCTGAATGCCGACGGCCCGCCCGAGGTGGCCGAGGTCGAGGATCGGTTCAGCGAGATCTTCCTCTCCCAGATCCCGGCCGAAACCATCCCGGCCACGGTGTCCTCGGCCTTCGCCGCCGGTGAGGCGCCGTACCGGGTGGTCGAGGTCCAGCCGGCGGCCGACGGGCAGAGCGCCGAGGCGATCGTCGAGGGGGCCAACCAGGTCCGCTTCGGGGTCCAGATCGCCGTGGAGTTGGCCGAACCCCACCGGATCACCGGCCTGCTCATCTCGCCGCTCGACATCGAGTTCCCCACCCCCATCACCGTCGACGCGATCGACGACCGCCTGACCGATCTCGGCGATACCTCGGCGGTGGCGCTCTACGACGTGACCGACGGAACCTGCGACGCCGTCCACCAGATCCGACCCGAGACCGCGATCCCGCTCGGCTCGGTCTTCAAGCTCTGGGTCCTGGCCGAACTGGCCAACCAGGTCGCCACCGGCGACGCGGCGTGGGACGAGACGGTCCCGGTCGTCGATTCGCTGCGCAGCTCGCCCGACGGCGAGATCTTCTTCCGGGAGACCGGCACCGAGATCACGCTGGCGGAGCTGGCCGAGGCGATGATCGCCATCTCCGACAACACCGCCACCGACCACCTCATCGACCGGCTGGGCCGAGAAGAGGTCGAAGCAGCGCTGGACCGGATCGGGATCGCCGACCCGGCGGCAAACCAGCCACTGTTGTCGACCGGCAACCTGTTCCAGCTCAAGTTCGTCGCCGCCCCACCCAACGCCGCCGACTACCGGGCCCTCGACGAGGCCGGCCGACGGGCGTTGCTGGCCGAGCTCGACGACGCCGTCCTGCCGTGGGTGGCCGACCCCGACGCTCTCGACCTCGTCAACGGCGACGGGGTGCCGATCGACCAGCCCCGCGACCTCGACGTGGAGTGGTTCGCCACCCCGGCCGACCTGTGCCGCACGATGGTCCACCTCGCCGAGCTGGCCGAGACCCCGGGGCTGGAGCCGGTGGCGGAGATCCTGGAGCTCAACCCCGGCCTGACGAACTTCGATCGCGACCGGTGGCCGACGATCCGGTTCAAGGGCGGCTCCGAGCCCGGGGTCGTGGCCGGCGCCTGGTGGTTCGAGGGCGAGGATGGTTCCCGCTACGTCGTCGCTGGCGGGGTGTCCGACGCCGACGATCCGGTCGGTGAGCTCGACGGGGTGCTGGTCGTCGCCTCAATCATCGAGCTGGTCCCCTAGGAGGTGGATAGGGTCGGGCCCATGATGCGCACCCATCTCTGCGGCGAGCTCCGGCCGGACCACATCGGATCGACCGTCACCCTGACCGGGTGGGTCAACCGGCGCCGGGAACACGGCGAGCACCTGGCCTTCGTCGACCTCCGAGACCACTCGGGGATCGTCCAGTGCGTGGTCGACAACACCGTCGACGTCCGGAGCGAGTACGTGGTGGCCATCACCGGCACCGTCGCCCAACGACCGGAGGGCACGATCAACGAGACCCTGGCCACCGGCCACGTCGAGGTGGTCGACGCCTCGGTCGAGATCCTGTCGGCCGCCGAGCCGCCCCCGTTCCCCCTCGACGAGCGGGCCGACGAGGTCGACGAGATGGTCCGGCTCCGCCACCGCTACCTCGACCTCCGCCGGCCCCGGATGCAGCGCAACCTCCGGCTCCGGTCCCGGGTCAACGCCGTCGTCCGGGCCGCCATGGACCGCCAGGGCTTCGTCGAGGTCGAGACCCCCGTCCTGATGCCGACCACGCCCGAGGGAGCCCGGGAGTTCCTGGTGCCGTCCCGCCAGCGGCCGGGCTCGTTCTACGCCCTGCCCCAGTCTCCCCAGCTCTACAAGCAGCTCCTGATGGTCGGAGGGATCGACCGCTACTACCAGATCGCCCGCTGCCTCCGAGACGAGGACCTCCGGGCCGACCGGCAGTACGAGTTCATGCAGCTCGACATGGAGATGAGCTTCGTCACCGTCGACGACGTCCTCGCCGCCGTCGAGGAGGCCGTGCTCGACGTGGTCGAGACCGTGACCGGCGACCGCCCGCCGGCGGTGCCCCGGATCACCTGGCACGAGGCCATGGAGACCTACGGCAGCGACAAGCCCGACCTCCGGTTCGGGATGGAGCTGGTCGAGCTGACGCCGATCTTCTCCGCCACCGAGTTCAAGGCGTTCGCCTCGGCCCCGTCGATCAAGGGCATCAGGGCGCCGGGCGCCGCTCCCGACCACGGACGCAACAAGCTCGACGCTCTCACCGACCACGCCAAGTCGATCGGGGCCAAGGGGCTGGTGTGGATGAAGGTCACGGGCGAGCGGGGTCTGGACTCGCCGGTCGCCAAGTTCCTGTCCGACGACGAGCAGCGGGCCCTCGTCGAGGCGTTCGACGCCCAACCCGACGACCTCCTGCTCCTGGTGGCCGACGAGTGGGCCACGACCTGCGAGGTCCTGGGCGACCTCCGCAACCAGCTCGGCCGACCCCCGGTCAGCCAGGGCCCCTACGAGTTGCTGTGGGTCGTCGACTTCCCACTCTTCGTCGGGGTCGACGACGCCGGGACCCCCAAGCCCGGCCACCACGCATTCTGCCACCCCCACCCGGCCGACCTCGACAAGCTGGAGTCCGATCCGATGGCCGTCCGGGCCTGGGCCTACGATCTGGTCCTCAACGGCTGGGAGCTCGGCTCGGGCAGCATCCGGATCCACGACGCCGCCCTCCAGCAGCGGGTGTTCGCCCTGTTGGGGATCGACGACGCCGAAGCCGAGGCCCGGTTCGGGTTCTTCCTCAACCCATTCCGCTACGGGGCCCCACCGCACGGCGGGTTCGCGTTCGGGATGGAGCGGCTGATCGCCATCATGGCCGGCGAGGAGAACATCCGGGAGGTCATCGCCTACCCCAAGCCCCAGTCGGGCCTCGACCCCCTCACCGGCGCTCCGACCGAGATCGACGACGCCCAGCTCGAGGAGCTGGGCCTACGGACGCTGCCGCCGGCCACCTGATCGGCTGGGTCGTCGGGCCCGACGGGCCCAATACCATGGCGTCGATGATCGATGGCGCGGCCCGATGACCGACCTGTTCGCCGCGGCGGCGGCCGAGCGGCTCCGGGCCCGGTCGCCCCTGGCGGCCCGGCTTCGGCCCCGTTCCCTCGATGACGTCGTCGGGCAACGGCATCTCCTCGGTCCCGACGGGCCCCTCCGGCGCCTCGTCGCCGCCGACCGGTTGTCATCGGTGGTGCTGTGGGGGCCGGCCGGTACCGGCAAGACGACGGTCGCCCGGCTGATTGCCCAGGCCTCGTCGAAGGAGCTGGTCCAGCTGTCGGCGGTCAACGCCTCGGTGGCCGACGTCCGTAAGGTGATCGCCGCCGCCGAGGAGCGCCTGGGAGCCCACGGGCGGGGGACGATCCTGTTCCTCGACGAGGTCCACCGGTTCAACAAGGCCCAGCAGGACGCCCTGCTCCCGGCGGTCGAGTCCGGGGTTCTGACCCTGATCGGGGCAACCACCGAGAACCCCTTCTTCGAGGTCAACGCCCCGCTCCGGAGCCGGTCCACGCTGTTCCGGCTCGAGCCGCTCGACCCCGACGATCTGGCCGAGCTCCTCCGGCGGGGGCTCGAGATCGAGGGGGCCACCGCCACCGACGAAGCGATCGACCACCTGGCCGGGCGGGCCGCCGGCGACGGCCGTCAGGCGCTCACGACCCTGGAGGTGGCCGTCGCCCTCGCCGGGGTGGACGCCGAGCAGGGTCGACCCGATCCCGGGGCGGATGGGGCCGGTCCCGATGGCGGGGCGTCCCCGGTCCGGGTCGAGCTCGTCCACGCCGAGGGGGCGACCGACCTCAAGGCGCTCCGCTACGGCCGGGACGAGCACTATGACGTCATCAGCGCCTTCATCAAGAGCATCCGGGGCACCGACCCCGACGCCGCCCTGTACTGGCTGGCCCGGATGCTGTCGGCCGGCGAGGACCCGAGGTTCATCGCCCGCCGGCTGGTGATCGCAGCGTCGGAAGACATCGGCATGGCCGACCCGATGGCCCTCCTCGTGGCCGATGCGGCGGCCAACGCCGTCGACCGGGTGGGCCTGCCCGAGGCCCGGATCAACCTCGCCCACGCCACCGTCCACCTGGCGACCGCCCCCAAATCCAACTCCGCCTACGCCGCCCTCGGCGCAGCGATGGCCGACGTCCAGCAGCGGCCGGCCGGGGAGGTGCCACTACACTTGCGCGACGCTTCCTACCGGGGAGCGGCGTCCCTCGGTCATGGTGAGGGGTACCAGTATCCGCACGACCATCCCGGCGGTCGGGTCGAGCAACCGTACCGGCCCCCCGAGGTGGCCGACATCCGCTACTACGTCCCGACCGACCGTGGGTTCGAACGGTCCGTCGCCGAGCGGCTCGGCGAGCCGCCGCCGACCTCGGCGCCCCACCCCCCACCCCCCGACGAGACACAGGAGCCAACGCCATGACGGTCCCCGAGTTCACCGCCATCGTGGTCGCCATCTCGGTGGTCGTCGCCACCGTCTTCCTGGTCACGGCGGTCAACAACCTCAACAACTCGCTGGCCAAGCTGGAGGAGAGCACCCAGCAGCTGCGGACCGAGGGCCTCGCCGCCTTCCGGGAGCTTCGGCAGCTGATCGCCGACGCCGACGCCGAACTGGACAAGGTCGATCTCGTCCTCGACCGGGCCGATCAGGCCACGACCGCCATCAGCGAGACCTCACGTCGGACCCATGAGGCGGTCCAGGATCCGATGATCAAGACCCTGGCCGTTGCGTCGGGAACGGGCAAGGTGGCCCGGTCGTGGCTGTTCGGCCGCCGCCGTCGAGACAAGTCGGTGACCGCATGAGCGCCCTGTATCGGCTGATCGCCCGGCTCGGGCTGCGGTGGCTGGTGGCGGGGGCCGTCGTCCGGTTCGTCGCCCGCCGGCTCGGTCGAGCGACCGTCGAGCGGGCCGGTCGCGACCTGGAGGCCTCGGCTCGGGACCGCCTCCCCGAGGTCGTCGCTCGCCGGGTCCCACCCCTGCCCCCCGATGTCGTCCAGGCCGGCGGCTCGGCGGTCGTGGCCGGGCGGGCGGTCCGGGGTGCGGTCGTCGGGACCCGACGGGCGGGCCGGGCCGCCTCGGAGGGTCGTCGCCACCTCGGCACCACGCTCGGTCTGGCTCGAACGGCCCTCGACCAGGTCAGGACCGAGAGCGAGCGATCGGCCCGGGACCTTCGCTCCCAGTACCTGGAGGCGACCGAGGGCCGGGATGCTGCCACCGACGCCCTCCTCGACGCTCGCCGGCCTCAACGCAACGTCATCGATGGTCTCGGGGTCGACGACGCGCTCGACGACCCCCACGATTCCGTCCCCGACCCGGTCGCCACCGGCCGGCGCCGGTACCACCGCCGGCCCCGCCCGGTGGTGGGTCGGATGAGCCGCCGCTACCGCCCACCGGTCAAGCCGTGGGAGTGACCGACCCGATGGACGACGGCCCCGATCGGCTCGCCGGGACCGGTGGGGGCGACGGCGACCTGGCGGTCGAGACGATCGGGCTGGCCAAGTCGTTCCGTTCGACCGTGGCCCTCCGCGGCGTCGACCTGAGGATCGAGCGGGGCACCGTGCTCGGACTGCTCGGACCGAACGGAGCCGGCAAGACGACGATCGTGCGGATCCTCACCACACTGCTACGGGCCACCGGTGGCCGAGCGTTCGTCGACGGGATCGACGTGATGGCCCAGCCGGCCCGCGTCCGGGCCCGGATCGGGCTCACCGGTCAGTACGCCGCGGTCGAGGAGCGGCTGACCGGGCGGGAGAACCTCCGCTTCGTCGCCCGCCACTTCCACCTGCCGAACGCGGTCGGTCGTCGCCGGGCCGAGGAGTTGCTGGAGCAGTTCGACCTCCTCGACGCCGCCGACCGGGTGGCCAATGAGTACTCGGGTGGGATGCGACGCCGGCTCGACATCGCCATGAGCCTGATCGCCAACCCGTCGGTGCTGTTCCTCGACGAGCCGACGACCGGTCTCGATCCTCGAAGCCGGATGGCCATGTGGGACGTGATCGACGACCTGGGCGGGGAGGGCACCACCACCCTCCTGACCACCCAGTACCTGGAGGAGGCCGACCGGTTGGCCGACCGGATCGTGGTCATCGATCACGGGTCGGTGATCGCCGAGGGGACGGCCCAGGAGCTCAAGGACCGGATCGGCGGTGACCGGATCACCGTGTCGATCGCCGAGCGGGCCAACCTGGACCTCGCCGCCACGGCGCTCGGGCCGCTGGCGACCGGCCCCGTCGAGCGCGATCCGGTGACGACGACGGTCAGCGCCCCGATCCGGACCGGGGGTGGCGTGGTGCCCGGGGTCATCCGGGCCCTTGACCAGGCGGGGGCCGACGTCGTCGACGTCGAGGTCCGCCGCCCGACCCTCGACGACGTCTTCCTGGCGCTGACCGGCCACCGGGCCGACGACGGAAGCGGCGACGGTTCCGACGGCGACCCCGACGACACGAGGACACGGCCGTGAGCTCCTCCGACACCCATCCCGAGGCGACGACCGACTACGCCGTCGATCCCCGACCGATCGACGACGTCGGCCGGGGGGAGCCATCGGGCAGCTTCCGGTGGCTGCTCCACGACTCGTGGACCGAGGCCATGCGCCACCTCCGGATCGTGCCCCGCAACGCCGAGCTGCTGTTGTTCGCCACGATCCAGCCGGTCATGTTCGTGCTGCTGTTCGTCTACGTCTTCGGCGGTTCGATCGCCGTCGAGGGGTTCGACGACTACACCCAGTTCCTCATCCCCGGCATCTTCGCCCAAACCGTCGTGTTCAACTCGGCGTTCACCGGCGTCGGCCTGGCCGAGGATCTTCAGAAGGGGCTCATCGATCGGTTGCGGTCGCTCCCGATCGCTCAGTCGGCGGTGCTGGTCGGGCGGACGATCTCCGACCTGGTCCGCAACCTGATCACCTTCGCCACGATGCTGCTGGTGGCCTTCGCCGTCGGATTCCGGTTCGAGGGGACGCTCCTCGAGGCGGTGGCCGCCACCGGGGTGCTGCTGCTGTTCTCGTACTCGCTGAGCTGGGTCCAGGCCCTGATCGGCCTGATGGTGAAGTCGGTCGAGGCGGCCAACTCGGCCGGGTTCCTGTGGATGTTCCCCTTCACGTTCGTGTCGTCGGCCTTCGTCGATCCCGAGACCCTGCCCGGTTGGCTCGAAGCGGTCGCCCGGGCCAACCCGTTCACCATCGTCACCGACGCCGGCCGGGCCCTCTACAACGGGCAACCGGTCGGCGACGCCCTGTGGCAGTCGATCCTGTGGTCGATCGGGATCACCGCGGTGTTCGCCGCCGCCGCCATCGGCCGGTTCCGCCGGTCGACGGCGGCCTAGACCACGACCGGGGCCGGGCTGGCCACGGCGCGAAGTCGAGCGCCGCCGGACCCCTCGCCGGTTAGCCTGAGTAGCGCTATGAAAGCCAACGAGCTGCGACGCGCCTTCACCGAGTTCTTCGTCGAGCGGAACCATCTGGAGATCCCCTCGGCCCCCCTCATCCCACACGACGACTCGTTGCTGTTCGTCAACTCGGGGATGGTTCCGTTCAAGCCGTACTTCCTCGGCGAGGAGAAACCGCCCCAGTCCCGGGCCGTGACGGTCCAGAAGTGCGTCCGGGCCGGCGGCAAGCACAACGACCTCGACGAGGTCGGCCGGACGAGCCGCCACCTCACCTTCTTCGAGATGATGGGGAACTTCAGCTTCGGGGACTACTTCAAGGCCGAGGCCATCCCCATGGCATGGGCGTTCTTCACCGAGGTCCTGGGGCTCGATCCCGACCGGTTGTGGGTGACGGTCCACCTCACCGACGACGAGGCGGAGGAGATCTGGCGGGACACCGTCGGGGTCCCGGCCGAGCGGATCCAGCGGCTCGACGAGGACAACTGGTGGCGGATGGCCGACACCGGCCCGAACGGCCCCTGCTCGGAGATCTTCTGGGACAAAGGCCCGGCGTACGGGCCCGACGGCGGCCCGGCCCACGGCGGCGAGGACCGGTTCGTCGAGATCTGGAACCTCGTCTTCATGCAGTTCGAGACCGACGAGTCCGGCGAGTCCAAGCCGCTTCCCAAGCCCTCGATCGACACCGGCGCCGGGCTGGAACGGGTGCTGTCGGTGCTCCAGGGCAAGGACACGGTCTTCGAGATCGACGAGATGGCCCGGCTCATCGAAGCCGCCGAGGCGATCACCCGCTACTCGCTGGGGGCCGACGACGGCTCCGACCTCGCCCTGCGGGTCCTGGCCGAGCACGCCCGGACGATGACGTTCCTCATCAGCGACGGCGTCTTCCCGTCCAACGAGGACCGGGGCTACGTCCTGCGACGCATCATGCGTCGAGCGATCCGCTTCGCCTACCTGCTCGGCGTCGAGACCCTGGTCACGCCGCCCCTGGTCGACGCGGTGGTCGAGATCATGGCCCCCGATTATCCCGAGCTGCGGGAGAACCACGAGCTGATCTCCTCGGTGGTGGAACGGGAGGAGACGCAGTTCCGCCGGACCCTGGTCACCGGCTCCCGGATCCTCGACGAGCACCTGGCGGACCTCCCCGAGGGCGGGGAGCTGCCGGGGTCGGTGGCGTTCCTGCTCCACGACACCTACGGGTTCCCGGTCGAGGTGACCGCCGAAGTCGTGGCCGAGCGGGGCTACACCGTCGACCGGGCCGGGTTCGACACCGAGATGGCGGCCCAGCGGACCAGGGCCAAGGAGGCCCGCCGCAACGCCGGCCAGGACGCCGATTTCGACGCCGTCCAGACCCTGATGGAGACGAGCGGGACGACGGACTTCGTCGGCCGTGACGAGGTGGTCGACGTGGCGGCCACGATCCTCCTCGTCACCGACCGGCCGCCGGCCGGCGACGAGGCGGACGGCGGCACCGACCCTGCGGTGTCGGTGTTCCTCGACCGGTCGCCGTTCTACGCCGAGTCCGGCGGCCAGATCGGCGACACCGGCACGATCACCACCGACACCGGGACCGTCGAGGTGCTCGACACGGTGTACGCCGTGCCGGGCATCCACCGCCACGTCGGCCGGCTCGTCTCCGGCGAGGTCTCGGCCGGGCAGTCGGCCCGTGCGTCGATCGACGTGACCAGGCGCGACGCCATCCGTCGCAACCACACCGGCACCCACATCCTCCACTGGGCGCTGCGGGAGGTGCTCGGCGAGCACGTCAAGCAGCAGGGTTCGATGGTCGGGCCCGACCGTCTCCGGTTCGACTTCAGCCACTTCGACCCGCTGACCGCCGAGGAGGTGGCGGCGATCGAAGACCTGTCCAACACCGAGATCCTGGGCAACCCGGCGACCGAACACGTCGAGGTGACCAAGTCCGAGGCCGAGGAGATGGGGGCGGTGGCCTTCTTCGGCGACAAGTACGGTGACCTCGTTCGGGTTCTCACCGCCGGTCCGTCGCTCGAGTTCTGCGGCGGCACCCACGTGAGCGCACTGGGCGACATCGGCCTGGTCAAGATCGTGTCCGAGGGGTCGATCGGCTCCAACCTCCGCCGGATCGAGGCGGTCACCGGGGCCGGGGCGGTCGACCTGCTCCGGGCCGAGCAGGCGACGGTCGACGAGCTGGCCGGCCTGCTCAACGTCCCCCGAGGCGACGTCATCGAAGCGACGACGAAGCGGGCGACCGAGGCGAAGGAGCTCCGCGACGAGATCCGGACCCTCAAGGCCCGGCTGGCGGTGGGCCAGGCGGCCGAGCTGGCCGGATCGGCGGTCGACGGCGTCGTCATCACCCGGGTCGACGGTCTCGGTCGCGACGAGATGAAGGACCTGGCGGCGGCCATCCGAGACCGGGACGGCGTGAACGCCGTCGTGCTGGGCGGTGCTCCCGACGGGGGCGGGGCGGCACTGGTGGCCGCCGTCGACCCGTCGGGCCCGCTGGAGGCCGGGGCGCTGCTGGCCGACGCGGCCAAGGCGATCAAGGGCGGCGGGGGCAAGGGCGCCGAGCTGGCCATGGCCGGCGGCAAGGATCCCGGCGGGGTCGACGAGGCCCTCGATCTGGCCGCTGCCGCCGCCGGGGTGGCCCGCTGAGCGAGTCGGGCACCGCCCGGGGACGGGGCCGGGCCCTGGGGCTCGACCTCGGGACCCGTCGCGTCGGCGTGGCCATCTGCGACGAGGCCCGGACCGTCGCCACGCCCCTGGAGACGATCGTCCGGGTCAGCGACCGGGCCGTCGAGCACGGCCGCGTCGCCGAGCTGATCGCCGACCACGACGTCGTCCTCGTCGTGGTCGGCCTCCCGCTGTCGCTCGACGGCACGGTCGGGCCGGCCGCCAAGTCGGTGCTGAACGAGGCCAAGGCCCTCCGCAAGCGGTTGGGGATCGAGGTCGTCACCCACGATGAACGGCTCTCGACGGTCACCGCCGAGGGGTCGCTCCGGGCCCAGGGGGTCGACGGTCGACGGCGACGGGAGATGGTCGATCAGCTGGCGGCGGCGGTGATCCTCCAGGCCTATCTCGACGCCAGCGGTGCCCCCGGTTGACCATCCGGTCGCATCGATGACGAATGTCGTCGTGACGCCCGCGGGTCGCGTCGGCTGGCGTAGCATTTCGCTGTGAGCATCCTCGATCAGTACGACGGCCACTCCGACGACGAGCTCGACGACCTCGGGTGGGACGACGAGGACGACTTCGTCGCCGTCCGGCCGGCCGGGTTCCGGGCCGTGCGGGCCCTGGTGGCGCTCGTCGTGCTGGTCGTCATCGGTTGGTTCCTCTACACCGGCGTCCGGGACTGGTTCGAAGCCCAGCTCGACCCCGCCGGCGAGCCGGGGGCCACGGTGGCGATCAACGTCCCGCCCCAGGCGACGACGAGCGACATCGCCGAGATCCTGGAGCGGGAGGAGGTCATCCCCAACAGCACCTTCTTCCGCTACTACGCCGAGTGGAAGGGGGAGGGCAACTTCCAGGCCGGGGCGTACACCATGCAGGAGAACTCGTCGGCCGCCGAGGCGATCGCCGTGCTCAACGAAGGCCCGGTCCCCCCGGTGTTCAACACCTTCGGCGTCCCCGAGGGGCTCTGGCTGTCGGAGATGCTGCCCCGCATCGCCGACCAGCTCCCGACGATCACCGCCGCCGAGCTCCAGGCCGCGCTCGACTCGGGCCAGATCGCCACCCGGTACCGCCCCGACGGGGTCGAGAGCTGGGAGGGCCTGCTGTTCCCGGCGTTCTACGAGATCGAGGACGACGCCGAGCCGGTCGAGGTCCTGCTCAAGATGAGCGAAGAGTTCACCCGGGTCACCGGCGAGCTGGGGTACGGGGCGGCCGAGACCCAGCTCGGTCTCTCCGCCTATGAGGTGATCATCGTGGCGTCGATGGTCGAGGCCGAGGCCAAGACCGACGGCGACCGACCCAAGATCGCCCGGGTGATCTACAACCGGATCCGGGAGCAGATGTCGCTCGACATCGACGCCGTCTGCATCTACGGATCGGGTGACCGTCAGATCGAGCTGACCACCGAGTACATGACCGAGGGGGCCGGCCCGTACGCCTGTCGGTCCAACCCCCTCCTGCCGCCGACGCCGATCGCCACGCCCAGCTACGCATCGCTGGAGGCGGCGATCAACCCGGCCGACAACCCGGTCGACGAGAACGGCGTCGAGGTCCCGTGGCTCTTCTACGTGCTGGCCGATGAGGAAGGCAACCACTTCTTCACCAACAGCTACGACGAGTTCCTCGAGCAGAGGGACATCTCCCGGGAACAGGGGCTCTTCTGAGCCTGACCCCCCGGACCGCAACCCCGACCGGATCGACCCGCCTGGCGGCGGTCATCGGCGACCCGGTCCGCCACTCCCTGTCGCCGACGATCCACAACGCCGCGTTCGCGGCCCTCGGCCTCGACTGGGTCTACGTCGCTCTGCCGGTGCCGGCCGGCCGGGGCGGCGACGCGGTGGCGGCCATGGCCGCCCTGGGGATCGAGGGGCTGTCGGTCACGATGCCCCACAAGGCGGTGGTGGCGGCGGCGGTCGACGTACGGACCCCCGCCGTCGAGACGCTCGGGGCCTGTAACTGCGTGTTCCGCGACGGCGACCGGCTGGTCGGCGACAACACCGATGGAGACGGCCTCGTCGCCTCGCTGGCGGCGGCCGGGATCGACGTCGCCGGCGCCCGGGCGATGGTGGTCGGGACGGGCGGCGGAGCCAGCTCGATCATCGAGGCCCTCGGGCGTCATGGAGCGGTCGAGGTCGTGGTGACCAGCCGGGACCGGGCCCGGGCCGCCGAGCGGGCCACGCTGAGCGCGGTTGGCCGGGCCGGTGCGGTCGTCGAGGCTCCGGCCATGGATCTGATCGTCAACGCCAGCCCCGTCGGGATGGCCGGAGGGCCCGATCCCGACGGGATCCCGATCCCGGTCGACGGCCTCAGCGAGCGCCATGTCGTGGTCGACATCGTCTACCAGCCCCGGATCACGCCGCTCCTGGCCGCGGCCGCCGACCGGGGGGCCTCGACGGTCGGTGGGGTGGGGATGCTGGTCCACCAGGCAGCCCTGGCCTTCGAGCGGTGGACCGGTCGACCGGCCCCCGTCGACGTGATGAGCGCGGCCGCCTTCGGCGAGGCCCCCCGCCCCGGCTGAGCCGGCCGCGCCTCACCTCATCGAGGCCCGGCGCCCCTGGTCCAAAAGGCCTAGAGAACCTGGGCCGAAACGCTCACGAACCTCCACCGGGGGCCGAATGGTGATCTCGAGCACGGACGAGAGGCTCCGGGCCAGGAAAGACGAGGACAGGGAATGCTGCAGGGATCGCTCGATAACTTTGCACTCGACGAGGTGCTGGGACTTCTCTCGTCGACCGCCAAGACCGGCAAGCTCAAGCTGGAAGGTGACCGGGGCAATGGCTCCCTGTCCCTCCGCCATGGCCAGCTCATCCAGGCTGAGGCCAGCTTCACCTCGAACGGTACGGCTCCGGAGGACGTGGTCTTCGAGCTGCTCCGCTACGAGAACGGCACGTTCAGCTTCGAGGTGATCGAGGTCGATGATCAGGCCGAGGGCCGGGAGGTCGGCGAGGTGCTGGCATCGGCCGAAGGTCGTCTGGCCGACTGGCGCACCATCGAGGCCGTCGTTCCGACCCTCGACCACCGGGTCACCCCGGCCGACGCCCTCCCGAGCGAGGAAGTCAAGATCAATCGGGCCGAGTGGGCCACGCTGCGGATCATCGCTGCCGGGTGCCCGGCGTCGCTGGTGTGCGACGAGTTGGGGCTCGGCGAGGTCGAGGGCAGCCGTCAGATCAAGGGCCTGGCCGAGCGGGGGCTCGTCACCGTCGACGCCCCGGTGTCCCGGACCCCGTCGATCGGCTCGAACCGCGGTGGTAGCCGCGACCCGTTCGCTCGCCGAGCGGCCGCCGCTGCCGAGCGGCCGTCGCCCCCGTCGTTCGGCACCGATCCCGGTCGGTCGGCCGACGACGGCCGGGCAGTGGCGGCCGACAAGGTCCGTGGCGGCCGGCCCCCCATGCCGGCCGCCCCGTCGCCCGAGGAGCTCCGGACCCTCACCGACGACGGCGAGCGTCAGCCCGTCGTCGCCGCCGTTGCCGGCCAGCCCGGTGCGGCGGCCAACGGTGGCAACGGCAACGGCGCCAACGCCGCCGAGTCGGCCGACCCCAAGGCCGGTGGCGGGCTGCTGATGCGCTACCTCAAGAACGACGAGTGACCCCATACTCGACGGTGTGCTCCTAGCCGCAGGACTCGTCCTGCTCGGCCTCGTCGTCGGGCCGGTGCTCGGGATCGTGGTCGACCGCTCGGTTGAGCGGTTGGCTGTCGCTCCCGAGCACCGGTGTGTCCGGTGTGAGGCGCCGCAGGGCCCGAGATCGCTCCTTCCCGTCGCCAGCTGGTTCCTCCGCTGCGTCCGGTGTGGTCACCGCACCGGGCTTCGCTATCCGGCGGTCGACGTGGCCACCGCCGTCACCTTCGGGCTCCTCGGGCTCCGGTTCGGCGACGGCGGCACCCCCGACTGGCGGCTGTGGCCCTACCTGGGCCTGGCCGCCGTGCTGGTCGCCCTCTCGGTGATCGACATCGAGACCCATCTCCTTCCCAACATCATCGTCTGGCCGTCGATCGGTGCCGGGCTGTTCACGGTCCTGGTCCTCAGCGGTGAGCTGGAGGACGGGGCCGGGATCGGGCCCGCCCTCATCGGCGGGGCGGTCTTCGGGGGCTTCATCGGCCTGGCCCATGTGGTCCACGAGCGGGGCATGGGTCGGGGCGATGTGAAACTGGCCCTCCTGCTCGGGTTGTTCGTCGGTTGGTTGGGGACCGACACCTTCGCCGCCGCCCGGCTGGTCCTCTACGCCCTCTTCCTGGCTTTGCTCGGTGGGGGACTGGTCGGGTTGGCGGTCAACGTGATCCGCCGTCAGATGGGATCGGAGATCCCGTTCGGGCCGGCCCTCGCCGCCGGGGCGATGATCGTCATCCTCGTCTCGACGCCGGTCGCCGCCGGCTGACCGACCGGATCACCACCTCCCGGGTGGGAGCCGACACCGAGCGCGGCGGTACGATCAGCAGGGTGACCCCACGCCCCATCGTGCTGATCGGCCTCCCCGGGTCGGGCAAGTCGAGCGTCGGCGCCGAGATGGCCTCGGCCCTCGACCGCCCGTTCGTCGATCTCGACGCTTCGATCGAGGCGTCGGTCGGGGTCCCGATCACCGAGATCTTCGCCCGGGATGGCGAGGCGCGGTTCCGGGCCGTCGAGCTCGACGCTCTCGATCGGGCGCTCGGGGCGGCGCCGGCGCCGGTGATCGCCGGCGGTGGCGGGCTGATCCTCGGCGCCGAGAACCGTCGCCTGTTGGCCCAGCGGGCCCGGGTGGTGTGGCTCGACGCGCCGATCCCGGTGCTGCTGTCCCGGCTGGCCGGTGATGACACCCGGCCCCTGCTCCACGGTGATCAGGCGACCCGGCTCCGAACCCTCCAGCGGGAGCGGCTCGGCCGGTACGCGGCGGCGGCCGACGTGATCGTCACCGACGAGGGGAAGCCACCGGCCGCCATGGCCACCGAGGCCATCGCCGCGTTGACCGGTGCCGCCGACCATCCGACGACGCTGACCGAGATGGTCGAGTTGGGCGATCGTCGTCATCCCGTCATCGTCGGGCGGGGCGCCCGGAACCACCTGGCCGAGGTGCTCCCACCGTCGGTCCGCCGGGTGGCCGTCATCACCCAGGAGGGGATCGGTGTCGACGTCGATCCCGGCGTCGAGCACCGGGTGTTGACCGTGCCCGACGGGGAGGACGCCAAGCGCCTCGACACGATCGGTGAGCTGGCATCCGAGATGGCTCGCTGGGGGGTGACCCGACGGGACGCCGTGGTTTCGGTGGGTGGTGGCGTCGTCTCCGACCTCGCCGGCTACCTCGCCGCCAGCTATCACCGGGGGATCGAGGTCGTCCACGTCTCGACCTCGCTCCTCGGTCAGATCGATGCCGCCATCGGTGGGAAGTGCGGGGTCAACCTCCCCGAGGGAAAGAACCTGCTCGGCGCGTTCAAGCAGCCGGCGGCGGTGATCTGTGACACCGAGACCCTCCTCACCCTGCCCCCGGCCGAGTTCATCAGCGGGATGGGGGAGTTGGCCAAGTACCACTTCCTCGGCGGCGGGCGCCTCGATCGGGTCCCCCTCACCCCCCGGGTGGCGGCCTGTGTCCGGATCAAGGCCGACGTCGTGGCCGACGACGAGACCGAGGGGGGCCGGCGGGCCATCCTCAACTACGGCCACACCCTGGCCCACGCGCTGGAGAGCGCCACCGACTACGGCATCCGCCATGGCGAGGCGGTCGCCGTCGGCCTGATCTATGCCGCCGAGCTGGCCCGGGCCCTGGGTCGGATCGATGATGCCCGGGTCGCCGAGCACCGCCGGGTCGTCGACGCCTACGGCCTCGACGCCCACATCCCTCCGGGCCTCGACCCGGCCGAGATCGTCGAGCTGTTCGCCCGGGACAAGAAGGCGATCGAGGGCATCACGTTCGTCCTCGATGGGCCCGACGGGATCGAGCCGGTCGTCGTCGAGGACCGGCTGCTCCTGACCGAGACCCTGGAGGCGGTGGCGTGACCGAGCACCCACCGCCAGCTCGGACCCCAGAGGGGTCCCCACCGCCCGCTGCGCCATCGGCGCCGGCCGCCGATCTCCCGCCGCTCCTACCGATGGACGTCGGCCGTCGGGTCGACGCCGTCCGGGCGGCCATGGCCGAGGCCGACCTCGAGGCCCTCATCGTCTCCAAGCTCCCCAACGTCCGGTGGCTGACCGGGTTCACCGGCTCCAACGCCACCGTCGTGGTGCGGGCCGACGGGCTCCTGGTGGTCACCGACGGCAGGTACCGGACCCAGGTCGCCGCCGAGCTCGAAGGCTCCGGGGTCGACGCCACGGTCGAGATCACGGTGACCGACCTCGGGGAGGTCCTCGATCGGTTCTGCGCCGGGCTGGGCCCGGTCGGGCTCGAAGCCCACCACGTCACCTGGGCCCGCCGGG
This sequence comes from Acidimicrobiales bacterium, assembly GCA_965262175.1. Classification (GTDB taxonomy): domain Bacteria; phylum Actinomycetota; class Acidimicrobiia; order Acidimicrobiales; family SZUA-35; genus CADEDH01. Next base: position 365,979 of record CBDHES010000029.1, on the reverse strand, counting down.
ACCAGGTCGAGGGGTGGTTGGCCGGCCGGCGCATCGTGGCTGCCGATCCCCTGATCGAGCCGCTGCGGGTCGTGAAGGACGACGGCGAGCGGTCTCGCCTGGCCCGGGCCGCCGCCATCACCGACCGGGCGCTGGCCGCCGTCACCTCCGAGATCCAGCCCGGTGTGACCGAGCGATCCTTGGCCCGGGCGCTCGACAACGCCATGGTCGACCTCGGGGCCGACGGGCCGGCCTACGACACGATCGTCGCCGGTGGCCCCAACAGCGCCCTGCCCCACGCCCGACCGACCGGGCGGCCCCTGGAGGTCGGCGATCTCCTGGTCGTCGACGTCGGTGCCCGGCTCGAGGGCTACGGCAGCGACATGACCCGGACCTTCGTCGTCGGCGCCGATCCCGACCCGACCCAGCGCCGACTGTACGACGCGGTCACCGCCGCCCAGGCGGCCGGCGTGGCGGCGGTTGCCGACGGCGTCGACCAGGTCGCGGTCGACGGGGCGTGTCGGGAGGTGCTCGACGAGTGGGGGTTGTTGGAGGCGTTCATCCACGGCACCGGACACGGGATCGGTCTGGAGATCCACGAGGACCCGTTCCTGTCCCCCCGGAGCACCGATATCCTCCGAGCGGGATCGGTGGTGACCGTGGAGCCGGGCGTGTACCTCCCCGAGCTGGGCGGTGTTCGCATCGAGGACTCGGTAGTCGTAGCCTCCGGCGGTTGCCAGCCGATCACGCTGAGTCCCAAGACGCCGACGCCCGGTCGCTGAACCCGATCCGGCGGCCCTATCACCACCGCCTGCCCCCCGGAGACGACCGATGCCCACGATCAGCACCGCCGACTTCAAGAACGGAATGGCGGTCGAGACGTCCGACGGCCTGTTCCAGATCCTGGAGTTCCAGCACGTGAAGCCGGGCAAGGGCGGCGCCTTCGTCCGCACCCAGCTCCGCAACATGCGGACCGGGGCCGTCGTCGACAAGACGTTCCGGGCCGGGGAGAAGATGGAGAGCGCCTTCATCGAGAAGCGGGAGCAGCAGTTCCTCTACCGGGACGGCGACGGGTTCGTCGTCATGGACAACGAGACCTTCGAGCAGCAGACGGTGCCCGAGTCGGTCATGGGCAACGCCGGTGGGTTCCTGACCGAGTCGTCGACGATCACGCTGCTGACCTACGGCACCGAGATCGTCGGGACCGAGCTGCCGCCGTCGGTCGAGCTCGAGGTGGTCGAGACCGAGCCGGGGGTTCAGGGCGATCGGGTGTCCGGCGCCCGCAAGCCGGCCACGTTGGAGACCGGTCTGGTCATCCAGGTGCCGTTGTTCGTCGAGGTCGGTGGCCGGGTCAAGGTCGACACCCGCTCCGGCGAATACCTCACCAGGGTGTGACCGACCGTCCGACCCCCGGCCGGCCCGGCGGCCGCCGGGAGGCCCGGGAGCGGGCGATCGAGCTGGCCTACGAGGCCGAGGTTCGCGGCGTTCGGGTCGACGAGCTGCTGGCCGAGCTCCCCATCCCGCCCGCCACCTTCGCCGTCGCCCTCCTCCACGCGGCCGACACCCATCGCGACGAGGCCGACCGGCTGATCGACACCCGATCGAGGGGATGGTCGATCGACCGGATGGCGACGATCGACCGGCTGGTGATGCGGCTTGCGGTGGCCGAGCTGCTGAGCCTCGACACCCCGACCGGGGTCGTGCTCTCGGAGGCCGTCGAGCTCGTCAGCCGATACTCGACCGACGAGTCGAGCCGGTTCGTCAACGGCGTCCTGGCCGCCATCGCCCGCGACGTCCGGCGGGGCGACGGGACGCCGATCGGCAGCTGACCGGGATCGGCCGACCGGCCGTCCGCCTCGGGGCGACCGCCCCCGACCCTCGAGATCGTCGGCGGTGGGTCAACTCGGCCGGTCGCCGTCCGATGGGAGGCGGTGCAGCGTCGGTCCCGTCGTGCGTTGGAACTGGTGGTGGTGACCCTGGCGTTGCTGTCGACCGGCGTCGCGTTCAGCTCCAGCGACGCCGAGACGGCGCCGCCCGAGATCCCCCAGCCCTGGTTCGACACCTCGGACCGCGATGCCGTCGTCGCCGGCTTCGAGGCCGAGTTCGGTGCTCCCCAGCCGTCGTTGGCGTGGGACGGCGATCACGGCCGGTGCCAGGCCGGCACCAGCACCGCCCCGTTCCGGGAGGCGACGCTGCGGCGGGTCAACTACTACCGGGCGATGGCCGGCGTGGTGGCCGACGTCGTCGAGGACTCGTCGTACTCGGCCAAGGCCCAGCGGGCGGCGATGATGATGAGTGCCGAGGGGGAGTTGACCCACGATCCGGCGGAGTCGTTCGCCTGCTATGACGACGTGGGTCGGGAGGGTGCGGCCAACAGCAACCTCTACCTGGGTCGCAACGGGCCGCTCGCCATCGACGGCTACATCGAGGACCCCGGCGACCGGAACGTCGATGTCGGCCACCGGGCCACGATCCTCCACCCGCCGACCCGGCTGATGGGGGTCGGCGATGTCGCGTCGACCAACGCCTGGGCCTCGGCCAACGCGTTGTGGGTGTTCGACGACCGGGTCTTCGACGAGGAGTCTTCGACCGATCGCCCGCCGATGCGGGAAGATCGCCGCTTCGTGGCCTGGCCTCCTCGGGGCTACGTCCCCGGGCTGGTCGTCCACCCCCGCTGGTCTCTCACCGTCGCCAACCACGACTTCTCCCGAGCCACGATCTCGCTGTACCGGATCGACCCCGGACGGTCCCCGGTCCCGATCCCGGTCACGGTCGTCAGCCGGTCTGGTGCCCCCGGCCACGTGCCGCTCCCGACGCTGGTGTGGGAGCCGGAGCCGGGCACGATCGACACCACGCCGGCGGTCGATCAGCTGTACCTGGTCGTCGTCGACGACGTGACGACCTACGGCCCACCGATCCCCGACGCCGAGGGGGTGACCGCGGTGGTGGCGGCGACGACGACGTCGTTCAGCTACGAGGTGACCATCCTCGGCCGCGAGCCGTCACCCACGCTGACCATCGGCGCGTTCCTCGGTCGAATCACCCACGGCGAGCGCTGAACGGCGGCCTGGCCACCCGAGTGGCCAGCGGTCGAGCTGGCGGCCAGGCTGGTCCGATGGCATCGGACACACTCGTCATCGGGGGGACCGGTCCGACCGGCCCCTTCGTCGTCAACGGCCTCCTCGCCCGAGGGCACCGGGTGACGATCCTCCACACCGGGCGGCACGAGGTCGACGAGATCGGGCCCGAGGTGGCCCACATCCACACCGATCCCTTCGATGCCGACCGCACCGCCGACGCCCTGGCCGGCGCCACGTTCGACACCGCTGTCGTCATGTATGGCCGGCTCCGGGACCTGGCGCCCATGCTGGTGGGCCGGGTCGGCCAACTGATCACGATCGGCGGGGTGGGGGCGGTCAGGGGGTGGGTGGAGCCGGCCGACCTCTTCCCGGTCGGGCTGACCGTGCCCGGCCACCCCGACACGCCGTTGGCCGCCACCGACGAGCCGATCGGCAAGATCCGCCGCATCGTGGCCACCGAGCGGGTGGTGTTCGATCATCACCCGACCGCCGTCCATCTCCGCTACCCCATGCTGTACGGGCCTCGGCAACTGATCCCCCGGGAGTGGCCGATCGTCCGCCGGGCCCTCGACCGCCGCCCCCACCTCGTCGTGGCCGACGGGGGCCTGACCCTCAAGTCGGCGGCCTATGTCGAGAACGCAGCCCACGCCGTGCTGTGCGCCGTCGACGCCATCGAGCGTCGGGGCCCGGCGGCGGTGGCCGGCACCTACAACGTGACCGACGCTCGGACCCTGACCGTCGCCCAGATCGCCGAGATCATCGCCGATGAGCTCGGCCACCGGTTCGAGTTGATCAGCATGCCCCCGGCGGTGGCCGTCCCGGCCCGCCCGTTGCTCATGCACCCCTCGACCAGTCACCGGGTGGTCGACACCGGACCTCTGCGACGCGAGCTGGGCTACGCCGACGTCGTCGAGCCCGAGGAGGGGGTGCGGCGCACCGCCCGGTGGCTCGTCGCCAATCGGCCCTCGGCCGGCACCGAGGGCCGACTCCAGGATCCGTTCGACTACGAGGCCGAGGATGCGCTCATCGAGCGATGGCGCCAGCTGGTGGCCGCCCTCGACGTGGAGATCTTCGCCTCGCCGCCGGGCTACGGGGCCGCGTACTACGGCCGGGACCCCAACCCCGCCACCGGGACCAGCCGGATCGAGCCCTGACCGGCGTCGTCGGTTCAGCCGACGATCGGTGGTCGGGCGCCGAGCCGCGGCTCCGGCTCTTCTGCCGCTAGCCCTTCGGCCTCGGCCTGCGCCGTCATCAGCTGGTCGGGGAGGACGGCGTCGAGCGTGGTGAGTAGGTCGGGGAGGGCCGGCCACCACCGGCCGGCCCGGAGGTGGGCGATGGCGGCCCGGGCCGCCGCGCCCTCCGCCTCGATCGGCACGACCCGATGGGCGGCGGCCCGATGGAGCACACCGAGGTACCAGTGCCGCCGTCCGGCCTCCAGCCCGTCGGGCTCGATGACGAAGTAGTAGTCGGGGAGCTCGATGGAACCGGCCCGCCACCGGGCGACGGCCTCACTCGTCGCCACCTCCAGCTCCCCCCGCATGCCATCGTCGGTGAAGGAGCGGGCCCAGGCGTCGGCCACCGGCTCGAGCGGGTCGGCATCGTGGACCGTGTACGGCGAATGGCATCGCATCGCCCGCTGCCACGCCTCCCGAGCCCTCTCGGCTGGCCCGAGCTCGATCGAGGGGCGGATGGCGGTGACGTTGGCCGCGTCGGCCAACGAGGCGACGCACGCTGCGGCGTCGGTTCCCACCACGCCGATCACCGTCGTCGACAGCTTGGCCCGCGGTCTCGACCCGGGTCGAGGGTCGGACGTCATCGGCGGCGGGCGGCCTCGCCGGCCGGGCCGCACGAACCGTCGAGCGAGCACACCAGGTCGCTGGCCGGGGTGTGGTCGACGGCCCGAGCCGTCCACCAACCATGGGGACCGTCGTTGCTGAAGGCATAGGCGTTGGCCCGATTGGGGTCGCCGGCGACCGCGACCGCCAGCCGATCGGGAGAACAGACGATCGGCACCGGCCGTCCGGGGTCGTCGGAGGCGGCGAACACGTCGGGCAGCACGCCGTCGGCCACCAGATCGATCAGCCGGGGTCGGCCGGTGGTCAGGTTGGTCCACCGGCCGATCATCGACTCGAAGGTCACGGCCGGGATCCGGGCATGGTCGAACAGGGCCCGCTGGAGATCGGCCTTGGTCCAGCCGGCCCTGGCGACGGTCCGGGCCAGCATCGGCGACAGGACGAGGAGCGGCTGGAACTGGTCGTGGCCGAGCCCGTGGACGTGGGTCAGGTCCCAGGCTGCGACCCGGGTGAGGCCGTTCGCCAGGTAGGGGACGATCTCGTCGGGGGTCGCCCCGAACACGCTTCCGATGATCGTGCCGCTGTTCATCCGGGCCATCGTGACCGCATCGCGGTCGGGACCGACCCCGAACGAGGCGCTGAGCGGCGCCCAGCCGATCTCGGTCAGGCAGTCGAGGTCCTCGGCGAGGACGACCCGGGCCGGGTTGCCGAACGTCGCCTTGTCGTGCTCGTCGGTCGTGAAGCCGAACACGTTGCGCAGGTAGAGGCGCAGCCACCGCCCGACCGTGGTGTTGGCCCGGGTGCCCTCCCGCATCGCCCCGACTCCGGTGGTGAACCCGAGGCCGGGGGTGTTGGGACCCGACAGCACCACGAGGGCGTCGGCCCCGGTCGTGTTGCCGGAGTGCTCGGCCCCGTAGGTCGGGTCGGCGAGGATGTCGGCCATGGCGATCAGCACCGGGAGGTGCTCCGGCCGGCACCCGGCCATGACGCCGTTGACGGCGATCGACCAGATCGTCAGGTCCCGCCCCGAGGATCGGGCCACCCCGAGGGTCTTCCACGGGTCGTGGCCCGAGTCGGCCAGGAACGCCTCGACCCGGTCCCGGGTGGGAGGAAGGAACGGAGAGCCGTCCGACCAGCCCCGGTCGGCGAAGACGGCGTCGATCTCGTCGATCGAGCCGACGGCGACCACGTCGAGGGCCGCCGGCTCGGCGTTGTCGACGACGTCGTCGCCGGAGGAGTCGGTCAGCCCGGCGATGACCGCATCGACCGTCGAGGCGACGAAGTTGGCCACCATCTCGGTCGCCGATTGGGCGTCGACGTGACCGACGGTCACCGCCAGCGGGAGCCCGTCGTAGCCGTGGCCCCGGGCGGTGGCCCGGGCCTGGCCCTCGAACCCCTCACAGACGATCGACACCGAGGGGATCCCGGCCGACTCGGCGGCCATCGCAGCCCGCATCACGGCGGGCGTGCAGCTACCTCAACACCCCATCCCCGACACGACGGCGTCGACCCCCCGGTCCCGGAGCTCGTCGGGGAGGCGCCCGACCTTTGCCTTCTCGTCGGACCCGTGGAGGTTGCCGAACACGTCGTAGTCGACGATCTCGACCCCGTCGAAGCGGGTGGTCAGCTCCTTGGCCAGGACCGGGAACAGTTCGTCGCCCCGGAACACGTAGTCCCACAGGAACGCGACCCGGCGGCCGTCCAGCGAGGGGAGGCGATCGGCCCGGCGATGCTGCTGGACGCCTCGGGCGGAGCGGGGCCAGACGACTTCGTAGCTCGGTTCCATGCCGACCATTCTCGGCCACCGGCCGCCCACTCGCCACCAGGTGGGCCGGTCGTGACCCGGTCCGGTACGGTCTCGGGCCATGAAGGCCCTGGAGATCCAAGCCCTGACCGGTCCCGACGGCATCGCGGTGGTCGACACCGCCGAACCGGTCGACGACGGCACCAAGGTGGTGATCGAGGTCATGGCCGCCGGCGTCTCCTTCCCCGACCTGCTCCAGAGCCAGGGCCTGTACCAGCAACGGTCCGAGCCACCGTTCATCGGGGGGATCGAGTGCGCCGGCCTCGTCCGAGCGGCTCCCCCCGGATCCGGTTTCGCCGCCGGTGATCGGGTGTGCGCCTTCACGCCTCGGTGTCTGGCCGAGGTGGCGATCGCCGACCCGGCCCACGTCTTCCCCCTCCCGGCCGAGCTCGACTGGAACCAGGGTGCGGCGCTGGTCATGAACTACCAGACCGCGGTGTTCTGCATGGTGCACCGGGGTGGGCTGGTCGCCGGCGAGTCGGTGCTGGTGCTCGGCGCCTCGGGCGGGGTCGGGACCTCGGGCATCCAGGTCGCCAAGGCCGTCGGGGCGTCCACCGTCATCGGGTTGGTCTCGACCGAGGCCAAGGCCGAGATGGCCACCGCGGCCGGTGCCGATCGGGTCGTCGTCATGTCGGACGGATGGAAGGACGAGGTCCGGGAGCTGACCGGGGGCCGGGGCGTCGACGTCGTCTATGACCCGGTCGGTGGCGATCGCTTCTCCGACGGGATCCGTTCGCTTGCCCGGTTCGGGCGGCTGGTGGTCGTCGGCTTCGCCGCCGGGACGATCCCCGAGATCAAGGTCAACCGGCTCCTGCTCCGCAACGTGAGCGTGGTCGGCGCGGCGTGGGGTGAGGCGGTGGCCGACGATCCCGGCCTCCCGGGCCGGATCCACACCGAGCTGCTGGCGATGATGGCCACCGGGGCCATCGACCCGCCGGTCGGCCAGATCGTCCCGATCGATGACGGCGTCGAGGCCTACCGCCTCCTCGACGAGCGCCGGGCGGTCGGCAAGGTCGTCCTCCAGGTGCGGGCCGGCTGACCGGCCGCCCGAGCGCTGTCCGGCCATGGAACTGACCGAGGACCAGGAGCGGGTCCGGGCCACCGCCCGCCGGTTCGCCGAGGCGGAGATCGCCCCCCACGCCGCGGGCTGGGACCGGACGGGTGCGGTGCCCCGGGACCTGTACCGGCGGATGGCCGCCGTTGGCCTGATGGGCGTGACGATCGATCCCCGGTGGGGCGGGGCCGGGCTCGACTTCGTCAGCTACGCGGTGGCGATGGAGGAGATCTCGGCCGCCGACGGCGGCATCGCCAACGTGATGGCGGCCAACAACTCGCCGGTCGCCGTCGCCATCCAGCAGCTCGGGACGGATCGGCAGCGGGCCGAGTACCTGACCCGGCTGACCTCGGGGGAGTGGATCGGCTGCATCCACCTCACCGAGCCCCACACCGGCTCCGACGCGGCGGCCATCACCACCCGGGCCGTCCGGGACGGCGACGAGTACGTGCTGACCGGACACAAGGCGTTCGTCACCGCCGGTTCCCTGGCCGAGCTGGCGATGATCGTGGCGGTCACCGATCCCGACGCCGGCAAGCGGGGCATGACCGTGTTCGTCACGCCGACCGACAACCCCGGCTATCGGGTGATCCGCACCGAGAGCAAACTCGGCCACCGGACCAACGACACGTGCCAGGTGGCCTTCGACGAGATGCGGGTCCCGGTCGCCGACGTGTTGGGGGAGGAAGGCCGCGGGCTGGGGATCGCGCTGGCCAACCTGTCCCTGGGGAGGATCGGCGTAGCCGCTCAGTCGACCGGCGGGGCCCGGGCCGCCCTCCGGGCCGCCCGAGACTATGCCCGGGACCGGGAGACGTTCGGTCGGCCGATCATCGAGCACCAGGCGGTGGCGTTCGACCTGGCCGACATGGCGACGTCGATCGAGGCGGCCCGCCAGCTCTACCTGCACGCCGCCCGGCTCCGCGACCTCGGTCGTGACTGTGCCCGCGAGGCGTCGATGGCCAAGCTGTTCGCCTCCCAGATGGCGGAACGGGTGGCCTCGGCCGCCATCCAGATCCACGGTGGCGCCGGCTACCTCACCGACCATCCGGTGGAGAAGATCTACCGCGACGTGCGCGTCTACCAGATCTACGAGGGCACCTCGGAGGTCCAGAAGATCTTGATCTCCCGCCTCCTCGACGACCTCGACCTCTGAGGGGCCGAGCTATCGTCGGGGGCGGAGATCGGCCGCCCCCGGTGGGTGCCGACGACCGCTCCCGATGACCGACCGTCCCGCCCCGCACCCTCCCGCCGACGCCCGGCCGACCGGCGCCGGATCGAACGGCGGGCGGCGCGGTCCGACGATGGCCGGCCTCGAGGCGGAGCGGGCCACCCTACGGCGGATCCGGGCCGTCCACGCCCGCCACCTCGAGACCGCCCGCTCGACGGCGGAACGACTGGCCGCCGAAGCGGCCGAGGCGACCGAGGACGGGATCCGTGACCTCTATGACCCCGACGCCGAGGCCGACACCGCCATCGCTGCCGCCATGGTTCGCCAAATGTCGGACCGGGCCATGCACGCCGCCCGGCGGGTCACCGAGCTGGAGGCGATGGGCCAGGCGCTGGCCTTCGGCCACACCGTCGACGGCGACGGGAAGCGGGTCGACGTCGGTCGGCTCAGCGTCATCGAGGGCGACGAGGCGCTCCTGGTCGACTGGCGGGCCGATGCTGCCGTCCCCTTCTACCGGGCCACGCCGCTCGATCGGTTGGGGATCGCCCACCGTCGGCACCTCCTGTACGGCGAGGCGGTGGCCGAGCTCGAGAGCTACTCCGACGAGGTGTTCGACGTCGACTGGTTCGACCGTGACGGGATCGAACCGACGATCGCCCTCCGAGGTGAGGCGGCGCTCCTGGCCTCGGTGTCGGCCCCGACCCGAGCCCAGATGCGGTCGGTGGTCGCCACGATCCAGGCCGAACAGGATGCGGTCATCCGGGCGGCGGCCAACAAGCCGCTCGTCGTCCAGGGTGGGCCCGGAACCGGCAAGACCGTCGTCGCCCTCCACCGGGCCGCCTACCTCCTCTACGACCAGCGGGTCGACCTCAGCGAGCAGGGCGTCCTGGTGGTCGGGCCGACCGCCGAGTTCCTGACCTACATCCGAGGGGTGCTCCCCTCGTTGGGCGAGACCGGCGTCGTGTCGGTGACGGTGGCCAAGCTGTTCCCCGGGATCCTGCTCGGGCTGGACGACGTTCCCGACGTGGCCGAGTTGAAGGGGCGGAGCGAGATGGTGCCGTTCCTGGCCGCTGCGGTGGCCGACCGCCGCCGCCGGCCCCGCCACGACCTCGTCGTCTACTACGGCTCCCGCCGGGTGGTGCTGCCCCGGGACCGGCTGCGGTCGGTGTTCGACGTCGCCGGCCGCCACACCACCTACAACGAAGGGGCGCGGGCGTTCCGGGAGGGCGTGATCGGGGCGCTGTCGGCCGAGGTCTACAACCCGGCCTTCGACGGGCAGGAGGACGCCGACGAGGCCTTCGCCACGTCGGTCGACGTGACCCGGTTCCTGCTGCGCCATTGGCCGCCGCTCCGGGCCGAGCAGGCCCTGAACGACCTCCTCGGGTCGGCCGCGCTCCTCCGGTCCGCCGCCGACGCCAGCGGACTGGCCGCCGCCGAGGCGGTATCGCTGTTCCGGCCCCGCACCTCGGAGGCCGACCTGGCGACGATCCGGTGGAGCGACGCCGACGTGCCACTGCTCGATGAGCTGGAATGGCTGCTGGGCCCGGTCGAGGTCGACGACGACGTCCGCGACGTCGAGCGGGACGAGGCCGACGAGTTCGAGCTGGCCGCCGCCGACGACTCGTCGGCCGACGGCGACGACGCCGACGCCGACGCCGACGCCGGTGAGGGCTCCGGGCCGCTCGGCGGCAGGACGGATGCCGACCTCGACGCCATCAGCCTCGACGACCCGATCTTCGGTGAGCGGATCTACTACGAGAGCGTGGGGTCCGGGGATGCCTCGGCTGGCGCGGTCGTGGACGGTTTCGACGACGGGGCCCGCTACGACCCGGTCGACGGCTCGATCGGCGACCCGACGGGTGGGGACGACCGATGACCGAGACCGGGCCCGGCGGAGGCACCGGCGCCGAGGACCGCGTTTCCGGGTTGGACCCGGTCGACGGCTTCGCCTTCGAGAGCGATGGCTCCCCGATCGCCGAGCTCGACGTCCATGCCGCCGACGCGGTCGCCGACCGGCTCGAGGGCGCGGCCCAGCAGGCCATCTACGAGCGGTCCTGGCGGTTCGGTCACGTCATCGTCGACGAGGCCCAGGACCTGACGCCCATGCAGTGGCGGATGATCGCCCGCCGGTCCCATGGCGGGGCCGTCACGATCGTCGGCGACCTGGCGCAACGCTCGATCGGCTCGCCGGGGGAGTGGGCCGATCACCTCCCGCCGGAACTGCAGGGCTTCGCCCACCAGGAGCTGACGATCAACTACCGGGCGCCGGCCGAGGCCAACGAGCTGGCGGCCGCCGTCCTGGCCGAGCTGGCCCCCGGGCTGACGCCGGCCCGGTCGATCCGGGCCGTCGGCGAGGCGCCCACCGCCTCGTCGATGGCGCCGCTCGACGAGCGCTTCGGTCCGTGGTTGGCCGATCATCGAGCCCGGCACCCCGACGGTCGGTTGGCGGTCATCGCCGAGCGGCGGGTCCTCGAACGGCTCCGGGCCGCCGGCGAATCCGGCGGGTCGGATGACGCCACCTGGCTGACCCCGTGGCAGGCCAAGGGGCTCGAGTTCGACGTGGTGGTGATCGTCGAGCCGGCCGCCATCGTCGACGAACCAGGAGGTCTCAGCCTCCTCTACGTGGCCGTGACCCGCACCACCCGGACCCTGGCGGTGGTCCACGAACGGCCGCTGCCACCCGTCCTCGCCGCCCGCCTCCAGGGCGACGGTTGATCACGCCTACCGGACGATGGCCGCTGGGCCTGCTAGAAAGGTGGGGTGAGTGATCCGCCGGTCGACAAGGACGACTTCATCTATCCCCGGTCGACCTATCGCGGGGAGTTCACGCCGGAGAACCTGGTCTTCGACGCCAACCTCCAGGAGTTCGCCCAGAAGGTCGCTTACACCTGCGCCCTGGAGAGCAGTGGCAAGATCTCCCAGGCCGAGGCCTACGACCGCATCCGGGATGTCTGGAAGTCGCTGAAGCGTTCCCGTAAGGAGCTCGGCATCGCCGAGGCCGAGACCGAGTAGTTCCCGACAGCGGGCGCTCACCAAACTCGGAGCACGTTCCCGGCGGGTCGTCGGGTGGGCGGGCAGCAACGGGTACCCTCGGGCCCGATCCGTGAAACCGGTCCTGTGAGGCCAGTACGGAAGGAGTACAACCCATGGCCGAACGCGAGCGTCGGCGCACGCCCCCGTACGGGGGCGTGTTCATCGCGAGGAACACCGTGCTCGATGCCGGAGCCGTCGATCGTGCGGTGCGGCGCATGGCCCACGAGATCGTGGAGCGGAATCGGGGCCTCGACGACCTGGTCGTCATCGGGCTCCAGACCGGTGGTGTGCCGTTCGGGGAGGCGATCCAGCGAGCCCTGGAGGACATCGAGGGTGTCGAGGTTCCGCTCGGACGGCTGGACGTCGCCTTCTACCGCGACGACATCAACCTCCGGCCGGTGCTGCCCGAGGCGGCCACCGACGTGCCTTTCGACCTCAACCGCAAGACGATCGTCCTCGTCGACGACGTGCTGTTCACCGGGCGCACCATCCGGGCCGCCCTCGATGCCATCATCGACCAGGGCCGTCCCCGTTCGATCCAGCTCGCGGTCATGGTCGACCGGGGCCACCGGGAGCTTCCCATCCGGCCCGACTACGTGGGCAAGAACCTTCCCACCCGGCGGGACGAGGTGGTCAACGCCACCGTCGACGCCGTCGAGATCGGCGAGGTCACCAAGGACCCGGGGGTGCAGGGATGAGGCACCTCCTGTCGATCGCCGACCTCTCGGCCGACGACCTGACCGACCTCCTCGACCTGGCGGAGCACTTCGCCGAGATCCAGGCCCGGGACATCAAGAAGGTCCCGGCGCTCCGAGGCCGGACCGTGGTCAACGCCTTCTTCGAGGACTCCACCCGGACCAGGACGAGCTTCGATCTCGCCGCCCGCCGGCTCTCCGCCGACGTGGTGACCTTCAGCGCCGGAGGCTCGGCGGTCAGCAAGGGCGAGTCGCTCCGGGACACGGTCGAGACGATCACCGCCATGGGCGTCGATGCGATCGTCGTCCGCCATCGCAGCTCCGGCGTCCCCCAGCAGTTGACGGCATGGACCGACGCCGCCGTCATCAACGCCGGCGACGGATGGCACCAGCACCCGACCCAGGCCCTCCTCGACGTGTTCACCATCCGGGAACGTGTCGGCTCCCTCGACGGGCTCCGGATCGCCATCTGCGGCGACGTCGCCCACTCCCGGGTCGCCCGCTCCAACATCGACGCCTTCGCCAAGCTGGGGGCCGAGGTCATCCTGGTCGCGCCCCGCACGTTGCTGCCCCCCGACACCGCCGAATGGCCGGTCACCGTCGAACCCGATCTCGACGCCGTCCTGGGCGATCTCGACGTCATGTACCTGCTGCGGATCCAGACCGAGCGGATCGACCGGGCCCTGCTGCCCAGCCTCGCCGAGTACCGGGCCCGGTACGGGTTCACCACCGATCGACTGTCCCGGTTCGCCGATGACGGCGTGATCATGCACCCGGGACCGATGAACCGGGGCGTGGAGATCGACCCCGAGGTGGCCGACGATCGGCGGGCCATCATCCTCGACCAGGTGGCGAGCGGCGTCGCGGTCCGGATGGCCGTCCTGTATCGGACGGTGGGGCCGGGCCGGTTCACCGAGCCCGAGCCCGCGCCCGGATCGGAGCCGGTGGCGATCGGGGGTGGGGATGCCTGAGACCCCGACCGACGTCCTCGTCACCGGTGGCCGGCTGGTCGACCGTACCGGTTCCCGTCAGGCCGACCTGGTGGTCGACGGCGCCCGAGGTGTGATCGCCGACGTGGTCGAGCCCGGCTCGGCGTCCGGGGCCGACCGGCTCGTGCTGGACGCCGCCGGGTGTGTCGTCTGCCCGGGCCTGGTCGACCTCAACGCCCACGTCGGCGACCGGGCCCGACCCGGGGCCGAGACCGTGGAGGCCGCCACCCGGGCCGCTGCCCTCGGCGGGTACACCGCGATCGTGGCCGTCGGCAGCGAGCAGGAGCCCCTCGACGGGCCCGATGCCGTGGCGGACCTGGCGCGTCGAGCTCGGGCCGGCCATTGGTGCGAGGTGATGCCGAGCGGCGCCCTGACCACGGCCGCCGGGGGGCGGTCGTTGGCCCCGATGGGCGAGCTGCTCGACGCCGGGGTCCGGCTGTTCACCGACGGCGATCGACCGGTCGGCGATCCCGGGGTGCTGCTGCGGGCGCTCGAGTACCTCCGGGGCGTGGCCGACGGCGCCGGCGAGGCCGCGACCGCCGCCTGCCGACCGGAGCTGGAGGCCCTGGTCGACGGTGGCGTCATGCACGAAGGACCCTGGTCGTCGCGGTTGGGGGTTCCGGGTCGACCCGCCCTGGCCGAGCTGCTGGCCGTGCAACGGGATCTGGCGTTGGCCGGCACGGTCGGCGTCCCGCTCCACATCCAGCAGGTCTCGACCGCCGCCGCCCTCGACGCCGTCCGGGCCGCCAAGGCGGCCGGCCAGGCGGTGACGGCCGAGGTGTCGCCCCACCATCTGACCCTCGACCACTCGGCCTGTGCCGCCTTCGACCCCCGGACCAAGCTCCTGCCGCCGCTCCGCACCGCCGAGGACGTCGCCGCCCTCCGAGCCGGGATCCTCGACGGCACCATCGACGCCATCGCCACCGCCCACCGTCCCTGCACCGCCGACGACACCGAGCGTCCCTTCGACGATGCTCCGTGGGGCGCGGTCGGGCTCGAGACGACGGTCGCCATCCTGCTCACCAGCCTCGACGTCGACGTCGAGGTCCTGGTGCCGTTGCTGTCGTGGAAGCCGGCCGCCATCGCCGGTCTCGGCGATCGTCACGGCACGCCGCTGGCGGCCGGCCGACCGGCCAACCTGACCGTGATCGACCCCGAGCACACCTGGACCGTCCACGCCGGCTCGATGGCCAGCCGGGGGGCCAACACCCCCTTCGACGGTCGGGAGCTGACCGGCGCGGTCCGCCATACCCTCTGGGAAGGCCGTCCCACGGTCATCGATCGACGAGCGATCGCCCCCGGCAGCGCCCCGGCGCCGATCGGGGCGGTCCCGACAGGGAGCACTCCATGAGCGACATCACCCCCTCCGCCCTGGTGCTGGCCGACGGCTCGATCTTCCACGGCGAGCACATCGGCGCTCGACCGTCCGGTGGCATCGCCGCCGGGGAGGTCGTGTTCAACACGGCCCTCTCCGGGTACCAGGAGGTGCTGACCGACCCGTCCTACGCCGGGCAGATCATCACCTTCACCTACCCCCACATCGGGAACTACGGGGTCACCCCAGCCGACGACGAGTCCCGGGCGACCTTCGCTCGGGGGGTCATCGTCCGGGAGTTGGCCCGCCGGCCGTCGAGCTGGCGTGCCGACGGCGACCTGGCCGGGCTCCTCGACGCTCGGGGTCTGGCCGGCATCGCCGCCATCGACACTCGACGGCTGACCCGGCTGATCCGCTCCGAGGGGGCGATGCCGGGAGCGTTCGGCCCCCTGGAAGGTCCCGACTCGACCGACCTCGACACCCTCCGTCACCGGGCGGCGGCCGAGCCGGGTACGACCGGTGTCGATCTGGTTGCTCAGGTCACCACGGACGAGCCCTACGTCGTGAGCCATGCCGGGGCCGCCCCCGATCGGGCCAAGCGGGTCGTCGCCTACGACTTCGGGATCAAGTCGACGATCGTCGACCATCTGGCCCGCTTCGCCACCGTGGAGGTCGTCCCGGCCTCGACGCCGGCGTCGGCCGTGCTCGACCGGTCCCCGGACGGGGTCTTCCTGTCGAACGGCCCCGGCGATCCGACCGAGGTGCCCTACGCCGTCGAGGCGATCGGTCAACTGCTCGGACGGGTGCCGGTGTTCGGGATCTGCCTCGGCCACCAGCTCCTCGCGATGGCGATCGGTGCCCGGATCATCAAGCTTCCCTTCGGCCACCACGGGGCCAACCATCCGGTCCAGGACGTGGAGACCGGCCGGGTCGAGATCACCAGCCAGAACCACAACTTCGCCGTCGATCCGGATTCGCTCGGTGCGCGGGCGGTGATGACGCATGTCAACCTCAACGATGGGGTCTGCCAGGGCCTCCGGGTCCTCGATGCCCCGGCGTTCAGCGTCCAGCATCACCCCGAGGCCAGCCCCGGTCCGCACGACTCGGCCTACCTGTTCGACCGGTTCGACCACCTGATGGGAGAGGTGTGAGATGCCCAAGCGCGACGACCTTCGCTCCATCCTGCTGATCGGCTCCGGCCCGATCGTCATCGGCCAGGCCTGCGAGTTCGACTACTCCGGCACCCAGGCGTGCCGGGCCCTCCGGGCCGACGGGTACCGGGTCATCCTGGCCAACTCCAACCCGGCCACGATCATGACCGACCCCGACTTCGCCGACGCGACCTACGTCGAGCCGCTCGACCTGGAGATCCTCACCCGGATCATCGAGATCGAGGAGCCCGACGCACTGCTGCCCACGTTGGGCGGCCAGACCGCCCTCAACCTGGCGATGGAGCTGGTCGAGGCGGGGGTCCTCGAGCGGCACGGGGTCGAGTTGATCGGCGCCGACGCCACCGCCATCGCCACCGCCGAGGACCGCCAGCGGTTCAAGGAGGCGATGGTCGAGATCGGCCTGGAGGTCCCCCGGAGCGGGGTCGCCCACTCGATGGAGGAGGCCCGGGCCGTCGTCGCCGACGTCGGCCTCCCGGTCATCGTCCGGCCCGCCTACATCCTCGGCGGGCGGGGGACCGGCATCGCCGCCACGATCGATGAGTTCGAGGCGATCGCGTCCAACGGTCTCGACGCCAGCCCGATCGGTGAGATCCTCATCGAGGAGTCGATCTACGGCTGGAAGGAGTACGAGCTGGAGGTGATGCGGGACCGGGCCGACAACCAGGTCATCATCTGCTCGATCGAGAACCTCGACCCGATGGGCGTCCACACCGGGGACTCGATCACCGTCGCCCCGATCCAGACGTTGTCCGACGTCGAGTACCAGCAGATGCGCAACGCCGCCTTCGCCTGCCTCCGCCGGGTCGGGGTCGAGACCGGGGGGTCGAACGTCCAGTTCGCCGTCGACCCCGACACCGGCCGGCAGGTCATCATCGAGATGAACCCCCGGGTGAGCCGGTCATCGGCGCTGGCGTCGAAGGCCACCGGCTTCCCGATCGCCAAGATCGCAGCCAAGCTCGCCGTCGGGTACACCCTCGACGAGATCCCCAACGACATCACCCGCAAGACCCCGGCCTCGTTCGAGCCGGTCATCGACTACGTCGTGACCAAGATCCCCCGGTGGGCCTTCGAGAAGTTCCCCGGCACCACCGGACGGCTCGGGACGTCGATGCAGTCGGTTGGCGAGGTGATGGCGATCGGGTCGACGTTCGCCGAGTCGGTCCAGAAGGCGTGCCGGTCGCTGGAGCTCGGCCAGGTCGGCCTCAACGGCGGCCCCGCCGAGGAGCCCTACCGGGCGATGACCGACGACGAGCTGACCGCAGCGGTGGCCGTGCCCACCCCGGAGCGGTTGTTCCAGGTGGCCGAGGCGCTGCGCCGAGGCGTCGACATCGACGTCCTGGCCGACGCGACCCGGATCGACCCCTGGTTCCTCGACCACCTGGCGGCCATCGTCGACCAGCGGCGGTGGTTGGAGGGGTGGGCCGCCGATCGGGCCGCCGACCCGTTGGGCCCCCTGTCCGCCGCGCAGTGGCGGCGGACGAAGCAGCTCGGGTTCTCCGATGCCCAGATCGGGTACCTGCTCGGGCGGGAGGAGGCGGACGTCCGCTCGGCTCGCCTGGGGGCTGGCGTCGCCGTGACCTACAAGACGGTCGACACGTGCGCGGCCGAGTTCGAAGCCCTGACCCCGTACCACTACTCGACCTACTCCGACGAGAGCGAGGTCCGACCCGGAACCAAACCCCGGGTGGTCATCCTCGGCTCGGGGCCGAACCGGATCGGGCAGGGGATCGAGTTCGACTACTGCTGCGTGCACGCCAGCTTCGCCCTCCGCGACGCCGGCTACGAGACCGTCATGGTGAACTGCAACCCGGAGACCGTGTCGACCGACTACGACACCTCGGACCGGCTGTACTTCGAGCCGATCACCTACGAGGACGTGATGAACGTCGTCGAGGCCGAGCAACCGATCGGGATCGTGGTGTCGCTTGGGGGTCAGACGCCGCTCAAGCTGGCCGACCGGCTCCCACCCGACCTCGTCCTCGGCACCCCGCCCGGCTCGATCGACGCCGCCGAGGACCGGGAGGCCTGGGCATCGGTCTGCGCCCGGCTCGAGATCCCCCAGCCGGCCGGTGGCACCGCGGCGTCGGTCGACGACGCCCTCGCCGTGGTCGGCCACATCGGCTTCCCGGCGTTGGTGCGACCGAGCTACGTGCTGGGCGGTCGGGCCATGGAGATCGTGTACGACGAACTCGACCTCGAGCGGGCGATGGCGGCGATGGCCAAGGAGGGATCGCTCGGTCGGGAGGGCGGGCTGTCGGCCGAGCGGCCGGTGCTGGTCGACCGGTTCCTCGAGGGAGCGACCGAGGTCGATGTCGACGCCGTGCGGGACCACGCGTCGGAGACCGTGATCGGCGGGATCATGGAGCACGTCGAGGAGGCCGGCGTCCACTCCGGCGACTCGGCGTGCGTCCTTCCCCCGGCCAACCTGTCGGCCGAGACGATCGAGGTTCTCACCGACTACACGACCCGCATCGCCGACGAGCTGGGGGTCGTCGGGGCGATCAACGTCCAGTACGCGGTCAAGGGGACGCAGGTGTTCGTCATCGAGGCCAACCCCCGGGCCTCCCGGACGCTGCCCTTCGTGTCGAAGGCCACCGGCCGGCCGATGGCCAAGGTGGCCGCTCGGGTCATGGTGGGGGCGACCCTCGCCGAGTTGCGAACCGAGCAGATCCTGCCCGCCGAGCCGATCACCGGTCACTTCTCGGTCAAGGAGGCGGTGCTGCCGTTCAACCGGTTTCCCGACTCCGACGCCCTGCTCGGTCCGGAGATGCGGTCGACGGGCGAGGTCATGGGCATCGATGAGACGTTCGGCCTCGCCTTCCTCAAGAGCCAGCTGGCGGCCGGCCTCACCCTGCCCTCACCCGACGGCGGCAAGGTCTTCCTGTCGCTGGCCGACCGGGACAAGCCCGGCGGTATCGAGGCCGCCCGCAAACTGCGCGATCTCGGGTTCCGGTTCGTCGCCACCGGCGGGACCGCCGCCGCCCTCGTCGAGGCCGGTATCGAGGTCGATCGGGTCGTGGCCAAGCTCGGCGACGGGAGCGGCGACGAGGGTGAGCCCAACGCCGTCGACCTGATGGCCGAGGGGGAGATCTCGCTCGTGGTGAACACGCCACGGGGTCGAGGGGCCCGGGCCGACGGCACCTACATCCGGCGGGCGGCCGGCCGCCACGGCATCGCCCTGTTGACCACGGTCGAGGCCGCCCGGGCGGCGGCCGTCGGCATCGAGGAGCGGGGGGCCGACCGCCTCGACGCCCGGTCCCTCCAGCAGATCCACGCCGGGGCCGGCCTCGGCCGGACGGCCCCCCGATGAGCGTGCCGGTCGACCTGACGACCACGGTCGGGTCGGTCGAGTTGCCGTCACCGATCATGACCGCCTCCGGGACCGCCGGTCACGGCGCCGAGCTGGGGGCCTATGTCGATCTGGGCTCGCTCGGGGCCTTGGTCGTCAAGTCGCTGGCCCCGTTCCCGTGGGAGGGCAACCCGGCGCCCCGGCTCCATGCCACGACGGCGGGGATGATCAACAGCGTCGGCCTCCAGGGTCCGGGCCTGGACCGTTGGCTCACCGACGAGCTCCCCGAGCTACGCCGGACCGGGACCCGGGTCGTGGCATCGATCTGGGGTCGGACGGTCGACCACTACCGGAAGGCAGCCGAGCTGATGGCCGGCGCCGGCCCGGAGGTGGTGGCGGTCGAGGTCAACATCTCGTGCCCCAACACCGAGGCCGGCAACGAGCTCTTCGCCCACTCCCCGGCGCTGACCCGGGAGGTCATCGCCGCTACCGACGCCTGCGGGCGGCCCCGGTGGGCCAAGCTGAGCCCCAACGTCGGCCCCGGCCTGGTCGACGTGGCGGCCGCCGCGGCCGAGGGCGGCGCCGAGGCGGTGACGCTCGTCAACACCTACTTCGGCCTCAGCGTCGACCCGGTCTCGGGGGTGCCCCGCCTGGGAGGAATCCGGGGCGGGGTGTCGGGCCCGGCGATCAAGCCGCTGGCGCTGCGTGCGGTGTCGGACGTGCACACCGCCCTGCCCGATCTGCCCATCGTCGGCGTGGGGGGGATCGCCACCGCGACCGACGTGGTGGAGTACGCCCGCGTCGGCGCATCGGCCATCCAGGTCGGCACCGCGACCTTCGCCGACCCCCGGACCTGTGGGCGCTTGGGCACCGAACTCGGCCGGTGGTGTGCTAATCAGGGGGTGGAACGATTCGTCGATCTGATCGGCACCACCCGCCTCGATGGGCCATGATCGGCGCAGGCTCGAGCCGGACCATCCCTGCACCCGCCAACATGCAACGACCTGAGAGATCTCAGAGGAGGTACCGGTGGCAGACATGACCACACAGGGCACCGACCCGACCGCCGCCAGCATCGGGGGCGACCCGGCAACGGCCCCCGCCCCGTCCGATGGCCTGCCCCCCGAGCTGCGGGCCCGGATGGCCCTGGCCCTCGATGTCGACGACCTCGTCCACGCCCTTCGTCTCGCCCGGGCCTTGTCGCCGTGGTTCGGCGTGGCCAAGGTCGGGCTGGAGCTGTACACCGCAGCCGGCCCGGATGCGGTCGGGGCGATGCTCGACAACGGCTTCGAGGTGTTCCTCGACATGAAGCTGCACGACATCCCGACGACCGTCCACCGAGCGGCGGCGGTCAGCGGCGCCCTCGGCGCCAGCTACCTGACCATGCACGCCCAGGGCGGATCGGCCATGCTCTCCGCCGGGGTCGAAGGCCTCCAGGAGGGTGCTCGCAACGCCGGGATGCCGGCTCCGAGCGCCGTGGCCATCACCGTGTTGACCAGCGACCCCGATGCCCCGCCCCACATCGTGCCCAACCGCCTCCGGCTTGCGGTCGAGGCCGGGTGCTCGGGGATCGTGTGTTCCGGCCCCGACCTGAAGAACGTTCGCGAGCTGTCACCCCGGACGCAGCGGATCGTGCCCGGTATCCGGGCCGCCGGGGGCGACAAGCACGACCAACCCCTCGCCGTCACCCCGCAGGAGGCGTTGGCCGAAGGGGCCGACCTGTTGGTGATCGGCCGGGCCGTCACCCTGGCCGGCGACCCGGCGGCTGCCGCCTCGTCGCTGTTCGCCGGCATCGCCTAGGCGGCGTTGGTGGCCGGAATCCCCGCAATGCGCCATTGTTCACAACGTTCTGCTGCTACTAGACACCTCGTCGAGATGCAGCGATCATTTCCTTGTTCCCCCCATGTCACTGCGTCCACAACTCGTGGATAGGGTTTCGCTCATGCCTAAGCCTCCGGACTTGACCCCCGAACAGCGAGCTGCCGCCCTCGAGAAGGCAGCCGAGGCCCGCCGTGTTCGCTCCGATGTCAAGAACCGGCTCAAGATGGGCAGCATCACGCTGAACGAGCTGCTCGAGCACGCCGACGACGATCCGGTCGTCGCCAAGATCCGGGTCCTGGCCGTGCTCGAGTCGCTGCCCGGCGTTGGCAAGGTGACGGCCCGCCGCACGATGGAAGAGATCGGGATCGCCGAGTCCCGCCGCCTGTCCGGACTCGGACCCCAACAGCGCAAGGCACTCCTGGAGGCGTTCTCCTGACCGACTCATCGCTCGTCATCGTCGTCTCGGGCCCCGGCGGGGTTGGAAAGGGCACGGTGGTCGACGCGCTCGTTCGGCGCTATCCGGAGCTGTGGCTGAGCCGATCGTGGACGACCCGTCCCCGGCGGCCGTCGGAGGCGTCCGACGCCTACGTCTTCGTCACCCGCGACGAGTTCGAGGCCCGCATCGAGACCGGCGGGTTCCTGGAGTACGCCGAGTTCCTCGACAACTACTACGGCACCCCGAGCCTCGACGCGCCGACCGGGCGCGACGTCGTGCTCGAGATCGACGTCCAGGGCGCCCGTCAGGTGCTCAAGACCCACCCCGAGGCGTTGCTGATCTTCCTCGTCGCGCCGTCGGCCGCCGAGCAGGAAGCCCGTCTCCGGCACCGGGGCGACCCGCCCGAGAAGGTCCGGCAGCGGCTCGACAAGGCGGCCGAGGAAGCGACGGCCGGCCGGGAGCTGGGGGCCTTCACGATCGTCAACGTCGACATCGACGACACCGTCGACGAGATGTGGGCCTTGATCGAGAAGGCCAGAGCCGAGCTCTGAGCTGCATATACTGGTCGGCCGGAGGTACGGCCGATGGCTGACAGCTACGACACCATGATGAGCCCCGGTATCGAGGAGCTCATGACCAAGACCCACACGAAGTTCGGCCTGTGCACCCTCGCCGCCACCCGTGCTCGGGAGATCAACGCCTACTTCGGGCAGTTGGGCGAGGGCCTGGGGGCCAAGGTTCCGCCCCAGGTCACCTCGGTCGCCCGGAAGCCCTTGTCGATCGCCTTCGAGGAGGTCGCCGCCGACAAGATCGTGCCGGTGCTCCCTCCGCCCGAGTCGACCGACGACGACGCCGCCTGATCGGCCGGTGCTCGACGGTCGACGGGTCGTCCTCGGGGTCACCGGGGGTATCGCGGCCTACAAGGCGATCGAGGTCTGCCGCCGCCTCGTCGATCTCGGGGCCCACGTGACCCCGATCCTGACCGAGGCCGCCCACAACATGGTCGGGCCGACCACGTTGACGGCGCTCGCCTCGGAACCGGTGAAGACGAGCCTGTGGCGCGACGCCGACCACATCCCCCACACCCGCATGGGTCAGACGGCCGACGTGATCGTGGTGTGCCCGGCGACCGCCAGGATCATCTCCGATCTCCGGACCGGCCGCTCGGGTGACCTGCTCTCGGCCACGCTGTTGGCCACGGTCGCCCCCGTCGTGGTCTGCCCGGCGATGCACACCGAGATGTGGGAGCACCCGGCGACCCGAGAGAATCTCGCGGTCCTGGCCGACCGCGGGGTCATCATCGTCCCTCCCGAGGAGGGGCGCCTGGCCGGTGGCGACATCGGCAAGGGGCGCCTGGCCG
Source organism: Acidimicrobiales bacterium (assembly GCA_965262175.1). Classification (GTDB taxonomy): domain Bacteria; phylum Actinomycetota; class Acidimicrobiia; order Acidimicrobiales; family SZUA-35; genus CADEDH01. The sequence continues at coordinate 342,991 of CBDHES010000029.1, read as the reverse complement.
ATCCCGCCACGGTCGTCGATGCCGTCGTCGCAGCGCTGGGGGAGGGACCCCTCGCCGGCCGCCGGGTTCTGGTCACCGCCGGCGGTACCCGGGAGCCGATCGATCCCGTTCGGTTCATCGGCAACCGTTCGAGCGGCAAGCAAGGGTACGCCATCGCCGCCGAGGCGCTGGCCCAAGGGGCCGAGGTCGCCCTCGTCACCACCGTCGATCTCGACCCGCCGGCCGGCCCGGCCGGCCGGTTGACCGAGATCCCGGTCGCCACCGCCGACGAGATGCATCGAGCGGTGATGGCGGAGGCGCCGTCCTGCGACATCGTCGTCATGGCCGCCGCCGTGGCCGACTTCCGGCCGGTCTCGGTCGCCGACGACAAGATCAAGAAGGCCCAGGGCGTTCCCCAGGTCGTCCTGGAGCCGACGGTCGACATCCTGGCCGCGCTCGGTGCGTCGAAACGAGCGGGGCAGGTGCTGGTGGGCTTCGCCGCCGAGACCACCGACCTCCGGGCCAATGCCTCGGAGAAACTGGTCCGGAAGGGCGCCGATCTGATCGTGGCCAACGATGTGTCAGCCCCTGGCGTGGGATTTGCCCATGACACCAATGCGGTGACCATCCTGGGTCCAGATAGCTTCGTTCAGGACGTTCCACTGACCGACAAAGCCACGGTGGCCGCCGCGGTGCTCGCGGCAGCCGCCGAGCGCCTGGCGAGCGACCGCTGATCGACCGAAAGTCCGAACCGTGAGCAGCTATACCTTCACCTCCGAGTCCGTCACCGAAGGCCACCCCGACAAGATGGCCGATCAGATCTCCGACGCCATCCTCGATGCGCTGCTCGACCAGGACCCAACCAGCCGGGTGGCGTGCGAGACCCTGGTCACGACCGGTCTGGCCATCGTGGCCGGCGAGATCACCACCGCCGCCTACGTCGACATTCCGTCGGTCGTCCGCAAGACGATCACCCGGATCGGCTACGACAACGAGGCCTACGGCTTCGACGGCAACACCTGCGGCGTGATGGTGGCGATCGACGAACAGTCGGCCGACATCGCCCAGGGCGTCGACAAGTCCGAGGAGGTCCGCTCGACCGGGGCGACCGGCGACCCCTACGACGAGCAGGGCGCAGGCGACCAGGGCATGATGTTCGGCTACGCCTGCAACGAGACCGACGTGCTCATGCCACTGCCGATCCACCTCGCCCATCGCATGGCCGAGCGGCACGCCGAGGTTCGGCGGGCGGGAACGATTCCGTACCTCAGGCCCGACGCCAAGACCCAGGTCACGTTCGAGTACGTCGACGGCAAGCCGACCCGACTCAAGACGGTCCTCATCTCGACCCAGCACGACGATGGCATCGACCGGGACAGCATGATCCGGCCCGACGTCATCGAGCACGTCATCCGCCCGGTCATCCCGGAGCAGTTCGCCGGCGATCCCTACGAGGTGCTGGTCAACCCGACCGGTCGGTTCGTCATCGGTGGTCCCGTCGGCGACGCCGGGCTCACCGGTCGGAAGATCATCGTCGACACCTACGGCGGAGCGGCTCGGCACGGCGGTGGCGCCTTCTCGGGCAAGGACCCGTCGAAGGTCGACCGGTCTGCGGCCTACGCCGCCCGTTGGGTGGCCAAGAACATCGTTGCCGCCGGCGCGGCCGAGCGGTGCGAGGTGCAGGTCGCCTACGCCATCGGCGTGGCCCGGCCGGTGTCGGTGATGGTCGAGACCTTCGGCACCCACACCGTCGATCCGGCCCGCATCGCCGAGGTGGCAAACGAGGTCTTCGACCTTCGCCCCGGCGCCATCGTCGATCACCTCGAGCTGCGGCGGCCCATCTTCGGGCAGACCGCAGCCTACGGTCACTTCGGCCGGCCGGCCGGCGACGGCTTCACCTGGGAGCGGACCGACAAGGTCGACGAGGTCAAGGCGGCCCTCGGGCTGTAGGCCCGCTCCGGGCCTCCCGAGCGAGCGGGTGGTGTCCAGCGGTCGTCTCTTCGACCCCGACTCCCTCGATCACCGGCCACCACCCGATCGATCATCCACTGCGGAACGCCGTTCTGGCCGATCCGGTCATCTCGTCGACCCCGGGGACGACACGGTGTCGCTCGCCCCGCCGGGGCTGGTGGTCCGGGTCCTGCCCGACGTGTCGGGCCTCGACAAGGAGTTCGACTACGCGGTGCCCGACGAGCTCGTCGACCGGATCGAGCTGGGTGCCCTGGTCCGGGTGGCGCTCGGCGGCCGGTCGGTCGACGGGTGGATCACCGCCCTCGACATCGACCCCGTCGCCGATCGGGCCCTGAGCCCGATCCAGCGGGTGTTGTCGGTCGGCCCGTCGGCCGACGTGCTCGATCTGGCCCGATGGGCCGCCCACCGGTGGGCCGGGCGGGTCGGAACCTTGCTGAAGACGGCGTCGCCGCCCCGGCGGGTCGCCCGGCTACCCGATGCTGGGGTCCGGTCGGTCGAGCACCGCCACGGGCGGACAGAGGCGGCCGCATCCCCGGCCCACCCCCAAGCCGATCGGGCCGATCGGGCCGATCGGGGCGACCGGATGGTCACCGTCACCCGCGTCCCGCCCGCCGAGGACCCCTCGGCGCTGGTCGCTGGCGTGGCGGCAGCCGGCGGGGGAGCGACGATCGTCGTCGTCCCCCGGATCGGGCAGGCCCGGGCCCTGGCCGGGTCGCTGCGCCGGCGAGGCCTACCGGCCCGGGTCCACCCGTCGGACTGGGCGGCCGCTGCGGCCCGGGGCGGGATCGTCATCGGCGCTCGGTCGGCCGTCTGGGCCCGGGTTCCCGAGCTGGGGGCCATCATCGTCCTCGACGAGCACGACGAGACGCTCCAGGAGGAGCGCAACCCCACCTGGCACGCCCGCGAGGTCGCCGTCGAGCGAGCTGCCCGGGCCGGAGCCCGCTGCCACCTCGTCTCCCCGGCGCCGTCGTTGGCGGCGGTCGCGTTGGTCGACGGGGCGGTCGATGGACCCGGTCGGGGCGCCGAGCGGCGGGGGTGGCCGGTGATCGAGGTCATCGATCGACGCCGGGAGGACCCGGCCCGACCGACCCTGTTCTCGCCTCGGGTGGCGTCGATCGTCCGTTCCCCCGGCACCGTCCTGGCGATCCTGAATCGGAAGGGCCGGGCCGTCATGTTGGCGTGTGGCCGATGCGGTGAGCTGGTTCGAACCACCGACGGCGAGCACCTGATGACCGAACGGGACGGCCGCCTGGTGGCACCGGCTACCGGCGAGGAGCGCCCGGTCCTCTGCGCCGCCTGTGGTAGCACGGCCCTCAAACGGCTCCGCCTCGGCGTCACCAGAGCGGCCGAGGAGCTGGCGGCCCTCGCCGGCGAGCCGGTCGACGAGCTCCCGGCCCCCGCGACCTCGCCGGCCTCGCAGACCCGGCCGGTCCCGCGGGGCCGGTCGGTCCCGCGGGGCCGGGTGGCGATCGGTACCGAAGCGGCGTTGCACCTGGTCAGCGGGGTCGACACGGTCGTGTTCCTCGACTTCGACGCCGAGCTGCTCGCACCCCGATACCGGGCGGCCGAGCAGGCGATCGGGCTGCTGGTGCTGGCGGCCCGGGTCACCGGGGGTCGCCAGGGCGGCGGTCGCGTCATCCTCCAGACCCGATCCCCGGAACACCGTGCCGTCCAGGCTGCGCTGCGAGCCGATCCCGGGCTGCTGGTCGAGGCTGAGCGGGCGCTCCGGGAGCCGATGGGATGGCCACCCTACGGAGCGCTGGCCGAGCTGAGCGGCCAGGCCGCTCCCGAGCTGGCGAAGGCCGTCGCCGCGGCGGCCGACGTCACGATCCTCGGCCCACGACCGGATGGCCGCTACCTGGTTCGAGCCGCCGATCCCGAGGCGCTGGCCGCCGCCCTGGCCGCCGCCGAACGCCCCTCGGGGAGCGTCAGGGTCGCCGTCGACCCGCCCCGAGCCTGAAGGCCGCCGCAGCCCGGACGGCACGGAGGGCCCGCTCGCCACGACGACCCGCCGTGCCCGGCGGCCGACGCCCGATGGTGGCGGCGGGTCAGGAGCCGTCGGTGGCAGCCCGGCGGACGGGGCGACCCGAGGTGCGGGGTGAGCGGCGGCGACGACCGTCCCGGGGAGCTCGTCGCTCCGGCACGGTGAGCTCCAGTGGGACGTCGAGCTCGGCGAAGGCCTCGACCGCCTCGTCGGCCAAGCCATGGTCGCTGACGACGAGGCTGGCGGCGTCGAGCTCGGCCACCTTGGCCAGGCCCGGGGTCCGCCATTTCGTGTGGTCGGCCACGACGACGAGGTTGTCGGTGGCCGCCACGAACGCCCGATTGACCTCCGCCTCGGCCAGGTTGGGCGTCGAGTAGCCGTGTCCGGTGTCCATCCCGTGCACGCCCATGAACACCACGTCGAGGTGGAGCGACGACAGGGTGGTCGTGGCCACCGGCCCGACCAGGGCATCGGAGGGTGTCCGGACCCCTCCGGTCAGGACGACGGTCAGATCGGCCCGCTGAGCGGCGTAGCCCACCTGGGCCACGAGCGGGGAGTTGGTCACGATCGTGAGGGCCTCGACGGCGACCAGGTGGGTGGCCAGCGTCCAGGTGGTGGTGCCGGCCGTCAGCCCGATCGAGGCTCCGGGGCGGACGAGCTCGACCGCGGCCCTGGCGATCGCCGCCTTCTCGGCCTCCTGGCGGCGCTGTTTCGCCTCGAACCCGGGCTCGGCGGTGCTCCGGCGATCGGCGACGGTGGCCCCGCCGTGGACCTTGTCGATCCGACCCTGGCCGGCCAGGGTCTCCAGGTCCCGGCGGACGGTCATCTCCGAGACCTCGAGCGTGGTGGCCAGGTCCCGAACCCGGACGGTTCCCTGCTGGTGCACGATCTCCACGATCATCTCGTGTCGCTGGCTCGCTAGCATCCTGCGCTACGTTGACCGGAACCATCAGCGAAGTCAACAAATTCGAACAACTTTCTGAGCTGAGCCTCGTTCCGGTGTTTTCCCAGGTGGGAGAGCTGGTCGCTGCTAGGTTCTTGACAAGGCCCAACCGGGCGGTGAAAGTTGCCGTGCGATTCTGGGCGAATCGGCCAGAATCGAACATAGTGGGAGAAGAACACATGGCAAAGAAGCTGTACCTGCCGAAGTCGCCCAGCCCGTCGCGGGTCGGCCTTCGGCTCGACCGGCGCTCGTTCCTCAAGGGAGCGGCCGGCGCCGCCGGCCTGACGATGCTCCCGGGCGTCCTGGCGGCCTGCGGTGACGACGATGAGGACTCGACCGGCTCGGGCTCCGACACCACCGCGGGTTCGTCGGGCGGTCTCGAGCTGGGCGCCGCCACCGGCGCCGTGAGCATCGGCTCGAACTACTCCAACGAGGTCCCCCAGATGGGCCTCCAGGCCGCGGTTGATGCCATCCCCAACGGGAACATCGAAGCCTCGATCAACGAGGTCGACCACAACACCTTCCAGGAGAACATCAACACCTACCTCCAGAACCCGGATGACGTGATCCCGTGGTTCGCCGGGTTCCGGATGCAGTTCTTCGCCGAGCAGGGCCTCCTGGGCAACATCAACGACGTGTGGGACGCCGGGCTCAACGACGGCCTCGGCGCCGGTTTCAAGACCGCCTCGACCGGTCTCGACGGCAACCTCTACTTCGTCCCCTGGACCTACTACATCTGGGGCGTCTACTACCGGCCGAGCCTCTTCGAGGAGAACGGCTACTCGATCCCGACCAACAAGGACGAGCTGCTCGGTCTCGCCGAGGCGATGCAGAGCGACGGGCTCACCCCGTTCGCCTTCGCCAACGACGGCAACTGGCCGGCGATGGGCACCTTCGACCAGATCAACTTCCGCCTCCACGGCTACCAGTTCCACGTCGACCTGATGGCTGGTCGGGAGAGCTGGACCGACGAGCGGGTCCGGGAGACCTTCCAGACCTACGCCGAGCTGCTGCCCATCCACCAGTCCGATGCCAACGGTCGGCCCTGGGAAGAGGCGGCGGCCGCCGTCGTCAACCGGGAGGCCGGCATGATGACGATCGGCACCTTCCTCCGGGAGCAGTTCCCCGAGGGCGACCGCGACGACCTCGACTTCTTCACCTTCCCCGAGCTCAACCCGGAGCACGGCACCGAGACGGTCGAGGCGCCGATCGACGGCTGGATGATGGCCGCCGACCCCTCGAACGAGGCTGCGGCCAAGGAGATGCTCTACCACTTCGGCACCGCCGCAGCCCAGGAGGCCTACCTCGGGGTCGACAACGGCGTCGTCGCCCCGTCGACCGACGTCGACTCGGCGCTGTACGACGAGCTCCAGAGCAAGGTGCTGAACGCCGTGGCGTCGGCGCCCACCGTCACCCAGTTCCTCGACCGGGACACCAGCCCGGAGTTCGCCTCGAACGTCGCCGGCCCCCGGATCGCCGACTTCCTGGCCGATCCGTCCCGGCTCGACTCGATCCTCGAGGACATGCAGGCCCAGGCCGAGGTGATCTTCAGTGAGTGAGCCGACGGGCGGGATCGCCGGCTCCACGGTCCGGTAGCCCGCCGATGGCAGGCACGACGACGCCGGCGGCCCGGAAGGGCCGTCGGCGTCAGCCGACCCGGTTCTCGGGCGTCGACCGGACCGTCTTCATCCTGATGGTCGCCATCCCGACCATCCTCCACGTCGGCCTGGTGTGGCTCCCCACTCTGGCGTCGATCTACCTCTCGTTCACCAGCTGGCGGGGCTTCCGGCTCGACGAGATCGAATGGGTCGGGCTGCTCAACTACGAGCAGATCTTCACCGTCTTCGAGCTGGACTTCTTCCAGGCGGTCATCAACAACGTCGTGCTCCTCGTGTTCCTGTTCATCGGGCCGACGACGCTCGGGATGTTCATCGCCTACCTGCTCGACAAGGAGCTGAAGGGCTCCCGGATCTACCAGAGCATCTTCTACGCCCCGGTCGTGCTGTCGCTGGCCGTCGTCGGCTTCATCTGGCAGTCGGTGATCTACTCGACCGAGCACGGGCTGGCCACCGAGCTCTTCGGTGGCGGTGGCACGGTGAACTGGCTCGGCGACCAGTCGTTCCTGATCCCCTTCAGCGACGACTACGGCGTCTCCCACAACTTCGTGGCCATCCTGGTGGCCATCGCCTGGCGCCACACCGGCTACATCATGGTCCTCTACCTGGCGGGTCTGAAGAGCGTCGATCCGGCGCTGCGGGAGTCGGCCGCCCTCGACGGGTGCAACGAATGGCAGGCGTTCCGCCACGTGCTGTTCCCGACCCTCAAGCCGATCAACGTCGTCGTGGCGGTCATCACCGTCATCGAGGCCCTACGGGCGTTCGACATCATCTTCGTGCTGAACACCCCCCGGCGGACCCAGGTGCTGTCGATCCTGACGACCAACAACCTGCTCGGTGAGGGTGGGGGCAACGTCGGTCGGGGCTCGGCCTACGCCGTCATCCTGTTCCTGCTCTGCTTCGGGTTCGTCATCTGGTACGTGACGAACCACTACCGTCAGGACGAGACCGCATGAACCCGACCTCCCGACTCACCCCGGGCCGTCTCGCCGCCCACGTCTTCCTGTTCCTGATGGCCGTGTTGTGGCTCGTGCCACTCGTCGGGGCGTTCTACGCCTCGTTCCGGCCGTTCGCCGAGACGGTCAGCGACGGCTACTTCTCGCTGCCGAACTCGTTCACCCTGGACAACTACCGGGAGGCCTGGGAGCGGGGCGACATCCTCAACCGCTACTGGAACACGGCGTTGATCCTGTTCCCGGCACTGTTCGGCACGCTGTTCCTGTCGAGCATGGTCGCCTTCGCCGCCACCCGGTACTCGTGGCGGTTCAACGTCGGCTTCCTGGTGTTGTTCACCGCCGGCAACCTGTTGCCCCAACAGATCATCGTCCAGCCGCTGTTCCAGTTCTACAACCGGGTCCCGCTCCCGGACTTCCTGTCCAACTCGGGGAAGTTGAACGGTTCGGTCATCGGCCTGATCCTGATCCACATCGCCTTCCAGAGCGGGTTCTGCACCTTCGTGCTCAGCAACTACATGAAGCTGCTGCCGAAGTCGCTGACCGAGGCGGCCATGGTCGACGGGGCGTCGGTGTGGCGCCAGTACTGGAGCGTCATCCTCCCCCTGACCAGGCCGGCCCTGGCGGCGCTGGCCACGTTGGAGTTCACCTGGATCTACAACGACTTCTTCTGGGCGGTGGTGCTCGAACAACAGGGCGCGGATCGGCCGATCACCTCGTCGCTGGCCAACCTCGGCGGCGAGTTCTTCACCGACGACAACCTGATCGCTGCGGCGTCGGTCTACGTCGCCCTGCCGACCCTGGCCGTGTACCTGGCCCTGCAGCGTCACTTCGTGGCCGGCCTCACCCTGGGGTCGACCAAGGGGTGAGCGGTTCGCCGACGGTCGTCCACTTGGGCGACGACTCGGTCAGCTTCCTCGTCGTCAGCGACGGGGGGATGCCGGTCGTCGCCCACTGGGGTCGGGCCCTCGGCCCCGACCCGCTCGATCCGGCCTGCCTGGAGCGGCCGGTGCCCCACGCCGGTCTCGACGCCGACGCTCCCGTCGGCCTGGTGGCCGAGGCCGGCGGCGGCTGGTTCGGTCGTCCCGGGATCGAGGGGGGTCGCCAGGGTCGGGACTTCGCCCCCCGGTTCCGCCTCGTCGGAACCGAGACGGAGACCGGGCCCGAGATGGCGATCGGCGAGGGATCGGCGCCGAGGGGGGTCCGCTTCGAGCTGGTCGACGACGTGGCCGAGCTCGGCCTGGTCATCGAGGTGGCGCTGAACCCGGGGCCCGTGCTCGCCGCCCGGGCCACCGTGACCAACCGGGGCGCCGAGCCCTATGAGCTGACAGCCCTGCGGTTGTCGGTCCCGGTCGGCGATGCGGCCCTCGAGGCGATGACCCTCGGCGGCCGGTGGGGGTTCGAGCTGGCCGAGCACCGGGCCGACTGGGAGCGGTCGGCCGTCGTGGTCGAGAATCGTCGGGGCAAGACCTCCCACGAGCGGGTGGGGGCGATGCTGGTCGGTTCGCCTGGTTTCGCCGACGAGCGGGGCCAGGTGTGGGCCACCCACCTGGCGTGGAGCGGCAACTACGAGCTGATGGCCGACTCGGTGACCGACGGTCGCCGGGTGATCATGGCCGGTGAGCTGCTCGGCCCGGCCGAGGTCGTCCTCGGCGAGGGCGATCGGTACGCCACCCCCTGGCTCCACCTCGCCTACTCCGACGCCGGCACCAATCCGATCTCCCGGGCCTTTCACCGCCACCACCGGGCGGGCCGGAACGACCGGGTCCGCCCGGTCCAGCTCAACACGTGGGAGGCGGTCTACTTCGACCATGACCTCGACCGCCTCGGGGAGTTGGCCGAGACCGCGGCCAAGTGCGGGATCGAGCGGTTCGTGCTCGACGACGGCTGGTTCGGGGCTCGACGCGACGACCGGGCCGGTCTCGGGGACTGGTGGGTCAGCCCCGACGTGTGGCCCTCGGGCCTCGGGCCGCTCGTCGATCGGGTCACCGGGCTCGGCATGGAGTTCGGCCTGTGGGTCGAGCCGGAGATGGTCAACCCGGACTCCGACCTTCACCGTCGCCACCCCGACTGGGTTCTGGCCGATCGGCGCTACCCCCCGGTGCTGGGCCGGAACCAGTTGGTGCTCGACCTCGGCCGCGACGAGGTGCGCCGGTACCTGTTCGACGCCATCGACCGGCTCCTGACCGACCACGACATCCGCTACCTGAAGTGGGACCACAACCGGGATCTGGTGGCACCGGCCTCGGGTCGCGACGACCCGGGCCGGCCGGCCGGGGTGAGCGGCGTCCACGCCCACACCCTCGGGGTCTATGAGCTGCTCGACCGGATCCGGGCCGCCCATCCCGGCGTCGACATCGAGAGCTGCGCCTCCGGCGGCGGCCGGATCGATCTCGCCATCCTGGCCCGGACCGACCGGGTGTGGGCCAGCGATTCGATCGACGCCCTCGACCGGTTGGCCATCCAACGGGGGTTCTCGCTGCTCTTCCCTCCGGAGGTGATGGGGACCCACATCGGCTCGCCGGTGGCCCACCTCACCGGCCGCCGTCACGACCTCCCCTTCCGGGCCGCGTCGGCCCTGTTCGGCTGGCTCGGTGTCGAGTGGAACCTCCTCGACGCCACCGTCGAGGAGCGGGCCCGGCTCACCACCGCCATCGAGACCCACAAGCGGTTCCGGCCGCTCCTGCACGGCGGCGACGTGCTTCGGGTCGATCACCCCGACCCCACCGTCGACGTGCACGGGGTTGTGGCGGCCGACCGTAGCGAGGCGATCGTGGCCGTGTCCCGGCTCCGGTCGGGTCCCAGCCAACACACCGCAGCGGTGGTGGTGGCCGGTCTCGATCCCGACCGTCGTTACCGCATCGTCCCGATCGACGTCGACGGCTCGGGACTGACCGGCCCGGTGGGCCGGACCGCCGGAGCCAAACGGCAACCCCGGTGGCTCGACGGTGAGCTGGTCATGACCGGCCGTCAGCTGGGTGCGGTCGGCTTCCGGGCCCCCGTCCTCGCCCCGGAGACGTCGTTCGTGGTGCACCTCGACGGACGGTGATCGATCGCCCATGCGCACGGGGGCAGCCGCCGTCGTCGGCCCTAGGGTGAGCGGATGTCGACCATGCGAACGGTCCGGGCACCGGGCCGCGTCAACCTGATCGGAGACCACACCGACTACACCGGGGGTCTGGCGTTCCCGATGGCCATCGACCGGGCGACCACGGTCCGGTACCGCCCGGCCGATGAGGTCCGGCTCCGGTCCGACGACGAGCCCGAGCCGGTCTGTGTCGACCTCCGGGTCGGCACCGGGGCTCCGCTCGACGCTCAACTCCCGGCATGGGGTCGCTACGTGGCGGCGGTGGTGAGCGAGCTGAGCCCGTCGACCGGGATCGTCGGCGAGGTCTCCACCACCATCCCCATCGGGGCCGGGTTGTCCTCGAGCGCTGCCCTCGAGGTCGCCCTGGCCCTGGCCCTCGGGTTCGAGGGCTCGCCGCTGGAGCTCGCTCAGCTGTGCCGCCGGGCCGAGCATCGGGCCACCGGCGTGCCGACCGGGATCATGGACCAGCTCTGCATCGCCTCGGCCACCGCCGGGGCCGCCACGCTGATCGACTGCCACACCCTGGAGGTGACGGCGGTTCCCGTTCCCGACGACCTCGACGTCGTCGTCCGGTTCGTGGCCCACCGGACGCTGGAGGGCTCGGAGTACGACACCAGGGTCGAGCAGTGCCGGTTGGCCGAGGAGGCGATCGGCCCGCTCCGGTCGGCCGACGCCGGGGCGGTGGCCACCATCGACGACCCGGTCCTGCGGAAGCGGGCGGCCCACGTCGTCTCCGAGAACCAGCGGGTCCGGGACTTCGCCGCCGCCCTCGCCGCCGGTGACTACGACGCCGCAGGGGCGGCGATGATCGCCAGCCACCGGAGCCTGGCGTCGGACTACGAGACCTCGACCGAGGCGATGGACCGGGCGGTCGACGAGCTGGTCGCCACCCCCGGGGTGTACGGCGCCCGGATGACCGGCGGCGGGTTCGGGGGGAGCGTCGTCGCGCTCTGCCGCCCCGGGGTCGAGCTGGATGGGTGGCGGGTCCGCCCCGCCCCGGCCGCCGGACACTGCTGAGTCCGACGAGCGGCGACCGGCCGCGCCAGCCGGCTCAGACCCAGGCCTGGCGCGCCACCTCGGCCAAGGCGGCGGTGGCGGCATGGGCGACGTTGAGCGACCCGATCTTGCCGACGAGGGGCAGGAACCCGGTGTGGTCCACGACGGCCAGGGTCTCCCGGTGGACGCCCCGGTCCTCGTGACCCAGCACCAGGCACACCGGCGAGGTCAGGTCGAGGTCGAACAGTGGGGTGGCGGTGGCGGTCAGCTCGACCGCCACCGTGACATAGCCGGCCGCCCGGGCCCGGCTCACCGCCTCCGGTCCGGTCTCGACCTCGTCCCAGGCGACGAACCGATCCGACCCGAGGGCGGTCTTGGCCACCCCGGCATGATCCCGGCCCGGGGTCGGGGGGACGGCCCAGATCGTGTCGACCCCGTACGCCGCCGCCGAGCGGAGGACCGCTCCGACGTTGTAGGGGTTCTGGACCCCGTCGAGGATCAGGCCGATCCGCAGCTCGGCCCGACGGCGCCAGCTGCGATGGAGACGCTTCAGCTCGGTCGGGGACAGCGGCTTGTCGGTCACGGCCGCCCCACGTCGAGCAGCCGATACCCCTTCCGGGATCCCCGGCGATCGACCCGCCATCCCCGTTCGGCCAGGTGGCGGTGGAGGCTGTCGGCCCCCAGGTGCTTCTGGACGACGAGGTGGGCGGTCCCCGCCGGGCCGAGGCGGTCGAACCAGGTGGTGAGCAGCTCGTGGAGCGCCCGCTTGCCGATGCGGATCGGTGGGTTCGACCAGATCCGATCGATCGCCGCGTCGGCCGGGAACCGATCCGGTTCGACGACCGTGACGTTGGCCAGCCCGGCCGCCCGGGCGTTGGCCGCGCAGAGCTCCCGAGCCCGGCGGTTGACCTCGACCGCCCACACGGTGGCCTCGGGGTTCCGGGCTGCCAGGGCACAGGCGATCGGTCCGTAGCCGGCGCCGAGATCGACCAGCACCCGATCGCCGGCCGTCGGCTGGGGGCCGTCGAGGAGGAGCAGCTTGGTCCCCGGGTCGATCCCGTGTCGGGCGAACACCCCCCGGTCGGTTGTCATGACCAGTCGACGATCGGGGAGCACCAGCTCGACCTCGCCGACGTCGGACGTCGAGGACGGTTCGGGATCGAAGTAGTGGGACGACGGGGGCGAGGGGACCACTGGGGGTGAACGGTACCCTGGCATGCATGGTGACCCCCTACGAGATTCGCGTCTTCGGCGACCCCGTCTTGCGGAAGGTCGCCGACGAGGTCACCGACATCGACGGGAAGCTGGCCACCCTCGCCGACGAGATGCTCGAGGTCATGTACGCCGAGCCCGGTGTCGGGCTGGCCGCCCCCCAGATCGGCGTGGCCCGACGGTTCTTCGTGTACGACATCGGCGACGGTCCCAAGGCGCTCATCAACCCGGTGATCTCGGAGTCCCGGGGCGAGTGGGTCTACGACGAGGGCTGCCTGTCGGTCCCCGGGCTGTCGTGGGAGATCGTGCGCCCCAAGGAGATCTACATCACCGGGTACGACCTCGATGGCAACGAGGTGTCGATCGAGGCCGATGAGCTGCTGGCCCGCCTCTTCCAGCACGAGATGGACCACCTCGACGGGGTCCTGCTCGTCGATCGGCTCGATGCCGACACCCGCAAGGAAGCGATGAAGGTCGTCCGCAAGACGTTCCTCACCCCCGGCGACGACGATGGCCCGGCCTCGTCCAACGGTCGCAATCGGGGCGGCGGCCTGACCCTGCCCTGACGAGGTGACCGAGCCCGCCACGGTCGATCTCCCTCGGCCCCCGACGACCCCTCCCCGCCGTCTCGTCTACCTCGGTACGCCGGCGTTGGCCGTGCCGCCGCTGGTCGCCCTCCACGATGCTGGGTTCGAGATCGCCCTCGTCGTCTCCCGACCCGACAAGCGGCGGGGGCGGGGTGGGGCGCTCAGTCCCTCGCCGGTCAAGGCGGCGGCCATCGAGCGGGGCATCCCGACCACCGACGACCTGGCTGCAGCGACGACGGTCGGGGCCGATCTGGCGGTCGTGGTGGCCTACGGCCGGATCATCCCCGACGAGGTCCTGGCCGAGCTGCCGATGGTCAACATCCACTTCTCGATGCTGCCCCGATGGCGGGGGGCGGCCCCCGTCGAGCGGGCCATCCTGGCCGGCGATGCGACGACCGGCGTCTGCCTGATGACGTTGGCCTCCGAGCTCGACAGCGGCGATCTCCACCGGTGCGACCCGGTGACCATCGACCCCGACGAGACCCTCGACGAGCTGCGGGGCCGGATGGTCACCCTCGGCTGCGAGATCCTGGTCGCCGAGCTGACGGCGGGGCTCAGCCCGCCCCGGCCCCAGGTCGGCGAGATCACCCACGCCGCCAAGATCGACCCGGCCGAGCACCAGCTCGATCTGTCCCGCCCCGCCGTCGAGCTCCACCGGGTGACCCGGCTCGGCCGGGCGTGGTCGACCTTCCGGGGACGGCGGCTCAAGATCGTCGACGCCCGGCCGGTCCCGGCCGGAACCGGCACCGACCCGGATCCGACCGGCGGCACTGGCGAACCACCGGCCCCGGGCACGATCCGGGGCACCGCGGTCGCCACCGGCGAGGGGTGGCTGGAGCTGATCACGGTCCAGCCCGAGGGCAAGCGTCCCATGGCGGCCGCCGACTGGCTCAACGGCGCCCAGCCGACCCCCGACGACCGCCTTGGCTGATCGATCGAGAACCGGCGACGGGGTGGCGTCCCGCCGGGTGGCGATCGAGGCCCTGCTCCGGATCGAGACCGGCGGGGCGTTTGCCAACCTCGTCCTGCCTCCGATCCTGGACCGGTCGGACCTGGTGGGCCCCGACCGCCGGTTCGTGACCCAGCTCGTCTACGGCACGACCCGGATGCGGCGGGCCTGCGACCACCTCGTCGACCGGTTCCTCCTCGACCGCGTCGAGCCCCGGGTCCGGGCCGGCCTCCGGCTCGGGGCCTACCAGCTGGCCTTCCTCGGCACCCCACCCCACGCCGCCATCGACGCCACCGTCGGGGCCACCGGCGGTCGGGGACGGTCGGTGGTCAACGCGGTGCTCCGCCGGGTGGCGTCGGCGCCGGTCGAGTATCCCGACCGGGCGACCGAGCTCAGCTACCCCGACTGGATCGTCGACCGGCTGACCGCCGACCTCGGCCCCGACCGGGCCGAGGCCGCCCTCGAGGCGATGAACGTCGGCACCACCGCCACGGTCCGGGACGACGGCTACACCCAGGACCGGGCCTCGCAGCTGGTCGTCGAGGCGGTCGAAGCGGCTCCGGGAGAGCTGGTCTTGGACGTCTGCGCCGCCCCCGGCGGTAAGGCCACCGACCTCGTCGCCCGGGGCTGCCGGGTGGTGGCCGCCGACCTGCGGTCCAAGCGGGTCGGGCTCGTGGCGGCCAACGCCGCCCGGCTCGAGGCCCGGTTGCCGGTGGTCGTGGCCGATGCCGCCCGACCTCCGTTCGCCCCCGGGACCGCCGATCGGGTCCTGGTCGACGCCCCGTGCTCGGGTCTGGGGAGCCTCCGGCGGCGGGCCGATGCCCGGTGGCGGATCGATGCCGATGCCCCCGAGCGGTTGGCCCGCCAGCAGGTCGAGATGGTCCGGGCGGCGATCGACCTGGTCCGGCCCGGTGGGACCGTGACCTACAGCGTCTGCACGCTGACCGCCGCCGAGTCGATCGGGGTGCTCGACGCCGTGGCCGGCGATTCCCGGGTCGAGGTCGTCGAGGGACCGGGCGCGCCCTGGGTCCCGGGGCCCTCGGGTTGGTCGGGGGTGTCGCTCGTGCTCCCGACCGGGGCCGACGACGGCGGCGTGATGGACGCGATGACCCTGTTCCGCCTCCGTCGCCGCTGACCGCATTCGGCCCGGCCGACGATGGGGCCGCCCGCACCCCTCCCGAGGAGGAGGGTCAGGGCAGGTGGCGGAGGAACACCCCGGATCGGACCTTGGGGAGGAAGCAGGTCGACTTGGGGGGCATCACCCGACCGGCGTCGGCCGTGGTCAGGATGGTCGCCACCGGGACCGGTCGCATGACCCACACCGCAGCGTCGTCGGCCACATCAAGGGTCTCGATGTCGGCCCGATCGCCATCGCCGATCCGGTAGGTGAGTCGAGGCGTCGGCACCGTTTCGTCGATGCCGAGCAGCGGCTCCAGGATCCGCCGCTGAAGGAGGACCGGGTCCAAGCCGTCGAGGCCGCCGAGGCCGTCGACCCCGGCCCGATCGTCCTCGGCCAGGCCGACCCCGTCGGACGCGACGGTGACGACGAGCGGCGTCCCGCCGGCGACCAGGGCCAGCTCGCCCGGCCGGCGATCGGCCAGGTCGTCGGCCGAGGTCGCAGGCCGGATCGGGTACCGGCGCCCGATGGTGGTGATCAGCGCCTCGACGTCGACCCCGTTGAGGCTCCGGTGGAACGCCGAGTTGTGGAGCCGGTCGGCGGCGAAGACGACCGTGAGGATGTCGCCGTCCCGCCCGGCGGAGCGCTCGGCCCCGATCGAGGCGGCGGCCGCCCGGTGGTGACCGTCGATCAGGTAGAGGCGGTGGTCGGCCAGTCGGTCGAGCAGTTCGGCCCCGGCGGCGTCGTCGACGGCCCAGACGGTCTGGCGGAGGCCGTCGTCGGCGGTGAAGTCGACCACCGGCTCGGCTTCGGTGGCGAGGTGATCGACCTGCGACGCCAGGTCCCGATCGGGGGGATGGGCGACCGAGATCGGACTGGACTCGACCCGGACCGCCTCCCGGTGATCGGCCAGGTACCCGGCCCGAACCGTCTTGACCTGTTCGTGGATCGCCACCTCGCCCCGGTCGTAGGCCTCGATCGGGAGTCCGGCGACGATGCCGGTCTGGGCATGGTCCCCGATCGTCAGCCGATACAGGTACACCGCCGGCCGGCGGACCGGCCCGAAGGCACCGCGGTCGAGGAGGACGTCGAGGTGGTCTCGGCTGGCCGTCAAGGTGCCGGCGACGGTCGCCGGGTCGTCCGAGCCCTCGTCGAGGGCCCGGGTGACCCCCAGGTAGGAGAGCGGGTTGGCCGCCACGTGGGCCTGCCGCTCAGCGGGGGAGAGGGTCTCGGCCGCCGGGGCCGGGACCCGATCGGTCCAGTGCTCGTCGATGAGGCGGAGGGGGAGGGGCCGGAGGCGGGGCAAGCCGCTCAGCCGGCCCGCCCGGCGAAGTCGGCCATGAAGCCGGTCAGCGCCTCGACGCTCTCGGTCGCCAGGCCGTTGTAGATGCTGGCCCGAATGCCGCCCACCGAGCGGTGACCCTTCAGGTTGACCAGCCCGTGGTCGGCCGCTTCGGCCACGAACCGGGCCTCGTCGTCGGCCGTCGGGAGGTTGAACACCACGTTGGTGTGGGACCGATGGGCGACCTCGGCCCTGCTCCGGTAGAAGCCGCCGCTGGCCTCGATGGCGTCGTACACGAGACCCGACCGCTCGGCGGCTCGCTTCTCCATGCCGTCGACGCCGCCGTTGGCTTCGATCCACCGCAGCATCTTGCCCATGGTCCAGATGGCGAACATCGCCGGGGTATTGGCCAGCGAATCGGACGCGGCGTGGGTCTGGTACCGGAGGTAGCTGGGGACCTGATCGGCGACCCGGTCGAGCAGCGCCCGCCGGACGAACACCACCGCCAGACCGGCCGGGCCGAGGTTCTTCTGGATCCCTCCGTAGATGGCGTCGAACCGGGTCCAGTCGACGGCCCGGCTCAGGTAGTCCGACGACATGTCGGCCACGAGCGGCGCGTCGAAGCCGTCGAAGTCCGCCATCCGGATCCCCTCGATCGTCTCGTTCGAGGTGACGTGGAGGTAGGAGGCGTCGTCGCCGATCGTCACCTCGGCGGGAGACGGCATCCGGGTGAAGTCGACCGTCGAGCCGTCCCAGGCGACCGAGGCCGCCCCGACCCGCTCGGCGTCGGCCAGGGCCTTGCGGGCCCAGCTGCCGCTGACGACGTGGGCCGCCGAACCGCCGGCCGGGATCAGGTTCATCGGCACCATCCCGAACTGGAGGGTGGCGCCGCCCTGGATCAGCAGCGTGGCGACGTCGTCCGGGACCCGGAACAGCGATCGCAGCAGCTCGAGCGCCTCGGTGTGGATGGCTTCGTAGTCGGCACTGCGGTGGCTCATCTCGATCACCGACATGCCGGTGCCGCCATGGTCGAGCATCTCGTCGCCGAGCTCGGCGACGACCGTGGTCGGCAGGGTGCACGGTCCGGCGCAGAAGTTGTGGACTCGGCTCATCGCTCCTCGGCCTCCTCGCAGTGGATCACGGCTTCTCACACTACTTTCGCCGCTCCGGTTTCGACGGCGGGCGGGCACACTTGGAGCGTGGAACCCTCGACCGACGCCCCGCTGGAAGCCAAGGTGATCACCGTCTCCGACGGGGTGATCGCCGGAACGAGGACCGACGCCTCCGGCGAGGCGGTCGAGGCCCGGCTGGCCGAGGCCGGGTGGTCGGTGGTCGGCCGGATCCAGATCGCCGACGGGGTCGAGACGGTCCGCGACACGCTCATCGCCGAGGCCGAGGGCTTCGCCGGCCTGATCGTGACCACCGGGGGGACCGGGTTCGGCCCCCGCGACCTCACCCCGGAGGGGACCCGGGCCGCCCTGGAGCGCGAGGCCCCCGGCCTGGCCGAGGTCATGCGGACGTGCAACCCGGCCGGGCTCGGCCGACTCAGCCGGGCCCTGGCCGGCACCCGGGGCACCGCCCTGATCCTCAACACCCCCGGCTCGACGAAAGGCTCGGTCGAGACGTTGGAGGCGGTGCTCGACGTGCTGCCCCACGCCATCGACCTTCTCACCGGTGGCCGGCCCCACTGACGCCCCGATGAGCCTGGTCGCACCCGACACCGCCCCCGACGACGAGGCGATGATGGCCCGGGCCGTGGCCCGGGCGGCCCACGCCCGCCTCGTCGCCCCGCCCCGCCCCTGGGTCGGCGCGGTGGTGGTCACCCCCGACGGGGTGACCTTCGAGGGGGCGACCGGGCGACCCGACGCCTCCCATGCCGAGCCGGCCGCCCTGGCGAGGGCCGGCGACCGGGCCCGGGGGGCGACCCTCTACGTCACCCTCGAACCATGCTCCCACCACGGGCGGACACCGCCCTGTGTCGAGGCGGTCATCGCGGCGGGCGTGGCCCGGGTGGTGGTGGCCATCGTCGACCCCGACCCCCGGGTCGCCGGGCGAGGGGTCGAGGCGCTGCGGAGCGCCGGGATCGAGGTGACCGTCGGCCCCGGCGCGGCCCTGGTCGAGGACCAGCTCGCCCCCTATCTGACCCAGCGACGGACCGGCCGACCGCTCGTGGTGCTCAAGCTCGCCGCGACCCTCGACGGTCGGACCGCGGCGGCCGACGGGTCGAGCCAGTGGATCACCGGCGAGGAGGCCCGGGCCGACGCCCACCGGCTCCGAGCGGAGTCCGACGCCATCTGTGTCGGGGCCGGCACGGTCCGCCTCGACGACCCGCGGCTGACCGTCCGAGGCGTCGTGGCCGCCGACGGCGCCCCGCCCCGGGAACCGCTGCGGGTCGTGCTGGGCCGGGCCGGCGCCGACGCTGCGATCCGACCGTGCCTGGAGCTCGACGGCCCGCTGCCCGACGTGCTCGATGAGCTGGGTCGGCGCGACGTGTCCCAGGTGCTGGTCGAGGGCGGCGCCACCGTGGCCGGTGCCTTCCACCGGGAGGGTCTGGTCGATCGCTACGTCCTCTACCTGGCGCCGGCGTTGATGGGCGGCGCCGATGGCACCCCCGTCCTGGCCGGGTCCGGCGCCCCCACGATCGCCGACCTCCGCCGGCTCCACCTTGACCGTACGGTCAAGGTGGGCGACGATCTGCGCCTGGATCTTCGCCCCGAACCTCCGACAGGATGACCCGATGACCACCGCACCCGAATCGTCGCCGTTCGATCCCGTCGAGGACGCCATCGCGGCGATCGGGCGGGGGGAGATCGTCGTCGTCGTCGACGACGAGGACCGGGAGAACGAGGGCGACCTGATCATGGCCGCCGAGTTCGCCACCGCCGACAACCTCGCGTTCTTCATCCGCCACACCTCGGGCGTGATCTGCGCCCCGGTGACCGGCGAGCGGGCCGACGAGCTCGACCTGCCGCTCATGGTCAGCCAGAACACCGAGGTGATGCGGACCGCGTTCACCGTGTCGATCGACTACCGGCACGGCACCACGACCGGGATCTCGGCCTACGACCGGGCCCTCACGATCCGGCAGATGGTGGACGACCAGGCCAGCGCTGCCGACTTCGCCCGCCCGGGCCACATCTTCCCCCTCCGGGCCCGACCCGGCGGCGTGTTGAAGCGGGCCGGTCACACCGAGGCGGCGGTCGACCTGGCCCGCCTGGCCGGGCTGCGGGAGGCGGGCGTCCTGTGCGAGATCGTCAACGACGACGGCACCATGGCCCGAGTCCCCACCCTCATCGAGTTCTGCCGGGAGCACGATCTGGTCTTCATCTCGATCGCCGACCTGATCCGGTACCGTCGGCGGACCGAGAAGCTCGTCACCCGGTTCTCCGAGGCGACCATCCCCACCCGGCACGGCGACTTCCGGGCCGTGGTGTACGAGTCGGTCCTCGACGGGGAGCAGCACGTGGCGTTCGTGATGGGCGACCCCGACGATGGCGACGACGTGCTGGTCCGGGTCCACTCCGAGTGCCTGACCGGCGACATCTTCGGGTCGCTCCGGTGCGATTGCGGTCCTCAGCTCGACCAGGCGCTGGCCACGATCGCCGAGACCGGTCGAGGCGTGCTCGTGTACCTCCGGGGCCATGAGGGGCGGGGGATCGGGCTCGGCCACAAGATGCGGGCCTACGGCCTCCAGGAGCAGGGGCGGGACACGGTCGACGCCAACTTGGACCTCGGCCTGCCGGCCGACAGCCGGGAGTACGGGATCGGGGCTCAGATGCTGGTCGACCTCGGCGTCACCCGGATGCGGCTGATGACCAACAACCCGGCCAAGTACGGCGGCCTCGACGGCTACGGCCTGGAGATCACCGAGCGGGTGCCGCTGGTCACCGTTCCCACCGAGCAGAACCTCGCCTACCTCCGGACCAAGCAGGAGCGCCTCGGCCACCTGTTGGGTCTCGAGGGCGAGTCGGCCGCCAACTGAGCGCCGTCGGTGCAGCGATGACCGCCGAGCCCGCCACCGTCACCGAGTTCGACGGCGATCGGGGTCTCGGCTCGGTCGTCACCGCCGACGGCCGTCCCTACCGGTTCCACTGCACCGCCATCACCGACGGCACCCGCCGGATCGAGCCCGACACCGCCGTGATGGTCGAGATCGGCCCCGCCGGGCCCGGCCAGTGGGAAGCGGTATCGGTGATCAAGGTGGCGCCCGACCACCGCTGAGGTCGGACCGCCCCCCCGGCCCCGCCCGTGGGCCGATCTGGCGGCGGGTCAGGCCGCTCGGGTGGGTCGATCCACCCGAGCGGATCACGGCCGCCCGGCCGCGGCCGACCGGGTGACCGATGAGTGACGACGAAGACCCGGGTCATGGCCGCCGACGGGAGCGGCGAGGGCGCCCGTTCGGCGCTCCGCCCACTGGGGGATCGGGGCCTCGCCCGGCCGGGGGGCGGGTCGTGGGGGTGGTGATCGGTCGGATCGATCGGCTGGCCGGCCTCGATGTCGTGCTCGGGTCCGGCTCGGGCCGCCGGGTGACCGACGCCGTGCTCGGACGGGTCCGGGCCGGGGTCCGGGACGATGACCTGGTGACCGCCACCGCCGAGGGGTTCGAGGTGGTGACCGACGGCCGCCTGGCGGTGCGCGACGTCGTCGCGCTCGCCGACCGGCTCGTGGCCGCCGTCGCCGGCCCGGTCGAGTTGGACGACGGGACCACGGTCGAGCCGATCGTCCGGGTCGGGTGCTCCGCCCGGTTCGTCGAGGAGCGGCCGGCGTTCGGTGCCGGTGCCAACCGGGCTCGACGGGACGGCACGGCCCAATCGGCCCAAGCGGAGCTGTCGGCGGAGGCGCGCCTGGCAGTCGAGGCGGCCGGGGGAGCAGGCGTTGCGGTGTTCGACGCCGACCTGGCCAGCGACGCCGAGGCGGCGATCCTGGCCGACCGGACGATCGGCCGGCGGGTCCTCGACGAGCGGCTCCAGGTCCACTACCAGCCGATCCGCTCGGCGGTCGACGGCCGGTTGGTGGGGGTCGAGGCGCTGGCCCGGTGGTTCGACCCGATCCGGGGTCAGCTCCTTCCCCGGTCGTTCCTCCCCGTGGCCGAGGCCCGGGGGTTCGGCGCCGATCTCGATGGGGCGGTGGCCACGGTCGCCTGCCGGGACCTGGCCCGCTGGTCGGCCACCGTCG
Organism: Acidimicrobiales bacterium; assembly: GCA_965262175.1. Classification (GTDB taxonomy): domain Bacteria; phylum Actinomycetota; class Acidimicrobiia; order Acidimicrobiales; family SZUA-35; genus CADEDH01. The sequence continues at coordinate 321,139 of CBDHES010000029.1, read as the reverse complement.
GCCGACCGCTGTGGGTCGGGCTGAACGTCAGCCGGTCACGCCTGGCGTCGGAGCCCTACCGTCGGGTGCTCGACGGTGCCGTCGCCGCCTCCGGGCTCGACCGGTCCCAGGTGCTGCTCGAGGTACCGGGTGCCGAGCCGGCGGCGTCGATCGATGCCGGTGGCTACCGGAGGGTCGTCGACGGGGTCGACTCGGCGGCTGCGCTCCTGGGAATCGCCGAGGGAGCCGAGGGCACGGGCCCGGCGATGGCCAAGCTGGCGCCCGGTCTCGCCGACCGGCGGGTGCGTCCGGTTCTGGAGGCCATGATCGACGTCGCCCGGTCCCTGGGGGTGGAGGTCGTGGTGCAGGGGATCGAGGATCCCGACGACGTTCCCGCCCTCGCCGCCCGAGGGGTCCGGTGGGTCCAGGGGTTCGGTCTCGGCCGTCCGATCGGGGCCGATGCGGTCGAGGCGTTGGCCGCGGTGGCCTAGCCGCTGGTCGGAGACTCCTGGGACCGCTGCACGAACGCCAGGCGGATCTGGTGGAGGGCGTCCTTCAGGGTCGGCTCGCCGCCACCGAGGCGCCCTTCCAGGCCCTCGACCAACACACCGAGGGCGTCGATGGCCAGCCTGGCCTCCTCGAAGTTCGGCTCCTCGGAGGTGAGGTGGATGGCCGCCAGCTCATAGATGCCGAGCGCGTGGTTGGCGATCACCGTCGCCACCTCGGTCTCCAGCAGCCGGGCCCGGGCTTCGCTCAGCTCCTGGGCCATCGCCTCGGCTCGGGCCCGGTCTTCCTCGCTCAGCTCCTCGGGCGGGCCGGCCGGACCGTCGGGCCCGACGGGGCCGTCGGCCGGTCCGGGGGCGCCGGGGGCGGTCCGACGCACCTCGTGCTCACCGTCGGGGGTCCAGAGGCTCATGACATCAACCTATCAACGGCGTCCGGGGGGCGGCTCACGGTGGGGCGACGACCATCGGGAAGCGATCCAGGTCGGGGTCCGCTAGCCTGGATGGTTCCAACAAGAAAGAGGGCATGTCCCCACCCGGCCACCAACCGTGCGTCCGGGTCGAGATCGGGTGAACCACGATGGTCGGTCGTCCTCCGTGACGGCGGGCCGGGCACTCCGATCGCTCGGGTATCCACCCGGGCCATGCACTCCTTCTCGCTGGTGCCCGCGTCGGTCCATTCGGCATCGACGTACCACATTGGAAACCCGCCCTAGCGGCACCGAAGGAGAGATGCATCTGCATGAGGGGTGATCGGCTATAGCTGCGCCACCACCAGAGCCCCGGATCAACGATCGGATCAGGGCCCGGGAAGTCCGGGTCATCGGTCCGAACGGCGACCAGCTCGGGATCAAGCCCATACCGGAAGCTCTGTCGCTCGCTCGCGAGCTGGAGCTCGATCTGGTGGAGGTGGCCGAGAAGGCCAACCCGCCGGTCTGCCGGATCATGGACTACGGCAAGTACAAGTACGAAGCCGCGCAGCGACTCAAGGAATCGAAGAAGAAGGCGAGCAACGTCGTCGTCAAGGAGATGAAGTACCGGCCGAAGATCTCGGGCGGCGACTTCGACACCAAGACCCGCAAGGTCGAGAAGTTCCTCCAGGAAGGCCACAAGGTCAAGATCACGATCATGTTCCGGGGGCGTGAGGTCACGCATCCAGAGCTCGGTCGCAAGATCCTGGATGAGATCGTCGAACGGGTCGACGACTACGCGAAGGTCGAGGCCTATCCCCGGCTCGACGGTCGCAACATGACGATGGTGCTCGGCCCCGACAGCAAGAAGAACCAGAAGCGAAAGAACCGGGAGCGGGCGGCGAGCTCGAACGACGAGTCGTCGGCTCCCGACAACGGTGCGACGGCCGAGCCCGCAGCGGCGGTAGCGGCCGAGGACTCGGCCGAGAGCTGACACGCATCGAGAGGTCGTCGCCGGGAGCCCGATCGACGGGCTCCCGGAGCCTCACTCCTTCCCCCACGGTCACGGTGACGGATACCTCGCCGCCGGGCCGCCCCCCCCACGAGCCGCCGCGACCACACCAGGAGAGCAACCCATGTCGAAGATGAAGTCCCACAAGGGCGCGAAGAAGCGGTTCAAGGTGACCGGCTCGGGCAAGGTGCGGAGGCGGAGCAAGAACCTCAACCACTTCCTCGAGAAGAAGTCGAGCCGGCGCAAGCGGCGCCTCTCGGGCACCTTTGACGTCGCCGACAGCGACAGCCCCCGCGTCAAGCACATGCTCTCCAGCTGACCGTCCCCGAGATCACCCTCCGAGAACCCCCAAGGAGACTTCGACATGGCACGAGTGAAGCGAGCCGTCCACTCCAAGAAGCGTCGCCGGACGACCCTCGAGCGAGCCAAGGGCTACTACGGCAACAAGAGCCGGACGTTCCGGGCCGCCAACGAGCAGGTCATGCACTCCGGCAACTACGCGTTCCGCGATCGGCGGGCCCGCAAGGGCGAGTTCCGTCGGCTGTGGATCCAGCGGATCAACGCCGCCTGCCGGGAGCACGGCATGTCCTACAGCCGGTTCATCAGCGGCCTCAAGGCGGCCGATGTGGCCGTCGACCGGAAGGTCCTGGCCGACCTGGCGGTCCACGACCCCGAGGCGTTCGCCGCTCTGGTCGCGGTGGCCAGCTCGTCGGCCGACGCCGCCTGAGCCGGCGCTCGGCGCCGGTGAACGGCCTCCCGGCCGACGGGATCAACGCTGGCAACCGTCGCGTCAAGCGGCTCCGCCGGCTCATCACCCAACGAAAGGCCCGCTCCGCCGAGCGGGCCTTCGTCGTGGAGGGGCCCGGCCTGATCGCCGAGGCGCTGGCGGTGGCTGCGGCCGGCGCGTTGACCATCGAGGAGCTCCTCGTCGACCGCCATGCCACCGACAACCCCTGGTGGCCGGACCTCGACGCGGCCGCCGCGGCGCTCGGGGTGACGGCCGTCCCCACCGCCCCCGGGGTGCTGGCCACGGTGCTCGACGCCGTCACCCCCCGGCCGGTGGCGGCGATCGTCTCCCGCCCTCCGGCGACCGTCGACGCCCTGCCGTCGTCCGGGCCGGTCGCCTGCGTCGTCGAGGCCAGCGACCCGGGCAACGTCGGCACCCTGATCCGCAGCGCTGAGGCCGCCGGTGCGGCCGGCCTGGTCCTCGCCGGGCCGTCGGTCGATCCGACGAACCCCAAGGTGGTGCGGTCCTCGGCCGGGTCCGGCCTCCGCCTCCCGGTGGCGATCGAGCCCGACGTGGAACGGGCCCTCGACGCCCTGGCCGCCACCGGTCGGCCCCTCGTCGCCACAGTGGCGACCCCCGACGCCCGGCCCTACGACGAGGTCGACCTGACCGATGCCGTCATCCTCCTCGGCAACGAGACCCGGGGCCTCCCCGACGACGTGGTGGATCGGGCCGACGTCGTCGCCACCGTCCCCTTTGCCGGACCGACCGAGTCGCTCAACCTGGCGGTCGCCGGATCGCTGTTCTGCTTCGAGGCCCTTCGGCAGCGCCGGGTGGCGGCGGCTCGCCACCAGGTCGGCGACGACCGGGGCGCCGGTCCGGCGGGCGAAGCCGGCGGAGACCGCTAGCTTGGCTCCGGTCCGTTCGCGCCGAGCGGGCCCCGCCGACCACTCCCGGCGCCGCCGGGCGAATCTCGGTGGACACGATGCCCCCGAGACGGGAGGTTAGCTCTCGATGATCGACGACCTGCCAACCCTGGAAGCCGACGCCCTGGCGGGGCTGGCCGATGTCGCCACCCTGACCGACCTCCAGGCCCTGGAGACCGCGGCCCTCGGCCGCAACGCCGCCCTCACCAAGGCCAAGAAGGACATCGCCGAGCTGCCCCCCGACCAGCGGAAGGACGCCGGCCAGGCCCTCAACGCGACCCGAAACCGGGTGACCGAGGCGATCGAGGCCCGCCGCGACGAGCTGGCCGCCGTCGAGCGGGCCGCCCAGCTCGAAGGCGAGCGCCTCGACCTCACCGAGGTGGCCGACGACGTCGTCGTCGGCCACGGGCACGTCGTCACCCGCACCTGGGAGGTGCTGGAGGACGTGTTCGTCGGGATGGGGTTCCGGGTCGCCGAAGGGCCCGAGGTCGAGACCGACTGGCACAACTTCGATGCCCTCAACATCCCGCCCGGCCATCCGGCCCGGGACGGGTTCGACACGATCTACGTCGACCACGGCGAGCCGGGGACCACGCTGCTGCGAACCCACACCTCGCCGGTCCAGATCCGGACGATGCTGGACCAGGAGCCGCCGATCTACATCGTCGCACCGGGCCGGGTCTTCCGCCGCGACACGGCCGACGCCACCCACATGCCGGTCTTCCACCAGATCGAGGGCCTGGTCATCGACCGCGACATCTCGTTGGCCGACCTGGCTGGCACGATCGAGGCGTTCACCGAGGCCTACTTCGGGCCCGGCTTCACCTCCCGGTTGCGGCCCAACTACTTCCCCTTCACCGAGCCGTCGGCCGAGTTCGACGTCCAGCGCCCCGACGGGTCCTGGCTCGAGCTGGGGGGCTGCGGCATGGTCCACCCCAACGTCCTGCGAGCCGGCGGCGTCGATCCCGAGGAGTGGTCGGGGTTCGCCTTCGGCTTCGGCATCGACCGCTTGGCGTCGCTCAAGTACGGCATCGACGACCTGCGGGACATGTTCTCCAACGACGTCCGGGTCCTGAACCAGTTCTGAGGGAGGTCGAAAGATGAAGGTACTGCTGTCATGGATGCGGGAGTTCGCTCCGATCGAGGGCGACCCCGATGAGCTGGCGGCGACCATGACCGATCTCGGTATGGTCGTCGAGTCGGTCGAGACGGTCGGCCACACCTGGGAGGGGATCGTCGTCGCCGAGATCCTCGAGCTCACCCCCCACCCCGAGGCCGACCGGATCCAGCTCGTCATGGTCGATCCGGGTGACGGTGAGCCGCTCCAGATCTGCTGCGGGGCGTTCAACATGTCGGTCGGTGATCGGGTCCCGCTGGCCACGATCGGGACCACGATGCCCGACGGGCTGGAGATCGCCCGCCGCAAGCTGCGGGGCGAGTGGTCGAACGGGATGCTGTGCTCGTCGGTCGAGCTCGAGCTCGGCACCGACGCCGACGGGATCCTCATCCTCGACGGGACGCCCACGGTGGGGGAGCCGTTGGCCGCCGCCCTCGGGGCCGAGACCGACGTGCTGTTCGATCTCGATATCGAGGGGAACCGGCCAGACGCCCTGTCGGTGGCCGGGGTGACCAGGGACCTCGCGGCCCGCCTCGGCGTGCCGTTCACCTTCGGGGAGCCCGGGCTCACCGAGTCCGATCCGCCGACCACCGATCGGGCGTCGGTCCGCATCGACGACGAGGCGTTCTGCGCCCGGTTCGGGATCCGGGTGCTCGACAACGTCACGGTGGGGACCGCCCCGGCCTGGATGACCGACCGCCTCACGGCCTGTGGCGTGCGGTCGATCAACGCCATCGTCGACATCTCCAACTACGTCATGCTCGAGTTGGGCCAGCCCAACCACACCTATGACCTCGGCCTCGTGCCCGACGGTGCCCTCGGCGTCCGCATGGCCCGGACCGGCGAGAAGCTGGTCACCCTCGACGACACGACCCGGGAGCTGACCCCCGACGACGGGGTGATCGTCAACGCCGCCGACGAGCCGATCGGCTTGGCCGGGGTGATGGGCGGCGCTTCGACCGAGATCGGCGACGGCACGACCTCGGTACTCCTGGAGGCCGCGATCTGGGATCGGATGACGATCGCCAAGACGTCGCGTCGCCTCGGCCTCCGTTCCGAGGCCAGCACCCGGTATGAGCGGGGCGTCGACCCCGAGGGGGTCGAGCGGGCCCTCGATCGGTTCTGTCAGCTGGCGGCCGAGATCTGTGGCGCCGAGATCGCCGCCGGGGCCGTCGTCGTGGACGGCGGCCGCACCGTCCCCGAGCCGGTGGCGGTTCGAGTGGCGAGGGTCAACCGGCTGCTGAACCTCGACCTGTCGGCCGACGACATCGTCGCCCTGCTCGACCCGATCGGCTTCGAGGCCACGGTCGCCGGGGACGGGCAACTGTCGGTGCGGATCCCGTCGTGGCGGCCCGACAGCACCGCCGAGATCGACGTCGTCGAGGAGATCGCCCGCCACCATGGCTACGACAAGTCGGGCCGTCGGGTTCCGACCCCGACCCAGGCCGGCGAGCTGACCCCGGCCCAACGGGGTCGCCGGCGGATCCGCCGAGCCCTCGAAGGGGCCGGCTTCGCCGAGACGATGCCCAACCCGTTCCTCGCCCCCGGCGACATCGCTCGGGCCGGCCTCGGCGACGCCGAGGGCATCTCGCTGGTCAACCCGCTGGTGGCCGAGGAGTCGATCCTCCGGACCTCCCTGCTTCCCGGCCTGCTCAACGTCATCGCCTTCAACCAGGCCCACCGGGCCGTGGCGATCCGTCCCTATGAGCTCGGCCGGGTCTATCGGCCCGCCGATGGCGATCTGCCGGACGAGCCGGAGCAGGTGGCGGCGGCCGAGGCCGGGTTCGGGCCCGATGACGGGGCGGCGATCGCCGCCACCCGCCTTGTCCACCGCCTGGCGGCCGAGCTCGGCCTCCGGGGCCTGACCGTCGTCAACGCCGCCCGTCCCGGGCTTCATCCGACCCGGTCGGCCGAGGTCCGGTTCCGGGGTCGGACGATCGGCGAGGTCGGCGAGGTCGATCCGCTGGTCCTCGACCGCCATGACATCGCCGGACGGGTGGCGTGGCTCCAGCTCGACGTGGCCCCCATCCTCGACGCCCTGGGGTCGGTCGCCCGGCTCAGCCCGGTGTCCCGCTTCCCGTCGAGCGACGTCGACCTGGCCTTCGTCGTCGCCGATGACGTCGCCGCCACCGACGTCGCACGGACCCTGACCAAGGCCGGTGGCTCCCTGCTGTGGTCGCTCCGGCTCTTCGACGTGTACCGGGGGGACCGCCTGGGCGACGGGGTCCGGTCGTTGGCCTACGGCCTCCGGTTCCAGGCTCAGGATCGGACCCTGACCGACGCCGAGGTGGCCGAGGTCCGGCAGTCGTGCATCGACGCCGTCGTCAAGGCCCACGGCGCCGAGCTGCGCTGACCGTCCCCATCGATCAGGACGGTCGGGGCGCGCCGAGCCCCCGGACCGGGTGTCCGGGGGTCTCGGCACTCGCTACAGGCAGCGTGCGAAGGGGTGGCCTCAGCCGATGGGGCCGACGGTGGCGATGAACTCGGCCGACTCGGAGAACCCGATCATGATCTCGCCTCGGGTGACGCCGGCCGCCAGCTGGCCGATCCAGTAGGCCCGGCCGTCGGCGTCGGGGGCCCGACCGAGGACGTTCTGGTAGACGAGGTCGACGAACTGGGCGTCGGTGGTCGCTCCGTAGGTGTCGACGAACTCGGCCGAGCCGGCGAAGGCGTCGGATACGACGATCAGCGACACGCCCTGGGCCCGCTCGCCGGTCCAGTAGTCGAGGCCGCCCTGGTCGGGCTCCCGACGGAAGTAGGCGAGGTACAGCCGGTAGACCTCGGGCACGTAGGCCGAGCCGTCGACCGGGATCGGGGCGGGCGGAGCCGGCGGCGGGGCGATCGGCTGGGGGGCGGCCGCCGGAGCGTTGCCGGTCCCGGTGATGGCGATGAACTCGGCCGACTCCGAGAAGGCGACCATCAGCTGACCTCGGGTGACGCCGGCCGCCAGTTGGCCGATCCAGTAGGCCCGGCCCCCGGCGTCGGGGGCCCGACCGAGGACGTTCTGGTAGACGAGGTCGACGAACTGGCCGTCGTCGACGTTGCCGTAGGTGGCGACGAACTCGGCCGAGCCGGCGAACACGTCGGAGATCTGCTCGAGCGTGATCCCGTTTCGGGCCTGGCCGGTCCAGTAGTCGAGGCCACCCTGATCGGGCTGACGGTTGAAGTAGGCCCGGTAGAGGCGGACGATCTGGGCCTCGACCACGTCGGCCGGGGTGACCCCGACCCCGATGTCGACCAGCACCGACTCCGACGGGACACCGGCGGTGGTCAGGACGGTCAGGAGGTAGGTGCCGGGGGTGACGTCGGCCCCGGTCGCCGGGAGGGTGGCCCGGATGGTGTCACCGTCGACGGTGAAGGCCAGGTCGTTGATCCGCTGATCCATGTTGGTCGAGTGGGTGACCGAGCCGGTCTTGACCAGGGTGACCCGCCCGATGTCGACCGGGGTGTCGACCGCCAGGTTCACGGCGCTACCGGGGAAGAGGTCGGTGGAGGAGATCCCGGTGATGGCCGGGCGGACGGTCGCTCCGCCGGCGGCGGCGTACAGGTAGTCGGGGGCGAAGATCTCGGCCGTGGTGTTGGCCACCGGGCCCGGGGCACCGCCACCGGCCACGAGGACCCGACCGTCGGGCAGGAGCAGCGAGGTCGAGTGGTAGAGGCGGGCGTCGATCCCGCTGCTCTGGACCTCCCAGGTGCCGGTCGCCGGGTCCCAGATCTCGGCTGCGTCGACCTGCTGGTAGGCGGCGAGGGGAGCGTTGTAGGCCGCACCGTACTGGTAGTTGGAGGCGCCGCCGGTGGCCAGGATCCGCCCGTCCGGGAGGAGGGTGCCGTCGACCCAGTCACGGGTCCGGTGGGGGGCCGGGACGGCGGTCACGACCGGGGCCGGACCGTTGGCGTCGATGATCACGGCCGTGTTGTACTCGCCGCCGAAGTGGAGGATCCGGCCCGGCTCGAACATGACCGCGGTCGCTCCGTAGCCCCATCGATCCTGGCCGAGCTGGCCGGCCGGCGTGATCGCCGTCAGATTGGCGTCGAGGTAGTACATCTGACCGAGGGCGTCGATGCCGAACAGCCGCCCGTCGGGGAGCACGAAGTGGTGGGGGTAGTACCAGTCGATCCACGAGGTGTCGAGGTGTTCCAACAGCTGGGCCCCGCCGCTGGTCGTCCACAGCTCGGGGTGGTCTTCACCGCCGGCGCCGCCCTGGACGTAGATCGAGCCGTCGGGGAGGACGGTGCCGGTGGCGTACCACCGGGCCCGGCTCATACCGGGCAGCGAAGAGAGCTGACCGGTCGCCGGGTCGATCTTGGTGATGTCGGGGTTGCCCAGGTTGTTGGTCGAGACCCCCGTCCAGTTGTCGCCCCCGAACATCACCAGCTCGCCGGTCTCCGCCACGTTGAGCTGGAGGTTGCAGAACAGGTCGGTCGGGGTGGTGTTGGGGAGCGTGGCGTGGCCGGCGGCGGCCGAGGTGCCAGGCGTCCAGATGTCATAGATGAACTGGCCGGTCTGGATGCCGTTGCCGTCGGTCCCGTAGGTGACGACCCGCCCGTTCACGTCGAGGGCGGCGTGGACGGCGATCAGAGGCCAGTTCTCGAGCGGCCCCCACTGGCCGGAGTCGGCCGGAATGTCGTCGCCGTCGGGGGGTGGAAGGGCGCCGGCCGGTCGGCCGGTGGTGACCGCCGCCAGCCCGACGCTGGCGGTGAGGACCGCCAGGAGCGACGCCACGAGTTTCCGGAAGAGGTCGTTGGATGATCTTGCTGATGCTGCCATGAGCAGCGAACGTAAGGAGCCCTGATTCGGCCCCGTAGAGCGCATTTCCCCAGTTGGGAGTAGGCGCTCACCGGCCTCTGGGCCGCCGGGATCCGGGTCGGTGGGTAGGTGTACCGATCGACGAAGCCCCCACCATGGCCGCCGACCTGGACCCCGGCGATGGGAGCCGGATCGGGCACACTGGAGCCATGACGACGACCGAGACCGACCTCACCGCCAGCGACGTCACCTGGGACCTCGACCCGCTTCTCGACGGGGCCGAGTCGGCCGCCGAGCTCATCGAGCGAGCCAAGGCGCGAGCCGAGACCCTCCAGGGGTTCCGGGGCCGGGTCGGCGCCCTCGAAGCCGGTGAGCTGGCCGAGCTGATGATGGCCATGGCAGACATCAACGAGCTGATGAGCCGGGCCGGCCACTACGGGATGCTGCGGTTCTCCGAGGACACCCTCGACCCGGAGCGGGGAGCCGAGATGCAACAGCTCCAGGAGGCGTCGACCGAGGTCGGCTCGTTGCTGGTGTTCGTCGAGCTGGAGTTCGCCGCCGCCGACGACGCTCACGTGGAGCGGGTCCTGGCCGACCCCCGGCTCGACTTCTGCCGGCACCACCTCCACGTCACCCGGCTCAACCGGCCCCACCTGCTGTCGGAGGTGGAGGAGACGCTTTTGATCGAGACGTCGGTGACGCGGGGCTCGGCCTGGGTGCGGCTGTTCTCCGAGCTGACGTCGGCCATCGAGGTCGAACTGGCCGACGGTGACGGTGGGACCGAGACCGCCAGCCTGGAGCAGGGGCTCTCGCTCCTCCAGCACCCCGAGCGGGCCACCCGACGGATGGCGGCCGACGCCGTCACCGAGGGTCTCGCGCCCGGCCTCAGGACCCGGGCCTTCGTGTACAACACGTTGCTCCTCGACAAATCGGTCGACGACCGGCTCCGGAGCTACGACACCTGGATCTCGAGCCGGAACCTGTCGAACGAGGCCACCGACGCCTCGGTTCAGGCCCTGATCGACGCCGTCGTCGCCCGCTACGACATCCCGCAACGGTGGTACCGGCTCAAGGCCGAGGCGATGGGAATCGACCGCCTCGCCGACTATGACCGCATGGCGTCGGTGGCGGCCGGTGAGCAGGAGATCGGCTGGTCGGAGGCGACGTCGGTGGTGCGGGACGCCTACGCATCGTTCTCCCCCGAGCTGGCCTCGATCGTCGACCGGTTCATCGGCGAGGGGTGGATCGACGCCCCGGTCCGGCCCGGGAAGCGGCCCGGCGCGTTCTGCGCCTATACGGTCCCGTCCCACCACCCCTACGTGCTGCTCAACTGGACCTCCCGCCCCCGCGACGTGCTGACCCTGGCCCACGAGCTGGGCCACGGGATCCACGCCTATCTGGCCCGGGAGCAGGGCATCTTCCACCAGATGACGCCCCTGACGCTGGCCGAGACCGCCTCGGTGTTCGGCGAGACGGTGACCAACAAGCGGCTGCTGTCGATGCTCGACGACCCCGGCGAGCGGTTCGCCCTGCTGGCCTCGACGATCGACGACTCGATCGCCACCGTGTTCCGGCAGGTGGCGATGAACCGTTTCGAGGATGCCTGCCACACCGTCCGCCGCGACGACGGCGAGCTCTCGGTGGAGCGGTTCGGTGAGTTGTGGGCCGAGACCCAGACCGCCATGCTCGGCGACTCGGTCGAGATCACCGACGGCTACCGGACCTGGTGGTCCTACATCCCCCACTTCATCGGGACGCCCGGCTACGTCTACGCCTATGCCTACGGCCAGCTGCTGGCCCTGTCGGTCTATGCCCGGTACGAGACGGAGGGCACGTCGTTCGTTCCGGCCTACCTCGACCTGCTGTCGTCGGGCGGCTCCCGCTCGCCGGAGGAACTGGGGGCGATCGTCGACTGTGATCTGAACGATCCCGGTTTCTGGGACGGCGGGTTGGCCATCGTCGATGCGCAGCTGGCCGATGCCACCGATGCGGCCCGGGCCGCCGGCCGCATCGCCGGCTGACCGGGCTCGCTCGCTCGCCACGGTTCGCCGGCTGTCACCGGGGTGGATCCCACCTCACCTCGTGAGGTGGGCTCCGAAGAACGTCACGGCCCGCGCCGCTACCGTCCGGTGGACGGCGGCCCGATCGACGCTCGGATGATCGGTGGCGAGCAGCGGGAGATCCTGGCGCCCCGCCTCGGTCGGCTCGGCGAGGAAGGTGTAGTGGCCGACGTCGTCGAGCACCGTCACCGATGCCCGCTCCAGGTGGGTCGCCAGGTGTTCGGCGTTGGCCTCGGCCGGGGCCAGCTCGTCGGCCGACCCGACGACGAGCTCGACGGGGACGGTGACCGGCGACAGCCCCGATGGGCGGAAGGCCGCGCCCAGGGCGGGGGCGATCCCGAACGCGGCGAGGATCCGGGGGTCGCGATGTGACCGGTCGGCGGTCGCGGCGTGGTCCGGCAGCGATCGCAGCTCGGCGACGAAGGCGTCGGCGTCACCGAACTCGGGCGGCATCCGCTCGGCCGGGTCGGCCGCCCCCGCCAGGGCGCCGTCGACGAAGGCGGCGAGGTCGGTGGTCGCCCCGGCTACGAGGAGCGCGGTCATCCCGCCGAGCGAGAACCCGGCCGCCCCGGCCCGGGACGGGTCGACGATCGGACCGGTGAACGGGTCGGCGATGATCAGGTCGATCAGGGTCGACAGGTCGCGGGCCCGCTCCCAGTAGCGGAGGAACCCCTCGGCCCGGTAGGCCTCGCCGGCGGTGTTTCCGTGGTGGTCGACGGCACCGACGACGATGCCCGACGCGGCGAGTGCCGTCGCCAGCCAGCCGAGCTGATCGGCCGAGCCGCCGGTTCCGTGGGAGAGCACGACGAGGGGTCGTCGGAGATCGGGGTCGTCGGCGTCGGCGTCGACTGCGACGACGCCGGTTCGGAACAACGGTCGGTCGGGGGGTCCGGCCAGTTGCTGGTGCGCGGCGGCGTCCGGGGCGGCCGGGTACCACAGCGAGGCGGCCAACGGACGTGGGCCGTCGCTCGACCAGTTCGTGCGGGACCCGTCGCTCCAGGCCCGTCGCTGCCACCCGACCACCTGGCTCGCCACGAACCCGACGGTAGCCGGTGTCCACCCCTGCGGTGGTGGGGCGAGGTCAAGGGGTTTCGCCGACCGGCTGGTCGGCCGGATCCGGTACGAGGTGGAAGGCCGGGAGTTTCTCGGCGGCCGTCGCCAGATCGTCGACCAGCGAGGTGCCGATGCGGGAGCTGAGCGTCTTGGCCGCCCGAGGATTGGTCTGGCGGTACCGGTCGAGCAGGGCCTCGGTCTCGTCCGGATCCAGGCGGCGGGCGGTGGCCCGGGTCCGATCCCGCCCGAGGGTGAACCACACACCCGGGTTGGCCGTCAGGTTGCGGCACCACTGGGACCCGGCCCCGAACCCCGACACGATCAGGACCCCGCCGTCGTCGGCCCGTTCGACGACTTCGAGAACCGCCGTCCGCCATTGCCCGCTGCGTCGGCCAAGGTGCTCGAGGAGGATGAACCGGCCGCCGAGGAGGCCGCCGAGGCGAAGGCGGTAGAGCGCGATGGGGGAGCGGTAGAAGAACCGTCGTAGCCGTTCCATGACCCCATCGTTCCCCACCGGTGTCCATCGGGGAAGAGCCTTTCGGGCCGGGTCGGTCGTTCTCGGTCGGGGGGCCGGGGTCGCGCCGCGGTGATCAGCCGATCGCCGACCAGGTCGCCGTGTTGTTCGACTCGTTGGTCTCGGCGACCCCGTTCCCCGGGTCGACCGTGACCGAGATGAAACAATCCGGATCGAAGCACCACGTGCCGGTGACCGAGGTCTCGATCGTCGTGCTGCGACCGGCCCCGATCGCCGGGACGGTCACCGTGACCGGACCGTTGGGGGTGACGTTGACCGTGACCGTCGTCTGAGGCGACCCGCTGGTCCCGTCGTTGCGCACGGTGAACCGGAGCCGATGGGTGCAGGTCCGGCCGCTGCAGCTCCCGTCGAAGAAGTCGGACCCGAGCACCGGGACCAGGTCGATCTGTTGGGAGACGGTGATCGGGAACGAGCTCGAAACCGGATTCCAGGCGTCATCTCCCGGGGTCGAGGCCTGGAGGGTGCACCCACCGGACCCGTCGCCCCGGACCAGCACGGTCAGCGAGCCCCCGCCCCCGTCGCGGGCAACGATGGTGCACGGGCCATCGATCGACGCCGTCGGGGTCAGGCCCGACTCGCTCACGATCGCCACCCCGACCTGCTCACCGACCCCGATGTCACAGATGCCGATGCAGTCGAAGATGATGCGGTCGTCGACGCCGGTGACGGTGATCGTCGCCGTCGCCGATCCGGCCGCCGCTCCGTCGGTCTCGGGGTGGGTGGCGGTGATCGTGCAGGTGCCCCGGGCCACGCCGACGATGGCCCCTGCGCTCTGCTCAGCGCAGGCGCTCCCGGACGCGTCGATCGTGATCGTCACGCCGCTCTCCGACGACGTCGCGGTCACGGCGGCCCGCTCGCCGACCGCGATCGAGGATGGGGCCGAGATCGTGACGACCGGTGTCCGCTTGGGATTGACCTGGATCGAGCGCGTCCCGCTGGCCGCCACGTAGGACCCGTTGCCGGCCTGGTCGCCGGTGACCGTGCAGGTGCCGGCGCCAACGCCGACCACCGTCCCGCCGCTCAGCGTGCACACGCTGCTCGGCCCTGCCGACAGCGTGACCGAGAGGCCCGACGATGCGGTCGCCCCCGCCTCGGTCCTGCCGTCGACGAAGATCGACGTCGACGACACGGAGACGGTCACCGTCTGGGTGAGTTTCACCCCGATCGAGACCGACGTCGAGACGGGGTTGTGGTTGCCGTCGCCGGCGGTGCCGACGGTGATCTGGCACGTGCCGGCCGAGCTGCCGGTGGCGGTGATGGTGCGTCCGCTGCTGGTGCACGGCCCGCTGGTGTCGGTGATCGAGCCGGCCGGACCGTTCGAGACGGTGATCGTGACCGTTCGGGTCTCGCCGGCGACCATCTCGTCCGACGGTCCACCCGACAGCGAGACGGTGATGGTCGGCGTCCGGCGGGCCACCGTGATCGTCTGGGTCACCGAGTCGGCCGGCTCGTAGTCGGCGTCGCCGTTCTGGCTGGCCACGATGGTGCACCGGCCGGCGTCGCCCGGGGTCAAGGTCCGCCCGGTCAGGGTGCAGTCGCCGCTGGTCACCGTGAGGGTGACCGCCAGGTCTGAGCTGGCCGTCGCCGACAGGGTCACCCCGGAGCCGCCGACGACCAGATCGTCGGGCCGGGCGAAGGTGATGGTCTGCCCCTGCCGGACCACCGGCGCGTCGGTGATCGTGATCTCGACGGTCTCGGTGATCGGCTCGGTCTCGCGGTCGCCCGACGCCGAGGCCACGAGTTCACAGGTCCCGGCCCCGGTCAACACCAGACCGTCGGCGGTCAAGCGGCACTCGCCGGACACGTCGTAGGTGATCTCGAACCCGGCCGACGTCGTGACCGGCAAGGGAACCGCAGCCGAGCTCAACACCGCGGCCCGGGGCACGCCGTCGAGGCCGAGGGTCTGCAGCCGGGGTAGGACGCTCAGCGTGTCCTGATCGATGGCTCGTTGGAACTCGTCGTTGTCGACCGCCACCGCCACGACCGTGCAGTCGCCGACCGTGGTGGCCACCAGCGTGTCGCCCCCCTCGATCGAGCACGCCCCGGCCGCCTGGTAGGTGACCGGACGGCGGGGGTTGGTGGTGGCATCGAGGGTGATCGACCGGCCGTCGAGCCGGACCGAAGCCGGCAGGCTGAACGTGAGCGTGACCTCGGTGCGTGGCGGGTCGCCGACGATGTCGACCGTCACCTCGACCGGCTCGGCCGCATCCCAGCGTTCGTCGCCCTCCTGGGTGATCACGATCTGGCAGGCACCGACTCCGGTCGGCACCAACTGATCGCCGTTCATCGTGCACGGGCCCGACGCCTCGTAGGTGACGGGAAGCAGCGAGTCGGACACCGCCCCGAGCACGACCGGCCCCTCGCCGAGCACGACCCGGCCGATGTCGGAGACCGAGATCGTCTGGTCGAGCCGCCCGACGTCGATCTCGAAGGTCTCGTCGACGGGGGCCCACGGGGCTTCGGCCTCGGAACGCACCGACACCGTGCACACCCCCTCGCCGTCCAACACGAGTGCGCCGTCCCGGACTCGGCACGGTCCGGTGACCTCGTAGATCAGCTCGACACCGGCCGACGTGGCGTCCGGGAGGCGGAACGGCCCGTCGCCCACGGCCGCTTCCGGCGGGAGCTCGATGTCCAGCTCGGGAATCCAGTTGCCGTCCTCATCGACCAGGACGTCCTGGTCACCGACGGTGCCGACCGGTCGGGCGATGAGCCGGCCGTCCTCCAGGCGGACCAGGATGAAGAACTCGACGGCCTCGTCTCCCGCCTCGATCACCAACAACTCGTCCCGGTCGAAGCCGTCCCACGGCTCACCGACGAAGTCGACGGCGCTCAGGTCGGACGGGACCTCGGCCGGACCGAGCGGGTTCCCGCACTTGCAGCGGACCCTCGGGACGCCGTACTCGTCGACCAGGACCATCGTCCCCGCCTGGAGGATCGACTGGCGGGGGATGGCCCTCCCGTCGCGGTAGCCGTGGTTGGTCACCCAGGTGTCGGCCAGGAGCCGGACCGGGGTGAGCGTGGTCAGGAACTCGTCGATCTCGTCGACGCCGATTCCGGCCGCCGACGCCCATGCCGAGGCCTTGGCCGAGTCCTGGGCCAGGAAGTCGGCGATGAGCTGGGGATCGCACAGGTGGTCGGAGCCCGAGCCGCCGTAGAGGCCGGGTTCGATGCCGACCCTGACCGTCACTCCACCGTCGAGGCTGAGCTCGAGGGCCGCACCGAGGCGGATGTCGGGGCTGTCGAGCACGAGGAACGGGTTGTCGCCGGCCACCCCCGCCGGCTCCAGCGTCACGCTGATCCGTCCCGCCGCGGCTGGCCGCAGCACGGTCACGCCGACCAACGTCGTGGCTGCGAGGCCGGCGACAGCGGCCACGACCCACGACCCCCGAATCCCCCCGAGCCAGGGACCCAATCCCCTCAACAGGTCCATGGTCGACGATGCTACGGCAGCGGCGATCGGCGGTGGGGTCGCCCCCGCCGGACTGTCCCATTCGTGCAGTTGGACCGGCAGGTGTCGGGTCGTTCGGCCGGTCAGGCCGCCGACGAGAGCTCGGCGAGCAGGCCCTGGTCGTCGGTGGCGGCCCCCTGGCAGACCGCCGCCGGATCGGGCGCCAGATCGGGGAAGGCGCTGAAGAAGTCGGTGAGCGGCGGTCCGACCAGCTGGGTGCAGAGCGCCAGCTCGTCGGCGACCGGGCAGGTCTGGTTGGTGCCGTCTGGCAGGGGCACCATCTCCAGGACGCCGGTGACGCACAGGAACGACCGAATCGAAGCCCAGCCTCCGAGGACGTAGGGGCCCACGGGAACGAACGTGCCGTCGGCGATGCAGCTCCGATAGCCGGTCTCGAACTGGTCGGCGTAGGCGTCGAGGCGCTCACGGAACCCCCGGTCGGCGCCGGCCGGATCGTCGTAGGTGCCCGGCGCCCCCGATGGGTACTGGGCGATCTCGTCCCGGAGCCGGGTCAGGTCCTCACCGCCGAACGCCCCCTGGAGGCCGATCAGCTGGGACTCACAGTTCTCGACCGTGAACCCCCGGTCGCTGATCGCGGTGGTGGGGAGCACGACGGTGCCCTGGACGATCGTGGCCACGTCGGTCCCGGGTTGGAGGAGGAGCTTAGCCTGCTGGACCTCGGGCGGCGTGGTGTCGTCGGTCGGCTCGTCGCCGCTTCCGGTGCTGGACGGGCTCGTGCCGGGGCTGGCCGGGTCGGTCGGCGACGGGTCGGTGGTCTCGTCGATCGGGGCGACGACGTCGTCGCCGGTGTCGGTGGTCGTCCGGTCGGGACCGAACGCGAACCACGCCGCGGTGGCCGCCGCTACGACGGCCACGAGCGCCACGGCCCAGCCGAGCGTATCGACCCACCGTCGGCGTCTCGGTCGTCGGCCGGGGAGGGGACCGTCGCCTTGACCGCCGCTGCCTCGGCCGTGTGCATCGGGGAGACCGGCGTCGCGTCCCTCGCCCCAACCAGCGTCCCCGGTGCCGATCGAGCGCTGGGAGGCCACGGTGTCGGGCACCGGATGGGCCGCCGATCGCAAGACGGTGCGGGGGCTCTCGGCCGGTCCGGGCTCGGCCCCGGCGAGCACCCGATCGAGGCCCTCGACGAACTGGGCGGCGGTCTGGGGCCGCCGGGCCGGATCCTTGGCCATCGCCCACGCCAGGAACCGGTCGAGCAGCGGATCGACGCCGAGCGCCGGCACCGGTTGGGTGGCGATCCGGTTGATCAGGGCCAGATGAGAGTCGTTGTCGGCCCGGGCGAACGGTGACTGCCCGGCGATGATCGTGTACAACGTCGAGGCCAGCGAGTACAGGTCGGATCGCTCGTCGCGGGCGTCGGCGCCGTCCGAGAACGTCTCGGGCGGGGAGTGGGCGAAGGTGAACGACATCTGGGTCACGGTCGTGTCCCGGGCGCTGGCGATGCCGAAGTCGGTGAGGCTGGGGCTGCCGTTGCGGGCCAGCAGGATGTTCGCCGGCTTGACGTCCTTGTGGAGGATGTCGGCGTCGTGGCTGTCGCCCAACGCCTCGGCGATCGGCCGGATGAGGACGACGGCGTCCCGCCAGGGCATTCGCTCACCCCGCTCGACCCCATCCTGGAGCGACCCGCCCTCCATGTACTGCATGACCAGGTAGGGCTTGCCCCCGGCGGTGAAGCCGAACCGGATAGGGGTGATCACGTTGGGGTGGCCCGACGATCGGCCCATCAGGCTGCGCTCCCGGGCGAAGCGGCGCCCGGCGGCCTCGTCGAGGGCGTCGAGCACCTTGACCGCGACCCAGCGGCTGAACGCCTCCTCCCAGGCGACGTAGACGGTCGAGAACCCGCCGGAACCGATCCGCCTGAAGCTGGTCAGGCCATCGATTCCGGGATCGAAGTCATCGGACATGGCCCGCTCGAGCGCTCACGAAGCCTCCCTCCCGTCGGCCGCCCAATGGTATCGGTCACCCGGTTCGGCGTCGGGCGCAGGGTCCGTCGGATGGTGGCGGCAGGTACCGACGGGGCTGGCCGGGTGGGCCGTCACGCCGGGCGGCGGAGGAGGAACATGGTCGACACGAAGGAGAACACCACCTCGTCGCGCTGGTTGTGCAGCTCGTTGCGCCACACCATCACCCCCCGGTCGGGCTTGGACGCCGATGGTCGGCACGACTCGACCGTGACCCGGAGCGTCAGCTCGTCGCCGGGACGGACCGGCATGAGCCACCGCAGTTCCTCCCCGCCCGGTGAGCCGAGGCTGGAGGGGCCGAGCAGCGAGGTCAGGAGCTTCATCATCACCGACCCGGTGTGCCAGCCGCTGGCGATCAGGCCCCCGTACATGGTGTCGCGGGCGGCGTCGGGGTCGATGTGGAACCGCTGGGGATCGAACTCCTGGGCGAAGCCGACGATCCGCTCCTCGGTCATGAGGTGGGGACCGGCCTCCAGCCGCTCGCCGGGGGTGAAATCATCGAACCAACGGTCGCGGGGCTCCACGGTCGCTCAGGCTAACTGGCCGCCCGGGCGGCGGTGGGGGAAGCTGGGGCCTCACCAGCACCACCGCCACCGAAAGGGGACCCGATGGACGTCGGGATGCAGCTGATCTTCGCCAGCGTCGGATGGGACCACGACGACACCGCGACGTTCGCCCAGGAGATGAAGATGGCCCGCATGGCCGAGGACCTCGGCTTCGACGTCCTGTGGCCCGTCGAACACCACTTCTTCGACTACTCATGGTGCCCCGACAACACGCAGCTGCTGTCGTACCTGGCGGCCGCCACCGACCGGATCGCCCTCGGGACGGCGGCGATCATCATGCCGTGGAACGAGCCGCTCCGGGTGGCGGAGAAGATCTCGATGCTCGAACACCTCGCCCCCGGCCGGGTCCGGTTCGGGATGGGCCGGGGGCTCAGCCGGCGGGAGTACGCCGCCTTCCGGGGCATCGAGATGGACGAGAGTCGTGAGCGATTCGACGAGGGGGCGGCGATGGTGCTCGACGCCCTGCGGACCGGCTTCATCGAGGGCGACGGCCCGTTCTATCCGCAGCCCCGGATCGAGATCCGGCCCCGACCCCGCTCCGATCTCGATGGGCGGATCTACGCCGTCGCCAGCTCCGACGACTCGGTCGCCTCGGCGGCGATGCTCGGGGCCCGGATGGTGATGTTCGCCGACCGATCGTGGACCAGTCGCATGCCGTCGATCACCCGGTGGCGGGAGCTGTACCGGGAGCAGCACGGCGTCGACGCCCCGCCCCCGTTGACCGCCGACTTCTGCTACTGCCACCCCGACCCCGACATCGCCGCCGAGCGAGCCACCCGGTACATGGGGACCTACCTCGGAAGTGTCCTGGAGCACTACGAGGTGATGGGCGACCACTTCGCCACGACCAAGGGCTACGACGCCTACGCCAAGGCCTCGGAGATCCTGAACAAGGTCGGGGAGAGCGGCTTCCTCGAGGGGTTCATGGACGCTTCGGCGTACGGGACCCCGGAGCAGATCATCGAGCAGTTCGCCGCCCGCAGAGAGCTGATGGGCGACTTCGAGCTGGCCACCTGCTTCCGGTTCGGCGGCATCCCCCACGACGAGGCCGAGGACAGCATGCGGCTCTTCGCCGCCGAGGTCCTCCCCGAGCTCCAGCGCTGGTAGGCCGCCTGGTTCGGCGCTAGCTGGCCTTGGCGGCCGGGGGGTTCGTGGCCAGTCGGACCACCCGGCCCACGATCTCCTCGGCAACCGAGTCGAGGTCCTGGCCGTGCTCGGTGACGTAGTCGGCCTCGTCGGCGAAGGGATCGACGAACTCGTCGTGCATCGGCTTGACCGTGGTGGTGAACTGCGCCTCCACGGTCGCCTCGGTGCGCCCCCGTTCGGCGACGTCGCGCTCCAGGCGGCGTCCGTAGCGGACCGGCTCGGGGCAGCGACGGAAGATGGCGTAGTCGAGCTGGGCCCGGATCGGTTCGAAGGCGAACAGGAGGATGCCTTCGACGACGATCACGTCCGACGGGGCGACGATCGTCAGCTTGTCCGACCGACGGTGGGCGGCGAAGTCGTAGACCGGCACCGCTACCGACCGCCCGGCCCGGAGCTGTTCGAGGTGGTCGACCAGCAACTCGTGATCGAGTGAGTCCGGGTGGTCGAAGTTGACCGAAGCCCGCTCATCGAGGTCGAGATCGTCGATGTCGTGGTAGTACGAGTCGAAGCTCAGCACCGAGGCGGCCCCGGGCGAGCCCCGCTGGGCCCGGATCCGGGTGACGATGTGATCGGCCAGGGTCGTCTTCCCCGAACCGCTTCCCCCACAGATTCCGACGAGAACGCTCACCGGGGTTCGAGACTACCGGACCTTGCACGGCGCGCGGTCGATGGTCGCCGAGCTGGCCGTCGGAGGGTGACGACCGCCGACTGACGTCTCGGGATACGGTCTCGACGGGGCAGGATCGCAACGGATGTTGTTGGATCGTCACAGGGGGTAGCGGGTTGGCTGAGTTCCCGTACGGAGAGGCGTTGGATCACGCCCGAGCGCTGGTGTGGGCAGCGGAGGAGATCGAGGCCGAGGTCGCCGCGTTGCGGGCCGCCCAGGCCGCGGCGTTGGCCGACTGGCTCGGGCCTCACGGCGACGCGATGAGAGACGAGCGCATCCCCGAGGAGATCGCCGACTTCGAGCGGGTGGCGATCGTCGGCCTCCGTACGGAGGCCGACGGGTGGGCGGCAGCTTGGCGAGACCACGTCGACGAGCACAACCAGCTCCGGTGGCGCCAAGCCGAGCGGTGGCCGGCCACCGTCGGCTACGGCGGACCGGACGAGGCACCCGATCCGCCTCGCTCGGCACCGCTACCGTCGGAGCGAGACGAGTTCCGGGTCGGCCCGTCGTTCGTCCACTACGATCCGGTCGAGGGACCCGACGGCACCCTTCGCTGGTCGATCGACTACCGCTACGTCCCGGGATAGGGGGCGGCGATGAACGACGTTTGTCGGATCAGGCTGGAGACGATGGAGGCCATGCTGGCCGCCTACTACGCGATGGACCTGGCGGTCGGGTCCCGAGCCCGCAGGCTCGGAGCGTCCCGTCCCGACGTGACCGGTGTGTGGGACTCCGGTCCCGACCTCGACGAGGCCCTCGCCACCGCCGAAGCCAACCGCCTCTTCGCCCGAGTCGTGCACGACTCGGTGCGCGAACACGGGATAGCGACCACCCCCGGCTCGCTGGTCGTGCCCTCGGCGACCATCGATCGGGCCCTGCGGAGAGCGGGTGCCGACTCGTTCGAGTCGGATGACGACCGGTCGAAGTCGCCCGCCGTGCTGCGTATCGAGCAGCTCAGGGCCGAGCGCGACCAGTTCGCCGCCGAGGCCGCCACGGCCGGAGCGCTGACCCCGGCTGAGCTCACGGCCTACCGCGCCGCGACGGAGGACGGTCACGGTCCCTACGCGGCGTGGCTTCTGGCCACGATGACGCCCGATGAGATCGCAGCCCAGCTCCGGGACGACGTCTACGCCGAGGCCGGCCTCAGCGACGAATGGAACCCGGCGCTCGGCCTGGAGGCCAACGACGTCTTCGTCAGGGCCGTCTATGAGTACTACCCGGCCCTCTACGAGCTCGACCCCGACATGCAGTGGCTGGGCTTGGCCTCGGTCGCCGCACCCCAGTTCTACGCGAGTTTCCACGACATCGCCGATCTGCGACGACACGCCGAAACCGGAGGCAATGTGTTCGAGGTGATCTCTGTCGAGCCCCAGTTCACGATCAGCGACGGGATCGAGCTGACCGCCGAGGAGGCCGCCGAGGCGCTGTGGTTCATGGAGACGACGTTCCTCGACATGCAGCAGCAGATCTTCCACGACATGGCCGTCCAGCACTACGCCTACCAGATCGGCGGGACCGAGCTCATCGAGGCATGGGCTCTCGGTGCCGGACTGCTGGAATTCGAGCGGGAGCCGATCGTCACCGCGTGGCACGGGTTCGACGACGGGGAGCTCGTCACGGCCACCGAGGCGTTGGTCGACCGGGAGCAGCGGATCATCATCCAGGACGACTACGACGAAATCTGGGCGTTCAGCTTGGCGTCGAAGGCCATGATCACCGCGGCGTCGTTGAGCGCGGCCGATGACCCGTCGGGTGGGGAGTCCTTCGCCGAGCACCGGATCACCCCTGAGCTTCACGCCGGTTGGGAGGTGCCGAACCCCGCGTTCCCGGTGCCGATCTACGACCCGTGGCGAGGGTGGCGGGCAGGTGAGATCGTGTGGGACACCCCTGACGTGTCGATCACGATCGACGGATTGGACCCGACGGCGAACGTGGCGAACGAGGTCGATCGCATGCTGTGGATCGAGGGGGAGGTGACCCCGAATCTGATCGAGTGGTGGGAGGTCGATCCGGACGGGTTGCTCGAGGTCGTCCGACGGGACCTGGACGAGGCCTCCGATGGCTATCGGATGGTGCCGGAGCTCTTGCGGTGATCCGGTCCGGGTCCCTGGCGAGGTTGGTGTTCGGGGTGATGGTCGTCGTGGTTGGGGGTTGTGGTGGGGACGTGAGTTTCGTTTGGGAGGTTCCGGAGCGGCCGACGCGGGCCGATGTCGTGCCGTTCGGGGCTCGGGAGGAGGGCGCCCAATCGTCGGTGGCGAACATCGAGTTGACGCTGAACTTCGCCGACGGCCGGTCGAACACGGTCTTCGGCGCCAGGACGTGGTTCGCCTTCGACGAGGGCGACGACGGGGGCGATCAGCCGACGGATCTGTTGTCGGAGATCGAGCTTGGGCGGTCGACCGACGGTGAGGGAATCGTGGCGCTGGCGGTCGAGGCTGCGGCTAGCGTCGGCTATGAGCTCGATCCGGCGATCGTCGAGGAGTGGCTGGCCGTCGAGCCCGACGAGCGCACGTACCGTCGGCCGTACCTCGGGGTGCCGGTGACCGGATGGCGGGCCGACGACTATCGGATCTTCCTGGTCGTTGAGGATCGCAACCTCGACCGCTTCAAGGTCGAGGTCTGGTTCACCTGGCCGACCGGGAAAGACGACGTCATCGCGCCGGTCAATGGCCCGGAGTTCGACCTCGAGAGAGGTCCGAGCTGGCGCGGTCGGGCGGAATGACCTCGCCGCGGCGAGGTGCTGAATAAGTATCGAAAGCCTTGCATCGATTCCCAGTCGGCCGTAGGGTGGCGCCCGTGACCGACCGCCGCTACAAGGTGGGCATCGTCGGCGCGTCGGGGTACACCGGCGCCGAGTTGCTCCGCCTTCTCCAACACCATCCGGCCTTCCAGCTGGTGGTCGCCACCGGCGACAGCCAGGCCGGCCATCCGATCGCCGACCTCTACCCGAGCTTGGCCCTTGCCTATGGCGACCGGACCTTCGACCCCTACGATCCGGCGGCCCTCGACGGGCTCGACATCGTGTTCTGCGGGTTGCCCCACGGGGTGAGCATGGGGGTCGTGCCCGAGTTCCGGTCGATGGTGGGCCACGTCATCGATCTCGGCTCCGACTTCCGGCTCCACGACCCCGCCCTGTACCCCCAGTGGTACGGAGCGGAGCACACCTGCCCCGAACTCCTGGCCGAGGCGGTCTACGGCCTCCCCGAACTGTTCCGAGACAAGATCGCCGGGGCCTCCCTGATCGCCGCCACCGGCTGCAACGCGGCCACCGCGGCGCTGACCCTCGCGCCGCTGTTGGCGGCCGGTCTGGTCGAGCCCGATGGTCTCATCGTCGATCTCGTCACCGGCGTCAGCGGGGCCGGCCGGCCGCCCAAGGCCCACACGACCTTCTGCACCGTCGACGAGGACGTGACCGCCTACGGGCTGCTCACCCACCGGCACACCCCCGAGATCGAGCAGGCGCTGGCCGAACGCACCGGGGTCACCCCGTCGGTCCTGTTCACGCCACACCTCGCCCCCATGAACCGGGGCATCCTGGCGACCTGCTACGGCCGGGCGGCCTCCGGCGCCGCCGGGTTGACCTCTGAGCAGGCCCAGTCGGTGATGGCCGAGTTCTACGCCGGTGAACCGTTCGTGGTGGTGGCCGACCGCAGCCCGTCGACCAAGGCCACGCTCGGGTCCAACGCCGTGCACCTGACCGCCCGGGTCGACCCCCGGACCGGCCTGGTCATGGGCATCGGAGCCCTCGACAACCTCGTGAAGGGGGCGTCGGGGATGGCGATCCAGTGCGCCAACCTGGCCGTCGGGCTGCCCGAGGAGACCGGCCTCACCACCGTCGGGGTGTACCCGTGACCGGCGAGGGGCCCGTCTCTCCGCTCGCCCCCGCCGCCTTCCCCGAGCTGCCGCCGGTAGCCGGCGTGGCGTTGGCCGCCCACGCCGCCGGTCTCCGCTACCAGAAGCGGGCCGACCTGATGCTGGCCCGGGTGCCCGAGGGAACGACGATCGCCGGGACGTTCACCTCCTCCCTCTGCCCCTCGGCGCCGGTGGACTGGTGCCGGCGGATCCTGCCCGGCGGCCGGGCCCGGGCCGTGGTGTGCAACGCCGGCAACGCCAACGCCTTCACCGGACGGGCCGGGGACACCGCGGCCCAGGCGACCGCCGAGACGATGGCCGCCGTCATCGGGTGCGACCCCGGGGAGGTGTTCCTCGCCTCGACCGGCGTCATCGGCGAGACCCTCGACGCCGGGGCGATGACGGCGGCCCTACCTGCTCTGGTCGACGGTCCGCCGGCGTCGTGGGAGGAGGCGGCCGCCGCCATCCGGACGACCGACACCTTTTCCAAGGGGGCCGCCCGACCGATCGAGGGCACCGGCTCCTCCGTCGTCGGCATCGCCAAGGGGAGCGGCATGATCGCCCCCGACATGGCCACGATGCTCAGCTTCGTGTTCACCGACCTGGCGGTGACGGCCGAGGCCCTGCAGGCGGCGCTGACCGCGTCGGTCGAGCGGAGCTACAACCGGATCACCGTCGACAGCGACACCTCGACCAGCGACACCGTCCTCCTCCTGGCGACCGGCCAGGCGGCCGCCAGCGGCGCCCCGGGCCCGATCACCGGGCCCGACTCGGCCCTGTGGGAGCCCTTCGTGGCCGCCCTCGACGGCGTGAACCTCGACCTCGCCCACCAGATCGTCCGGGACGGTGAAGGGGCGACGAAGTTCGTCGAGATCGTCGTGACCGGGGCCGAGAGCGACCGGGCGGCGAAGCTCATCGCCCTCGCCGTCGGCAATTCGCCACTGGTGAAGACGGCGGTGGCGGCCGAGGACGCCAACTGGGGCCGGATCGTGATGGCGGTCGGCAAGGCCGGTCAGAAGGCCGACCGGGATCGGCTGGCCATCGCCATCGGCGACGAGCCGGTGACCGCGGCCGGCGTCGTGCTCGACTCGTACTCCGAGGCTCGTGCCACCGAACACCTCCGCGGCGACGAGGTCCGGATCTCGGTCGACGTCGGGGTCGGCGCCGGCGTGGCCTCGATCTGGACCTGCGACCTGACCCACGGCTACATCGAGATCAACGCCGGGTACCGATCATGAGCCCGACGACCACCGCCGTCGACGGCGCCACGACGCCGGTCGGGCCCAACCGGGGTTACTCGCCGGAGCAGCGGACCGCGGCCCTGATCGAGGCCCTGCCCTACATCAACCGCTTCCGGGGCGCGGTCGTCGTCGTCAAGTTCGGCGGCAACGCCATGGTCGACGAGTCCCTGGCCCGCTCCTTCGCCGAGGACGTCGTCCTGCTCCGGTCGGTCGGCCTGAAGCCGGTCGTCGTCCATGGCGGCGGTCCCCAGATCGGCGAGCTGCTGGCCCGCCTCGGCAAGGAGTCGGAGTTCCGGGACGGGCTCCGGGTGACCGACGCCGAGACGCTCGACGTCGCCCGCATGGTGCTGGTGGGCAAGGTCGGCCGCGACATCGTTGGCCAGATCAACGTCCACGGCGCATTCGCGGTCGGCATGTCGGGGGAGGACGGCGGCCTGATCCGGGCCGAGATCCGGGACCCGTCGCTCGGCTTCGTCGGCGACATCGTGGCCGTCGAGCCGGCCATCATCGAGCGCCTCCTCGCCGAGGACCTGATCCCCGTGGTGTCGTCGATCGGGGCCGGCCCCGACGGCCAGGCCCTCAACATCAACGCCGACACCGTCGCCGGGGCCCTCGGCGGCGCGCTAGGGGCCGAGAAGGTCGTCTTCCTGACCAACGTGGCCGGCCTCCTCACCGATGTCGACGATCCGACCACGCTGGTCACCCGGACCACGGTCGATGAGCTCCAGGCCTCGATCGGCGATGGCACGATCTCCGGGGGGATGGTCCCCAAGGTCGAGTCGTGCATCGCTGCGGTCGACGCCGGCGCGGCCAGCGCCCACATGCTCGACGGTCGAATCCCCCACGTCCTGCTTCTCGAGCTGTTCACCGACGCCGGGATCGGGACCATGATCACCGCCGGCGGCCAGCCGGACCCCACCACCGCCCTCACCCCTGACCAGAGGACTCAGCCATGACCGATCACCGCCAGGCCGTCGGGGCCACCCTCGAGCTCGACCACTGCCCGCTGATGCCGACCTACGGGCCACCGTCGGTCCAGTTCGTGCGGGGCGAAGGACCGTACCTCTGGGATCGCGACGGTACCCGCTACCTCGACTTCCTCTCCGGGCTGGCGGTGACCAGCCTCGGCCATGCCCACCCGGCGGTCGCCGAGGCCTTGGCCGCCCAGTCCCAGCGTCTGCTCCACGTCTCGAACCTGTACGCCACCGAGCACAACTGGGCGGTTGCGGCCCAGCTCGACCGGCTCATCGGCGACGGCACCCCGCTCGGGGGGCAGGTGTTCTTCTGCAACTCGGGCGCCGAGTCGAACGAGGCGGCCATCAAGCTGGCCCGGCGCCACGGCGGGCCCGGCCGCCACGTGGTGGTCTGCGCCTTCCAGAGCTTCCACGGCCGGACCCTGGCCACGCTCGCCGCGACCGGCCAACCGCAGAAGTGGGACACGTTCCAGCCGCTTCCCGAGGGCTTCCGCCACGTCATCTGGGACGACCTCGACGAGCTGGCCAAGGCCATCGACGAGTCGGTCGGCGCCGTCCTGCTCGAACCGGTCCAGGGCGAGGGCGGGGTCAATCCCGCCACGGTCGAGTACTTCCAGGGTGTGCGGCAGCTCTGCGACGAGCGGGGGATCCTGTTCATGGTCGACGAGGTCCAGACCGGTCTGGCCCGGACCGGCCGGTGGTTCGGGTTCCAGCACTTCGACGTCGTGCCGGACGTGGTCACGATGGCCAAGGCGCTGGGCAACGGCGTCCCCATCGGTGCCTGCTGGGCCCGCCGGGAGGTTGCCGCGTCGTTCCAACCCGGCGACCACGCCACCACCTACGGCGGCCAGCCGCTGGCCACGGCGGCGGCCCGGGCCGTGCTCGACACGATGGAGGCGCTCGACGCCCCGAAGGTCGCCACCGACGCCGGCCGGGCGTTGACCGAGGCGATGCAGACCCTCCCCCAGGTGACCGGCGTCCGGGGGCTGGGCCTCCTGCTGGCCGTCGAGCTCCAGGGGGTCAACGCCCAGGTCGCGGCGGCCCGGTGCCTGGAGCGGGGCCTCGTGGTCAACGGGGTCACCCCGACCGCCATCCGTCTGGCCCCGCCGCTCACGATCGACGCCGACCACATCGCCGAGGCGACGGCCATCCTGGGTCCGATCCTGGGAGAGCTGGAGGGTGCGTCGTGACCGCCGCCGAGCCCCGTCACCTCCTCGATATCGACGATCTCACCCCCGATGAGCTGGCCCACCTCTGCCGGGTGGCCCAGCGTGACCCGGCCGACCACGCCACGTTGCTGACGGGCCAGGGGGTGGCCTGCGTGTTCGCCAAGCCATCGGCCCGGACCCGGAACTCGACCGAGATGGCCGTCGTCTCCCTCGGCGGCCACCCGATCTACATCACCGACGCCGAGATCGGGATCGACAAACGGGAGTCGGCCGAGGACATCGCCCGGACCCTGGCCTGCTACCACGCCGCCATCTGCGCCCGGGTCTACGACCATGCCGTGCTGAAGCGGATGGCCGACACGATGCAGGTTCCGGTGGTGAACCTGCTGTCGGACGACGCACACCCCCTCCAGGCCATCGCCGACGTGATCACCATCGCCGCCGAGCTGGGCTCGGTCGAGGGCCGGGTCGTCACCTACGTCGGCGACGCCAACAACGTGACCCGATCCTTGGCCCTGGCGGTCGGGATGCTGGGCGGCGAGATGCGGGTCGCGTCCCCACCCGGCTACGGGTTCGGCGAGGTCGACCGCGATCGGTTGGCGGTGGCCGGTGTCGAGATCGCGGCCTTCGACCGTCCAGAGGAGGCGGTCGCCGGGGCCGACGTCGTCTACACCGACGTATGGACCTCGATGGGGCAGGAGGACGAGCAGGAGAACCGGCGCAAGGCCTTCGAGGGCTACACGGTCGACGAGTCGCTGATGGCCGCCGCCTCGTCGTCGTCCATCTTCCTCCACTGCCTGCCGGCCCACCGGGGTGAGGAGGTGGCGGCCCCGGTGATCGACGGTGACCGGAGCCGGGTCTGGCCCCAGGCGGCCAACCGCCTGCACGCGGTCCGGGCGGTGCTGATCTGGCTGCTCGACCGATGACCTCGCCGGCCCTCCGAGCCGATGGCCAGCGGTAAGGCCCAACGTCAGCACCAGATCGCTCGCCTACTGGCCGACGAGCCGATCTCGAGCCAGACCCAGCTCGTCGAGCGGTTGGCCTCGGCCGGGATCTCGGCCACCCAGGCCACCGTCTCCCGTGATCTGGAGGACCTGGGGGCGATCAAGGTCCGAGCGCCGGGAGGGGTCACGCTGTACGCCATCCCCGAGCTCCCAACCGATCAGGTCGCACCCGAGGACCACCTCCGTCGGGTGCTCGGGGAGTGGCTGGCGGCCATCGAACGATCGGGCGACCTGGTCGTCGTTCGCACCCCACCGGGCTCGGCCCATGTGGTGGCATCGGCGCTCGACCGGGCCGGACATCCCCTCCTGATCGGGACGGTGGCCGGCGACGATACGTTGCTGGCCATCGCCGTCGAAGGCTCCGGCGCCGACCTGGCCGCCGACCTGGCCGAGCTGGCCGGGCTTCCCACGACCTGACGCCACGAGCCGGCGCCCTTCTCCACGTCCCCACCCGTTCCCCGTCCCGCCCAACCCGTCCCCGAGCAAAGGAGCACCCCGATGAGCACCCCCGCGACGGCCGTCAAGAAGGTCGTCCTCGCCTACTCCGGCGGCCTCGACACCTCGGTCATCCTCCAGTGGCTGATCGACACCTACGAGTGCGAGGTCGTCACCTTCACCGCCGACCTCGGCCAGGGGGAGGAGCTGGAGCCGGCCCGATCCAAGGCGCTGGCGATGGGGGTCCCCGAGGCGTCGATCTACATCGACGATCTCCGGGAGGAGTTCGTCCGGGACTTCGTCTTCCCCATGTTCCGGGCCAACGCCATCTACGAGGGCGAGTACCTGCTCGGCACCTCGATCGCCCGGCCCCTGATCGCCAAGCGGCTGGTCGAGATCGCCGCCGAGACCGGAGCCGACGCCGTCAGCCATGGGGCGACCGGCAAGGGCAACGACCAGGTCCGCTTCGAGCTCGGCGCCTACGCCCTCGCGCCCGACATCAAGGTCATCGCCCCGTGGCGGGAGTGGGACCTCCTCAGCCGGGAGCGGCTCATGGCCTACGCCGCCGAGCGGAACATCCCGATCGAGATGAGCCGGGGCACCAAATCGCCGTTCTCGATGGACGCCAACCTCCTCCACATCTCCTACGAGGGCGGACCCCTGGAGGACCCGTGGACCGAGCCGCCGGCCGAGATGTGGCGATGGTCGGTCAGCCCCGAGCAGGCCCCCAACGAGGCGACCTACATCGAGCTCGAGTACCGGGCCGGCGACATCGTGGCCGTCGACGGCGTGGCGATGACGCCGGCCGAGGTCCTCACCCACTTGAACGCGGTCGGTGGCGCCAACGGCGTCGGCCGGCTCGACATCGTGGAGAACCGGTACGTCGGCATCAAGTCTCGGGGGGCCTACGAGACGCCGGGTGGCTCGATCATGCTGAAGGGGCACCGGGCGATCGAGTCGATCACCCTCGACCGGGAGGTCGCCCACCTCAAGGACGAGCTCATGCCCCGGTATGCCTCGCTGATCTACAACGGCTACTGGTGGAGCCCCGAGCGGGTGATGCTCCAGACGTCGATCGATCACAGCCAGGCTGCGGTCAACGGCACGGTCAGGATCAAGCTGTACAAGGGCAACGTCGAGGTCGTCGGCCGGCGGTCGGACGATTCGTTGTTCGACGAGACGATCGCCACCTTCGAGGACGACGGCGGGGCCTACGACCAGGCCCTCGCCGAAGGATTCATCAAGCTCAACGCGTTGCGTCTCCGCACGCTGGCCGCCAAGCGGGGCATCGCGTGAGCTCCTCGACGCTGTGGCACGGTCGCTTCGAGGGCGGCCCGGCCGAGGCCCTGTTGGCCTACACCGTGAGCCTGCCGTTCGATGTCCGCCTCGCCCAGGACGACATCCAGGGTTCGCGAGCCCATGCTCGCGGCCTCCACCGATCCGGCCTCCTCGACGACGCCGAGCTGGCCGCCGTCCTCGCTGCCCTCGACACCACCGCCATGGAGCTGGCCTCCGACGCGCTGGCGTTCGTCCCCTCGGACGAGGACATCCACACCGCCATCGAACGGCGGGTCACCGAGCTCGCCCCCGGGGCGGGGGCCAAGATCCACACCGGCCGGAGCCGCAACGATCAGGTCGCCACGGCGACCCGGCTGTGGGCTCGGCGGGCGCTGGGCGACATCGCCGAGGGGGTCATCGCCCTCCAGGAGGTGTTGCTGCGCCAGGCCCGGGCGGCCGGTGACGCCTACCTGCCCGGCTACACCCACCTCCAGCGAGCCCAGCCGGTCCTCCTCGCCCACCACCTGGCGGCCCACGCCTGGGGCCTGACCCGAGACGTCGACCGTCTCCTCGACGCCCGTCGCCGGGCCGACGTCTCCGCCCTCGGGGCCGGGGCGCTGGCGGGAACGTCGCTTCCTCTGGACCCTCGGGCCGTGGCCGACGACCTGGGCTTCGCCGACGTCTTCGCCAACTCGCTGGACGTCACCAGCGACCGGGACTACATCGCCGAGGCGCTCTTCGCCATCGCCATGATCGGCATCCACCTGAGCCGGATCGGGGAGGAGGTCGTCTTGTGGACCTCCGACGAGTTCGGGTTCATGACCCTCGACGACGGCTACGCCACCGGCAGCTCGATGATGCCGCAGAAGAAGAACCCCGACATCGCCGAGCTGGCCCGGGGCAAGGCCGGTCGCCTCATCGGCAACCTGACCGGCCTGCTGGCGACCCTCAAGGGTCTCCCCCTGGCGTACAACCGCGATCTCCAGGAGGACAAGGAGCCGCTGTTCGACTCGGTCGACCAGATCGGCCTGGCCCTCATCGCCATCGGTGGACTGCTCGACACCGCGACCTTCCACCACGGGGCGATGGCGGCCGCCGCCGACTCCGACGGTCCGGTCGCCACCGACCTGGCCGAGATGCTGGTGGTCGCCGGTGTCCCGTTCCGGGAGGCCCACGCCATCGTCGGCGCCCTCGTCCGGCGATCTCTCGACGAGGGCGTGCCGCTGGTGGAGCTGGCGGCCGCCGAGCCCCGGTTGGGGCCGGCAGCCCGGGCCCTGTTCGAACCCGGCGCCGGCGCCCGGCGCCGGACCAGCCCGGGCGGCGGGGGACCGGGGCCGGTCGCCGCCCAGCTCGATGCCCTGGCCGAGCGGATCGCCGCCGATCGGGCTCGGCTCGCCCCGCTGACCGGCCGATGACGATCCGGCCCCGACCGAGCCGGTCACGGGGGCCGGATTGGGCCCTCCGCCTGCTGCCGGGGGGCTCCGAGGCGGCCCGGTGACGATCGGCCGGGGGCCGCTCGAGGCGGTGCTGGCCGGGGCCGACGTCACCGAGATCGCCCCTCGGCTGCTCGGTACGAGGCTCCGGGTGGGGGAGCGGGAAGGGCGGATCGTGGAGGTCGAGGCGTACGACGGCCCCGGCGATCCGGCCAGCCACGCAGCGCGGGGCCCGACGCCCCGCAGCGAGGTCATGTTCGGTCCCCCGGGCCGGCTGTACGTCTACCTGAGCTACGGGGTCCATCACTGCGCCAACGTGGTCTGTGGGCCGGAGGGTCAGGGCTCGGCGGTGCTGATCCGGGCCATCGAGCCCCTCGCCGGGGTCGAGGCGATGTGGCGCGACCGGCCGAAGGCCCGAAGAGAACGGGACCTCGGCTCCGGTCCGGGCAAGCTGTGCGCTGCGCTCGGCATCGACCACCGCCACAACCGCGTCGATCTTCTCGATCCCGTCTCACCGGTGACCCTCTCCGACCGAGATGACGTCGACGCCCTCCAGGTCGTGGCCGGACCCCGGGTCGGTATCACCAAGGCCGTCGAGCGACCGTGGAGGTTCGCCATCGCCGGCAATCCCCATGTCAGCCGGCCCTCGGTGGATCGCCCGGTGCCGGGTTTCGACGCCGGAGATCAGCATCGGGGCCATACTGCGGTGTGACCACCTTCGACACCCTCCGGCCCGGCGACCCGGGGCTGGCCTCCGCCCCCGACGATCTGGCCCGGGCCCGCCACCTGCTGGCCACCGCCGCCCTCGCCGGCGCCGAGCAGGAGGCGCTCCGGGAGCGGGCCATGGCCTTCTGCGACGATCATCCCGACGCCCTCCATCGGCGTTGCACGACCGGTCACCTGACCGGCGCCGCGGTGGTCATCGACCCGACGACCGGTCGGACGTTGCTGATCCACCACGCCAAGCTCGATCGATGGCTGCAGCCCGGCGGTCACGCCGACGGCGACGGAAATCTGGCCGCCGTCGCCTGGCGGGAGGCCAGCGAGGAGACCGGTCTCGGCGACCTCCGTGTCGTGACGCCGGCCATCCACCTCGACATCCACGAGATCCCGGCCCGGGGCGACGAGTCGGCCCACCTCCATCTGGACCTCCGGTTCTGCGTGGTCGCCGAGGGCGACCTCACCCCCCGCCCGAACGACGAGGCGCTCGCCGCCCGTTGGGTGGATCCCGGCGCCCCCGAGGTCACGGCCAGCGCCGAGCTGGCCGAGGCGGTCGCCCGGGCCTTGGCCGTCGTTCGCTGACGCCTCTCAGCCGACGTCGGTCGGGGCGACGCAGGACAGCATCTGATTGGTCGTGGCGAACCGGGTCACCCGCCGATCGAGCCGTTCCGACACGCCGATGTCCGACTGGTAGTACTGGGCGTCGGGATCGGTTTCGATGGCGTCGGCGTAGCGATAGCGGTCGGAGATGATCACCCGCCAGTCGGCGAGCCACTCCCGGGAGATGTCCCGGTCCCGCTCGTCTCCGCCGACCAGGCCGTCGAGCTCGTCGAGCATCGCCTCCAGCCGGGCCGTCGATGTGCGGATCTGCCCGGCCCGATCGGGGCCATCCACCGCATCGAGGGCGTCGGGTAGGGCGTCGAGATCGACGATGGCTCGGGCACAGGCCGCCTCGCCGTCGGTGGTGAAGGGGGTGTGGTCGACGATGTCGGGCGGTTCTCGTCGGGCCAGCCCGGAGTACGCGTAGCCCCAGATACCGAACGAGCCGACGATGACGATCCCGGCCAGGATCCGGCCCCCCATGGCCAGAGGGCCCCGGCGTTTCCTTGCCGGTTCGGTGTCGTCGTCGACGGCACGGTGGGGTCGATCGGCCGAGGTGTCGGTGGTCGGGCTCACCGCGCCAGTGTGCCACCGCGGTCATGCGCTTCGGCCCACCGGGCCGGATGGCCGAGGCCGCGTTCGGCGAGGGTTCGGCGGGGTAGGTCGATGAGGTCGCTCGATGGGAATCGTCCCGTCGGCCCGACGGCGGTCCTTCTACAGTGAGGCCCATGCCGTCCACCGACCCGAACCTGTTCGACGATCTGGTCGCCCGTGGCCTGGTTCAGGACACGACCGACCGCCAGGCGCTGGCCACCCGACTGACCGACGGTCCGGTGACCGTCTACTACGGAGTCGATCCGACCGCCACCAGCTTGCACGTCGGCAACCTCATCGGCCTGTTGACCCTCCGCCGGTTCCAGGATGCCGGTCACCGGGTCCTCCCCCTGGCCGGGGGAGCGACGGGCATGGTGGGCGACCCGTCGGGCAAGTCCGATGAACGGAACCTGCTCGACGACGACGCCCTGGAGGCCAACATGGCCGGCATCGTCCCCCTCCTCCGGCAGTTCGTGCAGTTCGATGGCGTCCCCAACCCGGCCACGTTGGTCGACAACCGCCAGTGGACGGTCCCGGTCAGCTTCCTCGAGTTCCTGCGCGACGTCGGAAAGCACGTCACCGTCAACCAGATGGTGGCCAAGGAGTCGGTCAAGGCCCGGATGGCGGGAGACGAGGGGATCTCCTACACCGAGTTCAGCTACATGCTGCTCCAGGCCCACGACTACCTCTGGCTCGCCGAGCACGAGAACTGCGAGCTCCAGATCGGCGGGTCCGATCAGTGGGGCAACATCTCGCTCGGCGTCGATCTGGTTCGCCGGAAGCTCGGCCGGAAGGTCCACGCCTTGACGTGGCCGCTCCTGCTCAAGGACGACGGCTCGAAGTACGGGAAGACCGCGGGTGGCGACACGATCTGGCTCGACGCCGACCATCTCTCGCCGTACCGCTTCTACCAGGCATGGATGCAGGTCGCCGACGGCGAGCTCACCAAGCTGCTGTCGCAGCTGACCTTTCTCCCCGTCGATGACGTGCGGGAGGTCGTCGCCGACCATGACGAGGCCCCCCATCGGCGGTCCGGCCAACGACGCCTGGCGGCCGAGGTGACGACCACCGTCCACGGTCCCGAAGCGGCCAAGGCTGCCGAGGATGCCTCCGCCGTGATCTTCGGGGGGTCTGTCGAGGGCCTACCGGAGCCGACGTTCGAGCTCCTGGCCGACGAGATCCCCCACACCGCCCACTCCCGGACGGTGTTGGGCCAGGAGGCCAACCTGGTCCCACTCCTCGTCGAGGCCGGGGTGGCGTCGTCCAAGGGGGAGGCGAACCGCCTGCTCTCCCAGAACGGCATCGCGATCAACGACGTGAAGGTGGCGGCCGATGCCGTCCTCGACCGGGCCGCCCTCCGTCACGACCGGTACTGCCTGGTGCGCAAGGGCAAGAAATCGGTCTACCTTCTCAGTTTCGGCGACTAGCGTCGTCGAGAGATTCCGCCAGTCGGTGGGGTCGCGGGGCGTCACCGGCCCGAATCGCCCGGAAAACCGGGAATTTTCGGCCACAGGGTTGCGCTCCGGCCACCAACCAGTTAGCTTAGTACTTCGCCTCAACGACGCGATTGCGCTGAAGCAGTCGGCATCGCTCTGAGGCTCACGAGCACCGCAAGGGCCTCTGGAAGTTCAGAAGCCGCCCCCGAGCATTCGGGCGGCTGCGGTCGCAGCTCCTTGAAAACGGAAGAGAGGATGTACGCAGCGTGTGCGGAGCATCGTCGGAGCCAGCGCTTCCCTTCGGGGAGACGCCCGATGGTGACCCGTAACCAATTCCTGATCTCGATCGGCATCACCGGTCGGGGTCGTCGAGTGTGGGCAGGCGCCCACGACTCGACAACCTGGATCTATGTCGCTCATTCGTGCCGTTTCGATGGCTCGGGTAGGCGGCTGATTCTCTAACGGAGAGTTTGATCCTGGCTCAGGACGAACGCTGGCGGCGTGCTTAATGCATGCAAGTCG
>CBDHES010000029.1:0-282500 GCA_965262175.1 Acidimicrobiales bacterium | reverse complement strand
GGGTAAGACCCCGTGGACGCGCGAACCCACCTAGGCTGAAAACTGGGGGGATGACCTGTGGTTAGGGGTGAAAGGCCAAGCAAACTCGGTGATAGCTGGTTCTCCGCGAAATGCATTTAGGTGCAGCGTTGCGTGTTCAGCCATGGAGGTAGAGCTACTGGATGGGTAAGGGGGCCGACAAGCTTACCAACCCCAACCAAACTCCGAATGCCATGGCTCTAGAGCGCAGCAGTGAGACCTCGGGGGATGAGCTTCGATGGTCGAGAGGGAAACAGCCCAGATCGCCAGCTAAGGCCCCTAATTCTGGACTAAGTGGTAAACGATGTGAGATTGCTCAGACAGCCAGGAGGTTGGCTTAGAAGCAGCCACCCTTTAAAGAGTGCGTAATAGCTCAC
This sequence comes from Acidimicrobiales bacterium, assembly GCA_965262175.1. GTDB lineage: Bacteria > Actinomycetota > Acidimicrobiia > Acidimicrobiales > SZUA-35 > CADEDH01. The sequence goes on along the minus strand of CBDHES010000029.1, from coordinate 282,105 downwards.
TGGTCGAGTGGTCTTGCGCGGACAATGTAACGGGGCTCAAGTCCAGAGCCGAAGCTGCGGATCCGAAAGGATGGTAGCGGAGCGTCGATCTCGCAGTGAAGCGGAAGGGATAACCCACCGTGGAGCGTGGTCGAGTGCGAATGTTGGTATGAGTAGCGAAAGAGGAGTGAGAATCTCCTCCGCCGGAAGTCCAAGGGTTCCTGGGGAAGGTTCGTCCACCCAGGGTTAGTCGGGAGCTAAGGCGAGGCCGAAAGGCGTAGTCGATGCACAACCGGTTGATATTCCGGTACCACTACAAGCACGTCAGAGCCAAATCTTTGTTGCTAAGTGGCTGTCCACCTTCGGGTGGACGAAACGACCCACATTGACGCGGCTAGCGATGGGGTGACGCAGGAAGGTAGGTGAACCCAGGCGTTGGTAGACCTGGGGTAAGCGCGTAGGGCGGGAATTAGGCAAATCCGATTCCCACGAAGCCTGAGACGTTATACCGAGCCGCTTAAGGCGAAGTCATTGATCCTATGCTGCCAAGAAAAGCCTCTAGTCAGTTCTTGTAGTGCCCGTACCCGAAACCGACACAGGTGGACAGGTCGAGAAGACCAAGGCGAGTGGGTGAACTGTGGTTAAGGAACTCGGCAAATTACCTCTGTAACTTAGGGATAAAGAGGGCCGCGATAGCGTGAAGACACTTGCTGTCCTAGCGTGAGGCGGTGGCACAAACCAGAGGGAAGCGACTGTTTACTAAAAACACAGGAGCGTGCGAAGCCGTAAGGCGCTGTATACGCTCTGACGCCTGCCCGGTGCTGGAAGGTTACGGGGAGCGGTTAGCCGTAAGGCGAAGCTGCGAACTTAAGCCCCAGTAAACGGCGGCGGTAACTATAACCGTCCTAAGGTAGCGAAATTCCTTGTCGGGTAAGTTCCGACCTGCACGAATGGCGTAACGACTTCCCTACTGTCTCAACCACAGACCCAGCGAAATTGAAGTACGAGTAAAGATGCTCGTTAGCTGCAGAAGGACGGAAAGACCCCGTGGACCTTTACTACAGTTTGATATTGGTGTTTGACCTGGATTGTGTAGGATAGGTGGGAGACTAGGAAGCTGATGCGCCAGCATTGGTGGAGTCACTGTTGAAATACCACCCTGTTCATGTTGGACATCTAACCTGGGTCCCTAATCGGGATCGGGAACAGTGTCAGATGGGTAGTTTGACTGGGGCGGTCGCCTCCTAAACGGTAACGGAGGCGCCCAAAGGTTCCCTCAGACTGGTCGGCCATCAGTCGTTGAGTGCAATGGCACAAGGGAGCTTGACTGCGAGACTCACAAGTCGAGCAGGTGCGAAAGCAGGGCATAGTGATCCGATGGCTCCGTATGGAAGGGCCATCGCAAACGGATAAAAGGTACCCCGGGGATAACAGGCTTATCTTCCCCAAGAGTCCATATCGACGGGAAGGTTTGGCACCTCGATGTCGGCTCATCGCATCCTGGGGCTGAAGCAGGTCCCAAGGGTTGGGCTGTTCGCCCATTAAAGCGGTACGCGAGCTGGGTTTAGAACGTCGTGAGACAGTTCGGTCCCTATCCTCTGCAGCCGAAGGAGATTTGAGGAAGGCTGTCCCTAGTACGAGAGGACCGGGATGGACGCAGCTCTCGTGTGCCAGTTGTTCCGCCAGGAGCATGGCTGGTTAGCGACCTGCGGAAGGGGTAACCGCTGAAAGCATCTAAGCGGGAAACCTGTTTCAAGATTAGATCTCCCACCGGGTAACCGGGTAAGGCCCGTGATAGGTGATCACGTTGATAGGCCGGATGTGTAAGCACCGCAAGGTGTTCAGCTGACCGGTACTAATAGGCCGAGGGCTTGTGATTTTCGTTGCATGTCCTCATGCTCGTGCTCGCTGTACAGTTCTCAAGGAACACATAGATCGCTGGCCGCACCGACGTTTCGTCGGTCGGTCCAGAGTTTCGGTGGCGATTGCGGAGGGGTCACACCCGTTCCCATTCCGAACACGGAAGTTAAGCCCTCCAGCGCCGATGGTACTTGGTCGGAGACGGCCTGGGAGAGTAGGTCGCCGCCGGATTTCTCACTGAAAGGGGAGCCATTGGCTCCCCTTTCGGCCTTTTTGGGTTTCGTTGTTGTCGTGATCGAGGCGGGTCGGGGAGGAGCGGTTGATCGGTCCGTTACCCTGCAGTAGTGGCTGATCGACCCGCAAGGAGATCCGATTCCTCCGGCGGGGGACGACCACCGGGTCGACGGAGTGGCGGTTCGTCACGCTCGGCCGATGGTGGTGACCGGCGGCGCTCGGGCGGTTCGGGCGCGGGATCTCGTCGCTCGTCACGCCCAGAGGGTCGGCCGCAGGGGAGTGGCTCGGGTTCTGGTTCCGGGAACCGCCGGGGTGGCTCGGGGTCGGCACCGGGCGATCGACGCGGCGGCTCGGGTTCTGGTTCCGGGAACCGCCGGGGTGGCTCGGGGTCGGCACCGGGCGATCGACGCGGCGGCTCGGGTTCGGCACCGGGCGCTCGACGTGGCGGCTCGGGTCGGCACCGGGCGCTCGACGGGGTGGCTCGGGGTCTGCACCGGGCGATCGACGGGGCGGGTCGGGATCGCAGGCCGGGGACCGCCGAGGCGGCTCCGGGTCTGGACCGGGCGATCGACGCGGCCCGTCGGGATCACAGGCCGGGAACCGCCGTGGTGGTTCCGGCGGATCGGGCTCGGGAGGATCAGGGTCGGGGCCAGGTGGTCGACGCGGTCCATCGGGATCGGCGAACCGCCGGGACGAGTCGAACCGAGGCACGGGAGCTCGACGGGGCGCCGGTCCGGGTCGAAGCCAACGAGGCGACGACGATCGGTCTGGCGGCCGAGGGTCCCGTGACGGGGTTGGCCCGGCCCGCCGGCGCGATGGTGCGGGCGGTGGTCGGGCCGGCGGCTCCGATGGTCGACGTGCGGGTACCCGGAGCGGTGGTGAAGATCGCCGTGGCGGTGGCCGGCCCACGGCCGGCCGTGGTGGCCCAGGCCGGAAACGTGTTCCGCCGCCGCCCCCGGTGCGGGACGAGGTGCGGATCGAGCGGGTCGAGGAGGTCCCGACGCCGGAGACGACCGGTCGCCGGTCCGACCGCCGAAGCTCGCCCGAGATCGATGTGAGCGACGTCAGGTTCGACGTGCCGTCGGCGACGGCGACCAAGCTCCAACGACGGCTCGCCGAGGCCGCGGTCGCCTTCGGGGCTGACCGATTCCCCGAGGCGGAGCGGTTGCTCAACTCGATCGACCGGCTCGCCCCCGATGTCGTCGAGGTGCTCGAGCTTCGCGGGCTGACCCACTACCGGCTCGGGCGGTGGGGTCGGGCGATGGCCGACCTCGACCGTTTCGTGGAGCTGACGGGGTCGGTCGAGCAGCACCCGGTGTTGGCCGACTGCGCCCGGGCGCTCCGCCAGTGGAACAGGGCCGACGAGCTGTGGAGCGAGCTGCGCGACGTCTCCCCGGCGGCGTCACTGGTCGAGGAGGGCCGCATCGTGCAGGCCGGGACCCTCGCCGATCGAGGACGCCTGGGAGAGGCCATCGAGCTACTCGAGCGGGCCCCCCGGGTCGGTCGGTCACCCCAGATCCACCACCTGCGCCGTTGGTACGCCCTCGCCGACCTCAGCGAACGGGCCGGCGACCTGGCCAAGGCCCGTGGCCTGTTCCGCCAGATCGTCGATGCCGACCGCTCGTTCGGCGATGCCGCCGAGCGGTTGGCGTCGCTCGGCTAGAGCCGGGTCACGGGCTAAGCTCTCACCGAGCCTGAGCCCCTTGCACATCCACGAAAAGGAACGATCCGTGGCCGACGTACTCAGCCTGTTGGGCGACGATGCCCAAAGCCTCCTCGAGCACAAGAGCGAGGGGATTCCCGCCTCCCAGCTCCACCTGCCGGGGCCCGACTTCATCGATCGGGTGTTCGAGCCGAGCGATCGGTCGCCTCAGGTCCTTCGGAACCTGTCGCTGCTGTTCCAGTCCGGTCGCCTCGCCGGCACCGGCTACGTGTCGATCCTCCCGGTCGACCAGGGCATCGAGCACACCGGGGCGGCCTCGTTCGCTCCCAACCCGCTCTACTTCGACCCGGAGAACATCGTCCGCCTGGCCCTCGAAGGTGGCTGCAACGCGGTCGCATCGACCTTCGGCGTCCTCGCCGCGATGTCTCGTCGCTATGCCCACCGCATCCCCTTCATCGTCAAGATCAACCACAACGAGCTGCTGACCTTCCCCACGACGTACGACCAGGTCCTGTTCGGCTCGGTCCAGCAGGCGTGGGATCTGGGGGCGGCCGGGATCGGCGCGACCATCTACTTCGGGTCCGATCAGTCGATGCGTCAGCTCCAGGAGATCAGCGAGGCCTTCTCGCTGGCCCACGAGCTCGGCATGTTCACCGTGCTGTGGTGCTACACCCGGAACTCCGACTTCAAGACCGATGTCGACTATCACGTCGCAGCCGACCTGACCGGCCAGGCCAACCATCTCGGGGTGACGATCGAGGCCGACATCATCAAGCAGAAGCTCCCGGAGAACAACGGAGCCTTCAACGCGTTGAGCGTCGGCAAGGGCCACCCTCGGGTCTACGACGAGCTGGTCACCGACCATCCGATCGACCTGACCAGGTGGCAGGTCGCGAACTGCTACATGGGCCGGGCCGGCCTCATCAACTCGGGTGGAGCGAGCTCCGGCGCCTCCGACATGGCCGAGGCGGTGACGACCGCCGTCATCAACAAGCGGGCCGGCGGCATGGGACTCATCTCGGGTCGCAAGGCATTCCAGCGGCCGATGGACGAGGGGGCGGCGCTGCTCCATGCAATCCAGGACGTCTACCTCGACCAGTCGATCACCATCGCCTGATCGGACTCCAGGGCCGGCCCGCCGGTTCGGGCCGGCCACCTCGGCCGAGCGGCAACTCGAGGACCTCTTCCTCACCCGCTCGGCCGATCTGGCGTTCCACCGGACCCGGACCAGCTTCGACCTGGCCCGGTCGGTCTTTTCGAGCGCGGCCGTCGACGCCGGCTCCCAACTCCTGCTCCGCCACCTCCAGGCGCTGCGCCCCGACGGGGTGAAGCGCGTTCTCGACATCGGGTGCGGTCACGGCACCCTGGGGATCGTGCTGAAGGCACTCGACCCGAGCCGGGCGGTCACCTTCGTCGATCGAGACGCTTTGGCGTGCCGGTTCACCGTCCGGAACCTCGTCGCCAATGGCTTCGCCGATGATGCGGTCCCTGGGCCTGATGGAATGAGGGCCGATCGTGTCGTCGGCGGACTCGGTTGTGCCGACCTCGACGACGAGACGAGCTTCGACCTCGTCGTGTCCAACCTCCCCGGCAAGGCCGGCGAGGACGTCATCCGTCACCTCGTCCACTCCTCGGCCACTGCGGCGACGCCGGGCGGGCTGGTCGGGTTCGTCATCGTCGATCCACTGGCCGGGTTGCTGGCCGACGCCGTGGCGGCCGCCGGTCTCGTCGTCGAGCTCGACAAGGGCAACCGGAGCCATCGAGTCATCATCGGCCGGGTCCCCGACACACCGATCGAGGGCCCAGCCACTCCGACCGGCCACGGTTTCGCCGACGGGATCTACGATCGTACGACGACCCGATTCCGGGCCTCCACGATGGCCTGGGAGGGAACGACCGTGGCCGGCATCGACGAGTTCGACTCGCTCGGTCAGGCGACGAAGCTCCTTCGCACCGCCCTGCAGGGCGTCCGGTCCACCCCGGCGCTGATCGTCAACCCCGGCCAGGGGCACCGGGCGGTCGTGGCGGCTCTCGCCGGCTACCCGCCCCGACGGCTCCTGTCTCGGGATCGTCTCGCCCTCGTCGCCGCCCATCGGATGCTCGCAGCGGCCGGGATCCCGGCGGCCGATGGCGAGGATCCCGCGTTGCTCCACGGGATCGGCCTCAGCGCCGATGCCCTCGACGGGGTGGGGCTGACCGTGTTCCATCTCGACCCCAAAGCGCACCATCCTTGGGTGACCGATCAGCTCGATCGGTACCTCGTCATGGTCGGCGAGGGTCAGCAGCCGGCCGATGGCCCAGCAAACCTGGTGCTCACCGGTCGCTCCGGCCTGCTCGGGCGCCTGGAATCCGATCTCCTGTCCCGGCGGCGATGCCGCATCGCCTACAAGAACACGGTGAAGGGGCACCGCGTCCTCCGGATCGAGATGCCGCCTCCCGCCGGGCGGCGACCGCGTCAGAAGCCGGGTTCGTAGTCGATCCAGCCCGGCAGGTCACCGTCGTCGCCGTCGGTGTCGAACCCCAGCGCCGAGCCAGGTCCCGAACCCTGGTCGGCCTCGCCCCCAGAGCCGATCGGGGGAGCCGACGGGTGAGGGTCGAGCGGCACGTCGACGCCGGCGGCGCCGGCCGGGCCCTCGTTGCCGCTGGCCGTCACCAGATCACCGGCCCACGGCGAACCCTCGGCCAGCCACCCGGTCGCCGTCCAGAACACGTTGTCGACGATGCGGATGGCATGGGGTCCGAAATCGTAGATGGCCCGGATCCGGACGGCTCGGGTCCGGCCCGGGTCGCCCCGGAGACCCCAGATGGCGTTGTTCTCGATCGTCACGCCACCGTGGCCGACCCAGATCGCCCAGTCGTTCGAGCCGGCACGGCCATCGAGGTTCACGTTCCAGATCCGGTTGTCGCGAATGACCACGTTGCCCGGCGTCCCGGGGTCGGGGTTGGGGGCGGTGCCGACGTAGTGGGCCGAGATCGCGCCACCCCGCAGGGGTGACAGATCGTGGATCAGGTTGCCTTCGACCAGCACGTTTCGGGTTCCCGGCTTGATATCGACCGCCTCGGCCCCGGTGAGGAAGATCTCGTTGTTGACCACCGCCAGATCCGAGGACCGGTCGGCCCACTCCCGGGAGCCGTAGCCGAGGTAGACGCCCTCGCCGAACTCCGGGGCGGTCAGCCCGGTCCGTGACACGGTGTTGCCTTCGACCCTGACGTGTTGGCTCGGTGCATGGTCGTTGAGGTCGCCCCCGACATGGATACCGGCGTGCCCGATGCTCTCGACCACGTTGTCGGCGATGAGGAGCGGCGCCTCCGGTGAGCCGAAGGACTCCAGCACCCGGATCCCGAACTGGCTGTTCCGTACCCGGAGCCCGACGGCGTGGACATGGGCGGTGGAGTCGATGTCGAGGGCCGGTTTGCGGTTGTTGAGGTCGCCCGGGTCGATCCACACGCCGTCGGCGGCGGTGATCGTGATCGGCAGCTCAGCGGTGCCGTCGGTGGCGTTCTGACGATCGGATCGGGATCCCCGGTAGATCAGATTGGTGGTGATCGTGGCGGTCAGGAGGATCGTGTCGCCTGGCTGGACGGCGGCCACCGCCGAGTTCCAGCCGTCGACCGACGACACCTCATAGACATCCCCGAGGGGGACCTCGGGGGCAGGCTCGACGTCGGCCTCCGACGCGTCGCGTGACGATGCCCCGGCCACCGGCAGCGTCGTCGGCGGGGTGGGGCCTTGGGCCGACGCGACGGCCTCGGTCTGAACGAGCTCGACCGGGTCGTCGTCGACCGGACCTTCGGTGGCGATGCTGACCCCGGTCGGGGCGGCAAACACCACGACGCCGAAGAACAGGACGATCGACGCGATCACGCCGGCAGCGATCAGGCCGTGTCGCGACCGGATGTGCGTCATCGAGAACAGGAACTGCAACGGTGGCCTCGGACTTCCAGAGCACGTCGCGCCCCAACGACTTCCCTCGGTGGCCCAGCATAGGGCACGGTCACGCCGCTTCGACGGTCGGATGTCCGGGAAGGGGCATCGATTTCTCTTGTGCTTGCAATTGCAAGCGAGTGCGTAGGGAGGTATGCTCATTGTCATGCGCACCTCTTCTGATCTCACCGCCACCTTGTCCAAGACGGCCGCCAAGACGGCCGCCCAGATCGACGGCGAGTGGCAGAAGCTCCTCGCCTCGATCGAGAAGTCGGAGTCGGTTCCCGGCCAGGTCAAGCAGGCCGCCCGGGGGTTGGACTCGATGGTCGGCACGGTCCGCGGCGATGGCGATGCCACCACCGCCGGCACCGACGCCGCGCAGGGGTTCGTCGACGCGTCGGTCGACGATGCGGCCGACGCCGTTTCCGATGCCTCGCCCGCCGGCGAGGCGGCCAGCGGCGAGGGGCGCCCCTCGCTCGACCCGACCCAGGTCGTCGGCGTGATGAAGGAGTTCGTCGGTCAGGTCCGACCGACCGTGGCCGACGCCAGCCGGCGGGCCGCCCGGCAGCTCGGTGTCACCGTGCCCGACAGCTGGCCGTGGTCGCCGGCCGACGAGGCCGCCGAAACGGTCGCCGATGCGGCCGAGACCGCCGGTGACACGGTCGCCGATGCGGCCGAGACCGCCGGTGACACGGTCGCCGATGCGGCCGAGACCGCCGGTGACACGGTCGCCGATGCGGCCGAGACCGCCGGTGACACGGTCGCCGATGCGGCCGAGACCGCCGGTGACACGGTGGCCACCGCCGGTGACACGGTGGCCACCGCCGGTGACGTGGCCACCCAGCCGATCGGTTCCGATGCCGACGCGGCCAATGGTCCGACCCCCGACGGTTCGACGATCTCCTGAGTCCGGACGGCTCGACAACCGAACGATGAGCGTGGAGCGGGCCTCAGGGCCCGCTCGCTCGCGTCCGAGCGAAGCCCGGCCCTCGCCCAGTACCGTGCGTCGCGGGTGACCATGGTGTGACCGGTTCGGAAGGGGCGCGAACTCGTGGGGCAGGGGCGACGGCTCGATGTCGAGCTGATGGAACGAGGACTGGTCGACAGCCGGCGGGCCGCCCAGCGGGAGATCGCCGCCGGTCGAGTCGAGGTCGATGGCGTCGTCGTCACCAAACCGGCTCGGTCGGTCGCTGCCGGTCAGGTCATCGCCGTCGCCGAGGCCGCCGAGGCCTACGTGAGCCGGGCCGGGCACAAGTTGGCGGCCGCTCTCGATGAGCTCTCGATCGACGTCGACGGCGCTCGCTGTGTCGATGTCGGGGCATCGACCGGTGGCTTCACCGACTGCCTCCTCCAGCGCGGAGCTCGATCGGTCGTGGCGGTCGACGTCGGCACCGGCCAGCTCCATCCGCGCCTGGTGGCCGACCCCCGGGTCGACGATCGGCAGCGGACCGACATCCGACACCTCGATCCGGCGTCGGTGGTCGGCCCGATCGGCGTGGTCACCATCGACGTGTCGTTCATCACCCTCGCCCACGTGCTCCCGGCCATCGCGGTCCTCCTCGAGCGCCAGCGGCCATCGGGGGGTTCGTCGACGGTCGTCGCCCTGGTCAAGCCTCAGTTCGAGGCTGGGCGCGACGCGGTGAAGGCCGGCCGTGGCGTCGTACGCGACCCGGCGATCTGGCGTCGGGTGCTCCTCGACACCGCCGACGCTGCGGCCGACTGCGGCTTCGAGGTCGAGGCGGTCACCGCCGCACCCGTCGCCGGAGCGAGAGGAAACCGGGAGTTCCTCACCCGGCTGCGCCACCCGGCGAGGGGAGGCGTCTCACCCCCCGGCCGGTGGGTGGCCTACGCTCGGCTCATCGACGACATCGATGACGCAGTAGCCCGGGCCCAGGCGGTGCCGGCATGACGGGCATTCCGGCGAGCCCGCCGAGGCTCGAGCGGGCGGTCCGGTGGCGGCCGACCCCGGAGGCAGCGGTGGACGGTCGATGAGCGCCGAGCGGCCACCGGGAAAGCTCGGGATCGTCGTCCACCTCTACAACACGGCGGTCGATGAGCTGGCCAAGCAGGCCATCGAGTGGGCCTCCGGGGTGATCGACGTCTGCCTCCCTTCCCGTGACGCCCTCAAGGTCGGACGGGGGGATCTCGGCGTCCCCGAGGAGGAGTTCGGCCCGCAGCTGGCAGCGTGTCTCAGCCTCGGCGGCGACGGCACGATGCTCCGGACCACGGCCCTGGTCGCCGCCCACGGCGTCGACATCCTCGGGGTCAACGGGGGCCACCTCGGGTACCTGACCGAGGTCGACCCCGAGCACATGGTCGAGGCCCTCCAGCAGTGGCACGACGGCCGGTTCCGCACCGAGCAGCGGATGATGATCGACGTGTTCGAGGCGGACGGGACGACCCCGATCGGCACGGCCCTCAACGAGGCGGTGATCGAACGCTCGGAGCCGGGCCGGGCCGTCGAGGTGACGATCACCATCAGCGGCCAGCGGTTCATCACCGTGCTCGCCGACGGTCTCATCGTCGCCACCCCGACCGGTAGCACCGCCTACTCCCTGTCCGCCGGTGGGCCGATCGTCGAACCGTCCTTCGAGGCCCTTATCCTGACACCGGTCGCCGCCCACGGTGTCTTCAACCGTCCGATGGTCCTGTCACCCGGAGCCGACGTCGAGCTTCGGGTCGAGGGTCACCGGCCGGCTGCGGTCACGATGGACGGTCGACCCTGGGAGACGGCCGAGGGTGTGCGCCGTCACCTGGCCCCGGGGGAGGCGATCCATTGTCGGACCTCACCGGTCGGAGTCAAGCTCCTCGTGCGGGGTGACCGCGACTTCCACCTGGTTCTGAAGGAAAAGTTCGGACTCTCGGATCGCTGATGCTTCTCGAACTGGCTGTCAAGGATCTGGGGGTGATCGAGGAGCTGACCCTCGAGATCCCCCTCGGCATGATCGCCCTCACCGGTGAGACCGGTGCCGGCAAGACGCTCCTGGTCGACGCCATCGACCTTCTGGTCGGTGGCCGAGCGGATCCGGGCCTGGTCCGGTCTGGAGCCGACGCCGCCGTGGTCGACGGGCGGTTCGAGCTCGGCGAGGCCGAGTTCGTGCTCTCCCGGGTCATCCCGGCGTCGGGCCGGTCCCGGGCCTACGTCAACGGTCGTCCGACCACCGCCTCGGCCCTGGCCGAGATCGGTGCCCGCCTCGTCGACCTCCACGGCCAGCACGCCCACCAGTCGCTCCTCGGCGTCGACGCCCAGCGGGAGGCGCTCGACACCTTCGGCCGGGTCGATCTCGACGATCTCGGGGTGGCCCGGGCCGACCTGGCCGAGGTCGAGGGGGCGCTGGCGTCGATGGGTGGTGACGAGCGGGCCCGGGCCCGGGAGCTCGATCTGGTCCGCTACCAGGTCGACGAGTTGGACGAGGCCGACCTCTCGGACCCCGACGAGGACGCCAAGCTGGCCGAGACGGAGGAGCTGCTGGCCAACGCCGTGGCCCACAACGAAGAAGCGTCCACGGCCCTCAGCCGCCTCATCGACGACGACGGCGCCCGGGACCAGATCGCCGCCGCCTCGGCGTTGCTCGAAGGCCGCGGGCCCTTCGATGCCGTCGTCGAGCGGCTCCGCAACGTGTTGGCCGAGCTCGACGATGTCGCCGATGCCCTCCGCGATCTCGGCGAGAGCATCGAGCCCGACCCCGAACGGCTCGAGGAGGTCCTGGCCCGCCGTCGGGCCCTCCACGACCTGTGCCGCAAGTATGGCGACGACCTGGCGGCCGTCATCGCCGAGCGGGACGCCCTCCACCTCCGCCTCAAGGAACTGGAAGACCACGATCGCCTGGCCGCCGAGCTCGACGAGCGCCTCGCCGACGCCCGGGCCGCGTTGGCCGAAGCCCAGAAGCGGGTCCGGGCCGCCCGGCTGGAGGCCGCCCCGGGCCTGGCCGACGCCATGCAACGCCACCTGCCGGAGTTGGCGATGCCCAAGGCCCGGGTCGGGATCGAAGTCGATGGCCTCGACGGGGGCGAGGTGTCGTTCCAGCTCGCCGCCAACCCCGGATCGCCGCTGCAGCCGCTGGCCAAGGTCGCCTCCGGCGGGGAGTTGGCCCGAGCCATGTTGGCCCTACGGAGCGTGCTCTCCGAGGCGCCGCCGGTGCTGGTCTTCGACGAGGTCGACGCCGGGATCGGTGGCGAGGCCGGGTTCGCCGTCGGCCGGTCGTTGAGCCACCTCGGCGACCGCCACCAGGTTCTGGTGGTGACCCACCTCCCCCAGGTGGCGGCGTTCGCCGACGCCCACCTGGCGGTCACCAAGCGGCAGGGCGACGACGACACGGTCTCGGAGGTCCGACTCCTCGACGACGAGGGCCGGCTCGTCGAGCTGGCCCGGATGCTGTCCGGCCAGCCGGACTCGCCGACCGCCCGCCAACACGCCCGTGAGCTGATCGACGAGGCCCGGGAGCAGCGCCGTCAGGACTGACCGGCCCGGCCAATCGGTGGCGGGGCGAGCTCGGCTGCCAGCTCGGTGATCAGGTCTCGGGCGGTTGCGGCGATCCCCGGCTGGTGGGCCGCCAACGTCTCGGCCACCAGCGGGATCCTGTTCGGCGGGAGGGCGAGTCGAGGCCGACGGGCCAGGATCCGTTCGAGTCGGGCAGCCACCGCCCAGGGGTCGTCGTAGTCGTCGGGGAGCCGCCACGCCGCCAGCCGGGAGAGGTGATGCTGCCAGTCGGCGTGCCGTCCGGGTTCGGTCACCAGATCCCCCAGGGCGTCCCTCCTCGGTTCGATGGCGGCCAGGGCGGCGCCGCAGGCTCCGGCCACGTGGTCGTCGGAGAGGATCGCTCCGTCGAGGAGCAGCTCGATGCCGACGTGGCCACAGGCCATCGCCGGCCCTCGGGCCAGGCCCGCACCCCGCAGCTCGTCGTGGATCGTCCGGTTGCGGGTGCTGAACCACGGGTGACGGTGGAAGAGATCGTCGGTCCGGTGATGGACGGCGATCCCGTCGTCGACCGGGCCGTCGTCGGTCGAGCCCAGGAGCCGGAACCGGGCCATGCCGGCCAGGTCGGGCAGCGCCGAGCCGAGGAGGTGGCCGGCGCGGGCGGTGGCGGTCAACCGGCCGTCGAGCGCCAGATCGGCGACCGCGATGTGACTGGCGATGTTCACAGCGTCACGTGCGACGTCGGCTCGGCGGCGATCAGTCGACGAGGGCGCTGTAGACGAGGGGACGCAACTCCTCGCGGATCGGGTAGGCCGACGACGGCATGAGCTGCGTCATGCCGATCACCACCAGGTCCTCGATCGGGTCGACCCAGAACAGCGTCGAGGCCGCCCCGCCCCACCCGAAGCTCCCCGGGGAGTTGATGACCTGACAGGCCGCCGGGTCGAGCACGACCGAGAACCCGAGCCCGAAGCCGATCCCGTCGTAGGTCGACTCGCTGAACACCCGCTGGCCCATGCTGGCCAGGTCGCCGCCCGTCGGCAGGTGGTTGTCGGTGGCGTAGTCGATCGTCCGCGGCCCGAGGATCCGCTCGCCGTCGAGGTCGCCACCCCGGAGCAGCATCTGGGCGAACCGGTGGTAGTCGCCGATGGTCGACACCAGGCCGCCGCCACCGGACAGGAACGCTGGCGGCTGCCGCCACCGGCTGCTCTCTCCGCCGTCGTCGAGCAGGGCCATGTCGGTCCCCTCGGCCCCGTCGGGTACCCCGAAGGGCGACAGGGCCGGGACGGTGTACAGGGAGGCGAGGCGGTCGCCATCGGCGTCGTCGGCCCAGAAGCCGGTGTCGGACATCCCCAGGGGCTCGAAGATCCGGTCGGTCAGGAACCGGTCGAAGGGCTGGCCGCCGATGACCTCCACCAGCCGCCCGAGCACGTCGGTGGCGATGCTGTAGGACCACTGGGTTCCCGGCGAGAACAGCAACGGCAGCTCGGCCACCGCCTCGACCCACGCTTCGAGCTTGGTCCCGCCGTCGTCGAGCCCCCGGCGACGGTAGAGCGAGTCGACCGGGTGGCGTTTCATGAACCCGTAGGTCAGACCGGAGGTGTGGGTCAGCAGGTCGCGGACCGTCATCTCCCGTTCGGGATGGGTCGTCGTGTAGTTGTCGGGGGTGCCGTCCTGCCAGACCCGGAGGTCGCCGAACGACGGGATGAACGTCGACACGGGTTCCTCCAGCCGGAACCGACCCTCCTCGTAGAGCATCAGCATGGCCACCGACGTGACCGGCTTGGTCATCGAGAAGATCCGCAGCAGGGTGTCGGCCGTCATCGGCTCGCCTCGCTCGACGTTGCGATGGCCCTGGGTCGAGAGGTGGGCGACCTCACCCTGGCGGCTTATCAGCAGGGAGAACCCCGGGTAGCGGCCGGTGTCGAGGTACTCCGAACGGATGAACTCGTCGATCCGGTCCAGGCGGGCGGGGTCGAACCCCAGCGATACGGGGTCGACGACGTCGTTGTCCGGTGCCATGGCATCATCCTGGCCACAACGACGGCGGATCACCACATCGTCGGCCGGTGCCCGCCATGCTGGACCGATGGTGACGGTGAAGATGTTGACCGGCGGGGAGGTGTCGTCGCTGCTCGATCCGGCGGCTCTCCGGGAGGCCCTGGAGGGGGCCATGGACGCGCTGTCGAGCGGGCGGGCCAACGTGCCGCCTCGGGTGGCGGCCGAGACCGGCGCGGGGTGGCTGGGGGCGATGCCCGGTCACCTCGACGGGGTCGGACTGGCCGCCAAGCTGGTCTCGGTCTTCCCCGGCAACACCACCGCGCCGTCCCATCAGGGCCTGATCGCCCTGTTCGAGATCGGCACCGGAACCCCCCTGGCCATCATGGACGCCGAGGTCATCACCGAGGAGCGGACGGCGATGACGGCGGCCATCGCCGCCGACCTCCTGGCCCGACCCGACGCCGAGGTGCTGACGATCGTCGGCGCCGGGGCCCAGGGGGCGGCCCATGCACGGGCCTTCGCCGGTCTGCGGCCATGGCGGGAGGTCCGGGTGGTCAACCGGTCCCAACCGGCCGCCATCGTGGTGGCCGGTGCGGCCCGGGAGGCCGGTGTGGCCGCCGCTCGGGCCATCCCGGTGGCCGAGTTGGACGACGCCATCGCGTCGGCCGACGTCATCGCGCTGTGCACCCATGCGCCGGAGGCGGTCATCGACCCGGCGCGGGTCGCCGACGGCAGCCACGTCTCGTCGGTCGGGTCGGCCGCCGAGTTGCCGGTCGACCTCGTCGGGCGGGCCCGGGTCGTCGTCGAGTGGCGGGACTGCGTCGCCACCCCACCGCCGGCCGGGGCGGCCGAGCTGCAGTCGCTCCGGCCCGACGAGGTGATCGAGCTGGGTGACCTCATCGCCGGCCGGTCGCCCGGCCGTCAGGGGCCGGGAGAGCTGACGATCTACAAGTCGACCGGCCACGCCGTGCAGGACGTGGCGGCGGCCCGATTGGTCTATGACGCAGCGATCGCCGCCGGCGCCGGCACCGACGTGGAGCTGTAGTCGACCCAACAGCTCGACCGGCGCACCTCCGGCGGCGCGGCCCGTTCAGGCGGCGCAGCGGACGACGGTGCGCCCCTTGACCTGTCCGCCCAGGATGTCGGGGGCCATCGTCGGTAGGGCGTCGAGGGCGACCTCGGAGGTCAACGCGTCGAGCTTGTCGGCGTCGACGACGTCGGCGATGCGGGACCACACCGCCAGCCGCTCGGGGTAGGGGCACATGACCGAGTCGATCCCGAGCAGGCTGACCCCTCGGAGCAGGAACGGGATGACCGTGGTAGCCAGGCCGTTGCCGCCGGCCAGGCCGCAGGCCGCCACCGCCCCGCCGTAGGACATCTCGGCCAGCACGTGGGCCAGGGTGTCGCCGCCGACGGCGTCGATGCAGCCCGCCCACCGTTCGGTCAGCAGCGGGCGCGACGGATTGTCGGCCAGCTCGTTTCGGTCGATGATCTCGGCTGCGCCCAGCGCCCGGAGCTCGTCGGCGTTCTCGGGGCGGCCCGTCGAGGCGACGACGTGGTGCCCGCCGAGCGACGCCCACAGGATCGCCGAGCTCCCCACCCCGCCCGAGGCGCCGGTGACGAGGACCTTGGCGTCGTCGGCGGGGCGGACATCGTGACGCTCGAGGGCCATCAGGGCCTGCATGGCGGTGAATCCGGCCGTCCCGACCGCCATCGCCTGGCGGGTGGTGATCCCCTCGGGAAGAGGCACCAGCCAGTCGGCGTCGACCCGGGCCCGGTGGGCGTACCCGCCCCAGTGGACCTCCCCGACCCGCCACCCGGTCAGCACCACCGCGTCGCCCGGCTGATAGCGAGCATCATCGGATGCCTCGACGACGCCGGCCAGATCGATCCCGGGGACGTGGGGGTAGTTCCTGACGAGCCGGCCGATGCCCTGGAGGACCATCCCGTCCTTGTAGTTGAGCGACGACCACTCGACCCGAACGGTGACCGAGCCCTCGGGGAGGCGATCGTCGTCGAGATCGGTGACGGCCGCGGCCACCCCGTCGTCGGTCTCGTCGAGCAGGAGCGCAGTGAAGGTCATGGGGGCAGAACCTACGTGTCGGGGTCGGGGGGAGGGAAACTTGCCACAAAATCGAGACATCGCGGTATCGGGAACCTAGGTTGGGCGGAGCCAGCCAACGGGAGTGTGATGACCAAGCACATCTTCGTCACGGGGGGCGTCGTGAGCTCCCTCGGTAAAGGCCTGACCGCCTCGTCGCTCGGTCGCCTGCTCAAGGCCCGGGGCCTTCGGGTGACGATGCAGAAGCTGGACCCCTATATCAATGTCGACCCGGGGACGATGAACCCCTTCGAGCACGGTGAGGTGTTCGTCACCGACGACGGGGGCGAGACCGACCTCGACCTGGGCCACTACGAGCGGTTCATCGATGAGAACCTGACCCGGGCGTCCAACGCCACGACCGGCTCGATCTACTCGGCGGTGATCGCCGCCGAGCGACGGGGAACCTACCTCGGCAACACCGTCCAGGTCATCCCCCACATCACCGACGAGATCAAACGCCGGATCTCCCAACTGGCGACCGACGACATCGACGTCGTCATCACCGAGGTCGGCGGCACGGTCGGCGACATCGAGATCCTCCCGTTCCTGGAGGCGATCCGGCAGTTCCGCCTCGACGTCGGCCGGCAGAACGTGTGCTACGTGCACGTGACCCTCGTCCCCTACATCGGGCCGGCCGGCGAGCTGAAGACCAAGCCGACCCAGCACTCGGTGACCGAGCTGCGGAGTCGGGGCGTCCAGCCCGACATGATCGTGTGCCGATCCGATCGGCCGATCTCCGACGGGCTGCGAGAGAAGATCTCCAACCTGTGTGACGTGCCGATCGACGGGGTGATCAACGCCCCCGACGCCGACGGGCTGTACGGCATCCCGCTGGTGATGCACGAGGCCGGCCTCGACTCCTACGCCGGCGAGCTGCTCGGGTTGGAGGCTCCGGAACCCGACCTGGCCGACTGGCGGGACCTCGTCGAGCGGACCCGGCGGGCCTGGAAGCCGGTCCGGATCGGCATCGTCGGGAAGTACGTGAGCCTTCACGACGCGTACCTGTCGGTGGCCGAGTCCCTCCGTCACGCCGCCATCGAGCACGAGGTGGCGCTGGAGATCGAGTGGATCCCGTCGGACAACGTCGAGGGTCTGCTGGTGCACGAGCTGTTGGGCGACCTCGACGGCATCGTCCTCCCCGGCGGGTTCGGGGAGCGAGGTGTCGAAGGCAAGGTCGCCGCCGCCTCCTATGCCCGGGAGTACGACGTGCCGTGCCTCGGCCTCTGCCTGGGGATGCAGGTGATGACGATCGAGTTCGCCCGGAACGTCCTGGGGCTCGTGGGGGCCAACTCCAGCGAGTTCGACACCGTGGATCGGACGACCCCCTACCCGGTGATCGACCTGATGGAATCCCAGCAGGACGTCACCGACCTCGGCGGCACGATGCGGCTCGGGGCCTACGTGGCAGTCCTCGACGAGGGCTCCCAGGTGGCCCGGATCTACGGGGACACCGTGGTCAGCGAGCGCCACCGCCACCGCTACGAGTTCAACCCCCGCTATCGGAGCCGGTTCGAAGAAGCCGGCTTCCGGTGCTCCGGCGCCTCTCCCGACGGCTCGCTGGTCGAGTTCGTCGAGTTGGAAGCCCACCGGTTCTGGATCGGGACCCAGGCCCATCCCGAGCTCAAGAGCCGACCCGATCGTCCCGCGCCGCTGTTCCGGGCGTTGGTCGGGGCGGCGCTCGACCGGGCCATGGAACGTGACCCGAGCCGCTTCGTCCGTCCCGCCTCCAGCTCGGTGAGCCAGCCCAGCTGCTGAGCGTCGGCCCCTGTGCCGCCGAATCCCTGTGCCGCCGAATCCCCCTGTCGCCCCCCGAACCAGGAGCACCAACGATGACCGCCGATGCCGACGTGTCCGCCTCGCCGTTCAAGCCGGTCGGTGAGGAGGTGATCCACACCGGTGCCGTCGTGACCTTCTGTCGCGGCGAGTTCGAGGGGCCCGACGGTCAACGGTTCTTCCGCGACATCGTCCGCCATCCGGGGGCGGTCGCCGTGGTCGCCGTCGACGACGACGGCGTCTATCTCGTCCGGCAGTTCCGGGCGCCCCTCAACGCCGACCTGTGGGAGATCCCGGCCGGCAAGCGCGACGTCGCCGACGAGCCCCCGGCCGACACCGCCCGCCGGGAGCTGGAGGAGGAGATCGGGAAACGGGCCGGCGTCCTGGAACCGCTGATCACGATCCACCACTCGCCGGGGTTCTGCGACGAGATCGGGTTCATCTTCCTCGCCACCGACCTGACCGACGTCCCGCTCCGCCGGGAGGGGCCCGAGGAACAGGAGATGGAGGTCGCCCACCTCCCGATGATCGAGGCGGTGGCCATGGCGATGGACGGCCGGATCACCGACGCCAAGTCGATCGCCGCCATCCTGGCCGCCGCTCGCCGCCTCGGGACGTGATCTGGCACCTGACGAAACGGTTCGTCGGGTCGCTCTCACCCCGGCCCCCGTCGATCGCCGACGAGGGGTGGGCCCGGCAGCACCTCGGACCCGGGGAGCTCGCCATCTGGGATCGGATGAGCAACCCCGACCGGCGTCACGCCATCGGCGTGGCCCGAGCGGTGGTGGCGACGCTCACCGAGCGGGCCGACCCCGCGGCGGACGGTCCGAGCCGGGGCGAGCACGATGGCGGAGTCGACCGGGCCATCGTGGCTGCGGCCCTGCTCCACGACTCGGGGAAGGTCGAGTCGGGGTTGGGGACCTTCGCCCGGGTCGGGGCGACCCTGTGGTGGGCGGTCGCCGACGACGATCTCGCCGCCCGCTGGCAGGACCACCCCTCGGCCATCCGGCGCCGGCTGGCCCGGTATCGCCTCCACCCGGAGCTGGGCGGTGAGGCGCTCCGGCAGGCCGGTGCCGATCCGCTCACGGCGGCGTGGGCGGCCGAGCATCATCGACCACCCGAGTCCTGGACCGTTCCCGCCGCGGTCGGTGCCGTGTTGAAGGCCTGCGACGACGACTGATCCCGGTGTCGGCCCCGCGCCGGGGACTCAGCCGAAGACCTGGACGGTGTTGTCCCAGCTGGCCGAGGCGATACGACCGTCGGTCATCTCGTCGACGTCCACCACGTTCTCGGTGTGCCCGGTGTAGGTGACCGATGGCGTCGTCGGATCGGCAGGGTCCCAGAGCTGGACGGTGTCGTCGTTGCCCGCCGAGGCGACACCCCCGTCGGTGAGAGCGACCACGGCCCGAACGCCTTCGGTGTGACCGGTGAAGGTCGCCCGGGTGACCTCCGGGTCCTCGGGATCCCAGACCTGGACCGTGTCGTCGGCACCGCCCGACACGATCAGCCCGCTGGCGGTCTGGGCCAAAGCCGTGACGCTGCCCTCGTGGCCGGTGTAGCGAGCAAGGGTCGACCCGGGGGCCGTCGGGTCCCACAGGTGGACCTCGCCGCCCCGCCCGCCGGTCGCCACCCGCCCGTCTGCCAGCTGGGTGATGGCCAACACGGCCCCGTCGTGGCCGAGGTAGGCGTCGCCGTCGGCTTCCGGGGCGTCGGGGTCCCACAGGAGCACCGAGCCGTCGGCGCCGGTCGAGGCCACCCGTCCGTCGGCCAGTTCGGTCAGGGCGATCGCCTCGTGTCGGCTGTGGATGATCGGCGATCCGCCCAGCTCCCAGACGTGGATCGCTCCATCGGCGGCCGCGGTCACCATCCGCCCGTCGGACAGCTGGGCCATGGCCGAGATCTCGTCGCCGTGATTCCGGAAGACGAGGTCGGGGGCGTCGGCGTTGGCCGGGTCCCAGATCCGCACGGTCCCGTCGCTGCCCCCCGAGGCGACTCGTCCGTCGGCCAGGGCGACGACGGCGTGCACGTTGACCCGGTGCTCGAAGGTGACCGCGGGGGCAACCGGCCCGCGCTCGGGGGTCGATGCCTCGAGGGCGACGGTCGAGGTCGTCGCGTCGATGGGGCCGTCGAACACCGGGTCGTCGTCGGTCCGGGCGGTCAGGAGGCCGAGGCCGATGAAGACCACGGCCACGGCGACGACGATGGCGCCGAGGGAGACGGCCGTCGAGCCCAGCCATGGCACCGATCCTCCCGCCCGGACCCGCTCGAACTCAGTCGCCGGTGCCGGTGGGGTCGGCTTCCACCCCGCGTCGGGTTGGGGTCGAGGCGTCAGGGGCTGCGACCCGGTGGTGGCCGACGGGGTCGGCGGGGTGAACTGCGGGGTCGGTTGCCGGTTGGCCGATGCGATCGGGTCGGGGGTCCGGAGGTCGATCACCCCCGGCTCGGCCCGGTCGTGGAGCGGGTCGGGGGGAGCGGCGGTGACGGTCGTGGCGGCCGTCGGAGGCGTGACGGTCAGGTCGCTCTGGAGCGACCGGAGCTCGTCGCCGAGGTGGCGGGCGCTCCGGTGGCGGTCGGCCGGGTCCTTGGCCATGGCCGTGGCCAGGAAACGATCCAGGCGGGTGTCGCCGGTCTGGGGCGGGGGAGCGGTGAGCACCAGGTTGATGAGGCCCGCTTGGGTGGGGTGATCGAAGGGCGGATCTCCGGTGCCGAGCGTGTAGAGCGTGGCGGCCAGGGCGTACAGATCGGACCGCTCGTCGCGGGGGTCGACCAGCTCACCCGACGCGTCGTGGCGGAGGGCGGTGAAGGTTTCGGGTGGGGTGTAGGCGGGGGAGAACGAGAGCTGGGTCGTCACCGCTGCGTCCTTCACGGTGGCGATCCCGAAGTCGGTGAGCTTGGGTGCGCCCGTCTCGGCGATGAGGATGTTGCCGGGCTTGATGTCCCGGTGGATGATGCCTCGCTCATGGGTGAAGGCGAGGGCCTCGGTGACCGGCTCGACCAGGCCGATCGCCTCCGGCCAGGGGATCGGACCGGTACGGTCGACCCGGTCCTGGAGCGAGCCTCCGGCGAGGTACTCCATCACCAGGTAGGGCCGCTCGTCGGCGGTGAACCCCGACCGGAGCAGCGTCACGATGCTCGGATGGCCGGTCATGCGACCCATCGACCGTCGCTCCCGGTCGAAGCGGCGGCGGCCGGCCTCGTCGAGGCCGTTGAGGACCTTGACGGCCACGACCCGGCTCTGGGCCTCCTCGAACGCCGAGTACACGATGCCGAAACCGCCGGAGCCGACGCGGGTGTAGTCGCGCAGGCCCTCGATCCCGAGATCGATCTCGGTCGCCATCGCCCCCTACTTTCCTCCGGCCCCCTCGGTCCGGGGCGGTGGCATCGACGTTACCGGAGCCCGTCGGGCCGGGGTGGTCGCCCGAACGCGAGCGGAACGGTCAGCGGAGCAGATCGACCGCGGCCCGGACGCGGTCCATGACCTTGGTCGCGGTGTCCTGGGCCTTCGACGCGCCGACCGCCAGCAGCTCCCGGGTGGTCGCTTCGTCGAGTTCGGCCCGGCGGGCCTGGATGGGTCGCAGCATCTCGATCAGGGCCGCTGCGGCATCGGCCTTGAGCGGCCCGTACTGCTCATAGCTCTCGGCCACGGTCTCGGGGTCGGAGTCGGTGGCGACGGCCAGGACGGTCAGCAGGTTCGACACCCCCGGCTTGGCCTCGAGGTCATAGCGGACCTCGCCGTCGCTGTCGGTGACGGCCCGCTTGAACTTCTTCTCGATCTCGGCCGGCGTGTCGGTCAGCAGGATCGTGCCCTGCGGCGAGTCGGCCGACTTCGACATCTTGTCGGTCGGGTTCTGGAGGTCCATGATCCGGGCGCCGGCGGCCGGGATCCGGTGCTCGGGCACGACCAGGACGTCGCCGAATCGGCTGTTGAACCGGGTGACGATGTCGCGGGTGAACTCGACGTGCTGCCGCTGATCGTCGCCGACCGGGACGATGTCGGTGTCGTAGAGCGTGATGTCGGCCGCCTGGAGCGCCGGGTAGGTGAACAGCGCGGCCGACACGAAGTCGTTCTTCTCGCTCTTGTCCTTGAACTGGGTCATGCGTCGCAGCTCACCGAAGGCCGCAACGCACTGGAGGTGCCAGGCCAGCTCGGTGTGCTCGGGGACATGGGACTGGACGAACAGGGTCGACCGCTCCGGGTCGATGCCGATCGCCAACAGGTCGGCGGCCAGGTCGAGGGTGGCCCGGCGGATCTCGCCCGGCTCCCGGGGCACCGACAGGGCGTGGAGGTCGACGATGCAGTAGATCCCGTCGGTCTCGTCCTGGAGGCGGACCCAGTTGCGGATGGCCCCGAGGTAGTTGCCCAGGTGGAGGGCACCGGTCGGCTGGATACCGGAGAAGGCGCGGGGCCGGGACGGGGAGGTCATGGCCCGTAGCGTATTGCCCCCGCCATCCGAGCGGGTCACCCTTTTCCGTGCCCGATGCCGGTCGTTGTCGGTCCTGCGGCGGCCGACGCTGCCCGGTCGGCTAGGGTGGCACCGCTGCGGGTCGGGGGTGGGCGCCCGCGATCCTGGACTAGAATCACACCGATGTCATTTCAGGTACAGACCGACGTCTTCGAGGGGCCCTTCGACCTGCTCCTCCACCTGATCTTGGCCGAGGACGTCGACCTCTACGAGATCAAGCTGTGTGAGATCGTCGACGCCTACCTCGAGGAGCTGTCCCGCCTGGAGTCGTGCGATCTGGAGGTGGCGACCGAGTTCCTGCTGATCGCCGCCACGCTGGTCGAGCTGAAGTGTCGCCGGCTGCTGCCGAACGACGAGGGCGTCGACCTCGACGAGGAGCTCGGACTGTGGGAGGAGCGCGACCTGCTCCTGGCCCGGTTGCTCGAGTGCAAGACGTTCAAGGACGCCGCCCGGACCCTGGAGGATCTCGCCGGGTTGGCATCGTTGTCGGTGCCCCGGCGGACCGGGCTCGAGGACCGCTTCCTCGACCTGGCCCCCGACCCCCTCGCCGGGATGACGGCGGCCCGGTTGCGCTCGGCCTTCCTGCGTGTCGTGTCGGCCAAGCCCAAACCCGAGGTCAACCTGTTCCACGTCACCCCGATCAAGGCCAATGTCACCGATGCCATCGGCGAGATGCTCGACGTGCTCCCCCGGTCGGGGCCGATGTCGTTCCGGCGGCTGACCACCGGGTTGACGGAGCGGGTCGAGATCGTCGTCCGGTTCCTGGCCGTGCTCGAGCTGTTCAAGCAGGGTCTGGTCGAGCTGGACCAGGTCGACAACTTCGGTGACCTGACCGTGGCCTGGATCGGGTCGGAGTCGACCCGGGCCATGGCCCTGGCCGGCGTCGACATCGACGACTACGACGGCTAGGAGGTTCGGCGTGATCGACGACGGCGATCCGGGCTCGGTCTCGACCGAGGCCCGACGGGCGTTGGAGGCCATCGTGATGGCCGCCACCGACCCGGTCCCTTCCCAGCTCCTGGCGCAGTTGTTGGAGGTGTCGGTCGAGGCGGTCGAGGGGCTGTGCGAGCAGTTGGCCGCCGAGTACGAGGCGACGGCCCGGGGATTCCAACTGGCTCGTATCGCCGGCGGTTGGCGGTACCAGACCCACCCCGATCTCTACCCCTATGTCGAGCGGTTCGCCATGGACGGCCAGGCCGTCCGGCTGTCGAGTGCGGCGTTGGAGACGTTGGCCATCGTCGCCTACAAGCAGCCGATCTCCCGGGCCCAGGTCAGCGCCATCCGGGGCGTGAACGTCGATGCGGTGCTCCGGACGCTCGAGCAGCGGGGCTACGTCCACGAGGTCGGCCGCGACACCGGCGCCGGTCAGGCCGTCCTGTTCGGGACGACGCCGTTCTTCCTCGAACGCCTCGGTCTCGACACCCTCGACGACCTCCCCGCCCTGGGCGACTTCGTCCCGGCTGCCGAGGTCGTCGAAGCCCTGGAGATGTCGCTGAAGGTCGGCGCCGACGACGAGGTCGCCGACGATGAGGTCGACGCCGACGACGAGGTCGCCGACGATGAGGTCGCCGTCGATTCCGATGAGGTCACCGTCGATTCCGAGGACGCCGAGTCGGTGGCGGATGGCGAGGTCGGCGAGGAGCCCGAGGTCGTTGACGAGGGCGATGTGGTTGACGAGCCCGAGGTCGTCGGCGATGCCGAGGCCACGGTCGACGGCGAGGTCGCAGACCAGGCCGGGGTCGATGCCGAGGCCGGTGATGGGTCGGTGTCCGGCGACGGACCGACCGAGGGTGAGGCTGATGGCGGTCTCGCCTCCGAGGAGGAGACGGCATCGAGCGAGGACGACCAGGACCTCGGGGCCGACACCCTGGCGGGTGACGACTCGTCGCTCGACGACGAGGGGATCACGGCCGAGGGGCCGCCGGCGTCGATCGATCTTCGGGAGGCCCGTGTCGACGCGGCCGAGGACGAGCCCGTCGAGGTGATCGACCTCCGGGAGCCCGAGCCGGTCGCCAACGGACCTGAGCCGGCGTTGGTCGGCGACCATCGCCTGGTCGACCAAGGCGTGGCCGACGCCGACCTCCGCGACCCGGGGGACGGTCGGCCGGACCATCCCGCCCCCCTCGTGCTGAACCCGCCGACGTTCGGCGATGTCGGGTCGACGCCGGACTCAGGGGTGGGCCTCGAACCCCGGCCGGTCCCGGGTCCGGTGGCGAGATCGAGCGTCGTCTCTGAGCCGAACGACCCGGTGGCGTCCGATCCTGATGGCCAGGTCGTCGCACCGCAGGCCGTCGAACCCGAGCCGGTTGCTGAGGAGCCGGAGCCGATTGCCGAGCAGCCGGAGCCCGAGCCGGTTGCCGAGGAGCCAGAGCTGGAGCCCATTGCCGAGGAGCCGGAGCCCGAGCCGGTTGCTGAGGAGTCGGAGCTGGTGCTGGTCGTCGAGGCCGACGAGTCGGGGGCGGCAGCGGTGGTCGGAGTCGGGGCGGCGGGTTCCGATGCGGTGGAACGAGCGGTGGCCGGCGACCAGGAGTTCGACGGCGGGGTCGAGGGAGGTGATGCCGCCGGCCTCGCGGCGGACGAGCCGTTTCGCCCCGCCGGAGACCGACGAGCAGCCGATCCGGCGGGGTGGGGTGTGGGCCCCGATTCGCCGCCGGTTGGCGGCGACCCGGGACCGGTGGCGTCGCCGGTTCCGGGCCATCTTCGGCGGCCGGAGCGACCCGACCGATCGGAGCGACCGTTGACCGAGCCCGGGGACGTCGAGCCCGGCGCCGAGTAGCCGATCCCATGGCGGATGAAGGACCGCTCGCCGAGCCGCCCGACGGCGAGCGACTGCAGAAGGTGTTGGCCAGGGTCGGGTACGGCTCACGACGGGTCTGCGAGGACCTGATCGCCGATGAGCGGGTGACGATCAACGGCCGGGTCGCCGAGCTCGGTGCCCGGGTCGGCCCTGACGACGAGATCGCGGTCGACGGCACGGTCGTCTCGACCCGAGTCGACGGCGTCACCTACCTGCTCAACAAGCCGGTCGGCGTGGTCACGACCGCCAAGGACACCCACGGGCGGCCGACCGCGGTCTCGTTGGTGCCCGACGACCCGCGGGTGTTCCCGGTCGGTCGCCTCGACCTCGACACCGAGGGCCTGCTGCTGTTGACGAACGATGGCGACCTCGCTCACCGGTTGACCCACCCCAGCTTCGGCGTGGAGAAGGAGTACCTGGTTCACGTCCGCGGGCGACCGAGTCGGGCCGCCATCCGTCAGCTCCGTGAAGGCGTCGAGCTCGACGACGGTCGCACCGCCCCGGCCACTGCGGCGATCGTCGCTCCCGGACTCATCCGCCTGGTCATCCACGAGGGGCGCAACCGGCAGGTGCGGCGGATGTGCGACGCAGTGGGCCACCCGGTGCTCCGCCTGGCCCGCTCACGGATCGGCCCGATCACCGACCCCCGGCTGACGCCGGGGTCGTGGCGAGCCCTGGATCGAGACGAGCTGCTGGCGCTCCAGCAGGCGGTGAGACCCATCGAGCCGGGGGAGAACCGCCCCACACCCGGGGCCGATCGTCCGCTACCCGACTGACGCGCGGCCCGATACGATGCGCCGCCATGGCACTGCGAGCACTGCGGGGGGCGATCACGGTCGACGCCGACGAACCGGCGACGATCCGAGAGCGGACGATCCTGATGTTGGAGGTTCTGTTCGAGCGCAACGGCCTCGACGTCGACGACGTGATCAGCATCCTGTTCACCACGACACCCGATCTCCGCTCGCTTCCCCCGGCCGCCGCGGCCCGAGCCTTCGGGCTCGTCGACGTGCCGCTGCTGTGTGCCCAGGAGATGGACGCCGACGGTGGGCTCCAGAGCTGCATCCGGCTCCTGCTCCACATCGACACCGATCGGGATCGGACCGAGCTCCGGCACGTGTTCCTCGGTGGCGCCACGACGCTCCGTCCGGAGCTGGCCGAACCGGGCGACGAGGAGCGCTAGGTCGATGAGTCGCCGGGCCACCGTGATCGGCACCGGGCTCATCGGCGGGTCGGTCGGATTCGCCCTCCGAGCCCAGGGGTGGCGGGTGTCGGCCGTTGACCTCGCCCCCGACGTGGCGAGCCGGGCCGTGGAGGTGGGGGCCGCCGACGAGGCCGGCCTCGATGTCGACAGCGAGCTGGTGGTGGTGGCAGCGCCGGTCGGAGCCATCGCCGAGCTGGCGGGCGAGGCGCTGGAGAAGACCGAGGCGGTGGTGACCGACGTCGGGTCGACCAAGGCCGACATCTGCGCCGCCCTCGATCACCCCCGGTTCGTCGGGGGTCACCCGATGGCTGGCTCCGAGCAGGACGGCATCGACGGCGCCTATGGCGAGTTGTTCACCGGTGCCATGTGGGTGCTGACCCCGACCGAGACCACCGACGAGGCGGCGTTCGCCACCGTGCGGACGGTGATCCGGTCGTTCGGGGCGGAGTCGTTGACCCTCCCCCCGACGACCCATGACCAGCTGGTGGCCCAGGTCAGCCACGTCCCTCATCTGACTGCAGCCACCCTCATGAACTTGGCCGATGCGGGGGCCGTCGAGCATCAGGCGTTGCTCCGGCTGGCGGCCGGGGGGTTCCGGGACATGACCCGGATCTCGGCCGGCCGGCCCGGGATCTGGCCCGACATCTGCATCGCCAACCGACCGGCCATCGTCGCCGGCCTGGCGACCTTGATCGATGCCCTCGACAGCGTCAAGGACCTGGTGGCCAGCGGCGATCGGGACGGGATCTTCGAGCTGTTGTCGACCGCTCGGGCGGCTCGGCTCAACCTCCCGATGGGCTTCGGGCCGGCCGACAACCTGGTCGAGCTGGCCATCCCCATCCCCGACCGGCCGGGCGAGATCGCAGCGATCGCCAACCTGGCCGCCGAGCTCGACGTCAACATCTTCGATCTGGAGATCAGCCACTCGGCCGAAGGTCGTCGGGGCGTCATGCTGGTTGTCGTCGATGAGGCCCGGTCGGAGCGATTCGTAGGCGGTCTGATGGCTCGCGGGTACCGTCCGAGAGTCCGCTCGCTCGACTGAGGAGGCCGGTGCAATGGAGAGGTCGACCGCGTTGGAGTCCGACGCCGAGTTGACGATCGTGGCCATCGACGGGCCGGCCGGCTCCGGCAAGTCGACCGTTGCCCGTCGCCTGGCCGACGCCCTCTCCCTCGACTACCTCGACACCGGTGCCATGTACCGGTCGGTGACCCACGCCATCCTCGCTCAGGGCGTGGATCCGGCGGCCGGTGACGACGTGGCGAAGGTGGCCCGAGCGATCGACATCGAGCTCGCCCAGGACGGCACCGTGCGCGTCGACGGCGAGGACGTCACCTCCGTGATCCGGGGCCCCGAGGTGTCGGACTCGGTGTCGATGGTCGCCGCCAACCAGGCGGTGCGGGCCGAGCTGGTCGCCCGCCAGCGAGCGTGGGCCCGGCATCGGGGAGGCGGCGTGCTCGAGGGGCGAGATATCGGCACCGTCGTGTTCCCCCGGGCGACGCTCAAGGTGTACCTCACCGCGTCGGCCGAGGCCCGGGCGGTGCGTCGGGCCCGCGACGAGAACACCGACGACACCTCCGGTGTCGCCGCCCAGTTGGCTCGGCGGGATCAGATCGACTCCGAGCGGACCCATGACCCGTTGCGGCGGGCCGATGGGGCGGTGGTGGTCGACACCACCGATCTCACCATCGACCAGGTCGTGGCGACGATCGTCGAGAAGGTGGAGCTGGCCCGTGGCTGACGACGTACCGACCCCCGAACCCTCCCGATCGGTGACCCCGGCGCCATCGGCCCGCCGCTCCTCGGTGGCCGAGGTGTCCTCCGAGGAGGAGGTGTCGCTGGCGTTGACCGGCGGGTACCGCGTCGCCTACCGGGTGATCCGGACCCTGCTCCGGGGCATCATCCACGGGGCGTTTCGCCTCGAGGTCACCGGCCGGGAGCATCTGCCGACGAGCGGCGGGTTCATCCTCGCCCCCGGCGGCCACCGGTCGATCCTCGACACCCCCGTCGTGTCGCTGGCCGGACCTCGGGTCCTGCGGTACATGGGGGCCGAAACGTACTTCGGGATCCCGGTGCTCGGCTGGTTCCTCCGGGCGATGGGTGGGTTCCCGGTCGAGCGGTCGGCGACCGACCGCAACGCCCTCCGCCTCGCCGAGTGGGTCCTCCGCAACGGTGAGCCACTGGCGGTGTTCCCCGAGGGGACTCGCAAGGAGGGGCCGTTGATCACCGAGATGAAGGAGGGGGCGGCGTTCCTCGCCGGTCGGGCCGAGGTGCCGATCGTGCCGGTCGGCATCGGGGGCGGGGCTCGGGCCCTGCCGCTCGGGGCCTACGTCCCCCGACCCCGGAAGATCACGATGGTCATCGGCGAACCGATCCAGCCGCCGGCCCGCAGCGACGGGGGCCGGGTCAAGCGGTCGGAGGTGGCCCGGGTGTCGGGGCAGTTGCGGGACTCGCTCCAGGCGTTGTTCGACGAGGCCCAGATCCGGGCCGGGGTGTGATCCGGCCCTGACGCCGAACGCGGTGGCCCTCGTCAGTCGGCCAGGGTGGCGAGGACGTCCGATGCCCCGATCTGTCGATCGTTGAGCTCGGGCCGGTCGGCCACCGATCCACCGAGGCCGAGGTTGGCCACCACATCGATCGTGGCCAGCAGCTCCCGGAGGTTGCGGGGCGGGGGGAAGTACTCGTCCTCAGAGGTGATCGACACCTCCTCGACGCCGTTGCGGGGCGCCAGGAAGGCGATGACCGCCTGGACGACGTCCTCGGGGGCGGAGGCGCCGGCGGTCACCCCGACGACCCCGGCCAGGTCGCTCGGCAGCTCGTCGGGTCCGTTGACCCGGAACACCCGATCACAGCCGGCTTCGGTGGCCAACTTGGCCAGCGCGTTGGTGTTGGAGCTGTTGGCCGAGCCGATGACCACGAAGGCGTCGCATCGGTCGGCCACCGCCATGAGCGCCGACTGGCGGTTGGTGGTGGCGAAGCACAGATCGCTCCGGGTCGGGGTGAAGAGATCGGGGAACCGGGCCCGGGCCGCTTCGGCCACGTCGGCCCACTCCCGATGGCTCAGCGTCGTCTGGGCCAGGAGAGCGGTCGGGTCGGTGAAGTCGGGGAGGGCGGCGACGTCGTCGACGGTCTCGACCCGATGGATCGACTCGGGAGCGACGGCCATGGTGCCGACCGCCTCTTCATGGCCCTCGTGGCCGATGTAGACGATCTGGTAGCCCTTGCCGGCCCGGACCTTCACCTCGTGGTGGACCTTGGTCACCAGTGGGCAGACGGCGTCGACCACGTAGCTGCCCCGATCCTGGGCGGCGGTCACCACCGCTGGCGCCGAGCCGTGGGCCGACAGCATGATCGGCCGGCCCGGGGGGACCTCGGTGACGTCGTCGACGAACACGACGCCCTGCTCGACGAAGCGGTCGACCACCAGCTTGTTGTGGACGATCTCGTGGTAGCAGTACACCGGCGGCTCGAAGGCCCGGACCATCCACGACAGCGCCTTGATCGCCATCTCGACCCCGGCGCAGAACCCCCGGGGGGCGCACAGCAGCACCGAGTCGACCCCGGCGGCGTCGGGAGCGTTGACCCCGGGAGCGTTGACCTCGGGAGCGGCGGTCTCGGCAGGCGAGGGCGGGACGGCGGGATCGGGGGTGCTCACCCCTGCCAGGGTAGGCCTCCGGGGCGCCGCCCAACGGGTCGGGCCTCGACGGGGTCGCTCGGCGGGCCGGGGGGCCTCGGCGTTCAGTGTGGCCGCAGGGCGAGGCCGTCGGGGCGCCAGTCGGGTCCGGCGAGGACGAGCTGGTTGACCGTGCAGTGCCGCTCCCGGAAGCCGGCCTCGCAGTAGGCCAGGTAGAACCGCCAGAGCCGGCAGAACCGGTCGTCGAGGCCGAGGGCCTTCACGTCGTCGAGATTGGCATCGAACCGGATCCGCCACCGGCGCAACGTCTCGGCGTAGTGGGCCGAGAGGTCCTCGACGTCGACGAGCTGGAGTCGGGTCGCTCGGCTGACCGCCCGGTTGATCGAACCGAGCGACGGGAGGTAGCCGCCGGGGAACACGAACCGGCGGATGAAGTCCTCGGTGTTCTTGGCCCGGTTCCATCGCCGGTCGGGGAGGCAGATGGCCTGGAGGCCGACCAGCCCGTCGCTCTCCAGGCAGCCGGCGATCGTGGCGAAGTACCGCTCGTAGTCCCGCCAGTCGACCGCCTCGATCATCTCGATCGACACGATCCGGTCGAAGCGGCCGGTCAGGTCTCGCCAGTCGCGGCCCAGCACCGAGATGTGGTCGCCGAGGCCGGCCGCATCGACCCGCTCGACGGCCGCTCGCCGTTGCTCGTCGGAGACGGTGGTCGTCGTCACCCGGCACCCGACCGCTTGGGCTGCCCGGAGGGCGAACCCGCCCCAACCGGTCCCGATCTCCAGGAGCCGGTGGTTGGCCCGCAGGTCGAGCTTGGCCAGGAAGCGGTCGTACTTGGTGGTGCTGGCCTCGGCCAGTGCTGCCTCGGGGGACGGGAACACACCGGCCGAATACGTCATCGTCTCGTCGAGGAACAGGGCGAAGAAATCGTTGCCCACGTCGTAGTGGCTGGCGATGTCCTCCCGGTTGCGGTTCCGGCCGGCCCGGGGCATGACCCGGCGGACCCGGTCGCCCACGCCGCCGGTCATCGTCTCGACCCGGTTTCGTACCTCGTCGAGCCCCCGCATGTTGCGGATGAGCACCTGGACCACGGCCGTCGGGTCATCGGAGGTCCACCATCCCTCCAGGTAGCCCCGACCCAATCCGATCGAGCCCTCGGTGGCGACCGCCGACCACGCCCGGTCGTCGACGATGGTGATGGTGGCCGCCAGTGGCTCCAGGGTCGATGGCTGCTCGCCGGGGCCGTACCGGCGGGTCGTCCCGTCGGTGTCGGTGATCGTCAGGGAGTCCCGGCCGAGACGTTCCAGGAGGCGGGCGAGCCCGGCTCGGGCGGCCCGGGTCACGATTCGGGCGCCGGTCTGGTTGTGGCGGGCCCGGCGGAGCAGTGATTCGGGGCGGACCGCGGCCTCGGCGGTTCCGACGGTGGTCCGGTCGGGGGCGGCATCGCCGCCCGGGTCGCCTGGGACGTGGGTGGCGAGCTGGTGATCGGCGGGTTCGAGGGAGCGTTCGATCTCGGCGGTCATCGGGCGATCTCCTGGCGAGGCGGGGACCCCGGAGCCCGACGCCGGGGATGACGGACCACGGGGACCCTCCGCCGCCAGAGCCGGAACGCCTCGGCGTGGATGCCGAGGCTGACCCGGTGGGTGGGGGCGGGGTTGTGGAGGAGGTAGTGGGTCATCAGCGAGGGGGTGGCGGGGTGCCGGTCGACGGTCAACCGGGTCCGCAGCACCGGGCAGTCGGTGGGGTTGGTTGGTACTCCGTCGGCGGTTGGGGGACGGATGCCAGCCTCGTCGCGATCTGCCACCGAGTCCGTCGACGGGGCGCCGACGTCGATCTCGATGGTGGTTCGGGTCGCGCCGTCGGGGCGGTCGGCCTCGAACAGCCGGAAGTGGTAGTCGTGGTGCTCGTCGAGGAACGGTGAGACGTGGAGCGCCTTGGCGAACCGAGCATCCAGCACGGTCGGTGCCTCGGGACCGGCGGGCCTGGCGGCGAGGGGGAGCACGTAGTGGTGGCGCTCCTTCCACGGTGTGTTGGTGACCTCGAGGACCGCCCCGTTCGGTGGGTGGTCGCCGTCGGCGGGCCACAGGAGGTAGATCGTGATCGGGTTGAACAGCCAGCCCCACGCCCGGGGCTGGGTCAACATCCGGATCGCCCCCACCGGGGCGCCGATGACCGGCTCGGCCAGGCGGCGCAGCGCCGGCCCGATCGGATCGGTCCCGCCGTCGAAGTAGTCCCGGCGGCGGATCCTGACCGGGGCCGGCCATCGGGTCGACCACAACCGGTTGCGGTCGGTCAGCTCCTCCGGATCGTCGGGATCGAGCCAGACCTGATTGGTCCGATAGCTGAACCGGTGGTCGGTCGGGCGGAGGCGGTGGTGCATGACGGTGCCGAAGCACACCGCAGCCGGCCCGGGGATCACCAACTCGCTCCCAACGACCGCGCCACCTCGATGCCCGAGGCCATCCCGTCCTCGTGGAAGCCGTAGCCCCGCCACGCCCCGCAGAACCAGGTGTTGCGGACGCCGTCGATTTCGCCGATCCGGCCCTGGGCCTCGATGGCCCGGACGTCGAATACCGGGTGGGCGTAGTCGAAGCTGGCCAGGACCGTCGTCGGATCGATCCGGTCGTCGGAGTTGAGGCTCACCAGGTACCGGCGGGACCCGGGGAGTCGCTGGAGGTTCGTCAGGTCATAGGTGAGCACCGGGTCGGTCTGGGCGGTCGCCCGGTCGCCGATCAGCTCGTAGTTCCAGGCGGCCCATGCCTTGCGCTTGGGGGGCAGGAGGGATGTGTCGGTGTGGAGGGTGGCCCGGTTGGCCTGGTAGCCGATGGCCCCCAGCAGCTCCTTCTCGGCCGGGCTGGGATCGGTGAGCAACTCGAGGGCCTGGTCGCTGTGGGTGGCCAGCACGACGTGATCGAACCGTTCGGTGCCGGCCGGGGTGGTGAGGTGGACCCCGTCGCCGTCGCGTCGTTCGACGGCGACGACCGGGGTCGCCCGGTGGATCTCGCCCTGCAGGTCGGCGACGATCGCCTCGACGTAGGTTCGGCTTCCTCCGGCCACGGTCTTCCATTGGGGCCGATCGCCGACGCTGAGCAACCCGTGGTTGTCGAGGAAGCGGAGGATCGACAGGGCGGGGAACCGGTCGAAGGTGGTCGGGTCGGCCGACCAGATGGCGGCCCCCATCGGGACGAGGTGCAGGTCGACGAACTCCGTGGAGTACCCGCCTTGGTCCAGGAAGTCGGCCAGGGTCAGGTACGGATCCGAGGCGGTGTCGGCCAGGAACCGCTGCCCGGCCCGGTGGAACCGGAAGATGTCGACGACCATGCGCCACAGCCGACGGTTGACGATGTTGCGACGGTCGGCGAAGAGGGTGTCGGGGTTGGTGGCCCGGTAGGTGAACCCGGTCGACCGCTCGGTGACGGCGAAGCTCATCTCGCTGTCGATGGTGGCCACCCCCAGCTCGTCGAAGAGGCGGACCAGATTGGGGTAGTTGCGGTCGTTGTGGACGATGAACCCCGTGTCGACGCCCAGCTCTCCGGCGGTGGGATCGGTGACGGCGACGGTGTTGCTGTGACCGCCGAGGCGGTCGTCGGCTTCGAACACCACGACGTCGTGGACCGGGTCGAGGAGGCGCGCGCAGACGAGGCCGGAGATGCCGGAACCGACCACTGCGATGCGCCCGCGAGGAACCATGCCGCACCGGAGAGTACAACGTCGGCCTGATCGGTCAGTGAACCGCGGGTGAAATCGGACCTTAGCCTGGTGGGGTGACCTATCCCCGAGTCGTCGCCGTTGTGCCAGACTCGCCGGCCGCCCGGGCCGGCGTGGTCGTCGGCGATGCCGTGGTGTCGATCGACGGTGAGCAACCCCGCGACGTGATCCAGTACCAGCTGTTGGTCGACGGGCCCGACCCGGTGGTGGAGATCGATCGAGGCGGTCTGGTCCGTCTCGTCGAGGTGCCCAAGAGCGACGGGGAGCCGATGGGGATCGAGGTGTCGGCCGCGGTCTTCGACCAGGTCCGGACCTGTGACAACCACTGCTCGTTCTGCTTCATCTACCAGCTCCCCAAGGGGATGCGGAAGAGCCTGTACCTCAAGGACGACGACTACCGCCTGTCGTTCCTCTACGGGAACTTCACGACGCTGACCCGGTTCACCGAGATGGACCTGGAGCGGGTGGTGACCGAGCGGTTGTCGCCCCTGT
This sequence comes from Acidimicrobiales bacterium, assembly GCA_965262175.1. Classification (GTDB taxonomy): domain Bacteria; phylum Actinomycetota; class Acidimicrobiia; order Acidimicrobiales; family SZUA-35; genus CADEDH01. The sequence continues at coordinate 247,856 of CBDHES010000029.1, read as the reverse complement.
ACGTGAGTATCCACGCCACCGACCCGGACCTGCGGTCGCACCTGCTCCGCAACCGGCGGGGGGCGATGAGCCTTCGGTGGCTGCGGGCGCTGCTCGATCACGGGATCGAGGTCCACGGCCAGGTCGTCGTGTGCCCCGGGGTCAACGACGGCCCGGCGTTGGAGCAGACCCTGGCCGGGGTGCTCGACGAGTACCCGGAGCTGGCGACGCTGGCCGTCGTGCCCCTCGGCATCAGCGACCACTCCAACGAGCCCGAGATGCGGCCCCACACGACCGCCGAGGCGGCGGCCGTCGTCGACCTGGTCGCCGAGTGGCAGGGGCTGTTCCGGGAGCTGCTGGGCCATCGGCTGGTGTTCGCCGCCGACGAGTACTACCTCCTGGCCGGTCGGCCGTTCCCCCCGGCCGAGACCTATGAGGGCTTCGCCATGCACGAGGACGGCATCGGCATGGCCCGCAACTTCGAGCTGGAGTTGGCCGGGCTGGCCGACGACGAGCTGACCCCGGCCGCCGGCTTCTTCAACTGGGTCGATGGCGCCCCGCCCGAGGGCTACCGGGCCCCCCGGACCGGGGCGGTCGACCCCTGCGCCGGGGAGGCTGGCCCGACCGCCGAGGCGGGAGGTGGTGGCCAGGTGGTCCGGATCGGCCCGTCGCCGTCGGCGCCGGTGGGGATCATCACCGGGACCTACGGCGCCCAGGTCCTCGGGCCGTTGCTCGCCGCCCATCGAGCCCGAGGGGTTCGGCTGGTCGAGGTCGACAACCGCTTCTTCGGGGGCAACATCGGGGTCACCGGGCTCCTCGTGGGAGCCGACATCGCCCGGGTGCTGGCCGCCGAGCCGGCCGGTCACCGGTACCTGCTGCCCGACGTCTGCCTCTCCGGCGGGCGGTTCCTCGACGGGACGAGCCCCGAGGAGCTTCCCCGGACGGTCGAGGTGGTGACCACCAGCGGCACCGCGCTCCGGGCCGCTCTCGGCGATCGGCTGGCCCCGTCGCCGTCGGCACCCGTGTCGGGACCGGTGCCCGGGTCGCCCGGTCGGGTCGAGGTCGGGTCGTGACCGCCCGGTTGCCGCGGGTGGCGATCGTCGGTCGGCCCAACGTCGGCAAGTCGACCCTGGTGAATCGGATCCTGGGGCGGCGGGAGGCGATCGTCGAGGAGCGGCCGGGCGTCACCCGGGACCGCAAGGAAGTCGAGGCCGAATGGCTCGGTCGGGAGTTCCTGGTCGTCGACACCGGCGGGTGGCTGGCCAAGGGCTCCGAGCTCGATGCGAAGGTCTCCCGTCAGGCGGAGTCGGCCATCGCCGGTGCCGACGCCCTGTTGTTCGTGGTCGACGCCATGGTCGGGGTGACCGACCAGGACGCCGAGATGGCCCGATCGCTGCGGGGCCTCGACGTGCCGCTGCTGCTGGTGGCCAACAAGATCGACGACGCCCAGCACGCCGCCAACGTCTGGGACCTGGTCTCGCTCGGCCTGGGTGACCCCCACCCGGTGAGCGCGCTGCACGGCCGGGGGATCGGCGACCTCCTCGATGCCCTCTTGGCGGACCTGCCGCACCCGGCGACCAGCACCGCTGGCGGCCCGGCGCCCGGCGGCCCGAGGGGGCCGGCCGGTGTCGATGGGGGAGCGGCCTCGGGTGAGGGATGGCCCGATCGTGAGCTCGACTCCGACGACGATGATGGCGACGACCGATGGGACGTGATCGGGGGCGTCGCCGACGGCGATGACGACGGTCAGCGGGTGTTCCGGGTGGCGCTGGTCGGGCGACCGAACGTGGGGAAGTCGACACTGTTCAACCGCTTGATCGGGGAGGAGCGGTCGATCGTCCACGACATGCCGGGGACCACCCGGGACACGGTCGACACCGTCGTCGAGACCGCCACCGGGCCGATCCGGTTCCTCGACACCGCCGGGATGCGCCGACGGAGCAGGATCGACGAGGACACCGAGTACTACTCGGTGGTGCGGGCGCTCCAGTCGGTCGATACCGCCGACGTGGCGATCCTCGTCGTCGACGCCACCGAGGGCATCACCCAGCAGGACCAACGGCTCGCCGAGCGGGTCGACGCCGCCGGGTGCCCGATCGTGGTCGTGCTCAACAAGATCGACCTGATCACGACCGAGCAGCGGGAGGACCTCTCCGACCAGTTGGCCCGGAAACTGAGCTTCCTTCCCGGCGCCGCCACCCACCGGATCTCCGCCCTGTCGGGCCGAGGGGTCCAGAAGATCCTGCCGTCACTCAACGAGGCGTTGGGGGCGTACCAGTCCCGGGCGCCGACCCGGAAGGTCAACGAGGTCATCCGGCGGGCCCAGCAGGCCCAACCGGCGCCGGGCGGGGCCCGGGTGCTGTACGCCACGCAGGGGGCGACCGACCCCCCGACGTTCACCTTGTTCACCAACCGGAACCTTCCCGACCACTACCTCCGCTACCTGGAGCGCATGTTGCGGGAAGCGTTCGATTTGGGGCCGACTCCGCTAAAGCTCCGGGTCCGACGGCGGACCGAGTAACAGCGTTTTCCCTGTTCAGCGGGCTACACGATCGGGGTCGAGCCCAGTGGTCGGGTAGTTCTTCCCGACCGGTGGCCCGCCGAGCGGTAGGGTGGTCCCTTATGGAACGGCTCATACCCGCCGTCGCCGCCGTGGTTTGCGCCGCCGCAGCCGTCGTCTGGGCTCGAGCCGCGCTGAATCGCCAGCGGGTGGCCGGGCGGCTCGCCCGGGAGCAGAGCGACCCCGACCTGTGGCGCCTGGCCGACAACGACTTTCGCCGAGATGTGCAGTCGACGGTGCTGTTCTCGATCGCCGCGCTGAGCCTGGCGTTGGTGGCCCTGGCCGGCATCCCGGTCGGGATCGCCCTCACGTTGTCGCTGCTCGCCGTGCCGGCCGGGATGTCGGTCGCCCAGCGTCGATCGCAGAACGAGGTGGCCCGCATCGCCGAGGCCCGGGCCGACGTCGAGAAGCGGGCCCGGGAGGTGCTGAGCCAGGAGGAGCTGGCCCCGCTTCAGTGGGCGGCCCGGCTGGCACCGTCCAGCCTTCCCGACATGCCCGGCTTCGAGATCGGTCAGGCCTACCAGCCGGGCAGCGGGGCCATGGCCGGCGACTTCTACGACGTGTTCCGTATCGACGAGAACCGGGTCGGAGCGGTCATCGGCGACGTCACCGGGCACGGCATCGAGCCCTCGATCACCGCCCTGCAGGCCAAGTACCTGTTGCGGGCCTTCCTGCTCCAGTTCCGGGATCCCGGTCAGGCGTTGGAGCAGTTGAACTCACAGATGTCGGTGCTGGAGCGGGGCGAGGAGTTCATCTCGCTGATCGTGATGGTGTTCGACACCGACGCCGAGACCCTCCGCTACGCCTCGGCCGGGCACCCGGCGGCGTTCGTGTGGCACGGTCGCGAGGTTCGGCCGCTGGGGGCGACCGGGCCGTTGCTGATGCTCGACCCGACCGCCCCGTACCACTCGCGGGAGATGAGCTGGGACCTGGACGATCTGGCCGTCCTCTACACCGACGGTCTCGCCGAAGCCCGCAACGGCGAGGCGCTTTTCGGTGAGGACGGCGTGGCCAGCATGGTGCGCCGCGACCCGACGGCCTCGCCCGACGTGCTGACCAAGGTCCTCCTCGAAGCCGCCCGGGACTTCGCCGGTGGCCCGATCACCGACGACGTCGCCGTGTTGGTGATCCGCCGACGGTCCTAACCTGGGGCCCGATGAGGTCTCGTCGACTCGACGGCTGGACGGTGGAGCGAGCACGCCATGCCGTGGTGTGACGAGTGCGACGCCTACCTGGCCCCCAACGCCATGGAGGCCGACGGGACGTGCCCGACGTGCCATCAGGCGGTCGACACCGCCGACCTCGGCAAGGCGGTCCAGCCGCCCGAGCGGGCGCCGTGGCACTTCTGGGTGATGGTCGTCGCGCTCGTCGCCTACCTCGGCTGGCGCCTCGTCGAGGGCGTCGTCTGGGCAGCCCAACGAATCTGATGGCGCCGGCCGACCGGGGGAACTCGACGGCCCCGCCGCCCCCGAAACCGGGTGGTCCGAGAGCCCCGAGCCGGTAGCATCGTTGGGCCACGGGCTGTGGCGCAGCTTGGTTAGCGCGCTTGACTGGGGGTCAAGAGGCCGGGAGTTCAAATCTCCCCAGCCCGACACAAAACACCAGGTCAGAGGCCTGCACTGCTCAATGGGAAGTCCCGAATGTCCGGCTCCCCTTACGGCTTGGGAGCCAACAGTCTGCTTTCATCGGCGGTTAATGGCGGGGGCCTCGTTGCGGTTCTCTCAAGAGTTCAAGACCGGGCGTGTCGTCGAATATCGCGTCTGCGGTCAGCAACGGCGCCTGCAGGTGGACTGCGGTCGCTGCTATGCAGAGATCGTTGGCGTGGATGGCTTCGTGGAGCGGGTGCCCGGAGCGCCGGCAGCTGTACCGGAGCTCTGCGGTTGCGGTGAGGAGATGGTCGCTTACCGGCACGACGGTGGTGGCCTGGATCGCCTGCTCCAGGCGGGCGCGCCGTTGCGCGGCCCACCCGGCGACCAAAGCCCCGTAGCGGATTTCGCTGATTGTGACCGCAGCCAGGAAGATCTGGTGCCCGGCCATCATCGCGACGTGGTCTTCGAGTCGTGCCCGTCTGCGCTTGCTCAGCGCGGCGCTGAAGACGCCGGTGTCGACGACGATTCTCACGAATCGAGGGCCGCTGCGAACGCCTCGTCCTCGTCTTCGTCCAGGTCATCGATGAGTAGTACGTCAACTGATGTCATGACCGGCGCGTTGCTGAGCTGCTCATCGGTCAGGTCAGCGGGCAGCTGGGAAACACCGTGAGGCGGTAGCCCGTCGGTCTGTGCAGCGTCGCTCATGATCTTCATTCTACATCGGCCGCCGGGACCGGCTGTTCTCGCTCGAGCCCTGGCAGCACGCGCTCACCGGTGCGGCTCGGTTCGCAGTGCGCATGGAACTGGGGAGCCCGCCGGGGAGCCCGCTCGATCGACGATCCTGGACCCTAGACGACCCCGTGAGACGGTGTCGGCTCCGGGTGGCGGTCGAGCCCCGCACCGAACGGCCCTGGTGTGAAGCCTGTGGCGAGCGGGCCAGGATCAAGGACCGCCCAGTTCTGCGAGTCGGGGTCGTGGACCGAGACGGGTCCGGCGATCGCCCCGGAACGGCTGACGATGACCGCTCGGGCTGGTCGGTGGGTGACAGAGCAGGTGGGCCGGTGGGGACGCTCGGTGAACGAGGTCGCCATCGAGCTGGGCTGTGCATGGCACACCGTCAACGACGCAGTGGTCGCCTACGGCGAGGTTTTGATCGATGATCCGGACCGGATTGGTGCCACCGAAGCGATCGGTCTCGACGAGATGTTGATGGTCCGCCGGGGGTGTCTACCGGCGCCAGGAGTGGGTGAGCTCGATCGTTGACGTAGCCGACGGTCAGCTTGTCGAGATCGTCGAGGGCCGTAGCAGCAATGCCCCGGTTGAGTGGTTCCAGAGCCGCTCCGATGAGTGGATCGCCGGGGTCGGGTGGGCGACGCTGGATCTGGCCGGCTCGTACCGGGCAGCGTTCGATCTCGACTGTGGTGGACTGGATCGCTTGCTGGCCACTTGCGGCGAGGCCGGACGTGCAGCAGAGTTCGTGGTCGAGTCACCGAAGCTTGATGGGAGCGAGGCCGATGACCGATCTGAGCACGCCGGGCGGGGCGCTGGACATCTTCACCGACAACCACCGGTGGGGGGATCTCGACGAGTGGAACCGGTCGGCCCTGGCGTTGCACGCCGAGGGCGGGATCCACCGGATCGAGCAGGACGGCATCAAGCCGTTCTGGGCGGTGATCGACCACCAGGCCGTGCTCGACATCGAGCGCCAGCCCGAGCTGTTCACCAACGGCCCGGAGCCGGTGCTGGCCTCCGAGGAGGTGATCGCCGCCCGGCAGCTCGACATCAAGACGCTCATCCACATGGACGCTCCCGATCACGGGAAGTACCGACGGCTCACCGCCGACTGGTTCAAGCCGGCCAGCGTGCGCCGCCTCGACGACCGGCTGACCGAGCTGAGCCTCGAAGCGGTGGCCACCCTGGAGGCCCGGGGCGGTGAGTGCGACTTCGCCGTCGACGTCGCCCTGCCGTACCCCCTGCAGGTGATCCTGAAGATCCTCGGTCTCCCGCCGGAGGACTACCCCCGGATGCTGGTGCTGACCCAGGAGCTGTTCGGGGGCGAGGATCCCGACCTCCAGCGGGAGGAGGAGTCGGCCGAGGTCATCGCCGAGGTGCTGACCGACTTCTACACGTACTTCACCGAGCTGACCGCGGCCCGCCGGGCCGACCCCACCGACGACCTGGCAACGTTGATCGCCAACGGCCTGATCGACGATCAGCCGATGCCCGACCTCGAGACGCTCGGCTACTACGTGATCGTGGCCACCGCCGGCCATGACACCACCAGCTCGGCGATGGCCGGCGGGATGCAGGCTCTGATCGAGAACCCAGACCAGCTGGCCAAGCTCAAGGCCAACCCCGACCTGATGACCAACGCCGTCGAGGAGATCATTCGCTGGACGGCGCCGGTCCGGCACTTCATGCGAACCGCGCAGGCCGACACCGAGGTGCTCGGTCAGGAGATCAAGGCCGGCGACTGGCTCTACCTCTCCTACAAGGCGGCCAACCTCGATCCGAAGGTCTTCGACGATCCGCTCACCTTCGACGTCGAGCGACCGAACGCCGACCGCCAGGTGTCGTTCGGCTACGGGGTGCATTTCTGCCTCGGGGCACAGCTGGCCCGGAACGAGATCCGGTCGCTGTTCTCCCACGTCCTGCCCCGAATCGAGACCATCGAGCTGGCCGGCGATCCCACGACGATGAAGACGACCTTCGTCGGCGGCCACAAGACGCTCCCGATCCGGTACACCCTGTCCTCGTGACCGGGGCGGAGACGTCGACGTCCGGCCCGGGCCGGTCAGGTCTGTGGACGGAGGGTCGGCCCGGTGGCTAGCGTCTCCGATTCGGTGTCGGATCGGGGCGAACGAGGGGAGAGGCAGCAGTGCGAGCATGGCAGGTCGAGGAGTTGGGGCACCCGTCGGAGTCGTTGCGGCTGACCGAGGACGCGCCGGCCCCGGAGCCAGGCCCCGGCGAGGTGCGGCTCGACGTCGAGGCGACCAACGTCAACTTCGCCGACATCCTCCTCTGCCAGGGCATCTACCAGGCCCGACCACCGCTCCCGTTCACCCCCGGACTCGAGACCTGCGGCACCGTCGACGCCGTCGGGCCCGGGGTGGACCTCGCCCTCGGGGCCCGGGTCGCCGGGTTGTCGGCGATGCCGGCCGGCGGCTACGCCGAGAAGGCGCTCATCCCGGCGGCGGCGGCCCTCGTCATGCCCGATGACATCCCGGCCGAGGCGGCCACCGTGCTCTACTCGACGTTCCACACCGCCCACGTCGGGCTCCACCACCGGGGTGGCCTCCGAGCCGACGAGTGGCTTCTGGTCAACGGAGCATCCAGCGGGATCGGTGGGGCCGCCGTCCAACTCGGGGCCGTCGCCGGAGCGAAGGTCATCGCCACCGCCGGCAGCGACGAGAAGCGACAGCACTGCGTCGAGCTGGGTGCCCACATCGCCCTCGATTCCGGCAGCCCGAACCTCCGGGCCGAGATCCTCGAACACACCGGAGGCCGGGGCGTCGATGTGGCGTTCGATCCCGTCGGCGGCGCGGTCGGCGAGGTCACCCGGCGGGTGATGGCGTGGGAGGGACGGCTGGTCGTCGTCGGCTTCGCCGCCGGCGAGGTCCCGAGCTATCCGGGCAACCACCTCCTGGTCAAGAACTACGCCGTGCTCGGCCTCCACTGGGGTGACTACGCCAACCACGGCCACCGCCACGTCCTGGAACCGGCCCACGAGGAGCTGCTGGCCCTCTACCGAGCCGGTCGGATCGACCCCGACGTGTCACGGGTGCTGCCGTTGGCCGACGTGCCGGCGGCGCTCGCCGCTCTGGAGGAGCGAGCCGTGACCGGTCGGCTGGTCGTCACGCCGTGACCGTCGCCGTCCGCTGACGTCGGGCGGGCCGACAAGAGTTCTCACGCTCGCGTATCAGGACCGCAACGACAGGTTCTGTACCCATGAGGACGAACGCGAGCCGGGGAAGCCCATGATTGACGACGAGCGAGCTAGCCGGTTCCCCGGTAGAGCTGCGTCGATATTGTCTGCTGGCCGCCGTGGGGCCCGAACTACCATCGGGACCATGGGGGACGTGACCAGCGGGGACCTCGTCCGTGCCGCCCTTGCCGGCAGTGAGCCGGCTTGGGAGGAGCTGGTCGACCGTTTCGCTCCGCTTGTCTGGTCGATTGCCCGGGCTCACCGCCTCGATCGCGCATCTGCCAAGGACGTCTCACAGGAGGTCTGGTCGCGTCTGGCTCAGCGGGTGGGCACGATCCGCGAGCCCGACCGCATCGCCGGGTGGCTTGCGACGACCGCCCGCAACGAGGCGATCCGAGCGCTGAACAAGGCCGATCGGGAGCGCCCCGATGACCGGATCGCCGACGCACTACCGCCGAGTGCTGATCCGGCCGCAGTCGATCTGATCCGCCGCGATGATGCCCATACGGTGGTCGCGGCCTTCACCCGCCTCGATGGCCGTTGCCAGCTCCTGTTACGGCTGCTCCTCGTCGAGCCCAGGCTTTCCTACGATGAGATCAGCGAGGCCCTGGAGATGCCCATCGGCAGTATCGGCCCGACCCGCGCCCGCTGCCTCGACAAGCTCCGCCGAGAGCTCGAGGCGGAAGGATTCCAGCGATGAGCGCCGATAGGCATGACGATGGTTCCCTCGACGGCCTCGGTGCCGCCCTCGATGCGGTCGACCCCGTCCCGGTCGACGTCATCGCTGCTGCCAAGGCCGTGTTCGCGGCTCGAAACCTGGATGTCGAGCTGGCGCAACTCGTCGCCGATTCGGCGGCCTCGACAGCCGGGCCGGTGATGCGGGGCCCCGACGTCCGCTCGCTCTCCTTCGAGGCTGGTGACCTCGGGATCGAGCTGGACATCGACGTCAAGGCCGGGTTGGTCACCGGCCAGGTGACTCACACCGGGGTAGCGGTGGTGACCCTCGAGGTCGACGAGATCGAGGTCGACCGAGCGACCAGCGACGAGCTCGGTCGGTTCCGGCTACGCGGGATCAGCCTCGATGCCGGACGGGCGTCGGTCCACGTCGCAGTCGACGGCCGAAGCCTCCTCTGCACGTTCGGGCTGGCGTGACGGTCAAGCAGATGCGGCCGTTGCCCCGGCTCCGTCGTCGGTGCCGATGACGACGAGGAGCCGGGCGGTCCACCGTTCGATGCTGTCGTCGACGGCCGGTCGGTCGGCGACGAGTCGACTGAGGGCGATGGGCGCCCGATGGCCCCGGTCGACCTCCTCGTGGAACGCCTCCATCACGTCCGCCATCGCGTCGTCGGCCACCGCTACAACCGGTGCGACGACCGAACTGGCTCCGGCCCCGATCAGCGCATGCCCTGCCCCCAACACCTCGCCCGGTATCCCGACAGATCCGCGAGCGGCGTGACATGCCGACAGAACGACCATGCGGGGCACCGTGATCAATCGCTCGATGTCGACGACCGTGAGTGCACCGTCCGCCATGGTCAGCGACGAGAACAATGGGCTGTCGGATCGGAATCGGCCATGAGCCGCGAGATGGACAACCGCAGCCGACGACAAAGCGTCGAGTGTTGCTTCGACGGTCGCATCGTCGCCGGTGATCACTCGGGTCGTCGGTCGACGACCGAGGCTCGTGACCTCGCGGGACGCCGCTGGGAGACCGGGGCCGGCGATAGCGACCCTGACCCCGTCTCGACGGTCGGCGGGCCGGAGCCAGAGGCGGGCCGAGGGAGCGACGGTCACTGCGAGCCGTCGGCCGGCGACGACCATGTTCCAGGGCACGTCGGCGATGGCGTCGGACGGGACGAGGACGATCTCCTCGGCGTCGCCCCTGAGCCGTTCGAGGAGTGAACTGAAGAGCCAGTCGCCGTCAGCGATGACGCTTCTGGCGGCAGCCGCCAACCCGGCCTCGGATCCGAATCCCGAGGCGAGCCGCCGCAGGCCGAAGAACATCGACCCGAGCCGGGCCTCGACGTCGGTGATCGCGGTCAGATCGGCGTCGATGGTCGACTCGGGTGAGATGGCCACGGCGCACAGTCGGTCGCCGATCTCATAGAAATGGACGAGGGTGCGAGGCCCGAGCCGTCGGCGGAGCTCGGCGATACTCACCTCGTCGGTTGACCGACGTGCAACGCCGGGCGTCCGGCGAAGGGCGGAGCGCAGATGATGCTCTGTCGATTCGAGCGCCAGTTCGATCGAGGCGACCCGGTCCTGGTCGCCGGCCGCTGACCGGGCTTCGGCGGAGAGGCGGCGATGGTCGGCGGTGAGACGAGCGATCGCCGGGTCGTCGCTGGGTCGAGCTGGTGGCAGGGTCAACGAACCGTCCCGAGCCCGTCCGGCCCACGCCAGGACGTCGTCGGTCGTACCGGTTGCGATGGCCAGCTCCAGGCCGAGCTGCACGAGCGCCCGTCGGCGATGGCCCGAGTGGAGCCGAAGCTCGGTGGCGCCGAGCAGGTCGCGAAACTCATCGACCAGGCGGAGGCCGGCCATCACCGCTGATCGCGCCGCGTGGAGGTCGCCGGCCGCTCGTCGAGCCAGGGCCTCGGCGTGCCACGCTCGTGAACGTTGCTCGACCGTTCCTCGGTGTCGCCCCGCTGCCGCCAGCTCCAGCTGTTCGCGCCCCCGATCGGCCTGTCCATGGTCGATGAGGGCGGCGCCGAGCATCGTACGGACCTGAAGCGACTCTGCGGTCCACCCGAACGATGCCAGTGTCTCGGCCAGCGCCGTCAGCTCGTCGACTCGGTCGACGAGCGACGTGGCCGGATCGGCGACCGTTGCCAGGTAGTGAGCTTGAGCTGCCCACGCCGGTCGGCTCGACGACGCAAGCAGATTCTTGGCGTCCAAGGCAGCCCCGACAGCGTCGGACGACCGGCCGTCGGCAAGCGCGGCTCGGGCCACCATGAGCAGCGCTTCGCCCTCCTGAACACGGTTCTCTCCCTCCCGGGCCAGCTCGAGTGCCCGGCTCGCCGACTCGTGGGCCTCGTCGTGGAGCCCAGCCGAGAGCAGCACCTCACCCAGATCCGCTTCGAGCGCCGCGAGGTAGCGACGAGGATTGCCCGACTCGACGTAGGCTCGCCGAGCCGACTCGAATGAGGCCAGCGACGCCGGGATGTCGCCTCGACGGCCCTGAGAGAAGGCGATGTTGGCCCTGGCGCTGGCGGCCAGGACCTGCTGTTCGAGCCGGTCAGCCCTGCTCCCGCCGGCCTTGTAGTCGGCCTCGGCGGCGTCGTCGTTGCCGAGCAGCGAGTGGGCCACGCCACGGCTGATCAGGAGACGGGCCACGGCCAAGTCGTCGCCGGCCTCGTCGAGGACCGGAAGCGCGTCGTCGAACGCCCGGAGCCCAGCCGCCAGGTTGCCCTCGTGCACGTTCATGATGGCCCGCTGCATGGTCATCCGAGCTCGCGCCGCACCATCCAGGAGGGCCTCGGCGAGGTCGAGCTGTCGATGGGCGGACTGCGTTTCACCATGGGTCGACAGCGAGAGGGCCAGACTGCCCCGGATATGGCCTTCCCAGCCGGCATGACCTGCAGCTCGGGCCTCGGCGGCTGCCGTCTCCAGCGTTCGGCAGGCGGCATCGATGTCGCCGATCTCGTGCTGGGCCCGTCCCAGGGCGTAGCGGGCGACGACCCGCGCCTCGGATCCCGGCGCAGCGGTCGTCACCATGCTGCCTGCCGCCTCTACAACGTGGGCCGGTTCGTCCTGGACCGCGTCGAGGAGCGACATCGCACTGGCGATCGCGTCGACCGTCATCGACTCTGATGTATCACACCCCCCGGTCTAGGTTCAGTCAGGTAGGGGACCGCGGGGCGGAAGGCGTCCCGTCACGACTGGAGGGTGTCCGTGTCCGACCAACCAAAGAACCAAGATCTTCTCGCGGCCTTGCATGCAGCGCGAGAGGAGGCCCGGAAGCAACTGGAGACCGGCGTTTGGGACGACCGGATCGAGTTCGCCGCCGACGGCAGCGGGCTCCCCTACGCTCGCCGAAAGGGCGAGCTGATCCTTTACGTCGGGCTCCCCGACTCGGCCGACGACGATCCGACCGAGGGTGAGGGCCGCACCACCGACCACGATGGCTCGAGCAACGCCCCGTCAACGAACTCCTCTGATGAGGTACGCAGGTTGACGGGTTTCGTGCGGAAAAAGACAACGGACCCGCTCCTGCCGAGGCCCCATGCAGCCGGGGAGGATGGCTCGCCCAACGTCGTGTTCTTCGCAGCCACTCACGGATTGGAGGGTCGCTACCGCGAGGACCAGGAGCGGGCGGATTTGGTGGCCCGAGGCCTTTGGGGCGAGCGCCACGGTCGGCCGATGCGAGGTAGCCCGGTGATGTCGGGGAATCCGGTGATGTCGGGGAATCCGGTGATGTCGGGGAATCCGGTGATGTCGGGGAATCCGGTGATGTCGGGGAATCCGGTGATGTCGGGGAACCCTGCCCGGCATGGCGAATGGGGGTGGACCATGACCCAAACCGGCTGCAGCTGTTGCCCTGCGCCCCGGTCGTACACGCACGAGCCCTGGGCGAAGAAGGCCGATCGTCGGAACGACGCCCGACCGGCAGCGGACCCGGGCGTCGATCGAGCCTTCGGCGCAGGCGCCCAAACCTGTCGGGTCTTTGTCCTGGACACCGGCTATGCCGGCGACGCCACCTACTTCGGCAAGGCCGACCGAGGAATCGAGCCAGAAGACGTCGCAAGTGAACTCGACGGCAATCGAGGGTGGCGGGACTACGACTTCTTCGACATCGAACCCGACGGTCAGGTCGACTCCCATGCGGGGCATGGCACGTTCGTTGCTGGGCTGATCAAGCGGCTGTCGGGCGCCCAGGTTCGCGTCCGCTCGGTCCTGTCGAGCTTCGGCGACACCGACGACTTGGCGCTCGCCACCGCCGTCAGGGATCTGATCGAGACCTTCGGCGAGGATGACCCGGCCATCCTCAATCTTTCGCTGACCGGGTATACCCCGAACGATCGGCCGCCCGTGGCGCTCGAAGGGGCGATCGATGAGGCGCTGAGCCGCGGGTGGGTCGTCGTGGCCGCGGCAGGGAACGACGCCACGTGTCGGCCGGCATGGCCGGCCGCGCAGCCTGGAGTCGTCGCCGTCGGCGCCCTCGGCCCCGGTGGCCCAGCACCATTCAGCAACTACGGACCGTGGGTCCGCGCGTGTGCACCAGGCATCGAGGTCATCGGTGACTGGTACGACTTCAGCGAACTCCGAGCGTACGCCAAGGACGCCGGTGTCAACGGCTTCCTCGCTGCCGGCGATGAGAACGTTGCCATCATGGAACGGAACCAGCACATCGCGAACGATGAGCCCGATCGGGGTTCGGCGACCCAATCGACGGCGCCACCCGAGGTTGCCAATGAGCTCATCAACCAGGCCAACGGTTGGGCCTCGTGGAGTGGGACCTCGTTCTCGTCGGCGATCGTCGCCGGCATGATCGCCCGGGACGTGGTGCTCAACAGCAGCGGCGACGACGACCGCGCCAAGCTCGCCGATGCGGTCTTCCGGGTGGTCGACGATCCGCACCTCTTCCGACTCCCAGGGATGGGGACCGTTGTCAACGCCCACCTGTGAGGTCGCCCGACACGTATCAGCGAGAATCCGGAGGGGTCAGAGAATCATGAGCCGCACGAGTACGATCCCGTTCCTCGCCGTCGAGCGGGCGTTCATCATCACCGACATCGTCGGGTCGACCGAGCTGGTCTGCCGGCTCGGCGACTCGGTGTTCCAGGAGCTCGTCGACGCCCACGACGACCTGCTCATCGACCTGCTACAGCGTCGGGCCGGCGAGTTCATCCGGCACCGAGGGGACGGAATGCTGGTCGCCTTCGCCGACCCGGCTGACGCCATCTCGTGGAGCCTCGAGGCCCGACGGATGGTGCGAGCCCGTCTGAGGTTGACCCTCCGGATCGGTGCCCACTTCGGTCCCGCGGTACCCAGCGCTCGGGGGTACGGGGGTCGCTCGCTCCACATCGCCGCCCGGCTCGCCGAAACGGCGGCAGCCGGTGAGATGGTCGCGAGCCAGGCGCTTCTGGCCGAGGCCAGCATCGAGGTGGCGGCACCCAGGGAGGCGGTCCACCTCCGGGGACTCGACCGGTGCATCGACATCGTGAGGTTCGGCGCTGATCGGCTGCTCCCGAGACGGCCGGACTCGGCTTGGGCTCGGCGGGGACCGAGGGAGTCGATGGCGCCCGTGGACGCTCGTCCGGTTGGCGAGTCCCTCGACGGAGCTGCGTGAGGTCACGGCGCGCGGTGGTCGACGTCGCTTCCCGATGGGCGTGAGCTGCCGCCGATCGATCAGGTCGACCGATCGGGCCCCGACGGCTCCCCGCTCGCACCGGCTTCCACCTCGCGAACCTCGTAGTACTGCGTTTCGAGCCCGCGGAGGCGGTGGCCGAGGGGGACCAGGATCCCGTGGAGGAACGGGTGCTTGCGGCGGACGAGCGATCGAGCGGCTCGGGCGTTGGTGGCCTCCAGCAGGCGGGCCGTGGCGTCCATCGACTCCCCGGTGACCTCGCCCCTGAACGTCGACGGTGCGATCTGCACCGCCGGGTTCCGGCGGAGACGCTTGGCCTTGCCGGCCTCGCTCCAGGTGCGGAAGTAGGCGACGGAGCCGTCCCGGGCCACCGCCAAGCTGACCGGCGTCGCCACCGGGTCACCGTTCTTGCGGTACGTGGTGAGCGAGACGGTGTGTTGATCGATCAGGTCACCCAGTCGCATGGTCGCCTCCTGCGGTGCGCGGTGCGTCGTGCGCCCGGTCGCAGGTTAGAACGATCGTGACGCCCACCACCGTCACGACCCTACGGCGCTGACGGCGGAGCGCCGGTGATCTGGAAGGTGACCGAACGACCCGATGTCGCCCCGGTCGCGGTGACATCCCAGACCCGATCGACGTCGCCTGCTCCGCAGGTCCAGCGGAGCTGCAGGGCGCCGGTCTCGTCGGCCTGGCCCTGCCGGAGGTTCTCGACCTGGGGAGACGTGAAGTCGACGAACTCCCGGGGCACGAAGCCGGTGATGGTGGCGAAGAACCGGGTGGTGTCATCGCACCCGAACGGGTTCTCCGAGACCTCGACCACCGGGTCCGGGGCCGGCGGCGCTTCCGCGCCGGTCACGGAGAAGGTGACGGTTCGCCCCGACTGGACGCCGGTCGCCGTGACCTCCCATACCGTCCCGGCGTCGGCCGCCCCACAGGTCCACCGGATCGGGAGGCTGCCGTCGCCGTCGGCCTGGCCCTCCAGCATGGTCGAGGCCTGCGGCGAGTCGAAGTCGACGAACTCGCCGGGGAGGAACCCCGACAGCGTCCCGAAGACCCGGGTTCCATCGTCACAGCGGAACGGGTCCTCGTCGATCTGGACGATCGGCGTCGGGACCTCCTCGGGCGGGGGCTCCACACCGACGATGGCGAACTCGCCGACCCGATTCGACTCGGTGCCCGTCGCCGTCACCTGCCAGGTGGCGACCTCGTCGGGTGAGCATTGCCACCGCAGCATCAGCTGGCCCTCACCGTCGGCCTCACCATCGAGGACCGCCCCGCCTCGATCGGAGGTGAAGGTCACCGTCTCGAACGGCTGGGCGTTGCTGAGGACTCCCAGATCCCGGGATCGGCCGTCGCAGGCGAAGGCATCGTCGAACAGCTCAACCCGTAGGGACTCTTCGGCGTCGGGATCGTCGCTCGATCCGGTGAACGACACCGTCACCCAACGGCCGCTCTCCCCACCCTGCACGACCACCTCGAAGGGCCGGCCGGCGTCGGTCGCCCCGCACCGCCACGTCAACCGATAGGTCCCGGCCTCGTCGGCGACGGCGTTCGCCTGCTGGTCGGAGAGTTGAATCGGTTGGGGCGAGCTGAGCACGATCGGTTCACCCGGCTCGGCGCCCCGGATCTCGCCGACCAACTGATCGGTGTCATCGCAGTACAGGTCGGCCGAGTGGGCCACGAGCTCCAGTTGGGGTGGTGGGGAGGTGTCGGTGCCGTTGCGGCCGTCGGCGTCGGCGGTTGCGTCGGCCACGGGGTCGTCTGACCCCGAGACGCAGCCGACCAGGACCACCGCCAGCGCCACGCCCACCAGCGCCGCCACGGGCCACCGCCATCCCATCGTCCGAACCGTGGACGCTCTCACGACAAGAAGCTACCCGAGCCCGGCCGACCGTCGACCGCGGGGTCATCAGGCGCTGTATGCCGGCCCGTTCGATGTTGACTCGAGGCCGCCGGCCCTAGGTCCAGAAGGCGAGGTGCTGGGCGACGATGCGGTCCTCGAGTTCGGGGAAGGGGCCGCGGACCTCAACCGGTGTTCGGCCGGCGGCGAACACCGTTCGGCAATCGAGATCCTGGGTCGGGTTGGCCGGGTCGTCGGTCGTCAGCTCACCGAGCCGCTCTTCGGTCATCCCGAACACCACCGCACCGATCCCGGCCCAGTAGATGGTGCCGGCGCACATGCAGCAGGGCTCGACCGAGGTGTACAGCGTCGCCGCCCGCAGTACGTCGTCGTCGAAACGTCGCGCCGCTACCCGAGCCAGATTGGCCTCGGCGTGACCGGGGCCCCGATCGACGCTGAAGGTGTTCTTGCCCACGGCGAGCACCTCACCTGATGCGGCAACCAGGACCGCACCGAAGGGATGGTTGCCCTCGGCGACCGCGTCGTCGGCTAGGTCGATCGTGACCCGGAGGAAGCCGAGGTCGTCGGCAACCAGCGGCTGGGTCACGTCTGTCTCGCCGAGGCCGCATCACCGACCGGGCCAGGTTTCGCCGCCGCGCTGGGGACCGTCATCTCGGCGGGTGGGCCATCGCTGGCCGGACCGAACGCGGTATCGATCGCCTCCAGCTTCTGACGGAGGAACTCGAGGGAGTCCATCGGCTCCTCGTTCGGCTGTCCGAGCGGCGCCAGCATGGCGTCGACATCGGCTTCGACGAACAGCACCAATGAGAGCCGGTCGACCTGCGCCGCGTCGCCGGTCGGGGCCAGGATGCGATGGGGGTTCGAGCGCCACCGACCTCCCGACCAGTAGGCGAGCATGTCGCCGACGTTCATCACCAGCGCCTCGTCGACGTGGGGCAGGTCATGCCACGTCCCATCGGGAACCTGAACCTGCAGCGGCGGGTCGGACTCCTCGCGATGGAGAACGGTGATCGTCCCGAAGTCGCAATGGGGGCCGATCCGGTACTGGTCCTCCTTCGGCTCCGCGCGACCATCGACTGGCGGGTACCAGGTGAGGTTGAGCGTGTAGAGCGGCGAGCCACAGTGGCGGAGGAAGGTGTCGGGAGGCACTTCGGCCGCCGCCGCCAGAAGGGCGAAGAGTTCCGCGGCGACCCCGAGACCGGCCTTGACGTACCGGTCGATGGCCGATTCGAACCCGACGACCTCCGTGGGGTAGGTGTTGGGCGTCGTGACGAGCCCGGCCGGCGTCACGGTCTGACCCGATGGGCCGGGCGGCCCGACGGTCCAGCTCTCCTTCAAGTCTGGCAGCGTTGCCTCGCCGTTGGCGTAGCCGTTGGCCTCGCCGCCAGGTGGTGTCCAGCCGGGACTCCCGATCCCGTACCGCTGACGAAAGCGGTGTTTGGTCGTGACCGGGAGCGCGAACGCAGCCGCCGCCGCCCGGCGGGCGTCGTCGATCGCAGAGGGCGCGATCCCGTGGCCGATGATCAGGAGGAAGCCGCTGGTCCGTAGCGCAGCGTCGACCTGGCGTGCCACCGATTCCCGATCGTCGTCGTCGCCATACCGCCAGCGGCCGAGGTCGATCACCGGCACGGTCGTTGCTGGTCCTAGGGGTGTCGTCAATGGAGGCACTCCTCATCGATGGTGGAACCGAACACCGGTACCCGGTCCCCGAGCGTGGTCTGGCCGAGCGACGCCGTGAGCGACCGGGGGCCGACGACCTTGCCGGTGAGGTGGTCGCCGACCGAGAACGGCTCGTAGCGGGCAGGGCCGTCCCGGTCGACGCACGAGGCCAAGGGCTCGACGATCACATCGGGGTTGGCCTCGTGGAAGTACGCCGCTGATCGCCGCCTGGCGGGGCCGGCCTTGTCGATCGGCGGTGGGATCACCCGGTGGAGGGTCGACCGCCACCGGTCGTTGGTCCAAGCGGCCAGCAGATCACCGATGTTGACCAGCAACGTCCCCGGCGTCGGGACGATGTCGTGCCACGCGTCGTCCTGGCCGAGAATCTGCAGGCCCGGCACCGGGTCGGCCAGCAGCACGGTGCACGTGCCGTAGTCGGTGTGCGGGCCGAGCCGCAGCTGGTCGCGCTGCGGTGGTGGGTCATCAGGGCGGCGCTCGTAGTTGATGAGGCGGAGGACGTCGGGCGAACGGTCGGCCCGCGAGGCGAACCACCGGCGGTCGATCTCGAGGGCCACGGCGAAGATCTCCAGCAGCCGGTCGGCCAGTTGGTACATCGCCCGGGCGTAGTCGAGCAGGGTCGCACGGAACTCCGGCGGTGAGACAGGCCAGACGTTCGCCGCCCACAGGGGGTCCTCGGTCGGGTCGACCCCGAGGACCTCACCGACCCCGATGTTGAACGCCTCGAAGAGATCGGGTGGCGTGTCCACCCCGAGGCTGTAGGCAAGCGCCTCCCGCCCCGGAGGGGTGTACCCCCGATCGATCTCCGGCGGTTGCGCATAGCCCAGCTTCGCCTCGGTTGGGAGGGCGAAGAAGCCGTCGATGGCCCGGAACAGCCGATCGGTCAGGTGCGGCGCTATGCCGTGGCCCGAGATCTTCAGGAAGCCGACCGATCGGCATGCGGCATCGACGCTGCTCGAGATCGCCTCGTCGTCCGCCGGGCTTGCTCCCCAGGACCCGATGTCGATGACCGGAACGTCCACAGTCATCCTCCGCCCGGCCGTTTCGCCGGCCGGAATGCCCCTGAAGAAGGTGTCATGACCGCCAAGCTATTCGTCGATCAGTGTCAGATACTTGACAGACATTTGGAGTTAACAGTGGAGATACAACTCTGACATGGCCGCTACCTAGCATGCGCTTCGTCACCTGAGGGTCCTCGGTCCGACTCGACGTATTGGAGAGCAAATGGTCCTTTCTCGACGCACTTTTCTTCGTAATGGCGCCCAAGGGGCGCTCGCCATTGGGCTCGGGGTTCCGCTGCTCCAAGCGTGCGGGAGTGACGACGAGACGTCGGTCAGCAGCGGGACGGCCAGCGACGCGGACTTGGGTACGCTCTCCCTCCAGTTCAGCTGGCTCCACAGCCTCTCGTTCGGGCCCGACTACCTGTGGGAGAGCAATGGCCATGCCGAGGCGAACGGGTTCTCGGACGCCGAGCTCGTCGTCGGCGGGCCGAGCGTCCCTGTCGTTCCGGTTCTGTTGTCGGGCCGGGCTCGGTTCGGGCTGGCCGAGGTCGACGGACTTGCCGCCGCTATCCAGGAGGGGGCGGGCGTGAAGGTGGTGGCTGTGAAGTACCAGCAGAGCCCCTACACCGTCATGTCTCTGACGTCGTCGGCCCTGACCGAGCCCGGCGACCTGATGGGCAAGCGGATCGCCGTCGATGACAACAACGTCACGCTCCTCACGAACCTGTTGGTGGCAAACGGCCTGACAGAGTCCGACGTCGAGATGGTGCCGGCCAACTACGACATCTCGCTCCTCGCCTCCGAACAGGTCGACGGCTACCTGGCCTACATCCCCGACGAGCCGATCTCGCTCCAGCTTCAGGATCTCGACATCAGTCGACTCGACGTCGAAGACTTCGGTCTCCCGACCGTTGGCGGGCTCTACGTCACGACCGACGAGGCAATCGCCGAGGAGCGGGACATGGTCGCCGCCGCACTGCGAACGTTCCTCCTGGGCGTCCAGGACTTTGCCGGTAGCGCCGACCAGGCAATCGAGTTGTCGGTCGACGCGATGGGGCCGGACGCCCCACCGGACGAGCGTTACAACGAGCTCTCCTATGAGAGCTACCGCCAGCTCACCGTCGGAGGCGAGGCGTCATCGCTTGGTCTGCTCAACATCAGTGAGGACCGCCAGTCCGAGGTGATGGCCACGCTGGCCCTGAGCGGCGTCGATATGGCGCCGGCGGAGATGTTCGACCTCTCGATCCTCCAGGAGGTGCTCGACGATGAGCCCGAGCTCACGGAGATCCCCGGTGGGTCTTGATCTCGGGCCCCGCTCCGATGACCCCGTGGTCGTCGACCGGGCCGCGACGGACCCGTCAGCCACCGGCTCGTCCGGGGTCGAGGTCGGCCTGGAGGGGGTGTCCAAAACGTTCCCCGATGGCACCACGGCGCTCGACAGCTTCGATCTCCACGTGCTGCCCGGTCAGTTCGTGGCGTTGCTGGGGCCCTCCGGCTGCGGAAAGTCGACGCTGCTGCGGATCCTGGCGGGGCTGGAGACCGCCACCTCTGGCCAGGCACTGGTCGACGGCGGCCCACCGCACGCCGTCGCGTCGCAGGGCCGGGTCGGCATCGCCTTCCAACATCCGGCCCTGCTGCCGTGGCGTACCGTGACGGCCAACGTGAGGCTGCCGCTCGACGCACTCGGCCGGCGGCGCGGCCGGGGCCGTCGCCATGACGAGCGGATACGTTCGCTCCTCGCCACCGTTGGGTTGGAGGGATTCGAGATGTCGCGCCCCGGCCAGCTCTCGGGTGGTATGCAGCAACGGGTGGCGATCGCTCGGGCGCTGGTCAACGATCCCGAGTTGCTCCTTCTCGACGAGCCGTTCGGAGCGCTCGACGAGATACTCCGCACCCGGCTCAACGGCGAGCTCGAACGAATCTGGTCCGGAACCCGGCCCACCACGATCCTCGTCACCCACTCGGTCAGCGAGGCCGCCGCCTTGGCCGATGTCGTCGTGGTGCTGTCGGCCCGCCCGGGCCGGATCGTCGACAGGGTCGACGTCGACCTGCCACGGCCCCGGACGGCGTCTTTGCTGGAGAGCGAGCAGGGATCGGCGCTGCTCCAGCGCCTCCGGATGGGCCTGGCCGCGGGCGGCGCATGATCGCCGTCGTCAGGATCGTCGCCACGGTCGTGCTCGCCGTCGCCGTCTGGCAGCTGTTGGCCACGACGGTCGACAGCGCCGTCTACCCCTCGCCGGCCGAGATCGTGGCCGCCGTCGAGCCGGTCAACGTCACCGAGCCACTGCTCCAGACGATCCGGCTCGCGGTCATCGGCTTCGGGATCGGCGTCTCGGTGTCGATTGCGGTGGGAGTCCTGTGCGTCCTGGTTCCTCGGTTCGAGCCGATCGGCCTCCAGCTCGCCCTGCTCACCTACACGGTCCCGGTTCTCGCGCTCGGGTCGGTGCTGGCCACGATCTGGCCGGCAACGGCGACCCGGATCACCATCGCAGCCCTGTACACGGTGTTCACCACCGTCATCGGCACGGTGGTCGGTCTCCGATCGGCCGATCGTCACAGCCTCGAACTCGTCGGGGCGCTCGGCGCATCTCGGCTCGGTCGGGCCTGGCTCATCGAGATCCCGGCTGCGATCCCGTCGGTCCTGTCGGCGCTGAAGATCGCCGCCCCGGCGGCGGTGCTGGGCACGATCATCGGCGAGTACCTGGGCGGTGAGGGTGGGGTCGGAGTCGCCATGGTCGCCGCCCAGCGGTTGGGGGCGGTCGAGCGGGTCTGGGCGCTGGCCATCGCCGTCACCACAGTGGCCGGGAGCGCGTACCTGGCTATCGCCTGGGTCGAACGGGCGGTGGCTCGCCGGCGCCCCAGCGTCGGGATACCGAGCCGGCCACCGGTACGGGACTCGTCACGTTCGGCGTTCGCCACAGCGGCGGCGGCCTTCGTTCAGGGGGCCGCGATCCTGGGTGTCGTGCTCGCCATCTGGTATGGCGGGCTGTGGGCCTTCGACGTGAATCCGTTTGTGGGCATCACCCCCGATCGGGTCTGGGATCACTTGATCCTCGGCGAAGAGGCCGGGGTGAACCGGGGCGACCTGCTGGGCGATCTGTCGACGACCTTCGGTCATGCCGCCCTCGGCTTTGTCGCCGGAACCGGAGCCGGTGTCGGTAGCGCCATCCTGATGCGGCTTGCACCATGGGCTGAGCGAATCGTGCTCCCGGCCGCGGTTACCGCCCAATCGGTCCCGATCGTCGCACTCCTGCCCCTGGCCCTTCTGCTTCTCGGGCGGGGAACCGTCCTGGTGGCGGTCGTGACCGGCCTCGTGAGCTTCTTCCCAACACTCGTCAACGTCGATGGGGCGCTCAGCCGGACCCCAGCCGCAGCCACCGACCTGGTCGCCGCCTACGGTGCCAGCCCCTGGCGCAACATCGTCCTCACACGCCTGCCCTACGCGGCGCCGGCACTGTTCGCATCGGCCCGGATAGCCATCCCCGCTTCGGTGGCGGGCGCCCTGCTTGTCGAGTGGCAGGTCCTCGGCAACGGCATCGGGCGGGTGATGGTCAACGCTGCCCTCCAGTCCCGCTATGTCCACTTGTGGAGCGCCGTGGTCATGATCAGCGTGGCCACGACGATGGTGTCGCTGGTCGCACTGCTGGCGGAGCGAGTGGTCAGCAGGCGGTTCGGCCTCGACTCCACACTTGCCTAGGCCACGGCCGGCCGGGGCGGCCGTCAGCCGATGGGTGCTGACGGCCGCCCGAACGCCGGGTGGTGGCCTCAGCTGTCGCAGGCCGGGATCTCGATGCCTCCCGGCAGATCGGCGACCGGGATGTCGTCGACGTTCAGCGCGGCCAGCTGCTCGGCGGTCAAGGTGCCGGGTGCCCACTCCCGGGCCTCGACCACGTCGCCGTCATCGCCGGCCTCCACCTGGATCGCTCGAACCAGGCCGTTGCTCTCCTCGACGACGCCGAAGCCCGGCCCGCCGTCGCCGCCGAGGTCGTAGCAGGTGATCCCGCCGACCTGCTGGAACGGCGATGCGAAGTCGACCAGCGACCAGTCGTTCTCGTAGTAGTCGACTCGGTCGGCCACCTCGGGCGGGAGGGCCCCGATGGGGACCTCGTCGCCGTCCGGGCCGGTCACGGTGATGGTGATCTCGCCGCCGAAGTCCTCGCGTGTGATGAGGTAGCCGTCTTCGGCGAACTCGTCGATCTGCTCGTCGCTGAACAGGCCGGCGAGGCCGAAGCCGCCATCGCCGACCGAGGCATCGGCGGTGTAGGCCCAACCGGCGCCGACCGGTGCGACCACCGCGGCGAGTCCGGCGAGTGCAATCAATTTTCCAGGCATGAGTGCTGCTTTCGTTCGAGGTTTGGAATCCGCCGGTCCGGATCGTCCGGTCCGACGTCGACCTCACCGTGAGGCACCCCGCCTGTAGGGAACCTCAAGGGACCTGAATCGAGTCTTAACGAGAGGGGTCGCCCCGGCCGGCTCCCGACGGGGCCGCCCGGTACGTTGGTTCTCGTGCGAGTACTCCTCATCGAGGACGATCCCGAGATCGCTCGCGTGGTCCGACGGGGCCTCGAGTCGGAGGGATTCGCCATCGACGTCGCCCCCGACGGTCCCGACGGGTTGTGGCGGGCCGGCGAAGGTCACTTCGACGCCGTGGTGCTCGACCTCCTCCTCCCGGGCCTGTCCGGCTACCAGGTCTGCGAGCAGCTTCGCTCGAACGGCAACCCGGTCCCGGTCGTCGTGCTCACCGCCAAGGACGGCGAGTGGGACCAGATCGACCTCCTCGATCTCGGCGCCGACGACTTCCTGACCAAACCCGTCTCGGTGAAGGTGCTGGCGGCCCGGATCCGGGCCGCCATCCGCCGAGCGGCCGGAGCCGTCACCAACGACATCACCATTGGCTCGATCCGCTACGACCTCGTCGGGCACCGGTGCTGGCGAGACGGCGTCGAGGTCGCGCTGACGAGGAAGGAGACCGACGTGCTGGCCGTCCTCGTCGCCGGCGGCGGCACGGTCGTCACCCGGCGAGAGATCCTCGACGCAGCCTGGGGTTTCGACTTCGACGGTGATCCGGGTGCCGTCGACGTCTACATCAACCGGCTCCGCAACAAGCTGGGGTCGGGCACGATCACGAACATCCGCGGCGTCGGCTTCCAACTCGACCAACCGTCCAGTCGTCGATGATGGCCGACATCCGGACGAGGGTCGCCATCGTCGCTGCGGTGACCACCGTCGTGCTGCTCAGCATCGTCAGCGCGTTGAGCTTCGTGGCCCTCGTCGACGCCACCCGGGCGTCACAGCGCAACGTGCTTCACCAGCGCCTCGACAACCTCGAGCGGCGGCTGGCCCTCGACGACGAGGCGGTGACCACCGGCGACCGCAACCTCCTCATCGTCCCGGCCGGGGAGGCGGTTCCTGCGACCAGGCCAGGGACCCTCCAGGTCGTGCGGGCTTCGGCCGACCCCGAGATCGAGGCGTTCGTCGGGCGGGTGTCGACCATCCAGATCGATCGGGTCTTCGCCACCATCCGGATCGGGCTCTGGGTCTCGGTGCTCCTCGTCGGGCTTCTCGTCGGGGCCATGGCCTGGATGGTCGTCGATCGGTCCCTTTCCCCGGTTCGCCGGCTCACCCGCCAGGCCCGAGCGATCGAGGCCAACGAGTCGACCGAGTTGCTCCCCGAGACGGGGTCGGACGACGAGATCGGCGAGCTGGCGACGACGCTCAACATGATGTTGCGCAAGCTCAGGGCGTCGGACGCCGACCGCCGCCGTTTCGTGTCCGACGCCTCCCATGAGTTGCGGACACCCCTGATGGTGTTGACCGCCGATGCCGAGTACGCCCTCGAACACGCTGCCGACCGCGAGGCCCTCGCCCGGTCGGTGCTGACCCAGAGCGAGCGTCTCACGACACTGGTCGACGACATGGTGACCCTGGCATCGATCGACGAGCGCCCTGCGCCCCCGGACCGCCGAATGACCGTCGGGCAGGTGCTCGCCGCCGCCGGGACTGACATCGGCGGTGATGGGTTGGAGCCGGCCGTGTCGTCCGAGTCGATTCCCGACGTGTCCCGCGCCGTGTCCAACATCGTGGCCAACGCCCAGCGGCATGCCACGGGCACGGTGGCGGTCGCCGCCACCCGGGCGGCCGACTCGGTCGTGATCACCGTCGACGACGACGGTCCCGGCGTTCCCGTGGAAGAGCGACTGCTGATCTTCAAGCGGTTCTACCGGCCCGACGGCAGCCGGGCCCGACCCGGCGGGGGAGCGGGGCTGGGCCTGGCCATCGCCCGGGCCGAGGTCAACCGTGTCGGCGGCACGATCGCCGTCGACGACGGCCCGCTCGGCGGCGCCCGGTTCACGCTCACCATCCCGCTCGGGACCTGACACCCGGTCGGTCGGCGGGGCCCACCATCTCGACGTGGCCGGTCTTGCTGCTCGGGGCGGCGACAGCCGAAGCTGGGGGGCCGTGAGCACCGGACCACAGGAGGACCCATGGGGTTGCGCACCGGAGACGAGTACCTTGCCGGCCTCGATGACGGACGTCGGGTGTACTACGACGGGCGACTCATCAAGGATCCACGAAGCGAGCCGGGACTCCGGAACACGGCGCTGACGGTCGCCCAGTACTACGACTTCCAGAACAAGCCGGAGCTGGAGGACCTCCTCACCTACGAGACGCCGGACGGCGACCGAGCCCACCTGTCGTTCATCGAGCCCCGCACGATCGACGACCTGCGTCGGCGAGCCGGAGCCTTCGCCGCCTGGTCGGAGGTGACGGCCGGGCTCATGGGTCGGGCGCCGGACTACATGAACGCCTGCATGATGGCGGTCGGGAACACCGGGCACGTCTGGGGTCAGAACGACAAGCGGTTCGCCACCAACGCCTACGACATCTACCTTCGCTGCCGACGTAACGACGTCTGCATGACCCACACCTTCGTCAACCCGATGGTCGATCGCTTCACGCCGGTGGTCGACCAGGAGCGGTTCGTCAACGCCGGCATCGTCGATCGCAACGAGGACGGGATCATCGTCACCGGCGCTCGCATGGTCGGCACCCTCGCCCCCTTCGCCGACGAGAACCTGTCGTTCGGCGCGCCGCTGGGACTGACCGACCCCAGGGAGGAGATCTACGCGCTGGGCTTCCAGTGCCCGGTCGACCACCCCGATCTCACGTGGGTGTGTCGCGACATGCTCGATCCCGAGCGACCGCACTACGACGTCCCCCTCGCCACCCGGTTCGAGGAGATGGATGCCATCGCCATCTGGGAGAACGCCTTCATCCCGTGGGAAGACGTGTTCGTGGCCGGCGATCTCGACGTCCACAACCAGTCGCTGCCGGGCATGAAGTTCTTCCAGTCGCTGGGCCATCACGTCGTGATCAAGAACGTGGCCAAGACCCGGTTCCTGTTCGGGTTGGCCCATCTCCTCGCAGAGTCGACCCAGGTGTCGGCGTTCCCCAACGTGCAGGACCGGCTCGGTGACATCCTGATGTGGCTGGACACCATGGAGTCCCTCGCCGTCGCCGCCGTCGAGGGGGCCGAGCAGAACCCGGAGAACGGGCTGTACTACGCCAACGACCGGGCGATCCAGGCTGCGCTCCGCCTGTACCCCGAGGTCTATCCCCGGATCATCGACCACCTCTACCAGCTCGGCGGCGGAGGGTACGTCTCGATCCCCCAGGAGGCGACCCTCGAGCTGGCCGACCTCGCCGTCGATCGGTACTACAAGGGAGCGTCGGTCGAGGCCAAGGACAAGGTGGCGCTGTTCCGCCTCGCATGGGACGTCGTCGGTTCGGGATGGGGTGGCCGTCAGGAGCTCTACGAGCGATTCTTCTTCGGCGACACCCAGAAGATGAAGGGCCGCAACTACCTCTCCTACGACAAGGACGAGGCGACGGCGATGGTGGCCCGCATCCTCACCCCGCCGTCCGGACGGGAACGGCTGGCCTGGCCCGACCGGTTCCAGGGGTAGGTGGCGGCGCCGTCACCGCCGCTCGTCGGCTGCGGCCTCGTCGGGGATCGGTTCGAGCCGGTCGGCCAGGTCGGCCACGAGCTGAGGGAACGCCGGCCCGGCGGCCCGTGTCGCCAGATGGCGGGCCAGGACGGCGAGCGGTCGAGGCCAGGTGACGAACACATGAGTCCGGCCATCGTCGCGGAGCCGATCGATCGTGGGTCGGTCGTCGTCGAGGGTGCCGGTGAGGGCGACGGGCTCGGCGTCGGCGGCCGGCCACACCGGGACCCGGGTCTGGGCCGGCGGCGGGGTGAGGGCGACGCCGTCGACGATGTGGCCGGCCAGGAGCCGGGCGACGTGGTCGACGACCGGCAGCGGCCCGTCGACGATGGCGAGGGCCCGACGGCTGCTCACCTGGTCGAGCACGGCCACCTCCTCGGCGAGTCCGACCGGGTGCTCCTCACGGGCGTCGAGCCAGACCGCGAGGTGGACGTCGGCGGTGGCGGTGGCCAGGGCTGCCGCCTCGACGGCCCCGGCCCGGCCCGGTCCGCCGACGAGTACCGCCCAGAGCCCGAGGCGGTCGGCCTCGACGGTCAGATCGTGCCGGTCGGCGGCGTCGGCGATGCCCCGCAGGTCGATGCCGAGCCTCATGGTGCGGCGCCGCTTTCGGCGAGGCGGGGTACCAGCTCGGTGCCGATGCGCTCGATGACCTCGACCAACGCCGAACGTGGAGGCTGGTCGTACCCGATCCGGCACACGATGAGATCGACGTCGTAACCGGCCAGGTGCTCGGCTACCTCGTCGGCCGACCCGACGGTGGCCGACGCCTCGACCTCGTCCATCGAGGCCTCGATCGACGAGACGAAATCGACCCCGGTGTCGTCGGCGCCCCAGCCGAGCCCGGCGTAGACGAGGTAGCTGGAACGGACCCAATCGAG
Organism: Acidimicrobiales bacterium; assembly: GCA_965262175.1. Classification (GTDB taxonomy): domain Bacteria; phylum Actinomycetota; class Acidimicrobiia; order Acidimicrobiales; family SZUA-35; genus CADEDH01. The sequence goes on along the minus strand of CBDHES010000029.1, from coordinate 220,073 downwards.
GGCCTGCCGGCGTTCGGTCGCGCCGTCGGCCAACCACAGGTTGCGCAACAATCCGACCGGTGGTGGACGATCGGCGTCGCCCGGCCGGTCGGCATCGGCCCACGCTTGGCGATGGGCGCTCACCAGCGTGTCGACGACCTCGGCGGAGAACGCCCCGGAGATGAACAGGCCGAGCCCTCGCCGGCCCGCTCGCCGGGCCGCGGCCTCGCTCGTGACCCCCACCCACAGTGGCGCCGGCCGATCGGCGGAGACCACATCGAGCCCGGCCGTCATCCGGCGGACCCGCTCGTCGATCGAGAGGCCGCGGGCGTCGAACTCCGATGGTCGGTAACCCATGCCCATCCCCAGCTCGAAGCGACCATCCGACCGGGCGGTCAGCTCCGCCGCGGCGGCCGAGACCCGCTCGGGCCGGTGCAGCGGTAGCAGGAGCACCCCGGTCCCCACCCGTAGCCGGTCGGTGACCTCCAGCGCGGCCGACGCCGCCGGCAACAGGGCAGGGCAGTAGCCGTCGTGGTAGCCGTGGTGCTCGGAGAGCCACAGGCTGTCGATGCCGACCCGCTCGGCGAGACGGGCGTCGTCGAGCAGGTCCCGGTAGGCGGCGGCGAAGGAGCGGGGAGCGGTGGCCGTCGACTGGAGGCACCACAGGCCGATACCCACCCTCATGGCGCAGCCTCGGTGAACGCCGGGAGGACCTCGGCGGCGAAGCGCTCGAGCTGGTCCCGGATCGTCTCCGGTCGGGCCCCGACCGGCTGGGCCACCATCACCTCCTCGAGGCCCGGGTAGGTGTCCTGGACGGTCCCGAGGGCGTCGATCAGCCGTTCCGCAGGGCCGACGAGCCAGGAACCGGCGGCGATCGCCTCGTCGATCGTGGCCATCCCGGCGGTCGCTGCCGTCGCCGGGTCGGCGAGGCGGGCGAGCTGGTCCGGCGACACCTCGCCGGCGAAGCCCAGCGGAGCGAACATCTTCTGGTACTCCTCGAGGATCGGTCGGCCGGCGACCTTCGCCTCGGCCACGCTGTCGGCCAGGTAGTAGGAGAAGCCGAAGATGAGGTCGGTGCCCAGCTCGGTTTCGCGCCCCCGCTCGGCCAGCTTGGCCTGCCACCGCCGGGCCACCTCCTCCGAGGCGCCCCCCGATGCCGCCCCGCCGCCGACGAACCCCTTGATCCCGTGGTCGAGCATGAAGTCGAGGGCATGATCCGACGCCGAGACGATCGGTTGCCAGCACTCGGTCGAGTAGCGGGGTTTGGGCACGAGCGTCAGGTCGGTCAGCTCGTAGCCCCGGTACTCGACCCCGGCCGGGGGCAGATCGTAGAAGCGACCGTGATGGGCGAACGACGGCTCCCGGAGCGCTCGTAGCATCACCTCGACCTGTTCTTCGAACAAGGCCCGGGCATCGTCGGGGCCGGCAACCGGGTGGCGGAACGTCTCGAGCTCACGGCTGTGGTAGCCCCGACCGACGCCGAGCCGGACCCGACCTCGGGTGAGGATGTCGGCCATTGCGTAGTCCTCGGCGAGGCGGACCGGGTGCCACATCGGGACGATGTTGAACCCGCAGCCGAAGCGCAGCCGCTCTGTTCGGGCCGCCAGGTGGGTGGCCAGCAGGAGGATGTTGGGGATGCACTCGTAGCCCTCCCGCTGAAAGTGATGCTCGGCGAGCCAGAGCGTGTCGAACCCGAGGCGGTCCATCAGTGCCGCCAGTTCCTCGGCCGTGTCGAGCGGCGAGGCGAGGTGGTCGTCGTCGTAGCGTCGATCGTTGACCGCCGGAGTGTCGAAACCCAGCCGACCGTGGTCGACCTGACCGACGTACAGCGTCCCGAACCTGGTGAGCAACCGGACCCCCCTTCTCCGCGACCGGTGAGGCGACGACCCGTCGGTCGCCCCGCCGTTCTAGCCGCCGGCCGCCGGGCCGTCGAGATCGAACCCGGCCCAGTCGACCGGCCGACCTCGGTCCATCCATCGTTCCCCGTTGCGGTCGCAGCCCGGGCCTGAGAACCTGGATGCCCAACGCCATCAACACCGGGGAGGCCGAATGATCGAGCCCGAACCAGTCGTTGCTGCTGCTCGATGAGTTGCCGCCCTGGTCGCCGTCGCCGTCATGGCTGCGGCGTGTACCGCCGCCGACGACGACGACGCTACCGGTGATCCTCGGCCGGCCGATCTCTGGCCCGTACCCGCGGGGTTCACCCTGAAGGACGTCCGACCGATCGACCGCTCGGCACCGGCCGGCTCGGTCGCAGCCGATGTTGTCGTCCTGGCCAGTTCGGACCCGACCGACCCCCGGTTCGTCGAGTTGACCGTCTTCGAGTTCGACGACCCCGAAGCGGCGCAGGCCGTCGAATCGCTCCCCGGCGTGTCGACGATCGTCGAGCCGAACTACCTGTCTGCGGGGGTGGTCACCGCGTTCCTGCCCGCTGCCACCGTGCCCGGTGACCAGCGGTCAGCCCACCGGTTGATGGCCATCGGGCCATCGGTCGACAGCGTCGTATGGGCCCAGCCGGACGATGATCGCATCCTGGTCGGCGGTGCTGGCGTCATCCAGCCATGGCAACTCGAGCGCATCGCGGCGGAGCTCGGTCGCGGATCGCTCGACGACATCGACCCAGCCGTGCTCGATGGCATGGTCGTCCTCGTCGACGAGCCCCTCGGCTCGGGAGTGATGGTCGAGCTGACCTCGGTTCACGGGACCACCACGATCGAGACCTACGACCAGGTCGGATCCGACTGGTTCACCTACCTGGCCCGGGAGAGCCTGGCGGCAGGGCTGATCCCCGATCTCGACCTTGCGGGGGAACTCGCCCTCCAGCCGTCCTCCGACTTCGGGCCCAACGGCGATGCCCTCGATCCGGCACGGCTCCTCCGGTGGCACGACGGCCGTCTGACCATCGTCACCTTTCCACCGACGATCGATGACGGGCTGCTGACCGAGCTCGCCGCCGCTGCCGCGACCTGGGACATCGATGAGCTGCTGGCGGCCTGGAGCGGAGCCGTGATCCCCGACGACGAGGGCCAGGCCGACGCCTCGGTTCCTGGCGCGGTCGAAGCCAACGACCGACCGATCCCGACAGCCGACGACGTGGCCCGCCTTCGACGTTTCGTCGAAGGGATGCGGGGAATCGTCGTCGACGCCGCCATCGAGTTCGAGATCGTCGACGAGGTGCTCGTCGACGATGTCGACGGGGTCTTCGTGACCCCCACGCTGTGGCTCGTGATGAGCGCCCTGGGGCTCGTCGACCCCGACCAGACCCGGGAGGGCGCCGACCAGGCCCGGATCGATCAGGTTCGGGGACGTCCGGGAGTGGTCGTTCCCCAGGCGACCCTCACCGAGACCGAGATCGTCCTCGTGCACGAGATCACCCACATCATCGACGAGGAGCTCATGATCGTTCCGTCGCCCTCGGGTGAGCTCGTCGATCCGGGCCAGGCGCTGGTCGAGGGGAACGCCCACCGGGTCGCGATGGCCTATCTCGACACGCTCCCGGTCGATCGACGGGCGGAAATGCCGCCGTTCCCTGCGATCTTCCCACCGGGCCCCGACGACCGGCTGTCAGACGCGATGCGCGAGGTGCTCGAGTTTCCCTATGACGAGGGTCGGCTCTTCGTGACGGCGCTCGCCGCCGACGGGGGTGAGGCGGCGGTCGACCGCGCGTTCCGTCGGCCGCCGACGTCGACCGAACAGATCCTGTACCCCGACGCGTACCTTCGGGGCGACGACCCCGTCATCGTTGCGCTGCCGCCAGCGGACGGGAACGAGGCGGTCATCGACGAGGGCACGCTCGGTGCCTACCTTCTCACCCTCACCGTCGAGGCCCATGACCCCGCGGCTGCCGACGCCCTCGTCGCATGGGCCGGTGACCGCTACCGGCTGGTGCGCGACGAGGGCCGTCTGTGTCTCCTCGCCCGTATCGTCTTGGACAGCGGCGACGACGCTTCCCTGCTCGCCGGCGGGCTGGCTCTCGCCGGGCTCGCGGTCACGGTCGACGGGTCGACGGTCGATCTCGAGGCGTGCGCCGCTGGCTCGTCGTAGTGGCCCACGGGCCCGTCACCCAGCGGGGTTGGCCGCCAGGTGGTCGAAGGTCCCGGTTGGTCGGGTCCGCCGGTACTCCTCGACGATCGGTTCCAGCTGGTCGGGGCTGGCGCCGTGCAGGATGACGCCGTCGCAGCCGAGGTCGAACTGGCCCCGGACCGCGGCCACGCACTGGGCCGGGGTGCCGGTGGCGGCCGGGGCCAGCCAGTCGGGCGGGATCAGGGTGGCGATGTGCTCCAGCTGCTCGGTGGTGGCGGCCTGGTCGATGGCGGCCCGGAACTCGGCGACCATCGGGTCGGCCCGGAATCGGGTGAGCACCTCGGGGTCCCACCGGTTGGTCTCGACCATCAGGTCGCCGTAGGCCTGGAGGTAGGTGGCCATCCGACCGACCGTCTTCTTCAAACGGAGCGGTTCGGGGAGGTGGTCGCCGATGGTGGCGAAGCACGACCAGACCCGAACGGTGGCCGGGTCCCGGCCGGCCTGCTCGGCCGCCTCCTTGACGGTGCGGACGACCCGGGCCGTCGTCTCATCGGTGAAGAACGTGTGGAGCACGACCGCGTCGAAGCATCGGCCGCCGAGGGCCAGCGAGTTCGGCCCGAACGCCACCAGGTTGACCGGGATGTCGGCCTCCGGTGCCCCCCGCAGCGACAGCGCCGGCCAGCTGCCGGCCGGTCCGTCGTGACCGAGCACGGTCTCGCCGGCCCAGAGCCGGCGCATCAGGCCGATGAAGTCCTCCATCTGGGCGGTCGTGATCGGGGCCAACCCCCGGGCCTTCGACGCCAGGCTGACGCCCCGGCCGAGCCCGAGCGAGTAGCGCCCGCCGGTGAGGGCGTGCATCGTCGTCGCATGGGCTGCGGTGATCAGCGGGTTGCGGGTGTTGTGGTTGGTCGCCGCAGTGGCGATACCGATCCGGTCCGACACCGCCCCGACGGCCCCGCAGATCGTCGCTGCCTCCTTCACGTTGAGCCGTTCCGACACGAAGGCCGACCCGATACCGAGGGCCTCGGCCGCCCGGACCTCGTCGATCAGTTCCCGCGGTGACTCGGGAGCACCGGCCAGGGTGTAAAACCCCAGTTCGTTCATCGGCATCATCGGGTTTGACCTCCGGTCGGTTCAGGTAACGGCGCCCGGCCGGCCTGCGGCGTGCTGGCCGTGAGGTGCCGACAGGGCCTGGGCGATCTCGGGGGCGACGGCGGGCAGGTTGGCCGGTTCGGTCGCCCCGTGGGCTCGGCACAGCGCGACCCCGAGCGACGCCAACCGGTCGAGCGCCTCGCCGGCGGCGGGAAGGGCGGCGTAGGGGCCCGACAGTGACACCTCGGCCCGGGTCGGCACGCCCCGGCCTACCGCCTCGCACAGCAGCGACAGCGCCAGGTTGTCGCTGTGGGCGGCCGCCCACTTCGTGAGGGTGTTCAGCGTGCAGGGCGACACCAGGACCGAGGAGCCGGGCGGCTCGAACGTCGCCTCGGTCGGGAAGGGCAGCTCGGAGCGGGCGGGCCAGCCGGTCATCGCCTCGATCACCGGTCCGATCCGGTAGTGGTCGAACCACGCCGCAGCTTGCGGCGTGGCGATCACGCTGACCCGGCGCCCGGTGTCGAGCTCGACCTGGAGTCGCCGGAGGACCGTCGTCGCCGGGCCGCCGGCGCACACGATCAGGAACGTGACGCCGTTGTCGTCGACGGTCAGGTCGGGGGCGAGCGCGGCCCGGGGCAGCACCATCGGGGGCTCGGGCGATGCCGGTCCCGGCGGCGAGCCGGTCACCAGCCCATGGCCTCCTTGGCCACCGCGGTGTCGGCGTACTCCTCCATGTGGACGATCTGGCCGTCTCGGCATGTGTAGACCCAGCAGTACTGGTTGTCGTACGGGCGGCCGGTCTCCTTGGCGGTCGCCGTGAGCCGCTGCTGGACGACGGCCCGGTCACCGTCCACGATCATCGACCGCACCTCCAACGAGAACGGCTTGGACAGATCGAACATCTGGCGGACGACGTCGCCGGCCAGGGCCGCCACCACGCCGTCGCCGCCGTCGACCGGGTCGAAGGGGGCCGAGGCCGGCGGTACCCACCGGCAGTCGTCGGCGACCATCGTCGCCACGGCATCGCGGTCGCCGCTGGTCAATGCCTGGTAGTAGGCCTCGATCAGGGCCCTCGTCTCGCTGGTCTCCATGCCCGGACGCTACCGGTCACCACCTCGGCCGGTCACGCCGGCGTCGACCAAGTCCGGCGAGGGAGGTCCGGCCATGTCCGGCCGAGGAGGTGCCGGCCGGCGTCGATCAGTGGGCGACCTCGCCGATCACGAGCGTGGGCTGGGTGTTGGTGTAGTTGGGGACGTCGCCCATGATCTCGGCCCCCTTGGTCGCCATGGCGGAGTCGAACGCCTCCTGGCTCTCGACGTGGCACCAGCCGATGGCCTCCCAGTCGCCGCCGGTGACCTTGGTCGCTCCCCAGCCCTTGCAGGCGTCACCGAGGGCGGCGGCCAGCATCGGCATGTGGGTCGCGGTGTAGTAGTCCATGTTGAACGTCGAGTCGTCGGTCTTGGGGTACATGATGTGGATCGAGATCATGGCCGAGAGTCTGGCACGTCACCGGGCGGCGGCGCCGCTCCGGTCAGGAACCGCGCCACGTGGCTCCGGGGGTCGAACGGGGGCGGCGCGCCGTCGACCAGCAGCGGGCCGATCGTTGCCCTGGTCAGGATCGGCCCCAACAGCGCGGTCACCAGCTCCGGGGCGGGGTCGGGGCGGAGGCGACCGGCCCGCTGGTGGTGCTCGACCAGCCGGCGCACGGCGGTGGCGTTGTCGCCGATGATCGCCCGCGTCGTCTCGCCGAGCTCGGTTCGGGCCACCGCCTCGGCAAGGAGTCGAGACACCAGTTCGGGTCGGGCGTCGACGAACCGGGCGTAGTCGTCGGCGACCGCCGCGAGGTCGGCTGTGACGTCGTCGGTCGGCTCGGTAGCGGCGGCTCGGAAGTCGATCGTCGCCTCGGTCAGCGCGGCGGCCAGCAGCTCGGCTTTGGACGAGAACCGTCGGAAGAGCGTCACCTCGTTGACCCCGGCCTCGGCAGCGATCGCCTTGGTCGTGGCGCCGCCCGGACCGGCGCTCGCGACGAGGTGGAGGGCCGCAGCCAGCAGCCGCCGATCGGTCTCGGTGTGAGCGCCGGCCTCCGGACTCGGGTCGGTCGAGGTGGGGGTCACGGCGACTCCTTCGGTCGGTGGTCGATGGTCACAACCACTCGACAGCGTACGAGTGCATGTGCATACTTGCAGTAAAGCAAGTGCTCACTTGCATCGCCGGAGCCTGTCGCCCGAGGAGTGATCAGTCATGGTTCACCGCCCGTCCGCTGAGTCCGCAAGCTCGTACAACTACGCCCGGTTCCGATCCGCTCGTTATGACCTGGCCGCCTTCGACGGCCCGGTCGTAGGCGACCCGATGCCCGACGTCGGCCTTGAGGACCTGGACGGCCAGCGCCGCAGCTTCGCCGACTACCGAGGCCAGACCCTGGTCGTCGAGACGGCCAGCATCACGTGCCCGATGTACGTGAAGGGCATCGGGCCGATGACCGAGCTCGCTCGCCGCCACGGCGACGTCGCCTTCGTTGTCCTCTATGTCCGGGAGGCCCATCCCGGCGAGCGGCTCGGGCCCCATCGCGGTCGGGCCGACAAGCGAGAGGCAGCCGAGCGCCTGGCTCCCACCCTCGGTGAGAAGCGCGAGGTGCTGATCGACGATCTCGGCGGTACGGCCCACAAGGCCCTCGGCGCATTCCCCAACATGGTCTATATCGCTGGCCCCGACGGGCGGGTGCGGTTTCGGTCCGATTGGGCGGATCCGTCGGCGGTGGCGGAGGTGCTGGCCGACACGGCGTCGCCCGACCTGTTGGCGACGAGTCACCGCCCTCCGGCGAAACCGTCACCGGTCACCGCCGTCCGGACGCTGCTCACCGGTGGTTGGGTGGCCCTGTTCGATTTCGTCAGGGCGCTGCCGTCGTTGCTGGCCCAACACCGCCGGGCCGATGTCGTGGCCGATCGCCCCGAGACGGGGGCCGAGGTGGCGGTCGCTCAGTCGAACCCGACGTAGATGACGACCTCGTCGGTCGGCCGCCGAGCGGACCCGCCCGCCGCGGTCACCAGTTGGACGACTCGGTGACGACCCAGTCGGTCACCTCGACCCGCTCCGTCTCGTACTGGCCGAGGACGGAGAAGGTCCCGTCGGGTATCAGCGACCGATCGACCCGGAACACCGACGAGACCGGCTGGGGGGCGTCGCAGGCGACGTCGGTGGTCCGGTCGATCTGCATCGTCGTCCCGGCCACGTCGAGGAACAGCCCGCCCGACGTGCAGTAGTAGCCGTCGATGACGAAGAAGTACTGCTCGGGGTCGGTGTCCTCGATCAGCGACAGGTCGACCGGGACCTCGGTGCCGTCGTCGGCGTCGGGTCGCACGGTGGGGTACCCGGCGGCCGCCTCGGCGACCAGCGACAGGAGCTGCTGCTTCCCCTCGTCGCCGATGTAGACGTCGAGGGTGTACTCGCTGCCCTCTGGCCCGTTGTCGATCCAGAGCAACGGCTCGAGCACCAGCCCTTCGACCGCTCCGTCCCCGCCACCGCCGCCCTCGGCACTGACCGGCTCGGCGGCGGCCTGCTCGTCATCGGCGCCACCGCAACCGGCGGCGAGCACGATCGCCACCACCAGCACGGCCAGTGCCCGGCCGGCGTCGGCGACCATCGGGAGGCGGGATGCCCGGTTGGTTCGACTCATCGCGTGTCTCTTCCTCGATCTGGTGGTCGTCACCCGATAGGACGGACGATGGGCCGGGCGGGTTCCCGGCCGATCCGAATCCGGTCCGTTTCCGACCACCGCCCCCGGGCCGAGAGCGTCCCCGGGCGGACCGGCCTCAGACCAGGAAGTCGGTCCCGGCGGCCACGAGGTCGTCCCACAACGTCTGGAACGAGAGCCAGGCGAAGTCGGGGCTGCCCAACCCCTGGGCCAAGGCGTTGGCCATCGGCTCCGGCCATCGCTCCGGTTCGCCGGCGGCCGCGGCCAGCAACTGGACGTGACACGCCTTGTCGAAGCTGATGAACCGCCAGGCCGCCTCGTCGACGGTGAGGCCCGTGGCGAAGAGCCCATGGCCGACCTGAATCGCCACCCGCTTGTCGCCGAAGGCCCGGGCGAACCCGTCGGCCGCCTCGGCGTCGAGCGCCACCCGGGGCTCGGTGATGATCGCCTGCTGGCCGTGGAAGATCGCCGTGTCCTGGGTGATCGGCTCCACCGGCCGACCAAGCGACGACCACGCCGACCCGTGCGTCGAGTGGGCATGACAGACCGCCACCACCTCCGGGCGGGCTCGGTGGACGGCGGCGTGGAGGAGGACCCCGACCGGGTTGACCGGGCGCTCGCCCCGGATGAGGGTGCCGTCGTGGTCGACCAGGACCAGGTCGGACACCCGGATCCGGTTGAACGAGATCCCGAGCGGGTTGGCCCAGAACCGATCCGGGTGCTCGGGGTCGCGGACCGTCACGTGCCCGAGCAGCCCCTCGGAGAACCCGGCGGCGCCGAAGATCCGGCACGTGCCGGCCAGGCGTTGCAGGCGGTGGGCCCGTTCCTCCTCGACGGTCTCGAAGCTCGGCGGGCGACGGACGAGGAACCCTTCGGCGCCGCCCGAGGGCGCGGTTCCGGTGGTCGGTGGGGGCGTGGCGGTCTCCGTCATGGATTCCTTTCCCTGCGGCCGGCTGGTCGCAGCTGTCACCTGGGCACGAGTCTGTCATACGCTCCCGGGCAGTCGACAAGGAGGTCCCCATGCCCCGGCGTTCCATCGAGATCGAGAGCTTCCAGCACCAGAACCCGATCCCGGCCGCCACCCGGATCGGTCCGTTGATCGAGTCCAGCATCATCCCCGGGTTCGATCCGGGGACCCGGGACCTCCCCGAGGCCATCGAGGATCAGATCGCCAACCTGTTCACCCACATGGGGCAGATGCTCGACGAGGCCGGCGCCTCGTGGGATGACCTGGCCAAGGTCACGTTCTTCGTCACCGACGCCGGGGCGGCCCGGACGGCCTTGAACGACCCGTGGTTGGAGAGGTTCCCCGATCCCGACTCCCGGCCGTCCCGCCACACGATGCAGGTGCCCGGCGGCTCGAAGCCGACCATCTCCTGCGTGTTCACCGCCTACGTCGAGAGCTGAAGGAGCGGACCATGGCAATGACCGATCAACAGCGGCGAGAAGCAGCCGAGGCGCTGTTCAAGGCCGAGCTCACCCGGGAGTGGATGGAGCCGATCACCCTCACCTACGACGGGGCCGACATCGAAGATGCCTACGCCATCGGGCAGTACGTCACCGAGGCCAAGGTCCAGGCCGGCCGGATCGTCAAGGGTCACAAGGTCGGCCTGACCTCCAAGGCCATGCGCTCGGTGACCGGGGCCACCGAGCCCGACTACGGCACGATCTTCGACAACTGGTTCCTCGATGAGGGCACGAAGGTCTCGATGAGCACGATGAACCGACCGCTGGTCGAGATCGAGCTGGTCTTCGTCCTCGGCGCCCCCCTCGGCGGTCCCGACGTGAACGCCCTCGACGTGATCGACGCCACCGCCTACGTCGTACCGGCGATCGAGGTCGTCGACAGCCGGTTCTCGAAGCGGGGGAAGCCGGGCGTGATCGACAGCATCGCCGACGCCGCCTCGTGCGGCTTCATCATGGTCGGCGGCAACCCGGCGTCGCTCAGCGACATCGACGTCCGCTATGTCGGCGGCGCGCTCTACAAGAACGGCGAGGTCGAGGAGTCGGGAACGGCGGCGGCGGTGATGGGGAACCCGATCAACTCGGTGGCCTGGCTCGCTCGCAAGCTCCACGAGTTCGGGGTGACGATGGACCCCGGCCACAGCGTGCTGTCCGGCTCGTTCATCCGGGCTCACCCCATGGAGATCGGTGATACGTTCGTGGCCGACTTCGGGCCGCTGGGCCAGATCAGCTTCGGTATCACCGAGTAGTGCCCCATCGCCTCCGGCCACCGGGGCCGGAGTGATGATCGAATCAGAAGATCGGAGAGCAACCACCCATGACCGAGAACGGCCACCGGCCCTACGTCCTCACCGACGACGTGCGCCAGAAGCTCAACGCCGTGTCGACTGCCACGCTGGCCGGGCAGCTGCAGCGTCGAGGCATGCGGAACTCGTTCCTCAACGGGCTCCAGCCCCTGAATGCCGACCAGCGGATGGTGGGCTACGCCCACACGCTGCGGTACGTCCCCAAACGAGAGGACTTCGAGCGGCGGTCGGAGGGGCCCAACGCCCAGCGGAGGGCCGTCGAGTCGATCGAGACCGACGAGGTGCTCGTCGTCGAGGCCCGTGGCGAGCCCCACGCCGGGACGATCGGCGACATCTTTGCCATGCGGGTCAAGCAGCTCGGCGGGTCCGGGGTGATCACCGACGGGGCCCTTCGCGACACGCCGGCCATCGCCGAGATCGGCTTGCCGGTCTACCACCTGTCGTCCCACGCCGCGACCCTCGGGCGGTTGCACACCCCGCTCGACCATCAGATCCCGATCGCCTGCGCCGGCGTCACGGTCTTCCCCGGTGACATCATCGTCGGCGACGCCGAGGGGGCGGTCGTCATCCCGGCCCTGCTGGCCGAGGAGGTGGCGAACGACGCCTACACCCAGGAGATCGAGGAGGAGTGGGCCATCGAGCGCGTCGGGGCCGGTGAGTCGAGCATCGGGACGTTCCCGATAGCGGCCGAACGGCGCCCCGAGTTCGAGGCGTGGCTCGCCGAGCGCCACCAACGGGAGGACGGCTGACACCATGGCCGACACCGTCAGCTCCGCCAACCTGACCCTCGAGGGAGCCCGCCGGGTGCTCGACGGTGCGCTGGCCAGGGCCGGGGAGAAGGGCCAGGCGTTCTGCATCGCCATCACCGACTCGGCCGGCGACCCGATCCTCGCCGTCCGGATGGACGGGGCACCGCGGCTCTCGGCCGGCATCGCCGCCGACAAGGCCTACACCGTGGCCGGGTTCGGCGGCACGCCGACCGGCGACTGGTGGGGCATGATCAGCGATGAGCCGTCTCTGGTGCACGGCATCACCCACACCCCGCGCCTCGTCATCTTCGGCGGTGGGGTTCCCATCCGATCCGCCGGTCAGCTCGTCGGCGCCATCGGCGTGTCGGGCGGGTCGGCCGACGACGACACCGAGGTCGCCACCGCCGGTGCGGCGGTGATCACGTGAGGCACGCTGGTTCCGGCGAGGGGCCGGCCGACGATCGACGAGGACGGGGAGACGACCATGGACGTCGGCATCATCATCGGTGAGGCGACACCGCTCGACTGGGAGCGGTGGCGTCACATCTGCCGGCTCGTCGAGCGTCTGGGCTTCCGGTCGCTCTTCCGCTCCGACCACTTCTACAACGGGACCCAGAAAGAGGCCATCGACGTCTTCCTGTCGTTCGTCATGGCCGCCGAGGAGACCGAGCGGATACGGTTCGGGCCGCTCGTCACTCCGGTCACGTTCCGGGAACCGGTCAACGTCGGCCGCATGGCCCAGCAGCTCGACGCCCTCAGCGGCGGGCGGTTCGTGATGGGGCTCGGGGCCGGGTGGCACGCCGAGGAACACCGGATCTATGGCCTCCCGTTCCCACCGGCACCCGAGCGCTACGACCGGCTGACCGAGGCGATCGAGTTGATGAAGGAGCTGTGGTACTCGTCGTCGGGGACCTACCACGGCGCGCACTACCGGCTCGAGGGCACCGACTCCCGACCCCACCCACCGGCCGATCGGCCGCCGATCCTCATCGGCGGCAAGGGCCCTCGGCGGACGCTCCGCCTCGTCGCCGAGCACGCCCACGAGTGGAACTCGACGTCACAGTCGCCGGCCGACTACCGGGTCGGTTGCGAAGCCCTGGAGCGTCATTGCGCCGACCTGGGCCGGGACCCGACCGGTATTCGGCGCTCGATGCTGCTCTTTGCCACCATCGGGCCCGATGCCCGGACCGAGCAACGGTCCCTCGATCGGTACCTGGCGATGATGTCGCCCGACCCGGGGCGGGCCCTCACCCTCGACGAGGCGGAGGCCGCCGGCCGGGCCCCGTGGCGGGGGAGCATCGAGCAACTCGTCGACCACGTCGGCCAGCTGCGGGCGCTCGGTCTGGACGAGGTCGTGTTCGAGCACTTCTGCCACGAGGATGACGAGGTTCCCACCTGGCTCGCCGCCGAGGTCGTACCCCGGCTGGAGGCGCTGTGACCCCAGCTCCTACGATTGTCGACAACCGAGCGAGCCGGCGGGATCCGCGTCCGGTCGGCCGAGGAAGGATCGGACCATGACCGAGACCATCAAGAAGCGCACCGCAGCGGTCGCCCCCCGGGGGCTCAACCACCTCGTCCTCAACGTGCGGGACATGGACGAGTCCCACCACTTCTGGCACGAGCTGCTCGGCTTCCGCCACGTCGGCACCCTCAAGCCCGGCGAGGGTCGGCCGCCGGTGAAGATGCAGTTCTACAGCGGCGTCGACACCTCCGACGATGTCAACCATCACGATCTCGCCCTCGTCGAGATGCCGGGCCTCAACGAGCCCCCGATCCAGTGGGACATGTTCCAGAGCAACCTGGCCGTCAACCACATCGCCATCACCTACCCCGATCGGGAGTCGTGGTTGGAGCAGGTCCAGTACCTCAAGGACAAGGGGGTGACGATGAACCTCCGGATCGATCACGGGATGACCCATAGCGTCTACATCAACGACCCCAACGGCTACGGCGTCGAGGTGCTCTACGAGCTCCCGCCCGAGGTCTGGGAGCACGACATCGACGGTGCACTCAACTACGCCGTGCTGCTGCCCGAGGACCAGCTCCTCACCGACGACACCAACTACGTCACCGACTTCAGCTGAGCGCCCGCCGGGCGGGAGGACACCGTGGTCACCTACGCCGTCAAGACGCCACCCCAGCACGGTCCGTGGAACGACTTCCTCGACGTGTGGCGGGCGGTCGACGAGTGCGAGCCGTTCGCTGCGGCGTGGAACTTCGATCACTTCTACCCGCTGATCGGTGACACCCACGGGCCGTGTCTCGAGAGCTGGACCATGCTGGCCGCCCTCGCTCAGGCCACGACCCGGATCCGGATCGGCGGCATGGTCAACGGCATGCACTACCGGCACCCGGCGGTGACCGCCAACATGGCGGTCACCGTCGACCACGTCTCCGGTGGGCGACTCAACCTGGGGATGGGGGCCGGCTGGAATCTCGAGGAGTCCGACGCCTACGGCATCGAGCTGGGAACGGTCACCGAGCGCCTCGATCGGTTCGCCGAGGGGATGGAGGTGATCGTCCAACTGCTCACCCAGGAGGTGACCGACTTCGCCGGTGACCACTACACGATCACCGACGCCCGCTGTGAGCCCAAGCCGGTCCAGCAGCCCCATCCGCCGATCACGATCGGTGGATCGGGCAAGAAGCGGACCCTGGCCGTCGCGGCCCGGTGGGCTCAGCAGTGGGACGGTGGCTTCAATCCGGTCGACCGGTGGCGGGAGGCCGACGACGCCCTGATCGGCCACTGCGAGGCGATCGGCCGGGACCACACCGAGATCGCCCGGTCGGTCCACGTCGCATGGGAGGCCGGCGCCGACCCCGGGCCATTGGCCGAGGCCGCCCACACCTGGGCCGAGCACGGCGCCGATCAGGTCATCTTCAGCATGCGAGGTCCCTACCGGGCGAGCGAGGTTGCGCCGCTCGGTGCCGCGCTGATCGCCTGACGTCGCCATCCTCGACGCCACCCTCCCGAACCCACGATCGCCCACGACCACCCGGAAGGTGGAGCCATGAGCATTCTCGGAAATCGCGTCGTCCGTCGAGAGGACGTGGCGTTCCTCACCACCGGCGGGACCTACGTCGATGACCTCGTTCTCGACGGTGCGCTCCACCTCGTCTACGTCCGATCGATCATGGCCCACGGCCGGATCACCGGGATCGATGTCGCCGAGGCCCGGACCGCCCCCGGCGTGGCCGGGGTGTTCACCGCAGCCGACATCGCCGAGATGGGGCTCGCCCCCAACGTGTTGCCGGCGTTCCCCGAGGAGATGCGGCGCCCCTACCTCGCCGGCGACGTCGTCCGCTACGTCGGCCAACCGATCGTGGCCGTCCTGGCCGAGACCCGGGCCGAGGCGGTGGACGCCGCAGAGCTGGTGATCGTCGACTACGAGCCGTTGCCCCCGGTGCTGGATCTGGAGGCGGCGGCGACCGACGACGTCGTGCTGTTCCCCGATCACGGGACCAACGTGGTCAACCGCATGAAGTCGAACGGCGAGGCCGACTTTGCCGACTGCGAGGTCGTCGTCGCCGAGCGGATCGTGAACCAGCGGCTGACTGCGGCCCCGATCGAGCCCCGGACCGGTGCCGCCTGGTGGACCGACGACGGCCGCCTGGTCCACTACTCCGCCTGCCAGGGGGCCCACCCGACCAAGAACCTCTTGGCCCAGATCTTCGGGCTGGAGACCGATCAGGTCAGGGTCGTCGTTCCCGACGTCGGTGGTGGGTTCGGGGCCAAGTCCCGCACCTACCCCGAGGAGCTGATCATCGGCTGGTACGCCCGGGCGCTCGGCCGGCCGGTCCGGTGGGCCGAGACCCGGAGCGAGAACGTGGCCGCCATGCCCCAAGGGCGGGGTCAGCTCCAGTACGCCAAGATCGGCGGCACCCGGGACGGGAGGATCACCGCTTACCAGCTCGACGTGTTCCAGGACTCCGGCGCCTACCCCATCATCGGGGCGGTCCTGGCCGGCATGACCCAGCGGATGTTGACCGGCACCTACGACATCGCCAACGTCGGGTTCACCGCCACCACCGTGGTGACCAACAAGGTCCTGACGACCGCCTACCGGGGGGCCGGGCGGCCCGAGGCGACCGTCGCCATCGAGCGGATGATCGATCGGTTCGCCGACGAGATCGGCATGGATCCGGCCGAGGTCCGGTTCACGAACCTGGTCCCCCGATTCACCGAGCCCTACACGACCGGGATCGGCACGGTCTATGACGTCGGCGACTACCCCGAGGCGCTGCGCCTCGCCCTCGACGCCGTCGACTACCCGGACCTGATGGCCGAGCAGGCCCGCCGCCGGGCGGCCGGCGACGGGCCCCTGCTGGGGATCGGCATCGGGATGTACGTCGAGATCACGGCCGGCGGGCCCGGCGGCGAGTACGGCGCCGTCGAGCTCCAGCCGGATGGTCGGGTCCGGGTGGTGACCGGGACGACCCCGTACGGTCAGGGGCACGAGACGACGTGGGCCATGATCGTCAGCGACCGGACCGGCATCCCGATGGATCGCATCGACGTCGTCCACGGCGACACCGACGTCGTACCCCGCGGGGGGTTGACCGTCGGCTCCCGCTCGGCCCAGCTCGGTGGCTCGGCGATCGCCGCCGCCACCGCCCAGCTCATCGACCGGGCCCGGGAGCGGGCCGCCGAGCTGATGGAAGCCAACGTGGCCGACGTGGTCCTCGACGCCGACACTGGGGCCTTCCACGTCGTCGGGAGCCCGACCCCGTCGGTTCCCTGGGATCAGGTGGCGTCGGGGCTCGGCGAAGCGCTGATCGAGACCCACGACTTCACCGCCGAGATGCCGACATTCCCCTCGGGGGCCCACGTCGCGGTGGTCGAGGTCGACCCCGACATCGGAGCGACCCGGCTCGTCCGGATGGTGGCGGTCGACGACGCCGGTCGGCTGCTGAACCCGCTCCTGGCCGAGGGTCAGGTCCACGGCGGTCTGGCCCAGGGCATCGCCCAGGCACTCCTCGAGGAGATCGTCTACGACGACGACGGCAACCTGCTCACCAGCAACTTCCTCGACTACCCGGTGATCTCGGCAACCGAGCTCCCGATGTTCGAGACCGTGCACCTCGAGACGCCGACCTGGGTCAACGAGCTGGGGGCCAAGGGGGTGGGGGAGTCGGGCACCGTCGGGGCCATCCCCGCCGTCTACAACGCGGTCATCGACGCCGTGTCCCACCTCGGTGTACGCCACCTCGAGACCCCGTTGTCGCCCGAGAAGGTGTGGCGAGCGATCGTCGAGGCGGCCGGTTCGACCCGGTGACCGGCCAGGTCTAAGGTTCCCCCGGAACAGCGGCGGGGCGGGTGAAGGAGTCCGCCTCCGCCGACCAGAACCAAGAGGGGGAGGCGTACATGGACCGGTCACGGGACGGGTGGATGTGGCGATTGCTGGCGGTGCTGCTGACGATGGCATTGGTCGCCGCGGCGTGCGGCAGCGATGACGACGACGAGGGCGGGGGTGACTCCTCGTCGGACGGTGAGACGGCCGCTGCCGATGGTCCGTCGCCGTGCGGGATCGAGGGCGACGGCGAGGCCACCGGCGAGCCCATCAAGGTCGGGTCGATCCAGTCGAAGACCGGTCCCGACGACTTCTCCTCGTCGGGCCAGGGGGCTCGGGCGTTCTTCGAGTGCGTCAACGCCAACGGGGGGATCAACGGGCGACCGGTCGAGTTCATCCTCGAGGACGACCAGTGGACGCCCGAGGTCGCCAGCCAGGCCGGCGCCAAGCTGGTCAACGACGAGGAGGTCGTGGCCATGGTCGGCTCGTCGTCCTTCGTCGAGTGCGGGGTGAACTCCCCCCTTTACGAGGAGCAGGGGGTGATCGCCATCTACGGCACCGGCGTGCCCCGGGAGTGCTTCTTCTCCCGCAACATCTCTGCCACCAACGCTGGACCTCGGATCTCGGCGCTGGGCATCGCCCAGTACATGGTGTCGGAGTACGGGGCCGAGACGATGGTCTGCATCTCCCAGAACATCCCCAACACCGGTGAGTGGGTCTGCAACGGTCTCGTCGAATGGGGGGAGACCGTCGGGGTGTCGGTGCGGACCATCCTCCACGACCCGGCCAACCCCGATTTCATCTCGATCGTCCAGGACGCGGTCTCCGACGATCCCGACGCCGTCATCGTGATGGAGCCGGCGGGTCTCACGGTCCCCCTCCTGGCCGTGGCCGAGGAACAGGACCTGGGCGACGCCACCCGGTGGGGCGGCCCGACCTCGCAGTACCTCGACGGCTTCCCCGACAGCATCGGCGAGTACTGGTGGGGTCGGTACGACGTCCAGGCCGAGCTGACCACGATCGACGCCGACACCCCTGACAACCAGGCGTGGCGGGCGACGATGGACCAGTTCGGCCAGTCCGGGGATCCGATCGACACCTTCAGCCAGTCCGGTTGGCTTGCGGCCAAGATCTTCACCGAAACGCTCCTGGAGATGGACCCCGACGAGATCACCCGGGAAGCGGTGTTCGAGGCGATCCAGGCCATCGACGCCTTCCCCAGCGACCTCGGCTGTGGTGCGTGGTACTTCGGGCCTGGCGACCGGCACAACGCCAACCACGCCGGGCGGATCGTGACGATCAACGCCGACGGCGAGTACGAGCTGGTTCAGGATTGCACCGAGCACGAGGACCCGGAGCTCGCCGACGTGCTGGCCCTCGAGGAGTCCGAGGGCCTCGGTGGCTGATCGCCTTCGGTCGACGGCCGGCTCAGCTTCTGGGCCGGTGGGGGGCTGTGATGCCTTCCGCCGGCCGATCCCGGTCTGACCGTGCTCGCGATCGACACCCAGAACCTGCTGGTCTTCGGCGTCACCGGGCTGACCCTGGGCGGGATCTACGCGCTCTCCGCCCTCGGCCTCGTCGTCGTCTACCGGGCGACCGGCGTGCTCAACTTCGCCCAGGGGGCGATCGGTGCCATCGCCGCCCTGACCCTGGCCAACGAGTTCCTGGCCAAGGACCGCTCGGCGGTCCTCGGGTACGTCGTGGCCCTGGGCATCGCCGTCGGTCTGTCGCTGTTCTACGGGCTCCTCATCGCCCCCCGCCTGGCCCACCGGGATCCGGTGGTTCGGGCGATGGGGGCCCTGGGCTTCGGGCTGAGCATCCTCGGATTCGCCGGATGGCGGTGGACGGCTCGGATCCAGAAACTCGACCTGCCGACCGACGACACCCGGTTCCGGGTGTTCGACGTGAACGTGACCCTGACCCGAGCGCTGGTCATCGTGCTGGCGTTCGTGGTCACGGTGGGGATCACCGTGTTCCTCAACCGGACCCGGATCGGGTTGTCGATGCGAGCCTTGGCCAACGATCGGGAGCTGAGCTCGCTGATCGGCGTCGACGTGCGCCGGGCCGAGGTGGTGGCGTGGCTCATCGGCGGGGTCATCGCCGGCGTGTCGGGGGTGCTGTTCGGTGCCACCAAGCAGCTCGACGCCGCATCGTTGACCTTCCTCGTCATCCCGGCCATCGCTGCCGCCGTCGTCGGGCAGCTCCGGTCGCTCTGGTGGACCTTCGCCGGAGGGATGGCGATCGGGTTGATCGAATCCGAGCTGACCAACTTCCGCGACATCTCGCCGTACAAGGATCTGACCCAGTTGGTGGTGGGCGCCGGGGTCATCCTGCTCCTCCAACGGAACCGCTCGGTCTCCTTCGAGCGGACGGAACGATGAGCAGCTCGGCCCGGGCGGCGTTCGGATCTCTCATCGGACCGCTCGTGTTCGCCGTGGCGGTGGCGTGGCTGCTCCCGCTGGCCGTCGGCTCGTTCTGGCTCAAGACCTTCACCGCCGCCGCCATCTACGCCCTGGCAGCGGCCGGGGTCGGCATGCTCTACGGTCGGTTGGGGCTCGTCTCCCTGGCCAACTTCGCACTGCTCGGCGTCGGGGCCTGGGTCTCGTTACGGCTTTCCCTGCTCGACGGCGGGCCACCGGTCGTGGTCAACATGGTCATCGGCGGACTGGTGGCGGCGGTGATCGGGACGCTGATCGGTCTACCCGCGCTCCGCCTCCGCGGTCTCTACCTGGCGCTGGTGACCCTGATGGGAGCGGGTGCGTTCTTCGTCGTGATCAACGCCATCGGGTTTCCGGAGGGCGGCACCGGGTTCACCGGCCGGGGCGGCTCAACGGCCATCCAAAACGCCCCCCGCCCCAGCTTCGCCGAGTCCGATCCCGCCTACTTCCGGTTCACGGTCGCGGTGGTGGCGCTCGGCTTCCTGATCCTGTGGCTCCACCTCCGGACCCGGCCCGGTCGAGCCTGGGCCCTGACCCGCCGATCGGAGGCGTCGGCCTACGCCGCCGGGGTCAACGTGACTTTGTGGAAGACCTGGGCCTTCACGCTGGCCGGCTTCCTGGCCGGGGTGGCCGGCGGCTTGTTCGCAGCCAACGTCGGTCGGCCAGGAACAGGCGACTTCGGTGCGGCGTCGTCGATGCTGATGTTCGCCCTGATCGTGTCGGCCGGTTCGTACCACCTCGTCGGTGCGATCCTGGCCGGGCTGCTGGCTCGGGCCCTGCCGGCGTTGTTCACCGAGTGGGGCATCAACGCGGAGCTGGCGAACATGGTCTTCGGCTTCCTGCTGATGCTCTCGTTGACCGCCGCCCCCGAGGGGGCGGCCGGCCAGCTGCACGACCTGTGGGGTCGACTGAAACGGGCGATCGTCGCCGTGGTGTCGTCCGGGCCCGGGCAGACCACGAGGACCCCGGGTGGGCCCGAGGCGGCCGACCGGGTCGGAGCCGGGGAGGAGCCGGCGTGATCGTCGTCACCGACGTGACCGTCGCCTTCGGCGGCGTGCGACCGTTGGAGCGGCTGTCGGTGGAGCTCGACGGGTCGATCGTCGGCGTCGTGGGCCCCAACGGGGCGGGCAAGACCACGCTGCTCAACGTGCTGTCGGGCTTCGTCAAGCCGATCTCGGGGTCCATCATCGTCGACGGCACCGAGATCCTTGGCATGAGCCCCCACCGGCGGGCCCGGTGGGGGGTGCGTCGCACGTTCCAGACCGAGCAGGTCGTCGACGAGCTGACCGTCGACCAGAACGTCATGGTCATGGCCGACACGACCACTCGCTCCGCGTCGGAGCGGCGATCGGCCACCGACCGGGCCTTGGAGCTGACCAGTTTGGCCGACCTGGCCGACCGACCGGCGATGGAGCTGAACGCCTTTCAGCGGCGGCTGGTGGAGATCGCTCGGGCCGTCGTCGGATCGCCCCGGGTCGTCATGCTCGACGAGCCGGCGGCCGGGTTGTCCGACCACGAGACCGGTGAACTGCGCCGATCGCTTGCCGCGCTGCCCGAAGCGACCGGGGCGATGCTGGTTCTCGTCGACCACGACGTCGAGCTGATCGCCGCCGTCTGTGAGAACACCGCCGTGCTCGACTTCGGTCGGCTGATCGCCTACGGCCCGACCCGCCAGTGCCTGGACGACCCGAGGGTGAAGGAGGCGTACCTCGGGGTCGACCTCACCGTCGACGAGGGTGAGGCCGATGACGATGACCGATCGGTTCGGGTCGAAGGAGACGACGATGGCCGATGAGTTGACGATCACCGGGTTGACCGTGGCCCGAGGGAACCGGGTGGTCGTCGACGGCGCCGACCTCACGGTGACACCTGGGTCGGTCACCGCGCTGCTGGGCGCGAACGGGGCCGGCAAGTCGAGCCTCGTTCTCGGCATCGCCGGAGCGATCCGCCCCCAGGCGGGATCGGTCCGACTCGGCGCGAAGGAGCTGGTCGGTCGGCCGGCCCACAAGATCAGGGCGGCCGGCGTGGCTGCGGTTCCCGAGGGACACCGGGTGTTGACCGACCTCAGCGTCGTCGACAATCTCCGGGCCGCCGGGTCGATGTTGGGGGCCGCCGACCTGGCGGAGTCGGTCGACAGCGCCCTCGAGGTGTTCCCCGAGCTCGCCGACCGGCTCGGCCAGGCGGCCGGGACCCTGTCGGGTGGGCAGCAGCAGATGGTCGCCCTGGCCCAGGCGTTGGTCGGCCGTCCCCGGTTCCTGATCGCCGATGAGCTGAGCCTCGGTCTCGCACCGGTGATCGTGTCCCGGCTCGTCGATGCGCTCCGAGTGATCGTCGCCGGGGGAACCGGCGTGCTGCTGATCGAGCAGTTCACCACCATTGCCCTCGACCTGGCCGATCGGGTCTACCTCATGGAACGGGGCGAGATCACCTGGACCGGCTCGTCGGTCGAGCTCCAGGACCAGCCAGAGCTACTCCACCAGGCGTACCTGGCCGGCGACTTCCACCTGGCCGACGACGCCGGTTCGACCTAGCGGCCCACCCATCGCGTCCGGCCGGCCGGGGCGGTCGCCCGGGCGCCCCGACCGAGGAACGCCCCGGGCGCCGGTCTCACTGCCAGGAGCGGCCGACAAGCGACACGTCGTCGGGGTTGACGAAGTCTGGGGTCGTCCACCCGTCGAGGTCGTACTCCGACATGCACTGGTCGGCGAAGCCTTCGAGCATGTCGGTCAGGCCGGCGACGTCGGCCAGCGCGGTGTTCTCATACATGATCTGCTCGTGGTTGCCGGCGTAGTTCCGCTCGTAGAGCTCGTGCCGGCCGCCGAACTCGCTGGCGGTGGCGTCCCACAGGAGCTTCATGACCTTGATCCGGTCGACGGCCTCCATCCCGTTCGACCCCCGGACATACTTCTCGAGGTACGGCCGGATCTCCTCCGACTTGAAGTCGGCGGCATTGGAGTTGACGTAGATCAATCCCGATGCGACCACCTGCTGGGTGATCTCCTTCACCCGCGGATAGAACATCGGGGTGAAGGCCCGGTACGCCATGCCATAGAGGATCGATGGCTGGACGGCCCCGTTCTCCCACGGGTCGGGGCTCTTGCACATGGCGTCGCTCAGCCCCCACATCAGGTTGCGGATGGCCAGCACCTCACCGAGGTTCGCCTGGACGCCGCGGAAGTCTCGGGTGCCGGTGGCCCGCAGCGCCTTCGACAGCACGCCGGCCAGGAAGTCGAGCTTGACGCAGAGTCGGGCCAGGCCGTGGAACGTGAACCGGGGGATGAAGCCGGTGGCGGGGAAGAAGTCGTTGGCCTTCTCGACGTCGCCGTAGAGGAAGACGTTCTCCCACGGGATGAGGACCTTGTCGAACACCAGGATCGAGTCGTTCTCGTCGAGCCGGCTCGACAGGGGATAGTCGAAGGGGCTGCCGGTGGTCGCCGCTTGGAGCTCATAGGAGTTCCGGCAGATCAGCTTCACTCCCGGTGAGTCCATCGGGGTGGTGCACACGATGGCGAACTTCGGGTCCTGGATCGGGATGGGACCGAAGTGGGCGATGAAGTTGTAGTGGGTCAGCGCCGAGCCGGTCGCCACCACCTTGGCGCCCGAGACGATCAGCCCGTTGTCGTTCTCCTCCTCGACCCGCATGCACACCTCTCCGGCGTGATCGGCCCCGAGGTGACGGTCGATCGGGGGGTGGACGATGGCGTGGTTCCAGTACGACACCTCCTCCTGCGACTGCCGGTACCACTTCTGCGCGTTGTCGGCGTAGTCGCCGTAGAACTCGGGGAACGCCCCCAGCGTCCCGAGGAACGACGCCTTGTAGTCGGGGCTTCGGCCCATCCAGCCATAGACCAGCCGCTGCCAGGCGACGATGGCGTCGCGGGCCGCGACCAGGTCATCGGAGCTGTGGGGGACCTTGTAGAAGGCGTGGGTCAGGCCGCCGGAGCCGGTGTCGGTCTCGGTGGTGATGGTGGGCTGGAGCTCCGGGTCGTGGAGAGCGTCGTAAAGCCGGGCGATGGACCTCGCGCCATTGCGGAACGCCGGGTGGGTCGTCACGTCCTTCACCCGTTCGCCATGGAAGTACACCGTGCGAGAATCCCGGAGGCTCTCGAGGTACTCGGCGCCGGTCATCGGCTTCGCTACACGAGGTTCTGTCGCAGTCATGACAAGACGCTAGTGCTGGTCGGTCGGACCGAGCCAGCACGAGCGTCGACGCTGTATCGTCGCCAGGTCTTCGGCTATTGCGTCACCGTGGCGGCGATGAGGAAGTTCTCAACTGCGGCGGCGATCGCATCGAGGTCGCCCGGCCGGAGTCGGTGGCGGGCGGCGAGGCGCTCGTCGTTGGTGGTGACCCGGACCTGGCCGTGGTCGTCCTCCCACACCAGGAACCGGATCGGGAGGTCGATCCCGGCCGTCGGGCGCTCTTGCATCAGCGGGGTTCCCAGGTTGGGGTTGCCGAACACGACCAACCGGGTCGGTCGGAGCTCGATTCCCACCCGTTCGGCGTTGGCCTGGTGGTCGACGGTGTAGGCGATGCCGGCCGGCGACGCCTCGATGGCCGCCAGCAACCGGTCCCAGGTCGTGTCGATGTCGGCGTCGCTGTCCACGCTGACCAGGCCCGGCCGGAACCGGAACCGCCAGCTTCCCCGGGCTCGCTCGTCGGTCAGGTCGCGATCGGCGGCCACGCCGGCCAGCGTCCGCAGCGCTCCGGCGATCACGTCGAGGGTCGGGGCGTCGCCCAATCGGTGACGGGCCCGGAGGTAGGTGGCATCGTTGAAGCCGACCCAGACCCGATCCCGGTCCTCGAAGACGTGGATCCGTTGCGGGAGGTCGAGACCAGCACGCTGATCGATCTCCATCAGGGGGGATCCGAGCGCCGGGTTGCCGAACACGACGACCCGGTTCGGGGCCAGCTCCAGCCCGGCCGAGGCGGCGGCAGCGGCGTGATCGATCTGGGCGACGATCCCGATGTTCGGGTTGGCCTCGAGCGCCGCCACCAGAGCCGTCCACGACTCCTCGAACCCCTGGTCGCTCTCGACGATGACCATGCCCGCCACACGGGGGGCGCGGTGGCGGCGCCCGCCGGCCTCGGTCGGGGCGGCGGTCGCGGTCACGGTGGCGGCCAGCGTCACCAGCAGTGCGAGCGCACGGACGAACCGGCTCCGTCGACGGCCGACAACCGGCCTCGAATCACGGGTCACGAGCATCGGACTTCCCCTCAGATCGTTGGCCGCCCCCGCCGAGTGACAGCCTACCCGCACCACCTCACCGGCGCGGCCGGCCGCTGGCGGTGGCGGGAGACGACGGTGGTGGGCCAGGCTGGCGCATGGAGTTCGGCACCTTCACCTGGATCGACGACGGCGGCCGTCCGATCGATCAGCTCTACGACGACCACCTCCGGCTGGCCCGGCAGGCCGACGAGCTCGGCTTCGCCTGCTACCACCTGGCCGAGCACCACAACACGCCGCTCGGCATGGCACCGAGCCCAGGTCTGTTCCTCGCTGCGGTGGCCAGGGAGACCGAACGGATCCGGCTCGGCCCGCTCGTCTACCTGCTGCCGTTGTATCGGACCCAACGGCTGGTCGAGGAGGTCTGCATGCTCGACCACCTGTCGCACGGGCGGCTCGAGCTCGGGGTCGGTCGTGGGGTTTCGCCCTATGAGCTCGGCCACAACGGGGTCGACCCCGGCCGGTCCCGAGACCTGTTCCGGGCAGGGTTGGGTCACCTTTTGGCCGGGCTCCGGGGCGACGGCTCGGCGTTCGGCGACCTGGGCGGTGCGCCCATCGAGATTCGGCCCCACCAGCGGCCCTACCCGCCGCTCACGATGGCCTCGACCAACCCCGAAACCGCCGAGTGGGCGGGTCGGCACGGGATCAGCCTCATGGGGCTCGGGCCGGCCGCGGCGTGGGCGCCGGTGGTCGACACCTACCGGGCCGCCCTCGCCGATGGCGTCGACCGCCCCGATCGCTACAACGGTCACGTCACGGACCCCCGGGTCGGGCTCAACCGGCAGGTCGTGGTCGCCGAGACCGACGAGGAGGCCATGGATGTGGCCCGAGCCGGGTTCGGCCGCTTCGCCCGGAGCTTCCTCAAGTTGTGGGAGGACAACGGCGACCGGACCTACGCCTCACGGGTCGACCTGGAGGCATCGGTGGCGGCCGACACGGTACTCGTCGGCTCCCCGGCCACCGTGGCGTCGGCCGTCGCCGACACGGTGGCGGCGACCGGGATCAACTACCTGTCGTGCTCGTTCGCCTGGGGCGACCTGCCACCCGACCTGGCCAGCCGTTCGATGGAGCTGTTCGCCACCGAGGTTCGCCCGGCGGTCCTGGCCACCCTCGACCGGTCCGCTACCGGTACTGGGGGATGACGTCGGTCCCGAACCGCTCGATGGCATCGAACAGGTCGCCATCGCCGATCCCGCCGAGGTCGAACATGAACAGGTGCCGCTCGAGGCCCAGCAGTTCGGTCCAGTGGCCGATCCGGTCGACCACCTCGGCGGGGGAGCCGACGATCGCCGGGCCGGCGAACAGCGTGTCGAGGTCGAAGGGCAGCCGGGGGGCCTGGGGGGTGAACTCGACGATGAGGTCCTGGACCCAGCGCCAGTAGTGCTCGTAGTGGGGGGCGAATCGGGACCGGGCCTCGTCGGTGGAGGGGGCCACGTGGCAGTGGCAGCAGGCGCCGACCGTCGGACTGGTCGGGTGTCCGGCGTCGACCCAGCACTGGCGGTAGTGCTCGACGAGGGGCACGAAGGACTCCGGCGGTGCGAACACCGACGGCAGGATCAGTGGGCACCCCAGGCGGGCCGCCAGCTCGACCGTGCGCCGTGACGAACCACCCCCGATCCAGACCGGGAGGTCGCCGACCGGGCGGGGCCGTGTCGTCACCCCGTCGAGCGGGGTGCGGAACTGCCCGGACCACGTCACCGCCTCCTCCCGGAGCAGTCTGAGCAGGAGCTCGACGTTCTCGGCGAACAGGGCGGCCGAGTCGGTGGCGTCGCGACCGAAGGCGGGGAAGGTCTTCTGGAAGAAGCTGCCCCGGCCGGCGACGATCTCGGCCCGCCCCGAGCTGAGCACGTCGACCGTGGCGTAGTCCTCGGCGGCTCGCACCGGGTCGAGAGTCGGCATCAGGGTCACCGACGTCGACAAGACCAGGCGGGACGTCCGGGCTCCGATCGCCGCCAGGACGACCGGCGGCGCCGACAGCATGTAGTCGTTGAGGTGGTGCTCGCCGAGATGAACGGCATGGAAGCCGAGCTCCTCGGCCCGGACGGCCTGATCGACGATCGAGGTGTGCCGCTCGGCCTCGGTCCGGATCGCACCGGTGCGGGGGTCGCTGAGCCGATCGCCGAGGCTCATCAGGCCGAACTGCATGGTGGCCTCAGCCGGAGACGGCGTCTCGGTACTCGGTGATCCGGGCGAGGTGGGTGTCGACATCGGCCGGGCCGGCGTTGTGCGTCGCCACCGCCATGTGGGTCGCCCCGATCGCCTCCCACCGCTCGGCGTGACCCCGCCACTTGTCGGGATTCCCGCCGCCCCACTGGGCCTGGGCCTGGATGCCGAAGCCGTCCATCGACCTCCCGGCCGCCTCCCGGTGGCGGCGGATCTCGTCGATCAGCGCCGCCGACTTGTCGTTGGCCCCACCGAGGGGCATGAAGCCGTCGCCGAGGCGGGCGGCCCGCTCCAGCACCGCCGGTGCTGAACCACCGAACCAGATCGGGACCGGCTCGGTCGGCCGAGGGTTGATGCTGGCGGCCTCGATCGTGTGGTAGCGACCCTCGTAGGTGAAGGCGTCGGAGGTCCACAGCTGGCGCATCAGCTCGACCTGCTCCTCCTGCCGCTTGCCCCGGTTGGTGAAGTCCTCGTTGAGGGCGACGTACTCCACCTGGTTCCAGCCGGTGCCGACGCCGAGTCGGAGTCGGTTCTCGGACAAGAGGGCCACCTCGGCCGCCTGCTTGGCCACCAGCACCGTCTGGCGCTGCGGAAGGATCAGCACCGTGGTCACCAACTCGATCGAGGTCGTCACCGCCGCAGCGAAGGCGAAGAACGTGAACGGCTCGTGGAAGGCGATGTCGGAGTCGTAGGGCCCGGAGAACCCACCCGGTCGGTTCCGGGCCGCGCCCATCACGTGGTCGTAGATCAACAGGTGGGTCATGCCCAGCTCCTCGACCCCCTGGAGGTAGGCGGTGATGGCTCCGGGGTCGGTCCCGATCTCGTTGTGGGGGAGGACTGCGCCGATCTGCATGGGCGCACCCTAGTGAGGGCCGGCCGGTCGAGGCCAGGACGGTGGCCCGCTCGGTTCGCCGCTATCCGTCGACCTCGGCGAGGCAGTCGCCGGAGGCGGCGCTGAACCGGAACTCGACCACGACCCGGCCGCCCGCCTCGACCGTGACGGGGAGCTGACAGTCGAGGGGGCCGTCGACATCGGGTGCGACCGGCGGCGGGCCGGCGCCGATGGCCCCTTCGGCCAGGACCACGACCTGGCCGGCGGGGACCGTCTGCTCCAGGACGGTGTCGTAGTAGGTGTCGATCGTCGGCTCTTCGGGCAGCGACTGGATGTAGTCGGTCCACAGCGTGGCGGCGATCGGCTCACCGGTGCCGGTCTCGAACCGCAGCCCGATCTCGAACCCCTCGAAGAAGGGGCCCGGGGTCTCCTCCAGGCGGACCGCGACGATGCCGGTGTCCGCCGGCTCGGCGTCGGCCGCGGTCGTCGAGGTCTCCGCCGGGTCGGCGGCGGTGGTCGATGTCGACGCTTCGGACGTTTCGGTGGTCAGCGACGATCCGATCGGCTCCGAGGTCGAGGTCGAGGTCGCCTCGGCGGTGGTGGCCGACCCGTCGGAGCCGGTGGTGGTCTCCGACCCGTCGTCGCCGCAAGCGGCAACGATCACGGCCAACGCCGCGGCGGTGGCCAGGAGACGCACGGGCCCCGCGATCGATCTGGACGTCCTGGTGATCATGGTCCCGAATCCCCCTCGCCGGTCCGGAGATGGCAGGCCGCAACGTGGCCCAGACCGGATCCGACCGGCCGCAGCAGGGGAACCCGTTCGGAACAGACCGTATCGTCGGCGATCGGGCAGCGGGTGTGGAAGCTGCAACCCCGGGGCGGATCGACCGGGCTCGGCACGTCGCCCTGGAGAACGATCCGCTCCCGGCGGAGGGCCGGGTCGGGGATCGGGATGGCCGACAGGAGGGCCTCGGTGTAGGGGTGGGTCGGTCGACGGTAGAGGTCGTGTTGGTCGGAGATCTCGACGATGCGACCGAGGTACATGACCGCTACCCGATCGCTCACGTGCTCGACGACCGCCAGGTTGTGAGCGATGAACAGGACGGTCAGGTCGAGCTCGTCCTGGAGCTCCCGGAGCAGGTTGAGGACCTGGGCCTGGACCGACACGTCGAGGGCCGAGACCGGTTCGTCGGCGACGACGAACCGAGGTCGGAGGATCAGGGCCCGGGCGATGCCGATCCGCTGCCGTTGCCCACCGGAGAACTCGTGGGGGAAGCGACGACCGTGTTCGGGTCGCAGACCGACCAGCCGCATCATCTCCGCCACCCGTCGGCGCCGTTCCGGGCCGTCGCCGATCCGGTGGATCCGCAGCCCCTCGGCGATGCTGTCCTCGACCGGGGCCCGGGGGTCGAGCGCCGAGAACGGATCCTGGAAGATCATCTGGATGTCGCGCCGGAGCCGGTCGAGCTCGTCGCGCGACGCCCGGGCCAGGTCGACACCGTCGACCTCGACCGATCCGGCGGACGGCTCCAGGAGCCGGACCAGGAGCCGGCCAAGCGTCGACTTGCCGCAGCCGCTCTCGCCGACCAGGCCCAGCGTCTCGCCCCGGGCGATATCCAGATCCACGCCGTCGACGGCCCGGACCGTGGCCACCGTCCGCTGGAGGATGCCACCCTTGATCGGGAACCACTTGGCCAGGTCACGGACCCGGACCAGCGGCACCGGCTCGGCCGTCGTCGCGGCCACGTCGCGATCGGGTCGAGCGTCAGACACCGCTCGGCCCCCCGGGATCGTGGAGCCAGCATCGGGCCCGGTGGCCCGGGCCGATCCCGACCAGGTCGGGCATCGTGGAGGTGCAGATCGTCAGCTCGGCGTCGATTCGGGCGGCGCACCGACCGGCGAACCGACACCCGGGATCGACGTCGATCAGCTGGGGCACGACCCCCGGGATCGTCGCCAGCTTCTCGACCGGGCGACCCAGGACCGGGATCGAGCCGATGAGGCCCCGGGTGTAGGGGTGGGCCGGAGCGGCGAACAGCTCCGAGACCGAGTTCTCCTCGACGATCTGACCGGCGTACATGACGGCCACCCGGTCGGCCATCTCGGCGACCACCCCGAGGTCGTGGGTGATGAGGATCACCGCGGTCGAGGAGTCCCGCTGCAACCGCCGCATCAGATCGAGGATCTGGGCCTGGATGGTCACGTCGAGGGCGGTCGTGGGTTCATCGGCGATGAGGAGCCGTGGCTCGAGGGCCAGCGCCATGGCGATCATGACCCGCTGGGCCATGCCGCCCGACAGCTCGTGGGGAAACGCTCCGGCCCGCCGGCCGGGGTCGGGGATCCCGGCCTCCTCCAGGGCCTTGATGGCCCGCTCCCGCCCGACCGCCTTCTTGAGCCGCCGGTGGATGTCGTAGACCTCGGTGATCTGATCACCGACCCGGTGAACCGGGTTGAGCGACGACTGCGGCTGCTGGAAGATCATCGAGATCTCCTGGCCCCTAATCTCCCGGAGCTCCCGCTCGGAGAGGGTCAGGAGATCGGTCCCCCGGAAGCGGATCGAGCCCGACTCGATGCGACCCGGTTTGGTGATCAACCCCATGATCGACAGTGACGTGACCGACTTCCCGCAACCCGACTCGCCGACGAGGCCGAGTACCTCGCCCTCGTCGACCGAGAAGCTGACCCCGTCGACCGCTCGCACCACCCCGGAGCGGGTGTGGAACGACGTTCGGAGGTCATCGACCTCCAGGACCGGGCCACTCGATCCGGTCATCACTCGTTGAGCGAGGGGTCGAGGGCGTCCCGCAGCCCGTCGCCCAACAGGTTGAACCCGAGCACGGTGACCATGATGGCGAGACCGGGGAAGAACACCAGGTGGGGTGCGCTGAAGAGCTGGTTCCGCTCGGCCGCCAGCATCGAGCCCCACTCCGCCGTCGGCGGCTGGGCCCCCAGACCGAGGAAGCCGAACGCCGCGGCGTCGAGGATGGCGGTGGCGATCCCGAGGGTGCCGATGACCACCAGCGGGGTCAGGGCGTTGGGGATGACCCGGGTCCGGAGGATCCGGAACCGCGACGCCCCCAAGGTCTGGGAAGCGGCGACGAAGTCGAGCTCCTTGATCGACAGCACCGAGGCCCGCATCACCCGGGCATAGGCCGGGATGGAGACGATGGCGATCGCCAGCAGGGTGTTGCGGAGGCCGGGGCCGAGCGCGGCGACGATGGCGATGGCGAGCAGCAGGGCGGGGAAGCCCAGGATGACGTCCATCACCCGCATGATGACGTTGTCGAGCCAACCACCCCAGTAGCCGGCGATCGCACCGAGGGACGAGCCGACGACGAACGCCACCGCCACCGTGGTGAAACCGATCCACAGACTGACCCGGGCGCCGTAGACGACCCGGCTGAAGAGGTCGCGGGCGTTGCCGTCGAGACCCATGACGTGTTGGGGTCGGTCGGTGTCGCAGCCCAGGAGATGGACGCACGGGGGATCGCGGCGCATCCGTTCGCCCTCGTCGATGAAGTCCCGGGTCGGTTCGTAGGGGGCGATGAGCGGGGCCAGCAGGGCCACGAGGAAGACGGTGGCGATGATGACGAGGCCGACGACGCCGCCCCGCCGTCGGAGGAGCCGGCGCCACGTCCCTTTCCAGAGCCCGACCGGCTCACCGAGCAGCCCGGCGTCGGCATCGACATCGGAATCGGTATCGACGGGGGCGGCGACCTGGTTCGCCTCGGCGGTGGTGTCGTCACGGTCGACGGTCATTCGAGGCGGATCCGGGGGTCGAGGTAGGCGTAGGAGATGTCGACGATGAGGTTGAGGAGCACGTAGCCGATGGCGATGATCACCACGAAGCCCTGGATCACCGGGAAGTCGCGGGCGGTGATGGCCTCGAACAGCATCGTGCCGACACCGGCGAGGCTGAAGATCGTCTCGGTCAGCACCGCACCCGACAGCAGGGTGCCAAGCTGCAGCCCGATCACCGTCACGACCGGCAGCAACGAGTTGCGGAGCCCGTGGCGGACCACCACTCGCCATCGGGCCGCTCCCTTGGCCCGGGCCGTGCGAACGTAGTCCTGGCTGAGCACATCGAGCAGGCTCGATCGGGTGATCCGAGCGATGATCGCCATCGGGATCGTGCTCAGCGCCACGGCCGGCAGGATCAGGTGGCGGACGGCATCCCACAGGACGTCCCATTGGCCGGTGACGATCGAGTTGAAGATCAGGTGGTTGGCGATGAACTCGAGCGCCAGGAAGCGGGCGGTTCCCTCCTCACCCGGATCCCACCCCCACTGCTCGTAGAACGGGGTGGAGAGGACGCCGGCCGTCAGCCGGCCGGACGGTGGGAGCCAGCCGAGCTGAGCGGCGAACGCCCAGATCAGCATCAAGCCCAGCCAGAACACCGGCATCGAGACCCCGACGTTGGCCACCGCCATCGAGCCGATGTCGACCATCGAGTTGTGGCGCATGGCCGACGCCACGCCGAGGCCGATCCCGACGACGAGAGCGATGCCGAGGGCGGCGGTCGCCAACTCGATGGTGACCGGGAGGCGTTCGACCATGATCTGGGTCACCGGCCGGGAGAACCTGATCGAGTCGCCGAAGTCCCCCTGGGCCACGTCGCCCAGGTAGATCCCGAGCTGGACCGGCAGCGGCCGGTCCAGCCCCTTGTTGCGCTCGAACGCCTCACAGGCCTCGGCCGTCGCCTTCTCCCCGAGGATCGACCGGCACGGGTCACCCGGGATGGCCCGGGCCAGGAAGAAGGTGACGATGAGGATGCCGATGATCACCGGGATGGCCGACAACAGCCTCCTGATGATGAACCGGATCACGTGACCGGGTCAGCTCTCGCCGTTGATCAGCGCGTCCCACAGGTAGCTGTAGTACTCGAACGCACCGGTGTTGCCGACGTGGAGGGGGTTGGCGGCGTCGATACCGGCGGCCCAGGAGGCGACGACATCGTTGGCGTCGAAGCCCGAGCCGTCGTGGAACACGACACCCTCCCGGAGGGTGCAGACCCAGACCGTGGCGTCCTCGTTGGCCGTGCACTCCGTGGCCAACCGGGGCTCGATGGCTCCGGAGTCGATGGCGTACCCGAGCAACGGCTCGACGACCTGCTGACAGGCGGCGAGCGACTCGCCGTCGGTCTCGTCGGTGCAGTAGAGGCTGATCGGCTCGGCGTTCTGCATGAACACGAAGGTGTCCCCGCCGGGGTCGGTCCGATGGAACAGCGGGGCCCCGAACGGACGGAAGTGGGCGCCGTCGACCGAGTTCAGCGTGGCCGAGGCCGACGCACCATGGGCGATGGGGACCATCGGGATCAGCGTCCGGATGGCGTCGTTGGCCTCGGCGTAGATCGGTGCCGCCTCGGCGTCGTCGGCGATCTGAGAACCCTGCTCGAGCAGCTCGTAGATCTCCGGGTGGGGCTCACCGAACTGGGGGTTGGACTTCGAGAAGTGGAAGTCGAGGAAGTTGGTGACGTGGGGGTAGTCGGCCCCCCAGCCGAGGAGGTAGAACCCGTCGAGGCGACCGTTGGTCGACTCGTCGATGAACTCGCCGGACTCCATCACCACGACCTCGGCATCGATCCCGAGGTTCTCGGCCAGCTGGGTCTGGAACTCGACGGCGACCACGCCAGGCTCGGGGAGGTACCCCCGGAACACGTCCCGGTAGTAGATCGAGGTCTCGAAGCCGTCGGGGAAGCCGGCCTCGGCCAGCAGCTCACGGGCCCGCTCGGGATCGAAGTCGTACCACTCCTCACCCTCGCAGCCGTTGGGGATCGAGCACGGCGTGAAGTGGGATGCGACCTCCGAGCCCTCGGGGAAGAAGTTGTCGACGATCCGCTGACGGTCGATGCCGAGGGCGACGGCCTCCCGGACCAACGGGTCGGCGAAGACCGTGTCGCCGCCGGGAGTCTCGCCGTTCACGTCGAGCTGGGCGGTCATCGCCAGGTAGAGGGTGTTGGGGTTGGCGACCGGGATGAACGTGAGGTTGCCGTCGTTCTGGACGGTCTCGAAGTCGTCGGGGCTCAGGTTGGTGATCTGGTCGACCGTGCCCGACTGCAGCTCGAGGAGCCGGGCCGCTCCCTCGGTGGCCCACCGGAAGACGAGGGTGTCGAACGACGGCCCGTCTCCCCAGTAGTCGGGGTTGGCCGAGAAGACGATCTGCTCGCCCCGAGCCCACTCGGTCAGCATGAAGGGCCCGGTCCCGATCGGGTCGTCGAGCGGTGCCCCACCGGTCGCCTCGAGGTGTTCGGCGGGCTGGATCCCGAACGGCGTGAAGGCGGCGATCTGGCGGAAGGCCGGTACCGGCGAGCACATGGTGAACGTCACCTCGTACTGGGCGGTGGCCTCGATCGAGGAGATCTTGCCTCCGTACTCGCAGTCGGGGGCCGTCACCGACAGCGGGGCGAACTCGCCGTCGTCGGCGGCCGACTCGTCGGTGTCGGTGTCGGTCGGTATCGGCGTCGGTCGACTCGGGAGACTCCGAGTCCTCATCGGCGGTCGTGCTCTCGTCGTCGTCGTCGCTGGAGCAGGCGGCGGCCACCAGGGCCAGGGCCAGCAGGGCGGCAAGCAGCCGGAGCAGGCGGTCTCGGCTTCGCATATCGCTCTCCCTCGATGTGTCGAAGTGGTTGGCGGTTGAACCCGATCCATCGATCGGGTGAAACACCCTACCCCAGCCGTGTCGACCGGATCCGGATTGTCGATGACGGCGGGGTGACGTCGACCTGTCGTGCGGCGAAGGGCTACCGTCCGGCGATGCAGCTCGACACGCTTCTCACCGGGGCCAACGTGGTGACGATCGACCACCGGCGACCCACGGCGTCGGCCATCGGCATCGTCGGCGATCGCCTTGTGTTCGTCGGGACCGACGACGAGGCCGCCGGGCTCGCCGCCAGGCGGACCGTGGCACTCGGGGGGCGGACGATCGTCCCCGGCTTCAACGACGCCCACCAGCACATGGCCCACTTCGGCGACTCGCTCCGGCGGGTGGATCTGTCGTCGCCCCCGATCGCCTCGATCGCCGACATCCTGGCCGCCATCGAGGCTCGGGTGGCGTCGACGCCGCCCGGGCAGTGGGTCATCGGCGCCGGCTACGACCAGAACAAGCTGGCCGAGCGCCGACACCCGACGGCGGTCGAGCTCGACAGCGTGTCGCCGGACCACCCGGTGATGCTCCAGCACAACTCGGGGCACATGTTGACGGTCAACAGTCGCCTGCTGGGCCTGGCTCGGGTCGGTGACCAGCCGGTTCCGGCCGGCGGCGAGGTGGTCATCGGTCCCGACGGTCGACCGACCGGCCTGTTCCTCGAGCAGGCCCAGGATCTGGTCACCCGTCTCTACAAGCCCCACAGCACGGCCGAGGTCGTCGACTCCCTCCGCCTCGCGTCGGCCGCCTACCTCGCCGAGGGCATCACCTCGTGC
Organism: Acidimicrobiales bacterium; assembly: GCA_965262175.1. Lineage (GTDB taxonomy): Bacteria > Actinomycetota > Acidimicrobiia > Acidimicrobiales > SZUA-35 > CADEDH01. The sequence goes on along the minus strand of CBDHES010000029.1, from coordinate 184,902 downwards.
CAGGAGGCCGGGGTGGGGATCGGTCTGGTCGGCCACACCCCCCTGGAGTTGGCCGCCTACCAGCAGGCGCGCGACGAGGGTGCGCTCGGGGTCCGGGTGACGGCCATGGTGGCCCAGGAATCGCTCCACCGGCTCGAGGCCCACGCCGACGACCGGGCGGTGGAGGCCGGGAGCCGGACCCTCGACCTCGGGGTCCGGACCGGGTTCGGCGACGACTGGCTGCGGATCGGGGCGACCAAGGTGTTCGCCGACGGATCGTTGATCGGGCGGACGTGTGCGATGTTCGAGCCGTTCGCCAACGACGACGACCCCGACAACCGGGGGTTCTTCCAGCTCGAACCGGAGGAGCTGACGCCGATCATCGTCGAGGCCCACGCCAGCGGATGGCAGGTCGGGGTCCACGCCATCGGTGACCGGGCCGTCTCGGCGGTCCTCGATTCGTACGAGGAGGCGTTGCGGCGCCACCCACGGCTCGACCACCGGCACCGGATCGAGCACGCCGGGGTCGTCCGACCCGACGATGTCGAACGCATGGCCCGACTGGGAGTCATCCCCGTTCCCCAGGCCAGGTTCATCAGCGAACTGGGTGACGGCATGGCGGCCGCGCTCGGGTCGGATCGGGTGGCCAACTGTTACCGGCAGCGCTCGTTCCTCGACGCCGGTCTGATCCTGCCCGGCAGCTCCGACCGGCCGGTCGTCAAGGGAGCGCCGCTGCTCGGCGTCCACGACCTGGTCAACCAGCGCACGGCGGCCGGCCAGCCGTTCAACCCCCACGAGGCGCTCAGCGCGACCGAGGCCCTCACCGCCTACACGCTCGGTTCGGCCCACGCTGCGTTCGATGAGGGCCGGAAGGGGTCGATCACCGAGGGGAAGCTGGCCGACCTGGTCGTGCTCGATCACGACCCCACCGCCATCGACCCCGACGGCATCGCCGAGGTCGAGGTGGTGGCCACCATGGTCGGCGGCCGCTTCGCCCACGGCGGCGAGCGCCTGGCCTGACCCGAGCGGATCGGGCCCCGTGTCGCCGGGTCAGCCGACGGTCACGGCGGTGGCCCGGGGCTGGGCGTTGATGGCGAGCATCCGGTCGACCGAGCGCCGGGCCCGATCGGCCACGTCGGCTGGGAGGTCGACCTCGGTCGTCATCGTCTCCAGCGAGGTCCGGATCTTGTCGAGGGTGATCTTCTTCATGTGGGGGCAGAGGTTGCAGGGCCGCACGAACGACACGTCGGGAAGCTCGATCGCCACGTTGTCCGACATCGAGCACTCGGTGACCATCACCACCGATCGGGGCCGTTCCGATCGGACCCAGCCGATCATTCCGGCCGTCGAACCGACGTAGTCGGCCTCGTCGAGGACGTCGGGCGGGCACTCCGGGTGGGCGATGACCGAGATGCCGGGGTGGAGACGCCGGTACTGGCGGAGCTCGTCGCCGGTGAACCGTTCGTGGACCTCACAGCTCCCTTCCCACAGGATGATGTCGGTGTCGGTCTGGCTCGCCACCCATCGACCGAGGTACTGGTCGGGGAGGAAGATGACCCGATCGGCATCGAGAGACTCGACGACCTCGACCGCGTTGCCCGACGTGCAGCAGATGTCGACCTCGGCCTTCACCTCGGCCGAGGTGTTCACGTAGCTGACGATCGGCACGCCCGGGTACCGCTCCCGGAGCAGTCGGACGTCGGCCCCGGTCACCGACGCCGCGAGCGAGCACCCCGCGGTGGGGTCGGGGATCAGGACGGTCTTGTCGGGGCAGGTGATCTTGGCCGTCTCCGCCATGAAGTGGACGCCGGCGAAGACGATCACCTCGGCCTCGGTCTCGGCCGCCGAGCGGGCGAGGGCCAGCGAATCGCCCGTGATGTCGGCCACCGAGTGGTAGATGTCGGGCGTCATGTAGTTGTGGGCCAGCACGACGGCGTTGCGCTCGACCTTGAGCGCCTCGATGGCATCGATCGTCGGGGCGAGTGCGGCGAGCTCGGCCTCGGGGAGCCTGGGCGTGGTCATCGGGTCCTGCTTTCTCGTCGACAGGTGGGGGGCCTGCTTCTACTCAACTAGAGTCAAAGTAGCCTCGAACGGAGTATAACTACAAGAGGCGTTCGTCACCTCCGATTCATCGAGCTGTTACCCCGGTGCGGTCAGGTGGGGTCAGGTGCGGGTCCAGGGCATGCCGACCCCGGGCCGTGGGCGTTCGCCGACCACCTCGGGTCGGAACCGGAACAGCTCGGCCGGGCGGCCACCGGTTGGGGCGAGGTCGCCGGTCCCCTCGACCAGGCCACCGCTCTCGACCAGGCGGCGGAAGTTGCCCTTGTGGAGCCGGACGCCGGCCAGCGCCTCGACCACCTGTTGGAGCTGGAGGAGGGTGAAGCGGGTCGGGAGGAGCTCGAAGACCACCGGCCGGTAGGTCAGCTTCCCCCGCAGCCGGCCGAGCGCGGTTGCGGCGATCCGGCGGTGATCGAGATGCATCGACCGCGACTCGAGCAGCGCGCCCCCGACCCGGTCGGGGCCGGCCTCGAACACCAGGCCGGCCTCGTGCAACAGCTCGTACCGTTCGAGGGTGCGGATTCCGTCGAACGGTGCACCCGGCGACCCGAACAGGATCGTCACCCGGCGGGTCTGCTCCTCGCGGTCGCCGACGGTGGTCACGTACCGATCGAGGGCGGGGAGGATCCGTTCGTCGATCACGGCCGGCCGGCCATCGCGATGGTCCTCCCACCCGAAGAAGTCGTAGACCTCGTGCCACGACGCACCGGCCGCCGGGCGCTCCTCCCGAACCAATGCCAGGTAGGCGATCGAGAGCCGCCGGGGACCGCCGGCGTCGGCGGGTGGGAGGTGGGAGCTGCGGATCCGGTCACCGAAGGTGTAGAGCTGCTCGATGTAGCCGATCTCCAGCCCGGTCTGGTCGGACACCCAGCGCCTCAGACCGACCTCCAGCGTCCGGTCCTGGGCCTCGAGAAGACCCGATGGGAGCGCCGGCAGCCCGTCGGGCCCATCGACGGTCAACAGGCGGGGGACGCCGTCCGACACGGCGACGATGACCGCGTCGAGCGTGATCTCGATGGCGGCCGAACCCACCTCCGGGAGGATAGCCACCCGGAGATGGGCGGACCCGCGACCGAGGTCGGTCAGGGGAGGGCTGTCACCGCCTCGGGCTCCGCGATGGCCGCTGGCTCGGCGGCCCCGGTTCCACCGGGCGGCGGCACGGCCGGAGCCGGGAGCCCGCTGGAGGACCCGTCGCCGAGCAACGACTCCCAGAAGGCGCAGTTGGACTCGGTCGCGACGTCGACCGGGTGGATGCCGCCGAGGCTCTCCGGCGCCAGGCCCAGCACCCGGCCGTCACCCCGGTAGGTCCTCCAGCGGGGGAGGTCCGGACCGCGGGGACGACCGTTGCGGGCGAAGCTGGTCCAGTAGGCGACCATGGCGTCGGCCAGGGCCTCCTGCTCGGCGTTGAGGCCGTCACCGAACAGCCCCGGGAACAGATACGGCAACTCGACCGCGTGCTGGGCCCCCTCGTCGAAGCCCGGGAAGTCGACCAGCGGGTCGGCCGTCCGGTCCCGGAACTGGTAGGCGTAGATCCGGATGCGGCGCTGATCCCGGGCGGCGTCGTAGGCGTCGAGGTGACCGCAGGTGGCCAGCACGTTGCCCCAGTCGGTGAAGACCGTCGACAGGGCGATGATCGGCGACTCGTAGGCACCGACCGGGTACCGCTCCAGCACCGCAGGCGTCAGGGGGCCGAACACGGCGGCCAGCTCGGCCTCGTAACCCTCGGGCGTCAGCCCGAGGAGCGTCGGATCCCCCAACGGCACGAACAACCGGTTCTCGTCCTGGGTGTTGCCGTGCATCAGATCGATCCGGCCGGTCGCGCCGCTCTCGATCGCCGCCAGCGGCTGGATGGGCAGGATGCCGCCACCGACGACGGGGCCGCCCCCGTACCACGATCCGAGCAGGGTCTCGACGTCGACGCTGCGGAGGCAGGCGGTGACGTCGGCGGCGTCGCCGCACCCGACGGCGTCGGCCACGCCGGCCCCGCCCGCTTCGGCGGTGGCCAGATCGACGAAGGGTCCGGCGCACGAGTAGCTCTGAGCGATCGCCCGCCGGAAGCGCCACCGGGAGTCGGGGGCGGCCAGGTTGGCACAGGCCATGGCGCCTCCCGCCGACTCGCCGAAGATCGTCACCCGGCGGGGGTCGCCACCGAAGGCCGCGATGTTGCGCCGGACCCATTCGAGCGCCGCCTGGTTGTCGGCCAGGGCGTAGTTCCCGGAGCCGGCGGTCGGGTCCTCGGCCGACAGGTCGGGATGGGCCAGGTAGCCGAACGGGCCCAGCCGGTAGTTGACCGTCACGACCACGACGTCACCGTCGACGGCGAGCCGGGAGGCATCGTAGGACGCGCCGTCGCCGGTGAGGAAGGCGCCCCCGTGGATCCACACCATCACCGGGAGCCGGCGCCCGAATCGACCCGACCGTCCACGGCGGTCCGGCGTGGTCACGTTCAGGTAGAGGCAATCCTCGTCGAGCGAGACGCCCGACGTGCCGATCTGGGGGCACGCCGATCCGGGGACGGTGGCGTCACGCACACCGTCCCAGGGTTCGACCGGATGAGGAGGGGCGAACCGGAGATCGCCCACCGGTGGTGCGGCGAACGGGATCCCCTCGAACGTCCGGTAGCCGTCGCGCTGGGTGCCCTCGACCAGGCCGGCTCGGGTCCGGACGATCGTCGGTGAGCGGCGGCCGCCCTCGGCCTCGGCGGGTGTGGCCGACAGCGTTGCCGCCGCCAACAGCACGGCGGCCACCGCCACCGTCCATGCTCGCCGCCAGCTGCTCGGCGTTCCCCTTGTCGTTCGCCTCGTCGTTCCCGCCATCGTTCCCCCTCGATGTTTCTGGTCCCCTTGGGGGGCACGCTACGTTACGGGTGTGACGATGTCGATCGATCTGTTGTCGGTGGCCAACTACGCCGGAAGCCAGCCGCACGACCAGTTCGCCTGGCTCCGGGAGCACGATCCGGTCCACTGGCACGACCACCCCGACGGCTCGGGCTTCTGGGCGGTCACCCGGTACGACGACGTCCGGGAGGTCGGTCGGGCTCCCGACCGGTTCTCGTCGTCGCCGACGATCATGATCGACGAGCCCGATGCCGAGTCGTCGATGTTCGGCGACGACAAGGTCATGATGCTGATGGCCGACCCGCCGCTCCACACCCGGATGCGCCGGGTGATCAGCACCAACTTCACCCCACGGGCGGCGGCCGCCCTCCGACCCCGGGTCGCCGAGCTGGCGACCCGCATCGTCGACGAGGTCGTCGAGGCCGGACGGTGTGACCTGGTCACCGACCTGGCGGGTGAGATGCCGAGCTTCGTCATCGCCGACGTGTTGGGCATCCCCCTGGCCGACGGTCGAGAGCTGTACCACCACACCGAGACGATCCATTCCAGCAACGAGGTCGTCAGCCGCGAGGATCAGGTGGCCGCCATCCAGGCGATGTTCGCCTACTCCCAGCGGGTCTACGAAGAGAAGCGGGCCCAGCCGGCCGACGATCTGGCCACCCTGCTGGCCACCGGGGAGATCGCCGGCCAGCCGATCGACGGAGCCGACTTCTTCCTGTGGTTCCTGCTGCTGGTCGACGCCGGTGGCGACACCACCCGGAACCTGGTCGGCGGCGGCTTCGACGCCCTGTTCGCCCATCCCGACCAGCTCGACCGGCTCCGAGCCGACCCCGAGGGGCTGCTACCGACCGCGGTCGAGGAACTGCTGCGATGGGTCAGCCCCGTCATCTACATGCGACGGACCGCCACCGCCGACACCGAAGTGGCCGGCCAGCCGATCGCCGCCGGCGACCGGGTCGTCATGTACTACGGCTCGGCCAACCGTGATCCGGCCTGTGTCCCCGAGCCCGACCGCTTCGATCTCGGCCGGCCGGCCAACCGGCACGTCGCCTTCGGCGGGGGCGGACCGCACTTCTGCCTGGGGGCCCACCTGGCCCGGATCGAGATCGAGGCCCTCATCGCCGAGATGGTCTCCCGCCTCGACGACCTCGCCCCGGCCGGCGAGGTGAGCTGGATGGGTTCCAACTTCATCTTCGGGCCGACGAGCCTCCCGGTTAGGTTCCAGCCCGGTCCCCGGCGCCCGTAGCGAGTCGCTCGACGATCTCGATCGCCCGGCGCCCGTCGTTGGCCGCCGCCACGACGGCCCGCATCCGGTCGATCCCCGCGGCGATGCGGGGATCGGTCAACGTCGTCTCGATCGCCGCCTCCAACGCCTCGGGTGTCGCATCCGGAGCCCGCAGCACCCCGAGGTCGTGATGGACCGCCCGGCGGGCGTTGCCGTCCTGGTCCAGCACGTCCACCGACAGCAGCACGGTCGGCACGCCGAACGCCACCGCCTCCCGGAGTGAGGCGGTGCCCCCGTGGGTCACCGCGACGTCGGCCTCGGCCAGGACCTCCAGCTGGGGAGCCCAGGGGAGGGCGAGGACGTTGGACGGGAGCGAGTCGAGCGGATACGAGTCGTCGAGACCGCCGAGGCCGAGCACCAGGTCCCAGTCGGGGCGATTCTCGAACACCGCCACGATCCGCCGCAGGAGATCGGCTCCGTCCCGCCACACCGTCCCCATCGTGGCGTAGACGAGCGGCCGGCCGCCGCCCGCGGCTCGGGCTGCGACCAACGCCGTCCACCGCTCCCGGTCGGCGGGGGCCAGGGTCGGCTCGACCCGGTCGAGACCGATCAACGGCCCCACGTAGTGGAGGCGGGACGGCGGTTCGTGGGGCAGCTCCATCTCGCGGGCGTTGTAGCAGAGGATCGGGAGATCCCGGGCGACGAAGGGTCGGAGCCACTGCCTCCGGTCGGTGGTGGCCCCGAGATCGACGTCGTGGCGTCGGGCCAGCGCCCCGAGATCGACCGGGCTGACCGTGTCGAGGCGCATCGGCGAGATCGCCGTCGCCAGGCCGGCCCGGCCGAACCGGTTCCGGAGGGCGAAGATGATCGACCCGGCCCGGACCCTGGCCCAGGCCAGCCGGATGCGGAGCGCTCCGATCGGTCCGGTCGCCGGACCCAGCGAGCTGTTGAGCGGAGGGAGCCCCGGACGGCGAAAGATCGAGAAGAAGCTCATCGCCAGAACCCGGGGTGCGTCGATGGTCGCGGTGGCGATCACCGCGGTGTGCATCTCGACGTCGATCACCACGAGGTCGGGATCGAGGTCCTGGACCGTCCGGAGGATCTCGGTACCGTCCAGCGAGGCCCGCCGCAGCGTTCGGCGTCGTCGGATCCATCGGGCGAGGTCGAGGGGACGGCCGAGCGGGGGTCGAGGGTCGCCCGAGGCCCGGCCGGCGTACCGGTCGTCGTGGTCGAGGGCGACGACCGCCTCGCCACGCTCGGCGAGGCGGTCGGCCCGACCCCGAGCGGCGACGAACGTCGTGCGATGCCCGACCGACCGGAGGTGGCCGGCGAGCGCGACATGGCAGCTGGCGAGCGCCGACATGCCATTGGTGACGAAGACGACGTGCACGCCGGGCGGTGGTCAGTCGATGAAGGTCGGCTTGGTGATGTAGTTCTGACCGCCGCCGATGGCCTTGACGTCGTCGAGCCAGTTTCCCTCGTAGACGTCGGTCGGGGGCTGGAACAGATCCGACGGCTCACCGTCCGGTGTCGTCTCGAGGGTCCAGGCCTGGCGCTTGTAGGTCCAGTTGTCGGGATCGAGGGCGTGGGCGGCCCGCCAGTAGGGGATGGCGGCATCCTTGCCGACCGTGGCGTACAGGTGGTGGCCGAGCTCGAAGTTGGCCGCCGCCTCGGCGTGGTGTCGCTGCCGGGGATGGGATGCCGCCACCACCTCGGCCGGGCTGAGGGCGTAGGGGCTGTCGGCGCCGTTGTCGACCCAGTCGACGATGGCCTCCCGGTACCGGAGGCCGATGTCGGGGATCTTCCGGGCTTCGGTGATCAGCTCCCGGACCCGGTCGGGAAGCTCGTCGGGGAGCGCCGTCGAGGTGTCACGAGCTTCGATCGAGGCGCTCTCGGGAGGCCGGACCAGGGTCCCGGTCTCATCGATCCACACCGCCATCGGCACGTTGTTGAATCCCAGCGCCTCGTTGGTCACGTGGGCCCGGTCGACGAGGGAGGGATGGGTCGGTGCGGCGGCCTCGATCCATGGGCGCGCCTGCTCAGGGTCGACGTCGAGCGCCACCGTCACCACGGTCAGGCCCCGGGGCTCCAGCTCGGCGTGCAGCGCCTGCCACCCGGGCAGGCTCATGCGGCAGCCTCACCACGACGCCCAGGCGACGAGGAGCACTTTGCGGCCGTGGAGCGTCGACAGGTCGAAGGGGTTGCCGTCGACGTCGGTCAGGGCCAGGTCGCCGACCTCGGCCGAGGTGAGGGCGTGGCCCAGGCCCTCGGGGCCGAGGGCCCAGGTGGCGGTGGCCTCGTCGCCGACGAGGGGCATACCGAGGGCGTCGGCCACGAGACGGACATCCAACCGGCCACCGTCGAGCACGGCGGCCGGGGCGGGGACACAGACGTCGCCCTTGCACAGGCCTTCGGGCTTCGACGCCCACCCGGTCCTGGCCTGGAACTCGCCGACGTCGACGGTCAGCTCATCGAGGATCATGTCCGGACCCTACCCCCATCGACCGGGCCCCGCCCGGCCCGCCGCCACCCCGCTTCGGTCGAGACACCCGATGGGCGGATCTGCCCGCCGCGCCGATCGGACCCGGCCCCGACCGGGATCGGTACACTTCGCCCCGATGTCGGCTGGCGAGGCGGTGGGCGCCGAATCGGGTTCGTTGCGGTTCGAGGGCCGCCCGATCGACCACGCCACGACCACCCTCGGGTCGCTCACCGACTCGAGCCACCTCATCCAGAGCCCCAGCAGACTCCGGGACCGGTTCGTCGCCGACGGCTACCTCTTCCTCCCCGGCCTGCTCGACCCCGAGCTCGTGCTGGGCGCACGGCGGGAGCTCCTGCTCAAGTACGCCGCGCTGGGCGAGATCGACGACCGGCCCGGCGTCATGGAAGGCATCGCCGGCGACCGTGCCGGTCTGGCCTCGGCCAACCTCCGGGCGTTCAGCGAGTCGCTGCGAACCGGTGCCCGGTACGAGGCGGTGATCCTCGCCCCGCCGCTCCTCGACGTGGTCCGCTCGGTCCTCGACGGCCCCGTCCGGCCCTATGACTTCCGATGGCCCCGTCTCGCTCGCCCCGGCGAAGGGTGCGGCATCCACTGCGACGGGCCGTACATGAGCCGGGGAACCGACCGCCATCTGTCGACCTGGCTGCCGCTGGGCTCGATCCGGCCCCACGAGGGCGGTCTGGTCCTCCTCGAGGGAAGCGCAGACGACCCTGCCCTCGCCGCCGGCTACCTGACCATGGACGCCGACCGCGATGGCCTCCGCTGGCTCGACGACGATCTCGGCCGGGCCCAGCAGGCCCACGGCCGCCGTTGGCTCACCACCCACTACCAACCCGGCGACGTGCTCCTATTCAGCATGACCATGCTGCACGCTGCTCTCGACAACGCGTCCGAGGAGGACCGATGCCGTCTATCGACCGACAGCCGCTACCTGGTGGAGGGGGAGCCTCCAGACCCCCGATGGAACGGGTCCGACCTGGCTCCCCACGGCCCGGGCAGGGTGTTCTACCCGGGCCTGGGCCGATGGATGAACGCCGACTTCCAGGACGAGTGGAAGCGGGTCGACGCCCAGGGTCGGCTGCTGCCCAGCCCCCAGACGCCGTGAGCGGCCCCCGTCGAGCGGGCGGTTCTGGCGGCGCCGGCCGACGGGCCGGCTTCCGGCTCCGGGTCCGCCTCGTGGCCGCCGCGGTGCTGGCCGGCATCCTGGCGGTGCTGGCCCTCCCATCACCGGCCGCCGCCCACCGGGGCAAGGAGTCCTACCTCTACCTCGATATCGCCCCCGAAGACCTCGGCGGTCGGGTCGAGCTGCCCTACGAAGACATCGAGTTGCTGTTCGGCCTCAGCCTCGACACCTCGGTGGAGAACATCGAGGCCCAGCTCGAGGCCAACTACTCGACGCTGGTCGACTACATCCAGGACCACACGTCGGTCGGCGCCAACGGCACCGTGTTCGCCCTCGAGTTCGGCGACGTCGAGCTGCTGTTCGACGAGGTCGAGGGGCCCGAGCCCGGCTACGCCATCTTCCCCTTCGAGGCCGAGATCCCCGACGGTCCGGTCCCGCAGGTTCTCGACGTCTCCTTCGACCCGTTCGTGGCCGAGCTGGAGAACCGGCGAGGGATCCTCCTGGTGGCCAACGACTGGCAACGGGGCGTGTTCGACGCCGAAGCCAACGAGCTGCTGTTCTACAACGAGCCCGGCGCGACCGAGAGCCTCGACCTCGGCGACCCCAGCCAGTGGCGGACGTTCCGGGGCAGCGTGGGCCTCGGGGTCGACCACATCCGGACCGGGCCCGACCACGTCTTCTTCATCCTCGCCCTCCTGTTGCCGGCGGTGCTGGTCTTCGCCGCCGGCTCCTGGCGCCCGGCCCCCAACTTCGGCTCGGCCCTGTGGCGGGTGCTGAAGCTGGTCACCATGTTCACCGTCGCCCACTCGATCACGTTCACCGTGGCCGGGCTCGACCTGATCCCGCTCCCGCCGTCACAACTGGTGGAGACGATCATCGCCCTCTCGATCGCCGGGGCTGCACTCCACAACCTCCGGCCCATCTTCCTCAACCGGGAATGGCTCCTGGCCTTCGTGTTCGGGTTGTTCCACGGCCTCGGGTTCGCCTCGTTGGTCGAGGCGCTCGACATCGACCGCACCACCCAGCTCGTCTCGCTCATCGGCCGTAACGTCGGGATCGAGATCGGGCAGGCGATCGTCATCCTCGTCGCCTTCCCCGCCCTGTACCTCCTGCGGCGGACCCGCTACTACCAGCCGCTGATGATCGCCGGCTCGGTGGCCCTGGCGGTGCTGAGCCTGTTGTGGGCGGTGGAGCGGATCGCCGTCATCGACCTCGGGTTCAATCGGTGGATCGAGCTACTCCTGCAGTGGCCCCGATCGCTGTTCGCCATGATCGTCGTGACGATCGTCGCCGCCGGGATCTATGCCGTGGAGCATGGCGCCGGACGGCTGCTCGACGTGGCCCGTTCGGGGCGAGACGCCGATCCGGCCCCCGACGCCGAGTCGGTCCCGGTCGGCTAGCGGTCTGCAGCCAGGTCGGCGGCCACTCGGCCGTCGACCAGCTGCACCACCCGGTCCGCCTCGTCGAAGTAGGCGTCATCGTGGCTGATCACGATGACGAGCTTGCGACGACGGCGGAGCTCGGGGAGCAGGGTCCGGTAGAAGAACCGCTTGAACACCGGGTCCTGGTTGGCCGCCCACTCGTCGAAGGCGTAGATGTCGCGGTCCCGGAGGAAGGCACCGAGGAGCGCCAGTCGGCGTCGCTCACCGGTCGACAGCTTCGTCGTCGAGAGCCGTCCGCCGTCCACCGAGACCTTGCCGGTCAGATCGAGCTCGGCCAGGAACCGGTTGGCGGCATCGGTTCCGGCTCGGCTCGGGTCGTCGAGCCCGATCAGCTCCTCGAAGAGGAACCCGTCGGCGAACAACGCCGAGATGCGGCTCTGGTACCGATCCCGGCGCTCGGGGGTGACCGGGACGCCGTCGCACCGGAGCTCGCCGGCGGTCGGCTCGTACAGGCCGCACAGCAGCTTCATCAGCGTGGTCTTCCCGCTCCCGTTGCCCCCGGTGATGAACACGACCTCGCCCGACCGGAGCTCGACGTCGACCGGCTCCAACTCGAAGCCGTAGCCGTCGCCGGTCGGGTACTGGAACGCCAACCCCTCGGCCCGAACCGTCACCGCCGGCTCGTCGCAGGTCTCGTCTCCCCGCTCATCGGGCGCAGCGGCGGACGGGGTGCCGACGGGTCCGGGTTCGCCCGGATCGGGGGCCAGATCGAGGGCATCGATGCGGACCAGCGCGGCGCTGGCCTGGGTCCACACCGGCACCACCGCGGTGATCTGCACGATCGCCCCCCGGACGTAGAGGGCGATCAGGGCATAGGCGCCCAGGATCTCCCCGCCCACCACGTCGGACCGGATCAGCACCAGGAGCACGAGCACGAACACGAAGTAGGCGGCCTGGCTCCAGGTGTTGGCCACCTCGTGGGCCATCAGCAGCTCGCTGTGGGTCCGCCGGAACGCCTCTCCCCGGTCCTGGAGGGCGGCGGCGAACCGGCGCCGGAGGGACGGATCGACCTGGAGCTCCTTGGTGCCGATCGTCAAGCCGTCGTACTGGCCGTAGCGCTCGTCCCGCACGGCGAAGAACACGGTCAGCAGCCGGGCCACCCGGCGGTTCAGCCGCCGGTAGAGCCACACGACGGGCACCGCCACCAGGATCAGCACCGAGACCGCGATCGGCGACAGCCACGCCAGGTAGGCCATCGAGCCGACCACCAGGGCGGCGGCGATCACCACCTCGGGGATCCGCATGAGGGCGTCGGAGACCGCTCTGGCGTCGTCGGTCAACACGGCGAACAGCCGGGCCCGCCCGATCGACTCGACCCGAGCCAGCGGGGTGACGACGATCCGCCGGGCGAGCTCCATCTGGAGCTTGAGGGTGCGGTGGCTGACCAGCTGGACGAGCAGCCACCGGGCTCCCAGGCCCGAGAAGACGGAAACGACGATGAGGACGACGAAGGTGGCGACGGCGAGGGGTCCGAGCCGGTCCTGGTCGGCGAACTGGCTGCCGATGTACCCCATCAGCGCAGCCCCGGCGAAGCCGCTGGCCACGCTGGCGACGATGGCCGCCATCAACCGGAGGCGGTCGGCCCGAAGGGCGAAGGTGAGGAGGGTCATCGAGGGCTCGACGGGTGGGCCCGCTCGAAGGCGGCCAGCTCCCGGTTGAGCACCTCGACCAGACGGGCCACCTGGTCGGGCTGGCTGGTCATCAGCCCGGTGTGGGTCGTGTCGGGAACGACCACCGGCGTCGTGTCGGCGCCGGCCAAGGTCTGCCACCGGGTCAGGACCCAGTCCTCGCCGGCCAGCTCCTCGCTCTGGAGCCACACCAGCTCCGGAGGCGCCAGTCGATCGGCGACGTAGGACAGCTGGGCCCGGTAGTGGACCCGTCCGATCCGGTCGAACCGGTTCCGGCGCCACACGGCCAAGATGGCGCCGGGAAGCTCCCCGTCGGTGACGAGGTTGGCCATGTCGCGGGCCAACTGGAGCGGCGACCGGCGCGACGGCAGCTCATAGGTCCAGTCCGGTCCGCTGTGGGGCGGCCCGGGGTCGAGGAACACCAGCAGCTCGGCCGGGGTGCCAGCCTCCTCGAGCTGGCGGGCCATCTCCCACGCCACGATCGCCCCCAGGCAGCTCCCGCCGATCCGGTACCGGCCATCGGGGCGGTGGGCCACCAGCTCGGCGACGTAGCGCTCGGCCATCGCCTCCACCGTGTCGTGGGGCTCGGTTCTGCCGTCGCTGCCGAGGGGCTCGAAGCAGTACAGCGGTTGATCGGGGTCGGTGCCGGCCGTGAGTTCGCGGAACGACAGCGCGGTGCCGGCCGCTGGTGGCACCAGGTACAGAGGGAGCCGGGTGCCGGCCGTCCGCAGCGGCACCAGGCACCCGTCGGCCGCCTCGAGGTGCACGTCGCCGGTCCGGGTTCCCGTGAGGCGATCGGCCAAGCTGGCCACGGTCGGCGCCTCCAGGATCGCCGCCAGCGGCAGGGCCGTTCCGGTCTCGCGGCGGATCCGTTCGACGAGGGACACCGCGAGGAGCGAGTGCCCGCCGACGTCGAAGAAGTCGTCGTCGATCCCGATGGCCACCCCGGGGAGGAGGTCCTGCCAGATGGCGACCAGGCGCCGCTGCAGATCGGTGGTCGGGGCCCGAGTCGGGCGGACCGGGGGCGGTGGCGCATCGGCGGGCAGGTTGGCCCGGTCGACCTTGCCGTTCGGCAGGCGGGGGAGGGCGTCGAGGACGGCCAGCTGGGGAACGAAGGCGTCGGGGAGGCGGCGGCGGACGGCGGCCTGCACGTCGGCCGGATCGAGCGCGGTCGGGTCGCGGTCGCCGGGCGTCGGTTCGACGTAGGCGACCAGGCGGGTGCCGGCCGAGGGGTCCTCGACGGCCACCACCGCGGCGCCGCCGATGCCGGGTTCGGCCGCTACCGCCGCCTCGACCTCGCCCAGCTCGACCCGAATGCCGCGGACCTTGACCTGATCGTCGGACCGTCCCCCGAACAGGAGGTCACCGGAGGCGGTGATCGTGCCGACGTCGCCGGTCCGGAACCACCGCCGCCCGCCTCGCTCGACGAAGCGCGCCGCGGTCAGCTCCGCCCGATCGTGGTATCCGATCGCCAGGGTCGGCCCCGCAACGTGGATCCCGCCGGGGACGCCGATCCCGGCCGGCTCGCCGTCGGCGTCGAGCACGGCCACGGTCGCGCCGGGGATCGGGTCGCCGATCGGCACCGGCCCCGACCGTCGGTCGCACCGGTGGACGGTGGCCCACACGGTGGCCTCGGTCGGTCCGTACTCGTTGTAGAGGGCGACCTCGCGACCGCTGCCGTTCAGGACCTCGTCGTGCCGTTCGACCAGCGATCGGGGGCACGCCTCGCCGGCCACGATCACGGTCGTCAACGAGGCCAGCGAGGGGGGCGGCGCGTAGTCGAGGATCAACCGGTAAAGGGAGGGGAGGCACAGGGTGTGGGTCACCCGATGTCGTTCGATGGCCGCCGCCAGGGCCGACACGTCCAGCTCGGTCCCCGGGGCGGGAAGTACCAGCTCACCGCCGGCGGCCAGCGTCCAGAAGATCCCGGCCACCGATGAGTCGAACGAGAACGAGGAGAGCAGGAGATAGGCCGAGGGGTCTCGGTCGTAGGCGGCGAACCGGGCCGCCGTCGAGGCGGCCAGGTTGTCGTGGTCGATCACCACGCCGTTCGGTCGGCCGGTCGAGCCGGAGGTGTAGATCAGGTAGGCCGCATCGTCGGGGATCGGGGTTCGAGGGCGGGGCCGTCCCTGACTCTCGCCCCGGGGCCGGATCACCCAACGGTCGCCCACCGGCGCTCGGTCGGTCGGCTCGGCCAACGCCGCGCCGAGCCCCAGCTCGTCGGCCGCGACCGGGTCGATGTCGGGGCTGGTCACGATGAGGTCGGCGCCCGCGTCGTCGGCGGTGAAGCGCAATCGGCTCGCCGGGTAGCCCGGATCGAGCGGGAGGTAGGCGGCGCCGGCCCGGTGGGTGCCGACGATGGCGACGATCGTCTCGACGGAGCGTTCGAGCAGCAGGCCGACGACCGAACCGGGACCGGCGCCGGCCTCCCGGAGCTCACCGGCCAGTCGATCCGCAGCCGCAACCAGCTGGCCGTAGGTCAGCCGGTCGTCCCCGCAGGCCACCGCTGGCGCGTCCCGGCGCTCGGTGCCGTGGCGGGCGACGACGTCGGGGAGCCGTTGGACGGAGGCCGGATCGAGGTCCGGACCGGTGGCGAGCTCGTCGAGCCGACGCCGCTCGGCCGGGTCGACGATGGAAACCGCGCCGACCGTGGCCTCCGGCTCGGCGGTGAGCGCGACGATCGCCGCTTCGAGGTGGCCGAGCAGGGCGTCGACGTCGTCGCCGTCGATCACGTCCGGGTCGTGGACCGCCTTGAGGGTCAGGTCATCACCGGGGAGGGCGATGACGCTCAGCGGGTAGTTCGACTGGACCCGGTACGAGCGGTCGTCGATCGCCACGTGATCGGGCGTCGGGGGCACGTAGTCGGGGAAGTTCTCGACGACGAGGATCGAGGTGAACAGCGGTTGCCCACCGCCGAGCTCGCTCCACTCGCCGATGTCGACCAACGACGCGTACTCGTGGTCCCGGGCGCCCAGCTGCGCGGACTGCAGCCGCCGGAGCCACTCGCCGGGGGCGAGCTCCTCGATGACCCCGACCCGGGCCGGCAGGGTCGTGACCAGCATCCCGATCATCGAGTCGGCCCCGGGGAGCGTCGCCGGTCGGCCCGACGTGGTCAGCCCGAACACGACGTCGTCGGCCCCGTCATGACGAGCCAGGACCAGGGCCCACGCCGCCTGGAGGACGGTGGAGAGGGTGACGCGCTCACGCCGGGCAGCGTCGAGGACCGCGGCGGTCCGCTCCCGCCCCAGCCGTCGGAACCCGGCTCCGTAGCGTCGGCGGTCCGACCCGATGGCCGCCGCCACCTCGGGTGGGCGGGAGGTCGGGAGCGGGGTGGGGGCGGTGAACCCGGCCAGCTCGGTCCGCCAGAACGCCTCGGCGGCCGCTCGATCCTGGGCGCCCAGCCAGGCGACGTAGTCGGCGAACGAGCCCCGGGCGGGGGGAGACCACCGCCGACCGTCGCGAGCCGCCTGATGGGCGTCGAGCAGCTCGTTCATGGCGAGGGCGATCGACCAGCCATCGAGGGCGATGTGATGGAAGCTCCACACCAACACCGTGCGGTCCGGCATTCGGACCAGGGCCAACCGGACCGGGGGACCGGCGGTGAGATCGAACGGCTCGGCCCGATCCTCGGCCAGCAACTCGTCGAGGGCGGCCTCGGCCGACGGGTGTGATGACCAGTCCCGATAGGCCATCGGCGTTCGCCGGTCCACGGCATCGCTGACCGGCTGGTCGGTGCCGACCCATCGGAATGCCGCTCGGAGCATCGGGTGGCGCTCGACGAGCTCGTCCCAGCAACGGGCCAGGATCTCGTGGTCGACCTCGCCCCGAAGGTCGTGCACGATCTGGCCCTCGTACACCCCCGACATCGGCTCGGCCAGG
This sequence comes from Acidimicrobiales bacterium, assembly GCA_965262175.1. Classification (GTDB taxonomy): domain Bacteria; phylum Actinomycetota; class Acidimicrobiia; order Acidimicrobiales; family SZUA-35; genus CADEDH01. The sequence goes on along the minus strand of CBDHES010000029.1, from coordinate 168,231 downwards.
CTGTGGAACAGCATCCCGGTCTGGGTCGGGGTGAGGGGCAGGTCGGCATGGTCGCCGTCGCCGTCGGGACGGGCCTCGACCGCCGCCGGGGCGGCGGCTTCCTCCCACGTGGCGACCGTCGCCGCGGCGGCAACCGTGCCGGCCTCGAACAGGTGGCGGGGGGTGATCGTCAACCCTCGGGTGGCGGCCCTGGCCACGATCTGGATGGCGATGATGGAATCGCCCCCGAGGTCGAAGAAGTCGTCGTCGAGCTCGACCGTTCGGCCGAAGATCTCCTCCCACACCGCTCGCAACGCCTCCCCGGCCCGGGCGGCGTCACCGGTCAACTCGGTGGATCGGCCACGGCGGGCGTCCACGCCGGACTCGGCGGCTGTGAGCGCCGCCCGATCGATCTTGCCGTTCGCCGTCAGCGGGAGCTGGTCGTGGCGGACGAACCGGGTCGGGATCATGTAGTCGGGCAGTGATCGGGCCAGTTCCGCCCGCACCGTTGGCTCATCGACCGGGACCGGCGCCTGGTAGTGGGCGACCAGCTGGGTCGTCTCCCGGGCCGCCGATGGGGGCGGCTTGGGCCGGTACCCGATCTCGACCAGGACCTCTTGGACGTAGTCGGTGTCGATGTCGTCGTCGAGCTCGTCGAGAGCGGCTTCGCGGTTCTTGTGCCCGAGGCGGACGTCCCAGCTGTAGGGGAGGGCGTAGTTGTGGAAGCCCCGCTCCCGCTGGTGGACGTGGATCCCCACGTCGTTGATGAGGCAGTTGGTCGACCGGCCGGTGTCGGGAGGCCGGGTCCAGGGGGTGTTGGCGGCGAGGAACCCGAGGACCTCGTCGAGCCCGACGTCGACGTACCGGTAGAAGTCGACGAACTGGACGTCGTCGAAGATCGACCCGTCGGTGAACCCGTCGACATCGAGGAGCCGGGTCACGGCATCGTCGATCTGGTGGTACGCCTTGCGGGCCTCGAGCACGAACCGGTCGATCTGTTCGACGTCGAAGATCGAGTGGTCGTACATGTCCGACAGTCGGGTCTCGAACAGCTGGCCCCGGGCCAGCCCGGTGACGACGTAGCCGATGCCGTGGCGACGGGCCAGGTCCATGCTGAGGGTGTAGATCGTCTTGAAACACCCGTTGCACACGTTGGAGAACCGGTCGAGGCTGTCGCGGAAGATCTCCCGCATGTGGGGCGTGGCCCCGATCTCCAGGTCGACGCCCAGGTGGTCGCACACCCGGCGGCAGTTGGCCAGGGCGGCGTCCGACAGGTAGCCGTTGTCGAGGGTGAACACCAGCGGGCGGAGGCCGAGGGCCACGACCTGGTAGAGCATGTAGGTGCTGTCCTTGCCGCCCGACAGCAGGACCACGCAGTCGTGGGCCCGTCCGGCCTCGACCCGGTCGGCGATGATCCGGTCGGCGATGGCTCGCAGCTCGACCCGATCGGAGAAGTAGGCGTCGACGTGGTCGCGGTAGGTGTCGTAGCCCCGGCACAGCGAGCAAACCCCGGCCTCGATGTCGGCACCGGGGTAGGTGGACGGGAGCCCGCATCGCCCGCAGTGGATCACCCGACCGGGATCGGCCGGTCGAGGGCCGACCGTCCGGGTGGTGGCGACGACCGCCGCCCGATCGAGGTCGACCGCAGCGGACAACACCGCTTCGATCTCTCCCAGCTCGATGCGATGGCCCCGGACCTTCACCTGCTCATCGGCCCGCCCCAGGAACTCGAGGTGGGGCGGTTCGACCCCGAGCTGCCACCGGCCGAGGTCGCCGGTCCGGAACAGCCGCCCGCCATCGATCGTCGCCGCGGTCGGGACGACGGGAGCCGGCCGCTCGACGAACCGGTCGGCGGTCAGCTCCGGTCGTCCCAGGTAGCCGGACGACACCCCGGGCCCGCCGATGTGGATCGTTCCGACGACCCCGGGCGGGACCGGTGCTCCCCGGTCGTCGAGGAGCAGGATCTCGGCGTTGGCCGCCGGTCGGCCGATCGGGACCGACGGCCATCGGTCCCGATCCGGGTCGAACCGGTGGACCATGCAGCCGACGACGGTTTCGGTCGGGCCGTACTCGTTGAAGATGGCCAGATCGTCGTGGGCCGCCTGCAGGTCGGCGGCCAGGTCGGTGGTGAAGTCCTCGCCGCCGACGATCAGCACCTCCAGCCGGCCGGCGACGAGCCCCAGCTCCCGAACGATGGCCAGGTGGGACGGGGTGGCCTTGGCCACGTCGACCCGGTCGTCCCGCCACACCTCGACGATGGGCGGGGTGGCGTCGTCGGTCTCCGGGTAGGTGACGATCGAGCCGCCCGACGTGAGGGGCACGAAGATGGAGGTGACGGTGAGGTCGAAGGCCAGCGAGGTGAACAGGGCGAAGGTCCGGGGTCGGTCCCCGGTGTAGGTGGCGCCGGCCCAGGCGACGTAGTTCGCCAGGCCCCGGTGGTCGACGGGAACCCCCTTGGGGCGGCCGGTCGACCCGGAGGTGAAGATCACGTAGGCCCGATCGTCGAGCGAGCGTTCGATGGTCGGATCGTCGGTCGGGCCGTCCCCCCGCACCACGTCACCGGCGATGAGCGGCTTGGCGCCGGCGGCCGCCACCACCGCCGAGCCCTGGTCGTCGGTGCAGACGATGCCGACCGCGGCATCGGCCACGATCTGGGCCAGGCGCAGCGGTGGCACTGACGACTCCATCGGGACGTACGCCGCACCGCTCTTGAGGACCCCCAGGATGGCGGCCAGGGCGTCGGCCCCCCGGTCGAGGGCGATGCCGATCGTGTCGCCGGGGCCGACGCCCTGCGATCCGAGGTCGTGGGCCAGGCGGTTGGCCCGTCCGTTCAGCTCGCCGTAGGTGAGTGTCTCCGCACCGGCGATGGCCACCGCGTCGGGGTGGTCGGCGGCGATCGACTCGAACTCGTCGACGACCGTCGACGACGGGAGGCTCGGCCCGGTCGATCGGTTGAAGCCGGTGATCAGCCGGTCGGCGTCGGTCGACGTCACCATGGGCAACGCGCCCACGGTGGCCTCGGGGTCCGACAACCAACCGTCGATGACGCCGAGGAACTGGTCGACGAGCGCCCGGCGGGCCTCGGTGTCGAACAGGTCGGTCTTCACGTCGAAGTAGAGCCGGAACCGGTCGTCGACGAGACGGCGGATCTGGAGCCGGAGACCATGGTCCCGGTCTCCGGCACCGGGGTGGACCCATCGATCCTCGATCGGGAGGCCCCCGAAGGTCTCGTCCGGAACGTGGAGGTAGTTGAGGACGACCTCGAACCGTGACCCGGGACCCGCCGGCAGCGCACCCCCGGGCCCGAAGCGGCCGTGTTGCATGGCCTCGAACGTCTGGGCCCCGAGGCGGGCCGAGAGATCGACCAGCGTCTCATCGCCGTCGATCGTCGCCGCCACCGGCACGATGTTCATGCACAGCCCCGCGGTCCGCTTGGCGTCGCGGGAGGCGCGGTTGTGGAACGGGAGCCCAATCGTCAGCGCCTCGGCGCCGGTGGTCCGGTGGAGGTAGGTGACCAGCACCGTCTGGAAGAATCGGAGGGCGGTGAGCTCGGGCGAGAGGGCCGAGATCTCGGGACGGGCGAGGAAGGCCGCCACCCGCCGGCCCCGTTCCCCGTCGATCGCTGCGGTGACCCGGACGGTCTCGGGCCCGACGGTGGTCGGCCGGTGTCCGTAGAACGCCATCGGGTCGGTGGCCCGGGCGCCGTGCTCGGCGCTCCAGCGCTCCCAGTGGGCGACCGCTCGCCGGTGACCCTTCGACCCGACGGCGGCCGCCTCGGCATCGAGGAACTCGGCGAAGGGCGCCAGCGGGCGGCCACCGGGCTCGGCGGTCGGGTCGAGCGCCGCGGCGTAGAGCTCGCCCTGGCGGCCGAGCAGCAGCGACACCGACCAGGCGTCGGTGATCAGATGGTGTTGGTTCAGGAACCAGATCCACCGATCCGGTTCGAGTCGGAGCAGCGCGGTGTCCCAGAGGCGGGCCGAGAGGTCGAGCCGACGCCGCGCCCGCTCGGCGATCCAGCGATCGGCGGCGTGGTCGGGGTCCGGGTCGTCGGCGAGATCGATCACCGGGATCGGTCCGGGGTCGAGCGTGTCGAGGGTCCGTTGCGCCGGCTCACCCTCCTCCTCGACGATCACCGTCCGGAGTGCGTCGCTCTCGGCGACGAGGGCGGTCAGGGCTCGCTGGAACGCCTCGGGGTCGATGGCGGCGCCGATCGTCGCGGCGTGGGCCATGTTGTACAGCGGGACGTCGGGGTCGAGCCGCTGGCCGGCCCAGATGAGACGCTGGCGGTGGCTGAGGGGCCGCTCGGTGCTCGTCACGCCGGGTTGCCCCCGTCGCCGGCCGAGGCGGCGAGGGAGGCCAGGTAGCCGTCGATCGTTCGCACCGTGCTGAAGTTCTCGATCAGGATGTCCTCGTACGGGACCTGGAGATCGAGCTCCTCGCCGATCCAGGTGATGAGGCGGATCAGGCCCAACGAGTCGATTCGCTCGCTCAGCAACAGCTCATCGTCGACGGTGAGGTCTTCCTCGTCGTCGAGCACGAGCTCATCGACGACGAACCGCAGGAGGGCATCGGCTCTGGTCATGGTCAGGCTCCCTGCCCGCCGGCCGACGATGCGGGCGTTGCCAGCGCTCGGTAGTCGATCTTGCCGCTCGTGGTCCGGGGGAAGTCGGCGACCACGGTGACCGATGCCGGGAGGGCGTAGCGGGGGAGCTGGGCTGCGGCATGGCGCCGCAGCGCCCGTTCCTCGAGCTGGGCACCGGGCCGCACCGAGACGTGGGCGGCGATGATCGGCCCATCGTCGCCGGCGATGGTGGCCGTGACCGCCGCCTCCTCCACCGCCTCGTGGTCGGCCAGGACCGCCTCGACCTCATCGAGCTCGACCCGGTGGCCCCGGATCTTGATCTGCCGGTCCCGCCGGCCGATGAAGTGCAGCACCCCATCATCGCTGCGCCGGACGAGGTCACCGGTCCGGTAGTAGCGACGGGTCTCGCCGGCGTGGACGCCGTGGTCGAGGAACACGCGGGCGTCGAGGTCGGGGCGGCCCAGGTAGCCGGTCATCATCGTGGGGGAGTGGACCGCCAGCTCACCGGTCCCGGCTCCCGCCACCGGGCGGTCGTCGGGATCGACGACCAGGGTCTCCATCCCGGGGCAGGCGACGCCGATCGGTACCCCCGTCCCGGCCTCGACCTCCGACGGAGTGAGCGGCTTGAGGTGGTGGAACGTGCACTGGTTGGTCTCGGCCGGTCCGTAGCAGTTGCTGAACCGGGCGTGGGGCCAGGTGTCCATGAGGGCCGTCAGGTGTTTGAGGGGGAACGGCTCGCCGCCGTAGATCACCCATCGCAACGAGGTGCAATCCCGCTCGTCGAGCACGCCGTAGAGGAGGAGCTGGATCAGGGCGAGGGGAACCGAGTACCAGACGGTCAGCCGCTCCCGCTCGATCAGCTGCGACAGGCTGGCCGGCACCAGCTGGTGCTCCGGCCCGATCAGGACGGTGGTGGCGCCGACCAGGGGCCCGGAGAAGAAGTCGAACGTCGACTGATCGAAATGCAGGGGCGGGAAGTTGCTGAGGCGGTCCGACCCGTCGAGCTCGTAGAGGTCGGCCGCCATCCGGGCGTAGGCCGCCCCGCTCCGGTGGGTGTGGACGATGCCCTTGGGGGTCCCGGTCGACCCCGAGGTGAAGATCACGTACGCCCGATCGTCGTCCCGCCGATCGAGGCGGGGACGGCTCGCCGGTCGGGTGGCGACCTCGTCCCATCCGACCGTGTGAAGGTTCGCTGGCTCGTCGACCCGGTCGACGCCGTAGAGATGGGCGACCCCGGCCGACGCCAGGGCGGCGGCCCTGGGGGCCCGATCGGCATCGGTGACCACGTGGGTCAGCCCGCACTCGGCGACGATGGCGGCCTGGCGGGCGGCGGGGGCGGATGGGTCGATGGGCACGTAGGCCGCACCGGCGGCCTGGATCCCGTAGACGGCGATCGGGTTCTCGATCGCCTTCCCCATCAGGATCCCGACGAGGTCGCCGGAGCCCACACCGTCGGCCCGCAGGGCATTGGCCAACCGGTTGGACCGCTCGACCAGATCACCGTAGGTGAGGTCGATACTGTCGAAGCGGAACGCGGCGTGATCGGGCCGCCGCTCGGCGCTTAGGGCCAGCGCATCGGGAAGGAACGGGGCGTTCACAGGCCGGAGATCTGGGTGATGATGTTGCGCTGGATCTCGTTGGTGCCGGAGTAGAGCAGCCCGCCGACGCTGTCGCGCAGGTCGCGCTCGACCTCGAACTCGGTGGCGTACCCCCGGGCCCCGTTGATCCGGATCGCGTCGAGGCTCGACTCGACGAAGCACTCCGACAGGTAGAGCTTGGCCATCGCCGCCTCCCGCAGCAGCGGGAGGCCCTGGTCTTCGAGCCAGGCCACCTTGTAGAGGAGGTTCCGCCCCGTTTCGAGGCGGACCATCATGTCGGCGATCCGGTTGGAGACCGCCTGGTGCTTGCCGATCGGGACCCCGAAGGCTCGGCGCTCCGAGGCGTAGGCCACGCACTCCTCGATCTGCCGTTCCATCCGGCCGATCTGGCTGGCGAAGATGTAGCTGCGCTCGGACTCCATGGCCCGGGTGAAGATCCCCACACCCCCACCTTCCGCTCCGAGGCGGTTGGTGGAGGCGACGAAGCAGTCGTCGAGGGTGAGCTTTCCGAACGGGGTGGTCCGGAGCCCCATCTTCTCCTCGACCGGTTCGGTGCGGAACCCGTCGCTGTCGGCGTCGACGAGGAAGGCGGTGATGCCCCACTTTCCCTTCTCCGGGTCGGTCGTGGCGAAGACGACGGCGAAGTCGGCGATGGGGGCGAAGGTGATGTAGGCCTTCGTGCCCGACAGCACGTAGCCGCCGTCGACCTTGACCGCCTTGGCCTGGAGGCCGTAGCTGTCCGAGCCCGTGTCGGGCTCGGTGATGCCGAACGCTCCGACGCGGCGGCCCTCGACGAGGGGGCGGAGATACCGGTCCTTCTGGTCGTCGGTCCCGAACGTCTGGATGGCCGGCTGGGTGCTCCACAGCTGGGAGTTCACGGCGAACGGAAGGGCGTTCTCCCGGCAGCCGTACCCGATGCCCTCCAGCACGGCGATGGCCGTGAGGTGGTCGAGCCCCAACCCGCCATGGGCCTCGGGCACGACCAAACCGAACAGTCCAAAGTCGGCACAGGCCCGCCACGCCTCCCATGACCAGCGGCCGTCCCGGTTGCGTTCGATCAGCTCGCGGTTGAGGTGTTCCTCGGCGAAGCTCACCGCCTCGGCCCGCCGCCGCTGCTGCTCCTCGGTCCAGCCGAAATCCATGGCGCCCTGCGGACCGGTCGACGGGGAGGCCCGGACCGGCGCCCGCGAACCGGCGGCCTCGATACCCAACCCTGGAGGGTACCGATCCCGGACGCCGGTCGGTGAGTGTCGATCGACCCAACGGGGTTCTCGACGCCGGTACCGTCGCCGCACCACAATGGTGTCCTGGGGAAGCGTGCCCAGGAGCCGTCTCGACACCGCACGCCGCCACGGCGTGCCGACGCGTGCTCGAAAGGAGCGAGGTCATGGCATCACGAGGCATCAAGGATCAGGTCGCGATCGTCGGGATGGGGTGCACCCCGTTCGGCGAGCACTGGGGCCGCTCGGTCGACGACATGTTGATCGACGCCGCAACCGAGGCCTACGGGTCGGCTGGTGTGGCCCAGGACGACATCGACGCCTACTGGTTCGGGACGTCCGGCTCCGGGGTTTCGGGGTTGACGTTGAGTCGGGCGTTGAAGATCGACTACAAGCCGGTGACCCGGGTGGAGAACATGTGCGCCACCGGGTCCGAGGCGTTCCGCAACGCCTGCTACGCCGTGGCCTCCGGCGCCTACGACACCGTGATGGCGATCGGCGTGGAGAAGCTCAAGGACAACGGGATGTCGGGCCTGACCGGGGTGCAGATCCCCGACGACGGCACCAAGGCCCAGATCACGGCCCCGGCCTCGTTCTCGTTGCTGGCTCCGGCCTATGCCGAGAAGTACGGGGTCGACGCCGGTGAGCTCAAGGACGTGATGACCCGGATCGCGTGGAAGAACCACTTCAACGGGGCTCGGAATCCTCGGGCCCAGTTCCGCAAGGAGGTGGGCAAGGACACGATCTGCAACGCCCCCCTCGTCGCCGGTCAGTTGGGGATCTTCGATTGCTCGGGGGTGTCGGATGGTTCGGCGGCGGCGATCATCGTCCGGGCCGAGGATGCCCACCGTTACACCGACAAGCCCCTCTACGTGAAGGCCCTGTCGTTCACCTCGGGCCCGGGTGCGGGGCCGATCGATCCGGACTACGACTACACGACGTTCCACGAGGTGTCGGCGTGCGCCGCCGATGCCTACGCCCAGGCCGGGGTGACCGATCCTCGGGCCGAGATCGCGATGGCCGAGGTCCATGATTGCTTCACGCCGACGGAGTTGGTGTTGATGGAGGATCTGGGCTTCGCCGAGCGGGGCCTGGGGTGGAAGGAGGTCCTGGCCGGGACCTATGACCTCGATGGTGAGTTGCCGGTCAATCCCGACGGTGGTCTGAAGTCCTTCGGGCACCCGATCGGGGCGTCGGGGCTGCGGATGCTGTTCGAGTGCTGGCTCCAGCTCCGCCAGGAAGCCCCCGACGAGCGGCAGATCCGCTCGGTCACCGAAGGCGGCAAGACCCTGGGCATGACCCACAACCTCGGCGGTCGCCCCGGCGACTGCGTGTCGTTCGTCTCCATCGTCGGCTCCGAGCTCGGCTGAGTCGTTACGACGCGGCGGTGTCCGCAGCCCGTCGAGCGGGCCGCGGACACCGACCGCCGGTCCGGATCAGGCGCCGGTGTCGGCCAGCGCCGGTTCCCGGTCCTCGGTATCTCGGCCGTCCCGTCCAGGCTGGTCGCCCGAACCGACCGGCGAGACCGGCGCCCGCTCGAGGTCGACGGCGGGCAGCAGCCGGTCGAGCCACGACGGGAACCACCAGTTGGCGTCGCCCAGGAGCTTCATCGTCGCCGGGACCAGCACCATCCGGACGATGGAGGCGTCGATGGCGATGGCGACCGCCAGACCGAGGCCGAACATCTTCGTCGACGGTTCCTCCGACAACACGAACCCGGCGAACACCGAGATCATGATCAGCGCCGCCGACGTGATCACCCGTGCCGTGCCGGCGATCCCGTGGATGACCGAGGCGTCGTTGTCACCGGTCCGGACGTACTCCTCCCGGACCCGGGACAGCAGGAACACCTCGTAGTCCATCGAGAGGCCGAACAGGATCCCGAACATGAACAGCGGGATGAAGGACACGATGGGCACCGGTGCCTCCAACCCGATCAGCTCCTTGGCCCACCCCCACTGGAAGACGGCGACGAGCACCCCGAACGACGCACCGATGCTCAACAGGTTGAGCACGGCGGCCTTGAGGGGGACGAGGATCGACCGGAACACCAGGATCAACAGCAGGAACGACAGGACGACGACCGCGGCGATGAAGTAGGGGAGGCGCTCGGCGATCTGGTTGCCGACGTCGGTGAAGGTCGCCGTCGGCCCGCCGACGTGGGCCGCCGCCGGACCCTCGCCGACGACCGGCGGGATGACCGAGGTCCTGATCCGCTCGATCGTGTCGACCGTGGCCGCGTCCTGGGGCGCCGTCGTCGGGTAGGCGACGATGACCCCCACCCCTGTCTCCTCGTCGAGCGGGGTGGCCGTCGTCCCGGCGATCCCGCCGTCGGCGGCGATCGCCTCGGTCAGGTCGTCGATGACGGCGCGGTCGCCGGCGGTGTCGACCGCGACGATGATCGGACCGTTGAACCCGGGACCGAACCCCTCGGCGACGAGATCGTAGGCCCGCCGCTGCGTGGTCGAGGGAGGCGCCGTGCCGTCGTCGGGGAACCCGAGCCGGAGTGCCAGGACCGGCGCGGTCAGCGCCAGCAGCAGGACGGTGACGCCCACCGTGTACAGCGTTGCGTGGCGGGCGACGTGGGCTCCCCACCGCTCCCAGCGGCGTCGGTTGGCGCCGTCGGTCGCCACCGGCGTCGTCATCGACCGGCGGCCGGCCCGGAGCCGGATGACCCGGTGGCCGGCCAACCCGAGGAAGGCGGGAAGCAGCGTCAGCGAGGCGACCACCATGATCGCCACGACCAGCGAGATGGCTACCCCGGCCGCGGTCAGCGACGGAACCCCGGCCACGGCCAGGCCGAGGATGGCGATCACCACCGTGCCCCCGGCGAAGGCGACGGCCTGGCCGGCGGTGGCGACGGCCAGCCCGGCCGAGTGGACGACGTCGAGACCGGCCGACAGCTGCTCCCGATGGCGGGTGACGACGAACAAGGCGTAGTCGATCCCGACCCCGAGGCCGATCATGGCGGCCAGGATCGGGGCATAGCTCGGCACCTCGACCAGGTTGGCCAGCAGCGACATCGAGCTGATCCCGATGGCCAGGCCCAGCAGCGCCATTCCGATCGGGAGGCCCATGGCGACCAACGAGCCGAACGCCACGAGCAGGATGACCATGGCCGCCAGGAGGCCGACCGCTTCCTGGGCCCGGGTCTCGCCGTTGTCGAAGGTGAAGAACAGCTCCCCCCGGGCTTCGACCTGTACGACGCCGTCGCTCGCCTCGGCGACCAGGTCCTGCAGTCGATCGAGATCGGCGGCCGACAGCTCATCGACCACGTCGTACTGGACGGCCACCACCGCCACCCGCTGGTCGGGGGAGATCGCCCCCGATCGCTCCGGCTCTGCGACCGCGACCACGCCGGGGAGGCGAGAGGTCTCGGCCACCACCTCGGCCAACCGCTGGCGGGCGGCGTCCGAGGTGGCGAAGGTTGCGCCGTCGTCGATCGGGCTGACAACGACCTCGGCGGTGACGCCGGCCGATGCCGACCCGGCGGTCGCCAGCAGGTCAGCGGCCCGCTGCGAGTCGAGCCCGGGCGCTCCGAAGCTGTCGTCGAGGTCGCTCCCGAACGTCGCCGACGATCCGACGACGACGATCGCCACCACCAGCCACCCTCCGATGACCATCCACGGTCGGCGGGCGGCCGACCTCCCCATCCGATACAGCAAACTCGACATGTCACGACTCCCTCGGTCACGGCGTGGCGTCGGCCGTCCCTCGACCGACTCGCTCATCGTCGATCGGGTCCGGCCGGGCCACATCGGCTCGGTGGCCACATCGGGCCGGCTCATCAGCCGATCCGGGATCCGTCCTTTCGGCCGATACCACGGAGCCGACGGCCTCCCTACATTGGAACGTCCATGGTGGTCGACACGCTCCGATCCCTGGTCGCCGTCCCGATCGTGGCCGACCGGCCAGCCCGAACCAGGTTCGACTGGGGCCTCACGTGGGCGCTGGTCATCGGCGCCGTGGCCGAGGGACTCCTCCGCCCCGACCTGACCTGGCGGGCGCTCTCGATCCTGGTCACCGTCGCCCTGGCGTTCGGCCTGCTGTGGCGCCGGTCCCACCCGTTCGCCACCGCGGTCGGGGTCTTCGGGGTGATGCTGGTCATCAACGTGTCGTCCCTCATCCTCGGGGTGATGTGGGACGGGTTGTACAGCGCGGCCGTCGTGCTCGTCGTGCCCTACGCCCTGGTTCGCTGGGGCGCCGGATCGCACATCGCGCTCGGGGCCACCCTCATGGTGGCCCTCTACGGGGTGAGCCTGGCCCAGACGTCTCCTGCGCTGGACGAGATCATCGGCGGGGCGATCGTCTTCGCCTTCCCGGCCGTGCTGGCCGCCGCGGTCCGAACGCGGTCCACCGCCCAGGCCCGCCGGCTGGAACAGGTGAAGGCCACCGAACGGGAGGGCCTGGCCCGGGAACTGCACGACACGGTGGCCCACCACGTGTCGGCGATCGTGATCCAGGCCCAGGCCGGGCGGGCCGTGGCCGCCACCTCGCCCCAGGCGGCGATCGACGTGTTGGCGACGATCGAGGAGGCGGCGGCCCGGACCCTCGACGAGATGCGGAGCATCGTCGGCGCGCTCCGGGGTGACGATCCGGCCCAGCTCGCCCCTCAGCCCGGGGTGGACGACCTCGCCCGGCTCGTGGCCGACGGCGATGGGCCGCCGGTGGCGATCAGGGTCGAGGGGGATCTCGACGGGTTGACCTCGGCGGTCGACGCCACGCTGTTTCGGCTCGCCCAGGAGTCGATCACCAACGCCCGGCGCCATGCCCGCAACCCGACCGGGATCGAGGTCGTGGTGCGGGGCGAGGGAGATCGGGTCCGGCTCACCGTTTCCGACGATGGCGATCCGGTGGCGGCGGTCCCGGCCGATCGGGGCTACGGTCTGGTCGGGATGACCGAGCGGGCCGAGCTGTTGGGGGGCACGGTGGTCGCCGGACCGGGCGTCGACCGAGGATGGACCGTCGAGGCGGTGCTGCCGACCGCGGCGGTCCCGACACCGTGATCTCGGTGCTGATCGCCGACGACCAGGACCTGGTCCGGACCGGCCTCCGCATGATCCTCGATGCCCAACCGACCATCACCGTCGTCGGCGAGGCGGCCGACGGCGACGAGGCCATCCGCCTCGCCCGTCACCTCCGGCCCGACGTGTGCCTGTTCGACATCCGGATGCCCGGTACCGACGGGCTGGAGGCCACCCGCCGGCTGGCCGGCCCCGACGTCGCCGATCCCTTGGCCGTGGTCGTGATCACGACCTTCGACCTCGACGAGTACGTCCATCGGGCCCTCCGGTCGGGCGCTCGGGGGTTCCTGCTCAAGGACGCCGGACCGGACCTGCTCGTGCAGGCCATCCACGCCGCCGCCGCCGGCGATGCGCTGATCGCCCCCAGCGTGACCGCCCGGTTGCTCGAGGCGTTCTGTGACGCGAGCTCGGTCTCTTCGACGGTCCAGCCCATCGAGGAGCTGACCGAGCGTGAGGAGGAGGTCCTGGTGACGGTGGCCCGGGGCCGGACCAACGCCGAGATCGCCGATGAGCTGCACATCAGCCTCAGCACGGTGAAAACCCACCTGGCCAGCCTCATGCGCAAGCTGGGGGCCCGGAACCGGGTCGAGATCGCCATGTGGGCCTACGAGACCGATCGGGTCGGCGGGGCCTGACGAGGGGAGCCGAACGGCGCGGCCGTCGCCGTCAGCGGTCCGGGGCCCTGAGCCGGAACACCTGGTACTCGTCGTGATCGGGGCCCGACCGCCAGCGATCGGCCGACTCGACGGCGGCCGCCGCCCCGAGCAGCTCGGCGTTCGCCGCCATCGACCGGAAGCCGAAGTAGCGACGCTCCCCGTCGATGGTCGTGTCGATCCGTTCGGCCCGGTCGCCACCCCACAGGCCGACGACCAACGGTGCCCCCGGGGTCAGGGTTGCGACCATGGCGGCCACGGTGGCCGCCACCGCCGGGTCGGGGACGTGCATGAGTGCGCTCATCGACCAGCCGGCCTCGATCGACCGAGCCCGGACCGGGGGCTCGGCCATCGAGCCCTGGATGACCGTCAGGCCCCGCTCCCTGGCGAGGCGACCGTTGCCGTGGGCCAGGTCGATTCCCAGGTAGGTCAGGCCGGCCTCGGCGAACGCCATCCCATCGGTGGCCGGTCCGGCACCGAAGTCGATGACCGATCGCCGGCCCTCGACGGTCAACCGAGCGACGAACGCCTCCCGGACCGCGACCCTCCGCTCGGACGGCACCCGATCCAGGCGGACCCGGAGCCGGGACTCGGACTCGTAGTAGGAGCGGAGGTCGTCGACGACCGATGTCGCCGACGACACGTCGGCCGATGGGCTGTTCTCGGACACCGCCGCACCCTACGCTCCCGTTCCACGGCCGGGACGGCGGTGGCGTCGAAACGGGTTGGGTCGTCCATGGGAGTGCACGTCCGGTGACGTTGATCGAGCGACAGGTCGCAGCGATGGCCCCCGACCAACGGCGGCAGCTGCTGATCCTGGCCGTTGCACTCGTCCTGGCCATGTCGACGTGGTTCTCGACGGCCGCCGTCCTCGGCCAGCTGCGCACCGCATGGGACCTGTCGGCGTCGGCCGGGGCGTGGCTGACCATCGCGGTCCAGCTGGGCTTCGTCGTCGGAGCCGGCGTGTCGTCGGTGACCAACCTGGCGGACCGGATCGCGCCCCGACGGCTGCTCCTCGCCGGGACCGTCGGAGCTGCCATGGCCAACGGGATCGTGGTCGTGTCGCCCGGGTTCGACGTGGCGCTGGTGGCCCGGCTCCTCACCGGAGCCTGCCTCGCCGCCGTCTACCCGCCGGCGTTGAAGGCGATGTCGACCTGGTTCCGGACCGGCCGAGGGCTGGCGCTGGGCGTCATGATCGGGGCGCTGACCGTCGGCTCGGCCATGCCGCACCTGATCAACGCCCTCGGCGGCTTCGACTGGCGGGCCACGCTGGCCATCGCCTCCATCCTCACCGTGGTCGGCGGCCTGGTCGCCGACCGGCTCGGGGCCGACGGTCCCCACACCACCCGGGGCGCCACCTTCGATCCCGGTCAGCTCCGGGCCATCGTCGGGAACCGGCGGTTCCGGCTGGCCAGCCTCGGCTACTTCGGCCACATGTGGGAGCTCTACGCCATGTGGGCCTGGGCCGCTGCGTTCTACGGCGACGCGCTCGCCTCGCCGCGAGCGGCGAGCCTCGCCGCCTTCGCGGTGATCGCCATCGGGGCCGCCGGCTCGGTCCACGTCGGGATGCTGAGCGACTCGATCGGTCGCCCCCAGGCGGCCGGGACGGCGCTGCGCTGGTCGTCGGCCGCGGCGCTGGTCGCCGGGTTCCTGGTCGACGCGCCGGTCCCGGTCGTCGTCGGTATCGGGCTGGTCTGGGGCTACTGGGTGGTTGCCGACAGCGCCCAGTTCTCGACGATCGTGACCGAGGTCGTCGATCCCCGCTACGTCGGGACGGCGTTGACCGTCCAGTTGGCGGTGGGGTTCGTGTTGACCGTCCTCACCATCTTCGCCGTCCCGCTCGTGCGCGACGCACACGGATGGGGATGGGCCTTCGCGCTGCTGGCACCAGGTCCGATCCTCGGAGGATGGGCGATGCATCGGCTCGTCGATCTCGAACGACGAGCGGAGCCGGGGTCGGGGTCGGAAGCGGGACCGGAGGAGCCCCGACCGCAGCCGTTCGTCAGTCCGTTCTTCTAGGCGGCGGGTGCCGAGCCGGTGACGGCGATGGCCGGCCGGCCGACGAGGCGCCGGTCGACGCCTCTGACCTCGACGAGGCCCTCCGCCTCGAGCAGCTCGGCGATCCGTTCGGCGTCGACCATGGAAAAGCCGTGGTGGTGCCCCTCGTCCTCGCCCTGGTGATGACGGGCCGTCCAGCCCTCGTGGCTGGGGTGGGACGGATCGGCGAAGTTCTCGTCGACGAGCACCACCCGACCGCCGGGCCGTAGGACCCGGGCGATCTCGACGACCGCCCGTTCCACGTCGACCCAGTGATGCATGGTGTTCACCGCCATCACGGCGTCGGCCGAATCGTCGGAGACCGGCAGGCGCTCGGCGGCGCCGTCGACGACCGTGACCGACCGTCGATGGCGGTTGGTCGCCCGGCGCGCGCTCAGGATGCGGCGGAGGAACGGGGTCGGCTCGACCGCGACGGCCGAGGCTCCGGCCCCCGCCACCAGGAACGAGCCCGGACCCATCCCGGCCCCGATGTCGATGACCGTCTCGCCCGGTCGCGGGTCGACCAGCGCCACCACGGCGTCGTTGATCTCCGAGCGCCACATCTTGCGGGCGTTGCGGAGGTACCGGACCGCCCCCGAGAGGCCCTGGTCGTTGTGGTGGCCGTGGCCGTGCTGGTGGCCGTCGCCGTGCTGGTGACCGTGGCCGTGCTGGTGGCCGTGGTCTGCGTCGTGATCGGGTCGGCGGTCGGGACTATCGGCCGGGACCGGGTCGGAAGGGGACGCTCCGCTGTTCACTCTGTCGAGCGTACGTCGACCGAGCCGGCTCGGCCCGTCGGCGAACCCATCCTTCGATGGATGGTTGGCCGGTCGGGTCGTTCCTAGGGTTCGAGTTCGTCCGGGTGATGGTCCCCGGCGACGGATCGAAGGAGCGCACCATGGGTGAGCTGGCCGTGTTCATCACCTCGCGGGCCCAGCCCGGGAAGCGGGACGAGCTGTTCGACCTCTACCGGGAGCTGCTGGCGCCTCGGGCCGAGGCCAACGAAGCACAGGAGGTGGTGGTGTGGTGTGGCGACGAGCAGGACCCCGACACCTTTCACCTCTTCGAGGTGTACCGGGATCGAGACGCCCTCGGGGTCAACGCCCAGTCGTCCTGGTTCGCCGACTACCTGGCCAAGGCCGGTCCGCTCCTGGCCGGGGAGCCCGAGGTCCGGATGGCGACGCCCCGGTGGACGACCGGTCTCTGAGGGCCTGGGAGCCCGGTCAGCGGTCGGCCACCGGCCGGGGCCAGGAGGCGGCGACGGCCGCCCGTGATCGGCAGCCGGACTTGGTCAGGATGGCGTGCACGTGGTCCTTGACCGTCGCCACCGAGATGAACAGGGCGGCCGCGATCTGGCGGTTGGTGTCGCCGGCGGCCACGAGCGCTGCCACCTCTCGCTCCCGGTCGGTCAGCCCCTGGAACCGATCGTCTGGTCGGGGAGTGACGAACACCACCGCTCCGGGCCCGGAACGGTCGACGGTCACCGCCACCGGTTCCCGGGCGAGCGCCACGATCTGCCGCAACGGAAGGGTGGTGGGCCGGTCGTCGACGGCGACGAGTAGATCGCCGACCCGCTGCCGGATGTCCCCGCGAACCATCGGGCTACTGTAGGCGGGACCATGGATGCCAACGAGGTCGTCGCCGCCTACTTCGCCGCGATGCGGCGCGGCGCCGACGCCGGGACCGACCTGTTCGACCTGTTCACCGACGACGCGGTCTACAGCGAGCCGTTCTCCGGGGAGGGCCCGGCCGAAGGCATCGAGGCGATCCGCCGACGATTCGCCGACCAGTGGACCGTGCCGCTACCCGAGTTGGAGCTCGACGTCCTCGAGATGACGATCGCGGGGTCCATCGCCTCGGCCCGATGGGAGTGTCGGTCGCCGGGTCTGCCTGGTCCGGTGCGCGGCGAGGACCGCTACGAGCTGGTCGACGGCCGGATCGCCCGACTGGACGTCACCATCACCGAGCGGCTCGGGTCGCCCGACGACGCCTGACCGTCGACACCACCGCCCCGGTCGAGGGTGTCGCCGGTGTCAGAGGACACCGAACAGGACCCGGGTGGCGTCGGCGATCTGCCCCGCCTCGTCCAACGTCGACACCTGGAACCACCCGGTCCGGGGCTGGCCGGTCTCGGCCGACAGGTCGTAGGGGCCACCGAGACCGACGAAGTCGATGTCGACGTTCGCGTCGATCAGCTCGGCACAGTCGGCGAAGCCCACACACACCTCACCTTCACCGGTCACCTCGGGGAGCGCGGCGAGTAGGGCCTCGGCCGAGGTGTCGTCGGCCCGTTGGGCGGCGAGGGCCAGCGCGATCAGCGCGTCGTACGCCTGCGCCGCCTCGGGCGACATGGTCGTTGCGAGGAGTCGTTCCTCCAGCGCCTCACCGGTCGTCGGGTCGATCATCCAACCTTCGACGCCGGTGAGACTGCCGTCCGGTAGTCCCGAGATGGCGCCCGTGCCCCCGAGCACGTAGTAGGGCACGTCGGCCGGGCCGATCCCGGCGGCGATCACGGCTTGGTAGACGGCATCGAGGTCACCGAAGCGTTCGAGGACGATCGCCGACGGGTCTGCAGCGATGATCTCGGCGACCGCTGCGTCCAGATCGTCGACCGTCGTCGGCACGACGGTCAGCGATGCGCCCTCGTCCTCGACGATCGTCCGCATGGCGTCGACGACCGACTCCTGGGGCCGGGAGTTGGTCACGTACACGACCCGGTCGCCGTCGAGTGTGGCGTTGAAGGCCACCGCCGCGGCCAGGAGCTCCTTGGACACCTGCAGCCGTACGAGCAGCTCGGGCCGATCCGATCGATACGAGCCGTCGGAGGGGGAGACCAGCAGCGCGTCACGACTGGTCACCGGTTGGAGCGCGGTGTCGGTGTCGAACGGGTTGCTCGGCCCGATGATGGCCGTGGCGCCACCATCGATGTGGGCATCGGCCAACTCGGCGAGCGACAGTGCGCCGTCGTACTGGCCCGCCAGGAGGGTGACCGGTTGGCCGAGTACGCCGCCGGCGGCGTTGATGTCCTCGACCGCCAGCTGGGCGGCCGCCTGCTGGTCCTCATCGGTGAAGGCGCCGCTGCCGTCGATCAAGAGCCCCACGGTCAGGGGCGCCCCGGCCGGCGGGTCGACCACGGCCGGATCGGCCGATCCCGACTCTTCACCGCCGCCGGCCCCTTCGGTCGATGGGGGCGTCGTCGTCGGGCTCGTCGTCGCCTCGTCGCCGGTGTCTGCGGTCTCGTCGCCGCCATCGTCACCGCCATCCTCACCGAGGAACGTGAACGCCGCGACGCCGGCCGAAGCCGCGACGAGGAGCGCGACGACGCCGAGCAGGAGGGCCCGTGAGAGGCGGCGGTCGGGCGTCGTGGTGGTGGTCTCGCCCTGCCAGGTCTGGGTCGGCCCGCCCGGCCGCCGGGCGGCGAACGGATCCGGCGCAGCGCCGGGTTGGCTCGGCCCCGGTTGGGGAGGTAGACCCGCTCCGGGGGCGCCCGCGGGCGTCGGGGCCGGGTTTGCCGCCACCGGCGGCCCGTGGCCGGGGACCGGGAAGGGGCCGGGGAGGGTGCCAGGCGGTGCGCGGTGGGTGTCGGTCGCCCGCGATGCGACGGTCCGCTCGGTGGCGGCCACGATCTCCGGCGCCCCTTGGAGGGCGAACCCCTTTCGACGGGGCCAACCCGGGCCCAGGGTCAGCGATGTCGCCTCACCGAGGGCCACGCCGAACGCCGTGGCGTCCTGCCATCGGGCGGCCGGGTCCTTGGCCAGGGCCCGGTCGATCACGTGGGCGACGGCCGGCGGTATCCCGGGAACCGCCGTCGACAACGGCGCCGGGGCTTCGGTCAGGTGCTGGCGGATGATGGCCTGGATCGACGACGCGTCGCGATAGGGCAGGCGCCCGCTGAGCAACTGGTACAGGACGACACCGACGCTGTACAGGTCGCTGGCCGGGCCGACGTCGGTGCCACCGGCCTGTTCGGGGGACATGTAGATCGGCGTCCCGATCACCGTGCCGGTGGCGGTGAGACGGGTCGCCTCGTCGAGCGCTCGGGCGATCCCGAAGTCGGCCAGCTTCACCACGCCGTTGCCGTCGAGCAGGAGGTTGTCGGGCTTGATGTCGCGATGGAGCACGCCCCGGGCGTGGGCGTAGCCCAGCGCCGACAGGGTGGCGAGCCCCGCATAGGCCGCTCGATCGAGCGGCACCGATTCGCTGCCCAGGCCGTCACGAAGGGCCGACGCGCACCGCTCCATCACGATCAGGGCGAGGCCGTCCCGCTCGATGTAGTCGTACACCGGGACGATGTGCGGATGGTCGAGCGAGGCCGCCATCTGCGCTTCGCGGAGGAATCGCCCCGCCACGTCGGGATCGGTGGCGAAGGCCCGGGCCAGCTGCTTGACCGCGACCTTCCGGCCCAGCTGACGGTGGACCCCGCTGTAGACCACCCCGGCCGCACCCCGCCCGAGCTCGCCCCCGATCTGGTAGCTCGGGAGGGCCCGCTCGACAAGCTCCACCTCTGAGTTGGTCACCGCCCCGCACCGCCCGTCTCGCCGATCCCGGTGGCCCAACCGCCGCCCGGGTGCCCGATACGACGGTAGCGGGTCGTTCGGGCCGTGAACCGGTCGGCACCCCGCCGTCGTACTGGAGGTATGGTCCTCGCCACCCCTCCTCTGGCACCGCCGGCACTGCGCCTCACCGACCCCCTGCCGAGCCCGTCCGCGACCGGGAAGCTACGATCCGGGGAGGACGTCGGCCAACGAACGGCGAATGTGATGAGCCAAGGTGACGTGGCGGAACAACGCCACGCCGAGCTACCCCGGGACACCGTCGTTGCCTTCTGCAGCGGTGACACCCGGGCGCTGGCTGCGGTCTATGACCGGTACGCCAAGGCGGTCTGGTCCGTGGCGATGAGCGTGTTGCGCAACGCCCAGCTGGCCGAAGACGCGACCCAGGAGACCTTCCTCCGGGCCTGGCGGGGTGCCGATCGGTTCGATCCCACCCGACCGCTGAGCCCCTGGCTCATGACGATCGCCCGGCGGACGGCGATCGACGCCCAGCGCCGAGAGCTCCGACCCACCCGAGGCGGGCACGAGGAGGAGCGGGAGGTGGCCGTCCACCTCCCGGGGATCGAGCGGGCGTGGGAAGCATGGGAGATCCGGCTGGCGTTGGACGAGCTGTCGGACGACGAGCGATCGATCATCGCCATGTCCCACTACGAGGGCCTCACCCACGCCCAGATCGCCGAGCGGCTCGGCGTGCCGATCGGTACCATCAAGTCCCGGTCGTTCCGGGCTCACAAGCGACTGGCCGCCCGGCTCGGCCACCTCGTCGAGAACGGAAAGGAAGGGACGTGACCGACCACGACGCCTGGGCCGCCCACCTGGACCCTGGCGAGCCGTCCCGCCTCCATCCGGACGATCCGGCGGCCGCCGGACTCGATCGGGTCGGCGCCGCCCTGGCGGACGCGACCGTCTGGTCCGAGCCGCCCCCAGCGCTGCGGGACCGGCTGCTGGCGGCGGCGGTCGCCGAAGCCGATTGGGCCCCACCGGCCGGGCCGTCCCGGTCGTCGTCGCCTGGCGGGGTCGCCCCCAACGTCACCGGCGAGGTGACCGGGGGCGACGTCTCGGGCTACGAAGCACCGGTCCGTCCGGGCCCTGGCCCGAACGGCGGGCCGAGCGAGCCCGAGTCGCCGGTCCAGCTCGACGAGTGGCGCCGTCCCGAGCGGCCCCGTCGGACCGGTCGCCGGGTGATCGCCGGCGCCGGCCTGGTGGCGGCCGGCGCCGCAGCGGCGGTCGCCGCACTCACCCTGGTCCCCCGCCTCTCGAGCGGCGACGAGGTCGCCGACGACCCGTTCCGCTACCAGGCGGCCCCCACCGAGCTGGTGCCAGGCGCATCGGCCGAGTTCTCGGTGGTGTCGACCCCGTCCGGTGAGGAGATCACGCTCTGGACCGAGGGCCTCCCGGCCGCCCCCGAAGGCCGGTACTACGCCGCCTGGTTGGTCGGACCGGAAGGCCCGGTCCCCGTCGGGACGTTCCACATGCGACGGGGCGAGGAAGCGATCGATCTGTGGTCGGGTGTCGATACCGAGCGGTACCCGAACTTCATGGTGACGCTCCAGAGCGAGGGTGAGCCGCCGACGCCCAGCGACCAGGTCATGCTCCGGGGGCAGGTCGGGCCGGCCGACGAGTAGCCGCCGGGCGGCTAGCCTGCGACGGCGATGGGCCCTTCCGACGTTCCCGAGACCGAGCTGGTCGACATCATGCATCGGATGATCGACGGACAGGTCTTCTCGACCCGATGCTTCAACCTGCAGCGCCAGGGTCGCATGGGAACGATGGCCCCGATCGATGGATCGGAAGCGGTGGCGGCCGGCGCGGCGAGCGCCCTCGATCCGTCGAGCGATTGGATCTTCCCCCAGTACCGCGAGCAGTACGCGCTCGGCCGGTTCGGTGATGAGCTGATCGACACGATCGCGCTGTACAACGTCGGCCACCCCGACGGCGGCCGGTACCCGGAGGACCTCCACGTCTTCCCGTTCCAGATCAGCCTCGCCTGCCAGATCCCCCACGCCGTCGGGATGGCCTGGGGCATGAAGATCCGGGGGGTCGAGGGGTGCGCCCTGACGTTCTTCGGTGACGGGTCCAGCTCCGAGGGCGACTTCTACGAAGCAGCCAACCTCGCCGGTGTCCGGGCCGCTCCGGTGATCTTCGTCCTTATCAACAATGGCTGGGCCATCTCCACCCCGACCGCCAGCCAGACCCGGGCCGAGTCCTTCGCCGCCAAGGCCCACGCCTTCGGCTTCCCGGGGGTCCAGGTCGACGGGGCCGACCCGCTGGCCGTTCGATCGGCGGTGGCCGAAGCCCGGAGCCGGGCGGTCGGTGGCCAGGGCCCGATGCTCATCGAAGCGGTGACCGCCCGCCACGGCCCCCACACCACCGCCGACGATCCGACCCGGTACATGGAGGCCGATGAGCTGGAGGCGGCCAAGCGGGCCGAGCCGATCGCTCGCTTCGCCCGGTACCTCGCCGACCGAGACCTCTGGGACGACGAGCGTCAGGCCGAGGCCGTGGCCCGGGCGGAGGCCCGGTTCGACCTGGCATGGGAGCGGGCGGAGGCGGCGATCGCCGCGCTGGAACCGTCCTCGCTGTTCGACGACGTCTACGCCGAGCCGACGGATCGCATGGTCCGCCAGCGCCGTGAGCTCCTCGACCACCTCGCTCAGCGGCGCCAAGGAGGCTGAGCCGTGGCCGACCTGACGATGGTCGAGGCGATCAACGACGCCCTCCACACCGAGATGGCCCGCGACGAGCGGGTGATGGTCTTCGGGCAGGACGTGGCGGTCAACGGCGGGGTGTTCCGGGCCACCGACGGGCTCCTGGAGGCCTTCGGCGACGATCGGGTCGTCGACATGCCCTTGGCCGAAGCGGTCATCGTCGGTTCGTCGGTGGGTCTCGCGGCATCGGGGATGGTGCCGGTGGCCGAGATCCAGTTCCTGGGGTTCAGCTACCAGGCGATGCACCAACTGGTGGGTCAGGTCGCCCGTCTCCGAACGAGGAGCGGTAGCCGGTTCAGCGCCCCGATCACCGTGCGGGCCCCTTTCGGTGGCGGGGTCCGGACGCCCGAGCTCCACTCGGAGTCCCTCGAATCGCAGTTCGCCAACTGCCCCGGTCTCAAGATCGTCGCCCCTGCCACCGCCGCCGACGCCAAGGGCCTCCTCGCCAGCTCGATCCGGGAGCCCGACCCCGTCCTGTTCCTCGAGCCCCTCCGCGGCTACCGCATGATCCGGGGTCCGGTCCCCGACGGCGAGCACCTCGTTCCCCTCGGCGAGGCTCGACCCTCCCGTACCGGGTCCGACCTGGTCATCGTCGCCTGGAGCTACATGGTCGACGTGGCCGACCGGGCGGCCGATGCGCTCGCCGACGAGGGTCTGTCGGTCGGCGTCCTGGATCTCCGGACATTGGTGCCCCTCGACGTCGATCGGCTGTGCCAGGCCGTGGCCGACGTCGGACGGGCCATCGTCGTCCAGGAAGCCCCGGAGACCTGTGGTTTCGCCTCCGAGGTGATCGCCACCGTGACCGACCGCTGCTTCTACGACCTGGAGGCGCCGGTCGCCCGGGTCTCGGGATTCGACGTGCCGTACCCGGTCGGCCTTCTCGAGGACTACTACGTACCCGACGTCGAGCGGGTCAAGGCCGCCGTCCGGCGGACCCTGGCGGTGGCGCCGTGACCGTCGAGTTCCGGCTCCCCGACGTGGGGGAGGGACTGCACGAGGCCGAGGTGGTCGCCTGGCTGGTCACCGAGGGGGAACGGGTCGACCGTAACCAGCCCCTCGTCGAGTTGATGACCGACAAGTCCTCGGTCGAGATGCCGTCGCCGGCGGCCGGCGTGGTCCGCCGACTCGGCGCCGCGGCGGGCGACATCGTGGCGGTCGGTGAGGTGCTGATCGTCATCGACGACGAGCCGGCCGCCGGGAGCGCAACCGGGGCGCCGTCGTTGGATCCCACCGACGCGTCGTCGCCCGGTTCCCGGACCGACTTCCGAACGGACGCCGCGCCTTCGTCGATCGAACGGGGGCCGGCGGTGTCGCCGGTCGGGGCGGCCCCGGGTGGGCGTCGGCCCAAGGCGTCGCCGTCGACCCGCCGGCTGGCGGCCCGCTCGGGGGTCGACCTGTCTGCCGTGGCGGGCACCGGTCCCGGTGGCCGGATCCTGGCCTCCGATGTCGAGACGGCGGCCCGCCGGACCACCCCGGTCGACGCCGACGCCCGGTTTCGGTCGACCCATCCGACGGTGGCGCCGGAGCGGACGAGCACCGGACCGGCGCCGATCGGATCCGGCCTCGGCCAGATGGCGGTCGGCCTCCACCCGTTACGGGGTATCAGGCGGGCCACGGCCAAGGCGATGGACCGGTCGTGGTCGACGATCCCCCACATCAGTGCCTCCCGCGAGGTCGACGCGACCGCCCTGCTCTCGACTCGATCGCAGCTCCGATCGTTGGCCCGGGCCGAGGGCCTCCCGATCACGCCGTTGGCCCTGGTGCTGGTGGCGGTGGCCCGGGCGCTCCGCCGCTTCCCGATGGTCAACGCCACCCTCGACCTCGATGCCGAGACGATCGCCGTCCACCCCGACGTCAACATCGGGATCGCCGTGGCCACCGAGGTGGGGCTCTACGTCCCGGTGATCCACGACGCCGACCGGCTCGACGTGTTCGCCATGGCGGCCGAGGTGGCACGGCTGTCGGCGGCGGCCCGGGGCGGTACGGTGACGTCGGCCGACCTGGCCGGCGGCACCCACACCGTCACCAACTACGGCTCGGCGGGCGGTCATCTGGCGGCTCCCATCATCCGACCGGGAGAGGCGGCGATCACCGGACTGGGAGCGATCGACGACCGGCCGATCGTCGTCGACGGCGACGTCGTGGCCCGGCCGACGCTGCCGGTCGTGGTCTGCGCCGACCATCGCCTGATCGACGGTGATGTCATGTCGGCCTTCCACCACGACATCTGCCGATCGGTGGCCGAGCCGATCGGCCTCCTCCTCGAGCCATGAGCACCACGGCGATGACCCGGCATCGGGCGAGGGACCTCGATGGTCGTCGGTGAGGTGGCGACCCGGACCGACGTGGTGGTGATCGGCGGCGGTCCGGGGGGCTACGCCGCGGCGCTGCGGTGCGCGGCAGCCGGGCGGACCGTGACCCTCGTCGAGCGGGACGCCGTCGGGGGGACCTGCCTCAACGTCGGGTGCATCCCGTCGAAGGCCCTGATCCACGCCTCCGATCTCGCTCATCTTCCGACGACGGCGTCGGCCACCGGTGTCACGGTCACCGCCGAGGTCGATCTCGGCGCGGTGCGTCAGGGACTTGAGCGGGTCGTCGATGGCCTGACCGGCGGCGTCGAGCGTCTGCTGGCCACGGCCGGGGTCACCGTGATGTCCGGCACCGCCCGGTTCACCCGACCCGACCGGTTGGTGGTGGCCGACGGGGGGTCGGTCAGCCATCTCGAGTTTGCCGACGCGGTGGTGGCGACCGGGTCCCGACCGATCGAGCTGGCCGGCCTCTCCTTCGCCGACGAGCGAATCGTCGACTCGACCGGCGCGCTGTTCGGCTTCGATGCGGTCCCGCCGTCGCTGGTCGTCGTGGGCGGCGGCTACATCGGGGTCGAGCTGGGCACGGCGTGGGCCAAGCTCGGCTCGAAGGTGACCATCGTCGAGGCCGCCTCATCGATCCTGCCCGACCTCGATCCCCGGTTGGCCGCCGTTGCCACCCGACGCCTGGCGGAGCTGGGAGTCGAGATTCGAACCGGTACGACGGCCACCGGGTTCGACGACGACGGCCGGCTCCACACCGACACCGCCGGCCGGGGGGCGACCCTCGACGCCGACCGGGTGCTGGTCGCCGTCGGCCGGCGACCCAACACCGACGATCTCGGCCTCGACCTGGCCGGGATCACCGTCGGAGCCGACGGTCTCGTCCCGGTCGACGTTGCCCGCCGAGCGACCCGGTCGATCTTCGCCATCGGCGACGTGACCGCCGGGCCTCCGCTGGCCCACAAGGCCATGGCCGAAGCCGAGGTGGTTGCTCGGGTCCTGGCCGGGAGCGATGCCCGGTTCGACGTGGCGGCCATCCCCGCCGTGGTGTTCGCCGATCCCGAGCTGGCCACCGTCGGGTTGACCCGGGCCGAGGCACGAGACCTCGGCATCGAGCTGACTTCCTTCGCCTTCCCGGTCGCCGCCTCGGCCCGGGCCGCCATCCTCGGGGCCCGCCACGGCCACCTCGAGGTGTTGGCCGATGAGGAGGGGACGGTGGTGGGCGCCAACGTCGCCGCCCCCCATGCCTCGGAGGTCATCTCGGAGATGGCGCTGGCCATCGAGATGGCCGCCACCGTCGAGGACGTGGCGGCGACGATCCATCCCCATCCCACGGTGGCCGAGGGCCTCCTCGAAGCAGCCCATGGGGCCCTCGGGGCGCCGCTCCACGTGGCCGGGCGCCGGCCGTCCTGATCCGGGTCAGCGGCCGTCGGTCACGTCGAGGTCGTCGAGGCCCGTCGACTCCCGCCACACCCGAAGCACCGCTCGGGGCTCACCCGGCGCCAGATGGAGCTCTGCTCGACCGGGACCGGTCGGGGTGACCCGGGTCCGCCCCATCGTGGCGTACCGTCCCGGGTCGCCGATCACCGCCACCGGCTGGCCGTCCTCGTCGGCCTCTAGCGGACAGCAGACGTGGTGGGCCCATCCCCGCCAGGGCAGGGTCACCGTGATCTCGTCGGTGACGGCCGCCGTCCCCGATCGCCAGTCGTACACCAGGTGGGGTTCGTCGAGCCGGTGGGTCCCGGTGACCGGTTCCGTGGTGTCGGAGGCGTGGATGGCGACGAGGTACCGCCACCGGCCCGACATCGTCTCGGCCCAGATCGGTTCGGGGTCCTCGGCGGTCAGGAACAGGGAGCCGTCGACGAGGGCCACGGGACGGTCCGAGCCGACCAACACGCCGTCGGGTCGACAGGCTCGGGAGACCACGGTGGGGTCGGTCCGTCCCAGGCGGTCGCCGATGCCCACCGGGCCTGCGGACAAAGAGGCCAGTAGGCACTCCACCTCGGCGTGGGCATCACCGTCGATCTCGGTTTCCCCCGGATCGGCCATCGAGAAGAAGCAGTCCTTGAACGCCGGTTTCCCGATGGCGGCCAGGAGACGGTTGACCGTCAGATACCAGCGCCACAGGAAGGCCGGATCCTCGGCGAACCGGTAGTCGTCGCAGCTGCGGAGGGCCACCACCGAGTCGAGCTCGACGCTGGCCAGGTAGTCGCCGGGGGCCGCCATGCACCACAGCAGGCTCAGGTCCCGACGGGCTGCGCCCCGGTCGAGAGCTCGTTGCCACGCCAGCAACCGCCCGGGGGCCGCCCGGAGGGCCCGGACCCCGAAGAAGGTCATGATCATCCAGTCGAGCTCCACGCAGGTGGCACCCCATCGGGCGGCATCGTCGAGCCACCGGTCGAAGAACGCCGGGTCGCGCGGATGGGCCGCCAGCTCGACCCACC
Organism: Acidimicrobiales bacterium; assembly: GCA_965262175.1. Lineage (GTDB taxonomy): Bacteria > Actinomycetota > Acidimicrobiia > Acidimicrobiales > SZUA-35 > CADEDH01. Next base: position 141,127 of record CBDHES010000029.1, on the reverse strand, counting down.
AGCCGTCGTCGTCGGTCACGTACGGGGAGTGGGGGGAGATGTGGCGTGCGTGAAGGATGAGCGGCGGGCGCCCGAGCCGGTCGGCGAGGCCCTCCACACCGTCGGGCAGCACGTCGGGCCGGGCGGTCCATTCGAGCATGCCGGTCGGCGGGACGTCGTCGAGGTAGCCGACGTCGGACACCGCCCGGGAGACTTCGTGAGGGTAGAACCACGAGTCGAGCTCGATGGAGCCGATCACGATCCCGGCCTCGTCCAACTCCTCGAGCTTGGCCTCGATCGTGGTCGGCAGGTCGAGCCCCGGCTCCGTCCGGTACCAGTACGCCGCGCCGTTGTCGGTCCAGTACGAGAGGTGGGATCGGACGGGCCACCGGTCGGGCTGCGGGCCCGATGGGGTGGTGGAGGAGCGACCGATGTCGGCACCCCACCGGTCGAACAGGGCGTCGATCGACGGTCCCTCGTAGATGCCGAGGGTCGAGGTGAAGCCGGACGGGATCTCGTCGAGGTCCCCGTGCCACCCCCACCCGAAGCTCGTCTCGCCCGATTCGTCCTCGGTGACGGTGATGACCTGCTCGTGCCACGAGTCGAGGGGGGCCAAGAGCACCGAGCCGTGGGGGGTGGTGATGGCCAACGGCACCACGACGGGCGGGGAGTTGAGGTTGGGGGCTGGGTTCCAGAGCGGCGACCGGCCGTGGCCTCCTCGGACCGGCAGGGCGAACTGGGTGAAGGAGAATCCGAGGTAGCGAGCCTCGTCACCGCCGACGTCGCGCAGTCCGAAGCCGACGGTCCACGCCGGGTGGGCCAGGAAGCCGGTGGCGGCATCGCGCTGGTCCTCGACAGCGGTCAGCCGCAGCCGATCACCGAGGTCTTCGAACCGGACCCCGACCGGCGTCTCCACCGACAACGGAGGAACGAGCCGCCGGTCCATGGCCGGAAGTGTTGCATCGGGCCCTCTCGATCAAGTGAACCTTACATGTCGACAGCGTGAACATTGGGGGGGATGTTTTGTCCCGGCGATCCGCAGTGTCAGGTTGCTTCCATGAACTCGCCCCTCCGTCGCCACGAGGCGAATCCGATTCTCACCCGGGATGACCTCGCCGAGCCTCGGGTGCTGGTCTTCAACGCCGGAGTCGTGGCTTTCGGGGGCCGGTTCCTCATGGCGTTCCGGGCCGACCACGGCACGTGGGAGAACCCGTTCATCACCAACACCGACGTCGGGTTCGCCTGGAGTGACGACGGGGTCGAGTGGTCCGTCGACGAGCAGGTCTTCGACCGGGACCGGATGATCGAGCTGCTCACCCCCCTCGAACCCAACGCGGACCTCGAGCGGGCGTTGTGGCGCATGTACGACCCTCGGCTGTCGGTGATCGACGACGGAGGCCCACTGCTGGCGCTCAGCTTCGCCGTCGACACCACCCACGGCGTCCGGCCGGGCCTGGCGGTCAGCCGCGACGGCCGGGACTGGCGAGCCGTCTCGCTCGGGGCCCCCGACAACCGCAACAACGTGCTGTTCCCGACCCGGATCGGCGGTCGGTGGATGAGGTTGGAACGGCCCATGCACCGCTACGGCGGTGAGGCGATGGGCGACGGAAACTTCGGGATCTGGACGAGCGCATCTCCCGATCTGGTCCACTGGGGCGATACCCGGTTCGTCTGTGACCACCAGATCTTCCCCTATGCCGACACCAAGATCGGCCCCGGTGCGCCCCCCATCGAGACCGAGGCCGGCTGGTTGTGCATCGTGCATGTCGTCGCCACCGACCCCAAGGGCGGCAAGCGGGGGTGGGAGCCGGCCTGGGACCGGACGTACCACGCTGCGGCGATCCTCCTCGATCGGGACGATCCGAGCCGGCTCGTCGCGGCGGCGCCGCAGCCGCTCCTCAGCCCCGATCCGGCATGGAGCTACGAGACGACCGGCTACCGCCACGACGTGATCTTCCCGACGGCGGCGGTGGTGGTCGGCGAGGCCGAACCCGAGCTGTGGGTGTACTACGGCGCAGCCGACACGGTCGTCGCCCTGGCCACGGCGTCAGTGGCCGACGTGCTCGACTTCGTGACCAGCGGGTGACGTCGGCGCCTGGTCGGACCACGCGGCCAGCATCTCGGTCGAGTTCCGATAGCCGGCCTCGAGGAGCTCGTCGGTCCGGCTGAAGTCGAAGGTCCCGAGGTCGGGCGGGGTCACGCAGGGCATCGAGGCGATCGGGTAACGATGGGCGAGCTCGTCGATCGCATGGGACCGCTGGTTACGGACCATCAACGCAGCCGAGCGGGTCAGGCCCCCGAGGACGGTGCGGGGCGGCCGATGGCTGAGGACGGCCTGCGTAGCGTCCATGGCGATGATGCTCCGAGCCCCGAAGGCGATCGCCTGCCGGATCGGGAGGTTGGCGCTGACCCCGCCGTCGATGAACGGGCGGCCATCGACCATCGCCACGGGGAACAGGCCGGGCACGGCCGCGCTGGCCAGCAGCGCCGGCCTGAGCTCGCCGGCCGACATCAGCTCCGGCTCGCCGGTGAGGGCATCGGTGGCGACGGCGGCGAAGGGGAGGGCCAGGTCGCCGAACCGCTCGAGGCCGATGTGATCGTCGATGATGCTCCCGAGTCGATCGAAACCGGCCAGCGACCCCCGCCTCACCAGGTTGTAGGCGACGGCCCGGCGCCGGGTGAAGGCACTGCGACGGTTCATCGATGCCCAGAGCTCGGCGAGAGCCTCGATCGTCGGGCCGAGGTCGACCTCGGCCCGACGACCGGGGTGGAATGCGGGCTCGGGCCCGGTTTCGGTGGAGGTCGAACCGGCTGGCTCGGCGGCGGGGGAGCGCCGGTGTCCAGCGGCCAGGAAGGCGCCGTTGAGGGCGCCGACCGACGTGCCGACCACCAGGTCGGGTGTGACCCCCCACTCGTGGAGGGCCCGGAGCATGCCGACCTGAACCGGACCGAACGCGCCGCCGCCGGAGAGCACGTAGGCCACGGGTCGGGGCCACGTCGAGAAGGGGTTCGACCGGCGATCGGAAATGGGTGGGAGCACCTGATCAGACATGGCAAAGGTGAAGGTTCGTCTACGTGAAGGTGAACGTTGAGTGTACTGAATTGTACAGCATCGTGAACCGTTGGGGGAGTCGCCCTGACCGGGATCGCGGAAACCCAGGCCGGGAAGTTGCCGATATATCCAGCATGATGCGTCAACATTTTGATAAATGGAGGTCCATCTATTGATCAAAATGCAGGACGTGGTTGCGTCATATAACGTAGAGATATCGTGTCGGTCTCCAAGCTCAAATGGGTAGCATCTCTGGCGGGCTTGGGTAGACGCAGACCTCGGTATGGAGGCTGTTTCGGCAGTCCTTGTGGGCGGTGTGGGCGACAACGAACTGCCACGAACCGCAGACCCTAGGGGTGACGCATGGACGACGATCATTGGCTCAATCCATCGGACTCCGAGGCCGGCGCCACCGACCGGCTGGCCGCGCTGCAGCGGGCTCAGGATGCCTTGTGGCTTCAGCTCCGGAACGAGGAGGACCCCGAGCGCCGGATGGTGCTGCTGTCGCAGTTCAGCGAGAACCGGGCGGCGATCGAGCAACTGACCGAGTCGGTTGCCGCCGGGGGCGACCCCACCTCGGTCACCGAGCACCTCCGGGTCGAGCTCATCGATCTCTCCGAGGCCGACGATCCGACGCTGGATGCCGACGAGCCAGCTCCCGCTGAACGGACCATCGGGGAGGTGGGGGAGGGCGAGGAGCCCTATCGGTCCGTGGCCGATCTCGACCTCGATCTCGATCTGGACTTCGATCTCGATCTCGACCAGATGGCGATCGAGCTCGACGGGCCTCCCGGGCCCGAGATCGGCCCGAACGGTGTCGAGCCCCACACCAACGGGTCTGAGCCGCACGGCAATGGCGATACCCCACCGGCAGGGGCGGGATGGTCGCCGCCCCGGTCGTCAGCGGTCACGCCCCTCGCCTTCGACGAGACCGGCGAGCTGGTCGGATCGGTCGGCGACGGCGGTCCCGACCAGTTGGGCGTCGAGCCGGGCGGCGAACCCGACGAACCGCTCGACGTCGTCGATCCGCTCGAGCCGTTCGACGCGCTCGATCTCCGGAACGGTGGCGACGGTCGGCTCGATCTCACCGATCCGCTGGCCTCGTCGGCGGCCGACCTCGACCTCCCTGCTCTGGCAGCCGAACCCGAACCGCTCGCCATCGATCCGGATCGCCGACGCGACGACCGGGGGCTCGATGCGTTCGGCGGTCGACCTGGCCCCGACCTCGACACGCTGGCGTCGTTCCCCCCACCGGACGAAGGAGACCCCCGCCGCCATCGGGCCGATCCGCTCCCGGTCGAGGGTCAGCAGGCGCCACCGGCGGGGCGGGACGATCGCCCGCTCGATCCGGCGGAATCCGATCGCCACCGAGAGCCCACCGCCGGGCCGGGAGACGATCGTGGCGCGCCAGGCCTCCCGTCGGCCGACCCGCTGCCCGACGGCTGGACCCGGGTCGGGGATGAGACCCTTTCCGACCTCGACGAAGACGATCGGTGGCGGTTCGGCGACGAAGCCGGGCCGGGCGGGCCCTTCGATGTCGGACGGGACGCCGAGGCCGATGGGCCATCCGACGGGGATCGAGGTGCGGCCCACTTCCCGGCCGATGCCGCGTTCGTCGACGACGCGTTGATGGCCCCCGGTGGTCGAGGACACGATCCGGGCCCCGGTCCGGGCGGTGATGTCGACCGGATGCCCCGCCCGGCGCCCGGGCCCTACCGAGGACGGGAGCCGGGGCCGGACCTCGGCCGGGCCCCGTCGGGGCCGCCTCCGATCGCCGGTCGGAGCCGCCGGCCTCCGGGCCCTGATCGACGCCCCGGGCCCCGACGGTCGCCGGAGCCGGAGCGCCCGGCCCGTCGACGGACACCCGCCGATACCAGCCAGACTCCGGCCATTCGGGCCAGAGGCCGGGACGGCGGGTCGGACCGTCGCTCCGGCGGCTTCCGGGGCGTGCTCACCGCGGCCGCGGCGTTGGTCGTCGTCATCGGTCTGCTGTGGTTCGTGGTCAACCGACCCGGCGACGACGAACCGAACGCGACCTCCGAGCCCGCAGCGGTGGCCGGGACCGACGAGCCGGCCGGTCCCGCCGCCGACGCCGGGCTCCAGGAGCTCAACGTGCTCCTGGTCGACCAGGGCTATGGCTCGGTGGTCGCCGAGGCCCGAGGCGACGTGGTCTTCCTGATCGGCTCGGTGTCCTCGGCCGACGATCGCGACGTGGTGGCCGCGCTGGCCCGGACGATGGCCGGCGGCCGAGCCATCGACACCTCCGAGCTAGCCGTACCCAGCTCGGGGGGCGCCGGCGAGGCGATGGCCGAACCCACGGGCCGCTCGGCGAGCCTCCAGGCCGAGGTCAGCCGGGTCACGGCCGCCACCCCCATCATCTTCGATGTCGGCCAGACGGACCTGACCGATCTCCATGTCCGGATCCTCAACTCGGTGGCTGCGATCCTCAGTGCCTACCCCGACCAGGTGGTGACGATCGTCGGGTTCACCGACGACACCGGACCGGCGGAGAACAACCGGCGGGTCAGCCTCGCCCGGGCCGAGAGCGTCAGGAGCTATCTGATCTCCCAGGGCGTACCGGAGGGGTCGCTGGTGGTCGACGCTCGGGGCGAGGAAGCGGCATCGGGATCGTCGGCCCTGGCCAACCTGGAGCGACGGGTCGAGTTCGAGGTCCAGGGGTCAGCCGGCGGCACGGTCGCCGATCCATCGGACGCCGAGCAACTCCGGATCGCCATCGTCGCTCCGAGCGCCCGAAACGATCTGGCCTTCACCCAGAGCATGGTCGACGCTGCCACGGTCGTCGCTTCGGAGCGAGGCAACGTCGAGGTCTCGGTCACCGACAACACCTTCGTGCCCGAGGAGGCGGCGGCGGCCATCCGGGCCTACGCCGATGAGGGCTATGACCTGGTCATCGCCCACGGCTCCCAGTTCGGTCCGGCCGTGCTCGATCTCGCCCCCCAGTTCCCCGACGTCGCCTTCGCCTGGGGAACGGCCAGTGACACCTTCGGCCTCCCCAACGTCTACGCCTACGACGCCGCGGCCAACCAGGGCGGCTACGTTCTGGGGACGATGTCGACCCTCCTCAGCGAGACGGGCGTCGTCGGTATCGTCGGCCCCATCGAGGTCGGCGATGCCCAGCTCTACGTGAACGGCTTCGAGGCCGGTGCGAGGGCGGCCAAGCCCGACGCCACCGTGCTGGTCACCTACACCGGGTCGTTCTCCGATCTGGCGTTGGCCGCCGAGGCAGCCGAAGCGCACCTGGCGGCCGGGTCCGATGTCATGACCGGTTCGGCTCAGATGGTCGTCGGTGCCGTATCGGTCGCCAGCGAGAACGGTGCGCTGTGGTTCGGGACCCAGGCCAACCAGACATCGCTCGCCCCCGACCTCGTGGTGGCGTCTCAGGTGTACCACTGGGAGGTCATCCTTCGGTCGATCGTCGCCGACATCGACGCCGGCGCCGCCGGCGGTCGGACCTACACCGCCGACCTCGCCAACGGTGGGCTGGTCATCGAGTTCAACCCCGGCTACGCCCTCCCACCCGAGGTACGGCAACGGGCCGACGAGGCCATCGCCGGCATCGTCAACGGTTCGATCGTGCCGCCCCGGTAGCGGGGGTCGAGGAGGCCAACCACAGGCCGATCGCCACGAGGACGACCATGGTCACGGCCGCCGCGCCGTAGGCGGCCGCCCGGCCGGCCGACTCGTACAACGAGCCGGTGATCACCGCCATGATCCCGGCCGCCAGCGCCTGGGCCCCACCCAGCACTCCCTGGGCGCCGGCCTGGCGCTCGTCGGGGATCGTCATCCCGACCGCCACGCTGCTGGCGGCGAACGACAGGCCGTCAGTCGTGGCATGGAGCATGGCGACGGCGAAGATCCAGGTCCCGGTCGGGAGGAACCCGTAGGTCATCATGAACGCCGCTGCGGCCAACAGTCCAGCGCCGGCAACGGTGAACGGCCCGATCCGTTCGGCGAGCTGCCCGCCGAACGGTGCCAACAGGATCAGGGGGACGGCGAAGAGGGTGATCCCCAGATTGGCCAGCCAGTCGGCTGTTCCGAGATCGACGTGGACGACGTCCCACAGCGCGTCGAAGGCCCCGATCATGAGAAAGGCCGTCGCGCCGAGGACGACCGCCCCGGCGAAGGGCCGGATGCGGAGCAGATCGAGAGCGAGGCGAGGGCCCGGCTCCGCCGCCTCCTCCACCACCCGGATCCGCAGGGTGGCGGCGGCGGCAAGCAGCGAGGCGACGGCGATCACGACGAACGGCGCGGCCAAGCCGTAGGGCCCGACCAGCACCGCCGAGATCGCCGGACCGAGGGCGAAGCCGAACACGTCGGCAGCCAGGAGGCGCCCCACGTTGCGACCGAGGTCGTCGCGCGACGAGACGACGACGATCCGGCGGATGGCCGGCATGGCGGCCCCGATGGCCAGGCCCGAGATGATGCGGCCGGTCGTGATCGTCGCCAGATCGTCGCCGAAGCCGAGCAGCAACAGTCCGATGGCGTTGACCACGACCCCGCCGATCACCAGAAGGCGGGCATGACCCCGATCCCCGACAGGTCCCAGGCTGATCTGGGAGAAGAAGGCGACGATGAAGCCGATGCCGATCACCCAGCCGATCGCCGTCTCGCTGATGCCGTAGGCGTCCCGGTAGTCGCCGACGATCGTGAAGAGGGCCCCATAGCCGGCGGCGAGGCAGGCCGAAAGCACGCTGAACGCCCAGACCAGGAGCCCCGATTGGGGCCGGGCCTCGGCGACGTCGGGTGAGGCGGGGCGGGGAGGGCTCGTCATCGAGGCCGGGGCTCGGTCCCGCCGGCGCCGGAATCGGTCGACCCCAACTGCTCGAGCAGGCCCCAGTCCGGTGCACGGCCGCCGGCCGGGTTGAGAGGGATGACGACCAGCCGGGTCGCCCCGGCATCGGCCTGGGCCTCGACCCGGCGCCGGATGTCGTCGATCGACCCCCAGGCGACGACGGCGTCGATCAGCCGGTCGCTGCCCCCCTCGGCGAAGTCCTCGTCGGTGAAACCCAGGGTTCGCCACGCCCGGTGGTAGTAGTCGAGCCCCACGTAGTAGCCGATCGCCCGACGGGCCAGCCGACGGGCCTCCTCCGGGTCGGGGCACAACAGGCACATCGTCATCGGGGTGACCGCGGGATCCGGCCCGACGGTGGCCCGGGTCCGGGCGGTGTGCTCGGGGGTCATGAGGTAGGTGAAGAGACCGTCGGCCACCTCGGCCGCCTGAGCCACCATCTTGGGGCCATGGGCCGCGACGTGGATAGGGAACGAGCGGGGTTCGGGCACCGCCGGCTCGATCGAGCGGATGTCGGTGACGTAGGCCCGGAGTCGCTCGACCGGTGGATCCCACGCATGGCCTCGGGCCTCGTTGAGCGCTCGGTTCGACACCCCGAGGCCCAGCTCGAAGCGTCCGCCGCTCAGCTCGGCCAGCGTCGCCGAGGCGCAGGCGGCCGCGGTGGCGTCACGGGCGTAGACGTTGGCGATGGCGGTCCCCACCCGCAGACTCGACGTCGACGCCAGTACGGCGCCGGCCGTGGCGAAGGGCTCCCGGCCCATCAGCTCGGCCAGCCACACCGAATCGATGCCGACCGCCTCCAGCCGTCGGGCGTAGTCGAGCATGGCCTTGCCATCCATGCGGTCGGTGGCGAACAGCACGCCGATGTCGATGTCGATGTCGGTCACGCGTCGTGGCTCCTCGTCTCGGTCCGGCCCGCCAGTGTCGCCCAAGATGGAGCCGGCGGGCCAGGAGCGGTCGAGGTCAGCTCACCCGACGACCCGATCGGCGAGGTGCTGCTCGTCGAGACGGAGCAGGGCCTCCTGGGTGAATGAGGCGACCAGCTCGCCGTTGGTGTTCCAGACCGTGGCGGTCGCTACCCCCCGGGCTCGGCCGACCGTGACCGGCCGCTGATCGATGAAGAGCCAGTCGTTCAGGTCGAAGGGGCGGTGGAACCACATCGCGTGGTCGAGGCTCACGAACACGACCCCTGGGCTGCCCCACGTGGCACCCCAGGGAATGGCGATGTTGTCGGCCAGCGACTCGTCGCTCTGGTAGGCGAGGAGCGCCGCCTGGAGGTGGTGGTCGGCGGGAACGGGCCCGTCGGCGGTGACCCACAGCCGGATCCCACCATCGGCCGACGGCCCCGATGGCGCCCACGGGGCGTTGACCGTCCGGAGGTCGAGCCCGTAGCGCCGCAGGGCCCACTCGGCCGGGAGCGGGAGCGGGTCGAGGCCGGCCATCAGCTCCCGATGGGTCGGGAGGGTCTCGGGGGCCGGGAGGGCGTGGAAGTCGGTCGGGGGTCGGGCGTCGAGCGTCGGTCCGTCCTCCGGCGACGCGCACGAGGCCAGCAACTCGAAGCACGCCCGATCGTCGTCCTGGAACACGGTCACCCGCCGGGTGCAGAAGGTGCGTCCGTCCCGGACCCGGTCGACCGCGATCCGGTAGGGCTCGCCGGACCGCCCGGCTCGTAGGAAGTATCCGTGGAGCGAGTGGAGGTGGCGGTCGGGGTCGACCGTCGCCAGGGCGGCGGCCACCGCCTGGCCGAGGAAGTGGCCACCGAACGTCGCATCGACCCCGTCGTTGGCCGACCCGACCCCGACGAAGGAGTCGGGCCCGGTCGGTGCCGGGGTCAGGATGGCGATCAGCTCGTCGAGGGCCGTGGGTCCGGTTGTCATCCTCCCCGACCCTAGCCATCGGGCCGGAACTGGTCACCCGGGGCCGCAGGTGGTGTGCTGGGAGCTGATGACCTCGAGGGGAGACCACCGATGCTGACCGGAGCGGAGTACAAGAAGTCCCTGGACGACGGGCGCCAGACCTTCTTCGAGGGGGAGCGGGTCGACGATCTGGTCGGCCACGCGGTGCTGGGCCAGACGGCGGAGGTCACCGCCGAGGCCTACGACCGCCACTACGACCCGGCACCCGATGCGGTCAGCCCGCTGCTGGCGGTCCCATCGTCGTCGGAGGAGCTGCGGGCGCTGATCCCCCTGCTGCACGACGCGGGGATGATGGCCCACGTCACGTCGACGTCGATCCAGACCCTGAAGACGGCGGCTGGCCGGATGACCGAGGTCAAGAGCGACTACCTCGACCGAATCGGGGCCTACATCGAGCACGCCCAGCGGGCCGACATCCGGATCACCCAGTGCATCACCGACGCCAAGGGCGATCGGAGTCGGCCGCCGGCCAAACAGGACGACCTCGACGCCTACGTCCGGGTCGTCGATCGGCAGCGGGACGGGGTGGTGATCCGGGGTGCGAAGCTCCACATCACCGGCGCTTCCTTCGGCCACGATCTCCTGACGATCCCGACCAAGGCGATGAAGCCGGGCGAAGAGGACTGGTCGATCGGCTGTGTCGTCCCGGTCAACGCACCGGGGGTCAAGATCATCAACACCACCTACGCCCCCCGTCACGACGACAACCGGGCGTTCCCGATCTCGAGCCGGTACCACTATCCCGAGGGGTTCGTGATCTTCGACGACGTGTTCGTCCCCCACGAGCGGGTGTTCCTCGACGGGGAGACGGCGTTCGCCGCCGTGTTCGCCCACAGCCTCGGGTTGTGGGAGCGCCTTGGGGGCCTCTCGGCCTTCGTCGACGAGGCCGACCAGCTCGTTGGTCTCGCCCAACTCGTCGCCGAGGCCAATGGGACCGCCGGGATCTCCCACGTCAAGGAGAAGATCTCGGAGATGATCATCCACGCCACCCTCATCCGCTCGACGTTGGAGGCTGCGGTCTCCAACTGCAAGATCGGCGAGGGCGGCGCAGCGTTCCCCGACGAGCTCTACGTCAACGCCGGCAAGTTCCACGCCGCGGCCAACTACAACCTCATGGTCCGCCACCTCCACGACATCGCCGGCGGGGCGGTCCTCACCGCTCCCGTACCCGCCGATTTCGAGAACCCGGAGGTCGGCCCGCTGGCCAGGAAGTACATGTCGACGAGCAACGAGGTCGACGGCGACTACCGGGCCATGCTGATGCACGCCATTCGGGACCTGACCGCCGATGCCTACGGCGGGTGGAAGTTCGTGACCAACCTCCAGGCCGGTGGCGGCCTCTACGCCCAGCGGATCGTCACCCGGCGGCACTACGACCTCGACCGGGCAAAGCGACTGGCCCTCCACGTCGCCGGACTCGGCGATGGGGGCGACGGGGGCCACTGACGGTCAGGTCACCGATCGCAACTCGGCGTCGATCCGGTCGAGGAGGGCGGCCGACCGGGTCGGGTGCATCTTGCGGGCGAAGAGCGCGCCGCTGGAGGCCAGGACATCGAAGTCCCGATCGTCGAGGGTGGTCGGGCCCCGAGGCTCCCCACCCTCGGGCGGGACCTCTTCCCGCTCGATCGACCAGTCGACGTACCGGAGGTTGAGCTCGGGTTCGGGCAACATCGCATCGAGATCGAACGCGGCGTCGCGCTCCGCTCGACTCCACGCCTCGTACGCCGGGTAGCCGGCGATGCGGGTCCGGAAGGCCGAGTTGACGAGCAGCGACTGGACGTACAGCTCGTCGGGGCCGTCGACGTGTCGGAAGTAGGCCCGTTCGTCGGTCCGCCGCATCCGCTCCCGGAGGTAGGCCAGGCAGCCGTGGGTCAGGCTCCACCACTGGGAGCCGCCCGCCAGGGTGCGGATCTGGGGTGGCGCCGGCCGTCGCTCCCGGCCGACGAGGGCGACGCGGTGGCCGAGGCGCCGGGCTCGGTTGGCGGCTCGCTCGGCCCGGTCCCGAAGGCCGGGGTCGGGCTTCGAGGCGTGGTAGGTGTCGTCGCGATACCACGGGCGACGTACACGGTGGTCCCAGTCGGGGCGGGCGTCGAGGTGGAAGTAGTGGAGGTACTCCCGGTCGCTGGAGCCGAGCACCTCGGCGATCCGATCGGCGCTCTTGATCGGATAGTCGGCACCGCTGAGCAGCGTGTAGTAGCCGAAGGGCTCGGGGGCGTCGAGGGCGGTGGCGATCAGCTCCTCGGTGGCTTCGATCATCGACCAGCACTTTCGCCACACGTCGAAGCGGCGAGGGGTGAACGTGACGTCGCGCCCCGTCGCCACCTCGCGGAACGGTCCGATGTCGGCCTTGGCGTCGAGGTGGAGGAAGACGGCGAACCGCGGATCGTCCAGCGTGGCGAGGAGGCGATCCAGTTGCGCTGGCGCACCGTGGGCCAGGATCAGGAACGCCTGCTTGTGATCGGTCACGTCGATTCCCTTCGCCTCGGCCGATCGCGACCCGGCGATCGTCGGCTTAGAGGCTAGCGATGGCGTCGAGCCACCGGTTGGCCATCTCGGTCGCTCCGGCGGCGCTCGGGTGGAACTCGTCGATGTAGTTCGCATCGGCGTCGAAGTCGGTGTTGTGATCGACGACGTCGACCCCGGGGGTGCCGGCTGCCAGCGCCGTCAACTCGGCGTTCAGGGCGGCGATCCCCTCGTTGGCCTCCGGCTCGCCGAAGACCGGGATGATCAGGGCGAGCAGGACTCGGACCTCGGGGTTGGCGGCCCGCAGCTGGGCCACGATCGCCGCGGTCTCACGGCCGACCGTCGCCGGATCGGCACCTCCGGCGATGTCGTTGGTGCCGGAATGCAGCAGCACCAGGTCGGGGGCCGGCAGCTCGGCGAGCAGGTAGGGGAGCCGCTCGCCGAGCTCGAAGGTCCATTGGCCGGTCACGCCGGCGTGGTCGGCGTCGAACGGGCGACCGTCGATCGTCGCGGTCTGCTCGGTCCATCCCGGCGACGATTGGAGACCGACGAAATCGAAGCGATAGCCGTCTTCGGTCAAGGCCCGCCAGAGCGGGTAGCGGTAGGCGTGGGGGAAACCCTCGGTGATCGAGTCGCCGAGGAGCAGGACCGTGCCGAGATCGCCATCACCGAGGTCGGCGCCTCCCGACGTCTCGTCGGCGTTGGCCCCACCGTCGTCGTCGGCCGGTGCGTCGGCGTCGAGCTCGCCCTCGGAGCCGGAGGTGCCGTCGTCACCCGACGTCTCGGTGGCGCCGTCGGCCGGCGCCGGAGATGAGCCGCCGTCGCCAGCGGCGGTGCCAGCGTCGGGGGAGTCGCCGAGCGGTGAACCTCCGGACCCGCCATCGCCCCCATCGCCGTCGGCCGGCGCCGGAGATGAGCCGCCGTCGATCGTCGAAGCCTCCGGATCGTCTGCGCCGACCGGTTCGGCGGCGATCGAGCCCGGGCCGGCATCGCCATCGTCACCACCGCAGCCGGCGACGATCACCGCCAGGAGCAGCGCGACCAGCGGCGCAAGGAGTCGCCACCCGCTCATGTCGGGTTCCCGATGGCGCTGGTGCCGGGGGCCGAGCGCCTGGCGAGGCGATGGCGGAACGGCACCTCGACCGACCGGTAGAGGAGTTCGGCGACCCCGAAGCTGGCCACGATGGCCGCCAGTCGGACCGCGTAGTCCACGCTCGGGGACCAGTCGTCGCGGTGGAGGCCGAACAGCGGGTAGTGGACCAGGTAGAGGCTGTAGGACCGGGTACCGACCCACACCAGCTCACGTCGGGAGAGGATCGGGGCGTCGGGGAACCGGAGAGCCACCGCCACCACCCCTGCGCCGGCGGCGGCGATCGCCACGATCGACCCCTGGGTGATGCCGAGGGGCGTGACGGTCACGTGCAGGGCGAACCAGAGCGTGCCGGCCAGCCCGGCCCCGATCACCAGCCGGTCGCCGAGTCGGTCGGTGGCGACCAGGACGAAGAGCGCGGCGCCGGCCAGGATCTGGATCGCCCGGCTGTCGGGCCCGTTGTACAACCAGGCCGGAGACGCCACCGGCAACAGCGCGAGGTGGAGGGCGAGGGCGATCCCGGTCGCCACCAGGATCCGGCGATGGAGCGACCGGGAGGTCGTGGCCCCGACCAGCACCAGGGGCCACACGAGGTAGAACACCTGCTCCACCGACAGCGACCAGGTGTGGCCGAGCCACCCGATCGAGTCGCCCGCCATCCGGGGGAAGGCCGAGAGGTAGAGGAGGCTGGTCCCGGCGCCGAGCACGGTTTCCGATCGGGCCGGCAGCGGGAGGGCGAAATACACCACCCCGGTCACGACCGCCACGACCGCCAGGGCGGGGTAGAGCCGAGCCATCCGCTTCCGGTAGAAGCGGCCGATCGCGACCGTTCCCGTCCGGTCCAACTCACCGGCCAGGATGCCGGTGATCAGATACCCGGAGATCACGAAGAACAGGTCGACGCCGACCCCGAACGCGTCGAAGGGCACGAAGGCGTGCGACGCCATGACGCCGAGCACGGCCACGCCGCGGAGCCCATCGATCGCCGGCAGGTACCCGGCTCGACCACCCGCTCGAGTCATCGCCTACCACTCCCTCCCGTGGTCGCGTCAGCGATGGTCGACCCTACCGGATCGAGGATCATCCTTCGCTCGGCACGTCGACCCAGCCGTCGTCGCGAAGACCCGCCGGCCCGGTCGTCTTTCGGTCCCCGGACGGGCGCTCTAGGTTGCGGGGACGACGGGCGGTGACGAAGGAGCGAGCGATGAACGAGGAAGGTCGACTGGCCGGCAAGGTGGCCCTGATCACCGGAGGAGCCCGCGGTCAGGGGGCCGTCGAGGGGCGCCTGTTCGCCGCTGAGGGGGCGACCGTCGTCCTGACCGACGTGCTCGACGAGCCGGGCGAGGCGGTCGCCGGCTCGATCGACGGCGCCAGCTATCGCCACCTCGACGTCCGATCGGAGGAAGAGTGGGAAGCGGTGGTGACCGACGTCGCCGAGGCTCACGGCTCGATCGACGTGCTGGTCAACAACGCCGGTGTCGATTTGGCCAAGAAGTTCGATGCCACCTCGCTCGAGGAGTTCGAGCGGATCGTGGCCATCAACCAGACCGGCACGTTTCTGGGCATGCGGACCGTGGCCCGGTCCCTGATTCAGGGTGGTGGAGGCGGGTCGATCATCAACATCAGCTCGGTGGCCGGGTTGGAGGGCGTCCACTCCCGGGCCGCCTACTCGGCGTCGAAGTTCGCCGTCACCGGCATGACCAAGGTGGCGGCCAAGGAGTGGGGGAAATTCGGCATCCGCGTCAACTCGGTCCACCCCGGTCTGATCGAGACGCCGATGACCGCCGACCTCAAGCCGATCGTCGATCCCGACGTTCGGGCCCGCGTCGAGCGCTCGATCCCGTTGGGGCGGGTCGGCGAGTCGATCGACATCGCCACGATGGTGCTGTTCCTGGCCAGCGACGAGTCCAGCTACTGCACGGGACAGGCCTTCGTCGTCGACGGTGGTATCCACCCCTGACCGGCCCACGACCGAGCGGCTCCGTCAGCTGGTCCGGAGTCGCTCGATCTCGGCCGACAGACGTGACTCGTCGACCGCGCCGTAGTTGGACAGCACATAGGTGCCGTCGTCGTTGACGAACAGGAACGTCGAGCGGTCGACGGCGCCGAACTGCTCCCACAGCTCGCCGCTCTCGTCGGCCAGGTGGACGACCTGGGAGGTACCGGTCCGATCGACGAACTCGACGAAGTCGGGGATCTCGGCCAGGCCGCCGATCCCGAGGAACGTCACATCGTCGTAGGTCTCTTCAGCCGCTGCGACCGCAGGGCCTTCAGCCACGCACGTCGGTCACCACGGCGCCCAGAACCAGACGACGAGATCGCTGCCAGCCAGCGTTCCGAGATCGAACGGCTCGCCCTGGACGGTGGTCGCCTGGCCGTCGAAGGCGGTCGCGGCGTCGAGCACCGGGAGCTCGGGTCCGCCGTCGGCTGCGACGTCGGTCGACGCGTCGTCGCTACCACAGGCCGAGAGGGCGATGCTCAGGCTCGCCGCCACGGCGAGGAGGGGTCGGAGTGATCGAATCACGACTCCAGTGTGGCGGATCTTGCCGACCGAGCGGGCGCGACGCCAGAGTTGACGGTCATGGATTTCGACCTGACCCAGGTAGACCAGCTCCTGTCGACGACCCGGGCCGTGCGCAAGCGGCTCGATCTCGAACGCGAGGTCCCCGACGACGTACTGCTGGAGTGCCTCCAACTGGCCGTCCAGGCCCCGACCGGGTCCAACCGGCAGGGGTGGCGGTGGATGGTGATCCGGGACCAGGCCAAGAAGGACGCCCTGGCCGACATCTACAACCGGGCCGGTGGTGACTACCTCCGATCGGCGGCATCGGCGGTCGAGGACGGGAGCCAGACCGCCCGGGTGATGGACTCGGCCCTCTACCTGGCGGAGAACTTCGCCCGGGTCCCGGTCATGGTGATCCCGCTGATCATCGGCCGGGCCGAGGACGAGGGGGTGGGGGCGGCCGGTCTGTTCGGCTCGATCATCCCCGCCATGTGGAGTTTCCAGCTGGCCCTGCGGAGCCGGGGCCTGGGGAGCTGCCTCACCACCATCCATCTTCGACACGAGGCCGAGGCGGCGGAGCTGCTCGGCATCCCGGCCCACATGACGCAGGCCGGGCTGCTGCCCGTCGCCTACACCAAGGGCACCGATTTCAAACCGGCCGCCCGGCCTCCGGTCCACGAGATCACCTATCTCGATTCGTACAAGAACCCGATCGTGGGGTGACATGGCCGGCGCCGCCCAGCCGTCCATCGCTGCCGCCTGGCCCGAGGTCGTCGACGAGCTCGTCCGGGTCGGCGGTGCTCCGTCCCCGGGCGCCGGGGAGGGCTCATCGTCCGCTTGGCCGTCCGCCCCCTACGACTCGGCCAGTGCGTTCAGTTTCGTCTTCGATCCGCTGGCGGGTGGCGACCCGGTCGACGTGAGCGCCGCAGCCACCGAGGCCGGCGTTCTCGTCGACTCGGTCGTCGGCCGCCCGCTGCCGCCGGTGTCCAGCCCGGCCCCAGCCCGGATCGGGGAGCCGACGCCCGAGGTCGACGTCGACGGCGCCTTCCGGGCCGGACTGCTGGCCAGCCGGACCGACCCACGCACCGCGGCCCGCCACCTCGAGGCGGCCTCTCGGCAGCTGATCCGGTCCGATCCGGGCGGAGCGGTCTATGTGGCGTCGGTCGCTGCGGCCTGCCACGAGAAAGCCGGTGACCCGGCGGCCGGGCGCTCGATCCTGGAGTCGATCGACCGGGATCTGGATCGGCCGTGCCCGGCCCTGTGGCTCCACCTGGCCCGGCTCGGCTCCGATGGCGCCGCCGATCGCCTGGCCGAGGCGGTCGAGGCCGATCCGATGCTCGAGGCGGACGCGCTCGCCCTGGGGCTCCAGATCGAACCGGCCCGACAGGTGGCGATCGCCACCCGAGCCGTCGGCGAGGTCGCCGGACTCCGGGCCGCCGTCCGGGGTCTGACCTCGATGGTCGACGACGACATCGTCGCCACGACGTCACCCGAGGCCGCCGTTCCCACCGCGTCAGCCGCCGATCATGGTCGGCCGACGTCGTCGGCGGTCGACGGCCCGGCCGAGGAGGTCCTGTCGGTCGTCGACGGTCTCGTGGCCGATGGCGCCGCGCCCGAGGACGAGGCCATCGGAGCGTTGCCGCTGGCGGTCACCGAGCGGGCGGTGTGGTCGGCGGTCGGGCTGTGCCGCCGGGCCCTCGAGCGGGGAGCGGCCGAGCTCGGCCACGCCCGCCGAGCCCGGTCCGAGACCGAGCGCGCGCTGGCCGACGCCCGCCGGGCGGCGACGAACGACCTGACCCCGATGGCCGCGGCGCGGTCCGTGGCCATCTGCGCCGTCACCGCCGTGGCGCTCATCGCTTCGGCCTTCGCCACCCGCTGGCTGGCGTCGATGGCCCCCGACTCCTCGGGTGCGGTGCGGGCGGCCGGCGGGGTGGCGATGATCGCGCTCGTTCTGGCGGCGGCCCTGGCCGTCGCCTGGACCTGTTGGTCGGGCCGCCATCTCGGTCGGGCCCGGCGGTCCCGCTCCCGCCTTCCGGCTCTCGAACAGGCGGTGGCCGATCGACTCGGCGAGGAGTTCGCGCTCCGGCGGGCGCTCCTGCGAGCCGGTGCCCGGGTCGACCGGGAGCTGGTCGAGATCCTCGACCGGCGGGCGTCGATCGTGCCCCGACGGCCCGATCCGGTCGCCTTCGCCGACGACGAAGCGTCCTGAGATCACCCCGACTCCACTAGGTTGGGCGCCATGTGTGGTCGGTTCGTATCGGCGTCGCCCCCCGACGAGTTGGCGCGCTACTTCGGTGCCGGCGCCCCCGACCAGGAGCTCGAACCGAACTTCAACGTCGCCCCGACCCGCGAGGTGTACGCCGTTCGAGCCCGGGACGGCCATCGGCAGCTGACGACGTTGCGGTGGGGGCTCGTCCCGTTCTGGGCGAAGGATCTCAAGGTCGGCTCGAAGATGATCAATGCCCGATCGGAGTCGGTCCTCGACAAGCCGGCCTACCGGCGGGCGATCCGCCGCCACCGGTGCCTGATCCCGGCCGACGGCTTCTACGAGTGGGCCAAGGTGCCGGGGCACGACAAGAAGCAGCCGTACTACATCCACCGCACCGACGGCGAGCCCCTCGTGTTCGCCGGCCTCTGGGAACGGTGGACACCGCCGTCGGAGGACGGCGAGGGGAGCGAAGCGGCCGATGGCGGCGTGGCCGACATGGTCGAGAGCTGCACGATCCTGACCTGCGGACCGAACGCCACGATGAAGCCGATCCACAACCGGATGCCGGTCATGTTGGCCCCGTCGGTCTGGGACGACTGGTTGGCCGAGGGCTCCGACGTCGAGGAGCTGGCGTCGCTGTTCGTGCCGGCGCCCGATGACCTGCTGACCGTGCGACCGGTCACCCCGATGGTCAACAGCGTTCGCAACAACGGCGCCGAGCTCCTCGAGCTCGATCCGCATCCGCTCGAGCCCGTCACCGAATGACGACGACCACGATGGGGGAGCTGCCGATTCGGCGGCGGCTCCGGCGCTACATCGTCCGGTTCCAGGCCCGGCTCGAGGCGGGGGTCGGCGACCGCTGGCTCCCACCCCTGTTCACCGTCGGGCTCGGTGCGGTGCTGATCTGGACGAGCCTGGCCCGCATCGCTTCGCTCGAGACCGGGATCGACCTCGCCGGCTACACCCAGGCGCTGTGGCTCCTGGGCGAGGGCAAGATGCCGCAGGCATCGCTGTTCGGCTCGGAGGTCCATCTCCTCCAGCTCCACTGGGCGTTCATCCTCTACCCGCTGGCGCTTGCCGGCCTGGTGTTTCCGCCGGCGGAGCTCCTGGTCGTCACCCAGGGCGCAGCCTTGGCCGGTGCCATCCTCCCGTTGTGGCGCCTCGCCCGGGAGGTGGCCAAGCTCCGGGTCGGGGCGGCGGCGGCCCTGACGATGGCCTACGCCCTCCACCCCGCGGTCCACCGGCTCGGGACCGACGATTTCCACCCCGAAGCGTTGGCCGTCCCGGCCTTGATCGGTATGGCCTACTCCGGGGCGACCAAGCGGTGGGTGCTGTACTGGCTGTGCATCGCGTTCGCCCTCGCCTGCCGGGCCGATCTCGGCTTGGCGGTCGGGCTCTGGGGCTTCGTGGTCCTCGGCGCCCGGGAGCGGGCGGTGGCGGTCTGGACGCTGGGGGTCGGCCTCGTCTGGTCGCTCGGTCTCCTGCTCGTCGTCCAACCGATCATCGGTGACGCCGGCGCCATTCCGGGCCGGTTCGGGGTGACCGGCGCGTCGCTCGGTGAGGTGGTGCTGTCGTCGCTCCGGGATCCGGTCTCGCTCGTTCGGGACCTGGTCGACCGGGACAACATCACCCTCGTCGTGAGCTTGCTGGCCCCCGTGATCTTCCTGCCGCTGCTGTCGCTTCGGTACCTCGCACCCGCCATGCCCCTGGCCGTCATCTACCTCATCGCCGACCTGCCGCCCGATGAGGCGTTCGCCGAACGGGCCTCGATGCTGGTGGCGTTCATGATGATCGCCGCCGTCTACGCCTTGAACCGCCTCGGCAACATGGGCGTCGACCGGGTCTTCCTCGACGTCCGGGTGCTGACGACGTTGACCGCAGCGTCGGTGCTGCTGTTCGTCGCCTCGTCGCCGACCTCGCCCTACGAGCGGCCGTGGGAGTGGAACCGGCTCGACGCGACCGACGCCTCGGCGCTCGATGCCATCGAGTCGCTCGGGCCTGACGTCGCGGTTCGGGCCTCACCGTCGGTCCTGGTCGAGCTGGCCGAGCGCCCCTGGCTCTATGCGGTCGATCCCGAGACCCAGCCATCGGCGGTCCAGGCCGGGTTCCCCGACTTCACCCGGGCCGTCCTGGTCATCGACCGTGAGGTGCCGGATCGGACCGACGAGGAACGGGAGGAGTTCGACCGGACGATGGCGAACCAGGGGTTCGAGGTGATCATCGACGACCGGGCCAACGGGGTCACGTTGTACTCCCGGGCGTTGCCCATGCCGGCCGGCGACGGGTAGCGGGCGGGGAATCGAGCGATGGTCGACGACGGCAGCCTTCGGGTCGAGCCGGGGGAGGTGGTCAACGTCCCGAACGTGATCACCCTCGTCCGCCTGTGCTGCATCCCCGTGTTCGTGTGGCTGCTCTTCGGGCGCGAGGATCGGGCGGCAGCCGCTTGGCTCCTGGCGGCGCTCGGTTCGACCGACTGGGTCGACGGGTGGCTGGCTCGACGCCTCGATCAGGTGACCGAATTCGGGGCGGCCTTCGACCCGGTCGTCGACCGCCTGCTGTTCTTCGTCGTCGTCCCCAGCCAGCTGATCGACGGCTCGGTCCCCGTGCTGATCGGGGCGGCCGTGATCGTCCGGGAGGTCCTCGTCGCCCTGTGCGCGGTGGCGGTGACGGCGGTCGGTGGGGAGCGGCTGGTCGTGACCTGGGAAGGCAAGACCGGCACGTTCCTGCTGATGTTCGCCTTCCCCCTCTTCCTCGGTGCCGCCAGCACGCTGTCCTACGCCTCCGTCCTGGCCGTGCTGGCCTGGGTTTTCGTCGTCCCCGGCCTCGGCTACAGCTGGTACTCGGCGCTGTTCCAGTACGTGCCGGCCACTCGACGGCGGATGACAGCTCGTCCGACCACCCCGTGACCTGGGCGGTCCGATGGTGAGGTCTCCCCAGGAGCGACCGTGGTCGCCCCCGTTCCGGGTACCGTTGTCAGCCATGCAGATTCCGGAGGATCTTCGCTACTCCACCGATCACGAATGGGTTCGGCTGGAGGATGGCAATCGGGCACGGGTTGGCATCACCGACTACGCCCAGGACGCCCTCGGGGACGTCGTGTTCGTCGATCTCCCGCCGATCGGTGAAGCGGTCACGAGCGGCCAGTCGATCAGCGAGGTCGAGTCGACCAAGTCGGTCTCCGACATCTACGCCCCGGTGACCGGTCGGATCGTCGAGGTCAACACCGACCTCGTCGACACCCCCGACAAGCTCAACTCCGACCCGTACGGAGAAGGCTGGATCATGGTTATTGAGCTAAGCTCTGACGCCACGATCGACGACCTACTCGACGCAGCTGGTTACATCGCGATCACGGAGGCCTGAGCATGGATGCAGCGTGCCCGTCGTGCGGCTATAAGAACCCGCTCGGAGCGCGGTTCTGTAGCTCGTGTGGTGTGCCGTTGACGACGCGCTCGCCGACCGAGCACCCGACGGCGCTCATCGAGTCGATCACCAGCGAAGCCGACGCCATCCTCACCGAGCCGATCTCGATCGACGACGTCCCCGAGGACGTTCCCGGTATGTTCGTGGTCCGCCAGGGCCCGAAGCGAGGGAGCCGGATCCACCTCGACGCCGATCAGATCACGATCGGTCGCCATCCCGAGAGCGACATCTTCCTCGACGACGTGACCGTCTCCCGCCATCATGCCGAGGTTCGCCGGATCACCGGCGGGTTCGAAGTGGCCGATGCCGGCAGTCTCAACGGCACGTACGTCAACCAATCCCGGGTCGACAACGAGCGGCTGAGCGACGGCGACGAGCTCCAGGTCGGCAAGTTCAAGCTGGTGTACATCGAGCTCGCCGGCCATCGGTCCCCAGCCCATCCATCGTGACGGTTGGCTTCGGTTTGGCCGTCGTCAGAGCGTCCCGGCACGACCGGCCGACCGTTCTCCGGTCCGCTAGGTTGGAGCCATGACGGTCGAGATGGAGTTGTTCGGTGTCCGGGTCCAGATGCCGACCAACACGCCGATCCTGCTGCTCCGTGAGACGACCGGCCGCCGTCGGGTGGTGCCGATCTATATCGGTGGCCCGGAGGCTCACGCCATCGACCTCGCGCTCTCGGGCACGCCGACCGCCCGCCCGATGACCCATGACCTCATGGCGGAGGTGATCGAGAGTCTCGGTGCCGCCCTCGAGCGAATCGTCGTCACCGACCTTCGGGAGGGCACGTTCTTCGCCGAGTTGTTCCTCCGCGACGCCAGTGGAGGGGTGCAGACACTCTCGGCCCGCCCGTCCGATGCGGTTGCGCTCGCCGTGCGGACCGGCTCACCGATCTTCGCCGAGGAGGCGCTGATCGACGAGGCCGGGATCGAGGAGCCGGAGCAGACCGATTCCCAGGGCGACGAGGAGGAGATGGTCGAGGAGCTGAGGAAGTTCCTCGACGAGGTCAACCCCGAGGATTTCCTGCCCTGAGCCTGCGGTCGGCGTCAACCGATCGTGACCCGGGGCAGCTCGTGGTCGACCAGCGCCTGGCCGATACGGGTGAGGCTGGTGGCGATGAACCGCTCGGTTCGCCGGTCGGTGGCCCGCCGCTGGGCGAGGAGCAGCACGGCGAGGCCGGGTAGGACGAGTCCCAGGCGGTAGCGGTCGATCGGGGTGTCGCACTCGGCCAGCAGGGTGGGCTCGGTGGCCCGGCGGACGTCGGGGCGGAGGCTGGTGGCGGCCAGCCACGCCAGATCGGCTGCGCCGAACTGGATCGCCACCTGTTGCCAGTCGAAGAGCACGGCTCGGTCGGGGTCCCGGAACACGAGGTTGTCTGCCCGAGGGTCACCGTGGCACAGGGTCGGTGGCCCGGCGGCGCCGAAGGCGTCGACCACCGCCGGCCGGGCGGCGACCAGGTCGTCGAAGGCTCGACGCTGGTCGGCATCGACATCGGCACTCCATCGTTGCCGCAGTGCCGTGAGGCCGGCGTCGAGGGCCTCGGCGGGCAACGCAGCAGGCGTCGAGCGGCGGATGGCAAGCCCCGTCAACCGGGGCGAGCGGCGCCAGTGGTGGTGGAGGCGGGTCAGTTCCAGCCCGACCGAGAGCGCATCGTTGGGGCTCAGCCCCTCCATCTGGTCGACCGCTCGCTCGGCGCCGAGGTCCTCCAACACCAGCGACACGTCGTCGTCGACGAGCCGGACGTGGTGGACCGCCGGGGTGGCGACCGGCGTCCCTGGTAGGAGCTGGCGGTAGGCGAGCGCCTCCCGTCGGTAGGCGCCCGACGCTCGTGCGGCGTCGCCGTTGGGGCCGGCGGCGGGCAGCTTCACGATCACCGAGCCGGGCCCGTCCGCACCGTCGGTCCATGCCAGCCGGACCCGGAGCACCCGGCTGAACACGCCGCGGCCGCCGGCGGCGTCGTCCATGCCGACGAGGCGCCAGCCGTCGGGCCCGAACGCCTCGACGAGCAGCTCGCCCACGTCCCTGACCTCGTCAGCCGCCGTCATGCCGAGCCCTGGTGCGCGCTGCGGTTCGGTCGATGCCCGCAATTGTCGTGCGGTCGTTGACTGGATCTGGGGGCCTGGGTACGATCCTCATCAGGGTAAATCGCGCCGACGTAATTACGGCGTCGTCATTCATCTCCGCCCGTTTGTCGCACGGATGGTTCGTCCGGCCCGGTAAGCGTAGGGGTTGAGGATGCTTCTCGTGATGCCGACGTTCGGTCAACGGCCGCTCCTCTTACTCCGCCGGCGGGTGTGGGTGCGACTCCAGCAACACGGCGGCCTGCCCGATAGCCGCTAGAGGAGGCAGGCAATCGTGGTTGTGGAAGAGAGTTTTTCGGGCAAGCGGGCGCTGGAGATCGTCGGTATCACCTACCGGCAGCTCGACTACTGGGCTCGGACCGATCTGGTTCGCCCCTCGGTCACCGATGCCACCGGGTCGGGGAGTCGTCGTCGGTACTCCTACACCGACCTGTTGAAGCTCCGGGTCATCAAGGCCCTTCTCGATGCCGGTCTTCGGCTCGAGACCGTCCGCCAGGTGTTCTCGTACATCGAAGACGAGCTCGGCCAGGACGTCGAGTCGGCAAACCTGGTCATCCACGGCACCACGCCCGTCCTGGCCCGGAGTGGTGAGGAGCTGATCGACCTCGTCCAGCAGGGTCAGGGCGTGCTGAACGTGTTGCCCCTGGCCGGCCTGCGCGACGAGGTCGAGGCGAAGATCATCGAGCTCCCGGGTGCGGCAGCCGAAGCCGAGGCCTCCGGATCATCGAAGGCCTCGAACGGCTGATCCGGCCGGCCGCTCATCGGCGAGCGCCAACCCCGGCTCACGGCAACGGGGCGGTGCCGGGATCGGTGTGACCGTTGGCCGAGAAGGCGACGAGGCCCGGGTACCACATGTGGGCTCGGTTCTTGCCGGCCGCCTTGGCCTGGTACAGAGCCTGATCGGCCCGAGCCAGCGTGTCATCGGTGGCGACGTCGCCCTGGTGGAGGGCGACCCCGGCGCTGATGGTCGTGCCCCGGGCCTTGTTGGCCCAGTCGATGAGGATCCGGTCCGCCACCGCCAGCGGGTCGGCGAATGCCCGGCGGGCCACCACCAGGAACTCGTCGCCGCCGAGTCGGGCGGAGGTGTCGGAGTCGCGCAGGCAGCGCCGGAGGTGGGCGCTGAGGTCCTGAAGGACCTGATCCCCGGCGGCGTGGCCCTGGGTGTCGTTGACCTCCTTGAACCCGTCGAGATCGAGGAGGATCACCGCGTCGCCCTCCTCGAGGGCGTCGAGCAGGGCGTTGGCGTGCTTGCGGTTGCCGATGCCGGTCAGCTCGTCTCGCGTCGTGGCGTGCTGGAGCTCGCTGATCTTGAAGAGGTGCTCGATCGCGATGCCGACCTGGGTGCCGAACAGGCGGGCCAGGTCGAGGCTGAACTCGGGGTCTTCCGGCTTGACCGGATGGACGACCACGGCCCCGGCCGGTACATCGGCGGTCGGGAGGGGGAGGACGAGCAGGTGGCCACCCCGGCGGGTCGGCACGAGCCGAGGCTCGTCGCCACCGATGGTCTCGGCGACGAGCGCGGCCGTCTTGTCGTCGGGTACCTCATCGGCGGCCGGGCCCAGGGTCACCTGGATCAGCTGCTGGTGATTGTCCCGCAACACGACCGTCGATCGGTCGACGTCGAAGATCTCGATGGCCGCCTCGGCCACCTCCTGGGCCGCTTCGTCGATCGAGTTCGGCCGGGTGAAGCGCTTGAGAACATCCTCCAGCCGCGCCAGCCGCTCCTTCCGGCTGGAGAACCGGTTGGCGGTCCGGACGCTCCGGTCGGTGAGAGCCGAGACCAGCTCGCCGAGGAGGGCGGCGACCGGCACGGCAACCAGCGGAAGGGCCAAGCTCACGCGGAACTCCTCCCGAAGGTGAGCTGACAGTAGGACCAGGACCACGACCGGAGCGAAGAACAGCGCCGAACCGGGCGGGAGTACGAATCCGACATAGGTCAGGATCAGGACCGCGGCCGCGGCGAAGCCGTTCGAGGCATGGCTGGTGGCGGCGGCGTCGGCCCAGAAGATGGCGGCCAGGAGCGCCAGCACGGCGACGACCGCGGGAACGATCCGCCACACGGCCCGCATCTGGTTCCACGGGGTGAAACCGGCGTAGATGGCGCTCAGAACGAGGGCCAGCGCCAGGTAGAGGACGCTCAGACCGGGCGGGTCGGCCTCGGTGCGGGCGACGAAGTCGAGCACGGCCAACACCGCGATGGCCATGAGCAATCCGGCGGCTGCCACTCGATAGCGTTCTCGCCACAACACGGGGAACACCCTCCTTCAGTCGCCACGGTGAATCGCTCCCGTTGTCGCAGAAGCGGCAATCGTTGCCACCAGGCGTGTCTACGACAGTACCCTAAGTGGTCGCCAGGCCCGTTCCATTCAAGCGGCTCCGGGAGGAATTCCCCCCGGAGCCCAGGACGATGGAACCACCGCCTCCGGGCCGGCGACCCGGGATTGCGGCGCTCAGCCCTGGTCGGGGGTGAAGTCGGCCGTGAGAGGACCGGCGTGGCCGCCGTCGTTGAACGAACGGATCACCCACCCGGTCGGATTGCGCACGAGGTGGGAGATCGCGGTGTGGCGAGACCCGTTGAAGGTGAACGGGTTGACGCCGGCCAACGTGCCGAGCACCGCCCCGATGACGCCGCCGTGGCAGAACGCGGCGACCATCTCTCCGGCGTGACGGCTGGCGATCCGCTCGACCGCGGCGGTGGTTCGGGCCTGGAGGTCGGCGTTGGTCTCCGCTCCGGGGATCTCACCCCACTCCTGCTTGGCCCGGGCTGCCAGAGCGGCGGGGTGGCCGTTGGCCATCATCTCTCGGAGGAGACCTCCCTCGCCCTCGCCGAGGAACACCTCCCGGATGTCGCGCTCGATCATCACCTCGAGCCCGAGGTTCGTGGCCAGCGGACGGGCGGTCTGCTGGGTCCGGGTCAGCGACGAGGCGTAGATGGCCCCGATCGGCTCGGTGGCCAGGCGCTGAGCGACGAGCTGGGCCTGGTAGTGGCCCTGGTCGGTCAGGTGGGGGTCACCGTGCCCGTCGATCAGATCGAAGGGTTGGCCGCTGACGTATGGGGCGGACTGGCCGTGGCGGACGAGGAGGATCTGGCAGGCCCCCTCCTCGGGTTGGTAGAGGGTCTGGGGGAAGCTGGTGGTGCTGGCTTCGGCCGGCGTGGGATCGGTCATGGGTGGGAACGTAGAGCGACGGGGGGGCGGTCCGCCGAATCCCCGTGGTCGAAACCCGGAAGCCCACCGTCGTGGGACGACGCCGGGTGCGCCGGGCCGTCACCGGGCAACCGTAAGGTGTTGGCGATGACCGCCAACGAGCCCCCGATTCCGTCCTCGTCCCGTATCTCGACGTCGGCCGGCGCGGCCCCTCCGGTGGCGGCGGCCCGGCCGATCGAACGGGAGCGGTGGGGGCACACGGTCATCGATCCCTACGCCTGGCTACGGGACCGCGACGACGAGGAGGTGCTCGAGCACCTCGCGGCGGAGAACGGCTACACCGAGGCCGTCCTGGCCGACGTGGCGGAGCTCCGGGAGGCGCTGTTCGTCGAGATCAAGTCGCGGATCCGGGAGAGCGATCTCTCGGTCCCGGTGGCCAAGGACGGCTGGTCGTACTACGCCCGGACCGTCGAGGGATGTGACTACCCGATCCACTGCCGGCGGCCGGTCGAGGCCGATCCTCTACTGGCCATGGCGCCCCTCGATCCGGGTGGGCCCCCGCCACAGGGCGAGGTCGTGATGCTCGACGAGAACGTCGAAGCCGGCGAGGGGCCCTTCTTCGACGTCGGTCCCTTCGACGTGTCACCCGATCATCGTTTGCTCCTCTGGGGATGGGACCGCACCGGCGACGAGCGCTTCACCGCCACGGTGCGCGACCTCGACACGGGCGAGGACCTCGACCTCCGCCTCGACGACATCTCGTACTCGACGGCGTGGGCCCTCGACAATCGCACCTTCTTCTATGTCCGGCCGGACGAGGCCAACCGTCCCTACCAGGTCTGGAAGCACCGCCTCGGGACCGACCCGGCCGACGATGAGCTCGTCTTCACCGAGCCCGACGAGCGCTTCTTCGTCGGCGTCGGGCTGGAGAAGGACGACTCCTACATCCAGATCGGGGTGTCGTCGAAGGTCACCGACGAGGTGTGGGTCATCCCGGCCGCCGAGCCCGACGTCGAGCCCCGCCTCGTCGCCGCCCGGCGTCAGGGCATCGAGTACGCCGTCGCCCACCACGAGGGCCGGTTCGTCATCCGTACCAACGACCGCGGTCATGACGACTTCGTGATCATGACGACCCCGGTCGACGACACCGACCCCGAGCGGTGGGAGGTCCTCCCGATCGACGGGCTGGCCGGTGCCGACCCGCTCGCCGGCCACTCGGACGGCCCTCCGGGCACGTCGGTCGATGCCGTGACCTTGAGCGCCTTCGACGTGACGGCCGACCATCTCGTGCTCTTCGAGCGGGCCGGCGGCGCCACCCGGATCCGGGTCCGTTGGTGGCGGGACGGCTCGCTGACCGAGATCGAACAGCCGGAGGCCGTCTCGACCGTGTGGCCGGGCGCCAATCCCGAGTACCGAACCTCCCTCCTCCGCTACGGGTACAGCTCGATGGTCACACCGGCATCGGTCTACGTCGTCGATCTCGACACCGGTGACCGAACGCTGCTCAAGAGCCAGGAGGTGCTGGGGGGCTACGACCGGTCGGCCTACGAGACCGCCCGGCTCTGGGCGACCTCGGCCGACGGCACCAGGGTCCCGATCAGCCTCGTGTGGCGGGCCGATCGCCCTGCCGGGCCCGGGCCCCTCGTCCTCTATGCCTACGGGGCCTACGAGGCGTCGATGGACCCCACCTTCTCATCGGCCCGGCTGTCATTGCTCGACCGCGGCTTCGCGTTCGCCATCGCCCACGTACGGGGCGGGGGAGAGATGGGCCGACGGTGGTACCTCGACGGCAAGTACGGCGCCAAGCCGAACACGTTCCACGATCTGGTGGCATCGGCTCGCCATCTCATCGAGGCGGGCTGGACCGAACCCGACCTGCTGGTGGCCCGGGGCGGCTCGGCCGGGGGCCTGACCGTCGGTGCTGCGCTGAACCAGGCACCCGAACTCTTCACCGCCGCGGTGGCCGAAGTTCCCTTCGTCGACGTGGTCAACACGATGCTCGATGAGTCGCTCCCGTTGACCGTCACCGAGTGGGAGGAGTGGGGCAATCCGGCCGATGATCGCGAGGCCTACCGGGTCATGCAGTCCTACGCCCCCTACGAGAACGTGACCGCAGCGCCCTATCCCTCGATCCTGGCAACCGGCGGGCTCAACGACACCCGGGTCGGGTTCTGGGAACCGGCCAAGTGGGTCCAGGCCCTCCGGGCCAACACGACCACCGACCGACCGATCCTGCTGTGGACCGACCTCGGCGCCGGGCACGGCGGGCCGTCGGGGCGCTACGACGCCTGGCGGGAAGAAGCCCGAGTTCTGGCATACATCCTCCGGGCTGTAGGTTTATCCACCTAATCTGATAGTCAATCGAGCCATCGACGACGACGTCGCCCGCCATCGATTGGCACCGCCACCCACGCACGACCATCCACTGATCGCACCTCACTTGATCGTCAGATCCATCCATCCCGTCGCAATTCGCTTCGTTCGATCGAACGCTCCTGGCCGCATCGTCGCCGCCGCGGGGTCGGGGCCCTCCCTTGAACCGTCCGGCATCGTGCCGACCGTGGGTGTAGGGTCCCATCGAACGCCTCACCAGGAGGTAGAGCCGTTACTACTCCCGAGTACGAACGTCGGTTGACCGCATACGAGACCGGCATGGCTGAGCTGCAGGACCAGCTGAAGGCCATGGAGGAAGAGGTGGTGACGCTCCGTCGCCGCCTTCAGGACGCACCCAAGCGGGTCCGGACCCTCGAGGAGCGTCTCCTCGACACCAAGGGCCAGTTGGCCCAAGCCGTCAGCCAGAACGAGAAGCTGACCTACACCCTCCGCGAGGCCCGTGAGCACATCGCCGCGCTTCGTGAGGAGGTCGACAAGCTGACCCAACCCCCGAGCGCCTACGGAACGCTTCTCGGCGTCAATCAGGACGGCTCGGTCGACGTGTTCTCGAGCGGCCGCAAGATGCGGGTCGAAGCTCACCCCGCCATCGACTCAGATGAGCTGATCAGGGGAGCTGAGGTCGTCCTCAACGAGTCGCTGAACGTGGTGAAGATCCGCCGGCCCGAGCGGTCGGGTGAGGTGGTGATCATCAAGGAGGTGCTCGACGACGGCACCAGGGCCTTCGTCGTCGGCCGGGCCGACGAGGAGCGGATCGTCGAGCTGGCCGAGCACCTGATCGGAACCGGCGTCCGGGCCGGCGACTCGATGCTGCTCGATTCCCGGTCGGCGATCCTGGTCGAGAAGCTGCCCAAGGCCGAGGTCGAGGAGCTGGTCCTCGAAGAGGTTCCCGATGTCAGCTACGACGACATCGGTGGTCTCGAGGAGCAGATCGAGACGATCGTCGACGCCGTCGAGCTTCCGTTCCTCCACGCCGACCTGTTCGCCGAGCACCAGCTCCCGGCGCCGAAGGGCATCCTGCTCTACGGGCCACCCGGTTGCGGCAAGACGTTGATCGCCAAGGCCGTGGCCAACTCCCTGGCCAAGAAGGTGGCCGAGGTCTCCGGCGAGGATCAGTCCCGCTCGTTCTTCCTGAACATCAAGGGGCCGGAGCTGCTCAACAAGTACGTCGGCGAGACGGAGCGCCAGATCCGCCTGATCTTCCAGCGGGCGCGGGAGAAGTCGGAGGAGGGCTACCCGGTCATCATCTTCTTCGACGAGATGGAGTCGCTCTTCCGGACTCGGGGCAGCGGCATCAGCTCCGACATCGAGTCGACGATCGTCCCCCAGCTGCTGGCGGAGATCGACGGTGTCGAGACGTTGAAGAACGTGATCGTGATCGGTGCCTCCAACCGGGAGGACCTGATCGACCCGGCCATCCTCCGGCCCGGCCGGCTCGACGTGAAGATCAAGATCGAGCGTCCGGACGAGACGGCTGCGGTCTCGATCTTCCAGAACTACCTGACCGGCGAGCTCCCCATCCACGCCGACGAGGTGAGCCGCCACGGCTCCCTGTCCGAGGCCCTCGGCGCCATGATCGCCGAAGCGGTGACCTACATGTACCGGGCCGACGACGACACCCGGTTCCTCGAGGTGACCTACCAGAATGGCGACAAGGAGATCCTCTACTTCCGGGACTTCGCCTCCGGCGCGATGATCGAGAACATCGTGCGTCGGGCCAAGAAGCAGGCGATCAAGCGGTTCCTCGACGACGGCACCAAGGGCATCCGGACCGAGGACCTGCTGGTGTCGGTCGCGCAGGAGTACAAGGAGCACGAGGACCTACCGAACACGACGAACCCCGACGACTGGGCCAAGATCTCCGGTAAGAAGGGGGAGCGGATCGTCTACGTCCGGACCCTGGTCGGTCCTGCCGGCGGCGACAAGACCGGTGGCCGAGCGATCGAGCAGGTCTCGACCGGCCAGTACCTCTAGGCCGCTCGCGGCCGATCGGGCGAAGGACGACGACAACGTGGCGCTACCGAAGATCGTGGGTATCGAGACCGAGTTCGGGATCATGGTGCGAGGCACCCTGGACTGGAACCCGGTATCGGCCTCGTCACTGCTGATCAACGCCTACGTCGGGACCGAGGTCGGCAGCGTCGACGACCGGGCGACCCCGATCGCCTGGGACTTCATCGACGAGATGCCGGGCGCCGACGCTCGCGACATCATGCCGCCAGAGTTCGCCATGCCGCCCGAGGTGGAGACCCACCTGGTGAACGCGGTCCTCACCAACGGCGCTCGCTACTACGTCGACCACGCCCACCCCGAGCTGTCGACCCCGGAGTGCCGGGACGCTCGGTCGGTGCTGCTGTACGACCGGGCGGCGGAGCTCATCCTCATCGACTCGATGGAGGCGGCGATGCAGGCCCTGCCCGACGGGCAGGAGATCGTCATCTACAAGGACAACTCCGATCGCAAGGGCAACGCCTACGGCTGTCACGAGAACTACCTCCTCGACCGCAGCCTGCCCTTCGGGCAGATCATCACCGCAGCGACCACCCACTTCGTGACCCGCCAGATCTTCACCGGATCGGGCAAGGTCGGGAGCGAGCTGCCCGGCGTGAGCCGCAGCGACATCCCATTCCAGCTGACCCAGCGGGCCGAGCACTTCGAGGAAGAGGTCGGCCTCGAAACGACGCTGAAGCGCCCCATTGTCAACACCCGTGACGAACCGCACGCCGACAGCCAGAAGTACCGGCGACTCCACGTGATCGCCGGGGACGCCAACCTGGCCCAGGTCGCCACGTTCCTCAAGGTGGGCACCTCGGCGATCATGTTCGCCATGCTCGAAGACGAGGCGCTCGACCAACGTCCACTCCAGGACCCCGTTCCGGCGATGCACCACGTCAGCCATGACGTCACGCTGTCCAAGCCGCTTGAGTTGGCCGACGGGACCTCGATGACGGCCTTGGAGGTCCAGTGGGACCTG
This sequence comes from Acidimicrobiales bacterium, assembly GCA_965262175.1. Classification (GTDB taxonomy): domain Bacteria; phylum Actinomycetota; class Acidimicrobiia; order Acidimicrobiales; family SZUA-35; genus CADEDH01. Next base: position 109,093 of record CBDHES010000029.1, on the reverse strand, counting down.
CTCGGCCAGGCCAAGCGGTGGGCCGACCGCTACGGGCTGGAGCCGGTCGGCGAGGATTGCGGCAAGCTGGTTCTCGAACGGTGGGAAGAAGTCTTGACGGGTCTGGAGTCCGACCCGATGAGCGTGGCCGGCCAGGTCGACTGGGTGGCGAAGAAGCGGATCCTCGAAGGCTTCATGGATCGTCATGACTGCGGCTGGGACGACAACCGCCTGAGCGCCCTCGACCTCCAGTACCACGATCTGAGGCCGGCAAAGTCGCTGGCGGCCAAGGCCGGCCTCGAGCGACTGGTCGACGACGCCGACGCTCGGGTCGCGGTGACCGAGCCCCCGGCCGACACCCGGGCCTACTTCCGGGGCAAGTGCCTGCAGAAGTTCGCCGACAACGTGGTGGCCGCCAACTGGGACTCGATCGTGTTCGATGTCGGCGATGATCCCCTCCGGCGGGTTCCCATGCTCGAACCCGCCCGCGGTACGGTCGATCATGTAGGTACGATCTTGGAGGAGTCCGACACCGTCTCGGAGCTCCTGGATCGTCTCGGGGCTTGAGCGGCGCCGGTCGCGCTCAGCTCGGGAGGATCGCCGAAGTCGGCAGAGGAGGCACTCAACATGGCTGACAGGGAGCAGGTTCGCAAGACCCCGTCCCGGACCCAGGACGACGAGGTCGTCGAGGAAGCCCCATCGACGAGCGAGCAGGGTGAGGCGCTCAAGGCCGAGCTCGACGATCTACTCGACGAGATCGACGAGGTCCTCGAGACGAACGCCGAGGATTTCGTCAAGAGCTACATCCAGAAGGGCGGCGAGTAGCGCCCCAGCGTCGATGACGCTCCAACCTCTCGACCGGTGCTCGGTCTGTGGATTCGATGGCCAGGAATGGGAGGACCGCGACGCCGTTCGCACGATCGTCCACCTGGCTGACTTCTACCGTCTGTGGACGGAGCCGGCCGCGACCGAGCAACGGTGGCGGTGGGCATCGGCCGACCGGGACTGGACCGTGGTCGACTACGTGGACCACGTCGCCCAGACGACGGTCGGTGTCGGCCTCCTGGTCGCCGAGGCCTTGGCCGATCCGGGCGCCGACCTCGGCCCGGCGGCCGACCCCGGTCCGGCCACCGACACCGGATCGACCGATCTCGCGGCGGCCATCGCCGGGCTCGATGCCGAGGCGAACCGACTGGCGGCCGCCCTGCGGGCCGTTCCGGCCGACCGCTGGCGTGCCGGCCTGACCATCGGTGGTCGCCTCCACAGCATCCGGTGGGCCGCCATCCGCGCCGTCCACGACGGGTGGCATCACCTGCGCGACGTCGCCATCCTGGTAGCCGAAGGCCGAGCCGGGATCGACGAGCGGGGCGTGGTCACCCAGATCAGTCGGTCCGATGGCGGGGTTCCCAAGCTCCCCATCGAGCGGGCGACCGTGGGCCGGCGGGGGATCGAAGGCGACGTGCAGGCCGCCCGGGCCCATCACGGGCGCCCCTACCAGGCCGTCTGTCTGTGGAGCGCCGAGGTCATCGAGACCCTCGCCGCCGAAGGCCATCCCATCGCAGCCGGCAACGCCGGCGAGAACATCACGATCCGGGGAGTCGACTGGTCGGCGCTCCACGGCGGGGCCGTGCTCGAATTGGGCCCCGATATCCGGGTGCAGCTCAGCGCACCGGCGACCCCGTGCGCCAAGAACAACCGGTGGTTCCACGATGGCGACAGCCGGCGAATCGACCACGACCGCCATCCCGGGTCGAGCCGATGGTATGCCTCGGTCCTACGTCCGGGGGAGTTGGCGGTCGGAGACGCCGTCGCCGTCGGTCCGGCGATGTAGGCTCGGGCCCGTATGACGCTACCTTCCTTCACCCCCGGCGATGACCCGGGGCCGAGCTTCGTCGATCTGTTGGCCCGGGTCCGACCGCCGGTACCGAACCCGGACGGCGGCTCGGCCGGCAACCTCGACATCGCCCACGGGACGACGGTCGTCGCCGCCCGATTCGACGGCGGCGTGGTCATCGCCGGCGATCGGCGCGCGACCTCGGGCAACCTGATCAGCCACCGAACGATGGAGAAGGTGTTCCCCGCCGACCGGTGGTCCGGCGTGGCGATCGCCGGGGCCGCGGGGCCAGCGCTGGAGATGGTCAAGATGTTCCAGCTGCAGCTCCAGCACTACGAGAAGGTCGAGGGTCATGCCCTGTCGTTGGAGGGGAAGGCCAACCAGCTTTCGCAGATGCTTCGCAGCAACCTCCCGGCCGCCATGCAGGGCATGGTCGTGGTGCCGATCTTCGCCGGGTTCGATCGGCGGCGGGGCTTCGGTCGCCTGTTCGCCTACGACGTGACCGGCGGCCGGTACGAGGAGGAGGAGTACGTGGCCTCGGGGTCGGGCAGCCTCTTCGCCCGGACGGTCATCAAGATCGGCCACCGCAAAGACAACGACCGTGACGCCGCCATCGATCTCATGATCCGGGCCTTGTTCACCGCGGCCGACGACGACTCGGCGACCGGTGGCCCCGACAGCATGCGGGGGATCTACCCGATCGTGGCGGTCATCACCAGCGAGGGGTACGCCGAGGTGGCGGAGGACGACATCGCCGCCCGGTTCGAGCGGGTTCTCGCCGACTTCGCCGAGAGGAGCGACCAGTGATGAACGTGACGCCGGGTAGGGAGGTGCGCCGATGAACATGCCGTTCTACGTGGCCCCCGAGCAGTTGATGAAGGACCGGGCCGACTTCGCCCAGAAGGGCATCGCCCGGGGTCGGAGCCTCGTCGCCATCGAGTACGCCGACGGGGTCCTGCTCTGTGCCGAGAACCCGTCCCGAAACCTTCGCAAGGTGTCGGAGATCTACGACCGCATCGGCTTCGCCGGGGTCGGTCGGTACAACGAGTACGACCAGTTGCGCATCGCCGGCATTCGGAGCGCCGACATCAAGGGCTACACCTACAGCCGCGACGATGTCGACTCCCAGGCGCTGGCCAATCAGTACGCCCAGATGTTGGGCCAGATCTTCACCCACGAGACGAAGCCACTGGAGGTCGAGATCCTCGTGGCCGCCGTCGGCTTCGAGCGTGAGGGCGACCGGCTGTTCCACATCCGCTTCGACGGCTCGGTGACCGACGAGGACGGCTACGCGGTCCTCGGCGGCGAGGCCGACTCGATCCGTGAGCGCCTCCAGGACTCGTACGACGAGTCCCTCGACGTCGCCCGGGCGATGCAGGCAGCGGTCGCTGCGCTGGCCGGCGAGGATCGGACCCTCGGGCCCGACGAGCTCGAGGTGGCCGTGCTGGAACGGCGCGATGAGGGCCGTTGCTTCCGGCGCCTGGAGAACGGCGAGATCACCGGTCTGCTCGGCGGCTGAACGCCGCCGCCCCCGCCCGGGTTCCGGCTGGGCGGGGGAGCCGGCTACCGTGGTGGATGTGTTCTCCCGCCGGATCTACGGAATCGAGACCGAATACGGAGTGACCTGCACCCTCCGGGGTCAACGCCGGCTGAGCCCGGACGAGGTCGCTCGGTACCTGTTCCGGCGCGTCGTCTCGTGGGGCCGGTCGAGCAATGTGTTCCTCGTCAACGGGGCCCGGCTCTACCTCGACGTCGGCTCCCACCCGGAGTACGCCACCGCCGAATGTGATTCGATCGGTGATGTCGTCATCCACGACAAGGCGGGGGAGCGGATCCTCGAGCAGCTTCTCGACTCTGCCGAGGATCGCCTCCAGGACGAGGGCATCCGGGGCACGATCCACCTCTTCAAGAACAACACCGACTCGGCCGGTAACTCCTACGGCTGCCACGAGAACTACCTCACGACCCGCAACGACGACCTCAGCCACTACGCCGAGGTGCTGATCCCGTTCCTGGTCAGTCGGCAGATCTACGCCGGCGCCGGCAAGGTCCTGCAGACCGCCCGGGGCTCGATGTTCGCCGTCAGCCAACGAGCCGAGCACATCTGGGAAGGGGTGTCGTCGGCCACCACTCGGTCTCGGCCGATCATCAACACCCGCGACGAGCCCCACGCCGATGCCGAGCACTACCGGCGGCTCCACGTGATCGTCGGCGACTCCAACATGAGCGAGTACACGACCTTCCTGAAGGTCGGGGCGATGGCGGTCCTGCTGCGGATGGTCGAGGATCCCAGCTGCATCCTGCGGGACATGACGCTCGAGAACCCGATCCGGGCGATCCGGGAGATCAGCCACGATCTCGACCTCGATCGGAAGGTCCGGCTCGCCAGCGGTCGGGAGGTGACGGCCTTCGAGATCCAGTCGGAGTACCTGAACCGGGCGCTCCGCTATGCCGAGACCAAGGGCTTCCCGCCCGACGAGATGCAGGCGCTGCAGATGTGGCAGCACGTCATGACCCACCTGGAGCAGGATCCGTTCAAGCTCGACAAGGAGCTCGACTGGGTCATCAAGCACAACCTGATCGAGGCCTACCGGGCGAAGCACGGCCTACCTCTCGGCCATGCCCGGGTCGCCCTGCTCGACCTCCAGTACCACGACATCCGCCGGGAGAACGGCCTGTTCTACAAGCTCCAGGACCGGGGCCTCATCGAGCGGACGCTCGTCGACGACCAGATGATGGAGGCGATCAATCAGCCCCCGCAGACCACCCGGGCCAAGTTGCGGGGCGATTTCATCCGCCGGGCCAAGGAACGCAAGCGGGACTACACCGTCGACTGGGTCCACTTGAAGCTGAATGACCAGGCTCAGCGCACGGTGCTGTGCAAGGATCCGTTCAAGTCCGAGGACGAGCGGGTCGCCAAGCTCATCGAGAGCCTCTGACCGCCGGCCCCCGCGAGCCGGGGGCGTCGTCTCCACCGAGCGCGAAGGGATCGTCGTGAGCAAGCTCGAGCGCCTCCTCAACCTCACGGCCGTTCTGCTCGACACCCCCCGACCACTCACGGCCGAAGAGCTGCGATCGAAGGTCGACGGCTATCCGCCGCCGGGCGCTGCGTTCCACCGAGCCTTCGAACGGGACAAGGACGATCTTCGGGTGTTGGGCATCCCCCTGACCGTCGAACGGGCTCCTGGCACCAACCCTCCGGTCGACGGCTATCGGATCAGGCCCGAGGACTACTACCTCTCCGATCCCGATCTCGAGCCCGACGAGCTGGCGGCACTCCATCTGGCCTCCCTCGCGGTGCGGCTGGACGACGACCGAGGTCGTGGCGAGGCGCTGTGGAAGCTTGGTGGGTTCGCCGGTTCCGGTCGCGACGGTGTCGAGGCCACGGTGGCCAGCCTGCCGACCGATCCGGCGTTGGTCCCCGTCTTCGACGCCATCGTCGGTCGACGACAGCTCGGCTTCGCCTACCGGGGCGAGGCCAGGCGGGTCGACCCCTGGCACCTCGACTACCAACGGGGACGGTGGTACCTGACCGGCTACGACCATCTCCGGGCCGGGGAGCGCAACTACCGACTCGATCGGATCGAAGGACCGGTCGAGACCATCGGCCCGGCCGAGGTGGCCCCCGTGGACGGCCGGCGGCGGGATACCGGCGGTCCCGTCGCGCCGTGGGAACTGGGGGAGGAGGAGCCGACGATCGCTCGGTTGCTCGTCGACGCCGACCAGGTCGCAGCGGCCCGACGTCAGCTCGGTCCGGAGACCACCGTCGTCCCGGCCGAGGACGGCGCAGCGATCTTCGAGGTGCCGGTCGTGAACCACGATGCCTTTCGGACGTTCGTTCTCGGCTTCCTCCACCGGGCCGAGCTCCTTGAGCCGGCCGCCTGGCGGGAGGATCTCGTCGAGTGGCTCGAGGCGATCGAGAGTTGCGGTGGCCGGTAGACCGACCGCCCCCGATCGGATGCGCCGGGTGCTGGCCATCGTTCCCTGGATCGTGGCCAACCCGGGCCAGCCGGTCTCGGAGGTGGCGGACCGGTTCGGGGTGACCGAGCGAGAGCTGCTCGACGACCTCAACGTCGTGTTCATGGTCGGGCTGCCCCCGTACAGCCCCGACGCGCTGGTCGACGTCGAGATCGATGAGGAGGGGCGGGTCAGCATCCGGTTGGCCGACTTCTTCGCCCGACCGCTCCGACTCACCCCCGACCAGGCCCTGACCCTGCTCGCATCGTCGGACGCGCTGCTCTCGATCCCGGGTACGGATCCGGACGGCGCGCTGGCTCGTGCGCTGGCCAAGCTCCGGGACGCCCTCGATCTCGTCGGCGGCGATCCGATCGACATCCACCTCGGTGATGCCGAGGAGCAGACCCTCGACCTGCTCCGTCGGGCCGCCCAGGGTCCGAACGAGGTCGACATCGTCTACTACTCCTACGGCCGAGACGAGCGGACCGAGCGGACCATCGTTCCGTGGCGGGTCTTCGCCGATGGCGGTTCCTGGTACGTCCACGCCTGGTGTCATCGGGCGGACGGGGAGCGGCTGTTCCGCATCGACCGGATCGAGGAGCTGACCGTGAGCGATGCGGTGTCGGAGCGGCCAGCCCCGCCCGACATCGGGGCCTCTCCGGTGTTCCACCCCGATGCCGACGATCCGGTGGTCACGCTCCGGCTCGGGGAGGATGCAGCCTGGGTCGCCGAGACCTATCCGGTCGAGATCGTCTCGACCGACGGGGGTCGTCCCGACGTGGTCCGGATGGTGGTGACCGCCACGCCGTGGCTCGAACGACTCCTCCTCCGGGTCGGGCCGTCGGCCGAGGTGGTCGATGCCTCCGGCATCGCGGAGCCTCAGCGGATCGGCCCGGCCGCAGCTGCTCGGGTGCTCGATCGATACCGCCGTTGACCCTTGGCGCGCCGTGTCGGCGTTACGGTTCGATGACCACAACGGCCGCTGGTCAGCTAGTCTTGGTCAGCAATGCCCCCTCAACGCGACCCGTCCGGGCCAGCCGACCGCGGCGCCGGAAGCGCGCCTGCGCCAGCGCATCGCCGCCGGGTCGTTGCGCCGCCGCCGGCTCACGCCGACGGGCGATCCGCCGATTCGAGGGTGGTGCAGGACGGCCCCCCGGAGCGATCGGACCGATCGGCGTGGTTCGACCCCGAGTACCGGGGCGACAACGGATTCGGTCTCGAGCCGCCGGCCGGTAGTCCATTCGGCGGCGACGCCGACCTCGTCGACGGCAACGGTCACCTCGTCGACGGCAACGGTCACCACGACTACGACGCCCCGAGCAACGGCTCGACCGGGCCGTACCGCAACGGGTACCACGGGTACGACGACGAGTGGGCCCATGGCCGCACCGCGTACGACAGCGGCTATGGCGACCGGGTCGACGGGTTCGCCGATGGTCGAGCCGATGGCTACGGCGACCGGGTTGACGGGTTCGCTGATGGTCGAGCCGATGGCTACGGCGACCGGGTCGACGGGTTCGCCGGCCGCGAGCCCGACGGCTACGCCGATCAGGGCTGGCCCGACCGGTACTCGTCCGGCTTCGTCGACGACGGCTACGGGACTCCGGGTACCGGTGGCGACATCTTCTCGGAGCCGACCGCCGGTCTTCCGGCGATCGATGATCGGGCGGTACCCCGCCAGCGTGGTCGGCACGACATCGAGGAGCCCGCCGAGCGCTACGACCCGTTCGCTCCGGCCGCGAACGGCCGCGGCGGCCTAGGGGCCGACTCCCGTCAGGAAGACCCGTTCGACGAGGACGACGACCGCCGAGCCTACGGCGTCGGTCGCGACGCCGACGACCGCCGTGCTCCGCTCGACCGGAGCTACGACGACTACTTCGACGACGACGAAGAAGACGACTTGGCCGATGTCGCCGCCACGTCGACCGCGACCCGGAACGCGCTCGAGTGGGCCGTGGTCCTGGTCGGGGCGATCCTGGTCGCTCTCGTCCTCCGGGCGTCGCTGTTCCAGGCGTTCTACATCCCTTCGGAGTCGATGGAATCGACCCTCCACGTCAACGATCGGGTGCTCGTCAACAAGCTCAGCTACCGCCTCCACGAGATCCATCGGGGGGACGTGATCGTGTTCACCCGACCGGACGGTGAGGATGCCGACGGGATCCGGGACCTGATCAAGCGGGTGATCGGGGTGCCCGGCGACCGGGTCCAGGCCCGGGACAACCAGGTGTTCATCAACAACCAACTGCTGATCGAGCCCTACCTCGACGAGGGCACGATCACCAGAGACTTCGGGCCGATCATCGTGCCCGAGGGTGAGGTCTTCGTGATGGGCGACAACCGGGGAGACTCACGCGATTCCCGGTCGTTCGGCACCATCTCCGAGGATCGGGTGATCGGTCGAGCCTTCTTCCTGTTCTGGCCGTTGAACCGGATTGGCTCCCTGTAGCGGTCCGACGCGTCGGCTCGGTCACGTCCCGATGCCGTACTGGGCTCCGACCGCCGCCAGCCGATCGGGGTGGTCGGTCGAGATGCCGTCGACGCCGGCTGGGAAGAGCTTCGCCATCTCCCGGGCGTGGACCGGCCCGGTAGCGACGGCGTAGCGCTCGAATCGATGGAGGAGGGCCACGAGGCCGCCCCGCCACTCGCCGTGGGGAAGGACGAGGCCGTCGATCCCGCGTTCCCGCAGGTTGGCGGCCAAGCGCTCAGGGCCGCCGCCGACCCTGGCCGAGCGGAGCGATAGCAGCAGACGGGCCCCCGTCTGGCGCCGCCAGTCCATCAGCGTGTCGAGATCGTCGTTGATCAGCCAGAGCCGACGCTCGTCGGTCGATCCCCGGCTGTTGGCGGCGGCGATCGCCTCGAAGGCGGTCGGATCGGCGACCATGGCCGCCACCTCCGCTTCCGGGTCGAGACCGAGCACCTCGTCGACGGTGGCCAACGGGGCGGGGAGATCGTCGAACGCGGTCGCCACGACCCTTCTGCGGCGTAGCCGAGGCCCGAACGACGCGGCGGTCGTCACGACCGCAACGCCGTCGAGGGTCCGGTGGACCTCGATCTCGACGCCATCGACTCCCTGAGCCCGGGCCGTCTCGACTGCGTCCACGACCGCTGCCCGGTCCTGGGCCCCGCTCGGGACCCGTGCGAAGAGCCGGACCACGCCGTCGAGGGCGGTCATCGGGTCGGTGGCCACCTCCGCACCGTACTGGCGCCCCCACATTGAGACCTACGAACCGGCCGATTCCCTTAAGCGGGGTCTGGGGGGTGCCGAATCAAGGGGGGTACCCATCAGGCTCGACCTGGGCAGGAGGTTCCAACCAAATGGCCACCATCCGCGCTAGTTGCTCCGATTGCGGTGACGTCGAGCTGACCACGGCTGACGTCCACGTTCGGATCTGTGACGACAACAACGCCGGCACCTACTCGTTCCGGTGCCCGTTCTGCATGATGACGGTCGTCAAGCCGGCCGAGACGAGGACGATCGACCTTCTGATCGCGTCCGGCGTCGCCTTTTCCACCTGGCGGCTGCCGGCAGAGCTCCACGAGACACACATCGGCGAGCCCATCAATCATGACGATCTGTTGGACTTCCACGATCTCCTTCAGGACGACCTCCGCCTGAGTGAAATCATGGCTGAATTCACCCAACGCTGACGACCATCGGCCCCTCGGGGTGACCCCCGACCCGGCGCCGGGTCGGGCTCCCGGGCGGGGTCGTCAGACGGTAGTCTTGGAGCCATGTTCTTCAACATCGGCGGTGGCGAGATCCTCGTCATCGCCATGGTGGCTCTCATTGCGGTCGGACCCGAGCAGCTGCCCTCGCTGATCCGCCGAGTCGGGCGGATCGTGGCCCAGCTCAAGGCGGTCACCTCTGATCTCAGAGACGAGTTCATGTCGGGCCTCGACGACGTCTCGGGAGCGACCGACCCGACGACGTGGGGCTCGGGAACCGACGATGACCCCGTCGTCCCCCGAGGTCTGGCCGAGCGGAAGCGGGCCAGCGTCGCCCAGGAGCGCCGGCTGACCGACGACGACGAGGACGACGAGGACGACGAGGACGACGACCCCGACCTCGACGAGGACGAGGAGGACGACGACGACTGGCGGCTCTCGTCCGACGACGACACGCCGCCGGCCCGCACGACGAAGGTCTGGGAGCCGTCCGAGGATCGACCGACGATCGAGACGTCTCCCGAGGTGTACGCAGCCGAGGCCCGCTCGGCCAACGGCTCGTCTTCCGGTGCCACCGCCACCGACACCATTCAGACCTCGTCGCCCGGCCACGGTTCCGACGACGAGCCCGTCACCGACCTGTCGGCTGACGACGACCCCTCGCAGTCGCCGGCGTCAGACGCCGAGGCCGACTCGGGGCACGACGACGACGGTGGAGGCGGCGACGCCGAGGTCGACCGATGAGGAATCCGCTCCGCCTCCGACGTTCCCGGAAGGAGGAGTCCACGCCGGCCGGAGAGATGACGCTGGTCGGCCACCTCCACGAGCTGCGGACCCGCTTGATCCGGTCGGTCCTGGCCATCGTCGTCGGGGCGATCATCGTCTACGTCTTCTTCGACCCGATCTTCTCGTTCCTAGCGGGCCCCTACTGCGATCTGAAGGAGCGGGAAGGGGAGGAGTGCGAGTTCCTCACCACCACGCCGCTGGAGAACTTCTCGGTCGTGCTGTCGCTGTCCGGCTATGGCGGGCTGATCCTCGCGCTCCCGATCATCCTCTACCAGATGGGTCGGTTCGTGTTGCCCGGCCTGTATCCCCACGAGCGGAAGGTGCTGATGCCCTTCTTCCTCGTGTCGATCGTGCTGCTGGCCATGGGGATGGTCGCCGGGTACCTGCTGATGCCTCAGACGCTCGAGATCCTGACCGGCTTCGGTGACGACACGTTCACCGAGCTGTTCTCCCCCCGGGCGTACACCGCGTTCTTCGTCAAGATGCTGCTCGCCTTCGGCATCGCCGCCGAGCTGCCCTTGGTGCTGGTCTTCCTGCAGCTGGTGGGAGTGGTGACGACCGACACCCTCCGGAAGAACCGCCGGATCGCCATCGTCGCGATCGCCGTGTTGTCGGCTGTGGTCACCCCGACCGGTGATCCCTTCACCCTGGCGGTGCTGGCCGTTCCCATGTACCTGTTCTTCGAGATCTCCTTGATCATCGGAGGCCGGATCACCAAGCGCCGCCAGCTCGCCATCGACTGATGGTGACCGCCGAGCCGGTCCCGCCGGTCCGCGATCGGTTCCTGGAGGGCCTCGGGTTCGAGCCCGACCCGTTCCAGCTTCGAGCGTTCGACGAGCTGGAGGCCGGCAAGAACGTGATCGTCGCAGCGCCGACCGGCGCCGGCAAGACGCTGGTCGCCTCCTATGCGGTCGAGCTGGCGCTGGCCGCCGGTCGGCGCCTCTTCTACACGACGCCGATCAAGGCGCTGTCCAACCAGAAGTACCACGACCTCGGTGCAGCGATCGGGGTCCACCGGGTCGGCCTGCTGACCGGCGACAACGCCATCAACCCCGACGCTCCGGTGGTGGTCATGACGACCGAGGTCCTGCGGAACATGCTCTACGGTGGCCACGAGCTCGACGACCTGGCCTCGGTCGTGCTCGACGAGGTCCACTACCTGCAGGATGCCTACCGGGGCGCGGTCTGGGAGGAGGTCATCATCCACCTTCCCCGCCGTATCCAACTGGTGTGCCTCTCGGCGACGGTGTCCAATGCCCCGGAGCTCGAGGAGTGGATCGCCACGGTGCGGGGCGCCACCGCCCTCGTCGTCGAGACGGCCCGTCCCGTCGACCTCGAACAGCACTACCTGGTCGGGGAGCGGTCGAGCAACCACCTCCACTTCCTCAAGGTGGTCAAGGGGAGCAGACCCAACCCCAACGGCTACCGCTACGACAACGACCCCCGAGCGATGACCAAGGGTCGGCGGGGGCAGGGCAATCGGGGCAAGGGCCGCTCCCGCCCCAAATGGCGGACCCCGACCCGCCCCGATGCCGTGGAGCTGCTCCACGACCGAGACCTGCTCCCGGCGATCTACTTCATCTTCAGCCGGGCTGGGTGTGACGAGGCGGCCCGGTCGGTCGCCGCCACCGGTCTGAGCCTGACCACCGGAGCGGAGCGGCGAGAGATCGATGCCATCCTCACCGCCCATATAGAAGCGCTCAGCGACCTCGACCTCGACGTGTTGGGCTACGCCGAGTTCCGGGCCGGTCTGGAAGCGGGGATCGCCGCCCACCATGCCGGGATGGTGCCGCCGTTCAAAGAAGCGGTCGAGGCCTGCTTCTCCCGCGGCCTGGTCAAGGTCGTGTTCGCCACCGAGACCCTCGCCCTGGGCATCAACATGCCGGCCCGGACCGTCGTGGTCGAGAAGCTGACCAAGTTCACCGGCGAGCATCACGAGCAGCTGACGCCGGCCCAGTTCACCCAGCTCACCGGACGTGCCGGTCGCCGCGGTATCGATACCTTCGGCAAGGCCGTCGTGATGTGGTCGCCCTATGTCCGATTCGAGCAGGTCGCCGACCTCGCCCTGAGTCGGAACTTCGTGCTCACGTCGTCGTTCCGACCGACCTACAACATGGCGGCCAACCTCGTTCGCCGGTACGACCAGGAACGGGCCCGTCAGCTGCTCAACCTGTCGTTCGCCCAGTTCCGGGCCGATGCCGACGTCGTCCGCGCCGAGCATCGGGTCGAGCGGTTGATCGATCGGCGACGGCAGGTCGCCGGTCGGATCGAGGCGACGTTCGGCCCGGTCGAAGAGCTGCGAGCGGCCCTGGTCACCCCGGCCGAGTCGAGCGACGACGATCGTCAGGAGATCGCCTTCGCCCTCAGCCAGCTTTCGCCCGGCGAGATCATCGACGTCGACGGACCAACGGTTCCATCGCCGGCGCTGGTACTCGCCGTGTCGTTCCGCAAGGGCGGCAAGGTCCGGGCCAAGGTGTGCGACCGGGAGGGCGAGGTCTACGAGGTCGGGCCGCCCGAGCTCGACCGCCCCCCGATCGTCGTCGGTGAACTCACGTTGCCCGAGCCGTACCTCCCCAACAGCGTCTCGTTCGTCTACGAGGCCAGCCAGTCGCTGGCCCGGACCCGGCTCGTCTCGTCCAAACGCCGACAGAAGCTGGGGCCGACGACATCGGTCCGAGCGGCCGACGATGTCCCCCAGGCGGCCCGCAAGGCGCTTCGGCGGCTGGAACGGCTCGACCGTGACCTCGAGTCGCTCGGATCCGCTGCCGCCCGTCGGGCCCGATCGTTGGCCGGCCAGTTCGACCGGGTGATCGAGCTGCTCAGCGCTCGGGGTCACCTGGTCCTGCCGACGACCCCGGGGGCGACGACCGACGAGTGGGCCCTCACCCCATCGGGTCAGCGTCTGGCTCGTCTCTATCACGAAGTGGATCTGCTCGTCATCGAGGCGTTGGAGGACGGGTTGTTCGACGGGCTCAATCCGGCGGAGCTGGCCGCGCTGGCGTCGGCGCTGACCTATGAGGAGCGTCGGTCGAGCCCGGGCCTGGAGGTCTGGTACCCGACCTCCGAGCTTCGGCGCCGGTTCATCGACCTCGAGGGCATGCACATGGCCCTGGTCATCGACGAACAAGAGGCAGATCTCCCGTTGACCCGGCGCCCGGACGCCGGGTTCATGGCCATCGCCCACGGGTGGGCGGCCGGTGGGGGGCTGGCCGACGTGATCGGCGACGCCGACATCACCGCCGGGGACTTCGTGCGCACCAGCAAGCAGTTGATCGACCTGCTCCGCCAGCTCGGATCGCTGGCCCCGTCCCCGGCCACCGCATCCACTGCCCGGGCCGCGGCCGAGGCCTTCCACCGTGATCTGATCGCGGCGTCGTCGTCGGTCGAGCCTCCGGCCGACGGTGGCGATCCCGAGCTCGACGAGTCGCCGGACGACGGGTGACGATCCGGAAGGGCGAGCCGTGGGGTGAGCCGGCCATCGATCCCTGCCCGGCCCTCGAAGCCGATGTCGACGCCGACGTGGCCCGCCTGGCCGGCGACGCCCTCGAGCGCGGCGAGCATGCCGTGATCGGCTTGACGTTCGGGTCATCGGCCCGTCGTCGATCGTCCGACCTGGCCCGGACGCTGGGGATCGGCGTGTTGCGGCCACCATCCGAACGGCTCGCCTACCGATGCGACCTCGGCCTCGTCCGCCTCGACGGCGGACACCCCCTGCCCTTCGCCGCCCACGTCGTCGCTCGGCGCCGGCTCTGGCGGGGCCCGTTCCTCGTCGTCATGAACGCCGCCTGGGTCGGGGAGTGGTACCTCGGACCCCGAGCCCATCCCAACGACGGCCTCCTCGACGTGACGTCGGGCTCCCTACCGCCGATTCAACGGCTGCTGGCCCGCCGCCGTGCCCCGGCCGGTAGCCACCTGCCCCACCCCGGGCTGACCGTGACCCGGAGCAAGGTCGCCGACCACGCCTTCGACCGGCCGATCCCGGTCCTGATCGACGGGAGATCGGCCGGCCGGGCCCGCTCGTTGACCGTCGAGTTGGTCACCGACTGCTTCACCCTCATCGCCTGACGATCGACAGGCTTCACTGAGCGGTCCCACATTCGCCCGCCCCGTGGCCCTACGCTCTCTCGCCGTGACCCCGTATCAGGTCGAAGCCTTCACCCCTGCCGAAGAAGACGTGCTTCGTCGCTACTTCACGAATCTCGACGAGCCGGTGTTCGCCCTGGTCAACCTGCCCGAGGTGGTCAAGGGGGCGCTGTTCGCCCGGTACTCGAGATCGTCGAAGAGCTTGCGGCGCCTGTTCCTCGACGAGTTCGTCGGTGAGCTCGACATCGAGGGCGACGCCTCGATCGACGCCACCGTTGGCATGAAGCGAGCCGAGGAGCTCTACGAGCGGGTCTTCGTCGAGTACGGCGACGACTCGGTCGCCCAGTTGGGGGGCGTCCACCTGGCCTGCGAGCAGGCGTCGAACCTGCTGACGAAGATCCTCGAGTGGGGCCGGCTGGCTGCCTACCTCGAGCAGTCGACCCGCTACATCGCCTACGACAGCCGCGTCGGGGGCCGCTACCGGTACTACCGGGATCCCGACGTCCTCTCGTCGCCACTGGGCACCCGGTACATCGGCGACCTCGACCGGCTCTTCGACGCTTACGCATCGCTGACCCCGAAGATCGTGGATCATGTGAAGGCGATCTCGCCGAAGAGCCCGGGCGACAGCGACTTCGTCTATCGCATGGCCGTCAAGGCCAAAGCGCTCGACGCCGTTCGAGGAATCCTCCCGGCGGCCGCTCAGTCGAACGTCGGCATCTACGGCACCGGTCAGACCTACGAGCAGCTCCTGGTGCGGATGCGGGCCAACCCGCTGCCCGAGGCCCGGTACTACGCCGACCTCATGCTCGCCGAGCTTCGAAAGGTCATCCCCTCGTTCGTCCGTCGGGTCGATCTCCCCGATCGGGGGGTGGCGGCCAGCGAGTATCTGGCCGATATCCGGAACGACATGACCTCGATCGCCGCCGAACTCCTCGGCGACTCCGACATCTACGAGGACGAGGCATCGGTCGACCTGGTCGACTTCGACCCCGATGCCGAGGTGAAGGTCGTCGCCTCGATGCTGTACCCGTACAGCCACCTGTCGGAGCGGGACATCGAGCATCGGGTCCGAGCGATGTCGGTCGAGGACCGGGTCCGGGTGATGACCGCCTACGCCGGCGAGCGGACCAACCGTCGTCATCGGCCGGGGCGGGCGCTCGAGCGGCCGTTCTACCGGTTCGACGTCCTGGCCGACTACGGCGCCTTTCGCGATCTCCAGCGCCACCGGATGCTCACCGTCGAATGGCAGGCGCTCAACCCGTACCACGGCTACACCCGGCCGTCGCTGATCGATGACGCCGGGGCCACCGCGGTCTTCGACGAGGCGATGGAGCGTTCGGCGGAACTGTACGAGGAGCTGCGGGACCGCTTCCCCCTCCAGGCGTCGTACGGGATCGCCCTGGCCTACCGGATCCGGTTCAGCCTCAACCTCAACGCCCGGTCGGCGATGCACACCCTCGAGTTGCGGAGCACACCCCAGGGACATCCGGCCTACCGTACGGTCGCCCAGCAGATGCACCGGTTGATCGCCGAGAAGGCCGGCCACAAGGCGATCGCCGCTATGATGACGTTTGTCGATCATTCCACGGCGGCGGACCTGGAACGATTGGAAGCAGAGCGACGGGCAGAAGCCAAGCGCGCTGGCGACAGCGCGGGTAATACAGCGTAAGACCGACCCGCCTCTCACGTGGGTCCCTGGACTGCCGAAGGACGCCAGATGGCCCACCGATCCCGTCTCTCCCTGCTCACCGCCGGCGCGGCGTTGGCTGCCGCGTTGACCGTGATCCCCGCGCCGACCCCGGCCGGGGCCGAGACGACCTACCAGGTCCAAGCCGGTGACACCCTCTCGGGTATCGCCGCCGAGTATCGGATCTCGACCGTCGAGTTGGCCGAGGCCAACGACATCATCGACTACCACCTGATCCGGGTCGGCCAGCTTCTCCAGGTCCCGGTCGCGGCCCCTGCGACCCACGTCGTGGCGCCGGGCGAGTCGGTCAGCGTGATCGCCGCCACCTACGGTGTGACCCAGGCCGAGATCGTGGCGCTCAACGGGTTGGCCGACCCCCATCGAATCCGAGTCGGCCAGGAGCTGCTCGTGCCGGCATCCGGCGCGACCGAGCTCGCTCCGGAAGCGATCCTGGCCCGCTATCCAGAACTACCCAGGTCGATCCGGGTCAATCCCGATCGGCTGGCGTTGGTACCGTCGTTCGAGCGGTGGGCCGCCCACTACGCCGTTCCGCCCGACCTGGCCATGGCGGTCGCCTACCACGAATCCGGGTGGCAGTCGTCGGTGGTGTCGAGCGCCGGAGCGATCGGCGTCGGTCAGCTCCTCCCCGGCACCGCAGCGTGGTTGGCGTCCGACATCATCGGGGTCGCCGATCTGGACGCCTACGATCCCGACGACAACATTCGCATGAGCGTCCGCTTCCTCCGGTGGTTGCTGGTCCGCTTCGAGGACGAGGACCGTGCACTCGCCGCCTACTATCAGGGGCCGACATCGCTGTCGCTCCGTGGGCCCTACGAATCGACCAGGTCGTACGTCGCGGTCGTCCAGGGCGCCCGGTGGCGGTTCGTCCCGGGATGATCTCGTTGTCGGGTTGACCCAGCGCGTGGTTTGTTGCGAGGGTGCGGGCAAGTCGGTGTCGGACTGGCTAGAGTCCGGCCGTTCCCGCGAAAGTCCTACTACGAGGCTTGCCGGATGAGTGACGAGATGGATGACGAGATCGAAGAGGGGTCCGACGACGAGTTCGAAGAGGGCGAGGACTTCGAAGAAGAGGATCTCGAGGCTGGCGCCGAGGACGAGGAGCTGGGCGACGAGGAGATCGACCTCGACGAGCCACTCGACGAGTTCGCCGAAGGTGACGTCGAGGTAGCCGAGGTAGCCGAGGAGGAGGAAGAGGACGAGGAGGAAGCTCCCCGCCCGACCGCCCGGAAGGTCGCCGACGACGAAGAGGAAGACGACGAGGACGACCCCGACGACGTCGAGGCCGACCTCGAGGCCATTCTCCGCGACCGCATGGCGGCCGCCGACGACGAGGACGAGGACGAGACCGAGGACGCCGGCGACGGGCCGAAGTCCGAGGCTGGGGGCAACCCGCGGAGCGACGAGTTCGTCTGCGACAGCTGTTTCCTGCTCGTGAACCGCAGCCAGTTCGGCAGTGCCCGAGATCCTCGGTGCCCGATGGGCGACACCGAGTGCCCGTCCATCGTGAAGATCTTCGGCTAAGAAGAGAGCATGGCCGAACGCGACGAGGAACCGACACCGCTCGATCAGCTCGTCGACCTGTTCGTCTACGCCCCGGTCGGCCTCATCTACGAGTACGACGAGGTCGTGCCCCGGCTGGTCCGGCGGGGCAAGAGTCAGGTGCAACTGGCCCGGGTGATCGGCCAGCTGGCGCTGCGAGGTCGAGCGGGCAAGGTCGATCCGGCCGATGTGGTGTCGGCGGCCGGCACCGTCGTGACCCAAGCGATCACCGATCTTGGAGCTGCCGTCGGGTTGGCGCCCGACCAGGGGTCGACGAGATCCGGGCCACGATCGGGCTCGCAACCGCCACCGCCCCGATCCGGCGACCGAACCCCACGGGCCGAGCTCGGTGCCGGCCCGGCCGTCGGCGAGGTCGGCGGACTCGGTCTCGTCGGCGGACTCGGTCTCGTCGGCGGACTCGGTCTCGGACGACGATGGGTCGGCCCGCCTCCCGATCGCCAATTACGACGGGTTGACCGCCCGGGAGATCAATGCGTTGCTGCCGAGCCTCACCGCCGAGCAGCGGGCCGCCGTCCGGGCCCATGAGGAGTCGGGCCGGGCCCGGCGCACGGTCATCGCCAAACTGGACCTCCTGGACGGCTGACGTGGAGTCCGCCCGGCTGGCCACCATCGAGGATCTCGCCGCCATCGAGGTCATCGCCGCCGCGGTGCGAGCCGATCAGGAGGGCGGGCGGGGTGCCGAGCTGTTTCACGCCCGGGAAGCCGGTCCGGCGTCGGTCACCGACCGGGTCGGCAAGGCAATCACCTCGGAGGCCGCGGTCGTCGTCGTCGGCTGCTACGACCAGTACCCCTTCGGCTATGGCCTCGCCACGATCGAGACGCTGGACGACGGCCGACGGCTCGGTCGCCTCGACGACCTGGCGGTTGAGCCCGAGGCTCGGGGGTCGGGGATCGGCGAGGCGATGATGAACCTGCTGCTCGACGAGCTGAGGGCCGCCGGTTGCTTCGGTGTCGATTCCCGCGCCCTCCCCGGGGATCGGTCGACCAAGAACTTCTTCGAGTCGTTCGGCCTCAAGGCTCGTCTGCTCGTCGTCCACTACGAGCTGGATGGCCCGGCCCAGACCTGAGACCTGCGTCGGCGCAGTGGTCGTCCGGGACGGTCGACTGCTCCTCATCCAACGCGGCCGGGGCGCGGCCGAAGGGCTGTGGTCGGTGCCGGGCGGTCGGGTCGAAGGGGGAGAGACCCTGGCTCAGGCCGTCGAGCGGGAGGTGGCCGAGGAGACCGGTCTCGCCGTCCGCTGCGGTCGGTACCTCGGGTACGTCGAGCGGATCGGCGACGACTGGCACTACGTGATCCACGACTTCCTGGCCGAGGCGGACCGAGACGGCCCTCTCGTGGCGGCCGACGACGCCAGCGACGCCCGCTGGTACGCCCTCGAGCGCCTCCACGAGGTCGCGCTGGTCGACGGGATGTTGGAGTTCCTCATCGAGCACGGCGTGGCACCGCCACCGCCGACTGGCTGAGCGGTCAGGCGACCGGCTCCTCCGCCGGCTCCGCCTCACCGTCGGCCATCGTCGATTCGACCGCGTCGTCCGGTTGGGCTCCGGGGGCGTCCTCGACCTCCGGCTGCTCGGCGACGGGCGTCTCGGGCACCTCGACGGCGGGAGTGTCGTCACCGGTCTCGTCGGCGAACGATGCTCCGTCTGCCTCGTGCTGGTCTGCCTCGTGCTGGTCTGCCTCGGCGGCGGCCACCTCGACCCCGTCGTCGACGCCCGCCACGGAGGCCACGTCTGTGG
The DNA here is from genome assembly GCA_965262175.1 of Acidimicrobiales bacterium. Lineage (GTDB taxonomy): Bacteria > Actinomycetota > Acidimicrobiia > Acidimicrobiales > SZUA-35 > CADEDH01. The sequence continues at coordinate 89,783 of CBDHES010000029.1, read as the reverse complement.
CCTGGTCGGCGGGGGTGTCGGCGTCTTCGGTCGGTGCGTCGCTGGCGGAGGTGTCGACCTCGCCGGCCGGTGCGTCGCTGGCGGGGGTGGTGTCGTCGGTGGTGTCCGACGCGCCGTTGGTTGCCGCTTGACCAGCGTCGGCGGTCGGCCCGGCCTCGGGAGCCGACGCACCATCGTCGACCGGAGCGTCACCGGCTGGTGGCTCGGCGGTCGGCGAGGCCTCCGGTGCGGCCTGATCCCCGGCCGCGCCCTCACTCGACTTGGGTCCCTCGGTCGAGCGGGACCCACCGTCGTCCTGGCCCTGATCGCGGCCACCACGGCGGCCGTCCTTACCGCCCCCGCTACCGCCGCGGCGACGGCGGTTCGATCGAGGTGTCTTGGCCGGATCGATGCCGAACATCTCGGCGATCGTGGGGATCCGGTCGGCCAATCGCTGGATGGCGTCGAGGAGATCCTTCTTTGGCGACTCGGGAAGCCCCTCGGGGGTCACCGCCCCGCGGATGGGGGAGTAGGCCAGGGCATCGAGCACGGTCGCCCACCGGTCCTGACCGACATCGGCGGCGAGTGCGGCCGACGCCTGGCTCGCCAGTTGGGTAGCCAGCTCCGGCGGGAGCGGCGCTCCGGCCTTGACCGGGCGCGAGCTGAGGCGCAGGGCCCTCACGACCCGCCCGTCGGTGATGGCCGTCTCCATGTCCTGGAGCCAGTTGTTGTGGTCGGTCTCGACCCGGGCGTCGTAGGCCTGCTTCAGTCGCTCGGCGAGGTCCCGGGTCTCGTCGTCGCGGGCGATGTCGCCACCGGCCACCACGACCGAGCGTAGATCGCGGAGGTCGAGCTCCTCGGCCATCTCGATGGCGGCGTCGGCCTTGTCGCGCCATTCGGCGAGGCGGGCCTTGTTGAGGTGCGACTCGGCGATGGCGATGATCGGCGCCGAATCGATCTCCGGCTTGCCGGCCTCCTTGGCCTCGGTGTTCTGGCGATCGATGGCCTGGCGGACCCCGGGCATGCCGTCGCGCACCAGCTGCTCCACGATGGGGCGATGCTCGTCGGTCACGTCGGCCAGGAGTGCATCGCGGTGCACCCGCTTGGGGCGGAGCCGCTTGGGCTTGGGTCGCTGCTCGGCGTTGTCGGGAGGAGGTGTCCTGTCCCGGCGGGGACCGGAACGACCGTCACGGCCCCGGGAGCCACCGCCACCGCCACCGTCGCGGTCGCGCCGCCGACGACCGCCGCCACGGCGCTCGTCGCGGCTGGCCCGCTGGGTCGTCACCAGCTCGTCGTCGCGAAGGGGCCGACCCTTCATCTCCAGGATGTCGGTTCGCTCCTTCTTCTTCTTGGGAGCGAAGACCTCGGTGACCTCGATGCCGTCGACGTGGAACTCGGCCTCGACCTTCACGACATCGCCGACCTGGGCGCCGTCGTAGAGGAGGTCGCCGGCGACATCACCTTTCGGCTGCCGGGCGCCTGCGGCCCGCCAGGTCCACCACCCGTCCTCACGGGTGCTCGTCAGCTCAACCTCGATCCTGCGACCCACGACCTTGACCCTATCTTCGGAAAGCGGCGACCCCGAAGGGTGCCTGGATTCGCACCGAATCGAAACGTGTTCACCGGGGCGTCACCCCCCGGTGGCCTGGCGCTGGCACGTCGGCAACGGAGGGTTGACGAAACGTCGGATCAGTCGTCGTCGAGCACCGTCGACAAGGCCCGATAGGCGTCGTTGCTCCGAGCCGCGGCGCGGACCTCGCGGGCGGTCGCATCGATGTAGCGCTGGGTCGTCGCCAGCGATTCGTGACCCAGCAGGCGTTGCAGTTCGACGCCGCTCGCCCCGTTGCGGGCGACACTGGTGGCGAAGGTGTGACGGAGGGCGTGGACCAGCGCCCCGGCGGGCACCTTGGTCCGGATACCGGCGTCCCGGTACATCCGGTCGACGAGGTACTGGAGGCCACCCCGGCGCATCGCAGCACCGCGGTTGTCGACGAAGAGCGGGTCCGGCGGTCGGACCGGTGTGGCGAATCGGTCGATGCGGGACTGCAGGTACTCGACGATGACCGTCTCGACCTCGGGCTCCAACGGCACCGTCCGCTCCTTGTTGCCCTTGCCCCGGACCCCGACGACCCGGTCCCCCTCCGGCCCGTCGATCGACGAGACGCGGAGATCGAGCAACTCCGACAGTCGGAGCCCGCAGGTCACCAGCGTCACGACCACCGCGAAATCACGCTCGGGCCACGGGTCGCGAGCGCCGGTGCGACCGGCGGCGGCCGTCCGAAGCAGGCGCTCGACGCTGTCGTCACCCGAGATCGCCTTGGGGCGGCCGCGGGGGACCTTGGGCTTGGCGATCGCCGCCATCGGGTTGCCGGCAACCATTCCCTCCGCAACGAGGAAGTCGAAGAGCTGGTTCCAGGTCGACCACGTCCGGGAGATGGTCGACGCCGATTGATGGGCGATCCGGGCGAAGGCCCGGCGAAGGGCTCCCACATCGAGTTGGTCGATCGTGAGGTGCTCGACCTCGGTGTCGAGCACGGCCCCGAGCTCGGCTCGGATCGAGCGGAGATCCCGGCGATAGGCGGCCAAGGTGTGCTCCGAGTGCTTCTTCGGCAGTCGGGCGAGGAAGAACTCGTCGATGACCGTGTCGAGTCGGACCGTCACATCGCTTCTCCGAAGCAAGACGGTAGCACCGATGGCCGAGGTCCTGGTCGAGTCCCCGACCGGCGGTCGCCGGGCCGGCGGAGACTAGCGTGAGCTGATCGACCGATCGGCGAGGACCAACCATGACCGCACCGGCCCACAGCGACACCGACCCCCGGCGGGATGATCGTCCGACGATAGACCCGTCCCACCCGCTCGCCACCCTGACCTTCGACAACCGTTTCGTTCGGGAACTCCCCGCCGACCCCGAGGAGGGCCCCGGCACCCGTCAGGTGCCGGGCGCGGCCTACTCCCGGGTCCAACCGGTCGCCACGGCCGCCCCCCGCATCATCGCCTGGTCGCCGGAGCTGTCGTCCACTCTCGGCCTCGAGGCCGACGTCTGGGCGACACCGGAGGCGGCCCAGGTGTTCACCGGCAACGCCCTGCTCCCCGGCAGCGAACCCCACGCCGCCAACTACGGCGGCCACCAGTTCGGCAACTGGGCCGGGCAGTTGGGCGATGGGCGGGCCATCGCGCTCGGTGAGGTTGTCGATCGCCACGGCGTCCATCAGACGCTGCAGCTCAAGGGTGCTGGCCCGACACCGTACTCTCGGCGGGCCGACGGCCTCGCCGTGCTCCGGTCGTCGATCCGCGAGTACCTCTGTAGCGAGGCGATGCACCACCTCGGCGTCCCGACCACCCGGGCCCTGTCGTTGGCGTCGACCGGCACCGAGGTCATGCGCGACATGTTCTACGACGGCCGGGCGGCCCTCGAACCCGGTGCGGTCGTATGCCGGGTCGCGCCCTCGTTTCTCCGCTTCGGCACCTACCAGCTCCCGGTGTCGCGAGGCGAGCTCGATCTGCTCCGAGCCCTGGCCGACTTCACCATCCGCCACTACTTCCGTCATCTGCTCGACGGCCGGTCCACCATCGATGGCGAGGTCTATGCCGCCTGGTTCGCCGAGGTCGGTGACCTCACGTGCGAGCTGATCGTCGAGTGGATGCGGGTCGGCTTCGTCCACGGCGTCATGAACACCGACAACCTTTCGATCCACGGCCTGACCATCGACTACGGCCCGTACGGCTGGCTGGACGACTACGACCCGAACTGGACGCCCAACACCACCGATGCCGGCGGCCGCCGATACCGGTTCGGCTATCAGCCCCAGATCGCCCAGTGGAACCTGCTCCAACTCGGCAACGCCCTCCTGCCCCTGGTCGGGGAGGCCGAGCCACTCGAAGCGTCGATCAACGGGTTCGTCGACTCGTTCCGCAGCCGGTACCGAACCATGATGCTGGCCAAGCTCGGGCTCGAACCGAGCCCCGGCGATGCCGCCGCCGACGATGAGCTCATCGACGGGTTGGGGACGGTCCTGACCGCCACCGAGACCGACATGACGATCTTCTTTCGCCGTCTGGCGGAGCTGCCGATGGCGGTCGACGTCGACGGTCCCGCCGTCGAGGGCGGCGACGCCACCACCGACGAGCGGAGCCGGCTCGTGCTCGGGGACGAGGGGCTGGGACCGGCCTTCTACCGACCGGACACCATCGACACCGACGCTCGTCGATCGATCCTCGGCTGGGTCGCCGACTACCGTCGCCGGGTCCTGGCGGCCGGGATCAAAGACGACGACCGCGCCGCGGCCATGAACACCGTCAACCCGTGCTACGTCCTCCGGAACTACCTGGCCCAGCTGGCCATCGATGCAGCCGAAGCCGGCGACCACTCGGTGATCGATCGGCTGGCCACCGTGCTGCGCACCCCCTACGACGTCCAGCCGGGGGCCGAGGACCTCGCCGGTCGCCGACCGGACTGGGCACGGACCAGGCCCGGGTGTTCGATGCTCTCCTGTAGCTCCTGACGCCCGAGGTCGATCTCGGCCCTTCGTGAGCAACCACCTCGATCGGTGTGGTACAACGATCCGGGGCACGGGTGCAAGACGACGGCATACCTTGGGCGGAGCTACCTATCGGTGCCCTGACCAGGGAAAACATTTCTACGTCGGCCATCGACATTCGCGCTGGGCTCGCTACCATCGGTTGCGGCAAACGCTCTGATCGAGTGTTCGCGGGCGACGGGCGCGGCGGCGAAAGGACCACTGAGGTGGCAAGTATCGAAGATTCCCGAGTTGGAGCTGTCCGTTCACCGGCGGCCTCGGGCATCGCAATCTCCGTGGTGATCCCCACCCTGAACGAGGCGTTGAACCTTCCCCACGTCCTCCCTCGCATCCCGAACTGGGTCGACGAGGTTCTGATCATCGATGGCGGGTCGACCGACCGCACCGTCGAGGTCGCCAAGGAACTCCATCCTGGCGTCGTGATCATCGAGGACCTGACCCCCGGCAAGGGCGCAGCCCTCCGTCGGGGCTTCGAGGCCGCCTCGGGCGACATCATCGTGATGATCGACGCCGACGGCTCGATGGACCCGGGCGAGATCGAGCGTTTCGTCGGCGTCCTGCTCTCCGGCTCGGAGTTCGCCAAGGGCTCCCGCTTCCTCCACGGCGGCGGTACGACCGACATGGAGTGGTATCGCCGCCTCGGCAACCTGGGCCTCACCTACCTCGTCCGGCTCGGCTTCGGCGGCCGGTACTCCGACCTCTGCTACGGCTACAACGCCTTCTGGAAGTCGACCATCGAGTCGCTCGAGCTCGATGCGAACGGGTTCGAGATCGAGACGCTCATGAACATCCGGGCCCTGCAGGCCGGGCTGACGGTGACCGAGGTGCCGAGCTTCGAGTCGGAGCGTATCCACGGCTCCAGCCACCTGAACACGGTCACCGACGGGTTCCGGGTGCTGTGGACGATCATCACCGAGCGGATGCGGGGCTTCGAGGCCCAACCGGTCGAGATCGATCTCCGCGACACCCCCGAGTCGTCGACCGCCAACCCGTCGCTCCCCGAGGCCAACGTCAAGTCGATGACGGGCTGATGGCCCCACCATCGGTCACGGTCATCATCTGTGCCCACACGATGGAGCGGCTCGACGACCTTCGGGCCGCGGTCGCTTCGGTGCGACGCCAGACCCGGCCGGCCGACGAGGTCCTGGTCGTCATCGACCACAACCAGGAGCTGCTCGATGCGGTCTCCGACCTCGACGCCACCGTCGTGGCCAACCAGGGCCCGAAGGGCCTCTCGGGTGGCCGCAACACCGGCACCGAACTGGCCCAAGGGGAAATCGTCGCCTACCTCGACGACGATGCCGTGGCCGCTGACGACTGGCTCGAGTACCTGACCGCACCGTTCCAGGACCCGTCGGTCGTGGCGGTCGGCGGGTGGGCCAATCCGGCCTGGGACACCGGCGAACCGGAGTGGTTCCCACCCGAGTTCGCCTGGGTCATCGGTTGCAGCCACCGGGGCCTCCCGACCGCCCAGGCCGAGGTCCGCAACGTGATCGGCTGCAACATGGCGTTCCGGACCGCGGCGGTCCTCGCCGCCGGTGGGTTCGAGGTCGGTCTGGGACGGACGGCCGACCGGCCCCTCGGGTGCGAGGAGACCGAGCTCTGCATCCGGATCCGACAGGCCGACCCCGGCGCCCGGATCCTGCTGGAGCCCCAGGCCACGATCAACCACCGGGTGCCCGAAGGGCGGACCCGGTGGGACTACTTCTTCAGTCGGTGCCGGGCCGAGGGCAACTCCAAGGCACACGTGTCGCGGCTGGTAGGGACCGACGACGGACTCTCGTCGGAACGGGCGTACGTCGCCTCGGTGCTCCCTCGGGCGCTGTTCCGCTCACTGGTGGACCTTCCCCACTCCCCGAAGGTCAACAGTCAGCGTATGCTGGCGATCTTGGGAGGTCTCGCCGCCACGGGCGGTGGGTATCTCGAGAACACCATTCGACATCGGATCTGAAGCGGTGGCAACGTCAACCGTGCAAGCGGACGTATTCTCGCGCGCCAACACAGCACTCCGTGCTCTCGCAGCCATGCCGTTGATTCAGAGCGGCATGGCTTTGGTCGCGAGTTCGGTGCTGACGTCCGGGCTCGGGTTCGTGTTCTGGATCGTCGCCGCCCGCCAGTTCTCCTCGGCCGAGCTCGGGGTTGGGAGCGCCATCATCACCGCCATGATCCTGTTGGCCGATACGTCCCAGCTCGGCCTCAAGACCGGCCTGGTCAAGTTCCTCCCGATGGCCGGCGCCGACACCCGGCGGCTGATCGTCAACGCCTACGTCGTGAGCGCCGTGATCGCGGCCGCCACGGCGCTGGTGTTCGTCCTCGGCGTCGACCTCTGGGCCCCCGATCTCAACGTGCTCCAGAGCTCGCCCCTGGCCTTGACGGTGTTCGTCCTGTCCTGTGCCTTCTGGGTCATCTTCCTCCTCGAGGACAGCGTTCTGCTCGGGCTCCGCATGACCCCCTGGGTCCCGGTCGAGAACGGCGTGTTCGGACTGCTGAAGATCATTCTTCTCTTCCCCCTGGCCGGGATGACCGGTGACCTCGGTGTGTTCCTGGCCTGGGCGCTCCCGGTGTTCCTCATCGTCATCGCGGTCAACGTGGGGGTCGACCGCCGGGTGGCCGCCACCCGGCCGTCGCCAACCGTCCGTCGACCCGACACGCCGCACGGGCCGGCGACCAACGGGTCGACTCCCCACCCGGTCTCCGGTCGTCGCCTGGCGGTCCGCGAGGTCTACGCCTACTCGCTCGTCGACTGGACGGCCACCGCGTCTCGAACGGTGGTGATCGGCATCCTGCCCCTGTTGGTGTTGGCCCAGCTCGGGTCGAGTCAGAACGCCTACTACTTCCTGGCCTGGACCATCGCCTACAGCGTCTACATCCTGAGCGCCAACATCGGCGATGCGCTGGTGGCCGAGGCGTCCTACGACGAGGACAACCTCGACCGCCACACCCTCCACAGCGGCCTGCTGAGCATGGCGATCTCGGTGCCGATCGTCCTGGTCGCCGCCGCTGCCGCCCCGTGGGTGCTCCGAGCCTTCAGTGCCGAGTACGTCGACGAGGCGACGACCGTGCTCCGGCTCCTCCTCCTCGGCGCCATCCCCCATGTGATCACCCGGACCTTCGTCGGTCGTCTCCGAGCCGAGCGGCGAATGACGGCGGTGTTCGTCTACGAGTCGCTCCTCTCGGCCGGCGTCCTGGTCGTCGGCTGGCTGCTGCTCGAGCCCTTCGGGATCAACGGCCTCGGCATCGCCTGGCTCGTGATGCTGACGATCGCCGCCCTCTACGCCCTGGCAGCCGAGTCGCTGTGGTGGTGGGCGCCCCGGATCGACAGCAGGGTGGTCCGCCTCGGCCGTCGTCTGTTCCGGCTCGCCCGCCGGGCCGAGGAGTTCCGGTCGTCGCCGGCGCTGGACGGGGAGGTCCGACGTCGGCTGGCCGTTCGCTATGCGTCGCCGCCGGACTGGCGGCGGATCGCCGTCAGCAACGACACCCAAACCGTCGTCGTCGACGGTCATCAGGGACGCCCTCCGCTCCGGATGGAGCTGGCCCGTACCCCCTCCGGCAACGACCAGCTTCGGCGACGGTACCGGGCGGTCAACCGGCTGATGTCGATGGATGCCTTGCCGGCGCTCCGGGCCATCGTCCCCTATCCGATCGAGTACGCCAACGAGGGCGACCGCCACCTGCTGATCGAGTCGGTCATCTCCGGCCGGTCGGGCGCCGAGGTCGACTGGCGACCGGTCACCGATCTGGTGGTCGCCACCCTCGAGCCGGTCGCCGAGCTCCACGAGGTCACCGCCGAGGTGGTGACCATCGACAACTTCCTCCTCGAGCGGTGGGTGGCGCTTCCCCTCAAGTCGTTGGCCGCCTCCCACCACATCCCGGTCGCCGATCTGGCCCCGATCGAGCAGCTCCTGGTCGACGAACTCGACGAGCGGGCCATGACCTGCTCGATGATCCACGGGAACCTCACGCTCGACAACGCCTTGTTCGATCCCAACCGACGGCTGACCGGCCTGATCAACTGGCAGTGGACCGGCTTCGGGCCGACGGCGATCGATGGGGCGACCTTGGCGCTCAGCGCCCTCGCACTCGATCCTGGGCGGGATCTCGGACCGCTCGTCCGGGACCTGCTCCGCCAGCCCGAGCCGTTGCTGACCCACCCGGCGATGAACGGGTCGATCCCCGAGATCGACCCCCGGGCGCTCGTGCTCCTCGGCTGGCTGCGCCACGTCGTTCCCCGGTTGGTGTCGTTCGAGAGCGCGGCGACCGGTCGATTCTGGATCGCCCGCCATGTAACCCCCGTCCTCGGTCACGGCGCGCTGGGACGTAGCATTCCAGCATGAGCCTGAACCGGATGATCGTCGTCGTCGGGGTGTCGGGGGCGGTCACCGCCCTCGCCCTGATGGTGGGGCTCACCACGATCGGTGGTCTGGCGGCGCTCGTCCAGCTGGGCGGCCTCGTCGGAGCACCGCTCAGTTTCGTGCTGAGCCGCCAGCTCCGGTCTCCGTCGGTGGCGGTCGTGGTCGCCATCGCCCTGTCGATGGCTCTGACCGCGATAGCGGCCCAGTCGCTGATCTGGTTCGGCGTTGCGACCGACGTCCTCCTGGTCGTGGTGGCGACGGCCTACGGCTGCATCCTGGCCGCCCTGCTGGGCGACGACGACGAGATCATCGAGGCGGCGTGACGGTCGAGAGCCCGCCCCGGGCGATGACGGCGGCCACGCCGAACCGGCTCGACGGTGCCGGTCGATTCGGCATCGCGCTCGGGGTGGCGGCGGTGCTGATCGCCTTCGTCGGCGGGCGGACGATCGACTCCGAAGCGATCGACGGCCTCGGCATCCTCTTCGCCCTTCCTCCGGTGTACTGGGTCGGGGTCGGGGTGGCCGTGCTGGCCTCGGGGCTGCTGCTCTACGGGGCGCTGCTCGGCCAACGCCGGTTGGCGGCGCTGGTCCCGATCCTGTGGCTCCTCGTCGCCCACACCGCCCCTGCCCTGGCCCACAGCTACGCCCGGTTTCCCATCGTGTACATCCACATGGGGTTCATCAGGCTGATCGCCGCAGAGCAGACCGGCGACATCCTGATCGATGCCCGGTTCGCCTGGCCCGGGTTCTTCGCCTCGTTCGTGCCGTCGCTGGCGGAGCTCGATCCCCGGATCCTCGACTGGGTCATGCGGTTGTGGCCGACGTTCATCATGGCCGGGTCGGCCGTCCTCGTCGCCGCCCTGGCCCGTCGGTCCTACCCCAACCAGATTCTGATCGGCCCCCTCTCGTCGTTGGTGTTCGTCCTCCTGTCGTGGACCGGGCAGGACTACTTCTCCCCGCAGAGCGTCGGGTTCTTCCTCTACCTGTCGATCATCATCGTCCTGGAGAGCGGCCCGCTGCGCCCCCGGGGGGCGTGGAGCACCGTCGCCCCGATCCTGAGCCGGTTCGCCACCGCCGGCGGCGACCGCCCCGAAGCCCGGTCGACCGCCTCGTTCGTCGCCCTGCTCATCCTGGCCTTCGCCGCCGTCGTCTCCCATCCGCTCGCCCCGTTCTTCATCTGCGGCGCCCTGGTGATGCTGGGGATCTACGGTCGGACCGTCGCCCTCCGGCTGGTGCTGATCGTCGGGATCGCCTATGTCGTCTGGGTGCTGGTGGCCGCCGAGCCCTGGTGGTCGACTCGGGTCGAGGAGCTGACCGGCCAGTTCGGGAGCTTCTTCCAGAACTTCGAGTCGAGCACCTCGGATCGGGTGGCCCGGTCATCGGAGCCCCACCTGCTCGTGGTCCGGTTCCGGACGATCGTCGGCCTGATGACGTTCCTGTCGGTCCTGGCCATGGGGTTGATCATGGCCACCGACCGCTTCAGCTACCTCCGGCCGGCCCTCCCGTTGGCGCCCCTGGCCGGCATCCCGGTCCTGGCTGCGGCCGTGCAGAGCTATGGCGGGGAGATCATCATCCGGGTCCTGCTGTTCACCCTGCCGATGGCCTCGATCCTCATAGCCCGATTCCTGCTCGCCATGCCCCGGGCCGCCCTCCCGGTCGTCGTGCCCCTGCTGGCGGCGGCCATCGTGCCGGTGTTCCACATCGCCCGGTTCGGCAATGAGATCTTCGAGATGACGACCGCCGCCGACCGGGAGGCGGTCGAGGTGATGTACGCCAACGGCGACGGCTCGACGCTGTATCTGGCCGACAACTCGTTCCTCCCGTGGGCCGACTTCCAGCGAGAATCGAACGACCACCTCTACCTGCCGGCCTCTCCGAACCTGGAGTGGCTCGATGGCGTTGAGGAACTGGCGATCGACGCCGGCGCCGAGCGGGTGATCGTCGTCCTGACACCGAGCCAGTCGGCCTACAACGAGCACGTCTTCGGGACCACGCCCGACGCGTTGGACCGGGTGGGGTCCTGGCTGTCGTCCCAGGCCGGTGTGGAGACCCTCTACCAGAACGACGGGGCGTGGGTCCTGGCGTTCCCCGTCGGGTCGTGAGGGGGGCCTAGCGGTGCCAGGGATCGCCACCCAGCTCATCGGGCTCGCCGTCCTGATCCTGCCCCTCCTGGCGATCCAGTGGAACCTGGCTGGCCCCGAGCGCCGGGCCCGGTTCCTGGCCCCGGCCTCCAGCGGGTCACGATGGCGCCTGGAGCTGTACTCCAACCAGGACGACGTCCTGACCGCCCTGGTCGATCCGGCCGACATTCCCTTCCCGGTGAAGCGGGTCCGCTCGGCCAAGACGGCGAGGGCATCGTTCAATCCCGAGAAGGCCTGGACCCTGCCCCGGATCGAGCTCGACGTCGAGGTCGACGACCCCTTCGCCACCGATGTGCTCAGCGGTCTCCTGGGAACCGAGCACCGGCTCCGGTTCGTCACCGGCAACGAGGCCGTCGTCGACGCCAGCCGGGCCCGGCTCCGGATCCGGGCCTTCCCGTACCGGTAGACGGACAGCGAGACCACCATGTTCCGACCGCCGAAGGCCAGCTCGCTCGGAGCGCTGCTCATCGCAGTGATGGTCGCCTGCGGCGGTTCGGCGGTCGACGACGCGACCGGCGCGACGGCTCCCATCGGCGAGGCGGCGCCCGCAGGATCCGCAGCGCCGACCGAGCCGTCGACCGAGCCGTCGGTCGGGTCATCGGTGACCGGGGCGGCAGCAGCCGAGGATCAGGGGACGGGCGCCGACGGGGGAGTGGGAGCGGCCGCCGATCCGACCGGCGAGCCCGACGCTCCGACCACGACCGTCGGCCCCCCGACGTCGGCGGCGCCCTCGAGTGGGGCGCCGGGCGAGGCCGTCACGACCGAGACCACGTCGGTTCCCTTCGATGGTGCGCTCGACGGCTCCCCGGCGGACGCCGAGCAGGTCGTCCGGTTGCGATTCCGGTCGCTGGTCGGCGACGTGACCGATGCCGATCTGGCGGCCGAGGCCCTGGCCATTCTCAACGATCCCCGAGGGTGGGGCCGGGCCGGCTTCCGGTTCGTGGCCGACGACGCCAGCCCGTTCGAGGTGGTGCTGGCCGAAGGCGTCGACGTCGATGGCCTCTGCTTCCCGCTGCAGACCTACGGGACGGTCAGCTGTCAGAACGGTCCGGTCGTGGCCCTCAACGCAACCCGATGGCGGGAGGCGGTCGATCACTGGGACAGTACCGTCGCCACCTACCGGGGTTACCTGGTGAACCATGAGGTCGGGCACCTCCTCGGCCAACGCCACCCCGCTCCCCGCTGCCCGGTCGCCGGTCGTCCGGCCGGGGTCATGGAGCAACAGACGGCCGGGCTCGAAGGGTGCGTCGGCAACCCGTGGCCCCGGGACTGGGAGATCCAGCTCGCCGCCCAGCGCCCGGTGGTGTACGCCCCGTGGCCGGACTGGGGCCCCGAGCCGGGGCCGGTGAACGGCGAGACGCCATGACCGGCGAGACGCCATGACGACCGGCGACGGGCCGGTCGAGGTCGGTCCCGGCAGCGATGACGGGCTCGACGGCGACGCTGGACCGCCGGACGAGCGGGCACCCCGACGGCTGACCGGCCGTCGGGTTCTCGTCGGGGTGGCGGTGGTCCTGCTCGCCGCCGGGCTGGCGGTCGCGGTCGTGCCGCCGGTGCGGTTGGTCGCCACCTACGTCGTGCTCAGCCGCGTCACCCTCTCCCACTTCGAGATCGAGGACGACACCGTGGTGATGGTCGGCGCGGTGAACGGTCGGACACCTGACCAGTTCGAGGCGTTGCTCGACGCCAATCCGGCGGTCGATACGCTGGAGCTGGCCGACGTGACCGGATCGATCGATGATGAGGCGACCTTCCGGATGGCCCGGATCGTTCGCGAGCGAGGCCTCGCAACGGTCGTGCCCGCCGATGGCCGGGCCGAGTCGGGCGGTGTCGACCTGTTCATCGCCGGGGTCGAGCGGACCGTGGGCGACGGTGCCCGACTCGGGGTCCACGAGTGGCAGGGCTTCACCTCGACCGCCACCGACTTCCCCCGGTCGGCCGCCGAGCACGACCGGTACCTCGACTTCTACACCGAGATGCTCGGTGCGCCCGACTTCTACTGGTTCACGATCGAGGCGGCGCCCCCGGACGGGATGCACCACCTCACGCCGTCGGAGATCGACCGGTTCGGGATCACCACCGGTTGAGGGGTCACCCGTCGGGGTCGGGCACCAGCTCGGGAGCGTGGGCCGCGGCCAGCTCGTCGGGGGCGGCGGCCAACCAGGCGTCGACGACGGCCGTTCGCACGTCGTCGACCGACGCCGCCTCCAGCTGGATCAGCACCGCGGGGTAACGGTCGAAGTGGGAGATGGTGAACAGGCCGGGCGTGCCGGCGGCGAGGACCGCCGCCTTCTCGTCGAGGTCTTCGACCGCCACCGCCAGGATCGGGCCGCCCGGCGGCTCCTCGTCGCCGAACCGCTTGAGATCGGCCTTGGAGAACGGACGCTCCCAGGCGAAGGCCGTACCGTCGACGAACCACGTCCGTTGGCCGTAGCGGGTGCCCTCGGTGACCTCCGGCAGCTCCTCGGCGATGGCGATCGCTTCGTCCAGGGTCGTCATCCGGCCACCGTAGTCCGCCCCGCCACCGGCCTGCCCGGCTCCAGCTCAGGGTGGTCAACCAGTGGTGGACGGTCCATCGTCGACCGCCGCCGCGAACTGCTCGTCGCTCATCTGGATGAAGATGCCCTCGGCGGTGGCGAAGGGACCGTCGGGCCCGGTGGCGGTGGCCGTCACCGTGTGCTTGCGGCCCTTGGTCTCCGACAAGGTCGCCCGGAACTCCAGCTCGGTGCCCATCGGAGCCGGGCCGGTGTAGCGGACGGCGAGGGTGCCGGTGAACGACGAGGCCATCGCCCGGACCCGGAACACCGCGCCCATGACCTCGTCGAAGGTCGCTGCGATCATCCCACCGTGGACCCGGGACGGCGGGCCCTCGTACGACGGGGGAAAGGTGACAATCGCCACCGCATCGTCGCCGTCCCGCCAGAATCGGGTCCCGGCCGAGAACGGGTTGAGCGGGCCGCCGACGAACGACAGCGCATCGAAGGTGACCTCCCCGCCATCGGGCGGCCCGTCCGGCCAACGACCGGTCTCCAGGAAGTGCTCGATCCGTTGATGCCCCGGGTAGGTGGCGAAGGCCTCCTGTTTGGTCCGGGTCGGGCAGGTCTCGACCAGCTCCGCCAGCTCCGCGAGACGGACCGCGACCTCCCCCGAGATCTCGGGGGTGACCGTGCGGCCGAGAAGTGCCGCCGCGAGCCGCCGGACGCCGGCCGCCGCGGCGACCTCGACCTCGGGGAGGGGGCTCCGGGCCGGGGCGCTCATCGGCCGTCGTCCTCGCCGTCCTCGCCGAGGTGGATGAACAGACACGTCCGGGGCTCGCCGCCGACGTTTCGGCTGATGTGGCCCTCGCCGTCGGTGTCTTCGGCGAGGAGGATCTCACCGGGACCCACCACCCGGGACGTCCCGTCGCCGACGACGATCTCGACCGAGCCGGTCAGGTTGACCACGAGCTGACGGCGGGGAGCGTTGTGGAAGTCGAGCGCGTAGTCGCCCGGGACCTCGCGGAACTGCACGCCGGTCGCCGCCCACGGATTCGAGAGTCGGCCGGCCAGGGCGGACTCGGTGAGATCGATCGACACGTCGGCGAAATGGGATCGGCCGTCGGGGCCGGTGTAGAGGCGCACCACGTTCATGGCGCCCGAACCTAGCCGTGCCGGGACACCGGGCCCCACATCGTCGCCACGGCGGTCGACCACGCCGAGCAGGGGACCGGGGACGTCAGCTTGCCGGGCGGGCCTCGCCCCCAACATGATCGAGTCCGGCCCTGGCCACATGGCTCGGGCGTCGAGCGAGCGAGGACGTGGACGATGGCACGAACGATCGAGACCGGGACCGACGATCTGCTGGCCGAGGTCGGCGACGACGGGGTGGCCGTCATCACGATGAACAGACCCGAGCGGCGCAACGCGATGAGCGACGCCATGCTGACCGGCCTCGTCGCCGCCCTGGCCGACGTCGAGACGGCCGACGACGTCCGCTGTGTGGTGTTGACCGGCGCCGGCGGGGCCTTCTCGGCCGGCGGCGACGTGAAGGGCTTCGCCGCCGGTGATGGTGCTGGGGGCGGGTCCGAGAACTGGGACGCCGGCGTGTACGGCCAGCGGTTGAGCCACAAGGCGACCTCCGGGGTCCTGTTCGCCATGCCGAAGCCGACGCTGGCCGTGCTCCCCGGCCCGGCGGCCGGTGCCGGGCTCTCGCTGGCGTTGGCCTGTGATCTCCGCCTGGCGGCCGACAGCGCCATCATGACCACCGCCTTCGCCCGCGTCGGCCTCGCCGGCGACTACGGCGGAACCTGGTTCATGACCCAGCTGGTGGGGCCGGCCAAGGCCAAGGAGCTGTACTACCTCTCGGATCGCGTCGACATGGTGACCGCCGAGCGGTTGGGACTGGTGAACCAGGTGGTGCCGGCCGACGAGCTCGACGCCGCCTGGCGGTCGTGGGCCGCTCGCCTCGCCGCCGGACCGCCGATCGCCTACCGGTACATGAAGGAGAACATCAACCGCTCGGTGACCGGCGACCTGGCGACCTGCCTCGAGTTGGAGTCGACCCATCACCGCCACACCGGACGGACCGCCGACCACAAGGAGGCCTCCCAGGCCTTCGTCGACAAGCGGGAGCCGATCTTCCACGGTCGGTAGATCGGCGGGGGCCCGATCCGCCTGACCACCCGCCCGGCGGGGGGACGGGCGGCTCCGGCGAGGCCGGCATACTCGATCGGTGACCCCACGCCCCCACAATCCCCCCGAGGTCTTCCCGCCCTACGCCAACTACGCCCACGCCGTCGAAGTGCCGGCCGGGTCCCGTCTGCTGTTCATCTCCGGGTTGAACGGGTTCGAGCAGGACGGCGAGACCATGCCCGAGAGCTTCGACGGTCAGGCCGACGCCATCTGGACCCATCTCGAACGGATCCTGGCATCGGCCGACATGACGATCGCCAACCTCGTGTCGCTCCGGTTCTACCTGGCCGACCCCGCCCTCGACCCGGCCAATGTCGCCGTCCTCAAGCGGCGTCTGGGCGACCATCACGCCGCCCGAACGGTCGTGTGCGCCGGACTGCTGGAGCCCGGATGGCTGATCGAGATCGAGGCCGTGGCCGCCTCGAGCTGAGCGGTGCGCCGCCGCATCCCGCCCGACGTGACCGGCGGTGGTGCGGCGGGCCAAGCTGAGCGGCGGAGGGACCACGGAACGAGGAGTGACGATGCGAACCCACGCTGAGCGACTGGCGAGCGCCAGAGCCGCCGTCGACTACATCACCGGGCGGACAGCGGCCGAGCAGGAACGGCCCGTTCCGAACTGCCCCGGATGGACGGTCTACCACGCTGCCTCCCACGTCGGTCGGGTCGCCATCGCCTGGTCCGAGATGATCGCCTCCCCGCCCGAGGATCCGGCGTCCCGCGAGCGGGGCTACGCCACCAGCGCCGAGCAGCCGGCCGGTGCCCCGATGGCCGACCTGGCGTCGTGGGCCCACGCCGCCCTCGACCGCCTCGACGGAGACACCGATCGGCGGTGCTACTTCTCGATGACCGGTGGCGAAGGCACGGTCGACCTGTGGACGTGGCATGCCGCCTCGGAGTTGGGGGTTCACCGCCTCGACGTCGAGGACGCGCTCGGCCAGCCGCCCGGTCTCACCGACGACGAGGCGGTCGACGCCGTCACGTACACCAGTCGGTTCTTCCTGCCGGCCATGCGTCGGGTGACCGGGGTCGACCCCGGAGCCCTCCACCTCCAGATGGAGACGACCGGCGACGGCCCCGACGTGGTCATCTCCTCCGAGACGTCTGCCAGCGCAACCGTCGTCGGTCCTCCGACCCAACTGCTGCTCGCGGTGTGGGGTCGCCCCCACACCGGCGTGACCGTCGTCGATGGCGACGCCACCGTCTGGGAGCGGTGGCGGGCCCTGCCCGGCGAGGCGTTCCAGTTCGGCGCCTGGGACTGAGGACCGCGCGATCGCCTCGAACGGGCGCCGCGGTGTCTGGCTCCGGCCTCCTACAGCGGGGTGCCGTCGGGGGCGTGGTACGAGCCGGTCAGGTGGCCATCGGCGTCGAGGGTGGCGTACTCGGTGTCCGACATCCCCACCAGGTCCTTGAACACCGCCTCGTTGTCGCCCCCGAGGACCGGGAGTCGGCCGAACCGTAGGTCGGGACCATCCCACCGGAACGGGTGGGTGGGGGAGACATGGTCGCCGGTGTCGGCATTGCCGTTGACGGCGAACATCCCTCGGGCCTGGAGGTGGGGGTCGGCCAGCGCTTCCCGCTCATGGAGGACCGGAGCGGCCGGCACCCGCTGGGCCTGGCAACGGCCGAACACCTCGTGAGGGGTGAGCGCTGCGGTCCAGGCCTCGATCTCGGCGTCCAGGGCGTCGTGGTTGGCCCGCCGGGCCTCGGCGGTGGCGAAGCGAGGGTCGGTCAGCCACTCCGGTCGTTCGGCTGCGGCCGCGAGACCGGCCCACTCGACGTCGGATCCGACCGAGATCGCGGCCCAGGCGTCCTCGCCCTGGCAGGGGTAGCAGCCCTGCGGCGCCCGCACCGGGTGACGGTTCCCCAACCGTTCGTGGCGGGTGCCGGTCCGGCCGGCGTCGATGAACAGTTCACCGATGTGGTTCATCATGTTCTCGGCCTGGGACAGCTCGATCATCTCGCCGACCCCGGTCCGCTCCCGGCGGCGAAGGGCGGCCAGCGTGGCGAAGGCACCGGCCGAGCCCGACGCGGCGTCCATGTGATAGACGGGGTCGTTCTCGCTGAGATCGGCGTCGGGATAGCCCCGGATGGCGCCGAGGCCGCACAGGGCCTCGAAGTTCACGCCGAACCCGAGGTAGCCCCGATAGGGGCCGCTGAGGCCGACCGATGGGAGCCGGATCAGGATGAGCTGGTCGTTGCGGGCCCGGAGGTCGTCCCATCCGATCCCGAGCTTGTCGATCAGGTCGATCGAGTTGTTCTCGATCATCACGTCGCACCGCTCGGCCAAGCGGAGGAAGGCCTCCCGTCCCGACTCCTTGCGCAGGTCGAGGGTGACGCTCCGCTTGTTCCGGGCGTGGGCGTTGAACAGGGCGATCCGGTTCCAGGGCCGCTCGCCGCCGGCGGCGTCGGGGTAGCCGCCGAAGATGCCCCCGAGGTCGGCGATCATGTCGTCGGTCGGACGGGGCAGCACCCCCCGGGTGGCCGAGGGGAAGATGTAGGGGTTGTCGACCCGGATCACGTCGGCCCCGAGGTCGCCGAGCAGGCACGTGGCGTAGGGGCCGGCCCAGACCACCGTCATGTCGAGGATCCGGATGCCGGCCAGGGGCAGCGCCGGGCTCTCGTCGACGACGGACCCATCGGTCGACGGGCCGCCGACCGGCGACGCCGGTTGAGGATCGGTCGGCGCCACGGCGGCCGGACCGCCCGCCGGCGCCGAGGCTTCGAGCTCGGCCCGGATCTCCTCCCCGTGCTGGTCGAGGAGAGGAGCGGGGCGGCGCAGCACCCACCCCTCATCCATCCCGATCCCGCCCCGGGGTTGGCGGAGCGTCCCCGCCACCGGGTGGTCCACGTCGACGAAGAACCCCCGCTCGGCGAAGTGACGGTCGTCGAGGAGGTCGACGGGCGCGTTGACCGCCGTCACCGGCCATCCCTTGGCCTGGGCCACCTCCATCGCCTCCTGGCGGGTCCGGGACACCGTCCAGGTCAGGAGCTGGGCGTCGGCCAGATCGGGAAGCGCTTCGTTGAGGATCCACCCCGGATCGTCGTAGAGCGCCGCCATGTCGGGATCGTCGAGGACCGCCAGCATCCGGGGGATCCAGTTCATCAACGTCGACACCTGGACATGGCCGTCGGCCGCCGGCCGACAGCCTCCGGGGAACACCGCCACCGAGTAGCCACCGGCCCGCTCGACGTCCTGGCCCCGGTACGCGGCGTACAGCAGGTACGTCATCCGCCGGTCGATCGATCCGGCCTGGGTCTCGACGTTGGCCACGTCGATCAGCGTGCCCCCGTGGCCCTGCTCGGCGCCGGCCAGGGCGGCCAGCGCCGCCATGGCGGCGATCGACCCGCACTGGTACTGACCGATCTCGCCGCCCATCTTGACCGGTTCCCGCTCGGGGTTGCCCGAGGCCGACAGCGGCCCACCGAACGCCAGGTGGATGAGCTCCGAGCCGGCGAAGCCGGCGCATGGCCCGGTCAGCCCGAACGACGTCACCGAGACCACGACCAGGCCGGGGTGGAGCGCCCGGAGGGCGACCGGGTCGGGCCCCTCGGCCGACACGATGGCGATGTCGGCACCCCGGAGGAGCCGGTCGACCACGGCCTCGCCGGTGTCGTCGTCGGTGGCGACGATCGAGCGCTTGTTCGTGTTCAGGTGGAGGAACAGCGCGCCCTGCTCCGGGTCGGGACCCGAGGACGGGAACGGCCCGAGGTGTCGGGCGAGGTCGCCGCCGGTCGGCTCGACCTTGACCACGTCGGCCCCGTAGTCGCCCAACAGTTTGCCGGCGTAGGGGCCGGCGATGCCCTGGGCCAGTTCGACGACCCGGATCCCATCCAGTGGTTGGCTCATGACTCCCCGTTCGCTTCGATCTGTCGGCGGATGGTCGGCCCGTCGGCGTCGAGGGCCGGGGCCGGGGCGGGGGCCGGTCCCGCCCCCCGCACCAGCTGGCCATAGACGACCAATGGGCCGAGCGTCGGATGCTCGTAGGTCGTGATCAGCTCGTTGGCCTCGGCCAGGGGGCTGCGGGTGAGCCCGACCTGGCACACCGCGACGTCCTGATCGCCGTCGCGCCACCGGAACCCGTCGCCGTCGCCGTGCCACTCGCTGCCGTCCCGACCGGGATGGTCGAAGCCTCCCAGCTCGGGATCGGCCCGTCCCTCGAATCGGGTGAACTCGGCGGCCTGGGCGACCATCGTCGACTGCACCAGCGAGGTCCGGACCCGTTGCCCGGCACCCGACCGGAGACGCTGCCACAGGCCCATCACCGCCCCCAGCGCTCCCAGCATCGGGGTGACGACGTCGTGGATGGGGACGGTGAGGAACACCGGCTCGGCGCCGTTCGGCCCGTCGGGACCGACGGTCACACCACCTTGCGCCGCCATCAGCCCGCCCAACGCCTGAACCAGCGGGTCGAAGGCCGGCCGAGCCGCCAGCTCCTCGTCGAGGCCGTAGCCGGGGGATGCGACGAGGACCAGGTCGGGGTTGGCCGCGGCCAGCGTGTCGGCGTCGACACCCAGCCGGGCGGCGACCCCGGGCCGGAAGTTCTCGATGACCACGTCGGCGGTGGCGGCCAGGCGGGTGGCGGCCGCCCGGCCGTCGTCGGTCGTGAGGTCGAGGATGACGCTCTGCTTGCCCTGGTTCCACGAGTCGAACATCGGCCCGATGGCCCGGAACGGGTCGCCGGACGGGGGTTCGACCTTGATGACCTCGGCGCCGAGCATCGCCAGGTGCCGGCTGATGACCGGTCCGGCGATGAACGAGGCCAGGTCGATGACCCGAAGGCCGGCCAGGGGCGCCGACGGCCCCCATCCTCCGGCCGGCTCGACGCCCGCTCGGGGCAGATCGTCGGGTAGGGCAGCTTCCGGTGGCGTGCGGTCGCCGCTCAGCCACTGGTCGAGCACCTCGCGGGTGTCGGCGCCGAGGAGCGGTGCCGGTCGGTTGACGGCGCCAGGGGCGGACTCGACCGTGAGCGGCAACCCCATCATCCGGACCGGTCCCAACTCCGGATGATCGATCTCGACGTCCATGTCGTTGGCCGCCACCGCCGACGATGCCAGGAACTCGTCGCGGGTGAGGACCGGCTGGGCCGGAACGTCGGCCGCCGCCAGCAGAGCGAGCCACTCGTGGCGGGGTTTGGTGGCGAAGACCTCGTCGAGGATCGGGGTCAGTCGGGCGATCGCCGCGTCGCTGAGCAGGCCCCAGGGCGGATCGGCCAGATCCGGGTCGTCGGCCAGGTCCGGTCGGCCGATGACCTCCAGCATCCGGTAGTAGAAGCGGCTGGTTCCACAGGCGAGGAACAGCCACCGACCGTCGCCGGCCTCGACCAGCCGGTAGCAGGCCACCCGGCCCTTGGACCCCAGGCCGGAGTCCCCGGGGCGGATCGTCGGCTCGCCGGCCGCCGAGAACTCACCCAGCTGGATCGCCGCCGCTCCTGCCACCTCCGAGACCTCGTAGGTCGGCGCCGGTGTGGCAGGGCCGCCCGCCCGGTCGTCGGACCGGAGCCGGGCCAGCAGTCCGGTGGCGATGGCCAATGCCCCGAGCACCCCGGTCCCGTAGCTGGCGATCGGCACCACCACGTCGACCGGCACCTCGGCGTAGGCCTGCTGGTTCCAGGCGATCCCCGTGGCGGCGTGGCAGATCGCCCGGGACGTCGGCTGCGTCACCATCGGCCCCCGCTCGCCCCACGGCGGCATGGCGACGATGACCGCCTCCGGGTTGCGGTCGCGCAGTTCGGCGACCGAGCCGGGGCGGGTCGTCACGATCACATCAGCGGCGGCCACCAGTCCGGCCCGCTGCGCGTCGTCGACGACCACCGAGCGCTTGTTGCGGTTGACGGTCTGGAACCCGGGGTCGGCTCGATAGGGGTCGCCGTCGGGGGCTTCGACCTTGACCACGTCGGCCCCCTGGTCGGCGAGGAACATCGCGGCGTAGGGCCCGGCCAGGCCCTCGGCCAGTTCCAGGACCCGTATGCCGTGGTAGAGGCCGTCGCCGGGGGCGGGCGGCATCAGAGCCCCAGCTCCTCCAGGACCGGGACGAGATGGCGGCGGAGCAGCTTGCCGGTCGAGGTCCGGGGCAACTCGGTCGTGACGTGGATCGATTCGGGCCGCTTGAAGCCGGCCAGGTGGGCCCTGACGTGCTCCTGGACCGCGTCGAGCGAGCCACCGTCGCGAAGCACGACCGCCGCCACGACCCGCTCACCCCAGGTCTCGTCGTTGAGGCCGACCACCGCCGCGTCGAGGACGTCATCGTGCTCGTACAGCACCGCCTCGACCTCCTCGGGGGCGATGTTCTCGCCGCCCCGGATGATCATGTCGCCCGACCGGCCGCTCAGGAACAGGTAGTTCTCGTCGTCGAGGTAGCCGAGGTCGCCGGTGTGGACCCATCCCTCGTCGTCGACCGTGACCCGGGTCTTCTCCTCGGCTCCCCAGTACCCGTCCATGGCCCGGTAGGTGCGGAGCTGGACCTCGCCCGGCTCACCCGGTCCCATGACGTTCCCCATCGGATCGACGATCCGGATCTCGACGTCGTCGAGCACCTGGCCGACCGACCGGAGCCTGGTCAGCTTCTGGTCGCTGTCGAGGACGTGGTCATCGGGGCCGAGCACGGCGACGGTCGAGGTGGTCTCGGTCTGGCCGTAGGCGCCGGAGAACCCGACCGTCGACGGGAACATCTCGATGGCCCGCCGGATCACCGCCGGGGGCATGGGCGCCGCCCCGTAGGTCAGCGCTTCGAGGCTCGACAGGTCGGTGTCGGCCAGCCGAGGCGAGTCGAGCACCTTGGCCAGCATCGTCGGGACGAGAAAGGCATGGGTTCCCCGATGGGTCTGGACCACGTCCAACCACTGGTCGGGTTCGAACTGGCTCATCACCACCGACACCCGGCCCGAGTAGAGGGAGTTCAGGAGGGACGTCAGACCCGCCACGTGGTAGAGCGGGGCGGCGAGCACCATCCGGCCCAGGTCGGTCCCGTCGGCCGCGTCGTTGGCTCCCATGATGTAGCCCGAGAGGGCTCCGTGGGTGAGCTTCACCCCCTTGGGGAGTGACGTCGTGCCCGAGGTGTAGAGCAGGGCGGCGAGCTCCTCGTCCTCGACCTCGGCCATCAGCGGCCACTCCTCGGCGCCGTCCCGGCGGGCCGGGTAGTCCTCGTCGAGGTAGATGATCTCGTCCAGGCTCCCCGGCCGGCACCGCTCGATCAGGTCCCGGTACCGGGTCTCGGCGAAGAGCACCTTCGATCCGGAGTCGGCCAGCAGGTGGGCGACCTCCTCGTCGGCGGCCCGGTAGTTCATCGGCACCACGGTCGCCCCGACCGCCGAGGCGGCGAACAGCGCCTCGATGGCGGCGCACGAGTTGGTGGCGAAGATCCCGACCCGGTCGCCGGCACCGACGCCGAGCTCCGTCAGCAGCCCGGCGGCCTGTGACACGGCGCTTCGCAACTCCTCGTAGGTCACCTCCCGGGCCCCGCCGGCCCCGGTCGTGTCGATCAGGACCATCGAGTCGGGAACGATCATCGATGGGAGGTCGAGCAGGCTGCCCAGGTTCACGGAAGGCCCCCAGTGGTTGGTCGACCCGGCGGAGACCGGGTCGGAGCGTGGCGATACGACAGAGCTTGCGAGAGAGAAAGGTAGACCGCAGGGGTCCCTCGGCGCAGGTCCGGCTCGGCGCCGGGCGACGAGAGGGGATCGGGCGGACTGGACGGCGGGCCCTGGAGGGGCGCATCCTCGGGCTCGGAGCCGAGCCCCCGGGGGTGTTGATGAACAGCAGCGAGCCGACCGACCGCCCGCTGGACGACGTGACGGTGGTCGAGGTCGACAACTGGATGGCCGCCCCCAGCGCCGGCGCGATCCTGGCCGACCTCGGCGCCACCGTCATCAAGGTCGAACCGCTGTCGGGCGATCCGATGCGCAACAACAGCCGCCCGGTCCGCCTCGACGAGGATGCCGAGCCGGCCCGGGTCGCCTACGACTACCAGTTCGATGTGGCCAACCGGGGTAAGCGATCCATCGCCGTCGCCCTCGACACCCCGGCCGGGACCGAGATCGTCCACCGCCTGTGCCAGGGTGCCGAGGTCTTCTTGTGCAACCTCTTGGCCCACCGCCAGGAGCGGTTCGGGCTCGATCCGACCTCGTTGCTGGCGGTCAATCCGGGCCTGGTCCACGCCACGCTGACCGGCTACGGCACGACCGGTCCCGAGGCTTGGCGGCCGGGCTACGACGTGACGGCCTTCTTCGGTCGGTCGGGGATCTACGACGCCATGCGGGAGGGCCCCGACGGCGTGGTGCCGATGGCCCGGCCCGCCCAGGGCGACTACACCACCGGCCTCGCGCTCACCACCTCGATCCTGTCGGCCCTCCGGCTCGCCGAGCGGACCGGGACCGGGCAGGTCGTCGAGACATCGCTGTACGCCACCGCGGTCTGGACCCAGGCCTCCGACTACGCCATCACCGCCATCGACCGGCGCCAGCTCCGGCCCCGGGCCAGGGAGAACCTGATCGTGGCGACGGCCAACCGCTACCCGTGTGGCGACGGGAAGTGGGTGGTGCTCAACATGCCCCAGGAGTCTGCGTGGCCCCTGCTGTGCAAGACGATCGGCCGGGAGGAGTGGCTCGACGACGAGCGGTTCGCCGACCTCCGGGGACGGTTCGCCAACATGGCCGAGATCGTGGCCGGGATCGACGAGGCGTTGTCGGCCCGGACCCGCGACGAGTGGGGCGAGATCTTCGACGAGGTCGGCATCATCTGGGGGCCAGTGCTGGGGCTCCACGAGGTGGTCGACGACACCCAGGCCGATGCCCTGGGTCTGTTCCCCGAACTCGACGACGACGAGATCGGGCCCTACCCGACGGTGGCCAGCCCCGTTCGGTTCCACACCGCCCCGGTCGGACCTCGAGGTCCATCGCCCCGCCTCGGCGCCGACACCAGGGCGGTGCTGGCCGCCGCCGGTTACGGATCGACCGAGATCGACCAGCTCGTGGCCGTCGGCGCGATCGCCGAGCCGAGCCCGCCCCCGAGATCCGACGATGGCTCGACCGGCCGGTGATCAGCCAGCCCGACGGCCACCCCTACCAGGGGAAACGCCCCAATCGCGCCCAATGCCAACCCCGGCTCGACGATCCGGTCCATACTGATGGTCGCTTGACGAAGGGTGCACCGGATGCATACGTTCGACCCGGATCAGCGAACGGTCCACCCGACCCGACCTGAAGTCTGACAACTCCCTGCCGACTGCAGAACTGGTGGATGACATCAACCGAAAAACGTTCGTCCTCGACACCTCGGTGCTGCTGAGCGCCCCCACCTCGCTGGAGGCCTTCGGCAACAACGACGTCGTCATCCCGATCATCGTTCTCACCGAGCTCGAGGGGAAGCGTCACCACCCCGAGCTGGGGTGGGCGGCCCGGACGGTGCTCCGTCGTCTGGAGGCGATCAGGGAACGACACGGCGGCCTCACCGAGCCCTTCCCGGTCAACGACAAGGGCGGAACCGTCCGAGTCGAGCTGAACCACCGTTCCGACGAGCTGCTCCCGGCGGCCATTCAGGGCGACAACAGCAACGACCACCGGATCCTGATCGTCGCCCTGAACCTCCAGAACGAGGACCAGGACGTCGTCCTGGTGACCCAGGACCTGCCGCTTCGGCTGCGGGCCGGGGTGCTCGGACTTCCCGCCGAGGAGTTCCTCCACCAGGTCGACGCCGACCTGGAATGGCGGGGCATGGTCGAGATGAACGTCACCGCCGAGGTGGTCGACGCCCTCTACCGGGACGGCGTGGTGAGCGTGCCCGACGTCGCCGAGTACCCGGTCCACACCGGGCTCATCCTCGAAGGCGCCGGTCAATCGGCCCTCGGCCGGGTCCAGGCCGACGGCAAGGTCAAGCTGATCACCGACCGGCACGTGTTCGGAGTTCGGGGTCGCAACGCCGAACAGCGGATCGCCATCGACCTCCTCGACGACGACTCGATCGGGATCGTGTCGGTCGGCGGCCCGGCCGGGACCGGCAAGTCGGTCCTGGCGCTGGCGGCCGGTCTCGAATCGGTCCTCGAACGGAGCACCCACCGCAAGGTGATGATCTTCCGGCCCCTCTATGCCGTCGGCGGCCAGGAGATCGGCTTCCTCCCGGGGACCGAGGAGGAGAAGATGCGGCCCTGGACCGACGCGGTCGGCGACGCCCTCGAGGCGATCGCCAACCCCACGGCCCGGGACGAGATCGAGCGGCTCGGGCTGATCGAGGTCCTCCCCCTGACCTACATCCGGGGCCGGACGCTGACCGACGTGTTCGTCATCATCGACGAGGCCCAGAACCTGGAGCGCAGCGTGCTGCTGACCGCGCTCAGCCGGCTCGGTCCGGGGAGCCGGGCGATCCTGACCCACGACGTCGCCCAGCGGGACAACCTCCGCGTCGGCCGGCGGGACGGCATCGCCTCGGTGATCGCCTCGTTGCGGGGCCACGAGCTGTTCGCCCACATCACGTTGACCAAGAGCGAGCGGAGCGCCATCGCCGCCCTGGTCAGCGAGGCGCTCGACATCGACTGACGGCGGGACGGGAGCGATGGCGGGACCGTCCCGGGCCCGGTGGACCCACGTGGCACTCCGGGTCGGCGACATCGACGCCACCATCGACTGGTACACCGAGTTCACCCCGCTCGAGCTGATCGCCCGGCGGGCCGACGATGCCGGATTCGGCGCGTGGTTGGCCATGACCGAGGAGACCAACAACCCCTTCATCCTCGTCGTGGCCCAGTTCCTCGCCGAGACCGACCCCTACCGTGACGCACCCTTCGCCACCCTGGGACCCTTCGCCCACCTCGGCATCGAGCTCCCGGAGCGGGCCGATGTCGACGCGATCGCCGAGCGGGCGCAGGCCGCCGGGTGCCTGGTGACGCCGCCGGTCCAGCTCCCCCCACCGGTCGGGTACATCACGATGCTGGCCGACCCCGATGGCAACCGGGTCGAGTTCTCGTGGGACCAGGGTGTCTACACGGTGCTCGACGAGCTCTGGGGTCGCTGAGCGGTCGATTGCGCCTCAACGCCGACGGCCGGTACGGTCTGGCAGCCGGCCACGGGCCAGCCCCGGTGGGATTGGTCACCGATCCGATCTCCGCCGTCGTCGATCGAAGGGGAGGACCTCCGTGACCACCGAACTACGCCGCCTCGTCGTCCCGCTGGTGGTCCTGGTCCTGGCGGTCGCCGCCTGCACCGACGACGGCGACGACGACGGAGCGGACGGGGTCGATACCGGAAGTGGGATCGCCGCCGACCGCTGTGAGGCCAACCGGGCGGCGGGGACCCAGACCTTCGTGACCGGATTCGACTACGCCGCCTCGGCCGGCAACCTCGACATCATCGTGGCCGAGGCCGAGGGCTACTTCGACGAGCTCTGTATCGACGTGGAGATCCAACCCGGCTTCGCCCCGTCGAACGGGGCCCTCGTCATCGAGGGCCAAGCCGACTACGGCGTGGCCGGCTCGTTCGCCGAGCTGGTGGCCAACAACCGGGCCGGCGAAGGCGACCTGGTCGCCATCCTCCACTGGGGTCGAACGGCGATCGAGGCGATCGCCCTCCCCGAGGGCAGCGAGATCGCCAGCTTCGCCGACCTGTGTGGTTCGCTGGTCGGCATCAAGGGTGACCTGCCGTACTCCTTGCAGGCCGCGGTCGCCCTGGCCGGCGCCGAGCGGGGATGCTTCGAGGAGGTCCTCCTCGACGGGTTCGATCCGGTGGCCCACTTCGATCTCGGCGTCGACGCCCTCCCGGTGTACAAGTCGGCCGAGCCGGCGGTGCTCGACGCCAACGACGTGCCCTACACCCTGCTCGATCCACTCGACTTCGACGTGCCGTCGAGCTTCGGGATCACCTTCACCACCCGGTCCACGATCGATGCCAACCCCGAGCTGGTGGCCGACGTGACCCGGGCCCTCATCCGGGGACAGGCGTTCGCCGCCGAGAACCCCGAGGCCGCCGTGGCCCACGCCTTCGAGCTCATCGACGCCGCCGGCAACCCGTTGTTCCTGGCCCAGGAGGCCGAGACGTTCCGGTGGAGCATCGAGTCGGGCCTGATCGCCGATCTCGTCCCCACCGGCACCGGGGCCGGTGTGCCCGACCCGGACCTCTTCGAGGTCGAGATCGATGCCCTGGTCACCGCCGGGGTCTTCGACGACCGCCCCGAGTGGGAGGCCATGGTTGACCCTTCGATCGCCGCCGGTCTCTACGATGGGGACACGTTGCGCTGGCCGGGGCCGTGACCTCCCGGTGACCGGGCGCCAGGAAGAGGATCCCACCCCATGTTCACCGGCATCGTCCAGCATCAGTGCGAGGTGGTCGCCGTCGACACCGTCGACGGCATCATGCGCCTGACCGTCGATGGCCGGGAGGCGGCCGATGGCCTGGAACGGGGGGCCAGCGTGGCCACCAACGGCGTCTGTCTGACCGTGACCGACCTCGACGGGAGCCTCATCCGGTTCGACGTGATCGGCGAGACGCTCGAGGTGTCGAACCTGGGTACGACCACCGTCGGCGATCGGGTCAACATCGAGCGGTCGCTCCGCTTCGGCGATGAGCTCGGGGGCCACATCCTCTCGGGCCACGTGGCGGGAACGGCCACCGTGTCGCAGATCGAGACCGACGGCGAGAACCGGACCGTGTGGTTCACCGTCGACCCCGATCACCTCCGATACCTGCTGTGGAAAGGATGGGTCGCCCTGGATGGCGCCAGCCTGACGATCTCCCGCATCGATCGGGCTGAGCACCGGTTCGCCGTCAGCCTGATCCCCGAGACCCTGGCCCGGACCACGCTCGGTCGCATCGACGTCGGCGATCGGGTCAACCTCGAGATCGACGCCCAGACCCAAGCCATCATCCATGCTGTCGGCGACCTGCTCAGCGACCCGGACCTTCGCCGGCAGATCCTCGAGATCAGCTGATGCCCGGACGGTGACGGCAGTGGAGGGGTCTCCTCCCCCCGCGGTCCGCTTCGCCTCGGTCTCCAAGTGGTTCCGGCCCCGCCGGCAACTGGTCCACGCCCTGTCGAAGGTCGATCTCCATGTCGAGGGTGGTGAGCTGGTCTCCGTCATCGGACCGTCGGGGTGCGGCAAGTCGACCCTGCTCCGGCTGGCCGGTGGCCTGGTGGCCCCCGATCGGGGGGAGATCGTCATCGGCGGGATGACCCCGTCGGCGGCCAGACGGGCCAAGCACTACGGGCTCGTTCCCCAGAAGCCGGCTCTCCTGCCGTGGAAGACGGTCGGCGACAACGTCGAGCTGCTCCGAAGGCTGAACCCCGAGCGGTCGGAGCGCTCGAACGGTGACGGGTCCGGCCTGGTCGCCGAGCTGGTCCACGAGGTCGGTCTCGGCCCGTTCCTCGCCGCCTACCCGCGGGAGCTGAGCGGGGGGATGCAGCAGCGGGTGGCGATCGTGCGGGCCTTCGCCCTCGGAGCGCCGATCCTGCTGATGGACGAGCCGTTCTCGGCCCTCGATGAGATCACCCGGAGCGAGATGAGGTACCTCCTGCTCCGGTTGTGGGACCGGTGGGGGAGCACGGTGCTGTTCGTGACCCACTCGATCCCCGAGGCGGTCGTGCTCGCCGACCGGGTCATCGTCCTCGGCGCCCGCCCCGGTCGGGTCGTCCGGGAGATCGAGGTGCCGCTCGATCGTCCCCGCACCCCCGAGGTGGAGCTGGAGCCCGCCTACTACGAGCTGGTGGCCGAGGTTCGGGCCGCCCTCCGGGAGGGGTGGTCGGGCTGAGGAACGAGGCGGGTCCGGCGGGCAGCGAGGCGGGTGTGGGCGGGACGACGGCCGAGGACGAGGGGCCACCGCCGATCCGGCGCCGTCCGGTGCGGCGGGTCGTCGAGGCGGTGGCGCCGGCGATCGGGCTCATCGCCCTGTTCGGGGCGTGGGAGCTCTACGTCCGCCTCGCCGATCTGCGGCCGCTGACGCTGCCTCGCCCGTCGCTGATCGTGGCCCACATCGTCGACAACCCCGGCTTCTACGCCCGGAATGGCTGGGTCACCCTGACCGAGGCGTTCTGGGGCTTCTGGTTGGCGTTGCTCCTCGCCCTGGTGGTGGCGACGATCATGGCCCACTCGGACCTGGCCGAGCGGCTGACCATCCCGATCATCGTCGTCATGCAATCGATGCCGGTGGCCGTGCTGGTACCGATCTTCCTGCTCTGGTTCGGGTTCTCGGCGTGGCCGAAGATCCTCACCGCCCTGTTGTTCGCCTGGATCCCGTTCGTGGCCAATGCCCTCACCGGCCTCCGATCGATCGACCCCGACGCCCACGAGCTGTTCCGGTCCGTCGACGCCGGTTGGTGGGAGGTCTACTGGCGGCTCCGGCTCCCCAACGCCTTGCCGTACCTGTTCTCGGCGGCCCGGGTCTGCGTCGGCCTGGCGCTGGTCGGTGCCGTCGTGGGTGAGTTCTTCAACTCCCGAGAGGGTCTGGGGAACGCCGCTCGGGTCGCCCAGTCCCGCCTCTTGGTCGAGCAACTGTGGGGGAGTGTTCTGGTCCTCGCCCTGATCGGCGTGGTCCTGGTCCTGGTCGTGGCGGCGATCGAGCGCCGGGTCCTGCGGTGGCACGCGGCTCACCGGGGCGCCCTCGGCGGCTGATCGTCGGGAGCGGTCGCCGGCGCCGGCCGACCGTGCGTCAGGGGGCGGTTCGCCGTCCGGTGGCCAGCGTGCGGGCCAGGTCCCGCTCCCGGCGCAGCCCGGCGGCCAGCGGGAGGTCGCCAGCGGCCCGGAGGGCGAGGCGGGCGGCCCGGATCACGGCCGGATCGATCAGGGCGAGATCGTGGGCCCGGTCGAGGGCGGCCTGATCGGCGTCGTCGACCACCTCGGTCACCATCCCCCGGGAGTGGGCCTCGGCGGCTCCGATCGTCGTCCCCCGGGCCACGATCGGCAGCGCGGCGTGAGGACCGACGGCCCGGGTCAGGCTCTGGGTGCCGCCGGCCGCCGGGAGCATTCCCAGCTTGGTCTCCGGCAGGCCCAGCGCGGCGTCGGTGGCCGCGATGCGGATGTCGCACAGGAGGCTCATCTCGAGACCGGACCCCAACGCCGTGCCCCGCAGCGCGGCGATGGTCGGCACCCGCAGGTCCCACAGGAGGCCCCAGGGGTCGCGGTCCCACCGGATCCGTCGTCCCTCGAAGATCGACGAGGCCGAGCCGAACTCCGACAGGTCGGCGCCGGCGCTGAAGTGACGTCCCTCGGCCCGGAGCACCATGGCGCGGACGTCGTCGATGTCATCGACGGCGGTGAGGGCCCCGATCAGCTCGTCCCGCATCGCCACGTCGAAGATGTTCAAGGGACCGTTGTTGAGCGACACGATCGCCAGCGGTCCTCGCAGCTCCAGGTCGACCGGCTCGTTCATGCCGCTCGCCCTCCGAAGGCCAGCAGGGGTCGTATGGCGTCGAGGAGCGACACCTCCCGGTGGGCACAGGGGCGCGGCCCGGTCATGAGACCGGCGCCGATCGCTGCTGCCGCCAACCCGGCCAGCGGGTCCGGGTAGGCGATCGGGGCCGGTCGGAACCGACCCGGCCCTTCGACGTCGTCGCGGGAGCGGTGGGTGTCGGCCAGGCCGCTGGTGGCGTGGACCCCCGGCCCGTAGGCCACCCAGTCGGCTTCGGGCTCGCCGGCCGGAAAGGCGACGATCGACAGGGTCGCCACCGACGGGTTGACGGCCCGCAGCTCGTCGGGCCCGTACCCGAGGTTGGGCATCACCCGGCGGGAGAACGAGTCGAGCACGAGATCGGCTCGGGCCACCAGCCCCTCGAACCGGGACCGATCCTCGTCGCGGCGGAGGTCCAGGTCGACGACCTCCTTGCCACCGTTGAGGTGGCGGTGAAACCGGGGGTGGTCCCTCAGGCCGTCGGGCCGGCACTCGGGGTCGACCTTCACGACCCGGGCTCCGGCCTCGGCGAGGAGCGAGGTGGCGAGCGGGCCGGCCCACAGGGCGCTGAGGTCGACGACCAGCGCCTCGTCGAGGCCCTGACCGGCGGTCATCGACCGCTCGCCGCCCTCGAGTCGTGCGGCGACGAGCTCGGCGGCGGCAACCGCCGGGGAGGTCCGGTCGCCGACCGCTGGTCGGGCCCGGTACGGGGTGACGGGGAGTCGCCAACGCTGCGCCTCGGTGGCCAGGGTCTCGGGATCCGGCGCCACCCCGTCGGCTGTCAGCGTGCTCCGGAGGCGGGCCAGCGCATCGCGATCGTCGTCGATCAGGTCGGCGTGCACGGCGCCGTCACCGACCGGAAGTGGATCGGTGCCCGCCGGCCAGTCCGGTTCGAGAGCGACCGGTGCCTCGAGGATCCGGCGGGCCACCCGCTTGGCGGCGGCCACCGGGGGGCGACGCTCGCCCACGGCGACCCGGAGTTCGCTCCAGTACCCGGCGGCGAGCGCAACCGCACCCGGCGGGAGGGCCTCGACCACCGCCCTGGCCCGGGCGGCCGGAGTGGGGCCGGCCGGCCCGCCCGGAGCGCCGTCAGGCGAGGCGGGGCGGATCATCGCCCCGAGAAGTCCGGCGGTCGCTTGTCGAAGAACGCCCGGAGCCCTTCCGCCCGGTCCTCGGTCGCCGCCAACTGGTGGTTGAGATCGCCCTCCAGCCGGAGCCCGTCCCGGAGGGGGAGCTCGGCGCCACGGTGGACGGCCTCCTTGGCCAGCTCCAGGGCGAGGGGGCCCCGGCTGACGAGCTCGTCGACGATCTCCGAGGCCCGGCGGAGCGGGTCGGGGTCGGCCAGGTGGACCAGCCCCAGCGCAGCGGCGCGTGATCCGTCGCACCGGGTGCCGAGGAGCACCATGGCCGCCGCGTCCGAGGGTCGCACCGCCCGGCTCAGTCGTTGGGTGCCGCCCCAGCAGGGGAGTCGGCCGGCCGCCAGATCGTCGAAGCCCAGCTCCGCGGTCGGTGCTGCGACCCGGATGTCGGCCGCGAGGGCCAGTTCGAGGCCAACCGAGAGGCAGCGGCCGGCGATCGCCACGACGACCGGCGGCCGCAGCCGGGCCAGCACCGAGGGTGGATCGGGGTCGACGGCGAGCGGGTCGAGATCGTCGCCCGGGCCGTCACAGAACGACGATGTCCGGGCGGAGAGGAGAACCGCCCGGACATCCCGCTGCTCGACGAGGTCGTCGGCGATCCGGACCAGCTCGTCGGCGGTCCGCAGGGTCAGGGGCCCGCCCGGGATCGTGATCGTCCGGGCCAGCCCGTCGTGGGTGGTGCTGAGGACCACCCCTGGCTCGTCGGTGGGCGACCCGCCGCCGCTCGGGTCGGAGGTGTCGGCCACCGTGGTCAGTCGGCCGACTTGGTCTTCTTCGGCTCCTGGAGGGCCATCGGCTCGTCGTTGCACAGCAGCGTGGCGGCGCCCGGCTTGGTCACCAGCACCTGAATGCCCGTCGACTCGCTCTCATAGCGCTTGCCGACCTTGAGGCCGTCGCCGCCGCTCGTGGCCGAGATCTCACCGTCGCCTCCCTTGGTGACGATGATCTCGACGCCGAGGTCCTCGAACTTGACCTTCTCCCCAGCCTTGGTTGCCACGTCGTTTGCTCCTTCATCGACACCGGCGTGACCGGCGCCGTCGGTATGGGTGACCATCGCCCCATCGGCGGTGGCCGCTTGCCTGGGCTACGAAGGTACCCCCTCGTCGGTACTCGGCGGTAGTTGGCACGCCGGCACGGTGTCTTCCGGGCGTTTGACTAGCGCCAGCGGCGTCGGCCGTGCAGCCTGGGGGCCGGACCGGGGGAACGGTTCCGCCGGAAGGGAGCGAGACAGCGATGAGTGGACCGTTGGACGGGGTGAAGGTTCTCGACCTGTCGACGTTGGTGCAGGGACCCCAGGCGGCGGCGATGCTCTATAACCTCGGCGCCGACGTGATCAAGGTCGAGCTGCCCGACGTCGGCGACGTGGGGCGCCACGTGGCCACCATCGGCGAAATCGGCCACTCGGCGGTGTTCGTGGCCTGCAACCGGGGGAAGCGGAGCATCACCGTCGACCTCCGCACGCCGGGCGGCAAGTCGGTGCTCGAGCGGTTGGCCGCCGACGCCGACGTGGTCGTGTCGAACTTCAAGCCCGGGACCCTGGATGAATGGGGGCTTGGCCACGATGACCTGGCCCGCATCAACCCCCGCCTCATCTGGGCCGCTGGCTCCTACCTCGGACCCCACGGGCCCGACGCCGACCGCGAAGGGGCCGACATGGTGGGCCAAGCCTACGGGGGTCTGATCTCGACCACCGGCGACGACGGAGGGCCGATGACGCCGGTCGGTGCCCTGATCGCCGATCATTGCGGCGCCCAGAACCTGGCGATGGGGATCCTGGCTGCCCTTGTGGCCCGGGACCGGACCGGTCGGGGCCAGCGGGTCGAGGTCTCGCTCGTCGGGAGCCAGATCTGGGCTCAGGCCAGTGAGTACACCCACCACCTGCTGACCGGAGAGATGGCCGGCCGGTCCAACGGCGGCCACCCGCTCGTGAACGCCCTGTACGGGATCTTCCCCACCGCCGATGGCTACCTGGCGATCGCCGGATGCCCCGAGCACCTGTGGCCGGGAATGCTCCGGGCCGTCGAGCGTCCCGACCTGGCCGACAACCCCCGGTTCGGGGCCTACTTCACCACCCCGGAGATCCGGGCCGAGCTGCGGGAGGTGTTCGGCGAGATCTTCGCCGCCCGCCCCACCGCCGAGTGGTGCGAGCGGTTGGCCGCCGAGGAGCAGCGGTTCGCGCCCGTGCGGACCCACGCCGAGGTGGCGGCCGACCCCCAGGTGCTGGCCAACGAGTACCTGGCCTCGATCGATCACCCGGAGTGGGGGCCGACCCGGGTCGTCGGGTCGCCGATCTGGTTGTCCGACACGCCGGCCCGGTGGGGGACCGAGGTCGCCGAGCTCGGCCAGCACACCGAGGAGGTGCTGCTCGAAGCTGGATATTCCTGGGGTGAGATCGGCGAACTGCGGGAAACGGGTAGTTTGTAGCCGGCCGGGCGCTCGGGTGCCATGGCCGCAGTTGACGACGACGGGCGACCAGTGGACGCAGACGGGCGGGCCATCGGCACCCTGAGGAGAGGGAAGAACCATGGCGAGAGGTCCGATCGATCGACCGATCCGGCGCGCCACCAGGCAGGCGGCGGGTGCGCGTCTCCTCGTTTTGGCGGTCGTGCTCGTGATGGTGGCCGGGGCGTGTTCGTTCAGCATCGGCGGTGAGGAGACATCGGCCGAGGAGACCTCCTCGACGACCGTCGAGGACACGACGACCACCACGATCGACCCGTGCGCCCAGGGCGCAACGCTCGACATGGTCAACGCCGCGACCTACGCCATCTACGGCGAGGCCATCATCAACACCGGCGCCGGCCCCGAGCTGGAGACCTTCCAGATCGGTACGGCCTGGGCCGCCGGCCGCCGGCTGCTGGTGACCAACGCCCACGTCACGCAGGCATTCGTCGAGTTCGCCCAGGCCGGGGTCGCCATCGAGCGGGCCATCGCCATCCAGGCCGGGACGGGCGAGGTCGTCACCCTCCTCCGGGAGCTGACCCACCCCGACTACGACGGCGACCCGTTGGCCTCGCCCGACGTCGGGTTGTTCACCACCCAGCAGGAGCTCCCCGAGACCCTGGGCCTCGCCGCCACCGACGTGACGCTCGAGCTCGGCGACGAGCTGTCGATCGTCGGTTTCCCCGGCGACGTGACCGACGCCATCGCCATCATCCCCGGCGAGACCGTCCCCCAGGCGACCACGTTGAGCGGGACGATCACCGCCCTCCGGACCCACGACGACACCGAGGCGGTGAGCGCCGAGAACCTCGACGTGATCCAGCATCAGGCGCCGACCACGCCGGGGACCAGCGGCTCGGCCATGGTGGCCTGTGGCGAGGTCATCGGCGTGAACAACGCCGGCACGGTCAACCTCGTCGTGACCCCCCAACCCGACGGTTCGCTCGTCCTCGATCGTCAGGCCGCAGCGGCCAACAACTTCGGGGTCCACGTCCGCTACATCAACGAGATGATCGGCCTGTTCGAGGACAACGCCATCCAGGGCACCGACCTCCCGGTCGAGGCGGTGGTCGCCCCGGTCGACGACATGCCCCTCGATGCCCTGGCCCTGACTGGCCAGGTCGGTGACCCCCGCAACCACAGCATCGAGATCCAGATCGCCGACGACGGCACCATCTCCGGTTTCTCGACCTGGAGCGACTCCCAGTTCGACCTGTCGGGCCAGCTGTTCGAGGACGGCACGTTCTTCTTCATCGACAACGCCCCCGAGGTCAACCCCGACATCCCCCGAGGGTTCTACGAGGGGACGGTGACGAGCAACACCACGATCGAGGGTGAGTACTACGAGGAGGGGGCCGAGGATGTCCGGGCCCCCTTCACCGCCGAGCTCCTGTAGCTCCGGCCACGATCGGGCGCCCTCGGGCGCCCGGGGAGAGGACGGCTGAGCGCCGCCGGGTCCTGGACCGGCGGCGCTCGTCGCGTGTCGTGACGGCCCGTCCGCCGACGGGCCGCCGTCACGCCATCATCGAATTGATCCGCTGCACGGCGTCGATGAACTCGTCGACCATCTCGAGCACGACACGGTCGGCCCCCTTCGACTCGTTCATCGACCCGACGATCTGGCCAACGAAGTAGTTGGCCAGCTTGACCGCCCCCTCGTTCTCCGGGTTCATCGCCGCCCGGTCGATGCGGCGACTGGCCTCGGCGATCAGCATCGGCTGCAGCGGCATGCCCAGCGTGCCCGGTGAGGCGGGGCCCTCCCATTCGTCGGTCCATGCCGAACGGAGTTGGCGGGCCGGCTTGCCGGTCCGGGATCGGGAACGCAGCGTGTCGGATGAGGTGGCGGCCAGGAACTTCTCTTTGACCGCCGGGTGGGTCTCGGCCTCCTGGGTCGTCAACCACACCGATCCGCACCAGACCCCGTCGGCTCCGAGGGCGAGCGAGGCCGCCATCTGACGCCCGGTTCCGATCCCGCCCGCGGCCAACACCGGCACCGGGCTGACCGCGTCGACGATCTCGGGGACCAGGACCATCGTCCCGATCTCGCCGGTGTGGCCGCCGGCCTCGTGGCCCTGGGCGATGATGATGTCGACCCCGGCCGCCACGTGGCGCACGGCGTGGGACTTCTTCCCGGCCAGCGCGCCGACCTTGACCCCCGACTCGTGGGCTCGCTGGATCATGTCGGGTGGGGGCGGGCCCAGCGCGTTCACGATCAGTGAGATCGGGTGGGAGAAGGCGACGTCCATCAGCGGAACGGCCTGGGAGTAGGTCATCGGTGCCGATGCGTCGTCGGTGGACGGGGCCGGCCGTTCGTCGTCCCGAGGGGGGAGCGGTGGAACGTCGTACCGATCCATGAGCTCATCGAGGAACTGCCGGTGGGTCGGGGGGATCATGTCGGTCAGGGACCGGACGTCGAGCTCACCCTCGTCCTTCCCTTCGTACTTGGCGGGGACGATGATGTCGACCCCGAACGGCTTCCCGCCGACTTCATCGGCGATCCACCCGAGGTCGATGTCGAGCTGCTCGGGGGTGTGGCCGGCCGCCCCCAGGACGCCATAGCCGCCGGCCCTGGTCACAGCGGCGACCACGTCCCGGCAGTGGGTGAACGCCAGGATCGGGAACTCCACTCCGAGCATGTCGCAGATCTTGGTCTTCATCGCCCAAAGCTATGCCGAACCAGGCGGTCACTCAAAGGCCGAGTGGGAGCCGACCCCCCACCGGGCCTCCAGCTCGTCGAGGGTGTCCGACAGCTCCCGTCGCCGATCCCGTCGTCGCCTCGACTCCCGACGCCGCCCGCCGCCGGGCCGCGTCGGGAGTCGAGGCCCGTCGCCCACCGATCGGGTACCGCCGTACTGGTCCCGTCGCTGGTCGCCGGGCCCGGGAGCGGTCGCGAGATCGTCGAGGAGCGGCCACAGCTTGGTTCGTGCGACCCCTTCGCTCGACATCGACTCCGAGACGACGGCGGTCAAGGTCTCCAACTCGGCCGATCGGGCGACCCACGTCTGGTGGTTGGTCGTGTCGAAGAGCGAGCCCGGGCTCCGGGCGTCGAGCCCGTGATCCCGGAGTTGGGCGATCAGGGCCTGGATCCCCAACACGATGACGATCGCCGCCCCGGCGATGGCGGCGACGATCACCGGTGTCCGCCGTCGTCGGCGGGCTCGATCGCCGGGGTCAGCGATGCTCGGAGGTCGGCGACAGCGGCCAGGGCGGTCGTCCGCATGTCTTCGGTGACCGGCCGGTGACCGAAGCGGGCGTGCTCGAAGAGCGCGGTCAGCTCGACCAGGGCCCCGCCCCGGGCACCGAGCGAGGGCAGCGCCCGACCGAGCAGCTCCTGCTCGGTCTCGGCCGGTCCCCGCACGATCGACGCCGCTTCCAGCCGGCGCTCCACGTTGGCGTAGGCGTAGCGGATGGCCCGGCCCGGGTCGGCCTCCCCGGCGATGTCGAGGGCCAGCTCGTCGAGGAGGGCCGCCACCTCCCGCTCGTCGATCTCCACCTGGCTGTCGTCGGTGTCGGCCTGACCGGGCCGGGCCAGGCCGAGCCTCGTCTCGTCGGTGTCGAGGTGCAGCTCATCGAGCTCGAAGGTCGGCTCCCGACCCTTGAACAGGAGGACGATGAGCCCGAGCCCGACGAGGGCGAGCGCGAACAGGGCCACGCTCAGCCCTCGGCTACCGGTCGGCGACGGGGGTTCGAGGAGGGGTTCAGCCGTCGGTTCGACGGGTTCGACGACAACGGTCGGTTCGGGTGTCGTCGTCTCGATCTCGGATCGGGCGGAGGCGCCGGCCAGCGCGCCGACGATCGCCACCGCGGCGATCGCCGAGCCGATCGCCAGCCGGACCACGGGGGGTCCGAGCCGGGCCGGCCGCCCGCCGGGAGGACCGGCCGACAACCGGCGGGCGAAGAGCGGCAACCCGGCGGCCAGCAGCCCGAGCGGGACGTAGAGCGGGGCGAGGGACCGCCCGGCCAGCCACGGCGCAGCGATGACCGCCACCACCCCGGCCGTGGCGATGGCGACCGCCCGGACGATCAGGCGACGCCAGATGCCCGGCCCGAACCGGGCCGGGCGCCGGGCGTCGAGCGACAGCCGGCCAAACTCGTGGACCGCCACCAGGCCAGCCACGACGGCGATCACCTGGCCGGCCGGGGGGTTCGCACCGAGGGTCAGCGCCGACAGCGTCAGGGCCGCCAGGCCGCCGTAGAGGCCGACCGGATGGCCGGACAGGACCGTGGCACCCACCCCGGCGGCGGCCACCGCCACCAGCCCGACCGCCAGGTCCGATCCGTCGAGCAGACCGCTCAGCCGGGCGGTGATCGCCACGCAGGCGACGGCCGCCACGCCGAGCGCGGCGGGGAGCACGGCCAGCCGTTGGGACCGGCGGGTCACGATGCCGAGGTCGGCGCCGGTGATCGAGGTCATCGTCGGCTGAGCTCCCGCCGGGCCAGGGCCGCCACCGGCATCTCCAGCGGCTGGTCGGCCGACCACGGCACGACCGGTACGCCGTGGGCCACGAGCTCGGCCCGCCTGCGGGCCCGCTGGAGCCGCCAGATCCGGGCCGCTGCCAGTTGATCGGCCCCGACGATGGGGAGGTGATCGTCGGCCACACACTCGAGGACCGCCACCTCGCTGCCCCGTGACCGGAGTTCGATGGGGAGCGTCGACATCGCCCCGTCGGTCAGCCCGGTCAACACGACGATCATCGTGCCGGCGTCGAGGTCGTGGAGCGGTAGCTGGGCCACGCGTGGTGCCCGGAGGCCCGGTTCGACCTGGGTCTCCAGGAGGGCGTCGAACAGCCGGGCCTGGTGGAGCCTCCCGAGCCGGGGTCGGTACCACCGAACGTGTCGACCGACCTCCAATAGTCCGACCCGGTCCTTGGCCGCCAGGTTGCTCTCCGACAGCGCCATGGCGGCCCGGACGGCCCGCTGCACGAGCCGATGGCCGTCGGGGCCGAGGTCCCGGAACGAGTCGAGCAGCAGGACCAGGTCGCCCGACTGGTCCGGATGGCGGGCCGTCACCCACCGCTCACCCCGCCGAGCCGACACCCGCCAGTTGACGGCCCGAGCCGGGTCACCCCGACGGTACGGCCGGACCTCGGCGAAGTCGGAGCCGTCGCCCAATCTCCGAGCCCGGTGGTCACCGACCCGGGGGCGGAGCCGATCGGGGACGACGACCGACCGCCGATTGCCGTCGCGGGGGTGGACCCGGATCGCCGGTCGGGGCGTCCGCACCGTCGATGAGACGAACATGCCGAACGGGTCGCGGGCGGTGGCCAGGAGTCGCCCCGGGATGCTGACGCCCCACCGGGTCAGCTCGACCGGGAACCGCACTTCGACCTGGCGACCGGCGGGGACCGCCACCACCGCCCGACGGATGCCGTCGACCGGCTCCAGGTCGGCCGGGAGCTCCAACTCGAGCTGGAGCCAGCTGATGGCGACATCGGATGTCGCCCGGACGACGAGATCGACCCGGTCGCCCTCCACCCCCCGGACCGGCGCGTCGAGGGTGACCGTGAGGTCCGGCCATCGGTGGTGGACGGCGGCCACCGTGGCCAGCACCACGATCGGAGCGACCAGCGCCGCCAGCAGCGTCGAGCCGGCGACGACGGCCAGGATCAGCCCGGCCACGCCGCCTGCCGTGAGGATGACGAACCGGGCGCTGGTCTGGTGGTTCACCCGGTCAGCCGGTCGGCCGCGACCTGATAGTCATCGCTGGTGAGCGCGGCTGGTGTCGCGACCGCGGCCAGGCACTCGGCGACGACGTCGGTCTCTCGTACGCCCCGGACCCAGGCGTCGGTGCGGAGCACGAGCCGGTGAGCGAGGGCGGGCACGGCCAGGGTCTTGACGTCGGTCGGGGTGGCGAACCCCCGACCCTCGAGCGCCGCCTTGGCCCGGGCCGCCCGCAACAGCGACAAGCTACCCCGGGGGCTGGCTCCGATCTCGAGGGCGTCGTGGTCCCGGGTCGCCTCGACGA
The DNA here is from genome assembly GCA_965262175.1 of Acidimicrobiales bacterium. Classification (GTDB taxonomy): domain Bacteria; phylum Actinomycetota; class Acidimicrobiia; order Acidimicrobiales; family SZUA-35; genus CADEDH01. The sequence continues at coordinate 49,196 of CBDHES010000029.1, read as the reverse complement.
TCGAGGCGACGTAGTCGATCACGTCGGGACCGGCCTGGACCGCCTCGACCGCCCGCTGCATGGCGACCACGTGGTCGGGCCCGACCACCGCTCGCAGCGCCGGCTGGTGCTCCCCCCGGTCGACCCGGCGTCGGAGCAGGTCCCGCTCCTCGTCGGGGGCCGGGTAGCCGACCGCGGTCCGCAGGAGGAACCGGTCGAGCTGCGCCTCGGGGAGGGGGTAGGTGCCCTCGGTCTCGATCGGGTTCTGGGTGGCGAGGACGAAGTACGGGTGGGGGAGGGGGTGGGAGACCCCGTCGACCGTGACCTGGCGTTCCTCCATCGCCTCCAGGGCGGCGGCCTGGGTCTTGGATGGGCTGCGGTTGATCTCGTCACCCAGCACCAGGTTGGCGAACAGCGGCCCCGGGAGGAAGACCGGCTGGGAGTCGGGGCCCGGGATCGCCGAGCCGGTGAGGTCGGAGGGGATCAGATCGGGGGTGAACTGGACACGGGAGAACCCGAGACCGGTCACGGTGGCCAGCGAGCGGGCGATGAGCGTCTTCGCCACGCCGGGTACGTCTTCGATGAGCACGTGGCCGTCGGCCAGGAGGCCGGTCAGCACCAGCTCCAACACCGCCCGCTTGCCGACCACGGCTCGCTCGACCTCGCCGACGATGGCGGAGATCGTGGCCGCCACCGCCGGGTGATCGTCGGGCTCGGGGGGAACGAGTCGTGGGGGATCGTCGGCCGCCGGTGCGCTCATCCGGCCCGACGATACCGCGGGGCCGACCGGGGAACGAGACGCGCCCGGGCCCTCACGCCCCGGCTCGGAGGCGGGGGATGACCTCGGTGGCCAGGAGGGTCGTGTTCTCCTCCGCGTAGTCGGGCGGGCACCCGTGGGAGAACATGATGGCGGACGCACCGGCCTCGATGTACTGCCGGGCCCTGGCTGCGCAGTCGTCGGGGGAGCCGGCGAGCGTGTACTTCTCGACCAGCTTCGAGAAGTCCTGGTTGTACTGCCGGCTCAGTTGCTGGTTGGCCAGGTCGAGGGCGGTGTCCCGGTCGGGATGGACGCAGCTGAAGATGTACAGCCCGCCCCGGACCGAGCCCGGCGCCCGCCCCGCTTCGGCGGCGAAGGCTTCGATCTTGTCCATCGACTCGGCCAGCATCTCCGGGGTGTACATGTACGGCATCCAGCCGTCGCCGTAGCGGGCCACCCGACGCATCGCCACGTCCTTCCGTCCGGCGACCCAGAACGGGACCCGGGGCTTCTGCACCGTGGAGGGTTTGATGGTGACGCCGTCCAGCTTGGTGAAACGGCCGTCGAAGGTCACGTCGGTCTCGGTCAGGAGCTTGTCGAGCACCTCGAGGGCCTCGTTGGTCCGCGCCCCCCGCTCGGTGACCGGCACGCCGACGGCGTCGAACTCCTTGGGGAACTCACCGCCGACGCCGACGCCGAGGTGGAACCGGCCGTTGGACACCACATCGAGCACCGACACCTGCTTGGCCAGCAGCGCGGCCGGGTAGAGCGGGACGAGCACGATGCCGCTCAGCAGCTTGATCCGCTCCGTCGCCCCCGCTGCGGCGGCCAACGACACCAGATTGTTGCCGGTCGGCGCGTAGAACATCACGTGCTCCCCGGTGAGGAGGTAGTCGTAGCCCAGCTCCTCAGCTCGGCGGGCCTGCTTCTTGGCGTCGTGGAGGAGGGCTTGGCTGATCCCGAACTCGAGGCCCGACGCTCCGGTCGGTGTTGCGTCGCTCATCGCGTCCTTTCCGCCGCTCGGCCCCGGCGCCGACGGCGGGAGTCAGTCTCCCCCGGCCGGGCGTCGGTGACGAATTCGCCGGGGTCACCGGCCGGGACACCCGGGTCCCCGGTTCACCAGTCGTCGCCGGTGACCGCCAGATTCCGGTCGTCGACCGTCTGGGTGGCGGCGAGGGCGTCGAGACCGTCGAGCGGATCGAGCTCCGGCCGCGACCGCGGTGCTCGGGCCATGGTCGATCGGGCTGACGGCACCGACGCATTGGCCGGCCGGACCGGCGCCGGGCCAGGCCCCGAGTCCTCGGGCTCGTCGTGGACGAAGTACAGCTCGGCGATCCGCTCGATCAGCTCGGCGTTCAGCATCGGCGCCATCCGTTCGTAGCGGCAGGTGGCGATGGCCAGGTCGCAGAAGTCGACCGCCAGGTACGGCCGGAGTTGACCGAGGTGGCGATGGACGACGCCGATCATCCGTTCCACCGCGCCCGCTTCCAGCCCCACGCCCTTGGCCGCCGCCGCCCGAGTCAGGATGGCGGCGAACTCCGCTGGGGCGATCGGGCCGACGTAGACCTTGTTGCGGAGTCGGCGGAGGAAGGCGTCGTCGCCGAGCGAGCGCGGCTGGAGGTTGGTCGACACGACCAGCTTCACCTCGAATGGCACCGTGAACTTGGTGCCGCTCGGTGCCCGGAGGAAGTCGATCCCCTGGGCCAGGGGCACGATCCACCGGTTGAGGATGGCCTGGGGGCTCACCGCCTGCCGGCCGAAGTCGTCGACGACCAGGATGCCGTTGTTGGCGACGAGCTGAACGGGCGGTGACCCGATCCCCGACACCGGGTCGGTCTGGAGGTCGAGCATCGACAGGTCGAGCTCGCCGCCGACCATGACCAGCGGCCGCTCGCACAGCACCCATCGGGGGTCGAGGCCGGGCGGCTGGGCGGGGGCCGCTCGATGGAGCGACGGATCGAAGATCGACAGGAGCTGCCCGTCGACCTCCATCGTCCGGGGGATCACGACCTGGTCGTGGTGGATGCGGGCCAGGCGCTCGGCGAGGCTCGTCTTGCCGGTCCCGGGTGGTCCGTAGAGGAACATGGCCCCGTCGCCGGCGAACGCCGGCCCGATCCGATCGAGGAGATCGTCGGCCAGGACGAGGTCGGCGAAGGCCTCTCGAAGCGTCCGCCGGTCGAGGTCGACGGTGCCCCGTTGTGCCCTGACCACCTGCTGGTACTGGCCGAGCGCCACCGGGACGCCGCCGACGAAGCGACCCGATTCCATCCGCTGCACGGTCGTGCGGTGGCCGAGCTCGGTCAGCTGGATGCGGTAGTCCCGGCCGGTGGCCCCCAGGTACTCGAGGTACCGCTTCTCCCGCAGACCCGTCGCCAGCTCGACCCCGACCTGATGGGCGATGTCGATGCCGGCCGCCGCGTCGCCGATCGTCGTGACCCGATCGGTCAGGACCCGTCGAAGGAAGAGATCCTCGACCAGTCCTGGCGACACCCCGAGGTCTTCGACCCGGCTCGGGATCTGGAGGTTCGGCGCGTCGGTGCCCGGGGCCATGAGGAGGCCATCGGCGCCTCCGAGGCGATTCTGTACCTCTCAGGTCGTGGCGGCGGCCAACCGGGCCCGCGTCAGCTGGTCGGCGAGCCGCTGCTCGTCGACCGGGTCGACCGGCGTCGGCCGGTCGTGGAGCTCGGCCAGGCGGGCCAGCGCGGCGTGGACGTTGTCGAAGGCGTGCCGCTGGGCTCCGTTCAGCCGTCGTCGGGTCGCCAGCATGTGCCGCCAGTTGCTGAACACCTGGGCCTCGGCGGCCGGGATCCCGTACTTGCTGGCCAACATCGGGACCGCGTCGACGAAGCGCCGCTGGTGGCGACGGCGGACGATGAAGAGCGTCACGACGACGGCTACGAACAGCGCCACGAAGCACAGGGCGGCGATGGCAAGGGCGGCTGCGCCGTTGCCGGTCTCCTCGGCGAAGGTGAGGGAGCCGTTCCATGCGGCGTGGCAGAGCACGGCCAGTGCGTACCCCCACAGCCCGTGGAGCAGGGCCGACTGGCGCCGGACGACGGCGATCCCGATCGCCAGACCGATCCACGACGTGAACAGCGGGTGGGCGAAGGGGGTGAGGAGAGCCCGGAGGACGAACACCTCGGCCAGGAACCCCTCCTGAGCGGCGTTGGCGAAGTAGAGGAAGTTCTCGACCACCGCGAAACCGAGGGCCACCCAGCCGGCGTAGACGATGCCATCGATCACCGAGTCGATCTCCCGGCGGCGCAGCGCCCAGGCGATGCCCAGGCCCTTGGTGGCCTCCTCGATCAGCGGGGCGGAGACGACCGCCGCCACCGCCGTGCCCGCCGCAGCCTCGACGATCGTGTTGACGGTCCCCGATATGATCCCGGCCACGGTGGCCCCCCACAGGACCGAGTGGATCCTGGCGCCGAGCGGCTCCGGCTCGACCCGATCGAGCCACCACAGGACCGGGAGCACGATCAACAGCGGAACCAGCCCCAGCAGGACGGCCAACGGCTCGTCGAACGTCAGGCTGACGACGAAGGGCAGGGTCAGGAGCCCACCGATGATGACGGGAAGGCTGAGCCACGACGGGAGCCGGGGCTTGTGGTCCTCGACGTGCTGGACGTTGGCCGTCCACGCCATGCCGTCCCACCACCGCCACGGGGCCACACCCCACGGGTCGGGGTACCAGCCCGGTTCGGGGGGAGCCCCGTCGATCGTCCGCCCCTCACCTGCCACTCGGGCATTCTCGCCACCGGGGCCCGCTGTCACAACCCGCCGCGGGAGCGATCGGCGACCGCTGCGGCGACGGGAGGGGCGGCGGCCTGCTGGGGCGGGCCGCCGCTGGCGCCGTGACCGTCGGTACGGTGGCCTGGCCCGTCGCTGCGCCGGATGGCGACGATCGAAGCGGCGATGTCGCTGGTCGTCATCACGAAGTATTGGGCCCAGGCCAGGATCCCGAGGAACTTGAGCGCATCTTCCACGACGAGCGCCGCCTCCGACCGGGGCAGGATCTGGTCGACCGTGGCCGAGCCGGCCAGCACCACGCCGGCCGCCACCATCATCGGCCACCGCGTCCGCAGTGCCTCGTCGCGGTGCTCCACGACCCAGGCGGTGCCGAGGAGGGCGTAGGCCAGGTAGAACCCCAACTTCGGCTGGCCCAGGGCCTGGCTGACGACGACGTGGAGCTGGAAGAGGTCGTCCAGCAACAGGAGGATGCTCAACAGCGCGCCGGCCCGGAGGAAGCGAGCCGCGGCGAGCCGATCGGCGAGCAGGCTCAACCGGGCGCCGGTGGCCGCGGCCGTCGCCGCCACGGTCCATCCGAGGACGCCGAGGCTGGAGACCATGCCGGTGTACCACGGCAATCGGTTGTAGGTGTTGGGATCGAGGAGGAGGGCCTCCCGGGGAACGGCCCGCTGCTCGAACAGGCCGACCAGCACCATCGCGGCCACCGCCCACATCACCGCCAGCGGAACGATCGGTCGCAGACCCGTCGCGATCGATCTTCTCCGCCGCCGTTCCGCCATCTCGGTGCCATCGACGACCGAGTCCGAGCCCTTGAGCGGCGCCCGGTCTCCTCCGGGGTGGCCGTCAGCTGATCATCGGCCAGATGACGAGCCCGATGACCCCGAGCACCGCTCCGAAGAAGGCGAGGCGGACGAGCCGCTGGGCGATGCCCATGAGCACGATCGCCACCGCCAGCACGACGAGGATGACCGGCCAGTTGTCGACGAACCAATCCATGGCCGGCCATCCTAGGAGGCAGCGGAGGACGGGGCGGCGTCACCTCGCGAGTTCACCTGCGAGTCCTCGGCTCTGCTCAGCGGCCGGTGAGGATGACCTGCTCGCCTCGCTGGATGCCGGTCACGATGCAGGTCAGGTGGCGGGCGGGGTCGTCGGAGTCCGGGACGACGGCTTGACGGGGGCCCGCCTCGGCCGGGGGGACCTCCACCCGGCGGGGCTCCCGACTGCCGTCCGGCCCGACCAGGTCGACGGCCACGACGACCTCCTCGGTGACGGCGACCGGATCGTCGATCTGGACCCGGAACGGTGCGGCGCCCTCCCCGGCCGGACGACCGCACACCGCCAGGTCGATCGGGTCGTCGCCGGTCGGCAGGACGTCGGGCAGCGGCTCGGTATCGGTCGGCGACGACTCGGCCGAGGCGCCGCCGATCGACTGCTCGGCCTGTGACGAATCGGTTGTCCCGAGGAGGCTACGAACCACCAGGGCCAGCAGGCTGATCAGGAGAACCAGGGCGAGGAAGACGAAGAGCCCTCGAAACGCGCTCCCCACGCCTGTCGTCGCCATCCTCGCCGTCGCTCCCGCTCCGCTGCCCGCGCCTCCCGGCTGGCACCGGAGCTCGATGCCGACCGCGCTTCTGGTTGCCTGTTCAAGAATGTAGCGTCGACGGGGGAGTCACCTGATGATCCTGCCCTCCACCTCCTGGCCCACCCGGGTCGCGCCGGTCACGACGTTGGCCCGCTGCCGTCCCCGATGAGCGGCGGACCCGACGAGACGAGCAAGGGCAGGGTGGTGTTGCTGACCGCCGGCGACGGCGATGAGTGGCGGGAGCTACAGGCCCACCTGACGAGCAGCGGGTGGCGGGTCGACCCGGTCGACGTGACGCCGCGGGTCGGCCCGCCTCCATCGCTCCCCTTGCTCGAGGGGGTCGATCTGGCGATCCTCCACGTCGCCGGCTCCGACGAGGGCCTGGCCGACAGCTCGGCCCGCCGGCTCGTCCACCTCGCCGGCATCCTCCAGGGTCGGCTCGGCGAGCGGCGGGTGCTGGTCGTCGTCGAGGAACGGGTGGCCGGACTCATGGTCGGGACCGGTGTCGGGGAGGTCCGCTACGGACGGTCCCGGATCGCCTCCCGGTTCCCCCACATCGTCTCCCGGCTGGCCGAGCTGTCGGCGCCGCCGCCACCGGTCCGATCCCGGTCCCGGGTCGATGGCGCCCTCGCCCGGGTCGGCGTCGCCGAGCTGCCGGTCGCCCCCGAGCTGATGGTGATCGTCGGGTTGCTGACGATCGCGGTGGCAGCGGCCGTCGGATTCGTCGTCCTCAACGTCGACCGCGATCCGGAGGTGTCGTCGACGACGGCCGAGACGGTCGATGATCCCCTCGGCCCGGCGGCGGATCCGCTCCAGCCAGGGCGGGCTGCCGGCCTGCCGTCGCGTTGCGTGATCGACGTCACCGCCGGCGCGGTCATCCCCCGGGAGATAGCCTGCGAGGGGGCGGGCGGGATCGTGGCCGACGGGTTCTTCGGGCCCTGGCATACCGAGCTGGCGGCCATGACCCTCGACGGTGGTGTCGTGGCCGAGGTGCTCTTCGGGGCGGGCCCCGACCCGGAGGACACCGCGCTGATCGAGTTGGTGGCCGGGGGTCGCCACTCCGTTCGGCCCGAGGCGGGGACGGCCGCCGCCACCCAGGTCGTGTTGGTGTTCAGCGCCAACAACCAGGAGGTGACGTTCCACCAGGCCGACGACCGGGGGGCGGCCCAGCTTCGGTTCGTCTTCCGACTCGACGTCTGACCACCCCGGCAGCCGCTCCGGCCCACGTCGAGGCTCCGCTGAGCAGGGAGAATCGTGCTTGCGCGGTCTTCCGAAAGTGGATGCAATGGAAGAAGCGACAAGCAGCGCGCGTCATGGCGGTCGAGTTTCTGGGGAGGAGCGACGTGACCACCGCAGCGAAGAGGGGATGGTCCGCCCGGCGGGACTCCGCCGAGCGAGGAGCGAGGGACCTGGTCGTGAACCTGCTCCAGCGGGCCGGAATCGAGCTGAATGGGCCTGGCCCGGCGGACCTCCAGGTCCACGACGATCGGTTCTTTCTCCGGGTCGTGCGGGACCGTGAGCTCGGGTTCGGCGAGGCCTACCAGGAGGGGTGGTGGAGCGCCCGTCGGCCTGACGAGCTCATCGCCAAGATGCTGAGCGCTCACCTCAAGGATCGGCTGCGGCCCGGTCCCAAGCTGATCAAGGTGGCGCTCGAGGCCCGCCTGCTCAACCGGCAGAACCGGCGCCGGGCCGCCAGCAACGCCTCGGCTCACTACGACATCGGCAACGATCTCTACGAGCGGATGCTCGACAAGCGGATGCTGTACAGCTGTGCCTACTGGCGCGACGCCGAGGATCTCGACGCCGCCCAGGAGGCGAAGCTCGACCTCATCTGCCGGAAGCTGCACCTCGAGCCGGGGATGCGTCTGCTCGACATCGGTTGCGGATGGGGTGGGCTGGCCCAGTTCGCCGCCGAGCGGTACGGCGCGGTGGTGACCGGGATCTCCCCGGCCATCGAGCAGGTTCGGCTGGCATCCCGGCGATGCGCCGGGCTCGACGTGGAGATCCTCCAGCAGGACTACCGCGACGCCGAGGGGACCTTCGATCGCATCGTGTCGGTCGGCATGCTGGAGCACGTCGGACCGAAGAACCTCGACACGTTCTTCGAGGTGAACCGGCGGCTGCTGGCCGACGACGGCATCGCCCTCCACCACACGATCGGTTCCAACACGCTCACCCGTCACACCGACGCCTGGTTCGACCGCTACATCTTTCCCGGCGGTGCCCTCCCGTCGATCGAGAGCCTGGGGCGGGCGACCCGGGGCGACTGGGCGGTCGAGGACGTTCACAACTTCGGTCCGGACTACGACCGGACACTGATGGCCTGGCACCGCAACATCGAGGCCGCCTGGGTCGACCTGCCGTCCTATGACGAGCGGTTCCGTCGGACCTGGCGGTACTACCTCCTGGCCTCGGCCGCCGCCTTCCGGGTCCGCCAGCTCCAGCTCTGGCAGGTCGTCGTCACCAAGACGCTGCGTCGGTCTCCGGTGTACCGGGCCGTCCGCTGATCCTCAGCCCCGCTCGACCCGAAACCGCTGGGTGGTCAGCCACCCGCCGCCCCAGTCGGCGGCGGCGGCCCGGTCCAGGTCGGCGGCCAGCTCCGCTGCCGAGGTGGGTCGGTCGACCGGGTCGACGGCGACCGCTCGGTCGGCGAGACGGACCAGCCATGCCGGGAGGCCCGGGGCCAGATGGCCGAGCGACCGTGGCTGGGCCCGGGCTCGCTGGGCGACGAGGGCCCCGAGGTTGTCGACCGGCTCGAACGGGAGGGTCCCGCTGATCAGTTCGAACATCAACAGGCCGACGGCATGGACGTCGGTGAAGGCGCCGTTGGCGGTCCCCTCGAGCTGCTCCGGGGCGAGGTAGCTCCACGACCGGGGATCGGTGGGCACGCTGTTGGCCCGGAGCGCGCTGCTGAGGGCGGCGGCGATGCCGACATCGCTCACCACCACCCGGTGTCGGCCGTCGACCAGTGCGTTCTCGGGACGGAGGTCGCCGTGGTAGATGCCGTGCCGGTGGGCGACCTGGAGCCCGTCGAGGAGGGAGATCGCCGCCGCCACGACCGATGGAGGGTCGAGCTCGGCTCCCATCGTCAGCAGGTTCGCCGGGCACCGGGGCATGGCCACGACCAGGCAGCGATCGGTCTCCCGGAGCTCCACGATCGGCAGGAGATGGGGGTGGAGGAGCTCGGAGGCGATGCGGACGCTGCTCCGGAACCGAGCCCGGAGCGCGCCGTCGGCGGCCAACGACTCGTCGAGTCGGCGGAGGGCCACGGGCCGGCCGTGGTGGGTGGCCTCGAAGACCGGACCCCAGGGCCCCCGAGCCAGCACCTCGCCGACCTCGTAGTCGGGGAGGGCCGCCTGGACCTCGGCCCGCTCGTCGACCGGCCCTCGAACCGGATCGGGCGCCCGCCCATCGCCCCCATCGCGTCCTGCGGTCGAGGTCGGGGGACCGAGGGTGGCCCGGGGGTCGGCGTGACGATGGTCGATCGCCGAGGTCGGCGGGCCGATCGTGGCCCGAGGGTCGGGCGGAGGAGGCGGAGGGGGCGGTGGGGTGGAGGTCGCGCTTCGGGTTGCGTGGCCGATCGACGTCACCGTCCGGCGCCGGGCCCCGGCCGGGAACCGATCGCCGGGATCGAGCGCCTCCCGGACGTTGGCCGCAGCGGCCCACAACGCGGTCTTGACCTGGAACGGCCGCAGGTCGGGGTTCTCGGCCTTGATCAGTGCGGCGAAGGCGGCGATGTGGGGGGCGGCGAACGAGTTGCCGGTCGTCACGATCGTCGTCCCGCCGAGCCACGGCACCGTGACGTCGACGCCGCGGGCCAGGAACTCGGTCGGGGGGTCGGGGTTGAAGTGGAACCGCAGCGGGTCGGATGATCCGTTGGCCGCCACGCTGGTCACCGAGGCGTAGAGCGACGGGAACGACTCCCGGCGGACGTTGTTGGCCGCGGTGACGATGAAGGAGTTGTTGAAGTAGCCCCGGTCGCAGGTGTCGTGGAAGGCGAGGGCCCAATCCCGCTTGGCTGCCCCGAGGGACAGGTTGATCACGTCGAACCCCTCGTCGACCGCCCAGTCGAGCCCTGCCAGGAAGGCTGCCGCCCGTCCCCGAAGCGAGGAGTCGAGCACCCGGATGCTGGTGATGGTCGCCTCGGGAGCCAGGGCGTGGATGATCCCGGCACAGGCCGTGCCATGGCCGTACACGTCGTCGTGGGGTCCGGTCCGGGCGGAGACCGCGCCGTTGTCGTCGACGACGAACTCGACCGCCCCGTCGACGTCGATGGCGTCGTCGAGCGCCGGGTGATCGGCCTCGATGCCCGAATCGATGACGGCGATCCGGACCCCGGCCCCGGTGCTGGTGCCGAACGGCCGCCTCGGATCGAATCGGGACGGATCGGGGGGCGCCGGGAGCCGGAGCACGCCCGACTCCCGGTACCAGGCGGGCCGATGGTCGCTCACCGACGATGCCCGATCAGCGACTCGATGAGTTGCGCGGTCTCGGCGTAGCGGCTGGGTTCGTCGGCCGCGAGCCGCTCCAATGCCCCGGCCAGCTGGGCGGGGGAGGCGACCTCGGGTGCCGGACCCCGGTCCTCGGTCATCGCCGCCCCCGCCACCGCAGCCAGCGGGGCGATCGCTTCGATGTCGGCGAAGCTGAACGGATCGGCGCCGTCCCTCGTCGCCAGCTCGAGGACCCCGACCACCCATTCGTCGCCACAGGGGGCGGCCAGGACCGAGCCCGGAACCCCCGGGTAGCCGGCTGCCCCGACGTTGGCCGGGTCGTCGGGTTGGGGCATCAGCACCACCGGCTGCCCGGACGACAGGACGTAGCCTCTCGCTCCCTGGGGGTCGAGCGGGGCGCCCGCTGCCGACGGTGGGGCCAGCCCGGCGACGGCGGCGACGACGAGGCCGTCACCGGTGGCCCGGGCCAGCCAGGCGCTGCCGGCACCGGTCACGGCGAGCGCCTGGTCGACGATGGTCTGGTAGGTCGGACGGACGGTGGCGGTCATCGGGTACCAGTCAAGCGGCGCCGTGCTGGTTTCGCCGGTCGGTCGTTTGGACGCACCGGGACGCCCGACGGCTTCCACCGGCGATACTGACCCCCGATGAGGCACCGGGCATGGGTCGGATCGTACGGGTCGAGGGGGCGGAGGTGAGCGCCCGGTTGGCGACGGCGCTCGTCTTCCTGACGTCGGGGGCGGTGCTGGTTCTCGAGATCCTGGCCGGTCGGTTGCTGGCGCCGCTGATCGGTGTCTCGTTGGAGACCTTCACCGGCATCATCGGGACCGTCCTGGCCGGTATCGCGTTGGGGAACGAGGTCGGGGGGCGGCTGGCCGATCGAACCGACGTGGCCCCACTGGTCGGCCCGGCGATCACCGCCGGTGGGGCCCTGGCATGGTTGGCCCCGATCCTGGTCTCGACCCTCGACCCGGTGCGGGGTGGCGATCCGCTGACCATCGTCTTCCTCACCGCGGTGACGTTCTTCGCCCCGGCCGCCGTGCTCAGCGCCGTGCCTCCGATGGTGGCCAAGCTCCGCCTCGGCGACCTCGGCGAGACGGGCCGGGTCGTCGGCTCGTTGTCGGCTGCCGGCACCCTCGGGGCGCTCGTCGGCACCTTCCTCACCGGGTTCGTCCTCGTCGCCGCCTTCCCCACCCGGCCCCTGGTCTTCGGCGTCGGTGCGGTACTGGTGGCGGTGGGCGCCGTCCTCACCGGTTGGACCCGGCTCCGGACCAACGGGGCGGCGGTGCTGCTCATCGCCGTGTGCGGGGTCGGTGCCCTGGCACTGGACGGGCCCTGCGACCGCGAGACCGCCTACGCCTGCGTCGTCGTCGAGGCCGATCCCGACCGGCCGTCGGGGCGGAGCCTCTACCTGAACGGGCTCCGCAATTCCTATGCCGATCTGGACGATCCGACCTACCTCGAGTTCCGCTACATGCGCCTCTTCGCCGCCGCCACCGAGGTGCTGCCCGACGGCCCACTCGACGCGTTGCATATCGGCGGAGCCGGGCTCACCTACCCCCGCTACCTGGCCGCCGTCCGCCCCGGGTCGACCGGCACGGTCCTGGAGATCGACGAGGACCTCGTCGAGGTGGCAACCGAGTCGATGGGGGTCGAGCTCGGCCCGGCGCTCGTAGTGGTCCACGGCGATGCCCGGCTGACGATCGCCGACGAGGCGGACGAACGCTATGACCTCGTCGTGGTCGACGCCTTCAGCGGCCTCACCGTGCCGTGGCATCTCACCACGACCGAGCTGGTCGCCGAGGTTCGCCGGGTGCTGGCCCCCGGCGGTCTCGTCGTGGTCAACCTGGTCGACGGGTCGGCGCTCGACTTCGCGGCCGCCGAGCTGGCGACCTACCGCCGGCACTTCGAGCACGTCACGCTGATCGTGCCCGACGACGACCCGGCGTCGAGCCCGGTGGTTGGCCGCAACGTGATCCTCGTGGCCGCCGATGTCCCGCTGCCGCCGTTGGTCATCGAGGACGGTGACGGCCGGGTGCTCAGCGGCCCCGAGGTCTCGGAGATCGTGGCCGGGGTCGACCACCTGCGGGACGATCACGCACCGGTCGATCAGCTGTTGCCGAGGCGGGGAGGTTGACGATGGGCGACGTCGAGGCGACGGTCCTCATCGGGCTGGTCATGGTGGTGGGCCTGGCCGGGACGGTGGTTCCGGTCATGCCCGGGGTCGGGATCCTGTGGCTGGCGGTGATCGGCTACGGACTGCTCGTGGGGTTCGGGATCATCGGCTGGGTGGTGGTGGCCCTCGCCACCCTGCTGGCCATCGCCAGCCTCGTGACCGGGGTGCTCGTCCCGAAGCGCATGGCCGATCGGCACGACGTGTCCCGCTGGTCCCAACTCGGAGGGCTGGTCGGGGCCGTCGCCGGGTTCTTCGTCATCCCGGCGGTCGGGGTCATCGTCGGCGCCGTCGCCGGGGTGTTCGTGGTCGAGTACGTCACGACCCGGCAGGTCGGATCGGCGTGGCAGGGGACGGTCGCGGTCGCCAAGGGCTTCGGTCTCGCGTTGCTTTTTGACGTTTTCTTCGCAAGTAGCATTATCACCCTCTGGGGTTTGTGGGCACTCACGGTAGTTTTGTAGGCGGCAAACGTAGGGTGACGACACAAGACTTCAGTTGCGGAGCAGTAGCCTTGGTCGAAGGAAATCGTGAACAGCGATCGGCTGAAAAACGCCGACTCTTACTCGATGCGGCAGAACGGGTGTTCTTCCGGGATGGTGATCTTGGCCTCACCGTCCGCCGATTGGCCGCCGAGGGAGCGACGACGAGCCAGACGATCTATACGTATTTCGGGAGCCGGGACGCGGTGGTCGACGCCATGTACGCCCGGGCTCTGGCCGACATCGATGCCTTGATCGCCACGTGTGAGAGCAAGGCCGACAGCGACGAGGTCCTCCACGTCGTCGTCCCGTATCGGACTCACGCCCTGGCCCGCCCGGGACAGTTCCGGATGATGTCGCTCGGGCGGAGTCCCTCGGGGACCGATCCGGGGAGCCTCGCCAGCCGCCGCAAGCGGCTGGTCTCGGCCTTCGCCGAGCCCGGCCCCGGAGTGGTGCCGGCCGAGGTGTTGCTGGCTGCGGTCAACGGGTTCATCGATGCCGAGCTGCACGCCGTGCTCGAGGGCATCGGGCCGAGCGACGAGGTCTTCCACGCCTTCGTCGGGGCCCTCGGGCGCACGTCCTGACCGGAGGCGGTCGGCGCCCTCAACGGTCGATCAACCAGCCGTCGTCGGCGTAGCGGACCGCAACCGGGACCACCTCGGGTCGCCCGGCCGTCCAGTCGGCGACGAGCGCCGACGCCACCTTCGGGCCGAGGGGGCGACCGACCTCCAGCACGAGGTGGCCGTCCACCACGGCCGCCCCGGCGGCCCACACCCGGTGGAGCCAGTCGACGCCAACCTCGACCCGCACCCCTCGGGCCGGTCCTCGAATCGAGCCCTCGATCGTCGGTCGGGCCGTCTCGGCCACATCGACCCACAAGGGCACCAGGGCCGCCGCCCCGAGAGGGAGTTGGTTGCCGCCGACGGCTGCGGCGAACGCCCGCCGGACCCGCTGGGCGATCGCCGCCCGGATGAGCGGCGGGGCGTTGACGCACCGGACGCCGCCGCCGGCCGACACGGTCTCGGCGATCGACGCGGCGGCCCGATCGAGCCACGGGCGGGGGAAGGCGTGGAGGAACCGACCCATGGGCTCGGCCCGGTCGGGGGGAAGCGAGCGGAGGAACTCGTGGAACCCCTCGTTGCGGAGCCGCTCCAACGCCATGGTCAACCACGAGAGGCGGGCCGGCGTCAGATGGGTGTCGTCGACCCACTCTTCCAGGAAGCCCCCGTCGGCCAACGCCAGGTCCCACAGCTGGACCGTGGCGAGGCAGGCCGGTCGTGGCCCGCCGAGGGCGACCAGCGCCTCCTCGGCGTCCCGATCGGGGTGGTCGGTGAGCTGGACGATACCGCGGTGCCACCGGAGGCGGTGGACCTCGCCGGAGCACGGCAGCGCCAGCTCGACCGGTGCGGCGGTGTCGCTCCACCGCACGTCGACGACGTCGCCGGCCTCGTCGCCGGTCACCGACCGATCGCCACCGTGGTGGTCCATGGGGGAGGCGGGGGAGGCGCCGGCAGCCCGTCGTCGGTCGGGAGCAGGGCGACCACGACCGGCGCCGTCGGCGGGCCCTCGGGCCACGGCGTGAAGCCGTCGGTGACCACGACGACGAGATCTGGACGGGGTGTCAGCTCGGCGGCCGCGCCGAGCCCGACGCCGAGATCGGTGCCCCCGCCCCCGATCAGGACCAGGTCATCCGGGGCCACGACCCGGGTGGTCGCCTGGACGGCGTCATCGCAGGCCAGGACCGTGACGGCCCGGGTGCCGGCGGCCCGGACGATGCCGTCGATCTCGACGACGGCGACGGCCAGCAGCTCGTCGGAGACCGAGGCGCTGGTGTCACAGACCACGGCGACGTCGACCGCTGGCCGTCGCAGGGCGGGGAGGATCACGCCTCGGACGGCGGCGGCCCGGCGGGACGGGCGCCGGTAGCTGTAGTCGACCGCACCGGCGACCGTCGCCTGGGCCCGCCGGAGAACGGCGGCCAGCTCGGTCCGCCAATCGACCGATCCCTCGATCGTCCGCCGGGCCCAGGTCCGGAGCCCGGCGCCGACCGTCGACGGGTCGGCGCCCAGGATGTCGGCCGCCACCCGCCGTCGTATGGCGTCGGCGTCGCGGCCGTCGATGCCGGCCCCGTCGTCGTCGGGATCGGGGGGCGGTGGCTCCCACGGCGGCGGGCGGCCGTGGGCGCCGCTTCCGCAGTCTCGAAGGTCCTCGCCGTCGTCTGGGTCACGGACCGAGCCGGTCCGGTAGTACTCCTCGGCCAGTCGGCCGGTCGGGAGGTCGAGATCGGCGGGGGACGGCCGGACTCGGAGCCCGGCGAGGTCGTGGGGGAAGTCGTCTGCGATCTCGGCGTCTGCGGCATCGACCCAGTGGTGGAGCTCGTCGGCGTCGGACAGACCGACCCGATCGGCCCGATCGGCGTGGTCCCGGAGCACGTGGCTGGCGAGGTGGAGCAGCTCCGCCCCGAGATCGGCGACCTCGCTCGCCGCCACCGTCGTCGGATCGGCATGGATCCGCCACCACCGATCGATGACCACCCGGCCCAGGCCCGGGGCGGACACGGCCGGCGAGGCGAACACCGCCGAGGCGAGGTAGGGGTAGCGATGGGCGGCCCACAGCCGGGCTGCGGCCAGCTTGTGCCCATCGAGCGGGGCATCGGCGACGGCGGTCAGGACCTCGTCGGACCCGCCCCCGGACCCGTCGTCGGTTCGTCCGGACCCGACCGGCACCTCGGCGGTCACGGTGCGAGGCCGGCGTCGCGCAACAGGGGCAGCAGCGAACCGGCCTCCGGGGGCGCCGCCGCCCCCTCCGGTCGGCACCGGACCAGGAGCCGAGCGGCCAAGGCCGCCACGTCGGGCGCCCGTTCGGCGGCCTGGCCCACGACCCGCCAGCCGGCGCCCCACCGTTCCGGCGTCGGGTCGCTGGCCACCGCCGAGGCCACCGAGGTCAACACGGCCAGCGCCCGATCGCCCCGCTCCGGCAGCTCGAAGCGTTCCGGCTGGGCCAGCACCTCCTCGGGGTCGGGCAGGTCGGCCTCCGTCAGCCACGTGGTCAGCTCGATCCCGGCCCCGTCACCGACGCACCCGGCGACCAACCGGGCGACCACCTCGTCGTCGACCGCCTCGTCGATCAACGCGCCGGCCCGGGCCGCCCCGAGGAGGTGGGCCGCCATCTCCCACGATCGGGGGCTCGGCCACGCCCGACCGGCCGTCGACCGATCGGTGGGCGGGGCCGACACCAGGCTCGGTCTGGTCAGGAGAAAGGCCGCCACATCGGCCCGAGCTCGGCGGGCATGACCGTCCCATCGGGCCGGGAGCTCGAGGGGACGAACCGGCTCGAACCCCGCCACCAACCCCTCGGCGACCGACGAGGCCGCAGCGGCCCACGACAGGTGGCAGAACCGGTTGGCCAGCGGCGCGGAGAGGTCCCAGCCGTCGGCCGACAGCTCGGGCGGATTGGCCGCCGCCACCACGACCACCCCTTCGGGGAGGGCGAGATCGCCGACCGTGCGCTCCAGCACCACCCGGAGCAGGGCGGCCTGGACGGCCGGAGGCGCCGTCGACAGCTCGTCGAGGAAGAGGAGCCCTCGGTCGGAGTCGGCGAGGTTGATCGCCCATTGGGGTGGGGCGAAGCGGACCCCGCCACCGTCGACGACGGGGAGCCCGGCGAAGTCGGACGGTTCCCGGATCGAGGCGATCACCACTTCGCACGGCCATCCGAGGCCGGCCGCCAGTTCCCGGACGACCGAGCTCTTCCCGGTGCCGGGGCCGCCCCACAGCAGAACCGGCACCCGGGCCGCCACCGCCACGGCGAGGGCCGTCGCCGCCGAGCCGCTCATGGGGTCGGTCTCGCCTCGGCCACGGTCACTCCCGATCCACTCCTCGTCTCGGCCCGGCGGCCTGTCGCGGCCCGCCGACCTGGCTCGGCCCTTCCGGGCCCGGACGGCGCGCCTCGGCCCGCCACGGCAGAGTATCGACCGTAGGTAGACTCCGAGCCAATGAAGGCCCTCCTCCTCGTCGACATCCAGCTCGACTTCCTGCCCGGCGGCGCCTTGGCGGTAGCCGAGGGTGATCAGGTCGTGCCGGTGGCCAACGACCTCATCGGCTCCTCCGAGTTGGTGGTCGCCACCCAGGATTGGCACCCTGCGGACCATCGCTCGTTCGCCAGCCAACACCAGGGCCGGGAGCCGGGCGAGGTGATCGACCTCGATGGCCTGGAGCAGGTGCTCTGGCCCGACCATTGCGTCCAGGAGTCGATGGGAGCGACCTTCGCCCCCGAACTCGACCTCGGCCGGGTCGACCACATCGTGCCCAAGGGCACCGACCGCAACGTCGACAGCTACAGCGGCTTCTTCGACAACGCCCGTCGCCGGGCGACCGGTCTGGAGGCGCTGCTTCGCCAGCACGACGTCGACGCGGTCGACATCGTCGGCCTCGCCACCGACTACTGCGTCAAGTTCACCGCCCTCGACGCGGCCGACCTGGGGTTCGCCACCACGGTGGTGGCGGCCGGGTGCCGGCCGGTCGACCTCCAGCCGGGCGACGGGTCCCGCGCCCTCGACGAGATGCGGGCGGCCGGGATCACCATCCGATGACCCCCGACCGGGCGAGCGGCGGGCCGACCATCCGAACGCTGGCGGCCCAGCTGGCGGCCGGCGATGTCACCGCCACCGAGCTGGTGGACGACGCGCTGGCCCGCATCGCCGATCCGGCCGGCGAGGGGTCCCGGGCGTTCCTCGCCGTCGATGCCGACGGGGCCCGTGAGGAGGCGGCCCGGGTCGACCGCGCTCGGGCCGACGGCCGACCGGTCCCGCCGTTCGCCGGCATCCCGGCTGCGGTCAAGGACCTGTGCGACATCGCCGGCCAGGTCACGACCGCCGGATCGGTCGTGCTGGCCGATCGGGCTCCGGCCGAGGCCGACGCCCCGGTCGTGGCCCGGCTCCGGGCCGCCGGGTTCATCCCGATCGGACGAACCAACATGACCGAGTTCGCCTACTCCGGCCTCGGCCTCAACGCCCACTACGACACCCCCCGGAGCCCGTGGGATCGGGCCGAGGGCCGGATCCCGGGCGGGTCGTCCTCGGGAACGGCGGTCGCCGTGGCCGACGGCATGGCGGCGGTGGGTATCGGGACCGACACCGGCGGCTCGTGCCGAATCCCGGCCGCCTTCTGCGGCATCGTCGGCTACAAGCCGACCGCCTCCCGGGTGCCCCTGGCCGGAATCGTGCCGCTCGCTCCGTCGCTCGACTCGGTCGGGCCGCTCGGTCGGACCGTCGATTGCTGCGCGCTGTTCGACGCCGTCCTGGCCGGCGACGGATCCGGCGGGACTCCGGCCGTCGGCCCGGTGCTGGCCACCGACGCTCCGGCCGGCCCCGACCCCTCGGCGGTCCGGCTCGGTGCGCTGACCGACCTCGTGACCGACGACCTCGATCCGATCGTCGCCGCGGCCTACCAGCGGGCGTTGGATCGCCTCGCCGCGGCCGGGGTCGAGGTCGCCCACACGCCGTTCCCCGAGCTCGGCGAGCTGCCGACGATCAACGCCAAGGGAGGCCTGGCCACGGCCGAGGCCTACCACTGGCACCGGGACCTCCTCGCCGAGCACGGCGACCGCTACGACCAGCGGGTCCGGCGTCGTATCGAGCCGGGCGCGAACCAGAGCGCGGCCGACTATCTCGACGTCGTCACCGCCCGGCGACGGCTGATCGCCGCCGCCGATGAGCGGCTGGGAACCCGGACGGCCTTCGTGCTCCCCACCGTGGCCGTCATCCCCCCGACGGTGGCGTCGTTCGACGCCGGAGGCTCCGACCACTACGGGCGCCTGAACCTGCTGTGCCTCCGGAACACCTCGGTGGGCAACTTCCTCGACGCGTGCGCCATCTCGGTGCCGATCCCGGCCGAGGGCGGTGCCCCGGTGGGATTGATGGTGATGGCCCCCGGTGGCGCCGACCAGCGCCTCCTCGACGCCGCTCGGACCGTCGAGGCCATCGTCCGGCTCTGAACCGCACCGGCCGGCCCGACTGATACGAGCGCCGGCGAGACCCGACGGGGCGGGGAGCGGCGCCGCTCCACCTCCCCGCCCCGGGAACCGCGGCCTGGTGGGGTCAGGCGGCGGCGGCTGAGATCTCGAAGGCCGACTGGACCGACGCCAGCGCTCCGAGCACGAGGTCGTGGATCTCCGGTTCGATCGGGCCCAGCGCCCGCAACTCGACCAGGACATCGGTCACCAGCTGGCGAAGGTCCGGGTCGGCGGTCTGGTCGTGGAGGGTGAGGAGCCAGTCGACGCAGCGGTCGAAGAAGCGGTCGTTGCTCTCGACGATGGCGGCGGGGTGGAGCAAGGCGGTCACGGGTCGTCCTCTCGGTCTCGGTCGGTGGTCGGCGATTCGGGGTGTGGATCCAACGTAGGATCCGGGGCCCGAACCGAGATCGGGGACATCCCCCTGCCGATGGGGGAACGGTCGGGGGCGGGGCGGTTAGCATCGGCGGCCATGGCTGAAACCGTCGAATTCCCAAGCAACGGCTCCATGGCGTCGGGCCACCTCGCCGTGCCCGAAACCGGCTCCGGACCGGGCGTGATCGTGATCCAGGAGTGGTGGGGGCTGAACGCCCAGATCAAGGGGGTGGCCGACATGTTGGCGACCCAGGGCCTGGTCGCCCTGGCCCCCGACCTCTACCACGGTGAGCTGGCCGGCCACGACGAGATGGACAAGGCCGGTCAGCTCATGACCGAGCTGCCACCCGACCGGGCGGCCCGCGATATGTCGGGCGCCGTCGACTTCCTCGACGGTCACGCCGCCACGACCGGCAGCGGCATCGGGGTCATCGGCTTCTGCATGGGCGGCATGCTGAGCTTCGTGCTCGCCGCGCAGCGGGGCGACAAGATCAAGGCCGCCGCCCCGTTCTACGGCTTCCCGCAGGGGGATGCCGTGCCCGACTGGTCGGGTCTGACCGCAGCCGTTCGGGCCCACATGTCCGACCCCGACGACTTCTTCCCGCCCGACGCCGCCCGGGCCCTGGAGACCGAGCTGAAGGGGATGGGCAAGGACGTCGAGATCACCGTCCACCAGGCCGGGCACGCCTTCATGAACCAGGAGAATCCCCTCGGCACCTACGACGAGGCGCTGGCCTCGCAGCTCTGGCCGGCCACCGTCGACTTCTTCAAGTCGGCGCTGGCCTAGCCGGGCCCGCCGCGGGCCTCCGGCCCGCACGCTCAGGGGTAGGGGTCGTCGGTTCGGGTCAGGCGGACCGGGAGCAGCAGGGCAATCATCGCCCCGTCGGGGATCCGACCGACGGCCCCCTTCAGCTCGGTGTACAACGGCTGGGCCTCGATCCGGATCCCGAGGTCCCGGTCGTGGTTCATGCAGACGCCGTTGGCGTCGATCGTGTAGTGGAGCGGCTCATGACCGGCGGTTCCGGTGAACGTGACCATCCCCCGTCGGTAGGAGATCCGCCCGGAGAGCGGCTGTCCCATCACCTCGCCCGACACCTTGTGGGCGCCGAGCCCCAGCCGGCCGATCCGAAGATGGGAGCCGAGCCCCCCGACCGACCCGTCGACCTTGATCGATCGGGTCGAGGCTCGGCTCTGGGCATCGAACGAGGCCGGGCCGATCCGTCCGTTGAGCGCCATCGCCTCGTCGGAGACCTGGGCGTAGGCCTCGATGGCAACCTCGAAGCGGTGCGGTCCGGTCGGTGGGGTGGCGATGGCGGATCACCTCGGTGCTTGGCCGGCGGTCCACAACCATAGTGCGATCGGCCCGTCGGTGGACGGTCCCGATCGAGCGTCCCGATCGAGCGTCCCGATCGAGAGTCGACGGTCGCCTCCCGGCGGTCGGGGCGTGGTCACCAGTTCGCCGAGCTCCCCCCGTTCGTGGTCAAATCAACCGAGGGAGTTGGGTGAACGACCCGACCGGGGCCGACCGCACGGGTCGGCCCGACCTGGAACGTCCCGTCGAAGGGGGAGACGTGTCACTCGCTGAGTTCAAGCTCGAGGATCGATTCGGACTGGATCAGGGCGACGTCGCCATGTCGGGGGTGCAGGCGCTGCTCCGGGCGCTCCTGGATCAGCTTCGCGCCGACCGCCGGGACGGCCTCGACAACGCCGCCATGGTCAGCGGCTATCGGGGGTCCCCGCTGGGGGGCATCGACTCGCTGATGCTCTCCAACGCCGCCGAGCTGGAAGCCAACAACATCACGTTCCTCCCGGGGCTCAACGAGGATCTGGGGGCGACGGCGGTGTGGGGCGCCCAGCTGGCCAACCACAACTTCGAGGGTCGCTACGACGGCGTCCTCGGGATGTGGTACGGCAAGGCTCCGGGCGTTGACCGTTCGGGCGACGCCATTCGCCACGCCAACGTGAGCGGTGTCGACCCCAACGGCGGCGTGCTGCTCGTCGCCGGCGACGACCCGGCATCGAAGTCGTCCACCCTCACCTCGGAGTCGGAGTACGCCCTGCTCCACTTCGAGACCCCGATCCTGTACCCCGGATCGGTCCAGGAGGTGGCCGACTACGGCCGCTGGGGCTACGAGCTTTCCCGCTACTCCGGGTTGTGGGCGGCGGTGAAGATCGTCACCAACGTCGCCGATGGCTACTCCACGATCCGGGTCGGGCCCGGTCGGGTGGCCCCGGTCCGTCCCCAGTGGGAGTGGAACGGCAAGCCGTGGCGCCACACCCAGGAAGACCGCCTGTTCGGGCCCATCGCGGTGGCGATGGAGCAGGAGGTCCACGATGGTCGGTTGCGGGCCGTCGATGAGTTCGTGGCCGCAAACCAGCTGAACCGGTCGACGGTCGACACCCCCGACGCCACCCTCGGGATCATGGCGGCCGGTAAGACCTACTACGACGTCCGGGCCGCCCTCGACCGCATGGGCTTCGACGAGGCCGAGCTGACGAGGCGGGGGATCCGGATCTTCAAGCCGGCCGTGGTGTGGCCCCTCGAGCCGACGTCGGTGCGGGCCTTCGCACGGGGCCTGAACACGATCGTGGCCATCGAGGAGAAGCGACCGTTCATCGAGTTGTGGGCTCGGGACGCCCTCTACGGCATGGCCGGCGCTCCCCGAATCCTGGGCAAGAAGGGGGCCGACGGATCCCGCTGGTTCCCGGCCCATGGTGAGATGGACGTCGACGGCATCGCTGCCGAGCTGCGGCCGTTCCTCGTCGAGCAGTTCGGCGAGAACGCGGTCGGTCCAGCCGTCAAGGAACGGATCACCATCCCGGTCCTGGCCGAGGTGGCAGGGTCGAAGTCGGCCAACCGGACACCGGGCTTCTGCTCCGGCTGCCCCCACAACACCTCGACCTGGGTTCCTGACGGCTCGGAGGCCGGGGGCGGAATCGGGTGCCACGGCATGGCCTCGATGACCCCGACCCGCAACACCAAGGGCACGACCCAGATGGGCGGCGAGGGGATCCAGTGGGTCGGCGCCGCCCCCTTCGTCACGATGAAGCACCGGTTCCAGAACATCGGCGACGGCACCTACCACCACTCGGGAAGCCTCGCCGTGCGCCAGGCGGTCGCCGCCGGAACCAACGTCACCTACAAGATCCTCTACAACGGGGCGGTCGCCATGACCGGCGGCCAGGACGTCGACGGCCAGATGACCGTCCCCGAGCTGACCCGGTCGGTGCACGCCGAAGGCGTGGCGCGCACGATCGTCGTCACCGACGACACCGACAAGTACCCGGCCGACGCCCGGTTCGCTCCCGGGGTCGACGTGTGGCATCGCTCCCGACTCGACGAAGCGCAGCGGCTCCTCCGGGACGTCCCGGGCTGCACCGTGCTCATCTACGACCAGGCATGCGCCGCCGAGCTCCGCCGGGACCGCAAGCGCGGCGTGGCGGTCGACCCGGCGATGCGGGTGTTCATCAACGAGGCGGTGTGCGAGGGCTGCGGCGACTGCGGAGTGAAGTCGAGCTGCCTCTCGGTTCAGCCCGTCGACACCGAGTTCGGACGCAAGACCCAGATCCACCAGTCGTCGTGCAACAAGGACTACTCCTGCCTGGACGGCGACTGCCCGGCCTTCGTCGAGGTCATCCCCGATCCCAACCAGGCCAAGAAGGCGGCCGTGCCCTTCGACCCGATCGGTGCCGATGAGCTGCCCGAGCCGGACCGGATCGACGAGGGTGACGTGCTGATGATGGGCATCGGCGGCACCGGCGTCGTCACCGTCAACCAGCTGATGGCGACCGCCGCCCTCCTCGACGGCAAGCAGGCCGACGGTCTCGACCAGACCGGCCTCTCCCAGAAGGGCGGAGCGGTCATCTCCAACCTGAAGATCCGCCGCCTGGCCGACGAGTCGGCCTCCGACGGTCAGGCCAACAAGGTGGCATCGGGCGAGGCCGACGCCTACCTGGTGTTCGACGTGTTGACCGGGACCAATCCGGCCAACCTCGACAAGACCAACCCGGAGCGGACGGTGGCGGTGGTCTCGTCGAGCAAGGTCCCGACCGGTGCGATGGTCCGCGACACCAGCGCCGCCTTCCCCCGGTGGGCCAAGCTCCAGGCGATCATCGACGCCGCCACCGTGGCGTCGAAGAACGTGTACTTCGACGCCGGGAACGTCTCGGACAACCTGTTCCGGTCTCACATGCCGGCCAACGTGATCGTGCTCGGCGCGGCCTACCAGCAGGGGGTGATCCCGATCTCGTCCGATGCGATCGAGCGGGCCATCGAGCTCAATGGCGTGGCGATCGACACCAACATCCAGGCGTTCCGCATCGGACGCAAGATCGCCCACGACCCGGCGTGGCTCGACAGGCTCGGACTCGAGCGCCCCGGTGCGGTCAAGCGGGCCGAGGTCAAGCGGTCCCGCCGGGCCGCCAACCTCGTCAAGAAGGTCGGCGACCCCTCCGACGAGTTGCTCCGGCTGCTGGAGATCCGGGTCTCGGACCTGATCGACTACCAGGACGTCGCCTACGCCGCCCGGTACGCCGATGCGGTGGCCAGGGTGCGGGCCGCCGAGGCTGCGGTCGGGACCGACACCCGGCTGTCGGAGGCGGTCGCTCGCTACCTGTACAAGCTGATGGCCTACAAGGACGAGTACGAGGTGGCCCGCCTTCACCGCTCCAGGGCGTTCAAGGACGCCCTGGCCGAGCAGTTCGGCGCCGAGGCCACGATCACCTACAAGCTCCACCCGCCGACGGCCCGTCGGCTCGGGGTGAAGAACAAGATCGGTCTCGGCCGCAGCGGTGAGGCCGCCTTTGCCGCCCTGGCCCGGATGAAGCGGCTCCGGGGTACGGCGATGGACCCGTTCGGCCGGACGAAGCACCGGCAGATGGAGCGGGCCCTCATCGGCGAGTACGAGGCCATGATCGACCAGGTGTTGGCCGACCTCTCGGCCGAGACCTACGACCGGGCGGTCGAGGTCGCCGAACTCCCCGACATGATCCGGGGGTACGAGGAGATCAAGGAAGGCAACGTCGAGCGTTTCCGGGCCGAGGCTCGGCGGTTGCTCGACGGTGAAGCGTCCTGACGTCGACCTCCGACCGGAGCCGGGGCGACGAACGGCCGCCCCGGCCTCGGTCGAGGACGCCTACTCGTCGGTCTCGACGATGACCACCGTGCGATCCGAGGCCTCGATCGCCTGGGCCACGATCGCCTGATAGGCGTCGGAGTTGTAGCAGGCGACCGCGTCGTCGAAGGTCGGGAACCGGGCCACCACGTTGCGGGCCCGGTCCTTGCCCTCCATCTGCTGGTACCGGCCGCCCCGGGCGATGAACACGCCGCCGTGGTCGGCGATGGCCTTCGTCGCGCCGGTGACGTAGTCGCCGTAGGCGTCCTCGTCGGTCACCTCGACATGGGCGATCCACAGTCCGGCCATGGTCAGGTCCTCTCGTTGGGGTTCGTTGGTCGGGTCGTCGTTCGGCGGCGTCGGGTCGACATCGGTGGCCGGCTCATCCGGCCAGCCGAGCCCGGAGCGCGGCGAAGGCCGCCTGGCCGTCGGCGGAGCCGATCCAGGAGATGTAGTCGACCCGGCTCCGCTCGGTCAAGAACGGGTTGGAGAAGATCTCGGCCCAGGCGGCGACGGGCTTCAGCATCCGAGGGGCGAGCTGCGGGTCGAAGCTCCACCAGTTTCGGGCGTGCTCTTCCGGCCGGAAGAGGTTCATGCTCGCTCACCTGAAGGGTCTGGTGGCGGCGTCTCCCCCCACCTCGGCCGAGGAGTTAGCCCACGATGGTGTCGGGCTCGACGGTGAGGATCTCATCGTCCCGCATCTCGATCAGCATCGGCTCTCCGCTGTCGAGGGAGGGGGCCTCGATGCGGACCGTCGACCCCGGGACGAGCCAGCGCACGGCCAGCGACTCGAACCCTCACTGGCCGAACCAGCCGTGTTTGTCGTCGATCGTGATGCGGTAGTGGGTCGGCTGGAGGTTGAACGGGGGGAACGACGCGAGGTAGTCGGTGCCGGGGTAGACCCAGCCCGGGGTCAGCTCGACCAACCGGTGGACGATCGCCCGGCCGGTTTCGATCTCGACACCGAGGGTGCCGGCCAGCTCGGTGAAATGCGGTGCCTGCGCCTCGGCCCTGCGTTTGTCACGTCACTTTGACACGCCATTGCGGAACGCAGCGAGGATCACAAGATGTGGTCACGGCAAAAGGAGTAAGCGATGACCGTCTACAGCCCGCCGCTTGACCAGATGCGAACGGTCCTTAGGCCGATGATCCCAGACCTTGCGTCGCTTCCTGGCTATGAGGACCTCGACAGCGAGCTTGTCGATCAAGTCCTGGAAGAGGCTGGAAAGTTCGCGGCCGGCGAACTCGCGCCGTTGAATAGCGTCGGCGATCAACAGGGTGCTCGGTTGGAAATCGGTGTGGTTCCGACGCACGGAAGGCTGGGGGCAAGCAAAGCCGCTCTGCGGCTCTTAACTCAACGATTGATGATCCTTACCCAATGCCACAAGCGTGGGTCCCGTTATGAATGGAGGCCGTCTTCATAGGCGAAGTCGAAAATCGCCTTTAGGTGTTCTGCAACCTCCTCAGCGGTCTCATATTCATCTTCCGTGAGGCGACGATACTCGTCAGGATGAAACATCTGCTCACTGATGACCTTTTCCAAATCATCCTTGAACGATGGATTGAGGCTAAGCCAACTGTCCTTTTGAACTTGCTTCCGCAATCCGTCGAGATTGAAGAAATTGACGTTGCAGTACAGTTTCACCATGCGGGCGACCGTCGGATAGGTCTCGTTGATCTCCATCGTCAGTCTCTCGGCTTGGGATGCATGGTGTAGAGTTCCGGTTCGCCCGCAATATCATCAATCCGATAGACAGCTTGCATATTACCATCGATAAAGTCAGTTGGCGTTGAGCCCGTCGGATTGTTCTTCGTTCCCTCCCTGGTAACACCAGTGACGTGATCTTGGTAGTCAGGGCCGAAGATAGCCTCCAACGGCACTTCAACCGAAAAGAAGTCATCGCCAACATTGACGGCCTCTTCAAATTCATCTCCGAACTCTTGGGAGCTCGAGATGATCCCTTCTGCCTCGACAAAACCTTCGATCGAATCAACGCGCGTTGCGTCTTTGGAGAGGTCGGTGCCGTCCATGGCCGTCAGCTTTCCACACTCGGCGGGTCCCGTGCCGCCAGCGTCGCCGGCTACTCGCCGCCTCGTGGACGGAGAGGCTAGGTTCGGCCCCCATGACACGCGACGGAGAAGGTAGCGATCCGGGGGCAGCGGTGACCGGCGGGGTGGCGATGGCCCGCCAGCTGGCGGCCGAAGGGGTCACCCACATCTTCGGCATTCCCGGCGTCCAGCTCGACTACGCCAGCAACGGGCTGGCTCAGTACGCCGACCGGATCCAGTTCATCAACGCCCGCCACGAGCAGACGACGACCTACGCCGCCGACGGCTACGCCCGGACCACCGGGCGGATTGGCGTCGCGCTGGTAGTGCCCGGTCCCGGGGTGCTCAACGCCGCCAGTGGGTTGGTCACCGCCCGGTCGTGCTCATCGCCGGTGCTGCTCATCAGCGGCCAGGTCCCCACCCGGGGCATCGGCCAGGGCCTGGGCCTCCTCCACGAGATCCCCGACCAGTCGGGCATCCTCGAGACCCTGTGCCACCATGCCACGCTGGTCACCGAACCCGGGCAGGTGCCGGGTGCCATCCACGGGGCGATGGTTCGCCTCGGTCAGGGCCCGGGCCCGGTGGCGGTCGAGATCCCGCCCGACGTGCTGGCGGGCACCACCGGCGGCGCGGCCATCGGCCCCGAGAGCCCGGCCCCGCCGGCGGCCGGCGATGAGGCCGACCTCGGGGCGGCGGCCGAGGCGCTGGCCGCCGCCGAGCGACCGGTGATCTACGTGGGTGGCGGGGGCTACGCGGCCCACGCCTGGGACGAGCTGGGCGAGTTGGCCACCAAGCTGTCGGCCCCGATCGTCTCGAGCGCCAACGGGATCGGGAGCTTCGACAACCGCCATCCGATGTCGTTCCTCCCCCTGGCCGGCAAGGAGCTGCTGGCCCGGGCCGACACCGTGCTCTTCATCGGCACCCGGGCTCTCGAGGGCGGGGGTCGCCCCGTGCGGACCGGCCCCGGGGCGACGCTGATCTCGATCAACATCGACGAGGCGGCCTTCGCCCCTCCGCGGTCTTTCGACGTGACGGTCACCGCCGATGCCCGGGCCGCATCGGCGGCGCTGACCGGGCTGGTCGCCGAGCGCGGCCCATGGCTCGACGACGCGGATGAGGTTCGCCGCCGGGTCGCCGACGATCTCTCGCCACTCCAACCCCAGGTCGACTACGCCGCCGCCCTCCGCGACGCCATGCCCGACGAGGCGGTCCTGGTCAGCGAGTTGACCCAGGTCGGCTACGTCGCCCGCTACACCTTCGGTATCCACCACCCCCGCAGCTACCTCTCACCCGGGTACCAGGGCACGTTGGGCTACGGCTACCCGACCGCCATCGGTGCCGTCGTCGGCTGCCCCGACCGGCCCGTGGTGTCGATCAACGGCGACGGCGGTTTCGGCTACGGCCTGGCCGAGATGGCGACGGTGATGAACTACGACCTGCCGCTCATCGGGGTGGTGTTCCGGGATGACGCCTACGGCAACGTGCAGCGGATGCACCGTCAGCAGTTCGACGGGGTCCATCACGGAACCGAGCTGACGAACCCCGACCTGCTGGGTCTGGCGGCATCGTTCGACATGACCGGGTACCGGGCCGAGAGCCCGGACGAGCTTCGCACGATGTTGTCGCAGGCCATCGACGCGCGGGAGCCGTGCCTGATCGATGTGCCGATCGGCGTCACCCCCGACCCGTGGGGCATCGTGACCCGGCCCTACCGGCCTCCGGAGTCCGATCCGTCCTGATCGACGCCGGCGTCCGGGAGCGAACCGCCGCCGGTGACCGACACGTCCCCGGCCCGCCCGGAGCGGACGAGCCGGAGGGCGCTGCGCCACAGGCCGACGGCGAACAACGCCAGCGTGATCCAGATCGCCTGCTGGAGGAAGCCGATCTCCAGCAGTGCGCTACCGGCGAGGGCCAGGAGGTAGTAGCGGCCGCCGCGGGAGAGGAACGTCGCCGCGGCGTACCGGACCGGCGAGTAGTCGGTGAGGATGGCGACCAACCGGAAGGGCTCGAAGGGGACGAAGGTCGCCCCGCCGATCAGGAGGCCGACGAACATCTGCCGGCGTAGCATCCCGACCAGGCGGTTGTCGCCGACGAACGTCACGAACCGGTCGAAGGCCCGATGGTCGACGAAGGCCTGGACCCAGCGCCGCTCCACCAGGGCCATCGCCGCATTGATCGCTCCTCCGACGAGGCCGATCGTCGCCGGGGCGAGGTGGGCCGACGCGTTCAGGACGAAGGTGTCGGCCGGGAGAGGGACGAACGTGGTCGCTCCGATCATGAGACCAGCGAACTGGAGGAGCGGGTCGTCGAGGGCGAGGCCCACGATCCAGGTGCCGACGCAGGCCACGCCCACCGCCACCGCCAGCCCGACCAGCACCGGCCACCGCGACGCCGCTTGGCTCGAACGGTTCGATGGGGTGGAGGATGGTCCCGGTCGGGCGTCCGACCGGTCGGTCACGGCTCGACCTCGGCCAGGAGCGGCACGCGGGGCACGACCGTCCGGGCATAGAGCCGGAGCGCCCCGTCCATGATGGCCGACGCCATCCGCCCCGCCGCCCGCCGGGCCGGGCCGGCCGGGGACGGTGAGCGGGCGGAGGTCGTCGAGCAGTTCGCTGGCCAGCTTCTCGACGACGGTTCGGTCGTCGATGACGAGCCCGATCTCCTGGTTGCACCAGAAGCTGTGGCGGCCGTAGTTGGACGAGCCGATCAGCAACCGCTCGTCGGCCAGCACGAACTTGGCATGGGAGAACCGGGGGTAGGTGCAGATGTCGACGCCGGCCGCCGACAGTCGATCGAGGACGTAGGGGGTGATCAGCTCCAGGAAGGCGAAGTTGTTCTCGGCGGCGACGACCACCGTCTTGGATCGGGCGGTCGAGCGTTCCATGAGCCGGGCCAGGTGGCGGTCGATGGCGTAGGGCGAGGCGACGACGATCCGGTCCCGGGCTCCCAGCACCAGCTCGTCGAAGGTCGCCTCGATGGCGCCGTCGGTGAGGATCGGGCCGTCGAGGAGCTGTCGACGACCGGCTTCGGACACGTCGAAGTCGGCGTAGGCGGCCTCGACGATCGATGGATCGTCGGTCCGGACCATGAAGTCGTGCCAGCCGTAGTTGTGGTCGCTGACGTTGATGCCCCCGAGGAACACGACGTCGTCGATCGCAAACAGCTTCTTGTGGTTGCGGGCCAGGGCATAGATCCCGAACGGTCCGTTCGGGCACGTGAAGGTGACCCGGACGCCGCCGGCGGCGAGCCCGGTGTACATGGCCCGGGTCCGGCCGAACTCCTCACGGACGCTCGGGCGGGTGACCCGTTCATCGCTCACGTACCGGAGGGCGAAGCAGTCGATGAGCAGCCGGGTGTCGACCCCCCGGGCGGCGGCCTGGCGTAGCGCCGCGGCCACCGGCATCCCGGCGTCGTCGCCGTCGAAGGTCATCAGCTGGATCGCCACCCGGGAGCGGGCGGCGCCGATCCGGCGGAGCAGATCGTCGGCGAACTCGGAGGTCGACAGGAGGGTGAACGTGGCCCACACCGTAGCGGCGGGGGCGGTCAGGCTCGGGCTTCGAGCAGGTCCTTGAGCCGGTGGTAGTCCCTGGAGACGCTCGAGCGCATCATGGCCCGGGTGAGGGGACCGAGAAGGCGGAGGGCGAGGGGCGGGGTCCCCTTCACCACGGCGGTGACCGAGCACCCACCCTCGGGGAGGGGGAGGACCGACCGGGTCACGTCGATGGGCATCGATCCGCCGGTGGACACGATGCGGATCAGGTGGCCCGGCTCGAACTCGACCACCTCGAACGACGACACGAGCTTCCGGCCGAGGAACCGGGCCTCCTGGTCATAGGTCGACCCGAGGCCGATCGGCGGCTCACTGGTCCACGTGCACCGCTCCTGGCCGCCCTGCCATCGGGGGTTGTTGGCCATGTCGGCGACGAAGTCGAACACCTCGGCGGCCGGTCGGTCGATGTCGATCGTGGCGATCGTCTCCATCGGTTGCTCCTGGGTCAGGGGTCGAGCGGCGGGCGGCCGGGGTGCGGGTCGGCGAACACGGCGCCGGTGGCGCCATCGACGAGGCGGGACAGGAGGGCGTCGGCATCGTCGAGGCGAGCCTCGAACGGGTCGGCGAGGACAGCGCCGACCGCACCGAACACGAACCACCGGACCCGCCAGCCGAGCGTCTCAGGCTCGAGGTGGGGGGCGGCCCGGATCAGATGGGGGTGGAACCGGGCGGCGACCGGGGCGAAACGCTGCTCGACCAGTTCGGTCACGAAACGGGCCGGGTCGAGGTAGATCATCCCCAGCAACCGGGCCCGGGCCGGCGTGCGGCCGTTGAGCGCCGCAGCGGCTTCGACGTCGGGCCGGACCAGCGCGTCGATGAGATCCCGTCCGGCGATCGGCGTCGGCCCGGCGAGGGCCTGGGCGTGGTCGAGCAACGCCAACCGGCGGGTGTTGAGCGGCCCGAGCAGCCGATCGAGCACCGCCGTGGCCAACTCCTCCCTCCCGCCGAAGTGGTAGTGGATCGCGCCGGGGTCGACACCGGCCGTCCGCATGATGCCCCGGAGCGAGGCGGGGCCGATGCCATCGGCGGCGAAGGCCTCCTCGGCGGCGTCGAGCAGCGCTCCGGCGGTCGCTTCAGTCACCCGACTGAGGGTAGTCAGTCGGGTGACTGAAACGCAAACGGCCGCCGGTTGACCGGCAGCGTGGGCGCTCAGGTGCCCTCGACGAGCACCATCTGCATGTCGGCCGCCCCTTCCCGGGCCCGACGGGCCTCGGCGTACTCGGGGGAGGCATCGAAGCGGCGGGCCGCCTCGGCGTCGGGGAACTCGACGACCACGACCCGGCGGGTCTCGGGCTCGCCCTCCAGGGTCTCGGTCGGTCCTCCCCGGGCCAGGAACCTCCCGCCGTAGGCGGCGATCGCCCCCGGTGACAGCTTCTTGTACTCCTCGTACTGAGCCGGGTCGGTCACGTCGACCCGGACGATCAGGTAGGCGGGCATGGCGGGGTCTCCTTGGGTGGGTCGGTGGGGGTGGGATGAGGTGGATCGGTGGGGGTGGGGACGCGCAGGGGTGCGGTTCGTCGCCGGTGGGGCCGGGTCAATGGAAGCCGGCCTTGCGGGCACCGTAGGTCGCCCACTGGCCGGTTCCGGCGGTGACGCCCCCGTCGACGGGGACGGCGGCGCCGGTGATGAACGACGCCGCCGGCGACACGAGGAAGGTGATGGCCGATGCCACCTCGTCGGGGTGGCCGAAACGGCCGATCGGGACCCGGGCGGCCATCGACGTCTCGATCGGCTGGCCCTCGGTGGCCGCGGTCATGCCCGTCCGGATCGGGCCGGGGCACACGGCGTTGACCCGGATGGTGCGATGGGCGACGTCGAGCGCCGCCGCTCGGGCGAGGTTGACCACCGCCGCCTTCGAGGCGTTGTAGGCGAAGAGTCCCGAGTCGGCCCTGAGCCCGGAGACCGAGCCGGTCACGACGATCGACGCGCCGGCGGTCATCACGTGGAGCGCGGCCTTCAGCCCGAGCACGACCGCTCGAACGTTGACCTCCATGACGGCGTCGAAATCGTCCATAGACCCCCGGGAGATGTCGCCCTGGGCGATGATGCCGGCGTTGAGGACGGCACCGTCGAGGCGGCCATGGTGCTCGATGGCGGCGTCGGCCATCGCCCGGTTGGTGGCGTCGTCGGTGACCGAGCCGGCCACGGTCACCACCCGATCGAGGTCGGCGACCGCGTCGAGGCCGTCGCCCGGTAGGTCGACGGCGACGACGTTGGCGCCCTGGGCCACCAGCTGGGTGACCGTGGCCCGGCCGATGCCCGAGCCGGCGCCGGTCACCGCCACGACCCGGCCGTCGTTCGGGCCGCTCACCGTCGGCCGCCCGGGTCGGTACCCTCGGCGCGACCGCTCCCCGGGTCCGCCTTGGCCGCGACCAGGTAGTGGTTGGCCCGATCGGAGGGAATCCCGGTGACCTCGATCGAGGTGAACCCAGCCGCTCCCAGCATCTCGACCGCCAACTGCTCACCCCAGGCGGTGCCGAGCCCGTCGCCGCCGTAGGCGAGGGAGACGGTCATGCAGTGCATCGTCGAGATCGTGTACATCATGGGAGCGGTCGGCATGTCGAGGTTCTCGTGGAGATGGCTCGACGCCCGGGGTTCGACGCAGAGGTAGGTCCCACCCGGCCGGAGGGCGGCGTGCAGGCCGGCCAGCACCGTGCGGGGGTGAGCCTGATCGTGGATGGCGTCGAACGTCGTCACGAGGTCGAAGCGATCGACCTCGTCGAGCGCCGCAGCGTCGCGCTCCACGTAGGCGACGTTGGTCAACCCTCGGGCCGCGGCGTCGGACCGGGCCCGGTCGAGGGCCTCGGCGGCGATGTCGTAGCCGGTGAAGGTCGAGGCCGGGAACTCGGCGGCGAGCAGGTTGAGGGCCCGGCC
Organism: Acidimicrobiales bacterium; assembly: GCA_965262175.1. Taxonomy (GTDB): domain Bacteria; phylum Actinomycetota; class Acidimicrobiia; order Acidimicrobiales; family SZUA-35; genus CADEDH01. The sequence continues at coordinate 16,057 of CBDHES010000029.1, read as the reverse complement.
GCTGCCACACCCGACGTCGGCCACGTCGATCCCCGCCTCCAGTTGGGCGGCGCCCCCCGGCAGCAGTGGTACGACCTCGGGGATGAGCGCGGTCATGAGCCGCTGCCCGCTCGACTCGGCCATCAACGCCTGGAACCGGGGATAGCGGTCGTAGGGGACCCCACCGCCGTCGCGAAACGCCTCGACGACCTCGTCCTCGACCTCGCCCAGTAGCGAGATGTACTGGCAGTAGGTGGTCAGGTTGAGGGGCCCCGCCTCCCGGGTGAGGAGTCCGGCGTGTTCGGCCGGGAGATGGTACGTCCCGGCCTCCGGATCGTGGTCGACGATGCCACCGGCGACCATCGCCGCCAACCACTCCCTGACGTAGCGCTCCTGGAGCCCGGCGGCGTCGGCGATCGCCGGCGACGAGGCCGGCGCCAGCGCGCCCATCGTGTCGAACAGACCGGTCTTGTGGCCGATCGAGCACATGAGGGCCAAGGCGCCACCGTTCATGATCCCGGTCATGGTCGCCAGGAACGCCGCCCGGCGTTCCCGGTCGATCGTCGTCGTCTCGTTCATCGGCCGTCCTCCTGGCCGCCCCGGTCGGAGGTCGGGCGGACCGTGTCGCCGCGAACCTAGTGGGCTCCGTCGGCTCGATCATGTTCGGTCGGCCGACCTCGGCCCTGGCCGGCCGGGCAGGTTGCCCTCCATCGACCATCGCCTGGCTGATACCGTCTGAGGTCGTGCGGAGTGAAGGCCAAGGCGGCGGGCCCGAGTCGATCGACTACCCGGTGCTCGATCTGGACGCCGACCCGTTCCTCGTCGAGGACGAGCGGCCGCCCTTCGTGGCCCTCTCGTCGGGCCGCACGGTCCGGGGTGGCGCCGACGGTCTGGTCCGCATGGCGACGGTCCTCGACCGCCACCGCCGGTTGATCATGGCCTCGGTGGCCGGCCTCTGTGTCGGGGCGGTGTCCTTGGCGTACGCAGCCCAGACCGCTCAGGGCCCGTCGGCGACCGAATCGGCGACCGAGGCGGCGATCGCCGGTCAGGCCGGCCGATCGCCCTTGGCCGATGCGGTCGACGGGATCAGCGATGACGAGTCCGACCCCGATGGCCCGTCGGCGGTGGCCGGCGGCGAGGGGTCCGAGTCGCCGACCACCACGACGACCGTGACCACCTCGACCTCGACCTCGACCTCGACGTCGACCTCGTCACCGACCGCATCGCCGGAGACGACCGCACCGCCGCCGACCACCGCCACCACGGTCGAGACCTCGGAACCGACGGCGCCCGAGACGACGGCGACGTCGGCCGCCCCGACCTCGGTCGAGACCACACCGCCCGCCCCGCCGACGACGCCGGAGCCCACCGTGCCCGAGACGACCACGCCGCCGACCACCAGCCTCGGCCCGAACCTGGTGGTCCACGGTGGGTTCGAGGCAACGTCGATCGCCGACGGGGGATACGACATCGTGGGGCTTCCCCCGTGGTCCTCGACCGCCGGGGCGCTCGAGGTGTGGGCCACCGGGCACCAGGGGGTCGAGTCGGCCGGGGGTCGGCGGCACGCCGAGCTCAACGTCTCCGACGCCGCCACCTACTCCCAGAGCCTCGACACCACCGCCGGGGCGACCTACCGGTGGTCGTTCCGCCACCGTGGTCGGGACGACGTCGACACCGTCGAGGTCCTCGTCGATGGCACCGTCGTCGCCACGCTGTCGACCGGGACCGCCTGGACCAGGTACGAGGGCACGTTCGAAGCCAGCGGGTCGACCACCGTCTTCGCGCTCCGGGCCGTCGATCGGGGCGGACTCGGCAACCTGATCGACCTCGTCGCCGTCCGCCAGATCATCCGGTAGGTCGGACCGGGCGAGGCGTCACGCCTTGTCCGCGGCGTAGGTCACGACCCGCTCCATCACCGCCTCTCCGGCCTTGTCGACGCTGCCGGCGTCGAACGGGGGCTGGGGGTCGTACTCGACCATGAGCTGCATCGCCTTCGCCGCGGTCTCGTCCACCAGGAGCTCGGCCAGACGCAGCGCCATGTCGATCCCCGACGACACCCCGGCGGCGGTGATCAGGCGGTGCCCGAGATGCTCGACCACCCGGTCGCCGGTCGGCTCGGCGCCCAGCTTGCGAAGCGCCTCATAAGCGCCCCAGTGGGTGGTGGCGGTCAGGCCGTCGAGGAGGCCGGCGGCGGCCAGGACCAGCGAGCCGGTACAGACCGACGTCGTGAATCGGGTCGTCGGATGGGCCGCCGCCACCCACTCGACGAGCGGATGGCCATCGTCCCGGATCACCTCCCGAGTTCCGATCCCGCCCGGAACCACGATGACGTCGGGATCGGGCAGTTGGTCGTAGGTCCGATCGGCGGTCAGGCCGAGGAACCCGTTCTCGGTCCGGAACTCGCCGGTCCGATCGGCCACGAAGGTCACGGTGGCCCCCGGGAGGCGTTGGAGCACCTCGTAGGGGCCGATGCCGTCGAGGGCGGTCAGTCGGTCGAACAGCGGGATGGCGATGGTCAAGCTCTGGGACATGCGTGCTCCTGATCGGTGGTCGAAGGGGGAGGGGACGGGAGAGCGAAACGGCGGCGGTACTCGTCTGGCCCGATCCCGAGCCGGCGGTGGAACGCCCGACGTAGCGTCTCGGCGGTGCCGAAGCCACACGATCGGGCGATGGTGGCGAGGTCGGCCGAGGAGGTCTCGAGTCGGTGGCGGGCCCGGTCGACCCGGACCCGTTCGACGAAGCGGGCCGGTGTCTCGCCGAGCTCGGCGGTGAACAGCCGGGTGAGGTGGCGGGTCGACAGTCCGACCTGCGCCGCCACGGCGGCGACCGACAACTCGGCTCCCGGTTCGCTGTGGATCAGCTCCTGGGCCCGGCGGATCGGGTCGAGCGGCGATGCCGGCTCCCAGATCGGGGCGGCGAACTGCGACTGACCGCCGGGGCGACGTAGGTAGACCACCAGCCACCGGGCGACGACCTGGGCGACCTCGGGGTCGAGGTCCTGCTCGACGATGGCCAGCGCCAGGTCGATCCCGGCGGTGACCCCGGCCGACGACCACACCCCATCGTCGCAGCGGTGGATGGCGTCGGCGTCGACCGACACCTCGGGGTGGGCGGTCGCCAGCTGGCGGGCCCAGGCCCAGTGGGTGGCGACCCGTCGACCATCGAGCAGACCGGCTGCGGCGGCGAGGAACGCTCCGGTACACACCGACGCCACCCGCTCGGCGGCTCGTCCGGAGCGGGCGACGAGGTCGACGGTCGGGCCGTGACGGGCGGCATCTCGCACACCGTCACCGCCGGGCACCACGAGCGTCGTCGGACCTGGGCCGGGGTCGTCACCGGCCGATCGATCTTCGGCCCCGGTCACGGGCTGGGCCACCAGGTCGAGTCCGGACTCGGTCGTGATCGTGACCGGACCGCCGTCGCCGGTGGTGCCCGGATCGGGTGCGGTCACCAGCCGGGTCCGGTAGCGCAACCCGGGCCGACCCAGCCCGTCGGCGACACGGTTGGCGGTACCGAAGACCTCGTGGGGACCGACCACGTCGAGGGGCTGGACGCCGGGGTAGACGACGAACCACACGTGGTGCACTCGATCGTCTTCGGTTCCGGATCGCCGCTCGGCCGTCACACGCCCATGGTCTCCCCGGCCCCGGAAGTCGTCAATGACACGTACCCCACCATTTCAGCCATCGACGGGCGAACGGTGGCCGATTTGGGCCGTTGGCGGTCGGCGCGACGGCCGGCCGGCTCTACCGTCTCGGTGTGGAGCCGATGAGCGAGGACGAGTTCGAGCGGGTCGTGGCGGACTCGATCGATCTGATGCCCGACGAGCTGCTCGCCCTGCTCGACAACGTGGTGATCCTGGTCGAGGACGAGAACGCCGAGGAGGAGCTGTTCGGGCTCTATGAAGGGATCCCTCGCACCGCCCGTGACGACTACGGCGGCCTCGAGCTCCCCGATCGGATCACGCTCTATCGATTGACCCTGTGCGACCACTGTGACGACATCGAGATGCTGCGGGACGAGGTGCTGGTGACGATCGTCCACGAGTTGGCCCACCATTTCGGGATCGACGACGATCGGCTGGCCGAACTGGGATGGGATTGACGGGCAGGCCGGCCGGTGCCACCGTGCCGCATCTGACCAGACCGGCCACGGCGTGACAACATCTTCCCATGCTCGAGATGATCGGTCTGGGACACGACACCGAGGCGATGGTCGAGGTAGGGCGGGATCTCGGTGCGACGGTCTACGTCAGCCACCCGACCCAAAGCGATCGCCGACCCTACTCCGGCCTGATCCGGGCCGTCACCGACGAGATCGAGGCGCTGCGCTCGGTCTGCGACGTCGCGCTCCATGTCGGCTACGCCCGGGTCGTCAAGCCCCGAACGGCGGCCCCGCTCCCGGACCGGTCGGTCGCCGCCTTCGGGCTGGTACGCCGTGGTGACCTGACCCACCGTCAGGCCGACGACCATTGGCGGGACGTGCACGCGCCGCTGGCGCTGGTCCATCACGCGGCGATGAGCGACTATACGCAGCTGTCGATCGTCGCCACTCTCATGGGCCAGGAGCTGGACGGGGTCGCCCTGTGCGCCTTCGGCACGAGGGACGACCTCAGCACGAAGTTCTTCAACGACGACGACGCTCGCGCCGCCATCGAGGCCGACGTCGCGTCGTTCGCCGACCCGGCCCGGTCACCGCGCCGGGTGGTCCTGGTCGAGGTCGACTGAGTTCAGCGCCCGGCCCTGACCGCAGCGACCGGGGGCCCGTCGACCGGGCAGTGGAACGGCGCCGAGGCCGGCTCGGCCCGAGGATCGGGCCCGGTCGGTCGGTCATCGTCCTCGGCCGGGCCGTCGGACCCCTCGGTCCCGTCGGCCTCGTGCGGAGGTTTCCCGGGGAGGACGATGGCCGCCAGCAACCCGCCGGCGCCGACGATGGCGGCGGCGATCGTCATCGCCGGCCCGAACCCGTCGTCGATGGCCACCGGGTCGCCCAGCGCGTCGCCGGTCAAGCCGACCAGCGGGGGGATGGCCGCCACCGACAGCAGCTGACCGGTCCGAGCGACGGCGGTGTTGGTGCCCGATGCCGCTCCGGCCCGGGTGTCGGGCACGCTGCCCAGCGCAGCCGAGGTCACCGGGGCGACGCAGGCCGAGAGGCCGAGGCCGAACAGGACCGTCGGGGGCAGGACGTCGGTCAGGTAGCTGGCTCCGGGACCGACCCGCCCGAGCCAGACCATGGCCGCCGCCATGATGAGGGGGCCGACGGTGAGTGGTAGGCGGGGGCCGATCCGTCGCGACAGCTCACCGGCTCGAGCCGACAGGGCGAGCATGAGCGCGGTGACCGGGAGGAGGGCGGTCCCGGCGGCCAGCGGCGACCAGCCGACCGCCACCTGGAGCTGGATGGTGAGCAGGAAGAAGATGATGCCCATGCCGCCATAGACCAGGAGGGTGACGGCGTTCGCTGCGGCGAAGGTCGAGTTCCGGAACAGATCGAAGGGGAGGATGGCGTGGGGCTGTCGGGGCTCGTAGATCACCAGGACCACCAGGGCGACGGCGGCCGCCACGCCGGCGATCGTTCGAGGCGTCGTCGGCCCATCGATCAGGGCGTAGGACAGGCCTCCGAGGAACAGCGCGGTCAAGACCGCGCCGACACCGTCGATCGGTCGGCCTTCGGCCGAGGGGTCCCGGGACTCGGGCACGGCGGCGCTCATCGCCAACACGACGACCGCCAGCGGGAGGTTGACGACGAACACCCACCGCCAGGAGATCTCGACCAGGAGACCGCCGACGAGCGGCCCGATCGCACCGGCGATGCCCCCCAGCCCCGACCAGAGACCGATCGCCCGACCCCGATCGTCGGGGTGGAAGGTCGCCTCGATGATCGCCAGGCTCCCCGGGGTGAGGAGGGCAGCACCGATGCCCTGGGCGAACCGACAGATCAGGAGGACTTCGGTGTTGGGGGCGAGGGCGCAGGCCAGCGACGCCACCGCGAACCAGACGATCCCGATGCGGTACACCCGGAGCCGTCCGTACCGATCGCCGAGCGAACCGCCGATCAGGATCAACGACGCGACCGGGAGCATGTAGATGTTCACCAGCCACTGCTGTTCGGCCGAGCTGGCCGACAGGTCGCGGGCCAGGGTCGGGAGGGCCACGTTGACCACCGTGGCGGTCAACATCGCCACCGCCGAACCCAGCACCGTGGTCGCCAGGACGGTCCGTCCCGGGGTGGTGGCGAGGCGGAGTCCTCCGTCGGTCATGGGTTGCGATCCCTTCCGGCCCCACGGCCTCGACGGTCGAACCGCGGCAACCCTAGTCGTCGGCGGTTCGCGGGCGGCGGGTCGGTCCACGGTCCGACGATGGGCCACTCGGGAGCTGGCCGACCCGGAGCGGCCGGAGGGGGACCGGTCTACCGCTGGCGCTTGGCGTAGTCGGTGCTGAGCCACCGCTCCGGCGTCATCGACACCATCACGCTGTTCGACCCCCCGCTCGACGCGTCGGCATAGGCCTGGCCGCCCTCGGGGCCGAGGTACCGGGTCGCCATGGCCAACAGGTCGGCGTGGTCGTAGGCTCGGACGCCGCTCACCGGACCCTCGACGGTCACGTAGGCGTAGGGAGCGGTCTCGGTCTGGGCGCAGAGGCTGAACCGGCCGGCGGCCTCGATCCCCACCATCTTGCGGGAGTCGGACTGCATCAGGACCCGCACGTCGCCGCCCGGTGCGTAGTCGTACCACACCGGCACGGCGAGGGGGCCCCGGCCCGACTCGGGAATGGCGATGATCCCGACGTGCACGTCGGCCAGGAACGCCTCCCGCTCCTCCGGGCTCATCACGAACGAACCGGCCATGGTGACTCCTCGTCTCGACGGTCGGACGCGAACCTAGCCGAGGACCGGTGGCTCAGCGTTGGCTGGGGATGGTGGCGAGGATGATGGTGCCGATGAGGGCGATCGCCGAAACGACCAGGTAGGGGAGGGCGAAGCTGCCCCGGGCGTCGGCCAGGATCCCGGCACCGACCGGCGCGATGACCGCCGCCACCCCGTAGAAGATGGTCATCAGACCGTAGGCGGCGCCGAACTCCCGGGCGTCGAGGTAGTCCCGGACGTAGGTGGCGGTCAGCGTCGGGTAGCTGGACCACATTCCCCCGATGGCCAGGACCGACAACGGCACGAGCCACCGGCCGCCGATCGCCACCGCTGCCGATCCGGCCATCAGGGCGGCCATGACGGCGATCTTGGCCGTCCGCCGACCGATCCGGTCGGAGATGGCGCCCACGAGTGGGGCGGTGAGCACCGAGGCGAACCCCATCCCGATATAGACGTTGGCCACCGCGGCTCGACTGAGGCCGGCGTCCTCCTCCATCGCCTCGGCCAGGAACGACGAGTAGCCGGCGGCGATCGCGCCGAACACGACGTAGGCCGCGGTGACCCGTCGCCAGTGGGCGAGCCGGGTCAGGGCGGCGAACGACATGCCGCCCCCGATCGCCGGGGTTGCCCGGGTCCGGACCGCGAGGACAACGGTGGCGAGGATGAGGACGGCGATCGCCGCCTCGACTCCGTAGATCGGGCGCCACAGCCCCGGATCGTCGGCCGCCGAACGCCACGCTCCGGTCCCCAGCGCCAGGAGCGAGGTCCCGAACCCGATCGACGCGGTGAGGAACCCGATGACGAAGCCACGGCGTTCGGGTGGGACGTCCTCGGTGGCCAGGCCGGGGGCGGTGATCCAGATCCCGGCCCCACCGCCGCTGGACAGACCCAGGCCGGCGAACAGCATCGCCGGGTTGACGGCCAGGGCGAGGAGGGCGAGCCCGGCGGCCGAGACGGCGATACCGGCCCGGAGGATCGTCATCGGCTCGAGGCGGCCGGCGAGCACCGTCACCAGCACGACCCCGGCCATGTAGGCGAAGTAGATCGTCGTGCCGCCGATCCCGGCCGCGGTGTTCGAATCGAGCAGGTCGTCCTTGATGGCGGGAAGCAGCAAGGGGTAGGTGGTGCGGCCGAACGTGTGGGACACGACCGTCGTCAAGGGGAGGACCAGCGCCGCCGTCCCGAGGCCGAGGAACGGGGCCGCTCTGGTCGTGGTCATCGGCCCAACGATGCCCCCCGACCCGGCGATCGGCCAAGTTCGGCGGTGCTCGAGTGGGTCCCGGGTCGTGACCGGTGGGGCGTCAGACTCGACTGTCGTGCCGGGCCGGCGTGGCCGCTACCGCCCGGCCGATCGAGGGCCTAGGGTCGGATTCACGCTCCAGGGGGTCTCCATGACTGCAACCGAATCCACCTCGTCGACCCGCACCGTGCTCGGCGCCTGCCCTCACGACTGCCCCGACACCTGCTCGATGGTCATCACCGTCGAGAACGATCGGGTGACCAAGGTCCGGGGGAACGGCGACCACCCCTTCACCCGGGGTGGCCTGTGCGTGAAGGTCACCGACTACCCGAACCACGTCTACGACACCGATCGGCTCCTGTACCCGATGCGGCGGACGGGGCCGAAGGGCTCGGGCTCGTTCGAGCGGATCTCGTGGGACGCCGCGCTCGACGAGATCACCGACCGGTTCGGTGAGGTCATCGACACGGTCGGGGCGAAGGGCATCCTGCCCTACAGCTACCTCGGTCAGATGGGCGTCCTCAACGGGATGACGGTCGGTGACCCGTTCTTCAATGCCCTGGGGACCAGCGTCACCGAGCGCACGTTCTGCGACGGCGGCGCCATCTCGGCCTACGTCATGACGCTCGGCCCGACCGCCGCCGTCGACCCCGAGAGCTTCGTCCACTCGAAGTACATCGTCATCTGGGCCTGCAACGTCCTGTCGAACAACCTCCACCTCCAGCCCTTCATCGACGAGGCCCAGCGGCGGGGGGCCAAGGTGGTGTGCATCGACCCGGTGGCCCACCGCACCGCCAAGAAGGCCGACTGGCACCTCCCGATCCGGCCCGGAACCGACGGCGCCCTGGCGATGGCGATGATGCACGTGATAATCGGCGAGGGCCTCACCGACGAGTCGTACCTGGCCGAGCACACGGTTGGCTACGACGACCTGGCGGCCCACGTCCAGCAGTACACGCCGGAGTGGGCCGAGGCCGAGACCGGGATCGCCGCCGACGACATCCGGACCCTCGCCCGGGAGTACGCGACGAGCCAGCCGTCGATGATCCGGGTCGGCGTGGCCATCGAGCGTCACCCCGGAGGGGGCCAGGCGTGCCGGGCCATCTTCAGCCTCCCGGCGCTGGTCGGTGCCTGGCGCCAGCCGGGGGGCGGGGTTCTCCAGATGCCGGTGTGGGCCTTCCCCATGAACTGGGACCAGCTCCACGGGTCCCACGTCGACGAGGCCAACGCCCGGGTCATCAACCAGTGGCGGCTCGGCCCGGCCCTGACCGGCGAACTCGACCTCGATCCACCGATCAACGCCCTCCTGGTCTACAACTCGAACCCGGCCGTCGTCGCCTCCGACCAGGCCAAGATCCTGGCCGGGCTGGCCCGGGAAGACCTGTTCACCGTCGTCCACGAGCAGTTCCTGACCGACACCGCCCGCTACGCCGACATCGTCCTCCCCGCCACCACCCAGGTCGAGCAGAACGACCTCATGTACTCGTGGGGTCACCTCTACTGGGCGTGGAATCCGCAGGTCATCGAGCCGCTCGGGGAGGCGGTGCCCAACAACGAGCTCTTCCGCCGGCTGGCGGCCCGCATGGGCATCGACGATCCCTGGTTCTCGATGGATGACGACGAACAGCTCCGACACGGCGTCGACTGGTCGGCACCCCAGATGGAGGGGATCACCCTCGAACGGCTCAAGACCGAGGGCTGGCTCCGGCTCAACCTGCCGGGACCAGACGACTACGCCCCCCATGCCGAGGGTGGCTTCCTCACCCCGTCGGGGAAGGTCGAGCTCGCCTCGTCGATGGCCGCCGGAGGCAACTTCGTGGCCCCCCTGTTCCGACAGGGCCTCATGGGAGCCCAGGACGGTTCGCCGGTGGCGGCGCTTCCGACCTACACCCCGCCGACCGAGGTCGACCGGGACCCCGAGCACCCGCTGGCCCTGATCACTCCCAAGGCCCACGCCTTCCTCAACAGCCAGTACGGGAACATGGCCAAGCAGCAGGGCCTCGAGGGTGAGCAGAGCGCCACCCTCAACCCGGTCGACGCCGCCGCTCGGGGCGTCGCCGCCGGCGACCGGGTCCGGGTCTTCAACCGGCGGGCGACGATCGAGGCGGTGGTCAAGATCTCGGAGGACGTCGCCGCCGGCGTCGTCCTGATGCCGATGGGGCACTGGCCGTCCCGGACCGAGGGAGGGCTGACCGTCAACGCCCTCACCAACCCGGCCTACGCCGACATCGGGCGGGCCCCGACCTTCTCCGACACTGCGGTCGAGGTCGCCCCGATGACCTGACCGCCGCCAGTCCCGCTTCCTCCGACCCGACTAGGGTGTCGCGCACCGAGGATCGAAACGGGGGGTCTGGTGGCGGAACCGATCGGCAACTACGCCCGGAAGACGTACCGGTACCTCCGCATCGGCATCGTCGGCGTCGTGGTGGCCCTGATCCTGGCCACGGTCTTCGAGTCGATGGGTGCGACGCCGTGGCTCGGCTCGATCAGCGCCTACTACTACAGCCCGGTGGGGCCGCTGTTCGCCGGGGCCCTGATCATGATCGGCGTCTGCCTGGTCGCCATCCGGGGGGTCAACGACGCCGAGGACGTGGTGCTCAACCTCACCGGGATGCTGGCACCGGTCGTCGCCCTGGTGCCCGTCGACTGCCCGAGCCGGGTCGACTGTCGGGCGCTGGAGCCGGTCCTGCCCCGCGTCGACCTGTTCAACACCAACATCGCGGCGGCGGCCGTGGCGTCCGTGGTGGCCGTCGTCGTGAGCTTCGGTCTGGCCACCTGGTCGCACCGGGCCGACGAGGGCCGACACGTCGACGTCGCCCCGACGACGCGTATCGGGCTGGCGGTCGCCGTCCTCCTCGTCGTCGGGCTGGTGGTCGTCGAGCTGGTCTTCGAGCCCCAGGTCACCCACGGCCTGGCGGCAGCCCTGCTGATCGCCGGGTTGTGGGTGGTGGCCATGGGCAACGCCCTCCGCCATGTCCCCGCCGACGATGGATCGGGGCGGCCCCGCTGGGTGGTGGCCTTCTGGACCGGAGCGGCCGGCACGGCCGTGGTGCTGGGGACCTCGTTGGCCGCCGTCGGCGCCTGGCGGGTGGCGGTCGGGGCCGAGCTCGGGGTGGTCGTCACCGCCGTCGGCGTGGCGTTGGTCGGGGGAGCGGCGGTATGGCTCCGACCGGCGATCGGGCGTTGGTTCGCCGTGCTCGGCGGCGACCGCTTCTGTCGGATCTACCTCATCCTGGCGTCGATCATGCTCGTCGTCGGTCCGGTCATCGCCCTGGTCCCGATCGAGTGGTCACGCCGGGTCTACTGGCTCGAGGTGGCCGAGCTGGTCCCATTCGGTGTGTTCTGGCTGGTCCAGACGGTCGAGTACTGGTACCAGGACCTACCCGACGCCACCACCATCGCCACGGGGTCGGCTACCGCCCGAGGCTCGGCCGGCGACGCCCCGGGCGATCGGCCGCCGGCCCGCCGCCCCGTCAGCTGAACGCCAGGCCGGTGTAGCCGGCGTCGGCCACGTCGTCGAGGCGGGCGACGTACTTCGGGCCGCCGCCGTTGTAGAGGTTGTATCGGGTCTTGCCGTACTCGTGACCCTCGACGTTCGAGTTGTAGCCGGTGATCCAGCTCTTGGCCTTGCGGAGCAGGAACGGCTTGTACCACTCGACGACCTCCTCAAACCAGGCCGCCTCCGCCTCGGCGGTCGCATCGATCCGGGTGTGGCCCCCGGCCCAGGCGTGCTCCAGCAGCGGGGTCACCCACCCGATCGCCGTCTCCACCGCCCGGGGGAAGTTGGTGACGGCGCACTGGGGGCCGGGGATCATCATCATGTTGGGGAAGCCGTTGACCATCAGGCCCAGGTAGGTGATCGGCCCCTCGGCCCACTTGGCCCGGAGCGTCTGGCCCCCGACCCCGGCCACGTCGATCCGGTCGTAGGCGCCGGTGAAGGCGTCGAACCCGGTGGCGTAGATGATCAGGTCGAACTCGTGCTCTCCCGCGGTGGTCCGGATGCCGGTTGGGGTGATGCGCTCGATGGGCGTCTCGGCAGCGTCGACGAGGAGCACGTTGTCGCGGTTGTAGGCCTCGTAGTAGTTGGTCTCCAGCGGTACTCGCTGGATGCCGAACCCGTGGTCGGTCGGGATGAGCTTCTCGGCGACCGCCGGGTCGTCGATCCGTTGGCGGATCCGGTCGGCGATGTACTCGGAGAACTCGGCGTTGGCGTCCTCGTCCATGAAGATCTCGGTGAAGTTCTGGAGCCAGATCCCGAAGCCGGGGCCGTCGTAGAGCCGATCCCAGAGCTCGAGCCGCTCGGCCCGTGACACCTTGTAGAACCCGCGTCGGTCGGGCTCGTGCTCGAATCCCCCCGGCGTCCGGGCGCACTGGGCGAAGATCTCGTCGTACCGGCGCCGGATGTCGGCCATCTCCTCATCGGAGATCGTCGAGTTGTTGAGGGGTGCGGCCCAGTTCGGGCGGCGCTGGAACACGGTGAGCTGGGCCGCTTCGGCCGCCACCTCGGGGATGATCTGGATGGCGGTGGCACCGGTGCCGATGATGGCGACCCGCTGGCCGGCCAGGTCGACCGGTTCGTGGGGCCAGTCGAACGGGTGGAACCACCGGCCCTGGAACTCGTCGATGCCGTCGATCTGGGGCATCGTGGGGATCGACAACAGCCCGACGGCCATCAGGACGTATCGGGTCGTGATCGCCCGACCATCGTCGAGGCGGACGGTCCAGGAGTCGGTCTCCTCGTCGAAGGTCATGGCTTCGACCGAGCACCCGAACTGCATGTGGCGACGGAGATCGAACTTGTCGACGACATGGCGGAGGTACTTCAGGGTCTCCGGTTGGGGGGAGAACTGCTCGGTCCAGTGCCATTCGTCGAGCAGCTCCCGGCTCCACGAGTACCCGTAGGTGTAGCTCTCGGAGTCGAATCGGGCCCCGGGGTAGCGGTTGTTGTACCAGGTGCCGCCGACGTCGGGGTTGGCGTCGACGACGGTCGCCGGCACGCCGAGATCGACCAGCCGCTTGATCTGGTAGATGCCGGCCACGCCGGCCCCGATCACCAGCACCTCGTAGTCGAGGCCCTCGCCGATCCCGGCCGGTCGTGCGGTCTGTGCGGCTGCGGTGTCCACCATGGGACCATCGTAGGAACGGTCGCCCCGACACCACCAGACGGCCCGGCCGCCTGTCCGACCTACCCGGTAGTCGGGCCTTGACCTCCGGGGGCCCAGAGCGTCTTGTCCAGGTCGGCGATCCGGGCCTCGTCGATCACCTCGATGGGGGCATCGATCGAGGCGTGGTCGCGGATGATGCAGCTCCCCGAGGGAAGCTCGTCGCTCGGAAGCCAGCTGTCGGTGTCCCACAGTCCGCCTCGGCGGAGGGCCTTGGCGCAGTGGAGGTAGGCCTCGGCGACGGTCACGACGACCACGACCCGGGCCGGCCGGTCGCCGACGGCGAACCGGCGGCACAGCTCGGGGTCGGTCGAGAGGGTGGCCGTCCCGTTGATCCGGAGCGTCTCGTCCAGCCCCGGAATCAGGAACAGGAGGGCCACCCGGTCGTTCCGGACCACGTTCTCGAACGAGTCGAGGCGGTTGTTGCCCGAGTAGTCGGCCCACGCCACGTGGTGCTCGTCGAGGACCTCGACGAAGCCGGGCGCCCCGCCCTTGGGAGACCCGTCGCAGACCCCGTCGCCGTCGGCGGTCGAGAGCACGAAGAACGGTGACCGGGCGAGGAAGTCGACGCAGTGATGGTCGAGGGCGTCGATCACCTTGTCGACCGGGCCGCCCCGGGGGTGGCGGTAGACGGTACGGAGGTCGTCGGGGGTGCTCAGTTCCATGGTGGCTCCTCGGCTGGGGTCGGTGGGAGGCGGTTGGGTCAGATGCAGGCCACGTTCAGCAGGGCCTGGCGGCCGTGCCGGACGGCGTCGATGGCCCGTTCGAGCGCCGGTCGGAGCTCGGTGCGGGTGGTGACCCGCTCGCCGTGTCCGCCCGACGCCTGACCGTACGCTTCGTAGGCTGGCGACGGCGACAGGTCGGACAGGCGCCGCTCGCCGTCGGCCACGGCCCGCCCCTCCGGGTACACGGCTCGGGTTGCGTGCTCGACGGCTCCCCAACGGCCGTTGTCGGCGACGATGGTGAGGATCGGCGTGTCGTGCTTGGCGGCGGCGTGGTGGCAGGCCGCAGGGTTGGAGAACAGGTACGTGCCGTCGCCGACCAGCGCCACCGCCAGCCGGTCGCTCTCCAATCGGGCGCCCATCGCCGCCGGGATGGCCCACCCGAGACCCCCGGCGGGCGGGTGGGCGTAGAAGGTGCCGGGCTCGGTCCGGCCGAGCAGCTCGGGCACCCCCCAGTATTCGTTGAACACGGCGGCGTCGCCGTCGAGGACCTCGCCCACCGTGGCCGAGAGGAAGGCCTTGGTGATCGGTCCGTCGGTGGCGGCCTCGGAGGCCCGCAGCCGGGCGGTCGTCGCCGCCACCTCGCGAGCCCGGGCGGTGAGCCGGGCCCGGCGGTCGGGGTCGATGCGCTCGGCCCGGTCGGCCAGGGCGTCGGCCAGGGTGGTGAAGACGTCGGTCGGGGTCCCGAGGAGGGTCAGGTCGGATCGGTGGGATCGCATCGGGTACCGGGCGAACAGCGGGTCGAGGCCGACCTGGGCGATGAACGTCGACGGCTGTGGGTTGGTCCACCGTTGCATCCACGGCACGTCGGCCTCGGCGAACACCACCACGTCGGCGTCGGCCAGGACGGCGTCGATCCGGTGACCGAGATGGAGGGGGTGGTCGGCCGGTACGTTGAGGTAGCGGGGCACGACCTCGGCCAGGCCGATGGCGAACCGGTCGGCCAGGGAGGTCAGGGCGGCGACGGCCGATGGGTCGGCCCCGGCGGCCGACGCCGCGATGACCGGAAACTCGGCGTCGGCTAGCCGGTCGGCCAGGCGGCCGACGTCGCCGCCGTCGGGCCGTGGGGCCGCCGGTACGCTCGTGCCGATCGTCATGGGGCTGGCCACCGCCTCCCGGGCCAGGAGCTCCCGGGGCAGGGTGAGGTAGACCGGCCCTCGGGGGTGGGTGGTGGCGATCGCCACCGCCCGGTCGATCACCGCATCGAGCTGGGACGGGTCCCGGAGCTCGTAGTCCCACTTGACCAGCTCCCGGACCATCCCGGCCTGGTCGAACATCTCCTGGGCCCAGTGGATGTGGGTGTCGCGGGCGCCGAGGGCGCCGGCCTCGAGCACCGGTGTCCGCCCGGCGGCGACGAGCAGCGGCACGTTGTCTCGGGCCGCGTTGGTGATGGCGCAGATGGCGTTGGCCGTCCCGACCGTGACGTGGAACATCACCGCCTGCAGCCGGCCCGATGCCTGATACGCACCGTGGGCCATGCCCACCGCCACGCTCTCGTGGGCGCAGACGAGCGGATCCGGGACCGGCCCGTCGGTCGAGGCGTAGGCTTCGACCAGCGGAGCGAAGTCCGTCCCGGAGTTGACGAAGAGCCGTGTGACGCCGTGGGCGGCGAGGAGCTCGAGGTAGCGGGCGGCGATGGTCTGCACGGTCTGGTCCTTCCCCGGTGACGGCTCCAGCCTGGCGGGTGCCCGTGTCGGGCGCCAGCGGGTACCTGGCGTCGTCGGCCGGGATTGAGCTGGTGGGCGGCCTGGGCCATCATCGCGGCGCACGCCCTGACCGCACCGACGACACCGTCGCCACCGACACCTGGGGGATCCCATGCAGTTCGATCTGATGACCGGGGCCATGACCTGGACCAAGACCGCCGAGCTGGCCCGGACGCTCGAGGCCAACGGGTTCTCGGGGATGCTTTTCACCGAGACCAGCCAGACCCCATGGATGCAGATCGCCTCGGCGGCGACCGCCGCCCCCGAGCTGACCTTCACCACCGGCATCGCCGTCGCCTTCCCCCGTAGCCCGATGATGTCGGCCGCTCTGGCCTGGGAGCTGGCCGAGAACACCGGCGGTCGGTTCCGTCTGGGGCTCGGCAGTCA
>CBDHES010000028.1:0-493411 GCA_965262175.1 Acidimicrobiales bacterium | reverse complement strand
GCCTGCAGCGCCAGGACGTCACCGGGAACGAAGTCCACGGAGAACACCGTGCCCGCCCCGAGCAGGAAGAAGAGGGCCGTGATGGCCCCGACGCCCAGGAGGGCGAAGGTGGCGATCGTGTAGAACAGCCCCCGCTTGCCGGGCGCGCCCAGCAGGGTCGGCGCCAGACCGAGGAGCCCGAGGGCGACCAGCACGGCCAACGGACCCCCGGACAGTGCGTTGGTGATGAGGTTGATCTTGTCGGCGAAGTTCCCGAAGTCGTCTCGGAGGCCCGAGTAGATCACGACCAGGATCACCAGGATCACCGGGAGGGTGGCGAGCGAGGAGAGCATCTCGACCCGGTTGGCCCACGCCCCCTGGCTGTCATCGAAGGGGACGGCCGCCGCCGGCTGCTGGTAGCCACCGGGTTGTTGCGGGTACCCGCCCTGCTGGGGGTAGCCCGGCTGCTGCTGGTACCCGGCCGGTTGCTGGTAGGCACCCGGCTGCTGCTGGTACCCGCCCTGCTGAGGGTGGCCGGGTTGTTGCTCGTGGGCCCCGCCCTGGCCGCCCCACGGTTGCTGCGGAGCCTGGCCCGGCTGAGAGTAGGGGCCGGGGTTGCTCGATGGATCCGTTGGGTAGTCGCTCACGGGCCGGGAGCTTACACCAACCTCATTCGACACGAAGCCGCAACCGGCCGTCCGGGCTGGATCGCCGCCCGGCTCGATGGGACGATGACCCGATGGCGATACCGACCGCACTGGTGGGGCAGGCCGTCGATCCGATCGAGCATCGCATCGACGAGCGGTGGACGATGGCCTACGCCGCCGCCCTCGACGACCACCGCCCGGCCTACCTCGACACGACCCGTCGGGGCGGCGTCGTCGCCCACCCCCTCTTCGCCGTCTGTTGCGAGTGGCCCGTGATCGTGTCGTCCCGCCAGCTCTCCACCGAGCTCGGCATCCCGGCCGACGAGGTGATCACCTCGGTCCATGCCACCCACGACGTGACGATCGAGCGATTGATCCGGCCCGGCGACGTGCTGACCACCTCGCTCGAGATCGTCGGGCTGGTCTCGAAGCGTCCGGGGGCCCTGTCGTGGACCCGGCTGCGGACCGTCGATGCCGACGGACGGACGGTGGCCACCACCACCCAGGGCGGGATCTATCTCGGTGTGCCCCTCGACGGCGACGATCACCCCGACCCCGATCCGCCGGCCTCGCTCGATGGGGTGCCACGGGTCGGGGAACCGGTCCGGGTTGCGGTCCCGATCGCGGCCGGTGCCGCTCACACCTACACCGAGTGCGCCCGCATCTGGAATCCGATCCACACCGACCGGGCGGTGGCGCTCGCCGCCGGGCTCCCCGACATCATCCTCCACGGGACGGCGAACCTCGCCCACGGCGTCACCGCGGTGGTCGACACCGCCGCCGGCGGTCGACCGGAGCTGGTGCGGCGCATCGTGGGCCGGTTCTCGGCGATGGTCCGCTTGCCGTCGACGTTGACGGTCGAGGTGTGGCCGGCGGTCGATCGGCCCGACGGCCGGTCGGTGGTGCCCTTCGAGGTGGTGAACGATGCCGGCCAGCCGGCGGTCTCGGACGGTCTGGTCGTCCTCGGCCCGCCGGCCGACCCTCAGGCGTCGAGCGCCGACGCCGAGACGACGTCGACCAGCTCGTAGCGGAGCGCGTCGGGGTCGGTCACCTCGTCGTCGTCGGTGGAGATGACCACCTCGAGGACGTAGCTGGTGCCGGCCTCGAGGTCGATCCCCTCGATGGCTCCGGGCTCGATCCACCACGGGTACCCGCGGCAGTCGTCGACCACGGGGACGTAGGTGACCGGCCCCGGAGCCACGCATCGGTGATGGGTGGCGCCCACCCGGAGGGTGACGGCACCGAGCGGGATCGACGGGTGGTTGTGACGGTCATGCTCATGGTGCGTCCTTTCCGGTTGGGCTCTTCACCAGTACTGACGACGAGATGCCCCGGAGAGTTCCTGCCGGTCGCGAGCCGCAACACAGTCGTCATGGAGCAACGCCGTCGTCATGGAACGACGCAGCCGTCATGGAACCGAGTCGTTGTGGAACCGAATACCCCCGTCACGACGTAAGGGGATGTCCCCGATGGCGCCGTCCGGCTTCGGCGCGATCGTCGAACCATGTGGGGACAACGGAAGCTGGCGGTCGCGGCGGTACTCACCCTGATCTCGGGGTCCGGGGTGCTGCTGTTCGGAACGGCGGCGGCGCTCACGCCGTCGATGGCACCGGGCATGCTCGGGGCGGCGGTGGCCGCGCCGGCGGCCCAGGTACCCGACGCCAGACCGGTGAGTTGTTGAGCGGGTGCTCGCCGAGCCGGCGCCGGGCGTCGCGGGGCTGGAGGCCATCGAGTTGGAGGATCGGCCGGAGATGGCCGAGGTCGTCGCCGACGCGACGATGATGGTCGAGGCCATGGTCGGCGACCCGGAGCCCGGGGTGGTCACCTCACGTTCGACGACGGCCCCCATCCGGCCTACACCCCGGCCATCCTCGACAATCCTGGCCCGCTACGACGCCACCGCGACCTTCTTCGTGCTGGGGTCCCTGGTCGAGGCCTACCCCGAGTTGTTCGAGCGGATCGTCGCCGAGGGCCACACCGTTGCGAACCACACCTGGCATCACGAGGACCTCGCCACCCTGTCCCGAGCCGAGTTCGACGCCACCGTGATCCGTTCCCAGGAAGCGCTCGGCCGTCACGCCACCCCGTGCCTCCGACCGCCGTTCGGCTCGATGGGCCCCGAGACCCGGGCCTGGGCCGCCGACCTCGGCCTGGACATCGTCCTGTGGCGGACCGACACGATCGATTGGCAGCGACCGGGGGTCGAGGCCATCGCCGACAGCATCGTGGCCGGCGCCGAGGGGGGATCCCCGATCCTGCTCCACGACGGAGGCGGCGACCGGACCCAGACGGTCGCCGCTCTCGAGCGGGCGATGGCCCGCCTCGACGGCCGGGGCCTCCGCTTCGAGCCGGTCTGTGTCCCCACCAACTGAGTCGATGAACGCTCGATGACCACCGCTCGTGGTCGTGGCGGGGGCGACCAGACCGCTTTACCATCGGCCGCGTGACCCGACCAGCGATCGACGGTGACCGTCTACTGGGCCGGTTGGCCGCCTTGGCCGAGATCGGCGCCATCCCCGGGACCGCCGGAGCGTCCCGGCTGGCCTTCACGGCCGCCGACGGCGCCGGCCGAGACCTCGTCGTCGAGTGGATGCGGGGCGCCGGGATGGAGGTCGTCGTCGACGGGATCGGCAACATCGTCGGCACCTGGTGCCCCGACGGCTGCGACCCGTCCGCGCCGCCGGTGATGACCGGCAGCCACATCGACACCGTGGCGACGGGGGGTCGCTACGACGGCAACCTCGGGGTGGTGGCCGGCCTCGACGTCGTCGAGGCCCTGGCGGCGGCCGGTGTCATCCCCGGCCCGACCCATCGCCGTCGGCGTCTTCTCCAACGAGGAGGGGGCCCGGTTCCCTCCCGACATGATGGGATCGCTGACCTACGTCGGGGGGATGGCGCTCGAAGCGGCGCTGGCGACCGAGGGGATCGACGGGTCCGTGGTGGCCGACGAGCTCGACGCCATCGGCTATCGGGGTTCGGCGCCGTGCCCCGGTCCGGCCCCCCACGCCTTCGTCGAGCTCCACATAGAACAAGGCCCGGTCCTGGAGCAGGCCGGGGTGGGCATCGGGGCGGTCACCGAGGTCCAGGGGATCTCCTGGACCGAGGTCGAGATCGTCGGCCAGTCCAACCACGCCGGCACCACGCCGATGCGGCTCCGGCACGACGCCGGACTGGCTGCAGCCCGGATCGCCACCTTCGCCCGGGACCTGGCGACCGAGCTCGGCCCGCCCCAGGTGGCGACCGTCGGCTCGATCGAGCTCCACCCCAACCTGGTCAACGTGATCGCCGCCCGGGCCACCGTCACCGTCGATCTCCGCAACACCGACGACGCCGTGTTGACCGCCGCCGAGAAGCGGCTGCAGGAGTTCCTCACCGAGTTGGCGAGCGACGAGGGGGTGGAGATCACCACCACACCCCTGGCCCGGTTCGCCCCGGTCGCCTTCGACCCGGCGATCGTCGGGATGGTCGAGGCCACCGCCGCCGCACGAGGGCGGTCGACGATGCGGTTGCCGTCGGGAGCCGGCCACGACGCCCAGATGCTGGCTCGTCAGTGCCCCTCGGGCATGATCTTCGTACCGAGCCGCGATGGCATCAGCCACAACCCGGCCGAGCACACCGATGCCGTCGACCTGATCGCCGGTGCCGAGGTCCTCCTCGATGTGCTCACCGCACTGGCCGGATCCCACCCGCCGGCGGAAGGAGCCACCGATGACCCGTGAGCTACGGATCGGAGCCGCCCAGCTCGGCCCGATCGCCCGATCGGAGAGCAGGGCCGCCGTGGTCGAGCGGCTCCTGGCCCTCCTCGACCAGGGGGCCGACGCCGGCGTCGACCTCATCGTCTACCCCGAGCTGGCCCTCACCACCTTCTTCCCCCGGTGGTACCTGGAGGACGAGGCGGAGATCGCGTCGTTCTACGAGACGGCGATGCCCAACGAGGCGACCGCGCCGCTGTTCGACGCCGCGGCCCGGCTCGGGATCGGTTTCTGCCTCGGCTTCGCCGAACTCGTCACCGGAGCCGACGGCACGAGCCACCGGTACAACACGCAGATCCTGGTCGATCGCGACGGCACCGAGGTCGCCCGGTTCCGCAAGGTCCACATCCCGGGCCACGAGCACAACGAGGAGTGGCGCCAGTTCCAGCACCTGGAGCGCCGATACTTCGAACCGGGTCCCGACGGCTTCGGGGTCTGGCGGGCCTTCGGTGGCCTGGTGGGGATGATGATCTGCAACGACCGCCGGTGGTCCGAGACCTACCGGGTGATGGGGCTCCAGGGCGTCGAGCTGATCCTGTGCGGCTACAACACCCCCCTGCACTACGCTCCCGACCCCTCCCAGGATCGGCTGCAGGGCTTCCACAACCATCTGGTGATGCAGGCCGGCGCCTACCAGAACGGAACCTGGGTGGTCGGGGTGGCCAAGGGAGGGACCGAGGAAGGGGTCCCGAGCCTGGCCGAGTCGGCGATCATCGCCCCGTCGGGGGAGATCGTGGCCGAGGCCGCCACCGACGGTGACGAGCTGATCGTCGCCACCTGCGACCTCGACCTCTGCAAGGGCTACAAGGAGACCCTGTTCGACTTTGGGTACTACCGCATGCCCGAACACTACGGTCGCATCACGGCCCAGAAGGGCGTCGTCCTACCGGGGGAGCCGGCATGAGCATCACCGAGACCGCCGTCAGCTTCACCCGGGACGCCGAGCGGGTGCCGCTCACCGTCAACGGCACCGACGTCTCGGTGTCGTCACGCCACCCCCATCTCCTGTCGGCCCTGCGGGACGAGCTGGGTCTCACCTCGGCCAAGGACGGCTGCGCCCCGTCGGGCCAGTGTGGGTGTTGCACGGTCCTGGTCGATGCCAAGCCGGTCGTCGCCTGCAACCTGGCTCTCGACCGGGTCGCCGGCAAGGCGGTGACCACCCTCGAGGGCATGGACGACGCCGAGCTCCGTCGGTACGCCGAGGCGTTCGCCGCCCGGGGGGCCCTCCAGTGCGGGTTCTGCACGCCCGGCATCGTCGTCCGGGCCAAGTCGCTCGTCGATCGCAAGGGCGCCGAGCTGACGAGAGACGATGCCGCCCGCCACCTGGGGGCTCACCTCTGCCGGTGCACCGGCTACGTCAAGATCCTCGACGCCATCGAGGATCTCGCCCAGGGGCGGGTGGTGCCGGTCACCGAGCCGGGAGGCGTCGGATCGTCGGGGGTGAAGTACCAGGCACTCGACCTCGCCATCGGAGCACGGCCCTACATCGATGACCTCGTGCTCGACGGCATGGTTCACGGCGCCCTCCGGTTGGCCGACCACGCCCGGGCGACCGTCACCTCGATCGACACCACCGCGGCGGCCGCCATCGAGGGCGTCGTCGGTGTCTACACCGCGGCCGACGTGCCCGGCGATCTCCGGACCGGGCTGATCCACGTCGACTGGCCGTGCTTCATCCCGATCGGTGGGAGGACCAGCTACCTCGGCGACGTACTGGCCATCGTGATCGCCGAGGACCGGCTCACCGCCCAGGCGGCGGCCGATGCCATCGACGTCGGCTACGAGGTCCACGAGCCGATCACCGATCCGGTCGCCGCCGTCACCCCCGGCGCCGAGGATGCGGTGTGGCAGCTCGACGGCAACGTCCTGTCCCGCTCGGTCTACCAGCGGGGCGACGACGTCGACGCCGCCCTGGCGGCCAGCGCCCACCGGATCCACGAGGTGTTCCAGACCCAGCGGATCGAGCAGGCGTTCCTCGAGCCGGAATCGACCCTGGTCGAGCCCCGGCCCGACGGCACCCTCCACGTGTGGTCGGGCGGCCAGGGGATCTGGGACGACCGGAACCAGATCGCCGCGGTGCTGGGGGTCGATCCGTCCACCATCACCGTCGAGTTGGTCAGCAACGGTGGGGCCTTCGGGGGCAAGGAGGATCTCGCCAACCAGGCCCAGACCGCCCTGGCCGCCCACCTCAGTGGCCGACCGGTTCGCTGTACGTTGACCCGCGATCAGTCGCTGCTGATCCACGCCAAGCGTCATCCGATCCGGATCGAGACCTGGGCCGGCTGCGACGCCGAGGGTCGGCTGACCGCCCTGAAGAGCCGGATGATCGGCGACTCCGGACCGTACGCCTCGGTCGGGATGAAGGTGCTGGAGCGGGCGGCCGGCCACGCGTCGGGGCCCTACGTGGTACCGGCGATCGACGTCGAGGCGGTCGCCGCCCGCACCAACAACCCGGTGTGCGGCGCCTTCCGGGGGTTCGGGGCCAACCAGGCCCAGTTCGCCATGGAAGGGGTGATCGACCGCCTGGCCGAGCTGGCCGGCATCGATGGGCTCGAGATGCGGCGCCGCAACGTGGTGCGCCCCGGCGCGGTCTGGGGGCCGGGCCAGATCATGGACGACGGCTGCCTCGGGGCCGCGGCCTGCCTCGACGCCGTCGAGGACCGCTACCGGCAGGCGGTCGCCGACGGTCGAGCGGTGGGGATCGGCCTCGGCCTCAAGAACTCGGGCCTGGGTAACGGGTTCGTCGAGGTGGCCCGGGCCGTCGTTCGGTTCCGCTCCGGGCAGGGCGCCGAGCCGATGGTCGAGGTCCGGCACTGTTGGACCGAGATGGGCCAGGGGGTCGACACCGTCGCCCTCCAGGTGGCCGTCGAGGAGCTCGGGGTCGATCCGGCCCGGGTCGAGGTCATCGTCGACACCACCCGGGAGCTCGGCGCCGGCCAGACCACCGGCAGTCGGGGCACGCTGATGGCCGCCGGCTCGGTGGCCGAGGCGTGCCGGGCCGCGTTGGCCGACGGGTGCCGAACCGACGTCGACTATCCCGGGGAGTACCGGGTCGACTGGACCAACTCCCTCGACGACGACGTGGAGAACCCGATCATCCACTCGACCTTCGGCTACGCCGCCCAACTGGTGATCGGCGACCCGGAGACCGGCGAGGTGCTCGAGGTGGTGGCGGCCCACGACGTCGGGCGGGCGGTCAACCCCCAGCTGTGCGAGGGGCAGGTCGAGGGGGCCGTCCACATGGGCCTCGGCTACGCCCTCTCGGAGGATTTCCCGACCGACGACGAGGGCCGGCTCCGCAACACGACCTTGCGCTCGCTGGGGATCATCCGCCCCAAGGACATGCCCCCGGTCGAGACGATCCTCGTCGAGTCGCCTCAGCCCAACGCTCCCTATGGCATCAAGGGCGTGGGGGAGATCGGGCTCGTGCCGACCGCCGGCGCAGTGGCCGCCATGCTGTGGCGGGTCGACGGGACCTGGCGCAACCGCCTCCCCCTCGCCCCCGTCGCCGACCGATGAGCGCCACCACCCCCGGTCTGGTCTGCGCCCACCATCACCTTTACTCGGCCCTGGCCCGGGGGATGCCGGCCCCGCCCCGCACCCCGAGCGGCTTCGTCGAGATCCTGGAGCAGATCTGGTGGCGCCTCGACACCGCCCTCGATGAGGACATGATCGAGTGGTCGGCCAAGCTCGGCGCGCTGGAAGCTCTCGAGGCCGGGTGCACCGCCATCATCGACCACCACGAGTCGCCGACGGCGATCGACGGCAGCCTGTCGGTCATCGCCGACGCCTGCGCCGAGGTCGGCGTCCGCGTCAGCTGTGCCTACGGGGTCACCGACCGCCACGGACCGGAGGGAGCGGCGGCCGGCCTCGCCGAGAACGAGCGGTACCTCCGTTCCGGCGGCCGGGGCATGGTCGGGGTGCACGCCGCCTTCACCTGCTCCCCGGCCACCCTCGACGCCGCGGTCGGGATGGCCGCCGAGCTCGGGGTCGGGGTCCACGTCCACGTCGCCGAGGGACCGGTCGACGCCGAGGCCGGCCTGGCCTTCGCCCAGCGGGCGACCGCCGACTGGCTGCTGGTCCACGGCGTCCACCTCCCCGACGGCTTCGAGACCGACGCCACGGTCGTCCACAACCCGCGATCGAACCTCAACAACGGCGTCGGCTACGCCCATCCCCGTCGCTTCGGGCGGGTGGCTCTCGGAACCGACGGCATCGGGGCCGACATGCTCGACGAGTTCCGCCTGGCCTTCGTCGCGTTGCGGGCGATCGACGTGACCGCCACCCCCGACGATGCCTGGGGGTGGCTGAGCGCGGGATGGGATCTGTTCCCCGAAGCGGCGACCGACAGGGTCCGTTGGTCGTACCCCAGCTCCGACCCGTGGCACCTCGCCTACACGACCGGGATCCGGGCCATCGACGTCGAGATCGACGGCCGACCGATCCTCGTCGACGGTCGCCATGCGTGGCTCGACGGCGACGAGATCCGGGCCAAGGCGGCCGAGCAGGCCGCTCGGCTGTTCGCTCGCCTCTGACCCTGGGTGGTTGTGCCCAACCGATACTGGACGTTCTGACCAAACGCCCCAGGGCGGTGGTTGCCGCCCGATATCTTCAACGGAAGCGAACTCGGTTGGTGCCGGGGGAGCGAACGACGGGCAGGTTCCAGCCAGGGGCGGGCAGGGCGACAGTTGATGTTCACACGCACCAAGTCGGCACGTAGCGCGGCACCGTCGCGTCCGATCGCCTCCACCCCGGCCGAGCGTCCCTACTGGGTGACCGAGCTCGAACTGACCGCACCACCCCTCCGGCTCGCGGCCCACCGACCCCCTCACGGCGATCGGCCCTACGGGGCGGCCCGGATCCTGATCCGCCTCCAGGGTGAGCCGCTGGGCCAGGTCGAGGTAGGTCTGACCGAGAGCGAGGCGTCGGTCGGCGAGATCATGGAACTGGCGATCGAACGCTTCGGACCGGCCGTGGCCGAGCGTCTCGGTGGCGGCGATCCCCGGGAGCTGCTGGCGTCGAGCACGACGACGGTCGCTCCGGAGCTGGCGGCGATCGCCGGCTCCGCCGCCCCACCGGTCACCGTCGTCATCGGGACCCGGAACCGGCCCGAGCACATCGTGATGTGCATCGACCACCTCCTGAAGCAGTCCTACGACGGACCGGTCGAGATCATCGTCGTCGACAACGCGCCCTCGTCGTCGGCCACCGCCGACGCGATCGTCGACCGCTATGGCGAACACCCCCAGGTCCGCTACCTGCTCGAAGACCGCAAGGGTCTCTCGTGGGCCAGGAACCTGGGCCTCCGCCACGCCTCCCACGACATCGTGGCGTTCCTCTCCGACGACATCCGGGTCGACAGCCTGTGGTTGCGGGCGATCGTTCGGGGGTTCGGCCGGACCGACGAGGTCGGTTCGGTGGTCGGCTTCTGCCCGCCGCTCTACCTCGACACCGAGGAGCAGCTGGTCTTCGAGCGGACCATGGCCTGGGGTTGGCGGAACGGCTTCGAGCCGTCGCTGGCCCGAGCCGAGACCCGGGGCGATCGTCTCGCCCCGTATCGGGTCGGCTTCGGGAACGGGGCCAACATCGCCTTCAAGGCCGATCTGCTCCGGTCCCTCGGCGGGTTCGACGTGTGCCTCGGGCCCGGCACCAAGGCTCGGGGCGGCGAAGACCTCGACGCCTTCACCCGGACCCTGTTGGCCGGAGCGACCGTGGCCTGGGAGCCGGCGGCGCTGGGCTGGCACGCCGACCGCTACGACGACCGGACCTTCACCGCCCACATGTACACCTACGGCCTCGGTCTGACCGCCTACCTGACGGCCCATGCCGCCGATCCAGCTACCCGATGGACCCTGCTCAAGCGGATCCCATTCGGGGCCCCCTACCTCTTCCGGCCGGCCGTGCTGCCGGTCAGTGAAGACCGATTGACCGTCGATGCCGGGCGGGTCGTCTACCGCCTGGCCAATGCCGTCGGCCGCCTGGCCGGACCGTTCGCCTACGGGCAGAGCAAACGTCACACAAGGAGAACCACCCGATGACCGACCCGACCCCCAACCACACGGCACCTGACGTCTCGTCGGTGGACACCACCGGAACGGTCGTCGTGACCGGCGGGATGGGATTCATCGGCTCATTCGTGGCTGACGCCTACCTCGAGGCCGGGCACAAGGTCGTGATCATCGACTCGATGGTCAGCTCGGTCATCTCGACCGAGCCCTACGAGCAGAACCCGAACTGCGTGGTCCTCAAGATGAAGGTCGAGGACTACTTCGAGGCCGGGGGCCGGTTCACCGGCGCCGAGCGGGTCGTCCACGCCGCCTCGCTGGTCGGCCCGGCCGGGATCCTCCGCTTCGCCGGCCGCCTCGGCCCCGAGATCGTCCGGTCGGCCGAGATGGTGATCGAGGAGTGCATTACCGCCGACGTGCCGGTCGTCGTCTTCTCCTCGGCCGAGGTCTACGGCCGGTCGGGTCAGCTCGCCGAGGGCGACACGATCCACGTCCCGGTCGACTACTCGGTCCGTATCGAGTACGCCATCGCCAAGACCCTGACCGAGGCCATGGTTGCCAACAGCCGACATCGGGGCCTGAAGGGGATGGTCATCCGGCCCTTCAACGTCACCGGTCCCCGCCAGTCGGAGCTCGGCGGGTTCGTCATGCCGACCTTCGTCCAGCAGGCACTGGCCGGCGAGGACATCACCGTGTTCGCCACCGGCGAGCAGCTTCGGGCGTTCCTCTCGGTGACCGACCTGACCCGGTTCATCACCGACCACATGGACGACGCCATCGCCTCCGGCCAGCTGGTCTTCAACATCGGGAACCCGGCCAACAAGATCTCGGTCCGGGGCCTGGCCGACATGGTCAAGGAGATGACCGGCTCCCCGTCCCGGGTGGTCTACGCCGACGCCAAGGCCATCCACGGCGAGCTGTACGAGGAGGCCGAGTCGTTCGAGAAGACGCCGGTCCTCGAGGCGGCCCCGGCGGTCGGCTGGAAGCCGGAGGTCGGGCTCGAGGCCCTGGTCCAGGAGACCATCGACTACTACCGTCCCATCGTCGACACCCGGTCGGCCAACGTTGCCTGATCTGGCTCGCATCGAGCGGGCGCTCGTCATCGCCCCCCACGCCGACGACGAAGCGCTCGCCTGCGGCGGGATCATGGCCCGCCTGGCCGCCCAGGGTGCCCAGACCCGGGTCCTGTTCATGACCGTGGACGGGTTCCACCACTACGGGCACGGCGGCACGACCTACGCCGAGCGGGTGGCCGAGATCGAGGACGTGGCCAAGATCCTCAGTTTCGACTGGGAGATCCTCTACGGCGACCAGGACCTGATCGAGAAGCTCGACACGGTCCCCAAGCGGGACCTCGTCGACCGGTTCGAGGCCGAGCTGAACGGCTTCCAGCCCCAGCTGGTGCTGATCCCGTCGGGCGACGACTACGACCAGGACCACGTCGCCACCTTCGATACCGCCCTGGCCGCCCTCCGGCCGATCGCTCCGGTGTTCGGGAAGTGGCTGGTACCCGAGGTCCTCGTCTACGAGTCGCCCAAGATCATGTGGTGGCGGGAAGCCATCCCTCGGCCCGAGGCGTTCGTCGACATCACCGACGTGCTCGACGTCAAGCTGGCGGCCCTGGCGGCCTACGCCACCCAGGCCCGACCCTCGCCCCACATCCGGAGCGAGGAGTCGGTGAAGGCGCTGGCGTGCCTCCGCGGCAAGGAGATCGGCGTCGAGCACGCCGAGGCGTTCAAGGTCCTCCGGTCGATCCTGTAGCGGATCGGCGGACCCGCTCCTCCAACGACCGGGCCGGGCGGCATACTTGATCGAAGTGGTTGACGACTCCGAGCGGCGGCGCGACCTGCGGCGGATGAAGCTCCTCGCCACGTCGCTCCTCGTGGCGGCGGCGATCGTGTTCATCATCGCCCGGGCCTTCGAGGAGTCGCAGCCGTGGCTCGGTTACGTCCGGGCCACCGCCGAGGCCGCCATGGTCGGGGCGCTGGCCGACTGGTTCGCGGTGACCGCCCTGTTCCGGCGGCCGCTGGGTCTCCCGATCCCCCACACCGCCATCATCCAGA
Source organism: Acidimicrobiales bacterium (assembly GCA_965262175.1). GTDB lineage: Bacteria > Actinomycetota > Acidimicrobiia > Acidimicrobiales > SZUA-35 > CADEDH01. The sequence continues at coordinate 480,965 of CBDHES010000028.1, read as the reverse complement.
CCCGCAAGGACCAGATCGGGGCCAGCCTCGGCGGCTTCGTGCGGGACAACTTCCTGACCGCGGAGGTGGTCGCCGAGCGGCTCCGCAACGCCGGGCTCGCCGCCCGGGTCGGGGAGTGGCTGGCCGAGCCGGCCAACGCCAAGGTCGTGTCGGCCCAGTCGGCGGCGGCCGTCGGCGGCATCGCCGAGGTCCTCCAGGACGACGTCGTCAGCGGCGGCATCGAGCAGGTCGTGCTCGGTCGGGCAGAGCGGGTGGCCGTCGCCCCACTGATGGGCCGGGCCGTCGAGTTGGCCTTCGAAGGCGAGCACCACCAGGCGCTGCTCGACGAGGTCCTGGCCGGCCTCAGCCGGTTCATGGAGGAGAACAAGCCGGTCTTCCGGCAACGGCTCGATCGGGAATCCCCGTGGTGGGTGCCCGAGCCGGTCGACGACGTCGTGTTCGCCAAGATCTACGACGTGGTCCAGCGATTCCTCGGCGAGCTGTCGACCGACCGGGAACACGAGATGCGGGCCGACCTCGACCGCCGCACGATGCGGCTGGCCGAGGACCTGAAGACGTCGCCGGCGATGGAGGCCCGGGCCGAGGAGATCAAGCAGCAGATCCTGGCCCACCCCGAGGTCAGGGCGTGGTCGGCATCGTTGTGGACCCGGATCAAGGCGATCCTCCTCGAAGCGACCGACGACCCGTCGTCGGAGCTCCGCCAACGGCTCGAGGCGGCCGTGGTCGACGCCGGGACGTCGCTGGCCGCCGACCCCGAGCTGCAGGTCAAGATCGACCGATGGATCGTCGAGGCGACCGCCTACATCGCCGAGCAGTTCCGGGGCGAGGTGGCCGACCTCATCGCCTCGACCGTCGAACGGTGGGACACCGCCGAAACCGCGGAGCGGCTCGAGCTCCAGGTCGGCCGAGACCTCCAATTCATCAGGATCAACGGCACCCTGGTCGGCGGCTTGGCCGGGTTGGTGATCTACACGCTCTCCGAGCTGCTGCTCTGATCAGCCGCCGTCGAGGACCAGCGGTGCGCGGGGGAGGGCGTCGGGGTCGAAGCGGTCGAGCAGCTCGGCCGGCGTCGGCCGCTCGCCGTCGTCGCACAGGCCGAGCGTGGCGGCCAGGAGGCCGAGCACGGCCCGGGGATCGTCGCCCCGGTCGGCCAGGGTGACCGCCCCGTGGCGCTTGGCCAATCGGTCGCCGTCGGGCCCGAGCACCAGCGGGACGTGGGCGTGGTCGACGGGGGTGAGGCCGAGGAGGCCGGCGAGGTGGAGCTGGCGGCTGGTCGAGTCGAGGAGATCGTCGCCCCGCACGACGAGGCCGACCCCGAGGTCGTCGTCGTCGGCCACGGTCACGAGGTGGTAGGCCGGGGTGCCATCGTTGCGGACGACGACGAAGTCGTCGAGCTCGAACGATCGGGGCCCGGCCACGAGATCGTCGAACCCGACCACCGTCCCCGCCGCCCGGACCCGCAGCGCTCCCGGTCGGCCCGTCGCCTCCCGCTCGGCCCGCTCCGGGGCGGTCAGACGGGCGCAGGTTCCCGGGTAGGCGTGCCCGGCCAGCGGTCGGTTGGGGGCCTGGGCCGCCTCCCGGATCTCCCGCCGGCTGCAGTAGCAACGGTAGGTCTCGGTCGACGCCATCAGCCGAGCCACCGAGGCGGTGTACAGCTCCGTTCGGTCCGACTGGCGGACCGGGGGCCCGTCCCACTCCAGGCCGAGCGCCAGGAGGTCGTCGGCCTGGGTCTGGTAGTGCTCGTCCCGGATGGCGCCGGTGTCGAGATCGTCGTACCGGAGGAGCCATCGCGACCCGTCGGCTCGGGCGAAGAGCCACGACACCAGCGCCGTCCGGAGGTTGCCGAGGTGGAGTCGGCCGGTCGGACTGGGAGCGAAGCGACCGGTGGGCATGGTTCCATGGATGGTAATGGAGGCCCCGCAGCCCGAGCTGCTGGCCGCCCGCCGTCGCCGACTGGTCGACGAACTGGCGGGACGGGGGATCGCCGACCAGCGGGTGCTGGCGGCGATCGGCGCCGTGCCCCGCCACGAGTTCTGCGAACCCGCCCACCTCGACCACGCCTATGAGGATCGGCCGCTCCCGATCGGGGGTGGGCAGACGATCAGCCAGCCCTACATCGTCGCCCTGATGGCCGAGGCGGCCGAGGTCGGGCCCGAGGATCGGGTCCTCGAGGTCGGGACCGGGTCGGGCTACGGGGCGGCGATCCTCGGTCAGCTGGCGAGGTCGGTGGTCACGGTCGAGCGGCGCCGCGAGCTTGCCGACGCCGCTCGGCTCCGCCTCGCCGGACAGCCGACGGTGCGGGTCGTCGTCGGGGATGGGAGCCAGGGGTGGCCGCCGTCGATGCCCTACGACGCGATCGTGGTGACGGCCAGTCCCCGGCGGGTGCCACCGGCGTTGGTCGAGCAGCTGGCCGACGGAGGCCGGCTGGTGATCCCGGTCGGTCGCCGACGACGGGTCCAGACCCTGGTCCGGCTCCGTCGGCGGGGTGAGAGGTTCGAGCGGGAGGATCTGGCCCCGGTCCGGTTCGTGCCGCTGGTCGACGACACCAATTAACGAACCGGAAACAAACCGGAAACGGCGACGACTCACCGAGCCCCGAAACTGACGCCGTTCTGACGGCGGCGAGCAAGGTGGCAGAAAGATGACCGACCCGATACCTCTGACCAGCACGTTGTGGATCATCGTGTCGGCGGCCCTGGTGCTGTTGATGGTGCCCGGCCTGGCGTTGTTCTACGGCGGTATGAGCCGCTCGAAGAACATGCTGAACATGCTGATGATGAACATGGTGTGCCTCGGCATCGTGCCCGTCGTCTGGGTCGTCGCCGGCTACTCGCTGTCCTCGACCGGTACCAACCCGTGGATCGGCACCTTCGACAACGCCTTCCTGCGCGACGTGCCGCTGTTGTCGGAGGACGGCTCGGGGAGCCCCCTGCTCGGGGTGTTCTTCGCCCTGACGTTCGCCTCGATCACCCCGGCCCTGATCTCGGGCGCGGTCGCCGACCGGATGAAGTTCACCGCCTGGGTCGCCTTCGTGCCGGTCTGGCTGCTGCTCGTCTTCGTCCCGGCCTGGGCGTGGGTGTTCCGGCCCGACGACGGCTTCCTGGCGACCCGGGGCAGCCTCGACTTCGCCGGGGGTACGGTCGTCCACGTGGCCGCGGGGAGCGCGGCCCTGGCCATGGCCCTGGTACTCGGCAAGCGTCGCAACTGGCCCAGCGAGCCGATGCCGCCCCACAACCTTCCGTTCACCATGCTGGGAGCCGGGATCCTGTGGTTCGGGTGGTTCGGCTTCAACGCCGGCTCGGCGTTCAACGTCAGCGACCAGACCGTTCAGGCCTTCGTGAACACCTTCATGGCGGCCGCGGTGGCGATGCTGGCCTGGCTGCTGGTCGAGCAACTCGTCGACGGCAAGCCGACGTCGCTCGGCGCGGCGTCGGGGATCGTGGCCGGACTCGTCGGCATCACGCCCGGGGCCGGGTTCATGGGCACGTGGGGGGCGATGGGGGTCGGCCTGGCGGCCGGCGTCCTCTGTGCCCTGGCGGTCCGGCTGAAGTACCGGTTCGGCTATGACGACGCGCTCGACGTGGTCGGCGTCCACCTGGTCGGCGGCCTCGTCGGCGGCATCCTGATCGGGGTGTTCGCCGACTCGAGCCTGTTCGTCGGCGCCGAGTTCGACGATGGCATCGTGGCCGGCGGGGGCGCCGGGCTGCTCGTCGAGCAGATCTTCGCCAACGTCTTCGTCCTGATCTTCGCCTTCGTCGCCACCTACGTCATCGCTCGGGGTCTCGATCTGGCGATGGGTCTCCGGGTCGACGAAGAGTCGGAGCGGGTCGGGCTCGACCAGAGCGAGCATGCCGAGTCGGCCTACTCGTAGGCAGACTGTCCCGGTGATCGAGCACCTGAACCACCTCGAAGCCGGTCAACCCATCATCTTCGGCGGTGATCGCCTCGTCCGGGTGCCCGACGCCCTGGCGGCAGCGTTCACCGCCGGTGACCGCCTGGTCATCGTCGACGAGACCGGCGACCTCCTCCACATCCCCCGCTCGGAGTGGGAGATCGCCACCGGAGCCGTCGACCGGGCGGCCGCCGCCTTCGAGGCGATGGGCGCGGTCAGCGACGACGCCATCTCGGCCTTCTTCGACCGCTTCGCGACGCTGCTGGCCGACGATGAGGCCTTCGCTCCGATCGCCGCCGCCAACGAGGCCGACGTGGCGTCGGCCAAGGCCCGGGGACGATCGACGACCCGGCTGGTCCTCTCGCCGACGATGCGGGCCGACATGGTCGCTGGTCTCCGGATGTGGCGTGACCAGGAGGCGACCCGGGACGTGGTCCTCGACACCATCGCCCACGAGGGGTGGACCGTCGAGCAACGCACCGCCGGACTCGGCGTCGTCGGCTTCGTGTTCGAGGGACGTCCCAACGTGTTCGCCGACGCCTGTGGGGTGGTGCGCAGCGGCAACACGGTGGTGTTCCGCATCGGATCCGATGCGCTGGGCACGGCCGGGGCCATCGTGCGCCACGCCCTCGATCCGGCCCTCGACGCTGCCGGTCTTCCACCGGGAGCGGCAGCCCTGGTCGACAGCCCGGCCCACGCTGCGGGATGGGCCCTGTTCAGCGACCCCCGCCTCGGGTTGGCCGTGGCCCGGGGGAGCGGTCCGGCGGTATCCCAGCTGGGATCGGTCGCTCGCCAGGCCGGTACCTCGGTCAGCCTCCACGGGACCGGGGGAGCCTGGGTGGTGACCGGCGAGGCGTGTGATCGGCGTCGGCTGGCCGCCATCGTCCGGAGCTCCCTCGACCGCAAGGTGTGCAACACCCTCAACACCTGCTGTGTGCTGACCCACCGGGCCGACGAGCTCGTCCCCGCCGTCCTCGAAGGGCTGGCGTCGGCCGCCGAGGCCCGGGGCCGGGCGGCCAAGGTCCACGCCACCGCCGCCGCCATGGCGACGATCCCGACCGAGTGGCGGGAGCGGCAGGTCGAGGTCGAGCGGGCCGATGGTGTTCGCCTCGAACCCCAGGTGGAGCCGATCGGGGATGATCAGCTCGGCCTCGAATGGGAGTGGGAGTCGACGCCCGAGATCACCCTCACCGTCGTCGACTCCGTCGACGAGGCGGTACGGGCCTTCAACCGCCAGTCGCCCCGGTTCGCCGCCAGCCTCGTCAGCGACGACGACGCCGAGCACGACCGGTTCTGGGCGACGGTCGACGCCCCGTTCGTCGGTGACGGCTTCACCCGGTGGGTCGACGGTCAGTACGCCCTCGGGAAGCCCGAGCTCGGCCTCTCCAACTGGCAGGCCGGTCGGCTGTTCGCCCGGGGCGGCGTCCTCAGTGGCGACAGCGTGTTCACCGTCCGGTCCCGGGTTCGCCAGGACGACCCGGACCTCCACCGTTGAGGGCCGCCACCTTGGCCAGCCGGTCCCGGAGGAAGTCCTGCTCGGCGTCGTTCCCCCCGAGGGCCAGCGCCGATCGGTAGGCGGTCTCCGCCTCGGCCCGGCGGTCGAGGCGGCGGAGCAGATCGGCCCTGGCGGCGTGGAAGTACCGGTAGTCGTCGAGCTCGTGGGTCTCGGAGAGGTGCTCGAGGGCGGCCAACCCGGCCGCCGGCCCGTCGGCCATGGCGACCGCCACCGCCCGGTTGAGCTCGACGACCGGGCTCGGAGCGATCGCCGCCAGCCGGCCGTAGAGCTGGACGATCGACGGCCAGTCGGTGGCGGCCCAGGTCTCGGCGGTGGCGTGGAGCCCGGCGATCATCGCCTGGAGCTGGTAGGGCCCGTGGTTGCGAAGCCGGGCGGCCCGGCCGAGCAGCTCCGATCCCTCGTCGATCAGTCCGTGATCCCACCGATCGCGGTCCTGGTCCTCGAGCAGGACGAGCCGACCCTCATCGTCGACCCGGGTCGCTCGGCGGGCGTCGGTGTAGGCCATCAGGGCGGCCAAGCCCAGAACCTCGGCCCGTTCGGCGGCGACGGTGCGCTCGGCCATCAGCCGATCGAGGATCGACGCCAGCCATCGGGCCTCGTCGCACAGATCCCCCCGGACCAGGGCCGGGCCGTCGGAGTTGGTGTGGCCGGCGGTGAAGATGAGGTAGATGACCCCGAGGACGGTCGACACCCGATCGGCGAGCTGGTCGGGCTCGGGGACGACGAAGGGGACCTTCGCCTGGCGGATCTTGTTCTTGGCCCGCACCAGCCGCTTGGCCATCGTCGGGGTCGCCACGAGGAACGACTCGGCGATCTGGGGGGTCGACAAACCGCACACCTGCCGGAGGGTCAGGGCGATCTGGGCCTCGGTGTTGAGGCTCTCGTGACAGCAACCGAAGATCAGCGCCAGCTGGTCGTCGATCAGCTCGCTCTCCTCCCGGGGAGGGATGGCGGCCAGCTGGGCCAAGGTCGGTAGCCGTTCGGCGAAGCGGTTCGTTCGCCGGATCTGGTCGATGGCCCGCCGCCGGGCCGTGGTCAGCAACCACGCCCCGGGTCGGTCGGGCACCGAATCGGGCGTCCACCGGGCGGCCGCCTCGAGGAACGCCTCCTGGGCCATGTCCTCGGCCAGCCCGAGATCTCCGAAGTCCCGCCGCAGGGTGGCGACCAGAACGGGCCACTCGTGGGCGAAGACCTCGGAGACCGGCGATCGGATCACGGCCGGGCCGTCAGCCCCACTCCATGATCGGCCGGATCTCGACCGAGCCGTGGGGCGCGAGGGGGATCTTGGCCGCCCACTCCCGGGCGGCGTCGAGGTCGTCGACATCGATCATGTAGAACCCGCCCAACACCTCCTTGGTCTCGGCGAAGGGACCATCGGTGGTCATCGTCTCGCCACCCCGGACCCGGACGGTGGTCGCCGTCTCCGACCCGTGGAGCGCCTCGCCGGCGAGGAGGCCGCCGGAGGCCCCCAGCGCTTCGGTGTAGTCACGCCATTGCTGGAGATAGGCGGCGTGCTCGGGCGTTCCCTCGTCGGGCCCGGTGTTCTCGGCGGCGTACAACAGGAGCAGGTAGCGCATGAGTCCTCCTCGACTCGTGATTCGATAGAGCATCGACGTGCAGACCGACCCCCGATGGACACGCAACGGCGAATCGAAGCAGATTTTGTCACGTTGTGAGCCCCGGCTGGGCCCGACACGATAAGGACGTGCAACCACACCTCGTCATCATGGCCGCCGGTCTCGGGAGCCGATTCGGCGGCGTCAAGCAGCTCGCCCAGGTCGGCCCGGCCGGCGAGGCGATCCTCGACTTCTCGATCCGGGACGGCCGCCGAGCCGGATTCGGCGACGTCGTGCTGATCGTCCGGAGCGACATCGAGGACGACGTCCGGGCCCACATCGCCCAGCACCACGACGAGGCGGCGATCCACTACGTCCGCCAGGACGAGCTCGGCCCGCCCCGGGAAAAACCGTGGGGCACCCTCCACGCCATCCTCAGCGCCGCCTCGGCGATCGAGGGACCGTTCGCCGTCATCAACGCCGACGACTACTACGGGGCCAGCTCGTTCACGGTCGCCGCCGACGAGGTGGCCACGCTGGCACCGGGCGTGGCGGCCAACGTGGCGTTCGAGATGGGGCACACCGTCCCGCCCCACGGTGCCGTGACCCGGGCGGTGACCGAGGTGGCCGACGGCTACCTGACCGCCATCGTCGAGACCCAGGGCTGCGAGCGCAACGCCGACGGCACGCTGTCGGCCGGCGGCCGAACCGTGCCGGCCGACACCCCGGTGTCGATGAACCTGTGGTGCTTCCATCCGTCGGTGCTCGGCGACTTCGAGGAACGGTGGAGCGACTTCCACGGCAAGCACGGCGACGATCCCAAGGCCGAGTGCCAGCTGCCGACCGTGGTGGGGGAGCTGATGGCCGCCGATCGACTCCGGGTCAAGGTCACCCCGTCGACCGAGCGGTGGATCGGGATCACCAACCCGGAGGACTTCGAACTGGTCCGAAAGGCCCTCGTGGATCGGGCCTGACGGCTCATGTGACCGCTCGTCCGGCCGACGGGGCTGTCGACCCCGCCCAGCCAAGGACGAGCCATGCTCCGCCTCTTCATCGTGTCGGCGGCCCACCGGGCCGCCGACTCTCCCGCCCGCGTCGCCCTCTGCTGCCTGACCCTGCTCTCGATGGTGCCCGTGGTGATCGGGACCTTCACCACATCGAACGACCACGATCCGACGTCGGCCGATCTGGCCCCGGCCGGGCCGTCGGACTCCGTCGAGCCGGCGCTGACCCTGGAGGCCGGGGTCTACACCGGCCACGATGCCGGCGCCCGCTGTGCCGGGGCGCCGACCTACGCCGAAGCCCACCAGCACACGGCGGTGACGTTCTGCTACACGGTCCGCAACGCCGGACCGGTACCGGTCACCGCCGTGGCGGTCACCGCCACCGATGAGGCCGGGTCGATGGTGCCGCTGGGGACCTACGCCGGTCCGCTTCAGCCGGGTGAGGCGACGCTGTTCGTCCTCGACGCCACGCCTCCGCCCGATATCGCCGATGGGCAGGCCGACGACACCTACACCGCTCGTGCCTCGGCCGAGGCCACCGCGGGCGATGTCACCGTCACCGCCACCGCCGAGGCCGTCGTCTTCCCGCCGGAGGAACCGGCCGAGGTCCCGGCGGCGGCCATGACCCTCATCGCCACCGCGGCCCCCTCGGTCGAAGGCGGCCCGACCTGCCCGGGCGCCGACGAGGGCATCACGGCCGGTCAGGCGATCACGTACTGCTTCACGGTGACCAACACCGGCACGACCCACCTCGATGCCATCGCCGTCGCCGATCCGCTCATCGCCGAGGCCCCGGTCCTGGTTCGTGCCGACTCGACACCCCTGGCGCCCGGCGGGTCGGCGGTGTTCGCCCTCCAGGCCACCGCCCCCGGCGGTGACACGGTCACCACCGCGGTGGCGTCGGCCAATCCGGTCGACGCCGCCGGCGCCGACCTGGTCGGGGTCGAGGATCCGGTCGTCACCGCCGAGCTGCTGGTCCAGGCCGCTCCGGAGCCGCCCCCGGAGCCGCTGATCGCCGACGCCGCCAGCACCGGCACGACCAGCTCGGAAGCCGGAGGCGCGGCCGGGAGCGGGGGCGCCGGGAGCGGTGGAGCCGGGAGCGGTGGAGCCGACGGCCCGACCGAGCTGGCCCATACCGGCTGGGCCACGTGGCTGCTCGGCGGCCTGGGGACGACGCTGATCATCGCCGGCTGGTACCTGCTCAACCCGGGAGCCTGGCGGCCCGTGACGCTAGGCCGAGGTGTCGTCGATGACCCGTTCGACCACCCGATCCCGGCGGACCTTGCCCAGCCCCGTCCGGGGCAGGGCGTCGACCACGACTAGCTCCCGGGGGGCGCACCACCGCCCGAATCGCTCACCGACGACCTCCCGCAGCTCGCCGAGCGGGGGAGCGGGCCGGTCGGGGGCCGGCACGACGACCGCCACCACCCGGTGGCCCCATTCGGGGTCCGGTCGGCCGACGAGGGCGACCTCGGCCACGTCGGCCCGCTCGGCGAGGAACGCCTCGATCCGGGCCGGCCACACCTTCTCCCCGCCGGTGACGATCACGTCGCCTCGGCGGCCGTCGACGATGAGCCGCCCGTCGTCGCCCCACCGACCGAGGTCGCCGGTGGCGAACCAGCCGTCGTCGAGCGGATCGGGGTCGTGGCGGTAGGCCCGGAACAGCATCGGGCCTCGAAGGTGGATCTCGTCGCCGTCGTCGATGGCGATCTCCACTCCGTCGAGGGGTCGGCGGTCATAGACGATGCCGGAGCCGGTCTCGGTCATGCCGTACGTGGCGATCACGTTGGCCGGCCGGTCGGGCGGTGGGGCGGCCCCGCCGATGAGGATCGTCCGGAACGCCTCGGCCGGGACCTGGTTGAGGGCCCGGGTCACCAGCGAGACCAGGGTCGCGCCCCGGTCGGCGGCGTCGAGCACGGCGGAGGGGTCGAACCCGTCATGGACCTCGAGGGCGGTCCCGGTCACGATCGATCGCATCACCACCGCCAGGCCGCCGATGTGGGCCAGCGGGAGGCAGGCCAACCACCGGTCGGCGTCCGGGTCGACCGACAGGGCGTCGCTGGTGGCTGCGGCCGACGCGGCGATCGATCGGTGGGTGTGGATCACCGCCTTGGGCTCCCCGGTCGTGCCGCTGGTGGCCACCACCGCCCCGTCGCCGTCCTCGACCGGTCGGCCACCGTCCAACGACCGGATCTCGCCGTCGTCCTCGATGATCGCTTCGGGGGCCAGCGCCGCCAGGACCCGCTCCCGCTCGGCACGGGGAAGGCGGAGGTCGACCGGCGCCACCGCGTCGCCAGCGTCCCAGACCCGACGCACGGCGTCGACGAACCGATCGCCGCCGGGGAGGGCGAGGGCGACCAGTCGAGCCATCGGGCCAGGCTAGGGCTCGGCTAGCCTCACCGGGCGATGCCCGAACCCACCATCTGGCGAGACGGGACCCTGATCCCCCATGCTGAGGCCACCGTCCACGTCCTGAGCCACGTCGCTCAGCGCGGCTCACAGGTGTTCGACGCCGTCCGGGTGGTCGACACGGCGGCCGGACCGGCCGCCGTCGGGCTCCGGGATCACGCCGCCCGCTTCGATCGCTCCATGGAGCTGATGGGGATGGACCCGCCCTACGACATCGCCGCCGTCGAGCGGGCGGTGGCCGAGGTCGTGGCGGCCAACCCCGAGGCGGGGACGGTGCGCCTGTTGGCCTCGTGGACCGAGGTTCCTGCGTCGAGCCGGCCGGCCAGCCTCCGACCCACGATCGACGTCGCCCCCGGCGGGGATCGTTCCCACCCGGCGATCGGGCCGCCGCTCAGGATCCAGCGGGGGACGATGCCCAAGGTCCCGGCCGAGATCCTCCCCCCATCGTTGAAGGTCGCAGCGGCCTACACCGCCGGGGTCCGCCAGCAGCTGGCGGCGGCGGCCGAGGGCTTCGACGACGTGGTGTTCGCCACGGCGTCCGACCGCTTGGCCGAGACCACGAACCGGTCGGTGCTCGTCGTCGCCGACGACCGCATCGTGGCTCCACCCCTCGATTCGGTCCTGGACGGGATCACCCGCCGCTTCCTGTTCGACCTGGCCCGCCTCGACGATGTGCTCGTCGAGGTTCGAGACGTCCGGTGGGACGAGGTCGTCGACGCCACCGAGCTGATCGTCACCTCCACCGGCCGGTTCCTCAGCCCGGTCGGCGAGCTCGACGGTCGCTCCTATCCGGCGCCCGGTCCGGTCACGAGCGGGCTCCAGCGCCGGGTCGACGAGTTGCTGACCGACCCGACGGGTCCCGTCGCCACCCGATGGCTCGCCCCGCTGGGGGCTTAGCCGCGGGCCAGACCGGCCAGCTTGGCGGTGGCCGCCGCCACCTGCCCGTCGAGCACTCCCCGGAGGGCCGAGGTCCACAGCCGGCCGTCGTAGCGGAGCAGCATGGTCACGGTCGATCCGCCGTCGGGCGCCGGCTCCACGGTCGAGTCGAGCACCCACGCCGAGTGGTCCCGGCCGTCCTCCTCGTGGCGGACGAAGCGGACCCGGCGGTGGGGTTCGTGGATGTCGCGGACCATCCGGAGCCGTTTTGACCGGGCCAGGGGACCGAGCTTGGCCCGGAGGGTGACGAGCCAGGCGTCGGAGGGCGAGTCGGGCTCGACCTTGTGGACGATGTCGAGCCAGGACGGGTAGGTCGCCAGGTCGGCGACGAGGTCGAAGACCCGCTGGGGGTCGGCGTCGATCGTCTCGGTGTACCGATGCTCCACGGTGCCCCATCGTACGCTGGGACCATGGCCCCCCAGTCGATCACGGTCCGCCTCGACGTCGATCTCGATCCGGTCGCGGTCGGGACCCGATCGGGCCTGTTGTGGTGCCGGACCGAGGCCGACGACCCGGTCCCGGTGCTGGCCGGCGTCGGCGAAGCGATCCGGATCCCGCTCGAACGCCCCGCCGGGGCCGAGCCGACCCAGGCCGCACTGACCGCCTTGGCCGGATCGAACGACGTCGGCGGCCCGGGCACCGGGCCGGTCGCCTTCGCCGCCCTGCCCTTCGACCCGACCCGGCCCGGGGAGCTGATCGTTCCCCGGATCCTCCTCGGCCGGTCGGTCGATGGCCGACGGTGGCTGACGATCACCGGCGATCCCGACACCGACCTCGACCTCGACCCCGACCGGGCGATCGAGGCGGTACGGGCCATGCTCGACGCCGACGTCGACGGCCCCCAACCGACCGCGTTCGAGCTGACCTCGGTGGTGGAGCCGGAGCGGTGGCGGGACGCCATCGTCGGCCCGGCCCGCGACCGGATCGCCGCCGGGGAGCTCGACAAGGTCGTGCTCGCCCGGGAGCTGATCCTGCGGACCGACCACCCGATCGACCAGGCCGCCATCCTGGCCCGGCTCCGGGACGGCTACCCGTCGGCGATCCTGTTCGCCGTCGACCGCTTCGTCGGTGCCTCCCCCGAGTTGCTGATCGGCCGCCACGGCGACATCGTCCGGGCCCACCCGCTGGCCGGCACCGCCGGCCGGGCCACCGATCCGGCCACCGACCACGCCCGAGCGGCCGCCCTCCTGGCGTCGACCAAGAACCGGTGGGAGCATCGGATCACGATCGACTGGCTGCTCGACGGGCTCCTGCCGTTCTGCTCCTACGTCGATGCCGAGCCGGAGCCGTCGATCGTCACCCTGGCCAACGTCCATCACCTGGGGACCCGGGTCGAGGGTCGGCTGTCGGGCCCGGCGGCTTCGGTGTTGGAACTGGTGGCCGCCCTCCACCCCACGCCGGCTCTGGGCGGCGACCCCCAGGCCGAGGCGGTCGCCCTCATCGCCGAGATCGAGGAGGCCGACCGAGGTCGCTACGGGGGTCCGGTCGGATGGGTCGACGGGGCCGGGAACGGGGCGTTCGCCGTCGGGATCCGGTCCGCCCAGCTCGACGGACGCCAGGTTCGGCTGTTCGCCGGGGTCGGGGTGGTGGCCGACAGCGACCCCGCCGCCGAGCTGACCGAGACCCGGCAGAAGTTCCGGGCGATGCTCAGCGCGCTTCTCCAGCCGTGACGTCCACGGCCTCGATCACGGCCCTCTCCAGCCGCTGGTGCAGGTCGACGTTGGTCGCCCGGTCGGAGTGGGCGATGACGACCCGGGGCCCGGGACCGGGGCTCGGGGATGCCGGCCACCGGTCGACGGTGAGGCGGTGGGCCCGAGCCAGGGCCGCCAGGTCGGTGCCGTGGGGGGAGCCGAACAGCAGCTCGTAGACGCCGTGGTCGAGCTCGGTGGCCTGGGGCAGGAACGAGAAGATCCCCCCGCCGTCGTTGTCGATCACGACGATCGTCAGTTCGACCGGTCGGTCGGCCAGGGCCACGAGGGCGGTGCTGTCGTGGAGGAAGGCGACGTCGCCGATCAGTACCGTCGTCGGGCGGCCGGCGAGGGCGACTCCGACGGCGGTCGAGATGACCCCGTCGATCCCGTTGGCTCCCCGGTTGGCGAGGACGTCCAGGTCACGGCGGAGCGGTCCGAACCACTCGACGTCGCGGACCGGCATCGACGACGACACGACGAGGACCCCGCCGGCCGGGACGGCGTCGACGGTGGCCACCGCCACCCCGATCTCCGGCGTCGGTCCCTCGGCCGTCGCCGCCTCGGCCAGGACGGTGTCGATCGCCTCGGCGGCCCGGGCGTCGGCTCGCCGCCACCGGTCGATCGCCGTCGAGGGTTGGAGCCCGGGGGGAAGCCGCTCGGCGAGGGCGGCCGCCGTCGCCGCCCCTTCGACCACGATCGACGCGTCCCGCTCGGGGTCGCTCCACCGGGTCCGGTCGAACACGGCGGCGATCGCCGGTCGCGTTCGGGTCAGCCATTGCGACAGCGCCTTGGACGCCAGCGTCTCGCCGAAGCGGAGCACGACGTCACACCGGTGGTCGCCGAAGGTCGACGAGCGGAGCAGGGCGTCGGCGTAGCGCACGGCGTTCGGCCCACCCCGACAGCCCGACCGGTGGTCGGCGATCACCGGCCATCCCAGGGTCTCGGCCAGGCGGTCGACGGCCGCCGGGTCGGGGGTCCCCGCTCCGGCCACGATGGCCCCGTCGACCGCCGCCGTGCCGTCGTGGAGGAGCCCGACGAGCCGGTCGAGGCCGCCACCGGTCGACCCGGCGGGCGGCGTCGTCGCCTCGTGCCACGGTCGCCCGTCGGGGCGTCCCTCGGGGAGCGGGCCGGGTGAGCCGACCAGCGGGTCCCGGAAGCTGAGGTTGAGGTGGACCGGGCCGGGCCGATCCGACCACCCCACGGCCTCGGCGACCGCTCGGGACGCCAGCGACCGCCACGATGGGGCGGTGGACGCGTCGGGTGGGCCGGGCTCGGCGAAGAACCGGACCGCTCGGCCGTAGAGGTGGGTCTGATCGATCGTCTGCGGTGCACCGACGCCCCACAGCTCCGGGGGGCGGTCGGCGGTGCAGACCAGGAGCGGCACGCTCGACAGGTCGGCCTCGACCACCGCGGCGTGGAAGTGGGTGGCGGCGGTTCCGCTGGTGCACAGCACGGCCGCCGGGCGCCCGGTGGCCAGGCCGTGGCCGAGGGCGGCGAACGACGCCGAGCGCTCATCGTGGAAGACGTGGACGGCGACCCGCTCGTCGGCCGCCAAGGCCAGCGCCAGCGGGGTCGACCGGGACCCGGGGGCGACGAACGCGGCGTCGAGCCCGGCTCGACACCACTCGTCGACCACGGTGGCGCAGAAGGTCGCAGTGTCGCTCGGCCCCATCAGCGCTCACCGTAGCGGGCATCCTGGTCCCGATGACCTTGCACACCGAGACCGGGGGAACCGGACCGCGGGTGGTGGTGGCCCACGGCTTCACCCAGAACGCCCGGTGCTGGGGCCGCTTCGGGCGCCGGCTGGCAACCGGTCACGAGGTGGTCGCCGTCGACCTGCCGGGGCACGGGGCGACCCCGGCCGCTCACGACGACGCCGACCTCGTCGAGGCGGGCCGGCTGCTGGTCGAGGCCGGCGGGCCCGGCGTCTACGTCGGCTACTCGATGGGGGGCCGGGTCGCCCTCCACGCCGCCCTCCACGCCGCGCCTGGCGACCGATCCCCGATGCGGGGGCTGGTGCTGATCGGGGTGACGGCCGGGATGGACGAGGCCGACGACCGGGCCGACCGGCGCCGGGCCGACGAGGCCCTGGCCCGGCGCCTCGAGGTCGATGGTCTGCCGTCGTTCCTCGATCGGTGGTTGGCCAACCCGCTCTTCGCCGGCCTCGATCCGGCCGACGCAGCCCGAGCCGAGCGCCTCACCAACCGTGTCGAGGGTCTGGCCGCCAGCCTGCGGTCGTGTGGGACCGGCACCCAGTCACCGCTATGGGATCGGCTGGCTTCGGTCGAGGTTCCGGTGGTGGTGATCGCCGGCGACCGCGACGCCAAGTTCACCGCCCTCGGTCATCGCCTGGTCGACGGCCTGCCCGACGCCCGGTTCGTGCCGGTCGCCGGGACCCACGCCGTCCACCTCGAAGCCCCCGAGGTCGTCGCCGGGATCGTCGGGGACTTCGTGGCCGACATCGGCCTCCCGGATCGGCTCGGCGACGGCTAGGTGCTAGCCCCGGCTCACGCCGTCTCGGGCCCGGCCGGGGCGGCGGCCCGCTTCCGCTCCAGGTAGCGGTTGGAGTAGTCGATCCGGAGCTGGACCCACAGCGGCAGGTGGTCCGACATCTGGTAGGTCCGCCACCGCTTGTAGTACGAGCCGACGTTCTGGGGGACCTCGCCGTCGGCCTTGCGGAGGTCGCCCCCGAACACGTCGAGTTGCTCGTCGGTGTAGACCGCGTCGAAGAACGGGATCGTGCCACCCTTGCCGGTGAACTCCAACCGGTCGTGGTCGTAGCGGAAGGCGATCTGGTCGTAGGTCTTGGTCCGGTTGACGTTGGTCCTCGCCCCGACGATCGGGTCCGGGACGACGAATCCGTGGCGGAGCAGGGCGGCCATGGTGTCGTCGTCGGGACCGTGGATGTTGAAGTCGCCGAGGAGGATCATGTTCCGGGTCCAGGCGGTGTCGTGGTCGGCCTCGGCGGCCATGGCCTTGGCGACGTGATCGATCTCCGCCACCCGCTCGGGACTGTTGCGCTTGCCGTCGCCCCACAGAATGTGGACCGACCCGATCAGCAGCTTGGTCCATCCCGCCTTGAACCCGACGAGGTAGGGGGTTCGGGCGAGCTGGCTGACCGGCTGGCCGTCGATCGGAGGCAGCACGATCTCCCCGGCGATGCCCCCGAGGCGGAGCTTGCGGGAGTCGTACAGGTAGGCGATCCGCTCCCGGTTGCCCCGCCGGCCCTTGGTGACGTCGGAGACGAGGTACTCCCAGTACGACCCCAGGATGCCGATCAGCCGGTCGAGGGCCCGGACGTTGGGCCGGACCTCCTGGACGGCGACCAGATCGAAGTGGGAGATGATCTCGGCGATGTAGTAGTACGCCTCGTCGAACCGGTCGCCGAAGCTGGCGTCCTCGAACTCCCGGATGTTCCACGTCGCCAGGAGGAGGGTCTCCTCCAGGTCCCGTCTCGGCACCCCGGCGTTCCGGATCAGCTCTCGGAGCTCCAGCAACCCGTCGATGGTCCTCAGCCCCTCGACCCGGTCCGGGTCGAGGTCGCGATAGAACGGCATGGCCCCTCCGTCTCGTGGTCGACGTGGCGGTCGGTCGACCCTGGTTCGAGACTAGGACGTCGCCGCTGCCCGTGGGGTCGTCCCTCCGAGGGCGTAGTCGGCGATCAGGGCGAAGTGGTCGGAGCCGGCCCGATCGAGCACCCGGTAGACGCCGACCGGGGTGGCGGGACCCCGGTACCAGTGGTAGTCGACCCGGTGGAACCGTTCCTCGTGGACGGTGCCCGGCGGGGCGTCGTGACCGATCCGCCAGCCCAGCTCCCGGGAGGCGTCGGTGAGGTGGTCGGCCAGGAGGTCGTTGGTCCGGTTGGTCTCCCGGGTGTTGCAGTCGCAGGCCAGGAAGGTGGCGACGGCGGGCTCACGGCCCAGCTCCGCCACCAGGATCTCCGCCTGCCGGGCCTGGGCCTCGGCGTAGGCGTCGAGGGCCGCCGGCCGGTCCCGCCACCGTTCGAGGGAGACGTAGTACGCCGGGTAGAGGTGGGCCGACGCCACCTCGATCCGGTGTCCGTCGACCATGGTGGTCACGACGATCGCCGGTCGGTCGATCTCGAGGTCGATCTCCCGGGTGGCGACGAACGGCGTCCGGGACACGACGGCGGTGGTGCCGCCCGCCGTGATCGAACCGACCTCGGCGTACGGGTAGCCGGCGCCCGCAAGCAGGGTCAACAGCGGGACCTCGTTCCAGTCGGTCACCTCCTGGAGGGCCACCACGTCGGGCTCGTACCGCTCGATCAGATCGACCACCGCCGTCAGGTCGTCGTTCTGGTTGAGCACGTTGAAGGTCATGACCCGGACGTCGGGCGGGGGCTGGTCGCCGGCCGGGTTGGGCCACCGGTAGGGAAGGTGGAACGCCGCAGCGACGACGACCGGGACCGCAGCCGCGGCCAGCCATCGGCGATCCCACAGCCACAGCGCCACCAGCGCGACCGGGATCGTCAGCTCGAAGGCCGTCACCATGGCGTAGGACGCAGCGACCTGGAACCAGGTGGCGTCGGGCCACACCTGGTGGGCGGCCAGCCACGCCACCACCGCGGCGGCATGGAGGGCGATCACCGTTCGGGCCGCGAGCCGGCCGATCGCCATCGCCCGGTCGATCACCGCTCGACGACCGTCCGGAGCCGGGTGGTGGCCGTCACCAGCTCGGTGTCGGGATGGGGAGCCACCCCGGTCCCGGTTGGCACGGCGATCGTCCCGTCGGCGTCCAGGACCAGGTCGGGCCAGGGGTCGAGGGTCAACCACCGTCGGGCCGGGGAGAGGTCGCCGGTGAGGGTGAAGCCGTCGAGGGCGGCCACGGCGGCGAGCGCATGGCGACCCAGCCCCGACTCGATCATGCCCCCGGCGGTCACGGCCACTCCCCGGTCACGGCACACGTCGTGAACGGCCGTCGCCGGGGCGATGCCCCCGATGCGGGGCGGCTTGATCGACACCCCGCTGGCCGCCCCCCGATCGAGGAGGGCGATGACGTCCATGGCCGACGGGGCCGCCTCGTCGGCCACGATGGGGATGGGGCTGTCGGCCACCAGCCGGACCGCCTCGTCGGGCCGGTCGGGAGGGAACGGCTGCTCGATGGCCGTCACCAGACCGGAGCGGGCCAGGTCGGTCAGCTCCGCCAGGTCGCCGGTGGCGAACGAGCCGTTGCCGTCGACCTGGAGCTCGGTGCCCGGGACCCGCTCGGCGATCGCCGCCACCGCGTCATGGCCGTGGCCCGGTTGGATCTTCATCTTGAGCCGCCGGTAGCCGGCAGCGGCCAGCCGCTCGGCCGTCGCACCCACGTGATCGACGGATCCGAGCCCGACCGCCGCCCCGGCCCCGACCCGGGTCGCAGTCGCTCCCAACGACTCGGCGAGCGAGCGGCCATCCGCCCGGAGCCGGACGTCGAGCGCTGCCATCTCGATCGCCGCCTTGGCCATCGGATGGCCCACCACACCTCGGAGGGCCTCGTCGAGATCGTCGATCGATCGGCCGACGACCAGCGGCCCCAGGATCTCGGCCACGACCACGAAGGCACCGGCGGCGAACTCCGCGGTGTAGGTCGGTTCACCGAGCGCCGAGCACTCACCCCAACCAGGCCCGGCCTCGGTCTCGACCCGGACCACGACCAGCGGCCGGTCGACCATCACCCCGTGGGCGGCCGCGAACGGCTCGACCAGGGGGAGGTCGAGCAACCGGACCTCGACCCGTTCGACGATCACCGCTCCACCGTAGGTGGAGTTCCGTCCGACGCCGCGGCGCGCCTACGGTCTGAGGCGTGATCGATGCCACGCTCCGATCGGCCCGGTACGAGATCGACGACGGGCCCTCGACCCAGGAGTTCTTCCACAGTCGGGGATGGACCGACGGGCTCCCGGTCGTCGCCCCGACCGCCGACGCGGTCCGGGCCCACCTGGAGTGGGCCGTCCTGCCGCCCGATCACGTCGTCGGGATCGAGCCTGTCCGCAAGCGGGCCATCACCGCCGAGAAGGTGGCGGTCAACTCGGTCATGGCGGGGTGCCTGCCGATGCACTTCCCGGTCGTGGTGACGGCGGTGACCGCCATCCTGGCCGACCCGTTCCTGGTCCACGGGGCCTGCGCCTCGACCGGCGGCTCGGCGATCCTGCTCGTGGTCAACGGACCGATCCGAACCGAGCTGGGTATGGACGGCACGTTCAACGCCCTGGCGGCCAGCGACCGGGCCTCGACCGCCATCGGCCGGGCCGTCCGCCTCGTCGTCCAGAACCTGCTCGACATCCGCCCCGGCGGCATCGACCGCTCGACGCTCGGCCACCCCGGCAAGCTCAGCTACTGCATCGCCGAGGACGAGGAGGGCTCTCCGTGGCCGTCCCTGGCCGCCGAGCGGCTGGGTGACCCCCACGTCTCGGCGGTGACCGCCATGGCCGCCATGGCTCCCCGCCAGGTCATGAACGAGTGGACCACCGAGCCGACCGAGATCCTCGACACGTTCGTCGCCGAGATCCGAGCCAACATGCGGCACTACTCACTGTGGCCCGGCAACTACGCCATCGTCCTGCCGCCGCAGCTGAGGACCCACTTCGCCGCCGCCGGATGGTCCAAGGCCGACATCGCCGACTACGTCCATCGCAACGCCACCATCCGCCGAGCGGAGTGGTCGGAGGTCGGCAAGGGCTCGGTGGTGGGTGACAAGGGCGACCGGGTCTACGGCGCCCTGCCCGATCCCGATCACCTCCTGGTGATCGCCGCCGGCGGCCCGGCCGGCGGGTTCGGGGCGGTGATCCCACCGTGGCTCGGCCACAAGAGCCGGGCCGTGACCGTACCCGTCGGCGCCTGCGTCGACTGCTGAGGAGGCTGCGATGAAGATCGAAGTGCTCGACCCGTCCCACGAGGACGACGCCGTCGAGCTGGTGCTGGCCGACCGGCTCCCGACCCTGACCGGGGCGACGATCGGGATCGTATCGAACGGCAAGCAGGGCACCGGCCGGTTCTTCGACGCCCTGGCCCACGAGCTGACCACCGTTCACGGTGCGGCCGAGGTCGTGCGGGTCGTCAAACCCAACTACAGCGCCCCCGCCGGACCCGAGGTCCTGGCCGAGGCGGCCCGATGGCAGGCCCTCGTGGCCGGCGTCGGCGATTGAGGCAGCTGCTCGTCGTGCAGTCTGCACGACGCCGTATCCGGGGAACGCCTCGGCCTGCCATCGGTCGGGATCATGACCGAGGCCTTCGTCAGCGCTGCCGAGCTGATGGGCCAGGTGCTGGGAGCCGACGGCTACCCGTTCGTCGTCATCGAGCACCCGATCAGCTCGGCGTCGACCGACCAGCTGGCCGACCGGGCTCGTCGAGCAGCGGCGGCCTGCGTCGAGCACCTGACCCTCGGGGCCCCGCCAACCGGCTGATGGTGAGATCGGGACGGTGAAAATCGGGCAGGTCGCCGAGCAGGCAACCCTCGCCAAGCCGGGCATGGACCACTAGGTTCAGACGGGTGAGTGGATTGGATGTCGCTGCATTTCGGGAAGACACGCCGGGCTGCACCGAGGTCGTTCACCTGAACAACGCCGGGGCCGCCCTCCCCCCGAGGCCGGTGGTGGCGGCCATGATCGACTACCTGGAGGCCGAGGCCCGGATGGGCGGCTACGAGGTCGACGCCGCCCGGCGGGAGGATCTGGCCACCGTCTATCAAGCGGGAGCGATCCTCCTCGGGTGCCGGACCGACGAGCTGGCCTTCACCCAGGGTGGCACCCAGGGGTGGAGCCGAGCGCTGTCGGCCATCCCCCTCGCGCCCGGGGACCGGGTGCTGGCCACCACGGCGGAGTACGTGGCGAACGTCTTCGGCCTCATGAGGCTCCGGGAACAGGGCGTGGTGGTCGACCTGATCCCCGACGACGAGCACGGCCGGACCTCGATCGAGGAGATGGCGTCGATGCTCGACGACTCGGTCAAGCTGGTGTGCGCCACCCACATCCCGACCTCCGGCGGGTTGATCAACCCCGTCTCGGAGATCGGGCGGCTCGCCGCCGACGCCGGGGCCCTCTACCTGGTCGACGCCACCCAGTCGGCCGGCCAGCTCCCGCTGGCGGTCGACGAGATCGGCTGTGACTTCCTGGTGACGACGGGCCGGAAGTTCCTCCGCGGTCCCCGGGGGACGGGCCTGCTCTACGTGCGGTCGGGGATCGACGGGCTCGGCGATCCCTTCGAGCTCGACGGCCGTTCGGCCCGATGGTCGGGCGATTGGACCCGCGAGCCCTTCGCCGGCGCCCAACGGTTCGAGACCTTCGAGAACGGCCGAGCGGCCAAGGTCGGCCTCGGGGTGGCCATCGAATACGCCCTCCGAATCGGAATCGACGCCATCGCCAAGCGGGTCGCCGAGCTGTCGGACGCCTTGCGAGAGCGGCTCCGGTCGACGCCGCTGGTCCACATCACCGACCCCGATGGGCCCCAGAGCGGGATCGTGACCTTCGAGATGGAGGGTCGCCGGGCCGACACCGTCGTCGCCGCCCTCCGGGCCTGGGGGATCAACACCTCGCTGATCGAGCCCCTGCCCCCGGCCTTCGATCCCTGCCGCCGGACCGGTCGGGGTCTCATCCGGGCCTCGGTCCACTACTACAACACCGAGCAGGAGCTCGACGACGCCATCGCCGCCCTCTGATCACTCCTCGGTTGCGGCCCCCCGATCGGCCTCGCCGGCCCTGCGGGCCCAGCCGACCACGGTGGCGGTGAACCAGATCGAGCCGAAGAACGTCAGCGGCTGCCAGAACTCGGGGCTCCACCGCTCGACCAGCTCGTAGCCAAGACCCCGGCCGAAGGCCATGGCCGCCACCAGGGTGGTCGCCACCTGCCACCGCGGGCTGTACCCGAAGAGCCCGATCGCCTCACCGGCGTAGGCGATCGTTGCCGGGATCGACAACAGCCAGATGGGAGCGGGGTCGATCGACGGGGGCCACGGGGCCGCCCCGAGGGCCGACACCACGGCGACCAGGAACGCCAACGGGTAGAGGGCGGCACAGCGCCGGCAGACGGGTCGGCCGCCGATCCGGACGCACCGCACCCGGTAGTCGTGGGGCCAATGGTGGGCCAGCCACAGGTTGCGGCGGCCGATCTCCCGGAGCTGGATGGCTCGGACGTGCTCGACGCGGTCCTCGAAACGCTGGGAGCGGAGGTCGATCTCCTCGATGGTCACCCGTTCCCATCGGTCGCCACCGGTCGAACATGACCGGCGAGCCGGTCAGACGTCCTCCCAGTCCTCGAGCTCCTTGCGCCACGCCCGACGGCGGAACGCGGCCCAGGCTCCGCCGGCGACAACGACGGCGCCGCCCGCGCCGAGCGCCGGGTACCAGGGCGACAGGCCGTCGCCGTCGCCGCCGACATCGGGGGCCGACGATTCGGTGTCGGTCGGCGGGGGAGCGGCCGTGGTCGTCGACGGCGCGGCCTCGTCGGAGACCGGCGGGTCGGTCGAGTCCGGGGCCGGGGACGTGGTCGAGTCGACGGTGTCGGTCGTCGCCGGGGCACCGTCGGGGTCGTCGGGGCCGCCGGGCAGGGCGGCCGATGACTGGAGGGCCCATACCGCGGTCGGGATGTCGGTCTCCAGCAGGGCATAGGCCTGGTCGCCGGGACAGGTCGTGGTCGACATGTCCCGGTGGCCGGAGATGGTGCGGGCCACGACCTCGGTCTCGGCCGGCCAACGGGACGAGCCCCGCGACGGGAACGACACCATCGCCCCCGGGGCGGTGTCGACCTCGTAGGTGGCGCCCAACCAGGCCAGCAGCTGGACGAGTGACGTCCGGGCGGCATCGGTGACCGGTTGGGCGGCGTGGTCGCCGATCAGCGAGCACAACAGGGCGTACCCCTGGGAGCCGCCGGTGGCATCGCCCCGGACCGGGCCGTCGGCGCTGCCGGCCCGCCCCTCCCAGATCCCCCCGAACCGATCGATCAGGAAGTTGTAGGCGATGTCGGGCCACCCCTTCTCCGGTCCGGTGTGGAACCGGTGGAAGCCGAGCAGCTGGTCGACGACGTCGTCGGGGCCGTAGTCGTTGGTCGATGCGGTGTGGTGCACCAGCAGGAAGCGCACGTCGTCCTCGACCTCGAGCTGGCCCGGGGGGTTGTCGTCGCCGGCCCAGTCCGACCGGGGTCGGATGTCGGGCCGGAGGGCGGCGGCGTCCAGGGGGGAGGCTCCGACGGGGCGAAGACCCAGCGGGGGACGATCGGGGACAGCGATGGCGGGGAGCGCGGTAGCCGCCGCCGCTGCGGCCCCGAGATGGAGGGCTCGCCGCCGGCTCACGACGCCCGGCCGGCTCCCGGCCGGCCGCCGGGGTGGTGATCGGTCCACGTGCGCTACGTTACCGGCACCGGCAACCGGCTCGACGACGGGGGGATCGCCCATGAGCGGACACGGTCACGACCACGATCACGGACTCGACCCGCCCCACCTCGACGAGGTCGCCGACCGGGTGTTCGCCTACATCCAGCCCGACGGCACCTGGTTCATCAACAACGCCGGGTTCGTCGTGGCCGACGACGGCATCGTGGCGGTCGACACCTGCTCCACCGAGCGTCGGACCCGAGCGTTCCTCGAGTCGGCGGCCGAGGTCAGCCCGGCCCCGGTCCGGACCGTCGTCAACACCCACCATCACGGCGACCACACGCACGGGAACTACCTGACCCACCCGGCGACGATCATCGCCCACCACAACTGCCGGGAACTGATGCTCCAGTCGGGGATCCAGCACTACGAGGGGGTCTTCGAGCAGGCCGACTGGGGGGACCTCCAGCTGGCGGCGCCGACCGTGACCTTCGATGAGCGGGTCGACCTCTGGGTCGGCGACCTCAAGGTCGAGCTCCACTACATCGGCGGCGCGGCCCACACCACCAACGACGTCGTGGCCTGGGTGCCGGACCGTAAGGTGCTCTACACCGGCGACCTCGTCTTCAACGGTGGGACCCCGTTCGTGGTGATGGGATCGGTCGCCGGGTCGTTGACCGCCATCGAGCGACTCCGGGCCTTCGACGCCGACGTGATCGTCCCCGGTCACGGTCCGGTCTGCACCCCTGCGGTGTTCGACGACCTGGCCCGCTACTTCCGGTTCGTGCAGGCCACCGCCCGGGAGGCCCGGGCGACGGGAACCTCGGCCCTCGATGCGGCCCGCCAGGTCGACCTCGGGTCCTTCGGCGAGCTGACCGACGCCGAGCGCATCGTCGGCAACCTCCACCGGGCCATGTACGAGCTCGACGGTGGGCCGGAGGGCGGCCCGATGGACATCGTGGCCGCCATCGGCGACATGATCGCCTACAACGGCGGCAACCCCCTGCGGTGCCTGGCCTGAACGACCCCGTTCACCCGCCGACGTCGGCGGCCGGCACGACGCCGTCGGCGGTCCAGAAGGCGCCGTCGGGGAAGAACGTCGTGTAGTCCCGGGGGAACGACGTGAACCCCGGGAGCAGGTCGAGGTTCTGCGTGGCGCCGTCGGTCTCGTCAGCCGTGGCATCGTCGCCGGGCAGGCCGAGGCCACGGATCGGGTCGAAACGGCGGTCGCCGTCGACTTCGACCAGGGCGCCGTCGTCCCAGGCCAGCTCGATCACCCCGTCGTCGAGGCGGCGGGAGAACACCGCCCAGCTGTTCGTGTCGGGCTGGAGCACGATCGCCACCGGTACCCCGTCGACGGTGTGGTTGATCACCGGCTCGCTTCGCAGCTCGGTGATCGGGTAGGCGATCGATTCGGGTCCGAGCTCGACCACGACCGCCATCCGATCGAGGTCGAACCCGTCGAACGACGACTCGACGGCCAGGGCCAGGGTGTCGGGATGAGCGGCTTTCCAGTCGGCCCAGGTGCTGAGCGATGACGGCAGCAGTTCGAGCCGTTCGCCGGCCAGCGGGCCGAGGATGGCCTCACCGACCGGCTGACTCCACACGCTCCCGGTCTCGGTGTCCCACCAGGTCATGGCGTTGCCCCACAGGGCGCCGTGGTTGCCCAGGACGAGCTCCCGGCCGTCGATCTCTCGGCGATGGACCATCGCCGTTCCGCACAGCGGTCACCACGTGACGAGGGTCGGTATGCCTCGATGGCGGTCGTTGACGATCTCTCGCCGGTTGAGGAACCCGACCGGGTAGGCCCGGGCCTCGCCGTCGAGGTCGACGCCGATCACCAGGCTCTCGTCCGGCCAGCTGACACCGTCGGCGGCGACGAAGGTCGGATCGTAGACGGGGGCGATGTCGTCCCGGCCGAGCAGCTGGCGGAACCCGTCGGGCACCGGTTCGCCGGCCCGGACCGGGTCGTAGACCGAGTCGGGATCGGGCACGTCCAACACCAGGGGCGGGGGAAGCGACACGTCGCTGCCCCCGGCGGCGCCGCTGTCGGTCGTCGCCGCGTCGGCGCAGGCGGCGACCGTGAGGCCACCGGCGAGCGTCAGCGACACGATTCGGAGGTGGGTCGATCGGCGACCGGGCCGGGGGGAGGGAGCCATGGCACCGGCAACCGGGCAGGCGGCCCTGCGATTCCTGTCGAACGGGAACCGACGGGGTGAATCTGACCCGGTGAGGGTGCCACTCCTAGGATCGGGTTCATCGCCGAGGAGGAGGATCGATGCCCCAGCGTCGCCGGACCCATCGCTCGTTCGTGAGCTACATCGACAAGTCCCGGGAGTACTACGCCGCCCAGGGCTACACCAAGCCCTACGCCTGGGCCTCCCACGACGAGGCTCCGTTCACCCCGCTGACCAAGCCGCTGGCCGAGAGCAAGGTCGGCATCGTCACCACCGCCTACTTCCTCCCCGACGGGTTCGTCTACCGGGTCCCCGGCGATCTGCCCCGGGTCCCGGCCACCGCCCGCCGGGACCAGATCGGCTCGCTGAACACCCAGTACCTCTCCTGGGCGAAGGACGAGACCCACACCGACGATCCCAACAGCTTCCTCGGGCTCGACCGGTTCGACGAGTTGGCGTCCGAGGGACGGATCGGCTCGGTCTCGGAGCGGATCTACTGCCTGCCCACCCAGTTCAGCCAGGGCCAGACCCAACGGCGGGACGCCCCCCAGGTCGAGGAGTGGCTCCGGGAGGACGACGTCGACGTGGTGGTGATGATCCCCCTTTGACCGGTCTGCCACCAGTCGGTCGGACTGGGCGCACGACACCTCGAAGCGGCCGGGATCCCCACGGTCGTCGTCGGGTCGGGTCGGGACATCGTCGAGGAGTGCGGCGTGGCCCGCTTCCTCTTCGTGGACTTCCCCCTCGGGAACCCCCTCGGCAAACCGAACGACGTCGCCATGCAGCGCAGCCTCGCCTCGTTGGCCCTCGACGTCCTGGAGCGGGCGTTCGTCCCCCGGACCACCGTCCAGGCCCCGGTGGTGTGGGACGAGGCCGACGACGGCTGGCGGGAACGGTTCATGCACGTCGGTGACGACAACCGGGCCGACCTCGCCGCCGCCGGCGCCGAGCGGCGACGCCTCCAGGACGAGATGCGGGATGTCCGGCGGGCGTCCCGCCGCGGCGACGGCGGTGCCGGCGCCGACGACGACGCCCAGCGGGCGGGCTGAATGCCCGACTCGGACACACCGGCCGCCGACGACCCGCGCCCCCGGGGGGAGCGGCTGCCCGGCGCCCCCCAACCCGACCTGCTGATCACCGCCACCGGCGGGGTCCGGGTGGCGGCCGACACCTTCGGTGGTCCCGGACCGTTGGTCTTCCTGCTCCACGGTGGCGGCCAGACCCGCCACGCATGGAAGGGGGCCGGCGAGTCGCTGGCCGCCGCCGGGTACCGAGCGGTCAGCCTCGATGCCCGGGGCCACGGCGACAGCGACTGGGCTCCCGACGGGGACTACTCGACCGAGGCGCTGATGGCCGATCTGGCGGCGGTCATCGCCCACTTCGGCGAGGCGCCCGTCCTGGTCGGCGCCTCGATGGGAGGCGGCACGTCGCTGACGGCCATCGGCGAAGGGGTCGTCGAGGCCCGGGCCCTGGTGCTGGTCGACACCGCCCCCCGGGTCGAGCCGGCCGGGATCGCCAAGATCCGGTCGTTCATGGCCCAGGCTCCCGACGGGTTCGCCTCGCTCGACGAGGTGGCCGAGGCGATCGCCGCCTACCAGCCCCACCGGCCCCGACCTCGGACGCTCGACGGGCTGGCCAAGAACGTCCGCCTGTGGCCCGACGGGCGATACCGGTGGCATTGGGATCCGGTGTTCATGGACCGGCCCCGGAACCTGGAGGACCGGATCCCTCGTCAGGAGGCGGCGGCGGCCGTCCTCGCCGAGCGGGGCACCCCGACCCTTCTCGTACGGGGCGGGTTGAGCGACGTCCTCTCCGAGGAGGGGGCGGCCGCGTTCCGGGCCCAGGTGCCCCACGCCCGGTACGCCAACGTCGGCCAGGCGGCCCACATGGTCGCCGGCGACCGCAACGACATCTTCGTCAACGCGGTGGCCGAGTTCCTGGCCGACGTCGTGCCCACCGCTTGACCCTGCCGACCACACATTCCGGCTCGGTCCCCGGCGATCGCGGCCGATTTCGGGCACCCTAGAGAGGGTGAGGTTCGCCGACCATCTCCGGTCCTGGAGCGCCGAGGCCCTCCAGGAGCTGTTCCTGGCCCGGCCCGACCTTCTCGACGCCGTCGACGGAGGGTTCGACGCCGTGGCTCGGCGAGCCGCCAACGCCCTGTCGATCGGTCGCTGCCTGATCCGCTCCGACGTCGCCATGCTCGTCGTCGCCGAGGCGTTGCTCGTGTCCCACCCGGCGACCGCCGACGAGATCGACGATCTGCTCGGCACCGGCGACGTCGACGGCGTGCTGGCGGCGATCGAGCGGCTGGCGGCCAGCGGGCTGGTGACGGTCAGCGACGGGGTCGTCGCCCCGGTCGGTGAGATGGCCGACCTCCTGCACCGGCCGTTGGGCCTGGGCCCGTCGATCGTCGAGCTGTGGCGCCACGTCCCACCCGAGGTGGCCGACCGGCTGGTGGTCGACCTCGGCGTGGAAGGCTCGAGCAGTCGCTCCGTGACGGCCCGGGCGGTCGCCCGCCGGCTCCTCGACCCCGATCGGCTCGATCGGCTCCTGGCCGGCGTGCCCCCCGAGATCGAGGAGCTGCTCGACGCGCTCGTCGCCCAGCGGTCCCCGGTCGTCCGCCTCCCCGCCGGGTTCCGGTACCGCGACAGCTCGTCGGTCGACGGCGACGACCCGGTCGGCTGGTTGGCGTCGCGCGGTCTGCTCGTGGCGGTGAACGAAGGGTTGGCCGAGCTCCCCCGGGAGGTGGTGATCGCCCGGATGCCCCACGGCCTGGCGCCGGGGGCGGCGCTGCGACCGATCCCGCTCCGCACGGTCAGCGGTCTCTCGGCCGAGGCGGTGGCCGGATCGGCCGCCGACCGGGCCGGGCGGCTCCTGACCGCAGCCGAAGCGATCGTGCGGGCCGCCGAGGACGGGGGCATCGCCCTCCGCCGGGCCGGCGGGGTCGGCGTGCGGGAGCTGCGGCGGCTGGGCAAGGAGATCGGGGTCGAGCCCCGAGACGCCGGCCGGATCGTCGAGCTGGTCGTCGAGGCTGGCCTGGTCGTCCCGGCCGCCGGTCGGGTCCGCACCGCCCCCCTGGCCCGCTGCTGGTGGGAGCTGCCCCGATCGGCCCGATGGGGCGTGCTGGTTCGGGCCTGGCACCAGAGTCCGACGTTCCTGTCCCGAGCCCTCAGCGAGGGGGCCGACGGGCAGCTCCAGCCGGCATTGAGCGACGACGAGCCGCTGGCCGACGGTCGAGCGGCCCGGGAGCGGGTGCTGGCCACCGTGGCCGCCGTCGAGACCGGGGAGGCCTACCGTCCCGATCAGATCGGCGAGGTGGTCGTGTGGCAGAGCCCCAACCTGTGGGGAACCGGCGATCCGCCGCCCGAGCTGCTGGTCGACTGGACGCTGGCCGAGGCCGACCTGCTCGGACTCAGCGCCCTCGACGCACCGACGGCCGCCCTCGCCGCCCTGGTGGCGGGCGATCGGGCGGCCTTCGAGGCCGAAGCGGGTCGCCTCCTCGGCGACGATCAGGGTCAGATCGTGATCCAGAGCGACCTGACCGCGGTCTCGCTCGGCCCCCTCGACCCCAAGGTCGGGGCCCGGCTGGCCGACCTCGCTGCGGCCGATCCCGACGCCGGGCCGACCGCCTACCGGTTCACCGAGTCGTCGCTTCGCATCGCCTTCGATCGGGGCTGGACCAGGCCCGAGATCGAGGCCTTCCTGGCCGAGGTCTCACTGTCGGGGGTACCCCAACCGCTGACCTACCTGGTGGCCGACGTCGAGCGGCGGTACGGCACGGTCCGGGTCCACGCTGCGACCTCGGTGGTCGTCGCCGACGACGAGGCGACGGCGGTGGCCATCGCGGCCACGGCCATGGCCACCCGCCTCGGGCTCCGCCTGGTGGCCCCCACGGTGCTGGTCGGTCCCGTCGACCAGTACCGGATGCTGTCGGAGTTGCGGGACGAGGGCTGGTTCCCGGTCCTCGACGAGGGGACCGTCCGGCTCGAGGAGCGACCGCCCCCGACGACCTCGCAGCCGGCAGCGTCGATCCTCGAAGAGTGGACCGGGCCCTCGCTGCCCGATGCCGCCCTGCCGGGCGAGGTGTCCGACGCGGTGGCCGAGCTGCTGGCGGGCGACGCCGACTCGGCCGACGCCACCCCGGCTCCCGTCGAGGTGCCCGCCCGCGATCCTCGGCTGTGGAACCGGCCGGTCGTGGTCAGCCTCCTCCGGGACGGCGAGCTGATCGAGGTCCGGGGCGTGGTCGTCGGCAACGACGAGATCCTGACCGTGCTCGACGAGACCGGGGTCGCCGAGGTCCCGTATGAGGCGATCGTCTCGATCGCACCACCAGCCTCTTGACCGGATCGGCGGTTGGTCCGCTCCTGTGGCCGGGCCCCGACACGATCCTGCTCGACCTCTCCCACCCCGACGCCGAGGCGTGTCGTCGGGAGTTGGCCGCCTTCGCCGAGCTGGTCACGTCTCCCGACCACGTCCACACCTACCGGCTGACCGACCTCGGTCTGTGGAACGCCCGAGCGGCCGGCCTCGACGGTCCCGCCATCGTCGCCGTCCTCGACCGCTACGGGTCGACGCCGGTTCCCCACGCCATGGCGGCCGGGGTCGTCGAAGCCATCGATCGGTTCGGTCGGGTGTCGATCGTGTCGGACCGAGCCGGGCTCGCCGTCGAGGTCGATCGGGCCGAACTGCTCGACGAACTGCTCGACGACACCGCCCTGGCGGCCTCCCTCGGCGAGCGGACCGGGCCGACCACCGCCGACCTCGACCCCGGCGACCGGGGCCGGGTGAAGCAACGGTTGGTCGAGCTGCGATGGCCGGCGGCCGACACCGCAGCGTTGAGCCCGGGCCTGCCGTTCCCGATCGGCCTGACCGACGAGCTGACCCTCCGCCCCTATCAACGGCAGGCGGTCGACGGCTGGTCGCCGTCGGGGACGGGGGTCATCGTGCTCCCCTGTGGTGCCGGCAAGACCGTGACCGCCCTGGCGGCGGCCGCCGAGGTCGGGGCCCGGACCCTCGTCCTGGTGACCGGGGAGGCATCGCTGGCCCAGTGGCGGAACGAGCTGCTCCGGTTCACCGACGTGGCCGAGGCCGACATCGGGACCTACTCGGCCCGCCGCAAGGAGGTTCGTCCGATCACCCTCGCCACCTACCACGTCGTGTCGGCCCGGCGGGACGGCCGGTTCCGTCACCTCGACATCGTGGAGCGGGGCGACTGGGGCCTGATCATCTACGACGAGGTCCACCTGCTCCCGTCGGCGGTGTTCCAGCTGACGGCGGGGATCCAGGGTCGACGGCGGCTCGGCCTGACCGCCACGCTGGTCCGGGAGGACGGCCGGGAGGCCGACGTGTTCAGCCTGATCGGGCCGAAACGGTTCGACGTCCCCTGGCGGGACCTCGAGCTCCAAGGCTGGTTGGCCCCGGCCACCTGCACCGAGGTCCGCGTCGTCGCCTCGGACGCCGAGCGCCTGGCGATGGCACCGCTCAAGTCGGCCGACCAGCTCCGGGCGGCCGCCACCGTCGGCGCCAAGCTCGACATCGTCGGTCGCCTCCTGGCCCGTCACCCCGGCGAGCCGGCCCTGGTCATCGGCTCGTTCCTCGACGGGCTGGACGAGCTGGCGGCCGACCTCGATGCACCGCTCGTCACCGGGGCCACCCCGGCCCCGGAACGAAACCGGCTCTACGCCGCGTTGCGGGCCGGCGAGATCGACGTGCTCGTCGTGTCCAAGGTGGCCAACTTCAGCCTCGACCTCCCCGAGGTCTCGGTCCTCATCCAGGTGTCGGGCACGTTCGGCAGTCGCCAGGAGGAAGCCCAGCGGCTCGGACGGATCGTCCGGCCCAAGTCCGACGGTCGGACCGCCCACTTCTACACCGTCGTCGTCCGGGACACGGTCGAGGCCACCTACGCCCAACGCCGCCAACGGTTCCTCACCGAGCAGGGCTACGGCTACGAGATCCTGGACGGCGCCGACGTGGAGCTGTCGGCCCCCGAGGCCGGTTGACTACGCTTCGGGGACCTCGACGACCACGAAGGGACGAGACGATGGCGGTACCCACCCTCCTTCACCCCTACGCCTACCCGACCCGGGAGGACTACGTCACGATCGTCAGCGGCGACGGGGCGACGATCACCGATTCCGACGGGAAGACCTACATCGATGCCCTGGCCAGCCTGTGGTACGTCCAGGCGGGGCACGGATGCCGCCCGATCGTCGAGGCGGTGACCAATCAGATGGACCAGCTGGCCACGTTCCACACCTTCGACCGGTTCGCCAACGAGCCCTCGGAGGCGCTGGCGGCCCGCCTCGCCGAACTGGTCCCCCTCCACGATCCCCGGGTGTTCCTGGCCAACTCGGGCAGCGAGGCGGTCGACACCGCCATGAAGCTGGCCCGGATCTCCCACGTCCGGGCGGGCCAGCCCGACCGGACCCTGATCATCAGCCGCGACCGCGGGTACCACGGCGTCAACTACGGCGGCATGACCGCCCAAGGCCTCCCGGCCAACAAGGAGGGCTTCGGTCCGTTGCTCCCCGACGTGGTCCAGGTCCCGGCCGACGACAGCGAAGCCCTGTCCAAGGTCATGGCCGACAACGCCGGCCGGGTGGCGGCCGTCATCACCGAGCCGGTCCAGGGAGCGGCCGGGGTCCACCCGCCCCACGATGGCTACCTGGAGACCCTGCGGCGACTGTGCGACCAGCACGGCGC
This sequence comes from Acidimicrobiales bacterium, assembly GCA_965262175.1. Classification (GTDB taxonomy): domain Bacteria; phylum Actinomycetota; class Acidimicrobiia; order Acidimicrobiales; family SZUA-35; genus CADEDH01. Next base: position 448,777 of record CBDHES010000028.1, on the reverse strand, counting down.
CTACCTCATCTTCGACGAGGTGATCTGCGGGTTCGGTCGCATGGGCACCTGGACCGCAGCCGAGTACTTCGGGGTCACCCCCGACATCATCACGTTCGCCAAGGGCGTCAGCTCGGGCTACCTGCCCTCGGCCGGCGCCGTGTTGGCCCGCCACGTCGTCGAGCCGTTGGAGGCCGAGGCCGGTTGGATGCTCCGCCACGGCTACACCTACTCGGGTCATCCGACGGCGTCCGCCGCCTCGCTGGCCAACCTCGACGTGCTGGCCGACGGCCTTCTCGATCGGGCCACCAAGGTCGGCGACCGGCTGCGGGACGGTCTCGCCGCCCTGGCGGCCGACGGGGTGATCGCCGAGGCCCGGGGAGCGGGCGCAGTGTGGGCCGCCCGGCTGGGCGACGGGCGCGATGCCGTACCGGTCCGGGACGCCATGCTCGATCACGGGGTCATCCCCCGTCCGATCGGCGACTCGATCGCCTTCTGCCCGCCGCTGGTGATCACCGACGAGCAGATCGACACCTGCCTCGACGTCCTGGCCACGTGCGCCTCGGTCGGCGCCTGATCGTCGCTCCACCCCGCTCGGTGCCGCTGCGTTCTCCCGCGCCCCGATAGGCTCAGTCGCACCGTCGGGGGCGGCGGGGGAGCGAGGGATGGTCGAAGGCCGGGCGGCCACGAAGATCACGGCGGTGCTGGCGGCGCTGCCGATCATGGCGGCCTGCGGGTTCGGACCCGAGGCCGAGGCCGGCCAGACCAGCGTGGCCGCCCAGGTCAACTCGGCGGCCGAGACGATCGTCGTCACCGTTCGAGCCCGAGGAACCGAGGCCGGCGGGGAGTGGCCGGAGATGGCGGTCCTGGTCAACGGCGAGATGACGTCCCCGCCGACGGTCGAGGTGACCAACCCCGAGTTCAGGGACTTCGAGCTGACCGCCCCCCGTCCGGACACCGAGCCGGTCATCGAGGTCGTGTACCTCAACGACGGGAACGTCGGAGACCGGGACCGGAACCTGTTCATCGATCGCGTCGGGGTCGCCGATCTCGTCGTCCAGTCCGAGGACCCCAGGGTCACCGTCGACTGGGGGAGCGGGGAGGGCGCCTTCGACGGCTACCTGACCGCGCCCGGCCAGTACGCCCTGTGGCACAACGGGAGCCTCCGGTTCGAGATGCGGCCCGAGCCGCCACCGCCGATCATCGTCGCCCCCCGAGACCGGGCGGCCGAGGTGCTGTATACCCAGGACTTCTCCGCCGGGGCGCTCGACGAGGCCAACTGGGACGTGTACGACTCGGTCGGCAACGATGGTTGGGGGCTGCGCCGGCCCTCCGCGGTCGACGTGGTGCCGTCGCCCGACGCCACCGGCGGTCACCTGCTGCGGATCACCGCCACCATGGGGACCGGCGATGCCGAGGGGCTGCTCGTCTCCGGGGGCCTTTCGCTCGAGGGCTACAACCAGGTCTACGGCCGGTACACGATCAGGGTCCGAACCGACGCCGACCCCGACCGGGTGACGACCGGGGTGGCGTTGCTGTGGCCCGAGTCCAACGTGTGGCCCCGGGACGGAGAGATCGATTTCTACGAGGCGTGGCGGGACCGGATCACCCGAACCCCGGTCGAGCTGTCCAACCACCACGCCATCGACGGCGTCCACGTCTCGGAGATGGTGCCCCTGGTTACCCCGAGCGGTGAGCTGGCCGACGGGACCCGGTGGCACACCTACGTGCTCGACTGGCGGCCCGACTACCTCGCGGTCTCGGTCGACGGCGGCCCCCCTGCGGTGGTGACGACCGACCCGGCCGCCATCCCCTCGACGCCGATGTACCTCGCGGTCCAACTCGATGCCTGGGAGGCGCCCTACGATCCGGGGCACCAGCCGGTCATCTCGGCGCCGGTCTCGCTGTGGGTCGACCATCTGACCGTCGAGACCTACCCCGGGCTGAGCCGACTCGGCGGCTGACCCTCAACATCGGGCCCTCCCGACCGATGTGGTGCCAATGGGTAGGCGGACCTTGGCACGGGTGACGACGGTTGTCGTCGTGGTCGTCCCCGTCCTGGTCATGGGGGTGCTGAGCGTCGTCCTCGGCGGGCTGGCCGCCGGGTACCGCCCGGTCGTGGTGTTGAGCTCCAGCATGGGTGACGCCGCCCCGGTCGGGGCGCTGGTGGTCGCTGCGCCCCGGGACGGCGACGCGGTCGTCGTCGGCGACGTGGTCGTGATGCGCCGGCCGGCGACGGCGTGGGTCACCCACCGGGTCGTGGAGATCGAGGGCCGGCCGGGGAACCGTCTCGCCATCACCAAGGGCGACGCCAACGCCGTCGCCGACCCCTCGCCCTACCCCCTCGACGGCGAGCAACTCGTCGCCCGCTGGGTCGTGCCGGGCCTCGGTCGGGTCCTCACCGCCGTCGTCCGGCCGGTGGTCGTGGTGGCGGCCATGGTCGTCGCGTCGGCCGTGGTAGCCGGATGGGCCCTCCGGGCCATCTGGGCCGGGAGGCGAACTGGGCTCCCGGCCCCCGATCGGTCGGTCGAACGCTCGGCCGGCCGGCGGCTCGGTGCGACGTCGCTGGCCGCAGTGGCGGCCGCCGGGGCCGTCCCCTTCGTCGTGTCGGTGACCTGGGCCCTGGCCGTCGGTGCGGCGACGGTGCCGGCCAACACCTTCACCACCGGCGAGTGCCACGACGCCCAGCTGACCTCGGTCCAGTCGGGGACCACGTCCCACGCCGCCAACGGCACGATCACGACCCCGATCACCGCCGTCGACCCGGCGGAAGCGTTCGTGCTGGCATCGATCCGTTCGACGGCCGACGAGCCGGCCGACACCACCGCTCGGGTCGAGCTCGGCGGCGGCGGCACGACCGTCGACGTGATCCGTACCACCGACGCCGGGGCGCCGCCGGCCGTCACCGTCGAGTGGTCGGTCGTCGAATACGGGTGTGGGGTCACCGTCCAGCGGGGCACGATCAACGGTGACGGCACCGCCCAGCTCGACGCGGCGATCGCCGCCGTGGACCCTGCGGCCAGCTTCGTCCTGGTCAGCTCGGCCGCCGACGCCGCCGCCGTCACGTTCGGCCCGGAACACGTCCACCTCGCCGAGCTGGCCGATCCGACGACCCTCCGCATCCGGACGACGGGCGGGACCTTCCCGGTCGGGCAGTCGTTCTCCTGGCAGGTCGTGTCGTTCGACGACCCGGCCGACGTGGAGGTCCAGACCGTGACCGCCAACCTCGGCCTCGGGGTCGCCTCCACGACCGTGGCGCTCGGCTCGCCGGCCGACCCGCGGACGACCTTCCTCCTCGCGTCGGCGGCGTCGGCCGGTACCGGGCCCGACATCGGGGAACGGCTGGTCCGGACCCATCTCGTCGACGCCTCGACCGTCGCCGTCGACCGCAGTGTGGCCGGTGATCCGGTGGAGGTCGCCATCCAGGTCGTCACCCTCCGGGACGGCTCGACGGTCCGCCACGGCACCGTCGACCTTGCCGCCACCGTCGCTGCCCGGGCCGTGACCGTCGACCCTGTCGACCCGGCCCGATCGACCGCCCTGTCGACCGTGGCCCAACCCGGCCTCCCAGCCGGCGGGATGACCGACCAGACGGTCGACGACGTCGTCGGGGAGGCGTCGGCCACCTTCGTCGTCACCGACCCGACGACCGTGACCGTGACCCGGGGCTCGACGGCATCCAACGCCTCCTTCGGCTGGCAGGTCGTCGAGTGGGCCGGTCCGGGCTGGTGGGACGGCGACTACACCTTCCGGCAGCGGATCGACGTCGAGACGTCGTCGGTGGCCGCCCCCGACGCCTACTCGGTGCCGGTGACCGTCGACCACGCCGCCCTGGTCAGCCTCGGGCTGTCGCTGGCCGGCGGCGACGACGTCCGGGTCCTCCGATGGGACGGAGCGGCGTGGACCGAGCTCGACCGGGTGCTCGCCGACGGTTCGGGGTGGAACCAGACGACGACCACGGTGTGGTTCGAGACCACCGAGGCCATCGCCGCCGACGCCACCGACTCGTACTGGCTGTACTACGGCAACCCCGGCGCCGGGGCACCGCCGGCCGATCCCGAGGCGGTGTTCCTCCTCGAGGAGGGGTTCGAGTCGGGGACGCTTGGCGACTTCGAGGACCGGACGGCGGGGACCGCCTGGTACCAGGCCCTCCCGTGGACCCGTCGGATCCCGGTGACCGTCGCCGGCGGCACCGTCGCCACCGACCTGACCGACTACCCGATGCTGGTGTCGCTCACGTCGGCCGACGTGGCGGCCAACGCAACGACCGACGGCTCCGACCTCCGCTTCACCGCGGCCGATGGTTCGACGCCCCTGCCCCACGAGCTCGAGTCCTACGACTCGGGTACGGGCACGGTCACCGCCTGGGTCCTCGTCCCGACGGTCGCCGCCGCCAGCGACACCACCGTCTACCTCTACTACGGCGCGGCCGACGCCCCCGACCAGCAGGAGGTCCGGGCCACGTGGCCGGCCGAGGTCGAGGCGGCGTGGCACCTGGCCCGGGACCCGTCGGGCACGGCGCCCCACCTCGACGACGCCACCACCGCCAACCACGACGGCCTGAGCGGCGGGTCGATGAGCCCGGCCGACCTCGTGCCCGGCCTGGTCGGACGGGCGATCGACTTCGACGGCGGGGATGACGTCCTCCGGGCCGATCCGTTCGATGTCGCCCCGGCGACGGCCCTCACCGTGTCCGGGTGGGTCCGGGCCGACACCCTGGCGGCCAACGGCCGGATCGTGACCAAGGCCGCCGACGCCTCGACCCGGATCGTCGAGCTCTCGGTCACCACCGGAGGTGCCCTCCGGGGCCGACTGGGGCTCGACGGGGCCGAGATCGAGGCGACCGGGGGCACGATCGGGACCGGCGCCTGGCACCACGTGGCCATGACCTGGGACGGCACCACCCAGCGGCTGTACGTCGACGGAGTGCAGGTCGCCAGCCAACCGGCCACCGGCGCCCTCGACGTCGACCCTTCGATGGCGGTCACGATCGGCAACACGATCACCGGCGACCGACCGATCGACGGCCTGATCGACGAGGTCCGCATCGAGACCGTGGCCCGTTCGGGGGCGTGGCTGGCGGCGATGGAGGCCAACCACCGCAACCCCGGCACGTTCCACGCCGTCGGGCCGGTCGAGACCGGAACCTGGCTCGGCCAGGGGTCGTGGAGCTACCGGAAGCCGATCGTCGTCGACGCCGATCTCGTGGCGGCCGCCCAGACCGACTACCCGCTCCTGGTCGAGGTCACCGACGCCGAGCTCCAAGCCGGGGCGCTGGCCTCCGGACTCGACCTCGTCTTCACCGCCGCCGACGGCACGACCCGGTTGGATCACGTCGTCGAGTCCTACGACTCGGGGACCGGGACCATGGCGGCCTGGGTCCGGGTCCCCGCCTTCAGCTCGACGGTCGACACCGAGCTGTTCCTGTACTACGGGAACCCGTCGGCCGCCGACCAGCAGGACCCCGGCGCCGTCTTCGGGCCGACCGCCGACCTCGTCCTCACCGGAGGGCGTTGATGCCCGGCGGACGGACGGCCAAGATCGTCGCCTCCCTGGCGGTCGTCATCGTGACCCTGTCGATGGTGACCGTCGCCACGCTGGCGGTGTTCACCGACAGCACCTCGGTCTCGGGGAACACGTTCACCGCGGGGACGGTCGACATCACGACCGCCCCGACCACGGCGGTCGTGACCGCCACCGACCTCGCCCCTGGCGACGAGGTCACGGCCCCGCTCACCGTCACCAACAGCGGCACCCTCGATCTCCGCTATGCGGTGACCTCGACCACGACCGAGGACGTCCTGGCCGCCGAGCTGGTCCTCACCATCAAGGTCGGGGTCACCACCTGCGACGACGCCAACTGGGCGGCCGACGGGACCACCCTCTACAGCGGGGCGCTCGGTTCGACCGGTACCACCGCGGTGCTCGGTTCGGCGACCCAGGGGGCCGACGCCGGTGACCGGACGCTGCTCAGCTCGACCGGCGAGATCCTGTGCCTCAACGTGACCCTGCCCCTGGCCGCCAGCAGCGCCACCGAAGGGGTCACCACGACCGCCACGCTGACCTTCCAGGCCGAGCAGACGGTCAACAACCCCTGAGCGCGGTCGCTCGGCGGCCTGCTAGCCGCTGTTGGTGCAGATGCCGACGGTGCGGGTGAAGAAGTCGTTGAACCCCTCGACCCCTTCGGGGCCCCCGAGCGCTTCGAAGCTCGACGCCCCGGAGATCTTCTCCAGAGCTTCCTCGTCGCTGCCATAGGTGTCGAAGACCGCGCCAGCGATGCACTCGGCCTCGGTCGTGGTGAACCCGTCGTCGCGGGTCAGGGCGTTGACCAGATCCTGCTCGGTGCCCGGCCCGCCACCACAGGCGGCCAGCGTCACGGTGGCCACGACGGCCGCCGAGACGGCCCGAACTGAAGGAAACATCACCCCATCTCTAGCGGGGGAACGCTCCGATCCCACCGATCGGGGGCCGCTCCGGGCTCAGGCCCGGCGACTCGAGATCACCCCGGTGTTGAACCCCGCCAGGTGGAGGCCGCCGGCGAACCGGGCGTGCTCGATCTTGACGCAGCGGTCCATCACCACGGTCAGGCCCCCGTCGAGGGCGATCCGGGCCGCGTCCTCGGACCAGATCCCCAACTGGAGCCACAACGTCTGGGCCCCGACCGCCACGACCTCGGCGGCGACCGCCGGACAGTCCTCGGCCCGGCGGAACACCGACACCAGGTCGGGCGTGACCGGCAGGTCGGCCAACGACGGGTAGGCGGCGAACCCGAGGATCTCGGTCTCCCGGGGATTGACCGGGTACAGGTCGAAGTCGCACGTCGACGAGGCCAGATAGGTCATGACGAAGTTCGACGCCCGCGACGGGTTCGACGACGCCCCGACGATGGCGATGCTCCGGGTCCGGTCGAGGATCTGCTTCCGTTCCACGGCGCTGGGCGGGGTCCAGCCGTCGACGGTCCGGTCGTCTCCGGTCGGGGTCGAGGCGGGGGTTGGGGTTGGGGTTGGGGTCGTCATCGCGCGCTCCGGTGGTCGAGGGTGGTCACGCCCGGCCGATCTCCTGGGCCCGGGCCAGGGCCTGGTCGAGATCCCACAGGATGTCGTCCACATCCTCCAACCCGACCGAGAGGCGAACCATGTCGGCACCGACCCCGGCCTGGTCGAGCTGCTCGTCGGTCAGCTGCTGATGGGTGGTCGACGCCGGGTGGATCACCAGCGTCCGGGCGTCGCCGACGTTGGCCAGGTGGCTGACCAGCTGGAGGCTCTCGATGAACGCCTGGCCGGCCTTGCGGCCCCCCTCGATCCCGAAGGTGAAGATGGCCCCCGCCCCCAGCGGCAGGTACTTCTGGGCGAGGTCGTGGTACGGGGACGAGGGCAGATCGGCGTGGGCCACCCACGACACCCGCCGGTCGGCCTCCAGCCAGGTGGCGACGGCCCGGGCGTTGGCCACGTGGTCGTCCATCCGCTGGGGCAGGGTCTCGATTCCCTGGAGCAGGAGGAAGGCGTTGAACGGGGACAGGCAGGCCCCGACGTCCCGGAGCTGCTCGGAGCGGAGGGCCACACAGAAGGCGTACTCCCCGAAGTTGTCGTGCCACCGGAGATTGTTGTACGTCGGGACGGGTTCGGTGAACCGGTCGAACCGACCCGAGGCCGTCCAGTCGAAGGTGCCGGCCTCGGTCACCACCCCACCGATCGAGGTTCCGTGACCGCCGAGGAACTTCGTCGCCGAGTGGAGCACCACGTCGGCCCCGAACTCGACCGGTCGGCACAGGTAGGGGGTGGCGAACGTGGCGTCGACGACGAGGGGGAGGCCGTGGGCGTGGGCCACGTCGGCCAGCGCCTCCAGATCGGCCACCGCGCCCGACGGGTTGCCGATGACCTCGGTGTAGAGCAGCTTGGTCCGCTCGGTGATGGCGGCGGCGAAGGCGTCGACCGAGCTGTTGTCGACGAAGGTCGTCTCGATGCCGAGTCGCCCGAGGGTGGTCGCCAGGAGGGTGTAGGTGCCGCCGTACAGCCCGGCGGCCGCCACGACGTGGTCACCGGCCCCGGCCAGCGTGGTGATCGTGAGGAACTCGGCGGCCTGGCCGCTGGCGGTCGCCACCGACCCGATCCCGCCCTCGAGGCTGGCGACCCGCTCCTCGAACGCGGCGGTGGTCGGATTGGAGATCCGGGAGTAGATCGTCCCGTACTTCTGGAGGGCGAACAGATCGGCGGCGTCGGTCGTGTCCTCGAACACGAAGCTCGTCGACTGGTAGATCGGGACCGCCCGGGCCCCGGTCGTCGGGTCGGGTTGGCCTCCGGCGTGGAGGGCCCGGGTCTTGAATCCCCACTGGCGGTCCATGCGCCATTCTGTGCCCCGACCTCACGTGGCGCCAACCACCGAACCGCCATCGTCGCCAGCTCGGCCGTCGCCGGCCCCGGCCGGCCGGGGGGCTAGGCTCGGATCGGGGAGGGCCGGGGGGCCGCCCCGGAGGGGAATCGCGATGTCGGAGGGAGGAAACGGCGGCCTTTGGGCCGTCCTCGGCGCCGTGGCGTCGGTTCTGGCCATCCTCACCTTCGTCACCGGGCGGGACAGCTTGGAAGCGTTCCTCGATGGCGACGACGAACGTCCCGCCACCGTCGTCGACCGACCCGACTCGTCCGACCAGGGCGGCGGCGAGCGGCCACCCGACGGTCCGGAGGTCACCCCGGAAGCACCGGCCACCACCGAGCTCGACGTTTCGGGGTTCTGGAGCGGCGGGTTGACCCAGGTCGACGACTTCGGGGTGCTGATCGGGACGTGGGCCATGACCCTCGACCTGGAGCAGGACGGCAGCATCCTCACCGGCGAGCTGACCCTCAGCGATCAGTTGGGCGGCCTCGCCGTGTTCCGGGTCGAGGGGTTCATCGACGACGGCATCATCGTGCTCGATGACACCGAGCTGCTGGAGAGCGTGCCGGTGACCGCGTTCTGGTGCATCAAGCGCACCGAGCTGCAGGCCGGGACCTCCGCCCTCCTCGGCGGGTGGCAGTCGACCACCTTCGGGTGCGTCGGCGGCGCCGTCGAGCTTCGCCGCTGACCGGGCGGCGCCGGCCGGCTCCCGCTCGACGGGCCGGACCTACGGTCGGATCGAGACCCACACCATGACGCCGGCCACCGCCAGCCGGACGGTCCAGCCGATCGCCCGGATCAGGTCGACCCGGAGCAGTTGACGATGGAGGTCGGGATCGAAGGAATCGACGAGGCGCCCGTGGATCGGCGCCGCCCCGAACGCCGTCAGCGCCACGATGGCGCCCAGCAGCGCCAGGCCGAGGAGCGCCAGCGCCCGCTGGTGGCCGCCGGCCGCCACCGCCAGCAGGCCGACGGCGGTCACCGTCTCCACCCCCCAGGGGACGACCAGCAGGCCCGTGATCCGAGACATGTGCGCCTCCTGGAACGGCCGGTACGGCTCGTTGACCAGGGCGAAGAGCGGGTAGTGGACGACGTGGATCGTCCAGATGAGGCCGGTCATGACGCCGGTGGCGGCCAGGTGGACGATGGCCAGGCGGGCGAAGGTCACCCCGTCGAGCTTGGCAGAGCGAGCCGGACGACGGTGGACCCTGACCCATCGCCCGACGAGGACCGTCCCGTCGTACCGGCCAGGGTCACACCGCAGCGATCGCCGCGAGTGCCAGGAGGCCGGCGTTGCGGGCCAGGGTCCGGGCCGACACCGGCCGGGACGACGCCCCGCCGAAGCAGCTGCAGCTGACGACCCGGCCCGACCGGACGACCTGGGCCAGCACGGCGGTGAAGCCGGCCAGCAGGGCGAAGCTGACCACGCCGCCCCACGCCGGTGCGAGCACCAACGCCGCCGCGCACCCCACCTCGGCGATCGGCACCAGCCGGGCGAGGAGGTCGGGAGCCACCAGGCCCAACTCGGCGAAGTCCCGGGCGGTCCGGTCGGGCCGCCGGAGCTTGGCCACCGCGGCAACGACCAGGATCGCCGCCAGCGCCACCGCCGCCACCACGCCGAACGGAGGGAGGCTCAACGGCCCCCGGACCGGCGGCGATCCAAGCGGTCGGCTCCCGCGTCGATCCCCGGTAGCTGGAGCTGGACGGCCTGCTTGGCCGCCGCCGCTTCGAGCACCAGCTCCTCGACGTCCTCCCAGCCGTGGGCCCGAGGCCCCGGTTGGTCGGCGTTGTAGGGCTGATCGAACACGATCACCGGATTCCCGGCCGCCCGCAGCGCTTCGATGTTGTGGGGTGCGTCATCGATGTAGATGTCGGCCCCGACCTCCGGCTTGTCGCCGAGGAAGCAGAGGTCGCGATAGGGGACCCGGGCGTTGTCGAGCCACGTGACGGTGTCGGACACCACCGCGGCGTGGCCCCAGTTCACGTAGAGGCGATGGGTGATGATCCGGATCCAGATCCCGGCGTCGGACAGGCGCCAGAGCGCGTCGGCGCAGCCGTCGAGCGGGCGGAGGGTCCGCAGCATCCGTTTCTCGGCGACGGCCAGCCGGTGGAGTCGCTCGAACTCGGGGCCGTCGAGGCCCCATTCCTCGAAGCCCCACGATCGACCGATCGGCAGGTCATCGGGGTCGATGCCCCGATCGGCCGCCACCACCTGCCGGAACCCGTCGGTGTAGTCGGCGCACACGCCGTCGAGATCGACCCCGAACACGAACGTGTCGCTCCCGGCGCTCACACCGGGACCCTAGCAGGGGACGAGAAATCGTCCGACGATACGCGCTCGGCGCCGAACGGTGGGACAAGCTGGGGCGGTGCGCACCGTGACCATGGTCGTAGGCCCGGCACGTCACGACCGGTCCCCGGCCGGCCCGGCGGCCCAGGCCCGACAGCTCGGCCTGGCGATCGGCGCGATCGAGGAGCTTCGCCTGGTGCACCTCGTCGTCGACAGCGAGGGCTCCGAGAGCGAGGGATCCGACGGCCCGGCCCTCGACGGCGCGGTGACCCGGACCGTCGAGGCGCTGGTGGTCGAGCCGGTCGGGGGGTGGGCCCAGGATGCCGGAGACCACCGCCGGAGCCTGGCGGCCGACACCTGGGCGATCGATGTCGGCCTCCGGCCCGGCGTGACCGACCGGGAGGGCGCGGAGCTGGTCCGGGCGGCCCGCTCACTGGGGTTGGCGGTCACCGCCGCTTCGATCGGTCGTCGCTATCTCGTATCGGGCGCCGATGGCGTCGACCCGACCTCCCTGGCCGAGGGCGTCCTCCACAACCCGGTCATCGAGCGATGGTCGGCCGAGGGTCTCGCCCCCGCCTGGGTACCCGAGGCCGCCACCCCGGCGCCGGTCGAGCTCCTGCCGCTACGAGACCTGACCGAGGCCACCGACCTGGCCAAGGTCAGCGCCCACCGGCGGCTCGGTCTGACCGTCGGGGAGATGGCCGTGATCCGGAACCACTTCCGCGATCTGGACCGCGACCCGACCGACGCCGAGCTCGAGACCCTGGCTCAGACGTGGAGCGAGCACTGCGCCCACAAGACGTTCCGGGCCCGGATCGCCACGCCCGATGGCGTGGTCGACGGTCTGCTGGCCACCTACCTGCGGGCGGCGACCGAGGCCATCGGCGCGTCGTGGGTGCTGAGCGCGTTCGTCGACAACGCCGGCATCGTCTCCTACGACGGGCGGACGGCGATCGCCATCAAGGCCGAGACCCACAACCACCCGTCGGCCCTCGAGCCCTTCGGTGGGGCCAACACCGGTGTCGGCGGGGTGGTCCGGGACATCCTCGGGGTGTCGGCCCGCCCCATCGCCATCACCGACATCCTCTGCTTCGGCCCGGAGGACCTGCCGGCCGACCGGTTGCCGCCCGGCGTCCTCCACCCCAACCGGATCCGGGCCGGGGTCGTGGCCGGTGTCGGCGACTACGGCAACAAGATCGGCGTGCCCACCGTCGGCGGCGCCGTCCTCCACGACGCCAGCTACACGACCACCCCGCTCGTCTTCGCCGGCTGCGTCGGTGTCCTGCCGGTCGGGTCCCACCCGACCGAGCCCCGGCCGGGTGACGCCATCGTCGTCCTCGGTGGTGCGGTCGGTCGCGACGGCGTCGGCGGGGCGACGTTCTCGTCGCAGACGATGGGGGTCGAGACCGCCCTCATCGCCGGCTCATCGGTCCAGATCGGAGACCCGATCGTCGAGAAGGGCCTGATCGACGTCGTCGTGGCCGCTCGAGACGCCTCGCTCTACCACGCCATCACCGACTGCGGCGCCGGTGGCCTGTCGTCGGCGGTGGGGGAGATGGCCGAGGGGGTAGGGGCCCGGGTCGACCTCGCACTGGTGCCCCGCAAGTACCCCGGCCTGGCCCCGTGGGAGGTGTGGCTGTCCGAAGCCCAGGAGCGGATGGTCCTGGCCACCGACCGGCCAGACGAGGTGATCGAGCTGGCCCGCCGATGGCAGGTCGGGGCCGACGTGATCGGCCACTTCACCGGTGACGACCGCCTGGTCGTCACCGATGGTGACACCCCCGTGGTCGACCTCGACCTCGGCTTCCTCCACGGCGGCCGGCCCCGGTTGGAACTGACCGCCGGCGCCCTCCCACCGCCCCGACCACCGCGGGCGGCCGGGCCGGCGCTCCCCGATCCAGGCCGAGCTCTCCTCGCCCTCCTGGCCCACCCGTCGATCCGATCGAACGAGGACATCGTCCGGACCTTCGACCACGAGGTCCGGGGCCGCACCCTGATCAGGCCCTACGGCGGTGTCGCCGGGGACGGCCCGGCCGACGGCACGGCCATCGCGCTCGCTGCGGCGACCGGGGAGGCGGCGGGCACCGGCACCGCGACGCCGGCCATCGCGCTCGGTATCGGGGTGAACGTCGTCGTGGGGCGGTACGACACGTCGTCGATGGCGTGGGTCGCCATCGACGAGGCGATCCGGAACGCGGTGGCGGCCGGTGCCGACCCCGACCGGATCTGTCTCCTCGACAACTTCGCCTGGTCGGATCCCAACGATCCGGCTGCGCTGGCCGCGTTGGTCGCCGCCTGCCGAGGTTGCCACGACGCTGCGATCGCCTACGGAGCGCCGTTCGTCTCGGGCAAGGACTCGCTCTACAACGAGTACCGGCTGCCCGACGGTGGCTCCGATCCGGTCACCCCGACCCTGGTCATCACCGCGCTCGGGCCGGTCGACCGGCCGGACAACCTCCCGATGACCGGAACCGTCACCGCCGGCGACGACGTGTGGCTCGTCGGGCCGACCAGCGGCCGGCTGGGTGGATCCCACCTCGACGACGTCCTCGGTGGCGATCGGGGCGGGCCGCTCCCGGCCCCCGATCCGGCCGCCCCGAGCCGACACCGCCAGCTTCACGCCGCCATCGCCGCCGGCGTGGTCCGGAGCGTCCACGATCTCGCCGAGGGAGGCCTGGCGGTGGCCGCCGCCGAGTGGGCGCTCGCCGGCCGCCTCGGCCTCGACCTCGACGGCGGAGCGCTCGATGGAGCCGCACTCGATGGAGCCGCGTCGGCGGACCGTCCGGCCGAGATCCTGTTCGGTGAGGGTCCGGCCCGCTACCTGGTCGAGACGGCGCCGGCCGACCGTGACCGGGTGGCCGCCCTCCTCGCCGACGGCACACTGGTGGGCCGCGTCGTCGATCGCCCCCAGCTCACCATCGGGCCGTGGCTGACGATCGACCTCGACCAGGTCGTCGCCGCCTACACCGCCCACCTCGACCCACCGACCGCACCGCCGCCAACGGAGTGACACCTCGACCGCCGATCCCGCCCGGTCGATTAAGGAGGCTCCCCTGATGACCAGTCCATCGGTGTTGATCCCCATCGCACCGGGAACGAACCGCAACGAGGAGCTGGCCGAAGCGTTCGAGCTGGCCGGGGCCACGACGGCCCAGGTCCCTCTCACCGCCCTCCGGCTGGGGGAGGTCAAGGTCGCCGACCACCAGATCCTCGGTCTCGCCGGAGGCTTCTCCTACGGTGATGCCCTCGGAGCCGGCCGGCTCCTGGGGCTCGACCTCACCACCTGGTTCGCCGACCAGTTGGCCGAGGCCGTCGGGCGGGGTATGCCGGTGATCGGGATCTGCAACGGCTTCCAGGCCCTGGTCCGGGCCGGGCTGCTCCCCGGCCGTGCCACCCCCAGTCCGATCCCCGGTTCCCCCCAGGCCGGGACCGGCCGGCCCGGCGATCCGGCTTCGCCGGTGGCGCTGGTGGCGAACGAGTCGGGCCGCTTCGAGTGCCGGTGGGTCACCCTCCGGCCCTCCGCGGCGCCGTCACCGTGGCTCGACCCGCTGGAGGAGCCGTTGCGGTGCCCGATCGCCCACGGCGAGGGCCGGGTGGTGGCCGAACGGCCGGCCGATCTGGCCGCCGCCGTTGCCTTCCGCTACGTCACCGTCGACGGCGCGGCGGCCGAGGGTCGTCATCCGGTCAACCCCAACGGCTCGGTCGACGACATCGCCGGTCTCGTCGACCCCTCCGGTCTCGTGGTGGGTCTGATGCCCCATCCCGAGGACCACGTCCATCCTGCCCAGGACCCGCTCCGAGGTCGGGGTCTGGGCGGCTCGTGCCGACCGTTGTTCGCCGCCGGGGTCGAGGCGGTGCGATGAGCGGCTCTCGGTTTTCGTTGAAAAGCCCGGATCTGAGGAGCAACCGCCGGGCCCGACCGACCATCATGATCCGATGACTCCCGCCGAGACGCTCGCTTCGCTGACGCTGGACTTGCCCGACCACACCTCGGGCAAGGTGCGGGAGGCGTGGCGGCTGGGTCACGGCCGCCGGCTCCTGGTCACGACCGACCGGATCAGCGCCTTCGATCGGGTGATCGGCACCGCGGCCCACAAGGGGCAAGTCCTCAACCAGGTCGCCGCCTGGTGGTTCGCCCGCACCGTCGACGTCGTGGCCAACCACGTCATCGAGGTCCCCGACCCCAACGTCCTGATCGCCGTCGACGCCGAGCCGTTGCCGGTCGAGGTGGTCGTCCGAGGCCGGTTGACCGGGAGCACCTCGACGTCGCTCCTGCCCCGGTACCAGGCCGGCGAGCGTGAGCTCTACGGCTACCGGCTCCCCGACGGGCTGAGCCCGCACGGACCGCTTCCCGAGCCGCTGATCACCCCGACCACGAAGGCCACCGACGGCGGCCACGACCAGCCCATCACCTGCGATGAGGTCGTGTCCCTTGGCCTGGTCGAGGCCGGCCGATGGGCCGAGATCCAGAAGGCCGCACTGGAGCTGTTCGACCGGGGGACCCGCCTCGCGGCCGACGCCGGGTTCGTCCTGGCCGACACCAAGTACGAGTTCGGTCTCGGACCCGACGGCACCCTGCTGCTGATCGACGAGCTCCACACCCCCGACTCGTCCCGGTTCTGGGCTGCCGAGAACCTCGACGAGCGCCTCGCCGCCGGTTCGTCGCCCGAGAGCTTCGACAAGGAGCCGTTCCGGTTGGCCCTGGCCGCAGCCGGCTACCGGGGCGAGGGCGACCCGCCGCCGCTGGGAGCCGACGTGTGGGACGACACCACCGCCCGCTACGTTGCGTTCTACGAGCGGCTGACCGGCCGCCCGTTCGAGCCGGGGGCAGCGCCGATCGCAGAGCGGATCCGGGCCAACCTCGGCCCGATCCTCACCGAGGCCGGATCCGGGGGAGGGGCCGGTTCCCCGACCTAGTCGCCACGTCACCGCCAGGAGGTTTCCGTTGAAGGTCGTCATCTTGTCCGGGTCACCGCGAGACGCCGAGTGGGTCGACCGCATCGCCGAGGTGCTCGATCGGCTCCAGGTGCCGGTCGTCCGCCGGGTGGGCTCGGCCCACCGGGTCCCCGAGCACGTCCTCGCCCTGCTCCGCAGCTACGACGACGATCCCGACCCGACCGTGTTCATCACCGTGGCCGGGATGAGCGACGCTCTGTCGGGCCTGAGCGACGCCAACGTCGCCTCGCCGGTCATCGCCTGTCCGCCCCGCTCGGACGCCTTCGCCGGCCTCGACGTGTTGTCGAGCCTCCGCACGCCGCCCGGGGTGGCGCCGGCGGTCGCCATCGAACCGGGCAACGCCGCCGTGGCGGCGGCCAAGATGCTCGCCCTCTCCGACCCCGATCTCCGGGAACGGGTCCGGGCCCATCAGGCCGAGGCGGCGGCCCGGGTGCTCGACGCCGACGCGGCGTTGACCCCCACGCCGACCTCATGAGCGACGGCCCCGGGCTCGCAGTCGACGACCGGCCGACCGAGGAGTGCGGCGTCGTCGGCGTTGCGGCACCGACCGCCGAGGCGGCCCGGCTGGCGTTCTTCGGGCTCTACGCCCTCCAGCACCGGGGTCAGGAGGCGGCCGGGATCGCCGTCTCCGATGGCCGGGCGGTTCGGGTCCACAAGGCCCAGGGTCTCGTCAGCCAGGTGTTCGAGGCCGGAACGCTCGACCCGCTCGTCGGGAAGCTGGCCATCGGCCACACCCGGTACTCGACCACCGGGTCGAGCTCCGACCGCAACGTTCAGCCCTACCTCGTCGAGACGATGTACGGGCCGCTCGGCGTGGCCCACAACGGCAACCTGGTCAACGCCGACCGGCTCCGAGCCGAGCTTCTCGAGCGCGGCGCCGGGCTCCAGTCCTCATCGGACTCCGAGGTCCTGGCCCTGATGTTGATCGCCGGCGAGGGCGCGACCTGGGAGGAGCGGCTGGCCAGCGTCATGCCCCGCTGGGAGGGGGCGTTCTCCCTGGTGCTCATCGCCGGCACCAAGGTGATCGCCGCCCGCGACCCGTGGGGCTTCCGCCCGTTGTCGCTCGGACAGCTTCCGTCGGGAGGCTACGTCGTGGCCTCGGAGACCGGGGCGCTCCAGACCCTCGGCTGCGTCACCACCTCGGAGATCGAGCCGGGGGAGATCGTCGTCCTCCAGGGCGGGGTGGCCCGCCGCCACCAGGCGGTACCGCCTCGAGGCGAGCTGGCCCGGTGCACGTTCGAGCACATCTACTTCTCGCGGCCCGACGCCACCTGGGACGGTCTCTCGATCCACCAGGTTCGGCAGCGGCTCGGGGAGGAACTGGCCCGCCAGCACCCGGTTCCGGCCGACGTCGTCGTCCCGGTCCCCGACTCCTCGATGCCGGCCGCCATCGGCTACGCCGTCGCCTCGGGCGTCCCCTACAACGAGGGCTTCGTCAAGAACCGCTACATCGGCCGAACGTTCATCGAGCCGACCGATGAGCTCCGGCGTCAAGGGGTGGCCCTCAAGTTCAACCCCCTGCCGGAGAACCTCCGAGGTCGTCGGGTGGTGATGGTCGACGACTCCATCGTCCGAGGGACGACATCGGGCCAGCTGGTCCGCCTGGTCCGAGACGCCGGCGCAGCCGAGGTCCACGTCCGGATCACCTCGCCCCCGATCGCCCACCCCTGCTTCTTCGGCGTCGACATGGGCACCCACGACGAGCTGATCGCCCACCAGCTCGGCATCCCGGAGATCTGCGACCACATCGGCGCCGACAGCCTCGGGTTCCTGTCGGTCGAGCGGATGATGAAGGCCCTCGGCCGGGACGACGGCTACTGCAACGCCTGCTTCACCGGTGTCTATCCCGTCCCGGTCCAGCTCTCGATGCTCCCCGACAAGCAACGGTTCGAAGGAGTCCTCGGGTGATCGTCCCCGTACCCCGGAGCGCCCCCGACGGCCTCCTCCGGGTCCTGTTGCTCGGGTCCGGCGGCCGGGAGCACGCCATCGCCGAGGCGTTGGCGACCTCGCCCCTCCTGCGGGAGCTCCACGTCGCCCCCGGCAACGCCGGCACGACCGCCTACAACCACGACCTCGACATCTCCTCGAACCTGGCGGTGGTCGACTTCTGCCTCCGTCACCGGATCGACCTGGTCGTCGTCGGCCCCGAGGCTCCCCTGGTGGCCGGGCTGGCCGACGACCTCCACCTGGCCGACATCGCCTGCTTCGGGCCGTCGGCCGACGCCGCCCAGCTCGAGGGGTCGAAGTCCTTCGCCCGGGCCTTCGCTGCCCGTCACGGCATCCCCGGACCGGTCAGCGAGTCCTTCACCGAGGTCGACGCGGCCCTCGACTGGCTCGACAGCTACGACGGAGAGGTCGTCGTCAAGGCCGACGGTCTCGCCGCCGGCAAGGGGGTCATCGTCCCCGAGGACCGGGTCGAGACCGAGCGGGCCGTCTTCGATCTGCTGGCCGGCCGCAAGATGGGCGACGCCGGCGACCTGATCGTCCTCGAACAGCGCCTCTACGGCGAGGAGCTGTCCCTGTTCGGGGTGGCCGACGGCACGACGGTCGTCCCCCTGGTCACCGCCCAGGACCACAAGCGGGTCGGGGAGGGCAACACCGGGCTCAACACCGGAGGGATGGGGGCCTTCGCCCCCGTGCCCGGTATCACCCCTGAGCTGGAGGCCGAGCTGGCCGAGCAGTTCCTGGTCGCCGCGGTGACCGGCATGGCCGCCGAGGGGCGGCCCTATGTCGGCGTGCTCTACGCCGGGATCATGCTCACCTCGGCCGGGCCCCGCCTGATCGAGTACAACTGCCGGTTCGGGGATCCCGAGGCGCAGTGCATCATCCCCCTCATCGAGTCCGACCTGCTGGCCGTCCTCCACGCCGCAGCCCGGGGAGAGCTGGGCGACACCCCGATCCACCTCAGCGACCGGACCGCGGCCGCCGTGGTCGTGGCCGCCGAGGGGTACCCGACCGAGCCCCGGCTCGGGCTGACCGTCCCCACCGTCGAGGTACCCGGCGACGTCCAGCTGGTCCACGCCGCGACCCGGGTCGACGGGGACCGGATCGTCTCCACCGGCGGCCGGGTGGTCAGTGTGGTCGGGACCGGAGCCGACCTGGCCGGAGCCCTCGACGTCGCCTACCCGGTCGTCGACGCGCTGACGGGGCGGGGCCTGTTCGCCCGATCCGACATCGGCTGGCGCCACGCCCCCCGGGGGGACCGGGCCAGGGCCCGGGCTGCGGCGTCGGCATCGAAGGGGCCCGTCGCCCCGTCCTACGAGGACGCCGGCGTCTCCCTGGCCTCGGGCGCCCAGACCGTGGCCCGCATCGCGTCGGCCGTCAACTCGACCCACGACCAGCGGGTGGTCGCCGGCCTCGGCTCCTTCGGCGGGGTGTTCGACATCGGTGGCCTGTCGAAGCTCGACGAGCCGGTCCTGGTGGCCACCACCGACGGCGTCGGGACCAAGACCCTCCTGGCCCAGGCCCTCGACCGGTGGGAGGGCTGCGGGGCCGACGTCGTCAACCACGGCGTCAACGACGTTCTCGTCCAGGGGGCCCGACCGCTGTTCTTCCTCGACACCGTGTCGGCCGCCAAGCTCGACCCCGAGCTGGTGGGCCGGATCGTCGACGGGATGGCCGAGGCGTGCCGGTCCGCCGGGTGCGTCCTCCTCGGCGGCGAAACGGCCGAACTGCCCGACCTGCTCGCTCCCGGCGCGGTCGACATCACCGGCACGATGGTCGGCGTCGTCGAACGGGACCGCCTCCTCCCCAACGGGGGCGCCGCCCCCGGCCACGTGCTGGTCGGGTTGGCGTCGTCCGGGCTGCACACCAACGGCTACTCGTTGGCTCGGAAGGTGTTCGATGGCATGGACCTCGCCGGCGAGCTGCCGGGCGGTTCCGGTGAGACGATCGGCGACGCCCTCCTGGCCGTGCACCGGAGCTACCTCCAGGTCCTCGGCCCGGCGCTCGACGCCGGCCTGGTCGACGGTCTCGCCCACATCACCGGCGGTGGCTTCGTCGACAACCTCCCCCGGGTACTACCCGACGGGTGCGGGGCGACGGTCGACCCCACGGCCTGGCCCCGGCCGGTCCTGTTCAACTACCTGATCGCCCGGGCCCGGCTCGGGGCCCGGGAGGCCCACCAGGTGTTCAACTGCGGCATCGGGATGGTCGCCCTCGTCGCCCCCGACCTCGTCGACGACTTCCGGTCGGCGGTGGGGGAGGAGACCTGGGTGATCGGCGAGGTGACCATGGGTCGGGGCGTCACCATCGCATGAGCCGCCACGACTCGGCCGGCGACCGATGAGCCGGTCCCCCCGCCGAGTGGCGGTCCTGGTCTCGGGAAACGGGACCAACCTCCAGGCGATCCTCGATGCCTGCGCCACCGGCCGCCTCGACGCCGAGGTTGCGGTCGTGGTGTCGAACGTCGCCGATGCCTACGCCCTGGAGCGGGCCCGGGCGTCCGGCGTGCCGACCGCGATCGCCCCCCATGGCGGACGGGATCGGGCCGACTACGACCACGACCTCGCCTACACCGTCGCCGCCCACGGCGTCGACCTGGTGGTGCTGGCGGGGTGGAACCGCATCCTGACCCCGACCTTCGTCCACCACCACCTCACGATCAACCTCCACCCGGCCAAGCCGGGGACCTTCATCGGGCTCGGGGCGATCGAGCGGGCCTACGAGGCGTGGCGGGCCGGTACCATCGACCACGGCGGGGTGATGGTGCACTACGTTCCCGACGAAGGTGTCGACAACGGCCCGGTGATCGCCTGGGAGCCGGTGCCGTTCCGAACCGACGACACCCTCGAGACGTACGAACAACGGGTCCACGAGGTCGAGCACCGGATCCTGGTGGACGCCATCGCCATCGCCCTCGACCGTGCCGAGTTGACCGGAGGACCGCCATGAGCTCGTACCAGCCCACCCCCGAGCCGCCGATCTCCCGCCCCAACGGCGCCCTGTTCGGCGGGTTCGAGTCGTTGACCTTCGACGACGTGCTCGTCGTCCCCGGGTGGAGCGATGTCCTTCCCAACGAGGTGTCGACCGCCACGTCGCTGGCCGGGATGGAGCTCTCGGTGCCGCTGCTGTCGGCCGCCATGGACACCGTCACCGAGGCCGAGGTGGCCATCGCCCTGGCCCGGGAGGGCGGGCTCGGTGTGCTCCACCGGAACCTGCCGATCCTCACCCAGGCCGAGCACGTCGACCGGGTCAAGCGATCGCAGTCGGGGATGATCACCGCCCCGGTCAGCCTCCGTCCCACCGCCACCCTGGCCGACGCCGAACGGATCATGTCCCGCCACCGGATCTCGGGGGTGCCGATCACCGACGACGACGAGCGGCTGGTGGGCATCCTCACCAATCGAGACATCCGGTTCTGTACCGAGGCCTCGTTCGACGAGCCGGTCACCGCCTTCATGACCTCGGAGAACCTGGTGACCGCCCCGGTCGGCACGTCGCTCGACGATGCGGTCGACATCCTCCACCGCCACCGGATCGAGAAGCTGCCCCTCGTCGACGAGGACGGTCGACTCCGGGGGTTGATCACGGTCAAGGACATCCGCAAGCGGATCGAGAAGCCCGACGCCGCCCTCGACGGCGAGGGCCGGCTGAGGGTGGGGGCCGCCATCGGCGTCACCGACGCCATGGACCGGGCCGAGGCCCTCATCGACGCCGGGGTCGACGCCCTGGTCGTCGATACCGCCCACGGCCACAGCCGGGGGGTCGTGGAGGCCGTGACCGAGGTCAAGGCCAAGTGGCCCGACGTGGTGGTGATCGGCGGCAACGTCGTCACCGCCGAAGGGGTCGACGCCCTGGCCGGGGCTGGCGCCGACGTGATCAAGGTCGGGGTCGGAGCCGGCTCGATCTGCACCACCCGGATCGTGGCCGGGGCCGGGATGCCCCAGCTGAGCGCCATCTACGAGTGCGCTCTGGCCGCCGACCCCCACGGGGTACCGATCGTGGCCGACGGCGGGATCGTCACCTCGGGCGACATCGTGAAGGCCTTCGCCGCCGGTGCCGATGCCGTCATGGTCGGCAACGCCCTGGCCGGGGTCGACGAGGCCCCGGGCGAGCTGGAGCTGGTCGACGGGGCGATGTGGAAGACGTACCGGGGCATGGGCTCGGTCGGTGCCATGCGGGGCCGGGCCGCCGACCGGTATGCATCGGAGCAGGGCCCTGGCGGCGGGCAGAAGCACGTCGCCGAGGGGGTCGAGGCCCGGGTCCGCTACGCCGGCTCCCTGGCCGAGCTCGTCGGCCAGCTCGTCGGCGGTTTGCGCTCCGGCATGGGCTATGCCGGCGCGTCCGACCTGGCTGCGCTGCGGACGTCGACCCGCCTGACGAAGGTCACCGGCGCCGGCTTGCGGGAGAGCCACCCCCACGACGTGGTCGTCCGGCCCGGCGACTCCCTCGACGACGTCGACCGTCGTTCCCTCGACGGCGGTCGCTGAAGGCCGCCGATCTGGTTGCCGGCCCGGGCTGGGGCGGCTGCGGCGATAGCCTGAACAGGTGTCGACCCTGGTCTGCTTCCACGCCCACCCCGACGACGAGGCGTTGTCGACCGGCGGCCTGATGGCCAAGGCGGCCGCCGCCGGCCATCGGGTCGTCCTGGTCACCGCGACCCGAGGTGAGCTGGGGGAGCATCCGCCCGGGTTCCTGAATGAAGGTGAGACGTTGGCCGAGCGCCGGGTCGCAGAGCTGTCCGCAGCCTGCGAGCTCCTCGGGGCCGAGCCTCCCCGGTTCCTCGACTACGAGGACTCCGGCATGATGGGCGAGCCGTCCAACGATCGGCCGGAGTGCTTCTGGCAGGCCGACGTCGATGAGGCGGCCGGCCGGCTGGCGGCGATCCTCGACGAGGTCGACGCCGACGTGCTGACGATCTACGACGACCACGGCCTCTACGGGCATCCGGATCACATCCAGGTCCATCGGGTCGGTCTTGCCGCAGCGGCCAAGGCGGGGGTGGCCGATGTGTACGAGGCGACCGTCAACCGGACCCGGGCCATGGAGTCGATGGCCGAGGTGGCCGACGAGCTTGAGGGCAGCGGGGCCGACGCCCCGGCCGTCGAGGACTTCGAGGAGTTCGGCGTGGCCGAGGAAGACCTGAGCTTCACCCTCGACGTGTCCGACCACCTCGACGCCAAGCGGGGGGCGATGGTGGCCCATCGGAGTCAGATCCCCGACGACAGCTTCTTCCTCGTGCTCCCGGCCGAGCGCTTCGCCGCGATGTTCGGCACCGAGGTCTTCGCCGTCCCCGGCCGGACGGCGACCGGCGGACCGGCCGAGGTCGACCTCCTCCCCGGCCTCTAGACGCCGCCGGCGCGAGGTGCGGCGTCGGGCGGGCCCGGCGTCAGTGGCGGCACGCCGCAGTGTGGGTGTGGTGGGCGATCGCCACCAGCTTGGACCCGATGAGCTTCTTGCGGGTCACGATCTCGACCCGGTCGGCGTAGCCCTGGAGCTTGGGGGCGACCAGCACCACCACGCCGTCCTGCTCGAACCGCCGGTACCGCCCGGTGTTCTTGCCCTGGAGGTAGGTGTCGACCGACACCTCGGACACCGCCCCTCAAGCGGTGGGCGGGATGAAGTCGATCGCCGCCGTTCCTCCCCTGGTTCGTACCAGTTCGATCGCCGAGTCGCTCAAGGCCACGTCCATGCCGGGCTCAAACCCGGGCGACAGGTGGCCCATTCCCCCTCGCGCATCGACGGCGCCCGTGAGCCGACCGGATAGCGTCGGGTCATGAGCTCGCTGATCTCCTCCGACCCCCGCTCGATCGGCTCCCACCAGGTCGGCCCGCTCGGGTTCGGGTGCTGGCGGTTCACCAACGCCACCGTCGCCGAAGCCCAGGGGATCCTGGAGCACGCCCTGGACCTGGGGATGAACCTGGTCGACACGGCCGACGTCTACGGCCTGGACTGGGGCGGAACCGGGTTCGGGGCCAACGAGGAGATCCTGGGCAAGGTCCTGGCATCGGCGCCCACCCTCCGGGAGCGGATGGTGCTGGCCACCAAGGGTGGGATCCGGCCCCCGGTACCCTACGACTCCAGCCCCGAGTACCTCCGGTCGGCGTGCGAGGCCAGCCTCCGCCGGCTCGGCGTCGACCACGTCGACCTCTATCAGATCCACCGACCGGACCCCTACACCCATCCCGAGTCGGTGGCTGCCACCCTCACCGCCCTCCGGAGCGAGGGCAAGATCGGCGAGGTCGGCGTGTCGAACCACACCCCGGCCCAGACCGACGCCCTCCAGGCCCACCTGCCGTTCCCCCTCGTGACCGATCAGCCCGAGCTCTCGGTG
This sequence comes from Acidimicrobiales bacterium, assembly GCA_965262175.1. Classification (GTDB taxonomy): domain Bacteria; phylum Actinomycetota; class Acidimicrobiia; order Acidimicrobiales; family SZUA-35; genus CADEDH01. The sequence goes on along the minus strand of CBDHES010000028.1, from coordinate 424,907 downwards.
GTCCGTCTCGACCCCCTCCGGGACGGCACCCTCGATCGCTGTACTCGGGAGGGGGTCGTGCCCCTGGCCTGGAGCCCGCTGGCCGGCGGCGCGGTCGCCACCGGCGACGGCCTCCGGCCCGAGTTGGCGGCGACCCTCGACGAGCTGGCCGGCCGGGAAGGCGTCGGTCGAGCGGCGATCGCGGTCGCCTTCGTCCTGGCCCACCCGTCTCGCCCGGTCGCTCTCCTGGGCACCCAACGGCCGGAGCGGTTGACCGAGCTGAGCCAGGCGGCCGGTGTCACCCTCGACCGGGCCGACGTCTACCAGCTGATCCAGGCCAGCGACGGCGTCCCGCTGCCCTAGGGCGTCGGCTGACCGCGGCCGACGGCGAACAACACGGCGGTCGACGCCAGGCCGAACGCCATCGCCACCCCGAGCGCGGCGTTGTACCCGCCCTGGTCGATGATCCACCCGGCGAGCGGCGGGCCCGCCAGCCCTCCGATGCCGGCTGCGGTGTAGAGGGCGCCGAGCACGGCCCCGAGTCCGGCCGGTCCGAAGATCTCGGCGGTGACGGCCGGCGACAGGGCGATGAAGCCGCCGTAGGCCACCCCGAGCACGATGGTGAACACCACCAGCGCCGGGTAGCTCTCGCCGAACAGGATCCAGATGGCGAAGCTGAGGCTGACCACGGCGAACGACAGCCGGTAGAGCCCCATCGACGACACCCGGGAAGCCATGGCCCCGAGCCCGAGGCGCCCCACGACCGACGAGATGCCGATCAGCCCGATCAGCCAACCGGCTGGACCGTCGATGTCGGCGGTCTCCAGGTAGTCGGGGAGGAACACGAACGGCACGAACAAGGCGAAGGTCATCAGCGCCATCGCCAGGTACAGGATCTTGAAGTCCATGCTGGTCCGGACCAGCGTTGCGATCGACGGACCGGTCGCGGTCCCGCCGTCGCCGCCGTCGGCGGGTGGTGCCGGCAACGCCGGTGGCCGGCGGGCGCCGATGGCCGCCACCGCCAGCAGTACGGCGACGCCGGCGGCGAGGATCACGTAGCTGCGACGCCACCCGTAGGTGGCGATCAGCCATTCGGCGAGGGGGGCGACGGTCAGGGTGCCGACCCCGATGCCGGCCACCGCCACCCCCAGGGCCGTCGTTCGTTGCCGCTCGAACCAGCCGCCGACGGCGGCCACCATCGGCACGTAGGCGCAGGCGACGCCGATCCCGACCCCCAGCCCGTAGGTCAGGTAGCCGAGCCAGATCTCCGACACCCGGGACGTGGCGATGAGCCCGAGGGTCATCACGGCCGCCCCGACCAGGAGCACCGGCCGTGGGCCCCGCCGGTCGGCGATCCGGCCGGTGATCAGCCCGAGGGCGAAGTAGAGGAAGGTGGTGATGGCGAAGAAGAGGGCCGTCTGGCCCCGGTCGGTGCCGAACTCGTCGGCCATCGGGCCGAAGAACGCACCGAAGCTGTAGGCCACCCCGAACACGGTGAAGGTGGCGACGAAGGTGGCGGCGGCCACCACCCATCCCGCCGGGCCATCTCGCCGGTCGGCCGGTGGTGGGATCTCGGCCCGCTCGTCGTCGAGGGCGCCCCGACCTGTCGTGGTCATGGCGCCCGACGCTACCAGCCGGCGCTCGACCGCTCCCAAAGGGGTCGACGGACGGGACCCTGCTAGACAAGGCGGGTGACCGAGACCGGAGCCGAGGACGTCGGCGTCGACCGATCCTCGGCGCTCCCGCTCGACGTCGTGCTCCTGTTGGTGGCGTTGTTCATGAGCGCCTTCGCCACCGTCGGGCAGGTGACGATCCTCGGCAAGCAGGTCTTCGACATGACCGGTCGGGCCTTCGATCTCGGCATGTTGGGGCTGGCCGAGTTCGTCCCGGTGTTCCTGTTCGCCCCGGTCGCCGGGTCGGTGGCCGACACCTTCGATCGCCGCAAGGTGTTCGCGTTGGGCCTGGCCGGCGAAGCCGCCTCCTCGGTGGCGCTGTTCCTCTACGTCGCCTCGGGCCCGACCGAGCTGTGGCCGATCTTCGTCATCGTCGTGGCGTTCGGCACCGCCCGGGCGTTCGCCGCGCCGGCCAGCCGGGCGCTGCCGATCGACGTCGCTCCGACCCATCTCGTCGAGCGGGTCGTGGCCCTGCGGTCGGTGGTCTTCCAGGCCGGCATCATCGGTGGCCCGATCGTCTTCGGCTTCGTGTTCCTCCTCGGTCCCCAGTATCCCTACCTGGTCGCCGCGGTCGGCTTCGCGGCGGCCATCGTCGTTGCGCTCTCGATCGCCGCGCCCCAGGTGGCCCGCTTGGAGCGGGCCACCGGCTACCGCCGGGCGATCGCCGATGCCACCGAGGGGCTCCGGTTCATCGCCCGGACCCCGGTCCTCGGCGGGGCGATCACCCTCGACCTGTTCGCCGTGCTCCTCGGGGGCGCCGTCGCCCTCCTGCCGGCGATCGCCGAGGACCGCCTCGGGGTGGGCGCCGTGGGGTTGGGGTGGCTCCGGGCTTCGATCGGGATCGGCGCTGGCCTCACCGCCATCCTCCTGGCCTGGCGGCCGATCCAGCGCCGTGTCGGGCCGGTGCTGCTGGCGTCGGTGGCGCTGTTCGGGGTGGCGACGATCGCCCTCGGCCTGACCCGCGACTACGTCGTCGCGATGGTGGCGCTGATGGTCCTGTCAGCCGCCGACGCGGTCAGCATGTTCATCCGGGCCACCCTGGTCCCACTCGCCACCCCCGAGTCGATGCGGGGACGGGTCCTGGCGGTGGAGAACGTCTTCATCGGCGCGTCGAACGAACTGGGGGCCGTCGAGTCCGGCCTCGTCGGCCAGTGGCTGGGCATCGTGCCGGCGGTCGTCGCCGGCGGGGTCGGGACCCTGCTCGTCGTGGTCGGGTTCGCCCTCTTCGCCCCGACGCTGCGATCGGTCGACCGGTTCGCCGACGTCCGGCCCCCGTCGCTCAGAGGGTAGCGTCGAACCAGTCCCGGATCGCCGTGAGGGCCGCCTCGGCGGCATCCCGCGGGCCGAGCAGGTGCCCGCCGTGATCGAGGGCGGCGAGCCGCTTGGGTTCGACGGCCGCACCGTGGAGGGCCTCGGCGTTGTCGAAGGTGACGATCGTGTCGTCCCGGGCGTGGACAACCAGGTACGGCCGGTCGAGGGCGGCCACCTCGGCCAGCAGGTCGTGGCGGTCGAGGTCGTGGACGAAGCCGGCCTCCAGCTCGAAGGGGCGACCCCCGATGTCGACGGTCCGCCGACCCTCGGTGAGCAGGTCGTCGAGCTGGTCGGCGAACAGGTGGGTGACGTGGCCGACGGTGGCCGGGGCCCCGATGGTGGCCATCGATCGGACCGTCTTGAGTCGGCGGGCGGCCAGGATCGTCGCCGCCCCGCCCAGGCTGTGGCCGACCATGCCGCACGGCCCGAACCCCATCCCGATCAGCGTGGTGGCCGCCCGGGTCAGGTCGGACACGTTGGCGCTGACCGACGTCTCGGCGAAGTCGCCGCCCGAGTCTCCGAGACCGGTGAAGTCGAACCGGAACGCGGCGTAGCCGGCGTCGGCCAGCCCGGACGCCAGCCGGCTCATCGTGTGGAGGTCCTTCGAGCAGGTGAAGCAGTGGGCGAGGAGGATCGACCCCTTCGCCGGCTGGTCCGGTCGGTGGAGCTGCCCGGCCAGCCGGTGGCCCTGGGAGCCGATGACCGACACCTCCTCGACGTCGTTGGCCCGTCCCGTCGCCATGGCGATCAGGATAGGGCCCTACACTCGGGCGCCCATGCCCCACGAGACCATGATCGACGTCCGCTTCGGCGAGCTCGACCCGTACGGCCACGTCAACCACGCGGTCTACGCCACCTACCTCGAAGTGGCTCGGACGGTCGCCCTCGCCGACTGCGGCATCCCCATCGACACCCTGGCCGAGCGGGGGTTCCAACTGGTGGTGACCCGGCTGGAGCTGGTGTACCGCCGGCCGGCGGTGGCCGGTGACCGGTTGACGGTCACCACCCGGGTCCACGGGCTGCGGCGAGCGAGCGGGGCGTGGGCCCAGCGCATCCTCCGGGGCGACGAGGAGCTGGTGTCGGGCGAGGTCACCGCGGCGGTCACCGACGCCAGCGGGAAGCCGACCCGGCCACCGGACTGGCTGTTCCCGGCCCTCGGACCCCTGCTTGACTGAGGAGGTCATGAGCTACATCGGCGTCGGAGGCGAGGATTGGGTCGAGTTGGATCTCGATCTGTTCGAGCGCTCACGGTCCGGCCTGCTGGCGATGCTGCTCGAAGATCGGGACGGTCGCCTCGCCCGAGCCCTCGGGTCGCCGTTCGACGTCGACGCCACGGATGACGGGATCGTGTTCCTCGTGATAGACGGGGTACGGCGGTACCGGGCCGAGGTCAGCCACGACGACCGGCTCATCGTGACCGGCATCCTCGACCCCGACGGACCCCTCTGATCGACCACCGGGAAGGACCACGTTTCATGGCGATCGACTTCAATCAGGACTTCAGCCCGGCGTACGGCAAGACCGACGAGCTGTCGCCCCTGATCCGGCGGGTGGTGGCGGAGAACCCGAACCCGTTCACCTTCACCGGCACCGGGGTGTACCTGATCGGTCGGGGCTCGGTGGCGGTCATCGACCCCGGACCGACCCTCGACGTGCACCTCGATGCGGTGATGGCCGCACTCGAGCCGGGCGAGACGATCAGCCACGTGCTGGTCACCCACACCCACACCGACCACACCGCCGGCGTGCCGAAGCTCGTCGACCGGACCGGAGCGACCACCTACGGCTTCGGGCCTCACGGTCCGGTTCCCGATCACGACCCGCTCGACACCGTCACCTTCGACGAGTACTTCACCGAGGAGGAGAAGGAGGAGTTCGAGCGGCAGTGGGCCGAGACCCCCGACGAGCTGAAGCGGGAGGGGCCCGACACCGAGTTCGTGCCCGACGTGGCGGTCGGCGATGGCGATGTGGTCGAGGGACCGGGGTGGACGGTCGAGGTCGTCCACACGCCGGGCCACACCTCCAACCACGTGTGCTTCGGCCTGCGGGAGGAGCGCGTGTTGTTCACCGGGGACCACGTGATGGGGTGGGCCACGTCGGTCATCTCCCCGCCCGACGGCGACCTGTTCGACTACCTCAACAGCCTCCGCAAGCTGCTGGGCCGCGACGACGAGCGGTACTGGCCGACCCACGGCCCGGCCATCGAGCAACCACAGGCCTACGTGCAGAGCTTCATCGATCACCGCTTGGCTCGGGAGGCCCAGATCGTGGCGGCCCTCGACGGTGGCGCGGCCACGATCAAGGAGATGGTGCCGACCATCTACGCCGCGGTCGACAAGCGCCTCTGGCGGGCGGCCGCCAACTCGGTCTACTCCCACCTCCTCGCCCTGCACCGTGACGGTCGGGCAACGGTCGGCGGCGGTGCCGAGCCGTCGTTGACCGCAGCTTGGGCGCTGGCCTGAGTTCCCTCGGCGGCGGGCTACGGTTGGGGCGGTCGTCACCCGGGGGTCGCCGGTGCTGGTCGCCCTAAGCGTTCGCAACTTCAAGAGCATCCGAGCCGCCACCGTCCGGTTCGGCGCGCTGACCTGCCTGATCGGCCACAACGGGGTGGGCAAGAGCAACCTCTTCGACGCCATCCATCTCCTCAGCGCGCTGGCCGACCACGACGTGAACGACGCCGTTCGGCGGATCCGCCGAACGGCCGACGGCCCGTCGTCGCCGCTCGACCTCCTCCACGGGCGGGACCCGGCTGGCTCGGTCGAGTTGACCGCCGATCTGATCGTGCCTCCGACGGTGGTCGACGATTTCGAGGTCGAGGCGACCCCGAGCACCACACTGCTGCGGTACTCGGTTCGCCTTGCCTACCAGGCGGAGTCCGACCGCCTCGTCGTCGACCACGAGAGCCTCGAGCCGGTCAAGCTCGGCGACTTTCAGCGGTTCACCCGCTTTCGGTCCTCGGAGGCGTTCCGACGCTCCGTCACCGGCAAGGGGGGCCGTCGCGTTCCCTTCATCTCGACCGATCACGATGCCGGTGCCATCTCGCTCCACGGCGAAGGAGGGAGCAGAGGCCGGTCGGCCTCGGTCGGGCGGTCGCCGCTCACGATCCTCGGTGGGACGAACACCGCCGACTACCCGACGGTCCTCGCCGCCAAGCGGGAGATGGAATCATGGCGGCTGCTCCACCTGGAGCCGAGCGCCATGCGGACGCCCGACGTCCGATCGGCGACTCCCCACGTCTCGGCCAGGGGCGGCAACCTTCCGGCGACCCTGCGAGCGCTGCTGGCTCGGGATCGCGACGCATCGACGGTGGTGGTCAACCGGCTCCGGGAACTGAACGCCGAGGTCGAGGATCTCGACGTCTACACCGACGAGGTGCGGGACCAGCTCGCTCTCCGGGCGCGGGTCGGCGGGATGGGGGAGTGGCTGTTCGGCCGATCCCTGTCGGAGGGCACCCTGCGGTACATCGCCCTCGCGCTGCTCCTGGTCGACGTGCGGGACCGGGCGGTCCTCTGCGTGGAGGAGCCGGAGAACGGGATCCATCCGTCCCGGGTTCCGGCCCTCGTCGACCTGCTCTACGACTACGCGGTCGACCTGGACGAACCGGTGGCCGACGACAACCCTCTCCGGCAGGCGATCCTCAACACCCACTCGCCGGAGGTCGCCCGCCAGGTCCACATCGATGACATCGTCTTCGTGGAACGGGCGATCTCCGCCGAGCATGGCCCGGCGACCATCTTCCGGCCGATCGACCGAGGATGGCGGACCTACGGTTCGTCGAGCAACGGGAACGGAGCGGTCGAGGCCCAGAGCCGACAGGCGCTGGCCGACTTCATCGGAGGATCTCCGATCCGGCGATCCCAGCTCGAACAGCTGGAGCTGAACTTCGGCACGGCGCGGTGAGCCGCCAGCTCACCTGGGAGCTGGTCGCTGACGGCGGCACCGACACGATGTATCGGGATGCTGAGTTTCGAGGGTCTGCCGGTCACCGGTTGTCGCCGAGCTCGCCCTGGACCTCGGTGTCGTGTTCGCCGAGCATCGGGGCCCGACGGTAGATCCCGGTCGGCGTCTCGGTGAACCGCATCGGGGTGTTGACCTGTACCACCGGCCGCCCTGAGGGCTGCTCGACGGCGACCAGCATGTCCCGGGAGGCGACGTGGTCGTCGGTGAACAGGTCGCCCGGTTTGTTGACCACCCCGACCGGGACCTTTCCCCCCAGCTCCTCGAGCACCTCGGCGTTGGTCCGTTCGGCGCACCAGGCGGTCAGCGGCTCGTCGATCAGGGTCCGGTTCTTGACCCGCCCCCGGAGCGTCGCCGTTCGCTCGTCGGTGGCCAACTCCTCCAAGCCGATGATCGGGGCCAGGATCCGCCAGTGGCTGTCGGTCGGGGAGGCGATGGCCACCGCGCCGTCGGCGGTGTCGAACACGTCGAAGGGCACGGCGAAGTCGTTGCGGTTGCCGCTGGGCGGGGTGTCGCCCCGACCCATGTAGCTGTACCGCATGACCCCCTGCTCGGTGATGGCCATGATGGCGTCGGTCATCGCCACGTCGACGAACTGGCCCTCCCCGGTCCGCTTGGCGTGGTGGATGGCGGCGAGGAAGGCAACCGCCGCCACCGTGCCGGGGTAGATGTCGCCGAGGAACGGGCCGACCTGGACCCGGTCGTCGGGTCCCGAGCCGTTCATCGACACCAGCCCTCCGTGGGCTTGGGCGATGACGTCGTAGGCCGGCCAGGCGGCGTAGGGGCTCTCCCCGGTCCGAGGGTCGCCGAAGCCCCGGATCGCTCCGTAGACCAGGCGGGGGTTGCGCTCCCGGAGCGTCTCGTAGCTCAGCCCGAGCCCGTCCATCACCCCGGCTCGCATGTTCTCGACGAGGGCATCGGCCGACTCGATCAGCTGGAGGAACGTCTCCCGGTCGTCGGGGTCGTTGAGATCGAGGGCCACGCCGCGCTTGTTTCGGTTGTAGCTGGCGAACGAGCCCCCGTAGGCCCGGACCTCGTCGTCGAGCGTGTAGGGCGCCATCTTGCGTTGGAGGTCGCCTCGGGGGGCTTCGACCTTGATGACGTCGGCCCCCAGGTCGGCCAGCATCATCGTGCTCCACGGGCCGGCGATCGCCTGGGTCAGATCGATGACCCGGACGTCGCTCAGCGGACCGCTCCGCTCTCCCAGCATCGAGGCCGCCCGCTCGTGGGCCGTGAGGTGGGGTTGCTGGTCAGCATCGGTCGGTTCGTCGGCCACGGTGTCCTCGTTCCTGGGGTCGGTGCTGTCGATCTATACTTGGCGCCGACGTCTTGGGGCAAGGCATCGTCGGCGGGGCGACCCGACCGGCGACGACGATCGGAGTCCCCCAACGTGCGTTCCCGGTTCGCTCTTCCGCTCGCCGCCCTCGCGGTCGTGCTCTCCGTGGGCGGTCTCGTCGCCGTGTTCCTCCCCGCCCTGCCGGCCGCAGCCCACGGCGCGGCGACGCTCCCCGGCAGCCGGACCTACCTCTGTCGGGTCGACGGGACCCACCAGACCGGCGACATCGTCCCCAACAACCCGGCGTGCGCGGCGGCGATCGAAATCGGCGGCAAGCAGCCCCTCTGGGATTGGTTCGGGGTGCTCCGGGGCGACGGCGCGGGCCGGACCCGGGGCTACATCCCCGACGGGCAGCTGTGCAGCGGCGGCGACCCCAAGTACGCCGGCTACGACCTGGCCCGTGCCGACTGGCCCCACACCCGCCTGACCGCCGGGGCGACGATGGTGATGCGGTACAACGCCTGGGCCGCCCATCCCGGGGAGATTCGGCTCTACGTGACCCGTGAGGGCTACGACCCGACCCAACCCCTCCGCTGGGATGACCTGGAGCCCGAGCCGTTCTCGGTGTACCAGCAGGCCGAGCCCAACGGTCAGGACCAGGCCAACGGCACGCCCGACTACCAGTGGACGGCCACCCTCCCCGAGCGGACGGGCCGCCACATCATCTACTCGATCTGGGAGCGCTCCGACAGCGAGGAGACCTTCTACGGCTGCTCCGACGTGGTGTTCGATGGGGGTGACGGCGAGGTCGTCGGCGTCGGCCCCCTGGCCCAACCGGTCACGCCGATCAACGCGCCGGGAGCACCCGACACCCCACCGGCCACCGAGGCCCCACCGGCGGGCACCGACGCTGCGACCATCCCGCCGGCCGGCGGCGGCGACCAGCAGCCCCCGATGGGGGAGGCGGCGCCGGCCGAAGAGCCAGCCGCCGAAGTGGCGGGGGACGCCGCCGACGGCGGCGCTCCGATGGCCGACCCGGCGGCCGCCGCCGATACCGGCCCGGCCGGCCTCCCGGTCGCCGGGGTCGATCCGGCCGCCCCCGGAGCCGGCGGCGACCCGGCTCTGGCCCTCGTGGCCGACCGCCCGACCGCCGCTGGCGGGGTGAGCCCCACCGTGGCCATCGTCCTCACCATCATGGGGATCCTGCTCGGCGCTTGTGGTGCCGTGGCGGTCCTCGCCGTGTGGCGGGCTCGGGGCCTCCAGGCCGAGTTGGCAACCCGGTCGGTCGGCGGCGACCCGGGCGGACAGGGCGCTGGGTCGAAGCTCCCGTCGGGCTGATCGGCGGTCGGTTCGGGTCGGCTGCGGTGCCATCCTCGACGTGACGAGAGCGGATCGGCGGGTCGCTCCTGAGCTGGAGGATCGCCGGACATGTCATCGTTGGACAGCGGCCTGGCCTGGCAACGGGTCGACGATCGCCGCCACGGGCCATCGCTGGTAGCACCCCTCGACCGGAGCGAACCGTCGCCGGACGAGGATCGGATCGATCGAAACGTCGAGCACCTGACCGCCTGCGCCCAGGGTCGCCTGGTGGTGTTGGGTTGCCGGGAGATCCGGTCGGGCGACGAGCCGACCGTCATCCTCGCCGCTCCCACCGGCACCTCGCTCGACGAGCTCATCGACGGGCCCGACGAGGTACCGCTGGACGAGGTCTACCGGATCGGTCGGGACATCTTCGCCGTTGCCCTCGCCGCCCATCGCCACCGACCGCCGGTCCACCTCGGGCCGATCTCGAAACGAGGGGTGTTCACCGGTGACGACCGGCTCGAGGTAGCGAGCCTCGTCCCACCGTCGTGGGGCCCGGCCGATGACCGGCGGGCGGTGGCCCGACTGGTTCGGGACCTCGTCGGCGACCGCGAGGCACCGGAGGACGTGACCAGGCTGCTGGCTGTGATCGACGGCCTCGGCCCGGCCGGGGTCGGCCTCGCCGATGGCTTCTCCGCCACCGCCGATGGCGCCCCGGCTGGTCGCACCACCGACGGTTCGAACGGCGATGCCGACACCTCGGCCGCCGGGGCCGCCGATCGGGACCCGGCCGCCGAGGGCGATGACCGGGCTGGGGCCGATGGGCCACGGCGTTCCGACCGGGAGGGCGACAACCGCCGGGTGGCCCCGGACGACGACCCCGGCCTCGGCACCCGGCTGGTGAAGGCGGCGATCCCGGCCGCCGTGGTGGCGGTTGTCGTCGGTGGCTACCTGCTCGTGACCGGTGCCGACGGTGAGCCAGCCGAGCAGGCCACCGCCGAGATCGAGACCGCATCGACGGTCGCCGGGTCACCGTCGCCCGCCGGGGACGGCCCGCAAGCCGGGGGTGCGGCACCCGAGGGTCCGACGGCGCCGCCCGTAGAGGGTGAGGCGGCCTCCCCGTCGCCCCTCCGGCCGGCCGGCGATGGCCGCGTCCACGACCTGGCCATCCTGGCCGACGGCCGAGTGGTCGGCGTCGGCGATCGCCCGATCCAGATCCACCGGTGGGATGTCGACGGCCCGACCCCGACCGAGACGGCCGACGACCGACTCGCCGTCGCCCACGCCGTGACCCCGCTGGCCGACGGCCGGCTGGCCGTCGGCGGTCGGGGTGGGGTGACGGTCTGGGTGCGGGGAGAGGAGGACCCGTCGGTCGTGATCGATCACGACGACGAGGTCTGGTCGTTGGCCCAGCTGGCCGACGGCCGACTCGTCACCGGCCACGAGAGCGGGTTGGTCCGGGTGTGGAACCTGGCCGAGCCCGACGAACCGGAGATCACCTACCGGGGTCACCGCAACGGCGCCGGCCGTCGGATCGCTGGCGTCGTCGCCCTGGCCGACGATCGCATCGCCTCGGCCGGGAGCGACGGGCTGCGGGTCTGGCAGCCACCGGTGAGCCAACCGGGCCGGAACTTCGAGGTCACCGGAGGCAACCACCTGGTGGAGGGTTCGGTCGGCGCGCTGGCCGTTGGCCCCGACGGCACGATCGCCGTCGGGGTGGAATCGGAAGTCCGCCTGGTGTCGCCGATCGGGTCGGTCGTCGATCGCCACGAGGTCCACGCCGGGGCCATCACCGCCATCGCCGTCGCCGACGACGGGACCGTCGTCTCGGGCGACGCCGGCGGCACGATCTGGCGGTGGCCGCCGTCATCGGCGACCCCGGTTGCCGGCCCACCCCGGCCGGCCGCCGTCGAGAGCATCGCGATGTTCGGCGGGGGACGCTACGTCGTCAGCAGCGACGACGGCTCGGTGGTCGTCATCGGCTGAGCCACCGCCACCCGCCGGAGACGACCGCCAGCCGAGGTTGCGGTTGGGGGCGGCGATCCGGTCGGCTCAGGCCCGTTGCAGGGCGTCGGGATCCGGTTCGTCGGACCCGTCGGCCCGGTCGGCCCGGTCGGCACTGTCGGCGTCCTCGATCTCCTCTCGGGAGATGCCGAGGACGAACAGCACCGCGTCGAGGTAGGGCACGTTCAGGGCGGCGTCGGCGGCGTCGCGCACGACCGGCCGGGCGTTGAAGGCGATTCCCAGGCCGGAGGTGCTGAGCATGTCGAGGTCGTTGGCGCCGTCGCCGACCGCCACCACCTGATCGAGCGGGATGCCTTCGGCCTCGGCGATCGAGCGGACGTAGGTCGCCTTGCCGGGGCGGTCGACGACCGGGCCGATCGTCCGGCCGGTGAGTCGTCCGTCGACCACCTCCAACCGGTTGGCATGGGCGTAGTCGAGGCCCAGCTCACTCTGCAGGTGGTCGGTCATGAAGGTGAACCCGCCCGACACCACGGCCGTCTTGTACCCGAGGCGGCGGAGGGTCCGGATGAAGGTACTGGCGCCGGGGGCCAGCCGGGCCTTGGCCCGGACCCGGTCGAACACCGAGACATCGAGGCCCTCCAGGGCCGCCACCCGGGCGGCCAGCGACTGGGCGAAGTCGAGCGAACCGGACATCGCCTCGTCGGTGATCCGCTTCACCTCGTCGAACCGGCCGGCCTCGGCCGCCAGCAACTCGATCACCTCGTCCTGGAGCAGCGTCGAGTCGACGTCGAGGACGACCAGGCGCATCGCCCGCCGGCCGAGCCCGGCCTTGGCCACCGCCAGATCGCAGCTGACCCGATGCGACTCGGCGAGGAGGGCCGAGCGGAGCACGTCTCGGTCGACCCCGCTGATCGCCAGCTCGTAGGCCATGACGGGTTGGCGGGCGAGCCGGATGATGCGGTCGATGTTGCCCCCGTTGCCGGCGATGACCTCGGCCACCGTGGCGAACTCGTCGGGCGGGACGTCGGTCCCCAGCAGGGTGACCAGCAGCCGACGATGGGACGACGTCGACACCGGGGCGACGTCCTCGAAGTGGACCGTCACCTTCTCCCGATGGCCGAGGAGGAGGAGCTTGGCCACGAAGTCGTCGTCGACGTCGACCCGGACGACCAGGCTGAGGTTGAGCTCGCCCCTGATGACGATCTGCTCGACGTCCTCGATGTGCGCCCCCCGGGTCGACAGGAGCGACATCAACGACGCGGTGATCCCGGGGTGATCGGGTCCCTGGATTCGGATCAGGATCGTCGAGGTGGCCACGTCGGCTCAACCTAGCGGGGCCCGCCGGCCGGCGGACCGAGGACCGCTACTCGGCCGGGGCCAACTCGGCGGTGACCGCCAGCTCGGCGCCGACCTCGGTCAGCAGCTCGTCGGCCACGCTGGCGTCCCGCAGATCGGCCAGCGCCGGCTCCAGCAGGGCGAGCCGATCGGCGGTGTCGACGATCGTGGCGGTGGTGATCGCCGTCCGCAGCGACCGCTGGGCCTCGGTCTTGGTCCGCCGGAGGGCGCTCAGCACCTCGCCGGCGAGGGGGAGCAGACCGTCGGGGGCCGCCTCGGCGGCGTCGCGGATGGCAGCCGCATCGGGCCAGGCCGCCCGGTGGATCGAGCCGTCCCGCCACCACGCCCAGATCTCCTCGGTCACGAAGGGCATGAACGGTGCGAACAGCCGGAGCAGCGTGTCGAGCGCCCGGGCCAGGGCGGCGTGGGCCGAGGCCGCCAGCTCGTCGCCCCGGCTGGCGTACGACCGGTTCTTGACCAGCTCGATGTAGTCGTCGGTGAACGACCAGAAGAAGCTCTCGGTCCGCTCCAGGGCTCGGGCGTAGTCGTAGGCCTCGAAGGCGGCCGTGCACTCGTCGACCAGGTCGGCCAGGCCGGCCAGCATGGCCCGGTCGACCGGCTCGGTGACCGGTCGGTCGAGGGCGGCCAGCAGGTCGCCCATGCCGAGGGCGAACTTCGAGGCGTTGAGCAGCTTGACCGCCAACCGGCGGCCGATCTTCATCTGCCCCTCGTCGAAGGCGGTGTCGGTCCCCGGGCGGCCGGACGCCGCCCAGTACCGGACCCCGTCCGAGCCGTAGCTGTCGAGCAGGTCGGTTGGGACGACGACGTTGCCCTTCGACTTCGACATCTTCTTGCGATCGGGGTCGAGGATCCAGCCCGACAGGCAGGCGTTCTGCCAGGGGACCGAGTCCTCCTCGAAGTGGGACCGGACGACGGTGGAGAACAGCCAGGTCCGGATGATGTCGTGACCCTGGGGTCGCATGTCGTAGGGGTAGACCCGGGCCCACAGGTCGGGGTCGTCGAGCCAGCCGCCGGCGATCTGGGGCGTCAGCGACGACGTGGCCCACGTGTCCATGACGTCGGGGTCGGCCATGAACCCACCCGGCTGGCCCCGCTGGTCGTCGGCGTAGCCGGCCGGGGCGTCGGTCGACGGGTCGATCGGCAGCCGGTCGGCGTCGGGGAGGATCGGCTCGTCGTAGCGGGGCTCGCCGTCGTCGTCGAGGGGGTACCAGAGGGGGATCGGGACCCCGAAGAACCGCTGGCGAGAGATCAGCCAGTCGCCGTTGAGCCCCTCGATCCAGTTGCGGTACCGGCCCCGCATGTAGTCGGGATGGAAGGCGATCGCCTCACCTCGAGCGATGAGGGCCTTGCCCAGCTCCGGATCCCGACCGCCGTTGCGGATGTACCACTGACGGGTGGTGATGATCTCGAGCGGCTTGTCGCCCTTCTCGTAGAACTTGACCGGGTGGGTGATCGGCTTCGGGTCGCCGACCAGATCGTCGTGCTCCCGGAGCTGGTCGACGATGATCTCCCGACCGGAGTGGACCGTCTTGCCGACGACCGCGTCGTAGCGCTCGGCTCCCGCCCCGACGATCGCCTCCGGCCGCTCCTCGACGAAGCGACCGTTGCGACCGATGATCGGCCGTGCCGGGAGGTTCAGCTCCCGCCACCAGGTGACGTCGGTCAGGTCGCCGAAGGTGCAGATCATGGCCACGCCGGTGCCCTTCTCCGGGTCGGCCAGCTCGTGGAGGACGAGGGGGACCTCGACCCCGTACAGGGGGGTGGTGATCGTCTCGCCGGCCATCGCCGCGTAGCGGTCGTCGTCGGGGTTGGCGACGACGGCGACGCACGCCGCCAGCAGCTCGGGCCGGGTCGTGTCGATCAGCAGATCGGCTCCCTCCGCGGTGCGGAACCGGAGGGTGTGGTAGGCGCTCGGCCGGTCGCGGTCCTCCAGCTCGGCCTGGGCGACCGCCGTCTGGAAGGTGACGTCCCACAGGCTGGGGGCCTGGAGCTGGTAGGCGTGGCCGGCCGCCAGGTGGTTCAGGAAGCTCTGCTGCGACGCCCGGCGGCTCCGATCGTCGATCGTGGCGTAGAGGTGGCTCCAGTCGACCGACAGGCCGAGCCGGCGGAACAGGTCCTCGAAGACCTTCTCGTCCTCGGTGACGAGCTCGGCGCACAGCTCGATGAAGTTCGGCCGGCTGATCGGGACCTGGTGCTTCTGCTTCGGGTCGCGGAACGTGCCCTCGACCGCCGGGGGGGTGAAGTCGGCCTCGTAGGGGAGCGAGGGGTCACAGCGGACCCCGTAGTAGTTCTGGACCCGGCGCTCGGTGGGGAGGCCGTTGTCGTCCCACCCCATCGGGTAGAAGACCGACTTCCCCGACATTCGCCGGTAGCGGGCGATCAGGTCGGTGTGGGTGTAGCTGAAGACGTGGCCGACGTGGAGCGAGCCCGAGACGGTCGGCGGCGGGGTGTCGATGGCGAACACCTCGCCCCGGGTCCGGGAACGGTCGAACGCGTAGGTCTCGTCGGCCTTCCACCGCTCGATCCACCGGCTCTCGATCCCGTCGAGCGTCGGCTTGGCCGGGATCCGGCTCTCGGTCGGGGCTGCGGTCGCGTCCTCGGCGCTCATGGCTCACAGGCTACGCGGCGCTTCGGACAGTTGATCGGTGTTAACCGAGGGCGTTGATCGACCCTCCGAGGGCGAAGTGGTCGCTCAACCAGAACCGGTGGCCGTCGACCTCGAGCGGCTCGTCGTGGACGACCTGGTCGCCGATCGCCACCGGGCCGAGGCTCAACGCCCGGGTGAAGTAGGCGACGAACTCACCGCCCCGGGCGTTGAAGCGGTTCCGGCGGCTGTCCCACGTGGCCCTCGGTGGGACGGGGGCGGCGAAGCCGGCGTCGACGATGGGGTCGATCTCGGCCACCCGGGTGTTGAGATCCCCGATGACGGCCAGGGCCGGGGTCGGGGCGGCGTCGACGACCGTCGCCAGCTGCTCCAGCCGCTCGCCGGCGCCGGCCCGACCCGACGTGAGATGGACGCAGGCGATCGTGATCGGCGGAGCCGGATCGTCGAAGGTCACGAGCAGGCCACACCCGGGCACGACGACGTGGCTGGGGCGGCCCCACCGGTCGAGGAGGTCGTTGCTGACCAGCACCCCCAGGTGGCCGGAGTGGGTCCGGGGATTGGACCGGACCAGGTCGTGGGTCTCGACGTAGGGGCAGAGGCCCGGCAGCTCCTGGAACAGCACGAGGTCTGGTTCGACGGCCAGCACCAGGTCCCGGACCGCCAGCTCGGCGTGCTCGACCGTCCAGCTGGCCGGCGCCTGAGCGGAGGTGGCCAGCAGGGCCAGGTTCCACGACAGGAACGTGATCGGTTGGGGGTCGGACACCTGCTGGAACCTCGTCGGATCGTCGGCCATCGGCGGCACCGGCGACGGACGAAACTCGTCCCGCGTCGGGGCGTGCCTCCACTACCGTTGCCGTCGTGACCATGCACCTCTACGACACCGCGACGCAACAGGTCGTCCCGCTGGCCCAGCGCGACGAGGGACGGGTGTCGATCTACGTGTGTGGCCCGACGGTCTACGGCCCGCCCCACATCGGTCACGGCCGGTCGATGATCGTCTACGACGTGCTCGTCCGCTACCTCCGATGGAAGGGCCTGGACGTCACCTTCGTCTCCAACATCACCGACATCGACGACAAGATCATCGGCCGAGCCCTGGCCGAGGACCGCGACTGGGTCGACATCGCCCGCAAGTGCGAGACCGTCTGGTGGGATGCCGTCGACCGCCTCGGCGTGGCCCGGCCCGACCTCACCCCCCACGCCACCGACTACGTCGCCCGAATGGTCGAGCTGATCGGCCAGTTGATCGACGCCGGCCACGCCTACCAGATCCCCGAAGGGGTGTACCTGTCGGTGGCCGACGTCGACGGCTACGGCCTGCTGGCCCATCAGAGCCTCGAGTCGCTCCAGGAGGGGGCCGGCGATCGGGAGCTCGTCACCGGAGCCAAACGGCATCCGGCCGACTTCGTGTTGTGGAAGCCGGCCAAGGAAGGTGAGCCGTCGTGGCCGTCGCCGTGGGGCGACGGGCGGCCCGGGTGGCACACCGAGTGCGTGGTGATGAGCCTCGACCTCCTCGGTGAGGGCTTCGATCTCCACGCCGGGGGGCTCGACCTCACCTTCCCCCACCATGAGAACGAGCGGGCCCAGGCGGTGGCCCTCGATCGATCGTTCGCCGCTCACTGGATGCATCACGGCTTCGTCGAGCTCGAAGGCGAGAAGATGTCGAAGTCGCTCGGCAACGTGACCAACCTCCTCGATCTGACCGAGGCCTACGATCCGCGGGCGTTCCGGCTCCTGCTCCTCCGCTCCCACTACCGCTCACCGATCGAGGTGACCGACGCCACGATGCTCGACGCCTCCGCCGCCCTGGAGCGGCTCGACACCGTCGCCCGGCGAACCGCCCATCTCCTCGACGGCGACCGCACCGATGGAGGTGACGGCGGCGATGGCGAGGCCCACGCCGGCACCGGACCCGATCAGGGGACCCTGGACGCCTTCCGGGCCGCGATGGACGACGACCTCGACACGGCGGGCGCCGTCGATCTCCTGTTCCGCCAGGTCCGCGAGGCCAACACGGCCCTCGACGGTGGCGACGACGAGGGGGCGGCCCGGGCCGCGGCGACCGTCGTCGAGATCGCCGGTGCCCTCGGCCTCTCGCTCACCGACCGCGACGTCGAGGTGCCGGCCGAGATCCAAGTCCTCGTCGAGCAGCGCCAGGCGGCGCGGGCGGCCCGTGACTTCGCGACCGCCGACCGGTTGCGGGACGAGCTGACCGCCGCCGGCTGGTCGGTCGAGGACACCGCGGCGGGCGCTGAGGTCCGACCCATCCGCCCCTGACCGCGACCCGAACCCGACCCCAGGCCCCGGGGTCGCTCGTGCTACCGTCAGCATCACGGGGGCAGTTCGATGACCGACCACTGGCATCAACCGAATGAGGGCGGCGGCCACCGGTCGCCAAACGAGGGGCAGGGGCCCGACGATCACACCGTCCGGTTTCCCGACCCGGCAGCCGGGGGCACGACCCGGTTCGAGATGCCGCCATCGGGCGGATGGCACGAGCCCGATCCGTCCCGTCACCCGGCGCCGACCCCGCCGGTACCCGCCTCGTGGGCACCGGCGCCGGCGTACGAGCAGGGCTACGGCGGGTATCAGCAGCCGGGGTACGAGCAGGGCTATGGGGGCTATCAGCAGCCCGGGGTACGAGCAGGGTTATGCGGGCTATCAGCAGCCGGGGCATGACCAGGGTTATGCGGGCTATCAGCAGCCGGGGTATGACCAGGGCTACGGCGGCTATCAGCAGCCGGGCGGCCAAACGCCGTGGGACACCCCGCACCCGTACTACGGGGCCTACGCCCCCCGGCGGGCCCCGGGGTTCCCCGACGGGCTGAAGGTCCTGGCGGTGACGATGTCGGTGCTCAAGGCGATCCCGCTGCTGATCAGCGCTGCGCTGCTCCTGCTCTTGCTGGCCTTCGCCCAGGGTGTCGACCAGTCCTTCCCCGGCGAGGGGCTCTTCGTCTTCGTCGGTGCCTTCGCCGCCGTCGGGCTCGCCTTCTTCGGCCTCGGCGCCGCGCTCCTCTTCTTCCAGATTCGGGGGGCGCTCAAGTCCCAGTTCCTGACCCTGGCGATCGTCTCGGGGATCATGACCGCCATCGATGCGTTGTGGTTCCTGCTGAGCTTCGTCCCCGAGTTCCAAGCGCCGTCGGCCGTGCTCTACGGCATGGTCCTGGCGGGGCAGGGTGGCGTGTTCCTCTGGACCCTGACCTCCCGCAAGCAGGTCGTCGGCTGAGCGACCGATTGCCGGGTCGGGGAGAGCGTGCTCGTCGCTAGCTCCGTCGGCCCGTCGACCGGGTCCGAGGGGCTCCGGCGGCCGACACCGGTCGGAGCATCGGGGGCAGCATCCACTCGGCGCCGCCGTGGGTGAAGAGCTGGGCCGAGCGACCTCCGGTCTTGCGTCGGGCCGAAACGGCCCGCACGAACCCGTCGACCCCGGTGACCTTGCGGGTGAAGTTGCCGGCATCGAGGGTGATGCCCCACACCGACTCGTAGATGCCCCGCAGCTCGGCCAGCGTGAAGTGCTCGGGGAGGAACGCGGCGGCGACGGTCGTGTACTCGAGCTTGGCCGCCAGGCGCTCCAGGGCGTCGGTCAGGATCGTGGCGTGATCGAAGGCCAGGCTGACGGTTCCCTCGTCGGTCACGCCGGCCAGGTCATCGACGGGGACGAAGGCCGCCGAGCGGGCGTGGCTGCCGGGCTCGGGCTGGCCCGGATCGGGGGTGAACGCCAGGTAGGCGACCGAGGTGATGCGAACCTTGCGGTCCCGGGGGTCCCGGCCGGGGGTCGAGTAGGTCTTGAGCTGCTCCAGGTGGCGGGGGTCGAGGGCCAGCGACGTCTCCTCGACCAGTGCACGACGGGCCGTCGTCTCGATCGACTCGTCGGGTTGCATGAACCAGCTGGGGAGGGCGAACCGGCCCCGGTGGGGGTGGTTGCGCCGCTCGATCAACAGGACGCACAGCTCCTGGTTCCGGAGGGTGAACAGCGCCACCTCGGCCATCACCGCCATCGGCGGGTAGAGCCGGGGGTCGTAGGCGGCGAGGAACTCCTCCTCGGTCTCGAAGCTGGCGTCGACGTCGGTGCTCACGGCGCCTGGACGTGGGTCTCGAACGTGCGCTCGGGATCCGGGAGGCGGGCCGGGGTCGGCAACTCCTCCCGGCTGTTGCGACACCAGGCCCGGCTGGCCGCCAGCGACGGCTGACCGACCATCTCTCCGCGCTGGATCAGCGGGACCTGGAGCCGGCGACCGGGGCCGGCGATGTCGCCGATCGGCACGTCGTTGTTGGGGACGAGCAGGTCGTGGTCGAGGGTGCCGTCGTCGTCCAGGACCCGGAACGCCGCCTTGCGGCCGCCCACCGTGCCCTTGCCGAGCGAGGTCTTGGCCACCGAGCGGAGCTGGCCGCCGTCGTCTTCGATGGCCACCAGCTTGTAGACCATCGACGCCGTCGGGTGCCCCGATCCGGTGATCAGGTTCGTGCCCACCAGGTAGGCGTCGATCGGGGCGCTGGCCAACTCGAGGATCGACCACTCGTCGAGATCGCCCGAGACGATGATCCGGGCTCCGGTCGCCCCCAGCTCGTCGAGCAGCTCCCGGGCCTGCTTGGCCTCCAGGGCCAGGTCGCCGGAGTCGATCCGGATCCCACCGATCTCCGGCCCCGCCACCTCGACCGCGGTCCGGATCCCGTTGGGGATGTCGTAGGTGTCGACCAGGAACGTCGTCGACGATCCGAGGACGTCGTGCTGGGCCTCGAAGGCCGCCCGCTCCGAGGCGTGGGCCAGGACGAAGGCGTGGGCGATGGTCCCGATCGTCGGGATGGTGAAGCTCCGGCCGGCCTCCAGGTTCGACGTGTGGCTGGCCCCGGCGAGGTAGGCGGCCCGGGCGGCCGACACCCCGGCCCGCTCGTGGATCCGACGGGAGCCGCCCTCGATGATCGACCGGTTGCCGGCCGCATCGGCCATCCGGGCCATCGCCGAGGCGATCGCCGAGTCGTGGTTGAACACCGAGAGCAGCACCGTCTCGAGGATCACCGCCTCGGCGAAGGTGGCCTCGACGGTCAGTACCGGCGAGTTCTGGAGGTAGACGTCGCCCTCGAGGAACCCCCAGGCGTCACCGGTGAAGCGGTAGTCGGCGAGGAAGGTCAGGGCTTCGTCGCTCACGATCCGGTTGTCGTTCAGCCACCGGAGCTCGTCGTTGGTGAAGCGGAAGTTGGCGATGGCGTCGAGTGCCCGGCCGGTCCCGCCGACCACGCCGTAGCTCCGGCCGGCAGGAAGGGAACGGGTGAAGATCTCGAACACCGCTCGCTTCGATGCCATGCCGTTGGACAGGGCGATGTCGACCATCGACAGCTCGTAGCGGTCGGTGAGAAGCGAAGTCGGTGACGACGGGATGGCCGAGGTTGGGCTGTGCATGGGGCGGAGCGCCTTTCGGACGAACGGACCCGACTGGGGTTCGGGCCACCCAGGCGGGCGGGCCCTTTCAGTCGACCCAACAATAAGTCATCCCGACAAGAAGTCAAACCGGGTGATTCGGCCCACCGCCGGCCGGGGTCGTCCGCTACCATCGGTGGTCATCCCCATCCGGGGATCGACAATCGAACCGGGGAGCTCGGGAAAGCCGGGCTGAGAGGACAGCCGACCTCGCTGTCGACCCGCTGAACCTGACCTGGGTAATGCCAGCGAGAGGGAGGCGTCATGACGATCGCATCGTCGCAACCACGTTCACCGCACCTCGACGGGCTCGGCCGTCGCCTTCGGCTGCTCGCGTTGGGGGTGGTGCTGGCAGTGGTCGCCGCCGCCTGCACCGACGGGGCCGGGGAGACCTCGACCGGCGATGGCCCGGCGCAGGAGCTCACCGCCGAGGCGGTAGCGGCGGCCGACACGTCCGGTGTGACCGTTCGACTGGTGACCCACGACTCCTTCGTCGTGACCGAAGGCATCTTCGACGAGTTCACGGCCGCCACCGGCGTCTCGGTCGACGTCGTGGCCGGCGGTGACGCCGGCGAGGTGGTGGCCCGGGCCATCCTCACCGCCGGCGCTCCCGAGGCCGATGTCCTGTTCGGCATCGACAACACCTTCCTCCAGCGGGGCCTCGACGCCGAGTTGTTCGTCCCCTACCGGAGTCCCGGCCTCGATGACGTCCCCGACGATCTGGAGTTGGACGCGGGCACCCACCGGGTCACCCCGGTCGACTACGGCGACGTCTGCGTCAACTACTGGGCCGACGCCCTGCCGGAAGGGGCCCTGCCGCTCTCGCTCGATGACCTCACCCGGCCGGAGCTGGCGTCGACCTTCGTGACCCAGGACCCCGAGAGCTCCTCGCCCGGGTTCGCCTTCTTCCTCGCCACCGTGGCCGCCTACGGGCCCGATGGCTGGGAGGACTACTGGCAGCAGCTGGCCGACGGGGGCGTGACGATCACCTCGGGGTGGGAGGAGGCCTACTACGGCGAGTTCGTCGCCGGTGGGGGAGACCGCGCCCTCGTGACCTCGTACGCCTCCAGCCCGGTCGCCGAGGTCGTGTTCGCCGACCCGCCGGTCGACGCCCCGCCGACCGGGGTCGTGCTCGACAGCTGCTTCCGCCAGATCGAGTTCGCCGGCATCCTGGCCGGCACCGACCACCCCGAGGCGGCGGCCAAGCTGATCGACTTCCTGCTCTCGGCCGAGTTCCAGGCCGACATCCCGCTCAACATGTTCGTCGCCCCGGCCAACGACACCGTCGAGCTCCCCGAGGTGTTCCTGGCCCATCAGGTCGAGCCGACCCGGACCCTTGCGTTGACGCCGGCCGAGATCGAGGCCAACCGCGCCGCCTGGACCGAGCGGTGGGCCGAGATCGTGCTCCGCTAGCCGGTCGGTTGGTGGCGCTACGTCGGTCGCTGGGGCTCCGTCGGTCGGCGGCGCTGGGTCGGTCGCCGGCGACCGGGTGGGCGGCCCTCGTCGCGGCGGTCGTCCCGGTCGTCTTCCTCGGTGTGCTCGTCGTGTGGCCCCTGGCCGCGGTCCTCGACCGGAGCCTGGCCGGGGTCGGTGTCGTCGAGGCGGTGTCGGTCGTCACCCGGCCCGCCATCCGCCAGGTGATCATGTTCACCGTGGTCCAGGCCCTGGCGTCGACGGCGGCCACCCTGGCGGTCGGGCTCCCGGTGGCCGAGGTGCTGGCCCGGTACCGGTTCCCCGGTCGGGTCGTCGTCCGGGCGATGGTCGTCGTTCCGTTCGTGCTCCCCACGGTGGTGGTCGGCTCGGCCTTCGTGGCCCTGTTCGATCGGCTCGAGATCGTGTCGAGCCGGTCGTTCGTCGCCATCGTCGCCGCCCACCTCTTCTTCAACGTGGCGGTCGTGGTCCGCATCGTTGGCGGTCATTGGGGTCGGCTCGACCGGACCGTCGAGGAGGCGGCTCGGGTGCTCGGCGCCGGACGATGGTCGGTGCTCCGCCACCTGACCGTCCCCCGATTGGCGCCGGTGCTGGCGTCGGCGGCGGTGGTGGTGTTCCTCTTCTCCTTCACCAGCTTCGGGGTGATCCGGGTGTTGGGCGGTCCGGCGCGAGCGACGATCGAGACCGAGATCCACCGGTATGCCGTCCGCCGGATCGAGTTCGACGTGGCCGCCATCCTGGCCCTGGTCCAGTTGGCGGTCGTCGTGGTCCTGTCGGCGGCCTCGTCGTGGCTCCAGCGGCGGACCGCCGTCGCCGAGCGGGCCCGGCGGCCGTTGGCCGTCGAGGCGAGCGGGTGGCGCCAGTGGCTCCACGTGGTGGCCGGGGTTGCGGTGGCCGCCGTGGTGGTGATCGGTCCGCTGGCCGTGCTGGTCGAGGGGTCGCTCCGGGTCGGCGACGGCTACGGCCTGGCCCACTACCGACGACTCTTCGCTTCCGGCGACCTCCTGCCGGTGTCGGCGATCGCCGCGCTCGGCAACTCGTTGCTCTTCGCCGCCGTCGCCGCCGTGGTGGCCGGTGCGGTGGGCCTGGCCACCACCGTCACCATCGTCGGTGGGGGACGGATCGGGCGGGTCCTCGAATCGATCTCGCTGGTCCCGCTCGGTGTGTCGGCGGTGACCCTGGGGTTCGGCTACCTGGTCGGGCTCACCGTCTTCGAGCTCCGGCAGTGGCGCTGGCTCGTGCCGCTGTCCCACGCCGTGGTCGGGCTCCCGTTCGTGTTGGCGTCGGTGGTCCCCGCCGCTCGGGCCATCGATCCCCGGTTGCGGGAGGCGGCGGCGGCGCTGGGGGCGTCGCCGTGGCGGGTGCTGTCGGCCGTCGAGTGGCCGCTGGTGCGGGGCGCGGCCGCCACCGGCGCCGGTTTCGCCGCTGCGGTCAGCATCGGGGAGTTCGGGGCGACCTCGTTCCTGGCTCGGGGTGACGACACGTTCACCGCCCCGCTGGCCATCTTCCGGTTGCTGTCCCAGCCGGGGGCGGCGTTGCGGGGTCAGGCGTTGGCCCTCAGCGTGGTGGTCGGGTTGATCGTCGCCGCACTGGCGGCGCTGCTGGAGTGGCGGCGAGCCGACGGGGGGTCGGCCCTGTGAGCGCTCGCCCCCGTGAGCGCTCGACAGGATCGGTGACGCCGTGACCGGGGTCGGGATCGGCATCCGGGGCCTCGTGGTGTGCCACGGCCCGATCGTTGCCCTCGACGGGATCGATCTCGACGTCGGCCCCGGCGAGGTGGTGGCGGTGATCGGGCCCAGCGGGAGCGGCAAGAGCACCCTGCTGCGGGCGGTGGCCGGGCTGGCCCCGATCACCGACGGAACGATCACCGCCGACGGTGTCGACCTGGCTCCGGTGCCGACCCATCGCCGCGACGTGGGGCTGATGTTCCAGGATCATGCGCTGTTCCCCAACCGGACCGTCGCCGACAACGTGGCCTTCGGGTTGGAGATGCGCCGGATGCCAACCCGCCGCCGGGCCGAGCGGGTCGCCGAGGTGCTCGGTGTCGTCGGGTTGGGATCGTTCGGGAGTCGTCCGGTCACCGCGCTGTCGGGCGGGGAGGCTCAGCGGGTGGCGTTGGCCCGGGCCCTGGCACCCGAACCGTCGCTCCTGATGCTCGACGAGCCGTTCGGCTCGCTCGACCGGCTCCTCCGCCAGGAGTTGACCGCCGAGCTTCGGCGCCTGCTGTCGGAGCTGGGTCAGACCGCCATCCACGTCACCCACGACCAGCCCGAGGCGTTCGCCCTCGCCGACCGGGTGGCGGTGCTCCACGCCGGGCGGCTGGAGCAGATCGGCCGTCCCGAGGAGCTGTGGCGAGCGCCGGCGTCGGAGTTCGTGGCCGACTTCGTCGGTCATCGAACGATCTGGACCGTCGAGGTCGACGGGGCACCCCCGGCCGATGATGGCGGCCGGGTGGTGCGAGCCGGTGGGGTCGCGGTCGGGGCCACGGCCCGGTTGGCGCCCGGTCGGCATCGGGTCGTCGTCCCCGTCACCGCGATCTCGGCCGCCGATGGTGGCAGTACCAGTACCAGTACCGGACCAGGGGTCGAGGTCGAGGTGGTGGCCTGTGTCTTCGACGACGGTCGGTACCTGATCGATGGGGTCCTGGTCGCCGACGGGCCCGAACGTCTGACGTTGACATTGGTGGCCCGATCCCGATCCGCTCCCGGGGCCCGCCTCTCGGTCGGCATCGACGGCGACCAGCTCCACCCGTTGCCGGCGGTCGACGCCCCCTGATCCGGTCGTGGCGATCTGAGCCGGTCGTCCCGACCCTCGAAATGGACAACTAAGTTACCAGCGAGTAATCTGTGCTCAGCACACGGCGACCCCACCCGATGGAGTGGGAACGATCGGTTGTGGTGCAGTCGGCTCCACCCGCCACACCAAGGAACCCACGCAAAGGACACGGTCATGGCAGAGTTCTCCCTCGCTCTCAACGAAGACCAGGAGACCCTCAAGAAGTGGGTCCACGACTTCGCCGAGGACGTGATCCGCCCGGCGGCCCACGAGTGGGACCAACGGGAGGAGACCCCGTGGCCGATCCTCGAAGAGGCGGCAGCGATCGGGCTCTACGGCTGGGAGTTCCTGGCCGAGATCATGATGAACGACCCGACCGGCCTGTCGACGCCGGTGGCGATGGAGGAGCTGTTCTGGGGTGACGCCGGGATCGGCATGGCGATCATGGGCTCCGGGCTGGCGGCGGCCGGGATCGCCGCCGCCGGGAGCCGGGACCAGGTCATGGAGTGGGTCCCCCAGTGCTACGGCTCGGCCGGTGATCTCAAGCTGGGGGCCTTCGCCGCCAGCGAGCCCGACGCCGGTTCCGACGTGTCGGCCTATCGGACCAGGGCCGTCTACGACGAGGCGACCGACGAGTGGGTGTTGAACGGCACCAAGACCTGGATCACCAACGGCGGGATCGCCGATATCCATGTCGTCGTGGCGGTCGTCGACCCCGACCTCGGGGCCAGCGGCCAGGCCAGCTTCGTCGTGCCTCCCGGTACCGCCGGGCTGTCCCAGGGGCAGAAGTTCTCCAAGCACGGCATCCGGGCCAGCCACACCGCCGAGGTCGTCCTCGACGACGTCCGCGTGCCCGGCCGATGCCTGCTCGGCTCCAAGGAGCGGCTCGACGAGCGGTTGGCCCGGGTCCGGGAGGGCAAGCCCAACGATCGCCAGGCGGCCATGCAGACCTTCGAGGCCACCCGGCCCAGCGTCGCCGCCCAGGCCCTCGGGATCGCCCGGGCCGCCTACGAGTACTCGCTGGAGTACGCCAAGGAGCGTCACGCCTTCGGTCGGCCGATCATCAAGAACCAGTCGATCGCCTTCATGCTGGCCGACATGGCCACCGAGATCGACGGCGCCCGCCTCCTCACCCACCGGGCCGCCTGGCTCGGCCGCCAGAAGGCGTTCGTCAACGCCGAGGGGTCGATGGCCAAGCTCAAGGCCGGTCGGGTCGCGGTGTGGGTCACCGAGCGGGCCATGCAGATCCTGGGCGGCTACGGCTACGTCAACGAGTACCCGGTGGAGCGGTGGCACCGCGACGCCAAGATCTACGACATCTTCGAAGGCACCGAGCAGATCCAGCAGCTCGTGATCTCCCGGGCCATCTCGGGGATGCGCATCGAGTAGCCCTGAGCAGGGGTTTTGTGGCTTCTGCGGGCCGTTCAGTCACAGTGGTGACCAACGGTCAGCAGCGGTCACATCCTGTGGACAACTCGTCCATCCCTACTGTCATCCCTACTCCTGTAGGGATGAACGCGCCTAGGGTGGACGTCCATGGCCACCATCCGCCAGCGACGTCCCGGCGTCTGGGAGGTGCGCGGCTACACGGGTCGTGACCGTGAGGGGAACCCCACGCAGGTGTCCCGCACGGTCCACGGCACCAAGCGCGATGCGCAACGGGTGGCTGCCGAGCTGACGGTGAAGCCGGCGCGCAACGCTGGTGGACGCAAGGTCGGGCAACTCCTGGACGAGTGGCTCGAGATCAAGGCTCCGAGCTGGGCGCCGCTGACGGTGCGAGACCAGACGAGCCGCTCGGCGCTCATCCAGCGTGACCCCATCGCCTCGATGTCGGTCGCCTCGCTCGGCGTGTCCGACATCGACCGCTGGGTCGCTCGGCTCCGGAAGTCGGGTGCCGGTGAGGCGTCGATCCGCAACCAGCACACGGTCCTGCGAGCCGCGCTCCAGCAGGCAGTCCGCTGGGAGTGGATCGCCACCAACCCGGCATCGGCCGCACCGATCGAGCAACCGAAGCGTCAGCAGCAGGGCACGCTCACCAACGACGAGGTTCGCGCGCTGATCGAGTCCGCCGCCGACGTGCACGAGATGGCGCCGCTCGCCTTCCGCCTCGCCGCCGAGACCGGCGCCCGCCGCGGGGAGCTGGCCGCAATGCGCTGGGAGAAGTTCGTCGACGACAAGGTGGTGGTCGATGGCCAGATCATCGTGTCGACGATCGACGCCATTCGAGCCCCGAGGCTCCAGCCGACGAAGACCGGCAGCCGGCGAGTCGTCACGCTCAGCCCGTCGCTTGTCGAGATGGTGGGGGAGAAGGCAGCGAAGTACTCCGAGCTGACCGAGTGGCTGTTCACTCCCGACGCCGACCCACCCAACCCCGACCGCATCGGCTGGTGGTGGCGCCGAAGCCGAGAGCTTGCGGGTATCGACGACCGCTGGCGCCTTCACGACCTCCGGCACTGGTCGGCAACGCAGTCCATTGCCTCGGGACAGGACGTCCGCACCGTCGCCCACCGCCTCGGCCACGCCGACCCTGCGATGACGCTCCGGGTGTACGCCCACGCAGTCGAACGAGCCGACGAAGCGCTGGCCCAGATTCTCGGCGAGGCGCTCGATGAGTAGCTTCCGAAGAGGGGGGACGCAGCGTGGAGTATGACCCGAAGTTGGCGGCGGTCGCGGACACCTTTGTGACGCCGTTCTACTTGGACATGTTGCACGGAAACATCCTGCGGCGCTCCGCTGCCGAACAATTGGTATTCCGTCGCGAGTTGCATGCTGCGGCAGAGCTTCTGGATCAGGAGACGGCCGCTCGATTCCTCGACTTCCCCGAGTGGCGCGGCCGATTGGCGGTTTCCTGGATGGTCGGGCTTCGAGGCTGGGACGGGTTCGTGCCTCAGATGGGCGACCTCCTGCTCCGGTCCGAGTTGGTCTACGCCGGGCAGGGCTTCGCGGTTGGGCTGGCGCTCGTCGGATCTGCCGAAGCGACGAACCAGCTGCATGCGTACCTCGACCGCTGGCTCCCGGAGGTCGACTGCTTCTACGACCAGCATTGGGCGATGTCAGCCCTCCGGGAGATCGATCGTGAACAAGGCAGCTCGCATGCGGACCGGCACAGCGAACAGTGGGAGACCTGGGCTTCGCACGATGGGCCGTGTGCCGGCGGTCGCTCCTCTGCTGGAGGTCGTCGATTTGTTGTCGCGCCAGCCAATCCAGCACGAACAAGCGGACGGGGCCAAGGTTCGTGTGGTGTCTGCCGCAGCGGGCGAGATCCTCGATCGGCTTGACGACCTCTACGACCAGCGTCCCGACGCCCTTCCCCGGCTCCTCGGGGCGATTGACGCGCATATGCCGGTGATTTCGGGCGTCCCACTCGGCGAGGCCGCCGAGACCGCTCGGTTCCGGCTGGTTGATCTGCAAGCGTCGTCGATGGATGTCGTGACTCTCAATCGAGAAGCGCTAGGAGTGACCGACGAGCTTCGTCAGTTGTGTGCTTCGCTGTGGGGAGAGGACTACGCACACCTTGCAGTTGAGCACCAGCGAATCGACGAGCTGAAGCGATTGCTCGATGCTGGGTGGGACGTCGACGATCCGACAGACGACGGCATGACGCTGCTCCACCACGCCATCGACATCGAGGTCGACGCAGCGGCGCAGACCGGCGAGCCGCTCACCGCCGATCTCTCCAGGCTCCTGGTGGCACGGGGGGCCGACCTTGGACATCGCTGGCACGGCCAGACGCCCCTGGAAGCCGCAAACGAACGTGGCCACCACTTGGCGGTCAAGGTGATCGAGGCCGTTGGGTCTTCAGGCGATTCGGAAGCCGACACCTATCGCTCTGTCGGCCATCCGTGGTGGGCGTTCTGGCGGAAGACTGACAAGCGTGAGTGACGAGCTGCGCTTGGAACAGTTCACCCAGCCATCAGTTCCGTCCGAGCCAGAGTGTCTCCGGGGGCGATCCCATCTCGGTCGACCCGAAGAACGAACTGGTCGATGGGGATGTCTCTCCCGTGGATGAACTCGACGCCCTCCACGTGGCCAACAATGCCAGTGGACGATCGGAACCAGTCCTTCGCTCGCACTGTTCCGCGCCGGAGTCGCCCGAGCAGGAGCGGCTTGTCGGCGAACGAGACCTCGAACGTCTCGACGACCTCAAAGACCCAGTCCTGGCCAGAGCCTCCATCAGACCCAGGGCGGTTCACCCAGCCCTTCAACGACATGCTGCACCATCTGCTAACTTCCGTCCGCATGAGTAGCCACTTCGGGAACCAAGCGCCGGCACCGCCGCCTTCTCGCGAGGCGGGACCGGGCAACATCCCGCTTTGGAAGTTCTGGTTGCCGATCGCCGGTGTCTGGGTGGCCGTGATGCTCGTCGCCTCGCTCCCGCTCGACGACGTCGACGGTGCTCGCCTGGCCGGTCGGATCACCGGTGCGATCATCTTCAGCCTGGTCCTTGCGGCCGGGCTCTCGTGGTTGGTCAACCGGGGTCGCTCCGCCTAGCGGCCGAGGCCGGGAGGTGTCGTGTCGGAGGGAACCGGGGAAGCTCGGGTTGCGTCGGCCGAGGTGATCGCCACGTCGTTGCAGGGGCTCGAACGCCGGGCCGCCAAGCTGGCATCCGGGAAACAACGAGCCGCCGCGTACTGGCGGTTGGTCGCCACCTGGATGGGCATGCCGGCCGCCGTCCTGGCCGCAGCGGCCGGGGTGTTGGTCCTCACCGACGGCGACCGTGACGTCCTGGCCGCCGTCCTGGCGTTCCTGGCCGCTGCTCTGGCGTCGGTCGTCGGGTTCGTGCGGCCCGACGCTCGGAGCCGCAAGGCGGCGATGATGGCGGTGATCTGCCAGGACTACGAGCGCCGGACCCGCAGCATCCGGGAGGCCGACCTCCCGGCGGCCGAACCACCGGTCGCCCGGGGCTACCTCGATCGGGCGCTGGGGGAGTGGAACGAGATCATGTGGGCCGAGGTGGAGAACGACCTCGTCCGCCATCGGCCCAGTGGCGTCGGCCCGACGGCCGAGCGGCCGGTGATTTCGAGCACCGGAGCTCCGCCGGGTAGCGTGACCAAACCGCCAGCGACCGAGTAGCGATCCCAGGAGCAACGCGATGAGCGCCAACGCCGAGAAGGCCTACGAAGCCATGAAGGCCCAGATCGGGGCCGAGGCGAAGACCGGCGAGTGGTTCGAGGTCACCCAGGAGCGGATCAACGACTTCGCCGACGCCACCCTCGACCACCAGTTCATCCACATCGACCCCGAGCGGGCGGCCCAGACCCCCTTCGGCGGCCCCATCGCCCACGGGTTCCTCACCCTCTCGCTCCTCGTCCACCTCTCGACCACGATCCCCAACGACCTGCCGGCCCCGGAAGGCCTGCTGATGGGGGTCAACTACGGGATGAACAAGGTCCGGTTCGTCAACCCCGTGCCCGCCGGGGCCCGGGTCCGGGCGTCGGCCGAGGTGACCGACGTCAGCCTCAAGGGCAACGCCGTCGACCAGATCCGCACGATGACCGTCGAGATCGAAGGCCAGGACAAGCCGGCCCTGATCGCCGAGTGGATCGGTCGCTCGGTCTTCGCCTGATCATCGGGCCCGGCTCCTGAGGCCGGCCTGCAGCGTCATCGGAGTCCCAGGCACCTGACCGGCGCGCCCCATCGGTCTGCCGGTAGGCCGCGCCCACTACGGTGGCCCCGGCGCGTGGCATCCGAGCCGAGAGCGAGGAGATCGGATGGCGTTCACGTATTTCACGGTGGCGAGCTTCAACGTCCGCAACCTGATCAGTGCCGGGGTGACGTACTACGGGCGGAACCGGTACAGCGAGGGGGCGTACGAGGCGAAGCTGGCCTGGCTGACCGAGCAGCTGTTCCGGATGGACGCCGACGTCGTCGCCCTCCAGGAGACCTTCGACCTCGCCCCGATCGAGGATCTGGTGGCCCGCCACGCCGAGATCGCCACGCAGCGGCTGTCGAAGTCCAAGGCCAACCGGGCCCGGTACAAGCACGTCTGGCACCTGCCCAACCTCGACAGCACCGACGACGAGCCGCTCCCCGGGGTGGCGATCATCTCCCGCCGCCGCATCGTGGAGCGTCACGCCGTCCAGGACCTGGCCGACGACCCGATCGAGATCGAGCCCGACGAGGGCCTGTCGTACCGGCTCACCCGGATGAGCCGGCCGCTCCAGATCGCCCGCATCGACCTCGGGGAGGGCCTCCAGGGGTGGGTTCTCAACGCCCACCTCAAATCGAAGCGGCCCACCTACCCCGACGGGTCGGCGGCCGCCGACCCCACGTCGTTCGACTTCTTCGGTCGGGCCCAGGGGTCGTTCCGGTCCCTGGCCCGACGGGCCGGGGAGGCCCTGGCCCTCCGCCGGGAGGCGCTGGCCAAGCTGGAAGGCGGGACCGATCCGGTGTTCGTCATCGGTGATCTCAACGACGAGATCGGGGCCGTCACCACCGAGATGATCGCCGGCGAGATGCCATGGCGAGGCTGGCCCTTCGAGGTCCGGGAACGGTACTGGGGCGTCGAACTCTACTCGGCGGCCCGGGCCCACCTCCGCCGGACCGAGGAGTCGTCGATCTACACCCACATCTTCAACGGGCACTACGGCACCCTCGACCACGTCCTCGTCAGCCAGCACTTCTACTACCGCAACCCCGACCGGATCGGCGAGGTCAACTTCGTCCAGG
Source organism: Acidimicrobiales bacterium (assembly GCA_965262175.1). GTDB lineage: Bacteria > Actinomycetota > Acidimicrobiia > Acidimicrobiales > SZUA-35 > CADEDH01. The sequence goes on along the minus strand of CBDHES010000028.1, from coordinate 393,192 downwards.
TGTCGAACGACCACCTGGTCGACGGGAGCCTCCACGGGGCGCCGTCCCTCGGCCCGGCTTCCGACCACGGTCAGGTCGTCGTCCGGCTCTCGATCGACACCGACCGCCTGGTCGACAAGCCCCGGGGCGAGTTCGAGGTGACCCGCGACGCCGACGGCGCGTTCCGCTTCGTGCTCCGGGCCACCAACGGGGCCGTCATCGCCGAGAGCCAGGCCTACAAGACCAGGGCGGCGGCGATGAAGGGGATCCAGTCGGTCCGGGCCAACGCCTGGCGGGCCACCCTCGACGACCAGACCTGAGGCTGCAGAAGGCGGACGTGAGGTAGCGACCGGGCCGAGCCCGCGCCACCATGGCCATCGATGGTGGACCCGACGAGCACCCCCCAGGCCGGCGTGACCGGACGGCTCCCCGGCGGCCCGATCTCTTGGGTCCGCCGGACGGTCACCGACCGGCTCCTCGACGCGGCCGAGCGGGGCCACCTCCCCGACCCGGTCATCCGCGCCGGCATCGATCTCCGTCTCCGGGCGAAGGTCCGCCAGCTATCGGGCGGTGGGCCCGAGGCGGTCGTCGCCCGGGAGCGGGCCCTGCTGGCCGACCGGGCGGCCGGCCCGGTCACCACCCACACCGCCGACGCCAACCGCCAGCACTACGAGGTGCCGGCCGCCTTCTTCCAGCGGATCCTCGGTCCCCGCCTCCGCTACTCGTGCTGCCACTGGCCGACCGGGGTCGAGACGCTGGCCGACGCCGAAGAGGCGGCGCTGACCCAGACCATCGCCCGGGCCCGGCTGGCCGACGGCGAGCGGATCCTCGAGCTCGGAGCCGGCTGGGGGTCGCTGTCGCTCACCATGGCCGAGCGCCTCCCCCGGTCCGACATCGTCACCGTGTCCAACTCCCGGACCCAGAAGGACCACATCGACGGCGAAGCTCGCCGCCGGGGCCTCAGGAACCTGACCGTCGTGACCGCCGACGTCGGTCGGCTGGGGCCCGACCAGATCGGTGCGCCCGCCCCGGACGGAGGCCCGTCGTCGGGACGACCCTTCGATCGGGTCGTCTCGGTCGAGATGTTCGAGCACGTCCGCAACCACCGCGAGCTGCTCCGCCGCATCGCCGGGTGGCTCCGGCCGGGCGGCACCTGCTTCGTCCACGTCTTCGCCCACCGGAGCCTGGCCTGGCACTTCGACGCCGACGACCCCGACGACTGGATGGCCCGCCACTTCTTCGCCGGCGGAACGATGCCCTCGGCCGGGCTGCTCCTCCAGGAACAGCGCGACCTGTCGGTCGTCGAGCACCACTGGCTCGATGGGACCCACTACGCCCGGACCCTGCGGGCCTGGCTGGACCGGCTCGACGCCGACCCCGAGGCCGCCCGAGCCGCCCTGGCGACGGGCCAGGATCCCACCCCGCCTGAGCTCCAGCTGACCCGGTGGCGGCTCTTCCTCCTCGGCAGCGCCGGCACCTGGGCGTTCCGAGGCGGGCGGGAGTTCGGGGTCGGGCACTACCTCTTCACCCGACCCGCCGTCGCCGGGTAGAGCGGAGGCCGCTTCGACGTTTCCGCTACCGTGGTCACGTGGACTGGCGTTTGCGTCTGCACGAACTGGGCCTGAGGGCGACATCGGCGAGAACTGCGGTGCTCGACGTCATCAGCACAACCTCGGATCATCTCTCGGCTGACGAGATCGCACGGCGGGTGGGCGAGCGATCGTCCGACATCCACCGCTCGACCGTCTTCAGGACCCTCAAGCGGCTCGTCTCGCTCGGCGTGCTCGAGCACATCCACCTGCCCCACGGAGCCACGACGTATCACATCCACGACTCGTCCCAACGGATGCACCTTCACCTCGCCTGCCGTTCGTGCGGGGCGGTCGTCGACATCGACGCCCGATCCCTCGACCGCGTGGCGGAGGGCGTTCAGACCGAGCAGGGATTCGAGCTCGAACCGACCCACTCGGCCCTTTCCGGCGTCTGCGCCCGCTGCCTGACGGCTCTCTGACCGCTCGAGACGCCGGAAGACGATCTTCCACACCGGCCTGCGTGGGTGCCCTTCCACGTTCGTGTCGGTGCGACGTCCGCGGTCAGTAGCCTTTGCCCATGCCGACCGGTAACCTGCTCGATCCCCCCCGAGAGACCCCCCGCCGTCGGCGAGAACGGTGGTCGTCGATCGTCCGCCGCCCAGCGGGTGGCATGTCACGGTTTCGGCTGCTGTGCCTCGCGACGATCGGTGTCGTGGTCGGGCTTCTGACGTTCCCCAGCCCGGCGGCGGCGCATGAATACGGTCCCTTTGCCATCGACCGCTACGCCGGCGTTCTCGTCGCGCCCGACGGCATAACCGTCGACTACGTCGTCGATCTCGGCGAGGCACACACGCAATGGGACGGCGAGGAGATCCAGGCGGATCCTGCGGCCTGGTGTGCCGGTCGGGCCGACGGATTCGTCGTGACCGTCGATGGGGCGAATCTGTCGCTGCAGTCCGGGGACGCGGCCGTCTTCGTCCGACCTGGGAACGCCGGGTTGGACACGTTGCGCGTCGAGTGCCGTTGGACGGCACCGTTGGACCCGACCGACACCAGTAGGCAGATGCTGATCGTCGACGACACCGACGAAGACGAGCTCGGCTGGCGGGAGATCGTCGTCGTCGGCGATCGGGTGGCGGTCACCGGTGACGTCAGCGCCGAGACGGCGACGGCCCGACTGACCGACGTCCCCGAGAACGAGGACGACAATCCCCGCATCCACCAGGTCGCCTTCGAGTTCGTTGCCTCGAACGAGGTCGGCCCGGGCCAGCTCGACGACACCGAGTTCGACGGCGAGGGCGGAAGCGACCTGCTCGGTGACCTGATCACCGACGCCGAGTCGGCGTGGGGCATGGCCGCAGCGATCGGTATCGCCGCCTTTCTCGGCGCGCTCCACTCCCTGGCTCCCGGCCACGGGAAGACGGTCATCGGTGCCTACCTGATCGGCACTCGGGGGACGAAGCTGCAGGCGTTGATCCTGGCCATGGCGGTTGCGCTGTCACATACGCTCGGCGTGCTCATCCTCGGGATCATCACCTACATCGCCGGCGCCAGGTTCTCACCCGAGAAGGTCTACCCCTGGCTCCAGGCGGTTACGGCCGTCATCGTGCTCGGCATCGGCATCTGGCTGGTCTGGATGGCATGGCGAGAGCTTCAGGAGCGACGAGGCATCAACACCGCCTCGGATCATCGGCACGACCACGACCACTCGCACGACCACGACCACTCGCACGACCACGATCACTCGCACGACCACGATCACGACCACGATCACTCGCACGACCACGATCACGCCGATGACCGGTCGACCACGGCGGCGCTGGCCTTGTCGGGTGCCACCGTCGGCTCGACCGGCGCCGAGACCAGCGGTCACGGCCACTCACATGGACACGACCACGACCATTCGCACGACCACGACCACGACCACGACCACGACCACGGTCATGGGCACAGCCACTCGCACGGGAGCGGCTTCCACCGCCACGGGATCTTCCCTCACACGCACCGCTTCGACATCAACGAACTCGACCTGCAGGGCAAGGTCAGCTGGAAGACCCTCGCCCTGCTCGGCCTCACCGGCGGCCTCGTCCCCTCCACGTCGGCGATCATCGTGTTGCTGGGTGCCATCCAGCTCAACCGGATCGCCTTTGGTGGCCTGCTGATCCTCGCCTTCGGCGTCGGCATGTCCCTTGCGTTGGTGAGCGTCGGCCTGGGGATGGTGGTGGTCCGCGACCGTGTGTTCGGCGCGATGGATGGCAACGAGCTCATGCAGAAGGCCCGACTCGTGATCGTGCCGCTGGCCGCCCTGGCGGTCCTCGCCTCCGGCACCTTCCTGGTCATCCGGTCCTTCCTCGCCTTCACCTGAGGCGGGGGCAGCCCGTGTCTCGAACGGGCGGTGCCGGGCGGATCCGTTCAGTCGGCACCTGACGGAGCGGGCTGGCGCTGCAGCGTCCATCCGGCGGCCCGCTCCCGGGTGGTCCAGAACCCTGCGTAGCGTCCGCCGCTGGCGAGCAGCTCACCGTGGGTCCCCGCCTCGACGATCCGCCCGTCATCGACGAAGACGATCCGGTCGGCGTGGCGAATCGTCTCGAGTCGGTGGGCCACCACGATCACCGTACGCTCGGCGGTGAGGTTGGCCAGCGCCTCTCGCAGAAGCCGCTCGCTCGTCGGATCGAGGGCCGAGGTGGCCTCGTCGAGCAGGACGATCGGCGCTGGCTTGGCGATGGCCCGGGCGATGGCGATGCGCTGCCTCTCGCCACCGGACAGGCCGCTCCCGTCCTCGCCGAGCTCGGTGTCGTAGCCGTGCGGGAGCGCTTCGATGCGATCGTGTATGCGGGCGGCCCGGGCGGCCCGCTCGACCGCGGCGCCATCGATTGCGGGGTCAGCGGCCGAGATGGCCTCTCGTATCGTGCCCTGCAGGACACCGACCTCCTGCATCACCGCCGTGACCAGCATCGCCGAGTCGGCCCGCCGCATGGCGTCGACCTCGACGCCATCGATCGTGATCGAACCGGACTCCACCGGGATCAGGCCGGCCACCGCCCGCAGGACGGTCGACTTGCCGGCACCGGACGGCCCGACGATCGCGGTGACGGAACGGGCCGATGCGTCGAGGTCGATTCCCCGCAGTACCGGAACGCCGGGCTCGTAGCCGGCCACGACCCCACGCAGCTGCACGTCGACTCCCGATCCGGTCGGGGGTGGCGCCGGGACGTCCGGTTCCTCGATCGTCGGTGTGGCCAGCCACGACTCGATCCGCGACAGCGAGGCCGCCAGCTCCGGAAGGTGCAGGGCTCGGGCCCCCATGTCGAGCTGGGGGCGGAAGAGCGTGGTGGTGAGGATCAGGGCGGCGATCAGATCGCCCGACTCGGAGCTGCCGCTGGCGACGAGCAGCCCCACCGCAGCCAGGACGGCGGCGTAGCCGCCGTCGATCAGAGCCTGGAACGCCGAGTATGCCGGGGTCAGTCGTTCGACGCTGGCCACGTCGGCGTCTCGGATGCCGTGCAGCGCCTCTCGGAAGCGGGCCTGGCGGGCGCCGGCCAGATCGTGGGCCCGGATCACGTCGATACCCCGGACGTACTCGAGCATCCGCTCCGACGCGTCGCCCTGAAGGCGCCGGCGGTCGTCGTACACCTTCTCGACGCGGCGGAGGCCGAACCGGAGCACCGGGACGGCGATCACGACGGTGGCCACCGCAGGGAGGGCCAGGGCCGGCTCGAACCAGGCGATGGCGGCGACCGTCACCACCGGGAGCACGATCCCGTTCACGAGGGTCGGCATCTCCCAGGCCAGGAACCCGGCGATCTTCCCGCCGTCGAAGGCCAGCACCGTCAGCGCCTCGCCCGATCCGCGACCGGTCCAGGTCGTCGGAGAGGCCCGGCGGGTGTGATCGAGGATCTCGTGTCGGATCCGTCCGGAGATGTGGTAGGCCAGCACCCAGAGGTCGCCGTTGGCGATCCGGGCCAACACGTACCGCACCAGGAGCGACAGCCCGCAGATCGCCCCGGCCCATGCCGCGTCGGTGGCCGTCAGGCCCTCATCGAGCCGAGCGACCAGAACCGCCGCGGCGACGGCGGGAACGAGGCGCAACAGCGAGGCCAGGCCCCCGAGGACGTAGCCACGGATGAGCCGTCCCCGCTCCGGGGCGCAGAGGCGCCAGAGCCGTCCCAGTGCTGCGATCACGAGCCACCTCCGATGCCCTCAGCCCATCGTCGACCGCCATCGAGCTGGAGCCCGTCACCCGGGTACCCACCGTTGGTGGCCGGTTGCAGGTCATCGCCCAGATGCAGCGCCTCGGCTACCAGCATGTCCTGCCACATCGCCGCATAGGTTCCTCCGGCCCCGACCAGGTCGGCGTGGCGGCCGGTCTCGACCACCCGTCCACCATCGACGACGACGATCCGGTCGGCCGAGGCGATCGTCCGGAGCCGGTGAGCGATCACGATCAGCGTGCGCCCGGCGACCAACTCGGAGATGGCCTCCTGGATCGCCGCTTCACTGTCCGGGTCGGCCATCGCCGTCGCCTCGTCGAGCACGACGATGGGGGCATCCCGCAACATCGCCCGAGCGATGGTCAGGCGCTGGCGTTCCCCACCGGACAGGTCCACCCCGCCAGCCCCGATGCGAGTGTCGTACCCGAGCGGGAGGGCGGTGATCGTGTCGTGAACCTGTGCCGCCCGGCAGGCGGCGACCAGCTCGTCATCGGTGGCATCGGCTCGACCGACCCGGAGGTTCTCGGCCACCGTGTCGCTGAACAGGAACGGATCCTGGAACACCAACGCCAACTGGGCGAACAGGTCCGAGGAGTGGAGATCGCGCACGTCGACGTCGCCGATGCGGATCGCGCCGTCGTCGACGTCCCAGAACCGGGCCAGCAGCCGGGCCAGTGTGGACTTGCCGGCACCGGACGGCCCGACCAGTGCCGTCACCTCGCCGACCTCGGCCCGAAACGTGACACCGTCGACCGTCGGAGTCGGTGGCTCATGGGCGAAGGTGACGCCGTCGAACTCGACCGGCCCGGGGCGGGGCGGCTGCGGGTTCGACGGCTCGGGCAGCGCGGTCTCCTGCAGCATGGCGTCGACCGTGGCACCGGCGTAGCTGATCCAGGACAGTCGGAAACCGAGGCGGTAGGCCCGTTCGAGTGGTTGGAGGATTCCTGCGCCGAGCAGAAGGACCAACACGAGCGAGGTCGCGTCGGTCGAACCCCGGGCGAGGAGCCAGACCCCGATCGGGAGGGCCACGACGAAGTCGGCCGTGATCAGGACCCGAAACCCCGTGCCGGTTGCCGCGTAGCGGTTCGACCAGGCCTCGTCGGCTGCCACCGCCTCGTCGATCGCCCGCTCGATCGGGCCGGTGACGGCTCCGAACCGGTCGAAGAGCCTCACCACCGGCGGGTGGCGGAGAACTTCGGCCGCCCGCCCGTGCAGATCGTCGGCGGCGGCGGTGATACGGCGTACGTGGACCGAGCTGTCGTGCATGCCGAGCCACTGGACGAAGAACGCGATCGGAGCCAGGCCGAGTGCAGCCAGGGCCAGGGCCCAGTCGACGGCGAGGAGCCAGATCGACGCTGCCACCCAGAACACCATCGCCGAAGCCAGTTCCGGGATGGCATGGGCCAACAGCACCTCGAGGCGTTGGACGTCGTCGGTCAGCGCTCGCTGGACCTTCCCCGATCGCCGACGGGAGAACCAGCCGAGCGGTAGCTGGGCCATCGTGCGGGCGATCTCGAGTCGCAACTCCGCCATCACGTCGAACGCCGCGAGGTGGGAGATCTTCAGCGCCCAGCTCCACGTGGCGAACCGGACGACGCTGGCGATCGCCACCACCAGCGCGACCAGGAGGAGCCGTCCTCCGTCGGCGGTGCCGTCGAGCAGATCGCGAATGGCGAGGAAGAAGGCGACGAACGGCACCAACTCGAGCGCGGTCGAGACGATCGCCAGACCGGTCGACACCAGCATCGGCCGCAACGCCGGACGGCACAGGCGGGCCAGGATGCCGAGGCCGGCGGTGAAGTCGGGCCGGTCGGGAAGGTCAGACATGGGCGGCCCCCTTGATGTCGGCCACGGGGCCGGCAGCGAGCGTGAGCAACGCTGCGGTGGCCTCGTGGCGTGGATCGGCGATCAGTTGGTCGGTGGCACCGGTCTCAACGATGCGCCCCCGGTCGAGGACGACGATCCGATCGCAGGTCCCCGCAGCTTCGGCCAAGTCGTGGGTGATCAGCACGATGGCCGACTCCAGCTCGTCCCGGGCGTCGAGAAGCGCGCCGGCGATACCGGCCCGGATCGACGCATCGAGCATCGACATCGGCTCGTCGAGCACGAGCAGGACCGGTCTCACGACGATGCCGCGGGCCAGTGCGACCCTCTGGCGCTGGCCTCCCGACAGCTGGTCGGGGTGTCGGTGGAGCAGATCCTCGGTGGGCTCGAGACCGGCGAGTTCGAGAGCACGACGAACCCGGTCGAGGCGGTCCCTGGCCGGCGCGCCGGCGATCACCAGCGGTTCCTCCACGATCGACCGGATCCTCATACCGGGGTGGAGCGAGGCGAACGGGTCCTGATGGACGAGGGCCAAGCGGTGTCGAACGCGGCGAAGCGCCGACAAGCTGGCGCCGACCAGTTCGTCGCCGTCGATGCGGATCGAGCCGGCGTCGGGTTCGACGAGCCCGAACAGGGCTCGGGCGAGCGTCGACTTACCCGATCCGCTGGGCCCGACGAGGCCGACGATCTCGCCGGCCCGCAGGTCGAGATCGATGTCGCACAGCGCCCGGGTTTCGGTCGAACGGAGCCAGCGCCGGGACCGGTAGGTCTTCGCGACGCCCCGCACCGCGACGATCGTGCGTCGATCGGCCTCGCTCGTCCCCCGGGGACGACGTCGACTCACGGTCGGGAACGCGGTCCGGATGTCGGCCAGCTGGTCGATCGAGTCAGCCCGGCCGTGGAGGTGGCAGCGCACCTGACGTCGATCGATCTCCACCGCCTCCGGGGCGGTGGCGCAGGTGTCGTGGCGGTGGGGGCAGCGATCAGCGAAGCCGCAGCCGCCGGGGGCGTCGACCAGATCGGGCGCGCCGCCGGGGATGGCCGACCACCCTCGGCCATCCAGACTGGGGGCGGCGGCGACCAGGCCAGCCGAGTAGGGGTGCAACGGCCCACCGAGGAGTGCCGCCGTCGTTCCCGACTCGACGGTCTCGCCGGCGTAGCTGACGATCAGTCGGTCACTCACCGCGGCCACCGATCGAAGGTCGTGCGATACCAGCAACAGCCCGAAGCCATCGTCGTTCTGGCGTCGCAGGAGCAGGCGCAGGAACCGGTCGGCGGTGACCGCATCGAGCCCGACGGTCGGTTCGTCGGCGATCACCAACTCGGGCGACGCGACCAACGACGCCGCGAACGCGACCCGCTGACGCATCCCGCCCGACAACTCGTGGGGAAAGGCCCGCCGGGCCCGCTCGTCCAGGCCGACGTCGTCCAGCAGTTCGTCGGCACGGGCCAGAGCCTCCTCCGACGATGCACCGGTATGGGTCCGGAGGACTTCGGCCACCTGGTGACTGGCTCGGTGGGCTGGGTGCAGGCCGGCCATCGCGCCTTGGGGGACGGCGGCGATGCGAGAGCCCCGAAGCCTGGCCAGGGTCGACCGGTCGGCGGCGTCGATCACCGTCTCGCCGACCACGATCTGGCCGCTGACCCGGGCGTTGCCGGGCAACAGGCCGAGAATCGCCGACACCACGGACGACTTCCCACAGCCCGATTCGCCGACCAGGCCGACCCGTTCGCCGGCCGCGACGTCGAGGTCGACACCCCGGACCGCCTGGAGCAGCCCGCCAGGGGTCTCGTAGGCGACCCGAAGGTCGCGGACCGCGATGTCGGTGGTCACGAAACCGCCCTCGACCGTCGAGGATCGAGCCGCTCCTCGGCGGCGACGCCGACGAGACCCATCGACACGATCAGCAGGGCAATGGCCAGGCCGGGCGGGAGCACCCACCAGAGCCAGGCGTCGGTCAACACGGCGCTGCGGACGTTGGCCCAGTAGAGCATCGTGCCCCACGACGCCCGCGACGGATCGCCGAGACCCAGGAAGGCCAACGCCGCCTCGAGCAGGATCGCTCCCATGGCCGCCCGCAGGAACAGGGGGATGAGGAGCGGGGCGGCCCCGATCGAGAGGTGGCGCCAGAGGACTCGCCACCGTGTCGCGCCCATACCTTCGGCTACCTCGACATGGCCCCGGCTTCGGGCTTCGAGCACCGCCGACCGGATCAACCGGGCCGGCCTGGCCCAGGTGAGGGCGGCGATCAGCAGAATCTGCGACAGCAACCCACCGCTGGAGAACGTCGACGCCACGATCAGCAGGGGGAGGAACGGGAGGGCGAGGACGACGTCGACCGTGCGCATGGAGAGCGCATCGACCCAGCCACCCCGGAGACCAGCGACCGATCCGGCCAGCGAACCGACGGCGATCGCCACCGCTGCGGTGCCCAGCCCGACGACGAGCGAGCTGCGGGTCCCGAGGATCAGGAGTGAGAGCAGGTCCTTGCCGACGTCGTCGGTGCCCAGCCGGAACGCCGCCGACGGTCGCTCGAACGGCGCTCCCGGTCGTTCGGCCGCCCCGTACGGCGCCAGGAGCGGGCCGAGCAGGGCGACGAGAACGAAGCCGCCGAGCAGTACGGCGCCGACGGTCGCCGACCATCCACCGAGGCTGCGACCGACCGTGCGGACGCGTCGCGCCGGCGCGTCATCATGGTCAACCGCCGGGCGGTCCTCAACGGTCGTCACGCGCTGGTCCATCGGACCCGGGGATCGATCAGCGGGTAGGTCAGATCGGCGATCAGGTTGGCGCCGATCACCGTGAGGGTGAGGAGGAGGAACGCCCCCTGCAGCAGTGGGTAGTCCCGGGCCTGCACGGCCTCGAACACGGTGCGGCCGAGGCCGGGGTAGGCGAAGACCGTCTCGACCACGACCGAGCCGCTGATCAGCCAGCCGACCTCGAGCAGGACGAGGGTGTGGATGGGCAGCGCCGCCGCCCGCAAGGCGTGGCTCCGAAGTCGACCCTCGGGCAGGCCGCGAACGCGAGCGTGGGCCAGGTGGGTGCTTCCCATGACGCTCAGCAACGAGGAACGGGTCACGAGGTAGGTCTGGCCCAGACCGGTGACGACGAGGGTCGCAACGGGGAGGACCAGATGGTGGGCGATGTCGACGATCCCACCGCCGCCCACGATCGAGGTCGCCCCGAACGTGGGGAACCAGCCGAGACCGACCCCGAACCCCAGGATCAGGAGCATCCCGAACCAGAACGGCGGCAGGGCGTCGAGGGCGAGGCTGGTCACCAGGCCGCCCCGATCGACGGCTCGCCGACGCGACGTCGTGAACCACGTGCCGAGGGCGATCCCGAGCACCGTCGTCACGACCAGCGAGGTCCCGACGAGCAGGAGCGTCCACCCGACGGCGTCGCCGATGTGCTCGGTCACCGGCCGGCCGTCGCCGAGCGAGGTCCCGAGATCGCCCCGGAACAGGCCGAGGACGTAGTCGCGGAGCTGGACCAACAGGGGGTCGTTCAACCCGTACCGCTCCAGTAGCTCCTCTCGCTGCGCCTGGGTCAGCTGACCGGCGTCACCGCCCCGGGCGAGTGCCCGAAGCGGTGATCCCGGCATCAACCGAGGGATGAGGAAGTTGAGGCCCACCGCGATCACCAACACGGTGAGCGTCACCCCCAACCGGCGGAGCGTGGCCCGCATGGAACGTTCAGCCGTTCACGAGCGAGATTTTCCCGAGCGGCCCCTGGCCAGCCTGGTACACCCAGCCGTCGTAGGCCTCGGGCCGGAAGGCATACACACCGTCGGCGTAGTACAGCACCACGAAGGGGCGGAGCTCGGCAATGCGTTCCTGGAGGGCGCCGATAGCCGCCGCCCTCGACTCGGCATCGGGTGCGGCGTTCATCTCGTCGACCAGGGCATCGGTGTCGGCATCGGCCAGCCCGACGACATTGAAACCGCCGATGGCCGGATCCGAGTGCACGAGCGAACCGAACCGTCCGGCGTCGAGCTGGACCGGAGGGCTCCAGCCCCACATCGCCAGCTCGTAGTTGCGACCGTTGGAGACGTCGAATCCGGGCCACACTTGCTCGTCGACCGTCTCGGCATCGAGCGGGGCGACGGTGATGCCGATCCCGACCTCGGCCAGCTGCTCGGCGATCAGCTCGGCGGTCCGGATCCGGGTCGGATTGTCGGCGTAGACCAGCAGCTCGAAGTCGAGAGGTTCACCGTCGAGAACACGGATCCCGTCGTCGCCGAGCGTGGCGCCGAGCTCGTCGAGCGCGGCGGCCGCCGCGCCCGGATCGAACTCGTGGGTGAGCGCATCGACGGTGATCGGACCCTCGGGGTGGAGGAAGCCGGGGTTCGGGCTCGTCCCGGTGCCGAGGAGCACGGTGTCGATCAGTGCTTGGGGATCGATGGCGTCGGCGATGGCGGCCCGCAGCTCCGGGCGGTCGAGCGGCGCGAGCCCGGCGTTGATGTTGATCATGGTCGAGCCGAAGCCAGGGCCGCTGATGACATCGACACCGTCGTCGGTCTCGAACTCGGTGACGAGCTGGGGCTCGACGATCGGCGCCACCATGTCGACCTCGCCGGCCCGCAACGAGGCGAACGCCGTCGCTGGTTCGGGGATGATCGCCAGGTTGACCGTTGCGACCGCCGGCGCGCCCATCGCATAGTCGGCGTTGGCGTCGAGGCGGTACGACTGGTCGGGCGTGTACTCGCCGAACACGTAGGGGCCCGTACCGACGTTCTCGGCTTCGCCGGAGTTCTGGGGGTCGGTGACCGACGACCACACGTGCTCGGCCAGGATCGGCATGTCGGCGAGCGGACGGACGGGGAAGTCCGGGCTGGCCTCGACCAGCGTGATGACGACCTCGGTCGACGAGGTTGCCTCGACACCGTCAACAGCAGCGACGCCGGGGGTCCAGCGTGGGTGGGTGTTGTCGACGACGTAGTCGAAGGTGAAGACCACGTCGTCGGCGTCGAACGCTTCGCCGTCGTGCCAGGTCACGTCGTCGCGGAGCTCCATCGTGTAGGTGAGGCCGTCGTCGCTGACCTCCCACGCCGACGCCAGCGCCGGCTGCGGCACGTTCGCCTCATCGAGCTCGAGCAGCGAGTCGTGCATCAGCATCAGCAGGTTGTAACCCGGGTAGCCCGTCACGTACGTGTAAGGGTTGAGGGTCGTTTCGTCACCGCCGATCGCGATCACGAGATCGTTGGTTGGGGCGGCCGAATCGCCGTCGTCGCCCCCACAGCCAGCCGCGATCATGGTCGCGACGAAGAAGCACGCTAGAAGTCTTGGTACCCGCATGGCCGTCAATGTACCGGGCCAGATGCGACCGTGTTGCAGGTGTGGCGAGATCGTTCACTCGGACGACACACGATCTGGCGATGACGTCCTGAGCGCTAGGACCGCGGTCGCCCACCGGGACGGCGCCACCAGGGCGGTGGGCGTTCGCCGTACCGGGGTGGTTCGGCCGAGTACTGGCGGATGATGATCCGGTTCAGCACCGTGCGGGGGAGGCCGACCGGCCCCTCGCCGATGGCCGAACGGAGGGTCGCCTTGGCCACGCCGGCCCCGATCAACCGGCTCTTGGGCAGCGCCAGCATCTCGGCGATGCTCCACGGGTACCGGTCGGGGCGGTCGGTGGAGGCGAGCTGGGTCGTGGTGCGGATCGCCGACGAGGTGAACTGGCGGGCGATCGGCATCGACAGCACGTTCCAGGGGACCGGGAGCGCGTGCCGCAGCTCCTTGACCAGTGTCTGCCCGAGCTCGAAGCCGGCCTGACTCGGTCGGAGATGCCGGGCGGCGAGCAGGTGGGCCAGCTCCCGGGCGTCGGCCACCGAGCGGGGCAGCTCGTCGGCCGGTATCCCCAGGTTGACACCGACCAGGCACCACGTCCGGTACCACGGTTCCTCGAAGTCGGCGAGGAGGCCCTCGTCGATGTCGAGGTTCCGGAGGGCGTCCCACAGGGCAACGGTGAACGACAGGATCGTGCCGAGTTGGTCCTCGACGTTGATCGGCTGCTCGTCGTCGGGCCAGGCCGGACCCCACACGTTGAGCGGGCCGGCCGACGGCTGGGCCTGGATCCAGCTCCGGACGACCTGGTGGGTGACCCGGGTCCGACGGATCGCCGACAGGGTCGGGCCGGCGATGGCGGTGAAGGGCTCGGCCTCCTCGTCGAGGCACACCGGCCGGGGATGGTCGAGCTCGGGGTCGTCCCGGTCGATGCCGGTGTTCATCACGTCGAGCACGAACTTGGTCGTCCGCTGGATCCGGCGGGGCGCCTCGTTGAGGAAGTAGCCGGACTGGTGGATGACCCGGGCGCCGTCGGCCGCTGCGATGTCGGCCGGAAGGGCGCCGAACACCAGGCCGGTCCCCACCGCCGGCACCTTCATCCGGAAGAACGCCCGGGCGGCCCGGACGTCGTCCGGGGCCACCCACGAGAGCGACTCGGGCTTGGTGTCGAGGAGCTGGTGGTGGACGATGTCGTCGATCGTCTCCAGCGCGATGTCGTGCCGGCTGAGGACCACGCCGAGCATCTCGTGGAGCCGGAGGTGGTTGTGCCGTCGAACCCAGCGGTCGATGGCGACCGGCCACGGATGGCGGGACAGCTCGTCGTTGAGGAGCCGCTCGGGCGTCACCTCGGGCGGCGGGGCGCTGGCGTGGAGGTCGCCGACCCGGCGCAGCTCGTCGAGCGAGGCGTGGGTCCAGGTCTTGGTGTGGCCGGGGACGGTCGAGGTGACGGCTCCCATCGGCGGTTCGCCATCGTTGCGGGGATCGAGGCCCCGGAGGATGTCGACGGTCTCGACCGGCCCGTAGGGGGCCTGGTGGAGGATCGGGTCCCCCTGCCGCTCGCCGAAGAGCCGGCCGATCCTGGCCATCCGCCACCGCAGCTGACGCCAGTCCGGTTCGGGCACGGGGGCGGTCCGGGCCCGGCCCTCGGCGATCGTCCACCGCTCGAGGTAGTGCCGGTCGGCCGGGCTGAGCGTCGTCGGGATGTCCGCCGGTCGAGCGACCCGGGTGCGGTCCGACATCTCGACCGCCTCGTCGGGGAGTTGCATCCGCATGAACCGCGTCGACAGTCGCCCCCGGAACCGGGCTCGGGCCGTCTTGGCCGGGCTGCCGGATCCGTAGGTGACGACGTCTCGTAGTTCGATCCACTTCTTCAACGGCCGACCCGAGAGGAGCACCTCCAGGTAGGCCTGCAGCCGACGTTGTTCGTACTCGAAGAACGCCACGTTCGAGACGTGGAGGTGGTTGTGGCGGTCGGCGGGGTCGGTCGCCTTGGCCGCCCGGGACATGGCGGCGATCCCGTAGTGCAGCAGCTCCCGACGGCCCTGGCCGAAGATCCCGACCCGGAGCGTCGGCTCGACCGTGTCGAGGAACCGCTCGAGCTCGTCGGGGTCGCGGGAGAGGAGGGCGTCGGCCGCGTCCTCGACCATCGTCGCCAGCAGCCCCATCTCCAGGAAGACGTAGCGGTTGGCCTGGGCCAGGAACTGATTGCCCATGGTCAGCTGGTGGTTCTGGATCACCCGCCGCATCGCGCTCGGCTTGCGGGGTGGGCCCTGGCGGGGCTGCCAACCCTTTATCGGGTCGATGGCGAAGGCGATGGTCACCGTGGCCCACGTCGCCCACGTCCACCAGTTCGTCCGGTCGATTCCGAGCCGGGTCCCCAGCTGCCGGCCGAGGAGGTTGTAGGCCACGGCGATGGCCCGGGTCCGGACGAGGTCGGAGTCGATGGCGGCGATCCGTTTCACGTCGTCCGCCGTCACCCGGGCCCGGTCGATCTCGTCCGGGCCGAGTTCCCCGTCGGCCATCGCCAGCGGGTGACCCTGGAGCACCGACGGTGCCGCCGGCCCGTCGTGGACCCACCCGTCGACGGAGAGGAACGGCAGGTCGCCGGGCCCGAACGGTGGTTCCTGTGGTGTCATCGTCTCACGCCCCGTCCGCCCCGCCTGCTCCTTGGGGCAGGCCCTGGAAGTAGGCTACGGCGGGTGGTTGTCCAACATCAGCTGCGTGTCGTCCTCCAAACGGACATCGTGTCGTCGACCGAAACCCGGATCGCTCACGGCGACTACCGCACCGATCTGCTCGAGGAGCGCCTCAAGCGGTTGATCGTCCGGACCGCCGACGCGCTCGGCGGATCGGCGGTCGACGACATCGGGGACGGGGGGACGTGCCTGTTCGCCTCGGTGTCGGCCGCGCTGGAGGCGGCCGCCGTGCTCCATCGGGAAGGCCGGGACCTGGCCGCCCGGGAGGGCACCGAGACCTCGTTCCGGGTCGGCATCACGGTCGGCGAGCTCTACCCGATCGTCGACGACGAGGAAGCGGACGACGGCTCGACGGCCAGCGCCACCCCCGACCGGTCGGGCGGGGAGCCCGGGCCTTCCTCGGCCAGCGGTCGGTTGCACGGGTACCCCCTCCTCGAGGTGACCCGCATCTGCGCCGACGCCGAGCCGGGTACCACCCTGGTGGCCCACAAGGCGCTCGTCCTGGTCAGGGACCGCAACCGGTGGGACGTCGGCCCCGAGGTCACCGTCCACGGCAAGGGGATCATCGAGGAGCTCCCGGCCCACCAGGTGATGCCCCACATCGTCGCCCCCCGCCTCCCTCCCGAGCTGCGGGACGGGGCGAAGATCCCGCTCCTCGGACGGAGCGACGCCCTCGACACCCTGTTGGGTCTGGTCTCGGGGGCCCGAGCGGTTCCTGGACCTCGGCTGATCTCGGTCGTGGGGGAGGCGGGCATGGGCAAGACCCGGCTCCTGACGGAGTTGATCGCCCGGACGACGAGCACCGGGGCTCCGATCGGCTACGGGGCGTTCGAGCCCAACGGGCCGCCGTTCAACGCGGTCCTGGCCGCCGCCCAGGACCTCACCACCGAGCGTCGATCGTTCCCGCCGGCGCCCCGCCGGTCGTCGGGCGAGGCCGACACCAAGGCGTTCGACCAGCTCGGCTACTTCCAGACCGTCGGCGAGGCCATCGCCCAGACCGACGAGTCGGCGGTGCTGATCGTCGACGATCTCCACTGGGCCGATCCGTCGACGATCGATCTCCTCGCCTTCCTCCTCGGCCAGTTCAAACTCGGTCGGACGATCGTGGTCGGGTGCCGGCGGGGCTACGAGGACCGCATCGAACGGTTGGCCAAGCTCGTCGGGTTCGTCGGACGGGTCGAGCTCGACCCCTTGCCCGCCACCACCTGCAGCGCGTTGGTGCGGTCGGTGCTCCCCCCGATCTCGGCCGGTCCCGACATCGTCGGTCGGCTGGCCGCTCAATGCGGCGGAAGCCCGCTGGTGGCCATGGTCCTCGCCCACGGCGAGGCGTCGGCGATCGCCCCCGCCACCCCCGTCCCCGTGATCCCGGTCGGCGACGATCCGATGGGAGCGGTGGTCGGGGTCCGCCTGGCCGACGCCACGGCCGAGACCAAGCGGGTGTTGACCTGCGCCGCGGTGACCGGGGAGCTGGACGGGGCGGCCATCGCCGAGGCGCTCACCCTGTCGCCGACGGCCGTCGAGGCGGCCTTCGACGAAGCGGCCCGGCGGCTGGGGCTGGTCCGGTACCTCGGCCCGTCCCGGTGGGCCTTCATTCACGACACGATTGCCGACGCCGTCGCTGCGACGACCTCGGACGACTCCCGAGCCGAGCTCCACCTCCGGATGGCCCGCGCCATCGGATCCGGTCCCAAGCGGACGCCGGCCCGCGTTGCCCGCCACCTGGTGGCCGCCGCCGATCTCGTGCCCCCGGCCGAGGTCGTCGCAGCGTGCGTCGAGGCCGCCGATGCCGCGGTCGACGATGTCGCCTACGCCGTCGCCGCCGACCACTACGCCCTGGCCGCAGCCCACGCCGCCGGACCCGAGGCCAGGCTCGGACACCAGATCGACGAGGCTCGATGCTCGGTGATCGCCGGGAGCGTCGGAGCCCGCGCGAAGGCGTTCGACTACGCCCAGGAGGCCCTCGACGAGGGGTTGGCCCGTCTCGCCGCCGACGCGCTGCTGGTCACCGATCGGGGGATGTTCGGCATGATCGGCTCGACCGACGAGCGGTTCGTCGAGCTCGCCGAAGCGGTCCTCCAAGCGGTACCGGCACCCTCGCCCCAGTCGGCCCACCTCCGGGCGCTGTTGGCCGCCGAGCTCGTCTTCAGTGCCGACGTCGACGCCCCCGGCCGGCGGGAGGGCCTGAGCGACGCCGCGGTCGCCGAGGCCCGCTCCCTCCATGACGACGTCCTCCTCTGCCAGGTCCTGGCGCTCCGGGGCATGGCCCTCCGGGGCGTCGACGGCATCGGTGAACGGCGGGCGATGTGTGAGGAGCTGCAGACCGTCGCCAGCGGCCAGGACGATCCGTGGCTCCATCTCCAGGCCGCCGTCGAGCTGGGGGCCGCAGCACTCGAGGACTGTGACCCGACCCTGGCCGACGCCTGTGTCGATGCCGCAGTGGCCGCCGCCGAGCGGCTGGAACAACCGCGGGCGGCGTGGCTGGCGATGCAGATGGAGACGGCCCGACTGATTCAGCTCGGTCGACTCGACGAAGCCGAGGTCGCCCGCCAGGCCGCCCACGCCGAGGGTGAGCTGGCCGACTTCGCCATCGAGGCCTGGGTGACGTCGGTCGAGCAGCGGCTGGAGATCCTGCGGTGGCAGGATCGCCTGGGGCCCCAGATCGAGCGGTTGATCGATTGGGCCGGGAACCCCGGCCGCGACCTGGCGCTGAGCGGCCTCAAGTACCTGGCGTTGGCGGGGGAGCGGGAGACGGTCGCTGAGCGGGTCGCCCAGGTCGACCTCGAGCGCCTGGTCGCCGACGGACCGGCCATCCTCCACGGGGCCATCGCCGTCAACCTCGCCGAGGCGGCCCTGGTCGTCGGCGACAAGTACCAGCTCGGGGCGGTCGGTGAGTTCCTCGGTCCCCACCCTCGAACGTGGTTCCAGACCCTGGTCTCGCTGGGGTGTACCGCCCACCACTCGGCCCGGGTGGCCCTGGCCCTCGACCGGCCCGAAGAAGCGGCGGACCTGTTCGCCGTCGCCCTGGAGGTGCACGACCCCGTCCAGGCACCGTTGTGGTGGACCGAGACGGTCCGCCAGGTGGACCGGTCCGGCCTCGACGTCGACGGGGTCGACGCCGACGTGGTCGACGATGCCCGCCGACTCCGCGATCGGCTCCTCAATGCCTGGGATCGCCCCGAGTAGGCCGCCGACCGGTCCGCCCGGTGGGCTGGGCCCGAGCGGTCAGGGCCGGGGTGGAGCGTCGTCGTCGAGGTAGACCTCGATGATCTCGTCGTAGGACTCCTCGGCCCGGAATCCCAGCGCCCGAGCTCGATCGGCGGTGAAGCGTCGGGGCCAGGTCGCCACGATCGCCGCCACCTCCGGGTCGGGGCGATCCTCGATCAACTCGGCCACCTCGGGGCCTGCCACCCGGGTCAGCGCCTCGATCTGCTCGCCGACCGTCACCGACACGCTGGGCATCGTGAGGTTCGGTTGGCGCTCCAGGTCGCCCCGGTCGAGCTCGGCCGCTCGCACCAGGAACCCGACCGCCGCTCGGGGGCTGGCGTGGGGGTGGCGGACCGTGGTCGGCACCGGCAGCGGGGCCGGAAGACCGGCCAAGGGCTCGCGGATGATCCCCGAGAAGAAGCCCGACGCCGCGGCGTTGGGTGCGCCGGGGCGGACGGTGATCGTCGGGAGCCGGATGCCGACCCCGTCGATGAGGCCACGCCGCGAGTAGTCGGCCAGGAGCGCCTCGCCCATCGCCTTCTGGGTCCCGTAGGACGTTTCGGGCGTCAGGTGGTGGTCGTCGGGGATCGGGTCGGGGAGCGGCCCACCGAACACGGCGATGGACGATGCGAACACGACCCGGGGGGTGGTGGTCAGCGCCGCCAGGGCGTCGAACACGACCCGGGTGCCGTCGAGGTTGACCCGGTAGCCGGTTCGCAGGTCCCGCTCGGCTTCGCCCGACACGATCGCCGCCAGGTGGAACACCACGTCGGGTTGGTCGGCGACCAACGTCGTCACCGACGGCCCGTCGGTGACGTCGACCGCGATCGAACGGATGGTGGGCCCGCTCGCCGGTCCGCCCTGACCTCCGGTGTCGACCGCGTCGCGGTCGGCCAGGTCGATGGCGGTGATCGGCCGGCCGTCGAGCACGGGATGGCCGATGAGGCGGGCCGTCAGCTTCCGGCCGAGCATGCCGGCTGCGCCGGTGATGAGGACGCGCACGGGGCCTTGCTAGCGGACCACGGAATCGGAGGCAAGGTCCGGCACGGGGCGGAGGACCCCGATGAGCCGGAGGCCGAGACCCTTGAGCTCCGCCTCGCCGATCTCGTAGCTGGTGACGAACGATGCCGTCCGCCGGAGCACCAACTCGTCGACGACGATCTCGTCGGCGTCGGCCATCGAGGCCTGGCGGGCCGCCCGGTTGACCACCGAGCCATACGGCCGTCCGGCCGCGAAGAACGGCTCGCCACCGGCGACGCCGATCTTGATCGTCAACCCGCCGCCCCGGGACCGGGCTCGGCCCGCGCCGAGCTGGATGGCGTGGGCGCACTCGACGGCGTCGAGTCCCGACCGGAACCACGCCAGCAGGCTGTCGCCACCTTCGCTGAACTCGACGCCACCGTGTCGAGCCAGCTGGGCCCGGACCAGCCCGTGGTGCTCCATGACGACCTCGAAGTAGGCCTCGTCGCCGTACCGGAACCCGATCGTGCTCGACCCGACGACGTCGCTCATCATCACGAACCGCTCGGCATCGCCGTCCGGTCCCACCTCGTTCCGATCGACGCGTCCGTCCGGGACGCCGCTCCGGTCGGATTCGACGGCGCCGGCGGGTTCCCATCGCCGGCCCGCGGCGTCGGGCGGTGGCTGCGGGCTCGCCTCGGCCGGGCCCGCCCGACGACCCGGGTCGCTGGGCTGCCGGGTCGCCCGGAGGGGCCCGAGGGTGGCGACGGTCGTCGGATGGCCGAGGCGATCGGCGAGGTGGGCCGCCTCGTCGGCCAACCGACCGGCCATCGACGGGCACCAGGCCCGATGGTGGACGATGGCCCTGGCGGCCAGCGTCTCGGCCACCTCGGCATGGGCGTCGAGCGCCCGGAACCGGATCTCGGTGGCGTCGAGGTGATCGAGGGCGGCGTCGGACCGTCCGGTGGCGGCCAGCAGCAGGCCGAGGCTGCGACCGGCCGGGATCGGCAGTGGTCCCGGCAGCTCCCGACCCACCCGCACCGCCTCGTCGAGGACGGCGATCGGTCGGGCCAGGCGGGCCGGCTCGACGATCGGCCGGCCCGCGGCCAGACGCCGTCCGGCGACCACCCCCAGCGCCAGGGCCGTCGCCGTGTCGACCGCACCGCCGTCGAGCAACGCGTCCCAGGCCGGGTCGGGGTCGGCGACCGCCGGTTCGACGATCGCCGCCAACGCCTCCGCCCACGGCCCACGGCTCCGGGCCCGGTCGAGAACCGACCGGGCCCTCCGGTGGTCGCCCGTCACCGCAAGGCACCGAGCCCGGGTAGCGACGGCCCACCGGGCGAGCACGTCCGACGCCGGGGCCCGGGCCCCGGTCGCCTCGACGCGACCGACGAGATCACCGGCGAGATCAGATCACCGGGCGAGATCAAGGTGGCGATGGGCCAGGCGGACGTCTCCTCGGAGCAGGGCGGCGACCGCCGTCGAGACGTGGATGGCCAGCCCGAACGAGTCGTTCCTGTGAACGGGCATGCGTCCCCTCCGGTCGCCCGCTCCCCACGGCGGCCGACCTTTGCTCTCCACCTTCACTACGTCGCTGCGGGCCGCCGATGGCCGCACGCCAACCGCTCACGGAACACAAGAGCGGTACGACTCGGCCAAACCCCGCGTCGAGACGGGTTTCTCTGGCCATTCATGGGGGTCGATGTGCCCGTAGCGGTACTCTTCTTCTACACGTTTGGGCTTCTATGGAGGCCAAACGGGAGCGACGCTCGGCGGGATTCGCATGGAACCAGGTTCACCACCAAGGGGCGGCGAGCAGGCGTCGTTTTCCGAGCCCGAGTTCGTGGCGTTGATCGCCGAGGCGAAGCGCGGTTCGGGCCCGGCGTTCGAGCAGCTCTACCGGATCATGGCGCCCCGGGTCGCCAACTACGCGGGCGCCCGCGGGGCCGACGCTCCCGAAGCGGTGGCCAATGAGGTCCTGGCCCGAGTGTTCGAGCGGATCGATCGGTTCGATGGCGGCTTCGGCCCGTTCGTGACCTGGATCCTGATCCTGGCCCGGAAGCTGGTCGACGCTGGTCCGGTCGAGCCCGCCTCGGCCCGAGCCGGCCGGTCCGACGCCCCGGGCCAACAGATGACCGAGGACATCCAGCGGCGCCTGGAGGCCCTGAGCGACGATCAGCGGGACGTGATCCTGCTCAGGATGGTCGGTGGGCTCAGCCTCGAGCAGGTCGCCCTCGTCGTCGACAAGCCCGTGACCGCGGTCCGGGCGCTGCAACGGCGAGGGCTTCGACGACTCCACAACGAGATCCTCCGGGAGGTGGTGGTGCGATGAGCACCGGGTTCGAGACCGAGACCTACTCGCTGCCCGACGACGTGCTCGACGGGCTCCTCAGCGGCTCGATCGACGTACGATCGGCGCCGGAGCTGGCCGATCACCCCATGGTCGACTTCCTGATCGAGGCTCGCCACCACGACTTCGTCGACCGCCCTCAGCCCGACGTGGCGCTCAGGCGCTTCTTCGAGTCGCAAACCGTCGATGTGCCGGCGACGCCGATCGAGCTGGCGTCCACGGCAGCGGTGATCGGCGGTCCGCCGCCGATGCCGGAGGTGGCGTCGGCGATGGCCGCCGCGCCGGCCGGTGGTCGGCCCCCGATGCCGGAGGTTGCGTCGGCGATGGCGGCCGCTCCCGCCAGCGGACCCCCGCCGATGCCGGAGGTTGCGTCGGCGGTCGCCACTCCTTCCGACGACGATCCGTGGCTCCTGACCACCCCGATGGCCGACGGCCCGTCGCCGGCCATCGAGCGGGCCGTCGACCACCGCCCCGCCGGATCCGAGTTCCTGGCCCGGGGCCCGATCGCCCTCGACGGCCCGGCCGCTCCGGCCCCGCCCATCCCGCCGGCCGATGTCGCCCCCGGCGGCCCACCCCGCCGGGCGCTCGGCGAGGCGGTGCCACCCGGCGAGTGGGCGTTCACCCGGCCACCGGCCGAGCCCTATCAGCGGTCGCTCGCCGGTCAGATCGCCGAGATGCTCCGCCCCAGCCCGTCCCGGCTCCTGGTCGGGGCGTCGCTCGTGCTGGTCGCGGTGATCCTCGGCCAACTGCTCGGGGTGTACGACCTCCTCGGTCGGAGCGACCGGACCGTGACCGACATCGGCCCCGGGGTGGTGCCCGACGCGACGACGACCGTCACCACCGTCGGCGAGTTCACGACGACCACGTTCCCCCCGATCACCTCCGACATCGAGATTCCCGACGCCCCGGCGACCCCGCCGCCGACCCAGGCCGCCCCGGCTCCGGCCCCGACGGCGCCGCCCTCCACCGAGGAGGAGACGACGACGTCGAGCGAGGAGTCGACCACCTCGTCGATCGACGAGACCACGACGAGCTCGGTGCCCGAGCCGACCGTCACGTCGACGACCATCGATCCGAGCACGTCGACCAGCGTGAGCACGCCGCCGACCAGCGACGACACGACCACGACGATCGAGGACACGACCACCACGGCCGAGACCGAGCCCCCGTCGTCGATCACGATCACGCTGCCCGACCCCGGCGATCCGCCGGACGCCGACAACCCCTAGCAGGGGTGGTGCGTCGATGACGGTCGATGTCGGGCTTCGGTCGGCAACCTCGCTGAGCGCGGCGATCCGGAGTCGGGAGATCGGTTCGCGGGAGCTGCTGGAGCACTACGTCGCCAGGGTCGAGGCGCTCAACCCGGCGCTCAACGCGCTCGTCACCTTCGATCTCGACCGCGCCCGCCGGGAGGCCGACGACGCCGACGGCTCGGCGGCCGGCGGGCGATGGCGGGGGCCGCTCCACGGTCTTCCCTGTTCGATCAAGGACGCCATCGCCACCGCCGGGATCACCACCACCGGCGGCGCCACCGAGTTGGCCGACAACGTCCCGGTCGAGGACGCCACGGTCGTCGACCGGCTCCGCGCCGCCGGCGCCATCGTCTTCGCCAAGTCCAACCTGCCGCGGTGGTCGGGCGACATGCAGTCGTTCAACGAGCTGTTCGGCACGACCAACAACCCCTGGGACCTCACCCGGGGCCCCGGAGGCTCGTCGGGCGGAGCGGCCGCGGCGGTGGCGGCCGGGATGAGCGCCTTCGACATCGGCACCGACATCGGAGGGTCGATCCGGGGCCCGGCCCACCTCTCGGGGATCTGCGGCCACAAACCCAGCTTCGGTATCGTCCCCGCCCTCGGGTACATCGATCACCCCTCTGCCGGTTCGACCGAGCCCGATGTGAACGTGCTCGGACCGTTGACCCGGTCGGTCGACGACCTGGCGTTGATCCTCGACGTGATCGCCGGCCCGACCCCGGACCGGTCACCGGGCTGGACATTGCAGCTCCCTCCCGTCCGCCATCGGTCCATCGGTGACTACCGGGTGGCAGCGTGGCTCGACGACGCCTCGTGCCCGGTCTCGGCCGCCGTCGCCACCGTCCTCGACGAGGCCGTCGAGGCCTTGGCCGCCGCCGGCCCGGCGATCGATCGCTCGGCCCGACCGGAGCTCGACTTCGACGTCGTACGGCAGGTCGGGCTGCCGTTGATCGCTGCCGCCACCTCGCCGGGACGGACCGACGAGGAGTTCGATCGGTTCCGGCGGATCCTGGTCGACGGGTCCGACGTCGACGAGACCCTGCTCCGGCGGGCCCGCGGCTCGGCCATCGATCACCGGGCCTGGCTGCTGCTCACCGAGGAGCGGGAGCGGATCCGGGCGATCTGGTCCCGGTTCTTCGAACGGTTCGACGTGCTGCTGTGCCCGGTCCTGATCGTTCCGGCGTTCGAGCACCAACACGAGGGGAACCTCTACACCCGGCGGCTGATCGTCGATGGGGTCGAGCGGCCCTATGCCGACCTCATCACGTGGACCTCGTTGATCGGCATGGCCTACCTCCCGTCGACGGTGGTGCCGGTCGGGTGGACGCCGGACGGCCTCCCGGTGGGGATGCAGATCGTCGGACCGTTCCTCGGTGACCGGACGACCCTGGCCTTCGCCCGCTACGTCGAACGGGTGACCGGAGGCTACCGTGTTCCCCCTCGGGCCCAGCTCGACGGCTAGAGGGTAGGCCCGAGCGGACACCGAGGGCCGCGTTCAGCAGCGGAGACGAAGGAACGAGGAGGGGCAGATGGGCGAGGCGATCAGCGATGGCGCCGATGGGGCGGTCAGAGCGCTGGCCCGCCTGGCCGAGCCGTTCCACGCCGTGACCTACTACTCCCGGGAGCTGGTCGACCTGACCGATGCCGGCTACCGGGGTTGGTGGCACGCCTACTTCGGGTATCGGCCGGCCCCGATGGGCGCCGTTTCGGCATCGACGGTCACCGCTGCGTTCTACAACTTCGCCCCCCGGATGGTGGCCCGGGCGGTTCCCGGGGTGTGGGAGATTCGCTCCCCGGCCGAGACCTCGGCCCTCCGTCGGGACCGGGTGACCACCGCCCTCCACCGCATCTTCGACGGCGTGGCCGGGCCGGCCGCCATCGCCGAGGGGGCTGGTCTCGCCCGGGCGCTGGCGGAGGCGCCGATCGCCGGTCGCCCGGTGTATGGCGGCTACGCCGCCGAGGAGTGGCCCGACGACGACCTGACCGCCCTGTGGCACGGGTGCACCCTGTTCCGGGAGCACCGGGGCGACAGCCACAACCTGGCCCTGGCGGCGGCGGCGGTCGACGGCATCGAGTGCCAGGTGCTGATGGCCGGCCGGGGCCACGGCAATGCCCCGACGATCAAGGCGATCCGGGGCTGGACCGACGACGAGTGGGATGCCGCCGTCGATCGCCTGGTCGACCGGGGATGGGCCGACGCCGACGGGTCGTTGACCGACCGGGGCAATCGGGGCCGATCCGAGATCGAGGCCCACACCGACGAGCTGACCGGCCCGGTGGTGGCAACCCTCGGGCCGGACGGCACCGACCGCCTCCGGACGGCGCTGGAACCGCTGGTGGCGCACCTGAAGGCCACCGGCGAGGTCTCCGGCCGCTGGCCGCCCGACCACCTCCTCAAACCGGCCACGCCGGCCGATCGAGACTGAGCGACCCCCGACCCCACCACTACGCTGATGAACATCTCTTCTTCGTCCGAGCACGCGGGCCCGGCAGCGGCCGAATCGGTCACCGTCTGGGTCGACGGCGAGGCCTTCCGGGGCCTCGACGGTCACACGATCGGCCGCGACGACTCGGCCTCGATCACGGTCAACCACCGGCAGGTCTCCCGCCGCCACGCCACCCTCCAGTTCGACGGCTTCCGCTGGTCGGTGACCGACCTCGGAAGCACCAACGGCATCCATGACGAGACCGGTCGGAAGGAGAGCATCCCCCTCCCGGTCGGGCGTACCCAGATCTGGCTCGGGCCACCGGCCTCCTCCCCGGCCGTCCATTTCGACGTCGAGAACACGGGGCCACTGCGGCCGCCGTCGAACCAGGGCGGGACGGCCGCTCCGCCGACCCGGTTCGCCGGCGGCAGCCACTCGACCGACCCCGCGCTGGCCGGTCGCGGTCCCGGTACCGCTCCGACGCCGACCCCATCGGGGCCGTTGGCCGGTCCGGGAGCTGGTCCGACGCCGCCGGGGGGCCAGGCCCGCTCGGCGCCGCCACCCCCATCGGGTTCGGCGCCCTACGTCCCACCCCAGTTCGTCGACCCGGGGAGTGCCCGCCACGGCTCGGGACCGACCCCGGCCCCACCCCCTGGCCTTGGCGGCGGCGTAGCGCCGCCCCCAGCACCGCACCCGGGGCCGCTGTCGGGACAGGCGCCGCCCTCGCCGGGTCCGCTCTCGGGGCAGGCGCCGCCCTCGCCGGGTCCGCTCTCGGGGCAGGCGCCGCCCTCGCCGGTCGCCACGCCCCCGCCCCACCACGCACCGCCTGGGGGTGCCGGGGCCCCGCCGCCCGGTGGGCCGTCACCGCAGGGCGGGCCCCCATCGCCCGTGTTGAACAGCTCGGGCCTGGAGCAGAACATCGGCCAGCTCAGTCAGGTGATCAACCCTCACACGAGCGAGCTGATCATCGGGCGGGCCGTCGACTGCGACATCTCGATCCCCGACCCGCTCGTGTCCCGCAAGCACGCCCGGTTGGTCCTCAACCCGGGCGGGGGGCGAATCATCGACCTCGGCAGCGACAACGGCACGTTCGTGAACGGTCAGCGGGTCGTCGACAGCCCGATCGTCGAGGGTGACCTGGTCGAGCTGGGGAAGGCCCAGTTCGTCCTGAGCGGCGGCAAGCTCCAGCAGCACGTCGCCCACGGCCTGCCGTTGGTCGCCGAGAGCCTCACCGTCACGGTGGGCGACAACCTCGTCCTCCTCAACGACATCAGCTTCAAGCTCCCCGCCGGGTCGATGACCGCGGTGATCGGGCCGAGCGGCTCGGGCAAGAGCACCTTGCTCAACGCCCTCACCGGCCAACGCCCGGCCGATCAGGGCCGGGTCCTGCTCGGTGGGCGCGATCTCTACTCCTCCGACGAGGGTCTGGGTCGCCGGATCGGTTTCGTCCCCCAGGACGACCCGGTTCACGACTCGCTCACGGTGCGCCAGGCGCTGACGTCGGCGGCCAAGCTCCGGCTCCCGGTCGACACCTCCCGGGCCGAGGTGAAGGCCACCGTGGAGCAGGTGGCGGTCGAGCTCGGCCTTGCCCAGCGGCTCGATACCCGGGTCCGGGCCCTGTCCGGTGGCCAGCGCAAGCGGGTGAGCGTCGGCTACGAGCTGGTCGGCCAGCCCCAGGCCATGATCCTCGACGAACCGACCTCGGGTCTCGATCCCGGCCTCGAGCGGGAGCTGATGAGCAGTCTCCGCCAGCTGGCCGACAAGGGCACGACCACGATCGTCGTCACCCACAGCGTCCAGAGCGTCGAGCTGTGCGATCTGGTCCTCGTCCTGGCGCCCGGTGGCCGGTTGGCCTTCGTCGGGCCCCCGTCGAAGGTGGCCGACCACTTCCGCTGCAACGACCTGGCCAGCGTGTTCACCCTGCTGGGCACCCGTCAGCAGGCCGAGTGGGAGATGGAGTTCGCCCGGACCACCTCGTACCTCAAGTTCGGGGCCCAGGCCCCGCCGGAGACCGAGGTCCCCTCGACGCCGCTCCCGCCCCGGTCGTTCTCCTACGACCTCCGCATCATGCTGGTCCGCTACCTGCGGCAGCTCGCCGGCGATCCCCGGCGGCTGGCCCTGCTGCTGCTGCAGGGCCCGATTCTGGGGCTCTTCTTTGCCCTGGTCCTCGATCGCAACGCCTTCGGCCTGACCGCCGAGCTGTCGGCGACCCGCCAGTTCGTGCTGGCCAGCGTGCTGGCCATGATCCTCCTCGGCGGGTTCAACAGCGTCCGGGAGATCGTCCAGGAACGAAGCGTGTTCCGGCGGGAGATGGTGGTGGGCGTCTCGCCCGTGGCCAACGTCCTGTCGAAGTGGGTCGTGCTTGGCGTGGTCTCCATCGTCCAGGCCTTCGTGTTCCACCTGGTGGCGTCGTTCCGTCAGGTCGATGCCATCAGCCCCGGGGTGCTGATCGGTAGCGGCGACCTCGAGTTCATGATCGCCCTGGCCGGCATCGCGGTGGCCAGCGTCGGGATCGGGCTGGTCGTGTCGGCGGCGGTCGACGACACCTCCAAGGCCCTGACCCTGCTGCCCTTGATCCTGATCCCGGTGTTCGCCCTCAGCGGCCTGGTCGTTCCCACCGCCGGGAGGGCCGGGATCGAGCAGGTCACGTACGTGAACCCAGCCCAGTGGGGGAGCTCGGCGGCCGCAGCCACGATCGACCTCCAGGGCATCTCGGGATGCGAGGTCTTCGATGCCAACCCGACCGCACCCGGCCTCCCCGACGACCTGGCCGACACGTGCGAGAACGATCGGTGGGATCGGACCTCGGGGACCCAGCTCCTCAACCTCTCGATGGTGTGGATCTGGTCGCTCATCCTGCTCGTGGTGGCCGGCCTCACCTCGAAGTGGAGCATGAGCCGACCCCTCCGCCGCTGACCGCCCCGGTCGGGCGCCGGCCGGCCGGCCCGTCGATCGGCGACTACAGCTCCGCCAGGGACCGGGTGATCTCGGTGATCGCCTGCTTCCCGTCGCCGAACAGCATCAGCGTGTTGTCGTTGGCGAACAGCGGGTTGGGGATCCCGGCGAACCCCGGACTGAGCGATCGCTTCACCACCACGACCGTTCGGGCCTTGTCGGCGTCGAGGATCGGCATGCCGGCGATCGGGCTGTCGGGGTCGGTGCGGGCCCCCGGGTTCACCACATCGTTGGCCCCGATGACGATGGCCACGTCGGTCTGGGCGAAGGCCGGGTTGGCCTCGTCCATCTCGATCAGCTTCTCGTAGGGGATCTCGGCCTCGGCCAGGAGCACGTTCATGTGGCCCGGCATCCGCCCGGCCACCGGGTGGATGGCGAAGGTCACCTCGGAGCCCCGATCCTGGAGGCTCCGGGTCAGGTCTCGGACGGCGTGCTGGGCCTGGGCGACCGCCATGCCGTAGCCGGGGATGATCGACACCCGCGATGCCCCCTCGAGCACCATCGCCACCTCGTCGGCCGAGGTCGAGGTGATCCGCCCGCCGTAGACGTCGTCGGCGTCGGGGCCCGAGCCGGTCGCCCCCATCGAACCGAACACGACGTCGAACAGGGTCCGATTCATCGCCTGGCACATGATGCGGGTGAGGATCAGGCCGCTCGCCCCGACCAGCGAACCGGCCACGATGAGGACGCTGTTGTCGATCACGAACCCGGTGGTCGCCGCAGCCAGGCCCGACAACGAGTTGAGCAGGGCGATCACGACCGGCATGTCGGCCCCGCCGATCGGGACCACGACCAGCACGCCCAGCACCAGCCCCACCGCGATCGCCGCCCACATCCATCCCTCGACCGCCGGCTGGATCACGATGGCGGCACCGGCCGCGGTGGCGCCGGCGACGAGCGCCAGGTTCACGGTCCGGAGTGGGCCGCTCTGGGCGATCGGCGTGCCGAGCCGCTCCATCAGCTTCGCCACCGCCACCAGGCTCCCGCTGAAGGTGACGGCACCGATGACGACGGTGAGGGCGGCGGCCACGGCGCTCTGGGTCGAGTCGGTCCCGTCGTCGACCGCGGTGATGAACGACGCCGCCCCGACCAGGACCGATGCTCCGCCACCGAACCCGTTGAACAGCGCCACCAGCTCCGGCATGCCGGTCATCTGGACCCGGGTGGCCAATGCCACGCCGATCGCCGCCCCGACCACCAACCCGGCGGCCAGCACGATCGGCTCGACGATCTGGCGGTCGGCGAGGGTGACGACGATCGCCACCAGCATGCCGGTGGCGCCGAGGAGGTTGCCCCGGACCGCGGTTCGGGGTCGGGCCAGGCCCTTGACCCCGAGGATGAACAACGCCGCCGCGACCAGGTAGCCGACGGCGGCGATCTGCTCGGCGGTGATCTCACCCATCGGTCGGGTCCGTCCCCCCGGACCGGCCGCCGGCCGAGCGGGATCGGGAGCCGGCGGTGAACATCGACAGCATCCGGTGGGTCACGAGGAACCCCCCGACGACGTTGATCGTGGCCAGCACCACGGCCCCGAACGCCAGCGCGGTGGTCAGCGTCGAGTGGCCACGGCCGGCGGCCAGCAGGGCACCGATCAGGCTGATGCCGGAGATGGCGTTCGATCCCGACATGAGCGGGGTGTGCAGCGTCGGCGGGACCTTGGTGATCAGCTCGACACCGAGGAACACGGCGAGGACGAACAAGGTCAGAGCGGTGAGGAAGGTCATCGGGCGGTGTCTCCGGAATCGGCGGGGGAGGGGTCGGGCTCGGGGACCAGGCGGGGGTGGACGACGGCCCCGCCCCGGGCCAGCAGGGTGGCGGCGGTGATCTCGTCGTCGGCGTCGAGGGTCAACTCCTCGTCCGGTGCCAGGTGACCGAGGAACGCAGCCATGTTGGTGGCGTAGAGGTTGCTGGCGGTGACCGGCGACCGGGACGGGAGGTCGGTGGGGCCGAGGATCGTCACGCCCCGGTGGACCACCTCGACGTCGGCCTCGGTGAGCTCGCAGTTGCCGCCCCGTTCGGCGGCCAGATCGACGATGACCGAACCGGGATCCATCGCCGTCACCATGGCCTCGGTGACCAGGACCGGGCTGGCCGCGCCGGGGACCGCGGCGGTCGTGATCACGATGTCTGCCGCGGCGACGTGGTCGGTCAGGAGCCGGCGCTGGACCTCGGCCTCCTCATCGCCCTGGGATCGGGCGTAGCCCCCCTCGTCCTCCGTCGGTCGGGCCGGCCCGTCGGTATCGCCGCTGGCGGTGATCGGCCGGGCCCCGAGCGAGGCGATCTGTTCCATCGCCGCCGGTCGGACGTCGTAGCCCTCGACGATCGCCCCCAGCCGGCGGGCGGTGGCGATCGCCTGGAGGCCGGCCACGCCGGCCCCGAGCACGACCACCTTGGCCGCCGGCACCGTCCCGGCCGCCGTCATCAGCAACGGCATCAGCGCTGGGAGCCGCGACCCGGCGAGCAGCACCGCCTCATAGCCGGCGACGGTCGCCATCGACGACAGCACATCCATCGCCTGGGCCCGGGTGGTGCGGGGGATCAGGTCGAGCGACAAGGCGGTGGCGCCGGTCGTGGCCAGCTTGGCGGCCCGATCGGGGCGCCACAGCGGATCGTGGAGGCCGACCACCACATGCCGGTCGGACAACAGGGACCACACCGAGGGGCCGGTGTCGGGGTCGCCGCCGGTCTCACCGTCGGGTCGGGGGCCGGCGACCATCGCCACCACCTCGGAGCCGGCGAGGATGGCCTCCCGATCGTCGACGGTCGCCCCCGCCCGGCGGTAGGCGTCGTCGTCGAAGCTGGCCCCGAGGCCGGCGTCGTGCTCGACCGCCACCCGGTGACCCCGACCGGTCAGGCGCTCCACGATGGCGGGGGTGAGGGCGACACGCCGCTCTCGGGGCTCGACCTGTTTCGGTACTGCTATCCCGACCACCGACATCCCCTCGCCTCGACCGGTCTGGCCGGTCCGCTGGTCCGTCGGTCGGCAGCCTACCGGCGGCGGTCGCGGTGCTGTCCAACCAGGAGCGGCCGGCGCCGTGAGAGGCCACCCGTCGCACGGGGGGTGAACGGGCCCGGCATCGGTCGGCTCAGATCCAGCCGGCGGCGATGGCGCCGAAGAGGGCGATCCCGATGGCGATCCGGTACCAGCCGAACACGCCCGGCCCCCGGGATTGGAGCCAGCTGACCATCCACTTGACCGACGCCACGGCCGCCACGAATGCCACCACGAGACCGATCGCCGGGGTCACGACCCCGAACTCGTCGAGGAGGAGGGCGCCGTCGTCGAGGGCGGTGAGGGCGGTGGCGGCGGTGAGGGTGACCAGCCCGAGCAGGAAGCTGAACTCGACCGCAGCGGCGATCGACAGACCGACGAGCACGGCGACGATGATCGTGACCAGGCTCCGGCTGACACCGGGCCAGAGCGCGATCGCCTGGCCGAGGCCGATCAGGACCGACTGGCGGATCGTGATGCGGTTGAGCTCCGCGCCAGCCCGCTCGAAGACACCGGCGCGGACGAGGAGCAGGATGGCGATCCCCCCGACGAGCCAGGCGAAGGCGATCGGCGTCGGGCCGAAGAGCCGGTCCCGGACCACGTCCCGCAGGAGGAGACCGATGATGGCGGTCGGCACGAAGGCGGCGATCACCGAGATGAGCACGGTCCGGCCGTCCTCGCTGCGACCGATCAACCCGTCGACCATCTGGCGGATCCGGGCTTGGTAGAGCACGAGCACGGCCAGGATGGCGCCGGCCTGGATGCAGATTGCGTAGGCGTCGAGCGCCCGATCGGCGTCGGCGGTGCCCCCGAGGCCGAGGATCTCGTTGGTGACCAGGAGGTGGCCCGTCGAGCTGACCGGGAGGTACTCGGTAAGGCCCTCGACGAGGCCCAGGATGACGGCTGCGCCGACCGAGAGCCCCGGTCCGGCTTCGGTGGCGGTCGTCTCGGTGCCGGTCGCCGCCGCAACCGACGCTCCGACGACGAGGGTGCCGATGGCCAGCGCGGCGACCCCCAGGGGAATGACGAGGGCGGCCGACGGGCGGACGGTTCGGAGCACAGCGGGAATGTACCGACCGAGCGTGGCATGCCCCACCCCGAGGCTCGACCTCGGTCGCCGCGACCTCCGTTTCTTGGTCGGGGAGCGGACGCAGCGGAGGTCGCCCGGCCGAGGGACGGGTCCCGGGACCGGATGTAACGTCATGCCATGTCGGGACGCGTGCGGTGGGGGAATCGGACGATCACCGGTGAGGTCGACGGGTCGGTCGAGGTGTACCGATCGATCCGCTACGCCGAGCCGCTCGAGGGTGAGGCGCGGTATCGGCCACCGGTGCCGGCCGACCCCGGGTCGGGCCCGCTCGACGCCCGGGAGCCGGGACCCTCCGCCCGCCAGGTCGAGGGGTTCGGCGTCTTCGGATCGACGCTGTCGACCCCGGTGACCGCAGGGCCCGATTGTCTCACCTTGACCGTGCGGCGGCCGGTCCCGGCCGGGCCGTCCGAAGGCGGGCGCCCGGTGGTGGTCTGGGTCCACGGAGGGGGGAACATCTCCGGCTCGGCCGACCTCCCGGTGTTCGGGCGGCACCTGGCCGCGTCGGGCTGTGTCGTGGTGGCGGTCAACTACCGGTTGGGGATCGACGCCAACCTGCGACTGGCGGAGGGCGTCAACCGAGGGCTCGACGATCTCGCGATGGCCTTGCGGTGGGTCGCCGAACACATCGAGGCGTTCGGCGGCGATCCGGCCGAGGTGACCCTGGCCGGTCACTCCAGCGGGGCGACCAACGCCCTCGCCGTGTGGCTCATGGTCCGCCGGAGCCAGGCCCGAGGTGGCGGACCGGACCGGCTTCGGATCCGGCGGCTGTTCCTGTCGAGCGGGAGCTACCTCGACCTGCTCCCCCCGTCGACGTCGGCGGCGATCGCCGAGCGGTTCTGGTCCCTGACCGGGGCGGCCGACCGGTCACCGCCTGGTCTCGTCGCCCTTGGGGAGGTCGTGGGAGCGGTCGAGTCCCAGATGATCGTCGAATCGATCCTGGTCGCCGAACCGTCGGCGTACCGGGAGGTGGCGACCCGTCCCCCCTGGCAGCCGTCGCTGGGGAGCCCCGACCTCCCGGCCGCCGATCTCGCCACGGCCCTCGCCGATCCGGTCATCGCCGCCCAGCCGGTCGACATCGTGCTGTCGCTCACGGCGTGCGAGTCGGCGTTCTTCACCAGCGCCGCCCCCGACCTGGTCGCCGCCAAGTTCGGCGCCACCTTTGATCACCTGGCGCCGGAGCGGGCCGGCGACCTCGCCGACCGCTACCTCGGATTCGCCGGCGACGGCGGCCCGGTGGGTGCGGTGGGCCTCGTCCAGACCCACAACCTGTTCACCCGACCGACCCTGGCGGTGGCCGCCGCTCTGGTCGCCCACCCGGGGGCGACGGTCCGCATCGCGGAGTGGCAGCCCCAATCGGCCGGGGTCGGGGCGGCCGCCCACCACGGCGACGATCTCCGAGGATCGCTCTTCGGCTCGACCCCGGCCGCCACCCCGGCCGAGATCGGCTTCCGGGATCACCTCGCCCGGTTCGCCTCCGGCGGGCTCCTCGACGGGTGGGCGCCGATCGGCGGCGACCCGCTCGTCGGCCCGATCCGCCACTGGGTGGACGACGGCGCCGTCGACGAGGCGGAGCCATGGGCCGTCTACCGGGAGGCGTGGCAGGCGTGGCCCGTCGGCGGGGGGTTCTGCAGGGCGGCGTGACCGTCCCCTCCGGCCGGCCGATCTCCCCAGGTGGCAGTAGGGTCGGGGCCATGAACGCTCCCCAGCCCGACCACAAGGATTGGACGTGGGTTCTCACCGAGCCGTGCCCCGAGTGCGGATTCGATGCCTCCACGATCGAGCGCGCCGAGCTCGGCCCGATGATCCGGTCCAACGCCGCCGATTGGCGGTCGCTGCTCGGCCGGGGTGATCTGGTGACCGAACGGCCCCCGTCGGACGACGGCCGGGTCATCTGGTCGGCGTTGGAGTACGGGGCCCACGTGCGGGACGTGTATGTCACGTTCGGCGACCGGCTGACCACGATGCTGGCCAAGAAGAACCCGACGTTTCGCGATTGGGACCAGAACCAGGCGGCGATCGACGGCCGCTACGGCGACGAGGATCCGAGCCGGGTCGCCTACCAGCTGGCGGCCGCAGCGGGGAAGGTGGCCGACATCGTCGATCGGATCCGGGGCGATCGTTGGGAGCGAACCGGATCCCGGTCAGACGGCCGACCGTTCACCGTCGAGACCCTCGTCGTGTACCTGCTTCACGACGTATCCCACCACGTGCACGACGTCGAGGCCGGCTACGCAGCGATCCTCGACGCCCGGGATCCCGACGCCGATGTCGACGAGCCCGGTTCGGGCGAGCCCGACGGCGCCGCCTTCGGTGGGGGGCGGTGATCCGGTGACCGGCTTCGATATCGGTCCCCACGTCGACGAGGTCACCGCCATCGTGCGGT
The DNA here is from genome assembly GCA_965262175.1 of Acidimicrobiales bacterium. Classification (GTDB taxonomy): domain Bacteria; phylum Actinomycetota; class Acidimicrobiia; order Acidimicrobiales; family SZUA-35; genus CADEDH01. The sequence goes on along the minus strand of CBDHES010000028.1, from coordinate 358,051 downwards.
CGGCCAGCCGCCGATCCCTCCAGTGGTATCGCCAGCCGAGCCTGACCGTCGACAACAAGCTGGAACAGGGGTTCGACCCCGTCACCGAGGCCGACCGGGCGGTCGAGGACGAGCTACGGGCGGCCCTGGGTTCCCGGTTCGGGGATCACGCCATCCTCGGCGAGGAACGGGGCCTGACCGGCAGCGGCCCGGTCCGGTGGACGATCGACCCGATCGACGGCACCCGGGCGTTCGTCACCGGCCAGCCGATGTGGGGCACGCTGGTCGGCCTTCAGATCGATGACGAGCCGATCGCCGGCTGGATGCACCAGCCGGTCCTCGACGAGACCCACGTGGCGACGCCGGCCGGCGGCCACCTGCTGCTGGGCGAGGTCGGCTCGGGGGAGCGGCGACCGATGGTCACCCGGTCGACGACGAACCTGGCCGAGGCCGTGATGCTGACGACCAGCCCCGACATGTTCGCCCCCGGCGACGAGGCCGAGCGGTACGCCGAGCTGGTGGCCGCCACCCGCCTGGTTCGTTACGCCGGCGACTGCGCCAACTACGGCCTGCTGGCGACCGGCATGGTCGATCTCGTCGTCGAGAACGGCTTGGCGGCCTACGACATCGTCCCCCTGCTCCCGATCGTCGCCGCCGCCGGGGCGGTCATCACCGACCTCGACGGCCGGCTCCCCGTCGACGGTGGCTACGTGGTGGCCGCCGCCACCGCCGAGCTGCACGCCGCCGCCCTCGACCTCCTCACCGGCGGCTGACGGGCTGCCACCCCGGCACCGGCCATCCCGGCATCGGCCTCCCCGGCACCGGCCTCCCCGGCATCGGCGAGATCGGTGCCGGGGGGCGCTGCGCCAAACGAGGTGTCCGAACCCCCCCCGACCGGGTCGCCCCGGTGCTAGCGATCTCTGGCGATCGTGGTCTCGATGGCCTCGAGGATGGCCGGCCACAACGGGCGGGACAGGTCGTGCCCATCTCATCGATGGTCATCAGGGTCGCCCCATCGATCGCCGCGGCCGTCGCTTCCCCACCCGAGGGGCTGATCAGGGGATCCACCGCACCGTGGATGACGCCGAACGGGGCGGTGACCGACGCCAGGCGTCCGGTCCGGTCGCCCGAGGCCATGATGGCCGCCATCTGGAACGCCGCCGCCTCGGGGTGGTGGCCTCGGTCGTAGGAGCGGGCCGCCCGGCTTCGGGCCTCGTCGGGGGAGAAGTGGGGGCCGGAGATGACCCGACCGAGGTCGACGGCGTGCTCGGCGAAGGCGTCGCGCTCGGCCGGGGCCGGTTGCATCAGGGCCGACAGGACCTCCGGGGCCGCCTGGCCGACGTCGGGGGCGCCGGTGGTCGACATGATCGAGGTGGCGGTCCGGACGCGGTCGGGGTGGTCGAAGCAGAGGTGCTGCACGATCATCCCGCCCATCGACGCCCCGACCAGGTGGGCCCGCTCGATGCCGAGCGCATCGAGGAGACCGACGGTGTCGGCCGCCATGTCGCTCAGGTCGTAGGGGACGTCGGCGCGGTCGACCGACTGGCCGCTCATGACCTTCGTGACGAGGGCGACCATGTTCGGTGGAGGCCCGTCGGTCTTTGAGGATCGGCCGACGTCCCGGTTGTCGAACCGGATCACGTGGTGGCCCCGCCCGGCGAGGTCACGGCACAGGTCTTCGTGCCACCCCACCATCTGGGCGGTCAGGCCCATCACCAGCACCACGGGAGGATCACCGTCGCTTCCGAAGGTCTGATAACAGATCTCACGCCCGTTCGTCGCCGCCACCTGCTCCACGCCACTCACCTTTCCTGCCTGCTTCTCGATCATGTCCCGCCGACCGCTCACCGCCTGTCGAGCGCCGGATGACGGGACGGTCAGGGCTCGAGGCCCCGCAACCCACCCCACGCCAACGCGGTCAGCTGACGGGCCAGGTCGGCGGCCCCGAGGTCGCAGTCCGGCCCGGCCTGCCAGTACCGCATCATGCCCTCGGCCAGTCCGATGATCCCGTGGGCCAGCGCCTGGCGGTGCGAGGGGGCGAACTCGGGGACGTCGATCAGCTCGGCGATGCCCTGGGCGATCGACCGCTCGACCCCGCGGGTGATGTCGGACCACTCGGAATCGGTTCGGGACGTGCCGCTGAACAAGATGCGAAAGCCGGCGGCATCGTCTTCGACGAACCGGACATAGGCCGAGAAGCCCGCTTCGACCTGTTGGCGGGGAGACGCAGCCTCGGTGGCCGACCCGATCACGGCGTGGCGGAGCCGTCGACCGGTGTCCTCCAGGATGGCGGTATACAGCTCCCGCTTGGACGCGAAGTGCTGGTAGAGCACCGGCTTGGTCACGCCGGCGGAATCGGCGATCTCGGCCATGGTCGTCTCATAGAAACCGTTGCGGGAGAGGACGTCCTTGGCCACGTCGAGCAGCTGTTGACGGCGTTGGGCGGCGGGCATTCGGACCGTTCCGGGGGCCACCGGCAGGCCCTCGACGGGCCCACGGGCCGGCCGCTGCTCTGGGGCGTTCACCACGTGCCATCCCTGTCTGCTCGGTTCGCCGCTTTGACTGCATAGTCGAAGACGATGGAAGGAGCGAGAATAATCGAACCGACGATCAGACAGAAAGTTATGGCGGTGGTCAGATAGCTGGTGAACGTGAAAACGAAACCGGCGAAGAACAGGATCGTGGCGGTGGCGAACAGGCCCGTCCCGACCCGAAGACCTCGGGCCACCCAGGCTGCGATTCGCGCTCGGGCGACGAGTACCGGATCCTGGTCGTCGGTCATGGCCACCAGCCTGCCCGGTCGAGTAGGTCCTTGACACGCCCGGTCATGACCGGCAGCGAGAGGTGGTCCTCGACGACCCGGCGGTTCGTCGTCAGGGCGGACGAGCCGGGCTCGGTCAGCGCCCGCTCGATTCCCGGGCGGTCATCGGGGTCGAGCCACTGGAATCCCAGCGCCCGCAGCTCGTCGGCCACCGGGTAGCGGCCGACCACGACCGGCCGGCCGTGGATCGCCGCCTCGATCGGTGGGTTGCCGAAGCCTTCCCAGGTCGAGGGAAAGACGACCAGGTCACAGGCGGCGTAGGCGTCGGCCATCGTCGCCCCCAGCTCGGCCGGCGACGTCCGCACCACCCGACACCGGGCGGCGGCCAGGATGCGGGCCAGCTCCTCGTCGTAGCCGTCCTCGGGAGGGCCGGGCAGCCAGTAGGTCGCGCCGGCCGCCGTGGCCACCTCCACTGCGGCCGGCACGTTCTTGCGGGGGATGGCCCGAACCGGGTGGAGCGCGAGCCGCTCGTCGTCGCCGATCGTGAGCGCCCGACGGATCCGGGCCCGGTCGCCGGGGGCGACGTCGAGGGCGAACCCGTTGTAGATCGTGGTGGCGGCCAGGCCCCGTTCGGCGAACTGGCGCTCGGTGAGCCGGTTGATCGTGACGTGGACCCAGGCGTCGTCGGTCGGGGGAAGCTCATCGATGTGGGCGAAGTGGGCCCGCTGCCAGGGCGGGTCGTGGTGGTGGAGGATCGCCGGTCGACCGGCCAGCTCGGCCGCCAGCGTCCGGCTGGCCGGGAGGTTGAGCGGAATCGAGCAGATGTTCTCGGCGACGACGAGATCGGCGTCGGCGATCGCCGCCGCCAGCCGGTCCCGGTCCGGGGCCGCGGTCGCCCCGATCGCCAGGCCCGGGACGGTCACGTCGACCGGACCGGCCCCGGCCACGGTCATCGTCTCCCACCCCAACGACTCGAACGATCGGCGCCAGGCGTCGGCGACGACCGAGACCCCGTCGGTCCCGCCCAGTCGGAACGAGACGAAGGCACACCGGCCGCTCATCGGTCGTCTCCCATGATCCCATTGTCGCCCCCCGGTCGCCGTCGGCGGCGGTCCCGGCTCGCCCGATCGGTCGTTCGGCTCGGTACCGTGCCGCCGGTGGTCGATGTCGAGGCGCTCCGTTCGGCCGCCCGGTCGGCCCTCGATGCCGCCTGGCGTCCGCCGGGGTTCGCCGTACCCAACCCCGAGACCTACCCCCATCAATGGCTGTGGGACTCGTGCTTCCATTCGCTCGTCTGGCTCGAGCTGGATCGCGCCGACCGGGCCGTCGCCGAGCTCGCCTCGGCCCTCGGGGCCCAGGATCCGGAGACCGGGTTCGTCCCCCACATGACCTACTGGTCGAACCCCGACGCCAGCGAGGGCTTCTGGGGCCGCCGGGGCCGGTCGTGCCTGACCCAGCCGCCGATCCACGGCCACGCCGCAGCGACCCTGACCGAGGCGGGACTCGACCTTCCCGGCGAGCTGCTCGATCGAATCGCGGCCGGGTTCGCCCACCTCACCAACGATCGGGAGCGGACCCCGGCGGGCCTGGTGCCGGTCCACCACCCGTGGGAGACGGGATGCGACGACAGCCCCCGATGGGACGCCTTCCGGCGGACCGACCGGACCTGGCGCCGGGTCAAGGCCGACCTGGTGGCCGATCTGGCGGTGGGCGACATCGAACGCGGTCGGCCCGGGCCCGTCGCCGAGCGCCGCCTTCCGGCCTTCACCGTCGGGTCGGTCGGGTTCAACGCCCTGCTGGTCTGGAGCGGCCGGCGGTTCCTCACCGTGCGACCCGACCCCGACCTCGCCGACGCCCTCGATCGGTTGGCCGAGGCGGTTGGCGCCCGGTGGGAGCCGGACCGACGGACCTGGATCGATGACGGCCCGCCGTCGGGACGGGCTCGGACCCTCGACGGGTTGCTTCCCCTCCTCATCGATCCCCGACCGGAAGCCTGGGCCGAGCTGATCGATCCGGCAGCCTTCGGAGCGAGGTACGGGCCCTGCGGGGTTCACCGCGGTGAGTCGACCTTCCGTCCCGACCGGTACTGGCGGGGTTCGGCCTGGCCCCAGCTCACCTATCTCTTCGCGTTGGCCGCCCGGGCCCACGGTGCCGACGACCTGGCGGCGTCGCTGGCGACGAGCCTCGTCGAGGGAGCTGCCGCCTCGTCGCTGGCCGAGTACTGGCACCCCGACACCGGCCGGGGTCTGGGCGCCCGGCCCCAGAGCTGGACCGGCCTGGCCCTCATCGCGGACCGCTGGCGGACCTCGACCTGACGGCGGCGCCGGGGCTGCGCCGCCGCGTCTACAGGGCGGGGAGCAGTCGGTCGAGGTGGATGAAGCAGAGGAAGAGGGGGGCGGCCGCGGCCGGCGCGGTCAGGAGGCGGGCCGTCCACCGTCGGCGCCACAGCCGGCCGAGGATCCACCCGGCGTGGAGGATGACGACCGTCGTCGTGGCCCACAGCAGGGTCGGGTCGAGCTCGTGCCACTGCCACCCGAGGGCCTCGTCGAGCAGGTCCTCGTCGGCCCCGATCGTCGCCCCACCCTCGACCAGGGGCGGAATCGGGTCCGGCGTGGTCTGCGGCGTTGCGGCGTCGTGGCTCGGGATCGGGTCCGGCGCGGTCTGCGGCGTTGCGGCGTCGACGCTCGGCGGTTCGGCCGGTGCTGGGGGTGCCGGCACCGGGTCGGGAGGTGGCGGGGTGGCGGCGTCGAGGGCCGGTGGGGCGACATCGGCCGGCGGCCCGATCAGGCTGGCGGTGACGATGATCCGCTGCCGGGCCGAGTAGCGGGGATGGCAGGCGGTGAGGGTGAGGCGATCGTCGCCGTGCCCACCGATCACGCCGACCTCGGAGGGGTCGACGATGAAGTGGCCGATCGGCTCGCCGCCGGGTCCGGGATGGGCGTCGACCACGTAGGTGAAGAACCCGTCGACGGTTTCGACCTCGATGTGATCACCGGGAACCAGCCGGTCGAGGTCGCCGAACGGTGCGCCGTGGGTGGTCCGATGGCCAGCGATGGCAGCGTTGCCGGACCGACCCGGCATTGCGGTCGTCGGGTAGTGACCGGGGGCCGATCGGAGCGTCTCACGGTCGACCCCCTCGACGATCGTCTTGATCAACCCGATGGCGGGGATGTGGAGTCGGCCGATCGCCTCACCCTCGGCCGGGGGTGGTCGGTCGCTGGTCGCCGCCGGGGCCGCGGCCACCGATGAGGTCGGCCCGTCGCCGGCCCCCGTCGTCGACGACGCCGTCGCAGGCGGTGGGCTGGGCCGCTCGGTGTCCGCCTCGACCGGTCTGATCGACGACGCAGCGGTCCTGGCCTCGGTCGGTCCCGGATCGGTGGCCGTCCGGGACGGGAGACGTTCCGGCTCGGCCGATGCCCGGGCCGCGGCGAACTCGGCATCGAGCGCCCGCTGGGCCCGCCACTCCAGGAGGCCGGTGCCCCACAGCTGGAACAGGGCGAACAGGATCATCAGGGTTCCGACCCACACCAGTACTTCGCCGGCCACCCGGAGGGGGTCGATCGCCAACAGCTGGACCGGTCGCTGGTACCCCCCATCGGCGACCAAAACGACCGGTTCGGGGTCGTCGAACCGGATCGGGGCGTCGTCCGGAGCCGTCGCGGGAGATCGGGGCATCGATCCTCCGGTCGGCACCGGTGGGCCCGGGTCAAGCACCGGCGTCGGACGGTCGACGAGGTCGTCCGATCTCGGCTGGGCAGTGCCGCCGAATCCGTCGGGTCCTCGGTGATCGATCCGGGTCATCGTGGGGCGGATCGGGACGAGGTCACGTAGGGTAGGCCCTGTGGACGACGGTCTGGAAGGTGTGCAGGCGGCGCGGCGCCGTCCTCCGCTCGGTTCCGACGACAACCCGGTCGTCGAGCTCAGCGATGTGGTGACCCTGCTCAACCGGTTTCCCGCCCTGGCCGGGATCGACCTTCGGGTGTCGGAAGGCGAGATCGTGCTCCTCCAAGGCCCCAACGGGGCGGGCAAGAGCAGCCTGCTCCGGCTCTGCGCCGGGCTGGCGCCGTTGAGTTCCGGGTCGGGTCGGGTGTTGGGCTTCGACCTCGAGAACCGCCGTCACCGTCGAGATCTCCGCCGCCAGACCGGCCTGCTGGCCCATGCCACGTTCCTCTACAACGAGCTGACCGTCGAGGAGAACCTCCGGTTCTGGGCTCGAGCGAACAAGGTCGACACGGCGACCGTCGAGCCGGTGCTCGACCGGCTCGCCCTGAGCGGCCGCCTCCGCCACGTCAAGGTCGGCAACCTGTCGGCCGGCCAGCGCCGCCGGACCTCGCTGGCGGTCCTCGTCGTCCGCCGGCCCCGTCTGTGGCTGCTCGACGAGCCCCACGCCGGGCTCGACGCCAACGGCCGGGTCTTCGTCGACGATCTGATCCAGCACGCCATCACCTTCGGGGCCACCGTGCTGGTGGCGTCCCACGATCTGGGCCGGACCGAGCACGTCGCGACCCGGGTCGTGACGATCGTGGGGGGACGGATCGCCGACGATCAGCGACGGACCGACCCGGCCGTCACCACGACCCCGACCGCGGCGACGACCTCGGCGGCGACGACCCCCGCCGGCCGGCCGGGGCCTGCCGCACCCGGTGCGCCGTCGATCTCGGCCGGGGCTGCGGGACCGTCGACCTCGGCCGGCGGGCCGTCGATCTCGGCCGCAGTCCCGGGGGCGGTCGCCGATGCACCGTCGTCCACGTACCGATCGCCCCTCGACCGGTACCAGTCGGCGGTCGGCGGCCCCGGGGCGCCGACCGGTTCCGCTCCGGGCGGCGGCTCCGACCGCGACGGGAGCGACGACGCCGGCGCCAACGGCGCCGAGCCACCGGCCGTCGACGAGCCGGTCACCGACGAGACCGGCGATACCTCCCGCCCGGTCGACGGTCCCCGCTACAAGGGAGCCCCCTTGCCCCGGCTCGGACGTCGGCCCGACGCCGATGGCGACGCCGACCGACCGACCGGGTCGATGTTCGGCCCCCGCTAGCCCCCGAGAGGAGCTCCGACGATGGCCCGTGACGCGTGGCTGATGGCGGTCAAGGACCTGAAGATCGAGCTGACGTCACGGGTCGTGGCGTCCCAGATCCTCCCCTTCGGCCTCCTGTTCCTGATCCTGTTCGGCCTGGCGATCTCCCCCGACCTCCGGGTCGTGGGCGACGGCAGCCGATCGGTCCTGGCCGAGGTCGCCCCCGGCCTCTTCTGGTTGGCGGTGCTGCTCTCGGCCCTGATGGCGCTCACCCGGGCGTTCGCCGTCGAGGCCGAGGACGGCAACCTGGACGCCCTCCGATTGGCTGGCATCGATCCGTCGGGGGTCTTCATCGGCAAGGCGTTGGCGGTCACCGTGCAGCTCTTGCTCATCGAGATCGTGCTCGGGATCGGGGCCGTCGTCGTGTTCGGGGCGCCCCTCGACGACCCGGTGCTGCTCGTGGTCACGGTCATCGTCGCCACGTTCGCCATCGCTCTCGCCGGCACGTTGTACGCCGGGTTGGCCTCGGGTCTGCGCAGCCGGGATACCCTGGTCCCACTGTTGGTCCTGCCGGTGCTGGCTCCGGTCCTGCTCGGTGCGACGTTGGCTACCAGGGATGCGCTGTTCGCCGATCCGGCGGTGCCCGGGTGGCCATGGGCCATGATGCTCGCGGTTTTCTCGTTGCTTTATCTGGGAGTTGGAATGCTCGCCTTTGGTTCGCTGCTGGAGGAGACGTGACGACTGCCGACTACCCGCCGGTCCCGGATGCCGGCGTCGATCCCGAGGCTGAAGCCGGCGAAGCGACGGACGGCTCGACCGCCGGCGTGCCCGCCCACACCGGCTCGACGCTGACCCGCCAGCTCGGCGCCGGGGTGGCGATCCTGCTCGGTCTCACCCTGCTCTTCGGGCTGGTCATCTCGCCTCCCGAGGTCAACCAGCGCGACGCGGTCCGGCTGATGTACCTCCACCTGCCGTCGATCGCCGTCACCTACCTGGCGTTCTTCATCACGCTGGTCTCGAGCATCGCCTACCTCCGGACGACGTCGACCTTCTGGGATCTGCTCGCCGGCTCGGCCGGGGAGATCGGGGTCCTCTTCTGCGGCTTCGTCCTGCTCTCGGGAGCGCTGTGGGGCAAGCCGACCTGGGGGGTGTACTGGGAGTGGGACCCCCGGCTCACCTCGACCGCGGTGCTCTTCGTCATGTACCTCGGCTACCTGGCGGTCCGCCGCCTGGAGCTCCCACCCGACGTCCGCTCCCGGCGGGCCGCCATCCTCGGGATCATCAGCTTCCTCAACGTGTTCATCGTCCACTACTCGGTGCGGTGGTGGCGGGGCCTCCACCAGGGCCGCTCGCTCGGCATCGAGACCAAGATCGAGGGCACGATGCTGTTCACGCTGTTCCTGTCGATCGTGGCGTTCCTGGCACTGTTCGCCTGGCTCCTCATCCACCGGTTCCGGGTGGCGTGGTTGTCCCACCAGGTCGAGCAGATCGGGCTGGCCCGGGCACTGGCCGAACGCCGAGCCGAGGGCACCGGCACCAGCAGCGGTACCTCGGCGACGATGGGAGGGTCCAGCTGATGCACTGGGAGTTCGTCATCGTCGGCTACCTGATCGTGTTCGGAGGGCTCGGGACCTACGCCGCGACCATCCTCCGCCAGGGTCGGAGACTGTCCAAGCAGGTGCCCCCGGAACGGAGGCGGTTCCTTGACTGACCTCGATCTCGATCTGACACCCCGCGACCCGGCCGGCCCGGGCCGAACCAGGCGCCGCCCTTCGCTCCGCAACATCGTCATCGTCGTCGGCCTGTTGGCACTGATCAGCTTCGTCCTCTTCCAGGCTCTGACCAGCGCCCGGGTGTTCTTCTACAACGTCGATGAGGCCATCGAACAGCGGGAGGAGCTTGGCGACCGCACCTTCCGGATGCAGGGCACGCTCACCGACGACCTCGGGGTCGACCCCACCGGGGCCATGCGGTTCACCCTCGCCTTCGGCGGTGAGGTGGCCGAGATCCGCCACACCGGCGCCGAGCCCTCCGGCCTGTTCCAGGTCGGGGAGAAGGTGCTCGTCGAGGGGTACTGGGACGGCGACGTCTTCCAGTCCCACCAGGTGCTGGTGAAGCACTCCGAGGAGTACGTCGAGGACAACCCGGACCGGCTGACCTACGAGGTCGATCCGGCCATCGAGTAGGGGGCGGCCCCGAGCATGAACGCCGTCCTCGGCTACGGATTCGTCGTCCTCGGGCTGTCGGCCTCGGTTCTCGGCGCCGCCGGCGGGGCCTACGCCCTCGTCAGCGGTCGCATCCGGATGCTGGCCACGATCCGCCAGTGGGTGTGGCTGGCCGTCGCCGCCGCCGTCGGCGCGTTCGTGGTGATGGAGGTGGCGCTGTTCCAGCGCGACTACTCCCTGGCCTACGTGGCCAAGGTCGGGGCGGACGACACCCCCGCCCTCTACAACTTCGCCGCACTGTGGTCGTCGCTCGAGGGTTCGATCCTGCTGTGGGCCCTGGTCCTCGCCGGCTACCTGGCGGCGATGATGGTCAAGTTCGCCGACCGCCGCCACGACCCGCTGTTCGGGTGGGCGATGGTGACGATGCTGGCGGTCACCGCGTTCTTCTTCGCCCTCATGGCCGGACCGGCCAACCCGTTCGTCACCGTCGACGTCCCGCCCGGCTTCAGTGGGCCCGGTCCCAACCCGCTCCTCCAGAACCACATCCTGATGGCGTTCCACCCGCCGATGCTCTACCTGGGCTACGTCGGGTTCACCGTGCCGTTCGCCTTCGCCGTCGGGGCGTTGGTGACCGGCCGCGTCGGCGAGGGATGGTTGGTCGAGACCCGGCGGTGGACCGTCGCCGCCTGGGGGTTCCTGACCTTCGGGATCGTCCTCGGTGCATGGTGGAGCTACGAGGTCCTGGGCTGGGGTGGCTACTGGGCGTGGGATCCGGTCGAGAACGCCTCGCTCCTTCCCTGGTTGACCGGAACGGCCTACCTCCACTCGGTGATGGTCCAGGAGCGGCGGGGCATCCTCCGGGTCTGGAATCTGTCGCTGCTGTGCGCCACGTTCAGCCTGACCATCCTCGGGACGTTCCTCACCCGATCCGGGGTCGTCGACTCGGTCCACGCCTTCGCCGACGGCGCCGTGGGGCCCTGGCTGCTCGTCTTCTTCGCCGTGACCACCGCGGTCTCGGTCGGACTGATCGCCTGGCGGGGCGACGCCCTCCAGGCTCCGGGGTCGATCGAGAACCCGGTCTCGCGCGAGGGAGCGTTCCTGGCCAACAACGTCGCCTTCGGGGCGTTGGCCTTCGTCGTCCTGCTCGGGACCGTCTTCCCCCTGGTCGCCGAAGCCTGGGACGGGACCCGGCTGACCATCGGGCGGCCCTACTTCGACTCGCTCGGACGGCCGGTCGGGTTCGTGCTGTTGTTCCTCATGGCGTCGGCCCCGCTCCTCCCGTGGCGCAAGGCGTCGACCGAGGTGATGTCGGTCCGGTTGTTCTGGCCGGCGGTGGCCGCCGCCGGGGCGATGGCCCTCTCCCTCGTCCTCGGGGCCCGGGGGCTTCCCTCGGTCCTGACCTTCGGCCTCGGTGGGTTCGCCGGCGCCGCCGCCCTCCGCCAGATCGTTCTCGCCTGCCGCCGAACCGGGTGGCGGGGGCTGGTCGGTCGGACGAACGGGGGGATGATCGTCCATGTCGGCGTGGTACTGATCGCCGTCGGCATCGCCGCCAGCGAGGGCTACAAGAGCGACCGGACGGTGGCGCTGGACGTGGGGGAGCGGGTCGTCGTCGAAGGGTACGAGCTCCGCTACCTCGAGGCCGGGGCCGACGTCAACGACCGACGACTGCGGACCTTCGCCCTCATCGAGATCGACGGTGACGACGTGTACGCCCCGGCCATCACCAACTTCCGGAGGGCCGGGGTCGTGGTACCGACCCCGTCGGTCCGCACCGGGTTCACCGAGGACCTCTACTTCGTGTTGAACGAGCTGCCCGATCGGGCCGACGACTCGATCCGGCTCCGGGTCATCATCCGGCCGATGGTCGCCTGGATCTGGACCGGCGGCATCCTGATGGCCGTCGGCACCGCCCTGGCGCTCGTCCCGTCCCGACGACGGGGCGCCAGCGGCGACGAGCGGGGCGGGGCCCGCCGGGCCGACGACGCTCCCGACGGCGATGAGCCGTCGACCACCGAGGCGCCCGAGCCGGTCGCCGCATCGCCGTCGACCGAGCCGGTGGCGGCCGGTCGGGACGCCTGAGGTGGCGGGCCGGGGCGGGAGCCCGATCCGGTGGGCGGCGCTCGGGGTCGGCGCCGTCGTCGTCGCCCTCATCGCCGTGCTGGCCATCGGCCCGGGCGACGAGTCGGTCGACGCCAGCCAGCTGCTGGGTCAGCGGGTGCCCGAGATCGACGGCACGACGCTCGACGGGCAGCCCTACGACGTCGACGACGCCCGGGGCCAATGGGTGGTGGTGAACTTCTTCGCCACGTGGTGCCCGGGGTGCATCGTCGAACATCCCGAGCTCGTGGCGTTCGACGCCTGGGCCCGGGAGACCGGCCGAGCCGAGCTCGTCGCGGTCGTGTTCAACGATCCGCCGGACCTGGTGGCCCAGTTCTTCGCCGACAACGGTGGTGGCTGGCCGGTCCTCGACGAACCGGGAGTGGCGATCGACTTCCAGGTCGCCCAGATCCCGGAGACCTTCGTCGTCGCCCCGTCGGGGCGCATCGTCCAGCACATCCGGGGCGAAGTGACCGCCGCCGATCTCATCGCCACCATCGAGGGCTCGTGACCGCCACATCCCCGCCGCCGACCTCGTCGTCCCCGTCGACCGCCGGGCGGCCGGCACCGACCCCGCTCGGTCGGCGCCGGGTGGCGTGGGCCGGGGTGCTGGCGGTGATCGTGGCGCTGCTGGCGGTGGCCGTCGTCGACCAGGGCGGCGTCGAGTCCGACGCCGAGCGGATCGAGCGTCTGTCCGACTCGTTCGCCTGCCCCCAGTGCCAGGGCGAGAGCGTCAGCGAGTCGAACGCCGCCGTGGCGGCCGAGATCCGGGACTTCATCGCCGCCGAAGTCGCCCGAGGGGCGACCGACACCGAGATCCGCGACCGGCTGATCCAGAGCTACGGCGTCCAGGTCCTCCTGACTCCGCCCGCCGACGGGCTGGCGGCGCTGGTCTGGGTGCTGCCGGTGGTGGCCGCGGCCGTCGGCGGCATGGTCGTCGCCGCCCTCTTCGCCCGCTCCCGGCGGCCGAGCGCGCCGGTGACCGATGCCGATCGAGCGCTGGTCGAGGAGGCCCGGCAGCGGTGGCGGGACGACCAGGAGCGTGACCGGTGACCGACCGGGCGGTTGGCACCGACCCGCTCGAGGAGGAGCGGGACCTGCTGTTCCGCTCGCTCGATGACCTCGACCGCGAGTGGGAGGCCGGTGAGCTCGATCGGGCCGACTACGAGGCGCTCCGCGACGGCTACACCGCTCGAATGGCCGCCCTGCTCCGGGAGCCGGACACCGATCGGACGGACCGCGACGAGCCTTCCCCCGACGAGAGCGGTGCGGGATCCGGCGGCGGTAGCGGGCCGTGGCGGAGCCTGGCCACCGTGGCGGTGGTGTTGATCGTGGCCGGCCTGGCGGGGCTGGTCCTGGCCCGGACGGCCGGCGAGCGGGGGGTCGGCGACCAGTTGACCGGGGAGATCGACGCCTCCCCCCGGAGCCGGGTCATCCGGTGCCAGGAGCTGGGGGCGACCGGTGGCGATCTGCTCGGCGCCCTCCAGTGCTTCGACGAGGTCCTGGTCGACGACCCCGAGAACGCCGAGGCATTGGCCTATCGGGGGTGGTACCTCCTCCTGGCCAGCGGGTCGCTCCAGGACGGCGAGGAGCTGGCACCGGACGACCAGGCGTTGGCCGACGAGCTGGTGGCGAGCGGGATGGCCTACCTCGACCGGGCCATCGAGGTCGACCCCGACTTCCCCGACCCGCTGGCGTTCCGGGCCACGGTCAACGACCGCCTCGGGCGCTCCGACGACGTGTGTGCCGACATCGGCACCCTCCGGTCGCTCGACCCCCCACCGTTCTTCCTCGATCAGACCGACCCGATCGCCGCTCGGAACGGCTGCTGATCCCGGTTCTCAAGGGGCCCCGGCGGGGGGTCGATGATCATCGATGTGACGGTCATGGCCACCGCGGAGGTCGACCCCCACGTGATCGAGGTCGCCTCCCGAATCGAGGAGCAGGTCGCGTCGGTCGTCCTGGGCAAGCGGCATCAGGTCCGCTTGGCCTGCGCCGCGCTCCTGGCCGGCCACCACCTCCTGGTCAACGACCTTCCCGGGGTCGGGAAGACGACGCTGGCCACCGCGCTGGCCTCGGTGGTCGGAGGGTCGATGGGTCGGATCCAGGGCACGCCCGACCTGTTGCCCACCGACCTGACCGGCTCGTCGGTCTTCCACCCCTCCGATGGATCGTGGAGTTTCCGGCCCGGGCCGCTGCTCAGCAACGTCGTCCTGGTCGACGAGCTCAACCGGATCACCCCCCGCAGCCAATCGGCGCTGCTCGAGGCGATGGCCGAGCGGGGCGTCACCGTCGACGGTGTCACCCGGGCCGTCCCGGCCCCATTCCTGGTCGTGGCCACGATGAACCCGATCTCCTCGGCGGGCACGTTCCCGCTCATGGCCAGCCAGCTCGACCGGTTCGGGATGGTGCTCGGGCTCGGCCCGGTCGACCGGGGCACCGAGCGGGCCCTGCTCCAGGGACGGGGTGGGCGATCGGCCCTCGACGGGGTCGGGGCCGTGATCCCGGTCGAGTTCCTCCCCCGCCTCCAGGCCGTCGTGGCCGCGGTCGCCGCCTCCGACGAGCTCCTCGACCACGTCCTCGACGTCTGCGATGCCCTCCGGCCCCTGGGGCACCTCAGCAGCCGGGCCTCGCGGGCGTTGTTGGCCGTGTCCCGAGCCCACGCCGCCCTCGACGGACGGCGCTTCATCGTCCCCGACGACGTGCGGCTCGTCGCCCCCTACGTGCTGGCCCACCGGTTGACCGTCGAAGGTGAACCGGTCGACGCTCGCTTCGGTGACGTCGTCCGGATCGTCGAGTCGGTCCCGGTCCCTCCGTTCCGGCGGTGATCGGTCGGGGGCCGGCTCCGGTGTCGGTCACCCCGGCCGGCTGGGCGATGCTCAACGTGATGCTCCCCGGGTCGGTGGTGATCGGCATCACCGGGAGCCGGCTGCTCCTGGCGGCGATGGTCGGCTCGGCGCTGCTGCTGGCGATCAACGCCGTCTGGTCGACCGTGGCGCTCCGATCGGTGACGGTGGCGATAGACGGGCCGCCGACCGCGACGATCGGCACCCCGGTGGCGCTCCGGGTCCGCGTCGCCCGCCCGGGTTCGCCGCTGGAGTGCGAGGTCCGGCTCGAGGGCGGCGGCCCCCTGTGTGCCCGGACTCCGGCCACCGGTGACGTCTCGACCTCGTTCGGGGGACGGGGCGAGGTCGGGGAGCTGACCGTCGCCGTCGCCACCAGCATCCCGCTGGGGATGCTGGCCATGCGCCGCCGGTTCCCGGTCGCCCTCGACCGGGCGGTGGTGGTCGTGCCGCCGGCGGTGCCGACCCCGGAACCGGAGCACCATCGGGCGCCGCCGACCGAACCGGAGCCCGGCTCGGGCCCCGACCGGGTCGACCACACCGGGCCGACCGATCCCGGCGGCGAGCCGATCGGGGTTCGACCGTACGCCCCCGGAGACCTTCAACGGGACGTCCACTGGCCATCGGTGGCCCGGACCGGTGGGCTCGTCGTTCGGGATCGTCGGACCGGGTGGACCGGACCCCCACCGCCGTTGACCATCGGGGTGGTCGAGCTCGACGACGAGCTGATGGACCTGGCGGTCGGGCGGGCCCGGTCGGTCGCCGAAGGGGCCCTCGCCCGGGGTCGGGTCGTCCGGCTCGTGACCGCCGAGCCCGACGGGCCCGTCGATCGTCGGGTCGGCTCGGTCGAGGAGTTGCTCGTTCGCCTGGCCCGCTGCCGGCCCGGCCCGATCCCGCCGCACCGGGGAACGGTCGTGTCTGCATCGGGCATCGAGCGATGGGCCGAATCGGGCGGCGACGGTGGCTAGCCGCCAGCTGGTGGCCAGGCTCCTCGGGGCGACGGCGTTGTGCCTGGCGATCCTGGCCGGCCCGGTCTCGCCGGTCGATCGGATCGTCGCCCTGACCGGTGTCGGGCTCGGCATCGGCTTCGCCGCGGTGCTCCCGGCCTACGACCGGGTCTCGGTCCGGGTCGCCGGGCCGGCGGTCCTGGCCCTCACCGTGGTCCCACCGTCGGGCCCCTGGCTCCTCCTCGTGGCGGTCGCCCTCTTCGGGCTCGGCTTCGCCACGTTCGATCCGGTCGGGATGGTCCGGGCGGTCCCGGCTCTGGTCGTGCCGATCGCCGCCTCCGGTCTCCGGGCCGGGACACCGCCCGAGGCGCCGCTGCTGGTGGTGTGGTTGATCGTCGTCGGTGCCCTCCTCGTCGTGCACCCGACGGCGTGGCCGGCCGATCGGCAGCCGAGGCTGACCACCGCCGACCGACCGGCACCGCCCGTCGTCTTCGGATGGCGGCGGGCGATCCAGGGGGCGTTCGTCCTGGTGGTCGTCGGGCCGGTCTCGTTGGAGCTCGGCGCCGCACTCGACGCCCGTCTCCCCGATGTGGCGGCCACCCGCCCCCGGTCGGGCGACGGGACCGGGCCGGCAATGATCGCCCACCCCGGCCTCGCCGGGACCCTGGACGCCGGCGAACCGGTGGCGTTGAGCGATGAGATCGTGCTGCGGGTCGACGCCGACCGGCCGATGTTCTGGCGAGGGACGACCTACGAGGAATGGGACGGGCGCCGGTGGACCGGCGAGGCGCAACGCCGGGGCGTCGGCTGGACCGGCGACGGCGTCGATCTCACGACCCTCGACGGACCGGGGCCCCAGGGCCCGCCCCCGGTCGAGGGCTCGACGGTGGTCGTCGAGGGCTCGACGGTTGTCGAGCAGACGTTCCGGTTGGAGCGCTCGGGCCTCGACGTGCTGCTGGGCGCCTGGCGGCCGACCGCGGTGTGGACCACGACCGACGGGGCGTGGTTGGGAGCCGACGGCTCCCTCCGGCTCGATCAGCCGCTGGGGGCCGGCGCCACGTGGACGGTCCGCAGCGAGCTCGTCTCCGCCTCCGACGATGCCCTCCGGGCCGCCGACCCGCTCACCCTCGATGGCGCCCATCCCATCCGATCCCGCTATGGGGTGGAGGACGACGTGCCACCTCGCGTGGCCGCTCTGGCCCGCCAGATAACCGACGATGCGCCGACCACCTACGACAAGATCCGGGCCATCGAGGCCTGGATGGACGACAACCTGGTCTACACCCGCGACATCCCGCGACTCGAGGACGGTCGAGACGTCGTCGAGCACCTGCTGTTCACCTCCCGCCGGGGGTACTGCGAACAGATCGGCAGCGCCCTGGTGGTGATGCTGCGGTCGCTCGGCATCCCGGCCCGGCTGGTCGTCGGGTTCGTCCCCGGATCACAGGACCGTCTGACCGGCGAGTGGCTCTCCCGGGGGACCGACGCTCATGCCTGGGCCGAGGTCTACTTCCCCGGCATCGGCTGGCGCGGCTTCGACCCGACCGCCTCGGTCCCGCTGTCGCCAGACGCGCCGACCGACGGTGGTCGGTCCCTGGCGCCCCCCGCCGTCGCGATCACCGTGGCCGCGGCCGCGTTGGCCGCCACGGGGCTGGGGGCGGTGGCTGCCCGACGGTGGGTCGCCCGGCGGGGCCGGCGCCGGCGGTCGGGTCCCGAAGCGGCCGGTGACGAGCTTCGAGCCGCGCTCCACCACCTCGGCCGCAACCTCGAGGCGAGCTGGGACGAGTCGACGACGGTGCGACGGATGGGGACCGATCTGGTCGCCGCCGGCGTCGCCCCCGAAGCGGTCGGCGAGGCGGTGGCCATCATCGAGGAGCTGTGGTACGGCACGACGATCGCCGCGGGTGGCGAGCCGGCAGACGCGTTGCTGGAGCGGGCGGTCGCCTGTCGAGAACGCCTCGATCGGCTCGCCCCGGTCGGTCGCTCCGATCGTCGCCACCGGAGCGGGTCCGCCCGACGGGACGTTGCCGATCCCGACCGGTCAGCCGCCGAGCGAGGCCGGGAGCGCCACCGACGAGGGGTCGAGGTAGGTCGCTGAGACCCAACGGTGGCCATCGTGGTCGAGGACCCAGACCGAACCCTTCTCGCACGCCCGGCCGGTCACGATCGCTCCTCGGGCGGCGATCGTCTCCACCACCTCGGGGATGACATCGCCGTGGCTGCAGGCCGCGACGGCACCGGACCGTTCCTGCTCGAGCAACGCCAGCACGTGGTGGATCGGCGAACCCTCCCACAGGTCGGGTTGCTCGGTGACCTCGATGCCCACCCGCTCGGCCAGGGGCTCGACGGTCTGGACGCACCGGCTGGCCGGACTCGACAGGATCGACACGACCCCGGCGTCGCCCAGGAGGTCGGCCAACTGCGAGGCACGGGTGCGGCCCGTGGCGGTCAACGGTCGGTAGAGGTCGTGACCCCCGGCGGTCCGAGACCCGGCGTGGGCATGTCGAATCAAGTAGAGCCGCATCGCTCGACCCAGCGTAGCGGCCCGCCGATGGGCGAAAGCCCCAACATGGTTGGCGGGGCGTAACGCAGCGGTGACACTTGGGACCACGACGTTGGAGGGGCACAGGATGGCGAGTCGGGCATGCCCGACGGTCGTGGACGGCGTCCTCGACCGGGCGGACGAGCGGTCGAGGCGAACGTGACGACCGGAGAGCTGGTGCTCCGTCGGGCGGAACCGGGCGAGCTCGACCGGGTGGTCGAGACCTGTGGCGCAGCGCTGGCCTGGGCCGATCCCGAGACCGACGCCGAGTTCTTCCGGTGGAAGCATCGGGACAACGCCTTCGGTCCGTCGGAGATCTGGGTGGCCACCGAGGACCCGGTCGGGGTCGAGGACCCGTCCATCGTCGGGGTCCGGGCCATGATGACCTGGCGCCTCACCGACCCCGACGGCCGAGGCCACGAGCTGCGGCGAGCGGTCGACACCGCCACCCTCCCCAGCCACCAGGGACGGGGGATCTTCCGGTCGCTCACCACCCGGGCGGTCGACGAGCTGACCGAGGCCGGCGTGGCCGCCATCTTCAACACCCCGAACGACAAGAGCCGACCGGGCTACCTCAAGATGGGGTGGGAGAGCCTCGGGCGGGTACCGGTCGTCGTCCGACCCCGCTCGCCCCGCTCGCTGGCGGCCATGGCCCGAAGCAAGGTGCCAGCCGAGAAGTGGGGCATCGCGACCGAGGTCGGGGACGCCCCGGAGACGGCCCTGGCCGACGTCGAGGCCGTCGAGGCCGCCCTCGACCGGTCCCGCCCCGACGATGGCCGGTGGACGACCGAGCCATCGGTCGCCTTCCTCCGGTGGCGGACCGGGTTCGAACCGCTGCGATGCCGGATCCACGCCCTGGGGGCGTCGGCCGCCGACGGCTTCATCGTGTTCCGGCTTCGGCGCCGGGGTGAGCTGATCCAGCTCAGCATCCTCGACGTCGTCGGCGCTGGCGCCTCCGACGGTGCACTGCGCCGGGCGATCGGCGACCTGCTGGGCACCACCGGGGCCGACGTCGCCCTCGCCTCCGGGCGTGCTCTCGGCTGGCGGTGCGGCATGATCCCGCTGCCCAACGCCGGCCCGCTGCTCACCTGGCGACCGCTGGCCCGGCCCGGCTCCCCGACGCTCGACCGTCTCGACCTCCCGCTCAGCGCCATCGAGCTGTTCTAGGTCATGACCTCCACCGCCATCGCCGGCGACGGCTCGCCGACCGGGGGGATCGAGACCGGTCCACCCCCCTCGCCGGCCGTTGCCCGCCCCGCCTACCGGCCCGACATCCAAGGGCTTCGGGCCATCGCCGTCCTCCTCGTCGTGGTGTACCACAGCGGCCTGGCGCTGACCGGCGGGTTCATCGGGGTCGACGTGTTCTTCGTCATCTCGGGTTTCGTGATCGCCCGGGGTCTCCGCCACGAGCTGCTCACGACCGGGCGGGTCGACCTCGTCCGGTTCTACACCCGACGGGTCCGACGCCTCCTGCCGGCCCTGGCCCTCGTGGCGGTGCTGACCCTCGTCGGGTCGGCCCTCGTGCTGTCACCGAACGGGGAGATCCAGCTCGCCGCCCGGACCGCCATCGCCGCCTCGCTGTTCTGGGCCAACCAGTCGCTCTACCAGAACGACAGCGACTACTTCGCCCCCGCCGCCGACGCCAACCCGTTCCTCCACACCTGGTCGCTGTCGCTGGAGGAGCAGTTCTACTTCGTGCTGCCGGCGCTGCTGTTCGGGCTGTGGTGGCTGTCCTCGGCGATCGGCGCCCGCCGGCCGCTGCGCGGGGTGCTGGTCGGCGTCGGCGTCCTGTCCCTCCTGTCGCTGGTCGGGGCGGTCCTGCTGACCTCCTCGTCGCTCACCATCGGGTCGGGCGACCCGGTGACGCTGGCCTTCTACTCGATGCCGTTCCGGCTGTGGGAGTTCGCCGTCGGCGTGGCCCTCGGCCTCGTGGCGGTCGACGCCCTCTCGACCGGCGGCCCGACCCGCCGGTCGGTCCCAGCGGTGGCGGGTCCGCTCGCGGTCGGCGCCGGCCTGGTCGCCTTGGCCGTCTGCGCCGTGACCTACGGCGCCCGGACGACCTTCCCCGGGCTGACCGCCATCGTCCCCGTCGTCGCCACCGGGCTCCTGATCGTCGCTGTCCCGGGCGTGGAGGCGGTGCGGCGGGTGCTGGCCGGGCGAACGCTCGGCCTGATCGGCGATGTGTCGTACGGCTGGTACCTCCTCCACTGGCCGCTGATCGTCTTCGCCCGGCGCCTCTTCCCCGACGACGAGGTCGTGGCGGTCCTCGTCGCCGTGGTGACCTCGCTCGGGCTCGCCGTCGTGCTGTTCCGCCTCGTCGAGGAGCCGATTCGCCGCCACGAACGCCTCGTCGGATGGCGGGTCGTGGCCCTCGCCGCCGTGTCGATCGCCGTGCCGGTGGTGGTGGCGGGAGCGATCGGGGCGAGCGCCGCCTCCATCGCCCCGTCCCCGCCGGTCGGCCGGAACGACGACGCCGTCCCGCTGGCCCGGGTGACCGGATGCATGATCGAGGACATCGGCGTCACCGGTGCCGTCTTCGACCCGGCGTCCTGCGTGATCGGCGACGCCACGTCCGACGATCTGGTCCTCCTCGTCGGTGACTCCCATGCGACCAGCTTCAGCGACGTGGTCGCCGTCGCCACCGCCGAGGTCGGGGTTCCGATGGCGACGTGGAACCGGGCGACCTGTCCCTTCGTGGGGCGGGCCGCACCCGGCTACGACGAGTGCCTGGCTTGGCAGGACGACGTGCTCGACGTGGTCGACGAGCTCCGTCCGGCGGTGGTGGTGATCGCCAATCGGTCGCCGGCCTACGTGCTGCCCGACATCGGGGGTGCGTCGCCGCTGGGGCCGATCGCCACGTCCGAGGGCGACGGGGCGGCCGATCGGGCCGCCGCCCTGGCATCGTGGCAGGAGGGTCTCACCGAGACCGTCCAGGCGCTCATCGACCGGGAGATCGAGGTGGTCATCGTCTCGACCGTTCCCGAGTACCCGTCCGGGTCCTTCGGTGCCCCGTCGGTGCTCCGGCCCGACCCCGGCATGCCCGAGGTCACCCTGGCCGAGGTCGACGAGCGGCGGGGCGAGGTCGTCGAGATCGAGCGCCGGGTGGCGGCCGCACTCGACGGGGTCACCGTGTTCGACCCCGCCGACGCGCTGTGCGGAGCGACCTGCACCCCCATCGACGACGAGGGGCGGTGGATGTACTTCGACAACCACCACCTCAACCGGTTCGCGGCCCCGGTCGTGGCCCCCTCGTTCGCCGAGGCGCTCCGGTCGATCCTCGATCGCTGACCGACGTCGAGGTCGTCAGGCCCCGGCGTCCGCCGGGTCGGGGCCGGGATAGGCGACGGTCTGGCGGACCAGGACGAACGCCTCGGCCGCCGCCATGTGCATCTGGCTGCCCCGGAACCGGGCCAACGCCTCGAGAGCCTCCAGCGACCGGGCGCCCGGGAACGGGTCGATCTGGCTCTCGAAGCAGCGGAGGGCGTCGAGCTTGGTGGTGAGGTGGTCGGAGATGTCGAACCACACGTTGGGGATGAACCCCGGCTCCACGTTGTGGAAGTTCCAGTGGGTCTCCGACGGCGTCTCGTAGGCGTAGACGGCCCCGATCCGCCGGCCGGTGGGGCTGGACGGGCGCCAGGCCACCGAGCAAGCGGCGAACAGCTGGCGGTGGTCGTCGTGGAGGTCGTACTGGAAGGGAACGAACACCAGATCCGGCTCCACCCGGACGAACAGCTGGTTGACGATCCCGTTCAGCTTCCACAGCGGCTGCTCGCCGACCATGACCGACGGGATCTCGTGGAGGATCGTCTCGGCGACGCCCAGGATCTCGTGGGCCTTGGCCGCCTCGGCCCGGATCCCGTCGAAGACCTCGCGGGCGAAGACCGGGTGGGGCCCGTCCTCGCCGTGGCCGGTCATGATGGCCACCGTCACCCGGTGCCCTTCGGCGGCCAGTCGGGCCATCGTGCCGCCACAGCCGATCGTCTCGTCGTCGGCGTGGGGTGCGATCACCAGCACGTTCATCGGGTCCCTCCCTCGTTGTCGGGCGTCGGGCGCCCGGTGACCGGTTCCGGTACCGGGTCGGCGGCCGATGCCGCCGATGAAGGGGTCGGCCGCTCGCCGGACCGTCCCGCCATCATCGACAAGCTTGCCACCATGGCCCCGGCGATGACGACGGTGGCCACCATCGCCGGCCCGACCCGCTCCTGGGTGCCGGCGACCCGGGACAGGGCGAGGATGGCGACGACGACGATCACCACGGCCGCCATCGGGCGCCGCCCGGTGTCGATGGCGGCGTCGGTGCGTCGCCACACCAGCGTCAGGGCCGCCACCGCAGCCAGCCCGGCCGCAGCGCCGATCACCGACGCCGGGCGGGCCTGACCGCCGACCACCGTCAGCCAGGCCACCGCGGTGGCCACCACCGCGGTTCCGGCGGGACCGATCGGCCGGACCCAGCCGAGCCAGGCGGCGGCGGCCGCCACCGCCACGGGCCCCGGGAGCAGCCGGAGGACGTCGGTCTCGGGGACACAGCCGAACGCGCCGACCGTCGCCGCCGCCACGGCAACCGTGTGGGCGCGGCCCCGGTCCGGATGGCGAATCGCCGCCACCGAGGCCGCCACGGCGGCGGCGGCGCCGCCGGCCGCCACCGGGATGGTCCACCAGACCAGGCCCCGTGGTGCGGTGACGAGCGGATCGAGCGAGGGTCGGGCGATCGTCAACGCCACGGCGATGCCGACGCCCCACAGCCCGGCGTTCACCGCCCACCACGCCGGTGCCGGCCCGGGTTGGGAGGCCCCGCCCGGATGACTCGGGCCCACCACCCGGACGGCGGCGGCCAGCATCGCCAACACCACCGTCACCAGTACCGAGCCGACCACCGCCGGGTCGGTCACCACGTCGACCACGTCGCCTCCCGCCGCGCTTGGTCCGTCCCGAAGGGTAGCGGGCCGAGGCGGTCCGGGCCGATGGGCAATCGAGGGCCCCGTGCCCGGCACGGCCGGCCGGGGCCCTCAGAGGGTCAGCTGGTCGAGCGAGGAGATCTCCCGGACCCCGGCGGGGGTCGGGACGCCCTCGTGGAGGGAGCCCGGACGCCGGATCCGGACCGGTTGCCATCCCCGATCGAGCGGACTCACGAAGTCCTTGGCCGGGTTGTCGCCGATGTACCAGCACCGCCCCGGCTCAGCCCCGACCGCTTCCTCGATGACCTGGTAGGGCCGGGGGCTGGGCTTGGAGCACCCCGGACCCAGATCGGCGGTGACGACGATCTCGTCGACCCAGTCGACCAGTCCCAGGGCGCCGATCTTGGCCCACTGTGACGGGGCCGGCCCGTCGGTGATGACCCCGACCCGACGCTCGCCGAGCCGATCCCGGAGCCGGGCGGCGTCGGCCAGCAGCTCGATCTCCGGCCGGTGGCGCCGGTAGTGCTCGACGAGGATGGTGACCCGCTCCGGTGTCGGTTCGATGCCGTGGGCCGTCAGCGCCCGGTCGAAGGCGTCGCCCCGAACGCCGGCCTCGAACCCGGCGAGCAGGGTCTCGCCGACGCCGGCCACCCCCCAGTCCGATGCCACGAAGGCCCCGACCGACGAGAACCCGGATCGGACGTAGGACCGTTCGAGGTAGAGGGTGTCGTCGACATCGAGGACCACGACGCCGTCGCCGGGGACGGTGAGGACCGCCGCCTCAGCGGTCGGACCGGTGTCGTCCGTCGTCATCGGCCGAGACGGTCGATCTCCGACTTGGGCACGAAGACCGCCTCGTCGTAGCGCAACATGACCAGGTCGTCCTGCCATCGGAACCAGTCGTCGTCGACCGGCTTGCCCAGGGTCTCGGCGACCAGCGCCGCGGTGTACCGGGCCCCGGCCTCGTGGCTGAGCGGGTACCCCCCGCCGAAGCGGGGGTTGATCTCGATGAAGCGCGGCCCGTCGGAGCCGACGATCGCCTGCACCGTGGCCGGGCCCCGCACCCCGGGGAGCGCCTCGACGATCGACGCCACCGTCGCCTCGATCTCCGGGTCGCGGACCGTCAGGCCCTTGGCGATCTCGCCCGCCCGGACGGCCAGCCTCAGGCGGGGGACGACGCCTCGGCACGCGCCGGCGGCGTCGATCCAGCAGTCCATCGTGTACTCGTCGCCGACGATGAGCTCCTCGACGACCCCGGGCCCGAACCGCTCGACGGCCAGGCCGACCTCGGCCGCCGAGGCGATCGGATGGGCCCCGACCGACGACGAGCCGGAACGGGGCTTGAAGAACAGCGGCCACGCCTCGGCCGGGAGGTCGGCCACCTCGTCGTGCTGGTATTGGGTGGGGACCGGGAAGCCGTTGGCCGCCAGCCAGGCGCTCGACGTCGCCTTGTCGGAGCAGATCTCGATCGTGGCCGGATCGGCGACCGCGATCCCCGCCCCGGCGGCCGCCAGCCGCTCCCGGTTGGCCGCCAGCACCCCGAGCTCGGGATCGATCGTGGGGACGATCACGTCGACCCGCTCGGCCTCGATGATCGCCACCAGCGCATCGACGAAGTCGGGGGCGTCGACCGATGGCACGAGGTGGAAGGCGTCGGCCTGATGGCCGGCGGCGCTGAGGGGGGAGCGGTCGGTGACGACGACCCGGACCGACGCCCCGGCCAGCGCCCCGCCCTCCCGGATGGCCCGGAGGAGCGCGCTCCGGCGACCGGCCGACGACAACAGCACGGTCACGTCGCTCATGGCTGGTCCTGCGCCCGCTCGCCTTCGCTGCCCCAGAACTCTGGCATGGTCACCGCGCCCTCGGCCTCCACTCCCGTCCCTCGAAGAACGGATCGGACGGTCTCGACGAGCAACTTAGCGTCCCCGCCGAACGACCGGTGATCGACGTACTCCACGTCGAGCGCGAACCGCTCCTCCCACGACAACAAGTTGCGCCCCCGGACCTGAGCGAGCCCGGTGATCCCCGGCTTGACCTCGAGTCGGCGCCGCTGGGTCGGGGTGTAGCGGTCGCGGTAGCGCTCGGGGAGGGGACGGGGGCCGACGAGGCTCATGTCGCCCCGGAAGACGCTCAGCAGGGTCGGCAGCTCGTCGAGGCTCGTCGCCCGGAGCGTGGCGCCCAGCTTGGTGATCCGCTGGGCGTCGGTCGTCGGGTCCTCCGATTCGGTCGACATCGTCCGGAACTTCTTCAGCACGAACGGCTCGCCGTGGAGGCCGCTCCGGCGCTGGCCGAAGAAGATCGGCCGACCGTCACGGACGAGGATCATCGCCCCCACCGCCACCATCACCGGGCTGAGGGCCAGCAGCGCCAGGCCCGACACGACGACGTCCACCCCCCGCTTCATCCACATGCCCGCAACCGTAGAGGCTCGGCGCCCTCGGGCCACCCGGCCGAGGGCGGGCCGGCGACCCCGGGCCGGCGACCCCGGGTGGCCGGGCCTCAGGCCAGGGCCCGCCGGTAGAACTCGACCATCCCGTCGGCCGACCGGTCGAGGGTGAAGCGCTCGACGAATCGGGCCCGGGCCGCCGTCGCCAGCTGCGACCGGCGGTCGGGGTCGCCCAGGAGCCCGGCCACGCCGTCGGCCAGGGCCCGGTGGTCGTCGGCGTCGACGACCACCGCCTCGTCCCGACCGGCCACCTCGGTGATCTGGGGCAGGTCGTTGATCACCGCCGGCGTCCCGGCCGCCATCGCCTCCAGCAACGAGCCCGGCAGTCCCTCCCGCCGGGACGGGAGGGCGAAGACGTCGGCGACGGCGTGGAGGGCCGAGACGTCGGTCCGATGGCCGAGGAACCGGACAGCGTCGGCCAGGCCGGCCGACGCCACCTGCTGGCGGAGCGCCTCGGTGTGGCCCCCCTCCTGCCCGGCGACGATCAGGGTCGTCGGGACGTCGCTCACGGCCAGGTGCCCCATCGCCGCCACCATGCGGTCGATGCCCTTGGCGTGGGTGTGGCGGGCCACCATCAGCACCACCCGCTCGTCGTCGCCGACACCGAGGGATCGGCGGAGCTCGGCCCGTTCGCCCGGCGGGGGTGGCGGGGGCGGCAGCGGTCGACCCCGGTGGACGACGTCGATCCGGCTCCGCCGGTACCGGAGGTGGTGTGCCATCGTGTCGGCCACGTGGTGCGACACGGCGTGGAGGCGGGTGGCGAGCCGGGCGGTCGCCACGTCGAGGGCCTGGGTCGCCCGGACCTTGGCCGGGTTGAGGTGCGGGGCTCGGACATGGGCCGACCCGTAGCGCTCGGTCGGCAGGGTCGTCACCGACCGGACCCGGCGGGACGCAGCCGCCAGCCGTCCCGCCACGTCGGCCTCGAAGAGCGACGTGTGGACGAGGTCGGGGCGGAGCCGGCCGATCAGATGACCGGTTCGCCGGACGGCACCGACCCGACCCCCCGGTCCCGACAGGTCATGGAGGGTCACCGCGGCGTCGGCGACCTGGGCCCGGAGCGGATCGTCGGCTCCCGGTCGGCGGCGCAGGGTGGCCAGCTCGACCGCCACCCCCCGGTCGAGGAGGGGACCGAGGAGCGCCACCGTCGACTGCTCGGCCCCGCCCGGGGCGAGGCTGTCGAGGAGGATCAGGACCCGAGGCTCGGACCGGGCCATGGCCTCACTCCGGGACCTGCCACGTACGGCGGGCCAGCGGCGGCACCAACGACAGCGCGAACCGGGCGACGTGGCGGGGGTTGCGGGGGTAGGTGGTGGCGGCGCGGCGGAGGTGGCGACGGGCCTGACCGTGATGGCCGAGCTGGGCTGCGCTGACCCCGGCGATGGCGTGGTAGTTGGCCAGGGCGTGGGGCCGCTGAGCCAACACCGGTCCGTGGTGCTCGATCAGGTACTCGGCCCCGTCGAGCAGGTCGGCGGGCTGGCTCAAGGGGCGATCGGCTGCGTCCCGTCGCTCGATCGTGATCAACGGCCGGTCGGTCAGGTTGGTCGTCATCCCCCGGTCGACGATCACCGGCAGCGCCCGCAGCAGCAGCTCCGACTGGTGGGAGACCCGGATCTCCTCGGCGTAGCCCCCGATCTCGACCAGCACGG
The DNA here is from genome assembly GCA_965262175.1 of Acidimicrobiales bacterium. Lineage (GTDB taxonomy): Bacteria > Actinomycetota > Acidimicrobiia > Acidimicrobiales > SZUA-35 > CADEDH01. Next base: position 330,716 of record CBDHES010000028.1, on the reverse strand, counting down.
CCCGGTCGACGGCGAACGTCCCGGCCATGAACACCCCCCAGATGTCGTCGTAGAGGGCGTGGGGGCGAGCCGGGAGCACCGAGGACGAGGTGCGCTCCTCGTTGACGATCGTGCAGGTACAGGCGGTGAACCCCGTTCGTTCGTCGGTGCCCTCGGCCAGGCCGGCCAGCCAGTCCGGGTCGACGACGTCATCGTCGTCGAAGAACGCCACGAACCGCCCGGTCGCCTCGGCCAGCCCCGTGTTGCGGGCCGCCGACAACCCACCGTTGACCCGGTTCACGGCCCGGACCCGGTCGTCGTCGGCGGCGTAGCGGGCGATGACCTCGGCGGTGTCGTCGGCCGAGCCGTCGTTGACGACGATCAGCTCGAAGTCGGTGAACGTCTGGGCGAGCGCCGACTCGATCGCCACCGGGACGATCTCGGCCCGGTTGTAGGTGCAGATCACGACGGAGAACATCATGGGGCGACTCCTGCGGTCCGGGTCCCGAGGTGGGAGCGGAGCAGACGCTCCCAGGCCTCGGCGGTCGAGGCGAGGGAGAACGTCTCGACGGCATGGCGACGGGCCGCAGCCCCCATCTCGTCGAGCCGGTCCTCCATGCCGGCGATGGCGGCCGCCATGGACCGAGGGTCGCCGACATCGACGAGGGTCCCGGTCGTGCCGTCATCGATGATCTCGGTGACGAATCCCACCGTGGTCGACACCGACGGCAGGCCGACCATGGCGGCCTCGATGATCACCCCGGGGAGCCCCTCGGTCCTGCTGGGCAGGACGAGCACGTCGGCCGCGGCCATGAGGCCGGCCACGTCGTCGATGGCTCCCAGGAGCCGGACCCGTCCCGGGTCGAGGGTTCCGGCCGCCGCCTCGACCGTCGGCCGGTCCGGACCGTCACCGGCCACCAGCAGACGCCACCGGTCGTCGAGGTGACCGATGGCCCGGATCGCGGTGGGGATGTCCTTCTCGGGGCTGAGCGCCCCGACGCAGATCGCCACCCGGGCGTCGTCGTCGATCCCCAGCTCGGCCCGGGCTGCGGCCCGTCGTTGGGGGGTCCGGGGCGGGAAGTCGTCGGCCGAGACCCCGCGGGGGATGACGGTGACCCGGCTCCGGTCCAGCCCGTAGGACCTCGACAGCCGCGAGGCCGTCTCGTCGGTGAGGGCGACCACGGCCGCCGCCCGGCCGAGCAGCAGCCGGGACTGGAGCCGGCGGCGCCGGGTCGTTCCCCAGTAGTGGGGGTCGCCGATGTTGCGGTAGATGAACGGCACGTCGGTGCCGGCGCAGGCCAGCGCCGAGGCGGGCAGGGTGGTCGATCCGTGGGCGGCGACCACGTGTGCTCGGCGGGCCCGACGGCGCAGCTCCCGGAGCGTGGTGGGTCCCAGCCGGCGGGTGCCGAGCACGTCGACGTCGAGGCCGTGGGGCTTGCCCCGGACCAGCGCCACCGTCTCGACCCGCAGGCCCCGGGCGATCAGCTCGGGTTGGAGGGCGAGGGCGAAGCGCTCCGCCCCCCGGGGCACCGTGCTGGTGATGACCTGGAGGACGTCGAGGTCAGTACCCACCGAGGACTCCGTACCGCCGCCCGAACTCGAGGGCTCGGCCGAAGGCGTAGAGGCAGACGACGTAGAGGACCATCGTGATCCCGACCAGGATGAGGATCGACACCATGACCGATGGCCCCTCCAGCCCAGCGGTCTCCGGCATGAGGAGCTTGCGCATGGCGTTGAGGACGTAGGTATGGGGGAGCAGGTAGGCGACCGGCCGGATGTAGACCGGCAGCATCGTGATCGGGAACAGCTGACCGCCGAAGATCGACGCCGCCAGGGTGTAGAAGGCCACGACCGGGTCGGCCTTCTTCGACAACACCCGCACGCTGGCCGCCAGGGTGCCGATCGCATGGGTGGCGGCGATGCCCAGGCCCAGCACGACCAGGGCCAACGGAACGCCGGCGAGGTCGATCTGGGCCCCGAAGGCCAGGGCGAGGAGCATCATCACCAGGGCGACGAGGAGCGACTGGACGATCGGCCAGGCGGCGAGGGCGAACGGCAGCGTGTACCAGCTGATCGGCTGGACGAGGTACGTCTCGAACTGGCCCTGCTGGATGGCGGTGTTGAGCGATCGGCCGAACGCCGTCAGGCCCCCGGTCAGGGCGGTCGCCCCGACGAAGCCGAGCATCAGGTACGTGTAGTAGTCGGAGCCGACCGAGGGGCCGCTGTTGGCCAGCCGGGCCACGAAGTAGTACATGACCGGGACCGAGGAGGGCCCGACGACGAACGTCAGGACGACCGACATCGGGTAGGCGACGGTCTCCGTGGCTCCGAGCCACATGAAGGCGCCGGTGACCCGGCGGGCCCGCTGGGCCGCTCCGGTCACCGCGGTCACGGTCGTCATCGGTGCCCGTTCCTCCCGGTCTGGGCATCGGGCCCGGGCACGTCGCCCCCCAGTTCGCCGGTGACGAGCTTGTGGAACAGGACCCGAAGCGGCATCACGACCCGGTCGACCGACACGATGTGGTTGGCCACCCGGCCGAGCCCGTTCATCAGGTCGCCGATCGGCCGGTCGGTGCCGACCTCGATCGTCGAGCCGACCACGTCGACCTCGAAGTCGGGGTGGGTCTCCAGCTGGCGGCCCAGCTCGACCACGTCGATCCGCTCGTCGAACTCCAACCGGTAGCGGGGCGCCTCCCACAGGGATCGCAGCTGGGCCAGGTTGCCGTAGTGGATGACCCGCCCGTGGTCGAGGAAGATGACCTTGTTGCTCAGTGCGTCGATCTCCTCCAACCGGTGGGAGCTGAGGAGCACCGTCAGGCCTTCGCTCGCCGTCAGCTCCTCGATCAGGGTCAGGAGCTCGTGGGCGCCGACCGGATCGACCGCCGAGGTCGGCTCGTCGAGGATCAGGAAGTCGGGTCGGTGGAGGAGGGCGGCGGCCAGCTGGAGCCGGGCCTTCATCCCGGTCGAGAGCGAGGTGGCGGCCCGGTCGGCGGCGTGCCCGATCCCGACCATGTCCAACGTCGTCCGGGCCCGGTCGCCGAGCTCGGAGGCCGGAATTCCCTGGAGTCGGCCCCGGAACTCGAGGTTCTGGACACAGGTGTGGCGGAGCATGAGGTTGCGATCCTCGGCCGGCATGTAGCCGATCAGGGCCCGGACCCGGCGACCCTCCGTGATGCTCCGACCGAGGATGGTCGCCTCGCCGGTCGACGGGGTCGTGAGGCCGGTCAGGATGCGGAACAGGGTGCTCTTGCCGGCCCCGTTGGGACCGACCACGACACACGCCTCGCCTCGTTGGAGCTCGAAGCTCACGTCGTCGAGGGCGACGACCGGCTCGTCGATCGCCGACTTGAGCAGGATCTTCATCCAGGCCGGCGATGGATGGAAGACCTTGCCGAGGTTCCGGACCGAAGCCACGACCTCGGCGTCGGGAGCAGGTGCGTCGAAGGTCGGGCGCCGCTCCTGCGGCGGCCGACGCCCCGGGGACGTCGATGGAGTCGGCTCGACCCCGGCCGTGGCGGGTTCGCTCATCTTCTGCATCTCGTCCGCAGCCTCTCCCTCACGCCTCGGTCCGGCGGGCCTTCCGATCGGCCTGGAGCCGTCCCCAACCGCCGTCACTGGAGGGTTCGAAGACCACCGGCCCGCCCGTGGTCTCGGCACCCAATGCTACCGCTGACCCCATCGACCGGAGATCGGCGGGACCTGAGTCGAACTGCCCCGATCGACAACGGAGACCATCGGTCGCCCCTGGTGTGAGCACAATCGCCCGTTCATGCAGCTAGAAGCACCAACTACCGTGAAATCCGGGTAGAGCGGTTCGGCTCGGCCCGGGTCCTGCGGGTCGACGGTCCCCGGTCCGGCCGCCGTCGAGATCCGGGCCCCTCCCGGTTCACACCCGGCGCTGATGCGCCCGGACTGGAGGGACAGGCGGATGATCTTCGGCGCGTTCATTTTGACATACCGGCGGCCCGAGTACCTGCGGCGGTCGATCGAGTTCGTGCTCGAACAGACCCGGCGGCCCGACCAGATCTGGGTCATCGACAACGCCGACGACCCCGCCACCCGGGACGTCGTCGCCAGCTTCGCTGGAGAGGGCATCCGCTACCACGCCACCGAGCGCAACCTCGGGTCGGCCGGCGGCGTGGCGACCGGGTTCGAGCTGCTGGCGGCGGCCGGCTGCGACTGGATCCTGTCGCTCGACGACGACGACACCCAGTCGACCGACGACACCCAACGGGTCATCGAGGACCTCGTGGCCCTGATCGAGCGGGCGTCGGCGGCCAGCACGGCGGGCGGTGGACCGGCGGCACCGCTCGGCATCGTCGGGATCGCAGGGGCCCGATTCGACTGGACGACCGGCGAGCACCGGCGGATCCCGACGTCGGACCTGGTGGGCGATCTCGAGGTCGACATCATCGGCGGTGGCTCGTTCCTCACGCTGAGCCGCCATCTGATCGCCGACATCGGCCCGCCCAACAAGGCGTTCTTCTTCGGTCACTACGACCCCCTGTACTGCCTCGAGGCCCGGCAGCGGGGCTACCGGGTGATGGTCGGGGGCGACCTGATGCGAGCGTCCCGGGCCTTCACCGGTCGGCTCGACGCCAAGCCGGTCCGCCGGACCCTGGTGTCGACCTGGCCGCCCCATTCGCTGTGGCGTCGCTACTACGTGACCCGCAACTACATCTACGCCATGCGAGGGACCCTCGGCGCTCCCCGCCTGGCTCGTCGGATGGCACTCAAGGGCCTCGTCCAGTCGGTGCTGGCCTTCGGTCGGGGTCCTCGCTATGGCTGGCGGTACGCCACCATGCAGCTCCGGGGAATCGTCGACGGGTACCGAGGCCGGCTCGGCCCGACGATCCTCCCCGTCCCCAAGCCGCTGCCGGCCATCGAGCCCGACCAGGCCGCGCCCGACCGGGTGTCGGGGTCGTCGACCTCGGCCGGGGCGAGCCGATGAAGGTCATCCACCTCACGACGGTGGCCTCCAGCCACCGGTACCTCCTCCTGCCCCAACTGGTGGCGCTGCGCGACGCCGGCCACGACGTGGTCGCGGTCAGCGCCGAAGGACCCGACGTCGCGGTGCTCGAAGCGCACGGCATCCGCCACCGCCCCCTCGGCTCGTCGACCCGGGGGTTCGACGTGATGGCCGACCTCCGGGCCGCCCGGTCCTTCGCCGAGATCGTCCGCGACGAGCGGCCCGATGTCGTCCACACCCACAACCCGAAGCCGGGGTTCTACGGTCGGATCGTGGCCCGGGCCCTCGGTGTCCCCCACGTGGTCAACACGGTCCACGGGCTCTACGCCGCTCCCGAGGACCCGCTCAAGCGCAAGGCGATCGTGTACGCCATGGAGGGCCTCGCCGCCCGGTTCTCCCACCTCGAACTGGTGCAGAACGCCGAGGACGCCGACCTGATGCGGCGGACGCCGCTGGCCCCGACCCGGATCGTTCGCCACCTGGGGAACGGGATCTCGATGGAGCGGTTCGCCACCGAGGCGACCGTCGAGGAGCGGAACCGGGTACGCGACGAGCTGGGAATCGACCGGCAGGCGGTCGTCGTCGGCTCGGTTGGTCGGCTCGTCGCCGAGAAGGGGTTTCTCGAACTCCTCGCCGCGTCGGAGCGCATCGCCTCGCCGCACACGCTCGTCATCGTCGGCCCGGAGGACCCGGAGAAGGCCGATGCCGTCCCCGCCGAGGAGATGGAGCGGGCCCGAGCTCGAGGGGTGCGGTTCCTCGGTCATCGAACCGACGTCGCCGATCTGCTGGCGGCGTTCGACATCTTCGCCCTGGCGTCGTATCGGGAAGGCGTGCCCCGGGCTGCGATGGAGGCGGCCGCCCGGGGACTCCCGATCGTGGCGACCGACATCCGGGGTTGCCGCCAGGTCGTCGATGACGGCGTGACCGGGAACCTGGTGCCCCGGACCGAGGTCGAGCCGCTGGCCGACGCCCTGGCGACGCTGATCGACGATCCCGAGCTCCGCCGGACCTACGGCAAGGCGGCCCGGGTGAAGGCCGAGGCGACGTTCGACGAGCGGGACGTCATCGACCGTCTCCTGGCCGGCTATGCCGAGCTCGGCATCGGAGTCGACCCGGCAGCGGCCGGGGTCGAGGTCGCTCCCGCCTAGGCCGCGGCGGCCGGCGAGCCAGTCTCGATCAGGAGACCGCCGAGTCGTAGCGGCGGCGGTTCAGTCCGGCCCGGAGCTGGCCCTCCAGACGGAGCCCGCCGACGGCCTTGCGCCGGAAGAAGGCCGCACCGTCCGAACGCTGGATCGGGGTCCGGTCGAGGCGGAGCGGGTCGGTGGCACCGGCCACGTTGACCCCGCAGTTGGCCAGCGCCGCCGAGCGGTGGTAGCGGGACACGACCGCCTCGTTGGCCTCGCCGCCGAAGACCCCCTTGGGGTAGGCGAAGTGGTCGGCCGTGACGCCGAGGTGGTCCTCGATCAGCTCCGCCGCCCGCCGCAGCTCCTCGTCGGCCTGGTCGGGGCTCAGCTTGTCGAGCACGGCGTGGGAGTGCGTGTGGGACCCGACGGTCACCAGGCCGGTGGCGACCGCCTCGGCCAGCCCGCCCCAGGTCATCGGGGTTCCGTCATCGGGGAACGGGCGTTGGTCGTCGATGAACTCGGTGGCGATGTAGTACGTGGCCGGCACCCCGTGGTCGACCAGGGCCGGGAGGGCATGCTCGACGAAGTCGGCCGTGCCGTCATCGAAGGTGACCACGACCGATCCGGACCGGGCGGGCGTGGTGGCGCCGAGCTCGTCGACGGCGTCGGCGATCGGGATCGGGTTGGCCTCCGCCGCCAGCCAGGCCATCTGGTCGGCGAAGTCGGCCGGGTCGAGGTCGACCTCGAGGCCGCTCCCACCCCCGACGCGGTGGTAGGCGAGGACGACGGTGCCCGGCTCGGGTGGCCGGATCCGGTCGTAGGTCGAAGCGGCGGTCTTCACCATGCGGTGCAACGCCCGGCGGGCCATCGTCATGGACCGGGATGATAGTGGCCACTCGGTTCGGCCACCCGAGCCCTCAGGACCAGGAACGTTGGGTGATATCGCCCACCGGCTGGCGCGGGGTTTGTCCCTTCTGAGAGTGTCTGGCCGTCCGTGGGCCCAGAAGACAGGGTTGTCCTACCTGTCAGGGCTTCTTCGCCCTACAGGGCGCAGCAGCAACGTGTACGGTTGGCGTTTGGTAGACGGCCCTAAGGCAGGGGCAGTGGTCGGCCGATCAAGGTGGCCAACGCTGCGGAGGGATTCGTGAAGCTGCGGGACTATATCAACATCGTTTGGCGACGTCGGCTCCTGGTCGCGCTGGCCGCGATCCTCGGCGCGGTGGCCGTGTACCTGGTCGGCCAGCCCCCGGAGCCGGGCGAGCCGGAGTTCAGCGGTCAGGTCACCGTGGCGACAAAGCCGGATGAGCTGCCGACCTCGGTCCTCCGGTTCTCCCGGATCGTGAGCGCCACCCCCGAGATCTCGACGCTGGTCGCCGCCGAGTTGGGCGACGAGTACTTCGGCCCGGACGTGCCCACCGCCGAGTACCTCGAAGGGTCGGTGTGGGTCGAGGCCACCCCCGACATCGGCACCCTGATCATCTACACCGAGGGCCAGGACAGCCGGGAGGACGTGATCGCCATCCTCGACGGGTACTCCCGCCACCTCGTCGAGTACTCCCGGAACCTCAACGTGTTGGCCCGGGACGCCGAGCTCGAGTCGCTGGCCCTCCGTCAGGCGTCGGTCTCGGCCACGATCGACCAGCTCGAGGATGAGCTCGATGCGCTCGAGGCGCTCCAGACGGAGGAGGAGCGGGCCCGCGGCGTCAGCCCCGATCGGGTCAAGAGCGCCCTTCTCGACTCCAACGTCGGGATCCTGACCGAGATCGACGGCCGGATCGACGACCTTCGCAACCGGACCGACGAGGAACTGACCCCGCTCACCCTGCTCGGCACGATCGACATCGCCAGCGCCGAGCCCGAGGGCAGCCCGCTCAGCTACCAGCAGCGGATGATCGTCGGCGTGGTGCTCGCCACGCTGCTCGGCGTCGGCCTCGCCTTCGCCCTCCACCGGGTCGACTCCCGGCTCTACAACCGCAAGGACACCGAAGCCGCCTTCGGGCTGCCGGTCCTCAGCGAGATCCCGCGGCTCGGTTGGCTGACCCGGCGCCGCAAGGGCACGCTCCTGACCCGGACCCACACCAGCTCCCCGTTCGCCGAGTCCCATCGGCTCCTGCGGTCGGGCCTGGCCCACACCCGGATGCTCCAGCTCGAGCGGCTCGGTCGTCCCGGTGCGTCCTTTGGCACGGTCACCATCATCGCTTCGGCCGAGGCCAGCACCGGCAAGACGACGACGGCGGCAAACCTCGCGGTGGCTGCGGTCGACAGCGGTCGTTCGGTGCTCCTCATCAGTGCCGACCTCCGCAAACCGGAGCTCGAGCGGCTGCTCGAGGTCGAGGCGGAACGGGGGCTCACCGATGCGGTCAAGGAGCTCCAGACGACCGGTCAGCTCAACCTGGACCAGTACCTGGTACCGACCTCGGTGCCGGGCATCACCCTGTTGCCGTGCGGCTCGTCGGTACCAAACCCGGGGGAGACGCTGGCGCTGATCGGCCCGCTCGTCGAAGCGGTCAAGAGCCGCTACGACACGATCCTGATCGACAGCCCTCCGATGCTGGTCGGCAACGATGTGAGCGAGCTGGTGCCCTTCGCCGAGCTCATCCTGGTCGTGGCCCGGGCCGGCAAGACCACGATCGACGAGGCGGAGTGGTTGGAGGAGACCGCGTCCCGCCTCGAAGCGCCGACCTGCGGCGTGGCGCTCGTCGGCGCCCGGTCGGAGCTGGAGCGGCGGGACGGCTCGCTGGTGGGTCGCCTGCTCGGCCCGCTCCGCCGCTCGGGTGACGACGACGAGGCCGAGAGTGCCGCGCCGATCGAGTCGCCGCTGCCGGCGCCGGTCGCCATCCCCGCCGATGGGATGGTCGTGGCGGCCTCGGCCCAGCCGGCGGCCCCGGTCACACCGCCCGAGGTCGTGCCGAGCCCGGCGCCGGGGTCGGCAGCCCCAGCCCCGCCGGTGGCCGATCCGATCGTGGCGGCCCCGCCCGCCCCGGCGGCCCACATTCCGGTCGCCGGCGACCCGGCGGCATCGGGACCGCTCCCGACGGGGACGCCGGCCGCCAACGAGTCGGCGCCTCCATCGCCTCCGGCCACGTCGGTCCCGGCCGAGCCGACGGTGACGGTGCCGGCTGAGCCGACGGTGACGGTGCCGACCGTGACGGTCCCGGCCGAGGGCTCCGCTGCCCCGACCGACCCCACCGCCAAGGCGGAGGGCGCCGATGCTGCGGCCAGGACCCCCGAGTCCGAGTCGGAGCCGGTGGCCGACGGCGGCGACGGGGGTACCGACGACGATGGCTTCGCCATCGACGAGGACGCGCTGGGCATCGACTTCGACGCCGACCTCGACGACGAGGACGAGCTGACCAGCTCGGTCTCGTCGAAGAACCGGTCGGGGTCGCTCCGCAGCTGAGCGAGCGATGGGATCGGCAATCGAAGCCTCCGCCGACGGCTCGAAGGTGGCCGACGCCACCCGCCACCGTTGCCTGTGGTTGACCAAGGGCCTCGGTCGGGGAGGCGTCGAACGCCTGCTGGTCGACATGTACCCCCTGGTCGACCGGGAACGGTTCGAGGTCGACGTCGCCTACGTCCTGCCGTGGAAGGACAACTACGTCGAGGCCCTCACCGACGCCGGGGCCCGGGTCGAGTGCCTGGGCACGGGTCGGGCGGATCCTCGATGGGTGGCCCGCCTCGCCCGACTGATCGGTGAGCGGCGCTACGACGTGATCCACACCCACGCCCCGATCCCGGGCGTGGCGGCCCGGCTCACCGGCCTCCGCCCCGGGGGGCCGAAGCTGATCCACACCGAGCACAACCTGTGGGGTCGGTACCGGTTCCCGACCCGGCTGGCCAACGCCGCAACCTACGCCCGCAACAGCGGGGTCATCGCGGTCTCGGACACCGTGGCCCGATCGATCCGCCCCTGGCCCCGGTGGGGGCAGCCGACGGTCGAGACCGTGCTCCACGGGACGGTCCTGGCCTCGGTCCGGTCCCTGAGCGACGCCGAGCGCCGCGACGGTCGGCTGAGCGTCGGCGTCCCGGTCGACCGCTTCCTGATCGGCAAGGTCGGCAACTTCACCCCGAAGAAGAACCACCGGAACCTCCTGGAGGCGCTGGCCGGTGAGGGCCCGATCGCCCGAGCCCACCTCGTCCTGATCGGGCTCGGCCCGCTCGAGGACGAGTTGCGGCGGGCGGTCGACGAGTTGGGGGTCGCCGAGCGGGTCACGTTCCTCGGTTCCCGGGACGACGTGTTCGAGCTGTTGCCGCTGCTCGACGCCTTCTGCCTGAGCTCGCGGTTCGAAGGGTTCCCGATCGCCCTGGTCGAGGCGATGGCGACCGGACTGCCGTGTGTGGCGACGACCGTCGGGGGAATCCCCGAGATCATGGAGGACGGAAGGAACGGGCTGCTGGTGCCGTCGGAGGATCCACTGGCCCTCCGTCGGGCGCTCGAGCGGCTCATCGTCGATCCCGACGAGGCCCACAGCTTCGGGGTCGAGGCCCAGCGGTCGGCCCAGTCGCTCGACCTTCGCCACGCCGTCGACGCCCTCCAACGGCTCTACGCCAGAGCCATCGGTGGGGAAGGCCCGCAGGGGTGACCTCCACCCGCTCCCCGGCCATGGGACCGGCGGGGGCGGCCCTCCCGCCGATCCGCCGCCCCGAGGACCGCAACACCCAGGGCCGTCACACGATGGTCTCGATCATCGGCATGGCCGGCATAACCGGCTACCTCTTCATCTTCATCTACATCCTGGTCCGGAACCCCTACGACATCTGGGCCGGCTTCATGTTCGCCCCCGTGTTCTACTTCATCGGGGCGATGATCCTCCGGCGGCTCCTGGCCAAGGTCGAGCCCGACACGTGGATCCATCGGGCGATCTACCTCGGCCTGGCAGCCAAACTGGTCGGTGGGTTCACCCGGTTCTACGCCAACGAGTTCATCCTCGGTCACGGCGACGCCAGCATCTACCACTTCTGGGCCTCCGGGATGGCGGCGGAGTTCCGGGACTTCGTGATCGGCGGGCCGGTGTTCACCGAGGCGCTGCCCAACTACACCGGGACCCGCTTCATGCGGTTGCTGGTGGCGATCATCTACGTCATCACCGGCTCGACCCGCCTCGGCGGCTACGTCACGTTCTCCTTCCTGTCGTTCTGGGGGCTCTACCTCTTCTATCGGGCCTACTGCATCGCCATCCCCGACGGACTCCGTCGCCGCTATGCGTTGCTGGTCTTCTTCCTGCCGTCGGTGGTCTTCTGGCCGTCCAGCGTCGGCAAGGAGGCGTTCATGACGACGATGCTGGGCCTCGGGTCCTACGGCCTGGCCCGGTTGTTGACCCAGATGCCGATGGCCTACCCGCCGATCATCGTCGCCATGGCCGGCATGGGGATCGTCCGACCCCACGTGGCAGCCATCTTCGGAGCCGGGTTGGGAGCAGCCTTCATCCTGCGTCGGAGCAAGGGCGGTGGCGGGACGACCAAGAAGGTCCTCGGCCTGTTGTTCTTCGCCGTCGTCGCCGGGGTGTTGCTCAACCAGCTCCAGTCGTTCTTCGGGTTGGAGAGCGGCCTGGACGCCCAGGCGGTCTTCGACGAGACGAGCCGGCGGAGCAGCCAAGGTGGCTCCCAGTTCCAGTCGGCTCAGCCGACCTCGCCGGCCCAGATCCCGTGGGCCGTGATCACCGTGCTCTTCCGCCCGTTCCTGTTCGAGGCGTCCAACCCGGCCAGCCTGGTGACCGCGCTCGAGGGCACCGTGCTGCTCGGCCTGTTCGCCTGGAACCTCCCACGCCTCGGCCGGCTACCGGCCATGATGCTGCTCCGGCCCTACGTCGGCTACGCGTTGGTCTACACCCTGATCTTCGCCTTCGCCTTCTCGGCCATCAACAACTTCGGCATCCTGGCCCGACAACGGACCCAGCTGTTCCCGATCGCCGTGGTGGTCCTGACCGTGCCGTTCCAGTCGAGCCTCCGGACCCGCAAGGACCTGGAGCGGATGCGGGAGGAGAAGCGGGCCCGGCCGGTCGAGGGCGACGACGGCCCCGACCCGGGGGTGGCGAACGGCGCCGACCGGGCGACCGATCCGGCCCGGCCGAGGAGATCAGGCCTGGTCGTGCCGGTCCCCGGCGACCGTCGAGCGTCCGGCGATCCGGCCGAGGCCCGGTATCCAGCGCTCGCGCGCTTGACGGTAGGCGCCCAGGACGGGGACCAGGCCGCCGAGTCCCAGGCCGGCCAGCTCGAGGGGCGGCCACCCCGCCCCGAGTATCTGGCGCGGCTTGATCGCCACGGCGCCAATCGAACGTAGGCGGCCGCCGTCCCGCTGCCGGTAGCCGGCGTCGACGAAGCTCATCGCCCCGAAGTTCTCGTAGTGACGGAGCGACTGGATCAGTTCGATCTCGGCCGGCGTCGGGTAGAAGAGCATTCGCTGGTGGAACCGTGTGACCTCGTCCAGGTCGGCGATGAGGTCGTGGTCCCGGAGGCCGTCGAGGCGGCACAGGGCGTCGAACACCGCCAGGAGGTCCCGCTGCACGGGTCCCACCGCCCGCTCGAAGACCTCGGTCTCGGTCGGCTGGTGATCGAGGCGGGCCACGACCGACCCCTCGACGGCGACCTCGGTTCCGTCGGCCGCGACCGGGCCCTCGGCGGCCCGGCGGTACCCGGCGGCGCTCCCGTGATCGGCCTGGAGCAGGTACTCGTACAGCGACTTGAAGTGGCGGAGGATCCGGAACTGGGGGGTCACCGGGCGGCGGCTGTCGAACAGCAGGCCGACCTTGTCGGCCCCGTGGGGCACGTCGGCCGCAGCGACGACACCGACGTACCAGCCGTGGACCTCCCGATCGTCGAAGGTCGCCGTCAGGTGGTCCTGCATCGTCCCCTTCCATCCGACGTCGACCAGTTCCAACGGGCCGTCGACCGAGCCCGTCAGCGCCTCGACGTAGGACCGGAGGAGGGCCCGCTGCTCGGTCCGGTGGGCCGTGTACCGGTCCCGGAAGGTGGGGGAGGTGCGGAGCCGCTCGACGTCGACGGGCGTCTCGGGCTCGATGTCGAGCTCGGCGGCCACGGCCGCCGCCACGTCGGGGTCGAAGCCCAGGCTGGTGACGAAACTGGCGACGCCGATCGTCGGGTATCGCGACCGCAGAGCCGAGAAGTCCTCCCGGTCGAGCTCGGCCAGGCCGGTCACGGCGGTCGATCGGCGAGAGACGACGAGGTACCGGGTCGCCACCTCGGCCCCGGCGGCGGCCGGGCTGAGCGCCTGGAACCGATCGAACATCGTCTTGAGGATCCGACCCTCCCGGGCCAGGAAGAGGAGCGGGGCGTCGATCCCGGTTCGCGATCGACGCTCGAGGGCCGATCGGTGCAGCTGACGGGTGAAGTGGAACAGCGTGACCGCCAGCTCGGCGAAGCCGGCCCGACCGCCGGCTTCGGTCGTCACCGCTCGCTGGATCGCCCGTCGCCGCTCGGGCCAGGAGCCGTCCCAGCGACGGTGGAGCCGAGCTTGGGCCCGATCGGTCACCGCCGCCCGCCGTCCGCTCGGCCGGGAGTGGCTCGGCCGGATCACCCGGCAGGTGGCCAGGCCCCGGGCAGACGCTCGCTCGATGTCCGAGACCGGGTTGTCACCGATCATCAGGATGCGCTCCGCCGCGGGTCCCCCCTCGATGGTGCCCCCGCTGGTCAGCCGTTCGAGCACCAGGTCGTGGAGTCGGCCGGTGGCCTTGGAACGGTGGTGGTCGCAGCTGACGATCACGTCGTCGAACAGCCCGTCGAGGCCGTGCCAGGCCAGCATCGTGGCGAAGGGCCCCGATGGGAGGTGGAAGTCGCTGACCAGCACGACCCGCCGTCCCGGGGCGGCGGCCCGGATCGCAGCGATCACGTCGGGATCCGGCCGCTGGGCCAGGTGCTCGACCGCCAGCTCGATCTCGACCATGGCGTCGGCCACGGCGCCGACCCCGGGTCGTGCCCGGCGCTCGCCGTCGAACAGGGTCGGTTCCATCGCCGTCGCCAGCTCATCGAGCCGGAACTCGGGGTCGTCGCCGCCGGCCACCGCCCGCTCGGCGACGGTGACCTCGGCCTCCCGCCGTGCCCGATAGACGCCGTCGGCGCCGGCCGGGAGGTCGAACCGTTCGGCGGTGAACCGAGCGGCGACCCGCTTGACCTCGTCGTTGGTGATGCGCCGGGTGACCAGCGTGTCGAAGTAGTCGACGAGGAGTACCGCCGGGTCGATCTCGGCGACCGCTCGGGCGATCGCCGCGCCGTTGCCGGCGGGTCGGTCGACGGCGCCGTCGGCGTCGGCGGCGGTCGTCGAGGCTGGTTCGGGGATGGCGGTGCTCACGTCGTCGGCTCCTCGGTCGATGTCACGGTCGAGGACGACGGGTGCCAGCCGGCGCGGCCAACCGTCGCCGGTATCCTGTCGCCAGCCAGGGTGGAGGGAGCAGCATGCGGATTCCGATGAGGGTCCAGTACCCGTATCTCTACAGCACCGAGTTCGTCAAGCAACGGGTTCAAGCTATCGACGAGCGGCGGGTCCTCGGCTGGATCCGAGACGGTCGCGACCTCTGCTATGTCGATGAGCCGAACCCGCTCGTGACCGTGCGGGTCGCCACCTACGGGACCGGTCGAACGGTCGTCGAACGGGCGGTCCGATCGGCCATCGAGCAGACGTACGAGAACCTCGACATCCTCGTCATCGGCGACGCCACCCACGATGAGACCGTGGAGGCCATGGCCGAGGTGACCGACCCCCGGGTCCGGTTCATCAACCTCCCCGAGCGGGGCAACTACCCGCCGCTGGCCCACCACCGCCGGAAGGTGGCCGGGGCCCACCCGATGAACGTGGGCAACGTCCTGGCCCGGGGGCAGTGGATCGCCCCCTGCGACGACGACGACGAGTTGACCCCCGACTCGGTCGAGGTCCGGCTCCAGGCCTGCCGGGAGCGGCGGTTGGAGATGGTCTACTCCAAGGCCGAGGACGAGTCGGCTCCCGACGTGTGGACCAGCGTCGGCACCGAGCCCCTCGCCCGGGGCGATGTCAGCCACGGATCGGTGATGTTCCGCTCGGAGCTCCGGTTCATGCCCTACTCGATGACCTGCTGGAAGATGCGGGAGCCGAGCGACTGGAACCTGTGGAAGCGGATGGAGCGGATCGGGGTCCGGGTCGGGTTCGTCGATCACGTGAGCTACCGCCACCACCTGTCCCAGGCGGGCCGGACCCGCCTCGCCCGCCAGGAGAGCCAGCCCCAGCCGTCAGACCGGGGCGCCGAGCCGGTCGGTTAGGCCGCCCATCGTCACCGTGTCGAGCCGCCCGGCGCTCCGATGGCGGGCGGCGGCGGCGCAGATCCGATCGAGGGCCCGGAACGCGGCCTCGGGGTGGTCTCGCAGGTTGTGGGGATGGAACCAGAGGTGGAAGAGCGACCGGGCCCGCACCGCCTGGTCGAGGCGACGCTCGACCTGCCGGATCCACAGCTGCCACGTTCGGGGTCGGGCGTCGACGTCGAACATGATCGTGGCCGGCAGATTCCACAGCCCGTCCTCGGCGATCGGGCGGACCACGGTCCGTTCCGAGCCGATGGTCCGGTCGACGACCCGGTCGATCGCTGAACCGCCCGGCTCGACCTGGCGCTTGCCCCGATAGGCGACGATCCCGTGGTCCCGGAGCACGTCGAGATGGCCGATCCGGTTCCGAGGGTGGACGATCGATCGGAGGGTGATCCCTCGGGCCTCGGCCGCCGCCTTGGCGGCGACGATCTCGGAGTCGAACGTCTCCCGACTGCACCCCGGGTCGCCGGCCACGATGTGGGAGAAGCCGTGGGTGGCGATCTCGTGGGCGGCCGGCCGGTCGGTGATCTTCCCCACCAGCTCCGGGGCGTACCACAGCGGCGCCTCGGTCGCGGTGGTGCAGGGGTCGTCGTCGAACCAGTCGCCCTGGTACCAGTCGTAGGCCGGGCGGACGATCTCGGGGTGCTTGACCCCGTCGACCGGGGCGCAGCCGTCGAGCATCAGATGCCCGACGATGGCCCAGGTCGCTGGCACGTCGTGCCGGTCGAACAGGTCGAGGAGCCGATCCAGGTCCTCCCGCTCACGGTCGTAGCGGTAGGTCTCGCTCCGTCGATGGTTGAGGCCCCATGCCATCTCGGTGTCGATCGAGATGACGAACGCTCCCCGGTCGAGCACGCGCTCGGCGGACGGCGGGCCATCGGTCGTCGCCTCGGCGTCGGTCCCCATCGGGTCGAGCCTCAGAGGAGCTCGCCGTCGAACCGCTCGCCCCGGAGGATCGCCTTGGCGTCGAAGACCAGAGCCGAGTGCTGGGCGATGACCGACGGATCGAACTCCGGGTGATCGACCAGCACGACCACCAGGTCGGCGGCGGCCAGCTCGTCGGGGGTGAACTCGACGATCGGAGCGTCGAGCCCGAGATCGGCCACCTTCGGCAGGTGGGGGTCGCACAACCGCAGATCCGCCCCCAGGGCCTGGAGCCGCTCGATGACGACCAGCGACGGCGACTCCCGCCAGTCGGAGGTGCCGGCCTTGTAGGTGAGGCCGAGCAGCAGCATCTTGGTGCCGTTCACCGCCCGCTTCTGGTTGTTCAGCAGGGAGGTGATCCGGCTGGTCACGTAGTCGGGCATGTGCTCGTTGACGTCGTTGGCCAGCTCGACGAACCGGAAGGCCTGGCCCAGGTTCTGCTTGACCCGCCACGACAGGTACGACGGATCGATCGGCAGGCAGTGGCCGCCGACGCCGGGACCGGGCCGGAACGGGGTGAAGCCGAACGGCTTCGAGCCGGCGGCGTCGATCGCCGCCCACACGTCGACCCCCAGCTCCCGGGCGAACATGGCGATCTCGTTGACGAGGGCGATGTTGACGTGGCGGTAGGTGTTCTCGAGGATCTTGACCAGCTCGGCGGTCGCCGCGCTCTCGACCTCGACCACCCGGTCGACGAGGGTGTCGTAGAAGGCCGAGACGGCCCGCAACGAGTCGGGGTCGGTCCCCGAGACGACCTTCGGGGTGTTGACGAAGGTCCAGGTCTTGTTGCCGGGGTCGATCCGCTCGGGGGAGTAGCCGAGGTAGAAGTCGACACCGGCGCGGAGGCCGGACTTCTCGAGGATCGGTCGGAGGAACTCGTCGGTCGTGCCGGGGTAGGTCGTCGACTCGAGCACGATCAGGGCACCGGCCCGCAGGACCCGGGTCAGGCTCTCACCGGCGGCGGCGACGTAGCTCAGGTCGGGCACGCCCTCCCGGAGGGGGGTGGGCACGGTGACCACGGCGATGTCGAACCCGACGAGGTCGCCGAGGTCGGACGTCGGCTGGTAGTTGCGGTCCAGCGCGTCCCGCAGGACCGTATCGGGCACGTCCTCGACGTAGGAGGTCCCGTCCCGGAGCGACTGGCAGCGGCGCTCGTCGATCTCGAAGCCGATCGTGGGGAATCCGAGCTCGGCGGACCGCATGGCGACCGGCAGCCCCACGTAGCCCTGGCCGACGATGGCGACCTTGGCCGTCCGGTTCTCGATCCGGGTCAGCAGATCGGCGAGCGGGTTGTAGCGAGCGGCGCTGGCCTCCGGAGCCACCGCGGCATCCTCGGGAAGCGAGTCCGGTCGAGATGTCGTGAGCTCTGTCATATCCCTCCGCCTTTCGGTGTCGACGCTCGATCAGGTTTGTCGACGTCAAGCGCTCAAGATACCGGTGTCGACATGCTCGGTAGAGGGCCTCGGGGAGATCGCCCTAGCGGGTTGGGGCCACCGGCCCCCGTTCCCGACCCGACCGGCTGCGGGGTGGCCGGTACACTGAGGGCCGGTATCGGGGAGGATCGGCGAACCATCTGGTGGCGGCCGAGGCGATCCCGGGGAACGGCGAGACCGGGCCGATGGCTCGGCGGGAGGTCGAGGGTCATGAACCGAACCGGACGGCGCGGGTCGCGCCCCCTTGTCGAGCTGGTGGCCTGGGTCGCCCTCCTGGCGATCGTGGCCGCGTCGTGCAGCTCGGACGACGACGATGCGGGCGGCGTCGGCTCCCAGTCGGCCGCCGACGGCGGATCGGTCGATGGCGCCGCCAGCGGCGACGATGGCGCCGGCGACGATGGGGACGGCGACGGCGGGTCTGACGGTGGCACGGCCGCAGCCGGAGGCGATCGGGTGCCGATCGACTCGGCGGTCCCCGTCCTCGACCGTGGCGAGATCGTGGCCGCCGACCTCGACGGTCCGTCGGTGGAGTTGGTGACCTTGCAGGAGGACCCCTACGTCGGGGCTGCCGTCTATCCCCGACCGGACTACGAGGCCAACCCGTGGTCCCAGTGGGGGCAGGGCATCGCCCTCGGCGACGGCCGGGTGATCACCGCCATCGGCGACCACCTCGGCGCCGACGCCAACTCCTATCTCTACGTGTACGACCCCGAGGCTCGGACCTTGACCCAATTCGCCGACATCCTCAGCGCCATCGGCCACGAGCCGGGCAGCTGGGGGTACGGCAAGATCCACAGTCAGATGGTCGACGCCGGCGACGGTGGGGTGTTCTTCACCACCTACTACGGCAGCCGACGGGGCATCAATTTCGGCGGCAGCTACGACGGCGACGTCCTGTTCCGGCTCGACCAGGCCACGCTCGACCTCCAGCCGATCACGGTGCCCGCCCCCGGGCATGGCGTCCCGTCGCTGGCCACCAACGGCCAGGGGCTGATCTACGGCGAAGCGGTCGACCCGCTGCTCGACGAGGACACCTACCCGGCCGGTGGGTTCTTCGTCTACGACGCCACCATCGGCGATGTCCAGCAGTTCGCCGAGGACCCTCGCCACGAAGGGTTCCGCAACGTGATGGTCGATCCCGCGGGAACGGCATGGTTCGCCGCCGACGGCGGAGGGTTGTTCCGCTACGACCCGGCGACCGAGGGCATCGAGCTGACCGACATCGAGCTCCCGGCCAACCTCCGGGCCTCGACCCTGCCCGACGGTGACGGCACGATCTACGGCATCACCGCCGAGCCGTGGTACCTGTTCGCCTTCGAGCCCGACGGCTCGATCCGGGAACTGGGCCAGGCCAGCTGGTACGCGACCTCGCTGGCACTGACCCCCGACCAGGCGTCGTTTCTGTACGTCCCCGGCGCCCACGGTGACTCGTGGCGGGAGAACACCCCGGTGCGGGCCGTCGACGTGACGACCGGTGAGCAGACCGACGTCGTCCAACTCCTCGATCTCGTTCGGGACGAGTTCGACCTGACCCTGGGCGGCACCTACAGCATCACGATCGACGCCGGCCGCAACCACGCCCACATCGGTTTCAACGCCGGCCCGACCGAGGACAGCCCCTGGGGCGAGGTCGTCTTCGTCGTCGTCGAGCTGCCCTGATCCGGCGACCGGTCGACGGGGACGGGGGCGGGCGATGACGGCACGGCTGGCGAGGGCGGTGGCGCTCGGCGCGGCGCTGATCGTCGTCATCGCCGGGTGCTCGACCGGGGAGACCGGAGCCGACGACGGCTCCGGCCCCGCCTCGGAGGAGGCCGCCCCGGCGGACGACGCCACCACCGACGATCCAGCGGCGTCGACCACAGACGACGAGGTCGGCGCGTCGCCGGCGGCGCTGGTCACCGGTGAGCCCGGGCCGCCGGGCGCCCTGGTCGACGCCACCGCCGAGGCCGGCCTCGACGAGGCGTTGCTCGGGGTCCGGGGCCACGCGGTCGCGGTGGCCGACATCGATGGCGACGGGTGGGACGACCTCTTCGTCGGGACCTTCGCCGACCGCCCGGAGGAGTCCTACCGGGAACGGGGGGCCGACGGGCCGGCCCCCGACCGGTTGCTGCGGGGATCGCCGACCGGGTTCGTTCTCGACGCCGACTTCGAGGGTCGCTTCGGTCGGACCGCCGGCGCCGCCTTCGCCGACCTCGACAACGATGGCGATCCCGATCTGATCGTGTCCCGCAACGTCCGGCAGGTCGAACGGGGCGACGCCCCCAGCGAGATCTACCGCAACGACGACGGCGTGCTGGTGCCGGCCACCGTCCTCGACGACACCCGCGGCG
The DNA here is from genome assembly GCA_965262175.1 of Acidimicrobiales bacterium. GTDB lineage: Bacteria > Actinomycetota > Acidimicrobiia > Acidimicrobiales > SZUA-35 > CADEDH01. Next base: position 310,669 of record CBDHES010000028.1, on the reverse strand, counting down.
GCCGGGCCATCGGCGTCGTCGACTACGACGGTGACGGCCTGCGGGACATCGTGCTCGTCGAGGATCGGTGGTCGGGCGGCCGGACCGCGATCTTCCGTAACGACGGCGCCCTGGCCTTCACCGATGTCACGGTGTCGATCGGGTTCCCGGCCGATGTCTCCGGGCTGGGGATCGGCGTGGGCGACCTCGACGGCGATGGCATCGACGATCTGGTCATCGGCGGTTCGAACCGGTGGTTCCTCGGGGATGGCGAGGGGTTCGTCGAGGGGGCGACGTCGCCGCTGCCGTGGGTCCTCCACGGTGACGAGGACGACCCGGCCCACGTCGAGCTGGTCGATGTCGACGGCGACGGGGCGCTCGACGTGCTGATCGGGCAGCACTTCAACTCGACGGTCGATCAGGGCCGAACCGAGCCGGTCCGGCTGTTCCGCAACTCGGGCGCCGCCACCGCCGACGGCGCTGACCCGACCTTCGCCGACGTCACCGAGGAGGTCGGCCTCCCGTGGTTGGCCACGAAATCGCCCCAGATCCTCCTCCTCGACCTCGACGGCGACGGCCGTCGGGACCTGGTGACCACCGCCTCCCACGTCGACGGCGGGGAGCGGTATCCGGTGGTGGCCGTGGCCGCCGATGATGGTGCCGGCGGGACGACGTTCACCACGCCGCCCGTCGAGGTCGACGCCCACTACTGGATCGACGGGGTCATCCTCGACGCCAACGGCGACGGCCGCCTCGACGTGTTCTTGGTCGAATGGGAGCCGGCGCTCGGATCCCGACTGTTCCTGAACCTGCCGATCGAGTAGCGCTCGCCTCCCGGGAGCGGGGAGCGGGGGAGCGGGCGACCGGCTCGGCTACTCGACGATCCAGGTGATCCCCTGGCTGGCGAAATCAGCGCCATCTCGAACCGCGAGGAACACCTGGTAGACACCGGCCCGCTCCGGCGTCCCGGCGATCTGCCCGGTGCGCTCGTCGATCGTGACGCCCTCGGGGAGGCCGTCGGCGGCGAACCGGAGCTCACCGCCGTCGCCCCCCTGGACGAGGACCCGCTCGTCGACCGGAACCCCGACCTCGCCCCGGACGGGGCGGACCGGTTCGGTGATCCGCAAGGGTCGACCGAGGAGCTCGCGGGGTGGCTCGTCGACCGTGGTGGTCGTCGTCGACGAGGTGCTCGATGGCGGCGCGCTCGTGGCCGAGCTCGGGGGGCTGGTGGTGGGGGTGGTCGAACCGGTGGCGGGCGGCACGGTCGACGTCGGATCCGGTGATGGCTCGGGGGTGGCGGTGGGCGTCGGCTGGTCGGTCGGACCGGGACCGGGGACGTCGTCGACGCCCCCGTCGTCGTCGGGCCGGCCGCCGTCGTCTGCCGACGCCGGCAGTCCGGGGTCGATGGCCGTCTCGTCCGAGCCGTCGGGGTCGGTCCCCGCGGCCGCGTCGCCCGGCTCCTGGCCCCCGGGTGGCGCCGGGTCGGGGGGACCGGTATCGACCGGTGGGCCCGGGCTCGACGTCGGAGGGACGGTGAGCGTCCCGTCGTCCGACGGTGCCCGGGACAGGAAGGCGAGGAGGACCAGCAACCCGACCGCTGCCGCCACGATCAGGCTCACCGCCGGTGGCACGGCCGGCCACCGACCGAGTCGGCTCACGATCGTCGGGCGGGACGGTGCGGCCGGTGACGGCGGGGCGAAGGGTGGGCGGTCGTCGGCCGGCGGCGTCCGGCCGAGGGTCGGAACGATTGGGCCGGTCGTCGGAGCGATCGGACCGGTGGTCGCCGCCGTGGCCGATCCCTCGACGAGATCGACGGAGACGGTCCGGTCGTCGTCCTCCAGGAACACCTCTCCCGCCATGGTTGCCGGCCTCCCGCCCGATGCGTGGTGCTGCCCCGCGCTGCACCCTAGCCAGGCGCCGGCCCGGCATCGACCGGCCGACCCCGTCGACCGGTGGCCACCCAGGCGGCCGGGCCGCCTGGGATCACCGATCGAGCGTTCGGAACCAGTCGACCGTCTGCTTGACCCCGGTGGCGATGTCGACCGGCGTGATCGATCCGAACAGGGACTGCAGGCGGCTCGGATCGGCCTTGGAGTGCCGGATGTCACCGGGGCGGGGGTCGACGTGCTCGAGGGTCAACTCGTGTCCCACCTCGGCGGCGATCAGGTCGATCACGTCGAGCAGTGGGATCTGCGTCCCGAACGCCAGGTTCACCGGACCGTCGTAGGTGACGCCCCGGTCGAGGGCGTCGACGATGGTGGCGCAGACCGTGCCGACGTAGGTGAAGTCCCGGCTCTGACGGCCGTCGCCGTGGACGATGAGCGGCTCGCCCCGCAGCGCCCGATCGACGAAGGAGGGGATCACCGCGGCGTAGGCGTGGCCGGCGGCCTGGAGGGGGCCGAAGACGTTGAAGAACCGGAAGGCCAACACCCCGAGCCCGTAGGTCCGCTGGTGGGCGAGGGCATAGGCCTCGGTGGCCAACTTCGAGGCCCCGTACGGGCTTTTGGGGGCCACCGGCAGGCCCTCGTGCTTGGCCGGGGCGTCGTTGTCGCCGTAGACCGACGAGGAGGAGGCCAGCACCACCTGGGTGACCTCGGCGGCCCGGGCCGCCTCCAGCACGGTCAGGGTGCCGGTGGCGTTGACCAGGTGTGACGTCATCGGATCGGCGACCGAGCGGGGAACCGACCCCAGCGCCGCGAGGTGGACGACCTGACCGCCGGCCGGGGTCGCCTTGTCCATCAGGCCGACGTCGAGGATCGAGCCCTCGACCAACTCGACGTCGAGATTGTCGAGGTTCGACCGGTAGCCGGTGGCGAAGTCGTCGATGACGGTCACCTCGTACCGTCCGGTCTCGAGTAGGGCTCGGCACAGGTTGGCCCCGATGAACCCGGCACCGCCCGTGACCAGGACTCGTCGTCGATCGGACATCTCGTTCCTCCCTCAAGGTCCGCCCCGAGCGGTTGGGCCCCTCAGCCCGTTCCCCCGATCGGTGACCCTCGGCCGGTGTCGAGGGTACGGCTGGTACCGTGCGGCAGGGCCGAACCTATCGGCAGAGGACCCGATGACCGATCCGAGTTCCACCGATTCCACCGCCGACGGCTTCGTGATCGCCGGTGCCAGCGGGTACGCCTGTGAGCTGGTCGTCGCCTGTCGGGAGCTCGGCCGGGAGCCGATCTGCCTGCTCGACGATGGCGATCCCGACCCCCAACGGATCGCCGACACCAAGATCGAGCTTCGGGGCACGGTCGACGACGCGTCCCGGTGGGCCGACCGGTTCCTGGTCGGGATCGGCTACCCCGTGCCGAGGACGTCGGTCACCGCCCGACTGGTGGCCCAGGGCATGGCGCCGATCGAGGCCGTCATCCATCCCAGCGCGGTGTTGATGGGGGTCGAGCCGGTCCCCGACGGCACCGTCGTCTTCCCCAACGTGACCATCTCCCGGGGCGCCGAACTCGGTGGCCACGTGCTCGTCAACTACAACGCGACCGTCGGCCACGACACCGCGGTCGGCGACTACACGACCGTGAGCCCCGGGGCCCAGATCGGCGGGGAGTGCCAGATCGGGGCCGGCGTGTTGATCGGGAGCGGGGCGGTGATCCTCCAGGACATCGTCGTCGGCGACGGCGCGGTCATCGGATCGGGCGCCGTGGTGACCCGCAACGTCGAGCCGGGAGAGCTGGTCGTCGGCGTCCCGGCCCGCAACAAGGCCGGCTACTGAAGCCCGTCCTCGTCGATCATCGGTCGCCGAACGGTCGGTTGCCGAACGGTCAGTGGCCGGCGCCGACGGTGGTCGCTCGCGCCGCCAAGGCCGAGGCGACGGCAGCGATCACCCGGGTCTGCTCGTCGTCGGTCATCGCCGAGCCCGACGGGAGGCAGATCCCCCGGGCGAACAGCTCATCGGCCACGGCCCCGCCGACCATCTGGTTGGCTTCGAAGACCCGCTGACGGTGCATCGGCTTGAACGCCTGCCGTGCCTCGACCCCGACCGCCGACAGCTCGCCACAGACCTCGGCCGGATCGATTCCCGGCGGGAGGAGCCCAACGCTCAGCCAGCGGTTGGGTCGCTCGGTGGTCTCGGCGGTCAACCACTCGATCGTCGACAGCTCGGCCCGGTACCGATCGAAGATGGTCGCCCGACGCTCGATCTTGGGTTCGAGTCCGGCCAGTTGGGCTCGACCGAGGCCGGCCAGCAGGTTCGACAGCCGGTAGTTGAAACCGACCTCGTGATGCTCGAAGTGGGGGACCGGCTGCCGGGCCTGGGTCGCCAGGTGGCGGACCCGCTCGACAACGTCGGGCGGACCGACGAGGGCCCCGCCGCCGCTGGTGGTGATGATCTTGTTGCCGTTGAACGAGAAGGCGCCGACGTCGGCCAGCATGCCGGCCATCCGGTCGCCGCCGACCTTCGACCCCAGGCTCTCCGCCGCATCCTCGACCAGGGGAACCCCGTGAGCGGCGCAGACCTCGGCCAGGGTGGGGTAGTCGGCGCAGAACCCGTAGAGGTCGACGGCCATGACCGCCGCCGGGAGGCGTCCGTCCCGAGCCCGCTCATCGAGGAGCCGGGCCAGCAGCTCGGGGTCGATGCCCCACGAGCGCCGGTCGACGTCGATGAAGACCGGGGTGGCCCCCAGGTGGACCGGGGCGAAGGCGCTGGCGGCGAACGTGGCCGACTGCACGACCACCTCGTCGCCCGGCTCGACCCCGACGGCGAGCAGGGCGAGCTCCAGTGCTGCGCTGCCGCTCGACAGCGCTGCGCAGGCCGGGGCGCCGACGTAGGCCGCCAGCTCGGCCTCGAAGGCGTCGACCTCGGGCCCCAGCGGGGCGATCCACCCGCCGTCGAACGCCCGAAGGAGGGCCTCCCGTTCGGCCGGTCCGACGTCGGGGGGTGACAGCAGGATCCGTGACTCGCCTGGCTCGACCATGTGCTGGTTGTCCCTTCTGGCTCGCGGGGCGCGGGATGCTTCACCCACACCCAGACCCTGGGCGACGCGGGCTCAGCATGCCACACTGAACCCCTGAACCGGTCGGGTAGATGTGCGAGGGACCCCCGATCGGTCGTGAGGGCCGCCGGCGACGACGTCGGTGCCGGCCCGCCCCGGCGGACCATCGAGGAGCGTCACGATCCATGAGCCTTCCCGACCGACTCACGATCGAGGTCGTCACCACCGCGACGGCCTTCGAGGCGTTGCGCGACGAGTGGAACGCAGCCCTCGGGTCGGCGGCGGTGCCGAACGTCTTCGCCACGTGGGAGTGGGCATCGACCTGGTGGCGCCACTTCGGCCGAGAGGGTGGCCTCCACATCGTGGTGCTCCGGGATTCCGACGGGGTGGCGGCGATCGCCCCCCTCCAACGGTCGCTGGTCGGGCTCGGCCCGGCGCGGACCGCCATCCTGGAGCGGATCAGCCCCGAGGCCGGCGACTACGGCGGCATCATCGTGGCCCGCCGGGTGGCCGATGTGGCCGAGGCGCTCGCCGATCACGTGGTGGCCCAGCTCGCATCGCCTCGTTTGGCGGCGGTCGTGCTGTCCCGGGTCGCCTCCGACGATCCGTTCCTCGACGCCTGGCGCCACGCCGTCGAGCGGCGGCGGAGCCGGATCGCATCGGACGAGCAGCGCCTCGAGGGGACCTGCCTCTACACCGATGTGCGGCACGAGGACTTCAAGCTCTCCAAGCACACCAAGAAGCACAAGATCCGCCAGCGGCTCCGCCGGATCACCGAGGACCACGAGCGGGTCGACTTCACCTACCACCGGGGCGATGACCTCGAACGCGGGCTCGACATGCTGCTGGAGGTCCACCGTCGGCGGTGGGCCGATCGGGAGGGGGAGCTCCAGGGGCTCCTCGCCGCTCCGGATCGGGAGGCCTTCATGCTCGACGCCATCCGGGCCCTCGACGGCGCGGGCTGGCTCCGCCTGCTGACCCTGGCGGCCGACGACCGGCCGGTGGCCGCCGAGCTCGACTTCCAGTTCGGCGACCGCATCTTCATGTTCAAGGGGGCGTTCGACCCCGAGTTCAGCCCCTACTCGCCGGGTCAGCTCCTCCACCACCGGGTGTTCGAGGACGGCATGGACGAGGGCATCAACGTCTTCGACTTCGGCCGTGGCGATCAGTCCTACAAGCAGCGATGGGCCAACGGCGAACGCCACCTGGTGACCACCACGGTCGTCCGGACGGGCACCCTGGGCCGGATCGGGTCGGCCCGTCTCCGGGCCACCCGGGCCCTGGCGGTCCGGGGCCCCGACCTGCTCTCCCGGGACACCGCCGACCGGGTCATCGCCAAGGCCCGGTCACTCCGGCGGTCCTGAGCTCCAGACTCGCCAGAGCCGACCGACCGAGACGATCGACCGAAGGTCCGGGCTCAGCTGGCCTTGCGGCGCGCCTGCTTGTGGTCCTTGGCCCGAGGGCGGCCCGAGCGCTTCGAGGTCTGGCGCTTCTTCCGGCTCGCCGATCCACCGCCCCCGGTCGGGGCGCCCGTGCGCTTCTTCGAGCGCCGCCGCCGCCCCGGCCGACCCTCGCCGCCCTCGCGTCGCTCGTCGTCGGTCCGGGGGGTGGGGGTGGCGTCGGTCCGTGGGGTCGTGGTGTCGTCGCCGGCCGGTCGTCGGGCCGGGCGCCGGGGCGTCGTGTCACGACGCTCGCCGTCGGGTCGATCTCGCCGCCCTCCCGAGCGGGTCGGCCGGTCCTGCCGTGACCGGGTCCGCCCGCCGTCGGGACGCTGGTCGACCCACTCCGGCAGCTCCCGCTCCCGGAGGGCGGGCGTGGGCTCGAGCTCGGCCTTGGCCAGGCCGACCCGCTTCTGGAGCTTGGTCACCGCGGCGCGCTGATCGGGATTGACCAGCGACACGACGACGCCGGGGGCTCCGGCCCGCGCCGTCCGGCCCGATCGGTGGACGTAGTCCTTTTCGTCGGCCGGCGGGTCGAAGTGGATCACGCACCGGACCCCGTCGACGTGGATGCCTCGTGCCGCCACGTCGGTGGCCACCAGGGCATCGACCCGACCGGTGGAGAAGGCGCTGAGGGCGGCGTCACGCTGCCGCTGGGTCCGGCCACCGTGGATCCATCCCGCCTTGACTCCCAGCCGCTTGAGTTGCCGGGCCACCCGGTCGACCCCGTGGCGGGTCCGGCAGAAGACCATCGTGGGACCGGCGTCGTCGATCAGATCGGCGGTGACACCGAGCTTGTTGGTCCGTTCGGTCGACACGAACCGGTGGACGGGGGGTGGGCCCTCCGGTTCGATCCCCTCGGCCCGATGCTCGATCGGCTCGCGCTGGTAGCGATCGACGAGCTTGCGGACCTCGCCGTCGAGGGTGGCGGAGAACAGCGCCGTCCACCGGTCGGACCGGGTCCGGTCCAGCAGGGCCTGGACCGGGGGCAGGAACCCCATGTCGGCCATCCGGTCGGCCTCGTCGACGACGACGTGGCCGACCTCGGCGAGGGACACCTCGCCCCGGTCGATCAGGTCCTGGAGCCGGCCGGGACAGGCGACGAGCAGGTCGACGCGGGCCGCCAGCGCCTTCAGCTGGGGCCCCATGGCCGCGCCGCCGTACACCGCGGCGACCCTCCGGTCCATGGCTTTGGCCAGCGGCTCCAGCTCTCGACGAATCTGTTCGGCGAGCTCCCTGGTCGGCGACAGGATCAGGCCCGACGGCTTGCGGGGGCGCCCCGCCGGCAAGGTGCTCAACAGGGGGATACCGAAGGCCAGGGTCTTGCCCGAGCCGGTCGGGGCTCGCCCCAACACGTCGTGGCCGGCGATGGCGTCGGGGATGACGGCGGCCTGGATGGGGAACGGGGTCTCGATACCGGCGGCGGCGAGGGCGCCGCAGAGCGCGGGGGGAACGCCCAGCTCCGAGAAGTCGGTGGGTGACGGCGTCATTGGGGGGGTCCTTCCGCGCCGGACGTCCCGGCGAGCAACTGTCCACTCTAGCGGCCACACTGGCAGCCGTGATGGGAGCGAGCCGATGGGTCAAGGCGGTTGTCGGTGGGGCGCTCCTCGGAATCGTGCTGGTCACGTCGCTGGCGGCGACCTCCCGGCCGGCCGCGGCGACCTGGTCGCTCGTGGCCGTCGACCAGGCCACCAACGAGGTCGGGGTGGCCATCGCCTCCTGCGTGCCGGCCGACGTTCTCGGGGATCCGGAGCGGCCTCTGGTGCCGGTGGTCCTCCGGCCCGGTCTCGGTGCGGCGGTGACCCAGGGCCAGCTCAACCTCGAGGCCCCCGATCGGCTGGTGGTCCTGACCGATGCCGGCGTCGCCCCGGCCGGGATCATCGATGACCTCACCACCGCCGACTTCGACGAGCTGGCCCATCTCCGGCAACACGCCGTGGCCTCGCTCTCGGGCGAGGTGGCGGCCTTCACCGGCGACCAGAACGGGGAGACGGCGCTCGACGCCCAGGGTGCGGGGGTGTCGGTGCAGGGCAACCTGTTGGTCAGCGAGTCGGTGGTGGCCGACGCCCTCGACGCCTACCTGTCGGGCCGGCGGGCCGGGCTGCCGCTGGCGCAGGGATTGGTCGACGGGTTGGTGGCGGGCGCCGAAGCCGGCGGCGACCGTCGGTGCGACGACCAGGGGGCCCTGTTCGCCCAGGTGGCGGTGGCCGGGCCGAACGACGATCCGGCCGAGCCGGCGATCCTGCTGACCGTGGTCGTCGACCCCGGCGATGGTCAGGACCCGGTCGTCCTCCTGGCCGATGCCTTCGCCGAGGGGCGCCGCGGCCTGGTCGACGCCGGGGAGGGCACCGACGGCGCCGGTCAGGTCGTGCTCGCCCTGGCGCTGGCGGTCGGTGTCGCGATGCTGGCCGGTGGGGCGTACGCCCTGCGCCGGGGCATCGGGTCGATCTCCGCCCGTCGCTGACCGTCGACCTCGACCCCCGAAACTCGCTGTACGGCCCGCCCCCCATCGACAAGCCTGGGGCGAATGCCACGGGAACGGTCGTTGCACTGGCGTGCCACCGCCTCGTTGATCCGCCCAAACCTCCGTCGCTACAGCCTCCTCATCGGGGTCGTGGCCGCCACGAGCCTGCTCGTCCTGAGCGGGCCGATCATCCTCCGTTCCCTGATCGACCGGGCCGCAGCCGGCGCCGGCTCGACCGAGCTCGCCGTCGGTGCGGTCCTCTACCTGGTGGTGGCGGCCGTCTCCCAGGTGGCAGCGCTGATCGTCGCCTGGCTCGCCACCTCGACCGCGTGGCGGACGGCCAACGATCTCCGGCTGGAGCTGGCGGGGCACGTGCTCGGCCTCGACCATGAGTTCCACCGCTCCCACAGCCCGGGCGAGCTGATCCAGCGGGTCGACGGTGACGTCACCCGGGTCTCGGACTTCCTGGCCATCGTGTTCGTGCGGGCCGCCTCGGCGGTGGTCGTCGTCGGAGGCATCGTCGTCGTCGTGTCGGTGATCGATTGGCGGATCGGTCTGGCCATGGTCATCTACGTGGCCGCCACCGGGTTCGCCATCTACCGCCAGCGCAACACCTCGGTCGAGGAGTCGGCAAACGAGATGAGCGCCAACGCCCGGCTCCTGGGCGGGATCGAGGAGCGGTTGACCGCAGCGGAGGACCTCCGGGCGAACGGGGCGGGGGCCTATGCGGTCCACCGGTTCGTCGAGGACACCAGCTTCTACGTCCAGAGCCAGCTCGCCCGGGAGCGCTCGACGCTGACGATGTGGCGGTGGCTCCAGACGTCGGTCACCGTCGGTGCCGTGTCGGCGCTGGTCGGCGGGGCGATCGGTGTCGAGCGGGGCCTGTTCAGCCTCGGCACCGCCTTCCTGCTGTTCCAGTACAGCCAGCAGATCCGCCGCCCACTCGACGACTTCATCAACGACTTCGAGGTCATCCAGAAGGCCAACGGGGCGATGGTCCGGGTCATCCACCTCCTGGCGGTCGAGCCGGCGGTGATCGACCCCGACCAGGAGGGTCGAGCCCGGACGCCGGCGGCGGGCCCGTTGGCGGTGACCTTCGACGACGTCACCTTCGACTACGGCGACGGAAACCCGGTCATCGATCGGCTCAGCTTCGCGGTCGACGCCGGGCGCTCGGTCGGCATCGTCGGTCACAGCGGCAGCGGCAAGACCACCGTGTCGCGTCTCCTGGTCCGCCTGGTCGATGCCACCGGCGGCGAGATCCGGCTCGGCGGTGTCCCCATCGCCGAGATCGGGACGGCCGAGCTGCGGCGGCGGGTCGCCGTCGTCCCCCAGACCGTCGAGCTGGTCAAGGGTTCGGTCCGCGACAACCTGACCCTCTTCGACCCTTCGGTGCCCGACGAGCGGGTCGACGACGCCCTGGCCCGGGTCGGCCTCGATCGGTTCCGGGGCGATGGCCGCCACCAGCTCCTCGGCTCCGGCGGTCTCGGCCTGTCGGCCGGCGAGGGGCAGCTCCTGGCGCTGGCCCGGGTCTGGCTCCGGGATCCCGACCTCGTGGTGCTCGACGAGGCCACCGCCCGCGTCGACCCGGCCACCGAGGCCCGGCTGGAGCGGGCGATCGCCAGCCTGTTCGAGAACCGGTCGGTCTTCGTGATCGCCCACCGGCTGTCGACGCTGCGGCAGGTCGACGAGATCCTCGTCGTCGAGCGGGGCCGGCTCGTCGAGCACGGCGATCGGGCCGAGCTCGAGGCGACGCCCGGCTCCCGGTACCGCGAGCTGGTGCTCACCTCGGCCGGCTCGCTGGCCGGTGCCGACGACGGGGGATCCCGGTGACCGCGCCGTCCCCTCCCCGGACGTGGTGGCTCTCGTGGCGGGTCAGCCAGCACAAGCCGAAGCACTTCTGGCTGGGTGCGGCGGCATTCGTCGTGTTCTTCGCCCTCCCGGCGGCGTTCGGCTGGGTGCTGTCCCGGGCGTTCGCCGCGCTGGAGGACGGCGACCCGTCCCGGGTCTACCTCCTCGCCGGGGCGCTGATGGTGATCGAGATCGGCCGGATGGTCGTCCTCCACGTCGGGGCGTTGTGGTTCATGCAGTCGTGGGAGTTCATGCGCTCGCTGCTCCGGGGGAACATGCTGACCGCCCAGCTGGCCAGCGGCGGCCGCGACGCCGGCCGGCCCATCGAGTCGCCGAGCGAGGCGCTCGCCCGGTTCCGGGACGACACCGAGGACGTCGCCTCGTTCGTCGACTCGTGGATCGATGTGGCGGGTGGCGTCGTGTTCTCGATCATCGCCCTGTCGATCCTGGTGACGATCGATGCGACGGCGACCGCGGTGCTGCTGGTGCCGATGGTCGCGGTCGCAGTGGTGACCACCGCCCTCGGTCGTCGCCGCCGAGAGGTCCACCGGCTCGACCGGGAGGCGACGGTCGAGGTGGCCGGCCTGCTGGGCGATGTCATGGCGGCCGCCACCACGATCAAGGTCAACCGGGCCGAGCGGTCGGTGCTGGACCGGGTCCGCATCGCCACCGACCATCGGCGGACGACCGCCGTCCGGTCCCGGATCTACGACCAGGCGATCCAGTCGCTGGGGCAGTCGACCGCCGAGCTGGGTCTCGGTCTCGTGATCCTGGTCGCCATCGGATCGCTCCGACGGGGCGAGTTCGGGGTGGCCGAGATCTCGTTGTTCCTCGCCTATGGCGGTTGGCTGGGCTTCCTGCCCCGCATGCTGGGCCTCATGATCGGCCGGAGCCAGCAGGCGACGGTGGCGTTTGGGGAGATGCGGCACCTGGTGGCCGAGCGCGATCCCGGCAACGCCGTCGTCCACCGCCGGTTTCCCTTCGAGCGCCTCGACCCCGGACCTCTCGAGGTTGCCGAACCGGAGCGTCGACCCCTCGATCGGCTGGAGGTTCGGGACCTGACCGCTCGGCTCGGCGGGGGTGTGATCGGCGGCGTGACGTTCACCGTCGAGCGGGGGTCGTTCACGGTCGTGACCGGGCCGACCGGTTCGGGCAAGACGACGCTGCTGCGGGTCGTCCTCGGCCTCGCCTGGCCCGACGAGCTCGGGGGCGAGGTGCGGTGGAACGGGGAGGTGATCGAGGACCGGGCGGCGTTCTTCCGCCCGCCGCAGGCCGCCTATCTGGCCCAGATCCCCCAGCTGGTCTCGGACTCGTTGGCCGACAACGTCCTGCTCGGCATCGGCGACGAGGACCGGCTGACCGAGGCTCTCCGGTTGGCCGCCGTCGACCGGGACGTGGCGGCGATGCCCGACGGCACGGCGACCATGATCGGACCGCGGGGCCTGCGGCTCTCGGGCGGTCAGCGTCAGCGGGTGGCGACCGCTCGGGCGCTGGTCCGCCAGCCGGAGCTCCTGGTGGTCGACGACGTGTCGAGCGCCCTCGACGTCGAGACCGAGCTCCGCCTCTGGGCCAACCTGGCGGCGGCCGGGACGACCGTGGTGGCCGTCTCCCATCGCCAGGTGGCGCTCGACCAGGCCGACCAGGTGCTGGAGATGGACGGCGGCCGGCTCGTCGCCTCTGCGCCCTAACCTGCATCCCATGACCAGCGCAGGTTGGGAAGCGCCGGCCGGAGCGATCCGGTACGGCATCGTCGGGACCGGCATGATGGGGATCGAGCACATCCACAACGTCGCCGCCATCGACGGGGCCGAGGTCGTGGCCCTGGCCGATCCCGATGAGAAGTCGCTCGACGCCGCCCGCCTGGAGTCGCCTGCCGGGGTCGTCGTCTTCGACGATCACCGCCGGCTGCTCGATGAGGTCGAGCTCGACGCGGTCGTCGTCGCCAGCCCCAACCACACCCATGTCGACGTGTTGCTCGACGTGCTCGACGCCGGGTGCCACATCCTGGTCGAGAAGCCGTTGTGCACCACGGTCGCCGACTGTCAGCGGGTCATCGACGCCGCCGCCGATCGCCGCCAGGTCGTGCAGGTCGGGCTGGAGTACCGGTACATGCCGCCGGTGGCCCGACTGATCGAGCACCTGGCGTCCGGCGACATCGGCCGGTTGCGGATGGTGGCCATCCGGGAGCACCGGTTCCCGTTCCTGACCAAGGTCGGCGATTGGAACCGGTTCAACGAGAACACCGGGGGGACGCTGGTCGAGAAGTGCTGCCACTTCTTCGATCTGATGAACCACCTCCTCGGCGAGCGGCCCGCTGCCGTCATGGCCTCCGGCGGTCAGGACGTGAACCACCTGGACGAGGTCTACGACGGCCGCCGCAGCGACATCCTCGACAACGCCTACGTGGTCGTCGAGTACCCGAGCGGGGCCCGGGCCAGCCTCGATCTCTGCATGTTCGCCGACGCCACCCACAACCAGGAAGAGGTGTCCGTGGTCGGGGAGGGCGGCAAGCTCGAGGCGCTGATCCCCGAAGGGGTCGTCCGCCGGGGGATCCGTGGTCGACACTGGATCGGAGAGGTGGAGATCGAGCCGGTCGTGGCCGACGACATCCCCTACGTCGGCCACCACCACGGCTCCAGCTACGTCGAGCACCTCGAGTTCCTCCGCGCGATCCGGACCGGGAGCCCGCCCCCGATCACCCTGGAGGACGGCTTGTGGTCGGTGGCGATGGGGGTGGCGGCCCACACCTCGATCGCCGAGCGGCGTATCGTCGAACTGGGCGAGATCCTGGAGGGTGGACGATGACGGTCGAGGTCAGTTGGTTCAGCGCCCTCTGCGACGACGACTACGAGTTCCTCGGTGTCCCCGACCCCCAACTGGCCAGCAGCTGGGAGCACTGCCGCACGATCGTCCTCACCGCCGACCGCTACCGCTACGACAACGTCCTCCTCCCGTCGGGTTACGCCCTCGGGATCGACAACACCGCCTTCGCCGCGGCGATCGGACCGATGCTGACCAGCGCCCGCCTCCTGCTGGCGGTCCGCTGTGGCGAGCTGGTCGTCCCCCAGCTGGCCCGCCAGATCGCCACGATCGATCAGATCCTCGACGGGCGGCTGACGATCAACATCATCTCGAGCGAGATGCCCGGTGAGTCCCTCGACTCCGAACCCCGGTACCGGCGGTCCACCGAGGTCATGTACGCCCTTCGGGAGCTGCTCGACCGCAAGCCGGTCGCCCTCGACGGCGAGTTCCTGTCGCTCCACCTCGATCCGCCCCGCATCGGCACCGTCAGTGGCCGGAGCCCGCTGTTCTACTTCGGCGGCCTGTCGCCGGCCGCTCGGGACTGCGCCGCCGCCGGGGCCGACGTGTTCCTCATGTGGCCCGACACCACGGCGAAGGTGCTCGAGGTCAAGGCCGACATGGACGCCCGGGCCGCGGCGAAGGGGCGCCGGCTCCGCTACGGGTGGCGGTCCCACGTGATCGTGCGGGAGAGCGAGGACGAGGCCCGGGCCGCCGCCCGACGGCTCCTGTCCCGCCTCGACGACCGGACCGGGGCCGAGATCCGCCAGCGCTCCCTCGACTCGACCTCGGCCGGGGTGGCCCGCCAGGCCCAGCTGCGGGACTCGGCCGACGACGAGGGCTACGTCGAGCGGCACCTGTGGACCGGCGTCGGCCGGGCCCGGTCGGGGGCCGGAGCGGCCATCGTCGGCGACCCGGATCAGGTTCGGGCCAAGATCCTGGAGCTGATCGACGCCGGGATCGAGGCCTTCATCCTGTCCGGCTACCCCCACGCCGCCGAGTGCGACCTGTTCGCCCGGTACGTCCTGGGCACGCTGGACCATGGGCCGCTGGTCTTCGACCCCGACCCGGTCGCGCTGGGCTGATGCCGTACCGGTTGCTGGCCCGCCGGCCCGGTGACGAGGTCCTCGGACCGTGTGAGCTCGACGACTTCGACCACGAGGCCGAGTCGGGATCGCTGCTGTGGCTCGACGTCCGCACCCGTGAGGCCGAGGAGATGGATCAGCTCGGCCAGCGGTTCGGGTTCGATCCGGCGGCGATCGAGGACGTGATCGACGTCGAGCAGCTGCCCAAGTACGACGTCTACGACGACCACCTCTTCGTCGTGCTCCATGCCCTGATCCCGGCCGGCGATCGGCTCGACACCCACGAGGTCGACTGCTTCATCCGGCCCAACCTGCTGGTGACCGTCCACGCCGAGCCGGTCGTCGGGGTCGAGTGGCTGTGGGACGCCGTCCAGCAGCACCGCCACATCGCGGCCCTCGACGCCGAGGAGTTGTTCGCCCAGCTGAGCGAGGTGATGGGCCGGCGGTACCTCGAGATCCTCGACGAGTTCGAACGCCGGGTCGACGACCTGGCCATCCGGGCCCTCGACGCCGATCAGCGGGTCCTGGCCGAGGTCCAGGTGCTTCGACGGGAAGAGGCCACCATCCGTCGGGCCCTCCGGCCCCAGCGGCTGGTCATCGCCGGCCTCCGATCCAACGCCCAGGTCCTGCTGGCCGACGAGGCCCGGCGGATCCTCACCGACTCCTATGACGTCCACAACCTGGTCGTCGAATCGTTGGAGTCGACCCGGGGCCTGCTGACCGACGCCCTCGAGACCTACCGGGGGGCGGCCGCCGAACGCCAGGCGTCGGCTGCGACCCTGCTGACGGTGTACGCAGCCATCCTGTTGCCGCTCTCGCTCATCACCAGCTGGTACGGGATGAACATGAGCAACCTCCCGGTCGCCAACCAGCGATGGGGGTGGGTCGTGGTGACGGTCGTGATGGCGGCGATCGCCGCCGTGAGCTGGTTCGTCTTCGTGCGGGCCGGCATGGTGGGGCGGAGCCGGACCGATCGGAGTAGAGGCATCATGACCAGTCTCACCGCGATCGCGCGGGCCCCCGTCCGTCCCGTGACGATGCTGTGGCGACCGTCGGAGTCGGGAACCACCCCCGGGGAGTGAAACGTCTCACCCCGTGGGCCCGCAGCCGTGGGCCGCGACCGGGCGCCCGTCGCCCGAGCACGAGGAGGGCAGGAGATGAGACGAGCGGACGAGGAGCGGCCCCGGACACGGCCGACCCGGTTGATGGTCGCCGTCCTGGCGGCGCTGGGGTTCGTGGTTCTGGCCGCCTGTAGCGGCGCGGGCGACGAGGACGCCGCGGTCGGGGTCGACGACGCAAGCTTCGAAGAACCGACGGCGATGACGTCCGTAGCCGACGAAGACGGCGGGGAGGCCGAGGCGATCGCCGCCGCCGCTCCGCTGGAGGACGCCGAGGAGCCGTCGGACGAGGCGGCCGACGACGGGGTCGGGGACGATGCCGCCGAGGAGGCGGCGGACGGCGACGAGTCCCTCGGCGCCGGCGGGACGACCAGCACGCCGAGCGCCGCCGACCTCGGCCGCCAGCTGATCTTCACCGCCCGGGTCGAGGTCGAGGTCGACGATGTGGCGTCGGCCAGCGCCGACGCCACCGACATCATCGAGGGTCTCGGCGGGTTCGTGTTCGGCCAGCAGACCATCGGCGGACCCGAGGCCCGATCGGAGCTGACGTTCAAGGTCCTCCCCGACGACTTCAACCGGGCCCTGGAGGCGCTGGGCACGGTGGGCGAGCTCCGCAACCAGACGATCGAGACCGAGGACGTCACCGAGCGCATCGTCGATCTGGAGAGCCGCATCGAGGTCGCCGAGTTGGGCGTCGCCCGGCTCCGGGCCGCCCTCGAGGAGACGACCGACCTCGCCGACTACGCCGAGGTCGAGCGGCTACTGCTCGAGCGGGAGAGCGATCTGGAGGTGATGCGGGGCTCGCTCCGGACGCTGCAGGACCAGGTCGATCTGGCGACGATCGTGTTGGTGCTGACCCGCGACCGGTTGGAGAACAACCTCGAGGTCACGGTCAGCGCCTACGAGGGCCACGACGGTGGTCGGTCGTGCCCCGGCGCGACGGCGGGTGAGCTCGAAGCCGACCAGCGGGCCACCCTGTGCTTCGACATCGTCAACGTCGGCGACCAGACCCTCACCGATCTGGTCCTGACCGAGAGCGTGCTCGACATCGATGGCGGCACCCCGTTGATCGAGGTGTTCGGGTCGGTGGAGGAGCTGGCGCCGGGGCAGTCGGTCCTCCTGGCCCATGAGTTCCGACCCGAGCGCGCCGCCGAGCTCCGGATCCGGGTCGTCGGCCTCCCGACCGACGGGGTGAGCCCCGAGCCGGCCGGCCCATCGGTCAGCACCGATCGGACGTTCCCGGTACGGACCTTCGAGCCGGAGTCCGACCCGGGATTCGGCGACGGGTTCTCGGCCGGTGTGTCGATCCTCCGGGGCCTGTGGGTGGCCGTGACGGTGGTCGGCGGGTTCCTGATCCCGATGATGGTGTTCGTGCCCGTCATCGCCGCGGGGTGGTGGGTCTGGCGGGCCTGGCGCCGACGTCGCCCCGGCCCGCCCGACGACGAGCCGACCGGGACGCCCCCACCACCGCCAGGGACCACGCCCGAACCGGTCGGGGCCGGGGGGCCACCGACGTCGGCATGAGCAACCGGGGGTGGGCGGCCCGATCGGCCGCCCACCCCCCCCGGTTGCCGGGTTGCCCGGCCTCAGCCGGGCTCGTAGCCGGCCGGGGCCATGGAGGCCAGGGCCCGACCCTGGCTCACCGACCGGATGGCATCGCTGAACCCGAACAGCTGGGCCAGGCTCACCCGGGCGGTCACCACCGTCCGGATGCCGGAGTCGTCGATGCCGATCACCTCGCCGCTCCGGGCACCGACCAGACCGATGACGGACCCGACGTGATCGTCCGGGGTCTGGACGGTCACCTCCATCACCGGTTCCAGCCGAACCAGCCCTGCCAAGGCCGTCGCCTCGGCCAGCGCCGAGCCGCCGGCTATCTCGAACGCCCGCTCCGAGGAGTCGTTTGGGTGGACGGCCCCGTCGGTGAGGGTCAGGCGGACCCCGACGAGCGGATGCCCGCCGGGACCAGCCGCCGACGCCCGTCGGGCGCCGGCTTCGACGGCGGCGACGAACGCCGCCGGGATGGACCCACCTCGGGTGGCATCGACGAAGTCGAGGCTGCCGAGATCGGTTGTCGGTGTCGGTTCGACGTCGATCGTGACCTCGGCGAACAGGCCGGGGCCACCGGTCTGCTTCTTCAGCCGGTGGGTGTGGCCCCGGATCGAGCCCGAGATCGTCTCCCGATGGGCGACCGCCGGCCGGCCGGCCGTGACCGCGACCCCCTGATCCTCGACCAACCGGGTGACCAACACCTGGAGGTGCAGCTCGCCCATGCCGGCGATGAGGGTCTGGCCGGTCTCGGCGTCGACGGAGACCCGGAAGGTCGGGTCCTCGTCGCCGAGACGTCGGAGGGCCTCGGCCAATCGGTCGTGGTCGGCGGTCCGGGTCGGTTCGATGGCCATCGTGACCACCGGCTCGGGGAAGGCCATGGTCCCGATCACCACCGGGTTCGCCGGGTCGCAGAGCGTGTGACCGGTGGCCGTGTCCCGGAAGCCGATGACCGCGCCGACCTCACCCGGCCCCAGCCGGTCGACCGAACGGGTCGTTCCGGCGTGGAGCTGGACCAGCCGCCCGACACGCTCTCGGCGTCCGGTGGTGACGTCGAGGACGACGTCGCCGCCGGTCATCGAGCCGGTGAAGACCCGGATCCAGGTCAGCTTCCCGTTGGTACCGTGGACCACCTTCGAGGCGAGGGCGACCAGCGGAGCCCGATCGTCGACCGGAACCTCCACCGTCTCGGTGGCGGGCGCCGGTCTCCGGCCGGTCACCACCGGACGGTCGAGCGGACTCGGTAGCCAGGCGACCACCGCGTCGAGCAGGAGTTGGATGCCGATGCCCCGCAACGCCGAGCCGCACAGCACCGGGACGATCGCACCATCCACCGTGAGACGACGGATGGCGGCCCGGAGCTGTTCGAGTTCGACCTCGCCGGCGACCAGCGCGTCGAACACCTCGTCGTCCAGGAGGCCGACCTGTTCGATCAGGGCGTTCCGGGCCTGGTTGACGGCGTCCGCCATCGCTCGATCGGCGACCGGGTCGGCGGTCGCCGACCGTGGGTCGTCGCTCGACCAGGTCCATCGCGTGCCGGCGATCACGTCGACCAGGCCAATGAGCCGCTCGCCGTCGAACAGCGGGAGTTGGGTCACCACCGGTGTGGCGCCCAGCACCTCGCCGATCTCGGCGACGCATCGGTCGAGATCGGCGCCCGGCCGGTCCATCTTGTTGATGAAGACCAGTCGGGGTGTTCGATAGCGGTCGGCCTGCAGCCAGACCGTCTCGCTCTGGGGTTCGACGCCGGCGACGGCGTCGAACACCGCCACGGCGCCGTCCATCATCGCCAGCGACCGCTCGACCTCGGCCCCGAAGTCGATGTGACCCGGGGTGTCCACGAGGTTGAGTCGATGGTCGTGCCATCCGATGGTCGTCGCCGCGGCGGAGATGGTGATGCCCCGGTCGCGCTCCTGCCGATCGTGGTCGAGTGCGGCCTGACCGTCGTGGACCTCACCGACACGGTGGATCCGGCCGGCCAGGAGCAGCATGCGCTCGGACACGGTCGTCTTGCCGGCGTCGACATGAGCCATGACGCCGAAGTTCCTGATGTGGGCAAGGGTGCCCATGAGTTCGTCCTTTCGTTGTCGTGAGCCATCAGGTCGCCGCGGCTCCGAGGAGACGCGGCGGGCTCAGGACAGCTTCAGGACCTCCGGGCGGGGGCCGCTCATCGGGCGCGCCACGGCGACGGTCGACATCGAGGTGATCCGCATCGTGGCCTCCCTTCGCGGGCTCGGGGCGGCGACCGGTCGCCGCCACCTCGCCGAGGATCATGGCCGAGTCGGCGACGGGCGGCAAGCGGTTTCCGGGCGGTCGGCACGGCCGCTCGGGTCGAGTCGTCGAGGGGTCTACCGCTGGTAGATGCGCACGTAGTCGACCTCCATCGACATCGGCCACGTCGTCGCCGGCCCGGTCGGGCCGGGCCAGTTGCCGCCGATCTCGGGGGAGATCAGGAAGTAGACCGGTGCGGTTCCGATGAAGTTCCACATCCGGTGGACCTCCTGGCCATCGAGGTACCAGACGACCGAATCGGCGGTCCATTCGACCCCGAGGGTGTACCAACCATCGGCTCCCCGCGGCGCCTGGAGGTACGACATCTCGGTCCGGTGGGCGCCGCTGGCATCGTTGTAGTGGCCGGTGAAGTGGAACCGGGCCCGGTCGTTGTTCCGTCCGCCTGCGGTCGTCGTGCCAACCACCTCGAACAGGTCGACCTCGGGCGGCCAGCTCCCATCCTCGGGCAGCAGCCAGATCGCCCAGTGGTGGCCGAGCGACACGTTGGTGACCCGCATGCGGGTCTCCCAGTAGCCGTACGTCTGGCTGTGGGAGAGTTCGCCGGAGATCATGCCGCACGCCGCCTCGAAGCCCCAGAACTGCGACCGCCGGTGCTGGGGGAGGGGGTGGCCGAACAGGGTCAAGACTCCGCCGGTGACCCGGTGGGTCTCGACGCCGAGCGGCGGTCCTCCGGTGCCGACGAAGTCGGGATCGGCCTTGAGGCACTGGTCGCCGTTGCCGGCCAACGAGCGGACGTTCCACCGATGGAAGTAGGTGACCCAGTTGGCCGAGCCGTCGGTGGCGAGGTCGAGGCTCAGGCGGTCGAACTCGTCGTGCCAGCTCAACTCGTAGCCGGCCGGGACGTGGGGCGAGCGCCCGGTGTCCGGTGGCCGCTCCGGTGTCGCCGTCGTGGGCGTGGTCGGGGCGGTGGTGGTCGGGGTCGTCGGTGTCGTGGTCGGGGCGGTGGTGGTCGGGGTCGTCGGTGTCGTCGTCGGGGGCCCGGGAGGAGCCGGCATCGACGGCTCGGGGAGCGGGGGCGCCGGCAACGATGGCAGCGGCGGCCCCGGGATCGGCGGCGATGGGTCGGGCACCGAGGGGTCCGGAACCGAGGGGTCATCGCCGCCATCGGCGGCGACGATCTCGACCCAGTCGACGACCAGATCGAGATTGTGGCCCGGCCGGTTGGGGTCGTTGGTGAAGGCGACGGCCAACCGATGGGTCCCGGCCGTGAGGTCGACCTCGACCCGGTGCTCGTCGAACCGGTGGTCGACCGTGTCGACGGCCCACGACGCCACCGCCCGATCGTCGATCCGTAGCTCCATGCGGGGACGTCGACCGGTGTCGGAGTTGCCTCGGGCCCGGATCACGACCTCGTACGTGCCGGGGTCCTCGACGTCGAACGACGTGCCGATCGAGCCCTCGGACCAGAGGTTCCAGGCCGGTCCGTCGGGGCCACCCACGGTCCGGGTCTCCATCCGCTCGGCCTCCAGCCGGAGCGGCCCTCCGCCGGTGTGCCGGCCGGCCGCCTGGGCGGCGATGGTGAAGGCGGAGATGAGCAGCATGGTCGCCGTCGCGGCGATCGCCTTGCGGGTCCGGGAACCCGAGCGTTGGGTGGTCATGCCGTTCCGACGGTGACCGAGTCGGGATCCTTCCCCGGTTCGGCCGCGGTGTCCCATTTCGCCGATGGGGCCACGGCCTGCGCCCGTCAGGGGGCGACGGGCCGGATCTCGATCCAGTCGACGACGAGATCGACGTCGTCCTCGGGGCGGTTGGGGTCGTTGGTGAAGGCGATGGCCACCCGACGGTCGCCGGCCTCGATCGGGACGATGAACCGGTAGCGGTCGTAGCGGTCGATCGCCACCGTGGTCCCGGCCACCGGCACACCGTCGATCAACACCTCGAGGCGGGGGGCGCTGTCGGTCGTCGAGTAGCCCCGAGCCCGGATCTCGATCTCGTACCGACCGTCGGCGGCGAACCGTACGACGTCCTCGATCCGGCCGGCCGACCAGATGCTCCACCCATCGTCGCGGTGATCGCCGACGGTCCGGATCGCCATCGACTCGGCCTCCAGCCGATCCGGGATCGGCCGCTCGGGTCCAGGCCCGCCGTCGTCGTCGCCGGGGTCGTCCCCTTGGGGATCGATGGCGGGCGGCGGCTGCGCGGTGGGTGCGACCGAGCCGTCGCCGGTGGTCGGAACCCCGGCGTCCCCCTCGTCGTCGGCGGACGCCGGGGGCACCGGTCGATGCGGTTGGTCGCCCGGGGATCGGTCGGGCGGCGGCCCCTGCGTCGACGGCCCGTCGGCGGTCGACACGGGGGTCGGTTCGTCGGACGCCAGCCGGGTGATCGCCATCCCGCCCCCGGCCAACCCGACCAGTGCGGCGGCGACCGCCAGCCACGTCGACCGGGCTCGTCGCCGAGTCGACCGTGGGGTCGTCGCCGGCACCGCCGACGCCGTGGCCGGCGCCTCGGTCGCCGCTCGGTCGAGCCGATCCCAGAAGTCGATCCGATGGTCCGGGGGCTCGATGGCCCGCAGCCGTTCGCCGAGGGGATCGGGAGGTTCGGTCGATCGGGCGCTCACCGCAGCACTCCCCGCCGTCGTAGCCGGGTCCGGGCCCGGCTGAGGCGGCTACCGACCGTTCCGGCCGTGATCCCCAGCATCGCCGCCACCTCGTCGTAGGAGTAGCCCTCGGCTTCGACCAGGACGAGGACCGCCCGCTGGTCGGGGGAGAGCAGCCGGAGCGCAGCGAGGATCTGATCGGCGTCGGTGATCCGGTCCTCGTCGCTCCCGACCGCCGGCTCTGGTCCCCAGTCGATGGGATCCTCGGGACGTCTCGACCGCTGACGGAGGAGGTCGAGGCAGGCGTTGGTCACGATCCGGTGGAGCCAGCCGGCGAAGTCGTCGTCGCCCCGGAGCTGACCGATCGATCGATAGGCGTTGAGGTAGCCGTCCTGGAGCGCGTCGTCGAGGGCCGTCCGGTCGCCGAGCAGCCGCCACGCCACGCCCCGCATCTCCCGATCGTGGGCCCGGAGCAGGATCTCGAAGGCCCGCCGATCGCCCCGGCGGGCCCGGGCCACGAGGTTCCCCTTGCCGCTCGAGATGGTCTCACCTCCCGCCGGGGTCGGGCCCGGTCCGCCGATCCATTCCGCTCATCGGTACCGACGTCGGTGACGACCAGAACCTTCCCGATTCTCGTCAGAAGTTGGCGAACCGGGCGGCGAAGTCGTCGGTTTGGCGGACGACGGTGCTGAGGTCGCCGTCGGTCTCCGACAGGTCGCCGAGCGCCGACAGGCGGCCGTAGCCCCGGAAGTGGGCCTTGGCCATCGTCACCGCCAGCTCCGGCAGCTCGACCAGCCGCCGCTCCCACCGGGCGACCGTCTCGTCCAGCGCGTCGTCGGCCACGCACTCATGGGCCAGGCCCCACGCCTCGGCGGTCGATCCGTCGATTCGTTCCGACAGCATGACGTACCGGCGGGCCCTGGCCATCCCGATCTCGGCGATCAGCCGGGGGGTCCCGGCCCAGGGGAGCGGCGTCCCCAGCTCGACCTCGGGCACCCACCACCGGGTCGAGGTGGTGGTGATCCGGAAGTCACACGACACGGCGAAGCAGGAGCCGCCGCCGACGGCGTGGCCATGGACCCGGGCGATGGTCGGGATCGGGCACTCCTCGATGGCCCGGGTCGCCCGGCGGCCGAGATGGGCTCGGTACCGCTCCTCCCGGTCGGAGGAGGCCGGCGGGAGCTGCTCTCGCCGGTCGGCTCCGGCGCAGAACGTCGGGCCCCGGCCCCCGAGCACGACGACCTTGACGTCGAAGGCGGTCGCCAGTCCACCGAACAGGTCCCCGATCTCGGTGATCATCTGCTGATCGTGGGCGTTGCGCTTGTCCGGTCGGTTGAGCCAGACCCGGAGCACCGGCCCGTCCCGCTCGATCTCGATTCGCTCGAAGTCCATCGTCCCAGTGTCGCTCGGGGGCGGTCGGGGCCGACAGCGGGCGTCGGTCGGCGGCGGTCCGACGGGGTCAGGCGGTGGCGGCGCGGGCGTCGCTCACGTCGGCCACGCACTCGTCGTCGCCCTGGGCCACCGAGGCGCTCAGCGCGACCGTCGTCTCGCCGTAGAGGGAGCCGAGGAGGCCCTTGACCATGCCCCGGTCGACGGCGCAGATCACGGGGTGCTCGATCGCCACATCGCCGAAGGGGCAGTGGCCGGAGACGATCCGCAGCTCCTCTCCGTGACGCTCGGCATGGGCCGAGAACCCATGGGCCGAGAGGGCATCGGCGACGACGTGGAGCGCCGACCGGAACGACCGTTGCCCGTCGGGCGACCCGCCCATCGACGACGCCATCTGGCGTCCGAACTGGAGGCCGACCTCCTCGGCCAGCTCGGCGGCGGCCTCGTCGCCCAACCGGGAGAGGGCCTTGCCCAGGAGCGTGACGAGGATGTCGTCGTGGCCGACGTCGAACTCGAGGTGGAGACCGGGCTCGGCGGCCCGATAGACCTTGGCCGGGCGCCCCGCCTTGGCCGAGGGGCGCTGGGTCACCTCGACGTAGTTCCCGCCGACGAGCTTGTCGAGATGGTGACGGGCCACGTTGGCGTGCAGACCGGTGGCATCGGCAACCTCGCTGGCGGTCAGGCCGTCGGGGTGCTCGTGGACCAACAGGTAGATGTCGCGACGAGTCGGATCACCGAACGCCGAGGTGATGGCGTTGACCAGGTTTGCGAATTCCGTCGGGTTGAGGGCTCGCTGGGCCACGTCGATAGTCTAGCCCTGTTCGATTCCTCCTATCTCGGTAGGAGTAATTCCGTGCCGGTAGGAGTCGCCCCCCAGGAGGACCCGTGGCCGTTTCCGAAGAGCTGGTTGTCGACGCGCTCCGCCCGGTGCAGGATCCCGAGCTCCACCGCAGCATCGTCGAGCTCGACATGGTTCGTTCGGTGGCCATCGACGGTCCCCGGGTCACCGTGGCGGTCGATCTCACGATCGCCGGGTGCCCGCTCCGGGCCGAGATCAACCGGGCCGTCACCGACGCGGTGACCGCCCTCGACGGCGTCGACGAGGCCATCGTCGAGTTCGGGGTGATGACCGACGAGCAGCGGGAGACCCTCCGGCGCAAGCTCCACGGCGACCCGGCGGCCACCGCCGGGTCGGCCCAGGCCCATGGGCACGCCGAGGGGCGGGCCATCCCCTTCGCCGATCCCGACAACCGGACCCGGGTCATCCTCGTCGCCTCGGGCAAGGGCGGCGTGGGTAAGAGCTCGGTCACCACCAACCTGGCGGTGGCCCTCGCCGCTCGGACCAAGGACGGTCCCGACGGGCCCCGGCCGAACAGGGTGGCCGTGGTCGACGCCGACGTGTGGGGGTTCTCCATCCCTCGGATGCTGGGCGTCGATCGCGATCCCGTCGTCATCGACGAGATGATCGTGCCCCCCGAGGCCAACGGCGTCCGCTGCATCTCGATGGGGTTCTTCGTCGAGGAGGCCCAGCCGGTCATCTGGCGGGGCCCGATGCTCCACAAGGCCCTCGAGCAGTTCCTCACCGACGTGTTCTGGGACGACCCCGACTACCTGCTCGTCGATCTCCCGCCCGGCACCGGTGACATCGCCCTGTCGTTGTCGCAGTTCCTGCCCCGGGCCGAGCTGTTGGTCGTCACGACCCCCCAGCCGGCGGCCCAGAAGGTGGCCCAGCGGGCGGCCTACATGGCCCACAAGGTTCGGATCACCGTCTCGGGCGTGATCGAGAACATGAGCTGGTTCACCGGCGACGACGGCACCCGCTACGAGCTGTTCGGCGCCGGCGGAGGCCAGGAGTTGGCCGACGATCTCGACGTCCCGCTGCTGGCCCGGATCCCCCTCGTGCCGGCCCTCCGGGAGGGGGCCGACACCGGTGCTCCCATCGCCGTCGAGGCGGCGACCGAGGCTGGAGCGACGTTCGCCGCCCTGGCCGAGCGGGTCGATGTCGAGCTGGCACCGAAGAAGCGGTTCCGATCCGAGCTCAAGATCGTCTGAGCTCGAGCCCGCCCGGTTCGAGTCCTTCGAACCCGAGACTGCGAACGATAGGTTTCACGTCATGGATCTCCGCATCGGCATCACCCAGACGAACCAGGTCATCGAGGTCGAGCTCGACGACGCCTCGGATCGGGACGCCCTCAAGAAGCAGATCGACGGTGCGTTGAGCGGCACCGACCCGGTGTTGTGGGTGACCGACCGCAAGGGTCGGGAGACCGGCATCCCCACCTCCCAGATCAGCTGGGTCGAGGTGGGGACGGTCGACCCCGACCGTCGCATCGGTTTCGGCGCTTGATCGACCGGTCACCACCGTCGGCGGTGGCGGCCCGGCCAGTCCGGTGACCGGCCCCAAGTTGGCCATCGTCGTCGGCAAGGGCGGGGTCGGCCGGAGTACGGTCGCCGCCGCCCTCGCCGTCTCAGCCGCCGGTCGAGGGGAGAAGGTCCTCCTGGTCGACGCCACGGCGTCGGGTGGGACGGCCCTGGCTCTCGGTGATCGGGCTGGCGACGAGATCACGCTCCTGGAGCTGAGCACCGAGGCGGTACTCGACGAGTACATCCGGCTCTACCTGACGGTCCCGATCGCCCCGTCGGCCCTGCCCCCCATCGCTCGGCTGTTCGACTACGTGGCGACCGCCGCCCCAGCGGTCCGGGAGATCCTCACCATCGGCAAGATCGGCCACGAGGTCCGACGGGGCGACTGGGATCGGGTGGTCGTCGATGGTCCGGCCACCGGTCACGTGGTCGAGCTCCTGTCGGCACCGACCGTGCTGGGCGATCTGGTCGGCCTCGGTCCCCTCACCTCCCAGACCCAGTGGCTGGCCGAGCTCCTGGCCGATCCGTCGATCACCGGCGCCATCGCCGTCACGCTGGCCGAGGATCTCCCCATCTCCGAGACCGCCGAACTGCTCGACCGCATCGCCGCCGAGACCGAGGTCTCGATGACCGGCCTGGTCGTCAACCGGGTGCCCCCGGCCGTCGGTCCGGAGGGCGAGGCCGAGGCGGAGGCGCTCCTGGCCGCCGGCGACCCCCGGGGTCCACTCGCCCTCCTCGCCGTCGAGCGGCACCGGGCGGCCCGGTCGCTCGACGATCGGTTGGCCGAGCTCGGGCTGGCCTCGATCGCGGTCGAGGATCGGCTCGGCGACCCGCTTGACGCCGCGGTCGAGGCCCTGGATGGTGCGCCGTGGTGAGCCCTGGCATCGACGCCGGACTCGACGAGATGCTGACCACCCGGTCGGTGGTGCTCGTCGTGGGTCCGGGCGGGGTCGGGAAGACGACCATCACCGCCGCCCTCGGGGTTCGGGCGGCGGCCGACCACGGCCGGCGAGTGCTCGTGGTCACCGTCGACCCCGCTCGGCGGTTGGCCGACGCCATGGGGGTCGACGAGCTGCGGGCCGACCCGGTCCTCGTCTCGCTCGGCGTCGGCGCTCCTGGGGTCCTGTGGGCCTCGATGGTCGAGATGGGGAGGAGTTGGGACGATCTGGTACGCAAGTTGGCCGACGCCGATGATGCGGAGGCACTGCTGGCCAACCCGCTGTACCGGACGCTGACGACCCGGTTCGCCAAGAGCCACGACTACATCGCTCTCGACCACCTCAACGACCTGGCCGACGACGACCGCTACGACCTGGTGATCATCGATACGCCACCGTCGACCCACGCCATCGACATCCTCGATGCCCCGGATCGGATGATCCAGTTCTTCGAGAGCCGGTGGCTGTGGTGGCTGACCGCCCCCTACCGCAATCGGATGGCCCAGCTGGCGGCCGGGCCGTTCCTGGCCGTCGCCGAACGGTTGTTGGGCGGGCCGTTCCTCGCCCGGATCGGCGAGTTCTTCTGGTTGATGTCCCGGTTGCAGGCCGGCTTCATCGAGCGGGCGACCGAGGTCGGCCGCCGGTTGGCCGACGACGAGACGGCCTACGTGGCCGTGACGACGAGCGACCCGGCGGCCCTGGCGCAGTCCCGGACCCTCCTCGACGAGTTGGCCCGGCGGCACCACCACCCGGCGGCCGTCGTCCACAATCGGGCGGTGCCCGACGTGGGGGAGGCTCCCATCTCCGGCATCGACGATCCCGGCCTCCGGCAGGCGGTCGAGGTGCTGCTCGGCCGGGACCGGGTGGTCGCGTCGGGATTGGGAATCGACCAGCCGCCCGCCGACGGCGCGCCGGTCCCGGTCGTCGCCGTCCCGTGGCGACAGGACGACCTCAACTCGATCGGAGGGCTCCGGCGGCTCCTGGCCCGCGGCGGCCGGTAGCCTGCCCCCGAGGGGAACGGAGCGACGGTGGCCAGCAGCCTCAGTGACATCGTGCGTCGGCACACCGACCTCGGCGACCGGGAGCGGGAACACCTCCGCCGGCTCGTCGGCTCGTGGGGCCCCATGGCCGACCTCTGCTTCGCCGACCTGCTCCTGTTCGCCCGGGTCAAGGGAGCCCAGGGTCAGAAGCTGGTCTGCCTCAGCCAGATCCGTCCCTCGACATCGCAGACGATGTATCGGGACGACCAGATCGGCAAGTTCTTCGAGCTGGCCAAGCGGCCCCGCGTGTCGGAGGCCTTCGCCACCAGGAGGATCGTCCAGAGCGAGATCCAGCTGATCGAGCCGGCGATCCGGGCCCTGGTCCTGGCCATTCCCGTCGTGTTCGAAGACGAGGTGATCGCCGTGGTCACCCGCGAGACCCCCGAACTGGGGCACCGGGCCCTCGGCGACCTGGAGATCGCCTACTTCGGGGTCTTCGAGCGCCTGGCCCAGATGATCTCCGAGGGGTCGTTTCCCTTCGCCCACCAGGACCCGATGATCGAGGAGTCCCCCCGGGTCGGCGACGGGGCGCTCGTCCTCGACAAGACGGCGGCGGTGTCGTACTCCTCACCCAACGCGGTGTCGGCCTTCCATCGCCTCGGCATCCACGGCACGATCGCCGGTCGCAAGCTGGAGGATCTGGGGTTCGGCGGTGAGACGGTGCGGGCCGCCCTCCGGCTGAAGGTGCCGGTTCTCGAGGAGATCGAGCGGGGAGACGGGGTGACGGTGCTGGCTCGTATCATTCCCCTCCTCACCGGTGGCGAGGTCGACGGGGTGCTCGTCCTCATGCGGGATGTCTCCGAGCTCCGCAGCCGGGACCGGCTCCTCGTCTCGATGAACGCCACGATCCGGGAGATCCACCACCGGGTCAAGAACAACCTGCAGACCGTGTCGTCGTTGCTGCGGATACAGGGGAGGCGGGTCGAGGCCCCCGAGGCCAAGACGGCCATCACCGAAGCCGAGCGACGGATCGCATCGATCGCCGTGGTCCACGAGCTGCTGTCCCGGGGTGGGGGCGACGAGGTGCTCTTCGGCGACGTCGTCCGCCCGATTCTGGCCATGGCCGAGGGTCCCGGGGGCCCGCCGGTCAAGGTCCGGCTGCTCGGCGACGGCCCGCTCCTGCCGACCACGACCGCCAGCTCGCTGGCCGTCGTGGTCAACGAACTGGTCCAGAACGCGGTCGAGCACGGCTTCCCACCCGACTCGGCGGGGGGCACGGTCACGGTGGAACTCGTCTATACCCCGGCGGAGATGACGGTCCGTGTCCACGACGACGGGGTCGGGCTGCCCGATGGCTTCGACCTCGACGCCGAGCCGGGGCTCGGCCTGACGATCATCAACACCCTCGTCCGGGGCGAGCTCGGTGGGGCGCTGTCGATTCGGCCGTCGACCTCACCCGACCACGGCACGGTCGCCGAGCTGACCGTCGGCCTGCCCGGTCCAGCCCGGTGACGTCTCCATCGAGACGTCACCGGTGAGGGCTGGTCGTCAGCGACGGCGGCTCAGGTAGGTGCGGCGGAGGTGTCGCCGCTCCTCTTCCGAGGTGGCGCCCCAGACGCCGGAATCCTGGTTGGTCGACAGGGCGAACTCCAGGCACGGAACCCGTGACGGGCAGCCCATGCAGACGGCCTTGGCCGCCTCGATCTGATCGACGGCCAAGCCGGTGGTACCGACCGGGAAGAACAGTTCGGGGCTGGTGTCCCGGCACGATGCCGTCGCTCGCCAGGACAGGTCGGGATCAGGGTCGGGAACACGGTCGACGAGTCCCTGAGCGATCAGTTCGAACTCAGCGAACTCGGGTCGTGTGATGTCCCAAGAATCGGCTAGTGCCACGCTTCCTCCCCTTCGTGGTGGCTGGTTTCCATGGTTGTCATCGAGTGGCTTCGAGATGATGCGGTGGCAGTTCGTTGTCCCTCGTTGCACAGTCGCTACCGGCGGATAGGCGCGTTGAGCCAGGGGGGTAGGTAGGTTTGTCACCTTGACTCCCCGGTCAACTCATCCTGTCTGACATCGTAGAGAATGGTTAGAAGTTCGTAAAGAGTTGATGTTGACGAATGTCACATCGTGTCGCACGACCCTGCTCGTTCGGTCCCGATCGAGATGCGCTCTGGCTGACCAGGACGATCGTCGTCGGGCTGGCCGAGCTGGTCGCACACCGTGGGAGCACGAACGTACAGCAGCGAGAACGGGGAGATGCCGATGGTGCGAGTCATTGGACACCGGGGGGCCTCGGCGACCCATCCGGAGAACACGATCGAAGCCTTCCGGGCGGCCGCCGAGTCCGGTGCCCACGGGGTCGAGCTCGACGTTCGGCGCACGGGTGACGATGTCCTCGTCGTCCACCACGACGCCCACCTCGGCTCGGGGGTCCGGGTCCGAGACGTGACGGCGGCCGAGCTTCCGGCCGGGGTGCCGACCCTGGCCGAGGCGTTGGAGGCATGCGCCGACACGTGGCTCAACATCGAGATCAAGAACCTGCCCGACGATCCCGACTACGACGACGAACACGGCCTGTCGGTGGCGGTGGCCGGCCTGATCGCCGCCTTCGACGCCGCCGACCGGGTGATCGTGTCATCGTTCAACATCGGGAGCGTCGACCGGATCTCGGCCATCGACGACTCGATCCCCACCGCCTGGTTGGTGTGGGGCGGCTCCGACCCCGCGTCGCTGATCGCCCGGTCGGTGGCCCATGGGGTGGACGCCATCCACCCAAACGACCTGCTGGTCGACGAGGGCTTCGTCGACCGGGCGCACGCCGCGGGCCTCGAGGTCAACGTGTGGACCGTCGACGATCCGGCTCGGATCCGTCAGCTGGCGTCGATGGGGGTCGACGGCATCATCACCAATCATCCGGCAGCCGCCCTCGCCGCCTTGGCCGGCTGACGGATCGGGGGCCCGGCGGCGAGCGGTGCGACTAGGGTCGACCCGGTGGCAGCGAGCCCCCGAGCGTCGATCGCGGTCGGTGAACGCACGATCGAGGTCAGCAACCCCGACCGGGTCCTGTTCCCGGCCGCCGGCCTGACCAAGGGCGACCTGGCCCGCTACTACGCCGCCGTGGCGCCGACCATGGTCGCCCACGTCGCCGACCGTCCGATGACGATCGTGCGGTACCCGAAGGGCCTCGACGGCGAGGGCTTCTTCCAGAAGAACGCCCCGGCCCACTACCCGGCCTGGATCCGACGGGTCGAGCTGCCGAAGCGGGGCGGCGTCGTCACCCACCCGGTCGTGGACGACCCGGCCGCTCTCGTCTACCTCGCCCAGCAGGGCATGATCACCCCCCACATCGGGCTGGCCCGCACCGCCAACCAGGCGATCGGACCGGATCTGTTCGTGGTCGACCTCGACCCGTCGGTCGAGGACCTGGCCCAGCTCGTGCGGGTCGCTCACGGCGTGCGGGGGGCGTTGACGGAGGCCGGTCTGGTGCCCTTCGTGCAACTGACCGGCTCGAAGGGGGTCCACATCGTGGCCCCGGTGACCGGGGCCACGTGGGGCGACGTCGGACGCTTCGCCGGCGCGCTGGCCACCCTGCTCGTCGACCGGTTCCGGGACGATGTGACCCAAGCCTTCGCCAAGGCCGAGCGGGGCGACCGGATCTACCTCGACCTGGCCCGCAACGGGGCAGCGGCGACCTTCGTCGCTCCCTACGGGGTCCGGGCGTTGCCGACCGCTCCGGTGGCCGCGCCCATCGATTGGGCCGAGCTCGACGATCCCGACCTGAGCCCGGGGCGCCACACGGTCACCTCCATGCCGGCCCGGCTCGCTCGTCTCGGCGACCCCTGGGCCGCCCTGGCGGCGTCGGCCCGACCCCTCCCCGGCTGACCGGACCGGTTCAGCCCTCCACGCCGGGGGGAACGACGAGGCGCAGCGCGGCCGGCCGGTGGTCGAGCCGGAGCTCGGTGACCGGTGCCATCGCCTCACCGTCGAGCTGGTACCGGAACGGCCGGTCGCCCCGGATCGTCACCCCGTGGACATCGGCCCACCGGACGGTGGAACCCCGATCGGGGAGCCCCGCCGATCCGGCCGCGGTCGCCACGAGGCGAGGGAGGGTGGTCGGGGCCAACGAGGTCAGGATGGCCACGGCCAGCGGCTGGTCGAGGCTGGCCTCCGGGGCGAGGTGCAACGGATGGCTTCCGAGGAAGGTGTAGGGCGTGGTGTTCATGGCGACGGCCAACACCGCCCCCGCGACCCGGCGTCCGTCGTCGGTCTCGACGGTGAATCGGGGCCGGCGGCGCCCCAGCTCGCCGAACCAGGCGGCCACCGTGCTGGCCAGGAAGAGTGGGTGGCCGAGGTATCGCTTGAGCGTCCCCCGTTCCTCCACCCGGGCCACGACCGAGGCGTCGAATCCGGCGCCGGCGTGGAAGAGGAACAGTCGCTCGTTGGCCGTGCCGACGCTGGCCGGCCGGAACGACCGCTCGGCCAAGGCGTCGAGCAGGACGCCGGTGGCCTCGATCGGATCGTTGGGGTAGCCGATCGCCTGGGCGAAGACATTCGTCGAACCGCCCGGAAGGGGGGTCACCGCACAGTCGGAGCCGATCACGCCGTTTGCCACCTCGTTGATGGTCCCGTCGCCGCCGAGGGCCACCACCACGTCGGCCCCGGACCGGGCGAAGCCGTGGGCCAGGCGGATGGCCTGACCCTTGCGTGAGGTCTCGGCGGTGTCGAGCGCGTGATCGGCCGCGAGGGCCTTCTGGATCACGACCTGGGCCCGTCGGGTGACCGACGAGGCGATCGGGTTCACGATGAGGGCCACCTGCACCGCACAAGTGTGCCGTTGGGCGTCAGGTGGCGTACCATCCCGAGCCATGAAAGTCGTCGTCTGTGTGAAGCAAATCCCTGATCCTGCCGACCCGGGAGCGCTGGATCCCGAGACCCGGACCCTCAAGCGGGACGTGAAGCTCATCCTCGACGAGTCGGATTCCTACGGGGTCGAGATGGCCCTCCAGCTGGTCGACGCCGCCGGTGAGGGCGAGGTCCACCTGGTCTCGATGGCCCCGAACGAGGAGCGGTCGGGTCTGGCCACCGCGCTGGCCATGGGCGCCGCCTCGGCGACCCTGATCTCGGACCCGGCGCTGCTCGGCTCCGATGCCCTGACCACGGCCAAGCTGCTGTCGGCGGCGATCGGCCCCCAGGAGGCCGACCTGGTCATCGCCGGCTCGGAGAGCTCCGATGGCTATACCGGCACCGTTCCGGCCCAGATCGCCGGCGTGCTCGATTTGCCGTCGGTGACCGCGGCGAAGGCGATCGAGGTCGACGGGAGCACCGTCAAGGTCCAGCGTCAGACCGACGCCGGCTACGACGACGTGACCTGCCCGATGCCGTGCGTGGTGAGCGTCACCGCCGGGGTCGTCGAGCCCCGCTACCCCTCGTTCAAGGGCATCATGGCCGCCAAGTCGAAGCCGGTCGACGTCAAGTCGGCGTCCGATCTGGGGTTCGATGGCGGCCAGGTCGGCTGGGAGGGTGCCGGTCAGGAGATCGTCGACATCGCCGAGGCCCCCCAACGGGAGGCCGGCGAGGTCGTGGAAGACGAGGGCGAGGCGTACCTGCGGGTGATCTCGTACCTCGAAGAGATGAAGGTGATCTGAGGAGGTCTGAGACGATGACACTGGACAAGATCTGGGTGGTCGCCGAGGCCACCGATGGCGAGGTGGCCGCCACCACCCTCGAGCTGCTGACCAAGGCCCGTGACCTGGCCGACACCGTGGAGTGCGTCTACGCCGGCGACGACGCCGACGACCTGGCCGAGACGCTGGGGGCCTACGGCGCCGAGACGATCCACCAGACCGGCGACCTCGACGGTCAGCTGGTCGGCGTCCCGGTGGCGACGGCGATCGCCGAGGTGTGCGAAGCCGGTGACGGCCCCGACGCGATCCTCATGGCCACGACCTACGACGGGCGCGACATCGCCTCCCGGCTCTCGGTCAAGCTCGACCGGACCGTCATCACCAACGTGGTCGACATCGAGCTCGACGGCGACGACCTGGTCGGGACCGAGCCGGTCTTCGGCGGCACGACCGACGTGAAGACCAAGTTCACCGGCGAGGGCCCCTTCCTCATGCTGGTCCGCCCCAAGTCGTTCCCGGCCGAGAGCGCCGACGGGCCGGCGGCCGACGTCGAGGATCTCGACGTCGGTGACACCGGCTCTGCGGCTGGTGCCGTCGTGACCGAACGTCACGTCGAGGAGTCGGACGGACCGAAGCTCGACGAGGCGGCGATCGTCGTCTCCGGTGGGCGCGGCCTCGGCGAACCCGACAAGTTCGAGATGGTCGAGAGCCTGGCCAAGTCGCTCGGCGGCGCGGCGGGTGCGTCCCGAGCCATCGTCGACGCCGGCTGGGTGCCCTACTCGTACCAGGTCGGCCAGACCGGCAAGGTCGTCAAGCCCGACATCTACATCGCCGTCGGTATCTCCGGCGCAACCCAGCACCTCGTCGGGATGAAGGGCTCCAAGAACATCATCGCCATCAACAAGGATCCCGAGGCCCCGATCTTCGCCGTGGCCGATCTCGGCATCGTCGGCGACGTGCACAAGGTCATGCCCCAGCTCATCGAGGCCCTGGCCAAGCGGTGACGCTCAGCTCCCGTCGTCGTTCTCGGCGGCGGGAGCCAACGGCACCCGGCCGTACACGTTGAGGACCGACCCGAGCGCCACCTCGGCGGGGTCGATCGGGTGCGGGCTGATGCGGGCATCTTCGAAGAACGGGTGGTCGAGGTAGATCCACGCGTCGAGGGTGTCGCCCATCGACGGTGTGGCTCGGATGGTGAAGTCGGCGGCCGGGAGCGCACCGCGCACCTCGTCGACGAGGTCGTCGATCTCGGTTCCCTCGTACCGCAGGGTGGTCGAGTAGTGGAGGCTGCCCCGACCGAGGTAGCTGGTCTGGATGGCGGTGCCGGTCACCCGACCGCCGCCGGGTAGCGGCAGGGCGCCGTGCCAGCCCTCGAAGCGCTCCCGGAGGGCGTCGCGGTCGGCGCCGTCGTGGATCTCGACGATCCGGATCCGGGCCGTGGCCCAGCCCTCGCCGGCCGGGGCCTGGGGACCGGCCGGTTCGGTGCCGGCGGTTGGGGGTCGATTGTCGGCGGGAGCGACGAGCAGCTCGATGTCGTCGCGCCCATAGGCGGAGCCCGGGATCACGTACGACCGCCGGTCGGCGACCGTGGCGCCGGCCGACAACTCGGCCCGAGCCGACGGTTCCCACCCGAGTTCGGCGAAGGCCGCAACGTAGAGATCGAGCAGTTCCTCGGTCGTGGCGGGCGCCACGATCATGACCTCCGAGGTCACGATCAACGCGCTCGACGTGGCCGACTCCCGGACCTCGGCCCGGAGTTCCTGGATCGACGCGCCGGCCGGGGTCGGCAGGAGCGGGTAGGGGACCAGCCGGGCCATGTGAGCCGCCAGGTCGTCGGTTGGGCCGTGGATGTCGGCCACGACGGCCAGGATCTCCTCGGCGCTGGCCCCGGCCGGAAGCGCTGGCCCGATCACCTCGGGCTCGGGCTCAGCCTCGTCGGTGCCGGTCGCCGCATCGTCGGTCGTCACCGAGTCGGTCGCCTCGTCGTCGTCGCCGTCGCCCGGTTCGGGACCAGCGGGCGCCGCGTTGGCGCTGCCGAGCGTGCTGGCCGTCTGGTCGGACGCGCCGGGATCACCGCCGCACGAAGCACCCACCACCATGACCACCCCGGAGAGGGCAGCCATCATCAGTAGGAAGCTCCAGGTCGGTCGGGGCGAGGTCGGTCGGATCCGGCTCGGTCGGGAGGAGGTCGTCAACGTCGGCACCAGCAGGGATCTCGACCCTGCCGACCCACCGTACCGGGCGCCGACGGTCCTCCGTTGGTCAGGATCGGCCGGCCGGACCCGGTTCGAGCTCGGCGAAGGTGGATCGGTGCGGTGGCCGGCGCGATGATGGCGGCCATGGCTGACCACCCCTCCAACCCCCGGCGCCGATCGTGACCGACGCCGCGACCGTCGAACGGCTGACCGGCGAGACCGTCGAGCTGCTCCAGGCCCTGATCCGGAACCGGTGCGTCAACGACGGAACCCCCGAGTCGGGCCACGAGGACCGTAGCGCACGACTCCTGCGGGACGAGCTCGAATCGAGCGGGGTCGACCAGCAGCTCTACGAGCCGCTGCCGGGGCGCACCTCGCTCGTCGCCCGGTGGGAGGGCACCGACCCGTCGGCCCCCGCCCTCTGCTTGATGGGGCACACCGACGTCGTGCCGGTCTCGCCCGAGGGATGGCGCCACGACCCCTTCGGCGGCGAGTTGATCGACGGCGAGGTCTGGGGCCGAGGCGCGGTCGACATGCTCAACCTCACCTCGTCGATGACGACGGTGTTCCGTCATCTGGTGACGTCGGGGCGTCGCTATCCGGGTGACATCGTCTACTTCGCGGTGGCCGACGAGGAGGCCGGCGGCCGACACGGCGCCGAAGCGTTGATCGATACCGAGTGGGACGCCCTCCGCAGCCACTACGTGCTCACCGAGTTCGGCGGCATCCCGCTCCACTCACCGGCCGGGACCAGCATCCTGGTGACCACCGCCGAGAAGGGCCTGGGCTGGCGGCGGCTGACGGTGACCGGCTCACCGGGCCACGGCTCGGCCCCCTTCGGGTCCGACAACGCCCTGGTCAAGGCCGCCGAGGTGGTCCGTCGGCTCCATGCGTACTCGCCCGCCCCCCAGCTCGACGAGTTGTGGGCGGCCCGGGTCCGCTCGCTGGGCCTCGACGACGACCTGACCGCTCGGCTGCTCGACCCCGGGCGCCTGCGGGACGCGTTGGCCGAGCTGCCGCCGGCCATCGCCGCCAACGCCCACTCCTGCAGCCACGCCACGTTCAGCCCCAACGTGATCTCCGGTGGGGTCAAGACCAACGTCATCCCCGATCGGGTCGACATCGAGGTCGACATCCGGACCCTGCCGGGGGAGACGGCCGAGGACCTGGAGGCCCATCTCCGGGCGGCCCTCGGCGGCCTGTACGACCAGGTCGAGGTCGAGGTGCTGCAGCATCATCCGGCCACCGCGTCCCCGACCGACAACCGGCTGTGGGATGCCCTGTCGGCTTCGATCGCCGCCGCCTATCCCGAGGCTCGGGTCATCCCCAGCCTGGTCACCGGCGGTACCGATGCCCGGTTCTTCCGGGACCGGGGGGCCATCGCCTACGGCGCCGGTCTGCTCAGCCCGGCGGTCGACACCGGTGAGTTCTTCCGCCGGTTCCACGGCCACGACGAGCGGATCGACATCGAGTCCCTCCGGTTGACCGTCCAGCTCTGGCTCGACGTCGTCGATCGTCTCTGGGACTGAGAGCGCCGGCGCCGGGCCCGCCCGCGACGCTGCGCCCCCTCCGGGCGCTCCCCGCCACCGTCAGGGTGGTCCCGTAGCCTGGGCCCGATGGTCTCGGTAACCACCACCGGCTTCGGTGAGCAGGCGATCGACGCCCTCGGGGCGATCCTCGATGAGCGGCGGGGCGGCGACGTCTTCGCTCCGGCCCTGGTCGTGTGCGCTCGACCGTTGGTCGCGGTCGGGGTCCGTCGGGCGCTGGGCCGCCGACCGGGGGGCGTGGCCGGGATCGACGTCGTCACCGTCGACGAGCTGATCCGGCGCCTCGCCGAGCGAGATCTGGCCGCGCTGGGGCAGCATCTCCCCAGTCCGATCGAGGTCCAGGCGGCGGTCCGGGCCGAGCTGGAGAACGATCCCGGGGCGTTCGGCTCCCTGGCCGCCCACCGGACCACCGAGGAACGGCTGGTCGAGCTCCACCGTCAGCTGGCCGGCCTCGACCGGGCCACGATCGACCGGATGGCGTCGGATGCCGCCGGCCTGGCCGCCGACGCCATCCGGGTCGTCGACGGCCTGGCCCCCCACGCCCCGGCGGTCCGCCTCGACGACGGGGCCGTGGTGCTCGCCGTCGACCGGCTGGCCACGCTGCCGACCGGAGCGCTGGGCCCGATCGTCGTCCACCTCCCCGAGCCGGTCCGGCCGGTCGACGCCCGCCTCCTGGCGGCGCTCGCCCGGCGGGACGACTGCGAGGTCGTCGTCGGTCTGACCGGCCATCGACCGGTCGACCGGCGCCACCTCGCTCGTCTCGCGGCGTGCTCGATCCAGGCGACGCTCCCACCGGGCGCTGGAGACGGCGAGGGCCTCGCGCAGGTCGTCGAGGTGGCCGACCCCGACGATGAGGTCCGGGCGGCGATCGCCGACATCTCCGCCCATGCCGCGCTCGGGATACCCCTGCCGGCGATGGCGGTGCTCTACACCGACGCCGACCCCTACGCCACCCTGCTCGCCGAGCACCTCGCGGCGGCCGACCTCCCCCACGCCGGCCCCGGCCACCAGGTGCTGGCGGCGACGGTCGCCGGGCGGTTCCTCACCCGGATCGTCGGGTTGGCGGCCGACGGGCTCGATCGGGCCGGGGTGATCGGGCTGCTGCTCTCGGCTCCGACCCTCGACGGCGGGCGAGCGATCGACGGCCCGGCCTGGGATCGGCTGTCCCGTCAGGCCGGGGTGATCGATGCCGAGGGGTGGCAGTTGCGCCTGGCCGAGCTGGCGCCCCACCTCGACGAGCACGATCGGGCGGAGGCGTCCCGGCTGGCGGCGTTCGTGGCCGGGCTCGACGAGCGCCTCGCCCCGGGACGGACCGTCCAGAGCTGGGCGTCCCGGGCCGAGTGGGCCCAGGGGTTGATCGACGACTACCTGGCCCCCAGCGCCGACTGGCCCGACAACGAGGCGCGGGCTCGGGATCTGATCGACGGGATGTTGTCCCGGATCGCCTCGCTCGACGGGTCGGGCGGTGGGGGTGGCGCCCGCCCTCGCCCCCTCGACGCGTTCGCCGGCCTGTTGGCCTCGGAGTTGGCCCGGCGCCGGGTTCCGGGCCGACCGATCGGCGAAGGCCTGGTGGTGGCCCCGATCGACGCGGTCGCCGGTCTGCCCTTCGAGCGGGTGGTGGTCGTCGGCCTCGCCGAAGGCCTCTACCCCCGCGTCCCCCGGGAGGATTCCCTCCTCCCGGCCCGGGTCCGGGCGCAGTCCAACGGGCTCCTTCCCCCGGCCGAGGTGATCACCGACCTCGACGTCCGAGCACTGGCCGCGGCCCTGGCCGGCTCCCGACGGACGGGGGTGATGACCACCGCCCGGGGCGATCTCCGCACGATCCGGGCCCGCTCCTGGCCCCGCGGGTTGGACGGGCTCGTCGCCGGCCGGACGTCGATCCCGTCCCACCACCGGCTCCTCGCCGACCACGGCCGGCCAGCCTCGGTCGCCGACTTCGGCCTCCGGGCCCTGATCGGCCACGTCGATCGGGGTGAACCGGTCCACAGCCACGTCCTCGCCTCCGCCGACCCGGTCCTCTCGGCCAGCCTGGAACGGGCCCGGGACCGCGGCCGGGGTCGGCTCAATCGTCACGTCGGACGGGTCCCCGCCCCCTCGCTCGTCGCCACCGACCGGTTGCTCTCCGCCACCGCCCTCGAGACCTACGCCGCATGTCCCCGCAGCTACCTCTTCGGTCGGGTGTTCCGGCTCGCCGAGGACGATCGGCCGGAGCGGATCGACGAGATCCGGCCCAACGACCGGGGCACCCTGATGCACGCCGTGCTGGAGCGATTCGTCGCCGAGTCGTTGGCCGACGGCACCGTCCCGGCCCCGGGGGAGCCGTGGTCGCCCGAGCGGCGGGCCCGACTCTCGGAGATCCTGGCCGAGGAGGTGGCCGCCGCCCAGGCCCGGGGGATCACCGGGGGCCGGGTGAGCACCCTCATCCTCCACGCTCGCCTGGAGGTCGAGATCGAGCTGTTCCTCGACACCGACGATCGGCTCCGGGCCGAGCGTCGCTCGACGCCGGTCACCGTCGAGTACGGGTTCGGACTCGACGGTGAGCCGAGCCGGCTCGACCTGGCCGATGGCCGGACCCTCCAGCTTCGGGGCCGGGTCGATCGGGTCGACGCCACCGAGGACGGCGGCCTCCTGGTGATCGACTACAAGGGGAGCTCGGCCCGGGCCTTCGCCGGGCTCGACGACGATCCGCTCGACGGGGGCCGGCGGCTCCAGCTCCCGCTCTACGCGCGGGTGGTGGCCGACGAGTTGGGACGGGACGGCCCCCGGACCGCCCTCTACTGGCTGACCCGCTACGGCGAGCTCCGACCGATGGAGCTCGAGGACGAGGTCGAGACCGCTCTCGACCGGGCGGTGGGGGCGGCCCTCGACGGCATCTCGGCCGGCCTGTTCCCGGGGATTCCGGGCGAGGCGGTGGGTTGGCCCCGGCTCACGTTCGCCAACTGCCGGTACTGCGACTTCGATCGGATCTGTCCCACCGACCGGCAGCGGGAGTGGGAGGCGATCGGCACCGAGCCGGAGCTGGCGCCCATCCGCCCGCTGGTCTCCGGTGTCGCCGAGGAGCCGGTCGAGCCGGCGTCGACGGCCGGTGGTTCGGAGCCGGCATCGTGACCGGCCCGACCCGCCTTCCCGACGCCGACGCCCGCCAGGTCGTCACGGCGTCGCTGTCGCGGAACCTGTTCGTCGAGGCCGGCGCCGGGAGCGGCAAGACGACGGCCCTGGTCAACCGGGTCGTGAACCTCGTGGCCGCCGGCACACCGATCGGCCGGATCGCCGCCATCACCTTCACCGAGGCCGCCGCCCGGGAGTTGCGAACCAGGGTCCGCGACGAGTTGGAGACCCGGGCCGAGCACGAGCGCGACGAACGGCTCCTGATCGCCGCCGGCGAGGTCGCATCGGCACCGTTCACCACGGTTCACGGGTTCGCCCTCCGGCTGCTCCTCGATCACCCGGTCGAGGCCGGGCTGCCGCCCGGGTTCGAGGTGGCCGACGAGGTCACGTCGATGTTGGAGTTCGACGAGGCCTGGCGGCTCTTCGTCGGTCAGGTCGGCGACGACCTCGACCTCCTGGAGGTGCAGGAACGGGCCGCCGCCCTCGGCGTCGAGCTGCGCCGCTTCGTCGACATCGCGCGCCGGTTCGACGACAATTGGGATCTGCTCGGCGGCCTCGACGTGGAGCCCCGCTCGCTCGAGCCGCTCGTCCTCGGGGATCTGGTCGCCGCCGTCGCCGGGCTCGGCGAGTTGGTCGATCACTGCCTCGATCCGGCCGATCGGCTGGCCGCCGGGCTCGTCGAGTTGGGCGACGCCGCCGCGCCGTGGGTCGAGGCCTCGCCCCTGGCCCAGCTGGCGTGGCTCCAGTCGATCCGATGGCCGGCCCGGAACCACGGGCGCAAGGGCAACTGGATCCGTCTGGAGATCGACGAGGCTCGCCGCCGGATCGAGGAGGTACGGACCGGGACCGAGGCTGCCGTGGCCGGCCACCGGGCCGAGGTGATCAGCTATCTGGTGGTGCTGGTGGCGGGGTTCGTGTCTCGTCGGGTGGCGGCTCGCCGTTCGGCCGGTCGGCTGGCGTTCCACGACCTGCTGGTGCTCGCCCGGCGCTTGCTACGGACCGATCCCGGGGTTCGGGAGGCCGTCCATCAGCGCTACCGGTACGTCCTGCTCGACGAGTTCCAGGACACCGACCCCATCCAGATCGAGTTGGCGGTGCTGGTGGCCGCGGCGGGCGACGTCGGGGAGCGGCCATGGCAGGAGCTGGCCCCCACCCTCGCCGGTGGCCGGCTGGTCGTCGTCGGCGACCCCAAGCAGTCGATCTACCGGTTCCGCCGGGCCGACATCGCCCTCTACGCCGACGCCGAGGCGGCGATCGCCCCCGAGCCGCAACGGCTGGTGACCAACTTCCGATCGGTGCCGGGGATCGTCGAGTGGGTGAACGCCACCTTCGCCGAGCTGATCGGAGACGGCGACCCGGGCCGGCAGCCGAGGTACGTGCCGTTGGCCCCGGTGCGCGACGCCGACCCCGACCGGCCGGTGCCGGTCATGGTGGTCGGCGGCCCCCATCCCCGATCGGTGTCGGTCGGAGCGATCAGGGAGCGTGAAGCGGCCGACGTGGCCGGGGTGGTCTGCCGGGCGATGGCCGAGGAGTGGCGGGTCGAGCGTGACGGCCGGTGGCGACCGATTCGGCTCCAGGACATCGCGGTGTTGATCCCGTCCCGACTGTC
Source organism: Acidimicrobiales bacterium (assembly GCA_965262175.1). Classification (GTDB taxonomy): domain Bacteria; phylum Actinomycetota; class Acidimicrobiia; order Acidimicrobiales; family SZUA-35; genus CADEDH01. The sequence goes on along the minus strand of CBDHES010000028.1, from coordinate 268,870 downwards.
ACTCCCGGCCCTGGAGGCGTCGTTCAGCGCGGCCAACATCCCGTTCCGCCCCGAGACCAGCTCGTTGGTCTACGCCACTCAGGAGGTCCGAGACGTGCTCGCGGCCCTGCGAGCCGTCGTCGACCCGTCGAGCGCCATCGACGTCGTCGCCGCGCTGCGGTCCGGGCTGTTCGCCGTCGGCGACGACGACCTCCTGGCGTGGCATCTGGCCGGCCGCTCGTGGGACTACACCCCCGGCCCCGGCCCCGGCCCCGGCCCCGCCGCCGCCGTCGCCGGAACCCGTCGCCCCCGCACCGGTCGACCCCACATCGGTTGCCGACGACCCGGTGCCCGGGTCCGGCGTGGCCGCTCCAACCGACCCGGCGGCCACGATCGACCTCCGCGATCGGCCGGCGGCCACCACGGCGGGGCCGACGGCCTCTGGTCCGCCGGCCGAAGGTCCGTCGGTCGACGACGGGCCGGTCGCCGAGGCGTTGGCGGTGCTGACGACCTGGCACCGGGACCGATGGTGGGTCGAGCCGGCGGCCCTGATCGAACGGGTGGTCCGGGAGCGCCGGCTCCGGGAGGCGGCGTTGGCCGAGCCCCGACCCCGGGACCGATGGCGCCGCTACCGGTTCCTGGCCGAGCAGGCTCGGCAGTTCAGCGCTACCCAGGGAGGCGACCTGCGGGACTTCGTCGCCTGGGCCGAGCTCCAGTCGAGCGATCTGGCCCGGGTGACCGAGCCGATCCCGGCCGAGCCGGACGACGATGCGGTCCGGGTCCTGACCGTCCACGGTTCGAAGGGGCTCGAGTTCCCGATGGTGATCCTGGCCGGCGCTCCGACCCGGGAGATGAACCGGGCCCCGGGCCCCCAGGTTCTCTTCCCCAGCGGCGAGGCGCCCGAGGTGGCGCTCGGGAAGGGCAAGGCGACCGAGCGGTTCGATGTCCACGCCTCGGTCGAGGAGGTCCTCGACCACTACGAGCGGGTCCGGCTCCAGTACGTGGCGGCGACCCGGGCTCGGGACCTGCTGATCGTGAGCGCCCACCACAAGGAGGGGCTCCAGAGCGGCGGGGCCCGCATCTGGGGAGCGCTCGACGCCGACGACCCTCGGTGGCGACCGATCGAGGTCGAGGAGGGCGGGCGGTATCGGGTCGAGGTGCCGACCCAGCTCCGATTGGCCGGCGGCGACCACCGCGACGCCGAGAGCGCCTGGCACCAGGAGCAGGACCGGATCATCGCCGGGGCCGTGGCGGCCCGGACGATGTCGGCCACCGGCCTGGCGAGGGCTGCCGGCCTCGATGGTGGGCCGCTCCCAGCCGAGGAGCCGGCAGGGCGGGCCGATGACGGGCGTGCCGAGGAGCCGGTGGGCCAACCGGTAGGGGAGAACCGGGAGCACCGCCGGTTGGCGGTGGCGTTCGGGCTGGCGGTCCACGGCGTGCTCGAGTTGGCCGACTTCGACGACCGTTCGACGATCGCCGACCTGGCCAGCGTCAAGGCGGCCGAGCACGGGGTCGCCGATCGGGCCGGCGACGTCGCTCGCTATGTCGACGCCACCCTCGACGCGCCGGTGCTGCAACTGGCCCGATCGCATCGCCACTGGCGGGAGCTGTACGTGTCGGCCCCGGTCGGCGACGGGTCGCTCGAAGGGTTCATCGACCTGTGCATCGACGGACCGGATGGCCTGGTCATCGTCGACTACAAGACCCACCTGCTCGAACCGGGCGACCTCGACGAGCGGGTCGCCCGCTACCGGCAGCAGGGAGCGGTGTACGCCCTGGCGCTGTCGGAGATCACCGATCGGCCGGTGGCCGAGTGCCGGTTCGTGTTCGTCGGCCCCGACGGAGCCGAGGAGCGATCGATCGTCGACCTCGACGACGCGGTCGACGAGGTCCGTCGGGCGCTCAGTCGCTCGGCGTGAAGTAGCAGCCGTTGCAGGGGGTCGGCCCGAAATGGGTGACGTGGGTCGTCCACTCCGCACCGTCGAAGTACCGCATCTGGTGGGCCCGGTGAGGATCGGGGTACCACCCGGCTTCGGTCAGCTCGGTGGTTCGTTGCTGCTCTGCAAGTGCCATTCCACACATCTCCGTTGATGTCCGGCTGGTCGATCGGCGGGCCGGGATATACCCGTCGGCGCCGCTCGCCGAGTCTTGAGTTTGGGTTTGGTCGGCCAGCCGTGATCGGTCACGCCCAGCGACGTCACGACGATAGGGGCCCCGGCGCGCCGAGCGGCCCATACCGGAGGGATTTACCCGAGGTCGTGTCGCAGCCACCGGTTCGACCGGGCGGCTTCGGGCGCTCGACCGGAGCCCAGTACCGCCGAGTCGGGTGTCTCAGGCGACCAGGGCGGCGGCGGGGGCATGGCCGGGGAGGGTGCCCTCCTCGGCCCGGCGGACCAACTCGGCCTGGCCCTCGGGGCACTGGGCCGCGAAGGGGCACCAACCACAGAGGACACCCGGGTTGGGGTCGAACCGGTCGGCCGAGCAGGCCGAGGACACGGCATCCCAGGTGGTGGTCAGCTGCTCCTCGGCTTCGGCGATCCGGCGGTCGGTGACCGTGATATCGAGGATTCGCTGACCGAGGTACAGCAGGCGGGCTCGCTCGGGTTGTTCGCCGTCGGCCCGGGCGAGGGCGGCGGCGTAGAGGAGCACCTGCTGGACCTTGTCGGCCCGCCACCGGTGGCCGGGGAGCGTGCCCGACTTGTAGTCGCTGACGACCAGCCGACCGCCTACCCGTTCGACCCGGTCGATCACGCCGACGAACGGGACGCCGGCCAGTTCCACGCTGACCTTCTGCTCGGTCGAGACCACATCGACCCGGCTCGGATCCTCGATCTCCCACAGACCGAGGATGGACAGCCATGCCTGCCACCGGAACGCCCGCGCCCGGTCGTCGTCGAGCTCGAGGGCGACGTAGTCGGGCTCCTGGGCGAAATCGGGCCACAACTCGCCGGCGAGGGCCTTGGCCTGGGCCTGGGTCCGGAGCGTGGAGGGGAGACCGCAGAGGAACTCCAGCACCCGGTGGGCGAAGGAACCGACCAGCGCCGGCTCCGACGAGGGGTCGGGGAGCCGATCGACGTACTTGAGCCGCCACCGCCGGGGGCACTGATCGAACGCCGCCGCCGAGGAGGGCGACAGGTGGCTCGGTCGCTCTGCCATACCACCGATCATGCTCGACCCCGGTGACGGTGAGGGGGATGGTCGTCCCGATCGCCGGATCAGAGTCGCCGTCCGCCCCGGCCGCCCCGCCCCAGCGATCGTCCGCCCCGTCCGCCGCCACTCGACCCGCCACGGCGAAGCACCCCACCCCCGAGGCCACCGCCGGTCGGCCGTCGAGACGAACCTCCGCCGGGGCGGAGCACGGCACCACCGGCGCCGGGGAACGGCGACGACCCCCGGCGGCGACGGGTGCGGCGGGAGCGACCGCCGGTCATGCCGCCGAGGACGATGCTGCCCAGGATGCTGCCCAACGGGCCGCCGAGGGCCCCGCCGAGACCTCCGCCACCTCGCCGTCGGGGCGTTGGCCCGGGTCGGCGGCTCGGGCCCGATGGCAGGCCGGTGCCCGGTCGGCCGCCGGTGTCGAAGATCGACTCGTCGGCTCCGAGCGCCGGCCGGTCGTTCCCCCGATGGCTCGTGCCGGTGTCGGCCCGCTCGGTCGCTCGCCGGGACTCGTCGGCTTCGGCGGCCACGTCGGCCGGCGACGGCGGCGCCGGCCGCCCCTCCAGCTGCGCTTCGATCGACTCGAACTGCCACTCGGCGTGATCGATCTTGTCGTCCAGCCGGTCGATCTCGGCCGCCGTGGTGGCCCCGTCGAGCGACTGGCTGACGTCCTGGTAGGCGGCGCTGGCCGCCTCGTAGGTGGCGATGAGGTCGTCCCGTCCGGATGAGATCACCCGGTCGCCGAGGCCGAGCACGTGGTCGGCGTTGTCCCGGAGCTGTTCGGCGATCTCGGCCCGGTCGGCCTCGAGGTCCCGCTCGACCTGTTTGCTGGTCCGCCGCCGGCCCCGCCAGACGAGAAAGCCGATGACCGCGACCCCGCCGAGGAGCAGCAGCAGGAGGGTCGATCCGAAGCCGTTCGACGATGAGTCATCGGTCTGGTCGGTCCCGGTCGACGGGGGCGACGAGGTGGTGGCGGTCGACCCGGCGGGCTCGCCGGTCAGGCCGGTCACGAACCCGGCGACACCGCCGGCCACGTCACCGGCGACGAAGGAGGACTCGCTGGCGGTCAGGCCGGACTCGATGGCCGGATCGGACACCGTCGGCGAGGAGGCGCCGACCGACGTGTTGGTGAGCACCAGCACCGTCCGGTAGGGCGTGTCCCGCACGGCGTCGGCCAGGGCGTCGGCCACCTCGACCGCCTCGAGGTCGCCGTCGAACCAGGCGAAGGCCACCCCCCGGGCGTTGGCATCGGCGATCGCAGCGTCCAGCTCGGGGTTCGTCCCGAACTCCAGGTACCGGCCGCTCTGTCGGATCTCGTCGGCTGCGGCGTCGATATCGGTGGCCGCACCGACCGGCGCCGGGGCCACCAGCCCCGTCATCACCGCAGCGATCACGACGACCATCGCCCACTTCGTCATCATCCTGCCCACCGGCCGAGTGTACCGACCGGGCGTCGCTGGACATGGTCCGTTGGACACGACCCTGCCACCGGCCGATGTCGGGCCGAACGGCTCGGCTCGCTCAGAACAGCCCGTCGATCAGTTCCGGCCGACCGGGGAGGACCGATGCCGCCTCGATGCCGAGCCAGCGTTGGGCGAGGGTGCCGAGGTAGCCGTCGAAGGGCACCTGGGTCTGGAGGTTCCCCCGCCCGTCGGGATCGTCGATCGCCGACGGTATCCCGTGGCGGCCGGTGACGACGGGGGCTCCGGCGACCAGCATCACCGAGGCCGAGCCGTGATCGACGCCCCGGCCGTCGTTCTCGGCCAGGCGACGCCCGAACTCGCTGGTCGTGGCGACGATCACCCGGTCGGCGGCCCCGTCGAGCTCGACCTGCGCCAGGAACCCGTCGATCGCCGCGTCGACCTGGGCCATCAGCCCATCGTGGCGGCCCCGGTGGTTCTCGTGGGTGTCGAAGCCACCGATGTGGGCGTGGATGACCCGGACCCCGACGTCGGCGGCGATCAGATCGGCGGCAAGCGCCAGCTGTCGGCCGAGCCGGCCCCCGTCGGTGAACATCGGGTTCGACTCGTCGTTCTCCCGCATCGTGCTCTCGTTGATCGTCGCCCCCAGGTCGAGCAACTGGCGCCACGATGAGCCGACGACGCCGGCCATGGTGGTCTCATCGGTGGCGAAGGTCGACAGGCCGACCTGGTAGGTCCGCCGGACCGGGTCGGTGCCGTCGCCGGCGTCGAGGTAGCCGAGGGCGTCGGGGTTGTTGAGCGCCAGGGTCGAGGCGGTCGAGTTGGCGAACCGGGTCGTCGTCCCGCCGACCGACAGACCGACGAGCGGCGAACCGTTGTCGACCGTGCCGGCGAGGCGGGCCAGGAACCCGCTGCGGAGGTCGGCCGTGCCGTCCATGTCGCCCCGGCTCCACCGCTGGACCATCTCGAAGTGGGACAGGTTGCCGTCGATCGGGCCGACCCCCTCGACGACGGCGATCCCTCGCCGATGGAGCCGGGCCAGGTTCGGATGGAGTCCGACCTGGCCGTCGAGATCGAGGACCTCCTCCTCGGCGATGGCCACCGTCGGCCGGAGGTCGTAGTACGCACCCGACCCGTAGGGCACCACGGTCGATGGCCCGTCGTTGCCCCCCTCGAGCTCGATGACCACCAGGACCCGATTGTCGATGGCGCCCTCGAGGAGACGGCCCGCCGGATCGGGGCTCTCGTTGGCCCGGGTCACGACGCCGATCTGGGTGCTCGGCTCGGCCACCACCGGTGGCGGCTCGGCACCGATCACCCGTTCCCGGCCGGAGTAGATGACCCCGGCCCCCGCCGCCGCGGCACCGCCGGCGACGAACACCTGGAGGAACCGGCGACGGTCGAGCAGACGGGCGGCCAGCCCGGGCGTGTCCGGCTCGTCGTCGTCGAATCCGCCGTCGCCAAACCCGCCGTCGTCGTCGAATCCGTCGTCGTCGAATCCGTCGTAGGCGTCCGGCCCGGCTGGGACCGCCGGTGGTCGATGGTCGACCGGAGGCGGCCACTCGGGAGCCGGAGGGCGGGAGTAGCGCAGGTTCAGCTCGGGAGGCTCGAGCGGGTCGCGGGGGTCGGTCATAGCAGCTGGAACTCCGGGCTACTGAGGGCGAGGCGCCACCGGATGCGGGCCCGGGCCTCCTCGTCGAGGTCGGTCCCCACGCCGACCTGGTTCAGCGCCTCGAGGGTCGGGGGGCTGACGGCGTAGAGGCCACAGCGGTCGAGGACGTGCTCCACGGTGCCCGGCATGGGCTCGTAGATCTCGCCGAAGTCGATGCCGAACACCAGCGAGCCCCGGTTGAGCATCGAGCCCGGTTCGAGCCAGCGGTTGTCGGTCGGCCAGCCGGCCACGTTCGGCGGCTCGAACGGGATCTGTCCCAGAACACGAAGCTGCCAGGGCTGGTCGAAGACCACGCCGGTGACGCTGCTCAGAGCGGTGTAGAACTCCAGCCCGGTCCGCGGTCGCCCGTATTCCACCTCGTCGAACAGGGGGTGGGTGATGATCCGCTCCACCAGGGGCCGGATCTCGAGGTCCCGATCCTGCCACCACCGACCCAGCTCGACCGCGCTGGCATCGTCGAGCCACCCCCCGGCGAGGTGATGCCAGATCTTGTTGGCGACGTAGGAGGCGGTGGCGATCTCGTCGCAGAGCCGATCGACGATCATTCCCGTGTCGAAATCGCCCTGGACGCCCCGGAACAGCAGGGGAGCGATGAACGAGTTCTCCCGGCCGAAGCTCACCTCGTCGGTCTCGCGGTCGACCCGCCATCCGGCGAGGGCCCGGGCCGCGGTTCGGACGTCGTCCTCGGAGTAGTTGCCGATGCCGACCGTGAACAGCTCCATCAGCTCTCGGGCCAGGTTCTCGTTGGGGTTGGAGGCGACCGACCCGTCGCCGTCGAGGTACTGCAGGAGGGCTCCGTCGACCACGAAACCGTGGAGCAGGTCTCGGAAGTTGCCCAGGGCGTGCTCCCGGAGCAGCTCCAGCTGCCGGCTGATCAGAACGTCGGACGAGACGTCCTCCCGGTTCGTGGTCAGGTGGGTGTGCCAGAACCAGGCCATCCGCTCGAAGATGCCGCTCGACGGGCTGAGCATCCGCTCGATCCACCACCCGACGATGTCCTCGAAGCCCTCTCGAGGGGGGCGGCCGGCCTCGCCGTCGTCGGCCATGATGCCGGCCACGACGTCGTCCCACGGTTGCTCGGTGGCGGTGACGATCCGTTGAGGGTCGACGATCAACGAGGTCCGCCGGAGAATCCGGGCCGCCCGGCTGCGCGCCGAATCCCTGTCCACCAGATTCATGGCCGTAGTATATGGATCGACCGGCAGGGGCTCGTCGAGTCGGCCCTTTTCGACCGGTGGAATCACCCGGTGGCCCGTGCCGCCGTCGGGCGGTCCCGGCGTCGTAGGGTGGCCGGGTGGAACTGCGCAGCTCGATCGTCGCCGGCCTGATCGCCGCCGCCGGGGCGGCCGCTTTGGCGTCGCTGTCGACCGGTCGGCTCGGCCGCCTCGCCCCGACCAGCTCGTCGGCCGCCGACCCTGCTCGGCCGGTCTCGTCGACCGGCCTCGCCCACCGAAACCTTCGCCTGGCCCGGCTCGGTCTCCGGGGCGGGCGTCGCTACGCCGTCCATCGGGCCCGTCGGACCTTCGCCTCGGCCGAGCGGCGGGTCGAGCTCGACACCGACTTCCAGATCCGGACCGCCGAGGAGGTGACGGCGGAACTGGGGAACATGAAGGGGGCGATGATGAAGATCGGGCAGATGGCCAGCTACCTCGATACCGGTCTCCCCGATCATGTCCGACAGACCATGGCCTCCCTCCAGCACGACGCGCCGCCGATGGCCCCCGAACTGGCCGCCGAGCAGGTCCGGGCCGAGCTGGGTTCGTGGCCCGACGAGCTGTTCGAGGAGTGGGACCCGCATCCGATCGCCGCGGCGTCGATCGGTCAGGTCCACCGGGCCATCACCCGTTCGGGTCGGGCGGTGGCGGTGAAGGTCCAGTACCCGGGGGTCGCCGAGGCGGTCCGGTCCGATCTCGGCAACGCCGGGTGGCTGCTGGGGGCGATGGCATCGCTGTTCCCGGGGGTCGACCCCGAGCCGATCGTGGCCGAGATTCGAGCCCGGCTGACCGAGGAGCTCGACTACCGGAACGAGGCCGAGAACCAGCGGCTGTTCGCCGCCTACTTCGCCGGTCACCCCTTCATCTCCGTGCCCGGGGTCGTCGACGAGCTGTCGACTGGGCGAATCCTGACCACCGACCTGGCGGTGGGCTCCCGGTTCGAGGAGGTCGTCGGCTGGAGCGAGGAGGAGCGGAACCTTGCGGCCGAGACGCTGTTCCGGTTCTCGTTCGGGGCGATCTACCGCCTCCACGCCTTCAACGGCGACCCCCACCCCGGCAACTACCTGTTCAACCCCGGTGGCAAGGTCACGTTCCTCGACTTCGGGCTCGTCAAGCGGTTCGAGCATGCCGAGACCGTCCTGTTCGAGGACCTGATCCGGGAGATGGTGATCAACCGGGACCGTGTGGCGTTCCGCCGGATCGTGACCGAGGCCGGCATCCTCGCCCCCGACGCCCCGTTCAGCGACGACGAGATCGAGGACTACTTCAGCTACTACTACCAGTACGTCCTCCACGACGAGCCGGTGACGATCGACCAGGAGTACGCCGCCGGGGGCGTCCAGCACCTGTTCAACACCGGTGGGCCCTAACGCGACGGCCAACTAGCGAGCTGATGAAGCGTCTCAACGTGCCGCCGGCGTTCGTGGTCGTGCAGCGGATCACCTCGGGCTGATGGGCCTGTTCGCCCAGCTCAACGCGACGGCCAACTGGCATCGGATCGCCCGAGAGCTGTGGCCGATGACATCGGCCCCGCCGTCGACCCCGATGGGCGAGGCGATCCGCCAGTGGCGCCTCACCGAGACCGACTCCTCGGCCAGCGGGGTCTAGCCGGCGGGGCGGCGGGCCGGCGGTGGGCAGTGGTCGGCGGGACAGAGGTCGGGCCACGCAGCCTGGGTGCCGATCACAAGCCGGGGTCCGTCGGCGAGCCGTTCCTCGATCAGCTGTCGGACCATCGCAACGAAGCGGGGGTCGGTTCCGACCGTCGGGACCCGGGTGAACGAGAGACCGAGTCGGGCAGCGGTCTCCCGGGCCTGGGTGTCGAGGTCGAACATCACCTCCATGTGGTCGCTGACGAAACCGAGCGGCACGATGACGACCCGTTCGACGCCCCGATCGGCCAGGTCCGCCAGATGATCGTTCACGTCGGGCTCGAGCCACGGTATGGCGGGCGGACCGCTTCTGCTCTGGTAGACGACGTCCCACCGGTCGGTCGCCCCGGCGGCGGTGGCGACCAGCCGTGCCGCTTCGACCAGCTGACTCTCGTAGTCGCAGCCGGCGGCCATCGAGGTCGGTATCGAGTGGGCGGTGAAGACGATGGCTCGATCGCCGGTCGCCTCGGTCGAGGCGGCGAGGGAACGGCTCAGGTTCTCGGCCAGCGGCTCGATGAACCCCGGGTGGTTGAAGTAGAGCCGGAGCTTGGTGAGCTCCGGGGCCCGATCGCCGACCGACTCGGTCGCCCCGGCGAGATCCTCACGGTACTGCCGACACCCGGAGTACGAGCCGAAGGCCGAGGTGACGAAGACCAGGGCCCGCTCGATGCCGTCGGCCGCCATCTGTTCGACCGTGTCGGCGAGGAACGGATGCCAGTTCCTGTTGCCCCAGTAGACCGGCAGGTCGAGGCCGCTCGCCGCCAGATCGGCTTCGATCGCCGATTTCAGGGCCCGACACTGGTCGTTGATGGGCGAGCGCCCGCCGAAGAGGGCGTACTGCTCGGCCACCTCGGCCAACCGCTCGTCGGGCACGTTCCGGCCTCGGGTCACGTTGCGGAGGAAGGGGAGCACATCGTCGGGGTGCTCCGGCCCCCCGAACGACAGCAGGAGCAGTGCGTCGAAGGTCACCGGGGCAACGTAGCGGCCGATGACCGCCCGGTGAGGAACCGCAGTGGGGGATCCGGCTAGTTGCCGGCGGTGGCGGCCAGCGTCGCCCGCTCCTTGCGGGCGGCGTCCCGGGCCTGGATGACGGCCCGACGGCTGGGGGAGCGGGGAGCGAACCCGGCCGCCGCCCGTTGCTCATCGTTCTCGCAGCCCCAGAAGCCGTGCTCCCGGTTGAGGCGGGCGGTCTCCCGGCAGGTGTCCATCACGGGGCAGGCCATGCAGTAGGAGGCGGCGATGGCCTCCCGCTCGACCCGGCGCTCGGGCCGTTCTGCGGCCGGACCGAAGAAGACGTGGGTCAAGCCTTTGCAGATGGCTCGTTCCGTCCACCCGATCTTCGTCTCGGGGTGAAGGGCAAACTCGGTGTCCATGCTGCCTCCCGCTAGGCGGGGCGGGCGTCGCTCGCCAGGTGACCACCGGTAGTCGGTCCGATCTGTCACGTCGATGCCGCCTCTCGTGTTGTCCACACCATCTTCCTTCCCCGCTGAGCGATCGGTCAAACGTTTGTGCCTATTTTCACGAGAGATTTTTCGTCGGGTCATCGATCTACGGTCTCGATCGCCGTCGGATGGGGTCGGTTAGGCTCGACCGGACGACCCCGACCGGAGTGAGCCGGACCTCATGCGAGTTCTGACCTGGAATCTGTGGTGGCGGTTCGGGGACTGGGAGCCGCGCCAGCCGGTCCTGGCCGCCGAGCTGGCCGCTCAGCAGCCGGACCTGGCATTCCTCCAGGAGGTCTGGGCCGTCGATGGCGTCGACCAGGCCGATCAGCTGGCTGCCGCCACCGGTCTCCACGTCGCCCGGACGATCCACCTGACCGGCGACCGACACGGTCAGCCGCAGGAGTTCGGCAACGCCGTGTTGTGCCGGTGGCCACTCGAGATCGTCGAGCAGGTCACCCTCCCCGGGCTCGACGGTCGACCTTCCCACCGGAGCGCGCTGATCGTGTCGGTCGATGCCCCGGTGCTCCCGTTCCTGGCGGTCGTCACCCATCTCGCCTGGCAGTACGACCACAGCGACGTCCGCCAGCACCAGCTCCAGGCGATCATCGACGCCCTCCAACGGCACCGCGACGACGACGGTCCCCCGGTCGTGCTCGGCGGCGACCTGAACGCCGTCCCGACCTCGGACGAGGTCCGGCGGCTGACCGGACTCGCCCCGACCTACGCCCGGGGTCTCGTCTTCACCGATGTGTGGGACGCCGTCGGCGACGGCCCGGGCCACACCTGGACCCGAGACAACCCCAATTCCGCCGAAGCGATGTGGCCCCGGCGCCGCCTCGACTACGTGCTGGTGTCGTGGCCCCGGCCCAAGCCGTTCCTCAACCCGCTGGCCGCCTCGTTGGTCGGCGTCGAGCCCCGAGGCGGCGTCGTCGGCTCCGATCACTACGGTGTAGTGGCCGAACTCGACGACCGTCCCCCGCCCGAGGACCCCTGATGACCGACCCACCGCCTCCGACCGGCCCCCCGCCGGGCTGGTATCCCGACCCCACCTCGGGTCAGGGCTTCCGGTGGTGGGACGGCGCGGCCTGGACCGAGCAGACGATCGAGTCGGTCGGCCAACCGGCCACCGACTCGGGGCTCGGCTCGGTCAACGAGTGGATCAACGAGGTGTTGCGGCTGGCCCGGACCCGGGCCGGCAACTTTCTGCCGATGATCGTGGTGCTGATCGTGCCGGCCGGGCTGCTCAACGGCCTGATGGTGTGGTGGGGCCTGCAGGATGTCGTGGTGCTCACCGACGCCGAGACCGACCAGATCTCGGTGGAGGGGCTGGGCGACAACGCCATCGCCCTGGTCGGCGGTCTGGTCACGTTCCTCGCCTCGCTGGTAGCCGGGGCGGTGGTGGCGGTGGCGACCGTCCGTCAGACGTGGACGTTGCTCGACGACGACCCCGAGCCCTGGTCGGAGTCGATGCGGGCTGCCCTCGGTCGCCTGCCCCGGACCCTGATCGTGACCGCAGCCCTGCTCGGTGTCATCGTCGCCACCTACTTCGTGGTGGCGATCGGCGCCACCGTCGCGCCGCTGTCACTCCTCCTCACCGTCCCGCTCGGCGTCGCCGCCGTCGTGTGGGTCGTGATCCGCTGGTCGCTGGCCTTCGTCGCGGTGGCCAAGGCCCCAGCCGGGGTCCGACCGCTGCCGACGAGTTGGCGATTGACCGGTGGTCGGTTCTGGGGTCTGCTGGGTCGGACGTTGCTCGTCGGCTTCATCGGCGTCACGTTCTGGTTGATGGCCAGCCTGATCTCCACCCCGTTCACCGCGTTGGCCGGCGGCTCCGGTGGGACCTCGACCATCGAGCCCGGAGCCGAGGAGATCCGCCTCGACGAGGTCCTGCCCGACAACCCGGCCACGTTCGCCATCGGTCAGCTGTTCAGCTCGCTGGCCAACGGGGCCTCCGTGGTGGTGTGGGCCATCGGCATGGCGCTCCTCTACCGGCGGCTCTCGGGCCCGGTCGAGGCGATCGAGCCCGTACCCTCATCGGGCCCTGACGGCGGTGGTACCGCAGCGGGGACCGGCCCCGCCGGCCGATGAGGCCCGAGGCCCCCGAGGGTGGGGAGCTGACCGTCGAGCAGACCCACCTCGACCACGCCTACGCCTGCCTGGCGGCGATGCAGGAGCGGGCGGCCGATGTCCGGGCCATCGGCGATCGAGCGGTCCGCGATGAGAACACGGTCGAGGCCCGCATCGCCCAGTTCCACCTCGCTCGCCGGGAGGCGGCGCTCGCCGAGGGGCGTGGGCCGCTCTGCTTCGGGCGGATCGACACCGACGACGGTGACCGGTGGTACGTCGGGCGACGACACGTCGAGGACGACGAGGCCCGCCCGGTCGTCACCGACTGGCGGGCGCCGGTCTCGGCCGCCTTCTATCGGGCGACCGCCGTCGACCCGTGTGGGTTGTCGTTCCGCCGCCGGTTCATCGTCGACGACCGTCGGATCACCGACCTGCTCGACGAGCACCTCGACGATCCCGACTCGGTCGGTGGTGGGGGGTTGCCCGATCCGCTCCTGGCCGAGCTGGAGCGCTCCCGTACCGGTCAGATGCGCGACATCGTGGCCACGATCGCCGCCGAGCAGGACGAGATCATCCGAGCTCCGCTGTCGGAGCTCCTGGTCGTGCAGGGGGGGCCGGGCACCGGCAAGACGGCGGTGGGCCTCCACCGTGCGGCGTTCCTGCTGTTCGAGCACCGGGAGACCCTGGTCGACAAGCGGGTCCTGATCGTCGGACCGAACCCGTTGTTCCTCCGCTACATCGCCGAGGTGCTGCCGTCGCTCGGCGAGCGGGCCGTCACCCAGGCGACCCTCGACGGGCTGGTCGCCGCCCGCTACCGGGTCCGAGCCGAGGAGGGGGACGACGTCGCCCGGTTGAAGGGCAGGGTCGAGATGGCGGCGGTCGTGGCCGCTGCCGCCCGGCATCGGATCACCCCCGCCTCCGACGGCATCGAGCTCCGGGCCGGGCTGGCCCGGGTTCGGGTCGAGCCCGACGAGCTCGAACAGCTCCAGAAGACGGTCTTGGGCCGACGGCTGCCGATCAACCAGGGCCGGGAGGTGTTCCGCCAGCTGATCGTCCAGCACGCCTGGCGGCGCCATCGGGACCGACCCGGTGTCGATCCCGGCTCCGAGCCGCTGTTCACCTCGGGGGTCCGCCAGGATCGGGGGTTCAAGGCGGCGGTCGACAAGATGTGGCCCACCCTGTCGCCGCCGGTGCTCGTCCGAAGCCTGTACAGCTCGCCGAAGCGCCTCCAGCGGGCGGCCGAGGGTGTCCTCGACGGTGACGAGGTCGAGCTGCTCCGCCGGACGGTGGCCCGCAAGGCGGCCGACGAGCCGTGGACCCTGGGCGACCTACCGCTGCTCGACGAGGCGGAGTCCCTCATCGCCGGGGTGCCTGCGACCTACGGCCACGTGGTGGTCGACGAGGCCCAGGACCTGTCGCCGATGGCCCTGCGGATGCTGGCCCGGCGGGCCGACCGGGGATCGATGACCATCCTCGGCGACCTGGCTCAGGCGACGAGCCCCCAGGCCTGTGGATCGTGGCGGGACGCCGTCGCCGTGCTCACCGATCAGGCGGCCGAGATGGCGATGGCCGGTGAGCGGCCCCGGGTCGCCGAGACCGAGCTGACCGTCGGGTACCGGGTCCCGGCCTCGATCATCGAGGTCGCCAACCGGCTGCTCCCCACCGCAGCCCCGGGGGTGACCCCGGTGCGGGCGGTCCGGCCCGGGGGCGACGCCCCGCTCGTGCTCGCCGTCGAGGCGGGTGCGGTGGCCGGCACCGTGGCCTCGGAGGCGGCCGCCCTCCGGGAGCGATCGTTGAGCGTGGCCGTGGTCGCCCTCGATCATCGCCTGGGCGATCTGGCCGCAGCGCTCGACACCCTCGGCGTCGGCAACGATCTCGTCGGGGCCTCGGTCGGGTTGCCCGGCCACGACGCGGTGGCCCTCGTCGCTCCGGCCGCGGTCAAGGGGCTCGAGTTCGACGCCGTCGTCGTCGTCGAGCCGGCCGAGATCGTCGGCCTGGAGAACGGGCTGCGTCACCTCTACGTGGCGCTCACCCGGGCCGTCCAGCACCTCGGGATCGTCCACGCCCACCCCCTGCCGGAGGAGCTCGCCGGCGCGTGATTGCCGCCCCGAACCACATCGGGGCCGCCGGGAGGACAAAATCGCAGGCATCCGGGTCGCCGACGCCTCGGGGCGGTCCGCGTCGTCAGGCGAGCCGAGGCACCTGAGGGGGTACCACGGTGAACGATCCCGATCCTGAGCGCAGCGAGCAACGCCCGGGCCCACCCTTCGGCGTTGGCATCGCCCTAGGGGCGGCGGTCGGCGCCTCGATCTTCGCCTCGACCGGCTCGGCCTACTGGATCGGCATCGGCATGGCGCTCGGTCTGGTGTTCGCCTTCATCGTCGCCAACCGCAGCGATCGCTGAGCCGAGGCCGGCCTGTGGATCGCGGTGACCGTCGCCGTCGGGGGCTCGGCCGGTCGGGTCGGAGCTGGCCGGGTCGATCAGGGCGGCCGCCATGATCGTCGTCAGGGGGACAGCGGCAACGAGCCCGATCGAGCCGCACAGGGTCCGCACGATCTCGACCGCCACCAGCTCCGAGTTGGCCACATCGCCGAGGGGCTGGTTGGACGCGGCGAACAGGAGCAGGAGGGGCATGCTGGCGCCGGCGTAGGCCAGCAGGAGGGTGTTGACCGCCGACACGATATGGGCCCGGCCGACCCGGATCCCGGCCGCTACCAGCTCGCCGGTGCTCAGCAAGGGATTGCTCCGCCGGAGTTCGGCCACGGTGGCGACCTGGGTGATCGTGACGTCGTCGAGGGCGCCGAGGGCGCCGAGGACCGCACCCCCGAGAAGGAGCGACGACAGGCGGACGTCGGCCACCAGCGGCAGGGTGAGCCCCTCCTCGGTGGCCAGGCCGCTGAAGTCGGCGAGGGCGAAGAACACCCACGACACGGCGACCGTCAGGGCCAACGCCCCCAGCGTGCCGACCAGGGCGATCTGCGTGGTGGTGTTCCGCCCGTGGGTGATGTACATCCCGTTGGCGATGGCCGCCGCCGCGACCACCGACACCAGCAGCGGATCGTTGCCGTCGAGAACGCTGGGGGCGACGAACCCGACCAGGATGGCCACCGTTCCCAGCATCGCCACGAGCGACAGGAGACCCCGCCATCGGGCCAGGGCGATGACGACGAGGGCGAACACGACGGCCAGGCCGATCAGCGCACCACCCCGGTCCCGGTCGGCGTAGAAGTAGAAGTCGGTCGTCGGCTCGTAGCCGAGGACGACCGCATCGCCGGCCGCCAGCACCGGGGTCGGCGTCCCGAAGGTCAGGTTGAACTCGGGGAGGACGACGATCGCCCCGGCGTCGGGGCCTTCATGGACGACGAACGTGAAGGCCCGGCAGGTCTGGGGGTCGTCGGGGGTCGAGTAGGAGCACGGACCCTCGGTCACGGTCTCGACGGTCGCCTCGAACCGGTCGGTGACCAGGCCGAGCGCCCGGGCCTCCTCTACCGAGTCATCGAGCCCGGCGCCATCGGGCCAGAGGGCGATGATCCCCACCACCGTGGCGACCCGGACAACGATCAGGACCAGCCGCACCACCTGGAGGGCGGCGTCGCGGGTCCAGGCGTCGCCGATCTCGCTCAGGTCGTGGGCGTGGCTGTGGTCGTGATCGTGGTCGGCCACCCGACCTCCCGCGGTCAGATATCGAGCAGCTCGGCGTCGATCAGACCCGAGTTCTCGATGATGTAGTCCCGGCGGGTGGCGACGTCGTTGCCCATCAGCACCGAGAACAGCCTGGCCGCCTCGGTCGCCTCGGCACCGTCGTGCATCGTCATCCGCTTGAGGATCCGGGTCTCCCGGTTGAGCGTCGTCTCGGCCAGCTCCTCGACGTTCATCTCACCGAGGCCCTTGAACCGCTTCCACTTGTCGAGTCCGATCCCCAGCTCCTCGCTCAGGGCCTCACGCTGCTCATCACTGTAGGCGTAGACCTTGTCGCCCCGGTGCTTGGCGGCGAACAGGGGAGGCTGGGCGGCGTAGACGCGGCCGTGCTCCAGGAGCGGGCGCATCTGGTGGTAGATCAGGGTCAAGAGCAGGCACCGGATGTGGCTGCCGTCGACGTCGGCGTCGCAGAGGATGATGATCCGACCGTAGCGGGCGGCGGTGATGTCGAAGTCGCGGCCGGAGCCGGCGCCGATGGCGGTGATCAACGCCTGGGCCTCGGTGTTCTCCACCACCTGTTTCAGGGTCGCCTTGCCGGCGTTCACCACCTTGCCCCGCAGGGGGAGCACGGCCATCGTGTCGGAGTCTCGGCCCTGCTTGGCCGGCCCGGCAGCCGAGTTGCCCTCCACGATGAGGAGCTCGGAGTCGGCGCCGTGGACCCGGCAGTCGGCCAGCTTGTCCGGCATCCCGTTGGAGCTGAGGTTGGCCGCCTGGCGACGGGCATCGAGCTGCTGCTTGGCCGCCACACGAGTGAGCACCGCCTGGGCGATCTTGTCCCGGAGGGCGGCGACCTGGGCCCGTTTCCCGCCGCCGGACATCCAGTCGCCGAGCCCGGATTTCACCGTCTCGTAGACCAGGTTCTGGACCGCCGGCGTCCCCAGCTCCTGTTTGGTCTGGCCCTTGAACTGGGGCTCGGGAAAGGTGACCTTGACCGCCGCCACCAGACCTTCCTGGATGTCGGCCGGGAGGGCTCGATCGTTGCCCTCCTTGGCCAGCTTCTTCAACTTCTTGGTGTCGCCCAGGAGATCTTCGTTGGCCACCCGCGAGAGCGCTCGCTCGAAGCCGGCCACGTGGGTCCCGCCGTCGGAGGTGGGGATCGTGTTGACGAAGCTGACGACGGTCGAGTCGAACCCCTTGACCCACCGCAGGGCGAGGTCGACCGAGCAGGGGCGGGTCACCGTCGTGATCTTGCCATCGACCGGCACCTTCTCGGTGAAGGTCGACTCGTCGTGGATCGCCACGATGTCGGTGACCGGTTCGCCGATCGAGAGGTACTCGACGTAGTCGGCGAGGCCACCGTTGGCCACGAAGGTCTCCGGTGGTTTCCCGCCGCTCCGCTTGTCTCGGAGTACCACCTGGAGTCCGGGGACGAGGAAGCAGACCCGGGCCACGTGGGCCCTGACCAGTTCGTAGTCGATCCGGGCGTCGGGGTCGAAGACGTCGAGGTCGGGCCAGAACCGGACCCTGGTGCCGGTCCGCTTGGCCGGGATCTTCTTGACCTTGGCCAGCTTCGAACCCGGTTTGAAGGCGCCGGCCGAGGTGTAGTTGCCGGCCACCCGCTCCAGGAAGACGAGGCGGTGGGTGGCACCGTCCCGGTCGACCTCCGCCACCAGCTTCGAGGCCAGGGCGTTGACCACCGATGCGCCGACGCCGTGGAGCCCGCCCGACGAGGTGTACGCCCCGGAGCCGAACTTCCCGCCGGCGTGGAGCTCGGTGAACACCACCTCCAGCGCGGTGCGCCCGTCGGCCTTGCGGTCGATCGGGATGCCCCGCCCGTCGTCGGAGACCTCGATCGACCCGTCGGTGTGGAGGGTCACGTCGATATGGGAGGCGTAGCCGCCCGCCGCCTCGTCGACCGAGTTGTCGATGATCTCCCACACCAGGTGGTGGAGACCCTCGGTCCCGGTCCCCCCGATGTACATGCCGGGCCGCTTCCGGACGGCGTCGAGGCCCTCCAGGACCTGGATCTTCGATGCGTCGTAGGCGCTGCCGTCGCTCTTCGATGTCCCACGAGCACTGCGCTTGCTGGTCACGGTCTTGGTGGTCGCCTTCTTCGGGGTGGCCGTCTTCTTCGTGGTGGTCGCCTTCTTTGTGGTGGCCGGCTTCTTTGTGGTGGTTGCCTTCTTTGTGGTGGCCGGCTTCTTCGTGGTGGCGGCGGCCGTCTTCTTCGCCGAGCGTTTCCGGGCGGTCATCGGATCACCATCGCAGCGGTCCGATCGCCAGGATGCGGGCCTCGGTCGTCGAGCTCGTCCCGTCCCGTCGGGTCGCCCGCAGTCGAAGGGGCGCCGGGGTGTTCTCCGGCTTGGTCGGCGCATCGGCCTGGCCGACGATGCACATCGCCCGATCGGCCGAGCCGACCCAGGCGTAGTCGATACGGCTCTCGTCGCGGAACTTGGTGATCCGGACGCCTGCGGTGCCCCGCCCCTTGGGCGGCAGCTCATCGACGCTGGTCATCTTCGCCGAGCCTCGGTCGGTGACGGTCACGATCACCGATCCCTCGCTCGCCGGGCCGGCCGCCACGACCCGGGCCGTACCCCGCAACGACAACCCGGCGACACCCTTGGCCGCCGGGCCTTGGAGGCTGATCCCGGCCACCGGGGTACGCAGCCCCTGGGCGTCGGAGGCGACGAACACGACGTCGTCGTCCTCGGTGACGTCGAAGGCGGCCACGATGCGGTCCTTGGGTGCCAGCTTGATGAGTGGGCGTCCCGACTTCAGCTCGGCCAGTGCCGACCGTTCGAGACGCTTGGCGACCCCCATCGAGGTCACCACCATCATCGGCGGGCCATCGAGGCCGCCGATGGCGACGATCGTCTCGCCCCGGTCGCTGGCGAAGGCCTCGGTGGCCGCCTTGCCCCGGCTGCGCCCGCCCACCTCCGGCAGGTCGGCGGCGGTGACCCGGAGGAGTCGACCAGCTGACGTCACGGCCAGGACCGGTTGGCGGAGCGACGTGGCGAGGGCGTTGCGCAGCACGTCGTGGCGGGAAGGGCTGTAGCTCTTGGCGGTGCCCTGCGGTTCCCGACCGACCACCCCGGTCGCGGTGAGGCTGACGACACAGGCGGTGTCGGGGAGCTCGGCCACCGCCTGGGTGGTCAGCTCGGCGATGTCGGGCACCTCGTCGGCGCCGATGATCCTGGTCCGCCGGTCGAACCCGTACGTCTCGACCATCTCCTCCAGCTCGTTGAGGACGATCGTCCGTCGCCTCTGTTCGGACCCCAGGATCTTGCGGAGGTCGTCGATCCGTACCAGGAGCTCCTCCCGCTCGGCCACCAGCTCGTCGTAGGCGAGCGCGGTCAGCCGCCGGAGCTGGAGGTCGAGCACGTAGTCGGCCTGGACTCGCGAGAGGTCGAGCTCCGCCATCAGCCGTTCCCGGGCCTCGGGGGTGTCGGCCGAGGAGCGAATGATGGCGACGACGGTGTCGATGTTGTCGATGGCGATGATCAGGCCCTCGACGATGTGGAGCCGCCGCTCCGCCTCGCCGAGGCGGTACTCGGTCCGCTTGACCACCATGTCGAGGCGGTGCTCGATGTAGTGACGGCACAGGTCGTAGAGGCCGACGGTCGTCGGTACCCCGTCGACGAGGACGACGTTGTTGATGCCGAACGTCTCCTCGAGGGGGGTGAGCCGGTAGAGCTGCTCGATGAGCAGGTGGGGGTTCACGCTCGTCTTGCATTCGACGACGAGCTTCAGCCCCGACTTCCGGTCGGTGAGGTTCTTGACGTCGGCGACCCCGTCGAGCCGGCCGTTGTTCACCAGCTCCTTGATCTTGGCCACGACCCGCTCCGGGCCGACCAGGTAGGGGAGCTCGGTGATCTCGATCCCCTTGCGGGCCCGGGTGATGTCCACGACCTCGGCCTTGGCCCGGATCCGGATCGTCCCCCGGCCCGACTCGTAGGCGTCCCGGATGCCGTCATCGATCACGATGCCCCCCGACGGGAAGTCGGGCCCGGGGACCAGCTCGAGGAGCTCGTCGATCGTCGGCTTCGGTCGACGCTTCCGCATCACGAGCTTGATCGCCTCGAAGACCTCGCCGAGGTTGTGGGTCGGCATGTTGGTCGCCATGCCCACGGCGATGCCCGACGTCCCGTTGACCAGGAGGTTGGGCAACAGGGCCGGCAGGTAGGAGGGCTCGACCGACTCGCCGTCGTAGGTCGGCCGCCATTCGACGGTCTCCTCGTCGATCTCGGCCAGCAGGTCGAGGGCGGCGTTGGTCAGCCGACACTCGGTGTACCGATAGGCGGCCGGCGGATCGTCGAGGCTCCCGAAGTTGCCCTGGGGGTCGACGAGGGTGATCGGTCGAGCGAAGTCCTGGCCGAGGCGGACGAGCGTGTCGTAGATCGCCCCGTCGCCGTGCGGGTGGTACTTGGCCATCACGTCCCCCACGACGTGGGCGCATTTGCGGTGGGGGCGGTCCGGACGCAGGCCCATCTCCCGCATCGAGTACAGAATGCGACGCTGGACGGGTTTGAGCCCGTCCCGGACGTCGGGGATGGCCCGGGCGGTGATGACCGACAGCGAGTAGGCGAGGAAGGACTCGCCGAGCTCGTCGTCCACGGGGACGTCGACGACCTCCCGGGCGAAGGGCAGTAGGTCGCCCTGTGAGCTCATGGCATTCGTCTCCCTGTCCCTGGTTACCTGGTCCGGGCCACCGGCGGGCGGGGGCCGCCGGTTCTGTCGCCCGATCGCGCCGGACGGGGTCGCACCGGTCGCTCTCTAGATAATGGCCAAGCGGCGGCGGTGACTGGTGGCAATCGACCCAGTTGTCGGTGGATTGCCACCGAGCGTCGATCGGCGGGATCGGCGGCCGGGGCGGCGGGGGAGGGGGTCGGAGCCCGCGGTGGCCCGTCCGTCGGGATCGGCACAGAGGCCGTCCCGATGACGGGTCACCGCGAGCCCCTTTGGGGGCAAGGCTGGCGTCCGCGGCCAGGCCCACTCAGGGCCTGGCCGTCGGCGTGACCGATCCGTTCTGCCTCGATGGTCCGAGCCAGGGTCCGACGAACGTCGTGTCAACCCAGGGGAAATTGAGCGAGGGGATCGTTTCTCGTCCGGCCTTTGCTTCCGGTTGACGTCGAGGTGTCACGCTCCGTCGTGGTTCCGGAAGTTGAACGATTGGTGAGGATGAGTAGGGAACTACTTTGGTGAAGATGCGTGAAGGTCGACGCTGGATCAGCGGCGACGCCGTCGGCGCTGGGCGTCGATCTTCCTGGCGGACTTCACAACGGTGTTGAGTCGCGTGCCCAGCTCCTCATGCGTAATAGGCGCGTCGAAGTCCAGCTCGGGAGCCAGGGCCTCGAGGATCGCGCTCACGCTGACCCCTTGCTCGGCAGCGAAGCCGTGCCAGTGGTCATGAGCGTCGTCACTTACGTATGCGTGCAGGGCTTTGCGACCGTTGTCGTCAGACACGTCGTCCCCTTCTTATGTTGTGCGGCGGGATTACCGACACCTGTGCGAGGCGTCGGCGGAGTGGACTCTAATGCCACTGCACCCACTTCTCAACTCCATGGGGCCAAACTGACGCCGCTCCTGGATCCTCAGGACACAATCGGCACCGTGGAGGGCCCACCATTCCCATCGTTGGCGACCGCCCGCATCGCCCCGAAAGGAATCTGATTCTCTATCCTTGTTGAAGGAGATGGGGGGCCGCCTCTTCCAGGACTTTCGTCAACTCGGCGGGGCTCGGGTTGACGAACGATCGATCACCGACCGTCACGGTCGGCACCGTCTCGTTCCCGTCCGCGACCGAGCGGACGAAGGCCGCGGCGTCCGGGTCCTGCCAGATGTCGCGCCTGGTGGTGGGGATATTTGCTCGCAGCAGCGCCTGCTCGAGGCGGGCGCTGAAGGGGCACCCGGGACGGGTGTAGAGCACGACGGACGAGATCTGTTCCATGGCTTCTGTTCTACTCGCTCCGCTCACCCTCGACGTGCTCGGACGCCGGGTCTGATCGCCCGGCGGCCTGTCCCTCCTCCGCCGGGCCCCCGCGTTCGGCCGCCTCGCCCTCCTCCCCGCCCTCGGCGGGAACCTGGTCGGTGGCGGCGCCGGCCACCAGCCGGCTCTCCACCACGTCGTGGCGGGAGATGTAGGCCGAGATGAACGACTGGACGGTGGCGAGGAACGGGAGGGCCAGCACCGCACCGGTGGCGCCGAAGATCGAGCTCCCGACCAGGACAGCCCCGAAGGCCACCGCCGGGTGCATGTCGAGGGTCTGCGCCGTGACCCGAGGCTGGATGCCGTAGTTCTCGATCTGCTGGTAGACGACGATCACCACCACCACCCACAGCGCCGTCGTCGGGTCGATCCCCAGGGCGATGAGGGCCGGAACGACGCCGGCGATGTACACGCCGATCACCGGAATGAACTGGGAGATGATCCCGACCCACAGCGCCAGGGCGATCGGCGACGGGAGGTCGAGGAGGGTGAAGGCGATCCAGTGGACCACCGCCGAGATCAGGGCGAGGATGACCCGGGAGGAGATGAACGCTCCGGTCTTGTTGATCGCCAGCTCCCACACCCGGAGGACCTCGTGCTGGCGGGCCGGGGGGAGCACCGAACAGATCGACTGGCGGAGCCGGGGTCCATCGGCGGTCAGGTAGAAGGCGAACAACGACACGGTCAGCACCTGGAACACGACGCTGAGGAGGCCGGTCCCGACGCCGACCAGGTTGTCGGCCAGACTCGAGAGGTACTCGCTGGCTGCGCCACCGGCCTGGAGCTGACCGATCAGGTCCGAGTTCTCGATCTGGATCTCGGTGTCGAACCGCTCCTCGGCCCACCGCTCGGCCGAGGTGACGTAGCCCGGCAGGCCGGTCGCCAGTTGGCGGAGCTGGTTGGCGACCAGCGATCCCATCTGGACCATGAAGCCGATGATGAAGGCGGCGATCGCCGCCATCGTCAGGCCGGTGGCCACCGAACGGCGGATACCTCGGCGCCCGAGCCAGTCGACCGCCGGTTCCATGGCGAACGACAGGAACAGGGCGAGGGCCAACTGGGTCAGCAGCCCCCGCAGCTGGCGGACCGTCCCGAGGGCCACCCAGAGGAAGATGAGCGCCCCCCACCAGAGGAAGATCGCCTGGCGGACCCAACGGGGCATCGGGGCCCGGACATCGTCATCGCCGGTTGCCGGCGTCCCCGCTCCGTCCACGGTCGGAGGTTAACCGATCGCTCCCCCGGCAGGGGGCCGGACCGGGGTGGGAGCGGGTCGGTCCCGGCCCCACAGGTCGGGCCGGAGCAGGAGGGGCCGAACCTGGATCTGGGTCACGGTGCCGAGCGGCCGGCCGCTGCCGGGATCGGTCACGACGGCCAGCGGCACCGGATAGCGCTCCCAGAACTCGATCAGCTCCCGGACCGGCCGGTCGGCGGCGATCCAGCCCACCAGATCGTTCCGATACATCACCTGGCCGACCGTCGTCCAGGTCCGCTCGGGCTCGGAGAGCTGCTGGATGGCGGATGCCGGCACGGCGTAGCCGATCGGCGCGGTGTCCCAGCGGGTGACGGCGTGGGCCGTGCTCGACCGACCGGGAGCGGTGCCCTCGACGAACCGCTTCACCGAGAACGAGTCGGGAACCGACGGCGGATGGGGGGCGAGGAAGTCACCGACCAGGGTCGTCGACAGCCGCCGCCGGATGGCGGCGGCGGCGATCTCGGCCCGGGCCGCGCCGAAGGTGAACAGCCCGACCAGCGCCGTCACCCAGCCGCCGAGCTGGTCGAGCAGCACCATCTGGGCGATGCCACCCGCCACGAGGATCACCGACAGCACGATGCCGCACCGCCCGGCGATCACCCGGGCTCGGTCGGCCTCGCCCAGACGGTGCCACAGGATCGCCGACAGGACCCGCCCGCCGTCGAGGGGAGCGGCCGGGAGGAGGTTGAACACCGCCAGGATCACGTTCACCCCGGCCAGCCAGCTGCCGATGGCGACGACGACGAGCGGTACCCCGACGGCGTAGGCGATGACGGTCACCGCCCCGAAGAACACCCCGAGGAGCAGGCTCACGGCCGGCCCGGCGACGGCGATCTGCCACTCGGCACGGGCGGTCGGGGCCTGGCGGTCGAGCTTGGCCACACCCCCGAGGAGCCACAGGGTGATCCCGTCGACCCCGACGCCGTGCTCGAGCGCCACCACGGCGTGGCCGAGCTCGTGGGCCAGGATCGAGGCGAAGAACACGAGCACCGCCACCGCCGCCACGACGACCCGTATCTCGACCGGGGTGCCGGGCACCGAGCGGGGCAGGGCCTGGAGCGAGAGGGCCATCGTGAACAGGACCGCGACGGCGATGATGCTCCAGTTCACGCCGATCGGGATGCCGAAGATCCGGCCGAGACTCAGGCTGCTCGTCACCTGCTCCAGTGTGGCCCATCTCGGGCCGCCCGTGGCCATCGGCCCATCGCTGCGACCCGGGAACCCGGCTGACCGGCCGCCAGACGATCAGGGATCGTCGGCCGGCGGGGCCACGAAGTCGATCAAGGCCTCGACGGCTCCGACCAGGCCCGGTTCGAGATCCCGGTACGAGCCGACCGTGCCCAGGAGCCGGGTCCAGAACTCGCCCGGGGTTCCGCCGAAGCCGAGGGCGGCGCACATGCCGGTCTTCCAATCCTGGCCCCGATCGATCTCGGGCCAGGCCGCGATCCCGACCGCCGATGGTTTGACCGCCTGCCAGACGTCGACGAAGGGGTGACCGGTGATGAGGACGTGGGGGTCGTTGATCGATCGGGCGAGGTGCCACTCCTTGGTTCCGGCGACGAAGTGGTCGAGCAGGATGCCGAGCCGACGGTCGGGGCCCGGATCGAGCTCGGCGACCGTGGCGGCCAGATCGTCGGCCCCATGGAGCGGGAGCACGACCACCCCCTCGGCCCGGAGGTCGTCGCCCCAGACCCGCTCGACGAGCTCGGCGTCGTGACGGCCCTCGACCAGGATCCGGCTCGCCCGAGCGACCCGGGCCCGCCGATCGGCCGGCGGGATCGAACCCGAGGCGGTCTCGGAGGGGGTCTGGCGAGCCGCCGGGCGGGGGCGGACGAGCGTGACGGTGCGCCCCTCGGCGGAGAAGGCACCCGGCGCGGTGGGGATGACGTGCTCCCGCCCCCTCCGGTCCCGGAGGGTGACATGGTTCGGCGTGAGTTTGACGACCGAACCGACCGTGCCGGTCGTGCGGTGGCGAACGACGAGGCCTTTCGTCGCCTCCAGCTCGGGCCACGTCGGCCGACGCCGACGACCGTCGCCGACCGGTCCGCTGAGAATTCCTGCCACCGTCGCAGAACCTAGCGTCCCCGCCCGCTCCCATCGGGGATCACCCACCCCGGGCTCGCCGACCGGCGCTCAGCCGGTGGAGTGGGACCGCTCGGCGTCACCCGGGTAGGCGATGCCGAGCTGGCGGCCGAACGGCCGGGCCATGAGCTCGTAGCCGTAGTCGTTCGGGTGGAAGAGGTCGCCGCCGACCCGCCGACGGCCGGGCTCGCCCCGCTCGGTCCAGGGGTTGACGAGCGGGATGGCCCGGAGGGCTGCTGCGTCCCGCAGGGCGTTGTTGGCCAGACGGCCCCGGGCCGACCCGCCGGCGAGGCGGGCCACGATCGACTCTTCGGGCAGCTCGGCGATCAGTTGTCGGAGTCGGTCCCGGAGTCGGGTGGTCTGCCGGGTCCACACCAGGTCGTTGATACCGATGCAGCAGGTGACGACATCGGGCCGGAGCCGGGCCAGGATCGGGAGCTGACGGTCGAGCGCATCGGCGACCCGGGCCCCCGACAAGCCGAGGTTGATGACCCGCCACGGGGTCTGGTCCCGCTCCGACAGCGAGCGCTGGAGCACGCCGACGTAGCCCCGGTCGGGTCGAGAGGCGCCGATGCCGATCGCCGTCGAGTCGCCGATGGCGACCAGGAGGGGCCCGTCGCCGCCCGCCGCTTCCTGGTTCTGCCCGTCCCACCACGCGGTGTAGTCGTAGACCTGCTCGGTCATGGTGCGCATCGCCGGCCAGACGTTGGCCAGCACCCGGAGGAAGAGCGCCGGCTTCCTCGCGATCAACGGAGGAACCGTCGAGGTCATGCATCAAGCATGCCCGCTCGTCGGACCGGATCGGCGGTCGTGGCCCGCCGTTGTTGCGGCCGCCGGTGAACGGTGCCTGAATTGTACGCGACAGCCGGGCGGCAGCGGCCGTGGACGGCTCCCGACCGGGTCGTCATCGAGGAAGAGGGTGCGGATGGATCGGACGGAGTCACCGGGCGGAACGGCGGACCAGGACCGGGTCGAGATACCGGCGGAGGCCGAACTCCGACAGCTGGGCGGGGTGAAGTGGAACAAGTTCGGGCCGGACGTGGTGCCGGCCTGGGTGGCCGACATGGATCTCCGGCCCCCCTCGGCTATCCGCCGAGCGGTGGCCGAGCTGGCGGAGCGGGGCGATTTCGGTTACCACCGGGCCGCTCTGGAGCAGATCCCCCAGGCCTTCGCCGCCTGGCAGGAACGGCACCACGGCTGGTCGCCCGACCCGGAGCGGGTCCGGGTGTTCTGCGACGTCCTCCACGCCATCGACATCGCCATCGACCTCCACACCGGGCCGGGCGACGGGATCGTCGTCTTCACCCCGATCTATCCGCCGTTCCTCGCCGCCGTCGAAGGGCCGGGGCGGCGGGTCGTGCCGGTGCCGCTCGATCCCGACGGCTGGCGGCTCGATCCCGATCGGCTCGAGGCGGCGATCGATTCCTCCACGTCGGTCATCCTGATCTGCAATCCCCACAACCCGACCGGCCGGGCCTTCGACGACGATGAGCTGGCGGCCGTCATCGATGTCGCGGAGCGCCACGACCTCCTGGTCATCAGCGATGAGGTGTGGGCCGATCTGCTCCACCCCGGGGCCGCTCACCGGCCGATGGCCCTGGTCGGCGAGGGTGCGGGCGAGGCCCGGACGATGACCATCACGTCGGCCAGTAAGGCGTTCAACCTCGCCGGCCTGCGGTGTGCGGTGGCGACCGTCGGTCACCGCCGGTTGGCCGACCATATCGACGGCCTGGCCCGTCACGCCCTCGGAGCCGTGGGGACGCCGGGGGCGGTGGCGACCCTCGTCGCGTGGACCGAGGGGGCGGGCTGGCTCGACAACGCTCGGGCCCACCTCACCGCCCGCCGTGACCAGCTCGCCGATCGGCTGGCCCGGGAGCTGCCGGCGGTCGGCTTCGTCCCCCCGGAGGCGACGTACCTCGCCTGGCTCGATCTGACCTCGTTCGATCTCGGCCCCGACCCGAGTGCCGAGCTGGTCCACCGGGCCCGGATCGGTCTCTCGCCGGGGCCCGACTTCGGCCCCGGCGGCCCGGGTCGGGCCCGACTGAACTTCGCCACCTCCGCCGGCATCCTCGACGAGATCGTCGATCGCCTGGTCGCCGCCGTGGGAACCTGACGGCCCCTCGCCGGTCGATCGACCAGTCGGTTGGCGGGCGAGGGGGCCAGTCGTTTGGCCACCGACCGAGCGGTCCTATCATGCTCAGATCCTCGACCACGACGTGACGTTGAGCGAGACCAGCAACGGTGCCGGTGCCCGATCGTTGACGGTCATCGGCGCCCTTGGCTTCGTCGCCGCGTTGAGCATCGTCGTTGGCGGCGCGCTGGCCGGTGCCGCCGCCCCGGCCGGAGCGGGGCGGCTGTGGTCGGTGCCGGCGATCCCCGTCCGGCCCGTCATGAGCCTCGTCCCGTCGCTGCTCATGTTCTACGGCGGGATGATCGTGCTGGTCCGGGCGTGGCTGTCGCTCCGCCGCCACCAGCTGACCCGAGGCGTCAGCCGGCGGGTGTTGGCCGGTGTCGTGCTCGTCTGGTCGCTCCCGTTCCTGGTCGGCCCGCCACTCGGCAGTCGCGATGTCTACGCCTACGCGGCCCAGGGTCGGCTGGCCGATCGAGGGTTCGACGTGTACACCGAGGGTCCCGCCAGCCTCGGCCCCAACGACCCGGTGCTCGCCGCCGTCGACCCGCTCTATCACGACGCCCCGGTGGTGTACGGGCCGGTGTTCGTCACGGTCTCGGAGACGATCTCCCGCCTCACCGGCGACGGTGTCGTGACCGCGGTGCTGGTCTACCGGCTCATGGCCGTCCTCGGGTTGATCGTCGCCGCCTTCGCCGTCGACGATCTGGCCCGGGGCCTCGGTCGCGATCCGACCGATGCGCTGGTGCTGGCCTTCGCCAACCCGCTGGTGCTGCTCCATCTGGTGTCGGGCGCCCACAACGAGGCGATGATGCTCGGCTTCCTCGTGTCGGGGGTCGCCATCGGGCGGCGTCCCCGGTTCCGATGGATCGGGGTCGCCTTGTGTGCCATGGCGGCGGCCATCAAGCTGCCGGCGATCCTGGCCGTGGCCTTCATCGGCTGGCCCTGGGTCCTCGAGGCCCGCCGGCGGTCGGTGGCGACCCTCCGCGTCGCCGTCGTCGCCGCCGAGGCGTTCATCGTCATCGCCCTCGCCGGGCGGCTCACCGGTTGGGGATGGGGTTGGGTCGACGCCATCACCGCCACCCGGCCGGTCGACGCCTACCTCAGCCTCACCCGGGTGATCGGCGGTGGGGTCGCCCTGACCACCGGCCTCGATGTCGCCGTCGTGGTGGGGATCGCCCGGGGGACCGGCTTCGCCCTGGCGGTCGCTGCGACCCTCATCCTGTTGCTCCGGGGGCACCGCAGCTGGCCGTTGGCCCTGGCCTGGAGCCTCCTGATCTGGGCCCTCCTGCACCCGACGACCCAACCCTGGTACCTGACCTGGGGGATCATGATCCTCGCCGCGTCGTCGGCGGGGGAGCGGAACCGGAGCTTCGTGGCCGGTTGTGCCGTCGCCGCGTTCGTCGTGCTGCCCATCGGACCCCAACTGGGCCTGCTGGTCGTGGCCGACAACGGGTTCGCCACGCTGCTCCTGGCGGTCGCCCTGTTGGTCGCCCTCACCTTCAGTCCCAAGGGCGCCGCCCGGCCTCGGCACCGCTCGGGCCTCGATCCGTCGATGGTCACCATCGTGGTCCCGACCCGGCACGAGGGCCCCAACATCGATCGGCTGCTGGCGGCCATCGCCACGACCGACGGTCCTCGGCCGGTGACGGCCGTCGAGGCACCCCCACCGGTCGAGGTCGTGTTCGTCGACGACTCCGATGACGACACCCCGGCGGTCATCGATGCCGCCGGCCGACGGTCAGCGCTCCCGGTCCGGCTGATCCACCGGCCGCCCGGCGCCCGATGGGGCGGGTTGGCCGGTGCGGTGACCGATGGCCTCGAAGCGGCCCGGGGTTCGGTGGTCGTGGTCATGGACGCCGATCTCCAGCACCCTCCGGCGGCGATCACCGAGCTGGTGGCGGCGATCGAGGGAGGCGCCGACCTGGCCGTCGCCTCCCGCCGCCTGCCCGGGAGCCGGCAGGACCGGCGGTTCGGTCCCGGTCGCCGCCTCGGTTCGTTCCTGGCGACCGGGTTGGCGTGGACGCTGTTTCCGCTCCGGCTCGGCCGGTGCTCCGATCCGCTCTCGGGGTTCTTCGCCCTCCGCCTGTCGGCGATCGACCTCGATCGGCTCAACCCCGATGGCTTCAAGGTGCTCGCCGAGGTCCTGGCGACCCACCCGGAGCTGGCGACCGTCGACCTCCCGTTCGACTTCGACGGTCGGGCGGCCGGCGATTCGAAAGCCGGGGTGGGCGAGGCCAACCGGTACCTCGGGCATCTGATCGATCTCCGGATCCGGACCAGCTGGGCCTGGGCCGGGGCTCCGGTCCCTCAGCGGTCGTTCCGCTCGGCCTGACCGGTGGCGGGCGGGACCGGGCGACGGGCCAGATCCCGGATCGTCGCCGCCACCACCCCCAGCACCACGAGATTGCGGACCAGGAGCAAGGTCGCCGGCGTCGCCTCGGCCAAGCGGGGAGGGCCGTACCAGGCCAAGGTGGCGCCGGTGAGGGTGACCGCCGCCGCGGTCAGCAGGGTCGGGGCCGGCGGTCGGCCGCCAGGCCAGGCGAGCAGGGCGGCCCACGGGACCAGCCACAGGAGGAACTGGGGCGACAGGAGCGGGGCCGACACGATCAAGGCCGCCGTCGACGCCAGCATCACTGCGCCGACCGTCTGCAGCTCGTCGCCTCCGGTCTCGTTCCCGGCGGATCGGCGCCAACCGAGGGCGACCGCAACGGCGATGACGGCCACCGCCGCCACACGACCGGCCATCACCACCGCGTCCGACAATCGGCCGATGCGGTAGGCATCGAGCGCTCGGCTCGGCTCGGCGTCGGACGTCAGGGCGACGATCGTCCCCGGGAGGCTCTCGACGTGCCAGCCGGTGGCGCCCCGGAGCGAGACGACCTGCTCGATCCCCTCGATCGACCATCCCGTCGCCGCCACCCAGCCCCCCACCGCGAGGGCCGAGACGGCCAGCGCGGCCCCCGCCGCCCGGTACCGGCGGGCGGCCAGGGCGGCGCCGACGAGGAGCCCGGGCCAGATCTTGATCATCGCCCCGGCCGCCACCACCAGCCCGAACGTGCCGGGTCGCCGCTGGAGCAGCGCCGCCACCGCCAGCACCGCCAACGCCGCGGCCCACAGATCGAAGCGGAGCAGGCCCATCGGAACCAGCGGTAGGCCGAGCACCAGGTAGCGAGCGGCGGCCGGGGTGCCGGCCAGGCCGGCCAGTCCGGCGGCGATGGCGACGTCGACGGCGAACGAGAGGGCGACCAGCCACCGGTGGGTCTGGACCAGCCCCGGCTGGGAGACGGCGTCGATGAGCACGACCGATCCGGGCGGATACTCCACCGGATAGTCGACCCACGGCCGGCCCTCGGCCTCGGCGATCTCCTGGAACCGGGCGACGTCCCACCCGTCGAGCTCGCCGGCCTCGTCGGTCCACGGTCCGACGATCAACACCAATGCCGCCACCAGCCGAACCGCAACGGCGCCGAGGATGAGCCTGTCCACGGCGTCCAAGGGTGGACGGGCCGTCGGCGTTTGCCACCAACGGTCCGCTGCCGCGCGCCCTGCGGCGGGCCCCGGTCGGCCTCGACCGGGGCACGATGGGCCAGGAGGGAGGGTCGGTCGATACGCTGGGAGAGGCCGATCGGCCCCCATCACCCCGGAGCACCAATGACCCAGCAGGAAACCGTCGCTGAGATCGAGCGAGATCCGGCTCGTCCGTTGACCGTGTCGGCTGAGGCGATGAAGACCGTGCTCGAGGTCCGGGCCGGCGAGGACGACCCGGCCGGGACCGCCCTCCGGGTGGCCATCACCGGCTCGAACATGGCCGAGTTCGTGTACTCCCTCGACCTGGTGGCGACCGCCGACGCGGCCGCCGACGATGTCGTCTACCCCCAGGGTGACCACGGCGAGCTGACGGTGATCGTGCCCGCCGCATCGGTCGAGAACATGGTCGGGGCCGTGCTCGACGTGCCGAGCAATGGGGCCGCCGGCGGGTTGGTCATCAAGAATCCCAACACCCCCGACCCTCTCGCCGGGCTCGACCTCGACCTCGAGGGCGAGCTGCCGGAGAAGGTCCAGGCGGTCCTCGATCAGGCGATCAACCCGGCCCTGGCCGCCCACGGCGGCTACGCCCAGCTGGTTGGCGTGGAGGACACGAAGGTCGTGGTCACCATGGGGGGTGGCTGTCAGGGCTGTGCCGCCAGCGCCATGACCCTCCGGGACGGCATCCGCACGATGCTGATGGACGCCCTGCCGGAGATCACCGACGTGCTCGACGCCACCGATCACACCGCCGGCGAGAACCCCTACTACACCTGAGCTCGGCACCGGGGGGACCGGCCCGGCCCGATGGTCGGTGCCAACTCGATGGCGTGCGGCGGTTGTCCTAGGCTGATCGCCCATCGCTGACGAGGAGGTTTCGGTGCGCGGCATCATCGCCTACGGGTCCTATCTTCCCTACTACCGGCTGCAGAAGGGGGCCATCACCGCTGCCCTGGGGACCGGGGGAGGGCGAGGAACCCGTTCCGTCGCCTCCTACGACGAGGACGCCACCTCGATGGCCGTCGAGGCGGCCCGGGCCACGATGGCGTCCCGCCCCGACGGGTGCGAGCCGGCGAGCATCTCCTTCGCCACCAGCACCCCGCCCTACCTCGACAAGACCAACGCCACGGTCATCCACGCCGCCCTCAACGCCCCATCGCACACCTTCGCCGGCGATGTCGCCGGGTCGCCCCGTTCGGTCAACGCCGCGCTCCGGTTCGCCCTGGAAGGATCCCGTCCCGCTCTGATCGTGGCGAGCGACGTCCGAACCGGCCGCCCCGGCTCGTCGGACGAGGCAAACACCGGCGACGGTGCGGTCGGCTGGCTGATCGGGTCACCCGACGACGGGCCGGTCATCGCCGAGTGGCTGGGCGGCGCGTCGTCGACCGCCGAGTTCCTCGACCGGTGGCGAATCCCCGGCTGGGAGTACTCCCGGGTGTGGGAGGAGCGGTTCGGCGAGCACGCCTATCTCCCCCTGGTCACCGAGGCCACCAGCGCCGCCTTCAAGGAATGCGAGATCGAGCCGGCCGACGTCGACGCCGTGGTCGTGACCGGTCTCCACGCCCGAGCGGTGCGGGGCGCAGCCCGGGCCGCCGGCGTCGACGGGGCCAAGGTGGCCGACGACCTGACCGCGGTCATCGGCAACACCGGCACCCCCCACGCCGGCCTCGTGCTGGCCTCCGTCCTCGACGCGGCCGAGCCGGGCCAGACGATCATGGTCGTCCACCTGGCAGACGGGTGCGACGTGGGCTTCTACCGGACGACCGACGCCATCGCCGCCTACCGGCCGGCGGCCACCGTCGCCGACCAGGTCGCGGCGGGCAACGACTCGCTCGACTACAACGCGTTCCTCACCTGGCGGGGATTCCTCGACCGGGAGCCGCCCCGGCGGCCCGACCCCGAGCCGCCGGCTGCGCCGCCGTCGTTCCGGGCCGAGGACTGGAAGTACGCCTTCATCGGATCCCGGGATCGCTCGACCGGCGCGGTCCACCTCCCACCCCAGCGGGTGTCGGTCAAGGGCGGGGCGGTCGACGAGATGGAACCGATCCCGATGGCCGACGTCCCGGCGACGGTGGTGACCTTCACCATCGACCGCCTGGCCTACTCGCTCTCGCCGCCCGTCATCGCCGTCGTGATCGACTTCGACGGGGGCGGTCGGTTCCAGTGCCAGCTCACCGACGCCGACCCCGAGCAGGTGAAGATCGGCGACCGGGTCCAGATGACCTTCCGCCGTCTCCTGACGGCCAACGGCGTCCACAACTACTTCTGGAAGGCCAAGCCGGTCGGCTGATCGGTTCCCGGCGGAGCTGGATGGCCCGGCCCGGTGGCCGGGCCCGAACTTGAGCACCACCCATCCCATCGACCTAGGCTGGTAGTTAGACGCTCGAACGGTCGCGAGCGGCAGAAACGAGGAAAGAACATGGCTTCACGTGGCATCAAGGATCAGGTAGCGATCGTCGGGATGGGGTGCACCCCGTTCGGCGAGCACTGGGACCGGTCGGTCGAGGACATGCTGGTCGAGTCGAGCCAGGAGGCGTACGCCTCGGCCGGCATCGCCCAGGACGAGATCGACGCCTACTGGTTCGGCACCCTCGGCTCCGGCGTTTCGGGGTTGACGTTGAGTCGGGCGTTGAAGATCGACTACAAGCCGGTGACCCGGGTGGAGAACATGTGCGCCACCGGGTCCGAGGCGTTCCGCAACGCCTGCTACGCCGTGGCCTCCGGCGCCTACGACAAGGTCATGGCGATCGGTGTCGAGAAGCTCAAGGACAACGGCATGTCGGGCCTCACCGGAGCCACCATTCCCGATGACGGGACCCGTCCGGAGCTCACCGCCCCCGCCATGTTCTCGTTGCTGGCTCCGGCCTATGCCGAGAAGTACGGGGTCGACTCCGATGAGCTCAAGGACGTGATGACCCGGATCGCGTGGAAGAACCACTTCAACGGCGCTCGGAATCCTCGGGCCCAGTTCCGCAAGGAGGTGGGCAAGGACACGATCTGCAACGCCCCCCTCATCGCCGGTCAGTTGGGGATCTTCGATTGCTCGGGGGTGTCGGATGGTTCGGCGGCGGCGATCATCGTCCGGGCCGAGGATGCCCACCGTTACACCGACAAGCCCCTCTACGTGAAGGCCCTGGCCTTCACCGCCGGCCCTGCCGCCGGCCCGATCGATCCGGACTACGACTACACGACGTTCCACGAGGTGTCGGCGTGCGCCGCCGATGCCTACGCCCAGGCCGGGGTGACCGATCCTCGGGCCGAGATCGCGATGGCCGAGGTCCATGATTGCTTCACGCCGACGGAGTTGGTGTTGATGGAGGATCTGGGCTTCGCCGAGCGGGGCCTGGGGTGGAAGGAGGTCCTGGCCGGGACCTATGACCTCGATGGTGAGTTGCCGGTCAATCCCGACGGTGGTCTGAAGTCCTTCGGGCACCCGATCGGGGCGTCGGGGCTGCGGATGCTGTTCGAGTGCTGGCTCCAGCTCCGCCAGGAAGCCCCCGACGAGCGGCAGATCCGCTCGGTCACCGAAGGCGGCAAGACCCTGGGCATGACCCACAACCTCGGCGGCGCTCCCGGCGAGTGCGTGTCGTTCGTGTCGATCGTCGGCTCGGAACTGGGCTAGCAGGCCAGCGGGATCGGGTCGCCCTCGGCTTCGGCCAGGGCGGCCTCGATCTCGGCCGCCGCCACCGCCCAGGCCCGGGGATCGACCCGGTCGGCGGCGAAGACGACCCCCACCACGGCGCCACCGGGGGTGACCACCGGCGCCCCCGAGTCTCCCCGTTCGATGTCGGCGTCGAGCTCGAGCCCCTCCCGTCGCCCTTCCCCATCGAGGGTCACCTCGACCTGGCGGATGACGACCGCCGGCTTGGCCTCGATCGGTCCGGCGGCGGCCGTCCACACCGCAACCGCCTCCCCGTCGGTCGGTGCTCCGAGTTCCAGGTGGGGCAGCGGTGGCCCGTCGTCGGCGTCGGCCACGACGAGCAGGGCGAGGTCCCGAGCCGGATCGAGGTAGACAAGGTCGGCGTCGGTCCGGACTCGATCGTCGTCGCCCGGTCCCGGCCGCTCCAGGTGGATCGACGCTGCCCGCTCGAACGTGTGGGCCACGGTGGCGATCAGTTCCGGCGTCACCGCCACACCGGTCCCGATCGCTTCGATGCCGGTCCCGCAGGCCGGGGCGATGATCCGGTGGACGGCCGCCGCGGCACGGTCGTCGCCGTCGATCTCCGGGGCCGAGGTCGGCGATCCGGCCGAGGTCGTCGTCGGGGTCCCCGCCGGACCGCCGCCTGCGGTCCCGGGCTCGCCGGTCGAGCCGACGGCCGAGCCACACGTCGCCGTCAACGCACAGAGGGCCACCACCGGGAGCCAGCGATGGCCGACCATCCTCAGGCCGGGCTGAACGCGGTGCCGCCGTCGATCTTCAACACCGCACCGGTGGTGTAGGTCGAGGCGTCGCTGGCGAAGTACAGCGCGGCGCCGACCACCTCGTGGGGTTCGCCACCACGCTGGAGGGGGATGTCGTTCCGGGCCCGCTCGGCGAAGGCGTCGAGGTCCCACGCCTTGCTGATGTCGGTCATGAACGGTCCGGGCATGATGCAGTTGACCCGGACGTTCGGTGCGTAGGCGTGGGCGAACGACGTCGTGAGGCTGTTCAGGCCGGACTTGGCCGCGCCGTACGCCGCTTCGTTCGGGGTCGCTTGGACGGCGGCGATCGAGCTGACGTTGATGATCGACCCTCCGCCGGCGGCGGCCATGCGCTCCCCGAACGCCGCCGAGAGGCGGAACGGGCCCTTGAGGTTGACGTCGATGACCTTGTCGAAGAGCGACTCCGACACCTCGCCGAGCGAGTCGTAGAGCGGGGACATCCCGGCGTTGTTGACCAGGACATCGCACCGGCCGAACTCGTCGTAGACCCGATCGCACAGGTCGTTGCACTGCTCCCAGTACCCGACGTGGCACTCGACGCCGATCGCCCGACGGCCGGTTTCGTCGGCCACGGCCTCGGCCAGGATCTCGCACGCCGAGAGCTTCCGGCTGGCGATGACGACGTCGGCCCCGTGCCGGGCGAAGGCCTCGACCATCGCCCGTCCCAGCCCCCGGCTCCCGCCGGTGACCACCGCCACCTTGCCGGTCAGGTCGAACAGGTCGGGTGGGGTGGTGGGGGCGTCGCTGGACATCTGAGCATCATCACCGGAAGCCCGGCCTCGACGCAATCCGCCGATGGTCACCGGTTGTGGAGCGAGAAGTGGTGGTAGTCGTCCAGCGATTGCCACCGGCCGCCCCACCCCCAGCCGATCCGGTCGAACGCCGCCACCACGACGTCGCCCTCGACGATCATCCCCGGCCGGACGTCGTCACGGTCGAGATAGACGCCGGCCAGTTCGGGGAGAACGACGTCGCCCCGGCGATAGGGGTTGTGGAACGGGTTGATGTCGACCGCCAGGCCGAAGGCGTGCTCGGAGAAGCGGGTCCCGCCGACGACGGCCCGGCACACGAACGCGGCGGTGTTGTTGCCGTCTCCGGTCGGCGGGGCGTCCAGCTCGGCAGCGGTGGTGATCCGCATCTCCTCGATCGGGAAGCGTGCCTCGTACAGCGACGTGAACACCGACACGATGTCGTCGACGACCGTCTCATGGAGGATGAGCTCGCCCGTATGGGGGAGGTCGTCGAACCCCCAGAAGCTGACGGTCACGTAGCGCAGCTCGTCGACGGTCACCGGACAGTCCTCGTTCCAGGTCGAGCGCTCGACGATCTCGTCGGTCAGGGGCTCGACCGTCGAGGCGAAGGCTCCGTCCGGCGGCGGGGGGAGGATGTCGATGGTGGCGAAGCGGCGGTCGACCAGCTCCGGCGGGGTGGTCTGGGGTGGCACGACACCGTCGGGCATGGTCGGCAGGACCCGGGTTCCCAACCAGTCCGGCCGGGTCCCGACCGTGCCGTTCCCGGCCTCCGGGCTCGTCGTGCCGGTCGCCTCGTCCCCGGGCGAGGTGCTCGGTTCGGCGGCGACCGGCGGCCCCAGCGAGGTGGCGGTCCCGGGCGTGGTCCCGTCGTCATCGGCGATCGCCCCGCCGGTCGCAGCGGTCGTGTCGCCTGCCCCGGTGGTCGAGGCGATGGCGGCCTCTGCTGCCGAGCGGTCGCCGTCGGCCGAGCCGCAGGCCCCGACGGCGACGGCGAGCGCCATCGCGATCATCGTCGCTCGGGCGCTGGAGGGTCTCGGTGCCGGGGTCGGCCCGGCGGTGGGAAGGCCCATCGTCACCGAAGGGTACTCGACGGCTGCGATGCGCGGCCCAGCACCCGATCCGTTCCGCCAGGCCGTACGGTTGCGCTCATGGCTCGAAACGTCCTTGGTGGGGAGCTCAGCTCCTGTTCCACCGATCCACTCACCGGCTTCTACCGTGACGGCTGCTGCAACACCGGCGGGGAGGACGCCGGTGTGCACGTGGTCTGCGCCGAGGTGACCGAGGAATTCCTGGCGTTCAGCGCATCGGTCGGCAACGACCTCTCCACCCCCAATCCCGCCTTCGGGTTCCGGGGGCTGCGCCCCGGGGACCGGTGGTGCCTCTGCGCGTCGAGGTGGGTCGAGGCACGCGAGGCCGGCGTCGCGCCCCCCATCGTGCTCGCCGGGACGCATATGGTGATGCTCGAGTACGCCACGCTCGACGAGCTGACGGCCCACGCCGTCGACGCCGACGATCGAGGCTGAACGGCTCAAGCCGGGGGGTGACCGGGTCGATGGGGAGGCGAGGATCCGATATGACGTTGCGACGTAGGCGCCACCAGCCGAGCGTCGGCGGTGGGGCCGAGCAGGCCGGGATGACCACCACCGATCGCCGGACCGACCGGGTTCGATCGGCCCTTGCCACCGTGTTGGCCCACGACGCCCTCGCCGTCGAGGCATCGCCGATCGTCGAGGTCGCCACCGCCCAGGTGAAGGGCATGGACTCGACGATCGGGTTTCCCCACGGTCCGCCCGAGCTGCACGTCGGCGACCGGTCGACCCGCTCGATTCTCCGGGCGGCCGGCGACGACGAGGTGGCTCCGCTGAGTGTCCGGTTGATCGATGCCATCGTGCCCCTCGCCGACCGGGCCCGGGCGGCAACGTCGCCGGAGGCGGCTCCGACGGTGTCGGTGGCCGTCGACGAGCGCTTCGTCGCCGATCCCAGCTTCCTCGACGTGGTCAAGACCGCCGTTCGGCGCTCGGGGATCGAGCCATCCCAGCTGGTGTTGTCGGTGGAGGTCGGTCCGGCCTTCGCCGACGTGTGGTCGAGCCTGCAGCGCCTCAAGTCCCACGGGGTCCGCATCGCACTCGACGGATTCGCCGCCCAGGGGCCGGCCGCCGAGGCCGCGGGGCGCTACCGGTTCGAGTTCGCCCGGATCCAGGTCGACGGGTCGGGCCCGGCGGCCGCCGGCCAGCGGTGGGATGCGGCCGACCGGGCCGTCAAACTGGCCCACCGTCTCGATTGCCGGGTTCTGGCGGTCACCGATGGCCGACCCCCGTCGAGCGCCGCACTCATCGAGCTCGGCGTCGACCTGCTCGTCGGGCCGGACGCCGGAGCGAGCGTCGTCGGTTCCGGTGCCGGCCGGGGCTACGGGAACGCCCGCCGGCCCTGATCAGGCGCCGGTCCGGTCGGGGCCGCTCAGGGCCTCGGCGACGGTCGCCGCCACCCCCGCACCGTCGAGACCGAGCCGGGACAGGATGGCATCGGCGCTGTCGTGGGCCACGTACTCGGTGGGTACGCCGAGGGCGCGAACGCTGGCGCTCGACGACGCCAACTCGGCGGCGATGGTCGAGCCGATGCCTCCCTCGGCCAGCCCGTCCTCGATCGAGACGACCAGCCGGTGGCCGGCGGCGTCGGCGAGCATCGCAGGGTCCAGCGGCTTGACGACCCGGGGATCCCACACCGTGGCGGCGATCCCGGCGTCGGCCAGCCGGTCGGCGGCATCGACGGCCGCAGCCAGCATCTTGCCGACCCGATCAGGCAGACCTCGGGGCCGCCGGACCGGATCTTCCGGGCGGTCAACCCGACCCCGACCTCGTCGGCCGACACCGAGGGCGCTGGCGTCTTGGGCCACCTGATGGCGACCGGACCGTCGACCAGCTCGTAGGCGTCGTGGAGCATCTGCTGGAGCTCCTGGTATGACGACGGGCAGAAGATCGTCATCCCGGGGACCTTGGACAGGAGGGCCAGGTCGAGGATCCCGTGGTGGGACGGACCGTCGTTGCCGGTCACGCCGGCCCGATCGAGACAGAAGATCACCCCGAGACCGTGCAGCCCGACGTCGAGGTTGACCTGGTCGAAGGCCCGGGTGAGGAACGTCGAGTAGACGGCGACGACCGGCCGGAGCCCACCCATCGCCATCCCGGCCGCTGCGGTCACCGCGTGCTGCTCGGCGATGCCCACGTCGAACACGCGGTCGGCGAAGCGCTCCCGGAACGGCAGGAGGCCGGTCGAGTCGGGCATGGCGGCGGTGATGGCCACGACCTCACGGTGTTCCTCGGCCAACTTGATCAGGCTCTCGGTGAAGGCGTCGGTGTAGCTCTCCGGCTTCTCGCCGGGAGGGGCCGCCACCCGAACCTCACCGTCGAGGAACCGCGGCGAGGTGTCGTGCATCGCCTTCACGTCGTCGTTCTCGGCCGGTGCGTAGCCTCGACCCTTCTGGGTCTTGACGTGGAGCACGACCGGACCGTCGAACTTCCCGGCGTTGACCAGCGCCGTCTCCAGCTCGGGGATGTCGTGCCCGTCGAACGGGCCCATGTACCGCACGCCGAGCGGCTCGAAGAACGCCTGGGGCTCGAAGGCCTCCCGAATCGCCGCCTTCGATGCCCGGATCCCGGTCAGGGAGACCTTGCCGATGATCGGGAGCCGTTCGGTCCAGCTCTCGAGCCGCCGCTGCCGACGCATGTACACCGGGTTCGACCGGATCTTGACCAGGCTCTCGGTGAGGAGCGAGATCGTCGGGGCGTAGGACCGGCCGTTGTCGTTCAGCACGATCGTGACGTTGGCCCCGGAGTGGCCGAGGTTGTTCAGGCCCTCGAACGCCATCCCCCCGGTCAACGACCCGTCGCCGATGACGGCCACGATGCGCCGTGGCTGCCCATCGGGGCGGAGGGCCGGTGGCCCGTCGCCGGTCAGGCCGAACGCGGTGGCCAAACCGTGGGCGTAGCTGAGCACGGTCGAGGCGTGGCTGTTCTCGATCCAGTCGTGGTCCGACTCGTCCTGGCACGGGTACCCCGACATGCCGCCGCCCTGGCGGAGGCGGTCGAAGCCGGCCTTGCGGCCGGTGATGAGCTTGTGGACGTAGGCCTGGTGGCCGGTGTCGTACAGGATCACGTCGTCGGGCGACGAGAGCACCCGATGGAGGGCGATCGTCAGCTCGACGATCCCGAGGTTGGAGCCGAGATGGCCGCCGGTCCGGTTGACGGTCTCGATGATGAACTCGCGGATCTCGCCGCACAGTTCGACGAGCTGTCGCTGGCTGAGCTCGCGGAGATCATCGGGCTGAGTGATGGAATCGAGAATCATGGACGCACCTCTGCGGAACCCACCGTATCGGTCCTCTCAAGCGCCCGTCGGGTCAGGATACCGGCGACCCGGTTCCGTCGCCGGGGGATCACCTGGCGATCATCGTTCGCCACACTTGGCCATGAACGCCGCCTCGTCGACGATCGCCCGGGTCACCTTGGCCGCCGCCACCAGTCCCCGGTCGTCGTGGGCGCTGATCGTGAAGTGCAGCTTGCGGCCCGCCACCTTCTCGAGGGTCGCCTCGGCGGACACCCGCCGGCCGACCGGGCTGGGTGCGACGTGGTCGAGCCGGACCTCGACCCCGACCGTCGTCTGGCCGCTCTCGAGGTGACCGTCGAGCGCGGCCACCGTGGCGGCTTCGCACAACGCCAGGAGGCGCGGCGTGGCCAGCACCTCGACCGAGCCGGAGCCGACCTCCCGGGCGGTGTCGGCCGAGGCGACGGTGAGGGAGGCGCGGGCCGAGAGCCCGGGGGCGAGAGACGACATGGCCCCACGGTGGCGCGCCACCTCCGACCCGGTCAAGCGCCCGGTGGTCGCTCCGACGAGGCCCGAGGGGATCGGCCGGTTGGGATCGACGGGCCCAAAGCTGCGTTCGAGGTCGAGAAGGCCCCGCCGGTAGGGTTGGGGGATGCGCGATGAGCTCGGTGACCAGACACTGATCGACCAGGTCCTGCAGGGCGCCCTCGACGGCGGGGCGTCCTTCGCCGAGGTCTTCATCGAGGACGAGCGTCGAGACTCGGTCGGGCTCGACGACGGGCGGATCGAGCGGCTGGCGTCCGGCCGGGATCGGGGCGCCGGGATCCGGGCCATGTCGGGCTCGTCGGTCGGGTTCGCCCATACCGCCGATCTCTCGCCCGACGGGCTCCTCCGGGCCGCTCGCGCCGCAGCCGAGGCTCTCGGTGCCGCGGCCGGCCGGCCGGTCGGCGCCGGCGGTGCGGTCGCCGCCGGCGGTGAGCCGGGACCGGTGGCCAACCCGCCGGAGGACGTCGACAAGGCCACCAAGGTCGAGCTGCTCCGCCGGGCCGAAGAGGTGGCCCGCAGCGCCGACGAGGCGATCACCCAGGTCAGTGCCGGCTACGCCGACACCCGGCGCCGGATCCTGGTGGCCAACACCGACGGGGTCTACGCCACCGACGATCAGACCCGGACCCGCTTCAGCGTCCAGTGCGTGGCGACGGGCGACGGCGGCCTCCAGACCGGCTACGAGTCGGTCGGCCTGTCGGTCGGCTTCGAGCTGTTCGACCGCTACGACGTCGAGCAGCTCGCTTCCCGGGCCGCCCAGCGGGCACTCACCAAGCTGGCGGCCCGCCCGGCCCCGTCGGGCACCCTCCCGGTGGTGATCGGTCCCGGGTCGGGCGGGGTGCTGTTCCACGAGGCGTGCGGTCACGGCCTCGAGGCCGACCTGGTCCGCAAGGGGGCCTCGGCGTTCGCCGATCGACTCGGTGAGCAGGTGGCGTCGCCCCTGGTGACCCTGATCGACGACGGCACGATGGCCGAGGAGTGGGGTCGATACGCCATCGACGACGAGGGCACCCCAGCCCAGCGCAACGTACTGATCGAGAACGGCGTGCTCGTCGACTACCTGTGGGACGGGATCCGGGCCCGAGAAGAGGGGCGGGCCCCCTCGGGCAACGGTCGCCGCCAGAGCTACCGCCACCTGCCGATGGTCCGGATGACCAACACCTACCTGGCCGGAGGCGACACCGACCCCG
The DNA here is from genome assembly GCA_965262175.1 of Acidimicrobiales bacterium. Classification (GTDB taxonomy): domain Bacteria; phylum Actinomycetota; class Acidimicrobiia; order Acidimicrobiales; family SZUA-35; genus CADEDH01. Next base: position 226,424 of record CBDHES010000028.1, on the reverse strand, counting down.
ACGACATCATCGCCTCGGTCGACAACGGCGTCTACGTCGCTCGCCTGGGCGGCGGGCAGGTCAACACCGCGTCGGGCGACTTCGTGTTCGGCATGGTCGAGGCCTACCTCATCGAGAACGGGGAGCTGACCGCCCCCCTGCGGGAGGGCCAGCTGATCGGCAACGGCCCCAAGGTCCTCCAGCAGATCGAGGCGGTGGGCAACGACTTCGAGATGGGTCCCCCCGGGACGTGCGGCAAGGACGGTCAGGGGGTCCCGGTCGGCGATGGGGTCCCGACCCTGCGGGTCGCCGAGTTGACCATCGGCGGCACGGCGTCCTGAACGGACGAGCGGAGGAGATGTCGATGACCCCCGAGCATCTGTTGGCGATCGCCGACCAGGTCGTGGCCCAGGCCGGACCGACCGAGCAGATCGAGGTGGCCTGCTCCTTCGGTCGGTCGAGCGCCGTCCGGGCCTACGGCGGCGAGATCGAGTCGTTCACGACGGCCGACAACGCCGCGGTCGGTGTCCGGATCCTCGTCGACGGTCGAGAAGGGTTCGCCAGCGCCGGATCCCTCGATGCGGAAGTGATCTCCGACATGGTGGCCCAGGCCCGGGCCAACGCCGCCTTCGCCGAGGCCGATCCCCACGTCGGCATCGCCGAGCCCGACGGGGTCGAGCCGGTCGAGGTCGAGCTGTGGCGGCCGGAGGTGTCGGCCACCGGGAGCGCGGCCAAGATCGAGATGACCCTCGACCTCGAGCGTCGGGTGGCCGATGCCGATCCCCGGATCACCGGGGTGCGGGTCGCCAGCTACTCCGACAACGACTCGGCGGTGGCGCTGGCCAGCACCGCCGGCATCCGGATGTCGACCCGATCGACGTCGGCCAGCGTCTCGGTCCAGGCCCTGGCGGTCGACGGCGAGCGGACCCAGACCGGCTTCGCCTACGACGGCGCCCGCGAGCCGAGCGAGCTCGACCTCGACCAGGTCGCCAGCCGAGCGGTCGAGCACGCCCTCGGCCAGATCGGCTCGGTCAAGCCGTCGACCGGCACCGTCGACCTGGTGCTCGACCCCCACCTGGCGGCGACCATCATCGGGCTGGTGGCCGGCACCCTCACCGGGGACCGGGTGCTCAAGGGCCGCTCGCCGTTCGTCGATCGGGTGGGCACCGAGGTGGCCGCCCCGATCCTGACCTTCGTCGACGATCCGACCAACCCCGCCTCCCTGGGCGCCGACTCCCACGATGGCGAGGGTCTCGCCTGCCGCCGCGTTCCCCTCGTCGTCGACGGGGTCCTGCAGGGCTTCGTCTACGACTCCTACACCGGGCGCCGCTCGGGTCACGGGTCGACGGGCTCGGCGGTTCGAGGGACCCGGGGCCTGCCGGCGCCCGGTCTCCACGCCCTCGAGGTCACCCCCGGCACCGGGACCCTCGACGATCTGATCGGTGGCGTCGACCACGGTCTGTACGTCTACGGCCTGGCCGGGTTGCACAGCGGGGTCAACCCCGTCTCGGGCGATTTCTCGGTGGGCGCCGTGGGTCGGATGATCCGCAACGGTGAACTGGCCGAGCCGGTCAACGAGTGCACGCTCGGCTCGACCCTGCAGCGGCTCCTGCTCGACGTGACCCACGTCGGGGCCGACCTCACCCGCCTGCCGAACGGGGTCACGACCCCGTCGCTGGTGATCGGCGACGTCACCCTGTCGGGGGCGTCATGACGGCGCCGGCCCCGCCGGCCGCCGAGCGTCATCCCCACCTGGCCGAGCCGGTCCCCGACGGGTGGGTCCGGGTCGACTGCCACAGCCACACGATGTGGTCCGGCGACTGCACGACCACGCCCGAGGAACTGCACGAGGCGGTCGTGGCGTCGGGGGTCGAGGTTCTGTGCATCACCGACCACAACGCCACCGCCGGGGCCGAGCGGCTGGCCGATGAGCTGCCGTGCCGGGTGGTGATCGGCGAGGAGCTGCGCGTCGGGCAGGGCGAGATCATCGGGCTGTTCCTCACCGAACGGATCCCGGCCGGGATCGGGGTACTGGAGGCCGCCCAACGCATCCGGGATCAAGGCGGCATCGTCTACATCCCGCATCCGTTCGATCCGATGCGGAACTGCCTCCGGCCCGAGGAGATCGACCTCCTCGTCGCCGAGGGGTTGGTCGACGCGATCGAGGGCCACAACTCGAAGACGAGCCTGGCGTCGCTCAACCGCAAGGCGGTCGAGTACGGCGAGCGGCACGGCGTGGCGGTCGGCGCCGGCAGCGATGCCCACGTGCCGAGCGCGTTCGGGGCGGGCCACATGGTGATGCCCGACTTCGATGGTCCGGCCGCCTTCCTCGATGCCCTCCGTCACGGTCGGATCGAAGGCCACCACTACGACAAGCCCCGACCGTGGACGCCGCGGATCGTGCCCTCGACGGTCGAGCCCCGCAGCTGACGCCGCCCGCACCGCCCCCGGGTAGGTCGCGGGCGGTCGTCAGGAGTGGTACGGGGTCAGGGCGAGGCTGATCGAGCCCATCGCCAGCTGGCTCACCACCGGCGCCGCCGCTCCGGCGGCGACCGCCACCGTGACCGAGGCCTCATCGACGGTCACCACCCGGCCCCGACCGAGCTGACGGGTCGCGACGCCGCCGGCCGGATCGACGCCGACCCCGATCAGCTCGACGACGTCGCCGGGCACGAGGGGGAGCGGAGCGCCACCCGGCGGGAGGGCGACGGCCACCTCGTCGGGACCGAGGCCGGCACGACCCTCTCCGCCGAGGCGGGCGGCGAGCACCACCTCGCCGGCCTGGATCGTGCTGGCCGCCAGACGGCCGACGGGATCGGTGGCGACGCCCGGGGGGACGAGCGCGGCGGGGACCGATCGGCGATCGATGTCCGCCTCCCCGACGACCTCACCCCAGCCGATCGTCCGGGTGGCGACCGGGACCGACACCGTGGTGGCCTCGTTGGTCGCCATCTGGCGGTCGACGCCGACCGCGGCCGCCGCCACGGCGATCACGGCGACCAGCGACGCGGCTCGGCGGGTGAGCGCTCGCCGCCGGAGCGTTCGGCGGAGGCCTCCCCCGGGTCGCTCGGGTGTGATGGCGGCGGCCAGGCGGTGCAATCGTTGGTCCACGGGGCTCCCCTTCGGGTCGCAGACCGGCTCGGCCCGCACGGCGGGCCATGCCGGGGTGTTCGCTCGCCGGGGAAGTCCGAGGTTCGCCGTGACCGCAGCGGTCGGTCCCCCGCCGCAGGGGAAGCGCCGGATCCCGGCGTGCTCAGCCGGAGCTGGAGCTGGTCGACGAGCCGGAGCTCGACGACGAACCCGACCCCGACGAGGAGCCGGAGCTCGACGATGAATCCGACCCTGACGAGGAGCCGGAGCCGAGGAGCCGGAGCTCGACGAGCTGGTCGAGCCCGAGTCGCCGGTCGAGGACGACCCCTGATCGCTCGAGGAGCCGGACGATCCACCGTCGCTCGACGACGACGTGCCGTTGTCGGACCCGGAGCCACTGCGGGACGAGCCGGATCGCGAGTCGTTCCGGTAGAAGCCTTCTCCCTTGAACGAGATCCCGACGGCGCTGAACACCTTCTTCACCTGGTGCTCGCCGTCGGCCGCCTCCTCACAGCCCGGGAGGGTGGTGAGGGCGTCGTCGGTGAAGGACTGCTCGACGTCGAAATGGTTCTGGCAGACGGTGCACTTGTACTCGTAGGTAGGCATGGCTCGATACCGGTCGTGGTGCCGTCCGGATGGTTCGGCACGGGCTTTCGACTCTATCGGTAGGCCCGGAGCATCTTGGTAGTCTGACGGCCCAGGAGGTGCCGATGTCGAAGGTGCGCAAGGCTGTCATCCCCGCCGCAGGTCTGGGTACCCGGTTCCTACCGTTCTCCAAGGCCGTCCCGAAGGAGATGCTCCCGGTCGTCGACCGGCCGGTGATCCAGTACGTGATCGAAGAGGCGGTCGACGCCGGCATCGAGGACATCCTGATCGTCACCTCACGCCACAAGAAGGTGCTGGAGGATCACTTCGATCGGTTGACCGACCTGGAGCGCTCGCTCGAAGACAAGGGCAAGGACGCCGAGGCGGCGCAGGTCCGGGCCCTGGCCGAGATCGCCCAGCTCCACTACGTCCGCCAGGGTGAGGCGCTCGGCCTCGGCCACGCCATCGGAACGGCCCGCAACCACGTCGGCGACGAACCGTTCGTCGTGCTGCTCGGCGACGACATCATGCATCCCTCGGCCGGTGTGGTGAAGGGCATGATCGAGGCCTACGAGGAGCACCAGTGCTCGGTCGTGGCGCTGATGGAGGTGGCCAAGGAGGACATCTCGTCCTACGGCTGCGCCGGGGCCCAGCCGATCGGGGATCGGCTGGTCCGGGTCGAGGAGTTGGTCGAGAAGCCGGCCCCCGACGTCGCCCCGTCGAACCTGGCGATCATGGGTCGCTACCTCTTCACCCCGGCCATCTTCGACGAGATCGACCGGACCGAGCCGGGGGTCGGGGGAGAGATCCAGATCACCGATGCGATGGTCAGCCTCCTCGCCTCCGAGCAGCTGTTGGGGTTCACCTTCACCGAGGGCCGCTTCGACACCGGCAAGAAGATCGACTACCTCCGGGCGGTCGTCGAGCTGGCCCTGGAACGGGAGGATCTCGGTCCGGCGTTCCGGGAGATCCTGGCCGACGTCGCCAGCCGAGAGGGCCTCGTCGACTGACCGGACGGTCTCCCGTTGGGGGGCCGATACGTTGAGATCATGATCTCCATCGAAGAGGCACGGAGTCGCATCGCCCGCGACCTCGGTCGGCTCCCGGTCGTCGACGTGCCGATCGCCGAAGCTCGCAACCTGGTGCTGGCCGAGACGGTGGCGGCGGGGGAGAACATCCCCCCGTTCGACAACACGGCGATGGACGGCTTCGCCGTCAAGGCGTCCGACACCCGCGGCGCCAGCGACGACGAGCCGGTGACCATGCCGGTGGTGGCCACGGTCGCCGCCGGTGCCGTCGCGCCCCGACCTCTCGAACAGGGCGAGGCGATGCGGATCATGACCGGTGCGCCGATGCCCGAGGGGGCCGACGCGGTGATCATGGTCGAGCTGACCCGGGCGTCGGGGGAGGAGGTGTCGGTGCTGGCCGAGGTGCCGATCGGCAACCACGTCCGCCCGGCCGGTGACGACATCGTGGCCGGCGCCGAGGTCCTGGTCGAGGGGACCGTTCTGACCCCCGGCAATCTCGGGGTGCTGGCCAGCGTCGGGCGGGAGGTCGTGGCGGTCCATCGCCGACCCCGGGTCGGGGTGATGTCGACCGGCGACGAGCTCGTCGAGGGCTCGACCCCGCTCCAGCCCGGCCAGATTCGCGACTCGAACCGGGTGACGCTGCTGTCGATGGTCGCCGACGCCGGGTTCGAGGCCATCGACCTCGGCCTGATCCGCGACGATGAGGACGAGGTCCGCCGGGCACTGGCCGACGCTGCGTCCCAGACCGACGCCGTGATCACCTCGGGTGGCGTCAGCATGGGCGACTACGACGTGGTCAAGGCCGTCCTGATGGAGCTGGGCGACGTCAACTGGATGCAGGTCGCCATCAAGCCGGCCAAGCCCCTGGCATTCGGCCTGGTCGCCGGGACCCCGATCTTCGGGCTCCCGGGTAATCCCGTGTCGTCGATGGTGAGCTTCGAGCTCTTCGCCCGACCGGCGCTGCTCGGGATGATGGGCTACGCCACCACCGAGCGGCCGGTCGTGTCGGCGATCACCGACGAGCCGCTCCGGCGGGGCCGTGACGGCAAGACCCACTTCCAACGGGTCGTCGTGACCAACCAGGGCGACGGGGCCTTCCACGCACGATCGGCCGGGGGGCAGGGCTCGCACCAGCTGCTGGCCATGGCGACGGCCAACGGCTTGGCGGTGCTGCCCGACGGTGACGGTGTGGCCGCCGGCGAGGCGGTCTCGGTGATGCTGTTCGATTGAGGCCCCGCCCGCCTGTCGGGGTGCGCTGCGCCGTGTCCGTCTCGGCCGCGCTCCGCCGAGCCCGGACCGGGGCTGGTCGGCTCGGAGTTGGGCCCGGTACGCTGGAAGCGGTGGCTACTGAACTCGTCGACCGGTTCGGTCGGGTCCACACCGATCTGCGGATATCGGTGACCGACCGGTGCAACTTCCGTTGTCAGTACTGCATGCCGTCGGAGGGCATGGACTGGCTCGACCGTTCCGACATCCTCACCTTCGAGGAGATCACCCGCATCGCCAGCGTGCTGGTCGAGCATTGTGGGGTCCGCTCGATCCGTCTCACCGGCGGTGAGCCGACCGTCCGGGCTCGGCTCCCGGTGCTCGTCGCCCAGCTGGCCGAGCTCGACGTCGATCTGTCGATGACGACCAATGCCGCCACCCTGACCCAACAGGCCGACGACCTGCGGGCGGCCGGCCTGCGACGCATCAATATCAGCCTCGACACCCTCCGGGCCGACCGCTTCCTCGAGCTGACCCGCCGCGACTCGCTGGCCGCCGTGCTCGAAGGGATCGATGCAGCGGTCCGGGTCGGCTTCGATCCGGTCAAGGTCAACGCGGTCCTCATGCGGGGAATCAACGACGACGAGATCGTCGACTTCCTCGATCTCGGACGAGCCAAGGGCGTGACCATCCGGTTCATCGAGTTCATGCCCCTCGATGCCCAGGGCGAGTGGTCGGCCGACCGCGTGGTTTCGTACAACGAGATCCTCACCGTGGCCGCCGAGTACTTCGACTTCGATCCGATCGAGCGGGGGTCGAGCCCGGCCGAGCGGTTCGTGTACCGCGACGGCGGCGGCGAGTTCGGCATCATCGCCAGCGTCAGCGAGCCGTTCTGCGGGAGTTGCGACCGCATCCGGCTGACGGCCGAGGGCCAGATCAGGAACTGCCTGTTCGCCCTCGACCACGTCGACGTTCGACGGATCCTGCGAGGTGGGGGTTCGGACGATGATCTGGTTGCCGCGGTGGCCGGTGAGGTCGACCGCAAATGGGCCGGTCACGCGATCGGTCAGGTGCACTTCCTGCGGCCATCGAAATCGATGAGCCAGCTCGGTGGGTAGCCAAACGCTCCCTTTCCGCGCGCAGAACCACTAGGTTGGGGGCGTGGCCGAGCGCGAACTAACCCATCTCGACCCCCTGGGTCGGGCCCGTATGGTCGACGTCACTCCCAAGGAGCAGACCTTCCGGCGCGCCGTCGCCCGAGGCCGGGTGTACATGCGGCCCGAGACCACCTCGCTCGTCGCTCGGGGCGCGGTCACCAAGGGCGATGTGCTGGCCGTTGCCCGGGTGGCGGCGATCCAGGCCGCCAAGCGAACCTCCGACCTGCTCCCGCTGTGCCATTCGGTCATGATCGGGGCCGTCCAGGTCAACTTCGACATCAAGGACGACTACATCGAGGTGGAATCCCAGGTCGATACCGTCGACCGGACCGGGGTGGAGATGGAGGCGCTCACCGCTTGCTCGGTCGCTGCGCTCACGATCTACGACATGTGCAAGTCGGCCGACAAGTACATGGAGATCGGCGATATCGCCCTCTGGGAGAAGACCGGCGGAAAGTCCGGCCCATTCCGTCGTGCCGCCGACCAGCTGAATTCCGGGCCGGAAAGGTCCTCCATGTAATGGCGACGGCGATCCAGATCTTCGTGGCCGGAGCGCTGCTCGTGGCCTGGATATGGGTTCTCGGTCGTCCTCTTCTCTCCGGTTCCGACAAGCGGCGGGCGTACGACGACCTCGATCGTCCGATCCATGAACGCCCCGGCTTCGACTCCCTGCCCGACGGCGAGGCCGACGAGTTCGGACCGTTCGGCGGTGAGTTCGGGTGGGCCGGTCGGGCCGCAGTGGCCGCCACGGGACCACCCCGCCGGTGGTGGCACCAGCCCGTCGAAGTTCGGCGGCGCCAGATGATGCTGGCCACCCTGCTCGCCACGTTCCTGGCGTTCTTCCTGGCGGTGGCCTTCAAGGGCCTGTTCATCGGACTCTTCGGTCTGATGACGATCGGGCTCGTCGTGCACCTCGTCGTCGCCAGCTGGATCGGGAGCCGTATCGAGGCCGACCGCCGGGCCGTCGTGGTGAGCCACGCCAAGCGCCGGGTCCCCGCCCGCGCCGGTGGCATGGCCATCCACGCCCCCCGGGCAACCGAGCTGCCCGAGGCGCCGCTGACCGCCGACCCGGTCGAGCCGTCGAGCGTCGTCTCCGATCTCATCGATCAGGCCTGGGGCCGAGACGACGAGCCGGCCGATTCGTTGCGCGCGCCGTCGGTCCGGGCCCCCCGCGTCGACGCGGCGTCCGACGACGGTGCGCCGGTGACCCCGTCGGCGAGGGCCGACCGGTCGGTGTCGTCCGATGTCGCGCCCGAACCCCGACCGCCCGCCGATGGACTCCTCGTCGAAGGGCCCCTCGGCGACCAGCCGCCCGCCGATGAGCACGCCGACGCCGACGCCGACCGGGCGTCCGTGGCCGAGCCGGGACCGGCCGAACCGATCTTCACCCGAGCGGCGAAGGATCGCCGAGCACGCTCCCGCCGCAAGGCCCAGCCGATCTACATCGAGTCACAGCTCGACGAGGCCGAGGAACCGCCCGCTCGGGCGGTCAACGATCGCTGAGGCCCCCGGTACCGGGACAGAATCGCCCTCGGACTCGGAGCGGGACCGGGTATGCTGGCAAATCCCTTCGGGGCTGTAGCTCAGCTGGCTAGAGCGCCTCGGTCGCATCGAGGAGGCCAGGGGTTCGACTCCCCTCAGCTCCACGTCGGACCTGCGGAGCAGGTCCTCACGGAGTTTCGGCGAAGCCGAAACATCCCCGGCTTCACGTGTGGTGTGCGGTGGAGACGCTCGTCAGTTCCACGTCGGACCTGCGGAGCAGGTCCTCACGGAGTTTCGGCGAAGCCGAAACATCCCCGGCTTCACGTCTCTACGTTGGGGTTCGACGCTCGTCAGTTGCACGTCGGACCTGCGGAGCAGGTCCTCACGGAGTTTCGGCGAAGCCGAAACATCCCCGGCTTCCCGTGGCTAGTCCGAGGCCCGGTTGGCGGCGCCGATGGCGATCTCGGCCATGGCCTTCTGGGCCTTTGACAGGTGACCGGACGCCGCCAGCCCGTGCGACTGGCCCCGTGCCACCTCGCCCTCCAACAACCGACGGGCCGCCGTCCGGGCCTGGCTCGCCCCTCGCTCCAGCTCGATGGCCAGCAGCCGGTAGCGCTCGGCGGCCTCGACCAACGCCGGGTCGGGAGCCGAAGGCCACATCGGCTCGGCGGTGGTGGTCGGGGCGATGGGCCGCGCCGATACCTCGGCCAACACCGCCCGTGCTTCGTCGAGGGTGAACCGGCCATGGGTGACCTCACGGCCGACGATGACCCCCTTGACCCGCTTCCCGTCGGCGGCGAGCGAGGCGACCGCTCGGAGATCGTCGAGGTGGCGGACACCGCCGGCGGCGATCACGTCGTCGTCGACCAGGGACAGGGCGGTCCCCAGGATCTCCAGGTTCGGTGGTTCGAGGAGCGCGTCGCGGGCCGCCTCGGCCACGAGGAACGAGGTGATCCCGGCGTCGGACATCTCGAGCAACACGTCCTCCAGGTACCGGCCGGAGTTCATGGCCCAGCCCCGGATGGCGATCTCCTCGTCGGGGCGGACATCGAGCGAGACGACGATCCGCCCCTGCTGCTCCCGGCACAGCTCCCACACCATGTTCTGATCCTCGATGGCTGCGGTCCCCATCACCACCCGATGGGCGCCAGCGTCGAGCAGGCGAGCCGCCTCTTTGGGGGAGCGGACCCCGCCGGCGACCTGGACCGGGACCGGGACGGCCTTGATCAGCTCATCGATCATCGGCCGGTTGCGGTAGTCGCGGCGGGCGGCGGCGTCGAGGTCGACGACGTGGATGACGTCGGCCCCCTGTTCGGCCCAGCTCCGGGCCCGGGAGATCGGATCGTTGTCGAGCCGGATGGCCTCGGCCAACTCGCCCCGGGGGAGTCGCACCGAGTGGCCACCGAGCACGTTGAGGCGGGCATAGAGATCCATGCTGTCCACTCCTTTTGACCCGATACTACGCGGCCGGGGTGACGGTCTCCCGCGATCGGACCGTCGGCGGCCGTCGCTAGGGTGGCCGCGTGTCCCGCTCAATCGGCTTGTCCGACGACCTGGCGGCCTACGTTCAGGCCCACACCACCCCACCCGACGACGTCCAGCGGCAGCTCATCGAGCGGACCGCCGAGCTCGGTCGGGTCGCCGGCATGCAGATCGATCCCACCCAGGGCGAACTGATGACCACCCTCACCCGGCTGGTCGATCCGGCGGTGGCCATCGAGATCGGCACGTTCACCGGATACTCGTCGTTGGCCATCGCCAACGGCCTGGGGCCGGGAGGTCGGCTCATCTGCTGCGACGTCAGCGACGAGTGGACGGCCGTCGCCCGTCAGCACTGGGAGGCGGCCGGTGTCGCCGATCGGATCGAGCTCCGGCTCGGCCCGGCGATCGACACCCTTCGCAGCCTCCCGGCCGACCTGGCGGTCGACCTGGCCTTCGTCGACGCCGACAAGACCGGGTACCTCGCCTACTACGAGGAGCTCGTACCCCGCCTGACGGCCCGCGGTCTCCTGTGCGTCGACAACACCCTGTGGGGTGGGGCGGTGATCGACCCCCATCGAGACGACGACGACACCGACGCGATCCGAGCCTTCAACGCCCACATCGCCGCCGACCCCCGCACCCGTCAGGTGATCGTCCCGATCGGGGACGGGCTCACCGTCGTCCGCCGGGCCTGATCTCGCCCGCTCGTTACCGATCGGTCAGATCAGCGGTGCGTCTCCGAACAGGGCGCTGAACCGCTCGCACCACACCTGGACGGTGCTGAACACCGACAGGTCGATGTCGGATGGGATCTCGTAGTTCTGGTCGCCGATGTTGCCCTTGAGGTCGCCCAGTGACCGGAACTCGCCGTTCTCGGCCCTGAGGTAGACCTTCAGGTCGGGTCCGTTGTCCGACTCGAAGTCCTCGAATCGGAGGAAGGTCTGGGTTCCATCGGTGATCACCAGGACGTTGCCGGTGATGTCGTAGCTGTCGGTGCCGGAGAACTCACCGGTGAACAGGGTCTGGATCTCGGTCTCGTCGCCCATGGCGTCCTCGGTCGACTCGTCGACCTCGGTGGGGTTGGCCTGGGCCTCGGCGATCGCCTCCTCGGCCTCGGGGGACCCCGACGCATCGCCGTCGGCCGTTCCGTCGCCGGCCGCGTCCGTCGTCTCGAACGGGTTGGCCTCGTCGACCTCGTCGTCGAGGAAGGCGGCCTGGATGCCGAAGAAGCCGAAGGCCAGCCACGCCACGAAGGCGGCGAGGATGACGCCGATGCCGATGAATGCCAACCGGGACGAGCTCATGGCGGCCAGGCTACGCGCCCCGAGCGTCGAGGAGACCGCGGCACCGACAGGATCGGCCGACCGCGATCGGCCGGCGACCATCGCCGTCCGTACGCACCCGGAGCCCGGAGGCCGGAGCCCGGCTCCCGATCAGGCCAGGTCGCCCTGGAGGGCTCCGTCGACCACGACCGGGTCGCCGTCGAGGGCAACGGTGCATCGCCGGAGCGGGAGATCGAAGTGGCCCAGGGTGTGGCGCCCGGCGACCTCGTTCGCCCCGGTCGAATAGAGGAAGTTGCCGCCGAAGGCCCGCAGTTCGGTGCCATTGGTCTGCGACTTGTCGTACATCGTGAGGGCGTCCCACCGGGCGGCGGTGTTCATCCCCCAGCCAACGTGCGACACCGCGTAGGCGTCGCGGTCGTCCCACGCTTCCAGGTAGCTGGTCATCAGGGCGGCGTCGAGGCCGTCGCCATCGATGGCGGTGATGTAGTCGTCGCTGATCGTCAGGGCGACCGGCGACTCCAGGTACCGCTTGAAGGTGAGGTTCACGTCGCCCCGGTCGAGCACCAGCGTGCCGTTGACCGAGCCGGCGGCGGGAAAGCAGAGGCACAGTCCGCCAGGCCAGTGGGCGATCGTCCCCGGCTTGGAGGTGTAGCCCCAGCTCGAACCGGCCGGTGCGGAGGCGACGTCGATCGTCAGGTCGGTGCCGGCCGCCGAGGTGACCGTCATGGTCTCGGCCGCCCGGAGCCGTTTGGTCCCGGCCTTCACCTTGGCTTCGAGTGCCGGGTCGGGCACCAGTCGCTCCAAGGCCTCGGGATGTTCGTTGGAGACCATCAGGACCCGGGCGCCCTTGCCGAGGATGGCCGGGAGTTCGGGGGCGTGGAGCAGCCCTTCGACGGTGCAGTCGGCCACCAGCGTCGAGCCGGCCAGGGCCTCGATCACCGGCTCGACGCCGGCGATGGCGTCCGATGCGCCGGTGGAGCGGACGGGGACCGGAGCCGACTGGCGGGGGGTGGGGACGATCACCCGGAACACCCGGGCCCCCAACCGTTCGAGCGCCAGCTGGCTCAGCTCCACGTTGATCGCCCGGCTCTGGCTCTCCGCCAACACGGCGCACACGTCACCGGCTTCGACGCCGCACAGCTCGAAGGTGGCGGCGAACGCCTCGACCCACTTCGTCTCGATTCGCTCGACGAGCATCGGTTGCTCCTTGTCGTTGTCGTCTGGTTCGTTGTCGTCTGGTTCGTGTCGTCTGGTTCGGTGTCGTCGGGTTCAACCGGCGGTGATGCCGTCGGGACGGACGAGGATCTTGACGTGGTCGTCAGGGGTGGCCAGGTCGGCGAACGCCTGGGGCACACCGTCGAGGTCGACCTCGCCCGAGATCATCGCCGCCCCATCGATCCGACCCTCGGCCAGGTTGTGGAGCGACGCCACGAACTCCTCGGGGGTCCAGCCCAGCACGAAGCGGATGGTGAGGTGCTTGAGGATGCCGGTCATCGGGCGGAACCGGTCGTGCTCCATGCAGACGCCGACGACCACGATCTCGCTGTTGGCCGGGGCCCCCGACATCGCCATGTCGATGATCCCCGGCACGCCGACCGCTTCGAAGATGACCGGAGGGGCATCGGCGGCGCGGTGCTCGGTCCACGCTTGGACCGAGCGCCCGAACCCTTCCCGGGGCGAGTCGGCCCCCGAGGGGTCGACCGTCACGTGGGCTCCCAGCCGGGCCGCCAGCGCCCGGCGGGTCGGCGACAGGTCGGAGGCGATGATCGGCTCGACACCGGCCGCCGCCAGCGAGGCGATGACCGCCAGACCGACCGGACCGGCGCCGATGACGATCGCCGCCCGACCTGGGTCGATCCGGGCTGCGTTGACGGCGTGGAGCCCGACGGCCAGCGGCTCGGTCAACGCCGCGAGGCGGTGGTCGAGGCCGTTGGGCACCGGCACCAGACCGGCCGGATCGAGCAACATCCGCTCGCTGTACCCGCCGGGGTAGGTGTTGTCGTAGCCCGGTACGACCCGCCGGCCGTCCACCGTCAGCGACGGCATGGCGGCCATCGCCGTCCCCGGTGTGAGCCCGTCGACGCCCGCTCCCGGTTCGAGGACCCGGACCGCCAGCTCGTGGCCCATCACCAGGTCGTCGGCCGGGTCGAACCCGAAGACGGGATTGCCGGCCTCCCGGGCGGCATCGACCAGTTGATCACCATGGTCGACGGTGTGGAGATCGCTGCCGCAGATCCCACAGGCGATCGTCTCGACGAGGACCTGCCCCGGCCCCGGGGCCAGATCGGGGATCTCGTCGACCACCATCTCACCGTTCCGCAGGATCGCAGCTCGCATCGGCCCAACGTAGCCCGTCGGTCGACCGCCGAGCCCGTTGGCACCGCCCCTCGGCGTCGGCCCATCGTCTGGCCGGCCCACCGTCGACCGTGGGAACATGCGTGCCACCACAAGGGGAGACCGAAAGCCGAGGACGTGATGAGTGGACCGCTGACCGGGGTGAAGGTCGTCGAGCTGGCCGGGATCGGCCCGGGGCCGATGTGCGCCATGCTGCTGGCCGACCTGGGAGCGGAGGTGATCCGGGTCGATCGGCCGACCAAGGTCGACCTCGGCATCGATCGGGGACGGCAGTTCAACGTCCTCAACCGCGGCCGCCGATCGGTGGCCGTCGACCTCAAGAGCCCCGAGGGCATCGAGGTCGTCCTCGGTCTCGTCGAGCAGGCCGACGCCCTGATCGAGGGGTTCCGCCCCGGGGTGACCGAGCGGCTCGGTCTCGGCCCCGACGTGTGCCACGCCCGCAACCCCCGCCTCGTCTACGGCCGGATGACCGGCTGGGGTCAGGACGGGCCCCTCGCCCACGCCGCCGGTCACGACATCAACTACATCGCCCTCACCGGCGTGCTCGACGCCGTGGGCACCGAGGGAGGCCAACCCGTCCCCCCGCTCAACCTGGTCGGCGACTTCGGCGGTGGCGCCCTCTACCTGGCGTTCGGCGTCTGCGCCGGGATCATCGAGGCCCGCACCTCGGGCCAGGGGCAGGTGGTCGACGCCGCCATGGTCGACGGGGCGGCGTCGCTCCTGGCGGCCGTGTACGGGCTCTACGGTTCGGGGTCGTGGAGCCTCGATCGAGGCACCAACCTGCTCGACACCGGAGCCCATTTCTACGGGACCTACGAGTGCGCGGATGGCAAGTGGATCTCGATCGGATCGATCGAGGGCAAGTTCCACGCCGAGTTGATGGAAAAGCTCGGGCTCGATCCCGACGAGATCCCCGACCGGATGGATCGGGCCCGCTGGCCGGAGCACAAGGCCCGGCTCGTCGAGCTGTTCCGGACCAAGACCCGCGACGAGTGGTGCGACCTGATGGAGGGGAGCGACGTGTGCTTCGCTCCGGTCCTGTCGATGGCCGAGGCCCCGGAGCATCCCCACAACGTGAAACGGGGGACGTTCGTCGAGATCGAGGGGGTCGTCCAGCCCGGCCCCGCCCCCCGCTTCAGCCGCACCCCGGGCGAGGTCCAGGGGCCGGTCCCCGAGCCGGGCCAGCACACCGACGAGGTACTGGCCGACTGGGGCTGGTCGCCGGACCGGCTCGCCGAGCTCCGGGCGGCCGGCGCATTCGGCTGACCGGCCACCCGGAGCGAGCGACGTCCTAGGCGATCCGCTCGCAGTTGCGGGTCACGTCGACCGTGTCGGCTCCGCCGGGCACGCAGGTGTCGGACCCGCCGATCCGGTCGTTGCCGTCGCCGCCCCGCAGCTCGAACGACACCTCGGTCGACGTCCGGTCGATGCCGGGAGGGCGGCTGGTTGACGGCGGGTGGACGGGTCGTGAACGGCCGGACGGTTGGGGCCAATCTCGATGCGGGCGCAGGCGAATCGGCCCATCAGTACCCCTCGGGCGGGCTGTCTAACCTTGACCATGAGTGGGCCTCCTGGCCCCTGTGGAGACCTGCAGCCGCCGAAAGGGATGGGCGTGGAACAAGAGGTTCGTAGATCCTGGGCCCGGCGGGCCCTGGTCGCGGTGTTGGGCGCGGGCGCCGTCGGGAGCGGCGTCGTGCTCGTGGGCGCCGCCGACCGCCAGCCGGAGGTGGCGGTCTCGTCGGCCCAGCCGGCCGACCCCGCCCAGCCGGCCGACCCGGCCGACGATGGGCACGCCGACCATGGCGACCACGACCACCCGAGCATCCTCGGGCCCGACGGGCGGTTCACCGGCCCGGGCGATGTCTGGCCCCCCGAGCCCCGGTTCGCCACCGAGATGACCGAGCTGACCTTCACCGAGGCCGAGGCCCAGGTGGCCGCGGCCGACGCCGGCCCGGCGGCCATCGCCGCCGGTGACGCCGACGTGGCCGCCGCCCTGGGCGAGCGGTACAACCTCATCAGCGTGACCACCGACGAGGTCGTGCCCGGGACCGACAAGGACGACGACGTCGTCGCCTCGCTGGTCACCTTCTTCAGCCTCGACAACGCGGTCTCGGTCGAGGCCTATGTCGTCGACGGGGCGGTCGTGGCCACCGTCGTCTCCGACGCCACCGACAACCAGCCGCCCCTGTCGATCGACGAGCAGCAGCGGGCGATCGAGATCGCCCGGGCCCACTGGGAGGCCGAGGGCGACGAGCGGATCGACCTCCTCGAAGGTTTCGCGATCCTCGCCGTCCAGCCGGACGGCACCTACTACGACAGCCGCATGACCTACGTCAGCTTCCACGTCGACAACGTGGCCCGACCGGAGCTGCTGACCTGGGTCGATCTGACGACCGAGACCGTGCTCCAGGCGGAGGTTGACCGATGGTGACCAGGATGCGAGCGATCGCCGTGGCCTTCTGCGCCCTCGCCGCCGTCGTGTTCAATGTCGGCACGACCCCCGAGGCGGCCGAGGCCGCCACCTTCCGGGGTTGGGAGTACACCGTCAGCGTCGGGGCCAACGACGGCCTTCGGCTCGACGACGTGTCCTACAACGGCACCAAGATCTTCGACCGGATCTCCCTGCCCGTGATGAACGTGTTCTACGAGAACAACCGGTGCGGGCCCTACACCGACAAGCTCGGCGGCTCCCGCTACACCGGCCCCTTCGGGAGCGACTTCACCCAGAACGGGGTGCGGTGGCGCTCGATCGGCATCACCGACTTCATCGGCCAGTACGAGATCACGATGATCTACTACCTCAGCGAGAACGGGGACTTCGATGCCCACATGTTCTCCCGGGGTCTCCAGTGCAACATCTACCACGACCACCTGCCGTTCTGGCGGCTCGACTTCGACCTCGCCGGCGCGGCCAACGACCAGATCGTGCGGACCGCGGCAAACGGCAACGAGGTCATCGAGACCCGGGAGTTCGATCGCATGGCGACCGACGCCCGGAACCACGAGTGGGAGGTCCGGGACTCGGTCACCGGCGATCGGGTCACGATCGCCTTCGACGACGGGACCTTCAGCCTCCCCGGAACGGTCATCCCCGAGACCGACTACGTGAACAACACGGTGTCGGGCCGGCAGTACAACTCCCGGGAGACGACCTGGCAGGGTGGTGCCACCCGCTCGCTCCGCTTCGGGAACAACGGCGAGACGATGACCGACGTGGTGCTGTGGTACTCCGGGTACATGCCCCACACCCCGGAGGAGGGCCCCACGCTGTGGCACTCGACCGGGATCAGGCTCCGGGTCAACCCGGCGACCTCCCAGCCGTCCCGCATCGGGGATCGGGTCACCGAAACCGATGGCGGCGGCGTCTCGGGGGTCGACATCGACCTCTTCTCCCAGAATCCCGACGGCAGCCGCAACGCCTACCTGGCCAGCGCCACCACCGACGGCAACGGCTTCTACGGCTTCGACGTCGACGCCGGCTGCTACACGGTGGTGTTCGTCGCCCCGTCGGGGCGGACGTTCCAGGGCGGCAACCAGTACCTGGAGCGATCGACCTGCGTCAG
Organism: Acidimicrobiales bacterium; assembly: GCA_965262175.1. Taxonomy (GTDB): domain Bacteria; phylum Actinomycetota; class Acidimicrobiia; order Acidimicrobiales; family SZUA-35; genus CADEDH01. Next base: position 209,214 of record CBDHES010000028.1, on the reverse strand, counting down.
CGGTGGTGTCGACGACCTCACCCTCGACGCCGTCCTCCTCGGTGGGGCCAGCGGCTCCTCGATCGGTGACCGGGTCTCCTACGCCACCGGCGCCGGCGCCGCCGGGGTCGACGTCGATCTCTTCGCCGCCAACGGCGATCAGAGCCGAGGGGAGTGGCTGGGGAGCACCTCGACCGACGGGTCGGGCAGCTACGGCTTCCCGGTGAGCCCCGGCTGCTACGTGGTCGTGTTCATCGCTCCGCCGGGTGAGAGCTTCGTCGGCAGCGGGCCGTACAACCAGCAGTACGTCTGCGTCGCCGCCGGCGAGGCGAACGACTCGATCGATGCGGTCCTGGCCGGCGGATCGGGAGCGGCGACCATCGGTGACCGGGTGACCAGCACCGGTGGTGGCGGTGTGGGCGGGGTCGACATCGACCTCTTCGCCGCCAACGGCGACGGCTCCCGGGCCGGGTTCCTCGACTTCACCACCAGCGACGGCAACGGGTTCTACCAGTTCGCCACCGGGCCCGGCTGCTACGTGGTCGTGTTCATCGCCCCGCCGGGGCGGACCTTCGTCGGCGGAAGCCAGTGGAGCGAGCAGTACGCCTGTGTCGCCGCCGGCGAGACGATCACCACGATCGACGCCGTACTGAACTGATCCCGCCCGGGTCGGCCCCCTTCGCCGGGGGCCGACCCGGGGGCTAGGGTCGGTTCCGTCGACACCGATCGAGGGGACCGACCATGGCCTGGGATTTCGAGACCGAACCGGAGTTCGAGGAGAAGCTGGCGTGGATGCGCCAGCTGCTCGTCGACGAGATCTACCCCCTCGAGGGTCTGCCGCCCGACGTCCGCAAGGACCGGGACACGATCGACGAGATCACCGCGCCGCTGAAGGAGCAGGTCAAGGCCCAGGGCCTGTGGGCCACCCACCTGCCGCCCGAGCTCGGCGGCCTCGGATTCGGCCAGGTGAAGCTGGGCCTGATGAACGAGATCCTGGGGAAGTCCGCCTTCGCCCCTCGGATCTTCGGGGTCAACGCCCCCGACACCGGAAACGCCGAGCTGCTGGCCGTCGGGGCTACCGACGAGCAGAAGGAGCGGTGGATGCAGCCGTTGCTCGACGGCAAGATCCGCAGCGCCTTCTCGATGACCGAGCCCGACGTCGCCGGCTCCGACCCGACCCTGCTCCGAACCACGGCGATCCGGGACGGCGACGAGTGGGTCATCAACGGGCGGAAGTGGTTCACCTCGAACGGGTCGAACGCCCACATCCTCATCGCCATGGTCGTCACCAACCCCGACGTCCACCCGTACCAGGGTTCCTCGATGTTCGTCGTCCCGACCGACACCCCGGGTCTCGAGATCGTCCGCGACGTCCCGGTGATGAGCCATCCCGAGCACGTCACCGGCGAGCCGGGCGGCCACACCGAGGTCCTCTACGACAACGTCCGCATCCCCCACGACCACCTGGTCGGCGGCGACGCCGGGATCGGCCAGGGGTTCGTCCTGGCCCAGAAGCGGCTCGGGCCGGGCCGGATCCACCACGCCATGCGCTGGTTGGGTCAGTCCCGTCGGGCGTTCGACATGATGTGCGAGCGGGCCGTCAGCCGTCATGCCCACGGGAGCACCCTGGCCGAGAAGCAGATGGTCCAGGACATGATCGCCGAGTCGGAGGCCGAGATGCGGGCCGCTCGCCTCCTCACCCTCCAGGCGGCGTGGCACATGGACAAGCACGGGGCCTCGGCGTCCCGGAACGAGATCGCCATCATCAAGTGGTACGGGGCCAAGGTGCTGTTCAACGTGATCGATCGGGCGATCCAGGTCCACGGCGCTCTCGGGTTCTCGACCGACCTGCCACTCGAGTCGATGTATCGGGCCGCCCGGGCGGCCCGGATCTACGACGGGCCTGACGAGGTCCACAAGGTGACGGTCGCCCGGCGGATCCTCAAGGGCTATGAGCCGGTCGACGTCCCCAGCGAGCACTACTCCCTGAAGCAGGCTGCCGCCCGGGAGAAGTTCGCCCAGTACCTCGATCTCGCCACCGCCAACCTCTAGGCCGACCCGCCTCGCCGGTCGGCTCGCCCGGGATCAACCCGGACCGTTACGGTTGTGCCATGCAGCCGACGTACCCACCCGAGACCGAGCAGTATCGGGAGAAGATCAACGCGTTCCTCGACGAGCACCTTCCGAGCAACTGGAAGGGGATCGGGGCCCTCGATCCCGCATCCCGGGGTCGCTTCCAGGCCGAGTGGCGGGAAGTCCTCCGAGACAACAAGCTGCTGGCCCCCAACTGGCCCGCCGAGTACGGCGGGGGTGGGCTGACCCACCTCGAGCAGGTCGTCCTCAACGAGGAGTTCGCCAAGCGGGGCGTGCCGACCTCCGGTGGCAACGACGGCTTCAGCATCGGCATGGTCGGCAACACGATCCTCCATTGGGGCACCGAGGAGCAGAAGCAGCACCTGATCCCCCGGATCCTGTCCGGCGAGGACCTGTGGTGCCAGGGTTACTCCGAGCCCAACGCCGGCTCCGACCTGGCCAACCTCGGCTGCAAGGCCGAGCTCGACGGCGACCAGTGGATCGTCAACGGCCAGAAGATCTGGACCTCGAGCGGTCAGACGGCCAACATGATCTTCGTCCTGGCCCGGACCGACGCCGACGTGCCGAAGCACAAGGGCATCTCCTTCCTCCTGATGTCCACCGAGCAGCCCGGTGTCGAGATGCGGCCGATCACCAACATCGCCCGCCACGACCACTTCAACGAGGTCTTCTTCACCGACGCCGTCTGCCCCAAGGACGACGTGCTCGGCGGGGTGAACAACGGGTGGGCCGTCGGCAACACCCTGCTCGGCTTCGAGCGGGGGGTCGGGGCGACGACCACCGCCCTGTCGTTCGGTGCGGAGTACGAGAACTTCGTCGACATGGCTCGCCAGGCGGGGAAGATCGACGATCCGCTCGTCCGTCAGGACATCGCCCGGTTCTACACGACGGTGCAGATCATGCGGTACCGGGGCATGCAGGCCTTGACCCGGTTCCTGGCCGGCCAGACGCCGGGCCCGGAGTCGTCGATCGGCAAGCTGTTCTGGAGCCATCACCACCACGCCATCACCGAGTCGGCGATGAACATGATCGGGGCCGACGCCATGGTCGGCTTCGGCGACGAGACCCGGGCCGGCATCGGCGCCCCGTCGATCGGCGTCGAGAACACCCCGGCCAACTGGATGAGCAGCTTCCTCGTGGCTCGCCCGGGCACGATCTATGCCGGGACCTCCGAGGTCCAGAAGAACATCATCGGCGAGCGGGTGCTGGGTCTACCCAAGGAGCCTCGGGCCGACGGCGGCTCGTGGAAGGAATCCCAGAGCGCCTACAAGTGAGATCGGCCCGCTCACCGGTTTCGGCCGGTGAGCGGGACTCGTCCATCGTCAGTAGCGGTTCGGTCCTTCGGAGGTGCCGGCCAGCTCGTGGTGGGGGAGCGGACCGTCGCTGCCGAGCTCGTCACCCGATCGGCGCTGGAGGGCGGCGGCGAGAAGGGGCGATGGCCGGCTCCGGGCTCGTGCCGCCCGCTCGGCCATGACCAGGTCGATGTCGGGCTCGTCGCCACCGCGGACGGCGGGGGCGACCGCTGCTGGGCGATCCTCGGTCCGGGCGTGGGTCGGCGAGTCCGGTTCGGACGCTCCGACGGTCGACTCGACGATCAGCGACGTCCCAGGTTCCGCCGCTGCGGGCGTCCGGTCGCCACTCTCGGCGCTGCTCGGCCGCTCGGCACTGGTCGGTGGATCGATGGCGGCCGGCTCGAGTTCGGGCGTGTCGTCGCCCGGGTTGACCATCGCCGGGCCCTCGCCGGTGGTGAACACCTCGACCGGTCCCAGCCGATCGGCGTCGACGCCGTCGATCGTCCCCCCGGTGAGGATCAGCTTCCGTAACTCGCTGGAGGTGAAGGCGACGTAGATCATGGTCCGTACGTCCCGATCGGATATCGGCCCCTCGGCCGACAGGACCCCGTCGTTGACGAGTGCGGTGATGATGTTCCGCTCGCCGGACCGGATGGCCGACTCCACATCGGCCGGATCCTGCTCGGAGCGGAGATCGATGATGCCGTTCCGGGCGTAGGCCGCCGCTTCGATCTCGGCCCGGGCCCGATCGATGGCCGCCGACCGGCGCCAGGCCCCCGACCGTGACCGGTCGTCGGTGGCTGGGTCGGTCACCGGATTGTCGAGAGCCGGCTCATCGGCAGCCCCCGGCGTCGCCGGCTCCGGCTCCGGCTCGCCGATGATCGGCAGTGGGGTGCCGGACGGTCCGGCTGCTGCGAGGAGCTCATCGTCGGCGGTCGGCAGTGGGGATCCGTTCGCCATCGGAACGGCCAGCAGGTCGTCGTCGGCCGCCGGCGGCGGGCCGACCAGGTCGATGACCAGGCCTTCGACGTCTCCCGGGCCCGGCTCATCCCGAGCCGGGTAGTCGGCCGCAACGACGTCGTCGACCCCATCGGGGTCGGGGTCGGATCCGGTCGGCCCATCGGTCTCGAGCTCGGGGAGCTCGAGCGGGCTCGGGGTGGCGGTCGGGGTGGCGTCCTCGACTTGGCCGTCGGCGGTGACGCTCACCGCGGCCGGTACGGCCGGCCGGTCGTCGTGGTCGTCGTGGTCGTCGTCCTCGCCATCCCGGAGGTCGATCGTGGCCTCCTCGGCGACGAACGGCGCCACCTCGCCGTTGTCGACCCCGTCCGTCGGCCCGAAGTGGTTGGCCGGTTCCCTGAGGTCGATGGGTGAGTCCTCGATGACGAACGGTGCCACCTCGGTGCCGTCACCGTCCGCTTCATCGAGCGGTGACACCGCGCTGGGCCCGGGCGATGCGTCCTCGGCGGTCGGGGTCGAGCCGGTGTACGGCCAGGCTGCGGCGGCCTCGATGTCGTCCCGATACGGGTCGGCATCGTCGGTCAGATCGATGGTGAGCCCCGAGCCGATCGCATCGCCGGTAGGAACGGGGGGTGTCATGGACGGGACCGGATCGGGCTGCTCCACCAGTGATGGAGCGGCCTCCTCGGCCGCCGTGGTGTCGGTCAGGCTCCGATCGATCACCGGCTCGGACGGGCGGTGCTCGGGACCGGGACCGGGACGGGACGCGGGTCGGGGATCCGGGGGATCTCGGCCGTGACCGGGGCCGGATGTCGGGTCTCGGCGGCCGCAATCGGCGACGGCCCATCGTCGGTCCCAGCCGCGGCCGTCGCGAACACGCCCAGATCCGGCCCGTCACGCTCGGGTTGCGGCGCGTCGCTCGGCTCGTCGGCCCCGGCACGGTCGGCGTCGACCGCCGGCACCGAATCGGTCGGCTCGGGGTCCCGCTCGAACGTGACCATGGGGTGCCCGTCGGCTTCGAGATCGGTGTTGTCGGGCCAGCGGGCGTCCAGGGATGCGGTGGTCGGCGCCTTCTTCCCCGTCACGGTGGCCATGAACGCCGCCGTGCTGTCCCGAGGGATGCCCTCGGCGGTCTGTGACACCGGCGCCAGCGACGACCTGGACGGTGAGGTCGGCTTGTCGGTGGCCTGCAGGCGGAGGTCGCTGATGACGTAGAGGCCGAGGCCGGCCACGATCACCGCCGTCAAGAATCGGACGAGGAGTTGCTCGCCGGTCGTCAGCGCTCCGGCCAGGATGAGCCCCAGGGCCCCAAGAGCGACGAGCAGAAACAAGCCGTACAGAACACGCTTCGTCATTGCGGTGGCCTCCATTCCATTAACAATAGATGGAATAGGGCGGATATGCATCCCCGACTATTTAGGTCAATGCGACAAGCGTGTCGCTCCTTATGCGTCGAGCACGGCTTCGGCGCCCTGTGGGGCGACGATGGGGGGATCCGTTGACCAGGGGAAGTTGATCCAGAGGTCGGTCCGTTTCCAGACGAAATCGCACTTCACCACGGAGTGCGACTTCTCATAAAGGACCGCGGTCATGCTCTCGGCGACGACGTCCTGGCAGAACTCGTGAACTACTTTCAACGTATGGCCAGTATCGGCTACGTCGTCAACCACCAATATCTTGGCATCACGAAGATCAACCTTGTCGAGGTATGGCGGCAGCATCACCGGTACGTCGAGACGTTCCCCGACACCCGTGTAGAACTCCAGGTTCATGACGTAGAGGTTCTTGACCGACAACGCGTACCCCATCGATCCGGCGGCGAAGAGGCCGCCCCGGGCGATGGCGAGGATGATGTCGGGGCGGAACCCCTGGTCGGCGACCGATTGGGCGAGCTCGCGGGCTGCGCGCCCGTACGTCGCCCAGTCCATCACTTCCCGCTCCTCGGTTGGTGGATTCATCGGGTCTCCTCAGTCGTCGGCTATCGCCGTGGTCGGTTGGGTGGGGTCGCTGGTGCTGACCTGCAGGCTGACCCGGGATGCTCCGTTGCGCAGTGCGGCGTCGAGGACCGCAGCGGCGATGGTGGCGATGCGGTCCCGGGGGGCGGTCGCCGTCGTTCCGAAGGGACCCACCGAGACCGAGGCACCCTCCGCCTCCGCCGCGGTGATCGAGGCCAGGACGTGGGGTCCCGGTTGGGAAGGGACGAAGGGTTCGATGGTGAACTCCAGCGTCGCGTCGTCGTTCATGGCCGCCCCCCGGTCGGACCCACCGCCTCGTCGGAGGTGGCCGGGCGAATCTCGGGCTCGGCCCGCACCGTCGCGTTCAGGTAGTTGTAGACCGTGAAGCGGCTGACCTGGAGCCGGTCGGCGATGTCCTCCACCGCCCGCCGCAACGTGAAGGCGCCGAGCTCGTCGAGGCGCCGGACCGCCTCCTGTTTCCCCTCCCGATCGAGGTCGGCGATCGGGCTGCCCAGCTCTCGCTCGACGACGGCGATCAGTCGTTCCAGCGCACCGACCAGGCCGGCCGGGCGGTAGCCGCCGATCACCACGCCGTCCCACTCGAGGGGAATGTCGGCGTCGTCCAACTGGTCGGCGGTCACCACCGCACCACCGAGGGCCGCCGCCAACGGTTCGAGCATCTCCAGGGCCGGGTGCACGTCGTCCGACCCTACTTGGATCGAAGGGGTTCCATCTCCGATCCAGGCCCGGTACTCTCGCCCCAGCGGCTCGGTGGCGATCGATGTTGGGGCAGTCGCCGGTTGTTGATCCGATCGCGGACCCGCAAACCACACGCAGGCGGAGACAGGGTGAGCAAGCCGGTGCGAGAACGATCACGACGTATGCCCCGCGTCGTCCTGGCGGCCGCCGTGCTGGTCGGGATGATGGCGCTGCCCTCGGCCGCCGAGCCGACCACCACCGTCGCTCCGCCGACGACCGAGGGTTCGACGACGACGGCCGGTGACACCGCGACCACCGCCCCGCCGACGACCAGCCCACCGACGACGCTGAGCGCCGCGGAACGTGAGGCCCGGGCTGCCGCAGCGGGCAACCTCGAGGTCGCCCGGGCAGCGGACAGCGAGATCCTCGCCGCCCTGCTGGCGATCAACGACGCGATCCAGACGACGCAGACCGAGATCGACGCCGCCCAACGTCGCAAGGAGGCGTTGGAGCGGACGATCGAGGTGCTGGCGGCCGAGATCGCCGAGAAGGAGGACGAGCTGGCCGAGATCGAGGATCGGGTCCGGGAGAGCGCCGTCGACACCTTCATGGACGGCCTGGACGATCCGGGGGTGCTCTTCGCCGATGCCGGCGTCAACGAGACGCTCCGCCAGACCCAGCTCCTGGCGTTCGCCAGCCAGACCACGACCGAGGAGGTCGAGGCGCTACGGATCGCCCAGGACGACCGGCTGGACGCGCTGGAGGAGACCGAGGCGGCGGCGGCGGCGATCGAGGTCCTCGAGGCGGAGCTGAGCGAGGAGCTGGCGCTGCTGCGGGAGCAGGAGGAGGTCCAGCGGCTGCTCCGGGAGGAGGCGCAGGATCGGATCTCCCGATGGGAGAGCGAGCTGTCGGCCTACGCCGCCGAGGACGCAGCCATCCAGGAGCTGATCGCCGAGGGCACCTCGGGCCCGATCGCACCGCCCGAGACCCGTGACCCGTCGTCGCTGGGGTTCCAGTGGCCCGTGGTCGGTCAGGTCACCAGCCCCTACGGCTATCGGATCCACCCGGTCTACGGGACCCGGAAGCTGCACGCCGGTCTCGACGTCGGCGCCCCGGGCGGGACACCGATCACCGCCACGTCGGCCGGGATCGTCATCTTCGCCGGTTGGCGAGGCGGCTATGGCAACACGGTGATCGTCGACCACGGCGGTGGGGTGACGAGCCTCTACGCCCACATGAGTCAGATCGGCATCGCCGAGAACGCCACCGTCAACCGCGGCGATGTCCTGGGGCTGGTCGGCGCGACCGGCACCGCCACCGGCAACCATCTCCACTTCGAGATCCGGGTCGGCGGTGAGCCGACCGATCCGGCCCCCTACCTTCCCTGATCATCGAGTAGCGGAGGCTCGTACCCGTCCCGGAACGAACGGGTACGACCGTCAGGTGGCGGTGACCGAGATCTGGTGCCAGCCGGTGGCCCCACTCGGAGCCGGGGGGGTCACATCCGAGGTCTGGGTGTAGCCGCTGGTATCGGTGGCCCGAACCCTGATCACGTGCTGGCCCTCGGTGGGCAACCACGGCAGCATCCACTGTCGCCAGGCGTTGGGCCCGAGGGAGTCACCGAGCTGGGCCTCCTGCCATTCCTCGTCGTCGATCTGGACCTCGACCCGTTCGATACCGGTGTTGGGCGCCCACGCCACGCCGGCGATGGGGACGGCCACCCCGGCCGCCAACGGGGTGCCTCGGCGGGGCGTGTCGATCCGGGACTGGGTCTTGACCGGCCCGAACTTCGACCAGCCGCGGGGGATCCAGTAGCCGTCGAAATCCTCCAGGGTCGTGAGGACGATCTCCGACAACCACTTGGTGGCCGAGACGTAGCCATAGAGGCCCGAAACCACCAGCCGGGCCGGGAAGCCGTGCCGGAGGGGGAGGGGTTCGTCGTTCATCGCCAGCGCCACCATCGCCGTCCGACCGTCGTAGGCCGCCTGGGTCGGGAAGCCACAGGTCCAACCGTCGACCGAGCGGCTGGCGATCTGGGTCGCCTGGGGCTGGACACCGGCTTCGTCGAGGAGGTCGGTCAGGGCCACGCCCTGCCACACCGCGTTGCCCACCAGTCGACCGCCGACCTCGTTGGACACGCACGACAGCGTCACCGGCTCGACCATGTCGGCCCGGTCGAGCAGCTCGCCGTAGGTGAAGGTGACCTCGCGGTCGACCATGCCCCGGATCCGCAGCTCCCAGTCGCTGGGGTCGACCTGGGGCGTCAGGACGGCCGTGTCGATCAGGTAGAACTCGTCGTTCGGGATGACGAGTGGGGTGATGCCGGGCGTCGCCGCCACCTCGGTGAGCGATGCGGCGTTGATCTGCGCCGACATGGCGCTGCTGGTCAGCTCGGTCGGGAGGCGGACCGCGGCTCGGGCGTCGGCGGCCGAGGTCCGAGCCCGGATGAGGCGGGAGCCGACCGTGGCGACCGCTGCCGAGGCGGCGACGGTGGTGGCGGCGCTGAGGAACGACCGGCGGGGCAGGGCCGGATTCGTCGGCGTGTCGATCTCTCGGCCGAGGCCGGTCCGGCCCGGGGGGATCCCGGCCCGGGAGCGGACCGTGTGTCCGCCTTCGCCGAGCCGGAGGAGGACGAGCAGCGCCGCCACGCCGGCCACGACCGCGGCCACCGAGACGGGGATGGCCGCTCCCCAGCCGCCTTGGGCGTCGACCCCGATGGCGGCCATGCCGAGGAGTCCGAACAGTGAGATCCCGACGATGCCGGGGAGGAGGCTGCGGCGGGACGCCACACCGAGGCCGGCTCCGATGACCAACGAGATCAGGATCGTCCCGACGACCAGCGCCGGCTTGTCGGCCAGGCCGAACACCGACTTCCCGAACTCGACGAACCAGTTCGGGGCATTGTTGATGACCCGGTTGGCCACCGCCACCACCGGCCCGGGGCGAGGGGCGGCGATCGAGCCGGCCAGTTCGCCCATCGCCAGCGCGGCTGCGGCCGCCAGAATCCCGGCTAGGGCGGACCGGACGATACCGACGGGCGAAGGCCCGGCGGTGGTGCTCGGTCGATCCGGCGTTGTGGTGCTGTCGCTCACGGTGTCTCGCTTGTCGATCGGTACGGCTCGGTCGTCGATCACCCGGTGGGGTGGCGACGGGACGGTCAACCCAGTGTGTCGGCCGCCGAAGTCCCGGTCAGGGGCTTCGGCGCCCGGTTTCACGACATGTTCAGATGATCGGGGTCCGGTCGATCCCGACAATCCCTAGGGTCACGGAATGGACCAACCACTTCGCCGGTTCAGCCGTTCCATGCCAAGACTAGATCCCGGCCGTGGCCGGGCGTTCATCGCGTTCTCGATCGGGGGTGCGCTCGTCGTTTCCGCTTGCGGCGGCGGGTCCACCGCCACCGACTCGGCCACCTCGGCCACCGAGGTGGAGGCCACCTCGACGACCGAGGCGGCGACGACGTCGACCTCGGCCGCCGACGCCGCGGCCAGCTCGGTGACCGAGTCGTCGGCCGCCGACACCGAGCCGGTCGAGAACCTGTTCCCCGACCTCGAGGTCGTCGATCTCGCCGATGGCGAGACGATCAACCTGGCCGCTGAGCTCGGAGGGGGTGATCGCCCGGTTCTGCTCTGGTTCTGGGCGCCCCATTGACCCGTCTGCCGGGCCGAGGGCCCGGAAGTTGAGCAGTTCGCTCAACAGCACAGCGACACGGTTCGAGTGGTCGGTATGGGAGCGCAGGACTCCCTCGACCAGGCCAACGAGTTCGTCGAGACGACCGGGGCCACGACCCCGCTGATGATCTGGGACGCCAGCTTCGACACCTGGGCGTACTACGACGTTCGGGGTCAGCCGACCGCCGTCCTGGTCGAACCCTCGGGGAATCCGATCGCCGCCTGGCGGGGAGCCATCCCCGTCGACGAGATCCTGACCCTGGCCAGCGAGGCCTGACCGGCCCTGCCCGTCGACCGCCGCCCCGTTCCCGGCGGCGGTCGACCGGGCCCCTGGCGTGGCCCCGTGCCTCGACGATCCCGCCCGGGGGCGTTAGGGTTCTCGGCTGACGAGCCGAGGAGGAACCCCATGAAAGTCGTCGTCGATTTCGATCTCTGCGAGAGCAACGCCGTCTGTATGGCCATCGCCCCCGAGGTGTTCGAGGTCCGGGACGACGACTTCCTCTACGTGCTCAACGAGAACCCTCCGGCCGATCTCCACGAGAAGGTGCGGGAGGCCGTCGAGCGGTGCCCGAAGCAGGCGATCACCCTGGAGGAGGGCTGATCCCCTCGAGGGGGCGGAGGCCGTGTCGGCCGGGAACGGGTCCATGGACTCGATAGCGATCGTCGGCGCATCTCTGGCCGGGGTCCAGGCCGCTCGGGCGCTTCGCCGTCACGGGTTCGACGGCCGACTGTCGATCATCGGCGACGAACCCCACCTCCCCTACGATCGACCGCCGCTGTCCAAGAACTACCTGACCGACGAGACCGTCGACGAGGACAAGCTCCGGCTCCGCCCGGTGATCGACCCGTCGGAGCTGGCCGCCGACTGGCACCTCGGAGCCCCCGCGGTTTCGCTTCGCCGTCCGGACGTCGATGCGCAGGGCCGGCTGGGCGGCTCGTTCACCATTTCGATCGGCGACGGTACGACCATCGAGGCCGACGGCGTCATCATCGCCACCGGGGCTCGGGCCCGGACGATCGGCGGTGAGGACCTGGACGGCGTCCACGTACTGCGGACCCTCGACGACGCCCGCTCGGTCCGGAGCGCCTTCGAGGCCGCCCCGACCCGGGTCGTCGTGATCGGCTTCGGGTTCATCGGCGCCGAGGTGGCGGCCTCGGCCCGCGAGCGGGGCATCGAGACCACGATCGTCGAGCTGGCCGAGACCCCGATGGCCCGTGTCCTCGACGCCGAGGCCGGCCTGGCGATCGCCGAGCTCCACCGGAGCCACGGCGTCGATGTCCGACTCGGGGTCGGCGTCGCCGGCTTCGAATCCGACGATGGGCGCCTCACCGGCGTCCGGCTCGACGACGCCACGACGGTCGAGGCCGACGCAGCGATCGTCGGCGTCGGGGTCGCGGTCAACACCGACTGGCTCGGCGACTCCGGACTCCACGTCGACGACGGCATCGTCGTCGACGAGACCTGCCTCGCCGCCCCCGGCGTGGTCGTGGCCGGCGACGTGGCCCGATGGCCCAACCCTCGCCTCGGCGGTCGATCGACCCGGATCGAGCAGTGGGACAACGCGGTCGAGATGGGTGGCTACGCCGCGACCCGGCTCCTGGCGTGGGCGGCCGGCGAGCCGGTCGAACCGTTCCAGCCGGTGCCGTGGTTCTGGTCGGACCAGTACGACCGGAAGATCCAGCTGGCCGGGGTCCCCGCCGAACGGGTCGAGGTGGTCCAGGGCTCCTTCGAGGAAGGCCGGGTGGTCCGGCTCTACCTCGGCGACGGCGACGTGGTGACCGGTGCCCTGTGCTGGAACCGACCCCGCCAGGCGATCATGGCCCGCCAACTCATCGCCAACGGCGCCGACCTGGTCGAGATTCGAGAGGCGCTCGGGTGAGCTCGTCCGCCCCCGGTGCCGCCGAGCTCGTCGAGGTCGTCGACGATGAGGGCCGGATCGTCGAGGTGGTCACGAGGGCGGAGATCCGAGCCGGGAACCTCCGCCACCGCTGCACCTACGTCGTGGTCGTCACCTCCGCCGGCGAGGTCGTCGTCCATCAGCGAGCGCCGTGGAAGGACGTCCATCCCTCCCACTGGGACCTCGCCTTCGGGGGTATCGCCGGCGTGGGTGAGTCCTGGGCCGAGGCCGCCCGACGGGAGCTGGCCGAGGAGGCCGGCATCGTCGGGGTGGAGCTGGTCGAGCTGGGCCCGGTGCGGTACGACGAGGCCGACGGCCGGATCGATGGTCGGGTGTACCTCGTGGTCCACGACGGTGAGCCGACCTGTCCCGACGGTGAGGTGGTGGCGATCGACCGGGTACCGAGCGGCGATCTCGACCGGTGGTGCGCCTCCCGGCCGGTCTGTCCCGACTCGGCCGCCATCGTCCTCCCCGCGCTCCGCCGCCATGTCGGGGGCGACGAGGCCCGCTAGGGCCGAACCCGGGCAACATTCCCGTCCCCCCATGGGTGCCCGTGTCGCTCGATGTCCAATAGGGTTGTGGTCGCGGTGTGGACGACGCCGCAGGCGATGGCTTGGGGGCAGGAGTGGTCGGGGCAGGACCGACAGGCGACGGGCGACGACCGACCCGGATCGCGTCGTTCCTGGGAGCGGCGGCGGTGGCGGTTGCGCTGACCGTCGTCATCGGCATGGTCGGGGTGCCCCTCCCGGCGACCGGCCCGACGCCGGCCCTGGCCCACCGGGCATCGGTGGTCGATCTCGAAGCGCCGGACGAGCCGACGTCGCCCGCGCCCGATCGGGCCTGGCAGGGTCGGTGGGGTCCGGTCGAGGAGTGGCCCCTGGTCGCCATCCACGCCGCGGTGACGAACGACGGTCGGGTCGTCACCTACGGCACGACCGCCGAAGGGCAGCAGACCGGTCGGTTCACCTACGACGTCTGGACGCCCCAGCGATCGGCTGCGTCGGGTCACCTCACCCTGCCCAACACGACCGAGACCGACCTGTTCTGCAACCTCCAGCTCAACCGGTCCGACACCGGTGAGCTCCTGATGTTCGGCGGCGACGACTGGACCGGCACCGGCACGACCAACACCGGCAACGCCGACATCGTCGCCTACGATCCGGCGACCGGAGCGATCCGGACGCTGCCGGGGATGCACCGACCCCGGTGGTACGGCACCGGCACGACGTTGGCCGACGGCTCGGTCTATGTCCAGGGCGGCCTCGGGGGTGAGGACCACCCCGAGCACTGGACGCCGGACGGCGGGTCCGTGCTCCTCGACGTGTCGACCGCCGACCTGGACTACTGGTACCCCCGGAACTTCCTGCTCCCCGATGGTCGGGTCTTCGGCTACGACGTGTACGGACGGATGTACTTCCTCTCGCCCGACCTGAGCCAACGGACCGATGCCGGTTCGCTGGAGATCCAGGGCCACCTGAAGGGGTCGAGCGCGGTGATGTTCGAGCCGGGACGGATCCTCCAGTTCGGCGGACAGTCGACGGCGGCGTTCGTGATCGACGTGACCGGGCCCGAGCCGATCGTGACCCGGACCGGGTCGATGACCCTGTGGCGTCGGTGGGTCAACGCCACGCTCCTGCCCGACGGCCGGGTGCTGGCCACCGGCGGCGCCACCCGCGACGCCCAGGCCTTCCCCGACGATCCGATCGACTCGTTCCAGTTGACGACCGAGGCCCAGATCTGGGATCCGGGCACCGGAGCGTGGACCGACGGCGGATCGGCGGCCGCGGCCCGGCTCTACCACTCGACCTCGATCCTGCTCCCCGACGGCCGGGTGCTGACCGCTGGTGGGGGAGCGCCGGGACCGGTGACCAACGCCGACGCCGAGCTCTACTGGCCCGACTACCTGCTGACCTCGAGCGGCGCCTTCGCCAACCGGCCGACCATCGACGCCGTCTCGGCCACGACGGTGGCTCCCGGTGATCCGCTGGACGTCATCGTCGGCGGGTCGACGATCGAACGGGTCACCCTGGTCAAGGCCGGTGCCTCGACCCACTCGTTCGACATGGATCAGCGCTTCGTGGAAGTCGGCTTCCAAGCCGATGGCGATCGGCTCCACCTCGACCTCCCGGATCGAGGGACGGTCCTGACCCCGGGCCCCTACCTGCTGACCGTGATCGACCGCGCCGGCGTCCCGTCGGTCTCCGAGATGATCCAGGTGGTGCCGACCGGACCGACAGCAATCCACTCGGGTGTGGTCGTCCACCGGGAGCCGGGGTTCCAGGGGCCGTCCTGGTCGCCACCGGCCGGGACCAGCGGTTGGATGGCGGTCGCCAACTCGATCGTCGGCGACGACGCGATCTCGTCGATCGAGGTTCGAGGTGGGGCCACGGTCCGGGTCTGTGCGGGGGCCGACGGAGGTGGCCCGTGCCTGGTCATCGAGGAGTCGATGGCCGATCTCGGGTCGCTCGACGACGCGATCTCCTACCTGGAGGTCGTGCCCCCACCGGTCCGCTTCCCGCCCTTCGAACCGGTGCTTGGCCCAGGCTGATCATGAACGACCGCTGAACTCGGGGTCGGTCGGGGATGAACCCCGGACCGGGCCCGGTTGTGGGGTCGATGGCAACTTCCGGGATCGACGTACCGCTCTCGCCCGTCGCCGATCACTCGGTGGCGACCGGGGACCGAACTACCGTGAGCCCCGTGCCGCCGCCCGACAAGCCCGACGTCCTGATCGTCGACGATGAGCCCCAGCTCCGGGCGGTGGTCGCCGGGTACCTCGAACGGGACGGCTTCTCGGTGCGATCGGCGGCCGATGGTCGCCAGGCGCTGGCGGAGTTGGCGGCCAAGCGGCCCGACGCGATGGTGCTCGACCTTATGCTCCCCGAGGTCAACGGCCTCGAGGTCCTCCGATGGCTGCGGGACGCCGGCGACGAGGTGCCGGTGATCGTGCTCAGCGCCCGGGGCTCCGAGCCGGACCGGGTGGCCGGTCTCGAGCTCGGCGCCGACGACTACGTGGCCAAGCCAGCGTCGCCCCGGGAGATCGCCGCCCGGGTCCGGGCCGTGCTCCGCCGGTCCCGGCCGAGCGGACCGAACCGGCTCTCGTTCGCCGGCTACGAGGTCGACGTCACGTCCCGGACCGTCACCTGCGACGGGGAGCCGATCGAGCTCCGGCCCAAGGAGTTCGATCTCCTGGTGCAGTTGGCATCCCGCCCCGGGGAGGTCATGAGCCGCCAGGACCTGCTCCGGGAGGTCTGGGGCTCCAGTTCGGAGTGGCAGGACCCGGGAACGGTCACCGTCCACGTTCGCCGTCTCCGGCGGGCAATCGAGACCGACCCGGCCAACCCGGCGATGATCGTTACCGTATACGGGATCGGCTACCGGTTCGATCAACCCTGACCCTCGAGATTCCATGGTGCTCTCTCTTCACTCCGCCCCCTCCCTGGCCCTCGCCGCCGATGCTCCGATGATGGAGGAGGGACCGTCGGTGGTGTTGTTCGTGGGGGTCGTGGTGGCCGTCTCGATCGTGGCCGCCCTCGTCCTGCCGTTCGTTTTCGGTCGGCTCCCACTCCGGTTCGGTGTCCCGGCCCTGGCGTTGGTCGGGCCGGCCCTGGCGGTCGTCGGCAGCCTGGCCGGCACGGTGGCGATGACGTTGTCGGGCCACGACATCTGGTACTCGCTGCTGGTCGCGCTGTGCGCCGGGTCGGCGGCGACGTTCGTCGGCCTCCGCCTCGCTCGGCCGGTCGCCCGGGACCTCGACGTCGTCGCTCGGACCGTGGAGGCGGTCGCCGACGGCGACCGGGCCGCCCGGGCCGATCTCGACCGAACCGACGAGATCGGCGAGCTGGCCACCGCGGTCGATGATCTGACCCGCTCCCTGGCCCGGGCCGAGCGGGAGCGGGCAGCGGCCGACGAGGAGCGTCGGGCGGTGGTGAGCGCCCTCAGTCACGATCTCCGGACGCCGCTGGCATCACTGCTGGTCTCGGTCGATGCCCTGAGCGACGGGCTCGGTGAACCCGAGCAACACCTCGGTGCCATGCGGGGCAACATCTTGGCTCTGGAGGCCCTCGTCGGGGATCTGTTCCTCCTGGCCCGGGCCGATTCGGGCAGCCTGGCGCTCTGCGCCGAGCCTCACGACCTGGCCGAGCTGGTCGACGAGGCCGTCGAAGCGGTCGCCCCGGTCGCCGCCGCCTCGTCGATCACCGTGGTGGCCGAGCTGGCCGGTCCGATCCCGATCGTCGGTGACCACCGTGGCCTCGGTCGGGTGTTTCGCAACCTGCTCGACAACGCCATCCGGTTCTCGCCGCCAGGGGGCGAGGTCCGCATCGTCGATCGGGCCGCCGCCGAGCCAGCCAGCGAAGCGAGCACCGACACCGACACCGCAGAGCCCGGGGAGCCCGCGGCGATGGCCCGTGTGGTGGTGCTCGATGAGGGCCCGGGGTTCCCCGAGACCTTCGTCGCTCGAGCCTTCGAGCGCTTCACCCAGGCCGACGACGCCAGGAGCCGGCCTGGTGGTGCGGGCCTTGGCCTGTCGATCGCCAAGACGTTGATCGAGGCCCACGGGGGCTCGATCAGCATCGGGCCGGGGCCCGGTGGCGATGTGGAGGTCGCCCTGCCGCTCGGGCACCGGTGGGTCGAGCTGTCGACCGATGGACGCCGGGACGGGGCGACCGGGCCCGACGACCGCTCGGCTGGCGTAGCCTCGGCCTCATGATCGCTTCCTCCGCTCGCCGGAGCCTCGACCGGTGAGCGCCGACCCGATCCGCCAACGGTTCGCCCTCGGCCCTCAGTGGCCGACCCTGGATCCGTTCCTGTTCGTCGCCCACCATCTCGACCACTACCCGGCCGGGAACGATCGCCTCGGCCCCGCCGCCCCGCTCGACGGGCGCCGGATCGGCATGGATTTCGACGGCGTCGACGGGTGGAACATGTACCACGGTTCGACCATCCCCGGGTTTCCCCAGCACCCCCACCGAGGGTTCGAGACCATCACCCACCTGCGGACGGGCCATGTCGATCATGCCGACTCCCTGGGGGCGACGGCCCGGTTCGGCCCCGGTGACACCCAGTGGATGACGGCCGGATCCGGGATCGTCCACGCCGAGATGTTTCCCCTGTTGGTCGAGGGTGGGCCCAACCCGCTCGAGCTGTTCCAGATCTGGTTGAACCTGCCGGCCGACGACAAGATGGTCGACCCTTCCTTCACCATGTTGTGGGACGAGGAGACGCCTCGGTGGCGACCGGAGGGGTCGGGGGCGAGCGAGGTGGTGGTGCTGGCCGGTCGATGGACGACCCCCGACGGCGCGACGGTCGAGGCGCCGTCGCCCCCGCCGGACTCGGCGGCGGCAGACGATCGTCGGGAGATCGCCGTCTGGCACGTCGAGGTCGGTCCCGGCGAGGGGTTGAGCCTTCCCCCCGTGACCCATGACGACACCCGTCGGGTCCTCTACGCCTACCGTGGTGGATTGACGGCGGGGATCGGCGATCGGCCGCCGGTTGTCATCGACGAGGGGACCGGTGCCGAGCTGGCGGCTGACCGGCCGGTGGACCTCGCCCCGACCGGGAACGATTCCCGATGCCTCGTGCTCCAGGGGCGGCCCCTGGGGGAACCGGTGGTCCAGTACGGGCCGTTCGTCATGAACTCCCGTGAGCAGATCGTCCAGGCAATGACCGACTACCAGGCCACCGGGTTCGGCGGTTGGCCGTGGCCGGCCGACGACCCGGTCCACGATCGCCGTGCCGGCCGGTTCGCCCGCCACGCCGACGGCCGGGTCGAGCACCGCTGATCTCGCCATCGGCATCGGATCGATGGCCGGCGGGGCCGGCGGGGCCGGCGGGGCCGGTCACGCGAGGCGGGACTTCACCTTGTCGGCCACGGTCCGTCCGTCGGCCCGGCCGGCCACCGCGGCGGTGATCGCCTTCATCGCCGGGCCCATGTCGGCCTTCGTGCTCCAGCCGCCGGCCGCCAGTTCGGTGTCGATCACCTCGTCGAGCTCCTCCTCGGTCAGCGGCTGGGGGAGATAGGCGTCGAGCACCGCCTTCTCCGCCCGCTCGTCGGCCGCTTGACCGTCCCGACCGGCTGCGTCGAACGCCTCGGCGGCCTCCACCCGCCGCTTCACCTCGGCCGCGATGACCTTCTCGACCTCGTCATCGGTAAGGGTCCGGGCGGTGTCGCCGGCCACCTCCGCTTCGGTGACGGCGGCGATCACCGAGCGCAGCGTGCGGACGGTGACCCGGTCCTTGGCCTTCATCGCCGTGGTCAGGTCGGTCCGAATGGTCTCGATCAACATGGGGCCATCGTAGGGACCGGTCGCCAACCGGGCCGGTCGATTCCGTTCCCGACGTCGGTTCCGCCCCCGCCGGGCCGGTGGGTCAGGAGTCGAGCGGCACGATCCAGGCCACGTAGAACGAGCCGGCCAGGATCGCCAACGAGAGGAGCGCGATGAGGCCGCCCCAGAACCAGTACGGGAGGACCAGCACGTTGGCGATCGTCTGCGTGTCGGAGTCGATCAGGGTGCCGTCGGTCCGCCGGAAGTTGCGGGTGAACATGTAGTTCAGGCTGCCCCAGCTGGCCATGCAGAACTGGATACCGATCAGCTGGGCGATGAAGATCCTGACCAGTTCCGGGGCCCGGAACGCCACCGGGACCAGGGCCAGCCCGACCAAGCCGAGGGCGATCCACCCGAAGGTGTTGCGGACGAAGAGGATCACGGACGCCAGGACGGCGATGGCCAGGCCGATCAGGATGAACGGTGCCGTGGCCTGACGCGAGCCCAGCAGGATGAACAGGCCGCCGACGACGGCCGGGGCGAGCAGGCCTCCGGCAGCGACGATCGCCCTGCCCAACGGGCCGACCCCGCTCGAGAAGGCGAGCCCGTCGAGGTTGCGGTGGACCTCCAACCGCTTGAAGCGCCCGCCGGCGGCGAGCGCGGTGAGGCCGTGCCCCAACTCGTGGGCCCAGGTTCCGAGGAGGGCGAAGGGATACAGGGCGAGGCGCCCATAGGGCAGCCGGGGGAGAACGAGGCTGACCGCCACCGCAGCCCAGAAGAGCCGGATGAGCGTTCCCTCGCTCAGCTCGGCTGCGGTCATGGAGAGGTCGTCGCCGATCGCGCCCAGGTCGAACACGGATCAACCCTAACCCGATCCCGCCCGCCGGGGGCGTCGACGACCGATGCTGACTCGCGACTGGCTCGTACGGGTCACCTCGACCGGTATCGAGCGTCATCGAGTGAGCTTGGTTGTCTTTCGATGTCATCAGGGCTACGGTCGATATCGGCGCTGCCACCAACCTCGCAGCCGGGTCGGGGTGGCAGAACGACGCCTCCGGCTGCCCTCGTCATCACCGATGAGGAAGGAGCGGGCGATGTCCGACTCCCCATCAGTTCCGTTCGACTTCGGGAGAGCCCTGGAGCTCGCCCGGGCCCTGTCATCGATCGCCGACCGTTGGCAGGATGCGTTCGATGATCGTCTCCGGACCCTCGACACCGCGTTCGCCGCGTGGCGGGGCCCGGCTCGCGACGCCACGGTCGACGCTGTGGCCGTCGAGTCCGACGTCAGCGCCGCAGCGGTGGCATCGCTCCGTCTCGAGGCCCGATGGTGGGCGCTGGCCTGGGCCGACGCGCTCGATGAGCTGAACCGCCAACGGTGGCGGCTGAGCCTCCAGGCCGCCGCCGATGGGGGTGAGCCGGTCGAGCTGTCGATACCGGCGCCCCCGCCGGTCGAGGTCCCGAGCCCACCCCACTTCGAGCCGACCGCGGTCGTGCCGGCCCCGGAGGTCCTGTGGTGAGCGGGGTCGATGGCGTCGCGGTCGACCCCGAGGTGCTCGCATGGGCACTCGGCGTCGTGGCCGAGGTCCGTGCCCCGTTCGGTCCCGAGGTGGGGTCGGCCCGGCAACTGCGTGAGGTGGTCGTCGCCGCCTGCGGTCGATCGTGTCCGGGCGTCGATGGGCTCGATGCCCTCGATCGCCTGCTGGCCACCGCCGCCGAGACCGAAGGGATGATCGATGGCGTCCGCCGGGCCGCCGTCGAGGCCGACACGCCCGAGGTGGCGACCGTCCCGCCGATCGACGACGGGACGGAAGGGCCCTGGTGGGCGCCCATCCTCCCCGTGCCCGATCGTCTGGTCTCCCCTGCGACCGATGCCGTCCAGCTGCTCGTCGGTATGGAGGGGATGGCGGCGGCCGCCTCCCCGTGGCTCGACCCCGACACCGACTCCTGGGTGGTGAACCTGACCAGGATCGCCGGTGGCGGGCGGCCATCGGCCGCGTTCCTCGAGCGCGTCGCCGAGGATGGTCCGGGGCTCTGGTCCACCCTCACCAACCCCGAACACACCCCGACCGGCCAGTTGGCGCTTGCGTTGGACGACCCGGCCGGGTTCCTGGCCAACTGGGGCCGGGCCCTGGAGGGCGCCGGCGACTCGATCGTGGGGGTGGTCTCCGCGGCAGCAGCCGCTGCACTGCTCCTCAACCCTGGCATCGAAGCGGGCGTCGGCGAGGCGCTGGGACACCGACCGGGAGCCGAGCTGGCGGCCGCGGTCCTGGCCACGGTGCCGCTGATCACCTCCGACCCCGACGCGGTCGGGGAGGCGACCATCGGGTGGGAGACGCTGGCCGACGACCCCTACCGGTGGGCCGGAGCCCAACTCCCCGATGTCGTCTTCGAGACCCTGACCCCGGGGATCCCGCTCGTCGGGCTGGCTCGGGCGCGCCGGGCGCTGGCGGCGAGCCCGGTCCCGGTCCGCCCGGTGGGGCCCCGGCCTCCGGTGTGGTCGTTCCCCAGGTGGCGCTCGCCGCTGCCGATCGCCGGCAGCCAGCCACCGTGGGCCGGTCCCTACCCGGATCTGGATGCGACCCGACGGGGGGAGGGGATCTGGGGTCCGACCGAGGGCGGCAGCATCCGAGATGCTCCCTTCGAGCCGCCGGAGCGATGGGTGGCGGAGATCAACGGCCCCGGTTTCGGCGCGCCGGGACGGACCTACAACTGCATCGACTGCACACGGGCCGTCGAAGCCAACTGGCGAGGCCAGGGCGAGGTCGCAGCACCGCTCATCGATCCGACCATTCGCGGTGTCTCCGGGCATCTGTTGGAGGACTGGAGCGGTGGTCGGTTTCGTCCGACGACCGTCGACGGCCTGGGCGCCGAGCTGGAGCGGCTCGGTCCCGGCGCCTCGGCCATGGTCGTGTCGAGCTGGGACTATGGCGGAGGCCATGCCTACAACGCGATCAACGACGGGGGAGTCGTGCGGTGGGTCGACGGCCAGACCGGCCAGACCATGCCGTGGCCGCCACGCTACGGGGGGCAGGTCAGTGGGATGCTGGCCATCGTGATCGACGCCGCCGGGCGGCCGCAGTGATCATCTCGAGCTCATCATCGACCGGAGGGAACCCATGACCGAAGACCATCGACCACTGACCGAGGCAGATGCCCGAACCCTGACCCTCGACCACGCCAACCGGACCCTGCCTGACCTCTCCGCCGATCGGGAGTGGCAGGCCACGTCCTTCGACGGCGGATGGTTGCTGATCCCGATCGGCGACGACCTGCGATGGCAGACCGGGGTGCCGTGGTTCATCGTGCTCGACGATCGGACCGTCCACGAGACCAGCTCCAGCCTCGGGCCGCCCGAGCGTCTCGTCGAGCAGTGGGCCCGGGGCGGACCGCTGAACCCAGGACCGGGCTGAGGGGTCGATGCTGGGCCGGGCGCGACCCCTGGCCGAGCCCGTTCACCTTCGTGGTCGACCCGGCCGTGATCTACGCTCTCGGCCGTGGAACAGATCTGCAACGACCTCGAGGCCGAGCACGCAGCGCTCGACGCCATCGTCGCCCCCCTCGACGAGGACGGGTGGACCCGGCCGACGGCGGCCGAGGGCTGGGACGTCAAGGAGACCATCGTTCACATCGTGCAGGCGGACGCCGCTGCGCTGCTGGCGGTCGAAGACGGCGAAGGGTTCCAGAAGGCCAAGGAGGAGATCGCCACCGGGGGCTTCGAGACCGTCTTCGGAGCGCGAGGCGATAGGTCGGGGGCCGAGGTACTCGCGTGGTGGCGCGATCAACGGTCGCGGATGGTGACGGCCTTCCGGGCTCGTGGGCCCAAGGATCGGATCCCTTGGTTCGGGCCCGACATGAGCACGCTCTCCTTCGCCACGGCCCGCCTGATGGAGACCTGGTCGCACGGGCAGGACGTCGCCGATGCCCTCGGCGCCGATTGGCCGGTCACCGATCGGTTGCGCCACGTCGCCCACATCGGCGTGAGTACTCGGGGGTGGAGCTACGTCAACCGGGGCCGCGACGTGCCGGCTGGGGACGTCCGGGTCGAGCTCGACGCCCCGTCGGGTGACGTCTGGTCCTGGGGTCCCGAGGACGCTGCCGACCGGGTCGCCGGCCCGGCCCACGACTTCTCACTCGTCGTCACCCAGCGACGCCACATCGACGACGTCGGATTGACGGTCACCGGGCCGCTGGCTCGGGAGTGGATGGAGCTCGCTCAGGCCTTCGCTGGTCCACCGACGTTGCCCGACCCCAGCCGGTCCGGCGAGGGCTGAGGTCGGGACCAGCCATTGGCCGCTGGCTCAGCGCTTGAAGTCGATCACGGTCCGGTTGGCGTCGCCCCGCCGCATGAGGTCGTAGCCGGCGTTGATCTCCTCCAGAGGGATCGAGTGGGAGATCATCTCGTCGAGGAGCAGGCGGCCGTCGAGGTACATGTCGCAGTATCGCGGCATGTCGACCCGGAAGGCGTTCGATCCCATCATCGACCCCTTGAGGGTCTTCTCCAGCATGAAGATCTCGTACCCCGTGATCTCGATCTTCTCGCCGTAGGGCATCATGCCGACGACGACCGACGTGCCGCCCATGCGGGTCATCTTCCAGACCTGCTCGACGGTCTCCTTGCGGCCGATCGCCTCGAAGGCGTAGTCGACCCCGCCGCCCGTCAGCTCCCGGACGGTGTTGACCACATCGTCGACCTCGCCGGCATTGATGATGTCGGTGGCCCCGCACACCTGAGCGGTCTCCAGCTTGGCGTTGGTCAGGTCGACGGCGATCACCCGCCCCGCCCCGGCGATCCGGGCTCCCTGGATCGCCGAGAGACCGATGCCGCCGGCCCCGACGACACAGACGGTCGAACCCGGCTCGATCCGGGCCGTCTTGAACACCGCACCGACGCCGGTCGTCACCCCGCAGCCGATGAGGGCCGCCTTGTCGAGTGGCATGTCCTCCCGGATCTTCACGACGGCGTTCTCGTGGACCAGCATCTCCTCGGCGAACCCACCGAGGCGAGCGAACTGCCCGACATCCTCCGAGCCCCGGGTCAGCCGAGATGGCGCACCCTTGGGTCGGGACGTGGCCGCCTGGTTCTGACAACGGTTGGGATGGCCGGTCAGGCAGTGCTCGCAGTTGCCGCAGAAGATGCTCAGGCAGGTGATGACATGGTCACCCTTCTTGACGTAGTCGACACCGGGCCCCACGTCGAGCACGATGCCGGCCGATTCGTGGCCCATCACCGCGGGCAGCGGGAGGCGACTCCACTGGCCGTCCATGAAGTGGAGATCGCTGTGGCAGAGCCCGGCCGCCACCGTCTGGACCAGCACCTCGCCGGCGGCCGGCTTGTCGACCGCGATGTCCTCGATGTGCAACTCACCGGGGATCTCGTTGAGCACGGCAGCTCTCATGTCGGGCCTCTCGGGTCGGGCGGTCGTGGCGGTAGGTGTCCACGTCCGGTTGGTAAGGTTGCCTGCTTCCTTATCACGCCCGGACGACGAGCGGCCAGACCGTCCGGTCGCCGTCGTCGTCGGGCCCTCAGGTTCGTGCTGTGACGTTTCGTTGGATCGAAGACCACCCGATCTCCCCGGCGGTGCCGGTGTGGACCAGGGCGTTCGCCTCCGAGCTGCTGCCGGGCCCGGTCTCTCCGCTGGGATGGGAACTGGTGTGGCAGGGGGCGGTCCTCGACGGGTGGCGGGACACCCTCGTCGATCGTCTCGGATTCGCCGCCGAGGAGGTCGACGAGGAACGTCCGGACCTCGTCGCGGTGTTCGGCGGCTATGCGTACCTGAACGCGTCGCTGTTCCGGGTCTGGGCGTCGCGAACCCCGGTCGTCGCAGCCAACCACGTCGACACCGCCTACCTCGATCGGGACCTGCCGCCCTACGTCTCCGAGACCTGGCACCGCTCGCCCGAGGCCGAGCGGGCGCTCACCGATTGGTTGTCCTGGGTGCTGGTCAAGCGAACCCAGTCCGAGCTGGATGCGGGAACCGTGTTGTCGACCGAGGCCCGGGCCGAGCGACCGGACCTGACCGAGCTGTCGGACATGGACGTCGTCGATCGAGCGCTCGGCCTCAAGCCGCTGTTGCGGGCCCTCGCGGCCCACCACCTCAACCAGACGTTGGCGGCCTCGGTCGGCCCCGGGATCATCGGCGCCATCTGCGACGACCTGGGCATGCCGACCAGCGCGACCTCCCTGGTGTCGGGCCTGGGCGAGGTCTCGTCGGCCTCGCCAGCTCACGGCCTGTTGACCCTGGCACACCTGGTGGCCGAGTCGCCGCCGCTCCGAGCCGCGTTCGACGAGGATGGGCCCGACGTGCTCGGCCGGCTCCGAGCCTCGACCGACCTCGACGCCGTGACGTTCCTCGCCGGTCTCGATGCGCTCGTGGCCGAGGTCGGGTTTCGGGGCGAAGGGGAGTGGGAGCCGTCGGGCCCGACCATGGAGACCCACCCTGCGGTGGCGGTGGCCTTCATCGATCGCCTCCGGCGCCTCTCCGGCCCGTCCGACCCCGGTCGCCGGTTCTCCGACCTCGAGGAGGAGCGGCGGAGCATGATCAAGGAGCTGCGGGAGGTGATCGGCTCCAACACCACCGTCAAGGAGAACTTCGACGTCGCCGTCGCCTCGTCGACCACCTTCATCCGGGGTCGGGAGCAGGCCAAGGCCAACGTGGCCCGGGTGGTCCACGAGATGCGATGGACGCTTGCCGAACTGGGAGCTCGGGCGGCCGCCCGCGGCGATCTCACCCAGCCGGACGACATCGTCATGCTGTTCGTCGATGAGCTGACCTACTACGCCGATGGTGGCCTGGCCGACGTTCGGGAGATCGCCGACCGGCGCAGGGCTCACATCGAGTGGCTCCGGTCGAATCCGCCCCCATCGACGATCGCCGATCAACCGCCACCGATCGAGCGTCGGCCCCCGGTCCGGTCCGGACCAACCGGGAGCGGAGGGGCCGAGGTCGGTGACGTGATCTTCGGGACCCCGGGAGCGGCCGGCCTCGTTCGTGGGCCGGTCCGCAAGGTTGCCGATCTGGCCTCGCTCCTGACGCTGGAGGCCGGTGAGGTGGTCGTGGCCCGGTCGATCCCCGCCGCCTGGGCGCCGGCGCTGGTCGGGGCGGCGGGGGCGGTCGTCACCTCCGGGGGGTTCTTCAGCCACGGCACGATCATCGCCCGAGAGCTCGGGATCCCGATGGTCGTCCGCGCGAAGGGCGCCGACGAGTCCCTGGTCGACGGCACGCCGGTCGAGGTCGACGGGCTGGCCGGCATCGTCACCGTCCTGTCCGAGGTCCCGCCACCGGGGGAGAGCCGCCCGGCGATCCGGGCCGAGGTCGACGGTGACGAGGAGGATCCAGGATCGGCTGGCTCGTCGCACGACGGGCCGGAGATCGGGCCCGACCTCCAGGTCCTCGGCGCCGGCGACGAGTCGAACGCCCGCCCCGCCGATCGTTGGCCCGACCCGAGGGGCGGCATCGACGATGTTCTCGGCGACGTGCTCGGCGACCTCGTCGGCGAGGCGTCGCCGGCGGGCTCGGACCGTCCCCAGGACGACGACCACGATCGACCGGATGGCGAACCCGGCCTTGATGGCGCCGATGGCGCTCGTACAGCCGATGGCGAATCTGGCCCTGATGGCGCGGCCGATGGCGACGGCGACGATCGGTCGACGATCGACGAGCGCTCCGGCGACGAGCGTCGCTAGGGACCGTCGGCGCCGGTCACCGCAGGCCCTGTCACCGTATCCCGGTCACCGCAGCCCGGTCACCGCCGGCCGGTCATCGGGGCCAGGTCACCGTGAAGCACCGCTGCTCGAGCGGACCCTGGGCCCACCACTCCCACACGCCGAGCAGCGCTCGACGACTGTACTCGTGCCACGAGATGGCGTCGGGGGCGGCGGCCCGCCGGACGACCTGGCGCAGACCGCCGTCGTGCACGACGTAGCCGGCCCACACCCCGGGCCAGTCTCTGGTCGAGCCCACCTCGGTGATGGTGAGTGGCCCTCGGCGCCGGGCCCGGTTCCGGTGGGTGTGACCCGAGGACACGAGGCCTCGCCGGTTGGCCCCACCGAGCCGATCGAGGAACCGCTCGGCCTCGCCGTGGGGAACCCCCAGGGGATAGATGATCGGCACCCGGTACGGGTGGAGGTGATGGTGGAGCAACACCAGGTAGGGGTCGGCGGTGCCGCCGGCCAACTCGGTCACGGCGTCGGCCACCGGCTCGACGGTCCCGACCCCTCGCCGGTCTATCGTCGTGTCGGCGGCGATGATCCGCGCCCCGGGCAGATCGCGATGGTCGGTGGTGCGGATGTACCCGATGGCGCGTTGGCCGATGGTGTCCGGCAGCGGGGCCGATCCCTTGCCGTCGACGTCGTGGTTCCCGGGGAGCAACAACACCGGAAGGTCGGGGTAGCCGTCGAGGAGCCGCCCCAACTCGTCGAAACACCGGTCGCTCTGGTGATGGGCGCCGTCGCCTTTGACCACCAGGAGCTGGGCCCCCCAGGCGATCGCTTCGTCGATCGCCGCCCGGGCGCATCGCGTCGGGAACGGAACCGGGTGCCCGCTCCGGTCGCGCATCATCGTCGACGCCCCCCAGTGACGGGAGCCGAGATGGAGATCGCTGATGGTGGCGATCCGGCACCGCTCCTCGCCGGGCGGGGTCGCGAGGGTACGGGCCGTGACGACGTCGGTGCCACCCCGGTGGGTGACCGTGATGACCGACTCGGTAGCAGGGGTGAGGCCATGGAGGTCGATCGCCCCGGGGCCGCCCGGATGCTCGACGCCGGCGGTGGCCCCGTTGGCGGTCACGGTCACCGGTCCGGCGTCGAGCGCGCCCCAGGTCAGCTGGATCGACGTGTCTTCCACGGCCCACACCTGGAGGGCCGACGGCGTCAACGGGTTGGGCACCGACTCAGCCGAGGAGGAACGCCGTCAGCCGGTCGGCTTCGCGCTCCCGCAGCGCGACCTGGATCCGTTGCTTCTCGAGGATCTGCGACAGGGTTCGCTCGCCGGTGGCGAGCGGGTTGGCGGCAAAGAACCTCGCCGCCTCCCGGGCGTGCTCCGGCCGGTCGAGCCGGGGGAGACCGGCCAGCATCCGAACGATCGAGCTCGTGGCGAACATCTCGAGCAATCGGTCCCAGTTGGTGGTGATGAACCGCCAGGTCTGGAGGCCGGCGTCCCGGTTGGCCAGGGAGCGACCGAGGATGAAGGGAGCGTTCTGAGATCGGATCTCGCCGTCGAGGACGAGAGCGTGCAGCCGCTCGACCAGCGCCGGCTCGGAGAAGTCGGCCAGCGCGTTGAGGTACCGGATCTCGGCCTGGGGCGTCGACGCCAGCTTCCATTGCTCGATGAAGCCGTCGAAGTCGCTCTCGTCGCCGATCGCCGCCACGACATCGACGGCGGCCGCCAGGAGCGAGGCCTCGACCAGCTCCGGATTCCGGTGGGCGACCGCCACCGTCCGCTTGCTCTCCTCTTGGATCTCGGGATCGTCGGCGGTGATCCCCAACGCCCGGATCAGGTCGCCTCGAAGCTGACGGGAACGGTCGTCGTCATCGCTGCGGGGGCTCAGCCCGAGGTTGGCCAACGGCGGTGCCACGACGTCGTGGGTGATCTCCCGGAGCCGTTCCCGGGCCTCGCCGTCGACCAGCCGATCGAGTTGCCGCAGGCCGGCGATGAGCCGTTGCCAGACCGATCGGTCGCTGTCGCCGCTCATCGCCTCGATCAGCGTCAAGAACCCGATCGAGGTCGTCCGCCCGGCCAGCATCGCCGCCGAGGCGTCGTCGACGATGGCGAACCGCTCGATCGCGTCGAGCTCGTCGATCGCCACCTCGGCCAGCCGTTCGAGTTGATCGGGTTGGTAGGAGACCCGCACGAACCCTGCCCCCGCAGCGTTGAGCACGAACCATTCGGGGGTGTGGTCGAGATCGAGCTCGGCCGACGGACCGTCGAGGAGATCCCGTCGATGCCGGGGCTCGTCGTCGCCCTCCGCCTTCGACCGCAGGAAGACCGGCACCACCCAGGTGCTCTCGGCCGTGTCGTCGCCGCCGAGGTAGGCCATCCGCTCCTGGCTCACCCGGAGGGTCGGGCCATCGGCGACCGCGGAGAGGGTCGGGAACCCACCCTGGAAGATCCACGAGTCCATGATCCGGCGCACCGGGGCACCGGTCTCGGCCTCGATGGCATCCCACAGATCGGTCGTCTCGGCGTTGGCGAAGCTGTTCTCGGCGATGTAGCGGCGAATCCCGGCCCGGAACTCGTCCTCCCCGAGGAACTGCTCCAGCATCCGGACGACGGCCGCTCCCTTCTCGTAGGTCAGGATGTCGAACATCCCCTCGGCATCCGACGGGCTGACGACCTCGTACTCGATGGGCCGGGTCGATGCCAGGGCGTCGGTCTCGAACGCCTCGGCCCGGGACAGGCTGAAGTCGACCCACCGTTGCCATTCGGGACGGAAGGCGTCGGTGCAGCGGGTCTCCATGAAGGTGGCGAACGCCTCGTTCAGCCACAGCCCGTTCCACCACTTCATCGTGACCAGGTCGCCGAACCACATGTGGGCGATCTCGTGATTGATCACGTCGGCCGATCGCTGGAGCTCGGCCTGGGTGGCCGCCGCCGGGTCGATCAGCAGGAGGACCTCTCGGAAGGTGATGCAGCCGAGGTTCTCCATCGCTCCGAACGCGAAGTCGGGGATGGCGACGAGGTCCAACTTGTCGCCCGGGTACGGGCAGTCGAAGTAGTCGGTGAAGTACCGGAGGGCGAACGCCGCGGCCTCCAGGGCGTACGCGGTCAGTTCGCCCTTCCCGGGCACGTGCACGATTCGCATCGGCGTGCCGCCGACGTCGATCGGGTCCGTCATCTCCAGCGGGCCCGCCACGAAGGCGACCAGGTAGGTGCTCATGGCGACCGTGGGGGCGAAGCGCACGGTGGCCCGTCCGTCGTCGGTCGCGGTGCGGGACACCTCGGCGCTGTTGGCCACCGCCTGGTGATCGGCGTCGATCGTCAGCGAGAGGGCGAAGGTCGCCTTCATCGCCGGCTCGTCCCAGCAGGGGAAGCACTTCCGGGCGTAGGTCGCCTCGAACTGCGTCGTGGCCAGCCGTCGCTCGATGCCGTCGTCGGTGGTGAAGTAGCTCAGGTACGGGCCGACCAGCTTGTCGCAGAACCGACCGGTGAACCGGAGCCGGACCTGGGCTGGACCCGGCGGGAGGGGAGACTCGATCCGGATCGTGACCCGCTCGGCGGCCCCGTCGACGGTGACCACGCCCGGCTGGGTCGACGGTTGGCCGTCTGCTCCGGCGATCACCTCGGCCGAGGTGATGTCGAGCTCATCGGCGTTGAGGACCAGCTCGGAGGTCTCGGTGACGACATCGACGTCGATCGCGACCTCGCCGCTGAACCCTTCACCGATCAGGTCGAGATCGAGGTGCAGGTCGTAGTGGCGGGGACGGACGTCGTCCGGCAATCGGTGTTGGATCGACACGGCGAGATCGTACCCGCTGCACCTTGCTGAAACCCCGGTCCGGCCGCGTCACAGCCCGACCCGATGGTGCACCTGTGTCGGACATGCGACCGACTACCTCATCGTCATCCGCCCCCTCACCCCGGCCTGCGATCCCGATCCTGGCCGGTCAGCTCGACGGTCGGGCGGCGTGGGACGACGCCCGCCAGAGCTTCACCGCCGAGCTCGACGTCTTCGCCCGGCCAGGAGCCGCCCGTGCCTCGGGCCGATCGAACTACCCGCCCCCGGTGACGACGATCGGCACCCGCTACGCCGAGTTCCTGACGACCGATGCGTTGGTCAACCACCTGATCGGTATCGGCTTGAGCCCCGATCAGGAGAGCCTGGAGCGGTTGTGCCAGCTGGGCCTGGAGGTCGCCGACGAGGTCGGTGAGCCGGAGATCGTCGGCATCTGCACCGCCGAAGGGTCCCGGCTCCTCCTGCTCCGGGTCCCGTCGGGCGACGTCGTCACCATCGGCCCGCGCCTCGACCACCCCGACCACCGGTTCTGTTGGGGCGACGCCTCGCCGGCCACCATCGAGACGGCCCGGGCCATCTGCGAGCTGGCCTGGGTCCGAGGGCCCGACGCCGACATCGACGCGTTCGCGCTCGCCCTCACCCACGAGTTCCTGGCCACGGTGGGGCCGGTCTTCTCGATCAGCGTGGTGGCCGCCGGCGAGTGGTTCCTCACCGATGCACCGCTGACGACCACCCTCGGGCCGGGCGTCATGGCACCGCTGGTGGCCCGCTGCTCGGCCGGGATCGGTACCCGGGTGGACCGGGTGGGCGACCCGGCCGGGTCCGTGGCCGTGCACTAACCTGGGTGGGGTGAGCGACGACGTCAGCCTTCCCCGAATCCCCGGTTTCGACGGCGTCGCCGAGCGGGCCGACGGATCGTCGCCGTTGCCGAGCCGGCGCCGCCTGCAAGCGTTGTTCTGGGGGGCGGTGGCGCTCACGGTCCTGTTGCCCTTCATCCCCTACGGGCGCCTGGTCGTGTACCCCTTCGCCCTGCTCGGGGTGTGGGCCCACGAGATGGGCCACGGGGTCATGGCGGTCCTGGTCGGCGGGCGGTTCATCGAGCTGGAGATCTACCGCAACCTGGGCGGGGTCGCCTACACCAGCGGGACCGGCTCGCTCGGGGGGGCACTGGTGTCGGCCGCCGGGCTGCTCGGCCCGGCGATCCTCGGCGGCGTGGTCGTGGTGTACGGGGCCCGGCCCCGGACCGCTCGATGGGTCCTGGGTGTGTTGGCGGTCGTGGTCCTCGTGTCGGTCGTGTTCGTGGTCCGCAACACCTTCGGCGTCGTCGCCATGACCCTGATCGGCCTGGCGCTGGGAGCGATCGGGTTCTGGGGCCCGCAACTCGTCCGGATCGGGCTGGCCCAGCTGGTCGGCATCCAGCTCGCGATGACGAGCCTCGGCACGGTTGACTACATGTTCACCCGGGACTTCGTGCGCGACGGTCGGGTGATCGACTCCGACACCCAGAACATCGCCGACGTGTTGCTGCTTCCCTATTGGTTCTGGGGAGGCGTGATCGCCGCGCTGTCGGTCATGATCCTCGGCTTCGCCTTCCATCAGGCGTGGATCAAGCCGGTCGGTCGGTCGACGACTCCGGTCAGCAGCTGAGCCCGAGCGTGGGGCGAACCAGGGCGTCGCCGATCGGCGGTTGAGCCCTCCCGCAGATCGGCCCGCCGGTAGCGCGCGTCACGACCGGGAGCGGGGCCCGGTCCAGGGGCGCTCCACCGGAATGCCGGCCCGGTCCATGTGGGCCCAGGTCTGGGCACACACCGTGTCGAGGGCATCGGTGGGAATGGCACCGGGACGTTCCGAGGCCGCCCACCTGGTCAGCTGTTCGGCCAGCTCGTCCAGCGCCAAGGCGACTTCGAGGATCGGGATGGCCGACCGCTCGGCTGGGTCGAGCCCGGCGACGGCGTCGTAGGCGACGACCAGCCCGTCGGCCTCGGCCGGGTGGTGGCGGGTCAGGCGGGCGAGGTCGACCACCCGGCCGTCGGGGTAGCGCCGCCCCCGGTCGGGCCGGCCGCCGTCGGCCGTGAGCTCGGCTGCGGTCAGGTCGTGGTCACAGCTGACGGTTCGCGCCTCGATCGTCCGGGCCAGGGGCTGGAGCGCGGCGTCGCAGCGCCGGACGACCTCGAGGACGGCGGCGACCCGAGCCGCCTCCGGCTGGGCGAGCCGAACCAGCGCCGACCGGAGCGTCCAATCGTCCACCCGCGGTGACTCTGCATAGTTGATCACAGAAATTCGGGGATCAGGCTCGGCAAGTGCTTGGTGTCGTTCAGCGAGCGCTCCCGCCACTTCTTCAATGTTCATTGTCGATCTCCGGGGAGTCGGCTGCGTCGGTCGATGGGGCTTGATCAGGGAAAACAACAAGAGATCCTCTGCCGAAAGGTCAGAGGTTCTGCATGTAGATGGTTCAGTTTCTCTCGACAATCAACATCATGATCCTCTCATGAGGCTCTGCCAAAAGGTATAAATTTGACCGACTTCCCCTTAACAAGTCAGGCCTAATCGGCTAGGTTTTGCCTCCATGGAGAACGCAGGCGCTGCGAGTGAGGTCGATGAGATCCTGGGCTCGCTCCACGAAGGTCTCCGGAGGGCAGAGGAGACGATGGCAGCCATTCTGGCTGGAATCGTGGCCGACAATGCGACAGCACTCTCCGAGCTCGAGGCCGCTCTCAGTGACGTGGAGGCCGCGTTGGCCAATGAGTGACCCGTTCCGGTGCTCCTGACCAGCGCCGCTCGGGAGCTCCCCCTTTGCAGAGTAGCTAGAGCTGTGCCTACGGTCTCGCCCGGCCTCGCCGGCGGGATGCGGTAGACAGAGCTGTGGCCACTTGCCCTTGGGGCCCCGGTTCGAGGTGGTGACGGCCGGCCCCCGTGGGGGCTGGCGACGTCGCCTTTGACGTCTATGCTGCAAGCCGTACTGGGGGTTCAGAGATCGGTGCGTCACGCCGCCCGCACCGTCGACGGCGCGTCGGCACCGGGTGGTATGGGGCCGGGGGCGGTGCTCGTTGTCATCAGCTAATCAGGCCGAGCCACGTCACATCGTCGGCGTCGAGTGCGCTTGTGGTAGACGATGTCACGGTTGGCGGCTGGCGGTGAGCCGGTCGGGTCCATCGGTCGGCCGATTCTCGGTTGGGCGATCCCGGTAGGCGGCAACGGGAGCAGAGAGGTCGGCGGGTATGGCGGTGCGGACGGTGGAAACCGAGGGGTCGACGGGCACGGCCGGGCGGCCGGTCGATGTCGGCCTGGCATCTCCGGGGGGTCGGCGTCGTCGTCCCTCACTGGTGCTGATCGGGTTGTTGTGCATCGCCGGTGCCGCCCTTGGCGGGGCCTTGCTCTACGGCTCGGTCACGTCGACGACGTTGGTCCTCGCCGCCGACCGGGACCTTCCGGCCGGCCACGTCGTCACCCCGGCCGATCTCCGGGCCGTCGAACTGTCCGGCCTCACGGATGTTGCGACCATCGCCGTCGACGATCAGGCCCTCATCCTCGGACAGGAGGCTCGGGGCCCCGTTCCGGCCGGTACGGTCCTGAACACCGAGATGTTCGGCGATCAGGGCTCGGCGATCCCGGCCGGCATGGCGGTGGTCGGTGCCGCCCTCGACCCCGGCGCCGCCCCGGGTCCCTCGCTCCGGGCCGGCGACCGGGTTCAGGTGCTGGCGATCACCAACGGCCTCTCCGGGCTCGACCTCCCGGCCGATGCCGAGGCCACCGTCGTCACGGCGGCCTCGGTCTGGTCCGTCGAGGCGCCCGAAGGCGGTCTGGGCGGAAGCTACGTCGTTTCGCTCCTCGTCCCGATCGAGGCCCAGACCGTCGTGGCCCAAGCCGCAGCCGACGGTCGACTGCGCCTGGCCCTGGTCGGTGGGGGCTAGGGGTCGTGCTCGTCACCGTCTCGTCGGTCCGGGGTTCGCCGGGAGCGACCTCGTGGGCGCTGTTGCTGACCGCGGCCTGGCCGGTCGAGGAGCCGATCGAGCGGGTCATGCTGGAAGCGGACTGCTCCGGTGGTGTGCTCGGCGCCCGGTATCGGCTCGGTGTCGAGCCCGGCGTCGTCACGCTGGTTTCGGCCTGTCGGCGAGCCGACACCGAACCCGATCCGTCCGACCATGGGCGGCTGCTCGCCGAGCGGGTGTGGGCCGTGCCCGGTCCCGAGGTCGCCGAGCGGGCGTTGCCGGTCTGGCGCAGCGGCGCCGCCGACGTCGCGGCGGCGCTCACGTCGTCGCCATCGGTGTGGATCGCCGATCTCGGTCGGGCCGGGCCCGACGTGCCGACCCGGGCCCTCGCCGACGGGGCGTCGGTGAACGTCGTGATCACCGGCAACGCCGTCGAAGATCTCGTCCAGATCAGGAGCCGGGTCGAGGCGCTGTCGGCCACGACGCCGACGGTCGTGGTGTTGGTCGGCCGTCCGGGCTATGGCGAAGACGACCTCCACCGATCCCTCGGCGGTCGGGCGCTCTTCGTCGTCCCCGAGGTCGAGAACCTGCCGCACCTCGCCATCCGGGCGACCACCGGAGGGCGGGCCCGCCGGTCCTCGGTGTGGCGGGCAGCGGTCGAGGTGGCGGCCGATCTCGCCTCGATGACCCGCCCCCGCCGTTCGGCCAACGCTCTCGACGTGCGGCGCATGTCGTCGGACGAGCGCCATGGTGGTGTTGGGGTCGGCCCCGACGGGGCGTCGGCCGACCCGGGCCATGTCGAGTCTGCAACGATCGATCAGCGTTGGCCCCCGCCAGCCGCCCCCGGGCCCTCGCCCGCCATCCGGGCCGCCACCGGCGATGTCGACCCACACCGGAGCGGCGAACGATGATCGATCCCGCCCTGCTCGATCGCCTCGCTCGCCACGTCGGTGATGTGCTGGAGGCCGAAACGACCCGGCGCTCGGCGGCCGGGCTGGGGATGCTCGGCGAAGAGGCTCAGGAGGCGCTGGCCACCAAGGCCCTCAGCGACGAGCTCCAGGCGGTCGACACCGAGCGGTTGAGCGGCGGGGTCAGCCGGTTGACCGCGGCCGAGGAGCAAGCGTTGATCGAGCGGGCCCTGGCCCAGGTCCTCGGGCTCGGCCCCATCGAGCACCTGCTCGCCGACCCTGCGGTCGAGGAGATCACCGCCGCCCGGTGGGATCTGATCTTCGTCTACCGTTCCGACGGCTCGGTTCGGCTGCTCGACGAGCGCCTGTGGTCGTCGGAGGCCGAGCTGGCCGGTTGGCTCGCCCACCTGGCTCGGACCCGGGGCCGAACCGAGCGGCAGTTCAATCCCCAGTCCCCGCTGCTCGTGATGCGGCTCGGCGACGGGCTCCGGCTGGCGGCTCACCGCGACGTCGCCCAGCACATCGGGTTCGCCCTTCGTCGCAACACCCTCGGCAGGGTCACGCTCGACCGCCTGGCCCAGCTGGGGATGATGCCGATCCAGCTCGTGGAGTTGTTGCGAGCCGTCGTCCGATCCAAGGAGATCCGCCTCGTCTTCGCCGGTGCGACCTCCTCGGGGAAATCGACCACCGCCCGGGCGTGCCTCGCCGAGCTCGACCCGTTGGCCCACGTGGTCATCATCGAGGACACGGCCGAGCTCGATCTCTTCGACGAGATCCGTCACCCGAACGTCGAGTCGTGGGAGCAGCGGGAGCCCAACGTCGAGGGCGAGGGCGGCGTGTCGCAAGGGGAGCTCGTGACCCACGCCCTCCGGGCCCGACCGGACTGGCTGGTGTGTGGCGAGGTCCGCGACTCCGACGCCGCGGTCCCGATGATCAAGGCGATGACCCAGGGGCAGGCATCCCTGACCACCGTCCACGCCGCCTCGGCGGTCGCCGCACTCGACAAGTTGGCCCTGTACCTCGGAACCGGCGAGGACCGCCTTCCGATCGAGATCGCCCACCACCAGCTGTCGCTCGCCGTGGATCTCGTCGTCCACCTGGCGCAGCTGGCCGATGGTCGGCGGGTCGTCACCGAGGTCGTCCAGGTCGCCGGGTTCGACGGACAGCGCTGCTCGACCAACCGCCTCTACCGCCACGAGCCCACCACCGGGATGCAGGGCTACGCCCGCGTGAGCGCACCGCTGGCGGCGAAGCTGACCGAGGCTGGATTCGACGTCGCCACCCTGGCCGGGATCGGAGCCCACCGATGACCCCCGCCCTCGGCGCGTTGGTGGCCGCGGTCGGAGCCGCCGGCGTCCTGCTCGTGATCCACGGGCTTCGGGGTACCGGGGAGCGGCGTGAACAACGGCGCGCCCTCGACTGGCCGGCCCTTCGCAACCGGGTGGCGGCCACGCTGGTGGCGGCGATCGTCGGGTGGGCGGTGACCGGGTGGCCGGCGGTCGGGGTGATGGCTGGGGCTGCGGCCTACGTGGTGCCGAGCCTCCTCGAGGTTCGACGGGCCCGCCTCGCTCAGCAGGCCAAGACCGAGAGCCTGGCCGGCTGGGCGGAGATGCTCCGGGACACGATCGGGAGCCATGCCGGACTCCGGGAGGCGATCGGGGTGACCGCCGGGGTGGCGCCGGAGCCGATCCGGCCGGCGGTCCGGCGACTGGCCGCCCGTGCCGAGCACGAGTCGCTGTCGCTCGGGCTCCGCCGATTCGCTCAGGAGGTCGCCGATCCGATCGGCGACCTGATCGTGGCAGCCCTGATCGTCGCTGCCGAGGGACAGGCCCGGAACCTCCCCGCCCTGCTGTCCGAGATCGCCGGCTCGGCCAGGGCCGAAGCCCACATGCGGCTCCGGGTCGAGACCGGGCGGGCCCGCACGTACTCGTCATCCCGGGCGTTGGTCCTGATCACGCTCGGCCTCTCGGTCGGGTTGCTCATCGGTGCCCCGGCGTTCATGGCGCCGTTCCGGACCGCTCTCGGGCAGCTCGTCCTGCTGCTGATCACCGCGTTCTTCGTCGCCGCGTTGTGGGGGCTCGTCGCACTGGGCCGACCGGCTACCTCCCCTCGGCTCCTGGCCGGCGTGGTCGACGGCTGGGACGAGGTCGGCGGATGACCGCCGCCGTCGCCGCTGGCGTTGCCGCCCTGGCCATGGCCGGGGTGCTGCTCCTCGCCCGGGGGCTGGTCGGCCCTCCCGGCTCGCTCGACGCCGCGATGGCCGAGCTCCACCGGCCTCGCGCTGCGGTGGCGACCGCCGATCGGGGTTCGGTGGTCGCCTGGTTGTCCGGCACGCCGTCCGACCGGGTCCGGTCCGACCTCGCCGTCCTGGAGCGCGACGTCGGCCGCTACGTCCAGGATCGCCTCAAGTGGGCGACGCTGGTCGCGGTGCTCGTCGGGGTTGGCGCCGTCGTCGTGCCGCTGGGCGCTGGTGCGGCCGTTCAGCCCCCGGTGCCCCTCGTCGGGGCGCTGCTGGGAGCGACGGGCGGCTGGTTCTACGCCGCCGTCGATCTCCACGCCGACGCCGAGAAGGCCCGTCGCGAGGTCCGACACGCCGTCGCTTCCTACCTGGAGTTGGTGACGATTCTGATGGCCGGCGGCGCCGGTCCAGAGTCGGCGCTGTACGTCGGGGCCGAGGTTGGGCGAGGTCCCGCCTTCCGTCATCTCCGGGCCGCGCTGGCGGCGGCCCAGGTGCGGCAGGAGCCGCCGTGGGCGATGTTCGGGGTGCTCGGTCGCCGGCTGGCGGTCGACGAGCTGATCGAGCTCGGTGCGTCGATGACGTTGGCCGGGGGCGGGGCCCAGGTCAAGGACTCGCTCGCGGTGAAGGCCTCGTCGATCCGGGTCTCCGATCTGGCCCGCATCGAGGCCGAGGCCCAGGCCCGGTCCGAGACGATGGCTCTGCCGGTGGTGATGATGTTCACCGGCTTCCTGCTCCTGCTCGGCTACCCGGCCATGGCCGGATTGGCGGGCCCATGACCGCCCGCCACCCCCGCTTCCATGACCGAACGATACGGCCGCCACTAGGCTTCGGCCCGGCGCACCAGGTAGCTCCATGGTTGTCCGATCAGATCCACCCCGCCGATCGGCGAGGGCTGGATCGGGCCGGAGATCCGTCCGACCATCCACCTGAGGGAAAGAGCCATGTTGAGGGCACAGATCACGTTGTTGACCGCCTACCTCCGGGCCCGCGATGCTGCCGAAGACCTCGTCCGGCGGCCGGCCGACGAGCGGGGGGAGATCACCTCGACCGTCGCCATCATCGGCGTGCTGGTCGTCGGGGCGCTGGCCGCCGGGGCGATCGTCGTGGCTCGCATGCGGGCTCACGCCAACGCCATCCCCAACCCCGGAGGTTGACGGTCCCGACCGGGTCTCGGTCCGCCGCCCGCCGCGCCGAGCGGGGCACGGCGACGGTCACGACGATCACGGTCGGGGTCGTGCTGCTCGCCACGATGATGGTGGTCCAGTTCGGACTGGCCTACTACGCCCAGCAGGTGTTGGCCGGAGCGGCCCACGACGGCGCGGCGACCGGTGCCCGCCGAGACGCCACACCCGAGTCGGGACGTCGCCACGCCGATCAACTCGTTGACCAGGCCGGCTCCTCGTTGCTGGTCGACCACCGGTCGGAGGTCGAGGTTCGGGGTGACCGGGTCGTGGTGACCATCCGCGGTGAGGTCGTCTCGTTGATCCCGTTCCGATCGTCGATCCCCGTCGAGGCATCGGGGTCGGCTCCCGTCGAGGACTTCCGACCTCAGGGGGCGGGCTCGTGAACGAGGCGCGGACCGACGAGCGGGGCGCGTCGGCGGTGGAGCTGGCCATGGCTTTCACCGCGTTGCTGCTCGCCCTGTTCTTCGTCGTCGGGGCCCTCCGGGTATCGACGACGAGGAGCGACGTGGCGGCGGCGTCGCGGGCCGCAGCCCGAGCGGCAGCCCACGCCTACGATCGGCCGACCGCCGACGCCGAAGCTCGACGGGTTGCGGTCGACATCCTCGCCGACCGGGGGGTGGCGTGTCATGACCTGGTCGTGACGGTCAGCGACGACTACGCCCCCGGGGCCATCGTCACCGCAACGGTTCGTTGCACCGTCGATCTGAGCGACGTGACCCTCGTCGGCTTCGGCGAGAGCGAGGTGGTCGAGGCCAGCGCGGTCGAGATGGTCGACGTGGTGCGGGGAGGGGCGGGATGACCGCACGGCCCCGATCGACGATGCCGGTCGACGACCGACGAGGCCCCGAGCGGGGCGACGTGATGCTGCCGACCATCATCTTCCTCGCCGCACTGCTGCTGTCGTCGACCATCCTCGTGTCGGCGGCCGAGCAGTGGGAGGCGCGGCGCAAGGCGGCTGCGGCCGCGGCGACGATGGCCCGGGCCGCGGCCCAGGCCGACCCCGGCGTCATCCGGAGCGGCACGGCATCGATCGACCCGACCGTCGCTCGTCGCCGGGGCGACCAGGTCCTCGATGCGTTGAGCGATGCCGACGGCGAGGCCGACTACCGGGGCCGGATCGTCGCGATCTCGGGCGACGTCGTGACCGCCGAGGTGTCCACGTCGGTCGACTACACCTTCCCCGTCCCCGGGTTCCCAGCCCGGATAACCGGCACCGCCCAGGCCGAGGCGGTGCGGGGAACCGACTAGTTCCGATCCGCCGGCCCACCACCCGAACCGATCGCAAGGAAGCACCCGTGGCCAATCGACCAGCCCGACTCGCCGCCGCCGCCGTCACCGCCGTCACCCTGTTCGTCCTCGTGGTCGGCGTTCCCGCCGTCCTCTGGCGGGTGGCCGGGTGGCCGTTCCCGGCGACCATGCCGAACCTCGGTGAGGTCGCCACCGCCATCGACCAGCGGAACATCCCCGGCCGGGTCGTGGTGGCCGGGCTGGCGATCGTGATCTGGGTGCTGTGGGCCCAACTGGTGTGGGCGCTGATCTGGGAACTGGCGGTCAACGGCCGACGACTGGCCCGAGGGCTCCGCACCCGCCCGGCGCCGTTCGTCGCCGGGCCGATCAACTCCCTGGTCGTGCGCCTGGTCTCGGGCACGATGGCGGCGACGGTCGCCATCACCGCCGCGTCCGGGCCGGCCGTGCTCCCCAGTCCGGCCGCCGCCTCGACGATCGATCTCGATCGAGCGTCACCCGACGTCCCGCCGCCGGCCACTGCCCACACCGCGGCGACCGGCGACGTCGGCGACCCGATGCCCCGGGGCGGCCGGTGGGTGGTGGGGGAGGGCGACTCACTGTGGTCGATCGCCGAGACGACCCTCGGCGACGGTGGTCGCAGCGGTGAGATCCTCGCCCTCAACCCGACCTTGGCCTCGGCCCGCGACGTCACCACCGGCGTGGTCCTGTGGGTGCCGGTCGGTTCGGCCGTGCCCCGGGATCGGATCCCGGGGGCGGAGGTCGAGGCGACCGGAGGGCTTGCGGTCGGCGACCCCGAGGTCGACGTGGCCGGGGGCCCGGTCGGCGAGGACGGGATCGCCGTCGAGGTCGAGGTCGTCCCCGGCGACAACCTCTGGAACCTGTCGGCCGGTCGGCTGGGTGCCGGAACCGTCGAGCCCGACCCGGCCGCCATCGCCGACTACCTGGCCGACGTCGTCGACATCAACCGGTCCCAGATCGACGATCCCGACCTCATCTTCCCCGGCCAGGTGCTGGCGTTCCCGGTCACCGAACCAGCCCCCGAACCGGCCGGGCCGGAGGGCCTCCAGCCGCTCGACTGGTGCGCCGACGGCGATGGCTCAGGAATCGTGCCGCCCGACCCCGGGGGCGGCAACCGTGGAGGCTCGGCTCCGCTCCCCGGAGCCGAGCTGCCGGCGACCGATACCCCGGGAGTGGGGGGTACCCCGGCCGACGGGGCGGGGGCCGGCGTCGGTCCCGGCGTCATCGATGGTCGCGGCGATGTCGCCAACCCGGCGATCACCGCAGATGGTGGGGGGTCGCCGGACGGTTCGGGTGAGGATCGTCGCCCCGGGGGCGACGGCGATCGGTCGAGCCTTGGGGTCGCCGCGGCCTTCGGCGTGGCCGGAGCCCTTCTCGCTGCCGGCGCCCTCGACCTCGTCCGCCGCCGCCGTCGATATCGCCACGCTCACCGCACCCCCGGCATGACCCCGGCGCCGCCGCCCGCCGACCTGGCGCCCATCGAGCGAGCGCTGGTCCGCCAGGCCGATCCGGACGGCTGGGTCTGGGTCGATCGGGCGATGCGGTCGCTGGCCAGCCGGCCGGTATGGGAGGGCGAGGAGGTCGCTCAACCGGTCCTGGCCCGGATCTCGGCCGAGGAACTCGAGGTGACCTTCACCGCCCCGGACCCGATGGCCGGCCCACTCCCGTGGGAGAGCCGGGACGAACAGCTCCGATGGGCCGTCGCCCGATCGGTTGCGCTCGGTCAGCTACCGGAGCCCGATGTGGCCCATCCCCTCCCGACGCTGGTCACGCTGGGAACGGAGTTGATGGTCAACCTCGAGGGGCTCGGCGTGCTCGCCCTCGTCGGGACGGGCGACGGTCCGATGGGTCTCGTCCGCAGCATCGTGCACGAGCTGGCCACCTCTCCCTCGGCCGGCTCGCTCGACATCCGATCGACCATCGATATCGACGGGATCGACTCCTACCGGCTGGTTCGTCGTCAGCACGCGGACGAGCTCGTCGTGGAGCTGAGCGCCTGGCTCGACGACACCGCTGCCGAGCTCGCCCGGTGCCGATCGGCGAACGCCTACGGCCATCGCCTCCTGCTGGCCGGATCCGAGCCGGCCCCCGTGGTGGTGGTCACCGACGGGACCGGCGCCGAGCGGCTGGAGGAGATCGTCGAGCGGGCCGCCGACCGGCGGCTCCCGATCGGGATGGTGGTCGTCGGCGACCCGATCGCCGACGCCGCCACGGTGACCCTCGACGGTGCTGCGGCTCGACTCGAACCATGGGGCATCGAGCTCGACCCCCAGCTCCTGACCGCCGACCGGGCCGAACGCCTCGGTCGCCTGCTGACCGACGCGGCGACCGGAGTCGAGACGCCGGTGGTCATCCGATCCCGGGTCGCCCAGGGAGCCGGAGGCGACGAGCGCGCCGCCCGGTTCGGACCCTGGGCCGACGTCGTCACCATCGATCCCGGGGGGCCGAACCCCGACCGCGGAACCGGCCGGCCGGAGGCGACATCCCCGATGCCCTCGGGCGTCGCGACCAGCAGGCTCGGCGATGCGTTCCAGCAGGTCGGGGCCGTGGGTCCAGGTCCGAACGGCATCGGGTCGACCTTCGTCGCCGGTGGGGTCGGGGCGCCGGCCCCGGTCGGAGCGGACATCGACGTCTCGCTCCTCGGTGAGATCGAGGTCCGGGGAGTCGACGAGGAGCTCACGTCGCAGCAGCTGTCACTCATCAGCTTCCTGGCGTTCCGTGGCTCGTCGCCCCGCGACACGATCATCGACGCCCTCTGGGACGGTCAGGCCATCTCGAAGAGCCGGTTCCCCAACCTGTTGGCCGAGACCCGAGCCCGGATCGGACGCCACCACTTCCCCGAGGCCCGGGACGGTCGCTACGGGCTCCGCGGCGTCACCACCGACCTCGCACGGTTCGAGGCCGGGTTGGAGACCGCCCGGGCCCAGGACGGCGACGATGTGCGCGACACCCTCCGGTCGATCCTGGCACTCGTGCGGGGGACCCCCCTGACCGCCCCGTCCCGTCGCTTCTGGACCTGGGTCGCCGATCACTCCCACGAGGCGGCGCGGGTCGAGGCGATGGTCGCCGATACCGCGGTCTGGTTGGCCACCATCGAGCAGGAGCGGGGTGACCTCGAAGCGGCCACCTGGTCCTGCGAGCGGGGACTGGCCGCCTCGCCGATCGACGAGACGCTCGTCATCACGCTGACCGAGGTCTACCTCGCGCGGGGCCGGATCGGGCTCGCTCGACGGCTGGTGGACGACTGGGAGGATCGCATCGGACGGCTCGACTGTGGCGAGCCGTCCGACGAACCCCGCCGTCGGCTGGCCGGTTGATGACGGCCGGTCTCAGGTGGTGAGACCGCGGTCCCGAAGCTGTTGGATCTCGTCGGGCGTCCGGCCGAGCAGCGTGCCCAACACGGCGTCGGTGTGTTGACCGAGCAGCGGTGCCGGCGCCGGCACCCCGTTCGGTGAACGCTGCATCCGCCACGGAACACCGACGTGGATCCGCCGCCCGACCTCGGCGTGATCGAGCCGCTCGAACAGCCCTCGAGCCCACAGGTGCTCGTCGGCCAGGAGATCCTGCGGGCTCATCGACGGGAAGGCCGCCACCCCCCGAGCTTGGAGCCGGTCGGTCACCGTCCACCGGTCGAGCCCGGCGGTCCAGCCGGTCACCAGATCGTCGAGGGCATCCTCGTTGCGCTTGCGGTCTGCAGCGGTGGCGAAGCGGGGGTCGTCGGTCAACGCCGGATCGATCTCGGCTGCGACCGACACCCAGTCCTCGTCGGTCACGCAGGCGATGGTCACCCAGTAGCCGGCCTCCAGATCCCCGTCCGGGTCGGAGGGATCGGGACCGCAGCGGTAGCACCCATGGGGGGCCAGGTGCGGGTCCCGATTGCCCATCCGTTCCAGCGGCTTAGCCCCCATGGCGTGGGCCATCCACCCCTCCACGGCATTGGACGCCGTCGCTTCCCACAAGGCCACGTCGAGGTAGCAGCCCGTTCCGTCGAAGGCCCGGGCCGTGAGCGCAGCGGTGATTGCGAAGGCGGCCATCAGGCCCGCCGCAGGATCGCCGAACGAGATGCCCAGCTCCTCGGGCGGTCCGCCCTCGTAGCCGGTCAGCGCCGAGAGCCCCGACAGGGGGC
The DNA here is from genome assembly GCA_965262175.1 of Acidimicrobiales bacterium. GTDB lineage: Bacteria > Actinomycetota > Acidimicrobiia > Acidimicrobiales > SZUA-35 > CADEDH01. Next base: position 165,300 of record CBDHES010000028.1, on the reverse strand, counting down.
CCGTCGTCGGCCCGTAGCCCATGAAGTCGGCCAGCGGCCCGTCGCTGCCGTAGCCGGAGATCGAGGCGACGATGATCGACGGGTTGATCTCTCGCAGCGCGTCGTAGCCGAGGCCGAGCCGATCCATCACCCCGGTGGCGAAGTTCTCCAACACGACGTCGCAGCGACCGGCCAGCTCCTTGACGAGCCCGATCGCCTCCGGGTCGGTCAGGTCCAGCTCACAGCTGAGCTTGGCCTGCTCCCATTGGTTGAAGTACGAGCTCGTGTTGAGCGACGGCTCCACGTCGGGCGGGTGAAGGGCGAGCCGACGTCCCAGGCCGGGCCGGAGCGACGACTCGATCTTGATGACCTCGGCACCGAGGAACGCCAGATGCAGCCCGGCGTAGGGCCCGGCCCAGACCCACGACAGGTCGAGGACGCGGACGCCGGCCAGCGGTCGGTCGTCGGAGGCTGGGCCGACCCCGGTGGCGGTCGACAACGATCCCGGCGTCCGGGCAGGGCCGAAGCTGGGGGTTGCCGCGCCGTCCAGCGTCGGAGCCGGCCGGGGCGGTCCCCCCAACGGTGTCGACGGCCGGAACGGAGGCCCGAGGTGGGTGACCGGGCCGGCCGCCGGATGATCGACTTCGACCAGGAACCCCCGAGCCGCCAGGTGCTCCTGGGTGGCGAGGTCGGCCATCGTCAGAACCGGTGCGAAGCAGATCCGGGCCGCCTGACCGCGGTGCCACAGCTCGGTGACCGTGAACTGCTCGATCCACTCCTGGAGGTAGACGGCCAGGAGATCCTCGTTCTCGAACCGGAGCTCGACGGTGTCGAACAGGCCCAGCTCGGTCCACGACGGTCGGTCCATCAACTCGACGAGCCGCTCCCATTGGTCCTGCTCGACCGTCACGACGAAGATCAGGCCGTCCCGGCATCGGTAGATCCCCCAGGGGTTCAGCAGCCGAGACCCGAGCCGGCTCGGGTTCTCGCCCATGTAGCTGGCAGCGATCAACGCCGCCTCGAGCATTCCCACGGTGTGGGCCACCGAGGACAGGTCGATGAGCTCGCCGACGCCGGTCGTCACCGCCCGGTTGTAGGCCGCCAGGGCCGCCATGGCCGCGGCCAACCCGGCGTGGAAGTCCGTCTGGTGACCGAACACCTTGAGGGGTGGCAGATCGTCCCGGTCGCTGGCCCCCGGGCACTGGTAGGCCCAGCCGCCGGCATGGGCCACCGTGAGCTCCGTCGCCCGGTAGCCGGCGTGGGGGCCGGTCAGCCCGAAGGGGGTGATCGAGCACACCACCAACTCCGGCCGATCGGCCACCAGCCGTTCCAGGTCGAGCCCCAGGTCGGCGAGACGTTCGGGCCCGAGATTGCTGATGACGATGTCGGCGTCGGCCACCAGCGGAGCCAACCGGTCCTCGCCAGCGGCAGAGCGATCGACCACCACCGACCGCTTCGAGGTGTTGAGCGCCAGGTACAGCCCACTTCGGTCCGGGTCGACGTCCGCCGCGAACGGGCCCCGGTACCGGGCCGGGTCGCCGTCGGGCGGCTCGACCTTGATGACATCGGCCCCCAGGTCGGCCAGCAGCTTGGTCGCATAGGGAGCCGATACCAGCTCGCCCAGCTCCAGCACCCGGACGCCGGCCAGTCCCGCTCGCTCGTCCGCCGTTCCCATCAGCTCGTGGCCCCTGGCATCGGGTCAGTGTGGCCGATGGGCCCCGAGGGCGACAATCGATCGCCGTCGGATCGGTCGGGGGAGTCGCGGCCCGCCCCTCGGAGAGCCAACCGGCCCTCCCGAGGGGCGGCTGGTGGCCGCCGCCTCGTCGGAACTGGTAGGTTCGCCACCGCTCATCACGGGGCGGTGAGCGGTGCCATGTCCCACCCACGCGCAGCCCGTTTGCTCCTCACCGTGGCCGTCCTCGTCGCGGCCGGTTGCAGCGGAGGCTCGTCCGCTCCTGGCCCTGGGCTCGCCGCCGCCGGATCGTCGCCGGCCGTCGCCGATGATCCCGACTCGATCGCCACCGACCAGGTCGGGTCTCCCGCCGCACCAGCGGCCCAGGTCGAGCAAGGCCTGGGTCCCGATCCGGGCTCGCGGATCGGCCCGCCGACGACATCGGCTCCCGACGGCGCACCGCCTGTCGATCCCGACGCGACGCCCCCGACACCCGAGGGCACGCTCGCCGGGAACCCGGGCTCGGACGAGGGTCTCGACCCGGAGGGGAGCCCGACGTCGACGGCGGCCCCGACGACCACCGCCAGCGGTCCGCCCGACGACGCACCCTCGACGGTCGTCGGCGACCCGACCAATCCGATCGCCGTACCGATCGACCTCCTCGCCGGGGCCGCCACCACCGGCCCCGCCCGATGCATCCGGGTCGACCTCCATCAGGTCCCGGTGCCGCCCAACCCGGGGTACCGGGGTGAGGAGCTCGACGGCCAGGTGATCGGCGGCGATGACCTGTGGGCGATCACCTTCTACCTCATGCTGTACGCCAACTGCGAGCGGCAGGTCCGCGGTCTCCAGCCGTTCTCGACCTACCCGGTCGCCCAACAGCTGGCGATGCAGGAGACGGTGCTCGGCATCGATGAGCCTCATGGGAGGTTCGGTGAGCGGGTCGACATCGCCGGCGGACTGGCGGCCGAAGGTCACGGTGGTGGTCCGCTGACCGGGGAGCCCATCGACCACGATGTCGGTGAGGACGACGACGGCGACGGCCGGTGGTCGGCCAGCGAGATCGGTCGCCGCTCGGTCTCCGGCAACCAGCTCAACGGCAACGTTGGTCTCGTCGATCATGGCGACGCCATGATCGACGAGACCTACTCGTGCATCTTCGCCGCCGCCAGCCTCGGTGGGAGCGCCGACCACCGGGTCGACGTCATCATCTTCTACGGCAACCGCTGCTGAGCCTGGCGAGCGGGCCCCGGCCGTTCGACCCTCAGGCGCCGACCGGAACGGCGGTGACCACGACGTTGGCCTCGTAGGAGCGGGCCTCGGGGTCGAACGTGCCGCCGCAGGTGATCAGCTGGAGAACGGACTCGCCTTCCTTGCGGAACAGCTCGTCGAAGGGGAGCTCGGTCTTCGAGTACTCGGTGTTGCCGGTCACCACGAACTCCATGACCCGGCCGTCCTCCATCTCCAGCTCCAACCGGTCGCCGGGGAGGACCTCAGCCAGGTTGAAGAAGGCCCCCGGTGCGCCGCCGTAGTCGACGTGGGCCGCCAACACCGACGCCCCGGCCTCGCCGGGGGAGGCACTGTGCTGGTACCACCCGACGGTGTCGGCCGCCGGGACATCGAACTGATCGTTGTCGTCGACTCCGACGGAGATGATCGTCGCCTCGAGGGCGATCCCGGCGACCCGAATCGCCACCGGCTGGACCGGCTCGACCACGACGTCGTCGATCAATCGTCCAGAGCGGAGCGGCACCTCCGAGGCCGGACCATCACCGGTCGACACCGACGCCAGCGGCAGCGCGGCCACCCCGGGAAGCGCCGACGCCGTCGAGTCGTCGGTTTGCGGCGACCAGTCGGACGAGGTGGCGATCGCCCCCGCAGTCGCGAGGGAGATCGCCAGCACGAACAGACCCTGGGCCACCGGCGGCATCACGAGGCCAGCGACCTCCGCCGCAGGATGGTGAGCACGATGCCGCCGAGGACCATGGCGGCCATGAGCCCGTAGGCGATCCGGCGGCCGGTGTCGTCGTCGCCACCGAGGAGCCCGCTGTCGCCGGTCGGGACCTCGACCGGCGCCGAGGAGAGCCCGACGTATCGCTGGATGAGCAGCTCGGCGGTCTCGGCCGCCGGGTCACCGATCGCCGACAGGGCCACCGCCTCGCCATCGGCGATCCGCACGTTGGCCGAGGCGAGGATGAGGCCGTCGGTGCCGAGGATCTCGACCAGTGCCGTACCCGCATCGAGTTCGACGGTGAGCTCGTCGCCGTTGGCCAGGCTGTCCTCGATCTCGCCGTTGATGGCGATGTCGGCGTCTTCGGCGCCCATCACGTGGCGGATCGTCAACCGGCCCTGACCCGGGTCGAGCTCGTCGAGAGGCTCGATGAACGGGGTGATCACGACCTCCTGGCCCGGGTCGAGATGGGCTACCACCGAGGCTGCGCCGTCGCCGACGGTGACGTCGCCGCTGGCGATCGCGTCGTCGGTCCGGTCGCCGCTGCTGGCCGCCGGCCGCTCGTCGGCGGCGTAGAGCTCCACCTCGTAGTCGCCGGGATCGAGGGTGACCGGGCCGGCGATCGTGCCCGTCTCGAAGCCGGTCACGACCGCTTCACCGTTGACGTAGACGTCGACCTCGGCGCCCGGCACGCCGTGGAGGATCTGAACCGCTGCGTCGTCGGCGTCGATCGGCTCGTCGGACGGGTTGGCGGCGAGACCCTGGGCCTCGGTGGTGGAGGAGTCGTCATCCTCTTCGGTCGCCTCGTCGTCCTCGGCCTCCGTCGTGCTCGGCGCCTCGGTGGTGGTGGTCGTCTCTTCTTCGGTGGTGGTGGTCTCTTCTTCGGTGGTGGTGGTGGTCTCTTCTTCGGTGGTGGTGGTCTCGTCGTCGCTCAACCCCTGAGCGTCGGCGTCGTCCGTCTCATCGGAGCTCGACGGGATCGCCACCGTCTCACGTTCGGTGGTGTCGGTGTCGCCGGCGGCACCCGAGGCGACGGTCGTGGTGGTCTCGTCGCCGTCGTCGGCAGCGCCGTCATCGCCGCCACCGGTGGCGCCCGAACCGTCGTCGCCATCATCGCCGGCGGAGCTGGAGCCGTCGTCAGCCGAGCCGGACCCCTCATCGTCGGTGCCGTCAGCATCGGCATCGCCGTCGCCGGTGTCCGTGTCGCCGGAATCGGAGTCGGTGTCGGTGTCGCCGGAGTCACCGTCGGTGCCCCCCGACAGGGCGTTGGAGGCCGTGCTGCCGTCGGTCTCGGCTGCGTCGTCGGCCATCGTGGTGTCGGTCGCCGTCTCCTCGTCGTCGGCGTCGTCGGCGTCGTCGATCGTGGCGTCGCTGGGGGTGACCTCATCGGTCGCGCCGCCGGCGGCCTCACCCTCGACCTCGGTGGTCTCGCCGCCGTTCTGGGCGGCGACGTCGTCGGTCTCGTCGTCGCCGCTCCGGAGCAGACCGAAGAGGATCACGGCCAGGCCGATACCGAGAATGCCGGCGATGACCCAGCCGGCCACGTTGCGGCGGGGCCGGGAGACGTAGGTCTCATCCAGATCCATCGTCTGGGCGGCCGACGGAGCGGCGAAGTCCGGCTCCTTGCTGGTGTCGATGGTGATCTCGCCCGTCTCGGCCGCCACCGACTCGATCGGTGCCGGCTCGACCACGTCGGTGCCGAAGTCGGGCTGGGGGACCTCGGTGGTGACGTTGACGTCGTCGAGATCGCCGGTGACGGCGGCAGCGGCGGCGACATCCACGCCCTCGTCGAGGTCGGCCGGGTCGGTGTCGACCGTCTCGGCGACCGAGAAGCCGGTGTCCTCGAGGGCGGCATCGACGTCATCGTCGTCCAGGGACGAGGCGACGACTGCAGCGCCCGCGCCGGCTGCGGCCACCCCGGCTGCGCCGAGGGCCGCCGAGGAGATGTCGGAGCGATCCCGGCCGGCGACCGCAGCGCCGGCCCCGGCCGCCAGGTCGCTGACGCCGCTGGTGGGGATGAAGGCCGGACCGTAGGGACGGTGCTCGTCGCCGAGGCCCTCGGCCAGAATGCGGGCGAACTCCATCGCCGAGGGAGGCCGGGCTTCCGGCGTGTCCGAGCTGGACCACATGATCAGCCGACGGACGGAGCGGGGGACGGTCTCGAAGTCGTCGCCGAGCGCGTGCTCGAGGATCTTGCCCAGGGAGTACACGTCGGAGCGCTCGGTCGGCTCCGCTCCCTCGCGCACCTCGGGCGCCGCCCACTCCAACCGATCCATCGGCGGCGTGCCGCCGAGGCCGAGGCCGACACCATCGACCGCGACGTCGTCGTCGATCACCAGGATGTCGGACGGGCTCAAACCTCCGTGGAACAGCCCCCGGAGGTGGGCTTCATGAATCGCTCGGGCTGCGCCCTCGGTGATCGATGCACCGGTCTGCCAGTCGGTCGACGTGTCCCCGAAGCGGGGTGCGTCGACGACCGGCGTCACCGCGAAGGGCTTGCCGTCGCTGGCGAAGTCTGCGTCGATGATCGGCACCATGCCGGGCAGATCGCCCGACTGCCGAAGCCGGCGAAGATGCGACCGGTCCCAGTGGGACTCGGGACCGACGGTGACCTGGACCTGCTGGTCGTCACCGAGAGTGAAACGGTCGAGGCCGAACCAGTTGCCGCCCGACGAACCGCGCCCCGTTTCGCTCTGTTCGCTCACTGTTACCTCCGCCTCGCTCCGTCACCCCGCAACCGGCAGAAACGTACCACGCCTCTGTTCTCACCGCAGGAGAAGACCGTCGGATGTGGAAGTACACCCAACGGTCGAGAAACCTGGACAATCGGAGGCTCACGTTACCAAGGCCGTGCAACCGGAGCGACCATCCACCCGGATTCTGATCAGGGACCGGTTCGGGGTTCCGGCAACGTTCGTGCGTCCCGGTCGGGACGGGTCAGGATCGTCGGTAAATGATCCCCTGACGGGACCGCTCGACCTCCTGGATCAGCCCGTTCGCCCGCAGGCAATAGGCCATCCGTTGGGCCCGAGCCCGAGACGTCCCGGCCGAGGAGGCGAGGGCGGCGGTGGTGAACGTGGCGTCCAGCGTGTCGGGCACGAGCGTCGCCAGGTCGTCGATGGTGCAGAACCGGTGCCGGGACCGGATCTGGCGAAGCCGTCGATCGACGGTCCGCCAGCCGCCCCGCCGTCGTCGTAGCTCGGGATCCTCACGCTGGATCTTGTCGACGTCGACCAGCACCGCCTCCAGCTCCAGGTTCGGGTGGTCGAGGACGGTGGGGATGCTCACCAGCTCATCGAAGAGCGCGTAGAGATCGTTGCGCTTCGGGCTGCGCCGAACCCGGGCTCCGGGTTTGTGGAGGTAGGTCTCGACGGCGATCGGGTGGACGACCAGGATCGAATGGCTCGCCAGGAGGCGATCGAGCTTGCGGCCCATCGCCCGGAGGGAGGTCGTCTGGATCTCGATCAGCAGATCGTCCCGCCGGATATCGATCACGAACCCGTCGAGCTCGACCTCGAACTCGTCACCGGGGCGGGCGTAGCGCGCCTTCAGCTCGGCGTGGAGCGAGCCCTCGTTCAACGTTCCGATCGTGGCGATGGGCTCCGAGCTTAGGGCAGCGCCCGACGACGGCCGGTGGACCGACCACCCCCTCGGTACCGGGTCACCGGCGCCGGATCGAGCCGCCGAGCACGCTCGTCACGGCGAGGGTGAGGAACGCGACGACCGCCGCCGCCAGCACCCCGATCGACATCGTGGCGGCCAGCCGAAGCCCGGAGATCTCGCTCAGCATCACCGCACCCCCGATCGTCGTCAGCACGAGCCCGAACCCGAACGTGAGCGGTGCCGGCCCTGCCCGACGGCGCGTCGCCGGTGGTCCGGCGGTCCTCCGATCGACATCGGTGGTGTCCATCCCTCTGCTCCCTTCCTCCTCGGGGGACAGCGTCTCTTCCCCGAGGACCTACCGCTCAACCCTGCCGGGTGACCTCGATGTAGCCGAACGTCACCTCGGCGTCGATCATCAGGACCGGCGCACCCGGCTCCGCCCCTGGCTCGCGGTGGACGATCGAGCTCTGAAGCCCCTCATCGATGGCGTCGAACGCCTCGACGTACCCGGCCCGGCTACGGGCCGTGACCTGGATCTCGACGTCGGCCGGAACCTGGATCTCGGCGTAGCCGGCTCCGACGTCCACCTGGATCGAGCGGTCCTCGGTCAGCTCGAGATCGCTGAGATCGAGGAGGAGCTCACCGGTTCCGATGGCGTAGGTGGGTTGGAGGTCATCCTCGGACACCACCCGGACCTGCTGGGTTCCGGCACCATCCTCCAGGGCGACGTCGACCGCCGGCGAGACGATCAGGAGCCCCAGGGTCAGCACCGCGAGGAGGGCGAGGAACGGCGTTCGGCCGACGAAGGCGCTCGCCACCAGCCCGACACCGAAGATCGCCAGGAGGGTGCCCAGGACGAGGGCGGCCGAGATGCCGATCCCTCCGACGTTGGCCAGCACCAGGAACACACCGATGGCGATCGCCGCGCAGGCCAGCGCCAGGCTCGTGACCGCCCGGCCGGCGCCGGGCGGATCCGGCGGTTCGTCGGGCAGCCGAGGAATCGCCCAGGCATGGGCGATGGGGTCGTCGTCCCATGGTGGTGGCCCGCCGTCCGACATCGGTGCCCGGCTCGATTCCATCGTCTGGGACTCGATCGGCTCGGCAACGGTCGGGCCGGCCCCGGCGCTCACGTCGATCGGGGTGGTGATCGACGCGTCAGCGTCGACCGTCGGCCAGGCGGGAGCGACGGGCTCGGCCATCGCTGCGGTCGGGTCGGGCCCGGCCGGGGGCCAGCTGCCGTGGCTCCTCCCGGCGGGGCCGCCGCCGACGGTGGTGTCGTGATCCGGCTTGGTTCGTTGGTTCAGCAGCCAGATCCCGGCTGCGACGAGCACCGCGGGAACGATGATCGTGTCGCCGGGGCCGAGCGCACCGTCGAAGAACGAGGCCGATCCGAGCGCCAGGATGAGGAACCCGCCCACCAGCGCCGCGACGTTGGAGGTCAGGCTCACCGGGCGGGGATCGGGATCGCTGTCGTCGGGGAGCAGCAGCCACGCTGCCAGGTAGATGAAGAGCCCGGACCCGGTCACGGCCAGCACGACGAAGCCGAGTCGGACGATGTTGGGGTCGATACCCACGTAGCGGGCGATGCCGCCGGCCACGCCACCGATGCCGGCCGGCCGTCGGCGGCGGAGTCGCCGGGGCGGCCTCGCCATCGGGTCGATGTTCGTCGGGTGATCGCCGGGTCGGTCCGGAGCTTCCATGTCTCTCACTCTGACCGGACGTGCCCCGCCGGTCGATCGGGGACCGTCCTGATCTCTCCCCTGACCGGGCTCAGGGTTTTCTCAGGGTCGAGCCCCATGGGAAATGGTACGCCGGTCGTGAAAAACTGGGTGCGATGAGCGACCAGGCGACCGACCCGACGCCGTATTGGCAGTGGCCGGAGCTCGACGAGGGCGATCGGCTCATCGGAGGCGTGGCGGCCGGCATCGGTCGGGAGATCGGCATCGAGGCGATCTGGGTCCGGTTCGGTTTCGTCGTCCTCTTCGCCGTCGGCGGCTGGGGGGCCATGCTCTACGGCGGCGCCTGGCTGGCGATCGCCCTGACCGACCACCGCTCCCCGCTGGGCCTCTCGGTCTTCACCCGGAGCGCCCCGAGCGGGCCCCGGGTGCCGAAGGGCCGCTCGCCCAAGCTCCGGGTGATCGGGTTCGGGCTCGTCGTCGGAGGTCTTGCCGTTCTCTTCGGCGGGATCCAGGGTTTCCCGGTCGACCTCGTGTTCCCCATCGGTCTCGTCGGCGCTGGTCTGCTGATCAGCTGGCAGCGACTGACCTCGGTCGAAGAGGGCGGCTGGCGGTCGCCGAAGCGATGGCTGATCATCGTGGGCGGGCTGCTGATGGCGACGATCGCCGTGATCGTCCTCGTCTCCGACGCCACCGAAGGGCTGACCAGCGCGGCCGGCAGCTTCCTGGTGGCCCTCGGAGCGGTCACCGCCATGGCCGTGCTCTCGGCGCCGTGGTGGTGGCGGCTCGTTCGCGAGCGCGACGCCGAGCGCCAGGCCCGGGTCCGGTCCGACGAGCGGGCCGAGGTGGCGGCCCACCTCCACGACTCGGTCCTCCAGACCCTGAGCCTCATCCAGCGCAACAGCGGCGACCCCCAGAGCATGGTGAACCTGGCCCGCCGCCAGGAGCGGGAGCTCCGCAACTGGCTCGATCCCAATCGGGCCTCCCGGTCGGGGCAGTCGATCCGCGGTCATCTCGACGCCATCGCCACCGACGTGGAGGAGCTGCACGGCACCCCGGTCGAGGTGGTGGCGGTCGGCGATTGCCTGGTCACCCCCTCGCTCGAGCCGGTGTTGGCCGCAGCCCGGGAGGCTGCGGTCAATGCGGCCAAGCATTCGGGCGCCGATCGGGTCGACATCTACCTCGAGGTCGGGGATGACGACGTCGAGCTCTTCGTGCGGGACACGGGGAAGGGGTTCGATCCCGATCTGGTCGACGATGATCGTCAGGGGGTCCGGCACTCGATCTATGGTCGGATGGAGCGGGCCGGGGGCTCGGCCGTGGTGTCATCGGCGCCGGGGGCCGGGACCGAGGTCGAGCTCCGGATCGGCCGCGACCACCTCTAGGAGCAGCCCATGGTGTACCAACCGACCGTCGTGCTGGTCGACGATCACGATCTCGTGCGAACCGGGGTCCGGTCCGAGCTCGGCGACCGGGTCCGGGTCGTCGCCGAGGCCGGGGACGTGATCGAAGCGATCGATGCCATCGTCGAGCACCGGCCCGACGTCGTCCTCCTCGACGTCCACCTCCCATCGGGGACCGGCGACGAGGTGATCACCGCGGTGGCCGAACGGGGGATCGAGACCGCCTTCCTGGCGCTGTCGGTGTCGGACGCGCCCGACGATGTCATCTCGGTGATCCGGGCCGGCGCCCGGGGCTACGTCACCAAGGCCATCAAGGGCGAGGACCTCGTCGACTCGGTGATCCGGGTCTCGGAGGGGGATGCCGTGTTCTCGCCCCGCCTTGCCGGCTTTGTGATCGATGCGTTCTCCGCCAACCTGACCCAGCCGGTCGACGAGGAGGTCGATCTGCTGTCCCCCCGGGAGAAGGAGGTCATGCGGCTCCTGGCCCGGGGCTACGCCTACAAGGAGATCGCCCGCCGGTTGACGATCTCGATCAAGACGGTCGAGACCCACGCGTCGTCGGTGCTCCGGAAGCTCCAGCTGTCGAGTCGTCACGAGCTCCAGAGTTGGGCCGCCCGCCGCAAGATCGTCTGACGCCACCGGCGACCCCCTCGCTCGGTCGGGCCCGATCGGTGCCGAGTCGACCGGGAGTCGGTGCCGCCCTATCGTCGCTGACCATGTTCGTACCGATGGTCACCGAGACCGAGCTTCCGACCGCCGAGACGGACGCTCGGTGGATCTGCGTCGACGAGCGGGGGAGCGTGTTGCTCGTCGACGGCGAGTTCCCCCGGGGGGCCGAGGATCCGACCGGAGGCGGCGCGGTCCATCTCCTGGGGGCCGATGGTGACGGGCCGGTTCGAGCATCCCGGGCCACGCCCGAAATGGAGGTCCCGGCCGGGGGGCAATGGCTCCAGCTCCGGCAGCTCTACGGCGCCGTCCCCGAGCGGGACTGGGCGCTGGCGGGGCGGGCGGTCCAGGTTCTCAACTGGGATCGGGACCACCGGTTCTGCGGCCGGTGCGGCACCGAAACCGAGCCGCATGCTCGCGACCGTTCAAAACTGTGCCCGAGCTGTGGTCTGCAGTCGTTCCCTCGGCTGACACCGGCGATCATCGTGCTCGTCGAACGGGACGACGGGAAGGCCCTGCTGGCTTGGGGCCGGCAGTTCCCCGGCCGGTTCTTCAGCGCCCTGGCGGGCTTCGTCGAGCCGGGGGAGTCGCTGGAGGAGTGCGTGGTCCGCGAGGTGAAGGAGGAGGCCGGCATCGAGGTGGCCGACATCTCCTACTTCGGCAGCCAACCGTGGCCGTTCCCCCACTCACTGATGATCGGGTTCCAGGCCCAGCACGCCGGTGGCGACCTCGTGCTCCAGGAGAGTGAGATCGTCGAAGCCGACTGGTTCCCCCACGACGAGCTTCCCCCGGTCCCCAAGGGAGGGATGTCGATCGCCGGGTGGCTGATCGAGGATTGGATCGCCCGCCAGCGGGCCTGAGCCGCAACCGGCGCTGGTCAGTCCTTGGTGGCGACGGCGTTGGGCGTGACGTTCATCTTCGGTTCGTACTCGGCGGCCGCCACGTCCCGGGCACCGGTGCCCTGGCCGGCTCGCAACTCGTCTCGGCATCGATCGCACGGGCCGTAGAACCGCGCGGTCACCTCGGTGGCGCAGCGAGGGCAGGTGAAGGCGAGATCGTCCACGTCGCCAGTCTCGCGCGATCCGGTCGCCGACGGGTGATGGCGCTGGTCGTCGAGCCGCATGCAACCTTGCCGAGGCCGGGTTGCTACCCTCGCCTCACAACTACGTCCGAGAGGAGCGTCCGATGGCCAAGGTCGAGCTGCGTGACGTGAACAAGATCTACCCGAACGGCTTTCAGGCCATCACCGATCTGAACCTCGAGATCGACGACGGTGAGTTCCTCGTGCTCGTCGGCCCGTCGGGGTGTGGCAAATCGACGGCGTTGCGGATGGTGGCCGGGCTGGAAGAGATCTCCAGCGGCGAGTTGACGATCGGTGAGCGGGTCGTGAACGAGGTCCATCCCAAGGACCGGGACATCGCCATGGTCTTCCAGAACTACGCGCTGTACCCCCATATGTCGGTGGCCGACAACATCGGGTTCGCCCTCAAGTTGGCCAAGGTCCCGAAGAAGGAGATCGCCGAGCGGGTGGCCCGGGCCGCCGAAACCCTCGACCTGACCGAGCAGCTGGACAGGAAGCCGGCCCAGCTCTCCGGTGGTCAACGGCAGCGGGTGGCGATGGGCCGGGCGATCGTCCGTCAGCCCAAGGCGTTCCTGATGGACGAGCCGCTCTCCAACCTCGACGCCAAGCTCCGGGTTCAGATGCGGGCCGAGATCGCCGGGCTCCAGCGGGACCTCGGGGTCACGACGATCTACGTCACCCACGATCAGGTGGAAGCGATGACGATGGGGGATCGGGTGGCGGTGCTCAAGCGCGGCTTCCTGCAGCAGGTGGACACCCCTCAGAACCTCTATGACTCACCCGACAACGTGTTCGTCGCCGGGTTCATCGGGTCACCATCGATGAACCTCATGCGGGCTCGGATCGAAGGTGACGTCGAGCGACCGGCGGTCCATATCGGCAGCCACAGCCTCGCCATCGACCCCGCGGCGCTGAGCCGCAGCCCGGCCCTGGCCGGCTATGTCGGGTCCGAGGTCGTCGTCGGGGTCCGACCGGAGGACATCGAGGACGCAGCCGTCGCCACCGACGCTCCCGAGGATCGGGTGCTGGTCACCGAGGTGTCGTTGCTGGAGTCGCTCGGCTCCGAGCTCATCCTCCATTTCCCGATCGACGCGGCTCCCTTCGCCATCATGGACGCCGAGTTCGAGGGTGAGGATGCGGTCACGGCCAGCGCCGACGAGTCGGGCCGGTACCCCTATGTCGCCCGGGTCAGCCCCCGCTCGGGGGCCCGGATCGGGGCGCCGGTGAGCCTGGTGGTCGATACCGGACGCCTGCACTTCTTCGATCCGGCCACCGGCGAAGCGATCCGCTCCTGACCAGGGATTACACGCCAACTGAACCGGCCGGTAGGTAGTTTTCCCTTGACATCGACCCACCGGCGATGTTTCCTTTTTGTCATATACCACCGGACCGCAGAACCGGATGGGCCGAACTGAACGACGTCTCGTCTCGTTGCAGGCGAGAAGCTTCGAAAAGGTTCGGGGTTGGATCCCGCTTACCGCGCTGAGTAGGCGGGATCCAGCCGTTTTACGCCTGGTTAGAGTGGGACACCGGCCGCTCTGCGGGCTCGGGAGGTCCCAGCGAGTCGCGAAGTTGTGACGTTCAGATCGCGACAAGTTGATGACAACGAGAACGATACGATGACACTTCGATCGGGGAACGGCGCAGCTCCTTCGTTTCAACTTGGCGGACCGGGCTACTCTCCATCCCCAGGAGGTGTCCATGCTCGACATCGAGACGATTGCCGCATTCGCCGTGGGCTTCGGCCTCGGCGTGGTGGTCATCGCCCTGTTGATCCCCGTCTTCTCGTCCCGGTCCCGGGCCGGGGTCCGGGCTGAGCTCGAGGACCGCGACCGGTACATCGCCGACCTCCGCCAGGAGCAGGCCGAGGACCGGGAGACGAATCGGCGGCTGCGCCACGAACTGGCGACCGCGGTTCCCGAGAGCCTCTCCACGCTGCGGGCCGAGCGGACCGCAGCGATGGCCGAGGTCGAGCGGCTGAGGGGAGAGCTGGTCGACCGCGACCGCTCGCTCCGGGAAGCCCGCCTGGCGATCCAGGAGATCCGACATGCGTTGGAGCACGACGACGGTGCCCGGGCTCGGCCGACGGGACTGACGCCGAGCCGTATCGGCGACCCGGAACTGGCACCGGGACACGACGGCTCCCGTCCAGAGGGCGATGAGGCGGTCGCCGGACCGGTCGAGACCGGCGGGTTCGCCCCGCCTGACGGCGAAGCGATCCGGGAGGCGGTGACCGGCGAAGGCAGCGTCTCCGGCGCCGACGCGGGCCCCGACGAGGTGATCGACGTCCGCCAGGAGCCGTTGGAGGGCGACGCTTCGCCGGCCGGCAATGAGGTCCGACCCGGACAGCCGCCGCTCCCGATCGCCCCACTCGACGTCGCCGCCCCCGGCCCCCCGGCCGGCGGTGCCGGTCCCGGCGAGCCCGGGCCGGACGGGACCTCCACCGTGTTCTTCGGCGACTACCCCCTGAACGAGCCGAGCACCTCGTCCTGATCCGTACCGCGGCGGGGTGGACGGCCCGGCGCCGCAACCTAGCGTGATCCCTATGACCACCGACGGTCGCCGGTCCATCGTCCCGCTCGACCACCCGCCGGACGCCGTCGTCCCGATTCCGGGGTCGAAGAGCCACACCAACCGGGCCCTGGCCTGCGCCGCCCTGGCCGAGGGGCCGAGCGTCCTCGATGGGGCCCTCTTCGCCGACGACACCGAGGCCATGGTGGCGGTCCTCGAGCAGCTCGGTGTGGGCGTGCGGGCCGAGCGCGACGAAGCCCGGATCACGGTCGACGGCGGGCTCTCCCGGTTCGCCGCTGGACCTCGGATCCTCGACGCCAACCAGTCGGGGACGACCGGTCGGTTCATGGCGGCGGTGGCGTCGTTGGGACCCGGGCCGTACGAGCTGACCGGTGACGCCCAGCTGAGGGGCCGACCCTTCGATGAGCTGACCGGCGCGCTCCGGTCACTCGGAGCCGAGATCGAGGGGGATCGACTCCCGCTCCACCTGTCGGGGGGCGGGCTTCGCTGCGGGCCCGTGACGCTGCGGGGATCGGTGTCGAGCCAGTTCCTCTCGGCCCTGCTCCTCGCCGCCCCCCACGCCGAACCGGCGACCGATGAGCGGCACCGGCGGCGCGACCGCTCCGGCGATCGATCGGCGGTCACGATCGAGCTGACCGACCGGCTGGTCTCCCGGCCCTACGTCGAGCTGACGGTGGCGACGATGGCGACGTTCGGGGTCGAGGTGGGGTGGGACGAGGCCGACCGGTTCCGGATCGCCCCCCAGCGGTACCGGCCCCAAGCGGTCCGGCTCGAGCCCGACGCCTCGGCCGCCTCGTACTTCTTCGCGGCAGCCGCCATCACCGGCGGACGGGTCCGGGTCGAGGGCCTCGGCACCCGCACGGTCCAGGGTGACCTGGGGTTCGTCGATGTCCTCGAGCGGATGGGCGCCACGGTCGAGCGGGGCCCCGATCACACCGAGGTCACCGGTACCGGCACGCTCCGGGGCGTCGAGGTCGACATGGCCGACATGTCCGACGTGGCCCAGACCCTGGCGGTGACCGCCACCTTCGCGGCCGAGCCGACCACGGTCACCGGGATCGGGTTCATCGCCCGCAAGGAGACCGACCGCATCCGGGCCGTGGTCGAGCAGCTCTCGGCTCGGGGGATCGAAGCGCATCGAATCGACGACGGGTTCGTCATCCACCCCGGGACCCCCCGCCCGGGGGTCGTGGCGACCTACGACGACCATCGGATGGCGATGAGCTTCGCCCTCCTGGGGCTCGTCCACCCCGGTATCGAGATCGCCGATCCCCACTGTGTGGCCAAGACGTTTCCCGACTACTTCGCCGTTCTCGATCGGCTGCGATGAGGGTCGCGGTCCTCGCCGGGCCCCGGAAGGTCGAGCTGACGACCACCGATCCGGCTCCGCTGGTCGCCGGCAGTGTCCACGTCCGGATCGACCGGTGCGGGATCGGGGGCCTCGATCTCGAGACCTGGGTCGGCGGCGACCCGCCGGCGCCGGCGTGGTTCGGCCACGAGTGGGTCGGACGGGTGATGGCGATCGGGTCGGGGGTGAGCGAGCGATTCGAGGGGGAGCGGGTCGTCGGCGCGACGACGTCGCCCTGCGGGAGCTGCCGGCCCTGCCAGGCCGGTCTGGGTCGTGCCTGTGAGCTGGCGTTGGCCATGATCCTCGGGACCGACCCGCTGGCCAGCCCCCACGGCGCCTTCGCCGAGGTGATCCGGGTCGACGCTCGACGGGTCCATCGGGCGCCCGAGGGGATCGATGACGATCGGGCCGCCCTGACCGAGCCGGCCGCCGTGGCCGTTCACGCCGTCGACCGGGCGGAGGTCCGCCTGGGCGACATCGTGGCCGTGGTCGGCACGGGGACGATCGGCTTGCTCGTCGTGCAGTTCGCCCGCCTGGCGGGCGCGATTCGGGTCGTGGCGGTCGACCCCGACGGCCGACAACGGGAGACGGCGTGTTCGATCGGGGCCGACGCCGCCTTCGCCACCGCCGCCGACGCCGAACGATGGCTGGCCGCCCAGGGGCACGGTCTCGGGGCCGACGTCGTCGTCGAGTGTGCGGGGAGTCCCGTGGCGTTGGACTCCTCGGTGGCCGTCGCCCGCCGTGGGGCGCGGGTTGTCGTGGTGGGAGCCCTCGCCGACTCCGGCACGAACGCGCCGGTCGGGATTCTGGCCAAGGAGCTGACGATCGCCGCCTCCCTCGGCTACACCGTGGCCGATGTCCACCGGGCCCTCGAGCTCATGGCCGACGATCGGCTCCGAACCGAGGAGCTGATCGACCGGGTCATCAGCCTCGGTGAGCTCCCGTCGGCCCTCGCCCGACTGGCCGGCACGAGCGCCGCGGGCAAGATGCTCGTCGACCCGACGGCTCCAGCCGGTGGCGGATCCGGTCAGCCCGGCTGACCGAGGGGGTCGGCATCCTCGGTAGGGGAGCTGGCGGCCGGGTCGAGGTCATCGAAGGGATCCCGGCCCGGTACCGACTCGATGAAGTTGCGGGCCCAGCTGGCGGCATCGGTCTTGCGGACCGTCTTGCGGAGCGACCGCATCCGCTGGCGGACGTCTTCGGGGACCATCTCGACCGCCTCGACGATGGCGTTCTTCATGCCCTCGATGTCGTACGGGTTGACGAGGACCGCGTTGCGGAGCTGGTGGGCGGCCCCGGCGAACTCGGAGAGCACCAGCACCCCGCTCTCGTCGTAGCGGGTGGCGACGTACTCCTTGGCCACCAGGTTCATCCCGTCCCTGAACGGGGTCACCAGCATGACGTCGGCCGCTCGGTAGAGGGAGAGCAGTTGCTCGTAGTTCTGGGTTCGGTGGACGTAGTGGACGACCGGGAACCCGACACGGCCGAAGTCACCGTTGATCTCGCTGACCAGCTGCTCGACCCGGGCTCGGAGCTCGATGTAGGCGTCGACCTCGTCTCGGCTCGGCTCGGCCACCTGGACCATCGTGACCTGCGACGGGTGGAGGCGACCATCGGCCAGCAGCTCCTTGAAGGCCCGGAGCCGGACATCGATGCCCTTGGTGTAGTCGAGTCGATCGACCCCGAGCAGCACGACGTGGGGCTGGCCGAGGCGGGCCCGCAGGTCGCGGGCGGCATCGGTCACCAGGTGGCTGCGGGCGCCCTCGTCGTAGCGGGCCACGTCGATCCCGATGGGGAAGGCCCGGACCTCGACCGCCCGCTCGCCGAACGCCAGGACGTTGTGGTTGGCCCGTGTGGCGAGGCCCAGCGCCACCGCCAGCCGTTGGAAGTTGTCGACGGCGTCGGGTGTCTGAAAGCCGACCAGGTCACTCCCGAGGATCCCCGACGTCAGCGCCCGGCGCCACGGGAGCTGCATGAACAGCTCCTCGGGAGGGAACGGGATGTGGAGGAAGAACCCGATGCGGAGGTCGGGGCGGAGCTCACGGAGGATGCTCGGCACCAGCTGGAGCTGGTAGTCGTGGACCCAGGCCAGGGCCCCCGGTGCGGCGACCGCGGCCGCCGCCTCGGCGAAGCGGATGTTGACCCGTCGATAGCCCTCGAACCAGCTCCGGTGGAACTCGGGCGGGGCGATCTTGTCGTGGTAGAGGGGCCACAGGGTGCCGTTCGACATCCCGTCGTAGTGGATGCGCTTCTCGTCGGCCGTGAGGGAGATCGGTCGCAGGACCATTCCGTCGACGACGACCGGATCGAGCGACTCATCGCTGACGTCACCCGGCCAGCCGACCCACGCCATGTTCTCCAGCTCGGCGAGGGACGGCGCGAGGGCCGACACCAGCCCGCCGGGGCTGGTGGCCCACGTCGTCTCGGAGCCGACCTCGACCCGACGGAACGGGAGCCGGTTGGCGACGACGACGAGGTTGGCCGGGTCGGGGGGAGCGGCGGCCCGGTCCGGGGTGGAAGTCATGGGCCAACCCTAGGCGAGCGGGGTGACGGCTGCGCTCTCGTGATCGGCCCACCCGCCGGCCGGTCGAGCCCGCCTCAGACGAGGGTCAGCGTGCCCTCGGCATCGACCGTGCCGGTCCGGCCGATGACGTCGACCGTCGTCATCTCCGACGCTGCCGACGCCTCGGTGACCCGCCCCCAGGTCCGGCGGCCGTCCGGCGTCCGGAGGGCGCAGAGCCCGACCTCCGGCCCATCGGAGCCATGCATCACGGTGTAGGCCTCGACCGTCACCGATCCGGTGTGGTCGGGTGCGGCGGCCGTCGTCGGGACGGCGTCGACGAGGTCCTGCACGTCGGCCGACCGGAACGGTGTGTCGGGGGCCTCGGTCGAGTAGAGGCCGATGGCGTGCTTGGTCAGGAACCCGCCGTTGGCGCTGACCAGGCCGACGGCGCCCGGGTCGTTCCGCAGGACGCCGATCATCGTGGCGATGGAGTGGGTCACGTAGTTGTTGAGCGGACCCCCGGCGAACGTCAGGCCACCGGTCTGGGTGAGCTGCCGGTCCTCGCCGAGCCCCAGCTCGGCCGCGCCGACCTGCACCGCCGACGGGAAGCACGAGTAGAGGTCGACATGGGCGATGTCGTCCGGACCCAACCCGGCCAGCTCATAGAGTCGTCGACCGGCTGCCTCGATCGCCGGTGAGGAGTGGAGGTCCCGACGCTCGGTGACGGCGTAGGTGTCGTGGGCGTCGGTCCCGGCGAGGGGGAACACCCAGCGCTCCCGTGGCACACCGGCCGCGGTGGCCGCCTCGGCCGAGCACAACAGCACGGCCGCCGCCTGGTCGAGGTCCCAGTTGGAGTTCATCGCCTTGGTGTAGGGGAAGCCGACCATGCGGTTGCCGGGCGATGGCTCGCGGATCTCGGCCGCCGACATCGGCGTCCGGCTCCAGGCGTGCTCGTTGGCCACCGCGACCTCGTTGAACCGGGCCCACAGCGAGGCCAGGCGGTCGCGGTGCTGATCGATCGATTCGCCCCGGGAGGCCCTGATCGCCGAGTCGAACAGGGGGTAGAAGTTGATCGGCTGTTCCATCCCCCGGGACTGCTCGAAGTCGGTTCGCATCGGCACGTCGGCCCCGAACCGCTCGTCGGGCTCGACGCCCACCTGCTCGGTGGCGGCGATGTCGAGGCCGGCCCGCCGCTGTCGGCGACGGCTCCAGATCGTCTCCCCACCGACGACGACCGCCGAGTCGAGCTCGCCGGCCTGGATCTTGGTCGCCAACGCGTTGAGGTAGGACTGTGGGGTGTTGCCACCGTTGGCCGACAGCGAGGTGCGGGCACCGGCGGCGCCCACGGCGTCGGCCAGCAACCGGCCGGGGTCGCTGTACTTCCAGGCCCCTGGACGACCCCGATGTGGCCCAGCGAGGAGAGGAGCGACGGGGCGCCGGCGTCGGCGGCGCAACCCCGGACGACCTGCTCCATCAGAGCGATGGCCTCGACGGCGTCGGCGGGGTCGTCGGGTCGTTGGGTCGCTTGGCTGACCCCGACGACGACGGGGGTGCGGGGATCGATCGTCATGGGTGCCAAACGTAGGGTCGGAGGGTCGATCCGCTCAAGGTGGTCGTCGTTCGGCCCAGGCCGCAGGCGGCGGGATCGGGCGGTTTCGCCACCCGAGGGCGGGCCCCGGAGACCCGGTTCGGGGGCTACCCTGGGGCGCTCCGGGTCAGTTGGTTCTCGAGGGATGTGCCGTTGAACACCACCACATCGGCGACGAAGGCGCGTCTGGCGGCGGTGCTGGCCGCCATCATCGGGTCGATCCTCCTCCCCTTGGCGCTCGCCATCACCGGCACGACGGCCGGTGCCAGCCCGACCGCCGCCGCGTCTGCGACCGATGTCGACGGGCCAGCGCCGGTGGCGATCGGCGACGGCCACGCCGTCATACCCGACCTGGTGGTGACGTTCCCGGCGACCGATGACGGCCGGGCCGATGCGGCCCGGGTCGTCGATCGGGTCGCCACCGCCCCCAGCATCCGCTGGGCGGCGCTCGACCCGTTGGCCACGACGGGGCCTGCGGTCTCGGTGGCCTTCGTCGACCACGACGGCGGAGCCGGGCTCCGGGTCGTCGATGCTGCGGTCGACGAGCTGGGCGATGCCGAGGGCGTGACCGTCTCGGGGCGTGCGCTGGCCGACAACCGGATCGGCGACCGCATCGCGACCGGTGTGGCGGTGGCGGTCCTGGTCGCCGCGCTGGCCACCGCGGCGCTCGTCGGCTGGATGACCGGGATTCTCCGGGGGGCGCTGGCCGGGCTGACCATCGGCATCGTGGCGTGGCTGGCGGGCGCGGTCGGCGGCTCGGTCACCGGCCAGTTCGACGGGTCGTTGGCCACGACATCGGTCCCGGCGGTCATGGCCGCCATCGCCATGTCGGGGTTCCTCCTCCTCCGCCTGCTGTTGTGGTTCGGGGCCCCGTCGGGCGCCGATCAGGCCGAGATGATCCGGCAGGCCGCGCTCTCGGTCGGCCTCGAGCTGGTGTTGACCTTCGCCGGGCTCGGGGCGCTGGCGTTCGTGCTCGAACTGTCGGGTGACGCTCGTTCGGTGGCGACGATCGTGCTGATCGGTGCGGTCACCGGGGCGCTCCTGACCCTGGCCATCGTCTGCCCGGCCCTCGCCGCCGCCCACGGCGACGGCGACCCGGTCCAGTTCCGATCCGACCCCGGTTTCGATCCGGGCCGTCAGCGACTCGTCCCGATCCCTCGCGGTCAGGACTTCCCGGTCGGGGTTCTGGTCGGCTTCGGGATCTTCCTCGCCCTGCTCGCCGTGTTCTCGGTCGGGGCGTCGGCGTCGGGGCAGCTGCTCGACGACCGAGCCGTCGACCTCGACGGGGGCGTTGGAGCCGGCGACCGGACGTCGGCGATCCTGGCCCGGTTCGACGGCGACGATCAGGGCGCCGTCGAAGACTGGTTGCTCGAGGCGTCCGCGCTGCCGGAGGTCGCCTTCGTCGACACCCCCGCAGCCCGCTACGCCGATGGCGGACGGATCGACTCGGTCGGGCTCGTTCCCGCCGAGATCGATCGAGATCCGGGCCAGGTCGGCTACGCCCTGGTCGTGCCGGGGGTGACGGGCCGGAGCACGGCCGCCATCGAGTTGGTCGACGCGATCGAGGCCATCGACCCCGCCCTGGCCCCCGAGCTCTCCGGTGTCCCGGTCGACGCTCGGGCCGCCGAGGACGTCGGGCGGTGGCAGATCCTCGGGGCCATCGTGGCCCTCGCCGTGCTGGGCGCGGTGTCGGTTCTGGTGATCATCGGCGACCCGACGACCGCCGCCATCGCCGGTGGGCTCCGGTTCGTCGCCCTCCTGTCGGTGGCCGGGGCCTACCGTCTGCTGGCCGGGCCGGCGACCGGGGCCGAGGTGTTGTTGGTCCTGCTCGTCGTGGCCATGGCGATCGGGTTGTTCGAGCTCGGGTACGCCCGGCGGTTGCTGGCCTCGAACAGCGGTGACGACACCGACGCCGTCCTGGAGCGGGCCCTCAACATCGAGGGTGGCGCCGCCACCATGGCCCTCGGCCTGGTGATCCTGGCGTCGTTCGGGCTGCTGGCGTCCGACCTGGCGGTGATGCGCCGGTTGGGAACGCTCCTGGCGGTGACGCTGCTGATCCAGGTCGCGATCGTGGTCTGGCTCCTGCTCCCGACCCTGGTCGGCGCTCGGGCCGTCCGCCACTTCGCATCGAAGCCGGTCCAAGCCGCCCTGGCCACCCTGACCGGCACATCGACGACGAGCCGGGCCGAGCACCGGGCCTGGGTCGACGTCGTGGCTCAGCTCCTGTTCACCGAGTTCACCTTCCACCGCGACCCGGCCGCGGCCGACGTCGATGCCGTCTTCGTGCCGGGCACGATGCTCCACACCAAGTCGACCGAGCACCATCGGAGCCTGACGGGGGCCGGTCTCCGCATCGTCGGTCGCCAGCCGCAGCTCCGCGCTCTGCGGGTCGTCGACAACTCGGCTCCGGCCACCCTCCTCGTCACCGTCGATCACCCCGGCCGCCAGCTGATCGGAGTCGACGACAAGGTCGTCGGGGTCCGTCGGGCCGAGCGCCGGTCGGTGATGTTGTGGATGAACCTCCGGCCCGACGGCAGCTATCGCATCGCCGACTCCGTCGAGCTCGGCTCGGTACCCCTCGGCGAGGCCGAAGAGGCGGTGGCGGCCCCGGCGGCCGTCCCGGCCTCGACCGACTGATCGACCCGTCTCCTCCCGGGCCGGGAACCCCTGCGGCCCGGCCGCTGCCGACCGGGGATGGGCCGGTACGCTCCCCAAGGGTCCGCACGTCGGGCCACCCCACGGAGACTGGAGGGACACTGGCCATGGAGATAGCGGACTCGGTGCTGGAGCTGATCGGGAACACCCCGATGGTGAGACTCCGCCAGATCACGACCGATCTGGCGTGTCCGGTCGTGGCCAAGCTGGAGACCACCAACCCGGGCGGGAGCGCGAAGGATCGGCCGGCGCTCTCGATGATCGAGGCCGCGGAGCGGTCCGGCGAACTCAAGCCGGGAGGCACGATCGTCGAGCCGACCTCCGGCAACACCGGCGTCGGGCTGGCGATCGTCGCCGCCCAGCGGGGGTACAACTGCATCTGTGTCACCACCGACAAGGTCGCCCCCGAGAAGGTCGACCTCCTCCGGGCCTACGGCGCCGAGGTCGTGGTCTGCCCCGGTGCGGTGGAACCGGAGGATCCCCGGTCGTACTACTCGACCGCCGAGCGACTGGTCGCCGAGACGCCGAACGCCTACCGGCCCAACCAGTACGCCAACCCGGCCAACCCGGCGGCCCATGTCGCCTCGACCGGCCCCGAGATCTGGCGTCAGACCGACGGCCGGATCACCCACTTCGTCGCCGGCGCCGGGACCGGTGGCACCCTGAGCGGGTGCGGCCGGTACCTGAAGTCGCAGAATCCAGGGGTGAAGGTGGTCGCCGCCGACCCCGAGGGCTCGGTCTACTCGGGCGGCTCGGGCCGCCCGTACCTGGTCGAGGGGGTGGGGGAGGACTTCTGGCCGACCACGTATGACCCGGACCTGGTCGACGAGGTCATCGCCGTATCGGATCGCGATTCGTTCCTCACCGCCCGCCGGGTCACCGAGGCCGAGGGGATCCTGATCGGCGGCTCCGGCGGCACCGCCGTCGCCGCCGCCCTCCAGCTCGCCGAGCGCCTCACGGCCGACGATCTCGTGGTCGTCCTGATCCCCGACTCCGGACGGGGGTACCTGAGCCGGGTCTTCAACGACGAGTGGATGGCCGGCTACGGGTTCCTGTCAGCTTCCGGGCCGGTCGTGGCCGACGTGCTGGCAGCCAAGGAACAAGGGACGCCGCCCCTCCTCTACGTCCAACCCGAGGATCGGGTTCGTGACGTCGTCGACCTCATGCACCGTCACGATGTCTCCCAGCTCCCGGTGGCCAAGGGCGAGATGCCGCTGGCCGCGGCCGAGGTGCTGGGATCGATCGACGAGCTCCGGATCATGGAGGCGGCGTTCCGGGACCCGGTCGTCCTCGATGCCTCCGTCGGCGATGTGATGAGCCCCAAGATGCCGACCGTGGGCGCCGGTCAGCCCGTCGAGTTGGCCGTCCAGCTCCTCGACATCGCGCCCGCCCTGCTGGTGCTCGATGGCGGCCGCCCCCGCACCGTCGTGGCCCGGGCCGACCTCCTCTCCTTCCTGTCGAACGAGCCGGCCGTCGGCGGCGAGGCGGTCGAGACGAGCGCGCTGGGCGGTTCGCGATGACCGGGCCCGGAGACGGCCAGGGGTCGACCCCGGAGGGCGAGGGCCAGGACTCGTGGGGGTTCGCCACCAAGGCGATCCACGTCGGCCAGGACCCGGAGACGGTGACCGGGGCGGTGACCGTGCCGGTGTTCCAGACCTCGACCTTCGCCCAGGAGGGCGTCGGGAAGCATGCCGGCTACGAGTACGCCCGCACCGGCAACCCGACCCGGACCGCGCTCCAGAGCGCGCTCGCTGCGCTCGAGGGTGCCCACTTCGGGGTCTCCTTCGCCAGTGGCCTCGCCGCCGAGGATGCCGTGCTCCGCCTGCTCGATCCCGGCGACCACGTCGTGCTGGGCAACGACGCCTACGGCGGCACGTTCCGCCTCATCAGCAAGGTGTTCGGCCGGGCCGGTATCACCTGGTCGGCCCATGACCTCTCCGACACCGCCACCCTGGGCCAGGGGTGGCCCGACTCGACGAGGATGGTGTGGGTCGAGACGCCGACGAACCCCCTGTTGACCGTCGTCGACATCGAGGCGGTGGCCCGGGCGACCGCCTCGACCCCGGCCCGATTGGTCGTCGACAACACGTTCGCCACGCCGTACCTGCAGAACCCGCTGGCGCTCGGCGCCGACATCGTCGTCCACTCGACGACCAAGTACCTCGGCGGGCACTCCGACGTCGTCGGGGGGTTCGTGGCCACGAACGACGGTGAGGTCCACGACCACCTGGCGTTCATCCAGAACGCCGTCGGTGCGGTTCCCGCGCCGTGGGACTGCTACCTGACGTTGCGGGGGATCAAGACGTTGGCGGTCCGTATGGACGCCCACAACGCCAACGCAGCGGCCATCGTCGCCCTCCTCGAGGGGCACCCCTCGGTCACCTCGGTGCTGTACCCCGGTCTCGCCGGCCACCCCGGTCACGAGGCAGCCGCTCGGCAGATGCGGGGGTATGGCGGGATGGTGAGCTTCCGGGTCGGGACGCAGGACGACGCCACCCGGGTGATCGAGTCGGCCAAGCTGTTCACCCTGGCCGAGTCGTTGGGTGCGGTCGAGTCGTTGATCGAGCATCCCGGCGCGATGACCCACGCCTCGGCCGCTGGGTCGCCACTCGAGGTCCCCGACGATCTCATCCGGCTCTCGGTCGGGATCGAGGCGATCGACGACCTCGTCGCCGACCTCGAGCAGGCGCTCGACGTCCTCCGGTGAGCCCGTCCGACCCTACGCCCGGGCCGGCGATCGCCGTCGAACCGAAGACCGGTCGGTATGCGTCGCTCGAGTCGGCGGTGGTGGCCGGTGGGGGCACGATCGCCCCCGTCGCCGAGGCCGAGGCCCTGGTCTGGGCCGATCCGACCGTGCCGCATCGCCTGCCCGAGGTGTTGGCCCAAGGACCGACCATCAGGTGGGTCGGCCTGCCCTTCGCCGGTATCGAACCCTACGTTCCCTACCTCGACGCCGAGCGGGAGTGGACCTGCGCCCGAGGGGTGTACGCCCGACCGGTCGCCGAGCACGTCCTCGCCATGGGCTTGGCCGGTCTCCGAGCCGTCGTGCACTATGCCCGCACCGACCGATGGTCGCCCCACCGGGGACGCAACCTCATCGACGGGCACGTGGTCGTGTTCGGGGCCGGGGGGATCACGACCGAGCTCCTCCGTCTGCTCCAGGGCTTCGAGTGCACCACGACCGTCATCCGTCGTCGGGCCGAGCCGTTGCCCGGCGCCGATCGGACCGTGGCGTTGACCGACCGGCTGGCGGTGTTGGGCGATGCCGACCTGGTCGTCCTGGCTCTGGCCCTGACCCCGGAAACCCAGGGGGTGATCGGGGTCGCCGAGTTGGATGCCATGGCCGACCACGCCTGGCTGATCAACGTCGCCCGTGGCGGTCACGTCGACCACGACGCCCTCGTGGGGGCGATCGACGACGGACGAATCGGCGGCGCCTGCCTCGATGTCACCGACCCGGAGCCTCTGCCCGATGGTCACCCCTTGTGGTCGCGACACAACGTCCTGATCACGCCCCACGTCGGGAACACCGAGGAGATGGGCGTCCCGCTCCTGGCGGCCCACATCCAGCGCAACGTCCGGGCGTTCGCCACCGGCACCGGCCTGGAAGGGGTCGTCGACCCCGACGCCGGCTACTGATGGCCCCGTCCCACATCCGATGTAGCTGCTTCTCACCGCACGGCCGGGTGCCGTATCCTGCGGAGGCGCCGCAGGTCGCCGCGTTGTGAGGAGCGACCGGGTCGCGGGACCCCTCCCGTTCCGGACCGGCGCCGTTCGATGGAGAGAAGAAGGCAGCTGGTGAGTTACCAACTTGGTGTTGATCTGGGGACGACCTATACCGCAGCGGCGGTGTTCCGGGACGGGGCGGCCACGATCTTCACGCTGGGGACGAGGAACGCCGCCATCCCCTCGGTCGTCCTGCTGCGGGCCGACGGCACCATCCTCGTGGGCGACGCCGCCGAGCGCCGGGCGATGACCGAGCCCGAACGGGTGGCCCGAGAGTTCAAGCGCCGCCTGGGAGACACCACCCCCATCATCGTCGGTGGCGCCCCTCACACCGCCGAGGCACTGACCGCCAAGTTGCTCGAGTCGGTCGTCGAGGCGGTCGCGGCCCGCGAGGGGGGCCAGCCCAGCCGGATCGTCATCACCCACCCCGCCAACTGGGGCAACTACAAGAGAGACCTCCTCTCCCAGGCGGTGCGGCTGGCCGGCCTCGACCCGGACGACATCGAGTTCCTCACCGAACCGGAAGCCGCCGCCATCTCCTACGCCGCCCAGGAGCGGATCGAGCCCGGGGAGATCGTGGCCGTCTACGACCTCGGCGGTGGCACGTTCGACACCGCGGTCCTGGAGCGGACGCCGGCCGGGTTCTCGATCGTCGGGAAACCCGAGGGAATCGAACGGCTCGGCGGCATCGACTTCGATGCTGCGGTCTTCCGTCATGTGACCGCCGGCCTCGGGTCCGCGATGTCGGAGCTCGACACGAGCGATCCGACCACCCTGGCGGCGGTCGCCCGGCTTCGTCAGGACTGCGTCGAGGCCAAGGAGGCGCTGTCGTCGGACGCCGACGCATCGTTGGCGGTGTTGCTTCCGACCCTGCAGACCGAGGTTCGGATCACCCGCCAGGAGTTCGAGTCCCTGATCCGGAGTGATCTGCTCGACACGATCGAGGCGATGCGGCGGGCCATCGCCTCCGCCGGTCTCCAGCCCGAGGACGTGTCCCGGGTCCTGCTGGTCGGCGGCTCGAGCCGCATACCCCTCGTCTCGCTCCTCGTCGGCTCGGAGCTGGGGCGGCCGCCCTCCGTGGACGCCCACCCGAAACACGCCATCGCCCTCGGGGCGGCCTTCGCCGCCAGCGGGATCATGGAGGAGATGTCCGAGGCCCCGGTGCCAGCCGCCGACGCTCCGGTCCCCAGCGGGTTCAACCCGAAGATGACCGTCGTCGCCCCCGCCCACCTCTACCATCGGGGCGCCCTCGAAGGCCTCGGGCTCGATCGGCCAAGCGTCCGGTCAAAGCCGCTCCCGATCGAAGGGCGGCCGGCGGCGTCGTCGGGTCCGGCGGCCGGTGCCGTCCCCCAGCCATCGCCGTCGGCCCCGTTCGGGGGCCCTCAGCCGCCGAGCGGTCCGGTCGGACGGGCTGCGCTGCCGGTGGAGGGTTCGGTCCGGCGACAGGCACCGCCCTCACCCCAGCGTCAGCCGTCGCCGCCCAAGGCGGAGCCGATTCGTCCGTCGCAGCCGCCGTCGCCGCCCAAGGCGGAGCCGATTCGTCCGTCGCAGCCGCCGTCGCCGCCCAAGGCGGAGCCGATCCGTCCGTCGCAGCCGCCGCCCTCGAGGCCTCGGGGCTTCGATGCGGCGTCCCCACCGCCGGCGCCCGGCGGTGGGCACCGGCAACCGGCCCCACCGCCGGTCGAGGATAATGACCGCACGGCGATCCAACAGGCCGTCCCGTACGAGCGGACCTCGGTCTACCCCGGCGGCCGGCCCCCATCCGGGTCGCCTTCGGGGTCCTCTGGATCGGGCACCAGCAGCTCGTCGACCGCGCCCTCGGCCGGCCGTTCCGGTCCGCCGTGGCTGTTGTTGGCCGTGATCGCCGTGGCGCTGGCCGTCGCCGGGGTGCTCCTGGCGACGCTCCTCTAGCGGCCCCCACGGAGCGACCGCTCCCACCCCGTCCGTCGGTACGCCGTCGGTGGGCGGCGGAGCCTGAACGGCACGATGCGACAGCCGCCCGTCCGCTCGGGAATCGGGGCTGTCGGTTGATGCGCGCTCGACCGGTCGTCGCCCCTATGGTGGTGGCGCACGTCGGGCGGATCACCCCTTCCGGCGGGCCGTATCCGCACCTCAATCCAAGCTCCTTCAGGAGGATTCCATGGCTCTGTTGGCTCGACTGCTCGGTGGCATCGATCGCCTGGCCCCGGCCCCGGCCGTGTCCGCCCATTGCGACGGCCCGTGTGGGGTCTACGACCCGGCCAGCGCCCGCATCGCGGCCGAGGCCGTGCTCTCGATGACCCGGAAGCTGCTGGCGCTCGATCCGTCGGACGCCAACACCTATGGCCGCTACGTGGCGATCAAGGAAGAGGAGGCCGAGAAGGTGAAGCGCGAGCTCGCCATCCTCTGGCACGACTACTTCAAGCCGGAGCACCTCGAGGCCATCCCCGAGCTCCACACGATCTACTGGAACGCCATCAAGGCTGCCTCGGCCACCAAGGTGGCGGTGAGCGAAGAGGCTGCGACCAAGCTCATGGCCGAACTCGAGGCCATCCACCACGCGTTCTGGCAGACCAAGGGGCGCGAGGTGCCCTGGGTCCTGGCCAACCCGTAGCCCCGGGTTCGCCGTCGGTGCTGAGCAGCCAGACCGCCCTCCGGAACGTCATCGAGGCGGGCCGTTGGCTGAGCGGCGCTCGGACCCGGTATCGGGTCGACGGCCCTTCGATGGAACCGACCCTCCGGCCCGGCGAGCAGGTTCTGGTCGATCCTGCCGGCGAGCCGGAGGTCGGAGGCCTCGTCATCGCGGTCCACCCCGACGATCCGGCCATTCTCGTCATCAAACGCGTCGCCTCTCGCCGGCCCGACGGCTCCTACGTGTTGTCGAGCGACAATCCCGACGGGACGGACAGCCGTCGCTGGGGACCCGTGCCGGCCGACGGGATCCGGGGTCGGGTCACCATGATCCTCGATCGGCCGATGGCCCCGCTCGATCCTCCCACCGATGAGCGGTCCGGGACGGGACGACGTGCCGATCCCACCACCTGGGCCCGGTGGCTACGGCGTTAGCCGAGCCCCCCTGGCCCGTCGGGGGTCGCCGATAGCCTTCTGGTGTGCTGACCGTCTCCGGCCTCACCAAATCCCACGGGCCTCGGACCCTGTTCCGCGACGTCACGTTCCGCCTGTCACCCGGCCGGCGGATCGCCCTCATCGGAGGGAACGGCGTCGGCAAGACCACCATCTGCGAGATCCTGGTCGGCCTCCAGGAGCCAGACGGCGGCGAGGTGTCGAAGCCCAACGACCACCGCATCGGGTACCTGCCGCAGGAGTTGCTGGAGGCCTGGAGCGGGACGGTCCTCGAGGAGGTCCTGCGAGGGTCCGGCGACGTGCTCCAGCTCGAGGCCGAGCTGCGCCGGTTGGAGACGACCATCGCCACCGCCGACGGGTCGGTTCGGGACGACGCGCTGGCGGCGTACGGCGTGGCCCAGAGCCGGTTCGAGGCGCTCGGCGGCTACCAGATCGAGGCCGACGCCCGGCGGATCCTGGGGGGTCTCGGCTTCACCGCCGCCGACATGGACCGACCCCTGGCCGAGATGTCGGGCGGGTGGCAGATGCGCGCCGCGTTGGCCCGCCTCCTGCTGCAGGAACCCGATCTGTTGGTGCTCGACGAGCCGACCAACCACCTCGACGTCGACTCGGTGGCATGGCTCGAGCAGCAGCTCGTGTCGTGGCCGGGCGCGATCCTGTTCGTCTCCCACGACCGGGACTTCATCGACGCCGTGGCCGAGCGGTGCATCGAGATCGCCTGGGGTACGTCGTCGGAGTACGTCGGGGGCTTCGCCGAGTTCATCGTCGAGCGGGAGGAGCGGCTCCAGGTGCTGGAGGCGACGGCCGCCCGCCAGGCCAAGGAAGTGGCCCGGGTCGAGCGGTTCATCGATCGCTTCCGCTACAAGGCGACCAAAGCCCGGCAGGTGCAGTCTCGGATCAAGACGCTCGAGAAGCTGGAGCGCATCGAGGTCCCCAAGGTCGACGATCTCAAGGTGAAGTTCTCGTTCCCGGAACCGACCCGTTCGTCGAGGGTCGTGGTCGAGATCGAGGACGCCTCGATCGGCTACGACGACTCGCCGGTGCTCGAGGGGATCGACCTGGTCATCGAGCGGGGCCAGAAGCTGGGCCTCATCGGTCCGAACGGGGCCGGGAAGTCGACGTTGCTCAAGGCGATCCTCGGCGAGCTCCGGCCGCTGGCCGGCACGGTCAAGCTGGGCTCGGGGGTCGACATCGCCTACTTCGCCCAGCATCAGGTCGATGCCCTCCGGCTCGACCGGACCGTCGAGCAGGAGTTCCGGGCCGCGGTCGGGGAGCAGCCCAAGAATCGGAACCTGCGGACGGTGCTCGGCTCGTTCGGCTTCTCCGGTGACGCCGTCGACCGCCAGGTCGGCGACCTCTCGGGTGGGGAGCGGACCCGGTTGGCCCTGGCCGAGACGATGTGCAACCCGGTCAACCTCCTGATCCTCGACGAGCCGACCAATCACCTCGACCTCCCGAGCTGCGACATCCTGGAGGACGCGCTGCGGGCGTACCCGGGAACGGTCGTCTTGGTCAGCCACGATCGCTACCTGATCCGCAACACGGTCGAGGAGCTGGTCGAGGTTCGGGACGGCCGGGTGACCCATCACCTGGATGTCGATGAGCGGATCCTGAGTCCGACCGCCGAATCTGGCTCGGCGGGGGCGACGGGGCCGGGGTCGACGGCAGCCAAGCCGCCCGGTCGGTCGTCGCGGTCGAACCGGTCGGCTTCGGCCGGTGGTACGGCGTCGTCGTCGGGTCCCGGTCGCCCCAACGGCGGCCGGCACGGCGACGGACGCGCCGAGGCCGTGCCGGCCAAGGGTGGCTCGTCGGCTCGGAAGGCCGAGAAGCGGGCCCAGGCCGCCGACCGGGCCCGGACCCGGGAGGCCCGGAAGCGGGTCGATCGCCTCGAGCGGCAGGCTCAGAAGGCCGAGGAGACGCTCCGGGGCCTGGAGGTCCAGTTGGCCGACCCCGACGTCTATGCCGACAAGGCCCTCATGGACCGCTTGATCGGCGAGCACGAGCAGGCCCAAGCCGAGACCGCCCGCCTGATGGGGGCGTGGGAGGAAGCCGTCGTCGAGCTCGACGCCATGGAGGCGTGAGCCGCCCGGCGGTGGCTCACGCCCGCTCGATGGCCAGCCGGTAGCCACACGCTTCGAGGAGGACGACCAAGGTTCGGATCGTCGGGGAACGGCGACCGCTCTCATAGGCGCTGATGTTGGGCTGAGCGATCGCCGTCGCCTCGGCCAGGGCGCTTTGGCTCAGCCCCGCCCCCCGGCGGGCGTCGATCAGCAGCTCGGCCACACCGGGCAGAGCGTCCCGCTCGGTGGAGGCCGTCTCACCCATGGCCCGACAGCTCCGGGATCAGGCGGTCGAGCAGCTCCTCGAGGTCACCGGTGTCGAACACGACGAACGTGTCGTACCGCAGCCGGGCCCGGACGCCCTCCTCGGTCTCGGACAGGGTCAGCTCCAACGGCATGCTCGACGACCGGGCCGCCAGATGGGCTCCGCCCCGCCGGAGGACGGTCTGCCCCACATCGCGGGTGATCGGCGTGAAGCCGATCCCACTCGCCCGCTCGACGACCTGGTCGACCAGCGCGCCCTCGATCTCCCGCTCGGCGGTGGCCCATCCCTTTCCGATGACCATCGTCGGCTCCCTTCCCCGGCCTTCAGTCGCCGGTGCCTCGTTCGCCGGACGTCCCTCGCCGGCTGCTATATCGACAACGATATGCCAAGACCTATATCGAAGTCAATATGGGTAGCGGCTGGAGGGCCGACGGGGTGGGGCGTCAGGAGAGGTTGATGGCGTTGTTGATCAGCCCGAGGTGGGAGTAGGCCTGGGGCACGTTGCCCAGGGCCCGACGGTTCTCCGGGTCGTACTCCTCGGCCATGAGGCCGGTCGCCCCGACGAGGTCGCACAGCTCCTTGAACAGCGCCTCGGCGTCGGCTCGACGGCCGGTCAGCGCCAGAGCGTCGATCAGCCACGACGTCATGAGGTTGAAGCCGCCCTCCCGGCCCGGGAGTCCGTCGTCGTCGAGGTACCGGTAGACGGTCGGGCCGTGCCGAAGCTCCCGCTCCAGGGTCGCCACGGTCGAGACGAACCGCTCGTCGGTGGGAGGGACGAGCCCCCACAGCCCGACGGCCAGCGCCGCCGCGTCGAGATCCGGTCCGCCGTAGGCGGCGGTGAACGCACCGACCTCGTCGCTCCAGCCATGGGTCAACACGTCGTCGGCGATCTGGTCCCGCAGCTCGACCCAGGCCTCGGGCTCCCGATCGAGGAACTGGTCGGCGATCGAGATGGCCCGATCGACCGTCACCCAGCACATGACCTTGGAGTAGACGTGGTGTCGGGGCGGCTTACGGATCTCCCAGATGCCGTGGTCTGGCTCGTGCCACCGGCGGGACACGGCGAGGACCATCGCTTCGACGAGTCGCCAGTGCTCGGCCGACAGGGCCTCACCCCGCTCGAGGAGCACGTGGACGAGGTCGACGACCGGGCCGAAGACGTCCAGCTGGACCTGCCCGTCGGCGGCGTTGCCGACGCGGACCGGCCGGCTGCCGGCGTAGCCGGGAAGCTCGGCGATCTCGGCCTCCGGTGGCAGATGCCGGCCGGTGACGTTGTAGAGGGGGGCCAGGCGCTCGGGGTCGGATCGGGTCTCGAGGATCCGGAGGACCCAGTCGAGGTAGGCCATGGCCTCGGCGTGGGAGCCGAGGCGGACGAGGGCGGCCGCGGTGAGGGCGGCGTCACGGAGCCAGCAGTAGCGGTAGTCCCAGTTGCGGATGCCGCCGAGGTGCTCGGGGAGGCTGGTCGTGGCGGCGGCCAGGATGGCGCCGGTCGGCCCGTGACACAGCGACTTCAGGATGAGCGCGCTTCGGCCCACCTGGTCTCGCTGGAGGTCGGGCAGATCGAGCTTCGAGACCCAGTTCGACCAGAACCGCTCGGTGTCGTTGCGGCGATCCTCCTCCGACCGGGGATCGGGGCGGACCGTGCCGGTGCCCGCTCGGAGCTCCAGGGTCAGCGGGTCGGATCCGAGCTGGACGTTGGCACGGGCCAGCTCGTGGATCCCGTCGGCGACGATCTCCCACTCGACACCGGGCGATCGGAGCACCATGAGGTCGGCCGTGCCATGGACCACCAGGCCGTCGCGCTTGACCTCCAGCCGGGTCGGGACCCGGCCGAAGTCGAGTCGGGGAGCGAACTCGATCGTGGCCGAACCCGAACCTTCGACGACCCGGATCAGGTCGGAGCGCCCAGCGAGGCGTCGGGTCCGACCGCTGGAGGTGTCCAGATAGTCCGAAACCGTGAAGTCCGGGAACTGGCTGTCGAGGACCATCGTGTTGGCCCGGTACCGCTGGGTGACCGGCGGCCGTCCGTACTGATCGGCGATGGTGAAGTGCCCGGCCGCCGGCCCGCCGAGCAGCTCGGCGAAGACGGCCGCCGAGTCGATCCGGGGCACGCACAGCCAGGTGATCCGGGCCTCGGGAGACACGACGGCCGCCGTGCGCAGGTCGGACAGCAGCGAGTGGTCCTCGATCGGGACGAGGCCCGCCCCCCGCAGCCACGTCGCCCGGAACTCGGCCAGCAGGGCCAGGATCTGGGCCACCGTGTCGGTGTCGGGGATGCGGTAGGCGGCAGCGGTCGGGCCCTCGCCGACCTTGATCCCGACGTCGGGGCCAGCCAGGGTGCGGAAGGCGTTCTCATCGGTGACGTCGTCACCGATGAAGATCACCGCCGACGCGCCGACCTGGTGGCGGATCGTCTCCAGCGCCGAGCCCTTGTCGGTCTCGATGACCGACATCTCGATGATGTCGTGCCCGTTGCGGGTGTGGATCCCATCTCGACTGGCCGGACCTCGCACCACCTCGTCCCGGGCCGCCGAGGTCTGGTCGGGGTCCAGGGTCCGGAAGTGGAAGGTGGCCCCGGTCGGCTTCTCCTCGACGAGTGCTCCGTACTTGTCGCCCAAGGTCTTGACCTCGGCGATGAGTTCGGTGCGGAGGGCCACCAGTTCGGCGCTGAGTTGCGACGCGAACCCGAGGTCGAACTCGCTGCCGTGGCTCCCCACCAACCGGATCTCCTCGGGGAAGCGGGAGAGCAGCGCGAGGTCCCGCAGGCTCCGGCCCGAGATCACCGCCACCGAGGTGTTGGCCTGCTCGGCCAACGATCGGGTGGCGGCCACCGACTCCCGGTTCGGCACCGCGGCCATCGGATCGTCGACGAGGGGAGCCAGCGTTCCGTCGTAGTCGCAGGCCACGAGGAGGTTGGGGACCCTGGCGAGCTGCTGGAGGCGCTCGCTCAGCTCTCCCAGATTGTTGGTTGTCATGAGGCGTTTCTCCACCGCCCGATCCCTGGTGCCGGGCGCCTACCGATGGGGTGCATCCTCAGCGGTACCGATCTGCTCCTACATTGGTGGGGTGAGAGCTCACATCGGTAGCGACGCACCGTCGATGCCGTCCAGGACCTTGAAGCGGGGCTGAGGGTTGAGGAACGGACAGACGAGACGGATTCCGGAGAGTCTCATCCTCGGTGTGTCCGCGGTATTCGGTGCTGTGATCGTAGTCGCTGGTCTTCTGACTTTGGGTGGGTTGATCACAACAACCGAGTCCGTTGAGGCCTCTCAGGTCCCTTCCACGCTTCCCGGTGGTTCAGGGGGCGGGGATGGGGAGTCGGCCGACGACCGGGGTGACAGCACCTTCGGCGACCTGCCTCCCTCGGCCACCTCCACGACCACCACGACCGCCCCGCCTCCGTCGACCGACCCCGGCGAGCCGTCCGACCCCGACGACGCCCCTGGTGGCGGCCTCGACGAGCCCGAGGAGGGACTTCTCGACCGGTTCGGCGACGGTTCGGGAAGCGACGTCGAGACCCTCCCGTGCCCGGACGGGGTCGACCCGGTGATCTGCGACGCCGCCGAGTTCGTCCAGCAGGTTCGGGGTCGCCCGTTCCAGACCTTCCCCGAGGTCGAGTTGCTGCCCGACGCCGAGTTCGATCGGGCCCTTCTGTCGGACTTCGACCTCTACGTCGACGCCATCGAAGCCGACGATGCGACGCTGACCGCGTTGGGTCTCATCGGCCCCGACGTGTCGTTGGTCGAGGTCGAGCGTGGTGCCCTGGAGGCCGGCGTGGTCGGGTTCTACGACCCCAGTACCGGTCAGACCGTGGTTCGGGGCAACGATCTGAGCCTCTACGCCCAGCTGGTCCTGGTGCACGAGTTGGTCCACGCCTTCGACGACCAGTGGTTCGATCTCGATCGGGGCGGGCCCGACGCCGAGGCCGACTACGGGTTCTCGGCGGTCATCGAGGGGAACGCCTCTCGGGTGGAGAACCTGTGGCGGTCCCAGCTCTCGCCGTCCGACCAGGCGCTCCTCGCCGAGCAGGAGAGGACGGCGCTGTCCGAAGAGGACATCGACCGGCTCCTGGCCATCCCTCCAGCCCTCCAGACCATCCAGTCGTCTCCGTACTTCGACGGCGAGGTGTACGTCGATGAGATCGTGGCCGAGGGCGGCGAGGCCGCGGTCGACGCCGCCCTGATCGACCCGCCGACGTCCAGCGAGGAGATCCTCCACCCCGACGTCGACCGGAGCGTCGAGGCCGAGATCCCGATCCCGCTCCCGGCCGCCGAGGGGCCGGTCGTCGATGATGGCCGCCTCGGGGAGCTGATGATCCAACAGTGGCTGGGCCGCCTGGCGGCCGACGGGTGGGGCGGCGACCGGTACACGACCTTCACCCTCGACGGTCAGCAGTGCATCCTCGTCGATCTGGTCGGCGACGATGCCGTCGAGACCGCCGAGATCGTCGATGCCGCCACGGCCTGGGCCGAGCGGTCGCCGACCCAACGCACGGCGACGGAGACGACGATCGCTGGGCGGGCCGGGATCCGGGTCCGGGCCTGCGTGTAGTTCCATCGACCGAAACTCCCCGACATCGGGGGAGGTGATGGGCTTCACTGGCACCTCCCCGGTCGGGTGGCCGGGGACGATCGCCCGGGAGGTGACCCGATGACCCAGCTCAACCCCGACCCGACGCCCAACCCCGATCCCAACCCGAGTCCGATCTCCCCGCGGACGCCGATCTCCGATGGCAAGGTCCTGTCGTGGGCCACCGATCTCGACGCCCAGACGATGGCCCAGGCGCACCGCACGGCCTCGCTCGGGATCGTCCACCAGCCCCTGGCCCTCATGGCCGACGCCCATCTGGGCATGGGGGCGACGGTCGGGTCGGTGGTGGCGACCGAGGGGGCGATCATCCCCGCCGCGGTCGGGGTCGACATCGGCTGCGGCATGGTCGCCCAGCGAACGGTTTTCGATCGCGATCGGCTCGATGGCTCGTTGGTCGAGATCCATGCCGGGATCGCCGCCGCCGTCCCGTCGGGCCAGCCCCGGAAGGGTCGTCAGGGGGCCGGTTCCCATGCCCGCCCGGTCCGCTCGGCCGCCCTCGATCGGTTGGTGGAGTCCCGGCCGCCGGTCGAGAACAAGCGGTTCACCCCGGCCCGGATCGCCGCCCAGTTCGGCACGCTCGGCGGTGGGAACCACTTCGTCGAGCTGACGGTCGACGAGGCCGATCGGGTCTGGGTGGTGCTCCACTCCGGCTCTCGGGGCCCCGGCAACCTGTTCGCCCAGGAGCACATCGGCCGGGCCAAGCGGGACCTCCACCGGGTCCTGACCGAACCGCTCGAGGACCCCGACCTCGCCTACGTCGTCCAGGGGACCCCGGCGTTCGACGCCTACATCGCCGGGATGCTGTGGGCTCAGGACTACGCCCTGGAGAATCGGGCCCAGATGATGGATGCGGTGCTCGGGGTGCTGGCTGGGGTCACCGGGGAGACGGGCTTCGTCGCCGACGGGGACCGGATCCAGTGTCATCACAACTACGCGGCGCTCGAGGAGCACCACGGTCGATCGCTCTGGGTGACCCGGAAGGGCGCGATCGACGCCTCGCAGGGTCGCCTCGGAGTGATCCCCGGCTCGATGGCGACCGGCTCGTTCATCGTGTCGGGTCGAGGTTCGGCCCGGTCGTACCGCTCGGCATCCCACGGTGCCGGGCGGCGATTGTCCCGCCGGGCCGCCCGTCGTGGGCTCAGCGCCACCTCGCTCGACGAGGCGATGACCGGCATCGTCTGGAACGACGACGCCGAGGCCTTGCTCGACGAGCATCCGGCCGCCTACAAGGAGCTCAGCGAGGTGATGGGCAACCAGCGAGACCTGGTGGCCGTCGAGCATCGCCTGGAGACGATCCTCAACTACAAGGGGCAGTGATGGGTGACCTCGGCGTACCCGATCCGGTCGCGGTGGCCGAGTTCTGGGCCCGGTGCCGGGCCGCGTCGGCGGTGGAGGGATCCCCGCCGACGCCGCCGGCCTGGTACTTCGGGGACTCGGTGGCCCTGGCCGACGAGCTGATCGAGCTGGTGCTGGCCGGCCCCAAGCGGGCCACCGCCGGATCGGTCGCCGAGTACGAGGCCGAGGGTGAGCCGATCCCGGCGGCCGGCGACCTGTCGATCGTCGTCGATGGGTCGCTACGGCCCCGAGCGCTCCTGGAGACGACCGAGGTCCGGGTCGGTCCGCTGTCGTCGGTCGACGACCGCTTCGCCTGGGACGAAGGCGAGGGCGACCGGAGTCGGGACTTCTGGCTCCGGGCCCACACCGACTACTTCCGTCGGGCCTTTGCCCGGCTCGGCCTGGCGTTCCACCCCGAGATCCCGGTGGCGTTCGAGCGGTTCGTGGTCCGCTATCAGGAGGACTGACCGTCGGCGACGACGTCGTCGATTTGACCGAGCGCCAGCTTGAGGCCGTCTTCGGCCCCCATCGCCAGCGTCTGCTCCATCGCTTCGATCGACGGGAACCGCGACACCATCGTCATGGTCGTCGTCCCGGCGTCGGTGGCGGTCAACGCGACCTCGGTGATCGAGGTCGGCATGTCGGCGTCGGGCTCGCCGTCGTCGTCGGCGAAGCCGTCCTCCAGTTCGAGCCGGTGGGGCGGCTCGACGGCGATCACCCGCCACCAGCCCGGGTACGTCTCGCCGTCGGGCCCGGTCATGAAGTAGGACACCCGTCCCCCCGGGGTCAGGTCGTGGTCGACGACCGTCGCCGGGTGGGACGGCGGCCCCCACCACCGCTCGAGCTGGCGGGGGTCGGCCCATACCTGCCAGACCCGCTCGATCGGGGCGGCGAATCGCGAGGTGATCGTCATGGTGAGGGCCGCCGGGTCCTTCTCGACGCTGAGCACGGTCATGGGGTCTCTCCTTCATCAGGGTCGGCGAGGACGTCGCCGATACGGTCGATCCGGTCCCGCCACAGGGTCTCGAGCTCGTCGAGCAGATGCCGGGCCTTGGTGATGGTGTCGATCCTGGTCTGGACCAGTTGCTCGCGGCCGTGGCGAGTCCTCGTGACCAGCTCGGCCCGCTCCAACACCGCCACGTGCTTCTGGATGGCGGTGGTGGAGATCGGGTACTGGCGGGCGAGGGCCGACACCGACTGGGTGCCCGTCATGGCGCGACGGACGATGTCGCGCCGGGTCCGATCGGCGAGGGCCCGGAAGACCAGGTCGACCCGGTCGTCCCCATCGAGGTGATCTACAACCATTCGGTTGTAGGTTAGCGGTGGAGGTCGGCGATGCGTCGCCCGATCTCGGCCGCGCCAATCCGGTCGGTGGCCGGTCCGGGCTCGATCAGACGCCGGCCTCCGTTCGACGGGCGGCGATCAGCTTGGCCACCAGGTGCTCGGGCAGCGGCGTGTCGACCGGCATCTTCAACGCCCCCTTCGAGGCGGTGAAGCCATCGAGGTCCTCGGCGGCCATGTCACCGAGGACGGTGCCGCTGTGCGGCAGGTAGCTCACGTGGTTCTTGGCCGCCGACAGGCCGGCGATGTTCTTGCCCCCGACCCGGAAGACCGGCACGCCGTAGGAGAGGCCCTGCTCGGCATCGGGCACGACGGCGAGGATCGCCCGCCGTACCGCTTCCAGGGTCGCCCGCTTCGACTCGTCGAGGGCGGCCAGGTACTCGTCGACTTCGGTGACGCTCATGCCGACAGTCTCGCACCGCGGTCGGGGGCCGGTCCGCGTGAGCGTCGTTGCTAGGTTCGGGCGATGAGCGACGATCTGACACGGTGGCTGCAGCGTGCCGACACCGACCCCGGCACGGTGGCCGGGGTCTACGACACGTGGGCCGAGTCCTACGACGGTGATCTGGCGGATTGGGGGTACGAGATGCCGGCTCGGGTGGTCGAGGCGTTGGCTGCGTCTCGGCCCGGTCCCGGCATGATCCTCGACGTGGGGTGCGGGACGGGGCTGGTCGGGCGGGAGCTCCGAACGGCCGGGTTCGAGTCGGTCGCCGGCATCGACCTGTCGCCCCGCTCGTTGGAGGTGGCGAAGGCCACCGGCCACTACGCGGTGCTCGAGCAGGCCGACCTGCAGACGGCACCGATCCCCTTCGACGACGGGGCCATCGCCGGCCTCGTGTGCGCCGGGGTGATGACCTACCTCCCCGACACGGCCCGAATCGTCACCGAGTTCTGCCGGGTGGTTCGGCCCGGTGGGCCGATCGCCTTCTCCCAGCGACGGGACGTGTACCTCGAACGCGACGACGAACGGGTGATCGGCGAGCTGGCCGCCGCCGAGGTCTGCTCGGCCGTCGAGATCTCCGGTCCCCATTCCTACCTGCCGGGGCGGGACGGGCTCGACGACATCCCGGCGATGCTGGTCCTCCTCCGTAGCGGCGCCGCTCCGGGCTGAGCAGTCGAAATCCTCGACCGGTTGGCCCGCCCGGGCTGACAGACTGGCGGCCATGTCAATCACCGCGACCGGACACAGCTATGTCGATGCCGATTCCGGCGAGACCCTCGACGCCTGGTTCCCCGGGCCCGGGGTCGAGCCCCGCCGGAGCTGCCTGGCCGAGACGGTGGGGATGATCGCCGGGAAGTCGGTGACGGTGACGATCGAGTCTCCCGACCAGCCGGCCACGTCCGCCGCCGAGGCCTACCTCCGACTCCACCTCGTCAGCCGCCGGGTCCACCCGCCCCACGGGATCAACCTCGACGGGGTCTTCGGGCTGCTGACCAACGTGGCGTGGACCAGCGCCGGACCGATCCTCCCGACCCGGGTCGACGCCCTCCGGGCGGCCGCCGCCGATCACGGCCACGACCTCCACGTCACCTCGGTCGACAAGTTCCCCCGGATGACCGACTACGTCATTCCCGACGGGGTCCGGATCGCCGACGCCGACCGGGTCCGGCTCGGCGCCCACCTGGCCGACGGGACGACGGTCATGCACGAGGGGTTCATCAACTTCAACGCCGGCACCCTCGGTCCGTCGATGGTCGAGGGGCGAATCAGCGCCGGGGTCATCGTCGGCGCCCACTCCGATCTCGGTGGCAGCGCGTCGATCATGGGCACGCTGTCCGGCGGCGGCACCGAGGTGATCTCGGTCGGCGAGCACTGCCTGATCGGGGCCAACGCCGGGATCGGGATCTCGCTCGGCGACCGCTGCATCGTCGAGGCCGGGTTGTACGTGACCGGCGGCACCAAGGTCTCGATGCCCGACGGGTCGGTCGTCCGGGGGCGGGACCTGAGCGGCCAGTCCGGCCTCCTCTACCGCCGCAACAGCGTCACCGGTACGGTCGAGGCCGTCCCCTCGGACGGCGGATCGTGGGGTGGGCTCAACACCGAGCTCCACGCCAACCAGTAGGGACCGGTCCGGTCACCGCTGCCACAGGTGGGCGGTGGTGAACCCGCCGGCGATGACGAGCCGGCTCGCGTCGGGCGCCACCGGCCAGGCGACGTCGTCCTGCTCGTGGGCGACAACCCGGCCTCCCGGGGCCAGGCCGTCGAGGATGGCGGGAAGCATCCCGGCCGAGGTCTCGGCCGGGAGGAACAGGAAGACGACCGTGGCCGCCGCCAGCAGGCGGCGAGCCTCGGGGGCGGTGGCGTCGAGCTGGTGGACGATGACCCGGTCGGCCAGGCCGGCGCGATCGATCCGATCGCGGGCCGCCGCCGCCAGGTCGGGATCGGTTTCGATCCCGGCCGCCCGGCACCCGAAGCGCCTGGCCGCCTCGACGAGGATCCGTCCATCGCCACAGCCGACATCGATCACCACGTCGTCGGCCCCCGGGTCGGCCAACGCCAACAGCTCGGGGATCATCGCCGTCGGGGTCCCGAGGAACACCCCGAGATCGGCCGACGATCCGCCCCGGGTTCGGAGCCGGTCGGCGACACGCCGGAGCCGAGCCCGGCGCCCGATCGGGCCGTCGATCGGTTGGTGGCCGGCCGGGCCGTCGATCGGTTGGCGGCCGGCCACCCGTCCCCAGGTGACGGCGCACCGGGTCGCGGCGTCGTCGCCGGCGACGAAGATGGTCGGACCGGTGCCTCCGGGCTGGGCGATGGTCGAGCCGAGCGGGCCCTGGGGTCGGTAGCCGATGCCGGCCAGTGCGGCGACCGTCGTCGTGACGGATCCCGGGCCCCGGTCATCCGGGAGGCGGACGCCCACGATCGGGTAGGGAAGGCGCTCCGGGGTCGGCTCGACGACGGGGTCGAGCCCCGCTGCGGTCAACGCATCGGCCAGGCGGCGCCCTTCGGCGGCGGCCAACCCGGCCAGGTCCCGGGCGGTGCGGTCGGCCCGGTCGACGAGCCCGGCTCCGTCGTCGGTGAGGTCGGCCCGGCGGGCGACCAGGCGGCCGATCGCCACCCCCACCGTTCCGGCGGCGATCGCCGCCCGGAGCTCGGCCTCCACCGCCTCGACGCCGACGCCGACGCCGGCCCCGCCCGTGGCCCGGTCCTGGGCGGGCGTGGCCCGGACCACCTCGTCGAACCGGGCGGCGAGGCTGGCGACGTGCGGTTCGGCCAGCATCGTCAGGTGGCGGCCCGGCGAGGTCACCACGTCGAGTGGACCGGTCACCACCGAGGCCCATCCCATGCCCTCGTCGACCATCCGCTCGGTGAAGAACGGATCGTCGGCCGCCTTGAAGACGGTGACCGAGCCGCCGTAGGGCCGGTACCGGTAGGTCAGCTGGGCGTGCCAGTTGGCCTCGATGAAGCGGCGGATCTGCAGGTCGTGGTCGAGCGTCAGACCGAGCCGCCGGCGGGCCTCCACGGCGAGGATCTCCAGCCGGCGCCCACCGTCCTCGGAGTACTTCCGGAACCGGCCACCGAGGTAGGCCGTCGGGTTCCGCCGGAGCTCGGCCAGGTGGAGCGCGGCCCGCTCGGCCCGGGTCGGCGCGCTGTCGGCGATCGAGGGGCCGGCGGCGTCGAAGAGGATCAACGCCGCCACGTCGCGGCCGCCGGCCCGGAGCTGGCCGGCCAGCTCGTAGGCCACGACCGCCCCCAGCGAGATGGCGGTCAGCACCACCGGCCCATCGGGGGCCGCCGCCTCCAGCTCCCGC
This sequence comes from Acidimicrobiales bacterium, assembly GCA_965262175.1. Taxonomy (GTDB): domain Bacteria; phylum Actinomycetota; class Acidimicrobiia; order Acidimicrobiales; family SZUA-35; genus CADEDH01. The sequence continues at coordinate 122,510 of CBDHES010000028.1, read as the reverse complement.
CGATAGCGATCGGCGATCTCGGCCACCTCGGTCGGGGTCGAGGTGTCGAGGTCGAGGGTCGGCTGACCGAGGCCGTAGAACGGTTGCTCGGTGCCGAGGCGCTCGGCCAGCGGCCGGAAGTACTCGGCGTTGACCCCGAGGACGTGGATGGCGAACACCGGGGGCCGGCTCCCCTCCGGTTGGATCGGGACCAGGAACCGCTTCTGCCCGCCACCCGCTCGTCGGGCGGTCACGAAGCGGGCTAGCGCCACGGGCGACGGGTGGTCGTGGAGAGACGGGACGGTGACCTCGACGCCGAACCGGTCCTCCACGGCGGCCAGGAGCTCCATCGCCAGGAGCGAGTGGCCGCCGAGGTCGAAGAACGACCGATCGGGCTCGACCCGATCCTGACGGAGGATGGTGGCGAACAACTGCTGGACGTCGGCGACGGTGGCCCCGGCGTCGTCGGTGGTGCCGCTCGGCGCCCGGTCGCCGCCCGTGCCCGTCGCAGCGGCGGTCACCGGGCCGGGCACCGGCGATCCGGGGCCGGCGACCGGCAGCTCGGATGCCGCCCGACGATCGAGCTTGCCGTTCGGGGTCCGAGGCAGCCGATGGTGGAGCTGGTAGATCGAGGGCCGGAGGCCGGGCGGTAGCCCGTCGGCGACCCGCCGACGGACGGCATCGAGATCGATCGTCACCCCCGGCGCCCCCTCGAGGTGGGCGACGAGTCGGGCGTGGGTCGCCTCGCCCCGCAGCCGGCGGGTCAGCTCCCGGGCCGGGTCGTCGGTGCGGGCCGCCGCCTCCATGGCCGCCGCCAACTCGGCGGGCTCGCTCCGGTCGATCAGCTCGGCCAGGCTCCGAGGGTCCTGGGCGGTCACGATCGCCGCCGCCACCGAGGCCACGTCGAGGATGACCCGCTCGATGTCCTCCGGCTCGGCTCGGACCCCGCCCACGTTGAGCTGGTCGTCGACCCGTCCGGCGAAGTGGACCACGCCGTCGATGATCCGGGCCCGGTCACCGGTCCGGAAGAACCGATGGCCGCCGACCCACCCCGTTCCGAACCGGGCCGACGTCGCCTCGGGGTCGGCGGCGTACCCGTCGACGAGCCCGGCGCCTCCGATGATCAGCTCGCCGACCACGCCCTCCGGGCGGGGTCGATCCCACTCGTCGACCACGGCGACCCAGCTGCCCGGGATCGGGCGGCCGATCGGCACCGGGTCGTCGGTCGGCGCCACGTGGTGGGCGGTGGCCCACACCGTCGTCTCGGTCGGGCCGTACTCGTTGGTCAGCGCCGACGCCGGGCGGAGCTCGTGGTGTCGTCGGGCCAGTGCCGCCGGGCAGGCCTCGCCGGCCACGATCACCCGCCGGGGCCAGCCGGGGCGGTCCCGGCCCCGGTCCAGCACCGCCTGGTACAACGACGGGACCAGCAGCACATGGCTCGGCGACCGGCCGAGCAGCTCGACCAGCCCGTCGGGGTCGCGAGCCTCGGCGTCGGTGGGGAGGACGATCGTGCCGCCCTCGTTCAGCGTCCAGAACAGTCCCACGACACTCGAATCGAACGACGGGCTCGACACGACGACGAACTCCTCGGGGCGCTCACCGTCGTACACGCTTCGCCGGGCGACGGTGCTGGCCGCCAGCTGAGGGTGGGTCACCGGAACCCCCCGTGGCGGTCCGGTCGATCCCGAGGTGAAGATGACGTAGGCCTCGTTCCGGCCAGCGACCGGCGTCGGGCGGGGCTCGACCGGGATCACCGCCACCCCGTCGGGCTCGGCGGCGGTCAAGCGGGCGGCTGCGCCGGCCCGGTCGGTGATGAGCCGGATCCGCTCGCTCGGGTAGGTGGGGTCGACCGGGACGTAGGCCGCGCCGACCCGGAGGACGGCCACGATGGCGGCGACGAGATCGACGCTCCGCCCGAGCTCCACCAGCACGCGATGACCGGGCCGGACCCCAGCGGCCCGGAGCCGGTCGGCGAGCTGCCGGGACCGGTCGTCGAGGCCGGCCCAGGTCTCCACCACGTCGCCGCAGACGACGGCCGGGTGGTCGCCTCGGGTCCGCAGGTGGTGGACGATCGCCGGCAGGAGGGTCGTCGGCCCATCGAGTGGCGGTCCGGCGAGCACCGACCCGGCACTCGACGGGAGGTCGACGTCGCCGACGATCGTGGAGGGGGCGGCAACCGATCTCGACACCATCGTGTCGAGATCGGCCAGCAACTGCTCGGCGATCGACGGGTCGAGGAACGTTCCCCGGAACTCGAGCCCGAAGCCGATCCGGTCATCCCGCTCCTCGACGAAGATCGTGGCGTTGGCCACCGCCGAGCCGGGGCTCAGCACCCGCTGGCTGACGGGGAGGTCACCGAGGGTGGTGGTCGGCATCCGCTCATAGACGATCAGGACATCGGCCCCGGTGGCGTCCTGACCGGCCGCTCGTCGATCGGCAACGATCTGGGCGAAGGGGTAGGTGCGGTGGGCCAGGTTGGCCGCCACCGCAGCGCCGGCCCGGGCGGTCAGCGTCCCCAGCTCATCGTCGAGGGCACACGGCAGCTCGATCGGGAGCGTGTTGAGGAAGTAGCCGACAAGGGCGTCGGCGTCGGGGTGGTTCCGACCGGAGGCGATCATCCCGACACCGATCACCCCTTCGGCCCGAGCTGGCCGGTCCCCGCCGTCGGCACCGTCATCGGCCGGGGCCTCGGCGTAGCGACGGAGGGTGGCGACGAGCGCGGCCAGGGCGACGGCGAAGGCCGAGACGCCGGGTCGGGCCTTGAGCTGGGCCGGGGTGACCGACGCGGTTCGGGTGAGGTAGCCGTCGGGGCCGGGGGCCGACGGGTGGGGGAGGGCCAGCGGGGTGAGCGGGGTGAGCCGGCCCAGCCAATGGTCGCGATCGGCGTCGTCGAGCCGCTCGGCCTGCCAGGCGGTGAACGAGGGGTAGTCGACGCCGGGTTCCGGGGCCGTTCCGCCGCTGTAGGCGGCATCGATCTGAGGCCAGAGCACCTCGAAGCTCTCGGCGTCGCCCGACGCGTGGTGGCAGACGAGCAGGATGACGGTCTCGTCGCCGACCGATCGGATCAGCACCCGGAGCAGCGGGCCCCGGTCGAGATCGATCGGCGTGCGGTGGAACCGTCGGGTCAGCTCGTCGAGCTCGGGCTCGGTGATGGGGCGGTCGTCGCGGTCGACCTCCACCCGGTCGCTCGACGGGAGCTCGGTCCGCACCGCGCCGTGGGTCCACCGCAGCGGCACGTGGCGGCCGGCCACCGTCCGGACCGCAGCGACGAACCGGTCGCCGTCGACCGGCCCGCCGACCCGGTAGAGCCGTCCGACGTTGTACATGACCTCGTCTGGTCGGGCCGCCTGCTCGTAGCGGATCGCCCGCTCCCCGGCCGATGGCGGCGGCGGGTCGGCGGCGCTCCACGGGCCCCGGTCGACCGGCCCATCGACCGGCCCATCGGGGTGGGCCGGTCCCGCTTCGGCACCGTCGATCAGGTCGGCGACGGCGGCGGCGAGCGCCCGGGGCGTCGAGTGGACGAACGCTGCGTCGTCGCCCAGGGTCACGCCCGCCGTCTCGCCGACCACCACCCCCATCTCCAACGCGGCCAGAGAATCGCCGCCGAGGGCGAAGAAGTCGTCGTCGATGCCGATCGGCTCGACCCGGAGGATCTCCTCCCAGATGGCCACGATCGTCGCCTCGAGCTCGGTCTCGGCCGCGATCTGGATCCCGGCGCCTGACCGGTGGGTCCGCCGGGGCGGGGGCAGGGCCGCCGGGTCGAGCTTGCCGTTGGCGGTCAGCGGCAGCCGCCCGACGGTGACGAATGCTGCGGGGATGGCGTGGACCGGCAATGACTCGGCGAGGAACGCCCGCAGCTCCGATGGCGTCGGTGGCTCGTGCCCGTCGGACACCTCGATCCAGGCGGTCAGGGTCCGGATCGGATCGGGGGTGTAGCCGACCTCGGCCAGGAGTGCCTCGACCGTGGCGCCGTCGAGGTCGTCGTCCAGCTCGGCGATGGCCTCGGTGCGCGTCTTGTGGCCGAGCCGGACGTCCCACGCGTAGGGGATGGCGTAGTTGTGGTAGCCCTGCTCGGTCAGATGGGTGTGGATCCCCGCCGCGTTGATCAGGCAGTTGGTCGATCGTCCGGTGTCGGTCGGCCGGACCCACGGCGCCCGCTCGTCGAGGTACCGGTAGAGCTCGGCCAGCTCCACGTCGACGTATCGGTAGAAGTCGAGGTACTCGATGCGGTCGAAGAGGTCGTCGTCGGCGAAGACGGTGGTGTCGAGGAGCCGGTTGGGGCCATCGTCGACCCGGTGGTAGGCCTTGCGGGCCTCGATCACGGCTCGATCGATGGCGTCCGGGTCGAACCGGTCGGCGGTGAACTGTTGGGGGAGGAGTCGGGTCTCGAACAGCTGACCCCGGGAGAGCCCGGTCACGATCAGCGGGATGCCCAGCTCGACGGCCCGGGTCGTGGCCAAGGTGTAGATCGTCTTGTAGCAGCCGTTGCAGACGTTGGAGTGCCGTTCGAGGCTGTCCCGGAAGATCTCGTTCATCGCCGACGTCGTGGCCACCTCGTGGGCCACGCCGAGGTCGTCGACGGTGCGGGCCACGTTGTCGAGGGCCTGGCTGGAGATGAACCCGTTGTCGAGGGTGAACACGTAGGGCTGGAACCCCAGGTCGACCAGCCGGTACAGGGCGTAGGTCGAGTCCTTGCCGCCGCTGAGGAGGTGGAGGCAGTCGTACTCGCCCCGCCGGCGCCGCCGAGCACCGTCCCGCTTGGCCACCAGGTCGTCGACGGTCCGGAACCACGACCGGACCTGGGGCGCCACCCGGTCGAGCTGTCGGCACGTCGAGCACACGTCGTCGCCGTCGATCTCGATGCCGGGGACGTTCGACGCCAGGCCGCATCGGACGCAGCGCCGACCGGGTTCGGTCGGCCGGGGAGACCAGAGCCGGACCGCGGCCGCCTCGATCGACGGGTGTTCGGTCAGGGCGTCGGCCACCTCGGTCGGCTCCAGGCGGATGCCCCCCACCTTCACCTGATCGTCGAGCCGGCCGAGGTAGATCAGCGTGGGGGGCTCACCGGGTCGGCCGTCGGCCAGGCGGACCAGGTCACCCGACCGGTAGTATCGCTCGCCGTCGAGCTCGACGAAGGGCGGGGGGTCGACATCCTCGCCGTGCGGGACGGAGACGGTGCCCAGGTCGGGAGCCGAGCCGGCATCGGCGCCGGTGTCGGAACCGGGCGCCGGGTCGGTGAGGTAGCCGGTGGTGATGCCGGGATGGGCGATGAGCAGCTCACCGGCCGCGCCGACCGGGAGCCGATCGAGGGTTGGTCCGACCACCCGGAGGGTGACGCCGGGAGCGGGAACCCCGATCGGGACCTCGGGGTGGTCGCCGAGCCGCTCGGGGTCGACCCGGTGGATCATGCAGCCGACCACGGCCTCGGTCGGGCCGTACTCGTTGAAGATGGTGAGCCCGGGGCGGGCGTCGAGGAGCCGCCGAGCCAGGCCGGCTCCGAACGCCTCGCCGCCGACGACGACCGTCGACAGCCGGTGCTCATCGGGGAGGAGACGGGCGAGGATCTCGAGGTGGGACGGTGTCGCCTTGCACCACGTGATGCGATGGTCGGCGGCGACGGCGGCCAGCCCGGCCGGGCCGTCGGGCTCGACGATCGTCAGCTCACCGTCGGCCAGGAGCGGGAGGAACAGGCTGGTCATCGTCAGGTCGAACGTCAGGGCGCTGAACAGCGGGACGACCAGGTCGGCCTCCGACCGATCGACGTCGAGGTAGCTCTCGACGGCGAAACGCAGGTAGCGGCCGAGGCCCCGGTGGGTGATCGGTACCCCCTTCGGTCGACCCGTCGATCCCGACGTGAACAGCAGGTAGGCCTCGTCGTCGGGGGCCGGGCTGGCCATCGGGTCGGGGTCACCGGGCCGGTCCTCGGCGCCGCCACCGTCGAGGACCGTCGGTGGGAGCCCGGTCAGGACGAGCCGCACGCCGGCCCGCTCGGCCAGCTCCCGCCGACGGCGGGCGGGCTGGGCCGGGTCGATGGGAACGAAGGAGGCTCCCGCCAGCACGACGCCGAGGATGGCGATGACGGTGGGGACCGAGCGGGCCATCTCGATCGCCACCCGGTCGCCACCGCTCACCCCCTGGCGGCGGAGGTGGACGGCCGCAGCCCGGGCCCGACCCCAGAGCTCGGCGCCGGTCATCGCCTGGTCGCCGTCGCTGAGGGCCACCGTCGATCGGTCGGCGAGCGCCGTCCGGAGCCAGTCGACGAGGGACGGCTCGGTCGGCGGGTCCGGTTCCGGCGTCGTGCCCCATCGGTCGAGGATCGCCCGCTCGTCGTCGCCGAGCGCAGGGCCGGCCAGGGGGCGGTCGGGATCGTTGGCCAGGGCGGCCAGGATCGACGAGAAATGGGCGGGGATCCGTTCGAGGTGGTCGTCGCCGGCCGCCGAGCGGTTGACGTCGATGGCCAACTGCTGGTCGTAGGCGGTGAACTGCACTCGGAGGGCGTGCGCCGAATCGATCGCCCCGGAGTGGACCCACTCGGTTCGGGTCGGGATCGTTCCGAACGAGCCGACCTCGGCCCGGGCGATCACGTTGACCACCGCGGCGTGATCGGCGGCCGGCGCCGTCCCCGGCGCAGCGTTGGACAGGGTCGTCATGATGGCCCGGGTGACCGTGCGATGAAGCTGCCGGTAGGTCTGGTCGGCCTCGATGACGACGTCGACTGGGAACACCTCCATGACCGGTCCGATCACGTCACGGGCTTCGGCGTCACCACGGTTGTGGACCGGCAACCCGATGGTGACGTGGTCGGCACCACCGACCGACCACAGGAGGGCGGCGGTTGCCGTCATCAACGCCGCAGTCCAGCTCAGGTCGTCGCTCACCAGCCGGAAGTCGTCGGCCAGCCGCTCGACCAGGACGCCCCGGACCGTCGGATCGAGATCGACGTCGAGCCGGGTGGCCGCCGCCCCCGGGGTTCGCAGCGGTCGGTACAGCCGATCGATTCCCGGCGCCGGCGGGCGGTCCCGCCAGTGGGCGGCGGCCCGCCGGGCCCGCCGGGCCCGGGGCGAGCGGGGCTCGCCGGGCTGGTCGAGATCGGACGCCCACCGGTAGTACGACGATGGCTCGAACCGGCCGCCGTGGTACACCTCGGCGCAGGCGTCGAAGACCAGTGCCGATGCGGTGGCATCGGTGATGGCGTGGTGGAGGTCGAGATACCACGAGGCGGTGCCGTCGGGGTGGGGGAGGATGGCGCTGTCGTAGCCCCGGACGGTCAGGTCGAGCGGGGTCGCCACCCGGCGCTCGGCCCACCGGCGGGCTTCCTCGACCGGCATCGGGACGACCACGGCGGGCTGCGGCTCGGCGTCGAGCCGAACGACCGCCGTCCCGTCCTCGGTGACGATCCGGGTCCGGAGGGCGTCGGACCGGGCTCGGACCACGTCGAACGCCGACTGCAGCCGCTCGACGTCGACCGGGCCGTCGATGTGGGTCAGCAGCGCCATGTTCTGCACCGGCGCCGCGGGGTGGCGCCGTTGCGACGTCCACAGCGGCCGCTGCATCGCGGTCAGAGGCTGGCCGCCGGTCAGCGAGACCGAGACGGCGGTCATCGGTCCTGAGCCGGGCTCGGGAGCCGGCCGGTGGTCGGGTCGGGTTCGGGTGGGTCGGGTTCGGGTGGGAGGGTGACGGAGAACGCGATCATCGAAAAGGCCAGGGTGGTGGTCGCCGCTCGGGTCGCGGCCGCCGTGCTCAGCGGTCGCCGAGTATCGGCCAGTATGGGTCGTAGGGATCGTCGGTCGTCGGCTGGAGGTCGATCTCGGTCCCGACACCGAGGCGCGCCGCGTGCTCGACGATGAGCTCGGTGGCGATCAGGTCCTCGAGGGCCCATCCGGTCGAGTCGAAGACCGTGAGCAGGTCACGGTGCCGCCGGTACTCGCCCTCGTTGCGGACGACGGACGCCAGATCGGGACCGAGGTCGGCCGCGTCGAGTTGCTGGGCCTCCCCCTCGATCAGGCACTGGGCCGGCACGTCGGGGACGACGAGGCCGTCATCGAGGTAGGTGAGCGGGATCTCCAACTTGCCGGGGAAGTCGGCGCCGACCGCATTGATGTGGAGCCACGGTCGGTGCTCGCTCTCGGGGATCACCGGGCCGGCGCCGGGATCGACGGTGGTGGCCGTGCAGAGGATGTCGATCTCGGTCATCACCCGGCCGAGCTGGTCGTCGCTCACGAGGCGGACGTCGATCGCCGCCAGGTCGGGGTCGACCCGCCGCAGCCGCTCGGGGAGGGTCGCCGCCACCCCCGGTGCGGTGTCGAAGGCGAGGACGGTGGTGATCGGTCGAACCCGGCTGATGGCATGGATCTGGGCCACCGCCTGGGCCCCGCAGCCGACCATCCCGACCGTCGAGGCGTCGGACCGGGCCAACACGTCGGTGGCCAGCGCCGAGGCGGCGCCGGTCCGCAGGGCGGTGAGGACGGTCGCCTCGCACACGGTCAGCAACCGACCATCGGTCGTGTCGTAGACCGATGTGGTGGCCAACACGCTCGGCACCCCCCGCTGGGTCGGGTTGGTCGGGTGGTAGCCGACGGTCTTGATCGACACCCGCCGGCCGATGTCCATCGCCGGCATCCATTCGACGAGACCGAGCCCCGGCTTGTCGTAGTGGAACCCGGTCCGGTCCTGGGTCACCATGAGCTCGGCGTCGAAGGTGGCCAGCGAGGCCCGGGTCCGTTCGATCAGCTCGTCGAGCAGGGGCGTGATGCCGACGTCGGCCACGATGGTGGCTACGTCGGCGATTCCGATCATGGTCGTCACGGTTCGGGTTCTCCGCTTCGTCGAGGACGGAGGCGTCGCCTGACCCGGCTGCGGCCGGATGCCTCCCGGGTTACCTTCCGTTCGCGGGCCCGGATCGGTTGCACCCGATCTCGATACCGGTGTGGCACGGGCCGTCCGCCGGGGCCCGATCGTTCAGAGCGTGGCGCCTCGTGATCGGGCGTAGGCGGCCATGCGGGCGACGGTCTGGAAGTTGTCGAGCGTCACGTCGGCCGGATCGACGTCGATCCCGGTCGAGTCCTCGAGCCATTGGGTGATCCGGATCACCCCCAGCGAGTCGACCGCGCCGGTCAGCAACAGGTCGGTCTCCGCTTCGAGCGGGAGGTCTCCGAGGTTGACCTCTTCCTGCACGAACTTCAGGAGCATCGCCGATAGTTCGTCATCCATGAGCCGACACCTCGCCTTCGCCTTCCCGGCGCCCCGCCCGCCGACCGTGGTGGTCGAGGAGATCGAGGCGAATGGCCCGCCTGTCGAGCTTCCCGCTCCCGGTGACCGGAGTCGATGCTAACCGGTAGAACGCCCGGGGGATGGCGTAGGCCGGGAGCTCGGCCCGGGCGGCGTCGGTCAGCCGGGCTGTCGGGAGCTCGTCCGTGGCACCCAGCCGTTCCTCGTCGAGGGCGACGCCGACGATGACCACATCCGACCCGTCGGGGCTGCGGTCGACGGTGGCGACGGCGCTCACCACACCCGGCACGCTCTCCAGGACGGTCTCGATCGATTCCAACTCGACCCGGTAGCCCCGGATCTTCACCTGGTGATCGACGCGGCCATCGAACACGAGCTCACCGTCGGCCCGCTCGATCCCGAGGTCGCCGGTCCGGTACCACCGCTCGCCCCGCCAGCGCCGGATGGCGACCGAGGTGAGCGCCTCGTCGTCCCAGTACCCGGCCATCGTCGTCGGGCCGGCGACCCAGATCTCGCCCTGGTCCCCGACCGGGACCGGGCGGGGGTCGTCGTCGGCGGTGGTGGGGTCGACGAGCTCGATGCGGGTCGGCCCGATCGGGCGACCGATGGGGACGGGATCGTCGCCGACCGGTGGACCGGGTACGAAGCCGATGGCGCAGGCGTTGGTCTCGGCCGGCCCGTAGACGTTGGCGAAGCGCGCCGCCGGGAGGTGGGCCATCACCTCGGCCAGCATCGCCGGCGGGGTGACCTCGCCGCCGAACAGCACCCACCGCAGCGACGACAGGTCCCGGTCGGCCAGCTGCCCTCGGGTCAGCAGCTGGGTCAGCAGGTAGGGCACCCCGTACCAGGTGGTGAGCCGCTCGTCGGCCATCGTCGCCGACAGGGTGGCGGGGAACAGCTGGTGGGTCTCCGGGAGGACGATGTTGGTCGCGGTGATCGTCGGCGTGACCCAGAGGGCCAGGGTCGAGATGTCGAAATGGTGGGGTGCCAGATCGCTGATGCGGTCGTCCGGGCCGAGGTCGAAGGCGTCGAGCTTCATGGCCACGTAGGCCAGCGCCGAGCGGTGGGTGTGGCAGATCGCCTTGGGGGAGCCGGTCGAGCCGGAGGTCGTAATCAGATAGGCCGGTACCTCGTCGTCGAACGACGCCGGGCCGATGCCATCGGCGGCGTCGACCTCCCCCGGGCTCACGATCCGGATCGGCGCGGGGCCAGCCGGCGCTGCCGCCGACGCCGACGCCGACGGTGACGCGTCCAGCCCGACCACGACGCCGATCGCGGCCCGTTCGGCGGTGGCGAGGGCGGTCGGCCGGCACGGCTCGTGGGTCACCAGGGCCCGGCATCCCGTCCGGGTCGCCACCGCTCCGAGGTAGTCGGCGGAGGCCGTCGGGTCGAGGGGGACGGCCACGGCGCCGAGGCGGACCACGGCGTGCATGGCCACGAACCCCTGGGCGCACTTCCGCAGGTGGACCCCGACCCGGTCGCCGGCCGACACCCCCGACTCGGCGAGGACCGCGGCCAGGCGGCCGGCCTGCCGGTCGGCGTCGGCCCAGGTGATCGAGGTGCCCTGGTCGCGGATGGCGACGCCACCCGGCGCCCGATCGGCCGCCGAGGGGAGGAGTTGGGCCAGGGTTGTCACCGGGATCAACGGGGCCCATCCTCGCAGGGTCGACCGGCTCTGGGATCTCGAACGGTCGCCGGGAGCCGGTCGCCGTCCATCGCCGGGTTCGGGAGGTCGCTGTGGTTGGAGCTGGAGCGGGGTCGGAGGGCTTGGCGCTGGACGCCATGCTGACGGACGATCACCACGAGAAGCGCACGGTAGCGGCCTGGGCTCGGGAGTCGCTCGACGATCCCGACCTCGCCGGGCGCGATGAGCGCTGCGAGTTCTGGCCCGAAGGGTGGCGGCGGTGTGCCGAAGCCGGGATCCAGGGTCTCGTCGTCCCCGTCGACCTCGGAGGGCAGGGTCTCGACCTGGTGACCGCCATGCTGCGGTTCGAGGGGTTGGGGGTCGGGTGCCTCGACGCCGGGTTGGTGTTCGCCCTCAGCTCACAGATCTGGACGATGCAGCTCGCCCTCGATCGGTTCGGGAGCGACGAGCAGCGCTCGACGTACCTTCCCCGCCTGGCCGACGGCTCGGCGATCGCCGCGTTCGCCATGTCGGAGGCCGCGTCGGGGTCCGATGCCTTCGCCCTGGCCACCACCGCCGAGCGGGTGGCCGACGGCTACCGGCTCGATGGCGTGAAGGCGTGGGTCACGCTGGCTCCGGTGTGCGACCTGATCATGGTCTTCGCCACCCTCGACCCGGCACTCGGCCGGTGGGGGGTGACCGCGTTCCTCGTCGACGCCGACACGCCGGGGGTCGAGATCCACCCCAACCGGGCGAAGATGGGGTTGCGGACCACCCCCTTCGCCGACGTGACCCTGACCGAGGTCGTCGTGCCGACGTCGGCTCGGTTGGGGGCCGAGGGCGCCGGGGCCAGCATCTTCTCGACCGCCATGGAGACCGAGCGGGCGTTCCTCCTCGCCGGGTCGATCGGCCAGCTCGAGCGCCAGATCGCCGACACGGTCACCCACGCCTCGGACCGGCACCAGTTCGGCAAGCCGATCGGGTCGTTCCAATCGGTGGCCCACGAGGTGGCCGACATGAAGCTGGCCCACGAGACGGCCCGGCTGCTGCTCTACAAGGCCACCGCCCTCCAACAGCGGGGGACCCCGTCGATGATGGCCGCCGCCCTGGCCAAGCTCTCGGCCAGCGAGGCGGCCCTGGCGGGCTCGATCGCCGCGGTGCGGGTTCACGGGGCTCGGGGCTACGTGACCGAGTACGGCGTCGAACGGACCGTGCGGGACACCCTGGGCGGGGTCATCTACGGCGGGTCGTCGGGCATCCAGCGCAACATCGTCGCCCGCCTCCTCGGCCTCCCGACCGGCTGAGTGGCCGGCCATTCGCTCCGCCGGGCACGGTAGGGCAGGCTGGGGCGATGAAGATCCGGATCGGCTACGGCCTCGGCACCCGCAACGCCACCAACGACCAGGAGCGGTTCGCCGAGCTGGTCGACAACCTCGAGCGGCACCGGTTCGATTCGCTGTGGCTCTCCGAACGGATCACCGGCGACTGCCCCGATCCGCTCGTCGGCATGGCCTACGCCTGCGGTCGGACCACCAAGCTCAAGGTCGGGATGTCGGTCATGGTCCTGCCCGGTCGAAACCCGGTCGTCCTGGCCAAGTCGATCGCCAGCCTGGACCGCATGTCGGGAGGGCGGGTGCTCCCGGCCTTCGGGCTCGGGGCGGCCAACGCCGCCGAGCACCAGGCGTTCGGGGTCGACCGCAAGGAGCGGGGCGCCTGGTTCAACGAGGCCATGCCCCTCATGAAGCGGCTGTGGACCGAGGACCGGGTCACCCACGAGGGGAAGCGCTTCTCGATCACCGATGTGACCGTCCGACCCAAGCCGATCCAGGATCCGTTGGAGGTGTGGCTCGGCGGTATCGCCCCGCTCGAGCTGAAACGGGTCGGTCGCCACGCCCACGGCTGGCTGCCTTCGTTCTGTACCCCGGCCCAGGTCGCCGAGGCCCGTCTGGTGATCGATCAGGTCGCGTCCGAGCACGATCGAAAGATCGACGACGACCACTTCGGCGCCCTGATCCCGTACCGGGCCGACGGGACCGACGTCCCCGAGGCGACGGCCACGGTGGTCAAGACCCGAAACCCCGACGCCGATGTCGAGACGATCATCCCCACCAAGTCGACCCTGGCGGCGGCTGTCAGCTCGTTCGTCGATGTCGGGTTCACCAAGTTCGTCCTGATCCCGACCGTCGAGCCCGACGACTGGGCGACCGAGCTCGAGGAGATGGCGGCGCTGGTCAAGCCGTTGGAGAACTGACCGGCGCCGCGTCCCGGGTCAGTGGGCGGCGCCGGCCATGGCGGCGTAGGCCGCCGGCGGGGTGGCGTCGGTCGGCGGGAGGACCCCTTCGAGTTCCAGGGCCCAGGCGCCGTCGAGTTCCCGGTCGACCACGACCAGTCGGTTGTTGCCGGTGTCGGCGACGATGAGATGACCGCTCTCCAGGGCGCAGACCCCGGACGGCCGGCTCAGTCCCGACAGCCCGATCGTCTTCAGCTTCCGCTTCACCAGCCGGCGGAGCCGGTGGTTGCCGGTGTCGACCACGACGAGGGATCCGTCGGCCAGCACCGCCACGTCGGACGGCCGTTGCAGCATGGCGTCGTAGACCGGGCCGTCGATCAGGCCCCAGTCGAAGAACCCGTTGCCGGTGATGGTCGACACCGCCCCGTCATCGGTGAGGAGTCGGAGGTTGCTCGACGCCGCGTCGCAGAAGACGAGGCCGGCCGGCGCTCGGACCGCCCCCACCGGTTGGGCCAACTCGGCCGAGCCGGCCCGACCGTCGGCGGTCCCGGTCCGACCGGACCCGGCGATGACGCCGAGGGTGATCAACCCGTCGCCCTCGTCGACGATCCGGTACAGCTTCTCGCCCCCGGTGTCGACGACGACGACGCTCCCGTCGCGGTCGATGCACAACCCGGACGGCGCCACGAGGTCTTCGGTGAGCGTCCTCCTGGTGCCGCCGTCGAGGTCGAGGTGGCTGACCCGGCCGACCGCTGGCTCGGTGACCACGAGGGAGTCGTTCCGGGTGGCCACGATGCCGTGGGGGTGGAGGAACCCGCTGATCTCGGCCAGCGCACGAGCACGCCGCAGGTCGGGTGACAGCTCGAAGATCAGGACCCGATTGTGCGACGAGTCGACGACGGCGATGTCACCGCCGGAGCGGGCGGTGACCGAGGTCGGGAAGGCCAGATCGGTCGGGGGGAGCGGCAGGGGGGTCGCCCGGGGCAGCGAGTGGACCCGACGAGACCGGGAGGTCTCGGGCGGGGCGCTGCGCACGGCGTAGTCGATGCAGCTGATGACCAGGTCGACGTCGGTCGTCCCGACCTGGACCCCCAGGACCCGGCCCCGGGCGTCGATCACCACCGTCGCCGGCCATCCGTCGGGGTTGTAGCTGCTCCACGTCAGGTACTCGGGGTCGTGAACGACCGGCAAACCGATCTGGTACTGGGTCACCGCCGAGCGGACCAGTTCGGGATCGTCCTCGTAGGGGAAGCGGGGGGTGTGGACGGCGATGGCGGTCACCGGCAGGAGCGTGTCGGCCACCAACGCCTCGATCTGGCGGAGCCGGAGCAGCGACGCCTCGCAGCCGAAGGACCAGAACACGACGATCACCGCCCGACCACCGAGCCCGTCCCAGTCGATCGGGGGGCAGGTGATCCAGTCGGTTCCTTCGACCGGTGGGGCTGGGGAGGGCACGTCCCACCATCGGTCGGGTCGTCCGGGATTTGAGCCGTTCGGCCCATGCCGTGGCCGGGGTGCCGGTCGAGGGTCGCAACTGTTCCGGGTGTCTCGTTGTCGACTATCTTGTCCCGGCGCAGCCGGTACCGAGATGCGGGAGCGATCATGAAGGTTCCATTGACGGTCAACGACTTCCTCGATCGGGCGGTGGCGGTCTACCCGGACCGGGTGGCCATCGTCGACGAGCCCGCCCAGCCCGCCCCGTCGCTCGGAGAGGTCACCTACGGCCAACTGGGCGACATCCGCCGCCAGATGGGGGTGGCGATGGACGAGCTGGGCCTCCCGATGGGGGCCCGGGTCGCCATGGTGTCCCACAACTCGGCCCGCCTGCTGACGTCGTTCTTCGGGGTGAGCGGCAACGGCCGGATCTTCGTCCCGATCAACTTCCGACTCAGCGCCGACGAGGTGGCGTACATCGTCGAGCATTGTGGGGCCGAGGCCCTCCTGGTCGACCCCGAGATCGCCGATGATCTGGCCGGCGTTGACTGCGCCCAGAAGTGGGTGATGGGGTCGGAGTCCGACGCCGTGTGGTACGGGCGGGAGGGCACCCCGGCGCCGTGGACCCCCGACGAGGACGCCATCGCCTCGATCAACTACACGTCGGGCACCACCGCCCGCCCCAAGGGCGTGGAGCAGACCCACCGGGCCCGATGGATCAACGCCGTCACCTTCGGGTGGCACGCCGGCGTCAGCGATCGTGACGTGTACCTCCACACCCTCCCCATGTTCCACTGCGACGGGTGGGGGATGCTCTACACCGTCACCGGCATGGGTGCCAAGCACATCGTGCTCCGCAAGGTCGACGGGGCCGAGATCCTCCGCCGCGTCGACGAGCATGGTGTCACGCTGATGTGTGGTGCCCCGGCGGTCGTGGCGGCGGTCCTCGACGCCGCGGCGACGTGGGAGGGCCCGATCCCGGGCCGAGACCGGGTCCGGATGATCGTGGCCGGCGCCCCGCCCCCGACCAAGACGATCGAGCGGATGGAGACCGAGCTGGGGTGGGAGTTCATCCAGATCTACGGCCTGACCGAGACCGCCCCACTGCTCACCTTCAACCGGTGCCGCACCGAGTGGGACGACCTCGACCCCGGTGAGCGGGCCAAGAAGCTCGGCCGAGCCGGAGCCCCGGCCATCGGCATCACGATGAAGACCAGCCAGTCCGGTGAGCTGCTGGCCCAGGGCAACCACATCCTCCAGGGATACTGGGACAACCCGGACGCCTCCGCCCAAGCCCTGGAGGGGGGCTGGTTCCACACCGGTGACGGCGGTTTCCTCGACCAGGAGGGGTACTACACGATCACCGATCGCAAGAAGGACGTCATCATCTCGGGCGGCGAGAACGTCTCGTCGATCGAGGTCGAGGACACCCTCTTCACCCATCCCGACGTCGAGGAGGTGGCGGTGATCGGCGTCCCCGACGAGAAGTGGGGTGAGACGGTCAAGGCCCTGGTCGTGGTGACGGCCGGTTCGACGGTCACCGAACGGGACCTGATCGACTACTGCCGCGAACGCCTCGCCCACTACAAGTGCCCCACGTCGGTCGAGATGCGGGAGGAGTTGGCCCGCACCGCCACCGGCAAGCTCCAGAAGTACAAGCTGCGGGCGCCGTACTGGGAAGGCCGGGAGAAGCTGGTCAACTGATGATCCAGGCGTCGACGAGCACCCGAGTCGGGGTGCTCGTCCTCTCCGTCGCGGCGATCGGCGCCTGCGGCCAGTCGTTCACCCGCTCGGCCGCCATCGAGAGCTTCCAGACCGCCAACCCCGATGCGTCGGAGCCGGAGGCGGCCTGCGTCGTCGACGGGCTGATCGACCGCTACGGCCTCGAGGACCTGGAGGCCGAGCTGGGCGCCGACCCGCTCGACGCCAGCTTCGAGGAGGACCAGTTCCGGGAGATGGTTCGGTGCGACGTGGCCGGCCAGTGGCGAGATGAGATCGCCGACCAACTCGTCGACAACGGGGTCCCGGAACGGGACGCCCCGTGCGTGGCCGATGAGCTGCTCGAGGTCATGGACGACGACGACATCGACGTGTTGCTCTCGGGTCGGATCACCGACCAGTTCCAGGACAAGTTCCTGGCCGCCCTCGACGCCTGTGGGGCCCTCAACCCGGGAGCCGGCTCCGGCTCCGGCGATGCCGACGACGGCGAGACCGACGACGGCGAGACCGACGACGGGGGGAGCTGAGCCATGACGATGAACGCAACGGAGGCGACCGAGCTGGTGGCCGCAGCATGGCGGGAGGAGCTCCCGGACCAGCTGGCGTCCTACATCTCCATTCCCGCCCTGTCGCCGGCCTTCGACGCCCGTTGGGAGGAGCACGGGCATCTGGAGGATGCCGTCCGGTTCGTGTCGACATGGATGGCGGCCCGGCCGATCGAAGGCATGACCGTCGACGTTCAGCGCCTCGACGGCCGCACCCCCCTCGTCGTCGCCGAGATCGAGCCGTTCGGCCCGGCCGCCCCGACCGAAGGACCGACCGCCATCCTCTACGGCCACCTCGACAAGCAGCCGGAGATGGAGGGCTGGCGGGACGGCCTCGGGCCCTGGACCCCTCACCGGGAGGGCGACCGGTTGTACGGCCGGGGCGGGGCCGACGACGGCTACTCGGCCTACGCCTCGCTCACCGCCATCGAAGCCATCCAGGCGTCGGGCGGGTCCCATGGACGATGTGTGGTCCTGATCGAGGGCTCGGAGGAGTCGGGCAGCCCCGACCTCCCGGCCCACATCGAGGCGCTCGGTGACCGGGTCGGCGAGGTCGACCTGGTCGTGTGCCTCGATTCGGGGTGCGCCACCTACGACCGGTTGTGGCTGACCACCTCCCTGCGGGGGGTCCTGATGGGGACGGTGACGGTCGAGATCCTGACCGAGGGGATCCACTCCGGGGCATCGGGTGTGGTCCCCTCGTCGTTCCGGATCCTGCGATCGCTGCTCGACCGGATCGAGGACGCCTCGACCGGGGCGATGCTGGTGGCGGAGGCCAACGTCGACATCCCGGCTCATCGTCGCCGGGAGGCGGAGGCGACGGCCGCCATCCTGGCCGCCACCGCCGGTGATCGCCCCGGGTATCCCTTCGTCGACGGGGCCGGCCCGGCGGCGAACGGTGCCGACGCCCTGCTGGCCCGCACCTGGTCGCCGACGGTGTCCTACGTCGGTGCCGACGGGCTGCCACCGGTCGGCGCCGCCGGGAACGTGCTCCGACCCGCCACCTCGTTGCGGCTGTCGGTCCGGCTGCCGCCGACCGCCGATCCGGCCGCCGCCCGCCGGGCGGTCGCCGCCGCCCTCACCGACGATCCTCCCTACGGGGCACGGGTCACCTTCGATGACGCCGATGCCGCGCCGGGATGGAACGCCCCGGAGCTGGCGCCGTGGTTGGCGACGGCCCTCGACGACGCGTCCCGGGCCGAGTTCGGCTACCCGATGCAGCTGATGGGGGAGGGGGGCACGATCCCGTTCATGGGGATGCTCGGCGAGCGGTTTCCCGATGCCCAGTTCGTCATCACGGGGGTGCTCGGCCCGGAGTCCAACGCCCATGGACCCAACGAGTTCCTCCACCTCCCCTATGCCGAGCGGCTGACATCGGTGGTGGCCCGGATCGTCGACGCCCACGCCACCGGGCGCTGACCGGAGGCGAGGCCGCCGCAGGGTCCGGGTCGATCGCTCCGAGGTCGGGTGGCCCTCGTCGGCGATCAGGCGGGCTCATCGGTCGCCCCCGGGGCCGGCACGGCGGCGAACCGGCGACCGAGACGGTGGAGCAGCGCCACCAGCTCGGGCGGGCGGCCATGGTGGATGTCGGCGTCGATGGCGGCCAGGATGAGGACCACCCAGCTGAGGTCGTCGACCTGCATCGTGATCCGGGTCGTGTCCGGCCCGGCCTCGGATGCGTCGCCCCATGGTCCGAGGTGGCGCTCGACGACGGCGACCGGGGCGGCGACGACCACCTCGACCTCGTGGGCCGTCGGCCGTGACGACAACCGCACGGCGACGAACGTCGCGGCATCGGGTTCCGGGAGCGCCCGGGGCTCGAAGGAGCGCTTCGTCACGTGGGGCTCGCTGATGCGATCGAGCCGGAAGGTCCGCCAGTCCTCGCGGTCGAGATCCCAGGCGACCAGGTACCAGCGCCACCCCATCGGGACGACGTGGTGGGGCTCGACGGAACGCTCCGACCGGGCGCCCATCGCATCGTGGTAGGTGAATCGCGCCCGCTGGGTGTCCCGGCTGGCCCGGGTGAGGACGGTCAGCGCATCCAGGCTGACCTCGGCAGACGCTCCCACCGGGAGCTGGAGGGTGGTGGCGATCGAGTCGACTTCCCGGCGGGCGTCGCCCGGGAGGATGGCGGCGATCTTGGTCAGGGCCCGAGCGGCGGCGTCGGCGATGCCGGTGATCGGTTGGCGGGCCGCGTGGAGGAGGCCGACGGCGACGGCCACCGCCTCGTCGCCGGTGACGAGCAGTGGCGGGAGCCGGGCCCCCGGGCCGAGCTGATAGCCGCCGTCGACGCCCCGGTCGGCTGCGACCGGGTAGCCGAGCGATCGGAGCCGATCGATGTCACGGCGGAGGGTGCGATCGCTGACACCGAGCCGTAGCGCCAGGTCATCACCGGACCACCGATGGCGGGCCTGGAGCAGGGCGAGCAGTTCGAGCAGTCGTCCACCGGTGCTGGCCATGACCGCAAACCTAGAGCGGATAGCGGACGTTTTCTGGCCGGAATAGCTGGCAGTCTCCGAGCCATGACTTCCACCGACACCAGCTCCCACCTCCTCCCGGTCACCGCTCGCCCCGACGGGTCCGGGGCCACCCTCAACCCGTTCGTCGTCGTCGAGGGGGCCGCCGACTTCGTCGGGTTCGTCGTCGACGTGCTCGGCGGTATCGAGGTCGTCGAGGCACGGGCCCCGCTGCCCGACGGTCGGCTCATCCACGCCGAGGTCACCCTCAACGACGCGCACCTGCTGATCGTCGATCGACTCGACGGGTGGCCACCTCACCCCGGCCTCCTCCAGCTCTGGGTCGACGACGTGGCCGGCACCCTGGACGACGCGGTCGCCCACGGGGCCCGGGTCGTGACGCCGGCGACGCCGTTCTACAGCGAGACGACGCTTGGCCGGATGGTCGACCGGTGGGGCAACCTGTGGTGGCTCTACAGCCCGGCCCCCGGCCAGCCCGACCCGCTGGCGCCGTGGGAGGGGGGCGACGACACCGTGTTGACCTCGATCGACGACGAGATGCGATCCCGGGCCACCGGCTGACGCTGGTCGGCGGCCGATGAGCCCACCGGGCGGCCGGCATCGACCAGCACCCTTCGACCATCACCGGATAGGTTGCCGATCGTGGTCGTGGTGCAGGGGTCGTCGGATCGGCCGGACGTCCCGGATGGGCGCGGTCGCCTCGTCGGGGCGGCGGCGGTCATCGCCGTGGCGGCGGCCGTGGCCCTCGCCGCCCTCGGCCTGACCGGCGTCGTCGTCGACGGCCAGGCCGCCGACGAGCTCGGCTCCGAGCCGGTCGCCGATGGGGCGGACGGCGAGCAGGTGGCCGGGGTCGATCCCGGGTCGGACCGGGATGGCGGCACCGGTGACCGTCGAAGCCGGGGTGTGGTCGCCGGTCCGATGCCGGCCCAAGGGGGCGAGGCGCCGTCGGCGACCACCGAGCCGTCTACCACCGGGTCGACCACGTCGGTGCCGGATGGTACGGGCCCGAGTGACGATCCGTCGGGAGCGGACCCGACCCTGTCGACGTCCGCCCCGGTATCTCCCGTCCCGCCGAGCCCGACGACGGTCCTCGAGACGACGACCTCGCCGGCCTCCGGTCCGACGTCGACGGCGACCGTGCCGCCGACGTCAACCACGAGCGGGGCGCCGCCGACATCCCCGACCACGACCGCGCCGACCACCTCGACGGCCACGACGTTGCCGAGCGGGGCGCCGGTCGCCGGGGCCGATACGGCGGTCACCGAGGAGGACCGGGACGTCCGGATCTTCGTGCTCGACAACGACGACCCCGGCGACGCGGCCCTCGACGAGGACACGCTGGAGATCGTCGCCGGCCCTCGCCACGCCGAGCGGTTCCGGGTTCACAACGACCACCTGCACTACCGGTCGGTCGAGGGCTACGTGGGGACCGACACCCTCCGGTACCGGATCTGCGACGCCGCCGGCCGGTGCGACGAGGCGACGGTGACCATCACCGTCACCCCGTCGTAAGCAGGCTGTCCGAGGGTCAGCCGGGGAGGCTGGCGATGCGGTAGCCGACCTTGTGGAGCAGCTGGCCGTTGCGCCGGTGGCCCTTCTCGGTCGGGATGTAGAAGTCGAACGAGTCGGCCAGCCGGTCCATGATGTTGAAGATGAACGCCACGTACAGGGCCTGCCGGACCGCTTCGTCGCTCAGTCCGGCGTCCCGGAGGGGAGCGACGTCGTCTGGGCCGACTGCGGAGGGGGTTCGGGTCACCAGTTCGAGGTAGCCGAGCATGGCCCGAAGGCGCTCATCGATCGGGGCCGTGCGCCAATCGTCGAGCACGGCGTCGACGAGGTCCGCATCCTTGAGTCCGAGCGTCGCAACTGCGACGTGGTCACCCGTTCAATACTCGCATTGGTTGATGTTGGAGACGAAGGCGGCGAAGAGCTCCACCTCGCCGAGCGTCCACTCCGTGCTGCCCCGCATCGCCTCCTGGACACAGGCCGCGAGGTGCTTGCCGAACAGGTCTCGGCGGTAGGTCATCGTGGCGATCGGACCGGGAGGGACGCCTCCTTCGGAGGCGGCGCCCATCGCCCGGAGCAGGAGCCGTTGGGTCGGTCGATGGCCGTTCTCGAGGATCTTGAGGCGCATGGTCAACTCCGCTCCGGGTCGGGTTCGGGGACATGCCCGGCGGCGGCGTTGCCGTCGATGCTCGCTTCGCCGTCGGCAGCCACATCGGGCCCGAGGGCGGCCATCCCGGCATCGAATCGAGCCAAGCTCGCCCCGGTGCTGGCGGCGAGGGTCAGCTCGTAGATGTCGTCCTCGGAGTAGCCACTGGCCTTCAGGGCCTCGATGTCGCCATCGGTGACCTGGTAGGCATGGAGCGCGACCTTGTCGATATAGGCCCGGAGGTCGTCGGGGATGCTCTCGGCGTCGGTGCCCATGGCCAGGGAGAAGGTGTAGTCGTGGACCCGCTCACGAAGATCCTGTTCGGTCGTCCCGGATTTGGTGAGGAGCGACTCCACCGCCGTTCGCATTTTCTCATAACGAAGATCTATGGAACGCTTCGTTAGACTCTTCATCCGTCATCTCCGCCGCGATGTTTTGTTGTTGAACGCGAACCTAGTGCAGGGTCGTTCTTGGTGAAAGGCCCATGGTTACGATGATTGCACCATAGAGTTCAGTTTCGAATCGTCTCGTCAGGGCAACACGATCCGACGGAGTCCAGCTAGCTGCCGGTCGCCGGTTCAGGGCTGGATGGCCGGCCCTGGCCACGCGTGCGGCGTTCGGCCCGCAGCGCTTCCCGCTCCTCGGCGGCCACCCGTAGCGCCCACCAGCCCGGAGGACGCTCCCGGCCCAGGTCGGGGATCGGTTTGCCGGCCCCGGCGAGGTTGTCGAACAGGCCGGCCTTGCGGCCAGCCTCGATCCTCCGCTCGGCGATCGTCTCGAAGGCGCCCATCGCCGTCACGATAGTGGGTCGAGGTCGGCCACCAGCCGGGGTGGCTTCCGGAACACCAGGCCCTGCGGGCGGGCCGCCCGCTCATCGACCAGCCGGGCTCCCGGCCAGGCGGTCAGGATGGCGGCGACCGCGGCCCGAGTCTCCAACCGGGCGAGGTGGCGGCCGAGGCAGGCGTGGGGGCCCCTGACGAAGCCGAGGTGGTCGCCGACGTTGGCCCGAGTCGGATCGAACCGATCGGGATCGCGGAAGGTGGCGGGGTCGCGGTTGGCGCCGGCCAGCGAGAGGGCGACCGCCGATCCGGCCGGGAGGTCGGTGGCTCCGAGGGTGGTGTCGACGGTCGTGTACCGGTCGACCAACGTGGCGGCCGGCTCGAGGCGGACCGACTCCTCGACCGCACCGTCGATGAGCGCCGGCATCTCGGCGAGCCGGGCCGCCATGGCCGGGTCGCCGAGGACGTGGAACAGGCAGGTGGCGGTCATCCCCTCGCTGGTCTCGACCGCTCCGAACAGCACGACGGCGACGTTGGCCACCAGCTCCTCGTCGCTCAGGTCGCCGGTGGCGGCGATGCGGGCCACGAGCGACTCCGGTCGGTCGACGGTGCCGGCGATCGCCAGGCTCAGGGCGGCCATTGCCGGGACGGCGCCGACCCCTCGACCTCGGGTCGCGCCATCGACCGCAGCGACGATCTCCCGATACCAACCGAGAACCTCGTCGGCGTCGACCCCCGCCAGCCCGAGGGTCTCGGTGATCGTCTCGGCCGCCAGCGGTGCCGCCAGCTCGGCCCGCAGATCGATCGGTCCGGGCCCGAGATCGGCGACCAGGCCACGGGCCAGGTCCGTGATCCGGGTACCGAGCTCCGACTCCGATGCCGAGCGGCGGAACGGCGGGACGAACGGGCCTCGGTGACGGGCGTGGTCCCGTCCGTCGAGCGACAGCATCGAGGGTCCGACGACCTGGGCGGTGGTGAAGCGGGGATCGTCGACGGTGAACCGGTCGGGGTCGGTCAGGGCCTCCAGCACCAGCGCCCGGTCGGTGACCAGCCACCGCTCGAGCGCCGGGACCCAGGCCACCGGTTCCGTCGCCCGGAGCCGGTGGAGGACCCGGTGGACGTCGGGGCCGCTCAGCTCGTCGAGATCGATCTCGGCCGCCGCCATCGCCGAAGTCTGGCAGGCCCGAGGACGGATCCGCTCAGTCGGCCAGGGAATAGAAGTTCTGCACCGCCCACGATTCGTCGTCCCGCCGGTGCTCCCCGACCCCGATGTGGGTGAACCGCCCGGTGATCAGGGCGCAGTAGTGCCCGGTGTCGGACTCCCGCCACCCCTCGAAGTGGGTTTGGGCGCTGTCGGCGAACGGGTAGCCGGCGAACCAGGCGATGTTCTCGCCCCACGTCCCGACGTCGAGGCCCAACTCGTCGTACAGGGCCTCCTGCGAGCGCCGGGGTCGATGGACGAACCGGTCCTGCTCGTCCATCTCCTCGGCCCACGCCTGGGCCATGCGGTCCGACACCAGCTCGTCGACCGTGAGGGCCGGCACCGGAACCGGGTGGCCGGTCTCGGTGTCGATCGTGATGCGGTAGAACTCGTCATCGATGCAGTCGGGGAGGGGACCTTCACGGGCCAGAGGACCGGCCGGGTCGGCCCGGAGGGCGTTCGTCAGGCGGACGATCTCCCGTTCGGTGGCGTCGAGGTCGGGGTAGGGCGGTGACGGACCGAGCAGATCGATCTCGCCGCTCGGGGCGACCGCCCCGTCGACCCTGCTCGATCGGTCGTCGTCGCCGATGGCGACCCCCAGGTCCTCGTCGGCCTCGTCGGCCTCGCTGTCGGTCGGCCCGGCCGAAGCCTCGGACTCGGGGCCATCCCGGTCGTCGCCGGCCCGGTCGGCCGTTCCGGCCCGGCCGGTGGTGGCCATGCCGCCGGCCCGCCCGGCCGCTCCCTGACGGCCACCCGGGTTGGTTCCGAGGCCGATGTCGGGTCCTTCGTCGGCGATCACCGGGGCGGCCGGGTCGAGCCCGAGGTCGGGGATCGGGGCCGGGAAGGGTGGATCGGCGCGTGGCGGGGTCGGCCGAGGTTCGGCACCCTCGGGCTCCAGCGCCATGGCCAGCACAGCACCGACGAGCATGGCGAAGGCTACGAGAATCGGCCGGAGTCGACCGGGTGCGGCGCCAAGCTTCGCGGTCGGGATGTCGTCGTCCATGGTGCCCTTCGCCCGCGGCCATGACGAAGGAATCGCCCCGGCTCGCAGCGTATGGACGGCGACCGCGCCCCCGCCGTGGGTCGATCCGCCCACCCGGCCCGCTCGACCGGGTGGGCGGTCGGACGGGTCAGAGCTTCAGGTCGACCGGGCGGGCGGTGTCGGCGTAGAAGTCGTTTCCCTTGTCGTCGATCACGATGAAGGCCGGGAAGTCCTCGACCTCGATCCGCCAGATCGCCTCCATGCCCAGCTCGGGGTACTCCAGCACCTCGACCGAGCGGATCGAGTCCTGGGCCAGCCGGGCCGCCGGGCCCCCGATCGAGCCGAGGTAGAAGCCGCCGTGACGCTTGCAGGCGTCGGCCACCTCCTGGCTCCGGTTCCCCTTGGCCAGCATGACGAACGATCCACCGGCTGCCTGGAACTGCTCGACGTAGGAGTCCATCCGCCCGGCGGTCGTCGGCCCGAATGAGCCCGAGGCGTACCCCTCCGGGGTCTTGGCCGGCCCGGCGTAGTAGATCGGGTTGTCCCGGAGGTACTCGGGCATCGCCTCGCCGGCGTCGAGCCGCTCCTTGATCTTGGCGTGGGCGATGTCCCGGCCGACGACCAGGGTCCCGGTCAGTGACAGCCGGGTCTTGACCGGGTACTTCGTCAGCTCGGCCCGGATGGCGTCCATCGGTTGGTCGAGGTCGATCGGTACGACGTCGCCCGACAACTGCTCGCCGACGACCTCGGGCAGGTACCTGGCCGGATCCCGCTCCAGCTCCTCGAGGAACACCCCGTCGGCGGTGATCTTGCCCAGCGCCTGGCGGTCGGCCGAGCAGCTGACCGCCACGCCGACCGGCAGCGACGCGCCGTGGCGGGGGAGCCGGATCACCCGGACGTCGTGACAGAAGTACTTGCCGCCGAACTGGGCCCCGATGCCGAACTCTTGGGTCAGTTCGAGGACCTCGGCCTCCATGTCGAGGTCGCGGTAGCCGTGACCGGCCTCCGATCCCGAGGTGGGGAGGGTGTCGAGGTAGCGGGTCGAAGCGATCTTCGCCGTCTCGACGGCGAACTCGGCCGAGGTGCCGCCGATGACGATCGCCAGGTGGTACGGCGGGCAGGCCGATGTGCCGAGGAGGCGGAGCTTCTCATTGAGGAACGCTCGCATCGACTGGGGGTTGAGGATCGCCTTGGTCTCCTGGAACAGGTAGCTCTTGTTGGCCGAGCCACCGCCCTTGGTCATGAACATGAACGAGTACTGGTCGCCGGTGGTGGCCTCGATCTTGATCTCGGCCGGGAGGTTGGTGCCGGTGTTGCGCTCCTCCCACATCGACAGTGGGGCCATCTGCGAGTAGCGGAGGTTCGACTCCTGGTAGGTGTCGAACGCCCCCCGGGCGATCGGCATCTTGTCGTCGCCGTCGGTCAGGACGTACTGGCCCTTCTTGCCCTTGACGATGACGGTGCCGGTGTCCTGACAGCCGGGAAGGACGAAGCCCGCCGCGATGTTGGCGTTCTGCAGCAACTCGGTGGCGACGAACCGGTCGTTGGCCGACGCCTCGGGATCGTCGAGGATGTTGGCCAGCTGCTGGAGGTGGCCGGGGCGGAGGAGGTGCGAGATGTCTCGGATGGCGGTCGCGGTCAACAGCCGGATCGCTTCGTCGCTGACCCGGAGGAACGATGTGCCCCCGAGGTCGACGGTCTCGACCCCATCCGAGGTGAGCAGCCGGTACGGGGTCTGGTCGTCGGCACCGCGGGGAAGGAGATCGGTGTAGGTGAAGTCGGCCATGGCAGCAACCTAGCGTCCTTCGGTCGGGGAGCCCCGGTGCCGATGGAGGTGGTCATGGCCAACATCACGAAGCGGGCCGCCAAGCGGGTCCGCGACCATCTCCACGCCGACGAGACCGTCTCGGTGGCGATTCTCGTCGAGCCCAAGGGGACCTACGGGCCGGGCATGGCGGCGCTGGCGGCGGCACCGCTCCTGGCCGGCCGGGCGCTGGCCCAGCGGGCCGAGGACGCCAATCGGAACCAGGGCGGTCTGGCCGCCGGGTTCCCCGGTCGGTCGTGCGCCGTGGTGGCCACGGATCGTCGGGTGCTCGTCGTGCCGTCGAACGGGCTGTCGTTCGGCGAGCCGGTGCTGGTCGTCGACCGGGGAGCGGTTCAGATCGGCGACGTTCGTCGGAAGGGACTGGGACGGCGGGCCCGGTTCACCTTCACCGATGGCAGCTCGGTGGAGGTCGACGCCCAACGGGGGCAACCGATCGACGAGCTGGAGGCCCTGCTGGCGTCGTGACCCCCCGGCGGGGGCTGGCCCGGGCCGAGGATCAGCCTCGGCCGTGGCGGAGAAGCCGCCCGGAGTGGTTGTCGGTCTCGGCGTCGTCGACGATCGTCTCGACGCCGTTGACCACCACGGCTCGGTAGCCCCGGGCTCGCTGGACCCGGCGCCACTCGCCGCCGGGCAGGTCCTCGACCACCTCGTTGGGGCCGACCGCCAGGTTCTCCGGGTCGTACACCACGACGTCGGCCGGGCCGCCGAGACGCAGGAGACCTCGGTCCTGGAACCCGGCCAGCTGGGCCGGCAGGCCCGACAGTCGGCGGTGGGCCTCCTCGTAGGTGATCCACTCGTTGTCCCGGACCTGGGTGGCCAGCGTCTCGGTGGGGTAGCGGCCGGCGGTGAGGAACTTGGTGTGGGCCCCGCCGTCGGAGACCCCGAACAGCATGTGGGGGTACTGGACGACCTCCCGGAGCAGGTCGGAGTCCCCCTGGGGCGGGGCGGTGAAGAACAAGGTCTTGAGGTCGTCGGCCACCGCGATGTCGAGCATGGCGTCGACCGGGTGCTTGCCGGTCGCGTCGGCCACCTGGCGGACCGACATCTCCCGGTAGGGCTCGGTCTCGGGGGTCCGGGGCGACAGGACGGTCACCGACTCCAGTGGGGCGGTGGCGATCGACGGGAGGTTGTCCCGCAGGGCGGCCCGCCGACCGGGGTCCCCCAGCTTGGCCAGCCGCTCGGTGATGGTTCCGGTCGTCGCCTCCATCCACGGCTCGGCATCGTCGTAGAGGTTCCAGTCCTCGAAGGTGAAGGTGAACCCGGCATCGGTCGTCACCCCCTGGCCGTACACCGGGATGCCCCGCTCCCGGCAGCGCTCGAGCCATTCGATCGCCCGCCGGTGGACGTGGGGACGGGACTCGAACGCCTGGACGACGTTGTGGAGCAAGGGGCGACCGGAGACCGCCGCCACCTCCTCGAGGTGGGCCATGTCGTGGCGGACGTCGTCGGTGGTGAGCGTCAGCTGTTGGACGCCCTGGTTCCGCTCGGCCAGGACCCGGGCGAAGACGAGGCAGGTCTCGTCGTTCATCATGTCGGTCGGCATCGGAGTGCCGTCCCAGTCCCGCTGGACCGCGGCCGGCCCGGTCGGGGGGAGGCGCTGGGCCGACCACCCGCACCCTCCGGCCTCCATCGACTGGTGGAGCATCGCCGCCAGCCGGTCGTGCTCGGCGTCGGTCGGGAGTCGGCCGGCCTTGGCGTCGGCCAACCCCAGCACCTCGACCAGCATCGGTCCGACCGGGACGTAGGGGAGGATGTTGACCGCCTTGGGGGTCCGCTCCAGGCTGTCGAGGTACTCGGGGAACGTCACCCAGTCCCACGGCATGCCCTGCCGCATCGACTCATAGGGGATCGCCTCGACGCGGGTCATCGACCGCATGGCGTAGTCCCGCTCATCGGGTTGGACCGGGGCGAACCCGAACCCACAGTTGCCGATGGCGACCGAGGTGACGCCGTGCCAGCCCGAGAGGGTGCAGTACGGATCCCAGAACACCTGGGCGTCGTAGTGGGTGTGGAGGTCGACGAAGCCGGGGGCGACGTGCATCCCCTTGGCGTCGATCACCCGGTCGGCGCCGCTGGCGTCGACCCGCCCGATGGCGCTGATCGCGCCGTCGTCGATCGCCACGTCGCCCCGGACCCGGGGTGCCCCGGTCCCGTCGAAGACGAGTCCGTCCTTGATGACGAGGTCGTGGTGCGGTCCGGCCATGGTGGTTCCCCCTCGACGCCGCTCGGCGTCCGACGATCTGACCCGACACTACGCCTCGGCCGGCGATGGTCTCAATGTGGCCCGGCGAGCGGTCGCCGCGGACCGGTGGCCCCATCGGGCGTCGGCCCCACTACGTTGTCGGGCGGGATGAGCAACGTTTCCGAGACCTTCAACCCCGACCACTGGGACGTGGTCGAGGGCTTCGACTTCACCGACATCACCTACCACCGGGCCAGGGACGTCGGTGCGGTCCGGGTGGCCTTCGACCGGCCCGAGGTCCGCAATGCCTTCCGCCCCCACACCGTCGACGAGCTCTACCGGGCCCTCGACCACGCCCGCCAGACGAGCGACGTCGGCTGCGTGCTGCTCACCGGCAACGGTCCCAGCCCCCGGGACGGCGGCTGGGCGTTCTGCTCGGGCGGCGATCAGCGGATCCGGGGTCGTGACGGCTACCGGTACACCGAGGGCAACGCCGATGAGGCGGCGGCGATCGACCCGGCCCGGAGCGGCCGGCTCCACATCCTCGAGGTCCAGCGCCTGATCCGCTTCATGCCCAAGGTGGTGGTGGCGGTGGTCAACGGCTGGGCCGCCGGCGGCGGCCACAGCCTCCACGTGGTCAGTGACCTGACGCTGGCCAGCGCCGAGCACGCCCGGTTCAAGCAGACCGATACCGACGTCGCCAGCTTCGACGGGGGATTCGGCTCGGCCTACCTCGCCCAACAGGTCGGTCAGAAGAAGGCCCGGGAGATCTTCTTCCTCGGGCGGGCCTACACCGCCGCCGAGGCCGAGGCCCAAGGGGTGGTCAACGCCGTCTATCCCCATGCCGACCTGGAGGATCAGGCCCTCCAGTGGGCTCGGGAGATCTGCGCCAAGAGCCCGACCGGGCAGCGGATGGCCAAGTTCGCCCTGAACCTGATCGACGACGGCCTGGTGGGCCAGCAGGTGTTCGCCGGCGAGGCCACCCGCCTGGCGTACATGACCGACGAGGCCGTCGAGGGTCGGGACGCCTTCCTCGAGAAGCGGGCCCCCGACTGGTCCCGCTTTCCCTGGTACTACTGAGCGAAGCCGTCAACGACCGGAGCCGACCTCCTCCGGGTGTTCCCGGAGCCACACCTCGTACCACAACGGATCGGCGAACTGGTCGGGATGGTGGTCGGCGGTGAGCGCCATCGCCAGGTTGGTCAGCACCTCGAAGCTGAACGTCGTGGCCCACCACGACAACCGGGCCCACGCCACGGGATTGTGGAGCCGACGTTCGCCGGTGATCATCACCGCCGTCCCGGCCGCCACGAAGATCGCCACGATCGCCAGCGCCAGCACGGCCGCGCCGGCATAGCGGCGACGGCCGCCGCCGATCGCCCGATGGACGTTCCATGCCGCCGACTTGTGCTCGACCTCCTCGGCGAGGTGCCAGATGAACACCTCGGCCAGGGCCGGGTCGGCCCCGTCGAACAGTTCGGACCGGCGGTCGGCGGCCCATCGGGCCGCCGAGTAGGCGATCGTCTCCGACGCTGCGGTGAAGGCCACGTTGAAGCCCGCCGAGCGGGATCGTTCCAGCTTCCGGTAGGTCCAGTGGGCGGCACCCTCGATCGGGGCGAGGCCGCGGTACCGACGGCGAAGGAGCTGGTTGTAGCGACGGTGCTGGCGGTGGTGTTCGACCTCCTGGGCCGCGTAGGCCCGGGCCTCGGCCCCATCGGCGGCGCTCAGGTCGCCGGCGACCGCGCCCACCGATCGGGCGAAGTAGGGCTCCATGAACGGCAGGAGCACCGAGACGCTGTTGGCCGCACAGGCGAA
The DNA here is from genome assembly GCA_965262175.1 of Acidimicrobiales bacterium. GTDB lineage: Bacteria > Actinomycetota > Acidimicrobiia > Acidimicrobiales > SZUA-35 > CADEDH01. The sequence goes on along the minus strand of CBDHES010000028.1, from coordinate 92,338 downwards.
CTCCGGGCGATGGGGCGTCCAGTTCGGGTCGGCGTCATCGGCGAAGCCGAATCGGGGCCGCCGCACGATGAGGTCGCTCACGTCGACCCATCGGCAGGTGCCGTCGGGCCGGTAGCGGTCCGAACGTCGATCGAAACGCACGGCCGGTGGCACCCGGCCCGATCACCGGCTCACCGCCCAACGATCGCCCGATGATCGCCCGGTTGGGGCCTGGTCGGGGCCTCACCGGAGTCGATACGGTCGCCGATGGGGTGGGAGGAGGAGACCATGCGTCGCCATGTACTGCCGCTGTTGATCGGGTTGGTCCTGCTGGGGGTCGTCCTGCTGGCCGTCACGCCGATGGTGGTCGAAGCCGACGACCGACCGGGACCGGCCACCGGCGCTGCGGCCCAAAACGCACCGGCCGGGGATCTCCCGGCTGATGGGCCGGTGATCGGGCGGCCCGGCCCGCCGATGCCGACCCTCGTCGCCCCGCCGACCACGGGCGAGCCGACCACCACGTCGGCACCGACGACGACCGAGGCGCCGACCACCACCACCGAGGCACCGACCACCACCGAGGCGCCCACCACGACGACCGGGCCGCCTCCCGAGCCACCGCCGGACGGTGCCCAGTTCGTCGAGGACTTCGCCGATGGTGACTCGCTCGGTCGGTTCGAGTTCGCCATCTATCACCGCGACGACTTCGTCGTCACCGAGGAGAGCTGGCAGGGCGACCACGCCATCACCGGTCCCGACGACCTGTGCGGCCCGCCCGAGGACACCCGGACCATCACCCGGGGCGAGCGGAGCGACGGGTTCAACGACGACTGGATCTACCGCTGCGTGCCCGGCGGTGACGTGGCGCTCGCCCACCTCATGACCTCGATCGGCGACACGTCCGGCTACTCGATCGGTGCCTTCACCCCGGCCCAGACCTTCGAGGGCATCTCGGAGGTCCGGTGGGACGTCAACATCACCCAGCTCGGGAACCGGCAGTTCCCCGAGGTCAAGGTCATCCCGGCGGCCACCTTCGACTTCCAGAACCTCCCCTGTTCGGTCGAGTGGCTACCGTGCGGCACCGAACTCCACGGAGCCCTCGGTTCGGTCGGGACCTCGTTCTTCAACCATCGCCTCCTGATCAACAACGGTGTCGAGGAGCTGAGCTTGTCCCCCGAGTGGGGCGGGCCGTGGCTCAATCCCGGCGACCCGGCGGTCGACAGCATCCGGACTCGGCGCACCCACTTCTTCCGGGACAACGGCGACGGCACCCTCAGCTTCGGCATCGAACAGGAGGACGGGACGTTCCACGTCGTCACCGCACCGGGGGAGTTCCCCTCCGGCCCGGTCCGGGTGGTGTTCGCCGACCACAACTACACCCCCCGCAAGGCGGAGAACGGCACGCCGCTCACCTTCACCTGGCACTGGGACGAGATCGAGATCCGCTGAGCGGCCGCCGCCCGGAGTCTCGACCACCGGGGCCCCGTCCCGCGGCCCCTGCCGCCAAAACGACGGGCGCCCGACCCCTCGACCGCCGTCTGTCGAGGAGTCGGGCACCCCATCACGCAACTCGGCGCGTGACGGTCACCGCTGCGGGGCTCAGAGCTCGCAGCCGCGCACGACGTCGCCGTTGACGCAGGTGTCGGTCCCCGCACCGGCCTCCAGCTCGTCGGGGCCGGGGCCGCCGTCGAGCGAGTCGTCACCGCCCGCTCCGACGAGGCGGTCGTTGCCCTCACCGCCGGTCATGGTGTCGTTGCCGCCGTGGCCGAACATGTCGTCGTCGCCGTTGCCGCCCGACATCACGTCGTTGTCGGCCCGCCCCAGGAGCAGGTCGTCCTGGTCGCCGCCCGACATCGTGTCGTCGCCCCGACCACCGTCGAGCTCGTCCTCGCCGCCGGCACCGTCGAGGACGTCGTCGCCGCTGCCACCGTCGAGGATGTCCTGGCCGTCCTCGCCGTACAGCTCATCGGCACCGTTGCTGCCGTAGATGCCGTCCCGACCCGGTCCACCGTAGATGACGTCGTTGCCGGCCTGGCCGTAGCCGATGTCGGCACCCTCACCGAGGCAGATGATGTCGTTGCCGCCACGACCCCACACCCGGTCGTTGCCGGCCTTGGCGAAGATGATGTCGTCGCCAGCGGTGCCGTAGATCGTGTCGGGGCCGTCGGTCCCTTCGATCGTCGGGGTCAAGGTGTCGCACGGATCGCCGCCACCGACGTCGGGGACGACGACGGTCAGCGTCTGCCGACCGATCTCACCACCGTCGGCCAGGGCCACGATCTCGAACACGTAGGACCCGGCCGGCGTGCCGGCCGGAACGTCGACCGTGACCGAGGCGTTCTGGGTCGACGGCGCCGGGACGTCGGTCAGCGGCGGGCTGAAGCTGACCCAGCTGGCATCGGCCGGAGCGGGCGATGCCGAGGCGACATCGAGCCGCAGGTCGGCCACCACCGAGGTGGCATCCTCGATCAGGTCGACGACCTGGGTATCGAGCGAACCGCCGAGGGCCACCGACTGGCTGCCGGGGCCGCTCAGAGCGGCGATGGCGTCGTAGCACGACTGGATACCGGAGCTCGAGTACACCATGAACAGCGTCCGCTGGTTGGCCACCATGCCGGCCAACTCATCGGTGGTGACGAGGCCATTGGGATCGGTCGCGGTCGCCGAGCACTCGGGAACCGAGCTGCCATGGGGCGGCGCATCACCGATCACGACCACGAACTTGCGGGAGTTGTTCCGCCACCCGATGTCGCCACCGGTCGCCGGGTCGTAGCTGTTCCGGAAAACCAGATTGTAGGCCTCAGGAAAGTTGCCACCGCCCGATGCGAACAGCGAGTCGACCGCGGTCTGGACGGCCGTGGCGTCCTCGGTCATCGACTGAGCCACCCGGTACTCGACCGAGTCGGTCGAATCCCGGAACTCGACCACCGCGATCTGAGCCTGGGGAGCGATCGCCTTGACCGCGTTGACCAGTGCCGTCGCATCGGCCTTGGCCTGGGCGATCTCGTCCGCCATCGAGCCGGTCGTGTCGATGGCGATCTCGATGTCGATCGCCGGAGGAACCCCCGGGACCGTGATCGTCTTGGCTTCGGTGGCACTGCCGCCGGCCGGAATCGTCAAGGTGTTGGTCGGCGGATCGAGGTCCGCCTCCGCACCGGTTGAGGTTGCGAGCACCATGCCAGTCAGCAGTAACAGTGCCGTCAGGGCGCGTAAAAGCACCCGAATTTTCCTACCCATTATTTCCCCTTCCGTGAAGCTGCGCCCCTGACTATCTCCGGGACGCGTTCTGTCGATTTGGACTGTAGCCCTTGAAGAAGGGTGGTCATAGTGGTTGAAATTACCTGCTTGTTTTGCCCATGACATAGCGGGAGTCAAGTTGCCGACATCAGCCGAGTTGGTGGGTGAGAGATCGTCCTCCATGCCGGTGTCGGGCCGTGGGCTAAGGTGTTCTTTGTCGTCGGAGGACCGTGCGGGGACCGGTGTCCAACGATCGAGGGAGGCGGGATGGGAAGCGACGGCAGTGCGGCGGTACGCCAAGCTGAGCGACGGCTGTTCGAGGGGCTGGGCGTCGAGCCGGTCGAGCGGATGGTCGATCTGGCGACCATCGGGACGACGGTCCGGGTCATCGAGGTCGGCGAAGGTTCCCCGGTGCTCTTCGTCCACGGCGTGATGACCGCCGGGGCGAGCTGGGCCAGTCTGGCCGCCGAGCTGTCGGACTTCCGGTGCCTGCTCCTCGACCGCCCGGGGTGTGGGCTCAGTGCGACGACGAACCCGCCACCGCGGACCCTCGACGCCCAACGACGGCTCGCCGACGAGATGGTGGCCGACGTGTTCGACGGGCTCGGGGTGGCGTCCGGCGGGGTGATCTCCAACTCGCTCGGGGGGTGGTACGCCCTCCGCAGCGTCGCCGCCCACCCCGACCGGGTCACCGGCATGGTCGGCATGGGCTTCCAGGGCGGGAGCCGGATCGAACGGGTTCCGTTGATGATGCGGTTCCCGTCACCGTCGTGGCTCACCCCTCGCCGAGCCCGGGTCAACCGGCCGATGGTCCGCCAGATGCTCAAGACCGCCGGGATGGCCGGGGCGATCGAGTCCGGCGCCTTCGATGAGCGGGCCCTCGACTGGATGGTCGCCCTCCTGGGCGGGACCGACACGGTGGGCAACGAGATGCGGGACGCGCCTCGCCCGGCGAACCTCCGGGGGCCCGTCGCCGAGGTCGCTCACACCCCGGCGCTCCTGGCCCAGGTCACCCCACCGGTCCACCTGTTCTGGGGCACCGACGACATCTTCGGCGGAGAGGGCCCGGCCCGAGAGCTGGCCGACGCCCTACCGTCGGCGACGGTGGAGATGGTCCCCGGTGCCGGCCACGCCCCCTGGTTCGACGCTCCCGATGCGGCTGCGGCGGCCGTCAGGGCCCATCTCCGAGCCTGACGGCCGCCTACCCGCTACTGGCCTTCGAAGTCGGGAGCCCGCTTCTCCATGTAGGCGCTCAGGCCCTCCCGGAAGTCCTTGGTGCCGAAGAGTGGCAACAACGCCAGGTACTGCCGTTGGACGTGATCCTCCAGTTGCTCCGACGCCCCGTGACGGAGCAGCCGCTTCGCGGCCCGGATGGCCAGCGGCGCGTTGGCCGCCACCTCGGCGGCCAGCGAGGCGGTCGCCGCCGGGAGCTCATCGGCCGGCACCACCTGGCTGACCAGGCCCATCTCCTTGGCCTGAGCGGCGGTGAGGGTCCGGGCGGTGAACAGCAGCTCGGCCGCCGCCGACCACCCGACGATGCGGGGCAGCAACCACGTTCCTCCGCTCTCCGGGACCAGGCCCCGGGCCGTGTAGGCGGCCGACAGCTTCGCTCCTTCGGCGGCGATCCGGAGGTCGCACCCGAGGGCCAGGTCCATGCCGTAGCCGGCCGCCCCACCGTTGAGCGCGGCGATCGTCGGCGTGTCGATCTTGTGCAGCACGACCGGCGGCGCGTCCCGGAGGTTGAACTCGCCGGTGGCTCCGGACGAGCTGTCGCCGCCGATGCCTTCGCCGGACACCGCAGCGCCGACGTCGAGCCCGGCGCACCACGCCCGGCCGTTCCCGGTCAGCACGATCACCCGGACCGCCCGGTCGGCGTCGGCCTCGAGGAGCCGCTCGGACAGCTGCGAGAGCATCGACAACGTGATCGTGTTCATCCGCTCGGGGCGATTGAAGGTGAGGGTGGCGACGTGATCGGTCACCTCGTACAGCAACTGGTCGGTCATGGCGACCAGCCTGCCACCTCCGGCGGCCACACCACGAAGCCTCGGGATCGTTGGCCGTCGCAGCAGCCCGGTGTCGACGGCCGAGCCCGGCTCTCCTCGAATGGCCCGACGGTGCTGTGCTCTACTGGCTCGGGTGAGCGATGACCATGAGACGACGGTGGGGATCCTGTTGGCGGCGGCCGGGTTGGACGGCGTCGGCGATGACGAGCGACGCCGGTTGGCGGAGCTGTATCCCGGGCTCCGCCGGACCGCCGACCGCTTCTACGACGTCGATGCGGGCGATGAGGTGATGGCCGCCGTCTACCGGGCCGACGACGCGCCGGCCGAGACGGGCGCTGGCCGGCTCGGCGGGGAAGGGGCTCGGCGATGACCGCCCCGGCGTCGACCGGCGGCGCATCGACCACGCCCGCCCCGTGGACCGTGGCCTCCGCCGGCGAGGCTCTCCGCTCGGGGCGGATCACCTCGGTCGACCTCGTCACCCAGATGGTGGCGGCGGCCGACGCCCTCGACGAGCGGCTCGGAACGTGGCTCGACCGCTATACCGAGCAGGCGATGGCCAGGGCCGCCGCGGCCGACGCCGAACTGGCTTCCGGCGACGATCGGGGCCCGCTCCACGGGATCCCGCTCGGGATCAAGGACATCATCGCCACCGACGAGGGCCCGACCACCGCACAGAGCCTCGTCCTCGATCCGGCCTGGGGTTCGGGTGGCGACGGACCGGTGATGACCCGGCTGCGGGCGGCCGGAGCGATCGTCATGGGCAAGACGACGACGATGGAGTTCGCCGTCGGCCGCCCCGACTTCTCCAAGCCGTTCCCCATCCCTCGCTGCCCGTGGGACCCGGAGCGGTGGGCCGGCGGTTCCAGCTCGGGGACCGGCAACGGCGTGGCGTCGGGCCAGATCCTCGCCGGGCTGGGGACCGACACCGGGGGCAGCGTCCGCCTCCCGGCCGCCTACAACGGCATCAGCGGCCACAAGCCGACCTTCGGCCTGGTACCGAAGTCGGGCTGCGTACCACTCGGGCTCAGCTACGACCACATCGGCCCCCTGGCCCGCTCGGCATGGGACTGCGCCGCCCTCTTGACGGTCATGGCCGGGCCTGACGCCTCCGACCGGACCACCGTCGATCGGCCCCCGATCGACTACCTCGACGGTATCGAGCGGGGGATCGAGGGGCTGCGGATCGGCGTCATCACCAACGACCGGATGACCGGTGCCAGCGGAGCCGACACCCTCGCCGCGTTCGGTACCGCCACCGAGGTGCTGGCCGGTCTCGGCGCCGAACCGGTACCGGTCGAGGTCCCGCTGTACGACGAGGCGTCGACCGGGGCCTTCCTCGCCCTCCAGGCCGAGGCGTTCGCCTGGCATCGGGCGACGCTGGCCGAACGGTGGGCCGACTACGGGCGGCCGACCCGTCTCGTCCTGGCCCAGGGGGCATTGATCAACGCCGGCGACCTCGTCCAGATCGAACGGGTTCGCCACATCGCCCGGGACCGGGTCCGGACCCTCCTCGACACCGAGCGGTTCGACCTGCTCGTCTCGCCCACGGCCGGCTACGGGGCGGCCCGGTTCTCCGGATCGCCGATGGAGGTCATCTCCCCCCGGGCGCTGCACACCCCGGCGTGGAACACCCTCGGGTTCCCCGCCCTTTCGGTGCCGATGGGCTTCGACTCCGACGGCCTCCCCCTCGGGCTCCAGCTCATCGGTCGCCCCTTTGCCGACGACCTCGTCCTCGCTACCGGCCACGCCTACCAGGGGGCCACCGCATGGCACCTGGCGCGGGCTCCCCATCACGGGTGAACGGAGAACCATGGAGACCACCGACATCATCTATGAGGTCGAACGGGGCCGGGCCCGGATCGTCCTCAATCGGCCGGAGAAGCTGAACGCACTCAACGCCCGCATCCAGCACGAGATCCACGACGCGCTGTGGGAGGCCGACAACGACACCGCCGTCCACTGCGTGATCATCAAGGGCGCCGGGCGGTCGTTCTGCTCCGGCTACGACCTCACCGGGGGTGGCAGCCTCGGCTCGGAACGCGACCCCGAACGGCGCTACCGGGGTGCTCGGAGCTTCGACGACGACACCTGGCAGTTGGAGCGCATGCAGCGCCTCCTGATGCCGTTGTTCGACATGCACAAGCCATCGATCGCCCAGGTCCACGGCCATTGTCTGGCCGGCGGGACCGGGATCATCGGCCTCTGTGACCTGGTCGTCGCCGCCGACGACGCCCGGATCGGGTTCCCCCCGGCTCGGGACCTCGGGGTGCTGCCCATCACCACCTGGCTCTACAACGCCGGCCCCCAGTGGGCCAAGCGGCTGATCCTCACCGGCGACACCGTGACCGGCGCCGAGGCGGCCGAGATCGGGCTGGTCCTCAAGGCCGTCCCGGCCGACCTCCTCGAAGCCGAGGTCGAGCAGTTGGCCGACCGGCTGGCCCTGATCGACCCCGATCTGCTCGCCGCCAACAAGCGGGTCATCAACCTCGGCATGGAGCTGATGGGCGCCCGGACCATGCAGCGGGTGGCGGCGGAGATCGACGCCCGAGGCCATCTGGCACCCTCCGCCAAGCAGTGGGTGGCCGACGTCGCCGAGGTCGGGTTGCGCGAGGTGCTCCACCAGCGAGACGCCAAGTTCGGCGACGGACGGGCCCGGGTCCGAGGGCCCGAGATTCGCGACGAGCGGGGTCGTCTGGTCGACCCGTGAGCGGTCCGGCTCCCCGGCGGCTCCGGCTACCCTCGGCCGAACCGACGGCGGGGCGCTGGAGAGGAGGCCGCGAGATGATCACCCGACCGAGGAACCGTCCACCACGCCCCACGATGGTGGCCGCCATCGTCGTCACCGCCCTCCTGGCCTCGGCGTGCGCCGGTGGCAGCGAGACGACCGACGCCGATGCCGGCCCCGATAGTGGAGCCGCCACCACCCTGGCCGGCGCCGGCGACGATCCCGGATCCGACGGAGCCGGGATCGACGACGACGAGCCGACGGTGGCCGGCCCGGCCCAGGACGGCGACGGTGTCGAGGTGGTGACCGGCGAGTCCACCACGACCGAGACGACCGGCGCCGCCGAGGCCGACGACGAGCCGACGCTGGCCGGCGAGCCGTTCGACATCGGGCCGCCGATCGGGCAGGTCCTGGCCGTCGTCGGGGTCGCCCACGACGACGTTCTCAACTTCCGGATGGGGCCGGACCCGTCGGCCGACCTCGTCGACACCGTTGCCCCCGGGGCCACCTCGCCCCAGATCGTGTCGAGCGGCGGAGGCCGGCTGCTGCCGAACGCCGCCTGGTGGCAGGTGACGGTCGACGGGCAGGAGGCCTGGGCCAACCTCGCCTATCTGGGCATGCTGGGCGTCTCCGACGACGCCCTCGACGAGCTGCTGACCGCCGGCCCCGGCGAGACCGCGCCGACCATCGAGGCCTACGTCGATGCGTTGGCCGCCAGCCGGGCGGCCGGGCCCGAACCTCGGACCGAGCTGGTCACCCCGGTGGAGGGCCTCGACGCCGACGGGGCAACGGTCACCGTCGACGTGATCGGACTCGGGGATGATGCGGTGAAGGGCGAGCGGTACGTGCTCACCTTCTCGATCACCTTCGACGACCCCGACGATCCCTCCCGGGAGCCGATCAGCTACACCTTGGTCGGCGCCGAGCGGACCGTGATCTGCGGTCGGGGACTCGCCGAGGGTGGCCTCTGCGCCTGATCGGGCCGCTCACGGCTCGATGAGCCGCTGGGAGCCGAACCCGTCGAGGGCGGCCACGAACTCGGCGATCAGACCATGGTCGCCGGCGACCTCGACCTCCGGCCCGTCGAGGACCGCCGGGTCGTCGAGGAGGCGGACCAGGGTGGCCCGGGTGAGGGTGACCCTGACGTCGGGGTTGGGGTGGGGTCGACCCGGGAGGTGGTGGATCGTCGAGCGCCCGATCCCCATCCCGTGCTCCTCGCCGAGGTCGGTGAAGTGCCAGTTGACGGTGCCGGCCCGCCGTTCGAACCGGGCCGGATCGAACCGGACGCCGATCAGGTCGACGAGCTGTGAGGGGGTCATGGCGTTGGACATGTCCCGGGTCGGGATGCGGCCCCAGTCGGGGCTGCCGTGCCGGAGCTCCTGGGCGCCCATCAGGTAGGCGTTGCGCCAGGTCGCCGACTCGGCCTGGTAGCCGAGCTGCTCGAGCGCGTCGGCCTGGAGCTGGCGGGCCTCGGCGTTGGCCGGGTCGGCGAACACGACGTGGTTGACGACCTCGGCCACCCAGCGGTACTCGCCCTCCTCGAAGAAGCGCCGGGCCCGTTCGAGCACGTCGGTGGCGCCCCCCATCATCTCGACGTAACGGGTGGCGGCCTCGACGGGCGGGAGGGGATCGAGGTGGGCGGGGTTGCCGTCGTACCAGCCGAGGTACCGGTTGTAGACCGACTTGGCGTTGTGGGAGACCGTCCCGTAGTAGCCCTGGACGTGAGACTCCGTGAACTCCGGGGGCAGCGTCAGCTCGGCCGAGATCTCGGCCGGGACCGCCCCGTGGTTGGCCAACCGCATCGTCTGGTCGTGGAGCCACCGGTAGACGTCGCGCTGCATCTCCAGGAATCGGCGGACGTCGTCGTTGCCGAACCGGGGCCAATGGTGGCTGGCGAACATCGTCTCGGTGTCGTCGCCCCACAGCAGCAGGGCCTCCTGGATGTACTTGCTCCACGCCAGGGCGTTGCGGGTCTGGGCCCCCCGGATCGGATACAGGTTGTGCATCGTGTGGGTGCAGTTCTCGGCCATGCACAGCAGCGGGCGACCGGGCACGTGGTCGGGGAAGAAGAAGTTCATCTCGGCCGGCGCTTCGGCGTCCGGCGTGTTCTGGAACAGCACCCTGATGCCGCTCAGGACCCGCTCCTCGCCGGTCTCGGCGATCTCGTCGGTCGGGGCGATCAGGTCGGACCGGGCGAGACCGATCGCCGAGCCGAGCCCACAGTCGACGTGGCCGCGGGGCCCCGGCGGCAGCAGCGGCCCGAACTGGTAGGCCGCCCGGCGACCCATGATCGGCCCGGCGATCACGAACTCGCCGACCACCTCGTCGAGGAAGCCGACCGGGGCCACGATCTGCACGTCGCCGGCGTCGACCGCCTCCTGGCTGGTCACCCCCATCACGCCGCCGAAGTGGTCGGCGTGGGAGTGGGTGTAGATGATCGACGTCACCGGGCGCTCGCCGAGCGTCCGGTTGGCCAGCTCGAGGGCGGCGCCGGCGGCGGCGGCGTTGGTCAACGGGTCGATGACCAGCCACCCATCGGTCCCGGCCATGAACGTGATGTTGGCGATGTCGTACCCCCGGACCTGCCAGATGCCCTCCGCCACCTCGAACAGGCCGTGGATCGTGTTGAGTTTCGCCTGACGCCACAGGCTGGGGTTGACCGAGCTCGGGCTGGCCCCTGTCTCGTTGACGAAGGCCCGGTGGGCGACATCCCAGACCACGTGATCACCGATCGTGACCCGTCCGTCGTCGAGGGTGGCGATCAGGCCCCGCCGGGCCCGCTCGAAATCGCCGGGGTCGTCGAAGGAGATGGACGCGGCCGCATTGGCGGCGATGGTTGCCTCGGTCGGGGCCTTCGGTCCCCGAGGTGCTGCCTGGGCGTCGGAATGCATCCGCCTTGTCTAGCCCTCAGCTCTCGGAATCGGCCAGTACCCCGAGAATCTCGTCGCCGTACCGGTCGAGTTTGGTGGGTCCGATGCCTCGCACCCGGCCCAGCGCCACCAAGCCTTCGGGGGCCGCCTCGGCGATGGCGTCGAGGGTTGCGTTGTCGAGCACGATGTAGGCCGGGACACCGTCGGCCCGGCTCCGTTCGGTCCGCCACGCCGCCAACGCCTCCCGCCGGGAGGCGGCCGCCGGACCCGACGGCTCGGCCCGCTCCGGTCTCGGCTTCTTGGCCCCGTTGCCGGCCGAGGAGCCGGGGCCGCCACCGGGTTGACCGGGCCGGGCGCCGGGTTCGGTGTCGGCCGGCCAGGGCTGGTCGGCCGGCCGTGGGGCGGCGAGCTCGGCGACGAACGGCGACGCCGCGACCGGCGCCTGCCGGGGATGGGCGTTGACCAGAACCGACTCCCGAGCCCGGGTGATGGCCACGTGGAAGATGCGCCGTTCCTCTTCCCGGTCGTCGGCGAGTCGGTGGGGATACAGGTCGCCTCGCACGTCGTGGACGATCACATGGGGCCACTCCAGGCCCTTGGTGGCGTGGATGGTGGCCAGGGCGACCGCCGGGCCCCGATCGGGGTCGTCCCTGTGGGGGAGCGCGGCGAGGTGGTCCCGGATCCATCCCTCCAGCTCGTCGCCTGCGGGGCCGATGGCGGCGAGGGCCCGAACGGCTGCGAGCTCGTCGGCGTGGGCAGCCCGGCGGGCGGTCCGTTGCGACGAGTCGAGCTGGGAAGCGGCCCCCAGGAGCCCGATCTCGTCGTAGATCAGGTCGAGCAGCTCGACGGTCGTGGCGCCGCGGGCTGCCTCGCCCCGAAGGAGCTCGATGTCGGTGGCCAGCTCCGAGACCCGCTGTGAGTCGCGCTCCGAGGTCAACCGGTCGGCGAGGGCCATCAGGTGCTTGACCGACCGCTGCTCGCAGATCCAGTCGACGATCTTCGGATGGACCGACCGTGGTGGTCGGCGCAGCGCCAAGCGGAGATCGTCGGCGCCGAGGCGTTGCTCGGGGGCGACGGCGAGGCGGAGCCATCCGAGTGCGGCCGCCACCCCCGATCGCTCGAGGAGGTGGGCGTCGACCCCGAGGGGACGGGCCACGGGCACGCCGGCGTCGGCGAGGTAGATCGCGGCCGGCCAGAGGGCGGCGTTGACCCGGGCCAGCACGGCGATCGACTCGGGGTTCGCCCCCGCTGCCAGGAGGGACTCGACCCGTTCGACGAGCGCCCGCTGGGGGTCCATCCCATCGTTGACGACCAGCGGCTCGACCGTCGATGACGCCCCGTCGGGCCCGACCGGCTCGGTGGCCTCCTCGGCGCGGCCCGACTCGATCGACTTGGCGACCCGGTGCCGGTTGTGGGACAGCAGATTCGATGCGGCGGCGACCACCGCCGGTGGGCATCGGTAGTTGACGGTCAGGGGATGGTCGTCGGCCCCGGGGAAGAACTCCCGGAACGACACCAGCCAGTCGGGGCTGGCGCCCGAGTACCCGTAGATCGTCTGGTCGTCGTCGCCGACGGCGAAGACCTCTGCCGCCGGGCCGGCCAGGAGCCGGACCAGCAGCAGGTGGGCGGGTGTGAGGTCCTGGAACTCGTCGACGAGCAGCACCGGCGCCGCCCGTCGAGCGACCCCACGCGCTGCGGGGTCGGTGGCCAGGACCTGGACCGCCCGGAGGATCTGCTCGTCGAAGTCGAGCTCGGACCGGCGGTCGAGAGCGGAACGGTAGCCCTCGAGGACGGTGGCGAACCCGACGACCTCACCGCCGTAGGCGGCCTCGATCTCGTCGGGGTCCCGGAGGCCGAGGCGGCAGGCCGACAGGGCATCGATCCAGGGCTCGAGGGGGTCGGCCAGCTGCCTGCGGCGTCGGCCTGGAACCAGATCGTCGAGGAGACGCCGGGCATCGAGCTCGCTGATCGTTCGATAGCCGGCCGCCCCAGCGGGGGAGGCGGCGAAGGGGCCAGCGCCGGTGGCGATGGCCAGGGCCAGGCTGTTGAGCGTTCGGATGTCGAGTCCTGGGACATCGCCGAGCCGCTCGCCCATCTCCTCCCGGGCCCGGCGGTTGTAGGCGACGAGCGAGATCGTTCCGGCGCTGAGGCCCCGGTTGGCCACGAGGTGGCGGGCTCGCTCGGTGAGGACGCGGGTCTTGCCCGAGCCGGCCGGTGCGATGATCCGGGCCGGCCCACCCCGGTGGGCCACCGCGGCCAGCTGATCGGGTGCCAGCTCGGCCTCCGGGGCTGGCGGGTCGTTCGGGACCGGCACCGCCCAACCGGCGACCAGGTGCGGTCGGGGGATGACCGCCCGGCCGTCGAGCTCCGTGGCGTGGTGGGTGGCGAGGGGGCCGCCGTCGGCCCAGACCTCCTCGTCGCTCGCCGTCACGACATCGGCCTCGGCCTCGGCATCGGCCGCCAGGGTGGCGCCGGCCTGGAGGGCTCGAGCGACCGGCTCGAACCGGGGCTTGGGGCCGGTCAGGTCGACGGCGTTTGCGGTGACGGCGAATCGGAGTCGCTCACCGGGGATCTCGCTCCGGGGTGACAGCTTGTGGAAGGCGACATCGAGGACGGGATCGGGATCGGGGAGCGGGCCGGACCAGCGGATGACCAGACGCTGACGGGACCGCCAGGCGGTGTGGAGCCGCTCGACGGTGGCCCCGTCGGCGTCGGCCGAGGCGGCGACCTCGACGGCCCCGATCCACGGCTCGGGGACCGGGTCGTCGGGCCCGATGACCACGCTGCGGCCGAGCGCCGCCGGCCCGGCCAGCTGCTCGGGTGTCCGGTCCAGGCCGACCGCCATCTCCGGGAGGGGCCTCGTGGTGCGCGCCGGGGGGCGGCGCTGACCGGTGGGGACGTCGACCGACTGGACCGGGAGGTCGGCGTGGCTCGGGGCCGCCGGGGCCCGACGGGCCGCCGGCGGGGTGGGTTCGGTGGGACCACCGCGGCCCTCGGCGTCGCCCAGCGAGCAGCGCCGAACTTCGGCCACCGAGCCATGGCTGGCCCCGCAATGCCCGCAAGCGATCCGGCGCGTCACGTCGCCGAGGGTAGCCGCCGGCGGTGACAGCCGTTCTCAGCGGTCGGCCGGTGCGGCGGGGCGGACCTCGTAGTACAGGTTGGCGGCGTCGTCGAAATCATGGTGCACGACCGAACCGAACCCGGCGGCCGTCACCAGCTCGTCGAGCCGTTTCGGATGCAGGCCGAGGGTGCCGAGTCCCATGCCCCCCGGCTCGGACATCGATGACTGCAGGCAGGAGCTCACCGAGAAGGCGTAGAACAGCCCGAGCAACGGATTCTGGCGATCGGTCTCGAACTCGCCCGTCGAGCGGATGTCCTTGATGAGCCACGTCCCGTCATCGGCCAGCGTGGAACGGATGGCGGTCGCCGCCCGGTCGGGGAACGGCATGTCGTGGAGGCAGTCGAAGCAGATCACCAGGTCGGCGTCGAGGTCGGGGTCGATCTCCTCGGCCGGGGATGCGACGAACGACGCGTTGTCGAGGCCGGCGTCGGCCGCCCGTTGACGTGCCATACCGATGGCGATCGACGACGGGTCGTAGCCGATGCAGCGGGACGCGGGGAACGCCTCGGCGATCGTGGTCACGGTGACACCGGCCCCACAGCCGACGTCGAGGACCGTCGCCCCCCGTTCGAGCTTCTCGACCACACCGTCGAGCGCAGGGAGGATCACCGAGGTGAGAGCCAGCCGGGACCACGGACCGGTCATCCGGGCCAGCCCGGCCGCCGCCGCTTCGCCCTGCTGCTCATAGGTGACGCCGAGGCCGGTCCGGAACGACTCGGCCAGGGCCTCCACCGTGGCGGGCGGCGTGCCGCCCCGGAACGCGCCGGCGGCGAAGGCGATCGATCCGTCTTCGTCGGCGAGCAATGCGGCCTGGACCGCGGTCAGCTCGAAGCGGCCGTCGTCCCGCCGATCGATCAGCTTCGCCGCCGCCTGTCCGTGAAGCCACTCGTGGAGCAACCGCTCGTTGAGCCCGGTCGTCGTGGCCAACTCGGCGGGGGTGACCGGCCCCGATGCGGCCAACGTCCGGTACAGGCCGAGCCGATCGCCGAGGTGGATCATCAGCGCCACCATCTCGCCCATCTTGTAGTTCCAGACCAGGAAGCCGAAACGCTTCATCGCCTCGGGGTCGGGTGCCCCGCTCGCTGGTGTCGGATCGGTGCCGTCGGCCACGGTGGCCCCCCTCGCGCTCGTCTCCGGCTCGTTCGGGCCGGGTGTCGTCGTCAAGTCTGGCGCAGGGGTGGCAGCAGCTCGAATCGACGGGGCCCCCGCTCGGCGGGGCGTGGACCCGGCCGAGCGACGAAGAGGGGCGTGGCCGTGCCGCCGCGCATCGACCACGCCCCGATCGTGGAACGGCAGCAAGGAATCAGATCGCCGAGGATCCGACGCGTTTCCGCCATTCGCGTCAAGGGAAGTTCTAGAGGTTGAGGTCCGGCTCAGTTGCCACGCCTGCCGAACATCGCAAGCTTACCGCGTCAGAACGGACCGATCCAAGCACCCTGGCGCCATCGTCATCCTTGTCAGGGGTTGACCAGCGACCCGATCGGGGTGGCAGCCGATCCGAGGTCAGCCCAGCGTCCGGAAGGAGATGTCGCGGGTCGTCGACAGCCCGGCCGCATCGGTGGCGGTCACCGACACCGTGTAGATCGTGCCCGGTGTCAGCGGTGGGGTCACGGTGCCCAGGAGGAGCGTGAACGACGTCGAGCAGCGGTTGCCCCCATCGATCGTCTGGGGCCCGTCGGGGCCCTCGTAGCGGAACTCCATCGTGACGCACGTCGCGCTCGTCACCCGTAGCTGGGCGCTGGTCGGCCGGATCCGGGCGATCGTCGCCGAGTCGATGAGGGGAACCGTCGGCCCATCGAGGTCGATGGCGTCGTCATCGTCGACGTCTTCCTCGGTGGTCGTCGTTCGACGGCTGGTCGGCGGGGGATCGTCTTCGGTGGTCGGGACGGGCGTCGTGGTCGGCGCGCTCGTCGGCGCGCTCGTCGGGGGGCTGGTCGGGGGCCGGGTCGTCGGCGTCGTGGTCGGGGGTCGGGTGGTCGGGGGCCGGGTCGTCGGGGGTCGGGTGGTCGGAGGCCGGGTCGTCGGGGCCGCCGTGGAGGCGGTGGTCGGTGCGGCAGGGGCAGCGGTCGTGGCCGGCCGCCGTCGCTGGGTGGTGGTCGTCTGGTTGGTCGCCACCGGCTCCTGGAACTGGGGGACGTCGCTGGTCGGAGCGAACGTCGACGATGCTCCGTCGGGGAGTGTGGTGGAGAACACCGGGTCGGCGGCTGGCGGCGACTCGGTGCGGAAGTCCTCCATCACCAGGAACCCGACCACGGCCGCGAGGCCGGCGAGGCCGGCGGCGGCCAGCAGGGGGGCGAGCGAACGACGCAGACCCAACCATGCCGATTGGATCGGGTCGAAGAACCGGCGCCCGGTGGAGCGGTGACGGACCTTGACCGGCTGCCGATCGAGGCCTCGGAACGGAACTTCCTCGTCGCCGATCGGAATGGGGAGGGCCACCGCGGCCGCCGCTGGCTGGTGCTCCTCGACCCGGTCGTGGGGCGGCGCGACCGGTGCGGCCCACTCGGCGGCCGGGATCCCGCTCGGCGAGGGTTGACCGAATGGCGGTGCCTGGTCGAACGGCGGTGCCTGGTCGAAGGGCGGGGGAGGAGGCGACGCCTCGACCGTGGCATCGGGGCCGGTCGGCATCCCCGGCGCCGGGGGGGCCGCGTCGACGTCAGCCGATGGCGGGGCGGCCGCAACGAAGGCCTGCACCTCTTCGGGCGACAGGTCGGTCGTGACCGTGCCGAGCGGCTGCGACGGCGGGAGCTGATCGTCGTCGCCCGATGGGTGTGGATCGGGCTGGGGGATGGTCTCGTCGGGAGGGAGGAGCTCGAGCTGGGTCGGCGCTGGCGCCGACCCATCGGCCTCGTCGGCCGGGTGGAGCTCCGCACCGGCCGGCAGGACCTCTCCGGGTTGGGGTTGCGCGGCGCCGTCGCCCGAGATCGGCGGAGGGAGGTAGTCGATTGGCTGAGGGGGCCCGTCGGTGGCCGTGGGGAGCGGGGGTGGCGGCAGGCTGTCGAGGTCGATCTCGATCGGCTCCGGCGGCGGCGGTGTCACCGTCGGCGCCGCCCTCGGGGCGTCGCCGGGCATCGGAGGTGGGGGAAGGAGAGCGATGGCATCGGCCACCAGCTCGCCGGCCGGTGCCGGCGGCTCCGTCTCCTCGGACGATGAGACGACCATGGCCGGCGGCTCGGGCGGAGGTGGATCCGCTGCCGGGTTGGACTCGTCGGCGCCCACGAGTCGGTCGGGTCGTTCGTCGACGGGCTCCGGGCCGGACGGCGGCGAATCGGATCGCGGCCCGTCGTCGGGGTGCACTGCCGGTGCGTCGTCGTCGAGCAGTCGAACGGTGGCCAGGTCCGGCCCCGGCATCGGCGGGGTGCCGGTGAGCAGGATCGGCGACCCATCGACGATGACCCGATCGGCGACCGGATCGTCGAGGGCGATCAGATCCTCGGCCCGAGGCGGCGGTGGTTGGCGACGGTCGGGCGTCGCCGCCAGCGGTCGTGGGGGCTGCGGTCCCGGTGGCTCGACCGGTTGCGGGATCGCCGGCAACGAGCCGGTAGGCGCCGGGTCGATGGTCGGCGCCGGGTCGACGGTCGGCGTCGGGTCGGCGGTCGGCGTCGGGGTGGGCGGCAGCGTGGGGGCGGCGGCGACGTCGGGTGCGTCGACGGTCTCCGGTTCCGCCTCGGGCGGGTCGTCGGTCGGCAGGGCCTCGACATCGAGGGTCGGCCCGTCCTCGGTCAGGTCGAGAAACGGCGAGGCGGAGGTGTCCGGTGCTTCGATCGAACCGACGTCGTCGATCGAGGCTGCGACGGTCTCGTCAGCCGTCAGACCCCTGGTTCCGGCCGGCGCGGCGATCGTGGCCAGGTTTCCGGCACCGTTCCGCGCCCAGTTGGCCGAGGACGAGTCGCTGGCCGGTCCGCCCGGGAGCCCGCCGACGTCCACCACGGGCTCACCGGGGCCCGCACCCGGCCTCGGCCCTGGTCGGTCCGGGCCTCGGCCCGGACCGCCATCGGCCGGACCGCCGTCGGTGAGGTCGATGTGGTCATCACCGTCGGTCAGTTCACCATCGGGCTGCGGGTCGTCGGAGGGGTGGTCACCGGGCTGGGGGCCGTCGGTCAGGTCGATGTGCTGGTCGGTGTCGGATTGGTCGTCGGTGGCCGGTTCGACGTCGACGTCGACGGAGCCCTGGTCGTCGTCGGGGTGAAGGGCGGTCGACGGACTGGCACCCATCGGCTGCTCGAGGAGCGAGTCGATGTCGGCCACCGGGGCCGACGTGCCCGGCTCCGAGCCCCCTCCGGGCGGCGGCCCGACCGGCTCGGGCTGCCCAGGCAGGGGCGCCGTCGGGGGAAGGAGTCGGTCGAGATCCAGCGGATCGGTCGCCGAGTACGTCGGCAGGTCACCGTCGTCGCCGGCGATGGCCGCGCCGAGCGCGATGGCCAGCGTCGCGGCGTGAGGGAAGCGGGTCGCCGGGTCGGCGGCAACCGCCTGGGCGATGACCCCCGAGATTCGGGCTGGCGCCGTCGACCGCACCTCGGCCAACAGGTCTCGCTCGACCGGACCGCGGGTCGGTGGGCGCCCGGCGATGAGCGCCGCCAACGTCAGGCCGAGGCTGAACACGTCGCCGGCCGGGCTCGGGTCGCGACCGAACCGGGTCTCGGGGGCGAGGTAGGTCGGCGTGCCGTTGTCGAAGCGCCGGGTCGCCATCCCGTACACCGCCAGGAGGGGCGAGCTGGGATCGGCGAGGAGAATGCTCGACGGCTTGATGTCCCCCAGGGCGACGCCCAGATCGTGGGCTCGTCCCACGATCTCCGCCGATCGCATCACCAGTTCGGCCGCCCGGTGCCAGGGGGTGGGGCCGTGGGCCAGCTGATCGGCGAGCGAGCCGATCCGGAAATAGGGCATCACGAGGTAGTCGAGGCCGGTCCGGGTCGAGCCGACCCAATACACCTTGACCACCCCGGGGTCCTGGGTGAACCGTTGGAGCGGCTTGCGGCGGAGGTCGAACCGCCGGGGAACGATCGGCTCGTGGTGCGGTTCGAGCACCTTGATCGCCACCGCCCGATTGTGCTTCGCCTCGCGGCCTCGATAGATGGCCGAGCCCTCGATGGCCAGCGGCTCGACGTCGTCGATGCCGTCTATCGACAGGTCGTCAGCTGAGGTCATCGCAACCTTCGGGTGTGGATCGGATCGTCGATCGCGTCACCAGAGACCGATGTCGATCGGTTTCCCTCGCCGCCACGGTCGACACGTTTTGACCAACATAGCCGAACCTGGTGCCCCGCTGTACCCGTCGGTAGTGCCCACGGCCCCTAGTGCCAGACGCCCACCGGGCGCGGTGGACCCTCGGCGGGTCGAGTCGACGGACCGACGCCCGGCCGGCTATGAACGACGGGTATCGCCGCCGCCGACCCCGGGAGGTTCCGTGAGTCTCGGTATCCGACAGCCTCCGATCGAGCTCGACGGGCTCGACGACCAGATCCTGCCCGGCCAGCTCGGTGTGTTCGAGCTGTGTGATGCCGACCGACGGGTGCGCTACATCGGCTACGCCGGCGGCCGGGAGCCCTTCGGTCTCCGATCGGCGATCGGGCGCGCCGTTCCCCACCTCTCGCCGCCGGCCCGCTTCGTGCGATGGGAGCTGACCCACGGCTACCTCTCACGGTGGAAGGAACTGCTGATGCTACACGTCGCCGAGCACGGCGTGTTGCCACCCGACAACCCGCCGAACGATGACCCCGAGGGGCGGCTCTCGCTGCGGTGAGGCTCCGCCGACGAGGAGCAACGATGGACTTTCGACCGACCGACGAACAGCAGCTGATCATCGACACCGTCCGCCGGTTCGTGAGCGACGAGATCGTGCCGCTCGAAGCCGACCTCGACCCCGACGCCGGAGCCCTGGCTCCCGACGACCATGAGCGCCTGGTAGCGACGACCAGGGAGATGGGGTTCTACGGGCTCGACATTCCCGCCGAGTTCGGCGGTCCAGGGCTCGACGTCACGACCCGGGCACTCATGGCGATCGAGATGTCCCAGCACCGAGCCGGGCTGTACAACCCCTGCTACGGGACCTTCGGCGGCGCCGGTCTGGCCCAGCTCTACGAGGCGACCGACGATCAGAAGGAGCGCTACCTGTACCCGACGCTCCGGGGCGAGCTCCGCGGCTGTTTCGCCCTGACCGAGCCGTCGGGCGGGAGCGATCCGGCCCGGGCCATCCAGACGAAGGGCTACGCCGACGGCGACGATTGGATCCTCAACGGGTCCAAGCTCTACATCAGCGGCGCCGACAGGGCCGACTATGCGCTGCTCTTCGCTCGGACCTCGGACGACCCGGGCCGGAACGGGGTCACGGCCTTCATCGTCGAGACGGCCTGGCCCGGCTTCCACGTTCGCCGGATCGTCCACACCCTGCGCAGCACCCACTACGCGACCGAGATCCACATCGAAGACCTGAGGGTTCCGGCCGAGAACGTCCTGGGCGAGGTCAACCGGGGGTTCGCCATCGCCAACGATCGCCTCAGTCGACAGCGGATCCCCTATGCGGCCGGCTGCCTCGGGGCGGCGATCAAGGCCCAGGAGATGGCCATCGAGTGGGCCAAGAGCCGGAGTGCCTTCGGGGGTCCACTCGCCGCCAAGCAGGCCGTCCAGTGGATGATCGTCGACAACGAGATCGACATCCGTCACGCTCGGTGGTGCATCCTCGACGCCGCCCAGCGGGCCGATCGGGGTGAGGCGTTCCGCACCGAGGCGGCGATGGCCAAGCTCATCGCCAGCGAGGGAGCGGGACGGGTCGTCGACCGGTCGATGCAGATCCACGGCGGACTTGGGATGACCAAGGACCTCCCCCTCGAGCGGTGGTACCGGGAGCTGCGGATCCGTCGCGTCGGCGAGGGACCGAGCGAGGTTCAGCGCCTGATCATGGCCCGAGAGCTGCTCGGCGGGTCGTTCAAGTAGCCGGCCGTCGGGAACGGCGGTTGATCAGGGGCGTCGGGTAGCCGAGGGGCGGGGGCCGTCGGCCGAGTCGAGGCACGCCCACTCCAGGTCCGACCTCGTGACCAGGCCCTGGGTCACGAGGTAGTCGATCATGGTCTCGGTCGACTGGACGTAGCTGATCTTCTGCTTCCGGAGCTTGTCGCGCAGCCGTTGCAGGGTGTTGTCGACCGTCTTGTGGGACACCCCCCACGTCTCGGCGATCTGGCCATGGGTCGGGAGGGGGCCCAGGCGTCCGGTCAGTCGCCCCTGGGCCATCACGACCACGAAGTCCAGCTCCCGGGGTGTGAGGACCACGCCGTAGGTCATCGTGTCGACCCCGGCGCCACCCTCGAGCCGCTGGGTGTTGTCGAGCGAGGTCTGCCGGCCCTGGAGCTCGTAGTCGAGCTGGTAGCGGGTCGGCCCAGCGATGAGCGACACGTCGCCGGCGGTGCCGGCCAACGGGCTCGCATCGCCCGGTTGGAGCTCGATCAACGACCCGTCGGTGGAGACCATCGACAGGCGGAGGCGAGAACCGAGGTTGTCGAGCCACCACGTGCCGTCGAACAACCGGAACCGGCCGGCTCGACGATGGAGGTAGTTGTTGTCGTCGAGGCACAGCTCCGCCTCCCGGCCGAACGTCAGCTCGGACTCGGGGCGGTAGGTCTCGCCGACGTAGCGAACGGTCAGCTCGGTTGGGCTCTCATCGTCGTGCTGGCCTGTGGTCATGGAAAGGTGCCTCGTCGTCGACGATAACCAGCCTGCCACGGGGCTGGCACCAGACGACGGGTCCGCGCTGGGCCCCCAGCACCGCCCCGAGCGGTGCGACCACCTCCGCCAGGGCCCGTGCGAGCTCCCGCCGGACCCGTGGGCAACCGACCGGCAACGGGGCGACGGCGAGCGCGCCGTCACCCAGCGGGACGGCCAGAGCGCCGTGCGGACCGGCCACACCGTCGAGCTCGGTCACCCGGACGAGCAGTCCGGCCGTCGACCAGTCGCCGACCATGACCACCCCGTCCACCGGTCTTCCGGGCCGGGCGGCCGGATCGAGCGGTGGCGTGATCGGGCCGGTGGCGAGCACCGAGGCTTCCGGTTTCCGGCTCCGGGCCCGGTCGAAGACCGCGGCTGGACGCCGACCCCATCGGGCCGCCATGGTCCGGTCGACGACGATGAGCCCGTCCTCGACCGCCAGGGCCACGGCGACCATCAGGTGTCGGCCGAGCTGAACCCCGATCCGGGCCGGGTCGGGTCGCCGGATGACGAGGCCGAGACGCTCGGCCTGATCGTCCCACCGGCCGAGGAGGGTTCGCCCGACCGTGGTCATCGCCGACGCTGTCGCCACGAGGTCCTCGGCCAGGGCGACGACCATCGCCTGCGGCGACGGGTCGACCGGGGCCGACGGCGGCTCGACGGACCGCAACTCCCTGATCCGGGCCGAGAGATCGACCACCGCACCGCCGGGAAGGAGGACGGTGCCGGGCCGGACGCCGGGTCGGGCGCCCGTCAGCGCCGGGTCGCGGCGGTGGGCGAGCGCGATGGCGGCCGCCGTCAGCGCTCGGGCCTGAGCCGAACCGCCGGCCCCTTCGGGCATGGTCATGGGTTCGGGCATGAGGATGCTGCCTCGATCGGTTGCCAATCGATGGAGGGGGAAGCACCGGTCCGGTTGGGTCACCGTACTCGTCGATCGATGGCGAACCGCAGGGGTCCACCGGCCTGAGTGGCTTTCTGGTGAATGTCGGGGAGGAGACTTGAGGCCGGCCCCGACCGGCCCTAGGTTGCCACCATGACGACCGACATCGACTTCTGGGTCGACCCCATTTGACCGTGGTGCTGGGTGACGGCCCGTTGGGTCGTCGACGTGGTAGCTCCCGAACGTGATCTTGCGATCACGTGGCAGCCGATCAGCCTGCTGGAGAAGAACCAGCCCAAACCGGACAGCGACTACTACGGGCCGGTGTTCATGACCCATCGCCTCCTCCGGGTCATGGAGTCGGTTCGGGCCGCCGAGGGCGACGGTGCGGTCCAGCCGTTGTACTGGGAGTTCGGCCGGCGAATCCATCACGACAAGGATCGCGACTTCGCGCCCTCGGCGGCCCTGGAGGCCGTCGGTTTCGACGTTGAGCACGCTGCGGCGTTCGACGATGAGGCCTGGGACGCCGAGATCCGCTCGCGGATGGGGGTCGGCCTCGAGTTGGCCGGCGACGACATCGGTACGCCGATCATCGCCTTCGACGACGATGACGGTCAGCGGGTGGCCCTGTTCGGCCCGGTGATCACCCGGGTTCCCAACCGCGAGCAGTCCCTGCGGCTCTGGGACAGCTTCATCGGGATGGCCACCGTTCCCGGCTTCTGGGAGGTCAAGCGGACCCGGACCGAGCGCCCCGACTTCGGTGACCGCCCCTGAGCAGGGTCGGCCCGCTCCTCGGGCCGACCACCCGCTCGGCGAATCGATCGGTATCGCCGGCGCCCTGATCGCGGTCCTCGGGTGGGCCGCGTCGGGGGTCATGGCCAAGGCGATCGACCTGCCGTCGCTGGTGGTCGTCGTCTACCGCTTCTGGTTGAGCACGTTCCTGTTCCTGGCCATCCTGGCCATCCTTCGGGCGAGGGGTGGGACGCAGAGCCTCACGTGGCGAAAGCTGCGCATCGCGCTTCCCGGGGGGCTCGGTCTGGCGGCCGACGTGGCGCTGTTCTTCAGCGCCGTCAAACTCACCACGGTGGCCAACGCCACCGTGGTGGTCGCCCTGCAGCCGCTGCTGATGATGTACCTCGGCTCACGGGTGCTCGGCGAGCGGGTTCGCTCCGGCCAGGTCGTGTGGTCGCTGGTGGCGCTGGTCGGCGTCGGCCTGTTGGTGTTCGGCTCGTCGGGCATGCCGGAGTGGAGCCTCACCGGCGACCTGCTCGCTGCGGGCGCCCTCCTGGCCTGGACCGCCTACCTGTTCTTCTCCAAGTCCACCGAGGGGAAGCTCACGCCCCTCGAGTACACGGCGGCGGCGGGCCTGATCACGGCTGTGGTCAACACGCCACTGGTGTTCCTGTTCTCCCAGGAGCTCACCATGCCCACGACCCGTGACTGGACGCTGCTGGGGGCCATGGTGTTGGGCTCGGGGATCGGTGCCCACCTCATCATGAACTGGTCGATCCGTCGGATCCCGGTGTGGTTCGGATCGACGATGCTCTCGATGCTGATTCCGGTGGCGGCCACGCTCCTCGCCTTCCTGTTCCTCGATGAGCGGGTGACCCTGGCCCAGGGCGGCGGCATCGCCCTGACGCTCGTCTCGCTCATCGTGATCACCCGCCTGGCGGGATCGCGGCCCACCGATCACACCGAACCCGTCGCCGACGACACCGCGGTCGAGGAGGGCGACACACCTACCGGGGAGTTGATGTCGTGACGGAACCGAGGGTCGACACCACCCGCCTGCAGCGCCTGGCTCGGGCCTACACCGAATCGGCGGTGTTCTACGCCGCCCTCGATCTCGAGTTGTTCACCCACGTCTCGGCTGGCCGACGAAGCATCGGCGAGCTGGCGTCGGCGATGGGTACCAGCGAGCTCAACGCCGAGCGCCTGATCGCCGTGTGCCTCGCCCTGGGGCTCCTGGAGAAGCGGGATGGCCAGCTCGTCAACGCCGCCGACTGCGAGAAGTTCCTCGTCAAGGGCACCGAGCGCTACGCCGGACCATGGATGGAGTTCACCCGCCCCGAGGTCGGTGCCTGGTTCGACCTGACGGCCAAGTTGACCGATCCGTCGCCGCCGAGCACCCTCGGGATGTACGACGGTCTCACCGTCGAACGGGCCCGCCGGTACCACGCAGCGACGTACAGCATCGGGATGGGGGCGGGACGGCGGTTCTCCCGCTCGGTCGATCTGACCGGGCGTCGTCGGATGCTCGACCTCGGTGGCGGCTCCGGTGCGTACAGCATCAACGCCGTGCAGACCTACCCGGGGCTGGAGGCGGTCGTGTTCGACCTGCCCCCGGTCACCGTCGTGACCCGGGAGTACCTCGAACGCAACGAGGTCACCGATCGGGTGTCGACGGTCGGTGGAGACTTCATCGCCGATCCGCTGCCCGCCGGCTGCGACGTGGCGGTCATGGCGTCCAACCTGCCGATCTACGATGCCGCCAACATCGCTCTCGTCGTGGCCAAGACGTTCGACGCGCTCGAACCGGGCGGTGAGATGCACCTCATCGGGGAGATGCTCGAACCCGACGGGGTCGGGCCGCTCGACGCTGCGCTGTGGGGCCTGGCCGAGATCCACTACGGCAGCGGCGGCCGGGCTCACTCCATCGCCGAGTGCCGGTCCTACTTCACCGAGGCCGGGTTCGTCGACGTCGTCGACGAGGCGTTCGTGGCCGGGGTGCTGCACCGGGTCACGGGCCACAAGCCGGGCGTCTGAACCAACACCGGCCGGCCGGCGCTGGCATCGGCGCCCAACCCGACTACGCCGGGCTCAGTCGTCCAGGAACTCGTCGTCGGCCAGACCGGTCTCGGGGATCGGCCGTCCGCCCCGGTAGTGCGTGACCGAATCGTCGTCGTTGGTCATCAGGTAGCGGTACCCGTGACGCTGATTCTCGGCGTGGACGCCGAGGGGAATGGCGATCCCCGAATCCCAGGTCTTGGCATCGACCTGGATGGCCAGGCCCGGTCCACGATCCTCATAGGCGTCGGGGGTCGGCACCTTGCGCTCGGCCTGCCACACCATCTTGACGGCCTTGACCCGGGCCATCAGCGTGTCGTCGCACCGGAGGTAGATCCACCCCGACCGCCGAAGGTAGTGGGGGAAGGTGTGGGCCGGAAGCCACTCGGATCCGACGAACGGCTCGATCGCCTCGACCGGGAGGGAGACGTCCAGCTCGCCGCCCAGCGGAGAGATCTTGTCGTTCTCCGACGTCGGGTTCTTCGTCGCTCGTGGAGCCGACATCTGCTGGGGTGTGACCTTCTGAGGCATGGCCAGGCACTCCAGGCAGGCCGCCCTCAGCTCGTCGTGCTCGCAGTACTCGAGTGCCGCACCCGCATTGGATCCCATACCCATCCCATCCCAACGTTCGCCACATGCCGCAACAATCGCACTGTAGTTCTCCGATCGGTGGCGTCTGGAAGATCAATCCAAAGGCCCCCCAATCACCACACGAATGTCACGTGACAGGGGTTGCCGGCTGGTGTAAGGGCGACCTCGTCGATCCGGCCTGGGCTCAGGGGGTCGACGTCTGGGGTTGGGTCGGTCCACCCTCGGGATCGAGATCATCGGGGTCGGGCGGACTGGCGTTGTCGGGCACCGTGACCGCCAGGGGTGTCGAGCGGACCGAGTTGGCGGGCGGGTCTCCGCCCGGAGCGCCGATGGCCTGCACCTGGTACAGGTAGACCTCGCCCTCCTCGACCGTCGTGTCGGTGAACGCCACCACGTCGGGTCCGACCGAGCCGATGCGACGGAACACCAGGCCATCGGCCTCGGCCCGGAAGATCCGGTACCCCGTCAACCCGGTGGTGACCGCCGGCGGTGCCCACGACAGCACGACCGCTTCGGCACTGACGGACCCGGCCACCAGGGCGGTCGGCGGGGCCAACTGTGCCGGGGGCACCGGCTCGGTGGTGTCGGTCGTGTCGGGGTCGGTGGTGTCGGTCGTGTCGGGGTCGGTGGTGTCGGTGGAGTCGGGGTCGGTGGTGTCGGTCGTGTCGGGGTCGGTGGTGTCGGTCGTGTCGGGGTCGGTGGTGTCGGTCGTGTCGGGGTCGGTGGTGTCGGTCGTGTCGGGGTCGGTGGTGTCGGTGGAGTCGGGGTCGGTGGTGTCGGACGTGTCGCTGGTCGGCACCGAGGTGGGGCTCGTCGCCGCTGACGTCGGCGCCTGCGTCGTGGGCGTGGTCGTCACCTCGATGGACGTGACCGGCGCCAGCGGCTCCGTCGGCGCGGTCTGTGACCGCCCGGCACCGGCCAGCGCTCCGCTGGACACGGTGGTCGGTACCGATGACGGTGTGGTCAGCTCCGTCCCCGCCACCGACTCGTCGCCCTGCACGTACTGACGGACGAAGAGGAGCCCAACCGCGACGAGGGCGACCACCATGAGCCCGGCGACGATCGAGCCATACCGATCGAGCAGGTCGGCGGCGAATGCCGTGCGGTCCGATGCCGCGGGCACCAGCCGCGGCGGCACCGGTCGCTCGAACCGGAGCCCGGAAGGCTCCCCGGTCGCTCCCATCGCCGCCGTCGCCGCCATGGGCGGAGCGTCGTCCGCCAGGTTGGGCCCGACGGCCGGCTCAGCGCTCGTCGAGACCGTTTCCGCCGCTGGCGGGGCGCTCGCAGGCACCGTTGCTGCCGCCGAGAGGGCCATCGGCGCGGTGGTACCGTCGCCGCCGGTTGGCCCGGCGGCGGGCATGCTCGGTGCCGGCCAGTCCGCCCGCTCGACTTCGTCGATCGCCTCGTGGAGAGCGAGCCCGAGCGCTCCGGCGGTGGGGTAGCGGCTGGCCGGATCCTTGGCGGTCGCGGTCTCGATCACTCGACAGATCGGGTCCGGGGCCAGGTCGCGGAGGTCGCCGATCGGTTGGTGGACCACCCGGCCGACGATGGCCATCAGCGTGTTGTCTTCGCCGCCGGTCGCCCGGAACGGAGGCCGTCCGGCGATCAGCGCCCACAGGGTGGCGGCCAACCCGTACACGTCAGCGGTGGCGGTGGCCTCTTCGCCGAGCAGGGTCTCGGGGGCGGTGAAGGTCGGGGTGAAGGCGGCGTTCGAGTTCGTCGTGTGGGCCTGCTCGCTGACGAGCCGGGCGATGCCGAAGTCGGCGATTCGGGGCTCGCCGTTGGTCGACAGCAGGATGTTGGCCGGCTTCAGGTCGAGGTGGACAACGCCCATCTGGTGGGCGTCGGCCATCGTGGCGGCCGCCGAGGCGACGTACCGGACGGCGTCTCGCCACGGGACCGGACCGTCTTCGAGCCGGTCCTGGAGCGAGCCGTTCGGGTAGTACGGCATCAGGAGGTACGGCTCACCCTGCTCGGTCACGCCGGTCGAGTAGACCGGCACGATCCCCTCGTTGAGCGAGAGCCTCCCCATCGCCTTGCGCTCACGATCGAAGCGTCTTCCGACCTCCGGGTCGTCCGATCGGGTCAGGACCTTCAGTGCGACGGTTCGATCCAGGTCGCGCTGGGTTGCCCGGTAGACGCGGGAAGAGCCGCCGTGCCCAATTTGCTCGATCTCATCGAGCCCGTCGATACCGAGGTTGAGAGTTTCCACCGCTGTTCCCGCTGCGTTGCTCGCCACGTGTTTAGCAGGGGGAATCCTCAGTGTAGCCGCGGGCCGTCGCTGCGGCCCCGGCGATGTTGCTCATCGTCGGCCGGGCGACATGTGAGGCGTCGGATCAGCCGCCGTTGGCGGCGATGATCTCGTTCAACCACGTCCGGAAGGCATCGGTGGTGATCGCCCGGCCGGCGTTGGCCTCATCGAGCGGCCCGGCGAACACGACGGCGATCACCTCGTTGTTCAGGAAGACCGGGCTTCCCGACGCCCCCTCACCGCTGGAGAAGGTGGTCAGCACGATGCCCCGATCGACGTCGCCCTCGGGGGCACAGGTGACGCCGGGCGGCGAACCCTGGGGGATGAACGCCTCGAAGTCCGGGTTGGAGCAACCGGGCCAGATCGAGAAGCTGGCCGCCTCACCACGCGTCGTGCCGACCGGCGGGAGCTGCAGCTCGCTCATGTCGTCCCGGCTGATCAGCGACAGGTTGGCCGGGAACCCCGTGTTGAAGACGGCGTCACCCAGGGTCAGGGCGGAGGAGTCGCCCAGCGCGGCGGGGGCCAGCCCTCCCGAGGTCACCGGCTCACCGCTGACCCGGTCGGTCAGTTGGATCACCGCGATGTCGAGGAACGGGTGCTGGGCCACCGGACGGCTGGAGAACTCCACCGCCGCCGGCTCGTCGGCCTGGCGGGAGACGGCGACCAGGAGGGTGTCGTCGAGGTCCGCCACGTGCTGGTTGGTCACGATCAGGCTGTCGGTCACGAAGAACCCGGAGCCGAATCCGAGACCCCCCTGACCATCGTCGGCGATGAGCAGGACCGTCGCCTGCTTGGCGGCCGTCAGGTTCTCGGCGGCGGCCGATGCGGTCTCGGTCTCGGCTGGCGGCGGGATCTCGCCGTCGGCCGCGGCAGCCGGGTTGGCCGCCGCCAGCGACTCCGAGCCGTCGTCGCTCCCACCCCGGAGAGCCAGAACGAGCGCGGCGATGGCGATGACGGCCAGCACCCCGATGACGATCAGCAACGCCAAGCTCTGCTTGCGGGGAGCCTTGTGCTCACCGGCGGTGATGACCCTGAGCGGCGTGCCGGCGTCGTCGTCGCCGAGTTGGACGATGAACGCCCCCTCCGCCTTGTAGGGCGTGGTGATCCGCTTCCCGTCGACGAAGGTGCCCTTGCTGGAGAAGTCCTCGATCCACCAGTAGTCGTCGCGGTAGGTGATCTTCAGGTGGCGGCGGGAGACCAGCGAGTGCCGCTCGTCGACGTGGACGAGGCATGACGGTTCCCGCCCGAGCGTCACCTCGGTTCCGGGGACGAAGGTGTAGTCCTTGCCGTCGATCGACAGTTGCAGGGTGGCGTCGGCCACCGAGGTCGTCGTCCCCAGCCCGGGAACGGCGCCGGTCTCGTTGCCGATGATGTCACCGCCGGGACCGGGCTGGTCGAGGCCGGAGGGCCCGACGGGCGGAGCGGCCTCGAACGGCGAGCCGGGATCGCCCGGCCCGGGAGGCGGCCCGCCGAGCACCGAAGGCTCGGGCGGCCCCTGATCGAACCCGGGCGGTGGCGCCGGGGGCTGGTCGAGGATGGATGGGCCCGCCGGCTCCGGGGCGCCCGGCGGCGTCGGTGGTTGGTCGAAGGCCGAGGGCGCGGGGGGTGGTTGGTCGAAGGCGGAGGGTCCGGGGGGTGGTTGGTCGAAGGCCGAGGGCGCGGGGGGTGGTTGGTCGAAGGCGGAGGGTCCGGGGGGTGGTTGGTCGAAGGCGGAGGGTCCGGGGGGTGGTTGGTCGAAGGCGGAGGGTCCGGGGGGTGGTTGGTCGAAGGCGGAGGGTCCGGGGGGTGGTTGGTCGAAGGCCGCCGGGCCGGGGAGAGGTGGCTGGTCGAGACCGGGGGGAGCGGTCCCCGGCGCGCCGAGGATCTGATCGGACGCCGCCGGACCGGACGCCGCCGGCTGATCGAAGACCGAGGGCCCCGCCGGTCCGCCGAGACCGTCCGACCCCGGGGCGAGCGGATCGGGACCGGTGGGCGGATCGGGTGGGAACAACCCGCCGCCGGGCGCCGGCTCGTCGAGACCCAGGCCCCCGCTCGCGGCTGCCGCTCCGACCCCGAGACCACCGGCGGCGGAACTGGCGGCTGCCGGTGGATCGAACGACGAGAGGTCGAGGGATCCCTCGTCGGCTGGGGCCTGGACCGGACGCCCGGGTCGTTCGACCCCATCGGGACGGGTCGTCACCAGCGCGATCCGCAGCTCGACCCCTTCGACGCCGCCGAGGCGGATCGTGGTGTCGGTGCCGACCGTCCACTTGGGCGCCAATCGGACCCCGATCGGGTCGAATGATCCGTGGGTCGACGAATCGGCGGCCGTCCAGGCCGAACCGCTCCAGACGAACTCGATGTGACGTCGTGAGACCGACGGCTCGGTGAGGATGATCGCGGCGTCCGGGGACCGGCCTACCTCGACCGGTGAGTCGTCGGGCGAGAACCTGGCCGAGCCCTCCGGCCAGGTGATCTGCAGGTCGTGCATCTGGGACTCCGCTGGTTGCGACTACCGTCCGGCCGTCTGAGCGGCACCAGCCCCAACGGTACTGGGTCCAGGCCAGTTGACAAGCTCAGCCGGACCAACGAACGTCCTTCGGCTTCACCGGCGCGCGAACGAGCGGGAGCCGACGGCACCCTGCGCGCTGCGCCGGCTCGGGGCCGACCAGGTCAGCCGGCGGCGCTGATCTCGTGGATGTCGGAGGGGGCGATTCGAACGACCTGGCGCTCGACTGCCACCGAGATTCCCTTGGCTCCCACAGCCAGAATCGTTCCGCTGATCACGCCGGTGGGGGTGACGACCTGCGAGTAGCGACCCAGCATCATCGTCGGGTCGGTCGTGGTATGCATGATGTTCTTGCTCCTCTGTCGCGCACCGTTGAGCGACTCAACGCGAATCGTACCGCAACCGTTCGGGGCGCTGATCGCAGTTCCTGAAATCGGCGCGTGAACAGGAGGTTTCGGCGCTCGGGCGCTCGACCTTGAGCCGTTTCGCCGGCCGTCAGGAGGCGAGGTCGGTCCACCAGGCGACCACCTTGGCCCGGAGGGCCTCCCGGTCGCCGTCGTTGACGATCACGTCGTCGGCGGCCCTGCGGCGATCGTCGTCCGACGCCTGGCTGCCGATGCGGGCCATCGCGTCGTCGCGGCTCATCTGACGCTGGGTCGCCAGGCGCTCCAGACGGTGCTCCAGAGGAGACTCGATGACCAGGACCCGATGGTAGAGCCCGGCTCCCAGCGACGACTCGACCAGGACCGCCATGTCGAGCACCACCCGTCGGTCCGGTTCGGCGGCCTCGATCGCCCGGGCGATCTCGGCATCGATCGCCGGATGGGTGATGGCGTTGAGGTCGGCCAGGGCGGCCGGATCGCCGAACACGATCCGCCCCAGCGCCGCTCGGTCGAGCTCACCGTCGGGGCCCACGATGTCGGCCCCGAACCGCTCGACGATCGCCGGGAACGCCGAGCCCCCGTCGGCCGCCACCACGTCGCGCCCCAGCTGGTCACAGTCGACGACGACCGCCCCGAGCTCGGCCAGGATGTCGGCTGCGGTCGTCTTGCCCGTGCCGATCCCACCGGTCAGACCGACGACGCTCAGTTCCGTGGCCATGGACGCCACCTCTCGTGTAGGGAGGGCCGTGACCGGGACGGTCGGCACCTCGGGCTCAGACGCGGCCGACGATCCGGTCGACGGCGATCTCGATCACGACCCGATCGGAGCGCTCCTTGGGTGGGCGATACCGCTGCTGGTACCGCTCGACCCCCTCACGGACCCTGACCGGCTCGTCGGTCACCGTACTGCGGCCGTAGATGGTGAGCCATCGGCCACCATCGACCTGGCAGACCGAGGCCGGCCCGCCCGGCCGGGCCGCCACACACCGGGCCTTGTACGAGTCGGCCCAGGTGATGACCCGGGCCAACCGGGCTTCGGAGTCGTAGGTGACCCCGACCGGCGTGGTCTGCGGTGAGCCGTCGGCTCGCAGCACGGTCAACGTTGCCAGATGACGCTCGGTCAAGAACCTGAGGGCCTCGTCGGGGAGGGCGGCGATGTCGAACACCATTGGGCCGACGATAGGCCCGCCTGGCCCGACACCCCAGGTCGGAGCGATCGGCCGGTGTCAAGTCGACTCGCAGATATCGCGCCGAGTTGCCGGGCGCCCTCCTTAGAATCCAGGTCGTGGATGGGCATGAGGGCTCGTCCACGCAGAGACGAAAGTAGTGCCATGCCTACAGGAACCGTGAAGTTCTTCAATGCCGAGAAGGGCTTCGGCTTCATCTCCCGCGAAGGCCAAGACGATGTGTTCGTTCACTTCTCGAACATCGTTGGCGAAGGTTACAAGACGCTTGACGAGGGGCAGCAGGTCGAGTTCGACATCGCTCCCGGCCGCAAGGGGGACGAGGCGAAGAACGTGCGGGCCCTCTGAGCCTGACCTGACGACAACGAACATCGACAAGTGAACGGGCCACCAGGGCTACTCCTGGTGGCCCGTTCTAGTTCACGGGTGGTGCCGGGAGCAGCCGTCGAACGCCATCCGAGGCGTGAATCCGCCGCTCACCGACGTAGTCGTCGTGGTTGCGCTCGATGTCGCGGAGCCGGTACCGGTAGTTGACCATCATCCCCAGACCGCGCTCCCACCCCGCGGCGCTGGGGTTGGCCCACCAGTTCAGCCGGTCGATCGACGCCCCGTTGGTGAGGTGGAAGTGGGCGACCGGATCACGGGCTCGGCCCTTGACCTGCTCGTCGAGCAGGTACCGGGCGGCCAGCGCCATCAGCGTCGGACGGGCCCGTTCGAGCATGCCATCGGCGTCGGCCAGCGACCCCTGGACCAGGGTCGCCAACCGTCGCCGTCCCTCGGCCTCGTCGCCGTCGCCGAGCTCGGCGGCCTCGTCGGGTGCCACCAGATCGCCGTCGGCGGCCAGCTCGGTCCGCAGCCAGCGGCGAAATCCGGGCAGCGGCGAGAGCGTGACGAAGTTGCGAACGCCCGGCAGCTCGGCGGCCAGCTGCTCGGCGACCGACTTGATCAGGAAGTCGCCGAGTCGGACGCCGGCCAGGCCGTCGTGGCAATTGGAGATCGAGTAGAAGACGGCCGTGTTGGCTTCCGTCGCCCCGATGCGCTCCGCCGAGTCGTGGTCGAGGAGGTCGGGAAGGTACTGGGGCGCGCCGTCGGTCAGCGCCACCTCGACGAAGATCAGCGGGTCGTCTGGCATCGAGGGATGGAGGAACGCGTAGCAGCGGCGTCCAGTCCCGAGCCGGCCCTTGAGGTCGCCCCACGACTCGATGGCGTGGACCGCCTCGTACTCGATGAGACGTTCGAGCAGCGAGGCCGGCGAGTCCCAGGTCAGGCGCTCGAGTCGCAGGAGGGCGACGTCGAACCAGCTCTCGAGGATCGGTCGGAGGTCGTCGTCGATCGCTCGGAGCGCTGGGTGGTCGCTGCTCGAGCGACGCAGCTCCTCCCGCAGCTCGACCAGGAACAGCAGACCGCCATCGAGG
This sequence comes from Acidimicrobiales bacterium, assembly GCA_965262175.1. Classification (GTDB taxonomy): domain Bacteria; phylum Actinomycetota; class Acidimicrobiia; order Acidimicrobiales; family SZUA-35; genus CADEDH01. Next base: position 58,726 of record CBDHES010000028.1, on the reverse strand, counting down.
CCGGCGAACGCCCGCAAGAGCCGTTCTCGCCGGGGCTCGAGGGCTCGGCGCAGGGTCCGTTCCGCCTCGCGCCGATCCTCGGGTCGCTGGGCGGCGGTCACGGCGGCGATCGCTGCGTCCACCGCCGCATCGTCCTCGCCGTAGTCCTCGGCGAGGAGGGTGAAGAACCGGCGTCGACCCTCGCTGCTCAGGGTGGAGAACGCCAGCCCGACGGTCCGGGCTCGACGTCGGGCCGCGACCTCGCCGCCCCGGCGCTCGATGCACTCGTCGATCAGCCGCCGTAGCCGCCGCAGCTCGGGGTCGGGGAGATCGGGATCGAAGCGGGGACGATCGCTGCCGTCCGGCGGAGGACGCCACCGGCGGACGAGACGAACCATGCGGTCCAGGCGGGTCGAGACCACCCGGTCTGTCTAGCAGATCGGGTGGGGTGGGGCCGAACCCCCGGAGGTCGCCTCAGTTGCCCTTGACCGGCGTCCCGGCGTAGGGCGTCGGATCGCCGGGCCGGGGGATCTGTGGCCGATTCCACGAGAGGATCTTGGCCAGGTCGGCGGCGATCGCCCGCCAGGCCTCGGGGTCCCACCCGTTGGCCACCGTCAGGTGCCCGTCCGACCGGATGTGGATGAGGCTGGGGAGCCGCTCGACGCCGAAGGCGAGGACCGCCTCCCGCTCCGGGTCGGGGAAGGTCAGGAAGCGCTCGCACCACGGACCGAGGAACTGGCGGCAACCGTCGTCATCGGTCGTGGCCAGCCAACCGACGCGGATGTCGGATGGTGAGAAGTGGTCGAGGAATCGCCCCGCGGTCTCGAGGATCCACGCGCTCTCATGGGTGTACGGATCGATCCCGACCAACAGCAGCGGGTACGAGGTGAGCCAATCCCGGAGCGGGTATCCCTCGCCTCGCAACGAATCGAGAACGATGTCCGGCGGAGCATCTGCCACGGCCGGCGAGACTAGCGCACCGTTTCCCATTCTCCGAACCTCCTCACGACCAACGCAGCAACTTTGTCACCAAGCCCGAGCCGATGCAGCGACCCACCGTCCGTCGTCGACAACCAGCCTCGGGGGAGCGCCCGGTCCAGCGCCCCGGACCGGTGACCGTCGGCGCACCGCTGCGATCGGTGTCGCTGGGGACGCAGGGGGTATGGTCGCAGGCGTGCATCCTATCGAGCAGCTCCGGTACGTGGCCCGAGCCAGCGGTGCCGACGCCGGGTTGTTGGTGCAGGAGGCGGCGTCGGCCCTCGACGTGTTCCGCCACGACCCGCCTGGCCTGGTCACCGCCGCCCGCCGGCTGCTGACCCGGCAGCCTGCGGTCGGCCCGCTGTGGTGGATGTGCAGTCGGCTGGCGTTGAGCCCCGATCCCCATCGCGAGGCCCGCGACGTCGTCGAGGAGCTACGGCTCGACCGGACCGGCCGAGAGCTGGCCCACGCGCTGCCCGAGGGAGCCACGGTGGTCCTCTGCGGCTGGCCCGACATCATCGTCGACGCCCTCCCCCGACGGGGTGACGTCCTCGCCCTGGTCATCGACGTGGAGGGGCAGGGGTCATCGGTCGTTCGACGCCTGGAGCGGGCCGACGTCGACGCCGAGGAGGTCGACGCGGCCCATCTCGCCGGAGCCGTGGCCGAGGCCGACGTCGTGTTGATCGAGGCGGCGGCGGCCGGTCCGGCTGCGGCCCTCACCGACGTCGGGTCGCTGGCGCTCGCCGCCACCGCCCGAGCCCTGTCGACCCCGACCTGGTTGGTCGCTGGCGCCGGTCGGCGGCTCCCCGAGCCGTATTGGCAGGCGATCGTCGAACGCACCGCCGATCGCGATGCCCCGGCCTGGATCGCCCCCTTCGAGGTCGTCACGCTGGGTCTGGTCGACCAGGTGGTCACCGGCCACGGAGTGACCGCCCCGGACGAGACCCCCGACGTTGGCGACGCCGTGGCTACGGAGTTGCTGCGGGAGCTGGCCTAGTATCGGGGCGTGCCCAACGTCTCGAACCCGTTCTTCAACGAGGACCACGAAGCCTTCCGCCAGGTCGTGCGCCAGTTCACCCAGAACGAGATCACGCCTCACGTCCACCAGTGGGACCTCGACGGCGAGATTCCCCGCGACCTGTACAAGAAGGCCGGGGCCATCGGGCTGTTCGGCGACGGTTTCGACGCTGAACACGGCGGGCACGGCCAGCGCGACGCCCTCATGCGGCTCGTGCTGATGGAGGAGTTGTGCCGATCGGGTTCGGGGGGCGTCGTCGCCGCCTTCTTCTCCAACTACATCGGCCTCCCACCGATCCAGCGGTTCGGGAACGACGAGATGAAGGCCCGGGTGATCGCCCCCTGCCAGAGCGGGGAGGCCATCGCCGCGCTGGCGATCACCGAGCCCGGTGGTGGTTCCGACGTGGCCCGGATCCGCACCACCGCTCGCCGGGAGGGCGATGAGCTGGTGGTGAACGGCTCGAAGACCTTCATCACCTCCGGGATGCGGGCCGACTATTTCACCACCGCGGTCCGCACCGGCCCCGACGGACCGGCCGGGATCTCCCTGCTCCTGATCGAGGGCGACCGTCCCGGCCTGTCCCGGACGAAGCTCGACAAGATGGGGTGGCTCGCCTCCGACACCGCCACCCTCTACTTCGAGGATGTCCGGGTCCCGGTGTCGAATCTCATCGGCGAGGAGAACACCGGGTTCTCGGCGATCGTGAACAACTTCAACGCCGAGCGGATCGACATGGCCATCCAGTCGACGGCGTTCGCCCGGGTCTGCTTCGAGGAGGCCCTCGGCTGGGCCCGGGAGCGGGAGACGTTCGGGAAGCGGCTGGCCGATCACCAGGTGATTCGACACAAGCTGGTCGAGATGGATCGCCACATCCGGGCCAGCGAGGCGTGGAACCAGCTCCTCTCGTGGCAGCTCAACCAGGGAGACGATCCCGTCGCCGAGATCGCCGAGGCGAAGGTCGCGGCCACGACCACGTTCGAGTTCTGCGCTCGGGAAGCGGCACAGATCCTCGGCGGAGCCAGCTACCTGAGGGGCGACACGGTCGAGCGGCTCTACCGGGAGGTCCGGGTCCAGGCCATCGGCGGTGGGTCCGAGGAGATCATGCGCGATCTGGCCTCCCGTCAGCTCGGCCTCTGAGCCGCTGACGGGAGCCAGGGGCAACCTCTCCGGTCGTCACCGCTAGGCGAACGCCGCGAACAGCTCGTCGAAAGCCTTCATCTGGCCACCGCCGGTCGACGACGGCACCAGGATCGGGCTCGCCACCCCGGCGTCGAACCACGCTTCGACGCCGTCCCGAACCTCGCCGACCGATCCGTACAGCGTGCAGTCGGAGAGCCACCGGTCGCTCATGGCCGCCAGCAGGGCATCGCCGTCGTTGGCGTCGATGGCCGCCTCGACAGCCGTCATCTCTTCCTCGTACCCCGCCTCCTTCCAGTAGTTCCGGTAGTTGGGGAGCGCGACGTAGCCCTTGAGGGTCGCCCGGTTGCGGGCCGCCGCCGCTTCACGGTCGTCGTCGATGACGGTCGGGATCATGTTGCCGACGTAGAACCCGGCGTCGAGCCGATCCTGGGGAATCAGCGACAACGAGTGGGCCATGCGGGACCGGGAGGCGTTGGCCCACACGGCGCCGTCGGCGATCTCGACCGACAGGGCCACCATCTTGTCCCGGAGCGTGGCCAAGGTCAGCGGGGGTAGCCCGCCCATCTGCTCCCCGGTCTTGCGCATGTCCTCGACGTAGGAGCTGGTGTCGGCCAGCGGCTTGCCGACGCTGAGGCCGAGCCGGGAGTGGGTGGGAGCGTGGGTGACCCCGATGCCGAGCCGGAACCGCCCGCCGGCGATCTCATGGAGGTAGGCGGCCGACGACGCCAGCGCCGACGGCAACTGGAAGTAGATCGGCTGGATGGCCGTACCGAACTCCAGCCGCTCGGTGTGGTGGGCGATCGAGAGGCACAGGCCCATGCTGTCGCCGAAGCTCGGGCAGAAGATCCCGGAGAACCCCCGGTTCTCGATCTCGGTGATCAGCTCGACGGTGCGGGTTCGGCGGCCGGCGACGGAGGCCAGCGACAGCGCCGGCATGGGGGATGCTGAGGTCATGGCGACCAGCGTGCCCCGCCCATCCGGTCGGGTCGAATCGTGACCGCACGAACGGACCGGGCCCGGTCAGCGGACCGGGTCCGGTCAGCGGACCGGGTCCGGTCAGCGGACCGGGGAGATCGCCGCCAGCTCGGCCAGGATCAGCGCCGCCAGCCGATCGCCACCGGTCGGGGTGAGGTGGACCCCGTCTCCCGCCCGGACCAGGAGCTGGTCGCCGTTGGTCTCGGTCACGTAGGCCTGGTAGTTGCCGGTGCCGTCCGACAGCGCAGCCCGGGAGTCGATGAACACCGCCGTCGGGTACCGGGCCACCTCCTCCCGGTAGATCTGATCGATGAGTGCCATCTTCTGGTCGAAGTCGACCGACCGCATGACGGGTTGGCCGACCCAGATGACCCACCCGCCGTCGAAGGTGAGCTCCTCGAGCAGCGACCGGACCCGTTGGCGGTAGGTCTCGACCCACCGTTCGGTGCCGAAGCTCTCGGGGGCCTCATCGATGAGGAACGGTTGGGCGTCGTTGGCCCCGAGCATGATCACGACGATCTCGGTGCGGGCCGCGGCCCGGACGTCGCGGAGGTGGGCCGGCCAGTCGAAGAAGTCGGGGCGGGACAGGCCGGTCGAGATCCTGACATCGAGCTGGGCCGCAACGACCCCGCCGATCGCCAGTTCCTGGAGGAGGGACGTGCCGACCGGGTCCATCGTCGAATCGCCGACGATGTGGAGCCGCAGCGGGTCCTCGGCGGTCGGGCGCCGCGACGACCGGTAGCCGTCGTCGGGTGGGCCGTCGCCGTCCGGCAACGCAGTCGTCGCCTCGGAGCCCGGTTGGTCGCCCTGGTCCCCAGGCGGCGGCAGGCCGAGTGGGGTGCCGGGCGCTGACACCTGGTCGCCCGGCGGCACGTCGATGCCCGACCCAGGGGCCGGAGCACTGGCCTCGGGGCCAGCCGGTGGCCGTGAGGTGGCGGCCGCCGCCGGGCCATAGGGCTCATGACCGAGCGTCCCTCTCCGGTGATCCGCCGCCGTCTCGGGGAGCGGCTCGAGCTGGAAGCCGCCGCCTTCGGGCGGACGGAACGACTCGGCGACCCGACGGGGGGCGGTCAGGCCGGCGGCGGAGCTGACCGTCTCGATCGGACGCCAGAACGTGAGGGCGAGGTCCCGACGGGGGCCGAGCTCGCTGGTCTCGGCTGCCCCCAGCATCGGTCCGGCGTTCAGGAGGGCGGCCACGACCAGCGTCCCGACCACGACGATGAACACCGTCCCCGCCGGTCTGGTACCGGGTCCCGGCGGCCGTCCGGGGTCGGCGGCCCGCAGGCGATGGTCGGAGGAGGGGACGATGGCCATCAGAACTGGAAGTAGATGAAGGGGTCGACCCCGGCGGGGCCGAGGGCGTCGATCACGGTCAGGGCCAGGGCCAGGACCCCGACCTGGGCGATCGGGGTCGTCCGGCCGAACGCGTCCTGGAGTCGTCGGATGGTGGTCGACGGGACCCACTGGAGGCCGACGGCGGCGGCGATGGCCGCCGCCGCCACCAGGAACGCCGGGGACAGGTCCGCCACGTCTCCCAGCTCGCCAGGTGAGGGGATCGAGCCCTCGACCAGGCGACCGAGGAGGTCGAGGCCGTGCCCGACCGAATCGGCCCGGAAGAAGATCCAGCCGAGGCACACGACGTGGAACGTGACGAGCCACCGGAGGGCGCCGAACGCCGGGTTGGCCCGCAGCTCCGGCCGCCATCGCCGAACCACCGATCGGGCGCCCCGCTCGGCGATGAGGGCGCCGGCGTGGATCGCCCCCCAGAGCACGAAGGTCCACGCCGCGCCATGCCACAGCCCGCCGAGGACCATGGTGATGGCCAGGTTCCGGGCGGTGAGCAGGCGGCCTCGCCGGCTACCCCCGAGGGGCACGTAGAGGTAGTCCCGCAGCCAGGTCGAGAGGCTGATGTGCCACCGGCGCCAGAACTCTCGGACCGACAACGACCGATACGGTGCGTCGAAGTTGGGGGCGAACCGGAAGCCGAGGAGCAGCGCCACACCGATGGCGATGTCGGTGTAGCCACTGAAATCGGCGTAGATCTGAATGGCGTAGCCGTACGTTGCGAGGAGGATCTCGATGCGGCTCCGGTCGGTCGGGAAGTCGAAGACCGGGTCGACGACGTTGGCCGCCAGGTAGCTGCTGATGACGACCTTCTTGATCAGCCCCTGGCCGATGAGCCAGAACGCCTCGCCGGCGGGGATGGTCCGGGGGTCGGGTCGGCGATCGATCTGTGGCGCCATCTGGGTCGCCCGGACGATCGGCCCAGCGACCAGCTGGGGGAAGAACGACAGGTAGAAGGCGAAGCTGAGGAGCGGCATCGGCTCGTCGATCCGGCCCCGAGCGACGTCGATGATGTAGCTGATCGCCTGGAACGTGAAGAAGGAGATCCCGATCGGGAGGGCCACCTCGAGCACGGGAGCGCTGGTCGAGAGGCCCACCCGGTCGAGGCCGTTGGCGACCGACGTGGCGAAGAACCCGTAGTACTTGAACGCCGCCAACAGGCCGAGATCGGCCGCGATCCCGAGGCCGAGCACCCAACGGCCGAGCGGTGTGAGGCCCTCGGGGGTACGGCGGGGGGCCACCGTGATCGCCACCACGTGGTTGACGGCGATGGCCGCCGCCAGGAGGACGGTGAAGCGGGCATCCCAGTAGCCGTAGAAGTAGAAGCTGAGCCCGACCATCGCCACCCGCCAGGCCGTGGGCCTTGGCCGCAGGAGCCAGTTGGCGAGGAAGGCAACGCAGAAGAAGAGCGCGAAGGCGACTGTCGGAAACAGCACGGCCCGACGGTTTTAGCCGCCCGATCCGGACTTCCCTGGGATTGTCAGGTTGTCGATCGTTGGGGTCGACCGCTCAGTCGCTGCTGACCAGGGTCCGGGCGATCACCTTCAGGCACAACGTCTCATCGGCCCCCTCGAAGATGCTGAGGACCCGGGCGTCGACGAAGTAGCGGCTGACGGCGTACTCCTCGGCGTACCCCATGCCCCCGTGGATCTGCATCGCCTCCCGTGTCACCCACTCGGCGGCCTTGCAGACGTAGGCCTTGACCATCGAGGCCTCCATCTTCCCCTCGCCCTTGGCCATCATCCGGCCCACGGAGTAGGAGAACTGGCGGGCGGCCTGGATCAGCGCCGCCATCCGGGCCAGTTTGGCCTTGGTCAGCTGATAGTCGCCGATCGGGGCCCCGAACACGACCCGATCCTCGGCGTAGGCCTTGGCCGCCTCGTAGGCCGCCTGCATCACCCCGATCGCACGGGCCGCCGTCTGGAGCCGGCCGTTCTCGAAGCCGGCCATCTGGTAGTAGAAACCCCGCCCCTCGCCGTCGGTCTCGCCGATCAGGTTCTCGGCCGGCACGACCCAATTGTCGAAGGCCAGCTCATAGGAGTGCATGCCCCGGTAGCCGATCGTGTCGATCGGGCGACCTTCCATCGAGCCACCGCCGGGCTGGGTCAAGGTGAAGCCGTGCCCGTCGCCCCGCTCCTTGGGCACGATGAAGATCGACAGGCCCCGATGGCCCTTCGATCGGTCGGGGTCGGTCCGGGCCAGCAGCATCAGGACGTCGGCCCGGGCGGCGAACGTGCACCAGGTCTTGACGCCGTTGATCGCCCACCCGTCGTCGACCCGGGTGGCCGAGACCTTGATGTTGGCCACGTCGGACCCGTAGTCGGGTTCGGTCACGGCGACCGCGTTCATGATCTCGCCGGTGGCCAGCCGAGGCAGCCACGCCTGTTTCTGGGCTTCGGTGCCACCGGCCTCCAGCGCCCGGGCCAGGATCTCGGGCCGGGTGATGAGGGAGCCGGCGGCCCCCAGCGACGCTCGGCTGAGCTCCTCGGTGGCGATCACCATGCCGTAGTAGTCGGATTCGCCGCCTCCGGCGAAGCCGCCGTACTCCTCGGGGATCGAGAGGCCGAACAGGCCCATCTCGGCCAGGCTGCCGATGAGGTCTTCGGGGATGTCGGTGTTGTCCCGGTGGATGTGCTCGGCCCGCGGGCCGACCTGCTCCTCGGCGAAGCGCCGGAACGTGTCCTGCACCAGCTCGAACTCCTGGTCGAGGTGGCGGGGCCCGTCGTCGCCGGCCAGGTCGGCCAGGAGCTGGGGCTCCCGCCAGGTGGCGACGAAGGACCGGGTCGCGTCGAGCGCGGTCGGCGTGGTGGCCCAGGTCGCTTCCCGCCCCCAGACCTTGGTGGCCAGGTCGGCGACCACGTCGGCAACGAACACGCAGGTCAGGCGGGCTTCGACGTCGCCCTTGGCGCCGTAGTCGAGCATCGAGCGGGCGGTCTCGATCGCCGCCGCGGCGTGGGCCAGGTCGTAGGCCAGAACCTGGTCGTCGTCGATCGAGCCGGTCTCGGCCAGGTGCCGGGTGGCGATCCGGACGACGCCGGCCGCCGTCTCGATGACATCAGCCGCTTCGGTGAGGTCGGGGGTGATCATGGCAGGCCAGGTTAGAACCTCGCTCGCGAACAGCAGACATCGACGTCGCCGGTCGAACTACCCTCACCGCTGGTGGACGTTCCGACGTGGCCCGACCTCGGTCCGTGGTTCGCAGCCAACGGGCGCGACCTGCCGTGGCGTCATCAGCGAGACCCGTGGCCGATCCTGGTCGCCGAGGTCATGTTGCAGCAGACCCAGGTGGCCCGCGTCGTCGACCGGTGGGAGCGGTTCCTCGATCGCTTCCCGACCGTCGGCGCCATCGCCGACGCGCCGGTGGCGGAGGTGATCGAGGAGTGGGCCGGACTCGGCTACAACCGGCGGGCGGTGAACCTCCACCGCTGCGCCCGGGCCGTGGTGGCCGACCACGGGGGCCGGTTTCCGACGGAGCTCGACGACCTGCTGGCGCTGCCCGGCGTTGGGCCCTACACCGCCCGGGCGGTTCGGGTGTTCGCCTTCGAGCGCGACGACGCGGTTCTCGACACCAACGTGGCGCGCATCCTGGCCCGCGTGGTCGGCCGACCGTTGGGTCGGGCCGAGGCTCAGCGGGTGGCCGACGCCGCGGTCCCGGTCGGTCGGGGGTGGCTGTGGAACCAGGCCCTGCTCGACGTCGGAGCCGGGCATTGTGTCGCCCGCGTGCCGCATTGCGACGGCTGCCCGCTGGCTTCGGGCTGCACCTGGTTCGGTCGGGGTCGGCCCGAGCCCGACCCGGCGACATCGACCGCCGGGGTGTCGGGGCGCCAGAGCACCTTCGCCGGGTCGGATCGCCAGGGCCGGGGGAGGCTGGTCGCCGCCCTACGGCACGGTCCGGTTCTCCGGGCCGAGCTCGATCGGGTCATGGGGTGGCCGGGCGAGGGCGACCGGGCGGAGCGGGTCGCGGCCCGGGTGATCGGCGATGGCCTGGCGGCGGTCGACGGCGATCGCATCGTGCTCCCCGCCGAGGGGACGCCCCCCGGCGGGTGAGCCGAGCGTCGGCTCAGGCGCCGGTCAGCTTCTCGATGAGCGCCTCGATCGCCTTGTCGGCGATCGTCGCCATCTCGTCGTCGGTTCGGTCCTGGATCGGGTGCTCCACGAAGTGGCGGGCCGGCTGGAACCCGAGGGCCTCACCCTGGGACTGGGCGGCGTCGACGAAGACCTGGCTCGCAACGAACACGCCGGGCACGCCGCGGCGCTCGAGGTCGGTGATGTCGTGCACACTGCACGACGTGCAGCTGCCTCAATCGGCGAGCGCCTCGATCACGGCATCGCAGCTCGAGGCGATCTCGTGGCGGAGGTCGACCGGGGCCGGCTTGGAGAACGTCGGCTTGGCGTACCGGGTGACCTGGGCCCCCCGCTCGGTCAATCGCTCCTCCAGCCGGTCGAGGAACTTGTCGCCCCGGGGCTTGGAGATGTCGAGCAGGCCGATCCGGAGGCCCTCGATCGAGGCGGGGCGGGGGACCGTTTCGATGGCCTGGCTGACCTTGCCCGACGTCGGGTCGAGTACGACGGTCATGGTGGGCTCCTTCGGTGGTGGGTGGTGCAGAGACTGCGGAACTACGGAATGTCGGTGATGGGTACCGTCACGGGCTCGCTGCCCTTCGGGCCGCCGACCCAGCCGCCGAGGACGGCCGAGAACAGCCCGGCATCGCCGCCGGCGTGGACGATCTGGAGTCCACCGGGTCGGAACTTGGGTACCTGGCTACCGGCGAGCACGGCCGGGACGCCCTCGGCGATCCCGCCGGCCCCCTGGACCAGCTCGTCGGCATCGAGGGTCAGCAGGGTGTCGAGCTCGTGGCGGAGGCGGGCCCGGTCCCAACCGGCTTCACCGAAGATCCGTCCGTGCTCCGGTCCGACGAGCAGCATGGCGTCGAACCCGATGACCAGCTTGGGGTGGCTCGACGTGCGGAGGACCGCAGCCATGGAGCGGACCAGCGACTCGGGGCTGCGGGACAGCTGATCGGCGATGGCCGTAGGGCCCTGCCCGGCGAACAGGGTCACGGCGTCGGTGCCGGGGGCCAGGCCCCGCTCGACGGCGAGGGGCTCGAAGGGGGAGTCGGCCTCCCGTTCGGCGAAGCACAGGCCCAGCTTGCTCGGCGAGCCCATCAGGGCCATGTCGACCCCGGGCCGCCCGTCGGCCAGGTTCGGCCGCCCGCCGCCCAGGTTGCGGACCACCAGCTGGAGGGCCCGGCCGATCGTGAGGTTGGCCCGGTTCCCCTGGCCGAGGACGTTGTTGCCCGAGTTCATCCCGATGCGCTCGGCGATCGGTCCGTTGACGACGGCGATCGGGCCCGAGAAGTAGGTGGTGGCGAGGAGCCCGTGCATGTTGAACTCGGTCGTGCAGGCGGCCGAGACGGCGGCCAGCACGACGGGGAGGTACTCGGGTTTGCACCCTGCCATCACGGCGTTGATCGCCACCTGCTCGACGGTCACCTCGGCCAGGTCGGGCGGGACGACGGCGACGATCTCGCCGGGGTCACGGGTCGTGCCGGCCAACATCTTGAGGACGCGGGCCTCGGTGGGCGGGACGATCGGAAGCCCATCGGACCAGCCCCGGTCGAACGCCATCTCCATCTCGTCCTCGAGCGCCGCCACCTCGATCCGGCGGCTGGTGAGGCCCGTCCCCGAGAACCGGGCCAGCAGCTCGTCGGTGAGCGATGGGTCGACCGACAGCGATCCGCATCCGGGGCGATGGTCGGGCAGATCGGCCCCCAACCGGTCGAGGCCGGTCAGCTCCTCCCACCGGTCCCGCGACCAGCCCTCGGTGCGTTCGATCTCTGCGCCGCCGTCGACCCGGACCAGGGTCGGCACCGTTTCGATGTCGTGGTGCCACGAGACCTCGAGCGACGTGTCGTCGACGACGATGGCGTCGACCGCCTCGGGCTCGGGGAACGATGGGTCGTCCTGGGTGTAGACCGTGAGCTGGGCTCCCCGCTGCCAGAGCTCGTCGAGCACCGGGGCCACCAGCACGCACGTCGGGCAGTCTCGCTTGACGACGGCGACCAGACCGTCCGGAAGCGTTCGCTTGGCCGACGGGGACCCGGCGACGGTCGGTGCGGCTTGCTCGGTCACGTTCGTGGCCCCCCGGAGCGATGGTTGCGTGCCGTCGAGGCTAGGGGTGCCGTGGCCCGCCGCTCAAGTCGCCGTTGCCGTCCCCGCCTCTCTGCCAGGTGTCGACGTGCCGGCAACGGTGTGAGACGTTGTTCACACCCTGTTCAACGCTCGGCCAGTCGTACTACTCTCATTGCACCTCATAGAGGTCTGACGTTGCACGAGTGCCCGGACCCTCCCGGTCATAGTCGAGGTCGACGTCGATTGGTGTGCCGGTCGCGGATGGGCCGAACACGCCTGCCGACCTGAACGTCCCTTGGGAGTCGAACCAGACCGATGCTGAGTGTCACCTTCTACGGCGTCAGGGGCTCGACCCCCTGTTCGGGCGACGATACCCGGGGCTTCGGTGGCAACACGTCGTGCGTGCTGGTCGAGGTCCCCGGTCAGGATCCGATCATCTTCGATCTGGGGACCGGGGTCCGCTACCTCGGAGCCGACCTCGAGGCCGAGGGTCGGGCGAGCGGCTTCTCCGCCACCGCCCTGATCAGCCACCTCCACTGGGATCACATTCAGGGCCTCCCGTTCTTCCGGCCGGTGCTCGGGCCCGGCTCTCGGCTCGACATCGTCGGACCCCGCCAGGACGACGGCAGCACGCTGGCCGCCGAGATCGACAACTTCGTCCGGCCGCCGGCGTTCCCGGTGCGGCTCGCCGACCTGCCGGGGGACTTCACCTTCGCCGAAGCAGCCAACGAGGTCCTGGCCATCGGCCGGGCGACCGTCACCTGCTTCGACGTGCCCCACGTCGGGCCGACCAACGGGTACCGGATCGACGCCGGGCGAGGGTCGGTCGCCTACCTGAGCGACCATCAGCAGCCGCTCGATGGCTCCCACGAGGTGCCGGAGGCGATCGTCGAGGCCTGTCGGGGCGTCGATGTCCTCATCCACGACGCCCAGTTCGACGCCGAGGAGTTCGCCCAGCGGGCCAACTGGGGGCACTGCACCCCGGACTTCGCCCTCGAGCTGGCTCGGCGGTGCGAGGCCCAGCGGTTGGTGCTGTTCCACCACGACCCGAGCCACGACGACGAGTGGGTGCGGGACACCGTCGAGCGGATCCAGGCCGAGGCCGGCGAGGAGCTCGTCGTCATCGGTGCCGCCGAGGGTCTCCGGCTCGAGTCCGGCTGCCGGTAGCCGCCCACCGCCGAGGCGGCCGGTTCACCGCTGAGGCGGCCGGTTCACCGCTGAGGCGGCCGGTTCACTGTCGAGGCGGCCGGTTCACCGCTGAGGCGGCCGGTTCACTGTCGAGCGGGAGTCGCCTGGGTTAGGCTCCCGGCGGCCCGGTCACACCGGTGGCCGGCCCATGACCCAAGGGAGGCAATCGATGACCGACAGCAGTGACCCGGAGATCGAATCGGGCCAGTTCCGCACGGTGCTCGGCCACTTCCCGACCGGGGTGACCGTGGTGACCGCGAACGGCGCCGACCGTCCGGTGGGCGTGGCGATCGGGTCCTTCGCGTCGATCTCGCTCGATCCGCCGCTGGTCGGGTTCTTCCTCGGAACCGAGTCGGGGAGCTGGCCGGCGATGGAAGCCGCTGGCCACTTCTGCGTCAACGTGTTGGCCCGGGATCAGCAGGAGCTGTGCGGGAAGATGGCGTCCCGGTCCGACGACAAGTTCGACGGTGTCGACACCACGCCGGCTCCCGGGAGCGGGGCTCCGGTGCTGCCCGGCATCCACGCCATGATCGACTGCCGGATCGACCAGGTCGTGCCGACCGGCGACCACAACCTCATCATCGGCCGGGTGCTGGCCCTCGAGGTCGTCGACGGCGACGCCTCACCGATGGTGTTCTACAAGGGGCAATACGGCTCCTATGGAGAGTGACCCAGCGGTGAGCGGTGGGCTCACTTTCTGTGGTTTAGTTTCACTCTAAGCGCTCGCAAGGGCGTCGGTCGGGCGGCGTAGGTCCCCGACCGCTACGGACGGAGGTCCGGGCGAGGAGTGGACGTGGACGACGACGGAGTCGGGGCCGGGCGGGTCAGGTGGTCGTTGCGGTGGGCGGTCGCGACCATGGTGTTCCTCGGCGTCCTGGCCATCATCGTGCCCCAGGGACTGGCGCTGGTGGGCTTCCTCGCCGTCGTCATCGCCGTCCACGAGGCCGGGCACCTGGTGGTGGCTCGCCGCGTCGGCATGGTGCCCACCGAGTTCTTCTGGGGATTCGGGCCCGAGGTCGTGTCGGTCGAGCTCGGGGGGTGCCGGTACGGCGTTCGGGCGGTGTTCGCCGGCGGTTACGTCAAGCTGCACGGGATGACACCGTCGGCTGAGCTGCCGGCGGGATTCGATGAGGCGGGAACCTACCGGGCCGCCCGCCACCGGGACCGGCTGGCCACGATCCTGGCCGGCCCCGGGGTGAACCTCGGGCTGGCCGTCATCGCCTTCTCGGTCGCCGCGGCGCTGGAGGGGGCCTCGGTCGGGCAGACGCTGGCCGCCGGTCCGGGCGACACCTGGTTCGTGGCCCGAGGGACCGGTGAGGCGCTGTGGCGGTGGGTGGCCGAGTTCGGGGCCTACTGGCAGTCGTTCGTCGACCCGACGGGGGCGACCGAGGCCCCGGTCCGGTTCCTGTCGCCGGTCGCCCAGGCCGACGTCAGCGGTTGGGCCGTGAGCGGCGGGGCGGTGACGTCGTTGCGATGGCTAGGCGTCCTGTCGGTGGCGGTCGGGGTGGTGAACCTGCTGCCGCTGCCGCCCCTCGACGGATCCCACGCCGTGGTGGCCGTGGTCGAGGGTGTCGCCCAGCGGGTCACCGGCCGGCGGCGGCTGGTCGTCGACGTGTCGCGGCTCGCCCCCTTGGCGTACCTGACCCTCGTGGCGCTGGTGTTCCTGTCGGTGTCGGCGCTGGTGATGGACATTCGAGACCTCTGACCGGCGGCGGGTATCGTCGCTCCATGGCCATCTATGCGCTCGGCGACCGTGTCCCGGAGATCGATCCCACCACCTTCGTCCATCCCGATGCGGTGGTCATCGGCAACGTGGCGATCGGTCCCGAGTCGTCGATCTGGCCCGGGGCGGTGCTCCGGGGTGACGAGGGGCGGATCGTGATCGGCGCCCGGACCTCGATCCAGGACAACTCGGTGCTGCACTGCACCGACACCCTCGACACCGTCGTTGGCGACGAGTGCGTGGTCGGCCACATCGTCCATCTGGAGGGCTGCACCATCGAGGACAACGCCTTGGTGGGCAATGGGTCGATCGTGCTCCACCGGGCCGTCGTCCGGAGCTGGGCCGTCGTCGGTTCCAACGCGGTCGTCACCAACGACACCGAGGTCCCGTCCAAGGCGCTGGCCCTCGGCGTGCCGGCCAAGATCCGCACCGACGGGGCCCGCCCCGAGATGATCACCGACGCCGTCGACAAGTACATCCGGCGCGGTCGGCTCTACCGAGAGCAGCTCCGCCGCATCGACTGAGCGTCAGCGCGGCAGGCTGCAGACCCGCCAGGTGCCGGACTCCTCCCGCATGACGAACTCGACCGGGCGGTTCACCCCCGCCACCTCGATCGTGCCGTCGACCGTCGTCACCCCGTTGGTCGACGACACCGACGAGAAGCTGAAGTCGGTGATGCCCGCCCCGAACTGCCGTTCCAGCTCGGCGGTGACGAAGGCCGGGTCGGTGGTGGCCTTGAGTGGGCCGCACAGCTCGTCGTAGGCCCCCTGGTAGTTTCCGTCGTCGACGAGTGCCACCCAGTCGTTGACCCCGTCGATCGGTCCCCGAGCCAGGGTGTACACCCAGTACGAGCAGCCGCCGATGCCCAACAGGGCGAGCACGACGACGGCCAGAGCGATCCACAGGCAGCCCCCCATCCGGCGACGCCGGGCCGGCGCGGCCGGGGCGCCGTACTGGGGAGGCGGTCCGCTCGGGTAGGGCCCCGGTTGCCCGTAGGCCGGCGCCGGTGGTGGGCTGCCGCCGTACTGGGGCGGTGGGTAGCCGGAGGCCGGCGGGGTCGGTCCGCCCTGGTAGGGGGGCGGGTTGCCAGGGGGCTGATTCCACCCTGGTTGGCCCTGATCGCTCATTGCGGACTCCTCTCCCGTGTCCCGCCGGAGGTTAGCCACCGGGAGGCCGGCGTCAAGCCACCGGCGGCGGGTCGACCTCCGGTCGATCCCGACCCGTGTCACCGGCTACCTAGTTTGTTACTATCTCGGTAGGAGAAATTCCCCCTCAGCGACGCGATGACGGTGATGCCATGACGGTGACCCCCGACAACCTCGATCTCGGCCGGTACAAGCTCGGTTGGAGCGACGCCGAGGACTACGTCTACAAACCGAAGAAGGGCCTGACGACCGACATCGTCCGAGAGATGTCGTGGATGAAGGGCGAGCCCGACTGGATGCTCGACCTGCGCCTCAAGTCGCTCCGGCACTTCGAGCGCCGGCCGACCCCGAACTGGGGTGGCGACATGTCGGAGATCTACTTCGACGACATCTACTACTACATCAAGCCCACCGAGGGGCAGGTCGACGACTGGGAGGACCTCCCAGACGCCATCAAGGACACCTACGAGAAGCTGGGTATCCCCGAGGCGGAGCGGAAGTACCTGGCGGGGGTGACCGCCCAGTACGAGTCGGAAGTGGTGTTCCACCGCAACCGGGAGGATCTCGAGCGCCAGGGCGTCCTGTTCACCGACATGGACACCGCCCTTCGGGAGTACCCCGAGCTCGTCAAGCGGTACTTCGGCAAGGTGATCCCGATGAACGACAACAAGTTCTCGGCCCTGAACACCTCGGTGTGGTCCGGTGGCTCGTTCATCTACGTTCCCCCCGGCGTCGAGGTCGAGATGCCGCTCCAGGCCTACTTCCGGATCAATGCCGAGAACATGGGCCAGTTCGAGCGGACGCTGATCATCGCCGACGAGGGCTCCAAGGTCCACTACATCGAGGGCTGCTCCGCTCCCGTCTACACCTCGGATTCGCTTCACTCGGCGGTGGTCGAGATCGTGGTCAAGCCGAGCGCCCACGTGACGTACACGACGATCCAGAATTGGTCGAGCAACGTCTTCAACCTGGTCACGAAGCGGGCCCGGGTCGAGGCCGAGGGCCACATGGAGTGGATCGACGGCAACATCGGCAGCCGGTTGACGATGAAGTACCCGGCCGTGTGGCTCGTCGGTCCGAAGGCCACCGGCGAGGTCCTCTCGGTGGCCTACGCCGGCGCAGGCCAGCACCAGGACACCGGGGCCAAGATGGTCCACGCTGCTCCCGAGACATCGTCGAAGATCGTGGCCAAGTCGATCTCCAAGGACGGAGGCCGCTCCAGCTACCGGGGTCTGATCCGGGTCGAGGACGACGCCTACGGCTGCAAGAGCCACGTTCAGTGCGACGCCTTGATCCTCGACGAGGACTCGATCTCCGACACCTACCCCTACATGGAGATCGGGGCGCTCGACGCCCAGATCGGCCACGAGGCGACCGTATCGAAGGTGGCCGATGAGCAGCTGTTCTACCTGATGAGCCGGGGCCTCTCGGAGGAGCAGGCGATCGGCATGGTGGTCAACGGCTTCATCGAGCCGGTCACCCGGACGCTCCCGATGGAGTACGCCGTCGAGTGGAGCCGCCTCATCGAGCTCCAAATGGAAGGCTCGGTCGGCTAGCGCCGGTTCGCCGGGGGAGTTCGCCGGAGGCGAACTCCGTTAGCGAGGCCGGAGGCCGAGCGGCAGGCTCGGTCGGCTAGCCGGTTCGCCGGGGGAGTTCGCCGGAGGCGAACTCCGTTAGCGAGGCCGAACACGAACGAGGCCACCCCGCTGGGGTGGCCTCGTTCCGTTTCGCTCTGGTTACGAGCTCGACGTTGTTACTCGTCCTTCATGCCGGGGATCTTGTCGGTCACGTCGTCGACCTTGTCGGCCACGTCGGCGACCTTGTCGCCCATGTCACCGGGCAGCTTGTCGGCATGCTCCTTGGCCATGTCGGCCGCGTCCTCGGCCTTCTCGGCCATGTCCTTTGCCTTGTCGAAGATACCCATGGTTGCTCCTTGGAGTCGGGGGATTGATGGCCGGTGGGCATCGCCCACCGCTTGCTCCGGCACTCGCCGCGGCCCCGGAGATGTCATCGAGCGTAGTCGGCGACGGGATCGCGGGCGGGTGTCGAATGCATGACGCCGGGAACCGATCGTTGGTCGCGAACGCCTATGTCGACCATGAACGCAAAGCTGTTGAAGACACTGGCCATCGCCCTGGCCCTCGCCCTCGTGGTGGCGGCCTGCGGCTCCGATGACGACGAGGCATCCGACGCCGTCGAGGATGCGGCAGCGGACGAACCGACCGACGACGCCGCTGCAGACGCCGACGAGGCGTCCGACACGGAGGGTGTGGTCACCGGCGACCGATCCGAGGGCGAGACCGAGGATGCCGCCGAGGACTCGAGCGACGATGCGGCCGCAGCGGCCCCGGCGGCGGAGCAGGGGGGTGGCTTGTTCGGCGACGCCGCCCCGCCCCCGACCGAGCCCGACGACGCCGACGAGGGTCAGTTCGAGGACTACGGCATCCGGCCCTTCGTCGAGACGGCCCAGGATCCGCTGTCGACCTTCGCCCTCGACGTCGACACCGCGGCCTACTCGATCGCCCAGCGGTTCGTGGCCGAGGGCTCGATCCCGCCCCCCGAGTCGGTCCGGGTGGAGGAGTACGTCAACAGCTTCGACTACGACTATCCCGCTCCCAACGACGGGTTGACGGTGGTGGCCGACGGCGGACCGTCGCCGTACGACACCGAGAACGTCATCGTCCGGCTCGGCGTTCAGGCCGAGCAGGTGGCCGGTGATGAGCGGCCGCCGGCGTCGCTCACCTTCGTGGTCGACACGTCGGGGTCGATGGACCGGGCCGACCGGTTGGGACTGGTCAAGACGGCGCTCGAGACCCTGGTCCGGGAGCTCGATGACGACGACGTCGTGTCGATCGTGACCTACAGCGGTGATGCCCAGGTCCTGCTGGAGCCGACCTCGGTGGCCGATGCCGAGGTGATCTTGGCGGCGATCGACTCCCTCCAGACCACCGGGTCGACCAACCTCGAAGCCGGCCTCCAGCGAGGGTACGACCTGGCCAACGAGGCCTTCCGGGAGGGCGGGATCAACCGGGTGATCCTGGCCAGCGATGGCGTGGCCAACGTGGGCCTCACCGATCCCGACGCCCTCGTGTCGCTCATCAGGGGCGATGCCGATCGGGGCATCCAGCTCGTCACCGTCGGGGTCGGGCTGGGCAGCTTCAACGACGTCGTGATGGAGCAGCTGGCCAACGACGGCGACGGCTTCTACGCCTACGTGAACGACGTGGCCGAAGCGGAGCGGCTGTTCAGCGACGATCTCGTCTCGACGCTGCTGACCGTGGCCATCGACGGCAAGATCCAGGTCGATTTCGATCAGGACAACGTCATCCGATACCGGTTGCTCGGCTACGAGAACCGGGCCGTCCTCGACGACGACTTCCGGGACGACACCGTCGACGCCGGCGAGTTGGGGGCCGGCCATCAGACGACGGCCATCTACGAGTTGACGCTCGCCCCCGGCGTCGGTGGTGGCGACCGCCTGGGGACGGTGCAGTTGCGGTGGGAGGACCCGGACTCCGGCGAGGTGATCGAGACTCGCCTGGAGCTCGACGGCTCGATCGTCGCCGACGAGTGGACCGAGACCGCCGAGGACTTCCGGCTCGCGGTGACCGTCGCCACCCTCGCCGAGCTGCTGCGGCTGTCGCCCTACAGCGGCGAGGTGACCTTCCAGCAGGTCGAGGAGGAGGCGCTGGCCCTGTCGTCGGGGAGCGGTCCGATCGCCGAACTCGCCGACCTGGTGGCCGAGATCCAGCGGCTGTCCTGATCCGGCTCCCGGACCGGCCGCCGATCCGTCGGTGGCCGGTCCCGAGGCGTGTCGGTCAGTCGGCGGTGACGGCGTCGAGGACGAGGGTGATCATCGTCTCGAAGCTGGTCTGTCGCTCCTCGGTCGACATCGCCTCGTCCCGCTTGAGGTGGTCGCTGACGGTGATGACGGTGAGGGCGGCGATGCCCTCGGAGGCGGCCACCCCGTACAGGCCCGCCGCCTCCATCTCCACCGCCAGCACGCCGTAGCGGGCCAGCACCTCGAAGGTGTCGCTCCCTTCCGGCTCGTAGAAGGAGTCGGAGGTGAAGATGGGCCCGACATGGACCGCCGTGCCCTGGCGCTCGGCGGTGGTCGCCACTGCCCTGAGGAGCTCCCAGTCGGCGACGGCGGCCATGTCACGGTCGCCGAACCGGCGCCGATTGACGGCCGAGTCGGTGCCAGCGGCCATCCCGACCACCACGTCGCCGAGGGCCAGGTGGTCCTGGAGGGCCCCACAGGAACCGACCCGGACGATCCGCTTGACGTCGTACTCCCGGGCCAGCTCCGTGGCGTAGATCTGGGCCGACGGGATGCCCATACCCGAGCCCTGGACCGAGATCCGGGTGCCGTTGTAGGAGCCGGTGAAGCCGAGCATCGAGCGGACGGCGGTGACCTCGACGGCGTCGGTGAGGAAGGTCTCGGCGATGTACCGGGCCCGGAGGGGGTCGCCGGGAAAGAGCACGGTGTCGGCGTAGTCACCCTTGGCGGCGCTGATGTGGGGCGTTGGCACGGTCTGGCTCCTTCGGTCGGCCCCGCCGGGCGGGGCGCATCGGTTCGACGCGTCCCCCTCGACCCCGGACCCGTGCCAGCGGATGGCACAATGGATTGATGGCAATGCGGCAGGACTGCAAGCACTTTCAGAGCAGGACCTACCCGAGCGGTGACACGATGCGCAAGTGTGCCCTCGACCTGGCCCCCGAGGCACCTTGGAACTGTCCGGCGGTCTGCGAGAGCTACGAGCGGCGCATGGCCGACGTGAACTGGCGGCACGGATCGCTCGTCACGCCGCCGACCCCCGACGCGCCGACCAGCGTCGGCGACGACGCCTCGATCGGGGCACTGCTCGACGAGGCGGAGGACATCATCAACTCGGCCGGTCCGAAGGTGAGAGCCGAGGTCGACGAGGAGCGAGCCCGCCAGCGGCGAGGCGGTCTGCGGCGGCTCTGGCCCTTCGGGAAACGATGATCGGATTTCTCCAACCTGGATAGTGGAAATACTCGCTAACCTGGGCTTCGTGATGGACAACTTCAGCGCCGCCGTCGCTGCGTCGCTTCCCGATGGGGTGGCTCGGGCCTCGGCCGCCACCACCGCCCACGAGGTCGGGTTGCCCAGCATCGAGACCGAGGAGTGGCGATACAGCCTTGTCGCCGACCTGCCACTGGCCGAGCTGCGCCCCGCCACCGAGCCACCGTCGATCGATCCGTCGACCGTCGACCGCTACGAGGTCATCGCCGAGCGGTCGGCCACCGTCGTGGTCGTCGACGGCTGGGTGCTCGACATCTCCGTGACCCCGGGGTGGGCCGAGAAGGGCCTCGAGGTGACGGCGACGCCCAACCCGGTCGAGCCGTTGGCCGATGCCGAATCCACGGCCTTCGACCACCTCCACCGGGCCTTCGCCCCGCAGGTGGTGACGGTCCGGGTGCCACCGGGGCTGACCGTGCCCGACCCGGTCGTCGTGGTGAACCACCACGCCACCGCGGGTGGCGCGTCGTTCCCCCACCTCGTCGTCGAGGCTGGCGACGATGCCGACCTGACCGTCGTCGAGCGCCAGAGCTCGGTGGTCGGCACCGGCCTGACCGTCGGCGTCGTCGAGCTGGAGGCCCGGCCGTCGGCCCGCCTCCGGTACCAGGTCGTCCAGGACCTGGACCGGGCCCAGTGGCAGCTGTCCCGGTTGCGGACCACGGCCGGGGCCCAGGCGACGATCACCGCCGGCGTGGCGGCCTTCGGCGCTCGCTACGCCCGGCTGCGGGCCGACGGGCACCTCGTCGGGCCGGGGGCGACCGCCAACCTCTCAGCCGCCTACTACGGGGACGGCGATCAGGTTCACGACTTCCGGGTGTTCCAGCACCACGAGGACCGCAACACCCGCAGCGATCTGCTGTTCAAGGGGGCCCAGGACGACTCGTCCGGTTCGATCTACACCGGGATGATCCACATCCATCCCAACGCCCCCCGGACCAACGCCTTCCAGACCAACCGCAACGTCAAGCTCGGCCCCGATGCCTGGGCCTGGTCGGTCCCGAACCTGGAGATCGAGAACAACGACGTCCACTGCAGCCACGCTTCGACCGTCAGCCCGGTCGACGAGGACCAGCAGTTCTACCTGCAGTCCCGGGGCGTTCCCCCGGTGACCGCCGACCGCCTGATCGTGGCCGGCTTCTTCGACGAGGTGATCGGCCGTCTCCCCGTCGCCGCCACCCACGACGACATCCGGGCCAGGGTCGCCCACAAGCTCGACGGGAGGACCGCAGCGTGACCGACACCGCTCCGACGACCATCTGCCGCCTCGATGAGCTGGAGGTCGATTCGGCCCGCCGGATCGATGTCGCCGGCCACCGGCTCGCCGTCGTGCGCCTCGGCGACGACGTGTTCGTCATCGGTGACCGCTGCTCCCACGCCGACTACTCGCTGGCCGAAGGGGAGCTCGACACCGACGAGCGGACCCTGGAGTGCTGGAAGCACGGCTCGGCCTTCTCGCTGGACACCGGCGAGCCGGAGACGTTGCCGGCCATCAAAGCCGTCCCGACCTACGAGGCCACCGTCGTCGATGGCGAGGTCCGGGTCGTGCTCGACGAAGGGAAGGGCTCCCGATGAGCGAGTTGATCATCTCCGACCTCCGAGCCTCGGTGGGCGGCATCACCATCCTCAACGGGATCGATCTCTCGTTGCGGTCAGGGGAGGTTCACGCCGTCATGGGGCCGAACGGCTCCGGCAAGTCGACCCTGTCCCACGTCCTGATGGGGAAGCCGGGCTACGAGGTCCTCGGCGGTTCGGTCACCCTCGACGGGATGGAGCTGCTCGGGCTCCCGACGTGGGAACGGGCCCGGGCCGGGCTGTTCCTCGCCATGCAGTACCCGATCGAGGTGCCCGGGGTGGCGCTGGCCGACGTCCTGTCGGCCTCGGCCGCCACGACCGGCGGGGTCCCTGAGATCGCCGACCAGCTCCGGACCGAGGCCGACCGCATCGGGTTCGATCACCGACTCCTCGACCGTTCGCTGAACGTCGACATGAGCGGCGGCGAGAAGAAGCGGAACGAGACCCTCCAGCTGGCGGTGCTGCAGCCGATCTTCGCCGTGCTCGACGAGCTCGACTCCGGTCTCGACGTCGACGCCCTCCGTGCCGTCGCCCGCAGGGTCGAGGCGGCGACCAACGACGATGACCTCGGGGTGCTGGTGATCACCCACTACAGCCGCCTCCTGTCGGAGCTGAAGCCCGACCACGTCCACGTGCTGGCCGATGGGCGGATCGCCGCCAGCGGCGGCCCGGAGCTGGCCGACCAGCTCGACGCCGAGGGCTACGGCGCCTACGTCGAGGAGGTGCCGGCCGCCGCGCCCGCCGGCTCGCCCTCCGATCCGTTCGCCGATCCGTTCGCCGACCCCCTGGCCTGAGGAGGGCATCCCGATGGCGCCACCACGATTGTCCGAGGCCGAGCTGGCGGAGCGCCTGAGCGAGCTTCCCCAATGGGAGCGCGTCGATGATCGACTCCGTTCCCGGTGGCAGTTCGCCGACTTCGCTGCAGCGTTCGGGTTCATGTCGGAGGTCGCCCTCCACGCTGAGCGGTTGAATCACCACCCGGAGTGGAGCAACGTCTATCGTCGGGTCGAGATCGAGCTGACGACCCACGACTCCGGCGGGTTGACCGGCGCCGACATCGAGCTGGCGACGATCGTCAACGGGGCCGCCGACCGGGCCGGTGGCGAATCGACGACCTGAGCGGATGACCCGCTCCGGTCGGTAGTTCGCCGGTCGGCCCGGTCGGCGACCCGGTGTTGCCGGTGGTTCCCTCCACGATCTCTCGGCTGGGCGCGGCGCGGGATCGGACTCAGCCGAACAGGGCTTCCTCGACGGCGGCGGCCGCCGCCAGCTCGTCCAACCTCGGGATGAGGTCGCTGCAACGGACGGCCTTGACCTGGCTGATGTCGGCCAGCAGCTCGGCGACCAGTCGCCGGACGACCTCGGTCGCCGCGGTGGGGTGGAGGTCGAGCAGGGCGTCCACGCAGCGGTCCTGGGACATCAGGACCTGGTCGCTCGCGTCGGCCCGGAGGCGGGCCAGGGCCGGGCCGAATCCGGCCTCCGCCTCGTTGCCATGGATCTCGTCGGTGAGCATGTGGTCACCCCTTTCCGTCTTCTCGATGAGCGGGCGGCGGTTCTGATACCCCGTTCTTCGGGTTCGTCGGTGCGTTCTGTGCGGCCCGCCGGCCCGTCCCTCATCGGGCCGGCGGGCTCGTACGGAGAACACTAGGACCGCGGCCGGGCAACGGAATCGGGGGAACCCCCGTGCTCGTCGAGGACCGATCGGGGGGTCGGTCGGCCGGGGGCCGGCGACGGCCGCTCTCAGTAGGTCAACAGGTCGGACGAGCGGAGGAAGGCGTGATCGTTGAGCGCCTCGATGACCCGGCGGTCGTCCTTGAACCGGAACCGGTGGACCGAGGCGTGAGCCGGGCGGTACACGAAGTCGACCGGTAGGCCGAGGACCAGGGCGACGTAGGCGTTGATGACGCCGCCGTGGCAGGCCACGATCACGGTCTCGCCCGGATGGGAGGCCATGATCCCTTCGATCGAGTAGCCGACCCGGCGACGGAAGTCGAGCGACGACTCGCTGTGGGGGTAGGCATCCCACATCCGGGTCAGGGCGAACCGCTCCCGGGCTCCGTCGAGCACGATCGGGTCGACGGCGGCGCTGACCGGCTTGTCGTCCGGTATCGCCTCGAACATCCGGATCTCTTCCAGCGTCGGGACGACCGTCACGTCGAGGGTGTGGCGGTCGGCGATCGACTGGCCGGTGTGGTGGGCACGAAGGAGCTGGGAGCTGTAGATGGCCGAGGCCGGTTCGGTCGCCAGGTAGTCGCCGACGGCGTCGGCTTGCCGGCGGCCGAGGTCGGAGAGGGGAGGGTCGACCCAGTCGCCGGTGTTGGCCTTCTCGGGGTCGGGCCATTCCTGTTGGCCGTGCCGGACGAGCACGAGGTGGCCGGCGTCGGGGTCGTCGGTCAGGAAGGCCCGGTCGATGGGCGAGCTGGGTCGAGGCGTGGATGACATGGCCACAAGGTAACCGGCCGGTAGGGAGCGCAAACCGGCAACCCGGTGCCCAGAGCACCGCCCGGCGGGTCGGGTGCCCGGAGGGGAGGTGGGTTGGTCGTCCGGTTCCGACCGGAACCGTACGTGCCCGTACGGGCAGATCTGCCCGGGCGCACCCCGCCGGGCGAGGTGGCGACGGTCGACGACCCGGCGGGGGCCGTACGATTGCGGGCCATGACGTTGGGCGATGCCTGGGCGGCACACGCCACGGCCTGGATCGCCTGGGCCCGCGAGCCCGGTCACGACGCGTTCTGGGATGGGACCTGGCCCGAGCTGGCCGCCATCCTCCCCGACCCGACCGGTCCGGTCGTCGAGGTCGGTGCCGGCGAGGGGAGGGTCATGCGCCAGCTCGCGGCCGCCGGCTATCGGGTCGCGGCCGGCATCGAACGCGTCAGGGAGCTGGTCGTGGCCGGGGAGGCCGATCCGGGGACCGGTCCCATGGTCTTGGCCGACGCTGCCCACCTGCCGATCGCCTCGGACTCGGTCCCCCTCGTCGTGTCGTGCATGGCCCTCCACGACATCGATGAGCTCGATGGTGCGGTCGACGAGATCGTCCGGGTGCTGTGTCCCGGCGGTCACCTGTGCGTGGCCATCGTCCATCCCTTCCACTCGGCCCACGACCGGTGGACGCGATCCGAGATCGATCCCTCGGTTGCCGAGCGCTACCTCGACGAGCGTCACACCACCCAGCACGTGGAGCGCAATGGGATCGGGATGACCTTCGTGAGCGCCCACCGGCCGCTGGGGCGCTACCTCACCGCCCTGACCGATGCCGGCATGGCCGTCGATCGGTTTCGGGAGCATGGCCACTCGTTGATTCCGTGGCTGTGCACGTTCCGGGCGGTCAAGCTCGGTCCGAGTGCGTTGCCGCCACCTCGTCGAATGCCTGGGTCAGGGTGTTCCAGCTCAACGTCGCACACTTGATCCGGACCGGGAACTTGACGACTCCCCGGAGGGCTTCCAGATCGCCGAGGGGGAGGTCGGCGCCGACCCCGTCGGCTTCGGCTTCGGAACCGTCGCCGCCGATGTCGGTCTCGTGGATCGACATCATCTCCTTGAACGACGATGTCAGCTCTCGGGCCTCACCGATCGTCTTGCCCTTGACCGCGGCCGACATCATCGAGGCCGACGACTGGGAGATCGAGCAGCCCTGTCCGCCGATCTTGATGTCGACGATCCGCTGCTCGTCGTCGAGGTCGAGGTAGACGACGACCTCGTCACCGCACAGCGGGTTGAACCCCTCGGTCCGGGTGGCCGGTGGGCTTTCCAGCTCCCCCTTGTTCCGGGGGGAGCGATAGTGGTCGAGGATGATCTCTCGATAGAGGTCTTCCAGTCCTGACACGGAATCTCTTTCCTCTTTCTCGGCTCGGGCGACGCTCAGAGAGCGAAGAAGTCCCGGGCGTGGACCAGGGCTGCCGCCAGGGCGTCGACATCGTCGGTGTCGTTGTAGACGTAGAAGCTGGCCCGGGCGGTGGCGCCGACGCCGAGGACCTTCATCAGCGGCTTGGCGCAGTGGTGGCCGGGGCGGATGCAGACCGCGTGCTCGTCGAGGACCTGGCTCACATCGTGGGCGTGGACCCCGGCCAGCTCGAGCGACAACACCCCGCCCCGGGCGGCTGGCTCGGCCGGCCCGTGGATCGTCAGGGTGTCGCCGACCGTGTCGGTGAGGGTCCGGAGGGCGTAGGCGGTCAGCTCGACCTCGTGGCGGCGGATGGCCTCCATGCCCAGGCCGTTCAGGTAGTCGACCGCGGCGCCGAGCCCGACCGCCTCGGCGATCGGTGGTGTCCCGGCCTCGAACTTGGCCGGGACGGCATCGGGGACGAACCCGTCGGTCGTGACGTTGAGGATCATCCCGCCGCCACCGAGGAACGGGGGCATGGCGTCGAGCAACTCCCGGCGACCCCACAGCACCCCGATGCCCGAGGGCCCGAGCATCTTGTGGCCGCTGAAGGCGACGAAGTCGGCCCCCATGGCGACCACGTCGGTCGGGAGGTGGGGGACCCACTGGCAGGCGTCGACCACCGAGATCGCGCCATGGGCCCGAGCGGCGGCGGTGAGCTCGGCCACCGGGTTCAGGGTCCCGAGCACGTTCGACATCGCGGTGAAGGCAAAAAGTCGGGCTCCGTCGAGCAATCGATCGAGGTCGGTCAGATCGAGGTGGCCGTCGGGGGTCACGTCGACCCACCGGATCTCGACACCCCGCTCGGCGGCCAGCATCTGCCACGGGACGATGTTGGCGTGGTGCTCCATCGTGGTCAGCACGACGGCGTCTCCCGGACCGAGGTTTGCTCGACCCCAGCTTCCGGCGACGAGGTTGATGGCCTCGGTGGCGTTCTTGGTGAACACCACCTCCTCGGTGGCGGGAGCGCCGATGAACCGCCCGACCGTGCCACGGGCCTGCTCATAGGCGGCCGTGGCCCGTTCGGCGAGCTGGTACACCCCCCGGTGGACGTTGGCGTAGCTGGTCTCGTAGAGCTCGTTCATCGCCTCCAGGACCTGCCGGGGACGCTGGGACGAGGCGGCCGAGTCGAGGAACGACAGGCGGGTGCCGCCCTGGAGCTGATCGAGGATCGGGAAGTCCTTGCGGATGGCGGAGACGTCGAGCGACGGGGCGTCGGTCATCAGCGGAAGCTCTCGTAGCCGTCGCGCTCGAGCACGCCGGCCAGTTCCGGTCCGCCCGAGGCCACGATCCGGCCACCGCTCAGCACATGGACGACATCGGGCTGGAGGTGGTCCAGCAGTCGCTGATAGTGGGTGATCGCCAGGATGCCGAGGTCCGGGCGCTCGGCTCGGACCGCCTGCACGCCCTGGGCGACGGCGACCAGGGCGTCGACGTCGAGCCCCGAGTCGGTCTCGTCGAGGATGGCCATCTCCGGCTCCAACACCGCCATCTGCAGGACTTCGTTCCGTTTCTTCTCGCCGCCGGAGAAGCCCTCGTTCACGTAGCGCTCGATGAACGACGAGTCGATCTGGAGCTTGTCCATCCACTCCATCAGGGAGAGCCTGAGCTCGAGCACGCTCATCTCGATGCCCTTCCGGGCACTGAGCGCCTGCCGGAGGAAGTTCAGCACCGAGACCCCGGCGATTTCCTGGGGGTACTGGAAGGCGAGGAACATCCCGGCCTTGGCCCGCACGTCGGGGGACCAATCGGTCACGTCATCGCCCTTGAACAGGATCCGCCCTGCGGTGACTTCGTACTCCGGCGAGCCGAGGAGGGTCGAGGCCAGCGTCGACTTGCCGGATCCGTTGGGCCCCATGAGGGCGTGCACCTCCCCGGGCTGGACCGTCAGCGAGACGCCTCGCAGGATCTCGACCCCCGAGCCACCGGCGGGCGCACCAGCCTCGTCGGTGGCGGCCGTGGAGACGTGGAGATCGTCGATCTCGAACACCGGTGTCGTCATGGACCCCAGTCTAATTGCACAAACTGTGTAGTAGAAATGTCCGGCGCCCAGGTTTTTGGTCGGTCGAGGCGGTGACCGCAGCCGCTCACCAGCCGCGGTCGATCCACTCCTGGAGGTGGGGTCGTTCGGTGGCGATCGTCGTGTCGTCGCCGTGGCCGGGCAGGACGATCGTCTCGGGGGGCAGCGTGAACAGGCGGCGATCGATCGAGGTGATGATCGTGTCGAAGTCGCCCAGCTCGTACTTGGTGGCGCCGGGCCCGCCGGGGAAGAGGGTGTCGCCGCTGAACAGCAGGGGCTTGTCGACGACCTTGAAGCAGATCGAGCCCGGGGTGTGCCCCGGGGTGGTGATCGTGTGGAGCCGGAACCGGCCGACGTCGATCATCGTGTCGTCCTCGAGGAGGTAGTCGTAGCTCGGGAGCATCGACGCGTCGGCCGCCGTGACGCCGACCTCGTAGCCGGCGTCCCTCACCTCGGGGATCGCCTGGATGTGGTCCCAGTGGCCGTGGGTCTCGAGCACGGTCCGGACACCGAGGGTGCGGCACAGCTCGAGCAACCGCTCGTGCTCGTTGGCGGCGTCGAGCAGCACGGCCTCGCCGCTGTGGCGGCACCGGATGACGAACACGTTGTTGTCGACCGGTCCGACGACCACCTTGTGGACCTCGATGTCGGTGTCGGACCAGTGGAGGGTTTGGGTGCCTTCGGCCATACCCGAACCCTAGCGATCGCCGGTCGGCGCTGTCTCCGTCGGCCGCCGGAAGCTGGGCAACCATGCTCTGTCACGCTCCGCGATCGATCGGTACCGTTTGTGCTGGGCGGCGTTGGAGGTACGAATGCAGACGAAGGTGGGCCGGTGTCTGTCACTTCGGTGATGACGTTGGCCGGTCTGGCGGTATCGGTCCTTCTGGGTACGTGGTTCACCGCCGAAGCGGTGGTGAGCGGCGACCTGACCGGCACCTTCGTCCGCTTCGTGGCCTCGATCGCCGCTGGCGGGTACTACTGGTACCTGTTCAACCTGTCGCGGGGGCGCCGCTACTTCTCGGCTCCGCCGCCCCGGTAACCCCTGCCGCTGCCGTCAACGCCGATCGGTCGTCACAGCGTCTCGGCGATCGGGGTTCGGGCGGCTCGGAACGCCAGCCTTGCCAGCAGCGTCTCGGCCTCGGACCGGGTCAGGTCGGGGAGCGTGACCAGACCGCCGGCGCCCCGCCCGGCGGTCGAGACCCGGATCGAGGCCAGCCCGAGGCGGCGCTGGAAGGGTGAGGCGGTCAGCCACAGGGTCTGAATCTTGTCGAGGCGGACCAGCCGAAGGCCGACGTTGATCGCACCGGTCCGGACCAGGTACTGGTCGTCGGACACCGCCCACCCGATGCGCCCCCCGCGCACTCGGGCATACCACCAGACCACCGCCAACCAGGCGACGACGAGGATCACGGCCGGCCGCCACACCAGGAACGCCACCGCGGCCAGGGGGACGGCACCGAGGGCGTAGCGGAAGAAGATCCGCCGGGCGGCCAGCGGGCTGACCGGACGGAGATCGGCCTCGGTCAGCTGACAGTCGCCGAACACCTCCCGCGCCAGGTCGGGCCAGGTCCCGCGGGCTGCGGTCGGCGCCAGGTACCTCGTGCCGAGCGTCGCCTCGCCCTCGAGGTCGGCGGTCTCGTAGGTCACCTGCTCGACGCCCAGCCACCGGTGGAGGAGCTGGTGAGTCACCCCGATCTGTTGGATCCGCTCCCGGCGGGCGGTGATCCGGGCTTCGGTCAGGAGCCCAGCCTGGATCCGTAGCCGGTCGGGATCGGCGTGGAGTCGGAACCCGCCGAGGGCCAGGAGCCGGCCGATGGCGACCGTGGCCGTCGAGATGACCGGTATGAGCAGGGCGAACCCGGCCGACAGCTGAGCCTCGATCGCCATCGCTCCGTCGGCCAGGTCTATCCCCAGCGCCAGGCCCGCCGCGGCCAGCGTCGCCACCGCGACCACGATGACCGTCAGGACGATCACCGATCCGGTCGAGGTCAGCTCGGTCCGTAGCAACTGCCCGAACGGCGGGGCGACGAGGGGTGGTCTGGACACGGCTGGTCCGCCCGGCGGCGGGGCGGTGGCGAGCGACGATGGCGCGCCGATGGGAGTCCCGCCGTCGGCGGGGGAGGGGAGGTCGGTGCCCGGGGGCGTGGCCGGGTCGTTCGCCGGGTCGGCGTCGCCCGGTGATCCGGTCGGCGACGGGTCGGGAGCCCCCGGTCCGGCCCCCGATGCGGTCGTCGGGTTCCGGAGCACCGTCGCCAGCCGGTCGGCCTCGTCGGTCCGGAGGTAGCGGATCGAGATGTCCCCGGTGGCCGAGGCATCGCTGATCTGGAGCTCGACGACCGACACGGCCCGGGCCAACACGCCGGCCCGGGTCGACACGTTCTGGATGTTGGCGCGGGGGAGGACCTGACGGCTCCGCCAGATCAGGCCGTGGTGGAGGTGGACCGATTCGTCATCCAAGGCGTAGCGGGTGGTGAACCACCGGAGGATGGCGCCGACGAGGGGGAAGGCGATCAGCGCCGCCTCGAGGATCGAGCTCTGGTCGAGCAGCCCGCCGCTGATGACCAGCACCGCCAGGATCACCGACCGGACCGCCCGCCCGATCTCGACCACGATCGTCACCGGGTGGGGTCGGCGCCAGTCGAGTGCCCGGGCCGGCGCCGAGTCGACGACCGGTTCAGCCGACGGGTCCACGGGCCAATTCCTGGCGCAACCAGTCGACGGTGGCGTCGTCGAGGTGGGGGATGTCGAGGTTGGGGGCGCCGGCCCCCGCGGTGTGGATCGTGACCGAGGTGAGGCCCATGAGGCGGTCGAGGGGACCGTTCTCGCTCGTCATCGTCTGGATCCGATTGCGGGGGATCGTGGCGCAGCGCTGGACGAGAACGCCCCACCGAGCCTGGATCCACTCGCCGGTCAGCTCGAATCGCCACGATCGGTACCGGACGCCGGCCCATACCCACCCCAGGGCGGCGATCAGCGCGCCCGCGACGATCGGGACGACGGCGACCGGGAAGGACGGCTCGACGGCCCGTCGGACCGCCACGTCGACGGCCACTCCGAGCACCGCAACGGCCACCCCGGTGATGGCGGCGACGATTCTCCAGAGGCGCAGCACCTCCGACGGCAACGGTTGCATTCCCCCACTCTCGCACCGAACGGACCAGACCCGTCGGGTCGGTGGCCGAGCTCCGGCCTATCGTCGGGCCCGATGAGCAACGAGCTTCGTGACCGGGCGCTGGCCCGAGGCGAACGCCCGACGTCCCGCTGGTTCTACCGAGCGGTGCGGGCCGCGCTGCGATTGGTCCTGTGCCGCTGGCTCAGGGTCCGGGTCGTCGACGCCGAGGTACTCGACCGCCCGGGACCGCTGATCCTGGCCCCGGTTCACCGGTCCCACCTCGACAGCGCCCTGCTCGGGGCGGTCAGCCGCCGCCGGATCCGGGCGCTGGGCAAGGAGTCGTTGTTCACCACGCCGGTCGTCGGTTGGGTCTGCGCGGCCCTCGGGGCGATCCCGGTTCGGCGGGGGGCGGCCGACCGGGAGGCGCTGGCCGCAGCCCGAACCCTGCTCGAACGGGGGGAGCCGATGATCGTGTTCCCCGAAGGAGGCCGGGGGCGGGGCCCCGAGCCGGGAACCCTCCTCGACGGGGCGGCCTGGCTGTCGGCCAAGACCGGGACGCCGGTGGTCCCGATCGGGATCGCCGGCACCGAGGCGGCGCTCGGCCAGGGCGGGCGTCTCATCCGCCGCTCGACGGTCACGATCGTCGTGGGGAAGCCGATCCCGCCCCCCGACGTCGTCGGGACCAGGACGGTTCCCCGTTCGGTGGTCCGGGCCGCCACCGACCTCCTCGACCGGCGGCTGGTCGAGGTGCAGCGGGCGGCCGTCCTCGACCGGCAGGCTCGGATGTCGCATCAGTAACATGGCGGTCATGCCACTGAGCGAATCGACCGGCCCCATCGACGCCTCCCTGATCGACGTCACGATCGGGGCCAACCTGCTGGCGGCGGCGGCCGCCGAGCCCGACCGGGAGGCGCTGGTCGTGCGCCACCAGGGCATCCGGTGGACCTACCGGGAGCTCGTCGATCGGGTCGACGAGCTGGCCCGGGCCCTGGTCGCCAGGGGCTACCAGAAGGGCGACCGGATCGGGATCTGGGCCCCCAACTGCGCCGAGTGGGTGGTCGTGCAGTTCGCCACCGCTCGCATCGGGGTGATCCTGGTCAACATCAACCCGGCCTACCGAACCCACGAGGTGGCCTACGCCCTCCAGCAGTCCGGGTGTCGGGGCCTGATCTCGGCGACCGCGTTCAAGACGAGCGACTACGTGGCGATGGTCGAGCAGGTCCAGGCCGACGGCATCGACGTCGAGCACGTGGTGTTCCTGGAGACCGACGGATGGCAGGAGCTGCTGGCCGAGGCGGCCTCGGTGCCGGCCGAGCGCATCGATGAGATCGAGGCCACCCTCGATCCCGCCGACCCGATCAACATCCAGTACACGTCGGGGACGACCGGCTATCCCAAGGGCGCCACGCTCAGCCACCGCAACATCCTCAACAACGCCTACTTCGTGGGCGAGGGCTGCCGCTACACCGCCGAGGACCGGGTCTGTGTGCCGGTGCCGTTCTACCACTGCTTCGGGATGGTGATGGGCACGCTCGGATGCACCACCCATGGCGCCACGATCGTCGTTCCCAACGACGGGTTCGATCCGGTCGCCACCCTGTCGGCGGTGGCCGAGGAGCGGTGCACCAGCCTCTACGGCGTACCGACCATGTTCATCGCCATGCTGGCCCTCGACGACTTCGAGAGCTACGACCTGGATGCCCTCCGGACCGGGATCATGGCCGGGTCGCCCTGCCCGATCGAGGTCATGAAGCAGTGCATCGAGCGGATGAACATGGACGAGGTGACGATCGCCTACGGCATGACCGAGACCTCGCCGGTGTCGACCCAGACCGCGACCGACGATCCGATCGACAAGCGGGTCGGCACGGTCGGCCGGGTCCACCCCCACGTCGAGATCAAGATCGTCGACCCCGAGAACGGCCAGACCGTGGAACGGGGCACGTCGGGCGAGTTCTGCACCCGGGGCTACTCGGTCATGGTCGGGTACTGGAACGACCCCGACCGGACGGCCGATGCCATCGATGGCGAGGGCTGGATGCACACCGGTGATCTGGCGGTGATGGACACCGAGGGCTACGTCAACATCGTCGGCCGGATCAAGGACATGATCATCCGGGGTGGGGAGAACGTGTACCCCCGGGAGATCGAGGAGTTCCTGTACGCCCATCCGCGCATCCGGGACGTGCAGGTGATCGGGGTCCCCGACCAGAAGTACGGCGAGGAGATCATGGCCTGGATACAGACCGAGGATGGGACCGAGATGTCCCTCGACGAGGTGAAGGAGTACTGCCAGGGACGGATCGCCCACTACAAGGTGCCCCGCTACGTCGCCACCACCGACGAGTTCCCGATGACGGTGACGGGGAAGATCCAGAAGTTCAAGCTCCGGGACGACGCCATCGACCAGCTCGGTCTTCGGGATGCAGCGAACGTGGAGACGGCATGAGCTCGACGATCGCGGTCGAAGTGTGGTCCGACGTCGTCTGCCCCTGGTGCTACATCGGGAAGCGGCGGTTCGAGAAGGCGTTGGCCCGGTTCGCCGAGACCAACCCCGAGATCGCTGTCGACGTCCGGTATCGGGCCTACCAGCTCGATCCGACCGCCCCGGTCGGGGTCTCGGAGCCGGTCCGGGCGGCCTATGAGCGGAAGTTCGGCGGTCCCGAGGCCGCCGAGGCGATCCTCGATCGGGTGACCGGCGAGGCCCGGGGCGAGGGCCTGGACTTCCGGCTCGACATCGCCCTCCGGTCCAACACCCTGAAGGCCCACTGGCTGCTGGCCCTGGCCGAGGAGCGGGGCCGCCAGGCCGAGCTGAAGGAACGGCTGCTCGCCGCCTACTTCACCGAGGGACGTCCGGTCGGCGACCTCGACACGCTCGTCGAGTTGGCGACCGACGTCGGCCTCGACGGCGACGAGTGCCGGGATTGGCTCGAGGCCGGCCACGGCCGCGACGCCGTCGACGATCAGCTGTCCCGGGCCGCCGACTACGGCATCACCGGGGTGCCGACGTTCGTGTTCGATCGACGAGCAGCCGTACCCGGTGCCCAGGACCCGGACGTCTTCGTCGATATGCTCCAGCGCGTGGCCGCTCGCGCCACCTCCGACCCTGCGGCCGGTGGGTGATGGCGGAGGACGATGGTGGTCCGACGGCGGGATCAGCTCAGGAACGGGACCGATCTGCCGAGAGGGAACTCGGGTAGGTCGGTCGCCGGTCGCGGCCCGGGATGTGTCAGTGAACGAGCTCGGAGCTGAGTCGAGGTAGTGGGTTGGCGACACGATCACATCTGATCTGCGGTGCCGACGTGCTGACCCCCGCCGGCTGGCAGGAGTTCGACCTGAACGTCACCGACGGGCTCATCGCCGACGGGGGCACCGGCTCGGGTCACGTCGTCGACGCGTCGGGGCTGCACATCGTCCCCGGTTTCATCGACCTGCAGATCAACGGCGGGTGGGGCCATGACCTCCAACGTGAGCCGGCCGCCCTGTGGTCGCTGGCCGCCCGCCTGGTCCAGATCGGCGTGACCTCGTTCCTCCCGACCCTCACCACCAACGGCATGAGCCGTCGCCGGGAGGCGCTCAGCGCGTGGCGAACCGGGCCCCACGACCCGGGGGACTACGTGGGCGCCGATGCCCTCGGGTGGCACATGGAGGGCCCGTGGCTCGCCCCGTCCCGCCATGGGGCCCATTCCCGGGAGCTGCTCCAGCGGATCCCGGTCGAAGCACCGGCCGACTACCGCCCGGCCGACGGTGTCCGGCTTGTCACCTTGGCGCCCGAACTGGTCGGTGCCCCGGCGATGATCGACGCACTGACCCGGCAGGGGGTGGTGGTGTCGTTGGGTCACAGCGAGGCCGGATCGGGTCCGGCTCGGGATGCGCTGGCGGCCGGTGCGACGATGGGCACCCACCTGTTCAACGCCATGTCGGGCATCCAGCACCGCAATCCCGGCCTGGCGACCACGCTCCTGCTGGAGCCGGCCTACCTCGGGATGATCGTCGACGGCGTCCACCTCGACCCCGACATCGTCCGACTGGTGTGGCAGGTGGCCCGCAATCGGATCGTCGTCGTCAGCGATGCGCTGGCCGCGCTGGGAACCGAGGCGGGGGTGACCCAGCCGGCGGTCCGTCTGGTCGATGGAACGCTGGCCGGGACGGCGGTGGGCCTCGATCAAGCGATGCGCAACCTCATGGCCTTCACCGGCTGCGAACTCGGCGAGGCGGTCGCCACCGTGACCGAGATCCCGGCCGACTGCCTCGGTCTGGTCGATCGGGGTCGGATCATCGTCGGCTCCCGGGCCGACCTGGTCGCCCTCGACGACGAGGGCAACGTCGTGCTCACGTTCGTCGGCGGGGTCCTGGCCCACGACGCCCGGTGAGCACCGTCGGCCGGGCGATCAGGTGAAGATCCTGAGGTTGACCGGGTAGCGGTAGTACTCGCCCCGGTTGGCGGCGACGGCGGCGATGATCGTCAGCACCCAGAACGCCACGATCAGGGCCAGCATCATGAAGAACCCGATGATCACGAACACCAGCACGAAGCTGATCAGGCCGGCGATGTACGTCGTGATGTGGAAGTTCAGCGCTTCGGCCCCGTGGTGGCGGACGAAGGGCGACTCGTCCTTCTTGATCAGGTAGATGATCAGGGGGACCAGGAACCCGGCCAGCGCCCCGCCCACGTGGACGAGGACGGCCATCGTGGTGTCGTCCTTCGAGATCGGACCGTAGGCGGCCGGCGCGCCGTGCTGGTACGGGGCGCCGTAGGGGGAGGCCTGGTAGCCGGCCTGCCCGTAGCCCGCCTGGTGTGGCTCCTGGTAGCCGTAGCCCGGTTGTCCGGACCCCGGCTGCCCGTATCCCGGCTGGCCGTACCCTGGTTGCCCATAGCCCGGTTGCCCGTGATCGGGCTGTGCGTACCCCGGCTGGCTGGAGCCCGGCTGGCCGTATCCCGGCTGGCCGGAGCCCGGCTGGCCGGAGGCGGACTGGTCGCCCTGAGCGCTGATCGGCATCCGGTGCTCGGTCCAGATCTCGCCGTCCCAGTACTGCTGCCAACCGTCGCCGGTCGGGTACCAGCCCGGCGCCGCCGATGCACCGCCCGACTGTTGGTAGGGGTCCGACACGTCGCTCCTCCGATGCACCTTGCGTCGCTGTCCACCGGAAGAACCGGCGACGACCCAGCCTAGTGACGGCGGGGCCTCCCTGGTCGTCAGCCCCGGCGTCGGCCGGAGGTCACGCTGGTGGGACGCGTAGGCTGAGCGGCCATGAGCGACGAGACGAGCACCGCCGGCCCGGCCCCGACGGCCGATCCCGGTCCGGTCTGGACCCCCACCGCCGAGCGGGCGGCCGCCACCGAGATCGACCGGTTCCGGCGGGAGGTCCACCCCGACGCCCTCGACACCAGGGCGCTCGTGGCGTGGTCGATCGACGATCCGGCGTTCTGGCGGGCGGTGTGGGACTGGTGCGGCGTCATCGGTGACCCCGGTCGGCGCGATGTCGAGGAGGGCAGCGCGTTCCAGGAGACCCGGTTCCTGCCCGACGCCACCCTCAACGTCGCCGAGAACCTCCTGGCCGACCGGCCCGGAGCCGGTGCCGAAGCGATCGTCGCTCGCCGAGAGGACGGCCAGGAGCGGTCGTTGACCTGGCCCGAGCTCCGGGACGAGGTGGCGGCGATGGCCGCCGTGCTCACCGAGGCCGGCGTCGAGGCCGGCGACCGGGTCGCGGCCTGGATGCCCCACGTCCCCGAGACGGTCGTCGCCTTCCTCGCCGCCGCCTCGATCGGCGCCGTGTTCACCTCGACCTCGGCCGACTTCGGTGTCGACGGGGTCGTCGACCGGTTCGGCCAGACGACGCCGACGGTGCTCGTGGCGGCGGACGGGTACCGGTACGGGGGACGGTCGTTCGACTGCCTGGGGCGACTGCCCGAGATCCTGGCCCAGTTGCCGTCGGTCACCACGACGTTGGTCGTCGGTCACCTGACCGACGAGCCCGACCTGTCGACGATCGACCCGGGGGAGGGACGGTCCGTCGAGGGGTGGTCGGCCGCGGTGGCCCGGCATCGGGGGGCGCCGCTGCGCTTCACCCCGCTGCCGACCGATCACCCGCTCTACGTCCTCTACTCCTCGGGAACGACCGGCAAGCCGAAGTGCATCGTCCACCGGTCGGGTGGGGTCCTGCTCAAGCACCTGTCGGAGCATCGCCTCCACGGCGACGTCGGACCCGGTGACCGGGTCTTCTACTTCACGACGTGTGGGTGGATGATGTGGAACTGGCTGGTGTCATGCCTGGCCTCGGGGGCGACCATCGTCTGCTACGACGGGAACCCGGCCCATCCGGACCCGGCGACCCTGTTCACCGTCGGCGATGAGCTCGACGTCACCCTGCTCGGCCTCTCGGCCAAGTACATCGACGCGGTCATGAAGAGTGGCGCCCGGCCGGCTGCAACCCTCTCCTTCGAGAGCCTACGGACGATCTGCTCGACCGGATCACCGCTGAGCCCCGAGGGGTTCGCCTGGGTCTACGACGCGGTGAAGGCCGACGTCCACCTGGCGTCGATCTCGGGCGGCACCGACCTCTGCGGCTGCCTCGTCATGGGGGATCCGACCGCGCCGGTCCACGTCGGCGAGATCCAGACCCGGGCCCTCGGCACCGCGGCCGACGTGTTCGACGACGACGGTCGGGCGTTGGGGCCGGGGCACAAGGGGGAGCTGGTCTGCACCCGACCCTTCCCGTCGATGCCCCTCCGGTTCTGGGGCGACGACGACGGCAGCCGCTATCGGGGGGCCTACTTCGAGCGGTACGACGGTGTCTGGGCCCACGGCGACTACGCGTCGTGGACCGACCGGGGCGGCATGGTCATCCACGGACGGTCCGACGCCACCCTCAACGCATCCGGCGTGCGGATCGGGACCGCCGAGATCTATCGGGTCGTCGAGCAGATCGACGAGGTCGCCGAGGCGATCGCCGTCGCCCAGGAGTGGGACGGTGACACCCGGGTGGTGCTCTTCGTCCGCCTGGTCGACGACGGGACCCTCGACGAGGGCCTCGTGGCCCGGATCCGGAACGACCTCCGTACCAAGTGCTCGCCCCGTCACGTGCCAGCCGTCGTCGCCGCGGTGCCCGACATCCCCCGGACCCGCTCGGGCAAGATCGTGGAGCTGGCGGTCACCGAAGTGATCCACGGTCGGCCGGTCAAGAACATCGAGGCGCTGGCCAACGCCGAGGCATTGGCCCACTTCGCCGATCGGCCCGAGCTGGCCTGACCCGGCCAGGCCACCCCGTCAGAAGCGGATGCCGATCCGGGCCGGGGGCGGCAGCTCGCCGCCGATCACCGACCGAGCTCGGAGCTCGGCGAGCCGCTCGGCCGGGTAGCCGGCCACCTCGGTGAGGATCTCGTCGGTGTGCTGGTCGAACAGCGGGGCTGGTCCCGTCGATGGGGGCCGGTGGCCGTCGAGCCGGAACGGGCTGGCGATGTGTCGGACCGGTCCCGTGACCGGGTGGTCGACGGTTTCCAGGAGCGACGCCACCGGCTGGTCGTCGGGCGCCGACCAGGGGTCGGTGACCGGGACCGCCATCCCCCCGGCGGCCGTCACCGCGGCGATGACGGCGTCGGCGCTCATGGTGGCGCTGTCGTCGACGGCAGCTCGACAGTCGTCGCCGCCGACCACCGCTACCCACCGGCCGTCGGCGACCTGGACGATGCCCGAAACGGCCGCCCCCGGCTCCCGGCTCCCGGTCCGCCCCACGTTCCGACCCGATGACGCCGCCAGCACCAACGCGTCGCCGTGGAGGCTCCAGGTCGCCTCCTGGTGCGACAGGTCGATCTCACAGCCGGCACCGGTCAGGTCCCGACGGTGGAGGCCGGCCAGCAGCCCGACGGCGGCGTGGATTCCGGCCACCGGGTCGGGGTAGTAGATGTTGGAGATGCGGGCGCCTTCCCGCTCGTAGCCCTGGCGGTGACCGATGCCGCCCATCGCTTCGACGATCGAGCCGTAGCCGGCGGCCCGGGCGTAGGGGCCATCGGTGCCGAACGCCGGCATCCGCACCACGACCAGGCCGGGGTTGGCTCGCTCCAGCGTCGACCACCCCAGGCCGAGCGACGGGAGCACGTGGGCCGAGAAGTTGGCGACGATGGCGTCGGCGTTGGCCGCCAGGTCGAGGAACGTGTCCCGCCCCTCGTCGGTCGCCAAGCTGAGCACGCACCCCCGCTTGCCCCGGTTGAGGGCGTTGAAGAGGCCGCTGGCCTCGAAGAACCGGTTGTCGCCGACCATCTCCTCCTGGCCCGGACGCATCCCATGGTCGTAGGGCCGCAGCGATCGCCACCCGTCGAACGGGTTCTGGGCCTCCAGCTTGATCACCTCGACGCCGAGCGGCGCCAGCAGGTTGCCGACGTAGGGCCCGGCCCAGGCGACCGTCATCTCGATCACCCGGAGCCCGTCCAGCGATCCGAGCTCCGGCCCCGGGTCGGCGTCGTCGGCGGGTGGCGGTGGGGCCGAGGGGGTGGGGTCGGCCCCTCGTTCGGCCAGCCGGAGGACGGGCGGGTCGGGGAGCGTCGGCCCCCGCCACAGGGTCCCGATCGCCTGGGTTGCACCGTCGGCGCCGTCGACCGGGTGGAGCAGGCCCCGTTCGAGCAGGTGGGGATCGTCGAGCACGTCGAGGGGGGTCATGACCATGCCGACCGCCCACGGGGTATCGAGGGCGTGTTGAAAGATCTCCCGCTTGGTGCGTTGGCCGTACCACGGACGGATCAGCTCCCACAGCTCGTCGACATGAGCGGCCCGACGCTGGCGGCTGGTGTACTCCGGGTCCTCGATCAGATCGGGTCGGTCGTAGAAGAGGCACTGCATTTCCCAGTCGACCGCCCGGATCGAGCCGGGGGTGACGAACCCGTCGGCGCAGGGAATCGCCCCCGACGGGAACGACGTCGGGGGGTGGGCCCCGACCGGGGTCCGGGGGCGTTGGCAGTGGAGGGCGTCGGCGTAGGCCAGCTCGACGCTGCCGAGGAACGCCGCCAGCCACGAGACATCGAGGTGGTGCCGGTCGGTTCGGAGGAGCGCCAGGGCGCCGGCCGCCGCCACCCCGCCGGCCAGGTACTGGGCCGGCCAACCGGGGAGCCGAAGGGGGGCGTCGTCGGGATCGCGGTTGAACCCGAGGAACCCCGACTGCGCCTGCACGATGAGCTCGTCGGCGATGCGCCCCGATCGTGGCCCGTCGAACCCCCACGGTGTGACGGACACCAGCTTGGGGCGCCGCTCCCGACCGGCCGGGCCGTCGCCGCCCGGGCCGGAGCCATCGGCTGCGACCCGGTCGTCGATGACGAGATCGGCCCACCCGTCCTCGACTCCCTCGGCGTTGGCCTTGCCGACGTTGAGGTGGACGAACAGGGGACTGAGCCCGTCGACGGGCTCGTCGTCGACCGGTTGGGTCCGGGCCGGGTCGCCCCCCGGCGGCTCGACCTTCACCACGGTGGCCCCCAGCATCGACAGGAGGCGACCGGCGTAGGGGCCGGCGATCCCGGTCGCGGTCTCGAGGACCCGGAGGCCGTCGAGAGGTCCGGTGGAGGGGGTGGCGGCGTCGCTCATCCGTCGAGCGTAGATCCCGACCCCGCTCCCATGCCCGACGACGCAGCCGGCTGCGTCGACCGGGCTCGACTTGAGCGGCGTCGGTGACCGAACGTAGAACGGCGAGATGGACGCAGGTACCTTCACCGGATTCCGGACCACCATCGAGGACCCGGGGATCCTCGTCGTGACCTTCGACAACCCCGAGCGGTTGAACGCCTCCACGGCGGCGATGAAGCGGGATCTGGTCGAGACCCTGGCCCAGGCCCAGATGGACGACGGGGTCCGGGTGGTGCTCTTCACCGGTGCGGGCCGGGCGTTCTGGGCCGGCGATGACCTGTCCTCGTACGAGAGCGGCCCGGCCAGTACCTCGGTGCCGCCGATCTTCGGCGGCCACCACACCCCGACCGGGACCTACAACGGGTTGCGGGTGATCTCCCAGGCGGTCAACACCGCGGTCCGCAACCTCGACAAGCTGACGGTGGCTGCCATCAACGGGTTCGCCATCCAGACCGGCTTCTCGCTCGCCCTGGCGGCCGATTTCCGGATCGCCGCCCGGTCGGCTCGGATGGGGAGCGCCACCCTCCGATTCGGGCTACTGCCCGACGAGGGCGGCCAGTACCTCCTCGTCCAGCACCTCGGCGTGGCGGGAGCGATGGACTTCCTGATGCGGAAGCGGATCGTCGACGGGGAGACCGCCCACGCTCTGGGCCTGGTGCACGAGGTCGTCGACGACGATGCCCTCATGGCCTCGGCCCTCGACCTGGCCCGGGAGCTGGCCGAGGGGCCCCAGATGGCGATGCGGATGCTGAAGCGCTCGATCTACCTGGCGGCCGAGCAGAGCTGGGCCCACGCCCTGGAAGACATCGCGGCCCGGACCGCGGTCACCGACCACCTCCCCGACGCCCGGGAGGGCGGGGCGGCGTTCCGGGAGAAGCGACCGGCCCGGTTCAACGCCGACCTCGACCGCCCCTGATGCCGTCGCCCGGCTCCGTCGGTCGGGGCCACCGTCTAGATTCGGGGGTGTGACGACCGCAGCGCCCGGTGAGAGCGAGAACCCCCAGCCGTTGGGGGGAAACGAGATGCCTCGGTTCGGCGGACCGGCCACCTTCATGCGGCTCCCCGCCGCCTCGTCCCCGGCCGATCTCGACGTGGCGGTGGTCGGGGTGCCGTTCGACATCGGCACGTCGAACCGGCCCGGCGCCCGGTTCGGGCCCCGCCACATCCGGGCCGAGTCGGTCCTGCTCCGGCCGTACAACATGGCGACCCGGGCCGCTCCCTTCGACAGCCTCCGCATCGACGATGTCGGCGACGTGGCCACCAACCCCTACAACCTGGCCGACAGCATCGAGCGGATCACCGCCCACTACCGGGAGCTGCTGGCGGCCGGGGTGATGCCGGTGACCATGGGCGGCGACCACACGATCGTGTTGCCGATCCTGCGGGCCGTGGCCGAGGTCCACGGACCGGTCGGCCTCGTCCACGTCGACGCCCACACCGACATCAACGACTCGATGTTCGGGGAACCGATCGCCCACGGGACTCCCTTCCGCCGAGCGATGGAGGAGGGCCTCCTCGACGGGCCCCGGGTGGCCCAGATCGGCGTCCGGGGAACCGGCTACGCCGCCGACGACTTCGACTGGTCGCGCCAGCAGGGCTTCCGGGTCGTCCAGGTCGAGGAGTGTTGGCATCGGTCGCTGGTTCCGTTGATGGCCGAGATCGTCGATCAGCTCGGTCCCGGGCCCGTCTACCTGAGCTTCGACATCGACGGCATCGACCCCTCGTTCGCTCCCGGCACCGGCACACCGGAGATCGCCGGGCTCACCGTCCCCCAAGCGGTGGAGATCATCCGGGGCTGCCGGGGCCTCGACCTGGTCGGGGCCGACCTGGTCGAGGTCGCCCCCATCTACGACGTCAGCGGGGGGACCAGCCTCCTGGCGGCCAATCTGCTCTACGAGATGCTCTGCGTTCTGCCCGGGGTTCGCTACCGGACCTGACCGCCCCCGACCGGGACCCATCGTCGGGCCTCT
This sequence comes from Acidimicrobiales bacterium, assembly GCA_965262175.1. Taxonomy (GTDB): domain Bacteria; phylum Actinomycetota; class Acidimicrobiia; order Acidimicrobiales; family SZUA-35; genus CADEDH01. The sequence continues at coordinate 15,898 of CBDHES010000028.1, read as the reverse complement.
ACGCTCTTGGGCGTGACTCGTGTGCGCGCCCCCGGATCGTCGGCCAACCTCGGCCCCGGATTCGATGTCATGGGGTTCGCCGTCACCCGGTACGCCTGGGCGTCCGACCAGCCCGGCGGCGACGCCTGCGGGCCGGAGCACATCGCCCGCATCGCCTATGAGCGAGCCGGCGGGACCGAGCCGCTGTGGTTCGGGTTCGACCTCGAACCGGGGCGGGGCCTCGGGTTCTCGGCCGCAGCCCGGGCCGCCGGAGCGGTCCTGGCCCGCCTCCAGCTCGGCGACGACGCCGCCGAGGCCCGTCGGCGAGCCTATGAGGTCGTGGCCGAGATCGAGGGCCACGGCGACAACGCGGCGCCAGCGGTGTTCGGCGGGCTCCACGTGATCGCCGGTGACTGCCGCCATCGGGTTGCGGCGCCGTTCCCCGGTCGGGTGCTGTGCTGGGTCCCGGAGCTGTCGACGCCGACCGACGAGTCCCGGCTCGAGCTGCCGGGCACGGTCACCCGGGACGACGCCGTGTTCAACCTCGGACGGGTGGCGTTGTTCGTCGCCGCCGTCTACGAGGGGGACCTGTCCCTCCTCCGAACCGCGTGCCAGGACCGGCTCCACCAACCCCATCGGCTGTCCCGGTGCGCGCCATCCCGAGCGGCGATCGAGGCGGCCCTCGACGCCGGCGCGGCGGGGGCGTGGCTGAGCGGGTCGGGGCCGGCGGTGGCGATCGTCGTCGAGGACCAGGCGGTCGACCGGGTCGCCTCGGCGCTTCCTCCGGCCGGGAAGGTCCTCCACCTCGACGTCGACACCGAGGGCGCGGTGACGATCGACGAGCCGGCCTGACCGATCAGCGGAACCGGGCCGGGCTGAGGTCGGCGGGGTCGAACGGGAGGCCGGTCGCCTCGGTCGAGAACTGCGGTCCCGGCTCACCGTCGAGGGCCAGGTCGGCCACCAGCTGACCGGCGCCGGGCGACGTCTGGATTCCAGCTCCGCCCTGGCCGACCGCCCAGACGAACCCCGGGACGGCGGGGTCGGGGCCGAAGACCATCGTCCGGTCGGGGGAGAAGGTGCGGAGGCCGGCCCAGCTCGAACGAATCGACCGGATGGCGAGGGTGGTCGTGTCGTTGATGTCGTCGATGGCCCGGGCGATGTCGATCTCTTCGGGACGGGCGTCGCACGGCTCGGAGGGTGTCTCGTCGGCCGGTGAGCAGAGGATCTGATCGCCGTCGGGCTTCAGGTACCACCGCTGATGACCGACCTCGGTCGCCAGCGGGGCCCGGGCCGGCACCTCGGCGGGACGGTTGATCATGAACGCCGTCCGGCGAAGCGGCCGGAGGCCGATCGGCTCGACCCCGGCCCGCTCGGCGACCCGATCGCCCCAGGCACCGCCGGCGTTGATGACCAGGTCGGCGGTCAGCTCGCCGTCGGAGGTGGCGATCGCCCAGCCGGTGCCGGACCACGTCAGCCGCTCGGCGACGGTCGTGGTCGAGATCGTGCCGCCGTCGCGGATCACGCCCCGGACGAAGCTCTGGTGGAGGGCCGAGACGTCGATATCGGAGGCGTCGGGCTCGAACATGGCCCGGGTGATGCGATCGCCCCGAAGCACCGGGAACCGTTCGACCGCCTCGGTGATCTCGATCTCGCTGATGGCCGGGTTCACCAGTTGGCCGTCGGCCAGGCTGTCGGCGAACGCCTCCTCCTGGCCGGGGAGGGCGACCGACAGCACCCCTCGTCGCTGGAGGAGGGGACCGTCGACGAGGTCGGCCGGGGGTTGGCGGAGGTACGGCCCGCTCGCTTTGGTCAGGACCCGGTTGGGGCCGGTGCTGTAGTTCTCGATGTAGAGGGCGGCCGATCGGCCGGTCGTGTGGTGGGCCAGGGTGGCTTCGGCCTCGACGACGGTCACCTCCGGTCGGAGGGGGTGGCGGCAGAGGGCCGCGGCGGCGCTCACGCCGGCGATGCCGCCGCCGACCACCACGATCTTCGGGCCAGGGGAGGAGGGCGCCATGGCCACAACCTACTCCCGGGCTGCCCCGGGCGGCGCCGCTGGCCTACGGTGACCCGGCGCGACGGCGACCGACCGAGGAGGCACCCGGTGACCGACGACAACCCGTGGTTCCAGTGGCACGGCGATCGGCTGGTCCTGATCGACCAGACCAAGCTCCCGACGGCAACCGAGATGGTGACGCTGCGGACCGCGGCGGAGACGATCGACGCCATCTCCCGGCTCGTGGTCCGGGGGGCGCCGGCGATCGGGGCCGCCGGCGGCTACGGGGTCGTGCTGGGGATGCTGGAGGATGGCGGACTGGGCGACGACCTGGCCGAGGCCAGGCGGCGGGTCGAGGCGATCGGCATCGCCGTGGCTGCCGCCCGTCCCACCGCGGTCAATCTCGGGGTGGCGGTCGGCGAGGTGGTGACGGCGGCGTTGGCCGCGCCGACGGTGGCCGAGATGATCCCGGCAGCCCGTTCGGCAGCCGACGAGCACGTCCGCCGGGATCGGGAGTCGTGCCGGGCGATCGGCCGGGCCGGTGCCGACCTGCTGGCCGGGACGACCCGGTTCATGACCCACTGCAACGCCGGCCGGTTGGCCACCACGGGCGACGGCACGGCGTTGGCCGTGCTCTACGAGCTCCACCGCCGGGGGGCGCCGCTCGAGGTGTTGGCCTCCGAGACCCGGCCCCTCCTCCAGGGTGGGCGGATCACCGCCTGGGAACTGGCCGACGAGGGCATCGACGTCCGCGTGATGCCCGACGGTGCCGGGGCGACCGCCCTGCTGGCCGGTGCGGCCCAGGCGGTGATCGTCGGTGCCGACCGGATCGCCCGGAACGGCGACACGGCGAACAAGATCGGCACGCTGGCCCATGCCCTGGCGGCCCGGGAAGCCGGTGTGCCGTTCTACGTGGCCGCTCCGGCCACGACCTTCGACCCCGACAGCCCCGACGGCGACTCGATCCCGATCGAGTTGCGAAGCCCCGCCGAGCTGAGCTCGGTGGCCGGGATCCCGTTCGCCGATCCGCCGATGGCGGCGTGGAACCCGGCCTTTGACGTGACCCCCCACCGGTTCATCACGGCCTTCATCACCGATCGGGGGATCGTCGAGCCGCCCTACCCCTCGTCCCTGGCCGCCACGGTGCTCCGATGACCGCTCCCGGGTGGCCGGAACCTCGGCCGGTGGCGGCGGGCCCGGTGGAGCTGGCGGTCTACGACCACGGCCCCCCGACCGGGGGGTCGCACGGGGACCTGGTCGTCCTCCACGGGATGGCCGACGTGGCCCGCAGCCTCGAACCGCTGACCCGGTCACTCACCGACCGGTATCGGGTCGTGGCCTACGACGCCCGGGGGCACGGCCGCTCGACCCATCCCGGGGCCTACTCGGCGCTCCACTACGTGGCCGATCTGGCATCGGTGGTGGCGGAGCTCGGGTTGGAGCGGCCGGTGCTGATCGGCCACAGCCTGGGCGGCCACACCGCGGCCAACTACGCCGGGCTGTATCCCGATCGCGTCCGGGCGGTGGTGTTGCTGGAGGGCCTCGGTCCACCGGTGAACCGGGCGATTGGGGCCGAGGCGACCCTCGAACGGGGTCGGGCCATGATCGAGGTGCTGCGGGCCACCCCCCGACACCGCCCCCGTCCCGACGTGGCGGCGGCCGCCGATCGGCTCCAGGCCGCCCACCCCCGTCTCGACCGGGAGCGGGCGATGGTCCTGGCGGAGGACGGGACGAAGCCGACGCCGGACGGCGGCCGGGTCTGGCGCCACGACGAGCGCACCTGGGACTGGATCGCCTCGGTCGAGCAGCGGGAGCTGGAGGTGCGGTGGGCGGCGATCGCCGCCCCGATCCTGGCCGTGAGCGGGGCCGAGGCGTGGGAGACGTGGTGGGCACGGCCGGGCGGTCCCTCGTCGGGCCAGACGCCCATGACCGCCGCCGAGTTCGCCGACCGCCTGGCGATCTTCGCCGACCTGGAGCACGTCGAGCTGCCCGAGGCCGGCCACATGGTCCACTTCGACCAGCCGGAGCGGATCGATCGCCTCGTCACCGAGTTCCTCCGCCGGCGGGTCGAGTCCGGCTGACGGTCGTCGCCGTCCGCGCTCCCGGAGGAGTTCGAGCGGGTCGCGGCGGTGTCGTAGGTTGGGCGCCATGGTCCATGGATCGTCCCCCGCCGTCACCCGGGCACTCGAGGCCGCCACCTCGATCGTCGGGGTCCTCCGAGCCAACGCCTCGGAGTCCGAGCGGCTCCGGCGCCTCGCTCCCCAGTCGGTCCGGGCCATGACCGACGCCGGGTTGTGGCGGCTTCTGACGCCGGTCGCCCTCGGCGGGGCCGAGGCCGGCGTCCGGGCCCAGGTCGACTCGCTGTTCGTGGTGGCGGCGGCCGATCCCGCCGCCGGGTGGGTCCAGATGGTGTCCAACGCCCACGCCTGGATGGTCGGCAATTTCCCCGACCGGTGCGGCAGGGAAGTGTTCGCTGGCGGCGCCGACGTGTGCGTCCCGGGAACGCTGGCCTCCCAGGGGCGGGCCAGCAGGGTGCCCGGGGGGTGGCGACTGAACGGTCGGTGGCAGTTCGCCTCGGGGGTCGACCACGGCGAGTGGCTCCTGATCGGTGCCATCGCCGATCACCTCGCCGACAGCCCGACCAGGCTGCTCCACGTCGTGGTGCCGACCGCGGACGTCGTCGTCGACGACACCTGGTACACGCTCGGACTCCGAGGAACCGGCTCGAAGGACCTCGTCGCCGAGGACGTGTTCGTCCCCGAGTACCGGGCCATGCCGTCGAGCACGCTCTTCGACGGTCTGAGCCCGCACGGCGAGGGTGGCCCGACCTTCGCCAACCGTCTCCCGGTGTTGGTCTGCCTGTCGACACAGCTGGCGGCGGCGGTGGTGGGCATCGCCGACGGGGCCCTGGCCCTCCACGTCGAGCGGACCGCAGCTCGACGGGAGGTCTATACGGGTGCGTCGAAGGCCGAGGATCCCGGCACCCAGATGCGGGTCGCCGAGTCGTCCACTGAGCTCGACGTCGCCCGGATGCTCGTCCGTGACGCCGCCGACCGGTGTGACCGGGTCGCCCTGACCGGCGACCGCCCGATCATCGACGAGCGGGCCGAGCTCATGTGGCACGCCGCCTACGCCGTCGAGCTGGCCCGCCGGGCGACCGACCGGGTGTTCGCCTCGGCCGGCGCGCACGGCATCTACGACGACAGCGTCCTCCAGGGTCGGTATCGGGACGTGAACACCGCGTGCCACCACGCCATCGCCGACTTCGACGGCAACGCCCGCATGTACGGCCGGACCCGGCTCGGCCTCGATCCCGGCACCCCGCTGGTCTGACGACGCCCTCGGGCGACGGCGATCGGGCGACGGGGCTCACCATCGAGTGACGCTCCGGTCCCGGCTGAACGCCCGGATGTCGACACCACCGGGCGACCGGCTCCTCACTCGTCGATGAAGACCAGCGGAGGTTCGATCGGCCGGCCGACGGTACGACTATCGTGCGGCGATGGACCCGGGGGAGTTCTGGTCGATCGGTGACTACGGGATCGTCGGCGACCTGTGGAGCGCGCCGGGTCGCGACCTGGCGGACAGCCTCGACGTGGCCGGCCGGGACGTCATCGACCTGGCGACCGGAACGGGGGTGACGGCCATCGCCATCGCCCGGCGAGGCGCCCGGTCGGTCCTCGGCGTCGACGCCGCCCCGAAGCTGCTCGACGAGGCGGCGCGACGAGCCGACGCCAACGGGGTCACGGTCGAGTGGATCGAGGCCGACGTGGCGTCGGTCCCCCGGCCGGACCAGTGCGCGGACCTCGTGGTGTCGACGTTCGGCATCATCTTCGCCGACGAGGGGGCCGCGGCGATCGCCGAGTGCCGCCGACTGGTGCGTCCGGGGGGCGAGATCGTCTTCACCAGCTGGTCGGGATCGGGCCTCTTCGGTCGGATCCGGCTGGCGTTGGCTCCCTACTTTCCCGACTCGCCCGAGCCGTGGCACGAGCACCCGGATCGGATCCGATCGGTGGTGGGCGACGGGGTCGACATCGAGGAGCGGTCGTTCGTCCTCACCGCGGCGTCGCCCGAGGCGTTCGTCTCCCAGCTCGAGCTCCACAGCGCCCCGTTCATCGTCGGGGCCCAGACCCTCGGTGACCGCTGGCCCGCCGCCAGGGCCGACCTCGTCGAGGCCGTGACCGCCGCCGGTGAGATCGATGACGGGGGCTATCGGGCCGAGGTGACCTACCTGGTGACCAGCATCTCGGTGCGCTGAGCGCCGGGCCGACCCGCTGCGGCCGGCCGGGGCGCCCCGCTCGGCAAGGCTGGGCTCGTCAGCCGTCGGCGGGGCTGATCACCGCGAACCCCAGGTCGGCAGCGGCCGGGATCTGGCGGCGATCGAGGGTGAGGAACCGGACCGGGGCCGGGAGGCGGGCGGCGGCCGCCAGGTGGATGGCGGGGGTGAGCGCGATGCCGTACCGGGCGCCGATCTCGGTGGCCAGAGCCAGGCATCGGCCGTCGACCGGGATCTCCCACAGCGCCTCCCAGTCGTCGCGGACGGCGGCCCAGCCGTCTCGTTGTGAGCCGCGATCGGTCGCGGCCTGGTGGAGCGCCAGCATCGTCTCGCTCCGGGCCAGGGCCGACGCGGCCCACGCCGTCGCCTCGGCCATGGCGGCGATCACCAGCGGTCGGTGGCGATCGGCGACGTAGCGTCGGAGGAGGGCCGAGGTGTCGAGGGCCAACACCTCCCCAGCGGTCGCCCCGGGCTCGGTAGCTCCGGTCATCGGCCCCGGGTGGCTTCGAGGAGCCGGTCGGCGTTGAGGTCGGCCGGGAGCGGCATGGGGTCGGGTGCCGGCGGGCGGTCGGGCCGGCGGGGTGGTTCGACCAGCCCGGCCGCCGCCAGGTCCCACAACGACACGCCGGCCCGGTCGGGGTCGAGCGGTCCGAGCTGGGCGACCGGGCGCCCGTCGACCGTGACCACGATCCGCTCGCCGGCCCCGGCCCGGCGCATGGTCGCCGCAACCGTCGAGCGAAGCTCCCGGATCCCGATCTGGGCGATCGGCCCCGCCGAGGCGGGTGCGGGTTCACCGACCGGGCGTCGGGGGGGCGGGCGGGATGGGTCGGTCATGAAGCCACCGTACCGCCGGCCGACCATGATGTGTACCTCTGTGTACGCAGGCCGAGTTGCCGCCGCCGAGGCCGGTGCCGTACGGTGACCCTCGCTCTGATCAGCGTTCACGACGAGGAGGGCACCAGCCCATGAACTTCGCTTTCACCGAGGAGCAGGAGCAGCTCCGCCAGTTCGTCCGCTCGTTCCTGGAGGACAAGTCCTCCGAGGCCGCGGTTCGGGAACAGATGGACACCGATCAGGGCTACGACCCTGCGGTGTGGTCGCAGATGGCCGAGCAGCTCGGTCTCCAGAGCCTCGTGATCCCCGAGCAGTACGGCGGCCAGGGCTTCGGGTTCGTCGAGCTCGGCGTCGTCCTCGAGGAGATGGGTCGGGCCCTGCTGTGCGCCCCGTTCTTCTCCGGCGTGCTCGCCTCCCAGGCGATCATCCAGTCGGGCGACGAGGCGGCCATGGGTGCCCACCTGCCGGGCATCGCCGCTGGCGAGACGATCGCCGCCCTCGCCTTCACCGAGGAGAACGGCAAGTGGGACGAGTCGGGGATCACGATGGAGGCCACCGCCAGCGGTGACGGCCACACCCTGTCGGGGACGAAGTCGTTCGTGATCGACGGGCACGTCGCCAACCTGTTCGTCGTGGCGGCCAAGACCGGCGCCGGCATCAGCCTGTTCGCCGTCGACGGTGGCGCCGCCGGTCTCACCCGGGAATCGCTGGCCACCATGGACCAGACCCGCAAGCAGGCCAAGGTCACCTTCGCCAACACCCCGGCGACCCTGATCGGTGCCGAGGGTGCCGGCTGGGACACGATGACGACCGTGCTCGACCTCGGGGCCATCGCCCTCGCCGCCGAGCAGGTCGGGGGCGCCCAGTTCGTGTTGGACATGGCCGTCCAGTACGCCAAGGACCGGGTCCAGTTCGGTCGGCCGATCGGCTCGTTCCAGGCCATCAAGCACAAGTGCGCCGACATGCTGCTCGAGGTCGAGTCGGCGAAGTCGGCCGCCTACTACGGGCTGTGGTGCGCCGCCGAGATGAACGACGAGCTGCCGTCGGTGGCGTCGCTGGCCAAGGCCTACTGCTCCGAGGCCTACTTCCACGCCGCAGCGGAGAACATCCAGATCCACGGCGGCATCGGCTTCACCTGGGAGCACCCGGCCCACCTGTACTTCAAGCGGGCCAAGAGCTCCGAGCTGATGTTCGGCGACCCCGCCTACCACCGCGAGATGCTGGCCCAACGAATTGGCCTCTAGGTCAATTCGCCGAATCGGCCTCTAGGTCAGTTCGCCGAATCGGCCTCTAGGTCAGTTCGCCGAATCGGCCTCCGGGTCGACCGGCGAGCGACGTTCTCCCCTCAGCACAGCCCGCACGGACGGCCAACGCCGTCGTCCGTGCGGGCTGTCCGCTGTGTCGGGCAGCACCCCGAACGGCGAGGGCCCGGACCCCGCCCGGTCGCCGTCGTGGCCAGTACCGTGGACGCCATGGAGCTCGTGCTCGTGCTCGTGGCCGGAGTGCTCGTCGTGGTGGTGGCGCTGGTGTCGGTCGGATGGGCGGTCGGGAAGGCCTCGGCGATGCCGGCCCAGATCGTGATCGATGCCCACGAGGCCATCGAGTTCTGTGCCGAGGCGCTCCCCGTCGAGGTGACCTCGGTCCTCACCTACGACGAGCTGCGGCGGCTCCTCCGGCTCCACCTGGAGTGGATCCAGGCCTACCACTGGGCGCCGGCCGGCCACAGCGACGGCCCGATCCTGTTCGAGCAGCTCGACCCGGTCGACTACCTGGTGGAGCGGGCCGACACCGTCGGCCTCGACGTCACCCGGGATCAGATCGTGGCGGCCGTCGAGGCCCACTCGGCCTACCTCCAGGTCGTGGGAGCGATCCACATCGACGATCCGGTCGACGTCGAGTCCGACCTGGCCGACTTGCCCCTCCTCGAATCGGGGGAGCGGCGATCGATGCTCGACGATCCCTCGTCGGGATCCGACGGCTGAGGGTCCGATCGGCGATCTTCCGGGCGGCCATCGTCGGGGCGGCGATTTCCCGGGGGCGGAGAAATCGGTACGCCGAGATGCGGCGCGATGTGCCACACTGAGGCCACCAAGAGGAAGGAGGTGGTCCAACTGCACGGAATACGAACTGGGACCTTGGAGGTGGTTGGCCGCTAGCGGGAGCGACACCCAAGGGGTGTCGATCTCAGGCTGCTGGGCCGCTAACGAATTCAAGCCGGTCCACCACCGGGACGACCGTTCGAGTGTGTCCCGCTCGATGTAACGGCGGTCTCCCGGGCAACCAGCAGTAAGAAGTGGAAGAGGGGCGAGCGCACGAGCGCTCGTCCCTCTTCGCGTCCGGTCCCCGGTCTGGCGGTGCGTCGGTCGTCGGTGTGCGGGAGGTCGGCCGGGCGACGATACTGCTCCGATGCGAGTCGACATCGATGCTGCGGCCGGCGAGCTGTGGGAGGCGGCCCAGAGCGGCGACCACGCTCCCGAGCGGTGGAACGGGGCGCTGAAGCTGGACGACGCGCTCGCCATTCAGCTCACGATCCTCGGGATCAAGGAGCGGATGGGGGCCGAGCTGGCCGGCTGGAAGGTCGGCCTCACCTCGCCCCGCTCTCGGCGGGCCCTCGGTCGAGGCATGCCGGGAGCCAACGCTCGGCCGTTCGGTCACCTCCTCAAGGCCGGGACCCATCCCGATGGCGGGTCGGCGCCGGTGGCCGCCGCGGTCGGACCCCACATCGAACCGGAGCTGTGTTTCGTGTTCGCCCGTCCGGTCGACGATCCGTCCCAGCTCGAGACGGCGGTCGGCTCGGTCCACGCCGCCTTCGAGCTCAACGAGGATCGTCCCGGCTCAGCGGCCGAGCCCGACCTCCCGCTGGTCGTGGCCGACAACCTCGCCCAGTGGGGCCTCGTCGTCGGCGCCGGTGGCGATCCCCGCCGGCTCGACCTCGGCCAGATCCGGGTCAGCCTCGCCTGCGACGGCGAGGTGGTCGACGAGGCCGTGAGTAGCCAGGTGCTCGACGACCACTGGCAGTCGCTCGCCGCCCTCGTGGAAGGGCTCGGGCGGCACAGCCGCCGGATCGAGGCCGGGCACCGGGTCATCACCGGCGCCTTCGCCCGGTTTCCGGTCGCCGCCGGCCAGCGGTGGGAGGCGACCTTCGACGGGATCGGCACGGTGACCATCGGGTTCGAGTGAGGCCGGGCAGATCACGGACCTCGTCGCTCCGCCGAGTAGCATCGCCCCGATGGAGCGACCGACGAAGTTTCACCACGTCCGATGGGTCGGCGACAAGCGGACCCAGCTCGTCTACGACGTCGACGAGATGACCGACGGCGAGCTGATCGAGGATCTCCTCGAAGCCGGCACGTTCACCAGCTTCGCCCCCGACACCCTGGCCGAGGCCCGGAACCGGGGCTACCGGCCGTTCAACCGCAACGGCTCGATCTGAGCCGGTCGCCTCGCCCGCCCGGCGACCACCGTCCGTGACCGCCGAGAAGCCCCGGATCCCGTCGACCGACGGGGTTGAGCTCGAAGCCCACCTGGCCCGACCCGACGAGGAGGTCAAGGCCAGCACCAGCGCGGTCGTGTTTCTTCACGGCTTCCCGTCGGGCCAGGTCTGGGCCGATCGGATCGGGGCCGATCTCCCCGAGCTCGCCGATCGAGCCACCGCCCAGCTGCGGTGGACCGCGTTGTCGATCCGGTTCCGGGGCTGCGGCGAGTCGACCGGCCACTTCAGCCTCCGGGGATGGGCCGACGATGTCCGGGCGGCCATCGCCTACCTCGACGCCGCCGTCGAGCCCGATCGGGTCTGGCTGTGCGGTTTCGGGACCGGCGGCGCCCTGGCGCTCGTGGCCGGAGCACCCAGCGCCCGGGTGAGCGGGGTGGCCGTGGCCGGCTCCCCGGCCGACTTCGACGACTGGGCGGCCAATCCCAACCGGTTGATGGCCCACGCCCGACAGGTCGGAGCCATCACCGATCCGGCGTACCCCGACGACATCGACGAGTGGCGGAGCCAGCTCCGCACCTTCCGGGCGGTCGAGGCGGCCGAGCAGTTCACGCCCCGACCGCTACTCGTGCTCCACGGCTCCGAGGATGAGCTCGTGCCTCACTTCGACGCCCGGCTCGTGGCCGACGCCCACGCCCGGGCCGATCTGCGGATCATCGGCGGCGGTGGTCACCAGCTCCGGCACGATCCCCGGGCCGTCGCCGTCCTCCTGGGGTGGTTGGGTCGCCAGGCGCTCTCGCTCGACCAGGCGGCCCGCTAGCGATCCTCGGCCTCGTCGTCGGTGACCGCGGCCGCCGCGGGGGTGGGGCGGTAGGTGAGGAGCACGTTGTCGTCGCCGATCCGTTGGACGTCGACCAGGCGGAGCGGAACCCGATCGTCGATGACCTCGGCCAGCGGGCGCCCGCCGCCGAGGGCGATCGGGCTCATCATCAGGCGGAGCTCGTCGAGCAGCCCGTACCGGATCAGCGAGCCGGTCAGACCCGGGCTCCCGAGTACGAGCAACCGCTCCTCGAGCCCCCGGCATCGCTCGGCCAGCTCGTCGAGATCGGCCACCACGGTCGCCCCCCAGGCGGGCTCGGCCAGCGACCGGGACACGACCAGCTTGGGGAGCTCGTTCATCCGGCGGGCGGTGCCGGGACTGGCCGCCGCCGCTTCCGGCGTCGTCCAGTAGCCGGCCATGCCCTCGAAGGTCGTCCGCCCGAAGAGCAACCCGTCGGCCGTGTCGAGCTGGCGGTCGGAGAAGTCGGCGAAGGCGTCGTCGATCGTCCAGAAGTCGAACGACTGGTCCGGGCCCTCATAGAACCCGTCGACGGTGAGCATGATGAACGAGGCGATCGTGGCCATGGCCGCCCACTGTGCCCGATCAGGCGACGCCAAGCGCGGCGCCGAGCCAATACAGGGGCAAGCCGACCACGAGGGCCAGACCGAGGCTGCCGGTCCGGCGGACGGTGACCAGCGCAGCTCCGACCACCACCACGTCGAGCGGGGACGGGGCGGTCGGTCGTCCATCGGCCACGAAGAGGGAGCTGGCGATCACCGCGGCCAGGACCGCGGGAGCGACGAGGGGCAGCGTCCCGGCCAGCCGGTCCCCGACGGCGAACCGCTCGGGAGCGAGCACCAGCGAGGCTCGGAGGAGGTAGGTGCCGATGCCGGCGAGGATGATGGCGACGAGGACGGTCATGACCGGGCCTCCGTCGGCCCGTTGCCGGCGCCGGCGCCAGTGTCGGTGCCGTTGCCAGCGTCGGTTTCGGTTTCGGTCGTCCGGGAGGCGACGGCGATGGCGGCGATGACGGCGACGGGTAGCGAGAGGCCGGCCGGCAGCCAGGCGAGACCGACGACGGCAGCGGCCGCAGTCACGGCTGCGACCATCGCCGGGCGGGTCCTGGTCGCCGAACCGACGAGCCCGGCGAAGGCCAGCGGAGCGGCGAGGTGGAGGCCGAGCCCCGAGGGCAGCTCGGCGCCGATCGCGTACCCGACGATCTGGGCGACGACGAAGCCGCCGGCGATCACCGCGGTGGCGCCGAGGTAGTACCGCTCCCGCCAACGGGGGGACGACGAGACGGCGGCGAACCGGCGCTCGCAGATGGCGAAGGTCTGGTCGATGATCGGCGCCGCCAGGAGGAGTCGACGCCACCGGGGCAGCCCGTCGAACCAGTGGACGAGGGCGCCGGAGTACATGACCAGTCGGGCGTTGATCATGAGGGCGGTGGCGACGGCGAGGCCGATGCCACCGCCGGCGGCCAGAACGTCGATCGCCGCCAGCTGGGCAGCGCCGGCCAGGATCAGCACCGAGCCGCTGAGTGCGGGCCCGGCGGGGAGGTCAGACCCGGCGATCGTGGCACCGATGGCCAGACCGAAGGGGATGACCGAGGCCGCCAACGGCGTGATGTCCCGCGCTCCGAGGAGCAGCGGGGCCGGCGGCGGCGCCTCGGTCGTGGTGCGGGCGGCTCCGGTCGCGGGTGGTGATCCGGTGGGGTTGGGGGTCGTGGTCGTTGCCATGGGACGACCGTACGAACGGCCGGCCCGGCGTTCTCGGAGACCGCTTGGAGATCGGATGGAGATCGTCGCCCGCCGGGGTCGTTCTCAGGACGTGGAGCCGGCCAACGGTGAACGGCTCGGCTCGGTTACCGCTCCCAGGGGGCGGCGGTCTCGACGTCGAGGCCGTAGTGGGCGATGGCGTCGGCCACCCGCTGGCGGTCGATCGAGCCCTCGGCGGCCAGCTCGCTGAGCACGGCGATGACGATGTTGGCCATGTCGGTCTCGAAGAAGGACCGGAGGGCTTCCCGGGTGTCCGACCGACCGTAGCCGTCGGTGCCCAGCGCCCGGAACCGTCCCGGAACGAACGGGGCGATCAGCTCGGGGACCGCACGGACGTAGTCGGTGACCGCCACGGTCGGGCCGACCGCGTCGCCCAGGAGGCGGGTCACCAGAGGCACCCGAGGCTCGGCCGTCGGATGGAGCCGGTTCCATCGCTCGGCGTCGAGCCCGTCCTCCCGGAGCCGCTTGTAGGAGGTGGCGCTCCACAGGTCGACCCCGACGTCCCACCGCTCGGCCAGCTCGGCCTGGGCCTCCCGGGCCGGCCCCTGCGACGGACCGGAGAACAGGATCGTCGCCCGGAGCGGCTTGGAGCCGTCGCCCTCCGACCACCGGTACAGGCCCTGGAGGATCCCCTCGGTGGTCCCTTCCGGCTGGGCCGGCTGGTCGTAGTTCTCGTTGTAGATCGTCAGGTAGTAGAAGATGTCCTCGTTGTCCTGGTACATCCGGCGGAGGCCGTCCTGGACGATGACCGCCAGCTCATAGGCGAACGCCGGGTCGTAGGCCTGGCAGGCCGGCACGGCCGAGGCGTGGAGGAGGCTGTGGCCGTCCTGGTGCTGGAGACCCTCGCCGGCCAGCGTGGTGCGGCCCGCGGTCGCCCCCATGAGGAACCCCCGGGCCCGGGAGTCTGCCGCCGACCAGATCAGGTCGCCGACCCGCTGGAACCCGAACATCGAGTAGAAGGTGAAGAACGGGACCATCGGCACGCCGAGGTGGGCGTAGCTGGTGGCGGCGGCGATCCAGCTGGCCAGCGAGCCGGCCTCGGTGATGCCCTCCTCCAGGATCTGGCCGTCGGTGTCCTCGGTGTAGGAGAGCAGCAACTCGTGGTCGACCGGCTCGTAGAGCTGGCCGAACGGGGCGTAGATCTCGAACTCGCGGAACATGGAGTCCATGCCGAACGTCCGGGCCTCGTCGGGGACGATCGGCACGACCCGCTCGCCGAACCCCGGCTCCCGCATCAACTCCCGGAGCATCGAGGTGAAGACCATCGTGGTCGACACCGCTCGCCCGCCCGAGCCCTCCTCGAAGGTCTTGAAGGGGGCGTCGCTCGGCTGGGGGAGCGGCCGCCGGGTCGGCAGGCCCCGGGCCGGGAGGGGACCGTCGAGCGCCTTGCGACGGTCGGCGGTGTAGCGGGCGATCGCCGACTCGGCCTCCGGGCGCACGTACGGCGGCAGCCCGTCTTCGAGATCGGTGTCGGCGATCTTGTCGACCAGGCTGAGCCGGGCCCGCAGGGTGACCAGCTGGTCCTTGGTCATCTTCTTGATCTGGTGGGTGGCGTTGCGGCCCTCGAAGCCCTCGCCCAGCGTCCATCCCTTGATCGTCTTGGCCAGGATGACGGTCGGCTGGCCGACGTGCTCGGTCGCAGCCTTGTAGGCGGCGTAGACCTTGTTGTAGTCGTGACCGCCTCGGGGCAGGGTCCGCAGGTCGTCGTCGCTGAGGTGCTCGACGAGGCGGCGGAGCCGAGGATCGGGGCCGAAGAACTTCTCTCGGATGTAGGCCCCCGACTCGACGGCGTAGCGCTGGAACTCGCCGTCGACCGTGGTGTTCATCTTGTTGAGGAGCACACCGTCGACATCGCGCTGGAGCAGCTCGTCCCACCGGCTGCCCCACACGACCTTGATGACGTTCCACCCCGCACCCCGGAACACCGCCTCCAGCTCCTGGATGATCTTTCCGTTGCCCCGGACCGGACCGTCGAGGCGCTGGAGGTTGCAGTTGATCACCCAGGTCAGGTTGTCGAGCCCGCTCCGGCCGGCCAGGGAGATCGAGCCGAGGGTCTCGGGCTCATCGCACTCGCCGTCACCGAGGAAGGCCCACACCCGGCTCTGGCTCGTCTCGTCGATCTTGCGGTTCTGGAGGTAGTTGAGGAACCGGGCGTGGTAGATCGAGTTGATCGGGCCCAACCCCATCGACACGGTCGGGTACTCCCAGAAGTCCGGCATCAGCCGGGGGTGCGGATAGCTCGACAGGCCGTTGCCGCCGACCTCGAACCGGAAGTTGTCCAGCTGGGACTCGTCGAGCCGGCCCTCGAGGTAGGCCCGGGCGTAGACGCCGGGGGCGGCGTGACCCTGGAAGTAGACCGCGTCGCCGGGGGTGCCGTCCTCCTTGCCCCGGAAGAACCAGTTGAAGCCGACCTCGTAGAGGGCGGCCGACGAGGCGAACGTCGAGAGGTGCCCACCGATGCCGTCGGCCGTCTTGTTGGCCCGCACCACCATCGCCGCCGCGTTCCACCGGATGTAGGAACGGAGCTCCCGCTCCATCGCCTCATCGCCGGGAAAGAAGGGCTCCTGCTCGGTGGGGATCGTGTTCACGTAGTCGGTCGACACCGCCTCGGCGTTGCCGAGCTGGAGCTTCCGGCCGAACTGGTTGAGGCGGCCGAGGAGGTAGCGAGCCCGCGTCTTGCCGCTGGCGTGGGCGACCGCCTCGAGCGATTCGAGCCACTCGGCGGTCTCTTCGGGGTCGATGTCCGGGAGCTGGCTGAGAAACCCGTCGGTGGTCATGGCCTCGGTGG
>CBDHES010000027.1:0-15596 GCA_965262175.1 Acidimicrobiales bacterium | reverse complement strand
CTCAA
This sequence comes from Acidimicrobiales bacterium, assembly GCA_965262175.1. Classification (GTDB taxonomy): domain Bacteria; phylum Actinomycetota; class Acidimicrobiia; order Acidimicrobiales; family SZUA-35; genus CADEDH01. The sequence goes on along the minus strand of CBDHES010000027.1, from coordinate 15,591 downwards.
GGAGGTGGCCGCCCACCTCGACCAGACTCGGGAGCCTTCGGTCGCCATCGGGGATCTGGTCGCTCGGGTCAACGATGGCCGCGACCCGGCCAGCTACCTGTCGAATCAATGGGACGTCGACGACCCCTACGGCGGCAAGGCCCGCGACTACCGACGGGCCGTTGACGAGATCGCCTCGCTCGTCGAGGTGGTGCTCGGGCGCCTCGACTGAGCACGGTCGAGGAGCGGGGCCTCGGGTTCCCTGAGGGCGTCACGATCGTCGTCCGGCCAGGTGACGGCCCGATGGAGCCGATAGGTGGCGAGCAGGATGCCGGCCAGACCGAGCGTTCCTCCGGCGAACACGGCGACGACGGCGACCGGACTCCCGGCTGCGGCCAACGGCTGGGCCACGACCGCAGCGAGGCCGACCTGCGCCAGCACGCCATTGAGCGCCACGACATGGAAGCGAACGAGCCGGCTCCGGCCCGGTAGTACCCGGGACCGGTCAGCGAAGCCGACGTGGCGATGCCCCAGGTACTCGGCGAGAACGGCCGCCTCGACCGCCACCAGCGACCAGAGGGTGCCGCCCCCGAAGCCGGCGACCAGGCTCGACAGGGTCAGGCGGAGCGACATTCCGGCCAACGCCACCGAGCCGTAGGGCAACGCCCGGGGCGACCAGGCCCGAGCTGCGGTAGCCCGGGCGACCGTGGCGACGAAGGCCAGCCCGATCGAGGCGTCGAGCTTCGTGTCGCCACTTCGTCGGGTCCGGAAGCGGTAGGGCACCTCGACGACCCGGGGCCGGGGCGGCGCGGCCAACAGGTCGACCAGGATCTTGAACCCTCGGGGCCGGAGACCGAGCCGGACCCGGTCGACCCGCTCGCGGGAGACGGCGAAGAAGCCGCTCATCGGGTCGGTCACACCCACCCCCAGCAGCCGATGGGCGACGACGGTGCCAGCCGCCGAGAGCAGCCGCCGTCGCCGGCCGAACGAGCCGTAGCTGCCACCGGGAGCCAATCGGGAGCCGACGGCGATCTCGGCTCGGCCGTCGAGGATGGCTCCGACCAGCGATGGCAGCACCGACTCGTCGTGCTGGAAGTCGGCATCGATCACGGCGATCGCCGTGCCGTCGGCGGCGTCCATGCCGGCCAGGACCGCCGAGGCCAGCCCCCGCTGATCGAATCGGCGGATCAGCCTGATCCGGCGGTCCGCCACCGCCCGCCGTTGCACGAGCTCCCACGTCCGGTCGGGAGAGTCGTCGTCGACGACGATGATCTCGTGGGCGAACGGAGCCAGCACCTCGGTGAGGCGATCGAGGAGGGTCTCGATGTTGCCGGCCTCGTCGTACGTCGGCACGACGACCGATACCGACGGCCGGGGAGGGAGCCGGCGGTCGGGGTCGGAGTGATGGTCGCCGGGGGATGCCGCCGATCCGCCCGCCCGTCGATCGGAGTCGTGCACAGCGATCTCATCGGCCGTTGGGACCCGATGCTGAACCGCCGGACTCGCCGACGCTCGCCTCGACGTCAGGCCGGACGGCGGGTGGCGGTGATCAGCTGGGAGATGCCGGTCGAGAGCTGCGACCGGTGGACCTCGTCGAAGCCGGCGGTGGCCACCATGGCCGTCAGTTCCGCCGGCGGGGGCAGGTACGACACCGACCGGGGGAGATAGGCGTAGGCGTCGCGGTCCGACAGCGCACCCCCGACGAGGGGGACGACCCGGTTGAAGTAGAGGCTGTGGCCGGCCCGGAGGAGCCGGTTGTCGGGTTGGGACACGTCGAGCAGGCCGATACGACCCCCGGGTCGGACGACGCGGGCCAACTCGTCGAGAAATGGCGGCAGCGCGACCAGGTTGCGGAGGGCGAAGCCGCAGACCGCGCCGTCGACGGCTCGATCGGCGACCGGCAGGGCCAGCAGGTCGCCCTGAACCATCGGGGCCCCGGTGCGGGCCGCCCGGAGCATCCCCATCGAGAGATCGATGCCGATCGAGGTGTGCCCCCTCCGCTCGAGGGCAACGCACAGCTCGCCGGGGCCGGAGGCCAGGTCGAGCACGGTGGAGCCGGGCTCCAGATCGAGTTCGGCAACCGTCCTGCGCCGCCAACCCTCGTCGAGGCCGAAGGTGAGGAGCCGGTTGACCAGGCCGTAGCGGGGAGCGATCGTGTCGAACATCGCCTGCACGGCGGCTCGCTTCTCCTCGCCCTGGGGGAGAGACGCCGAGCGACGGGGTGGCACGCGTTCGTGGTCAACCGGGGGCATCGACCCGACGATACCGGTCACCCCGACCCGGCGGCGCACCGACGTCGGGCACCGCCAATCGGTTCGGGCGCACCGGGCCTACTCGAACCAGATGCGTTGGTACTCCCGGGAGTGAGCGTGGAGGACCGCCACCACCAGCGCGGTCGGGAAGACGGCGTTGTTGAGGAGCCGGAGGGTGAACTCGAGGCTGCCGCTCAGCATGGCGAGCACGAGGAAGTACCACCACACGGCGGCGACCAACGTCGCCGTCGCCGCCAGCAGGAGGTAGCCCCACCGCTTGTTGTTGGCCGAACCGAAGGCCCCGACGCCGACCCCGATGAACAGGATCAGCAGGATGCTCGCCCCGCCGAGGAGGCCGAACACGGCCGAGATGTAGCCCAGGATGATGGCTGCCTGGAGGGTCTGGGGGTGTGACGGGTTGAACCAGCGATTCATAGCCTGATCAGTATGGAGGTCAAACGGCGGCCTGCGGGCCATGCCCGATGCCAGGGTTCATCTGGACCGGCACCGGGGGACGATCGGCGGCTCGGCTGGCTTTGAGCTGTCCACAGGCGGCGTCGATGTCGGTGCCACGGTTCCGGCGGATCGTCACGGCGACCCCCCGACCGGCGAGGTGAGCGGCGAAGGCGTCGATCGTGGCCCGGTCCGATCCGACCGTCGGCCATCCGGGGGTCGGGTTGAGGGGGATCAGGTTGACGTGGGCCCGGGCGGCCATGGCCACCACCGCGAGCTCCTCGGCGGCCGCTGGCGAGTCGTTGACCCCGTCGATCATGGCCCACTCCAACGACACCCGGCGACCGGTCTCCTCCCGGAAGATCTGGCAGGCGGCCACCAGATCGTCGATGGGGTGACGTCGGTTGATCGGGATCAGCTCACTCCGGTCGGCATCGTTCGCTGCGTGCAGCGACACCGCCAGACCCACCTGGAGGCCCTCTTGGGCGAACCGGATGATCTGGGGGACCAGCCCGATCGTCGACACGGTCAGGTGTCGGGCCCCGATCCCGACGTCGTCGATGAGCCGGTGCAGCACCGTCAGGAGCCGGTCGTAGTTGGCGAACGGCTCGCCCATCCCCATGAAGACGACGTTTGACAGGCGCCGCCCGGCGGCCGTCGCCTCCCGGCGGGCGTGGACCACCTGCTCCAGGATCTCGCCGACCTCGAGGTTCCGGTCGTAGCCTCCCTGCCCGGTGGCGCAGAACCCACAGGCCATGGCGCAGCCGGCCTGGCTGGACACGCAGACCGTCGACCGCTTGGGGTAGTGCATCAGGACGGTCTCGATCGCCGCCCCGTCGGGAAGCCGCCACAGCCACTTGGTCGTCCCGCCGTCGGCGTCGGACCGGGCCTGGTCGAGCGCGAGGGCGGGGCGGATGTCGTCCAGACGGTCGCGCAACCGCTTGGGCAACGTCGTGATCTCGCTCGGTGCGGTCCCGTGCCGGTAGAGGCCTTCCCACAGCTGGTCGAGCCGGTATCGGGGCTCGTCGCCCAGCAGCTCGGCGAACTCCTCGCGGCTGGGCGTCCAGGGGGAACGGGTCATCGAGGTGGATCCCATTCCCAGGCCCGGTCGGTGCGCAGCACCGAGAATCCCAGACCCTGGTACGTCTTGACCGCCGGCTCGTTGTCAGCCTCCACGTAGAGCATGCCGGTCGACAGGCCCTGGTCGCTGAGCCAGCTCAGCCCGGCTGCGGTCATCGGGCGTCCCAACCCCCGCCCGTGGAAGTCGGGGTCCACACAGATGACGTAGATCTCCCCGAGGGCCGTCGCGGCCGGCGGAGCGGGGTGGATCTTGGTCCAGCAGAAGCCGGCCATCCGGCCACCCTCGACGTAGACCCGGAGACCCTCGGCCCGGAACCACGGCTCGGCCATCGTGGCCCGCACCCGATCGACGGTGAGGCCGCCCTGGTCCGGGTGGGAGGCGAACGCCCGATTGTTGACCGCGACCAACTCGTCAAGATCGCCGGGCTCGAAGCTCCGGGTCGGCACGGGTTCGAGGTCGACCGGGAGCGAGCAGCGCATCTGGTACAAGGCCCGGGTCGGGGTCATCGCCCGACGGACCGCGACCCGATCATGCCAGGGGCCAGCGGGGCGCCCCCACCACTCGATGACCGCCCCGACCGCCGGCTCGCCGTGCTGGGTGACCGCAGCGTCGAGCAGGCGCTCGCCGAGGTCGGCGGTCTCGTCGGTGTCGGCCCCGGCGACGTGGGGATCGATCAGCGCGTCGAGCCGGACCCGTCCCCCGTCGAGGGCGCCCCCGACGTACCCGACCGGCTGGCCCTCTGCGGTGGCGATGGCGCCCCGGCCCGTCCACGCGGCGAAGCGGTCGTCCCGCTCCTCGGGGGGAAGGGCGCGGGCCATCAGCGTCGAGAGCCGGGACCGCAGCGCATCGTCGGCGCTCTCGATCGGTTCGATCTTGAGGGGTGCATCTGGAGTGGTCACGGGACGCTCAGTCTAGAAGGGGGGAGCTGGTTCGGTGATCCGACGGTGCACTGGGAGAAATAGCCCGACAAATTTCCCGTGAAATCCCACCAAACATCCTCGGGATGGTTTACATTGAAGTCAACCAGGTTCCCGCCACCTGGTAGCAGCGACACCAGGGATCCGCCGCCCTGTGTCGCGCCGCCGGCGCCCCCATCTGTGGGGCGCCGGCGTCTTTTTTCCCGGCGGGTTGCCCGTAGTCCCTGGTAGGGCTGTGCCGTGGCCTCGACCTCGGTGACTCCAAGGGTTCCCTTGAACCAGCCACCAACAGCGACCTGGCCCGCCACCCAGCTCGCCGCTTGTTGGTTATTACTGGACTCTGCGCTCCATCCATTTAAGTGTTTGTCGATGGACTTGCATCGTCCATATTGGGGTGAACTACCTATCGCCTGCCTGGGCCCGGCGAACGATCTTCACCATCCGGCGGGTCGAGACCTGGAGCTGGCGCTCGACCTCCCGGAGCTCGCTGACGCCGTCGGCGTCGTCGTCGGCGTCATCGAGCAGGCGACCGATCCGGTCGGTCAGCTCGCCGAGCGTGGACGAGATCGAGTCCAGGGCACTGGCGTCGAGGGACATGGCGCGATCCTCTCCTCAGGTCGGAGGGCCGGCGGCGAACGCCGCCTCCGGGCGCGGTGGCCAGCGATAAACGTGGCCTGGTAGGGAGCGGACCACGCTAGCGTCGGACCCGGAACCGGAGCGGACGAGACCTCGAGCGGAGGAGAACGTGACCCAGTGCTGAACCGCCTCGATCTACGAGGGGAGGGCACCGATGTCGCCGATCGCCTTCCGCGCCCGGACCTGGCCGGCGACGAGCCCGTCGCCGTCGTCCGCGAACTGATCGCCGAGGTGAGGCGGTCAGGGGACGACGCCCTTCGCCGGCTCACCGAACGCTTCGACGGCGTGGCGCTCGACGCCATCCGGGTACCGGCCGACGAGCTCGACCGGGCACTGGCCGAGCTGTCGCCCGAGCTTCGCCGGGCGATGGAGGTGGCTCGGGACGGGATCGATGCCTTCCATCGCCACCAGGTCCGGCCACCGGAGGTGATCGAGCGGCCCGGGCTGACCATCACCGCTTCCCAGCGACCGGTCCGTCGGGCCGGGCTCTACGTTCCGGGGGGACGGGCCGAGTATCCGTCGACGGTCCTGATGACCGCGGTCCCCGCTCGGGTGGCCGGGGTCGACGAGGTGGCGCTGTGCGTGCCCCCCGATCGGCACCGGGGGACGATCGCACCGTCGGTGCTGGCCGCAGCTCGACTGGCCGGGGTCGACGAGGTCTATGCCGTCGGTGGGGCGCAGGCGATCGCCGCGCTGGCCTACGGGACCGAGTCCATCCGCCCGGTCGACGTGATCGCCGGTCCCGGCAACGTCTACGTCGCCATCGCCAAACGGGAGGTGGCGGGCGACGTCGGCATCGCGGCCGCCTTCGCCGGCCCGTCCGAGGTGGTGGTCGTGGCCGACTCGACCACCGATCCCGACTACGCCGCGATCGACCTCATCGTCCAGGCCGAGCACGGACCTGACGGCCTCGCCTGGCTGGTGACGTGGGACGACTCGGTGGCCGACGCCATCTGCGCAGCCGGTGATCGACTCCTGGCCGAGACCGACCGGGCCTCCGAGGTGCGAGCGACGCTGGCCGAGGGAGGTTACGTGGCGTTGGTCGACGGGCCCGAGGCGGCGCTGGCCGTCGTCGACGCCATCGCTCCCGAGCACCTGGAGATCCAGGCCGACGGGGCCGAGGAGCTGGCCCGATCGGTCAACAATGCCGGTGCGATCTTCTGCGGGCCGCTGGCCCCGGCGTCGCTCGGCGACTACGTCGCCGGCCCGAGCCACGTGCTCCCCACCTTCGGCTCGGCCCGGTTCGCCAGCGCCCTGACCGTCGGCGATTTCGTCAAGGACCACCACGTGGTCACCGTCGACGAGGAGGGACTCCGCCAGCTCGGGCCCCACGTGATGACGCTGGCCGACCAGGAGGGGCTGGGAGCCCACGCCGCCTCGATCCGCCTTCGCCTCGACCGGATCGGGGAGGGTCGCCGATGAGCCGGCCCGCGGTCCGCGACGACCTGGCCGCCCTCGAGGGCTACCACTCGCCCCAGCTGAGCGTCGAGGTTCGGCTCAACACCAACGAGGCCCCGGAGCCGCCGCCGGCCGCGTTGACCGAGGCGGTGCAGCGCCGCATCGAGTCGCTGGCGTGGCACCGGTACCCGGACCGGGCCGCCACCGAGCTGCGAGAGGCGCTCAGCGGCCTTCACGGCTGTCGAACCGAGCAGGTGTTCTGCGCCAACGGTTCGAACGAGGTCCTCCAGACCGTGCTCCTCACCTTCGCCGGACCGGGCCGGACGGTCGTCACCTTCGAGCCGACGTACGCCATGCATGGTCACATCGCCCGGATCACCGGCGCCGACACCGTGGCGGGGGAGCGGCGGGCCGACCACACGATCGACGTCGACGCCGCCCGCGAGGTGGTCGCCCGCCATCGACCGGCGGTGGTGTTCCTGTGCTCGCCGAACAACCCGACGGGCACCGTCGACGATCCCGACACCGTGGGCGCCGTCCTCGACGCGGTCACCGAGGTCGGCGGGCTGCTCGTGGTCGACGAGGCCTACGGGCAGTTCGCGCCGTGGTCGGCCACCGAGTTGCTGGCCGAGGAGCGGTCCCTCGTCGTGACCCGGACCTTCTCCAAGACCTGGGCCATGGCCGCCGTCCGCCTCGGCTACCTCCTGGGGCCGGCTTGGCTGGTGGCCGAGCTCGACAAGGTCGTGCTGCCCTACCACCTCGACGCCATCAAACAGGCCGCCGGTCTGGCGGCGCTCGAGTTCGTCGACGAGATGGAGCGGCGGGTGGCGGCGATCGTGGAGCAGCGGGGTCGGATGGTCGCCGGCCTGACCGACCTCGGGGCCACCGTCTGGCCCTCGGGGGCCAACTTCATCCTCTTCCGGCCACCGGCCGACGGCGACCTCGATGGTCATGCGGTGTGGTCGGCTCTCGTGGAGCGGTCGATCCTGGTCCGCAACACCGCCAGCTGGGAACGGCTCGAGGGGTGCCTGCGGGTCACGGTCGGCACCGCCGAGGAGACCGATCGGTTCCTGGCCGCCATGACCGAGATCGTCGAGACCGGAGCCGCCCGATGACCGCAACCGCACCGATTCGCCGGACCAGCACCCGGACCCGCTCGACGGCCGAGACCTCGATCGAGGTGGCGATCGACCTCGACGGGACCGGATCGACCGACATCGACACCGGCATCCCGTTCTTCGACCACATGCTCGACCAGCTGGGCCGCCACGGTGGATTCGACCTGCGGGTCAAGGCGGATGGCGACGTGCACATCGACGCACACCACACGGTCGAGGACACGTCGATCGTGCTCGGTGAGGCGCTGGCCGAGGCGTTGGGCGACAAGGCCGGGGTCCGGCGGTTCGCCAGCGGTGCCTACCCCCTCGACGAGGCCTTGGTCGACGTGGCGCTCGATCTGTCGGGTCGGCCGTTCTTCGTGTGGGACGTCGAGCTGCCCGAGGCCATCCCGCTCGGCACCCCGCCGTTCGATCCGTCGCTCGCCGAGCACGCCCTCCAGAGCATGGCGACCAGCTCCCGGATCACGCTGCACGTGACGCTCCGACGGGGCCGAAACGTCCACCACATCATCGAGGCGACGTTCAAGGGGGTCGCCCGGTGCCTGCGGGACGCCGTGCGGATCGACGGCGACCCCCGGTCGATCCCGTCGACCAAGGGCTCGCTGTGAGCGATCCTCGCATCGCCGTGCTCGACTACGGCATCGGCAACCTGCGCTCGGCGCAGCGAGGTCTCCAGCGGGTCGGCGCCGATGCCCGCCTGACCGCCGAGCGGGCCGACATCGACGCGGCCGACGCCGTCGTCCTCCCCGGCGTCGGCAACTTCGGGGCCTGCATGGCGGCGCTGGCCGAGGTCGGCCTCGACGACGCGGCCCGAAGCGCCGCCGCCTCGGGGCGGCCGTTCCTGGGGATCTGTGTCGGGATGCAGCTGCTCTACGAGTGGTCCGAGGAGAGCCCGGGGGTGCCGGGGCTCGGCATCATGGCCGGCACGGTCCGGTGGCTCCCGTCGACGGTGAAGCGGCCCCAGATGCAATGGAATCGCCTCGACACGTCGGTTGCCGAGCACCCGCTGACCGTCGGCCTCCACGGGGCCTGGCTCTACTTCGTGCACAGCCTCGCCGCCGAGCCGACCGACGGTCTCATCGCCACGGTCGACTACGGGGGACCGGTGACCGCCGCGACGGCCCGGGACAACGTGATGGCCACCCAGTTCCACCCCGAGAAGTCGGCCCGGGCGGGGGCCCGCCTCCTGGCCAACTTCGTTGCCCTGGCCACGGCGGTGCCTCATGCCTGACCGATCCGTCGACCGCTCGCCCGGATCGCTCCGGGCGCCCGGCTTCCGGGTGTTCCCGGCGATCGACCTCCGGGGCGGACGTTGCGTGCGGCTCTACCAGGGAGACTACGACCGGGAGACCGTGTACGGCGACGATCCGGTGGGGCAGGCCGAGGCGTTCGTCGGGGAGGGGGCGTCGGTGCTCCACGTCGTCGACCTCGACGGGGCACGCACCGGTGAGCCGGTCAACCGACCGGTCATCGCCGCCATCGCCGCCGCCGTCGACGTGCCGATCCAGGTCGGTGGAGGGATCCGGACCGAGGAGTCGGCGAACGAGCTCTTCGACGCGGGTGTTGCTCGGGTGGTGATCGGAACCGCAGCCCTGGAACGCCCGGAGCTGGTCGGGGCGCTGAGCGCGGCCGGCGGCTCGGTGGCGGTCGGCCTCGACGCCCGGGGCGACGAGGTGGCCACCCACGGGTGGACCGAGCGGACCGGTCACACGGTGGCCGAGGTCGCTCGGCGGTTCGCCGAGGCCGGCGTCGAAGCGCTGGTGGTGACCGAGATCGGTCGGGACGGCACGATGTCCGGCCCCGACCTCGACGGGTTGGCCGGCGTAGCGGCGGCGACGGAGATCCCCGTCGTGGCATCCGGCGGCGTCGGGACCCTCGACCACGTCCGGAGCCTCGCCGGCCTCCGGGCCGGGACCCGGTCGCTGGCCGGGGTCATCGTCGGCCGGGCCCTCTACGAGGGGTCGTTCTCGCTCGGCCAGGCCCTGACGGCGGTCGACGATGGAGACGGAGCCGGGCGATGAGGGTCGTGAGGGTCATTCCCTGCCTCGACGTCGAGTCGGGGCGGGTCGTGAAGGGCGTCAACTTCGTCGACATCCGCGACGCCGGCGATCCGGTCGAGCTGGCCGCTCGCTACGACGCCGAGGGAGCCGACGAGCTGGTGTTCCTCGACATCACCGCCAGCCACGAGGACCGGGACACGACGGTGGCGATGGCGGCCGCGGTGGCCGAGCAGGTGTTCATCCCGTTCACCATCGGGGGCGGCATCCGCTCGGTCGAAGACGCCCGCCGGTTGCTGCGGGCCGGGGCCGACAAGGTCTCGGTCAACTCGGCGGCCGTGGCCCGCCCCGAGCTGGTGGCCGAGATCTCGGCCACGTTCGGGGCCCAGTGCACGGTGGTGGCGATCGATGCCCGGAGGGCCGACCCGGCCGACCGCCCCGAGCGGTTCTCCTCCGGGTTCCAGGTCGTGGTCCGAGGAGGGCGGGTCGGCACCGAGCTCGACGCCGTCGAGTGGGCCCGGCGGGTCGTCGAGCTGGGTGCGGGTGAGATCCTCCTCACCTCGATGGACCGGGACGGCACCCGCGACGGATTCGATCACGAGCTGAACCGGGCCGTGGTCGAGGCCGTCACGGTGCCCGTCATCGCATCCGGCGGGGTCGGTCACGTCGGCCACCTGGCCGACGGTGTACTCGAAGGGGGCGCCGATGCGGTGCTGGCGGCCAGCATCTTCCACTTCGGCGAGGCGACGGTGGCCGACGCCAAAACGGCCCTGGCCGCTGCGGGGCTGATCGTCCGCCCGGCTTCCGACGGCGACCGCTGACGCCGATCGGTCGCCCGCCGGTTCAGATCAGGCCGACGGGAGGCAGCCTCGAGCGGCCTCGACCACGTCGCCGAGCCCGACGGCGAAGAAGTGGTCGGCGCCATCGATGGCCACGACGGTCGTGGCGGTTGCGTCGGCCACCGTCTCGGTCAGGGCCGGGGCCGGATTGAACTGGTCGTGGACGCCGGCCGCCAGGACCGTCGGCCGGGGGTCGGTGAGCGCCACCATCGCCGACCGTTCGACGAGGCGGAGCGGGGGAGCGACGGCGAACCACCCGATCAGGGCCGGATCGTCGACCGCCAGGCTCACGTCGGCCCCGAAGCTGTAGCCGGCCAGCACCACCGGGACGTCGGCCCACCGGGCGGTGACGGTGTCGATGGCGGCGGCCACGTCGAGGCGCTCGGCCCGTCCGTCGTCGTGGCGACCGGTCGAGGCGCCGGTGCCTCGGAAGTTGAACCGCAGCACGGCCGCCCCGTCGGCCGGGAGCGCCCGGAACAAGGCCTCGACCACGTTGGCGTGCATCGAACCACCCCGGAGGGGGTGAGGATGGCAGGCGACCACGGCGGCCCGGGGTCGATTGGTGCCGTCCGTGGCCGGGATCGCCCACTGGGCTTCGAGGCGCTCCCCGTCGCCGGTGGTCAGCTCGGCCGGCTCGGTGGTGATGGTCGGCTCCGGGTGGCCGTCGCTCGTCGATCGTGGGTCGTCGCTCATGGACCGAGACGCTACCGTCTCTGCGATGGCCGACCCCGAGACCGAGACCGAGTCGACCCAGACCGACGAGGGCTCGTCGACCTCGGCCTCGCCCGGCCCGGCCGCGGCCGACCACACCGGCAGCGACGACGACGGCAAGCTCGCCATCAAGATGCTCAACGATCGGATTCTGGTCCAGATCGAGGGGGCCGACGCCGAGCGCAAGTCATCGGGTGGGATCCTCATCCCGGCGACGGCCCAGGTCGGCAAGCGGCTGGCGTGGGCCCAGGTGATGGCGATCGGGCCAAGCGTCCGGACGATGGAGTTGGGTGACCGGGTCCTGTTCAACCCCGAGGATCGCTACGAGGTCGAGGTGGGCGGGGCCGACTACATCATCCTCCGTGAGCGGGACATCCACGCCGTGGCGGCGAAGCGGCTGGACTCGTCCCACACCGGTCTCTACCTCTGATCTCGACGCCGGCTCGACGGCCGGCGTCGGTGAGCGTCCACCAGAAGAGTGGTCGAAACGTGGACGACTGGGGACGGTTGCCGTCCCAGGTCGACCATCGACCGTCGAGATCCACGATCGTCCACCGATCGCCCACCGATCGTCGGCATGGCGGACCGATGCACCGCTAGCATGACGCCTGCTGATGGGGCGCAGTGCATCGGGAACGCGATCGAAGATCGGCGAGCCGCCGCGGTAGCTGTCGTCATGTCGGTCCGTACCCGTGCGAACGAGTACGAGCCGATGAGGCGGAGGTACTGATGAGAACGATTGTCCGAGCGTCAGCAGCGGTGGTAACCGCGTTGCTGCTCCTTGTGGTAGCCCCGACGACCGCGTCGGCCGAGACGGTGGAGGATCCAGCTGTCGACGTCTCGGCGCCCGGTGTCGCCGATGGGGCGTTGGCCGTCACGCTGGCGGTAGGAGTCGACCCCACCGCCCCCGACCTTGCGGCGTCCATCGACGCCATGGAACGAGCGATCGCCGCTCCCGACGGCCCGGGCACCACGGATGAGCCGATCGGCACGACGGGCGCGACCGTGGTGTTCGACGCTCAGTACCCGGCACCGTCGGAGGTTCAGGGTGTGGTGATGGCCGGGGTGAACGCGTGGGCCGCCGAGCTCGATCTCACCGGGGGGCCCGTGGAGATCGAGGTTGCCTGGTACCCGTTCGGCTCGCCCGACGTGCTGGCCGCGGCCGGGTTTCTCCGAGCGTTCCAGGGTCCACCGGTGATCCCGACCGACTCCCTCACCCCCGGACCGTTGGCCAACGTCCTCTTCGGGCGGGACCTGACGCCGGACGAGCCCGAGATTCGGGTGATCCTCAACAGCGACTATCCGGCTTGGTTCGTCGATACGACCGGCACGCCTCCCGCCGATCAGGTCGATCTGTACACCGTGGTGCTCCATGAGCTGGGCCATGGGTTCGGGTTCATCGGCTCACCCTTCGGGGACGATGGCTCGGAGCCGACGTTCAGCGAGCCACCGTTCGGCTACGACACCCACGTGTACCACGGCGACGAGCGGCTGCTCGACACGGCGGATCCGAGCTCGTTGCTGACCTCCGGCAACCTCTTCTTCGATCTTCCCGACGGGTCCCGTCACAAGCTCTACGCACCGGCTGCCTGGATCCAGGGCCGAAGCTTCTCGACCTTCGATGAGGACACCTATCAGGGCACCGACCCTGGCGCCCTGATGACGCCGTTCATCGAGGCCGGCGAGGTGCAGCGGACGCTCGATGACGCCGTGCTCGGCGTCATGGAACAGGTCGGTTGGACCCTGACCGGAACGCCGCCGCCGCCTCCGCCGCCTCCTCCCCCCGCTCCCGGCACCATCGGGGGCGCGGTGACCTCGGTGGACGGCGGGCCGGTCGAGGGCCTGGTCGTCGACCTGTTCGCCGCCGTCGACCCCTACAACCGGGGCGAGTGGTTCGGCGGCGCCCGCACCGATGCCGCGGGGGGCTACGCCTTCGGCGACGTCGAGGCCGGCTGCTACGTCGTGACGTTCACCGCCCCGGCCGGCGGAGCGTTCCCCGACAGCGGGGGTCCGTACCTCCAGCGCTACCTCTGCCTCGAGGCCGGCGAGTCGAACACCGGCGTCGATGCCGTCGTCAACCCCGGCGGCTCCACGCCGGCCTCGATCGGCGGCACCGTCACCAACGACGGTGCGGCGTTCGGCGGCTTGGTCGTCGACCTGTTCGCGGCCAACGGCGATGGGAGTCGTGCCACCTGGCTCGGCGACCAGGCCACCGGCGACGCCGGGACCTACGCCTTCGCCCCGGTCGAGCCCGGCTGCTACGTGCTGGTCTTCATCGCCCCCGACGGGTTCGAGATGGTCGGCGGCAACCGGTGGCTGGAGCGTCAGATCTGCGTCGGGGCCGGTGCTGAGGGCACCGTCGACGCTGCGGTGACGGCCGGGCCCTGACGGCCCGGAATCCCTACGAGTGACAAGGGGCGGGCCGGTAGGCTCGCCCCATGTCATCCCCCTCAGCGATCGAGGCGACGGCCGACCAGCTGGCGGCCATCGCCTACGACGGCGACGGCCTCGTGCCGGCCATCGTCCAGGACGACCGCACCGGCGAGGTGTTGATGATGGCCTGGATGACCGCCGAGACGCTGGCGCTGACCCTCGCCGAGGGCCGGACGGTGTTCTGGAGCCGGTCGCGGGCCGAGGTCTGGCGCAAGGGCGAGACCTCGGGCGATCGCCAGTGGATCCGCTCGGCCCACTACGACTGCGATGGCGACGTGCTGCTGTTTCGGGTCGACCAGGACGGGCGAGGGGCCTGTCACACCGGCCGCCGGAGCTGCTTCTACCGGGCGTTCGGCTCGACCGTGAAGGATGACCGATGACCACGTCGAGCCGGGACGAGTTCCGGGCCCTGGCCCGCCAATACCGGGCCGTACCGGTCCATCGGGAGCTGGTCGCCGACCTCACCACCCCCGTGGCGGCGTTCCTCCGCTGCGTCGGCTCCGAGCCCGGCTTCTCCCTCGAGTCGGTGGACAACGGTGAGCGGTGGAGCCGGTTCAGCTTCGTCGGCCGGCGACCCCACGCCACGCTCGTGGCCAGGGGTTCCGCCGTGACCGTGACCGGCTCGGTGCCGGGGATCGAGGTCCCGACCGACCGGGGCGCCCTCGCCGCGGTCGAAGCGCTCCTCGACCACTTCCGCGCGCCCCGGATCGACGGCCTCCCGCCGCTGACGTCGGGGCTCGTCGGCTATCTCGGGTACGACGTGGTCCGGGAGGTCGAGCGGCTGCCCGACGTCCCGGCCGACGACCAGGGCTACCCCGACGCCGTGCTCGACGTGATCGGCGAGCTGGCGGTGTTCGACCACTGGCGGCAGCGGGTCACCCTGGTCGCCAGCTGCCTCCTGGCCGACGGGGCCGACGAGGCGACGATCGACGCCGCCTACGACGACGGACTGCGCCGGCTCGACGAGCTGGCCCGGGATGGCTCACGGCCGGTCGACGAGCCGCTCGTCGGTCCGCCGGAGGACACCGAGCCACCGGAGGTGGTCGAGTCGCTCAGCGGCGAGCTGTACGCCAAGGCGGTCGAGGTGGCCAAGGAGCACATCCGGGCCGGTGACATCTTCCAGGTGGTGCTGGCCAAGCGGTTCTCGTTCGACCTCGACGCCGACCCGTTCGACGTCTACCGGGTCCTCCGCCAGATCAACCCCAGCCCCTACATGTACTTCATCCGCCGGCCCGAGCTGACGCTGGTCGGCTGCTCACCGGAGCCGCTGGTGCAGGTCAACGACGGCCGGGTCATCTCCCGGCCGATCGCCGGGACCCGCCGCCGAGGCCGGACCGAGGAACACGACCGGCTGATGGCGGCCGAGCTGACCGAGGACCCCAAGGAACGGGCCGAGCACGTGATGCTCGTCGATCTGGCCCGCAACGACATCGGTCGGGTGGTCGGCTACGGGTCGCTGACCCTCGACGAGATGATGACCCTCGAGCGGTACAGCCACGTGATGCACCTCACGTCGCAGGTTTCCGGCGAGTTGGCGCCCGGCCGGTCGGTCATCGACGTGCTCCGGGCGACGATCCCGGCCGGCACGGTCTCCGGCGCGCCCAAGGTCCGGGCCATGGAGATCATCGACCAGCTGGAGCCGGTCAAGCGGGGCCCCTACGCCGGCGTGGTCGGCTACCTCGACTTCTCCGGCAACCTCGACACGGCGATCGCCATCCGCACGATGGTCTGTGGCCCGGAGCGGGCCTCGGTCCAGGCCGGCGCCGGCGTGGTGGCC
>CBDHES010000026.1:0-65433 GCA_965262175.1 Acidimicrobiales bacterium | reverse complement strand
CGGGCTCGACAGGCGGCGCCTCGCCGACGACCGCCGACAGCTCGCTGGAGATCAGGTCGAGCTCGTCTTCGCCGTCGGTGGCCGACGGGGCGTCCTCCGGGCCCTCATCGAGGGTCTCGGCCAAGGCGGCTGCGACGGATTCGGGCGACGGCGTGTCGTCGAACAGGTCGTCGGCCGCCGGTGCCTCGGTGTCCGTCTCGACGGGATCGCGATCCGCCCGTCGTCCAGATCGGCCCCATCCCCGACGGGCGGCCAAGCCCCGGCGAGGCGGCTCGACGACGCTGTCGGCGGCATCGTCGTCGGAATCGGCCACCGTGACGTCGTCGATCTCGGCGTCGAGCGTCGGCCCGAACGGAACGGGGCTGTCGACCGGAACGCGTGGCTCGTCATCGACGGGGGGCCGGAGGTCCTCCAGGTCGGAACCGGTCACCGGCACCGCGGGCTCGATGTCCATCGGCCCGGCGCCGTTGGCCGACGAGTCGGCGTCAGCGTCGACGTCAGCGGGGGCGTCGGCAGATCCGAACGGGGCCGGTGGCGGCGGGAGCGGCGCCGCCGGCTCGACCAGATCGCCGGGGCTCGGCGGCGGCGGCGGTGGCGGGTCGACGGGCAGCCTCCCGCTCGGCGAGGGTGCGGGGGTCAGGGGGTTGATCGGCGGCAACGACGAGGGCGGCGAGACGGGAGCTGCGGAGCCCATCGGCTGGGCCGGAGCCGAGGCCTCGACCTCGGTCAGCCTCCGGCGGAGGGTCGAAGCCTCCTCGGTTGCGGTCTCGGCCGCCACCAACGCATCGGAGAGCCGGCCCTCGGCTTCGGCCAGGTCGGATTCCAGGCGGCTCCGCTCGTTCTCGACCAGCGAGAGGCGCTGGGCCAGCTCCGATACCGCGTGGCCCTGATTCTCGGAAGCTTCGATCCGGAGCCGCTCCCCCTCCACGACCTGAGCCTGGAGGGACGAGTTCTCCTCGTTGAGCTGCTCCACCTGCTGCTGGAGGTTGTCCCGATTGATTCGCAGGTCGGTGATCTCGATCTGGACCCGGTCGAACTCGTCCTTCTGATCGGCCAGCGTCGACGTGAGCCCCTCGGCCATCTTCCGGGCGTCCGACGCCTCGGCCGTCTTCCGGTCGCGCTCATCGACCAGCGACTTCCGCTCGGCCTCCAGGTCGGCCACCTGTTGGGTGATGCCATCCACCTTGGCCGCCAGCGACTCCCGCTCGGCGGTGACGTTCGCCATCTTGGCTTCGAGCCCCGTCTCGATCTGCTCCAAGGAGCCGACCCGAACCCGGAGGAGGTCGCGCTCGGCCCGAACATCCTTGAGGGCGTTGCGATCCTCGTCGCTCGTCGAGCGGATCCGGGCCAGATCGTTCAGAGCCTCACTCAAACTGTTGTGGAGATCGTCGACCTGGCTGGCCAGCGCATCGCGATGGGCCTTGACGTTGGCCAGATCGGCGGAGAGCGCCTCGGAGTCCGATTTCACCGCCCCGACCTGGGCCCGGGTGGTCTCGAGCATCGCCTCGGTGTCGGCCAGACGAGAGGCGAGATCGATCTTCTCCTCGGTGAGCGCATCGACCAACGACTGGGCCTCGTTGGCCTGGGTGACGGCCTGGGTCAGCTGGGCCCGGACGTCGCCCATCTCCGACTCGAGGGTCGACACCGACCCTGCGAGCTCCTCCCGCTCGACCCTCAGCCCATCGAGATCGGCGACGACCCGGTCGTACTCGCTCTGCAGCACGTTGGCCTTGGACGACTGCTCGTCGGCCATCTGGGCGATCTGCCGGTTGAGGGCCTCGTTGGTTGTCACCAGCTCGTCGAGCCGCTGCCGGCTCTCGTCACGTTCGACCTCGACCGTCGTCACGAGCGACTCGGTGCGGGCCACCTTCTCGCGGAGCTCGATCAGGTCGCTGTCGGCCGAGGCGTGATTCCGTTCCAGCTCTGCCCGTAGCTCTCGCGACCGCTCCAGCTCTCGTTCCAGTTGGAGCTGGCGGGTGAGCGACTCCGATCGCTGCTGGACCGCGAGGTCCCGTTCGGCCCGGGCTCGGTCGAGCTCGGTCCGCGAGCTCTCCAGCTCACTCTGCAGCGAGTAGATGTCGCTGTCGAACATCGACGGCTGGGTCCGGGAGGTCTGCACGTCAGCCTCGACCCGCCGCATCGAGGTCGACACGGCGCGCCGCTCTTTCGACAGCCGATCGACCAGACCTCGGAGGCTCGACAACTCGTTCTCGAAGGCGTTGGCCTCGCTCGTCTCGCCGGCGCCCTCCTCGTCGACCCCGACGGCGAGAGGACCCTGGGTCGACAGACCGTCGACCGAACCGAATCCCAGTGCGTTGACCGAACCGGCCGGGAGGTCGGTGGTCGTCCCAGGATCGACATCGACCGGTGTCCCGGCGTCGAACTGAGCGTCGACGATCGGATCACCATCGTCGATCGACGTCTGATCGGCGAACGGCATCGCCTCGACGTCGGCGTAGCCGTCGCCGAGGTCGGGCTCGGGGGCAGGGGCCTGGTCGAAATCGGGCTCGGAGTCGGGGCCGTGGTCGAAATCGGGCCCAGCCTCGTACGCCGCGGACAGGGCTTCGAACTCCGATGCCCATCCGATGGGGCGGTGGAGCCACAGGTAGCCGGCCCGCCCGACGTCGGCCTCCATGGCCGCGGTGGCGACTCGCCGACGGAACGCAGGATCATCCTCGATGGCCTGCTGGGCGGACGTCAGGGCATCGGGCGTCAGGTCGGCGGCGTACAGGAACCCCCGCATGGCCACCGGCGCATCGAGGGCCGGTTCCGTCTCCAGGCCCTCGCGAGCCACCTGGTACGACAGCTCACAGGCCGATCGCAGCAGCACCTCTGGTTCCATCTCCTAGTGCTCCTTGTGCCCTAGCTGCACGACATCGCGACCGTCGCCGCACCACTCACAAATGATCCGATCGACCGATTCACTCAGAATTTCAGCATGCTGGACGCGCCGCTTGCCATTGGTCGATACCGCGTGATGCTCTCGGATCCGCCGTACCAGTTCCACGTGAAAGTTCGTCAGGTTACCGCACGATCCACATCGGTATCGCGTCTGGGCCATGGGTCTACAGGCTATAGGGGTCCGTACTCGACAGGAAGGCGAGGGCCTCAGGTGGTCGCATCGACGACCGCCGCCAGCTTCTTCTGGGCCGTTCCGTCGGTGATGGCGGCCGAGGCCACATCGACCGCTTCGGCCAGCGACTCGCAGACGCCGCCGACCACGAGCCCGGCCGCCGCGTTCAGGACCACGATGTCGCGGCGGGGACCGGGCGCACCGCCCAGGATCTCGGCGAAGATGCGGGCGTTGTCCTCCGGGGTGCCGCCAGCCAGGTCGCTCAGGTCGGCGGTCGCCAGACCGAGATCGGCCGGGTCGATCTCGACCCGCTCGATCGCGGTCGGTGAGACGTCGAACACGACCGAGGGGCCGGTGACCGTCAACTCGTCCAGGCCGGCATCGCCGGCCACGACCCACACTCGCTCGACGCCCAGGTTCTTGACGACAGCGGCCATCTTGGCCGCCAGATCCTCGTCGGGAGTGCCGATGACCTGGCGGGTGACCTGGGCCGGGTGGGCCAAGGGCCCCAACACGTTGAACACGGTCGGGATGCCGACCTCGGCTCGGACCGGACCGGCGTGGCGCATCGCCGGGTGGAACGAACGGGCGAAGGCGAACCCGACCCCGACGTCGGCGACGCAGCGGGCGACCTGGTCGGGGCTCAGATCGATGCCGATGCCGACCGCTTCCAGGAAGTCGAACGACCCCGAGGTGGACGACGCCCGCCGGTTCCCGTGCTTGCACACCACCGCACCAGCCGACGCGGCGACGATCGAAGCCATCGTCGACACGTTGAGCGCATGGCTGCGCCGGTGACCGGAGCCCCCGGTGCCGACGATGTCGACCGTCTCGGCCGGGAGGGTCAGGCGCTCGGCCGCGTCCCTCATCGCCTCGGCGAGCCCGGTCATCTCGTCGACGCTCTCGCCCTTCATGCGAAGCCCCACGATGAACCCGGCGATCTGAGCCGGCGTGGCCGAGCCCGACAGGATGTCGGTCATCACCGCAGCGGCCTCGGCCCGCCCGATGTCGGAGCCGGCGGTGATCGACCCGAGGATGGCCGGCCACCCCCCATGCTCGTCGACTGCGCTCATCGTCCCTCCTCCGGTCCGGCCAGACGCACCAGGTGCTCCCGAAGCCGCTCGGCCTGCTGGGCGTCCGCCTTGGCCACCGTCTCCATCCATGCCCCGACATCGGGGAAGCCCTCGTCGTGGGCGGTGCGAGCGTAGCTCGGGTAGCGGGACGGGGCGTCGGTTTCCTCGGTCCGGACGATCGCCGCCAGCTGGTCGACGATCGATGACCCTTCGGCGTCGCCGTCCAACGACTCGGCCAGCAGGTCGAGGTGACCGAACGCATGGCCGACCTCCCGAGTTGCCAACTGTCGGCACAGCTCGGCCAGTTCGGGATGGCCCTCGACCTCGGCCTGGCTCGCCAGCCATTGATACCGGCTGCTGGTCTCGGCCTTGTGACCGAACGCCGCCCGCAGGTTGGCCTCGGTATCGGTTCCACGCAGTGTGGTCGGTCCGTGACGAGGTCCCATGTCGCTCCCATCGCCCCCGGGGGCTGTCAGCTAGCCGACTATAGCGATCCGGGGCCAGCCGGCCCGGCCCTTCCGAGGTCGGCCGGCGCACCCGGCCGTCCAGGAGACCGCTCCACCACCAGGGTATGGTCGGGTCGGTGCCCATCCTCGACTGGACCGCTATCCGCAACGCCGTGGCCGCCGGAACGGCCGTCGTCCTCCCGTCGAGCCTGATCGCCTCGTCGGTCTTCGCCGATCCTCCCCGGTGGCTGATCTGGTCCTTCGCCGTGGTCACGGTCGTCGGGCTCGGGCTGGCTGGAGCATGGGCCGGCTGGCATCGAGGCGACACCCCGATCCTCCACGGCGGCACCGCCGCCGTGGCCACCTACGCGGTCGTGCTGGTCGTGGGAGCGGCCCGACGAGCCTTGGCCTCCGACGACGTGGCGCTGACCCCGATCGTGGTGACGGCGGTGGTCGCACTGTGTGTCGGCGTCGCCGGTGGCCTGCTCGGCGACCGCCTCCAACGGGGCCGCCGGTACCGGCGCACCATGGCGTCCGATACGATCAGGGCGGGTGAGTCGGCCGGGTGACCGCGGCTCCGGCCCTTGGGCACGGGGTCGAGGAAGGTCGGGGCTCCACAGGTCGGAGTGCTGGCTAACGGCCAGTCGGGGTGACCCGCAGGACAGTGCCACAGAGAACAGACCGCCGATGGGCCGGGTTTCCGGCCACAGGTAAGGGTGAAACGGTGCGGTAAGAGCGCACCAGCGGCCGGGGTGACCCGGCCGGCTCGGTAAACCCCACTCGGAGCAAGGTCAGACGGAGAGACGGGTGGACCGCCCCCGGACCCGGTCCGGTATCTTCGGGTAGACCGCATAGATGGATGGTCACCGAACGGGTGCCGGCGACGGCCCCGGGAACAGAACCCCGCCTACAGGCCGACTCACCCCTCGCCCTCCGACGGCCTCGCAGCCGGCCGGACTCCCCTCCGGCGGGGCGCTCACCCGAGGTGTGACTCGTCGTTGAACGAGTGGAGCGACGGCCCCCGGGAGGTCATCCCGATCCGGCTGATCGATGCCTGGGCGACGAAGCACCGCCACGACACCTCGATCCCGACCGCCAGGGCCCATGCCAGGGCGGCCTTCACCGGGGACACGTGGGTCACGACGACGACGTCGCCGTCGACCGCCTCTGCGCTCAGCTCATCGAGGCCGTCGCCGACACGGACCGACAGCTCGGCCAGCGTCTCGCCACCGGCCGGACGGAAATGGGGATCGGCCCGCCACGACGCCCACAACTCGGGCGGCACGTCGGCCAGCGGGGTGAGGTCGAGGTCGCCGTAGTCGAGTTCGACGAACCGCTCGTCGACCTCGGCCTCGACGCCGGCCGCGTCGGCGATCGCCAACGCCGTCTGGTGACATCGACGTAGCGGGCTGGTGATCACGCGGGCACCGTCCGGGAGGGCGGCAGCCAGCCGGGCGGCCTGGTCCCGTCCCGTTTCGTCGAGCGCCGGATCGGCCCGTCCGAGCAGGAGCGACCGGGCGTTGGCCTCGGTTCGACCGTGGCGGACGATGTAGATGGTCACGGGTCACTCCTCCGGCTCACGGGCCCGACAACGACCCCGGCGCAAGATGACCGGTGGTCAGGAGCCGAGACCGGTTCTCGGCGCTGCGGAGACCGTAGCGGTCGGCAGCCCAGACTCCGGCGGCGACCGCCGCCACCTCGAAGGCCGCACCGATGACGATCGACCGTCCCACCTCGGGAATCGCCTCCCGGCCGAGGGCGAAGCCGAAGGCCGGCCACCAGAACAGCGCCGCCACCGCCCAGGTGCCGTCGAGCACCAGGTGGAGGAACATCCCGATCGGCACGCCGATGAGCCGCCGCCGCAGCAGCCGACGGCCTGACGTGGCCACCATCACCGCCGTCAGCACAACGACCGGAGCCGCCAACGTGTGCAGGGCGAGGAACGGTGCGCCGATCACCTCGATCAGCGGGAGGACGGCTCCGAACGCCACGAGCCGGTAGTCCACCCGGGGGCTCCGGAACACCTCGGCCACGATGATGGGGGCCACGACGGCGAACCACAGGAGCATCGATCGTCGCCGTCAGCGGACGAGGAGGCGGCCGCACTCCTCGCAGGTGACGACGGCGTCATCGGGGGCCTTCGCCAGTTGGTCGACGGCGACCGCCGAGAGCTGCATGTGGCAGCCGTCGCATCGACCGTCGTGGAAACGAGCGACCGCCACGCCATCGTACTGGCCGGCCAGTTCCTCATACCGGGCCAGGAGCTCGGGGACCGCCGGCGCCGCAGCCCGCGCCCGGGCTCCCTCGGTCTCGGCGATCTCCGCCTCGATCTCGGCGACGGTCTCGGTGAGCGTGGCGCGGACCGTCTCCGCCATTTCGGAGACCCGGTCGTGCTCGGTCCGGACCGCCGCCAGCTCGCCATCGAGGACTTCGATCTCCTCCATCAACACGATCTGGTCGTCCTCGACCGCCCGCTGCCGTTCGGCCAGGTTGGCCACCTCCTCCTGGATGGCCAGGAGCTCCTTGGTCGCCGTGACCGAGCCGTCGTAGAGCTTGGCGTCGGAAGCCGTTCGCTTCGCCTCGAGGGTCGCCGTCTCGTCCCCGAGTCGGTTCAGATCGCGATCCAGGACCGCACGTCGACCCTCGATCTCGTCGATCTGCGCCGCGGCGGCGGCCACCTCCGCCTCGGCGCCGGCCAAGTCGGCCCGCAAGGGGTGATGGGCCACCCGATGCCGAAGCTGGGTGATCGCCAGATCGAGATCCTGAACCTGGAGGATCTGCTGGTAGGCCGCCGATGCCACCGCGCTACGTGCCCACCTACCCACCCCCGTCGGGGTCGGTGGTCGGGAACGGCACGGTGAAGGTCGGGCTCGGCAGGGACGCCGGCGGAGGCGGCGGCACCGTCGGGTTGGGGCCGGGCGGTGGAGGACCGTCCGGTCCTTCGGGCGGCTGCTCCTCGAAGGGGTCATCGCCCTCGGGGATCGTGGTCGTGGTGACGAAACCGAAGCAGTCGGTCCGTCCATCGCCATCGGAGTCGAACTCCTGGGTCACCCCGGTGGCGCCATCGAAGTCGGCGAAGTCGCAGATGTCGATCTCTCCCGGCACCCGGAGGTAGCGGCCGCCTCCGTAGGGATCGGGCGGGGTGAAGGGGACGGGTTCCAGATCCTCGTGGAGCTCGGTCATCAGCTGGCCCCAGACCTCTGCCGGGAGCTCACCACCGAACCCTCCCCGCCCACTTCCGCTCCAGCCCCGCTGCCCCCAGTCGGGGAACTCGATCCGGACCTTCTCGTTCGGGTCTCCGAGCCAGACCGCCGTCGAGTAGTAGTGCGTGAACCCGACGAACCACGCGTCCTCGTTGCGCTGAGCGGTCCCGGTCTTGCCAGCGGCGAAGTGGCCCTCGATCCGGGCCCGCCGGCCGGTGCCGATCCCGCCGAGGATGTCGACGTTGCCCTGGAGGACCTCGGCGATCATCCGGGCGGTCTGGGTCCGGACGGCCCGAGCGCCGTTCGGGCGATGCTCATAGATGATGTTGCCTTCGCTGTCTTCGATCCGCTCGATGTACCACGGCTCGTTGTAGACCCCGTCGTTGGCGAACGCAGCGTAGGCTCCCGCCATCTGCATCGGCGTGATCTCGAAGACGCCGAGCGGGAGAGACAGTGCCGGACTCATCTCGCTGGTATCGATCCCCAGCCGGTTCGACACCTCGATCACGGCGTCGTTTCCCACCACCTGCCCGAGGCGGACGAAGGCGCAGTTGTTGGACTGGCGGGTGGCGATGGCGATGCTCCGGATGCCGTAGCCACCGCCGAAGCCCTCGTCGACCACGTAGGGGTCCGGCACGCCTCCAGGATTGTCGAATCGGCAGGGCCGGTCGGTCCGGACCGTGTCGGCCGGCGTGTAGTCGGCCTCGAACAATGCCGCCAGGACGAGCGTCTTCATCGACGAGCCCGGTTGACGGCGGCCCTGGGTGGCGAGGTTGAACCGCTCCCGCTGGAACTCCGGTCCCCCGACCATGGCCCGGACCGCGCCGGTTCGCGAGTCGACCGTCGCCACGGCAACGGTGAACTCGGGTAGGCACTCACCCTCGGGATCGCCGTCGCGGCGCTGTCTGGTGAAACAGTTCGTCCGGATGTCGGGGACCAACTCGTCGCGAGCCCGGAGGGCGGCCGCCTGGGCGTCGGGATCGAGGGTGGTGTAGATCCGGAGACCACCCCGGTAGACGGCGCTGAAGCGGAACGCGGCATCACCGCCGAGAATGCTCTCGTCGTTGAGGACCTGTTCGAGGGCCTCCTGGACGAAGTAGTCGGTCGGGGCCCGGTCGAGCGGTTCCTGCCGTTCGGCCGGAAGCACCGCGAACTCGAGCTCGTCGGCCTCGTCCCTGGTCAGGTGGCCGGTGGCGACCAGCCGGTCGAGGACGACGCTCCGGCGGAGGCGGGCGTCCTCGGGGAATCGGGTCGGATCGAACCGGGTCGGGTTGCGGATGATGCCGGCCAGCAGCGCCGCCTCGGCCCAGCCGAGCTCGCTGGCCGACTCGTAGCCCCAGTAGGTCTCGGCCGCAGCCTGGACGCCGTAGGCCCCGGCACCGAAGTACACGGTGTTGAGGTAGCGCTCGAGGATCTCGTCCTTGGTCATCTGCCGTTCGAGGCGGAGCGCATAGAAGGCCTCGGTCGTCTTGCGGTCGAGGTTCTGGTCGGGGGTCAGGATCGAGTTCTTGACCAGCTGTTGGGTGATCGTCGAGCCACCCTGGGCGATGCCGCCGGCGTTGACGTTCTCGACGAGGGCCCGGAACGTGGCCCGGAGGTTGACCCCGTCGTGCTCATAGAAGTCGGCATCCTCGACGGCCAGGATGGCGTCGATCACCTCCTGGGGGACCTCGTCGATCGAGATCGGCTCCCGGTTCTCGACCTCGGTCAGCAGGTTGAGGAACGAGCCATCGCTGGCATACATCTCCGAGCGCTGGGCCAACGTGTCCAACTCGAGGGTTGCCGCCGTGCCCTCGTTGGCGGTGGCGATCGTAACCGCCTGGGGGACGACGACCAGGGCGGTGGTGGCGGCCACCGCCGCCACCGCGACCAGCACGATGCCCAGCGATGCGATCCGTTTGACCAGCCGGAGGAGGTAGAACACCGTCGTTCATCGTAGCCTCGGTCGCCGACCCAACGTAGGCACGGGCCCAGGCTTCGCATGACCGTCACCTCATCGGTCGACGAGCGCCGCCCACACCGCCCGGGCCGGTCCCGAGGGATCGTCGACGGCGGTCACCGACAGCCCGAGGAGCGGAGCCGAGCCGGCTTCGACGAGGACGACGACCGAGACCGCTGATCCGTCGACCGCCGCCCGGCCGGCGAAGGAGACCTCGACCTCGCTCGGCGCCAGCGAGGCCGCGGCGTGGGCCACCGCCAGGTCGTGATCCCGATGGTCGGCCCGCCGGCTCCGCCGCTGACCCCGGTCGGTGACCGCGACCTCGGCCGACCACCGCTCGCCCACCGGCAGGCTCACGGGGCGGGAGCGGACGGCGAGGTCGGTCCACGGCCCCTGCGCTCCATCGATGCCGGACCCGTGAGCGGCGTGACCGAACGCCCCCGCCACCGAACCGAGCATGCGGGACATCGCCTGGCGGTCACGTTCGGACGGCGTCGCGGTGGTGACCACGGCCAGGCCGACCACGCCACCGCCACGGGGTCGGCGGCCGAGCCAGACCGACCGGTCGGCCAGCCGCACGGTGCGCGACGGGTCGGCGTCGGCGGTGACGTGTGCCCACAGGTGACCCGACAGCTCGAACCGGAGCCCGGTGGTCTCGCTCCAGCTGGGCGGGAACCGGCCGGCCACGAGCGGCGCCGACCGCGTCGGCTCCCGGTAGGCGAGCAGGACGGCCTCGGCCTCGAAGGCCTCGGCCACGACCTCCAGCGCCACCTCGGCGGCGAACTGGGCGACCCGAGCGGCTCGCTCCCTCGACGGACGACCCACCAGCTGGCGAAGGGGGCCGTCGCCGGGGTCGGGGGTACGGCCGAGGATGGCCGACAGCCCGAGCCCCAATCCCGGGGTACGGGTCGACGTCGCCCCGGGGTCGACGACCTCGGTGGCGCGCGGCGGATCGGATGTCGTGCGGCGGATCTGGCGATGGTAGCCCTCAGCCGGCTCCGGTCGCGGTGAGCAGATCGTCGAGCTCGGAAACCGGGATGGCGATCGCCAGCCCGGTCGCTCGATCGAGCGCTTGGAGAACGGCGACCACCTCGCCCCCCGAGGACACGACCGGACCGCCGGACAGGCCGGGCCAGCTCGCTCCCTCGATGAGGACGACCGGACCGTCGATCCCGTACGCCGCCCCGCCGACGACGCCCTGCACCGTCGCGTCGATCAGCTCGAGCCGACCGTTGATCCGCCCCGCCAGGAGCACGGGCCGACCGGCGATCGGATCGTGGTCGGCGAGCGCCAGGTTGGCGACCGATCGCCGATCCGGTTCGGTCGGCACCAGGAGTGCCAGGTCTCGCCGCCCTGCGGTGGCGATGACGAGGTGACCGGCGATGGCCTGCCCGTCGTCGACGGTCGCCGTCGGTCCGGAGCCGACCACGTGGCCATTGGTCACCACCCGCCCGTCGACCGTGAAGCCGCTGCCGGCGACGGGTCGACCGTCGACGGTGCCGTGGACCGACACGGTGGCACGGTCGACAGCGGCCACCAACACCTCGTCGTCCCGTAGCGAATCCGTCGCCTCGGAGCCTGGTTCCGGCGCCGCGGCCTCTCCGGCCACTCGGGGCCCGGGGACCGGCTGCGCCGAGGGCCCGTCGAGCGGGACCACGCTGGCGGCGACGGCCGCCGTCCGGGCGTCGGCCGCCAGGGCGAGGAGAGCACCCAGGACCAGGGCCGCGCCGATCGACGTCAGATCACCCGATCGCCCGCCGCTCCGGCCCGATCCGCCTCGGGAGGAGTACCTCACCGGCCAGCCCGCCACCCCCACCGACGGTACGGGGCGACCGGCCACGCTGACATGGGTAACCCTCCGGGCCCAGCCCGCCGGGCCGACCCCCGATCAGCCGATCTCGCCGGCCGCAGCCCGGATCGCCGTGACGAGTTCGACGAACCGGGCGCCCTCGGCCTCCGACAGCGTCTCGTAGGCCGGCAGGCAGATGGCGTCGGTCAGGTCCTCGGCGATCCGCCGCCGCTCGGTGTCGGGATCGGGATGGGGTTCCGGCCAGCCGAACCGGGCCGCGCCGGCCGGCCCACCGCGGACCTGGTCGTCGGCCGAGATGATCGCTCCGACCGGGCCGATCCCGGCCGCCTGGACCGCCGACAGGTGGGCCCCACCCCGCAGCTCGCGAAGGACGTTGAGCACGACGGTCGCCGCTCCGGGCGGATCGCCTGGCAGGGGGAGGTTGCGCCAGCCGGCGAACAGGATCCCCACCGACGGGTTGGCGGCGCTGGCGATCCGCTCGGCCAGGGAGACCAGCTCGGTCAGCTCGTCGGTGGGGTGATCGGCCAGGATCCCACGTCCCCACTCGGCCGCGGCGTCCCGGTACGCCAGCGAGGCGGCGCCCGGCGTCAGGTCGGCCGGTCGCCCCTCCCACATCTTGCGGACCATCGACGGTTCCATGAACCCGATGGCCGCCGCCGCCAGGTCGGCATCCACGTCGCCCATCACCCCGGCGCGACCGTTCACCCAGAACGAGAACGGTTGCTCCAGCCCGATCGCCAGACCCTGGCCGTAGGTGGCCCGGTCGGCCATCCAACCCCGGCCGTACTCCAGGATCGGTCGAGCGGTCCGGCGCAGCACATCGAGCGGAGTCACCTCGGCACGCTAACCTCCGGGCCGGGCTCGACGCCACAGGCGACCGAGCCGACCTTTCCCATGAACCCTCCCCGCTCCCCCTTCGATCCGATCTCGCTCCGCGAGTTGCTGTCGGCAACCCCGAAGGTGCACGCCATCTCCGTCGACCTTCCGCGGGCGTCGGTGGCGGCGATCCTGCGACCGGAGGGCGACGACGCCGAGCTGCTGTTCATCCAGCGGGCGACGTCGCCCGGCGATCCGTGGTCGGGACAGATGGCGTTCCCCGGTGGCCGGGCCGAGCCGGAGGACATCGACTCGCCGGCGACCGCAGCACGAGAGACACGGGAGGAGATCGGTCTCGACCTGGCCGACGCGGAGCTCCTCGGCTCCCTGGCCGATCTCGACGGAGGCCGGGCGACGAACCGGCTGGTCGCCGTGTCGGCCCATTGCTACTGGCTCCCCGGGGACCGGCCACCGGTCGAGCCCAACTACGAGGTCGCCGACGTCGTGTGGGTTCCGCTCGGCGTTCTCACCGATCCGGCCCGGTGGATCGACTACGTATACCCGCCGGCCGGAGCGACGTTCCCCGGTATCCAGCTGGATCACCCCGACCAGGTCGTGTGGGGCCTGACGCTTCGGTTCCTGGCGGACCTCTTCGATCGGCTCGACCGACCGTTCGTCATCCCGCCGCTTTCGTGAGCGCCGCCCCTGATCCGGGGCGGCGCACCGCGGAGCGCGCCGCGGATTACAGGGAATCGACCTCGATGGTGGGGCGACGAGACATCGAGGTCGATTCCCTGCGAGCTGGTGAGCGCCTGTTCCGGCGCGACCGGCGTAGGAGGATCACCGTCGTCGGACGACGATCCTGCCGGACGAGGTGGTGCACGCTACCACCACAGGTCTCACCGGGTCCCCGCCGGGGGAACTCGAGCTGAGAAGGGCTGTGGACATCGCCGAGACGATCGTTCGCAGCTCGATCGTGACCGATTCGAGCATGCGGCCTGCCGCCGTTCGTCTGTTGCTGGGACAATCCACCGTTCGGTGACCTTTCGGTCGTGGGTACCGACCCACCGGAGAGGATCGGCCCGCCCATCAGGATCGAACGACGGCTGCCCCGTCTGTCGCTCGTTCCCTGCGCCGACCTGCAACATATCCGTAACAAGCCCGGTAAGCAATGCTGCTCACGAAATTCGCCCCCGACCTCGGAAAACGCACCGAACCCAGCCCCCGGAACCAGCTGGCGACCGTTCTACAAGGAGAAACATCGCGATGCGACGCCAATCAGCCGCACCCCCACCAGCCGACAGAGACGATCCCACCCTGACGGGATCGGACGCGGCCCCTACCTTCGTTCGTCATACAAATGCAACAATAACCGATGGGGGCCGACCGGGCGCTTGCACCGCCGCGAGCGAGCCGGTGAGACTGAGCCGACCGACGGGGGAGGTCCGATGAGGATTCTGGCCGGTACGAGCACCGGTGTGTTCGCCATCGAGGGCGGAGGGGCGGAGTGCGCCGAGGTCGCCGAGCAGGTGTTGGTCAGCCGGGGTGTCCGGGATCTGGCCCGCTGTGGCGGGCGCGTGTTCGCCGGGACCGGCGCCGGGGTGCACCACTCCGACGACGACGGCTCGACCTGGGACGGCCCCGAGCTCGCCGACCGTGAGGTCTGGCAGGTCCGACAGGGTTCGACCGGCCCGGTGTGGGCCGTCACCCAGCCGGCCGGGCTGTTCCGCAGCGACGATGGCGGCGACCGGTGGACGGAGATCACGTCGTTCACCGCCGGGCCCGACGCGGCCCGATGGTGTGTGCCGGTCGAGCCGCCCCAGCCCGGCCGGGCCCGGGCGATCGCCATAGACCCGGACGACCCGGACCGCCTCTGGGTCGGCGTTGAGGTCGGCGGGATCATGCGGAGCGACGACGGTGGCGCCACGTGGTCGCTGACGCTGCCCGGCGACAACCCCGACCTCCACGTGCTGACCCTCGACCCGGCTGTCCCCACGCGGATCTACGCCTCGACCGGCTACGGCCGATTCGATGGCATCGCCGAGATGGTCGAACCCAATGCCGGCGTGTTCCGCTCGGACGATCGGGGGGCCACGTGGTCCTACGCCTGGTCGGGGGTCACGCCCCGGTACTCCCGCCCGATGTGCATCGACCCCCGACCACCCCATGGGCTGACCGTGGCCAGCGCTCCGACGGCGTTCGCCAGCGCTCGCGACGAGGGCGGCGCCCAGGCGATGTTGTACCGCTCGACCGATGGTGGTGACTCGTGGCGTTCGCTCGGCGACGCCGACCACTCCCCGAGCGCGGCCAACTTCCACGGTCTGGCCGTCGACCCGGCTCGACCGGGCGGCGTCCTCGTCGGGACCGACGAGGGCGAGGTGTGGCGGGTGACCGACGACGGCTCGTGGGGCCTGCTCGCTTCCGGACTCCCCCCGGTCTTCGCCGTCCTCGCCTACTGAGTGCCCCTCGGGGCGGCGGTCGCTGGGCGGTCCGCCATCGGGGCCGTACTCAGGTGGCGTCGACGGTGACCACCACCACCGGCACCGGGTAGGCCCGACGGACCCTGCTCGGCAGGTCGATCCGCAGCCATCGGGAGACCGAGGTCGGGAGGGTGGAGATGATGACCTCGTCGAAGCTCGACCGGACCATGACGTTGGCGATCGCCTGGAACGGATCGCTGCTCCCGATCTCGCTGGTGAAGCTCACCCCCTGGTCGGCCAGCTTGGCGGTGAACGAGGCCAACCGGGCGTCGGCATCGGCCCGGTCGCGAGCGATCGCCTCGTCGAGCCCGGCGGTGTCGGTGACCGCGTAGCCCGACAAGGGATCGCCGGCCATCGAGGTCAGCTGCCGGGTCTCTCGGGAGCGGGTCGCCGGCACGAGGATGTGGAACTCGGCCGGGCCGGCGGCATCCCGGGCGGCCACCAGCGCCGGCACCTTGTCCCGGGCCAGGGTCTCGTTGGCCACGATGAGAAAGCGGCGGACGACGACGTCGGGCTGGCCCTGGATCTCGCTCGGTCGGCTCCGGTCGAGCTGGAACGCCACCTCGAGCTCGACCCGATAGTGAAGCGCATCCCCGTCTCGGACCATGGCGTCCATCTCGACCACGGTCGCCCGCTCGAGTTGGGTGATGGTCTTGGCCGCCTCGGCCACCCCGACCCGGGCGGCATCCTCCCACGAGGTGGGCGATGTACCGACGAGGCGGATCACCCGGTAGGTGTGCTCGCGGCTGGCGCCGGCGATCGGGGTCGACTCGGGCATGATCAGGCCAACGGGGCTTCGTGCTTGAACGACAGCCGAACCTTGGACCGGAACAGAACGATCTCGCCGTCCTCCACGGTCACGTCCTGCTCGATGACCCGGGCGACGCGAAGGTCGCGCAACGTCCGTGCGGCCTCGGCCACTGCGTTGGCCGTCGCCTTCTCCCACGATTCGGCGCTGGTGCCGATCAGTTCGATGACGTTGTACACGCTCTCCGACATGGGGGTGAATGTAGTGGGTGCCGACTTGAGGCGCTCGGGCGAGCGACATAGCGTCGTTCTCACCGTCACGAGGAGCTGCCATGGAACGTGATCAGGTCGCCGACTGGGCCACCGACTTCGACATCACCGACCCGGCGTACCAGCGCGATCCGTATCCCATCTGGGATGGGTTGCGCACCGGCTGCCCCGTCGCCCACACCGACCGGTTGGGGGGATCATTCCTTCCCACCACCTGGGACACGATCACCGCCGTGGCCTACGACACCGACACCTTCTCGTCGCGCGACGTGGGCGTGGTGCCCCCGCTGCCCGACACCAAGCTGCTCGTGGCGCCGCCGATCACGTCAGACCCGCCCTTCCACACCGACGCCCGCCGGATCCTGCTCCCCTTCTTCAGCCCCCGGGCCGTCGACGAGCTGGAGCCGAAGACCCGGCAGATCGCCACCGAGCTGCTCGACGCCATGGCCGGCCGATCGACCGCCGACGCCGCCGGGGAGTACGCCCAACACATCCCGGTGCGGGTGATCAGCCACCTGCTGGGTATACCTGCGGCCGACGAGGCGCGGTTCACGGGCTGGGCGATCGACATCTTCCAGCGGTCGGCCTCGGAACCCGAGCTGGGGCGGCGGGCGACCAAGGAGATCCTCGACTACTTCGAGGAGCAGGTGGCCGATCGCCGAGAGGCGCCGGGCGACGACCTGATCAGTCAGCTACTCGACGCCGAGCTCGACGGCGCTCCCCTGACCCCCAAGCACGTGCTGGGGACGTGCTTCCTGCTCTTGATGGCCGGTATCGACACGACGTGGAGCTCGATCGGCTCGAGCCTCTGGCACCTGGCGACCCACCCCGACGACCGGGATCGGCTCGTCGCCGACCCCGGTCTCATGGCGACGGCGGTCGAGGAACTGCTGCGGGCCTATGCGCCGGTGACGATGGCCCGGGTAGCGACGGCCGACACCGAGATCGCCGGCTGCCCGGTCTCGACCGGGGACAAGGTCCTGCTCCCCTTCCCCGCCGGAAACCGGGACCCCGAGAAGTTCGATCGGCCCGACGAGGTCCTGATCGATCGGGCCCGGAACCGACACTTCGCCTTCGGCATCGGCATTCACCGTTGCCTCGGCTCGAATCTGGCCCGGATGGAGCTGCGGGTGGCGATCGAGGCGTGGCTGGAGCGCTTCCCGACGTTCCGGCTGACCCCCGGGGCCGAGGTCCGGTGGAGCGGAACCCAGGTTCGAGGCCCCCGCGAGGTACCGGTCGACCTGGCGCCCTGATCGGGTCGGGTACGTCGTCGACTCCCGGTACGGGGCGGCAGGACCGGCCGACATGATTGTCGGCAGACTGCACTAGAATCGGTCCGCTGAGGATCCGGCGTCTCCCCCCGACGTCGTTCCGCCCACCGCCCGAGGTCGACATGCCCCCAGGACCCCCAGCCCCGTGACCGCTCAACGACGCGGTCGGCGACGATCCCGACCGCGGACGATCGCCGGCAAGATCACCCGTCGGATGTTGCTCGTGGCCGCCATCCCGGTCCTGGCCGTCGGGGCGTTGACCGTGGGCAGTCTCTTCGGCCTGGCCGATCGAAGCGACCAGCGGTTGGAGGCGAGCGAGGCCGAGCTCCGGAGCGACACGATCGGCGCCAATCGGGCCGACCGATCGCGCCTGGCGCTCGACCGGGTCGACGCCTACGTCGATGAGCGGATCGCCGACGTCATCGAGTGGAGCGCCACCGATCGGATAAGCGACGCCGCACGAGCCGACTACCCCCAGGTCGATGAGACCGTCAACCTGTCGCCAGCGACGATCGACTCCCGATTCGGCGCCGACTTCCAGCTCGACGGATCCGGTCGGGTCCGGCAGTGGCTCCGGTCCCGGGTCGGTGCCGACTCGGCCTTCATCGATGCGCTGGTGACCGACGCCAACGGCTTCACGGTCGGCTCGGCCGAGACCCCGACCGACTTCACCAACGCCGACAGCGAGTGGTGGCAACGGGCTTGGGACGACGGGGTGTACCTCGGTCCGGTGACCGCCCTCGGCACCGGGCCGGCCACCTTCGACATCGCGGTCCGAATCGACGATCCCACCACCCGCGACCCCCTCGGCGTCGTCGTCGGTCGGGTCGCGCTCTCCGCCCTCCATCCGATCGCCGACGAGTACGCCACCGAGGGCGACGAGATCGAGGTCCGGTTGCTGTCCGACGACGGCCAGATCCTCGCCGAGACCGCCTCCGACCACGACCCGACGACGATCCTCGGCCGGTCGACGCTGGGCACCGACGGCGGTCGGGCGTACGCCGCCATCGTCGACGACGGGCGAACCGCCGGCTTCGTCTTCGCCGACGACTTCCTCATCGGCTTCAGTCGATCCGATGAGCGCCGGATGGTGCCGGTTCGGGACATCGAGATCGACACGCCGCCGATGATCGCCGTCGTCGAGCAGCCGTCGGCCATCGCCCTCGCCCCGCTCGACGGGCTGGACTCCTTGAGCACCGATCTCAACACGACCGCCAGGGTCCTGACGGTCACCATCGCCGGGCTCGTGGTCGCCGCCCTCGCCATGGCTCTGCTGCTGGCCCGGCTGTTGGCTCGCCGCATCGCCCGCCCGATCAACGCGCTGCGGGACGAGGCGCACCGGTTGGCCGACCGCGAGCTCCCCGAGCTGGTCACCGCCCTCCGTTCGCCCGAGGCCGGGTCGGAGATCCCCGAGGTCGCGCCGGTCGAGATCGACGCCGACGGCGAGGTGGCCGAGCTGGCGTCGGCCTTCAACTCCGTTCGGTCGACCGCGGTTCAGCTCGCAGCTTCCCAGGCCATCGAGCGGACCCGCGATGTATCCAGCATCCTGGTCAACCTCGGGCGGCGGAACCAGCACCTGGTCGGTCGCCAGCTCCGCTTCATCGATGAGCTGGAACGAGCGGAGTCCGATCCGGACACGCTGCGCAACCTGTTCGTCCTCGACCAGATGGCGACCCGGATGCGACGCAACGCCGAGAGCCTGCTGGTGCTGGCCGGTGAAGAGTCCCCCCGCCGAACCGCCAGCCCCCGCCCGGTGATCGAGGTCGTCCGGGCGGCGGTCGGCGAGGTCGAGGACTTCACCCGGATCTCCCTCGGCTCGATCGATCTGGTCATGATCCAACCTCGGGTCGTCAACGACCTCAGCCACCTGCTCGCCGAGCTGATCGAGAACGCAACCAACTTCTCGCCCCCGGAGGAGCCGGTCCACCTCATCGGCGCCCGGACCGACACGGGTGGCTACACGCTCTCCATCATCGACCGTGGCGTCGGGATGACGAGGGACAGCCTTCGGGAGGCGAACCATCGGATCGGCAACGCCTCACGAGGCGGCGACTCGACATCGAGCTATCTGGGTCTCCGGGTCGTGGGCCGGCTGGCGGCCCGGCACGGGATCGACGCCCGGCTCGTCGAGTCGGCCACGATGGGGGTCACGGCCAAGGTCACCCTCCCCCCGGCGCTGATCGCCGGGATCCCCGAGCCGGTCACGCCGACCCCCACCGGACCTCGCCAGCCTCCGTCCTCACTCGATGCCCTGACGGACCACGATGAAGCCGATCCGTCCGGATCGGGGCGATCGGCTCCGGCCCCCGACACCACGCCGGCGCCGTCGCCGAACCTCACGAGCGAGCCCCGGCGGCCGGCACCGCCCTGGCTCGCCCCTTCGGGCTCTCCGACCTCGACCGAAGGCTCGGTCGACGATGCAGGCGAGCTGGAGCGAGCCGACGCCGAAGCGACGATCGGCGTCGAGGCCGAGGCCGAGGCCGAGGCCACCATCGGCGACCCCGCCCCGGGCGATCCGACGTCGCCCGACTCGGCGGCCGGTCCTTCGGCGTCGGGGGGTGATGATCTGGCGCTGAACCTGTTCGAGGACGCCATCGAGCGGGCCAGCATCGACGATCACCCAGCCGATGATCACCCAGCCGACGATGAGCTGGCCGACGAGCGTTCCGACGCCGACGCCGACGCCGACGCCGGGCCAGCGGGCGAACCGACGGACGACGAAGGGCCCGGCGATCGGGCCGATCTGGCCGATCTGGCCGATCTGGCGACCGCGGGATCAGATCCAGCCGTCGAGCCTCTCCCCGACGGCCCGGCCGAGACGACGCTGGCGCGGTCGATGCCGGCAGCGACGTCGGTCCCCGACGACAACGACCGGCAGGACCCGACCGAAAGCCAGGACGCGGTGGCGACCGTGGCGTCCCGAGAGGACGCCCCGGTTGCGGCGGCGGCCGGACGCCCGGTGATCATCGAAGACGAGCGTTCCGGGGTCCCCATCCCGCCGTTCAAGGCTCGGGTCTCCAAGCGCTCGCCGGGGGATGGCGATCGGACCGGGACGTCCCTGCCGACCGCCCCGTCGGGCACCGAGGGCATGATGCAGGTCGAGCCGCGCATCCGTCCCCCTCGGGACCCGAACCAACCCAGCGCTCCCCTGATGGTCGCCAGCGGACCCGAGGCCCGGGCCGACGAGGTCCGGGAGAAGCTGAACCGGTTCGCCAGCGGTGTCCGGGCGGCCCGGCGCCGGACCGGCCGGACCGCCGCCGTCCCATCGGTCGCCGAAACCGACGAGCCGGGGCCCTCGACCGAGCCACCGACCGTCGACGAGCCGGTCGATCCCGACCTCGACTCACCGCCGGCCGATGACGCCGCTACGGCCGACACCCCGCCGCCGACCGACGGCGCCACCACGGCCGACCCCCCGACAACGACCGACGCCCCGTCGCCGACGGACGGCCCGCTGGCCGACACCGGTCCCCGAGCCGACGACGGCGAGCCACCGCAGGCGCCCGGCGCGGCCGACCAGCCGACCGACTCCACTGCGACCGAGTCCTCGCCGCCTGCCCGTCGGGGTCTGCGGCGCCGCCTGATGCGAGGAAAGGGGCACCGCTCGTGACCATCTCAACCCTGGATCGACGATGACCGACGCCGACCTCGGCTCGCCACCTGATCGCTCGGCGGCCCCAGACGGGCGCGACGCCAACCTCGATTGGTTGCTGGCCAGCTTCGTGACCCGGACCCCGGGGGTCAACGACGCGATCAGCGTCAGTGCCGACGGGTTCCTGCTCGCCTCGTCGTCGGGCGCCGAAACCGACGGGATCGAGCAACTGGCGGCCGTGATCTCCGGGCTGAACAGCCTCACCCGGGGGGCCGCATCGTTCTACGACTACGGCGACGTCCGCCAGGTGATCGTGGAGATGGACCGGGGCTACCTCTTCGTGATGTCGGTCGACGCGGGCTCCACGATCGGCGTGCTGGCCGACCAGGAGTGTGACGTCGGCTTCGTCGGCTATGAGATGGCGCTGCTCATCGACCGGGTCGGCACGCTCCTGACCCCGAGACTGGTCGACGAGTTGAAGAACACCATCGCGCTCCGGGTCCGGCCGGAGTAGTTCGATGCCACCGACGGCGTTCCTGACGATGACCGATGACCGCCCTCAGGCCGACGAGGAGACCGCCCTCGTCCGTCCGTACATCATCACCGGCGGTGAGACCGCCGCATCCGGTGACGATCTGCCGATCGAGACGCTGGTGAGCCTGGCCCCGGGCATCTCGACCGCACCCCTGGACCTCGAGCGGCGAGACATCGCTGCGCTCTGCGCCGAGCCGTTGTCGATCGCCGAGATCGCCACCGCCCTCGACCTGCCCCTCGGCGTGGTCCGGTTCCTGGCCTCCGACCTGGCGGCCGACGGCTATCTCGTCGCCCACCGTGCCGGCACCGGTTCCGACGCCGACCTGTTGAGGGCCCTCATCGATGGGATCCGGGCGCTGTGAGCGAGGCGAAGCACGCCGACGAGCCGGTGGAGAAGGCCCCCCCGGCAGCCCCGATCTCGGCCAAGGTGGTCGTGTCGGGGCCCTTCGGGGTCGGCAAGACCACGTTCATCGGGGCGATATCGGAGATCACGCCGCTCCGGACCGAGGCGGCGATGACCGTCGCCGGCGACGACGTCGAGGACCGCCAACTCCTCCCCCACAAGACGACGACCACGGTCGCCCTCGACTTCGGTCGGGTGACGATCAGCCCCACCATCCGGCTCTACCTCTTCGGAACGCCGGGCCAGGACCGGTTCGAGTTCATGTGGGACGACCTCGTCGAGGGTGCCCTGGGGGCGATCATCATCGCCGACACCCGTCGCCTGGCCGACTGCTACTCGGCGATCGACTATTACGAGACCCGCGGGCTGCCGTTCATCGTGGCTCTCAATCAGTTCGACCGCAGCCCCCGACACCGGCTCGACCAGGTCCGGATGGCCCTCAACATCGAGCCCGACGTACCGCTGATCCGCTTCGACGCCCGAGATCGAGACTCGGTCAAGGATGTCCTCATCCGCCTGCTCGACATGCTGCTCACCCGGAGCCGGGCCGCCGATCCGATCCCACCGGCACCGGCTCCGGCCGACGGGACCGACGCTGCCCCCCGGAGTGACGCACCCGACGAGACCACCAGAGAGCCGGCCAGGCCCTGAGCTGCCGGGCTCCCGCCGGAGTGGGTGAGGGGATCTCGGGACCGAACGACGCTGTCCGGTCCCGCGACCACCGTCGACATCGAACGTCCGTCGTGTGCCGTGTGGGAGACCAGGGAGGGGAAGGGAACCTGGGCCGGCAACCGCTCGTGTCGTTGAGACCTACGATCGCCGACCGAGATTCGGAGACTGTTGCCCGACGGTGAACGTCGTGGTCGAGTACCTGACGATCGTCTGACGTGGCGTCACCCGGCCAGCGTCACCAGGTATCGACCATCGGCCGCTTCTTTCCCGCCCGAGCGGGGCGGGGCGGAGCCGACCGGAGCGCCATCATGATCCACTCCCGGCTCTCGGCAGGGTCGATCACGTCGTCGATCTCGAAGTACGAGGCGGTGTTGACCGCCTTGCCCATGTCGTACAGCCGGGCCACCCGTGCCTCATAGGCGGCCAACCGCTCCGCCGGGTCCTCGATCGCTTCGAGCTCCCGCCGGTACCCGAGCTTCACGAAACCCTCGAGCCCCATCCCGCCGAACTCACCGGTCGGCCAGGCGACGGTGAAGTCGGTGGCCTTGAACGACCCGCCGGCCATGGCTTGGGCACCGAGGCCGTAGCCCTTCCGGGTGACGATGGTCATGAACGGGACGTCGATGCTGGCCGCGGTGACGAACATCCGGGCTGCGTGGCGGACCGTCGCCTCCCGCTCGGCCTCGGGACCGACCATGATTCCCGGCGTGTCGCAGAGGAACAGCAGCGGGATGTCGTGGGCGTCGCACAGCTGCATGAACCGGGCGCCCTTGTCTCCGGCGTCGGCATCGACCGCCCCCGCCAGGTGGTGGGGGTTGTTGGCGACGATGCCGATGGGGCGGCCTTCGATCCGGGCCAGACAGGTGATCGCCCCCGGGCCCCAGCCCGGGCGGAGCTCCAGCACGCTGTCGACATCGGCCAGCTGGTCGATGATCTCCCGCATGTCGTAGACCCGCTTGCGGTTCTCCGGCACCAGGTGACGGAGAACCCGCTGATCGGGGGCTTCCCACGCCTCGACCGGGCCCTGGAAGTAGCCGAGATACTGCTTGGCCACCACGGTCGCCTCGTCCTCGTCCCGGACCAGGATGTCGATGACCCCGTTGGGCACCTGGACATCGGTGGGGCCGATCTCCTCCGGCTTGAAGATGCCGAGTCCACCGCCCTCGACCATGGCCGGTCCGCCGATCCCGATGTTCGAGCCCTCGGTGGCGATGATCACGTCGCAGCATCCGAGCAGGACGGCGTTCCCGGCGAAGCACCGGCCGTTGGTGATGCCCACGATCGGCACCAGGCCCGACAGTCGGGCGAAGAACGTGAACGCCCAGCAGTCCAGGCCCGACCCCCCGATGCCGTCGGTGTCGCCGGGCCGCCCCCCTCCGCCCTCGGCGTAGAGGACGACGGGGAGCCGGTTGCGCTCGGCCAGTTCGAACAGGCGGTCCTTCTTGCGGTGGTTCTGACCGCCCTGGGTACCGGCGAGAACCATGTAGTCGTACGACATGACCATCGTCTGGGCGGCGTCGGCGCCGAACAGCTCCCCGTTCACGCTGCCGACGCCGGCCACCATGCCGTCCCCCGAGGTGTTCTCCAGCAGATCCTGCAGCTCCCGACGGCGGCGCTGGGCGGCGACCATCAACCGTCCGTACTCGACGAAGCTCCCCTCGTCGACGAGCTGGTCCAGATTCTCCCGGGCGGTCCGGTGGCCGCGACCGTGGCGCTTGGTCACCGCCGCCGGGCGGTTCTCGTCCAGCCCGTACCCTCGCCGCTCGTACATCTCGGCCAGGTCGGGGCGGATCCAGTCCGGGTCGGCGTCGGCCGTCGCCGATCCACCGTCGAGGCCGACCTCGGCCGGCTCGATGAAGGCCAGCGGATGGCCCTCGAACACCGTGTCACCCTCGGCGACCCCGACGAGGCGGACGACCCCGGCGACGGTGGCGACGACCTCGTGCTCCATCTTCATCGCCTCCATCACCAGGAGCTGATGGCCGGCCGCCACCTCGTCGCCGGGCTTGACGTCGACGGCCACGATCGTTCCCTGGAGGGGGGCTTCGACGGCGACCGTGCCGTCGGGCCCGGTGAGCGGACCGACGGGCCCGGTACCGGTCGGCGTCGGTGGTGGTGGCGGCCCGCCCGCCGTGGCCGACGTCTCCGGGCCGGGCCGATCGATGGCGCCGTGCTGGAGGACCGCCAGCGGATCGGAGCTGTCGATGGCGGCGCCGGCCAACCCCCGGGAGGCTCCGGTCGCGGCCGGTGCCTCCCCGACGGGGGCGAGGGCGAAGTACCGCTGGTCGAACCGCTCGGCGGCCGCCAGCAGCTCCGCACCCCGCTCAGCGATGAACGAGGTCGTCACGTCGTTGGCCGCCACCTCGGGCCGGTCGAGGAGCGCCTGGAGGAACCCGATGTTGGTCGCCACACCTTCGATCCGGAACTCGCTGAGCGCCCGGCGGGCCCGGGTGGCGGCGTCGGCGAGGGGCCCGGGAGCGTGGCCGACGACCTTGGCCAGCAGCGAGTCGAAGCCGGGGTGGGTCGTATAGCCGACGTACCCGTAGGTGTCGGTCCGGACCCCGGGGCCCGACGGTGCCTCAAAGGCGGTCAGGGTTCCGGCCGTCGGACGGGCGGTGCCGTCGGCCGTCATCGTCTCGGTGTTGACCCGCACCTGGATGGCGTGGCCCCTCGGCTCCGGCACCCGGTCCTGGGTGAGCCCGAGGTCGGCGAGGGACGCGCCGCCGGCGATGCGGAGCTGGGCCTGGACCAGATCGATGCCGGTCACCTCTTCGGTGACCGTGTGCTCGACCTGGAGCCGGGCGTTGGTCTCGAGGAACGAGACGGCGCCGTCGGACGAGGGGTCGGCGGCGTCGTCGACCAGGAACTCCCACGTCCCGAGTGACCGGTAACCGACCTCGGCCGCCATGGCGACCGCAGCGGCCGTGATCCGGTCCCGGATGCCGGGATCGAGGGTCGGGCTCGGGGCCAGCTCGATCAGCTTCTGGTGTTGGCGCTGCAAGGTGCATTCCCGCTCACCGAGATGGCTGACCGCCCGACCATCGCCGACGATCTGGACCTCGATGTGGCGGGCCCGCTCGATGAGCGCCTCGACGTAGACCGCCGGGCTGCCGAACGCCGTGGCGGCTTCGCTCCGGGCCCGCTCCCAGGCTGCGGCGACGTCATCGCCGTGACGGACGAGCCGCATCCCCCGACCGCCGCCGCCGGCGACGGCCTTGATCATCATCGCCGGCCGATCGGCGAGGAACGCCTCTGCCTCGGCCAGCGAGGTGTCGGCCACCGTTCCC
Organism: Acidimicrobiales bacterium; assembly: GCA_965262175.1. Classification (GTDB taxonomy): domain Bacteria; phylum Actinomycetota; class Acidimicrobiia; order Acidimicrobiales; family SZUA-35; genus CADEDH01. The sequence goes on along the minus strand of CBDHES010000026.1, from coordinate 39,817 downwards.
GCAGCCAGTGGCACCCCCACCGCCGTCGCCAGACGCCGGGCGGCCAGCTTGTCGCCGAAGGTGTCGAGGGCCTCGGGGCTGGGGCCGACGAAGGTCACGCCCGCTCGGTCGCACGCCCGAGCCAGCTCACCGTTCTCGGCCAGGAACCCGTAGCCGGGGTGGAGGGCATCGCAGCCGGATGAGGTGGCGGCGGCGACGATGGCCTCGACGTCGAGATAGGCCGCCGCTCCCCTGCCGGGCAGCGACACGGACTCGTCGGCGACCCGGTTGTGGAGCGAGCCACCGTCGTCGTCGGGGGCCACGGCCACGGTCGCCAGCCCGAGATCCCGGGCCGCCCGGGTGATGCGGATGGCGATCTCACCGCGGTTGGCCACCAGGAGCTTGGTCAAGGTCATCTCGCCGTTTTAGCGGCCGGCCCTCCAAACCGACCAGCCAATGTGCACCGAGCATCCCCGGTGCGACATCCTCGTTGCATGTCAATTCGCGTCGATCCCGTCACCGGCCTGAAGGTGTTCGACACCCGAGCCGCCAAAGCCAGCGAGAAGATCGCCGGAAAGGGCTACTCGCTCGTCGACGACCAGCGCCTCACCGAGCTGCCAGAGGCCGCCCCTGGGGCGGTCTTCAATGCCACCGAGCAGGCCCGCTACCGGGAGTTCAAGGAGGCCCGCCGCGGCGCGGCCGACTACATGGCCATGGAGGGCGAGTTCTCCAAGTACCTGGAGGACGTGTACTCGGCCGAGCCCGTGCCTCGGGAAGCCCTCGACGACGAGTGTGAGATCCTCGTGGTCGGCGCCGGATTCGCCGGGTTGCTGCTGTGGTACAAGCTCCGCGAGGCCGGGTTCGTCGACGTCCGGTTCTGTGAGAAGGGGGGCGATGTCGGCGGCACGTGGTACTGGAACCGCTACCCCGGCATCGCGTGCGACGTCGAGTCCTACAGCTATCTCCCCCTGCTCGAGGAGATGGAGTACTTCCCGACGATGAAGTTCGCTTCCGGGTTCGAGATCCTCGAGTACTGCCAGGAGATGGCGACCCGCTTCGGGTTCTACGAGCACTGCCTGTTCCACACCACCGTCGAGCGGACCGACTGGGACGAGGAACGGGGCCGGTGGACGGTCCACACCGACCGGGGCGACGCGATGAGCGCCCGGTACGTGATCCTGGCCAACGGCATCCTCACCAGCCCCAAGCTGGCCAGGATCGAAGGGATGGAGACCTTCGCCGGCGAGGCGTTCCACACCTCGCGGTGGCGCTACGACATCGACCTCGCCGGCAAGTCGATCGGCATCATCGGCACGGGGGCGACCGCTGTCCAGTGCATCCCCGAACTGGCAAAGGTCGCCGGCCAGCTCCACGTCTTCCAGCGGACCCCGTCGTCGATCGACGTCCGGGATCAACGGGCGACGACCGCCGAGGAGATCGACGAGTGGCGCAAGGAGCCTGGCTGGGCCCGGGCCCGACGAGCCCGGTTCGCCAGGATCTCGGCAGGCCGAACGGCGATCAAGGCCAACGACGACTACCTGGCCGGTCGGGTCGCCGACTTCAAGGAGCGGAAGCAGCATGACCGGAGGCTGTCGCCGGCCGAGATGATCCAGCGCCAGCTCGACTCGAACTTCCGCATCATGGAGCAGATCCGGGCCCGGGTCGACGCCATCGTCGACGACCCGGCGACGGCCGAGGCCCTCAAGCCGTACTACCCCTATGGCTGCAAGCGTCCCACCTTCCACGACGAGTACCTGCCGACGTTCAACCTCCCCCACGTCACCCTGGTCGACACCGCCCCCCGGGGGGTGCAGCTGATCAACGAGCGGGGCGTGGTTCACGACGGGACCGAGTACCCGCTCGACGTGTTGATCTACGCCACCGGCTTCACGTGGATGGGGACGGCGACGTTCAACATGATCAGTGGCCGGGACGGCGTGACGCTCCGCGATAAATGGGAGAGCGAGGGAACGAAGACCTTCCTCGGCATCCACAGCCACGGGTTCCCCAACCTGTTCATCGTGTCGGGTCCCCAGGGCGGCGGCGGCAGCTTCAACTTCACCGATGCCATCGACACCCACGCCGACTACATCGTGTGGATGCTGGAGACGATGCGGGATCAGGGCCACGCCGTGGTCGACATCGAGCGGCAGCCCGAGCTCGACTACGCCGAGCACTGCAAGCAGGCCGACATCACGACCGCCCCGCTCCGCGACTGCATCTCGTACTACAACGGCCACGGAGAGGCCGACCCGGGAAGCCTGGCGTACTACGGGGGCGGCAACTGGCACAAGTGGCGCATCGCCGCCCAGGAGACGCTCGACCCGTTCGTCTTCGCCCCGGCTCCCGCCGGGCATCCCTAGCCTCGAGGCGTCGGGCCGGACCAGGCAGGGCCCCCGCAGACGTTCGAGCCCGAACGCGGCCGGGGCGCCGCCACCGTCACCGGTGGGGCGCCCCGATCATCGGTTGTCGCTCGGTGCGATACCGGTGGCTCAGCTGCCGACCGGGGTCAGCACCTGGGTGTGGAGGACGTCGCCGGCGATGTTGACCAGCCGGACGGTGAGGTCCTTGCTGCCGGCGTCGATGTCGACGACGCCGAAGTACTGGCGACCGTCCGACGGCGGCATGTTCGGGTAGAGGGCCGCCTCGGAGAACACGACCTCGGGACCGAAGGTGTCGTCGAGGCCGTTCGGGCCGAAGGTACCGGCGTGGATCGGACCGGTGACGAACTCCCAGAACGGATTGAAGCCCTTGAACGCGGCCCGGTCGGGGTGGTAGTGGTGCGCTGCGGTGTAGTGGACGTCGGCGGTCAGCCAGACGGTGTCCTCGACGCCCCGGCGCTTCATCTCGCCCAGGAGGTAGGCGATCTCCAGCTCCCGGCCGAGGGGCTCGCCGTTGTCGCCGTTGGCCACGGCCTCCCAGTTGGTGCCGTCCGGCACGAGCAGCCCGATCGGCATGTCGGAGGCGATGACCTTCCAGGTGGAGCGGGAGTTGGCCAGCCCGTCGAGGAGCCACTCGATCTGCTCCCGACCGAGGAACACGGCCTCGGGGCCGCCGGTCTGGAGGTTCTCGCTGTTGGCCGCCCGGAAGGTCCGCATGTCGATGACGAACACGTCGAGGAGCGGTCCGTAGTTGATCTTCCGGTAGACCCGGCCGACCCGCTCCGGGGTCCGGCCGATCGGCATGAACTCCTGGAAGGCCCGGGCGGCCCGAGCGGCGAGGGTGTCGACGTCGGTGACGGTGTAGCGGGGGTCGGTGAGGATCTCCCCCGGGTACCAGTTGTTGACGACCTCGTGGTCGTCCCACTGGGTGATGAGCGGCACCTGGGCGTTGAATCGGCGGACGTTGTCGTCGAGGAGGTTGTACTTCCACTGGCCGCGGAACTCATCGAGGGTCTCGGCGACCTTCGCCTTCTCAGGGGTGACGACGTTGCGCCAGATGGAGCCGTCCCGCAGCTCGACCTCTTCCGACAGGGGCCCGTCGGCGTACACGGTGTCGCCGGAGAAGATGCAGAACTGGGGATCGAAGCCGCGCATCGTCTCCCACGCCCGCATGCCGCCGAAGTCGGGGTTGATGCCCCAGCCCTGACCGGCGCAGTCGCCGACCCAGCTGAATCGGACGTCGTCCCGCCGCTTGGGGACCGTGGCGAACGAGCCCTCGGTCCGCTGGCTCACGGCGGCCGTCTCGGGGTCCTCGAAGGTGACCCGGTAGTAGATCCGGTCGGTGTCCCGGGGCAGCTCCGTCAGCCGGACCTGGGCGGTGTAGTCGCCGGCGGGACGGGCCATCGGGCCCCGGACGGTGTAGTAGTCGCGGAACGAGGGGTCCGGGGACACGTCGATCCACATCCGGGCCCGGCGGTCGGTCCGGGACCACACGACGGCGTTGCGGGGGTTGACGTCACCGCTCTGGACACCGTGGGTGATGATGGGGCGGCGGCCGCGACCGGGCCGGTGGCCGGCGGCGGCGACGGTCTCGACCTCGTCGAGACCGAGGGCGCCGGCGGGGCTCGGGACGAGGCCCAGGGCGGCGCCTCCGAGAGCGGCGCCACCTCCGAGCAGAAGGTTGCGGCGGGTGATGCGATCGGTCATAGCGAAGTGCCTCCAGGGGTCAGACGGTTGACCTCGAAGCGGACGCTAGATGTCGATGTTGGCGCTCGATTGAACACCCATGGGCCGGCGGCGAAACGATGCTTGAACAGCCCGTGCGGGCCGGGCGCGACCACGCTCATGGGCGGATTCGACCACCCGACGAGGCCCGTGGTTCCCGCCTCCGAGGTGGTCGGCTACCATCTGGAGGCAGTGGCGATCGCTACCAGAGCTCGGAAAGCCTTGCCGGTCATCGGTTGGCGGGAGTGGGTCTCGCTCCCCGATCTCGGCGTGCCTGCGTTGAAGGCCAAGGTCGACACCGGGGCCCGCACCTCCGCCCTTCACGCCTTCGACCTGGAGATCGACGAGACCTCGGCCGGCGCGGTGGCCCGCTTCGAGATCCACCCCGACCAACAGGGGGCCAACGGGGCGATCGCCGTCGAGTGGCCGATCTTGACGTGGCGGAAGGTCCGATCGTCGAACGGCGACGTCGAAGAGCGCCCGGTGATCCGGACCGCCCTCGAACTGGGCGGGAAACGGTGGCCGGTCGACGTGACCCTCACCAACCGCGACGAGATGGGGTTCCGGATGCTCCTCGGTCGGGCGGCCATCCGCCGACGGTTCGTCGTCGACTCGGGTCGATCGTTCCTGACCTCGGGATGACCACCACCGAAGCCACCGAGGCGTTCGCTCTCGCTGGCCACTCGATCAGCGGCGGGACCCGGGTCGAGCTCGAGCTCCGACCGGCCCGCCTGCCGTCGGGCAGCTGGATGACGATCCCGGTCGTCGTGACCCGGGGTCTGCGTCCAGGACCGACGATGTGGATCAGCGCCGCGATTCATGGCGACGAGATCTGCGGGGTGGAGATCATTCGTCAGATCCTGGTTCTCCTCCCGCCACCGGCCCTGTGTGGCACCTTGATCGCCGTGCCGGTGGTCAACGTTCCCGGCTTCGCTTCCGGCGACCGGTACATGCCCGACCGGCGGGACCTCAACCGGTGTTTCCCGGGTTCGGCCCGAGGCTCCTTGGCCGCCCGCTTCGCCCACCTGTTCATGTCGGAGATCGTCGAGCGGTGCGAAATCGGCATCGACTACCACACCGGGTCCGATCATCGCCGTAACCTGCCCCAGGTGCGCGCCGACCTCGACGACCCACGGACGGCGGAGCTGGCGGCCCGGTTCGCCGCCCCCGTCATCCTCCACTCCCGCCTCCGTGACGGCTCGCTGCGGGAGGCAGCGGTCCGCACGGGTAGTACCGCGCTGCTCTACGAGGGTGGCGAGGCGTGGCGGTTCGACCGTGACGCCGTCGACGCCGGCGTGGCCGGCACCCTCCGGGTCATGCACCACATCGGGATGCTGGCGTCCGACGCCGGCCCGCCGTTACCGGCGCCGAGCGGCCCGACCGTCGAGGCCCGCTCCTCGAGGTGGCTGCGGAGCCCGATGAGCGGTGTAGCCCGGGTCGTCGTCGAGTTGGGCGAGGTCATCGAACCGAAGCAGACGGTGGCGGTCATCACCGACGCCGTCGGAACCGGAGAACGCCAGGTCCGATCCACGGGGGCGGCCATCGTCGTCGGTCGGAACGAGCTCCCCGTCGTCCACCAGGGCGACGCCCTGGTCCATCTCGCCACCCCGACCTCGGCCAATGGCGCCGGGGGCGCGACCGGTCGGGAGCGCCGGTGAAGCTCGCCATCCTGTCCCGGGCGCCGAAGTCCTACAGCACCCAGCGGTTGCGGGCCGCGGCCATCGATCGGGGCCACCGGGTCCGGGTGTTGAACACGCTCCGCTTCGCCATCGACCTGTCCCGAGCCGAACCCGACCTCCAGTTCCGGGGCAAGCCGCTGTCGGACTACGACGCCATCCTCCCCCGGATCGGCAACTCGATCACGTATTTCGGCACGGCCGTGGTCCGCCAGTTCGAGCAGATGGACGTCTACACCCCGAACACGGCCAACGGCATCGCCAACGCCCGCGACAAGCTCCGGGCGATGCAGATCCTCTCCCGTCACGACATCGGGATCCCGGCCACGACCTTCGTCCGGGACCGGGCCGATGCCCTCCCCGCCATCGAGCGGGTCGGCGGTGCCCCGGTGGTGCTGAAGTTGCTCGAGGGCACCCAGGGCATCGGGGTCATCCTGGCCCCCGACCCCAACGTCGCCCTGGCGGTCATCGAGACCTTGCAGAGCACCAGCCAGAACGTCCTGATCCAGAGCTTCATCGCCGAGAGCAAGGGCCGGGACATCCGAGCCCTGGTCGTCGGGGACCGGGTGGTGGCCGCCATGCGGCGAAAGGCCGAGGGTGACGAGTTCCGGTCGAACGTCCACCGGGGTGGCCGTACCGAGGGGATCAAGCTCGACGCCGACTACGAGCGGACCGCGGTCCAGGCGGCCCAGATCATGGGGCTCCGGGTGGCCGGCGTCGACATGTTGGAATCGAACGACGGCCCGTTGGTCATGGAGGTGAACTCGTCGCCCGGTCTGGAGGGCATCGAGACGGCCACCGAGCTCGACGTGGCCGGAGCCATCATCGACTACATCGCAAACCAGACCGGCTTCCCGGGCCTCGACGTCAACCAGCGCCTGACGGTCAGCACCGGCTACGGCGTGGCCGAACTCCACATCCGCCCCGGGGCGAGCTACGTCGGGCAGACGATCGGAGCGTCGGGGCTCGGCGACCGGGACTTCTCGATCCTGACGCTCAATCGGGGCCCGACCGTCATCCCCAACCCCCGCTCGTCTCGGGTTCTGGAGGCCGACGATCGGTTGCTGTGCTTCGGTCGCCTGGAGGAGATGCGGGACCTCATGCCGGCCCGACGTCGCCGTCGCCGCCCGAGGATCAAGCCGCTGCCCGACGAGCCGATCCCCGATCCCGATTGGCCGGCCAGCCTGGCGCCCGACGCGCCCTGATCGACACCGAATGGTCGCCTTTCGCCTCAAGACCGTCGGCGACGAGATGTCCCTGGTCGGCCTCCCCTGGGACCGACCGCTGACCGACTGGCCGGCCGAGCTGTCACTCGTGCTCCCGGCCGGCCTGCACCGGCACGTGGTCCGTTTCGTGAAGGCCGGCGAGACGACGCTGGCGCTCAAGGAGCTGCCGAGGGGTCTGGCCCGTCGGGAGTTCCAGATGCTGGAGCAACTCCGGGAGCGGAACCTGCCGGCGGTCACGCTGGTCGGCATCGTCTCCGATCGGGGCCCGGCCGGCGGCGGGCCGCAGGACGACGTCCTCGTCACCCGGCACCTGCGCTACTCGCTCCCCTACCGGTTCCTGTTCACCGAGATGCGCCACGAGCCTCTCCGGCACCGGGTGGTCGATGCGCTGGCCGTCCTGCTGGTGCGCCTGCACCTCGACGGGTTCTTCTGGGGTGACTGCTCACTGAACAACGCGCTGTTCCGCCGGGACGCCGGCGCGCTACGGGCCTACGTGGTCGACACCGAGACCGCGGAGTGGCATGCCGAGCTGTCTCCCGGGCAACGGCGCCTGGAGCTCGACATCGCGTCGGAGAACCTGCTCGGCGGCCTTCTCGATCTGGCGGCCGAAGGGTTGCTGCCCGACGATGTCGACCCCGATTCGGTCGTCGACTCGTTGGATGAACGCTACGAGGCGCTGTGGGGCGAACTGAACGACGTCGATGAGCTGCCCGGTGGTGACCTGGAGCAGATCCACCGTCGCCTCGCCCGGCTGAACGAGTTGGGGTTCGACACCGACGAGTACGAGCTCGACGAGCGGGACGGGGTGGCCCGGTTCCGACCGACGATCGTCGAGGAGGGCCACCATCGGCGGCGGCTGCAGTGGCTGACCGGGGTGTCGGCCCACGAGAACCAGGCCCGTCGCCTGCTGAACGCCCTCCGGGGGTACGGCGCATGGCTGGCCCAGGCCGAGGGGGAGGTCCTCCCGGAGGCGCTCGTCGCCTACCGGTGGCTCACCGAGCGGTGGCAGCCGACCCTGGCCGCGATCCCCGACGAGTTCCGGGGTCGGCTCGAGGATCCCGAGGTCTACCACCAGATCCTGGAGCACAACTGGCGGCTCAGCGCCGAGGCGGGCCATGACGTTCCCCTGGCCGAGGCCACCGACGACTACGTCACCACCGTGCTCCGGAGCACCCCCGACGAGCGGACGCTCATCTCCGAGTGACCAGCCGGGGTATCGGGAGCGGCGGTGCTGGCCGAGCCCCGGTCCCGATCCCGACCCCGACCCGCAGGACGGGGGCGCGAAATTCGGAGGTGCGCTGCCCGAGGATCCCCTACCGTACGACTATCGCTCCCATCGACCGGAGGAGGTGCGACGACATGACGGTGATCTCGGCTCCCCAGCTTCCCGGTCGCGCCTCCCGAAGGGCCTGAACGACGCCGCACGCCGCGGGTGACCGGTTCCGAATCGTCCGAACCGACCACCCGAGGAGACCCACCGTGTCCGACGACACCGGGTTCGATGCCCCCACCCCGTCCGCAGACCATCCCCGTGCCATCGGGCCGACCGACCCCCCGACGAGCCACCCGAACGAACCCCCCGAGTGGCTGATCCCCGAGCCGTGGTCCGACGTCGACCTCGGGCCGCTCAAGTCCGGCAAGGAGGCCCAGGTCGACCTGATCGAGCGGACCGGGGCCGACGGCCGGCGCTGCCTGCTGGCGGTCAAGCGGTACGTGCCGCGCCAGGTCCAGACCAAGGGAGAGCTGGAGGCGCTCGGGTTCGACCGGGCGTCGGCGTTCCGCCACGACGTCCAGTACCGGGAGGGGCGCCAGTTCCGCAAGAGCCGGGACCGTCGAGCGGTGGAGCGGATGACGAGCCACGGCCGGCGGCTCCTCCAACAGCGGTGGACCGACCACGAGTACACCACGATGGCCCGGCTGTGGGAACACGGCGTCGCCATCCCCTACCCGGTGTCGTTCAGCGATGACCGGTTCGTGATGCAGTACCTCGGCGACCGGGACGGGGCCGCTCCCCAGCTGGCGGCCGCTCGCCTCGACCCCGACCGCCTGGCGTCGGTCGGCGAGCAGCTCGTCGAGGGGCTGGCTCGCATGGTCGGCGCCGGCATCGTCCACGGCGACCTCTCGCCCTACAACCTGCTGTGGTGGGAGGAGCGGCTCTGGTTCATCGACTTCCCCCAGGCGGTCGATCTCGCCGCCAACCCGTTGGGTCTCGACCTGCTCCATCGCGATGTCCTCAACGTGTGCACCTGGCTCGACCGCAAGGGGCTGGTGATCGACGGCGAGGAGGTGTTCGCCTCACTGTTGGGCCACTGGTGATGGAGACTGCGCTGGAGCCGACCGCAGCGTTTGACGGACCCGGCGGCGGTCGCTTCACTGGGTTGTGACGCGTGTCTCACCTCCCGGTTGGGCGACCGCCGCCCCACCTCGACCCACGTCGCGACCCAAGGGGAACCCCGCATCATGCGTTTTGGCATTTTCATGGCTCCGTTCCATCCGTTGGCTGGGCAGGATCCGATCGCTGCGATTCAGCGGGATCTGGAAACGGTGCAGTTGTTGGATCGGTTGGGCTATGACGAGGTCTGGGTCGGGGAACACCACTCGGCCGGCACCGAGATCATTCCCGACCCGTTCATGTTCATCTCCTATGCCGCGCCCCAGACCCGCCACATCAAACTCGGCACCGGCGTGTTGTCCCTCCCGTACCACAACCCCCTCCTGGCCGCCGACCGGACCTTCTTCTGTGACCAGCTCACCCGCGGCCGATTCATGCTCGGCCTCGGCCCCGGCGCCCTCCCCGGTGACGCCGCCATGCTCGGCATCGCCATCGAAGACCAGCGCAGCATGCTCGAGGAGGACACCGAAGTCCTCATGAAGCTCCTGGCGTGCGAGGAACCGGTCACCCACCGCACCGACCGCTACAACCTCGTCGAAGCCATGTCCCAGTACCGCCCCTACAGCAACTTCGACATCGCCGTTGCCGCCATCGCCTCCCCGACCGGCCCCCGCATCGCCGGCCAGCACGGCATCGGCCTCCTCTCCATCGGCGCCACCTCCGTCGACGGCTTCGACGCCCTCGCCCACCACTGGGACGTCGTCGAGAGCCGCGCCGCCGAGCACAACAAGACCGCCGACCGCGACCAGTGGCGTCTCGTCGGCCCGATGCACCTCGCCGAGACCCGCGACCAAGCCATCGAAGACGTCAAGTTCGGCCTCAACGACTGGTGCCACTACACCCAACACATCCTCGCCGCTCCCCACTTCCGGGCCGCCGGCGAGACCTTCGAGGAACGGGTCGCCTGGGTCAACGAGACCGGCCTCGGCGTCATCGGCACCCCCGACGACGCCATCGCCCAGATCGAACGACTCGAGAAGCAGTCGAACGGCGGCTTCGGCGCCTATCTCATGATGGACCACGAATGGGCGAACCCCCGTGCCCAGCAGCGCCACTACGAGCTCTTCGCCCGCTACGTCAAGCCCAACTTCCAGAACCTCGCCAAGGGCCCCCTCCGCGCCGAACACCGATCCATCGGCGAGTGGGAGTCCCTCGGCAACCGCGTCGAGCAGGCCGTCCAGGCCGCCACCGACGCCCACTTCGGCTCCGACCAGGGCTGACCACACCCCTCCACCCGCGATCCCGATGGCGGGTGGAGGGCCCGGGGCCGATCTCACGCGGTCGGTCCCGGGCGCCCGCTTGGGCCGGGACCGTTGACCCCGCCCGGCTGTCAGCCGCGGGCGTTGACCGCGGCGGCGTCGGCGTGACCGAGGTAGCGGTCCGGGATCTCGAATCCGAAGATCCGGGCCGCGTTGAGGCCGAGGATCTTGGCCCGCTCGCCGTCGTCGAGGTGCCCCATCTGCCGTTCGATCGCCTGGGCCGAGTACGGCCACGAGCCCTCGTGATGGGGGAAGTCGTTGGCCCAGAGGAAGTTGTCGACGAGCCCGAACTCGCGGGCCAGGGCGAGACCTGAGCGGTCCTCCTGGAAGGTGGCGAACCCCTGCCGCTTGAAGTAGTCGCTGGGGAGCATCTCCAGCTTGGGGCGGACCCACATGTGGTGCTTGAGGTAGGCCTCGTCCATGGCGTCGAGCATCCAGGCGACCCAGCCGATCCCGGCCTCCACCGCCCCGAACTGGAGCTTGGGATGCCGCTCGGCGACACCGGAAGCGCAGATGTTGACCAGCGGCTCCATCGTCGGGGCCAGCGAGTGGACGGCGTAGTTGATCACCGCGCCCCCCTGGCTCCGGGAGGTGCGGGGATCACGACCGGTCGACACGTGGAAGGTGACCGGCAGGTCGACGTCCTCGATGCAGTCCCAGAGCGGTTCGAGCTCTCGCAGGTTGTAGTTGAGGTCGTCGACATCGGGCGGCCCGAAGACCGGCTTGCACGGCAGGCAGATGCCCTTGAACCCGAGGTCGGCGCACCGCTGGATCTCGGCGATCGCCGCCTCGGTCGCCGCCGGGGCCACGCAGGCCATCGGCGCCAGTCGATCGTTGTGGGGGCCGTAGTTCTCCCAGGCCCAGTCGTTCCACGCCCGACACATCAGCTGGGAGAACTCGGCGTCGCGGGTGGCCCACATGGCGAGGCCGACGTTGGGGAACAGGATCTCGGCATCGACGCCGTCGAGGGCCTGTTCGGCGGCCCGCTCGTCGGGTCGCCGGCCCGATTCGTAGCGGAGCTTCTCGTGGCCCTGGAGCGGGTCGACCCAGTTGAGCTTGGCGGGGCGGAACCCCTCGGTCTTCTGGAACTGCGTCTTCTTGTCCCGGCCGACGACGACGGTCGGGAGCCGGTCGTGGAGCTCTTCGGGCAGCCGGTCCTTGAACGTCGAGCGGGGTTCCTGGACGTGGCCATCGGCCGACACCATGAAGAACTTGTCGTCGGCGTCGGGGCGGGCCGAGCGGGTCCAGCCGTCGGCTCCCGGCGTCGTCAGGCGCCATTCGTTGTTGAGGTCGGGGTCGGGAATCAGGGTGGTCATGATCGCTCCTCCGGTGGGCGGCGATGTGTCGAAGTCTGACAAGGGCATTGCCGCAACGTCAACGACGCTCCGGCGGGGTGAAGTAGGCCAGCGCGGTGCCATCGACCACCTCGCCGAACGTCAGGTCGACCGGCATCCCGATGGTGACGTCGTCGGGGTCGCACCCGACGATGTTGGTCGTGAGGCGGGGCCCCTCCTCCAGCTCGACGACGGCCACCACGTAGGGGCAGGCCTCGGCGAAGGCCGGGTGGGTCGGCCGCCGAGCGATGGTGTAGGTGTACACCGTCCCCCGACCGGACGCCTCGATCGCGCTGAGGTCGGTCGACCCGCACGCCGAGCAGTTGACCCGGGGGTAGAAGATCGTATGGCCACAGGCGGCGCACCGTTGCAGCAGCAACCGGCCCTCGGCGGTCGCCTCCCAGAAGGCGGCGGAATCCTCGCTGGGACGGGGGCGGGGCGGGTTGGCCGGTCGGGACATCACGGTTCGACTCCGAGGACGAGGCTCACCTGTTCGGACAGGATCCCGCCGTTGCCGTTGACGAATGCCAGGTCGAGGTCGGGGATCTGCCGGTCGTCGGCCCGTCCCATGATCTGACGGGCCGCTTCGGTCACGTGACTCATGCCCCCGGCGATCCCGGCCTGGCCGAACGAGAGCTGGCCGCCGTGGGTGTTGACCGGGAAGTCCCCGTTCCACCGCAGGTCGTGGTCGGCGATGAACCGACCGCCGGCACCCTTGGGACAGAACCCGGCATCCTCCAGGGTCAGCAGGACGGTGATGGTGTAGCAGTCGTAGACCGAGGCGAGCCCGATCCGATCGGGACCGACGCCGGCCTGATCGAAGGCTCGGGCGGCCGACGCCTGGATGGCGGTGTCGGTGAGGCTGGGGGCGTAGGTGACGGTCTTGTGGGTGACCTTCTCGCCGGCGCCGAGGAGCCAGGCGGCCGGACGGTCGAGGGTGGCCGCCAACTCGGGACCGACGACGACCACGGCGGCCGCCCCGCCGGCCGGCATCACGATCTCCAGCAGGTGCAGGGGGTCGGCGACCATCGGGGAGTCGAGCACGTCGTCGACGGTGATCGGCTGGCCCCGGAAGATGGCGTCGGGGTTCTGGCAGGCGTTGTCCCGCTGGTCGACGGCGACCTTGGCCAGCTGCTCAGGGGTGGCCTCGTACTCGTGAAGGTACCGGTTGGCGATCATGGCGTAGCCGACGTTGGCGCCGACGTTGCCGAAGGGCACCTCGAACTCGGCCCACGGTGAGCGGTCGGGCATGTTCCACCCCCCGCTCCGCTTCGTCTTCCCGTCCGACGACCGGGCCCGGCGGGCACGGCGGGAGGCGCCGGTGATGCACACGCAGGCTCGACACATGCCGGCCTCGATGGCGGCGACGGCCCGCCAGATCATCCCCGCCCCGCTCGCACCGCCGAGGTCGACGACGCTGGCGAAGTCGGCCTCCATACCCATGAACTCGAGGACGGTCGACGGGGCTAGCATCGACACCCCACCGATGGGGTGGACGAGCATGCCGTCGACGTCCCCGATGGTCAGCCCGGCGTCGTCGATCGCCGCCAGCCCGGCCTTGGCCATGAGGCTGAGCGTCGTCTCGCCTTCGGTGGTACGGGTCGGGGCCAGCTCGCCGACTCCGACAATGGCTCCTCGACCCCTCATGGACGCAGATTAGTGACGGTCGGTGGGCCGATGACAAAAGGCAGGCCGCCGGACGGCCGACCGGGCTCAGCCGACGAAGGAGCCGTTCAGGCCGAACTCGTTGTAGATCGTGCAGAGGTAGACCACATCGCCAGCCCGGTTGACGGAGAGGGCGATCACCTCGAAGGTGTGGGGGAGATCGGCGGTCCGTACGAACCGCGGTACCCGGAAGCCACACGTGTCGTCGGCATTGAAGCCCGACAGGTCGGCCCGGGTGATGGTGGTGACCACCTGGGCGTTGTGCTCATCGTCACACGGCACTGCGAACAGCACCTGGACGAACGAGTCATCCTCGAGGTCGAGGTCGAGGCAGTCTCCGTGCTGGAGTCCCCCACCGGTTCGCTCGACCTCGGTCGTGGTCGGGGCGGCTGGTGCGTCCTCGTCCTCGTCGGCACTGTCGTCGGGGTCCGATTCGGCGCTCTCGTCCGGCTCGGCGGTCGCCGTTTCGTCGGCGGCCTCGTCGCCACCACAACCGGTGATGACGAAGCCGGCGAATAGGAGCGCACCGATGACGAGGCCGTTGGCTGCCAGTCGACTCAGCCTGCGGTCAATCGTCTCCGACCGCGACGACATAGCTCCTTCGATGGGTTGATCGTGCACGTCTCCACCCTCCTGGTGACGAGGTACTCAGCGGTTCAACCGGATCTACGCTGCGACCTCCGCCAGCGGTTCGCGCCGTGACTGCGGCGAACCGGTCACCGAGGGTCCGGGTCAGCCGGCGGTCGGGATCGACGTCAAGAACTCGACGAGGGCGGCGCTGACGGCGTCCGCCTCCTGTTCCTGGACCCAGTGCCCGGCGCCATCGATGAGCCGCTTGCCCCGGAGGTCGGCGAACCCGGCGTCCTGCCGGTCGTAGGACCCGGGTGAGAACTGCAGCACGGGGTCGTCCGACCCGGCGAGGAAGAAGGCCGGGATCTGGATCCGGGCCCCGTCCAGCCAGGGGGTCAGCGTGGGGATCGCCGCCATGTTTCGGTACCAGTTGAGCGGACCGCGGAAGCCCGACGCCTCGAACGAGGCGACGTAGTAGGCATGGTCGTCCTCGGTCATCGGCGGCAGCAGCGACGCCGGGGGCTCGCCGACCAGGAACGCAGCGTCCCGGGGCCGCATGCCGGTCACCGCGCCGTCGGCCCCGCCCCGGTCGCCGTTGAAGAACCGGAACGTCCGGTCGACGTCGGCCTCGAGCTCCGCCTCGGCCACCCCGGGAGTCTGGAAGTACCGGATGTACCAGAAGTGGTCGTCGAGTCCCGGTGGGTTGACGATCCCGGGGCCGATCGGCTGCCAGGGAACCGACAGGCCAGCGACGCACCGGAACCGGTGGGGGTACAGCAGCGAGGCGTACCAGGCGACGATGCAGCCCCAGTCGTGGCCTACCAGGTGGGCCCGATCCTCGCCGAGGGCATCGATGAGACCCACGACGTCCTTGGTCAGCTCGAGGATGTTGTAGGCCTCGATCGGCTCCGGGCGGGAGCTGGCGCCATAGCCTCGCTGGTCGGGGACGGCGACCCGGAACCCCGCCTCGACGAGCGGGTCGATCTGGTGTCGCCAGAGGTACCAGCAGCGGGGGAAGCCGTGGAGGAGGACGGCGAGCGGTCCATCGCCCTCGACGATCGTCCGCAACTGCACCCCATTGGTCTCGATCACCTGTTCGTTGCGACCCGATTCCAGCACGATGCGATCCTCCGCCTGAGGCCGGCCGATCGGCACGCCGGCTCGATCCGCCCGAAACCTAACCTCCGGGGGCGAGCGGCCGCCACCGCACCGCCGGACACCGAAGGTCCGGTAGCGATCGTCGGCCGGACGGTGACCACTAGGGGGCGGACCCTACAACCCCCGCGGCGGCAGAGGGTCAGGCCTGACCTACGGTCGGGGCGACTCGAACCGGAACCTGGAGGAGGACCAGCAGATGATCGTCGAGAACCGAAGCCTACGAGTGCCTGGTGGCCCAGCCGTGGCCGTTGCCGTGGGAGCACTGCTCATGGTGTCGAGCTGTGGGTCGACATCCGATTCGGCGTCGGGCACCGAGCCCGGCGTCACCGCCACGTCGACGTCCGTGGAGCCCGACGCCAGCTCCGGCGAGCGCGACCCCTCCGGCGACGCCGTTGCGACGAGCGACGCCGAGGAGGGGCTGCGGTACGACCTCGGGCAGATCGTCGAGGTCGAAGCGAGCGATGGGGCGACCGTGCTCGTGTTCGACCGCTTCGAGCTGACCGACGGCACGTCCGGCCCCGATCTGCAGACCGAGCCGAGCATCGCTGGCGCCTCGGATCTGAGCTTCCTGAACGAGAACGACCTGCTGCGGCGCTACCCGGTGGCTCCCGACGCCGAGATCGACGTCGTCGAGCCGTCCTGGCTGACCGCCACGTGCGACGGCCAGAACGCCGGCCCGGCGGTCTACGTCGATGGCGAGCTGACCGACCTGAGCGCAACGTCACCGATCGTGACGTTGACCTTCGACGACACGGGTCAGGTCGTCACCGTTCGGGAACAGACCGGCTGCTGAAACCGCCGACGACGACCGGACCCCGGTCGGACCGAGCCGTCGTGTCCGGCCGGGGTCTGGACGCCGAACTCGCGAACCAGACTGCGAGCGTCAGGGCGGCTCCGACGACCGCCGAGCATTCGAGCACCCACCGCAGCGAGGGCGCCGGTCCCCGGGCGATCCACCAGCCGCCGAGGCTGAGCACGGCGACGACCATCACCCCGAAGGCCACCCGGGCTCGGGAGGCCACGGCCGCTATCAGCCAGACGATCGTAGTGGCAACGGCGATCTGGCCAGCCAGGAGGCGGAGCTCGCTCACCACCACCCCTCGTTCGATCTGGGCCTGGAGCTCGTCGATGTCGGTCCATGCGGTGGTGGCTTCGGTGTGATACACGAGGTCGAGCCATAGCCCGGCGACGGCCGTCACGAGCAACGACAGCACCGCAGCCGTACCGAACACCGACGATCCGACCGATGCACCACCCAGCTGCCGCCCACTCACCGGGACGACACTAGCGGCGGCCCGTCACGGCCGCCGGCACCGCCGCTCGGCCGACGACACCTAGCCCTCGGGCATCGCCGAGCTGTGGTGTTCGATGATCTTCCACCCGTCGTCGGTCCTGCGGTAGAGGTAGCTGAAGCGAGCCGTCGTCTGGCTGCCATCGCCGAAGCTGAACGTGTAGACGCCGGAGTTGCTGGCGAGATCGTCGGTCAGCGTCCGGGTGTTGGACTCGTCGATGACCCCCCGGGGCTGGTTGGCCAGGAACCCGACGAAGTAGTCCCGGATCTCGGCGTGATTGTGCCTGACCTGGTTCGACACCGTCGGCAGGAGGACGGCATCGGGGGCGTAGAGTCGCGTCACCTCGTCGGGGTCGCCCGTGAGAAGCGCGGCGTTCCACGTCTCGAACAGGTTCTCGATCTCCTCAGCGGTCACGGTCGGCTCCTTCTGCAGCTCGGGGTTGACGGCTCCAAGGCTACGGCTCCGGCCGGGCCCCGACATGCCCGATGCTGCGCTCACAGCACGCCGGCGAGCCACTCCCGGGCGTCGACCATCATCTCGATCGTCTGGCTGTGGGCCATGTCATAGGCGTGGTGGCGCAGGTCCCAACCGCCGGCTTCGAGCGTGGCGATGACGTCCTTCGGCTGATCGGGCCCGATGAAGGCGTCGCGGGTCCCCCACTGGAACAGCGCCGGCCGACCACCGCCGGTCGCCAGGTCGACCTCGAGGTCGGGGACGTTGGGAAGACCGCAGCAGATGGCCCACACGCCGGCGTAGCGGGGGGCACCGGGGCGCCCAGCGAGGGCCAGGGAGAGGAACCCGCCTTGGCTGAAGCCGCCCACGACGCACCGCTCGAGCGGCACGCCGGCCCGCTCGGCCTCGTCGGCGATGAACGCCTCGAGGAGGTCGAGCGATGGTACGAACTGCGACAGATCGGACTCGAACGTGTCGAGATCGATCGTCCACCATCCGGCGCCGTCGCCGTCGGGCATGTCGATCGGGCCTCGGGGGGCGATGGCGGTGAAGCGCTCGTCGGGGTCGACCAGCGGCACGTACGAGGCCAGGTGGTGCTGCTCGGCGGTGTAGCCGTGCATGAGGAAGAGGAGGCGATCGACGCCGCCGCGGTCGATCCGGTACTGGGTCAAGGACATGAACCCGAGTCTCGCAGCGGGAATCGATGGAGGCGACCTCGTCCAGCGGTGGGCCGGTAGGGTCGAGCGGTGGCCTATCAGGAGCCGGAGTTCCTGCCGTGGGATGGCCGTCGGGTGCCGATCACCTTCGTCGGCGGCTACCTGGGGGCGGGGAAGACCTCGGCGATCAACGAGGTGCTGGCGGTCGCCGAGCGACCGATCGCCGTCGTCGTCAACGATGCGGGGGCGATCAACATCGACGCCCGGCTCATCAAGAGCCGCGACGGTGACTCGATCGAGCTGACCGACGGCTGCGTCTGCTGCACGTCGATCAACGACATGGGGCAGGCGCTCGACACCATCCGGCGTCGCCCCGAGCCACCAGATCACCTCATCATCGAGCTCTCCGGCATCGCCGAACCCAAGAACGTCATCCCGTGGGGACGCTCGGCCGGCTTCCTGCTCGACGGGGTGGTGATCGTGGTGGCCGTCGATCAGCTGCTCGATCCGGACCTCGCCAACTGGGTCCGGCTCCATCTCGAAGCCCAGATCGACGCGGCCGATCTCCTCGTCCTCACCAAGACCGACCTCGCCGACCCCGGGTCGGTTGCGGCGGCCCGGACACGCCTGCGGGCGCTGGCACCCACCACCCCGATCGTCGATGGCGGTCTCGGGCGGCGAGAACCAGGCACGCTCGGCCGGTTCCTGGCCCTCGGCGGCCACCACGGCCGCGACGCCGCCGGGGTGCCGGGTCCGACGTTGTTCGACATCCACGAGACCCACACCGTCCCCGTCGCCGGACCGCGATCTCGGGCCGAGATCGACGCCCTCGTCGCCGACCTCCCGAACCGATTCCCCGGACGCACGATCGCCCGGGCCAAGGGGGTGGTCGACGTGACCGACGACCATTGCCCGCAGGTCCTCGTCCAGGTCGTCGGCCGTCGCTCCGACGTCACCCCCCTGTTCGACAACGAACACCAACATCCCACCGACCTCGTCGTGATCACCGTCGACCAGCACCCGGAGCTCGTTTGAGAACGAGTCCTATTCCCAAGTAGGCTCGTCATGTGTTCGATCGGCGCACCCAAACCCCAGGCTCCCGCCTGCAGGGCGATACCGACCCGACGGCACCATCGGTCATCCTCGAGGCCGTGGACATGTACCGGGGGCGACGCCTGGCGCTCCGAGATATCACGTTCGCCCTGCGTCCCGGCACGTTGACCGCCGTGATCGGACCGAACGGTGCCGGCAAATCCAGCCTGTTCGGCGCGATCAGCGGCCGCCTACGACCGACCAACGGGACGGTGGAGGTCCGGGGCCCGGTGGCCGAGGTGCTCCAGCACACCGAGATCGATCAGCAGCTTCCCCTGACCGTCGATGACGTCGTGCGGATCGGTCGATTCCCGGCCAAGGGCCTCCTCCGACCGTTGCGAGGTGGCGATCGCCAGGTCGTGACCGACGTTCTGGCGGCGACCGACCTCCTCGACCTCCGTCGCCGCTCGATCAGCGAGCTCTCGGGCGGGCAACGACAGCGAGCCCTCCTCGCCCAGGGTCTCGCCCAACAGGCGCCGATTCTGCTGCTCGACGAGCCGACGGCCGGACTCGACCGGCGCTCTCAGCGACAACTGATGACGATCATCCGGGAAGAGGCGACCCGGGGCACGACGGTGCTCGTCGCCACCCACGACCTCGACGAGGCGGCGGAGGCCGACAACCTGATCGTGTTGGCCTGCGAGTGCATCTGTTGTGCCCCGCCGGTCAGCGCGCTCGCCGACCCGGCGGTCACGGCCCTGATCGGACCGAGTCCCCGGTTGGCGTGGAACGCGACCGCACCCGAGCTCGATCGGGCACCGAGCGGAGCCTCCTAGGGCTCAGCTCGGGGTCGGGGCCGTGACTTCGTCGGTCCACACCTGGAAGAGGCGCAACACGTTGGGACCGAAGGTGGTCGTGATGGCGACGTCGCCGGCGTCTCGGCCCCGGGCCATGAGGATCCGGCCCCGGCGGGGCACGCCGTTGCGCGGGTCAACGGTCAGCCACCGTCCTCCCAGGTAGACCTCGAACCATCCGGCGAAGTCCATCGGATCGGGCGAGGGCGGGACGCCGATGTCGCCGAGGTAGCCCGTGCAGTAGCGGGCCGGGATGTTCAGCGCCCGACAGAAGGCGATCCCGAGGTGGGCGTAGTCACGGCAGACGCCACGACCCTCGATGAGGGCATCGTGAGCGGTCTTGGTTGGCGACGCCCAGTGATAGCCGAAGTCGATGTGGCCATGGACCCAGTTGCTTATCGCCTGGACTCGGGCCCATCCCGGAGGGGTCTCGCCGAACAGTTCCCAGGCGGTGTCGACGAACCGGTCGCTCTCGCAGTACCGGCTCGGCAGCAGGAACGCCAGCGAATCGGGCGGAAGATCCTGCACCGGGTGCTGAACGGCTTCGGAGGCGACCTCGTCCGGGTCCCCCGAGTCCCAGATCACGGTGTCGGCCATCAGCTCGAACGTTCCTGCCGGTGCGAGCAGTCGGTGGCACCAGTTTCCGAAACCGTCGTGGTACCCGTCCAAGGGCACCGTGGGCGTCGTGGAGACCGTGTCGGGAGTGGTCAGGTCTCCGATCCGGGAGTGGTGCACGTTGAGAACGGCGAGCATCGGCGTTGGCCGCTCGAACTCGTAGACCAGCCGGTAGCCGATCCGGATCTGCACTCGTCCACCTCGTCTCACGGTGGATCCGACCTGGCGCCAGCCACCCGACCGGACCCGACTTGATCTCCCGACGTGGGGACCAGCCGACCTCGGCCACCCGGGTACCCTAGTGGCCCCGGCTGCCGACGATGCCAGGACGGCGGCTCGCGTCATCACCTCCAACAGAGGAACACCGCCTCGAAGACCGTAGGTTGGAGCGGTCTCGCCAAAGGGTGAGCGTTGTCAAAAAGGGAACACCATGCAGGGCACAGTCAAGTTCTTCAACAACGAGAAGGGCTTCGGGTTCATCTCACGCGAGCAGGGTGACGACGTGTTCGTCCACTTCTCCAACATCTCGGGCGACGGCTACAAGTCGCTCGAAGAGGGGCAGACGGTCGAGTTCGACGTCGCTCCTGGTCGCAAGGGCGAAGAAGCTCAGAACGTCCGGGTCATCTGACCCCGATCGATCTCGACATGAACGGTGCCGCTGGCTGACCGCCAGCGGCACCATTCGCCGTTGGCCACGCTCCCCGACGGGCGGCCGACTGCGAACGGCCACGTGGTCGCTACACGGCCACCCGCTCGGCCACCCACGGGCCGACGCCGCTGATCCGCTCGACCTCGACCCGCACGGTGACAGCACTCGGCGAGTCGCGAAGGCTGAGCGGGTGCGACGCCAAGCCCGTGTACTTGCGGCAGATCGCATCGATCATCGATGCCGGCACCGACGGCTCGATCGTCGCCTGCCCCCGGATCACCAGGTGGCGTTGAAAACCTCGCTCGTTCCGCTCGGTGTCTTCGACCGACAGGATGATCGACGGGTCCCGGGAGAGGTTCCTGACCGGGTTGTTGGTCTGGGCGACCGCATCGGAGCCGAGGAGTTCGGCTCGCTCTGTCTGTCCCGAACAGGATCTCATCGCCGGAGACGAGGACCCACACCACCGAAATCTGGGGTGAGCCGTCCGGGTTGTTGGTCCAAACGTGGGCGACCGCATCGGAGCCGAGGAGTGCTTGGGCTGCTGCCGGAATATCCATGGTGAACCTCCACCTGGATATGACGCTACTCCTCGCGTCAACGATGGGACAGCGGACCCGTATTCACGGTTCCGATGACCCCGCGGTCACCACCGTCGCGCACCACCACGAAGCTGCGAGACCGGCTCGGCCGGGGCCGGCGGCGGTCGATCACCGATGGGGGTCGTCTAGGGTCCGGTGATGCTCGGAACCGCGACGTCGACCAGGCACAGGCCATGACCGCAGCCTCGACCCCCGACACCGCCTTTGCCCGCGAGCTCTGGCGACGCGTGGAATCGCTCCATGCGGTGACGTACTTCGCTCCCGAGAGCCTGGAGGCTGCCGAGGCCATCGGGGTCCGGGGATTCTGGCGCTCGTACTTCGGGTTTCGGGCTGCCCCCCTCGGTGCCTGCTCGGCTGGGGCCGTGACCGCTGCGTTCTTCGGGTTCGCCCCGGCCATGGTCGCAAGGGCCATCCCCTCGGTATGGGAGCTGGCGTCACCGGAGGCCATGCTGGCCGCGAGGAGCACCTCGGCTGCGGCGGCCTTGCGTCGCATCGCCGACGACGACGTCCGAGCCGTCGTCGACGACGGCTGGTCGATCGATGTGCTCGCTGGAGCGGTCGCCACAGCTCGGGGCGGCAGCCGCCCGCTCTTTCTCGCCAATCGCGATCTCGATCGCCCCAACGATCCGGTCGCCGCGCTGTGGCAGCTGGCGACGACGGTGCGCGAACACCGGGGCGACGGTCACGTGGCGGCGTGGACCGCGGCGGGGATCCCCCCGATCGAGGTCGCAGTCCTGTTCGTGACAGCCGGTGGCACCTCGCGCCAAGCCCTCCAACCGAACCGGGGATGGAGCGACGAGGAATGGGCCGACGCCACCGACCGCCTCACGGACGAGGGCCTCTTGTCGGCCGGCCTGGTCACCCCGGCAGGGCGTGAGCTCCTCGCCGACATCGAGACGACGACCGACACCCTGGCGTTCGCTCCGTTCAGCTCACTCGACGCCGACGCTCGACGACGGCTCCTCGACGCGCTGGAGCCGATCGCCCGCACCATCGCCGGGAGTGGAGCGATTCCGGCCGTCAACCCGATGGGCGTGCCGCTGGTGGACGGCGCATGACTCGATCCTCTCCCCGATCGGGGACACCCCCGACCGACGCTGGGAGAAGCGGCTGTCGGCTGTCTACACCAGCGCGCGACCCGTCACGATCATCGCAGTTGCCCTCCGTTATATAGTCGGCTAATATTTAGCTGGCTATGTACGGAGTCTCGCCTGTTGCTGACTGCATTCTCGAGTTTCTCTTCCCGGCTCAGCCTTGTCCTCTTGGCGCTGGTCATCGTCGGCTTCTCGAGCCGAGCCGCACTGTTCCCCGACCGCCTACCGCCCGGGAGGGCCACGCTCTACCTCCACATCGTGGTAACCGGAGCGTGGTTCGTACTCCTCCTCGGCCAAACGGTGCTGGTCAACCTGGGACATCGGCGACGACATCGAACGATCGGCCGGTACAGCGTGGCGCTCGCCGTCGTCATCGTCGTCAGCGGATTCATCATGGTCTACGAGAACAACGCCCGCGAGTTCATCTGGGTTCAGGTGATCTCGAACTCGTTGAACATGGTGACCTTCGCCGTGTTGTTCGGGCTGGGGATCAGGCACCGCAAGGAGCCTCCGTACCACAAGCGGATGCTCATCTTCGCCTCCCTGGCCATGATGTCGCCCGCTCTCGCCCGGCTCTCCGACGCACTGGTCGGCAACGCCGTCCTTGCGACGCCGATGTGGTTGGCGCTGCTGGCGTCGGTCCTCGTTCACGATCGGTGGAGTACGGGCGCCGTCACGCGGGCCTCGCTCATCGGGGTCGCCGTCAACCTCACCCAGGTCGTCGGCGTCGTCGTCGGCCTGGCGCTGTCAGCATGAGGGGCGCGACCGCCACGGCGGTGCGACCACCGCCCGGCCGCCGGTCGAGCGTGGGTCGGACGACCCTGGGTGATCCGGCCGCCTGCTACCGTTTGACGCTCGGTGCCCTACGCTCACCGCAGCCAGACGTGAACCTCGAGTTTCCCCCAACCCTTGAAGCGCAATTGATGCTCTTGGGTCATGCTCATCGTCGCCTGGTGGAGTCGCGGCTCCAGGCGATCGGCCTTCACCGTGGTCAGCCCCCGCTGCTCTTCGCGCTCAGCAACCGGGACGGGCTGTCCAACGCCGAGTTGGCCGACATGCTCAACGTGACGCCACCGACGATCTCGAACATGGTCAAGCGGCTGCAGAACTCGGGCTTCGTCACCAAACGCCGGGATCCCGACGACGAACGCACGATCCGGGTGTTTCTCACCGACCAGGGGCGGACGGCGACCGTGGAGATGGCCCAGGTCATCATCGGGGTGAACGAGATCATCAACACCGGCCTCTCGCCCGACCAGCAGCGGGCGCTGATGGCCACGCTCGAGTCGATCACCCGAAACATCGAGGATGCGATTCGAGAGGACGGCCGCCAGGGTGGGCGGCCCGAGTCATGACCCTCAAGCGTGTGTTGGCGCTCGTCGGCACGGCCGCCGTCCTCCTCGTCGGCGCGGTCGGCATCTGGATCTGGTCGAGCGGCGTCTGGGAGTTGTTCGTCCCCATCGACACGTCCGACATCGAGACACAGTTCGTCGACATCGCCTACGCCTCGACATCGGAGACGCAGACGCTCGACATCTACCTCCCCAACGACGGTGACGGGCCGTTTCCCGTGATCATCGCCATCCACGGCGGCGGCTTCATGTCTGGCAACTCACGGAGTCGGGACATCGCCGATGCGTTCGAGGGCCTGGAACGGGGCTACGCCGTCGTCAGCGTCAACTACCGCCTCTCCGGCGAGGCGACCTTCCCCGCGGCACCGAGCGACGTCCGGGCCGCCGTGCGTTTCGTGAAGGCGAACGGTGAGCGGTACGACCTCGACACCACCCGCCTGGCGGTCTGGGGTGCGAGCGCAGGAGGCAACCTGGCATCCATGGTCGGCACCACTCCGACCGCGACCTCCCTCGACGGCGACACCGCCGAGAACCTGGAGTACGACTCGTCGGTCCAAGCCGTGGTGAACTTCTTCGGCCCGATCGACTTCCTGGCCATGGACGAACAGTTCGCCACTCTCGGCATCGAGCCGGCGCTCGGAGCCACCGACCGCGAGGACTCGCCGGAGAGCCGCTACCTGGGCCAGATCATCTCCGCCGACCCCGATCTGACAAGCCAGGCGAATCCGACCAGCTACCTCGGAACACTCGACCCGGCGACGGCCCCGGCGTTCTTCATCCAGCACGGCACGGCCGACGCCAACGTCCCGATTCTCCAGTCGGAGAACTTCGCTGCCGCACTGGTCGACGCCCTCGGGGAGGACCTGGTCAGCTATCACGTGATCGACGGCGCCGGACACGGCACCGACGAGTTCTCGACACCGGAGAACCTCGATCTCGTGTTCACCTTCCTGGCGTCCGCCCTCGCCGTCGACGATCAGGACGGCGGCTAGCCGATCAACCGCCGACCCCGACCCGCATAGCCCGGAGGGCATGGACGTGACGATCGCCGACCGGTCGATCCGTCGCGAGGCGTTGACGTTCTCGGCACCCTGTCCGAGACCATGGCATCAACGGGTCCGGCTGGCTGCCCTGCTTACCAGGTAGACGTGTGTGGGCGCTGAGGGGCTCGAACCCCCGACCCCCTCCTTGTAAGGGAGGTGCTCTAGCCAGCTGAGCTAAGCGCCCGGGACCGGTCAAGTGTAGCCGCGGGTGTCCGATGAGTGTCCGGGAGATCCTCGCGCCCGGTCTTCACCGCACTGTCACCCAACGGCAACGGCACCCACCGGAGACGTGGCGTACGATTGATCAACGCCGATGTCATACGATCGCCCCTTTCTCGCCAAGTTCATCTCGATTCCGTTCTTGCTCGTCCTCGCGTTGCTGGTGGCCGCAAGTGCCTGGATCGTGTCGTTGGCCACAGCGTCCAGCCCCGAGCCCGTGCCCGGGGCGGGAACGCTGACGGTCGGCGATCACGTGTACTACTTCCGCCCCACCTCGTGCGTCATCTCCGACGAGGACTTCGCCGCCGCCGGCACCGGTATCGACGACGGCCAGCGGTTCTGGGTCTCGGCGTCGAGCATCGGGCTCGACCTCGCCGTCGGTACCAGCTCCGAGATCGAGCAACCGGCCGACGACCAGCTGTGGCTCGTCAGCGACGATCGTGTCGATTGGGAGATCCACGACGACACCGTGTCGGCCACCGCCTCGATGGCCGACCGACGGGTGGCCGACGCCACCCCGGTCCTGGGCGCCCTCGAGCTGCACTGCGTGCCGACCGACTACTGACGCTGCTACGGTCCGCCCCACGCCGATGACCACCATGGCGTCGGGTCACGCCGACGCACACCGCGCCCCCCGGCCACCCCTGTGGCTGGTGTACTCCCTGTCGGTGACGGGGATCCTGGCCAACACCCTCCTCACCCCCAACATCCCCGACATCCTGGCCGATCTCGGCGAGCCGTCGTCCCGAGCCGGGGTCCTGGTGGCCAGCGCCCCCCTCCCCGGGGTGTTCCTCGCCCCCGTGATCGGCATCCTGGCCGACCGCTACGGCCGGCGGGCGGTGATCGTGCCCTGCCTGACGGTGTTCGGCTTGTCGGCGCTGGCGGCGGCGGTCGCCCCGACCTTCGAGTCCCTCCTGGCGGCCCGGTTCGCCCAGGGCCTCGGGGCGGCCGGCCTCATCAACCTCGCCGTGGTGCTCATCGGCGATCACTGGGAGGGCCTGGACCGGACGAGGCTCATCGGCCGGAACTCTGCGGCCCTGACCATCTCCCTGGCCATCGTCCCGTCGACCGCCGGGGTGATCGCCGACACCGTCGGCTGGCGGGCGGCGCTGGCCGTCGGCGCGGTCGGGCTCCCGTTGGCCGTCATCTGCTGGCTCCGCCTCCCGGCGGTCCGCCCCGGCACCGACCGGTCGGTGACCACCCAGCTACGGGAAGCGGTCACCGTCCTCCGCCAACCCCGCCTCCTGACGGTCCTCGGGTCCGGGGTCCTCCTGTTCACCGTGATCTTCGGGGTCTTCCTCACCGCGCTCCCCCTCCACCTGGAGGAGCAGTTCGGGTTGAGCGCCGGGCCCCGGGGCGCGATCTTGTCGAGCTTCGCCGTCGGAGCGACGCTGGCGGCGCTCAACCTGGGCCGCCTCCAGGCCCGGTTCGGCGCCCGCCGGGTCCTCGTCGGCTCGGCGGTGGTGATCGCCGTGGCCGCCGCCGCCCTCGGCCTCGCCCCGACGATCGCCCTCGTCGTCGTGGCCTCCATCGTCTACGGGCTGGGCGACGGAGCCGCCATCCCGTCGCTCCAGGACCTCGTCGTCAGCGCGGCCCCCGCCGCCCAGCGGGCCGCGGTGCTGGCCGCCTGGGTGTCGGGGGTCCGCCTCGGTCAGACGATCGGACCCCTCGCGGCCGCCGCGCTGTTCACCGTCACCTCGACGTCGATCACGATGGTGATCGGCGCCGGCCTGTTCTCGCTGGTGGCGCTGATGATGGCCTTCGCTCCCCTCCCCGATCCGACCGGCGCCGAACCCGCCCCCGCTCCCCCGTCGGGCGGTGAACCCGATGACGGCTGAGCTACCAGTTCCGCTGCATCGCCAGGAGCTGGTCGAGGAGCTCCGGCGTGGCGGCCGCCACCGGGCCCCGACGGGCCTGATGGTCGAGCGTGACCAGATCCCGGCCGGCCCCCTCGGCCACCGCCGCTCCGGCCTCCTGGCAGATCAGCAGCCCGCCCAGGTAGTCCCACACCCCGTGGGCCCGGTTGACGTCGACGAACCCGTCGAAGACCCCGGTGGCCACCGCGCACAGGTCGAGGGCGGCGGCCCCATAGACCCGGAACTGGCCCCATCCGCCGTGCGCCGGCGGCAGGCCGGAGAAGGCCACCATCGCCTCGCCGAGCTGACGGCACCGGCTCGGTTGGGCGGCCCCGAACTCGGTGATGGCCCCCATGCCCCGCACCGCCTGGAACCGGTCGCCGGTCGCCAGGTTGGCCACATCGGCCGCCACCGGCCCCTCGGCGTCGACTGCGCAGAGGCTGACCGCGTACCACGGGAGGGTCCGCGAGGCGTTCGTCGAGCCGTCGACGGGGTCGACCACGACGGTCACGTCCCCGTCGCCGGTGATCCCCGACTCCTCGCTCAACACCCGGAACCCGGCGCCGACCAGACCTTCCAGCATGATCCTGTCGGCCACAACGTCGTGTCGGTACTGGTCGGGCCGAGCGCCCGACGGACCCCAGTCGTCGAGCTCGGAGAGCGCGTCAGCCACCTCCTCGACCAGCTCAGCGAACACATCGAGCATCGCCTCCGGCTTCATCGCCACCCGTCTCGCTCCCCGATCGAGGTCGACCACCCCGGCGGGGCGTCCCAATGTCCTACTGTCGTGGCAGGCTATAGGGGGAGGAACAAGACCTTGGCCATCATCGACGTCCCTGGATACGTGGCGGAGATCAAGGATCACGCCGCTGATCACCGGTTCCACGTGCACGACGAACGACACTTCGTCGAGACCTACTCCATGCGCCAGACCTGGGAGATCGACCTCCACCCGGAGCAGGCCTGCGGAGGCCCGGTCGACCTGCACCTGGCCATCGAGGTCGATCCGCGGACGGTGTTCGCCTTCGAGGACCGCTTCTACGAGCTCCCCGAGGACGCCGAACCCCCCGACGAGTTCACGTTCCCGATGCTGATCACCTGGGAGCTGCCCCCACTCCAGGACGCCCCCGATCTGCTCGTCCTGGCCACCGACCTGGCCGGGATCGGCGGCGCCGAGTTCCCGCTCAAGGTCCAGGCGATCGACTCGACCGCCGAGGTGACCGACGCCCCGGAACGGATGTTGGCCATCACCGCCAAGGTCGAGATCAACCTCGGCGACCTGTTCATGCACCGGGCCGACCCCTGCGAGGTGCTCGACCGGTGCGCAGCGGTCAGCGAGTTCCTGCTCGACCGGGCCCCCGTCTGGCTCGACGACATCTAGCCACCGGCCCGATCACCGGGGGCACAGCGCGTTGCTGGCCGGCCCCTCGCCGGTCAGCGTCCGCCGGAGACGTTGAGCAGCGTGCCGGTCACGTAGCTGGCGGCATCGGATGCCAACCACAGGATCGCCTCGGCGACCTCGCTCGCCGTCCCGCCCCGGGCCATCGGCACGCCCGGTGCCAGCCGCTCGACCCGTCCCGGCTCTCCGGCGGCGGCGTGGATCTCGGTCTCGATCAGGCCGGGGCGGACACCGTTGACCCGAACCCCCTCGGTCGCCACCTCCTTGGCCAGGCCGATCGTCATGGTGTCGAGCGCGCCCTTGGTCGCCGCGTAGTCGATGAACTCGTTGGGGCTGCCCAGGTAGGAGGCGGCCGAACCGACGTTGACGATGGCGCCGCCGGAGCGGCCGTGAGCCGTCGACAGCCGCCGGACCGCCTCCCGGGCGCAGAGGAACGCTCCCACGACGTTGACCGACACGACCTCGGTCAGCCGCTCGGCGGTGAAGGTGTCGAGCCGAGCCTGGGGTTGGATGATCCCGGCGTTGTTCACCAGCCCGGCCAGCGGCCCCAACGTCGCCTCGGCGGCGTCGAACATCGCCACGACGTCGGCCTCACTCGACACGTCACCCGCCACGGCCATCGCCGAGGCTCCGACCTCCCGGCACTGGGCGACGACCTCCTCGGCGGCGTCGCTCCGGTGGCGGTAGTTCACCGCCACCCGGTACCCCCGCTCAGCGGCCAGGACCGCGGTCGCCGCCCCGATCCCCCGACTCCCTCCGGTGATCAGCAACGTCCCGGGCATCCGAGAAGCCTAGGGATCTGACTACCGTTTTGGATGCGATGACGAGCGAGTCCGAGCTGGCGATCACCTATCCACCCGAGCTGCCGATCAGCCAGCGACGGGACGACCTCCTGACGGCGATCGCCGACAACCAGGTGCTGGTCGTCGCCGGCGAGACCGGCTCGGGCAAGAGCACCCAGCTCCCCAAGCTGTGCCTCGAGCTGGGCCGAGGGGTCGAGGGCCTGATCGGCCACACCCAACCTCGGCGGATCGCGGCCCGGACGATCGCCGAGCGGATCGCCTCCGAGCTCGACGAGCCGCTCGGCGAGACCGTGGGCTACACCGTCCGATTCTCCGATTCGGTCGGCCCCCGGACCCGACTCCGACTGATGACCGACGGCATCCTGCTCGCCGAGATTCCCCGCAGCCGGACCCTCGATGGCTACGACACGATCATCATCGACGAGGCCCACGAGCGAAGCCTCAACATCGACTTCATCCTCGGGTACCTCAAGCAGCTCCTCCCCCGCCGACCCGACCTCAAGGTGATCATCACCTCGGCCACGATCGACACCGAGCGGTTCTCCGAGCACTTCGACTCGGCACCGGTGATCGAGGTCTCCGGCCGGAGCTACCCGGTCGACACCCGATATCGGCCCCTCGATGACCCCGACGGGATCGACCCCCTCGACGAGACCGAGGGGATCGCCGACGCCGTGTCGTCGCTGTGGCGGGAGCAGTCGGGCGACATCCTCGTGTTCTGCAGCGGCGAGCGGGAGATCCGAGACGCAGCCGACGCGGTGGCGGGGCTCAAGCTGCCCGGCGCCGAGGTCCTCCCCCTGTACGCCCGGCTGTCGGCGGCCGAGCAGCAACGGGTGTTCCGGGCCCACGATCGGCGACGGGTCGTGATCGCCACCAACGTCGCCGAGACCTCGGTGACCGTGCCCGGCATCCGGGCGGTGGTCGACGTCGGCACGGCCCGGATCTCCCGCTACAGCAACCGGACCAAGGTCCAGCGGCTCCCGATCGAGAAGATCTCCCAGGCGTCGGCCGACCAGCGGGCCGGCCGCTGCGGCCGGGTCGGGCCCGGGATCTGCGTCCGCCTCTACGCCGAGGACGACTACGACGCCCGCCCGCCCTTCACCGAGCCCGAGATCCAACGGACCAACCTGGCGTCGGTCATCCTCCAGATGGCGTCGCTGCGGCTCGGGCCGGTCGCCGACTTCCCCTTCGTCGACCGCCCCGACCCCCGGAGCATCGCCGACGGCGTCGACGTGCTCGTCGAGCTCGACGCCCTCGATCCGGCCAAGGAGGGCCGAAAGGGGTGGCTGACCCCGCTCGGTCGTCGCCTGGCCCGGCTCCCGGTCGACCCCCGCTACGGTCGCATGCTGCTCGAGGCGGCCGACAACAACTGCCTCGACGAGGTGACGATCATCGTCGCCGGCCTGTCGATCCAGGACCCGAGGGAACGGCCGGCCGAGAAGCGCCAGCTCGCCGACGACGCCCACAAGCGCTTCGCCGACGACGACTCCGACTTCCTGGCCTACCTCAACCTGTGGGACTACCTCACCTCGGCCCGCCGAGAGCGGTCCCGGAACCAGTTCCGGCGCATGTGCCGGCGGGAGTACCTCCACTACGTGCGGATCACCGAGTGGCAGGACATCCACACCCAGCTCCGCCAGGTCACCCGGGAACTGAAGCTCGGACCGCAACGGGGCTCCAAGGGCCGGTCGGGTGCCCGATCCCGAGACCACCGCACCGACCGAGGCCTCCGGGACGCCATCCACCGGTCGATCCTGGTCGGCCTGCTGTCCCAGGTCGGGGTCAAGGAGACCAAGGAGCGAGGTGGTCGGGGCGGCCGGAGCAACGACGACCGGGGTCGCGGCCGACGCCGGCCCGAATACCTCGGGCCCCGGTCGACCAAGTTCGCCATCGCCCCCGGCTCGGCGCTGTCGTCCGAGGCGCCGAACTGGATCATGGCGGCCGAGCTCGTCGAGACCAGCCGCCTGTGGGCCCGGGTGGCGGCCCGGGTCGATCCCGACTGGATCGAGGAGCTGGCCGCCCACCTCGCCACGTATTCCTACGGAGAACCGTGGTGGGATCCCGAGCGGGGATCGGCGATGGCCAAGGAGCGGGTGACGCTGTTCGGCTTGACCCTGGCCGCCAACCGCCCGATCCAGCTGTCCGAGGTCGATCCTGCGCTCGCCCGAGAGCTGTTCATCCACCACGCCCTCGTCGAGGGCGAATGGGTCGCCGAACACGGGTTCCGGTCCCGGAACGCCGAACTGGTGGCCGAGATCGAGGCGATGGAAGCCCGGAGTCGGCGTCGGGACCTCCTCGTCGAGCAGCGGGCCGTGTTCGACTTCTACGACGGCCGGATCCCCGACCACGTCGTCAGCGCCGCCCACTTCAACAGCTGGTGGGGCACCGCACGCCGGGACGAGCCCGCCCTGCTCGACCTGTCGAAGGACGACGTGCTCGCCGCCGAAGCGTCGGGGATCGACGCCGACGCCTACCCCGACGGGTGGCTGATCGGCGACCTCGACCTGGAACTGGCCTACGAGTTCGACCCGACCTCCCACCTCGACGGGCTCAGCGTGCTCGTCCCGATCGACGTGATCAACCAGCTCGACGACGGACCGTTCCAGTGGTCGGTGCCCGGGTTCCGGGCCGAGCTGATCGCCACCCTGATCCGCTCGCTGCCCAAGGCGACCCGCCGATCGTTCGTTCCGGTCGGCGACACCGTCGACGCCGTCGTCGCCACCCTCCATCCCGACCAGGGCCCGCTCCTCGATGCGTTGGCCGCCGAGCTCGGGCGTCGGGCCGGCATGGTCATCTCCCCCGACGACTTCGACCTCGACCGGGTCCCCGGCCACCTCCGACCGACGTTCCGCATCATCAACGACGACTACGAGCTGCTGGCCGAGGGCAAATCGTTGGCCGCCATCCGCAGCCAGCTCGACGACCAGGTCCGCCAGCGGCTGGCCACGATCGCCCCCGCCGACGCCAGCTGGCACCGGAGCGACCTTCGCCACTGGGAGGTCGGGACCCTGCCCCAGGTCGTCGAGGTCGGGCGAGGCGAGCTGGGCACGGTGAAGGCCTACCCGGCCCTGGTCGACGGTGGCGACTCGGTCTCGGTCGAGCTCCTGGCGACCCGCGCCGAGCAGGCCGACGCCATGTGGCTGGGGGTCCGCCGGTTGCTCCGGCTCCAACTCCCGAGCCCGGTCCGCCGGTTCGACGGGCTCCTGACCGACGACGTGAAGTTGCGGATGGTGAACGGTCCGGTCCAATCGAAGAGCGAGTGGTACAACGACGCCATCGCCGCCGCCCTCGACGCGGTCATCGCCGACTTCGGCGGGCCCCCGTGGACCGGGCCGGCGTTCGATGAGTTGGTCGCCTCGGCCCGGACCGATCTCGACGATCGACTGGCCACCGTCGCCGACGCCGTCATGGACCTGATCCCGGTCCTGGTCGGCATCACGACCCGACTCGACCGGCTCGACCCCTCGGCGGGCCGGCCGGTGGGCGACAGCTACGAGGTGTCGCTCGACGACATCCGGGCCCACGTGGCCCGCCTCGCCTACCCCGGCTTCCTGGCCGGGGTGGGGATCGAACGGCTGGACGACGTGGGCCGATACCTGGAGGGGATCTCGGTCCGCCTCGACGGCCTGCCCCGCAATCCGGTCCGTGACCTCGAGGCGCTGGCGGTGTGCCGTCGACTGGACAACGAGCTGGCCGAGCTGGCCGCCAGCAAGGGGTCGACCCCCGAGATCGAGGATGTGGTCTGGATGCTGGAGGAGCTCCGGGTCGGGCTGTTCGCTCAGACGCTCGGCACCAAGGGCAAGATCAGCGAGAAGCGGGTCCGTCGGGCGCTCAACCGGCTGCGGGCGAGCTAGCGGTGAGGTGCGGCGACGTCGCCGGTGGGCGGTAGCGGTCGGCGATGGACCGACACCGCATAGCGACCATCGTCGAACGGTTCCCGGTCCCAGCTCCGGTAACGGGCGGCGAGGACGAGACCGGCCGCCCGACAGGCGTCGTCGTAGCGGTCGAGGGGGTAGTCGCCAGTCCCCATCCCGGCCACCAGCGCCCCGCCGGTCACCAGATGGTGGGCGAGGTTGGCCACGACCGCTGGCTCCCGGCCGGGCACGACGAAGCCGAGCACGTTGCCGGCCACCACCACCACGTCGAAGCCGACACCGGCCGCCGGCGTTGAGGCCTCGACGGTGGCCAGGTCGGCCAGGATCCAGGTCAGCTCCGGGTGGCGGGTCCGGGCTCGGTCGACCATGTCGGGATCGTTGTCGACCCCGACGGTGTCCCAACCCCGGCGGGCCAACTCGGCCGCCACTCGACCGACGCCGCAACCGGCGTCGAGGACCCGGCCGGGACGCGACGGGCCGACCGCCTCGACCAGATCCGCCTCGCCGTGGACCGACTCACCGGCCGCCGCCATGCGGTCCCATCGGGTGGCGTACTCATCGAGGTCGACCCGGGCCCGCCAGGCTCGCCAGCGGTCGCTGATCGCCAGGTGGTCACGATCACCACCGTCGTGGCCTAGGGGACGGCCCCCCTCGGCGTGGTCGTTCCCGGAGGCGGGCGGGCGATCCGGCACCGGGCCGTGACCTGGTCGGTCAGCCGCCGTAGGGCGACGGGAACGTCTCACCGATGACCGCGGCGGCCAACCCGTCGGGCTGCTCGAAGCGGACATCGACGGTCGAGCCGAGCTCGA
This sequence comes from Acidimicrobiales bacterium, assembly GCA_965262175.1. Taxonomy (GTDB): domain Bacteria; phylum Actinomycetota; class Acidimicrobiia; order Acidimicrobiales; family SZUA-35; genus CADEDH01. The sequence goes on along the minus strand of CBDHES010000026.1, from coordinate 5,852 downwards.
CGACGGCGATCCCGGTCCGCTTCTCGCCGATCACCGGCTGGCGGTCGTCGCCGACGGTGGCCCACACCGACGGCGCCCACACATGGCGGACGCCCCGGTGCTCGAAGGTCCGCTGCTGGTGGACGTGGCCGTTGATCACCACATCGACCCCGTGTCGTTCCAACGTGTCGAGGAGCCGGCTGCGGCCCGGTTCGGGCACGTACCGGTGAGGGGCGTCGACCTCGCCCTCGTCGACCGGGAGGACCGGCCGGTGGAGCACGAGGCACAACCCGCCGTCGTCGGAACCGGCCTCGGGGCGGCCGGCGCCTGCGAGGGCGTCGTCCAGCCAGGCCCAGGTCTGCTCACGGTCCGACTCATCGCCGAACAGGGCTTGGCTGTCGACCCCGACCACCCGCCACGGGCCGAGCTCGACGGTCCAGCAACCGTCACCGAACCGCTGCTGGTAGGCCCGCCGACCGTCGATCGTGGCCGGGGTCGCGGTCTCGCCGATGTCTCCGAGGTCGTGGTTGCCCGGCACGGCACGCCACGGCGCCGGGATGCGATCGAGCTGGGCCCGGGCGTAGTCGAGGTCGCCGGGATGCCGTGGCCCGTCGAGGCTGATGTCGCCGGCGTGGACAACCAACGCCGGATCGAGGGACTCGATGGCCGCCAGGGCCACGTCCCACTGGTCACGAGCGAGGGGGGCTCGCTCCGAGAGATGGGTGTCGCTCACCACGACGAGGGTCGCCATGGGACGCGAACCTAGCAGCCGGTGGCTAGTCGACCGGGAGCCGAGCGAACAGCTCGACCTTGGCTTCCTCGAAGTCTTCCTGGCTGATCGTGCCGGCTTCGCGTCGTTTGTGCAGGTCCTCGATCAATGCCAAGAGCTCGGGGGCCGAAAGCTCGCCCTCACCGGGAACGAGCGAGTCGTCATCACCGGGCGTGCCCGTGATCTCGGGCTCGTCCCCTTCGCCGTCCTTGCGTTGCTGCCGGTTCGCCCGCTTCATCGCGGCACGTTCCTTCTTGGCTTTGTCGCGCTGCAGTTTCGCGAAGCTCGATCGTTGTTTGGCCATAGCGAGCTCCCTGATATGCGTATCTAAACCCCGCGGTAACAGCGAGGCAGCCACTCAGGGTACAGGGGATTCGGCCATGAACTACTAATGGTGACGTTTTCCTTAGAGACTCTAGACAAATGGACGCAGGCCCAGCTCGTCCAGCGTGTCGCCGAGGGCGGCTGCGAAGCCCTCCAGCTGGTCAGGAGTGACGGCCAGCGACAGGGCGATGAATCCTCGTCTGGCGATGTAGAAGCCCCTGGCCAACAGGCCGTGGAAGACCAGGTCGGCGATCCGGGGGTCGATTCGGGCCAAGTCATGGGGGCTGGTGATCTCGACGTCGGTGGCGTGGAGGCCGAGGATCGAGCCCCACCCGGTGACCGTGAAACCGGCCGGGGCCGCCACCTCGGTCAACGACGCCCGGAGCTCCTCGCCCCGCTCGTACAGCCCGTCGAGCGCCTCGGCCGTCAGGAGCTGCTCCACCGCCACCGCGCCGACCGCCATGGTGAAGGCGTTGTTGTTGAACGTCCCGCCATGGGTGAGGCTCCCGCCCCGGGCCGGGTCGAACGCCGCCATGAGGTCGGCCCCGCCACCGAAGGCACCGAAGGTCATCCCGCCGCCGAGGTACTTGCCGAACGTGGTCAGGTCGGGCGTCACGCCCAGGCGGGCCTGGGCGCCCCCGGTCGACATGCGGGACGTCATCACCTCGTCGAACACGAGGAGGGGCCCGTCCGCCCCGCACCGCTCCCGGAGGTCGGCCAGGAAGCCGTCGCCGGCCCGGATGCCGCCACCAGCGCCCATCATCGGCTCGATCAGGACCGCGGCCAGCTCGTCGCCGTGGTCGGCGAAGGCCCGGGCGACGGAGTCGACATCGTTGTACCGGGCCACGACGAACTCGAACGGCGCCCGGAGGGGCTCGCCTCCGGCACCGAAGTAGAGGAGCCCGCCGTGGTAGGCGCCGTCGAACACCAGGATCTTGGCCCGCCCCGTGTGGTGGCGGGCGAGCGACAGCGCCATGAGGTTGGCCTCGGTCCCGGAGTTGGTGAATCGGACCTGGTCGAGCGACGGGAACCGTTCGACCAACAGCTCGGCCAGTCGGTGCTCGCCGTCGGCGATCGCCCCCAGCGACCAGCCCCGATCGAGCACGGCCCGGACCGCGTCGGCGATGACCGGGTGGTCGTGGCCGAACAGCCCGGCGGTGTAGTCGCCGAGGAGGTCGACGTAGGTGTGGCCGTCGACATCGTGGAGACGAGACCCCTCGGCCCGGGCGACCCGGAACGGGAACGGATCGAAATCGAGGACCGATCGGGTCGAGCCGGCGGGCAGGACCCGGGCCGCAGCGGTCGCCTGGGCGGCGCTGACCGGGCGGGCGGCAGCGTAGGCGGCGTGGGCCGCAGCCACCGCCTCGTCGACGGCCGAGACGACCTCGGCGGTGGATCCGAACAGCGACTCGCTCATGGCGTCATCGTCGCACCCCACCGGCGACCGGGCCAGGAGGGAGCTAGCATCCGGCCATGATCGAGCTCCTCGACTTCGGCGCGACCGGCCACCGCAGCACCCGCATCATCTTCGGTGCCGCTGCCCTGGGATCCATGAGCGAGGAACGGGCGCTGGCCACGCTCCGCCTCATCGCCGAGCGCGGCGTCAACCACATCGACACCGCAGCCAGGTACGGCGAGTCGGAGGATCGACTTCGGCCCTGGTTGGCCGAGCACCGGAACGAGGTCTTCCTCGCCACCAAGACCGGCGACCGCAACGGAGCCGACGCCCGGGCCAGCCTCGAGCGGAGCCTGGAGCGGATGGGGGTCGACTCGGTCGATCTGATCCAGCTCCACAACCTGGTCGAGGAGGACGAGTGGACCGAGGCCCACCGCGACGGCGGCGCCCTCGGTGCGCTGGCCGCAGCCCGGGCCGAGGGCCTGTGCCGGTTCATCGGCGTCACCGGCCATGGCACCCGCATCCCCCGGATGCATCTCCGGAGCCTCGACGAGTTCGCCTACGACTCGGTCCTGTTCCCCTACAACCACACCCTGATGGCCAACGACCAGTACCGCCACGACGCCGAGGAGCTGCTCGCCACCTGCGCCGACCGTGGGGTGGCGGTCCAGACGATCAAGTCGGTGGCCAAGGGTCGGTGGCCGGCCGGCACGGAACGGCGCCACTCGTGGTATGAGCCGATCACCGACGCCGACGCCATCGGCCGAGCCGTCCGCTACGTGCTGGGCCGGCCCGGGCTGTTCCTCAACAGCTCGAGCGACGCCAGCCTCCTCCCCGCCATCCTCGACGCGGCCGAGATCCCCAGCCCCGGCGCAGGCCATCAGCTCCCGACCGACGACGAGATGGTCGCCGACCGGGTCGCCCACGGCATCACCCCGCTGTTCGACGGCGCTGAGCTGGAGCGCATCTGATGGCGAGCGACGCCCACGACCCGACGACAGACCAGGAACGCCGATGCTGATCATCGCAGGCACGATCTCGATCGACCCCAACCGGCGGGCCGAGCTGCTCGACGCCGTCCAATGGATGGTCGACGCCAGCCGAGCCGAGGCCGGTTGCCGGGAGTACGTGTTCACCGCCGACCCGGCCGATCCGTCGATCGTGCGGCTGTTCGAACTGTGGGACTCCGAGGAGGCCCTGGCCGAGCACTTCGCGTCGGACCACATGGCCACCTGGCGGGAGCAGTCGGCCGGTCTCGGCATCACGGGCAGGGACCTCACCAAGTTCACGGTCGAGAGCGCCTCCCCGCTCGGCTGACGCGTTCGACCGACCATTGCCCGGGAACTACCCTCGGGCGATGGCGATGGTCAACACGCAACTCCCGAACCCGACCGACAACCTGTTCTGGGTTCGCCCCGCGGAGGCGATCGAGGCTGATCTGGCCCAGCTCCGGGCCGACGCCCCCGTCGTGTTCCTCCCCGAACCCGAGGTGCCGGAAGGGGTGCCGATCCCCCAAGGACCGGGAACGTGGGTGCTGACCCGCCAGCCGGAGATCCTCCACGTCTCGAAGAACCCGCAGCTGTTCAGCTCGGCCGATGGGATCACCCTCCTCGACGCCCCGCCCGAGTTCAACGAGTTCTTCAACTCGATGATCGCCATGGACGACCCCCGCCACGCCCGCCTCCGCAAGATCGTGTCGGCCGGCTTCACCCCCCGGATGCTGGCCCGGCTCGAGGACTCGGTCCAGGAGCTGGCGACCGGGATCGTCGACGACATCGCCGACCGGGGCGAGGTCGATTTCGTGGTCGACGTGGCCGCCGCCCTCCCACTCAAGATCGTGTGCGAGCTGATGGGGGTGCCCGACTCCCAGTACCGCTACGTGTTCGACAACACCAACGTGATCCTCGGGGCGGGCGATCCGGAGTACGTCGAGAACGAAGCCGACATCCTCACGTCCATCCTGACCGCCGGGGGCAACCTCGCTGCCCTGATGCAAGAGGTCATCGCGGCCAAGAAGGGCGGCGACGGTACCGACCTCACCAGCCAGCTGGTCAACGCCGACCTGGGCGACGACGAGTTGACCGACGCCGACCTGGCCAGCTTCTTCATCCTCCTCGTGGTGGCGGGCAACGAGACGACCCGAAACGCCATCAGCTGGGGGCTGCGGTATCTCACCGACAACCCCGACCAGCGGGCGATCTGGGCCAACGACTTCGAGGGCGTCGCCCCGTCGGCGGTCGAGGAGATCGTGCGGCTGGCCAGCCCCGTCACCTACATGCGGCGGACCGTCACCGAGGACACCGAACTCGGCGGCCACCAGCTCTCGGCGGGCGACAAGCTCTGCATGTTCTACCTCGCCGCCAACCGGGACGAGGCGATCTTCGACGACCCCTATGCCTTCAAGGTGCAGCGGGACCCCAACCCCCACGTCGGGTTCGGCGGCCCCGGCCCCCACTTCTGCCTCGGTGCCCATCTGGCCCGGCGGGAGATCACGGTCATGTTCCGGGAGCTGTTCCGCCGTCTCCCCGACATCGAAGCCGTCGGCGAGCCGGAGCTCCTCAGCTCCAGCTTCATCCACGGCATCAAGCACCAGCAGGCGACCTTCACCCCGGTGAAGGCCTGACCGCTCCCGACCTCAGGCGCCGGCCCGCTGACGAAGGGCGGCAAGCGCGTCGTCGGCGTGGGCGGTCATGCTCGTCTCCGACGCGATCGCAGCCAGGACGGTCCGGTCGGTGTCGACCACGAACGTGGCCCGCTTGGTCGGCAGCGGGCCGGCCCGCTTCACCCCGAACTGCCGGGCCACCGAGCGATCCCGATCCGACAGCAAGGGGAAGCCGAGCTGGTTCTCGGTTGCGAAGTCGTTCTGCCGATCCACCGGATCGGCGCTGATTCCCACGATGGAGGCCCCGAGCTCGGCGAACTCCGAGGTCAGGTCGCGGAAATGACAGCTTTCCCGAGTTCAACCAGGCGTCTTGGCCTTGATGTAGAAGTACAGGACGGCCGGCCCCTCGGCGAGCAGCCCGCTCAGGGTGACCGTTTGACCATCCTGATCGAGCAGCTCGAACTCCTCGACGGCATCACCAACTCGTAGCACGGCATCAGTTAATCGGATGCCAGCTCGCTTCGGCGGATCGGCGGCGAACAAGATGGGGCATGACCGCGATGATCCCCGCTTCCCGCCACCGCCACGAGACCCATCGGCTGGCCACCGACGGAGCGGTCGACGCCGACGGGCACATCCTCGAGCCTCCCGACCTGTGGGTCGACTACATCGACCCGCAGTACCGCGACCGGGCCCTGCGCATCGTGGTCGACGAGAACGGCCTGGAGGAGTTGGAGATCGACGGACAGCGGTCGACGTTGAGCCGCAAGGGATCGGTCTCG
>CBDHES010000025.1:0-53810 GCA_965262175.1 Acidimicrobiales bacterium | reverse complement strand
ATCGGTGACCAGGTATCGGAACCAGGTACTGCGACCAGGGGACATTCGAGGCGCCCGGGAGGGAGACCATGCCAGACGCACGGCTCGTCGTCGGAGCGGGGGGAACGGGCCGGACGGCCGCCCTGCGTGAGCTGGTCGCCGCCAGCGGCGAACCCGCCGAGGTGATCACCGCCAGCCCCCTGGCCCCGCTCACCGCCGACGACGTGGCCCGGGCCCTGGGCAGCGAGATCGCGGTCCTGGCGGTCGACGACGTCCAGTGGTCGGAGCCGGGTGCCCTCGATGCCCTGCTCGAGGCGGCCGATCGGGTGACGGTCATCGCCACCCGACGACCGGCGACCGGCGGGGAGCCGGCATCGCACGAGCTCGAACGGCTCGCCGAGCGGTTGAGCCGGTCCGAGCCCCCGATCCGGCTCGGTCTGCTGGACGACGACGGGTACGGGCCCGCCCTGGCCGAGATCCGGACCCGGACCGCCGAGCGGGCCGGCGCCGAGCCACCGGGCGCGGTCGCCACGGCCGAGGCCGAGGCTCTGCTGAGGGCGACCGGCGGGTCGGTGGGGTTGACCGCCGACGCGGTCGCCACCGGATGGCCGGGATCGGGGCCCGTCACCGGCGATCTGGCCGACGCCGTGATGACCAGGGTCCGGCGGGCCGGACCGATGGCCGCCACCCTGGTGGCGGCGTGGTCGGTCGACGGGCTCGACGGGGCGGCCGAGAACCTACCGATCGCACTGGCCGCCCTCGGGGCCGAGGCCGACCCCGAACGGGCCGAGCGAGAGGCACGGGCCGGCGGTCTGATCGACGCCACCGGTGACCTCATCCCCCTCGTGCGGGAGTCGGTGGCCGCGGCGGCGACCGTGACCGAGTTGGCCCACCTCCACGACCTCCTGGCCACCGCGCTGGCCGAGCGCGACCAGCGACGGGCGGCCGACCACCTCCTGGCCGGCGCCGGTCACGTGCCGGGCGCCGACCGGATCCTGGCCGGGGCGGCCCTCGACGCCGCCGTCACCGATCCCGAGACCGCACCCGCCTACATCGACCGGGCCGAACAGCTCGGTCTGGCGGCGACCGACGGCTCGGTGCTGCGAGCCCTGGCGGCGTTCCATGCCGGGTCGGCCGACGCCCTCGCCCACCTGGAAGCGGCCCTGAGCACCGCGCCCGAGGACGACCGCTCGGCGATCCTCGGCTTCGGGATCGACGTCCGGGATCTCCGCCTGGCCGATGCCGGGCAGCGGGCCCTGGCCGGCGACCTGGCCGAACCCCTCCAGGCGATGGCCGACGGGATGGCCGGGCGGCCCCGCTCCGTCGAGGCGGCCCGAACGCCGCTGGCCAAGAGCTACGCCGCGGTCGCCACCGGTATCGACCACCTTGGCAGGGGTGCGGTACCCAAGGCCGTCGGGGCGTTCAGTATCGCCGCCGACGATTTCGACCGGCTCCGACCGACCGCCCCGATCGGCATCACCCCCCATGCCGTCGGTGCCCTCTCGGGCGCTCGTCGTCGGTGATCTGGCGGTGGTCGACATCCTGACCTCCCAAGCCCTGGAGCATCGGAGCGGGGGGCGGGGCGAACACCTGTCGCACGAGCTCATCGGCGCCTACGGTCGTCTGGTGGCAGGCGACTACGGCCCCGCGCTCGTCCTCCTCCCGGGCTCACGGCAACCGGGCCGCCGACGAGGATCTCGACGACGCGGTGGCCGAGACCGAGCACCCGGCGTCGGGCGACGATGCGGCCACGCCGGAGGTGACCCGCTCGCAACGGGACCGGCTCCTGCTCGCCTCGCTGGGAGCGGCGGTGGCCCGCCGTTCGGGCGACACCGCCCGCCTCCGGGCGGCGTGGCACGGCGCCGAGCGGGCGCTCCTGCGGCCGTCGGCCTGTTGGCTGGTGATCGATCCGTTCACCGAGTTGTTGGCCGCCGGTGCCCGCCTCGGCGACCGCCGCCGGGTCGACCCGGTCGTCGATCAGCTACTCGCCCAGACCGCGTCGCTGCCGACCGACGGACCGGGCCCGGTCGCCGGCCAGTGGCTCCGGCTCCAGATCGGGATCGCCGCCGAGGACCACGAGCTCGTGGCCGACGCGGCGAGCCGCATGGCCGAACTGGCTCCGATCGGCGATCGCTCCAAGGCTCGGGTGGCTGCCGCCGGGATCTGGGCCGGCCTCCTCCCGGCGGCGGGGGACGAGGGGTCGTCGTCGACCGATCGACCCACCGAGGACGACGTGGTCATGGTCGCCGAGACCCTGATGGCGATCGACGACGGCTGGGAGGCGTCCCGGCTCCTCGGCCAGGCGGCACTCGACGAGCCCGACTCCAAGGCGGCCCGCCGGATGCTGGAACTGGCCCGCATCTCAGTCTCGGAGCACGTCGACACCTCCACCGGTGACGGCCTGGCGGCCCTCGGGCTCTCCGAACGGGAGGCCGAGGTGGCGTTGCTGGTCGTCGAGGGCCGCACCCACAAAGAGGTCGGTGCCCAGCTCTTCATCTCCCCCAAGACCGTCGAGCACCACGTGGCCAAGATCCGCCAGAAGATCGGCGCGTCGTCCCGGGCCGAGCTGCTGTCGATCATCCGGGAAGCGGTCGGCAAGGGCTGACGGGCCCCGTCCTCTTGCCCAATCGGGCCGACCCAGGCCTATTCGCTGTCCGACCAGGTGAAACCTGCCTGCCACCAGTGACACCGGGACGAGGTCGTGCCACGATAATCGTGGGCACCGTCTGACCGGCGGCGGGCCGGGGAGCACCGTGAGGTGGCGAGCCGCGACGTCGTCCCCTAACCGGCGCCAGGCAACCGGGGGGTTGCCCCGATCCCGGGGTGGGCGATGACTCCTAGGTTGAGTTCAAGCAACACATCAACCTCACCAAGCACCACCACCCACCCAAACCAACCGGAGGGAATATCACATGAACCCCGAAGAGCTCGCTGCGCAACTCCAGGCCTGGCTCGAGCAGGTCCGCGCCGGTGAGGCCGGCGAGGCCGGCACCTACGACGCGGCTGTGCCCGAGGTCGTCGAGCCGGAGTACCTCGAGGAGGTCACCCGGGACGAGTACCAGGAGGCCATGGAGATGGTCTTCGACAACTACGAGGTCCCCGAGGAGATGCGGGAGCAGGTCTATGAGCAGCTCGACGCCCAGGGCGACTACAGCCCGGCCGGCTACATCCAGAACCTGACCCTGATCGTCAACGACAACGACATCAACAACCACATCGACAACAGCCTCACCGTCGAGCACGGTGCCGAGGTCCACGGCGACATCTACCAGGCCAACGAGACCAACGTGGCCAACGCCTCGGGCGAGGGTGCCATCGCTGGTCGTGACCAGGACGGTCAGTTCCAGACCGGTGACGGTGTCCAGGTCGGCGACTACAACGACGGTGTCGTCAACCAGGGCGACAACTCCGGTCAGCAGGCCGGCGACGACGCCTACGCCGACGACATCACCACCGGTGACGGCAACTTCAACAACGAGGGCGACATCAACGACTCGGCCGTCGCCTTCGGTGGCGGTCACGCCGACAACCAGGCCGACGACGTCGTCGACCACTCGGTGAACGACTCCTACGACACCGAGGACTCGTTCAACACCGAGGACTCGTTCAACACCGACAACTCCTACAACACCGACGACACCTACAGCGAAGAGGTCTCGGTGGACGCCCATGTCGACGCCACGGTCACCGAGTCGTACAACACCGACGACGACCACCACGACATCGACGATTCCCACAACGAGGTGACCGAGGACGCCGTCTACGACTGACCGTCGTCGGCTCGCTCAACGCACCACGGACACGAGAGGCCCCGGCTCACCGCCGGGGCCTTTCGGCACCCCCCGGGGGGGTGGGCCCAACCCCCCACCGACCCCCGCCCGGACCAGGGGTTGCCCCGATTCCCGGTCGGGCGGGGCCGCCTAGATTGATCGATACACCACCCAAGCAGCACCACCACCCACACATTCCGGAGGGAACCAGCACATGAACCCTGAAGAGATCGCAGCGCAGATCCAGGCTTGGCTCGAGGCCGCTCAGGCCGGCGAAGACGTCACCGAGGTCGTCGACACCGACTACCTGGAGGGCATCGGCCGGGACGAGTACCAGCAGGCGATGGACATCGTCTTCGACCACTACGACGTCCCCGAGCCCGCCCGGGAGCAGACCTACGAGCAGCTCGACGCCGAGGGCGACTACAGCCCGCAGGGCATCCAGAACAACCTGGAGTACGTCCTGGCCAACGACGACGTCACCAACCAGATCGACAACAGCCTGACGATCGAGCACGGTGCCGAGGTCCACTACGCCGACGTCACCCAGGAGAACGAGACCAACGTGGCCAACGCCACCGGCGACGACTCGATCGGCGGGCGTGACCAGTGGGGTCAGTTCCAGACCGGCGACGGCGTCCAGGTCGGCGACGACAACGACGGTGTCGTCAACCAGGGCGACAACTCCGGTCAGCAGGCCGGTGACGACGCCTACGCCGACGACATCACCACCGGTGACGGCAACTTCAACAACGAGGGCGACATCAACGACTCGGCCGTCGCCTTCGGCGGCGGCTCGGCCTACAACGAGGCCGATGATGTCGTCGACCACTCGGTGAACGACTCCTACGACACCGAGGACTCGTACAACACCGACTACTCGGGCAACGTCACCGACTCCGGCAACGCTGAGTACACCGAGACCGTCGACATCGACGAGTCGCTCCACGCCGACGTCGACGTCGACCACTCGTTCAACTCCGACGACGATGGCCACGACATCGACAACTCCTACAACGAGGTCACCGAGGAGCTCTACGACTGAGCCCCCCGGCACCGGGTCACCGGCCCGACGCCGATCGACCGCTCACCGGAGCCCCGGGTTCGCCCGGGGCTCCGGCGCGTTCGGGATCACCAACCGATGCGCTGCTCGGCCTTGCCCTTGTCCATCTCGGCTCGGGCGTCGCGAACCGCCTCCCGCTCCGAGACCTCGGGCACGCCGACCTCCCAGAACGTGCCGCCCTCGGTCCAGGAGTAGGCGTCGACCTTCATGGCGATGACGTAGGTCCGGTCCGACGCCCGGGCCCGGTCGATCGCCCCACCGAGATCGGCCAGCGATGTGATCGTCTCGCTCCCACAACCCAGCGAGGCGGCATGGGCCGCGAAGTCGACCTCGGCCACGTCGCCCGCCACCCGGCAGTCGGCGAGGAGGTTGTTGAACGGACGACCTCCCTGGTTGACCTGGAGCCGGTTGATCACCGCGAACCCCCCGTTGTCACAGACAAGGACGATCATCTTGTGGCCCGACAACACCGAGCTGTACAGCTCCGAGCTCATCATCAGATAGGAGCCGTCACCACAGAACACGAAGACGTCGCCATCCCGAGCCGCGCCGCCACCCGGGGCATACGCCATGGCCGCGCCCCATCCGCCAGCCGTCTCGTAGCCCATGCACGAGTAGCCGTACTCGCAGTCGAAGGTCCCGATCCCCTTGGACCACCAGCCGTTGTTGACCTCACCGGGGAACCCGCCGGCGGCGGCCAGGCACACGTCGCCGGGGCCGGCCAGGTCGTTGACCGCCCGCACGACCTGGGCATAGGTGATCGGGTCGTCCGGCCCGCCCGGCGCCCCGACCGTCGCCAGGTAACCGGCGAAGCCCTGCTTCTCCTGCTCTGCCTGGGCGACCCAGGCTTCGGGGGCAGCCCACGAGCCGAGGAGACCCGACAGCTCCCGGAGCGACTCGCGGGCGTCGCCCACCACCGGGAGCGACCGGTGCTTGACCGCGTCGAATCGGGCGGTGTTGACCCCGACGATCGTCGTATCGGCGTTCTTGAACACGGTCCACGAACCCGTCGTGAAGTCCTGGAGCCGGGACCCGACGGCGATCACCACATCGGCCTCGGCAGCGAGGTTGTTGGCCGCCTCCGACCCGGTCACCCCGACCGGGCCGACGTACCGGGCGTCATCGCCGAGCAGCGACGACTTACCGGCGACGGTCTCGACGACCGGGACCCGGTGCCGGTCGGCGAAGTCGACCAGCTGGGCCTCGGCCACCGAGTAGTGGACGCCGCCACCAGCGATCAGCAGCGGCTTGCGGGCCGCCCGGATCGCTTCGGCGGCCCGGACCAGCTCGCTGGCGTCGGGTCGGGGCCGAGGCACCTCGTGGACGACCGGTTCGAACAATTGGCTCGGGAAGTCGAACGCCATCGCCTGGACGTCCTGGGGGAGCCCGAGGAAGGCAGCTCCCCGGGTGGCGGGGTCGAGCATCGTGGCCACCGCTGCCGGCAACGACTGGGCGATCTGGGCCGGGTGGGTGATCCGGTCCCAGTACCGGGTCACGGCCCGGAACGAGTCGTTGACCGTCGTGGCCGGGGCCCCGGGGTGCTCGACCTGCTGGAGGACCGGATCAGGGATCCGGCTGACGAAGGTATCGCCCGACAGCAACAGGAGCGGCAGGCGATTGGCAGTGGCCACCGCAGCGGCGGTCACCATGTTGGTGGCCCCGGGCCCGATCGAGGAGGTGGCGACCATCACCTGCCGGGCCTTGACCGCCTTGTTGTAGGCCACGGCGGCCAGGGCCATCCCCTGCTCGTTCTGGCCCCGCCAAGTCGGGAGGGTGTCGCCCGCCTCTTCGAGGGCCTGACCAAGGCAGGTGACGTTGCCGTGGCCGAAGATGGCGAAGATCCCGGGGAACAGCGGGGCCTCGACCCCGTCGTCGAGCACGGTCCGTTGAGCCACCATCCACCGGACGATGGCGTGGGCGGTGGTCAGTCGGATGGTCGAGGTCGGCTGGGTCATGGCGTGCGCTCCGATCGGGACGAGGGACGAGGGACGGGGTCAGGGACCGGGTGGGGCCGGTCGGTCTCGAGGGGTGGCCGGCGGTCAGCTCAGCCGGTTGGTGGACCGCTCCCGACCGAACCGGTCGAGGATCTCGGTCAACGACAGCAGGGGCGTGGCCAGCCGTTCGGCGGTCGCCACGGCCGACACCGAGGTGTCGTAGGGAACGGGTTGTCCGGCCAGCGCCTCGCTCGGAGCCGGCCCGAACGACAGCAACGAACGGTCGAGCCCGAACGCTTCGACCGTTCGCTCGGCCAGCTCGCGGCGGGTGACCGACTCGGCGCCGCACGAGTGGAAGACGCCGGTGTGGCCACCGGCGACGGCGGCCCGGACCACCTCCCCGCAGTGCGAGGCCAGCGACGGGGAGGCGACGGAGTTGAGCTCTGCCCCCTCCCAGACGGTGAAGGGCCGGCCTGCGTCGAGCGCGTCGACCAGCGACGCGACGAAGTAGCCGAAGCCGGGGTCCTGGAGGCGGGGTGTCGATGGTCGGGCCCAGTGGACGCCGTTGACCCCCATGACCCGGACGACCGATGCACCTCGGTCGAGGGCGACGATCTCCGACGCGGCCTTCAAGAAGCCGTAGAGGTTGATCGGATTGGGTGGGGTGTCCTCGGTGGCTCCCGACTGGGTTCCGTCGAACACCCAGTCGGTGGAGATCAGGCAGAACGGGACGTCGAGCTCCCGGGCCGCGTCCGCATAGGAGCGGGTGGCCTCGACGTACGCCGCCCAGGCTCGGTGGCGGTCGGCCTGCATCGCCGCCCAGTCGTTGAGGATCGCCACGTGAACCACGGCGTCGGGCCGCTCGGTGGCGACGTAGCGGGTCACCGCCGACCGGTCGGTCATGTCGACCCGACGGGCGATGACCTCGTCGCCGTAACGGTCGGTCATGACCTTGGCGATGTTGGACCCGACGAACCCCGAGGCACCGGTGACGATCGTCCGCACCTCAACGACCTCCGGCGCCGGGATCGACCTCGTCGAGGCGGACGGGGCGCCGCTCGGTCACCGATCGCCATGCCGCCAGCCCGATGACCAGGGGAGCCCGACCATCGGCGGGCCCTACCGGGGTCGGCTGGCCGGACGCCACGGCAGCCACGAATCGGTGCCACTGCTCGACGTAGGACGGGATGTATCGGTCGAGGAAGAAGTACGGCAGGGCTGCGCCCCGGTGGCCGTCGACGGTGCGGACCGTGGCGTGGTGATCGAGATGGTTGTCCGAGCTGGCCATCCCGGCCGAGCCGAGCACCTCGACCCGCTGGTCGTACCCGTAGACCGCCTCCCGGCAGTTGTCGATCGTGGTGACCGCGCCGTCGGCGTGGGTCAGGACGACGACGACCGTGTCGAGGTCGCCGGCTTCGCCGATCGCCGGGTCGACCATGACCCCGCCGGTGGCATAGACCTCGACCACCTCCGAGGCGGTCACGTAGCGGGCCATATCGAAGTCGTGGATCGTCATGTCGAGGAAGATCCCGCCGCTGACCTCGATGTAGGAGATCGGGGGCGGCGCGGGATCGCGGCTGGTGATCCGGACCTGGCGCACCGAGCCGACCGCGCCGTTGGCCACCGCCTCGGCCACGGCGGCGTGGCCCGGATCGAAGCGCCGGTTGAAGCCGACGTGGAACGGGACTCCTGCGGCGGCCACGGCGGCCAGGGCCCGGTCGACCAGGGAGAGATCGAGCGATACCGGCTTCTCACAGAAGATCGCCTTCCCGGCCGCCGCCGCAGCCTCGATCAGCTCGACGTGGGTGTCGGTACTGGTGCAGATGGCGATGGCATCGACGTCGGACGCGGTGATCAGCGCCTCGGCCGACGGGTGGGCGGTCACCCCGAGCCGCTCGGCGACGGCCATCGCCCCCGGCTGGTGGATGTCGAACACCCCGGTGACCGACGCCCCGTCGACCCGCGACGCGAGCAGGTCGGCATGCATCGAGCCGATCCGACCCACGCCGAGCACGCCGACGCGCAACTGCCCGTTCTCGGTCACGATCCACCTCCGGGGGCGGAGTCGAACGTCGCCGGCTCGCCCCATACCGGCTCGAGGTCGGAACGGGACGGCAAGGGCCCGGTGACCGTCTGGTCGAAATCGATGACCGAACCCGTCATCAGACCCGACTCGTCGGATGCGAGGAAGACGATCAGACGGGCCAACTCGGCCGGGTCGATGAGTCGACCGAACGGCTGTCGGGCCGCAGCCTCCTCTCGCCACCCGTCGGTGGCGCCGTGGTATCGCCGTTGGATGTCGTCCTCGGCCGGCGTATCCATCCAGCCGGGCTGGACGAGGTTGACCCGGATCCGGTGGCGAAGGAGGGCGAACGCCGCGTTGCGGACCAACGGCACCAACGCCCCCTTCGACGCCGAGTAGGCGAGCAGTTCGGGTTGGCCGCCATGCCCGGCGACCGAACCGACGTGGACGATCGACCCGGCGATGCCCTCCCGGGCCATCAACCGGGCTGCCGCCGAGGTCAACAGCGCCGGACCCCGGACGTTGGTGGCCAACATGGCATCCCACAGCTCGGCGTCGGCGTCCCACACCGAGCCTCGATCGGTGCTGGCCGCCGCGTTGACCACGGCGTGACACCCACCGAAGTGACGATCGCACTCGGCGACGATGGCGGCCGGCCCGTCGGGCGAGGAGAGGTCGGCGGCGACGAACTCGACCCGCTGGTCGCCGGTCGTCAACTCACCGGCGGTCCGCCGGCCCTTGAGCTCATCGCGCCCCACGATGACGACGCCGGCCGCCCCCTCGGCGACGAACCGCTCGGCGACGGCCCGGCCCAGTCCCTGGGACCCACCGGTCACCACGGCGATCCGGTCGTTGAAGCTGGCGGCCATCAGTCGATCCTCGCACTGGTCACGGACTCCCACGAGCCGCTCTCCCACGAGCGGATCAGGGCGGCCTGGACCCCGACGTAGTCGAGGGCTTCGGCAAAGCCCGGCTGGTGCTGGCGACCCGCGGCGACCGCCTCCAGGAACTGGAGGCACTCGATCACCTTGAGGTCCTCGTAGCCGATGGCGTTGGCGTCGCCGGGGACGAACGCTCCGTGGAAGGGGTAGCGGTCACCGGCGTACACGGTCGTGTACCCGTCGTGGAGGTTCCGTCCGCCGCCGGCGGCCGAGTCGGACCGGAGGAAGATCCGCATCTCGTTCATCGTCTCCAGGTTCCACGACAGCGAGCCCTCGGTCCCGTAGATCTCGAAGGCCATCTGGCTCTGGGGGCCGACGATGGCCCGGCTGGCCTCGAAGGTCCCGACCGAGCCGTTGGCGAAGCGGACCAGGCAGCCGGCGTAGTCCTCGTTGGTGACCGGGCCCATCGGGTCGTCGGGTCGGCCCCGGTCGTAGTGGCTTCCCCCGGGTTGGGGGATCGGCCGCTCACCGATCACCGTCGCCTCCAGGCCGACGACGGCGTCGATCGGCCCATTGAGCATCATCGCCAGATCCATCGAGTGGCTGAGGATGTCGGAGCTCACCCCGTAGCCGGCCTGGTCGAGCTCGAACCGCCAGCTCAGGAGGCCGAGCGGGTCGGCGCCATACATGGAGAAGAACCGCCCCCGGTAGTTGGTGATCTGGCCGAGGGTCCCGTCGGCGATCAGCTGGCGGGCGTACTGGACCAGGGGCGCCCACCGGTAGTTGTAGCCGACCCCGGTGATGACCCCGGCCTGGCGAGCGGCCCGCTCGATCCGGGCGGTCTGGTCGGGAGTACCGCCGACCGGTTTCTCGCAGAACACGTGCTTGCCGGCGGCGGCCGCCGCCACGCACAACTCCTCGTGGAGCATGTTGGGGGCGCAGACGACGACGGCGTCGACGTCGGGGTGCTCGATCGCCTTGGCTGCGTCGGTCGTCGCTTCCCGGAAGCCGAACGATCGGACCGCCTCGGCCCCCCGATCGGGGAGGTTGTCGCAGCAGACGACGAGGTCCGGCTCGGCCGGCCGGTCGGGGAACAGGGTGGGGATCCGCCGATAGGACCGGCTGTGGGCCTGCCCCATCCAGCCGAAGCCGATGACGGCCAAGCCGACCCGGGGCAGGTCGGACGGCAGGGAACGATGGTCGGTCATGGCACCTCTCGGAGCTCGAAGATCGGCCGGGCCTCATCGGCCAGGCGGTGCAGGGTCTGGTAGGCCGGAACGACCTCGGTAGCCAGGGCCGCCTCTCGGTCGGCGGCATCGAGGGCCGGGCGCCATATGGCCCGGCCGGCGATGAACCCCGAGCAGCCATGGGCGCACGCCACCGCCAACTGCCGGGCGAACTCGTCGAACGGGGCACCCCAGCTGAGGGTGGCCCACGGCACCGCACCGGCGGCTCGGTCGAGGTCGCGGCAGGCGGTGGCCCACGAGCGGGCCTCGTCGCCGGGGGCGCCGGGGAACGGCGACTTCAACACCAGGCACCGATCACGATCGAGGGCGGCCAGGATCTCCGCCGAGCCGACCACGCAGGCCCGGCGGTCGGCCGCGTCGACCACGTCATAGGGCACGGGCTCGACGACCAGCGGCAACCCCTCGTCGAGGCAGGCCTCGACCGTCCGGGCCACCATCGCCTCCTGGGCCCGGGCCCGAGACCCACCGTCGGGCCGGTGGAGGATCAGCAGCTTGGCCGCTGCCGCGCCGGTGGCGGCGATGCGGGCCGGGGTCCAACCCCCCAGCCACTCGGCCGGCCGATCGGGGTCGGCGTGGTAGCTCTGGGCTTCGAGGGCACAGATGACGCCGACCGTCCCGGGCACGGTGCCGTCGTCGAGGAGCTCGGGCACGGCGTACTCGGGGTCGAGCATCACCGCGGTCGGGCGCTCGCCGTCGGCCCGGCACACCGCGGCGACCACGGCCCGCTTCAGCTCGACGACGGTGGCTCGGTCGACGTCGTCGGGCCGGGCCGGGTCGATCTCGACGGTGAGCGATCGACGGTGGTCGAGGGCCAGGACCCGGAACCGGCCGCCGTCGTCGACCAGCGCCCGGAGCCGTCGGTCGATCAGACGACGGGTAGCGTCCACGCCCCGGCGCTCCAGTCGTCGTGGATCCAGGTGTCGACCTCACTGAAGCACGGCGGGGTCTGCCGGTCGTCGCCGATGAGCTCGCCGGCCAGGTAGTTCAGGAAGTACATGTTGGAGCCGGGACAGGCAATCGATGAGTGGTACCCGCGGGGCACGAGGGCGGCGTCGCCATCCCGTCCCCGCATGAGCTGTTCGAAGTGCTCGGCGGGGTCGTCGGCATCCCGCCAGTTCCGGTGGAGCCAGAACCCCTCGGGGCGGTCCATCCGGAAGTAGTAGACCTCCTCGAGGTACGGAGACCCGTCCCGCCCGTCGTGGCAGTGGGGAGCCCAGCCGGACCAGGTTCCCCGGGGGACGTACACCTCGTAGAGGATCAGCCGCTCGGCCTCGATCGGGTAGGCCAGCGAGTGGTTGACCTGGCGATGGGCGGCCCCGCCGCCCCGAACCTCGGATCGGATGTCGGTCGGGGGGATCAGCCGGGCCGGGTACCGGCCCTCGGCCGGGGCCGAGCCGATGGCGAAGGTGGCGACGCTGGTGGCGGTGACCGTCACCTCGGTGCCTGGCGGGGCATAGCCGACCGGAGCCAGCTCGGCGAACACCGAGGAGCGGCCAACCGAGTGGCGCTGGTCGCCGAGGGTGAGCTCGACGGTGCCGGCCAACGGCACGATGGCCGTCTCCCGGTCGTCCAGCCGGTGGGTGTGGGTCTGGCCGGGTTCGAGCTCCACCACGGCGAACGCCAGGTAGGTCCAGCCGGCGCTCTCCGGGGTAACGTCGATCACGGTGCCGGGGCCGGCTGCGGCCCGGATGATCGGGTTGGCGTCGTCGTTCATCTCGGTCCTCCTGTCGAGGGTTGGGGGGTCGGATCGGGCGCCGGGTCGACGACCGGACCGGTCTTGGCCGCCACGGCGTCGTTCAGGATCCGGGCCGCGGCGGCGATCGCCGCCCGGACGTCGCCGTCGGGCGGATACAGCAGCGAGCGGCCGATGGTGTAGCCCCGGACGTGGTCGACGGCCAGGGCCCGCCGCCACCGGGCCCGGTCGGCCTCGGGGTCACCCGACGGAGACCCGCCGAGGAGCAGGATCGGCATCGACGTCGCCGCCGCCACCGTCTCGACCGTCCCCCAGGCCGGGAGCTTCAACCAGGTGTAGGCCGACGAGGTCCCGAGGGCCGAGGCGATCCCCACGCACCGGATAAGCGCCGCATCGTCGGTCGTGAGCGTGCTCCGACCGGTGCCCGGGTCGGTCCGGTAGGGCAACGGTTCGACCATCGCCATCAGACGCCGGTCGGCCAGCTCACCGACGGCGGCGGCGACCGCGGTCATCGTGTCGAGGGTGCCCGGGTCGTCGTCGTCGATCCGGAGCAGTACCTTGCCGCCGTCGTAGCCGGCGTCGGCCAGGGCGGCGGCACTGAACGACGTCATCCGATCGTCGAGCTCGAACGACGCCCCGAGGAGACCGCCCCGGTTCATCGAACCGACCACGACCTTGTTGTCGAGCGCACCGAGCAGAGCCAGATCGTCGAGGACGTCGACCGATGCCATGACGCCGTCGACCCGGGGGTGGTCGAGGGCGGTCACGAGGCGGCCCAGCAGGTCTCGGCGGTCGGCCATCGCCAGCGGATCGGCCCCGATGCCGGGGGCGCCCCGGGCCGGGTGGTCGGCCGCCACGAGGAAGAGGTGGCCGTCGTCGCCCAGGAGCGACCGGCGGGGCCGGGACGCCAGCGCCTCGGCGACCGCGGCGGGGCGGCGGAGCCGGGTCCCGGTCACCTGGTGCCACTGGTCGTCGGTCAGCATCAGGCGTCGGCCCGGTCGGCGAGGAAGGTCTCGATCTCGTCCACGGTCGGCATGTCGTCGGCGCACAGCAGCCGCCCGGCCACGATGGCTCCGGCCGCGTTGCCGTAGCGGACGCACCGCGGCAGGTCCCAGCCTTCGAGGAGCCCGTGGCAGAACGCCCCACCGAAGGCGTCGCCGGCACCGAGGCCGCACACGACCTCGACCGGGAAGGGTGCCACGGTCTCTCGGGTCCCGTCGTCGACCGCCACCATCACCCCGTCGGCGCCGAGCTTGATGACCGCAGCGTCGAGACCGCGGGCCAGGAGCCGGTCGGCGGCCTCGTCGGGCTCATCGGTCCCGACCGCGATGCGGCACTCCTCTCGGTTCCCAATGGCGATCGTGACCCGATCGAGCATTGGCTCGATGGCCGCGGTGGCGGTCGCCTCGTCGGCCCAGAAGTGGGGCCGCCAGTCGAGGTCGAGAACGGTGTGCGCCCGGCGACCCCGCCGTTCGAGCGCCTCACCGACCGCGGCCCGGCTGGCCTCGAAGGCGAACCTGCTGGCCGGGAGCCAGAAGATCGGTACCTCGGTCACCGGGGCGCCGGCGAAGTCGGTGGCGAAGTCGAGGTGCTCGTCGGGGGCCGACGGGTACCGGTAGAAGATGATCGACGGCTCGGGTCGGGGGTCGAGCTCGGCGAAGGCGAGCGGGGTGGGGAGGCTCGGATGGGTCGACACCCAGGTGCTGTCGACGGCGAACCGGGAGCTGAGGGCGTGGCGGATGTCGTCGCCAAAGGCGTCGTCGCCGACCTTGGTGATCAGGGCGACCCGGTGGCCGAGGCGGGCGGTCGCGACCGCCACGTTGGTGGCGGTACCCCCGATCGACTTGGACAACGTCTGGACGTGCCGCATCGGGCCGTCCTGCTGGGGGTACAGATCGACCGAGACCCGTCCGACGGTCAGGAGCTCGAGATCGGCCGAGGCACTCATGAGTCCATGGCTTGGGCCAGCTCGTCCTGGAGCTGCTCGAGCTCGGCGCCGCCGGCCATCAGCCCGGTGAGCTCATCCTGGCTGATCTCGTCCTTGGCGTAGTCGCCGAGGCTCCGGCCCCGGTTGAGGATCATGAACCGATCGCCGACGGGGAAGGCGTGGTTGGGATTGTGGGTGATGAAGATGACGCCGAGCCCGCGCCGCCGTGCCTCGACGATGTAGCGGAGAACCACCCCCGACTGCTTGACCCCGAGCGCCGAGGTCGGCTCGTCGAGGATCAGCACCTTGGCCCCGAAGTAGGCGGCCCGGGCGATGGCCACCGACTGCCGCTCACCACCCGACAGCGTGCCGACCGGCTGCTCGGGGTCGCGGATGTCGATGCCCATCTTGCCGAGCTCCTCCACGGCGATCTTGCGGGCTCGGGCCTTGTCGATGATCCGGAGCGGTCCGAGCCCGGCTCGGGTCGGTTCCGACCCGAGCCAGAAGTTCCGCCACACCGACATGAGCGGCACCATGGCCAGGTCCTGGTAGACGGTGGCGATGCCGGCGTCGAGGGAGTCCCGTGGGGAGCTGAACCGGACCGTGCGGCCTTCGACCAGCAGTTCGCCCTCGTCGTGCTGGTGGACGCCGGCCAGGATCTTGATGAAGGTCGACTTGCCGGCGCCGTTGTCGCCGAGGACGCAGGTCACGGTGCCGCCATAGACCTTGGTCGAGATGTCCTTCAGGGCGATGATGTTGCCGTAGAACTTCGAGATGTTCTCGACGGCCAGCAGCTCGGGGCCCGGTCCGTCGTCGGCCGCCAGGTCGTCGTTCAGGGTGTCGGTGGTGGAGCTCATCTCAGCCCTTCCGCAGGTTCTCGGCCCGGTTCTTGATGAAGTTGTTGCCGATCACGGCCAGCAGGAGGATCACGCCGAGGAACACGAACCGCCAGTCGGAGTTCCACAGGGCGAAGGGGATGCCCTGGCGGGACATGGCCATGATGATCGCCCCGATCGCCGCCCCCAGCGCCGACCCGTAGCCCCCGGTCAGAAGGTTGCCTCCGACGACCGCGGCGATGATGTACTCGAACTCGAGCCCATCGCCGGTACCGGCCTGGAGGGTGTTGAGCCGGAAGGCGAGCAGCATGCCGACCAGCCACCCGGCCGTCGAGACGATCATGAACAGCTGGGTCTTGGTCCGGGCGGCCGGGACGCCGACCTGGCGGGCGGCGACCTTGTTCCCGCCGACGGCGAAGGTCCAGCTCCCGAACCGGGTGCTGGCCAGGATCCAGGTGGCGACCGCCGTGACCCCGAAGAACCACAGGATCCGGACGCTGAACTTGACCGGCGGCAACCCGGCCTCGAGCTCCTCGGGAGTGATGAACAGCAGCCGGACCGTGACCCCGATGGCCACCAGGCCGAGGCCGATGATGGCCAGGCGGAACCCGGCCCGCTGGATGGCGGGAGCGGCGAAGCGCCGCTGGCGGAACAGCCCGCTGACGACCGCCCAAGCCAGCAGCATGAGGGCCCCCATCAGCATCACCGTGAACAACTCGGTCCGGAACTTGGGCGAGTTCGACTCGACCTGGACCATGTAGGCCAGCCAGGTGACGAAGCCGGCGGTGACGACGAGAACCGCGGTCCGGGTTGCCGGCGAACGGAGGCCGCCCCGGAACGCGGCGATGCCGAGGAGCAGGAGGCCGGCAGCGGCCAGTCCGACGAGCAGCAGAGCCCGGAGCCCCTGCTCGGTCAGAAGGAGGAAGACCCGCTCGCTGTCGTTGGCGTTGAACAGCCGGGCCGAGACGACCCCGGCGATGATGGCGACGATGCCGAGGACGCTCGGCGTGACGATCTCCCGGGCCAGCTCCACCCGGCCCCGAGACTCCCACCGCTCGTAGCGCCAGATCGCCAACCCGACCAGACCGGCCAGGATCCCGGCGGCCACCGTTCCGCCCCACAGGGCATTGGCCCCGACGCCGTCGGTCTCGTGGAGCCGCCAGTAGCCGAGCAGCATGATCGCCACCCCGGCCAGGCACAGCGCCAGGCCGGTGGGGTTCAACCGGGATCGGTGGACGAAGTTGAGCTCGTAGAGGGCGACGATCATGCAGATGATCCCGCCGAGGACGAGCGTCGAGTAGATCACGTCCCGCGAACCCAGCTCGTGGGCGTTGCGGGTCCATTCGGCGGCGAAGATCGGCCGCCAGAAGTCGTAGCCGTTGCCTTCCCGAGGGATCGGGCCGACCTGGATGTTGTCGACCAGGAGCTTCGAGAAGCCGAGCTTGGCTCCCCGGACGATGAAGAACGTGGCGAGGGTGACGATGAAGCTCGGGAGTCCGGTCCGCTCGACCATCGTCCCGTTGAACCAGCCGACGGCGAGGGCGAAGGCCAGCGACATGGGAATGGCGATCCACAGGTTGAGCCCGGCACCGCCCAGCTCGCCGATGTCGAGGGCCAGGTAGATCATCAACAGACCGGTGGCCCCGGTCATGGCACCGGCCGAGAGGTCGAACTCGCCTCCGATCATCAACAAGGCCACGGCAACGGCCATGATGCCGAGCGTGGCGGCCACGTCGAGGACTCCCTGGGCACCGGCCGCGGTGCCGAACTTCTCGGTGACGGCCCAGAAGAAGGCCCAGACGGCGATGGCGCCGATGATGGCGCCGATCTCGGGCTGCATCAGCAGCCGCTGGAACGGGCCCCGATGCTCGAGACGCTCGTCGCCGCCCTCGACGGTCGAGGTCATCTCGGATGGTGCCGGATCGTCGTCGTCGCCGGTGCCGGCGACGGTGATGGTTGCCTCGCTCACGTTGCTCCCCGCTGTTCCCTGCTGTCGTCTCGCGACCGGCGGTCGGGGGCGGGTCGGACCCGCCCCCGACCTCGGACCGGATCTATCGGGTCCCGGCCGACACCAGCTCCGCGACCTCGGCCGCGTTGTCCGGGGTGACGAAGCCCGGGCCGGTCAGGACCGGCAGGCCGCCACCGGCGGTGTTCTGGTTGGTGGCCTGGAGGAACATGAGCACGACCGGCAGGTAGCCCTGAAGGTACTGCTGCTGATCGACGGTGAAGGCGATGTCGCCGGCGTCGATGGCCTCGATGATCTCCGGGGTGATGTCGAACCCGCCGATGATCAGGTCCCGACCCAGGTCCTGGCCGGCCCGGAGGGCCGACACGGCGACGACGGGACCGGTGCCGAGAACGGCGTCGATCGAGTCGTCGGCCTGGAGAAGCGCCGCGATCTGGTTCTGTTGCTCGGTCTGGTCGGCGTCGAGGCCGACGAACTCGACGACCACGTCGCCCTCGAAGGTCGCCTCGAGGCCTTCGCACCGCTCCTCGAGCCCGACGTTCGACTGCTCCTGGAAGGCGCACAGCACCTTGGTGGCACCGAGGTCGTTGAATCGGCGACCGGCGCCCTCACCGGCGACCACCTCGGTCTGACCGATATGGGTGACCGCACCGATCTCCTGGTACTGGTTCACACCCGAGTTGAGCGTGTACACCGGGATGCCGGCGTCGACCGCAGCCTCGAGGGCGGGGGCGACGGCATCGGGGCTCGCCAGCGAGGCGGCGATGCCATCCGAACCGGCGGCGATGGCCGCCTCGATGTCGGTCACCTGCTGCTCGGGGGTGTTGTTCGACGGATTCCAGACGAGCGTCACCCCGAGGGCCGCGGCTGCATCTTCGGCGCCCCGCTTCACGACCGACCAGAACGGCCCATCGTCGGAGTGGGTGATCATGTGGAAGGTCAGGTCGCCGCCCTGGGTCAGGTCGACCTCGTCGTCGCCCGAGGAGTCGGCCGACCCGTCGTCGTCGCCGGCGTCGGTATCGTCGGCGTCGGCGTCGTCACTCGCCTCGCTGGTGGCGTCGTCGTCGGACTCGTCGCCCGAGCTCTCTTCGTTCGAGTTGCTGCAGGCCGACGCCAGCAGCGCCAGTCCGAATAGCAGTGCCAAAAGGCTCTTGAGCCTCAACATGTCAGGATTCCTCCCCTGTTGGTTTCTGACTTGGGTGGTCACGGAGCTTCCGAGACCGTTCCAGACGGCGGCGTTTCGCCGGATGGCAGCCCGCGGGCCACCCGCTGGAGGTACGCGACGCTGATGGCAACGTCACGAACGGGACCGTCGCCGGGAGCGGGAGGCTCACCGTCGACGGCGCAGTCCTGCTCGATCACATAGTGACCGGTATAGCCGGCTCCCTCGAGGGCCAGGACGATCTCGGCGACCGGGAGGTCGCCCTGCCCGAGCGCAGGAAAGAGCCCGGCCTGGACCGCCCCCATCAGATCGACGTCGCCGGCGTTGAGCCGGTCGGCGATCTCGTACCGGGTGTCCTTGAGGTGGACGAGGCCGACCCGATCGGCGTGTCGGCGGGCGAAGTCGAGCGGGTCGTAGCCGCCGACGGCGAGGTGGCCGGTGTCGAGGACGAGCGCGGTCGAGGAGGAAGTCAGCAGCCGATCGACGTCGGCGGCGGTCTCGATCACGCAGCCGACATGCTCGTGGACCACCTGGACCAGACCCCGATTGGCACAGATCTTGCCCACCCGCTCCAACCCGTCGACGAGGGTCGACCACTCCTCGTCGGTGTAGGGCCGGCGGGGGGCCCAGTCGACCGAGGTGACCGGGGCGGTGTTGAAGTATCTGGCCCCGCTGAACTGGAGCAGATCGGCGACCCGCTCGGCCTCGGCCAGCTGGTCATCCCGGGCATCGGCGTCGTGGAGGACGAGGGGCACGAAGGCGGCCAGCAGCGACAGGCCGTAGCGGCCCAGCAGCGGACCGAGCTCGGCGGGATCGGTCGGGAGCCATCCGGCCGAGCCGAGCTCGGTGGCCGTGAACCCCAGGTCGGCCATCTCGGCGAGCACCCGCTCCGGGGGGAGCTGATGGCCCCAACCAGGGACCTCGCACACACCCCAGGAGATCGGGGCCGTGGCGACCCGTTGGAGGAAAGGCTGGGGCTGGATCACGTCGACTCCATCCGTTGGGGTGGGACCCAGGGCGCGAGAACGGGCGCAGGGAACGGGCACATCAGGGGTGTGGTGTGTCGGGCGACACATCCAGATTAGAGCGCTCTAAACATAAGCACGGATTTCGGGTAACGTCCAGAGACGATGCGGAGACCAACGATGGAGGACGTTGCCAAGCGGGCCGGCGTGTCCCGCGCCCTCGTCTCGCTGGTGATGCGGGATTCCCCCAAGGTGAGCGCCGAGCGGCGGGCGGCGGTGCTGGAGGCCGCCGAGGAGCTGGGCTACCGCCCCAACGCCTCCGCCCGGTCGCTGGCCTCCCGTCGGACGGCGACGATCGGGGTCGTGATCGGCGACCTCCACAACCCCTTCTACGCCGAGGTGATCGACGGCATCCACGATTCGGCCGCCGAGGCCCAGTACCAGCTGATGCTCAACACGTCCCGCAACCAGGATCGCGACGAGCGACGGGCGGTCGAGGCGTTCCTCGAATACCGACTCGACGGTGTCATCGTGCTCGGTGGGCGAATGCCGCCGGCCGAGTTCGTCGAGCTCTCCCGAGCCGCTCCGCTGGTGAGCATCGCTACCCCGGTCGACGAGATCGACACGGTGGTCAACGACGATGGGCGAGGCGGCGAGCTGGCTGTCGAGCATCTCCTCGATCTCGGCCACACCGACATCGTCCACATCGACGGCGGCACCGGCGGCGGGGCCAAGGACCGGCGGGCCGGGTTCGTGAACCGGATGATGGCGGCCGGACTCGAGCCGCAGGTGCTTCCCGGCAGTTACGACGACAGGGGGGCGACAAGCGCGATCGAGGCGATGCTGGCCCGTCCCGTGCTGCCCACCGCCATCTTCGCCGCCAATGATCTGTCGGCGGTCATGGCACTGTCCCAGCTGGCCGAGAGTGGCGTCACGATCCCCGATGACGTGTCGGTCATCGGCTACGACAACACGGCCGTGGCCGCCCTCGACCATGTGTCGCTGACGACGATCGACCAGCCCCGGTACGAGATGGGTCGCATCGGGTTCCAGTGCCTGGTCGACCGATTGGCCGACCTGCAGCGGCCGCCGGTGGCCCATGTCGTCGAGCCGTCCCTGATCCGCCGTCGCACCACGGGCCCTGCCCCCGACGGCCGAGCGCCCGACGGCCGAGCGCCCGACCATACGATCCACATCGGCCGAGACCAAGGAGCTACTCCGCCATGACGACCACCGTGACCGACCTCCACCACTGGATCGACGGCCGAACGGCAACCGCCACCGGCGGGCGGACCGTCACCGTCACCGACCCGGCGACCGGGGCCACGACCGCCACCGTCCATCTGGCGTCGGCGTCCGATGTCGACCGGGCGGTGGCCAGCGCCACATCGGCGTTCGAGACCTGGCGTGACGTGTCGCTGTCGAGGCGGGTCGGCATCCTCTTCCAGTACCGGGAGCTCCTGAGCCGCCACCGGGCCGAACTGGCCCGCCTCATCTCCGCCGAGCACGGCAAGGTCTTCGCCGACGCCCTCGGGGAGGTCCAACGGGGTCTCGAGGTCGTCGAGTACGCCTGTGGCATCCCCAACCTGCTCAAGGGGGAGGTGACCCCCGACGTGGCGACCGACGTCGACGTGCACAGCATCCGCCAGCCCGTCGGCGTCGTGGCCGGCATCACCCCGTTCAACTTCCCGGCGATGGTCCCCCTGTGGATGTTCCCGATGGCGATCGCCTGTGGCAACACGTTCGTGCTCAAGCCGTCGGAGAAGGACCCGTCGGTCGGGGTACGGATCGCCGAGCTGTTCAGCGAGGCCGGCCTGCCCGACGGGGTGCTGAACGTGGTCCAGGGCGACGCCGAAGCGGTCAACGCCCTGCTCGAACACCCCGACGTGGCGGCGATCAGCTTCGTCGGGTCGACCCCGATCGCCCGTCACATCTACAGCACGGCGACCGCCGCCGGGAAGCGGGTCCAGGCGCTCGGCGGCGCCAAGAACCACATGATCGTGATGCCCGACGCCAACCTCGACGATGCCGCGGCGGCCGCCGTCAGCGCCGGCTACGGCTCGGCCGGAGAACGATGCATGGCCATCTCGGTGGTGGTCGCGGTCGGCTCCAGCGGTGACGAGCTGGTCGCCCGTGTCGCCGAACGGGCCCGGGACCTCGACATCGGCCCCGGCCTCCGGGACGGCACCGATCCGGCCAACAGTCCCGACATGGGCGCCCTGGTCACCGCCGAGCACCGTGAGCGGGTGGCCGGGTACATCGATCTCGGCGTCTCGGAGGGGGCCGAGCTCGTCGTGGACGGTCGAGGCCTGGCCATCGACGGCCACCCCGACGGGTTCTGGCTCGGCCCGACGCTGTTCGATCGGGTGACCTCGGAGATGAAGGTCTACACCGACGAGATCTTCGGCCCGGTCCTGTGCGTGATCCGGGCCGACTCCTACGACGACGCGGTCCGGCTGGTCAACGACAACCCGTACGGCAACGGCGCCGCGGTGTTCACCGCCGACGGGGCGGTGGCCCGGGCCTTCCAGCGGGACGTCGAGGCCGGCATGGTCGGGGTGAACGTCCCGATCCCGGTGCCGGTGGCCTACCACTCGTTCGGCGGCTGGAACGACTCGCTCTTCGGCGACACCCACATCTACGGCCCCGAGGGCGTCCACTTCTACACCCGGTACAAGGCGATCACGACACGGTGGCAGGCGCCGTCGAGCGTCGATCTCAACTTCCCGGGGAACGACTGAGGCACCCCCCTACCGACCCCCCATCGAACCGGGGGAACCCCTGATCCCGGGCTCGGCAGCGTGGGCTAGGTTGAGAATCACACCGCAACCACCCACCCACACCCCAAACCCATTCGGAGGGAAACCGCAATGAACCCTGAGGATCTCGCAACGCAGATCGAGGAGTGGCTGGCGTCGCTCCGGACCACCGCAGGCACCGAGGCCGTCACCACCGACGCCGTGGCCGACGTGGTCGACACCGAGGCCCTGGAGGGCGTGACCCCCGACGACTACCGGTCGGCGCTGGAGATCGTCTTCAACGACTACGGCGTCCCCGAGGACGTCCGCCAGCAGGTCTACGACCAGCTGGACGCCGAGGGCCAGTACGGCGCCGAGGGCTACACCCAGAACCTGACCATCGTCATCAACGACGAGGACGTCAACAACTACATCGACAACAGCCTCACCGTCGAGCACGGCGCCGAGGTCCACGGCGACATCAGCCAGGAGAACGAGACCAACGTGGCCAACGCCACCGGCGACGACTCGGTGGCCGGGCGTGACCAGGACGGTCAGTTCCAGACCGGCGACGGCGTCCAGGTCGGCGACGACAACGACGGTGTCGTCAACCAGGGCGACAACTCCGGCCAACAGGCCGGCGACTACGCCGAGGCCGACGACATCACGACCGGTGACGGCAACTTCAACAACGAGGGCTGGGTCGACGACTCGGCCGTGGCCTTCGGTGGCGGCTCGGCCGACAACCAGGCCGACGACGTCTACGACGAGTCGATCAACGACTCGTTCGACACCGAGAACTCGGGCAACGTCGACCACTCCGGCAACGTGACCGACTCCGGCAACTACGAGAGCACCTACGAGGCCACGGCCACCGCCGAGGAGTACGTCGACGTCGACGTCGACGCCTCGTTCAACAGCGACGACGACTACAAGGACGTCGACAACTCGCACAACGAGTACGAGGTCGAGGCCGGCTACGAGCACGAGGAGCCGACCTACGAGGACATGCACGACTGAGTCGGCGTGCCGGACTCAGCGACCGGCGCACACCCCCGATCACGATCCGAGCCCCGGCCCCCGGCCGGGGCTCGGACGCGTTCCCCGGCTCGACCGCCGGGCGCTCAGTGGCGGTAGCGGACCGGGGCCTCGGCGTAGGCGCCGACGTGCAGATCGGTCAGCCACCGGTGGGGGGCGGCCGGCTCCAGCCGGGTGAGGATCTCGGTCCGGGCCAGGGCCCGGAGCGCGGCCCGGAGCTCCCACCGGGCGACGTTGGCCCCGAGGCAGAAGTGAGCGCCGTGACCGAACCCGAGGTGATCGTTCGGCTCCCGTCCGAGGTCGAGGTCGCCCGGACGGTCGAACACCCGAGGGTCGCGGTTGGCCGGCCCGTACCACAGCCCGACGTGATCCCCGGCCCGGATCGTCTGGCCGTGGAGCTCCACGTCGGTGGTGGCGGTCCGGGCGAACTGGATGACCGGGGTCGTCCACCGGACGATCTCCTCGACGGCCGGTTCGACGAACCGATCGGGATCGTCGAGCAGTCGGTCGACCTGGTCGGGGTGGTCGACGAGGGCCAGGATGCCTCGGCTGAGGGCGTTCCGGGTGGTCTCGTTCCCGGCGGCGATGAGCAGGTTGAGGTAGCCGTGGAGCTGTTGCTCGGTGAGCGCCCGGCCGTCGACGGTCGCCTCGACCAGCACCGTCGACAGGTCGTCGCCCGGCTCGGTCCGCTTCCGCTCGATCAGTTGGGCCTTGTAGTCGTGGAACTCGGCGTGGAGCCGTTTACGCATCGCGTAGCGGTCCTCGCCGTCGACGGCGAACCGCATCGAGTCGATGTCGAACAGGGCGTCGGTCCACCGGTGGATGTCGGCCCAGTCCTCGGGGTCGAGGCCCATCATCGTGCAGATCGTGACCAGTGGGAGGGCGACGGCGTAGTCGTGGACCAGGTCGACGGTCTCCCCCGCCTCCAGGCGGGTGGCCAGCTCCGCGGTGAAACGGGCGGCGTCGGCGTCGAGGGTGGCGGCCATGGCCCGGCACCGGGCGGGCGTGAAGTGACGGGCGGTCACCATACGCATCGCGGTGTGGTCGGGGGCGTCGAGGAAGACGAGGTCCTCCGGCTCGTCGAGGTCCCATCCTCGCCGCTCGATCTTGCGGCGGCGGGCCCGGTTCATCCGCTCGTCCATCTCCCGGTCCCGGAGACGGAGCCGGCCGCCGCCGTTGATGAAGCGCCGGGCGTCGGCCCCGATGGCCTTGACGTCGGCGTGGCGGGTGATGGCCCAGAACGGGGCGATGCCGTCCCGCTCATAGCGGTAGCACGGTGCCTCCTCCCGCAACCGCTCCCACGCCGCCCACGGGTAACCGTCGGACTCGTAGCGGTCGATCGAATGGATGTCGAGGTCATCGAGCGTCACACCGTTTCCGGTGGCGTCGTGGCGGTCGGTGATGGTCATCGCAGGGCCCCCTTCACCGACCGACGCTAGTTGGCGACCCGGCGACGACGACAGCCGACAGCCGAGCAAGCCAGCCCGGTCAGCCAAGCAAGCGACCCTGGACCGGGGCGGCGAGTGGCTCGGGCAACGGGGCGATGCCGGGAACGAGCGCTCGGACCTCGGCGTGGAACCACCGGCACAGCAACGGCGCCACCGCGTTGTCCGGGGTGTGGATGAACACGGTCGGTGATCGGCCCTCGTGGAGCCATTGGGCGATCTTCGGGACCCACTTGGCCCACCACGACGGATTGGCATCGGGGCTGGTCTGGCCGATGAACCGGACGACCGGATCCGTGCCGATCGCCACCGGGCGCACGGTGAGGCGGGGCTTGCGATCGAACGCCTCCCGCTCCGCCGCGGTCTCGCACGGTCCGGCGAACACCGCCCGGGTGTCGATGATGATCCGCTCGGCGCCGGCCGTGGCCAGCAGGTCGTTGAGCCGGCGCTCCTCGGTCCCACCGGTGCAGAACCGCTCGTCGCGCACCTCGACCGCCCACCTCCGCTCGTTCGACAGCCCCTCGAGGAAGGTGGCCAGCGCACCGAGATCCTCGGGCGAGAAGGTCGGCGGGAGCTGGATCGAGATCGGGGCGACCCGGTCGCCGAGCGGGTCCAACCGGTCCAGGGCCTCGGCCACCAGATCGTCGGCCGATCGGAGGCGCCGGTCGTGGGTGATCGTCCGGGGGAGTTTGAACATGAACCGGAAGTCGGGCGGGGCGTCGGCCACCCACCGCTCGACGGTCGTCGCCGACGGGAGCCCGTAGAAGGTGGTGTTGCCCTCCACGGCGGTGCACCACGTGGCGTAGGCGGTCAACTCCCGTCCCGGTGGGGTGTCGGGCGGGAAGTACGAGCCGACCCAGGCCCGCTCGGCCCACATGGCGCACCCCACCCGCAGCACCGGTTCCACCTCCTCAACGGTACTCCGACCCCACCCGATGCTCTAAGGTGCCACGGTGCAACTCAGCATCTTCACCGAACCCCAGCAGGGGGCGACCTACGACGATCTGCTGGCGGTGGCCAAGACGGCCGAGGACGGCGGGTTCGACACGTTCTACCGGTCGGACCACTACCTCAAGATGGGTGACGTGACGGGCTTGCCGGGGCCGACCCACGCCTGGGTGACCCTGGCCGGCCTGGCTCGGGACACCTCGAGGATCCGGTTGGGGACGCTGGTCAGCCCGGCCACCTTCTACCATCCGGCGTCGCTGGCGATCTCGGTCGCCCAGGTCGACCAGATGAGCGGAGGCCGGGTCACCTTCGGGTTCGGGACCGGATGGTTCGAGGCGGAGCACCGGGCCTACGGCTTCGAGTTCGACACGCTCGGCGGCCGGTTCGACCGGATGGAGGAGTACCTGGAGCAGATCACCGGGCTGTGGGCCACCGAGGAGGGTGAGACCTTCACCCACGCCGGGCGGTTCCACTCCTTCGAGGAGTCGCCGGCCCTCCCCAAGCCGACCCAACGGCCGGGGCCGCCGATCCTGATCGGTGGTCGAGGCCCTCGACGAACCCCGGCCCTGGTGGCCCGGTACGCCGCCGAGTTCAACCAGCCGTTCGTCGACGCCGCCAGCGTGCCCGGCCGGATCGCCCGGGTCGCCCAGGCGTGCGAGGCGATCGGGCGGGATCCGTCGGAGTTGACGCAGTCGGCGGCGCTGGTCCTTTGCCTCGGCGAGGACGAGGCGGAGGTCGCCAAGCGAGCAGCAGCGATCGGGCGTGAGGTCGACGAGCTGCGGACCAACGGCGCGGCCGGCACGGTCGACGAGGTGGTCGCCAAGCTGGCGACCTACGCCGAGGTCGGCATCGACGTCGTCCAGCTCCAGGTTCTCGACCTGAGCGACCTCGACCACATCGCCCTGGCCGCCGAACGCCTCATCGGCGCGGTGGCAGAACTCTGACACTGCGCCGGTCTCGTCCTCGCCGATGGCGAGGACCAACTCAAGGGGCGAGGCGGGTCCGGGACCAGATGCCAGCGGGATCGAGGGCGTAGCGGAACCGGTCGTGGAGTCGGTTGGGTCGACCCTGCCAGAACTCGATCGCCCGGGGTGTCACGGCCCAGCCACCCCAGTGGTCGGGTCGAGGCACGGTCTCGGCACCGGCAAACCGGGCGTCGTGGTCCGAATAGGCGTCGAGCAGTTCCTGGCGGGACGCCAGCGGCCGGCTCTGGGCCGATGCCCACCCGCCGAGCTGGGAGCCCCGGGGTCGGACCGCCCAGTAGCGGTCGGACTCGGCCGGCGAGACCCGGACCGCCGCCCCGGTGACCGACACCTGCCGGCGGAGCGGGATCCACAGGAAGGTGAGCGCCACCGCAGGGTTGGCGTCGAGGTGGGACGACTTCGCCGACTCGTAGTTGGTGTAGAACTCGAACCGCCCGGCCGTCACTCCCTTGAGCAGCACGGTCCTGGTCCACGGCTGCCCGTCGCCGTCGACGGTCGCCACCACCATCGCGTTTGGCTCGGGCAGGCCGGCATCGGTGGCGGCCGCCAGCCAGTCGGCGAACAGGGCCATCGGCTCGTCGGCCAGATCGTCCTCGTCGAGGCCCGACGCTTCGTACTCCTGGCGCATTCGTGCCAGGTCGATCGAACCCGGATCGTCGACGGTCACCGGTCGACGGTCACCGGTCGGTGCTCGGGCCGGCTTCGACCGGAGCCGGTGTCCGAGCGAAGGTGTCGGCGACCTCGGTGTAGGTGAGCTGCGACTCGAGGATCCGAGCCCCCCGGGCCCGTCGGGCGGCCTGCTCCCGTGCCGACTCGGCCGATGCCCATCGAGCGAAGATCACCACGATCACGCCCCACAGGAAGAACCCGCCGACCAGCTTCATGATGACGCCGGCCGCCTGCTGGTCGGTCAGGACCTCGATCCCCCAGAGGCGGCCGACCGTGTCGTAGTGCCGATAGACCGTGTCCTCGGCGAAGACGAGCCACCCGCTCGGAACGGTGGGGACCACCGACATCAGGAAGAGGTAGATGCACTGACCGACGGGATGGAGCCGCCATCCCTCGACCGGTCCGATGATCGGCATCCACATCAGCAACCCGGCGGAGAACACCAGTAGGTGGAACCCGAAGTGGGCGGCGCCGCTGTCGAACGACAGCTGCACCACCTCGGGGAAGTGGAGCAACACGGTCAAGCCGTTGAACACCAGACCGGCCACCACGGGCCGGCTGCCCATCGCCAGAATCCGGCGGGTGGCCGACCCCTCGGGAAGGAGGAGGTCGAACAGCCAGCGGGGAGTGGCGAGCAGGAACATGGCCGGGATCAGCATCGAGATGAACAGGTGCTGGGCCATGTGGACGAAGTACAGGTACTCCTCGGCCACGTCGTGCACCGGCCAGTCGGAGACCAACCACAGGCTGATGACCGCCAGGAGGAACCACGCCTTGTGGGACCGGGCGATCGGCGGATAGCCGGCCGCGACGGCCTTGGGCTGAACGATCCGGGCGACGTACACGGCCAAGCCGACGACGCCGACGACGAGGACCCACACCTCGGGGTGGGCCTGCCATCCGACGTCGGCGAGGTCGAGCCTCACGTCACCTCAGATCTGGAACTCAAAAGCGGCGAAGACCACGAAGTAGACGCCGATGGCCAGGGCCAAGGCACCGAAGAAGGCCCACGAGAAGAGCCGACCGTTGAGCACCTTCAGATCGAAGTAGAGGTGCATGAACGCCCCGGCGACGAGGAAGAACTTGAGCACCATCATGATCAGCAGCGGCGCGACGAGGGCAATCCCCTCGAGGCCGATGAACGACCAGGCCACCTCGACGGCCGTCAGCACGGCGAGGATCACGAACACCACCCAGTACTGGCGTTCGGTGGGGTGGGCGTGGTCGTCGTGCCCGGTGTCGGAATGCGTTGCGGTCTCGGTCATCGGAACAGCGCCTCCGCTAGGGGATCAGGTAGACGATCGTGAAGATGAGCACCCACACGATGTCGACGAAGTGCCAGTACAGGCCGACCAGCTCGACCGTCTCGGCCCGGTCCTTCTGGAGCTTGCCCCGGAACGACATGATCAGCAGCGAGACGAGCATCAGGATGCCACCGGTCACGTGGACCCCGTGGAAGCCGGTCAGGGTGAAGAACGCCGAGCCGAAGAGGTTCCCGTTGTAGGTGATCCCCTCCCGGAAGAAGACGGTGAACTCGTACACCTGTCCGGCGATGAAGATCGACCCGAGGGAAGCGGTGGCGGCGAGCCAGATCCGGGTGTTGCGGTAGTTCCCCTCGCTGACCGCCTTGTGGGCCAGCACCATCGTCAGGGAAGACATCAGCAGGATGAACGACGAGGCCGACGTGAACGGGATGTCGAAGATCGGCTCCACCGAGCCGGCCTCGACGAACTCCTCGACCAGGAAGTCGGGAAGGGTCGAGGTCACGTCGGGGTTCCCGGCGATGAGCTCCTCGAGGAAGTTGGAGACCGAGAGCAGGTACGTCGAGATCAGGGCGCCGAACAGGAGGCACTCCGAACCGAGGAACAGCCACATGGCCAGCTTCATGTTCGACAGGCCCAGGCTGGAATGGTGGCCGTGGCCACCTCCGTGGGCGTCGTGGCCGGCGGCGTGGGGATCGGCTACTGCGGTCACTGCACGGTCTCCAGGTTCTCGGCCTCCACGCCCTCGCCGGCACCGTTCGGGTGGTCGCCGTTCGGGCTGTGGCCATCGTGGCCGTGGTCGTGGGGAAGGTCGACGTCGTCGGTCGGCTCGAGGGCCCACCCGTACATGGCGGCGATCACCAGCAGGCCGCCCGGGATGGTGAGCCACAGGTTGAAGATGAGCCCGTACCCGACGATGGGGAGGGCGCCGGCGAGCACGATCGGCCAGTACGACGGGGAGGGAAGGTGGACGCCTTCACCGTTACCCGGCTGGGCCAGCTCGTCGCCGGTGGCGACCCGTCGAATCCGTCCCGTCTCGTCCTCGACGTACTTGCGGTGCCAGAAGTCATCGAGCGAGGTCACCGTCGGGTCGACGTCGAAGTTGTGCTCGGGGGTCGGCGATTGGATCGACCACTCGAGCGTCCGGCCGTCCCACGGGTCGGGGCCCGGGTTGGGGGAGCCGGCCCGCTTCCACGACAGGTAGGAGGTGAAGGCGTTGACGAGTATCAGCAGCGTCGCGACGCCCAGGACGAACGAGCCGATCGTCGCCACCATGTTCCAGAGGTTGAAGCCCATGGCGTCGTCGTAGGTCTGCATCCGTCGTGGCATCCCCTGGAGACCGAGGATGTGCATCGGACCGAAGGTGACGTTGAACCCGATCACCATCAGCCAGAAGTTCCACTTCCCGAACGCCTCGTTGAGGTGGTAGCCGAAGATCTTCGGCCACCAGTAGTAGAGGCCGCCCATGAAGCCGAACAGAGCGCCGCCGAAGAGCACGTAGTGGAAGTGGGCGACGATGTAGTAGGTGTCGGTCTGCTGCGTGTCGGATGGAGCGATGGCGTGGGACACGCCGGAGAGGCCACCGATGGTGAACTGGGTTACCAGCCCGATCGAGAACAGCATCGCCGTGTTGAGGATCAGCTTCCCGCCCCACATCGTGGCCAACCAGTTGAGGATCTTCACCCCGGTCGGGACGGCGATGAACATCGTGGCGACCGAGAAGGCCGTGACCGACAGCGGGCCGATGCCCGAGACGAACATGTGGTGGGCCCACACCCCCCAGCCCATGAATCCGATGGCCACGCCGGAGAAGACCATGAACGGGTAGCCGAAGATCGGCTTCCGGGAGAACGTCGGGATGATCTCCGACACGATGCCGAAGGCGGGGAGGATCATCAGGTACACCTCGGGGTGACCGAAGATCCAGAAGAGGTGCTGCCACAGGAGTGGGTCGGCGCCTTGGGCGACGTTGAAGAAGTTGGCGTCGAAGATCCGGTCGAACATGAGGAGCAGCTGGGCCACGGTGAGCACCGGGATGGCGAACAGCAGCAGGAACTGGGTGACCAGGGTCATCCAGACGAAGACCGGCATCTTCATCAGCGTCATGCCGGGGGCTCGGAGGTTGAGCACGGTGGTTATCAGGTTGATGGCGCCGGTCAGTGACCCGAAGCCGACGATCAAGAGGCCGACGTTCCAGAAGTCGATGCCGGTCGACGGCGAGTACGGCAGTCCGTTGTTGGGGGCGTAGTTGAACCACCCACCGTTGGCCCCGCCGCCGATGAACCAGCTGGTGTTCAGCATCAGCCCGCCGAAGAAGAACACCCAGAAGCTGAAGGCGTTGATCCGGGGGAACGCCACGTCGCGGGCGCCGACCTGGATCGGCATCAGGTAGTTGGCGAACGCCGCACCGATCGGCATGACCACGAGGAAGATCATCACGGTCCCATGCATCGTGAAGATCCGGTTGTAGGCGTCGCCCGACAGGAAGGTGCTGTTGGGGGTGGCGAGCTGGATCCGGATGAGCAGCGCCGCCACCCCACCGATCAGCAGGAAGAACATGGCCGCAGTGCCATACATGATGCCGATCTTCTTGTGATCGACAGTCGTCAGCCAGTTGGTGAAGCCCTTGGGGGCGGCTGGGCGGGTGAAGGCGCCGAGCGGCTTTGAGACCGGGGCTGGGTCACCCGACGGGAGGGCCAGTGGTTCGTCGACGATAGCCATGGGGGTTGCTACGGCTCCTGGTCAGTCCAGGGTCGCCAGGTAGGCGACCAACTGGTCGAGTTGCTCATCGGTCAGCTGGGGGAACGCCGGCATACCGCGTAGGTCGTCGGGGTCCATGTCCTTGCGGGACGGGGCGTTGCCGATCCACCGCTTGAGCTCGGCGGCGTTCCACCGGTAGTCGTCGGGACTGGTCGGATTGGCGGCCAGCTCCGGCAGGGCGAGGTAGTCCTCCCAGGGGAGGGCGTCGTCGTTGGCATCGGTCCCGGGCCCGGCGTACGAGTTGTAGATCGCTCCGGCGAACACCGACCGGGTAGCGAAGTGGGTCAGGTTGGGAGCGGCGCCGGCGGTCAGGGCGGCCTGGAAGTTCTCGCCGTACTCGAGCACATCGTCGTCGATGACGTGGCAGCTCATGCACTGGGCCTCGAAGATGGCCCGACCTTCCCAGGCTTCGGTGCCCTCCTCCGGGACCTCGGCCGGAAGGGCCTGGTTCTCGAGCCAGTCGGCGAACTCCGCCTCGGGGAGGGCGATGGCCGACATCCGCATCCGAGCGTGGGACAGGCCGCAGAACTCGGTGCACCAGCCCGTGTACTTGCCGGGCTCGGACGCCTCGATCGACCATGTGTGCCACCGCCCGGGGACGGTGTCGCGCTTTCCGTTGAGGCGGGGAATCCAGTACGAGTGGATGACATCTCGGGACGTGAGCAACAGGTCGACCTGCTGCCCGGCCGGGATCACCAGTTCGTTGGCGGTGACGACGTCGTCGGGGTCGAGCGCCAGATGGAGGGGGAACTCGGCGTCATCGCCGCCGGGATCCTGGTTGGCCACCCCGTCTCCGTTGGCGTCGACGAAGAAGCCGTCGCCGTCGACGTCGTAGCGGTACTCCCACCACCACTGCTGGCCGATGACCATCACGTCGAGCTCGTCGGGTTCGTTGCGCTCCTCGAGGCTCCAGATCTCACCGACCATGAAGACCGAAATCACCGCCAGCAGCAGACCGGGCACGATCGTCCAGGTGAGCTCGAGGGGCGTGTTGCCGTGGGTCTGAGCCGGAAGGTCTTCGGGGTCGTACTCGTCGGCCTTGACCCGGTTGGCGATGCTGATCCAGATCGCCCCACCGATGACCAGCACGAAGACGATCCCCATGATGATCCAGATCGGACTCATCAGGTTGTCGATGTCTTCGGCCTTCGGTCCACGGGGCTCGAAGGTGTTGAGGGGCTTGTCCTCGGCGCAGGCGCTCAACCCGAAGGCGAGCCCGAGGCCGAGAGCAGCGGTGCGGGTCCGAACGACAGCGGACCGGATACGGCTCGTCATGGCGTGTTCGACTTTCTCACGTCGATCGCCGCCGCGCCCAACCGCGGGACCGGAATCAGCTGCGTTGCTCACTCGCCCTCTCCTTCACCCTCGGAGGTGCCCATGCCGTCGCTCTCGGCGTCGTCCTCGGAGTGGTCGTCGTGCTCATCGGAATGCTCACCGTGCTCCTCGTGGTGATGCACGATCTCCCGCTCCCCGACCACCGCGCCGGCGATACCACCGGCCAGCACGGCCACCGCCCCGAGGGCGACGACACCGGTGATGACCGATCGAGGCACCGAGGAGTTGGCGATCGCCACCGCGCCGAAGAAGATCAAGGCCGCTACGACCGAGGCCAGAGCGGTCGAGCCCGCCTCGGGCACCGCCAGCAACACTCGGGAGACGCCGATCACGATGGCCCCGATGCCGAGGGCTGCGAGCATCGGTATCTCGAACGGGCCGATCAGCCGCTCCCGGATGACGGCGTTGACCTCGGGGTCGCCGGTCGCCCGGTCGGACCAGGCGAGCGCCAGCCACTGCAGGCCGACGATGCCGAGCACCACGATGCCGAAGATCAGGAACAGGAGGCTGACCGCCACCCCGACGACCATGCAGGCCACGCCGAAGGCCGCCAGCGGACCCCAGTAGCTGGGAGCCCGAGACGCCGAGACCGCCAACGTGGCGTCGACGCCGGCTGCGGCCGACGCCTTCTCCGCCTCTGCATCGCGGATGATGATCGTCATCAGGCCGAGGCCGATGCAGGCGAACCCGATGGCGACCAGGATCATGTAGCCGGTGTGATCTCCGACCCCACCCTTGTAGCCGCCGCTGATGACGCCGACCGGGTCACCCCCAGTCGACAGACCGTAGATGATGGCCGCCAACATCGAGGCGAGACCGATCCCGAACAGGTACTTCGAACCCCAGGTGAACATCGGTGACTACTTCCTCGCGCTACTTCGTGATGTAGATGGCGTACCAGAGGGAGAGGTACACCCAGACGATCGTGAACCAGTAGATGCCGGCGGCCAGGACGCCCTCGTAGTCCTTTGCCGAGTAGCCGCCACCCATCGTGCGAATGGCCATCGCCGCCACGTACAGCATCGCCGTGCCGGTGAGGAAGACCTGGATGCCGATCAGGGCGTAGATCAGGGCGGCCCGATCGTCGCCGGTGATGTGCATGTCCAGGATCGACAGCAGGTAGAAGGTCTGAGCGATCTGGGCGAACCCGAAGACCAGGGTCAGGACGAAGGCGATGTAGGCGTTGGCCCGGTCGTCGTTACGCACCGAGGCGATGGCCCACAGCATCGACAGGATCGACATGAGCATCGTGAGCATCATGAAGTTGGGCTGGGTCAGGGGGATGATGACGCCCTGAGGGATCCAGACCTCTCCCGCCTGGAGCACGTCGGCCCGGACCGACACGTAGTGGCCGAGCAGTCCGTAGTAGCCGACCAGCACCGCGGCGCAGGCCAGGCAGGTCCCGATCAGCAGGAGCTGGGGGCGGGCCGGCTCGGGGGCCGGCGCGTCGTGAGGGACCGGCTCGTAGGGGGAGATATCGGTCGTCGTGGTCATCACGCCTCCTCGACCTCGGCATCGGACCCGGCGTCGTCGCCGGTCTCGATCGGCTCGTCGTGCAAGGGCGCCGCCGATCGCACGATCGGAGCCGTGGCGAAGTTCCCGAACGGCACCGGTGTGTCGGTCGCCCATTCGAGCGTTGCGCCCTGCCAGGCCGACGCAGCGTCGTGGTCGGTGGCCCCGACCGCCGCACCGAGGGCGTTGAGGGCCGTCAAGGCGGCGCCGGCTGCGACCAGGACGATGCCGACGAGGGCGATCGTGTTGAAGAACTCGACGCTGTCGCCGCCCCCGAGGATCGACACCGGGTAGGCCGGCTGGTCGTCGACACCAGCGAGCACCGCACCGAGTCCCCACAGGACCGCGCCGCCGGCGGTGGCCAGGATCGACAGGAACCCCAGGGAGTCGGTCATCCGGCGGGACCAGATCTTCGGTGCCCAGTGGTGGAGACCGGCGGTGACGGCCAGGACGGCCGAGCCGAGTACCAACCCCCGGACCCCGTCGTGGAAGGTCGTGCCGTGGAGGATCAGGAGGCTGTTGAGGTCGACCGAGATCGAGGTGTCGCGGTCGAGCAGAACGGCGATCTCGGCGAAGACGCCGAGGATGGCGGTCGCTGCGCCGAGGAGGAGGATCAGGCCCGAGAGCAGGGCGCCCACCATGGCCGCGGTGAACCGGAGCGAGCCTCGCCGCAGGCTCTCACTGCTGAGACCGAGGACGGCCAGGATCGGCAACACGGCCAGGATGGTCGTGGCGACCAGGAGGCCGTTGGTGAACTGGAGGGGGCGGACGCTGGCCAGGCCGAGGAAGTCGGCACCGTATGCCACCAGCCCGAACACCCCGATCGCGCCGAGCACGGCCTTGTGGGCGGACAGCGGGCGACCGGTATGGGTGGCGATCACGTCGGCCGCCATACCCAGGGCCGGGATGGCGACCCAATAGAGGGCCGGCGGAAGGTTCGACGCCTCCATCACCCCGGCCAGGCTCTGACGGGCGTCGATCGAGATGAGATCGGCCTGCATCCGGACGTACACCAGCACGAGCTCGACCATGATGATCGGCAGGCTGAACAACCCGACCAGGCTGAACACGAAGAACGCCCAGCTGGTGGGGGGAACCCGGTCGAGGGTCATGCCGGTCGTCCGGGCTCCCAGCACCGTGGTGGCGATCGTCAGCAGTGCCCAGGCGATGGCGGCCAGCATCGCGCCGAGCGCCGCCGCCCAGAGGACGACCGAGTCGACCCGCCCGCCGCCCGGGCCGCCGTTGAGGATGTAAGCGACGACCAGGAGCACCGTGGCCATCAGCCACGTCCAGAAGGCCCCCGAGGCGCCGCGAGCGAAGGCGATCGCCGGCGCTCCGACCTGGAGCGGGACGACGAAGGTTCCGATGCCGACCAGGATCGGGACGATGCCACCGAAGAGCACGACCGTTCGGCCCAGCGACCAGAGCTGGGTGAACTCGTCGGCGTCGGCCACGATCGACAGACCCGAGAGGTCGACCGCCTCGATCCCGACGACCGCGGTCACGGCCAGGCCGGCCACGAGGAACAACAGGCCGGCCCCGATCCACAGCCGACCGATCGTCTTGTGGTCGGCCGAGCCGACGATCCCGTCCAACGTCGTCGGAGCGTCGGCCGCGATCGCTGACGCCTCGCGGTCCGGGAGGGTTTCAGCCGTGCGGGTTTCGGTGAGTGCCATAGGTGGGAAGACCTCGCGGCGAGGGCCGGTTGAGCCTGTGAGCGGGTGGGTCGGTTACATCGATTCCGGGCGGCGCGCCACGGATGAACTCCCCACCGCGCCACGGTCCCGATCGTGCGGCCACGTACTGTAACCGCCCGTCCGGCGAGATATCGAGACTGTCACGGTCCCCAGCCGACGAGTTGGTCGACGGCGATGGCGACGAACAGCACCGACAGGTGCGTGATGGAGAACTTGAAGTATCTGATCGACCGGCGAGCCTGCGCTTCCAGCTCGGTCTCCAAGGCCAACTGCACCGCTCCGGCGGTGAACAGCACCCCCACCACGACGGCGGTGCCGATGTAGATCCAACCAACGGGCGCAACGAACGGGAGCACCAGCGTCAAGGCCAACACGACGACCGAGTAGACCACGATCTGACGGGCGGTCGCCCGGTGCCCTTCGATGACCGGCATCATCGGGACGTCGGCCGCCGAGTAGTCGTCCTCGTACTTGATCGCCAGGGCCCAGAAGTGGGGCGGCGTCCAGAAGAAGATGACACCGAACAAGACCACGGCCGCCCAGCCGACGGTGTTGGTCACCGACGACCAACCGATCAGGACCGGCACCGCACCGGCGGCGCCACCGATGACGATGTTCTGGGTCGAGGTCCGCTTCAGCCACAGCGTGTACACGAACACGTAGAAGAGGCATGCCGACACCGCGAGGACTGCCGAGAGCGGGTTCACCAACACCCAGAGCCAGGCGAAGGCGCCGATCTCGAGGGCGGTGGCGAAGATCAAGGCCTCGACCGGCGCGACCTCGCCGGTCACCAGCGGGCGCCCCTTGGTCCGCTCCATCAACGCATCGATGTCGCGGTCGATGTACATGTTGTAGGCGTTGGCCCCACCGGCGGCCAACGTCCCCCCGATGACCGTTGCGGCCATCAGCCACAGCGATGGCAGGCCCTCGGCGGCCAGGATCATGGTCGGCACGGTGGTGACGAGCAGCAGCTCGATGATCCGCGGCTTGGTCAGCGCTACGAAGGCGAGCGTCCGGTTGCGCGGCGGCACCGCAGTCAGAACCACGGCTGAGAGGGTAGCCCCGACCTCGGCCGACCGGTGAGTCCGAGAACCGTCGAATCGGTCTTCTCGGTTACGGTTTCGCTGCGATGTCTGGTCGGACGGGATGCCACTGTCCCGATCGCTCGCCCGAGGGCCTGCGCCGCTACCGTGGCCGACGACCGGTCCATAGCCTGGGAAGCGGGAGATGACGACGATCGAGCCGACCACGACCGGGCGCTATCGGGCCATCACCGGGGTGGCCTGGGCGACGCTCGGCCTCATCGTGTTGACCGGCGCTGCGGTCCGCCTGACCGAGGCCGGGCTGGGCTGTGAGAACTGGCCGGCCTGTAGCGACGACCGGCTGGTCCCGGAGTGGCAGTTCCACCCCTGGATCGAGTTCGGGAACCGTCTGATCTCGTTCGTCGTGACCGCGGCGGTCGTGGCGGCGTTGATCGGCGCCTACCGCCAGCGCCCTCGGCGCTCCGATCTCATCGGCTGGTCGTGGGGGCTGGTTGCCGGGGTGGCGGCCCAGATCGTGCTGGGTGGGATCACCGTCCTGGTCGACCTCCACCCAGCGCTCGTCGGTCTCCACTTCCTGCTGTCGATGGTCCTGCTGTGGAACGCCGCGGTGCTGTGGACCAAGGTCGTCCCCCACCCACCACCCCCGACGGCGCTGGCCGCCGGTTCCGGCGGCATGGCGTCGCCGGCCAACCATGGCCGGCTTCTGGCCGCCATCGGGGCGCTCGTCCTGGTGACCGGAACGGTCGTGACCGGCACCGGGCCGAACGGAGGCGACAGCCGGGCCGACCGCCTCGGCTTCGATCTCGAGGTCGTGGCCCGGATCCACAGCGCCACCGTCTGGTGCTTCGTCGTGGTCCTCGTCGCCCTGGTCGTCCGGCTGCGGGGAGCGAGGGCGGGCTCGGTCGGTCGGACCGCCGAGGCCCTGCTGGCAGTCGCCGTCGCCCAGGGCGCGGTCGGCTACGCCCAGTTCGGGCTGGGCGTACCGCCGGCGCTGGTCGCCCTCCACGTACTGGGGGCCGTCGTCGTGTGGTGCCTTGCCGTCGTGGTCGCCCTCCGACTCGGAGCGACCGAAGCTGAGAAGGTGGATCGACCGCTGGACACGACACCGGTTTACGACACAATGGGAGCATGACCGCGCCAATCGAGGTGAAGCCGACCGAGGTCGGGCAGCCGGACCTCGACTCGGTCGTCGACGAGGACCGCCCATGGGTCGTCGTGGTCTGGAACGACCCGATCAACCTGATGAGCTACGTCGCCTTCGTCTTTCGCAAGCTCTTCGGCTACAGCGAGGAGAAGGCGAACCAGCTGATGCTCGACGTCCACCACAAGGGCCGAGCGTCGGTGTCGTCCGGCACCAGGACCGAGGCCGAGCGGGACGTGCACCGGCTCCACAACCACGGGTTGTGGGCGACGATGGAACACGACGAGTAGTCGCGGGCCGGATCGTGCCGTTGTTCCGCCGACCCCGACTGTTCACTCCTGTCGGTGACGACCAGTTCGCTGTGGCCCTCGACGCCGACGCCCGACGGTGGCTGGTCGAGCTCGCCGACCAACTCGACCAACTCCTGTCGGTCGACACCGACGTGACGCGCCGACTGTTCCCGACCGCCTACCCCGACGATCCGGAGCGGGACGCCGGCTACCAGGTGCTCGCCCGCGACCAGCTCATCGACTCGCGACGGGATGCGATCGAGTTGATGCGTCGGACCATCGAGACCGACACCATGACCGCCGAGGAGCTGTCGGCATGGATGGGGATCGTCAACGACCTGCGCCTGGTGCTCGGCACCCGGCTCGACGTCAGCGAGGACGATGATGGGTTGGACCCCGACGATCCGAGCTACGACGAGCACCTCGTCTACCACGAGCTCGGAGCGGTCCTGTCCGAGATCGTCGACGCCATGACCGCCACCCTCCCTCCGCCCGAGGACTGAGAACGAGCGCCCAATCCGATGCCCGCGGTGCGGCATCGGTGCTAGATTGGTGGCTCCTCGCGGCGTGGTC
Organism: Acidimicrobiales bacterium; assembly: GCA_965262175.1. Classification (GTDB taxonomy): domain Bacteria; phylum Actinomycetota; class Acidimicrobiia; order Acidimicrobiales; family SZUA-35; genus CADEDH01. Next base: position 14,930 of record CBDHES010000025.1, on the reverse strand, counting down.
GGGATTGGCCGGGAACGCCATCGGGAGGCAAGCCCCCATCGTTCAGTGGCCTAGGACACCTGCCTTTCACGCAGGCAACACGGTTCGAATCCCGTTGGGGGTGCAAGCCGGCGCCGGAAACGGAGTCGCAACCGGGAGCGTTGCCACTACTATGGCTGTCCCGAACAACCTGGTCCTGTAGTGCAGTCTGGAGTGCACGCCGCCCTGTCAAGGCGGAGGTCGCGAGTTCAAATCTCGTCAGGACCGCCGGAGTGGACGCCCGAGGCGTCTGCTCACCGTGGCGGTGGCCCCGTGTCCCGTCGTCGGTCGCCATCTCCCGGCTGGTCCGGGATTCCATGGTCGGGTAGCTCAGTTGGCAGAGCGACCGCCTGAAAAGCGGTAGGTCACCGGATCGACGCCGGTCCCGACCACAGAGGCTGGACGGCTCGCCCGTTTGGTTGATTAAGGACCTGGATGTTACGCATCCAGGTCCTTAATTGTTAAGGTCAAAGTGCCGTTAAGGCATGATGGAGTGACCGACAGCCAACAAGGTGAGAGATAGAGGCTATGCCAGCGACGAAAAAAGCTCCGATGAGCAAGGACCACAAGGAAGCTCTAGCGATCGGACGGGCCGAGGGGAGAGCCGTCCGGGCATACCTGGAGGCCCTGGAGTCCAGCCGTCCCAAGCGTGGCCGGAAGAGGACAAGGAATCGATCGGGGCGCGACTCGAGCGCATCGAGGACGAATTGGAGACCGCCGATGCCCTGAAGCGCCTCCAACTCATCCAGGAGCGCATCGACCTCTCCGAAGAGTTGGAGAACATGGACACCGGTGTCGATCTGGGGAAGCTCGAGACCGAGTTCGCCAAGGTGGCCCAGGGCTACGCCGCCCGCAAAGGCATCTCATACACGGCCTTCCGCCAGCTCGGCGTCCCAGCGGCCGTTCTGAAGAAGGCCGGAATCAGCCGAGCGGCCTGATCGAGCGTTCCTCCACGTCAGGCGGCTGTGGACTATCAGCTCTGTCGCCACGACGACGGACCGGAGGTCAGGGGCACTACAGGATATCGGTGCCCTGGTAACCGGCCTCAGAGCGGCCCCGACGGCTTTTTGAACATCGGCGCAAAACGTAGCGATCTGCTTATCGATCGTTCCCACGTGGTCCACGACCTGCTCGACGACGGGACCGAGCTGGTCTGGACCACCGGGGAAACGGTCGTCAGCGCCGAGTCTGAGGACGAGGTCCCGACCGTCGACCGAACCCTGTCGCATGTCCAACGCCACGGCCGTCGCATGCTCTTTGATCACCTCGTGGGCCGCCTCCCGGCCAACTCCGTGGGTAACGGCATGCATGAGGAGGGCCGTCGTGGCGAGAAACGGAAGGTAGCGATTGACCTCCGTCGGATCACGGCGGGGAAGGCTCCGAAGTCACGTAGGACAGCGAAGGTCGTCTCATACAGGCCATCCAGGGCAAAGAACGCATCGGGCAGGACAACACGCCTGACGACGGAGCACGAAACATCGCCTTCATTCCATTGATCGCCGGCCAAGCCAGCGGCCATGGTGAGATATCCGTTCAGAATGACCCGCAACCCGTTGATCCGTTCACACGATCGGGTGTTCATCTTGTGCGGCATCGCCGACGACCCGACCTGCCCGGCCCTGAACCCCTCCGTCACGAGGTCGTGGCCGGCCATGAGTCGGACGGTGAGTGCGAGGTTGGACGGTCCAGAGGCCAGCCGGGTCAGGCTCGACACGACGGCGAGGTCCCATGAGCGGGGGTAGACCTGGCCGACAGCCGCCAGCGTCGATCCGAACCCGAGGTGATCGGCGATGCGAGCCTCCAGCTCGGCGACCCGCTCCGCTGAGCCGAGGAGCTGGAGCTGATCCTGTTGGCTTCCGACGGGGCCCTTGATCCCCCGGAGGGCGAGGTCGTCCCGGAGGGTCGTCAGCTCCCGGTGGGCGGCCAACAGCTCCTCACCGGCCTGGGCGAACCTCTTGCCCAGGGTCACCGGTTGCGCCGGCACGTTGTGGGTGCGGCCGACCATCGCCAACGCGGCGTGCTCGGCGGCACGATCGGCGAAGCGAGCCAAGAGGGCGACGGTCGCGACTCGACCAGGTCGATGGCCTGCCGAACCTGGAGTTGCTCGACGTTCTCGGTGACGTCACGGCTGGTGAGGCCCTTGTGGATCTGCTCGTGGCCGGCCAGCGCGTTGAACTCGTCGATCCGAGCCTCACGTCGTGCTTGAGCACCTCGTCTCTGCGCCGGATCGAGTCGAGGTCGATGTCGTCGACCGTCGCCTGATAGGCGTCGATCGCCCCCGGAGGGACCGGCACACCGAGGTCGGCCTGCGCCCGGAGCACGGCCAACCAGAGACGCCGTTCGAGACGGACTTTGTTCTCCGGCTCGAAGATGGCCGTCATCTCGGGGCTGGCGTACCGCTCGGCCAGGATGTTGGGGATGGCCACGGCAGGGTCGCTCCCTCTCACGTTGGTTCAAGCCCGCCTCTGGATCGGACGATGCTCCTGATGCTCGATTCAGTCTGCCCGGAAGATGCCATGAACGGCCGCTGTGACACCGATCCACTCGATCCCGCACTCGACGTCTGCGATCGGTGCTATGGCGAGTTCTGCGAACGGCATCTCGTCCGTCCGTCGTCGAGGCGCCACCCGTTCTGCCGGGAGTGTGCGATGGACGCCTCGGGTGTCCGGGGGGCGACGGCGATCGAACCCCGGGGCGACCGCCGCACGGCCCGCCAGCGCCGGGCGGCGCTCGCCGAGGCGGCCGAGCGGGCCCGGTCCGAGCGTCGGCCCATCGAGGCCCCTTCGCCTCGACGTCGTTCGACCGATCCGGAGCCAGCTGCTCAGGTCGGGGCGGCCGGACCGGCCGAGACGAGTACCGTTTTAGGCCCGGACGAGGGGACGGGGGCCGAGACGGGCATCGGTTCGGGACCGGACGACGGGACGACGGCCGAGCGGTCCGGGCCGGAGCCGGAGGTCCGGCCCCTGCCGTCAGCTGCGGCCGACAACCCGATCTCGGCCGTGGCCAGGCTCGAGGCGATGCGGGAGTCGGGCCTCCCGTTGGCCGCGGCCGAGCCTGGGGATCGTGGGCCGATCGCACCCGGGCAACCCCGACCAAGCCGACGAGCGGGAGCATCGCCACCTCCACCTCCGCCACCACCCGCCCCGGCGCTGGTCGCGGCGGCAACCGATGGGCTCCTACCGGTCATCGGCGCTCCGTCGTCGGCGCCGCCGCCGGAACCGGTCGTCCCCGACGTTGCGTCCGCCCGCCGATACCCCGACCCGGTCCCACCTCCACCCCACGGCTCCCAACCGCCACCACCGGTCGCAGATCGCGCCATCCCTGCCGCGTTCCAGGCGCCGACCCCCCGCCCCGGCGCCTCCGGCGCCGCGGCCCGATCCCATCGGCGCCGCCATCCCCGCGGGCACTCCAGCCCCCCATCGCACACCAGGCCCCCACCCCACCAGAACCCGACTCCCTCGACGCCCCCGAGGACCCCATCCCCACCGCCCTCCAAGCCCCGATCCCGCCAGTGGCCGATGGAGCGGGAGCCGTGGCCGACGAGAACGACAGCCCCGAACCGGCCTACACCCCGACCGACGAGGTCACCGACGACCGGGGTCAGTGGATCCCGCCCATCCTCAGGGGTTGACGCGAGACGGGCAACCGCCGTCCGCCAACCCGGTGGCGACGGAGCTCAACCGAAGTGCAGGAACTGGTCTCGACCGGGGACCGGTCGAGACCAGGGTGATCGGCACGCCGACCTGCTCCTCGATGAGCGCCAGGTACCGCTTGGCGGCATCGGGGAGGTGATCGCTGGCGGTGGCGGCCGAGAGATCGGTCTGCCAACCGGGCAACTCCTCGTAGATCGGGACGACCCGATGGAGGTCCGACTGGTGGTACGGCAGCCGTTCGACCCGCTGCCCGTCGATCTCGTAGGCCACGCAGACCTTGACCGTGTCCAACGTGTCGAGCACGTCGAGCTTGGTCACCGCCAGCTCGGTCAGACTGTTGACCCGCACCGCATGCCGGAGCATGACGGCGTCGAACCAGCCGGGACGGCGACGACGACCGGTGTTGGTCCCGTACTCTCGCCCGACATCGACCAGCAGGTCGCCGACCTCGTCGAACAGCTCGGTGGGAAGGGGCCGGACCCGACACGGGTCACGTAGGCCTTGGCGATGCCGACGATCCGATCGATGTGACGGGGGCCGACGCCGGCCCCGGCGCAGGCCCCGCCGGCGGTCGGGTTGCTCGACGTGACGAAGGGGTAGGTGCCGTGATCCAGGTCGAGGAACGTGGCCTGAGCCCCCTCGAAGAGCACGTGCTGATCGGCTTCCAGGGCTTCGTGGATCAGGTCGACGCTGTCGCAGATGAGGGGCCCGATCCCGTCCAGGCACTCCGAGAGCACCCGGGTCGCCAACGCGTCGGGATCGACGGGGAGCCGGTTGAAGACCTTGGTGAGCACCCGGTTGGTGTGGTTGAGCGCCCCCTCCAGCTTCTTGCGGAAGATCTCCTCGTCGAGGAGATCTTGGGCCCGGATCCCCAGCCGCATCGCCTTGTCGGCGTAGGCCGGCCCGATCCCCGCTTGGTCGTTCCCAACTTCGCCTTACCCAGGTGGCGTTCGTGGAGGGCGTCGAGCTGCTGGTGGTAGGGGAGGATGAGGTGGGCGTTGCCCGAGAGCCGGATCCGGCCGGTGTCGATCCCCCGGGACGACAGCATCCGCATCTCGGCCAGCAACACGAACGGATCGACGACGACGCCGTTGCCGATCACCGGGGTGATGTGGTCGTACAACACCCCACTGGGAACGAGCTGGAGGGCGAAGGTCTCACCATCGACCACCAGGGTGTGGCCTGCGTTGTGGCCCCCCTGGTAGCGGACGACCATCGACATCTCCTTGGCCAGGAGATCGGTGAACTTCCCCTTCCCCTCGTCGCCCCACTGGGTTCCAACCACGATCGTCGCAGGCACGGATCAAGGGTAGCGGCCCACCGCTGGCCAGCCCCGGAACCACCGATCCGCCGGCGCTGACCGCCCGCCTACCGACACGCCGGTTGGGTCGGCCTACGGATCGTCGGGTTCGGTCGTTTCGCTCGTCGTGGGTCGAGAGGTGGTCGGCGGTTCCTCGGTCGTCGTCGGGGGTTCCTCGGTGGTCGAGGTGGTCGACGACGACGTGGTCGACGAGGACGACGTGGTGGAGGACGAGCTCGTGGTCGATGAGGAGGTCGTGCTCGAAGACGAGCTGGTGGTGGAGCCATCGGGATCGGTGGTCCCGGTCGTCGAGCTCGACCCGCCACCGGCGGTCGTCTCGGTCGTCGACGACGACTCGTCGGGCTCGGTCGTCGAGGTGGTCGACGTCGACTCGTCGGGGTCGGCCGGGCCGGTCGAGACGACGATCGTCACCCGCGCCCCGTCCTCCACCTCGGCCAGGGCCTCCGGATCCTGACGGATGACCAGGCCGGCCGCCACCTCGTCGCTCGGCTCCTCGAGCACCGACACGGAGAACCCTCGGTTGATCAAGGTGTTCTCGGCCCTCGCCGCCGTGTCGTTGATGACTCGGGGCACGGTGACCGTTTCGCCGCCCGTACCCGGGTCGGGGTCGTCGCCGCTGGCCAGCTGGTTGGCGATCACGATCAGCAACACGATGGCAGCGACCGCCAGCGCCACGACGGCAACGATGAACGCCCCGCCGCCGGACCGTCGGGGCGGTGGGCCGACCACGACCTGAGGGCCGCTGATCTGCCGGGTGCCGTCGCTGGCGTATCCGACGGCATGCGGTTGTCCGACCGGTTGGGGGCCCGAGGTGTGGGCGGACGGACCGACGGCGGTGGGAGCGAACTCGGCCGGGGTCGGGGCCGGGGCCGGGGAGACGACGCTCGGGGACGACCCCGTGTAGGGCGGTTGCTGACCGCCGCGGACGCTCGCAGGGCCTGCTGGAGCTGCTCGGCATTGGCATACCGGTGAGCCGGATCCTTGGCCAGGAGGGTGGCGATGATCCGGTCGACCTCGACCGGGACCTGGGGATTGATCGACTGGGCCGTCGGTGGCGCCTCGCCCACGTGCTTGTAGGCGACCGACAACGGCGAGCTGCCGGTGAAGGGCCGTTCGCCGGTGACCATCTCGAAGAGCACGACACCGAGCGAGTAGAGGTCGCTCCGCTCGTCGACCACCTCGCCACGGGCCTGTTCGGGGGAGAAGTAGGCCGCCGTCCCCATGACGTTGCCGGTCTGGGTCAGGCTGTCGGATCCGTCGAGACCGCGGGCGATCCCGAAGTCGGCGACCTTCACCTGACCGGAGGCCGTCATCATGATGTTGCCCGGCTTGACGTCGCGGTGGACCATGCCCCGCTCGTGGGCGAAGCCCAGCCCGGCCGCCGCCGCCTCGGCGATCTCCAGGGCCCGATCGATGGGGACCCGCCCGTTGTCGGCCAGCTGCTCGGCGAGGCTCTGGCCCTCGATGTACTCCATCGCCATGAAGAACGTGTCGCCGTGGGAGCCCCAGTCGTAGACCGACACGACGTTGGTGTGGTTCAGCCGGGCCGCCGACTTGGCTTCCCGGCGGAACCGCTCGACGAACGCCGGGTCGCCGGCGTACTGGGGCAGCAGCATCTTGATGACCACCGGGCGCTCGAGCACCTGGTCGTGGGCCAGGAAGATGTCGGCCATACCGCCACGGGCGATCTTGCGCTCGATCGCGTAGCGACCACTCAGCACGGTGGGAGCGGTGGAGTCGGTCACCGTAAGAGCCTGCTACAAAACCGACCCGGTCTCCACCGCGGCCAGGTAAATTACCGCCAGGATTTTCGCCCCTTCGGGACGTTCCGACCAGCAGCGCCCACGATGGCCACCTATCAGCGGACCTCGAAGGTGAACTCGTCACCGTCGACCCCGACGGCGACCTTGGAGCCCTCGACGAGGTTGCGATCGAGGATCAGGATCGCCAGGCGATCGGCGATCTCCGATTGGATCACCCGCTTCAGTGGCCGGGCCCCGAACGCCGGGTCGTAGCCGATGCGGGCCAGGAGCCGGACGAGCGTCGGGACTGACCTCCAGCGACAGGCGACGGTCGGCCAGCCGGTTGGCCAGCGAGGCGAGCTGAATGTCGACGATCTCGACCAGATCGTCCTCGGTCAGCTCGGCGAACCGGACGATGTCGTCGACCCGGTTGATGAACTCGGGCCGGAAGAAATCCTTGGGATCACCGGGCAGGTTCGACGTCATGATCAACACCACGTTGGTGAAGTCGACCGTACGACCCTGACCGTCGGTCAGCCGCCCGTCGTCCATCAGCTGGAGGAGGACGTTGAACACGTCGGGGTTGGCCTTCTCGACCTCGTCGAGGAGCACGACCGAGTACGGCCGGCGGCGGACCGCCTCGGTGAGCTGACCACCCTGGTCGTACCCGACGTAGCCGGGGGGTGCGCCGATCAGGCGCGACACCGAGTGCTTCTCCATGTACTCCGACATGTCGATGCGGACCATGGCCCGCTCGTCGTCGAACATGAAGTCGGCCAGGGATCGGGCCAGCTCGGTCTTGCCGACCCCGGTCGGACCGAGGAACAGGAACGTGCCGATCGGCCGGTTCGGATCCGACAGCCCGGCCCGGCTCCGCCGGATGGCGCTCGACACCGACACGACGGCGTCATGCTGACCGATCACCCGGCGATGGAGCTCATCTTCCAGCTTGAGGAGCTTGGAGGCCTCACCCTCCATCAATCGACTGACCGGAACCCCGGTCCAACGACTGACGACCTCGGCGATGTCCTCCTCGTCGACCTCCTGCTTCAGCATGGCCTTCTCGGCCTGGAGCTCGTCGAGGGCCGCGTTGGCCGCCTCCATCTGCTTCTCCAGGTCGGGCAGCTGGCCGTAGCGAATCTCGGCCGCCCGCTCCAGGTCGGTCTCGCGGTCGAGGCGCTGCCGGAGGGCCTCGTACTCCTCCTTGAGCACCTGGATGCGGCCGATGGCGTCCTTCTCGTTCTGCCAGTGGCCCTTCATCGCCGCCGACTGCTCGTTGAGGTCGGCCAGCTGGGCCTCGAGGTCGGCCCGTCGCTCCTCGGACTGGAAGTCGGTCTCCTTCGCCAGCGCCACCTGCTCCATCTCGAGCTGGCGATGCGACGCTCGACGACGTCGATCTCGGTGGGTAGCGAATCGATCTCGATCCGTAGCTTGGACGCCGCCTCGTCGATGAGGTCGATCGCCTTGTCGGGCAGGAACCGCGAGGTGGACGTACCGATCGGACAGCATCGCCGCCGCTACCAGCGCCGAATCCTGGATTCGGACACCGTGATGCACCTCGTAGCGCTCCTTGAGGCCCCGGAGGATGGCGATCGAGTCCTCGACGGTCGGCTCCCCGACGAGGACCTGCTGGAAGCGGCGCTCGAGGGCGGGATCCTTCTCGACGTACTTGCGGTACTCGTCGAGGGTGGTGGCGCCGACCATCCGCAGCTCCCCGCGAGCCAGCATCGGCTTCAACATGTTCGAGGCGTCCATCGCCGAGTCGCCTCCAGCGCCGGTGCCGACGACGGTGTGCATCTCGTCGATGAACGTGATGACCTCACCGTCGGAGTCGGTGATCTCCTTGAGGACGGCCTTGAGCCGCTCCTCGAACTCACCCCGGAACTTGGCGCCGGCCAGCATGGCCGAGATGTCGAGAGAGATCAGCCGGCGGTTGCGGAGGCTCTCGGGCACGTCGCCCTCCACGATCCGCTGGGCCAGCCCTTCCACGATGGCGGTCTTGCCGACACCGGGTTCGCCGATGAGCACCGGGTTGTTCTTGGTCCGACGACTCAGCACCTGGATCACCCGACGGATCTCGCCGTCCCGCCCGATGACGGGGTCGAGCTTGCCGGAGCGGGCATCCTCGGTGAGGTCGCGACCGTACTGCTCGAGGGCCTGGAACTGGTCCTCGGGGGTCTGGGTGGTGACCCGGTGGGAGCCTCGGACCTCTTTGAGGGCGGCCAGGAGCTCGTCGCGGGAGACGTCGATCCGGGCCGCGGTGGCGCCACCCGGGTCCCGATTGGCCAGCCCGAGCAGCAGGTGCTCGGTCGACACGTATTCATCGCCCAGCTCGGCCCGTACCGAGTCGGCGTCGTCGATGACCCGGTTGGTCTGGCGGGAGAGGCGGGGCTCGGTTCCGTAGGCCCGGCCGAGGGCGGTCAGCGCCTCCTCGGTGGCGGCCCGAAGCGGCCCGATCGGACGCTCGACCTTGGTCAGGAGCGGGAGCACGACCCCTTCGGCCTGCCCGAGCAGGGCGACCAGCAGGTGGTCGGGTGTGACTTCGGGGTGGGAGTCGGCCTTGGCCCGCTCGATGGCGGCCGCCACTGCCTCCTGGGTCTTGATGGTCCACTTGTTGGGATCGACAGCCATGGTTCAAGTTTATCCACAGGTTGCAAACCTGACAACAGCATTGTCAGGTTTCTTGGGTGTATCAGAGAGAAGTTCCGGAATCAGTCGGCTCGACGACGGCGGGGAGCCCGGCGGTAGACCGTCACGCTCTGGTTGACCGGGACCAGGTCTCGCCGATGTTGGCGCTCGACGTCGGCCAGCGCCCGGGCGCTCGACTCCCGGAGCTCAGCGATCTCCTGCCGGAGCCGGACCACCTCGGCCTCCAGCTCGATGACCCGCTTGACGCCGGCCAGGTTCAGGCCGTCGTCGGTCAGGCGTTGGATCCGTTGGAGCTGGGCGATGTCGGCGTCGCTGTAGCGACGGCTGCCACCCCCGGTTCGGGCCGGCATCACGAGACCCTTGCGCTCATAGATGCGGAGGGTCTGGGGGTGGACGCCGGCCAGCTCGGCGGCGACCGAGATCACGTAGACCGCCCGTTGGTCGAAGGCTTGCTCGCTCATGTCATCTCCCTATCGAGGGCGGCCTCCGAGCCGCCGGTCACCCCACGCCGAGGTGGTCGCGGGGCGACGAGGTGGTGGCTGCGTCCAGCGCCTCGATCGCCGAGCGCTGGGCATCGGTCAACTCGCCCGGCACGTCGACCACCACGGTGACCAGGAGGTCACCGACCGCATCAGCCGACGCCACCCCCGGCCCGAACCCGGAACGTCTTTCCGCTCGGGGTGCCGGGGGCGATCTTCAGGGTGACGGTCGAACCGTCGAGGGTTGGCACCTTGACATTGGCCCCGAGCGCCGCCTCGCTGAAGCTCAGTGGCAGGTCGAGCGTGAGGTGGTTGCCCTTTCGGCCGAACATCTTGTGGCCACTCACGCCGACCCACGACGTAGAGGTCGCCGGCCGGGCCCCCGTTGCGACCCGGCGTTCCCCGGCCCTTCAGCCGGATCCGCTGACCGTCCTTGACCCCGGCCGGGATCCGACCCGGACCTGCCGAGGCTTGCGCTCGATCCCGCTGCCCCGGCACGTGGGACAGGGGTCGACCACGACCCTCCCTCGGCCGCCGCACCGGTCGCACGGCTGGCTGAGGGAGAAGAAGCCCTGGTTGTCGTCGAGGACACCCCGACCATCACATCGGGGGCACACCTCGGGGGTGGTGCCGGGCGCCGAGCCGGAGCCCTTACAGGTCGAGCAGGCGGCGTCGGAGGTGAGGTGGATCGATGTCGTCACCCCTTCGACGGCCTCATCGAAGCTGAGGTGGAGCTCGGCTTCGAGGTCGTCGCCCCGGCGGGGCCCGGTGCCAGCCGTCGTCCGGCGTCCGCCGCCGAACATGCCGCCGAGGAGGTCGGAGAGGTCGCCGGTGTCGAAGGAGAAGCCGCCGGCCCCGGGGCTCCGGGGCCCGAACCCGCCCCCGGCACCGGTCGGCCCGAGGCGACGGATCTCGTCGTACTCCTTGCGGCGCTCGACATCGCCGAGCACGTCATAGGCCTCGGAGACCTCCTTGAACCGCTCCTCGGCCTTGGGGTCGTCGGGGTTGGCGTCGGGATGGTACTGCCGGGCCAGCTTGCGGTAGGCCTTGGTCAGGTCCTTCTCCGACACGTCCGCAGACACGCCGAGGATCTTGTAGAAGTCCTTGTCCAACCAATCGTGTTGTGGCATCTCTCGTCCTCGATCTCGGCCGGGTTGCGGGGCGTCAGCCCCGCACCCGGACCATCGCCGGCCGGACCACGCGGCCCTTCCAGCTGTACCCGGCCCGCATGACCTCGGCGACGACGGGGCCGCCGCTCTCGGTGTCGGGCTCGTGCATGACCGCTTCGTGCCGCTCGGGATCGAACGGGGCGTCCTGATCGTCGATCCGGGTCAGCCCCTGCTTGCCGAGCGCATCGAGCAGCGTGTTCCGGACCGGTTCGACATCGGTCGCGCCGCTGGCCAGGGCCCCGTCGCAGGCGTCGAGGACCGGCAGGATCTGGGCCACGAGGTTCTCGTTGGCCCGTTCCTTGGCCTCGGCCTCCCGCTTGGCCACCGCCTTGCGGTAGTTCTCGAACTCGGCCTGGAGCCGGCGGGAGGCGTCGAGGTACTGGTCGCGCTCGGCGGTGACCCGCTCGAGGTCGACGACGAGATCCTCGACGGTCACCGTCGGCGCGCCGGGCTCCGGCCCGTCCACCTCATCGCGGGGCACCCCCTCGGCCGGCATCCCGCCGGCCGGGGCGCCGGCCACCGACGGGTCGGCCTCGACCGGGTCGGCGGCGGTGTGCCGAGCACCCGCCGCCCCTTCGGGGGCCGGGGCCTCGGCCGGCTCGTGGTCGGCCGAGGCGTGGCCCGAGGGGACCTCGTCGGCCCAGGTGATGCCGCCGACGCCGGCGGCCTCGGCGGCATCGAAGTTCGGCTCGGCATCACCGGGCTCTGCCGGTTCTGCCCGGTTGCCGGGCTGGTGGGCGGTCACGAGCGCGGCGCCTCGTCGTCGTCTTCGTCGATGATCTCGGCATCGACGACCTCATCGTCGTCGGGGCCGTCGGCGCTCGGGCCGGCGTTGCCGGCCGCACCAGCCTCCGCCTGGTCGTACAGCTTGGCGCTGACGGTCTGGCTGGCGGTCATCAGCTTCTCGGTACCGTCCTTGATGGCTTCGATGTCCTCGCCGCCGATCGCCGTCTTCAGCTCGGCCAGGGCGTCCTCGACCGCCTGCTTCTCGTCAGGCTCGATGTCGGTGACGTCCTTGAGGAGCTTCTCGGTCTGGTACACCAGCGAGTCGGCGTTGTTCCGGATCTCCGCCTCCTCGCGCCGGGTCCGATCCTCCTCGGCGTGGGCCTCGGCGTCCTTGATCATCTGGTCGATCTGGTCCTTGTCGAGGGTCGACTGACCGGTGATCGTGATCGACTGCTCCTTGTTGGTCGCCCGGTCCTTGGCCGACACGTGGACGATGCCGTTGGCGTCGATGTCGAAGGTGACCTCGATCTGGGGCACGCCCCGGGAGGCCGGCGGCAGATCGACCAGTTGGAACTTGCCAAGGGTCTTGTTGTACATCGCCATCTCGCGCTCACCCTGGAGCACGTGGATCTCGACCGACGGCTGGTTGTCGTCGGCGGTGGTGAAGGTCTCGGTCCGACGGGTCGGGATCGTGGTGTTCCGCTCGATGAGCTTGTGCATCACCTGCCCCTTGGTCTCGATGCCGAGCGACAACGGGGTGACGTCGAGCAGGAGGACGTCCTTGACATCGCCCTTGAGCACACCGGCCTGGATCGCAGCACCGATCGCCACCACCTCGTCGGGGTTGACCGACTTGTTGGCCTCGTTCCCGGTCATCGACTCGACCAGCTCGACGACGGCCGGCATCCGGGTCGAACCGCCGACGAGCACGACGTGATCGATGTCGCCTTGGACATGCCGGCATCGGAGATCGCCGCCTCGAACGGCTTGCGGACCCGCTCCAACAGGTCGCTGGTCAGCTCCTGGAACTTGGCCCGGGTCAGCTCGAGCTCGAGGTGGAGGGGACCCTCAGGGGTGGCGGTGACGAACGGCAGGTTGATGCTCGTCGACTGGACCTGCGACAGCTCGATCTTGGCCTTCTCGGCGGCCTCCTTGAGCCGCTGGGCCGCCATCTTGTCGGCCGCCAGATCGACGCCGTGGCCGTTCTTGAACTCGGTGACCATCCAGTCGATGACCGCCTGGTCCCAGTCGTCACCGCCGAGGTCGGTGTCACCCGAGGTGCTCTTCACCTCGAACACGCCGTCACCGATCTCCAGGATCGACACGTCGAAGGTGCCGCCACCGAGGTCGAACACGAGGATCGTCTGGTCGGCAGCGTCCTCCTTGTCGAGCCCGTAGGCCAGGGCGGCCGCGGTCGGCTCGTTGATGATCCGGAGCACCTTGAGCCCGGCGATCTGCCCGGCCTCCTGGGTTGCGGTCCGCTGGGCGTCGTCGAAGTAGGCGGGAACGGTGATCACCGCCTCGGTGACGGTGTCGCCGAGGTAGGCCTCGGCATCCCGCTTGAGCTTCATCAGCGTGCGGGCGCTGATCTCCTGTGAGGTGTAGTTCTTGCCGTCGATGTCGGTCGTCCACTTGGTGCCCATGTGGCGCTTGACCGACCGGATCGTCCGATCGGGGTTGGTGATGGCCTGACGCTTGGCCACCTCGCCGACGAGGACCTCGCCGTCCTTGCCGAACGCGACGACCGACGGAGTCGTCCGAGACCCCTCGGCGTTGGGAATGACGACGGGCTCGCCGCCTTCCAGCGCCGAGACGACGGAGTTGGTGGTACCGAGGTCGATGCCAACGGCCTTTGCCATGTGATTTCTCTCCTGTGAAGGGGTACGACCCCGCTGCGAGCGGGGACTGCTCGGCCTCGGTTCGCGGGCCGGCTCTGCCTTGTCTACCAGCTCAGTGCCCTACACGGTACATAGTTGAGTGCATCATTGACAACTTTTCTCGGCGTCGAGACTGAGGGTGGTCGATCGGCGCCGTCCCGAATCGGGTTCGTGTCCAATCGGAACCAGCGCTAAAACGGAATGATCGCCACCGCTGGCCCCGTCTCCATCCCCGCCACCGCCCCCGTCGCGACGACCGAGGCGTCGAAGGCCGACGGCTGGCGGTTGGTCGGCCAGTCGATTCGGCGGGAATGGCTGGGCCTCGTCGTCGGGGTCATCGCCGCCCTGGCCTGGACCGCTGGCCGGGTGGCCGTCCCGTGGTTGGTCCAGCGGGCCATCGACACGGGCATCGCCGGCGACGGCTCCCTGATCGGCTGGGGGTTGGTGATCGCCGCAGCCGGCGTCGTATCCGGCACCTTCACCGGCATGCGGCGCTACTGGGCGTTCCGGAACGCTCGCCGGGTCGAAGCCCACTACCGGAACCGGCTGTTCACCCACGCCCAGCGGCTCCACTTCGGCTACCACGACCGAGTTCAGACCGGCGACCTGATGAGCCGGGCCAACACCGATCTCCAACAGTTCCAGAACGTCCACATGATGCTGCCCATCACGTTCGGAAACCTGGTGGTGGTCCTGGCCGTGACGGCCCTGCTGCTGGCGACCGACGTCGGATTGACGATCCTGGCCCTCGCCTTCCTGCCGTTGGTCAACGTCCTGGGCCGACGGTTCGGGCAGCGGCTCCACCCCGCGGTGATGGGTATCCAGAACGAGTCGGCCCAGCTGGCATCGGTCGTCGAGGAGTCGGTCGCCGGGGTTCGGGTGGTCAAGGGATTCGGGGCCGAGCGCCTCCAACGAGACCGCCTGTCGGTCGAGGCCGACGACGTCTATGACCAGTCGATGGCCGCCGCTCGGGTCCGATCGATCCACCTGCCGGCCATCGAGCTCCTACCCAACATCGGCCTCATCCTCGTGTTGTGGCGGGGCGGCCAGCTGGTCATCGACGGTTCGATGACGGTCGGCCAACTCGTCAGCTTCAACATCTACGTCGCCATGCTGATCCAGCCGCTGCGGATGCTGGGGATGATCATCTCGGCCTCCCAACGGGCGTCGGCGGCCGGCCAGCGGATCCAGACGGTCCTGGCCACCGAGCCGACGATCGTCGATCCCCGGGAACCGGTGGCCCTGCCCGATGGCGATCGCCGAGGCCGGGTCGAGCTCGACGCCGTGAGATTCGGC
>CBDHES010000024.1:0-9950 GCA_965262175.1 Acidimicrobiales bacterium | reverse complement strand
ACACCGTTCGCTGGGGGAACGGGATCTCGATCCCCGCCTCGTCGAGGGCCTCCTTGATCCGCAGCCGCAGCTCCCGGGCCACCACCCACTGCTCGGCCGGATCGGTCTTGACGACCAGCCGGATGGCCACGCCGTCGGCCCCGAGCCGCTCGACACCCCAGACCTCGGGCGGGTCGATGATGTCGCCGGCGTCGAACGATCGATCCCGCCACAGGTCGTCGGCGACACGCTGGATGATGCCCTCGGCCCGTCGTAGATCGGTGTCGTAGGCGACCTCGATGTCGAGCACGGCCCGGGACCAGAGTTGGGACTTGTTGCCGACCCGATGGATCTCGGAGTTCGGAACGTGCCACACCGTCCCGTTCACGTCCCGCAGCGTGGTGACCCGGAGCGACATCTTCTCGACCGTGCCGGTCACCTCGCCGACGTCGACGACGTCGCCGACGCCGAACTGGTCCTCGATCAGCATGAACGTGCCGGCCAGGAAGTCGGACACGATCGTCTGGGCCCCGAACGCCAGCATGATGCCCACGACCCCGGCGCCGGCCAGCAACGGGGCGATGCTGATGCCGAACACGCCAAGCACCAGA
This sequence comes from Acidimicrobiales bacterium, assembly GCA_965262175.1. Classification (GTDB taxonomy): domain Bacteria; phylum Actinomycetota; class Acidimicrobiia; order Acidimicrobiales; family SZUA-35; genus CADEDH01. Next base: position 9,360 of record CBDHES010000024.1, on the reverse strand, counting down.
AGGGCAACCGTCACCCAGACGACCCCCGACACCACCGACGACAGCACCGACACGATGGTCTTCGTCCGCTGTTGGGCTCGACCGTTGATGACCGACGGGGCCTGGCCGGCCTGGCGGAGTCGTTCGACCCTGAGCTGCTCCCGCTCGCTACGAGCGGCCAGGGTCTCGCCGAAGCGTCGTACCGAGCGCCGCAGCGACCACGAGATCGCCGCCCCGATCAGGACGATGACCAGCACCCGGACCGGCCGATCGATCACCCAGTCGGCGAGCTCGGCCCGGAACTGGGTGCCCCACGCCTGTTCCGCCACCCATTGGCAGACCAGGCCGGCGCCTTCCCCGCAGGCTTCGTCGACTTCCACCGCAGACACGACGAAGGAGCCTACCCAGCGGCGGTCCGGCGCCTGTCACCGGTCGTCATGGCGCTCGGCGGCCGAGCCCCCGGGCGGCCCGCTCGGCCCGGATGGCCGATCGGTGGTGGTCGGTCCCGCTCCCGCAGGGGGCGGCGTCGCCGGTCGGGGCCACGGCGATCATCACCACGCCGAGTGCCGCCAGGGCCTTCTCGATGCCGACCAGCCGGCCGCCGTCGTCGCCATCGTCGACGATGACGAGGCGGATCTCGTCGATGGGGCCGACCTCGCGCTGCGCCCACCGGAGCGCAGCCATCACCCGCTCCTCCAGGTCGATCGGCAGCCCGCTCGGGGTCGACAACGAACGGGCGGCCACGATCTCGGGGCCGGCGGCAACGGCGGCCCCGAACCCGAGGGGCAGCCCATCGATACCCAGCGTGGTCGTCACCATCGCCTGGCGACCGTACCTGCCACCATCTGCCACCACGATGAGCACATGGCCCGCAGGGGACCGTCGTTCGACCCAAGCCGAGCTGGGCAGTGCTGCTCAATCGAGAAATCGGCGCTCGGCGGGAACCAGGGCGTCTCCGGTACCGTCGAAGTGGTCATGAGCACCACTCCGACCTCCGCCAGCCGGTTCCGGCCGCTGTTCCTCATCCTCCTCGCGGCCGGTCTCGCGCTCGTGACCGCCGCATGCGGCGACGACGACACCGACGTGGCGACCGATCCTGCCTCCGACGCCACGACGGCCACCAGCGAGGAGACCGATCCCGAAGCTCCGGAGGCCACCGATGGCGACGGTGACCTGCCCGGGTCGGGGGCCACCCCGGAGCCCGTCGTCGAGGACGACGCCGGCTACGAGCCCGTCGCCCCCCAGGAGGAGCTGACCGATCCCGCCCCGACGGCCATCGATGACATCGTCGTGTCGGACGACGACACCACCCTCGGTGTTCGCTACACCGGTGCGGCCCAGCCGTGCACGGGCGCCCGGGTGTCGGTCACCGAGTCGGCCGACGACGTGTCGGTCGTCCTCGAGACCGGACTGAGCCCCGACGCGGCGACGATGACCTGCGTGGCGGCGATCCTCCCCTACGAGGTGGCGGTCACCCTCAGCGAGCCCCTCGGCGACCGTACCCTGGTGTTCGAGACGGCACCGGGCGAGGGCGAGCCCGGCGACGGCGGCACCGACGATACGGCGGCCCCGCCGGCCGACGATCCTGACGGCGACGACACCAGCGAGGACGAGATGGACGACGACGGCTTGGCCACCGCCGACAGCTATGTCGGCCTGACCATCGACGAAGCGACGGCGAAGGCCGACGGCGAGGGTCGTCAGTGGCGGATCGGGCGAGAGGACGGTGAGCGCTTCTTCCTCACCGAGGACTTCGTCGAGACCCGCCTGACCTTCGAGGTCGACGACGGGATCGTCACCGTGGTCGTCACCGGCTGACCCCACCCGGCCCCCAGGGCCCTTTGGGGGATTCACAGGACTCCCCCAGCCGCCGATCCATGGCGTGATGGAACCCATGGAAACCACCACTGCGAAGCGACTGCACGAGGGAACCGGTTCCGGGGCTCCAACGCTGGGTGATCTGGCGGCTGGCGCCAAGAGCACCCGGAACCGGGCCGTCGACTTCTACCGGGCGGCGGCCATGCTGGCCGTCGCCACCGGCCACTGGCTCGCCGTGGCCATCGGGATCGGCCCCGACGGTGAGCTCTCGGCCGGCAACGCCCTCCAGTACGAGCCCGACATGGCGTGGCTGACCTGGCTGTTCCAGGTGATGCCGCTGTTCTTCGTGGTCGGAGGGTTCTCGAGCGCCATGTCGCTCGACTCCCACAACGCCCAGGGTGGCCGACCCCAGGACTGGGTGGTGGCTCGCCTGCGGCGAATGGTCGCCCCGACCATCGTCCTGGCCACGACCTGGCTCGCCCTGTTCGGCCTCGGTCTCGTCGTCGACACCGGGCTGGGGACGACCATCGGCCCACTGGTGGCGGCGGGGGCGGTCGGAGCGGCCATCCCACTGTGGTTCCTGGCCAACTACACGATCGACACGGCGCTCGCCCCCTACGTCCTCCCGGTGTTTCGCCGCTCCCCCGTCCTGGTGGCCGGCGCCGGCCTGGGGGTCTTCGCCTCGCTGGAAGCGCTTCGCTTCGTCGAGGTCGAAGGCCCGGCCGCGTGGCTCCCCAACCTCAACTGGGTGCTGGGCTGGCTGCTGTTCCAGATGGCCGGCTTCGCCTGGAGGGACGGTCTGCTCCCGTCGGGCCGGGCGCTGGTCGCCGTCGCCGCCGGGCTGTGGACCGCGGCGATCGCCGCGGTGACCGTCGGACCGTACCCCGTGGCCATGGTCGACTTCGCTGGCGTCGAGTGGAGCCCGACCAACCCACCCTCGATCGCCCTGTTGCTCTTCGGGGCCGCGTACTCGGCGACCGCGGTGGCCGCCGCGCCGGCGGTGACCCGGTTCCTGGCCGCCAACCGGCGGGCCTGGGCGTCGGTCGTGGCCGCCAACTCGGTCTCGATGTCGGTCTACCTGTGGCACATGACGGCCGCCGCCGCGGCCGGGGCGGTGTTCTATGCGCTCGGGTGGCTCCCGACGGCCGAGGTCGGCACCGGCGCCTGGTGGCTTCAGAAGATGCCGATGCTGGCGGCGTCGGCCCTGATCCTGGTCGGGTTGGTGGCCATCGTCTCCCGCGCCGAGCGTACGGCGCTCCTCGCCCCCCGTTCGCCGTGGAACGGCGATCAGTGGTCGATGCTGCTGGCGGCCGGGGTGCTGTCGACCGGCATCAAGCTCTGGTCGAGCCACGACGTCACCCACCTGGTCATCGGTATGGCCGTGGTGACCGTGCTGTGGTTCGGCAAGCTCCGCGACGTCCGACCCGGTCGATCGAGCCTCATCGGCTAGGTAACCCGACCCAACGACGGGTTGGGGCTGCGATCGACCGGCTCCGTCGGAGCGCGGCAGAGGGGGTCCGTCATCCTGCAGCGGGGATGGCGGGCCCCCGGCGTCGCGCCCCGAAGCCGGTCCGACCAGGGAGGCGACGACGACATGATTGTGGTGGCACCGGGTACGGTTTCTCTGGAGTCGGGCCGGTTGGAGGCCGATGCATCCGGTTGCGGGGCCCGTGGCGACCCTGCGGGAGCTCCGGGCGGAGGGCTGCGTGCGAGAGTTGGCGGGACGATGGATGACGACGGCGACCCTCGGGGTCCTCGCCGCGGCATCGGTCGCCGTCGGGGCCGTCCAGTTGAACGACGACGGCGGCCCGGCCCGGGCCAGCACCACGCCTGCGCCCGAGTTCCGGGTGGCCGCCCTGGTCGGTGAGGAGACCGGAACGGCTGGGCCGCCGGCCGACGACGAGGTCGCAGCCGAAGGCCCGATCGGGGCGCCGGTCGACCTGCCGGGGCCCGACGGTCCACCCGACCCGGTCGCTGAGGGCTCGGTGACCGTGATCGAGCCGGGCGTCCTCCGCTTCGTGTACTTCGTCGAGGCCGACCAGGAGTTCGACCCGGCGGCCGTCGACGCCATCGAGCGCCAGGCCCAGGCCCTCCAGCGCTACTGGTACGACCAGTTCGGCGGGACGTTCCACCTCCCGGCGGGCGGGGTCGAGGTCGTCTACGGCCGCCACCCGGCCCAGTGGTACGAGGCGACACCCAACGGCGCCGACGAGCGGTGGTACCGGCTGCTGAACATCCGTGACGAGATGGCCCAGGCCGGCGTGGCGTTCGACGGATCGGGCGCCCGGGTCATCACGTTCCCCAACGCCCGCATCGACGGCCGGGTAGGGGCCAACCGTTACGAGGGGGCATGGATGGACGGCGACGACATCTCGTGCATCGACGGCATCGTCGAGACGACCCCCTACAGCGCCGACTTCCCGGCCGACTGCCTGGCCACCCTGGCCCACGAGGTCGGGCACGTCTACGGCCTGGGCCACAGTGGTGCCGAGTCCGACTGCATGCAGTACGGGTTCTACCGCTACGCGACCGCCGAGGGGATCTGCGACTTCTCCCCCGAGCACGTCGCACAGGTCGTCTCCGACGATCGCAACGTCGGATGGCTCGACGCTCGGCCCGGGGATCGCCGCTGAGCAAAGCGCAACCCCCGGCCGACGCCGTCAGCCGGTGACCAGCGGTCGGGCCGGCTCGGGGCCGACGTAGCGGGCCTTGGGCCGCATGATCTTGTTGTCGGCAGCCTGCTCGAGGAGGTGGGCGACCCAGCCGATCACCCGACTGGAGGTGAAGGTCGGGGTGAACATCTCCTGGGGCAGCCCGGCCAGGTGGAGCACGACTGCGGCGTAGAACTCGACGTTGGTCACGATGGTGGCGTTCGGCTTGTGGGCGGCCAGCACGGCCAGCATCCGGGCCTCGATCTCGACCGCCCGCTCGACCAGCTCGCCTCCGAGCCCGATCGCCACCTCCCGGAGCAACAGCGATCGAGGATCCTCGGCCCGGTACACCGCGTGGCCGAACCCCATGATCGGCCGACCCTGGTCGAGAATCGGACGGGCATAGGTCTCGGTGTGAGCCGGATCGCCGATGTCGTCGAGCATGTCGAGCACCCGGCTGGGCGCGCCCCCGTGGAGCGGGCCCGACAGCGCCCCGACCGCAGCGGCCAGGATCCCCGCCACGCCGGCTCCGGTGCTGGTCACCACCCGGGTGGTGAAGGTCGACGCGTTGAACCCGTGGTCGGCGGTGAGCGTGAGGTAGGTCTCGACCGCCCGGACCAGGCGGGGTGGCGGGACCTGGCCGGTCACCATGCGGAGGTAGTCGGCGGCGTGGCCCAGGCCCGGGTCGGCCTGGAGGGGCGCCAGGCCCGATCGTCGCCGATGGAGGGCGGCCAGGATCGTCGGCACCGCACCGGCCGCGGTGAGGCACCGGGCCCGTCGCTCGTCCGGCGTCAGGTCCAGGGTCGGCGTATCGTCGACCACGAGCGGGATGGCGGCGGCCAGTCCGGCCAGCGGAGCATCGATCCGGGATCCCAGCTCGCCGACCAGGGCCAGGACCGATCGGTCCACGTGTCGAGCGGTTCCGAGGGCCGCCCGCATGGCCGACTCCTCGGTGCCGTCGGGGAGGTCGCCGTCGATGAGGAGCTTGGCCGCCGCTTCGAAGGTGTGGTGTCGCGCCACGTCGACGGCGTCGTGGTGCCGGTAGTGGTAGAAGCCTTCTCGACCCCGGACGCTCCCGATCCGGGTGTCGGCCACCACCAGGCCCTTGAGCCCGGGCGGGGCGATCAGGTCGTGTTCATGGCTGTTCATGGCTGTCAGCTTGAAGTGATCGATGGGAGTTGACAATCTTGATCAAGTCAACGTTGATCACGATCAATGAGCGGGGCTCCGAGGATGGACGATGTCGAGCGAGCGTGAGGGGTTGACGGCCGCCGAAGCGGCGACCCGACTGGGGGTCAAGCGCCAGACCTTGTACGCCTACGTGAGCCGGGGTCTGCTGAGCCGGGTCGTCGCCCCCGACGGGCGGACCAGCCTGTTCGACCCGGCGGAGATCGAGCGGGTCCGGCAGCGACGCCGCCCCGACGACGGCGAGCTGACCACCTTCATCGCCACCGCTCTGACCAGGGTCGACGACCGGTCGCTGTTGATCCGGGGCCACGATCTGGTCGCCCTTATCGACGACGGCGCCACCTTCGCCGACGTCGTCGATCTGCTCTGGGACGCACCGGCCGACGAACGATGGACCGGCGACGTCGAACCGCGGCCGACGGGCCTCCCCGAGCCCCCACCGCCCGGCGCCGCCATCGACGGGCTCCGGATCGTGGTGGCCCGGCTGTCGGCCGCCGATCCGCTCCGCCACGAGCTGTCGGACAAGAGCACCCGGGCGGCCGGCCGGCGACTCATCACCGCACTGTCGCTCGCCCTCCCACCGCGCACCGAGGGGTCGGACGCCACGGTGGCGGCGGCGCTGTGGCGGCGGCTGGCGGCCGCCGAAGGATCACCGTCGACGATTCGGGCCCTCGACGTGGCGTTGGGCCTGCTGGTCGACCACGGCCTGGCCAGCTCGACCTTCGCCGCCCGGATCGCCGCCTCGGTCCGCGCCGATCCGTACTCGGTCGTGACCGCCGGGCTGGGAGTGGTCGGCGGCACGCTGCACGGCGCGGCCAGCGGCGCGGTCCACGAGCTGCTCGCCACCGTCGAACGGACCGGCGACGCAGCGACCGCGGCCGGTGAGGTCCGCCGGGCGACCGGCGCGTTCCCCGGTTTCGGCCACACGGTCTACACCGACCAGGACCCCCGCTACGGGGCGCTCATGGCCAGGATCGCCGACGCCTGGGGAGACGATCCCCGGCTGGCGATCGTCCACCGACTGCGAGACCTCGTCGGCGAGCGAACCGACCACCTCCCGAACGTCGATCTGGCCCTGGGGGCCCTCACCTTCCTGGCCCGGATGCCGGCCGACGCCGGAGAGGTCGTGTTCGCCACCGCCCGAACCGCCGGGTGGTTGGCCCACGCCATGGAGGAGTACCGGGAGAAGCCGCTGCGGTTTCGCCCCCGGGCCCGGTACCTCGGACCCCGATCAGCCGATGTCGAGCAGGAAGGACCCGACGGCATCGTTCCATGACACCGGCTGTTCGAAGTACGGGCTGTGCCCGGCGGCCGGGATCTCGACGAAGCGGGCGCTCGGGATCCGGGTGCTCGATCGGGCCAGCATCGGCGCCGGGAACATCTGGTCGTGGGTCCCGGCCAGGAACAACACCGGTACCGCCAGCGCGGCGATGTCGTCGTGGTCGACCGACCACTCGAGGGTCGATGCGAGCTTGTGGAGCGGCGGCTCGTGGAACGACCCGAGGGTCTGGTAGAGGAAGCCCTGGACGGGATCCCGATCGATGGTTCCGGGCCACAGGGCGACGTGATGACCGACCGTGACCGGCCCCGCCGGGGTCAGGCCGCCGGTCGCCAGGAAGGCGTCGAGCGCCTCACGAAGCTCGTCGGTCCACAGGCCGCCGATCGTGTCGGCATAGGTCAACGAGGCGACGCGGCCGGGATTGGCGACGGCGAATGCCGAGATGTGCCAGCCTCCCATCGACTGGCCGATGAGATGGGCCCGATCGATCGCCAGGTGGTCGAGCACCGCGGCCAGGTCGGTGGCGGCGGCGTCGGGGCTGACCGCGTCGCGATCGTTGGTCGAGTTGCCAAAGCCCCGGCTGTCCCAGGTGACCGTCCGGTAGTGGCGGCCCAGGACCGGGACCTGCTGGTACCACACCGCATGGGAGCCTCCGGCGCCGTGGCTGAGCACGACGACCGGGCGATCGTCGCCGGGGCCGGTCGAGGTCGACTCCCAGTAGATCTTCTCCCCGTCGCTGTCGACGGTTCCCCGATTCCAGTGCAGCTCGTGATCGATGCCTTCGGCGCTCATGGGGCCCACTGTGCCCCGCCCTCGCCGTCGGCGCCACCGGGGCGATGCGGGTCGCCGCCCCGGGGTCAGGGGGCGGGGCGGCGATTCTCGGTGTTGGCCGTCCACGTGGCGTACATCGAGGCGTAGTGGCCGCCGGCGGCGACGAGCTGATCGTGGGTGCCGAGCTCGACCAGGCGTCCGTCGTCGATGACGGCGATCCGGTCGGCCCGCATGGCGGTGGCCAGCCGGTGGGCGATGACGATCGCCGTACGGCCGTCGAGGACGACGTCGAGGGCGGCCTCGATACGGGACTCCGAGGCCAGGTCGAGGTTGGACGTCGCCTCGTCGAGGACGAGGACCCGGGGTTGGGCCAGGAACGCTCGGGCCAGGGCCAGCAGCTGGCGCTCGCCCGACGACAGCGACGACCCCCGCTCGTGGACCAGCGCGTCGATGCCGTCCTCCTGGCGGTCGACCAGGTCGTCGATCCCCACCGCCCGGCACGCGGCCCAGATCTCGTCGTCGGTGGCGTCGGGCCGGGCGAAGGCGACGTTGTCCCGAATCGAGCGGTTGAACAGGAACGGCTCCTGGGGCACCACCCCCAGTTGCCGGCGGAGCGATCCCTGGGTCACCGATCGCAGGTCGTGGCCGTCGATGCGCACCGCTCCCCGTTGCGGGTCGTAGAACCGGGTGACCAGCTTGGCCACGGTCGACTTGCCGGCGCCGGTCGGCCCGACCACGGCCAGGGTCTCCCCCGGCTCGATCCGTAGGGACAGGCCCCGGAGCACCGGGGTGTCGGGCTCGTAGCCGAAGGTGACGTCGTCGAGCTCGATCCGGCCCTCGATCGCCGGGAGCGGCACGGCGTCGGGCCGATCGGAGACCTCGGGTTCGGTGGCCAGCAGATCCCGCAGTTTGACGACCGCCGCCTGGCCGGCCTGGTAGGCGTTGTAGAGCTGGACCAGCTGCTGGATCGGGGCGAAGAAGGCGGTGAGGTAGAGCAGGAAGGCGAACAGTTCGCCGACGGTCAGCGATCCGTCGAGGACCATCCGCCCCCCGATCCCCAGCAGGGCGGCCTGGCCGAGGACACCGATGGCCTCGTTGCCCGGGCCGTAGATCGCCCCGACCCGGGACGAGACCAGGTTGGCGTCGCGGTGCTCCCCGACGACGTTGGCGTGCTCGATGCTGTTGTGACGCTGACGGTTGGTGGCGGCGATGACCCGCATCCCGGCCAGGTTCTCCGACAGGTCGGACAACACGAGGGCGATCTTGTCCCGCACCACGCCGTAGCTCCGCTCCGACGCCCCCCGGAACCACCAGGTCAGAACGGCCATCGCCGGCACGACGACCAGCAGGGTGATGGCGGCCAAGACGGGGTCGAGGATGACGAGGATGACGGTGATGACGAGGAGGGTCAGACCCTGGACGACCAGGTTGACCAGTCCGTCCTGGAAGAGGGCGGCCAGCGCCTCGATGTCGGACGTCATCCGGGTGAGGACGACGCCGGCCTTCTCCCTGGTGTAGAAGCCGAGGGATTGCCGCTGGAGGTGGGCGAAGACGCGGACCCGCAACTGCTCCATGAGGTGCTCGCCCAACCGGCCGGTGTACCGGATGCGGATCCGGCTGGCGGCGGCGTTGACGGCGATCGCCGCCAGGTAGGCCACCGCCACGGCCACCAGG
>CBDHES010000023.1:0-16568 GCA_965262175.1 Acidimicrobiales bacterium | reverse complement strand
GAAGGTGATGGCGTCGATGATCGTCGACTTGCCCGACCCGGTCGGCCCGACGACGGCCACGAGGTCGAGGTCGGCGAAGTCGATCACCGTCCGGTCCCGGAAGGTGCCGAAGCCCTCGATCTCCAGCCGAACGGGCCTCATGCCCCGAAGCTCAACTGTTGCGGCTCCGCCGTGACCTCCGGCTCGGCCGTGACCTCCGGGCTCGGCCGTGACCTCCGGCTCGGCCGTGACCTCCGGCTCCGCCGTGACCTCGGGCTCCGCCGTGACCTCGGGCTCCGCCGTGACCTCCGGCTCCGCCGTGACCTCGACGTCGTCGGGGGCGAGGAGCTCGTCGTGGAGGGCGGTGAACGCAGCGGCGATGCGGGGATCGTCGACATCCCGCTCGGCGAGGTACGTCCGGAACAGCTCGGCCGGCTGGCGATGGCGCAGCTCGGATCGCCTTCGGGGGGCATCCGAGCCGTCGCGCTCGACCCGGATGTCGACCACCCGGTCGCCGAGCAAGGCCCGGACCTCGTCGGCCAGGCCGGCCCGTTGCGGTTCGGTGAGGCGGACCCGGAGCCACGCCTCGGCCAGATCGTCGGTGGTCGCCAGCTCCTCCAGGTCGCCGGTCGTGCCGGTGACGGTCACCAGCCGGCGACCGGACCGCAGCGGCACCGGCGTGACCTTGGCCGGTACTCCCGGCTCCACCTCGACGAGGTTCACCTGCTTGGTCTCGTCGACCTCGCCGAAATCGAGTTGGAGCGGCGAGCCGCAGTAGTGGATGGCGGTCGCCCCCGCCACGGCCTGGGCCCGATGGAGATGGCCGAGCGCCACGTAGGAGGCGGTGACCGGGAAATCGACGGCCGACACCGCGTACTCCTCGACCAGGTGGGCCGGTCGCTCCCCGCCCCCGGCGGCACCCCCGGCCACGAAGGCGTGGCCGACGATCACGTTCACCGAGTCGCCGCCGAAACCGGAGGCCAGGGCCTGGATCACCGCCCGGAGGCGGTCGGCGTAGGTCTGGGCGTTGCGGAAGGCCGGCGCGTCCATCAACGCGTCGACCCGGACGATGCCCCGCTGCGACACGAAGGGCACCATGGCGACCTGGACCGGGGTGCCGTCGAGATCGAAGGCCACGACCCCGCCATCGTTCGGCGGGCGAGGGGTCGCGGCGACGGTGATTCGACCCAGGGCCAGCAGGCCGGCCACGGCCTCCAGACGCCGGGCGCTGTCGTGGTTGCCGGCGATGGTGACCACCGGGGCGGTGCGGGCCAGGCCGAGCAACCCGTCGTAGACGATGGCCTCCGACTCCGGCGTCGGGGCTGCGGTGTCGAACAGGTCACCGGCCACGACGATCAGATCGACCGTCTCGGCGGCGGCGATCTCGGCGATCTCGGCCAGGACCGCCCGGTGCTCGTCGGCCCGGCTCCGGCCCCTGATCGCCTTCCCGACGTGCCAGTCGGAGGTGTGGAGGAGCCTCACGACACGAGCCCGGCGAACGGATCGGTGGGCGAGGCGCCGTCGGCCAGATCGAGCTCGCGCGGTGCCGCCTCCGAGGAGCGGGTGGCCCAGGCCGGGAACGGGAACTCGACCAGGAGCGGCACCGGCAGCCGGGGCTGGGCGACGTACATCGATCCCGGCTTGAGGATCGTGGCTCGCTGGCGCTGGACCGGCGGCAGGAAGCCGTACTCGTCGCGCCGGGCCTCGGCCCCGTCGAGGCGGCCGACGACCCGGATGGCGCTGTTGGCCACGACCCGCCGCTCGACCTCGCTCGCCGTCTGCTGCGCTCCGATGAGGATGATCCCGAGGGACCGACCACGCTCGGCCACGTCGAGGAGGATCTCCTTGATCGGGCTCCCCGAATCCCGCGGGGCGTACTTGTTGAGCTCGTCGAGGACCACCATCTGGAGGGGCCGGGCCACCCCGCTCGCCTCCTTGGCTTCGAACGCCTGACGGAGGACGACCCCGACGACGAATCGCTTGGCCCGGTCGTGGAGCGTGTGGATGTCGACCACGGTCACCTGGTGGCGATCGAGCTGCACGCTGTGCAGCTCGGCGTCGGCGACGTCGGCCCGCACCAGGTGCTCCACGTGGGGCCGGGCCGCGGCGAGGCGGCGGACGAAGGCGTTGATCGTGCCCGAGCCGACAGCCCGGCCCGTCCACCGCTGGTCGGGGACGTCGTCGGGATCGACCGGGAGGAGCTTGTCTTCGATGGCGTCGACCAGCTGGCCGAAGGTCCGAATCGTCCGCCCCTCCAGCCGGACCGCGCCATCGGGGGTCGCCGACCCCTCGACCAGCTTGGCCAGCTGGGCGGCAACCGCCTGGATCACGATCGTGTACTGCTGGCGCTCGTCCTCGGCGTCGGCGAAGAGGAAGGGGAGGAGCCGTTGACGGCAGAAGTCGGCGATCGTCCAGAAGAACGGGCTCACCCCGAGGTGGCGGGCGCCGGTGGCCGGGGTGGCGTTCGGGTCGCCCTTGCGGGGCGGGGCCAGGATGCCGACGTCGCGGAACGGGCCCGGCGTCAACCCCATCGCCTGGTAGCGCTCCGCCCGCTCGGCGTCCAGCTCGGCGTTGGGATGGTCGAGGAAGAGCAGATCCTCGCCCTTCACGTTGAAGATCAGGGCCCGGGTGTTGGCCGCCTCGGCCCCGAGCACCCCCGAGGTGAACATCGAGTAGAGCAGGAACGTGGCGTAGCTCGTCTTCGTCGCCACCCCCGAGATCCCGGAGATGTTGACATGCGCCCCCTTGGTCCCGTCGACGAAGTCGAGATCGAGGTAGACCGGCTCATCGCTCCGGGACAGCCCGGCCGGCAGGTTGCGCTCGACGCCGTCGAACGACAGGGCGATGCGCCGCTCCTCCTCGACGGCCAGGCGAACGGGAGCGCCGGGAAGGGGCGGGAGCAGCACCTCGGGCTCGAACCGGGTCGGCTGCACGAGCGCCGCCTCGGACACCTCGGCGGGGAGGATCCCCTCGGCGATGAGGAACACGTCGCTCTGGAACCGGGCACCCTCATGGCGGGCCCGGACCTGGACCACCACGCCGTAGATGGCCACCGGCTGCCCGTCGGGCAGTTGGCGATCGACGGCCACGACATCGTCGAGCTGGAGCGGCGAGGCCGGATGGACCGCCACCCAGAACTCGAGCGGGGTCGCATCGTCGACCCCGATCACCCGGCCTACGACCGGGGCCGCGTCGGGAGCGACCGATGGTGGGGGCGCGTCTTCCGCCATGCCATCAGACGCTAGACGGCCACACCGACAGCGTGGCTCATGGTGGAGCCGGTCCGTTCGACCGCCGAGCCGCTCCATGCGGTGCGCGGCGGCGATCGATGCCAGTATCTACGGGCAGCGATCTCGACGAAGGGACCCCCTAGCGATGCCGGTCAAGCCCCTGAACCTCGATGACTTCGACGGCGAGCTCAACCAGCTGGCCATGTCGGCCGAGGCCCGCCCGTTCCTGGAGAAGGTCAGGACCTTCATCGCCGAGGAGGTGGAGCCGATGTCGATCGAGTTCCACAAGCTCGACGACAACAAGCCCGACCCGTGGCAGTACGCCCCGGGGCAGCTGGACCTGCTCGAGGAGACCAAGTCCAAGGCCAAGGCCAACGGCCTGTGGAACTTCTTCCTCCCCGACTCCGAGGTGGGTGGCCTGACCAACCTCGACTACGCCTACATCGCCACCGAGCTGGGCAAGAACCGCCTCGCCTCGGAGAGCCTCAACTGCTCGGCCCCCGACACCGGCAACATGGAGGTGCTGGAGCGGGTCGGTACCCCCGAGCAGAAGAAGCAGTGGCTCGAGCCGCTGCTCAACGGCGAGATCCGGTCGGCGTTCGCCATGACCGAGCTGCACCACGCCTCGTCAGACGCCAAGAACGTGGCCACCAGGGCCGTCCGGGACGGCGATGAGTACGTGATCAATGGGGAGAAGCACTACATCTCCGGCGCCGGCGATCCCCGGTGCAAGATCATGATCACCATGGTCCGGTCGAACCCCGACGCCCCGCCCCACGCCCAGCAGAGCCAGATCCTGGTACCGATCGACACCCCCGGGGTGGAGATCGTCGGCGCCCAGCACGTGTTCAGCCGGGACGACGCCCCCCACGGCCACATGCACATCCGGTTCAACGACGTCCGGGTCCCGGCCACCAACATGCTCCTCGGCGAGGGCCGGGGCTTCGAGATCTCCCAGCTCCGTCTCGGACCGGGCCGGATCCACCACTGCATGCGCTCGATCGGGGCCGGCGAGAAGGCGCTCGAGCTGATGGTGACCCGGGGCCTGTCCCGGGAGGCGTTCGGCAAGCCGCTCGTCGCCCTCGGCGGCAACACCGAGATCATCGCCCGGGCCCGGGTCGAGATCGAAGCGATGCGGCTGATGGTGCTCAAGGCGGCCAAGGCGATGGACCTGATGGGCAACGCCGAGGCCCGGGTCTGGGTGTCGGCGGTCAAGGCCATGGTCCCGGAGCGGGTCTGCAAGATCGTCGACCAGGCGATTCAGATGCACGGCGCGCTCGGCGTGTCCCAGCACACCCCGCTGGCCGACATGTACACCCAGCAGCGGACCCTCCGCTTGGCCGACGGCCCCGACGAGGTGCATTGGATGGTCGTGGGCCGGGCCGAGATCGCCCGCTACCAGCACATGCTGGCCGACGCTGCGGCCGACGCCGCCGCCGACCACACCGACGTCGCTCGCAACTGAGCCCGTCGACCGCTTCGGCACCGGGCCAGGCCGCCCGGTTGCTGATCGTCCACCACAGCCCGTCGACCACCCTGGAGCGGATGCTCGCCCGGGTGGTCGACGGGACGGCCGCCGAGGGGATCGAGGGGGTCCAGGTCATCGTCCGGGCCGCGCTGGAGGCGACGCCCGACGACGCGCTGGCGGCCGACGGCTACGTGCTCGGCACGCCGGCCAACCTCGGGTACATGAGCGGCGCCCTCAAGCACTTCTTCGACACGGTCTACGAACCCTGCCTCGAACTGACCCGGGGCCGGCCCTACGGGCTGTACCTCCACGGGCGGACCGACACCGACGGGGCCCGGCTGGCGGTGGAGAAGGTCATCACCGGGCTGGCGTGGCGAGCCGTCCATCCGCCGATCTCCCATCTCGGGCCCCTCGACCCGGCCGGCGAGGAGGCCCTCTGGCAACTGGGGGCCACCGTGGCCGCCACCCTCACCCTGGGCTGACGAACCCGATCTGGCGGGCCATCCGCTCGGTGGCGGCGGCGAAGAACGCCTCGTGGTCGATGATCAGGTTCCTGGTCTGGCCGAACAGCTCGAAGGTGATCAGACCATAGAGCTGGGTCCACGCGGTGAGAACGTCGAGGAGCACGGTCGGAGGGCCGGCAAACCCGGTGAGGGCGGCCAGGGCGGTCAGGTCGTCGGTGACGGCCGGCTCCACCTCGACCGACCTCGGCTCGAGCGCGCCGGCGTCCCAGGCATCGACGACGATGCCGACCAGGGCCAGCGACGCCCTCGTCCCCGAGGAGGTGGTGTCCTCGGGAGCGGCATAGCCGGGGACCGGCGTCCCGAAGACCAGGGCGTAGTCGTGGGGGTGGTCGATGGCCCACCGCCGGATCGCCGCCGCGGTGGCCAGCCACCGCTCGATGGGGCTCCCCTCGCCGGCCGCTGCGGCCTCGGCCGCCATCCCGAGGGAGTCGTAGGCGGCGATGATCAACCGGGTCAGCAGCTCGTCGCGGCTGGCCACGTAGCGGTAGACGGCGGACGACGCCAGGCCAAGCTCCCGGGCCACCGCCCGCAGCGACAGGCCGGATGGCCCGACCGTGGCCAGCTGCCGCTGCGCGGCGGCCAGGATCTCGGCATTGATCTCGGCCCGGGCCCGTTCCCGGGCCGTCCGGGCCGGGGGCGGCTCGATCGGTGTGGTCACCGCTCCAGTGTGCCCCGAAACGGAGCACCGTCAAGAGCACTGCACCGAAATGTGAGCACTGCTCTTGACAGATCGCCGATCGTCGCGAACACTGATCTCAAACGAGAGCACTGCTCTCGAAAGGCACTGCTCTCGAACGGCACTGCTCTCGAACGACACACTGCGAGGAGATGAAGCGATGACCACCACCACCAACGCAACCCACTACGACCGACCCGGCTGGTTCACCCAGCACGTCTTCAACCGGGCGATCCGCGGCCTGACCGGGCTCGGCGTCTCGGTCTGGGGATCACGGGTCCTCCAGGTCCGGGGGCGATCGTCCGGCCTGGTGCGGGAGACGGTGGTCAACCTGCTGACGACCGAAGACGGCACGTTCCTGGTGGCCCCTCGGGGCCACACCCAGTGGGTCCGCAACCTCCGGGTGGCCGGTGCCGGGTCGCTCCGGCTCGGCCGGCGAACCGAGCCCTTCACCGCGGTCGAGATCACCGGGGATGAGCGGGCGACGATCCTGCGGCGCTACCTCGAGCGGTGGAAGTTCGAGGTCGGGGTGTTCTTCGACGGGGTGGGGCCCGACTCGTCCGACGACGAGCTCCTGGCGATCGCCGATCGTCACCCGATCTTCGAGCTCACGATCGACCGCTGATCGGCGTCGACGATGGCTGCGCCCCTAGTCGAGGAGGAGCTCCTCGATCACGGTGGCCACGCCGTCGTTGGCGTGATGGGGGGCGGTGGCGTCGGCCACGGCCAGGATCCGGGGGTCGGCGTTGGCCATGGCGTAGCCCCGGCCGACCCATCGCAGCATCGTCTCGTCGTTCGAGTGGTCGCCGAAGGCCACCGTCTCAGCGGGGGCGACCCCCAACTCGGCGCACAGGTCGGCCAGGGCGTCGCCCTTGTTGGCGCCGGGCGCCGTGACCTCCACGAAGGTGGCGCCCGACGTCGACGCGTTGAGGGTCTCGGGGACCAGTGGCCCCATCGCATCGAGCCAGTCGTAGCGGACCAACCGGTCGTGGGCCACCATCAGCTTCAGCACCGGCTCATCGCCCACCCGAAGCTCGCTGGTGTCCCGACCCGGCTCGGGGTGGACCTCGGTCGCCCGCCGGTTCTCGCGCCACCGCTCCGTGTAGTGGAGGCCGCTCGGGGTCTCCCAGGCGAACCCGACCGTGGGGAACTCGTGCCGGAGCACGTCGATCGTCCGAGCCAGCTCGTCGTCGGCCATCGCCCGGTGACGGATCACGTCGCGGCCCTCGAGGTCGTAGAGGGTGGCGCCGTTGGAGCACAGCACCCACCGGACCGAGCCGGTGAGGTGCTCGAGGCGGGGCACGGCGCTCCACTGGCTCCGCCCGGTGGCCACGACGAAGTGGACCTCCCGGGCCGTCACGGCCCGGATCGTGGCCGTGGTCCGAGCCGACACCTGGGAGTCGGTGCCCAGCAGGGTGCCGTCGAGGTCGCTGGCGATCAGCCGGATCGTCCCTGGGTCCACCCGACGACACTACCGGCCCCGCTCCCCCGCCGCGCCGGGCCCCGAACCCGGTGGGCAGCCCTGTTGCTAACAGGTGGACAACCGGTGGACGAACAGTGACCCCCTGGGGACACCGAACAAATTCTGGGGATGGTGCTGTAGATATCCGAAAAGCTCTTGACCAGGGAAAATGCCGGTCTAAGGTGACCTGAGGCGGACCGAACACGGCGGAGAACCCACGGCGGAACAGGGGTCGGAGCGACCGGTGCAAACCGGAACCGACGGCCACAAGATCCACCGGGATCAACGGCGGCGGTCAGCCTCACACGAAACGTGCTCAACTCGACACCGGCTTCCGGCGGCGGCGGTCGACCCTCGACGGGTCGTAAGTTGCCGGGAGCGGTCAGAAACGGACCGATCCGTCTACCCGCTGGTCGGCATCCATCCGACGGTTTCCTCATCGTCGATGGTTCCGGCGTCGGCCCTGAGGGGGGTCAGCCCCTCCGCCGGCGTGGAGCGCCGGTCGTGTGAATCCCTAACGGTGCCCCTGGGGCCGAACGGCTCGCGCCGTTCGCCCAGGGGCGCCTTTCGTTGTATCGGCGATCTACGCTCGGCCTCGTGGCCGACACCGATGACCTCGTCTGGCTGCGGCGGGTACGAGACCGGATCGATCGGGAGTACGCCCAGCCGCTCGACGTCGCTGCGCTGGCCAGCGGTGCCCACATGTCGGCCGGGCATCTCAGCCGGCAGTTCAAGCTCGCCTACGGCGAGACGCCGTACCGCTACCTGATGACCCGCCGGATCGAGCGGGCCATGACCCTGCTCCGGCGGGGTGACCTGACGGTCACCGAGGTGTGCCACGCCGTCGGGTGCGGCTCGCTCGGTACCTTCAGCACCCGGTTCACCGAGCTGGTCGGCGTGCCCCCCAGCACCTACCGACGCCGGGCCGGCGGCGCCATGGCCGGCATCCCGGCCTGCGTCGCCAAGCAGGTCGCCCGCCCCGACCGCGATCGAACGGTCAGGAATCGAGAAGCCGCGGATCGCGCCGATTCCTAGCCTGGCCGCCATGACGATCACCATCCACTCCTCGTTCCTTCCCCATCGCGACCCCGACGCCTCGCTCGCCTTCTACCGCGACGTCCTCGGGTTCGAGGTCCGCAACGACGTCGGCTACGAAGACCTGCGGTGGATCACCGTCGGCCCCGCCGACCAACCCGGGGTCTCGGTCGTGCTCCAGCCGCCGATCGTCGACCCCGGCGTCACCGAGGCCGAGCGGGAGGCGATCACCGAGATGATGGCCAAGGGCACCTTCGCCGGCATCATCCTCGCCACCAGCGACCTCGACGCGACGTTCGAGCAGCTGGAAGCGGGCGGGGCCGAGATCATCCAGGAGCCGATCGAGCAGGACTACGGCGTCCGCGATTGCGCCGTCCGGGACCCGGCCGGCAACATGCTCCGGATCCAGGAGGTCCGATGAGCAAGGGCAAGGACACCGCAGCAACGAACGAGGCGGCCGTCCTCGAGAAGATTGCGGCGTGGCCGGACCCCTACCCACCGATCGGGGAGCGGCTCCATCGGCTCATCCTCGGCACCGAGCCCGAGCTCCGGGCCCGCCCGTGGTACGGGATGCCGGGCTATGCCAAGGGGTCGGGGCCGGTCCTGGTCTTCTTCCGGGTCGACGACTACCTGACGTTCGGCCTCACCGAGAAGGCCCACTTCGAGGTGGCCGAGGGAGCGAAGGACCAGCTGATGCCGTGCTCGTGGTTCTTCACCGAGCTCGACGATGCCACCGAGGCCCGCATCACCGAGATCGTCCGCCAGGCCGTCGCCTGATCACGGGGCGTCGTCCCCCTCGTCCCCCTCGTCGACGGCATGGACGTAGCCCCATCCGAACCGACCCTTGATGCAGAGGTTGCCGAGGGTGACGTCGTGGTCGGCCGGTGAGGTCACCTTGACGATCCGCTCGTCCTGGACGTGGAGGTCGAGATTGCAGCCGACCCCGCAGTAGGAGCACACGGTCCGGGTCACCGTCTGCTCCTCGGGCCGCCACCGGCCGGCCGAGCGAAGGTCGAACTCGGTCTTCACCTGGAGGGCGTTGGTCGGGCACACCGCCACGCAGTTGCCGCAGTACACGCAGGCCGAGTCGGGCAGCGGCGTCTCGAACTCGGTGGCGATCCGAGCCCCGAACCCCCGCCCGGCCACGGCGATGGCGTAGGTGTGCTGGGCATCGTCGCCGCAGGCCTCGACGCACTTGTAGCACAGCACGCATCGGTCGTAGTCCCGGATGTAGAGCTCGTCCTCGACCCGGACCGGCTCGTCCATCCGCTCCCGGTCGTCGGGGTAGCGGTCGGGGTCGGCCCCGTAGTGGACCAGCCACCGCTGGAGCTCATCGGCCTGGTCGAGGTCGACGCCGGTCGCCAGCAACTCCAGCACCATCCTGCGGCTGTGGCGGACCCGCTCGGAGTCGGTGGCGACCACCATGCCGTCGGCCGCCTCCCGGGAGCAGGCGGGGACCAGCGTTCTCGACCCTTCGACCTCGACGACACACACCCGGCAGGCGTTCACCGGGGTGAGGTTGTCGCTGTAGCAGATCGTCGGCGTCTCGACCCCGGCCGCCCGGCAACCGTCGAGGACCGAGGACCCCGGGCCCAGCTCGACCGGGTCGCCGTCGACGATGATCGTCACCGGTACGCCGTCGGGGCTCCGATCCCGCCCGGTCACGATCGGGCCCCCGGGGACGCCCCGCCGA
The DNA here is from genome assembly GCA_965262175.1 of Acidimicrobiales bacterium. Taxonomy (GTDB): domain Bacteria; phylum Actinomycetota; class Acidimicrobiia; order Acidimicrobiales; family SZUA-35; genus CADEDH01. Next base: position 6,501 of record CBDHES010000023.1, on the reverse strand, counting down.
GCGGCCCACCACCGACGAGCCCCAGCTCGATCGCCGAGCGGACCGCGGTCGAGGCCGTGTGACCGAGCCCGCAGATCGAGGCGTCCTTCATGACCCGGTCGAGATCGTCGAGCAGCCCGACGTCGAGGGGGCGGTCGGCGGTACCGGCCAGCAACTCGTGCTGGCGGACGGTGCCGACCCGGCACGGCACGCACTGCCCGCATGACTCGTGGCGGAAGAACTCGGCGATGCGGGCCACGACCGGGTTCAGATCATCGCTGGCGCCGAAGACCATCACGACGCCCGACCCGAGTGACAACCCGGCCGCCCGGAGCGCCTCGAAGGTCAGCGGCAGGTCCAGGCGATCGGGTCCGACGAAGCTCCCGGCCGCCCCGCCGAGCAGCACCGCTCGGACCTCGTCGGTCGATCCCCCGGCCCGATCGATCAGCTCACCGAGGGTGACGGCGAAGGGCAGCTCGTAGAGTCCGGGCTCGGCCACCCGCCCGCTGACGCAGAACAGCTTGGTTCCGGTCGAGGACCCGGTCCCGGTCGCCCGATAGGCGGCGCCCCCGTCGAGGACGATCGGCAGCACGTTGGCCAGCGTCTCGGGGTTGTTGATGGCCGTCGGCCGGCCGAACAGGCCGTGGGTGGTGGGGAACGGCGGCTTCTGCCGGGGCTCGCCCCGAAATCCCTCGATCGAGTTGAACAGGGCCGTCTCCTCGCCGCAGATGTAGGCGCCGGCACCCCGACGGATCTCCAGGTCGAACGAGACGCTCGACCGGGCGATCCCGTCGCCGAGGAAGCCGGCGGCCCGGGCCGCATCGATCGCTCCGGCCAGTCGCTCGGTGGCCAACGGGTACTCGCCCCGGACGTAGATCCAGCCCGACGTCGCCCCGGTGGCGAACCCGGCGATCGTCGCCGCCTCGACGACGGCGAACGGGTCGTGCTCCATGAGGACCCGGTCCTTGAACGTCCCCGGCTCGGACTCGTCGGCGTTGACCACCACGTGTCTGGGTCCGGGCTCGGCGGCGACCGCCCGCCACTTGACGGCGGTGGGGAACGCCGCCCCACCCCGCCCCATCAACCCGGCCTCGTCGATCTGGTCGATGACGCCGGCCGGGCCGAGGGCGAAGGCCCGAGCCAATGCCCGGTACCCACCCGCTCCGACGTAGCGCTCCAGCGAGGTCGGATCGGTCCGGCCGACCCGGCGAAGCAAGACCAGGCCCGGATCGCCGGCCTGGGGCACCGGGGGTGGGGGTGGACCGGCGGGGTCGACATCGACCGGGACCTCGTCGGGCCGGCCCCGTCGCTGGACGAAGTGGGCCACCGGGCGCTCGCACTGACCGAGGCAGGGGCTGGACCGGACGACCAGGCCGGCCTCCCGGGCGTCGGTCAAGGCTCGATCGGCTCCGGCTATCTGGCAGGCGGCGTCGACGCAGACGTGGACGACGTCACCGTCGTGACCCGGGTCGGTCGTGGCGAACAGGTCATAGAACGAGGCGACGCCGTACACCTCGGCCGGGGGCACCTGGAGGGCGTCGGCCAGGTGGTTGACCCCGCCGGGGGTGATCCATCCGGCGGTTCGCTGGAGGGCGTGGAGCCCCGGGAGCAGCAGGTGCCGGCGCTCGTTCCGCCGACCGACACCGGCCCGGACCAGCCGGTCGCCGACGGTGGCCACGACGGGCCCACCACCGGCCGCCACGACGGCGTCGACCGCCGCCGCCTCGGCCTCGGTCGGCCGGTCGGGCCCGAGGTGGAGATCGGTCACCGGGCCACCGGCTCGGCCCGGGCGACGACGTCGAGCCGGTCGATGCGGATCGCCGCCGCCTTGAACTCGGCCGTGCCCGATTTCGGATCCCAGGCATCGTTTGTCAGCTGGTTGACGTCGACCAGTTCGGGGAAGTGGAACGTGGTGAAGGTCAGCCCCGGGGGAAGGTCGGGTTGGAACCGGACGGCCATCTCGACCGCCCCCCGGGGGGAGGTCACCCGTACCCGCTCCCCGTCGGCCACCCCGAGGGCGGCGGCGTCGTCGGGGTTCACGTCGAGCGCCTGCCCGTATCGGATCGGCGACCGCAGGGACCCCGACTGGACGCCGGTGTTGTACGAGTCGAGCGCCCGGCCGGTCGTCAACCGGAGGGGGAACCGCTCGGTCAGCGCCTCGACCGGTCCGGCGTGCTCGACGACCGAGAACGGCGCCGGGGCCCGCCCGTCGAGGTCGTCGGACCACAGCCAGCCATGGAGGAACGGGCTCCCCGGGTGGTCGTCGCTGGGGCACGGCCACTGGAGGCCACCCTCGGCCTCCAACCGATCCCAGCTCATGCCCCGGTGGAGCGGTGACAGGCTCCGCAGCTCGTCCCACAGGAACCGGGGATCGACGTCGCCCCACCCGGCCCCGAGCCGATCGGCCACACCGGCGAGGATGGCGATGTCCGATCGGGCCCCGTCCGGCGGGGGCACCGCAGCCCGGACCCGCTGGACCCGCCGTTCGCTCGAGGTGACGGTGCCCTCGGTCTCGGCCCACGCCACGGCGGCGGGGAGCACGACGTCGGCCAGCCGAGCGGTCCGGGTCAGGAAGATGTCCTGGACGACGAGCAGGTCCAGGCCGGCCAGCAGCGACCGGGCATGCTCGACGTCGGCCTCGGAGTCGGCCGGGTTCTCACCGATGCAGTAGATGGCCCGCACGTCGCCGGCCTCCATGCCCTCGAACATCAGGGTCAGGTGCCGTCCCGGCTCGGGCGGGATCGGCGCTCCCCAGGCCGCGGCGAACCGGGCTCGGGCCTCGGGGTCGGTCACGTCGGCGAAGCCCGGCAGCTTGTCGGGCAGGGCTCCCATGTCACCGCCACCCTGGACATTGTTCTGGCCCCGGAGCGGCACGAGACCCGAACCCCACCGCCCGACGTGGCCGGTCAGCAGGGCCAGGTTGCACAGGGCGAGCACGTTGTCGACGGCGTTGTGGTGCTCGGTGATGCCCAGGGTCCACAGGATCTGGGCCCGATCGGCGGTGGCGTAGGCCTCGGCCAGCTCGGCGATGGCCGACCCCGGGACGCCGGTGATCGCCTCCGCCCGGTCGAGGGTGTAGGGCTCGACCGCTGCCGCGTAGGCGTCGAAGCCGGTCGTCGCCCGCTCGATGAAGGCGCGGTCGTGCCACCCGTTGGCCACGATGTGGCGACCGACGGCGTTGGCCAGGGCGATGTCGGTGCCGACCGAGAGGCCGAGCCACACGTCGGCGAACCGGGCCGACGAGGTGCGACGGGGGTCGATGCAGAACAGCCGGGCCCCGTTGTCGACCCCCTTCAGGAGGTGGTGGAAGAAGATCGGGTGAGCCTCGCGGGCGTTGGACCCCCACAGCACGATCGTGTCGGCCTCGTGGATCTCCTCATAGGAGCACGTCCCGCCGCCCGCTCCGAACACCGTCGCCAGACCGACGACCGAGGGAGCGTGTCACGTTCGGTTGCAGGAGTCGATGTTGTTGGTGCCGATCACCGATCGGGCCAGCTTCTGGACGGCGTAGTTGACCTCGTTGGTCGCCTTCGAGCAGCTGAACAACCCGACCGCCTCCGGACCGTGGGCATCGACGACGGCCCCCAGCCGGCTCGCCACCTCGTCGAGGGCGGTGTCCCACCCGACCTCGACCAGCTCGCCGCCCCGGCGAACCAACGGTGTGGTGAGGCGCTGTCGATAACGGACCATGGACCGCAACGTTAGTGGCTAGCTTGAAGCCGATGCGATGGTCGAAGCTGTTCATTCCCACGCTGCGCGACGCTCCGGGCGACGCCGAGGCGGCGAGCCACGCCCTGCTGGTCAAGGGCGGGTTCATCCGCCAGCTCCACGCCGGCCACTACTCCCTCCTCCCGCTCGGGTGGCGGGTCCACTCGAAGGTGGCCGACATCGTCCGCCAGGAGATGGATGCCATCGGGGCCCAGGAGTTCCTGCTGCCGACGATGCATCCGGCCGACATCTGGAAGCGGTCGGGCCGGTGGGACACGATGGGCGAGATCATGTTCCGCCTCACCGACCGGCGGGACAACGACCTCGCACTGGGGATCACCCACGAGGAGATCTTCGCCACGGTGGCCACCGAGCTCAGCTCCTACCGCGAGCTCCCCCAGCTCTGGTACCACATCCAGACCAAGTTCCGCGACGAGGCCCGCCCCAAGGCCGGACTGCTCCGGGTCCGGGAGTTCGCCATGAAGGACTCCTACTCCTTCGATCTCGACTGGGCCGGCCTCGACGCCGCGTTCGAGACCCACCACGCCGCCTATACCCGAATCTTCGATCGACTGGCGCTGCCGGCGTTCGGCGTCGAGGCGTCGAGCGGGGCGATGGGGGGCAACACCTCGACCGAGTTCATGGTCCCCTGCGCCGCCGGCGAGGACGACGTGGTCCGCTGCCCCAACTGCGACTACGCGGCCAACGTGGAGAAGGCGACCTCGACCCTCCCCGCCGTGACCGACGACGCGCCCCCCGCCGAACCCGAGCGATTCGCCACCCCCGACATTCGGACGATCGCCGCCCTCGAAGCATTCGACGAGAACGCCACCGCCGAACGGCAGATCAAGACGATGGTCCTGATCGCCGACGGCGAGACCGTGTTGGCCCTCCTCCGGGGCGACCACAAGCTCAACCTGCAGAAGTTCATCGACGCCACCGGCACGATCGAGCTGCGGCAGGCCGAGCCGGCCGAAACCGTGGCCGCCCTCGGGGCCAACCCCGGGTCGCTCGGCGCGGTCGGGGTGACCGGGTTGCGGATCGTGGCCGACGAGACGCTCCGGGGCCGGACCAACCTCACCACCGGAGCCAACGCCGACGACTGGCACTACCGGGGGGTCGACGTGGCCCGAGACATCGCGGTCGACGACTGGGCCGATCTCCGGGAGGTCACCGCCGGCGAGCCCTGCCCCAAGTGCGGCACGGCGCTCGACATGGTCCGGTGCGTCGAGGCCGGCCACATCTTCAAGCTGGGGACGCTCTACGCCGAGAAGTTCGACATCACCGTGGCGGACGCCGAGGGCCAGCAGCGGCCGGTGGTGATGGGCAGCTACGGCATCGGTATCGGCCGCAACATGGCCACGATCGCCGAGACCCACCACGACGACGCCGGCCTGATCTGGCCGGTGTCGGTCGCCCCCTACGAGGTCGTCATCACCGTGGTCAAGATCGACGACGACTCGATGGCGGCCGCCGAGCGGATCTACGACGAGCTGCGCACGGCCGGGATCGACGCCCTCCTCGACGACCGGGACGCCCGGGCCGGGGTGAAGTTCGCCGACGCCGAGCTGATCGGCATCCCCTACCGCATCACGCTGGGCCCCAAGGGCCTGGCCAAGGGCGAGGTCGAGCTGACCGCCCGGACCGGGGGCGACACCGAGCCGGTGCCGCTCGAGGGGATCGTCGAGCGGGTCACGACCGAGATCACCTCCCGCCGGTGACGGCGCCACGGTGACGGGCTTCGGCCTCGGTCCCGAGGCGTGGCTGGTCGCCATCGTCGCCGTCGTCGTGGGAGCGACGATCCAGGGGGCGGTCGGCCTCGGCTTCGGCCTGGTCGCCGGGCCGGTGCTGGTGCTGCTCGACCCGACCCTCATGCCGGGAACGGCGCTCGGCATGTCGATCCCGGTTGGCATCGTGATCGCCTGGCGGGAGCGGCACGACATCGACCTCTCCCTGCTGTCGTGGGCGATGGTCGGGCGGGTCCCCGGTTCGGTCGCCGGCTCGCTGGCGGTGGTGGCGATCGGGACCCGGTCGTTGTCGATCGTGTTCGCCGTCCTGATCCTGGTGGCCGTGGCGGTGTCGCTCCGGGGCCTCCCGGTCCGCCGCACGGGCACGACGATGCTGACCGCAGGGTTCCTGTCGGGCATGACCGGCACGGCGACGTCGGTTGGCGGCCCACCGATGGCCCTCGTCCTCCAGGACCAGACCGGTCCTCAGCTCCGATCGGCGATGGCCTCGTTCCTCACCTTCGGTGCCCTCCTCTCGATCGCCGTCCTCGCCGCCGTCGGACGGTTCGGGTCGCGGGAGCTGAGCGTCACCGGCCTGCTGACCCCGGCCGCCCTCGTCGGACTGCTCCTGTCGAAGCCGGCGATCCCGATCATCGACCGGGGCTACACCCGTCCGGCGGTCCTCGGGACCGCCACCGTCGCTGCGCTGGCGATCCTCGTCCGCGAGCTCTGACAAGTCAGGCCGGACCCGGCCGACCGTCGAGCATGGGCACCAGCGCCACCCACCAGGGTGGCGGGGACAGGGGGAACCATGTTCGTGCTCTGCGGCCTGCGCGTCCGGTCCAAGACCCTCTCGGAGGGGCTGTTCCACTGCCCTCGGGAGCAAGCGGAGCGGGCCTACCACCACCGCTCGGCCCGGCGGTGGTTGACCGTCCTGCTGGTCCCGGTCGTGCCGCTGGCCGCACTCGACGACTACGTCGAGTGCACGACGTGCCGAGCGACCTACGGGCGCTCGGTGCTGGCGGTGCAGTCGGCGGCGTGAGCCGGGCTCGGGGCGCGACGGTCGGCGCCGATCAGGGGTCGGGGT
>CBDHES010000022.1:0-417752 GCA_965262175.1 Acidimicrobiales bacterium | reverse complement strand
ACGGCGAACCGGCGGCACAGCTCGGGGTCGGTCGAGAGGGTGGCCGTCCCGTTGATCCGGAGCGTCTCGTCCAGCCCCGGAATCAGGAACAGGAGGGCCACCCGGTCGTTCCGGACCACGTTCTCGAACGAGTCGAGGCGGTTGTTGCCCGAGTAGTCGGCCCACGCCACGTGGTGCTCGTCGAGGACCTCGACGAAGCCGGGCGCCCCGCCCTTGGGAGACCCGTCGCAGACCCCGTCGCCGTCGGCGGTCGAGAGCACGAAGAACGGTGACCGGGCGAGGAAGTCGACGCAGTGATGGTCGAGGGCGTCGATCACCTTGTCGACCGGGCCGCCCCGGGGGTGGCGGTAGACGGTACGGAGGTCGTCGGGGGTGCTCAGTTCCATGGTGGCTCCTCGGCTGGGGTCGGTGGGAGGCGGTTGGGTCAGATGCAGGCCACGTTCAGCAGGGCCTGGCGGCCGTGCTTGACGGCGTCGATGGCCCGTTCGAGCGCCGGTCGGAGCTCGGTGCGGGTGGTGACCCGCTCGCCGTGTCCGCCCGACGCCTGACCGTACGCTTCGTAGGCTGGCGACGGCGACAGGTCGGACAGGCGCCGCTCGCCGTCGGCCACGGCCCGCCCCTCCGGGTACACGGCTCGGGTTGCGTGCTCGACGGCTCCCCAACGGCCGTTGTCGGCGACGATGGTGAGGATCGGCGTGTCGTGCTTGGCGGCGGCGTGGTGGCAGGCCGCAGGGTTGGAGAACAGGTACGTGCCGTCGCCGACCAGCGCCACCGCCAGCCGGTCGCTCTCCAATCGGGCGCCCATCGCCGCCGGGATGGCCCACCCGAGACCCCCGGCGGGCGGGTGGGCGTAGAAGGTGCCGGGCTCGGTCCGGCCGAGCAGCTCGGGCACCCCCCAGTATTCGTTGAACACGGCGGCGTCGCCGTCGAGGACCTCGCCCACCGTGGCCGAGAGGAAGGCCTTGGTGATCGGTCCGTCGGTGGCGGCCTCGGAGGCCCGCAGCCGGGCGGTCGTCGCCGCCACCTCGCGAGCCCGGGCGGTGAGCCGGGCCCGGCGGTCGGGGTCGATGCGCTCGGCCCGGTCGGCCAGGGCGTCGGCCAGGGTGGTGAAGACGTCGGTCGGGGTCCCGAGGAGGGTCAGGTCGGATCGGTGGGATCGCATCGGGTACCGGGCGAACAGCGGGTCGAGGCCGACCTGGGCGATGAACGTCGACGGCTGCGGGTTGGTCCACCGTTGCATCCACGGCACGTCGGCCTCGGCGAACACCACCACGTCGGCGTCGGCCAGGACGGCCTCGATCCGGTGACCGAGATGGAGGGGGTGGTCGGCCGGTACGTTGAGGTAGCGGGGCACGACCTCGGCCAGGCCGATGGCGAACCGGTCGGCCAGGGAGGTCAGGGCGGCGACGGCCGATGGGTCGGCCCCGGCGGCCGACGCCGCGATGACCGGAAACTCGGCGTCGGCTAGCCGGTCGGCCAGGCGGCCGACGTCGCCGCCGTCGGGCCGTGGGGCCGCCGGCACGCTCGTGCCGATCGTCATGGGGCTGGCCACCGCCTCCCGGGCCAGGAGCTCCCGGGGCAGGGTGAGGTAGACCGGCCCTCGGGGGTGGGTGGTGGCGATCGCCACCGCCCGGTCGATCACCGCATCGAGCTGGGACGGGTCCCGGAGCTCGTAGTCCCACTTGACCAGCTCCCGGACCATCCCGGCCTGGTCGAACATCTCCTGGGCCCAGTGGATGTGGGTGTCGCGGGCGCCGAGGGCGCCGGCCTCGAGCACCGGTGTCCGCCCGGCGGCGACGAGCAGCGGCACGTTGTCTCGGGCCGCGTTGGTGATGGCGCAGATGGCGTTGGCCGTCCCGACCGTGACGTGGAACATCACCGCCTGCAGCCGGCCCGATGCCTGATACGCACCGTGGGCCATGCCCACCGCCACGCTCTCGTGGGCGCAGACGAGCGGATCCGGGACCGGCCCGTCGGTCGAGGCGTAGGCTTCGACCAGCGGAGCGAAGTCGGTCCCGGAGTTGACGAAGAGCCGTGTGACGCCGTGGGCGGCGAGGAGCTCGAGGTAGCGGGCGGCGATGGTCTGCACGGTCTGGTCCTTCCCCGGTGACGGCTCCAGCCTGGCGGGTGCCCGTGTCGGGCGCCAGCGGGTACCTTGCGTCGTCGGTCGGGATTGAGCTGGTGGGCGGGCTGGGCCATCATCGCGGCGCACGCCCTGACCGCACCGACGACACCGTCGCCACCGACACCTGGGGGATCCCATGCAGTTCGATCTGATGACCGGGGCCATGACCTGGACCAAGACCGCCGAGCTGGCCCGGACGCTCGAGGCCAACGGGTTCTCGGGGATGCTGTTCACCGAGACCAGCCAGACCCCATGGATGCAGATCGCCTCGGCGGCGACCGCCGCCCCCGAGCTGACCTTCACCACCGGCATCGCCGTCGCCTTCCCCCGTAGCCCGATGATGTCGGCCGCTCTGGCCTGGGAGCTGGCCGAGAACACCGGCGGTCGGTTCCGTCTGGGGCTCGGCAGTCAGGTCCGGGCCCACATCGAGCGGCGGTACGGCGCCGAGTTCGATCGCCCGGCGGCCCGGTTGACCGACTACGTGGCGGCGGTCAAAGCGTGCTTCCGGGCCTTCCGTCGGGAGGAGAAGCTGGCCCACGACGGGCCCTTCTACCAGCTCAGCCTGCTCCCGGGTCAATGGGCACCCCGGGTCCACGATCACGGCGACATCAAGGTCGACATCTCGGCCGTCGGCCCCTACATGGTCCGGGCCGCCGGTGAGGTGGCCGACGGGATCCACGTCCACCCCTTCCACTCGATGCCCTACATCGAGAGCCGGCTCCTTCCCCAGGTCGCCGAGGGGGCGGCGGCCGCCGGAAGGGATCCGGCCGAGGTCGACCTGATCGTGCCGGTGTTCGCCGCCCCCGGCGACACCCCGGAGGAGCGGGCTCCGCTCGTCCAGCGGGCAAAGTCGCAGATCGCCTTCTACGGTTCGACCAAGAACTACGCCTTCCAGTTCGACGACCTCGGCTTCGAGGGCACCTCGGCGGTGCTCAACGAGAAGATCAAGGCGGGTGATCTGGCCGGGATGGCCGAGACGATCACCGACGAGATGCTGGAGCACTACGCCGTCGTGGCCACGTGGGACGACATGGCCGACGCCCTCATCGCCCGGTACCGGGGCACGGCGGCCCGGATCGTCATGTACCTCGCCCAGGAGAGCATCGAGACCGACCCGTCGACCGCCGGTCGGTGGGGCGAGATCGCCCGAGCGGTCACCGCGGCGTAACCGACCTCAACGGCTGGCCGAGGCCAGCGCTGCGGGCCCGCGCCCGAGCCGGCCGTGCTGGCGTTGAACCTGGGGGACGGCCGAGGAGCCGCCGCCCGGTCGACCCATTCGACGGCAGGCCACCGGTCGGGGAGACTTGCGGTCCAGTGTCCGACCGGCCTGGGGGAGGTCGCCATGAGGCTGTTCTCGAATCGAGCTCGACCGGCTGCCGCCGGTCCGCTCCCGACCGAGCGGCTGCCGAGGAGGTCCGCCCACAGGGCCGATCTCGGGGTGGGCCCGCTCCCGCCGACGCCGGCCGAGGCGGCCCGGCCGGGCGACGCCAGCTTCACCGGGGTGGTGGACGGCATCGTCGAGGTGTTCGGCGCCTGCCGGACGGCCTCGGTCTCACCGGCCGAGGCTCCGATGCCGTCGCCGGCGGCGGCGGTGGCCAACGTCAAGGGCTACTGCCACTTCCTCGACGCCGACCTGGTCGGGATCACCGAGGTGCCGGCCGACGCGTGGACCGCCGAGCCGATCGACGGCCACACCCACGCGGTATCGATCCTCGTCGCCTTCGGCCGCCCGGTCCGACCTGGCGAACCGGGCCACGAGTGGATCGCCGGGGGCGCCCAGACCGTGGCCGACATGCGGGCGATGGAGATCGCGACCGTCGTCGCCCGCTACCTCGGCACGCTCGGCCACGCCGCAACCGCGCACACGATCGCCGCCTCCGACGTCGACGGGGGCCGGGTGGCGCTGGCGGCCGGGGTCGTCGAGGCTCACGGTGGCCGGTTGACCAACCCGCTGATCCCCGGCGGCTATGGCCTGGCCACGATCACGACCAGCTTCGCCCTGCCGGTCGACGCCCCGCTGGCCGAGCGGGGACGGGTCGAGCACCTCGCCCTGATGGCCCGTCACCTGGTCGGCGTCGGTGGCACCCGGCCCGGTTGGCGCCGCCTGGCCGGCCAGGACCGACCGTGGCACCTCGGCCGCTACCCGATGGAGAAGGTCCGCCGGGTCGACGAGCCCACCACGCTGGTGATCGAGGAGGAGGTGCAACGGGTCCCGGCCCGGCACAACTTCTTCGTCCGAGCCCGGGCCGGCGACCTCGGTGCTCGACCCCAGACCGAGGTCGCCCGGTTCATCCCCAAGGCTCCTCACGGCATGGCATCGTCGGACATGCTGGCCCGGCTCGTGCCGCTCCAGCACGGGGAGACGGCGCCCACGATCGCTCCCGGCACCGAGGATCCGGACCGCAACGCCGACGGGGTGAAGGCCCTCGGCCATTTCCTCGGGGCCGACATGACCGGGGTGTGCGATGCCCCCGACTACGTCTGGTATTCCCACCACCCCGACGGGACCGAGATCGAGCCGGTGCACCGCAACGCCATCGTCTTCGTCCTCGACCAGGGCTACGAGACGATGGAGGGGGCCTCGGGCGACGACTGGATCAGCGGCGCCCAGTCGATGCGGGCCTACCTCAGGGCGTCGATGATCGCCTGCACGATGGCCGCCCACCTCCGCTCGCTCGGCTGGTCGGCCCAGGCCCACACCGCTCGCCACGACGAGGTCAACCACATCCCCCTCCTGCTGCGGGCCGGCATCGGCGAGCTGTCCCGCATCGGCGAGCTGGTGCTCAACCCGTTCGTCGGGCCCCGGTTCAAGTCGGGCGTGGTGACCACCGACCTGCCCCTCACCGCCGACCGCCCGATCGACTTCGGGCTCCAGGACTTCTGCTCCAAGTGCACCAAGTGCGCCCGGGAGTGCCCGTGCGGGGCCATCCGGTTCGGCGACAAGACGATGTTCAACGGCTACGAGATGTGGAAGCCCGACGTCGACCGCTGCGCCCGGTACCGCATCACCAACATGCGGGGCTCGGCGTGCGGGCGCTGCATGAAGACCTGCCCCTACAACGTCGAGGGCGTGCTGTCGGAGCGTCCGTTCCAGTGGGCGGCGATGAACCTGCCGTTCACCCGAGGGTGGATCGCCCGCCTCGACGACCGCATCGGTCGGGGGTCGATCAACCCGCTGAAGAAGTGGTGGGTCGATGTCGAGATGGTCGACGGGACGCCGGTCGAGCCGCCGAAGGGAGCCAACGCCCGTGGCCTCAACCTCGAGCGGGGATGGCTCGAGCGAAGCCGCGGGACGCCGCCGGCTAGCCGCGGGACGCCGCCGGCTACGCCCTGTTCCCCCCGGCGGTGTCTCCGCCCGGCGAGGCGGGGATGGCGCCGTTTCCCCTCGACCGCAACGTCGGGATCGACGCGGCCGGCGCGGCCGAGACCCCGGACCGTGCTCGGGCCCGGGTGGGCCGCCAACGGCGCCGGACCGATGGCTGAGGTCATCGGCGACCTCCTCGATCAACACGCCGCCCTCGCCGCCCCCGTCCGCTGACGGTCAGCGGCGGAGAAGGTCGGCGACCTCGGCCACCGCGTCGATCTCGGAGGCACGATCGGGCCCACAGGCCGTCAGGTTGAGGATCGAGGCTCCGGCGTCGACGTAGGGTCGGAGGAAGTCGGCGATCTCGATCGGGCTGCCATAGGGGGTGTAGCGCTCGAACCGGTCGAAACCGATCCCGTAGAAGCGCTCCATGGCCGTCGCCACACAGCTGCGGGCCTCGTCGCGGTCCCGCCCGACCCCGACCCACGATTGGAGCCCATGGTGCCAGGGCTCGACCCGATCGGGGGCTGCCGATCCCACGGCGGCCACCCCTTCGGCGTACCGCCGGGCCGAACACCACGTCGCGAGCCATCCGTCTCCGAGTCGGGCCGCCCGGCCGATGGCGGCGTCGCTTCGCCCGCCGACCAGGAACGGCACCGGCGGGTCGGGACGGGGCTTGATGCGACCCCGCTCGAACCCGAAGAACTCGCCGTCACCATCGACCGTCTCCCCGTCCAACAGCCGCCGGACGATGGACAGCGAGGCGTCGGTCCGCCGGCCCCGGGTCCGGGGGTCGACGTCGCAGACCTCGATCTCGTGGCGATCCTCGCCCCCGACCCCGATCCCCACCACCAGGCGACCGGGGGCCGCGTTGGCCAGCGTCGAGATCTGGCGGGCCACCGCCATCGGGTGCCGGAGGGCCAGGAGGTACACGCCCAGGTGCAGCCCGAGGCGGGGTTCGACACCGCTCAGGGCGGCCAGCTCGATGAGGCCGTCGATCCCCGAGCCGTCGTGGAAGCTGACATGATCGGCGGTGAACAGGTGGTCGATCCCGGCGTCGGCCACCGCCGCCAGCCGGCGGCGCTGCTCGTCCGGCTCCAGCGACCAGAGGTCCCACGGCGGCGTCATCCCGACCTGGAGCGAGCCGTTCGAGCGCCATTCGGGGGGCGACGAGGAGATGGTCAACGGATCGGGGCGTCGTCGATCAGGCCCAGCAGCAGCTGGCCGCGGGTCTCGTAGGCCACGTCGCTGACCACCAGGTGGGATTGGACGGTGTAGAGGTCCCGCAGGCATCGCTGCAGGATGCTGTCGAGCATGACGGCGCTCCCTCCGGCGTAGCGGAACAGTGACCCGACCACGTCGAGCGCCTCGTCGGTGCACCACACCGCGGCGGCCCGAGCCTCGGCCTGGAGTTCGGGCGGTGGGTGGCCGGTGGTGGCTGCGGCATCGAACAACCGCTCGATGACGTCGGCCATGAGCAGCCGGCAGGCGTTGATCCGCAGGTCGGCTCGGCCGAGCGTGCGCTGGAAGACCTCACGGTCGGCGATCGTGGTCGGCGACGAGTAGCCCCGCCGCTTGGCGATGGCGGTGGCCGTCATCTCCTCGAGCGCCAACCGGGCGAGGGCGTAGGCGAACGAGCCGTGCTCGTTGACCACGTAGCCCGGCATGCCGAGTCGGTAGAGCGGGCCCCCTCGTTGGATCGGCCCCCGGGCCGGGTCGTAGGCCAGCCGGTCGGGAACGAAGACATCGTCGAGCTCGTAGTCCGCACTGCCGGTCCCCTTCATGCCGAGGACGTGCCACGTGTCGTGCACGGTGACCTCGGTGGTCGGCACCACCACGCTGACCACCGGACCGGGCCCGTCCTCGGTCAGGACCGGCACCATGACCCAGTCGGCGTGCGACACCCCGCTGCCCCAGGCCCATCGACCCGAGACCCGATATCCGTCGGCCACCCGACGGGCGGAGCCCCCGGGACGCAGGCTGCCGGCCATGAACGGGAACCCGTTGGCCGCGACGTCGGCCAGGCCGTCGTCGGGAAGGCGGGCCAACGCGCCACCGGCGACGGCGCTGGTGATGAACATGCACCATCCGGCGGCCGGATCGAGCTGGGTCATCGCTTCGATCACGTCCATCTGGACCACCGGGTGGGCTTCGGCCCCGCCGGCGTCCCGCGGCGCCTTGAGCCGGAACAGCCCCGAGGTCCGGAGGGCCTCGACCGATTCGGGGGCCAGGGATCGTAGCTCCTCCCCCTTGTCCCGATTGGCGACGATGGTCTCGGCGATGCTGTCGACCGCCGCCAGCAGGCTGGCGCGGCTTGCGGCGCGATCTGCCGGGAAGGGGCTGTCGTCGACCATGGCCCGACGCTAGCCGGGACCGTCTCCGGCCGCGAACCGGAGCTCGGTCAACCGTCGACGGAAGGCGGTGGCGTCGGCCGCGACCGCACGGGGGTCGTCGGCGGCGACGGCCCGGGCCACCAACTCGGCCAGGGCTGCCATGTCGGTCGGTTCGGCCCCCCATCGGACGACCTCGTTGGTGCCGATCCGCACCCCATCGTCGAGGCCGGTCGGGAGGCCGATGGCCGACGTCAACAGGTTCGCCTCTCGGAGCCGGGTGGCCGATCGATGACCGCCGCCGAGCGGTCGGGCGTCCAGGGCCAGGGCGTGGGATCGGGTGGCCCGCCCCTCGGCCGACCAGACGGCGATCCCGGCGTCGTCGAGTGCTCTCGCCAAGGCGTCGGCGGCGGCCACCATCGTCTCGGCGTAGGCACGGCCGTGGACGATCCAGTCGATCAGGGTGAAGGCCAACGCGGCCGTCTTACCGGCGTCGAAGTTGGCCGTCAGACCGGGGAACACGATGGCCTCGATCCGCTCCGCCAGCTCGGCATCGCCGGTGAGGACCAACCCGGCGGGCGGGCCCCCGAGGCTCTTGTAGGTGCTCATCGTCACCAGGTCGGCGCCGTCGGCCAGCGGGTCGGGCCAGACGTTGCCGGCGATCGGACCCGAGAGGTGGGCTGCGTCGAAGAGGACCCGGGCCCCGACGAGGTCGGCGACCCGGCGGATGGCGGCCACGTCGTGGTGGGCCAGGTTGAGGCTGGTACCGACGGTGATCAGCGCCGGCCGGACCCGCTCCACCAGCGGTGCCAGGGCCTCGACGTCGATCGTGTACCGGTCGGGATCGATCGGCGCCTCGTGGATCTCCAGGCCGTACAGCCCGGCCGCACCCGGACGGTGGTGGGTCACATGCCCGGCGATCGTCGCCGGGGGCACGACGATGGCGTCGCCCGGCCGGGCGCAGGCCATGAACCCGACCAGGTTGGCCACCGCCCCCGACGGGACCCGGACCTCGACGTGGGACGCTCCGAACACCCGGGCCGCCAGCTCGGCGGCGACGATCTCGATGCGCTCGATCGCTTCCAGGCCCATCTCGTACTTGTCGCCCGGATGACCGAGCGACGGCCGGGAGCCCAGCCCGGCGGCCAGCGCCGCCTCGGCCCGGGGGCTCATCGTGTTGGTGGCCGGGTTGAGGTTGATGCACCGCTGGTCGTGGATCGCCCGATTGTCGGCGATCAGCCCCTCGACCAGGTCGACCAGCTCGGCCGGGGTCGACGAGGCCGTGGCTGCCGCCACCGATCGGACGAGATCGTCGGACGCCGGTGGGAGCCACGGCCGATCGGCCAGGGCCGGCCCGGTGCCGACCGGGCGAGCGTCGGACGATGGAGCGTCGGGCCGCACGACGCGCTCATGCTCGGCCGGATCGTCGCGAACCACCGGATCATGGTGGCACGGCCGTCGGCGGTCGTCACCTGGTGGTCGGCGGTGGTCAACCTGGTGGTCGCTTCGAGGCCCTAGCCTCTCCTCGGGCGACGAGCGTGCGTCGGCCTGCACCTCCGGTGCATCGACACGAACAGTGGGTGGAACGACATGATCAAGGAATTCCGGGAGTTCATCGAACGGGGCGGCGTCTTCGAGGCGGCGGTCGGGCTCATCATGGCCCTGGCCTTCGCCCCGGTCGTCCAGGGTCTCGTCGACGACGTGCTGATGCCGATCATCGCCCGCTTCTTCGGCGCCCCCGATTTCAGCGCGATCCGGATCAGCCTCGGTGGCGACATCGAGTACAAGAACGAGCTCGGCGAGGTCATCGGGACCGGTCCGGCCTACATCAACATCGGGAACTGGATCACGACGGTCATCAGCTTCGTGATCCTCGCCTTCGTCGTGTTCCTCCTCGTCCGGGCGTACAACCGGGCGACCGGCAAGGCCGAGGAGGAGGCCGGCCCGACCGAGGTCGACCTGCTGACCGAGATCCGCGACTCGCTGAAGGCCCGCGACTGATCGTCGCCGATCCGGTCCCGGCCTCCGCCGATCGGCGCTCGACCGGGACCGGATCGCCATCGCGCCCGGCGTCGCCCGCGGTGGTCGCCAGGGCGCCTGAGCGCTGAGCGGCTCAGCCGGCGGTGGCGTCGTACCAGGCGGCGACTCGTTCGGCCAGGCCGACCGGATCGTCGCACATCGGGAAGTGGTTCCCGCCCTCGACGACCCAGCTCGATGCGTGGGGGAACCGTTCGCGCCATCGATCGGCGAAACCGAACGGATCGTTGCGCTCCCCGAAGACGGTGAGCACCGGTCGGTCGGCCAGCGAGGTGATCAACGCCTGATCGGCCTCGGCGAACAGCGCCTGGGATCGTCGGGCCGATCGCATGGCCCGGTGGAAACTGCGGGCGGCCGGACGGCGACGGTACGCGCCGCGGAACGCCCGTCGGCCGTCCCGGTCGAGATGTCGCCCGATGCCCAGGCCGGTGGCCGAGAGCCGGGGAATCGTCCGGGCCGACCCGAGCGTCCAGGTCATCGATCGGCTGCCCATCAGGCCGAGCATCGCTCGGAGGGCGAGACCGTCGGGGGGCCAGGCGAAGGAGTTGACGGCCACGATGCCGGTCACCCGCTCGGGCCGCCGGCCGGCGCTGACGATCCCCACCACCCCGCCCAGGTCGTGGACGACCATCGTCGCTCCCTCGACGCTTCGATGGTCGAGGAGCCCGTCGAGGACGTCGGTGAAGGTGCGCAGGTCGACGTCGCGAGCCGTCCCCGCCGAGAGGCCGGATCCGGGTAGGTCGAGGGTCACGCACCGGAAGCGGTGACGGAGTTGGGCGATCAGATCCCGCCACACGAAGGACCAGAGCCCGGCGTGGACGAGCACCAGCGGGGGCCCCGTGCCTTCGTCGGTGTAGTGGATCGCCAACCGGCGGCCGTCGGGCATGGGGTGGTCGTAGCGACGGAGGGCGAACGGCCACTGCTCCGGCGGGAGCCAGCTCGGCCGGGCGATGGCGAGCCCTTCGGACTCGTCGGGTCGGTCGGTGGTCGGGGCGAGGGATGAGGTCGGGTCGGTTGGTCGCATCGGGGTCCTCCGGGGTCGGGGTTCGATGGGAGGACGATCGAGGTGGCCGCGATGTGACTGGGCGCCGGGCGTGGGCCGACCGGTCGACGCAACCGACCGACCGTCGCCGGTGTCAGACTCGTCGCGTGTCACATCCGGAGGGCGACGCCCGTCCAACAGTCATGAGCTCGCCATCCCGGCCGCCGACCTCGGCCGACCCGACCATCGACGACCTCTGGCGGGTGGCCCGGCCCCGCCTGGTCGATCTCGGCTACCGCATGCTCGGCTCGGTGGCCGAGGCGACCGATGCCGCCGACGAGGCGTTCGCTCGGCTGGTCGCCGCCGACCGTTCCACGATCGACGACCCGACCGGGTGGCTGGTCCGGGTGGCCAGCCGAATCTGCCTCGATCGGCTTCGGTCGGCCGACCTCCGTCGTCGGGCCTACGTCGGCCCGTGGTTGCCCGAGCCGATCGTCGGGTCGGTTCCGTCGGTCGGCGGCGAGAACGTCGATCCCGATCCGGCCGACCGGGTCACGCTCGACGAGACCGTCCGTCTGGCGCTCCTCGTCGTCCTCGATCGGTTGACCCCGGCCGAGCGAGTGGCGCTGGTGCTCCACGACTTCTTCGGGCTCCCGTTCGACGAGGTGGCCCAGGCCGTCGGGCGGTCACCGGTGGCGTGCCGTCAGCTGGCCAGCCGGGCCCGGCGAAAGGTCCGATCCGACCCGGAGGTGCCGGCCGCCGTCGACCACGGGGAACTGGAGCGGGTCGCCCGGCGGTTCGCCGCCGCCTGTGCTACCGGGACCGTCGAGGCTCTGGTCGAGGTGCTCGCTCCCGACGCCGTCGGCGACTTCGACTCGGGCGGGATGCTCCCTGGAGCGCCACTCCGGCCGCTGGTCGGTGCCGAGTCGATCGCCCGCCTGCTGGTCAACGTGTTCCGAAGCCGTCCGGTCACGTTCGGGGTCGAGACGGTCAACGGCGAACCGGGACTGGTCATCCGGTCGTCGGGTCACCTGGTGGCGGCGGCGGCCCTGGTGGTTGCCGAGGGACGGGTGGTGGCGATCCACGGGATCGGCAACCCTGACAAGCTCGGTCGTCGGCCGCCGTCCGGGCCGTCGGTCGCCGATGCCGCCCCCGGTGAACCGCCGGCGTCATCGGTCGGCGAGGGTCATCCGTCGTAGAAGAAGGGGCGATGAAGGCCGATCAGCGTCCGGTCCCGCTCCGACGTGGCACGCTCCACAGCCTCCGGGGCGACGTGGTTGGTGGCTTCGGTCGTCCGGATCCGTTGGGCGATGTCCCGCCGGCCGTAGTGGATCTGGAGGAAGAACCGGCCGGCGTCGCCGGGGCCGGTCGGCATCCGGCGGTGCCAGACGTCGGACACGAAGAGCTGTATGTCGCCGGCCGCTGCGGCCAGGGTCACCGGCTCGTTGCCCCGCCAGCCCAAGGTCGGGTCGGTTCGACGATCGGCGGGCGGTGGTGCGCCCGACAGGTGGCTCCGGGGGATGACCCCGGTCGGGCCGCACTCGATGGGGCAGTCCCGAAGGAGGACGTGGCAGGCGACGGCGAACACCGGGTGGGGGATCCGCTCGTCCCAGTCGACGCCCGGGGGGAGCGGCACGTGGGGTCCGGCATCGATGTGCCACCCGCCGCCGCCGTGGGTGTGCTCGACGTCGGCCGGATTGCGCCAGGCCGTGTTGGCGATGATGTGGCAGTCCTCACCCAGGAGGGGCTCCACGACATCGAGGATCCGGCGGTGGCCGGCCACCTGCTGGCAGGGTCCGGACCGGTTCAGCATCTCGTACCGGAACTGTTCGGCCTCGACCAGGTCCCGCTCGGGTCGTCGGCCGTCGGGCGGGTAGGTGGCGAACACCCGCTCGACGTCGGTCGACAAGGCGGCGACCTCATCGGGGTCGAGCACCGACGGGAGCAGGACCCAGCCCTCCCGTTGCAGGTGACGGCTCGCCTCGGGGGCCTCGTCGTCGTCTCGCCACCTGAGGTAGATCCGGTCCCGGCCCCTGGTCAGCATGGGAACAGCCAAGCAGAGACCGGCACCGGATCGCACGCCCAGCCCTAGCGGCGCCGGCTCCTGCGGTTGAGCGCCGACCGGCGGACGGTCACCAGGACTGGCCGGGGACGTAGGTCCCCACCGTCCACTCGTGTCCGTCGGGATCGACGAGCCGGGCCCGGTCGGTGCCCCACTCGGTCTGTTCGGGCGGGTAGCCCGACGTGGCACCGGCGGCCAGAGCCGCCTCGTAGGTTGCGGCGACGTCGTCGACCACCAGGTAGAGGCCGGGGGCGGTGCCGGTCGTCGCCTCGCCGGCCCCGCCCATGATGACCGCCTCGCCCCGCCGCAGCTCGGCGTGGACGACCTCGTCGGCTTCGCCGCGTTGCTCGGTCACGACCTCGAACCCGAGGACGGTCGTCAGGAACCGGAGGGAGACGTCGCCATCGGCGAAGGTGAGATAGGGGACGAGGGTGGTCATGGCGGGACCTCGGTGGTCGGGGGGGTACGGCGAGGCTAGGCCTCGGTGGTCGACATCGGGAGGTCGGGGTCGGCGGACCACTCCATCAGGCTCCCGTCGTACACCTGGACCCCGTGGTGGCGGTCGAACAGCGCCAGGGCGAAGGCTGGGATGGTGGCGGCGATGGCACCACCGCAGTAGGTGATGATCCGGTCCCGGTCGAGGAGTCCGCTGGCCTCCAGGCGGCGGCGGAGCTCGGCCGGCGGGGGGAAGCCGGCCGTCTCTGCGTCGATCAGGGCGAGGCCGGGGGCGTTGATGGCCCCGGTGATGTGGCCCGGCCGGGGTCCGTAGGCGTTGCCGGTGCCGGCGAAGTCGGCGGGGGAGAGGGCATCGACCACACACGTCCCCGAGCCGTCGGCGATCGCCGCCACCACGTCGTCCCGGGTGGCCCGGGCGGTCAGCCCGTCGCCGCCGGCCACGAATCGGGTCGGTGGCCGATCGGTCGGGGCGTCGGTCAGCGGCCGGCCCTCCGCTTCCCAGCGCTCCAGGCCACCGTGGAGGATGGCCACCCGAGCCCCCATGTGGTGGAGGGTCCACCACGCTCGGGTGCACCACATGGTGCCGGCATCGATGCCGGGGCGGGGCGTCCGGCCGACCAGCACGATCCTGGTGTCGGTCCCGATCCCCAACGAGCCCAACGTCTCCTCGACCCGGGCCACCGACGGCCACATCCACGGAAGCTCGTGGGTCGGGTCCGACAGCGCGCCCTTCCCGGACGCGACGTCGAGGAACACCGAGCCCGGGATGTGGCTTGGGCCGTGGATCGCGTCGGCTGCGTGGTTCTCCAGCTTCGAGCTGAGCTTCGCCGTGACGTCGACCGCGACCACGGCGGGGTCGTCGAGATGGTCGTTGAGCCACGCCGGCTCGACCAGGAACTCCGGGTTCGGGAAGGTGTCCATCACCCCGAATCTAGGTGGCCGCTCCCGTCGAATGCCGATCGGATCGGACGTGGCGTCTCCCGGGTGCGCTCGACCCCCCAACGCCTGCCCGTTGCCCCGGTCCGGCCAGACGACCTGCCGGACCGGGGCCGATGGTCAGCGGACGATCGGCTCCCACTGGGAGCCGTTGAAGCGATAGCCGTTGAGCTCGTCGCCCGCCTGAGGAACGTGGCTGGCCGGAGCGGGCGGGGTCGGGGTGGCCACCGGCACCCAGGCCGCGCCGTCGAACCGGTGCCCATTGACGACGTCGCCCACCTGGGCTGCGGCGGGTGGCAAGGGTGCCTGCGGGGCCACCGGTGTCCAGTTCACGCCGTCGAACCGGTGCCCATTGACGACGTCGCCGACCTGGTAGCTCGGGGCCTGCTGGGGCGCAGCGACGAACCCCTGAGGCGGCGCACCGGCGTTGGCCACGTTGTTGTTCGTGTTCTGGACGACGGTGTTCACCACGACCGTCTGACCGCCTCCGGCGACGGAATCGGTGAGTGCCCACACCAGGGCTACGAACCATCCGATGAACGTCCAGCCGAAGAACATGTTGACGACGAGGATCGCAGCTTTGCTCGGGTGTTTCCTGAAGAACGCGACGATCGTCGGGATCCAATAGGGCACGAAGAGCAGGGCGATGACCAGGCCGATACCGACGGCAGCGATGAGCACTGGCAGCACGTATCTTGCAACGAGGCCGAACACGATCAGTGATGCGACCACGACCCCGATCTTCACCGGGAGGTCGAGCTGACCCCATTTCGCCTTCAAACCGCCGGTTTCTGCAGCTCGTGGATCCGGGTTCGTGGTCGGGTCGACCATCGGACCCCCATAGTCCGGCTCGCTGTTGTAGTGCACGCAGTCCTCCCTTTGCCCTCAGTATCTGCGCGGCAGCTCAGCGGACCGGGCACCTGTAGTGCTCGTCGATCCTTGTTGCTAACTGCCATGGGCAGCTTCCGTTGACGCACTCGAACTGTCAAGGAAGTGAGGCCTTCAACCCGGGCCATGACTCCCGCCGAACCTCGGCTCTGTCGTGGGGATGACCCCGGCGGCGCGTCATCGCGGCCCAACGGGAGGCGGGCCGCTCTCCGTTGGCGTCAGAAAGAGGCGCCGACTCGTTCGGGAAAGCGGAAGGTGAGACGGGTCCCTCGGGCCGGCCGGGAGTCGACGAGCACCTCGCCGCCGAGTGCTCTGGCCGTCTCCCGAAGCGCGCCCATCCCGATGCCGCGGCCCGAGGTCTCGGTCACCTCGCGGCGCGAGGTGATCCCGTCGGCGAAGAGCACCTCGATCAGCTCGTCCTCGGTGTCCGACGGCAGGCCCCGGGCCGCCGCCTCGAGCTCGAGGGTGGCCCAGTCGATGCCCCGGCCGTCGTCTTCGACGATGATCTCGAATCCCTCGTCCCACCGTCGGGCGACGAGCGAGACCGCGCCGGCCCCTGGTTTGCCGGCGGCGTCGCGTTCGGCCTGATCCTCGATCCCGTGGTCGATGGCGTTCCGGACCGCGTGGATCAGCGAGGACCAGAGCGGGCGCCAGGGATCGGTCGCGAGGCGGATCCCGTTGCCCTCGACATGGAGCCGGACATCGGCCTTGCCGACCCGCTCGGCCAGGGCCGCCCCCTGGAGGGCCAGTCGCTCGAGCCGGCACGCCACCGGGGTCAGTCGCCACGAGGCGAGTTCGCCGCGGATGATCTCGGTCGAGACACCGCGTTCGACGAGCTCCTCCAGACGGGTCAGGTCGCCCTCATCGACCTCGATGGCCCGATGGTCGATCGTGGCATCGAGCTTGGCCACCTGGGACCGGATCGAGGTCCAGACGCCCTCCAGTCGGGCCCGTTCCTGTTCGGTCAACCCGTCCTGGCGGACGCTGATCGCCGTCTCCAGTTCGTGGCACACCGTGGCCAGTCGTTCCATCCCGACGATCGGGGCGTTGCCCTTGATCGTGTGGAGGATCCGACGCTGGGTGGCGAGATCGGACCGGCGTCGGGCATCGCCCAGCTCGGCGACCAGGCGATCGAGCTCGTCCACGAAGTCGGCGAACCCGGACCGGTCTCGGAGCATGCGCTCGAAGAATGAGAGCAGCTCCCGCTTCTCCGCCTCGGCCCGCTCGGTGGCGATGGCCGAGGTGACGTCGCTCATCACGACCAGCACGCGGGGCCCGTCCGTCGCGTCGAACGGTCGGTAGGTGACGTCGAGGATCCGATCGCCGGTCCGTACCCGGCCCGGCATCTGGGCCAGGACGACCCGGTCGGGCATGACGCCGGCCTCGAGCTGGTCGAGGTTCAGCTCGGCGAGGACGGCCGCCTGGTCGTCCTCGACCCGACGGAACAGCTCGGGGAGCGGGAGATCGACCGCCGGCTCGTTGAACCATCGGGCCACGACGGCCGAGCGATCCTCGCTCGGCCGGCCGGCCCGGTCGATGGTCAGGAACCCCTGGTCGACGTTGTCGAGCACCATCGCCATCCCCCGGTTCCGCTCCTCCAACCGCTCGACCTGCTTCTGGAGGCGGAGGGAGGCGCCGACCAGTCGGCCGAGCGAGTCGAGGACGACCTCGGTGTCGGGACCGAAGAAGCCGGCCTCGTAGTGACCGAGGTTGATCGTTCCGAAGCACTCGCCGGCGCTGATCAACGGGGCGTTCACCACCGACCGGAGCCCGAGCTCGACCAGTCGCCGGGCGTCGGGTGCCGCAGCGTCGGAGATGTCGGGGAAGTTGATCGTCCGCCGGTCCCGGAAGACCTGCCCCAGGAGCGAGCCCTCCACCGGCAGCACCGCACCCAGCTCGACGGTGTCGATGCCACCCATGGCGAAGACCTCCAACCCGGTGCCGTCCCGGGTGACGAGGGCGACGCTGGCCCGGTCGGCGTGGACGACCTCGGGCAGGCACCGGGCCACGGTGTCGAGCACCTCGGTCACCGACGCCGCCTCGGTCAGCTCGGCGATGAACCAGGTCGGGAGTTGGATCGAGGCCGGCGCGGCCCAGGTCCGGGGGGACATGATTGCTCCTTCGGCGGCGACACCTTCGAGATGAGGGCCGGCCCGGACACGCCGACGGGTTCGGGAAGCCGCCCGATCGGGCTCGGTCAGCGAGTCGTGACCCGGTCGGCCAGCTCGTCGAGGAACGACATGGCCGCTGCGGCGTGGTGGCGACGCCAGAGGTCGACGACGTCATCGTCGGTGGCGGTCGGCGGCTCGGCGGTGAGACCGGCTGCGGTGTCGGCCAGCTCGGTCTGCTGGGCCGACACCAGAGGCTCCAGGTCCCGGTCCCGGCGGCGGTTCAACCGGACCTTCACCACGAACTCGATCCGGAGGTCGCGGATGTGGCCGACCGGGCGGTCGAGCCAACGATCGATGGCCGCCCGGCCCGTCGTCGTCGGTCGGTGCAACGTCCGGGTCGGGCCGCCGTCGCCCGGTTCGGTCTGGTGGGGCTCCGCCAGGCCAGCTGCCACCAGCCGGTCGAGCGCCCGGTAGACGAGCGGACGGTGGACGGTGAGGACTCGCCCCAGGTCGCTGGCCGGGGCCAGCTCGCGGGACAGGGCGAAACCGTGGCGGGGCATCTCGGCCAGGAGGGCGAGCGTGACCCACTCGTTGAGCGAGAGCTGGAGGTCGTCGGAGTCGGTGGGCGTCGACGGTGCCGTCCCCATGATCGGTCACGGTAGCGGGCCGGGTTGTCCCGATCGGCGTCCAACCGGTACACAGGGTCGTCTCGACTGGTCTCGTTGAGATCACCGAGGATCGGGCCACCGGGGAGAGGCGACCGTGAGCTGCGTGCGCAACCAGGTGAGCATCGTCGGGCGGTCGTCGCCGCGGTCGCTGGTTGCGGCCGTCGTCTCCCTGCTGCTGGCGGTCGGCTGTGGCGGAGGCGCCGGCGGCTCGTCGGCCGGACCGACCGGTGGGGGAGCGAGCCCCGAGGGGGTGGTGCTGGTGTTCGCCGCCGCGTCGCTGACCGATGCGTTCGGCGGGCTCGAGGTCGCCTTCGAGGCGGCGAACCCGGGCGTCGACGTGCAACTCAACCTGGCGGGGAGCTCGACCCTGCGGGAGCAGATCCTGGCCGGCGCACCGGCCGACGTGTTCGCCTCGGCCAGCCCCGAGATCATGGCCGACGTCGTGGCCGCCGGCGAGGTCGACGGCCAGCCTGCGATCCTCGGGCGGAATCGCATGGCCATCGCGGTGCCGGCCGGCAATCCGGCCGAGATCGCCGGTCTGGCCGACCTGGCCGACGACGGCTTGCTGATCGGGCTGTGCGCCGAGGCCGTACCCTGCGGTCGGCTGGCCCGGTCGGTGCTGGCCAACGCCGGGGTCGAACCGGCGGTCGACACCAACGAGCCCGACGTCCGAGCCCTGCTCACGAAGATCGCCGCCGGTGAGCTCGACGCCGGGATCGTCTACACGACCGACCTGGCGGGGGCCGATGTCGACGGGATCGTCATCGGCGCCGACCACAACGTCACCGCCGACTACCCCATCGCTCCGCTCGTCGGGGGCGACAACCCGACCGGGGCCGCCGCCTTCGTGGCCTTCGCCCGGTCCGAGGAGGGCCAGGCGATCCTCGCCGATCACGGGTTCGATCCCCGGTGAAGCGCCGGGTCCGGACCGGCGTCCCCTGGGTGCTGGCGATCCCGGCGGCCGTCGGCGCCGCCGGCTTCATCGCCCCCCTGGTCGGGCTGGGCTCCCGGATCCGGTGGCGAGCACTGCCCGACCTGCTGACGTCGCCGATCGTCGTCGACGCCCTCCGGATCTCCCTGCTGTCATCGCTGGCCGCAACGGCGATCGCCGTCGCCGTCGGCGTCCCCCTGGCCTGGGTGCTGGCCCGGGCCGACGTGCCCGGCCGCCGCCTCCTCCGAGCGGTCGTGACCCTGCCCATGGTCCTCCCTCCGGTGGTCGGCGGCGCCGCCCTGCTGTTCGCCTTCGGGCGTCGGGGTCTGATCGGCGGCCCGTTGTACGACGCCACCGGGTTCCTCCTCCCGTTCTCGATCTGGGGGGTCGTGGCGGCGAACGCCTTCGTCGCCACCCCGTTCCTCGTCGTCACCGTCGAGGGGGCGCTGGCCGGCGTCGACCGTCGGTACGAGCAGGCCGCAGCCACGTTGGGGGCCGGTCGGCTGACCGTGCTGTGGCGGGTCACCCTCCCCATGATCGCCCCCTCGCTCCGGGCCGGGGCGGTGCTGGCATGGGCTCGATCGTTGGGCGAGTTCGGCGCCACGGTCACCTTCGCCGGCAACCTCCAGGGCCGGACCCAGACCCTGCCGCTGGCGGTGTTCGTCACGCTGGAATCCGATCGGGATGCCGCGGTCGCCATCAGCCTGGTTCTCGTGGCGGTCTCCCTCGTCGTGCTGGTGGCGATGCGGGACCGGTGGTGGTCGCCCCGATGAGCGCATTGGAGGCACGGCTCGTCGTGTCCCGACCGACCGGCTTCACGCTGTCGGTCGAGCTGACCATCCCGACCGGCACGACCGTCGCCCTTCTCGGGCCGAACGGCGCCGGGAAGTCGACCGCGGTCGACGCCATCGCCGGGATCGAGCCGATCGACCAGGGGCGGATCGAGCTCGGTTCCCGGGTCCTCGATGACCCCGAGCGGCGGATCTTCGTCCCGGCCGAGCGTCGTCGCATCGGCGTGGTCTTCCAGCGGTACTACCTCTTCGACCACCTGTCCGTGGTCGACAACATCGGGTTCGGGCTGGTGGCGGCCGGTCGCTCCCGGCGCCGAGCCCGAGCCGAGGCCGGGCGATGGGCCGAGCTCCTCGACATCGCCGACCTCCTCGACCGCCGACCCGGTGAGCTCTCCGGCGGCCAGGCCCAGCGGGTGGCCCTGGCCCGGGCCCTGGCGATCGAGCCCGACGCCGTCCTGCTCGACGAGCCGCTGGCCGCGCTCGACGTGGCAACCCGGACCCAGCTCCGACGGACCCTCCGGACCCACCTGGCGACCGTGGCCGGGCCCCGCCTGCTCATCACCCACGATCCGACCGACGCCGTGCTCCTCGCCGACCGGATCGCCATCGTCGAGGCCGGCCGGATCACCCAGACCGGCACCCCGGAAGAGATCCGCCGCCGACCGGCGACCCCCTACGTCGCGGCCCTGGCCGGGGTCAACCTGTTCGCGGGGCGGATCGACCGTGGCACCGTCGACCTCGACGGGCATCCCATCGACCTGGCCGTGGCCGACTCGGCGACGACCGGATCGGTCCTGCTCACCATCCAACCGGCCTCGGTCGCCCTTCACCGCCAGCGGCCCGACGGGAGCCCCCGCAACGTGTGGTCGACCGCCATCGTCGACGTCGAGCCGTTGGGCGACGTCACCCGCATCACCGTCGGAGCACCGCTTCCGTTGAGCGTGGACGTCACCCCGGCGGCCACCGAGGCGATGGGCCTCCGTCCCGGCGAGGAGATCTGGGCGTCGGTCAAGGCCACCGAGATCACCGTGACGCAGGCGTGACGGTCCGACCTGGTGACGGTCCGATGCGGCGGTCGGGCTGGCTCGACGGGCCGTCGGCGGTCTAGCGTCGGGGCGACCGGACCGGTGGGTGCCGGTCGGCAGTACCAAGGGGGACAACTCAGCATGCAACGCATGAAGTTCGGGATCTTTCACGCCCCGTTTCACGACCACGCCACCAATCCGAACGCCAACCTCCACCGCGACCTGGAGCTGATTCGGCACCTGGACTACCTCGGGTTCGACGAGGCATGGATCGGTGAGCACCACTCGTGCGGGACCGAGATCATCGCCGACCCGATGATCTTCGCCGCCACCGCCCTGGAGCGGACCCGGAACATCAAGCTGGGGACCGGGGTGCTGTCGGTGCCCTACCACAACCCGCTCTGGACCGCCGACCGGATCACCCTCCTCGATCACCTGAGCCGAGGGCGGTTCATGTTCGGGGCCGGGCCCGGTGCGCTCCCGACCGACGCCCACATGATCGGCATCCACCCGTCGGAGCAGCGGCGGATGCTCGAAGAGGGCATGGCGGCCATCATGCATCTCCTCTACGAGGACGATCCGCTCACGATGGAGACCGACTGGTTCGAGCTCCACGACGCGAAGTGCCAGCTCCCGCTCTACTCGACCGACCTGGAGATCGCGGTGGCGGCCATCGCCTCCCCGTCCGGGCCCCGGATCGCCGGACGGCACGGCATCGGGCTGTTGTCGATCGGGGCGACGATGCAGATCGGCGCCGACGTCCTCGGCCTGCACTACGACGTGTGGCAGGAGCAGGCCGCCGAGCACGGTCACACCGCCGACCGCGACAAGTGGCGCCTCGTCGGGGTGATGCACCTCGCCGAGACGACCGAGCAGGCCCTGCGGGACGTCGAGTACGGGATCGAGCACTGGTTCGACTACCTCCAGAACACCGCCGCCGCCCCCCAGTTCCACCCGGAGGGCGACACGCTGGAGGAGCGGATCGCCTGGGTCAACGAGACCGGGATCGGGGCCATCGGCACCCCGGAAACCTGCATCAAGCAGATCGAGTCGCTGTGGAAGCAGTCGGGCGGGTTCGGCGGGTACCTGTGCATGGACCATGACTTCGCCAACCCGGCGGCCAAGGCTCGGAGCTACGAGCTCCTGGCCCAACAGGTGATGCCCCATTTCCAGGGCAACACCCACGCCCGGATGGTCGACGCCGTCGCTCGGGCCCAGGCCGTTCGGGAGAAGCTGAACGCCGAGCAGGCCGACGCCCTCCAGGCTTGGACCGACAAGCACGCCGCCGAGGCGACCGACTGATCACCCCAAGGGTGATCGGCCTGTCGCACTCCATCAGGCGCTGAGTCGTCCGCCGTCCTCGCTTCCTCTCGCCGAGGACGGCGGACGAACCACGCGACCGTCGATCAGGCGAAGAACTCCTTGGTCTCGTCGGCCCGGAACCGGACCGTGCCGAGGCCGGCGGCCGCGGCCCCCGCGACCCGCCGCCGTCGAAGACGGCAAGGGAGTTTTCGGTCAACTGGGCCCCGCCAGGCCCGGATTCTAGAATCGATGGCGGCGGCACCACGACCCCGGAGCACATCATGAAGACGGCGTTCTTCCACCTCATGCCCTACCCGGACCTGCCAGAGGACTTCGCCTCGGAGCACCGATCCGTGTGGGTCGACATCGACCCCGGCCTCTACGATCCGGCGGTCGGGCACCGGGCCTACAACGACTACATCGACCAGCTCGAGTACGCGGCCGCCGTCGGGTTCGACGCCGTCGGGATCAACGAGCACCACTCGAACGGCTACGGCCTCATGCCGAGCCCCAACCTGATCGCCGCGTCGCTGAGTCGCTCGTGCCCCGACGCCACCATCATCGTGCTCGGCGACTCCGTGGCGCTCTACAACCCGCCGCTGCGGGTCGCCGAAGAGCTGGCCATGCTCGACGGGATCACCGGTGGCCGGATCGTGGCCGGCTTTCCGGTCGGCTCGCCGATGGACACGATCTTCGCCTACGGCCAGAACCCGGCCACCGTCCGGGAGCGGTACCACGAGGGCGTCGAGCTGATCACCCGGGCCTGGACGAGCGACGAGGTCTTCAGCTTCAACGGGGCCTACAACAAGCTCCGCTACGTGAACGTCTGGCCCCGGCCGGTCCAGAAGCCGCACCCGCCGATCTGGATCCCCGGCGGAGGGAGCGTCGACACCTGGGATTGGTGCGCCGAGAACGACCTCGTCTACTGCTACCTGTCGTACTTCGGCTACAAGGCCGGCCTCAAGACGATGCAGGGCTTCTGGAACCGGGTCCAGGAGCTGGGCAAGGAGCCGAACCCGTTCCAGGGCGGCTTCGCCCAGTTCATCGCCTGCGCCGATTCCGAGGCCGAGGCGTGGGAGTTGTACCGGGAGCCGGCGGAGTACTTCTTCAACCGGTGCCTCCACGTGTACGCCGGCTACGCCGACCCACCCGGGTACAAGACCCCCAACACGGTCCGATCCGGGGTGGAGGGCATGGTCGAGCGGGCCGCCCGGGAAGCCACGGCCCGAGCCGAGGCACAGAAGGACGGCGGGCCCAAGGGTCCGCTGAGCGCCGCCGGCAACCAGCTGACGTTCGAGCAGATGGTGGAGAAGGGGTACGTCATCCTCGGCGACCCGACCCAGGTCACCGAGAAGGTCAACGAGCTGTGCGTCAACCTGAACGTCGGCCACCTGATGGCGTTGGCCCACTTCGGCAACATGGACAACGATCTCGTCAAGTACAACACCGCCCTCATCGGTGAGAAGGTCCTGCCCGAGCTGCGGGGCCTGTTCGAGGACGAGTGGGAGGATCGGTGGTGGCCGACGCCGATGCCGGCCGAGGATCGTCAGCTGCCCGACGCCTCACCGTCGCGGCTGGCGGCGGGCGCCCGATGACCGACGTGCAAGAGGCGGGCACCATCCTCGGCGAGACCATCGAGGTCGATGGGGCCACCATCGTCGTCCATCGGCCGAGCCCGGCAGGCGGCGATGCCACCGACGCCAGCTACCTCCACGGGATGATCGGCACCCCGCCCGGGACCCCGTTCCTGGCCGCGGCGGCCGAGGCCCGCTTGGCGGTGACCGCCCCGACGCTGCCCGGCTTCTCGGGCTCGACGGCCCACCCGATGACCCGCACGATCCACGACTGGGTCTTCCACCTCTCGGCCATCGTCGACGCCGTCGGCGTCGCTGGCCGGCCCCTGATCGCCTCGTCGGTCGGGGCGATGGTGGCGGTCGAGCTGGCGGCGATCCGGCCCGAGGTGTTCAGTCGGCTGGTCCTCGTGGCCCCGTTCGGGTTGTGGGACGGCGACGATCCGATCGCTGACCCGTTCGCCACGACCCTGTCGGCCCAGCGGCGGATGCTGACCGCCGACGAGGCGGTCACCGGACCGTTCTTCGATGACCCGACCGACCTCGACGCCGACGCCCTCGTCGAGTACGGCGTCGCCCGGTACCGGACCCGGACATCGGCCGCGTCGCTGGTCTGGCCGATTCCCGACCATGGGCTGAGCGAGCGGATCCATCGGGTCGAGGTTCCGGTGACGCTCATCTGGGGCGGCGACGATCGGATCGCGCCGGTGTCGTATCTCGACCGGTGGGCGGCGGCGCTGCCGAACGTGGCCGGGACCCATGTGGTCGAGGGCGCCGGACACCTGGTCGAGTGGGACCAGCCCGCAGCCGTCGCCGACCTGGCGAGCGCCGCCCTCGCCGGCTGAGGTCGCTCAGCCGAGCACGGCCCGACCGGTCGGGCCGAGGGCGAAGCCCTCGACCCGGTAGCGCCGGGTGTCGCCGCTGATCCGCAGCCAACCGTCGGCCCGT
The DNA here is from genome assembly GCA_965262175.1 of Acidimicrobiales bacterium. Classification (GTDB taxonomy): domain Bacteria; phylum Actinomycetota; class Acidimicrobiia; order Acidimicrobiales; family SZUA-35; genus CADEDH01. Next base: position 393,285 of record CBDHES010000022.1, on the reverse strand, counting down.
CCCCGCCGGGCCTCGGTGGCCGGCGTCGGTCGGCACCGGGGGCAGTCGCACGGCGGGACGTAGAGCGGGTTGTCGGGGATCTCCCCCTCCGCCACCTCCGCCCGGCACCCGAACGAGCCCGACGATGGTTCGGTCCCGTCGGGGTGCTCGGTGTCGGCCGGCCGGGGGCGACTCATCGCCGGTCAGTCGTCGCTGAACTTGGCCAGGGCCTTGCCTCCGGCATCCAGCTTCTTGGCGGTCGAGGCGAGCCCGTTGCCCGCCGAGTCGACCGCTTCGCCGAGCGATCGGAGCTGGCGGGCGACCTCGGCCAGGCGGTCGCCGACCTTGTCGAACCGCTGGGCGGCGTCGGTCACCCGTTCGCCGATGCCGCCGTCGGGGATCGGGAGCTTGTCGAACTGCCGGCCGACCGTGTCGAGCAGGTCCTTGGCCGAGCCCAACTCCTCACGGCAGGCCTCCAGCGCCTCCCCGGCGACCTCGGCCAGCGACTGGACGCCGACGCCGGCATCCCGCCCCGACGAGTCCTTGCCGCCGGTCAGGAACGCCGCAGCGGTCGACACGTCGTCCGAGGCGTCGGTCAGCGCCGAGGCGGTCGACGCCATCAACTCCGGGAGCCGCCGCACCAGGTCGACCAGGTCGTCACCATGCTCGGCGACGAAGGCGACCGCCTTGCCAACGTCGTCGGTCGAGCCCAGTACCGCCCCGACCGCGTCCTTCATGTCGCCGAGCCCGGCGAACCCTTGGATTTCCTCGTCTGCCACGCTCCGATCCTAGGAGACGATCCACGGGCCTGGCGCCTCGGTGGCTGGCTGCCCGGGCTGTCGGGCGGCGGGCCACGGGTACTAGAACGGGGGCATGACGACCCTCGACCGAGATGCGGTGCTGGCCCGATACGACGAGGAGCGCCGCAAGCGGCTTCGGCCCGACGGCAACGACCAGTACGTCGAACCGACGGGCCGGTTCGCCGATCTGTTGACCGACCCCTACGTCGAGCCGGCCGAGCGGGAGCCGGTCACCGATGAGGTCACGTTCGCCTTCGTCGGCGGGGGGTTCGCCGGGTTGCTGGCCGCCGCCCGCCTGGTCGAGGCCGGCGTCACCGACGTCCGGATCGTCGAGAAGGGGGGCGACGTCGGCGGCACCTGGTATTGGAACCGGTACCCGGGCGCCCAGTGCGACACCGCAGCCATGGTCTACCTCCCGCTGCTGGAGGAGACCGGTCACATGCCGACCGAGAAGTACACCCACGCCCCGGAGATCCTGGAGCACAGCCGCCGGATCGCTCGCCACTTCGGCCTCTACGACAACGCACTCCTGTCGACCGAGGTCACCGGCGTCACCTGGGACGCCGACCGGAGTCGGTGGATCGTCACCACCAACCGGGGGGACCGGTTCCGGGCCCGGTTCCTCGGCCTCGGGACCGGACCGCTCCATCGGCCGAAGCTTCCCGGCATCCCCGGTCTGGAGGACTTCGCCGGTCACTGCTTCCACACCAGCCGGTGGGACTACGACTACACCGGCGGCGATGCCGCCGGCGCCCCGATGGACCGGCTGGCCGACAAGCGGGTCGGCATCATCGGGACCGGCGCGACCGCCGTGCAGTGCGTGCCCCACCTCGCCCGGGCGGCGGGCGAGCTGGTCGTGTTCCAGCGGACCCCGTCGTCGATCGACGTCCGCAACAACCACCCGATCGATCCCGAGTGGTTCGCCACCCTGGAGGAGGGCTGGCAGGCGGAGTGGCTGATGAACTTCACCGTCCTCCAGACCGGGGGCTACGCCGACGCCGACCTGGTCATGGACGGGTGGACCGACATCTCCCAGCGGATCCGGGACGCCGCCGCCGCCGATCCCGACTTCGACCTCAGCCCCGCCGCCCTGCTCCGGGCGTACCACACCAGCGACGATGAGAAGATGGCCGAGATCCGGGCCCGGGTCGACGACGTCGTCGCCGATCCCGGCGCCGCCGAGGCGCTCAAGCCGTGGTACCGGCAGCTCTGCAAGCGGCCCTGCTTCCACGACGAGTACCTCCAGTCGTTCAACCGGCCCAACGTCCGCCTCGTCGACACCGACGGTCGCGGGGTGGAGCGGATCGTCCCCGAAGGGGTGGTCGTGGCGGGCGAGACCCACCCGCTGGACTGCCTCATCTACGCGTCGGGGTTCGAGGTCGGCACCGACTGGGCTCGACGATCCGGGTTCGAGCTGGTCGGCCGGGACGGGATCACCCTGACCGAGCGGTGGGCCGACGGGATGCGGTCGTTGCACGGCATGCACGTCAACGGGTTCCCCAACGCGTTCATCGTCGGGGTCAACCAGAACGGCTCGCTGATCTCCAACGTGCCCCACAACTTCACCGACGCCGCGGCGACCATCGCCGCGGTGGTGTCGCACGCCCTGGAGGTCGGCGCGGCGGAGGTCGAAGTGACGGCCGACGCCGAGGACCGGTGGGTGGCGAAGCTCGAGGCCGGCGGCCGGACCTTCGGTGGCGATCCGACGTGCACCCCCGGCTACTACAACAACGAGGGCCAGGATCGCGGCCGACGGGGCCTGCTCAGCTCCCTGTCGTACCCGGACGGACCGGTGGCCTACTTCGAGTTCATCGACGGCTGGCGCCGGTCGGGCGAGTTCGAGGGCCTGGAGTTCCGGTCGGGCTGAGCCAGAACCCGCCATCGGGTCACCGACCGCCACCCGGTCACCGGGCAAGGACCGTATGCTTCGGCGATGGTTCCTCGGCGGCTCGCTCCGGCGATCGTGGTCGCGGCGTTCCTCGCCGCCGGTTGCTCCGACACCTACACGTCCGACTCGATGGACGGCGCCGAATCGGTCGCGGCCGCCGACACGGTCGCCGCTGGCGAGGACGACGGGTCGGACGGATCGTCGGCCGGCGACGGCGGTGGCCGAGCGACCGACCGGCCGGGCGGGGCGGCGCCGAGTTCGACGGTCCCGTCGGTCGAGGTGTCGGGCACGGTCACGTCGGCCGCCACCGGCGACCCGCTGGCCGGCGCCGTGGTCACCAGCGGCGGGATGACGTCGATGAGCGACGAGGACGGCGGGTTCACCATCGCCGTCGCCGACGGTGCCACCGTCAGCATCCGCCGGGCCGCATGGGAGCCGGTCGAGACGGTGTGGACCGGCGACGACCCGGAGTTGAACGTCGAGCTGGAGCCCCTCCTGGTGAGGGGGCTCCGGGTGTCGTCCTATGTGGCCGCCGACCCGGCGATGTTCGCCGAGCTGCTCGACCTGGCCGAGGCGACGTCGGTCAACACCCTCGTCTTCGACACCAAGGACGAGACCAACCTCGTCCTCTACGCCTCGGAGGTCGAGGTGGCCAACGAGATCGGGGCGGTCGAGGCCGTCTACGATCCCGAGGCGCTGGTGGCCGAGGCCGAGGAGCGGGGCTTCTACACGATCACCCGCATCGTCACCTTCGAGGACGAGCTGTGGGCCGACACCGTCCCGGGGGCGAAGCTGGCCGGCGCCTGGGTCGACGCGGCCAACCCCGACAACTGGCGGTACCCGATCGCCTTGGCGGTCGAAGCGTGCCGGCTCGGCTTCGACGAGATCCAGTTCGACTACGTGCGTTTCCCGAGCGGCCAGACGGCGGTCGTCGCCGCCGACCTGGTCCCGCCCAGCGAGGAGGAGCGGACGGCGGCCATCGCCACCTTCCTGGCCGAGGCGCGGGCGGCGCTGCTTGCCGAGGGGTGCGGGGTGTCGGCCGCCATCTTCGGGATCGTCATGTCGAGCGAGACCGATGAGCGTCTCGGCCAGACCCCCGAGACGATCGCCGCCTCGGTCGACGCCATCAGCCCCATGCTCTACCCCAGCCACTACAGCCCCGGATGGCTGGGCTTCGCCGACCCCAACGACCACCCCGGCCCGGTCATCGCCCACGCCCTCGACACCGGCGCCCCCAAACTGGGGCCCGACGTGATCGTCCGACCCTGGATCCAGGGCTTCTACTACAACGGCGAGCAGGTCCTGGCCCAGATTCGAGAAGCCGAAGCCCGAGGAGCGGGATGGATCATATGGAACGCATCGGGCAGCTACGACGCGTCCTGGCTCCCGCCGGCCGAGGGGTCATGACCATCGGCGCCCGCCCGTCCGACCGCCGGGCACCCAACCGGGGAAGCTTCCGTCGTCGAGCGGTGGCGATCGTGGCGCTGACGGCGGTGAGCCTCGCCCTCGCCGGATGCGTCGGCGACGACGAGGGGACCGCCACCCTCTCCGACGGGGCGGGAACGCAGACCCTGCCACCGCTCACCACCTCGACCGCGCCCCCTCCGCCCGCCGCCGACCCCACCGATGAACCCGGCGGCAGCTCGGAGGGCGACGGGGCCGACGCCCCCGAGACGCCCACGACGCCCACCGAGCCGGCGGCACCACTGCAGGGCCTGGCCGCCGAGCTGATCGTCGACGGGCTCGACCAGCCGATCCTCGTGACCGGGGCACCGGGAACCGACACGCTGTTCGTCGTCGAGCGGGAGGGGGTGATCCGTCTCGTCACCGACGGGACGATCGACCCGGCGCCCTTCCTCGACGTCAGCGACCGGATCAACTCCAACAGCATCGAGCAGGGGCTGCTCGGCCTCGCCTTCCACCCCGACTACGCCGACAACGGGCGCTTCTTCACCTATTGGACCGCCCCCGACGGGACCGGCACCGTCACCGAGTTCGTGGCCGACGCCCAGGCCGGTGCCGACCCGGCGGGCGGCACGACCCTCCTCGAGGTCCCGCAGCCGGGGGAGCGGCACAACGCCGGCATGCTGGCCTTCGGGCCCGATGGGCTGCTGTACCTGTCGCTCGGCGACGGGGGCGCGGGCGGCCGGGAAGCCCAGGACACGACCAACCTGCTGGGCACCATCGTCCGCCTCGACGTGTCCGAGCCCGGCCGGTACGCCATCCCGCCCGGCAACCCGTTCGACGACGAGATCTGGGTCTACGGGTTGCGGAACCCGTGGCGGTTCTCCATCGACGCCGAGACGGGCCTCGTCTACATCGGCGATGTCGGGCAGGAGTCGACCGAGGAGATCAACGTGGTCGGCCTCGACGGCGCCGGCACCAACTTCGGCTGGTCGGAGGCCGAAGGCGATCGCTGCTTCCGGTCGGGTTGCGACCTCGAGCAATTCGAGCCGCCGACCCTCGAGTACTCCCACGACGAGGGTTGCTCGGTCACCGGCGGCCACGTGTACCGGGGCGCGGCCATCCCCGAGTTCACCGGGCACTACTTCTTCGGCGACTGGTGCAAGGCGTTCGTCCGCAGCTTCCAGCTCCGGGACGGCGTCGTGCGGGACCAGTTCGACTGGACCGACGACATGCCCGAGCTGGGCATGATCACCAGCTTCGGCGTCGACAGCGACGGGGAGTTGCTGGTCGCCAACTGGGACGGCGGGATCTACCGCATCGTGCCGGTTCGGTGACCGTCTCGGGCTGGGTCCGGCGAGGGGGGTCCGGCTAGCGTCGATCGGGACGACCACGCCCGATCGATCACCAGGAGGCGAGCCATGCCCTACGCCGAAGGCCGGACCTTTCTCGACGCCGACAGCCACATCATGGAGCTGCCCGGCTTCCTCCGGGACAACGCCGACCCCGGGTTCCGGGACCGCGTCCCCCTCCTGGCCGTCGACGGCGGTGACGTCGTCCGCGACCGCCTCTCGGCCATCGAGGCCAGCGGTGGCAGCCACCCTCCCGAGACCGTCGAGGAGTTGCTGGCCCTCGGCAGCGGGCTGATCGCCGGACCGAAGGGCTACGACGCCCTGGGTGCCTTCGACCGCCAGGAGCGGTCGCAGGCCCTCGATCTGTTGGGCTTCGCCAACCAGTGGGTCTTCGCCACCTTCGCCGCCGGTCACATCTTCAGCTCGATCGACGATCCGGCGGTGGTGGCGGCCGCCGCCACCGCCCACAACCGGGGGATGGCCGAGTTCTGCGGAACCGACGATCGCCTGTGGGGCGTCGGCGCCACACCGCTCGACGACCCCGCCCAAGCGGTCGCCGAACTGCAGACCATCATCGACCTCGGGCTCCGGGCGGTCTGGGTGCCTCATCGCCCGGCCGGTGGACGGTCACCGGGGCATGACGACCTCGACCCGTTCTGGGCGCTGGCCGCCGACGCCCAGATCCCGGTCGTGCTGCACGTCGGGGGTGATCCCCTCCAGATGCCGCCGCCGTGGATGAACACCGGGCGCCCGGTGCCGACCGACTGGCTCGGCGGCGGGGAGAACGTGCGAGGCAAGGACATGATCGCCCTCCACCATGCGGCCGAGACCTTCATCGGGACCCTCGTGCTCGATGGGGTGCTCGAACGTCACCCGAACCTCCGGGTGGGGGTCGTCGAGCTCGGGGCCGGGTGGGTTCCGGCCATGATCCGCCGCCTCGACCACATCGCCGAGATCTGGCGCCGATCCGAGCCCGAGCTGGCGGCCCTGACCCGCAGGCCGTCGGAGCAGATCTCGGCCCAGATGGGCTTCACGCCCTACCCCTTCGAGGACGTCGGGGCCATGATCCGGGAGTCCAACCCCGACCTGTACCTGTTCTCCAGCGACTACCCCCACATCGAGGGTGGCCGCAATCCGCTCGGTCGGTTCGCCGCTTCCCTCGACGGGTTCGATGAGCCGGTGCTCGACAAGTTCTACCGGGCCAACATGGCCCGCCTGGTCTCCGTCGTCTGACGGTGGGGGCCGGGCGTCAGACCCCGCTCGGGCCGGCGGACACCGTCACCTCGAACTCGAGCAGGGTGGCTCCCATGCTGACGGGCTGGCGGGGCTGATCCGAGCCCTCGGGTTGGGCGTGGCTGGCCTGGGCCCCGTCGCCGTCCCGCCACGCCTCGTAGGACGCCTGGTCCTGCCATCGGGTGTAGACGAACCACCGGGTCTCGGTCTCACCGGTGGGGCGGAGCAGTTCGAACCCCTCGAAGCCGGCGACGTCGGCCAGGCTGTCCATCCGGGCGGTGAACCGTTTGACGATCTCCTCCCCGGCCTGGGGCGGAATCTCCAACGCGTTGATCTTGACGACGCTCATGGCGTCCTGTGTACCAGCCGGGACGGGCCGCCCCTCCGAGCCCCCGGACGCTCAGTCGGAGGATCGCCGAAGCTGGACGAGGGTGACGCAGACCGCGATGATCCCGGCCAGGACCTGGAACCCACGCATCAGCCGGTCGACGTCGACCGCCGGCTTCCAGACCAGGTCGCCGTCGGTGACCTGGTAGGCGCCGAGCGGCCGGACCGACAGACCGAAGCCCGACCCGAACCCCTGACCCTTCTTGGCCCCGTCGCTGTCGTCCTGGCCGTCGCCAGCCCCGCCGCCGGCGCCGCCGGCGACGCGGGCGACACCGATGACGGTCGTGTTCCCGATCTGCTGCGGCTCACCGAACACCCGCCGAACGTTGAGGGAGTCCTGGACGCCCTTGATCGTGTCCCGGATGTCGGCGGCTCCGGGGACCGCGGTGCCGTTGATCGGCGACGTGGACGTCATGGCTGAACCTCGCTGCTGCTCGCTGGTGCCCTCACCGTAGGACGGCGCCGCAGAGCGGGGAAGAGCCCAAGGTCACCCCGTCGATGTCAGTGGTACCGCAGCGATCCGTCGTCGAGGGACGCCACCGGCAGCTCGTCCTTCTCGGCCCAGTAGTCCTGGGTGTGGAGCCACGGCTGGCGGTCGCCCTGCTTGGGGAGCAGGTGGATGCCCCGGTTGATGTAGCCGGGGTTGAAGTCCTCTGGATCGACCCAGGGCAGCAGCGGCATGCCATCGTCGTCGGGGCGCAGGGCGGGGACCACGAACCGGGCTCCCCGCTCGTCGAGCTCGTGGAGGAGCCGGCACACGAGGTCGGCGATGAGATCGGCCCGGAGGGTCCAGCTGGCCCGGAAGTAGCCGAAGACCCAGGCCATGTTGGGGATGCCGGTGAACAGGGCGCCCCGCCAGGTGATCGTCTGGGCGAAGTCGAGGGGCTCTCCATCGATCGAGAAGGCCACGTCGCCCAGCACGTTGAGGTTGAAGCCGGTGGCGGTCACGATGATGTCGGCCTCCAGTTCCTCGCCCGAGGCAAGGGCGAGGCCGGTCTTGGTGAACCGGTCGATCTCGTCGGTCACGACCGATGCCTTGCCGTCGTCGATGGCGTGGAACAGGTCGCCGTCGGGGACGAAGGCGATCCGCTGGCGCCACGGGCGGTAGCCGGGGGTGAAGTGAGGGTCGAGCTCGTAGTCGTCGCCGAGGATGGCCTTGATCCCGTTGAACAACTCCTGCTTGACCATGTCGGGATGCTCGCGGGACATGCGGGTGATCGTCGCCTGGTCGTGGAGGATCTTGCGGCGGACGATCTCGTGGGTCCACTCGTCGGGGATCTCCAGCTCCCGCAGCAGGGACGCCAGCTCGTTGTGGTTGCGGCCGGTGGCGAAGAACGTCGGCGATCGCTGGAGCATCGTGATGTGCTCGACATCGGGGGCCATCGCCGGCACCAGCGTCGCCGCGGTCGCTCCGGAGCCGATGACCACGACCCGCTTGCCGGCATAGTCGAGGTCCTCCGGCCAGCGCTGGGGGTGGACGATCTCGCCGGCGAACGCCTCCATCTCCGGCCAGGTCGGCGTGTAGCCCTCGGAATGCCGGTAGTACCCCTGGCACATGTAGAGGAAGTTGGCCGTATACGTCCGGGCCGTGCCGGCATCGAGGTCGATGGCCTCGATCGTCCACCGGGCGTCGTCGGAGCTCCAGGCGGCGGTCGTCACCTCGTGGCGGTACCTGATGTGGCGGTCGATGTCGTGGTCGTCGATGACCTCGCCGAGGTAGCTGAGGATCTCCTCGGCGGTGGCGATCGGTGCACCCGACCACGGCTTGAAGCGGTAGCCGAAGGTGAACAGGTCGCTATCGGACCGGATACCGGGGTAGGTGTGGGTCCGCCACGTGCCCCCGTAGCCGGCCTGCGACTCGAGGATGACGAACGACTTGTCGGGGCACTGCTGGAGGAGGTGGTAGGCGCCACCGATCCCCGAGATGCCAGCGCCGACGATCAACACGTCGACGTGGGTGGTGGCGGCGTCTCCGGGGGCGAGGGCGTCGTCGGTGGCAGTCATGGCCACCCATCTTGGCCCCCGGCAGGCCACCCGCTCGAATCCGGGACGGCGCGGTGGGTGGCGCCGGTCCCCGTCAGTAGTACTGGGGGCCGAAGATCGTGGCGTTGATCTCTCGCCGGGTGGCGATCACCGCCCGCCACGGCATGGCGAGGTAGGCCTCGGCCACCCGCTCGGTCTCGGTCATCAGGGCCTCGGCCGAGACGACCTCGTTGATGACCCGGTATCCGGCCAGCTCCTCGGCCGAGAATCGCCGGCAGAGGATCATCGCCTCCTTGGCCAGCGCCGGACCCAGCCGTTGGGTGAGGGCGACGTTGGCCAGGCCTCGGAACGGCATCCCGATCTCGACCTCGGGCAACCAGAACTGGGCACCCTCGACGGCCAGGATGTGGTCGAACCCGGCGGCGATCGACCAGCCACCCCCGACGGCGTAGCCGTTGACCGCGGCGATGGCGATGACGTCGGTGTGGACCAGGGCGTCGAAGGTCCGGCCGATGATGCGGGGCACCCGGTTGACGTCGTCCTGGGCCCGGGCCCGGGCGGCATCGTCCGGTGCGTTGCGGACCGCGCTCAGGTCGGCCCCGGCGCAGAACGCCGGTCCGGTCCCCGTGGTGATCAGCACCCGGATCTCGGGGTCGTCCCGCACCCGATGGATCAACGACTCGAACTCGAGCATGACCGCGAGGTCGAGCCCGTTCCGCTTGTCGGGACGGTCGAACGTGATCGTGGCCACCGGACCGTCGGTCTGCCACCGGAAGAACTGCGGGTCGTCGCTCACCGACGGCGATTGTCACGCATCGGCCACCGGGTCGTCGAGCCCGCGGCGGGATGCGTCGGCCCGACGGCTGACCCAGCCGGGTGGAGGGGCCGGCCTACACTGCCGGCAAGGGAGCGGCGGTCCGAGCGGGGAGCATGGGGGACATCCACTTCGAGGGTCGGCACGAGCGAGCCGAGATCACGGCGGCATTGAGGGTCTTGCAGCGCGATGCCCGCCGCCAGATGGCGGGCTGGCTGGTCGTCACGGTGCTGGGATTCGCCTTCGCCGTCGTTCTGGCGAGCTGGTTCGTCATCGTCGCCATCCCGGCGCTGCTCGGCCTCGGATGGCGGGCCGCGGTACGGCGGCGGACGATCGAGCGGTTGCTGGCGATGGAGGTGCGCGGCGTGGTGGCCGACCGGTACCTGGAGGTCCAGACGGCCACCGAGGCCGAACGCGTCGCCTGGGCCGGATTCACCCATCGCTCGGTCGCCGAGCGGTTCGTGGTCCTGCACCGTCACCGGTACGTCGGGACGGTGCTCTCGCGCCGGTTCTTCGCCTCCGACAGCGATTGGACCGCCTTCCTCCATCGCCTGTCGGGGCTGGTTCCCGGCGCCCCCGACGAGGAGGACCGATCGGCGTCGTCCGACCCGCCGCTGTCGTTCGATGACGGCGCTTGGGGTGGGCCGGCTCCGGGGGCGATCGTGTTCCGCGGCCGCTACCCCGAGGAGTCGATCGCGGCCGCGGTGCGGCTGATGACGCGGAGGTACTGGCCGTACCATCTCGTCACGTTCGTGACGCTGGCCGCGTTGTTCCTGGCGGCGACGCTCCCGGGCGCCGGTCGATTGACGGTCCTCGGGTTCCTGGTCCGGGCCGGGTTCGGGGTCGGCGTCGCCGGCACGCTGGTGGCCGTGTCCATCTGGAGGCAGGGGCGGCGGGGAGCCCGCTCCGTCATCGCCAGCCCCCTCGGCCGCAGCTACGTGGAAGGTGCCGCCGACGAGGAGGGGTTCCGGCTCCACAGCGGACTGTCATCCGTCCGGAGCCGATGGTCGGCCTTCAGCCGGGCCCAGTTCGGCGACGAGAACGTCGTCCTCTACCGGCAGACGAGGGTGGCGACGCCGGTCGCCCGAGGCTTCTTCGCCTCCGACGACGACTGGTCCCGCTTCCGGGAGCTGGTCCGACGCCAGGTCGTCGACCGCGACCAGATCGCCGAGGCCGGGTGACCGACCGGTCCGCGCTTGTGACCTGAACGGGCGACCGTCGTAGGATCCGGTCAGGTCGACCGAGAGGGGGCGCCGGTGCCGGTGGAGATGATCGGGTGGATCGCCCCCCAGGTGTCATCGGAGATCGTCCGACCGCAGGGGCCGCCGTTCGACGCAGCCGTGATCGCCGAGACGGCCCGGATCCACGAGGACGCCGACTTCGATCGGGTGCTGATCGGCTACTTCTCCCACGCCCCCGACGGGTTCCTGATCGGCGCCCACGCCGCCACGGTGACCGACCGGCTCCGGTTCCTCCTCGCCCACCGTCCGGGGTTCGTCGCGCCGACGGTGGCGGCCCGCAAGATCGCCACCCTCGACCAGCTGACCGGGGGCCGGTTGGCCGTCCACCTGATCGCCGGCGGCAACGACGCCGACCAGGCCCGCGACGGTGACTTCACCGACCACGGCACCCGGTACCGGCGAACCACCGAGTACGCCGAGGTTCTTCGCAGAACCTGGACCGAGGACCGGTCGTTCGATCACGATGGCGAGTTCTACCGGGTGGTCGGGCAGCGTTCGGCCATCCGCTGCGCCCAGTCACCCTGTGTGCCGCTGTACGGCGGGGGCGGGTCCGACGCCGCGGTCGAGGCGCTGGCCCCGGCGGTCGATGTCTTCATGCTGTGGGGCGAGCCCCTCGCCGACACCACGGCCTTCATGGACCGGGTCCGGGCCGCAGCCGGGCCCCGGGGAGCGACGATGCGGTTCAGCGTGTCGACCCGCCCGATCCTCGGCGCCACGACCGCCGAGGCCTGGGAACGGGCCCACGACGTCGTCGACCGCATCACCGCCAACCAGGGTGACCGACCCCGATCCGAGCCGAGCAACGCCGGATCGCGTCGGCTTCTGGCTCTGGCCGACCGGGGCGACGTGCTCGACACGTGCCTGTGGACCGCGACCGCGACCGCTTCGGGCGCCCCGGGGAACTCGACCGCCCTCGTCGGAACCCCCGACGAGGTGGCCCGAGCCCTGGTCGCCTACTACGACCTCGGGGTCGACAGCCTCCTCATCCGTGGCTATGACCCCCTCCCCGACGCCGTGGCCTACGGCGAGGAGCTGATTCCCCGGGTTCGGGCCCTCGTCGCCGAGCGGGATCGCCGCTAGGTTCCGCCCGCTCGGTTCCGTCCCGGCGCTAGTTGCCGGCGACGCGGCGGTCGTGGCCGGCCCAGTGGGGTTCCCGCAGGGCTTTGCGGGCCAGCTTCCCGACCGGGGACTTGGGGAGCTCGTCGGTCGTCAGCTCGACCGTGGCCGGCTTCTTGTAGCTGCCCAGCCGGTCGGCGCACAGCTCGATCAGCTCATCGGGTGTCACCGTCGCCCCCTCGACCACGGTGACGACGGCGTACGGGCTCTCGCCCCATCGCTCGCTGGGGACCCCGAAGACGCCGGCCTCGACCACGTCGGGGTGGTCGGTCAACACGTTCTCCAGCTCGGCCGGCCAGATGTTGAACCCGCCCGAGATGATCATGTCGTCCTTGCGGTCGAGCACGTACAGGTAGCCGTTCCGGTCGATCCGGCCGATGTCGCCGGTCAAGACCCAGCCGTCCCGCATCCGCTCCGCCGTCGCCTCCGGGTTGTTCCAGAAGCCGCTCATCTGACCGTCGCAACGGATGGCGATCTCGCCCTCGGAGCCGGTGGGGAGCGACTGGCTGGTCTCGGGATCGACGATGTCGATGTCGCCGAACGGCAGGGGCCGGCCCGCCGAGCGGAGCGGGTTGGAGCCCTCGACGGAGCTGAACCACTCCCGCGGCCCCATCATCGTGATCGGGACCGCCTCGGTCTGGCCGTAGCCCTGGTAGAGGCACTCGCCGAAGATCTCCCGGGCCAGGAGCGCGGTGTCGTCGGCGATGGGGGCCGCCCCGGTCTGGATCACCTTGAGGTGCGACCAGTCGTGGTTGCGGACATCGGGATGGCGGACGAGGGCATTGATCATCGCTGGCACCAGGAACCCGTACGTCACCCGTTCCCGGGCCATCGTCTCGATGACCTCGCCGGGCTCGAACTTGGGGACGAGCAGGTTGGCCCCGCCCGAGAGCCACACCGGGGTGAACAGGTAGCCCGAGCCGTGGGAGATCGGGGCAGCGTGCTGGCAGATGTCGTCGAGCTCGACCGGGGGGAGGTTGTAGAACCAGTCCCGGCCGGCGTCGAGCCAGCTCTTGTGGGTGTAGCCGACGCCCTTCGACCGTCCGGTCGTCCCACCGGTGTGGCGGATCAGGAACCAGTCGTCGGGTTCGACCGGGGGATCGGGGTCGGTGTCGGGATGGGAGGCCAGCCACCGTTCGTAGCCGTCGTCCCGGACGATGACGTGATCCAGCGACGGCACCTCGTCGGCGATCCCGTCGAGGGCGTCGGCGTGGCTCTCGCTGACGACGACCGCCCGGCAGTCGGTGTGGTCGAGCATGTGGACGTGGGCTTCGCGACTGTTCCGGGGGTACAGCGGCACCCGGACGAGGTTGGCCGCCGCCGTCCCGCAGAAGAAGTCGACCGACTCGAAGGTGTTGTCCTCCAGCACCCCGACCCGTTCACCGGGTCGGAGCCCGAGCTCGAGCAGGGCATTGGCCATCCGCAGACCCCGGCGCCACGCCTCATCGAAGGTCAACCGGTGGTCGCCCTCGATGACCGCCACCCGGTCCTGGTGGTACTCCGCCGATCGGCGCATGAGTGACCGGACGTCCATGCCTTCGCTTCCTCTCCACTCGTCCACTCAAGGGCCGGACGGCCGACCCGATCGGGCCCGACGTCAGGCGTGGTTGACCGCCAGCTCCGTGGTTCGATCCCCGGCGATTCGGCTGTGCCACATGCGTCGGGGTTCGGTCATGTCGAACGGCGTCCCCCGATGCATCAGCCGACGATTGTCCCACACGACGGCGTCGCCCACCTCCCAGCGGTGGTGGTACACCCGGGGCGGCTGGCACGCTTCGTCGGCCAGCCGGTCGAGCAACGCCTCCGACTCGTCGGGATCCATCCCTTCGATGCCGTAGGCGTGGCGGCCGATCAACAGGTTTGGTCGACCGGTCACGGGGTGAACCTTGACCAACGGCCGGAGCGACGGCTCCTCGTCGTGGTAGCCGTACATGTCGTACCCGCCGTCGTCGTTCTTGCGGGGCAGGTAGCCGGACCGACCCTGGCTGTAGTAGAGCGAGTGGTAGGCCTGCAGGCCCTCGATCCGATCGCGGGTCTCATCGTCGAGCGCGTCGTAGGCCGCTCGCATGTCGGCCCAGCCGGTCGCCGCGCCCTCGCTGGGCACGATCTCGGCGGTGAACACCGCGCCCTTGGCCTGGACCGGCATGTAGGTGCTGTCGTGATGCCATCCCTCGTTGCCCCGGAGCGATTTCACGAGGTCATCGTCATCGTCATGGCGGACGTTGCCGGCCTTGTCGATGTTGGAGATCGGCGTCGCCGGGAACTCCAGCTCACCGAACCGGAGGGCGAACTCGTTCTGCTCGTCCCGGGTCAGGAACTGGCCGGGAAAGATGAGGAGGGCATGGTCGATGAAGGCGTCGTGGATCGCCGACCACGTGTCGTCGTCGAGCGACCGGAGCTCGACGCCACGGATCGTGGCACCGAAGGTGACGCCGTCGAGCGGGGTGAGGTCGAGAAGGGTGGCTGCCATGAGAGAACGGTAGTTCCCGCCGCCGGCTGCGGTCACGCCGACGACGGACCGGGAACCACACCGCCTTCGGCCAGAGCGGCGATCTCGGCGTCGGAGTAGCCCAGCTCGGTCAGGATCTCGCCCGAGTGCTGGCCGAGATCGGGTGCCGGACCTCGAGCCCCGACCTCGTCGTTGCCGGGCATCCGGAACGGTGCGGCCACCGTCTCGAAGGTACCGACCGCCGGATGGTCGATCTCCTCGAACGCCCCGGTCGCCCGAACCTGGGGATCGGTGACGGCGGTGGCGGCGTCGTTGATCGGGGCCCAGATGCAGTCGTGCTCGTCGAGCCGGGGCGCCCAGTGGTCGTAGGGCATCGAACCGACGGTCTCGTCGATGGTGGCGATGAGCGGACCGCTGTTCTGGTTCCGGAGCCGGCCGGTGGCGTAGTCCGGGTGCTCGATCAGGTCCTCCCGCTCCAGGGCGGTGCAGAACTTCTGCCACGCCCCGGTCCGGTTCGGCATCGTGAACTGGATCCACCGGTCGTCGGAGCACCGGAACGCCTCCAGCATCACCGAGATGGCTTCCTCCCGGGGCCGGTCGGCGTGGGGCCGACCGTCGACCAGTGCGGTCGTCAGGTCCATGGCGATGGTGAACGCCGCCGTCCTGACCAGTGACGTCTCGACCACCTGGCCCTCACCGGTCATGTCCCGGGCCCGGAGGGCGGCCATCAGGCCCCCGAACAGGGCCATCGACGTGGTGTGATCGCCCTGCCCCGGCCGGGCGTGGGGTGGCGCACCCCCCGGTGGCGTCATCCCGCCGTAGAGCCCCGACCGGGCGAAGAAGGCGGTGACGTCGTAGCCGGGTCTGTTGATCTCGTCCCCCTGCTCGCCGTAGCCCGACAACAGCCCGATGACCAGGTCGTCCTTCACCGCCCGGAGGTCGTCGACGTCGATCCGGAACCGCTTGCGTCGATCGGCCAGCAGGTTGAGGATCACGACGTCGGCTTCTGCGGCCAGCCGGTGGGCGACCTCGACCCCGGCGGGGTCGTCGAGGTTCAGCTCGATCGATCGCTTCCCCCGGTTGATGAACTGGAACGGGTAGTCGATGTTCGGCTGACCCTCGGGAACCCGGGCCTGCTTCATCAGGCCCCGGATCGGGTCACCCCCGAGCGCCTCGACCTTGATGACCTCGGCCCCGAGGTCGGCCATGATCGCCGCCGCGGTGGGAGCGGCGGCGAAGCTGGCGATCTCCACCACCCGGATCCCATCGAGGGGGGATGTCATCGTCTGCGCCTCCAGGAGAACGGTCGGACCGATCGGAACAGGGAACGATCGGAAGATAGCCGGAGGGTCAGAACGCCGACCAGCCCCCGTCGAAGCCGACCACCTGGCCGGTCTGGAACCGGGAGGTCCCGTCGAGGAACACGGCGCAGAACTCGGCGAACTCCTCCATGGTCCCCAGCCGTCGAAGGGGGACCGATGCCTCGATCCGGGCCCGAACCTCCGGGTCGTCGGCGCCGGTGGCGGCCCGGAACCCGTCGAAGTCCATGTTGTTGGTGCCGACGGCGTTGACCTGGACGCCGCTGCCCGCCACCTCGGCGGCAACGTTGCGGACCAGCATGTTGGCCCCCGCTCGGGCCGCCGAGTACAGCGGGGCGAACGAGGTGGGGCGCAGGCCGGCCGCGCTCGTGATGGCCAGCACCTGGCCTTGACCCGCGGCGGCCAACGGTGGGACGAAGGCTCGCAGTGCCCGGTAGGGAGCTTCGAGGCACCCGCTCGTCACCTTGGCGAGGTCGTCGGCCGAGCTTTCGAGGAACCGGCCGGTGATGACCCGCCCGGAGAAGAAGACGACGGAGTCGATGCGGCCGTAGGCGTCCATCGCCAGATCGACGAGACGGGGGGCGGCGGTCGGGTCGGTCAGATCGGCGACCCCGTCGGCCGCCCACGACTCCGCCCCCAGCTCGGCCAACTCGGCCGGCAGGTCGGGGGTCGGGTCGCCGACCACCAGGTCGAACCCCCGACGGGCCAGCATCCGGGCCAGCGCCGGTCCGACGTAGAAGCTGGCGTTGGCCACGATGGCCACGGGGCGTCGTGTCTGGTCGTCGGTCATGGGGGCGAGCGTAGTCACCCCGCCGGCCGCCGGACGCCGTCGACCCGTCGGTCCGGAGCCGGCATCGATGGGCGGGACGTCCGGGGCCGACCCTAAGGTCGGGGCCATGACCGATCGCCCTTCGACCGTCCGCTACGACCTGACCGACGCGGTGGCCACGATCACCCTCGACCGGCCCGAGTCGCTCAACTCGATGACCAACGAGCTGATGAGCGATCTCCGGGTCGCGCTCGAGCGGGTCGTCGACGACCCGGCCGTCCGGGTGATGGTCCTGACCGGTGCCGGTCGGGGCTTCTGCTCCGGCGCCGACCTGTCGGCGGGGGCCGACGGGGCCGCCGACGAAGGTGGCGCCATCGGCGACGGGGAGGCGACGGCGGCCGGTATGGACGACTTCTTCCACCCGCCGATCCGGCTGCTGGCCGAGCTGCCCGTCCCGACCATCGCCCGGGTCAACGGCGCCGCCGCCGGCGGTGGGCTCGGGCTCGCTCTGGGGTGCGACGTCGCGGTTGCGGCCCGCTCGGCCAAGTTCGTGTGCACGTTCGGCCCCCGGCTGGGGATCGTGCCCGACATGGGGACCACGTTCCACCTGCCCCACCTCCTGGGCGCCGCCCGGGCCCGAGGGGTGGCGATGCTCGGCGAGCCGATCTCGGCCGATCAGGCCGCCGACTGGGGCATGATCTGGGCCGCGGTCGACGACGACCGTCTCGACGAGGTGGTGGCCGATCTGGCCGCCCGCTTCGCCCGGAGCAGTCCCGACGCCCTGGTCCGGATCCGTCGATCGCTGCTGGCCGCCGAGACCAACACCTTCGACGCCCAGCTCGACCTGGAGCGCGACCACCAGCGCCACCTCATCCCGCGGAACATGGCCGAGGGAGCCGCCGCCTTCATGGCCCGTCGGGAGCCATCCTTCGACGGCTCCCGGTCCTGACGCCCCACTCGCCGCCGAGCCGCCTCGGCGGCGGGCCGGAGCTCAGCGGCTGGCGACGGGGGCGATCGTCTCGCCGAGTTGTTCCATGGCGGCGGGGAGGTCGGCCAGACCCCGGGCCGGCGGGGCGACGATCAGCCGGTGGATGCCGAGCTCCTCGAGCTGCTTCACCCGGTCGAGGGAGTCCCGTCGGGGGCTCCAGCTGCCGATGGTGACCGTGATGGCGTCGCCGTCCCGACCATGCTCGGCGGCGGTCGCCTTCATCAGCTCCAGCAGCCCCATCAGCTCGTCCTCCGAGGCACTGATGGGGAAGAACCCGTCCCCGAGGCGGCCGGCCCGCCGGGCCGCCGCCTTGGAGTGGCCGCCGACGACGATCGGCACCCCACCGGCCTGGACCGGCTGGGGGCGTTGGATGGCGGCCGAGAAGCGGGCGAACCGGCCGTCGTAGGTCGCCTTGTCCTCGTTCCACAGGGCCCGCATCGCCGCCACGTAGTCGTCGGTCCGGGGACCCCGGTCCTCGAACGGGATCCCCAGGGCGTCGAACTCCTCCTGGAGCCACCCGACCCCGATGCCGAGATCGAACCGACCGTTCGACAGCTTGTCGAGGGTGGCGCAGGCCTTGGCCAGCACGACCGGGTTGCGCTGGGGGACGATGAGGATCCCGGTGGCGAGGCGGATCTCGGAGGTGTGGCCGGCCACGAACGACAGCCACACCAGGGGATCGGGGATGTCGGCGTCGACCGCCCCCGGCATCTTCCCGCTCTCGCTGTAGGGGTACTTCGACTGGTACCCGTCGGGCACCACGGCGTGCTCCACCGCCCAGATCGACTCGAACCCGGCCGCCTCGGCCCCGGTGGCGATGGCCGCCGCCCCCTCGGCGGTGGCGAACGGTCCGGTGTTGGCGAACATGATCCCGAACTTCACGTCTCTCTCCCTCTGCTCTGGCCTCAAGTCGTGTCGAGGCGCCGCCACAAACTACCGTTGGGCCCGTAGTCGACAAGACCTCACCAACCAGTGGAGAGCAAGCCGTGCGCGAAGCAGTATTCGTCTCTTACGCCCGGACCGGGCTGGCCAAGGCCGCCCGGGGCGGATTCAACATGACCCCGGCGATGACGATGGCGGCCCACGCCATCTCCCATGCGGTCGACA
The DNA here is from genome assembly GCA_965262175.1 of Acidimicrobiales bacterium. GTDB lineage: Bacteria > Actinomycetota > Acidimicrobiia > Acidimicrobiales > SZUA-35 > CADEDH01. The sequence goes on along the minus strand of CBDHES010000022.1, from coordinate 374,456 downwards.
AGTCGGGCGTCGAGCGGGAAGCCATCGAGGACGTCGCCCTCGGCAACGGCGCCCACGGCGCCGGCAACCTCGGTCGACTGGCCGGGCTCCTGGCCGGGCTCCCGGTCACCACCGGTGGCAACACCATCCAGCGGCACTGCTCGTCGGGCCTCAACTCGATCGCCGTGGCGGCCAACCACATCAAGCTCGACGGTGCCGACGTCGTCGTGGCCGGTGGTGTCGAGTCCATCTCGATCCCCAGCCCCGGGTTCGGCGGTTCGATCAACATGGACGACGCCCTCACCGACAGCCACCCGGCCATCTACATGGCGATGATCGAGACCGCCGACATCGTGGCCGAGCGGTACAACGTCAGCCGCGAGTACCAGGACGAGTACTCCTACCAGTCGCAGATGCGGATGGCCGCGGCCCAGGAGGCCAACCTCTTCGAGGACGAGATCGTCCCGATGGAGACCAAGATGAAGCTGGTCGACAAGGAGACCAAGGAGGAGTCGATCGTCGAGTACACGGTCGACCGCGACGAGTGCAACCGGCCGAACACGACCCTGGAGGGCCTGGCCAAGCTGCCCCCGGTCCGGGGTGAGGGCCACTACATCACCGCCGGCAACGCCAGCCAGCTCTCCGACGGTGCGGCCGCCGTGGTGATGATGTCGGACGAGGAAGCCTCCCGCCGCAACATCGAGCCCCTCGGTGCGTTCAAGGGCTGGGCCGTCGCCGGCTGCGAGCCCGACGAGATGGGCATCGGCCCGGTCTACGCCGTGCCCCGGCTCCTCGAGCGTCACGGCCTCACCGTCGACGACATCGACATCTGGGAGCTCAACGAGGCGTTCGCCAGCCAGTGCCTCTACTCCCGTGACACCCTCGGCATCGACCCCGAGAAGTACAACGTCAACGGCGGCTCGATCGCCGTCGGTCACCCGTTCGGCATGACCGGCACCCGGTGCGCCGGCCACATCCTCCTCGAGGGTCGTCGGCGGGGCGCCCGGTGGGGCGTGGTGACCATGTGCATCGGCGGTGGCCAGGGCGCCGCCGGCCTGATCGAGATCTACTCGTAGTCGATCATCGGAACGACATCGGGGCCGGCGCCGAGGGGCGCCGGCCCCGGTCGCGTCCGAGGTCCGATCGCTGGAGTGGGGCTCAGGCTCGGTCGGCCGATGTCAGCAGCAGGTGGCGGCGGAACAGGGAGTGGACCCGCTCCCAGTGGAGCTCGGATGCCGCCCGGTTGTAGCGCTCGCCGCCGGGCGGCGCGTAGCCGTGGACGGCGTCGGTGAACCAGTCGAGGCAGTAGGTCACGCCGGCCGACTCCAGGGCCTCACGCATCACGGGAACCGTGTCCTCGGGGGCGGTGGCATCCTCGGCACACCAGCCGAGATAGACCTCGGCCCGGACCGTGTCGAGGTCGAGGTGGGGGGAGTCGGGGGTGTCGCGGACCAGCCAGGCACCGTGGATCGAGGCCACCGCCGCCACCCGCTCCGGCATGGCCCGAGCCAACGAGATCACCAGGCCCCCGCTCATGCAGAACCCGACGGCGCCGATGTCGCCGCCCCGGGCCGCGGCGTCGGCGTCGGCCACGGCCAGCAGCGCGTCGGTGTCCGAGATGATGTTGGTCGGGGTGACGGTGGCCATCAGCTCCCGGCGAGCGTGCATGTCCTCGTCGCTCTGGCCGAACTCCCGGAACGGGCCCCCTCGGTAGAACAGGTAGGGCAGCATCACGTAGTACCCGGCAGACGCCAGCCGGACCGCCATGTCCTTCAGCGCCGGTCTGATGCTGGGGGCGTCCATCAGGTAGAGGACGACCGGGTGGGGCCCGTCGTGCTCGGGGTGATAGATGAAGGTCTTCATGCGACCCTCGGCCGTCTCGATGTCGAGTTCCCGGTCGATCATGGGACGCAGTCTGTCATGCCCGGCTCCCGCGGCGCCGGGTGCTGACTCCTCAGGTCGAGACGACCCGGTACCGGAGTTCGCCGTCGACGACCCGCGTGGTCGCCTTGCCCTCGTGGCGGAGGTGCTCGAGGTGGGCGAAGGTCTCGGAGTCGGCCATGGGGCCCCACGACCGGGGCTTGAACAGGAACTTCGAATACTCGGGGACCGTCAGCTCGTTCTCGGCGGCGTTCCGGGCCGCTTCGGTGATGGTGGCCAACCGGTCGTGATGGTGGTCGATGATCTCGGTCGACCGTCCGGGGAGGTCGTGGAACTCGAGCCCGTGGGCCGGCAGCACGAGCTTCACCCCTTCGAAGGTGTGCATCCGCTCCAGCGAGTCGAAGAAGTCGGTCAGCGGCTGCTTCTGGGTCGTGAGGCCCGAGATGTGGGGGGTGATCGTCGGGAGGAGGTGGTCGCCCGAGACGAAGATCCCCTCCGTCGGGTCGAGCAGGCACAGGTGGTCGGCGGTGTGGCCCGGGGTGTAGACCGAGGTCCACTCCCGGTCGCCGAGCATGATCGTCGACCCGTCGACCACTCGCCGGGACGGCTTCGGCGGTTGCCAGATCTTGCTGACCAGGAGGGGAAGGATGCGCCACCGGAGCCGTTCCCGCCACCGGTTGTCGGGCGGGGGACCACCCCACGGGACCGGCCGGTCCCACGGCGAGTTCCGTTCCCGGCCGGTGATCTTCAGCAGGGCCGATTCGATCGCCCCGGCCTGGGTGTCGTAGTCGGCGGGGACGGCGACCTCCCGCACGAAGTCGTCCTCCTCGTGGGGGTCCCAGTAGGTCTTGAAGTTCTCGTGGGTGACCACCTCGGCCCCGGTCAGCGAGCGGATCCGCTGGGCCGCCCCGTAGTGGTCGGGGTGGGAGTGGGTCACGACGACGGTGTGGACCCGCCGCATCGGGAGGCCGGCCTCGTCGAGCAGCCGGTTCAGCGCCTGCCACGACCGTCGGCTCGGGACGCCGGGGTCGATCAACGCAACCCCGTCCCGGTCCTCGATGGCGTAGCAGTTCACATGGCCCAGGCCCGGCATGTTCATCGGGAGCTGGAGGCGGATCACCCCCGGGGCGACCTCCCGGGGCCGGCCCTCGGGTGGGCGCCGTTCCTCCCGGACGGTGGTCGGGGCTTGATCGTTCGCGGCGTTCTGGTCGGCAGCACCCATCGCTTCCCACGCTAGGGGAACTTCGTTTCTCGAACTAAAACGACCCGTGAACGGCGGGTGGCGGAAGCCGCTGCCGTCGCCGCCCCGGCCGCCCCCGGTGCCAGGATGCTTGCATGCTCTCGGTGATCCAGTTCAGCGACACCCACTTCTCCCGGCCCGGTCACCGGAGCCACGGTGGCTCGGGGTACGACACCGACGCCGCGTGGGCCGCCTCGATGGCCGACGCGTTCGGCCCTGGCACGGAGCCCCCGGATCTGACCGTCGTCACCGGCGATGTGGTCGACAACGGCGAGCTCGACGAGTACGCGGTAGCGGCCGAGCGCCTGGCCGATATTCCGACCCCGGTCACGGTGCTGGCCGGCAACCACGACGCCGCCCTGCCACTCTCGGTCGCCCTTCCCCGGCCCGGTGTCACGCTCGATCGGACCCTGGTCCTCGGGTCGTGGCTGTTCGTGTTCCTCGACTCGAACGGCGATGGCCAGGTCGTGACCGCCGAGGGTCGGGCCGTCGACCATCCCCGCCGGGTCGAGGCCAAGGGCGGCCTCGGAGCGGCCGAGGTGGCCTGGTTCGATGACGTGCTGGCGGCCAGCGCCGCCGAGCACGTGTTCGTGTGGCTCCATCACCCGCCGGGCCTGACCGGGCGGTTCGCCCAGCCGGCGTTCGACACCCAGGTCGAGGCCCTCGTCGGCCGGCACGACCGGATTCGGGGTTTCGGGGCCGGGCACGCCCACACCGACGCCTGCGTCGAGGTCGGTGGTCGGCCGGTCTGGATCTGTCCGGCCCAGACGGTCAACTTCGTCATGGGGGAACGGAGGACGCTGCCCCCCGGCTATCGGCGGTATGCCTTCGCCGACGACGGCACCGTCACCAGCCGGTGCCGGATCCTCGAGCCCGATGAGATCCGCTGGCCGGAGCGGATCCTGCCCCCGCTGGTGCCCGCCGAGTCGTAGCCCCTGCGCTCGGCCCGGCGTCAGTCCGGTGAGCGGGGGAGGGTGACCGTGGCGGTCGTGCCCCGATCGACGGTGCTGACGATGGTGATGTCCCCGCCGTGGGCCCGGGCCAGGTTCCGGGAGATCGTGAGCCCGAGCCCGGTCCCGTCGCTCTCCGGGCCGCTGTGGAACCGGTCGAAGACCTGGTCGACCTCGTCGGCCGGGATCCCCCGGCCGGTGTCGGCCACCTCGATGACCGCCGGCGGGGGAGCCGGCTCGGTCGTCGGTCCCGGGCCGAGGCGTACGGTCACGGTCCCGTCGGGCGGGGTGGCTCGGATGGCGTTGCGGACCAGGTTGGCGACGATCTCCTGCACCCGGACCGGATCGACCTCGGCCTCCCAACCGTTCCGGTCGGGGGCGACCTCGGCGGTGAGGGTGATCCCTCCCGTCCGGGCGTCGGGTGCGAACCGGTCGACGACGGCCGTCACCAGCGACCCGAGGGCCACGGTCTCCCGGTGGACCTTCAGCTCGCCCGCCTCGGCCGAGCTGAGCGTCTGGAGATCGTCGAGCAGGCGCTCCATGACCGCCACGTCGCCCAGGAGCTGACCGACCCGGGCCAGGTCGAGCTCATGGACGCCGTCGGCCATCGCCTCCAGCTCGCCCCGGATGAGGGTGAGTGGGGTTCGGAGCTCGTGGCTGACGTCGGCCATCAGCTGCCGCCGTTCGGTCTCGGCTCGTTCGAGTCGCTCGGCCATCCGGTTGAACGACGCCGCCACGGGCCGCATCATCGCCGTGTCGTGCCCCACCCGGGCGGTGTAGTCACCGTCGGCGAGTCGGCCGGCGGTGGCGATCAGCGCATTGACCGGCCGCCAGAAGCGATACCCCCAGGCGAGCACCATCGCCACGATGCCGCCGATGGCGAGCCACGTGATGGCGGCGATGATCACGCTGGTCACCCCACCGATCGCCGTGGCCAGCACGATGCCGATGAGCACCGGGCCGCCGACGACGATGAGCAGGGCGAGGAACGCCATCCGAGCCATACGGCGGCCGAACTTGCGCCACGCCTCCGAACCGGCCCGACCCTGCGGGGGCCAGGGCTCACCGTCGGGCCACCAGCCGGGCGCTCGCCGACCCCAGGACCGGGGGTCGGGGCGGCCGCCGCCCCGCCCGCTCAACGTCGACGGTCCGGGCCCGCTCCGTCCCCGGCCGGGACCGGGGCCGCGCCAGGGCCCCGGATCGGCCGCCCGGTCGCCGGTGTCACGCGCCGCGGACGGCCCCGCACCGGCCATCCCGTCATCGGCGCTCGGTTCGGTCGTGGCCGAGGAAGGCCCCTCCTCGCCCGACGGCGGGGGACAGTCCCAGCCTCCGGCCCAGTCCCAGCTCTGGCGGCGGCGTCTCGACGGCACCGCCCTCAGCCCTCGTCGTCGGCGAAGCGGTAGCCGATCCCGTGGACGGTCAGCAGGTAGCGGGGGTTCCGCGGCTCGGGCTCCAGCTTCCGGCGGATGTTCTTCACGTGGGCGTCGATGGCCCGCTCGTAGGACTCGAAGCTGACCCCGTGGAGGGCATCGAGGAGCTGGCTGCGGGTGAAGACGCGCCCTGGCTGGCCGGCCAGGATCGCCACGAGCTGGAACTCGGTCGGGGTCAGCTCGACCTCGGCATCGCCGACCGTCACCCGCATCTTGGGGACGTCGACCGCCACGTCGCCGACCCGGTGGATCTCCGGGTCGGTTCCGGTGTTGACCCGGCGGAGAACGGCCCGGATGCGGGCGACCAGCTCCTTCGGGCCGAAGGGCTTCACCACGTAGTCGTCGGCCCCCAGCTCCAGCCCCACCACCCGGTCGGTCTCGTCGGACCGGGCGGTGAGGATCACGATCGGGACGTCGCTCTCCGAGCGCAGCTGACGGACGACGTCGAGGCCGTCCATCCCCGGCAGGCCGAGATCGAGGACGACGGCGTCGGGGTGGCGGGAACGGAACATCTCCAGCGCCGCCTCGCCGTCGGTCGATCGGATGACCCCGAACCCGGCCCGGTCAAGGTACTCGCTGACCAGGTCGGTGATGCGCACTTCATCGTCGACGACGAGAACGGTGGCCACCAGAGGCATGGTACTCGTGCTCCTGAATCGGGGGCTGGGGGGCTGGGGGGCCGGCCGGCGGCGATCGCCGGCCGCGAGGCGACGGGGACGCCGCCGAGCCCGGACCGATGGGGGTGGTCCGGGCTCGGTCGGTGGGAGGGCCGGGGGCCAGCGATGCCCCGCGGCCCGCAGGGCCGGTCGACGGGGAAGGGAGGGAGTGGGGACCGTCGACCGGGCGGGACGGCGGCTGCGGGTGCCGCCGTCCCGGATCAGTGGGCCGAGCGCCGGTCGATGTCGTCGACCTCGGCTCGGGCCCGGCGGAGCGATTCCTCCCAGTCCCGTTGCTCGGGCTCGGTCGACGGCCGGGGCGCCGGCGGGCGGGGGGCGCTCATCGGTTGGTCCCGGTACCACCAGCGGGAGCCGTCGTCACGCCGGGGAGGCTCCGTACCCCACCGGTCGCCGGACCGCTCGTCGCGGTCGTCCCAGCGGCCTCGGGGCCCGTGGGCCCAGCCTCGGGGACCCCACGGGCCACCCCGCCAGGGCGATCGCCTCGGCCCCCGGGACCACGGGCCCCGGCCGCCGAACGCCACCTTCATCAGGAATCCGATCAGGAGGAAGAAGAACAGCATCTTGAGGATGAGGAACGGGAGGAACAGGATGGCGCCGATCACGCCACCGCCGTTCCCGGTGATCATGGCGGCGAGGAGAAACCCCAACGCCACGAGGGCCAGCGGCCGGAGGAGTTGGCGAGGGGGACGAAACATGGACGATCACTGCTCCTTGTGGGTGTCGGGCTCCGGGGTGGCGCCCTCGATGGGTTCGATACTCGGACCCGGATGTGGAGGGGTTGTGAACGCGTGGCGGAGGTTTGCGCTGCCGGCCCGGTCGGGCCACGATGCTGTCGGCCCGACGACCGAAGCGAGGAAGCCACCCGACCATGAGCGAGAACCTCCGAGACTTCACCAAGGCCGTCTACGGCATGGACGCCGTCGTGGCCCGCATCCCCGACGGCGCGTGGGACAACCCGTCACCGTGCGAGGGATGGACCGCCCGCGATGTGCTCGGCCACCAGGTCGGGGTGCTGGACGGCGTGGCCCACATGGCCGCCGGCAACGAGATGATCCTCCCCCAAACCCCCGACGATCTGAGCGATCCCCGGGCGTTGTGGGCCGAGTGCCGGGACCGGGTCCTGGCCGTTCTCGACACCCGGGAGGCGCTCCACCATCACGGCGGGTACTGGTTCGGTGAGATGTCGATCGACGAGCTGATCGGGATCGTGATGTGGGATCCGCTGACCCACGCCTGGGATCTGAGCCAGGCGACCGGCGTGGCTGCGGTCCTCGACCCGGGCCTGGCCCGGAAGTCGCACGACCGGATCTCGGCCATGCGGCCCGCCCTGGTCAAGATGCGCCTCGTCGGCGACGAGGTCGCGGTGCCCGGGGACGCCGACATCGTCAGCCGCTACCTCGGTCTCGTCGGGCGGGACCCGAACGGCTGATCAGTCGTCGGTCAACCCCGAGATGTCGGTGATGCCGGCCCGCTTGCGGGGCCTGCGACCGACCGCCAACTCCGGCGGCAGCAGATCCGACACCTCACCGACCCCGTCCGGATCCGAGTAGTAGCCGAGGGCGTAGTTGCCCATCGTGTAGCCGATCAGCTCCTGGAGTTCGGGGTCGAGGTCCCGGGCCAGGTGCGGGGGGCAGGACAGGTACTGGTTCTCCTCGGTCCGGAGCCAGGCCAGGCAGTAGGTGATGTTGACGCCCACCCGACGCTCGGGGGTGCGGTTCTCGCCGCCCCCGTGGACGACCGAGCCGGAGTACAGCAGGACCGATCCGGCCGGCATCTCGGCCTGGACCAGATCGTCGTCGCCGGCTCGGCGGCCCTCTTCCCACCGAGGGCTGCCCAGGGCGACGCGCGTCGCCCCGTTGTCGGCCGTGAAGTCGGTCAGGGCCCAGATCGTGTTGAACTGCGGCTCGATCGCACCGGGGATGTAGCCGCCCCAAGCCAGCCGGTCTCGATGCAGCGGCTGGCTGCCCTGGTCGGGCCCGATGCTGATCACCTGGGTCAGGTGGAGCTGGATGCGGTTCGTGAACGGCCCGAGGAACGCGTTGGCGATGGCCAGGATCCGGGGGTCGGCGACGAGGTCCCGGCTCCGGGGCGACCGCGCCACGAGGGCGCCGGTACGACGAGTCGAGTACCCGGCGAAGCCGTCCCGACCGCCGGGTGTCGCCTCGATCAGCGGGTCGAGCTCATCGATCAGCGCAGCGCGGCGGTCCTCGTCGATCGCGCCGGTGATGATCGCCGCCCCGTCGTCGGCCAGGGCCGTGGTCAGGTCCTCGACGACCTCGGGGTCGAGGCCGCCGTCGGCGTCGACCGGGCCCAGCTCGGTCGCGTCCAGGATTCGAATGGCCACCATCACCAGAATCTAGTTCGGCCGGATCGCCCGCTCGAATGCCGCCGGCGTCGGCCCTAGGGTGGCGGCCATCGTGTCCCACTGCTGACAAGCGAGCGAGCCGTGCCCTTCGATCCCTCCGTGTTCCGCCCCGGCCTGCCGGCCCCGGCCGCCGCCTGGCAGCCGACTCCCCGATTCAGCTTCGTCGGTGGTCACAACGATCCCGACAGCGTCCCCCACGCGGGGCTGGCCGAGGCCGCGGTGACCGCCCTCGGTCGCCGGGGGCGGGACCTCGCCACGTACAACCTGGGCGGATCGGCGCAGGGCCTGGTCGATCTCCGGCGGTTCATCGCCGCCTCGCTGGAGGCTCGGGCATCGACGCCCTGCGACCCCGACGAGGTCCTGGTCACCTCCGGCTCGTTGCAGGCGCTCGACCTCGTCAACGCCGCCTTCCTCCAGCCGGGCGACACGGTCATCGTCGAGAAGGCGACCTATGGCGGGGCGATCACCCGGCTCCAGGCGCTCGGGGTCGACCTGGTGGGCGTCGACCTCGACGATGGTGGGATGCGGATCGATCATCTCCGGGCGACCCTCGACGGACTGGCCGATCGCGGCGTGGCCCCCCGGTTCCTCTACACGATCCCCACCGTGCAGAACCCGACCGGGACGGTCCTCGACCTCGACCGCCGCCGGGAACTGCTCGACGTGGCCCGGGCCCACGACCTGATCATCTTCGAGGACGACTGCTACGCCGACCTGACCTGGGGGTGTCCCCGGCCGCCGACGATCCGGTCCCTCGACACCGATGGACGGGTGATCTACTGCGGCTCGTTCTCCAAGACGATCGCTCCGGCGATCCGGGTCGGCTATCTGGTCGCCGACGAACCGGCCATCGCTCAGCTCCTGGCCCTCAAGACCGACGCCGGGACCGGCGCCATCGAGCAGCTGGCGCTGGCCGAGTACGCCACCGCCAGTTTCGATCCCCACGTCGACGCCCTGATCGCCGCCCTCCGAGTCAAGTGCGACGCCATGGTCGCCGCACTCGAGGCCAACTTCGGGGACGCCATCACCGTCCGACCCCCCGACGGGGGGATCTACGTCTGGGTGACGTTCGGCCCCGAGGTCGACACCACGGCCCTGGCGCCGGCCGCCCTGGCGGCCGGCATCGAGTTCAATCCGGGCGAGGGGTGGAGCACCGACGCGGCCTGGGGCCGGCGCCGGCTGCGGCTGTGCTTCGGCCATCTCGACCCCGACACGATCCGGGACGGGGTGGCGGCGCTGGCCGACGTCGTGGCGGCAACGACGAGCGTGTCCCTCCCTGGCCGATGACCTCGGGTTAGCGTGTGCCGATGGCCGAGTCGGAGCCGACCGAAGTCGAGTTGCTCGATGCCCTGGTCGACGGGCAGATGACGAGGGCGCTCAAGATCATGATCCTGTTCGCCGCCAGCATCATCGTGATCGCTGGCATGCGGGCCTTCGCCTCCTCGCTGGGGCCCATCTTCCTCGCCCTCGTCCTGGTGATCGTCGTTCGGCCGATCCAATCGTGGATGGCGACCCGGGGGTTCCCCTCGTGGACGGGTCTGGCCGCGCTCCTCCTGGCGGCGTTCGGCATCCTGGCGGTGATCGCCGGAAGCCTCACCTGGTCGGTGACGCAGCTCGTCGACCACCTCTCCAGCGGGATCTACGACGACGACATCAGCGCCCTCCAGGACGACACCACCGAGCTCCTCGCTCGGTTCGGGGTCGAGGGCGACGACCTGGAGAACGCGGTGGCCAACCTCGAGGTCGGGGCCGTCGTCGATCAGGTGGCGAGCGCCGTGTCCGGTCTGCTCGGCGTCGTCAGCCTGCTGACGCTGCTGATCCTCACCATGCTGTTCATGGCGATCGACTCGAGCCGGTTCGTCGAACACACCCGGACCACCGTCGCTTCCCAGCGACCGTTCGTCGCCGAGGCCTTCCACTCCTTCGCCACCTCGACCCGCACCTACTTCATCGTGGCCACGGTGTTCGGGCTGATCGTGGCCGTGCTCGACGTGATCGCCCTGCTGATCCTGGGCGTGCCGCTGGCCCTCGTGTGGGGTGTGCTGTCGTTGATCACCAACTACATCCCCAACGTCGGGTTCCTGCTCGGGCTCATCCCGCCGGCGCTGCTCTCGTTCCTCCAGGGCGGGTGGCAGCTGATGGTGGTGGTCATCGTCGTCTACTCGCTGATCAACTTCGTGGTCCAGACCGTGGTCCAGCCCCGGTTCGTCGGAGACGCGGTCGGCCTGTCCACGACGCTCACCTTCCTGTCCCTGGTCTTCTGGGGATGGGTGTTCGGGGCGCTCGGGGCGTTGCTCGCCGTGCCGATGTCGCTCTTCGTCAAGGCCATCATGGTCGACATCGACCCCGACGTTCGATGGCTGGCGCCGCTCATCTCGCTGGAGAAGCCGGCCGCCCCCGGGGCCGACGTCGACCACGACCCGGCCGCGGCCGATGCTGACCACGATCTGGCCGCCCCCGGGGAGGGCGACGAGGCGGCCGTGGCCGAGGCCGAGGCCGCGGCCGACGATCAGCCCGAACCCGAACCCGACCCCGAACCCACGAGGTGACCGCGATGAGCGCCCCCGACCCCCGACCCCACACCGGCCGCTGGTTCGAGGACTTGACGCCCGGCCTGGTCATCCACCACGCCATCCGGCGGACCATCACCGAGGCCGACAACGTCATGTTCACCTCGATGACGATGAATCCGGCCTGGCTCCACCTCGACTTCGCCTACGCCGAAGCGGAGACCGAGTTCGCCCAGCCGCTCGTCAACTCGATGCTGACCGCCGCGATGGTGGTGGGGATCAGCGTGCATGAGACGACGCTCGGCACGACCGTGGCCAACCTCGGGTTCTCGGAGATGGTGTTCCCGGCGCCGATGTTCCACGGCGACACCCTGCGGGTCGAGACCGAAGTCGTCGAGGCCCGGCCGTCCAGCTCCCGCCCGACCCAGGGGATCGTCACCTTCCAGCATCGGGGCTACAACCAGGACGACGTACTGACCTGCCGCTGCGTCCGCCAGGCGCTGATGCACCGCCGTCCTGACTGAGGTGCCGAGCGGTCGGCGGTCCGGGTCGTTCGGCCCGACCGAGCGGCGGGCCCTCCGGGCTGTCGCCACGCAGTTCTGGGTGAACGGCATGGTGTTCTCCTCGTTCATCCCCCGCCTGCCCGAGATTCGGGACCGCCTCGACCTCGGGCTCGGCACGGTCGGCCTGTTGCTCACCTTGGGCTCGGTCGGCGGCCTCCTCGGAAGCGCCGCCTGCGGGCGCCTGATCGAGCGGTACGGAACCCGGACCGTGATGGTGGCGGGTTCGGTCGGCCTGGTGGCGACCCTCCCCACGATCGGTCTCGCCCCGTCCGGCGTGGCGTTCCTCGCCGCCCTGCTCGCCCTCCACTTCTTCGACGTGCTGACCGACGTGACGATGAACATGCAGGGCTCCTGGCTCAGCGCCCGCCGGTCGACCCCGGTCATGAACCGGCTCCACGGTCTGTGGAGCGTTGGGACCGTCGTGGGGGGCGGGATGGCCACCATCGCCGCCGACGTCGTGTCGCTCCGGATCCACCTCCTGGTCGTGGCCCTCGTGTTGCTGGCCGCCGTCGTCTACGTCGGGCCCCGGCTGCTCGTCGTCGATCAGCGAGACGAGGCGGCCGGGGACGAGCCGGCCGGGGCTGTCGCAGCCGACGCAGCCGACGTGTCGACGCGCCCGGCGGGTCGGTGGCGGCTGCCGATGCTGTTCGCCGTGTTCGGAGCGCTCGCCATCGCCATCGAGGTGGTTCCCGCCGACTGGGCGGCGTTTCGCCTGACCGAGGACCTCGGCGTCAGCCCCGGCGTGGCCGGTGTCGGCTTCGTGGCCAGCACCACCGGGATGGTCATCGGCCGGTTCGGAGGCGACGCCCTGGCCGCCCGCATCGGTGCCGTCCGGCTCCTTCAGCTGGGCGCCGCTCTCAGCGGGTTCGGCCTCCTGGTGGCCTCGGTGGCCCCGGTGCCGGCCCTGGTCGTGGTGGCCCTTGTCGTCGCCGGGATCGGAGCGGCGGTCGTGTTCCCCGGCCTCTACGACCGGGCGGCGTCGGCGCCGGGCAGGCCGGGGGCGGTGCTGGGTGCCATGACGGCCGGCATCCGGGTCGGGCTGTTGGCGGTACCGGTGGCCGTCGGGACCCTGGCCGATCTCGATGCGTTGACCGTCGGTGAGGCGATGGCCCTGGTGTCGGTTCCGGCGGCGTTGGTCCTGGCCGTCGTCGCCGGCGTGACCGCCACCGGCCCCCGACCATCGACGCCCTGATCGTCGCAAACGGCTCCCGGGCCCGGCATACTGCCCGACGGGCGGTTGATGTCGAAGGGAAGCCAACACCCGATGCGTCACCCGCAGCGCATGAAGGTCGCCCAGCTCGTCCGGCGCCACGGCCTCGGTTTGGGCCTCGTTCCCGTGGTCGCCGTCGTCGGCGCCTTGCTCGCCACGCTCCTGACCGCTCCCGACCCCCAGCTCGTCGATGCCGCAGGGTCCGACCAGCCCCCGGGGGCCGCCGAGCAGGCCACCCCCGACGCCACCGACCGCGTGGCCGGCGAGGCTGGGGCGGAGACCGTTGGCGATGCCCAGGGCGACGTCACGCCGGGGTTGCCGGTCGCCGGTGGGGATACCGTCGCCGACGATGGCGACGCCGCCGACAGCTCCGAGCCATCGTCGGCCGACGGGTCGGAGGCGACGATCCCGCCGCCGGTCGGAGGAGAAGGTGGAACCGAGCCGCCGACCGTCGCCGAGACGCCTGGGGCGTCCACCTACCAGGACAACCTCGCCCTGGTGCTCGCCAGCTCGGTCCGCAACACCAACCACGATGCCAGTCCCTGGCTCCTCGTCCCGTCGGCCGACCTCGACCCGGCGAACCACTACGGGCCCCGGGACGACTACCTCGGCAACCCGGCCGGCAATCCCGAGGGATCGTTCCCGGTGCCTCAGGGGGGCCAGTTCCGGACCGGGTGCGAGTTCAGCCACTTCGCCTACGACGATCCGCTGGTGTTTCCCGGGCAGCCGGGGGTGTCCCACCTCCACATGTTCTTCGGCAACACCCACGTCAACGCCCACTCGACCTACGAGACGCTGATCGACTCCGGCAGCAGCACCTGCAACGGCCAGGAGTTGAACCGGACCGGCTACTGGGTGCCGGCGATGTTCGACGGCGAGGGCAACATCCGGATCCCCGAGCGGGTCGTCGTCTACTACAAGGGCGAGGGTCTGTCCCGGGGGGCGTCGGTCGTCTACCCACCGGAGGCCGCCATGGTGTCGACCGACGACATCAACGCCATCGGATACGGCCAGGGCGGGGCCGAGGGCAAGTTCAGCTTCGTCTGTTCCGACCAGTACTCCGGGGCCAGCTCCCCGGCGTCGAACACCATCCCCGACTGCGATGGCAGTCGCTTCTACAACGAGTCGGGCGTGACCGACAACCCCCACGTCGTCCTGGAGATGAACGTCAAGTTCCCCCAGTGCTGGACCGGGGGCGATCCGGCCGACTGGGCCAACAGCTTCCGCATCCCGTCCGTCGGGGGGTGGTACTACAGCGACTGTCAGGACGGCACCAACCTCCCGAACCTCGAGTACTTCGTCAACTATCGGGTCGATGTCGGCGAATCGACCGCCGACTGGTACCTGTCGTCCGACGTGGACCCGGGGACCCATCGGCGCAACGTCCCAGGGGGGACGACGGTCCACGGCGACTGGTGGGGCGGTTGGCACGAGCAGACCAACCAGCTGTGGATCGACAACTGCGTCAACTACGCGACCGGTTCACCGAGCGGCTGCGGCTTCGGCTACCTCAGCGACGGCGGCCCCAATCCTGGTGCTCCCTACGACGGCCCGGCGCTCCAGTACCGGCCGCAGTACACCGGCCCCCACCGGATCCCGGCGTCGGTGATCTTCGCCGAGCTGTGCAGCCCGCTGACCGACCGGTCCTACACCACGCCCGAGTCGGCCGCCCACTGTCTCGGGCCGCCGGCTGGCGGGGTCGAGCGCACGGCGACCGGCCCCGCGGGCACCGGGCGGCACTCCCTGTTCTGTGCCGTCTGACCGGTCGGCCCCTCAGCCGAGCACGTCGGCGCTGTCATCGCCGAGGAGGTAGCGGGGCCCGGCTCCCCGCTCGGCGGCGGCGTCGTCCGGGTTGTACATGGCGCACCGCTCCAGCGAGAGGCAGCCACAGCCGATGCAGCCGTCCAGCCGGTCCCGGAGCACGGTGAGCCGGGCGATGCGTTCATCGACATCGACCCGGAACCGCCTCGCCAACGCTGCCCAATCCTCATCGGTCGGCGTCCTGCCGTCGGGGAGCGCCGCCAGATGCTCAGCGATCTCGGCCAGGGAGTAGCCGAGCCGTTGGCAGATCATGATGAACGAGAGCCGGCGGATGACCGAGCGGGGGAAGCGTCGATGCCCCGACGGCGACCGCACCGCCGGGAGCAGGCCCTCGTTCTCGTAGAACCGAACCGCCGACACCGCCAACCCGGTTCGGGCCGCCACCGACCCGATCGACAGCAGCTGGTCGCTCACGGCACCGGCCGGGCAGCCCGACGCCGGTTCAGCTCTCCGCCCGGTCCGGCGAGCTGTGGGCCAACGGCGCCCCGCCGACCCCCGACGCATGGAAGGCGGCGGCCGCCCGGTCGTTGTCCATGATCTTGTTGAGGATCGCCTTGCCGGCCCGGTCGAAGTACTCCCGGTTGGCCTTGACGAAGGTGTTCGACTCGCGCATCGGGACGAGTGCCCCGTTGACCTCCGGCATGACGTGGCGGGCAACGAGATCCCAGCTCCGCCGGGTCGCTTCGGGATTGGCCCAGTCGTTGACGAAGCCCATCACCACGCCGAATCCGCCGGTCACCTCGACCATGGTCTTGATCCGTTCGACCAGCTCGTCGGGGGTGCCGATCACCCCGGCCGAGCCTTCGGCCTCGGAGTAGTACTCGATCGCCTCCTTGGTCGAGCCGAGGGCTTCGAGGCCGGGCCGCATGAGCGTGCCGACGTTGTACTCGTTGTGCCACCGGAGGAGACCGTGCTCGACGTCGGCCTGGGCCTGGGCCTTGCTCTCGGCCAGGTGGAAGTTGAACATGACCCGCCATTCCGACCGGTCGACGGCCTGGCCGTGCTCGGCCGCCGCCTCTTCGGCGAAGCTCCACTGGAGGGGGAGGGAGGCCAGGCCCTCGGTCGACATCGACCCGATAGACAGCACGCCCATCCCGTGCTTGCCGGCAAGGGTCATGCCCGAGGGGCTGACCATCGACGCCGCGGCCATCGGGACCTCCTGCTGGTAGGGGAGGATCTGGAGGGCGGCGTCGTTGAGCTGGAACCACTCGCACTCGTAGGAGAAGCGCTCCTCGCCGGCGAGGAGGCGCTTGATCACGCCGATCGCCTCATCCTGTCGGTCCCGGATGACGAGTGGGTCGACCCCGAGGGTGTGGGCGTCGGAGGGGAGGGCGCCCGGCCCGGTCCCGAACAGGGCCCGACCGAAGCTCATGTGGTCGAGCTGGACGATGCGCTGGGCGACGTGGAACGGGTGGTGGTAGGGGAGCGACACGACCCCGGTCCCCAACTTGATCCGGGCGGTTCGCATCGCCGCTGCGGCGAGGAACATCTCGGGCGAGGCGATCATCTCCCATCCGGTCGAGTGGTGCTCACCACACCAGAACTCGTCGAACCCGACCTTGTCGAGCAGTTCCACCAGCTCCAGATCGCGCTGGAACTGGAGGGTTGGGCTCTCGCCGAGCAGATGATGGGGAGCGAGGAAGGCGCCGAATCGAAGTCTCACGGACCCGATGGTAGATCGCCCGCTCTCGCCGGCCCCAAGTCGGTTCTCCGCCGATGTCGGCCGGTGGCCGGGGCCTGCTCGCCGCCTCCGGCTCGTCCGACCTAGGGTCACGGGCGTGAACGACGACCTGGACGCGCTCCTCGACACCCTCGAAGCCGCCGACGATCCCGGCGCAGTGGCCACCCTCCGGGCCCATCCCGGCCTCGATGCCGCCGAGGGGGTCACCGCCGCCCGGGCCGCGGCGTTGCTGGCCGAGTCGATGGATCCGACCGATCTCCCGGCGGCGGCCCGCCTGGCCCGGCGGGCCCACGACGACGGCGTCGACGGCGCCGGGCTGTTGTTCGCCGGGTGCGCCGACAAGCTGGCCCTCTACAGCGGCCGGCCGCAGCCGTTCGGGACGATCATGATCGAGCACCAGGGCGAGATGGTGCAGCCGCCGGTCGACCCGGCGACCGGCGACGACGATCGGAGCGCGTTCGGGGTCCCGTCCCTGGCCGAATTGCGGGCCCAGATCTTCGAGGCGGCCCGAGCCGTTGCCCGGGAACGGGCCGAGCAGCCCGGCGCCCTCCCCCAGGGGGTTCGTTTCGCTCGGGTGTGGACCGACCCCGACCCGGCCGAGCTGCGGGCCCGGCGGGAGGCCGAGGGGGCGCCGGCGTGGGCCGACGGCGACGTGCTCACCTTCGTCACCGAGTCGGCCGAGCCCGCTGCGGTGACCCCCGTGTTCCCCATCCCGACCTGGGAGGCCGGCGACGGGCTCCAGGTGCTGATGGTCCGGGTCGATCGGCTGGACGAGGCCGTCATCACCTACACCTTCACCCCGCTGGGGGGTGGCGGTCCGATGCGGCTTCGCCGCGGTTCCCACGACGGTCGCTTCCGGGGCTCGGCGGCGCCGGCCGAGGCGCCGTCCAACGATCCGCTCGTCGGATCGACGTTCGACCACGCCGTCGAGTCCGACGCGCTGGGGGAGCCTCGCCGGGTCACGGTCTACCGGCCCGCCGGCCACGAGGCCGGGGAGGCGGTGCCCGTCGTGTATGCCACCGACGGCAACATGTTCGCCCCCTACGCCCGGCGGCTCGACGCCGCCATCGAGGCCGGCACCTGCCCCCGTGTGGTGGTGGTGGCGGCCCACGCTGCCCCGGCCGACGAGTTGCACGGCAACCAACGGGCCCTCGAGTACCTCCCCGGGTTCGACGATCGGCGGTTCGACGCCCACCAGCGGTTCTTCGTCGACGAGTTGGCCCGATGGGCCGAGGCGGAGCTGGGGGTGAGCGGCGAGCGCTCGATGCGGGCCGTCTTCGGCTGTAGCGACGGTGGCGGCCATGCGCTGGCCACCGGCCGCCTCCATCACGAACGGTTCGGTCACCTCCTGGCCTTCAGCACCGGGACCCCACCCGACCTGACCGAAGGCTGGGGCGCCGAGACCCATCCCATGGTCCACCTGTGCGCCGGGACGCTCGAGTCGGGCTTCTTCCAGGCCACCGAGGCGTGGGCCGGCTACCTCCACCAGCTCGGGGCGCGCTACCACTTCACCGAGCGGGTGGCCGGCCACGACCTCATCCAGTGGTGCGAGGAGTTGCCAGCGGCCATCGCCCGAGCCTGGGGCTGACCGGCGCGGCCCGCCCGCCCGAGCCTGGGACCGACCCGACCGCCCGCCCGACGCTCAGGCCCCAGTGCGGTCGCCGTCGAGCCAGGCGACGAGGTCGGGCGGGGCCAGCTCCCGCAACCGGTCCCGGTACCGGGCAACGGCCTCGGGCCCGGCTGCGGTCGCCCCGTCCCCCTGGGCCCCGCGGCGAAAGAACGCCCCCCGGTCGCGGAGGATGCCACCCGGGTCGGGGGCCAGTTCCTCGGCCCGGGATGCCATGGCCTCGAAGCCGGCCGCCGTGGCCAGCTCGGGCACGACCTCCGAATCGACCTCGATGGCCAGCCGGTCGGCCAGGCGGACCATCGCCGCCGGGAGGTCGGCGAGCAGGTCGGCGTAGCGGACCAGCACGACGTTGGGCTCGGCCCGCCGGGCCCACGCATCGGTCAGGTGATGGACGACGCCGGGGAGGGAGTCGAGCGCCTCGGTCGGATCGGCGTCGTCGTCGACCCAGCGAGCCAGCCACCCATCGAGTGGGGGCCGGCCTCGATCGGGGTCGGGCCGGTCGGCCCCGGTCAGGTCGGCCATGCGATCCCGATCGAGGTTGTCGCCCTGGTGGTAGAGCGACACCGCGGCGTCGAGCGGATCGCGGGCGACCACGAGATAGGTCGCCCGCCCATCGATCGGGATCCCATCGAGGGGGGTGTGGGTCTTGATGAACCGTCGATGGCGCTGGGCCCGGAGGCGATCGAGCACGTCCCCGAGCTCCTCGCCCCGCCAGTCGAGCCACGGTGAGAGGTGGGGGAGAGGACCGGGCAGGTCGGCCCGACCGAAGATGAGCAGGGCGCAGATCATCTGCATCCACGTCGTCCCGTGCTTGGAGCGGGTGCTGATGACGATGTCGCCGTCCCGGAACTCGAGCCCGGTCCACCGGGCGCTGTCCTCGTCGGCCGAGCGGTATCGCCGGGGCCCGCTACGCATCGTGCGATCGTACCCTCACCTGGGTCGGCGACCGGTCCCCGATCTACGATCGGTCCATGACCGACGATCCACGACCGGCGGCGGCCGGCGAGCTCTACGGCCCCGGGGCCCGGACCCTCCAGGACCGGTTCGACAGTCGACGGCTGGCCGACCGGCTGACCGAGATCACGGTGTCCGAGGTCTTCGACGACCGGACGAGGCGGTTCATCGAGTCGGCCAGCTACTTCTTCCTCGCCACGGTCGACCCCGACGGGTTCCCCGACGTGTCGTACAAGGGTGGGCGACCGGGGTTCGTGCGGATCGTCGACGATCGGACGTTCCGATTCCCGGCCTACGACGGCAACGGCATGTACCGGAGCCTCGGCAACATCGTCGACACCGGCCGGGTCGGCGCGCTCTTCATCCGCCAGGACGAACGGCCGGCCCGGATACGGATCCACGGCACCGGTTCGGTCCTGACCGACCCGGCGCTCGTCGAGACCTGGGATGGGGCGGAGGCGGTCGTCGAGGTGACGATCGGTCGGGCGTTCGTCAACTGCCCCCGCTACGTCCACGACCTGGCCTCGGGCGAGCTGTCACCCCATGCGCCGGCACCCGGCCACGAACCGCCCCGACCGGAGTGGAAGGACTGGGAGGTCTTCGCCGACGTCCTCCCGGCCCGCGACCGCCGGTGACGGCGAGCGATCGATGCGAATCGTCACCACCATCCCCCAGAACGACCTGAACGACATCCCGGCCGCGGTCGCCCGGATCGAGGCCGACGGCTACGACGGCGTCACCACCCTGGAGAACCGGCACGACCCGTTCCTCCCCCTGGCGGTGGCCGCGGTCCACTCGACGACGCTCGGCCTCTCGACCGGGGTGGCCATCGCCTTCCCCCGGAGCCCGATGGCGGTGGCCAACATCGGCTGGGACCTCCAGCAGGCCTCGGGCGGACGGTTCGAGCTCGGCCTCGGCACTCAGGTCCGGGGCCACAACGAGCGCCGGTTCAGCGTGCCGTGGTCGGCGCCGGCCCCCCGGATCGAGGAGTACGTCCGGGCGGTCCGGGCCATCTGGCGGACCTGGGCCACCGGCGAGCCGCTCGACTTCGAGGGCGAGCACTACCGCTTCACCCTGATGACCCCCAACTTCACGCCGGAGCCGCTCGCCACCGATCCACCGCCGATCACGCTGGCCGCGGTGGGGCCCGGGATGTTGCGGGCGGCGGGCCGGGTGGCCGACGGCGTCCGGCTCCACGGCTTCTGTACCCGGGCCTACCTCGAGGCCGAGGTCCTTCCCCAGCTCGACGCCGGCCTGGCGGTGTCGGGCCGCCGGCGGGGAGAGGGGTTCACGGTCGCCGGAGGCGGGTTCGTCTGCACCGGCGCCGATGACGAGGAGGTGGCCCGGGCCGTGGAGTTCGTCCGCTACCGGATCGGGTTCTACGGGTCGACCCGGGCCTACTGGCCGGTCCTGGCCCAGCACGACCTGCTCGATCTCGGTGAGCAGCTCAACCATCTGTCGAAGAACGATGGCTGGGCCCAGATGGCCGGGTTGATCGACGATGACGTGGTGCGGCTGTTCGCCGCGGTCGGCCGTCACGATGAGATCGCCGACGCCATCGAGGAACGGTTCGGCGGGATCTCCCACAGCATCGGGGCCTCGGCCTCGCCGGAGATGCCGAGCACCATCCCACCCGATGTCATCGAGGACATCCAGTCACGCTGACCGGATGATCACCCGCCGAGGTTCGTCAGGTCGTGGTCGGTCCGCCGGTGGGTCGCTCGGCCTGCTGGGAGCCGAAGATCGTCGGGGCGCCGGTCTGCGACCAGTCGGGCGCTCCCCGCATCGACCGTCCGTCGACGACGATCTCCTGGGGCGACGGGCCCCCGATGATCCGCCCGCCGTGTCGGCCCCGGGCGGCGGCCCCGTTGGCTCCGATCCCGCCGATCGGGAACGATCCGATGGCCGAGTAGGTCTGGAGCAGCAGTGGCCGGGGGCGAGGCGAGTTGTTGGGCATCGACCCGTGGACCATGCAGCAGTTGTGCACGGTGACCGACCCGGCGGGGCCCCGGAGCCACACGACGGCGTCGAGGTCGAGGTCGGCGACGTCATCGTCGCCCATCGCCCCGGCCCAGGCCCCATCGCGGCCGTACAGGTCGTGGAGCGGCCCCCGGTGGCTGCCCGGGAGCACCCCCATGGGGCCCATCTCGTCGTCGACGTCGGTCAGGTAGACACCGATCGTGAGCGGTGAGAAGTCGGTGTGGGGCCAGAACTGGATGTCCTGGTGCCACTTGACCTCCTCGCCCCCGTCGGACCACTTGTAGTTGAGCTTCGAGTGGTGGTAGCGGACCGGCCCGCCGAGCAGCTCCATCGCCAGCTGCGCCGTGGGGCCCTCCATCGTGAGCCGGCGGAAGGTGTCGTCGTGGTCGGGGGGCGATACCAGGCGCCGGAGACGGGGTCGCTCGGCGGTGTGGTCCGGTTCGAGATCGAGGACCTTCGTCGAGGTCGTCAGCTCCCGGCTCGCCTCGACGAAGCGATCGGACGCCGCTCGCAGCTCGGTCAACCAGTCGTCGTCGAGCAGCGACTCGATCAGCAGGTAGCCGTCCCGCTCGTAGGCCCGGAGTTGGTCGTCGGTCAGGATCCGTTCCGCGGTCATCGCGCTCGCCATGACCCGACGCTAGGCGGAGCCGGGCCGTTCGGTCGAGCGCCCGCCGATCAGAACGGCACGCCGACGGCGTCGCACAGGAACTCCATGAACGGGGCGCCCCGCTTCACCCGGTCGTGGAAGCGGTTCATGAAGTCGGCCGAGGTCACCTCGGTCTGGGTCAACCGGGCGGTGGCGATGAAGTCCTTCCGCTTGAGGTCGGTCAGGTCCGGGTGGTCGTCGCCGTAGCCCTTCGGGTTCCGCTGCAGGGATTCCCCTTCGAGGGCGAAGGCGTCGGTGAAACGCTTGCCGTGGGCCACCTTCCGCCACGTCGACCGCTCGGCGTCGATCCGGGACCGGATCTGATAGGCGACGGCCGACGGTGGCCGCCACAGGCCCACGCCCATGAAGCACGAGCCGGGCTCCAGGTGGAGGTAGAACCCGGGAGCGTGGGCGTCGGCCCCCCGGTCGTGGCGGAAGTGCATCCCGGTGTTCAGCTTGTACGGGGTTTTGTCCTTCGAGAAGCGGGTGTCTCGCTGGATCCGGAACAGCGAGCCGCCGACCGTCCGGGCGTCGGCCGTGAAGTGGGGCGAGACCTTGGCCAGCAGCGGACCGTAGTCGGTGATGAAGTCGAGGGCCGGCTGGCGGACGGCCGACTCGTACCGCTCCTGGTTCTCCTTGAACCACGCCCGGTCGTTGTTGGCCGCCAGGTCCCGGAGGAACCGGAACAGGGCGGGGGTGAAGTACCGATCGGCCATGCCCCGACCCTAACCACCGAGCGGTCGTTTCGAAGCGAGGGGTCGACCCCACTACGTTGAGGCGATGACCGAGGACCAGACGTTCGATGTCGTCGTCATCGGGGCCGGGGTGTCCGGCCTCTACATGCTCCACCGGCTCCGAGAGCTCGGTCTGGCGACGAAGGTCATCGAAGCCGGAACCGGGGTCGGCGGCACCTGGTACTGGAACCGGTACCCGGGGGCACGGTTCGATTCCGAGAGCTACAGCTACGGGTACTCCTTCGACGACGACCTCCTCCAGGAGTGGGAGTGGACCGAGCACTTCTCGGCCCAACCGGAGAACCTCCGGTACCTGGAACACGTGGCCGATCGGTTCGACCTGCGGCGAGACATCGCCTTCGAGACCCGCGTCGTGGCCGCCCACTACGACGAGGAGGTCAACCGATGGACGGTGCACACCGACGGCGGCGACCGGTACCGGTGCCGGTACCTGATCACGGCCATGGGGGCCTTGTCGGTGCCGACCCTGCCGGCCATCGAGGGCCGCGACACCTTCGCCGGGCCGGCGTTCCACACCTCCGACTGGCCCCGCCAGCCGTTCGACCTCGCCGGCCGGCGGGTCGGCGTCATCGGGACGGGGGCCACCGCCGTCCAGCTGATCCCGCTGGTCGCCGAGCAGGCCGGGCAGCTGACGGTGTTCCAGCGGCGACCCAACTGGTGCGCGCCGCTCCACAACCGTCCGATCACCGCTGACGAGCAGGCCGACATCAAGGCCCGGTACCGGGAGATCTTCGCCCAGTGCAACGAGACCTTCGCCCACTTCCTCCACGACTCCGATCGACGGAAGGCGCTCGAGGTCGACGAGGAGGAGCGCCTCGCGCTCTATGAGAAGCTGTGGGCGGAACCGGGATTCGGGATCTGGATGGCCAACTTCCGCGACGTGCTGGTCAACGAGGAGGCCAACGCCACGCTCAGCGCCTTCGCCGCCGACAAGATCCGGGAGCGGGTCGACGATCCAGAGCTGGCCGAGAAGCTGATCCCCACCGACCACGGCTTCGGGACCCGGCGGGTTCCGATGGAGACCAACTACTACGAGACGTACAACCGGCCCGACGTGACGCTGGTCGACCTGATGACCGATCCGATCCGGGAGATCACCCCCGATGGCGTGGTCACCGACGCCGGCCTCCACGAGCTGGACGTCATCATCTACGCCACCGGGTTCGACGCGGTGACCGGCGCCTTCGACCGGATCGACTTCCGCGGGGCCGGGGGGATGTCACTGGCCGACAAGTGGGCCGACGGACCGGTCACGTTCCTCGGTATGACGGTGGGGGGCTTCCCCAACCTGTTCACCCTCGTCGGCCCCCACAACGCCTCGACCTTCTGCAACATGCCCCGGTGCATCGAACAGAACGTCGACTGGGTCACCGATCTGGTCCGCCACCTCGAGGCGGAGGGGGTGGTCCGGTGCGAGCCGACCGCGGCCGCCGAACGGGCGTGGACCGACCATGTCCACGAGACCGCGGAGCGGATGCTGCTCAGCAGGGTCAACTCCTGGTTCATGGGGGTGAACGACAACCTGGGCCGAACCGAGCGCCGGTTCCTCCTCTACGCCGGCGGGGGACCCCAGTTCCGGGAGCGGTGCGACGAGGTGGCGGCCGACGGCTACGCCGGCCTCGTGCTCACCTGATCGTTTTTCCTGGTCGTCGTCCACCGGCGCCGACGACGGGGCCGGTGTAGGGTCGCGCCTGCGGGTATCCACGGCGGTAGGGGAGAACGATCATGGATCTCATCGTGATGATTGGGCGGGTGCTGTTCTCGCTCATCTTCATCGGGTCGGGCATCGGCCATCTGCTGCAGGCCGACGTCACGGCCCAGACCGCAGCGACGAGGGGCGTGCCGGCCCCCAAGCTGGCCGCCCAGCTGAGCGGGGCGCTGTTCCTCGCCGGTGGGCTCGGCGTCATCCTCGGCATCTGGACCGATCTCGCCCTGGCCGGACTCGCCCTCCTCGTGCTGATCATCGCCTTCGTGATGCACCCGTTCTGGGGTGACGAGGGCGAGCGGCAACAGGTCGAGATGGCGATGTTCATGAAGAACCTCAGCATCGCCGGCGGGGCGATCGCCCTGTTCGGGTTCGTGGCCTACGGCTACGACGGCTGGCAGCTGATCGGCCCCGCCCTCGACCTCGACTGACCGGCCGGGCATCGACCGGGCCCAGCGATCGGCTCAGCCGAGGCGTCCGAGCCGGTCGACGACCGCCGCCGCGAACTGCTCGGTGGTGGCGGTTCCCCCCTGATCGGGGGTCAGCGTGCGGCCCTCGGCGTAGACGTCGCCAACGGCGCGGTCGAGCCGGGCCGCCCGCTCGCCGAGCCCCAGCCACTCCAGCATCATGACCGCTGACAACAGGGTGGCGGTGGGGTTGATGGCGTGGTGACCGGCGATGTCGGGCGCGGTGCCGTGGGCCGACTCGAAGTAGGCGAACCCGTCGCCGTAGCACCCCGACGGGGCCAGCCCCATGCCCCCGATCGTCCCCGCCCCGAGGTCGGACAGAACGTCGCCGTACAGGTTCGGGAGCAGGAGCACATCGAGCTCACCGGGCCGGGTGACGAGGCGGTGGGCCATGTCGTCGACGATGTAGGTCGACAGCTCGACGTCGGGGTAGTCACCGCCGACCTCCTCGACGATCGAGCAGAACCACCGGTCGGTGGCGGGGAGCATGTTGGTCTTGGCCGAGACGGTCAACGTCGGCGCCCGACCGGTGACCGACGCCCGGGTTCGGGCCAGCTCGTAGCTGAACCGGGCCACCTTCTCCGTGCCTTCCCGGGTGATGATCTTGGCTGCGTACCGGCCCTCGCCGTCGTAGGCGATCCGGGCCCGGGGACCGACGAGGCCGGCGGCCCGGAGGTCCTCGGCATCGCCCATGACCCCGATGTAGGCATCCTCCAGGTTCTCCCTGACGATGATGTAGTCGAGCTCGTCGGGCCGGGCCATCGGCGACCGGTAGCCGGGGCGCCACCGGACCGGCCGCACGTTGGCGAAGGTCCCCCGATTCCAGCGGAGGTGGGCGATGCCGGGCGTGGTGCCATTCGATGACCCGAAGAGCACGGTGGTCGCCCGGTCGAGTCGCTCGACGACCTGGGCCTCCCGCTCATCGGGCCGGAGGGCCGCCAATTCGGCACCGTCGGGGAGCACGTCGAGATCGATCGGGAGGTCCATCGCCTCCAGCACCTCGACCGAGGCGGCCATCGCCTCGGGGGCGGCGTCGTCACCGGGGACGACGGCGACGGTCGCCGGTGTGGGGGTGTGCTCGGTCACGGTCGGATCCTGGTCGTCGCCGAGGCGGCTCGGGTCGGGGGCTCGCCGGACGGGCGCATGGCGAGCCGGCTCAGTGGGCGGTGGCCAGGGCGGCGCCGTTGGTCGATGCCGGCTCCAGGAGCGGGTGGTGGCAGGCCACGAAGTGACCGCCCCCGATGGCCTGGATCGTCGGTTCGGTATCGGTGCACACCTCGGTGGCCCGGGGACACCGGGTCCGGAACCGGCATCCGCTCGGCGGGGCGATCGGGGACGGCAGCTCGCCCTCGATGGCGGCGATCTCCCGCTGGTCGATCGCCGGGTCGGGGACCGGGATCGAGCTGATCAGCGCGGCCGAGTACGGGTGGGCCGGTCGGGCGTAGAGCTCGTCGGGCGGGGCGATCTCGCACACCTTGCCCAGGTACATCACCGCCACCCGGTCGGAGATGTTCTTCACCACCGCCAGGTCGTGGGAGATGAACACCATCGTGAGGCCGTAGGTCTCCTTCATCTCCTCCAGGAGGTTGAGGATCTGGGCCTGGACCGAGACATCGAGCGCCGAGACCGGCTCGTCGCAGATCAGGACCTTGGGGTCCAGCGTCAGAGCCCGGGCGATGCAGATCCGCTGGGCCTGGCCGCCCGAGAACTCGAACGGTCGCTTGTCCATCGCCACGTCGGGATCGAGGCCGACGGTCGTCAGCACCTCCCGGACCCGCTCCTCGGCCCCCGCCCAGAATCGGGCCGAATCGCGGCGGATCTTGATCGCCCGGGGAACGGCGAAGAACGGCATCAGCAGCACCATCACGATCCACAGGGCCGCGGTGAGGACCCAGACCGCGGCGAACGGGGCGGCCACGACCGCAGCCGGGATCAGCAGCGCAAACGACGCCGGGGTCAGCGAGTCGAACGAGGTGCTCTCACCGATCGACCACATCGCCGCCCCGATGCCGAGCGCGATCAGCACCCAGCGGAACCACCGCCACATCCAACCCCACACCGGCATCAGCCACCGGACGTAGCGCTCCCAGAGCCGCGAAATCGGGGTACGTCCGATGCCGTCGAGCCACTCGATGACGAGGGGCTCGGCGACGATCTGGCGGATCGTCCGGCGGGGGTTGAGGGACGAGATCGGGTCCTGGAAGATCATCTGCATCTTCGACCGGACGTCCCGGATCTCCTCGTTGCCGAGCCCGGTCAGGTCGACCGAGTCGAGCAGGACCGAGCCGGAGGTGGGGGTCGGGACCTGCATCATGGCCCGGCCGGTGGTGGTCTTCCCGCAGCCCGACTCCCCGACGAGGCCCAGGGTCTCACCCTCCTGGATGTCGAAGCTGACGTCGGAGACGGCGTGGACCCGGAGGCCGCTGTTGCCGAGGGGGAACTCGACGACCATGTTCTCGACCCGGACCAGGGTCTCGTCGGGCGGTCGGAGGTGGGCGAATCCGCTTCCGGCCATCAGAGCGCCGACTCCTTGACGTCGACGTACTGGCGGATCCGGTCGCCGATGTAGTTGATCGAGAGGACCGTCAGGAACATGAACAGCGCCGGGAAGAACACGGCGTGCGGTGCCCGGTCGAGGTCGGACCGGCCGAGGTTGATCATCACGCCCCAGCTCGGGGTGTTCAGGTCGCCGAGGCCGAGGAAGGCCAGGGCCGCCTCGACGATGATCAGGAACGAGACCCCGATGAGGGAGAAGGCCAGCATGGCCGGCAGGACGTTGGGCAGGATCTCCCGGGTCATGATGCGCAGGTCCCGAGCCCCCAGCGTCCGCGACGCCAGCACGTACTCCCGCTCGGCGTTGACCAGCACGCCGGCCCGGGTGATGCGGGCGATGGTGGGAATGGCCAGGATGCCGAGCGCCCAGATGATGGCCTTGGTCGGCGAGCCGGCCAGGAAGCTGAGCACCGGAACGTCGGTCTCGGCCAGGAACAGGGCCAGCACCAGGGCGAGGATCAGTGCCGGGAACGCCAGCAGGACGTCGAGCGCGCCGGTCAGCACGCTCTCGATCCGCTTCCGGTAGAAGCCGGCGATGAGGCCGACCGACCCCCCGACCACGAACCCGATGATCTGAGCGGTGAAGGCGATACCGAGCGACTTCCGGGCTCCGTAGATCGTTCGGGCGAACACGTCCTTGCCGATGTTGTCGTTACCGAACCAGTGGGCGGTGCTCGGGCCTTCACGGCTCGTGCCCCGGAAGGTGTCGTTCGGGTCCTTGAGGGGCAGCAGGTCGGCGAACAACGAGGCCAGCACCAACCCGATGACCCACGCCACCGCCAGCCAGAAGAACACCCCGAGCTTCTTGCGTTGGTAGCTGGTGTCCTCGGCCGGGGTCTCGTCGACCAGGTCGTCGACGGCGGCCGGGCTCAGCGGTCGATCGTCGGTCAGGAGGTCGTCGGCGCGGCTAGGCGATTGTTCGAGCATGGCGAATCCGAGGGTCGAGGACGGCGTAGATCACGTCGACGGCGAAGTTGGCGAAGACGAAGCCGACGGCCAGGACGACGACGACGCCCTGGACGACCAGCCAGTCCCGCTGGAAGATCGCCGATGAGAGGTAGAGACCGACGCCGGGGATGTTGAAGATCGTCTCCAGGATCAACGACCCGCCGACGAGCGCACCGAGGTTGACGCCGGCCACGGTCAGCATCGTGAAGCTGGACGGTCGGAGGGCGTGGGACAGCAGGATTCGTCGGGTGCTCATCCCCTTGGCCTTGGCCACGGCGATGAAGTCCTCCTGGAGGGTGGCGATCATGTCGTTGCGGAGCAGCCGCATGTAGACGACCGCCTGGCCCAGGCCGAGGGCCAGGACCGGGAGGATCCACCGCCGGATGTGCTCCACCGCACTCTCCCCGAACGGCACGTAGCCGATGGGCGGGAGGAGTTCCATGCCCCAGTTCCGGCCGAGGAACGTGAACCCGCCGAGGGCGAAGAAGAACACGAGGACGAGGCCGAGCACGAAGTTGGGGATCGCCAACACCCCGAACGCCGTGGTGGTGATGACGTCGTCGACCTTGTCGCCCGACCGGTACCCGGTGAAGATCCCGAGAGGGATGGCGACCGCCAACGCGAAGATCTGGGTGTAGATCATGAACTGCAACGAGATCGGCAACGTTCGGCCCAGGCCCTCCGCCACCGGTTCGTTCAGCCGGGGTGACTCCCCGAGGTCGCCCTGGACGGCGTTGCCCAGCCACACCCCGTAGCGGGCGACGACCGGATCGTCGAGGCGATGCTCCTCGCGGAACTCGGCGATGGCCTCGGGGGTGGCCTCCGATCCGAGGATGATGACGGCGATGTCGCCCGGCAGCAGGTTGAGCATGATGAAGCTGAGGAACGTCACCGCCAGCATCACCGGGATCAACGACAACAGCCGAGAGGCGACGTAGCGGGTACTGATCCGGGTCGCCGCCGCGGTGAACACGGCCAACAGGGCCAGGGCGATCACCGCCGCCGAGACGTCGAACACCTGGCCCAGGACGATGATGGCGATCGCCGCCACCAGTCCGATGAACCAGACGCTTCGCATGAATCGGGGCAAGCGTGCGCTCCTTTCGCTCGAGCGATTCCCTTGGCCGAGAACGGGCCCAACAGAGACGGACGTCACATCGGCCTGTCCATCTTTGCACAACACCTCCGGGTCGGCATCTCGTCCCGTGGTCGGACCCGTCGCCTACCGTTGACGACGTGGTGTGGATCGGAGCGGTCGTCGTGGCTGCCGTGGCGTTGATGTGGCTGGTCGGCGGTGGGGACGATGCCGGCGGTGGCATGGCCGTCACCGCCATCGACGACACCGGCCTCCACACCGAGGACCTCGTCGTCCCGTGGAGCGCGGTGTGGCGGGTGGCGATCACCTCCCGGCGGATCCTGGGCCGGACGTGGTACGGCTTCGACGTCGCCGCCGGTGGCGTCCCCGGCGGGCTGCGGGTCGACGGGCCCGGCGGCCTCGGGGAGGCGCTGTTGTCGCACGCCCACCGGCTTCCCGGCTTCGACCACGACGCGGTGACCGCGGTCGTCCTCCGCCGCCGAACCCGGGCCGTCTGCTACGGGCCATGACCGGGGCCGCCGGATCGGATCGGTCCACCGACCGTCGCCGCCCGGTGGTCGCCGGGCGGGCCGCTGTGGTTCAATCGCCCCACACGCTGCAAGGGGGATCACCTTGACCACCGGAGACACGATCATCCCCGATCGGGGGACCGAGCCGAGATCACTCGATCGTCGGCTGCTCGAGGTCGACGACCTCCGGACCCACTTCAAGACCCCCCGGGGCTTGGTCAAGGCGGTCGACGGCGTCTCCCTCACCCTCGACCGGGGACGGACGCTCGGACTGGTCGGCGAGTCCGGGTCCGGCAAGAGCGTGCTGTCCCGCTCGATCATGCGGCTGTTCCCGAAGCGGAACGTCGTCTCCCACGGGCGGGTCGTGTTCGACAAGCGGGACATCACCGATCTGAGCGACGCCGAGCTGCGGTCCCTCTGGGGGACCGAGATGTCGATGGTCTTCCAGGACCCGATGACCTCGCTCAACCCCGTGATGCGGATCGGCGACCAGCTCACCGAGGGCCTGCGCGTCCACCTCGGGTTCGATCGGTCCCAGGCGGAGACGTTGGCCGTCGAGCTACTCCGCAGCGTCCAGATTCCCGAACCCGAGCAGCGGCTCCGGGAGTACCGCCACCAGCTCTCGGGCGGCATGCGTCAGCGGGTCACGATCGCCATGGGCCTGGCGTGCGGCCCGAAGCTGCTGTTCGCCGATGAGGCGACCACCGCCCTCGACGTGACCGTCCAGGCCCAGATCCTCAACCTCCTCCAGGACCTGCAGGAGGAGCGGGACATGGGGATGGTGCTGGTGACCCACGACCTCGGGGTGGTCGCCGGTCGGACCCACGACATCGCGGTCATGTACGCCGGCAAGGTGGTGGAGAAGGCCCCGACCGCCACGCTGTTCTCCAGCATGAAGATGCCCTACACCGAGGCCCTGCTCCGCTCCATCCCCAAGCTCGACAACCCGAGCCACACCCCGCTCCAGGCCATCGGGGGCCGGCCGCCGGACCTGATCGCCCCGCCCGATGGGTGCAACTTCAGCCCCCGCTGCCCCTACGTCCAGGAGCGGTGTCTCGTCGAGGAGCCGCCGCTTCGGGCGGCCGACGAGCCGGGTCACTCCTTCGCCTGCTGGTATCCGGTCGGAACCCCGGAGAACGCCGCCGCCTTCGAGGCCAACCTCTCGCGGGGCCTTCCCCAGACCCGGGTCGTGGTCGAGTCGGGCCGGACCGAGGTCTGACCGACCGGGCGCCCGTCTCCCGGCGGTACGTCGCCGGTGGTTGTTGTGACGGCAGTCACGATCCGGAATAGGGTGTCGGGGTTCGTCGCGTGCGCGGGCGCGTAGGGCGACGACGCCGACACTGACACCGATCAGGGGGAGTACATGACCACGAAACGAACCAGCGGTCTCGCGAGGCTTCTGGCCTTGCTCGCCGCCTTGGGCCTGCTGGCTGCGGCGTGTAGCGCTGCCGACGACGACGAGGGCGGCACCAGCGCCGTCGACGACGAAGCCCAGCAGGAGCAGATCGAGGAAGTCGAGGCCGGCGAGTCGGCCGGCGAGGACATCCGGGGCGACGCCGAGGACGCCGGTGATCCGGTCCGCGGCGGCGTGCTCGTGTACGGCATCGAGGCCCAGGTCGCCAACCCGTGGGCCCCGTTCGCCCTGACCTGCTCGGTGTCCTGCGCCACGCCGCTGGGCGCCGTCGCCGACCCGCTGTTCGACATCGACGCCGACGGCGAGGTCATCCCCGTGCTGGCCGAGGGGATCGAGAGCAACGAGGACGCCACCGTGTGGACCCTGTCGCTGCGGGACGGCGTCATGATGCACGACGGTGAGCCGTTCGACGCCGAGGCGGTGGCGTACAACATCAACGTGTGCCGCGCCTCGGCCAACCGGGGTCAGGACTTCCTGCTCGTCTCCGATGTGATCGTCGTCGACGACCTGACCGTCGAGTTCCAGCTCAGCCAGCCGTGGGCCGCGTTCCCGGCCGCCGCCCTCGACACCCCCTGCGGGACCCACATGATGGCCCCCTCGTGGCTCCGGACCCTGGAGCAGAACCCCTTGCGGGGGGAGAGCTCCTTCACCGGCGACACCCTGATCGACCAGGAGACCGTCGACACCCCGGCCGACGGCGACCACGCCGCCCCGGTCTCGATGGGGCCGTTCCGGTTCGTCGACTTCACCCCGGGCAACGGCAACGGGTTGACCCTCGAGCGGTTCGAGGACTACTGGCGTGGTGACGGTCCGAACAGCGTCACCGGCGAGGGCCTCCCCTACCTCGACGGCATCGAGTTCATCGTGGCCGAGGACATCAACAGCCGGTCGGCCGGTGTCCAGTCGGGTGAGTTCGACATCATCCACACCTCCAACGCCGACGAGATCTCCACCTTCCGGTCCGACTCCGACTTCGTGGTGATCGAGGCCAACAAGTTCGGCGAGACGAACTACAACATCATCAACCAGTCGGACAACGCCATCGAGGGCCTCGAGCTCGATCCCGACGGGGTCAACTCGACCAGCCCGCTGCTCGATCTGCGGGTCCGGCGGGCCCTGGCCCACACCCTCGACCGCGACCGGATCGCCGAGGAGCGAGGGGCCGGGATCGTCGACCCGGCCAACGGCCCTTCGCCCCCGGCCAGCCCGGCTTCCTGGAGGACAACGGCTACCCCGAACTGGACATCGAGGCGGGCCAGGCCCTGCTCGACGAGTACGTGAACGATCCCGAGCGCAACGACGGCAACGCCGTCGGCGACCCGATCAGCTTCCGGTTCCGGTCGACCAACGACCCGTTCAACGTCGAGACGAACCAGCTCATCGTGTCGATGTGGGACGATGCGTTCGGCGACCTGATCGACGTCGAGCTCGAGGTCATCGAGCAGGGCGAGTACGTGAACCAGGTCGTCGTCGGGTCCTATGAGATGGCCAACTGGCGCCAGCACGGTGGAGCCGACCACGACACCCAGCTCCGGTTCTGGATCAGCGCCACGGCTGCTCCGATCGGGACCCCCACGTTCAACTTCGGCCGGTTCCACGACCCGGACCTCGACGCCTTGGCCGACGCGTCCCGGGCCACGACCGACCCCGACGAGCGGCGGGAGATCTTCGAGGACATGAACCGGCTGTTCGGGGAGCGGGTCTACATCCTGCCCACCACCTGGACGCTGTGGGCGATGATCGCCAACCCCTATGTCCAGGACATCGCCCCGCTGACGACCGCCGACGGCGTCGACACGTTCCCGGTGATCGCCGGGGCCCACTCGGTGACCCAGATCTGGTGCACCGGCGGATCGTGCGAGTAGTCGAGCACCCCAACGACGCGTGACCCGGGCGGGCCCGGGGCCATCACGGCCCCGGGCCCGCCCGCGTCGTTGGGTGGGCCGCTGGCCGGTCCCCTATGCTCGGCCGACGATCGGGCCAGCCGGGCAACACCGGTGGCCGCGCAGGGAGGTGCGCATCCCATGGGATTTCGACTGGCCAACGTCAGCGGCCGAGCTGCTCTGGTCGAGGGTGACCGCTACTTCGACATCGAGAACCTGAGCGGTTCCCGGCTCGGTAGCGACCCGATGGCCGCGCTGGTCGAGCCCGCCCGGCTCCACGAGCTGGCCGAAACCCTCGGTGAGCGGGAGCCGACCGGGACGATCGCCGACGTCGTCCTCGGGCCGCCCGTTCCGGCACCGCAGAAGTCGTTCGGGATCGGCCTCAACTACAAGAACCACGCCGCCGAGTCGTCGATGGAGCTCCCCGAGCACCCGGTCGTGTTCACCAAGTTCCCCTCGTGCCTGGTCGGCCCGACCGCCTCCGTCGAGCTTCGCAGCGACCGCTGCGACTACGAGGGTGAGCTCGTGGTGGTGATCGGGCCCGGGGGCAAGGACATCGCACCCGACGCGGCGTGGGATCACGTCGCCGGTCTGACCGTCGGTCAGGACATCTCCGACCGGCCGGCCCAGTTCATGGCGAAACCGCCGCAGTTCAACCTCGGAAAGTCGTTCGACACCTTCGGCCCGATCGGCCCGGTCGTCGTCTCGCCCGATCAGGTGGCCAACCGGGACGACCTCCGCCTCCAGACCTCGATCAACGGCGAGGTCCGGCAGGACGACACGACGGCCAACCTCATCTTCGACGTGTCGTACCTGGTGTCGTTCCTGTCCCGGATCACGACGCTCGTGCCGGGCGACATCATCTTCACCGGCACGCCGGCCGGGGTCGGTGCAGCATCCGGGGCGTTCCTCGCCGATGGCGACGTGATCGAGACCACGATCGAGGGCGTCGGCGTCATGACCAACCGCTGTGTCCGGGTCTCGGACTTCACGGCGTGAACCGGGGCGCGAACCGGGGCGTGGTTCGGGAACGGGACCGATCATGAGGCTGGGGGCCGCCCTCCCGCTGGCCGACCTCGGTGGCGGCCCCCTCGTCGGCCCGTCGTTGGCCGACGGGGCGAGGACCGTCGAGCGCCTCGGATACGACTCGATCTGGGTCTTCGATGCGGTCGGTCGGGGGTTCATCCTCCCCGACCCGCTCATGGCCCTGACCGTGGCGGCCACGGTCACCGAACGGGTCGAGCTGGGCACCGGGGTGCTCCAGACCCCGATCCGCTCGACGCCGGAGCTGGCCCACCGGATCCTCACCCTCCACCTGCTGGCCGGCGACCGACTGCTGCTCGGCGTCGGGCCCGGCTCGACCGAAGCGGACTTCGCCACCTTCGGCGGGGACTTCGACCAACGGTTCGCCCGCTTCGAGGATCAGCTCGTCGAGCTCCGGGAGTGGCTGGCCACCGGCGGCCACGGCGGGGCCACCCTGAGTCCGTGGCCGGCGGTTGCCGGCGGCCCGTCGCTGTTCCTCGCCGGATGGCGGGGCCGGTGGGTCGAGCGGGCGGCGACCGAGGCCTCGGGGTGGATCGCCTCGGCCATGTACGCCGACGACGACACGTTGGCCGATGCCATCGGACGGTTCCGCCGAGCAGGCGGTCGGCGGGCGGTGGTGACCAACCTCCAGCTCGGCCCGGATCTCGACGGCGCCCTGACCCGGCTGAGCACCCTGGCCGAACTGGGCTTCGACGATGCAGTGGTCATCGACCCCACCCCGAGCGAGGATCGCCTGGCCGAACTCATCACCCGCTGGTCGGGGTGAGTATTCTCCGCGGTGTGGCGTCGCCGACGCCGACCGCTCCGTCCCGACCCCCACCCGATCGAGGAGACCCCGTGCTCGACTTCACGCTCAACCCCGAACTGGACGACCTCCGCCTCCGGGCCCGGAAGGTGGCGGCCGAGGGGGTCGAGCGCTTCGGCCGCCACAACGACAGCTGGATCAACGGGTTCTCCAAGGAGTTCGCCCAGGTGATGGCGGCCGAGGGGTGGATCGGCATGGGATGGCCGGTCGAGCACGGCGGCCGGGACCGCCCGCCGATCGAGCGTGTGATCGTGGCCGAGGAGATGATCAGCGCCGGGGCGCCGATCGCCGCCATGTGGTTCGCCGACCGCCAGATGGGGCCGTCGCTCATCACCTATGGAACCGCCGACCAGCAGGCCGAGTACCTCCCGACGATGTTGTCGGGCGAGACGACCTGGTGCATCGGCATGAGCGAGCCCGACGCCGGTTCCGACCTGGCGTCGCTGAAGACCCAGGCGGTGCGGGACGGTGACCACTGGGTCATCAACGGGCAGAAGATCTGGACGAGCTTCGGCGACGTCGCCGACTACTGCTACCTGATCTGCCGAACCGGCATCGATGGCCCGCCCCACAAGGGCATCTCCGAGATCATCGTCCCGATGGACTCACCCGGTGTCGAGGTTCGCCCGATCACCGACATGACGACCAACCGCCACTTCTGCGAGGTCTACTACACCGACGTCCGGGTGCCGATCGAGAACCTGGTCGGGGTGGAGGGCGACGCCTTCCGCCAGACGATGCGCCAGCTGGAGCACGAGCGGGGCGGCATCGACCGCCTGGTGTCGAATCGGGCGTTGTACGAGATCGCCCTCGAGCGGGCCGACCGGTCCGATCCCGTCGTCCGCCAGGAGATCGCCCGACTGGAGACCGGGTACCGGCTCGGTCGGCTCCTCGTCTACCGGGAGGTCCTCAAGCAGGCGCCGGCCGGGTTCAGCGCCGCCACCAAGTGTTTCTGCACCGAGCACGAGTGGCGGGTGGCCCAGTTCGTGTCCCGGGTCCTGGGCCCAGAGGCGACCCTGTTCCACGACGTGACCCACGGCCTGCTGTACGCCCCCGGCTACACGATCATGGGGGGTACGTCCGACATCATGCGCAACATCCTCGGAGAACGGGTC
The DNA here is from genome assembly GCA_965262175.1 of Acidimicrobiales bacterium. Lineage (GTDB taxonomy): Bacteria > Actinomycetota > Acidimicrobiia > Acidimicrobiales > SZUA-35 > CADEDH01. The sequence goes on along the minus strand of CBDHES010000022.1, from coordinate 338,648 downwards.
CTCGGACTGCCTCGGGAGCCCCGCCCCTCGGCGGGCTGAACGCTCAGCTCGCCGCCGGCTCGGCCGACGGCGCCGTCGAGGTGACCGCGGCCAGCCGCTCGACCAGCTTGGTCAGGCGAGCGCTGGGCTCGGCGCCGTCCCGCCGGCAGATCGCCATCGCCCGGTCGGCGGCGTCGCCGGCCTCGGCCAACGGCTCCCGGGACCGGGTCACCGCCGACAGCCGAGCCAGATGGTTGGCCAGGTTCGTCAACCGGCCGACCAGCTCGGGGCTGGCGTCGGGCGTCGCCGCCACCGACCGTCGAGCCGTCTCCACCGCATCGTTCAGGAGGTCGATCCGCTTGGTGCCGGCGTAGAGCCGGGCCAGATGGTTGGCCAGATTGTTGAGTCGCACCGCCCGCTCCGGGCTCGCCTCCGGCGTGGCGGTCACCGCCTCCCGGGCCGACGCCACCGCCTCGTCGAGAAGCGTCTGATCATCGGTCGACGATGACAACCGGGCCAACCGGTTGGCCAGGTTGTTCAGGTGCTTGGGCCGGTCGGGGTTCCGAGCCGGGGTGGCGGCGACGGCTCGACGGGCCACCGCCACCGCCTCGGTGAGCGTCGTCGCATCATCGTCGAACCCGTGGAGCACGGCGAGGTGCCCGGAGAGGTTGTTCAGGTACGGCGCGGTCTTGGGGCCGTCCCCGCCGAGGGCGTCGATCGCTTCCCGGTCGAGGGCGATCGCCTCGTCGATCGTCTCCCGCCGCTGATCCGACTCGAAACGGAGGACGAGGAGTCCGGCCAGGCCGTCGAGGAACGCCGCCCGCCCCGGTCCCGGCGGGGCGCTCGCCATGGCCTCCCGGCTCAGGGCGATCGCCTCATCGAGGCTGGCCGGATCGCCGTCGAGCCGGTGGAGTTGGGCGAGGTGGGCCGCCAGGTTGTCGAGCCGAGTCGGTCGGGTCCGATCGGTCGGGCCGGTCAAGGCCACCGCCTGGCGGGCGGCGTCGACCGCTTGCTCGGCGGTCGCTTGATCCTCGCTCGCCGCTGCGGTGGTGGCCAGCAACCCTCCGAGTCGGTCGAGGATGGTGGCCCGGAGCTCGTCCTGGTCGGCGGCCGCCTCGGCTTGACGGGCGGCGTCGACCGCCTCGGCGAGGGGTGCCGACTCCTGGGTGGCCCGGTGGAGTAGCGAGAGGCGGTCGGCCAGGCGGTCGAGGTACCGGGGCCGCTCGGGGTGATCGGGGCCGGCCACCTCGACGGTCCGGCGGGCGGCGTCGACCGCCTCGGTCAACCGAGCGAGCTCGCCGGTCACCGCGTAGAGGCGGGTCAGGTGCAAGGCCAGGTTGTTGAGCCGGCCGGCCAGCTCGGGACCATCCGGCTCGGTGGCGGCGACCGCCTCTCGGGCGACGGAGACCGCGCCGTTCAGGGCCTCCCGGTCACGGCGGACGGCGAAGACCCGCGCCAGGTGGTTGGCCAGACTGTTCAGCCGGGCTGCTCGATCGGGGCTGGCGGGCGGCGTGGTCTCGATCGCCTGGCGGGCCACCGCCACCGCTTCGTCGAGCAACGGAGGGGTGTCGGTCACGGTGGACAACCGGGCCAACCGGTTCGAGAGGTCGGCGAGCCGGGCCGGGCGCTCGGGGCTGGTGACCGGTGTGGCGGCCACCGCCGAGCGGGCCGTATCGACCGAGCGGGCGAGGGCATCGGGATCCCCGCCGAGGGCGTGGAGACGGGCCAGGGCCGTGCCCAACTCGTCGAGCCGCCCGGCCGCACTCGGTCCGTCGGCTCCGGCACGGTCGGTCAGCTCGGTGAGCGCGGTGACGGCGACCGTGAGCAGTTCCTCGTTCCCACCGCCAGCCCGGTCGAGCGCCAGGATCCGGGTCGCCAGCGGACCGCGGAGGTCCGGCCGGTTCGATTCGGGGTGATCGGGCAGTGCTCGGGCCCGCTGGAGTGCCGAAACCGCCTCGGCCAGGCTGGCCGGGTCCTGGTCGTAGCGGTGCTGGACGACCAGCCGCCGGTCGAGGGCGACCAGCCGGTCGTGGTGGTCGCCGCCCGTCTCGTCCTGCCCCGTGGTCGGCCCGTCAGGGCCGTCGACGTCGGCGTGGTCGTCGTCGGTCGTCCCGGCGACGACCGCTTCCCGGGTGACGGCGACCGCTTCGGCCACCATCGGCGGCACCGGGCCTGGCGCCGCATCGGCGCCGCCGAGCCGGTGAGCCGTCTCGAGGGCGTCACCCAGCTCGGTCAGCCGGGCGGCGCGCTCGGGTCCGACCGGGTTGCCGAGCTCGATGATCCGACGTCGTAGTTCCACGACCTCGCCCAACGACTCCGGGTCGGAGCGTCGCCCCAAGAGCCCGGCGAGTCGGTCGAGGTGGCCGAGCCGCTCGGCGTCCGGCCCATCCCCGACGGCGGCCCGGGTGGCGGCGATGGCGTCAGCCAGCGCGTCGTCGTCGCCCTGCGACTCGAACCGTCGGCTCTCGAGCACGGCGAGCTCGCTCTGGACCGCCGAGCGGTCCTCGACGCCGACGTCGAGCGCACGACGGAGCGATCGGATCGCCTCGACGAGGGTCGACTCCTTGTGGTCGAAGCCGTGCTGGATGGCGAGGTGACCGGCGAGCACGGCGAGCCGCTCCCCGAGATCGGGGCTGTCCGGCTCCGATGCCTGGACCGCCGATCGGGCGACCGAGGCCGCCTCGGCGAGCAGCGGGTGGGGGGGTTGCGCCCGGTCCGAACCCGCCGTTCCCACCTGGGCGACATAGGACCGCTCCAGGGCCTCGGCCACGTCGGCCAACCGGCTCGCCCGACCCGGTCCGCTTGGTTCGATGTCGACGAGCTGGCGTCGTAGCTCGATCTCCTCGGCGACCCGGTCGGGGCTCGGGTCGAGCCGATACCCGTCGGCCAGGCGGTCGGCCAGGTTGGTCATCCGTCGGGGCAGCTCGGTGCTGCCCGGGTGGGTCGTCTCGACCGCTATCCGGGCTGCGTCGGTCGCTTCGGCCAACGCCGCCGGGTCGCCGTCACGGCGGAACGAGTCGACCAGGCGGGCCGAGAGCTTGCTGTACCGGGCCGCCCGTTCGGGGCTGGAGGCCGAGGTGAGGTCGACGGTCGTTCGGGCCGCATCGACCGCCTCGTCGAGGACCGTGGTCTCGCCCGATGCGGCCAGATGGGCGAGGCCGTTGGCCAGGTTGTTCCACCGGTCGGCCAGGTCGTGGGCGTCGGACGGGCCGTGGGCGACGCTGGCCCGGGCCAGCTCGACGGCCTCGTCGAGCTGGGCCCGATCACCGGTCAGAGCGGATGCGTCGATCAGGAGCCGGCTGAGGCTGGCCAGGTTGTGGCCGTGGTCGGCCCGACCGGGGCGGGACAGGCTGACCGAGCGCCGGCCGTAGGCGATCGCCTCTTCCAGGCTGGGGCCGTCCAACTTCGGTGTGTACGGACGGGTGAGGTACGCCGACAGGGCCCGGAGGTAGCCGGGAAGGGCCGGGTCGCTCTCGGGGACCTGCTCGACGAGGCGACGCATCGTCTGGGTGGCCTCGGTGAGGCGGGCGTCGTTGCCGGTGGCGATGGCCAGGCTGGCGAGGCGGTCGGCGAGTTGAGCCAGGTGGTGGTGCCGTTGCTCGCCGTCCCGAGCCGCCAGCTCGGCCCCCTGGCGGGCCACGACGGTCGCCTCGTCGATCGTCGCCACCGAGCCGGACAGGGCGTGGAGCCGGGCCAGCCGCGAGGACAGCTTCGCCAAGCGGTCGACGAGCTGTGGCCCCGACCCGGCGGTCACCGAGGTCGACTGGCGCATGGCGTCGACCGCTTCCTGGAGCGTGGCCTGGTCGCCGTGGCGGGCCGACGCATCGTCGAGGCGGTCTGCGAGCAGCTCATACCGGGCGGCCAACTGGGGGTCGGACCGCTCAGAGGCGGTGATCGACCGCCGGGCGGCGGCGATCGCCTCGCCGAGCGTCCCTTCGGCGGCGTCGGCCCGGTACCGGTGGGAGAGGAGGAGGGCGAGCTGGCTCCAGCGGGCGGCGAGCTCGGGGTCGCCGACCGGTGAGCCGTCGATCAGCTGACGTTGGACGTCGATTGCCCCCTCGAGTGAGTCGGGGGCCAGCTCGCCGTCCCGGAGCTGTCCACCGAGGAGGGTCGCCAGCCGCTCGACGAGCGGCAGACGGGCCGGGTCGCCGGGTGGTGTCTGGTCGAGGACGAGCCTCGTCTGGCTGATCGTCTGATCTCGCACCTCGGGCGAAGGATCGAAGTCGTGGAGCCTGGCCATCGTCTCGGCCAGCGCCCGATGGGCCGCGAGCTGGTGCTCGTCGTGGGAGCTGGATCGGGCGACGGCGGCCGAGGACAGCTCGACCGCCTCCCGGGCCAGGGCTTCCGACGGGTCGAGCGCCAACAGGCTCCGGAGACGATCGGCCTGGGCGCGTTGTCGGGCGGTCAGGTCCGGGTGATCGCCCGCCGTCGCGTCGAGACCCCGGCGGCCGTGGTCGATCGCCTCGACGAGCGCGGTCCGGGCATCGGATGACCACTCTCGGTCGTCACGGTGGTGTTCGGTCACCAACTGGTCGAGGGTCGCCGCCAGCCAGGCTTCCCGATCGCTGCGGGCCCGTTCGTCGAGGGGTTCGGCCAAGGACGCCTGGCCGGCGGCCACGGCTTCGTCGAGCAGGTCGCGCCGGCTCGGACCGCCCTCCGGTGGGCCGGTCTCGGCCACCCGAGCGGCCACCATCCCCAAGGTGCCGAGGCGGGGCGGACGTCGGGGGTGATCGGCACCGGTCCGGTCGACGCCGAGGCGGACCGCCTCCAGGGCTTCGGCCAGGATGGTCCGGTCCCCGGCCACCGAGCCGAGCAGCCCGGCACCCCTGACGAGTCGATCGACCCGTCGGTCGACCTCGGTGGGGTCGGCGTCGTCGTCGAGGGTCGCCAGCGAACGCTGGGCCATCGCGACGGCGACCCGGCCCGCCGCCACCCGCCTCGTCGTCTCGAACTGCCGGGCGAGGAGGTCGGCGGCCAGCTCGACCCGGGCCGGAAGCTCCGGGTCGTCCCACGGGGTCGTGTCGGCGGCCCGCCGGGCGGCGACGACGGCGTCTTCCAGGTCCGCCGGTCGGCCGGTCGCCCGGTGCCGCCGTCCCAGGCTCTGGGCCAGGTCGGCGAGGCGGGGCGCCAACCGGTCGTGGGTCGCCGGCGTCCCTTCCACGAGCCGGCGCAGGGCGTCGATCCGCTCGTCGACCAGCTCCCACGGCGGATCGTCGGCGCTGGTCGCCTGGCCCAACAGTTCGGTCAGCAGGGCTTCCCGGGCCTGGCGGCGAGGGTTGGTGGTCGACGTCGCGGCCAGCGAGGTCCGGGCTGCGTCCAACGCTTCGTCGAGCACGTCGGCGTTCTGGGTGGTGTGGTGGAGGTCGCGGAGGCGGCGGGCCGTCCACTCGAGGCGTCCATCTCGGTCCGGGTCGTCGTCGGGGGTGAGGGCGATCAGCCGGCGGCCGACGCCGGCCGCCTCGGCGACGACCTCGGGGCGGGCCGAGGCACGGTGGAGATCGACGAGGTGGGCGCCGAGGTTGGTGAGGAACGTCGGCAGGCGGGGGTCGTCGTCGTCGGTGGCGTCGATGGCCCGTCGGGCAGCTCCGACCGCTTCATCGAGCCGGGCTCGATCCCCGCCGACGGCGTACAGGTCGGCCAGGCGGTTGGCCAGGTTGCTCAGGCGGGCCGGCAACTCCGCGTGGTCGTCCGGCGTGGCCGCCACCGCCGTCCGGGCGACCGTGATCGCCTCGTCGAGATCGGCCCGGTCGTCGGTCGAGGCGAATCGGCGGGCCAACCACACGGCGAGGTTGTTGGCTCGGGCGGCGTGGTCGGGCCCTCCGGCGGGGGAGTGGTCCAGGGACTGACGGCCGAGGTCGACCGCTTCGTCGATCGCTTCCTGGTCCCCCGATGTCAGGTGATGGTCGGCGAGCGCGGTGGCGAGCGTCCCGAGCGCGGCGGCCCGGTCCCGGCCAACGATGCTGGGCGCTGTAGCGGCTCGGCGGGCGGCCAGGATGGCGTCGGCCCGCCACGCCGGATCGCCGGTGTGCCCGGCCATGCTGGTCGCCACCAGCGAGGTCAGATCCCACGCCTGGCCGACGAGGGCCTCGTCGAGCCGGGCCGGGAGGTCGTCGTCGATGATCGATCGGACCGTCGCGCGGACGTCGTCGACCTCGTGGTCGGCCGGAGATCGACCGGCCAGGGTTTGGTTCAGGCCGACCAGGCCGCCGACCGACCGCTGGGTCGAGCCGTCGTCGGTGCCGGTCACCAACTCGACCCGATCCCGCAACCGGGTAGCGACCAGTTCGTTGCCGGTCGCTATCGCCCGATCGAGGCGCCGGAGGAGGAGGTCGACGACCTCGAGCCGTCGAAGCGCCGGGTCGTCGGCGAGCTGGGCTCGGGCATCGTCATCGTCGGCGGTGGTCACGAACCGACGGATGCGGGCCACCATCGTCTGGGCATCGACCGGCTCGGTCGGACCCGCTACGCCTCGGTCCGGGTCGTCGCCTGATCCCGGGCTGCGGTCGGGGTCGTCGTCACCGCGGGTCGTCGCGTCGATGGTGTCGACAGCCGGCCCGTCGTCGCCGGTCTCGACCGCGGGTCGCTCGTCGTCCGACTCGATCGCCGGCTGCTGGATGTCGCCGGCCTCGGCTGCGGGGCGGTCGTCGTCGTTCAGCCCGTCGTCAGCGACGTCGTTGGGCTGGGGTGTCTGATCGCCTGCGTCGCCGTCGCCGTCGGGTGCGGGTGCCTGCTCGTCTGCGCCCGGTTCGGCTCGGGCATCGTCGGGCTCAGGGGTCTGATCGCCCGTCGGGGTGACGTCGTCGTCGCCGACGGTGTCCAGACCGGCGTCGGGCTCGGGCGTCGCCTCGGTGTCGCTCGCTGGCGGCTGCTCGGCGGTCATCTGGCCCTGGTGCTCACTCGTGCTTCTCCGTTGCGACACTGCTCGGCTGCGCCCGGGCGACCTCCCGGTTTGGGCAGCGTCCAGAGACGGGTGGCCGACCCTGGCGGAACCCCATCGACCACCGGCCCAGCCACCGTCGTCAACCTGCGACACGCAGAATCTAGCACCGTCCGGCTCGGGCCCGGTAGGTCGGTTCCCCTCCCTCGACGGCGGTTCCCGCCAACCGTGGCGTTCAAGTCGAGGCGCCCGGTGACGATCAGTAGAGCGATGGAGGGGCCCGCCGCCGAAGCGGCCGGGGCACGAGTCAGCTCCGTCCGGCGGGCGGCGTGGTGGGAAGGCGAACCATGGTGGAAGCGATGCGGTCGACGATGAGCGGCCGACTACGAACGATTGGATTGAAGGTCCGCCTGCTGGTGGCCTTCCTACTGATCGGCATCCTCCCGGTCGCAGCCGTGGGGCTCTTCGCCCTCAATCGGGCCAACGCCGACCTGACCGACAAGGCCGGGCTCCGGGTCGAGGGCGTGGCGGTCGAGGCCGGGGAGCTCCTCGATCGGGGCATGGAGAAGCACTACCGGGACCTGATCGCCTTCGCCCACATCCCGATCATGCGGATGGGGCCCCAGACCACCGAGCTGCTCGACATCCTCATCGACAGCTACGAGACCTACGACCTGATGGTCCTCGTCGATGCCGAGGGTCGGGTCCAGGCGGTCAACACGATCGACCACGACGGGGAGCCACTCGACACCTCGGCGCTCGACGGGCTCGATCTCTCGGCCGAGCCGTGGTTCCAGGCCTTCGCCGACGGGCGGACGGCCACCGATGTCTACTACACCGACGTCGACGCCAACCCCCTGCTCGACCTGGCCTATGACCCCGGCCGACTCGGTCTCACCTTCAGCGCCGGCGTCACCGAGAACGGCCAGTTCGCCGGGGTGTGGCATGCGGTCGTGTCCTTCGAACGGACCGTCGTCGACGCCATGCACGAGATCGAGCACGAGCTCCGCAAGCAGGGTGCCGAGACGGCCAGCGGCATGGTGATCCGCCAGGACGGAACCATCGTCTACTCGGAGTATCCCGAGGACATCCTCGCCGGGAACCTGGTCGCCGATGGGATCGAGGCCGCCAGTGAAGCAGTCCAGCCCAGCGCCCTCGGCTACACGATCGAGCGTGACATCCACGGCGGCGGCGACCTGATCTACGGCTACGGCAACGCCGACGGCGTCCACGAGTTCCCCGGCTTCGGCTGGGGGGTCATCGTCGAGCAGCGGGTGTCGGAGGCCACGGCGTCGACGATCGCGCTCCGGCGGGGGGTTCTGCTCTTCGGTCTGGTGACGGCGGTGATCGTGGCCGCCGTCGGGTACTGGCTGGCCCGAGGGGTGGCGAACCCGATCAGCTGCCTGACCGACCGGGCGACCCTGATCGCCGGCGGTGCCACCGACGTGGAGCCGATGACCGTCGACCGCAGCGACGAGATCGGGGTCCTCGCCTCGACCTTCAACGGCATGACGACCATGCTGGGCGCGGTCGGCCGCCAGACCCGGGCCATCGCCTCCGGGAGGCTCTCGGATCCGGTGCTCGACGAGCGCCTCCCGGGCGACCTCGGGGAGTCGCTGGTGACCATGGTCGAGGCTCAGCGTGACACCGTCGCCCAGCTCAAGAGCTCCTGTGCCACGCTCAACACGGCGGCCGGGGAGCTGAGCGGTGTGGCGGCCTCGATGGAGCAGAACGCCGACCAGGCCTCGAACGAGGCGATGGCCGCCGCCACCTCGGGCGACGAGGTCTCGTCCAACGTGGCCGACGTGGCCGCGGCGATCGAGGAGATGAACGCCACCATCCAGGAGGTGGCCCGCAACGCCGCCGCCGCCGCCGACGTGGCGCTGGAAGCGGTCGAGCTGTCCCGGACGACGTCCCAGCGGGTGGAGAAGCTCGGCGAGAGCTCGGAGCAGATCGGGGCCGTCATCGGCGTCATCGACTCGATCGCCGAGCAGACCAACCTCCTGGCCCTCAACGCCACCATCGAGGCCGCCCGGGCCGGGGAGGCCGGCAAGGGGTTCGCCGTGGTGGCCAACGAGGTCAAGGAGCTGGCCAACCAGACCGCATCGGCCACCGAGGACATCACCGCCCGGATCGAGGCCATCCAGAGCGACACCGGCGAGGCGGTTGCGGCCAACACCAGGATCGGCGAGGCGATCGATCAGATCAGCGAGATCTCGGCGTCGATCGCCTCGGCGGTCGAGCAGCAGTCGGCCACCACGACCGACATCGGCAAGAGCGTCGAGGTGGCGGCGGCCGGGACCAACGCCATCGCCCAGCGCTTCGGTTCGGTCGCCACCGCAGCCGACGAGACCCGTCGCTCGACCAGCGAGGCCCGGGCCAACACCGAGGAGCTGACCCGCTTGGCTTCCGAGTTGGACACGTTGGTCAGCCGGTACAGCTGACCGGCGCCCGACCGTCGCAGCAACACCCCGCCTACCCGGTGGGCGGCGGGGTGAGGATCACGAGGTCGGGTCGGGGGCCAGTTCGACCCAGGTGACGATGCACTCGACCGGCTCCTGCTCCACCTCGTCCATGTTCCAGAAGACCTCGCTCGTCTCCTGCTGGACCCGCTCGCCGGGGTCGATCCCGTAGATCGTGTTGGTGAACGACTCGTCGATCCGGACCCCGTCGGCGTCGATGATGCCGAACGCGGTGTCGGCGATGATCGTCTGGTCTTGCGGGTTGCCGACGTAGTAGGTGATGTCGTACCAGTTGCCGAAGAACTCGTCGAGTATGCAGCTGACGATCATGGCCTCGTCGATCGCTTCCACCACGGCGGGGTCGGTCGGACTGGCCGAGAACGACTCGATCTGGCAGCTGACGGCTCCCTCCTCCGGCGACTTCATGCCGAGCAGGGCCCGCTGTCCGGCCGGCAACGCCCGGACGGTGTCGAACGACTCCGCGATCCGCACCCCGGCGTCATCGAAGTGGTGGATCAGCAGCTGGTAGTCGACCGGGCCGTCGTGCCGGTTGGTGATCGGCACCTGGTTGACCGGACCGGAGGCGCAGGGCTGGGTGTCGAAGTGGGATTCGACGTCGGTCAGGGGGCCGGTCGCTCCCGGTCCGGGGTCGGGTTCGGACGGGGCCGTCGCCCCATCGTCTGGCCCTTGGGTGGTCGCTGGGTCGGCGTCGGCACCGCCGTCTCGGGTCGTCGTCGCCGGGGCGTCCGCCGGTGCCGCCGTCGCTGGGGCCCCTCGATCGGCCGCCTCGTCGCCATCGCCCCGCATCAGCACGAACCCGGCCGCTCCGAGGACCAGGGCGGCCACCCCGACCAGCGCACCGATGAGCGCCGCCCGCGGGACCCCGGACCCCCGTGGCCGCGGCGGCGACGGCGGCGCCCCGAATCCGGCCGCCGCCACGGTCGGCGGTTCGGCTCCGGGCGGGCCGGTCGGGCCGGGCATCGGTGGGGTCGGAGCCGAGGCGCCGGCGGGTCCAGGTATCGGTCCGGCCGGGGCCGGAGCGCCGGTGGGGCGGGGCATCGGCGGAGCAGGGGCCGGAGCGCCGGTCGGGCGGGGCATCGGCGGGGCGGCCGGGGGCCGGCCCTGCTGAGGGGGGATCGCCAATGTCGGCGGGGCGCCAACCGAGCCACCCGATCGCAGCGTCTCGGCCAACCGCAGCGCCGTGGGCCGGTGCTCGGGGGCGGCCTGGGTGCAGGCCCGGACGAGGTCGGCCAGCCCGGGATCGAGGTCGGGGGCGATCGTCGGCGCCACCGTCGCCACGTTGTGCAGCAGGGCGGGACCCGATCCGGTGTGCAACGGTCGACCGGTGGCGCACACGTGGGCCAGGACGCCGAGGGCGTACACGTCGGAGGGGGCGGTGGCCGTCATCGTGGTGAACAGCTCGGGAGCCATGTACAGCGGGGTCCCGATCAACTGATCGCCCCGGTGGTAGCTGCCGGTGGCGCTCAGGTCCCGCATCAGCCCGAAGTCGGCCAGCTTCCAGCGACCGTCGGCCAACAGGACGTTGCCGGTCTTGATGTCCCGATGGATCAGGTCCCTCTCGTGGAGGTGGGCCAGACCGGTGGCGACGTCGGCCAGGACGGCGAAGGTCTCGCCCACCCCGAGGGCCCCGCCGGGCGCCGCCCCGACGTGATCGTCGAGGGACTTCTCACACAGCTCGGTCACCAGGTACGGGCGGATCTCGCCGCCCAGGTCCGGGAGCCCGTTGCCGTCGAAGGCGACCTGACCCGAATCGAGGTAGCCGACCAGGTTCTGGTGCCGGAGCACGGCGATCTTCTTGACCTCGCTCAGGAACTGCTGGCGTTCCTGAGGGGTCGTGTTGGGGTGAAGGACCTTGAGGGCCGCCCGTCCGAGGCCGACGGCCGACGCGTCCTCGGCCAACAACACCTCGCCGAACCCCCCGGCCCCGAGGTAGCCGATGATCCGCCATCGGCCCCCGACGACCGTTCCCTCGGGAATCGAACCCTCCACGTCGAACCATCCCTCCTGGTCGATGTCGGCGGCCAAGGCTAGCCTCGGTTCATGGATCGGCTGTCGATCACGCCGCTGACCGGGGCGCTGGGGGCGGAGATCTCCGGGGTCGACCTGAGCGAACGGCTGTCCCCCGAGACGGTCGCTGCGGTGCGGGCCGCGCTCAACGAGCATCACGTCCTGTTCTTCCGGGATCAGGCCCTCACGCCGACCGAGCAGATCGCCTTCGGGCGGAACTTCGGCCAGCTCGGCTCCCATCCCTATGTCGAGCCCAATCCCGATCATCCCGAGGTCCTCGAGGTGGTGACCGAACCCGACGATCGGGTGAACTTCGGGGGAGGGTGGCACACCGACGTCACCTTCCTCCCCGAGCCCGACCTCGGGTCGATCCTCTACGCCGTCGAGACACCGGCCGTCGGCGGTGACACCCTCTTCGCCAACCAGCACGCCGCCTACGACGAGCTCTCGCCGACGATGCGGGCCCTCCTCGACCCCCTGGTCGGCGTCCACTCGGCCCGCCGCCAGTACAGCGGCGGCGGCTACTCGCAGCGATCCAAGGCGATGGCCACCCGAGGCGAATCGGCGGCCGCCGAGCTGGAGGTCGAGCATCCCGTCATCCGGACCCACCCCGAGACGGGCCGCAAGGGGTTGTTCGTCAACCGGGCGTTCACCGTTGGGATCAAGGGGATGAAGCCGGCCGAGTCGGCGGCGATCCTCGAGTACCTGTTCGCCCTGGGCACCAAGGAGCGCTTCACCTGCCGGTTCCGGTGGGAGCCCGGATCGGTGGCCATGTGGGACAACCGCAGCGTCCAGCACCACGCCATCCACGACTACAAGGGCGAGCGGCGATGGATGCGGCGCATCACGATCCGGGGTGATCGTCCCTTCTGAGTGACCGATGGCACTAGCATCATCGTCCATGGGTATCGAAGGGGAGTACGAGCCGAGCACGTGGGGCTGGGTCGCCGACCAGGTCCGGGACTACGAGGCGTCGGGCGGCACCGAGGCCAACACGCTGCGCGACACCGGTCTGCCGATCATCGTCATGACGACCGTCGGCCACAAGTCGGGCAAGGTGCGCAAGGTTCCGCTGATGCGGGTCGAGCACGAGGGTGAATACGCCATCGTCGCCTCGAAGGGCGGCGCCCCGGCCCATCCCGGTTGGTACCACAACCTGATGGCCGATCCCCACGTCATGATCCAGGACGGGCCCGAGCCGTTCGACGCCGTCGTCCGCCTCGTGAGCGGCGAGGAACGACAGGCGTGGTGGGACCGATCGGTGGCTGCCTTCGCCCCTTACGCCGAGTACGCCGAGAAGGCCGATCGGGAGATCCCGGTCTTCATCGCCGCCCCCGCTGGAGACTGATCCCACCGGCTCCGAGGCACGTGGGGCGGATTGCTTGTCGACGCTCCATGAACGGAGGGTGACAATCGATGGCCGCCACGTGCGCAAGGAGCTGGTCAAACCTACTATGCGGGCCTCATGAATCGAGAACGATCCCGAATGTCGGGCGGTGCCCGGGTTGGCGCGGTTCTCGCGCTGCTCAGCGTCGCTCTCGGGAGCATCCTGGTGCTGGGTGTCCCGAGCCCGGCCGACGCCGACAACGGCGAGACGACCGTCGGTGGCACGATCCGGAGCCGGGGGACGGGCCCCGATGGTGAGGACGAGCTCTTCGAGGGCGTGACCATCACCGCCACCGACGAATCCGGTGCCGTGGTCGGCGAAGGGGTGACCAACGCCGACGGTGAGTGGTCGATCGTCCTCCCCGGAGAGGGTGACTACGTCGTCGCCCTCGACCCGTCGACGCTTCCCGAGGGTGTCAACCTGCGAGAGGGGACCGAGCCAACCAGGGAGATCAGCCCCAACGTGGGACGGAACAACCCCGTCCTGTTTCCGCTCGGGGAGCGGGTCACGTCGGGCGACACCAACGTCCGCTTCGTGCAGCTGACCGTCGACGGGATCAAGCTCGGACTGATCATCGGGATGACGGCGATCGGCCTGAGCCTCATCTTCGGCACCACCGGGCTCGTCAACTTCGCCCATGGGGAGATGGTGACGCTGGGAGCGATGACGGCGTTCCTGTTCAACGTCAACGGTCTCTTCGGGCTACGGCTCACGCTGATCCTCGCCGCCATCGCCGCCCTGCTCGCCACCGCCGCCTTCGGCGGCCTGCTCAACGAGTTCGTGTGGCGGCCGTTGCGGAATCGAGGGGCGAGCCTGATCTCGATGCTCGTCGTCTCGATCGGGTTGTCGATCTTGATCCGCTACGTGTTGCTGTACTTCTTCGGGGGGCGAGGTCGGCCGTACCGGGACTACCAGATCCAGCGGGTGATCGACTTCGGCCCCTTCTCGCTGCCCCCGAAGGACATCGTGATCATCGTCGTGTCCCTCGTGCTGTTGGTGGGGGTCGGCCTGCTCCTCCAGCGGACCCGGATCGGCAAGGCGATGCGGGCCGTGGCCGACAACCGTGACCTGGCCGAGTCATCGGGCATCGACGTGGAGAACGTGATCCGGTACGTGTGGGTCGCCGGCGGCGCCTTGGCCGGGCTTGGTGGCGTGCTGTTCGGTCTCACCGAGGACATCGGCTGGGAGATGGGCTTCCGGTTGCTGTTGCTCATGTTCGCCGGGGTGACCCTGGGCGGGCTCGGCACGGCCTACGGGGCGTTGCTCGGCAGCCTGATCGTCGGGGTGTTCATCCAGCTGTCGACCTTCGTCGTACCGACCGACATGAAGAACGTCGGGGCCCTGCTCACGCTGGTGGTGATCCTGCTGATCAGGCCACAGGGCATCCTCGGCCGAGCGGAGCGGGTGGGCTGATGGACTGGGGAGCGATCTTCGAGAACACCCTCCGAGGGTTCTTCGGCGAACAGGCCATCTACTTCGCCCTCGCGGCGATCGGGCTCAACATCCACTTCGGGTACACCGGGCTCCTCAACTTCGGCCAAGCGGTGTTCATGGCCGCCGGGGCCTATGGCTTGGCGATGACCGTGGTGACCTTCAACGGGTCGTTCTGGCTCGGGCTCTTCGTCGGGGCGTTCGTCTTCCCGGTGTTACTGGCCCTCCTGCTCGGCATCCCGACGCTGCGACTCCGGGCCGACTACCTGGCGATCGTCACCATCGCCACCGCCGAGATCTTCCGGTTGATCGCCCGGTCGCCGAGCCTCGACCGGTGGACCGGCTCCTCCGACGGTCTCGGCCAGTACGCCGGCCGGTTCTACGACTTCAGCCCCTTCGATCCTCGGGAGCGGTACGGCATCGGTCCGCTCAACTTCCTCGGGAACCAGATGTGGGTCGTCATCGTCGGGTGGATCGTGGTGGCGATCGTGCTGTTGATCGTCTGGCTGCTGGTCCACAGTCCATGGGGCCGGGTCCTCAAGGCGATCCGGGAGGACGAGGACGCCGCTCGGAGCCTCGGCAAGAACGCCTACTGGTACAAGATGCAGGCCCTGATCCTCGGTGGTGTCATCGGGGCGGTCGGCGGCATGCTCCGGGCGATCGGGACCCAGAGCGCCCAGCCGGACAACTTCATCACCGACGTGACGTTCCTGGCCTGGGTGGCCCTGATCCTCGGCGGTGCGGCCCGGGTGTTCGGTCCGGTCCTCGGGGCGATGATCCTCTGGGGCGTCCTGACCTTCACCGACACGTTCCTCCGTCAGGCGGTGGCCGAGGACGTCATCCCCACGGCCATCATGGAGGGGACGCAGGTCGGCCAGGTCCGGTTCATGCTGATCGGACTCTCGCTGGCCCTCCTGGCCGCCTTCCGGCCCCAGGGAATCTTCGGCGACCGAAACGAGATGGCACTCGATGACCGCTGACCCCTCCACCGCAACGCCCGACGGGACGCCAGCTGGCCGGCCGGCGGTCGACGTCGAGGCGGCCATCGCCGCCCTGGGCGACGTGGCCTGGGAACCCGGCGTGGCCAAACCCGATCCGATCCTGGTGGCCGATGGCGTGGTCCGGTCCTTCGGTGGCCTGGTCGCCGTCGACGTCGACCACCTCGAGGTGCAGCGCGGTGTGATCACCGCGCTCATCGGCCCGAACGGTGCCGGCAAGACGACCTTCTTCAACCTGATGTCGAACTTCGACAAGCCCGACGTCGGGACGCAGACCTTCAACGGGCGGGACCTCACCGGCGTGGCCACCCACAAGGTGGCCAACCTCGGCATGGTCCGGACCTTCCAGCTGACCAAGGCCCTCTCGAAGATGACCGTCATCGAGAACATGAAACTCGGCGCGGTGGGGCAGATCGGCGAGCGGTTCTGGCCCGCTCTCCTCCCGTTCTTCTGGCGCGGCCAGGAGCGCGAGGTGGAGGCCCGGGCCGACGCGCTGCTGGAGCGCTTCAAGCTCTCCCACATGCGGGAGGAGTTCGCCGGGACCCTGTCCGGCGGTCAGCGCAAGCTCCTGGAGATGGCCCGGGCCCTGATGGTCGAGCCCGAGCTGGTGATGCTCGACGAGCCGATGGCCGGGGTGAACCCGGCCCTCAAGCACTCGCTGCTCGAGCACGTCACCCAGCTCCGGGACGAGGGGATGACCGTCCTGTTCGTCGAGCACGACATGGACATGGTCCACGAGATCAGTGACTGGGTCGTGGTGATGGCCGAGGGGCGGATCATCGCCGAGGGGCCGCCGGCGTCGATCGGGGAGAACCAGGCGGTGGTCGACGCCTACCTCGGGGCCCACCACGACGCCCCGCTGGCATGGGAGGAAGAGGCCGATGACTGAGACGTCGCACGACGAGCCGCTGCTGCTCGCCGATGGCATCGTCGCCGGCTACGTCCCCGGGGTCAACATCCTCAACGGGTGCAACCTGGAGTTGGCCGACGGTGAGCTGGTCGGGATCGTCGGACCGAACGGTGCCGGCAAGTCGACGCTCCTGAAAGCGATGTTCGGCCTCGTCGACGTCCGCGAGGGCTCGGTCCTGTTCCGGGGCGAGGACATCACCGGGATGAAGGCCAACCGCCTGGTGTCGCGGGGCATCGGCTACGTGCCTCAGGTCAACAACGTCTTCTCGACCCTGACCATCGCCGAGAACCTGGAGATGGGCACCTTCCTCGAACCGAAACGGTTCGAGGAGCGTTTCGATCGGGTGGCCGAGATGTTCCCCCGGCTGGTCGAGCGGCGGGAGCAGAAGGCCGGCTCGTTGTCGGGCGGCGAGCGTCAGATGCTGGCCATGGGGCGGGCGCTGATGATGGATCCGGCCGTGCTCTTCCTCGACGAGCCGTCGGCCGGCCTGTCGCCGATGCTGCAGGACGAGGTCTTCGTCCGCTGCAAGCGGATCAACGCTGCTGGCGTCTCGATCGTGATGGTCGAGCAGAACGCCAGCCGATGCCTGCAGATCTGCGATCGTGGCTATGTCCTCGATCAGGGCCAGAACGCCTACACGGGAACCGGTCGGGAGCTCCTCACCGATCCCAAGGTGATCGAGCTCTACCTCGGCACGCTGGTCAAGACCCACACCGAGTAGCGGCGACGCCGACCACGATCGACGTCGGCCTCGACGCGCCCCGGCCCCGGGCCGGGCGCTCGTCACGAGCGGCCGACCCGGGGCCGGGGGAGCGGTCGTCTTTCCGACGACCGGTTCAGGTCAGGATCAGTTCAGCGAACCGAAGACCGAACCGACGACCTCGATCTCGCCGTCGGCGTTGAACTCGAGGGTCAGAATCGACGCCTCGGAAGGCTCGCCGGCGTCGATGAACTCGAGCGGACCGGAGACGCCGTTGTAGTCGACGTCGGTCCCCGCCTCGATCAGCGCGGCGCAGTCGGTGAACGTGGTGCACTCCTCGCCCTCACGGGTGAGGTCGTTGATCTCGGCGGCGATGGCCGTCGGATCGTCCGAGCCGGCAGCCAGGGCGCCGAGGGCGACCAGGATCACGGCGTCATAGGCCTCGGCCGAGTAGGAGAAGTCGATGAGCTCGGGGTCGATGGCCAGGAGGTTGTCCCGGAAGTCGGCCAGCTCGCCCTCGACGTCGACGCCGGGCAGGGTGCCCCGCATACCGGCGACGACCGAAGGATCGTCGAAGTTCTCGGCCAGGGCGTTGCCCATGTTGCCGTCGGTGCCGTACACGAGCTTGTCGCTCGGGCCGAGGCCCTGCTCGATGAGGCCCTGCAGGATCTGAGCGGTCTCCTCGAAGCCGATGATCACGATGGCGTCGGGGTCGGCCTCGGCCACGGCCGAGATCTCGGCGTCGAAGTTCTCGGCCCGAGGATCGTAGATCTGCTCGAGGAGAACCTCGCCGCCACCGGCCTCGTAGGGGCCGCTGGCGAACTCGAGGAGCCCGGTTCCGTACGAATCGTTCAGCACGAGGAAGGCGGCCGTCTCGGCACCGTCGCCGAGCATGATGTCGGCCAGGGCGGCGCCCTGAACGACATCGGACGGCGCCGTCCGGAAGTAGAGGCCGTTGTCGGCGTAGTCGGTGAACGCCGGCGACGTGTTGGCCGGCGAGAACTGGATGACGCCGGCCTGGGTGATCTTGTCGATCACGGTCAGCGACACACCGGAGGAAGCAGCACCGATGAACGCATCGACGCTCTCGGCGAGGAGCCGGTCGACGGTGGCGTTGGCCACGTCGCCGTTGTCACCGGAATCGCCGGGCAGCCACTCGACGTCGGCGCCGAGCACGCCACCAGCGGCGTTGATGTCATCGACGGCGAGCTGGACGCCGGCGAACTCGGGCGGGCCGAGGAACGCCAGGTTCCCGGTCTCCGGCAGGAGGCCGCCGATGGTCAGGACGCCGTCGGCGCCACCGCCAGCGGGAGCGGCGCTGTCATCATCGCCCTCTCCCTCGTCTTCGGCCATGGTGTCGTCGGTCGACTCGTCGTCGTCGCCCTCGGCGTCGTCACCGTCGGTCGACTCCGCCTCGGTGGAGTCGCTCGACTCGGTCTCGGTCGCCTCGTCGTCGTCGTCCGAGCTGCAAGCGGCGGCCACGAGGCCGAACGCCATCAACAGCGCCAGCAGCTTTGCCAGCATGTTCTTGCTCATGTGGTTCTCCCCATGATGTCATCGTTGAGCTTGACCCATCGCTGGGCCAGCGGGATACGGTAGCCGGTTCCTTCGCGGTATGGGGCGCGAATGGATGCTCGTCACGGCCTGTACATCCAGCTGAAACAGCGTCCCTGAGCCGACAATCGGCCACGCCATTCGAGTTGGGGATGGTTCGGGTGGGGTGATCAGGGGGCGAGATGAGCCTCGTCGGGCCCGGCCAACGACCGGAGGACGCCGGGGCCGGCCCGGAGCTCGACCTCGTCGCCGGTCTGGATCGCCCGGGTCGCGCCGGCGGCGTTGGTGATGGCCGGGAGGCGCTGCTCCCGCACCAGGATCGAGCCGTGCGACAGGTCGCCGCCGATCTCGGCCACCACGCCGGCGACCTGGGTCATCGTCGGGATCCACCCGGCGTCGATCGATCGGGCGACCAGGATCGTGGTCGAGGGCTCGAAGCCCGGCGGGAGCCGATCGGTCGGTTGGTCGAGGACCCATGCCCGGCCCCGAACGGTCCCGGTGGTGAGCGGAAGGCCCCGAATCGTCGCCGCCCGGCCACCGTCGCTCGAGGGACCCCAGTCGCCCGGGTCGTCGAAGAGGTGGACCAGGGCCGGGGGGTCGAGGGCGGCGAGCGCCGCCACCTCGGCCTCTCGCTCGGTCCAGAACGCCGGTGTCGGATGCCAGCCATCGTCGAGGTCTCGGGCCTCCTCGACCGAGAGCAGCCAGAGATCGTCGGGTCGGCGGAGCTGGCCGGCGTCGACCGCGTTGCGGGCCAACTCGACCAACGATGTCCGGATGGCGGCGAAGCCCTCCATCGCCCGGTGGCGGAGCCGTTCCCGAGCGGCGAGCGGTCGAGCGGCCAGCAGCCACAGCGGCGTGGTCAACCAGCCGCGCCAGCCCAGGGGGTCGGCAGCGGGCCGGGCCCCGGTCGACGCCGTCCGCTCCCGTCCCTCGCCGTCGGTCGTCGGTTCGTCCGGGGCGGTGCCGAACGCCAGGCCGGGCTCGTCGCGGTAGCGGGGTCGGGCGATGTCGCTCTCGTAGATGCCCCGATGCCCGAACCGGGACAGGACATCGGCCCGTCGGGCGGGGGCAGCCGGTGTCCCGGCGGCGGCACGGGCGGCGGCGATGGCCTCGGCCATCTCGGTGGTGATCGTCCGGTGGCGACCGGCATGCCCGGCGAGGGCGCCGGCCGCCCGCAGGAGCGCCAGGGGCGGACCCATCGCCGACGCCAGCGGGAACATGCCGGTGACCAGGTGGACGTAGGCCCGACCCAGGTCGTCGATGGCCGCAGCCATCGAGGGTGCGGGGTCCGTGCCGATCGCCGCTGCATGCTCCTCCCGCCGTGGGGCATCGATCACCGCCCACACCTGCGCCCACCCGAATCGGGCCAACGCCGGGACCCTCGTCGCCAGCCGGCGGGGGTTGAGCGGTCGGTCGACGGCCGGGGGCCCGCCGAGTGAGCCGGCGACGAGGCCGGTCGGCAGCCCGAGGTGGCGCAGGACGTCCTCCATCAGCGACAGGTTGAGGAACGGGCGGCCGGCCACGATGTGGAGGAACTGCCGGTTGGCCGGGAGTTCGTCGTCGATGCGGCGGTACCAGTCGAACAGGTCCGGACCGGCTTCGGCGATGAGACTGGTCATGAACGGCGACGGGAGCGGCGGCAGGATCTCGGCGTGGTTGGCGATCGTCAGGATCTCGTCTCGGGGGGTCGGCGCGGTGATCGGACGGACCTGGATCAGCCAGCACCGTCGCCCGTCGTCGGCCCACTCGACGTCCCACGGCTGGTCGCCGAACTCCCGTCGGACGGCCCGAAGGACGAGTTGCAGCCGGCGGGCCCACCCCGGCTCGGCCCGCTCCAACCGGGGGAGGAGCAACCGGTCGCCGCCATCGGTGCCGTCGACGAGGCGTTCGGCCGTGCCGGTGGTGACGTTGACCACGTCGTCGTAGGTGCCGGGCTCGGAGAAGGCGACGCCCGAGACCCGAGCCTCGACCATGGCCATGACGAGCACGTCGCGCCGGAAGCCACCACCGACGATCGGCTGGCTCGTCCGATCGTCGCCCGAAGCCCGGACGTCGTCGATCGCTGCCTGGACCCGGTCGGCGTCGACCCGGAGCACCGTCCGGAACCACCCGGCGAGCGAGGCGGTCGTCCCGTCCTCGGCTCCGAACGCCGACCGTACGGCCAACGAGGAGGTGCCGGTCGACCGACACCAGGTGTCGACGGTGCGGGCGGCAGGAGCCGGCGCACCGTCGGGGACGATGAAGCCCGGCGGGACCGGGAGGCCGGCGACGGCCGCCCGGTCGAGCAGCGCCGCCTTGGGGGCGATGCCCCGCCGCTCGGCCTCACCTCGGCCGAGTGTCACCGTCCCGGTCGGCGTCGGACGGGGCGTCGATCGGCCCGTCCAGCGTCGGGTCGGTGCTGGGGTCCGCCGGCCGGTCGGCCAGCGACGCCACGAGGTCGGAGATGACACGGCCGTAGCCCTCCGGGTCGTCGATCATGGGAAAGTGGTTCCACCCGTCGACGATGCGGACGGTGGCGCCGGGGATCTTGGAGCGGAACGATTGCACGTGGTCGGCGGCCAGCAGGCGATCGTTGGAACCCCACAACAAGACGGTGGGTACCCGATCGACCGGCGGGAGCCGCTCGAACCAGTCGGCGGTGATCAGCTCGAACATGTCGCCGAAGACTCGGCAGGTCCGGTAGCCGTCGAAGAAGGCGTCGACAGCTCCCGGCGGAGCGGTCCGGTCGAAGAACAGCCGCGACAGGACGGGCCGGGCCGCCCGGGAGGCGATCAGCCGACGGGCCGCCTCCCGGGCGAACGGCGTCGAGAGGAGGCGGGGGAGGAGCCGGCGGTCGAGATCGACACCGACCGGCGCATGGAGGATGAGGCCGGCCATCGTCTCGGGACGGCGGGCCGCCAGATCGAGGGCGATCGAGCCGCCGATGCCGTGGCCGAGGACCAGGGGTGGCCCATTCGGTGTCGTCGGCTGGGTGGCCAGTTCGGTGGCGAGGTGGTCGGCGTAGTCGGCCACCGAGACGAGTGCCGGGTTGGGCTCCGTCCCCCCGAACCCCGGTAGATCGATGGCGTGGAGCCGACCGGGCGGCTCGAGCGGGGGAACGAGGCCGAACCGGGTGCGGCCCCCACCGTTGCCGTGAACGGCGACGATGGGTAGCCGATCGGACCCGGAACACGCGTCGGTGGGAACCATGCATTCCACCTTAAGCGAGTGCTCAACTCAAGGGGGGATCGGGGCCTCCGAACTTGTTGGCCGCCCGATCGAGGGACGAAGCTGGGAAGCATGGCAGGCGCAGCATCGACCCGGCTCCCGCTCTTCCCCGCTCCGCCGGTCGACTACGGGCCCGACGAGGCGGCTATGAGCCGCTACCGGACCGAGGGGACCGAACGGGCCCTGGCCCTCGACAACCGAGGTCCGATCCGCCTCGATGACCAGGGCCGCCTCCACGCCGACATCGTGGCCAGCTACCGCCGACACGGGTTCTACGTGTTCACCTCGGTGCTGGCCGCCGACGAGCTGAACGACATCGAACGCGACGTCGCCGAGCTGCTCGAGCGGGCCCCGGTGGCCAAGGGGGCGCCCGTCGATCGTCACGGGCGACCGGCGTTGGGCACCGATCGCCAGGCCCGCACCGTCACGTGGGTCCGGCCGCTGTCCGACCCGGTCGGTGGCACCGCCGTCGCCCACGGGCGCCACCCGGCCAAGATGATCGAGCCGACCGCCCCCGACGGTGCTCCCGACCACGTCATCCAGCTGATCCTGGGCTCGCTCCAGTTCTCCGACGCCTGCCTCCGGCTCTACGGCCACCCCCGGTTGCTGGCCATCGCCGAGACGATCAACGGCCCCGACTTCACCCCCTTCAACGAAGGGGTCTGGATCAAGCATCCCTACCTCGGAGGGTCGGTGGCCTGGCACCAGGATGGCTGGACCCATTGGGACGATCCCGGGCTCGATGACGGCACCCACGGCTTCAACTTCATGGCCCAGCTGTATGGCTGCGACGCAGCCAACGGCCTGTGGGTCGTCCCCGGCTCTCACCGCATCGGCAAGGCCGACATCGCCGCCATGGTCGCCGCCGCCGGGTCCGACCGGTTGCCGGACGCCGTCCCCCTGATCTGCGGGCCGGGCGACGTGGCCATCACCAACCGCCAGGCGATCCACGGGTCGTTCGCCAACACCAGCCCCGAGCCCCGGGTCACGATCAACTTCGGCTTCCATCGCCGCCGCTCGGTCCTCGACGTGACCAGCGGCGGTGTCCACAGCGCGGTCACCACCTACGACGCCGCCTACATCGAGGAGCGGTCGAAGCTGATCGCCTACGCCATCGACGCACGCCGCCAGCGCTATCCCCACGAGATGGCGTTCACCTACACACCCCTCGCCGACCGGGTCGACGAGCTCCGATGGGACGACCGGGCCCGGGCCGACATCCGGGACTACAACCTCCGCGACCTCGGGATCTGACCGGGCCTCACCGATGCCGGGATCACCGTTTTGGGCCCGCCAGGGCCGGGCTGGGAGACTACGGCCATGAGCGCAGATCTGGTCATCCGCAACGGCACCGTCGTCGACGGGACGGGACGATCGGCGGTCCAGGCCGACGTCGCCGTCGAAGGCGACCGGATCGTGGCCGTCGAGGCGGGCTACGACGGTACCGGGCACCGCGAGATCGACGCCGAGGGCCGCATCGTCACCCCCGGGTTCGTCGACATCCACACCCACCTCGACGCCCAGTTGGCCTGGGATCCGATGCCGACGTCGAGCTGCTGGCACGGCGTGACGAGCGCCGTGCTCGGCAACTGCGGCGTCACGTTCGCCCCGGTGGCCCCCGGCGGCGCCGAGTTCCTGGCCGAGATGATGGAGAGCGTCGAGGACATCCCCCGCCGGGCCATCCTCGAGGGGCTGCCGTGGGACTGGAGCAGCTACGGCGAGTACCTCCAGTGGATCGACCGGACGCCCAAGGGGGTGAACGTCGGCGGGATGGTCGGCCACTGCGCGGTCCGCCTGGCGGCGATGGGGGAGCGGGGTATGGATGAGACCCCGTCGTCGGCCGACGACATCGCGGCCATGTGCGCCCTCGTCGACGAGGCGATGGCGGCCGGCGCCCTCGGCTTCTCGACGTCCCGGACCCTGCTCCACGTCGTCCCCGACGGCCGCCAGGTCCCCGGGACCTTCGCCGACGAGGCCGAGCTGCTCGCCTTCGGCGACGTGCTCGGCAAGCACGGCAAGGGCATCTTCGAAGCCGCGGCCCGACTGGGGGAGCGGGACTCCGAGGACTACCCCAAGACCCGGGCCGAGCTGGCGTGGATGGGTGAGGTGTCCCGCCGATCGGGGCGGCCGGTCAGCTTCGGGCTCGTCCACTCGAACCGCCGTCCCGATCTCTACCGCCGGGTGATCGAGTTCGCCAAGGAGGAGAACGCCACCGGGGCGACCGTTCGCCCCCAGACCACCTCCCGGGGCATCGGCGTGATCTTCAACTTGGCCAACCGCCATCCGTTCGGGGGCGAGGCGTGGAAGGAGCTCCGGGATCTCACCCCCGCCGAACGGCTGGCCGTCCTGGAAGACCCCGACCGGCGAGCGCGTCTGGCCGCCGACGACAAGCTCTCGATCCCGGCCGATGCCGTGTACGTCCTGCCCGACGGTGACGCCAACTACGACTGCCTGGCCGAGCACTCCCTGGCCGCGGTGGCCGCCGCCCGACGCTCGACGCCGGTCGAGGCGTGGATCGAGCTCAACCGGGAGACCGGCGGTCGGGTGAACCTCAACTACCCGATCCTCAACCAGAGCTTCGACGCCATCGAGGAGATGCTCGACGATCCCGTCGTCAGCCTCGGCCTGGCCGACGCCGGTGCCCACGTCGGGCAGATCATGGACGCCAGCCAGCCGACCTACTACCTCACCAAGTGGATCCGGGACGGTCAGCGGTGGCCGTTGGAGGAGGCTATCCGACGGCTCACGTCCGACACCGCCGACCTGTTCGGCGTTCGTGACCGGGGCCGTCTGGCGCCCGGCGCCTACGCCGACATCAACGTGATCGACCTCGACAACCTCCGCCTCCCCCAGCCCGAGTACGTCTTCGACTTCCCCAACGGGGCCGGCCGGTACGTCCAGGGCTCAGAGGGCTACGACTACACGATCGTGAACGGTCAGGTGTTCATGGACCACGGTGATCACACCGGGGTGCTGGCCGGCACCACGCTGCGGAGTTGAGCCCGATCGCCCCGCTGACCACCTCCGCCGTCCCCGCCCTCCCCGACGGCCTCGTCGCCGTCGTCAAGGCCGACTGCCCGACCTGCGACCTGGTCGCCGACGTGCTCGTCGATCTGGCGGGGCGGACCTCGGTCACGATCTACAGCCAGGACGACCCGGCGTTCCCCGCCGGGGCCGCCGTGGTCGACGACACCTCGCTCGAGGTGTCGTGGCACCACGACATCGAGACCGTGCCGACCCTCCTGCGGGTCGTCGACGGGTCCGAGGTCGACCGGATCGTCGGCTGGGACCGGTCGACCTGGGAGACCTTCGCCGACGTCGGCGACCTGGCGCCGACCAGCTCCGACTTCTCGCCCGGCTGCGGTTCGGCGTCGGTCGACCCCGGCCGGGTCGATGAGCTGGCGGCCCGGTTCGGCGGTTCGACGCTGGCCGGTCGCCGGGTCGAGCTCGCCACCCTCGAGGACGAGATGGAGGCGATGTACGACCGGGGCTGGTCCGACGGGCTCCCCCTCGTTCCCCCGACGGTGGAGCGGGTCCTCCGCATGTTGGAGGGGACGAGCCGCCGGCCCGACGAGGTCGTGGCCGTCGTCCCCCCGGCCCTGGTCGAGGTGACGGTCGAGAAGGTGGCGGTCAACGCGGTCATGGCCGGGTGCCGGCCCGAGTACCTGCCGGTCGTGCTGGCGGCGGTGGAGGGCGCCTGCACCGACCGGTTCAACATGCACGGCCTGTTGTGCACGCTGTGGTTCTCGGGACCGGTGGTGATCGTGAACGGACCGATCCGCAACCGGATCGGTATGAACAGCGGCAAGAACGCCCTCGGACAGGGGAACCGGGCCAACTCGACGATCGGTCGTGCCCTCCAGCTCGTCGTTCGCAACGTCGGCGGCGGGCGTCCCGGTGTCGGGGGCATCGACCGGTCGGCGCTGGGAGCGCCGTCCAAGATCGGATGGTGCTTCGCCGAGGACGAGGAGCACCTGCCCGACGGCTGGGAGCCGCTCAGCGTCGAGCGGGGCGTGGACCGGGGCGTCGACGCCGTCACCCTGTTCGCCGGTCACGGCCCGATCGGGGCGGTCGACCAGGTGTCTCGCACCCCGGAGTCGTTGACCCGTTCGCTGGCCGCTCAACTGCTGGCGGTCGGTCACCCCAAACTGCCGAACGAGGCCATGCTCGTCATGACGCCCGAGCACCAGCGGGTGCTGGCCGAGGCCGGCTGGTCGAAGGAGCGGTTCCGGGCCGAGCTCGATCCGCTCCTCGTCCTCGACGGGGACGCCGCCCAGAAGGGAGCCGACGGCATCGAGGAGGGCCTCGACCCCGCCTTCGCCGGGCGCCAGGTCCCGAAGTTCCGTCCCGGTTCGCTGATGATCGTCCGGGCCGGCGGGAACGCCGGTGGGTTCTCGGCCATTCTCGGGGGCTGGATCGGCGGGTCCAAGGGTTCGGAGCCGATCACCGTGCCGATCCGGCCCTGATCCGCTCGGGGAAACCAGATCCTTCCCGGTCGACGGGTCGACGCTTCGGTGTGATCAGGTCTCGCACCAGCCCGCCGGTGGAGCTCAGGAGTCCACGAGGTCGGCCATGGTCCGGATCGCCGACGCCACGGCGTCCGGTCGCTTGGCGTGGACCATGTGGCCGGCGTCCTCGACGACGACCCGGTCCCTGACGTCGAGGTACTTGTCGAACACGTCGGCCGACGCCATGAACCGCTTGTCGCGTTCGCCGATCACGACGATGACCGGAACGGTGATCTCTCCCAACCGGTCGAGGACCAGCGAGTCGACGTGCATCGACAGCTCCTCGACGCCGGCGGGGAGGTCGTCCCGGCCCGCCGCGGTCGCCCGGACGCCATCGTTCCACGCCTCCCGACTCTCGGCGCTGCGAAACCCCGGTCCGGCCGCAACCAGGACCAGACCGGCGACCCGGTCGGGAGCGAGGATGGCGTGGGCCAGTGACAGGTAGCCGCCCAGCGAGTGGCCGACCAGGATCGCCGGGGCGCCGACCAGGTCGATCATGGCGTCGAGGTCGGCCAAGGCGTCCTCCCGCCGGTAGTGACCGGGGGGAGGCGCCGTCGAGCGACCGTGGCCCCGGTGATCCCACCGCACCGTCCGCACCGCGCCGGCCAACGCCTCGACGGTCGGGGCCCACACGTCGCTGGCGTTGAGCCAGCCGGTGGTGAGGACGACGGGCGTACCGTCGCCGTCGAGGTCGTGGTGGAGGTGCACGGGGGATGCGGTCACCGTGGAGACGGTAGGCGACGGGCCCCGGTGGCCCGCAAGGCGAGGACGAACGCCGAGGCGGTCGACACGACGACCAGCCCGATCGCCAGGTCGTAGCTCACCCGGTCGATGACGACCCCCGACACCGCAGGGCCGATCAGGCCGCCCACCCCAAGCCCGGTGTAGAACAGCCCGATGATGCCCCCGAGCCGTTCCACCCCGAACCATCGGGCCAACAGGATCGGCGTCCCGGTCACCCACGCCGCCCAACCGACCCCGTGGAGCGAGGCGGCGGCGAACAGGATCGGCAGCGCTCCGCCCGACACGAGCCAGGTCGCCAGCGCCGCGACCAACAGCCCGTAGCCCGTCAGGTACAGCGTGGCCGGCTGGAACCGGCCGCCGGCCGCCCCCAGCGCCAACCGGGCGGCGACGCTCGTCGCCCCGATGACCCCGATCAGCACCGCCCCGGTCCGGGCGGTCGCCCCGTCGTCGACCGCGTAGTCGCTGAGGAAGGCGAACGGGGCGAAGAAGCCGGGGCTGACCAGGATCGCCGAGCCGTACAGCCACCGGAACGGCGACGATCGCACCACCGTCGCCAACGGCACGCCGGGGCCCCGATCGGCGACCGGGGCGTCGGTGGTGACGGCTGCGACCACGCCGATCACCACGACGGCCACGATCGCCACCGCCCCGAACCCGGCCCGCCACCCCCAGGCGTCGATCAGGGACCGGTTCACGATCGGGCCGACGAGGGTCCCGGTGCCGACGCCGGTCAGTAGCAGCGCCATCGCCGCCTCTCGCCGCCTCTCGAACCACCGGCCGACCGTTCCGATCAGCGGGGCATAGCAACAGCCGACCCCGAGGCCGACCAATGGCCCGTAGGCCAGGTACACCTGCCACAGCTGATCGGCAACCGACGCCAGCGCCAGCCCCGACGGGAGCAGTACGCCGCCGGCGACGACGACCGGCCGGATGCCGTACCGGTCGCCGATCCAGCCGGCGACCGCTCCGGCCAGATAGTAGAAGAGGATCGCCGCCGACAGCAGGGGAGCGACGGCGGCGATGCCGGTCCCGAACTCGTCGGCGATCGGGCTCAGGTAGACCCCGAACGAGAACAGCGTGCCGAAGGTGACGGCGTTGGCCGCCGCCGCCCCGGCGGCGATGACCCACGCCCGGACCCCGTCGGTCGCCGGACCGGCCGGTCCGGCGACGACGGCCGGCGCCGCCCGATCCATCCGTACCTCAGCCGGCGGCGAAGGCGTCGATGGCGGCGTTCAACGTCGGGCTCGGTCGCATCGCGGCCGACGCCAGCTCCGGGTTCGGGAAGTAGTAGCCGCCGATGTCCATGGCCTGGCCCTGCACCCCGTTGAGCTCATCCACGATCGCCTGCTCCCCGGCGGCCAGCGCCTGGGCCAGCGGAGCGAACCGCTGGGCCAGCTCGGGGTCCTTGTCCTGCTCGGCCAGGGCCTGGGCCCAGTAGAGCGCCAAGTAGAAGTGGCTCCCCCGGTTGTCCAGTTCGTTGACCTTGCGGCTCGGAGACTTGCCGTTCTCCAGCAGGTCGCCCGTCGCCCGATCGAGGGCGTCGGCCAGGATCTGGGCCCGGGCGTCGCCGGTCACCGTCGCCAGGTGCTCGAACGACACGGCCAGGGCCAGGAACTCGCCGAGGCTGTCCCACCGGAGGTGGTTCTCGGCCTCGAACTGCTGGACGTGCTTGGGGGCCGATCCGCCGGCCCCGGTCTCGAAGAGGCCACCGCCGGCCATCAGGGGAACGATCGACAGCATCTTGGCGCTGGTGCCCAACTCGAGGATGGGGAACAGGTCGGTCAGGTAGTCGCGCAGCACGTTCCCGGTGACCGAGATGGTGTCCTGGCCGGCCCTGATCCGATCGAGGCTGAACCGGGTGGCGTCGACCACGTTCATGATCTCGATGTGGAGGCCGGTCGTATCGTGCTCGGGGAGGTAGGCCTGGACCTTGGCGATCAGCTGGGCGTCGTGGGCGCGGGTCTCGTCGAGCCAGAACACCGCCGGGGCGCCGGTCGCCCGGGCCCGGGTGACCGCCAGCTTGACCCAGTCCCGGACGGCGGCGTCCTTGACCTGGCACATCCGCCAGATATCACCCTCGGCGACCTGGTGCTCGAAGAGGACCCCGTCGGGACCGACGACCCGCATCGTGCCGGCCGCCGGGGCCTCGAAGGTCTTGTCGTGAGACCCGTACTCCTCGGCCTTCTGGGCCATCAGCCCGACGTTGGGGACCGAACCCATCGTCGTCGGGTCGTAGGCTCCGTTCGCTCGGCAGTCGTCGATCGTCGCCTGGTACAGGCCGGCGTAGCTGCTGTCGGGGATGACGGCCAGGGTGTCCTGCTGCTCCCCCTGGGCGTTCCACATCTGGCCCGAGCTGCGGATCATGGCCGGCATCGAGGCGTCGATGATGACGTCGCTCGGCACGTGGAGGTTGGTGATCCCCCGGTCGGAGTCGACCATGGCCAGCGGCGGCCCGGCGGCCATCGCCGCGTCGAGGTCGGCCCGGATGCGGTCCCGGATCTCGGCCGGGGCGTCGTCGAGGGCGTTGAGCAGATTGCCCAGCCCGTTGTTCACGTCGACCCCGAGCTCATCGAGCGCGTCGCCGTGCTCGGAGAACACGTCGGCGAAGTAGCTTCGCACCGCATGGCCGAAGATGATCGGGTCGGAGACCTTCATCATCGTGGCCTTCATGTGGAGCGAGAACAGCACGCCGGCGTCGCGGGCCGCCGCCACCTGCTCGGCCAGGAACTGGAGGAGGGCGGCACGGCTCATGAAGGTGGCATCGGCCACCTCGCCGGCGTCGAGGACGACATCGTCCTTGAGCACGATCGTCTCGGTTCCGGTGTCGAGCTCGATCCGGGCCGTTCCGCCGGTGGTGATCGTGGTCGAGCGCTCGTTGCTCCGGAAGTCGCCGCCGTCCATGTGGGCGACCCGGGTCTTCGAGTCGGCGCTCCACGCTCCCATCGAGTGCGGGTTGTTCCGGGCGTACTGCTTCACCGAGGCCGGGGCCCGGCGATCGGAGTTGCCCTCCCGGAGCACGGGGTTGACCGCGCTGCCCTTCACCCGGTCGTAGCGGGCCCGGGTCTCCCGCTCGGCGTCGGTCGCCGGCTCGTCCGGGTAGTCGGGGATGGCGTAGCCCCGCCCCTGGAGCTCGGCGATCGTGGCCCGGAGCTGGGGTACCGAGGCGCTGATGTTGGGCAGCTTGATGATGTTGGCCTCGGGGGTCTTGGCCAGCTCCCCCAACTCGGCCAGCGCATCGGACGTCCGCTGATCGGCTGGGAGCTGATCAGCGAAGGCGGCCAAGACCCGGCCCGCGAGGGAGATGTCACGCGTTTCGACCTCGACCCCGCAGGCGCTGGCGAACGCCTCGATCATCGGGAGGAACGAGTAGGTGGCCAGCGCCGGGGCCTCATCGGTGTGGGTGTAGATGATCTTCGGAGTTGTGGCCATGCCTGTTCCCTTCGGGCGTCGGTCGCCGGCGACGGCCCGGCGAGGGGGGTCGGCCCGCGCCGCAGCGGTGAGGGCGAGCCGTCGTCGGCCACAGACTAGACGGCTTCGCCGGAGAGCAACCTCACGAGCCGGTCCTCGGAGCACCCGCCGCCTTGCCGGGTGCTCAAGGGGTGGCGTGACCGCGTCGTTAGTGAGGCCAGACCGATGTTGACCCAGCGAGTCCTCCGCTCGCCCCTGCTCGTGTTCGTCACCGGCCTGTGGGCTACCTGTGGTGCCATCGGCGCGCTCTTCATCATCGTCGGGACCGGCGCGCCCGAGGTGGGGCCGGCGCTGATCGTCGGACTGATCGTCACCGCGGTCACCGCCGTCACCTCCGCCGCCCAGCAGTTCACCCTGTCTCGCCGGGCTCACACCCTCCGGCAGGTCGAGTACGACGCCAAGCACGATCCCCTCACCGGACTGGTCAACCGGGTCGAGCTGGAGCGCCAACTCGACGTGGCGGTGGCCGAGGCCGCGGCCGACGGCACCACCCTCGGGGTCCTCTTCCTCGATCTCGACCGGTTCAAGGTGATCAACGACACGCTGGGCCACGACGCCGGCGATGAGCTGCTCCGGATCGTCGCCGAGCGGCTCCGGGCCGCCACCCGCTCGACGGACCTCGTGGCCCGGTTGGGCGGCGACGAGTTCGTGATCCTCGCCCGGGGCCTCTTCTCGCCCCAATCGGTGGTGGCGGTGGCCAAGCAGGTCCTCGGGCGGTTCGCCGACCCGGTGAACCTCAACGGCCATCAGCACACCGTGTCGACCAGCATCGGCGTTGCGGTGGCGATGGGGGAGGACCGGCCGACCGCCGAGGAGCTCCTCCGCGAGGCCGACGCCGCGATGTACAAGGCCAAGCAGGACCGGACCGGCTTCGCCGTGTTCGACGAGCGGCAGCGGTCGGTCCGGATCGACCAGAAGGCGATCGAGCGGGACCTCGCCCGTTCGTTGGACAACGACGAGCTGATCGTCCACTACCAACCGATCGTCGATGCCCGGACCCGCTCCCTCTACGGCTTCGAAGCGCTCGTCCGGTGGAACCACCCGACCCGGGGCATCCTGGTCCCCGACTCGTTCTTCCGAGCCGCCGTCGAGTCCCGGGTGATGGCCCGGATCGGCGAGATGGTGTTGCGGGAGGCCTGTGCCCAGGCGGTGCTGTGGCGCCACGAGCGTTCGTCGTTGGCCGACATCCGCATCCACGTGAACCTCTCGGCCCAGCAACTGCTCGACTCGACCTTTCCTCACCTGGTTGCCGAAGTGCTCGGTTGGTCGGGCCTACCGCCCCAGCAGCTGGTTCTGGAGGTCGACGAGGCCACGGTCCTCGACCACCCGGAGGTACCCCCGGCCCTGGAGCGGCTCGGCGTCCTCGGCCTGTCGGTGGCCATCGACGACTTCGGCATCGGACGATCGGCCCTCGGGGACGTGGGTCGCTACGGGCACGCGTCGGCGTGGAAGGTCGACCGTCAGCTCACCGCCCACCTCAGCGCCGGGTCGTCCAATCGGGCCGGGGTGGAGGCGGTGGTCACCATGGCCGGCAGCCTCGGTCGGATGATCATCGCCGAGGGGGTGGAGACCGACACCGACGTCCAGCTGCTGCTCGACCTGGGGATCGACATCATGCAGGGCTACCGGTTCGGTCGGCCCGAGCCGGCTCCCCAGATCGATCTCGAGGCCATCATGGGTGGGCTGATCACCGGGAGCCGCCCGAACGGTGGCGATCGACCGGCGATCCCCGGATGGCTCAGCCCCAGCGACCCGCCGCCCATCGGGGCCGGGAGCGGCTCACGATCGGGTGTGGCCGCTCAGAACTCCGACCACTCGTCATCCGGGCCACCCTGATACTCGGGCAGCGGCTCGGTCTCGTCGCGGGGCGGCGGTGCCGGTGTCGGTCCTGCGCTCCGAGCCGGGGAGCGGGTGTCACCCGATTCGGGCCGGCCGGCCGAAGCGTCGTCGGCGTCGGCGCTGTCCTCGGGAGCGTAGCCGTAGCACATCTGGACGCCGTCGACGTCGAAGGGGCGGCCGAGCGACCCGACGCGGAACGTCGTCCAGTCGCCCGACTTCTTCAACACGTCGACCTTGCCCCCCTCGGCCAACGCCCGTTCGAGGTCCTCGACCGGCGCCATGACCGCCCATTTCTCGGTCTTCGTCTTACGGAAGCGGGCCGGGATCTTGTCGCTCATGGCGCCCAGAATACGACGCCCGATCGGCCAATTCCGGCGTCCCGCTTGGCACTGCCGGCCTGGGGCAGGAGACTGGCCGCCATGCGCCAATCGCTCACCGTCGGCCTCACCGGAACCGGCACCCACCTCGTCACCGACGAGATGTCGCCGCCCCATCTCCCGACCAAGGTCCTGTCGACCCCGGACATGATCCGTCTCATCGAGGCGACCTGCCTCCTCGGGGTCCAGGACCACCTCGACGATGGCGAGACGACGGTCGGCATCCACGTCTGTGTGAGTCACTCGGCGGCGGTCGAGTCCGGCCAGGAGATCCAGGTCGACTACCAGCTCACCGAGATCGACCGCCGGCGGCTGGTGTTCGACACCCGGGTCACGTCGGGCGACGCCGTCGTCTCGGAGGGTACCCACCAGCGGTTCGTGGTCGGGGGCTGACGTGGTCGATCGGCCGACCGGCGACCTGACCGGTCGGGTGGCGGTGGTGACCGGGGCCGGCGCCGAGGGCGACGGGATCGGCAATGGGCGGGCCGCCGCCCTACTCCTCGCCGGGTCCGGCGCGACCGTGGTGGCGGTCGACCGGGACCGGGGCCGGGCCGAGCGGACGGTGGCGATGATCGAGGCCGATGGGGGCAACGGCGTGGCGATGGCCGCCGACGTCACCGACGACGACCAGTGCCGCAGGCTGGTGGGCGAGACGCTGGCCGCCGCCGGGCGGCTCGACATCGTGGTCAACAATGTCGGCATCGGCAGCCGGGGCACCGTGATCGACGAGCCGGTCGAGCGGTGGGAGCGGGTGATGACGGTCAACGTCACCTCGATGGTGTTGGTCTCGCGTCACGCCCTCGTTCCCATGATCGACGGTGGCGGCGGAGCGATCGTCAACGTGTCGTCGATCAGCGCCCTCCGACCTCGGGGCCTGACCGCCTACAGCACCTCGAAGGGCGCAGTGATCGCCCTGACCCGAGCCATGGCCGTCGACCACGGACCAGACGGCGTCCGGGTGAACTGTGTGGCGCCTGGCCCGGTCCGTACGCCGATGGTCGGCGGTGACGCCATGGCCCCCGAGGTCGCCGAGCGCCGCCGGATGGCCAGCGCCCTCCGGATCGAGGGGTCGGGGTGGGATGTCGGTGCGGCGGTCCGATTCCTATGCTCCGACGAGGCCCGGTACATCACCGGGCAGACGCTCGTCGTCGACGGCGGGGTCACCGCTCGGGGTCCCGAGCGGGCGACCTGACGCACCGAGAGGCGGGTTACGAAACGTCGTCGATCGTCCCATGATCGACCGCGAACCTCCGACCTAGGGCTACGATCTCGCCTTCACATGCGAGAGGCGTGCCAGCGGACTGTCGCCGTGGCCCGTCTTCCCGGGGAGAACCGTCCGCGCCGCGGACACCTAGTGAAGGGATTCGCACCATGAACCTCAGTCGTTGGAAGAGCCTCCTGGCTCTCCTGTTCGCCTTTTCTCTGGTCGCTGCCGCTTGCGCTGGCGACGATGATGAGAGCACCGGATCGGGGGATGGCGACCTCGAGGGCACCACGGTGACCATCACCGGTCCCGAGCGTGACGAGTCCGAGGCGACCGCCCTCCAGGAAGCGCTCGACGCCTTCGGCGAAGAGACCGGGATCGAGATCACCTACCAGGGCTCGGCCGACTGGGAGGCCGAGATCAACGTGGCGGTCGAGGCCGGCACCGAGCCTGACATCTCGATCTTCCCCCAGCCCGGCAAGCTCGCCGACTTCGCCCGTGACGAGATCCTCCAACCGCTCCCGGAGGATGTCGAGTCTGCCGTGTCGGCCAACTGGGACGACAGCTGGCTGGCGTTCGGCAACGTCGACGGCGCCCAGTACGGCGTGCCGAACAAGTCCGACCTGAAGTCGCTCGTCTGGTATCAGCCGGCCCGGTTCGAGGCACTCGGCTACACCGTGCCGGAGACCTGGGAAGAGTTGGTCACCCTGACCAACGAGGCCGCCGCCGCTGGCGACACTCCGTGGTGTGTGGGGCTGGAGTCGGGCCAGGCCACCGGGTGGCCCTTCACCGACTGGGTGGAGGATCTGATGCTCCGCTTCCACGGCGCCGACGTCTATGACGAGTGGGTGGCTGGCGACGTCGACTTCTCCGACGAGCGGGTGGTCGAGATCTTCGACACCATCCGCGACCTGTGGTCGATCGACGGGGCCGTCTTCTCCTCCGGTGGCACGATCACCGGTACCGCCTTCCAGGACAACGGCCAGCCGCTGGTCGACGGCGATTGCCTGATGCACCGTCAGGCGTCGTTCTTCTCGGCCTTCATGCCCGAGGGCACCCCCTTCGCCGACGGGTCCGAGGGTGCGGTCGACGTCTTCTACTTCCCCTCGATCGGCGACACCCGCCCGGTCCTCGGGGCCGGCACGCTGGCCGCCGCCTTCCACGATCGGCCCGAGGTCTGGGCCGTGATGGAGTACCTCGGCTCGCCGGAGTTCGCCAACGCCCGCCAGGCCGCCCAGGCGGAGTTCAACGGCGGCCTGTCCGGGTTCCTCTCGGCGGTCCAGGGCGCTGACACCAGCCTCTACACCCCGCTCGAGCAGTCGATGCTCGACGTGCTCGCCACCGGTGAGGTCGTCCGGTTCGACGGGTCCGACCTGATGCCGGCCGACGTCGGCGCCGGCACCTTCTGGAGCGAGGGCGTCTCGTTCATCAACGGCGATCAGGACGCGGCCACCGCTGCGGCCAACATCGACGCCTCCTGGCCCGAGGAGTGAGCGGGTCACCGATCGACTGCTGACGGCCGACGTGGCCGTTCGGTGATTCTCGGAGGGGTGCCCGCTAGCGGGCACCCCTCCGCCGTTTGTACAGTCGTCCGGCACGGGGTGGGACCCGATCGGGGAGAGGCGTCGCAAAGCGATGGAGCGTGACGAATGGCGAAGTTGATCTCGACCCTGATCGGGGTGGTGATCGCCGTCGGGTTGAGCAGCGGACTGTGGATCGGGGCCAATCTGATCCTCAACCAGGCGACGAAGCGCTATCAGGTGTTCTCGTCGCTGATCGCGGCGCTTCTCGGCGCCCTGTTGATGGTCGTCCTCGACGGCAACCGCTTGCTGACCGGCCTGGTGGCTCGACCGTCGTCGTTCTTCAACGGCGACGATCCCGGGCTGTTCACCGGCGGGTTCGGCGACGCGGTGGCCGGCCACCTGTTCTGGCCCGTGGTCGGGGCCGCGGTCGGCGCCGTCC
This sequence comes from Acidimicrobiales bacterium, assembly GCA_965262175.1. Taxonomy (GTDB): domain Bacteria; phylum Actinomycetota; class Acidimicrobiia; order Acidimicrobiales; family SZUA-35; genus CADEDH01. The sequence goes on along the minus strand of CBDHES010000022.1, from coordinate 303,013 downwards.
TGGGCTGGGTCATGGGTTCGTTGGAGGAGCGCCGGCTGCGGTTGGCGGTGGCCATGGGCGGCCTGGCCGTGTGCGGCGTGGTCCTGTCGACCGTGCTCCGGACCCGCCACGAGCTCGACATCCAGATCGTGCCCCTCGTGGTGTGGACGGGGGCGTTCGCCGCCCTCGGCGTCGTCCTCGCCCAGCTCCGGGGCCGGGACCGGCTCCTCGATGGGTTGACCGGTGCCAGCATCGGTTGGATGCTCGGGGCCTTCGGTGGCGCCGTGCAGGGAGTTGCGGCCTCGACCCAGGTCGAGACGACGCTCGCCTTCGTCGTGACCGGCCTCCTCGTCGGTGCCCGGTGGGGCCTGGCGCCCCTTCCCGACATCAGCAAGAAGGCCAAGATCGATGACAGCGGGCGGGCGTGGCTGTTCGTCGGCCCGGCCGTCGGATTCATCGCCGTGATGCTGATCATCCCGGCCCTCCAGACGTTCCTGCTCTCGGTCCAGGACGACGATGCGCCCAACGTCCGCGAGGGGTTCGTCGGCCTCGACAACTACCGCACGGTCTTCGACGATCCGAAGAACCTCAGCGTCACCGGGGTCGAGACGCTCTTCACCTCGTCGTCGGCCACGAGCACCAGCTGGTTCCCCTGGGGCGGCTCGGCGCTGCTCCCGTGGGTGCTGTTCTTCGCGGTCGTCGGAGTCGTACTCGCCCTGCTCCTCGGCCGGGAGACCGGCCAGCGGTTCAACGTCAACGGGTCCCCGGTCTTCGCCTTCCTGCTCTCGATCGGGCTCTTCTCCTTCGCCCTGTTCACCCACCTCCGAGGCACGATCATCAACAACCTGTGGTGGGTGCTGGCGGTCACGTTGCTCTCGACGAGCATGGGTCTGGCGGTCGCCAAGCTGTCCGATGGGGCCCGGTACGAGGCGGTCGCCAAGTCGTTCGTGTTCATGCCGATGGCCCTGTCGATGGTCGGCGCCTCGATCATCTGGCGCCTGATCATGTACCAGGCCCGCGACGTCTCCAAGGACCAGACCGGGGTGCTCAACGCCTTGTGGGTGTGGCTCGGTCGACAGACCACCGAGTGGGGGGTCGGCAAGGTCGTCATCGGGGCGATCTTCCTGCTGGCGGCGGCCGCGCTGGCCTGGGCCGCCATCCGGACGGTCGGGTCCTCGCCGTCGACCGGCGGGCTCTACGCCGCGCTGGCGGTGATCCCGCTGTGGGTCGGCCTCCGGACCTACGGCGACGGGATCGGGGGGTACGCCGTCACCGACAGCGGGGAGATCCGGCCCCTTGCGGTCAACTTCGTGCAGGGTGTCCCGTACAACAACTTCTGGCTGATGGTGATCCTGATATGGATCCAGACCGGGTTCGCCATGGTGATCCTCTCGGCGGCGATCAAGGCGGTCCCCAACGACTACATCGAGGCAGCCAAGATCGACGGTGCGACCGATGGTCAGGTCTTCTGGCGGATCACCATCCCCAGCATCGCCCCGACGATCGGTGTGGTGGCCACCACGATCATGGTCAACGTGATGAAGGTGTTCGACATCGTCAAGGTGACGACGAACGGCCAGTTCGACTCCCAGGTGTTGGCCAACGCGATGTTCACCCAGGCGTTCCAGTTCTTCAATCAGGGGGTCGGCGCCGCCCTGGCCATCCTGCTCTTCGTCGGGATCTTCCCCATCATGGTCCTGAACATCATCCGCCTCACGAGGGAGGAGGCCTGACATGGCCGTGTCGTCCCCCCGCCTCGGGGGCCCCGACGCCGGGTCCGGGCTCGACCGCATCTACCGGACGCTGAGCCGGATCCCGCTGTGGGGCCTGGCCCTGCTGTGGCTGGCCCCGTCGCTCGGTCTCCTGGTGAACTCGTTCCGCCCGAGGGACGCCCAGCGGAACAGCGGGTGGTGGACCCTCGAAGCCAACGACGTCGGCCGGAGGGTCACCCTCGAGAACTACGAGACGGTGCTGTCGGCCGAGTCGACGAACTCGATCAGCGAGTCGCTGCTCAACTCGTTCGCCATCGCCATCCCGGCCACCATCATCCCGATCGCCGTCGCCGCCTTCGCCGCCTATGGGTTCGCCTGGATCGAGTTCCGGGGCCGGCGGCTCCTCTTCATCACCGTCGTGTCGCTGCTCGCCGTTCCCCTCCAGGTGGCGCTGATCCCGCTACTCAAGATGTACGTCGGCGGGGCTCACCTGACGCTGCCCTTCCTGAGCAAGACCGTGACCCTGGTGCCGGCGTGGGGCCTGCAGGGCCAACCGATCGCGGTCTGGCTGACCCACACCGGGTTCGCCATGCCCTTCGCCATCTTCCTGTTCCACAACTACATGACGAGCCTGCCCAAGGACATCTTCGAGTCGGCTCGCATCGACGGGGCCGACCACTTCACGATCTTCTGGCGGCTGGTGTTGCCCCTGTCGGTGCCGGTGCTGGCGGCGTTCGCCATCTTCCAGTTCCTGTGGACGTGGAACGACTACCTGATCGCGGTGACGATGCTCGGGGCGGCCGGCTCCGACAACCTCCCCACGACGGTGGCCATCGCCAACCTGGCCGGTGATTTCGGCCGGAACGAGCACCTGCTGCCGGCGGGGGCCTTCGTCCAGGCCTTCGTGCCACTCGTGGTGTTCTTCGCCCTGCAACGGTTCTTCGTCCGTGGCCTCCTCGCCGGATCGGTGAAGGGCTAGCCCGACGACCCCCGGCTAGGGTGGCCCGGGTTCGGCGGCCGATCGGAAGGACGACGTGAGCGACGAGGGGATCGACCTCGGTATCGAAGGCCTCCTCGGCGCCCGAACGGTCGGTTCGGGCGGGTTCGGGACGGTGTACCTGGCCACCGAGTCCGACTTCGGCCGCCAGGTGGCGGTCAAGATCCTCCACAACCTGAGCGAGGCGGATCGTCGACGGTTCGAGCGGGAGCGGCTGTCGATGGGCCGCCTCCATCAGCATCCCAACGTCGTCACCCCCTACCGGTCGGGGTTCACCGCGGCCGGGCAGCCGTTCCTGGTCATGGAGTATCTCGACGGTGGGTCGTTGGCCGACCTCCAGGCTCGGGTCGGCGCCATCGGCTGGTCGACCGCGGTCGCCTATGTCATCCCGGTCGCCGACGCCCTCGGCCATGGTCACGCGCTCGGCGTGCTCCACCGCGACGTGAAGCCGGAGAACATCCTGCTCACCGCAGCCGGGATCCCCAAGCTGACCGACTTCGGCATCGCTGCCCTCCAGGAGCGGACCGCGACGTCGGTCATCGGGTTCACCCTGGCCTTCGCCCCACCCGAGACGTTCTCCGGCGGCGTCGAGCAACGGGACGCCCGGTCCGACCTGTATTCGCTGGCGGCGACCCTCTACACCCTGGTCGGCGGCCACCCACCGTTCGGTCGGACCGATCAGGGGGAGGCGCCGCTGTCGTACATGATGCGGATCGCCCACAATCCGGTGCCGGCGATCGGTGAGGCCCGAGCCGACCGGTTCCTCCAGGCAGCACTGGCCAAGAACCCGAACCACCGGCCACCCGACGCCGCCCGGTTCGTCGCCGCCCTCCGGGCCACCGTCGACGGCGAGCCGGCGCCGGTCCCTCCGGCGTCGATCGTCGGGGTCGCCCCGTCGCCACCGGCGCCGTCGAGCCCATCGGGCCCCGGTGCGTCCGATGGTCAGACATTCACCCCGGGCACCGTCGTGCCCGACCCGTCGCCCGCCGGCCCGACCCCTACGGCGCGGGTCCTCCCCGGTACGGCGGGTCCTCCCGGTACCGCCGGCCCGGGTGGTGGCTGGGCTCCACCGGGCACGGTTCCGCCCGGCTCGTCGCCCGCGCCGCCGGGTCAGGTCGGCCCCGGTTCGGTCGTGGCCGGGCCCGATCGGTTGCCGACCGTTGCCGGGGTCCCGCCCACGCCGGGCGGGGTGGCGCCCGGTGGCCCGCCGGGGTGGGGGGTCGATGGCCCACCGGTAGCGAACGGACCCGGCCCGGGCACCGGGTCGTCCCGGAACCGGCTTCCCCTCATCGCCGCCCTGGTCGCCGCCGTTGCCGTCGTCGTGGCGGGCGGTGTCGCGGTCGCGATGAACCTGGGGAGCGGCGACGACCCCGGGAGTGGCGCCGCCCAGCAGGCCGATGACGGCGCTCCTCTGGAGACCGCCGACAGCGGGAGCGACGGTTCCGATTCCGATGGCGATCCCGCCAGCGGGGAGGCCGACCCGCCAACGTCGGAGACGACGGCGACCACCGATGCCCCCGAGACGACGGTCGCCCCGGTGGAGACCACGATCCCGACCGATCTGGCCGGCACCTCGGTGGTGATCGTCGGACCCGAGCGGTCGAACGAGGGCGAGGCGATCCAGGCCGCCCTCGACGTCTATGCCGCCCAGACCGGGATCGACATCACCTATCAAGGGTCGGCCGACTGGCAGGCTGAGATCACCAGCGGTGTCGCCGCCGGGTCGCCGCCCGACATCGCGATGCTCACGCCGCAGGTCCTCGCCGATCTCGCCGCCGACGGCTCGCTTCAGCCCCTGTCCTCCGACGTGGCGTCGGTGGCTGCGTCGACCTGGCCAGCCGGCTGGATCGAGCTCGGCGCCGTCGACGCCACCTCGTACGCCGTGCCGGTCAAGGCCGACCTCAAGTCGCTGGTCTGGTACCAGCCGGCCCGGTTCGAGGCCCTCGGGTACGAGATCCCTCAGACGTGGGATGAGCTCCTCGCGCTGACCGAGCAGGCCATCCTCGATGGGGTGACCCCCTGGTGCGTGGGAATCGAGTCCGGGGCGGCGACCGGCTGGCCGTTCACCGACTGGGTCGAGGACCTGGTCCTCCGCCGGCACGGGCCCGACGTCTACGACCAATGGGTCGCCGGCGACGTCCGGTTCACCGATCCCCGAATCGTCGGCGTCTTCGACGAGGTCCGCGACCTGTGGTCGACCGACGGGGCGGTGTTCGCCGCCGGCGGCTCGATCGCCACCACCTCGTTCGGGGACAACGCCCAGCCGCTCCTCCAAGAGGATTGCCTGATGCACCGCCAGGCGTCCTTCTTCGCCGGGTTCTTCACCACTCTTTCGCCGATCGGCGTGTTCCCGCTCCCGCCGACCGGGACCGATCGCCCGGCGGTCGTCAGTGCGATCGTGGCTGCCGCCCTGGTCGACCGTCCCGAGGTGTGGGCCGTCCTCACCTACCTGGCATCGCCCGAGTACGCCAACGCCCGCCAGGAGGCCCAGTCGGCGCTCACCGGCCCCGGCGGGCCATCGGGGTTCCTCACCGCCGTGCGGGGTGGCGACCCGACGCTCTACACGCCGCTCGAGCAGTCGATGCTCGACATCCTCGCCGACGCCGACATCGTTCGATTCGACGCCTCGGACCTGATGCCGTCGGCGGTCGGGGCAGCCAGCTTTTGGAGCGAGGGCACGGCGTTCGTCGACGGCGTCCAGGACGCCGCGACGACGACGGCCAACATCGACGCCACCTGGCCCCGCTGAGCGGGACCGGCCCCGTCCTCCACCCCGCCGTCGGCGGGCGGCTAGTGTCCGCCGCTGTGACCCATCAGATCCTGGTGCTCAACGGACCCAACCTCAACCTCCTGGGTGGCCGTCAACCCGAGGTGTACGGGACGGCGACCCTCGACGACATCATGGAGCAGGTGGTGGAGCGGGGAGCGAGCCTTGACGCCTCGGTCCAGCACGCCCAGTCGAACGTCGAGGGCGAGTTGGTCAACCTCCTCCACGAGGCCCGGGGCTGGGCCCAGGGGGTGGTGTTCAACCCCGGCGCCTACACCCACTACAGCTACGCCCTCCGGGACGCCATCACCGCCGTCGAGCTACCGGTCGTCGAGACCCACCTGTCGAACGTGGCAGCCCGGGAGGAGTTCCGACACCGGTCGGTCCTGGCCCCGGTCTGTATCGGCGTCGTCGCCGGTTTCGGTGCCGCCAGCTACCTGTTGGCCCTCGACGGTCTGGTCCGCTATCTGAACGCTCGGTAGCACCCGTGCGGCGACCAGCCGGGGAGGCGGCACCGAGATGACCGAGCGACGAATCGACCACGTCCTGTTCTGCGTGGCCGATCAATGGCGGGGCGACGTCCTCGGCGCCCTCGGCACGCCCGGGGTCCGGACCCCCCACCTCGACGCCCTCGCGGCCGACGGCGTCACCTTCGGCAACCACTGGTGCCAGGCGTCGCCGTGCGGCCCGGCCCGGCGGACGCTCCATACCGGTACCGAGGTCTCCACGCATGGCCAGTGGACCAACGACGCGCTGGCCGGGCACGACCTCGTCACCCTGGCCGGCGCCGCTCGAGCCGGTGGCGTCGCCCCGGTCCTCGTCGGCTACACCGACACGCCGACCGCAACCGCGTCGGGTGCCGAAGCCGATCCGGACCGGTGGCGGGAGCTGGTCGACCCCGCCTTCGACGTGGCGTTCGAGTTCATCTGGCAGCACGGCTTCCCGTCGTGGCGCCGACGGTTCGCCGACCGTCACCTCGCGCCACCCGATCACCCGTTCGGCCTGTACGCCCCCGATCCGACCGAGGCGGCGGCGATCGAGGCGCGGGGCGGCACCGGCCTGGCACCGGCCTGGTACGACCGAGCGGACAGTGACGTGACCGTCCTGACCGACGCGGCGATCGCCGCCATCGGGGAGTGGTCCGACGATGGTCGGGCGCTGCTCCACGTCAACTGGCTCCGACCCCACCCGCCGTTGACCCCGCCCCGGCCCTACCACCGCCTCGTCGACCCCGACGAGGTCGGGTTGCCAACCAGGCCGTTGACCGTCGAACAGGAGGCGACCCGCCACCCCTACTTCGCCGAGACGGTGCCCGGTCGATCGATGACCGAGTACCTCCAGCGCCGCTGCCGGCTCGATGCCGTCGACGACCGGGCCGACCGGGCCCTGCGGGCCGCCTACTACGGGCTGTGTGCCGAGGTCGACGACGCCCTCGGCCGGCTCGTGGCCGAGCTGCGACGCCAGGGCCGGTACGACACGACCCTGATCGTGTTCACCAGCGACCACGGCGACGCCCTGGGCGATCACTGGATCTACGGTCGACGCGGCCCGTTCGACGGGCACTTCCGGGTGCCGTGTATCGTCCGGGACCCCCGGCCGGCCGCCGATGCCACCCGAGGGACCTCGATCGACGCCTTCACCGCCGGCATGGACCTGTTCCCCACGATCGCCGACGCCCTCGACCTCCAGGTCCCACCAACCGTTGAGGGTCGGTCGCTGCTCGACCACCTCCATGGGCGTCCGCCGGTCACCCGCGACCACATCCGCTACGCGATGGACTACGCCGACCATCGGCGCCGCTCCGACGCCGCCGGATCGACGGCCGCGGGCGCCGATCGATTCGTTGCCGTGCGGACCGACCGCTACCGCTACGTCGCCTTTCCCGACGGCCCGCCCCTGCTGTTCGATCTGTTCGACGATCCCGACGAGACCCACAACCGGGCCGACGACCCGAGTTTGGCGACGGTCTCCACCGAGCTGGCGGCGCTGGCCGGACCCCCCGAGCTCCGCTGAGATCGGACCGCCGCCGGCCCGTCGCGGTAGCGTCGCGGCCATGAGTCCCCACCCTCACACGCTCCTCACCGTCGATGAGATCACCGAGACCGTCGAGCTGGTTCGCTCACTCGGGCTGGCCGAGGGGGCGACCTTCCGCCGGGTCGCAGTCGCCGAGGGCGACTTCGACGATCGCTGCGTCGAGGTCTGGCTGTACCGGGCGTCGGTGGGGGAGATCGACGAGCTGATCGTCTCGCTGCCCCAGAAGCGGGTGATGGCCAAGAACACCGTGGCTGGGGAGTACCCACAGTTCGGGTTCGGCGAGATCCAGCAGGCCATCGAGGTCGTCCGGGCCGACGCCGGGGTTGCCGAGGCGGTGGCGAAGCGGGGGATCACCGACACCTCGAAGCTCCAGGTCGACACCTGGCCGACGGGGAACATGGGCCTCGACGTCGAGGAGGGGCGACGGACGACCCGGTGCATCCTGTTCTACCGGGAGGATCCGACCGACAACGGGTACGCCCGCCCCGTCGATGGGCTGATGGTGTTCGTCGACCTCGACGAGATGGCCGTCTACCACATCTGGGACATCGGCGAGTGGCCGGTACCCGCCGAGCTCAGCAACTACGACGCCGGTTCGGTTACCCCCCGGACCGGCCTCCAGACGATCGACATCACCCAGCCCGACGGCCCGAGTTTCACGGTGACCGACGGCAACCACATCCACTGGCAGAACTGGGACGTCCGGGTCCTCATGGACCACACCGAGGGGCTCGTCCTCCAGTCGCTGGGGTGGACCGACGGCGACCGTCGGCGCCCGATCATCCGGCGGGCCAGCCTGGCCGAGATGGTCGTACCGTACGGGGAGGTCCGGGAGAGCCAGGCGTTCAAGAACGCCCTCGACGTCGGCGAGATCGGCCTCGGCCGATGTGTCAACTCGCTGGTGCTGGGGTGCGACTGCCTCGGCGACATCACCTACCTCGACACCGCCTGGTGCCTGGAGGACGGGACGGCGGTCGGGGTCGATCAGGCGATCTGCATCCACGAGGAGGACTTCGGGATCGCCTGGAAGCACAGCGACTCGTCGACCCAGACCTCCGAGGTCCGGCGGAACCGTCGCCTGGTCATCAGCTCGATCTTCACCGTCGGCAACTACGACTACGGGATCTTCTGGTACCTCTACCTCGACGGCACCATCCAGATGGAGATCAAGCTCACCGGCATCGTCACCACGATGGGCTATGCCGAGGGCGACGACCTGACCTACTCGGCGCTCGTCGCCCCCGAGGTGGCGGCACCGATCCATCAGCATCTGTTCTGCGCTCGATTCGACATGGAGGTCGACGGGCCGATCAACACGGCGTACCGGGTCGATGTGGAGGTCGATCCCCCCGGCCCCCGCAACCCCCATCACAACGCCTTCCGGGCGGTCGCCACCCGGCTGGAGTCGGAGCAGCAGGCCATCGACGACGTGGCTCAGCACAAGGCCCGGACCTGGCGCATCGTCAACGAGAGCGAGACCAACCGGCTCGGTCAGCCGACCGGCTACAAGTTGCTCCCGGCCGACACCTCGACCCTGTTCCCCCTTCCCGAGTCCCGCATCGCCCAGCGGGCCGGGTTCGCCACCCACAACGTGTGGGTCACCCCGACCGACCGCAGCCAGCGGTTCCCGGCCGGCAATCATGTCACCCAGAGCGCGCCCGACGACCGCGGCCTCCCGGCCTGGACCGAGGCCGACCGGTCGATCGTTGCCACCGATCTGACGCTGTGGCACACGTTCGGGCTGACCCACAGCGCCCGCCCGGAGGACTACCCGGTCATGCCCGTCGAGTACGCCCGATGCACCTTCGTCCCCGTCGGCTTCTTCGACCGGAACCCGGCGCTCGACATCCCGCCGTCCGACCACTGCTCGTGAGGCGCCGGGTTCCGACCGGGACCCCGGCGCTCGACATCCCGCCGTCCGACCACTGCTCGTGAGGCGCCGGGTTCCGACCGGGACCCCGGCGCTGAGGTCCGACCACTGCTCGTGAGGCGCCGGGTTCCTGCTGCGCGGGAACGTGAGGGGGCTGTGGCGTGAAGCGCGTCACGGTCCCCTAAATTGTGTGCCCATGGAATGGATCTCCGACCCAGCGGCGTGGAGTGCGCTCGCCGCACTCGTGACCCTCGAGATCGTGCTCGGGGTCGACAACGTCGTCTTCATCTCGATTCTGGCCGACAAGCTCCCCGAGCATCAGCAGGCCCGAGCCCGACGGACCGGCATCTTGGCCGCCGGCGGGATGCGGATCCTGCTCCTGTTGCTGATCGGCGTGATCATCCAGCTGAAGGACGACCTGTTCACGATCTTCGGGGTCGGCTTCAGCGGCAAGGACCTGATCCTGCTGATCGGTGGCTTGTTCCTGATCTACAAGGCGACCAAGGAGATCCACCACAAGCTCGAGGGTGAGGACGAGATCGGCGGCGCCAAGGAAGCGGTCACCTTCACCTCGGTGATCATCCAGGTGATGCTGCTCGACCTGGTGTTCTCGATCGACTCGGTCATCACCGCGGTCGGCATGACCGAGTACATCCCGGTCATGATCATCGCCGTGATGACCTCGATCGTGGTGATGTTGGCCGCCGCCGGCCCGATCTACCGGTTCGTGAACGGTCACCCGTCGGTCAAGATGCTGGCCCTCGCCTTCCTGCTGCTGATCGGGATGACGCTGATCGCCGAGGGGTTGGGGGAGAAGATCCCCAAGGGCTACGTCTACGCCGCCATGGCGTTCTCGATCTTCGTCGAGGTGCTCAACCTCTTCGCCCGGCGGAACAAGGCCCAGCCGGTCCACCTCCACACCAAGCTGGAGGCCGACCCCGAGCCCGAGCCGGCCGCCTGATCGACCGGGCGGCCATCCCTGGCCGCCCGGTACCAGCCGTCGAACGGCGGGCCGGTCGGGGGCGGGTGGGATCCTGGTCAGCGGAAGGAGAACACCGCCCCCGACCCGGCCCGGTCGGGGCTGGCCATCAATCCCCGTCGCCGCAGCTCGGGGATCACCCCCTCGCCGACCCAATGGGCCTCCTCCAGGTGGGGATAGCCGGAGAGGATGAACTCGTCGAACCCGTGCTCCTGGTACTCCTGGAGGCGGTCGGCGATCTCGTCGTAGGAACCGACCAGGGCGGTGCCGGCACCGCCCCGGACCAGGCCGATGCCGGCCCACACGTTGGGGTGGATCACCAGCCGGCCGCTGTCCGATCCGTGGAGCTCGGCCATCCGACGCTGCCCCTCCGACATCGTCGCCTCGAAGTCCTTGCGGGCCGCCGCGATGTCGTCGTCGGAGATCCCGGCCAGGAGGCCGTCGGCCGCCGCCCAGGCCTCGGCGGCCGTCGGTCGGGCGATCACGTGGAACCGGATGCCGTACCGCAGCTCCCGGCCGAGCTCGGCGGCCTGGGCCTGCACGTCGAGCAGCTGGGCTCGGGCCGACTCGGGCGGCTCGCCCCACACCAGGTACACGTCGGCCTGGGCCGCTGCGACGGCCTTGGCCGCCGCCGACGCACCACCGAAGTAGATGGCGGGCACCGGGTCCGGCACCTCTCGCGTCGTGGCGCCGGCCACGGTGTAGTGCCGACCGGTCACGTCGACCGGCTCCCCGGACCACGCCGCCCGCATGATGGCCAGGAACTCCCCGGTCCGCTCGTAGCGGGTCTCCTTGTCGGCGTAGTCGCCGAACCGGTGCAGCTCCCGGGGCTCGGCCCCCGTGACCACGTTGACCAGCATCCGGCCCCCCGACATCCGCTGGTAGGTGCTGGCCATCTGGGCCGCCAGGGTGGGGGAGAGGAGCCCCGGTCGGAACGCGACCAGGAACTTGATCGACGACGTCACCGGGACCAGGGATGCCGTGGTGATCCAGGCGTCTTCGCAGCCGGTCCCGCAGGGGGTGAGCATCGCCTCGAACCCGTGGGCTTCGGCCGCCAGGGCGACCTGGGCGAGGTAGTCCCGATCCGGGGGCCGCTGGCCTGGGGCGTCGGGCGACGGGAGCACGTCGCGACTGTCGCCCCCGGTCGGCAGGAACCAGTGGAGCTTCATCTCGGGCATCGTCACCTCCGGGCCGGGACAGGTGGCGAGAGCATCCCATGCCGCCGCCGGGGTGTCGAGGGTCCGACGGCCCGGCGGTCGGTCATGGAGCTACGGTCTCGGCCATGCCGCTCCGTCTCGGGCTCCTCCAGTGCGACAGCCTCGACCCCCCGCACGTCGACCTCGAAGGGGACTACGACCGACTCTTCGCCGAGCTGCTTGCCGGTCCGGCCGTCGAGTTGGTCGTCTACCGGGCCGACCACGGCCAGCTTCCCCGGACGGTGTCCGAGTGCGATGCCTGGTTGGTCCCCGGTTCTCGGCAGAGCGTCTACGACGACCTGGCATGGATCGCCGACCTCCGGCGGTTCGTCGGGCGGGCGCTGGCCGCCGAGCACCCGCTCATCGGTGTGTGCTTCGGCCACCAGATGATCGCCGCCGAGCTGGGGGCCGAGGTGGCCAAGGCCGACACGGGCTGGGGCATCGGGGCCGTCGAGTACCGGCTGACGGCACCCCCGCCGACCGCCGCCCCCGACGGCCGACTCGACCGGGACGATCCGAGTTTCACGCTGATCGCCAGCCACCAGGACCAGGTCCTCACCCTGCCCGAGGGTGCCGAGCTGCTGGCGTCGAACGACCGGTGCCCGATCGCCGGCTTCCGCCATGGCCGGGCGGTCCTCACCGTGCAGGGCCACCCCGAGTTCTCGGCCACGGTCGCCGAGTCGCTCTACCGGAGCAGGGTCGAACGGATCGGCGCCGGCCCGATCGAGGCGGCGTTGGCCACGTTGGACCGGCCCCTCGACCGGGCCTGGGTCGCCGACTGGGTCGTCGCCACCGCCGGCATCGAGCCCGGCGATCGGGCGTGAGATCCGGTCCTCCCTGGCCTCGATGAGACAGATCGACGTCAGGAACGCACAACGCGGTCGTTGTTGACAGTTTGTGAAACGGCTCCTTAGTCTCGACGGACTGCGGTTCCGGAGAGCCGCTCGGAACGAGGGAGAGACTCGAATGGCACCAGGGCGGATCCGCACCCTGCTGGCGTTGTTGGCAGCGATGGCGCTGCTCGTCGCCGCTTGCGGGGGCGACGACGACAGCGCCGGCGACGAGGACTCGGAGACCGAGGTCACGACCGGCACCGAGGAGGAGACCCCCGACACCACCTCCCAGCAGGGGGCGTCGGGCGGCGAGCAGGAAGACGGTGCCGATGAGACGGCCTCGGCGGCCTGCGGGCAGACCGGCGGCACGGCCAGCTTCGCCATCGTCGGCGGCATCCGCCACCTGAACGGGACCGTCCAGTCGGGCTACGCCACGGCGGTGCCCGGCACCCAGGTCAACGCCAGCCTCCTGCTGTTCGACGACGAGTACAACCCCCAGCCGTACCTGGCCCGCAGCTGGGAGGTCGCCGACGACGGGTTGTCGGTCACGTTCGAGCTCCGGGACAACGCCACGTTCCACGACGGGGAGCCGATCACCTCCGAGGACGTGGCGTTCAGCATCCGGACCTCCCAGGAGAACCACCCGTTCAGCGCCATGTTCGCCCCGGTGACCGAGATCGACACCTCGGATCCCTACACGGTGGTCATCACCCTCTCCGAGCCCCATCCGGCGATCCTGACCGCGATGTCGCCCGGCCTGCTGCCGATCATCCCCGAGCACATCTTCAACGACGGCCAGGACATGCAGACCCACCCCCGCAACGGTGGTGACGACTTCGTCGGCTCGGGTCCGTTCCGGGTCGTCGAGTACGACGCCGCCGAGCTGATCCGACTGGAGGCCTACGACGACTTCTTCATCGAGGGTGCGCCGTGCCTCGATGAGATCATCATCGACCTCGTGCCCGACCCCAACACGGTCACCCTCGGTCTGGAGAACGGCGACTACGACATGGCGAGCGCCCCCAACGCGGCGGCCATCGAGCAGTTCATCGACAACCCCGACTTCGTCGTCGAGGCCGAGGGCCACGAGGCGATCGGTCAGATCGACTGGCTCTTCCTCAACATGCGGAACCCGCCGCTCGACGACGTCCGAGTCCGGCAGGCGATCGCCCACGCCATCGACGAGGAAGGCTGGCGGGCGGTGGTCCGTCTCGGTTACAGCCAGGCCAACATCACCGGGATCCAGAGCGACTCGCCGTTCTACAACCCCGATGCCACCAGCTACGAAGGTGCCAACGTCGACGAGGCGCTGGCGCTGTTGGAGGAGGCCGGCGTCGGGTCCTTCGAGCTCGACATGCCGGCCACCCCGGACATGTTGCCGACGGCCGAGTTCATCCGCCAGAACCTGGAGGACATCGGGGTCACGGTCAACATCCGCCAGGTCCCCGACTTCCCGACCTGGTCGGCCGAGGTCGCCGGCGGCACCTACGACGTCTCCTACACCCAGGTGTGGAACTGGGGCGACCCGGTCATCGGGGTCAACCGGAGCTACGACTGCGAGAACCGGATCGACCCGCCGGGCGTGATCTGGTCCAACAACAGCTGGTACTGCAACGAGGCCGTCGACGCCCTCCTCGACGAGGCGGGGGCGACGTTCGACAACGAGACCCGCCAGGCCGCCTACTTCGAGGCCACCGACCTGATCAACCAGGACGTGCCGATCGTGTACCTCGGGAAGCCGGACTGGTACCAGATCCGGAACCCGGCGGTCCAGAACCCGCCGACCGGGATCTGGGGCTTCATGAGCCCGTGGCACGACGTGTGGATCGAGCAGTAGTCGGGCCGGCGACCGTCACGGTGAGCGGCCCTCGACGGCTCGGGAGGCAGGCGCAGTGCGAGCGATAGCGACCAGGATCGGCCAGTCCCTGGCCCTGATCCTGGCCGTCATCGTGCTCAACTTCCTACTGATCCAGCTCGCTCCGGGCGACGCCGCCGACGCCATCGCCGGCGACCTGGCGGCCGGGGACCCGGAGCTCCTGGCCGAGATCCGGGCCGACTACGGCCTCGACGAGCCGATCACCACCCAGCTGTGGATCTACGTGACCAACGTGCTGCGGGGTGACCTGGGGCAGTCGATCTGGTTCAACCAGTCCGTTACCAGCCTCCTGGCGGAGCGGATCGTCCCCACCCTGCTGCTGGCCGGGGCCGCCCTGACCTTCGCCGTCGTGGTCGGGGTGGCCATCGGTACCCTGGCGGCCCGGTTCCCCGACAGCTGGATCAGCAGCGCCGTGACCGTCCTCGCCCTCGTCGGGTTCTCGATGCCGGCGTTCTGGACCGGGCTGCTCCTGTTGATCCTCGTCGGGGTCAACGTCGACTGGCTGCCGGTGTCGGGGATGCGGGACATCGACTTCGAGGGCAACTGGTTCGACGCCTGGATCGACATCGGCCAGCACCTGATCCTCCCCGCCCTGACCCTGGGGTTCATCTACCTCGCCCAGTACAGCCGGCTGACCCGATCCTCGATGCTGGAGGTCCTCCAGTCCGACTACATCCGGACGGCCAGGGCCAAGGGCCTGGGGGAACGGGCCGTGACGTTCAAGCACGGCCTCCGCAACGCCATCCTCCCGATCGTCACCGTCCTCGGCCTCCAGTTCGGCGCGATCCTGTCGGGGGCGGTGCTGGTCGAGATCGTGTTCGCCTGGCCCGGGCTCGGGCGCCTGGCGTTCGACGCCGTCGGCCGGCGGGACACCCCCGTCCTGCTGGGGGTGCTGCTGCTCGTGTCGGTTTCGGTCATCATCGCCAACCTGGCGACCGACCTCCTCTATCGATTCATCGATCCCCGAATCCGGGTCTCGGGCTCCAATGGCTGAGCCGACCGCCACCCCCGACGGCCCGAGCGGCCCGACGACCGACCCGTCGGCCGACCCCTCGGCCGAGTTGGGGTCCCCCGGCGCCCAAGCGGTGCGGATGTTCGTCCGCAACCGGGCCGCGGTGTTCGGGGCGATCCTCCTGCTCGGCGTCCTGTTCATGACCTTCGTCGTCCCGCTCTGGTACGTGCGCGACCCGCTCGACGTGGCGATCGCCCGGCCCCACACCCCGCCCCTCAGCGAGGACGCCCCGATGCTGGGCACCACCGATCTCGGTCAGGACGTCCTGGCCATCACGGTGTACGGGGGCCGAACGACCCTTCGGGTGGCGGCGATGGCGGCGCTCATCATCGTGGCCATCGGGGTGACGATCGGGTCGCTGGCCGGCTACTACGGCGGCGTCATCGACGCCATCCTGATGCGGATCACCGAGTTCTTCCAGGTGCTGCCCGGCCTGCTGTTCGCCGTGGTCATCGTGGCGCTCTTCGAACCGTCGTTCTGGACGATCACGTTCGCCATCGGCTCGATCGCCTGGCCCCAGATCGCCCGGTTGACCCGGGCCGAGTTCCTCCGGCTGAAGAACCTCGAGTTCGTCCGGGCCGCCCGAGCGATCGGATCGAGCGACCTGCGGATCATCACGACCGTCATCCTGCCCAACGCCCTCCCGACGCTGATCGTGTCGGGGACCCTGGTGATGGGCACCGCCATCCTGTTCGAGGCCGGCCTCGCCTTCCTCGGCCTCGCCGACGTCAACCAGGCCACCTGGGGCCTGGCCATCGGCGAGGGGCGGCGATCGTTCCAGATCAACTGGTGGGCGGTGACCTTCCCGGGCCTGGCGATCTTCTCCACCGTCCTCGGCCTCAGCCTCGTCGGCGACGGACTCCAGGACGCCCTCAACCCCCGACTCCGGGGTCGCTGAGCGGTGACCGCCACGACGAGCCAACCGCTGCTGTCGGTCCGCGAGCTGACCGTCACCTTCGGGTCGTTCACCGCGGTCCGAGACGTCAGCTTCGACCTCCACGAGGGGCAGACCCTGGCGGTGGTCGGGGAGTCGGGTTCGGGGAAGTCGGTCACCGCGCTCTCGATCATGCGGCTGGTGACCCTCGGCACACGGGCCCGGATCGCCGGCGGCGAGATCCGGTTCCGAATGCCGGACGGCGAGGTGATCGACCTGGTGGCGGCCGACGAGCGCCAGCTCCGCACCATCCGGGGCAACCACATCTCGATGATCTTCCAGGAGCCGCTCACCAGCCTCAACCCGGTCTACACGGTCGGGAACCAGGTCGCCGAAGCGGTCCGCCTCCACCAGGGGGTGACGATGACCGAGGCCCGGCGGCGGGCCCGCGAGATGTTCGAACTGGTCCGGATCCCGGAATCGGACCGCCGCCTCAAGGACTACCCCCACCAGTTGTCGGGCGGGATGCGACAGCGGGTGATGATCGCCATGGCGTTGTCGTGCGACCCGACGGTTCTCATCGCCGATGAGCCCACCACCGCCCTCGACGTCACCATCCAGGCCCAGATCCTGGGCCTGATCCGGGATCTCCAGTCCGAGACCTCGGCGGCCGTCGTCATCATCACCCACGACATGGGGGTCGTCGCCGAGGTGGCCGACGACGTCGTGGTGATGAATCGGTCCCGGGTGGTCGAGCGAGGCTCGGTCTACGACGTGTTCGAGCGGCCGACCGAACCCTACACCCGAGCCCTGGTGGCGGCCGTGCCGACCCTCGGGTCGATGGCCGGCCACGACGGCCCGGCCCGCTTCGAACTGGCTCCCGACGACGCCGGGACAGCGGACCCCGGGGAGCCCGGGCCATGACCGGTCCATCGATCGATGCCGCCGCCGCGGACGCAGCGCCGGAGGCATCGGGCACCGGGCCGGACCGAGACGAACGGCCGCTCCTCGAGGTCGACGGGTTGAGCAAGGTCTTCCCGACCGGCCGGTCCCGCGTCCATGCCGTCGAGCACGTCTCGCTCGCCGTCGGCTCCGGCGAGACCCTGGCCGTCGTCGGGGAGAGCGGGTGCGGCAAGTCGACTCTGGCCTACCTCGTCCTCCGCCTCCTCGACCCGACCGCCGGCACGATCACCCTCGACGGCGCCGACATCACCGACCTCGGGTCGCGGGGCATGCGGCCCCACCGGCGGAAGATGCAGATCATCTTCCAGGACCCGTTCGCCAGCCTCGACCCCCGTCGCACGGTCGGTCGGGCCGTCGCCGAGCCGCTCCGAGTCCACGGCGTGGCGGGGAGAGCCGAGCGGCAGGCCCGGGTCGAGGCGCTCTTCGAGCGGGTCGGCCTCGAACGAAGCCACCTCGCCCAGTTCCCCCACCAGTTCTCGGGAGGGCAGCGTCAGCGGGTCTGTATCGCCCGAGCCCTGGCGCTGGAACCGAAGCTGGTCGTGGCCGACGAGGCGGTGTCGGCCCTCGACGTCTCGATCCAGGCCCAGGTGATCAACCTCATGATGGACCTCCAGGACGAGCTGGGCCTGAGCTACCTCTTCATCAGCCATGACCTGGCGGTCGTCGAGCGGATCAGCCATCGGGTGGCGGTCATGTACCTCGGCCAGATCGTCGAGCTCGGTCCCCGGGCCGCGGTGTTCGACGACCCCCGCCACCCGTACACCAAGCGCCTGCTCGATGCCGTGCCGATCGCCGATCCCCGGCGACGGCGCCACCGACCGTTGCTCACCGGGGAGATTCCCAGCCCGGTCTGGGGTCCCGGCGAGAGCCCGGAGCGGGTGACGCTGTCCGAGGTCGCGCCGGGCCACTACGTGGCCGACCACGACGGCGCCTGATCCACTCGCGGCGTCCGTACCCAGCGGCCCGCCCCGGGTCGACTGGTCAGTTTCACCCAATCGCCGGCGGGCCGTAACGGCACCGGTCGGATGTGGCCCTTTAGCGCTCAGGAGATCCGGCTCCTCGCCGGATCGATGCGTCGATCGCCGCGAGATTGGAGACCATCGACATGGCGGACCCCGCCCTGGCAGTCAACCGCCTCACCTTCGGCCCGAGGCCCGGCCAGTTGGCCGCCGTCCGGGCCGTCGGCGGCGACGCCTTCATCGAGGATCAGCTGTCCCGAACCGGCCCCGATCCGGCCGCCGAGGCCCGGCTGGGCGACTTCCGGATCCTGGGCCTCCCAACCCGGCGGGAGATCGTCGAGACGGTCTACGACACCTACCCTCGTTACATCGATCGGGCCGCCATGGTCCGCCGGGAGATCGTCCACTCCAACCTGCTGCGGGCGGTGTACAGCGAGAACCAGCTGTTCGAGATGATGTGCCATCTCTGGATGGACCACTTCAACGTCCAGCTGGTCGATGCCGGGCACGTGCCGCTGCACGTCTCGTACCAGGAGTTCGTGATCCGCCCTCACGCCATGGGGTCGTTCCGCGACCTGCTGGCGGCGACGGCGCACGCTCCGGCCATGTTGCAGTACCTCGACAACGCCACCAGCAACGCCAACTCCCCCGAGGGGATCAACGAGAACTATGGGCGGGAGCTGCTCGAGCTCCACAGCCTCGGCATCCACCCCGACGGCTCCCAGGTCTACGGCGAGGATGACGTCCGGGCGGCGGCCAAGGCGATGAGCGGGTGGACGCTCAACTTCGCCGTCGGCGCCTCCGACCGCTTCGACTTCCGGTTCCACCGCGGGGCCCACGCCGGCGAGCCGGTCTCCCTGCTCGGTGGCGAGTGGACCAGCGGATCCCTCGAGGGTCAGGCGATCGGCGAGTCGCTGCTCGACTTCCTGGCCACCCACCCGTCGACCGCACGCTACGTGGCCTGGAAGCTCGTCCGCCGCTTCGTCGCCGACGGCGACCGGCCCGGCCTCGTCGATGAGGCGGCGCAGGTCTATCTGGACAACGACACCCAGCTGGTGCCGGTGCTCCGCCACATCCTGACCAGCCGCCAGTTCTCTCGGTCGGCCGGACGGAAGGTCCGGCGCCCGTTCGAGGTCCTCGCCGCCATGATCCGGGCCACCGGGGCCGAGATCACCACCGATCCCCATTCCGACGACGCCGCACTGCTGTACGGCGACCTCGACCGTCTCGGCCACCTCCCGTGGCACTGGGACACCCCCGACGGGTTCCCCGACAACAAGCCTTCGTGGATCTCGACCTCGGGCTTGGTCGGACGATGGAACCTGGCTGCACGGATGGCTCGGGGTGGATCCGGTACCGCCGTCGACCCCGGCCGCTACCGGGTCGCCGGGGCGACGGTCGGCGAGGTGATCACCGGCCTGGCCGACGACTTCGCCATCGGTGAGCTGACCGAGGGGCAACGGGTGGCGCTGGCCGCCGCCACCCGCCGACCGGCCGACGCCCCGGCCGGCGACGTCCCCGACGCCGACCTGGTCCGCCTGGCCGGGCTCCTCCTCGCCCACCCGACGTTCCAGACCCGCTGACGACAGGAGAACACGTCATGTCCACGCTCTCTCGGCGCGCCTTCCTCGCCGCCTCCGGTGTCGGCGTCACGACCGTCGTCACCGGCCTCGGCACCACGCTGCTGTCGACCACCGATGTGGCCGGCGCCGCCCCGGAACCGACCGGCGACCGGCTCGTCCTGGTGTTCCTGGCCGGCGGAGCCGACGGTCTCACGATCGCCCCACCCTACGGCTACCCCTCGTACCGTCAGTACCGGCCGACCCTGGCCGTCCCGGAGCCGGGGGCCGACCACGGCGCCCTCGAGCTGACGACCGCCAGCTCCGACGGTCAGGCGATCTTCCCGACCGGGATCGAGGGAACCGTCGGCCTCCACCCGTCGTTCCAACCGCTCCACGACACGCTGTGGAAGCAGGGCCGGTTGGCGGTGCTGCCGATGATCGGCCTCCCCGGCCTCAGCCGCAGCCACTTCTCCGCCCAGCGACTGTTCCACCACGGCGGGGCGGCCAACCAGCGCGACGGCGGCTGGCTCGGCCGGGCCGTCGAGGCCAAGGAGGTCGCCGCCCGCTACACCTCGATGCACGACCGGTGGGCCGATGCGGTCCTGGCCGGCACGTCGGCCCGGGTCGGGGTCATCGACTACCTCGACCGGTTCGGGCTGAACGACTTCGACGACAACGACCTGGCCCTCGCGTCGCTGACCGAGCTGTACCGGGGCCAGGGACCGGTCGTGCGCGAGGGTCGGCGGACCATCGCCGGCATCCGGGACGTCGCCGGCCTCGACCCGCGCCAACGGCCGGGGTATCCCCGAGGCCGAACCGGTCGGGCCTTCAGCGAGATCGCCACGCTGTTCGAGGCGTTCCCCGGAATCCGGGTCGCCTCGATCCAGATTCGGGGGTGGGACCACCACGGCAACATGGGGGCCGGCAACGACCCCAACGGCCGGATGGCCCGCATGCTGGCGGACTTTGCCGGCGCCGTACGGGCCTTCGCCGACGACACCGATGGCCTGCAGGACACCACGATCATGGTGATCACCGAGTTCGGCCGGACGATCAACGAGAACGGCAGCGGGGGCACCGACCACGGTCGGGCCGGGACCTTCCTCGCCATGGGGGGCGGGGTCCGGGGCGGGGTGTTCGGCAACGACTACCCCGACGAGCTGACGCTCGACGGTCAGGAGCGGGGCGACTCGCCGATCCTGACCGACTTCCGGCAGGTGGCGTGGGAGCTCCTCAACCACCGTTTCGGCGTCGACCCCCGAGCGGCGTTCCCCGACTACCGGCAGGGCTCCAACGGCCGTCTGGGGCTCGCCCGCGGGCGCTGAACGTTCGCCGTGACCGGACCCGGCGGGCGGTGTCCGGTCACGGCTCCGGCCGCGGGGTCGCACGCACCCACCGATGGTGCGACGATGGGCGGCCATGACCCCACCGATCACCATCTTCCCGGCCCGCAAGGTCATCACCCTCAACCGGTCGCTCCCCGAGGCCCCTGCGGTAGCGGTCCGGGATGGCAGGATCCTGTCGGTCGGCTCGGTCGAGCAGCTCAAGACCTGGGGTGACCACACCGTCGACGATCGCTTCGCCGGGAAGGTCCTGACCCCGGGCTTCATCGAGGCCCACGGCCACGCCATGAGCGGCGGCATGTGGACCATGCCCTACGTCGGCTACTTCGACCGGACGGCGCCCGACGGCACCCTCTGGCCCGGGTGCCGGAGCATCGACGAGGTGGTGGCCCGGCTCACGACCCTGCACGAGGGGATGAGCGACCCGTCCCAGACGTTGGTGGCCTGGGGCCTCGACCCGATCTACTTCCCCGGCGAGCGGCTCGTCGCCGACCACCTCGACCGGGTGTCGGCCACCCGGCCGATCTTCGTCCACCACGTCAGCGGGCACCTGGCCACGGTCAACTCGGCACTGCTCCAACAGGTCGGAATCACGGCCGACACCCCGACCCCCGGGGTCTCGCGGCGGGCCGACGGCAGCCCCGACGGCGAGCTCCAGGAACCGCCGGCGATGATGCTGGCCGGTGAGGCGTTCACCAGCATCCGGGCCGCGATGGACCGGGACGAGTCGATCTGGAACTACGGCCACAACGCCCGCAACGTCGGCCACACGCTGGTCACCGACCTCGGGACGTCGCAGTTGACCGAACCCGGGCAGGTCGACCGATGGTTCCGGGTGGTCGATGACCCGGCGTTTCCCACCCGGATGATGCTGGCCGTGTCGTCGGGGTTCGGCGGCGGCCGGAGCCCGGCCGAGCTGGCCGCCATGGGAGCCGACCTCAAGGCCCGCTCATCCGAGAAGCTCCGCTTCGGGATCGTCAAGCTCTTCCTCGACGGGTCGATCCAGGGCTTCACCGCCCGCATCTCGTGGCCCCACTACTACCGGGCCCCCGACGGCCACCCCGGCAACGGCCTGTGGCTGATGGCGCCCGAGCAGATGGTCGACGTGCTGACCGCCTACCACACCGCCGGGCTGACCGTGCACGTCCACTGCAACGGGGATGAGGCGACGCAGGTCTTCGTCGAAGCGGTCGAGGCGGTGCTCGGCCACCACCCCCGGCCCGATCACCGCCACACCGTCCAGCACTGCCAGCTGACCACACCGGCCCAGTACCGGCGGATGGCCGAGCTCGGCATGTGCGCCAACATCTTCGCCAACCACATCTACTACTGGGGCGATCAGCATCGGGACATCACCGTCGGCCCGGACCGGGCGGCCGGGATGGACGCCTGCGCCACCGCCCTGGCATCGGGCGTGTCGTTCTCGATCCACTCCGACTCTCCGGTCACGCCCCTCGGCCACCTCCACACCGCTTGGTGCGCCGTCAACCGGCTCACCGCGTCGGGCCAGGTGCTGGGACCCGACGAGCGGATCGGGGTTGCCGATGCCCTGTGGTCGGTGACGATGGGGGCCGCCCATCAACTCAAGCTCGACCACGACATCGGATCGATCGAAGCCGGCAAGCTGGCCGACTTCGCCGTCCTCGAAGACGACCCCCTGACCGTCGACCCGGTCCGGCTCAAGGAGATCGAGGTGTGGGGCACGGTCCTCGGCGGCGAGGCCCAACCGGCGGCATGACCGGCCCGACGATCAGCGTCACCGTCATCGGTGGCTACCTCGGCGCCGGCAAGACGACGATGGTCAACCACCTGCTGCGGACCGGCGATGAGCGGATGGCCGTCCTGGTCAACGACTTCGGGGACATCAACATCGACGCCGACCTGATCGCCCGCCACGAGGGCGACACCCTGGAGTTGGCCAACGGGTGCATCTGCTGCAGCCTCGTCGACGGGTTCGCCGCCGCTCTCGGCACGATCGACGGGCTCGATCCCCGACCCGAGCGGCTGATCATCGAGACAAGCGGCGTGGCCGACCCGGCCACCGTGGCGGCCTACGCCCACGCTCCGGGCCTGGCCCTCGACGCCGTCGTCGTCCTCGTCGACGCCGAGACCATCCAGGATCGGGCCACCGATCGCTACGTCGGCGACACCGTCGTCGGCCAGCTCCGCTCGGCCGACCTGCTGGTGGTCAACAAGGTCGACCTGGTACCCGACGCCGACGTCGCCCGCATCGAGGCGTGGCTGGCCGAGCGGAACGGCGATGCGGCGATCGTCCGGGCCACCGGCGCCCGGGTCGCCCCCGAGCTGCTGTTCGGTACCGAACGATCCGACCCACCGACTCCCGACGATGGATCGGCGCCGGTCACCGCCGCCAACCGGGCCGGTGGCCACGATCCGGTCGAGCGGGCTCACGCCGAGTTCGAGAGCTGGTCGTGGTCGTGGCCCGACCCGGTCGACGTCTCGGTCATCGAGGCGGCCATGGCCGACGCCCCCGAGGGCGTGCTGCGCCTCAAGGGGGTGGTCCGGCTGATCGACGACCCTCGCGCCCACGTGGTACAGCGGGTCGGACGACGGTGGTCGCTTCGACCAGATCCCGACCGGTCGCCCCTCAATGGCTCGCAGATCGTGGCGATCGGCATTCCCGCCGCCATCGACGACGAGTGGTTGGCTGCCCACTTCGACCCGGCCTGGAGGCCCGGCGACGCCGCCGACTAGCGTCGGAGCCGACCCGAGGAGGCGAACCGTGGAACCGACGAGAGCCATCACCGACGACGAGGTGGCGGCGTTCACCCGGGACGGCGTCGTGCCCCTCCGGGGCGTCCTCCCCCTCGACTGGGTCGACCGGCTACGGGTGGCGATGCAGGAGGTGTTCGACCGCCAGACCGATGTCAGCCGGGCGGAGCTGGCGACGGGCCAGAGTACCCGCGGCGCCCGGAGCGACATGGTCCAGCAGATGCTGCGGGCCCTCGACTCGACCGACGATCCGGCCTCGGTCGCCGTCGAGGCCGGCCACACCCCGACCGGTCGGAGCATCGTCGAGACCGACGCCTGCTCCTGGCATCACGACCTACGGGACCTGTACATCGACGGCCCACTCGGGGCGATCGCCGCCCGGCTCACCGACAGCGCCCGCGTCAACCTCTACAGCGACCAACTGTTCCTCAAGGAGCCGGGGTCGAGCGTCCGCACCCCGTGGCACCAGGACCAGTCGTACTGGCTGCTGCAGGGCACGAAGGTGGCGGTCTGTTGGGTCCCGGTCGACGAGGTTCGCCTCGACAGCGGGGCGATGGGCTACGTGCGGGGCAGCCACCGGTGGGGGGTCACCTTCAAGCCGAGCGACTTCACCACGACGAACGGGGTGATGACCCTCCCTGGCCTGGTCACCGACGGCCTCGAAGACCTGCCGCCGATCGACGCCAACCCCGACGACTACGACGTCGTCCGGTTCGAGGCCGAGCCCGGAGACGTGATCGTCCACCACTGGAAGACCCTCCACGGATCGGCCGGCAACGTCAGCGCCGATCGGCTCCGCCGAGCCGACTCGGTCCGCTTGGCCGGCGACGACGTGACCTTCTACAACCGGCCCTCGTCACCGGAGCCGTTCCGCCACACCGTCGGGTTGGACGACGGCGACGAGCTGGACGGTGTCGACCGCTTCCCTCGGGTCTTCGGCTGACCGGTCCCGACCCGATCCCGAGCCCGTGAGGCACCGCCGGCGGCCGGTACGGTTGAGCGCGGTCGTCGTCGAAGTAGCGGGGGGGGCGGGGAGGAACGATGGCTGGGCCGATATACGCGGGGAGGAACGATGGCTGGTCCGCCGATACGACAGAACGGGATCGTGGCCGAGGAGACGGGGTTCGCCGCCGCCAGCGCGGAGTTGCTCCGCCTGACCCGGACCCGGTGCTACGCCGCCCTGGCCACCGTCACCGGAGCCGGGGTGCCCCAGGTGGCGCCCCTCCGCTACGTCGTCACCGACGACTTCGAGCTGGTGATGGGCACGCTGCGAACCTCGCGCAAGTACCACAACCTCACGACCAACGATCGGGTTGCCGCCGTCATCTGGGACGATGAGATGTCGATCCAGATCGAGGGCCGGTTCGACGAGCCGGTCGGCGCCGACGAGGCTCGACTCCGGAGCCATTTCACCGCCGAGCTACCCCGGGAAGCGCAGCTTCGAGCCTCCCGGCCGAACCACCTCTTCTTCCGGATCACCCCCGAATGGGCCCGCTACAGCGACTTCAGCGACGAACCACCCCGGGTGTTGACCCTCGACTTCATCCGTCGGACCGAGACCCGAGGTACGTTCCCGGTGATCGCCCCGGCGTGATCGGCGCCTGGCTCAGGGCCGGCCGATGTGGCTAGCGTCGCCCCATGGACCGCCCTCTCGCCGATCTGCTCGTGCTCGACCTGACCCGGGCATTGGCCGGGCCGATCGCCGGGCGCCTGCTCTCCGATCTCGGGGCGACCGTGATCAAGGTCGAGCCGCCCGACGGCGACCTGACCCGGACGACCAAGCCCCGCCAGGACTCGATGGCCGTCTACTACGTCCAGGCCAACGTCGGGAAGCGGTGCGTCTCGATCGACCTCACCACCGACGACGGCCGCGACCTGTTCCTCCACCTCGTCACCCGGGCCGACATCGTCGTCGAGAACTACCGGCCCGGGGTGATGGAGCGCCTCGGCCTCGGGCACGACGCCCTGAGCGCCGTCAATCCCCGGATCATCCTCGCATCGGTGAGCGGGTACGGGCACGGCAACGTGTGGTCCCACCGTGGTGCGTTCGCCGCCGCCGTCCAGGCGGAGACCGGGGTGACGGCCGACATCGCCAAGCGGCGGGACACCGTCCCCCGGAACGACCCGGTCTCGCAATCCGACGTGTACGGCGGCCTCCACGCCCTGGCCGCCATCCTGGCCGCCGTCCACCATCGGGATCGGACCGGCGAGGGTCAGGCGGTCGAGGTCGACATGGCCTCGGCAACGCTCGTGGCCAACGACCTCACCGCCACCAACCTCCGGGACGACACCGAGATCGATGACGGCTTCCGGGCCGGGAGCAACTGGCCGCCGTGCTACCAGCTGGCCACCGGTCGATGGGTCACGATCACCGCCGACCCTGCCGTCGACGGCGGCTTCGTCCTGCTGACCCGAGCCATGGGGCGCACCGACCTGGCCGACGACCCCCGGTTCGCCACGATGGCCGACCGGCTCGGCCATGCCGACGAGCTCCACGCCCTCGTGGCGGCCTGGGTGGCGACGTTCGACACCGCGGCCGACGTCGAGGCGGCGATCGGGTACTCGTCGGTTCTGGTCGCCGATGTCCGGACGGCGTCGGAGCTCCGCGACACGGAGTGGGCCACCGATCGGGGGGCCTTCGTCGACGTCGAGATCCGGCCCGGCGGGGCGCCGGTCACCGTTCCCCAGTCGCCGTGGCGGTTCTCCCGGTCGGGGAGCGGGGCGGTGCCGACGGTCGGCTTCCGCGGTGAACACAACCGGGAGGTGCTCGGTGGCCTGTTCGGCGTCAGCGACGCCGACCTCGACGACCTTGAGGCCCGGGGGGTGATCAGCGACCGGCTGCCGGCGTGGATGCGGGACGGCCGGGATCGGGGAGGCGACGTCGAGCCCGACCGCGGCCCGGGCGCTCAGTAGCTCCGGGGGAGCCCCAGCACGTTCTGGGCGATGAAGTTGCAGGTCATCTCCTGACTGACCGGGGCCAGCTTCTGCAGCCGGGCCTCCCGCCAGTAGCGCTCCACGTGGTACTCCGAGGCGTAGCCGAGGCCACCGTGGGTCTGCATCGCCTGGTCGGCGGCGAAGAAGCTGGCCTCGGCAGCCAGGTACTTGGCGGTGTTGGCCTCCTCCCCGCACTCGAGGCCGTTGTCGTACCGCCAGGCGGCCTTCATCATCATGGTGAAGGCGGCGTTGAGGTCCATGTGGGCCCGAGCCAGGGGATGGGAGATCGCCTGGTTGGCTCCGATCAACCGCCCGAAGACCGACCGCTCCTTGGCATAGGTCACCGCTCGTCGCAGCGCCGCCTCGCCGAGCCCGCACGCCATCCCGGCCAGCAGGATTCGCTCGGGGTTGAGGCCATGGAGGATGTGATGGAATCCCCGGCCCCGTTCGCCGACCATCCGCCAACCCTCGACCGGCAGCTCGTCGTAGGCCACCTCGCAGGAGGCGACGGCGTTGCGACCGACCTTGGGGATCGGGCGAATGTCGACGTGGTCGGGGTTCAGGTCGGCCAGGAACAGGGTCAGCCCGCCGAAGCCGTCGCCCGGCTCGCCGTCGGTGCGGACCAGGAGCAGCACGACCTCGGACTCCAACGCCTTGGAGGTCCAGATCTTGCGGCCCGACACGATCCAGCCACCCATGCCGTCCTCGACGGCCCGGGTGGTGATTCGGCTGGTGTCGGTCCCGGCGTCGGGCTCGGTGACCCCGAACGCCACGTGGAGGTCACCGGCCGCCGCTCGGGGCAGGAACGCATCCTTGAGTTGGTCGTTCCCGAACTTCACCACCGGGTTGAGGCCGAACATGGTCAGGTGGATCGAGCTCGAGCCGTTCATCCCCGCCCCGGAAGCCGCCACCCGATTGAGGACCAACGCACCCTCGGCGATGCCCTGGCCACCGCCGCCGTAGGCCTCCGGAATGGCGATGCCGATCCAGCCGCCCTCGGCCATCGCCTTGTAGAAGTCCCAGGGGAACTCGTGGTTGGTGTCCCGCTCGGACCAGTAGGCGTCATCGAACTGGGCGCACACCCGGTCCACCGCCTCGGTGATCGCCTCGTGATCGGGATTGGGTTCGAAGTTCATCGGTTCGAGCTCCTGCTCCGGTGCCTGGCCTGTGCCGTGGATAGCACAGCGACGGGAGACCGGCGAAGCGGTGCAGCGTGCCCTTCGCCCGGAGCGTGGCCGGCCCGAGCCGCACTACGCTCGTCGGCCATGGAATCGGGGGTCGGCGCCGGGCCGTTGTCGAGCGCCGCCCGGGCCCGTCTCGACCGGGTGCCGGCCGGCGGGGTCGAACCGCTCCGCCCGCCGGACCAGGCCGATCGACCCGCGGTGGCCGCCTGGCGGGACCGCATCCACCGTCGATGGCTGGCCGGCGATCCGCCGCCGGCCGCCACCGGCCACGCCGAAGCCGTGGTCGGCGGGATCCGGTGCCTCGTCGCCGGGACGACCCGGCCCACCGACGATCCAGCCCCGTCGGCCGGGGCGCCGGTGGCCGTCTACCTCCACGGTGGGGGCTTCGCTCTCGGGAGCCCCGAGGTGGCGATCCCCATCACCGAGCGGTTGGCCCGGGGGATCCCGGTCGTGTCGGTCGACTACCGATTGGCTCCCGAACACCCGTACCCGGCCGCGCTCGACGACACGTTGACCGTCGTCGACGCCCTCGCCCACGCCGACCCCGACCGACCCTTGGTCCTCATCGGCGACTCGGCCGGGGCGAACCTGGCGGTCGGGGCGGCCCTCATGACGCCCCATCGGGGGGCGGTGGCCGCCGTCGTCGGCCTCAGCCCCCACCTCGACCACGGCGACGGGCCG
Source organism: Acidimicrobiales bacterium (assembly GCA_965262175.1). Lineage (GTDB taxonomy): Bacteria > Actinomycetota > Acidimicrobiia > Acidimicrobiales > SZUA-35 > CADEDH01. Next base: position 274,525 of record CBDHES010000022.1, on the reverse strand, counting down.
TCCGTCGGGCCGGTCGGTCAGCCTCGGAACGGCAGTCGGTCCCATGGCGGCGACCGCCTCGGCGATCGGGATCCCCTCTCCGACGTCGACGACGTGGCTGGCGCGTGGCTCCGGACCGCCTACTGCGGTGGGGTCGACCCGGCCGACCCCGGCCCGTCCCCACTCCGGGCCGAGCTCGGTGCCCTGGCCCGGCTCCCCCCGATCCTGATCCAGGCCGGGACCCGGGACTCGACGCTGACCGGCGCCATCCGCCTGGCTCGGCGGGCCCGACGGGCCGGGGTCACGGTCACCCTCGACGTCTGGGATGGCCTGTGGCACGCCTGGCACTACCACCGGGATCTGCCCGAGGCCGACCGGGCCCTCGACGAGGTCCTGGCCTTCGTCGAGGGGATCACCGCCCGGCGATGAACCGTCGATAGGCGGGACCGTACCGGTCGACGCCGGCCGTGCCCCGGAATCCCAGCTTGATCCGGGCCAGCTCCGCCCCGAGGGCCAACCCCAACCGAGCGCCGGCTCCCGGATCTCCGATGACGGCCGGACCGCCGCCGGGGGCCGTCGTCGCTGCGGCCACGGCGTTGTCGAGGGTGGCGACGAGGAAGCCGGCGGCGAAGGCGTCACCCGCCCCGGTGTCGTCGACGATCTCGTCCGGGGCGAGCACCACCGGATTGACGAAACCGACCGTCTCGATCGAGTGGCCCCGGCGTCGGTGGAGGTCGACCCGGTCGGCCCCCTTGACCACGAGCTCGGTCAGGGTCGGCAGCCGCTCGAAGAGGGTGGCGGCGCAGTCGGCATCGGTCATCGCCGGTGTCCGGTCGACCAGCCGGTCCCGTTCCCGACGATTGACCAGGAGCCGATCACACAGCCGCAGCACGGCCCACACACCGCCGGTCGGGTCGGGATCGCTCCACGTCGCCCCCGGATCGCAGGAGAGCCGGATGGTCGGATCGGCCCCGACGACCGCCGTCAGCACCTCGACGATGGGCGACAGGTCGGCCGGTCCGGCCAGCGAGGTCAGATGGATCGCCCGGGCGGTGCGGAGGTAGGCGGCGATGGCCGACCCGCGACGGCGGAACAGCTCGGGGAGGCGGCCGTTGGCGCCGTCGGTCGTCAGGAGTGTTCGAGCCGGGCCGTGGTTGATGGCCAGACACAGCCCGGTCGGTCCGTCGACCGGCTCGACGTGGCGCCGGTCGATCGACCAGCGGTCGAGATGATCGAGCCACCCTCGTCCCACCGGACCGTCGAGCCCGCCGACGCCGACGTAGCCCACGCTCAGCGGTGCACCGGTCGCCGCCACCCCGGTGACCACGTTGAGCGCCGAGCCGCCGATGATCACGACCGGATCGAAGGCCTCCAGGTAGGCGAGCGCGGCTCGGGACTCGTCCGGCGTCACGACCCGCTCCGCCCCGATCTGCTCCGGCCTCAACCCGAGGCGGGGGTCGTCGAGGTCGACGGACCGGGCCGCCGACGAGTCGACGATGAGGTCGGTGTTGATGGCACCGATACCGACCAGGTCGGGCACGGCTTCGACCGTAGCGGGCGCCCCCGACCCTGCTGGCGTACCGACCCCGGCCCCGGGTACCGTCGCCGACCATGGACAGTCTGACGGTGGCCCGGAGCATGCGGGGCTCGATCGGTATGCTGGCGATGGAGTGGCTCATGGCCCCCTCCACCCAGGAGAAGGCCCAGGCCCGGGGGATGCCGGAGGGCTTGGCGGCCTACGCCATCGGCCGTCTCGGGGTGCTCGGCGACTGCCCGCCCGACAACGTCGTGGCCGCCGCCTACTTCTGGGAGCCGGAAGGGCTCCGGGCCCACATCGCCGCCGGTCGCTCGGCGATGGCGCCGAGCGACGGTGCCCGGATCTACGGCGACATCTGCACCGAGTGGGGCGAGGAGAAGTTGGCCGGTCTCGACGGGGTCGAGCGCCTCGGCGACCTGCTCGACAAGGTCGTGTCGGCGGCCAGCCCGCTCGGCGCGCCGACCTTCGTCGGCTGGCGCGACCTCGAGCTGCCGCCGCCCGGCCCGGGCCGCACGTTCCGCCTGGCCCAGACGATGCGGGAGCTCCGCTTCGGCCGGCACGCGGTCGCCGTCCAGGCCGCCGGGATGGGCCCGTTGGAGGCGATCCTGTCCGGTCCGGCCGGGGAGTGGAACGCCGAGTTCTTCGGCTGGTCGAAGCCGTACCCCGACGTCGCCGACCTGGAGGGCGCCCGGGAGGAGATCGAGGCGGCGACCGATCGCCTCCACGCCGCCGACCTCGACGTGCTGACCGACGACGAGCGGGCCGAACTACGGGACCTGGCCAAGGCGGCCCGGTCCCACGCCAGCCCGCCCCGCCAGTAGTCACCCCAGACCGAAAGGACGGGCGATGGCCCTCAACCTGAGCCCCGGTGAGGTGTTCCCCGATCACCGCCTCGTCGACGACACCGGCACCGAGACCTCGATCGGCGAGGTCGCCGGTGGGCAGCCGCTGTTCCTCGCGTTCTACCGCGGCCCGTGGTGACCGAAGTGTCAGCTGCAGCTGCGAGAGCTGGTCGAGTTCTCCTCATCAACCAAGGTCGCCTACCAGCGGATCGCCGTGGTGTCGGTCGATCCGCCCCGGGTCCAGGAGGCGTTCAAGGCCGGGCTGGGAGCCCGGTTCCCGTTCCTCAGCGATGAGGACCGCAGCCTCACCGATCGACTGGGCATCAGCGAGTCGACCGATCGGCGCCACGGGCCGCTCCCGGTCCCGTTCACCTTCGCCTTGTTGCCCGATCTGACGATCCACCGGATCTTCAACGGGTGGTACTTCGTCGGTCGACCCACCCCCGAGGAGCTCCGGCAGACGTCGCGCCAGCTGACCGGGATCGTCGCCGAAGACCTGTACTTCGACGGGACGTGACCGACCGCCGATCGCCCGGTCGAGCCTCGACCGAGCCCATCACCGGTGGCCAGCGGCGATGACGGTCGTCGTCATCAGCCTGTTGACCGCCCTCCTCTTCGGGTCCGGCGACTTCCTGGGTGGGGTCGCCGCCAAGCGGGTCCCGGTCGTCACCATCGTGGCCGGCTCCCACCTCGTCGGTCTGGCCGGGGTGGCGGCCCTTGCGGTGCTGACCGCCGAGCGGTTCCGACTCACCGACGTCGGCCTGGGGGCCGCCGGGGGCGCCCTCGGCGGTCTCGGGGTCGCCTTGCTCTACCGGCGGTTGGCGGCCGGACCGATGCACGTCGTCGCCCCGCTGACCGCCCTCACGTCGGCGGTCGTCCCCGCCGCATGGGGGCTGGCCACCGGCGAGCGGCTGTCGGCGGTGGCGTGGGTCGGTGTGGCCCTCAGCCTGGTCGCCATCGGTGCCGTGTCGAGCGCCCGCAACCCGGCCGACAGCGCGCCGGTCACCCCGGTCGTGGTCGTCGAGTCGTTGGCGGCCGGGGCCGGGTTCGCCGGGTTCTTCATCTTCCTCGACCTCACCGACGCCGCTTCGGCCCCCTGGCCCATCGTCGGAGCCCGACTCTGCACCTCGGCGGTGCTGGTGGTGGTGTTGGCCGTCTGGCGCCGGCCCATCGGCGTGCCCGACCGGGCGGCGGGCACGTTGATCATCGGCGCCGGCCTGTTCGACGTCGGGGCAAACGTGGCGTTCCTGTACGCCACCAACGAGGGCGACCTGGCGATCGTGTCGGTCCTGACGTCGTTGTATCCGGTGGCCACGATCGTCCTCGCCCGGTTGGTGCTCGGCGAACGGATGAGCCGGCCCCAGGGCGCCGGGCTCGGCCTGGCCCTCCTCGCCACCACGATCATCGCCGTCGGCTGACCCGCCCGGTTTCCGGTCGGTCACCGCCGGTCGGGTATCGTCGCCCGGATGATCAGGCGGGCCCGTCCCGAACACCGGGACTCCTCGATCGGTGGGTGACTTCTCACAGATCGGCCCGGTGCCCACGCTGCACCGGCTCGGCGACCGCCCCATCGAGGACCTCGAACGGGAGCTCGCCGCCTGGTCCCGGGACCGACCGATGGTCCTCGTCATCCCCACCCTGTTCGAGGGGACCGAGCGTCGGGCCCTCGACCGCATCGTCGACGAGTTGGTCGAGGTGCCCTACCTCGATCGGGTGGTGATCGGGCTCGACCACGCCGGGCCGGACACCTTCGCCGAAGCCCGCCGTTTCTTCGACCGGCTCCCGATGGACCACCGGGTGCTCTGGCAGGACGGTCCGTCGTTGCAGGCGCTCGACGCCGACCTCGACAAGCTCGGCCTCGCCCCGCCGAACCGGGGCAAGGGACGGAACCTGTGGTACTGCCTCGGCTACCTGCTGGCCAGCGGTGACGCGGCGGTGATCGGGTTCCACGACGCCGACATCGTGACCTACTCCCGCTCGCTGCTCGCTCGCCTGCTGTACCCGGTGGCCCATCCGAGGTTCGGCTACCGGGTGGCGAAGGGGTACTACGACCGCACCGATGGGGTCACGCTCAATGGGCGGGTCGCCCGTCTGCTGGTCGTGCCCCTGGTTCGAGCGTTGGGGACCGTGGTCGGACCGACGTCCTACCTCGACTTCCTCGCATCGTTCCGATATCCGCTTGCCGGTGAGTTGGCCATCCGCCGTGAGGTGGCGGCCGACCTGGTCTTCCCGGCCGACTGGGGTGTCGAGATCGGCGTGTTGGGAGAGGTGTTCGACCGGCTTCCCCGTCAGCAGGTGTGCCAGGTCGAGATCGCCGATGGCTATGACCACAAGCACCAGCCCCTCTCGGCCGACGATCCGGGCGATGGTCTCCACAAGATGGCGATCGACATCGGGCGGGTGCTGTTCCAGCAGTTGGCGGCCGACGGCATCGTGCTCTCGGCCGGCGTGCTGCGATCGATCGAGGCCGCCTACCGCCGGGCGGCGGCCGAGCTGGTCGAGATCTACCACCACGACGCGTTGCTCAACGGGCTTCACACCGCCCCCCACGCCGAAGCCGAGATGGTCGAGGTCTTCGCCCGGGCCGTCGTCGAGGCCGGCGACGCGTTCCTCCGGGACCCGGCCATCCGGCCCTCGATGGCGTCGTGGACCCGCGTCGTCGATGCCATGCCCGAGGTGCTCGACCGGCTTGTCGAGGCGGTAGGGGTCGACGAAGCCCGAGCCTGAGCCGCCGGGACACCGGTCCAACCCCTGGTCGCCGACCCGACCGTCGAGGATCCCCCGATGGCCCTCCGGTCGGGTCCACACTGGGAACCGAAGGAGGCCGAGACCGTGACTACCACACTGGCAGGAACCACTGCATCGCGGGCTCAGGAGGCGGCCTGGACCGAGGCAGAGAACCACATCACCGAGCGACTGCAGGCGCTCTCCCGGTGGGACGCGGAGCGGTGGGCGGCGGCCCACGAGCGCCGGTTCCCGCCGGTCACCCTGTTGGCCCTGCAGGCCTGGTACACCCAGGCGGCGATCGACGTCGACCGGATCGAAGCGCTGGCTGCGGGGTGGGATCGCCTCGACGCGGTGATCCGCGCCCGGCCCTGGGCCGACCAGGAACCGTGGACCGGCGACGCCCGTCAGGCGGTCGCCGAGGTGACCACCGCCGTCGTCGAACTGGCCCGCCAGGCGCTGGCCGCGGCGATCCTGAGCGACGTGCTCGCCGATCGTCGTCCCGAGGCTCGCCGACGGGCCATCGCCGAGTCGGCCGAGCTGGTGCGGACCTCCCCCCTGGCCGACGAGCTGGAGTCGCCGGCCGCCGACGACGCCGACTGACATCTCCGTGCGGATCGTAGAGATCCTTGCCAGGGAGGTCGGCCCATCGCACCGATCGCCGATGCCGGCCGGCTAGCCGATCTTGTGGTGGCTCTCGAAGGTGATCGTGAGGTTCTCGATCACGAAGGTGTCGCCATGATCGATGCGGGTCGGCTGCTGGGGTGGGAGCTTGGCCCGGCCGCCGGTGGCGGCCGAGACCAGGGTCGTGCCGTTGGCCGAGATGTCGGTGGCGTAGACATCCCACTCCCTGAGCTCCACGTACAGGTGGGCCCGTGACATCGTCAGCTCGGCCTCCACCGACAGCGGCGCGACCCAGCCGGCCGCCACCCGCTCGTCGGTGTCGGGCTGACGGCCGAGGATCGTGTTCCACCGCAGGACGTAGCTCCGGCCGTCCTCGAACAGCAGCACCCCGAGGGGCGGTCGCAGATCCCGGGCCGGTTGCCACGGCCCCCGGCTGCCCTTGACCTCGCCCGACTGCCAACAGACCGTCGCCCGGGGATGGTTGAAGTGGCCGGCCACCGACCGCTGCCCGATGACCAGCACCGGTTGGCGGAACGGCTGGTCGGGGCCGGAGAGATCGTCGGTTCCCTCGACCCCCAGCGGCGGGGAGGTGTCCTCGACGTTGGCCACGCCGGCGGTCGCCTGGGCCTGCGGAGGAGCGATCGCCACCGGTGGTGGGGGTGGAGCCGGCGGCGGGGGCGGAGGCGGGGCAGCGGCCGGGCCCGAGAGCTGCCGGGACGCGTCCCTCAGCTCGGTCGCCAGGTCGGCCGCCGTCAGGTACCGCTCGGCTCGTACCGGCTTCGTCGCCTTCCCGACGATCGACGCCAGCGGCTCGGGACACGACGGGTGGACCGACGCGGTGGCGGTCATGATGTACTCGATGGCACCCGCCAGATGGATGTTCGGGATGTCGCCGAGGACCCCGTTCCCGGTCACCGCGGCGTGGAGGCTGGCCCCCAGCGACCAGATGTCCGACGCCCGTCCCGGTGGATCGCCGTGGAGCAGGCGAGGGTCGGCGTACTCCAAGGTCCCGACCGGGCTGCTGCCGGTCGTGGTGAAGTTGGCGTCGGCGTAGTTGGCCACGCCGAGATCGGACAGGTGGCCTCGGCCGCCGGCGAGAAGGATGTTGGAGGGCTTGATGTCGCGGTGGGCGACGCCGACCTCGTGGAGGGCATGGGCCGCCTCGGCCACGTCGGCGATCTGGGTCGCCACCCCCGCCAGGTCGTTCGTCGGACCTGGCGACAGGCTCCCGTCACGGAAGTAGCGGGTCGTGTAGTAGAGGCGGCCGTTCTCGTGGCCGGCGTCGAGCACCCCGACGATGTGGGGGTGCTCGAGCTCCAGGAGGAGCTGCAGTTCGGCCGCCATCCGCTTGAACTCGTTGTCGGTGGCGTGACGGTCGAGGATCTTGAGGGCCACGAGGTCTTCGGCGTATCCGAGTCGGGCCGGTGGCTTGGCGATGAAGAACGTGCCGTGGTTGCCCTTCTGCAGCTGCTCGACGAGCTGGTAGTCGGCAAAGGTTCTCACTGGCCCTCCTCCGCCGGGGTCCGTCGGTCGTGGTCGAGTTTGGCCCGCCGGGGCAGCAGGGTCGCCGAGGTGTCGACCGGGGGGATGGCCAGCAGGTGGTGTCGGCGGCGGTACACGGCGGCCAACCCCGCAGAGAATAGCGCCAGCCCGGCGATCGCGTAGGCCGCCAGCGCCGGGTCGGTCCGCAGCTCGGGGAGGAAGATCGCGGTCGTCGAGACCTCGACCAACGCCAATCCGACCACCACCTTGGCCAGGGTCCGGTCGCTTACCTTCGACGCCGCCCACGACCCGAGGGGAGCGCCGAAGCCAACCACCGGCGCCGCCGCCAGCCACAGCCCGAACAGGTCGTAGCGGCCCCCCGGCAGCGGCTCGTCGGTCGGCTCGCCGCCGACCGACACGACGTCTCCGGCCTCGTCGATCCCGATCGACAGTTGGCCGTCGACGATGCCGAACAGCACGAAGCCGGCTACCGACACGGCGGTCATCACCACCACGCTGGTCGGAACGCCGATCCCGGCCGCCAGGCCGAGCAATGCCACCAGCCCGAGGTAGGTGAAGACATCGGCCCCCGATCCGACCAGGAACGATGCCGCCCCGCCAGCCAGGCCGACCCCGACGAGGAGGACCCGGGCCCGGAGCGAGTCGTTGGCCAGGTCATCGACCCGCTCGTTGACCCACGACCGGGACGAGAGCCACACGACCAGGGCCATCGCCGCCACCACGATGGTGAAGGTGACCTTCACGTAGGGGCCGGGGAGGGTGGATGGCCAGAACAGCTGATCGGGTTCGCCGATCAGCCAGGCCGCGGCGAGGAACCCGGCCACCGCCGTCGGGGCCAACAGCCGGATCGAAGCCCAATCGATTCGACGACCGCTGATGATGATGGCGAGCGACGCCGCGCCCATCCCGATCGTCTGGATGCACAGGGAGAACGTGCGGGCCACCGTCGCCGGGACCTCCAGGACCTTGGTGAAGACCGGGAAGGCGATCGCCCCTCCCCCCTGAGGGGTCGATCCGGCGACGAAGCTGCCGAACACCATGGTCACCGCCGCCACCCACCGGTCGATGACCCGACCCCAGTGCCCGTTGAGGGTGACGAACACCAGCCACACCACGGCCACCGCGACGCTGATCCCCAGCGCCAGCCGGCTCCGCGTCCGTTGGGTCGTCACCCGGGCCTCGGACGCCGAGGCGAGCAGCGCCGCGGTGTCGACGAAGGCCGATCCGGGTGGGACCGGCTCGATCGGCCGCGCCTCGTCGTTCATCGGCTCACCTCCTCGGTCCGATCGGGCCCATCGTGGCAGAGGCTACGGCCAGATCGGGCCCGCTGCGAAGAGCCCGGCCCGCCGTCTCGCCCCCCGGCGCTGCTCGGCGTACCATCGGGCCTTCGTCAACCAGGTTCGCGACGAAAGCCGAGGCGATGTATCCAGGCACCTACGCAGCGACGACCCCCGACAAGCCGGCCGTGATCATGGCCGGCTCCGGGGAACGGGTCACCTATGCCGAACTCGATGAGCGGTCGGCCCGGTTGGCCCAACTGTTCTGGGCCGCCGGCCTCCGGCGCGGCGACCACGTCGCCATCTTCATGGAGAACCACCCCCGGTACTTCGAGTGCTACTGGGCGGCGATCCGGTCCGGTCTGTACTTCACGACGATCAACCGGTACCTCCAACCCGACGAGACGGCCTACATCCTCCAGGACTCGGGATCGAAGGCGCTGATCACCTCGGCCGCCATGGCCGAACTGATCACCCCGGTCCCGGCGCTGGCCCCCGACTGCGAGGTGCTGTTGGCCGTCGACGGCCCGGTGGAGGGCTTCGACCGCTATGAGGACGCGCTCATGGGCTACCCGGCCGAGCGCCTCGAACGGCAGCCCCGGGGCGAGACGATGCTCTACAGCTCGGGCACGACCGGTCGGCCGAAGGGCATCAAGCGGCCGCTGATCGATCTGGAGATCGACGACGAGGCGGCCATGAGTGGCGTCACGCTGCTGGGCTCCGGGCTGTTCCAGGTCGACGCCGACACCGTCTACCTGTCGCCGGCCCCCCTCTACCACTCCGCCCCGCTCGGCTTCACCACGTCGGTGCAGGCCCTGGGCGGCACGGTCGTGGTGATGGAGCGCTTCGACCCCGCCCTGGCGCTCGAATACCTCGACACGTACCAGATCACCCACTCCCAGTGGGTGCCGACCATGTTCTCCCGGATGCTGAAGCTCCCCGACGAGCAGCGGCAGGGCTACGACTGGAGCTCCCACAAGGTTGCGATCCACGCCGCCGCCCCCTGCCCGGTCGAGGTCAAGAAGCAGATGTTCGACCTGTGGGGTCCGATCATCTACGAGTACTACGCCGGTACCGAGGTCAACGGCTTCGTGTTCTGCCCGCCCGATGCCTGGCTGGCCCACCCGGGAACCGTCGGCACCTCGATCCTGGGCACGATCCACATCTGCGACGAGGCCGGTGTCGAGCTGCCGAACGGCCAGCCGGGCACCATCTACTTCGAGCGGGAGGAGGTCCCGTTCGAGTACCACAACGATCCGAAGAAGACCAAGGACTCCCAGCATCCCGAGCACCCCACCTGGAGCACGCTCGGCGACGTCGGCTACATCGACGACGAGGGCTTCCTCTACCTGACCGACCGCAAGGCGTTCATGATCATCGCCGGCGGGGTCAATATCTATCCCCAGGAGATCGAGGACTGCCTGATCATGCACCCCAAGGTCGCCGACGTGGCGGTCTTCGGGGTGCCGAACGAGGACCTCGGCGAGGAGGTCAAGGCGGTCGTCCAGCCCGAGGCCGGCGTCGAGGGCGACGACGACCTCGCCCGGGAGCTGTTGGCCTACGCCGCCGAGCACATCGCCAAGTACAAGGTGCCTCGAACGATCGACTTCCGGCCCGAGCTGCCCCGGCTCCCGACCGGCAAGCTCTACAAGCGGCTGCTGCGCGACGAGTACTGGACCGGCACCGCATCCAAGATCGTCTGAGTACGGTCGCGGTGATCAGGCACGACAGCGAGGAGGACTGATGGAGCTCGAGACGATCGGCTATCGGGTGGAGCGGGGCGTGGCCCACGTCCGCTTCGATCGACCCGAGGGGGCGAATGCGGTCAATCCCCAGTTCTCCCGGGAGCTGCGGACGGTGATGCTCGACATCGAGCACGACGACGATGTGCGGGCGGTGTCGGTCACCGCCGAGGGGAAGGTGTTCTGCGCCGGCGGCGACCTGAAGGAGTTCCACGCCGCCGGGCCGGGCCTCCCCAAGCTGGCCAGCGACATGCTCGTCGACTTCCACGGCGCGATCTACAAGATGAACCGGATGCCCAAGCCGGTCGTGGCCGGGGTCAACGGCACGGCCGGCGGGGCCGGGATGTCGATCGTCAGCGCCTTCGATCTCGTGATCTGCGGGGAATCGGCGAAGTTCACGATGGCCTACACCCGAGCCGGGGTGACGCCCGACGGCACCTCGACCTACTTCGTGGCCCGCCACATCGGCCTTCGCCGGATGTTGGAGCTGACGCTGACCAACCGGGTCCTGTCGGCGGCCGAGGCCGAGTCCTGGGGCTTCGTCAACCGGGTCGTGCCCGACGGCGAGGTCGACGGTGCCGCCGCCGAGCTGGCCCAACAGCTGGCCGACGGCCCGGCGTGGGCTCTGGGCCACGCCAAGCAGGTCGTCTACGGCGGGTACGAGTCACCGCTGGAGCAGGCCGGCGAGGTCGAGGGGGTGACGATCGCTACCGCCATGGCCACCCACGACGGCCAGGAAGGCATCGCCGCCTTCGTCGAGAAGCGGCCGCCCACGTTCACCGGTCGCTGAGGAGGGTCGACGATGGACCTCACCGAGGTGATGCGGACGACCTTCTCCTGTCGGGAGTGGACCGACGAACCGGTCGACGATGCGACCCTGTACCGGATCCTCGACGTGGCCCGGTTCGCCCCGAACGGGGGCAACCGCCAGGGGTGGCACGTGACCGTCGTCAAGGACCGGGCGACGAGGGAGCGGTTCGTTCCGCTGATCCTCCCCACGACCTCGGTCTACGTCGCCCAGGTTCAAGCCGGCGAGGCGCCGTGGAACACGATCGACCCCACATCGGTCGACGTCGAGGCGGAGGCCGCCGCCGCTCGGCCGTTCCCCGGTGTGGCCGAGATGATCGACGCCCCGGTGGTGCTCGTGATCTCGGTCGACCTCCGGGTCGTGGCCAGCTTCGACAAGAACCTGGCCCGGATCGGGGTGATCAGCGGCGCCTCCATCTATCCGTTCGTCTGGAACGTCCTGCTGGCGGCCCGCAACGAGGGGCTGGGCGGCGTGCTCACCACCTACCTGGCCGGCGCCGAGCCCGAGGTCCAGGCCCTCCTCGGTCTGCCACCGTCCCACGCCGTTGCGGCCCTGGTCCCCCTCGGGCACCCGGTGAAGCAGCTCACCAAGCTCCGACGCAAGGCGGTCGAGGAGTTCACCACCATCGACCGGTTCGACGGGTCGCCCTTCACCGGCTGATCGACCACGCCACCCCAGCGGTGGCGCCGGGAGACCGTCCCGCCCCGGACCGGGCCGACCGGCCCGGGGCGGGTGGGAACATCATTGGTTGGCGGCCGGCGGCCAACCTTGGCCACACTGGGCCATGGTCGAGGTTCGGATTCGCCGTCCCGTTCCCGCCGACGGTCCCGCCATCGGAGCGGTCCACGTCCGGGCGTGGCGGAGGGGCTACGCGGGACTGGTCCCACCCCGGTTCCTGGCATCGCTCGACGAGGCCGACGGGGGTCAGGCGTGGACCCGACGGCTCGTCGACCACGGTCGCCGGGGTCCCGAGCTGACCGAGTTCCTCATCGCCGAGGCGGCCGGCTGGCCCGGCGCACCGTCCGAGGTGGTGGGGGTGGCGACCATCGGCCCCGAGCGGCGCGGGGTTCGTACCGGCGTCGGTGAGCTGTGGATGATCAACGTCGCGCCCGCGACGTGGCGCCGTGGCGTCGGGACCCGCCTGCTGGCTGCCGCCGAGCGGCGGTTGGCCGATCGGGGCTTCACGACGGGTGTGTTGTGGGTGCTCGACGGCAACCGTCGGGCCCGCCGGTTCTACGAGAGCAACGGCTGGGAGCGGGATGGCGCCGACAAGCTCGACGAGTTCGGCGGCACGGTGGTCCGCGAGGTCCGCTACGCCCGGTCCCTGGGTGGCGGCGAACGGCCGGCCGACCCGGAAGGCCAGGCCCTGGCGGGCTGAACCGGCGGTACCAGCCGCGGTCGAGCCCCGCCCCGGTCGAGCCGGCCGACCGGGCTCGCGGTTGCCGTAGCCCTAGCCGGCGGTGGCCCAGACGCCGGGGCGGCGGTCCCGCCACGGCATGGCCTCCTCCAGGGCGGTCGCCACCGCCAGCAGGAGATCCTCCCGGCCCAGGTTGGCAACCAGCTGGACGCCGACCGGCAGGCCGGCGGCCGTGGTGTGGAGGGGGAGCGAGATCGCCGGCTGGCCGGTCACGTTGAACGGCAGGGTGAACTGGCCGATCCGGCCATGGGTCCGGCCGATCTTCCACGGCTCGACGTCGGGCGGTTCGAGCTCGGCGGTGGTGAGCGGGGGGCAGCCGGCGGTCGGCGTCACCAGGAGGTCGTAGCCGGCGAACCAGGCCAGCGCCGTCTGTGACCACCGATGCTGGGCCTCCTCGACCGCGCACCAGTCGGTGGCCAGCATCGACGCTCCCCGCTGGGCGGCCGCCCAGTTGTAGGGCTCGACCTCGTCGGCGGTGAGCGGCCGGCCGGCCAGCTCCCCGAGGGCCTGGACCCGTCGGCTGAGGCCGGCCATCCACAGCCGACCGTTGACGGCGCTCGACTCGCCGAGCAGCGGCTCCGGATCGGCGATCTCGATGGCGTGACCCATCGCCTCCAGCGTGCGAGCGGTCGCTTCCACGCCGGCCACGCAGTCGGCGTCGACCGGGTAGGCACCGGCGGTCAACACCGCAACCCGGAGCGGCGACACCGGCGCCCCCAGCTCATCGACGTAGGGTCGGGCCGGGGGCGGGGCGGCGAACAGGTCGGCGGGGGTGGTCCCTGCGACGGCGTCGAGGAGCCGGGCGGTGTCGCGGACCGTACGGGAGACGATCAGCTCCGACACCAGGCGGGACGTGGTATCGGGGTTGGCCACCCGACCCCGCGTGGTCTTCAACCCGACGAGGCCGCACCATGCGGCGGGGAGGCGGGTCGAGCCACCACCGTCGTTGGCGTGGGCGATCGGAACCATGCCCGAGGCGACCGCAGCCGCCGAGCCGCCGCTCGACCCGGCCGGAGAACGGTCGAGATCCCACGGGTTGTTGGTCGGGCCACAGCTGAGGGGCTGGGTGGTCGGGGTGCTGCCCAGCTCGGGCAGGTTCGTCTTACCGAGGGTGACGAGGCCGGCGTCCCGAAACCGGGCGCCCAGCACCGTGTCGCCGGTGCTCTGATGGTCGATCTCCTTGAGGAGCCGGTTCCCCGCCCAGTACGGCAGGCCGGCCTGGGTGGCGCCGATGTCCTTGATCAGGAAGGGCACCCCGGCGAAGGGTCCGCCCAGGTCGCCCCTGGCCGCCACCCGGGCTCGGTCGTAATCGGTGTGGATCACCGCGTTGACGGCTGGGTTGAGGGCATCGATCCGTTCGATCGCTGCGTCGACGAGCTCAGGAGCCGAGACCTGGCCGCTGGCCACCAGTTCAGCCTGCGCGGTGGCGTCGAGCTCGGCCAGCTCGACGGCGTCGGGGGATGGTGCCATGAGGTGCCTCCTGGTCGGGACTGCCGGCGTTCAGCCGACGGGCCGGTCGGGTGGTCCGGGGACGGGGTCGAAATCGTCGTGGTATCGGTAGCCGGCGTCGAGCATCTGCATCCGGTGTCGTCGGCCGGGACGGTCCAGGTCGCCGTCGTCGTAGGCCGGGTCCCGCTGGTACACCGAGAAGGTGCCGGTGCCGGCCTTGATCAGACGGGGGAGGAACACCTCGTCGGCCCGGCCGGCGGCGAAGGCCAACGCCTCGGCGACCGACGGGCACCCTCGCAGGCGGAGGAGGCTGACGTACGTCGGACCGGCCAGCGAGATCGCGCCCGCCTCACACCCGGCGACCGCTTCCTGCACCGGATGCCACTCGAAGGCCCGGATCTCGCCGTCGTCGATCACCACCTCACCGTCGGGGGCGGCGGTGACGAAGAACCACGTGGCGAACCGGCGATTCCGCCCGAGCGGTGTCGTCCAATGGGACAGGGTCACCAGCTCGTCGGGGGCGATGACCAAACCGGCTTCCTCGCGTGCCTCGCGGACGGCGGCCAGCCGGGCCGCAGTGAGATCGTCGCCGGCGGTCGCCAGCTCACCGTCGTCGACCCGACCGCCGGGGAACACCCATGAGCCACCATGGAACGCCAGACCGGCATCCCGCCGCAGGACGAGCACCTCCAGGCCGGCCCCGCCGTCACGGAGGGGGATGACGGTGGCCGCCGGTTTGATCGGTACGGCCTCGGGGTCCTCGGCGTCGCTCACCACGACGGCGAGGCTACGACCCACCGGGAGCCAGGGCCAGCTCGCCTTCTGGGGGTGGTGTCCTGGAGCTGGGCTAGGTTTGCGTGCCATGTTCGACCTGAGTGGGAAGATCGCCGTCGTCACCGGAGCCAGCCGAGGGATCGGGGAGGCGTCGGCTCGGGTCCTCGACCGTCTCGGTGCCCGGGTGGTGGTGAGCGGCCGCACCGTGGCCGACCTCGATCGGGTCGCCGCCGACCTGGCCAACGATCCGGTCGTGGTCCCCGCCGACCTGGCGGCGGCCGGTTCCGGCACCGATCTGGCGGCGGCGATCCTCGATCGGGTCGACGGTGTCGACGTCCTGGTCAACAACGCCGGGATCCCCATGCGGCGGACCCCCGAGCAGCTCACCGAGGACGACATCGATCTCGTCTTCTCGATCAACGTCCGGTCGCTCCTGACCCTGACCCTCGGGCTCGGCCCGTCGATGGCCGCCCGGGGCGGTGGCTCGATCGTCAACGTCTCGTCGATCGCCGGCCTCAACGGGCCTCAGGGCCGGGTCGCCTACGCCGGGACCAAGGGCGCGGTCGACGCCATGACCCGGGCCCTGGCCTCGGATTGGGGCCCGAAGGGAATCCGGGTCAACTCGATCGCTCCCGGGATCATCGCCACCGCCATCTGGGAGGAGAGCCGGGCCACGGTCCCCGGTCTGATCGACGACCTGGCCCAGCAGGTGGCCCTCAAGCGGTGGGGCGATGCCGAGGACATCGCCGACGTGGTGGCGTTCTTCGCCTCCGACGCCAGCCGGTACGTGACCGGCGAGACGCTGGCCGTCGATGGGGGGATGGCGCGGGTCTCGGCCTCGGCCGCCCCGGCTGCGCTGCCCGAGCTGGCCGACGGATAGGCGACCCCCGACCGACCCAGCCGATCACCGCCGGGTGATCGGGGTGGAACGCCCGAGCCGAGCCGGACATGAACCACCAGGGACCGGTCCGCCGCTCGGGCGGCCGAGTCCCCCGCATCGCCCCATGCTCAGCCCCGACGCCCCCGACACCGACGCTCGCCGGTTCCGGTCGATCTATGATCGGCACGCCGGACCGGTGACCGCCTACGCCCTCCGCCGGTGCGGTGCCGACGAGGCGGCCGACGTCGTGGCCGAGACCTTCGTCGTCGTGTGGCGACGGCTCGCCGAGGTGCCGCCGGAGCCGGATACCCGGCCGTGGCTCTTCGGTGTCGCCCGCCGGGTGGTGGCCAACCATGCCCGGGGCCGTCGACGGCGCACCGAGCTGGGGCGCAAGCTGGCGACCCACCTGGTCGACCGCTTCGCCGAGCAGCCGCCGGTCGAACGCCTGGACGAGCTCAGCTCGCTGGGTGCCGCCCTGGCGCAGCTCCCGGCCCGGGATCGGGAGCTCCTCCTTCTCGTAGCCTGGGAGAACCTCACCCCGACCGAGATCGCCACCATGACCGGCACCTCGGCCGGTGCGGTCCGCAAACGGCTCCATCGGGCCCGTCGCCGGCTGGCCCGCCACCTCGCAGGGCCGACACCGCGCCCCGACCGTCGGGCCGGACCGTCGAACCTGCTCGTCGCCGGCCCAGCCGGCCACCCCCAGGAGACGATCCGATGAGCGATCCCGAGCCCGACCGGGGCCTCGCCGCCCTCAATCCCGTTCCCGAGGAGGCGCTCCACGGCCTGATCCCGGGACCGGTGACCGACGCGATGGTCGACGAGATCCTGACGCTCGACCGTCAGCCGACCGGGGGTCGGCCTCGGTCGCCACTCCCGGCCCGATGGACCGAGGTCGGATCCGGCCTGGGTCGGCCGGCCTTCGATGTGGTCGTGGCGGTCGTGGCGCTCCTCGTGCTGGTGGCTCCCCTGGTGGCGACCGGCCTGGCCGAGCGCTCGTCGGGCGCCGACGGGGCCGCGCCGGCGGCCCTCGGCCCGGCGGGCCCGGGCCCGGCGGCCGGGCCGGGCCCCGACGATGGCGGCGTCGTCGACGACGACGGGGGCTACGGACCGCCGGAGCCGTCCGGCGAGGTCGTGCCGCAGCCCGATGCCGGAACGGCCGATCGTCCAGAGCTCGACGAAACGGAACCGGGCACCGGTCCGTCGAGTGCCGAGGTCGACGCGGGGGCCGAGGCCGACGGCGGGCCGGGCGCCGGCGAACCCGGACCCGAGCCCGACGTGCACGCCTCATCGGACCGACCCGAGCCGTGCACCGCCGAGGGATCGACGCTGCCCGAGGCGACCGCCGCCTATCGGCGGACCTGCACCGCTCCCCGGGTCGACTGTGACGAGATCGGTGGGACGTGGACGTGCTCGAGTGAGCAGATCGGGTCCGACGCGCCCAAACCCGGGGGTCGGTCGGTCGAACCTGGACAGAACTGAGGCCTGTCGCCATCGGACGGGGACGGAGTCCGTCGGTCGGACACCTCAGGGGCGAGACCCGCGATCGCGAGAGGACCGCCCATGTCCCATCACCCACCCGACGGCACCCCGTCCGACCCCACACCCCGGCCCCGACCCCAGAGACGGGGTCCGGCTGCGCTCCTGGGACGACTCACCGGCGCCGGACGGGCGGCCGTGGCCACCGCCATCGTCCTGACGGTCTTCGTGGCCGGAACGGTCGCCGTGGCCGCCCCCGCCATCACCGGTGACTCGGCCGCACCGTCCGATGCGTGCACGGCGTGGGGGCCGACGCTGGCCGAGGCCCGGGCCGCCTACGCCCAGACCTGTACCGCCCCCCGGGTCGACTGTGACCCGTCGGGCGGTGGTTGGCTCTGCTCATCGGGCCGGATCGGTGACGGCGATCCCGGCGCCGAGCCCGGGCCCGATCAACCGTGCACCGCCGAGGGGGCGACGTTGGCCGAGGCCCGAGCGGCCTACGCCCGGACCTGTGCCGCGCCTCGGGTCGACTGCGACCCGGTCGACGGTGGTTGGCTGTGCTCGTCGGACCAGATCGGCGACCATCGCCCGGGTCCCCCGACGACCGAGCCCGCCCCGCCCGGACCCGACCCGGTCCCGACCACCCAGCCGGCGCCACCGGATCCCGACCCGTCGCCGACCGTCACCGCCGGCCCGCCGCCGGCCCCCGAGCCCGGTCCAGGCCCCGACCCCGACCCCGACCCCGACCCCGACCCCGACCCCGACTGTGGCGTCGTGGCCATCGAGGCCGAGGCGCTGCCCCTGACCGGAGCATGGCGGGTCGTGACCGACGGCGCGGCCAGCGGTGGGGCGTACATCACCTGGGAGGGCTTGAGCCGGGAGCGCAACAACTCGTCGCCGGCCGACGTGATGGAGCTGACCTTCGAGATCGCCCGCCCCGGGACGTACCGGTTCACCTGGGCGATGCGCCAGCCCGACGGCGTCGCCGGCGACAAGGCCAACGACAGCTGGCTGAACTTCCCCGACGCCACCCGGTTCGGGCCGGTCGGCGGGGGGAGCTACGGCCGGTTCGTGAAGGTGTACGGGCGAGCCACCGGCTCGTTCCGCTACGCCGCCCGGGCCGACGTCGATCATGTCCACTCCGACGTCGCCATCGACTTCGCCGAGGCCGGGACCTACACGATCCAGGTCGCCGGTCGGTCCCATGGTCACCAGATCGACCGGATCGTGATCCACCACGAGTCGATCTCCCGCAACGACGCGATCAGCGGTGCGCCCTGCGGGCCGGATGAGCCCTCGCCGACCCCGCCGACCGTGCCCCCGACCCCGACGACCGCTCCGCCGGACCCGACGGTGCCGCCGACGCCGCCGCCGACCGACGGACCCTACGACCCGACCCGGGACCTGATCTCGCTCCACTACGACCACGCCCCCGACCGGGACGACGGTCACGCCACCGTGGCCGGCGCCGAGGTGGTGGCCGATCTCGGGATCACCCCGCACGTCGTCGGTGGGGCCTACGGCGAGAACCGGCGGACCTATCAGCCGGACTCCGAGGCGGTCATGGACGCCACCTGGGGGTCGGCGTGGGTCAACGCCCACGCCGATTGGGACGGCGCGGTCGCCGAGACGGTCGGGGTGTGGCTGGCCACCCTCGACGGTGGCGGCGACGTGTGGATCGCCGAGGGCGGGCAGTCCGACTTCAGCGCCGACGTGATCCGGGAGATCAAGCGACGCCGACCGTCGATCGACACCCGGGAACGGATCCACATCGTCCAGCACAGCAACTGGAACGAGGACCAGACGACCGACGCCGACCTGGCCTATGCCCGAGCCGAGAGCGACTACGTCAAGATCCCCGACGGCAACGCGGTGAACGGCACGGCCGATCTCAACGAGCCGGGCAACCCGAGCTTCGTCCGCTGCGCCCGGGGCGGCCGGTTCGCCTCGGCGTGGGACGCGGCCTTCGACTACCTCCGGCCAGAAGGTCGGGTCGACTTCTCCGACACGGTCGAACTGCTCTACATCGTGGGCATCGGCAAGGATCGGGTCGCCGACCAGGACGACTTCTGCCGGGTGTTCATCGAGAACTGATCGGGACGGCCGGGCGATGCTCCCACCGGGGCGTCGCCCGGCCAGCTTCCGGTGTCGGGCCCCGGTGCGGTACGTTCGCCGACGTGCCCCAGAAGTACGTCACCGTCGACGGCGTCGCCACCCTGGTCACCCACCGGGGGCCGACGACCTTGCCCGGCGCACCACCCGACACCTCCCAGGGGGCCACGGTGGTGTGCCTCCACGACGCCGGAACGAGCGGCGGTTGGTTCGACGGGGTGCTCGATGCGCTGGCCTCGTCCCACAGCCCACTGGCCTACGACCAGCCGGGTCACGGCCGCTCGGCCGGGCTCGACGCCCTGGCGTCGATCGAGGCCATGGTCGACCACCTGGCCGGCCTCCTCGGGGCGTGGGATCTCACCGATCCGGTCCTCGTCGGCGACGGGTTGGGCGCCGTGGTGGCCATCGAGGCCGCCCGCCGGCCCGGGTTGGTCCGGGCCGTCGTCGCCGTCGGGGCGGTGGCCGACACCTTCGACCTCGCCGAGGAGATCGACGAGCTGGCGGCCATCACCGCCGGGCGGGCCCGGCGCAACTTCGACCGCTCGGGCTACGGCCCCGACGCCGGCCGTCCGGTCTACGAGAAGGCGTTCGCCTCCTGGGTCACGACCGACCCCCGGGCGACGCTCGGCGCTCGCCGGGCCCAGGCGGCCTGGTCGTTGGCCGAGCCGCCGGCTGTCCCCGTCCTGGTCGTGACCGGCGAGCACACCGAGGCGGGGCACGCCGCAGCCGCGGCCCGTCTCGCCGAACGGCTGCCTGCCGCCACGACCCACGAGCTGGCCGGCGCCGGCCGACGGGGGGCGATCGAGCAGCCCGACCAGCTGGTGGCGGCGATCGACCGATTCCTGGCCGCCGAAGTGGCCACCGCCCCGGGAGCGTCCGCATGAGCCTCGACACGACGGCGATCGCCGGGGTCTACGAGCACCCCTCCCGGTTCTCACCGGACAAGACCGAGTTCCAGATCATGGCCGAGAGCGCCAAGGGCGCCCTCGATGACGCCGGCCTGACCATCGATGACGTCGACGGCCTGTTCGCCGCCTCCATGTCGATGGGGATGATGGGCATCGTCGACCTCGCCGAGTACCTGAACCTGAAGCCGACCTACCTCGACGGCACCAACATCGGTGGCTCGTCCTTCGTGGCCCACGTGAGCCACGCCGCAGCGGCCATCGCCGCCGGGATGTGCGAGGTCGCACTCGTGCTGTATGGCAGCACTGCGGCCTCCAACTCGATGGCCATCGGCACCGGCGGCCGGAGCGGGTCGAGCCCGGCCGAATCGTTCGTCTCCCCGTATGGGATGACGACGGTCGGCAGCTACGCCCTCTACGCCAACCTCCACATGGCGACCTACGGCACCACCTCGGAGCAGCTGGCCGAGATCGCGGTCGCCATGCGTCACCACGCCTCGCTGAACCCCAACGCCAAGATGCGCCAGCCGATCACCGTCGAGGACGTGATGGCCAGCCGGGTCATCTCGACGCCGCTCCACCTGCTCGACTGCTGCATCATCAGCGACGGTGGCGGGGCGGTCGTCGTCACGTCGATGGACCGGGCCCGGGATCTGCCGAAGTCCCCGATCCGTCTCCTCGGGGTCGGTGAGGCGGTGACCCACCAGGAGGTGGGCAGCCCCGACCTCCTGACGATCGCCGCCAAGCAGTCCGGCGACCTGGCCTTCGGGCGGGCCGGGGTCTCCCGGGACGACATCGACCTGGCGATGATCTACGACTCGTTCACCATCACCGTCCTCGCCACCCTGGAGAACCTCGGGTTCTGCAAGCCCGGCGAGGGCGGCGACTTCGTCACCGGCGGCCGGATCCAGCTCGGTGGCGCCCTCCCGGTCAATCCCGACGGCGGTGGCTTGTCGTCCAACCACCCCGGCATGCGGGGCATCTTCCTCGTCATCGAGGCCGTCCGCCAGCTCCGGGCCGAGAGCGGCGATCGTCAGGTGGCGGGAGCGGAGCTGGTCTGTGTCCACGGCACCGGAGGCACGATCGGCGACAAGCACTCCGGCGCCACCCTGATCCTGGGAGTCGACCGATGAGCACCGGAGCAGCACCAGCCGAGATCGCCCACCCAGCGCCCTCGGCATCGTGGGAGACCAGGGGCTACTGGGAGGGAGCCGGTCGGGGGGAACTCGTGCTCCAGCGATGCCGCGACTGTGGCCAGTACCAACACAAGCCCCGCGGGCTCTGCGTCGCCTGCCTGGGCGACGAGCTCGACCACGTCGTGGCGTCGGGGAAGGGCACGATCTACACCTTCACCGTGACCAACCAGAACCAGGCCAAGGGGTTCGCCGAGGCCTGCCCCTACGTCCTGGCCTACGTCGAGCTGGCCGAAGGCCCCCGGGTGCTGACCAACATCGTCGGTGTCGACCCGGCGGCGGTGGCGATCGGGATGGCCGTCGAGGTCGACTTCGCCCCCGTCGAGGTCGACGGCGAGACCTTCGCCGTCCCCCGATTCCGGCCGACCGGAACCCCGGCGACGCCGACGACATGACCACCCTCGATCTCCACACCCACTCGGTGGTGTCCGACGACGGCCGGGCCAAGGTCGCCAACTACTGCCAATGGATCCGCAAGAAGGAGCTCCCCCTCGACGGGATCGTCCTCACCGAGCATCGCCAGTTCGATGCCGCCTCCGATTATCGGGAGCTGGAGGACGCCTACGGGCTCCTGATCCTCAAGGCCAGCGAAGTGGAGACCGACTACGGCCACGTCCTGGTGTTCGGCGTCAACGAGGACCTGGTCAACAGCTTCGACTTCGCCCGCGTCGACAACCCCCTGGAGGAGGTGCTCGACGCCGCCGAGCGGTGTGGCGCCTTCGCCGCCCCCTGCCACCCGGGGCGGAAGAACGTGGGCCTGTTCGCCCACTACGACCGGAAGGGCCCGGTCGAGGGGGTCCACACGGTCGAGGTCATCAACGGGGGCAGCATCCCCGGCGAGGACGACCTCTCGATCGCCCGGGCCGCCGAGCACGGCTACCGAGGGTTCGGCGGGAGCGACAGCCACATCGTCAGCCGGGTCGGCTACTGCGCCACCGAGTTCGACGACGACGTCGCCGACATCGACGGGCTGGTCGCCGCCCTCTACGGCGGCCGGTTCCGACCGGTCAACCTACGAGACCAGGAGGCTCCGTGAACCAGAGCGATGTCGACGAGGCCCGGGAGCGGTACCTCGGCGAGGTGTTCGACCTGTCGACGTTCACCATCGACGGTGATGCCATGGTCCGGTGGGCCGAGGCGGTCGGGGAGACCGACCCCCGGTTCCTCGATCCCGACCACGACGACTTCCAGGCCCACCCCAACTTCACCACCCACTGCCTGTCGGGCCGGGTGCTGCCCGAGAACTTCCCGACCATCGGGGGGACCAAGGGCATCGACGGGGGCAAGGCGGTCGAGCTGCATCGACCGATCCGAGCCGGCGACGTGCTCGACGCCCGAACCACGATCGCCGACATCTACACCAAGACCGGCCGGTCGGGGACGATGTTGTTCATCGTCCAGCGGATGACGTTCACCAACCAGCACGATGAGCTGGTGGCCACCGTCGACTGGCGGATGATCCGGAGCGAATGACGATGAAGACCTACGACGAGGTCGAGCTCGGCGACGAGCTCCCCACCGAGCACCCCGATGTCTCGATGGAGAAGGTGGTGGCCTTCACCGAGGCCGCCGACCAGCGGTTCCCCCGGTTCACGAGCCACGACGCGGCCCGGGCCGAGGGGCTTCCCGGGGCCCTCGTGCCCGGCATCATGAGCCAGGGTCTGTTGGCGGCATGCATCCACCGGTGGGCGCCGGGGTGCACGATCCGCACGATCGACACCGTGTTCCGGGCCCCGCTGATCGTCGGCACCAGTCCCACGATCGAGGGCGCGGTCACCGACACCGACGACGAGGCCCGCACCGCCGAGATCGACCTGACGATCACGACCGAAGAGGGCCGGACCAGCGTGCTCGGCACCGCCCTGGTCGCCTTCGCCGACTGACCCGATCGACCGGAGAGGCATCCCGATGACCGACGCCGCCACCGAGCCGATCCGGGCTTGACCGGCACCGCCACGCCCCCGGTGGCTCGCCGCCCGATCGGGATGGCGGTGCTGCCGTCGGGTCTCCACTACGGGTGGTGGATCTCGATCGCAGTGGCGGTGGTCATGTTCGCCACCGTCGGGGTCGGGTTCTACGGGCTGGCGGTGTTCCTCCGCCCGCTCCAGGAGGAGAACGGGTGGTCGAACGCTGCGGTGTCCGGCGCGTCGGGGTTGTACTTCTCGGTCACCGGGATCACCGGGTTCGCCGTCGGGCCCCTCATCGACCGTCGGGGACCGGTCCGGTTCATGACGGTCGGTGTCCTCCTGATCGGCATCTCGGGTCTGCTGCTCAGCCTCGTCGACCAGCTCTGGCAGCTCTACGCCGTGTACCTCCTCCAGGCGGTGGCGTTCGGGCTGTCGGGGACGGTCGCCGTCAACTCGCTGATGTCCCGCTGGTTCATCACCAAGCGGGCCAAGGCCATGAGCATCTCCTCGACGGGGGTGTCGGTCGGGGGCGTCGTGCTGAGCCCGGTCGGGACGTTGCTGATCGATCGGGGTGGGGTGGCGCTGGCCGCGCTCTTCATGGGCGGCCTGGTCCTGCTCGTCGGGCTGCCGATCGTCGCCGGCGTCCTCGTGTGGGACCCCCGCTCGGTCGGCCTGACCCCCGATGCCGGCGCCCCCGACCCCAAGGTCCAGGTCGCCTCGCTGGCCGACGAGGTCCAGCAGCGGGTGTGGACCCGGAGGGACGCCTTCCGGACCCGGGCCTTCTGGGCGATTCTCGTCGCGTTCCTCCTCGTCCTCCTGGCCCAGACCGGGTTCCTACTCCACCAGATCGCCTTCCTCACCGACCGGTTCGGTTCGGCCACCGCAGCGGCGTTGGCGTTGAGCAGCACCGCGTTCGGCAGCATCGTCGCCCGGTTCGCCCTCGGTCAGGTCGCCGACCGGCTCGACAAACGGATGGTCGCCTCGGTGCTGTTCGTGGTGCAGGGGACGGCGGTGCTCGGGTTGCTGCTGATCGACGATCGGATCGTGACCTACGCCCTCGTCACGGTGATCGGGTTCACGATCGGGAACGTCTACATGATGCAGACGCTCCTGGTGGCCGAGATCTTCGGCCTGGTCTCGCTGGGAACGGTCTTCGGCGTGATCAGCCTGGCGGCCCAGATCGGCAGCGGGATCGGGCCCTTCGCCATGGGCTGGATGGAGGACCGCACCGGCGACTACGTCGTCGCGTTCGCCATCGGGGCGGGGATGACGCTGGCCGCCGGTGCCATCATCTGGCTGGCCCGGCCGCCATCGATCCCTCCGAACCTCACCCCCGGGCGCCCCGCCGGCGATGCCGATCCGGTGGCCGACGGCTAGGGTCGGACGCCATGGATCTCGGCCTGGCGGGCCGCCGGGCCCTCATCACCGGGGCCTCGGGCGGCATCGGCTTCGAGTGTGCCCGCTCCCTCGCCGCTGAGGGGTGCGACGTCGCGCTCGTCGGACGCGACGTCCACCGGCTCAAGGCGGCGATGAAGGCCATCCGGGCCGAGTTCCGGGTCGGGGTGACGAGCCACGCCACCGACCTGACCGACCCCCGCCGCATCGAGGCCCTGGTGGGCGTGGTGGGCGACATCGACATCCTCGTCAACTCGGCGGGGGCGGTGCCGCCCGGCGACCTCGACGCCGTCGGCGACGACGCCTGGCGCGAGGGCTGGGAGTCCAAGCTCCACAGCGCGATCACCCTCGCTCGGCTGATCCTGCCTCAGATGCGGGCCCGTCAGGCCGGCGTGGTCATCAACATCGCCGGGGTGTCGGCCCACAGGCCGACCGATGACCTCGTCGCCGCGGCCAGCGGCGACGCCGCCATCGTGGCCTTCTCACGGTCGGTCGGGAGCACGTCGCTGCGGGACGGGGTGCGGGTGGTGGCGGTCAACCCCGGTCTGATCGAGACGGGTCGGATGGAAGAGGTCCTCCGGTTCCGGGCCTCCCATCGCTTCGGGAACGCCGACCGTTGGGAGGAGCTGATCCCCTACGACCCCGGCCCGGGTCTCCCGTCCGACGTCGCCGACCTGGTGACGTTCCTCGCCTCGGACCGGGCCGGCCACATCTCGGGCACCGCCGTCACCGTCGACGGCGGGGCCGGCGCCTGGTGACGACGGCCGGCCCACCGCTGACCGTTGGCGACTACCAGGGGAAGGCGGCCTCGCCCTCGTCCCAGCAGCCGGTGACGCCGTCCTGGATGTCGACCGCCCGGCTCCGGATCAGCTTCCACTGCCCGTCGGTCAGCGCCATCGTCGAGGTCGAGAGGACCGTCGCCACCGAGTCGCTGAGGATGTCGCCGGTCTCGGCCTGATGACGGACGTCGTCGTTGACAACGCAGCCCGAGATCTCGGCCAGGGTGCCGTCGATCATCTCGATCCGGACCCGGTGTTCGCTGTTGGCGTCGATTCCCTCGATGGCCGGGGCCTCCGGCTCACGGATCGCCTCGCCCTGTTCGGCCATGCGGCGAAGCGTGTCGTAGCTGGCTTCGAGCTGCTCGCCAGCGGCGAGATCGCCAAGGGCTGGGAAGTCGGTCTCGGGGGACGCGGTGGGGGCGCCGCGGGCGGCGTCGTAGGCGTCCCAGTAGGCCTCGTAGCGGCGGGCCAGGTACTCCTCGAGCTCGGCGCCTTCGAGGCCGACGGCGTCGGCTGCCTGGGGGATCGACCCCGGGGCGCTGTCGGCGGCGGTATCGACCCCGTCACCGGTGGCGGCGTCGCCCTGTCCGTCGGCGACTTCGGCCGCTGCGTTGCCCGGGCTGTCGCCAGCCTCGGAACCGTCGTCGGAACTGCAGGCTCCGGCCAGGGTAACCACCGCCAACAGGACGGCGGCCAGGCGGGCGACCCGACCCGCCGATCGACGAGAACCCACTGCCGGGGTGCGGAGGTCGCCCGAATCGGGCCCGTCGCCGACGGCGACGGGGCTGCCGGGGTGGCTGGTGGAGAGAGTCATCATGCTGCCTTCTCGTCGGTGGTGCTCGCCCGCCAGGTGACCACCGGGACCCGGTGGTCGACGCGGCCATCGGTGCTCCGTCGAGGACCGGGCCGCCTTTGGCACGTTCGGCCGTCACCTTATCGGTGACCGGGATCGGGCGGAGGGCGGCTCGATGCGGATTGTCGCCCATGCACCACGAGGGATGGCGATCGTCCCCGGCGAGGATGCTCGATTCGCTCCGGGCCGGCCGGTGAGGCACCATCGACGGCGGCGAAAGGACCTGCGATGACCTCACGGACCCAGACCGTCGACAACCTCACCCGCTGCTACGCCGACCTGGAGGGTCTCCTCGAGTCGTTGGCGCCGGCCGATTGGGACGTGCAGTCCCTATGCCCCGACTGGACGGTCCGGGGGGTCGTCGAGCACCTGGCCGGCGTTGAGCAGGCGCTGCAGGGCTGGCTGCCCACCGACGACGACAACACACCGCCGTTCGGCAAGGTCGGCCCGTGGGCCGCCGAAGCTGCGGGACTGTCGACCGAGGAGTTGGTCGCCGCCGTCGGGTCGATTCTGGCGGCTCGGCGGGCCGATCTGGCCGCCGCCACCGACGACGACTTCGCCCGGGCGTCGATGACGCCCGTCGGGCCCGGGACCTACCACCGGTTCATGGACATCCGGGTCTTCGACTTCTGGGTCCACCAGCGGGACATGACCGGCCCGCTCGGCCGGGCGACCGACGATTCGGGCCCGGCGGCAGCGACGGCGCTGGACGAGGTGCACGCCTCGATCGGCTACATCGTCGGGAAGAAGATCGGGTTGCCCGACGGGATGAGCATCGCCTTCCACCTCGACGGCGGGATCGAGCGCTCGATCTACGCCGCGGTCGATGGCCGGGCGGCCAAGGTCGATCACGTCGACGCGCCATCGGTCGAGGTACGGACCGACTCACTCACCTTCGTGCAGCTGGCCTGCGGCCGCATCGACCCTCAAGGGGTGATCGATGCCGGCAAGATCTCGTGGAGCGGCGACGCCGAGTGGGGCGAGAAGGCCGCCCGCAACCTCCGCTTCAC
This sequence comes from Acidimicrobiales bacterium, assembly GCA_965262175.1. Taxonomy (GTDB): domain Bacteria; phylum Actinomycetota; class Acidimicrobiia; order Acidimicrobiales; family SZUA-35; genus CADEDH01. The sequence continues at coordinate 247,336 of CBDHES010000022.1, read as the reverse complement.
CATGTAGGACGAGGGGCTCGGGTTCGGCGTCCAGCCGCATGCCCGAGCCCCCTCGACCCGGGCCGTCAGCGACCTCGTTGCTCGGCCAGTTCCTTGATGCCAGCCACGACCCGTTCCATGTTGGCCCGGTGCTCGTCGACCCGCCGGGCCAGGATCCGTGGCTCCTTGTCGGGCATCTGCTCGATCGCCGCGGTGATACCCGATGGACCGGGGCCGATGATCACCCGGTACCGGAGTCGGACCGCACCGGCGATCGATTCGAGCTCGAAGCGCCATCGGGCTCCGGGGGCGTCGCGGTCGGAGGTGCACCAACCGAATGCCCGTCCCTCGTCGTGGACGTCGACGAAGCAGGGCACGGTCCATTCGCCGATCGCCTGGTGGGTGTTCCGGCCCTCGAAGGTCGCTCCCAGGGCGGGACCGGTCGAATCTCCGGTCCAGGACGCTCCGAGGAACTCGGTGCTGAACCGGGACCCGAGATCGATGTCGGTGACCAGGTCCCACACCACTGAGGGGCTGGCCTTGATGTCGATCTCGACCACGGTCCCCGGCCCATCGCCGTGGCGGGGCGGGTCGCTCGGCCCCGACTCCCACGTCCGGGCGAAACCGTCGAAGTAGGTGATCTCTCGGGCCGGGTACCGGGGGGCGGTCCCGAACTCGGTCCCCGTGGTGTAGGCGACGGGGATCATGGCGATCTGGGTCATCCCGTCGGGGATGGCGAGCAGCTCGGCGATGTCGTCCTCGGCGTTGAGGATGGCGGTGGTCCACGCCGTTCCCAGGCCCCGGGCCCGGAGGGCGACGCAGAAGCTCCAGGCGGCCTGGATGACCGAGTCGAAGAGGCCGGGTCGGCCGCTCCCGTCGTGGCGACCGATGATCGTGGGGATGACGATGGCCGGCACGTCGGCCAGGTGCTCGGCGAGGTGGGCGGCCGAGCGCATGACCGCCTCGTTGGGGTGGCCGGTCCCGGCGATCCGGTCCCGGGACTCGACCATCCATCGACCGGCCGACGCCATGTACAGCTCGGCCAGGCGGGCCTTGAGGGCGGGGTCGCGGACGACCAGCCACCGACGGCTCCCCTGGTTGCCGCCCGACGGGGCCTGCTCGGCGACGTCGATGCAGTCGAGGATCACCTCGTCGTCGACCGGGCGGTCGAGGTCGAGGCGGAGCCGCACGGCCCGGGTGGTCGTCAGGACCCCGTCGACCGAGGCGATGTCGGTGGTCGCCGAGTCGTAGCGGGTCACGCGCCGACCTCGAGCCGGTAACCGTCGCCGTCGGCGTGCAGTGTGCCGGCGGTCGGGGTCCCGAAGTGGGTGCCGATCACCAGGGTCTCACCGTCGGCCCAGTCGGGGAACACCGCCCGCCGGGTGGCTCGGGCCTGGTCGGAGTCGGTGTCGAACATCGAGGACAGGTCGGGGTCGGCGAGTTGCAGGGGGCTGTGGACCATGTCGCCGGTGATGATCGCCCGCTGCCCCTCGGAGGTGATGACGACCGAGATGTGGCCCGGTGTGTGGCCGACGGTCGGCTGGAATCGGATCTCATCGCTGATGACGTGGTCGACGGCCACCAGGTCGGCCAGTCCGGCGTCGGCGATCGGGGCCACCGAGTCGCCGAACACGTCCTCGCCCTCGAAGAGGCCCTCGGTGGCCCGCCAATGGTCGTACTCCGGGGTGACGAACAGGTAGCGGGCGTTGGGGAACGTCGGCACCCAGTCACCGTCGACGAGTCGGGTGTTCCATCCGACGTGGTCGACGTGGAGGTGGGTGCAGATGACGTGGGTGAACGACTCGGGGGGAAAGCCGGCGGCGGCGAGGTCGTCGAGGAAGGGACCCTGGAGCTCGTGCCACAGCTCGTTGCTACGTTGCTTGTCGTTGCCGACGCAGGTGTCGACGGCGATTCGGTGGGGGCCGGCCTCGACCACCAGGCACTGGATCTTCTGCAACAGGTAGCCCTCGGGGCTGACGAAGTGCGGACGGAGCCATCCGGCCGCCTCGGCCCGTTCGAGAACCCCTTCCTTGGTCACGTCCCGGAACAGGAACCGGGGCGAGGTCGGGGTCTCCGACTCGGCGAACGAGGTGATCGTGACCGATCCGATCTTCCATTGGAGCTGCATGGGTCGACCCTAATCCCGGTCGTCGTCTCCACTCCACGTGGCCCGGTGGCCGGTCACGCCGTGGTGCCGGTCAGCAGCTCGGCGGCTCGGGTGCGGAGGTCGGGTTTGCGGACCTTGTTCGAGGCGTTGAGCGGTAGCTCGTCGACGAACCACACGTGGCGAGGGACCTTGTAGTTGGCCATCTGCTCCCGGCTCCAGGCGATCAGCTCGTCGGCGTCGGGTCGCTCGTCGGGGGCCGGGACCACGAACGCTGCGCCGACCTCGCCCATCCGCTCGTCGGGGATGCCGATGACGGCCACCATGCCGACCGCCGGGTGCTCGAGGAGCTGGCGCTCGATCTCGGCCGGGTAGGCGTTGAACCCGCCGATGATGAACATGTCCTTCTTCCGGTCGGTGATGTCGATGTAGCCGTTTGCGTCCATCACCGCGATGTCACCGGTGTGGAGCCAGCCGTCGTCGTCGATGGCGGCTCGGGTCTGCTCCGGGTCGTCGAGGTAGCCGGGGGTCACCTGGAAGCCCCGGACCCACAGCTCGCCGGGATCGCCGGGGGCGGCGTCGGCACCGTCGCCGCCGACCACCCGGAGCTCGACGTCGGGGATGGCACAGCCCGAGGTGGTCGCCACCAGCTCGGGCGGATCACCGGGCCGGGTGTGGGCGGCGAGGCCGGCCGTCTCGGTCATCCCGTAGGCGGTGATGATCGTCTCGAACCCGAGCCGCTCCCGCATGGCCACGATCATCTCGACCGGGATGGTGGCGGCCCCGGTGACGCATGCTCGGAGGGAGGAGACGTCGAACCGATCGAGCTCGGGGTGGTTGAGGAGCCCCTGGAACAGGGCCGGCGGCCCCGGGAACACGGTCACCCGCTCCCGCTCGATCAGCTCCAGGACCGGCCCGGGGTCGTAGACCGCGACCGGGAGGTTGATCGCCCCGTGGAGGAGGCAGACGATGATGCCGGAGTTGTAGCCGAAGGCGTGGAAGTACGGGTTGACCAGGAGGTAGCGGTCGCCGGCGGTCACGGTGAGGGCGTTGCTGTACCCCCAGAAGGCCCGGATGATGGCCCCGCCCCGGACCTGGACGCCCTTGGGGTGGCCGGTCGTGCCGGAGGTGAACATGATCAGGGCCACATCGTCGGGTCGGACCGCAGCCGATCGGCGGTCGACCTCGGCCGTCAGCTCCGGCTCCTCGACCGACCCCCGGCCTCGGGCGACGAGCTCGTCGACCGGGGTCGTGGCGGTCGGGCCACCCTCAGCGTCGGCGCTGCCCCCGAGCAGGTCGACGATCTCGGTCAGGTGGGGGAGCTGGGCCCGGTCGAGCGAACCGCTGTAGTCGGTGTCGAGGAACCCGTCGGCCACGAACAGAAGGCGGACCTGGGCCCGGTGGAGCACGTAGGTCGCCTCCGGGCCCTTGAACCGGGTGTTGACCGGCACGAGCAGGGCACCGGCCCGGGAGACGGCCAGCCCGGCGACGACCCACTGCCAGCAGTTGGGGGCCCACACCGCGACCCGGTCGCCGGCCTCGATGCCGGTCGCCACCAACGCCCGGGCCATCTCATCGACCCGGTCGCCGAGCTCGGCGTAGCTGATCGTGATCTCGCCGTCCCGGATGGCGGGGGCATCGCCGTGGGTCCGGGTGGAGGTCACGATCAGCTCGGGGATCGTCGTCGCCAGGGGATCCATCGCCGCAAGCTACCGCCGACCACCCGGTCGTGTGGAATGCTGACCCGATGGATCTGATCATCAGGGGTGGGACGGTGGTGACGGCCGGCGGGGAGTCGGCGGTCGACATCGGTATCGAGGGCGGCGCGATCGCCCAGCTCGGTGGGCCGATGTCGGCCCCGTCCGAGATCGACGCCACCGGACGGTACGTCCTGCCCGGCGGCATCGACGCCCACGTCCATCTCACCCCGCCCGGGACCGGCCCGGGATCGTGGCGGTGGGTCGACGACTTCAAGGTCGGGACGATGGCCGCCGCCGCCGGTGGCGTCACCTGCGTGGGCAACATGTCGTTCCCCCGTCCCGGGGAGCAGATGGCCGAGGGGCTGCGCCGGGATCTGGCCGACGCCGACGAGAACGCCATCGTCGACCACTTCCAGCACCCGGTGCTCCTCGACCCGACCCCCGAGGGGATCGCCCAGGTCGCCGAGCTGGCGGCCGCCGGTCATCCCAGCGTGAAGATCTTCCTCTCGTTCCGCCGGTTCGATCGCCACCTCGATGGCTACCTGTCGGCCATGACCGCCGCCGCCGAGGCGGGGTCGGTCGTCCTGGTCCATTGTGAGGATCCGGCGATCATGCACTGCTGCGGCAACGCCCTGGCCGAGGCCGGGCACACCGAAGCCCACCACTTCCCGGCCTCCCGCCCGGTCGAGGCGGAGCGGATCGCCACCGAGCGGGCGGTCGGCTACTGCGCCACGACCGGGGCCGCGACCTACGTGGTCCACTTGTCGAGCGCCGCCGCCCTCGCCGCCTGTCGGACCGCCCGGGCCCGCGATCTGCCCGTCTATGTCGAGACCCGACCGATCTACCTCCACCTCGAGGCCAGCCGGTTCTCCGAGCCAGACGGGGCCAAGTACGCCGGCGCCCCGCCGTTGCGGACCGACGCCGATCGCGACGCGTTGTGGGCCGGGATCAACGACGGCACGGTGTCGACGGTCTGCACCGACCATGCGCCGTGGACCCTGGCCGAGAAGCTCGATCCCACCCTGCCGGCGTGGGATCTCCGCCACGGCATGGCGGAGCTGGAGACCATGCTCCCCGTGCTGTGGAGTGAGGGGGTGGCCAAGGGACGGATCTCGCCGGCCCGGTTCGTCGAGGTGACGAGCACCAACGCCGCCAAGCTGTTCGGGCTGTGGCCACGGAAGGGAGCCATCATCCCCGGCGCCGATGCCGATCTCGTCGTGTGGGATCCGTCGGCGGTTCAGACCGTCGACGGCGCGGCCATGCACTCACTGGCCGGCTACTCGCCCTACGACGGGTGGGAGGTCACCGGCTGGCCGGAGCTGACGATCAGCCGGGGCGAGATCGTCGCACGGGGCTCGGACGTCATCGGGGCCCCCGGCCGGGGCGAGCTGGCAACCCGCCAGCCGTTCCGCCGGCCGTGAACTCGTCGCCGGGACCTCGTTGCCGTGGCGCCGTCTCATGACCCCGTCGCCCTGACCCCGGCGCTGTCGAGCCTGCCGCCCGCGCCCGGCCGGCCCCGGCCACCGGTCTAGGATCTCCACCCGTGGCGGCAGGGTGCCCTCTGGGGGCGGCGGGGGTGTTGAAGCGCGTTCGGTGTCGCCATCATGCCGACGGCAGGGTGACGCTCACGGCGCGAGCCCGATGGGGGGTGCTGATCCTGCCGGTCTTCTTCTCGCCGGCGCTCCTGCTCGGCGTCATGCCGTACCTGCTGCTCGTCGCCTCGTGGTCGGTCCCGCTCTGTTCGTTCGTCTTGTTGGTGCGGCGCCGGATCTCCTACGACCGCCACGTGTACACGATCCGGTCGTGGCCGGTCCCGCTCGGTCCCGGTCGGGTGATCGACCGGGACCGGGTGGCCGGCGCCGAGGTGTTCGTCACCTACAGCCGTGGCCGCGTAGGTGGCCGCGAAGGGCGACCGCCCCGGGCGCTCCACTCGCTCGAGCTGCGCCTGGCCGACGGCTCACTCATCCGGGTCGCTGAGGGGCTGTTGCGGGAAGATGTCGCCCCGCTCTGCGACCATCTCGACCTGCCGCCGGCGCCGATCATGCCCGCCGACACCCGAGGCCGGGAGCCGTGCCCCTGGGGCATCGACCTCGGCCCGCCAGGGGTTCGCTGCCATCACGACGAGACCGGCGTCGAGATCACGCTCGGGCGCCGCTGGACGGGCATCCCGGTGGTCGTCTTCTTCGGGCTGGCCCTGGGGGCGGTCGGCGCCGTCTGCTACCGCCTTGCCGCCGACGGCGTGCCGCTCATCGGGCTGGTCATGATGTCGGTGATCCTCGTGCCGGTGGCGTCGGTGTTCGCCGTCTCGTTCGTCGCCGGGCTCATCCAGGTGCTCGTCGTGTCCCGCATCGTCGTCGAACCTCCGTTGGCCCGGTTCCACCCCCGATTGCCGTTGCGGGCCCGGCGGCAGGTCGACCTCGACCGGGCGTTCGAGGTCTCGGTGGTGGAGACGGGCGCCAGTCGATGGGACGTCGAGATCCGCAGCCATGACGGCACGGTGGCCCGCATCGACCGATCTCACCAACCCCGCCGGGCGGCGTTCGTCGCCGATCACCTGCGACGGCTGGCCCCCCGCCTCGGGAGAGGCGCCGACCGGGCGGTGGCACCAGGCCCCGACCCCGGTCGTTGGTGACGGCCGCCTCGGTCGACCGCCGACCGTCATCAGGGGGACCGATAGTCACCGACCGAGATGTCCCGCTCGGTGACGTACAGGGTGCCCGCGTGGTTCTCGTCCGGTCGGTAGCTGCCAACCCAGACCTCATGGGGTCCGGCCGCCGGGTTGGTGATCGTGACCGACGGGTCGAAGAAGCCGTCGGTGTCGTCACCGCAGAACCACCTCCCGTCAGGGGTCCTGACCGCCAGCGTGGTGTCAGCCCCGAGGGCGTCGGTGAGAAACAGCAGGCGGAGGCGGTTCGACGAGCCGGACCAGTTGACGACGTAGTCCGGGCTCGTTGCGACATAGCCAGCACATCCGGGGACGGCGAAGGACGAGGCGTCGTTTCCGCCGCCACTGATGATGCCGGTCTGGGTGAAGGGGTCGGGAAGGAAGCCCGCCACGAGTGACGTCGAGCCGTAGGTCCCCCGGAGCACGTTGCCCTCGTTGCCGCCGTCGGGTTCCCTCAGGGTCGCAACGGTGATGCTGGTCCGCTCGGTGAGGTAGAGGTCACCCACGATCGGGTCGTCGGGGCGGAAGTTGCCGACCCAGACCGCGTAGGAACCGGGCTCGGGGTTGGTGATCGTGACCTCCGGGTCAAGGTGGCCGCCGGCATCATCGTCGCAGTGCCAACGGCCATCGGGACCGAGCACGGCGAGGGTGGCATCGTCGCCAACCTGGTCGGCGAGGAAGATGATGCGAAGCATCGACGAACTTCCCGACCAGTGGACGGCGTAGTCATGTCGCTCGGCCACGAATCCCCGGCATGTGGGGTCGGCGACCGAGGCGTCGAATGGCCCGCCGCTGATCACATCGGCGACCACGTCGGGGTCCGGCGCGAACCCGGCCGCCAGGTCGACCTCGCCGAAGCTCCCCGGCTCGAGCATCACCGGACCGGCGTCTGGCGGCACGATATCGGCGATGGTGAGTGTGGTCTCGGTCACGAACAGCCGGCCGCCGTGGAACTCGTCGGGCCTGAAACTGCCGACCCAGATCGCATACTCACCCGGCTCCGGGTCGTCGATGGTCGCCGTCGGGTGGAGGGTGCCGTCTGAGTCGTCTGCGCAGGTCCACGAGCCGGTCGGGTTGAGAACGGCCAGCGTCGTGTCTTCGTCGCCCTCGTCGGCGACGAACAGCAGCCTGAGGCGGGTCGATGTTCCGTCCCAGTGGACCACGAAGTCCGGGTCGGTGGCGACGTGGCCCGCACAGCCATCGGCGGCGAACTCCGAGGCTCGGTTCCGGCCTCCGCTCACGACGTCGACGACGTGGGGGTCGTCGACGAACCCGGCCTCGAGGGCGACGTGACCGAACGAGCCCGTCCCGAACCGCCAGGGGTCGGGGACCGGATCCGGGTCGGGGACCGGGTCTGGGTCTGGGTCTGGGTCCGGGTCCGGGAGCGGGTCCACATCGGGCTCTGTCACCGTCGAGCGATCGGAGGGACGACCGGCCAACTCGTCGCACATCCAGTTCGTCGATGCGATGCGGACGACGTGGAACACCTCACCGTCGTGTTCGACGGTGGTGCTCTCGTAGCAGCCCTGGACGACCGGAGCAGCCGGAGCGGTGGTGGCGGGGGCCGCCTCCTGATCGGCTGCGAGCTCGCCGAGGCCCGGAATCTGCTTCTGGATCCAACACTCCGCGGCCTCGACCGCCGCATCGAGCAGGTCACCGCGAGAGATGGCGACGAGCCCGAGCGAGTACCAGTGCTCCTCGTCGACGTAGAAGCCGATGGCCAACCGGTCCTGTTCATAGGCACAGGTCAGAGCATCGTTGAAGGTGGCCACGCGATCGATGAACCTCACGATCCTCGCCGGTCTGGTCGCACGGTCCGGGATGACCTCCTCCACCAGTCCGACCAGTCCGCCGAAGTCGAGGAAGGCGGGGTTGCGGGCCCAGCTGACTTCCCCCTGAGCCAACTCGGGCAGCAGCCGCAGTGTCAGCGAGGACTCATCGATGATGCCGTCCTCGATGTCAGCGAGCGGCGAGCCTTCGGCTCCCTCACGTACGCCGTCGAAGCCGTCGGCTCCCCCGTCGCCGCTGCCGCTTGCCTCGAACGTGCAACTGGCGGCCAGCAGCGCGACGGCCACGACCACCGCCGCCGGCCGGAGCAGGTGCCAACACCTGCGCCGCAATCCCGATGTACCCATCACCCGCCATGGCCCCATGTCCGCCTCCCCAAACGCACGGTTCCGCTCGTCACCATGCACCGAGGTGGGGGCAGCCGTCTGCTGACAATTGCCCAGTGCCCGCTTTGCGGCGGTGTCGGCGTGCGCGAGACTCGAACCCGTGAAGTTCGCCCCGACAACGCTGACCGCCGACGAGCTGGCGCTCCAGGCCGAGGTCCGACGGTTCCTGGCCGATGAGCTCCCGCCCGGGTCCTACGAGCGGGCGCTCGGCATGGGCGCCGGCAAGGACAAGGAGTTCTCCAAGAAGCTCGCCGCCAAGGGTTGGCTCGGCATGGCCCTGCCCACCCGCTACGGCGGTCATGATCGCACCGCGGTCGACCGGTTCATCGTCGTCGAGGAGCTCCTCCGCCACGGGGCCCCGATCGGCTACCACTGGGTGGCCGATCGCCAGACCGGGTCCATCATCAACAAGTTCGGCACCGAGGAGCAGCGGGAGCGCTTCCTGCCGGCAATCTGCCGAGGCGAGCTCGGCTTCTCGATCGGGATGAGCGAGCCCGACAGCGGTAGCGACCTGGCGTCGGTCGCGACCCGGGGAACCAGAACCGACGGTGGCTGGCTCCTCAACGGGACCAAGGTGTGGACGAGCGGGGCTCACGAGAACGACTGGTTCGTCGTGCTGTGCCGCACCGCCCCCTTGGAGGACGGCAACAAGCACCAGGGCCTGTCACAGATGTTGGTCGACCTCACCTCGCCGGGACTGGAGATCAATCCGATTCCCTTCCTCGACGGCGGCCACCACTTCAACGAGGTGGTGATGACCGACGTGTTCGTCCCCGACGACCTCGTCCTCGGGGAGTTGGGCATGGGCTGGGCCCAGAACACCTCGGAGTTGGCCTACGAGCGGGGCGGCCCCGACCGCTGGCTTTCGACGTTCGGAGTCGTCGAGGAGTTCCTCCGGCGCAACGAGGGCACCCCGCTCGGCGAGCGGGCGGTGGAGATGCTGGGCTGGGCGACCGCCCGGTGGTGGGGGCTGCGGAACCTGTCGCTCTCGGTGGCCCGACTGATCGACGCCGGGGAGGCCCCGTCGGTCGAGTCGGCCCTCGTGAAGGAGATGGGGACCCGGTTCGAGCAGGACGTCCTCCAGAAGGTGATCGATCTGGTCGACCTGGAGCCGTCGCCCGAGGCGGCCAGCCTGTTCGAGCGGCTGGTGGCTGCGGCCGTCCAGACGGGGCCGTCGTTCACCATCAGGGGTGGAACGATCGAGATCCTTCGATCGGTGGCATCGAAAGGGTTGGGTCGTGGCTGACGAGACAGGTGTACCCGGGGTCGATCCCCTCCTCACCGATTCCGCCCGGAGCCTGTTCGACCAGACGTGCGGCTTCGACGCCGTCCAGGCGGCCGAGAGCGCCGGCTGGGCCGATGAGATCTGGCAGGCCGTCGCCGGCTCGGGGTTCACCACCATCGGTGTTCCCGAGGCGGCCGGCGGCTCCGGCGGGACGTTGGCCGACGCATGCGAGGTGCTGCGGATCGCCGGCTCCCGGGCGGCGCCGATCCCCCTCGCCGAGACCGGCATCCTCGGTGGGTGGCTGCTCGCTTCGGCCGGGGTCGCCCTCCCGGCCGGCCCGATCACCGTCGTTCCCGGCACGGCCGACGACACCCTCGTCGCCTCGCCGGGGGAGGGCGGCGGCGTCCGGCTGAACGGTGTCGCCCATCGGGTGCCGTGGGCGTCCCGGGCCGACCGCATCGTCGTGTTGGCCAAGCTGGGGCGGGGCTGGCGGGTGTCATCGGTGGAACCGGCCCGGACGACGATCGATTCGGCCACCAACGTTGCCGGGGAGCCGCGGGACACCGTTCGCTTCGACGGGGTCGACGTGACGGGTGACGACGTCGGCGACGCCCCGGTCGGCGTCGACGGCGAGACGCTCCGCCTCCGGGGCGCGCTGAGCCGGGCCATGCTGATGGCCGGGGCGCTGGAGGCGATGAGCGAGCTGACGGTCGACTACACCAACCAACGCCAGCAGTTCGGCCGCCCGGTGGGCCGGTTCCAGTCGGTGCAGCAGCACCTGGTGTGGGGCGCCCAGGACGCGGTGCTGGCCAAGATGACGGCGATGGTGGCGGCCCGGGAGGCAGCCGCCCGGCTCGAGGTGCAGAGCTCGATCGCCACCGCCCGATTCGAGATCGCTTCGGCCAAGGCGGTGGCCGATGGGTGCGCCTCGACCGCCACCCGATGGGCCCACCAGGCCCACGGGGCGATGGGGATGACCCAGGAGTACGCCCTCCACCACCTGTCGCGCCGCCTGTGGGCGTGGCGACACGAGTACTCCCGCCCCGGCGAGTGGGAGGCCGTGGTCGGTCGGGCCGCCGAGCGGGCCGGGGCCGACGGCCTGTACCCGCTGATCGCCTCGTGACCACGGCGGGCGGGGTCGCCGTCATCACCGGCGGCGGGACCGGGGTCGGCCGAGCGGCGGCGCTGGCGCTGGCCGCCGGCGGGTGGTCGTTGGTCGTGACCGGGCGGCGAGCCGATCCGTTGGCCGAGACCCTGGCCCTGGCCGTCGGCCGGGGGTTCGACCCCGAGCGGGGTCGGGCGGTGGTGGCCGACGTGACCGACGAGGCCGACGTCGCCCGACTGTTCGCCGAGGTCGTCGCGGCGTTCGGCCGGGTCGATCTGTTGTTCAACAACGCTGGGGCCGGGGCACCCCCCAAGCCGTTCGACGAGCTGACCCTGACCGAGTGGCAGCGCGTGGTCGACGTCAACCTGACCGGGTCGTTCCTGTGTGCTCGGGCCGCCATGGCGCAGATGAAGGCCCAGGATCCGATGGGGGGCCGCATCATCAACAACGGGTCGATCTCGGCCGAGACCCCCCGGCCCAACTCCGCCCCCTACACCGCCACCAAGCACGCCGTCACCGGGTTGACCAAGTCGCTGGCCCTCGACGGTCGGGGGTACCGGATCGCCTGCGGCCAGATCGATATCGGGAACGCCGCCACGCCGATGACCGAGCCGATGGCCGACGGCGTGCCCCAGGCCGACGGATCGATCCGACCCGAGCCCCGGATGGACGTCGACGACGTGGGGCGGGCCGTGCGCTACATGGCCGAGTTGCCCCTCGAGTCCAACGTGTTGTCGATGACGGTCATGGCGACCGAGATGCCCTTCGTCGGTCGCGGCTGATCGATCCGCGATCGGCGCGAGGATCGCACCATGAAACCGGACGGCTTCACGGAGCAGATCGAACGAGCCCGGCTGTTGCTCGACGCCGGCCGACCCGGCGATAGCGTGCAGATGCTCGAAGACGATCCTCGCACCGCCCACCATTCGTGGGCGCTGGCCGTACTGGCGACCGGGCATCTCAACCTCGGCGCCTATGACCGGGCCGTGGCGACCGCCCGAGGTGCCCTGGCGCTGGAACCCGAGCTGGTCGCCCCGTACCTGGTCATCGCAGGCGCCCGACTCGACCAGCGACAGACCGCCGACGCCATCGAGGCGGCCCGGACCGCGCTGTCGCTCGCTCCGACCAACCCGTCGGCCCATGCCATCCTCGCCCGGGCTCATGCACGGGAGCGTGCGTTCGACGCGGCTCGACACCACGCGCGCTCGGCGATCGAGCTGGCTCCAGGCCGCCCGGTCGGTTGGCTGGCCCAGGCCCAGGTCGAGATCGCGGCCGGCCGATGGGACCCGGCCGAGGAGGCAGCCCGGAAGGTCCTGGCCCTCGATCCGGAGAACGAGGAGGGCCGGGTTCTGCTCGGCGTGGTTCAATCCCGCCGTTCGGGCGAGACGCACCGGTCCGATGCCATAGAGACGCTGGCCGCGACGCTTCGCGACAACCCCGACCGGGACAACATCCGCCGACTGCTGATCGCTGTCGTCATGCGCGGCAACCGAGCTACGAGCCGGGTCGGCATGGCGATGACGGCGCTGGTGGCGCTCAGCCTCGGCCTGTTCCTGCCGGTAGCCATCGGCTATCAGGGATACCGGCTACTCCGCCAGTGGACGAGCGTGCCCGCCGACGTTCGTCGCCTGGTGTGGGCCGATCGGTGGGCTCGCATCCGGCTCGTCCTGGCCGCGGTACTGATGATCGGGCTCATCGTCCTGACCACGGCGTTGGTGGGATCGCTGTGGTACGGCTACCTGACCCGTCCCAGTCCTGGGTGAGGAGTGGCCGGTCGTCGCCGCCGGATCAGAACCGGTCGAGGCCGAGGTCGCGGGCGTAGTCGGCGGCGTAGGGCTCGAGGTCCTCGGCCACCAGTCCGAACCGCTCGGGGCTGTAGTCGTGCTTCCCGTGCTTGTTCTGCGGGTGTTCGGCCAGGTACCGATCGACTCGGGCCTGGAGGTCGGTGGGCACGTCTTCGTCGAACGTCTCGAGGATGGTCCGGACCGTCGATGCCGGGTCGGCCACGAACTCCGGATACAGCACCTGGACGTTGGGCCGCTGCTCGATCTGCTTCCGGGTCTGGTTGGCCATCTCGGTCATCCGGTCGACGAACCGGGGAAGCGGAACCTGCTCGCCGGGGAACCGCATCGAGGCTCCGACCACCGTCACCAGCGACATGGCCGACGGGAGGGCGCTGTGGAGATCACGGTGGGTCATCACGTAGCGAGCGTGGGGGAGGAGGGCGTCGATCGTGGGGAACAGCCCCATGAACGTCGGTGCCTTCAACACCCAGTACCCGCTCGGGCCCTGGGCCTGGGTCTGAAGCATCTGGAGCTGCCACTTCCAGATCGTCCAGGCGTCGAACATCTCCCGGTTGGTCCGCTCCAGCAGCCAGTCGGTGTAGCCGTAGGCGTAGAGCATGAAGTTGAAGGAGTGGAGCGTCCGATCCATCAGCTCCAGACCCTCGTCGGGGGCGTCGGCCTGGAGGTGGTGAATCGCCTTCAGCTGGGGGATGGTCGAGTTGACGAAGGCGACCCAGGCCCGGTACTTCGACTTGCGGAACCGGAGCCGCCGCCGCTGCCGGGGGATCGGGTCCATGCTCTCCCACCCCATCAGGGGTCGAGCGCCGGGCATGGTCGCCAGCAGGTTGTAGAGCAGGGTCGTCCCGGTACGGGGCATGCCGGTGATGATGACCGGCCGGACCAGGTCCTCGTTGCGGACCTCGGGGTGGCGATTGACATAGTCGACGATGTGGAGCCGGGTGGTCAGGTGGCGGCGCAGCATCTGGGGCCAGGCGTACAGCCCGATGGCGGTCATCGTCTCGTCGTTGCGGAGGGGCTCGAGGAGCTGATCGAGGGGTTCGAGGACCTCACCGGGCCCGAAATCGGACAGTCCGGTGTCGGCCGTGGCCCGAGCGACGAGCTCCTCGGGATCGGGGTAACGTCGAAGCGTTCGGTCGCGGAGCGGCAACGTGGCCCGAGCCAGTGCTCGCATGTGGAACGGGGGGTAGCCCGGGGGAATACGTTCTCCCATACGCCTCTTTACAATCCTAGTTCGGCCGATGTCGCGCCCCCGGTCGGGCTCGCCTACCAGGAGCAACCACCATGCTGGTGTCGTTAGTGGCCTCGATCCCGAGTCCATCACAGAACGAGATCTCGATCGGACCCTTGGATCTGCGAGCATACGGGTTTCTCATCGCTCTCGGCGTTCTTGCCGGTGTCTGGTTGGCCAGCCGGCGGGTCGCCCAGGACGGTCTCGACCCCGAGATCATCCCCAACATGGCGCTGTGGGCGCTGCCCGCTGCGATCGTCGGCGCCCGCATCTACTTCGTCTTGACGAATTGGGGACGATTCTCCGACGACCTGCCCGCCGCCTTCCGGCTCTGGGAGGGCGGGCTCGGCATTCCGGGTGGGGTGCTGCTGGGGATGGTGGTCGGCGTGTGGTGGCTTCGCCGGAACGACGTTCCGCTCGCCCCGGTCTTCACCGCAGCGGCCCTCGGCCTCCCGCTGGGTCAGATCATCGGACGATTCGGCAACTGGTTCAACCAGGAGTTGTACGGCCGGCCGACGACGCTTCCGTGGGGCCTCGAGATCGACGCCGAGCATCGGATCCGTGGCTACGAGGACCCCGATCTGCTGTTCCACCCCACGTTCGCCTACGAGATCCTGTGGAACATCGCCCTGCTGGGATTCCTGTTGTGGATCGACCGGAAGCGGATCCTCCGTCCCGGGGCCCTGTTCGCCGTGTACCTCATCGGCTACGGCATCGGCCGGATCCTGATCGAGTTGCTCCGCATCGATCCCGTGGATGAGCTGTTCGGCGTTCGCTACCACATCTGGGCGATGGTCGCCTTCATCGTCGCCGCCGCCATCTACCTCCAGCGGTACGGGCTCCGTCGTGATGCCACCGACATCGACCCCGACGAGCTCGCCGATGACGACGAGGCACCGTCCAAGCCGCAGGCTCCGCTCCGACGACCGCGGCGGGGTGGTGGCACCGCGACCAAGACCCGGCCCGAACGGTCAACGAAGACGACGGGGGCCAAGGCCAAGGTGGCCGCCACCGACGACGTGGCCGAGGGCGGCGATGAGGCCGACGACGACCAGCAGGGCGAGACCGAGAAGGATCGCGTCGTGGAGAAGGCCGGGACGGCGGCCGCGACCACGGCGAAGCGGGGCAAGGGTCGGGCGACGAAGAAGACCCAGCCGATCATCGCCGCCGACGACGATGCCGAGACCACCGCCGACACGGAGGAGGTCGACCGGCCGGACGCCGACGAGCCGACGAAGACCGCCAAGGGCAAGACCGCCAAGGGCAAGGCCGCCAAGGGGAAGGGGAAGGCGGACGCCGACGAGCCGACCAAGGCCGCCAAGGGGAAGGGCGAGGGCAAGGCGAAGGCCGGCGGCGACGAGCCGACCAAGGCCGCCAAGGGCAAGGCCGCCAAGGGGAAGGCGAAGGCCGGCGCCGACGAGCCCGATGCCGACGAGGCGCCCGACGGCTCGTCGACCGACGACGATGCGGTCGCCCGTGCGCTGTCGATGGCCGAGGACGTTCGGGCCAAGTCGACCGACGACGACTCGACGCCCTCGTAGGGGCGTCAGGGCGTCACGTCGTCGGTTGCCGACGGGCACCTCAGTCGTCGTGAGGCGTCACCACGACGAGGACCTGACCGTTGTCGACCTGATCGCCGACCGCGCACCGCACCTGATCGACGACGCCGGCAGCCGGCGCGGTCACCGTGTGCTCCATCTTCATCGCTTCGAGGACGACGAGGGTCTGCCCCGGTTCCACGGGGTCGCCCTCGCTCACCGCCACGATCCGGATCGTGCCCGGCATCGGCGCCATCTGGCCGCCGGCGACCGCGTCGGCGTCGGTGTCGGGGAACCGGGAGCGTTCGACGAAATCGGCCCGGCCCCGAGGCCCGTGGACGTGCCACGACCCCCCGTCCTCGACCACCAGGTATGAGGACCGGAGCCCGTCGAGCGTGGCGTCGAGCCGGACCGACCGGGCGTCGATCGGCACCAGGTCGGTGAGCGCGGCCCGGATCAGCGCCGGGGCCTGGCCGGCCGGGTCGGGCTCCGAGCCGGCCGTTGCGTCGTCATCGACGAAGGTCACGGACGCGTCGATCGACCCGTCGCGGCGGGTCTGGTACCCGACGTCGATCTCTCGTCCGTCGTGGGTCAACAGCATCGTCTCGGCCGGCATGACCGAGTTCCGGAAGCCGGCCCGGAGGAACGCCAGCGCCCCGGCCTCGGCCCGGTTGCGGGCCTGGCGGGCCAACACGGCGGCCACCGCCAGTGCCCGGAGCTCATCGTCCGACGCGTCGCTCGTCGCCCCCGGGTCGACCCGCTCGATGAAGTCGGTCGTGGTGTCGCCGGCCAGGAACGCCGGGGTCCGCAGCGTGGCGACGAGGAAATCGCGGTTGGTGGTCACCCCGGCCACCGCCATCCGCTCCAGGACCAGGGCCAACCGGAGGGCGGCCTCGGTCCGGGTCGGCCCCGTGGCGATCACCTTGGCCAACATCGGATCGAACTCGACCCCCACGACCGAGCCGGTCTCGACCCCGGAGTCCAGGCGGGCCTCGAACCCCGGTGCCAGCCCGAAGGCGGTCAGGGTCCCGGTGGCGGGAAGGAAACCGTTGGCCGGATCCTCGGCGTAGAGGCGGGCCTCGATGGCGTGCCCGGTGATCGACAGGTCGTCCTGGGTGAAGGCGAGCGGGAGGCCCTGGGCCACGAGCAGTTGCTGGCGGACCAGGTCGAGGCCGGTGATCTCCTCGGTGACCGGGTGCTCGACCTGGAGCCGGGTGTTGACCTCGAGGAAGTAGAACGCCTGCTCGTCACCCCGTTCCCCGGTGACGAGGAACTCGACCGTCCCGGTCGAGTGGTAGCCGACCGTCCGTACCGCGGCCACCGCGGCCCGCCCCATCTCGGAGCGGAGGCTGTCGTCGAGGGCCGGGCTCGGAGCCTCCTCGATGATCTTCTGGTGGCGACGCTGGATCGAGCACTCCCGCTCGAAGCAGTGGACGAGGTTGCCGTGTTGGTCGCCCAGCACCTGGATCTCGACGTGGCGGGGCGACGTCAGGTACTTCTCGAGGAAGACGGTCCCATCGCCGAAGGAGGCCTCGGCCTCCCGTTGGGCACCGGCGACCGCCTCGACCAGCGCCCCTTCGTCCTCGACGACCCGCATGCCCTTGCCGCCGCCGCCAGCGGCCGCCTTCACGAGCACCGGGTACCCGATCTCGGTCGCCGCCGCCGCCAGGTCGAGCCCGTCGGTGATCTCGATCGACGGCAGCGTGGGGACGCCGGCGTCGATCATCAGCCGCTTGGCGGCCAGCTTGTCGCCCATGGCGGCGATCGCCTCGGGGGGAGGGCCGACCCAGGTCAGGCCGGCGTCGACCACCGCCCGGGCGAAGGTGGCGTTCTCCGACAGGAACCCGTAGCCGGGGTGGACGGCGTCGGCCCCCGATCGGGCCGCGGCGGCCAGAACCTTGGCCTGGTCGAGGTAGCTGTCGGAGGCGGTCGTCCCGCCGATGGCAACCGCCTGGTCGGCGTCGGCGACGAAGGGGGCGTCGGCGTCGGAGTCGCTGTAGACGGCCACGGTCTCGATACCCATGGCCCGGGCGGTGGCGAACACCCGGCGGGCGATCTCGCCCCGATTGGCGACCAGCAGTCGGCTACATCCGGAAGACACCGAACCCCTCCGCTCCCTTGACCTCGTTGTTGTGACAGACCGACAGCGACATCCCGATCACGTCGCGGGTGTCGCGGGGGTCGATGATCCCGTCGTCGCTGACCCGGCCGGTGGCGTGGAGGGCCAGCGACCCCAGCTCGTGGTAGTGCTCGACCGAGGCGGTGATCTCGGCGTCGGCCGCCTCGTCGAACGGCTCGCCCTTGCGGGCCGCCTGACCCCGTCGGACCAGGGACATGACGCCGGCGATCTGCTTGGGGCCCATGATGGCGATCTTGGCCGTCGGCCACAGGTAGGTGAATCGGGTGTTGAACGCCCGGCCCGACATGCCGTAGTTCCCCGCCCCGTAGCTGGACCCCAGGATCACGGTGATGTGGGGGACCATCGAGTTCGACACCGCGTTGATCATCTTGGAGCCGTTCTTGACGATCCCACCCCGCTCGAAGTCCTTGCCGACCATGTAGCCGGTGATGTTCTGGAGGAAGAGGAGGGGGATGTGCCGCTGGTTGCACAGCTGGATGAACTGGGCCGCCTTCTCCGAGCTCTCGGAGAACAGCGGCCCGTTGTTGCCGAGGATCCCGACCGGGTAGCCGTGGATCCACGCCCAGCCACAGATCAGGGTCGGACCGTACCGGGCCTTGAACTCCTCGAACTCCGAGTCGTCGACGATCCGGGCGATGACCTCCCGGACGTCGACCGGGGCGTAGAGGTCTCGGGCCATGAGGCCGAGCAGCTCCTCGGGATCGTGGCGGGGGGCGGTGCCGGGGCCGGTCGGCCCGTAGCCCAGCTTGTGGTGGTTCAGGTGGGCGACCACCTCCCGGCACATCCGCAGGGCGTCGAGCTCGTCGTCGGCCAGGTAGTCGGCCAACCCCGACACCTCGGCGTGCATCTGGGCCCCGCCGAGGGTCTCGTCGTCGGAGATCTCACCGGTGGCCATCTGGACCAGCGGGGGGCCGCCGAGGAACACCTTGGACCGTTCCCGGATGAAGATGTTGTAGTCGCTCATCCCCGGTTGGTACGCGCCGCCGGCGGTCGAGGAGCCGAACACCACCGCCACCGACGGGATCCGCAGCTTCGACAGCTCGGTCACGTCGTAGAACAGCCGGCCCGACTCGGCGAAGTGGACCTGCTGCTCCCGGAGCTGGCGTTCGGGGTCGTCGCTGCCCCGGAGGTCGCCTCCGGCCGACTCGACGAACTGGACGTAGGGGATGCGGTTGTCCCGGCTGATCTCGATGGCCCGCATGATCTTCTTGCCGGCGAAGGCGGTGATCGCCCCGCCCAGGACCGTCGGATCGTTGCCCTGGATCAGGCACTCGGTGCCCGAGATCACCCCGATGCCCATGACGAGACCGCCGCCGACCGTGTAGTCGGAGCAGTAGGCGGCCAGCGAGTTGATCTCGTAGAACGGCGAGTCGGGGTCGAGGACGGCGGCGATCCGCTCCCGAACCGGGAGCTTCCCCCGGCTCCGGAGCCGTTCCATCGCCCTCGGTCCGCCGCCGGCCGCCGCCTGGTGCTGGAGGTCGTCGAGGGCGGCCAACTGCTCGAGCATGTCGTCCCGGTTGCGACGGAAGTCGTCCCCGGAGACGTTGATCGTCGATCCCAGGATTGCCACGTCGGCAGGTATAGACGCTCCGACGCCGAAAGGCGAGTCCCGCTATCGGTGGATCGGGGAGCCGGCTCCCCTCGCCGACCCCCGCCTTCGGAGCAGGTGCGGAACAATGTCGGCTCGGCGGCAGCGAGCACCGGTGCCGGCGTCGTTCTGGTCGCCACGCCGCGGGGCCGACTACCTTCGGCCGGATGACGAGCGTCGACTCCTCCCCGGGACGGGACCCGGTCCGCATCGCCAACTGCTCGGGGTTCTACGGCGACCGGGTCGCGGCGGCCGCCGAGATGGTCTCGGGTGGCCCGATCGACGCCCTGACCGGCGATTGGTTGGCCGAGCTGACCATGTTGATCCTGTCCCGGACCCGGGCCAAGCGTCCCGGAGGTGGCTACGCCCGCACCTTCGTCACCCAGATGGAGCAGGTGATGGGCACCTGCCTCGACCGGGGCATCAAGGTGGTGAGCAACGCCGGTGGCCTCGACCCCGACGGGTGTGCCGAGGCGGTGGCCGAGGTGGCCGACAAGCTGGGCCTGTCGCCGACGATCGCCTACGTCAACGGCGACGACCTCCTCCCTCGACTCGGGGAGCTGGCCGAGGCCGGCATCGCCCTCACCCACTTCGACACCGGCGAACCGGTGGCCGACGTCGACCGGTTCATCACCGCCAACGCCTACCTCGGGTGCTGGGGGATCGTCGAGGCCCTGAATCAGGGGGCCGACATCGTGGTGACCGGCCGGGTGACCGACGCCGCAGTGGTGTGCGGACCGGCGGCGTGGCACCACGGGTGGCAACGGGACGACTGGGACGCGCTGGCCGGAGCCGTCGCCGCCGGGCATCTCATCGAGTGCGGGGCCCAGGTGACCGGTGGGAACTACTCGTTCTTCACCGAGGTGTCGGGTATGGAGCGGGTCGGGTTCCCGTGGGCCGAGGTGGCGGCGGACGGCACCACCGTGATCGGGAAGCACGACGGGACCGGCGGCGAGGTCTCGGTCGGCACCGTCACCTCACAGCTGCTGTACGAGATCGGGGCGCCCGCCTACCTCGGGCCCGACGTCACCGCCCGGTTCGACACGATCGAGCTGACCCAGGAGGCCCCCGACCGGGTCCGGGTCCACGGCACCAGGGGCGAGCCGCCGCCCGAGACGCTGAAGGTGGCGATGAACGAGGTCGGCGGGTACCGGAACGACCTGGCGATCGCCCTGACCGGGCTCGACATCGAGGCCAAGGCGGCCCTCGTCGAGGCGGCGTTCTGGGCCAACTGTCCCTTCGATCGGGACGACTTCGCCTCGGTCACCACCCGGGTCGTGCGGACCGACCACACCGATCCGACCTCGAACGAGGCGGCGGTCGCCCTCTGGCGGTGCACGGTGAAGGACCCCGATGAGCGCAAGGTCGGCCGGGCGTTCTCCAACGCCCTCACCGAGACCGGGTTGGCCTCGATCCCCGGGCTGTTCGGTGTCGGGGGCGGCCCCAGCCCCGGCTCTCCCTATGGCGTGTACACGCCGGCCCTGATCCCGGCCGACCTCGTGCCGGCTCGGGTCACCGTCCTCGGTGGCCCGACGACGGTCGTCGACTCGACGGCGCCGACCGTGACCGACCGGCCGACGGTCGACGCTCGGCCCGGCCCGTCGGTCGCCGTCCCCGACGGGCCGACCACGATGGCGCCGCTGGGTCGGGTCGTCGGCACCCGATCCGGGGACAAGGGCGGGAACGCCAACCTCGGCGTGTTCGCCCGGACCGACGAGGGATGGGCCTGGATCGCCGAGACCCTGACGACCGATCGCCTCCGGGAGCTCCTGCCCGAAGCGGCCGATCTCCCGATCGACCGTCACCTGCTTCCCGCCATCCGGTCGATGAACTTCCTCATCCACGGCCTGCTCCAGGAAGGGGTGGCCGCCTCTACCCGCCAGGACGGCCAGGCCAAGAGCCTCGGCGAGTGGCTCCGGGCCCGCCACGTCGAGATCCCCGACGCCCTGCTGGCGGGGGCCCCGAGCTGAGCCGGCTCGACCGTCCGTTCTGTCCTCCCCCAGTCCTCCCAGTCCAGCCAACCACCCCGACCGTTCGAACAGGAGCAATCGTGAGCGACGCACCCCGATCCGAAGTGACCCGTACCGGGACCTTCGCCGCCCCACCGGCCGAGCTGTGGGCGATGGTCGCCGACTTCGGCGGCCTCGACAAGTACATGGCCAACATGGAGCCCTACGAGACCGAGGGCTCCGGGGTCGGCGCCAAGCGGTCGATCCCGATGGGGGGCGGCGCGGTCGTCGAGACCCTCGACGTGCTCGACCCCGAGGCGATGACCTTGACCTACTCGATCGTCAGCTCGCCGCTGCCGTTCAAGGACTACGCCGCCACGATGACCGTCACCCCGGCCGGCGATGGGGGCTCGGAGCTGACGTGGACCGGCACCTTCCACGCCGACGGCGTCCCGGTCGAGAAGGCCGAGGACCTCGCCGGCAGCATCTACAGCGGGGGCATCGCCGGTTTCACCAAGGCGCTGGGGGAGTGATCGCAGGCCGCCGGCCATGAACCTCGACGGTGTCCGGGTCCTCGACCTGACCCAGTACCTGAGCGGTCCGTCCTGCACGCTGTTGCTGGCCGGCCTGGGGGCCGACGTGATCAAGATCGAGCCGGCCCCGGGCGGCGACGCCGCCCGGCAGCTGCCGATCGTCGCCGGTCCCCGGTCGAGCTACTTCGTGCAGCAGAACCGGGGCAAGCGCAGCGTCTGCGTCGACCTGGGGACCGACGAGGGCGTTGCGCTGGTTCGGGATCTGGCCGTCGAGTGCGACGTGGTCGTCGAGAACTTCAGCGCCGGAGTCCTGGCTCGCCGGGGCCTCGGCGCCGACGACCTCCGGGCCCTGGCCCCCGAGCTGATCTATGCGACGATCTCGGCCTACGGCCGCTCCTCGTCGAAGGCCCACGTCCCGGGGTACGACCTGATCGGCCAGGCGGTGGCGGGCCCGATCGCCCTGACCGGCGACCCGGACGGGCCACCGCTGGCCGCCGGCGCGCCGATCGCCGACATGGCGGCGGGCATGATGGCCTTCGGGGCCATCGTCAGCGCCCTCTACGGTCGAGTGTCGACCGGGGAGGGCCAGGTGATCGACATCTCGCTGGTCGAGCCGGTGTTCGGGATGCACCCGTTCCAGATCCAGGGACCGAGCGTGACCGATGGCCGGGCCCGGCTCCGGCGCAGCGGCCGCCACTTCGGGGTCATGCCACCGGCAGGCACCTACCGGGGCCCGGACGGGTGGCTGGCCATCCAGGTCCTGGAGCCCCAGTGGGACCGGCTCTGTGAGGCTGCGGCCGACATCGGGCTGGGCGACGACGAGCGGTTCGCCACCGTCGAGGGCCGGAAGGAGAACCGGGAGGCCCTGGTCGACGTGATCGAACGGTGGATCCAGACCTTCCCCTCGGACGCGGCCGCCCTCGCCCACCTCGAAGCCCACCGGGTGCCGGCGGGGCCGGTCGTCGATCCCGCCGACGCCCACCTGCACGAGTGGTTCTGGGAGCGGGGCGCGCTGGCCACGGTGGACGACCCGGTCCTCGGACCGATACGGGTCCCCGGGTTCCCGATCCACACCTCGGCCCAACCCCGGCGCGATGTCGAGCCCCCTGCCCCGTTCCTCGGCGAGCACAACCAGGCGGTCCTCGGCGAGGTGCTCGGCTACGGGGCCGATCGGGTGGCCGAGCTGGTCGCCGCCGGGGCGCTCCACGCCCGTAGCGACGGCTGACGGCGTCACCCCGCCGCGGAACCGTCTAGGTTGCGGGCCATGGCAACACTCGATGAGGTGAAGGAACTGGCGAGCAGCGAGCAGGGGCTGTGCGTCGTGGCGACGACTCGGGCCGACGGGACGGTCCACTCGTCGGTGGTGAACGCCGGCCCGCTCGATCATCCGGTGTCGGGGGTCGAGACGATCGCTTTCGTGGCCCGGGGGGCGGCCCGCAAGGTGGCGTTGGTCGCCGCCGCCGGGCGGGTCTCGGTGACGTACCGTCGAGGCTGGGCGTGGGCCGGGGTCGAGGGTCCGGCCGAGATCATCGACTCGTCGACCCCCGACGTCGACCTGCCGACCCTCCTCCGGAACGTGTTCGCCGCCGCCGGGGGCACCCACGACGACTGGGACACCTTCGACCAGGTCATGGTCGACGAGAACCGGGTGGCGGTCCTCGTACGGCCGGAGCGGATCATCGGCAACCGCTGACCTCCGCTGTAACAAGTTCGTCAGGAGTTCGCGACTTCGTCGCCGGATCGTTCGTCAACTCCTTCGCAGACGCCGGCCACGGGGCCGAGCGTGGGGCGAAGGAGAACTGGAAATGACGAAGACGTATCGGGAGCTTGCGGCCGAGTTCATCGGCACGCTGTGGCTGGTGCTCGGCGGTTGTGGCTCGGCAGTGTTCGCCGCGCTCTACCTCACCGACGACGGCGTGCAGCTGGGAATCGGGTTCCTCGGGGTCAGCCTCGCCTTCGGCCTCACCGTGGTGACCGGCGCCTACGCCCTCGGCCACATCTCGGGCGGCCACTTCAACCCGGCCGTGACCCTCGGCCAGGTCGCCGCCGGTGTGTTCAGCGGCGCCAAGGCCATCTCGTACATCGTCGCCCAGGTGTTGGGCGGCCTGGTCGGCGGTCTGATCATCTACGCCATCGCCAGCGGCGCATCCGGGTTCGAGATCGGGGACACCGCCGGGACCTTCGCCACCAACGGCTACGACGACTTCTCGCCCGGTGGCTACTCGCTCGGCGCCGTCCTGTTGGCCGAGATCGTCCTCACGGCGATCTTCCTCATCGTGATCCTCGGTGCCACGGCCAAGCGGGCCGCCGCCGGCATGGGTGGGCTGGCCATCGGTCTGACCCTGACCCTGATCCACCTGATCTCGATCCCGATCTCCAACACCAGCGTCAACCCGGCCCGGTCGACGGCTCAGGCCGTCGTCGCGGCGGTGTTCGGGACCGACGCCACCACCCCGGTCACCCAGCTGTGGCTGTTCTGGGTGGCCCCGATCGTCGGTGCCGTCATCGGCGGGATCATCTACCGGACGGTGCTGGCCGACGACGCCAGCTGATCGCTGCGGTCCGATCCGGAGCCGGCCTCTCCCTCCAGGCAGCTCCGGTTCACCGGTCGGTGCCGTCTCCGCGACGGCGCCGGCCACCAGGGCCGGTCCGGCTCCTCGGGCGACGGGAGCTGGACCGGCTCAGTCCTTTCCGGTCACCTCGACCACCAGGGCCTCGAACGACTCCGACGGGTCGACGAGCGCATGGTCGTCGTCGCCAGGAGGAAGGGCGACGGCGTCGCCCGGGCCGATGGTTGCCCGCTCCCCGCCGGGGGCCATGACCCTGGCCCATCCCCGATCGACGAAGACGAAGCACAGCTCATCGCCCGGTCGGGGACGGATCACCGGTGCGCCGGGAGCCTCGGATCGAACGACCCGGACCCGGGCCAGCCCGTCGGTCGCCTCGGCTATGCCGAGATCCCGGTAGCCGCCACCGTCGCCTCCGTCGATCCACGTCGCGTCGGCCGCCCGGTGGCGGACGAACCGCTGTCCTCCGTAGCGGCGACCGGTGTCGGAAGGTTGGCCGTCGGCGCTGACCACCGAGGTCGGCGGCTGGGTGGTCGGGAGGTCCAGGTGCGGATCGGGAAGGGTGTCGTGGCGGGCCGGTGAGCTGAGCTCGACCACCTCCAAGCCGGCCGATGCCTCGAGGACCCGGTGGCGGATCCCCGGCGGCTGGAGCACGCAGTCGCCCGGTTCCATCACGAACGGGGGTCCTTGATCCTGGTAGACGACCTTGACCCAGCCCCGCCGGCAGTAGATCAGCTGGAACCGGATCCGATGGTGGTGGACGTAGTCGGGGACCGGTCCGCCCTCGGCGATGCGGATGTGGGAGGCGATGTATCGGCCGCCCTGGCGGTCGGGCAACAGGTCCCGGTAGGCCATCCCGGCTCGACCGGCGCCGAACGCTTCGTCAGCCGTCTGGGGCGAGGACAGCTCCAACCGGGGCGTGGCCGGCGGTAGCGACAGCCCGCCATCGTCCGCCACGATCTCGACCCGGGCTCCCCCCGGCGAGGTGTACGCCCCCGGCCGACGATCGATCGCCCCCCCGGTGGCCGGAACGTCCACCGGGGCCAGGATCCGGAGCCGGACCGTCGGCCGACCACCCGCGAGCGCCGCGTCGTCAGCTGCGACGGCCTCCAACCGGAGGCGGAGGCCGTGGCCGGCGACGACCGCGGTGTCGGGATCGTCGGCCGGCGTGATCATCTCCAAGGCGAAGCCGAGGTCGACGAAGAACGCCAACTCGGGCTCCACCTCGGCGCAGGGCACGACGACCTCGGCCAACGGCTCGTCGTCGGTGTTCGAGGTCGACGGGCCGTCCGATCCGGGCATCGACCGGACCGTATCAGGCCGGGATGTGGGCGGTGGCCTTGATCTCGACCCGGGCTCCCGGCATGGCCAGCTCGGTGCAGCCGATCGCGGTCCACGCCGGGTAGGGCTCGGCGATGGCCGCGTCCTTGGCGGCGACGAACGCGCCGAGGTGGGTCGACATGTCGACGTGGAAGCTGGTCATCTCCACCACGTCGTCGAGGGACCCCCCGGCCGCCTCCAGCACCGCGGCCAGCCCGGCGAACGCCGCGGCGAACTCCTCGGCCGGGTCGTCGGGAACGGTCGATCCGTCGGCCCCGATGACGCCGGAGCAGTAGACGACGTCACCGACCCGGACCGCCGGGGCGTAGTGGAACCGCTGGTAGGTCTTCTCGGAGCCGGCGGGGATGATCACCTGTGGTGCGGCCATCGTGGCCTCCTGTGCGTCGTCGTTCGTCAGTCGTGGAGGGTCCGGCGGAACAGGGCGTGCAATCGCTCCCAGTGGCGCTCCGAACCGTCCCTGTCGTACACCGGTCGTTCGGCGAAGGCAAACCCGTGCTCGGTGCCCGGGTACCACTCGATCTCGCCGACCGTGCCGGCCTCCGACATCGCCGCCTCCAGCTGGTCGATCATCTCCGGCGGGGCATGGCCGTCGTGCTCGGCGCAGGCGACATAGACCTCGGCTCGTACCGAGGCGAGATGGTTGTGGGGAGAATCGTCGGCGTCGACCGCCAGCTTCACGCCGTGGATGGAGGCCGCCGACCTGACCCGATCGGGAAGGGCGGCGGCCACCATGATCGTGAACGGCCCGCTCATGCAGTAGCCGACGGTCCCGACCCGGGTGGCGTCGGCCGCCTCATCGCCATGGGCTGCGTCGATCAGCTGGCGGGCATCGTCGACCACCATCGCGTTCGACAGGTTGCCCATCAGCTCGTACATGCGATCCCGGTCGCCGGTCTCGAAGACATCGAAGTGCTCGACGTCTCGGTAGTAGAGGTGGGGCGCCATCACGTAGTAGCCGGCCGACGCCAACCGGCGGGACATGTCGCGGATCTCCTCCCGCATGCCGGGGGCGTCCATGAGAAAGAGCACGACCGGGTGTGGACCATCCCGTTCGGGGTGCACGACGAACGTCACCATCACGCCGTCTCGGGTTGTCAGGTCCACGGTTCGCTCGATCATGGTGCCATCCTCCTACGTCGGTCGGTGCCGAGCCACCGCACGGCGGGTGCCCGCTCGGCTCGGGGATGAGCTGGCGCCGGTACGGTCGGCCGGCCCAGACTGGTCGGCCCGGGCGGCCCCGGGGGCGACGACCCGACCACGAGGGAGGCCGCGAACCGATGTTGGACCGATGGCGTGTGCTCGATCTGACCGGCGTCCAGGGAGAGGTCGGGCCCTATGTGCTGGCCGACCTCGGCGCCGAGGTCATCCGCCTCGTGCCACCGCCGGCGCCGGTCGACCCCGGCCGTCGATCGAGGGACGGCGGCACCGACCGGGAGCACGCCTACAACGCCAACAAGTCGACGGCCGCCCTGACCGGCGACCCGGACGTCGATCGATCGATCGTCGCCGGGCTGGTGGCCGGAGCCGACCTGGTCTTCGACGCCGGTCCCCCCGGAACCCTGGCCGACCTCGGCCTCGATCGGGACGAGCTCACCGCCGTCAACCCCCGCATCGTCTCGGTCCTGGTCACCCCGTTCGGGGCAACCGGGCCCCGGGCCGAACAACCGGCCTCGGAGCTGACGATCGCCGCCCTCGGCGGCCCGGTCCACCTCCAGGGAACCCGGGACCGGGCCCCGGTCCAGATCTCGGTGCCCCAGGTGTGGCGCCACGCCGGGGTCGAGGCGGCGGTGGCGGCCCTGATCGCCCACCGCCGGATGACGATCACCGGCGAGGCGCAGTTCGTCGACGTGTCGGCCCAGTCGGTGATGACGTGGACCCTGCTCAACGCCATGGAGGCCTATGAGATCCAGGGGCGGGACTTCCAACGCAATGGCTCCATCCTCCACCTCAGCCTGCCCGTCCAGCTCCGGCTCGACGCCGCCGACGGGCATGTCGTGTGCGTCCCGACCGGTCGGACCATGCGCTACGTGTTGCCGTGGCTGATCGAGGACGGCATCGTCGGCCCCGAGTGGGCCGAGACGGACTGGGAGCTCTATGACCACCGGGTCATCCAGGGCGAGCCGGTGGCCCACACCCTGACCGAGGTGATGGAGGCGATCGGCGAGCTGTGCCGGCGCTACAGCCGCCGGGAGCTCTTCCTGCGAGGCCTCGACCTCGGGGCCAGCCTCGCCCCCCTCAACACGCTCGACGACCTCCTCCGGTTCGACCACCTCGCGGCCCGACGGTTCTGGACCACCCCCGACGGGGCCGCCGACGCCACCCCGTCGGTCCTCGAGGGTGGCCCCGCCCGGCGACCGGGGGCGTTCTGCCGACTCGACGGGGCGCGGCCCGCCGTCGAGCGGGGTCGACCGATCGGACCGGGACCGACGGTCGACGGTGTGGACGGCGCCCGATGGACGGCCCCCGGGCGGAGCGCCGAGTCCCCCGGTCGGGACGGCGGTGGGCTCCCGCTGGAGGGGCTGGTCGTCGTCGACTTCAGCTGGATCGGCGTCGGCCCGATCACCGCCAAGTGCCTGGCCGACCACGGCGCGACCGTGATCAGGGTCGAGTCGGAGAACCGGATCGACGGGCTCCGCCGGCAACCCCCGTACAAGAACGGCGAGGCGGGGACCAACCGGTCGAACTTCTACGGGACGTTCAACACCTCGAAGCTGGGGATCGAGCTCGACCTGAAGAGCCCGGCCG
Organism: Acidimicrobiales bacterium; assembly: GCA_965262175.1. GTDB lineage: Bacteria > Actinomycetota > Acidimicrobiia > Acidimicrobiales > SZUA-35 > CADEDH01. Next base: position 218,950 of record CBDHES010000022.1, on the reverse strand, counting down.
GTCTCGAGGTCGCCCGGCGGCTGGTCGAGGGCGCCGACGTGGTCGTCGAGAGCTTCACCCCCGGCACGATCGATCGCCTCGGCCTCGGCTACGACGCGATGGTCGAGGCGAACCCGGCGCTGGTCATGGTCAGCACCTCGCTCCTCGGCGAGGGGAGCGACGTGTCACGCATGGCCGGCTATGGCTACCACGCCGCCGCCGTCGCCGGCTTCCAGGGGCTCGTCGGATGGCCCGACCTGCCGCCCGACGGTCCGTGGTTGGCCTACACCGACACGATCGGCCCGAGGTTCCTGGCCACCGCGGTCCTGGCGGCCCTCGATCGGCGTGACCGGACCGGGCAGGGCTGCCACATCGAGGGCGCCCAACTGGAGATGGCACTCCAGTTCCTGGCGCCGGAGCTGAGCGCCTACCAGCGGACCGGGCAGCTCCCGCCCCGGCGGGGCAACCGGAGCGCCGATGTCGCTCCTCAGGGGGTCTACCCGGTGGCCGGCGACGATCGGTGGCTGGCCATCTCGGTGGCCGACGACGGGGCCTGGGCCCGGTTGGTCGAGGTTCTCGGCGGCCCGGCGTGGGCCGCCGACCCCGAGCTCTGCACGGTGGCCGGCCGCCAGGCGGCCCATGACCTCATCGACGACGAGCTGGCCCGGTGGACCGCCGGCCGGGACGGCCCGGCGACCGAATCGCTCCTGGCGGCGAACGGCATCGCCGCCGGGATGGTGCAGGCCAGCGAGCAGTTGCTGGACGACCCCCAGTACCGGCACCGGGGGTTCTACCGCTACCTGGAGCACAGCGAGGTGGGGACCGTGCCCTACGCCGGCCACCAGTACCGAATCGACGGGTACGACCACGGGCCCCGTCGCGCCGCGCCGTGCCTGGGGGAGCACACCTATGAGGTGCTGACCGACATCTGCGGCTACGACAGCGACGAGATCGCCGACCTGGCGGCCCGGGGGGCGATGGGCTGAGGCCGACTCAATCGAGGGCGGCGACGATGCCGCCCACGAACCGGTCGACCATGTTGGGAAGGGTGTAGCGGGCCGCCGCGGTCCGGCCGGCGGCCACCACCTCGGCGTGGCGGCCGGGGTCGGCGAGGAGGGCCCGGACCTCATCGGCCAACGCCGTCGGGTCGTCGTCGACCACGAACCCGTTCACGCCGTGGTCGAGGTAGGCGATCTCCGGCCCGTGGGCTGCGTCCCGGGTGGTGACGAGGGGCACGCCGGCGGCAAAGGAATCGAGTACGTGGAGCCCGACCGCCCCCGGGCTGAGCTGCACCGTGGCGAGCCGGAACCACGCCGCCTTCTCCCGGCCCCGTCGGACCCCGACGCACCGCATCCACGGCCGCTCGGCGGCCAGGGCCTCCAAGTCGGCCCTCGCCGGGCCGTCGCCGATCACCACGAGCCGGAACGACGGGTCGGTGGCGACCAACCGATCGCCGACCTCGGCCAGCAGGTCGACCCGCTTGTCGACATAGAGCGACCCGCAGTAGAGGCCGAGCGGCGCACCCGGTGCCAGGTCGATCTCGGCCCGGAGCCGAGCGAGGTGATCGTCGTCGACGGCGGCCAGGTCGGCCTCGAACGCCTCGTTGTCGATGGCGTTGTCGAGGACGGTGATCCGGGCCGGATCGAACCCACCGGCGGTCAGGATGTCCCGGGTGTGGTCGGTGTAGGCGAACCACCAGTCGACCTGGTTGACCAGCACCTTCTTGAACCGCTCGCTCAACCCGTCGGGATTGGTGCTCTGGAGGTTGACCCCGTGGCCCCAGTAGGCGAGCCGCCGGGAGCGAAGCGACCGCTGGGCCAGGGCCGGGTAGTTCGACAGGATCTTGTTCTCCTGGGTCAACACCAGGAGGTCGCAGTCGGCCACCGCCCGCCCGCCGGGATGCCACACCAGCTCGTGGCCGCCGACGGTGAACCACCGGGAGTGGACCTCGTCGCCCCACGCCAAGGTGCCGCTGTCGTTGCGGACGGCGTCGGTGGGAGATGGCGGCCCGTACACCACCCGTAGCTCGATGCCCCGCTCCGCGAGGGCACGGCGGAGCCGCTCGAAGAGCGTCACCCGGTACTGGACCAGGCGCCGTTGGATGATCGTGACCCGGGGGGAGGCGCGCATCGTCGGTCGCTCAGGTGTAGGCCGCGCCCCGCCGCACGTGGCGGATGGCGCCGAAGACCCGGTTGCCGGCGGTGGCCCCGACCGGGGAGGTGAGAACGGTCAGCCAGGTCCGGAGCTGAGCGAGGCCCATGCCGTCGGTGAGCAGGCGGGGGAGGCGGTGGAGTTGTCCGGGCCGGCGGACGGCCCCCCGTTGGACGATGTACTGGGTGGTGAACCCCAGCTCGAGGGCCGTCTCCTCCCACGCCTCGCAGGTCCGGGCGAACGGCCAGGCGATGTGGTCGAAGGTCTCGGGCTCGGCGTCGAGCTCGGTGGCCAGGATCGCTCGGGAGGTTCGCAGCTCCTCGGCGATCACCGGCGCCTGCGACGCCTCGAGCGGCCACTTCTGGTGGGTGTGGGAGTGGGAGTGGAACTCGAACAGCCCGTCGGCGGCGAGGGCCCGGGCCGAGGCCCAGCCGAGGTAGTCGCCGTCGCCGGAGGTCGCCGGATTGCGGGACGTGATCAGGAACGCCACCGCCCGCTGGCCCCGCTCGGCCAACGCCGGAGCGACCTCGGTCTCGAGGTCCCGGTAGCCGTCGTCGAACGTCACGACGATGCCCGGTCGACCGCTGGCCGTCGTCGGCTCGGCGATCCGTTCGGTCAGCTGGGCCAGGCTGAGGGTCTCGAACCCTCGTTGAGCGATCAGGTCGAGGTGCTGGCGGAACAGCTCTGGCGTGGTGGAGAACTCACCGCCATCGGCGGCGACCCGGTGGTAGCAGAGGATCGGCACCGGAGGCGACAGCTGGGCCGAGGGCGACGCCAGGGAGGACAGGGGGTTGGGCATGGGTGTCACCGCGCGGTTCGACGGGCCGGACCGGTTGGAGCGTAGCGGCCGCGGTCAGGTGAAGAGGCCGGAGGCGATGCCCTCGGCGATCTCGACCTCGGTCAACCCGACCACCTCGGCGAGTACCTCGAAGTTGGCCTCGCCGAGGTAGCCGGGGGCCGGCCGGTACGGCTCGAGATCCGATCGGCTCCACCGGGCCGGGAACCGTTCGAAGGGGCGGGGGCCGAACACCGCGCTGTCGGCCGATCGCCAGAAGGAGCGGGCCGCCAGTTGGGGGTCGCCTTCGAGGTCGGCGGCATCCTGCACGACGCCGGCCGCCACCCCCGCCCGCTGGAGCACCTCCATCGCTTCGGCCGCCGGTCGGTCCCCGCACCAGGTGCCGAGCGCCCGGTCGATGGTGGCCCGGGCGGCCCGGCGGTCCGTCCCGTTCGCTCCGAGGGCGGGGTCGAGGCCGGTGGCGGCGGCCAACCGGCCCCACATGTCGTCGTCGACGGCGGTGATGGCCAGGAACCGATCGTCGGCGCACCGCCAGACGTCGTTCGGCACCGCCCCGGTCAGCCCGTCGGCGTTCCCGTCGGGCTGGGCCTCGTGGCCGGTGGCCCAGTAGTCGACCAGGGCCGGGCCGATCAGGGAAGCCCCGATCTCGAGCTGGGCCATGTCGATCTGCTGTCCCCGGCCGGTCGAGTCCCGGGCGGCGAGGGCCGCCAGAATCGACAGGGCGGCGCTGAAGCCGGCGGCGTGGTCGTTGAGCGAGAAGCCGCACCCGACGTCGCCCCGCCCCGGGGGATTGGTCAGGTGGGTCAGGCCGCACAGGGCGTGGATCGTCGGGGCGTAGCTGATCACGTCGGCCCACGGGCCATCGTGGCCACAGCCCGACATCGACACGTAGACCAGCCGCTCGTTCCACCGGCGGACGTCGTCCCACCCGAGCCCGAGGCGGTCGAGGACCCCGGCGCTGTAGTTCTCGACCAGCACGTCGGCCCGCTCGACGAGCGGTCGGACGACGGCCAGGGCATCGGGGTGCTTGAGGTCGATCGTCACCGACCGCTTCGACCGGTTCCACACCGGGTAGTACGGGTAGTCGGGGCGGTTCACCAGGGTGGCCCGCTCCTCGGTCTGGACCTTGATCACGTCGGCACCGAGGTCGCCCAGGAGGCGGGTCCCGAACGGGCCGGCCAGCACCCAGCTGAGGTCGAGGACGACGATCCCGTCGAGAGGACGGGGGAGGGGAGTGGACGGGTCGGCACGCTCCGGGACCGGGCGGTCGACGGCAACGGTCCGCCAGCGGGTGGCCAGATCGTCGACCGGGGTGGGGTCGAGGGAGGGCTGGGGCGCCGAGGTCGGCGTGTCGGAGAACCGGACCAGCCGCCAGGGGCCCCGGACGGTCCGCTGGTGCTGATCCTCGTCGCCGGCCAGCGGGCACGTGGCGGTGTAGAGACCGCGGTGCTCGAATTGGGGGTTGGCCGCCGCCTGGGCCACCGTCTGGACCTCGCCGAACGCGATGTGGCGGCGCTGGGCCTCCCACCACAGGGTGCCGGCGTCCTCGGTCCGGGCGAAGCTCGTCATGGCCGCCATCACCCCGGGCATCTGCTCGAGGAGGTCGACGACGTCGAGGCCGACGAACGGCTCGGCCTCGGTGATGCCAGACGCCACCATCCAGTCGATCAGCCCGGTGGCGTCGGGTGTCGGGGTGACCATCATCGCCCCGGTCTTGGCCGGGACGACCTGGTAGGCGCCGAGCCAGTGGAGCGAGCCTTGCCGGGGAGCGATCTTTGCCATCGGGAGCTCGTCGTCATAGAAGTACTGCATCAGCAGGTTCTCGATCGACGAGGCGACGACCTCGTGGAGCGACACGTCGACGTGCTGGCCGACGCCGGTCCGGCGGGCCGATCGCACGGCGGCCAGGCCGCTGATGGCGGCCACGAACCCACCGAAGTTGTAGTTCTGCCACCCCCAGGAGTTGAGGGGCTCATCGGGGGTACCGGTCAGGGACAGGACGCCACCCATCGCCCCCGCCACCAGGTCGGAGCTGGACCAGTCGGCCCGGGGCCCGGTCCGGCCGAAGGGCGTGATCGACACCTGGCTGAGTCGGGGATTGCTCGCCACGAGGTCATCGTGGTCGATGCCGTGGGAGGCCAGCTCGCCCGGCGGGGCAGCGTCGATGACCAGGTCGGCCTCGGCCGCCAAGGCCCGGTAGGCGTCGCGCCCCTCGGGGGTGGCGAGGTCGATCTCGACCCGCTCCTTGGCCGCGTCGTACCACCAGTCGAGGACCCCGCCGAACCGGCCGACGGCCCCCGGCACCGGTCTACCCCGGCTGCCCGCGCCGACCGGTCGGCATACCGACGCCCCCAGCTCCGCCAGGAGCTTCGTGGCGAAGCGCCCCAGATCGGCGGTCAGGTCGACGACTCGGAGCTCGGTCAACGGTCCCTCGGTGCTCATGGCGCAACCCTATGGGACCGTCCGGAGAGGGGGCCACCGAGCATCGACGGCGGGCGAGCCCGGAAGACCTCGGCTGTCGTGCCCCGAGCGGTGGGGCTACGATACGTCGGTCCCTGCAGGAGCACCGACGAGGACCGCAGCCGTGGAACCCCCAAGCGAGCCGAGCCCCAGCCCCGACCTCGGAGCGGGCGACCAGGGAGCCGGGTCGGCGGGCCGGGGCGGCGGTCGACCGCTGTCGGTGCTCGACCTGGCCATGGTGGCCGACGACGCGACCAGCCGGGACGCCCTGGCCGACGTCACCGAACTCGCTCGGGTGGCCGACCGTCTCGGCTACACCCGGATCTGGGTCGCCGAGCACCACAACATGGGCACGGTGGCCAGCACCGTGCCGGCGGTGCTGATGGCCCACCTGGCGGCAGCCACCGAGCGCATCAAGGTCGGCTCGGGGGGCGTCATGTTGCCCAACCACGCACCGCTGGCCATCGCCGAGCAGTTCGCCCTGCTGGAGGCGCTCCATCCCGGCCGGGTCGACCTGGGGATCGGTCGGGCTCCCGGCACCGACCGGGCCACCGCCGCCGCCCTGCGGCGTCACCACGGCAGCGACGACGAGGAGCACTTCCCCCGCAACCTGATCGACGTGATGGGCCTGCTCGGCGATCGCCGGACCGAGTCTGGCCTGTGGGAGCATTTCCGGGCGACCCCCGAGGCCGAGTCCTCCCCGTCGATCATGCTGCTCGGCTCCAGCGGGTTCAGCGCTCAGCTGGCCGGGCTCCTCGGGCTCCCCTTCGCCTTCGCCCACCACTTCGACATGGGGGGCACGGTGCAGGCGGCCGAGATCTACCGGGACAGCTTCGAGCCCTCGGAGATCCTCGACCGTCCCTACACGATCGTGACCGCCTCGGTCATCGCCGCCTCGAGCACCGCGGAGGCCGACTGGCTGTCGGGCCCGAGTCGGCTGCGGCGGTACGGCATGCGGACCGGGCGGATGCTGCCGCTCCTCCCGCCCGACCAGGCGGCCGACCATCCCGAGTTCGGGCGGGCGACGGCCGTCGCAACCCAGGCCCTGATCGGGACCGCCGACGAGGTCGCCGACGGCCTCGAGGAGCTGGCGGCCCGCACCGGAGCGGCCGAGCTCATGCTCCACACCCCGACCCACGGCCTCCCGGAGCGCCTCCGGAGCCTCGAGCTCGTGGCGTCGGTCTGGCCCCCGGCCGGAACCGCGGTCGACGCCCTCGACCCGGTCGCCGGATGAAGGCCTGGCGGCTCGGGGCGCTCGGCGACCCGTGGGACGAGCTGGCGCTGGTCGACCTCGAGGCGCCCGAGCCTCGGGGTACCGAGGCCCTCGTCGAGGTTGAGGGGGCCGACGTCAACTTCGCCGACATCCTCCAGTGCCAAGGCGCTTACCAGGTCAAGCTCGACGTGCCCTTCGTGCCCGGCATGGGTGCCGCCGGTCGGGTGGTGGCGGCCGGCCCCGAGGCCACCGTCGCCGTCGGCGATCGGGTGGTCGGCCCGACGACGAGAGGCTGGGGAGGGTTCGCCCAGCAGGCCCTGGTGGCATCGGACGAGGTCCACCGCCTCCCCGAATCGGTGCCGGGGACGACCGCGGCGGCGATCCACGTCGCCTACGGCACGGCGTGGTTCGCCCTCCACCGCCGGGGAGCGCTCCAGCCCGGCGAGTCGGTGTTGGTGCTGGCGGCGGCCGGCGGTGTCGGGTCGGCGGCGGTGCAGATGGCCAAGGCCCACGGCTGTTGGGTCCTGGCCGCCGCCGGGGGACCGGACAAGGTCCGGGCCTGCGAGGCTCTCGGGGCCGACCTGGCCATCGACTACCGCAACGACGACCTCTACGAGGTCGTCAAGGACGCCACGTCCGGGAGAGGGGTCGACGTCGTCTATGACCCGGTCGGCGGGGAGCACTTCGACGTCGCCCGGCGCCTCGTGGCGTGGGAGGGGCGGCTGTTGGTCGTCGGGTTCGCCAGTGGGGAGATCCCGTCCGCACCGGCCAACCACGCCCTGGTCAAGAACTACTCGGTCGTCGGGGTCCACATGGGGGGCTACCGGGCCCAGGATCCCGGGGTGTTCGACGAGTGCTACGACGAGGTCTACCGGCTCCTGGCCGAGGGCGAGATCGATCCGTTGATCTCCGAACAGGTCCCCCTCGCCGGCGTGCCCGACGTGCTGCGGCGGATGGCCGATCGGGCCACCACCGGGCGGGTCGTCGTCGAGGTCGCCCGGTGAGCGACGATCCCTACCGGAGCCATACCTTCGACGAGCTGGCCGAGCTCCCCATCGCCTTCCGGGACGGTCTCTTCGATGGCCAGGTGGTGCTGATCACCGGCGGTGGGGGCGCGATCGGGACGGCGATGGCGACGCTGTTCGGTCGCCTCGGCGCCTCGATCGTCGTCTGTGGTCGGACCGCCGAGACCCTGGACCGGACCGTCGAGCGACTCCGGTCGATCGGGGTCCCGGCCCACCGGGTCGCGATGACCATCCGCGACCCCGACGCGGTCGCGCGGCTGGTCGACGAAACCTGGCAGACCTTCGGTCGGCTCGACCACGTGATCAACAACGCCGGAGGCCAGTTCTCCAGCCCGGCCCTCGACATCTCGCCCAAGGGGTGGCACGCCGTCGTCGAGACCAACCTCTACGGCACCTGGTACGTCATGCAGGCGGCGGCCCGACGGTGGGTCGACGAGGACCGGGGCGGCAACATCGTCAACATCTCGACGATCCAGGGTCGGGCCTCGGTCGGGATCCCCCACACGGCGGCGTCCCGGGCCGGAGGGGTGGCCCTCACCCGGTCGCTGGCCGTCGAATGGGCGCCCCAGCGGATCCGGGTCAACTCGATCGCCGTCGGCGTCATCGCCAGCGAGGGTCTGGCCACCTATCCGCCGGAGGCGCAGGCCAGCTTCGGTCACAACCCGATGCGACGCCTGGGCGACGTGTGGGACGTCGCCCAGGGTGCGGCCTATCTCGCCGGCCCGACCGGCGACTTCGTGACCGGGACCCACCTGGAGATCACCGGTGGCGAGCACGTCTGGGGTGAGTACTGGCCGCTCGGCAAGCCCGACTACTTCCGGCTCGACGAGGAGAGCGCCCGATGACGACCACGCCGTTCCGGACCGACGACACGTTGGTCGTCTCCCCCGAGACCGGGTCGCACTACGTCGTCACCGTCGAGGTGCCGAGCCGCTACCGCTACGACGACGACACCCGGTACCCGGTGGTGGTCTGCCTCGACGGGTGGTGGACGTTCGGAGCGGTGCGGGACGCGTTCCGGATCCAGCCGCTGGGGCGGGAGTTGCCGGAGGCGATCGTCGTGGCGGTGAGCCACGCCGACGCCGACATCCGTCGGGTTATCCAGCTCCGGGCCGTCGACTTCACCCCGACGCCGGCCGCCGCCCCGCCGGAGACCGGGGTCACGCTCCCGGCCGCCGAGGTCGGACGGGCCGATCGGTTCCGTCGGTTCCTCGTCGACCGGGCCCTCCCGTCGGTCGCCGAACGGTTCCGCATCTCCGACGATCGGACCCTGGTCGGTCACTCGTTCTCCGCGCTGTTCGGGCTCGACACCCTCCTCGCCGAGCCGGACGCCTTCGGGCGGTGGGTCCTGGCCAGCCCGTCGGTCTGGTGGGACGACCGGATCATGTTCGCCCGGGAGGAGGCTCACGCCGCCTCCGCCACCGACCTGCCGGCGAGGGTGTTCCTCTCTCGGGGTGGGCTCGAGGACGACGGCGCCTTCGGGGGCCAGGAGGCGTTCCACGACCGGTTGGCCGCCCGCCGGTACCCCAACCTCGACCTGCGATGGCGGACCTTCGGCGGCGAGAGTCACCAGTCGGTGATCGGTTCGGCCCTGACCCGAGGGCTGCGGGAGGTGTTCACCCCATGAGCTTCGAGGCCAACCCGGCTGGCCACGTGTGCCTGACGTTCGACTTCGACGGGCCCTCTCTGTGGATCCAGCGCAATCAGACGACGCCGACCCCGATCTCCCGGGGCGAGTTCGGCGCCGTCGCCGTTCCCCGCATCCTCCGGATGCTCCAGTCCCGCGACCTGACGGCGACGTTCTTCATCCCCGGCCACACGATCGACACCTACCCCGACGTGTGCCGACAGGTCGTCGACGCCGGCTGCGAGGTGGCGCTCCACGGGTACGCCCACGAGCTCAACGCCAGCCTGGAGCGGGCCACCGAGGCCGAGTTGCTCGACCGCTCGATCACGGCGATCGAGGAGCTCACCGGCGCCCCGCCAACCGGCTACCGGGCCCCGTCGGGCGACGTCACCGACCAGACCCTGGAGCTGCTGCTCGACCGGGGCCTCCGGTACGACTCGTCGCTCATGGGTCACGACTACCGCCCGTACCGGGTTCGGATCGGTTCCACGTTCGAGCCCGACGGGCCGCCGGTGTGGGGCGAGGAGACCGATCTCATCGAGCTGCCGTGGTCGTGGACCCTCGATGACTACGTCTACCTGGAGTTCGTCACCTTCCGCCGGATGATGCTGCCCGGGCTCCGGTCACCGGTGGAGATGTTCGACAACTTCGCCGGCGACGTCGAGTGGATGGTGCGGGAGGTGACCGCCGGGGTGTGCACCGTCGTGTTCCACCCCCAGGCCATCGGCCGGGGCCATCGGCTCCTCGCCATGGAGGACTGGCTCGATCGGGTGGCCGACCTCGGGGTCCGGTTCAACCGCATGGACGAGATCGCCGAGGCGGTGGCGGCCGGGGTGGAGCTCGGGAGCGAGCCCGGGTTCTCCCCGACCTGATCGGGGCCGACCCGCCACCGGGTCGTTGTTCATCCGCACGCAACCATGTGGTCAGATCGTGTTTTGGCGGAACGACTAACTTTTGGCGCCGATTGGGGTTCTCGAGGCGGAGGTACCGGCAATGAACATGAAGACCATCGGACTCATCCTGCTCGTCGGCGGCGTCGTGGTGGCGCTGCTCGGTGCACTGGCCGACGTGCTCAGCATCGGGAACCGCGACGGCTTCGGGTACCAGCAGCTCACCCTGGTGATCGTGGGCCTCATCGCCGCCGCCGTCGGCGCCTACCTCGGCTTCGTCATGAAGCCCAAGGCGACCACGACCGCCTGATCCACCCCCGCCCTAGGGGCTGCTGGGGATCGGTCAACCGAGGGCGGCCCGGAGCTTCGTGTGGAGCTCGGCCAGCTCGGCCGTCATGGCATCGACGCTGCGGGCGCCGGCCTGGAACACCGCGGTGGCATTGAGCGACACCCAGTCGTAGCCGTGCTCGGCGATCTCGGTCGCCCGGGCCACGACCCGGTCGTGGTCGGCGTAGAACCGCTTGTCCTCCTCGTTGCGAGGTGGGGGCTGGAGCATCATCTGGAGCCCGATCTCGCCCATGTCGCGGCCGAGCTCGCCCGCTCGCGCCTCGATGGTGGCGACCATCTTGGCCGCGGTCGCCATGTCGGCCACCGCGGTCCCCATCCAGCCGTCGCCGAGCTCGGCCACCCGATTGAGGGCAGCCCGGCTGCCGCCCCCCACCCACACCGGTAGGTCGCGGCCCTGGGGTGGCTTGGGCTCCATCGCCATGGCCACCGACCGGTAGTGGGTGCCGTCGAAGTCGATGCGCTCGTCGCCCCAGTACGCCCGGAGGAGTCGGATCGCCTCGTCCATCCGACGGCCCCGGTTGGTGAAGTCCTCCTCCAGAGCGTCGTACTCCGACTCCTGCCACCCGACACCGACCCCGAGCCGGACCCGTCCTCCCGAGAGGGTGTCGATCGACGAGATCTGCTTCGCCACGAGGACCGGCTGCCGTTGGGGGAGGACGAGCACCTCGGTCGACAACCCGACCCGGTCGGTCACCGCCGCCAACTGGGCCAGGAGCACGATCGCTTCGAGGATCGGCATCTGGGGTGGGTACATGGGGCCGGCTCGATCGTCGGTCGGGTAGCCCATCACGACGTGGTCGAACACCGCGATCTCGTCGTAGCCGATGTCCTCGATGGCCCGGCCCATCTCGAGGACCTTCTCCGGGCCCTCCCGGAAGGCGACGCTCGGGTACTCCACCGACAGCTTCATCCGACCAGACCTCCTCGACGACCGGCCCCGGTGGCCGGGCGTCGCCCAGTCTGGGCCATCGGTCGGCGACCCGCCAGCTCGCGGCTCCGTGGCCGTAGAGTCCGGGTATGGCCGGATCGATTCTCGGAAACCGCGTTGCCCGCACCGAAGACCCCGAGCTGCTGACCTCGGGGGGAACCTACGTCTACGACGTGCCCCAGCGGGGGTGGAAGGGGGCAGCCCCCGACGGCGTTCTCCACGGCGTGTTCGTCCGCTCGATCGTGCCCCATGCCCGGGTGGTGGCGGTCGACCGGACCGAGGCGGCGGCCGCTCCCGGGGTGGTGGCGGTGCTGACCGCCGACGGGCTCGGCGTCGAACCCCACCACGGGTTCGTCAAGGTCGCCGACGCCTTCGCCCGAACCCCCCTGGTCACCGACCGGGTCCGGTTCGTCGGGGACATGGTGGCCCTCGTCGTCGCCGAGACCGAAGCCCAGGCGATCGACGCCGCCGAGCTGGTCGTGGTCGACTACGACGAGCTGGACCCCATCGTCGACCCGGAGCGGGCATTCGACGACGGGGTGGAGCTGGTGTTCCCCGACAAGGGCGACAACATCGCCCTGGCGGTGACCGACCCCGACACCGACGTGCTGGCCGGTGCCGATCACGTCGTCCGGGGTCGGTACGTCAACCAGCGGCTGGCCGGCGCCCCGCTCGAGCCCAACTCGTGCCTGGCGGTACCGGGGGCCGACGGTCGGCTCACCTTCTACGCCGCCAACCAGATGCCCCACCTGCTCCGGGACCAGCTGGCCCGAGCGCTCGGCCGCGACGGCGACAGCGTCCGGGTCATCGCCCCTCACGTCGGCGGCGGCTTCGGGGCCAAGGCCGGGCTGTGCCACGAGAACACCGCCATCGCCGCGGCGGCCCTCGCCCTCGATCGGCCGGTGGTGTGGACCGAGACCCGCTCGGAGAACATGACGGCCCTCGTGCACTCCCGGGCCCAGGTCCAGTACGCCGAGCTGGGTTGCCGCTCGGACGGCACCTTCACCGGACTCCGGGTCCGATTGGTCGGCGACGCCGGCGCCTACCCCAACGTCGGCACGATGCTGCCGGCCGGGACCAAGCGGATGTCGAACGGCACCTACCGGTTCGACGCCATCCGCTTCGACGTGGTGGTCGGGGTCACGACCACCACCCCGACCGGTGCCTACCGGGGAGCCGGTCGCCCCGAAGCGGCGGCCCTGCTCGAGCGCCTCGTCGACCAGGCCGCGCTCGAGCTGGAGATCGATCCGCTGGAGATCCGCCGGCGGAACTTCCTCACCCCCGACGCGTTCCCCTACAAGACCCTCACTGGCATCACCTACGACAGCGGTGACTACCAGGCCACGATGGAGGAGGCGGCCCGGCTCGCCGGCTACGACGACCTCCGGGCCGAGCAGCGTCGACGCCGGGAGGCCGGCGAGCGGGTGGCGCTGGGGATCGGGGTCGCCTCGTTCGTCGAGGTGACGTCGGGCGGCGGAGGCAAGGAGTACGGGGCATTGGAGATCCACCCCGACGGCACCGCCACCATGAAGGCCGGGACCTCGGCCCACGGTCAGGGTCATCAGACCAGCTACGCCATGTTGGTCTCGGAGCAGACCGGTATCCCGGTGGCCGACATCCGCCTGGTCCAGTCCGATACCGACCTCGTCCGCTCCGGTGGTGGCACCGGCGGCTCCCGCTCCCTCCAGCTGGGGGGCTCGGCGATCCGGGGCGCCACCGAGCGGGTGGTCGACAAGGCCCGCAGCCTGGCCGCCCATCTCCTGGAGGCGAACCTCGACGACGTGGTCGTCGACACCGAGGCGGCGACGGTCGGCGTCGCCGGCGTGCCGGCCCGGGCCCTCAGCTGGGGTGAGCTGGCGGCGGCTGCCGCCTCCCCGCCCGGCGGCTGGCTCTACCAGGGTCCCGAGGTCGACGAGGACGCCCTCGATGGCCTGGCCGCCCAGCTCGACTTCTCCCAGGACGATGGCACCTTCCCGTACGGCACCCACATCGCCGTCGTCGAGGTCGACCTCGACACGGGCGCCGTCGAGCTGGTCCGCCACGTGGCCGTCGACGATGCGGGGCCGGTGGTGAACGAGCTGATCTTCGAGGGTCAGCAGCAGGGCGGTGTGGCCCAGGGGGTCTCGCAGGCCCTCTACGAGCACTTCGTGTACGACGACGCCGGCAACCCGATCACCGGCAACCTGATGGACTACGCCTTCCCCGCCGCCTCCGAGCTTCCCAGCTTCGAGGTCCACCACACCGAGACCCCGACGCCGCTCAACCCGCTCGGGGTGAAGGGCATCGGCGAGGCGAGCACGATCGGCTCGACCCCGGCCGTCCAGAACGCGGTCATCGACGCGCTGGCCCATCTCGGGGTCCGCCACATCGACCTGCCTTGCACGCCCCGTCGGGTCTGGGAGACGATCGTGGCCGCCGAGGCGGGCGCGCCGCCGGAAGCCTGGTCGGAGCCGCCGGCGATCTTCGACCGGCTGGTGGCGGCGTCGAACGCCGCCGCCGGTGAGGAGGCGGCTGACGCCGCCGAGTCGATCTGATCAACCCCCGGGGTGGTGACCCCGGGACGAGCGAAGGGGAGCACCATGGGGACCTTGGACGACCGGGTGGCGATCGTGACGGGAGCGGCGAGCGGCATCGGGGCCGCCACCGCGACCCGGCTGGTGGCCGAGGGGGCCCGGGTCCTCCTGGCCGACATCCAGGACGAGGCCGGAGCGGCGCTGGCCGACGACCTGGGCCCGAACGCCGCCTACCGTCACGCCAACGTGGCTCGGGAGGCCGACGTCGCCGACGCCGTCCGGGAGGTCACCGAGCGGTGGGGTGGGCTCGACATCCTCCACAACAACGCCGGGTTCGTCGGCGTCACCGGCCCGCTGGAGGAGACGACCGACACCGAGTGGCACGAGACCCTCGACGTGCTGCTGTCGAGCGTGTTCTACGGCACGAAGCACGCCGCCCCGGCGATGCGGGCCCGGGGCGGGGGCAGCATCGTGAACACCGCGTCGGTCTGCGGTCTGCAGGCCGGGATCGGGACCCACGTCTACACCGTGGCCAAGCACGGGGTCGTCGGTCTCACCCGAAGCTCCGCCCTGGAGCTGGCCGAGGACGGGATCCGGGTCAACGCCATCTGCCCCGGCTACATCGCCACCGGCCTGGCGGCGGGGCGATCGGTCACCGAGGTCGACGACGCCGAGCTCCAGCGGCGGCTGGCCCGAGCCCGGGACGCCATGGGTGACTCCCAGGCCCTCCACCGGATGGGGGAGCCGTCCGACATCGCCGCCGCCGTGGCGTGGCTCGCCTCCGACGATGCGGCGTGGGTCACCGGCACGACCCAGGTCGTCGACGGTGGCCTGATGGCCGGCAAGCCATGGCGGAAGCAGCCGCCGGCCACCGTCGAGCGGCGGCCGATCCGGCTCTACGCCCCCGGCTCCTACGAGTAGCGCGGCCCCGGGGCGGTGAGGTCGGGGCGCCAGGACCGGAAGGCGTCGGCGGCCATCGGACGTCCGATGAGGTAGCCCTGGACGACGTCGCACCCGAGGTCCCGGAGTGCGTCGAGGGTGTCGAGGTCCTCGATGCCCTCGGCGACCACCTCACGGCCCAGCTCATGCACGAGGTGGATGGTCGAGCGGACGATGGCCGCGCTGTTCGGGTCGATCGTCATCTGGGAGACGAACGACCGGTCGATCTTGACCTCGTCGACCGGGAGGCGCTGGAGGTACTGGAGCGAGGCGAAGCCGGTCCCGAAGTCGTCGACCGACGTCCGACACCCGAGGTCCCGGATCCGTTGGAGGTTGGCGATGGCGTTGTCGATGTCGACGATGAACGAGCTCTCGGTGACCTCGAAGCAGACCCGGGTCGGGTCGACCCCGACGTCGGTCAGGGCCGCCGAGACGAAGCTGGGGACCGACCGGTCGAGCAGGTCTCGGGCCGCGAGGTTGATCGACATCGTGAGCCGATGGCCGGCGTCGTCGAGGCGGGCCAGCTCCTCGACGGCGAGGCTGATCACGTGGCGGGCGATGCGGGGTGCCAGCGCCGACTGCTCGGCCTGGGGAAGGAACGCGCCGGGGGAGAGGAGACCCCTCGACGGGTGATCCCACCGGATCAGCGCCTCGGCGCCCACCGGCCGGAGATCGGCGGTGCTGACCTGGGGCTGGAAGTGGAGGATGAGCTGGTGATCGTCGAGGGCATCCCGGAGCTCGCCGAGGAGCACCAGTCGAGCGCCGGATCGGTGCTCGATCGTCGGGTCGTAGCGGGTCCAGCGGCGATGGGTCCGACCGGCTTCGTTCATCGCCAGGTCGGCCTGCCGAAGGAGTTCGGCCGGACCGCGGGCACCGTCGGTCGGCCAGCAGGTGACCCCCACGGTGACGTCGAGGTCCAGGGTGATGTCGTCGAGCTCGATCGGCCCGTCCAGGCGGTCGACCAGGCTCGTCACCACCGATTCGATCGAGCTCCGGCCCGAGCGCTCGTCGGAGGCGTCGACCAGCACGGCGAAGTCGTCGCCCCCCAGCCGCCCGACGTGGTCACCGGGCCGGATCACCGTGGTGAGGCGGTCGGCGAAGACCTCGAGGAGGCGGTCGGCCACGTCGTAGCCGAGCGACTCCTTCACGTCGTCGTAGCGGTCGAGGTCGACCATCACCACGATGAGCTTCTCCGGCTGCCCCTCCAGCCGACGCGCCAGCTCGGTCTCGACACCGGCCCGGTTGGCCAGCCCGGTCACCGCATCGAGCCGGGCCTGGCGCTCGAGCTCGCCCAGCAGGTGGTCGGCCGACAGCCGGGCGCCGTAGTTGGCCGCCAGGGAGGCGAAGAGCTCGGTCTCCTCCCCGTCGTAGTCGGCGGAGGCGCCGAGCCGATCGGCGACGACCACGTAGGTCCGCCGGCCCCGGTTGCCGGCGATCGGGATGACCAGGCCCCGCGTCGCATCCAGCCCGGCGAGGAGCGCGGTTGCCGCCGAGGCCGACGACCGGTCATCGACGGCCACCAGCTTGCGGGGATGGACGCAGGGGGCGGGTACGGCGACGGACAGATCGGTGGTCCCGTGCTCGTTGCGGCATCGCACGGCGAAGCCGTGATCGTCGTCGTGGACCGCCACCGCCGCAACCCGGCTCCGCAGGATCGTCGCCAGCTGCTCGAGGCCGGTGTCGAGCGGATCGGACCCCATGATCGCCCGGGTGAACCCGTGGAGCTGTTGGAGGTCGTGATGCTGTTTCCCCAGCTGCCCATGGACCCGGAGCACGGCCGCAACGCCGAACAACGGACCCAGACCGAGGACGGCCAACCACGGTAGGTCGACCATGGCCGCCGCGGTGATCGTGCCGAAGGTGGCGCTCACGATGGCGATGACCTGGCTCCGGCCGATCTGGGCGTAGAGCGAGAGCCGGAGCTGCCCTTCGGCGACCATGATGACGACCGGGACCGCCAGAAGACTGAGCAGCTCGGCCAGGAGCACCGCCCCGAGGAGGACGATCCAGGTCACCAGCGAGTCGGGACCGCCCGAGCGGAGCGCCCATCCGGCCACGACGGCCGCCATCCCGCACTCGGCGCCGTAGAGGGCGAGGTTCCACACCAGCTTCAGGCCCCGCCGGCGGCGAACCACCACCAGGGCCAGGGCGCTGGCCCCGACCCGGACCGCCACGAGGAGGATCGGGTCGAGGGTGAGGAGGCCGAGGATGAGGGCGATCCCCGAGAGGCTGATCGTGTGCGATTCCCGCCTGATCTCGATGTGGAGGGCCGTCGCCTCGGCGGCGAAGAAGGCCGCTGCGATCACGGGCCACGGCAGGTCGAGGAAGCGGGGCCACGGTCCGGCCCCCTGGGCTGCACCGGTCAGCACCACGGCGACCGTCGCCAGGAGGCCGGCGTAGCCGCTGATGACGTACCGGCGGTCGAGGGCGGCGACGGCGCGTCGCATCCGGGTCATGGCGTTCCGTGGTGGCTCGGTCGAGCCCCCGGCGACGTCGGACGTCGGAGTGGGGTCGATGAGAGTGTGTCGACCCGACTCCGACCGTCCTTGATCGCTTGTGGGTGAGCTAGTTCCAGCTCACCCCGAGCCAGCCGTACCCGGTCCAGTCCGTTCCGGTCCAGGAGGAGCCGGTCCAGCTGCTGCCGGTCCAGGAGGACCCGGTCCACGACGATCCGGTCCACGACGACCCGGTCCAGGAGGACCCGGTCCACGACGATCCGGTCCAGGAGGACCCGGTCCAGGAGGAGCCGGTCCACGACGACCCGGTCCAGGAGGACCCGGTCCAGGAGGAGCCGGTCCACGACGACCCGGTCCAGGAGGAGCCGGTCCACGACGAGCCGGTCCACGAGGATCCGCTGAAGGCTCCGTCGGTCCAGGCACCGCTGGTCCCGATCAGGTCGAGTCGCACCACGGCGTCCCAGCCGTCACCGAAGGCGGTGATCTCGCCAGAGATCGGTGCACCGTCGAGCGTCACCCGGATGGTGCCCCGGGCGGCGTCGAGCGAACCCAGCCCGGTCGAGCGGGGCCACGTCTGGACGGCGTCCGGCGTCGGTGCGGCGGCGGCGGCCGCCACGTCGAGCATCCCGCCACCCTGGAGCGTGGTCAGGACCCAGTCCAGCCGGTCGGCACTGCTGGTCAAGAGCGCCTTCACCTGGTCGGGCGTGAGGTCGGGCCGCTGCTGGAGCAACAGCGCTGCCGCTCCCGAGACGACGGCCGCGGCCTGCGAGGTCCCGCTCCCTCGAAGGATGGTCTCGTTGACCATGCCGGCCTGCGCGTCGTTGGCAACTCGGGAGCCCGGCACGCGGAGGCTCTCGACGCTGGCGCCGGGTGCGACGAGGTCGGGGTACCGGCCGGTGTAGCCCGACGACCAGTACCCGGCCCAGCCGAGCGTATTGTCGGCAGCGGTGAACAGCTCACCGCCGCTCGCCCAGTCGGGAATCGTGAACGAGTCGGCGCCCTCCCGAGGGGCAGCGGCCCCGACCGAGATCACGTAGGGATCGTTGGCCGGGCTGGCCAGCCCCGGCTCACGCCAGCCGTCGTTGCCGGCCGCCACCACGACCACGATGCCGGCCGCCCAGGCACGCTCCACGGCGTGGGCCAGGGGGCTGTCGAGGTACGACTGCTCGCTGTCGGTGCCGTAGGACAGGTTGAGGACCCGGATGTTGAGATCGCCGGCGTTGCGATGCTCGACGACCCAGTCGATGGCCGCGATCACCTGGGAAACGTCGACCGCCCCGGTGTTGTCGCCGACCTTGAGGCTGATGATCCGCGCCCCGGGGGCCACCCCATGGAACTCGGCCGGCCGGTCGGCGGCGGTGGCCGGATCGCCACCGGGGTCGGAGCCGGCGATGATCCCGGCGATATGGGTGCCGTGCCCGTAGGTATCGAGGTAGACCGCTTCGGGGATGCCGGCCTCGAACGAGAGGTCGACCATGGCGCCGACCTTGTCGGGGCCGAGGAGAGCGGGGACCGGGGCGATCCCGGTGTCGATGACCGCCACGTCGACCCCGGCTCCGGTCAGACCCTGGGCCCAGAGCTCCCGAGCGCCGATCTGGTCCACGATCGAGTACATCGAACCGGGCCGGGAGGCGGCGTCGGCCGTGCTCGACTGGAAGAAGACCTCGTCGGTGGTGGGGGCCGGCGGCGGTGTCGAGGGCGTCGGCTCGGGAGCTGGGTCGGCGGGCTCGTCGGACGCCGAAGGGTCGGCGGCTGCGTCGGTCGTCGGCTCCGCCGGGGAGCTGGTCGAGGAATCGTCCCGCTGGTCGTCGAGCCACCACCGACGCCATCGGCTCCACGACGTTCTGCCGTCATCGTCATCGTCATCGTCCGACGAGCACGAGTACCAGCAGTCGTCATCGTCATCGTCATCGTCGGCGGCCACGGCGTTGGGCGTGGCTCCGACCACCAGCAGGGAGACGATCGCCGCCAGGAGGAGCCGCCACAGGACGAGGTGTCGGCCGACCCTGGTCGGTGGGTCGGCGTCGATGGCCGTCGGGGTTGGGCTCGGCATGGGCCAGGGTCCTCTCGTCGTCTGCCAGGTCGGATGCCGGTTTCGCCACTCGCTCCCCGCCCGGACCAGGCGACCAGGTTCACGTCCGGACGGATCACAGCTCATCCGCTTCTGGTTCATCGGCCTCTGGGCCGGTCGAACTTGAGCCTGGGTCTCCCGGCCTCGGGTCCCAGGGCGACCGGACCGGGACCGCCCCACTAGGTTGTCGGCGATGGGTACCGACCTCGACCTCGCCGGACGGGAAGCCAACGACGACCCGCAGGCCTTCACCGACCGGGCGCTGGCCGCCGGCCCCATCCAATGGAGCGAGCGGCACCGGGGATGGCTGCTCCTCGGTCACCGCGAGGTCTCGGACGCCTTCCGAGACGTACGACTCTCGGCCGATCGGATCACCCCGCTGGAGCGGTTGGCCCGGGAGCGCCCGGGCCACTTCGGGCTCACGGTCGAGCTTCTCTCGGGGTGGATGGTGTTCCGCGACCCCCCGGCCCACACCCGGCTCCGCGATCCGGTCCGGCGGGCGATCACGCCCCGCACCGTCGAACGATTGACGGCGGGGATCGACGTCACGATCGACGACCTGCTCGACCGCATCGAGCCCGGCACCGAGTGGGACTTCAAGGACGAGATCGCCGCCCCGCTCCCGGCCCTGGTCATCGCCGACCTGCTCGGCGTGCCCGGGTCGGAACGAACCCGATTCCAGGGCTGGTCAGACGACCTGGCGACGATCGTGTTCTCCGTGCAGCCCGGGTCGTTGGAGGTCGACGACCTCCGCGACGCCACCGAGCAGTTCACGTCGTTCTTCGGTGAGCTGCTCGATCACCGTCGGCGCCACCCCGGCGACGACCTGATCAGCGTCATGGCGACCGAGGCGGCCGACGAGCTGACCGCCATGGAGTTGGTCGGCGCCTGCACCCTGCTCCTCTTCGCCGGACACGAGACCACGACCAACCTCCTGACGAGCGCGGTGCGGCACTTCGCCGAGCACCCGGCCGAGCGGGATCGGTTCGTTGCCGACGATCGGCTGGAGCCGACCGCTCCCGACGAGCTGCTGCGCCTGGTCGGGCCGGCCAAGGCGATGGTCCGCCGGGTCGGCGAGACCCACGACCGGGACGGGCACCGGTTCGAGCGGGGCCAGCGGGTCTACCTGGTGATCCTCACCGCCAACCGGGACCCGGCGGTCTTCGACGAGCCGGGACGTTTCGACCTCGCCCGCAACCCGAACCCCCACCTGGGGTTCGGGTGGGGCCTCCACCACTGCCTCGGCGCCCCGTTGGCCCGGCTCGAGGCGTGGATCGCCCTCCGCCGGTTGTATCGACGGTTCCCCGATCTGACCCTGCTCGACCCCGACCGCTCCTGGTCGGGGAACGAGCTGGGCCGGGGGTTCGGTCGAATGCCTGTCCGGAGCTGAGCCGGGAGGCCAGCCTTCCGGCTCAGGCGCAGCAGGTGCCGCCGTCGTCGGGGACGGTGACCGGCAGGGAGGCGTGGGCCATCTGCTCCGCGTCGCCGGTCTTGACGTAGTACTCCCACCGGATGCCATCGGGTGCGTCGAGCCACGTCTCGGTCTTGGTTGCGTAGCAGCAGATGGCATCCTCGACGCCGGTGGTCTCCAGCCCGTCGGCGATCAGCCGAGCCTCGGCGTCGACCACCTCCTCGGCGGTCTCGGTCTCGACGCCGAGATGGTTCAGCGACCCGGGCTCGCCACCCTCGAACAGGACCAGCTTGAGGGGCGGGTTGGCGATGGCGAAGTTGGCGTAGCCGGGCTTGGTCTTGACCGGCTCGGTGCCGAAGAGCTTGGTGTAGAAGGCGGTGGCCTCGTCGATGTCGGACACGTTCAGCGCGAGCTGGAGGCGCATGGAGGGCTCCTTACGTGGGGGTGGGGGTGGGGGGTCGGGGTGGGGGAACCACCGGGACGGATACTTCGATGACAATCGATATGTTGCCGGACGTTTCGACGACTGTCAATACCAATCGCCGGCCGTGGTACGCTCACCGTATGCCCGAGCTGGCTCCCAGCGCCCCGACGACCACCGACGGCGCCGAACAGATGCCGTCGGCCGAGCTGTGCTGCCCACCCCTGACCGACAACGTCCTCGACGAGGAGCAGGCGTCGGTGCTGGCGGTCCGCCTCAAGGCCCTGGCCGACCCGGCCCGGCTGCGCCTGCTGTCGCTGATGGCCAACGCCGACGATGGCGAGGTCTGCGCCTGCGATCTGCCAGGGCTGCTCGATCGGAAGCAACCCACGATCAGCCACCACCTGAAGTTGCTGACCGATGCCGGCCTGATCGTCCGTGAGCAGCGAGGGAAGTGGGCCTGGTTCCGGTTGGCGTCCGACGGCCTGCCCCAGGTCTGGGAAGCGCTCGGCGCCGTGCCGACGAGCGGCCATACTGGCCGCCGATGACCGACGACGTCGATTCCGATCCGACCACCGCCGCCGACCCCGACCCCACCACCACCGACGGGAAGCCGCCGGCCGATGCCGATGGCGATGGCGAGGCGGAGGGACCGGGGGCCCGCCGACGCCGGCGTCGACGGCAGCGGCCCGAGCTCCCGCCGGCCGAGCGTTGGCTGCGACTCGCCCTGATCACCGTCGGCGCGGCGCTGGTCGCCTCGCTCCTCTCCCTGTGGGGCGCCCGGGACCACGACGACCCGGCGGCGTCGGCCGAGCGGACCGCCGAGGTCGGCACCGGCGTCGTCGTCACCGAACTGACGGCCCGCGACGACGGCCAAACCCTGCTGGCCGAGGTCACCACCCGCTTCGCCGATCCGGCCTACGACACCACCGTCACCGACGACGATTCGGCCGCCCCGGCACTCACCGCGACCGGCGACGACCCGTCGGACTTCGACCCCGACGCCCAGACGGCGCCAGGCCCATGGCCGGTCGAGCTCACCCCGGAGCTGGTCGGCTGGTCGACCGGCGGCATCGAGGAGCTCATCGACGCCCTCGAGCTCCCGGACGACACCGACGGTGAGCCGGCGACCGCCACCCTCACCGTGGCCGAGGTGCAGGCCCTCCCCGAGATCCCGGCGCCCCTGGCGCTGGCGGTCCACCCCGAGTGGGGCTGGGCGGGCGGCGAGGACGTGGCGGTCACGGTGACGTTGGCCGATGGGTACCTGGCCACGCTGGTGGCCGTCGTCCCCGCCTCGGCCGATGGCGTCTCGACCTCGATCCGGACCGAGACGACCTACGACGGCCTCGGGACCGACGTCACGATCGACCTGCCAGCGGACGACGGCTGAGCGGACCACCGGTCCCGTCCCGAACTGGCAGACGACGGGCCGGTCCGGTCTATCCTCGGCCAGATTCGATTCGGCATCGAGCCGACCTGGAACGAGGAGTGACGACCGCATGGGTGCGTTGGACGGACGGGTTGCCATCATCACCGGCGCAGGCCGGGGGATCGGACGGGAGCACGCGTTGCTCATGGCCTCCGAGGGGGCCAAGATCGTGGTCAACGATCTCGGTGGTGCCGCCGATGGCACCGGCTCCGATCAGACCCCGGCCGAGGAGGTCGTCTCCGAGATCGAGGCGATGGGCGGCGAGGCGATCGCCAACGGCGCCAACGTGACCGACTGGGAAGGCGTCCAGGCGATGATCAACCAGGCGGTCGAAGCCTTCGGCGACCTCCACATCCTGGTCAACAACGCCGGCATCCTCCGAGACCGGGTCGTCGTCAACATGACCGAGCCCGAGTGGGACGCGGTGATGGAGGTCCACACCAAGGGTCACTTCGTGCCGACCCGGTGGGCTGCCGCCTACTGGCGGGAGCAGTCGAAGGCCGGCAACGACGCCCCCCGCTCGATCATCAACACCGCGTCCGGCGCCATGC
This sequence comes from Acidimicrobiales bacterium, assembly GCA_965262175.1. Lineage (GTDB taxonomy): Bacteria > Actinomycetota > Acidimicrobiia > Acidimicrobiales > SZUA-35 > CADEDH01. The sequence goes on along the minus strand of CBDHES010000022.1, from coordinate 195,742 downwards.
TGGGCAACCTCGGCCAGTTCAACTACTCGGGAGCGAAGGCGGCCATCGCCGCCATGACCCTGGTCGCGGCCGGTGAGCTCGGTCGGTACAACGTCAAGGTCAACTGCCTGGCCCCCATCGCCCGGACCCGGTTGACCCTCCAGACCCCGGGTCTGGAGGACGTGGTCAAGGCCCCCGACGATCCCTCCGAGTTCGACAAGTGGGACCCGGCCAACATCTCGCCGCTGGTCGCCTACCTGTCGACCGCCGACTGCCCCTTCACCGGCGGTGTGTTCCACGTCGGCGGCAACGAGGTCGGGCTCTACGGCGGTTGGTCGCTGGCCGACGGTGACATCATCGCCACCGACGGCCGGTGGACGGTCGCCGACCTCCAGGCCAAGGCCGGCGGTCTCCTCGAAGGCCGGACCGACCTGGCCTCGGTCACCACCGCCATCAGCGACACGTTCAAGGATTTCGGGAAGCGCACCCCGACCCCGTGATCGGGCGCCGTCTCGACGACGGCGCCGCACCCGAGCGGGCACTGTTCCGACCCCACACCCCGCAGCCCCCGGCCGGCGGTGGGGGTCCGAGCGGTCCGATCCGGCTGACCGCCACCGAGTACGGTCGCGGCCCGTGGGATGCCGGCCTGCTCCACGGCGGAGCGGTGGTCGGCGTGGCCGCCTGGGCGGTCGAGCGGGTCATCCTCTCGACCGTCGGCCCGACGGTCGCCGATCGGGCCGCGCCAGCCGTCGGACCCTCGCTGTGTGCCCGGCTGACCGTGGAGCTGCTGCGCCCCGTTCCCTGCCGGGAGCTGGTGGTCACCGCAACACCGGTTCGGATCGGGCGCCGGGTGGCCGTCGTCGACGCGGCGATCCTCGACGGGAACGACGGGGTGACCGTGCTGGCGCGAGCGTCGAGCCAGTGGGTGGCCCCGGCCCCGGGGTGGGACGGACCGGGGTTGGCCCCGCCGCCCCGACCGATCGAGCCCAGCGAACCGTGGATCGGCGAGCTGACCTACCCCCGGCCGGGGTTCAACTGCGACGTCGCCGAGCTTCGCTACGTCTCCGGCTCCAACGAGCAATCGGGGCCGGCGATCATCTGGGCTCGGCTGACCTCCCCGATCGTCGCCGGGGAGGTCCCAAGCCCGTTCCTGACCGTCGCCACCCTGGCCGACCTGGCGGCCGCCGCCGGCTTCGAGCGAGGACCGGCCGACGAGGCCTTCATCAACCCCGACCTCACACTTCAGCTGAGCCGCCCACCCCGAGGGGAGTGGGTGGCCCTCGACGCCCGCACCCACCGGTCGAGCGGACGGGCCGGGTTCAACGAGGCGATCGTGTTCGACGACGACGGACCGATCGGTCGCGTGCTCCAGAGCCTGGTCGAGAGTCCCCTCGTCCCCGGCCAGCCGTCGGGGTGAGCCGTCGGGCCCACGAGAAGGTGAGCCCGACGGCCCCCCGGGTGATCAAGTTTTGGATCATGGCGCCGATAGAACTCCATCGCCACGCCACGTCCTGATGTCGCCCTCCTCCTGAGCCGCACCGGTTTCGGTGGCATGCCCGCCGACATCGATGCCCTCACCGCCCTCGACTGGCCCGACCTGGTCGAGCACGTGCTCGACACCTCCGGCGCCACCGACCCCTCGATCGGGGTCCCCAACCTCGACGAGGGACGGGGCTTCTGGCAGAACTACGTCGACATGACGTGGTTCTGGCTCGAGCGGTGTCGAACGACCCACGCCCCGCTGGTCGAGAAGATGGTCCTGTTCTGGCACGGCCATCTGTGCACCTCGCTCGACAAGGTGTTCGAGCGGCAGTGGTTGTTCGACCAGAACCAGCTCTTCCGGACCCACGGTCTCGGCAACTTCGAGGACCTGGTCCAGCGGGCATCGGTCCAGCCGGCGATGCTGGCCTACCTCGACAACGACCGCAACGTCGCCGGCAGCCCCAACGAGAACTTCGCCCGGGAGCTGATGGAGCTGTTCACCCTCGGGGTCGGCAACTACACCGAGGACGACGTTACCGAGTCGGCCCGGGCTTGGACCGGCCACACGATCAACGATGCCGGGGCCTACACCTTCGTCCCCGAGGCTCATGACTGGGGCACCAAGTCCTTCTTCGGCGACACCCGGAACTGGGACGGGCCGATGATCATCGACCACATCATCAACGGCCCCAAGTCGGCCACCGTTGCCCGATTCATCGCCACCAAGCTCTGGTCGTTCCTGGCCTACCCCAACCCCGAGGCCGAGGTCGTCGACGCGATCGCCGGTGCCTTCCAGAGCTCGGGGATGGAGATCAAGCCGCTGATCCGGGCCATCCTGCTCCATCCGGCGTTCCGGTCCGACCGAGCTCGGACGGGGTTGGTCCGGAGCCCGATCGAGTACGTCGTGGCCGGCATGCGGATGACCGGATTCGGCTGCGACGTCGCCCACCCCGAGTGGACCCTTCGATCGATGGGGCAGCAGCCGTTCTACCCGCCCAACGTGTCGGGCTGGCGACAGAACCACTACTGGATCAACTCATCTGCGCTGTGGGCCAAGTCGAAGTTCGCTGGTCATCTCCGATGGCGGATGTTCGAGCGGGACGACCTCGCCGACTCGTCCTCCAAGTCGCCCGAGGCAGCGGTCGACGCCGCCCTGGCTCACGTCGGGCTCGTCGACGTCACCGCCGCCACCCGGGACGCCCTCGTCGCCTACGTCGTGACCGAGCGCAACCACACCAACTGGGCCGAGCGCGCCGGGCTCCTGATGCTGCCCCTGCTGTCACCCGAGTTCCAACTGGCCTGAGGCTCCCATGACCGATCCCACGACCGGCGACGTCCTCGCCGCCCTCTCGGCCCCGCTGCCGACCGACCCCCGCAGCCTGTCCCGCCGCCGCTTCCTTCAGGCGATGACGGCGGCCACCGGGGTCGCCATGGTCCCGACCTGGCTGGCCGACGCCGCCGAGGCGGCGGTCCCCATCGGCCCCGGTGACGGGGTCCTCGTCCTGGTCACGATGGGCGGCGGGAACGACGGGCTCAACACCGTCGTCCCCATCACCAACGGCACCTACTACGACCGCCGGGGTTCGCTCGCCATCGCCCCCGGTGCGAGCCGCCACATCGCACCCGACCGGGGCCTCCACCCCAACCTCGGCTACGTCGAGAGCCTGTGGCGTCAGGGGCAGGTGGCGGTGATCGACGGGGTCGGCGCTCCCGGGACCGACCTCAGCCACTTCTCGTCGATGGCCCGTTGGATGTCGGGCGGACCCGATGGCGCCAGCCCCCACAGCGGGTGGCTCGGCCGCTACCTCGACGGGTTGCCGGGCGGCGACGACCCGTTCCACGGGGTGGCCATCGGCTGGTCGGTGCCGCTGGTGGTCCAGGGCCGGACCCGGCGGGCGTCGGGCCTTCCCCCCGAGGGCAACGGCATCTTCGAGATCAACGCCGAGGACACCTACCGCCGGCAGTTCGATGCCCTCGCCTCGTTCTCCAACGTCCCGACCGGGCGGGGCGAGCTGGCCGACGCCCTGTCGGCCACCGGTCGCCAGGCCGTCGACCTGGCGACGACCCTCGAGCCGATCTACGCCCAGGAGGGGCCGGAGGCCGAACTGGCTCGCCAGCTCGATCTGTGCGCCCGATTGATCAACGCCAACGTCGGGATCCGGGTCCTCCACGTCATCTACGGCGACTTCGATTCCCACGCGGACCAACCGCCGATGCACGACGCCCGCATGGCCGAGCTCGACGCCGCCCTGGCCACGTTCTTCGTCCGCCTCAACCCCGACTTCGCCGCCCGGACGCTCGTGCTCACGGCGTCGGAGTTCGGCCGTCGGGTCAAGGCCAACCGCTCGAACGGGACCGACCACGGGGCGGCCGGCACCCTGCTGGCGATCGGCCCCCAGGTCCGCGGCGGGTTCTACGGCCAGCTACCGTCGCTCACCCAGCTCGACCGCCAGGGAAACCTGGTGCCGACGGTCGACTTCCGGAGCGTGTACGCCACCGTGCTGGACACCTGGCTCCGGGCCGATTCGGGGGAGATCCTGGGCGGGGCCTACGAGAACCTCGGGTTCCTGGCGGCCCCGGCCCCATCCCGGACCACCGGCGGCCTCGACCCGACGGTGTCCGGCTCGACGTTCCGGTTCCGGGGTCAGGTCGTCCGCCTCTACAAGGCGTGCTTCGGTCGGCTGCCCGACTCGTCGGGCCTCGAGCACTGGGTCGAGGCCCGCCGGTCCGGCATGACCCTCACCGCCATCGCCGATGCCCTCGCCAGCTCCGCCGAGTTCGTCGCCGCCTACGGAGCCCTCTCCGACCACGACTTCGTCGGGCTCCTCTACCAGAACGTGCTCGGTCGATCGGCCGACAGCGGCGGGCTGGCCCACTGGGTCGGTCAGCTCGGCGGGGGACAGAGCAGGGGAGCGGTGGTCGTCGGGTTCTCCGAGAGCGCCGAGTTCGTCGCTGCGGCGGCGGCCGACGTCGACCGGGTCGATCGGGCTGGACCCGTGGCTCGGCTGTACCTCGCCTACTTCGAGCGGGCGGCCGACACCGCCGGGCTCCGCCACTGGATCGGCAGCGGGCTGGCCCACCAGGCGGTCAGCGACGCCTTCGCCGCCTCCGACGAGTTCCAGCTCCGGTACGGCTCCCTCTCCGACGAGGGGTTCATCGACCTGGTCTACGCCAACGTGCTCGGCCGCAGCGCCGACGCCGCCGGGCGGGCCTACTGGCTGGGGCAACTGGCGCAGGGCGTGTCCAGGGGGTCGATCATGCTCGGATTCTCCGAGAGCACCGAGTTCATCGCCCGGACCGACACGCTCCCCTGAGCCACCGGGCGGAGCTCGGCGCCCCCAGGGGTCGGCCCTCAGTCGCCGGCCAGCGACGCCAGGTGGGCCAGGCCGGCCCGGATCTGGTCGAGATCGTCACCGCTCGTCCCGACGACCAGGTGGTCGGCCCCGGCGTCCCGCCACGCCTCGATCGCAGCCCGGTCGGGAACCTGGTCGACCGAGATGCGGGGCGCGACCACGATCGACGCCCGGTCCCGGCCGGCGGCCTCCAGGGCCTCGACGAGGAGCGGCATGCGGCGGGCGAGGCCACCGACCGAGCACATCGGATGCCAACCCTGGCCGACCCGGGCCGCCCGCCGCCGAGCTGGACCGCCGCTCCCGCCGACCCACACCGGGAGCGGCTGCTGGATCGGCTGCGGGCCGGTCTTGAGGCCGGAGAAGGTGAAGCGGGTACCGGCGTGCTCGGCCTCGGGTGAGGTCCACAGCGCCCGCATGACGTCGATCCATTCGTCGCCGATGGCCCCCCGGTCGTCATAGCCCACCCCGAGCTCGGCGTTCTCCTCGGGCAGCGATCCGACGCCGACGCCGGCGATGACCCGACCCCCGCTCAACCGGTCGAGGGTGGCCAGACCCTTGGCCAGAACCATCGGGTGGAGATAGGGGAGGACCAGGACCGACGTGCCGAGCTCGACCCGCTCGGTCCGGGCCGCGGCCCAGGTCAACACGGTGAGGGCGTCGTGGTAGGGGCGGGTGTCGAGCCGCTGTTCGATGTAGCCGACGTTGAGGACGTGGTGGTTCACCCACACCGAGTCGAGGCCCCGCTCCTCGGCCTCGACCGCCAGGTCACCGAGCACGACGGGATCGGGGAGGCCCCAGTTGTTGGGGAGGACGAATCCGAGCTTCACGATCTCCGTCTCCTCAGGCGTTCTTGATCAGGAGGCCGCCGTCGACGGGCAGCACCGCCCCGGTCATGTAGCGGGACGCCGGGAGGCAGAAGTTGAGCGTCCCGTGGGCCACCTCCTCGGGCACCCCGTACCGGCCGATCGCCGTGCGCCGCCGAGCGAAGACCGCCTTCTGGTCGTCGGGGATCTCGGCCGTCATGCCGGTCAGGATCGGGCCCGGGCAGATGCAGTTCACCGTGATGTTCTCCCGGCCCAGCTCCACCGCCAACGACTTCGTGAGCCCGATCACCCCGTGCTTCGCTGCGGTGTAGGGGCTGCCGAACCGAGTCGCCCCCCACCCCTCGGTGGAGGCGATGTTCACGATCCGGCCGCCGTCGGCCGCCGCCCGGAGGTGGGGGAGGGCGGCTCGGATCACCCGGGTCTGGGCCGTCAGCAGGACCTCGAGGCTGATCGCCCAGTGGTCCTCGTAGTCCTCGGCGTCGATCGGGGAGAACCGGGAGATGCCGGCGTTGTTCACCACGATGTCGAGGGCACCGAACCGGTCGACGATCTCGCCCACCACCGTCTCGACCCGGTCCCCGTCGGCGACGTCCATGACCCAGCCCGCCCCCGACAGGCCAGCCCCGGTGATCTCGTCGGCCACGGCCTGGACCCGGTCGCCGCCGAGGTCGGTCACCGCGACGTGGGCTCCCTCATCGGCGAACAGGTGGGCGGTCGCCCGGCCCATGCCGGAGGCCGCCCCCGTCACCAGGACCACCTTGCCGGCCACCGATCGGCTCAGCTGGGTCAATCGGGTCATGTGGGCCCCCTTCGGCTCGGGTCTCGGATCAGAGACCGTATCGAGCCGGTTCGGTCCGGAGCCATTCGCCGATCCGCTCGCCGATCATGATCGAGGTCAGGTTGGTGTTGGCCCGGGGGACGGTGGGCATGATCGAGGCGTCGGCCACCACCAGACCGTCGACGGCGTGGCATCGGCCGTACTGGTCGACGACGGCTCCGGGGTCATCGACGGGGCCCATCCGGGCCGTGCCGCACGGGTGGTAGCCCGAGCCCGACATGCGGGCCGCCAACGCCCGGAGATCGTCGGGCGAGCGCCGTCCGGGGTCGGGAAAGATGATCTCGTCGACCAGGTCGGCCAGCGGTGGCCGGGCGGCGATCGCCAGCGCATCGACCAGGGCCGCCACGTTCCGCTCGACGTCGACCGGGTTGGTGCCGAACCCGGCGGAGATGACCGGTGCCGAGCGGTGGTCGGCCGACGTCTGGCGGATCCGGCCCCGGCCCTCGACCCATTCCAGGCTGGCGGCCAGGCCGATGGCCATCGGCCCGGTCCGGCGGGGGACCCGGGTGATCAGCTCGATGTTGACGTCGAGGTCCCGGTCGCTCCCGGCGGTGGTGTAGCGGGAGATCGTCTGGACGAGCGGCAGGTCCCGGTCGGTGTGCTCAGCGAACCGGGGGGTCATGGCGACCAGCAGCGCCGGGTGGTCGCTCAGGTCGCGGCCGACGCCGGCCACGTCGGCCACCGGGTCGATCCCGAGCCCGTCGACCTCGGCCCGATCGCCGATCCCCGACCTGACCAGGAGGCCCGGCGTGTGGACCGCACCGGTGGCCACCACCACGAGCCCGGCGCCGATCACCGATCGGGTTCCGTCGGCCGCCTCGATCTCGACGCCGGTGGCCCGGCCGCCCTCGACGACGATCCGGACCGCCGCGGTGTCGGAGCGGATCGCCAGGTTGTCGCGGACGCGGGCCGGTCCGAGGTAGCCGACGGCGGTCGAGATGCGGACCCGACCCAGCTTGTTCATCGCCATGACGCCGGCGCCCCGGGCGTCGGGGGCGTTGACGTCGGCGCAGGGCGGGTGGCCGTGGGCCTCGGCGGCGGCCAGGAACGCGGCCTGGGTCGGGACCAGCTCGTCCTCGGTCCACCGGCGGACGGTGATCGGGCCGGCGTCGCCGTGATAGGGCTGGTCTCCGAAGTCGAGGTCCCGTTCCAGCCGGCGGAACGCCGGGAGGACCTCGTCCCACGCCCAGGCCGGGTTGCCGAGCGACGCCCAGTGGTCGTAGTCGTCGGGGGTGCCCCGGAGGGCGATCGTGGTGTTGACCGCCGTCGACCCGCCGGTCACCCGGCCCCGAGGGAAGTGGACCGCCCGCTCGGCCTCCCGGCCCGCAACCGGGAGGTACCGGAGGCCCCAGTCGTGATCGACCAACGAGTTGTCGTGGCCGTCGATCAGGTCGTCGGGCAGCTGGCCGGGGTGGGGGTAGTCGGGGCCGGCCTCGATGACGAGAACGGTCCGGTTCGGGTCCTCGCTGGCCCGAGCGGCGACCACCGCCCCGGCCGCCCCCGCCCCGACGACGACGATGTCGGCCCGGCCGGCGAGGGGGTCGAGACGACCGGAACGGTCGGCGGGTTCGGATCGGGGGGAGAGCGCTCGATCGGACACCGGGCCATCCAACCACCGGTCATCGTGCCGGGGCCACCTCGGTCGCACCCGTCCCGACGGCGCGACGCCGCGGCCGCGCCGGCCGGGCTCGGCTCGATCGCTCACCGGGCGCTCGGTACGCTCCGGTGATGACCGCTGACCTCGCCATCCGCAACGCCCGGATCGTCGACGGGACCGGGAGCCCCGCCTTCGAGGGCGATGTGGCCGTCACCGGTGATCGCATCACCGCCGTCGGCTCGGTCGGCGCCGCCGCCGCCGACGTGGACGCCGGAGGCCGGGTGCTGAGCCCCGGGTTCGTCGACGTCCACACCCACGACGACGGGGCCCTCCTCCGTCACCCGGGGATGGAGTTCAAGATCGCCCAGGGGTGCACGTCGGTCGTCATCGGCAACTGCGGGTTCAGCGCCGCTCCGGCCGAGGTCGGGGTCAAGGACCCAAGCGGACTGATCGGCGTCGTCCCGACCTGGGGTGACCTGGCCGGGTTCGCCGCTGCGGTCGACGACGCCGGCGTGGCCGTCAACGCCGTCGCCCTCATCGGCCACAACACCGTCCGGCGGTTGGTGATGGGCAACGAGCGTCGCCCGCCGACCGAGGCTGAGCTGGCCCGGATGCGGGCGCTGGTGGCTGCCGGCATGGCCGATGGGGCGTGCGGGTTCTCGACCGGACTGGTCTATGAGCCCGGGCGGTACAGCGAGACCGATGAGATCGTCACGCTGGCGTCGGCCGCCGCCGAGGCCGGAGGGCTGTACGCCACCCACATCCGCAACGAGGGAGACCACCTGCTCCGGGCGGTCGACGAGGCGATCGAGGTCGGCACCCGGGCCGGCCTCCCGGTCCAGATCTCCCACCACAAGGCGGCCGGCCGGCGGAACTGGGGCAAGGTCTCGGCGTCGCTGGCTCGGGTCGACGAGGCCAACGCCAACGGCGCCGACGTCACCCTCGACGCCTACCCCTACACCGCGGGCAGTGGCCCGATGGCCCAGTACTTCAACCTGGACCGCCTCGACCCGGAGCTGGCCGAGGTCATCCGCTTCGCCTCGTGCCCCGCCTTCCGGGCCTATGAGGGGCGCATGGCGGTCGACATCGCGGCCGAGCAGGGCGTCGACGCCGTCGACGTGATCCGGGAGGTGCTCACCGCTCCGGCCGGCGACCGGACGATCTGCATCCAGTTCATCATCGACGAGGGCGACATCGAGACGAACTACGCCCACCCGCTGATGATGGTCGGCAGCGACGGCATCCCGGATCTCAACGGACGACCCCACCCCCGACTGTTCGGCACCTTCCCCCGGGTCCTGGCCCACTACGTGCGGGAACGGGGGATCCTGTCGATGGAGGAGGCGGTCCGGCGGATGACCAGCCTCTCGTGCGACCGGTTCGGCATGACCGACCGGGGACGGGTGGTCGAGGGTGGCTACGCCGACCTCGTCCTGTTCGATCCGGACACCGTGGTCGATACCGCCGACTACGACCGGCCGAAGCAGGAGCCGGAGGGCATCGACCTGGTCGTGGTCAACGGCCAGGTCACCGCTCGCGATGGCCGCCATCTCCCCGCCGGGGCCGGGCGATTCCTCCGCCACGGGCCGGTCCGGTGATGGGCACCGACGGAACCGGTCGCCGGATCAGGTGGTCCGGACGGGCGGCCGGCTGACCACCGCTCCCACCGCGGCGAACACCACCGCCCCGCCGAGGAGCTGGACGGGGCTGAGCGGCTCGTCGTGGATGAGCCAGGCGGCGCCGATGGCCACGACGTTCATCGACAGCAGGTAGAGCGAGGAACGGGAGGCCTCGATGTAGCGGTGGGTCCAGGCCATGAGGACGTGGCCGGCGATGCCGGTCACCACCACGATGAACGCCAACCACAGCCAGTCGAGGCCGTCGATGGCCCGATAGTCCGAACCGGAACTGACCGCCACCGTCCAGGGGGTGACGGCCAGCGCGGCAAAGAGGCTGATGCCGGCCATCCACTCCACCGGGTCCAGGTCGGCATCGGCGCTCCGGGCCCGTTTGGTCAGGAGGAAGTAGACGGTGAACGCCACCGTCGACGCCACGGCGTAGGCCACCCCGGCTGCGCTGGCCTCGAAGTCGGCTCCGCCTCCGACGATGACGATCGCCGTCGCGGCGATCCCGACGATCGTCCACGCCACATGCCACAGCCGGGGGCGCTCCCCGAGGAACCGACCGGCGACGAGGAGGATGAACCCCGGTTGGAGGGTCACGACCAGGCTCAGGACCGCCACCGCCGCCGACTGGAGCGTGAGGAAGACGAACACGAGGTTGATCCCGAACGCCGCGCCCGGCAGCGCCGCCCGGCGGGCCGTCGACCACCGCAGCGGCTGGCCCCGGCTGGCGGCGAGCAGCCACAGGATCGGCACCGAGATCCAGAACCGGTAGAAGACGCTGATCACCGCCGGCGCCGTGATCAGCTTCGAGATCGGCGGCCCCAGGCCCCAGAAGACGATGATCACGGCCAGGACCACACCGGGCGAGATGGCGGCAGTCGGGGTGGCCCGGCCCGCCGCGGTCGTTGGTACTCCGGTTGCCACGGCGCTCCTCGGTTCGTCTCCTGGGCAGTCTCGTCGTCACGCCACGAGCACCGCTGTGACTTCTGACTCTAATTCTTAGTTAGATCGTGGAACTACCTATGATCCCTACGTGACGACGGTCAACGACGCTCCCGAGGTCGCCGAGCCGGACGGGCTCGACGCCCGCTACCGGCGAATCCTGCTCGGCATCGTGATGTTGGCGGTCATGGCGTTCGGCTCGCTGATGACGATCGTGACCGTCTCGCTCGACGAGATCGCCGGCGATCTCGGCTCGTCGCGGGCCACGCTGACCTGGATGATCACCGGGCTGATGCTGGCCGTGGCGGTCATCACGCCGATCGCCGGGAAGCTGGGCGACATCAAGGGCCACCGCCAGATGTTCCTCCTGGGGCTGGCCGGGGGGATCGTCACCACCCTGCTCTCGGCCATCGCCTGGGATGCGGTGTCGATGATCACCTTCCGGGTGTTGTTCGGCGTCACCGGGGCGTTCGTCACCCCCAACGGCATGGCGCTGATGATGCACGCCTACGGCCCCAAGCGCCGGGCCACCGCCATGGGGTGGTACCAGTTCGCCATGACCGGGGCTCCGACGATCGGTCTCGTCGCCGGCGGGCCGATGATCGACATCGTCGGTTGGCGATGGATCTTCGTCGCCTTCGCCGGCGTGAGCCTCACCGCTCTGGTCATCGGGTGGCGGCTGATCCGGCCCACCGAACGCCAGGTCGGGGTCTCGATCGATTACCTGGGGGCGGCCACCCTGGCCGCCGCCGTGTTGGCCGGCCTGTTGGCTCTCACCCGCATCAGCACGCTGATGGGCGAGGAAGGCGTTGCTGCGGCCGCCGGGGACCCAATGGGCCTGGGGCTGGTGGCGCTGTGTCTGCTGGGGATCTGGGCCTTCATCGCCGTCGAGCGGCGGATCGACTCGCCGATGCTCAAGTTGCAGTACTTCAAGCGCCGGGGCTTCACCATGCCGATGCTGTCGAGCTCGGCCTCCCAGTTCGCCTACATGGGCGGGTTCGTCGTCACCCCGGCGTTGCTCGGCTCCCAGTACGGGTACTCGGTCGGGGCGATCGCCCTCATCCTGGCGCCCCGCCCCGGGGCGTTCAGCCTGGCGTCGCCGATCGGTGGCTACCTGGCGAGCGCCCTCGGGGAGCGTCGCCCGATCATCATGGGCTCGGTGTTCATGGTCTCGTCGATGCTGGCCTTCACCGCAGCGTCGTCGATGGTGGGCCCGGTCGGGCTGGCCCTCATCATCGGCGGCCTCATGTTGAGCGGCATCTCGGCCGGCATCTCCCAGCCCGCCGTGGCGTCGATGGTCGTCGGGGCCGTCGACCGGCACGACGTCGGGATCGCCAACGGCATGACCCAGCAGATCATGATGATCGGCATCGTCAGCGGCATCCAGACGATGAACGTGTTCCTCGGCGACGACACGTCGCCCGAGCGGTTCCAGGCCACGTTCCTGGTCGGGGCCACCGTCGCCGCCGCCGGCCTCCTGGCGGCGATCAACGCCCGGTCGGCGCCGGCCGACTGATCGTGGGCCGTCGGCCGGCCGACCCGCCGACGGGGCACGGCCCGACGAGGGCCGGCCACATCGGATGGATCGGAGCGAGCCGGTGCCGGTCTGCTAGATCATCTGCCCGAGGAGAACCTCGGACAGTGTTCGGAGGTCGGGCTCGGCGGCATCGAAGGCCGGGACCTTCGTGTTGTCGGTCAACTCCCGGATGCCGAGTGGTGAGCTGGCCACGATGCCCGAGATCGCATCGGGGTACAACCCATACTGTTCCTCCAGCACGTGGAGGCCACCGATCGCTCCGAAGGCGTCGGTAGCGCAGAACACGAGCCGATGGATCCGGCTCTTGACCTCCTGGCTGGCGAGCAGCATTGCCGTCTCCCGCTGGAGGAGCCCATCGGCGATCTCGACGACCCAGTAGTTCCGGGCGTTGTTGGCGAACTTCAGATCGAGATCGTTGAAGATCTTGAGCAGCTCATCTTCACCCAACATATAGGTCGAGGGGTAGCCGAGATACGTGAAATCGTTGTAGACGGCGGCGCCAGCGTCGTTCATGTGGAGGATGTCCTTGAGCGATGCCGTGCCGGTCACCTTCGAGGCACGGACCGAGTGGCCCATGGTCGTCAGTGCCCAACAGATCGCGACCGCCGCCGTGCTCTTCCCCGAGTTCATCGAGGTCCCGCAGACGAGGATCAGCTTGGAGCGGGGCGTCTTCTTGACCTCGGTCTGCGGTGTGACGAGCGAGTGATCGAGGGTACTGACCGGGTTGCCCTCCTTGTCGACGGCTCGCCCCAACAGCTTGACCGTCGTCGGGGCGGCGATCCGGCTGTTACGGACCTGGACCCGCCCGATGACCCCGGAGCGGGCGACGAGATCGACGTAGTCGCTCGGCTCGTCGGGGACGAGCGCCTCGAACGCGTCGGTCGCGTAGCGGTTGCCGTAGACGAACAGGGCCGTCGTCGAGTCGGTGAGGCGGTGGATCCGCCCGTTCTTGTTCTCGAGCTCGCGGTGAGCGCCGAGGGTGGCGATGCGGCCGTACATGACGTCGCCCGGTTTCGGGCGCTCGTCGGACGGGATGTAGGCCTCGACGTGCGAGGACTGCAGCGTGAACGCGGCGCTGGGCAGGATGTATCCGCGCGGAATGGGCTTCACCGGGGTGACCTCCACGGCTGGTTTGGTGCGGCGTGTAGTTCGGGGTGTCGAGGGCATGGCTCAACACCACCGACGTCCCCACGGGGGGACGGAGCAGGAAGGGTGTCTGGGGGGAGTGCGGCGGGATGGGAACGTGGCGTGCGACGGGCGGGTCGGCCGACTGACCGACCAGGGGCGACACTGACCCTGAAGGAATCCACCTGTGCTCCGCCAGTTGTGAAGTACACCACAATCGGATCCAAACTCCAAGGGCTCGGGCGTCAGAAGTCTCGAAGAACGGTCGCGAACCAAGGTTCTATCGGGCAGTGAGTCGTCGCTCGAATTGAGCAACATGGAACGCCAAGCTGCGACCGGAACGACCGGTGTCGGGGGTCCCGGACGGGTCCACCCCGTCACGGGCGGTACGTGGGAGCACATCGATGCGGTTCCTTCAGATAGACACACGTCCGCGACCGGGGTCGCCAAGAGGTCGCCATCGACCATCGGAATGGCCGCCAGATCCGTACATTTCCACCCACCTCGAAGGTACGGTCGAGCACCGCTCGAATGAGTGCGGTCTGGGACCGCTCCGCCACCCGCAATCGTACTCGGATCGACCGCCATGGGACATCGGCCCTGGCCCTTTGTCCGCATCCGATCAGCGGGTCGCACCGGTCGGCCCGCCCGACTGGTCCGACTCGCTCGCCACCGTCACCGGTGCCTGGTAGAACCGGTGGCATGACCAGTGACCACGAGGCGTGGCTGGCCGCTCGACCGGAGGAGCCGGTCGACGGGCTGGTGCCGATCTGTGACCCCCACCATCATCTCTGGGATCACCCCGGGAGCCGGTACCTCCTCGCCGAGCTCCGGGCCGACACCTCGGCCGGCCACAACGTGGTCTCGACCGTCTTCGTCGAGTGCATGTCGGGGTACCGGTCCGACGGGCCTCCCGAGCTCCGACCGGTCGGCGAGACCGAGTTCGTGGCCGACATCGCCGCAGCCAGCGCCCAGAGTCGCGCCGAGGGGGCCGTGATCGGCGGGATCGTCGGCTTCGCCGACCTCACGCTCGGCGAGGCGGTTGCCCCGGTGCTCGACGCCCACGTCGAAGCCGGCATCGGCTTGTTCCGGGGCATCCGTCATGCCGCCACGTTCGACACCAGCCCCGATATCCGGAACGGCCACACCGACCCGCCGCCGGGGCTTCTGGCCGACGAGGCGTTCGGTCGGGGACTGGCGACGCTGGGGGCCAAGGGCCTGACATTCGACGCCTGGGTATACCACCACCAGCTCGCCGAGGTCGCCGATCTGGCCCGACGCCACCCCGACGTCCCGATCGTGCTCGACCACCTCGGCGGGCCGCTCGGCATCGGGCCCTACACCGGTCGGCGGGACGAGGTGTTGGAGGACTGGCGGGCGGCGATGATCGACGTCGCGGCCTGCCCCAACGTCTCGCTCAAACTCGGCGGCATCGGGATGTCGATGTTCGGCCTGGGCTTCCATCGTCGCGACGAGCCGCCCAGCTCCGATGACCTGGCGGCCGCGTGGGGTGAGCCGATCCGGTGGTGTATCGAGCGGTTCGGTGTCGATCGGGCCATGTTCGAGTCGAATTTCCCGGTCGACCGTCGCTCCTGTTCCTACACGGTCCTGTGGAACGCGTTCCAGAAGATCACGGCCGGAGCCTCGGAGGAGGAACGGCGGGCCCTGTTCCACGACACGGCCGCTCGCTTCTACCGGGTCGAGGTGTCACCGTGAGCACCCACGATCGGCCGGGGCTCCGGATTGGCGTCATGTACGACTGCCGGCGCCACCCCGACAGCGCCACGTCGATGACCGACGTCTACGCCCAGACCCTCGAGCAGGCGGTGCTGGCCGACCGTCTCGGGTTCGACCACGTCTGGTTCACCGAGCACCACTTCTGTGCCGACGGCTACCTGCCGGCGTTCCAGCCGGTGGCCGGGGCGATCGCCGCCCGGACCGATCGGATCCGGATCTCGACCGACATCGCCCTTTTGCCCCTCTACCACCCGATCCGCTTGGCCGAGGAGCTGGCGGTCCTCGACCATCTGAGCCACGGTCGCATGGAGCTGGGCATCGGCATGGGCTACGTGCCCTCGGAGTTCGCCGCCTTCGGCGTGCCGTTGAAGAACCGGGTCTCGATGACCGAGGAGGGGATCGACGTGCTCCGCCTGGCGTGGGGCGACGGGCCCTTCAGCTATGACGGCCGCCGGTACCGGCTCGATGACGTCGACGTCCACCCCAAACCGGTGCAGCCCGGTGGCCCGCCGCTGTGGATCGCCGCCATGAGCGAGGCTGGGGCTCGGCGAGCAGCCCGGTTCAAGACCAACCTGCTGCCCCAGGGGCGGGCCGACGAGGTGCTCGATCCGTGGCGGGCGGCGGTGGCGGCCGACGGGGACGACCCGGCCCGGTTCCGGGTCGGGATCATCCGCTCGGTGTTCGTCACCGACGACAAGGAGCGGGACTGGCCCATCATCCGGGCCGCCGAGCGGTATCGGATGTCGATCTACGAAGGCTTCATGGCCGAGACCCCGGACCGGTACGCATGGGGTGGCAGCTCGGCCATACCCCAGGGCGTCATCATCGGGACGGCCGCCGAGTGCATCGCCGAGCTCCAGTCCTTCATCGAGACCTACGGCATCACCGACCTGGCCACATCCGGGCTTCCCCCCGGGGTGGACCCCGACCTGATGGGTCGCAACCTCGAACGGCTGGCCACCGAGGTGGTGCCGGCCATACGAGGCGATCGACCCGACCAGGAGCACCCATGACCACACCGATCGACACCTTCCGGGAGCTCCACCGGTCGGGAACGTTCGTCATCCCCAACCCGTGGGACGTCGGTTCCGCCCGCTACCTGGAATGGCGGGGGTTTCCTGCGCTCGCCACGACCAGCTCCGGCCTGGCCGCCACCCTCGGCCGTCCCGACCAGGCGGTGGCGCGAGACGAGCTGATGGCCCACGTCGAGGCGCTCACCTCGGCGGTCGCGGTGCCGGTGAACGTCGACGCCGAATGGTGCTACCCCGATCAGCCGGGCGGGGTCGAGGCGACGATTCGCATGGCGGCCGATGCCGGGGCCGCCGGGATCTCGATCGAGGACTACAACCCGGCGGCGGGTGTGGTGGAGCCGCTCGACGTGGCCCTCGGCCGGGTCGAGTCGGCCGCCGCCGAGTGTGCCCGCCACGGGTTGGTCCTGACGGCGCGGGCCGAGCGTCACCTCTATGACCGCGACGCCGACCTCGACGAGACGATCGAGCGGCTGGCGGCCTTCACCGCCGCCGGCGCCGAGGTGGTGTACGCCCCCGGCGTCGTCAACCCCGACGACCTCGCCCGACTGCTCGATGGGGTGACGGCGGCGGTCAACGTGCTGGCCCTTCCCGGCGCTCCGCCCGTGTCCCGCCTGGCCGAGCTGGGGGTCCGCCGGGTCTCGACCGGCGCCGGGTTGGCCTGGGCGGCCTTCGGCGGGCTCCGTGATGCCGTCGATGAGCTCGAACGGGGGACCTATGGCTACTTCGACAATGCGCTCCGTGGCCGCGACCGGGCCGGCTTCCTCGACGGACCGGGGAGCTGAGCATGGCTCCCACCGACCCCCGGGTCCTCGAGATGCCGGAAGACCCCGCCGCCGGCATCATGCCGACCTACGGGCTCGTCGTCGAGTGGCTCCGGGCCGAGACCGAGGGCCTGACCGACGCCCAGCTCGACTTCGACGACGACGCACCCGATCGGGAGTGGATGTGGTGGTCGATCCGCCGGCAGGTCTCCCACATCGCCTGGGACTCGCTGGTGTTCCCTCGCCGTCGATGCGCGTCGTTCCTCTGGCCCGATGGGGTCATCCCCGAGCCGATCGTCTGGGCCGACCATCGCCTCGGTCCGCAGGCCCGGTGGGATCGGGTGCTCGACGAGGACCGCTTCTGGGCCCTGCCGGAGATCATGGCCAAGGTCGAGCTGGGGGTCTCGTGGCTGACCTCGGTGGTGACCGACCAATCGATCGAGACGCTCCGGTCGACGGTGGAGTCGATTCGGGCCACCCCCTTCTGGGCCTACGTCATCCAGACCCTCCCCCGGGGAGCGGCGCAGGTCGATGACCCGCCCGACCACATCCGCTACGACCTCGAGGGGTCGCTGTGGATGGTCTTCTACGAGATGTCGGCCCACGTGCGCACGATCCAGCGGCTCAAGCTGGCCCAAGGGCTCCAGCCGGTCGTCGACCTGCCGCGCTTCGGGTACCTCCGCCTCCCGGAGTACTGGGGCGACACCGACGCCAACGGGCCCGGCCTGACTCGGCTCGGGAGTTGAGCGCCCCGACGGTCCGGAGCGTCGGGCCGGGGTGACCGAAACGACGGATGGGAATTCGCCTCCGACCAAGCCGGACCCGCTACAGTAGTTCCGAGGCAGCGAGCTGCCTTGGTTCCTGAGCGGCTGATCCCTGGTTGGGCGAGGTACCAGCCGGCGCGAGAGCGGCCAGCCGCCAGACAAGGGGAACCACATCGCGCACGTGGGCGCAGGGTGCGAGATCTGGTGCAGGAGCGGGCATGGCTTCGCTCCTGGTGGATCGTGCCGTCGCCGATCACGATTGGAGAGATCATCACTACCTCGACGTCACAGTCGTCTCCCGACTCCGATTCCGAAGGGTCGGGTCGCTCGGTGCGCCCGTCGCAGTTCCTCGGGCTCGTCCAGGATCACCTGGACGGGGTCGCCGACGAGTCGGTCGAGGCGCTCCTCAAGGGCAACGAGCCGGCCTGGGTGGCCGCTTTGCTCCGCCTGTACGACGACGCCGAGCAGGCGCTGGAGTCGGTGAGTCGCGAGGTGAAGGGTCGGGAGCGGGCCACCGTCATCGCCGACTTCGAAGCCGACCTGCAGCGGATCGACGATCAGCTCACGCTGCTCATCGGCCCACCGAACAACGGCCAGGCCGGCAACGGGGCGACCCCGCAGGCCGACCGGCCCGCCGGGCCGGAACGTGCGCCCGGCACGACCCAGCTCCAGCTGTCGTGGGTGCCCGGACACGTCGTCGCCTGGGCCGGGGGTCACAACGCCCCGACCGCTGACCTCGATGAGCTCCGCAAGCGCCTGGCCGACGCTGGCGCCGGGACCCTCGAATGGGCCGAGCACCGGCCGGTGAAGCTGCCCGACGGCTCCAAGGCGGATGCGTTGGCCGTCCCGATCGGGCTCAGTCTCGGCTGGCTGGTGGCCCTCGGGGCCACCGCCGACGACGAGGCGACCGGGCCGAGCGTGGCCTGGCTGGGTCTGATGACGTCGCTGGCGGTTCGGCTGGTGGCCGAGGGTCGGATGGTGCCCCAGCTCAAGAAATCTCGCCGTCCCAAGGGAGGAGACGGCAAGAAGGACGAGAAGAGCTACTTCGCGGTCCGGTGGGCGCCGGCCCTGGTCGACAACGACGAGTTCCGGACGCTCGTCCGGGCCCTGCCCGGCACCGTCGCCGTTCTGGAGAATCGGCCCGACACCAAGGCGATGACCCACGCCGTCCTGACCGACCTGGTGACGGCGATCTGTGGCCAGGCCGCGAGCCGGCTCGACGTCCCGGCCGGCCCCCCCGACCCCCGCTCCAAGAGCGACGTGGCCGAGGCGTTCCTCGCCGAGCTGGCCGGCGAGCCCTTCCAAGCCCCCAGCCGGTTGGCGTCGGAGCTCGGCCGGCGGATCGACCAGTGGGCTCGGCCGGTCTCGGGCAGCGCCCGGTCTCGGCTCGTGCTCCAGCTCGACCCACCCGACGAGGCCAATGCCTGGTATCTGGCGGTCCTGGCTGCCGGAGCCGAGGGCCAGCTCCTGCCGGTCGAGCAGGTCATCGTCAACTCGTCCAACACCCGGCGCAAGGAGGTCGAGGAGGAGCTGTCCCGGCTCGAGCGCCTCTACCCCGAACTGCTCCGTCCCGGCGCCCGACGGCGGGGCGAGGTCGTGCTCAGCCAGGACGAGGCGTGGAAGCTGATGACCGTCGACGGTGCGGTGATCCAGGCCGCCGGCTTCGAGGTTCGAGCCCCGGCGCTGTCCCGTAAGAAGCCGGCCCCAGCGCTCCGTCTCACCTCGGAAGACGCCCAGGATTCGGTCGTCGGGGCTCAGCAGCTGGCCAACGTCCGCTGGTCGGTGGTGTTCGACGATGTCGAGCTGACGGCAGCCGAGATCGGTGAGCTGGCGGCCCAGGCCCGGCCGCTGGTCAAGTCCCGCGGCCAGTGGGTCGAGCTGGACCAGGCCGATCTGGCCGAGGCCGCAGCGGCGCTGGCCGAGCGGGCCGACCAGACCCGGCTGTCGGGGGCCGACATGCTCCGTCACGCCCTCGGGCTGGAGGGCACGCCGTTCTCCGGCGGGGTCTCGATCGCTGGCGACGGGTGGGCGGCCGAACTGCTCCGATCGGCGTCCGAGCTGCCCGAGGATCCTCCGACGCAGCCCGAGGGCTTCGTCGGCGAGCTCCGGTCCTACCAGGCCGACGCCCGGATGTGGCTCAGCTTCCTCGACGGGGCCGGCCTCGGCGGGTGCCTCGCCCTCGACATGGGTCTCGGTAAGACGCCGACGATGTTGGCCCACCTCCGGGCCACGATGGACACTGGGCCGGCGTTGGTCATCGCCCCGCCGGCGGTGGTCGGCAACTGGGCTTCGGAGGCTCGACGGTTCGTGCCCGGGCTCCGGGTCGTCGTCCATCACGGCCCGAACCGGACCCCAGCCAGCTCCATCCCCTCGCTTCGTGACCGAGCCGATCTCGTCATCACCACCTACGGCACGGCCGTGCGCGACGTCGCTGCGCTCGAGAAGATCGAGTGGGGCAAGATCGTCCTCGACGAGGCCCAGGCCATCAAGAACCCGGCGTCGGACACCGCCCAGCAGCTCCGACGGATCACGGCCCGAACCCGGGTCGCGCTGACCGGCACGCCGATCGAGAACGGCCTCGGCGACCTCTGGGCGATCATGGACTACACCAACCCGGGCCTCGTCGGTCCCCGCCCGGCGTTCATCGCCCAGCTCTCCCAGAACGGTGACTCCAAGGCCGGCGCCGAGCAGGCACTCCGGGCTCTCAACGGCATTCTCGTCTTCCGTCGCACCAAGGCGGAGCCGGCGATCGCGGCCGAGCTGCCCGACCGGATCGACGAGCTCGATCTCTGCTCCATGACCCCGGAGCAGGTCGGCCTCTACCAGGCGGTGCTGGACAACCTCCTCGTCACCACCGAGTCGGAGGACGGTCCGCAGAAGAAGGGCGCGGTCCTGGCCGCCATCACGGCCCTGAAGCAGATCTGCAACCACCCCGCGGCCTACCAGGACGACGACGAGCCGCTCGACGGCAGGTCGGGCAAACTGGCTCGGCTCAACGAGATCGTCGACAACGTCTTCGCCGCCGACGAACGGGTCCTGATCTTCACCCACTTCGCCTCCTGGGGCGAGAAGCTGTCGGCCTACCTGACCGAGCGGACCGGCGTGGCCATCGGCTGCTACCACGGTGGCCTCAGCCGCACCGTGCGAGACCGGATGGTCGATGAGTTCCAGGCGACCACCGGCCCGGGGGCGATGGTTCTGTCGCTGAAGGCCGGGGGTACCGGTCTCAACCTCACCGCCGCCAGTCACGTCGTGCTCTACGACCGTTGGTGGAACCCGGCGGTCGAGGATCAGGCCCGGGATCGGGTGTGGCGGATCGGGCAGAAGAACACGGTCGTCTGCCATCGCCTGGTCTGCCCCGGCACGGTCGACGAGCGGGTCGAGGAGGTCGTGGCCGGGAAGCGCCAGATCGCCGACATGGTGCTTCCCAAGTCGAGCTCGGTCGGGGATCTCGATGCTGAGCAGCTCCAGCGAGCCCTGGGGATCGATCCCGACCTGGTCCTGGCCGATCTCGACACCGATCTGGTCTCTCAGCCGGCGACCGGCCGACAGGGCGACCCCGACGACGGGGACGGGGAGTCGGCCCTGCCGGGCTCGCCGTCCGATGAGACCGACGACGCTGGACCGGGCCCCGACCGGCTTGGCTCGGAGGACGATCGGGACGGAGAGGCCACGTTGGAGGTGATCGGGTGAGCAAGAGCAACAGCAACAGCAACAACCAGGGCCGCCGGGGCAGCCGACGGCGCAAGGGTGGCAAGAAGGCCCCCAACCCCGACGAGTTCTGGGGCGCCACCGATCTGATCCCGGCGCCGGCCGATCGGGCTCGGATCACGACCGACCCGACGGCTGTCGTTCGCTCGCTCGGACGGGCACCGCTGTCGGGGCACCACAACATCGCCGACCACTACTTCGCTGCGGTCTACGAGCGCTCGGTCCAGTTGGCGGCTGCGCTGGCCACGGCGGGGGAGTTGATCGACAGCGGGGATCTGGCCGGAGACGGAGCCTGATCAGAGGTCGCCGCTCGTCCGAGCGGCGTGGGTGGCACGACGATGACCGACGATGCAATCGCCCGGGCCCGGGGGGAGGTCGCGCTGAGCCCGGCCCGATTGGTCGACGTCGGTGCGATCCAGAGGATCGAAACCGAAGCCGGCAGCCGGTTCGTAGAGATCGGTATGAGCACCATCGCCGCCGACGACCCGCCCACCGCCGATGAGCTTCGACCGGCGATCGAGGCCGGGCGGGTCCTGATCGCCCGGGTCGCTGGCCGCCCTGTCGGGTACATCTGGTGGTCCGTCCTCGATGGGGAGGGCCACATCGACCAGGTCAGCGTGACCCCGGCCGCGGCCGGCCGTGGGATCGGCCGTCGGTTGATCGACGAGGTCTGCGCCGCCGCGGCGGCTTCCGGGCACCGGTATGTCACACTGACCACATTCCGGGATGTGGCGTGGAACCGACCGCTCTATGAGCGGTACGGTTTCTCGGTCGTGGACCCGGATGAGCTGAGTGGCAAGCTTGCCGAGCGGCGCCGAGCAGAGCGGGAATCTGGCATTGAGGTCCAGGCTCGCGTAGCGATGAGACGAGATCTGCACGACAGCGAGGAGGGCGGACGACGATGAGCAAGCCGGTGAATGGGTTCCGACGATGAGCTCGAACGACACCCCGTGGCCTCCTGAGCAACCCCCTGGTGACGATCCGAACCACGGCCCGAACGACGTTCCTCCCCAACAGCCCGGCGCCTACCCGCCGCCGAGTGGCTACTCGCCCCAGGGGCCCTTCGCTCCGCCCGGGGCGCCGGGCGCCGAGCCGCCATCGGCGCCTCCGGTCGGCCCGACCCCGGGCAGCGAGACCGAGGTCGTTCGCGACTACCAACCGCCATCGATGAGCGGCCCGCCGGGCCCGCCGCAGCCGAGTGGTGAGTTCCCGCCTCCGGGTGGGTATGGGGCGCCGCCGCAGCCGAGTGGTGAGTTCCCGCCTCCGGGTGGGTATGGGGCGCCGCCGCAGCCGAGTGGTGAGTTCCCGCCTCCGGGTGGGTATGGGGCGCCGCCGCAGCCGAGTGGTGAGTTCCCGCCTCCGGGTGGGTATGGGGCGCCGCCGCAGCCGAGTGGTGAGTTCCCGCCTCCGGGTGGCTACGGCGGCCCGGGGGCCGGGCAGTACGCCGCCCAGGGGGCGTACGGCGCACCGTCCCAGCAGGGATACGGGGGCACCGGCCCCAGCTTCGAACAGTCGACCGGTCCGATCAACGAGCAGCGCAGTTCGGGCGGCGGTCGCCGAGCCATCCTGTTCGGGCTGCTCGGCGGTCTGGGGATCCTCGGTCTGTTGGCCGCCGGGTTCTTCGCCTTCCAACGCACCCAGGACGACGACGAGACGGCGACCGACGCCACGTCGAGCACGACGTCCTC
This sequence comes from Acidimicrobiales bacterium, assembly GCA_965262175.1. GTDB lineage: Bacteria > Actinomycetota > Acidimicrobiia > Acidimicrobiales > SZUA-35 > CADEDH01. Next base: position 172,748 of record CBDHES010000022.1, on the reverse strand, counting down.
GTCGTCGACCACGACCACCGAACCGACCACGACCACGACCGAGGCCCGCATCGGTAGCTCGGTGATCGGCAACGACCTGGTTCCGGGCGACTGCATCAACTTCGACGAGACGGCCGACACGGTCGACACCTTCGACATCGTCGACTGCGGCACTCCCCACGTCGCCGAGACCGTGCTCCAGGTGGAGCATCCGAACGCCGCTGGTGGCTATCCGGGGATCTCGCCGCTCGTCGAGCTAGGCGCCCAGGAGTGCAGCCCGGCCGTCGACGACTACATCGGGGTCTCGGCCAACGACACGTCCCTGGTCCCGACCCCGTTCCTCCCGACCGAGGAGGAGTGGGGCCGCGGCGAGACGATGATCACCTGTCTGGTCCGCACCGACGACGGCGCCCGTCTGATCGAGTCGGTCGAGGGGCGAGGCGCCTCCTACCAGCGATCACCGTCGAGCACGATCAGCGCCCTCCGGGTCGGCGACTGCTTCGATCCCCAGGACGGGGCCGATGCCTTCGCCCTGACCATCGACGACACCGTCGATCTGGTCTCGTGCACCGATCAGCACCAGGGCCAGTTCTTTGGGCAGGGGCAGATCAACGCCGGCTCCGGTGCCAGCTACCCCGGCCTCGAGACCCTCGACATCGACGCCATCGCCGCCTGCGACGTCGCCTTCACCGCCTTCTATGGTGTCGCCCGGGAGGGGTTCCGGTTCCGCTTCTGGTCCCCCTCGGAGTTCGACTGGAACAACGGCGACCGGACGGTCCGGTGTGCCCTGATCGATCCCCGGGGTCTCCCGGGCGACCTCGACCTCTCGGAGTTCCAGCAGATGGTGTCCCTCCCGATCGGTTCGTGCTTCCGGTACGGCCCGGAGCTGTCGGTCGAGAATCTGGGGATCGAGGACCAGGTCCTCCCGACCGAGTGCTCGATGCTCCACGACGGTCAGCTCTTCGGCGTCGGGGAGGTCGACGGCTCGGGAGCGTTCCCCGGCGGTGACGTCGTCGACAACCAGGTCCTCGAGTTGTGCCGCGGGGCCTTCGAGGACTTCGCCGGGGTCTCGTCGGCCGATTCGGCGTTCGGGGACTTCTTCTACTGGTTCCCCAACGAGACGGGCTGGGCCGAGGGTGATCTCCGGTGGGTCTGCGCCGTGCTGTTCGAGACGCCGATGGTCGGATCGATCGACGGCACCACCAGCTGAGGTGTCGCGTGCTCGTCGGTCGCCGTCGTCGTCGGGCGGCGCTGGACCGGCGGGTACGCCGCCGGCTCCCGCTACTCGACGACGGCCGGGTCGCCGACGTAGCGCATCACCAGGTAGTCGAACGACCGGCTGAACCCGGCCGGCAGGTCGAGGTCGCCCTTGGCCTGCCGGGCACCGGCGGCTGAGATCGGTTTCGCCCCCGGGGCCTTGAGGTGGACCTCGGCCACCCGCTCCAGCATGACGAAGGCACCGATCGCCTCGGCGACGGAGGCGCCGACGGTCAACAGGCCGTGGTTGGCGAGGATGACGGCCCGTCGATCGCCGAGCGCCTCGGCGATCCGTCGACCGCCGGCCGGCGAGGCGACCTGGACCTCTTCGTCGTCGAACACGCTGTGGTCCTCGAAGAAGGCGCAAGCCTCCTGTGAGACCGGGTCGAGCAGTCGACGCTCGGCGGCGAACGGCGTCCCCCACGGGGTGTGGGTGTGGGCAGCCGCCGCCACGTCGGCCCGGGCATCGTGGATCGGTCCGTGGATGTTGTACGCGGTCGTGTTGTAGACCCCGGCGGATCCGGCAACGGCCCCGTCGGGGCCGACCAGGACCAGATCGGCGACCGTGGCCCGATCGAACGAGACGTCCCGAGCCAAGACCCAGAAGTGGTCGGTCTGCTCGGGGTCCCGGGCCGAGATGTGCCCATCGCCCGTGTCGCCCCACCGTAGGGCGCCGAAGATCCGGTACCCGAGGGCGGTGTCCCGCCGCCGACGGGCCCGCTCCAACTCGACGCTTGCGGCCATGGCGTCCTCCTCGGTGGGTGCAGGGTGAACCGATCCTAGCTGGTCCCGTTGCCGAGGATTCGGTAGGTTCGCAACCCGATCCCCGGTCCACGTGAGGAGTCGACATGGAGTACGGCGTCCATCTACCACAGCTCGGCCGCTCGGCCGATCGCCGAGCCTTGATCACCTGGGCCGAGGAGGCCGACCGTCTGGGCCTTCACTCGGGGTGGGTCAGCGACCACATCGCCTGGCCCCGGGCGATCGAGTCCAAGTATCCCTACACCGAGGATGGCAGCTTCCCCGGTGGGTTCGACATGCCGTGGCTCGATCCACTGGGAACGTTGATGTTCGTCGCGGCCCGGACGGAGCGGATCAAGCTCGGGACCACCGTGCTGATCCTCGGGTACCGACCGCCGGTTCTGACCGCCAAGTGGATGGCGACCCTCGACGTGTTGTCCGAAGGTCGGGCGATCCTCGGGGTCGGCGTCGGCTGGATGCGGGAGGAGTTCGAGGTGATCGGGATGCCGTTCGACCGCCGCGGAGCCAGGGCCGACGAGCAGCTCGAGGTCTTCGATGCGCTCTTCACCGGAGAAACGCCATCGTACGACGGGCGCTACTACCAGTTCCCCGAGATCGGGTTCAGTCCGAAGCCGGCCCAGACCCCTCTCCCGATCTGGGTCGGAGGCAACTCCCCAGCGGCGTACCACCGGACCGCCCGGTTCGGTCACGCCTTCCACGCCGCCTTCGAGCCGGTCGCCACCGTCGCCGACGAGTGGCGCCAGATCGGCGAGGCCTGCGAGGCCATCGGTCGGGATCGGGCCGAGCTGACGCTCTCGGTCCGCCTCTACCTCGATCCCGACGCCCGGATGAAGCCCGAGGTCTCGCTCCAGGGTTCGCCCGACCAGATGGCGTCGACCATCGGGTCCTGGGCCGACATCGGGGTCGACCACATCCTCGTCGATGTCGTGGCGTCGGGTGGCTCCGACGGTCGGCTCGACGCCCTCCGGGCCTTCATGGCCGCCCAAGCCTGACGGAGCCGACGCCCGGAGCGCCCATCGAGGAGGCGTCGTGGGTCCGGGTCTGGCGGCACCGGTCACCCGGACGCTCAACAGGGGGACCAACGAACCGATCTGACGAGGGTGATCGACCGATGGACCTCGACGCTCCGGGGGCGGATCCTTCTCCGGACCCTCCTGGCAGTGCTCCTGCCCGTCGAGTTGTTGGCGCTGGTCGTCGTGCTGGGTCTGTCGAGTATGGAGCGGCGGGCGGCCGACGGTGTCGACCAGGCACGGGCCGAGCTCACCGACGCTGTCATCGCCGGCCGCCTCGAAGCGGATGCGATTGCGGCCGCCGGGACGCTCGACGTGTTCCTCGGCGAGCGGGTGGCCGACGTCGTCGGCTGGTCGACCCAGCCGGCGGTCGTTGCCGGTGCCACCGACGGCGCACGCCTCAGCGATGAGGCCGGTCTCCCCGCCCTCGACATCGACACCGTCGAGGCACAGCGGGCCGGTGCGGTGAGCACCGGTGCGTCGGTGGCGGCCGACGGGCTCCTGACCGCTGCGCTCGGCGCCGGCTCGACGTTCGTCGACGTGCTCTACACCGACCGCTACGGCTACAACGCCGGTGCCGTCGGGCCGGTCGCCGACTTCGTCCAGTCCGACGAGGAGTGGTGGCAGGCGGCCATGGCCGACGGGGTCGCCGTCGGCCAGGTCGAGACCCACCCGTCCACCGGGACGATGGTCGTCCCCGTGGCGGCCCGGGTCGACGACGCCGCCGGCGGAGCCCAAGGCGTCGTCATGGCGTCGATGTCGTTCACTCCGATCGAGGGCCTCGTCGATCGGCTCGCCGCCGGCGGTGTCGAACTGACCATCCTGTCGTCCGACGGTCGACGCCTGGCCGAGACGGCGTCGACCCACGATCCCGCCCGGGTCGGCCCCGAGCCGATCGAGGACGACCTGCTCAGCCGGGCCGAGCAGTTGGCGCTGACCGATGCCGGTGATGGTGGCGCGTTGACGGTCGACATGGTCGTCGGCCACGCCGGGACCACCGAATGGGCGGAGGCAAGCGGCGGATCCGGCCCGTGGACCGTTGTCGCCGTCCAGCCACGGGAGGCGGCCGTGGCGCCGCTCGGCCCACTCGACGACCTCGACGGTGAGCTGGCGGGCGGCGGGCGGCGGCTGGCCAACGTCGTGGTGGCGATGATGGTCGGGGCGATCGCCATCGCCGTCGTGGCCGCCGTCATGATCTCTCGCAAGATCGTCGATCCGATCACGGCGCTGACCGCCCGGGCCAGGGCGGCCGTCGATCGGGAGTTGCCGTCGGTCGCGGTGGTCGACGTGGCGATCGACGGACCGGACGAGCCAGGCGTCGAGGTGGAGGTCGACGCCCGGGCCGGCTCCGAGCTGGTGGCATTGGCCGACGCCTTCGCCGGGGTGCAGCGGACGGCCACGGCACTGGTGGCGGCCCAGGCCGGGCAGCTCCGCACCGCGTTGGCCGCCGTCGCCGGGCTGGGCCGCCGCAACCAGAGCCTCGTCGAGCACCAGGCTGAGCTCGTCCGGGAACTGACCGAGCACGAGCTGGATCGGGAGGGTCGCTACCGGCTGGCCCGCCTCGAGGAGGTGGCGGCGCGGATGCGGCGGACGGCGGCGTCGTTCCTCGTCATCGCCGGCGACCCCGACTCGGGCGTGGACGACGGGTCGCTGCCGGTCGACGTGGCGATCGACTCGGCGGTCGCCATCATCGGCGACGACGGCCGGGTCAGCGTGGAACACCTCGATGACGTGAGCGTGGCCGAACCGGCGGGCCGGGACCTGTGTCCGATCGTGATCGAGCTGATCGAGAACGCATTGACGTTCTCGCCGCCCCACTCCCCGGTCGTCGTGACGGGCACCGCCAGCCCCGATGGGTACACGATCTCCGTCGCCGACCGGGGCATCGGGATGTCGGCCGAGGCCATCGAGGCCGTGAACCGTTGGTTGGCCGGCATCGACGCTCGCCCCGGGGGCGGGCACCTCCAGCTCGGCCTGGCGATCGTGGCCAGCCTCGCCCGCCGGAGCGGGTTGGCCGTCGAGCTTCGTCCCGCCGGTGACCGCGGCGTCGAGGCCGTGGTCACGGTCCCCGCTCGGCTGCTCGGCACGACCGGTCAGGCGGCGGCCGCGCTCCCGCCGTCCGCCGAGCTCGGTGAGGTCATCGTCTCGGAGCTCGGCGGGCCCGCCCCCGCACCGGTCGAGCTGCCGCCGCCGGACTCGATCGAGGATCTGCGGACCTCCGATGACGAGCTCGACAGCCCGAGGGATGGCGCCGCCACCCGGCCCGACGAGAGCCCCGGGCACGAGGGATCGGGGGTCCCACCCCTGGCCTCGGAGCTCGGGTGGGACGACGACCCGTCGATCCCGGCTGCGCTCCGGTCGGCCCGGCGTGACGACAGGTCCAGCGAAGCGGACGTGCCGGGTGAGGCGTCGTCGGGCGATTCGTTCCCTCCCGATGTGCTCGGCCAGCCCCTGTGGGAGGACGCGTCATCGGCCGAGGTCGATCTCGGCGGCGAGTCACGGTGGGAGGACGGCCCGCAGTGGGACGATCCGGTGCCCACCAGGGGTGGCCTCTGGGAGGACGCCCCTGGTCGATCGCCCGAGCCCGACGGGGGAGCGGTGACGATCGACGACCTGGTGCCGACGCCGGCGGCGCTGCTGCCGCCCGAAGAACGGGGCGAGGCCGACCCGTCCGACGGGCAACGACCCGTGGTCGATCCATCGGCACCGTCGCCATCGGGCACCGGGGAGCGCCCGGGTCGGGACGGCTCGCGCCTCCGGGCGCTCGGTGGCCGCCTGCTGGACCGCTTGCCGTCGCGCACCGACCGGGCGGGGGGCGACGGCCGAACGGACGTGAACGAGGACCGCGAGACGGCGATCCCCGAACCCATGGCGGCGTCCGAGGACGGCCTCGCCGACATCCTCGACGACCCCTCGAGCGGGTTCGACCTCGATGCCGGCCTCGTCGGGCCCGCTGAGGACGATGACCACCATGACGATCCAGCCCGGCCCGCCACGGGCCGCACCGGCGACGAGCCACCGCCCGGTCCCGACCTGACCTGGAACGACGAGATCGACGACGATGAGGTCGACATCGCGGTCGACCTCGGCCTCTCTCGTGGAGGTCGTGACGCCGCCGACGGGCCTCCGTCCGACCGGACGGGCGACCAACCTCCGCCGATCGACCGACCGGTCGTGGCCGAGCGATCGTCGTCGCAGGCCGTCGATCACGGCGACGGGGCGCAGGCACGCGAGGACGTCGGGGTCGACCAGCGCCGGACCAACGACTTCGGCCAGATGCTCCGCCCGGTCCCCGGGCGACGACGGCGGATGGACGACGACGAGACCGTCGCCGATTCCCCTGGTGACGTCGAGCGGCAACGGGGCCGGGTCGGTCCGACCGGCTCGCTGGGAGACACGTTCCTCGCCGACCGGCTCGGGTCGGGTGGTGCCGACCGGCCGACGCTCGGCACGACCGATCCGATGGCCGGATCACCGACGGGTTCGGGCGAGGGCGAGCCGCCGGCCGGACCATGGCCGGCCCCGACCTCGCCCCACACCCCGACCCCGCCTCCCGCCCCGCCACCCGGCGGGGAGTCGATCGACGTTCGACGGGTGCCCCCGCCGGTCGCCCGACCCGAGCGCCTCCCCGCGACCGACCGATCCGGGAGCGGCCGGGATCCGTCGATGCCGGCGACCGGTGCCGAGGAGTCGGCGGACCCCGACGATGCGCCGCGGTCCGCAGGGGCGATCGAGCCCGTCGGCGATGGTGAGCGCCGCCCGGTGGCCGCTCCGACGGTGGGCGACCCCGTGGAACCGGACGTCGATCGGATGATCGCCGATGTCGAGCGGGCTGTAGCAACACCGTCGACGGGGCCCGATCGGCCGACCGCCACGTCGGCCCCAGCGGCCGTCGCGCCGGGGGAGGGCCGCGTCGGCTTCGACGGGTTCGCGCCGGACCCCGAGGACGGTCCCGCCCCGGGGACCGGTCGCCAGTCCGAGTCGGAGGCTCCGCCCGACGTCGCCCCGATGCTCGACCTGCGGCGACGGGCGGAGACCGCGACCGGCCCGATCGAGGACGCCATCCCGCTCCTCGACCCGCTCGCCCGCCTGACCAATCCCGGTCGCTCCCTGCAACTGGACCCGATGATCGACGTCGATCCCGACGCGCTCTCCGCCGATCTCGGGTCGGACGCCGACCCGGTGCCGACGCCCGACGCGCTCTCCGCCGATCTCGGGTCGGACGCCGACCCGGTGCCGACGCCCGATGCGGTGCCTGACCCCGAGCCGGTCCCCGACGCCGACCCGGTGCATTCCACCGATACGGCGCCCGAGCCCGAGCCGATCAGCCGACCGGTCGATTCCGAGCCGATGGCCGCCGATCTGCCGATCGATCACGAGCCCGTCGCGGTGGAACCGCCGGTCGATCCTCAGCCGCTCGGCATCGAACCGCCGGGAGCGGTGACCGATCGGGGCTCCGAGTCGGTCCCGTTCGGCCGTCGCCGATCGGACCGAGAGATCGCAGAGGCGACCGGCCCCCCGGGCGCCTCCGACGCCGTCCTCGACATCGATCGCCAGTCGGTCCGGCTCGACCAGCGGGCCGGCGAGACGGATGTCCCGGCGGCGATCCGCCGTCCATCCCGCCGATCGGACGACGCCGGCGCCCTACGTCGGCCGGTCGTCGAACGGCGGGCCGTCGCCACCGCCAGCACCGAGCACGAGGTGACGATCGAAGCAGCGACGGTCCGGGACCGGTGGTCGTCATTCCACCGGGGGCGGCGGGCGGCCGATCGCGCCACGCCCGACACCCGGCCGACCGATGGCCGGGAGTCGCCGTCGGACAACCGATCGAACGGAGAGGACTAGTCCCGTGCCGATGAGCCCCGAAGCCACGCAGTTCAACGAACTGCTCCGCCGGTTCGCCGCCACGACACCGGGCGTGAGCGAGGCGATCGTCGTGTCGTCCGACGGCCTCCTGCTCGGCACGTCCCGTCGCCGTGACCATCCCGGGGTCGAGCAGTTCGCGGCCATCGCCGCTGGCTTGACGAGCATGGCGGCCGGCGCCTCGGCATGCTTCGGCTACGACCGGGTGGAGCAGCTCGTGATCGAGATGTCCGGCGGCTTCCTCTTCGTGATGGCGTTGGGCGACGGCTCCGTGCTCGGAGTCCGGACCGTCCGCGACTGCGACGTCGGGCTCATCGGCTATGAGATGACGATGCTGCTCAATCGGGTCGGTTCCCAGCTCACGCCGGCCCTGATCGCCGAGCTGAAGAACTCCCTGGTCGGTGCGTCGTGACCGACGCCCCGGCCCTCGACGCTCCCGCCGCCGGCCATCCGTCGGCGCCGCGGCGGATGGGGACGCGTGTCCGATCCGCCGACCCCGGTTCGCTCGACCCGGCGGCACTCGACGATCCGCCGCTCTCGGTCAAGTTCGTGGTCGGAGGCGGGTTCGGGGTCGGCAAGACGACCTTCGTCGGCAGCGCCAGCGACGTCACGCCGCTGCGAACCGAGGGCCACCTGACCGCCGCCGGTCGGGCCACCGACCCCCTCGACCTGGTCCCGTCGAAGTCGTCGACGACCGTCGCCATGGACTTTGGTCGCCTGGCGGTGGCCGACGATCTCTACCTGTACCTGTTCGGCCTGCCGGGACAGGCCCGGTTCGGGTTCATGTGGGACGACATCGCCATCGGGGCGTTGGCTGCGTTGATCCTCGTCGACGCCCGGCGCCTCCCCGACGCCTTCCCTGCCGTCGACTTCGTCGAGTCCCGCCGCCTCCCCTTCGTCGCCGTCCTCAACCACTTCGACACCGCCCACCGTCCTGACCCCGAGGCGGTGCGCTACTCGTTGAACCTCGCCCCCGACGTGCCCCTCCTCGACTGTGACGCTCGTAGCCCCGAGTCGGTTCGCTACGTGCTGTTGACGGCCCTGGAGATCCAGATCCGTCGGCTCGAGGCGCAGGTCGAGGGCGGGGCCGTCCCGCGTCGGGCCGGTTAGAACTGACGGGTGTCGGTCGGCAGCCCGAACAGGAGCCGACCGAGCGGCTCCCACATGCGGGGTGCGGTCATGGCGTGCTGGGTCGCCGCGTGGGTGTCGCGGAACACCCGCTGGAGGGGGCTGGTGTCATAGACCGCGGTCCCGCCGGCCAGCAGGTGACACCGATCGACGGTCGCCGCTCCGGCCGCCACGGCGTGGTTGGCGGCGACCCGCAGCGCCTGGCGATCGCCGTCGGTCAGATCGTCGCCGGCGGCCGCCCGCTCCCATGACTCCTCCACCGCCTCGACCACGAGGGCCCGGGCGGCCCGAAGGCCCGCCTCGGCCTGGGCCAGATCGGCTTGGACCGCCGGCCGCTCGGACAGGCTCCGGGAGCTCCCGTCGGGCCGCTTCGCCCCCAGCTCGACCAGTTCGTCGACCGCCCGCCGACCCAGCCCGAGCACCACGGCCGACACCCCCAGGGCGAGCGCCCCGAGGAACGAGAACCGATAGAGGGGGCCGTCGGCCACCGGCGAGCCGGATCCGAGGGGCACCCACCGACCGGCCGGTACGTACGCATCGGTGACCGAGTAGTCGACCGATCCCGAACCCTTCAGCCCCATCACGTGCCAGTTGTCGGCCAGCTCGACCTGATCGGGTTCGAAGTAGACGAACGGGGCGGCGGTGCCGTCGGCGAGCTTGGACGGTTCGCCGTTTCCGTCGACCACCCGCGTGCCGCCCCCGATCCAGGTGCAGTGGCCGGTACCCGACCCCCAGGCCCACGTCCCGGATACCCGGAGGCCGTCCCCGTCCGGGGTGGCGACGCCGGCCGGGCGACCGTAGCCGCCGGTCACCGCCCGAGGGTCGCCGTAGATGGCCTTGGCGTGCTCGGTTGGCAGGTAGCCCGAGTTGAGGGCCGAGCTGCCCCCGATCATCACGCACCACCCGGTCGAGCCGTCGTGGTAGGAGGCGAGCTCGATGGCGTTGAGGAGATCCTGGATCCGGGCCTCGGGGCCGCCGAGGTCGGACGGCACCCACAGGCGGAACACCCCGGTGTCGATCAGTCGATCGACGAGGTCGGTCGGCAGCTGTCGGAGCTGCTCGATCTCGGCCGACCGTCGGCCGGCCGCCTCGACCGCCGCCTGGAAGTCGGCGCCCAGGGCGTCGGGCGCCCACGGGCCGGGGAGGGGACGGGCGGGGGGCGCAGAGGTGGTCATGGGATCCATGCTGCCCATCGTTCCACGTCGATGCGAATGGCGGGGCCCCGTGGCGGTCGTTCCCGGTACTGCCGGTACTTGGCGGCCAGCGCTTCGATCGCCAGTCGATGGCCCTCGGTCCCGGGCTCGGCGATCCGGGCCACCCCCTGGGCCCGGACCCACCACAACGCCCCCCAGTCGTGGGGATCGCGGTGATCGATCAGCAGGCTGGCGGTGGGGACGCGCTCGATGTTGGTCAGTCGAGCCAGGCGGGTGGTGGTCTTCGGCTTGTGATCGATGGCGGTCACCAGTTCGGGGGTGACCGTAGAGTCCGGTGGCCCGTCGTCGACTGCGAAACAACACGGCACCAGGTCGAGACGGCCCTCCGGACCCTGCGTCGCCAGCACCCCGAAGGAGGTGTCGTCGAGCCGTTCCCGGTAGCGCTCGAAGGTCATCGTCGCCCGACCACCACGGCCCTCACACCCGGCGGGCGATCGCTTCGGCGCAGTGCCGGCCGTCGAGCATCCACCCCTCCCGGTGGTGCTCGATGGCGAGATCACCGAGCAGGCTGGGCAGCTCGCCGTCGTCGAGGAGGAAGTCGGCCCGGGGGTGCTCGTTGCGGTCGAGGTTCGACCGGGTGGCGATGGTCAGCGCCAGCCGGCCCCCGACCGCCAAGCTGTCGACCATCGCCGGGAACAGGGCTCGGTCGAGGTAGTTGAAGCAGGTGATCAGGTCCCACGGTCCGGGTGGTAGCGGCTCGGTGGTCAGATCGGTCTCGACGGTCTCGATGGTCACCCCCGACCGTTCGGCCCGGTCCCGGGCCATGGCCAGCGCAACCTCGGAGATGTCGCACACGGTCACCGTCATGCCCCGGGCGGCCAGGATCACCGCCGCTTGCCCCGGCCCGCCCGCCACGTCGAGGGCCCGGCCCTCCCGGGGGAACAGGTGGATGCTGCGGCCCAGCATGAGGGGGGTCGACCCCTCCTCGCCACCGCGGTAGCGGTCGTTCCACCGGTCGCGTTCGGATGCTGCGGTGGTCATGTCGTGGCTCCCCATCCCCCGTCAGGGGCGTCGCTTGCTAGGTTCTGGCCTACCGAGGTGGTCCGAGTGAGGAGCAACATGATCGACGAGCCGACCAGTCCCCAGCAAGGCGCGGTTTCCACCGACGACCTGGCGACCCGGTACCGGGCCATCATGCCGTCGTGGATCGCCCCCTTCTACCGGGATCCGATTTCGATCGATCGGGGCGAGGGCAGCTACGTGTGGGACGTCGAGGGTCGACGCTACCTCGACTTCTTCGGCGGCGTCCTGACCACGATGGTCGGCCACAACCAGCCGACCATCACCGCCGCAGTCCAGGAGCAAGCGGCCAAGGTCCTCCATACCTCGACGCTCTACCTGTCCGAGCCGATGGTGGCCTTCGCCGAGGAGGTGGCCGCCGTCTCGGGGATCCCGGAGGCCAAGGTCTTCTTCACCACCTCGGGTACCGAGGCCAACGACACCGCCCTCCTGCTCGCCACCAACTACCGCCGCTCCAACCAGATCCTGGCGATGCGCAACAGCTACCACGGGCGCTCGTTCTCGGCGATGGCCATCACCGGTCACCGATCGTGGTCGTCGTCGAGCTTCTCCGGGCTCAACGTGAGCTTCGTCCACGGTGGCTACCGGCTCCGGAGCCCGTTTCGCGACCTCGACGACGACCGCTACACCGAGGCCTGCGTCGCCGACCTGGTCCAGGTGATCGACATGACCACGTCGGGCGACGTGGCCTGCATGATCGCCGAGCCGATCCAGGGCGTCGGCGGCTTCGCCACACCCCCCGAGGGCTTCTTCGGGGCGATGAAGAAGGAACTCGACAACCACGAGATCCTCTTCATCTCCGACGAGGTCCAGACCGGGTGGGGACGGACCGGCGAGCACTTCTGGGGCTACCAAGCCCACGGGATCGTCCCCGACATCCTCACCTTCGCCAAGGGGGTCGGCAACGGGATCACCCTGGCCGGGGTCGTCGCCCGAGGCGAGATCATGGACTGCATCGACGCCGTCTCGTTCTCGACCTTCGGTGGCAACCCGCTGTCGATGGCCGCCGGCCGGGCGACGCTCCGCTACGTCCTCGACCACGACCTGCTCGGCAACGCCAAGGTCATGGGCGCCAGGCTTCGGGACGGTCTCGATCAGCTGGCCGCAACGACCCCGTGGATCGCCGAGATCCGGGGCAAGGGCCTGATGCAGGCGATCGAGATCACGGAGCCGGGGACGGTCGAGCCCGACGGGCACCGGACCGTCGCGCTCCTTGAGGCCTGCAAGGCCGAGGGGCTCCTCGTGGGCAAGGGCGGCCTCTACGGCAACGTCATCCGGATCGCGCCGATGCTCAACGTGACCGACGGCGAGATCGACGAGGCACTGGCCGCCCTCCGGTCGGCCGCCAGCGGCCTCTAAGGGGTGAAGGTGAGGTTGGTCGCCACCTTCTGAGCCAGCGCCAGGTCTCCGCCGAAGTCGATGGTGCCCAGCCGTGTCGACAGGTTCGATGACCGGCCGCCGGCCAGCCGCATGAACAGGCTGGACGACATCGAGATCATCGCCGTCGCCGTCTCCGGCAACTCGTCGACCACCTCGGCTCGTTCGCCGACCATCACGTGGATCGTGCGCTTGACCGGCCCGGTGAGCTCGACCGTGACCGAGGAGCCGATCGGCGCCTTGGCCTTCCGGCCGACGACGTAGCCGAGCGCCCGCTCGGCCTCATCGACCGCCGCTCGGGCGCAGGGACCGCTCTCGTGGCCCGGACGGCCCAACCCCTCGCGCACGTCCTGCTCGTGCATCCAGCAGTCGAACAGCCGGATCTGCATGAACCGCCAGTACGGGGCGGGACCGACCGGCGTCGCGGTCTCGGCCTCGAAGTCCTCGCTCCCCATGGCGGTCAAGGCCCGGACTCGACGGTCGGTGACCTCCCGGAACCGGTCGAGCATCGCCGCCGGCCCGAGGTCGGCCAGCGACTCGATCCAGGTCTCGTTGAAGACCCCGATCTCGTTCCGGACGTGGTTGAACGACTCGACATCGGGCTTGATCCCCGGCAGGTCGAAGCCGTCGAGCATCGACTCGGTCCCGATGATGTGGGCGTAGATGTCGAACACCTGCCATCCCGGCAGCGATGCCTTGGCGTGCCACTCGGCCGGCGTGAGGCTCGAACCGAGGAAGTCGAGCGATTTGAACTGTGAGCGCAGGAGATCGACGAGTGCGTCCTTGTCGGGAACCATCAGGTGTCGGTCGACGGCGTCACGCTGTCGAAGTCCACCACCTTGCCCCGGTTGATGCTGACCCAATCTCGGGCCTCCAGGTAGGGCCGGAATGTATCAGCAATCAGTTTATGGTCCCGGTCGGTCTTGGGTCGCTGGATCTCGTAGAGATGCGGGAACTCGACCCAGCTCGTGACGGCCGTCCAGAGCCGGAGCGCGGCGTCGCCCGACGGGGGGTCGAGGAGGACGGGCCCGAAGATGGCCTGGTCACCGAAGAAGAGCGTGGGCACGCCGAACCCGCCGGCATCGATGACCCGCTGGTGCTCGGCCTTGATCTCGTCGTGGGTGGTCGGATCGGCCATCGCCACATCGACCGCGCCCGGGTCGAGCCCGAGCTCGGTCAGCAGGTGGCGGGCCACCGCCGGCTCGTGGGGCTTGTGGCCGTCGACGTGGAGGGCCCGCCCCGCTGCGGCGTACCACGCGTCGAGGGCCTCCATGCTGTCCCGGCGGAGCACGGCCCCGATCTGCATCATCGACCACCCGTAGGACCACTCCCGCTCCCAGGGGTGCTTCTTGCCTTCGCGGCGGTTCACCTCTTCCAGCGAGAAGAACTTCCAGTTGACGGTGAGCCCGAGCTGGTCTCGCACGTCCCGCATCCACAGCGATGTCTGGTAGGCCCAGGGGCACATCACATCGAAATGGAAGTCGACGGTCGAGGTGTCGGGTGCGTCCACGGAACCGGTCATGGCTCTCCTCGCAGGCTCGGTAGCGGAGGCTCGGCAACGCCTGGTGTAGTAGTAGCACCGATCGGGTCCCGATAGATACTTCTTCATCCCTCTGGCCTGATCCAACCGTTGGTCGTACCGAGGGGCAGGGTGTCGTGCCCTCAGCGGGGTCCGCGAGGCAGCCCGAGCAGGCGCTCGCCGATGATGTTGCGCTGGATCTCGCTCGAGCCGCCGGCGATGCGCATGCCCGGTGCGTAGAGGAACCGGTCCACGATCGGGTCGTGTCGGCCTGCGTCGTCGTCGGGGGTGTCGTCGGCGGTGTCGTCGGAGGTGAGCATGGCATCGGCCCCGAGCGACGACAGCTGGTGGGCCGAGACCGCGAAATCGAGCTCCGATCGGAGCACCTTGGCCATCGACGCCCGGGCCGGGTCAGCGGTGCTGCGCCCCAACAGCTGACCCAGCGCCGTACCGCTGGCCATCAGGGTGGCCAACCGGTCTCGGTCCAGGGCCCGTTGGTGACCCGAGCCGGCCGTCCGCCGTCCGTCGGCCACCAACTCGTCGAGCTGGCGGTTGAGGGCGATCGCCCCCGCCGCGCCGAACGAGCCCCGCTCGTCGGTGAGGACCTCCATGGCGACCCTCCATCCCTCGTGCTCCGGGCCCAGGAGCGCATCGGCCGGCATCGGGACGTCGGTGAGGAACACCTCGCAGAACTCTGCGTCACCCGTCATCTGCCGGAGCGGGCGAGCCTCGACACCGTCCAGGGCCATGTCGAGGAGGAAGAACGAGATGCCCTTGTGGGCCGGTCGCTCGGGATCGGTCCGGGCCATCAGGATCGCCTGGTTGGCGATATCGGCGTTCGACGACCAGACCTTCTGGCCGTTCACGAGGTACCGGTCGCCGTCCCGGACCGCTGCGGTCCGGAGGCCGGCCAGATCGGACCCGGCCTCGGGTTCGCTGAACAGCTGGCACCAGATCAGCTCGGCGCGCAGCGTGGCGTCGAGGTAGCGCTCCTTCTGAGCCTCGGTCCCGGCCCGGAGGATCGCCTCGCCGGCCAACACGATGCCCTGGAGGTTCAGGTAGGGGGCGACCGCCGCTCGGGCGCACTCCTCGTGCCAGATCGCCGAGTGTGATCGGGGCAGGCCCTGGCCTCCGTACTGCTCCGGCCAGTGGAGGCCGGCGAAGCCGCGGTCGTAGCAGTAACGCTGCCAGGCGACCGCCCGCTCGGTCATGCCCGGGGTCAGGATCGCCCCGTAGGCCGGGCAGGCGTCACCGCTTGCCATCGAGGCGTCGAGGAAGGCGGCGACCTCGCGCCGGAAATCGACGGGATCGGAACGATCGTCCATGGCCCCAGGCTCGATCGCCCGAGCCGGCGACGTCAAGTGGGTCCCGGGATGGGGGGCGGAGAACCGGCGGCGTCGAGCCAGGAGCTGGTGCAGCTCGCCGATCGGGCCGGTCTGCGCTAGACAGACCTCGTGACGATCGTCGGTCTGCTCCACCCGGGAGCCATGGGCGCCGTCGTCGGCTCCCTCCCCTCCGGGCCGGTCCTGTGGGCCGGTTCGGGCCGCTCGCCGGAAACTCGGGTCCGGGCCGAGCGGGCCGGTCTCGAGGACTGCGGCTCGGTCGAAGCGATGGTGGACCGGGCCGACGTGATCCTCTCGATCTGCCCTCCCGATGCGGCGACGACGGTGGCGGAAGACGTCGCCCGAGCGGGCTTCACCGGCGTCTACGTCGACGCCAACGCGGTGTCGCCGGCGACCGCCCGCCAGGTCGGGGCCCACTTCGAGACCTTCGTCGACGGCGGCATCGTCGGCCCGCCGCCGACCGCTCCCGGCCTCACCAGGCTCTACCTGGCCGGTTCCTCAGCTCAGACCGTGGCCTCGCTGTTCGCTTCGACCCCGCTCGAGGTCCGCGTCGTCGACGGTGGGCCAGGTGCGGCATCGGCGGTCAAGATGTGTTTCGCCGCCTGGACCAAGGGGACCTCGGCGCTCCTGCTCGCCATTCGAGCCCTTGCCGTCGCCGAGGGCGTCGATGACGACCTGGTGGGGGAGTGGGCCACCTCGATGCCCGACCTGGTCGGTCGGAGCGAGCGGGCGCCGGCCGCGGTCGGTCCCAAAGCGTGGCGGTTCGAGGGGGAGATGCTCGAGATCGCCGACACCTTCACCGAGGCCGGCCTCCCCGACGGGTTCCATCGAGCGGCCGCCGAGGTGTACCACCGGCTGGCTTCGCTCAAGGACGTTCCCGACCCCGACCTGGCGGCGACGGCTCAGCTGTTGGGTGCGGCCTCGAACGAGCGAACGGCCACCTAGACGCGACGCCGAGCGGCGCCGCCGTGGCGGAGGCCCGGCGGCCCGTCGGGAGCCCGAGCCGACGGTGACGGTCAGCCCTCCGGCGCGGGCTCGGCGGGTGGCGCGCCCGCCGGCGGGTCCTCGGCCGGTGGCGTCTCGGCGAAGGCGAACAGGAGGGTGCCGTACCAGCCCCGCTCGGTGAGGTAGAGACCGATGCCCGTCCCGACGAACCGGTCGTCGGTCATGTTGGTGTAGTGCTCGGGGCTGTCGGTCCAGAGCTGGTGGAACAGCTCGGCGGCTTGAGCCGAGGTGAGCTCCGTGTTGCTCGTGAAGGCGATGTTCTCGCCCTCATCGGTGTCGCTGTGCTCGAACTGGCCGGTCTCGGCCATGTAGCGACTCCACTCCCGGGCCTGGGTGTCGAGCTCTGGCACCCGGATCAGGGCGGCTAGGGTCAGCTCGCCCCGGAGGGTGTTGAGGAGCGCCACCGCCTGTGCCTCGCCGGCGGCCAACGCTTCCTCGGGCGCCCGGACCGGTGCCGCATCCGGGGCGTCGAACTCCTCGGTCGGGGACTCGCCGGGAGCCGGTGCCTCCCCGGGCGCCGGCGAGGTCTCATCGCCGGGCGGGGGTGTGCCGTCATCGGTGGCCGGGTCGGTTCCGCCCGCTGTCGGTTCATCCGACGGCGGCGCCACCGGGTCCGGCGGTGGCTCGGCTGGGGCGGTCCCGTCGTCGGCTCCGGTCTCGGCGGCCGTCGGGGCGGGATCGTCGGCCAGCGTCGGGGGAGCGGGGGGAGGGTCCGACGGCGTCGTGGGCTCGGGCCCCTCGTCGGCGGTCTCGGCCCGTAGGCCGAGGTCGGGGGCGGCCCCGGCGTCCCCAGGGTCGACGGCGGCCGGGACCTCGTTGCGTCCGGCGACGACCGGTGCCTCGGTGCCGCCACACGACGAGAGGGCGAGCACGGTCGCGACAGCGGCGATGGCGGCGCGCAGCGGTGACGGCATGTGGTAGAGCTCCAGATGGTTCGAGTTCGCCCCAGGCAAGAGCCGCACTACCCGCGCCGGCGGCCTTCGCAAGGGGTAACCATAGCGACCCGGCAGGCCGTGGTGGGCACATTGTCCCAAGTTCACGCCACCGGGCGAGGGGCGCTAGAAACCTCGGATGGCTTCCGACCTGGTCAACTCCACCATCGAGCTGCTGCAGGCGCTCATCAGGAACCGGTGCGTGAACGATGGCACCCCCGAGTCCGGCCACGAGGAGCGCAGTGCCGCAACGCTGAGTGACTTCCTGGGCGGGGCGGGGTTGACGGTCGAGCGGTTCGAACCGACACCGGGCCGGGTCTCGCTCGTCTCCCGGATCGAGGGCACCGACCCGACGGCCCCCAAGCTCTGCCTCATGGGCCACACCGATGTCGTGCCGGTCAACCCGGACGGCTGGCGTCACGATCCGTTCGGCGGAGAACTGATCGACGGCGAGGTGTGGGGACGGGGAGCGGTCGACATGCTCAACCTCACGGCGTCGATGGCGGTCGCCTTCCGCCACCTGGCGACGACCGGGTTCCGCCCGACCGGCGACCTGCTGTACTTCGCCGTCGCCGACGAGGAGCACGGCTCGGCGCACGGGGCCCAGTGGATGGCCGACAACCACCCCGACGCCATCGCCGCCGACTACGTGTTGACCGAGAACGGAGGCCTCCACATCGGCTCGGGCGTCACCCCGGCCATCGCCGTCAACGTGGCCGAGAAGGGCGTGGCCTGGCGCCGACTTCGCCTCCGCGGGACCCCGGGGCATGGCTCGATGCCCTTCCGGTCCGACAACGCCCTCATCAAGGCGGCCGCCGTGGCCCAACGCCTGGCCGAGTACCAGCCGCCTCCGCGGTTCACCGAGCTGTGGAAGGAGCGGGTCGAGGCTCTGCCGGTCGATCCCGAGACCAGGGCGGCGATGCTCGACGAACGAGAGATCGACACGGTGCTCGCCGAGCTACCGAGCACCGGCACGGCGGCGTTCCTCCATGCCTGCACCCACACCACGTTCTCGGTCAACGTCGTCGACGGTGGGGGAATGAAGGCCAACGTGATCCCCGACACCGTCGAGCTCGAGGTCGACGTTCGGACCCTGCCCGGCGAAGGTCCCGAGGAGGTCCAGGCCCACCTCGACGCCGCCCTCGGCGACCTCGCCGAGTCGGTCGAGGTCGAGGTGATCATGAACGATCCGGCGTCGATCAGCCGGACCGACAACCCGCTGTGGGAGTCGCTGCATCGCGCCGTGACCAAGCCGTTCCCCGGCAGTCGGCTCAGTCCCCAGATGACCGTCGGGTTCACCGATGCCCGGGTGTACCGGTCGATGGGGGCCATCGCCTACGGAGCGGGCCTGTTCAGCCCCGAACTCGACCAGGGCGACTTCTCCTCCCGCTTCCATGGCCACAACGAGCGCATCGACGTCGAGTCGCTTCGCCTCACGACCGATCTCTGGCTCGATGTCGCCCGGGATCTCCTCGGCTGAGCCCATCCGCCGATGATCATCCGGGCGGGGCCTGGTAGGGGGAACAACGGGCCGCTACCTTGGGTTGTTCATTCGCTATGGCGACGAAGACCTCTCCCCGAAACCCCGGCCGGAGCCGGGCCGCCACGATCCAGTGGGTGGCCATCGCTGTCGTGATCGCGCTGGCGGTCGTCGCGTCGTTCGTCCTCCTCGGGAACGACTCGTCCACCGGCGGCCACACCGGCCTCGGCACCCTGGACGCCGCGCTGACCATCCGGTAGCGCCCGCCCCGTCAGCTGGATCGACCTCGCGCTGGTGAGGCGCCGCGACCTCGCGTTCGCTACCATCGGTCAGCGACGACTGGGTCGGGGCAGCCCTCCATCAGGGGAGTCGCGTTGTTCAACACCATTCATCCGGCCCGCCGGACCCGGACCGCCCTCGGTGTGGCCGGTGCCGTGTCGTACCTGGTTGTCGTCGGCGTGATCGCCGAGGAGACCGAGGATGAGACCGTCATCGAGCTCGAGGCGGTGCTCGGTACGGGCGACACCCCGCTCGCCGGTGATCAGTCGCTCGACCTCGACGGGGGCGCGACCCCGGTCGGCCCAGGTCCGTCGGACGTCGCGGCCCCGTCCGTCCCGCCCGCCGACACGACGCTCGACGCCGTCCCGACGTCGCCCCCCGACGGATCGGCGACGACCGCTCCGCCGCCGTCGGACCAGGTGACGACGGCCACGACCGCCCCGCCGGCGTCCGAGGTCGAGACCACCGCCACGACGGCTCCGCCGCCGTCGGATCAGGTGACGACGGCCACGACCGCTCCGCCGCCGTCGGATCAGGTGACGACCGCCACGACGCCCCCACCACCCTCGTCGGAATCGACGACGACGACGATCGTCGAGACGACGACCACGACCGCCCCGATCACGACCACGACCGAGAGCGGCGCGACGTGACCGTCGACCGGTCCTCCCCGGGGTCGGACGTCGTTCACCGACGGTTCCGGGCGATGAGCACCGGTGTCCACGTGGTCGTCGTCGGCGGCCCACCCGAGGTCTCGGAGCGGATCGAACGCCTCGTCGCCGACCGTCACGCCCGTTGGACCCGGTTCGACGCCGATTCGGAGCTCTCGGCCGTCAACCGGAGCGGCGGGAGACCCGTCCGGGTGACGGCCGAGACCTTCGACGTCATCTGCCAGGCGATCGATGCCGTCGCCCTGACCGACGGTGCGTTCGATCCGACCGTCGGTCGGGCACTCATCGATGCCGGCTACGACCGCGACTTCGAGCTCGTGGCCGCCGGTCTCGCCGGTCTCCCCGATGACCGGCCGTCCGCCGTCGTCACGGCGTGGGCGTCGGAGGCGGCGCCGCCGGGCTGGGCCGCGATCGAGCTCCACCACGGCACCGGCTCGGTCGTCGTCCCGCCCGGGGTCGTGCTCGATCTGGGCGGCATCGCCAAGGGCGTGACCGCCGACCAGGGGGTGGCCCTGGCGCTGGCGCTCGGAGCGGAAGGGTGCTGTGTCAACATCGGCGGCGACCTTCGGGTCGCCGGTCGAGCGCCGTCGACCGACGGGTGGACGGTGACGCTCGACTGTCCCGGTTCGCCCGAGACGCGGGCCGTCGCCCTCGTCGACGGTGCGGTCTGTACCTCGTCGACGGTCCGCCGTCGATGGACGGGGCGCGATGGATCGGCCCACCATCACCTTCGACGGCCGTCGACCGGCTGCTCGCTCGACACCGGGCTGCTGACCGCGACGGTGATCTCGGCCCGGGCGGCTCAGGCCGAGGTGTTGACCAAAGCGGTGCTGGCGGCCGGCCCCGACGGGGCGGCGGCCATCACCGAGGCCCGCGGGGCGACCGGTCTGGTCGTCGACCGAACCGGCGCGATCAGGGCGTTGCCCGGGCTCGATCCGTTCCTGCTGCATGGCACGTCGTCGTGTTGAGCGATCAGATCTTCTGGTACCTGACCCGATCGGCCGGGTTGATGTCCTGGTTGGCGTCGGCCGGCGCCATCATCGTCGGGCTGTTGCTCTCGTCCCGGGTTCTCGGCCGTCGCCCGACGATCCCCTGGTTGCTCGACGTCCACCGGTACCTGTCGTCGATGGCGATGGTGTTCCTGGCCGTCCATCTGGTGACCCTGTGGGCCGACACCTTCGTCCAGCTCTCCGTCGCCGATCTGGTGGTGCCGGGGCGAGCCGAGATCCCCGGTCTGTCGCCGAACGCATTGCTTTGGGGGGTGTTCTCGGGGTGGATCATGGTTGCGGTCTACGCATCGTCGCTGGTGAAGAAGTGGCTGCCGTCGCGGGCATGGCACACCCTGCACCTCGGTTCGTTCGGTTCGCTGGTAGGCGGCGCGGCCCACGGGCTCTCGGTCGGATCCGACGTCGACAACCGGGTGCTGGTCGCGGTGTCGGTCTCACTGCTGACCGCCATCGTTCTGTTGACGGGCATTCGCTGCTTCCGCTTCCTCACCGACCGGAAGTACCGCTACGAGCTGACCCAGGCGGAGCTTGAAGGTGAGGATGCCGTCCGGGACCAGCCCCGCCGACGCCCCCCCGATCGGTCCGCCCCGCGGGAGCTCCAGCCAGCTGCGGTTGGAGGTCGGTCGGCCCCGCCCGAGCCTCGGCCGGTGGCCGCTCGTGAGCGGTTCGCGCCGCCGGAGCCTCGGCCGGTGGCCGCTCGTGAGCGGTTCGCGCCGCCGGAGCATCGCCCGGCTCGGCCGGGGGGTCGGCGCGATGCGTCAGCCGCACAGCCGGCGCCCGGAGGGTGGTTCGCGACCCCCGAGGGCGATCCGGGGTACCCGCCGCCCGAGGTCGGACGGCGCCGGCGACCCACCGGCGAGGAGGTCCAGCACCCCCCGCCAGAGCCCCGCCGTCAGCGGCCGCCGGCCGGTCATCGCGGTCCGGTCCCACCCCACGCCTTGGGCCCGTCGGGGGTCGAAGAGGACGACATCCCCGACCCGAGGGTGACCGGCCACGGGTTCGACGCCAGTACCGACACCGAGGCCGGCCGGTGGGACCGGACGGCTCCGCTTCCGCGGCCGCCCCTCACGCCTCGCGACGGCGGGGCCCCCGGGGCGGTGCCGCCACGAAGCTCAAGGCAGCCCCGACGCCGGGGAAGTCCGGGAGGAAGGCCCGGACCATGAACCGGCCCGGTCGGGGGATGGGGACGGCTCGAAGGTCGATCGGGATCGGGATCTGATTCACGTCGCCGGGATCGGCCGGCTTGACCCGCACGCCGACCCGCGCCTGCTGCTCGGCGATGGCGGTGCCGTCGGCGTCCTCGACCCGGATCGTCACCCCGAACGGCTCGCTCGTCTCGTGCTCGGCGACCTCGACCGACAGCGCCAACATCATGTTCATCGGGGCCGGATACCGGGCCCGATACATCCTGCTGATGCATCCGGACGACACGAACAGCAGACCGTTCCTCGTCTGGGCGAAGTCGCAGAGCGTGGCGACGGTGATGTTCATGTCTCGGACCTTCCGGCAGGTGGCGGGGGCCCGGTGACGCTCGGCCCCCCCAAGCTGAGCTACCCGATGAGTATGGAGGCCGCACCGCGTCACCGGCGACCGGGGCGTCGCGGTCGGTCGGGCCCGGTCAGGTCCGGCGGCCGGCGGCCGCCCGGTAGGCGTCGCGGATTGCGGCCCGATCGACGGGCTCCGGCTCGACCTCGAGCCCCGACCCCAGCCGCCACCGGGACGCCACCGCGGCCGCCGGTTCGCCGCCGTGGAGGGCGGCAGCCTGCACCGCGGCCCCGGTGGCGACCGTTTCGTCGGCGTCGGGCACGATGAGTGGGCGGCCGCCGAGGTCGGCCATCGCCCGTCGGTAGGCGGCCGAGCGGGCGCCGCCACCGATCAGGAACCGGCGGCCCCCGGTGGCCACACCGGCGTCGATCAGCGCGTCGACCCCGGCGAGCAGGCCGCAGGTGACGCCCTCGAACGCAGCCCGGGCCAGCTGGGCCGGCGTCGTATCGGACCGGAGACCCTCGATCGACCCGGTGGCGTCGGGGAGGTTGGGCGTCCGCTCGCCGTCGAAGTAGGGCACGATCGTCACCCCGCCCGCCCCCGGCTCGGCGGTCAACGCTGCCTCGGCCAACGGTGCGGGCCCGAGGCCGACCAGCCGGCCGATGGCGTCGGTGACCTTCGTGGCGTTCAGGGTGCAGACGAGGGGGAGGTAGTTGCCGGTAGCGTCGGCGAAGCCGGCCACCGCCCCGGCGGCGTCGGCCGTCGGGCGGTCGGCCACCCCGTACACGGTCCCCGAGGTCCCGATCGAGATCGCCACGTCGCCGACGGCCAGCCCGAGGCCGAGCGCGCCGGCCATGTTGTCTCCGGTCCCGGGGCCGACGAGGACCTCGCCGTCGAGACCCAACTCGGCCGCCGCCTCGGTCGTGATCGGGCCGGCCGCCTCGTCGGCGGCCAACACGGTCGGGAGCCGGGCCAACAGGTCGTGATCGGCCCCGACCCCGGCGACGAGGCCCAGCAGTTGCGGCTCGTAGGCCCCGGTCGTCGGCGACCACCAGCCGGTGCCCGAGGCGTCACCCCGATCGGTGACCCGGCGACCGGTCAGCCGCCAGGTGAGGTAGTCGTGGGGGAGGAGCACGGCGTCGACCCGCTCCAGCGCCTGCGGCTCGGCGGTCGCCAACCATGCCAGCTTGGTGATGGTGAACGAGGCGGTCGGCACGCTCCCCGCCAGCTCCGCCCACCGGTCGGCACCGAGCCGCTCGACGAGCTCCGCGGCCTGGGGGGCCGACGTCGTGTCGTTCCACAGCTTGGCCGGCCGGACCGGTTCGCCGTTGCGGTCGAGGACGACCAGACCGTGCTGTTGGCCGGCCACCGACAGCGCAGCGATCTCCGAGCGGCGGGAGCCAAGCGAGGTCATCGCCTCCCGCCAGGCGGTGGTGAGGGCATCCCACCATGCCCGGGGGTCCTGCTCGCTGACCGGCGGGGTCGTCGGTGGGTGGGGTGCCCGGCCGGAGGCGACCAGGGCCCCGCCGTCGAGCTCTCGGATCTCGACCTTGGTCGACTGGGTGGAGGAGTCGATGCCGGCGACGAGGGTCATGGGGACGTCCCGGCCGAGGGGTCAGCGGTCCAGGACAGGGTCATCGTCGCCGTCAACGCCTGGTCGGGGGTGGCGATCGGCGGCGGCCCGCTCGCATCGAGTCGATGCCCGGGCGGCCGGTTGACGACGTCGGGTACCGCGGTCTGGGGTTCGACGCACAGCGCGTGGGCCGGTTCGGTGTAGATGACCCAACACGGACACGACGACGTGAGGGAGAGGCTCCCGATGCCCGGCCAGCGGATGACCGGGGGAGACCGGACGTCGAGGAACGGGTTGTCCCACGGGCCGGGCGGAACCGGGACCAGCTCGCCGGTGGGAATCAGCTCGTCGTCGAGGGCGACCATCGCCCCCGCCTCGAAGGTGAGCTCGGCGTCGACCCCGCCGATCGTGCGCCGGAACCACGGGTGCCAACCGAGCATGGCCGGCATCGGCTCGTCGCAGGGCACGAGCCGCAACTCGACGGTCAGGTGGTCGGGGTGAAGCGAGGCTCGCTGTTCGAGCCGGGCCGGGTACGGCCACGGGTCGCCGAGGTCGAGCACCATCACCCGCTCGGTCGGGTCGCTGGCGAGCGGATCGGCCTCCAGCCGCCACGGCGTGCCGAAGGCGGTGCCATGGATGGCGTGGGGTGGATGGTTGATCGGGAGTTGATGGTCGAGACCACCGAACGCGAACCGGCCGTGGCGGATCCTCCCGGCCCAGGGGGCCATCGGATAGCTCCCCCACCGCAGCGCGTCGCCCTCCGGTTCGACCAGGAGCTCGTTGCCACCGAAGCGGAGCGACGCCAGCCGGCCGCCGTGGTCGGGCTCGAACCGGGCCGACGCCGTTCCGGCCTCCAGGACCAGGGGGGATTCGCTTCCGGCGGCCATCGGCCAACACCGTACCGGGCGGGGCCTTGCGGTGGCGACGGCGGTCCGAGGGCCGATTCCGACCACAGTTCAGCGGGGGATCAGGTCTCGGCCAACTCGAAGTCATTCGCCATTCACCCCCATCTCGTACCGTGCGCAGGTGGCGGGGCGACCGTCACCAAACTGTCATACTTCGTGGAAGGGACCCGAATGGCATCCACCACCCGCCGACGGGCGAGCCTCGTGCTCGCCGCCGTCGTCGCTCTCCTCGCATCGCTCCTGGCTGGCTCGTCGCCGGCCGGTGCCGTGCCGGGATCGGCGTCGACGGTGTTCATCAATGAGTTCCATTACGACGATGTGAGCACCGATGACGGTGAGTTCATCGAGATCGCTGGTCCGGCCGGTGAGGATCTGACCGGTTGGTCGGTCGTGCTGTACAACGGCTCGTCGTCGCAGCTGAGCGTGTACGACACCGAGGTGTTGTCGGGTGCGTTGAGCGATGCCGGTGACGGTTCGGGGTTCCTGGTCGTGAACTATCCGACCAATGGGATCCAGAACGGTGGTCCGGATGGGATCGCGTTGGTCGATGCCGGTGGTTCGGTGGTGCAGTTCCTCTCCTATGAGGGTTCCTTCACCGCCAGCGATGGCCCGGCGGCGGGGCAGACGAGCACCGACATCGGGGTTGCGGAGAGCAGCTCGACGCCCGAGGGGCAGTCGCTGCAGTTGACCGGGACCGGCTCGACCTACGCCGACTTCACCTGGGTCGCCCCGGCGGCCAACACCAGCGGCTCGGCCAACAACGGCCAGACCTTCACCTTCGGTCCCACGGTCTGCGACACCGCACCGTTCATCAATGAGTTCCATTACGACGATGTGAGCACCGATGACGGTGAGTTCATCGAGATCGCTGGTCCGGCCGGTGAGGATCTGACCGGTTGGTCGGTCGTGCTGTACAACGGCTCGTCGTCGCAGCTGAGCGTGTACGACACCGAGGTGTTGTCGGGTGCGTTGAGCGATGCCGGTGACGGTTCGGGGTTCCTGGTCGTGAACTATCCGACCAATGGGATCCAGAACGGTGGTCCGGATGGGATCGCGTTGGTCGATGCCGGCGGTTCGGTGGTGCAGTTCCTCTCCTATGAGGGTTCCTTCACCGCCAGCGATGGCCCGGCGGCGGGGCAGACGAGCACCGACATCGGGGTTGCGGAGAGCAGCTCGACGCCCGAGGGGCAGTCGCTGCAGTTGACCGGGACCGGCTCGACCTACGCCGACTTCACCTGGGTCGCCCCGGCGGCCAACACCAGCGGCTCGGCCAACAACGGCCAGACCTTCGACTGCGGCGGTGGCACCGGCGGCCCCGGCGGCGGCCAGCCGCTGCCCTTCACCGACGGGTTCGACAACGACGACTGCACGGTCGCCGGGTGGCAGGTGGTCAGCGTCGACGCCGACACCGCCAACACCTGGGGCTGCTCGGCGTCGTTCAGCAACGCCGAGGCCAACGGGTTCGGCGACAGCGCCCCGGCCGACGAGTGGCTGATCACGCCGGCCCTCGACATGGACGCCCAGACCGACGAGACGCTGAAGTTCCGGAACCAGACCGGCTTCACCGACTCCGGCCAGCCCTACCCCCAGCTCGAGGTCGTCTACTCGACCGACTACGACGGCGCCGGCGATCCGACCACCGCGACCTGGACTCCGCTGTCGGGCATCAACTTCTCGCCGGAGGACTCCAACAGCTGGGTCGACTCCGGACCGGTCGACCTCTCGGGCATCAGCGGCACCGAGGTCTACTTCGCCTTCCACTACGTGTCGTCGGGCACGACGGGCGGCTCGGCCGCCCGGTGGCGTATCGACGCTGTCGACTTCTCGGTCGACAGCGTGACCAAGATCCACGAGATCCAGGGGAGCGTGCTCGCCCCCGACCCCGACACCCCGACCCCGTTCCCGTCGGCCGGTGACCCGATCGACGACTCGCCGCTCGTCGGCAGCACCGTGACCATCGAGGGCGTCGTCACCGGGTGGGACGACCTGGCCGGGCAGTCCAACGCCGGCAACATCTTCCACTCCGACCGGGGCATCTTCGTCCAGGAGGAAGAGGCAGACTGGGACCTGGACGACACGACCTCCGAGGGCATCTTCGTCCAGTTCTCCAACGCCTCCGACGACGTGGCCGACTACCCGATCGGGACCACGGTCCAGGTCACCGGCACCGTCGCCGAGCACTTCGAGCTGACGGTCATCTCCTCCGGCGCCACCATCACCACCATCGATCCGACCCCCCAGACGCTGCCCCCGGCGGTGGCGATCGACCCGGCGACGATCGACCGGGACGGCTGGGAGGCGGTCGAGGGTCAGCGCGTCGTCCTCGCCGAGGGTGTCGCCAACTCCGGCGGCACCAACCGGTTCGGCGAGCTGGTGCTCACCCCTGGATCGACGATCGACATCCTGGTCCGACCCGACACCGCCCCGGGGCTGGTGGCGCTGGTCGGTGAGTCCGGGGCCGACAACCCGGCCATTCCCCGCAAGCCGGAGATCCCGTCGCCGACCACGGTCCGGGCCGACCTTTTCGACACGGTCCAGAACGCCGAGGGCCCGGTGGCCTACTCGTTCGATCTGTACAAGATCTACATCCAGCCCGGGGCCCTTCCGACCGTGGTCGACACCGGGGTCGACTACCCCTACGACGAGCTGACGCCGGCCACCCCCGACCAGGTTCGGGTCACGGCGCTCAACGTCGAGAACTTCTTCCCGGTCGGCGTCGTCCACGATGGCTCGGCGGTGACCACCCAGGAGTACGAGAACAAGCGGGACCGGATCGTCGACGCCATCGACACCCTCCTCCTCCGCCCCGACATCGTCGGTATCGAGGAGGCTTACGACCTGGCGGTGCTCCAGGACGTGGCGACCCAGCTCGGCGGGTACACCGCCTACCTCGTCGAGGGCAACGACAACCGGGGCATCGACGTCGGCTTCCTGGTCAAGGACACGGTGACGGTCAACGCCGTGACCCAGCTGGGAGCGACCGAGCCCGACCCGACGACCGACAACTGCGGCGACATCGCCGGTCTGCTGTTCGACCGGCCGCCGCTGCTGATCGAGGTCACGGTCAACGGCGTCGACTTCGGCGTCATCAACAACCACTGGTCGTCGAAGGCCGCTCCCGACTCCTGCCGGGACGCCCAGGCGACGTTCGTCCGGGACGAGGTGGCGGCCCTCGAGGCCGGCGGCCTGCCGGTCATCGTGACCGGTGACCTCAACGCCTTCGAGGACGAGACCCCGCTGGGGATCCTCGAGGACGGGACCACCACCCTCGACAACCTGTGGGACACGGTCCCGGCCGGCGACGCCTACAGCTTCCAGTTCGCCGGGGTCCTCCAGACCCTGGACCACCTGCTGATCACCGACGGGTTCCTGCCCTACGAGCCGGAGTTCATGTACGCCCACTTCAACACGGCGTTCTACAACCGCCAGCTCGACGAGCCGGACCTGAACAGCCCGTTCAACGACGGCCACAAGTTCTCGGACCACGACGCGCCCGTCCTGACCCTGACGATCCCGTCCGGACCGACCTGCAACGGGCTGGCGGCGACGATCGTCGGCACCGAGGGCGACGACGTCCTGCTCGGCACCAACGGCGACGACGTGATCGTCGGTCTCGGCGGCAACGACACCATCCGGGGTCGGGGCGGCAACGACACGATCTGTGGCGGTGACGGCAACGACGAGCTGCGGGGTGACGCCGACGACGACACGATCTTCGGTGAGCTCGGCGGCGACACCATCTACGGCGCCACGGGGACCGACACGATCGACGGCGGCCCGGGCGGCGACGTCATCTTTGCCGGCTCCGGCCCCGACATCGTCGACGGCGGCGAGCAGGGCGACCAGGTCTACGGCGGCGGTGGCGCCGACGTCATCGACGGCAGCGGCGGCGGTGACGACCTCCGGGGCAACGGTGGCAACGACACCCTGCGGGGCGGTGACGGCGCCGACGAGCTCCGGGGCAACGGCGGCAACGACACCCTCGAGGGCGGCGCCGGCAACGACCGGATGTGGGGCAACGCCGGCAACGACGACACCTGCGACGGTGGCGACGGCAATGCCGACATGGCAGCCGGCAACTGCGAGGTCATCCTCAACGTGCCCTAGGGCAGGAGAGCGAGGAGACGGTGGCCGGTCCGAGCGGGCCGGCCACCACTCCCCATCGAGCGACAGCGGGGCCCCGACCACGGCGATCAGCTAGGTTGGGGCCTCGTCGCGATCGAAGGGGATCACATGGAGCTCGCAGAGGCCGTCACCACCGCCGTCACCAGCCGATACTTCACCGACGACCCGGTGACCGACGCCGACCTCCGGACGGCGTTCGACTACGCCCGGTTCGCCCCTCAGGGCGGCAACCGTCAGCCGGTCCGGTGGATCGTCGTCCGCGATGCGGCCACCAAGTCGCAGCTCAAGGAGTGGTATCTTCAGCCGTGGAAGGCGTACCTGTCGGCCGCCCAGACCGGCGAGGTCGGGGTCGGCGCCGAGAAGGCCGAGAAGGCGCTCCGCAACGCCGACCACTTCGCCGAGCACCTCGATCAGGTCCCGGCCATCGTCGTGGCCTGTGCCGAGCTCGACGGGATCCACCCGACCGACACCGAGCTGGAGCGGTTCGGGATCGTCGGTGGCGGGTCGGTCTATCCGGCGGTCCAGAACTTCCTCCTCGGGTGCCGGGAGGCCGGCCTGGGGGCGGCCCTGACGACGCTGTTGGTGATGTTCGAGCCCCAGGTCAAGGAGCTGCTGGGCATCCCCGAGGGGGTCGCCACCGCGGCCCACATCGCCGTCGGTCGTCGGCCGAAGCCGTTCCCCACCAAGCTCGATCGCATCCCCCTGGCCGACACCGTGTTCGGGGAGACCTGGGGCTCGACCGTCTACTAGGCCGGCCACGAGTCCGACCGCAGCCCGCCGCTCGACATCGTTGCGGCCGACCTGGTCGACCGGATCCGTTGGCCCTAGCCGTCGTGGCCGGAGGCGATCATCGGCCCGTCTCGGACGGGTCGTCGACGGTGGCCCACACGGCGTAGAGGGGATCGCCGCCCCGACCGGGCGGGAGCACGATCGAGGCCGAGATGTCACGCCACCGGCCCGAGAGCCGGTAGTACTGGCCGACCAGCTCGACCCGGTCCCGCTCGCCGATCGACAACCAGCCGGCGATGGCCTTGGTCGGGAAGCAGCGGTTGGAGAACGTGCAGCAGAAGACCGACCCGGGCGTCAGGACCCGGGCCACCTCGTCGAACACCTCGATCGGTCGGACGAGGTAGTCGACCGACACGCAGCAGGTCGCCCCGGTGAACGCGGCGTCGGCGAACGGCAGGGTCGGCGCCCGGTTGAGGTCGGCCACCACCGCACCGTCGGCCATCTCGTTGGCCGCCAGCTCGACCCGGTTCCGGCCCACCGCAACCAGCCGCTCGGGCGGCGAGCGGAAGTGGGAGATCCACGAACTCATGAGGTCCACGACGCGCCCGGTCAGGCCCAGCTCGTCGTAGACGGCGCCGACGGCGGCGATCGCCCGGTCGTCGATGTGGGTCACCAGCCGGGGGACGGCGTAGAACCGACCGTCGTCGGCGTCGTCTGAACGATCGAAGAACCCCGAGGGAAAGCTCCGGTACCGGTCGTCGGTCACCGGACGCCGGTCACCGGACCTCGGTGACGGGGAGCTCGCCGTCGGCGTAGCGCTGGCGGAGCACCTTCTTGTCGAACTTGCCGACCGAGGTCTTGGGGATCTCGGCGATCTCGGTCCAGCGCTCGGGCAGCCACCACTTGGCGACCTTCTCGGCGAGGTAGCCCCGGAGCTCGGTCGGGTCGAACTCGGCACCCTCGACCGGGACCACACAGGCCAGGGGTCGCTCGTCGAACCGGTCGTCGGGCACGCCGACCACCACCGCTTCCAGCACCGACGGATGGCCCATCAGGGTGTTCTCCAGGTCGACCGACGAGATCCACTCGCCGCCCGACTTGATGACGTCCTTGGCCCGGTCGGAGATCTGGATGAACCCGTTCGGCTCCATCGAGCCGACGTCGCCGGTCCGCAACCAGCCGTCGTGGAACTTCTCGTCGGCCGTGTCGTTGTAGTAGCGGGCGGTGATCCACGGGCCACGGATCTCGATCTCACCCTGGGCCACGCCGTCGTGGGGCAGCTCGTTGCCGTCGTCGTCGCAGATCCGGATCTCGACGCCGGGCAGCGGACGGCCGGTCCGGGCCCGCCAGCTCATGGCGTCGTCGGGGCTCGTGTTCTTGGGGACCTTGGCGATCGCCGCCAGCGGGCTGGTCTCGGTCATCCCCCAGGCCTGGACCACCGGGACCCCGAACGTGGCGTCGAACCCCTCGATCAGGCTCCGGGGCACGGCCGATCCGCCGCACACGACCCCCCGCAGCGAGCTGAGGTCGGCGTCGGGCCGGTTGTTGAGGATGTCGTTCAGCACGGTCGGCACCGCCCCGGAGTAGGTGGGGCGGGTCGCCTCGATGATCTCGGCGAGCGGTGCGGCCTGGAGGAACTGCTGGGGCATGATCAGGTCGGCCCCGACCGACCAGCCGGCGTAGGGCATGCCCCAGGCGTTGGCGTGGAACATCGGCACGATCAGCAGCAGGCGATCGTCCTGGTTGAATCCCATCGCCTGCGCCGACGTGATGCCGAACGAGTGGAGGAACGTGGAGCGATGGGAGTAGGCGACCCCCTTGGGGTTGCCGGTCGTGCCGCTCGTGTAGCACATGGCGGCGGCGGCCCGTTCGTCGACCTCGGGGTAGGCGAAACCCGGCTCCTCGGCGGCCAGCAACGCCTCGTAGTCGAGGGTCGCGCCCAGGCCCGAGGTGTCGCCCTCACCGAAGGTGACGATGTGGCGCACCGTGGTGAGTTGGTCTCGGACCTTGGCCAGCAGGGGAGCGATCGAGGCGTCGCAGAGGATGATCTCGTCCTCGGCGTGGTTGATCACGTAGGCCAGTTGCTCGGGGAACAGGCGAATGTTGAGCGTGTGGAGCACCGCCCCCATGCACGGCACCGCCAGGTACGCCTCGAGGTGGTGTTGGTTGTTCCAGGCGAAGGTGCCGACCCGGGTCCCGGAGCCGACCCCCAGCCGGGAGAGGGCTGCGGCGAGCCGATCGGCCCGATCGCCGACCTCGGCGAAGGTCGCGGTGACCGGTCCGTTGGCCGTCCAGGTGATGACCTCGGAGTCGGCGTGGATCCGTCGGCCGTGGTTGAACAGGTGCTGGATCCCCAGCGGGTAGTCCTGCATCGTGCTTTCGATCATGGTCGCCTCCACCTCGTGGCCGGTCCGCGTTCGTGGTTCCGAAGAGTACCGGCTCAGGCCATCGTCAAGCCTCCCGAGACCGACAGGGTCTGACCGGTGATGAACCCGGCGGACTCCGAGGCGAGGTAGGCCACGGCCGAGGCGACCTCGGCCGGCTGGCCGAGGCGCTTCATCGGCACCGCCC
Source organism: Acidimicrobiales bacterium (assembly GCA_965262175.1). Taxonomy (GTDB): domain Bacteria; phylum Actinomycetota; class Acidimicrobiia; order Acidimicrobiales; family SZUA-35; genus CADEDH01. Next base: position 140,514 of record CBDHES010000022.1, on the reverse strand, counting down.
GGGCCATGGCCCCGATCACCTTCTCGCCATCGGAGCTGGCGTCAACGATCTCATCGAGGAGCGGGGTCTCGGTCGGCCCCGGGCACACGGTGTTGGCGGTGACGCCGGTCCGGGCCATCTCGCGGGCGATCGTCTTGGTGAAGGCGATGACCCCGCCCTTGGCGCCGGAGTACACCGCCTCGAGCGACGAGCCGACCCGGGCCGCATCCGATCCGATGTTGACGATCCGCCCCCACCCGGCCTCGGTCATCCCCGGCAGGCAGGCGTGGGTGGTCCGGAGGACCGCCTTGTAGTTGAGGTCGATGATCCGGTCCCAGAACTCCTCGTCGGTGGCCAGGAACGGCTTCAGCTCGTCCCACCCGGCGCAGTTGACCAGGATCTCGACCGGGCCGAGCTCGTCGACGACCTGATGAAGGCCGCCGATCACCGAGTCGGAGTCGGTGACGTCCATCTCCACGGGCAGCGCTCGCCCACCGTCGGCCTCGATCGTCGATGCCACCTCGCCCGCCTCGGCGGCCCGGAGATCGGCGACCGCCACCGCCCTTCCGTCGGCGGCCAGCGCCCGACTGATCTCGCGACCGATACCCCGGCCACCGCCGGTGACCACTGCGACCCGTCCCGTCATGTCGTCCTTCCGTTCCGGCCCGGTCGGCCGGCGACCGGGGCGGTCGTCCGCCCCGAGCCTGGGGTGAGGGGCCCATGGTCGCCGCCCGAACGGTCGGTCGACAACCGAGCTCGATCCCCAGGCCCGATCGGGGCCGACGAACGGCACGGGGGTGCCTGGACACCCCCAGAGACGAGGGCTACCTTGCCAGTCGTCATGACCACCACCCTCCCGGCCCCCCAGGCGGTCCCGCCGACCCCCGAACCGGACCGACGGCGCCAGGGCGGTCTGCTCTCGACCACGCCCGGCACCCTCCGAGTCGAGTCGCTGGTCCTCCTGGCCGGCGCGGTGGTCGCCGGGCTGCTGGCTGCACTGGTGATCGGCGATGCGGCCGCCGGTTCGCGACAGATCGCCGACGAGGCCGAGCCGGTGATCGTCAGCGCCCGGCAGGTCCAGACCAGCCTGGCCGAGGCCAACGCCGCCGCCGCCACCGCGTTCCTCGGCGGCGGCGTGGAGAACGCCGCCAAGCGACAGGCCTACGAGCAGGCCCTGGAGACCGCGGCGTTCGAGTTGGAAGAGGCCACCGCCCTCATCGGCGACGACGACCTCGCCCACGAGTCGCTGCGGTCGATGACCGCCGACCTGCCCCGGTACTCCGGTCTGATCGAGTCGGCCCGGGCCAACAACCGCCAGGGCTTCCCGGTCGGCGCGGCCTACCTCGATGCGGCCAGCGCCCTGCTCGAAGACGAGGTCTACCCCGAGACCGACCTGGTGGCCAACCGGGCCGCCGAGCGATACCGGGACTCCTACAATCAGCTCCGAGGTCGGTCGATGATTCTCGGCATCGGGGTCGTGGTGCTCATCGCGCTGCTGGTGGCCCTGCTGGTGTACGTGCAGTTCCAGCTCCGCCGACGGTTCAATCGCAGCCTCAACGGCCCGCTCCTGGGAGCGACCCTGGTGGCGGTCGCCCTCGGGGTGTGGATGGCGGCGTCGTTGTCGTCCCACGTGTCGAACCTGACCGCGGCCCGGACCGATGGCTACGAGGGCACCCGGCTCTACCTCGACGTTCGGGGGACCGGGTTCGGCGCCAAGGCCGACGAGGCCCGGTTCCTCATCGCCCGGGGCGCCGGCGCCGGCTTCGAGGACGACTTCGGGAGCCGAGCGGCCGAGATCGACACCATGCGGGCCGCCCTCGACGCCCACGCCGCCGATTCGGCCGATCCGGCTGGGGCCCGCCAGTTGGTCGACGACACCTACGCCACCTGGGCCGAGTACGTCGCCATCCACGATCAGGTGATCACCGCCGACCAGTCGGGAGCGCGGGAGGAGGCCGTGGCCCTCGCCCTCGGCGACGCCGACACCCGCTTCGATGCCTTCGACGAGGCGACGTCGGCCGGACTCGCATCGAGCCAGCAGCGGTTCGACACCGAGATGGAGGAGGCGTCCAACGCCCTCCGGTTCCTCCAGATCGGGTCGATCCTGGCCGCCATCGCCGTCGCCGCCCTGGCGCTCTACGGCATCCAGCTGAGGATCAACGAGTACCGATGACCGGCCGTTCCGTACCCTCTCTCCGTCTTCTGGTCGCGCTGCTCGCCCTGGGCCTCGTGGCCGCAGCGTGCGCCGGCGCCACCGAGGAGCCGTTCATGTCGGGCCTGGCGGCGGACGACGACGGCGGGGACGGCGGGTCCGGGGCGGCCCCCGAGCCCGACCCCGACTGTGACCCCGACAACCCCCGCCCGAGCCTCCGGCCGACGGCCGAGCTGGACGGCAGCCGGGACTTCGACCCGGGCAGCTACATGGCCGAGATCCAAGCGCGGGGCGTCCTGCGAGCCGGTGTCGGAGCCGACACCCTGCTCTTCGGCTTCCTCAATCCCCAATCCGGCGACGTCGAAGGCTTCGACGTCGACATAGCCCGACTCGTGGCCGAGGCGATCTTCGGCGACCCGAACCGGATCGAGCTGATCCCGGTCCAGAGCTCGGAGCGGATCGAGCGGGTCGTGGCCGGCGACGTCGACCTCGTGATCAAGACGATGACGATCAACTGCGAGCGGTGGGGCTCGATCAACTTCTCGTCGGTCTACTACGAGGCCGGTCAGCGGCTGCTGGTCGGGGCCGACTCCGAGGTCGTGACGCTCGACGATCTGACCGACGAGACGATCTGCGCCGTCTCGGGTACGACGTCGCTCACCAACATCGAAGCGGCCGGGGTCGACACGATCGAGGTGCTGACCTGGACCGACTGTCTCGTGGCCTTCCAACAGGGCCGGGCCCAGGGCATCTCGACCGACGACACGATCCTGGCCGGCCTGGCCGCTCAGGACCCCTACGCCCAGGTGGCCGACGGCCCGGCCTTCAGCGAGGAGCCGTACGGCATCGGGCTCCCGCCCGACCGGCCCGAGTTCACCCAGTTCGTGAACGCCGTCCTCGAGCAGGCCCGCCAGGACGGCACCTGGCAGGCGCTCTACGACCGGTGGCTGGCGGCGACGCTCGGCGACCAGAGCGGCCCGCCTCCGGCCCAGTACCGCTGACGGGTCCCCGGTCCCGGCCGGGCCGCCGGGGACGGTGACGTCGCGGTTCAGCTGGCCGTCGACCGGCGGGCCTGGGCCACGGCGTAGAAGGCCACCGCAGCTGCAGAACCGACGTTGATCGAGTCGACCTCGCCCGACATCGGGATGCGGACCCATCGGTCGGCGGCGTCGAGGGCCGGCCCGCTGAGGCCCGGCCCCTCGGCCCCCAGCAGCAGAGCGACCCGGTCGTCGGGCCCGAGTCGGACCGTCCCCAGGTCGTCGGCCCGGGCATCGGGTGTCAGGGCCAGAACGGTGAAGCCGAGGCCCCGGAGGGCGTCGAACCCCGCCGGGAACGGGTCGAGCCGGGCGTAGGGGAGGGCGTAGGCCTCGCCCATCGAGACCCGGCCCGAACGCCGGTACAGCGGGTCGCAGCAGGTCGGGTCGAGGAGGAAGGCCTCGGCCCCGAGGGCCACGGCCCCCCGGAGGATGACCCCGAGGTTGGTCGGGTTGTTGACCCCCTCGATCACGGCAACGGTCCGGGCCCCGGCCACCGCTTCGTCGACCGAGAGCAGCGGCCGGCGCCAGAAGCAGGCCAGCATGCCCCGGTGGAGGTGGTAGCCGGTGATCCGTTGCAGTACCTCGGGGCCGGCAGCGAACACCGGCACGTCACCGGCGGCGACGGCGGCGCCGATCGGCTCGGGGATGGGCCTGGTCCGTCGACCGTCTACGAGGATCGAGCGAAGGTCGTAGCCGGCCTTGATCGCCCGCTCGACGACGAGGTCGCCTTCGGCGACGAAGACGCCGCCCATGTCACCCCCCGGCCACTCCCGTCGGCGGCGCAGGACGTGGTCTCGGAGGCCCTGGTAGACGTCGATCCGGGGATCGGTGGGGTCGGAGACGACCGTCCGCTCAGGTTCCGAACCGGGCAACTTCCGGGCCGACGTGTCGGGTGAAGAGATCGAGGACCTCGCCGGGCTCGGCGTGGCGACCGGTCGCCTTCTTGCTGTAGAGGGTCGTGCCGTCGACGACGACGTCGAAGATGCCGCTGCCCCCGGTCACGATCCGGAGATCATCGATGACGTGCTGGTAGTGCGTGAGCAGGTCGGACACCGCGCTCACGGCGCGGTCGGAATAGTCTCAAGGAACGCAGTAGGTGAGTTCGATACGGTGACCCATGGCCTCCAGGCTAGGGCCCGGTTCGGGGCGTCCGATCGATCAGGGAGAGGGAAACCACGTGAAAGCCATCGTGATCTACGAGAGCCTGACCGGCAACACCAGGGAGGCGGGGCACCATATCGCCGCCGAGCTGACCCGATCCGGCATCGAGTGCGCGGCGTCACCGATCACCGAGGTCAACCTCCAGGCATTGTCGGAAGCCGACCTGGTGGTCGTCGGCTCGTGGACCGACGGGCTCTTCTTCTTCGGTCAGCGCCCCGGCCGCATCGATCGGCTGGCCAAGCTGCCGGTCATCGACGGCAAGCGGGCCGCCGTGTACTGCACCTACGCCATCGACCCCGGCCGGACCCTCGACAAGCTGGCCGGCGTCGTCGGGCGACGGGGCGGGGAGGTTGTCGGGGGCATGGCCATCCGGCGCAACGATCTCGCCGGCGGAGCCGTCGAGTTCGTCGACCGGCTCTACGGCGCCCTCGACGTCGAGGCGGCCTGAGCGCCCCTCACCCCGTCGTCCCGGTCACCATCCCGGAGGCCGGGGCGTGCCACCGGTCAACGTCTCGATGTGGCCGGCGACCTCGAGGGTCGTCCGATCCTCGAGGAACGGCCCCACCACCTGAACCCCGAACGGGAGCCCCGAGCTGTGGATGCCGATCGGCACCACCGTCGACGGCAGGTAGACGACGCCGAACAAACCCATCCACCGCATCTGGTCGAGGTACGACCGGGTCTCTCCGGCGACGGTGATCGTCCGGGCCGTCATCGGCGAGGTGTGGTCGTGCTCGATGGCGTGCGTCGGTGAGACCGGGGCGAGCACGACGTCCCAGTCGGCGAAGAACTCCCGCCACCGGGCCCGCATCTGCAGCCGTCGCTCGTTGGCCGACAGCCAACCCCGGTGGCGTTGGATCGACGCCTCGATCCCGAGGTCGCCGGCCGGGAGCTCGCCGTCGGCCTGGCGGCGGGCCATGTCCTCGATCTCCGGCAAGGACCAACCACCCGACAGCGCACCGCCCAGCAGCTGCCAGAAGGTGGCATCGGCCTTGGCGAAGTCGAAGCCCTGGGGACGGGCCCGGTCGTCGACCCGGGCCCCGGCGGCCTCCAGCTGCTCGGCCACCGAGCGGATGGCCGCTTCGATCTCGGGGTCGACCGGGCAGTGGTCGTCGGTGGCCCAGACCGCCACCCGGAGCCCGCTCACGTCGGTCGTTCTCGCCGGGGGGAGCTGGAGCTCCCAACCGATCGAGTGCCAGTCATCGGCTCCGGCCAGGACGTCGAGGCCGAGCCGGCAGTCGGCCACGGTTCGGGCCATCGGCCCGACGACGGCGATGTCGGCCTGGGTGAGCGTCCCCGGCGGGCCCGGGATCTGGCCCTTGGCCGAGACGATCCCATAGCTCGGCTTGTGGCCGACCACCCCGCACATGCTGGCCGGGATGCGGATGCTGCCGCCGATGTCGCTCCCGATCTCCAGCGGGGTGAACCCGGCGGCCAGGGCGGCGGCCGACCCTCCTGAGCTACCGCCGGGGGAGCGGGTCGTGTCCCACGGGTTGTTCGTCGTCCCGAACACGTCGTTGTAGGACTGGGCGTCGCCGGCATAGATCGGGAGGTTGGTCTTGCCGAATACGATCGCGCCCTCCTCGGCGACCCGGGTCACCGGAGCGGCATCGGCGTCGGGGACGTGATCGGCCAGCTCCGGGGCCCCCGAGGTCGTCCGCAGGCCGGCGGTCATCAGCGAGTCCTTGACCGTCATCGGCAGACCGGCCAGCCGGCCGACCGGGCGGCCTGCCGCTCGGTCGGCGTCGATCGAGCGGGCCCGCTCCCGAGCCCGCTCGAAATCGGTCGTCACCACGGCGTTGATCGCCGGGTCACGCTCGACGACCCGCTCGATCAGCGCATCGAGGACTTCGACCGAGGACACGGCGCGCTGGTCGAGCGCGGCGAGGAGCTCGGTGGCGGAGGCGTACGGGATGTCGAGGGCCATGGCCGGACCGTAGTGGCAGCCTCCTGAGCCGGTACAGTCGCACCCCAGGACGGCCCGACGGGCCGGTCGGGAGCGACGGAGGTGCCGATGGTCCGAGCGGCAGCGCTGGCGATACCGGTCGTCACGGCGCTCATCGCGGTGAGCTGTGCCTCCCGCCCCAGCGAGACCGAGCTGGCCGCCGCCATCATGGCCGCGACCGCCGATCGGCCCGGTATCGCCATGACGCCGGAACGAGCCGGATGCCTCGCCCGGGGGTTGCTGGCGTCCAACCTGTCCGACACGACCCTGTCGGGCCTGGCCGACGATTTCTCCCAGCCCGAGGTCCTCGAGACCGAGACCGATGACCTCGAACCGCTCATCGCCGAGATCGATGCGGGGTGCTCCGATGGTGCCGGCTGAGCTCTCGGTCGCCCCCGAGGTCGAAGCGGCGCTCGCCACCGGACGGCCGGTGGTGGCGCTGGAGTCGACGATCTTCTCCGAGCTGGGCCTCCCGCCGCCCCACAACCGGGACGCCCTTGGCCGGTGTCTGGTGGCCGTCCGCGACGGCGGTGCCACCCCGGCCCTGACCGCCGTGCTCGACGGTCGGGGAGTCGTCGGGGTCGGCGAGTCCGACCACGAGCGGATCTGCGGGCCGGCCCGTAAGGTGGCGGCCCGGGACCTGGGGGTGGCGATCGGTCAGCGGTGGCCGATGGGGGCGACCACCGTCTCGGCCTCGCTGGCCCTGGCCGCATCGGCCGGGGTTCGGGTCTTCGCCACCGGCGGCATCGGTGGGGTCCATCGAGGGGCGGCCGAGACCGGCGACATCAGTGCCGACCTCGACGCCCTGGCCCGGTTCCCGGTGGTTACGGTGTCGGCCGGGGCCAAGGTGTTCCTCGATCTGGCCCGCACCGTCGAGTACCTGGAGACGGCGTCGGTGCCCGTGCTCGGCTGGCGGTGCGACACCTTCCCCGCCTTCCACGCCCCGTCCAGCCGGATCCCGGTCACCCACACGGTGACGACCGGGGCCGAGGTGGCGGCCATCGCCCGGGCCCACTGGGCGATCGGTGGTGGGGGGATCCTGCTCGCGGCCCCGGTCCCCGCCGGGGACGGCCTCGACCTCGACGAGTTGCTGGCGGCCTCGGCCGAGGCGGTCCGCCGGGCCGACGCCGCCGGAGCGACCGGAGGCGACGTCACCCCGGCCGTCCTCGCCGAGCTGGCTGCGCTGACCGGGGGGCGATCGTTGGCGGCCAACCTCAGCCTGGCGGCCAACAACGCCTCGATCGCCGCCTCGGTCGCCGTCGCCCTCGCCGAAGGCTGACCGATCGACGCCGTGGCCGCGCCGCTCGATGACGCCGCGGGACCGGCCCTGTGGCCCGGGGAGGGAACCGACTAGGGGTTCGAGGCCGAGAACGTGTCGCAGGCCTCGGGGTCGCCGGTGTCGAACCCGACCCGGAACCACCGGACCCGTTGTTCGGAGGAGCCGTGGGTCCACGTGTGGGGGTTGATCTGCCCCGTCGCCGCCTCCTGGATCCGGTCGTCGCCGACCGATGCCGCAGCGGCCAGACCCTCCTCGATGTCGCCCGGCTCGATGATCGGGAGCCCGGTGTCGAGGGTGAGGCGGTTGCTCGCCGAGTGGGCCCAGACGCCGGCGAAGCAGTCCGCCTGGAGCTCCTGGAGGATCGAGTACTGGTTGCGGTTGTTCGCATCCTCGGACTGGGCCCGGCGGACGGCGTCACTGATCCCCAGGATGGCCTGGAGGTGATGCCCGATCTCGTGGGCGATCACGTAGGCCTGGGCGAAGTCGCCCGGGGCGTCGAACCGGGTGGCCAGGTCGTCGTAGAAGTCGAGGTCGATGTAGACCTCCATGTCGTTGGGGGCGGGGCAGTAGAACGGCCCGACCGCCGAAGTGGCGTTGCCGCAGCCGTTGGTCGACACCGAGCCGCTGAAGACGTTGAGCGCCGTCGGCTGGTAGTTGAGACCGGCCTGCTCGAACAGTTCGGTCCAGGTGTCCTGGATGTCGGCCATGAGGAACGCCATGAACTCGATCGTGTCGGCGTCGGGATCGACCGTGGCCGTCTGGCCCCCCACATCGCTGGCCGAACCGAACGTGGTCGTGTTGGTCGACTCGAGGCCGAAGCTCGTGCCGCTCCCGCCGCCCGAGCCGCCGAGGATGTTGCCGCCGAGGAGCAGGCCGAGGATGGCGATGATGATCGCTCCCAGGCCGCCACCGGCCGCGACGCCTCCCCGGCCCAGACCGCCGCTCCGGCCCCCGGTCGAGCTCCGCCGGTCCTTGACGTACTGCCGGCCGCGCCGGGCCGTGCCTTTGTCGTACCTGACCACGCCTGCTCTCCCTGGGTCGCCCGCCGATCGGCAAACAACAATATCCTCTGCCCGTGACCGATCACCTCCCCGGAGCAGCCCAATCACCAATCCCGGCGCCGCCGGACGTCGGTCTGGCGACCGACGTGGTCGATCCGGACGCTCGGGCATCGAGCGTCCGGCGCTTCGCCGAGCAGGGGATCCGACTGCCGACGTTCGCCGAGCTCCGGGATCCGAGCACCATCGACCCCGAGGTGACAGGGCGCCTGGCCGGGGTCGACCGGTCGGTACCCGACGCCGCCAACCTGTTCCGGGTCCACTGGTACAACCGGCCGGCGTCGACCGAGTTGGCGGCGGTGCCCGAGCACATTGAGCTCCCGTCGGCGCTGACCGGTGTGCCGGCCCGGATCGTGCTGGCGTTCGGCGATCGGTTCCCCATGATCGACACCCACAAGGTCCTCGCCGCCTACGCCTGCCTCGCACCCCGGGTCGTCACCGGGCGCTTCGATCCGGCCACCCACCGGGCGATCTGGCCGTCGACCGGGAACTACGCCCGGGGAGGGGTGGCGATCAGCCGCATCATGGGGTGCCACGGGGTGGCCGTGCTCCCGGCCGGTATGAGCCAGGAGCGGTTCGACTGGCTCCAGGCGTGGACCCTCGACCCGAGCTCCGACATCATCCGGACGCCGGGTACCGAGAGCAACGTCAAGGAGATCTACGACGCCTGCGCCGAGCTGTCGCTCGATCCGGGCAACGTCGTCATCAACCAGTTCTGCGAGTTCCCCAACTACCTCGTCCACCGGACGGTCACCGGGCCGGCGCTGGCCGCGGTCGTCGAGCACCTCCTGGCCAGCGGTGGCGGGCGGGGGCGCCTCGCCGGTTTCGTTTCGGCCACCGGCTCCGCCGGAACCCTGGGCGCCGGCGACCACCTCAAGGAGCGGTTCGGCGCCGAGATCGTGGCGGCCGAAGCGTTGGAGTGCCCGACGCTGCTGGAGAACGGCTTCGGCGAGCACAACATCCAGGGCATCGGCGACAAGCACGTCCCCCTGATCCACAACGTGGCCAACACCGACGTGGTGGCCTCGATCAGCGATCGGGTCACCGACCAGCTCGACGTGCTGTTCCAGAGCGATGCCGGACGGGCGTACCTGACCACCGACGTCGGGCTCGATCCGGAGATCGTCGACTCCTTGGTCCACCTCGGCTACTCGAGCATCTGCAACCTGGCTGGTGCCATCGCCTTCGCCCACCTCCGGGGTCTCGGTCCCGACGACGTGGTCGTGTCGGTGGCCACCGACGGGGCCGGCCTGTACGACAGCGGTCGCCCCGCCATCACCGAGCGGGACTTCGGTGGTCCCGTGTCGAGGGCCCAGGCCGCCGACACCTTCGCCCGCCACCTCGGCGACCCGTCGGTCCACACCGTCCTCGACCTGGACGACCGCGAGCGGCGTCGGATCTTCAACCTCGGGTACTTCACCTGGGTCGAGCAGCTCAACCTCGACGTCGACACCTTCGTCGCCCGGCGGGACCAGCGGTGGTGGGACGACATGGTCCCGGCGGTCGACGCCTGGGACGCCCTGATCGAGGAGTTCAACCGCGACACCGGCCATGGCTGACGAGGTCAACCCGTTCGTCGCCTATCGGGAGCGGCTCGACGTCTACCACCGGGCTCGTGGGTCCGGCTTCGGCGACGACGCCTACGTGGAGCTGGTGAACGAGGCCGACGAACGGGTGGCGGCCGTCGATGGTCGGGGGTTTCGCGTCACCCCGTTGATCGACCTCCCCGTGGCCGGCCCGGGCGACTCGGCCGGCCCGACGACGTCGGGGCCGACGGTGGTGGCCAAGGTCGAGACCGGGAACGTCGGCGGGTCCCACAAGGCTCGGCACCTGTTCGGCCTGCTCCTCCACCTCCTCGTCGATGAGCGGGCTCCCCACCGCCGGTCCGCTCGGCCCGAGACGGGTCGGGGCCCGCTGGCCATCGCCTCGTGTGGGAACGCCGCCCTCGGTGCCGCGGTCGTGGCCGGTGCCGTCGAGCGTCCACTTTCGGTGTTCGTGCCCGTCGACGCCGACCCGGTGGTGCTCGGCGAGCTCGACCGGTTGGGGGCGGCGGTCGTGACCTGCGAGCGGCAGCCCGGCGTCGACGGCGACCCGTGCCTGGCCGCCCTCCACGACGCGCTGGCCGCCGGTGCCGAGCCGTTCACCGTGCAGGGTCCCCTGGCGCCCGACGTGATCGACGGCGGCCGGACCCTCGGTCTCGAGCTGGCCGATCAGCTCGTCGAGCGGGGGTTGGCCCCGGACCGCATCTACATCCAGATCGGCGGCGGCGCGTTGGCCACCGCGGTCATGGACGGCCTGGCGCGATCCGGCCGGGTGGCCCGGCTTCCCGCCCTCCACCCGGTCCAGGCCGCGACCGCCCACCCCTATGTCGCCGCCTGGCGCCGCCTCGCACCCCGCCTGCTGGCCGCGGCGGGGCTCGCCGACCCCGGCCACGACGCCGGGCGGGCGGCGCTCCTGGTTGGAGCCGGCGTCGACGGGGCCGCTCTGGCCGCCGATCACGCCGATCTGATGGTGTCGTGGCCGACCCCACCGGTCAGCGTCGCCTCGGGCATACTCGACGACATCACCTACGACTGGGCGACGGTCATGGCTCACCAACTGGCGACCGGCGGATGGCCGCTGGTCGTCGACGAGGACACCTTCATCGAGGCCGCAGCCCTGGCCGCCGGGGTGACCCCCGCGCCGGACGAGACCGGGGCCGCCGGCCTGGCCGGGCTCCTGACCCACCGCCGGGCCGGGGGCGACGGATCGGCGGTCGTCCTGCTGACCGGAGCCCGCCGCTCCCGGTGACGACACCTCGGACGGGGGCCGCCTACCTCCGCGTCGTGGCGGCGACCGTCGCCGTGCTGCTCGGGATGGCACCGGTGGCGCTGCGGGCGGTCGATCCGTCCCATCCGCTCCTGTTCGCCCTGGCCGCCACGGCGCCGATCTACGCTGCGGTCGGGTGGGTCATGGGGGTGCTGATCATGCCGGACCATCGGACCCGACTCCCGGTGGTCGTCGTCGGCCTCATGGTGCTGGCCGCCATCGTCCCGCCCTCGATGACCCGGCTCGGCTGTGATGACCAGCGAGCGAGCGGCGCGGTGACGGTCTATGCCCACAACGTCCACTTCCGGTACGGCTCGCCCCAGCTGGTGGCCGATCAGCTGCTGACGATCCAACCCGACATCGCCATCCTCCAGGAGAGCGATGCCGCCTTCGTCGAGGCGGTGCAGGCGGCGCTGGCGGTCGACGGCGCCGAGTACGACCACGTGGTGGGGGCACCGACCGGCAACGCCCTCGGTCTGGCCATCCTCAGCCGGTGGCCGCTCACCGACGTCGTCGACACGTCGCCCCGGGCGGCGGTGGTCAACCCGTCGCTCATCGTCACGGTGGTCACCGATCGGGGCTCGTTCCGGTTGGCCGGTATCCATCTGAGCGCCCCGATCAACGCCGCCCTGATCGACCGGTGGCGAACCGAGTACGACGAACTGGTCGACCTCGACGTCGACATCGTGGCTGGCGATTTCAACTCGACGCTCGCCCATCGACGGTTCCGGGAGCTGGTGGCCGACGGCTACGTCGGAGCCCACGACGAGGTCGGCTGCGGGCTCGGGTTGACCTGGAGCCCGAGCCCGGGCGGCATTCGGCTGATGCGGATCGACCACGTGCTCATCGCCGAGGACGGGCCGGTCGTGCCCCTCTCGGCCCGGACCCTCGACGGGTCGGGCAGCGATCATCGGGCGCTGCTGGTCGAGGTGGGGTTTCGGCCCTGACCGGGTGCGGTCGCGCCCGGTCGACCCCGGGGGTCAGGCTGCCAGGGGGCGACCGAAGGGCTTCGAACCCCGCCACGACTCGAGGAACGCCTCGGCCCGGTAGCACGCCCCCAGGAGGACCCCGTCGGGATGCTGGGCCGCTTCGGTGAGGATCTCGACCACCTGGCCGACGACCGAGGAGGTGACGGCGGCCTCGTCGCCATCGACGAGGCCGCCGACCAGGTACCCGGCGGTCGCCACGAAGTCGGGGAGCACCGCGGTGTGGCCGTCGCGTCGCAGCTGAGCGAACGCCTTGGTGGTCACCGGTATCGGGCCCCATGGGACGATCGCCCGGGCCCGCACGTGGTCGGCGCCCTGGTGGGTCAGCGCTCCGGGCTTGGAACCGGCGATGATGGCGTCGACGTCGGCCCCCCAGACGAGCCATGGCTTGGCGTCGACCCCGTCGACGGCGACCAGTTCCGCCCCCGCCGCGCCCAGGGCCGGAGCGAGCTCCGGTGGCGCCGCCTCAGGAGCCTCGATGGCGACCCGGGTGCCGGCCAGATCGCCGCCGACGGCCCAGGCGGTGGCGGCGACGATCGTCGACGCGGCCAGCGCGCCCGATCCAGCCAGGGGACCGAGCTCGGGGGAACGCAATGGGGGCAGTTGCCCGTCGTCGATGCCCTTGCCCGGCTCCAGGTGGAGCTGCCCGGCCTCGACGGTCGGCGCCAGCTCGGTGGCGAAGGCCTCGACCGCCCCGGCCACGGCGTCACCCTCGGCGTTGATGCCGGCCGACGCCCCGCTGCGTTCGATGCCGAACGCCGCGAAGGTGTAGGTCGCCGATCGGGCGAGATCGCCGGCGCTGCTCTGGAGGATCTTTCGGGCCCGCCGAACGACCCCCGACGCCGGGGCGTCGGGAAGGTCGACGACGACGAAGGCGTCGGTGGAGGTCAGTTTGGTGACTGGCACGCCGAGGATCGTAGAGCCCGGGCGGGCGATCAGCCCAGACCGAGGCTGACGAAGGCCGAGGCGAAGACCAGGCTCACGATGGTCATCACCTTGATGAGGATGTTCATCGCCGGGCCGGAGGTGTCCTTGAACGGATCGCCGACGGTGTCGCCGACCACGGCCGCCTTGTGGGGCTCGGAGCCCTTCCCGCCGTGGTTCCCGGCCTCGATGTACTTCTTGGCGTTGTCCCACGCACCGCCGGCGTTGGCCATGAAGATCGCCAGGGCGAAGCCCGACACGAGGGCACCGGCCAGGAAGCCGCCGAGGGCATCGACATCGATGAAGCCGATGGTCAGGGGCACGACGATGGCCAGGGCGCCCGGGATCAGCATCTCCCGCAGCGAGGCCTGAGTCGAGATGGCGACGCAGCGGGCGGAGTCCGGGTAGACCCCTGGCTCGCCCTCCCGGAGGCCCGGGATCTCCCGGAACTGCCGGCGCACCTCCTCGATCATCTTCTGGGCGGCCCGACCGACGGCGTCGATCGTGAGGGCGGCGAACAGGAACGGGAGCATGGCACCGAGGAACAGGCCGATGAACACCTCGACCTGGCCGACGTCCAGCGAGAGGGCGAGATCGTCGCCGGTGAGACCCTCGTCGGCTCGGGCGGTGGCGATCGCCACCTCGAAGCTCTTGAACAGGGCCAGGGCGGTGAGGGCCGCCGAGCCGACGGCGAACCCCTTGGCGATGGCGGCGGTGGTGTTGCCGAGCGAGTCGAGGGCGTCGGTGACCTCTCGAACCTCGGGGTTCAGCTCCGCCATCTCGGCGATGCCGCCGGCGTTGTCGGCGATCGGGCCGTAGGCGTCGACCGAAACGACGACCCCGGTGGTGGCGAGCATGCCGATGGCGGCGACGGCGATGCCGTAGATGCCACCGAAGTCGGCCTCGGCATCACCGAGGAACGCCGCGTCGTCGCCGATCGTCCACTCGCCGCCGAGGTAGGCGATGGCCACACCGATCCCGATCAGCACGACGGAGGCGGCGACCGACATCATCCCCGAGGAGATGCCGGCCAGGATCGTGGTGGCGGGGCCGGTTTCGGCCTGCTTGGCGATGTTCTTGACCGGGCGATAGTGGTCGCTGGTCCAGATCTCGGCGACCTTGCCGATGCCCCAGCCGACGATGAGGCCACCGATGACCGAGACGGCGAGACCCAGCGGGTTGCCGAACTGGTCGCCGTTGAAGAGCAGGAAGCTGACGCCGATCGTCCCCAGCACCGTGAGGCCCATGGCGATGTTGGTGCCCATGTGGAGGGCGGCCGACAGCTTGCGAATGTCGGTCGAGGCGCCGCCCCGGACCGTGAACGAGCCGATGATCGAGGCGATCATGCCGACGAAGGCGACCGCCATGGGGAACACGAGCAACGAGATCGTGTTCTCGGCGCCGGCCTGGTCGGCGACGAGGCCGAGCGTGAACGCGGTCAGGGAGATCGGAGCGATGATCGACCCGGCGTAGCTCTCGAACAGGTCGGCTCCCATGCCGGCCACGTCGCCGACGTTGTCGCCGACGTTGTCGGCGATGGTCGCCGGGTTGCGGGGGTCGTCCTCGGGGATACCGGCCTCGACCTTGCCGACCAGGTCGGCTCCGACGTCGGCGGCCTTGGTGTAGATGCCGCCACCGACCCGGGAGAACAGGGCGATCGACGAACCGCCGAGGCCGAACGCGGTGATGACCTCGAACGCCTCATCGACCCCGATCACCAGGACGAACAGGATGTAGACCAGCATCAGGCCGCCGAGCGCCAGGCCGGCCACCGAGAAGCCCATGACCGCCCCGCCCCGGAAGGCGAGGGGGAGGGCGAGGGCCGGGCCGCTGCGGGCCGCCTCCGTGGTCCGGGCGTTGGCCATGGTCGCCACCGTCATCCCGACGTAGCCGGCCAGGGCGGACAGGAACGCGCCGGCCAGGTAGCTCAGGGCGGCGAAGGGGTTGATGAACGCTCCGATCAGGACGGCCATGACGACCACGAACCCGGCGACCCAGGTGTACTCCTGCTTGAGGAACGCCCGGGCACCGGCCTGGATCTCGTTCATGAGATAGACCATGCGCTCGTTGCCGGGGCTGGCCGCCTTCACGTTGTAGAAGAAGTACGCCGCCAGGCCCAATGCGGCCAGTGCGGACAGGAAGGCGAGATACGGGACGGCGTCGGCCACGTTTGCTCCTCGGGGATGGCTTGGGTCCGGTGGTGCTACGAACCCACGTCGACCACGGATCGGCCGAACGACTGCACGACGCTAGTTGGAGGTATCGCCGACAGCAACCTGCGCGACTGGGGAGTGGTGCCCCCATGCTGCGACCAGCAGGTCGTGGAGGTGGGCGAGGTCGACCAGGCCCGCCATCTCCCGGACGCTGTGCATGGCGAGCTGGGGAGCGCCGAGGTCGACGGTGGCCATCCCGAGCCGGGCGGCGGTGATCGGCCCGATCGTCGACCCGCAGGGGAGGTCGTTCCGGTGGATGTAGTACTGAAGGGGCAGATCGGCTCGTCGAGCGGTTTCGACGATGGCCGCTTCGGCGACCGCGTCGGTGGCGTAACGCTGGTTGGCGTTGCGCTTGATCACCACGCCGCCGTTGAGGGCGATGTGATGTGATGGCTCGTGGCGGTCGACGTAGTTGGGGTGGGTGGCGTGGGCGCCGTCGGCTGAGATGACGAGGCTGGCCGACCGGGCCGCCAGGTGGGCGGCCCGGTCCCGACCGGCGGCGGCATCGATCCGCTCAAGCATGATCTCCAGGAGCGGGCCGGCGGCGCCGGTGGCGGTCTCCGAGCCCACCTCCTCGTGGTCGTAGAGCACGACGACGGGGACCCGCCCTGGGGGACGGTCGGGGTCCTCCTCGACCGACACCAGCGCCCGGATCGCAGCGAACGCCGAGACCAGGTTGTCGATCCGGGCCGAGGCGAACAGGTCCCGGTCGCGGCCGACGATCGCCGGCGGCTGGGTATCGAACGCCATCAGGTCCCACGCCAGCACCTGGCCGGGCTCGACCTCCAGGCCGGCCGCCACATGGTCGAGCAACGCCGCTCCGCTGTCGGCGCCGTCGTCGGCCAGGGCCCACAGGGGCGTCAGGTGGCGTTGCGGGTCGAGCTTGAGGCCCTTCTCCCGGATCTCGCGGTCGAGGTGGATCGCCAACTGGGGAATCCGCAAGATCGGATCGTCGTCGGCGTAGAGGACGGTCTCGACCCCCGACGGGCCCGAGATGCTCACCCGGCCGGCCAGCCCAAGGTCCCGGTCGAGCCACGAGTTCAGTAGCACGCCGCCGTAGATCTCCATGCCGACCTGGGCGAACCCGCCCGAGACGACGTCGGGCTTCGTCCGGACCCGGAGGTTCGGCGAGTCGGTGTGGGCGCCGACGACGGTGAACCCGTCGATTGGTGCCCCGGGCTCCGGTTGGAGCCAGGCGACGAGCGACCCACCCCGAACCAGGTATCGACCTCCGGCCTCCGAGGGGAGCACGTCGGCCTCGTCGACCTCGGTGAACCCGGTCGCCGACAGCAGCGAGGCGGCCCGGGCGACGGCGTGGTAGGGGGTCGGGGACGCGGCGAGGTCGTCGAGGATGGCGGTGGCGACGAGAGACGGGGTGAAGGCCATGGGTCCATCCTGGGTCGTTCGCCGCCTCGACGCACGGATCCGGTGGTGTCGACGGGTCGGGCCGGATCGGTCCTTCACCGACCGGTCATCTCTTGTGGAGATGTCGTCTTGCACCCGCGACCTGTCGTTCCGATAAGGTTGGCAGACCGTCCGAGGGCCCGTCGCCGCCAAGGGAGAGGCCCGGGTGTTTCGGCAGGGCCAACGTCGTCCCGGTCGGCCTGGCAGGGGCCGGCACGAACAGAACAGAATCGGCTGCGTCCCAGACCGCGGCCCACGACGACGCGATGGAGGTCCGTTGAACGACGTACCGGTACCCCAGGGTCTCTACGACCCTCGTTTCGAGCATGACGCGTGCGGCGTCTCGTTCATCGCCGACCTCCAGGGGAGGCAGAGCCACAGGATCGTGACCCAGGCGCTGGGTGCGCTGCGATGCCTCCAGCATCGGGGGGCGACCAACGCCGAGCCCAACACCGGCGATGGCGCCGGCATCATGATCCAGGTCCCGGACCGGTTCCTCCGGGACGAGATCCCCGATCTCCCCCCGCCCGGGGCCTACGCCACCGGGATCGGCTTCCTCCCGGCCGAGCCATCGATGACCGACAAGGCCAAGGCGGCCATCGCCGACATCGCCGCCGCCGAAGGGCTCGGGGTCGTCGCCTGGCGGACCGTCGAGACCGACCCGTCGACCCTCGGCGACCAGGCTCGGTCGGTCATGCCGGCCTTCGAGCAGGTCGTGATCGCCTCCCCGGCCGATGCCGAGAGCCCGTTGACCGGGCTCGACCTCGACCGCCAGGTCTACGTCGTCCGGAAGCGGATCGAGCACGAGCTCCCCGAGCAGATCGGGGCGTCGATCTACTTCCCCAGCCTCAGCGCCCGGACCTTCGTCTACAAGGGCATGTTGACCACGCCCCAGCTGTCGGAGTTCTTCCCCGAGCTCACCGACGAGCGCATCGAGAGCGCGCTGGCCCTCGTCCATTCCCGGTTCTCGACCAACACCTTCCCATCGTGGCCCCTGGCCCACCCGTACCGGTTCATCGCCCACAACGGCGAGATCAACACGGTGATGGGCAACCGCAACTGGATGCGGGCCCGGGAGGGCATCATGCGGGCCGACCACTGGGCCGGCTCCGAGGAGAAGCTGTTCCCGATCTGCACCCCCGGCGCGTCCGACACCGCCAGCTTCGACGAGGCGCTGGAACTGCTCCACCTCGGCGGCTACCCGCTCCACCACGCCGTGCTGCTGATGATCCCCGAGGCGTGGGAGCGCCACGACGACATCCCGGCCACCCAGCGGGCCTTCTATGACTTCTACGCCTCGGCGATGGAGCCGTGGGACGGGCCGGCGTCGGTGACCTTCACCGACGGGACCGTCGTCGGCGCGGTCCTCGACCGCAACGGCCTCCGACCGTCCCGCTACTGGGTGACCGACGACGATCTGGTGGTGATGGCCTCCGAGGTCGGCGTCATCGATGTCGACCCGGCCCGGGTTGTCCGCAAGGGTCGGTTGGAGCCGGGCAAGATGTTCCTGGTCGATACCGACCAGGGTCGGATCATCGACGACGACGAGATCATGGCCGACCTGGCGGCCGAGCACCCCTACGCCGCCTGGCTCGACGGTCGCCGCCGCCTCGACGACTTCCCCGTGGTGTCGGTCGACGCCCCCGTTCCCGCCAGCGACGAGATCCTGGCCGAGCAGGTGGCGAACGGCTTCACCGTCGAAGAGCTCGACCTCCTGGTCGATCCGATGTTCGTCGGCGGCAAGGAGGCGATCGGCTCGATGGGGACCGACACCCCGCCCGCGGTGCTGTCCAGCCGACCCCGCATGATCTACGACTACTTCTTCCAGCTGTTCGCCCAGGTCACCAACCCGCCGCTCGACGCCATCCGGGAGGAGCTGGTGACCAGCCACCGGGCGATCGTCGGACCAGAGGCCAACATCCTCCAGCCCGGGGCCGACTGGTGCCACCAGCTGGAGCTCGAGTACCCGGTGCTGACCGAGGCCGAGTTGAACCGGATCATCGCCGGGGGCGGTGGCCCCGGTCTGGAACGGCTCCGGCCCGGGGTGGTCGGCGGGCTCTACCCGGTGGCCGAGGGCGAGGCCGGGCTGCGGGCGGCCATCGACCGGGCCCGTTCCGAGGTGGAGGCGGCGATCGATGATGGCGCGACCCTCATCGTCGTCTCGACCCGGGGTGCGACCGCCGACCTCGCCCCGATCCCCTCGTTGCTGCTGACCGGGGCGATCCACCACCACCTGGTTCGGACCAAGCTCCGCACCAGGGTCGGCCTGATCGTCGACAGCGCCGACGCCCGCGAGGTCCACCACTTCGCCCTGCTCCTGGGGTGCGGGGCCGACGCGGTCTGCCCGTCGTTGACCTTCGAGACGATCGCCGCCCGGTGTGCCGAGGGCGACTACCCGGTCGACGGCAGCCACGCCGAGGCCAACTACGTCAAGGCGGTCTCGAACGGCGTGATCAAGGTCATGTCGAAGATGGGGATCTCGACCGTCGCCTCCTACACCGGCGCCCAGATCTTCGAGGCGGTCGGGCTCAGCCAGGGGCTGGTCGACGAGTTCTTCACCGGCATCACGTCGAAGCTGGGCGGGATCGGCCTGGCCGAACTGGCCCAGGAGTGCGAGCTCCGCCACCGGCGGGCCTTCCCCGACCGCCCCGAGCTCCTGGCCCACCGGGGCCTCGACTTCGGTGGCGAGTACCAGTGGCGACGGGAGGGTGAGTACCACCTGTTCAACCCCGAGACGGTGTTCAAGCTCCAGCACGCCACCCGATCCAAGCGGTTCGAGGTCTTCAAGGAGTACACCGGGCTGGTCGACGGCCAGGCCGAGCAGCTGGCCACCCTGCGAGGCCTCTTCCGGTTCCGGACCGAGGACCGCCAGCCCGTGCCCCTCGACGAGGTGGAGCCGGTGTCGGAGATCGTGAAGCGATTCGCCACCGGGGCCATGAGCTACGGCTCGATCTCGGCCGAGGCCCACGAGACCCTGGCCGTGGCCATGAACCGGCTGGGCGGCAAGTCGAACACCGGCGAGGGCGGCGAGGACCCGGAGCGGTTCATCCCCCTGCCGAACGGCGACTCCAAGCGGTCGTCGATCAAGCAGGTCGCGTCGGGCCGGTTCGGGGTGACCTCGGAGTACCTCACCGAGTCCGACGACATCCAGATCAAGATGGCTCAGGGGGCCAAGCCCGGCGAGGGCGGCCAGCTCCCGGGCCGGAAGGTCTGGCCGTGGATCGCCAAGACCCGCCACTCGACGACCGGGGTGGGTCTGATCTCACCCCCACCCCACCACGACATCTACTCGATCGAGGATCTGGCCCAGCTGATCCACGACCTGAAGAACGCCAACCCCGAGGCCCGGGTCCACGTCAAGCTCGTGGCCGAGGTCGGGGTCGGGACGGTGGCGGCCGGGGTGTCGAAGGCCAAGGCCGACGTCGTGCTCATCTCGGGCAACGACGGCGGCACCGGGGCGTCGCCGCTCACGTCGCTCAAGCACGCCGGCGGTCCGTGGGAGCTCGGCCTGGCCGAGACCCAGCAGACCCTGCTGCTCAACGATCTCCGGGACCGGATCGTCGTCCAGGTCGACGGCCAGATCAAGACCGGCCGCGACGTGGTCGTGGCCGCCCTGCTCGGCGCCGAGGAGTTCGGGTTCGCCACCGCCCCCCTCGTCGTGTCGGGCTGCATCATGATGCGGGTCTGTCACCTCGACACCTGCCCGGTGGGTGTCGCCACCCAGAACCCCGTGCTGCGGGAGAAGTTCGCCGGCAAACCGGAGTTCGTCGAGACGTTCTTCACCTACATCGCCGAGGAGGTGCGGGAACTGCTGGCCGAGCTCGGCTTCCGGTCCATCGACGAGGCGATCGGTCGGGTCGAGTGTCTCGACACCAGAGCCGCCATCGAGCACTGGAAGGCGTCGGGGCTCGACCTGACCCCGATCCTCCACTCGCCGCTCCCGGCCGACGACCCGGCGGCCCGCCACTGCGTGTCCGGTCAGGATCACGGCCTCGACGTCGCCCTCGATCAGCAATTGATCGCCGCGGCCATGCCCGCCCTCGAGGGCGGGACACCGGTCCGGTTGGCCTTCCCGATCTCCAACACCAACCGGACGGTGGGGACGATGCTGGGCCACGAGCTGACCAAGCGGCATCGGGGGGCCGGTCTGCCCGACGACACGATCCAGATCGACTTCACCGGCTCGGCCGGTCAGTCGTTCGGTGCCTTCGTCCCGGCCGGCATCACCATGCGGCTCGAGGGTGACGCCAACGACTACTTCGGCAAGGGCCTGTCCGGTGGGCACCTCCGGCTCCGCCCTCCGGCCACGGCGCCGTTCACCGCCGAGGAGAACATCATCGCCGGCAACGTCATCCTCTACGGGGCGACCTCGGGCACGGTCCACATCCGGGGCATCGTCGGTGAGCGGTTCTGCGTCCGGAACTCGGGCGCCGAGGCTGTCGTCGAAGGGGTCGGTGACCACGGCTGCGAGTACATGACCGGCGGTGTCGCCGTCGTCCTCGGCCGGACCGGCCGGAACTTCGGAGCCGGGATGTCCGGAGGCGTGGCCTACGTCCTCGACGTCGACGGCCGCTTCGCCGAGCGGGTGAACCCCGAGATGGTCGAGCTGGAGACGCTCGACCCCGAGGACGACGTCCGCCTCTACAGCCTCGTCGACCGCCACCGCACCGAGACCGGCTCGCCGGTCGCCGAACGATTGCTGAGCGATTGGAGCACCAGCTTGACCCGATTCGTCAAGGTCATGCCGACCGACTATCGCCGGGTCCTCGAGGCCCAACGACAGGCCGCCGAGCAGGGCACCGACCCGGTGGCGGCGATGATGGAGGCCGCTCATGGGTGATCCCCGCGGCTTCCTGCTCCACGACCGCAAGCTCCCGACCGGGCGACCGGTCCCGGTCCGACTGAAGGACTGGCGCGAGGTCTACCAGCCCTTCCCCACCGCCGATCTCGTCGATCAGGCGTCGCGCTGCATGGACTGCGGCATTCCGTTCTGCAACAACGGCTGCCCGTTGGGCAACCTGATCCCCGACTGGAACGACCTGGTCTACCGGCAGGACTGGCGAGAGGCGATCGAGCGGCTCCACGCCACCAACAACTTCCCCGAGTTCACCGGCCGGCTCTGTCCCGCGCCGTGCGAGGCGGCGTGCGTGGCCGGGATCAACACCGACGCGGTCACGATCAAGAACATCGAGGTCACCATCATCGACCGGGCCTGGGAGGAGGGGTGGGTCCAGCCCGTCGTCCCGTCGAAGAAGACCGGGAAGCGGGTGGCGGTCGTCGGGTCGGGTCCGGCCGGTCTCGCCGCGGCCCAACAGCTGACCCGGGCCGGCCACGACGTCGTGGTGTACGAGCGGGCCGACCGGATCGGTGGCCTGCTCCGCTACGGCATCCCCGAGTTCAAGATGGAGAAGTCGGTCCTCGATCGGCGACTGGCCCAGATGGAGGCCGAGGGCACCGAGTTCCGGACCAACGCCCACGTCGGTTCGGCCGATGAGGGCGACCCCGACCACGTACCGGTCGCCGAGCTCACCGACTCCCATGACGCCGTCGTCCTGGCCGGCGGGGCCACCATCCCCAACGACTTCGTGGCGTCGGCCCCCGGGCGTGACCTCGACGGCATCCACCAGGCGATGGATTACCTCCCGCTGGCCAACCGGGTCCAGGAGGGCGACCTCGCCGCCAGCCCGATCGTGGCCACCAACAAGAAGGTCGTCATCCTCGGTGGCGGTGACACCGGCGCCGACTGCCTCGGCACCGCCAACCGGCAGGGGGCCGAGGTCGTCCACCAGTTCGAGATCATGCCCGAGCCCCCGGTCGAGCGGTCGGAGAAGAACCCGTGGCCGACCTGGCCGGTGATCCTGCGGACATCGTCGGCCCACGAGGAGGGCGTCGAGCGTCGCTTCTCGGTCAACACCACCGAGTTCGTCGGCTCGGGCGGGACGGTGACCCACCTCCGGGGCCACGAGGTGGCCTGGGTCGGTGACGGCAGCGGACCACCCCGGCCGGAACGGATCGAGGGCACCGACTTCGAGATGGAGGCCGATCTCGTGCTCCTCGCCATGGGGTTCCGGGGTCCCGAGGGGTCGATCATCGATCGACTCGGGCTCGAGGTCGACGGTCGGGGCAACGTCGTTCGCTCCGACCGGTGGGAGACCTCGGCACCGAACGTGTACGCCTGTGGCGACATGGGCCGGGGCCAGAGCCTGATCGTCTGGGCCATCGCCGAGGGCCGCTCATGCGCTGCGGCGGTCGACGAGGCGCTGATGGGCTCGACCCTGCTGCCGTCGCCGGTCAAGCCGACCGACCGCCCCCTCGTCTGACCGGCGGAGGACGACGATGGGAGATCAGGGGCCCGGACCCCATCCTGGGACCGAGAGCGAGCCCGGCGCAGGTGGGGGTCTCCTCGACCTGCTGGAGGGCATGGCGACCACCCGGGCCATCCGGCGCTACCGGGATGAGCCGATTCCCGATGAGGCGCTCTCGGCGATGCTCTTCGCCGCCACCCGAGCCCCGACCGGCTCGAACCGGCAGGGCTTCCGCTTCCTGGTGTTGACCGACGGCCCCCGGGCCACGGCGGCCAAGGCCCTCCTAGGTGAGACCTTCCGGTCCGGCTGGGCGGCCAAGCGGGCCGGCGATGGCTACGAGCGCGGCTCCGGGGGCGAGGCCGACTCCCCCAAGGCCCGGATGGCCCGGGCCATGCAGCACTTCGTCGACAACTTCGAGCGGACCCCGGCCGTGGTGTTGGCCTGTATCCGGATCCGCCACGGTGACCTGCTCGACGGGGCCAGCATCTACCCCGCCTGTCAGAACCTCCTCCTCGCCGCTCGTGCGCTCGGCTACGGCGGGGTCATGACCGGCTGGCACCGGGGGGTGGAGGACGAGCTCCGGTCGTTGCTCGACATCCCGACCGATCACGCCATCGCCGCCACGATCCCGCTCGGACGTCCCGTCGGCCGCCATGGCCCGGTCCGCCGCCGGCCGCTCACCGAGCTCGTCTACGCCGATGGCTGGGGTGAGGCCGCACCGTGGGCCGTCGATCCCCCCGGGACCCGATTCACCTCGGCCGGTCCCCCACCCGAGTCCCCCTAGGCCTCGTCGGGGCCGGCGTCGACCGGCGACTCGGCCCGAACGGTCACGGTCGGGCCGAGCGCGCTCCCGATGTCGACGTCGGTATCAGAACGGCGCCGCGCCGAGGAAGTCGAGGCCCTTCTCGACGAACGGGAAGGCCTTGGGGAGGCCGAAGTGATCGACGCCGGGCAGGGTGAGAACCTCAGCGTCGGGCAACGCGTCGGCCAGCGGCTCGGCCGGTCCGGCGAAGTCCTGGTCGCCGATCACCACCAGCGTCGGGTTCGTCACCGCCGCCAGCTGCTCGGTCCCCAGCGGCGGGTGGCGCCGTTGGAGGAACGCGGCAAGCGCCTGAGGGTCGTTGCCGTCACCTTCGGCCATGGCCTTGAAGTGCCCGGCCACGGTGTTGTTCTCCGAGGCCCGGCCCTGGAGGGCGTCGAGGATCGGGTTGCCGTCACGAGGTTCGAGCAGCGTCTTTCCGACCCCGCCGATCACCAGGCGGCCGAATCGCTCGGGAGCCCGTGACGCCAGGACCAGCAGGATCCGGGCTCCGGCCGAGTAGCCGACGGCGTCGACCGGGCCCGCCGGCAACTCGGCCTCGATCAGGTCCTCGACCACGTCGTAGGCGGCCGGGTCGTGTGGCTTGTCGGCCTCGCCGTGGCCGAGGAGATCGGGGGCGATGACCTCCCGGCCCGCCTCGGTCAGGAGGTCGACCCATCCCGGCTCGTGCCACGTCCGCCGGGCCGACGTGGTGAAGCCGTGGAGGAGGAGAACGGGGTTGCCGGCCACCGTCAGGCGCTCACGGCCAGGTGCTGACGAGCGGTGATCGGGCCGTCGCCCTCGCACCGCTCGGCGCTCCGCCGGATCGCCGAGATGTCGGCCGTGCGGTAGCTGGCCAACCGCACGCTCCACGAGTCGATCACCTCGCGCTCGTTGCGAAAGGCGAAGAAGGTCGTCAGCGGACCTTCCTGCTGGTAGGCGTCGGCGCCCTCGACGAGATCGGTTGTCTCGTCCGTCAACGTAACGGCGAACAGTGCCATCGGATGTTCCTCCCTGGTTGCGGCCAGGACCGGTTCTGGCTCGCACCATCAACGTAGGATCGATCGCTTGTGTGGTACCAGACGGGTAACCCTGTGGATTTCGTGTTTTGTCCACAGGTTGGCGCCGCCGTGGCTCCTAGGCTCGATCGGGTGCCCGAGCCAGACGGCGAAACCCCCTCGGTCCGGCCCGACGCGATCTCGGTGCCCCACCCGAGCCGCTGGTCGCCGTCCGAGGTGGGATTCGGGCCGGCCATGGCGGCCCATGCCGATGCGGTGGCCCGCCGGGCCGGCGGCTACACCGACCCTGGGTCGGGGCTGTTCGTCATGACCGCCCGCTACTTGCTCGATCGGGGCTACTGCTGTGATCGTGGGTGTCGGCACTGCCCCTACGTCGGGGCGACGACCGGATCGAACGAGGAGAAGCCATCCCGATGAGCGACCGCATCCAGGTGACGACCGAGGGGGGCGTGGCGGATGTCCGCCTCAACCGTCCCGAGAAGATGAACGCACTCGACCCGGCGATGTTCGCCGCCCTGGTCGAGACGGCCGACGCGTTGGCCGCCGACCCGTCGCTGCGTTGCGTCGTGCTGTCCGGGGAGGGGCGGGCCTTCTGCGCCGGGCTCGACTTCTCCAGCTTCCAGGGCATGGCCGACGAGGCCGACGGTGATGGGCCCCTCGGCGACGGGGCGGCGGCCGACGCCGACGGCGCCATCGACGGTGACGACTTCGGTGCCGGGT
Organism: Acidimicrobiales bacterium; assembly: GCA_965262175.1. Taxonomy (GTDB): domain Bacteria; phylum Actinomycetota; class Acidimicrobiia; order Acidimicrobiales; family SZUA-35; genus CADEDH01. Next base: position 114,725 of record CBDHES010000022.1, on the reverse strand, counting down.
CCGGCGCAACCCCGTCGTCGCCGGTCCGGTCCCTGGCCGAGGCCGACGAGGGCCGGATCACCCACCGCGGCCAGCAGGCCGTGTACGGCTGGACGACCCTCCCGGTCCCGGTTATCGCCGCGGTCCACGGCCATGCCCTCGGCGGCGGTATCCAGCTGGCGCTCGGAGCCGACATCCGCATCGTCCACCCCGAGGCCAAGATGTCGGTTCTCGAGATCCGATGGGGACTCATCCCCGACATGACCGGCACCCAGACGTTGATCGACCTGGTCGGTCTCGACGTGGCCAAGGAGCTGACGTTCACCGGGCGGACCGTGAGCGGGACCGAGGCGGTCGAGCTGGGGCTCGGAACCCACCTCTCCGACGACCCGCGCACCCATGCCCTGGAGATGGCCCACGAGATCGCCGGGAAGTCGCCCGACGCCGTACGGGCCGCCAAGCGGTTGTTCAACCAGGCCCCGAAGGTGTCGCTGGCCGATGGGTTCGCCGCCGAGCGTTCGGAGATCAGCGAGCTGATCGGGTCGGCCAACCAGGTCGAGCAGGTGACGGCGTTCTTCGAGAAGCGCCGACCGAATTTCGCCGATCCGGCGGTCTAGGAGACCGCCTGATCGACCGGCGGTCGGCCTCGCTTCAGAGGCCGACCGCGGCGCCGGTCAGGGCTCGGGGATCGGCGATACCCGACAGCACGGCGCCGACGTCGATGAGGCTGGCATGGCCGAACAGCCCGGCCCCCCACGGCCGGGGTGACACCGGGTGGCCCCGCCGGGCAAGACCCTCGGCCCAGTCGGTGCCCTCCTCGATCGCCACCACCAGGTCCTGTCGTCGGTGCCAGGTATCGAAGCCGCGGGCCTCGGGCACCGTGAGGGTGAACCGGGGGGTGGTGACGGTGCGGCCGACGGAGGCGTTGGCCTGGAGCAGGTGGGCCAGCATCTGGAGCACGACCTGAGGTTGGCCGTCGCCCCCCATCGTCCCCAGCACCGCTCGCAGGGTCCCGTCGGGGCGGGTTACCAGCGCCGGGGCCAGGGTGCTCGGCGGCCGCCGGCCCGGCCCCAGCTCGGCCGGATGGCCGGCTTCCAGCGAGAACCCGATGCCCCGGTTGTGGAGGAAGACACCGACCTCGGGCACGGCCCGGTGAGCTCCGAACCCCGAGGCGTTCGACTGCATCAGCGAGACCCCCATCCCCTCGCCGTCGACGACGCAGAGGTAGATGGTGCCGCCCCCGGCCGCGGGGGCGGCGAGGTCCACGGCCCAGTCGGCGTCGATCGACGCTCGGCGGGGACCGAGGCGGGACTCCGCCACCAGCGCCTGACCGTCGGCCCCCTCGTGGAGCACGTCGGTCCGGTCCCAGGCCGCCTGCTTGGACGCCTCGATCAGGAGATGGGGCCAACCAGGGTCGGCGGGATCATCGGGCAGGTCGAGCCAGTTCGCCAGAGCCGCGCCGGCGAGCGAGAGGTACCCCTGGGAGTTGGGCGGCGGGGTCCACACGTGGTGACCCCAGACGTGGACCGAGATTCCGTCGACCCAGTCGGCCTGGGATCGGGCCAGGTCGTCGGCGGTGTAGAGACCTCCGCCGATCCGGATCAACCCCTCGCCGAACTCGCCCTGATACCAACCGGCCCGACCCTCGGCGGCGATCGCCCGGAGGGACCGGGCCACCCCGGGCCGGCGGATGATCTGGCCGGCGGCGATCGGTCGACCGTCGTCGACGTAGTCGTCGGCCCCGTCGACCTCGGCGATGAGGGGGATCATCGCCCCCAGGTGGGGGGAGGCGACGAACCCCTGCTCGGCGGCGGCGATGGCTGGAGCGAGGACCTCGTCGAGAGGAAGCCGGCCGTGAGCGGCGTTGAGCGCCACCCACCCGTCGACGCAGCCCGGCACCGGGACCGATCGAAGGTCCCCCCGGAAGGGCATCGCGGCCAACCCCTCGGCCCGCATCGCCGACGGGTCGCTCCCCGAGCCGGCTCGACCCGACGCGTTCAACACCCGGGGCGTCGGCCCCCCGTCGTGGACGAGGGCCCACAGGTCGCCACCCATCCCACACATGTGCTGGGTGGTCACGGCCAGGACGGCCGACGCCCCGACCGCGGCGTCGACGGCGTTCCCGCCGGCCGCCAACAGCCGAACGCCGGCCACCGAGGCGACGTGGTCGACCGTGCAGACCATGCCCCGGGTCGCCTGGCGGGCGTAGTCGATCCTCGGCTCGGAAGCGCTCGTCGTCACCATCTGGCTTCTCCTGTCGTCGTGCAGTCGTGTCGACCGGTCGTCATCGGCGGTGTCGCTCCTCGAGCACCCGGTGGAGGAGCGCCACTCGGTCGGTCATGATGGCGTCCACGCCGGCGTCGAGCGCGTCGAGCATCTCCTGCTCGTCGTTCACCGTCCAGACGTGAACCTGGATCCCTCGGGCCTGTATCGCTCGGAGGAGCCACCGGCGGGTCAGGGGGACTCCCCGGACATGGGACGGGATCTGGAGCGCGGCGAACCTGGACCGGCCCCGGGGCCACAGCAACGACCGGAGCGCGACCAGCGGCGCCCCTCGTCGGCCGGGGGCGGTGGCGAGCCGGGGGCCGAGCTCGGCCCGGATCCGGCGGACCCGCCCGTCGTCGAACGAGGCGACAAGGACGCGGTCGACGAGCCCTCGGTCCCGGATCAGCTCGACCAGGGGCTCGACCGCTCCGTCGTTCTTGGGTTCGATGTTGAACCGCACGTCGGGATAGCGGGCGACGACCGCATCGAAACGGGGGATCGGGTGCTCGCCGCCGACCCGAAGCTCGCTCAGCTCGTCCCACGATCGGTCCTCGACCCGACCGTCGACCCCGGTGAGGGCCGTCAGGTCGTCATCGTGGAACACCGCCAGGACTCCGTCGGCCGTCGCCTGGACGTCGGTTTCCAGGTAGCGATAGCCGAGCGCCACCGCATGATCGAAGGCGGCGATCGTGTTGCCCGGTGCCACGTCGGAGCCGCCCTGGTGGGCGAAGCCGACCGGCACGGAGGTCGGGAGGACCTGCCACTCCATGGTCGGTCACGGTACCTCCATCGACCGGTGTCCTCCTCGGCGGGCACGTCGGTCGAGCCGGGTTCGACAGGGCCGGCCGAATCCGGTGTGATGGACCGGTGCCCGCGCCCGCCGATCGGCTTCACACGCTGCTGGAGGAACCGTCGCCTCCGCTCGATCGGTTGCTGGCGGTCGTCGCGTCGGTGGCGTCCGACGCGCCAACGGAGGACGAGGTCACCACCGAGCTGGATCGACTCGCCTCCGAGCTCGGCCCGGACCGGAGCGTCGAGGGGGTGCTGTCCCATGTCCACGGCACCCTCGGGTTCGTCGGCAACGCCGCCGACTACTACAACCCGGCCAACTCGCTCGTGCATCGGGTGCTCCGCCATCGACGGGGCATCCCGCTCTCGCTGGCCGCCGTCGCGGTCGAGATCGGGCGACGGGTCGATGTCGGGCTGACGGTCGTCGGTCTGCCCGGTCACGTGGTCGTGGGCTGCCCCGGCCGTTCGGTGTGGTTCGACCCCTTCGCCGGTGGCGCCGAGCTCGACATCGACGCCTGTCGTCGCATCTTCGCCCGGTTCCACCCGATCTCGTCGTTCGACGAGCGGCTCCTGGCTCCGATCTCCCCGGCCGCGGTCACGGTCCGGACGCTCAACAACCTCAAGGTGGCCTACCGCGGCCGGGGCGACCTGGCCCAGCTGGTCAAGGTGCTGGAGCTGGCGGTCGCCGTACCCGGATCCGCACCCTCGGAGCGTCACGAGTTGGCCACGGTCCTGGCCGACCTCGGCCGCGACGAGCAGGCGGCCGCCCAACGGGACCGGCTGGCCGACCTCGAGCCCGATCGGGCCGACGCCCATCGAGCCGTCGCCCGCCGCCATCGGGCCCGCCGGAACTGACGGCTTCGGCCCGATCGGCCGCGACCGCCGCCCGGGCGGCGACACTGGGCCAACCCGCCCTTCGAGAGGAGCCAGCACCGACATGATCGATCCCGACACCAAACGATCCCTCGGCCAGATGATCAAGGGAGTCCAGGTCGTCGCCGCAACCCACGGGGGTGTGACCCGGGCCTACACCTCGCACTGGGTCAGCCAGATCTCGTTCGACGAGCCGATCGTGATGGCGTCGGTCAGCCCCAAGCACGACACCTACCCGCTGATGATCGACGCCGGTCGGTTCACGGTGTCCCTCCTGGCCGGGGATCAGATCCGTGAGGGTCAGTACTTCTCGTACCCGGGACGGAAGTTCCGCTATTCGGCACCCGAGTTCATCGAGCTCGACGACGAGGGCCGACCGATCGTCCCCAACTCGATCGCCTGGCTCCACTGCGAGACCTTCGACCGGATCGAGCGCTTCGATCACGACCTGTTCCTCGCCACCGTCGTGGCGGTGGCCGAGGGGCGGCTGGGTGAGCCACCGCTGCTCTACTCGGCACGGCACGGGTGGCGGATCACCGGGGACAAGGCCCGGGACAAGGGACAGTCGATCCGTGACGAGCTGCTGGCCCGGGTGGCGGAGATGGACCAGCCGGAGGCGACGGAGGAGGCGTCGGGCGACTGACCCCCGGACTCAGCCCGCCCGGCGGTGACGGTACAGCCCGATCTCCTTGTCGTGGTTGCCCGGGTGGAGCTCGGGGCCGGTGAAGAGACCCGACTCGGTCAGGACGGTCCCGCATCGAGGGAAGTAGTAGATGACCGTCAGGTCCCGGGGCCGCCGCTCAAGCGAGGTGGTGAGATTGGCGAGGAACGCGTCGAACACCTCACCGAGGAACGGGTTGAACAGGTACAGGTAGGTGAACCGGTCGTAGTCGTCGTAGGTGACGACGTCGGCCACGGTCAGCGACGTCCGCCCCGCCCGGTCGAGGGAGGCGAAGTTCCGGCGGGCCGTGTCGATCAGGGTTGCCGACAGGTCGAGGCCGGCGACCTCGGCGAACGGGGCCCGGAGCAACGTTCGCATCGCCGAGCCCTTGCCGCAGCCCACGTCGAGGACCCGGTCGGTCGGCTGGATATCGAGGCTCAGGAGCACGTCGTGAAGTCGGGGACCGCCGGAGGGGGAGCACGCGATGTTGAGCTCGGAGTGATCCTCCAACCGAGCCCGGCCCTCGAAGTCGAGCCTCCGGAGGCGGTCGAGAGGTCGCTGGAGGCGGAGCGGCATCACGCCGTCCCGAAGATGGCCGACGCCCCGTCGCAGCCGCTGAAGTCGGGAACTCACGATGCAGAAACCTAGCGCCCGGCCCCGGCGGCCGCTCTTGACCGGCTGGTCAACCCGAAGGGCCGAGGCGTACGATCGGGCCGTCGACGATCGAGGAGGAACCGACGATGACGATGACCGCCGAGCCCGGAGCGGCCGAGGCCCTCGTCGCCGAACGCTGCGACCAGTTGCTCGACGAGCTCGATCCCGGGTCGGCCGACCCGGTCGAGTTCCTCGGCCGTCAGTTCGACCTCGGGCTGGCCTGGGTCCACTTCGCCGAAGGCGAGGGTGGCCTCGGGATCGGACCCAGCCACCAGACGGCGGTGAACCATCGCCTCGGGCGAGCCGGTGCGCCGTCGGCCTGGACCCGCAACCCGATCGGCTACGGGATGGGGGCCCCGACCGTCGCCACCCATGGCTCGCCGACCCAGAAGGAGCGCTACCTCCGACCGCTGTTCACCGGTGAGGAGGTGTGGTGCCAGCTCTTCTCCGAGCCGGGGGCCGGATCCGACGTGGCCGGACTGGCCACCCGGGCCGAGCGGGACGGCGACGAGTGGGTGGTGAACGGCCAGAAGGTGTGGACCAGCGTGGCGCATCTGGCCCGCTGGGGGATGCTGGTGGCCCGCACCGACCCGGCCCAGCCGAAGCATCGGGGCCTCACCTACTTCGTGGTCGACATGGACCAGCCCGGCGTCGAGGTTCGACCCCTCCGGCAGATGACCGGCGACGCCGAGTTCAACGAGGTCTACTTCTCCGACGCCCGGATTCCCGACGTCGAGCGGTTGGGCGACGTCGGTGACGGCTGGCGGGTCTCGCTGACGACCTTGATGAACGAGCGGGTGGCGATCGGCGGCACCGTGCCCTCCCGTGGATCGGGGATCATCTCCTACGCCGTCGACGCCTGGCGCGACGGCGACGCCGCGGCCGCCTCCCGGGACGAGCTGGTGCGGTTGTGGGCCCGGGCCGAGGTCCTTCGGTTGACCAACATCCGGGCCGCCCAGAACCGGCGGGGCGGCACCCCGGGCCCGGAGGGGTCGATCGGCAAGCTGGCCTCGGCCGACCTCAACAAGGACATCCTGAGCTTCACCATGAACCTGCTCGGCGCCGAGGCCATGGTCTACGGCGACTACGCCCGGGGCCAGACGCCGGTGCGACCCGACGGCGCTCCGACCGCCCAGCGGGCATTCCTTCGATCGCGAGCCAACTCGATCGAGGGCGGCACCACCGAGGTGATGAAGAACATCCTCGGGGAACGGGTGCTCGGGCTGCCGGGCGACGTCCGGACCGACAAGGACGTCGCCTGGATCGATGTCCCCCGGAACTGAGTCGGTGTCGAGCGCCCCATCCGCCGTCGATCGGCTCGGTCCCCATCCGGGCTACTGGCCGTCGCCGTGGCCGGTGGAGTGCGGTGGCAACCGGCGCCAGAAGGCGGCCCTCGGCCGGCTCGATGCCGCCACCGGTCCCCATCGGGTCACCACCCGGCGCAACGACCGGTGGAACGTGATGGTGATCCGGCGGGACCGGGAGCAGTGGTATGCCGGCGGGACGATGGCCGCGTTCACCGGGCCCGCCCCGTTCGGCTGGGTCGAGCGGCTCGACCCCGAGACCCTGGAGCCCCGGGCCACCTCCCCCGAGCTTCCGTGCGGCGATCACGTCTGGTGTGGGGCGATTCTTGCCCACCGGAACGGATCGATCTACTCGGTCAACGGCTCCTACCTCCATCGCCTCGATCCCGACGATCTGTCGGTCCTCGGCGAGCGTCGATTGCCAGCCGAGCGAAGCCACAACGGCCTCCTGGCCCTGGCCGACGGGACGCTGGTGACCAAGGACCTCCGGTTGGAAGGTCAGGGCGGCACGACCGTGACCCGACTCGACCCCGAGACGCTCGAGGTCGTCCACCCCCCGCTGGTCCTCCCCGAAGGCTCGATGGGGCGGATCGCCGCCGACCGGCGGGACGACGGTGGTGAAGACGTCTACGTGCCGGGGACCGAGCACCTCTGGCGGCTCCGGGTCGAGCCCGATCGGTTGGCGATCGACGACGGGTGGCGGCCCCGGTATCGGAGCGGGGACGGGCGTCACGGCCTGGCGTGGGACGCCTGTCTGTCGGATGGTGCGTGCTGGATCATGGATTGCGGTGACGTCGAGTCGGTCCGCCGCATCCACTCGGTGGAGCCCAACGGCCGCTTCGACGAACCACCCGGCCGGGCGCTGTCGTGGCGGCAGCCGGCGCCCTGGTCCGGCGCCCAGCGGCTCCTCCGGGTCCCCCTCTCCGAGCCCGGCCCGGTGGCGTCGGTGGAGCCGTTCGGCGTCGCCGGTGGCGGCATCATCGCTCCACCGGTCCAGGTGCCCGAGCACCAGGTGGCGGTGGCCTGGGATTCGATCAACGGCGGGTTGGCCGGGATCGACACCGGCGGGCCTGGGCTGGAGCTGCGGTGGCAGCTCGATGTCCGCCCCTCGATGCAACCGGTGGTGTTCCCCGACTCGGGGGAGCTGGCGATCAACGATTTCACCGAGGCCGGCACCGACGATGTCGTGATCGTCGACGTGGTCACCGGCGAGCTGATCGATCGGATCGACACCGGCTCCCGGATCGGCAACGGGATGTTCCTGACGCCCGACGGCGATCGGGGCCTCTTCTACTGCTCGACGCTGACCCTGGCCCGGATCAGTTGGACCTGAGGGGTCCCCGGCGTCAGTAGAGCTGGAGGTCGGGCGCCCCCCGAAGGTGGGGGGTCTCGTTGAGCGAGACGATCGACCGCTCACCGGTGGAGGCGATGCGGAACCGGTTGATCGAGGTGTAGTTGGGATTGAAGAACATCGACGGTGTCAGGCCGAGCACGACGGCGGCCCACACGTTGATCACCCCACCGTGGCAGACGACGACGGCTCGCTGGCTGCGATGGCGGCCGATGATGTCGTCGAGGGCATCACCCACCACCTTGGCCCAGTCGCTCCGATCGAGGGTCTTCTCCTCCTCGACGTAGCGCCGCCAGACCTCCGGGTCCTGCTGCATGACCTCGATCGGGGTGTAGCTCGCCTCGCCCGCGTCGTACTCCTGCACGCCCTCGATCACGGCGGCGTCGACCCCGAGCAGGCGCTCGAGCGGTGCCGCGGTCTCCCGGGCCCGGACCATGGGGCTCGAGTACAGGCCGTCGATCTCCTCTGCCGCCAGCCAGGCCGCCACGGCTCGGGCCTGGCGGTGGCCGATGTCGGTCAACGCCGGGTCGGCCCCTCCTGCGACATTGGTCACCTGTTCGGGGCGGGCATGACGGACGAGGATCAGATCCATCGGCCAGGACTGTACCGAGGGCGCCGGGCCGACGCGAATCGGCGCGGTGAACACCGCCTTTACAACCCGGAAACATACCGAAGGGCTCGCCCCCGACGACCTACGATGGCGACGTGAACCGCCGAACGAAGATCATCGCCAGCATCGGTCCCGCCTGCTCGGACGACGCCACGCTCAAGGCCATGGTTGAGGCCGGGATGGACGTGGCTCGGCTCAACCTGTCCCACGGCACCGTCGACGATGCCTTGGAGCGCCTCCGTCAGATCCGGCGGATCTCCGAGTCGGTGGGCCGCCAGGTCGGCGTCATGGCCGACCTCCCGGGTCCGAAGGTCCGGATCGGTCAGCTCGCCGAGCCGATCGTGCTGGAGGTCGGTGCCGAGGTTCTGCTCGAGCCGGGCGACGGCACGAGCTCGACCGGCCATCTCTTCGTCGACTACGAAGGCCTCCTGTCGGACGTGCACGTCGGTGATCGGCTGGCGATCGGCGACGGATCGATCATCCTCGAGGTCGTCGACTACACCGACTCGGCGCTCAAGGCTCGGGTCAACTTCGGCGGGCAGACCCAGGGGCGACCGGGACTCCACATTCCCTCCGACCGGCTCAAGCTCACCACCCCCACCCCCCACGACCTGAAGCTCCTCGATGCCATGGTCGACAACGACATCGACATGATCGCGCTCTCGTTCGTCCGGTCGGCCCACGACGTGCGCCGGGTCGGCCTGGAGCCGGCCCCCCGCGGTCCGCTCGTGGTGGCCAAGATCGAGACTCGGGCGGCCATCGAGAACCTCGAGGGCATCATCATGGAGTCGGGCGCAGTGATGGTGGCCCGAGGCGATCTTGGCACCGAGTGCAGCATCCAGGACCTGCCCCACCTCCAGAAGCAGATCATCGCCCGATGCGTGGCGATGGGGCGCCCCGCCATCACCGCCACCCAGATGCTGGAGTCGATGATCACGGCGCCGTCGCCCACCCGGGCCGAGGCGTCGGATGTGGCCAACGCAGTGTTCGACGGGTCCAGTGCGGTGATGCTCTCGGCCGAGACGGCGATCGGCAACGATCCGGCCCACGTCGTTGCCACCATGGCCAGCATCGCCCATCGGGCCGATCAGGAGTTCGACTACGCCGGCTGGGCCCACAACCTCCGTCGGGACCAGATCCTCGAGCCGCAGAGCCAGGACGCCGCGGTCACCGACGTGATGACACTCGCCACCTGGTCGGCGGCCCGGGAGATCGGGGCCAAGGCGATCATCTGCATCTCCCGCTCGGGGTTCACGGTTCGGGCCGTCGCCCGGTTCCGGCCCCAGGCGCCGATCCTCGCCTTCAGCCCCGAGCCCCGGACGATCCGTCAGCTGACGATGAGCTGGGGAGCCACGCCGATCCAGATCGACCGGATCGAGGACAACGTCGTCACCGTCCACCGCACGCTCGAGATGGCGAAGGCTGCCGGTCATCTCCGTACCGGCGACATCGTCGCCGTTCTCGGTGGCAGCTCGGCAACGATCGGCGCCACCGACACGCTCCGCATGGTTCGCTGCCCCTGACCAGGGCACGAGCGCACCGGTTGGACCCGCCCGCACTACCCTCGGCGCGGTGAGCAACATCAACCTCAGTTCCGGCCTCCCGGAAACGATCCTGGCCCCCGAGCCGGCCGACGCCTTGGCGGCCCTGGACGCCGCGCTCGCCGCGCCCGAGGGTGAGCGGCGAGATGCCGTCTCGACCGTCGTCGCCCGGTGGCCGGCGTTCCTCGCCGCATGGGCCTCACTCGGCGACCTGGCCCGCGACGACGTGGAGGCCTACGCCGCCTACCGGGTCGGCTACCACCGCGGCCTCGATCGGCTCCGCCAATCGGGGTGGCGGGGGTCGGGGTATGTCCGATGGGAGCACGAGACGAATCGGGGCTTCCTCCGGGCCCTCGATGGCCTCCGCCGATCGGCGGCCGCCATCTCCGAGGCCGCCGAAGAGGACCGGTGCGCCACCTTCCTGGCCCAGCTCGATCCCAGCTGGCCGCCGTCGGGCTCGGCGTCGGCCGACCGCTAGGCCCAGCGTGGGGGAGCGGGTCGGTGGAGCGGCGGCCGAGGCGACGATCGGCGCCGTCCTGTGTGGCGGCCGGTCGAGCCGATTCGGGACCGACAAAGCGGTGGCCGACGCTGGGGGTGTACTGCTCGGCCGGAGGGTGATCGACGCCTTGCGGGCCGGTGGAGCCGACCCCGTCGTCGCCGTCGGCGGCACCGCCGGTACGGCACTCGGCGTGCCGACGTTGCCCGATCGCTACCCCGACGAAGGGCCGTTGGCCGCCTTGGCCACCGTGCTCCGCTGGGCCGACCGGGGTGTGGTGGTCGTCGCCCCCTGCGATCTCCCGCTGTTGCGGGCCGAGCACGTCGAAGCGCTCGTCGAGGCGGCCACCGCCGACCGGGCGGCCATCGCCACCCGCGACGGGCGCCCTCAGCCCAGCCTGGGGTGCTGGCCTGCAGGGTGGGGGCGTCAGCTGGTGGCGTCGATCGGCTCCGGTGCCCGAGCATGGCGGGCCGGACTCGAGGTCGGTCCGTGGATCGGCGTCGAACTACCGGCCGAGGCGGTGGCCGACGCCGACACGCCGGCCCGTCTCGAAGAGTTGCTCCGCCAGCCGTGACGAAGGGAGTCGGTGCTGCCACGCTTTGTGGCGTGACCCGTGACACCTAGGCTTGAGGCGTGCCCACCCTGGTAGAGACGGAATCCGCCCTCGATGACGTCGTGGCGTCGCTCAGTGAAGCCGAGCGCTACGCGATCGACACCGAGTTCCACCGGGAGCGGACGTACTTCCCCCAGGTGGCGCTGGTCCAGGTGGCGTGGGGCGACAACGTGGCCCTCATCGATCCGCTGGCCGTCGATCTCAAGCCGCTGGCGGCGGTGCTCGATGGCCCCGGCCTGTGCGTGGTCCACGCCGGAGTCCAGGACCTCGAAGTGCTCGACCTGTCGACCGGCACGGTGCCCGGCCGACTGTTCGACACCCAGATCGGGGCCGGCTTCCTCGGGTTGGCGACGGGGTCGCTGAAGTCCCTGCTCGACCAGTTCCTGAACGTGTCGCTGCCCAAGGGCGACCGGCTGACCGACTGGCTGCAGCGCCCGCTGACCGAGCAGCAGCTCCGGTACGCCGCGGCCGATGTCGACCGCCTCCTCGATCTGGCCGATGCGCTGACCGCGCAACTGGAGGACGCCGGCCGGTTCGACTGGGCGATGGAGGAGTGTGAGGTGCTCCGGGAGCGACCCCGGAACCGCCGGGTTCCGGAGGAGGCGATCCTCCGGATCAAAGAGGCGCGGTCCCTGAAGGGCTCGGCGTTTCGGGTGGCGACCGCCGTGGCCGCCTGGCGGGAGCGACGGGCGGCGGAGGCGGACGTGCCGGTCCGTCAGGTGCTCTCCGACCTCGGCGTGGTCGCCGTGGCCCAGCAGGCGCCGGAGCGCACCGAGCAGCTCCGCTCGCTCCGCGGGGTGGAGGGGCGCCATCTCCGCAACGGGGCCGACGCCGAGATCCTGACCGCGGTCCAGGTCGGGCTGCGGATGTCGGGCGACGAGATCCGTCAGCCCCGTACCCCGGAGCTGCCCCGCCACCTCCGGCCAGTGGTCACCCTCGTCACGGCGTGGATCTCCCAGCTGGCACGGGACCACAAGCTCGATCCGGCGCTCCTGGCGACCAGGGCCGACGTCGAGGGCCTGCTGAAGGACGACCCCGACAGCCGCCTCCGGCACGGTTGGCGGTCGGCGATGGCCGGAGAACCGATCGATCAGCTGGTGGCGGGCGATGCAGCCGTGGCCTTCGACGGCGGTGGGCGACTCGTCCTGGAGGCCCGGAGCCGGCGCCCGTTGTGACGACGCGGTAGGGTGGACGGCACAGCCCTCGATCGGGGCTGCGACCTGCTCGTCGAGGTCGCCAGCGGGAGCTGACGACCGGTTTTGGTTCTGGATGCGGCTACTTCGTCGCTATTCGCCAACTCGGCGAGAAAGGCTCTAGAATGGAAGCCTCACGCGAGTGCTGAGGACAGGTGGAACGAGGGCCTCAGCCCACCTCGAGTTTCAGGAGTGTCCCATGAAGAAGGGGCGTCATCGTCGGTACGAAGAGGCGCGAGCGCTCAAGCGCTCCAACGATGGAGACGACATCGAGTCGCTGATGGACCGGCTCGACGAGGATCCGTTCGACCTCCCGACAACGGCGGAAGCTCCCCAGTATGGGGAGGATGCGGAGGAGACCGAGCCGGTCGACTGACCGGCGACGACGGCTCGATTCCAAGCGGGCCGTCACGTCCCCGCCAGCCCCGAGACCCCTGTTTCGGTCCAGCTCAGTCGCCATCGGTGGTCTCCGTCTCGACGAGAATCTCGTCGAGTTTGACGATCTCTGAATCTCGAACAAGCCCGACGAACGCCCCGTCGCTGTTGGTCACCGCCAGCAGGTCGGTGTCCGAGCGGCCCATCGCTGCCACGACGTCTCGGATCGTCCACGACGGCCGTCCGACGGGCGCCGACCGGTCGAGAATGTCGGCCACGGTCTGATCGTCCCAGTGGGCGCGGTCGACCTGGGCCGCATCTCGGATCGAGCACAGGCCGAGGTAGCTGCTCCCGTCGACGACGGGCACGATCGGCTGCCGCTGGCCCATGGCGTGGATGTACACGAACTCCGAGATCGTGGCGTCGGGCGGCACCGTCAGCACGTCGGTCTCGATGACCGATGACACCGGCAGCGCCAACCGACTCTCGAGGCCACCGAGGCGTTCCTCTCGCTGGGCGGTCGACACCGACGACGCACCGGCGACCAACTGGGAGACCGCAGCTGCCAGGAGCGCCGGGACGACGGCGGTACCCCGGGTCGACTCGGCGACGAACATCACCGCGGCGATCGGGGTGCGATAGCCGGCGGCGAGGAAGGCGGCCAGGCCGAGGATCGGCCACAACCGGACGTCCTCGGCCTCGCCGAGCCCGACCCAATCGAGCGCATCGCCGACGATGCGGCCCAGGAGGACGCCCTGGACGGCGAGGGGGATGAAGAGCCCACCGACGCCGCCGGCGGCCACGGTGGTCAGCGTGGCGACCGCCCGGAAGAAGAAGAGGGCGACGACGAGGGCGATCGTCGAGTCGTCCTCCCGAAGCCACTCGAAGACCTGGAGGCCGGGACCGAGGGTGAGGGGTTGACCGAACACCTCGTCCGACACGACGGCCAGGGCCCCGAGCGCCACCCCGCCGACGATGATCAGGGCCGCCGGATGCACCCGCTTCGAGACCGCCTTGGCCTGGCGGACGAACCAGGCGAAGCTCCGACCGCCGAGACCGGCACCGACGCCGAGGGCGACCGCCCCGAGGAGCTCACCGGTGCCGACCCGGCGGTCGGTGACGAAGTCGACGACCGAGCCCTGCTCGATGAAGGGCATCGTCACGAACGTCAGGAAGCTGGCCGCAGAGGCGACCAGGGCCGGGAGGAGGGCCCGGTGGGCCATGTCGTCCCGATAGGGGGACTCCAGGGCGAACACGACCCCGGTGGCCGGGGCCTGGAACACCGCGGCCACGCCGGCAGCGGCGCCGGCGGTGAGCAGCTGCTGGACCGCGCCCTTCCCCAGCCGTTGCTCGAGGGGACGGTGGACGTAGTAGCCGAACGCCGAGCCGAGGTAGATCGATGGGCCCTCGAGGCCGACGGCTCCACCGGAGCCGATCGTGGCCAGCCCGCCGACCAACCTGGCCGGGACCTCGCGGAGCCGGAACCGGGGGTGACGGCTGTGGAACTCGGTGACGTAGACCTCGGAGGTCGCCGACGACGCGCCCTGACCGATGATGCGAAGCGAGAGGTAGGTGAGCGCGAGGCCGACCATCGGCGCCACCGCCTTGGCCCAGATGGGCCACCCCTCCACCTCGTGGAGCACCAGTTCGATCACGACGTACTCGACGACGGCGACCGACGCACCGATCGCCACACCGAGACCGACCGACACGGCCAGGAGCTGGGAGCTGACCGCCTCGGGAACCAACTGTTTGAGCCGCTCGATCATCGGGCCGCTCCGGCCAGGGATCGGCGCTGGGAACCGTAGGGAGCTCCGGTGGTGGTCGGCGCCATCAGATGATGGGCCGGGAGGCGCCCAAAGCCACCGGTGTCTCCCGTCGACGGCGGCCGAGCTCGGTGGCCAGGCGCTCGTAGAGATCCTGGCCCATGAGCTCGATCAGCTCCTCCCGGGCCGTCTCGTAGACCGGGGTCTCGGCCCGGAACGCGATCGGATCGTCGCCTTCGGTGCACCACCAGTTGAAGTCGTCACCGCCCCCGCCCCAGTCCCGTCGCTGCCAGGCTCGGACGAAGACGGTCTCGTACCCGTGGGCGTCGGTGTGGACGTCGAGCCGTAGCGGGACCTGCCAGCAGACGGCCGGCTTCCAGTCGAGGGGGCGCTCGCCGCGGTTGAGGGCGGCCAGGTGGAGGGCGCACCCCGGTCCGGACGGGAAGTCGTGGCGATTGAGGAAGATGCACCCCCCCTTGGCCTTGCGGGTGACCCATTCGCCGTCCTTGCCCTTCTTGGTCGGCCCACCGCGTTCCCGAGCCCGGGCGGCGAACTGCCACTCCTCGTCGGTCAGCCGGGTCGCGAGCTCCTCGACCCGCTTCCGATCCTCGCCGTCGACGAAGTGGGCGCCGTGGCTGCAGCAGCCGAAGGTGCCGGTCGGATCGGGTTCCGGTTCGATCGATCGGCACCCCTCGCCGTAGATGCACCGATAGTTGGAGAGGAGGAACGATGTATCGAACAGCCAGGTCGAATCATCGTCATCGATCGAGACCCAGTCGTGGATGTCGTCGCCAGACGTCACCGCTGCAGGCTACCTTTGGTCGCCACATCAGAGGCCCCGAACCACCGTCGAGGAGACCGCCGCCCCGTGGACCATGCCGCCAACGACCCGACCTCGGCCCGAGCCGACGAGATCCGGACCCGGCTGGAGGTGATCGCCGAGGAGCTGGCCGACCTCTCGATGGTCACCCTCCGGGAGGCCATCGACGGAGGCGCGTCGAACCGCCCGGCCGCCGAGCGGACCTACACCAAGGCTCGGCGGGCGGTCGAGAAGGCGATCGCCCTCCTAGAGGGACCCCGGCCCGACCCGTTCGACTGAGCGGCGGCCGTCGCCATCGCCGTCGCCGTCCCGATCGCCCTCCGAGCTGGCAGCGGTGTCGACACCGTCGCCGTTCGTCTCGAGCTCGGGCCCGACATCGTGAACCAACCCCGGCACGGCCGCAGTGCCATGGGGCCCGCAGCGCTCGTTGAGTCGGTGGATCAACTGGATCAGGCGGCCGAACGATCGGTTGTCGAAGCGCAACCCCAACCGGGGGAGGTCGACGTGGTCGTCGTCCCGCCGCTCGGCATCCGTGACGTCGATCGGCTCGATCTCACCGCCGGCGACGATGTCGGCGAACTCGGCGTTGACGTCGGCCAACACGTCGTCGGGGACCGGGTGGCGGAGACGGAGCACCAGGCGGCGACCGACGAACCGCAGTGAGTGGTAGCAGGAGTAGAAGGCGCAGAGGTACTCGGCTGCTTCGGCCGGGTCGTGGGTGTGGAGGAAGAGGTCGAGATCGGCCTCGCCGATCATGCCGCCGTCGAGCAGCTCGTCCCGGACGAAGTTCCGCCAGCTCGACCAGTAGGTGGAGCCGGGATGATCGAGCAGGACGATCGGAGCCGGGAAGCTCTTCCCGGTCTGGATCAGGGTCAGCAGCTCGAACGCCTCGTCCAGGGTGCCGAACCCACCGGGGAAGAGGGCGAAGGCGTCCGTCTCCTTCATGAAGGTCAGCTTCCGGGTGAAGAAGTACTTGAACGTCGCCAGCTTGGGATCGCCGTCGATGATCTCGGCCGCCCGCTGCTCGAAGGGCAGCACGATGTTGACGCCGAGCGATCCCTCGATGCCGACGCCCTCGATGCCGGCGGTCATGATCCCCGGTCCGGCGCCGGTGATGGCCATCCACCCCCGCTCGGCCATCCGGGCCCCGAACGCGACCGCCAGCTCGTAGTCGGGGGCGCCCGGCTTGGTCCGGGCCGAGCCGAAGATCGTCACCTTGGCCCGATCCCGGTATGGCGAGAAGACCCGCCACGCGTTGAGCATCTCGACCAGGGCCTGGGCGGCGATCTTCAGCTCGAGGCGATCGACCTCGGCATGGTCCATGTCGAGGGCGGTGACGATCAGCGAGCGGACCAGATCGTCGTTGGCGTCGGTGCCAACCGCGGCGAGGACGTCGGTGAGCACGGCGTCGACCTCGTGGTCACCGAAGGTGGGGCGCGGACGGGGTGCGGTCATCGATACCTCATACCGGACGGAGCGGAAGTGGCCAGGCTAGTGACCACCCACCGCTAGGACGCGACGGCGGCGGGAGCGACCGGCTCGTACAGCGTGGTCCGCTGAACCAACCGTCGACCGAGGGGCTCGACCAGGCGGGCCAGGTCCTCGGGGCCGACACCTTGCCCGTGGGCCGCTCCGGCCGCCCGGGAGATGTTCTCGTCCATCAACGTTCCGCCCACGTCGTTGCAGCCGGCCTGGAGCAGCTGGGTGACGCTGTCGAAGCCGATCTTCACCCAGCCGGACTGGATGTTGTCGATCGAGCCCCGGTAGGCGATCCGGGCCACGGCGTGGACCAGCAGATTCTCCCGGAACGTCGGCCCTCGACGAGCCTTCTTCTGGAGGTAGATCGGCGATGCCATGTGGACGAACGGCAGGCCGACGAACTCGGTGAACCCGCCGGTCCGGGCCTGGAGAGCCCGGGTCGCCAGCAGGTGGCGGACCCAGGATTCCGGTTGCTCGACCGCCCCGAACATCATGGTCACGTTCGACCGGAGACCGACCTCGTGGGCGGTCCGGTGAGCATCGAGCCACTCGTCGGTCGACACCTTGTCGGGGCAGAGGATCTCCCGTACCGGGTCGTCCAGGATCTCGGCCGCCGTGCCGGGCAACGACCGCAGCCCGGCGTCCATGCACCGTCGAAGGTAGTCGGCGAGTGGCTCACCCAGCCGCTTTGCCCCCTCGGTGACCTCCAGGGCGGTGAACCCGTGCACGTGGATGTCGGGGGCCGCCTCCTTCACCGCCTTGCAGACGTCGATGTAGTACTCGCCGTCGAAATCCGGGTGGATGCCGCCCTGCAGGCAAACCTCGGTCGCACCCAGATCCCACGCTTCCCGGACCCGCTCCTGCATCTGCTCCAGGGTCAGCAGGTAGGGCTTCCCCCGGAGGTTGAGGCTGAGCGGACCCTTGGAGAAGCCGCAGAACCGGCACTTGAACGTGCAGACGTTGGTGTAGTTGATGTTCCGGTTGATCACGTAGGTCACGTCATCGCCCACGATCTCCCGCCGGAGCTCATCGGCCAACTGGGCGACGGCGGTGACCTCGGGACCTCGGGCCCGGAACAGCGTCAACAGCTCGTCGAACCCTGCTTCCTGGCCGGATCGGACGCCGTCGATGACCTCACCGACCGGCCCATCGACGGCGACGGGTTCGTTTCCGATGAGGTCGACCGGGGGAACCGGGGCGCCCGAGTACCACTGGGTCGACCGGTCACCGACCAGCTCGACGTCGGCGCCGTCGTCGGCGGTGCGGACGAACTCGGCCTTCTCCGGGAACACCGCGCCGGGATCGTCGCGACCGAGGCCCTCGGCGTCGGACCGGTCGAGCACGGCGAAGTGGAGGGCCGGGTCGAGCCACCGGTCGGGGTCGAGGGCGTGCTCGGGGTAGATGGTCAGCCGAGGGGCGAGGGCGAAGCCACGGGCCTCGGTCACCGCTCGGAGCCGATCGAGCGACGGCCACGGTCGCTCCGGGTTGACGTGGTCGGCCGTGATCGGGGACACCCCGCCCCAGTCGTCGATGCCGGCGTCGAGCAGGACCCCGAAGTCGTCGCTGAGATTGGGCGGCGCCTGGAGGTGGATCTCCGCCGGCAGGACCAGCCGGGCGATGGCGATCGCCCGGTGATAGGCGTCGGTCGGGCATGGATCGTGGCGCCACATCGCCGTCCCCGCCTTGGGGAGGAAGTTCTGGACGATCACCTCCTGGACGTGACCATGGCGACGATGGGACTCGGCGATGGCCTCCAGCGCGTCGATCCGATCGGCCTCGGTCTCGCCGATACCGACCAGGATCCCCGTGGTGAACGGAATCGACGCAGCCCCGGCCGCCTCCAGGGTGGCCAACCGTCGGCTCGGGATCTTGTCGGGGGCATTGCGGTGGCAGTCGAGGTCGTCCCGGAGGGACTCGATCATCATCCCCTGGCTGGGCGAGACCGGCCGGAGGGCGGCCAGCTCCTCGGGGTGGAGGGCGCCGGCGTTGGCATGGGGCAGGAGGCCGGTCTCGTCGAGCACCAACTGGCACATTGCCGCCAGGTAGTCGACCGTCGACCGGTAGCCGTTGGCCTCCAACCAGGCCTCAGCGGCCGGGTACCGGAGCTCGGGACGCTCGCCGAGGGTGAACAGCGCCTCGTGGCAGCCGACGCTGGCGCCCTGGCGGGCGATGGCGACGACCTGCTCGGGCGAGAGGTACGGGCTCTCCATCCGGGCCGGCGGCTGAGCGAAGGTGCAGTAGCCACACTGGTCGCGGCACAGCATCGTCAGCGGTATGAACACCTTCGGGGAGTAGGTCACCCGACGCCCGTGGTGTTCGTCACGACGAGCGGCTGCGGCGCTGCACAGCTCCTCGGTCGTCGCCGTCATGAGGGTCTGACCATCGGTCACGTCGCGCTCCTTCTCACAGTTCGTCCCGGCCCGGGCCGACTGGCGATGTCGGTCGGTCGGAGGTTCTGGTCGCAACTGGGGCAGCGCACCGTCTGCTCGACGGGGGTGTCGCATTGCTCGTGGACCAGGATCGTCGGTGCGCCGTCGGCGGCGTACCACCGATCGCCCCAGCCCATCAGGGCGATGAGGGCGGTCGAGAGGTCGGCTCCCTTGCTCGTCAGGCGGTACTCGAAGCGCTCGGGGCGCGACTGGTACCTGACCTTCTCGAGGACCTCGTGGTCGACCAGCTTGGCCAGCCGGTCGGACAGGAGGTTGCGGGCGATGCCCAGGTCGGCCTGGAGCTGCCCGAAGCGGCGAACGCCCCGGAACACGTCGCGGAGGATGAGGATCGTCCACCGGTCGCCGACGATGGCCAGCGTGGTGGCGATCGAGCAGGCCGCCTCGATACGGCCGGCCCCGGTCGGGTCCGCGCCGGCTCGTCCGGTGGCAGCGCGATGCTCGGCGCGCTGGGTTTGGTCCGCCTGGGCCATGATCGGGACAACCTAGGGGAGTCAGTTTCGATTTGCAACTCACGGGTGACCAGGTAAGACAGCCACCGGGGCTTGGGCCGATCGACTCACGGTCCCGGGGTGCGGTGCCGCCGATCGACCTCGGCCGGTGCGATAGCGTTGAAGCCATGGCCAGCGAGCGCGACGATCGTCGATCGAGCGCTCCGTCGTACCCGATCAGCTCCAGCCCGCCGGAGTGGTCGCCTCGCCACACCGCGGAGTGGCGACTTCCCACTCGCACCAGGACCGAGCGGCTCCTCGACGCCCTGGCTCGGGGCCGGGCGGCGCTGGGTGTCGCACTGGCATTGGTGATCACGATCGCCGTGCTGGTCACCTACCAACTCGGCGGCATGGGCGGCGCCTCATCGGTGGCCGCCGGTCGGAGTACGACGACCACCACGACCGAGCCGGTCGCCACCACCGACCCCCCCGACTCCCTGGCGACCGTGACCACCCGGGAGCTGGAGCGGGCGGTCGACGACCGGGTCGGCGAGGTCCCGATCGATGAGGAGGGTCCCGGCGATGGGACCACCCCGACGACGACCCCCGAGGCCGATGTCGCGCCGGCCGAGACGGTCGCCGAGACCGGCCCGGCCGACGAGACGCCCACCACCGACGGCGACGCCGCGACGACCACCACCGCCGCCGAGGCCTCGACCACGATCCCGTCGTCGACCTCGGAGGTACCTCCGACGTCGGAAGGGGTCACCACGACCATTCCGGAAGGGTCGACCACGACAACGAACCCGCCCGCGCCGATCCGAGTCGAGGCCGAGACCGGTTCGCTCCTCGGTGCCGCTCGGGCCCGGTCCGACCATCAGGGGTTCAGCGGTTCGGGGTTCGTCGGGGATCTGATAAGCGAAGGCAGCGGTGTCGAGCTGGTCGTCGACGTGCCGGTTGGCGGCCCGACGTCGTTCACGGTCGCCTACGCTGCCGGTCCGGAGAACGGTCCACCCGACCTCCGGACCGTCACCGTGCTGGTCAACGGGATCCACGCCACCGAGGCTCGAATGCAGCTGACGGCGAGCTGGGACCACTGGGACGTGGTGACCGGCACGCTCGATCTCCCCCAGGGTCAGACCGTCATCACCCTGCTCTGGCAACAGGGCGATACCGGGTGGGTCAGCATCGACTACATCGAGATCGGCTGATCAGCCGGGGAGCGGCGTGCCCCACCGGTCGAGGTGGGTGAAGGCGTCGACGTCGTTCCTGGTCAGCTTCGTGTACTGCTTCTCGGGGACCGGCCACCCGACGGCGACCAACGCCGCCAGGGCCAGGCCGTCGGGCGCGCCGAGCAGCTCGTCGACCGCCGGTTGCTCGGCGGCCAGGAGCGTCGTGAGGGCGCTCCCCAGGCCCTCGGCGGTGCAGCCGAGGAGGAGGTTCTGGACGAAGGTGTAGACCGATCCACCGCCGACGACGCTCGGGCGGTCGAGCTCGGAATCGGTGATGGCCAACGTCTCCAGCGCGGCGTAGATGACCAACAGGACCGGCACGTCGTGGAGGTTGTCGGAGAAGTGGTCGGTCCGGTCGAGGCGGTTGGTCGCCCGCTCGGTGCCGTGCTCCATGCGATGGCCGGAGTCGTCGCCCTGGTAGCCGACCACGCCGTGCCGAGCGCCCTGGAGGTAGACGTCCCACTGGCGACGGTGGAGGTCGGCGATCGCCTGCCGGAGCTCGGGGTCGGTGACCGCCACCACCCGCCAGCCCTGCCGGTTGCCGCCGCTGGAGGCGAACCGGGCATGGTCCAGAACCCGCCGGAGGACGGCGACGTCGACCCCGTCGGGGCGGAAGTAGCGGCACGACGGCGTCGTGCGCATCGCCTGGTAGAGATCCATCGGTCTAGAGGGCTTCGGCCCGGTCGCCGAGGGTCGTGAGGACCTCGTCGAAACTCTTGGCGAACGACGCGACCCCTTCCGTCTCCAGCTTGGCGGCCACGTCGTCCATCCCGATCCCCAGCTCGGCGAGGCGGGCGATCACGGTCTCCGCTTCGGCGACGCCCCCGTCGATCGTCCGGCCGACGGTGCCGTGGTCCTCGAACGCAGCCAGCGTGGCGTCGGGCAAGGTGTTGACGGTCATGGGACCGATCAGCTCGTCGACGTAGAGCGTGTCGGGGTAGCTCGGGTTCTTGGTCGAGGTGGAGGCCCAGAGCGGGCGTTGGGGGCGAGCGCCCCGAGCGGCCAGCGCCTCCCACCGGTCACCGCTGAAGACCTCGGTGAACCGCCGGTAGGCCAGCCGGGCCTGGGCGATCGCAGCCCGTCCGGCCAGGGCCGCAGCGTCGGCGTGGCCCAGCTCGGCCAGTCGGCGGTCGACCTCGACGTCGACCCGGCTGATGAAGAACGATGCGACGGACGACACGGTCGACAGATCACCGTCGAAGGCTTCCAGCCCCGACAGGTAGGCCTCCATGACCGCGTCGTAGCGCTCGATGCCGAAGATGAGCGTGACGTTGATCGACCGGCCCTCGGCGATCAGCGTCCGGATGGCGGCCACGCCCTCGACGGTGGCCGGCACCTTCACGTAGAGGTTGGGGGCATCGATCCGATCGTGGAGCGTCCGGGCGGCGGCCACGGTGCCCGCCTCGTCGTGGGCCAGCGTCGGGGACACCTCGACCGACACGTAGCCGTCCTCGCCGCCGGACGACTCGTGGACCCCCCGCAGTAGGCCGAGGGCCTGGGTGATGTCGGCGACGACGAGGTCCCAGTAGGCGTCGTCGATCGACGCTCCGGCCCCGACGAGGCCGGCCAGGTCGCGGTCGTAGTCGTCGGTCTCGGTCATGGCCTTGGCGAAGATCGTGGGGTTGGAGGTGAGGCCCCGGACGCCGCGGTCGATCCACTGCTGGAGCTCACCGGACGAGATCCAGCCTCGCCGGAGGTTGTCGAGCCAGGGGCTCTGGCCCTGCTCGGCGTACAGGTCGTGCAAACGGGTCATCGATCCGATCCTACGGCTTCGAGCAAGTCGACGGCCGCCGCGACGACGCCCTCGGCCGTCATGCCGAGCTCGGCCAGCACGGTCCCACCGGGAGCGGAGGCGCCGAATCGATCGATGCCCAACGCCACATCGGCGTAGCGCTCCCATCCCATCGTCACCCCGGCTTCGATCGACACGACCGGGACCTCGGGGTCGATGATCGCCTCCTGCTCGTCGATCGGAAGCGCGGCGAAGGCCTCCCAGCAGGGCAGGGAGACGACGCGGGCCGTGATGCCCTGGGCGTCGAGCTCGTCGCGGGCGTCGACGCAGAGCGCCAGCTCGCTGCCGGTTCCGACGAGGATCACGTCGGGTCGAGCGACCTCGTCGAGGGCGTACCCGCCGCGGGCCACGGCGTCGGCCGACGTGCCGTCGAGCACCGGGACCCCCTGTCGGGTCAGGATCAGGGCCACCGGGCCGTCGGCGTCGAGCGCCAACCGCCACGCCCCGGCGACCTCGGTGGCGTCGGCCGGCCGGACCACGGTCAGGCCGGGGATGGCCCGCAGGCTCATGATCTGTTCGACCGGCTGGTGGGTCGGTCCATCCTCGCCGACGCCGACCGAATCGTGGGTCCAGACGAACACGCAGCGAGCCTGGGACATCGCGGCCAGGCGGACCGCCGGGCGCATGTAGTCGGAGAAGACCAGGAACGTCCCCCCGACCGGTAGCACACCGCCGTGGCGGGCCGCTCCGACGCAGATCGCGCCCATCGCATGCTCCCGGACCCCGAAGTTGATCTGCCGGCCCTCGGGCGTCGACCGCCCATGGGCGACGTCATCGATCTTGGTCCCGGTGCTGCCGGTCAGGTCGGCCGACCCGCCGATCAGGGTGGGGACGACCTCGGCGAGGGCGGTCAGACACTGTTGGGAGGCCTTCCGGGTGGCGATGGCCTCACCGGCGGTGAACGTCGGCAGCGCCGCGGCGACCGCCGTCCGGTCCGGTCCGGCCCAGGAGAGGTCCCAGACCCGCCGGTCGCCGTCGAGGTCGGCGATCCGGGCCTGCCACGCCTCTCGGGCGGAGCTGCCCCGGCGGCCGGCGTAGCGGTACAGCTCCAGCACGTCCGGTGGCACGTGGAACGACCGATCGGCGGGGAGGCCCATCGCTTCCTTGGTGGCGGCGATCTCGGCATCGTCGAACGGGTTGCCGTGGGCGGCCGGGGTGTCGGTATGGGTCGGTGACGGGTACCCGATGTGGCTCCGGAGCACGATCAGCGAGGGTCGCTCGGCGGTCTCGACGGCGGCCCGCTCGAGGGCCTCCTCCAGCCGATCGCAATCGTTGGCGCTCTCCCCGATGTCGTCGACGTCCCAGCCGTAGGCGGCGAACCTCCCGGCGACGTCGTCGGACAACGCCAGGTCGGTTCGACCATCGATCGTCACCCGGTTGTCGTCATAGACGACGACGAGACGACCGAGGCCGAGGTGCCCGGCCAGCGACGCCGCTTCGTGGCTCACGCCCTCCGACAGGTCGCCGTCGCCGGCCACGACGAAGGTCCGATGGTCGCACACCTCGGGCCCGAACCGGCTCCGGAGGTGCCGCTCGGCGATCGCCATGCCCACCCCGTTGGCGAAGCCCTGACCCAAGGGCCCGGTCGTCACCTCCACGCCGGGGGTGTGGCCCGCCTCGGGGTGACCCGGGGTGGCCGATCCCCATTGACGGAAGGCCCGGACGTCGTCGAGATCGAGGCCGTGGCCGGTGAGGTGGAGCATCGAGTACAGCAGGATCGACGCGTGGCCGGCCGAGAGGATGAAGCGGTCCCGATCGGGCCAGGACGGATCGGCGGCGTCGTACCGCATGACGCGGGTGAACAGCACGTGGGCCAAGGGGGCCAGCGCCATCGCCGTCCCCTGGTGGCCCGACCGGGCCTGGTGGGGACCGTCCATCGCCAGGGCCCGGATGACGGCGATCGCCTCCTGCTCGAGCTCAGAACCGACGGCGCGGGTAGCGGTGGTGTTCACGGGGCGGGCTTCCTTGTTCGAGGTGGGTGGACGGTCGGCGGGGCGGCTGCCTCGGCGCGGCCGCCCGCCACGATAGCGGGCCGTCCTGGTCTCCTCGGGCGACCGCGGCGGCCCGGCGATCGGCTGCCGTTCAGGCGAAGGCGACGACGGTCGCGGTGAAGCCGTGGACGGCGTTGCGGTTGCCGATCGGGCCGAGCTCGCCGGCGCAGAACATGCCGGCCACCGCGTCACCGAAGCGATCGTGGACCCGCCGGGCGTCATGGCTCGGCTCCTCGAAGAGGTGGGAACCCCGCCCATTGCAGGTGAAGACGAGCGCCGCCCGCCCCGACGCAGGGGCGAGGAGCCGCTCCAGCTCGGCGCTGGCCGACGAGGCATCGCGCACCTGGAACTGCAGGACCTGCCCCACCTCGACCAGGTCCCCGACGGCCAGCGCACCGCTCGACCGTTCGGCCCCGAGCAGGCCTCGGATCAGGAAGTCGCCCTGGTCGAAGGTTGCCTGCTGCTCATTGGCCACCAGCCCGACGTGGAGCCCTCGGGCGGCGATGGCCCGCTCGGTCTCGGAGAGCTCGTCGATGATCGTCGTCAGGCGCTCCATGGCGGACTGGCCGCCCAGTTGGTGGACGAGCTGCCCGTCGGCCGCGGTGACGACCCAGGGCGAGCCGATCGGCCGGCACCCTTGGCTGACGATCGGTGTCGCGACGCCGGGAGCGAGGAGCAGCCCGACCGCCCCTTCGAGGTGGACGTCGTCGTCGAGGACCACCCGGTTCCGGTCGGCCGACCCCGTCGCCGAGGCGAGTCCGCCGACGATCGCCACGCCGGGGTGGTGGTCGTTGAGGTGCTCGACCAACGACTCGACGGCAAAGGTCGACGGGTCGGCCAGCACCATCAGCAAACTGCCTGGCTCGATGGCGTCGGGAAGCCCGGCCAGGAGTGGGGGATGACCGGGGAGCGTCTCCAGCCGGAGTGGCTCGGCGGGCACGTCGAGGGCGGCCCACAGACCGATCGCGTCGTCGTCCTCGACCTCCTCGGCGCCACCCACGACCCCGACCGCGGTCGTCCCGATCAACGTCTCTGGCCCGACGAGGGTCTGGATGGCGTCGACGATCGAGGAGATCTCATCGATGTGGCGGCCCGAGACGAACAGCACGGCGACCGACGGCGGCCGGTCGAGAAGCTCGCCGACCCGACCGACGACCTCGGCCACCGCGACGGCGGCGTCGGGATGGCGGGACAACGCGGAGGCGAACCGCATGCGATCGTCGGCGGTGTCTTCGCCGTCGGAGCTCATCAGACCGGCGGGAGGAGGGTGTAGGGGACGAGGTGGATCGGGCCGTCATCGATCCGGCACCGGGCGATGACGGTCGTGTAGTCGTCGAACGCCAACTCGGCCCGGACGAGGCGGTAGTTGAACTTGCCGGGCTCGATCTGGAGCGGCTGGACGTTGCGGGCCAGCGGCTCCCCATCGGGCACGGCGTCGGGATCGTCACCGGTGGTGAAGACGACCTCGAGCGCCGCCATCTCCGACGCCCCCGGCGGGTTCCACACGAGGACGACCAGGTGGGGGGCCACGGTCACCGGGACCGGGGCCGGTGCCGGGGCGGAGAATTGGATCCCGCTGAGATCGATCCGGGTCGAGGGACCAGGCACCGATCGGAGCGCGATGTCGTCCATGAACAGGGCGGCGATGATCTGCATCCGGTCGGCTCCTCCCGGGGTGACGAGGCTCACGAGCGAGCTCGTGGTGACGGGCGGCACGGCTCGGTCGCCCGATCACAGTAGTTTGATCTCGTGTCCGACACACCGACGCGGGAGCTAATACTCCGGGAAGCGCGCTCGTGCTTCGCCAACCAGGGCTACGAAGGCACGTCGTTGAACGACATCGCCGCCGGGGTGGGGATCCGCCGCCCGAGCCTCATGCATCACTTCGCCTCCAAGGAGGCGATCTACCGCCAGGTCCTGGAGGACGCGTTGGCCGAGTGGGGCAAGCAGATCGAGGCCATCCGCTCGACGGCGGCCAGCGGGTGGGAGCTGGTCGATCTCGTGCTCGAGGCCAGCTTCGACTTCTTCCGGGCCAACCCCGAAATCGTCCGCATCGTCCGCCGGGAGGCGCTGAGCCCGAAGGGCCACCTCGACTTCGACCTGGGCACCGCCCTGCGGCCCTACTTCGCCCGGTCGGTCCGCTTCTTCGAGCAGGAGATGGCGGCCGGACGGTTCCGGCGCCACGACCCCGAGAACCTGGTCATGACCGGGTACGGGGCGCTGCTCACCTACTTCTCCGACCACGCGATGTTGACCGGCCTCCTCGACCGCGATCCGTTCACCGCCGACGCGCTCGACGCCCGGTTCGACCATCTGCGCCAGTTCGTCCGGGCCGCGCTCGAGCCGCCGGTCGGCGACGGGCCCGGCGGTCGCGCCCCCGCCCCCGACCGGGCCGGAGCCGACCCGGCGGCGGGCGAGACGGAGTCGGTGGCGTGAACGCGGGGCGGTTGGCCGGTCGGTGGATACCGGCGATCATCCTCGCCGCAGCGTCGTTCGGGCTGTGGCAGGCCGCCGAGCGGCGGGACACCGACGTCGTCAGCCTCGATCCGGTCGCCTACGAGGGCGAGCTGGCCACGCCGGTCCTCTCGGGTCGTCGGCTGCCCCGGACGCTCCAGGCGCCCGTCGTCGACGCGGCGATCGTCTCGGTCCTCCAGGATCTGATCGAGGGGTCGCCGGAGACGAGCTGCCTCCAGGTCCAGGTCGGGGACCGGCTGCTGGCCCCGACGTCGCGGGTCGACCTGGCGTTGGTGCCAGCGTCGAACCAGAAGCTGCTCACGACCTACGCCGCCCTGCTGGCGCTGGGCGACGATTTCCGATTCCGAACGACGATCCGGGCCGACGTTGGGCCGGTCGACGGCGTGATCGAGGGCAATCTCTACTTCGTCGGGTCCGGTGACCCGTTCCTGACGACCGAGGAGTGGTGGACCCAGTACGACGAGACCGAAGCCCGGTACCACACCCGACTCGAGGACCTCGCCGATCAGCTGGCAGCGGCCGGGATCACCGAGATCACCGGCTCGGTCGTCGGCGACGAGTCGCTGTTCGACGACGTTCGCCAGGGACCCTGGGCCGAGCGGTTGATCCTGTCGAAGCAGTCGGGCCCTCTGTCGGCACTGACGGTCAACGAGGGCTTCGTCAGCTGGCCCGAGAGCTACATCAGCGCCTTCCAGCGCTCGGAGACCGACAACCCGCCGGTCCAGGCGGCATCGTTCCTCATCCAGGAGCTGGGGGTTCGAGGGATCACCGTCGGTGGCGAAGCGGCGTCCGGGTTGGCGCCGGCGGTGGCGGTCGAGGTCGCGGCGATCGAGAGCCCACCCCTGATCGACCTGGTGGCCCACATCAACGCCTACTCCTCGAACCTCGGGGCCGAGCTGCTGCTGAAGCGTCTCGGCAGCGACGTCGCTGGGAGCGGGACGACCGCCTCGGGGGCGGCTGTGGTGGTGGAGACCCTCGCCGGGGCCGGAATCCCGGTCGAAGGGCTCCGGGTCGACGACGGCTCGGGCCTCGCCGAGAGCAACCTGTTGACCTGCCGGGCGGTGGCTGGCGTCCTCGCTCACGCCGGTGCGGACTCGGTCTTCGCCGAGAGCCTGGCCGTAGCCGGCGAGCGGGGGACACTCCTGCTCCGCATGGTCGACACCCCGGGGGAGGGACGGGTCTTCGCCAAGACCGGGACGCTTCAGGACGCCACCGCCTTGTCGGGCTACGTCCAGTCGGCCACCGACGACGATGTCGACGTGATCTTCGCCTACATCGCCAACGCAAACCGCATCGGCAACGACGAGCCGGTGCTCGATCTGCAGAACATCTTCGCGGCCGCCCTGACCGCCTACCCGGGCCGGCCGACCGTCGACGACCTCGCTCCACTGCCTCCCGTCTTCGAGTGATCCGACGGCGTCGGGCCTGTCGTCGAGCCCCGACGGGCGGGGCGCTCGGGGGTCGTCGCGGGGTCGTGACTCTCCACCGACCCCGCGGGATCGCTACGGTCGGAGTCCTATGGTCGCTCTGCCGCAGTTCCCGTTGGGTTCGGTCCTCTTCCCGACGTTGGTGCTGCCGCTCCATGTCTTCGAGCCGCGGTACCGCACGATGGTCGAGGTGGTGACCGCCGGCGACGGGACGTTCGGGGTGGTCCTCATCGAGCGCGGATCGGAGGTCGGCGGGTCCGACCAGCGATCCGATTTCGGCACGACGGCTCGGATCCTCGAGGCCGAGCGCCTGGCCGATGGTCGCTTTGCCCTCATCACGGTCGGGGTCGAGCGGTTCCGGGTCGAACGGTGGCTTCCCGACGATCCGTACCCCCAGGCCGAGATCGAGCCGTGGCCCGATCAACCGGTCGACCCCGTCGACGAGCAAGCCCTCCGAGCCCGCTACGAGCGCGTCGAGGCGTCGTTCCGTCGGTGCATGGCCCTGGCCGCCGAGTCAGGGTTGAACGTCGGCACCCTTCCCGAGGTCACCGACGACCTGTCGCTCGGTTCGTTGCAGATGTCGGCCCTGGCCCCCGTCACCACCCTCGACAAGCAACGGCTGCTCGGCGCGCCGGGCCCGACCGAGCGCATCGGGTTGTTGGAGACGATGATCGACGACGCCCTGGAGCTGATCCAGGTCCGCCTGACCGACGGCTGACCGGTCCGCCCCACCGGCGTCGCCGCGACCCGGCCCGATTCTCCTCCATCCGGCCAGAAGCAAGGCCCGTCCGGTCATCTACACTCAGAGGCTGTTCTGATGAAGGAGGACGCGGTCGGTGAGCAACCCCAACCCCTTGGACGGGGCGCAAGAGATCCAGCAGATGCTCGTCTCGTACGCCAAGCAAGAAACGCTCGAGCCGCTCAAGCACCTCGGCCGCTACCTCGGATTCGGGCTCGCCGGCTCGATCTTCGTGTTCTTCGGCACGTTCTTCGTCGCCCTCGGCACCCTCCGCTTCAGCCAGTCGGTCGACACCTTCGCCGGCGGTGGCTGGTGGTCGACGATCCCGTACCTGATCACCATCGGGGTCTTGGTACTGTTTCTGCTCCTGATCTTCTTCCGGCTGAGCCGGGCGAAGAAGAAGATCGCCCGAACCTGAGGTAAGGACCCGACCATGTCTGACGCAGCCGGCATCACGCCTGCCGACATCGAAGCCAAGTTCCGGGACATCCAGGGCCAGATCGACGTCGTGGCCGACGACTCGAAGAAGCGGGTCGCCGTCGGCGGGGCGGCGCTGTCGGTGATCCTGATGCTTCTCGTGTACGTCATGGGTCGCCGGGCCGGGAAGCGCCGGAGCACGGTGCTCGAGATCCGCCGGCTGTGATCCAGCGCCTCATCACCCTCGGGGTCCGCCGGTACGTCGACGGACCGGCCAAGTCGTGGATCTACACCTCGTTGGCGTTGCTGGCCTACCGGGCGGCGCGATCGACGACGGGCCGCCGGGAGCTGATCGACATCGGCGGGATCAAGCCTGGCCAGAAGATCGTCATCGAGCACCTCCCGGTCACCCACCGGGAGCAGATGCGGACGATGAAGGCCGAGTCGAGGTCGGCTCGTCGGGCGGCCAGGATCGAGCGTCGACAGGTCCGGGAAGCGACCAAGGCGGCCAAGATCGAGCGCCAGCGGGCTCGGGAGGCGGCGAAGGCGGCCAAGATTCAGCGCAACCAGGAACGACGGGACGCCCGGTCGGCTTCTGCCCGCGGTGGGCGTCGACGGCTACGGGGTCGGTCCGGTTCATCGGCCGGATCACGGTCGACCACGGGCGAGACCCGGGCTCGCAAGGTTCGGATCCCCAAGGGCAATCGGCGCATGACCCGCGCCGAGCGCCGGGCCATCGGGGGAACGGCGGCCGGTGACGGCGGCCGTCGAGCCCGTCGGAATGGCCGCGTCATCCGCCGGACCCGTCGAGCGTCCGAGTAGCGGACCATCCATCGTCGACGTCGGGGAACGGGCGATGGCGCGGGCATGCTGGTCGGGTGAAGGTCCTGCTCCGCAATCCGACCCGGGAGATCGAGGTCCGCGGTCCGATGTCGGTCGCCAAGCTGTTGAACCAGCTGGAGCTGAATCGGGAGTCGGTCCTCATCATCCGTGATTCGACCCTGGTCCCCGGCGACGCCGTCCTCGGCGACGGTGACTCGATCGAGATTCGCCCGGTGATCAGCGGTGGGGCCGGAGACGCTCACCCCGAGCGAGGTGGCGTCGAGTGAAGTGCCGGGTCTGCCGAGGTCCGGCGGTCATCGACCTCCGGCGCCACAACGCCAACTTCTGCCAGGAGCACCTCGTCCGATTCTGCCACCAGCAGGTCGAGCGGGCGATCGACGACTTCTCGATGCTGGCGCCGGGCGACCGGGTGTTGGTCGCCGTATCGGGGGGCAAGGACAGCCTCGCGGTGTGGGACATCCTGGTCGAGCTCGGGTACCAGGCCGACGGGCTGTACGTCGGTCTGGGGATCGGCGACTACTCGGCCGTGTCCGGCGAGGTCGCGGCGGCGTTCGCCGCCGAACGGGGGCTGACCCTCCACGTCGTCGACCTCCGCAGCCGCTACGACTACGACATCCCGACCGCGGCGGCGATCACCCGGCGGGTTCCCTGCTCGGCCTGCGGCCTCTCGAAGCGTCACGTGTTCGACGCCGAGACGCTCGAGCGGGGCTACGACGTGCTGGTCACCGGCCACAACCTCGACGACGAGGCGGCGGTCCTGTACGGCAACGTGCTTCGTTGGCAGAACGAGTACCTCGGCCGCCAGCGGCCCGTCCTCGACGCTGGGCGGGGTTTCCCGAAGAAGGTCAAGCCGCTGATCCGCTTGAGCGAGCGGGAGACGGCGGCCTATTGCGTCGTACGGGCCATCGACTATCACGTCGAGGAGTGCCCGATGGCGGCGGGCAACAAGCACCTCCACTACAAGGAGGCGCTCAACGATCTCGAGCGCCGATCACCGGGTAGCAAGGCCGACTTCTACTTCGGGTTCCTGGCCCGAGCGGTCGATCGGTTCGGTACCGACAATGACGACGAGAGGGAGCAACTCGGGGTATGCACCAGCTGTGGTGCCCCGTCGGGCGGTGACGTGTGCGCCTTCTGCCGGCTGACCGAGCGGGTGGCCGGTGCCGATCCGGTGCCCGTCGAGCTGGTGCGCAGCCGATCGTGACCGTCACCGACGATCGCCCGCTTGCCCTCGGGGACCTCGTGCTCCTCGTGGACCACAAGGCCCGCCGCTACCTGATCACCTTGACCGACGGGCAGGAGTTCCAGTCCCACGCCGGGGTGCTGCCCCACACGGAGATCGTCGGCCGCGTCGAGGGCGCCGAGGTGGCGACCACCAGGGGTCAGCGGTTCCGGGCGTTCCGCCCCACCCTCAGCGACTTCGTGCTCGCCATGCCCCGGGGGGCCCAGGTCATCTATCCCAAGGACATCGGGCCGATCCTGCTCCTGGCCGACATCGGGCCCGGCATGCGGATCCTCGAGTCCGGTGTCGGGTCGGGGGCGTTGTCGATGGCCATGCTCCGGGTCGGAGCGGAGATCACCGGCTACGAGATCCGGGAGGACTTCGCCGCCCGGGCCCGCAAGAACGTGACGGCGTTCCTCGGCGATGAGGCCTCGGCTCGGTACCACATCGAGTTGCGGGACTGCTACGAGGGCATCGACGCCCGCCACCTCGATCGGGTCGTGCTCGACCTGCCCGAACCGTGGCGGGTCGTGCCCCACGCCGTCGGGGCGTTGCGGTGGGGAGGGATCCTGGTGTCCTACAGCCCGTCGATCGTCCAGGTCACCCGGCTGACCGAGGCGCTCAAGGCGAGCCGGTTCTCCGAGATCTCGACCACCGAGGTGATGAACCGCACGTGGCACATCGACGGTGCGGCCGTCCGGCCCGACCATCGCATGGTGGCCCACACCGGGTTCCTCACCCGGGCCCGCCTCCTGGCCGACTGATCCGGTCAGGGGTCGGTGGTCCGGGCAGCAGACGAGCACGGCCTCCGGGTGAGGCCCGGCGGGGCTCGGAAATGCCCTTGTAGCCAGGGTGACGCCCGTCCCTCCTAGCGCCACACGCCGTGTGGCACGGCGTGTGGCGGTAGCCGGAGCGATCAGTCCAGCCAGGAGGCCGGTTGGCCTCGCTGCACGGAGTTGAACCGGGAGGCGAACGACGGGGTCTCGAACATCTCGCTCGTCGTTCCGCCGTAGCCGAACAGGTACTGGCCGACCCGTCGCATCTGCATCTCCTCCGAGCCTTCGGTGATCCGGTACCGGCGATGATGGCGGAAGATGTGCTCGAAGGGCATGTGCCGGCTGTAGCCGATGCCGCCGTGGACCTGGATGGCCCGGTCGGCGGCCACGCCGACGAGCCGGTTGGCCCGGTAGTTGCACATCGCCACCTTGTCCGAGATCTCGGTGCCGTGCTCGACCTGATCGAGCTGCCACGCCGTCTTGCGGATCAGCTCCCGCAGCATGGCGGCCTCGGTGTGGAGCTCGATCAACGGCCACTGGATGGCCTGGTTGACCGAGAGGGCCCGCTCGTGGATCATCCGTTCCCGGGAGTACTTGACCGCCTCGTTGATGCAGTACTGGGCGGCCCCCAAGCTCGATGCCGCCTGCCGGATCCGGTTCTCGTGGACGAACAGCTGGGCCGTCTCCAGCCCTCGCCCCTCGTCGCCGAGGATGTCCTCGTCGGCGACGCGGCAGTCGGTCAGGGTCACCTCGGCGTGGTCGGTCGGCATGTTGTAGGTCCACCACATGAACTCGACGTTGAAGCCCGGCGTGTCGACCGGCACGATGAAGCAGGTGATGCCGGTCGCCTCGCCGGGGTTCCCCGAGGTCCGGGCGAAGATGTAGTCGTGGGTCGCGGCGTGCATGCCGGTGTTCCACCGCTTGGCGCCGTTGATGACCCACTCGTCCCCGTCCCGGTAGGCGGCGGTCTCCATGCGGGTGGCGTCGGTGCCGAACATCGGCTCGGTCAGCCCGAACCCGATGCGGGCTTCGCCGGCCAGCATCTTGGGGATCCACTCCTCCTGCTGGGCCTGCGAGCCGTATTTCTCCATCATGAGCACGGTCGGGAAGTTGCCGACGATCGACGACTCGTTCTGGAGATCGTTGTGAAGCCCGAGGCCCTTGGCCGCCAGGTGCTCCCGGATGATGGCCATCGCCAGGTTCGACCCGTCCTGGCCTCCGAACCGGGCCGGCAGGTGGTAGCGGAGGAACCCGGCCGCATCGGCCCGCCGCCGCATCTCCTTCAGGAGCGCCTCCCACTCGGCGTTCGGCCAGCCGTTCCGTTCCCAGTCCGTGCGGCTGTCCTCCCGACGGTGATCGAAGAACCGGATGTTGTCGTTCTCTCGCTCGAGGGGCTTGATCTCGTCGTCGATGAACCGATCGAGGCGGTCGAGCAGGTCCTGGATGTCGGCTGGGATCGAGAAGTCCACGGGAGGGCTCCGTTCCGGGAGGGGTTGAGGGTCGCTGCGGCGATCGTAGGAGTGTCGCTGATCCGACGAAAGCTGAGCGGTGGTGCCACGACGTCCCGCGACCGGTGCTCTACGCTTGGGCCCCGTACCCAGCTCGGGGTGCAGCCGGGCCGGCGTCCAGTGCTGGTCCGGCGTACCGGACTCTGACCTTGTGGACGTTGGGAGCAGCGGCGCCGTGGATCGAATCGAGCGACACGATGTGGTGAACGCGGTCATGCTCGCCGTCGTCCTGCTGCTCTTCGGGTTCGCCATCCTGACCGCGTTCAGCAGCTTGGCCTCGACGGTCGACGAGGGCATCGTCACCTCGACCAAGGAACCGGACGCCGACGAGGAGCCTCCGGCCGGGGCGACCTCGAGCACGGTCCCCGACGAGGTCGAGGAGGATGTGGCCAACCTCGCCGATCCGCGGCCACCGGGAGAGGTCACGGTCCGGGTGGCCAACGGGGCCCGCCGCCAGGGCGTGGCCGGGGCGGGCACCGCGACCCTGGAGGCCGCCGGGTACCCGGCACTCGATCCCAAGAACGGCCCGACGGTCGACGACAGCGTCGTCTACTACGTCAGCGGGTATGCCGCCGACGCCGCTGCGGTGGCCGAGCTGTTGGGGTTGCAGGCGACGGCGATCGAGCCGATGCCCGATGAACCCGGGGTGCCGATCGACGGCGCCCACGTGATCGCCCTGTTGGGTGTCAACTCGGACTTCTGACGGCGGGCCCGGGCCGGCACGCCATCGGCGTCACTCCGAGCCGGCCGGTGAGATGTCGAGCGGGGGATCGGGGTAGTCCCCGGCCACCAGCGCTGGGAGCAGCTCCGGGAGCCGGGGCGGTAGGAAGGCCGTCTCGGCCGCCACGACCTCGGAGACGGTCCACCATCGGGCGCCCTGGAACGCCATCGCCTCGAACAGCTCGAGGTGGGTCTCACCGAGTTCGACCTGCGACGTCCGGGCGACGTGGATGAACTCGTCCTGATCGAAGTAGAGGCCGGCGAAGGTGAACTGGACCGACTGGACCCACACGACGGGACCCACCTCGGCGGTGTGGATACCGGCCTCCTCCCGCAGCTCGCGGCGGGCCGTGTCGGCCGATGCTTCGCCCGGGTCCATGCCCCCACCCGGGATCTCCCACCATGATGGCTTGGTCGGATTGCCCGGATCCCGAGCCTGGAGGAGCAGGACCCGATCGTCGGGGTCGAACAACACGACCCGCGCCGCCTGGCGACGGCGAGAGGGGGACATCATGGGCGCTCACGGTAGACGGGGGACACGACCGAGCGACAACCTGATGACGACGGTTCGCATCGAGGCCCGGAAGCTGCCACCATCAGCGGGTCCTGATCGACCACGGAGCCGGCTGAATGATCGCTGATGGGCACAAGCTCGAGCGCTACATGACCTTCTCGTCCGAGGAATGGGGTCGGCT
Organism: Acidimicrobiales bacterium; assembly: GCA_965262175.1. Taxonomy (GTDB): domain Bacteria; phylum Actinomycetota; class Acidimicrobiia; order Acidimicrobiales; family SZUA-35; genus CADEDH01. The sequence continues at coordinate 79,241 of CBDHES010000022.1, read as the reverse complement.
GCGGGCGTCGACGCCGCTCACGCTGTCCGAGACCGACCTCGACCGGCTACGGGGCCTGAACGTGGCCCTCAGCCTCGACGAGGTCACCGAGATCTTCCTTCCCCTGTCCCGGCTGCTCAACCTCCACGTGGCGGCGTCCCAGGAGCTGTACCGGGCGACCGACACCTTCCTCGGCAAACTGCCGGCCAAGGTGCCGTTCGTGATCGGGATCGCCGGCTCGGTCGCCGTCGGGAAGTCGACGACCGCTCGCGTGCTCCAGCAGACACTGGCACGGTGGCCGAACCACCCCAAGGTCGACCTGATCACCACCGATGGCTTCCTCTACCCCAACGAGGTTCTCCTCGACCGGGGCCTGATGGAGCGCAAGGGGTTTCCCGAGAGCTTCGATCGGCGGCGGCTGCTGGAGTTCATGTCCGACATCAAGTCGGGTATGCCCGAGGTTCGGGCACCGGTCTACTCCCACCTGGTCTACGACGTCGTCGATGGCGAGGAAGCCCTGGTCTCCCAGCCCGACATCCTGATCGTCGAGGGGCTCAACGTGCTCCAGAGCGGCCCGGCCGACGAGGAACACCCGGTCTTCGTGTCCGACTACTTCGACTTCTCGATCTACGTCGATGCCGACGTCGAGCACATCCGCAACTGGTACGTCGAGCGGTTCCTCACCCTCCGGGAGACGGCGTTCCGCGATCCTCAGTCGTACTTCCAGCGCTACGCCGCCCTCGACGACGACCAGGCGGTCCGGACCGCGACCGACATCTGGACCCGGATCAACGAGAAGAACCTGTTCGAGAACATCCTCCCCACCCGCCAGCGGGCCAACCTGATCCTCCGCAAGGGACCCGACCACTCGGTGACCGAAGTCCACCTGTCGAAGCTCTAGGCCCAGCGACCGAGCGCCGCCCTCACGGCGTCTCCGAGCGGGCTGGCGCCCTACATGGTGCACAGTCCGCCGGGAGTCTCGCCGTGGTGGTAGCTGGCCTCCCAGTCGCTGTGGGAGTGCTGGATGTAGGAGATGAACCCGGTCGTGGGTTCGAAGCCGGGCGCCTGGGGCGTCGCCGACTCCCCGGGCGCCGGGACGTGACGGGCCGAGTCGTCGCCGACGAACCAATCGACGAACTGCTCGCCGGTGCTCCGGGTGCTCTGCTCCTGATCGATGGCGATGGCGTACTGCCGGTTGTTGTGCATCTGCTGGGCTGCGCTCCAGCTGTCGGCCCATGCCAACGCTCCGGATCGGAGCTGATCGATCCCGGTGACCAGGTTGCTCGTCTCGGCTGGCCACACGTCCTCGGTCATCGAATCGGCCTCCGGGCCCCGCCAGTCCTCGAGTGCCACCAACAGCGCCGCCGTTCGGTCGGCGCCGTAGGTCTCCAGGTCGTCGGCCAGGGCCCAGAGGTCTCGGCACAGCGTCAACGCTCCGGCGAAGTCGAACACGACCGGTGGTCCGATGTCCATCGTCACTCCAATCAGGTCTGGCGAGGGGACGGTCTCCGGTTGGTCGCCGCCGGCGCCGGGAATGTTCCCGTCGGCGTCGCTCAGGTTGAGCGAGTGATGGCTGGCGCCTGACCGTAGGTGAGCGTCCGCCACAGCCACTCCATCGGTCCGTAGCGGAACCGGGCCAGCCAGAGCCGGCTCCACACCATCTGGATGGCGAACAGCACCACGGTCAGCCCGAGCCCGACCGCCACTCCCCACCGGCCATAGTTGCCGAGGCCCCATCCGTAGAAGAAGGTGACCGCGATCAACGATTGCGACAGGTAGTTGGTCAACGCCATCCGCCCGACGGGGCCGAGATGCCCGAGCGCCCGGGCCACCACCCCGTCACGCTGGAGGGCGAGCACGACCAGCGAGACATAGGTCGCACCGAGCGCCGGCCCGCCGATCAGGTTCGTCAGCGGGAACGTCGCGACCTCGGCGAGGCCGGTTCGTCCGGTGACGATCAGGACCGCCAAGGTTCCCTTGGCGGCGATCGCCACCGGCACCGAGACCGCCAGCACCCGCAGCAGGAACGGTCGCTGGTTGCGCCAGTCGGCCACCCGGCCACTGCGGACCAGCCACGTCCCGGCCAGGAACAAGGCCAGGAACCAGGGCACCGACACGAGGGTGATGATGGCGTAGGAGACCACCTCGTCGAGTCGGTCGGTGGCGAGGTCGAGGATCGACCCGTTCTCGATCAACGCGGCGTCGGAGGCGACGTCGGCCGCCGTGGTCGGGGTGATGTCGCCGAAGGCGAGGGCAGCCGCCACCACCCCCACGCCGAGCACGACCATGGTCGAGGCCAGGCCGATCGACCACCACCGGGCGGTGCGGGCCGACGCCCGGGCGAAGGCGAGCAACGCGAACCCGGTGACGGCGTACTGGACGAGGATGTCGCCGTCCCAGATCAGGACGGCGTGAACCAGGCCGAAGCCGAGCAGCACCGCCATCCGGCGGGCGAACACCCATCGACTCTGGCCCCGGGCCAAGGCCCGATCGAGTTGGAGGGCGAACCCGAGGCCGAACAGGAGGGAGAACGTCGAGTAGAACGCCGACTCGCCCCCGATCAACAGGACGAGCTCCGCCAACCGGTCCCACCACCGAGTCGACACCTCCCACGGCCCCGCGAGGTAGGCCGGGCCGGCGAAGGCCAGCATGTTGAGGGCCAACACCCCGAACAGGGCAAACCCCCGGACGATGTCGACCGCATCGATCCGCTCTCCGGGCGGGATCGGCGCCGGGTCGGCCCGGGGGACGGGGGGCGGCGGAGCAGGGATGGGCAGCGTGCGTTCCATGTGTTGATCGTGGGGCTGGCGACCCGGCCCCGGAACCGGGGATGCCCCTGGTCTGACCCTGACCCTCACCCTGACCGTGCCGCTGGGCCACTCGGGGCGGGTCCGACGGCCCGCACGCGATGATCCCCTCGCCTCATTGCCACTCAGAGCGTCAGATGTTTCACTATGAGTGCGGGTACGGGATCAGATCCGGAACCTGTCGCCTCTGGCGGGTTGGGTGACGGTTCGTCATGGATCGATCCTTCGACTGGGGGTGGCCGAGCGGGCCACCCCCGGTCACTCCCTCGGCCGGTTCACCGATCGGCGGTGAGCTTCCGAACCTCGGGCACGACGTGCTCCAGGTAGCCGTCGAGCGCTTCGCCGTCCCAGGGAGCCCGGAAGGCCACGTTCACCAGGTCGGCACCGGCGTCGACATAGGCCATCACCTGCTCCACGGCATCCTCCGGGGTGCCGAACAACGCCCCCTTCCTGACCCGCTCGGCCATCGGCCCCCACACCGAGGTGAACTCGGCGATGGCCCGATCGACGCCGGCGGTGTCGGTCGCCAGGCCGAACACGAGGTTGACCGATCGTTCGACCTCGTCGGGATCCCGACCTTCGCGCTCGCACCAGCCATCCAGCACCTTCGACTTCTGGCCGAAGGTGTCGGCATCGACGTAGGCCGCGTTCCAGCCATCGGCCAGGCGGGCTGCGGTCCGGAGCGTACGCTTCTCGCCGAGGCCGCCGATCCAGATCGGGAGCGACCCCTGGACCGGGGGTGGGAGGCAGCTGGCGTCGGCCAGCCGGAAGTGCTCGCCGTCGAACGTCGAGCGGGAGATGGCATCGTCACCCGTCTCGGGTGCTGGCCGAACGAGGGAGGCGATCAGTTCGGTGGCTTCGTCGAGCATGTCGAGCCGGGTCCCGACGCCGGGGAAGTCGTAGCCGTAGGCGTCCGCCTCCCACTGATGCCACCCGCCTCCGAGGCCCAGCTCGAACCGGCCACCGGACAGGTGGTCGATGGTGATGGCCGCCTTGGCCAACAGGCCGGGGTTCCGGTAGCCGACATAGAAGACCAGGCAGCCGAGCCGGGCCCGGGTCGTCTCGACCGCCAGCGCTCCCAGCGTCGCCACGGCCTCGAAGTGGTCGATCGTCCCGCCGGCGGGCGGCGCTTCGTAGATGTGGTCCCAGACCGAGATCCAGTCCATTCCCGCATCGTCGAGGCGACGCCACAGCGCCCGCATCTCGTCCATCGCCATGTTCTGCTGCCCGATGTGGGCTCCGAGGCCAACCGTCATGCCCCGCATCATGCCAGCCACGGCGGCCCGGCCCCAGTTCCCCGGGCGGGCGGGGGACCGGCCGGATCGACGACCAACGCCGTCAGGGGTTGGTGAGGAGGTCGATCAGGCTGGAGGTGTCCCACCGATTGCCGCCTCGGGCCTGGACCTGGGCGTAGAACTGGTCGACCAGGGCGGCGACCGGGAGGCGGGCCCCGAGCCGGTCGCCCTCGGTCAGCGCGATGCCCAGGTCCTTGCGCATCCAGTCGACGGCGAACCCGAAGTCGAACTCGCCCCGGGCCATGGTCGAGCCCCGGTTGGCCATCTGCCACGAGCCGGCCGCCCCCTTGGAGATCACCTCGACGACCTGGTCGATGTCGAGCCCGGCCTTCATCCCCAGATGGAGGCCCTCGGAGAGGCCCTGGACCAGACCGGCGATGCAGAGCTGGTTCACCATCTTCGTGAGCTGTCCGCTGCCCGGGCCGCCCAACAGCGTCACCGCCACCGCGTAGGCGTCGGCGATCGGAGCGATCCGGTCGAAGTCGGCGTCGTCGCCGCCGCACATGACGGTCAGCGCCCCATTCTCCGCGCCGGCCTGACCGCCCGATACCGGGGCATCAACGAAGCCGACGCCGGCTTCGCCACATCGGGCGTGGAGCTCCCGAGCGAGGTCGGCCGAGGCCGTGGTGTGGTCGACGATCACCGCCCCGGCTCCCAGCCCGGCCAACACGCCATCGGGGCCGAGCGTCACCGCCCGGACGTCATCGTCGGCGCCGACGATGGTCATGACCACCTCGGCATTGGCCGCCGCGTCCCGGGGGGTGGCGGCCAACGCCCCGCCGTGGCGCTCGACCCACGCCTCCGCCTTGGCCCCGGTCCGGTTGTAGACGGTGACCTCGTGTCCGGCCTGCTGGAGGTGTCCGGCCATGGGAAACCCCATCACCCCGAGCCCCACGAACCCGATCCTTGCCATGCGATGCGCCTCCTGTTGCTCGTCCGGACGTCGGCCGCCGCGGCGACCCGTTTCGCAGGAGGATACGGGGGCCGGGGGACGGCAGGATGGGGCCATGCTGTCACGCCGGAGCGAGGTGCCGCCGTTCTACGTCATGGAGGTGATGCGGGCCGCCGAGGCTCGGGAGCTGGCCGGGCACCGGGTCCTCCACCTCGAGGTCGGCCAGCCGTCCACCCCTGCGCCCAAGGGGGTGATCGACGCCGCCCACGCCGCACTCGACCACGACCGCCTCGGATACACCGGCGCCGCCGGACTCACCGAGCTCCGGGACCGGATCGGCGACTGGTACCGGGAACGCCATGGGGTCGCCGTCGCCCGGGACCGGATCGTGGTCACCACCGGGGCGTCGGGGAGTTGCGTGCTCACGTTCCTCGCCGCCTTCGACGCCGGCGATCGGGTCGCCGTGCTCGAACCGGGCTACCCGTGCTACCGCAACGACCTGTTGGCCTTCGGGGTCGAGGTCGTGACCGTACCGGTCGGCCCCGAGACCGACTTCCGCCCGTCGGTCGATGCCCTGGCCGAGCTCGGGCCGCTCGACGGGCTGGTCGTGGCCAGCCCATCCAACCCGACCGGCGTGGTGCTCGATACCGGCCACCTGCGGGGCCTGCTGGCCTGGGCCGCCGAGCACGGCGTGACCGTCGTGGCCGACGAGATCTACCACGGCATCACCTATGGCGGTCCAGCTCCCACCGCCCTGGCCCTCGACCCCTCGGTCGTGGTGATCAACAGCTTCTCCAAGTACTTCTCGATGACCGGGTGGCGGCTGGGCTGGGTCGTCGCCCCGCCGCCCCTCGCCGAGGCGATCGAGCGGCTGGCCCAGAGCCTGACCGTTGCGCCCCCGACACTGAGCCAGGTGGCGGCGATCGCCGCCTTCGACTGCCGGGAAGAGCTCGAAGCCAACGTGGCGTCCTACGCCACCAACCGGCGGATCATGCTCGACGGCCTGGCGGCGGCCGGATTCGATCGCCTGGCGCCGGCCGACGGGGCCTTCTACGTGTGGGCCGACGTCGCCGACACCGGGATCGACAGCCAGGAGCTGTGCCGACGGTGGCTGGACGAGCTGTCGATCGCCGCCACGCCGGGCATCGACTTCGACCGGGCCCGGGGCGAGCGCTACGTCCGCTTCTCCTATGCCGGCGGGGCCGACGAGATCGCCGAGGCGATGGCGCGCCTGGCCGACTGGCGGCCGTGACTACGTCACCGGCACCCGGCGACTCGGACCCCGACCCCGACGCCGAACCGCCGTCGACCGGTGGGTCGGAGTCGGCGATGGAGTTCGGCCAACAGCCCTCCACTCGGCTGTTGCTGGTCCGGGGGGCGGTTCGCCGGTGCCCGGCCTGTGGCTCGGGGGGCCTGTTCCGGTGGTGGCTGGTGATGGCGGACGACTGCCCCCGCTGCGGGCTCCATTTCGAGCGGATCGAGGGTCACTGGATCGGATCGTTGGGGATGAACACCATCGTCAGCTTCGGGGCCATCCTGGTGACCCTGGTCGTCGGGTTGATCGCCACGCTGCCCGACATCCCGGTGCTCCCGCTGGTCGGGGTGACGGTCGCCGTGGCCGTTATCGTCCCCCTCGCCTTCTTTCCGATCAGCCGCACGCTGTGGACCGGAATAGATATCGCCATGCGCCCACTTGAAGCGTTCGAAGTGGACTGGACCACGCTCCGGCCAGCCGGCCGGAGCCGATCTCCCGAGAGCGGAGCTGAACCGTGAACACCCACGACCTGATCATCATCGGCAGCGGCTCGGGCAACTCGATCCCCGAGTACCTGGCCGACCATTCGATCGCCATCGTCGAGCGGGGCACGTTCGGCGGGACCTGCCTGAACGTCGGCTGCATCCCCTCGAAGATGTTCGTGCTGCCGGCCGACCTGGCCATGGCCGCCGCCGACAGCTCCCGGCTCGGCCTCGACACGAGCTTCAACGGCGCCGACTGGCCGGCGATCCGCGACCGGGTGTTCGGCCGCATCGATCCCATCGCCGAGGGCGGCCGGAGCTACCGGGAGAGCGGCACCCCCAACGTCGAGCTGGTGGTCGGTACGGCCCGCTTCGTCGGACCCCACGAGATCGACGTCGACGGTCGCCGGCTGGCCGCTCCGAAGATCGTCATCGCCGCCGGGGCCCGACCGGTCGTCCCCGACATCCCGGGTCTCGACTCGGTGCCGTTCCACACCTCCGACACGGTCATGCGGATCGAGGAGCGCCCGGCCCGGCTCGGGGTCATCGGCGGGGGCTTCATCGCCGTCGAGCTCGGGCACGTCTTCGCCGCCTTCGGAAGCCGGGTGACGTTGTTCAACCGCTCCTCACGGATCGTCCGGGCCGAGGACGAGGAGATCTCCGAGCGGTTCACCGAGGTCTTCGGCCGACGGGTCGACCTGCGGCTCGGCCAGGTCCCCGACCGCATCGAGCAGCGACCGAGCGGCATCGCCATCATGGTGGGAGACGACGAGGTCGAGGTCGATGCGCTCCTGGTGGCGGTTGGACGGGTGCCCAACACCGACCTCCTCGACCCGGCGGCGGCGGGCCTGCCGGTGGCCGACGGAGGCCAGCTCGTGGTCGACGACACGATGGCCACCCCGGTTCCCGGGATCTGGGCGCTGGGCGACATCGCCAACCCCTACCAGCTCAAGCACCTGGCCAACGCCGAGGCCAAGGTGGCGTTCTGGAACGTGGCCCACCCCGAGGATCCCCGCCGGGTCGACTACCGGGCGGTTCCACACGCCATCTTCGGCAACCCCCAGATCGCCGGGGTCGGGCTGACCGAGGCCGAGGCCCGGGAACGGGGCATCGACCTGGTCGTCGGCCGTCGGGACTACGGCGGGACGGCCTACGGGTGGGCGCTCGAGGACCAGGACTCCTTCGCCAAGGTGCTGGTCGACCGGGCGTCGAGGACCCTCGTCGGCGCCCACCTGATCGGGCCCCAGGCCTCGACGCTGATCCAGCCCCTGATCCAGGCCATGCACTTCGAGCAACCGATCGATGCCGTGGCCAACGACGTCTTCTACATCCACCCGGCGCTGAGCGAGGTGGTGGAGAACGCCCTCCTCGACGCCATCGAGCAGCTCGATCGCTGAGCGGGCCCCGTCGTCGACGGCTCAAGTGGTCGGCCGTGGTGCCGATCACTCCATCGTGAGGGGCTCGATCGATGGGTGCTGACGTCCGCAAGTATGCCGAGCTCCTCCGGTACTGGCCCGGTGGCAGCCTCGTCGTTGGCGATGGGGTGGTCCTGGCGGCCAACGACGACGCCGTCGAGGTGACCGGCATCCCGCTCGATCGGCTGGTCGGCACCAAGGTCGCCGAGCTTCTGCTGCCCGAGTTCATCAACCTGTGGAACGAGGGCCTGGAGGCGGCGGGGCCGACCACCCGGTCGGTCCCGGTCCGGCTGGCCAAGGGCCTCACCCCGGTCGAGCTCCGGATCCGTCAGATGCCGGAGAGCTTCGCCATCGTCGCCGTCCGCAGCATGGCGATCGAGTACTACTTCTCGGCCCGGGCATCGGGCGAGCTGACCCATGATCGGGTCACCGGATTCGCCAACCGATTCCACGTGTTGGCACAGCTCCACGACCGGATGGAGGGCGACGGGTCGATCCCGCTCGCCATGGTCGGGCTTTGGATCGACGACCTGGCGACGTTGGCCGAGGCCCACGGCGATCAGGCCACCGAGCGGATCGTGTGGGAGGTCGGCCAGCGGATCCAGGGGCGGCTCCGAGGGCCCGACGTCGTCGGCCGTCTCGACGGCGCGGGCTTTCTGATCCTCCTGGCCACCGAGGCCGACACCGGCCAGCTGACCGAGATCGCCGATCGACTCCGCGACGAGGTCGCCTTCCCGGTCGAGGTCGACGACACGCTCGTATCGTTCACCGCCAGCATCGCCGTGGCCACGCTCGAACCGCCCCGACCCTCGGTGGAGAAGGCGGTGGCCCAACTCGACGAGGCGGCCCGGCGGGCGCTGGCCGGACCGGGCAACCGGACCGAGGTCCTCGATCTCTGAGCCTGCCCCGTCCGGCTTCCGGGCCCGGCTACGGTGATGTCGTGGATGATGGCGGGATCGGTGTCGGCTTCGTCGGCTGTGGCCTGATCGCCCGGAGCCACGCCCGGCGGTTGGCCGAGGTCGAGGGGGTCGAGGTGGTGGCCGTCCACGACCTCGACGGGGCTCGGGCCCACGCCTTCGCCCTCGACGTGGCCGGGCGATCCTCGGTGGTGGTCGACGGGCCCGCAGCGGTCATCGCCGCCAGCGACGTCGTCTACGTCTGTACGTGGACCGCAGCCCACCCCGAGGTGGTCGTGGCGGCGGCCGAAGCCGGACGGCCGGTGTTCTGCGAGAAGCCGCTGGCGGTCGACCTCGCCACCGCCACCGCCATGACCCGGGCCGTGACCTCCGCCGGGGTCGTGAACCAGGTCGGCCTCGTGCTCCGGGCCTCGCCGGCCTTCCGTTGGCTCCATCACGTGACCGTCGAAGCCGACCTGGGGCCGCTCATGTCGATCGTGTTCCGCGACGACCAGTACCTCCCGACCCAGGGGATGTACCGATCGACGTGGCGGGGCGACCGGGACAAGGCCGGGGCCGGCACCTTGCTCGAACACTCGATCCACGATCTCGATCTGTTGCGCTGGATGATGGGCCCGATCCGGTCGGTCAGCGCCCACACCGCCGAGTTCCACGGTCTCGACGGGATCGAGGACCAGGCGTCGGTGCTCCTGGAGGCGACCTCGGGCGCCCAGGCCGCTCTGGTGTCGGTGTGGCACGACGTGCTGAGCCGCCCGTCCCAACGGCGGGTCGAGGTGTTCCGGCAACGGGGTGTCGCGACGCTCGGCGGCGACTGGAGCGGACCGGTCTCGGTCGAGGTCGAGGGCGGCACCGACACGCTCGAAGGCCCGGCCCTGGCCCGACGGGCCGCCGATCTCGACGGCCTCGGGGTCAATCCCGACGCCGCGTTCATCGCCGCCGTTCGGGCCGGCCGACCGGCCCATCCCGACTTCGCGGTGGCCCTCGAGGCCCACCGCTTGGCCGACGCCGCCTACCGCTCGGCGGCCGACGACGGGCGGCCGGTGGCGCTCTGAGCCCGGGGGAAGGTCGGGTCGAGCAGCCGTCGGGCGATCCGGGGGTTGCCACCCAGGGCGGCCACCAGTTGCACCGGCAGCTCGTGGGCCAGCACGTCCCACATCCGATCGAGGAGCTCGGCCGACATGATCACCTCGTCGGTCAGCGCCAACTGGCCATCGCGCCGGAGACGATCGGCGAGGGTCCGGATGCCGACCAGGGTTGCACCGACCGCGAGGTCGAGCGGCGCCGCGCCCGCGGCCCGGGCCGCCCGGACGCGCGACTCGGTGTCTTCGCACAGCCCCTCGACGAGGATCGCCACCAGGCGCTCGTAGCTGGCCCGGGGGGCCCGGGGCTGGCGGATGAGGAGGGTCTGGGTGGCGCTCCTCCCGGCCAGGCGCGACAGCTTGGCGATCTGTCCCTGGACACCGATGGTCCACGCCCGGCGACGCGACAGTCGGGTCGCCGGAGACGGCTGGGGTGTCGGCACGGCGACCGATTCGCTCGGCCGAGCGGCGGTCAGGGCCGCGTCGTATCGGCGGCGGAGGTCGGGATCGGACAGGATCCGCCACGCCTCGTTGAGCCGGGCCATCCGCTGGCCGGGCCCGTCGTCGGTGGTCGGGGTGTCGTCGGCCACCCCGACAACGTCGGGGTGGTGCTCGAAGGCCAGCCGGCGGTAGGCGGCCCGGAGCTCGTCGACCGTGCAGCCGGGCTCGACGCCGAACAGCTCATAGTGGGTGACGGCTCCGGCCGAACGCATCCGATCAGTATCTCAGCATGACGTCGCTGCAGGGTCGAGGCTGTAGACCTCGACCCAGTCGACGTACATCCGGACCGGGTCGCTCATCACCTCGGTCCACGCGTCCAGCTGGATCGTCATGTGATGGGGGACATCGGGAATCGCCTCGAGGTTCCGGATCTCGCCGGCGAACTCGCCATTGCGGAACATGGTGATCCGCTCCGCCGTCCACTCCATCGTGATCTCCTGCCACTGGGTGCCATCGGCCTCGTGGATGAGGTGCTCCTGGCGGTTGTCGGCGCCGTAGTGGATGAACGTGTGGAACGGGGTGCGATTGGCCGCTCGGCCGGTCTCGTACATGTCGTTCTCGCCGTCGATCGGCCAATCGTTGGACTCCGGCCAGGTCAGGACCACACCGCTCGTGGCCTCGCTCGGGTCGGGCTCGGTCAGGACCCGGAACGTCCACCGGCCGTAGATCTGGTCGTCGGTGTGGGCCATACCGCCCGAGACCAGGGTCCCGTCGATCATCTGGGCGGTGATGACCAGGAGCCCATCCTCGATGGCGATCGCCGATGGCCGGCGCAGGCCGAAGCCGGCGTTGCCGGGGCTGTCGTAGAGGTACCAGTCGTCGGTATCGATCGCTGGCCCGTCGAACTCCTCGACGAAGAACAGCCGCCAGACCGGGCCGTCGGGGGAGGTCTGGAGGCATGCCGGCGGGTCGAGGTCGGGCTCGGGGACGGCCGATGCCTCGCGGGAGGAGCTCCCGTCGAGATCGGGTGCCGATGTCGACGGGTCGAGCGGGGTGGTGGCCGTCGTCGCCGGCCGGGTCGGGATGGTGGCGACCTGCTCCCCGTCGGCCGGGACCGAGAACCCCGAGCTGGCCGATGTCGTCGTCGTCTGGCCGTCGGGACCGGTCACCGCGGCGACGGTCCCCAGGGCCACCGCGGCCACCATCACGAGCCTCCGTAGGGTCGCACCCGACCCTCGGCCGACCGGGCGGCGATCGGGCGTGTCGTCGGGCGACCCGTCCTCGTTGCGTGGCTCGTCCTCGAAGTCGCCGACGGCAGTCACAGATCCGAGGGTACCGATCGCAGTTCCGGATCGAGGCACTAGGTTGGCTTCGTCATGGGTCTTGGGTCGTCGCCCGGAGCGGGGCGGAGTCGGCCGATCGGGCTTGGCCTGATCGCCGGGATTGTGGTGATGGTCACCGCCTGCACCGGCGGAGGTGCCGAGTCGACGGTGTCGAGCGCATCGGAGGGATCGACGACGACCGCCGAGTCCGACATCGACATGATCGATGAGATGCCCGAGGGAGGCGCGACCCCTTCGGCGGCCTTCGCCGCGGTCGAATTCGTGGCGGCGGCGATCGAGGATCGGAACGCGTTGTCCTACTTCGCCACCCTGGCCCTCGAGGACGAGGCCCAGGGCGCGCCGTTCGACCTCCAGGTCCTCGAGGACCGGTTGGCCGATCTGCGGGCGTTCTCCGGTTCGGTGACCGCTGTCCGTCCGTCGGCCGATGGCTTCCCCGACGCCCCCGACACCCTCGGCCCGGCGTGCGACCGGACCAGCGGGCTCCAGTGCCAGGTCGACCTCTTGGGTCCCGGCGATCGGCTCGTGGCGTCGGTGATCGTCTACTGGTTCGGGGACGGCGTGACCGACTTCTCGATCCTCACCAAGTCGGGGGCCGGAACGTACAACGGTGTTGGCGAGGCCCGGTGCAGCGGCGGGTTCGAGCTCCTCCACGGCGGCCACTCGGCCCGCTACGACGTCGCCGTCTGCGTCAACGCCTCGGGGCGCCTGGAGTACAACGGCGCCGACCGGGGTCGGGGCGTCGGTATCCGGCTCGACGCCTGCCAGCGGGGGGCGAGTCGGTGGGAGGCGCTGAACGGCGGGTTCCTCTACGTGGTCGAGGAACAGGCGTCCGGCGTGAGGTCCCGGGTCGACGTGTTCGATCCGTCGGGGGTGGCCATCGAGCAGGGCGTCTTCACGACGGTCAATCGGTTCCACGGCGGCACCCCGTCGTTCTGTTGATGGCTCGCCCGACCGCGGACGCCGGCGCCGGGTGACGGCCGCCGACCGGTTCCTGTTCCTCCTCGGTGGGGCCCGGAGTGGCAAGAGCCGCTTCGCCGTCGAGCTGGCCTCGGCCGACGGATCGCCGGTGACGATCGTCGTGACCGCCGATCCGGCCGGCGATCCCGACCTGACCGCCCGGGTCGACCGCCACCGGGGCGACCGGCCCGCCGACTGGCAGGTCATCGAGGCTCCGGTCGAGCTCGGGGCGGCGGTCGACCGGGTGGACGGGCCGCTGATCGTCGACTGCCTGACCATCTGGACCGCCAACCTCATGGCCTCCGGTCTCGACCCCGACGAGATCGTCGCCGCTGCTGACGACCTGGCCGGCCGTCTCGCCGCCCGACGGTCGTCGACGATCGTCGTGAGCAACGAGGTGGGGCTCGGCGTCCACCCCACCACCCCGCTCGGCCGCGACTACCGCGACGTGTTGGGATGGGTCAACCAGGCGATCGCCACCCAGGCCGATCGCTCGCTCCTGTTCGTCGCCGGCCGAGCCGTCGAGTTGGGTGACCCCTGGGTGCTGCTGGGCCTCGATCGGCCGGGGACGGCCAGCACCGACTGAGTACCGTGGGGTGGTGCTCGGGCCTCTCGTGACCGCCTTCGGGTTCTTGACCCGGCTCCCGGTGCCGGCGGCCGACGGCTCGCTGGCCGGGGCCATCCGATGGTTTCCCCTCGTCGGGGCGGTGGTCGGGGCGATCGTCGGGGCGACGCTGATCGGGGCTGCGGCGCTCGTCGATGCGCCGTTGGCCGGCGCCGTGGCGGTGACGGCCGGGATCGTCGTCACCGGCGCGTTGCACGAGGACGGGCTCGGCGACACCGCCGATGGGTTCGGTGGCGGCTGGACGGTGGCCGACCGGTTGGAGATCATGGCCGACCCCCGCCAGGGCACCTACGGCGTGGCGGCCATCGGCTCGCTTCTCCTGATCCGCGCCGCGGCCCTCGGCGGCCTCGCATCGGATGGCTGGGTCGCCGTGGTCGTGATCGCCGCCGTCCACCTCCAGGCCCGAAACCTGGCCGGGCTGGCCCTGGCCGCCGCCCGCCCGGCCCGGCCCGGCGGCCTGGCCGACGTCGCCCGAACCGGTGTCCGATCGGGCCGCCTGGTCGCCGCCGGGTGGACGGTCGTGGCGATCGGCATGCTGGTCCTCGGTGGCGGCCCGCTGGCCGCAGTGGCGGTCGTCGGCACCGGGGCCATCGCCGCCGGCGCCGTGATCGCGGTTGCCTATCGGGCGATCGGTGGGGTCACCGGCGACGTGCTGGGAGCCGTGGAGCAGGTCGCCGAAGCGACCGGTCTCGTCGCTGCGGTGGCCATCCTCGACGCCGCCCTGTGATGGCCGGGCCCGGCCTCGAGCCCGTGCCGGGGGCTGACGGCGGGCGCCGGCTGTGCTAGCAGTCCGATCATGGAGCGATCGGTGCCCGAGGAAGACGACGAGTTCTGGGCGATGGCCCGCCGGGTTCGGCAGGCCGCCGACGAGGAACTGGCGGAGATCGAGTACGAGACCGAGCGCGCCGAGCAGAAGCGGCAGGACCTGACCACCCGGTCGGTGCAGGCCATGATGGAGGGGGAGCGGTGGCAGTTGGCCGTCGGCTCCCGCCTCATCGACGGCAACGTCGTCCACGCCGGCCAGGACTACGTCGGCCTCCAGGATCGAGTCGGGAACCTCCACGACGTCCACCACGCCGCCATCGCCCTCATCACGATCACCGAGGCGGACCCCCGTCAGGGCCGGGCGCCCACCACCTTCCGACCGGCCACCCTTCGGGCCCGGCTGCTCGGGTTCGAGCAGGTCCGGGACCTGGAGCTCGGCGATCGGCGGGGCGCCTGGGCGCTCCGGGGCCGGGTGGAGTCGGTGAACGTCGACCACCTGGTCTTCCACGAGCACTCTGGCCAGATCGCCGTCGCCCCGCTGGACGCCATCGGCTGGATCAGCCGGGCACCCCAAGGTGACCGTCGCGGCGGACGGCGCCTCCCACCAGGCTGACCCGGTCGACGATGCACCTCAGGCTCGCCCCGTTCGGGGCGACGAACGGGCCCGACGCTCGTTTCGGTCAGGAGGCTTCGGCCTCGACCTCTCGTTGGACCGCCTGATAGCCGGCGGCCAGGTAGTCCTCGAAGGCCTTCCGAGGGATGCGATACCCCCGCATCCCGGGCGGCTTCGTCGCCACGAGCTCGCCTCGTTTGATGAACGAGATGACGGTCTGGGGGGTCAGGCCGAGGTAGTTGGCCACGTCGGCCACGGTGATGAGCTCCGGGAGATCGCCGGTCATGGTTTCGTACGTCACGTTGACTTCCTGAGAAGGGGAGTGGACATGGGTAAGAAACGGCTGACCGATAAGGCTCGGTCTCGACCCGGTCCACCCCACACGACGACTCGATGGGGGGCCGCATGAGCCCGAGCAATCCGGTGCCAA
The DNA here is from genome assembly GCA_965262175.1 of Acidimicrobiales bacterium. GTDB lineage: Bacteria > Actinomycetota > Acidimicrobiia > Acidimicrobiales > SZUA-35 > CADEDH01. The sequence continues at coordinate 63,946 of CBDHES010000022.1, read as the reverse complement.
CCGCCGGCGGATTCCCCTCCACAATACTCGACGTAGCGGCCGTAGTCTCCATTGTCGACGGTAGGCATTTTTACTTGCGACATGAGTGAATAGTCGTTATCTTTCGCTCTGCAACCTCGGATGGGTTGTCGTCCTCATGGGGAAGCGCGCGGGCAGGCGAGGTTGTCGATGAGGGAGTTGTTTGCGCATGGCGAGCTCGTTGACCGTTGACCTCGCCGACACCGACGGATCCGACCGGGCCGCACCGCGCCCGGCCCGACCCCGTCGGCGGTCGCTTCGAGAGCGGATCTCGCTCGGTCATCTGTTCATGGTCGCCGCCGGACTCCTCGCGTTCGTCCTCGTGGTGACCGTCCTCCAGGACCGCACCGTCACCGTCTCGGTCCTGGTCGCCGACGGCGACATTCTCCCCGGCACCGCCATCACCCCCGACCTGGTGTCGGAAGTCGAGATCCCGGCCAGCAGCGACCTCGTGGGGACCTTGGCCACCTTCGACACCATCGCCGGCGACACCCGAGCCGGCCAACGCATCGCCGCTGGCGATCCGATCACGCTGACCGCGATCGCTCCCGCCTCGACCCCGTCCACCCAGAGGGCGATGAGCATCCCGATCGACCGGGTCGACGCCGTCGGCGGCGACCTCGGCGTCGGCGACCGGGTCGATGTCGTCGCCGTCGTCGATGGTGACGCCGGCTTCGTCGCCACCGGCCTCGAAGTCCTCGGTACCCAGCGACAGGGCTCGGGCGGCGGGGCGCTCGGCGGCTCGACGTTGACCACGTACTTCGTCGTCGTCGCCGTCGATGCCGACACCGCATTGGCCATCGCCGAGTCGATGGACAATGGACAGGTCTCGCTGGTCCGCTCTACCGGGGCGGTACCGGTCGAGGCCCAACCGCCCGCCTCCCCGTCTGGGGAGAGTGACGCCACCGACGAGCCCGGACCCGACGACACGGCCGATGGCTGATCCGACCCAGGTCACGCCCACGGGGGTCCGCACGGTCGGCCTCGTCGCCAGCCACCGTGCATGGCGGACCGAGTTTGCCCGTTATGTCCAGGACCACATCACCGGCATCCGGGTGAGGGTGCTGCGCGACCCCCGGGCGATCGACGAATCGATCGATGTCGTCGTGATCGATGACTCCTCGACGTTCCTGAATCGGGAGAGCCTCCGGCAACTCAACGACGCCGGCGTCCAGGTCATCGGCATCTACGATCCCAACGAACGGCAGGGGCAGGGCCAGGCGTACCTCAATCGACTCGGCATCGCCGACGTCGCCTCCTCGGAGCTGATGGCGAGCCAGCTCGTCACCCTCATCCAGGAGGTGACCAAGGATCTCGACGGCGACCCGCCGGTCGCGGTCGACGAGTCGGCGCCGGTGCGGTCGCCGGCGGTCGCCGCGGCCCAGTCGTTGTCGCCGCCTCCGCTCCCCACGGATCGGGGCACGATCATCACCGTCGGCGGTCCGGCCTCGCTCGTGGCGATCGAGGTGGCGATCGGGCTCTCCGCCGAGCTGGCGGCGCGGCGGTCGACGACGCTCCTCGTCGACCTCGACGAGACGACGCCCATGGTGTCGGCCCGACTCGGGTACCGGCTCGAGCCGACCGTGCTCGATGCCGCCGAACGGCTCTTCGACGGTGACGGTGACCTGAGCGCCACGCTGACCGAGCCGACGCAGGGCAGCCAGGGGTTCACACCCATGCACGTCATCGCCGGCATCGCCAACCCCGACGATTGGTCGCTCCTCGGACGGGACCGGGCCCGTGACCTCCTCCGCCGGGCGGCCGACCAGTGGGACCATGTCGTCGCCACGTCGGGGCCCCAGCTCCACACCGTTCCCCAGGGCCCCGACCGGTACGGCTCGTCGCAAGGAGCGGTCGCCCTGGCCGACCTCGTCGTCGGGGTCTGCGAACCCAGCCCGACCGGTGTCCTCCAGGCCCTCGACTGGTTGATCGAGGTGCGGCGGCTCCGTCAGGGGGCGCCGGCCTGGATCGTGTTCGGCGGTCGTCCCGGCTCGCCGGTCCAGCGGGCCGACCTGGTCGAAGCGATCACTCGGGAGGCGGGGAGCGACCTCATCGCCGGCGTCATGTTCGTGCCGGTCGGCCCCGAGGTCGAGAAGGCCTGTTGGGAGGGTCGGATCGCCAGCCGGGGGCGGTTCGCCAAGTCGATGCGGTCGCTCACCGCCGAGCTGGTGCCGGCGACCGGTAGGCGCCGGTGGCGCCGGTCGAGATCGAGCTGATGAGCGACTGGACCGCCTCCCGCCGCCGGGCCGCGACACGGGTGCTGTCGCCCTACGAGCAGCTCCGCAACGAGGTCACCGAGGGCATCAAGACCGCTCGGATCGACCCCGAGCTGGACCCCGACGGGGTCCGGGCGTTCGTCGACGAGGCGATCGAGTCGTGGCAACGGGTGGCCCGCAAGGGCCTCGACGGCAAGGAGCTGCTCGCCCGCCCGGAGGAGATGGCGGCCCGCCTCCTCCGCTACGTCCTCGACTACGGCGCCCTGACCGGCCCCCTCAGCGACCCCGGCGTCGAGGAGATCTTCATCGAGGGCGACGACATCTTCTACATCGATGGCGGCGGCTACATGCGGGGGGTCAGCGAGGTCACCACCGCCGCCGAGAACCTGGCGGTCGTCCGCCGCCTTCTGCAGGACAGCGGCCGGGAGGTCACCGAGCGGGAGCCGATGGTCCAGGCCCGGGTGCTCGACGGGACCGTCCGACTCGGCGTGGTCATCCCCCCGATCGCCGATGTCTTGTCGGTCACCATCCGGAAGTACACGATGCGCAACGAGACGCTGTCGTTGCTGGTCAGCCGGGATTCGATGGATCTCCGGGTCGCCGAACTGTTGTGGGCCGGTGTTCGCTCGGGTCTCGGCATCCTGGTGTGTGGCCGTCCCGGCGCCGGCAAGACGACCCTCCTCAACGCCCTCCTCCGGGCCGTGCCACCAACGATGGTCGTGCGGTGTGTGGAAGAGATCCGGGAGCTGTCGGCCCCGGTCATGGCCGGGAGCTACTACCAGACCCGACCGGCCGGCGCCGACGGTGACGTCTCGGCCGAGGTCACGCTGCGCGACCTGGTGAAGATCTGCCTCGGCATGCGCCCCGATCTGCTCGTGGTCGGCGAGGTGCGGGGCGCCGAGGCCTTCGAGCTGGTCCGGGCGGGGAACGCCGGCTGTGGGGTGATCGCCACGGTCCACTCCAACAACCCGGCCGACGCCCTGGCCGCGCTCCGGGACACGGCGATCATGGCCGGCGACAACGTGGCACCGTCCCAGGTCCAGTCGACCTTCCAGCGGATGTTCCATCTCGTCGTCTTCGTCGACCGGGAGGAGCTGTCCTACGACGAGCAGGGCGGTGCGCCGATCCGGCGTCAGGTGATGGAGGTGTCGGCCCTGATGCCCAACGCCGGCGGAGACGACTTCCTCCTCCAGCCGCTCTTCGCCCGAGACCGCATCGGTGAGCAGCTCCGGTGGACCGAAGCCGACCCGCCCGAGCCGACCGTCGTCCGGTTGGATGCGGCGCTGAAGCGGTATGGCTCGTCGACCTCGAAGCTCCTCCGGGGCGTCCCGGCCAACGTCGTTGCCCGGGAGGACCCCGCCGAGCACCAACTCGCCCCACGCCCTCCGGGCTCGTCGCCCCTCGGGCGCCGCCGGCCGACCGCGCCCGCACCCGACGTCCCGACGGTCAGCCTGAGCGTCGAGAAGGGGTCGAACCGGTGACGTTGTTCGCCGGCCTCCTGGCGGCGGTCGCCGTGTACCTGGCGGTCGGCTACGCCATCGGGTACGCCCCCGATCGACTGCGGCTGGCGCCGCTCGCCGGCGGTGGTCGGCGGACCCGGAACCAGCAGGAATGGCTGAACCAGGCCGGCGTCGGCGTCACCCCGCTCCAGTTCTGGGGAGCGTCGATCTTCGTCGGCGTGATCACCTTCCTCCTCGTGTGGCTGCTGACGTCGGTGGTGCTGATCGCGCTCGCCCCTGCGGTCGTCATCGCCTTCATCCCCCGCCTGTACTTCGCCCAGCAGCGGCGACGGCTGGCCCGGGAGCGGCTCGAAGCGTGGCCCGAGGCACTGCGGTCGATCATCGCCTCGGTCTCCTCGTCGATGTCGCTGCACCAGGCCCTCCTCGCCCTGGCAACCTCCGGGCCGACGCAGCTCCGGCCGGTGTTCGCCCGCTACTCCAGCCTCAGCTTCACCCTCGACTCGGCCACCGCGCTGGAGGTCATCCGGGAAGAGCTGGCCGACCCGGTCTCCGATCGGGTGATCGAGGATCTCCTGCTCGCCATCGAACAGGGCCCAGCCGTGGTGATCGACATCATGGACGACCTCGCCCGGTGCACCGTCGAGGACCTCCAGGTCCTCGATCGGGTCGAGACGGCCCAGCTGGAACAGCGGCTGAACGCCCGGGCGGTGTTCGTGCTGCCATTCCTGTTCCTGGTGTTGATGACGGCCCGGCCCGGTCCCGGTCGGGACTTCTACTCCTCGGCCGGCGGGTTCGCGGTCATCGTGCTCGGCACCTCCCTGAGCCTGCTCGGGATGTACATCGTCAGCCAACTCGGTCGACTCCCCGAGGAGCCGAGGGTGTTCGCCAGGGACCGGAGCGAGTAGTGGAGCCCCGGATCGTGCTCATCGGCCTCCTGGTCGGCTACGTGACCGCCGGCCTGCTGGGTCTGGTGATCCGACCCCGGCCGCCGCTGGAGAGCCGGCTCCGACCCTACGTACAGCTGCGGCGAACCCGTCTCGGTCAGCGGGCTGACGTGAACGCCGCCCTGGCCATCGATTCGACCGCCGACTTCGGCCCGCTCCGGCGCATCTTCAGCCCGATCATCGACGGGTTCGCCGGGGCGATCGCCCGAGTGGTCGACTCCGGCGACGACGAAGCGATCGCCCGCCGCCTCCGCCATGCCGGCATGACCGACGTGACGCCGAGCGAGTACCGGATCTCCCAGGCCGCCCGGGCCGTGGTGGGCATCGTGGCCGGCGTCGGTGCCGGCTTCTGGCTCGGCAACCTCTGGGGTGGCGCCGGCTTCTGGACCGTCGTCGGTATCACCCTCGGCGTGGGCTGGGGCCTCAACTCGGCCCGGGGGAAGGTCAACGCCGCCATCGAGGAACGGACCCAGACGATGCGGCTCGAGCTCTACACGGTGGCCCACCTCCTGGCCATGCTCGTCCGGGCCAACCACACCCCCGCCATGGCCGTGCGCCAGGTCGTCGACCGGGGCCGGGGACCGGTGGTGGCCGAGTTGCGGGAAGCCCAGCACTGGGTCGCCGGAGGGTTGACGCTCGCCCAGGCCATGGAGCGATTGGCGGGCGAGACCGCCGAACCGTCCGCGGGCCGGGTCTATCGCATCCTCGGCGAGGCATCGCAACAAGGTTCCGATGTCGCCGAGTCGCTGATGACGGTGGCCAACACGCTCCGGGCCGAGCGCCGGGAGGAGGTCGAGCGGCTCGGTACCCGGCGGAAGGGGGCGATGATCATCCCGACCCTGTTGGTGATGGCCCCCGTCGTGTTCCTCTACGTCGTCGCCCCCATCCCCCGGTTCGTCTTCGGCTCGGGTTGACCGCCTGGCCACCCACCCCCTCCTCACCGTCCCCGTTCCCCCGCAGTACCAGCAAGGATCCGCCATGAGACCCTCCCTCACCCCGTCGTCGGCCGAGCGGCTGACAACCCGCATCACCACCTGGGCGATCGAGCTGAGCTCGCCCCCCTCGGACGCCTCCGGGCCCGACGCCGACCCCCGCTCCCGGGAGACCGAGCCGGGATTCGAGATCGCCCAGTCGATGGGCATCGCCCTGCTCGGCTTGGTCGTCGCGGCCGCCTTCGCCGCCGCCCTCGAGGGGCTGGGGGCCGACGTGATCACCCGGATCCGATCGGAGCTGGGCCTCTAGGCGGGTCGGACCCGATGGGTCGCCACCGAAAGGCCGATCATCGTCGCGGTCGCCACCGCCGGCCCACGGGCGGCCGGGACCGCCGGGGGCATCGCCGTCCGGATCCGGAGGGAGGATCCGAGCGGGGCTTCACCGTCGCGGGAGCGATCTGGGTGATGGGGATCACCCTCGTCCTGGTGACCGGGTTCGCCAACCTGTTCGTGCAGCGCTACGCACAGGCCGTCATCCGCCAGGCGACCGACGAGGGGGCGCGGGCGTGGGCGGTCAACGGTGGAACCCAGGCCGACTGCCAGGCGGCGGCCGACGACGTCGTCGGCGATCTCCTGGGGGGCTCGATCGTCTCCGACCTGACGATCAGCTGCATCGACGACGGCACCACGATCAGGGTCACCGCCTCGGCCACCCTGGGGTCGCTGCCACCCCTGCCCGACGCCACCTTCACCACCGCCTCGGTCGTGACCAAGGAACTCGCCGATGATCTCGTCGAACCGTGACCGACCGAAGCGCCGGGACCCCGACGGACCGTCGGGCCCGGCCCGATCCCACGAGGCCGGCTTCATCGCCGTGGAGTGGGTTGCCGCCGTCGTGTTCCTGCTCATCCCCGTGGTCCTCATCGGGGCCGGCGTGTCCCGCTGGCCCGAACGACAGCAGGTCGCCCGGGCGGCGTCGGCCGAGGGAGCCAGGGCCGCGGTCCTGGCCGACGACCCGGCGACCGCCCGATCGGAGGCGATCAGGGTCGCCGAGCAGGTGGCAGCCAACTACGGCGTCGAGTCCGATCAGTACACGGTCCGGGTGTCCGCCCCGGTGTGGGACTGGGGCGAGCCGGTGACGGTGACGGTCACCATGGTCATGCCGGCGGTCGAGGTTCCGGGGGTCGGTTCGTGGGGGGCGACCGAGTGGTCGGCCTCCTCGACCCAGCGGATCGAGGACTACCGGGGGCTCGACTAGATGGCCGATCGGATCGACCGGCCACGACCCGGTGCTGGTCCCGAGCGGGTACCGGCCGACCGGATCGCCGAGCGGGGCTCGGTGTCGTTGTGGGTGCTCTACTGGTCGTTCTCGGTGCTGTTCATCGCTGGGTTCGGCCTCGATCTGTGGCGAGGGGTCTCGGCTCGGCGGGCCCTCGTCGAACAGGCCGAGGCGGCGGCGGCGGCCGGAGCCAACGGGGTCGACACCGACGTGTTCCGCCAGACGGGCGAGGTGCAGATCGATCCCGGACTGGCCGAGGCCCTGGCCCTCGAGACCCTGGCCGCCCAAGGTGAGGCCGATCTGGTCGACGATGCCGCGGTGTCGGTCGACTCCGATGCCCAGCGGGTGACCGTCGAGCTGTCGACCGAGGTCGAGTTCACCCTGATCCGGGTGTTCCTGGGGGACGAGGCTCCGCTGGTGATCGACGTTGCGGCCACCGCCGCCCCCCGGATCGGCGAGCCATGATCCGAGGGCGATGCCGCGCCACCACCGCGCTGGTGACGGTCCTCCTGGGACTCGGCTCGGCCTGCTCCGACCGCCCGAGCGGAGCGTCGGCCGGCGCTCACCCGACCACGGCGGTGGCGGCCGACGTCGACGACGATGGAACCGCACCGGCCGGGCCGCTTGCGTCCGTCGTGGCGTCGTCGGTCCGAGACGGCGACGAGGTCGACATCGGGGCGCTGGCCTCCGAGATGGCCGAGGGCGCTGCAGGGCCCGACGAGTGGATCGCCGTCTTCACCGAGCTGCGGGCGGCCAGCTGGCTGGCCAGCCGATACCCCGGACGGTACGACGTGCTCGAGATCTACGCCGACTACTGGGCGGAGGAGACGGCCGCCCCGAATCAGGCCCAGTGGCTGGCCGAAGGCGTGTACCTGGACGAGCCGCTCCCGTCGGTGGTGTCGGTGGTGGTGATCGAGGAGCGAGGCGGGTTCGTCGAGCTCGACGTCGTCCTCGACACCGGGGAGGCCATCATCCGGCGAGAGCGGGATGATGGCATCGAAGGCACCTTCCCTGGCGGGAGGGTGCGAGGGCGGTTCACCATCTCGCCCGACGGCACGGGCGGCCGGTGGCGAATACACTCGATCGTGGAGCTCGTGCTCGCCGAGCCAGACGACACCGCCGACGTCACCGCCGACCCGGCCGCCGATGCCGAGGAGCAGTCATCGTGAGCCGCCGCTATCGATCCACCCCTCGCGGTCCCTTCCGCCTGACCCCGATCATCGGCGCCGCCCTGGCCCTGGTCGCAGCGGCGTTCGCCGGCATCGTCCCGCCGGCTGGCGCCGCCCCCGCGGGGTGCAACCCGCTCGATCGGGGCGGGACGGAGTGCCGAATCGGTGACGGTGGCGATCCGGCCCCCGGCGGCGGTACGACCGTGTCGGTCGACGCCGGGCCGGGGCCGACCTTCAAACGACTCCGCTTCTGGTTCGGGTGCGAGTCGGCCGGCGGGGCGGGCTGGACCCCGGTGCCCGATGTCGAGTCCGCCGTGTTCGACCTGTCGAACCCGCCGGCCGGCTTCGAGCCGGAGGAGCCGGGGTGGCTGTGGATCAGCGAGTTGATCCTGCCCGATGGCACGGCGACGAACACCGGCTACCTGACCTGCGTCGGCGACGGGGTCACCCCGCCGCCGCCCCCGCCAATCCCGACGGCGGCCGAGGTGTGGGGGGCTGCCCTGACCTTCGAGCCGGAGGTCAACCTCGATCCGCTGGTCCGGGGCCTGACCGGGCTCGAGACCTACATGTGGTACGAGGGCCCGACCGCCGACACGGTCGTGTTGACCCTCAACGGCTACGGCGTCGTGGCGTCGATCGAGGCGGTGGAGTTCCAGTGGGAGATGGGCGCTGCGGACCGGGACGGAACCGAGCGGTACGCCTCGCCGGACCCAGGGTCGGCCGCCGCCCCGGCCGCCGACCATGTCTACGGCCAGCCGGCCGAAGCGGTCGTCATCCACCGGATCCAATGGACCGGGTCGGCGGTGCTCACCGGACCGGGCCTCCCGGCTGGCGGCATCGAACTCGACCTCGGGCAGGCCGTGCTGGCCGTCGCCCGGGCCTACGACGTCATCGAGGTACGAACCCCGGTTCTGGGTGGTTAGGGCCTGCTAGCCTGGTTTAGCGACAACGACAGACTGGCTCTTGGCCGGATCTTTGGCTGGGGTTCGGGCGAAGTTGGACGGCACGGGTCTCCGGGTCCGGGTCGACGACCATCGAGAGGCAGTAGGACATGGCAGATCTGGACATTCAGATCGACGTTCCAGACGACGATGGTCTGGAGTCGCCGGTGCGCGTCCTGAACGGCGGCTGGATCCCGGGGTGGCTCAAGGCGGCCGTGGCGCTGGCCATCGGGGCGTTGGCCGCCCTCGGCGTTGGGGCCTACCTCGTTGGCCGATCGAACGCTGCGATCGGGGTCGAGGAGACGACCGACGACGAGCCGGCATCGGCCACCACGGAGCTCGGCTCGGCGCCCGACAGCCCGACGGTGGCATCGTCGCTGGAGGCGGTCCAGGGCTGGGAGACCTTCGTCCGGACCGGTGACCTGACCGCCGTTGCGCCATCGTTCGATCCCAATGGGCCCCAGTGGGAGCTCTTCGTCGACGCCGCCGAGCGGTCAGCGACCGATCAGGTCGACTTCCAGGCCCGGAACCTGTCCGAGTCGACCGACGGCCTCGTCACGACCGTGTCGATGGACCTGGTGGTGACCGACGGCGTATCCGACACCGTCTACCCCTACGACTTCGTGTACCTCGACGGAGGCAGCAGGGTGTGGACGGTCGTCGACCGCCGCTCGCCGGGCCAGGCCGCGCTCCCGCCGGCTGGCGGGATGATCGACGCCGCCCGCCAGAGCTGGCGGCTGTTCGTCGACGCCATGGCCCTCGGTGACGGGGAGGGGGTGGTCGAGGTGGTCAGCCCCGACACCGTGGCGTTGGCCGAGCAGATCACGACGACCATCGACGGGGGGTCGATCCCCGACGACGATCGGCTGATCGGCGATGAGGAGCTGTTCGAGCTCCTCGTCGCCCGCGTCGAGGCAGGACCGACGGACGATCTGGGCGAGGTGATCATCGCCCTGCTCGATCTCGATCAGCGCCAGGCTCTCCTCGCCGGCGAGTTGGCGTCGTGGACCCAGACAGACCCAGACCGGATCATCGCATCCCTCGAGGTCGGCGGAGAGCCGATCACCCTCGTCCCGTTCGTGGCAGCGGCCGAGGGTTGGCGGTTCGACCTCGTCGGAGCACTGAACCAGAGCGGAGGAAGTGCATGACCAGCCCAGGCAACGAGGAGGCGGTGCCCCACTGGATGTCGGTCCAGTCGGCGGCGGCCGAGCTCGAAGTCACGACCCGGACCATCTACCGGTTCATCAACGACGGGAAGTTGGCGGCCTACCGGATCGGTCGGGTGTATCGCATCAGACGGGAAGACCTCGATAGTTTCCTCAGCGATGCGGTCCTCCGACCCGGCGATCTCGATCATCTCGTCGACGACGGACGGGCCGGACGGGCCCCGACCCGCGAGGTCGAGGCCGACTGGCTGGGGAACCCCAACTGACCGTCGGCGTCGACGATGACCACCATGGGAGGGCTCGTCCTGGCCACGGGCACGGCGATGGTGGTGGTGGTGCTGTTCGCCCGCCTGGCGATCGAGGATGCACGACGGCTGGAGGTGCCCGTGGCCGAGGCCCGAGCGGTGACGCTCGTCGCCGTGGCCGGCCTCGTGGCAGCGGCGGTGGCCGACGGCGCCGGGACCCGGCTGCTCGTCGGGGGGATAGGGGCGGTGACGGTGACGGCCCTCCAGAGCCTGCCGGTGGTGGTGGAGCGATGGACGACCGGCGGGACCGGTCGATGGATCGGCCGGGCCGATGTGCGACTGGCCGTGCCGTTCGGGTGGACCCTCGGGTGGTTCGGTCTGGGATTCGTGGTCGTCGGGTATGCCGGCGCCCTGGTCGGGGGGCTGGTCACGGTCGGGGTCACGGGGCGGCAGCGGGTGCCGTTCGTACCGTTCCTGGCGGCCGGCCTGACCGGTGGCGTGGGCTGGGCGTTGGCTCGACAGGTCGTCGGTGGAGGATGATCACGTCGCCGGGCCACACGAGGGCTCCGGGACGATGGGAGGCGGCCGAGCCATGTTCTTCGAGACGACCCTGACCACCGAGCGCATCGAGTCGATGCGCTCGACCGGCCAGTGGAGCGACGAGCACCTGTACGACCGGTTCGCCGCCCGGGTGGCCGACCGGGGCGACGAGGCGTTGATCGTCGACCGGTTCGGTTCCCTCAGCTGGCGCGATGCCGCATCGATCGTCGACGGGCTGAGCCGGGGTCTGCTGGAGCTCGGGATCCGACCCCGTGACGTGGTCCAACTGCAACTCCCGAACCGTCGCGAGTTTCCGCTCGCGGTGTTGGCGCTGGAGCGGATCGGTGCGGTGGTGAACCCGGTGGCCCCGATCTTCCGGACCAAGGAGGTCTCGGTCATGTCGGCCCTCGCCCGCCCGCGGGCGGTGATCACCGTCGAGGAGTTCCGGGGCTATCGCCTCGGTGACATGCACCGTCGACTCCGGGAGGAGAGCTCCGGCCACGAAGGCGGGACCGCCGAGCTCGGCGGCGGCGTCGAGCACCTGATCGTGGCCACCGACCCGGCCGATGATCGCCACGCGGGTGCCGTGGGCGACCCGGCGGGGCCCGACGCCCTCTCGTTCGCCGATCTGGTGGCGCTCGGTGAGCGGTCGACCCTCACCGATGAGGCCCTCGAGCTCTGCCGGCCGTCGCCCGACGACGTCTGCGAGATCATGTTCACGTCGGGGACGACCGGCCAACCCAAAGGGGTGCTCCACACGCAGAACACGGTCAACGTGGCGACCGACCTGTGGCTCGCGCGGGTCGCCCCCGACTGCTCCCGATTCCACATGGCGTCGACGCTGGCCCACCAGACCGGCTACCTCTACGGCATCCGAGCGCCGATCAGCGCCGGGGGCTCGGTGGTGTACCAGGAGGTGTGGGATCCGACGGCCTTCGCCCAGCTCATCGAGACCCACCGGATCGAGGCGTCGATGGGGGCCACCCCGTTCCTGGCCGATCTGTTGGGGGTCGACGACCTCGACCGTCGGGACCTGTCGAGCTTCCGGGCCTTCGTCTGTGCCGGTGCGGCGATTCCTCTCCCGGTACTGGAGGAAGCCCGCGACCGGCTGCCCTGCACGGTGATGCCGGGGTGGGGGATGACCGAGACCGGCCTGTCGACGACCGGACGGCGGGACGACCCGTTCGCCAAGCTGGCCACCGACGGCCAGGCCCTCGACGGCAACGAGGTCCGGGTTGTCGATCCCGACGGTCGACCGGTGGCGGCCGGTGTCGAAGGCGACCTCCAGTTCCGGGGGAGCGAGGCCTTCGTCGGCTACCTCCAAGGTCGCGAGTTGACCGAGTCGTGCTGGCGTGACGGGTGGTTCGACACCGGCGACCGGGCCGTCATGGACGACGACGGCTACATCTCGATCAGCGGTCGGACCAAGGATCTGGTGATCCGCGGTGGCGAGAACGTGCCCGTCAAGGAGGTCGAAGACGTCCTCCTCCGCCACCCGTCGATCGCCGGGGTGGCGGTGATCGCCAAGCCCCACGACCGGTTGGGGGAGATCGGCTGTGCGGTGGTGATCGCCGCCGACGGCCGCCCCGACCTGGGCGAGCTCACCTCGTTCCTCGATGCCCAGGGCGTCACCCGCCAGTTCTGGCCCGAGGAGCTCATCGTCGTCGACGAGTTCCCGATGACGCCGTCGGGCAAGATCCAGAAGTACCTCCTCCGCCAGCAGGTCCTCGGGGCCTGACGGCTCGGGCGGTTCGGTGACGATCGAGGCGAGGGTGGGTCTCATCGAGTCGATGAGACCCACCCTCGGCCCACCTTTGGCTGGGGTGGACGATCGTGGTCGGGCCGGACATGGTCATGAGTCGGCACCGGGAACGGGTGGTCGGGGAGCACCGGCCACGGTGCCCAGGACGTCGATGTGGAAGTGGTCCTCGTGGTCGCCGTCGTTGAAGCTGCCGGGAGCGTCGCCGGCCAGGTCGCCGAACGGGTGGCCGATGGCCCATGGCCGGAGGTAGTCGGTCTCCCGGTTCATGGCGTGCCACACCAGGAGCTGGTTGCGGGCCGCCCGGTTGCCGTCGGCCACCGCAGCGCCGTCGAAGATGGCGATGTCGGCCGCCCGACCCGACGCATGGCGTGAGATCCTGCAGTTGGGATACGTGCCGGTCCGGGCGATGCACAACGAGTGACCGGTCTGCAGCGACGAGATGTAGTACTCGTGGTCCTGGGCCAGCGACAGGAGGATGGCCACCAGCTGGGGATCGATGATGCCGGCCTCCAGGTCGGCCCGCTGGGCGGGCCCCATCGACACGTTCGGGTGCTCGAGGAGCGCGATCGGGTCGGCGCCGGCGAAGATCGGCGCCACGCCGTACCGGGCCGCATAGTCGAGGACCTGAGCGACATAGACCTCCGACCGGTTGTAGCGGAGGATCGCCTCCCGGAGATTGGTCACCTCGCCGCTCGATCCGCACAGGTACGCAGCGGCGCTCATGATGGCGTCGATCGCATTGTGGGGCGTGGCCGATCCGTCGCCGTTGCCGTCCACCCCGAACCGGGCGAACGTCTCGGTGAGGAACTGCATCGGCCCCGCCGCCCGATCGAACGTCGGGTGGTCGTGCCACGGCGAGCCGCCAGCCGGGAGGGGGATGGCCCTGGTACCGGGCAGCGTCCCATCGAGCACCGGTCCGAGGATCCGGGGTACGACGTCGCCGTTCGCTTGCAGCGATGCGCCGCCGAAGCGGCCATGGTCCGACTCGACCTTGCCGATGCCGGCCAGGACGGTCCACGGGAGCCCAGGGCACGTCGAACCGGCCCGACGGTAGGCGACCAACAGCGGCTCGGGGATGTCCTCCAGGGCGAACTCGCTCGGCTCGGGGTTGAGCGGGTCGGACAGCACCTGTACGACGCCGCCCAGCGAGAGCATCACCATCCCCATGGCCATCACCGGACCGATGACGACCGCCACCATGACGGCGAGGACGAGCCGGATCATCCGACCGCCCTCCGTCCCTCATCGGAGCCGGCCACCGAGGCCCGTCCCCGGTCGAGGGTGGCGCTGCTCGACCTCGGTCACAGGACCGCCTCCACCAGGTCGGCGTCGTCGATCGAGACGACCAGGGTCTGCATCGACGTTCGTTCCTCTTCGTTGCCGTCGGCCGACGTTCGTCGATCGGTGACCAGCATCGAGAGCTCGAACACGGCGACGTCGACCGGCCGGAGCTCGACCACCTCGGCGGTCACCACCCGCTGCTCGTCGGCCAGTTGCTGGGTCAGTGTCGCCGGCACCGGCTGGGTCAGCTCGACCAGCAACTCAGGGGTGACCAGCGGCTCGAGGACGGCCAGCCGGACCCCGGGATCGGCGCGGTAGTCATAGGAGAGGAAGGCCGACCCGAACGCAGCGAGCTGGTCGGCCACGGCCTCGGACACCTCGGTCGGCGGAGTCTCGGGGGTCGAGGAGTCGGTGCCGGCGGCGAGGCCCGACGGGCCGTCGCCTTCGAGCACGACCTCATCGGCCGATCCCGATGGCGTGTCGTCGCCACCGACGTCGGTCGACACCCCACCCTCGACGTCGACCCCGGTCGACGGCTCCACGTCAGCGGGGGCCTCGGCCACCGGGTCGCCATCCGCCGATCCTGTGGCGGCCGGCCCGGGGGCCGGCCCACCACACGACGCGGCGGCGATGGTGACGGGGACGGCCAGCACCAGCCCGGTGACCACCAACCCCGAGCGTGTGCCCGACCTCCGCAAAGGCATGGTTACCATGAATAATCGAACTTTCGTTACATTTCAACGATTGCGAAGACAGCCTTGATAAACGTAGAGTCGTGGTGCGAACACGACCGACGATCGCCGACAAGCCATGATCGATGACCGTCCGGGCACGGCGTCCGGGCATCCGAGGAGGCACGAATGGTGAACCTGTTGGCTCAGACCCTCCCGGGCACCAACATCCTCGAGGAGCTCGGTGACGGCCTCCAGGCGTGGGGCACCGTCATCGGTGTCATCGCCGTGGTGATCTCCGGTCTGCTCTGGGCGCTCGGCGCCGGCTCCGACAACGCCGGGCAGGCGAGCCGGGGTAAGCGGGGCGTCGTCTACTCCCTCATCGCCGTCGCGCTGATCGGCGCCGCACCGGTGCTCGTCGACTGGGCCTTCCAGCTCGGTGAGAGCGCCAATGCCGGCGGCTGACCTCGTCACCAGGGGTCGGCGGCTGGGCTTCGTGCTGGTCGCCGTGGCGCTGGGCATGGCGCTCGGCGGGTTCCTGGCCGGCGGGTTCGGAGCGCAGGACGGGACGTCGGCGACCGCCGCCGTCGGGCCGGACGTCGGCGACATCCGGGTCGGGGGCAACCCGGCCGGGCCGTCGGACAAGGTCGACGGCGTCGGGGTCGGGTTCGCCCGTACCGAGCAGGGGGCGGTGGCCGCCGCCACCAACCTGGTCCTCACCCTGGAGCAGGCGATCACGGCCGAGCGGGACGAGGCGGTGCGGGCGTACGAGATCCTGGCCGCCGGAGCCTCCCGTGACATCCTCGTCGGGGAGCTCGCCGCCAGCTGGGACGCCGTCCACACGGGGGTCGACGCCAACGGGCCGATCGGTGCCGAGCTGTTCGTGCGGACCGTGCCGGTCGGCCACGAGTTGATCCGCTTCGACGACGATCGGGCAACGGTCGACGTGTGGACCCTCAACCTCGTCGCGGTGTCGGGCATGGCCGAAGCGACCGCCACCTGGGAGACGGCCACGATCGAGCTGGTCTGGGAGGACGACGACTGGAAGGTCTGGTCCTCCACCAGCACCCCTGGCCCCAGCCCGGCGTGGGGCGATCCACCACCGACCGAGATCGATGCCTTCCTGGCAACGGTCGACCACCTGGAGGGCTACGACTATGTCTCCGATTGACGCCACCCTCGACCGGCCCGCCGTCCCATCGTTGTCCGTGGCCCGGGTCGTGGTCGTGATGGGTCTGCTGCTGGTCGGGGTGCTCGGGGTGCAGGCGGTGACGGCCCAGCCGGCGGCGGCCGATGTGGAACCCGCCGGGTCGTCGGCGTGTGGGTCGATCCCGATCATCTCCGACGTCTGCCGCCAGGTCGTCGACGGCACGTCGTGGGAGCTCGACTGCGGCCTCAACAACGTGGCCGGCTGTGCCCCCGACGTGACCGAGAGTGTCGTCGCCGGCGCGTTCGACTACTTCGCCCGTTGGGTGGCGGTCGGGGCCATCGGCGCCATCGAGCTGGTGTGGGACGGAATCGACGGGACGACCACGCCGGTGATCGATGGGGACACATCCGTCTTCCGAACATCGATGGTCGCCGCCCGCGCCCTCGCCTTCCCGCTGCTGGTCGCGGCCGGGTTGTACTCGCTCTTGAAACGCGACGCCGGCATAGCGCTCAGATCGGCGTTCATCTTCTTACCCGGATCCGTGGTCGGCATGGTCGCCGCCGGCTACGTGATCACGGCGCTGCTGGCGGCCACCGATCAGTTCTCCGACCTGTACCTCGGCGACGGCGAGACCGCCATCGCCGACTGGCTCGATGGCATCGGTGGCCTGATCGCCGCCGGCGTCGGCGTGACGGCTCCGATCCTGCTGGTGATCTTCGCCCTGGTGCTGATCGCCGGGTCGATTCTGGTGTGGCTGGTGATGGTGATCCGATCGGCGGCAATCCTGATCACCTACGCCTTCATGCCGCTCGCCTTCGCCGCCATCATCTTCCCGGCGACCAGGTCGTGGATCAAGCGACTGATCGAGATCCAGCTGTCGTTCATCCTGGCCAAGCCGGTGATCGTCGCGGTGTTGGCCCTCGGCTCCCAGACGCTCAACGAGGCCGACAACGCGCTGGAGGGGATGATCCAGGCGGCAGCCCTGTTCTTCCTGGCCGCCTTCTCGCCCTTCGCCCTCATGAAGCTCCTGCCCTTCGTCGGCGACGAGGCGGTCGACGCCATGGAGCAGCCATCCCAAGCGCCGGCGAGCCGAGTGGCCTCGACCGCGGCCGGCGTGGTGACCGGTCAGCGCCTCGCCGGGTTCCTGTCCGGTTCCCAGCAGAGCGGCCCGGCCGCGGTGAGCTCGGTCGCCGCCGGATCGGCCTCGTCCGGGTCCTTGACCTCCGGCGGAGGGGAAGGGGGTGCCCCTCCGCCGGCCACCGATCGTTCGGGCTCTCGGTCGCCGTCGACCGGTCAAACCGGTGATGACGGGACCGAGTCCCCGCCGCCGCCGTCGGGCCGGCCCCCGGCTGATGGCGTACCCGGGGGAGGGTTCAGTTGACCGGCACCGACCGACCGACGGCCCGACGAGCGCGGGCTTCTCGCAGGAGGTAAGGCATGGAGAGCAGGGAGGTTCGGTTCCAGTTCGGGCCGCCGGTCCGGACCACGTTCCTCGGCGGGGTCCGCCACGCTCAGGCCGGGTTCCTCGGTGCGGCGTTCGGTTCGGCGGTGCTGTTCCTCCGCTTGATCCCGGGCCAGATCGGCTTCGGCCTGGCTGTCCTGACCATCATCGCCGGGGTGGGCTGCGCCTTCGGGACGATCGAGGGCCGACCGTTCGACGACTGGGTCCCGGCCTGCTCCCGCTGGGTCGTGCTCGTGCTCCGAGGTCAGCGGAGGTGGGTGTCACCCGCACCCTGGGTCGGCGAGCGATGGGCGGTTCCGTCCATCACCGAGGTCGCCGCCAGCCCGACGAGCAACGGGCACCACCCACCCGTCGGACCGTCCCGCAACGGCGACGGTGGAGCCGATCGGGAACCGGCGCCGGCCGGTCCCGGTGACGACCGATCGGCCGACCCGATCGACATCCTGCGGTCGTCCCGGTTGGTCAGCGATGGCACGGGGACCGGCGACGGTACCCCGCCGGCCGGCCAACCGCCGGGCCGGAAAGGCCGCGGTCGGGGTCGGGCCCGGCGCAACCCGGGCGCCGGGCGATCGGCTACCCGTCGACGGGGCCTGCTCAGACGCCGGTCCCGACCGTCGGTACCGGCCCCCGAGCCGAGCGCCGAGCCCCCAGGGGACGGCGAGGTCATACGGACGCCACCGCCGATGCCGCCGGCCTCACGTCGTCGCCGGCCTTCTCGGCCGGCGCCGGCCGAGCCGGCGGGGAAGGCGGGGAAGGCGGCCCGGGGCGGCCGCCGCACGAGGCAGGCGATCGGCCGCATGGCCGGCAAGCCCTCCCCACCGCCGCCGGTCGCCAACTGGCAGCTGATCTACACCTCGGTGTCCGGGCTCCCGATGGGCGTCCTGCGAGACCGCAAGAACAAGACCTGGGTTGCCGTCATCAGCGTCCAGGGCCAGTCGTTCATGCTCCTCGACGAGAGCGAGCAGGTACGCCGGCTCTCGTCCTGGGCCGCCGTCCAGACCTCGATGGCCCGGCAGGGAAGCCCGATCGCCCGGATGCAGTGGTTGGAGCGAACCCTCACCGAGGTCGGCGACGAGATGCGGACCTTCTTCGACGAGCGGGCCGGCACCACCGTCGGCACCGCACCCCACGACTCGTACTCCCAGCTCCTCCAGGCCGCCCAGCCGGTCACCCAGCAGCACGAGACGTTCCTGGTCCTCCAGGTGTCGGCGGCCAAGGCCGGTCGGGCGATCAAGCATGCCGGCGGCGGGGACCGAGGGGCGGTCGCCGTGTTGTACCGCGAGCTCGACCATCTTCAGCGCCAGCTGCGGGAGTCGGATCTCACGGTCACCGGGTTCCTGTCCGGTGACGAGCTGGCGATGCTGCTCCGCACCCAATTCGACCCCGAGGACGCGGTGGCGATGGCGGCCCGCCAGTCCCTCGGCAGCGAGCACCTCGTCTCGGCCCGCAGCGCCTGGCCGATGGCCACCGAGGTGTCGTGGGGGCACTACCGGACCGACCGGATGTTCCACATCACCTACTGGGTCTCGGAGTGGCCCAAGCTCGGAGTTCGACCCAGCTTCCTGTCGCCGTTGCTCCTCACGAGCAACGGCGTGACCCGGACCGTGTCGGTCGTCTCCGAACCCATCCCGACGTCCCGTGCGGTCCGCAAGGTCGAGCACGAACAGACCGCTCGACTCTCCGACGAGGAGATCCGGGCCGGCGCCGGCTATCGGACCGGGGCACGACGGCGGCGGGAGTTCGAGGCGCTCGATCGGCGGGAGAACGAGCTGGCCGACGGGCACGCCGAGAACCGCTACTCCGGCTACGTGACCGTCTCGGGGCCCAACCTCGACGACGTGGAGGTGGCGGCGGCGACGATCGAGCAGGTCGCCTACCAGTGCCCGGTCGAGCTACGTCGGCTGTGGGGTGAACAGGACTCCGCCTTCTACTGCACGATGCCGATGGCGATGGGGCTGTCGTGACCCTCGACCGTCCTCGACCCCGACCGACGGAGACGGACCGGTGATCGCCGCCGTCGTCGTGGTGGGGCTGGCCCTGGTGGCGTTCGCCGCAGTGATCGTCGCCATCGGGCTGTTCTCCTCGTCGCCGTCCACCGCGCCCCACCACGCCACGACCGCCCACCTCCAGGCCCTCTATCCGTTCCAATCGCCGGCCGGCCTCGGTGGGCGGGGTTGCTACATCGGCCAGGAGGTCCTCGGCGGCTCGTTCTGCTACGACCCGTGGGAGCTCTACCGGTTCAACAAGGTCACCAACCCCAACGTCGTCGTCGCCGGCCAGATCGGGCGGGGCAAGTCGTCGCTGGTCAAGACCTACATCTGGCGTCAGGCGGCGTTCGGGCGGCGAGCGGTGGTCATCGACCCGAAGGGCGAGTTCACCCCGCTGGCTCGGCGGCTCGGGGGAACCGTGATCCGGCTCGAGCCAGGGTCGGCGGTCCGCCTGAACCCGCTCGACGCCGGCCCGGCGGCTGCGACGACCGACGCCGCCGAGATCGGGCGCCGCCAGGATCAGGTGCTGATGTCCCTGGCCGAGGCCGCCCTGAGGCGGGAACTGCACCCCGAGGAGCGGACGGCGATCGTCCTGGCCCGAACCGAGGCGGCGGTCCGACACGACGAGCCGACGATCGGCGACGTGGTCGACATCCTCCTCGATCCGTCCCCCGAGCTGGCCGAACGGGTCAACACGACCCCGGACCGGCTGGCCGAGCGATCGCGAGACGCGGCGCTCGAGCTTCGTCGACTGTGCGAGGGCGACCTGAAGGGCATGTTCGATGGTCGCACCACGGTCGACGTCGACTGGGACGGGCCGATCGTGGTGCTCGATCTGTCGGCCCTCGGCAACTCGGGGGACGCGCTCGGT
Source organism: Acidimicrobiales bacterium (assembly GCA_965262175.1). Taxonomy (GTDB): domain Bacteria; phylum Actinomycetota; class Acidimicrobiia; order Acidimicrobiales; family SZUA-35; genus CADEDH01. Next base: position 43,851 of record CBDHES010000022.1, on the reverse strand, counting down.
CTCGTGATGGCCTGCGCCATGGCGTGGCTGCACTCGGCGGTCGCTCGGGCCGATGGCACCCAGCGGATCCTCCTGCTCGACGAGGCCTGGTACCTCCTGTCGAACCTGGCCCTCGCCCGGTGGCTGCGAGCCATGTTCAAGCTCTCCCGCCAGTACGGGCTGTCCAACATGATCGTCGTCCACCGGATGTCGGATCTGGAGGCGGCGGGGAGCGAGGGCTCGGAGTCGACCCGGATCGCCCAGGGCCTGTTGAGCGACGCCGAGACCCGGGTGGTCTATGCCCAATCCGAGGGTGAGGTGGCCGACACGAAACGCCTGCTCGGGTTGACCGAGGCGGAAGCCGACGTCCTGCCTCGGCTCGGTCGGGGCGTGGCGCTGTGGAAGGTCCGCCAGCAGACCTTCATCGTCGACCACCGCATCGGCGACCACGAGTGGGAGATCATCGACACCGACCAGTCGATGCGCGGCGACGGTGAGGCCGGCGGGGAGCCGGTGACCCGTCACGAGGACGCGTTCACGTGAGCCGCCGGCGACCGGTCGTCGTCCAGTGGCTTGACCCGGTGGCATCCTCGCCGATCGAGGCCGCAGTCGGGGCCCTGCTGCTGATCGCCCTCGGTCTCCTGGGGATGGTGTGGGGGGCGGCCACGTTGTCCTCATGGTTGATCGCCGGTGACCGGGCGACGATCCCGGTCGATGACGCAGCGCTGGCACTGTTCCAGCTGGGGGCCAACCGGCTGCGGTGGGACGGCGCCTGGTCGGCCGAGATCGAGGAGTCCTTGGCGGGACCGGTGTGGTTCTGGTTCTTCTTCGCCATCGAGGCCTTCATCGTGTCGCTCCTGTTCTGGCCGATGTGGCGCATGTTCGGGCCGCGGCCCGATGAACCAGCTCCGGTCTACATCGAACCGACCCCGGCCAAGCATCCCCGGGCCGAGCGCCGGGCCGCGGCTCGGGAGGAGCGGGCCCGGCGGCGGATGGCCGCCACCTCGTCGACGGTGGCCACCGGCCTCCTCCCCAGCCCGGTCGCAGCGCCCGGCGTGGATCGGATCCTCACCGAGCGACCGGGTGGCAACCAGGTCGTGCTGGGGCGGGCCGAGGGTCGGTACCTGGCGACGTACGACTTCCATTCGGTCGTCGCCTTCGGACCGACCCAGTCGGGCAAGACGAGTGCCCTGACCGTGCCGGCCCTCCTCGATTGGCCGGGACCGGCGCTCGTGGTGTCGGCCAAGCCCGATCTGATCTCCGCCACGTGGCGCCAGCGGGCGGAGAGGGGTGGCAAGACCTGGCTGTTCGATCCGATGGGCTCGATGGCCGGGGCCGAGGCCGCCACCGACTCGACCAGCAGTCGGGGGGTGGCCGGAGATGGCTGGTCGCCTCTGCAGCTCATCGCCTCGGTGCCGACATCCCGCAACCAGCCCGAGCTTGACCGTCGGGTCCAGCAGTGGGCCCGGGCCCGACGGACCGCCCACTGGATGGTCGGAGCGGCCCGATCCAACCAGGTGAAGGGCGAGCTTCCCGAGCCGTGGTTCGTGGTCGCCGAGCAGATGCTGGCACCGATGCTGTTGGCCGCAGCGGCCGACGAGCTCCTGATCGGTCAGGTCGCCGAGTGGGTCGACCGCCGGGAGGTCGAGGCGGTCACCCTGGCCCTGGAGCGGACGGCGGTGGCCGAGGCGCAGGCGGCGTGGGAGGGCGCCCGCAACCAGGACCCGGCAACCACCGCCGGGACGTACCAGATCCTGGCGCTGATCATGACCCCCTACAGCGACCCCCGGGTCCTCGGCCAGGCCCGGAATCCGGTCATCGATCCCCGGGCCCTGCTCGACCGGGAGCCCAGCACGCTCTACGTGCTCTCGCCTCCCCATCATCAGCAGGGCCTTCGTCCCCTCATGACGACGCTGGTGTCCGAGGTACTGGAGACCGCCATGGGTCAGGCGACGGGGTCGCCGGCCGGTCGCCTCCCGGCTCCACTGATGGTGATCTTCGACGATGCGGCCGAGAGCGCCCCGCTCCAGCTCCTCGACCAGCTTGCGTCGGTCGGTGCTGGCCTGGGTATCCAGCTGATGACGATGTTCCAGGATCTGGGCCACGTCGAGCGGGCGTTCGGGGCCGACGAGGCCATGCAGGTGGCCGACTCCCATCGGGTCCTCGTCGTTCTTCCCGGCGTGAGCGACGTGGTCACCCTCGACTACGTGAACTCCCTGATCCACGGGAGCCGGCTGGTCGGTGCGGGCGATCGGCCCGACCCCGAGGCCGATCCCGACGATGCCCTCGTGCTCGGCGGCACGACCTGGATCCGAACCCTGGACGACGATCACGCCCTGTGTGTGTATGGCAACCTGCCGCCGATCCGGATGGCTCTCCGCCCCTGGTACCGGGACCGATCGCTTCGGGTCCGGGTCGAGCCGCCGGCGGTCCGTCGACCATGGTGGCGTCGGTTGTTCGGAGGTCGACAGCGGACCGCGTCGACCGGCTCACCCAACCCGTTCGACTCGGCGGCCAACGATCGGGAGTCGGAACGCTACTGGGAACAGGTCCGGAAGGACGGGACCCTGGCCAGCCCCCGAGCGTTCGATGACGGTACCGGCGACGGGTGACCGGCTCCGGGAGGGGTGCTCCGGGTCTCAGTCGGCGAACACCGGCGGGAGGGTGATCCGCTCCGACGGGTAGATGAGGTCGGGATCGCCGGACCGGAGCGAGTCTCGGTTGACGTCCATCACCCGGACCCAGTACTCGCAGATCTCGTCCTCGGTGACCGCTCGGCCGGTCACGCCGCGGAGGTGGCTCTCGGCGATCGACCACAGGTGCTCGCCCTCCACCACGGTGTGGGTCGACTCGGCGTCATCGGCGTCCTCGGCGGTGGAGACCGGTGTGGTGATGGCGTCGGGCCGCCAGAACTCGCCGTCCCCGCCGGGGCTCGGCCAGCCGGCGGCGTCGATCGGCTCGTCGTCGGCCGCCTCGTCGTCGGCACCGTCCGTGGTCGAGTCGTCGTCGGTCGACTCGACGGACTCGGCGAGGGCGGGGCTGACCGAGAAGGCGGCCGGCCCGACCAGCGAGGCGCTGGTGAGCGAGATAGCCGTGACCCCATGGACCACCCGGCGGACCACCGGGAGGGTCACCCAGCGGAGGATGCCGGTCACCGACTCCCAGCCGAGCAGGTGGGCCGCAGCGTAGGCCAGGGTGCTGGTCAGCAACCAGTAGCCGAGCAGGAGGCCGGCGAGCCGGGCCAGGGCGACGACGACCACCGTTGGGTCGCTGTCGGCCAGCCAGGTTCCGAGCGACCGGATCGGCACGGTCGACTGGGCCGTGCCGACGAGGTGGAGCGCCACGATCAACGCCAGCTCGAGCCCGATGATGACCAGCAGATCGCGTGGAAGGGCCCGAACAGGGCTGTTTACGCTTGTCACCCCAACCAATCTACTCAGGGGTGATGAGGCCCGGCAATGGTCGCCCTCGGCCTCGGGTCAGGTGATCGGCTCGGCGAAGACGACGTCGTTCGACTCGTAGCTCGAGAGCGAAGGGTTGAAGCTACCACCACAGGTGATGAGCACCAGCCGATCGGGGCCGGACTCGTCGAACAGCTCCTCGACCGGCAGCTCGTCCTTGTCGTAGCGAACCTTGTCGGTGATCCGGTAGGTCAGCGTCGTGCCGTCGTCCATGACGACCTCGACCTCCGACCCGATCTCCACTGAGGCCAGCCAGCGGAACACGCCGTCCACGCCGTCGTAGGCGATGTGGGCGGCCAACACGGTCGAGCCACCCTCGCCCGGGGCGGAGCCGAATCGGTACCAACCGATCTCGTCCGCCTCGGGGACCTCGAAGTCCCCGGCGGCGTCGACGCCGACCGGGAGCACCACCGCATCGGCGATGTCGAGATCGGGGAGCTGGAAGCCGACCGGGGCAGGCCCGGCCTCGGCCGGGGCCGGGACGCCGCCGGCCGGGGGGAGGGTCCGGAACGCCGGGTCGTCGGCCCCGGCCCCCGCTTCGGCCGACGCATCGTCGGCCGAAGCAGGGGAGGGGGTGGTGGCGGGGTCGGATCCGGTGTCGGTGGCGGCATCGTCGGCGCCGTTCGACGCTTGCTCCTCGGCGGCTGCGTTCCCGGTCGCCGGCTCGGCGTCACTGGCACTGCACGCTCCGATGAGGAGCGCCAGGACCAGCCCGAGCACGACGAGGGTGGTCGACCGTCGGTTGGTGAGCAGGGTGTGCATCGAATCCGTCCTCCGCCGTTCGTCAGGTTCTGTCGAGGGTGATCAGGCCTGCTGGCGGGCCAGGCGGGGCCGGATGACGGCCAGCGAGAGGATGCCGGCCATCGTCGCTGCGCCGACCAGGAGCCACGGGGTGGACGACTCGATCGGGCTGTTGCCGGTCGGGACGCTGTGGGGGGCGCCGTCGAGGCCGTCGATGGTCTCGGTCAGCACCTCGAGGTTCTCGTCGTCGAGCGAGCCGACGGCGTAGACGATGAGGGCAGAGCCCTCCTCGACCGGAAGGTCGGCCGGGCCGATGACGACCGGCTCGGTGGCGCCGGCGGGAACGACCGAGGCGGTCACGGTGCCGGCCGGGAGATCGGCCGCGGCCTCGCCGCCGTTCTCGATGCCGGAGAACACGGCCTCGCCGCCGGCCAGCACGTCGACGGCCGGGGCCGCTGCGGTGTGGCGGACGGCCAGCCGGCCCTCGCCAGCATCCAGGGTCGACTCGTCGTTCTCGTACACGCTGACGGTCGGGGTGCCCTCGGCGTCGAGGTGGGCGATGACGGTGTAGTTGCCCTCGGCCGGGACGTCGAAGTCGCCGACGTCGATGGCGACATCGTCGGTTCCGGCGACCTTCACCTGGAGGTTGGCCAGGGTCTGGCCGGCGAAGTCGGACAGGTCCTGGGTGTCCTGGTACGAGAACCCGGGCACCACGACCTCGTCGTCGACCGTCACGTCGACGTCGACGCCGGGGATGCCGTGGATCAGGTGGATCCTGGCGTCATCTTCGGCGCCGGCCGGACCGGTCGTGAGGAGGGCGAGCAGCGCTGCGAGCGCGACAAAGACAAGCTTCTTCATTGGTTGCTTCCTTCGGTAGTCGGTTCGACGGGGTCGGTGGGCCGGTGGCCGGGTCGGTCGAACGAACCCACCCCGTCCCGGTGAACTGCACCGTCACCCGTCCTCCGTCACGTCGATCCAGGTGGATGCGCGGCGTTGAGAGATTTGCAGCTCCGCCGGCCCGACCTTGACGGCTCAGCGAAGCCCAGTTACTGTCACAGTTATTGTGACAGTAACTGATGGCGATCAGGACGGCGACACCGGGACCTATCCGTTGGATGCACTGGTCCAGCGGGTCCGGGCCGAACTCGACCGGCGGGGAATGGAGCAGGTCAACGGGCAGGTCTCGGCCTACCCCGACGGGCGGACGCTGCGCTACTACACCTCGCTCGGGCTCCTCGATCCCCCGGTCGAGACCCGGGGCCGTCGGGCCTACTACGGCCGCCGACACCTCCTTCAGGCGGTGGCGGTCAAGGCGCTGCAGGCGCAGGGGCTGCCCTTGCAGGAGATCCAGCTCCGACTCACCGGTCAGAGCGACGAGCAGCTGGTGGCCCTGATCGGTCGGCCGACGGCGCCCCGATTCTGGACCGCGCCACCGGAGACGGCCGCCGGGGACGCGATCCCCGAGGCTGAGGCGGCCGCATCCGGTCGGGGGTCGGCCGTGGCGATCAGCCCCATCGCCGTCCGGCTCAGCGACGGGGTCGTGCTCGTCGTCGAACCCGCCATCTCCGCTACGACCGACGACATCCAGGCCATCCAGGCGGCAGCCGGACCCCTCGTCCACGAGCTCCGTCGCCGGGGCCTCCTACCCGATCCGAAGGAAGCGACATGACCACCATCACCCCCCTGACCGACCACCCCTCCATCGGCGAGCGCCGGGCCGGCATCGGCCTGATGACCTCTGAGCGGGGGTGGCTCCCCCTCACCGACCTCGACGTGGCCGCCACCGTCACCGACCTCAACGCCTCGGTGATCGTGCGCCAGTCGTTCCACAACCCGTTCGACGACGCCATCGAGGCGGTCTACGTCCACCCGCTGCCCGATCGGGCGGCCGTGATCGGGCTGACCGTGACGATCGGCGACCGGACGATCACGGGGGTTCTCAAGGAGCGGGGGGAAGCCCGGGCCGACTACGACCAGGCCCTGGTCGATGGGCACCGGGCCGCCATCACCGAGGAGGACCGACCCGACGTGTTCACCACCCGGGTCGGCAACCTGCTCCCCGGCGATCGGGCCGACGTCGAGCTTCGCCTCGTCCAGCCGCTGGCGGTCGAGGACGGGCAGGTCGGCTTCCGATTCCCGCTCGTGGTCGCTCCCCGGTACGTGCCCGGTGCACCCCTCGATGGCCCTTCGGCCGGCGACGGCACGGTGGCCGACACCACCGCGGTACCCGATGCATCGCGCATCAGCCCGCCCGTCATCCTCCCCGGGCTCCCGAACCCGGTCCGCCTCGCGCTCCGGGTCGACTTCCCGATGGAGCGACCGGCCGGTCTCGCAGCCAGCCTCCACTCGGTCGTCGATGGAGGCTCGGCCGTCCAGCTCCACCCCGGGGAGCGGATCGACCGGGACTTCATCCTGCGCTGGTCGCTGGTCGACGACGCCGATCCGTCGGCCGGCGATGACCCGCTCGTCCCCGCCGTCACCATGACCCCCGACCCTGGGGCCGGCCGCAGCCCGACCGACGCCCTGGCTTCCGATCCGGTGTCGTCCGATCCGGTGGCTCCCGATGCCGTGGCTTCCGAGGCGGCCGGCCCGGCGCCGGGCGATGGCACGTTCACCCTCCGTCTCCTGCCTCCGGTCGATGTGGCCGCCACCGAGCAACGGCGCGATGTCGTCATCGTGCTCGACCGGTCGGGGAGCATGGCGGGATGGAAGATGGTCGCCGCCCGACGGGCCGCGGCTCGGATCATCGACACCCTCACCTCGGGTGATCGGTTCACGATCCTCGCCTTCGACGGTGTCATCGATCGGCCCGTCATCGAGCCCCCGACCCCGATCGAGCCCTCGGCCCCGGCCCCGGTTGCGGGCCCGGGGGTCGACGTCCCCGGCGGTGAGCCGGTCTCCGGGCTGTTCGAGGCCTCAGACCGGAACCGGTGGCTGGCCATCGAGTGGCTGGCGAAGGTCGAGGCTCGGGGCGGGACCGAGCTCCGAGCGCCGCTGACCGAAGCCTGCCGACTGCTCGGCGCGTCGGACGACGAGCGGCGCCGGCCGACCTGCGTCGTGATCACCGACGGTCAGGTCGGCAACGAGGATCAGATCCTGGCCGAGCTGATGCCGGCCGTCGGTGCCGCCCGGATCTTCACCGTCGGCATCGACCGGGCGGTCAACGCCGGCTTCCTCCAGCGGTTGGCCGCCGTGGGCGGAGGCCGGTGTGAGCTGGTCGAGTCGGAAGACCGGCTCGACCAGGTCATGACCGCCATCCATCGCCGCATCTCCGACGTCTCGATCACCGGTGTCACCATCGAGGCGGTCGAGGGAGCGATCGATGGGCTGTCGCCGGCGGGCCCGGTCGACTGCTTCGCCGGGGTTCCCCTGGTGATCCGAGGCCGATATCAGGGCCGCCCGCCCCGGCTCCGCTGCCGGGGGACGCTGGCCGGCGACGAGCGATGGGAGGCCGAGGTCCCGCCGCCGCCGACGGTCGACGATCCCGCCGCTCGAGCCCTGTGGGGGCGGGCCCGGATCCGGGACCTGGAGGATGCCTACGCCAGCACCGCCGGCATGGCCGCCGACCGATCCGAGTTGGCCGACCGCATCGTGGCCCTCTCCCTGGCGACGAGCGTCCTGTCCCGATTCACGGCGCTGGTTGCCGTCGACGTCACGGAGCGTGTCGATTCGACCGCCCCCCGGCCGGTCGTCCAGCCGGTCGAGGTGCCGTCGGGGTGGCAGGCCGGGCCGACGGCGGCACGCAGCATGCAGTTCGGTGCCGGGCAGTTGACGGCCCCGCCCTCACCGATGCCGGCGCCGGGATCGGCGCCGCCCGGTCCGGCGATGGTGGCTGGCGCGCCGGTGCCTGCCGACCTGGTCGCCCGGTCGTCGAAGCGGCGCCGGTTCGGCCGCGGGCGCTCGACCCCGGCCGCGCCGCCGCCACCCCCTCCGACGGGGCCGACCCCGGCGGTCGTCCCCGTCGTGCTCGACCGCTACCTCGACCGGTTGACCAGCCTTCTCGACCGTCTCGAAGCCACCCCGGACGATCGTCGAGCTCGACAGGACCTGGACGAGCTGCGTCGCGATCTGCTGTCGGTCGGCGGCCCGGCCGACCTCTGTTCACTGCTCGCCGATCTCGTCGATCGGCTTGGCTCGGGACGCCCGATCGCCGACGTCGTCGCCGCCATCCGACGGGAGCTGGCCGACGCCGACGCCGGCGCCGGCCGCCCCGGGTCGTCGCGTCCGTTCTGGCGGTAGCCGCCGGGCGAGATCACCCACGACCGGCGGGACTTTTTCCTCACCATCAGAGTGGCTCTGACCAGCGGAAACGAGGGTCGTGCGCCATGGTGTGGGCACACGATCGTCACCGCTTCGCAACACCGGGGCTACAGTGCCCGGCGGGGCAGACGATGGTGCTGTAGGAGGATCATTGTCCATGCAGACTCAGCGACGGGCCCACCGCCGGCTCGCGTCCATTTTCGCGGTGGCCGCGCTCCTGGTGGCGGCCACCACCCAACTCATCCTGGCCTCGCCGTCGGAGGCCGCCGTGTACGGGATCCGGGGCTGGATCAGCTCCGGGGGTGCGGGCGCCGAAGGCGTGACCGTCGACCTGTTCCGGGCCGCCGCCGACGGATCCCGGGCCGAGTTCCTCGGCGACACCCGTTCCGATCGCGGGGGGAACTACTCCTTCGACGTCGGCGACGGCTGCTACGTCGTCACGATGATCGCCCCCCAGGGTCGCCAGTTCACCAACAACAGTCGGTGGTTCCAGCGCCAGATCTGCGTATCCGGCGGGCACTCGGCGAATCCGCTCGACGGTCAGCTGACCGGCGGCGGCGACGACGGGGGCAACGACTGCGAGGCCGGACGAGCCAACTGGACGCTCCAGTTCGAGGACCATTTCTCGGGGAACGGTGCCGCCCTCAACCGGGCGTGGAACACCTACTACAGCACCGGCAACGCCGGCTACGGGCTCCGGCGCCCCCACGCCATCTCCCAGTGGGGCGGCAACCTCAACATCCGGGCGCAGATGGAGAACGGCACGCTGGTGTCGGGCGGTATGTCTCACGACCACCACCAGACCTACGGCCGCTACGAGTTCCGGGTCCGGACCGACCAGGACTGGAGTGAGGGCACCAGCGGCGTCGTCCTGACCTGGCCCCAGTCCGGTGTCCATCCCCGCGACGGCGAGAACAACGTCTATGAGACCCTGGCCACCCCTGGTGACCGGCACGAGTTCTACACCTTCATCCACGAGCCCTACGGCACCGTCCACGACCAGGACTACACGGTCCATCACGCCAGCGCCAACGACTGGCACACCATGGTCATGGAGTGGACGCCGAACTGGATCCGGATCTACCGCGACGGTCAGCTCATCCGCCTCCTGGAAGAGACGGGCGAGGACCTCATCCCCGACGTCCCCCATCGACTGGCCATCCAGCTCGATGCGTGGCGTCACCAGATCTCGTCGCCGGTGTGGATGCAGGTCGACTACGTGAAGGTGTGGAGCTTCGACGGCTACCAGAGCTGCTGAGCCAGCGCCCGCTGGCTAGCCTCGTCGACGTTCACAGTCGTCGATGACGTCGGATCCGATCGTTGTCGCCACGGGCGCGATCGGATCCGACGCCACCAGCCTGGGGCGGTGGGAGCCATCATGATCGAGCTCGACCGCGTCGGGGACGTCTTCGTCCTGACGATGAGCAGCGGGGAGAACCGGTGGAACACCGCGTTCACCCGGGCCTTTTCGGACCGGCTGGACGAGGTGGAGGCGTCGACGGGGCCGGCGGCCCTGGTCACGACCTCGGCCGACCAGAAGTTCTTCTCCAACGGCCTCGACCTCGACTGGGTCATGGCGCCCGCCGAACACCCCGAAGGCGGCGATCGGGAGACGTTCGGGATCGAGTACATGGCGCTCCTCGGCCGCCTCATCACCCTGCCCGTGCCGACCGTGGCGGCCGTCAACGGGCACGCGTTCGGCGCCGGGTTCATGATCTCGTTGGCCCACGACGTCCGGCTCATGCGAGAGGACCGGGGCTACCTCTGCGCCAACGAGCTGGAGATCGGGTTCACCGTTCCCGAGCCGGAGGTCGCCTTGTTCCGCCACAAGATCCCGGCCCCGGCGTTCCACGAGACGATCCTGCTGGCCAAGCGGTGGACCGCCCCGGCCGCCGTCGCCGCCGGGTTCGTCGAGGCGGCGGTTCCCGTCGACGAGGTCCGCTCGACGGCTCTCGAGCGGGCCGCCGCGCTGGCTCCGCTGGCCACCGACCGGGCCCGGTACGGATGGCAGAAGGAGACCCTGTACGGCACCGACGCCATCCTGAACCAGCCGCACGGAGCGGCCCACATCCTCCGCAACGCGGCCGAGTTCATGCGGTCCCGTCCGGCATCGGCCGAGGGCTGAGAGGCCGGCCGATGGGCATCGGAGCGTTGGTGCTGGCGGCCGGGTCGGGGACCCGGCTGGGCCGCCGCAAGCAGTTCCTCCCGCTTCGGGGATCGGAGCGGCTGGTCGATCGGGCGGTCGCCACCGCCCGATCGGTGGCACCGTGGGTCGGGGTCGTCGTGCCGGCCGACCACCGCTGGACCGGTCCGTCCGTCGAGGCGGTCGTCGCCGGTGGGGACAGCCGGTACGACTCGCTCCAGCGGGGGCTCGACGCGCTCCCCGACGACGTCGACACCGTGCTGGTCCACAGCGCCTCCCACCCGTTGGCCTCGGTCGGGTTGGCGTCCGCGCTGCTCGAGGCGGTCGGTCCCGACGCCGCCGGCGCCGTCCCGTTCCTCCCGGTCGTCGACGTCATCAAGCGTCGCACCGATCAGGGGCTGGTCACGGTCGGCCGCGAAGGCTTCGGGACGGCCCAATGCCCGATGGCGTTCGATCGGGCGGCCCTCGATCGGGCGTTCGCCGAGGTCCCCGGCGGGACCGAGGAGTCGGAGCTGGTCGAGCGGAGCGGCGGCCGGATCGTCGCCGTCGACGGCGAGGTCACCAACGTCCACGTCGTCGACGAGGCGAGCTTGGCTCTGGCGTCGGCGATCGCCCAGCTCGACCCGCCGGGAGACGTCTCGCCGTCTCCCGAACCCCCGGTGTAGCGTCGGGCCGTTCGACGAGAGGGGAGACCGATGGCCGACCGCATGAGCTTCTGGGCGTGGGGACTGGAGTCGGAGGAACCGACCGACGCCGATCGTCGGGCCCTGGCGGCCCAACTCTCCGAGACCTACGGGGTGGCGATCACCCCGAAGCCAATCCCCGATCTTGCCGATGCCGAGCTCCGCCCGCCCCGCATCACCCCGCCCGAGCGGCTGGCCGAATTCTGCTTCACCGACACCTACGAGCGGGCCCGTCACGCCGGCGGGGCCCACGTCACCGACCGGACGCGAGCCTTCAACCTCGACTTCCCGAACCCGCCCGACGTCGTGGCCCACCCCCGGACCGACGAGGAGCTGGAAGCGGTGCTCGAGTGGTGCCACGAGGGCGGCCACGCGGTCGTCCCCTATGGGGGCGGATCATCGGTGGTGTGGGGTGTCGAGCCTCCCGACTCGCCGACGTCGGTGACGATCGCCATGGACCGGTTCGACCAGGTCCTGGAGATCGACGAGACGTCGCGGGCGGCCCGTATCCAGGCTGGCATCTTCGGTCCCGCCCTCGAAGCCCAACTCAAGCCGTCGGGCCATACCCTCCGACACTTCCCCCAATCGTTCCGGTTCTCGACGCTGGGTGGGTGGATCGCCACCCGGTCGGGCGGCCACTACGCGACCAACCACACCCACATCGACGACTTCGTCGAGTCGATCCGGATGTTGACGCCCAGCGGATGGTGGGAGTCCCGCCGGCTGCCGGGGAGCGGCGCCGGGCCCAGCCCGGACCGGATGGTGATCGGCAGCGAGGGGATCCTCGGCATCATCACCGAGGCATGGGTCCGCATCCAGGCCCGGCCTCGGTTCCGGGCGACCGCCGGTGTCGTGTTCGATTCGTGGTCGGCGGGCACCGAGGCGGTACGGGCCATCGTCCAGGCCAAGCTGTGGCCCGCCAACCTCCGGATCCTCGACCCCGCCGAGGCGGGCCGGGCGGCCGGCCTCGACGGCACCCAGGCCCTGGTCATCATCGGGTTCGAGTCGGCCGAGGTGCCCCAGGGGGCGAACATCGCCCAAGCGGTCGAACTGGCCCGGGACGCCGGCGGGCACATCGACGATGCCAACGTCGTCGTCGACGACGGGACCGGAGCACCGACCGGTCACGAGGGCCCGGTGGGGGAGTGGCGGCGGAGCTTCATCGGTGTCGACCCCGGCACCGCCACCAGCATGGGCCTGCTGGCCGACACGTTCGAGACGGCGATCACCTGGGATGCCTGGCCCGACTTCGACGCCGAGGTCCGCCGGGAGATGGGCCAGGTGTTGGCCGAGGTCTGCACCAAGGGTGAGCTGAGCTGCCGGTTCACCCACGTCTACCCCGACGGGCCGGCCCCGTACTACACGTGGTCGGGCATGGGCCGGCAGGGTTCGGAGATCGCCATGTGGCAGGAGGTCAAGGACGCGGCGAACGAGGTCGTCGTTCGGGCTGGTGGCACCTCGACACACCACCACGCGGTGGGCCGAATGCACCGACCCAACGCCTACGACGTCCAGCGGCCCGAGCTGTTCGCCGAGTCGCTCCGGGCGGTGAAGCGGACCCTCGACCCGAACGGGATCCTCAACCCCGGGGTGCTGATCGACCCCTGATCCGGCTGCAAGGCGGTCCGGTCGCCGGGTGGCGACGAGGCATGGCCCATCGCTACCGTGCCGCCGGTCGGGCCCGGCGGACGACCGGGCGCCGGCTGAGGAGAGGTAGCCGTGAAGCTGGTCGTGACCCTGGTCGCCGTGTTCGGTTTGGCGTTCGTTTTCGAGCGGCTCCGGGTCCCGGCCGGTGCCCTGTTGGGCGCGGTCGTCGGGGCCGCTGTCGTCAACCTCATGGCCGCCGAAGGGGCGTGGAGCTTGCCCGGGCCGGCCCGGTTCGTGGCCTTCGTGCTTCTCGGATGGGGGATCGGCGCCGGGGTGAGCCGGGAGAGCCTGACCGCCTTGAGCGACAACCTGCTCGTGCTCGGCGGATCGGTCGTGGCGATCGTGGTGAGCAGCGCTCTGGTCGGTGTCGCGCTCGCCACCTGGAGCGACCTGTCGCCCACCACCAGCTACCTGGCCACGTCACCGGGAGCACTCAGCCAGATGACGGTGATGGCCGACGACCTCGATGCCGACCCGCTCGTCGTGGTGGCGATCCACACGACCCGAGTCGTCGTCGTGCTGGCCCTGGCTCCCATCGCCACCCGACTCCTCCCCACCTAGTGACGGCCGCCGCTGCGCCCCGAAGGGGCGGGAACGGGCTCAGTGGGATGCCCGCGCCCGGTCGTCGGTGAGGAGGCCGGCGTCGGCACCCTCGGCAAGGATCGACGACGCCAGCTGCCCGAGCTCGTCGGCCCCGTCGGCGATCGGGGCGTTGACCGCCACCGCCTGACTGTGGCGAATGCCGTTCTGGGCCCAGGTCACACCCCCGGAACCGGCGTTGAGCAGCAACGGCTGGAGTCGATCGACGGCGTAGGCGAATCGGGCCGTGGGGGTGGACCGGGTTTCGTACTCGTCCCACAGCGCAGCGAGGTGGGCCGCCTGGTCCGGAGGAAGCAGCCCGAAGATCCGGGCCGCCGCGGCCCGCTCCCGCTCCTCCTTGTCGTCGTGTCCATCGGCGTCGTAGACGTAGGTGTCGCCGGCATCGATCTCGACGAGGTCGTGGACCAGCAGGATCTCCACGGCTCGGGCCACATCGACGTCGGGCCCGGCGTGGGGAGCGAGGGCCATGACCACCATCGCCAGGTGCCACGAGTGCTCGGCGGTGTTCTCGACCCGGCTGCCGTCCACGAGGAGCGATCGGCGGTCGACCCGCTTCAGTTTGTCGATCTCGAGGATGAAGTCGATGCGGGCCGCCAGGACCTCGTCGACGTCGCGGGCCAGTTCGACGAGCCGTTCGTGGTTCAGCACGGCGGCAGCCTAGCGGGTGCCCACCGGTCGCCGAGGCCACCCGGCATCGACCGAGAGCACCGGTCAGCGCCCGACGTGACGCAGCCCGACCGGGCGTCGCGTCCGAGAATGCCGATGGCCGGCGCTAGGCTGCGTCTCGGATCGGGACCCGGGCGACGATCGGTCCAGACCAGTGGGGCGGAACGAACCGTGGGGCGGGAAGGGAGCCGTGACCGTGGGCCGACTGCGATCGACCGGATGGCGCCTCGCCAACCGATTCGGGGGGACCAGCCTCCGGGCCTGGAGCCAGAACGACCAGTACCGACAGGGCCGGTGGGACCGGCTGGCCGACGGGCGCCGTCCCGAGGTGATCCACCTGGCCGAGGAGCTGGCGGCCGGTGGGGCGATCGTCGAACTGGGCTGCGGCGAGGGCCACCTCGCCCGGCGGCTCGACCCGTCGACCTACCGCCAGTACCTGGGGCTCGACATCTCCTCCATCGCCATCGACAACGCCCGTGACCTCGGGCTGGAGCGCTGCTGGTTCGAGGTCCAGGATCTCGCAACATGGCCCGGGACCTCGGGGGCCGACCTGATCATCGCCGAGGAGAGCCTCTACTACCTCCCAGCCGGCGGACGGCGGCGCCTGCTCGACCGCTGTCACCGTTCGCTCACTCCTGGCGGAGCGATCCTGGTGACCTTCAGCGACGGTGCTACCCATGGCCCGGTGATCGAGCAGTGCCAGGAGTTGTTCGACGACCACACGATCGTGCTCGGTGAGCACGGGGCGGTGTTCCTGGTGCTGCGAGGTGGCGCGACGACGAGCTGACCGACGACAGTAGCCACCATGAAGCTCTCGGTCGTCTTTCCCAGCGTGATGTACCGCGAGGGGCCGTCCGGTGTGGCCGATCTGATCCGGGGTATCGAGTCGATCGGTTTCGATGAGCTGAGCATGTTCGACCACGTCGTGATGGGCTTCCCGACCGACACTCGCCGGGCGCCGTTCTACTCCCCGACGATGCCGATCCTGGAGGCGTTCATGGTGCTGTCCCACGCCGCGGCACTGACCTCGACGATCGGTCTCGGGACCGGGGTGCTCGTCGCCCCCCAGCGGGAGCCCACCCTGATGGCCAAGCAGGTCGCCACACTCGACACCTTGTCCGGTGGTCGGGTCCGTCTCGGTCTCGGGATCGGGTGGCAGCGGTCGGAGTACGAGGCCCTCCACAGTGACTTCTCGACCCGGGGTCGACGTCTCGCCGAGGCCATCAACCTCATGCGGGCGTACTGGGGCGACGAGCGGGTCAACGTCGACGGACCGCACTATCGGGCCGAGGAGATGGCGATGGAGCCGAAGCCACCGCAGGGAGCCGGCCTCCCGGTCTGGCTCGGCGGCACCCGGCCGGCCGCCCTCCGCCGTGTGGCCGAGGTGGCCGACGGATGGATGGGGATGAACGCCCCGGGGGATCCGCCGTTGACCGAGCGGCTGGCCCTACTGCGTCGCCATGCCGCCGATAGGGGCCGGGATCCCGACACGATCGGGTTGCAGATGTCGCTCTCGCCCTCCGCCCTCGACACCGACGAACGGAAGCGGTTCTACGCCGAGCCTCGGCTCGTCCGGGAACGGCTGGTCGAGCTGCGGGAGCTGGGCTTCGGGTGGGCCTCGCTGGACTGCGTACCGATCTTCCAGCAGGGATACCGGTCAAGCGGTGCGCTCCTCGACCATCTCGCTGCGATCCACGCCGAGCTCGAACCCGAGCTCGGCGATTGACCGCTGATGCCGGCGCCCCTGGAGGAGACCATGACCGAGCACCCCGACCCCGCCGACGACCGGTCGGGCGAGCGGCGAGGCCCGCTCGCCGACCTGGTGATCATCGATGCCACCATGGCCTACGCCGGACCGTTCGGGACGGCACTGCTCGGCGACCTCGGCGCCGACGTGATCAAGGTCGAACCGCCGACCGGCGACACGTTCCGGATCGTGCCGCCACTCCCGCCCGATCACCACCACCCTGGAGCAGATGAGGGGTCAGGGGTCGACTACGGCATGGCCTTCGCCGCGGTGAACCGCAACAAGCGGAGCGTGTGTCTCGACCTGAAGGATCCGGCCGATGCCGAGATCTTCCTCCGTCTGTGCGACCGGGCGGACGCCGTGGTGGAGAACATGCGGGCCGGGGTCATGGATGGCCTCGGTCTCGGCTACGAGGTGATCGCGGCCCGCAACCCCCGCATCGTCTATGCCACGGTGCGAGGGTTCGGCGATGACCGCACCGGCGCCAGCCCCTACGGCGACTGGCCCTGCCTCGACACCGCCGGACAGGCGATGGGCGGCCTCGTCGAGGCGACCGGCGATCTGTACGACGTCGCCATCGCCGACATCTACCCGGGAACCCTCATGGCCCTCGGCCTGGTGTCGGCGCTCCTCCAGGCTCGACGAACCGGCGTCGGTGACTTCGTCGACGTCGCCATGTACGACAGCGCCCTCACCCTGCTGCGCTCCCACGTGGCGTCCTACGCGCTCACCGGCAAGGATCGGCGACCCGGACAGCGGGCCCTGGTCCCGTTCGGTCTGTTCCCCGCCACCGACGGCCGGTTCGCCATCGCGGCGCCGGTCGAGCGCCACTGGCGATCGCTGTGTGAGGCGATGGAGCGGCCCGAGCTGATCGACGATGAACGGACGCGGTCGAACCGCCGTCGGGCGGCGAACCGGGAGTTCACCGAGGCCCAGATCGCCCGGTGGACCGAGACCCGCTCGAAGCAGGAGCTCCTCGAGGCGTTGGGTGGCGACGTGCCGTGTGGGCCGGCCAACTCGATCGGCGAGATCTTCGACGACCCCCATGTGGCGGCCCGGGGCATGCTGGAGCACTGCGAGTTGCCGGGCGACAATCCGCCGATCGCGTTGGCCGCGAACCCGATCAAGCTGGCCGCCACCTCGACGGGCCTGCACCAGCGACCGCCGACGCTCGGCGAGCACACGGACCAGATCCTGGCCGAGCTGGGCATCGACCGGTCCGACCTCTGATCCGGGGAACGCTGGTCGGCGGCCCGACCCAGCGATCGGTCGGGGCTGGGCTACGGTTCGAGCGTGGACGTCGTCCAGGCCAGTCTCTGCTACGAGATCGCCTACCGGTTGATTCCCCACTACCTCCACCACGACCGTGCCAAGCTGCTCGACTTCTTCGGACGGCAGCGGGCGGCGCTGATGCTGTACGCCCTCGCGGCGGCCGGGCGGGGGGTCGACCCCGATCCGGAGGTCGCCAACCGCTTCCGGTCGGGCTACGTGCCGGCCGGCGACGATGGCACGACGACGTTCGTCATCACCTATCCCGAACCTCGCGAGCGATTCGTCACCCTCGAGGCGTTTCGCCGGGATCGACCGTCGCTCGGGCCCCATCTGAGCGCCACGGTCTTCGGCGTCGACGGTCGATCCCGTCATTTCGTGCTCCACCAGTCGTTCGAGGGCGCAACCAACCTCCGGCTGGTCGACGGCGCGACCAACGCCAACCTGGGCCCGGGATCACCCGTCGACGTCGACGCCTTCGTCGAACTGGTCCACGCCCGGTTGTCCGAGTTCACGGCTGACTGAGGATCGCCAACGCCCGTCGCTCGTCGTCGATGGCTCGCCCCAGGTGATCGGCAAGGGTGCCGTAGACGTCGCCGGCCGCTTCCGGTGACAGCGCGCAGTCCTCGATCAGGCCCTGTTGCTCGGCAACGATGGCGGCCATGGCGGCGCCGTCCGCACCGTCGTCGAGGAGGTCGGTCCACCGAGCCGAGAGCTCGCCGTACCGGGCCAGGGCCGGATCGGCGTCGTTCACCGTGGCGACCATCGCCGACCAGGAGCGACCGCTGGCCCGGAACCCGTCGGCCGCCTCCAGTAGCCGCTCGGCGCCGATGGCGTCGTCTTCGACGAGCGACGCGGCCTCGACCAGGAAGTCGGCCTGGAGTGGTCGACCGGCGGCGGGTGCCGTGTACTCACGGTCGATGCCGTCGACGAGGCGCGACAGACCGAGCGCGGCCCGGGAGCCGGCGGCGAAGACCGTCGGCCAGCCCTTGGGGTCGCGGCGATCGGTCAGCAGCCGCCGAAACTTCTCGAGGCCGGCCAGTCCGACGTTGCTGGCGAACTGGGGGACCGGTGGCGTATCGAAGCCGACCGCGCCGGCCCGTACCGCCCCCGCCACCGCCGAGGCCCAGTCGTGGTCCGGATCGGTGCCGTCGATCGTGATGAGGCGGTTCTTCGCTTTCCGGTAGGCGCCCCGTGCCTCGTCGAACGTGGCTCGCTCGATGGCGATGGGAACGGGGGACCGGTCATCGACGAGGACCTCGCCGTCCGGGGCGACCCCGACCACGCCCACCACGTGGGGGGCCGACGCCGCCAGGTCCGGAGCGCAGCCCAGGTAGGGGAGGACCCCGGCCCCCACGGTGCACAGCGCCGGACGACCGTCGGCCAGCACTCGATCCAGGTCCTTGGCGGCCCGGGTCGGCCCCCCGGTGGTGGCGATGGTCGTTTCGGCGCCGACCCGGGCGAAGAGCGGCTCGAGGAACGGGTCGGGCATCGACGCGTTGCGGGCGACGATCGTCAACGTCGGATCGTCGCCATAGGTGAATTGGCCGTAGAGGAACCCGACGCCGCCGCAGAGGCCGAACGCAAGGGCTTCGGTGAGCGGGCCGCCGTCGGGACCGGTCACCCCGGCGTTGTGACACAGGTTCCGGGCCGCCGCCACGTCGGGCTGCTGGCCACCGACGGCGACCACGCCGTCGAAGAGGGGACTGCCGGGGTCCGGGGAACCCGGGCGGTCGCCCTCCTGGGCGACGAGGTGAGCCCGGGCCACGGCGTAGCGCTCGCCGGTCGCCTCCATCCGACGTCGGACGAGGCGCTTGAAGTTGCGGTTGGAGGTCATGGGGATCGGTCGCTTTCCCGGCCTCGACCCGTAGTCGTGCCAGCCACCCCTGGTCGACCGGACGGGCCGGAACGTGCGGCCGGATCCTGGCGAACCATCGCGAAACCACCGAGCCGAGGTCACACCGAACCCCTTTGCCTCACGGGCCGGCAGGGGTGGCTGCCGGGACGAGGTTGGGCGCAGCTCGGCGCCGACTCCCGACGGTAGCGGATGGTGGTCCGGTTGTCAGTCGGACGGGATCAGCACGTTGGCATAGAGCTGCCAGGCCAGGAGGCTCTTGGCCACGAAGCTGAGCACGATGTAGGTCCGTTCGCCGACCAGGTAGTCGGCGAACCGGCCCACCGCCCGATACTGGAGCCACTGGGTCACGGCGAAGCTGTTGAACAGCACGAAGATCGTGACGATGATGCCGTAGACGAAGCCGGGGGGCCGACCCTCACCGGTGAAGATGTAGCCGACGATGGCGATCCACGGGCCGATCCCGGCGATGCACCCGAACCAGAACGGCGTCCACCACACCCGCTGGCCCGGTCGGTTGACCATCTCCATGATCCAACCGAACAGGATCATGGCAACGTTGGTGAACGCCAGCCCGATCAGGGCGGCCACGTCGGTGATCGTCACGATCATGGCGATGATCACGATCATCAGCGTCGACGACAGCGAGTACTCGACCCACCGGAACCGGTTCCGCCCCCGGCGCAGCTCGTCGCCGTACCGGGCTCGGCCGACGGTGGCGATGATGACGTGGAACAGCGCCGACAGGTAGAGGAACCCGGCCGTCATCCATCCCAACTGGACGTCGGCCAGGGTCGAGATGACGCCCTCCGAGACCGGGGTGCCCGGGGGGCCGTTCAGGTTGAAGCTGGTGATGGGCAGGGTGAAGTCGGCGGCCAGGATCGTCATGGCCAGTGCCGAGATCAGGTGGAGGGCACCGGCTCCGAGGTTCAGCGTCCGGAGCCGGCCGAGGGCGTCGGCCCCGATGTCGATCGTCGGCTCGTCGCCGTCGTCGACCGGGTTGGTGATGTGGGCTGCTGCCATCGATGAACCTCGCGCCTCGCTTGCGGTGTGGGCGGCCTTGCCCGGTGGGGGCAACTGGATCGCTCGAGCCGTCTCCGACCAACGAGTCTCGCCGGTACGGACGGCGAGCGGCGGATCGGCCGACCGCATCGTGGGTCGTCGATCGCGGTCTGGTCAGAGGTAGATCACGACGACGTAGACCACGGCAGCGTCGTTCGGGCTCCGGTCGATGAAGCCGTGCTGGACCCGACCCGGGGCGCCGGACTCCTCGCAGGACTGGAACCGGGTCGCCTCCGAGGCCTGCCACCACTCGAGACCGTCGACGAGCGCCCCGGGCGGGGAGGAGGCCTGTTGGCTCACCAGTCCGCCACAGCCCACCGATGCGGCGACGGTCTCGACGTCGAGCGGGTCGACGGTGAACCGGAGGTGGTAGATCGGTTCCTGGAATCCGCTGGAGGCGATGAAGATGTTGCGGGTCGAATCGGGGAGGTCGAGCTCCAGCTGGTCGGCGAAGCTGGCTGCGGCCGGCCACTCGGCAACGGTGTCGAACTCGGCCACCTCGATGTCGTCGCCGAGCAGGTCGTCGTCGAGGAGCCAGATCGTGGCCGCCACGAGGAGCAGGCCGAGGAGCACCGCCAACACGGTGAGGACCCCGAGGACCCCGACGATCACCTTGACGCTCTTCACCAGTCGCACAACGTAGCCGCCACCATGGTTCGTCCCGGGAACGGCAGATCAGCGATAGACGATGATCTCGACCCGTCGGTTCTGGGTTCGGCCGACGGGGTCGTCGGTACCGTCGGGGAGGGCGTTGGGGGCGATCGGCTGGGACTCCCCGTAGCCGATGGCGGCGATGGCCTGCTCGGCCGGGACCCGCTGCCGGAACCACAGCGCAACAGCGGCCGCCCGTCGTTCGGAGAGCCCCTGGTTGTACTCGGCGGTGCCGACCGAATCGGTGTGGCCGGCAACCTCGATCGTGCCCTGGAAGTCCCGGGCCTCGATGGCGGCCGCGATCTCGTTCAGGATCTCGATCGCCTCTGGCCGGAGGTCGGCCCGGTCGAAGTCGAACACGACCTGACCGTCGATCGTGTAGATCGTCTCGTCCGGGGTCTCGGCCACGGTCACCGCGTCGCTGGTGATCTGTTCGACCTGGATGAGGATCGCGTCCGGGAACCGGATCACGGGCAGCTCCGGAGCCTCGACGATCAACTCTTCGATGTTGATGTTGATCTCCGGAGCAACCGCCTCGGGGTCGACCAGATCGGGAAGGGTGAAGTCCGGGTCGTTGATCTCCTCGGGGATGGTGACCTCGGACAGGTCGATCTCCGACAGGTCGATGCTGCTCCCGGTCTGTTCCTCGATGAGCTCCTCGGCGCCAGCACAGCCGCCGAGCATCAGCAGTGCAGCGAGGCTCGTCGCCACCGTCCGCCGTGTCATCATCGATCCCGCTGTTGGTGCCATGGCCGCGAGCCTAGATCCGGTGGCCGACATACTTGGGTCGGGCCCGCAGCTCCTCAGGGCCCAGCCTCGCCTTCGTGTTCGACATAATCGTCATTATGCAGCATATGGATTCCGGTGACTCCGAGGTAGGCCTGGGTTGTTGCGAGGTCGGCGTGCCCGAGGAGTTGTTGCACCTCTGGGGAGCAGACCGGGCAGACACCCAAACCTCTTTCAGCCGTCGGTCCATGGATTGATGAGATCGATCTCGGGGAACCCACGGAAGTCGGCTTCGTTACGGGTCACGACGGTCATCTCGTTGACGATCGCCGTCGCCGCAATCAGTGCGTCGACGACCGGTGCCGGATCGGGAACGTGGAGCGCCGCCGCAGTTCGAGCCACGTTGACGTCGATTGGTAACACCCGCTGACCGAAAGCGTTGTGGACGTCATTGTCGATCCAGTGTCGAAGAACCTGTCCCGCGGGCGGATCTCGACGTTCGGCCAACAGGACGCCATGCTCGAGCTCCTGGATCGTGATGGCCGAGACGAACGTCAAACCAGTGGGGACCTCCTTCGCCCAGTCGACCACTCCAGGGTTGGCCCTCCCCGCCTTCACTTTGCGGAGCTCGGACACGACATTGGTGTCCAAGACATACATCAGTCGAACTTGGCCGGCTCGCTGCGATCTCGACGCGGCGGAATCTCGAACTCGACGTCCCCGATCCCCGGCGTGTCGCAGAGAACGTCGACGAGTCGGGGCGCGCCCTCGCTCAGCTGCTGGTAGTCGACGAAGCTCAACAGAACGTGCGACGGACGGCCCCGATCGGTGATGAAAACGGGACCACGCGTCGCCGCCTTCTTGGCGCCGCCAGTGTCTTGGTTGAACTCTCGACTGGTCATAGTTGTCGCGGGCTTGGCCATGTTCCTCCCTGGATCTAGTGTAGTAACGTTACTACATCGAGGGTGGGCTGGCAACGTCGGGGATCGTGGGATGGCAGCTACGCCCTCGGGTAGGTCGACCTCGTAGCTATACCGCAACGAGCCGATGAGCGGATGCCGGCCGAGCTCCCCGATCGACTCCTCGAGCGCGTCGATGAACCGGAGCGCAACGTCTTCCCCAGCCTCCGCCAAGTAGTCCTTCACGATGTCATCGGGTACGTCCGTGGCCCCGGTGGACCGAGAGCACCGACGCTGAACCCGAGGAGCTGACTCCCGACGGCGCCTAGGGAACGAACACCGGGAGCAGGATGTCACTGTCGTCGACCGCCTCGAATGCCACCGTCACGGTCATACCGACGCGTACCTCGGCGGGATCGCAGCGCACGACATTGCTCATCAGACGTGGGCCCTCGGTCAGCTCGACGATGGCGATCACCAATGGGCACTGACCGGCGAAGACGGGGTGAGGGGGTCGGTGGGCGACGGTGAAGGAGTAGACGGTGCCGGTGCCGGTGACGGGCCGCCACTCCAGATTCCCGCCACCGCACTGCGGGCAATGGGTACGCGGCGGGAAGGGCCGATGCGAGCAATCGCAACAGAACTGGACGACCAGTTCGCGGCGTCGTGCGGCTTCCCAGTACGGCGCGGTGAGGGCGGAGACGGGAGGAAGGATGCGGGCATTCACGGCCTGCGTGGTCTCGGTCATCGCTGGGCCCCGAAGACCAGGCCGACCTGTTCGGCGATGATGCCGCCGTTGCCGTGGGCGTAGGCCAATTCGAGATCGGCGATCTGGCGTTCACCGCAGCGGCCCTGGATCTGGCGAACGGCCTCGGTGACGTGGCTCATTCCCCCAGCCATCCCGGCCTGACCGAACGACAGCTGCCCGCCGTGGGTGTTCAGCGGGAAGTCGCCGGCGTAGCTCAGATCGTGGGATTCGACGAAGGGCCCAGCTTCGCCCCTGGCACAGAAACCGGCCTCTTCCAGGGTGAGCAGCACCATGATCGTGTAGCAGTCGTAGAGCGATGCGAGGCCGACATCGGCCGGATCGACACCGGCCTGGGCAAGTGCGGCCCGGGCGGCGATGCCGACCCCGGTGGCGTCCAGCGCTGGTGCCTGGGCGAGGGAGGAGTGGGTCACCGACTCCCCCGCCCCGAGGAGCCAAGCCGGCCGCCACGGAGCATCGCTGGCCCGCTCGGCCGAGGTCACCACGAGCGCCGCGGCCCCCGATGCCGGCATGACGATCTCCAGCATTCGGAGGGGCTCGCAGATCATCTCCGAGGCCAGCACGTCGTCGATGGTCAGGGGCTCGTCGTGGAAGATGGCCGCCGGATTGGCGTTGGCGTTGCGCCGCTGGTCGACCGCGATCTTGGCTCGCTGCTCGTCGGCCAGGCCGTACTCGTGGGTGTAGCGGGTGGCGATCATGGCGTAGCCGACGTTGGCACCGATCATGCCGTACGGCATGTCGAACTCGGCGGCAGGAGATCGGTCCCGCTTCGGTTGGATCGACCGGGACTGCCGTGACCCTTCCTTGGAACCGGCCGGTCGCGGCCTCGGCGGCCGACGTGAGGTGCCGGTCACACACAGGCACGTCGTGCACATTCCGGCCTGGATCGCTGCGGCAGCCCGCCAAACCATGCCGGCCCCGGTCGCTCCGCCGAGATCGACCACTTCGCCGAAGGTCGGGCTGAGCCCGAGGTGCTCGGCCACGGTCGCCGGGACGAACCCGGGGAGCCCGCCGATCGGATGGACCAGCAACCCGTCGATGTCGTTCCGGGCCAACCCCGCGTCGTCGATGGCATCGCCGGCGACCCCGCTCAGCAAGTCGAGCACGGTCATGTCGCCGCTGTGGCGTTGCGGCGCCCGCTCGGCCACGCCGATAACGGCAGCAGCTCCCTTGAGCGACATCAGGTGGCGCCTGCGTCCTGGTACCGGGCCGGGATCTCGATGTTCCAGAAACGGGCCGCGTTCAGACCGAGGACCTTGGCCCGTTGCTCATCGGTCAGGTCGCTCATCGTCCGCTCGATGGCGGCGGCCGAATGGGGCCACGTCCCCTCGTGGTGGGGGTAGTCATTGGCCCAGAGATAGTTGTCGATCAGGCCATGACTGACGCCGAGCGCCAATCCCGACGTGTCCTCACCGAAGGAGGCGAAGCACTGGCGGCGGTAGTAGTAGCTCGGTGGCTCCTTGAGCTCCGGGGCCACCCACATCCGGTGCTTGTAGAACGCCTCGTCCATCGCTTCCAACAACCACGACACCCATCCGATGCCCGCCTCGATGGTGGCGAAACGCAGCTTCGGATGCCGTTCGAGCACACCGGACGCCACCAGGTTGGCCACCGGTTCCTGGCTAGCAGCACAGCAGTGGACCGCGTAGTTGATCACGGCACCACCGGGCCCCGACGCAGCTCGGGGATCTCGTCCGGTCGACACATGGATGGTCAGCGGCAGATCATGGTCCTCGAGGGCCGACCAGAGCGGCTCGAACTCGGGCTGGTTGTAGTTGCGCTGATCCATGCCGGTCGGGCCGTACTCTGGCTTGGCCGGGATGGTGACCCCCCGAAACCCCAAGTTGGCGACGCGTTCGACCTCGGCCACGGCCGCGTCGACGTCCATCGTCGGGATCTGCGCCATCGGCAGGATGCGATTCTGATGCGCCCCGAACTCGTCATCGGCCCAGTCGTTCCAGGCCTGGCACATCGCCATGGAGAAGCCCGGATCCTTGGTGCCGAAGGCGTGGATGCCCTTGTTGCCGAAGACGATCTCCACGTCGACCCCGTCGCGATCCTGGTCCGCCAAGCGCTCGTCGACTGTGCGGCCGGTCTTGTTCCGTTCGATGTCCTCGGGGCCCCAGTCGGTGGTGTCGGCCTTGATCTTCCATGGGCGGTTGCCCTCGGTGATGATGTAGGCCTGCCCATCGACCACTTTCAGGCGGGGCAGTCGGTCCCGGTACTCCGGCGCAATCCTTGACTTCACCCAATCCTTCGGCTCGTTCGCGTGGCAGTCGGCCGAGACGATGAAGTACTTGTTCGGGTCAGCTGGTCTCGCGGTGCGAGTCCAGCCCCCCACACCAGGCGTGTCGAGACGCCGATCCATGGTCGTTTCTATCGATGGCATGACGCCCCCTGTGATCGACGTGCGGTGATCCCAGACCGACCGCGCGGTTGGATAGAACCCTAGGCACCGAGGTGCTGACGGCAGAAATCTGAGCGAGAGCCAAGGCGGTGATCGCCGGCTTGGATGGGCACGCGCTCACGGTCGCCGAGCCGTCGCAGATAGGTGGCGAGAGATCTCATCGATCGGGTGAGCCGTCTCCCAGGAGATCGACGGCTTCAGATCCATGTACTGCGGCGAGTCCTCGGTCCAGGGTGGCGAGCCGACCGTTGTGCTTTCGAGCGAGGGCCGCCAAATACGCGTCGGTGACCTGGCGATGACCGATCACCGCGGTCATGAGGTCGAGCTTGTATGCCAGATCATCGGGCCAAAACTCGTGCCGATCGTTGGCCCGCACCCCATCAAGCACGTCAAACGCCACATCGATCGGTTGGCCCTCTCTCACCAAGAATCGAATCAGCGTGCCCTCAGTGATCGGGCAGGTGGCGAACGCTCCCCTACCCGCTGCGAACCATTCGACCGCTATCTCATGGTGCACGTGGTCGGTCACCACGAGCGCAACCAGGACGTTCCCATCCAGCAAACGTGTCTCGGTCATGCCTCGTCGTCGAGCGAACGGACATCTTCTTCGGTCACCACGCGACCGACTGAGATCGTTGGCAGCCCGACCCGGTTGGTGGCTGGCCTCGCCCTCGAGGCGGGTTTCAGGCCACGTCGTACCAACTCGGCAACCACCTCACTCAGCGTCTTTCCCTCCCGGTGGGCCAGCTCTCTCGCCGCGGCGTGGAGATCAGATGGTAGATCGATCGTCGTTCGCATCACGGCTCAGTGTAGTGCACCTGCATCATGATGCGATGATGCGCCGCCGCGTCCGTTGCCTGTGGACTGGCGAGCCGAGCGGGTCGATCCCAGCCGACGTCCAGCCCGTCGGCTCCTCGGTCGGCCCGTGTCCGCCCTTGACACGAGCGGGCGGCATCCCTGACCATCCTGACGACCTCCCGCGACCGATCTACAGGATGGCCGGATGACACACCCATTGGATCCCGTCTCTGCCGACGAGCTGACGTCGGCCGTCGCCGCGCTGCGTGCGACCGGTCGCCTCAGCGAGCGCGTCTTCTTCAGCGCCGGGTGGGCGATCGAGCCGACGCGCGACGCGCTCGCCCGATACGAGGCCGGCGAGGCGCTCGGCCGCACCGTCCGGCTGGTCGGGCACGATCGGGCGCAGGGCCAGAGCTTCGAGGCCGACGTGTCGATGAGCGACACGTCGGTCTTCAGCTTCCGGTGGGTCGACGACGGCCAGGCGCCGGTGTCCCGCGATGACGTCGCCCATGTGTATGCCAGCCTCGCCGGTCACCCCGATTGGCTGGCCGCCCTCGAGAGGCGCGGCATCACCGATCTCGACAAGGTCCACATCGAACCATGGCTGGCCGGTATCAACCCGCCGCAGATGCCGACCGGGCGGGTGCTGCGGGCCATCGCGTTCCTCCACGAGCACCCCGAGGACAACTACTACGCCCGTCCCGTCGAGGGCCTGACGGCCTACATCGAGACCGACGGTGGTGCGACCCTCGTCGAGGACCACGGCGTCGTCCCGACCCCGATGGAGGCCGCGGAGTACGCCGAGCAGTTCCTCGATGACCTCCGGACCGACCTCAAGCCGCTCGACATCGTCCAACCGGAGGGTCCCAGCTTCCAGGTCGACGGCAACGTGATCACCTGGCAGAAGTGGCACCTGCGGGTCTCGGTCAATCCGATCGAGGGCCTCGTCATCCACGATGTCCGGTACCGCGACGGCGACGCCGACCGTCCGATCTTCTCCCGCATGTCGTTGTCGGACATGGTCGTCCCCTACGGCGACGCGTCGCCGCTGCACTACTGGAAGCACGCCTTCGACGCCGGTGAGACGGCGCTCGGACACATGTCCAACTCCCTGAAGCTCGGTTGCGACTGCCTCGGCGAGATCGTGTACCTCGACGCCGTCTTCCTCGACAACGCCGGCGAGCCCAACGTGGTGGAGAACGCGATCTGCACCCACGAGGAGGACTACGGCATCCTCTGGAAGCACACCAACACCTTCCAGGATCTGCCGCCGGAGGTCCGCCGATCCCGGCGGTTCGTGGTCAGCACGATCTGCACGGTCGGCAACTACGAGTACGGCTTCTTCTGGTACTTCTACCAGGACGGCACCATCCAGTTGGAGGTCAAGCTCACCGGCATCGTCGGGGTGTCCGCCCTCCACGACGGCACCGACCTCGAGACCTCGCCCCAGGTCGGGCCCCGGGTGACCTCGCCGATCCACCAGCACCTGTTCTGCGTCCGCCTCGACCCCGCGGTCGACGGTCGGACGAACTCGGTCATCGAGACCAACGTCGTGGCCGATGCCCACGGCGACCACCCCTACGGTGCCGGCTTCCGGGCCGTTGCCACGGCGCTCGCCACGGAGAAGGAGGCGATGCGGGTCATCGACCCGGCCGCGAGCCGCACGTGGAAGATCGTCAACCCGAACTCGTTGAACTCGATGGGCAACCCGGTCGGCTACAAGATCGTCCCGCCGGCGACACCGACGCTTCTGCCGCCCGAGGACAGCCCGGCCGGCCGTCGGGGCGGGTTCGCCCGGAACAACCTCTGGGTCACCCGCTACGACGAGGACCAGCACTACGCCGGCGCCGGGCCCTTCACCAACCTTCACCCCGGTAACGGCGTCGGCCTGCCGACCTACGTCGCCGAGGACCGCTCGATCGCCGACACCGACATCGTCGTCTGGCACACCTTCGGCGTCACCCACGTGCCCCGGCCGGAGGACTGGCCGGTCATGCCCGTCGAGTACGCCGGGTTCACGATGATGCCGGTCGGCTTCTTCGACCAGAACCCCGCCCTCGACGTGCCTCCGTCGCACGGCGACCACTGCGCGAGCTGAGAGGTCCTTCGATGGTGACGACCGGTTTCGTCTGGCACGAGCGGTTCATGTGGCACTTCACCGGCCCGGCGTCGGGGACGTATCGGGTTGCGGGCGATCTGGAGCCGGGTGTCCATCTCGAGAACGCCGACACCAAGCGCAAGCTGAAGAACCTGCTCGACGCCTACGGGATGACACCCCGGTTGGCCCCGATCCACTTCGGCGAGGCGAGCGACGGCGACCTGCTGCGGTTCCACACCCCCGAGTACGTCGCCCGGGTGCAGGAGTTGAGCGACACCGTCGGTGGCGATGCCGGCGAGCATGCGCTGCTCGGGCGGGGCTCGGCCGAGATCGCCCGGCTCGGCGTCGGTGGCACCACCGCCGCCATCGCCGCGGTGGCCCGTGGCGAGGTCGACAATGCCTACGCACTGGTCCGGCCTCCCGGCCACCACGCCGAACGTGACCGGGGCCGGGGATTCTGCATCTTCAACAATGTGGGACTGGGGGTGATGAGCGCCATCGATGCCGGCCTGGTCGAGCGGGTGGCCGTCGTCGATTGGGACGTCCATCACGGCAACGGCACCCAGCAGGCGTTCTACGAGCGGTCCGACGTGCTGACCATCTCACTCCACCAGGAGATGCTGTACCCGGCTGATCTCGGTCGGTTGGACGAGGTGGGCGATGGCCGGGGTGAAGGGTTCAACATCAACGTGCCCCTCCCGGCCGGCAGTGGTGGCGGCGCCTACCTCGCGGCGTTCGACCAGGTCGTCGTGCCGGCGCTCGAGGCCTTCGCTCCCGACCTGATCGTCGTCGCCTGCGGCTTCGACGCCGGCTACTTCGACCCGCTGGGCCACATGCTGTTGCTCGCCGATCATTTCCGGCGCTTCACGCGAACGATGATGGAGGTCGCCGATCGGTTGTGCGGTGGCCGGTTGATGCTGAACCACGAGGGCGGCTACTCCGACTTCTACGTACCGCTGTGTGGGGTCGCCGTCATCGAGGAACTGAGCGGCATCAGCTCGGGCGTTCGTGACCCCTACGCCCGGACGGGCGACGTGCCCAACCAGCTGCTCATGCCCCACCAGCAGGAGTACCTCGATCGTGCCGTCGGCGGCCCGCTGGCTGCGCTGCTCGGCCGGACCGGTCGCTGACACCCCGCCACAGCGGGTCACCTTGGCCCCTTCGTCGTCCGGACCTACTGTTGGCCCATGACTGCGCTACGAGTCCGCCCGCTGCCCGATGCGCCCTTCGGTGCGGAACTGGTCGGTCTCGAGCCGGGCCGCATGGGCGACGAGGAGCGGGAAGCGCTCCGTGAGGCCCACCGGGACGGTCGCGGGCTGATCTGCGTCCGATCCGACCGGATGCTGGAGGCCGAGGAGCTGCACGCTCTCACCTCGGTGTTCGGCCCGAGCGAGTTCGCCCCCGGGATGGTCGCCGGCATCGGCCGGGGCTCGACGGGTGACGATGCGTCGGCGTCGCTGGACGAGCAGGTCGCTCGCCTCCGGGAGCAGGGCGTCGATCCGTACATCACCCACCTGGGCAACGTCGATCCCCGGACCCATGAGCCGGCCAAGCTCGACGGCAAGTTCTTCGGTGAGTGGGAGTGGCACACCGACATGTCCTACATCGACGTGCCGCCGACCTTCAGCCTGCTCCACGCCCGACAGATCCCGGCCACCGGCGGCGACACGTCGTTCGCCAGCCAGGTCATGGCCGCCGCCGGCCTCTCCCCCGGACTGCGGGCCCGGATCGAGGGCCGGAGCATCAAGCACGACTCGACCTACACCAGCGCCGGGATGATCCGGCCCGGGATGACCGAACCGGCGACCCCCATCGACGCCATCGGAGCGATCCACCCGATCCTCCGCCGGGTCCCCGAGACCGGGCAGGAGGCGCTCTACCTCGGTCGACGGACCAACGGCTGGATCGTCGACCTCCCCCTCGACGAGAGCGAGGAGTTGCTCGACGTGTTGTGGGCCGAGGCGACGAAGGACGCCTACACCTACCGCCATCGGTGGCAGGTTGGCGACACCGTCATCTGGGACAACCGGATGCTGTTGCACAAGCGCGACCCGTTCCCCGACGACGACATCCGGTTCATGTGGCGGACCCAGACCCGGGGTGAGCCGGTGGTCGCCAGCTGACCAGCGGCTCGCGCCGTCGCTCGCCGGCCGATCGGGCGCTCAGTCGATGACGAAGCCTTCGTAGCCGGCGTCGGCCACCTCGGCGCACCGTCGGCGGTAGCGGCCGAACCCTCCGACGTAGGGCATGAACACCCGAGGCTTGCCCTCGACGTTCGAACCGAGGTACCAGCTGGTGCACGACGGGGCCGTGTACATCGTCCCGTCGGCAACCTCGTTGACGTGGGCGACCCAGGCGTCGACGGCGTCCGTCGCTGGTTCGATGGTCGCCGCGCCCCGATCGTCGAGGTGATCGAGGCAGTCCATGATCCAGTCGACGTGGTGCTCGATGGCCACGATCATGTTGGCCAACACCGACGGGCTCCCCGGCCCGGTGATCGTGAACAGGTTGGGGAAGCCAGCCACCTGGAGCCCGAGATAGGTGCGGGGACCGTCACCCCAGGCGTCGGTCAGCTCGACCCCGTCCCGACCCCGAATGTCGATGCGGGACAGTGCGCCGGTCATCGCGTCGAAGCCGGTGGCCAGCACCAGCACATCGAGCGCCACCTCTCCCCCACCGGTCCGGACGCCGGACGGGGTGATCGTCTCCAGCGGATCGCGGCGGAGGTCGACCACGTCGACGTCGGGGCGGTTGAAGGTCGGGTAGTAGTCGGTGTCGAGGACCTGTCGCTTGCAGGCCAGGGGGTACTCCCGAGGCTTGAGCGCCTCGGCCACGGCCGGGTCGTCGATCAGCTTGTCGATCTCCCGGCGGAACAGGTCACAGGCGATCTCGTTGGCTTCGGGATCGACGTAGACGTCACGGAACCGCATGAACGCGCCGGGACCGTGCTCGTCGAAGGCGGCCCGTCGCTCGTCGGGGGTGAGGTCGAGCAGTCCCGGTCGGCGCCGGTCGCCCTGCGGGGTGCCGGCCGCTCCCCCGGTGTCGTCGCTTCCTCGCCGGGAGCCACCTTCGGCCTGATTCGGGCTCCGCACCGGCCGGAGGGCCGCGGGGCCGAGGAAGCCGCTCACCGAGTCGCGCTGCCGGGCCCGGATCTCGCCGTACCGTGCCTTGAACTCGGCGGCGACCTCGGGGCGGATCGGGCGGTTGTTGGCCGGGACGGTGTAGACCGGCGACCGCTGGAACACCGTCAGGTGCCCGGCCCGCCGAGCCAGTTCGGGGATCGCCTGAACGCCCGATGAGCCGGTCCCGATGATCCCGACCCGCAACCCGGTCAGGTCCGGCTCATCGTCGGGCCACCGGCCGGTGTGGAGGACCGTCCCGGCGAAGGTGTCGAGGCCGGGGAGGTCGGGAGTGTTGGGCACCGAGAGGCACCCGGTGGCCATCAGGCACCACCGGGCCGAGACCCGACGACCGGTGTCGGTCGTGACCGTCCAACGCCGGTCGGCGTCCTCCCAGTGGGCCGAGGTGACGCGGGTGTCGAACACGATGTCTCGCCGGAGGTCGTAGCGCTCGGCGACGTGGCGGGCATAGCGGAGGATCTCCGGCTGGGCGGCCATCAGCTCGGTCCACTCCCACTCCTGCTCCAGCTCGGGATCGAAGGAGAAGGAGTACTCCATGCTCGGCACGTCGCACCGGGCACCCGGGTACCGGTTCCACCACCACGTGCCGCCGACGTCGGCTCCGGCCTCGAAGGCGATCACCGAGCGGCCCTGCTGGCGGAGCCGATGGATGAGGTACATCCCGGCGAACCCGGCTCCGACGACCACGGCATCGACCGGCTCGGCTGTGTTGCTCTCCGACTCGTTCACGACCCCAGTGTCACCTCTCAGCCACTTGTCCCGCCAAACCTCGAGCCCGCTGGCTCGCAGCATCGGCATTCGCACGACCGCCATCGCCGCATCCTCTGTCTGGCGCGAACCGTGGTGTCGTGGGGTGCGTAGAAGGGTCGTGGTCCCGGTTGTCTCCCGCCGATCCCCAGCGCAGGGGTTGTTCGGCGTGGCCGGGCGGCTCGGCCACTCACCCCCGACCGACGTTGGCCCTGCCCGTTCCCTCTGGAGGACCCCATGACATTCATTTTCGACCCGGACGGCGTCGACCTCTTGTCGAGCCGAATGGCGGTCGCCGCCGGGCAGGCCGACGAGACCCGTGTCGCCACACGTCGGGCCCTTGACCTCGCCCAGCTCGCTCCCGATCTGCTCGGGCCCAACGTCCTGGCAGCCCAGGCGTTCCTGGCCCAGGACTACCTCTACGTGGCCGGTGTGCTCCGCCAGGCGATCGCCGTTGTCGAAGGGGCCGAGATCAGCCCGGAAGACCTCGCCGCGGCGACCGGCCTGGACGAGGACACCGTGGCCATTCGCCTGGCCTTGTTCGAGTCGCTCGGTATCACCGATCCCCTCCAGATAGTGGCGGCCCTGATCGAGCTTGGGCCCGCCGTGGGTGATCCGCAGTCCATCCGTGACCTCGTCCCAGGGCTACCCGAGCCGGGCGTCGACCCGGAGTTGGACGCAGTCATCGCTCGACTCGACGAGTCGGTCCTCCAAGGGATCATCAATGGCGACGGTGCCCTGATCGAGTCGGCCCAGGACCGACAGGATTTCGAGCTGATCGCCAGAATCCTCATCGGAGGCGAGACCGTCGAGGTCCCCACCGAGTTCGACGAGGACGGCAACGTGGTCGCCAGCGAGACCGTCGCCGTGTCCGACTTGAGCGACGACGAGCTGGCGATCGTCGTCTCGGCCGGCCTGAGCGCAGGCCGGATCAGCAACCAGCTCGAACAGGATGTCACGACACTGCTCAGTATCGACGGGCTGTTGACCGACGACGCGACGGGAGCGGTGATCATCCCCGCCGCCTTCTTCGACGGGGTCGATCCCGACTTCGACCCCGAAACCGCTACCGAGGAGGAGCTAGTCGCCGAGATCGATCGCCTCGAACTCGAAAGCGAGGTGCTCGAAGACACCAAGGAGTCGTTGAATGTCACCCTTCCCGAAGTCGGCCAGGGAATCGGCGAACGGCTCGGCGGCGTGGCGGGGGCGGCGGTCGGCGGCTCGGTCGGCGGCCTCTTCGGCTTTCTCGTTGGCCGACTCGTCGGCCAGGACGTCGGGAAGTTTGCCGGTGGTGTGATCGGTACGGTCATCGCCGACCAGATCGGCGACGAGATCGACGCCAGCATCGCCGAGAACTCGGCCGAGGCCGAGCGGCTCCGTGACGAGCTCCTGGAGCGGGGCGACGGCGGGGGTGGGGGCGGCGACGACGGCGACGACGGCGACGACGGGGCGAATGAGCCCGAGACCGGCGTTGGCGGCGGAGACGAGTCCGGGGACGAGCCGGAGGATGAGCCCGAGGACGAACCCGAGGATGAGCCGGAGGACGAACCCGAGGACGAACCCGAGGATGAGCCGGAGGACGAACCCGAGGACGAGCCGGAGGACGAACCCGAGGACGAGAGGACGAGGACACCGGGATCCCCGACGACAGCAGCGGCGGTGGCGACGGCAACGACGACCAGGACACCGGGATCCCCGACGACAGCAGCGGCGGTGGCGACGGCAACGACGACCAGGACACCGGGATCCCCGACGACAGCAGCGGCGGTGGCGACGGCAACGACGACCAGGACACCGGCACCCCCGACGACAGCAGCGGCGGTGGCGACGGCAACGACGACCAGGACACCGGGATCCCCGACGACAGCAGCGGCGGCGGCGACGGCGGTGTGTCGGATCCGGAGAACGATGACAACGTAGGCGTGCCGTCGGTCTGATGGGGCCGCCACCGCGCCGAGCCCATCGACGCCGGTGTTCGCCTTCTCGCGACGGGCAGGTCGGGGCCGGCACGGCGTGCGCGGGTATCCCTCTTCGCCTTCCTGGCGTAACACCGACGGCACGCCGGCTCGGCCGGGCCGGGCCGGATCAGCTGAGTGGGCTTCCACCCATCAGACGATCAGAGCCGGAGGCCACAGTTCTCGAACGCCTCCCGCGTGGCTGCCTTCTCCTCCTCGGTCAGCTCCAGCAGCGGGGGCCGGACACGGCCCCCGACCTGGCCCAGCAGCTCTTGCCAGTACTTCTGGTGGGCGTGGGGCTTCTCGGCGGGACGGGTGCCCTTCAGTGCGGCCCGGACCGGGTCGAGGCTGCGACTGATCGCCCGGGCCTCATCGACGCGCCCGGCGAGGGCCGCTTCGGTGTAGTCGTGCATGCGTCGATCGGCCGCCGTCTGGATCAGGAACGGAGGTGACGAGCAGAGGTAGAGCTTCCAGCCCAGCTCGACGATGTTGTCGAGCCACTCGTCCTCCGACGACGTGCTCACGTGGATCCGGTCCGAGGCGAGACGGGTCAACTCGGTGTAGAGCGGTCGGTCGACGCTGTACTTGATCGCCACCACGGTCTCGATGTCGGCCAGCCGGTTGCACAGCTCGGGCGACATCACGTACCCGCTGTCGGGGTGGCTCCACAAGGCGATACCGATGTCGACCTGGTCGGCGATCGTCCGGTAGTAGGCCAGCAGCGTCTCGTCCTGGGCCCGGGTGAAGTGGAGGACCGGGGCATGGACCACGATGTAGTCGGCCCCGACCGCCTGGGCGTGCCGGGCGAGGTCGAGCACGACGTCGAGGTTCTGGTCCGAGCACGACATGATCGTCTGGGCATGGTCTCCGGTCGCCTCGACCGCCAGCTCGAAGGTCCGCTTGCGCTCCTCGACCGACATCGAGAAGAACTCGCCCTGCTTGCCGGAGATGAACAGCCCGGCGATCCCCAGCTCGTGGGTCCAGTGGCGGATGTTCTCCCGGAAGCCGTCCTCGTCGAGCCGGAGGTCGTCGGTGAACGGGGCCAGCGCAGCGGCCCAGATGCCGGTCATCGTCTCCTGGGCGTGGGCCTTGGCGTCGGCTCGTCGGTAGCTCATCGGTGATCGATCATGGTCGGGGTCCTGGCGGTGAGGCGGCGGTCGGGCTCAGAAGGCGGTGCGGATCGCCCACAGGTCGGGGAACGCCGGTTTGAACAGCGTGGTGGCGAGATAGGCGGCCCCGTCGGAGCCGCCGGTTCCCCGCTTGGTGCCGATCGTGCGGCGGACCATCATCACGTGGCGGTACCGCCACTCTTGCAGGCCCTCGTCGAGGTCGGTCAACGTCTCGCAGAGGCTGGCGAAGCCCTCGTCATCGTAGGCGGCGACGATCGTCGCCTGGAGAGCGGCACTCTCCTCGATCGGCTCCCGCACGTCGCGACCGAGCACGGCCTCGGGCACCGCCAGGCCGCCAGCGTCCATCATCGTCACGAAGGCGTCCCACAGGGTCGGAGCGTCGTACCGGGCGGTCAGTCGGGCCCTCTCGTCACCGGCGAACCAGTCGAGCTGGACCCGGTCCTTGATGCCGAGGAGGAACTCCAGCTCCCGGAACTGGGCCGACTGGAACCCGCTGGCGTTGGCCAGGAACGAACGGAAGCTGGCGAACTCGGCCGGGGTCATCGTCTCCAGGATGTCGATCTGGGCCACGAGGGTCTTGAGGATCTTGAGAACCCGCTTCAGCTGGTGGCGGGCGCCGTTGACCTGACGCTCGCTCAGCTGGACGACGACCCGATCGAGCTCGTGGAGGACCTGCTTGAACCACAGCTCATAGACCTGGTGGATCACGATGAACAGGGTCTCGTCGTGCTCGGGTTCACCGGTCTCGGGATCGACCGACACGCATCGCTGGAGCGACAGCAGCTCGGGCACCATCAGGTAGCTGCTGTAGGTCATGTCGTCGTGGCCGAACGGGTGGCTCACGAGACCGAGAGGGCGGCCGGGTCCGCCAGGGGGTCCAGTCCGGGAAGCGGTGGGAGGGCGGCGATCTGGGCGTCGATGTCGACCGACGGGTCGGCGAGCGCGGCGACGATCAGCTCCGCCTGGGTGGCGGCCCGGTCTCGGGCCTCGGTGTAGGGCATCGTGGCGAACATCACCATGTTGTACCGAGGGCTCAGCCGATCGGGATGGCGCCGTTCGAGCTCCAGGGCGAGCGATCGTCGGGCCAGGTAGTCGGGGTCGATCACACCAGCCCGCATCTCGAGGTAGTTGTCCAGTGCCATGTCGGCGATGGCGTCGGCGTTGGGTTTCCGCTCTCGCTCGTAGGCCCGGAACGCCTCGCCGCGCCTCGACGGCGCCGCCCGGAGATGGCGGTCGAGGGCCCGCACCGACTCCAGCGCCAGGTTCATCCCCTGGCCGTGGAACGGGACGATGGCGTGGGCCGCGTCACCGACCAGAACGGCCCGGTCGTCGAGACTCCAGCCGGTGGCCCGCATGGTCCCCAGGACCCCGGTCGGGTTCCGGAGAAACTGGTCGGCGAGGTCATCGACCAACGGGGCGAAGCCGGCGAAGGTGGAGGCGAAGAACGCATCGACGGCGGCGGCGGTCGTCAGCTCGGCGAAGGTCGACTTCGGGGCGAACAGGGTCACGGTGAAGTCACCCTCGGGATTGGCCAGGGCGATCAGCATCATCTGACCCCGGGGCCAGATGTGGAGGGCGTGGGGGTCGAGCCGATGGCGACCGGCCTCGTCGGCGGGAAGGGTGAGCTCCTTGTAGTCGTGGTCGAGCCAGTCGGTGGCGAACGAGCAGCTACCGGCTCGAGCCATCGCCGCCCGGACCCGGGACCCGGCGCCGTCGGCCCCGAAGAGCACCTCGAAGTCCGCCGTGGTCCCGTCGGTGAACCGGAGTCGGGAGGTATCGAAGTCGACCGACTCGAGCCGGGCCTCGAACACGAGGCGAACCCGCCCGGTGGCCTCGGCAGCATCGAGCAGGATGGCATTCAGGTCGCTCCGCGACACCGAGTGGATGACCTCGTGCACCTTCGAGCCGTAGGGCTGGAGCGCCGGCGTGGCCCCGTCGTCGGTGTGGACCATCCTGCCCCGCATGGGGATGGTGATGGCATCGACCCGATCGATGACGCCGACGTCGATCAGGGGCACGATGCCCCGGGTGGCGAGTGCCAGGTTGATCGAGCGGCCGGCGTCGATGTCGGTCCGGCGAAGGTCGGGGCGGCTCTCGTAGACGGTGACGTCGTGGCCTCCCCGGGCGAGGTAGATCGCCAGGAGCGCGCCGGCCTGGCCGGCGCCGACGATGACGGTGCCGCTCACCGCCTGCTCCGTCCCGAGGATGCCATGGTCACGATCGTACGAACTTCCCGGGGTGGATCGTCCCGCATCGGGGACAGGTTCGGGCCTCGAGATCGTCGTGGAAGGCGGCGAAGAGCGGCGGAAGGTCCTTGTCGATCGCCTGGACCTGGACCTCGACCCGGTGGACCAGGTGGTTGCAGTTCTCGCATACCCACTCGAACCCGTCGAGCTCGCCGGGCTTGCGCTGGTACTCGACCACGAGGCCGACCGAATCGGGATCCGGGCGCTGCGGCGAGTGGCGGAGACGGGGCGGGAGCAGGTAGACCTCGCCCTCCCGAATGATCATGTCGTGGGGCTCGCTCCCCTCCCCCGGCCAGATGATCAGGTTCATGTCGCCCTTGATCTGGTAGAAGAACTCCTCGCGGGGATCGTCGTGGAAGTCGTTCCGTTCGTTGCCGCCTCCGACGATCATCACGATCATGTCGGCTTCCCGCCAAACCTGCTTGTTGGACACCGGAGGGACCAACTCATGGCGGTGATCGTCGATCCACCGCTGCAGGCTGAACGGTCGGCGCTGCTCGACCGGGCTCGGGTCGTACGAGGGCATGATCTGCTCCTGGGATCGGGGGCGGGTCATTCGACGGGCGAGCCGTGCTCATGATGACCGGACGGGGTCGAGGCCGCCGGTCGGACGCCGGCCTCGGCCACGTCGGTGAGCCGGCGGAGCTCGGCGACGAGGTCGGACAGGTCGCCCACATCGGCCAGCGCCGCCGCTTCCAGGCGCCGGGCCTCCTCCATCAAGGTCTGGGCGAGACGACGACCCGAGGCGGTGATCGACACGAACCGCTGCCGGCGATCCTCGGTGCCGGTCAGTCGCGCCACCAGGCCGCGGGATTCCAGCCGACGGACGGCGTGGGTGACGGTGGGCTGGGGGCTGAGCGACGCCGCCGTGACCGCCAGCATCGACAACTCGCCCCGATCTGCGAGGACGGCCAGCACCCGCCACTCCGATCGTGTCACCCCGTAGGTCCGCAGCGCCCGGTAGAACTCGCTCGACAGGGCCTGGTCGGCCCGCCGGAGGAGGTAGGGCAGGTAGCCATCGAGGAAGCGCGGCTCGTCGCCCACCATCACGGTCAATGCTATATTCAGCGCAATGTTTCTTCAACCGGCCCCGAGAGAGGTCGTCGTCCGGTGGCGTGTCGCAGCCCCGGGATCGATGGCCCTCTGGTGGCGACCGTGACCGGTCGACCGGTTCCCAAGTACCAGGCGATCGAGGCCGAGCTCCGTCGGCGGATTGACGCCGGGGACTACGAGCCGGGATCGCGGCTACCGGCCCAGGACGAGTTGGCGGCGCAGTTCGGCGTCACGCTGATGACGCTCCGCCAAGCGATCGCCAGCCTCGAAGCCAGTGGGCTGGTCAGGGCGGCCAGGGGCAAGGGCACCTTCGTGGCCGATCGCCCGGTCGACATCCGCTACGACAACCTCTCCAGCTTCGTTGCCCAGATGCGGGCCGCCGGAGTCGACCTCACGACGGAGATCCTGGGGGTCGACACCGGGCCTGCTGCTCGTTGGCCCGCCGCGGCCGCCGCTCTCGGGCTGACCGGCGACCTCGCCTGCCTCAGTCGCCGCCGGCTGGTCGATGGCCTACCCCTCAGCCTCCAGCGGAGCTTCCTCGACCGATCGGCGATCCCGGTCGAGTCTCTGGCCGACCTCGGCAACGCCTCGCTCTACGATCTGCTCGCCGATGCGGCCGGGTGGGAGGTCGCCGAGGCCCGGGAGACGATCACCGCCGTCGGCCTGTCGACGATCGAGGCCGACGCCCTCGAGGCCGAGGCCGGCCACGCCGCCATCCGATCGACACGGACGTCCCTCGATCAGCTCGGCCGACCGTTCCTCTACGACGAAGCGCTCCTGGTCGGCGGGCGGTGCACGATCACCGCCGACCGTACGTCCGACCGCCTCTCGCTGCGGTACGGGCTGGCCGACGCCGGGCCCCAGCCTGGCCTCGGAGGCCACGCCTGAGGAACCGGGTTGCCCCCGCAGCCGCCATTGTTCTAGAGTTCTAGAAGACTAAGCCCCGGACGACGGGCATTCGAGACGACCCGGCCGATCGAAGGGATCCGACGTGGTGACAGTTGATGAGGCGGGCGTTGCCTCGCCGACGGCGATGGGAGCCCCCGACCGGCTCGGCTTCTTCGGAGAGTTCGGCGGGCGCTACGTCGGCGAGCCACTCATCGGGGCATGCCAGGAGGTGGAGGCGGCATTCCTCGACGCCTGGGCCGATCCCTCGTTCCGGGCCGAGCTGTCGGAGTTGCTCCGCTCCTACGCCGGGCGTCCCTCCCCCATCACCGAGTGCGCCAACCTCGGGGCCCGGCTCGGTCTCCGTCTCTTCCTGAAGCGGGAGGATCTGAACCACACGGGAAGCCACAAGATCAACAACGTGATCGGCCAGGCCCTCCTGGCCAAGCGGATGGGCAAGACGAGGCTGATCGCCGAGACCGGAGCCGGCCAGCACGGGGTGGCCACGGCCACCGCCGCAGCCCTGCTCGACATGAGCTGCACCGTGTACATGGGCGAGGTCGACATGGAGCGCCAAGCCCTCAACGTGTTCCGCATGCAGCTCCTCGGCGCCGAGGTGATCCCCGCCCGATCGGGCAGTCGAACCCTCAAGGACGCGGTCAACGAGGCGATGCGAGCCTGGGTGTCGGAGGTCGGGGACACCCACTACTGCCTCGGCTCGGTGATGGGGCCCCATCCGTACCCGTGGATGGTCCGCACCTTCCATGAGGTCATCGGCATCGAGGCCCGAGCCCAGATGGCTGAGCTGATCGGTGGCCCCCCGGACGTGGCCGTGGCCTGCGTCGGTGGCGGCTCCAACGCCGCCGGGCTCTTCGCTGGCTTCGCCGACGACCCCGGGGTGCGGCTCATCGGTGCCGAGCCGGCCGGCGGGGCGGCGGCCGGCCGGGGTGTGCCGGCCATCGTCCACGGGATGCGGGCCTTCTTCATGCAGGACGAGGTGGGCCAGATCCTCGAAGCCGAGTCGATCTCGGCCGGGCTCGACTACCCAGGCCTCGGCCCCGAACACTCCCACCTGGCGGCCATCGGCCGCGCCGAGTACCACCCGGTCACCGACGAGCAGGTGGTCGACGCCTTCCAGCTCCTCAGCAGGAACGAAGGGATCATCCCGGCCCTCGAGTCGGCCCACGCCATCGCCTGGGTGGAGCAGCAGGCCGGCTCGCTCACCGGCCAGAACATCCTGGTCAACCTGTCGGGGCGGGGCGACAAGGACGTCCAGCAGATCCAGGAGCTCCTCGAAGCATGACCCCGACGACCGGTGCCCGCTCGCTCCAGGCCCACCTCACCGACCGGGCCGCCTCCCACAAGCTGTTGCTCCCCTACGTCACCGCCGGCATCCGCTCCGATTGGCTGGAGCTCGTCGACGCGGTGATCGAGGCCGGGGCCGACGCGGTCGAGATCGGCATCCCGTTCTCCGACCCGGCCATGGATGGGTCGACCATCCAGGAGGCCTCGGTGGCCGCCCTCGGGAACGGCATGACGCCGAATCTGGCGCTCAGCGAGCTCCGGCGACGCCAGTTCCCGGCACCGCTGATCGCCATGACCTACTACAACCTCGTGTACCGGTACGGCCACGAACGGTTCGCCGCCGATCTGGCGGCTGCCGGCGGCTGGGCGACGATCCTTCCCGACCTGCCGATCGAGCACGCCGAGCCGTGGCGGGATGCCGCCCGCCCCCAGGGCATCGAGAACGTGCTGCTGGCATCGCCGGCGACGTCCGACGACCGCCTTCGCCGCATCGCCGACGAGACGGCCGGGTTCGTGTACGTCGTCTCGACGATGGGCACCACCGGGGCCCGGAACGACGTCGACGATGCCGCGGCCGTGCTGGCCCGGCGGGTCAAGGCGGTCACCGACCTCCCGGCCGTCATCGGCTTCGGCATCTCCGGCCCCGATACGGCCGTCACCGCCTGCGCCGAGGCGGATGGTGTCATCATCGCCTCGGCGCTCATGCGGCGGGTCCTCGACGGTGCGTCGGTCGATGAGGTCGCGTCGGTCGTCGCCGCGATCCGGACCGCCCTCGACCAGGCCTACATCTCGGCCTGACCGGTAGCCGCCCAGCCGGACCGGGGCACCACTGACCCAACCCGATCTCGCAGAGTCGGCGATCCAGCAGAGCCCGGCCTTGACGGCTACCGTCCGAGCGGTGAGAGGTCACGCTGGTAGCGGAGCGACGCGAGGGCCCGACCTCCGATGAGCGGGATCGTCGCCTTCTTCCGGGTGCTGTCCTTCATGCCGCGGTCTCAGAAGCGCAACTTCCTCCTCGCCCAGATCGGCATCGTCGTCATGGTCGCGACCCAGCTGATGATCCCCCAGCTCGTCCAGGACCTGATCGACGACGGCATCCTGGCCTCCGACACCGACGCGGTGATCTCGGTCTCGTTCCAGATGATCCTGTGGTCGACGCTGAACCTGATCGTGGCCGGAGGGGTGGCCTTCCTGGCCGCCACGACCGCCACGAATCTGGCCCACGCCGTTCGAAGCCACCTCTACGAGAAGATCACGACCCTCAGCCACGGCAACATCGATCGCCTGTCGACGTCGGACCTGATGGTCCGGCTCACGAGCGATGTCAACATCATGAAGACGGCGTGGATGCAGACGATGTACATGCTGTTCCAGGCCCCGTGGCTCCTGATCGGCGCGGTCGCGCTGGTCGCGATCCAGACGCCATCGCTGCTGTGGATCATGGCGGTGGTGATGGTGATCACCTTGGTCGTGGTGCTCCTCATCGCCCCGACCCTCGGCCCGCTCTACGCCATCGCCCAACGGAAGCTCGACGGGCTGAACACCGTGTTCTACGAGAACATCGCCGGGATCCGCGTCGTCAAGGCATTCAACCGCGACGGCCTGGAGCGAGAGCGGTTCGCCGAGCGCAACAACGACCTCTACGAAGCCCAGCTCCGGCCAGCGATCCGGACCGCGCTCTTCCAGCCGGTCCTGTTCGCCCTGCTCTACTCGGCGGTCGGGATGGCGGTGATCACGGCTGGGCCGGACGTCGCATCCGGGGTGATCGAGGGCGATTCGTCCGCCATCCAACCCGGAGAGCTGAGCACCTTCTTCAACTACCTGATCACCTCGATGATCCCGATCATGATCGTGACCTTCGTCCTCCCGGAGCTGGGTCGGTTCGAAGCCTCGGTCAAACGGGCCCTGGAGGTCTTCCAGGCAACGCCAGACGTCATCGAACCCGACGAGCCCATCGACTCCGGACCACTCGAGGGTCGGATCGAGTTCGAGAACGTGACGATGGCCTACCTGGACGACGACGGTCGACCCCTCCCCACGCCGGTGCTCCGCGACGTCAGCTTCGTGATCGAGCCCGGCGAGACGGTCGCCATCCTCGGCCAGACCGGTAGCGGCAAGACGACGCTCGTCAGCCTCATCCCCCGCTTCTACGACGTGACCGACGGGGCGGTCCTGCTCGACGGGCACGACGTCCGAGACCTGAGCTTCGAGCGGCTTCGGATCGAGGTCACCGTGGCCGAGCAGCAGGCGGTGGCCTTCGCCGGCACCTTCGCCGAGAACATCAACTACGGCACACCGGTCGGCACGATCCCCGATGTGGCCCGGGCGGCCCGGGTCGCCGATGCGGACGGGTTCATCGAGGCCCAACTGGAGGGCTACGACGCCGCCATCAGCGAGGGCGGGCGCAACCTGTCGGGCGGGCAGCGGCAGCGGGTGAGCCTGGCCCGGGCGATCGCCTCCGAGCCCCGGATCCTGATCCTCGACGACACCACCTCGGCGGTCGACGTGGCGACCGAGGCCCGAATCCGGGACGCGCTCGACGTCGAGATGGCCGGCCGAACCGTCCTCCTGGTCGCCCAGCGGATCACCACCGCCATGCGGGCCGACAAGATCATCCTCCTCGACGACGGCACGGTGGCGGACGTCGGCACCCACAACCAGCTGCTCGACCGCTCGGCGCTCTATCGCGAGATCGCCGAGTCCCAGCTCGGCTCGCTCGATGAGATCGGCGACCTCCTGGAGCAGCGATGAGCGAGGTATCGGCACCGCCGCAGCGGGCGACGTTCCCCCGGCTACTCGGCTACATCACCCGGCAACGAGTCCGGCTCTCGGTGGCGATCGTGTTCCTCGTGCTGGGCGCCCTCGTCCAGGCCACCCAGCCGTTCCTGTTCGGGGTGGCGGTCGACGAGTTCGCCGGCGGCGATTCGACGAA
>CBDHES010000021.1:0-13239 GCA_965262175.1 Acidimicrobiales bacterium | reverse complement strand
ACCCTTAACCCACGCCATCGGAGCGACTGGGTTTCGTTGCGGCCGGCGGCCTGAACACGCGGCCCAAGCTGCGCCGAAGAAGGCTCGCTGGCGGAGTCGATCCCCTGTGCGGAGCGCGGCCACGGCCGCAGTGAGCTCGTCGGCGGCAGCTGGATCGAGGGGTGCGTCATGTCGGTCGCCCTTCTTCGGGTGGGCGAGTGTCGTCAGGATGGTGTCGCGAGGGTGTATCGGATGGGGAGGGTCTTGTGTCCGCCGACGAAGGTGGACTTGGCCGTCGCCGCAGGTCCCGCGAGCTCGATCGTCTCGATCTCGGGGATGATTCGGCCGAACAAGTGCCGCAGTTCGTTGCGGGCGAGTTGGGCGCCGAGACAGAAGTGGACGCCGTAGCCGAAGCTGATGTTGCGGTCGGCGTTCGGACGGGCGATGTCGAAGGTGAGTGGGTCGTCGAACACCTTCGGGTCGAGGTTGGCGGCCTTGTAGGACAGATACAACCAGTCGCCGGCCTTGATCTCCTGGCCGAGGATCTCGGTGTCTTCCTGGGCAGTGCGCATGAAGTGCCGGACCGGGGCTGTCCAGCGGATCATCTCCTCGACGGCGTTGTTGAGCAGGTCGGGTTCGGCCTGGAGTCGCCGGAGTTGGTCGTGGTGTTCGACAAGCGCCTGCATTCCACCGGACATCGCCGACGAGGTCGTGTCGTGGCCGGCGGTTGCGACGATGATGT
The DNA here is from genome assembly GCA_965262175.1 of Acidimicrobiales bacterium. Taxonomy (GTDB): domain Bacteria; phylum Actinomycetota; class Acidimicrobiia; order Acidimicrobiales; family SZUA-35; genus CADEDH01. The sequence goes on along the minus strand of CBDHES010000021.1, from coordinate 12,518 downwards.
AGTAGCCGAGCGTCTCGAGGTCGCCGAGGGGTTCGCCCTCGATTTCGCCGTTGGCGATCAGGCTGGCGAGGTCGTCACCTGGATTCGCCCGCCGGTCGGCGGTCAGAGCAGAGAAATAGGCGAAGAAGTCGGCAACCACCTCGTTGAGATCGGCGTGCTCACCGTCTCCCTCCCGTTGGAGGTCGGGGTCTTCGCTGCCAAACAGCTCCTGGGTGAGCGTGAGCATTCGCGGGTAGTCGCTCTCGGGAAGGCCCAGGATCCGCAGGATCACCTGGAGCGGGAACGGCAGGGCGATGTCGACGGCGAAGTCGCACGTCCCACCGAAGGAGCGAAGTTTGTCGAGCGCTTCGGTGGACAGTTCCGCGAGCCGGTCGTCGAGCCGGCGAACGCTGGCCGGCTTGAACCAGTCCACCGTCAGCCGCCGCAACTGGCCGTGGAGCGGGTCATCGACGTGGACCAAGGTCTTCAAGTCGAAGTCTCGGGCGGCGATCTCAGCATCGGACGCGAGTACCACTTCGGGCTCGTTGGTGAACAGCTCGGGTTGACGTTCGATCTCCATCACTGCGGCGTGATCGATCACTGCCCAGAACGGCGCGATCCCATCGCGTTCGATGCGATGGATGCCGGCGCGGTCATGCAGTTCGAGCGCCGAGCGATTCCAGGCGTCGACATCCACCCATCGGTTGGCGTCGCTGAAGATGTCGTGGGGGGCGGGTGTTCCGAGCGTCATGCTGTGCTCCGAGTTCAGGCCGACTCGGCGTCGGGCACGATGACGTAGTACTTGCGCATCGTTTCGGTGATCTCCCAGACGATGCGCGATCCCTTCGTCACGAAGAAGGTGTCGCCGGCGGTAAAGGTCTCGGCGTTGCCGGTGTCGAGATCGGTGATGGTGACCGATCCGGACAGGATCGACATCAGCTCGTGTGAGGGATACCCGTCGATCTCGAACCGTGCGGGCGCGCCCTCCCACACACCGGTCTGGACGCTGCCACTGTCGGCAACGAAGAACTGATGGTCGCGGTCGGTCGTGTCGTCGGTCGTGAACGATCGTCGCGGCATCACCCGCGACGGCTCGAGATCGGGGTTCGGATCGAAGCGAATGACGTTGGTCATGATTGGTCTCCTCGTGGGCGGATAGATGGTTGGGCGTCAGGGTGCGTTGATGATCCTGGGGCCGGTCTCGTGGGCGATCACTGGGTCGCCGACGGCAACAGTGGGGCCGGCCTCGACGACCGAGCAGGCGATGCCGAACAACGCGTTGCCCTCCAGCACAGGGCGCAGCGCCTCGGGCACCGACGGAGCTGCGCTGCACCACCGATGAGCCTTGAGCACCTTGGCCGGTTCGCGGTGACGGGTGCCGTCGACCTGGTCGACCTGCGGGACGGCGCAGCGCGGCCAGGCGAGACCGACGCCGAGTCGAGCCGACCCGACCGACAGCGCTCGCCAGGTGTCCTCGATCCACGGTTCGGCGTCGATGGTGAGGTTTGGGCGGAAACGCTCCATCCCAAACGGTTCGCTCGCTCGCTCGTTGAGCCAAGCCAACGATGCGGTGTTGGCGACGAGGACCGAGGCACCGTCAGCCCAGCCGATCTGCATCTCGGCACCGGGGAACGGCACCCGATTGTCACTTTCATCGGTGATGGCAACGACCCGTGAGGGCGAACCGAGGAGGTCGGTGAACCAGGCAGCGGCGGCGTCGCCCGCATCTCCAGCCTCGACGGTGGCACCCAGGAGCGAACTGACCGTTGTGTCGTTCGCCGTCGGTGTCGAGACCACGATCGACGGACGCCCTTCCGCCTCGATCCGCAGACCCTTGGGCTCGAGCGTTGGGCGGACCGTCGCGAGCTCCGGTCGCTGCCGTTGGGTGATGGGCCTACCGTCGGCGTCGACCACCTGGAACATTCGATCGCCGAGCAGGCCTCGGTGGGTGAGCATCACACGGTCGAGCGTCACGGCGCGGCACGATTTGATCGGATACACGTGAATCGCCTGCAGGGTGCCCACGGCTACAGGGGTGCGTGCGTCGACGTCATTCGTCATGCGGATCGAGCGCGGCCCAACAAGACGGTCGGGTCGTAGAAGCCGAGCCCGCCACTGCCGTAGTCGGTGTCGAAGCCGAGCCGGGTCTGCACCTCGGCAGCCAGGCCGACCGCGTCGGCAAGAGGGATGGACAAGTGCTGATTCTCTTCCTGACGCAACCAGCCCAGGGTGTACGTGAGCACGATTCCGTAGCGCCAGTCGTCGTCGGTGGTGTTGGCGCCGGCACCGTGCAGGGTGCCTCCCAGCCAGAACAGGACCGACCCGGCCGGCATCTCCGCACGGATGACCTCGTCGGGCTCGGCGACCCGATCGGCAGCCCATTTGTGACTCCCGGGCACCAGCTGGGTACCGCCGTTGTCGGCGGTGAACTCCGAGATCGCCCACATCGTGGCCAGGATCAGGTTCGGGCGAGGCACGGGAAAGAACGGGTACAGATCCTCTTCACGGTGCAGCACCTGCTCGCGAGCGCCGGGACCGACTTCGAGCGCGGCGCTCACGTTGAGCTGCCACTTGCTGCAATTCGCCAGGAGATGCCGGTCGCCGAGCTGGGTCACCACGGGATGCATCATCAGGTCACGCATCGTCGGCGACCGGTGCATCAACGCAACGACCCGCCGCGTGAGACCCGCGTAGAAGTCGTCGGGACGATCGTCAGCCGCCTTGGCCGCCGCCATGTGTGCGCCGAGATCGGACCGGACCGATTCGACGGTCCGGGCGTCGGCCATGTCGTGCACGACGAGACAACCCGCCTCGTCGAGAGCTCGGTACATGATGTCCGGATCGTCACCGACCCGGCACTGGGGAATGGTCGCGGTTGTCAATGAGCCCCCTCGTTTACAGAATGTCTATTACATAATCCCAACTTCGTCAACGATGCTACGCTCACGCCATGCCCAAGATCGTCGACCATGACGAACGTCGCGCCACCATCGCGACCGCTGCGGCCGACGTCATCGCCACAGAGGGCATCGAGCGGACAACGCTCAAGCAGATAGCGTGCCGCGCCGGGGTGACCACAGGATCGGTGACGCACTACTTCGCCGACAAGGACGAGGTCATCGTGGCGGCGCTCCTCCAAGCCGACGCCGCCATGCAACACCGACTCGACGCTGCCTCGGATCTCGGCAAGGCACCGGTCGACCGACTGCTCGACGCGCTCCCCCACGACGAAGCCTCGCGACGAGACTGGCTCGTCTCACGCGCCTTCGCCGACGCTGCAATCCGTTCCGAGACGCTCCGTCGCCACCACCGACAGTCCAAGACCCAGTGGCTCGTTACCGCAGCCGAATCGGTCGCCGAGCAGGCTGACTGCACGATCGAGGACGCGCGCCTCGACGCGGAGCTGATCGTGGCCGTCGTCGACGCCATCGGAGAGGCCGCATGTGTCGATCCCGACGACTGGCCGGTCGCTCGCCAACGGCAGCTGCTCGAACACTGCCTCGCTCAAACGCTCCTCAGCTGAACACCGAGGCCTGCGAACCACGACCGACAAGGCCAAAGTCTGCCGCTACCAGAAGCAGCTCGACAGACCTCTCGAACCAGACCTCCTGGCGCCCATAGGAGACCGGCTCGCCACAGCCACCGGCCCCTTGGCCAACGAACCCGGCCCGAGAACGAAGATGCCCGTCCCGTACACGCCTGCGATGGACTTCGATCAGCTGTGGTTCCATGCGCGGGACCGTCTAGGTCTGCACCCCAAGGACGTCGACGTCTCCACCCCCGGGGGGTGAGCAGGTGCGCGAGATTCTCCAAGCATCGTGGTCAATTGCGCGGATGGCCAACGTGTTGCGGAACCAGGAGGGGACAGGGCACGGCCGGACACTGCCTTCGGGCGTCAGTGCCGAGGTGGCACACCTGATCGTCCGGGAGGCGAGCAGCGTCGCGCAGTTGGTGCTTGCCACCCTCGATCGACACCTTGGGCGCTAGGACATCCACCAGGCCACGCTCCTCTGTCATCGGGGATCTGATGACATCGTGGTGACAAGCGACACAAAACGGCGAATCCCCGGGCTCAGGAGCCCAGGGATTTCCAGGGTTTCGTCTGGTGTCGGAGGGGGGACTTGAACCCCCACGCCCTTGCGGGCACTAGCCCCTCAAGCTAGCGCGTCTGCCAATTCCGCCACTCCGACGTGGCTCGTCGATCTTAGCAACGTTGGAGCGTGGTCCGACGTCTATTCTGGGGCCCAGAGGTCGAGTGATCCGTCACTGCGGACCCCGATGCCCTGGGCCTGTGGTGCGGCGACGAACGAGCTGGCCGGAGCACCATCGGGCACCTGGTAGCCGAAGCGGCGTAGGGCGTCGTCGAGCCGATCGGGTGGGGCCACCGCAGCGTCGACGAGACCCAGGGTGAGGATCTCATAGGCGTCGAGCGCAGTCGGGGCGATGTGGAGCTCGACGGTCGGGGCATCGGGATCGAGCGGCGTCAACAGCTGGGTACCGGCCGCCGCCGGACCGGGCCGATAGCGACCGGTCGGTTCGGCCCCGGGGCCGACGATCGACTGGGCCAGGCCGGCCAGGCGATGGGCGAAGGTCGGATCGGCCCGATCGAGCGTCACGACCACCGTCGCCGCGCCAACGATGGTGACCGCATCGACGTGGTCGAGCGGTCCCGTCTCCTCAGCGGTGGCGCCCGCTGCGCCTGCCCGTAGGTGGGCGGCGACGACCTCGGTGTCGATCCGGTCGGGATCGAGCTCGAATCGCCAGGTTCGATAGTCGTCCTCGCCCGCCCAGTCGATGGCCAGCGCCGGGCGGATGCGTCCGTCGGCCCCGATCTCGGTCAGCCCGTCGTACAACAGATCGGCGACGATCACCCCGCCCTGGGAGCCGACGGCGGCCGCCCGGGCCGGATCGTGGTCGAGCCCGGGGTCGGCGATCGCCAACCGAACGACGTCGGGAATGCGCCGCTCGTCGTCACCGGCGTCGGCGAAGGCGAGGACGGGCGGGTCACCGCCCGGTTGCTGGGGTGGCCCGACCAGTTCCGGCTGCCGACACCCGATCAGGAGGAGGCCGGCGCCGAGGAGTCCGCACAGGAGTCGACGCTCGATGCCCGAGGATCGACCAACCGCTCAACGAGCTTGAGCAACCACCCGCATCCGGTACCGCCCGATGGTCGACGAGCGCTCCGAAGCGGTCAGGGCCCGTCGAGGCGGTGTCAGGCGTCGATGTCGATCACGAAGGCCAGGATCACCGTGAGGAACGTGAAGACCAGGCCCATGATGATCGTGAGGCGATCGAGGTTCCGCTCCATCGAGGTTGAACCGGCGGCCGCGGCGCCGAGGCCGCCGCCGAACATGTCCGACAGGCCGCCACCCCGCCCGCTGTGGAGCAGGATCAGCACGACGGTGATGACACCGACCAGCACGTAGAGGACGCTGAGGGCAATGATCATCGGAAGGGTTTCTCCGCGCTCGACGAACCCCCTACGCTACCGGCAGCCGGCGCTGGGGCCTCACGATCCAAGACGGTAGTCGACGGCGTTGACCAGCGGGCCGCCGGCCAGGAGATCGGGGACCACCGCACCCTGCTCGACCGAGGCCGACCATCCGACGTACCGCGGCCGCTGCGACAGCGGGATCATGAACAGCCCGTCCTCCCCCTCGTCGAGGGTCGTCACGAACCGATCGAGACCGTTGTAGCAGGCGGCCCGCTCGGTGTCGTCGAACACGTCGTTGCAGTCGGTGGCCGCCACGTCGTACTCGGGGTTGGAGAACCCGTAGGGGTTGCTGGGCGACTCCGAGCGGTAGATGCCGCTCACCACCCCGGGCCAGGGGCCAGAGCTCCACGAGAACAGGGCGATGTCCCACAGGTCGGGATCCCCGCTGCTGCCACCCGACGCCGAGGCCGCCAGGGCCTCCTCGGCGAACGGACCCGCAGCGAAGAACAGGCCGCCGGGCTGGGAGTCGATCTCGATCTCGAAGCCGACCCGCTCCAACTGGGCCACGACCACCGCCAACTGCTCGTCGCGGAAGGCGACCTCGCTCGTCGTCCCGGCCCGCAGTGTCAGGCGCCCGTCGACCGGGTGGGTCCACACCCCGTCGCTCCCCCGCCGGTAGCCGGCGTCGATCAGCGCCGAGCGGGCACCGGCCTCGTCGGCCCCGGCGTAGGGCTGTTGATGGTCCTCGTAGGCCGCCTGATTGGTCATCCAGAAGGTGTTGCCCAACCCGTCGGACGGAACCAGATCCCCGAAGATCGGGGCGTAGACCTGGGCCACCACCTCGGCCTTGTCGATGGCGAAGGCGATCGCCTCCCGAACCTCTGGCTTGGCCAGGTGAGGGTTCAGCAGGTTCAGGCCGACGTGCTCATAGATCGGGCCGGGCGACGAGGCCACCGTGACGTCGTCGCTGGCGGTGAGCGTGGCCAACTCGGGGTCGGGGGCGGTCACGAGCACGTGGGCCTCCCCGGCGCGAAGCAACTCGATCCGCTCGTCGAGGTCGGCGACGAAGGCGATCTGGATCCCGGCCACCTCGACCGGGCCGGCCGTCGTGGCGTCGGGGCTGACCGAGCCGTGGTACTCCTCGTTCGGAGCGAGGTCGATGGCCACCCCGGGCTGCCATCGGCGGAACGTCAGCGGGCCCGATGAGGGGAGCGGCGTGCCGTCGACGTCGGTCCACTCCCGCAGGTTGGCGTTGACGTCGCGGGCCGTCTCGCCGAAGGCATGGGCGGCGAAGACCCGATCGAAGAGGTTCCGCCACCCGCCGTAGAAGGCGGCCATCGTGATCGAGAACTCGGTCTCGCTGGCGACGTCGAAGTCGGTGATCAGCTCGTAGCCGAACCGGTTGGCCCGATCGAGCTCGCAGCCGACGTTGGTCGCGTCGACGATCGAGCGATCGGTCTCGACCTCGCACCCCTCGACGATGAGCTCATAGGTGTAGGCGACATCGGCAGACGTCAGGGGCGTGCCGTCCGACCAGGTCAGACCGTCCCGGAGGCGGTAGTCGATCACGACCGTGCCGCTGTTCAACTCGGAGATGGTCGGCTCGATGGCCAACAGCTCCGGGTAGTGCTCGTTGCTGGCCGACACGCCGAACAACCCCTCGACCAGGCCCTGCTGAACCCACCATGCCACCTCCGACGGATTGTCGGGATCGTCGGCATGGAGGTCGGGCGGCTCCAGGTCGTGGACCCACACCAGGACGCCGTCGGCGGCCCCGATGACCGGCTCGGCGTTGGCCACCGACGTGACCGAGCCGGCGACCGGCGGCGGACCCTGGACCGGTGGCGGCGCCGAACCCGACGGGGCAGCGGTGGCGTCGCCCCGCTCGGCACACGCCGCCACGATCACGGCCCCGAGGAGCAGGACGGCCAGGCGAACCCGAGTCGGAGCGCGGCCGAGCCGCTTCGAGCGGGCCCCACGCCGACGGTCTGAGCGGATCACCCCCGAAGGCAGTCCCGGTCAGGCGCCGTCGCCGTCGAGGCGGTACTGGACGATCCGGCTGAACGACTCCGCTTCGAGGCTGGCCCCACCGACCAGCGCGCCGTCGATGTCCGGCTGGGTCAACAGCTCGGCGGCGTTGGCCGGCTTGACCGACCCGCCGTACTGGATCCGGACCGTCTCGGCGGCGTCGGCACCGAAGCCAGCGCCGATCACCGTCCGGATCACCGAGCACATCGACTGGGCGTCGTCGGCCGATGCGGTCTTGCCCGTCCCGATGGCCCAGATCGGCTCGTAGGCGACGACCAGCCGGCCCACCGACTCGGCCGGAACCTTGGCCAGCCCGGCCCCGACCTGGGCTTCGACCCGGGCCTCGGCCTCGCCCGCCTCCCGCTCGTCGAGCGTCTCGCCGACACAGAGGATCGGGGTCATCTCTGCCGCCAGCACCGCCTTGACCTTGGCGTTGACGATCTCGTCGTCCTCGCCGAACAGCTGCCGCCGCTCGGAGTGCCCGACGATGACGTAGGCCACGCCGAGCTTGGCCAGCATGGCCGGCGACACCTCGCCGGTGAACGCCCCCGCCGTCTCCTGATGGCAGTTCTGGGCACCGAGGAAGAACGGGATGCGATCGGACTCCAGGGCCGTCTGCACGGTGCGGATGTCGGTGAACGGCGGGTGGAGGGAGATGTCGAGCGTGTCGACATCGTCCCTCGTCACCTGGTAGCTCAACTCCTGCACCAACTTCAGCGCCTCGAAGTGGTTCAGGTTCATCTTCCAGTTGCCGCTAATCAGCGGCCGTCGATCGCTCATTGGCCCATCCGCTTCCCGGCGACCCGGAGCGCAGCGAGGCCCGGCAGGTCACCCTTCTCGATCAGCTCCAGCGACGCCCCGCCACCGGTCGACACGTGGTCGACGTCGCCGTCGACCCCGAACTGCTTGGCCGCCGCCGCCGAGTCGCCCCCACCGACCACGGTGAACGCCCGGGTCTCGGCCACCGCCGAGGCGATGGCCCGGGTCCCGGCAGCGAACCGGTCGTCTTCGAACACGCCGAGCGGGCCGTTCCACAGGACGGTCCCGGCGTCGAGGATGACGTCGCCGAACGCCGCGGCGGTACCGGGGCCGATGTCGACCCCCATCCACCCGGCGGGCACGTCGCGACCGACCTGGCGGACCTCTCCCCCGGCCTCGGGTTCGAACAGCTTCCCGCCGGGGCCGAGCGCAGTGGTGTCCTCCGGGAGGTGGATCACCGCGTCGGATTCCAGCAGCCGCCGGCAGGTCTCGATCATGTCCTCCTCGAGGAGCGACGCACCGACCGAGTGCCCCTTGGCGGCGAGGAAGGTGTACGCCATGCCGCCGCCGACGACGATGGCGTCGACGATGCCCAGCAACGCCTCGATGACACCGAGCTTGTCGGAGACCTTGGCCCCACCCATGATGGCCACGAACGGCCGGCGGGGCTGGCCCCGCAGGCCGAGCAGGACGTCGACCTCCCGGGCCAGCAGTCGACCGGCGGCCGACGGCAGGTGCTCGGGCGGGCCGACGATCGAGGCGTGAGCCCGGTGGGAGGCACCGAACGCGTCGTTGACGTAGAGGTCGTGGCCGGCGACGAGCTTGTCGACGTAGGCCGGGTCGTTGCCTTCCTCGCCAGGGTCGAACCGGAGGTTCTCGGCCAGCTCGACGCCGGGCGCCAACTCGGCCAACCGGGCCCGCACCGGCTCCAACGAGTAGGCCGGGTCGGGCGTGCCCTTGGGGCGGCCGAGGTGGGAGCAGGCGGTGACCGACGCCCCGGCGTCGGCCAGCCACGTCAGGGTCGGCAACGCCGCCCGGATCCGGAGATCGTCGGTGATCCGGTCGCCGTCCAGGGGCACGTTGAAGTCGGTCCGGACCAGGACCGACTTCCCCGAGACGTCGCCCAGATCCTCCAGCTCGGGTACGCCGTCGATCATTGGGCGGCGGCCGCCCCGACGATCAGCGACAGGTCGACCAGGCGGTTCGAGTAGCCCCACTCGTTGTCGTACCAGCCGGCGATCTTCACCAGCGAGCCCTGGGTCATCGTCATGCCACCGTCGAGGGTGCACGAGGCGGCCGAGGTCACGATGTCGCTCGACACGATCGGCTCCTCGGTGTACTCCAGCACCGACGCAAGGCGGCCCGATGCGGCCGCAGCGGAGAACGCGTTGTTGACGTCCTCGATCGAGGGCTCGCCTCGGACCACGGCCGTGAAGTCGGTCAGCGAGCCGGTGGGGACCGGGACCCGCAGGGCGGTGCCGTCGAGCTTGCCCTGCATCGACTGCAGCACCAGCCCGGTGGCCCGGGCTGCGCCGGTCGAGGTGGGGACGATGTTGATCGCCGCCGCCCGAGCCCGGCGGAGGTCCTTGTGGGGGCCGTCGACCAGCGCCTGATCACCGGTGTAGGCGTGGATCGTGGTCATCAGGCCCTGCTCGACCCCGAAGGCGTCGTCGAGAACCTTGACCATCGGCACGAAGCAGTTGGTGGTGCAGGAGGCGTTGGACACGACCTTGTTGGTCGCCGGATCGAACTGGTCCTCGTTGACCCCGACGACGAAGGTGTTGTCGGCCTCCTTGCACGGAGCAGACACGATCACGAACGGCGCACCGCCGTCGAGGTGGCGACCGGCGCCGGCCCGATCGGTGAACACGCCGGTCGACTCGATGACGACGTCGACGCCGAGGTCGCCCCACGGGAGCTTGTCGGGGTCGCGCTCGCTGAGGACCTTGAGGACGTCGCCGTCGACCGAGATACCGCCGTCGGCCGGCTTGATCTCGTTTGGCAGCTGGCCGAGGACCGAGTCGTACTTGAGGAGGTGGGCCATGGTGTCGACCGAGCCGAGGTCGTTGACCGCCACGAAGTCGATGTCGGCTCCGGCCTGCTTGGCGGCCCGGAAGAAGTTACGCCCGATGCGGCCGAATCCGTTGATGCCAACTCGTATTCCCATGTCTCCTGCCCTTCGGTCGGATGCTCCACGTCGTTGTGAACGAGGCAGACGATAGCCGCCCCCGCTCGGGATGCCCGGCCCTCGGGAGCCGGTGGTCAGCGCTGGGCCCAGACCTCGGCCAGGGCCGGGCCGAGCCGGTCGGGGTCGTGGCCCCACCCGTCGGCCGCCGCCACGTCGGCCAGATGGACGGGGACCCGGTCGACACCGTCGGTCGGCGTCGTCGCATGGGCCACCACGACGTCGACGTCGACACCGTGCTCCGCCAGCGCGTCGACGTGGGCGGCCAACCCGAACCCCCGGGCCATGCCCTTCTCGTTGGCCACGTTGGCCACGAACACCCGCTGGGCCCTCGTCGCCGTCAGCGCATCCCGGATCCCGGGGACGACCGCGGTGGCGAGGACGCTGGTGAAGAGCGAACCCGGGCCGATCACCACCTGATCGGCCCGGCCGAGCGCCGTCACCGCCCGCTGATCGATCGGCGGGGCGGGCGGGTCGAAGCGGAGATTGCGGATGTTGGTCGCCCGTTCGATCGTGACCTGGCCGGTGATCGTCCCCTCGTCGGCGTCGGCCAACAGCCGAACCGGGACCGTCGTGGCCGGGTAGAGAGCCCCGTCGGCCTCGACGAGGCGGAGCAGTTCGTCGATCGCACCCTGGAAGTCGCCGGAGCTGAGCACGAGCCCGGCCAGCACGAGGTTCCCGATCGGATGACCGGTCAGCGGACCCTCGGCGAACCGGTACTCCAACGAGCGGGTCAGCATCGTCGAGTTGGTCGCCAGCGCCGACACGCAACGCCGGACGTCGCCCGGTGCGGCGATCCCCAGCTCGGCCCGGAGGCGGCCGCTCGACCCGCCGTCGTCGCCGACCGAGACGATGCCGGTCAGCTCCCGGGCATACGTCCGGGCGGATCGGAGGCTGGCCGCCAGCCCGTGGCCGCCACCCAGCGCCACGACCACCGGCCGGTCGGGCGACCGATCGTTCCCGGGCGGGCCGGGACGGGACTGGCGGGCGGTCGGCTCGCCCTCAGGCCCGGTTGACGTCACGGTGACTCACCCGCAGTCGCCAGCCCTGCTCCTTGAGCCGCCGGCCCAACGCCTCGGCCACCGCCACCGACCGGTGCCGTCCCCCGGTACAACCGAAGGCGATCGTCAGGAACGTCTTGCCCTGCTCCTCGTACGCCGGCACCAACTCGTCGAGCATGCCGTTCAATCGATCGAGGAACGAGGCCGTGATCTCCCGTTCGAGGACGTAGTCCTGGACCTCGGGGTCGAGCCCACTCATCGGGCGGAGCTCGTCCTCCCAGTGCGGGTTGGGCAGGAACCGACAGTCGAGAACGATGTCCACATCGAGCGGCAGGCCGTACTTGAAGCCGAATGAGGTCAGGGTGACCCGGGTCGTCTCGTCGTGGCCGACCTCCCCGAACTCCCGGGTCAACCGGTCCCGGAGCTGGTGGGGATTGAGCTCGGTGGTGTCGATGACCAGGTCTGCGGTGGCCCGGGCCTCGGCCAGCCTGACCCGCTCGTCCTCGATGGCCTCGACCAGGCCTTGCCCGTCGGCCAACGGATGACGGCGGCGGGTCGCCTCGTACCGGCGGACCAACGCTTCGGTCGAGGTGTCGAGGAACACCGCCGTGACCTGGTCGAGTTGGCCGAGCTGGGACCGGAGCGCCTCGATCTGATGGACCGGCTCGCTGAAGCCGCCCATGACCAGGGCCACCCGGTCGAAGGTGCCGGTGGTTGACGACGCCAGCTCGCCCACCTTGGGGACGAGATCGGCGGGGAGGTTGTCGATCACGAACCAACCGAGATCCTCGAGGGCTCCGGCGGCTACCGATCTTCCGGCGCCGGACAGGCCGGTCACCACGACGACGCGGGTCATGGCGCCATTCTCACACAGTCGACCCGGGGCCCCGCACCATGTGAAGGGCGAGAAGTCGAGGGATGGCGGCGGCATCGGCGTAGTGCGGCGATCGAGCGAGGAAACCGGGAGGCGGGGCCGGTTCGTCCATCCGGATCAGGGTCAACCCGACCGCCGCCATCGCATTGAGGTAGCGGGACAGCGGCCGATGGACGAACCGGACGAAGACACCCTTGTGGACCTCCTCGACCGTCGACGCCTCGGTCAGGTACGGCCCGAGCCGCCAGTACTGCTCGG
>CBDHES010000020.1:0-7798 GCA_965262175.1 Acidimicrobiales bacterium | reverse complement strand
CCTGGGCGTGGTTGCCGGCCGACAGGGCGACGATGCCGGGGGCCAGGTCGGCCGTCGGCCGCGACCGGAGGTGGTTGGCCGCCCCTCGATCCTTGAACGAGCCGGTGAACTGGAGGTTCTCGAACTTGAGGAACAGCTCGGCCCCCACCAGCTCCGACAACGTGCGGGAGCCGACGGTGGGGGTCCGGACGATGTCGTCGGCGATCCGGTCGGCCGCCGCTCGCACGTCGCCGATCGTCACGCCCACCGGCGGCGACCGATCAGGCTTCGACGAGCGACGTCGCCTTGGCGTCGCGCCTCTCGCGCAGCCGGCGGGCGACCCGTCCCGACTTCTCGACGTAGGCGATCGTCCGCTCCCGGGCTGCGTCGGCCTCGGGGGTCAGCCCCTCGATCGCCGCGAGGCCCCAGTGCTGGACCACGATCGGCTCGAGGATCTGCTCGTAGTGGAGAGCCAGATCATAGATCCCGGCCGAGGCGATGACCTTCGCGTGCTGGGCGAAGCCGGGGATGCCCTCGCCGGGCATGGCGAAGCCGATCACCTGCTTCTCGATGGCCTCGACGGTCCGGCTCGGCGCGGCGGCGAGGGCGGCGGTCGCCATGTCGCGGTAGAACAGGAAGTGGTGGTTCTCGTCGATCGCCACCCGGCGCATGATGTCGTAGCCGACGCGGTCGGCGTCCTTGATGCGGGCCCCGGTGTTACGGTGCGAGATCCGGGTCGCCAGCTCCTGGAGCGTCACGTAGACCAGGCCATCGATGGCGCTGGGCGGCTCGGGAACGATCCCTCCGCTCATCTGGACCATTCGACCGTCTTCGAGCGCGACCGGGTCGATCGCCCGGGTGACGGTCAGGTAGTCGCGGATCACGATCGAGTGGCGAGCCTCTTCGGCCGTCCACCGGCGGGTCCACTCCCCCAGCGGGCCGTCCTTGCCGAGGAACCGCTCGATGTCGCGGAAGTAGTAGGGAAGGTTGTCCTCGGTGAGGAGGTTGACGAACAGGGCCGAGCGCACGTCCTCCGGCAGGTCGGCCTCGCTCGGGTCCCACTCGTAGTCGGGCTCGAAGTCCCGCCCCCGGGACCAGGGCACCATCTCGTGGGGGTGCCAGTCCTTCACACTGGCGAGGTGCCGATCGACCAGGCGGCGGGCCTCCGGTTCGAGATCGGCGAGGAGTCCAAAGTCGGCTTCGATCACCATGGGGAGCAGCCTACCGACCGGTCGGTAGGCTGCCGAACACCTGGGCGGTATTCCCACCGATTCGACCACAATAAGTAGTGTGATGGCACACCTGGATGCACTCCGTGGCAGAAGTGGCTGATCAGACGAGCCCCGACGGCTGGATCCGACCCATGAAGGCCACGCTCAGTGATCGGCTGCCCACGGGTCCCGACTGGGCCTTCGAGCTCAAGTGGGACGGTATGCGGATCCAGGCCCGATGCGACCCTGCCGCGCCGATCGAGCTCCGGTCGCTGTCGGGGCGGGTCGTGACCACCTCCTACCCCGAGCTGGCGCCGCTCCCCGCCGCTCTCGCCGTCCCGGCCGTCGTCGACGGCGAGGTGGTGGTGTTCGACGGCGACCGCCCATCGTTCGGGCGGCTCCAACACCGGATGCACGTCGATCGGCCGACCGGCCAGCTGGTGGGAGACCACCCCGTGGTCTTCGTGGCCTTCGATCTGCTCGAGTTGGCCGGTCGATCGCTGATCGAGCTCCCGCTGGTCACCCGGCGGCGGTTCCTGGACGACCTGTGGGACGACGGGCCGTCGTGGCGCCTTCCCCCGATCGTCGAGGGCGACGGCTCGGCCCTTCTCGCCCTCGCCCGGGAGCGGGGCCTGGAGGGGGTGATGGCCAAGCGGCTCGACAGCCCCTACGTGCCCGGCGGACGGTCGAACCAGTGGCGCAAGATCAAGGTCCGGCTCCGCCAGGAACTGGTCGTCGTCGGGTGGCTCGGTGGACAGGGCCAGTTGGCCGGGGCGATCGGCTCGCTCCTCCTGGCGGTGTGGGACGGCGACCGTCTCGTGTTTGCCGGGGCGGCCGGCAGCGGCCTGACCGACCAGGACCGGACCCAGCTGACGAGCCTCCTCGTCCCAGCCGAGACGGCCCCGGTCGACGAGATCCCCCGACTCGATCGGCCACCCCACTGGACCGAGCCCACCGTGGTGGTCGAGATCGAGTACGGAGCCTGGCCGACCGACGGCCTCCTCCGGCACCCGGTGTACGCCGGATTGCGGACCGATGCCGATCCGGAACAGGTGCGACGCGAGCTGCCATCCTGAGGTCAGGGCATGCGATAGTGGCGGGGATGAACGACGGCACTGCCGACCGGCTCAAGGTCTCGTTCCCCGCATCGCCCGTCTTCGACCGGGTGGGTCGGGTGGCGGTCGGGGGCCTCGGGTTGCGGCTCGGCATCGACATCGTCGACGTCGAGCGGCTGCGCCAAGCGGTCGACCGGGCGGTCACCGCCCTCCACGGCCAGGGCCGGATCACGCTCCTGTTCGACTGGCAACCCCAACGGCTCACCATCACCGTCGGCAACCCGGACGAGACGATCGACGCCGCCACCTCGGCCGAGGTTGCGGCGGCCGTCGCCGACATGGTCGACCGGGTGTCCATCGGGCCGAGCGCGATCGACCTGATGGTCGACGCCGCCGCCTCCAACGGCCACCGGGCCTGATCTGGCGGGCCGCGTCGGGACGGCCCGACCGACCGCCGCAACCGACCGGCCCCCTCAGCCGGAGCTGCCGAACCCGGCGCTGCCTCGGTCGTCGGGGGCCGGCGGGAGTTCGTCGACCACGACGAACCGGGAGGCGTCGACGGCCAGCACCAGCAGCTGGGCGATCCGCTGACCTCGCTCGATCGAGACCGGATCTGGTGAGGTGTTGTGGAGGATCACCTGGAGCTCACCCCGATAGCCGGAGTCGATCAGACCCGGCGAGTTGAGCACCGTCACGCCGTAGCGGAGGGCCAGGCCCGAGCGGGGCAGGATGAGACCACACATGCCCACCGGCACCGCGACGGCGAACCCGGTCGGCACGAGCAGGCGACCGCCGGCGTCGATCACCCCGTCGACCCGCGACGGGAGGTCGGCGGCAGCATCGCCGACCCGCATCCGGGCCGGGACCGCCAGCTCGGCGGCCGACGGCGGACCGTCGTCGATGCGGCGGAGCGCGATGTCGATCACCGGAGGGAGGCTAGGAGGCCCCGACCGCCGCCACGACACCGGTCGGTGGCACGGCCGGCGGTTCGCCCCGGACCGGCTGGAGATCGCCTCGCCCTCGCCCTGCTAGGCTTGCCGTCCTTGCTGGCTTGGATGGACCTCGAGATGACCGGGCTCGACCCGACGAAGCACGTGATCGTCGAGATCGCCACCCTCCTGACCGACGATGACCTCACGATCGTGGCCGAAGGGCCCGACCTCGTCATCCACGCCTCCGAGGACGAGCTGGCAGCGATGGACGACGTCGTGCGGGACATGCACACCCGGTCCGGGCTGCTGGAGCAGATCCGGTCGTCGACGGTCACGCTGGCCGAGGCCGGCGAGCAGACGCTGGCGTTCCTGAAGGGCCATATCCCCCAGGCCCGCACCGTCCCGCTGTGCGGCAACTCGATCGGGATGGATCGCCGATTCCTGGCGACCCACCTCAACGACATCGAGGAGTACCTCCACTACCGATCGATCGACGTGTCGACCGTCAAGGAGCTGGCCCGCCGGTGGTCGCCCGAGGTCCTGTCGAAGGCCCCACGGAAGGAAGCCGGCCACCGTGCCCTCGACGACATCACCGAGAGCATCAACGAGCTCCGCTATTACCGGGAGCGGTTCTTCCTGATCCCGGGCCTCACACCGGCCAGCTGATCGAGGCGGCGGCGGCGACGCCGGAGCCGACCAACCACCA
Organism: Acidimicrobiales bacterium; assembly: GCA_965262175.1. Taxonomy (GTDB): domain Bacteria; phylum Actinomycetota; class Acidimicrobiia; order Acidimicrobiales; family SZUA-35; genus CADEDH01. The sequence goes on along the minus strand of CBDHES010000020.1, from coordinate 3,915 downwards.
CAGCGACCGGGTCCCGGCCTCGTCGTCGGCGATGGCCACCGCGACCTCGGCGTCGGGAGCGATCCCCTCTCGATACTCGACGACCGCGTGGTAGCGGCCGGGTGAGCCACCCGCCACCGGTCGAACGGCCAGCTCCTCCTCGACCACCGCCCAGTAGCTGGCGTTGTTGACGTGGCCGAGGGTGTCGACGTCGACCACCCGGATCGGCCACGCCCACCGCGGCGCACCGGCCGGGGGCTCCTTGGGCAGCGTGAGGCGGGCCGATACCGTCCGGCCGGCGGCCGCCGGGCCGTAGATCTCCAGGAATTGCTCGGTCAACGGACGAGGCCGCCCGCTCTGGCGATCGACGCAGATCCACAGCGTCGTCACGTCGTAGGCCGCGCCGTCTGCGCCGCGAACCTCCAAGCGCCGCTCGGCCCACCGCTTGCCCAGCCCGGTGCACGTCGTGGTGATCGTCAGTTCCTCGCCGAGGACGGCCTCGGCGATCACCTCGATCGCCGTTCGCCGCACGACCCAACCGAGAGCCTGGCCGAGCCCGGCGTCGGTCGTGTCGTCGTCGGACACGTCCTGGGTGTACCTGGTCAGCGCGTCGAAACGGAGCCGCCCCGTCGAGTCGGCGTCGCCCAGACGGACCCGGCGATGACCGGTGTAGCTACGGGTGGCGGATGGCGGCGTCACCGATCGCACCCTACCGGCGGCAGAAAATCGTTTGACAGGCGATCCGCTCCGTAGGAGCGTTGTCCTTACCAACGGGCCCGGGGATGCCCCTTGGTGCAGCCGGAACCGGCCTACCATGGTCGTTCCGGCCGGACGTCTCACGACGATGTCCCCCGAACCGACGAGAACCATCCACCGATCAGCGAAACGAAAGGAGCGACCGGTGAACAACTGCCACGTCATTGCATCGATCACCCAGCTGCTCCCCGCCGCGCCCGTAGCCGGCGCCCGTCTCGCCATCGATCAGGTGGCACCGGTCCATCCGGCCGCCGGGGAGCAGACCGCCTATCGGCACCGGGCCATGGGTGCCGCCCTCACGCCGACGACCGGGACCGCCTTCTGGGCCTGCAACCCGAAGTTCGGCACTACCCATCACTCCCAGCGGTGGAGGTCAGCGACCTGACATAACAGGAACGCAGACCGCACCGAGCCGCTGGGAGCAAAAGCCCCCAGCGGCTTTTGCGTTTTTGATCACCCGTTCCATCCACCGACCCACCATCCACTCCCGTAGCACTGAGGGGAAAAGGAAATGAGCATCATCGAGCAGCCGATGATCGACGCACTGACCGAGCTGAGCGGTCTGGGAACCGACGAGGCCTGGCGGGCCCAGGCCTCGTGCCGTACCGTGCCGGGCGCCCGCGAGCTCTTCTTCAGCGAGGAGCTCCAGGACATCGCCGCCGCCAAGCGGCTCTGCGCCGACTGCCCGGTCATCGCCCCCTGCCTCGAGGGGGCACTGACCCGGGGCGAGCCGTGCGGCGTGTGGGGCGGCCAGCTGTTCCTCAACGGTCGGATCCTGGCCACCAAGCGCCGCCGGGGCCGCCCGCCGAAGAACCCTCGTCCCGAGGATCAGCTGCCGGTCGTCCCGGTGCCGGAGCACCTCCAGAAGCTGATCGCCTGAACCGGCGATCTGAACGTCCCATGAACCCTACCCATTCCCCGGTCGAGGAGCCCTCGGCCGGGGAATGCTCGTTCCCGGCGAACGGTTCGCCTATCCCAGGAGCGACCGGCCGACCATCGAGGAAGGAGCCGACGGCGACATGAGCACAGCCGACGACACAACCAAAAGGGCCTCGGCCCTCGGACGGCTGGTCGCCCTGATGGCGGCACTGGCCCTCATCGCCGCCGCCTGCGGGGGCGATGACACCGATGCCGGGGGTGCCGAGTCGGGAGCGGGTGACACCCCCGCCGACGCCGCGGCCTCCGACCCGTCGGGCATCTCCAACCTGGCGTTCACGACCGAGAGCGGCGACGAGGCGGACCTCAGCGATTTCTACGGCGAGCCGCTGGTCGTCAACTTCTTCGCCTCGTGGTGCGCTCCTTGCCGGGCCGAACTGCCCGACTTCGAGGCGGTCCATCTCGCCGTCGAGGACGAGGTGACGTTCCTCGGCGTCAGTCACGACATCGACGAGGGCTCGTGGCGGGGCCTGGTCGACGAGACCGGCATCACCTTCGAGACCGTCTTCCAGCCCAACCAGGACATCTGGGAGACGCTGGGCCTGTTCGGGATGCCCTCGACTATCTTCATCAGCGCAGAAGGCGAGCTGGTCCACCGGTTCACCGGCCCGCTCGATGACGAGGCCCTGATCGACCTGATCGCCGAGCACCTGAGCGTGGAGGCCTGACACCATGGAGATCGCCCAACTGTTCGACGCTCGGGGCTTCACCCTCGGCATGTTGGCCCTGTTCAACCCGTGCGGGTTCGCCCTCTTCCCCGCCTACCTGGGCTACTTCCTCGGCCTCAACGAGGACGACGGCGACAGCCGATTCCTCGTCGCCCTCAACCGGGCCCAGGTCGTGGCCCTGTCGATGTCGGTCGGCTTCCTCGTCGTGTTCGGCATCATCGGGATCGCCCTGGTCAGCTTCTTCTCCCAGATCGCCACCGTCCTGCCATGGATCACCCTGGTGATGGGGGTCGGGCTGGCCGTCCTCGGGGTGGCGATGTTGTTCGGCTTCCAACCGCTCCTGGCCATCCCGAAGCTCCAGGCCGGCACCGGGAGCCGCTCGATGGTCAGCATGTTCCTGTTCGGGGTCTCCTACGCCACCGCCTCGCTGACCTGCACCATGCCGCTCTTCCTGTCCGTCGTCGGCACCTCGGCCTCATCCGACACGTTCACCGAGCGGTTTGGTGGCTTCGTGTCCTACTCGATCGGCATGGGGCTGATGGCGGCCACGGTCACCCTGGCGGTCGCCTTCGGCAAGAAGGGCGCCGTCTCGGTCTTCCGCCGGATCCTGCCGGTGTTCAACGTGGTCTCGGCCGTCCTGCTGATCATCGTCGGCCCCTACGTCGCCTGGTACGGCTACTGGTCGACCGACCCGATCGGCATCCCGGCCGGCCCGGTCGACGACGTCGAGCAGGCCCAGGCCGACTTCACCAACTGGATCGACGGGTTCCTCGAGCCTCTCGGCATCGCCTTCCTCGCCCTCAACGTCCTGGTGGCGGTGGCCGGGTTCCTGGCCCGGCGATCGGCAGCGGCGCCGAGCGAGCCGAACGAGCCGGCGACCCTGTAGCCGCCGTCCTCGACCGGCCCGGCAGCCCAACCCGCGGCTGGGCATCGAGGCTCGTCGGCTGGCACCCTGGACCCGTGCAAGAGGTCGACCGAACGCCGATCACCTTCGCCGAGTTGCTGGCCAAGCCGGGAGTGATCGAGACCGTCGACCTCAAGGGCCCGGTCGGGTTCTGTGCCTTCCACGGCGGCAACCTGGAGCGGGTCACCGAGCAGATCGCCTCGGAGGCCGCAGCCCGGTCCGGCTCGTCGTTCTATGCCGTGATCCAGCCCCCCGGACTCCGTCACCACATCCCGTCGGTCAAGGTCGACCCGGAGCAGTCGCCGGCCCTGGCCTCGTTCCTGGGGCACTGCGAGAACGTGGTCGCCATTCACGGCTACGGCCTTCAGGGCCACTTCGCCAGCATCCTGTGCGGGGGCCAGAATCGGCACCTGGCGGCCCATGTGGCGAGCCACATCCGCTCGGCGATCCCGGCCTATGACACCATCGACGACATCGAGCGGATCCCCAAGTCGCTCCGGGGTCTCCACCCCCGGAACCCCTGCAACCTGACCGCCGGTGGCGGGGTCCAGATCGAGCTTCCGCCCCGGGTGCGGGGGCTCACCCCGCTTGTGATCCACTGGCCGGGTCACGACTACCGGACCCGGCGCTTCCCCCACGTGAACGACCTGGTCAACGGGTTGGTGGAGGCGG
>CBDHES010000019.1:0-14568 GCA_965262175.1 Acidimicrobiales bacterium | reverse complement strand
GTGGGCTCGACGGGCTGGATGTCCGGGGTGGTGAAGCTGGTGGGCTCGACGGGCTGGATGTCCGGGGTGGTGAAGCTGGTGGGCTCGACGGGCTGGATGTCCGGGGTGGTGAAGCTGGTGGGCTCGACGGGCTGGATGTCCGGGGTGGTGTAGCTGGTGTCGGGCAGGTTGACGTCGGGGGTGGTGTAGCTGGTGGGCTCGACGGGCTGGATATCCGGGGTCGTGAAGCCGGTTTCGGGCACGTTGACGTCCGAGGCTGCGAAGCCGCTGGGTTCGACAGGCTGGATGTCGGGGGTGGTGATGCCGGTGTCGGGGAGGGTGACGTCGGGGGTGGTGGCTGGTGTCGGGGGTGGTGTAGCTGGTGGGCTCGACGGGCTGGATATCCGGGGTCGTGAAGCCGGTTTCGGGCACGTTGACGTCCGAGGCTGCGAAGCCGCTGGGTCCGACAGGCTGGATGTCGGGGGTGGTGATGCCGGTGTCGGGGAGGGTGACGTCGGGTGTGTGGTGTAGCTGGTGTCGGGGAGGGTGACGTCGGGTGTGGTGTAGCTGGTGTCGGGGAGGGTGACGTCGGGTGTGGTGTACTGGTGTCGGGGAGGGTGACGTCGGTGTGGTGATGCCGGTGTCGGGGAGGGTGACGTCGGGGGTGGTGATGCCGGTGTCGGGGAGGGTGACATCGGGCGTGGTGAAGCCGACGGGCTGGATGTCCGGGATGGCGGAACCGGTGTCGGGAAGGTTGACGTCTGGCGTCGTGAAGGCGTTGTCGGGGAGCTCGGCCTCGACGGTCGACGCTCCGGGGATGGCGGTCGGCAGCTCAACCTCGGGAGTTGTGACCTCGGGATGGACGAAACCACTGACCTCGGCCAACGCCCCGCTGCCGGCGAGGGGCTCGACCAGCGCGGTTTCAGCGGTGGTGAGATCCGGCGTTCCGACAACAGGCTCGACACCCGAGGCGGTGAACTCGCCGGTTGCCGGTTGTTCCAGACCTGTTGAGGTGAAGCCGTTGGTCTGATCGACGTCGCCGGACACCGCAGTGGAGGGCTCTGCTGGCGCAGCGAGTCCCTGCACATCGGTCAACCCGGCGTCGCCCTCCGTTTCGGACTCGGTCGCCGCAAGACTCATCAGGTCGATCTTGCTCTGCGCCTCGTCCAGCCGCTGGGCGAGCCACCTCGCTCGATCGGCCTGAGAGGTCAGATCCTGAACCTGGAGCTCCAGTGCCTCGACGTGGGCAGCGCTCGCCGCGACGTCCGCCTCGTGCTTGGCCCGAGCCGTGATCAGATCGGCGTTGAGAACCGGGACCCTGTTCGCCTGGGCGCGGGCCGAGGTCAGCTGCGCCTCGATGCCCTCCATTCGGGTCGCCGACGTCTCAGCTTCCGCCTGCAACCCGCCAACCTCACCTTCGAGCGCCGCGATGCGCTCAAACCGGCTCTGCGCTTCGACCTCGAGAGCAGCGACCCGATCGTTGCGGGTTCGGAGATCGGTTTCGAGGGTGGTGACGCGTCGAGCGCTGGAATCGAGCTCCCCTTGGAGGACTGCAGTGCGGTCGATGCGGGTCTGGAGGTCGGTTTCGAGGGTGGTGATGCGCTGGTCGCGGGTTTGGAGGTCGGTTTCGAGGGTGGTGATGCGCTGGTCGCGGGTTTGGAGGTCGGTTTCGAGGGTGGTGATGCGCTGGTCGCGGGCTTGGAGGTCGGTTTCTGGAGCGCGTTCAGCTGCTCGGTCTGGGCGCTGGCGGGGTTTGGAGCCTCGGCGGCGGTTTCGAGGGTGGTGATGCGCTGGTCGCGGGTTTGGAGGTCGGTTTCGAAGGTCGTGATGCGCGCTCGGTCGGCCTGAAGTTCTCCCTCGAGGGCTGCGATGCGTTCGTCACGAGTCCGGAGCTCGGCCTCCATGGCGCCGATTCGGACGCTGGACTCGGCGGCTCGGCTCCGGGATCGGGTCACCTCGGCCTCGAGGGCGTTGGCCGCCTCGGCCCGGCTGCGGAGGCTGGCGATCTCGGTCTCGAGCGTGTCGGCCGCCTGGGCCCTGGTGCGAAGCCCCGAGACCTGCGACTCGAGGGTGTCAGCCAGCGTGGCCCGCTCCCGGAGCGAAGCGATCTGCTGCTCGAGACCAGGGATGACGGCGGCCCGGCTCTGGGTCGACCGCAGCTCCGACTCGACGACCGGGAGTCGCGCCGCCTGCTGGTTGGCGTAGGCCAGCTGGGACTCGGCGTCGGTCAGGCGACGCTGGGTCTCTTCCAGGCTCGATGTCCGCAGCCGAAGATTGTCCAGCTCGGCGATGTGGCCCGAACGCTCCTGTTGGTGGAGCGAGAGGAGGGACCGGCGGCGCCACCACCACAGGAGGGCGGCCAGCACGAAGCCCACGACGAAACAAAGCAGGTACCAGAAGACGTTCACGGCGCCACTCCCCGGGAGGTAATCGAGACACGATCGGGCCGCACTGTCCCATGCCGCCCTCACGTCCAATGCCACTGCACGGGTCGACATGTGTCAACAGTCGGCGACAACGAATAGGTGTCGATTCGGACTGATCGTCACGAATCCCTCAGGCGTTCATCCCGGCGCGTGATTCCGTTCGTGTGCCGTTCATGAGAAGTGTCGGCAGGGGGTCGGTCACCTCCGACGTCGGCCGCCGATGCGTCAGCTGAGACGCATCCTGACCCGCTTGTTCCCCTTGCCCTTGGACTCGGTCTTGGTGATCTCGAACCGGCCGACCTCGCCGGTTCGTTCGACATGAGTGCCACCATCGGCCTGCTTGTCGAGACCGACGATGTCCACGACCCGGATGGTCGATACGTGATCGGGGATCAGATTGACCTTCGTCCTGATGAGGTCCTCGTCGGCCAGCGCGGTCTGGCGGTCGAGGAAGCTGACCTCGATCGGCCTATCGGCTGCGATCTCGGCGTTGACGGCGTCGGCCACTCGCTCGGCGAACCCCTCCGGCAACGGATCGAACTCGAAGTCCATCCGTCCTCCCAGCGGCTCCATGTTGCCACCGGTGACCGACGTGCCGAACTCGTTCCAGATCACGCCACACAAGATGTGCATGGCGGTGTGGGTCCGCATCAGCTGGTGACGGCGCTCCCAGTCGATCGACGCCGTCACGACGGTCCCGACCGCTGGCGCCACGCCCTCGACACGGTGTCGCACCGTCGCTCCGTCCTTGGTGACCGAGATCACCGGCCACGCCCGATCGCCGGCCCGGAGCTCGCCGGTGTCGTGGGGCTGCCCGCCCCCGGTCGGGTAGAAAACGGTCCGGTCGAGAACGACGCCGTCGGGTCCGTCGGCGACGACGGTGGCTTCGACCGTCTTCAGGTAGGCGTCGTGCAGGAACAGCAGCTCGGTCTCCACCGAACCCAGCCTATGGCTCAACGCCGGGACACCCCGGGTATCGGGGCGGGTCCAGGACCGTCCGGAGGACGGTGTGGGCCTCGAATTGGGCCGATCGCCCCATGAGGAATCGGCGGTCGTCGGTCGATCCTCACCACGATGGCTCGCGTGTTGACGAACCTCCTCGCTCTCCGGACCTCGATGGAGCGGGCGCGGGCCGACGGGCACGAGCGGGGGGCTGGCCTCGTCGAGTACGCCCTGCTGGTCGGGCTGATCGCCCTGGTCTGCATCTCGGCCGTCACCCTGTTCGGCTCGGCCACATCGAGCCAGTTCTCCTCGATGTCTGACATGTTCCCCTGATCGGAGCGCTCGTCGGCACCCAATAGAGTTCCTCGGACACAGCCTGCCCACCAGGAGGGAAGCGAGCGATGAGGATCGGCGTGCCGACCGAGGTGAAGGACGACGAGGATCGGGTCGGGCTCACACCCTGGAGCGTGCGGGAGCTCGTCGCCCACGGTCATGACGTGGCGGTTCAGGCCGGTGCCGGTCAGGGCATCGGGGCTGACGACGCCACCTACATCGCGGCCGGTGCTTCGATCGTCGACGATCCGGTCGCGCTCTGGGCCGACGCCGAGCTGATCGTCAAGGTGAAGGAACCCCAAGCCGACGAGCGCCAGATGCTCCGGCCCGGCCAGGGCCTCTTCGCCTATCTCCACCTCGCTCCCGACCCCGACCAGGCCCGCGATCTGGTGGCCAGCGAGGCGATCTGCATCGCCTACGAGACCGTCACCGACGATGCCGGCCGGCTGCCGCTCCTCGCCCCGATGTCGGCCGTCGCCGGCCGGATGGCGGTCCAGGCCGGCGCCCACTGCCTGGAGGCGCCGGCCGGGGGCGGCGGGTTGTTGATCGGCGGGGTGCCCGGCGTCCCGCCGGCCAAGGTCGTCATCATCGGCGGTGGGGTGGTGGGGGAGAACGCCACCGAGATCGCCGTCGGGATGGGGGCCGACGTGAGCGTGCTCGACCGGTCCCAAACCGTGCTCGAAGGTCTCGCCTCCCGGTTCGGGGCCGCGGTCAACACCGTCTACTCGACCGCCGCTTCGCTGGAGTCGCTCGTGATCGACGCCGACCTGGTGATCGGCGCCGTCCTGATCAAGGGAGCCCGTGCTCCCCGGCTCGTCACCCGCGACATGGTGACCGCCATGCGGCGGGGCTCGGTCCTGGTCGACGTCGCCATCGACCAGGGGGGATCGATGGAGACGTCACGGCCGACGACGCACACCGATCCGACCTACGTGATCGATGGGGTCGTGCACTACGCCGTGGCCAACATGCCGGGAGCCGTTCCCCGGACCTCGACCTACGCCCTCAACAACGCCACCCTCCGGTTCGTGTTGGCCCTGGCCGACAAAGGGGTTCGCCAGGCCCTGGCCGACGACCTCCACCTCCGCAACGGGCTCAACGTCAGCCGGGGGGTCATCACCGAGCCGGCCGTGGCCGAGGCGTTGTCGATGCCCTACGTCGACCCCCTCGACGTGCTGGAACAGATCTGACGGGCCTAGGCCGTGGCGCACCCGGACCGGCTGGCAGCGCGACTGACGGCCATCTACCGAGAGGAACACGGGCGCTGTGTCGCCACGTTGATCCGGGTTCTGGGTGATGTCGACCTGGCCGAGGACGCCGTGGCCGATGCGTTCGCCGTCGCCGCCGAACGATGGCCGACCACCGGCATCCCCGCCAACCCCGGAGGCTGGCTGACGACCACCGCCCGACGGCGAGCGATCGACACGCTCCGCCGGGAATCGAGCCGGGATCGTCGACAGCGGGAAGCCCAGCGGCTCCTCGTCGACGACGCCGACGGCGACGGGATCGGAGTCGGGTCCGCCGAGATCGACGGCGACGTCGAGGTCGTGCCCGATGATCAGCTCCGACTCATCTTCCTCTGCTGCCACCCGTCGCTCGGGGTCGACGCCCAGGTTGCGTTGACGCTCCGGCTCCTGGGCGGGCTCGCCACGCCGGAGATCGCCCGGGCGTTCCTCGTGCCCGAATCGACGATGGGTCAGCGACTGGTGCGAGCCAAGCGGAAGATCCGTGACAGCGCGATGCGGTACCGGCTCCCCGAACCCGACCAGCTCTCGGCCCGTCTCGAAGGGGTGTTGGGCACGGTCTACGTCATCTACAACGAGGGTCACCTCGCGACCTCCGGAGCATCGCTGACCCGGGTCGACCTGTCGGCGGAGGCGATCCGCCTCGGCCGACTCCTGGTCGACCTCATCGGGGACGAGCCGGAGGTCACCGGGTTGCTCGCCCTGATGCTGCTCACCGAGGCCCGGCGTCCGGCTCGGACCGGGCCCGACGGGGCACTTGTCCGCCTCGCCGACCAGGACCGCACCCGATGGGACGGCGCGCTGATCGCCGAGGGGCACGAGCTCGTGCGGTGGTGCCTCGAACGCAACCGACCGGGTCGCTACCAGGTCCAGGCGGCGATCGCCGCCGTGCACGGTGCCGCCCCGACCGCGGCCGACACCGACTGGTCGCAGATCGTCGCCCTCTATGACCATCTCCACCGGCTGCGGCCCGATCCGATCGTCGCCCTCAATCGGGGGGTGGCGCTGGCGGAGCTGGCCGGACCGGCCGCGGGGCTAGCCGCCATCGAGGCGCTCGACCTCGATCGGTACCACCTCTATCACGCGACCAGGGCCGACCTCCTCGCCCGGCTGGATCGGCTCGACGACGCCATCGTCGGCTACGACCGAGCATTGGCCCTGGTCACGAACGACGTCGAGCGGCGGCACCTCGAGCGCCGTCGCCGAGACCTGGCGGCGTCGCAGCCTCGCCGCCCGTAGCCCGTCGACCGCCCGTCGGGGTGAGCCTGTCACCGGTGGCCGGGTCAAAAGGTCGCGCCGGTGCCGCGAGCGACGGGCTCAGTTCGTGATGTCGTGATCGGTGCGCCGCCACGGGCTGCGATGGCCGTCCTTGGCGATGCGTCGGGTCTGCACGTAGTACGAGCCGGGGGGAAGGGGGGCCGGGGGGTAGGACCACTCGGTCGCCGGGTAGTCGTCGGCCCCGGGGAAGGCGGTGAGGACGGTCCAGTGGCCCATCGAGCCATCCGGTTGGAGGTGGAGCCCGGTCGTCAGATTGCGGACGATCAGCTCGACTCGCTGCACGCCGCCGGGGGCTCCCGGAACGAAGCCGCGGAAGACGTCGGTGCTTGTCCTCTCCTGCGGGGAGGTGCTCATGATGGTCATCTCGGTTCCCTTGGTGTCTGGAGGTTGGAAGGAATACCCGGCTTGATGCCGATCGCCTCTAGCGATTGATGACAAGGTAGGAACAGGAACATCCTGGAAAAGACAAGGGCGGCGGCCTCAGTCTCGTTCGTCCCAGGTGTGCGAGCCCCCTTGTGCTATCGCTACCGCCCCCGCGACCACCAAGATGGCCAGCACACGGCTGTATCCTGGTGGTACGTCCCAGAGTAGGTACCAATGGTACCACCCGGTCAAGAGCCGACATTCGGATTCGTGCGAACATGCGCTGAATCGTGTTGGGTGCTAAAGGCCCGGAAAACGAGCGGCCTGATTCCACAGAATTGTCGATGCTTCCACAAGCATATTGACTGCGCTCATGGCCAGATTCCCGAGGTCGGACGCCGGCCGAGTACCGTAGAAGCCTGGTGGAGCGGCGAGGCGTGACGAGCGGCAACGGTGTGGCGGGGTTGCTCCCGGCGGTCGAGCGGCTGGCCGACGACGTGTTGTGGCCCGACGCGCTCGGCGTCGACCGGTCCGGACGAATCCCTTGGAGCCATTTCGAGTCGCTGAACCAGCTCGGGCTCTTCGCCCTGATGGGGCCGGAGGAGCTGGGAGGCGCCGATGCCTCCCGGTCCGAGGTCCGGTCGGTGCTGCGAACCCTCGGCCGGGGCTGCGGGGCGACAGCGTTCGCCTTCGCCCAGCACGGCGGACCGGTGGCCGCCCTCCGGCGCACGGCGAACGAGTCGGTCCGGCAGCGGTGGCTCCCCCCGTTCTGTGGTGGTGCCCTGGCCGGTATCGCCTTCGCCCACCTTCGACGGATCGGGCCACCGGTGCTCCGGGCCACCCCGATCGCCGGCGGGTGGCGCATCGACGGGCGTGCGCCGTGGGTCACGTCGTGGGGGACTGCGGCAGGGTTCGCCATCGCCGCCGGCACCGACGACGATCGGGTCGTCTGGTCGCTGATCGACGGTGCGCCCCGCCCGACCCTCGTGCCCTCCGAGCCGATGTCGCTGCTGGCCTACTCGGCGACGGCGACCGTCGAGCTGGACTTCCGGGGACACCGCATCCCCGACCACGACGTGCTGGAGATCGTCGCCCTCGATCGGTGGCGGATCGACGACCGCCGGGGGGCGGCGAGCCCCAACCCGCTCTGCGTTGGCGTCGGCGACCGGACGCTCGCAGAGCTGGAGGCGGCCGCTCCCGACGTCGCCGGCGAGTTCGGGCCCTGGTGGCACGACCTGGTCGACCAGGCCGAGGCCGCGTGGCGGTCGGTCGACGCGGCCACCGACGACATCGACGCCGTGGCCGCGGTCCGGACCGAGGTCGTGCTCGGGGTGCAGCGGCTGACCACGGCCCTGCTCTCGGTGGTCGGCGGCCGGGCCATGGCCCGGGCCCATGCCGCCCAGCTGCTGGCCCGCCAGGCACTGTTCTACGTCGTCCAGGCTCAGAACGACGACGGTCGGCGAGCGACCGTCGGCCGCCTCAGCCCCCGGTCGGAGCCGGGGCCGCGTTGGTGACCCTGGCCGTCGTCACCGGCGACATCACCACGATCGAGGTGGACGTGATCGTCAACGCCGCCAACTCCTCGCTCCTCGGCGGGGGTGGCGTCGACGGGGCGATCCATGCCGCGGCCGGGCCGTCGCTGCTGGCCGAGTGTCGGGAGGTCGTCGCCCGCCAGGGCGGCTGTCCACCCGGGCAGGCGGTCATGACCGGGGCCGGGCGGCTCCCGGCCCGAGCCGTCGTCCACACCGTCGGCCCGATATGGGACGAGGCCGAGGGTGAGCGCCTCGACCCGATTCTGGCGTCGTGCTACCACCGGTCGCTGGCCCTGGCCGACGGCGCCGGCTTCACCTCGATCGCCTTCCCCAACATCAGCACCGGCGTCTACGGCTATCCGAAGGAACGGGCGGCCGGGGTCGCCATCGGAGCCGTTCAGGCCGCCCGCACGTCGCTGAGGTCGATCGGCGACGTCCGCTTCGTCTGTTTCGACGCCGAGAACGCCGCCCTCTACGAGCAACGGCTCGGGTTCCGAGGCAACCGGTAGCGAACATCTGTTCGCTTGTGGCACGATGGGCTCGTGACCGCTGCTCCGCCCGTCGTCAGCCAGCCGTCGTTGTTCGGCCTCGGCCAGCCCACGTTCGACCGCTCCTTCGCCGAGCTCACCCGCCACCAGCTGAGTCGGGGAGCCTGGGTCGATCACCAGCCGGCGTGGCTGTCGGGCCACGAGGCCCTCTTCGAAGCGCTGCTGGCCAGCGTCGAGTGGGAATCCCACCGTCGGCCCATGTACGAGCGGATGGTGGACGTGCCCCGGCTCACGGCGTCGCTCCCCGAGCCTGCGGCCGGCGATCTGGCGATCATCGACGAGATGGCCGGCGCGCTCGGCGAGCGGTATGGCGCCGAGTTCAGCCGGGTCGGCATCGCCCTGTACCGCGACGGGCGCGACAGCGTTGCCTGGCACGGCGACCAGGTCGCTCGGGAGATGCTGCTGGCCGTGGTGGCAACGGTGTCGCTCGGCGAACCCCGGCCGTTCTGCCTCCGCCCCAAGGGGGGAGGGGAGGCCCGTCGATTCCGCCTCGGCCACGGTGACCTGGTCGTCATGGGTGGGACCTGCCAGCGGACCTGGGAGCACGCCGTCCCCAAAGTGGCCCGGGCCGGGCCCCGAATGGCCGTGATGTTTCGGCCGGTCTGGCCGAGCCGGCGCCGTTCGGCGGCCGCCTCGAAGGAAGCTAGTTGAGCTTCTCGTCCATGGCGTAGAGCCGCTCGGCGAGCTCGGTGGCGACGGCCCGCACCAGATCGGGGTTGTCGTCGAGGATCTGGTCGAAGCGGTTGTAGGGGATGACCATGACCTCGAGGTCGGTCTTGGCCGTCACCGTGGCGCTCGCCGGGGCGCTCACGAAGTAGCCCAGCTCACCCACGAACTCACCGGCCGGGATCTCGGCGACCTCGATCCCGTCGACCTCGACCTTGGCCGAGCCGCTCGACAGGATGTAGAGCTCGTTGTGGTTGTGATCCTGCTGGATGAGCACCCGTCCCGCCTCGACCGACACCTCATCGGCCGCCGAAACGAGATGGCGGATCGCCTTGTCGCTCGCCGACTTGAACAGGTCGAGTGCCCGGAGGCGGTCTTCCTTGGGGTCCGATGCCATCGTCGTCCTCTCCGTCAAAACCGGCCCAGACAGTACCCCAGCAGGGCGGAGGGGCCAAGTGGATCCGCCTTCGGCCTCGGGCGGGCCGACTCCTACACTCCCCGGGATGGACAACGACGGCCCGTACTACGACGACTTCACCAAGGGGATGACCATTCCCCCGTTGCCCCCGGTGACGGTGACCGACGCCGACAATGTCGCCTACCGGATGATCACCGGCGACCAGCACCTCCCGTCCGCCGACCGGACCGTCTTCGCCGCCCTCGGCCCGTCGGCGGGGGCCATGGTCTACCCAGCGCTCGTCATGCAGTACTCGATCGGGCAGACCACCAACGCCACCCGGCGAGCCATCGCCAACCTCTACTACCGGTCGGTCAGGATCCTGCGGCCGGTCGAGGTCGGCGAGACCCTTCGAACCACAGCCACGGTGCTCGGACTGGCCGACTCCCGCCCCAAGGGCGACGTCCACCGGGGGAAGGTGTGGCTGGGGATCGAGACCGTGGGTGACAACGGCCCCGTGGCCGCCTACGAGCGTTGCGCCCTCGTCGCCAGCCGGGGACCGGCCCCGGGCCACGGCGACGAGATCCCGGGACCCTCCGATCCGGTTCCGCTGGCCGACGTGGCCGACCTCGTTCCCTCGTGGGACCTGGCTGCCCTGCCCGCCACCCCGTGGGTGGTCGGCGAGGAGCGGACCGACGCCATGCGCGACCACGTCGACCTCGCCCCGGCGCTGGCCCGCCTCACGTTCAACCAGGCGTTCGTCCACCGAGACGTCACCACCAGCATCTACGACGGCCGCCTGGTGTACGGCGGCCATGTCCAGGGGCTGGCCCAGGCCTCACTCAGCCGGGTGCTGCCCGGCATCGCCACCATCGTGGCCTGGGACGGGTGCGACCACACCGGTCCGGCCTTCGAGGGCGACCTGCTGGCCTTCCGCCACCGCCTCGTCGAGGAGCTGGCCGTCGAGGGGGGCCGACTGCTCCGCTTCGAGGTCCGGGCGGCCCGGGTCGGCGACGACGGCTCGGTCGGCGACGACATCCTCGTCTGGACGCCGGTCGTCCTCGCCCCCTAGCGAGCCGCCCGTCGATTCGCCTTGATTCGGGGCCTAGGAGACCCAGGCCTTGATTCGGGCCCTAGGAGACCCAGGCCTTGATTCGGGGCCTAGGAGACCCAGGCCTTGATCTTCTCGATCGTGCCCAGCCGGTCGTCGCCCTGGGGATCGACGTTGAGGTGGGTCACCCCGACCTCCCGATACACCTCGAGGCGCTCCCGGACGTGGCCCTCGGGGCCGCACAGGGTGGCCAGGTCGAGGTACTCGTCGGGGACGGCCGCCGTCGCCTCGGCCCGGTGCCCGGACAGGAACAGATCCTGGATCTTCTCCGCCTCCGCTTCCCAGCCGTATCGCTTGAAGAGGTCGTTGTAGAAGTTCTTGGACTTCGCGCCCATGCCGCCCACGTAGAAGGCGATGTGGGCCCGGGCTGCTTCGCGGGCCTCGGTCACCTCGGGGCCGTCGCCGAGAGCGACCGGGCCGCCGGCGATGATGTCGAGCGGCGGGAGATCCGCTGGCCGCTTGGCTCGGCCGGCCGCCAGGGCGTCGCCCCACACCTGTTGGAACCGGTCGGGCACGAAGTGGATCGGTTGCCAGCGGTCGGCCAGCTCGGCGGTCAGCTCGACGTTCTTCGGGCCGATCGAGGCGACGACGATCGGGATGTCGGACCGGAGCGGCTTGTTGGTGAGCTTGAGCGGCTTGCCGAGCCCGGTCCCTTCGTCGGCCGGGAGGGGCAGGGTCACCGCCTTGCCTTCATGGGTGACCCGGTCTCCGGACCACACCTTGCGGCAGATCTCGATGACGTCCCGGGTCCGGGCCAGAGGCTTGGTGAAGGGAACCCCGTGCCAGCCCTCGATCACCTGGGGGCCCGAGGTGCCCAGCCCCAGCACGAACCGGCCGCCGGACAGCGCGTCGATGGTCGCCGCGGTCTGGGCGATCAGCGCCGGGGTCCGGGAGTAGACCGGGATGATGCCCGTCATCAGCTCGACCCGCTCGGTCTGGCCGGCCAGGTAGGCCAGGGTCGACGTCAGATCGAACCCGTAGATCTCACCACCCCAGAGCAGATCGACCCCCGCCGCCTCCAGGTCGCGGGCCCGCTGGGCGAGCCGGGCCGGATCTCCGTCGAACCCCACCGTGGTGCTGATCTTCATCATGAACTCCTCGCTCCGTCCGAACGGTACTCGGGCCCCATCACCTGGGGAAATCTGGCCTAGGCGACCCTCTGGAGCAGGGGTTCTACTATGGAGGCACGATGTTGGACAACGGGACCCTTGATTCGAGCCTGGTCGGCCGCACGGTCGACTACGCCGTTCTGCGGTCCGGGTCCGAGCCGAACGCCGAGCTGCCGATCCTGCTGTGGCTCCACGGCGGTGGAGGCTCGGCCCGGTTCCTCGAGACCTGCCGACCCCAGTTCGCCCGGGCGTGGGCCGAGACCGCGCTTCCCGACCTGGTGGCGGTGACCCCGAGCGCCGGGTGGTCCTACTACCTGAACCAGCGGGACGGCGAGCAGTGGGAGTCGTTCCTTCTCGACGAGCTGGTCCCGGCGATCCGCAAGTCGACCGGCTCGTCCAACGGGCCGCTGGCGCTCGGCGGGGTGGCGGTCGGTGGCCTCGCCGCCCTCCGCATCGCGTTCCGTCACCCCGAGTCGGTCGCCGCCGTCGTGGCCATCGAACCGACCGTTGCCGAAGGCGTCGGGTACGACGACGTCCCACTCCGGGATCGGGTCCAGATCCCCGACCAGATTCGCCGCAACCTGTGGGGCGACCCGGTCGACGAGGCGTTCTGGCTGGCCAACAATCCGCTCGCCCTGGCGTCGGACAACGCGGCGGCGATCGCCGGTGCCGGCACCGCCATCTACCTCGACTGCGGCGACCAGGACCGGTTCCACGTCCAGTACGGCGTCGAGGCACTCCACCGCACGCTGTTCGATCTCGGCGTCGGCCACGAGTACCGCCTGGTCCGAGGGGCGGACCACGTTGGCCCGTCGGTCGGACCCCGGATCCTGGACGGCCTCCGGTTCCTCGGCCGAACCCTCGACGAGCGGTCGTCACCGGCCGACGGTCCAGACCCGGAGATCGAGGCCTTCTCGGCAACGGTCCGGGACCTCGAGGTGGCGTCCGGCTACCGGGACCGGATCCAGGTGCTGTCGGGCGGTTTCACCCTCGACGTGGAGGTCCAGGGGGACGGTCCGTCGGTCCTCTTCCTGCCCTCGCTCGGTCGGGGGGCCGAAGACTTCGCCGACCTGGCCGACCGGCTCGCCCGGGCCGGGTTCCGAACCATCCGACCGCAACCCCGCGGCATCGACGGGCCGGCCGAACGTCTCGACGGTGTCACCCTCGACGACTTCGCCGACGACGCGGCGGCGGTCATCGAGGCGCTGGGTGGTCCGGCCACCGTGGTCGGTCACGACTTCGGGGGCCAGGTCGCCCAGGTCCTCGCCGTCCGATTCCCCGACCTGGTCTCGACCCTGGTGCTGATGGCGGTGCCGGGGCCGATCCAGCCCAAGTCCGAACCCGCTACCGCCCTCCGACGCATCTTCGTACCCGAACTGTCGGCCGAGGAGCACCTCGAGGCGATCGGCCTGGCGTTGTTCGCCCCCACCAGCGATCCGAGCCCGTGGCTCGATGGGTGGCACCTCCCGCTGGCGTTCGCCGAGGCCGAAGCGGAGCGCCACGTGCCCGTCGAGGAGCTGTGGTCCAAGCTGCGGACCGAGACCCTGGTCGTCCAGGGAGCCGACGATCTGATCGTCGTCAGCGAGAACGGGGTGATGATGGCGGCCCAGCTGGGCGAGCTCGTCCACCTGGTCGAGATCGCCGGCGCCGGCCATGCGCTGCTTCCCGAGCAGCCGGAGGCCGTGGCGGCGGCGGTCCTCTCCTGGCTCGACGAGCGGTGAGCCGGCTAGCGTCCCGCCGATGGGGGACCGCACCGTCGAAACACTGACCTTCGGCTACGGCCTGATCGAGGGGCCCTGCGTCGACGCCGACGGTCTCCTCTACTTCAGTGACGTGCCCAATGGTGGCGTCCGGGCCCTCCACCCCGACGGCCGGGTCGAGGTCGTGGTCCCCAAGCGTCGGGGAGTGGGCGGCATCGCCGTGCACGCCGACGGCGGGCTGGTGCTCAGCGGGCGCAACGTGTGCCATGTCGTCGACGGTGAGACCCGCATCGTGTTCGACCCCGAAGACGCCAGCTTGAACGATCTCACCACCGACGACCAGGGCCGGGTGATCTGCGGGACGCTGCGAACCGATCCGTTCGACGACTCGTCGATCGGACCGCCCGGCGAGGCGTACCGGATCGGCCTCGACGGGACCGTCGAAGAGCTGTACGGCGAGGTCTACCTCACCAACGGCATCGCGTTCTCACCCGACGGGTCGGTGGCGTACCACGCCGACAGCGTCAAGGGTCACCTGATCTGCCACGATGTGATCGACGACCGGTTCCGCAATCGACGGGCGTTGGCCCCGGTCGAATCGTTCGCCCCCGATGGGCTGGCGGTCGACGCTGCGGGGACCATCTGGGTCGCCGACTACCGGGCGGGGTGCGTCCGGGCCATCGAGCCCGAGCGGGGGACCGAAGTGGATCGGGTCGACGTGCCGGCCCAGGCGGTGACCAGCGTCTGCTTCGCCGGCGCCGACCGGCGGGACCTGATCGTGGTGACCGCCGACAACACCGACGACCCCGCCCGCAAGGGGACCGTCTTCCGGGCCCGGGTCGAGACGCCCGGTCTCCCCGTGCCCCTCGCCCGGGTCTGACCGACCCCCCTCCTCCGCCCGCTCCCGAGATCGCCAGGGCTGGCCGTGGGCAATACCACC
>CBDHES010000018.1:0-8639 GCA_965262175.1 Acidimicrobiales bacterium | reverse complement strand
CCGGTTCCGCCGTCGGCGATGGTGGCCAGGGCCGCCTCACACCATTCGACCTTCGACAATCGCTGGCGTTCGGCCATGACCATACGGTACCGTACGGTCATGAACATACGCACCCGTATGGAGAGCTCGATTCCGGGACTGGTGACGGCGGCTGGGCTGGGAGCCATCGCCGCCGTCCATGCCGCCTGGGCCGAGGGGTCGACCTGGCCTCGCACCTCTCCCGACGAACTGGCCGATCTGGTCGTCGGTCGACGACCGTTCCCGTCGTCCGAGGCCACCTGGACGGTGGCCGGAATGCTGGTGGTGGCCGCGGCGTCGACGGGCATCGCCGCCGCCCGGCCATCGGGGTTGGACGGTCGGGCCCGGTCGGTGGCCATCGCCGGCGCCACCGTCACCGCCGCCGCCCTTCTCCTTCGGGGCGTGGGCGGCCTGGTCGTGTCGGGGGCCGGCCTGCTCACCGCCACCGAGGAGTTCCGCCGCCACGACCTTGCCCTGTACTCCCCGCTGTGTCTCGGCCTCGGCGCTGGCGCGGCGATGGCAGCTCGGGCCGCCGCCCGGCCGGGAGCGGCGTCGTGACCGCTCGACGGGCCCGGATCGGTGAGTTGGTCCGGTGGTGGCCCCGGCCGGCCGCCGGCCTCCCACCCGGTCAACGACTGCTGACCGAGATGCCCCGCTTCAGCGATGACCCCCGGCGTCCGCCGCCGGTGGTCGGGCCGGAGCCGGCCCTCGAGGTGGCGGTCGGCCCGGTCGTCGAGTCGTTCGCCGTGGCCGAGCTGGCGACGGACGGTGCTGCGATCGACCGAGCGGCCGACTTCCACTGCGTCACCGGCTGGTCGGTCCGGGGTCTCCGGTGGCGGGGTATCCGGCTGCTCGATCTGGTCGAGCGGACCGAACGGGCCGCGGCGCCGGGCGGCTCGACGCCGGCGGTCGGGGCGAGCCGGCCACCGTTCGCCGTCGCCCGGGCCCTCGACGGGCACCGGGCCATCTTCCGGACCGAGGACCTGCTCGACCCCCGAACGTTGGTGGCCACCGAGCTCGGCGGTCGCCCCCTCGACACCCGTCACGGAGAGCCGCTCCGCCTCGTCACCCCCCACCTCTACGGCTACAAGAACGTGAAGCACCTGGCGTCGATCGAGCTCGTCGATGAGCCGCCGACATCGAGCCTCGGTGCCAAGGAGCACCTCCGGGCCCGGGTCGACGCCGAGGAGCGTCACGCCACCCGACCCACCTGGCTGCTCCGCCTGCCCTACCGCCTGGCGATCCCGATCACGGCGATCGTCGCCGAGCGCTCGTTGGCGGCTTCGACGGCTGGGCGACGGCCGGCCGGCTAGGGCCGCCGGCACCAGCCGGCGGGGATCACCGATAGGCGTTCCTGCTAGGCGACGATGTTGACCAGCTTCGGGGCCCGGACGATGACCTTCTTGGGGTCACTGCCTCCGAGGTGAGCCTGGATGGCCTCCGAGGCCAGGGCGCTCGCCTCGGCGTCGGCATCGGAGATGTCGGCCGCCACCTCGATCCGGTCCCGGACCTTGCCGTTGACCTGGAGGACCATGGTGACGGTGTCGATCGTCAGCTTGGATTCGTCGGCGATCGGCCACGGCTCGGCGTGGACGTGGCCGCCCTCGTGGCGGTTGGCCCACAGCTCGGCGGTGATGTGGGGCACGGCCGGGGCCATGACCTGCAGCAGCGAGTCGACGGCGAAGCCGATCACCTCGGCGTGGGGACCGTCGTCGGATTGGACGTACTTGTAGAGGAGGTTGGTGAACTCCATGAACCCGGCCACCGCGGTGTTGTACGACCAGCGGTCGAAGGCTTCGGTGATGCGGGCGATGAACCGGTGCGTCTCGGCGTCGATCTCGGTGTCGGTCGAGGTCAGGGCGCCGGTCCGGACCTTGGGGAGCAGGTCGGTGTCGGTCCGGGCCAGGCGCCACACCCGGTTCAGGAACCGGGAGCAGCCCTCCAGGCCCATGTCCTCCCAGTCGACGTCCTCCGCCGGCGGCTTGACCTGGAGGTGGGCCAGACGGAGGGTGTCGGCCCCCTGGGCGTCGATGATCGCCTCGGGGGCCACCACGTTGCCCTTGGACTTCGACATCTTGTCGCCGTCCTTACGGACCATGCCCTGGGTGAACAGCCGCTGGAACGGCTCCCGCAGCTCCTTGGGGGCGATGCCCAGGTCGGCCAGGGCCTTGGTGTAGAACCGGGCGTACATCAGGTGGAGGATGGCGTGCTCGACGCCGCCGATGTACTGGTCGACCGGGAGCCACCGGTCGACCGCGTCGACATCGAACGGGGCGGAGGTGTTGTCGGGATCGGCGAAGCGGAGGAAGTACCACGACGAGTCGACGAAGGTGTCCATCGTGTCGGTCTCTCGCCGGGCCGGCCCCCCACAGCCGGGGCAGGTGACGTTGAGGAACCCCTCGTGCAGGGTCAGCGGTGATTGGCCGGTCGGCATGAACTCGACGTCGTCGGGGGCGAGGATCGGCAGGTCCTCGGGGGGGACCGGGGTCTCGCCGCAGTTCTCGCAGTAGACGATGGGGATCGGGCACCCCCAGAACCGCTGGCGGGACAGCAGCCAGTCCCGGAGCCGGAAGTTGACCCGACCACTGCCGATGCCCTCCGACTCCAGCCATTCGATCGCTCGGGCCTTGGCCTCGGCCACCTCCAGGCCGTCGAGCCACTGGCTGTTGATGGCCGGACCATCCCCGGTGTACGCCTCGCCGTCGAAGTCGTCGGGCGGCTGGACGGTGCGGATGATGTCGAGGCCGTAGGCGGTGGCGAAGTCCCAGTCGCGCTGGTCCTGGCCGGGGACGGCCATGATGGCCCCGGTCCCGTAGGTGGTCAGCACGTAGTCGGCCAGGTAGAGGGGGATCGTCCGCCCGGTGAACGGATTGACCAGGTGGGTGCCGGTGAACACGCCTCGCTTGTCGATCGCCCCGTCGGTGCTCAGCCGATCGATCTCCGACTTGCGGGACACCTCCTGCTGGAAGGCGGCGACGGCGTCACGCTGCTCGGAGGTGGTCAGCGTGTCGACCATCGGGTGCTCGGGCGACATGACGGCGAAGGTCATCCCGAAGCTGGTGTCGGGACGGGTGGTGTAGACCTGGACCGGGTCGACGTCGGTGCGGGGCCGACCGTCGGCGTCGGCCACCGGCAGGCCGAACTGGGCGCCCTCGGATCGTCCGATCCAGTTGCGCTGCATGATCTTGACCTTCTCGGGCCAGTCCAGGTCGTCCAGGTCGTCGAGGAGCTCCTGGGCGTAGGCGGTGATCTTGTAGAACCACTGCTCCATGTTGCGCCGCTCGACCAGGTCACCCGAGCGGTCGCAGGTGCCGTCGGCATGAACCTGCTCGTTGGCCAGCACGGTCTGGCAGCCGGGGCACCAGTTGACCGGCGAATCGGCCCGGTACACCAGGCCGGCCTCGTAGAACTGGAGGAAGATCCACTGCGACCACCGGATGTACTCGGGGTCGTGGCTGCGGACGACCCGTCGCCAGTCGTAGGACGCCCCGATCCGTTGCAGGGAGCTGGTCAGCTCGGCGATCTTCTCCTCGGTGTGGATCCGGGGGTGGATGCCGGTCTTGATGGCGGCGTTCTCCGCCGGCAGGCCGAAGCTGTCGAACCCGATGGGGGAGAGGACGGCGTCGCCCTGCATCGTCCGGTAGCGGGTCAGCAGGTCGCCGAAGGTGTAGTTCCGCACGTGGCCCTGGTGGGCCGGCCCGCTGGGGTAGGGGTACATGCACAGGACGTAGTACCGGTCGCGGGGATCGTCGTTGTCGACCTCGTACGTGCCGTCGTCGAGCCACCGCTGCTGCCATCGGGGCTCGATCTCGGTCGGCTCGTAACGGAGCGTCTCGTGGGCCGGATCGTCGTGGCTGGCGTCGGTGGCGGCAGGGGCGGTGCCGCCGTTGCTGGTGGCGCGGTCGACCATGGCCCAAGGCTAACGATTGCAGCCTCGTCGCCGTTGCCGATTTGCCGCCGGTCCGCCGGTGCCGCCTCTGCCGCCTGTTGGTTCGCCGGTTCGCCGTGGTCGAGCGCCGGACCCGCCGGTCCGTCGTCGGCTACTCGCCTGCGGGGGTGGTGGCGTCGGCCGCCGCCGGGCCCAGTGCGTCGGCGCCGGCGTTGAGCAGCTCGGAGTCGGGCACGACCGTGGCGATGTCGGGCTGGGTGGGGGCGGGGTCGCCGCCGCTCAGGACGGCCTGGCCGACGAGCAGCAGTGCCGCCACGCCGGCGGCGACGCCAGCGGTGATCCGTACTCGTCGGAGGTCGGCCCGGGCCACCGCTGCGAGGTCGTTGCCCCACAGGTTCTGGTAGTAGGCACGCGCCTCGTCGGAGGGGAAGGGGGTGAGGTGGGGGGGTTTGTCGTTGTGCATCGAGAACCTCGGTGCGTTCGCTTGGCCGCGCCGATGTCACCGAACCGTAACTTGTCGTTCATCGGGTCACAACATGTCCCTCGATGATTGTTGGTCGCTGGTCCTCACCCTCGCTGGAGCTGGCTCACTGGTTGAGGCCGGCGAAGGTGATGAACAGCACGACGAGCGGCACCGCGATCAGTGCCACCGCCCGGTCGGCCCAGGCCCTGGCCGGGTGCTGCCCTATCGCCACGATCGCTCGGATCGCCACACCGATCAGACCGGCCACCACCAGGGCCCCGACGACGAGCAGCCCCACGACCCACACCGGCTCCTGTCGGTCGTTGAGTTCGGCCAGCAGATCCAATGGCGGTTCGAACGTCGAGGAGAGGAGGGTCACCGCACTCATGGCGATCAGCGCCCCGGCGAGGATCAGCGCGAGGCGACGAAGCCTGTGCTCGCCGACCGGCGGCGCGATCGATGCCCAGATGGCGATTGCTGCCGCGACGCCGGCGGCGCTCCAGGCGGCGATGTTGAACCGCGTGTTCTCATAGATCTCGACCCGTTCGGGTCCGAGCAGGGCGTAGGTCCCCAGCAGGACCGCCACCGCGGCGGTCGGTGCGGCGACGGCGGCCAGCGGGCCCCGACCCGGCAGGGCCGAGGGTGGGGTGGTGTCGCTCATACCGCAATCATGATCGGGGTGGGCCTCGGCGTCGCCCGGTCCGTCGTCACACCGGCCAGACCCGGCTCGACCCCGGGGTGATTTGCGAATTCTGCGCCCGGTCGGCCCGGCCCCGCGGTACGATCGGAGTCCCCTCGGGGCTATAGCTCAGTTGGTAGAGCGCTTCCATGGCATGGAAGAGGTCAGGAGTTCAATTCTCCTTAGCTCCACAGCTCGTTTTCCTGGTAGAGCCTCTCAGCTCCCAGTCGGAACGAAGCGCCACCGGCA
This sequence comes from Acidimicrobiales bacterium, assembly GCA_965262175.1. Classification (GTDB taxonomy): domain Bacteria; phylum Actinomycetota; class Acidimicrobiia; order Acidimicrobiales; family SZUA-35; genus CADEDH01. Next base: position 3,341 of record CBDHES010000018.1, on the reverse strand, counting down.
CGAACGTGCTCGATCTCCTTGCGGTTGCCGGAGGGACCTCGGCCCCTTGGCAGCCGCACTGCTCGATCGTCATCGTGCCCTCATGGAACGTGGGGTTCACGGCCGAGGTCCCCAGCACGGCCGCCCGGGACCCGGGCACGATCCCCGACCGAGGTGGCAGGCGGTGGGTCTCGTGGTGGCGATCGCCATGGTCGTGGTCGACCTCGCGGTCCCCTGGGCCCTGGCCCGCCACTACCCCGGCTACTCGACGATGAACCAGACGATCAGCACCTTGAGCGGACGGGCCAGCCCGGTCCGGTTGTGGGCGGCGGTTGCGCTCGGTCTCGAAGGGGTGCTGGTCCTGGTCTACGCCGCATGGGCCCGGGCCGGTCTCGCCATGGACCGCTGGGCGGCCCGGATGTTCGTGGCCGGGGTGGCGGCGTTCGGCGTCGGCACCGTGATCGCCTCGGTCGCCCCCGAGGACCCGCCGACGGTGGTGGAGTCCGCCTCGGGGCGGGTCCACGGCATCGCGTCGGGGCTCGGCTTCCTGCTGATCATGGTGGCCCTCGCCGCCACGTGGTGGATCCCCGACCTGCGAACGGTCCGCCGCACGATCGTCGGGCTGTTCCTCGTCGCCGTGGTGACCTTCGCCCTCTTCCTCGCCTCGGAGGACGTGACCACCGGATGGCTGGCCCCGACCGGCCTCTACCAGCGGCTCAACCTCGTGGCGATCTACGCCGGGCTCGTGGTCGTGGCGTGGGTGCTGCGCCGGGGCGCCGGCGATCGAGGGCCGGCCGCTCCGACCCTGGCGTCGCCGGGCCCCGACTCGGGACCCGGCGATCGGCTCAGCGCTTCTGACCGGCGGGGAACGACATCGGCATGATCCGGGGGCCGCGGACCTGGCCGCCGGCCCACTTCATCGGCTCACGGTCGTCGACGTGGAACTCCGGGATCCGTTCCAGCCACACCCGGATCGCCGTCAGCATCTCCAGCCGGGCCAGGTTCGATCCGGCGCAGCGGTGGATGCCGGCGCCGAAGGCGATGTGGCGGTTCTTGGCCCGGTCGATGACGAACTCGTCGGGGTTCTCGAACTGCTCCGGGTCGTGGCAGGCGGCGGGGAAGTTCATGAGAACCTTGTCGCCCCGCTTGATGTGGACGCCCTGGTAGTCGATGTCGGTCTCGGCCACCCGGGCCATCGTCACCGGGGCGTAGTAGCGGAGCATCTCCTCGACGGCGGTGGGCAACAGCTCCGGCTCGTCGAGCAACCGCTGGCGGTCGTCGGGGTTGGTCCCGAGGTGCCACAGGCCCGACCCGATCGAGCTCCAGGTGGTGTCGATACCGGCGACGACCAACAGGTTGGTGATCCCGATCACCACGTCGGGCGTGATGTTGGCGTCGGGGTCGTCGAGCTCCATGAACAGCAGGTTGGTGAGCAGGTCCTCCTGGGGGTCCTCCTGCCGCTTGGCGACCTCGGCCCCGATGAACCCGATCATCTCGTTGCGGGCCTTGAGGCGGTTCTCCGGGTCGTAGAGGCCCTCGCCGAGAACCATGTTGACCCATTCGACGAACTGGTCGGCCATGCCCTCATCGATGCCGATGATGTGGGCGATGACCCGGGGCGGGATCTGCTGGGAGTAGTCGACGGCCCCGTCGCACTGCCCCGACTCGATGAACCCGTCGATCAGCTGATGGCACAACTCCTCGGTGTAGCCGTGGAACTGCTCCACCGCCCGGGGGGCGAAGGCCGGCAGGAGCATGCGGCGGGTCCAGGTGTGGATCGGGGGGTCGGCGGTGATCGGTGCCGCGGCGATCTGCTGCTCGTAGCGCGACATCTCGGGGGCGTTGGGCGCCGGGGGCATGACGAGCACCTGACGGGAGCTGAGCTCCGAGGTCATACCGGCCATCTCCCGCAGGTCGTCGAACCGGGTCGGGTTCCACGAGCCACCGAGTCGTTCGGTGTGGGCGATCGGGCACTTCTGGCGCATCTCGGCCCAGATCGGGACCGGGTCCTCGACGTAGGCCGGGTCGCGGATGTCGTAGTCGGTGGTCCAGTCCTCGACCGGCCCCCCGGGCGCCCAGATCGACGGGTCGGTCGCCAACTTCATCTTCTCGTGCATCTGCTCCGAGTCGGTCATGGGGGGTGTCCTCTCTGGTTCCTGGCCGCAGCCGGAGGGCATCGTTCCGCCATCCATCCTGGTTCTGCCTTGCACTGTACGACAACTTGACGGGGGCCTTGGCGGTGAGGCGACGTCATCCGGTCGGCCCGCCCTCCCCGAGCTTCAGCTTTGGGGTGCGGGACCGAACTGGAACTCGACCCGCCGGTTGAGCGCCCGGCCGTCCGGCGTGTCGTTGGCGGCGATCGGCTCGCCCTCGCCGGCCCCGCTGGCGGTCAGCCGTTCCGGGGCGATCCCGGCGGCGACGAAGTAGGCCACGACCGACTCGGCCCGGGCCAGGCTCAGGGCCACGTTGAGGTCGTCGGGACCTGCGGCATCGGTGTGGCCGACGACGTCCATCGCCAGGCTCGGATCTCGGGCCATGATCGCCACACCGACGTCGAGGACCTGGGTCGCCTCGGCGGTCAACTCGGTCGAGTCGATGGCGAAGCCGACGCCACCCTGGAGCGTGCCGCTGGTGACGCCGTCCTCGACCTGGAACTCGTAGCGATCGAACTGGGCCAGCAACGCCAGCACCCCGGGCATCGTCATCATCCAGAACGAGGTGGTCACGCCGGGGTCGACCTCGATCGTGCCGCTGATCGCATCCGGACCGTAGACCTCGGTGGCGCCGGCCACGATCAGGTCTCGGACCTCCTCGGACGGGAGGACGCCGCCGAGCGTCAGGCCCGATTCGCTCGCCTCGGCACTGAACTGGGCCAGCTCGAGATCGGTGACGTCGATGGCGGTGCCGTCGACCTCGACCCCACCGATCGCCGCCAGGACGCCGGTCAACCGGTCGATGTCGACCCGATCCGGGGTCCGACCGTCGACGACGACGGCGTCCGGGGTGACGAGGATCGTGCCGTCGGTGATGCTCGGGAGCAGCCCGATCATGGCCGGGCTGGCGGCGATGGCGGTCGACTCGGGAAGCGACTCGTCGACGGCGACATCGACATCGACGAACGGGGCATAGGCGATTTCGGCGGCCGCCGTCAGCTGCTGTTGCAGCTCGACCGACGGGACCCGACCGCTGAGCGTGACGAGTCCGGGCGTCGGGCCGAGGTCGAGATCGAGGGTTGCCCGAACCCACGGACCGTCGTCGGGGGGCGCCGTCGGGTCGGCGACGGCGTCATCGGCCCCCGGCTCGCCGGGGACGCCCTCGGAGGCGGCATCCGGCTCGTCCCGCTGGTCGCCGGCGCCACCGTC
>CBDHES010000017.1:0-4508 GCA_965262175.1 Acidimicrobiales bacterium | reverse complement strand
TCCGTCAGTTCTCGACCGACCAGTTCACCCTCGAACCGGTGCTGCGACCCGGCTCGCTGGTCGCAGCGATCGTGGTGCTGGTCGGCTGTGCGCTCGTCGCCCAGATCCCGGGCCTTCGTCGGCTCGACCGACTCGACCTGGCGGCCAAGGTCCGGGAGCGGGCGCTGTGATGCTCCCCGAGCGGAGCGAGCCAGCGAGGCCGCCGGCTCGCTCCGTCGGGTGTCGATCCGGGGATCAGGCCGTGATCAGGCGGTGATCAGCGGTCGCCGGGCGCCATGTAGAACCAGACGGGCTGCTTGACCTCACCGGAGTCCCGCATCGCCGCCCGGGCCGCCATCAACGTCCGGCCCGCTTCGGTCTCGTCCAGGAACCAGCGGGTGCCAGCCCACGCCGGTGGGGCGTGCTCGGCCAACCCGAGCAGGGCGGTCTCGTAGTAGCCGCGGATGTCCTGGGCGACCCGGGCCGGGATGCCGGGAATGCCGGCCTCCTTCCACGGGGTGCCGTCGGCCACCCGGGCAAGGGCCTCGATGGCGTCGGGGATGGCGTCGGCCTCGACCACCCGGCCAGCGCCGGTCCGGTTGCCGTGGGCCGCCACGGCCCGGTCGTAGGCCGGACGCAGTCCCCGGGCCTCGTCGACGGCGGGGTGGGCGTCGGGGTCGTGGCGGGGCGGCAGGGTGCAGGCGACGACCTCGGTGCCGTCGTCGACGATGGCCTCGTCGAAGACCTCGAACACCGGACCGTCGGCGTCCAGCAGGGAGAAGGCCCGGGCCAGCACCCGGTGCTGGAATTCGGGGTCACCGGGCCGGCCGAGCGGACGACCCAGGGGGAAATCACACCACAGCCCCCGGGGCGGGGCCGTGCGCTCGATCTGGTTGCGCTGGGAGCCGAGGGCCACGGTGGCCAGCCCCTGAGCCTCGAAGACGTGGGCGAGCGTACTCACGGTACGCGTGCACAGCGGTCAAACCGGCGTGAGGAGGACGACGTCGACCCCCTGCTCCTTCAGCCACCGGCCGCCGGCGGGGCCGCTGTCGAGTCGGATGGCGCTCAGGTCGAACTGGTTGCCGGCATAGGCGAGGTGAGCGCTCGACACCGAGCCGATGACGCCCTGGGCGGCCAACTCGTCCAGCCGGTCGAGGGGGATGACGGTGTTGATGTCGTAGGCGAAACCGACGGCATCGAAGTTGGGGCTCCAGTGACCGATCTGGTAGTCACGCCGGGACCCGTCGAGCACCCGGTACCCGGTGTCGTTTGGGGCGAAGTCGTCCTGCTCGGGGTGGTGGAGCGACGAGGTCGTCACGACGGCCACCGTGGCCTCGGCCAGCGGCGGCGGCGTCGTGAACGCCGTCGTCTCGAAGTCGGGGGTGTCGATGTCGGCCGAGAGGGCCTTCACCTTGGCATCGGTCATCCGGGAGCTCCTGGTCGGGATACGAGCCCGACCCTACCGGTCGCCGTCGGCCCGGTCCCAGTCCGCCGGGGCGTCGCCCGGCAGAGCCGGCCGACCGGTCTCCGGCCGGGGCATCCCGGCCCTAGCCGGCCACCAGGACCACGAGATAGAGCAGGGCGAGGGTCGAGGTCATGGCGACCGGGACCGGCCACGGGATCGACCGGACCGACGTTCGGGTCGTGGCGAAGAATCCGATCTTGATCAGGTCGCCGGCCAGCATCAGGGCGGCGAACCACCGGACCGCCGTGCCGGGCCAGACGTCGCGACCCATGGCGTAGACCATCGCCCAGTGGGCGACGACCACCGCCACGATGAACCCCATGGCGAAGATCTCCCGGTCGATGAACCGGTCGTAGATGGCGACGGTGTAGCCGACGGCGACCGCCGTTAGCGCCCAGAAGGCGATCCGGTGGTCGTCGGGGACGGCGACCGCCCCACCACCCCCGATGGCCGCGGCCAGCCCGACGACGATGGCCGCCAGCTTCGCCACGGTCTCGGCCCACCCCCACCATCCCCAGTTGGCGACGTGCCAGCCCTGTTGGCCGGTCCACGGAGCGGCCGTGGTCGTCATCGAGGGGAGTACGGGGTCGTCCGCCATGGGCCGGATCGTAGTGGTGGGGGCCGCGCCGGCCTCGATCAGGGGGTCGACCAGATGATCCGGTTGACCTCGTTCTCCAGCTCCTCCTGACGACCGGACACCGGTGCGGGGGTCAGGTCGGCGGCGACGGCCCGATCGGCGAGGGTCGCCAGATCGAGCGAGCCACCGAGGATCTCGGCCCCGAGGCCGTCATCCCATCCGGCGTACCGCTCGTCGCGGGCCCGTTCGATGGCACCGTCGGCCAGCATCGCCTCGGCCACCAACAGGGCCCGGGCCAGGGTGTCCATCCCGCCGATGTGGCCGTGGAAGAGGTCGGTTCGGCCGATGCTCTGCCGGCGCAGCTTGGTGTCGAAGAGGAACCCACCGGTGTCGAACCCGCCGGCACGAACGATCTCGTAGACGGCCAGGCACAGCTCGTCGACCGAGTTGGGGAACTGGTCGGTGTCCCAGCCGTTCTGGGGATCGCCCCGGTTGGCGTCGACGCTGCCGAAGATGCCGTTCTCGACGGCGTAGGCCACCTCGTGGTGGAACGAATGCCCGGAGAGGGTGGCGTGGTTGACCTCGATGTTGACCTTGTACTGGTCGGTCAGGTCGTAGCGGTCGAGGAAGCCGTGGACGGTGGCGCAGTCGTAGTCGTACTGGTGCTTGGTCGGTTCCTGGGGCTTGGGCTCGATGAGCAGCGTGCCCTCGAACCCGATCGCCGCCTTGTGCTCGGCGACCATGGTGAGGAACCGGGCGAGCTGGTCGGCTTCCCGCTTCATCCTCGTGTTGAGCAGGGTCTCGTAGCCCTCCCGACCGCCCCACAGCACGTAGTTGTGGCCGCCGAGGCGGTGGGTCGCGTCGAGCACGTGGCGGACCTGGGCCGCAGCGTGGGCGAACACCTCGGGATCGGGATTGGTCGCCGCACCGGCCGCGTAGCGGGGGTGGGAGAACAGGTTGGCCGTGCCCCACAGCAGCTCGACGCCGGTCTCCCCCATCTTCTGGGCGGCCCGCTCGACCATGGCGTCGAGGTTGCGCCGCGACTCGGCGAGGGTCGCCCCCTCGGGGGCCATGTCGACGTCGTGGAACGAGAAGAAGCGGACCCCGAGCTTGGCGAAGAACTCGAACGCCGCGTCCTGCTTGGCCTCGGCGGCGGCCATCGGGTCGCCGGCGGCATCGAGCCACGGCCGATCGAAGGTCCCCGCACCGAAGATGTCCGAACCCGGCCAGTTGAAGCTGTGCCAGTAGCAGACCCCAATCCGGAGGTGGTCCTCCATCCGCTTGCCGGCGACGATCCGGTCGGGGTCGTAGACCCGGAAGCCGAGGCCATCGCCGGCGGCGCCGGCGAATCGAACAGGATCGGGGACGTCGGTGAAGAAGTCGGGCATCGCCCGAACCTATCGGTCAGACGTAGTTCCCGTACCGGTGTCGGGTCCGGCTGATCGCCTGCTCCCGGAGGAACACCAGGAGCTCCCGCCGACCGTCGGCGGTGACCGGGCCATCGGCCAGGTGGACCTCGGCCGCGGTCGCCGCCGGGCGCAGGACGGCCGGGACCGGACCGATGACCCGGACCCGCTCGACGCCCAACGAGCCGAGACGGGCGGCGAAGGCCTCGGCGGGCTCGGTGGTGGCATCGGAGACGATCGGTTCGACCCCACAGCGTCGGGCGGCAGCCACGACCCGGTCGAGCTCGGTGGACCGGTTGGCCGACTCCACCCGGATCGCCGCGCCCCGGATGGGCCGGTAGCGGAAGGTGTTCTCCTCGGCGACGAGGCCGCTCGGGTCCGCCGGGACGCCGAACTCGGCTCCCCAGGCCTGCTCATCGTTGACCCGAGCGGCCTCCAACCATGCGTCGTCGTCGAGGCGACGGTCGGCATCCGAGGGCTGCCAGGTGCCGAGCTGGGCGACGTAGTTCGGGCCGCCGGCCTTGGCTCCCGGGCCGATCGACGACCGCTTCCAGCCACCGAAGGGCTGACGTCGGACGATGGCACCCGTCGTCGCCTTGTTGATGTAGGCGTTGCCCGCCTCGACCCGATCCAGCCACCGTTCGATCTCACCCGGGTCAAGGCTGTGCAACCCGGCCGTCAACCCGTAGGGGGTGGCGTTCTGGAGCTCGATGGCGTGGTCGAGGTCCCGGGCGGCCATCACCCCGAGCACCGGCCCGAAGCACTCGGTGGTATGGAACCAGGCGCCTCCGGCCACGCCGACCCGGACGCCGGGTGACCAGGTGGCGTCGTCGTGACGGCGGGGAGCGACCAGCCATTCCTCCCCGCCGTCGAGGGATCGCAGCGCCCGGTCGAGTTTGCCCGACGGCTCGGCGATCAGGGGCCCAGCCGTCGACCCCAGGTCGGTCGGCTGGCCGATCCGGAGGCTGGTGACGGCATCGGTCAGCTGGTCCCGGAACCGGGCCGAGCGGTAGACGTCGCCGACACAGATGGCCAGGCTGGCTGCCGAGCACTTCTGGCCGCTGTGACCGAACGCCGACTG
>CBDHES010000016.1:0-68440 GCA_965262175.1 Acidimicrobiales bacterium | reverse complement strand
GCCACGGCCCGTTCGGTCCGCTCGACCAGATCGAGCAGCCGGATACCCCGCCACCGGAGACCCCGGACCGACCACCCGGTGACGCAGTGGAAGTCGGCCGCTCGGTCGATCGCAGCACCGTCCGTCGCCAGCTCGGCCACGGCGAACGACTCGACGACCGGGCCGACCGCCACCTCGAGGGCCGGCTCCGGCCCGACCACCGGCGGCGGACGCCGGGGGTCATCGCTGAAGCGGGGCATCTCGGTCAGCAGTCGTTGACCGGGTGGGAGGCCGGCGGCCGGCCGGGGCCACCACCGGACCAACTCACCGATCCGGGCCCGTCGAGCGGTCACGACGCCGCTCCCGGCCGGGCGGCGGCCCGAGCTGCCATCGCCGCGCCAGCGCCGAGGCCGAGACACAGCGGGGAGTACAGGGCAAGGTCGTGGCGGCGGAACTCCTCGGTGGCGGTGAGCAGGCCGGCCCCCGACACGACCAGGCCGCCCACGCCCCGAAGGAGAAGGGCGGCGGCGGTGACGGTGGCGCCGGCGATGGCCACCGACCGGGCCCGACCGTCCAACCCCGATGGTCGGGCGGCGGCGATGCCCGTCGACGCCGCGGCCACCACCAGCAGTCCGGCCACCGTCCAGGTGGCCTCGGGCGACGGGAACGGTCGCCGACCGACGACCAGATCGGCCAGTTCGTCGGGAGAGGTGCGAGGCCAGGTCGACCCCTCGGCCCAAGCGGCATGGACGGCGGCGATGGCTCCCAGCCCAGCCGCCGTCACCAGTCCCGGAATCGAGCTCTCCATACGGGTGCGTATGTTCATGACCGTACGGTACCGTATGGTCATGGCCGAACGCCAGCGATTGTCGAAGGTCGAATGGTGTGAGGCGGCCCTGGCCACCATCGCCGACGGCGGAACCGCCGCCGTGAGCGTCGAACGGCTGGCCCGACAGCTCGGGGTCACCAAGGGCAGCTTCTACTGGCACTTCGAGGATCGGGCCGAGCTGATCCGCAGCGCCCTCGATCACTGGGCCGACGCGGCGACCAGGGCCGTCATCGACCATCTCTCGGCGATCCCCGAGCCGACCGAGCGGCTGCGGGCGCTGTTCGCCGAGAGCTTCGGCGATGAGCGCAGCTCACTCGACGTGATGCTGGCCACATCGACCGGCGATCCGGTCGTGGCCGAGGTCGTCGGCCGGGTGACCCGGGCCCGCCTCGACTTCCTGACCGCCACCTGCCGGGAGCTGGGGCTCTCCCCGGCCCGGGCCAAACGACAGGCCCACATCATGTACGCCACCTACCTCGGCCACTTCCAGCTGGCCCGGGTGCTCGATGGCGGACCCGATGGGGCCACGCCGACCAAGCCCTATCTCGATCAGCTCCTGGCCACCCTCGCCCCCGAACGCTGACCGCGCACGTCGACGACGGCCGTCGTCGAGCGCGGCCGTTCCCGAGCCCGGCCGCAGCGGCGTCGGCCGCTCCGGGTCAGGCGACGTCGGAAAGGCGGGGAACGTCGGACCAGAGTCGCTCGAGGTCGTAGTACTCGCGGGCCTCGGCGGTGAAGACGTGGACGACGAAGCCGCCGTAGTCCATCAGCACCCAGCTCAAGGTGTCCTTGCCCTCGATCGTGACCGGCTTGGGCCCACCGGCCCGATGGACCTGCTCCTCGATCTCATCGACGATGGCCCGAACCTGGCGGGGGCTGCCGCCAGCGGTGATCACGAACCAATCGGTGATACCGAGCACACCCCCCACATAGAAGGCGTCGGTGTCCCGACCCAGCTTGTCCTCCGCGGCGTCGACGGCCAGCTGTACCAACCGTCGGATCTCTTCCTCGTTCAGCTCGTGCTCCCAGTCCTACGGGTGTCTCGACCGCCGACGTCGCCAGCGGCGTAGTCGGCACCGACGAGCAGCGTCACCACACCATCGGATTCGACATCACTGTCGAGAACAGTAGTCGCGCCGGTGAGGGTCGCAAGCTCCGTTATGACCGGATCGTCGATTCCGACCGGCACGACGAGGTGGGTCAGACCATCGTCGAAGCTGGTGGCGTTGCCGATCTCGACCACCTCCGACCCCGTGGAAGCCACCAGCGCTGCCACCGTCTCGAGGTCGACGACGCCGGTCCGGTCGATCACCCGGACCTGGACCCGGTCGCCGGGTTCGGCCCCGGCCGGGATGGGCACCACCTCACGGATCATCAGCTCGGCGGCTTCGAGATCCGGCGCCGGATCGGCCACGACCAACTCGAGCGGCAGGACCACGACCCGGGCGGCCGGGCCGGCGGCCTGTCCGAGCACCGTCGCCACCGGATCGGACCCGGTCGGCGGCGAGGCGAGGACCGCGGCCCAGAACAGCTCCCGACGGTACAGGAGGGTGATCGGATCGCTCCCCGGCGACGGGCGACCGAGGAACGGGGTCACGTGCTCCGCGCCGAGGTCGATCTCGCCGATCGGCAGGAGCGGCAGGCCGTCGTCGCCGACAACCGGGTCGGGATTGGACACCTCATAGGTAGCATCACCGAGCAGCTCGCTCCATCGATCGTCGTCGAGTACCTCGACCGAGCCGATCCGGAGCCGGAGGGCCGACGCCAACGCCGCGACCGCATCGGCCGGTGGCAGTGTGTCGAGGCCGACCCCGTCGATCTGGAGCGTGGCGGGGACGAGGATCGCCGCTCCACCGACCGCCCCGTCGGGGTGTCCGGCCACGAGGACGATCCCGGTCGTCTCGCCGTCGTGTCGCTCGACCAGGGCGGTCACCGGGCTGGGATCGACCACGGCTCGCCACCCGGGATCCTCGGCGGTCGGCTCCTCGATGAAGTGGCCGGCCCGTGAGTCGAGGAGCGCGTGGTAGCCGGCGATGCCCAGGAACGGGATGGCCATGGCCAGGACCAGTTCAGCGAGGACGAACGCGGCGAGGGCGCGGCGGCGGGGGGTGAGCAGGACGGCGGGCCAACTCAAGAACCTGAACGATAGAGCCCCCACGCTCTCAACCGTTGCACCACCGGTTCGGGGGTCAGGAAGCGGATCGATCGGCCCGTTGCCACCAGCCGCCGCAGGTCGGTACTGGAGACGTCGAGGGCCGGAATCTCGACCGCTTCGGTATCCCACCCGGCGGGGGGCTGCCGATCGACACCGGGCCGGTTGACCACGACGAAGCGCCGCCCGACCCGAAGCTCCTCGGCCCGATGCCAGGAGTCGAGTCCGGCTGCGGCGTCGGCGCCGACGATGACCAGCCACTCGGTGTCGGGTTCCCGCCGATCGAGCTCGTCGAGGGTCGCCGCGGTGTAGCTGGGCCCGCCGAGTTCGATCTCGACCGACGACACGGCCAGGCCGGGCGCGTCGCCGACCGCCGCCTCCACCATCTCCAACCGCCGCTCGGGGCTGGTGATCGCCCGCTGGCCGACCTTCTGCCACGACTGGTTGCTGACGACCAACCGGACCTCGTCGAGCCCGAGCCGGCTCCTGACCTGGTCAGCGACGACCAAGTGGCCGACGTGGGGCGGGTCGAACGTCCCTCCCAGAAGGCCCACCCGGCAGCTCGATGTCGGCGGTACCATGAGGATGTCGGCTCCGATCTCCCGAGACGGGCGCCGACCCAGGGGTCATCGACCCCAGTGAGCAGTCCCCGATGCCCCGGAGGGGGCGGGGTTATCGGCCCCGATAGCGCCCCTCACGAGGAAAAACCTGACGATGTGACGAAAGTCACTATACACGCGGGAACTATCGTACTAAAACAGGTGTTTGGACCTGTACTGCTCCAGCTCTGCCCGGACGCATTCAGATCGGATCATGCCGAACCTCGCCGGTGCGTTGAAGCTTACCAAGTCCCCCTGATAGGGAAAACAACTCCCTTGTCCAACCCCCCGCAACCACGCAAGTCAAAGAAGCACGCCCATGAGTGATTCAGTCGGACAGTACCTGAACGAGATCGGCCTCGTCCCCCTCTTGACGGCCGATGAGGAGCGCGAGCTCAGCCAGACCATTGAGAAGGGCCGAGAGGCCCAGGAGCGCATCGACGCAGGCGAGAACACCGCCATGAACCGGCGGGCCGTTCGGGCCGCCGCCCGAGCCAAGGACCGATTCATCCGAGCCAATCTCCGGCTCGTGGTCTCGGTGGCCCGGCGCTACCCCCTGCCGCCGTCGATGGAGCTACTGGACCTCATCCAGGAAGGCAACCTGGGCCTCGAGCACGCCGTCGACAAGTTCGACTGGCGGAAGGGGTTCAAGTTCTCGACCTACGCCACGTTCTGGATCCGCCAGGCCATCGGCCGGGCCCTGGACCAGAAGGCCAGCCTGGTCCGCCTCCCCGGCGACCGGTCGGCCAGCCTCCGGGCCGCCCTCCGGCAGGTCTCGGGCGACGGCGATGAGCTCGACGACGAGCATGCCCGGCTCCACCGCCTCACCACGCCCACCTCGCTCGACCGGACGATCGGCGACGACGACTCCAACGAGCTCGTCGACCTCCTCCCCGACGCCACGCCCGGCCCCGAGTACGAGGTCATGGCCAAGGCCGAGGAGACGATGGTCACCGGCCTCCTCGACGTTCTCGACCCCCGGGCCAAGTACGCCGTCGAGCAGCGGTTCGGCCTCAACGACGGCCGGAAGCGCAGCTACCGCGAGGTGGGTGAGGAGCTCGGCGTCACCGCCGAGGCCGCCCGTCGCCTCGTCAAGCGGGCCGTCAGCGCCGTCCGGGATCAGGCCGGCGACGTGATAGCCGACTTCGACGCCGCCTGATCGACCGAGCGACCAGGCCAACAGGTCCCGAGCGAGGGAGCCGGCTCCGGTCGGCTCCCTCGCCGCGTCCGGGCTGCGACCGACCGTCTCCAATCGGTCACCGAAAGTACGTTGTCAGCCGGTCCCCCGATGCCACACACTGGCGAGGTGACTGACGCGAGCGGCTCCAACGATCCCCAACGTCCCTGGGACCCCGGCAGCTGGCGGACCCGTCCCGCCCTCCACCAGCCGACCTGGCCCGACGCCGAGGCCTTGGAACAGGCCGAGAAGGAGCTGGCCACCCTGCCCCCGCTGGTCTTCGCCGGCGAGGCCCGGGAGCTGAAGGACCGGTTGGCGGCCGTGGCCCGTGGTGAGGCGTTCCTCCTCCAGGCCGGCGACTGCGCCGAGTCGTTCGACAGCTTCGACGCCAACGCCATCCGCGACAAGCTGCGGGTCATCCTCCAGATCGCCGTCGTCCTGACGTACTCCGCCGGGGTCCCAACGGTGAAGGTGGGCCGGATCGCAGGGCAGTTCGCCAAGCCCCGCTCGAAGCCGACCGAGACGATCGACGGCACCGAGCTGCCATCGTTCCTCGGTCACATGGTCAACGACCTCCCCTTCTCACCGGGCGACCGCACCCCTCAGGCCGATCGGCTGCTGCGGGCGTACCACCAGTCGTCGTCGACCCTCAACCTGCTCCGGGCCTTCACCAAGGGTGGCTTCGCCGACCTCCACCGGGTCCAGGCCTGGAACCAGGAGTTCGTGTCGTCCTCACCGGAGGGTCAGCAGTACGCCGACCTCGCCGCCGAGATCGATCGTGCGCTGCGATTCATGGCGGCCGCCGGCATCTCGTCCCGCCATCCCGAGATCCACGAGGTCGACTTCTACACCAGCCACGAGGCGCTCATCCTCCAGTACGAGGAGGCCCTCACCCGCAAGGACAGCCTCACCGGCGACTGGTACGACTGCTCGGCCCACATGGTGTGGATCGGCGAGCGGACCCGACAGCTCGACGGGGCCCACGTCGAGTTCATGCGGGGCATCAACAACCCGATCGGCTGCAAGGTCGGCCCCACGGCCGAACCCGACGACGTCGTGGCGCTGTGCGAGGCCCTGAACCCCGAGCGCGAGCCGGGTCGGCTGACCCTGATCTCCCGCATGGGAGCCGAGAAGGTCGCCGATCGCCTCCCGACGTTGCTGGGGGCGGTCCGCGACGCCGGTCACCCGGTCGTCTGGGCCTGCGACCCGATGCACGGCAACACCTTCACCTCCGAGACCGGCCACAAGACCCGCCACTTCGACGCCATCGTGGCCGAGCTGGCCGGGTACTTCGGCGCCCACCGTCAGGCCGGCACGTGGCCGGGCGGCATCCACCTCGAGCTGACCGGCCACGACGTGACCGAGTGCCTCGGTGGCGGTGATCAGGTCGCCGCCGACGATCTCGGCAAGCGGTACGAGACGATGTGCGATCCTCGGCTCAACGCCCGCCAGAGCCTCGATCTGGCGTTCCGGACCGCCGACCTGCTCCGCGATCCGGCCTGATCGTCTGGAGCGTTGCCCGTCAGCTCAACTCACCCTGGAGGAGGCTGTTCCCGGAGTGGGTCGGGTCGTTGTCGAGCGGCTCGAGCGAGATGTCGACCACGGTGAAGCGGTCGAGGTCGATGTCGGGATCGACCTCGAACGTGCCGTCCTCGCCGATCACGCCGAGCGAGACGAGATCTTCCAGTTCTCCGTCGGTGAGATCGAGGAGCCACAGCTCGTGGACCGCACCGTCGGGGGCGACGAGACCCTCGGTGTCGACGGTCAAGGTCCGCCCGTCGAGCTCGGCCCGACCGGAGGCGTCGGCGACGTCGCCGACCACGGCCAGCTCGGTCGTGGCGTCGGGCCGGTCGGTGGACGCACGGTAGGCCAGCATCAGCGGCACCGCCACGAGCACCGCCGCAGCAGCCACGCCGATGAGCACCGCGATTCGCTCCGATCGCTTCCGTCGGTGATCGCCGAGCGACGACACCGAGGCCCGCTCCGCCGCCCGACGGCTGTCCGTCGGGCGCTCGTGGCCCTGGTCGTCGCCGCCCGCCTCGACGGCCGGGGCCGATGGCGCCGACGGCGGCTCCCACGGCCCGACGTCGGCCTGGGCAGGACCGGTCGGCCGCAACGATTCGGGCCGGCTCGGGACATCGGGACGGCGAGGGGTGAGGGCGTCGCCATCGTCGAGGTCGAGCGACGCCTCGATACGGGCCCACAGATCGGCTGGTGGGGCCTCATCGATGACGTTGGACGGGCCCCGCCGGAGAAGGCCGATGACCTCGGCGTGATCGGCGTAGTCCTCCCGGTCGGTTCGGGACTCATCGCTCACGGCTGACCCCCAACTCTCGGTTCAGTGCTTCGAGACCTCGTCGCATGTGGCTCTTGACCGTCCCCAAGGGGATGCGCAGCTTCTCGGCGATCTCCGGGTGGGTCAGATCATGATAGAACCCGAGCTCGACGACCTCCCGCCGGACCGGCGGGAGCGCCTCGAGCGCCCGGGTCACGATCAGGTGATCGACCACCTGATCGACGTCGGCCTCGACCGACTCCAACTCGCCAGCCTCGGCGCTCGGCGTCGATGGGCGACGGTCGGCAGCCCGCCAGTGGTCGATGGCCTTGAATCGGGTGATCCCGGTCAGCCAGGCTGCGGCCGAGCCCTTGCTGGGATCGAACCGGTGACGGGAACGCCAGGCATCGAGAAAGACCTGCTGCGTGAGGTCCTCGGCGTCGCCGCCAACCAGACGACGAGCAAGGCCCATGACAAGCGGGCCGTGCTCGGCAAAGAGGTCCTGCAGCGCTGATTCGTCGCCTGCGGCCAGCCGATCCTCCAGAGAGGGTGCCACGGCGTGAGGATAACCACGGTCGACACCCCATGCGTCGGGGACGATGGTCGCGATCGGCGTGATCGGCACGGTGCCAACGAGCAGGGTCACATCTCGTACTCCGTCAGGCAACGCCGATCGGAGGCGGTCCGAGATGGGACTTTTGGCCGGTTCGCCCGCTCAGACCAGGTTGTCGACGAACCGTTCGAGCTGACGCAGGTTGCGGACCTCGAAGGTCCCGTCGCAGTACGCTCCGTACTCACCGACGATCGAGTCGCCGGTGTTCCAGTAGGCCTGCGGCTCGGGGTTGAGCCAGAACAGCTTGCGGGCCTTGCGCTGGATCTCCTTGGTGATCCAGGCCTGGGAGGCGTGGTAGTTGTTGCGGGCATCGCCCAGGATCAGCACCGTCGTCTTGGGGCCGACCTCTTTGCCGTAGTTCTCCCAGAACACTTCGAGCGCATGGCCGTAGTCGGAGTGGCCATCGACCCACACCACGTCGGCCTCGGTGTTGACCCGGTGGATGGCCTCGGTGATGTCGTCGACGCCCTCGAAGAACTCGGTGACCTCGTCGAGGCCGTCGATGAACACGAACGCCCGGACCCGGCTGAACTGGCTGGAGATGGCGTACACCAGGTGCAGGGTGAACCGGGCGAAGGCCGCCACCGATCCCGATATGTCGGCCACGACGAAGATCTCCGGCTTGGCCGGCTTCGGGTGCCGAAACTTGGGCTCGGCCGGCACCCCGCCGTAGCTGAGCGAGTGCCGAACCGTGTTCCGGAAGTCGAGCGGGCCCTTGCGCTTGTGGCGCCGCTTCCGAGCCAGGCGGACGGCCAGCTTCCGGGTGAGCGGATAGATGGCCCGCCGGAGGGCCGTCATCTCCTCCCGGCTGGCGTGCATGAAGTCGACGTCTTCCGGCAACGGCTTGCGCAGCGTCTTGGCCATCGCCTCGGCGCCCCGATCGGCGACCAACCGGCGACGGATCTCGGCCTCGATCTCCTTTCGGAGCTTCTCGATCCGGGACTCGAACTCGTCCTTCTCGAGCCGCTCCTCAAAGGGGCTCAGCCCATCGGGGGCATCGTCGCGGGCCTGGTCCATCAGGCGGTCGAGCACACCGTCGAGGTCGAGGTTCCGGAGCGTCCGGTAGAGGTAGTAGGTGCCGCCGACCGGCCGGCCCGGCTCCATCCCGGCAAACCGCTTCACCGCCTGGCGGGCGATGGCCCGCATGAGCGTGTCGTCGCCCCGGAGGAGCGCCTGGTAGAGCAGCTCGGCCAGCTCTTCGGGGGTGAGGCCATCGCCGCCGCCCTGACCGTCGCCGGGACCCTGCCCCTGCTCTTCGCCCTCGTCGAGATCGAGGTCGAGGTCGCCGAACGGGTCGCCGTCCTCGTCGCCGTCGAGTGCGTACTCCTTGCCCCGAAGCGAGAAGTAGACCTCGAAGAGGGTCTCGAACGTCTTCCAGTGGGCGTCGTTCTTGACCAGGGTGGCGGCCAGTGCGTACTTGAAGGCGTTGCGATCCTCGAGCGGGATGTGGCGGACCGCCTCGGCAGCGTCGATGTTCTCCGACAGCGAAACCGGGATCCCGGCCGACCGGAGCTCGACGACGAACCCCTCCAGCAGGTCGAACAGCGGGTCGGTGACCAGCTCGGGGGTTGGGTCGACGGAGGTCATCGGGGCCGGGCCTTTCCTACGAGCCGCCGTCGGCGAAGACGGCCTGGGAGTTGGTGCTGAACTCCTTCATCGCCTTGTCGATGTCGGACCGGTACTTGAGGAGGATGTTGACCGTCTCGACGGCCTGCTTCTCGTCGACGTGGTCGATGCCGAGGATGACCAGCGTCCGGGCCCAGTCGAGGGTCTCCGACACCGAGGGGTGCTTCTTCAGCTCCAGGCCACGAACCGAGCGGACGATGCGGGCGACCTGCTCGGCCAGCTTCTCGGTGATGTCGGGGACCTTGGTGAGCACGATCTCCTTCTCCCGCTCCATCTCCGGGTAGTCGAGATGGAGGAACAGGCACCGTCGCTTCAGGGCCTCCGACAGCTCCCGGGTGTTGTTCGAGGTCAGGAAGACCATGGGGATCTGCTTGGACTCGATCGTTCCCAGCTCGGGGATCGACACCTGGTAGTCGGACAGGATCTCGAGGAGCAGCGCCTCGGTCTCCAACTCGACCCGGTCGACCTCATCGATCAGCAACACGACCGGATCGTCGGCGGTGATGGCCTCGAGCAGCGGGCGGGGCAGCAGGAACTCGTCGGAGAAGATGTCGTCCTGGATGTCGGCCCACGAGGTGTCCTCGTCACCCTGGGAGACCTGGATCCGGAGGAGCTGCTTCTTGTAGTTCCACTCGTAGAGCGCCTTGGACTCGTCGAGGCCCTCGTAGCACTGGAGACGGATGAGGCGAGCGCCCGACATCTCTGCGATCGACTTTGCCAGCTGGGTCTTCCCGGTCCCGGCCGGTCCCTCGACCAGGACGGGCTTGGCCAGGCGATCGGCCAGGAAGGCAACGCCGGCGATCGAGTCGTCGGCCAGGTAGTCGACGGAGCGGAGCCCTTGCCGGACGGCGTCGACGGAGTCGAATCGGTAGGTCATGGGCCCCTACCGTACAAGAGGCCTTGACCACCGGGTCAATACGGTTGCCGGGTCGGCCGACCCCTCCGATCGTCGGCGGTCACCGAAGCACCCGGTCCCGACGGTGCCGACTACGCTCTGGCCTTCATGGATCAGGGGTTGACCGCCGCCGTCGAGCGCTTCGTGACCGAGGTCGGGGCTGCGCTCCGGGTCGCCGCCGAGGGCACGACGTACGCCACCGACGAGATCGCCACCGACACCACGCTCGAAGCGTTCAACCTGTGTGCCGCGTTCATCGACGTCGACCGCCGCCATACCGACAACGAGCTCTGGGCCCTGGTCGCGGCGTTCTCCAAGCACCACCTGATCCCGGGCGTCACCACGCCCGACGCGATCCGCCGCAACCAGCTCGTCGCCGGCAAACGAACCTGGCTGACCAAGCCATCCGACCTGTTCCGGACCCTTGGCGACGTCGACGGGAGGCGGGGCACGAAGCTGGCCCGGACCTACTACGACGAGGCGATGGCCCTCGCCTACCACGTGGTCGCCGACCTCGACGACTTCGCCGCCGAGGAGGAGTTGAAGGCCCTCGTCGACTACCAGCGACTTCTGCTGGCGGCGTTGCCGACCGGTCGCCCCCAGGAGGCCGCCTCGGGCTCGACGACCGCCGCCGCCCCCGTGGCGACCGACGACGAACCGGAGATCGACCTCGGCCCGCCGGAGCCGTTGGAGGACGTGCTGGCCGAGCTCGACGCGCTGATCGGGCTCGACGCGGTCAAGGAGGAGGTCCGGCTCCTGAGCGCGCTGCTCCGGGTCCAACGCCTCCGAACCGAGCGAGACCTCCCGGTCGTCGACAAGACCAAGCATCTGATCTTCAGCGGGAACCCCGGTACCGGCAAGACGACGGTCGCCCGGCTGCTCGCCCGCATCTACCGGAGCCTTGGGGTGGTCGAGCGCGGCCACCTGATCGAGGTCGACCGGAGCGGGCTGGTGGCCGGCTTCGTCGGTCAGACCGCAACCCGGGTCACCGAGGTGTTCGACCGAGCCGACGGTGGGGTCCTCCTGATCGACGAGGCCTACTCGCTGACCCGGGGCGGCGAGCGGGACTTCGGTCGGGAGGCGATCGACGCCGTGGTCAAGAACGTGGAGGACCGCCGGGATTCGATGGTCGTCATCCTGGCCGGTTACCCGAAGGAGATGGCCGAGCTGGTGGCGGCCAACCCGGGCTTCCAGAGCCGGTTCCCCAAGACGATCCGCTTTCCGGACTACACCGACGATGAGCTGGTGGCCATCCTCCAGCTCATCGCCGACAACGGCACCTATCACCTGACCGACGATGCCATCGAGGCGGCTCGGGTCTGGTTCGCCGCCCACCCTCGGGGCCGCGGCTTCGGCAACGGGCGTCTGGCCCGGAACCTGTTCGAAGCGTCCGTGTCGCGCCACGCCACCCGACTGATCGACGTCGCCGAGCCGAGCGATGAGGAACTGACCACGTTGGAGGCGATCGACATCGCCTCGGTGCCGACCGCCAACGAGACCGACGGAGCCCCGACCGCCAGCGGGTCGACCGACGACCGGTCGGCCGACCCCGACGCCTCGGAGACGTGATCCGACGCCTGGCCCGGGGCTCCAACCTCGTGGCCGCCGGCATCCTCCTGTCGCGGGTGGCGGGCCTCGTGCGCGAGGTCGTCCTCGGGGTGGCCCTCGGGGTGGGCCCCGTCACCGATGCCTTCCGGTTCGCCATGCGGATCCCCAACGTGCTGCAGAACCTTCTCGGTGAGGGGGCGCTGTCGGCGTCGTTCATCCCGGTCTACGCCCGCCTCGATGCCGAGGGCCGCCGCCGGGAGGCCGACCGGCTGGCCGGAGCCATCGCCACGCTTCTGACCGCCACCACCGTCGTCCTGGTCGGCCTCGGCGTGCTCTTGGCGGGGCCGATCGTGTCGCTGTTCACCTCGTGGGAGGGTGAGCAGTACGACCTGGCCGCCACCCTGACCAGGACGACGACGATCGGTCTCGGCTTCCTGGTGCTGTCGGCCTGGTGCCTGGGGATCCTCAACAGCCACCGCCGGTTCTTCCTCCCCTACGCCGCGCCCGTCGTGTGGAACGGGGTCCAGATCGCCATCCTGGCCGTGGCCATCGTCAACGACTGGGAGCTCGACAACACCGCCCGGTCCCTCGCTTGGGCCGTCGTGGCCGGCGGGGTGCTCCAGTTCATGGTGCAGCTCCCGACCGTCATGCGGCTGGTGCCCGACCTGCGACTCGGCTTCCACCGCACCCCGGAGGTTCGCGACGTCCTCGGCCGGTTCGCCCCCGCGGTCGGGTCCCGGGGTGTCGTCCAGATCTCCAGCTTCGTCGACACCTTCCTGGCCGCCGCCCTCGTCGCCGGCGCCCTCGCCTCCTACGGGTTCGCCCTCCCCTTGTACGTCCTGCCGATCTCGCTGTTCGGCTTCAGCGTGGCCGCCACCGAGCTGGCCGAGATGTCGCGCCGGTCGGGCGAGGTGGCCGCCGTGTCGGCCCGGGTGGTGCCGGCCCTGCGCCGGGTGCTGGTCCCCGCCGGGTTCGTCACCACGGCCTACCTGGTCGCCGGTCGACCGCTGGTCGATGGGCTCTACGGCTGGCTGTCGTCGGTGTTCGGCCGGGGGTTCGAGGCCAACGACGTCACGGCCGTCGCCCTCATCGTGTCGGCCTTCGCCCTCGGCCTCCCGGCCGCCATGACCGCCCGGATCACCCAGAACACGCTCTACAGCCTGGGCGAGGTGCGGGGACCGGCCAAGATCGCCGTCGCCCGGCTCGTGGTGGCGGTCGTGGTCAGCGTGGTGGCGATGCTCCAGCTCGACTGGCTGTTCGTCTCGCCCGACGACGTGATCACGTCGATCGACGACGTCCCCCACTGGCCGCCCTGGGAGCGGGTGCCGGCCGACGTCCGCAACGCCCCCGACGGGCCGCCCCATCTGGGAGCGGTCGGCCTGGCCCTCGGGTCGTCGGTCGCCGCCTGGACCGAATGGGTGCTCCTGCGGTGGCTGCTGCGCCGCCGGCTGGGACGGCCGGTCCGGTCCGGTTGGGCTCGCCTCACCATCGTCGCCTGCATCGCCTCGGGGGCCGTGATGGGGGCGATCCGGCTCCTCGGACTCCCGTCGCCGCTCGACGCGATGGCCATCGTGGCGATCGGGGGCGGGGTTTTCGTCGGGGCCCTCTGGCTGCAGGGCGTTCGTTCACTGGCACAGCTAGCATCGAACCCATGATCAAGCTGTTCAGACGGTGGTGGAACTACCTCGTGGCCTCGGCGTCGAGCGACTTCGAACGTCGGGCCGACCCCAAGATCCAGCTGGAGCAGGCCATCCAGGAGGCCCACCAGCAGCACCGCCAGCTCAAGGAGCAGGCGGCCAACGTGATCGCCCACCAGAAGCAGACCGAGATCAGGCTCAACCGGACCATGGAGGAGTACGAGAAGGTCAGCGCCAACGCCCGGCAGGCGGTGATGATGGCCGATGAGGCCAACCGCAAGGGCGATCAAGAGAAGCTGACGCAGTACACGACCGCCGCCGAGGCGTTCGCCAACCGGATGATCGGCATCGAGCGGGAGGTCGAGGACCTCAAGGCCCTCCACCTGCAGGCGTCGCAGGCGGCCGACCAGGCCAAGCAGGCTGTCAACCAGAACTCGGCCCAGCTCCAGAAGAAGCTGTCCGAGAAGCAGAAGCTGATGTCGCAGCTCGATCAGGCCAAGATGCAGGAGCAGCTGAACAAGGCCATGGCCTCGCTCAGCGAGAAGGTCGGCGAGGACGTGCCGTCCTTCGAGCAGATCCGGGAGAAGGTCGAGTCTCGCTACGCCCGGGCCAAGGGCGCCGCCGAGCTGTCGGAGAGCTCGATCGAGGGCCGGATGCTCGAGGTGGAGCAGGCGTCGCTCAACGTCGAGGCCCAGTCCCGGCTGAGCGAGATCCGGTCGCAGCTGGGCCTGGAGGCGGCACCAGCCGCCAGCGATCCCCAGCTCACCTCCGAGCCTCAGGTCGCCACCGATCCGACCTTCGTCCCCACCGAAGGTGAGGGCACCACGGCCTGAGCCGTCGCCACACCTGAACAGCCCGACATGCCGGGGGGAGGCCATCAGCGCCTCCCCCCGGTCGCGTCAGGCGTCGTCCCGGCCGGTTCCGGCCGCGCCGGCCGGCGGGAGGATCACGAGGGCATCGCGGTGGACGACCTCGTCGACGAGGTCATCGGGGAGGTCCCGAGTTCGCTTGCCGGCGTAGCGGGTCAGGTCGTCGCTGGACCACCGGACCCGGCCCTTGGCGAACACCTCGGACCGGGCATCGACCAGCTCCACGGCGTCGTCGACGGCGAAGGTTCCCTCGACGGCGGTGATCCCGGCCGCCAGCAGCGACGCTTGGCCGGCCTCCAGCGCCCGCCGGGCGCCGGCGTCGACGACGATGCGGCCCGACGACGGTTGGGCGAAGGCGATCCACAGCTTTCGGGCCGGGAGCGGGCGACCCGATCGCGCTCGGAACACCGTCCCGACCCCGGGCGTGGCCGCCACGGCGTCGGCGACCACCCCGGCTCGATCGGCCTGAGCGATCACGGTCTCGACCCCCGACCAGGTGGCCATTCGGGCCGCCCCGAGCTTGGAGGCCATCCCGCCCCGGGCGGCCGCCGAGCCGGGCCCGCCGGCCATCGCCTCGAACCGCTGGTCGAGCTCGATGATCTCCTCGATCAGGGATGCCTCGGTGTCGATCCGGGGGTCGGCGGTGAACAACCCGGCGGTGTCGGTCAGCAGGATCAGCCGGTCGGCCTTCACGAGGTGGGCGACGAGCGCCGCCAAGCGGTCGTTGTCGCCGAATCGGATCTCGTCGTCGGCCACGGCGTCGTTCTCGTTGATCACCGGCACGATGCCTCGACCCAGCAACGCCTCGATCGTGCCCCGGCTCTTCAGGTACCGGTTGCGGTACCAGAAGTCGGTCGGGGCGAGGAGAACCTGCCCGATCTCCAGGCCGTGGGCCGCCATCGCCTCCCGGTAGGTGGCCATGAGGGTGATCTGGCCGATCGCCGACGCCGCCCGGAGCAGCTCCTCGGCCCGGGGCCGGCGGCCGGCGAACCCGAGCGGACCGAGCCCGGCGGCGATCGCCGCGCTCGACACGATCACGACATCGAGCCCGCGCCGTCGCTGCTCGGCCACCTCGGCGGCCAGCTTGGCCACGGCCCGGGGATCGATGCCGATCTCGTCGGTCTCGTCGAGGGCTCGGGTCAGCGATGAGGTGCCGATCTTGACGACGATCCTCACCGATCCACCTCGTAGTCGAACGAGAAGTCGCCGATGTGGACGACGTCGCCCTCGCCGACCCCGGCCCGCCGTAGGGCCCGGTTGACCCCGAGCCGTTCGAGACGGCCCCGGGCGTAGTCGAGGGCGCCGACGTCGGACATGTCCGACAGCGCCACCGCCCGCTCGGCGTGCCGGCTGACGACCCGCCACGAGCCGTCGTCCTCCCGGACGACGGCGACGCCCTCCGGCTCGGGTCGGTGGATGACGATCGGGTCGCGGTTGGGCGCCGGCCCCGGTTCGGCGTCGGCCCGGGCGCCCCGGACGAGATCGGCCATCCGCCAGGTGAGCTGGTCGATGCCGGTGGTCGTGGCCGACGAGATCGCCAGGTCGACCGGGGCCTCGTCACCCCAGTCGCTCGGGGTGAGCTGGTCGGCCTTGGTCCCCACGACGAGGCTCGGACGGTCGGCCAGGTCCGGTCGGTACTGGATCAGCTCTCGACGGAGGACCTCCAACTGCCGGGCCGGGCTCGGGCCGTCGACGCTGGCCAGGTCGAGGAGGTACACGAGCACCCGGGCTCGCTCGGTGTGACGGAGGAACCGGTGGCCGAGGCCGTGACCGTCGGCCGCCCCCTCGATCAGCCCCGGGAGGTCGGCGACGACGAACTCGAACTCGCTGCCGGCCCGACGGCCCCCGACCCGGACCACCCCCAGGTTTGGCTCGAGCGTGGTGAAGGGGTAGTCGGCGATCTTGGGCTTGGCCGCCGAGATGACGGAGATGAGCGTGCTCTTGCCGGCGCTGGGGAAGCCGACCAGGGCGACGTCGGCCAGCAGTTTCAGCTCGAGCCGGTACCACTGGTCGTGGCAGGTCTCACCCTGCTCGGCGAAGGCCGGAGCCCGCCGCTTGTTGGACAGGAAGCGGGCGTTGCCCCGGCCACCCCGCCCGCCCCGGGCCGCCAGCCACCGGTCGCCGGGCTGGGCCAGGTCGGCCAACAACTGGCCGGTCTCGTGGTCGAGGACGACCGTCCCGACCGGGACCTTCACCTCGATGTCGACGCCCCGCTTGCCGTGCTTCCCGCTGCCCTGGCCATGCGCCCCGCTGGTGGCGATGCGGTGGGGGTGGTCACGGAACGCGAGGAGGGAGGCCACGTTGCGATCGGCCTCCAACCAGACCGAGCCGCCGTGGCCGCCGTCGCCCCCGTCGGGGCCGCCCCGGGGCACGTGGGCTTCCCGGCGGAACGACACGCTGCCGGCCCCACCGTCACCGCCCCGGGCACAGAAGTTGCACTCGTCGACGAAGTTCGACATCCGATCAAGGGTACGGCCGGTCCGGCCTCGCCCTGACCCCCGTTGTCCGGACGGTGGTTCGGTCGGTGATGTGGTCGTGGTCTAGTCGGTGAGGTGCACGGGGTCGCCGACGACGGCGACCGACCACGTCGTGCGGTCGGTCACCGACCCGCCCGACACCGGCGTGTAGCGGACCTTCCACCAGCAGTTCGACCCGCAGGAGTAGCTGGCGTCGAGGTTGGAGGTCATGACGATCCACTGGTCCTGGAAGCGGGACCCGGTGACGTCGAGGCAGGGCACGCCACTGCAGCTGTCGTTCGGACCGGCCAAGGTCTCGGGCCAGGTCACCGGGTCGGTGCAGATCTGGCCGACGCTGCAGTTGGCCAACCGGAAGTCGAAGTCGACCTCATTGCCGGCCGGGTCGAGGAACTGGATGTTGTCCATGCCCTCGCCGGGGTCGAACATCGTGATCTCGACCGCCTTCCCGGCGTAGTCGTCGCTGATCTCCGCCAGGAAGAACTCGGCCGGTTGGCCGGCGAACCCGCCCGAGAAGTTGGGCCGGAACACCGAGAGCCAGTCGAGGGCGTACAACACCGGACAGGAGGCGTCGGTCATCGAGCTGCACAGCTGGGTATCGGTGGTCGGTCGGGCCCGAAGGGCGAACGAGTTCAGCGAGTATTCCGCCACGTTGGCTCGGACGCTGGCCTGGACGAACCACTGCCCCTCGGAGCTGGCCGCCGACGGGATCGTGTAGAGCGTGTACCACCGACCGCCGGCGCCGCTCCCGCCGGTGCAGTCGCTGAGGCTGTAGAGGGTGTCGGCGACCGGGGTGGTGGCCAGGTTGTCGGCGAACGTCAGGGGCGTCGAGTCGTTGGCGTACACCCGGAAGTTGAGGCGGGGTCCGTTGGTGTACCAGCCGTCCTCGGCGGAGTACAGGTCGTCGGAAGTGTTCGAGTCGAAGCACACGCCCGGCTCGAAGACCTCGATCGCCACCGCCCCGGCGCCCGACGGCACGTCGACGACGAAGGTGTAGCCATCGGCGTTGAACGTGGGGTTGGCCCCCAGGTTGGGGCCACCACAGGCATCCCAGAAGTAGCCGCCGGCGGTCACCGAGCCGTAGTAGCCGACCGAGACCGGGTCGCCCTGCTGGTGGTCCTGGCACCAGCCGTTCAGCGAGAGCCATACCCCGTCGGGGGTGATGCCCAGCTCGCTGCTCGACAGGTTGCCGGTGCCGAGCGCGTTGCTGGGGTTGCCCATGCGGACCGGGGTGGTGACCTCGGCCGCCGCCCGCCGGGTGATGTCGATCTGGTTGAGCACGAGGGAGCCGAAGAACGAGGGGCTGGTCGTCTCGATCTCGATGATCAGCCCCGACCCGGGGGTCAGGCCGGGTGAGGTGACCGTGGCGTTGGCCGTACCGCCGTTGACGGCGACCCAGGCCGGGTCGCGGAACCCGTTGCGGGCCGCGACGTCGCGGGCCACCTCGAGCGCCAGGTTGGTGTCGGGCAGCCATACCGTCCCGGCCAGGGCCGCAGCGTCGGCCGCGGCCTGGGTCTGGTCGGCCTTGACGTACCACGCCCCGACATCGGTGGCCAGGGCGGCGAACAGCATGAGGGGGATCAACAACAGGGCGGTCATCGCCGCCACGTAGCCGCCGTCGGTGCGGCGGCGGGGCCTCATCTCGGACATCAGCTCTCCGGTTCGATCCGCATCACGGTCGTCTCGCTCAGGGTGTGGCTCCCGAACCCGAACATGCCGGTCAGGTAGGACCGCTGGATCTCGACCCGGACGCCGAGGTAGGTGGCGGTCGTCTGGGTGGCATCCCGGGCGGTAGCCGAGCACCAGTTGCCGTCGGCGGAGCCACACGCCCCGCCGCTCCCCCACCATCCGGCGGTGGTCAGGTTGGCGAAGCTCGTGGCGTCATAGACGTTGCACCTGGCCCCGCCGGCGTAGCCCCCGGTCGCCGTCTCGCACCCGCTCGGCATCGAGCCGTCGGCCGCCGCCTCGAAGACGACGACCCGGGAGACCTCGTCCCGGAGGTCGCCCAACCCGGCCTCGATGGCCAGCAGGGTCTCGAGGTCGGCGGCGCCGTCGAGCCCGACCTGGCTCCCGACCCGGGCGCCAGCCCGGCTGGCCTGGGTGACCTGCTGATGGTCGGACCAGGCGGCGCCGATCTCGAAGGTCCCGAGCACCAGCACGATGAGCACCGTGGCCACCAGGGACAACTCGACCAGCACCGCTCCCCGCTCCGAGCCGGTGCCCGGGCGGGGGGTCGGCGCCGTCGCCGAGGATCGGGGGGTGGTGTGGGTCGTCGTCATCCGACCGCGGGCTCCAGTCGAATGATGGTGGTGGCGTCGAGGGTCCGGTTCGAGCCGAACAGGCCGGAGATGAAGTCGTGCCGGGTCTGGACGTAGACACCGACGTAGTCGGTGCCGGCTCCGAGGCTGATCTCGCGGTCGTCCGGGCACCAGTACCGGTCGATGGCCAGCGTGCCGCACTGGAAGTTCCCCGTGTCGACGCCGGAGACCGGGTCCTCGTACTCGGCGAAGAAGTCGATCGGCGTGTACCGGTTGCAGGCCGGTTGTGCGGGGTTCAGCGGGTCATAGACCTGGGACGCGGTGAGGCAGGCGGCGGGGACGGTGTCGTCGGGGCCGTCGGCGCGGAACACCACGACGACGTCCAGCCGTTGGAGGTCGATCGGCGCCAGCCCGTGCTCGACCGAGCGGATGACCAGGTAGTCGGTCTGGGGGCCGCTACCGCCGACGCTGGCCGCTCGGGCCCCTTGCTGGGAGGCGTTCGAGGTCGTCAGCTCGTTTCGGAACAGGAGCCCGACCTCGAAGATCCCGAAGATGAGCGCGAAGAAGACGGGCGTGACAATCGCCGCTTCGATGAGCGCAGCTCCTCGCTCCGAGCGGCGCGACCTCAGAGCACGACCCATACGTGTTCATCGGTCGACGACCCCCGAGCCTTGAGGCGCTCCGGGGACCCGGGAGGCTAGTTGTCGGAGAGCGGCAGGATGTCGACGAGGCGCCGACCCTTGCGGAACCCGAACTTCACCCGGCCCGGTGCGGTGGCGAAGAGCGTGTCGTCGCCGCCGCGGCCCACGTTGTGGCCCGGGTGGAACTTGGTTCCCCGCTGGCGGACGATGATCGAGCCAGCGTCGAGCAGTTCACCGTCGAACGCCTTGACGCCGAGTCGCTTGCTCTGGGAGTCCCGACCGTTCCGGGTCGAGCCTCCGCCCTTGGTCTTCGACATATCAGGCCCTCGTGATTCCGGTGATCTCGATGGTGGCGTACGTCTGGCGGTGACCGAAGCGGCGCCGGTTGTTCGACTTCGACTTGTAGACGAACCCGTCGATCTTGGGGCCCTTGGCCTCGGCCACGATGCGGGCCTCGACGGTGACACCGGCGAGCTGATCGGGGGTGGCGAGCACATCGGAGCCATCGACGAGAAGCACCGGCTCGAGACCGACGGTGTCGCCGGGTTCACCCAGGCGCTCGACCTCGAGGGTCTGGCCCTCTTCGACCCGGTACTGCTTGCCACCGGTGGCTACCACTGCGTACATAGACAGGCAAGCCTAGCCGGGAACGGCGTCGGTCCCACCCCGGCCGCCGCCTCCATCATCACCGCGATGGAGGCGGCGAGCGGCCGGTCTGTGGTGGGCCGGGTTCAGCTCTCGCTGAGCACGGTGGCGGAGATCTCGAGGCCCCGCCCCTCGCAGTGGGGGCATGGTGTGGAGAGGGATTCGAGCAGCCCCTCGCCGATCCGCTTCCGTGTCATCTCGGCCAGGCCGAGCTCGGAGATGTCGAACACCTGGGTCCGGGTCTTGTCCCGGCTGAGCGCGGCCCGGAACACCCGCATGACCTCTTCCCGGTTCTTCTTGTTCTCCATGTCGACGAAGTCGATGACGATGATCCCGCCGATGTCGCGCAGCCGGAGCTGGTGGGCGATTCCCTCGGCCGCCTCCAGGTTGTTCCGGAAGACCGTGTCCTCGAGGTTCGACGAGCCGACGTTCTTCCCGGTGTTGACGTCGATGACCGTCAACGCCTCGGTCGACTCGATGATCAACGAGCCACCCGACGGGAGCCACACCTTCTTGTCGAGCGCCTTCTGGAGCTGCTCGTGGACGTGGAACCGCTCGAACAACGAGATCTTCTCGACGTCCCGGTCGTAGTACTCGACCCGGTCGGAAAGGGCCGGCGTGATCAGCCCGACGTAGTCGGCGACCTCCGAGTACAGCGTCTGGTCGTCGATCACGACCCCCCGGTACTCCTTGTTGAACTCCTCGCGGATCACCCGAACCGCCATGTCGGGCTCCTGGTAGAGCAGGGCCGGGGCCTTGCTCCGCTTGGCCAGCGCCTCGATCTCGGTCCACTGCTGGACCAGGCCGGCGACGTCCCGCTCGATCTCGCCGGCGGTCACGTTCTCGGCTGCGGTCCGCACGATCAGACCGTGACCGGCGGGCCGGACGCGGTCGAGGATCTGGCGGAGACGTCGCCGTTCGTCGTCGGGGAGGCGCTTGGAGATCCCGTAGGTGGTCGAGTTTGGAACCAGCACGACGAACCGGCCGGGCAGGGACACCTCGGTCGTCAGCCGGGCCCCCTTGTGGGCGATCGGATTCTTGGTGACCTGGCACATGATGCTCTGGCGAGCCTTGAGCATCTGCTCGATCTTGGGCTGGTCGGCCTGACCGTCGAAGTCGTCCTTGTCGTACTGGACGTCTCCCCGGTAGATCACGGCGTTCTTCGGGGTCCCGATGTCGACGAAGGCCGCCTCCATCCCGGGCAGCACGTTCTGGACCCGGCCGAGGTAGATGTTGCCGTGGATCTGGTAGATCTGGTCGCTGGGGCGGGACACGTAGTACTCGATAAGGGTCCGGCCCTCGAGGATGGCGATGTGGGTCGCATCGGGCTGCTTCGACACGACCATCAGGTACCGGCCGACCGGCCGCCCCTTGCGGGATCGGCCTCGGCGGGGCTTCAGGTCGTCTTCGTCGAGCTCGACCTTGGTGTCGGCCAGAATCTGCCCGACCGGCTCACCGCCGCGGGCGCCGGCTCGATCTCGACCCGTCCCCCCGCCTCCCCGGCGACGCTGGCCGGAGGACCGCTTCTTCGGCTCGTCGCCCTGGGCCCCTCCCCGCTTCGCCTGGCCCTGGTTGGATCCCCCTCGGTTCGGCTGGCCGTCGCCCTGCTGGCTACGACCCTGGGCGCCGCCACCCTTGCCCCCTCCGCTACGTCGCCGCCTACGGCGGCGGGCCTGGGAGCTGGTCCCGCTGCCCCCCTGGTTGCCTCCCTGGTTTCCGCCGCTCCCGCTCTGACCGCCGCCGTCACCAACCGCGGTGGGTTTGGGAGCGGGGGCTGGTCGGGAGTCGCCGATCTTCGGCTTGGTCGGTGCTGGTCGCGGCGCCGGTTCGCTCGGTGTTCGATTGGCGGGAGCCCCGCCACTCTCGGACACGTCGGACATTGTTGGTTTCCCTTCTCATGAGGCACGCAACAAGCTGTGCCTGGTCGAGGGACCGGGTGCTCTCACCGGCTCACACCGGGCCCCTTCGACGATCATCCACTGATGAGTGCGGCGCACTCGGCCCTCGACGAGGTGCTCCGACAGCGCCCGCACCAGTTCGGCGGGGCGGAGGGAGACGTCCTCGGTGGCCAGTTCGGCCCGCAGCTCTACCCCATCGCTCGTCGGCCCGGCTACCTCGATGTCGAGAATGGCCGGGCGGACATCGGCGATGGTGTGCTTTCCTTTCCGTTCTCGCTCCACCAGGAGCTCGTCGGCGGCCAAGACGCCGGCGACGGCGGTGCGAACCTCGTCGATCGGCTGACCGCAGACCTCGATGGTCCACGAGCAGCACACGATGGCCTGCTGGAGGGACGGGGTGCCGGGCTCGTTGGGTACCACCGCGTCGACGGTCATCCCGTCGGGCAGGGCGTCGGTGAGCTCGGCGGGTAGTGCCTCGAGGTCGATCGGCTTGGTCAGCTCGACGTCGAGGTATTCGGCTTCCGACTCGTACGCCACCGTCAGGGCAAGGCCAAAGCTCAGCTTGGGCCGCGGTGAGAATCCCTCCGTGTAGGCGACGGGGAGTCGAAGCTTTCGCAGGGCCCGCTCGAAGAGTCGGGCCACATCTCGGTGGCTGACGAAGCGCACTCGGCCAGCCTTGGTGAATCGGATCCTGATCGATTGTCGGTCGGTGCCGTCCGGTCTTCCGCCGCCGCTCATGGCGCCACCGGCTCGGGGCGATCGCGGCCGGGTGCCGAGGGCAGGAGCGTGACCGGGACGGCGCCGCCGGTGGCCAGGTCCTGACCGGTCCCCTGGCTCCCGCCGGCCGGTGGGGTGGCGGAGGCGACGACGTGCTCGATCCCGTAGCCGGTGCAGGCGCCGCAGTCGTAGCACGGCGTCCACCGGCAGTCCTCGAGGCCGACCTCGGCCAGGGCGTCCTGCCAGTCCTGCCAGAGGAAGTCCTCGTGGAGACCGGCCGACAGGTGGGCCCACGGCAGGGTCTCGTCCTGGGTTCGATGACGGTAGACGACGTCCTCGACCCTCAGCCCTTCGGCCTCCATGGCCTCCATCCACGCCGAGAGGTCGAAGTGCTCCGACCACTCCTGGAACGTCCCACCGCCGCGCCACACCCGTTCGATGACCGGGCCGATCCGCCGGTCGCCTCGGCTGGCGATGCCCTCGACCAGGGTGGCGGCCGGGTCGTGCCACTTGAGCTGCACGCCCTTCATCTTGCGGGTGGCGTCGCGCAGGAGGCCGACCTTCCGCTTCAGCTCGGCCTCGGTGTTCTGCCCGAACCACTGGAACGGCGTGAACGGCTTGGGCACGAAGCCGCCGACCGAGACGGTCACGGTGGCCCGCTTGGTGTGACGACGCCCGATCGCCACGCAGTTGCGGGCCAGGTCGGCGATCCCCAACGTGTCGACGTCGGTCTCCGAGGGCAGCCCGATGAGGAAGTACAGCTTGACCCGGCCCCAACCCTGGGAGAACGCCGCGTCGACGGCCTGGTAGAGGTCTTCCTCCCGGATCAACTTGTTGATGATCTGGCGCATCCGCCAGGTTCCGGCCTCGGGAGCGAACGTCAGGCCGGTCCGTCGGCCCCGCTGGAGCTGGGCGGCGATCCCGACGCCGAAGGCATCGACCCGGAGGCTGGGCAGGGAGACCGAGACCGTGCCCTGGCCGTTGGCTTCGCTGTCGTCCATCAGGCCGTTGACCACCGACTCGATGTCGCTGAAGTCGGCGGTCGACAGCGAGGTGAGGGTGACCTCGTCGTAGCCGGTCCGTTCGAGGCCCTCGGCGACCATGGTCCTGACCTGCTCGGCCGGCCGCTCCCGGACCGGTCGGGTGATCATCCCGGCCTGGCAGAACCGGCAACCCCGGGTGCAGCCCCGGAACACCTCGACGTTGAGCCGGTCGTGGACGACCTCGGTAAGCGGCGCGAGCTGTCGTTTGGGGTAGGGCCACTCGGCGAGGTCGGCGATGGTCCGCTTCTCGACGACCGGCGGCACATGGGGCCCGACCGGCTCGACCGAGGCCACCTTCGGGCCGTCGTAGGTGACCCGGTAGCGGGACGGGACGTACACCGACGGGATGACGGCCAAGGCGTCGAGCACCCGTTCCCGGTCCGGACGCTCGCCGGTGGCCAGCGGGGCCCGCAGCTCGGTCAGCACATCGGTGATCTCACCGACGACCTCTTCGCCATCACCGAGGACGACGGCGTCGACGAAGTCGGCGATCGGCTCCGGGTTGTACGTGCAATGCCCACCGACGATGACCAACGGGTGGTGGTCGTCGCGGTCGGCGGCCCGAACGGGGACACCGGCCAGGTCGACACAGTTCAACAGGTTGGTGTAGGTCAACTCGGCCGACAGGTTGAACGCCAGCACGTCGAAGGCGTGACCCGGCGTGTGATGCTCCACCGAGAACAGCGGCAGGCCCTCGGCCCGCATCAGCGCTTCGAGGTCGACCCAGGGGGCATAGGCCCGATCGGCGGTGGCGTCGGCACGCTCGTTGACGATCTCGTAGAGGATCTGGAGACCCTGGTTGGGGAGGCCGATCTCGTAGGTGTCGGGGTAGATGAAACACCAGTTGACCAACGCAGCGTCGTATGCCTTGGCCCTGGCGCCGTCTTCGCAACCGATGTATCGGGCGGGCTTCTGGACCCGAGGCAGGAGCGGCTCTAGTTGTGACCACACGGAGGTCATCTCGATTGCTATCCTATCGCACCCGTCGGCGGCGGAGGCCAGATGCCCGACGAGCGCTCCCCCACCGGCCCGAGCGGCCCTGCGACGGGCCCGTGATCCCATGGGAGGACGGTTCGAGGGGGTCCGATCTCGACCGAGGGCGGGCGGCGACCGCCTGGACCAACCCGATGGCCAGGAACGACGTCAGCATCGAGCTACCCCCGTAGGAGACGAACGGGAGCGGGATGCCGACGACCGGGGCCAGGTGGAGCGTCATGGCGATGTTCTGGACCGACTGGAACGCCACGAATCCGAACACCCCGGCGCAACACAGCGCCCCGAAGGGGTCGGCGGCCCGTCGGCCAGCCCGGAGGATCCGAGCCAGGATCGCCCCGAACAGGGCCACGAGGGTCGCGCCGCCGGCGAAACCGAGCTCCTCGGCCACCACGGCGAAGACGAAGTCGGTGTGGCGCTCGGGGAGGAAGCCGAGCTGGGTCTGGGGCCCGTTGAGCAGCCCCTTCCCGCCGAGGCCGCCGGAGCCGATCGCCACCACCGACTGGCGCTGGTTGTACCCCGCTCCGAGCGGATCGGCGTCGGCATCGAGGAACGTCTCGATCCGGTCCTGCTGGTGGGGGGCGAGGGCGTCGGTGGCGACGAGGACACCTACCCCGGCGAGGGCGGTCACCACCACGAGCCCGATCATCCGCCAGGGGATGCCCGCCGCCACCAGGGTGCCGATGGCGATTGCGGCGAACACGGCCACCGTGCCGACCTCGCCGCCGGCCATGACGGGAAGGGCGAAGGCGGCGACGACGGCGACGGTGGCGACGAGTCGCACCGCGGCGAAGCGGGTCCGGTCGGCGATCGGGGTCGCCGAGGTGAGCACCGCGGCCAAGGCGATGATGAGGCCGAGCTTCGCCGGCTCGGCGGGCTGGACCGCAACGGGGCCGACGTCGATCCAGGCCCGGGTCCCCCGGATCTCGGTCCCGGCCAGCAGGACGGTCACCAGCGCGGCGACCGACAGGCCGGCCACGATGGCCGACACCCGCCGAACCCGTCGGATGTCGACCCGGGCCACCACGACCATGGCGACGAAGCCAGCGACGGCGAACGACGCCTGGCGGACGGCGAACCCGATCCCCAGCCCGCTTCCGGCCGTGGCGCTGTAGACGGCGACCAGCCCCATGGCGGTCACCGCCACGGTCGCCCCGGTGAGGACGGGGTCGAGCCGGGGGCGGGCGCCGGCCCCGACGGTACGGCGCTCGAGCGGGGAACCGGCCCGGGGTCGGTGCCGGCCGCCGGCGGTGCGCTCGGGGGTGACGATCGCGGTCATCGGCCCGCACCGGCGGGTTCGACAGGGGGTTCGACCAGGACGCCGGGTGACGCCTCGACCTCCGGGGACGGGGCCTCGGGGGCCAGGGGTTCGACGGGCGGGGATGGTGGGGTGCCGGTCAGGGCGAGGTCGAGGAAGGTGCGGACGGCCGGGGCCGCCGACCGGGCGCCGAACCCGGCCTCCTCCAACACGGCGGCGACGGCGTACCGGTCACCGCCCGAGGGCTGCCAGGGGGCGACCGCCGCGTAGAGGGCGAAGTCGTCCCGGCCCGTGACCTGGGCGGTCCCGGTCTTGCCGCCCACCAGGTCGAGCGGCAGCGGTGAGCCGGCGAAGGCACCGGCCGCCGTCCCCTCCACGGTGGCGCTCAGCAGCCCGTCGCCGATCGGGCCGGCGAACGCCGGGTCGAGCCAGGCGTCGTCGACGACGGCGGGGTCGGTCGTCATGAGCACCCGGCCCGAGACCCCGTCGACGATACGGACGACGAGACGGGGCCGATACCGCTCGCCCCCCGAGGCGAGGCCGGCGTAGAGGTTGGCGAGTTGGAGCGGGGTGACGAGCAGGTCACCCTGGCCGATCGCCAGGTTCAGGTTGTCGCCGGTGTGCCAGGGCCGGCCGGGTCCGGGAGCCGGCACGGTGCCCGCCACCTCGCCGCCGAGGTCGATTCCCGTCAAGGACCCGAGCCCGAGCCGGCGGGCAACGTCCTGGATCGGTGTCGACCCGAAGCGGTCCCGATCGGCCCACAGCGCCTCGCCGAGCGAGTAGAAGTAGGTGTCGCTGGAGCGGGCCAGGGCCGAGACCAGATCGACCGGGCCGAGGGCCACCGACCCGGCGTTGGTGACGACGCAGTCGTCGTCGACGACGGTCGCCCGGCAGTTGCCGATGCGGTAGGTCCCGCCGTCGAGCCACTCATCGTCGGCCTGGCGGGCGCCGGCGACGAGGGCGGCGTAGGCCGTGACGGGCTTGAACGTCGACCCGGCCGGGTAGAGCCCGGCCACCGCTCGATTGAGTAGCGGGGCCCGGTCATCGTCGAAGAGCCACGCAGCCTGACGGTCGGTCAGCCCGTCGACGAACCACGTCGGGTCGAAATCGGGGAACGACGCCAGAGCGACCACCGTGCCGTCGCCCGGGTCGAGGGCGACCATGCTCCCGGCCGGGGCGGTCAGGGGCTCGTCACCGGGGCTCGGCGAGCGGGCGGCGGTCAGGGCCGACTCGATCGCCCGTTCGGCCGCCTGCTGCAACTCGACATCGATGGCGAGGTGGACGTCGGCCCCCGGGCGGGCGGTCTGGACGACCTCCTCACCGACCACTCGATTGGTGGCGTCGAGCTCGACCCTCACCACTTCGGGGGTACCGCGAAGATACGGCTCGTACCAGAGCTCGATCCCGCTCCGCCCGATGGTGTCACCGGCCTGGTAGGTCGGCCATGGCTCGGCAGTGTGGGGAACGGCCGCGTGGGAGGCGGCGAGGGTTGCCGCTTCGTCCGGGTCGGCCACGGTTCCGAGGTGGCCGAGGAGGTGCGACGCGGTCCGCCCGTGGGGATAGGTCCTGACAGGTCGGCGCTCGATGGCCACGCCCGCCAGCTGCCGCTCCTCGATCGCCAGCCAGGTCTCGGCGTCGATGTCGTCAGCCACGACGACCGGGGCGATGGCGGTGGGGAGTTCCCGGTCGTAGCGGACGATGAGCTCGTCGGCGGTGACCGGCTCACCGCCGACCGTGAGCTCGGCGGCGACGGCGTCGAGCACCCGGCGCCGGTCGGGCTCGGGGAGGTCGCTGAGGTGCCGGAGATCGAGGGTCACCACGAGCGAGGTCCGGTTGCCGGCCAGCACGACGCCGTCCCGATCGAGGATCCGGCCCCGAGGCCCTTCTCGCACCACGATTCGGGTCCGGTTGCCGTCGGCCTCGCGGTCGAGCCCGTCGCCGGCGGCGGCTTGGAGGAACAGCAGGCGGCCCAGGAGGGCGACCAGGACCACGGCCGTCGCCGCTCCCACGATCCGGCTCCGGGCTACCATCCGCGCCTCGCCACCCGTCTCTCCCGGCGGACGCCGAGTGGGTCCGGTCGGCCGGTCGGGGTTGGTATCGGCTCCAGGGCCGGCCGGCGGGGTGGGACGACGAAGGGGCGACGGGCGGTCCGGTTCGACGGGCCGGTGGCCAGGCCGGCGACGAGCGGGCCGATGACCTGGATGGCCAGCGCCGCGGCCAGCAACGACGGGATCGACACCGAGGCGACCAGCGACCCGACGGATGGCCGGGTCGGGACGACGATCGCCGCCCCGACGAGGTGGGCCACCGGAGCCGCAGCCGCCATGCCGGCGGCCGCCGCCGATCGCCCGCCGATCGTCGACCAGCGCCGGGCGCCGGGATCGATGGTCCCGGCGGCGGCGGCCGCCGCGGTCGCGCCGAGGGTCGCGATCAAGGCGTGGAGGCCGAACGGGCCGATCGACACCAGGTCGAGGAGGAGCCCACCGGCGAAGCCGACGACGGCCGCTTCGTCGAGTCGGGCGACGAGGGCGACGGCGACGACGACCAGCAGGGGCAGGTCGACCCGGACCGCTGACGGCCCGGCCAGTCGGTCGAGCACACCGACCTGGATCACCACGGCACCGACGACCAGCGCCAACACCGGGACCCACCGAACCGACCGGGCCCGGCCCACCGGGCGTCGGTCGCCCGGTCGGGAGGCCGGGAGCTCGGCGGTTCGGGGATCGAGCGGGCTCACGGAGCGACCCACAGCAGTACCGAGACGTAGCCGAGGCGGTCGGGGTCGGTGAACGGTGCGACGGCCAGCTCCCCCGACGGGGTCTGGACCACCTCGCCGACCGGGAGGCGGTGGGGGTACCGGCTCCGATCGAGACCGGAGGTGGTCAACCGGTCGCCGGGGCCGACGACCATGTCGGCGTCGGGCTCGAGCTCGAGGCCGAGATGGCGACCGGCTCCCTCCCCGGTCACCAGGCCATACTCGAACCCGCTTCGGACGCCGACCGCCACGCCGGGGTCGGTGATCGGTTGGATGAGGCTGCGCCGGTCGCCGGCCACGGTGACGGTACCGACCAGACCGCGGGCGGTCACCACCGGCATGCCGGGTGAGATGCCGTGATCGGTCCCCTTGTCGATCTCGATGACCTGGCCCGATGGCGCCGATCGGACGGCCACCACCCGGGCCGTCACCGCCGGGAGGTCCGAGACGTCGTCGAGGTCGCTGCCGTCGAGGAGCCGAGCCAGCTCGGCCCGGTCGTCGTCGGCTCGTCCCGGGGCGGCTTCGGCTTCGGCCAGCCGACGTCGCAGCTCGGCGTTCTCGGCCTCCAGCCGTGCGGTGCCCCGAGCACCGTCCCACGCCCCTCGGGCCGCGGCCACCGTGGCGTCGAGCCCGTCGGCGGCGGGACCGATCGCCGAGGTCGTCGACGCTCGAGCGGCCTCGAAGGGACTCGGGTCCTGCCGGTCGGCGGCGATCAACGCCACCGACGTGGCGATGAGGAGCACCACCAGTCGAACGTTGACCGGTCGGTCGGCCGACACCGCGACGTCCTAGGCGGACCGGCGTAGATCGCCGCCGAGGTCACCGCGTCCGACCCGCCGGGGCCGCCGGTCCCGATCTCCGCCACGTCCCTCGCCCGTCCGGCTCGACCCCTCGCGTCGGCCCCGATCGGTCGCGGGCCGACCGTCGCCGGTCCGGGCGGCGCGGCGGTCGGTGGTCGCCGCTCGGCCGGTGGTCCGCCGATCGGCGCTGACGTCTTCGACGCCGGGGCCGCCGGCCGTCGCCTCCAGGTAGCGGCCCGAACCGACGGCCACGCAGTGCAGCGGTTGGGATACGACCCGGATCGGGGTTCCGGTCTCGTGGTGGAGGCGTTCGGGCAGCCCGGCCAGCAGGGCGCCGCCCCCGGCGAGCACGATGCCCTGCTCGATGATGTCGGCCGCCAGTTCCGGTGGGCACTCGTCGAGGGTGACCTTGACGGCGTCGATGATGGCGGTCACCGGCTCGTCGAGGCCTTCCCGGATCTCCTCGGTGGTGGTCACGATCGACTTCGGAAGCCCGGTGACCAGGTCTCGACCGCGGACCTCGGCGTCGAACTCTTCGTCGAACGGGAACGCCGAACCCATCCGGATCTTGATCGACTCCGCCGTCCGCTCGCCCAGCGCCAGGCTGTACTCCTTCTTGACGTAGCTCATGATCGCGCCGTCGAGGTCGTTGCCCCCGATGCGGATCGAGCGGGAGGCGACGATGCAGCCCAGCGAGATGACGGCCACCTCGGTGGTCCCGCCGCCGATGTCGACCACCATCGAGCCGACCGGTTGGTTGATCGGGAGGCCGGCCCCGATGGCGGCGGCCATCGGCTCCTCGATGATGATCACCTCGCGGGCCCCGGCGTAGACGACGGCGTCGTGGACCGCCCGATGCTCGACCCGGGTGATCCCCGACGGCACGCAGATGACGGCCCGGAGTTTGCCGCCCCATCGACCGGGCGTGATCCGGTGGACGAAGTAGCGGAGCATCTCCTCGCAGA
The DNA here is from genome assembly GCA_965262175.1 of Acidimicrobiales bacterium. GTDB lineage: Bacteria > Actinomycetota > Acidimicrobiia > Acidimicrobiales > SZUA-35 > CADEDH01. The sequence continues at coordinate 37,794 of CBDHES010000016.1, read as the reverse complement.
CCTCGAAGTCGGCGATGACCCCGTCGGACAGCGGACGAACGACCCGGATGTGGGAGGGCGTTCGTCCGATCATCTGCTTGGCCTCGGCGCCGATGGCGATCGGGCGGCCGGTCGACAGGTTCAGGGCGACGACCGACGGCTCGTCGAGGATGACGCCCTGGCCCTTGGCGTACACGAGGGTGTTGGCGGTCCCGAGGTCGATCGCGACGTCACGGGTGCCCCCGCCGAACATCTGCGACAACTTGGCCATCGCACACAACCCCGATCATCTCAGCCTGTACGAGATCGTAGGGCTGGGGGTGGTGCCGATGGTGGATGGTTGCCACAGGGCGCGCGTAGCGTCGCGCGGCCCGCGCGCAGATCTCGCGCGGCCCGCGCGACTGATCGCGCGGGCCGCGCGATCTAGAGGCTGGGGAAGAAGATCGAGATCTCCCGCTCGGCCGACTCGTCGGAGTCGGAACCGTGCACCAGGTTCTCGGTCATCTCGGTCCCGAGATCGCCCCGGATGGTCCCCGGCGGGGCGTCGGCCGGGTTGGTCGGGCCCATCAGGGTTCGGACCATGGCGTAGGTGCCCTCGGGCCCTTCGACGACGGCGACGAAGGCCGGGCTCCGGCTCATGAAGGCGACGAGCGAATCGTAGAACGGCTTGCCGACGTGCTCTTCGTAGTGGCGGGCGAGGGTCTCGGGATCGAGCTGGCGGAGCTCGGCGGCGACGAGCCGCAGGCCCTTCCGCTCGATCCGACCGATGATCTCCCCGACGTACCCCCGCTCGACGGCGTCGGGCTTACAGATGACGAGTGTGCGACTCACCGGCGTGAGGCTATCGGCCCCAGCTCCGGTCCGAGCCGGCCGGGAACGACCGACCGGGCCCGACGCTCAGGAGATGGTGAACGACTGGTTGGAGCCGCCGTGGCACCACCATTGGAGGGCGTTGGCTCCCGAGGATCCGCTCGCTCCGGCGATGTCGACACACTGGCTCGAGTGGCGGAAGATCATCCGGACCCGGCCGCTGCCGACCGAGTCGAGGTCGAGCTGCTGGTTGGTTCCGCCGTGGCACGTCCACTGGATGACCGACGCCCCGGCCGCGCTCGACCCGGCGTCGACGTCGAGGCAGTGCCCGGAGTGGACGGCCTGGATCTGGGAGTACCCGCCACCCACGTCGGTCACCGTCCACTGCTGGCTGGCGGCCCCCGAACAGGTCTCCTGGACGACCGACGCACCGGGGCTGGTCGAGGCCCCGTCGACCGCCAGGCACAGGCCGGAGTGTTGCACCACGATGGCGCTCCCGACCGGGGCGGTCGTCGACGTTGTCGATGAGCTCGACGTCGACGTGCTCGTGGTCGTCGTCGACGTCGAGGTGCTGGTGGTCGGCGGTGGGGGTTGGGTCAGCCAGGCCGGCGTGTCGGGCAGATCGGGATCGATGTCGGTGGCCAGCTCGCGGGGGGTGCCGATGTCGCTGCCGGTGTCGACCAGGTAGGAGCCGGACTGCCGCTGGAGAAGCGAGAGGGCACCGATCGAGGTCACGACGACCAAGCTGAAGATCAGCGCGTACTCCGACAGGGTGGCACCCCGCTGGGTCCCGTAGCCCATGGTGGTTGATCGACCAGGTGGGCGCCGACCTTGAGCGACAGGCTCAGAGCTGGGCCCGGTGGTCGGCCAGGAGTTGCCCGGCGGCGGCCCGAACCTCGCCGACCACGTAGATGCTCCCGCTGACGAGGATCAGATCCTCGGCGGCGGTCACGGCCACCGCTCGGGCCAGTGCCTCCCGGGGGTCGACGACCACCTCGGCCGAGATTCCCAGCTCAGCGGCGGCCGCTGCGACCCGCTCGGCCGGGATCGCCCGAGACCATGTCGGTTGGCAGCAGATGACGGCGTCGAAGTCGGCCGCTCCGAACGCCTCCAGCATCTCGGCCGGGTCCTTCCCGCCGATCATGCCGACGACGAGAACCCACGAGCCGAGGCGGGCGAACGCTTCCCGCAGGGTCGACGCTGCGGCCTCGGCGCCCGGGGGGTTGTGGGCGCCGTCGAGGATGACCGTCGGCTCTCGTCCCACGATCTCGAACCGGCCCGGCAGCTCCGCGGCGGCCAACGTCTCCTGCACCACCTCATGGTCGAGGGGCCGGTCGAAGAAGGCTTCCACCGCGGCCACGGCGGTGGCGGCGTTGTCGCCTTGATGGCGACCGTGAAAGGGGAGGAAGAGCTGGTCGTGGTGGCTGTGGGGGGTGACGAGGTCGATGACTCGTCCCCCGACGGCCAGTTGGTTGGACTCGACGGTGAAATCGGTCCCGGCGATCCAGGTCGCTCGAGGGCCCTCTGCGGTGAACACCGCGTTCAGCTCGGGTCCGAGATCGGTGCCCAACACCAGGTGGCTTCCTGGCTTGACGATCCCGGCCTTCTCCGACGCCACCTCGAGCTGCCAGTTGGGCCCGCCGGTCGTGTGGTCCTTGCCGATGTTGGTCACGACGGCGACGTCGCCGTCGACGACGTTGGTGGCGTCGAACCGGCCGAGCAGCCCGACCTCGACGACCGCGACGTCGACTCCCAGCTCGGCGAACCAGACGAGGGCGGCGGCGGTCAACAGCTCGAACCGGCTGGGCACGACGTTCAGCAGCGGCTCGACGGCAGCCAGCAGACCGATCACCCGACCGAAGTCGTCGTCGCTGATCGTCTCGCCCGACCAGACCAGCCGCTCGTTGATTCGCTCAAGGTTGGGGCTGGTGTAGGTCCCGACCGAGAGGCCGGTGGCGCCGATCAGGGCCGAGATGAACCGGGCCGTCGAACCCTTGCCGTTGGTGCCGGTGAGGTGGACGGCCCGATACGCCCGGTGGGGGTCACCGAGGGCGGCCAGCAGTTCCTCCATCGGCTCCAGCGACAATCCCGACGTCTGCCCCGCGGTGGGCAGGCCGGGATCGAAGCGGCCGCTCCGGTTCCCTTCGAGGTTGGTGTGCTGGTCGAGGTAGGCCAGCGCCGAGCGGTAGTCCAAGCGCCCGGGTCGCCCGCCGCTACGAGGCGGCCCGACGAGGCCGCTGTCGGGTCTCGCTCCGGGGCACCAGCGTCGGATTGACGTTGTCGAGCACGACCTGGTCGTCGATGACGCACCGGCCGACATCCTCCCGGCCCGGGAGGTCGTACATCACGTCGAGCAGCACCTCTTCGAGGATGGCCCGCAGGCCACGGGCCCCGGTCCCCCGCAGGAGCGCCTGGTCGGCGATGGCCCCCAGTGCCCCGTCGGTGAACTCGAGCTCGACGTCTTCCATCTCGAAGAACTTCTGGTACTGCTTCGTGAGGGCGTTCTTCGGCTCGACCAGGATCTCGACCAGCGCCTCGCGGGTCAGGTTGGTGACCGTGCCGACGACCGGGAGGCGGCCGACGAACTCCGGGATGAGGCCGAACTTGAGCAGGTCCTCGGGTCGGACGAGGGCGTAGACGTCGTCGAGGTTGGACTTCGACGAGCCGATGTCGGCCTGGAACCCGACCGATCGGCCGCCGACCCGACGCTCGATGATCGTCTCGATCCCGGCGAACGCCCCACCGCAGATGAACAGGATGTTCGACGTGTCGATCTGGATGAAGTCCTGGTGGGGGTGCTTGCGCCCCCCCTGGGGTGGGACGGAGGCGACGGTGCCTTCGAGGATCTTCAGCAGTGCCTGCTGAACACCCTCCCCCGACACGTCACGGGTGATGGACGGGTTCTCGCTCTTGCGGGCGATCTTGTCGATCTCGTCGAGGTAGATGATCCCCGTCTCGGCCCGCTTGACGTCGAAGTCCGCGGACTGGATCAGCTTCAGGAGGATGTTCTCGACGTCCTCACCCACGTAGCCGGCCTCGGTCAGCGCGGTGGCGTCGGCGATGGCGAACGGCACGTTCAACATCCGGGCCAGCGTCTGGGCCAGGAGCGTCTTCCCGCAACCGGTCGGCCCCATCAGCAGGATGTTGGACTTGGCCAGCTCGATGTCGGCCCCGGCCTGGGCGCCGTACTGGATTCGCTTGTAGTGGTTGTAGACGGCGACCGACAGGATCTTCTTGGCGTCGTCCTGGCCGACGATGTAGTCGTTCAGGAAGTCGTAGATCTCGCGGGGCTTCAGGAGTTCCTCGAAACTGACCTCGGTGCCCTCGGCCAGTTCCTCTTCGATGATCTCGTTGCAGAGATCGATGCACTCGTCACAGATGTAGACGCCGGGACCGGCGATCAGCTTCTTCACCTGCTTCTGGGACTTGCCGCAGAACGAGCACTTGAGCAGCTCGCCCCCCTCGCCAAACTTTGCCACGACGACCCCCTAGGAACCGACGGCCCGGATCGGTCCGCTGCTGTCGGCGAGGTTCCGCTCCCGCAGGACCTCGTCGATGATCCCGTAGTCTTTCGCCTCTTCGGCGGTCATGACGAAATCGCGGTCGGTGTCGGTGGCGATCTTCTCGATCGGCTGGCCGGTGTGGCCGGCCAAGAGCTCCTCGAGGGCCGTCTTGAGGCGCTCGATCTCGTTGGCCGCGATCTCCAGATCCGACACCTGCCCCTGGGCCCCGGTGTAGGGCTGGTGGAGCAGGACCCGGGAGTTCGGGAGGGCCAGCCGCTTGCCGGGGGTGCCGGCGGCGAGCAGGATGGCCGCCGCCGAGGCCGCCTGGCCGTAGCAGATCGTGCTGACCTCGGGCTTGATGTACTGCATCGTGTCGTAGATGGCGAACATGGCGTTGATGTCGCCGCCCGGCGAGTTGATGTAGATGCTGATGTCGCGGTCGGGGTTCTCCGACTCGAGGAACAGCAGCTCGGCGCACGTGACGTTGGCGATCATGTCGTCGATCGGCGTGCCGAGGAAGATGATGTTGTCGGTCAGGAGGCGGGAGAACAGATCCCAACCCCGCTCGCCGCGACTGGTCTGCTCGACCACCTGCGGGATACTGAAGCCCATCCGGGCGACGTCTGGTCTCACTCGTCGTCTCCTGTCGGTCGATCGTCGTCACCGGCGGCCTGGGCGGGAGATGGCTCTCCGTCGTCGGTGTCGGCGGGTGGATCTGCGGCGGGGTCGTCCTCGTCTTCAGATAGTTCTAGCGCATCCGGGCTGACCGGGCTGCCATCGTCGTCGACGAGCGAGGCCCGCTCCCCCACCCAGTCGAGGGCCTTGCTCTTGAGGAGGTCGGAACGGAGGGCGGGAAGCCGGCCGGCGGCGGCGAACTCGCCGCGCAGGTCGTCGACGGTCCGACCGACCTGTTCGGCGACCTTGGCCAGCTCGTCGTCGATCTCGTCGTCGGTGACCTCAAGCGCCTCCTGATCGGCGATCGCCCGGAGGGCGAGGTCCATCTTGGCCGATGAACTCGCCGCCTCCCGGAGCTGGGCCACCAGGTCTTCCTGGGTCTGCCCGGTGATCTGGAGGAAGGTGCTGAGCTCGATGCCCTGGGCCTGGAGCCTGATGGCCATGTCCTGGGCCCGGTTGTCGACCTCCAGGTCGATCATGGCCGGGGGGACGAGGTCGTCGTCGACCAGGGCCGCCACCGCGTCGCTGAGGCCGCTTCGGCGGGCCGTCTGGGCCTGACCGATCCGGGTCGTGCGGAGGTTCTGCTCGAGGTCGGCCCGCAGCTCGGCGAGGGTCTCGAACTCGCTGTTCTGGGCGACCCACTCGTCGGTCGGCTCGGGGAGCACGCTCTCGGACACCTCGTGGACGGTGATCGAGAACTCGAGGGGCTCGGGCTCGTCCTCGTCGGGGTGGTCGGCGGTGAACTCGAGCTCGTCGCCGGCCGACGCCCCGATCAGCTGCTCGTCGATCTCGGCGACGACGGCGCCGCTCCCGACCTGGTAGACGTAGTCGACGGTGGTGAGGCCCGGCACCTCTTCGCCCTCGTGGACGGTGGCGATGTCGATGCGGACGCTGTCGCCCTCGGCGGCCGGACGCTCGACGGCTACCAGCTCGCTAAAGCCCGAGCGCATGCGGTCGACGGCCTCGTCGACGTCGGACTCGGCGACCCCCACCGAGGGGATCTCGATCTCGAGCCCGTCGTAGCCTTCGACCGCGATCGAGGGCCGGATCTCGACGACGGCGTCGAACAGCACCGGACCGGTCTCCTGGCCGTCGGTGATGTCGATCTCGGGGGGAGCGATGACGTCGACCTCGTGCTCCTTGACCGCCTCGCTGTAGTACTCGGGGATCGCCTCCCGGAACGCCTCCTCGCGAGCGTACGACTGGCCGATCCGGGCCTCGAGCACCTTTCGGGGGGCCTTGCCGGGCCGGAAGCCGGGCAGCCGCACCTCACGGGCCAGTCGCTTGAAGGCAGCGTCGATGTCTTTCTCGAACTCCTCCTCAGCGACCTCGACGACGACCTTGACCTTGTTGCCCTCCAGGGCTTCCACAGTCGACTTCACCCTCTGCAGTGTACGGCACGTGACCAGGGCCGAGGTGACCCTCCCCGATTGGCGACCGATGGCGCCCCGGCGCCGGGCCGACGGGCGTCGACCATCGATCGGGGACGCCCCCGAGGCGGCGGGCCAGCCGGGTATGGTGGTCACGACACGGGATGTGGCGCAGTTTGGCTAGCGCACCTGCTTTGGGAGCAGGGGGTCGGGAGTTCAAATCTCCCCATCCCGACTGATAGAGCGGATGTTCCTGAGCTGAGAATCAGCTCGTAGCCCAGCTGGTAGCCACGCAGGGCTACCACCGCCACCTGAGCAACCCCTATCTGCGGGCCAATCCGGTGCAGGTCAAGGCAACTGCCGCCTACCCCCCTGGGCTGTCGCCTGGTGGCTACGATGAGGAGAGATGACCGCTCACCGCACCGACCTATGCCGGAGACTTACCGTCTCAAGCGCGAGATCACCGTCGGTGCGGTGGTCGGCTGCTGGCCGTCCACGGCACCGATTCCGGACGGCCCGGACGGCCCCGCTCCCGGCCCGTCGAAGGCGACGGGACCGGAAACGGGGTTGTGGTTAGTTGTTGTCGAAGTGGGCGTCGGTGGCGGCCTGGACGGCTCGTTCGACGCGGTCGCCGAGGGTTTGCCATTCGCCGATGCTGCGGTGTTCGGCTCGGAGAGGGCCCTTGGCCAGGCCCTGGAACCGGGGCTTGACATAACGGGCGAAGAGTTCGTAGTGGCGGGCCTGGGCCTGGGGGTTGGCCCATTCGTGGTCCATCATCAGATACGCCCCGAACCCACCGTTGGACTGTTTCTCCAACCGCTCGATCTGCTCGATCGCGTCATCAGGAGTACCAATCACCCCGAGACCGGTCTCGTTGACCCACGCCACTCGTTCCTCGAACGTCTCACCCGCCGCCCGAAAATGCGGGGCCGCCAAAACGTGTTGGGTGTAGTGGCACCAGTCGTTCAACCCGAACTTCACATCCTCGATGGCCTGTTCACGAGTCTCGGCCAGATGCATCGGCCCGACCAGGCGCCACCCGTCACGAGACGCGGTCTTGCCGTACTCACCGGCCCGGGACTCCACCACATCCCAATGATGAGCCAACGCGTCGAACCCATCCACCGACGTCGCCCCGATCGACAACAACCCGATCCCGTGCTGGCCGGCGATCCGGGGCCCGGTCGGCGACGCGATCGCCGCCACCGCCATATCAAAGTTCGAATACGGCCGATACTGCGACATCGCATCAACCAGCGTGTACCGGTCATTGGAATGCGACACCGGCTCCTCGGCGGCCAACAACCGCATCAACACCTCGGTGTCTTCTTCCAGCATCGCCCGCTGGTCCTCGATCGCGATCCCGATCATGGCCGCATCACCCGGCAACGCCCCCGGACCCAACCCCAACATGAACCGGCCCCGGGTCAACTGATCAGCAAAGAACGCCCGATCAGCACACCACAACGGGTTGTGATACGGCAACGACAACACCCCGGTCCCCAACTTGATATGACGAGTCTGCGGGGCCGCGTAACAAATAAACATGAACGGATCCGGAATGATCTCGGTGCCCGCCGAGTGATGCTCACCCACCCACACCTCGTCATACCCCAAACGATCCAACAACTGCACCGTCTCCAGATCCCGCTGAATACACGACACCGGATCCTGCCCCGCCATTGGATGAAACGGAGCCATAAAAATACCAAAACGCATAACAACTCTCCTTGTGCTTAGTGCGTTGTCCTCAGGCGAGGTCGTCGACGCCGTCGATCAGAATGTGGTGGCTGACCGAGCCCGCAGTGCGGGCGGCGAGATGGGGGGCATACTCGGGATCGGCGACGAAGGCTTTCGCCGCCTCCCTGGATGGCCACTGCAGGATCACTCGCAACCCCACCTCGGGACCTTCGCCCTCCACCCGCTCATGGCTGGCGGTGCGGGCCAAATAGGTGCCGCCGTGTTTGGCGATGATGGCGGCCACCGGTTCGAGATAGCCCGGTATCCAGGCGTCGTCGGTCGGGGTGACCTCCAGAACGGAGTAGCAGGTCATGGTGTCTCCTTGGCTTGGCGTGACAGGGTCTCGGCGTTCATGAATCGATGCGGGCCAGGGGCGCGCCCTGGGCGATGCCGACGCCCTCGGCCACGTACTGGTACATGGTCCCGGCGACGGGGGCCTCGACTTCCTGGTCGACCTTGTCGACCTGGACCTCGGCGATGATCTGACCCTCCCGTACCTGCTCGCCGTGGTTCACAAACCAGGTGCCGACGACACCTTCGGCCGTCGGATCCTTCTCCGACATGACGGGAAAGGCGACCTCGGTGATCACGACATCAGGTCCTTCACCGCAGCCGCGATCTTCTCCCGGGTCGGCAGGATCCCGTACTCCAGCGAACGGGCGTAGGGAATGGGCACGTCCGGCACCGCAAGCCGGGACACCGGCTTGGTCAGCATCGTCGGGTCGGTCTCGGCCACGATGGCGGCGATCTCCCCGCTCACCCCGAAACTCTTGTAGTCCTCGTCGACAACGAGCAGGCGCCCGGTCTTGGCAACCGAATCGAGCACCGCCTGACGGTCGAGGGGAACAAGGCTGCGTAGGTCGACCACCTCGACGCTGATCCCCTCACCCTCCAACTCCTCGGCCACATCGAGGCTGTGCTGGACCGAAAGCGAGAGCGTGACGATGCTCACGTCGGTGCCCTCGCGGGCGATGGCGGCCTCCCCGATCGGCACGGTGAAGGCCTCCTCCGGCACGTGGTCGATCGAGCGCTGGTTCTTCTCCATCCACACGAGGCCCTGCGCACCCTTGTGGAAGAGATAGATCACCGGGTTGTCATCGCGGATGGCCGAGGCCATCAAGCCCTTGGCGTCATAGGGATTTGACGGCACGACCACCTTCATCCCCGGCAGGTGGGCGAAGGTGCCCCACAGACACTGAGAATGCTGGGCGGCGTCGGAGTAACCGCCGCCGGTTGCCGCCATCAACACCATCGGCACCTTCACCGCGCCGCCGGACTCGTAGTGGATCTTGGCCATGTGGTTGCTGATTTGGTCCATGCAGACGCCGTAGAAGTCGACGAACATCAGCTCGACGACGGGCCGCATGCCTTCCACTGCGGCGCCGATACCGGCCCCGATGAAGCCGGTCTCGGAGATGGGGGTATCGATCACCCGGTCGGCGCCGAACTCGGCGAACAGATCGGTGGTCGAGCCGAAGATGCCGCCGTAGGCGCCGACGTCCTCGCCCATGACGAAGACATCGGGATCGGCCCGCATCTCAAGCCCGATCGCTTCGGCCATGGCCTTGGCCGTCGTGATGCGGCGGGTGGGGGTTTCGGTCGTAGTCATCTGGTCGTTCCTCCTCAGGCGAAGACGTGCAGCAGCGCGTCTTCGGGGGCGGGGATTGGGCTGTTCACGGCGAACTGGATGGCGGCGTCGACCTCTGCGTCGGCGGTGGCCGCGATCTCGGCCACCTGGGCCTCGGTGAGATCGCCGGACTCCATCAGGGCTGCGGCGTAGCGGGGAATCGGGTCGCGTTCGTCGACCGTTTCGAGATCGGGCCGGTAGGCCTGGGCGTCGCCCTCGAAGTGTCCCAGGAGTCGAAGGGTGTGGATCTCGAGCAGGGTCGGTCCCTCCCCTGCCCTGGCTCGATCGATCGCCGCTCCCGCCGCCTCGTAGACGGCTTCGACGTCGTTGTTCTCCACCCGCACGCCGGGGATGCCGTAACCGGCGGCGCGATCGGCGTTCGAGGTGTTGGCCGTCGACGCGTCACGGGGCACGGAGATGGCCCAGTCGTTGTCCTCGATGACGAAGATGACGGGCAGATCCCACAGCGCCGCCAGGTTGAGCGACTCGTGGAAGGCCCCCTGGTTGGCGGCGCCCTCACCGGCGACGGCGACCGCCACGTGGTCGGTGCCTTTGCGCTTCATGGCCAGCGCCTGCCCGCAGGCCACGGGGTAGCCCTGGGCGATGATCCCCGAGCAGGAGAAGTGGTTGGCCGGGTCGAACAGGTGCATGTGGCCGCCCTTGCCCTTGCACAGGCCCGTGGTGCGGCCGTAGATCTCGGCCGTCATGGCATTCATGTCGACGCCGTGGGCGAGGGCGAAGTGATGCGGGCGATGCGGTGCGGTGATGGCGTCGCCCTGGCGAAGATGGGCGCACACACCGACGGCGGCCGGTTCCTGGCCGGCGGAGAGGTGCATCTCGCCGGGGATCAGCCCGGCGCCGATGTCCCACGCCGGGGTCTTGTCAGCGTGATACTCCTGCAAGATGCGCGTCTCGTACTGCCGGATGCGAACCATCTCGGTGTAGAGCTCGAGCCGATTGGGTGGGTTCACGGTCACTCCCCTTTTCGTGGTGGCGTGTGGTGGTCTCGGATACCCCGACGCCGGTGGGCGCCGGGGCAGGATCGACGAGGGTCGACAAATCGCCCTCGGTTGCGGCGATGCGGAGCGTGGCGGCCACGTCGACCACCACAGGGCCATCGGACCGCAGCGTGATCCGCACCCGTTCGCTCGGCCCGAATCGGAACAGCCGTTCGCCGTCGACGGTGATCACGCCTCGTCGGGTCCGGGCCTCGACGGGGCGATTCGGCGTCAGTCGGGCCAAGCTCGTGACCCCGACCGGCTGCACGAGGCCGGGTCCGATCGGCGGGTGGATGATCCGGTTGGCGGGCTCACCGAGACCGATGGCAAGACCGTGGGGATCCCGGACCGAGACCGGGTGGAGATGACCACCGATGGCGGACAGGCCGATGGCGTCCGGTTCGGCAACGCTCAGGAACAGCTCACGGATCGATGTCGCATCCCACACCGCGCCGGTGCCGATCCCGTCGTCGCCGCCGATGGCCACATCGACGAGGGCCCGTTCGGTCCGCCCGCCGCATTCGACCATCAGCACGGTTGCCTGGAACGTTCCGGGCTCGCGCAGCCGAGGCGACGTTGCGATGAGGCCGGCGGCGATCCCGGCGACGGTCGGCTCTGTTGACCGGGGGAAGGCGTTGTTGGTGCCGGTCGAGATTGGCACGAGAGGGGTTGGACCGGACTCGGCGGCCACAATCCGGTTGGTGCCGTCGCCGCCGAGCACCACGATGGCGCCGACGCCGGCCTCGACCATGACCCGGGCCGCCACGCGAGTGTCGTCTGCGGTCCCGGTGACGACCTGGTCGACAAACGACAACCGGGGCCAGGCGGAAGCCGACGGGCGCTCGGCCGCCCGCATAAGCCCGGCCGTGATACCGGAACGGTCGGCCATCGACAGCACCCGCTCGACCCCGACGGAACCAAGCCCGGCGAGGAGTCGCTTCAGCAGGTTGAGCTTGTCGTGGGTGGTAGTGGCGCCGCCGTCGGCGACGAGGCGGCGGATGTCGCGAGCCGACGCCGGGTTGGCGATGATTCCAACCGTCGTCGATGACTCCACCTCGACCACACCTCCCCTGGCTCGGCTCCAAACGCAGGTCAACGGATGTCGACGTGCGTCGTGATCGATCCGAGTGTGAACCAGCGCAGGCCGCCGATGGGATCTCAATCTGAGACCCCATGAGACTCCTGTCACAGCGGCAGCTACCATTTCTGTCACCGATCTTCTTCACCGATCCGAATGACTCGAAGGGGGACGAGCGACGTCATGGCTCTCGCGCCCGGCAAGCAAACGCCCGGGGCTGCGAACATCGGCGCGGCGCAGCGTCGTTCGGTCGACTACGGGATCGACCCGACCACCACCGATATCCCCGATGTGGGCTCCCCCGGCCCTGCGGCCGATGCGCTCCGACGGCTCAGCTCGCCGGTGCTCGCGCGGCTCCTCGAACGGCTGACCGACAGCTCGTTCGGAGTCGTCCTCGCCGATCGCGCCGGACGTCTCACAAAGCGTGACGCCGCTACTGGCGCCACGTTGGCGGTGATGGATGAGCGGAGTCTCGACGTCGGCTACTCGCTTGCCGAAGCCGACGTTGGAACGAACGGCGTCGGCACGTCGCTCGAGACGAAGCGACCGGCGATGGTGGTGGGGTCCGAGCACTTCCTCGATTGCTTCGCCTCGTTCACGTGTGCGAATGCGCCGATCATTCACCCGATAAGCCACAAGGTTGAGGGAACGGTCGGTGTGTTGTGCCCGGTCGAGGACACGACCCCCCTCCTGCTGCCGACGGCCATCGAGCTGTCGGCCCGCATCAGCGAACTGCTCCTGGAGATGGCGACGCCCGAGGAACGGTTCCTGCTGGAGCAGTTCCTCGTCCGGCGGCGACACGCCCACACCGCCGTTGCCACCATCGGAAAGGACGCGCTCATTGCGACACCGGCGGCCCAGCGGCTGCTGAGTGGTGTTGACCACGCCGAGTTGTGGACGACGATTCAGGGCGAGGTCCATCGCGGTCGCTCGTTCGATGCCGAGTTCCAGCGGCCGTCCGGAACGCCTCTTCTCCTTCGCTGCCAGCCCCTGGTCCGGGGTGGGGCGATCGACGGCGCGGCGGTGGAGATCGTCGTCGCACCGTCGGCCGGCGGCGGTGGTCGGACGGTTGGACCCGGTCATGGGCTCGGCACGCTCGTTGGCACAAGCGATCAGTGGCGCACCGTGGTGCGCGATGCCTTCGTGGCGGCACCCCTCGCCGAGCCGATCCTCATCGTCGGCGAGCGGGGTACGGGGAGGCGTTCGGTGGCGATTGCGCTCGCCGGGCTCATGACCGCTCGGACGGTCCCGATCTTCGACAGCGCCGCACTTCTCATCGAAGGTGAGCGTGAGTGGCTGCTGCGGGTACGTACCGCCCTGCGGTCCGAGCCCGTTGTGATACTCCCGCGCGTCGATCAGCTCCCGGGCGACGTGGCCGCTGCTCTCGGCACGTTGCTGGCCGATCCGGATGGCGCACGCGTGATCGCCACCTCACAGGTCACAGCCTCGACCGATCCGGGACGGGCCGCCCTGCTCGACCAACTCAACGTGATCCAGATCGAGACGCCGCCGCTGCGGAGCCGCCGGGGCGACATCGCCCCGCTCGCCACTCGATTCGCGGCCCAGCTCGGCCGGGGGACCCCGGATGAGCCGGTGTTGCACGTGCTGCATCGCCAGCCATGGCCGGGAAACGCCACGGAGCTTCGCCAGGTGCTTCGCTCGGCCCACGCCAGGGCGCGCACCCAGCCGCTGGCCGTTGAGCATCTCCCCCGTCATCTGCGTCGAGTTCCGAACCGCACGCCGTTGCACGGCTTACAGCAGCAGGAAGCCGACGCCATCGTGGCCGCCATCGCCGCAACCACCACTCGGGCGGAGGCGGCCGAGCGGCTCGGGATTTCCCGGGCCACCCTGTTCCGGCGGATCAGGGACTACGGCATCGACCTCGACGGCGGTTGACTCCTGTGGGGCGCGGCTCACCGGCCATGACCCGCCCTGCGGAGCATCAGCCGATGGTCACCTTGGAGGCGTCGAAGGCGATACGGCCGTTGAGCTCGGCGGCAACCTCGATCGTCTCGACGTAGGACCAGGCGGCCTCGGCCACCCGTTCGCCGTCGACGACCACGTCGAAGTACTCGGTGTCGCCCTTCAGCGGGCAGTGGGTGGTCTTGTCGATCGGTACGAGGGCTTCCATGTTCACCCCGGCCCGGGGGAGATAGGTGACGTGGTCGTAGAGGTCGCGACCGACCTCCTTGACCACCACCGCCTGGTCGACGTACGAGCCGGTGTCGGCTGGCGCTCCCCCGGCGTGCTGATGGGTCTTCAGGCCACGCTCAACCCGCTGATGACCCACCCGACGTATCGAGAGCTTCGCGACCTTCCCGTCGACCAACGGCTCGCCCGGCTCCGTGACCCCGAGATCCGCCAACGCATCCTTGGCGAGGAACTGCACACCCGCGACCCGTTCGCCAGGCGGGTGTTCCGCCACTGGACCAACATGTTCCCCCTCGGCGATCCCCCCGACTACGAACCGGGCGAGGCCGATTCGGTTGCCGCCCGGGCCGCAGCCGCCGGGGCGGCGCCGGAGGAGTTCGTCTACGACCTGATGTTGGCCGATGAGGGTCGCTCGTTCCTCTACTACCCGCTGCAGGGCTACAACGAGTACACCCTCGACCCCCACCACGAGATGATGGCCCACCCCCGCAGCATCGCCTCACTCTCCGACGGCGGGGCCCACGTGGGGACCGTCGCCGACGCCGGCTTCTGCACCTACATGCTCACCCACTGGGTGCGCGACCGGCAGCAAGGGCCCCGGTTCTCGATCGAGGAGGCGGTCAAGCTCCAGACCAGCGACACGGCCAGTCTCTACGGCCTGAACGACCGAGGCGTCCTCGCCCCCGGCCGCAAGGCCGACATCAACGTCATCGACCTCGACGGGCTGGTGCTGCACGCCCCCTACATGGCCTACGACTTGCCCGGCGACAACAAGCGGCTCCTGCAGAAGGCCGAGGGCTACGCCGCCACAATCGTCGCGGGCGAGATCGTGGCGGAGAACGGTGAGATGACCGAGGCCAGGCCGGGGGGCCTGGTCCGCGGGCCGCAGGCCTAGCTCGCGCCGTCGACGACGACACTGTTCGACGGCGCGCCGCCATCCGACGGCGCGCCGGGAGCGGGCGGGCTCGACGCCGGTCATAGCGTGGACCGATAGCGAACCCTGTCACGCGGCCACGCTCGACCCACGCGCTCGGGAAGAAGCACCCCGCCCGCTCGGCGACGACGGCCCACGATCAGCCCGGTAGCCGACTGGTAGCCCGCGGTAGCCCAGCTGGTAGACCACACACCTTTTGACAGTGCTCGCCAACCTCGCCGGCGTCGGCCCCTACGGCCCGACCGACCCGCCCCGAGATCGACAACAGGCGATTCTCCAGATCGACCCCGCAAGCCCGGTGTTGCGCTCCTTCCCATGGGCCTGGTGGCTGACGGGGAGACAGACCTCTGGTTGAACCCGGCGTAGATCTCGGTTCCCGACAGCTCAGCCGATCAGGCAAGGCGGCGGCGGTGACGGCCATTGCCGGCCGAGCGACGCCCGGCTTACGCTCGTTGGGAGATGACGATCGTGGGAGGCAGTGTGCTGACCACCGAGGCGGTGGAGCCGGCAGATCGATTCGAGTACTGGCGCGAGGTAATCTGCCGCGTCTACGTCCGGCTCGACGCCGAGCCGGTCGGCGATGGCCAATTCTGCGGTTCTGTGGATGTGGCGCCGTTCGGCGATGTACAGATCTCGTCGGTGGTCGCTGACGGTCAGGTCGTCAGTCGGATCCTTGATGGCGAGAGCGACGATTGCCTCGTGAGTCTCCAGACTGCCGGGGTTGGGCGGGTGAGCCAGAGCGATCGGACCGCGGTCTTGAAGCCAGGGGATCTGGCCCTCTACGACGCGACCCGGCCGTACGAGCTGGCCTTCGACGACTCATTCGGCCAGATCGTCGTGAAGTTCCCGCGGCGGTATCTGATCGAGCGGAACGTCGACATCCAATCCGCGGTCGGCCGACGGACGCAGGGCATCGGTGGCGTCGGCCTTCTTGCCGCGTCCTTCCTGCAGACCCTGCAGGCACAGGGGATCGACTTCGCCGACCCCCATCGTCGCGTGCTGGGGGCCCACGCGATCGATCTCGTGGCCATCGCCCTGAGCGCGACCGTCGGCGCCATCCCCGCCTCTCAGGCTGTCCAGGCCCACACTCGCCAGCGGGTGCTCGACCACGTGTCGGCCAACCTCCACGACCCGAACCTGTCGGTGGCCAGCGTCGCTCGGGCCCTGGCCGTTTCCCCCCGGAGTCTGCAGAAGCTCTTCGCTGACGACGAACGTGGCCTCGGCGAGCGGATCCGGTTGGCACGGCTGGCTCGGGCCCGGGCAGCTCTCGCCAACCCGCTCCGTCGGCACCACAACATCGCGCAGATCGCCATGGACCACGGGTACGCCGACGCCGCCCACTTCTCGCGAGCCTTCAGAGCGGCCTATGGCCAGTCGCCGCGAGACTACCGCCGGGGTCTCGACTCGGAGGCCACCTGAGTTCGCGTGGTGGCCACAGCTCGTTCGCATTTCTTCAAGACGTGAGGCGGCGACCCGCTTGTACTGGGAATCCGACGGACGGAGGATCCCATGTTGCAGCGCACGGTACGAGTAGCCGCTGTCCAGGCCGAACCGGTGTGGTTCGACATGGACAAGACGACCGACAAGGTCATCGGTCTGATCGGCGAGGCCGCCGACAACGGCGCCGAGCTCGTCGCCTTCCCCGAGACGTTCATCCCGGGCTACCCGTGGTGGATCTGGCTCGATAGCCCGGCGGCGGGAATGGCTTTCGTCCCCCGCTACCACGCCAACTCGCCCACAGTCGACGGACCGCAGCTGGCCCGCATCGCCGAGGCCGCGGGTCGGCACGGCATCAACGTCGTCGTCGGGCTCAGCGAGAATGCCGACGGCTCCCTCTACATGGCCCAGACCGTCATCGACCACACCGGCTCGATCGTGAGGAACAGACGAAAGCTCAAGCCGACCCATGTCGAACGGTCGGTCTTCGGAGAGGGGGACGGATCGGACCTCGACGTCTTCGACCTGTCGGTTGGCAAGGTCGGGGCGCTCAACTGCTGGGAGCACATCCAGCCGCTGTCCAAGTACGCCATGTTCAGCCTCGGTGAGGACATCCACTGCGCGGCCTGGCCGTCGTTCTCCATCTACCGAGGGGCGGCCAACGCACTGGGGCCCGAGGTCAACACCGCAGCGTCGATGATCTACGCGGTCGAGGGTCAAGTCTTCGTCGTCGCTCCGTGCGCAGTCGTCGGCCAGGCCGCACTCGACGTGTTCTGCGACAGCGACGCCAAGCGACAAATGCTGCTCGAGGGCGGCGGCTTCGCCCGAATCTACGGCCCGGAAGGCAGCTCCCTGGCCGAGCCCCTGCCGGAGAACGAGGAAGGCATCCTGTACGCCGACTGCGATCCCGCCTTGCAGGCCATCGCCCGATCGGCCGCCGACCCCGTTGGGCACTACAGCCGGCCCGATGTCACTCGACTCCTGCTCGACCGCTCCCCCCGACCGCCGACGACCACAACCGCGCCGAATGAACCGGCCGCCGAGCCGATCGCCAGCAGCGACGAGGCCGACAGCCCGCAGCCCGCCGAGGCCGGATAGGAGAGCCACCATGGAGTTCTACACCGAAAGCCAACGACAGGTTCAAGCCAAGTTCGACAGTCGTCCGCTCGCCGACCGGTTGACCGAAACGATCATCACCGACCAGGTCGAGGACTTCCACCAGGGGTTCATCGAGTCTCGCGACTTCTTCTTCCTCTCGACGGTCAATGGTCGCAGCGAGCCCACCGTGTCCTACAAGGGTGGTGCTCCCGGTCTTGTCTCGGTCCTCGATCCCAAGACCGTGGTCTTCCCCAACTACGACGGGAACGGCATGTTCCTCTCGATGGGGAACATCGCCGAAACGGCCAAGATCGGGCTGCTCTTCATCGACTTCGAAACACCGAACCGGATCCGGATGCAAGCCTCCGCCCAACTGGTCGACGACGACCCCGAGATGGACCGCTACCCAGGGGCCCTCCAACTGGTCCGAGCCCACGTCGACAGCGTGTACCTGAACTGCGCGCGCCTGATCCACAAGCACACCAGAGTCGAAGCTTCCCCGTACGTCCCCAACGCCGACGGATCGACCGCCTACCCATCATGGAAGCGCATCGACTTCGTCCAGGACGTGCTACGACCCGAAGACCGAGGTCGGGCCGAAGACGAGGGCGGCCTCATCACGATGGAAGAGTACGGCGAGAAGCTCGCCGCCGGTGAGTCCTAGTCGGGATACCCCTCACCAGTGTGGTCAGGACGTCGGGTCAGTAGTCGATGCCCTTCTTGGCCCGGATGCCGTCGTCGAAGGCGTGCTTGACCTTGACCATCTCGGTCACGGTGTCGGCCACATCGACCACCGCCGAGGCCATGTCACGCCCGGTCAGGAAGACGGTGACGTCGTCGGGCCGATCGACCAGGCTGCGGACCACGTCGTCGGCCTCGATCCAGCCGAAGGTCATGGCGTAGCTGATCTCGTCGAGGATGACCAGACGGTGCCGCCCCTCGGCGATGAGCTCGGCGGCGAAGCGCCAGGCCGCCACGGCCTTGGCTTCGGTCTCATCGAGGTCGCTCGACTCCCAGGTGAACCCGTCGCCGGCGGCGTACCAGTCGACGCCCAAGCTGCGGCACACCTTCTCCTCGCCGGTGTTCCACTCGCCGCTCTTGAGGAACTGGACCACGGCGACCGGCCAGTCGCGGGCGACGGCCCGGAGGATGGTCCCGAAGGCGGCGGTCGACTTTCCCTTTCCGTCGCCGGTGGCGACCAGGACCAGCGACCGAGCCGAGCGGAGCTCGCCGGTCTCATAGGGGCGCTCGGTCCGGGGTGACGTTTCGTCGGTCATCGGTGGTCCTCCACGGGGGTCGTCGATCGGGTGGGCGGGTCGGCGTCCCGGCGCCGTGGGCCGGGAAGGACGACCAGCTCGCCGTCGACGAACCGAACGACGAGCGGGGTGCGGTAGATCGCCGAGAGCTGATCGACCTGGAGGACCTCGCTCGGCTCGCCGGTGGCGACCAGCCGACCGTGGTCGAGCAGGGCGACCCGATCGGAGAAGCGGGCGGCCGTGGTCAGGTCGTGCATGACCGCCAGCACCGACAGCCCGTCGGTGCTGCGAAGTCCGTCGACCAGTTCGAGCACCTCGGTCTGATGACCGATGTCGAGGGCACTGGTCGGCTCGTCGAGGAGGAGCACGGGCGCCTCCTGGACCAGGGCCCGGGCGATCACGACCCGCTGCCGTTCGCCTCCCGAGAGTGAGCCGAGCGATCGATCGGCGAACGGGCCGAGGCCCAGCCGCCGGACGGTGGCGGCCACGACGTCGCGGTCGCGGCGGGACTCCCGGGCCAACCAGCCGAGGTGGGCGGTCCGACCGATCAGCACGTACTCGGTGACGGTCATCCCCGGCGGCATGGTCGGGCTCTGGGGAACGAGGGCCACGTCGCGGGCGCCTGGGCGTCGGCCATCGGCGAGAGCGACCCGCCCCCGGTGGTCGAGAAGGCCGGCGATGACGCGGAGCAGCGTCGTCTTGCCGGCCCCGTTCGGGCCGATCAGGCCGAGCCACTCGCCGCGACGAAGGCTCAGATCGACGCCGTCGAGGATCGTGGACCGTCCTCGTCGAACCTCGATCCCGTCGCAGGCCAGCGCCGTTTCCGGCCGGACGTCCTGGTCGCCGGCCGCCACCGGTGCTGCGGGCTCGGGGGGATCGGCAACGGCCGATGGCGGGTCGGGGTCGGTCGGGTCGAGGGTGGTCATACGGCCTTGGTGGCGGCCCCTCGCCACAGCACGACGGCGAAGAACGGCGCCCCCACGAAGGCGGTGATGACCCCGACCGGGAGCTCGGACGGAGCGACGAGGGTTCGGGCGCCGACGTCGACCAGAGCCAGGAAGGCGGCTCCGACGATCGCCGAGAGCGGCACGATCACCCGGTAGCTGGTCCCGACGACGAGGCGCACGACGTGGGGGACGACGAGGCCGACGAAGGCGATGAGCCCGCTGACCGACACCGCGGCGGCGGTCAGCAACGAGGCGGCGACGACCAGCACGAGCCGGGTCCGGGCCGGGTCGAGGCCGAGCGAGCGGGCCTCGTCGTCGCCGACCCGCATGACGTCGAGGTGGCGTCGATGGAGGTGGAGCACCACGCCACATCCTGCGACATAGGGGGCGAGGATGGCGACCTGGTCCCATCCGCTCGTGTTCAGCTGGCCGAACAGCCAGGAGAGCACCTCTCGGGCTCGGGTCGGGTCGAGGCGCTGCAGGGCGTAGGTCTGGGCGGCCGAGAACAACGCGGCCATGGCGACCCCGCCGAGCAGGAGGGTGGCCGGCTCGGTCCACGATCCCCGGGCGATCCCGGCCGATGCTGCCACGGCCACGAGCGAGCCGAGGAACGCCGCGGCGGGTACCGCACCGAACGGCCCCCAGCCGATGTCGAGCCCGAAGCCGAAGGCCAGCACCGCGCCGAGGCCGGCGCCGGCCGAGACCCCGAGCAGGTAGGGGTCGGCCAGCGGGTTGCGGAACACGCCCTGGTAGGTGGCGCCGGCCATGGCCAGCGATCCCCCGACCAGCATGCCGAGCACCAGCCGGGGCAGCCGGATCTGGAACAGGATCGCTTCCTGGCGGGCCGAGAGCGACGACTCGACCGAGAGGCCCGGGAGCTGGTCGGCGAGCGAGGCGAGCACCCCACCGATGGGCAGCGCAGCGGCACCGGTGACCGCGCTCAGCACCGCCACGGTGCACAGCAGCCCGACCCCGGCCGCGATGGCCCCCGCCGGGAGCCGGAACGCCGACCGGACGGCCCGGTCGACCTCGTCTCCGACGACGGGCTCGTCGCCGGCGGCGACCTCGACCCGGCCGGCGAGGCCGGGGTCGGTGGCGGTCACCCCGAGCCGGCGTCGGCGCCGACCGCTTGGACGGCGGTCAGGGCCTCGGCGACCGCCGTGACGAACTGCGGCAGCCGGGGACCCCACCGCGAGGCGATGTCGGCTTCGACGACGACGATGTTGCCGGCCTCGACGGCTGCCACCTCTCCCCACCCGGGCCGAGCGGCGACGTCATCGGCGGTGTAGCTGACCTGGTCGGTGATGACGATCACCTCGGGGTCGGCCTCGACGATGTACTCCTCGGTCAACTGGGGGAAGCCGGTGCCGTCGGGGTCGGCCGCGTCGGCGATGTTCTCCGCCCCCATCCGGGCGTAGACGGCGCCGATGAAGCCGTCGGAGCTGGCCGAGAAGAACGTCTCGTCGAGCTCGTGGTACACCCGCACCGGGGCATCGGGGGCGGCGGCGAACGCTGCGTCCAGCTCGGCCCGGAGATCGGTCACTGCGGCGGCGGTCTCATCGACCCGTCCCGTGGCGAGGCCGAGGGCCGCCATCTCGTCGAATCCTTGCTCGAGATCGACCGGGGCCGGGCTCACCAGGACCGGGATCTCGAGGGTGGTGAGGCTGGCGATGAGGTCGTTGGCATCGTTGGCGATGACGACGAGATCGGGCTCGTAGGCGGTGATCGCCTCCACGTTGGGATCGAAGCCCGACAGGTCGGTCGTCGGGGCCTCGGGCGGATAGTTGGAGAAGGCGTCGGCGGCGATGACCTGGTCGCCGGCCCCGATGGCGAACAGGATCTCGGTGGCGGTCGGCGACAGCGAGACGATCCGCTGCGGGGCGGCGGCCAGGGTCCACGTACCGCCGTCGGACTCGATCGTCACCGGGAATCC
Source organism: Acidimicrobiales bacterium (assembly GCA_965262175.1). Taxonomy (GTDB): domain Bacteria; phylum Actinomycetota; class Acidimicrobiia; order Acidimicrobiales; family SZUA-35; genus CADEDH01. Next base: position 16,258 of record CBDHES010000016.1, on the reverse strand, counting down.
GGTTGCGTCGCCCCCGGCTGGGTCGCTCGCCTCGTCGGCGTCGTCGGTTTCATCCTCCCCGTCGGCCGGGGTGTCATCGGCACCGTCGTCGGCCCCTTCGGCCCCTTCGGCCCCTTCGGCGCTGGGGGCGGCGGGTTCGTCGGCCGAGTCGGTGGCATCGTCGGCCGAGTCCCCGCAGGCGGCGAGGAGCGCAGCCAGAGCCACGGCGAGCACGAGCGTTCTGATTGGTGTCACGTCGGTACCTCCTACGGTCGAGGTACCGGGGCCCGAGCGGCCTGGTGCCGCTGAACCGACTCCAAGTCCTCGAGAGTCACATGGTTCGCTCGACGCAGAGCTCGACCGGACTCACCGGGCCGAGCCAACCCGCCGGGGCGGGTCGAGGACCGGTTCTACCGTTGCGGGACAGTGCCGGGATCTCACCGGACTTCGTCTCCACGTCGGAGGTGACGGTAGCACGCGCTCGACCGATAGCCGAGGAAGGCGCGACGGTGGCACCGATGACCGGGTCAGGTGTTCAGCCGGGTGGCGAACGAGGTTCGCCAGTCCTCCTGGCTCTGGAACTCGGGCTTGTCCTCGATCTTGGCCCGGGTGTCGGCCTCGATCTCGGCGTCGGACGCGCCGAGATCGAGCCCGTCGGCGTAGGGCTGAGCCACGTGGAACGGTGAGTCGACGAAGCACTCGAGGCCGTTGCCTTCGGGGTCGGTGAAGTAGAGCGACCAGGCGTTGCCGTGGGAGATCGGGATCACCCCGTCGACCCCGGCCTCGGCGAGGTTGGCACCGATGGCCCGGAGCTCATCGAGGCTGCCGGTGCGGAAGGCGAGATGATCGGCCATCACGAACCCGTGGTCGGACGTGCCGGCGGTGACGAAGACGACCTGGTGGTGCTCGCTCGGGTCCTGGGACAGGAACGCCATCTCGGCGCCGTCATCGCCGACCGGGCCACGGTTGGTGACCTGGAAGCCGAGGACGTCGTGGTAGAAGGTGACCATCGCGTCGAGGTCGCGCACGGCGACCGTGCTGTGGCTGAGCCGGAGGCGGGGTCGGCTGGTCGAATCGCTCATGATGGCATGCTTATCAATATTGAGATCGATGTCAATTCTGGTAGTCTCGGGCACCGATGGCCTCCCCGTCAGCAGGCGAGCCCCGAACGCGGGGCTACAAGAAGAAGGAGCGGACCCGCCGACAGTTGGTGGCGGCGGCGATCGATGTGATCGCCGAGCGGGGCGAGTCGTTCACGGTCAACGACGTCACCAACCGGGCCGGGCTCTCCAACGGCACCTTCTACAACTACTTCGACGACCGGAACGAGCTGATCGATGCGGTCGTCCCCGAGGTGATCAGGGCCTTCGCTGTCGCCAGCGCGACGACCGTCGCCGAGGACGACCCTGCGATCCGCTTCGCCACGATCACCGCCCTGGCGCTCCGTCGAGCCGCCGCCTCGCCCGATGAGATCCGCGTGATGCTTCGCCTGGAGGCGGTGCAGCAGACGATCGTCGATGCCCCGGCGCTCGACCCGCTCCGGGCCGACCTGCGCGATGGGGTGACGACCGGCCGGTTCGCCGTCGGGCCCGATGGGCCGATCATCGACGTCATCGTCGGCGGTCTCCTCGTGGCCGCCCGGCGGATCGTCGATGACGGCGCCGACGACGCCTACGCCGCCGGGGTGGTCGCCCATCTGCTCCGATCGCTCGGTGTCGACGACGCCGAGGCCCGCGAGCTGGCGGCCGAGGCCGTCGCCGCCACCTTGTCGATCGATGATGCTGGCACCTCGTGGGAGCCGGCCAGTGACACCTCGAGTGTCGTCAACGAACCCTCGACACATCTGTGAGGGCGGAAGTATCGTCGACAGGGCAGGTTGGAGCGGTCCGCCCAGCGGCGGGTCAATGGCAAAACTGCGGCATGCCAACCCCAGAGAGGGCGCACCGCTCCAACCTCACCATGTGATCGAATCGCTCGGCGGCCCTGACATGGCCGACAGTTGAGCGAGTTCGTGGGTGACGACGAGCGTCTCACTCGAAAGTGAAGCACACGCTCCCCAGGTGTCGAGGCCCATGCGCATGATCGTCGAGTTCCCTGGTCAGGGGGCTGTCGGCTGTCTAGTCGGGCTCCGGCTCGATGCGCTCGACGGCGGCGCTGATCGCCTCGGTCACCTCGGACAGGGAGCGGGCCGCGACGTCGACATCGATCGGCTTCCAGTTCTGGTCGATCGCCACCGATCCGGCCCGGCGCCCGACCCCGGCCGACCAGGCGAGGTCGGCCTCGGCGGTGACGCGGAGCGGGACCTCGGGGTCGAACCAGTGAATGGCGCACACCGTCGGACCGTCGACGGTGACGTCGCGCGTCCACCGGCCCCGTTCGAGCCGGACCGTCGAGGGGGCGCCGCCCCCGAGCTCCAGCCAGACCGGGCCTCGCCAGAACGGAGGGAAGGTGACCGTGCCGTTCCCCGACCGGGCCAGGAGCTGGTGGATCGTCAGGCGCCCCTCTGCCCCGAGCACGTGATCGAGGGCGACCGGCAGCATCGGGTCGTGGGGGCGGCCGACGTCGGTCTCGAATCGACGGAGGGTGTCGCGGCTGGCATCGACCCCGGTCAGGGTCCGCAGGCGACGGGACACGTCGTTGAGCGAGAGGCGGCGGGCGTGCCGGAGACGGGCGAACCGGACACGTTCGACGGCAGTGATCCCGTCGGGGTGGATCCGCCATCGCTGGGGCTCGCCCTCGGCGTCGCCGTCCCGATCGCCGTCGGCGCCGGGGAAGAACGTGGCCACCGCTCGGGGCACCCGCTTGGCCCACCGGATGACGTCGTCGGATTCCCGCCGGAGACGGGTCGCCAGTTCGGAGCGGAAGTATTCCATGAACTCCCCGTCGGCCGTGCTGGCTTCGAACAGGGTGACCGCCGGTATGACCGGTGCCCCCGAGACGGCGTCGGGGACCTCCCCGAAGCCGAAGTCGGCCCAGCTCAGCTCGTCGAAGGCGACGACGACCGGCGAGTCGGCGATCGACGCTCCGACGGTGATGAAGGCTCCGTTCGGCCCGAGCTCGAGGTCGGTGTCGAGGCGAACGATCCCCCACTCGGCCTCGAGGTGGACCCGGGACGCCGTGGACCGGACCCAGAGCCACACCGGCTGCGACGGCCCGGGGAACACCTTCGTCCAGACGTAGCCGGGGTCGAGGCCGGTCGTTGTCCCGTGGGCCCACAGCAGCCCGGCCAACGTGCCGTGGCCATCGAGGGACCGGTCGACCTCGTCGAGGTCGAGGGACACCGCCCGGGTGCCCCGCTCCCAGTTCGACAGGGAACTGGGTTGGACGTTGAGACGGTTGGCGGCCTCCTGCTGGGTGAGGCCGGCGACGTCGCTGCGCCACCACCGGAGGACATCCCCGGCGCGGGACCAGTGCTCCACCGGCCCAAGACTACTGGGGCGCGACCGGCACGTCCGGCGTCGCCGGAACGGCCGGCGGGACGACCCGCCGGGCCAGCAGCGACATGATCGAGGCGCCGATGAGCATGCTGGCGGCGATGACGGTCCACCCGACCGGGTAGCCCCAGACGTCGACGAGGATCCCCATCAGGAGCGGGCCGGTGAACACCCCGATGTAGACGCCGGTCTGGGTGACGCCGGTGGCCGTCGCCGCGGCGCCCGGGTTGGCGCGGACGATGGCGAAGTTGAACAGGGCCGGCCAGGCCCACCCTGCGCCGAAGGCGGTGACGACGGCGATGGCGTGGGTCCAGGTGACGCGGGGCGCCAGCAGGAGGGCGCCGAGCGCCCCGAGCGCCAGGTAGCCGGCGGCGGTGCTCATCGGCGACCGGTTCGAGCGGTCGGCGGCCCAGCCGAGGACGAGCCGACTGGCGATCCCGGTCAGGGAACCGAGGCTGAGCAGGAGGCCGGCGGCACCGGTCGACCAGCCGCTGTCGACCGCGGAGCTGGTCACCCAGTTGCCCAGTGTGCCGGCGGCCGCGGCGGAGAACCCGGCGGCCACCGCAGCCAGGGCGAGAACCGGCGTCCGGGTCGTGAGGCCCTCGCCATCTGACCCCGAGCGGCCCGATCGCCCGGACCGAGGTCGTGCGACCTCCATCCCATGCCGTCGGAGCGGACGGGGGTCGGGCGGGCGCCGCTCGGATGGGGGCCGGGAGCCCGGCGAGTCGTCGGGGGCGAACCGCATCACGACCGGAATGGACACCAGGGCCAGGATCATCGCGGCGACGTAGGTCCACGGCCAACCGGCCCACAGGGCGATGCCGGGAACGGCGAGACCCCCGAGAAGGGTCGCACCGGGCATCCCGGACTGCTTGACCGCCATGGCGAAGCCCAGCCGCCGGGGATCGATCGACTGGCTGAGGAGCTTGTTGGCCGCCGGCTGAGCCGAGGAGTTGGCCAGCCCGGCGATGACGAGGGCGGCCACCATGGCGGCGGCCGATCGGGCGAAGGCGGCGATCGCTCCGGTGACGGCGGCGGTGGTGAGGAGGCTGGCGACGATCGCCAACCGGGCCCCGATCCACTCCCCGACCCGACCGAGGGCGACCGAGCCCAGCGCCGAGCCGAGGAAGAACCCGGCGATCAGGAGGCCGAAGGTGCCGGCCGAGAGATCGAGGGCCTGTCGGAGCTCGAACCCGAGCGCACCGGCGAGGAAGGCGGGGTAGACGCTGGAGACGGTGGTGAGGATCGACGCCACCATGATGCCGATCTGACGGCTGGGGGGCGGTTCGACGACTCGGATGGTGGGGCGACCGCGGGGCGCCCCCTCGGCGGGGTCGATGTCGTCACTGCCCACCCATCGAAGCTACCGGGCCCATCCGACGAAGCGCTCGAGGTCGGCAACCCGGCCGCGGAGTCTTACCGCTGCGGCCCTCGTGGCGGCCATCGATGAGGTGGCGTCTTCAGCCATGCCGGCCACGTCGGCCAGGGAACGGACGACCTCGTCGGTGCCACGGGCCGCCTGCTCGGCCGAGCGACCGATGTCGGCGGTGGCCGCCGACTGCTGCTCGACGGCCGAGGCGATGGCGGTCGAGATGGTGTTGATGCGGTGGATCGTCTCGGTGATCTGCCGGTTGGCTCCGACCGCTGCGTCGGCTGCGGCCTGAATGGCCTCGATCTGGCCGGCGATCTCGTCGGTGGCCCGGGAGGTCTCGGCGGCGAGGTCGCTCACCTCGGTGGCGACGACGGCGAAGCCCCGGCCGGCCTCACCGGCCCGGGCCGCCTCGATGGCGGCGTTGAGGGCGAGGAGGTTGGTCTGGGTGGCGATCGACTCGATCGCCGCCACGACCGAGGAGATCTCGGCCGACGTCTTGCCGAGGGTGACGACGGCGTCCGACGCCCGCTCGGCGACGTCGACCGCCAGGTTGGTGATGTCGGCTGCCTCACCGGCCTGACCGGCGATCTCGGCGATCGAGGCATTCAGCTCCTCGACGGCGCCGGCCACCGTCTCGACGCTCTCGGAGATGTACCAGCCCGCCGTCGAGGCATCGCCGGCTCGGGCCGCCGCTCGCCGAGCGCTGGTCTCGGCGTCGCTGGTTCGGGCCTCGAGGTCGATGGCCGACCGGCCGAGGGCCACCGACGATCGGCGGACGGGCACCACCCCGACTCGACCGATCACGACGAGGCCGCCGATCAGCACCACGGCTCCGACAGCGGCCGTGGCCGGGGCCGGTCCCCATCGAAGCGTGGCGGCTGCGGTGATCGTCACCGCCGCTACCACCACCAGCCCGGTGGCCAAGCCCACCGGGCACGGGATCACCCACGACCCCAATCGTCGCCCTTGCATTGCTGTCTCCTTTTGCCCAAGTAACCGGCCGGGCGAGAACGCCCACCGGCTTGTAGAGGTTGTCGGCGAGGAGATTTGTGTCGTGAGCTGACGGAACGCATCGTTCGAGCCTCGAACCAAGCGACCCTCCACCCACTCGGAGGCGGCGCTCAGCCCGGCCCGGGATCGATCCGGCGGAGGGTGGCGACGGCGTGGACCGCGAGTTCGTCGCCCTGGAACATCCGGGTGACGACGAAGGCGGTCCGACCCCGCTGGTGCTCGACGACGGCGTCGATGGCGAACCGGGGGCCGGTGATCGGACCGAGGTAGTCGATCCGCATGCTGAGCGTGGCCAGCCACGTGCGGGGAACGGTCGGCGACAGTCGATCGGGGCCGGCCCGGGTCGCGTAGAGGCTGACCAGGTCGACGTAGGTTCCCGTGAATCCGCCGAAGAGCTGGCCCCGCGGGTTGCGAACCTGGGGTGGGAGGTGGACGTCGAGCCGGAGGCGGCCGACGTCCTCCTCGACGACGACCCACTCGTGGGCTTCGACGAAGTCGCCGGCCGGGTGGCCCCGGCCCATCAACCGGTCGGCGGGCAGGTCGCCCCACTCCGGCAACGTGATCTCGTTGGCGGCCGCTGGCCCCGGGGCAGCGGGCCCATCGGCCGCCCCTCCCCCGTCACCATCCGCTCCCGCCCCGGTCCGGTATCCTGTCACCTCTGCTTCCTACAAGCCTGCGGGCGTAGTTCAACGGCCAGAACCTCAGCCTTCCAAGCTGATGATGCCGGTTCGATTCCGGTCGCCCGCTCCAACCGATGACCAGGAGAAACCCTCCATCCGCCATGGAGCACCTCCCCCACCGAACCCGGTTCGTGCCGTCCACGTGCCGCAAGCACCTGAGAACCGGTGGGAATCACCTCGCTGAAAGGCTTGTGTCAGCGAGCCGACACAGCGGTAGCGCTCAGTCCGTGAACACTCGAGTCGGCTCACCATGACGTCGGAGTTGCGGTTGCGTGAGGTGCATCGTCTTGCTGTTGGTGGTGGTGAGGCGGGGATTGCTCGTGAGTTGAGTGGTCGGTTGTGTCGTGTGTGGTTGGGGGTGTCGCGGTTTCGTGAGGTTGAGGCGACGGCGTCGGCGACGTTGACCCTGGGACCAGACGCGAGCGCGTTCTACCATCTCGGGTGGGCGAAGCAGGTGTTGGGGCGGGGTCGTGACGCGCTCGGTGACTACGCCCAGGCCCTCGACCTGTACCAGGCCGCCGGAGACCGGGGTAAACGAAGCCACCACCCTCAACAACATCGGCGGCACGTGCTCAACGATCTTGGGGATCGACAGGGGGCGCTCGACCACTACCACCAAGCCCTCCCCATCCAACCGTGACATCGGAAACCGGGCAGGCGAAGCCGCCACCCTCAACAACATCGGCGCCGTGCTCAACGCACTTGGGGATCGGCAGGGGGCGCTCGACCACTACCACCAAGCCCTCCCCATCCAACGTGACATCGGAAACCGGGAAGGCGAAGCCACCACCCTCAACAACATCGGCCTGCTCAACGTGCTCAACGCACTTGGTGCTCAATCGACAAGGGGCGCTCGACCACTACCACCAAGCCCTCCCCATCCACCGTGACATCGGAAACCGGGCAGGCGAAGCCACCACCCTCAACAACATCGGCCACGTGCTCCACGCATCTTGGGGATCGGCAGGGGGCGCTCGACCACTACCACCAAGCCCTCCCCATCCGCCGTGACATCGGAGACCGGGCAGGCGAAGCCACCACCCTCAACAACATCGGCGGCGTGTACTTCGCGGTCTGGCGAGTTCGAGAAGGCGCTGGAGTATCAGGGTCCGTTGGTTGAGCTTGCTCGAGAGATCGGCGACCGTCCGACCGAGGCTCTTTGCGAGTTCAATGTTGCTACCTGTTGCGTCGAGCTTGGGGACGTGGCTGAGGCAGTAGTGCGGCTTCGTCGTGCTATTGCGATCGCCGAGGAGTGCTCGGACCCCCGGGTGGAGATCGTATCGGCAGGTGCTGGAGCAGATCGAATCCCAACAAGCTGGAGGGAAACAGTGAGCGTGACGATTTTGGTCGAAGGTGACCGGGCAGAGGACGAGGCGAGAGATCTCCATGCCCGGTTGGGTGAGGCGTCGCCGAGTGATGTTGATGTGCAACGGTCGGTTGATCTCGTTGCGTTGTTCAGCTTGGCCGCTGGTGCGATCTCGACGGCTGATGTGATCTGGAGTTGGTGGACGGCGCGGCCTCGCCCGAGGTTGACGGTGCGGATCGCCGCACCCGACGGCACGGTTGTGGACCTCGAGAACGCCAGCCGCCAGGACGTTGTACGGATTCTGGAGACCTTGGCCGAGACGGCTGGTTAGTCAGCTCAACAGGGCGACAAGTAAAGGGGGATGGGAATGGAGATGAAGGACCTTCGGCTCTCGATCTTCGAGAAGTCGGGGGACTATGCCGAGCTTCGATTCGGTGAGTCGAGCAAGCCGAAGACTCGCCAGGTTGACCATGAAGCCGTCCAGAAGCTTCGGGGAGACGTCAAGAGGATCTACGCGCCGAAAGCCATGCCGACTCTGGTGTATGGGTCGGAGGAGTTGGCGGGTCTGGGTCATGCGTTGTGCAGGTTGCTCGACGGCGACGACTACTGGACGAAGGACCTCGACGTCGCCAACGGCGTCGTTCTCCACATCGAAGAAGACGACGAGCGACTCCGTCACCTCCCCTGGGAGCTACTCACCAACCCCACGAGCTTCAAAGACGACGGCGAAGACGAATCAGCGAAACGAGCTTCCCGTGAGCTTCTGACCAACCCGTCGAGCTATCTGACGCTTCGGCCGGGAAATCCGGTCGTTCCGGTCCGGCTGGCCAGCAAGAAGAAGGCGATCGAGGAGCCAAAGGTCGAGAATCGGCCGCTGCGGATCTTGTTCATGGCCACCTCACCTGAGGGTGTGAAGCCCGAGCTGCACTATGAGCTGGAGGAGACCTTGATCCTGGGCGCGGCTCAGGAGATCGGCATCGAGCTCGTGGTCGAGGAGAGCGGCTCGCTCGACGGTCTTCGCTACATCGTTGAGCAGTACGGCGCCGGCTACTTCGATGTGTTCCATCTGAGCGGTCACGCCAACGTGTTCGATGATCGGCCGGTCTTCATGATCGAGGATGACGTCGGCGACCCGGCGGTCGCCACGCCCCAGCAGTTGGCCGAGGCCCTGGAGGGGTTCTGGCCTCGGCTCGTGTTCGCGTCGGGCTGCCACACCGGCCAGTCGCCCGCCGAGGGCACGCTGCCGTCGATGAGTGCCAGCCTGGTCGAGGCTGGCGCACCGGCCGTGCTCGGTTGGGCGCTCCCGGTCGGCGATGGCGCAGCGAGCCTCTTCGCTGCTCACCTCTACAGCCAACTCGCCGCCGGCCGGCCGCTCCCCTCTGCGGTCGCCTACGCCCGCCGTGAGGTGTTCAAGGCCGAGAGCACGTTCTGGCACTACCTCCGTTTCTACTCCGATCTCTCCCCGCTCGGTGCCTTCGTCACTCCGCCGGGCTACAAGGGTCGAACCCAGCTGCGACGTCGGGAGGCCGCTGAGGAGTTCCTCGACCCAGCCACCCGGACCTCTCGGGTGGCGAGCCGGTCGGAGTTCATTGGTCGGCGCCGTCAGATCCAGGGGTGCCTTCGCCGCCTCCGGGCGCCGCTCGACCGGCCCGACGGTTGCGAGGGCCTGGTGCTCTATGGGATGGGGGGCCTCGGTAAGAGCACGCTCGCCTCCCGCCTGCTCGAGCGCATGCCCCAGCATCAGCGGGTCGTCTGGTTCGGAGCGATCGACGACATCGAGCTGAACAAGATCAACAGCAAGCTCCGCCTGCCGAGCCCTGATCACATCGTGGCGCTCGACCAGATCCTGGGCCACGAACAGCTCGATCTCGACACCAAGTTCCGCCTCCTGCTCGACGAGGGCGGCCCGCTGGCCGACATCCCGTGCCTGTTCGTGTTCGACAACTTCGAGGAACGTAACCTCGTCCTCGACGGCGAGCGCTACACCTGGGCCCCCAAGGACCCAGAGCGGGCCAGCGCCCAGGAGATCGTCGGTGGACTCCTACGGGCCATCCGCGCGACCGGCAGCCCGAGCCGGGTGATCATCACCTGCCGCTACCAGTTCCCCGAACCACCCGGGACTCGCCTCCACTTCGAACCGCTCCGCACCCTCGACGAGAACGAGCTGGCCAAGAAGCTCCGCTGGCTCGACCGCCTCGCCCCCGACTCGACCACAGCCGAAGACGTCCGGGATCGGGCGATCGAGCTCGCCGCCGGCAACCCGAGGCTGTTGGAGTGGCTCAACCGAGTGATCGACAGCACCGACGTCGAGACCCAAGACGTCTTCGAGGCAATCGAAGGCAAGGCCGCCGAGTTCCGAGAAGACATCCTGGCCAGAACCCTCCTCGGCGCCATCCCCCAAGCGACCGTCGACCTCCTGGCCAAGGTCAACGTCGTCGAGCTCCCCATCCCGGCCGCTGCGGTCGAAGCCATTCACGGCCAACCCGACATCGACCAGCACATCCAACGCTCCACCCGCCTCGGCCTCCTCGAAACCGGCCCCGACCCCGAAGACCGCACCGCCACCCTCTACTACGTCTCCAACGTCCTCCGCCCCCTCCTCGACGACCGTCTCGACGAAGCCGCCAAGCGCGAAGCGTGCGCCGCCGCCGCCCGCTCCCTCTACGTGCTCTGGGCCGACGGCTCACTCCCCGAAACCACCACCGAAGACTCCGACCAATGACGTCGGAGTTGCGGTTGCGTGAGGTGCATCGTCTTGCTGTTGGTGGTGGTGAGGCGGGGATTGCTCGTGAGTTGAGTGGTCGGTTGTGTCGTGTGTGGTTGGGGGTGTCGCGGTTTCGTGAGGTTGAGGCGACGGCGTCGGCGACGTTGACCCTGGGACCAGACGCGAAGACGCGTTCTACGATCTCGGGTGGGCGAAGCGGGTGTTGGGGCGGGGGCGTGACGCGCTCGGGGATTACGCCCAGGCCCTCGACCTGTACCAGGCCGCCGGAGACCGGGGTAACGAAGCCGCCACCCTCAACAACATCGGCCACGTGCTCGACGCCCTTGGGGATCGGCAGGGGGCGCTGGACCACTACCACCAAGCCCTCCCCATCCGACCGTGAGGTCGGTGACCGGGCAGGCGAAGCCACCACCCTCAACAACATCGGACGGCGTGCTCAACGCCCTTGGGGATCGGCAGGGGGCGCTCGACCACTACCACCAAGCCCTCCCCATCCACCGTGAGGTCGGTGACCGGGCAGGCGAAGCCACCACCCTCAACAACATCGGCGGCGTGCTCAACGCCCTTGGGGATCGGCAGGGGGCGCTCGACCACTACCACCAAGCCCTCCCCATCCGCCGTGAGGTCGGTGACCGGGCAGGCGAAGCCACCACCCTCAACAACATCGGCCACGCTCGACGCCCTTGGGGATCGGCAGGGGCGCTGGACCACTTCCACCAAGCCCTCCCCATCCGCCGTGAGGTCGGTGACCGGGCAGGCGAAGCCACCACCCTCAACAACATCGGCGGCGTGCTCAACGCCCTTGGGGATCGGCAGGGGGCGCTCGACCACTACCACCAAGCCCTCCCCATCCTACCGTGAGGTCGGTGACCGGGCAGGCGAAGCCACCACCCTCAACAACATCGGCGCACGTGCTCAACGCATCTTGGGGATCGGCAGGGGGCGCTCGACCACTTCCACCAAGCCCTCCCCATCCACCGTGAGGTCGGTGACCGGGCAGGCGAAGCCACCACCCTCAACAACATCGGCGGCGTGTACTTCGGGGCCGGTGACGCGCGCCAAGCCCTCACCTATCTGGACAAGCTTGTCGATCTCATGCGGGAGATCGGCGACAGACCCAGCGAAGCCCTGATACGAAGCAAACATCGCCGCCTGCCACCACCACCTCGGCGAGCGCAACACCGCCCGCCAACACTGCCAACGAGCCATCGAACTCGCCCAAGAATGCGCCGACCCACGAGTCGACAAACTATCGGCAGCTGCTGTCGTTGATCGAGAGCGGCGAGGGCAGCCGCTAGAGGAGATCATCGAGGCGGCGGGCGACTTCGGCGGCGCGTTCGTGGGCGACGTGTTGGTAGCGCATGGCGGCGCCGGTGGTGCTGTGGCCCAGGCGGTCCATGGTCTCTCTCAACGTGGCGCCGGCCTGGGCGGTGAGGGTGCCGGCGAGGTGGCGCAGATCGTGGAGACGGACACCCTCCAGACCGGCACCAGTCGTCGCCTGGCCCCAGGCGGCACGCCATACGGACGCGCGGACGGGGCGGCCGTGGCTGTTGGTGAACAGCAGCGCCTCGGGGTGGCCAGCGACGTGAGCGCTGAGGTGAACGTCGAGGAGTGCAACCAGCCGGTCGGGAATGGCGACGGTGCGGATGCTGCTGGCGGTCTTGGGCTCGGTCAGGACGGCGCCTTCGCCTCGGATCTCCTGGAGGGCCCGCTCGACCCGGATCGTGCCCCGGGCGAGGTCGATGTGACGGCGGGCCAGGCCGAGGAGCTCACCCTTGCGGAGCCCGGCCAGGGCGGCGACCCAGACGATCACCGACAAGTGATCGGGCAGAGCCTCAGCGAGACGAGCGACGTCGTCGACGGTCGGGATGGGCCGCTCGGGTGAGCGCTCGGTGCCGGCGCCCTCAATTCTGCACGGGTTGCGGCTCAGATAGCCGTCGTCGACGGCCGTGTTGAGGATCGCCCGCAGCAGTCGATAGACCTTGGCGACCGAGACGGCACTGAGATGCCCGGCGAGGAGCTGAGCGTGCCACTGGCGGACATGGGCCGGCTGGAGTTTGGCCAGGCGGGCGGTCCCCAGCGTCGGCTCGATGTGGAGGCGCAGCTGGAGCTCGTACAACTCCCTGGTCCGGGGCCGCAGCTGGCGGGTCCGGATCCACTCCGACGCATAGTCGACGAGGCGAACGTCGCTCTGCTGAACCGCCAAGACGTCGATCTCGATCGCCCCCGATTCGAAACGGGCAAGCCAGCGACTCGCCGCCTTCTTGGTCGTGAACGTCATCGGCGCCGCTACATCCCGCCTTCCGGTGAGGGGATCTCGATAGCGGACCTGCCACCGACCGCTGGGAAGCTGACGAGTGGAGCCGAAGTATCTCCGCTTGGCTCGGCTCACTCGTCGAGGACCTCCACCCTGCGGGCGTCGAGCCATTGGTCGAGCTCGTCGAGGTCGAAGCGGACGAACTTCCCGACCTTGAGGTAGGGGACTCGGCGCTCGGCGACGAGGGTGCGGATGAAGCGGGTGGTGACGGAGAGATGTTCGGCGGCGCCGTCGATGTCGACGAGGCGGCGGGTGGTCATGGATTCCATGTGCGTGGCTCCTGTGGTTGGCGGGTCGGGTCGAGTGGTTCGGGTTGGTTGATCGGAGATGGTTGGTGGCTGGGATCCGGGTTACGTGACATCCGAACTGATGTCACCCAGCCGAGTCGGGGCTCCCCTTACAGGCCCAACCGGCCGACGCCCACTACCCTCGTTGCCATGACCGACACCGAGCTTCCAGCGATCCCCACCGTGCGGACCGTCGATCTCGAGGCCGAACTCGCTCAGCTGCCGGCCGACAAGGCCGCCGCGAAGCGGGCTGAGCTGGCTGCCGCAGTGGCTGAGGCCCGCTCGCTCGAGCTGCCCACCGAGTAGACCGCCCGTGTACGGCGACTTCCCGTGGCGGAACCTTGTCGTTTCGACCGCCGATGGGCGGGCGATCTACGACAAGGCCTTTCCCCGGCCGGTAGGACAAGGCCGTGTCGGCGGTCGGTGGGCTCGGGATCTGGGACTTCACAGCTGACGCCGCCCGGGCGGTGTTGCTGGTCTTCGCTGAAGGTTGGGACCGGCTCCCTGTCTGGGACGATGGCGATCAACCGGACGTGCGGGTGTGGACCGCTGCGTTCGATGTGACCGGCACTGATCGGGTGGCGGTGGTGGCGTTCCTGGCCCGCTCACCGGCGCCGGGATTTGTGGTGGTGACCCACCCGGTGGTGGTACGGGTCGACTGACTGATCGATCCGTGCGGGGAACTTGAGGCTCGCCGGCTACGTTCAGAATCCATCGTTAGCTTCGATATCAATCGCATCCCCACCAATCCCACGGACTGGGCCGCCGCCGCCATAGCTGACGCCACCAACCTGGCCACCAGCGCCGAGGGGCGGGCCCTCGCCGAGGCCCTGGCTACTAGCGACGCAGGGCGGGACCTCGCCAGGGACCTGGCCACCAGTGCCGAGGGGCGGGACCTCGCCGAGGCCCTGGCCACCAGCGTCGAGGGGCGGGACCTCGCCCGGGCCCTAGCCAACAGCGCCGAGGGGCGAGCCCTCGCCGAGGCCGTGGCCGACAGCTCCTGGGGCCCGCCCCAGGGCATGCCGGCTGGGGTGGTCCTCGCCCAGACCCTGGCCACCAGCGTCGAGGGGCGGGCCCTCGCCCGGGGCCTGGCCTCCAACGTCGGGGGCCGGGTCCTCGCCTGGGACCTGGCCACGAGTGCCAAGGGGCGGGCCCTCGCCCTAGACCTGGCCTCCAACGTCAGGAGGCTGGCCCTCGGCGAGGGGCGGGACCTCGCCAGGGCCCTGGCCAACCTGGCCGACGGCGCCGCGGGACGAGACCTCGCCCAGACTCTGGCCACCAGCGACGCAGGGCAGGACCTCGCCCGAGCCCTGGCCACCAGCGTCGAGGGGCAGGACCTCGCCCGAGCCCTCCCTGCGTTGCTGGTGGCCAGGGCTCGGGCGAGGTCCTGCCCTGCGTTGCTGGTGGCCAGGGTCTGGGCGAGGTCTTGCCCTGCGTTGCTGGTGGCCAGGGCTCGGGCGAGGTCTTGGGCCACCAGCAACGCAGGGCAAGACCTCGCCCAGACCCTGGCCACCAGCAACGCAGGGCAAGACCTCGCCCGAGCCCTGGCCACCAGCAACGCAGGGCAAGACCTCGCCCAGACCCTGGCCGACGGCGCCGCGGGGCGGGACCTCGCCGCTTCGGCGGTGTTCGGGCTGTCGGTGTTGGGCGGCCTGGCCGTGTGGTTCGGGCTCAATCTGTCTGCTGGGACGGCGCTTGTATGGTTCGTGGCAGGGGTCGCGGCCCGCGTTGATGATGACGAGGCTGCGGGAGAGTCACCTGATCAGGATCGTTTGAGTGAAGCGGTCAAGGATCTTGTGTTCACCGAGCACGTGCGGCGCGACGAGGCCGGAGATCTCCGCGGTGCGTTGGAGCGCCTGATCGGGCACGCCTCGGTTGTGCTTGAGACCGTCGAGTTTGACGACCCGCTGGTCGAGGAGAAGATCCTACGTGATCGGAACTTCCTCCGGGACGAGCTCGCCGCTAGCCCCGATATCGACGCAAAGGTTGTTGTCCCGCTCGTCGCTCGGCTGGAAGCGGCGCTGGTGCAGCTGGTGCCAGCCGACGAGCCGGGGCGAGCCCTCGTGGAGGACCTTGCTGGCACCCCGGCCGAGAATCCGGAGGATCCCGCCCATGCTGGCGCGCAAGCCGAAACACTCGCTGAGGCGCTCGAAGCTACCGGCGACGATCCTCCCGACGGGGAGGACTCGTGGCGGGACTGGTTGGCTACCAGGCTCGGCTGGGCCCGGCCCACCACAGCCGACGTCGCCACTGCGGGTGGCGGGCTGCTGAGCGGTCTTGATGTCGCCCAGCGCCTCGGGATTGGTGGCGCTCCGGCGATCATCGTTGGGGCGGTGGTCTCGGTCCTCGCTGTGGTGTTCCGCCGCCGTCGAGGGGCCAGCTAGTCGCCAGGGAACCCGCTGGTCATCGCCTACGTTGGATTGTTGATGGGGGACGTCGTCGGGGTTCGACGATCCGGTCACGGTCAGGTGGCGACGGATCGGTAGTGGCGCTGGTGGTAGCAGTGGCGGCGCTGGTGGGGGCCGATCTGTGGCGTGGGGCAACAACAACCCGACGCGAGCCGACCAGTCCGCCGGAACCAACAGCGCCGGTCGAGCAACGGCGGCTGTGGTGGAAGGACGCCCCGTAACTGGGCGACCGCCCTCGTGCTGACCGAGGTGCTCACCGCCGGCGTCGTCGCTGTGGTCGTCAGCCTGACGTTCTGGGCGGTTACCGAGCAGCTCGAGGCGACCCGCTTCCAGCAGGCACAGCAGAGGGAAGGGTCTAACCCTGTACGAAACCACTCTGCGTCAACCAACGGCCCCGCCATCCAACGAATGACCTCTCAACGCAACGGACCACGCCGCCCGTTCAGACGTACTCCGGGCGGCTAGGGCTGGGGCTCGAATCGAGCACCCCGTCGAGGCGTCCACAGCGCCTACAACGGACCTGGGTCGGCTGTAGGGCGGATAGACAGGCGACTACTACCTCGGCTGGCGGGTGTAGGGGTAGGTCGCCCACTCGAGCGAGGCCACCGCTCCCCCGTCGCCTCGATGGACGACGAGGCGCTCGCCCAGCTCCCGGCCCTCGATGACTCGGAACTCGTCGGGACCGACCCGCTCGAAGACCGACCGGCCGCCGAGGCCGTCGACCAACTCGGCCTCCAAA
>CBDHES010000015.1:0-5825 GCA_965262175.1 Acidimicrobiales bacterium | reverse complement strand
TCCGGGTCGAGCGCGACGGCTCGGATGCCCCCCGAAGGCGATCCGAGCTGCGCCATCGCCAGCCGGCCGAGCTGTTCCGGACGTACCTCGCCGAGCGGGATGTCGACGATCCCCGCATCGCCGCTGCGTTCACCGCCCTCCACGACGAGCTCCTCGCCCCCGACGACGTCGAGGTCACGGCGGAGCCGGAGGTCACGGCGGAGGCCGGAGGTCACGGCGGAGCCGGAGGTCACGGCGGAGCCGGAGGTCACGGCGGAGCCGGAGGTCACGGCGGAGCCGGAGGTCACGGCGGAGCCGCAACAGTTGAGCTTCGGGGCATGAGGCCCGTTCGGCTGGAGATCGAGGGCTTCGGCACCTTCCGGGACCGGACGGTGATCGACTTCGCCGACCTCGACCTCGTGGCCGTCGTCGGGCCGACCGGGTCGGGCAAGTCGACGATCATCGACGCCATCACCTTCGCCCTCTACGGCTCGGTCGCCCGCTACGACAACCCTTCACTGGTGGCGCCGGTCATCCACCAGCTCTCGGCCGAGGCCAAGGTCCGGCTCGATTTCGAGGTCGCAGGCCAGCACTACGTGGCGGTCCGCGTCGTCCGGCGGGTGAAGTCGAAGCCGGGCGCGGCACCGCGGGCCACGACCCGGGAGGCCCGCCTGGAGCGTCGTCTGGGGTCGGACGTCGACGATGGTTCGACATCGGTGGTGGCGGGAAACGTCGGCGAGCTCGACGATGCGGTCCGCGACCTGCTCGGTCTCGACTTCACCCAGTTCACCCGCACGATCGTGCTCCCCCAGGGCGACTTCGCCGAGTTCCTCACCGACGACCCGGGCAATCGGCAGAAGCTGCTTCGCCGCCTCCTCGACATCGACATCTACGCCCGTATGGGAGCGGTCGCCCGGGAGCGGGCGGCGGCAGCGGGCCAACAGGCCGAGGTCTACCGCCACGAGCTGGGACCGCCTCGCCGAGATCACGACCGAGCGTCTCACCGAGGCCGAGGCCCGGGCCAAGGCGCTGACCGGACTCACCGCCTCGGTCGGCGCCGTCGTCGCCGACCTCGCCGATCTGGAAACCGACCTCGCCGAGCGGCGGGCCGAGGTGTCGGCCCTCGACGTCAAGCTGGCCGGGCTCGCGGCCATCGAGGTCCCGACCGGCCTGGCCGAAGCCGGGGCCGCCCTCGACGAGGCGAGCGCCGCAGTCGAGGAGACGGCGGCGCCCTGGCCACGGCCCGGGATGGCCACGACCGGGCGGTCGCAGCCGCCGAGCAGGCCGGCGACCCGGCCGCGCTGCAGTCGGTGCTCGATCGCTTCAAGCGACGGGCGAGCCTCGTCGAGAGCCTGGCCGCCGTCGAGGCCGAGCTGGCCGAGACCCGCGATGCCCGCACCGACCTCGACCGGGGGTTGAGCGAGGCCCAGGAGCGCCTCGACGGGGCCATCGAGGCCGCCCGGGCCGCCCGGGTCGGGGCCGACGCAGCGGTCTGGGTCGAACGCCTGGTTGTCGGCGAGCCCTGCCCGATCTGTGGCCACGAAGTCCACGAGGTCGATCCCGATCGGGTCGGCACCGATGTGGCCGCGGCCGAGGCCGAGGTCGACCGGGCCGAGCGAGCACGATCGGAGCTGACCGCGTCGGCCGCCCGGCTCGACGGACGCATCGCCGGCCTCGATGGGGAGCGGGCAGAGCGGGCGGCGGCCGTCGACGAGCTGACCTCGTCGCTCGACGACGTCGCCGGGCCCGACGCGGTCACCCAGCGCCTGGCCGCGGCCGAGGCGGCCCGCCACGATCTGGCCGGAGCCGAGTCGGCCCTCCGAGCCGCCGAGCGAGCGGCCACCACCGCCACCGCCGCCCTGACCGACCTGCGGGCGGCGACCGAGCGTTTCCGCACGTCGCTGACCGCCGCCCGAGACGGGGTGGCCGACCTCGGGCCGCCGGTACCGGCCGGCCGGTCATTGCTCGACGATTGGGCGGCCCTCACCGACTGGTCGGCCGGGCGGGCCGACGAGCTCCAGGGCCGCCGCCTGGAGGTGGCCGCCGCCGGCAAGGAGCTCGCCCAGGCCAAGGCGGAACGGCTGGCCGAGCTGGCCGAGGAGGTCGAGCCGTTCGGTCTGGCTCCCGACCCTGCGACGATCGTCGCCGCGGTGGCCTCGGCCCAGGCCCGGGCCGAGTCGGAGCTGGAGTCGTTGGCCGAGCGGCTCGATCACAAGCGGGAGCTGGCCGCTCGCCTGGCCGATCTGGAGGAACGCCGGGTCGTCCACGACAGCCTGGGGCGCCACCATCTCTCGGCGGCCGGTTTCGAGCGGTGGCTGTTGGCCGAGGCGCTCGACGACATCGTGGCCAAGGCCACCGGCCGGCTCCACGAGCTGTCGAACGGGCGGTACTCGCTGGAGGCGATCGACGGCTCGTTCAGCGTCCGCGACCACACCAACGCCGACGAGCGACGCGACGTTCGGACCCTGTCGGGGGGCGAGGTGTTCCTGGCCTCGCTCTCCCTGGCGCTGGCCCTGGCCGACTCGATCGCCGAGCTGGCCCCGGTCGACAGCCCCCGCCTCGACTCGATCTTCCTCGATGAGGGCTTCGGCACCCTCGACGGTGACACCCTCGACGTCCTGGCCTCGGCCATCGAGGAGCTGTCGGCCACCGGGCGGCTCGTGGTGATCGTGACCCACGTCCGGGATCTGGCCGAACGGATGCCGGTCCGGTTCGAGGTCCGCAAGGGCCCGGCCGGCTCCACGGTCGAGCGGAGCACGTCGTGACCGCCGCCGGGATGACCTTCGCCGTCGAGTCGTGGGATCCGGCCTATGGCTCTCCGGCCGACGAGGCCGGGCTGGAGCCGGCCACGGCGACCGTCGACGCCGAGGTCGAGGTGGCGGCCGACCGGTGGGCTCCCATCGACCCCGACCCGTCGGCCGCACCGTCGTCGATCGTGTTCATCGATGGGGTCCGCCGCATCGACAGTCGGGTGTGGATCCTCGATGGTGAGGTCCCCCGCCCGGGGCTCTGCGCCACCGTGGCGGCCGGCGCGGTCCGCTGCGAGCCGGGCCGGGCCGAGATCGTCGCCGTCGAGGTAGCCCGGGGCCTCTACACCGCGGCCGACGGCGCCGAGTCGATCGTCACCGCCGGGTGCGGCACCTACCGCCACCGCCCGGCCTTCGGCGACGACGACGCCGACCTCTACCTCAGCATCCACAACCACATGACGGAGCTGGAGTTGGCGTTGTCCGAGGAGTGGGCCCGGGCGACCGGAGGACGGTGCGAGCTCCTGGTGTTCGATGGCCCACTCCGGCACCGGGATGCGGCGATCGGGGTCGGCTACGTCAAGACCCAACACAAGCAGTACCTGGAGGGTCGGCCCCAGCGGACGATGGCAGCCCTCGCTCCCGGGCAGCGCACCCCGCTCTTCTCGATCTCGGCCGATGGCCCCTCGCCCCGGTGGTCGTGGTACCTCCGCCTCCCCGGCCCGGTCAGCCATCCATGGAGCGGCATCGTGCGGCTGGAGCTCCCCGGGCTCGGCGAGCCGGAGATGGCGGCGGCCCGGGCCGACGCGGTCAGCGCCGCCCTGCCCCGGTTCGCCAGCGAGCCCCACAAGGAAGCACGGGCACCCCAGAACCTCTACCCGATCGCCGGACTGGAGAGTCAGCTCCGGCGCCGCCTCGGCGACGCCCACCTGTTGGAGCGGGCGCTCCGCCGGGTCGCCGCCGGGCGCCCGGCGGCCTGAGGCAGTCGACGTCAGCCGCGACGGGCCGGCCGGCGGCCGCCGCCACCGAGCAGGCGAGCCACGACGAGGAGGATCACCGCACCGGCCACGGCACCGAGGAACCCGGTGGTCTGCAGCTCGAACCCGTTGCCGGCGAGGGCGTTGAACAGCGTGCCACCGACGATCGAGCCGAGAATGCCGAGCACGATCGTCCCCACGCAGCCCAGGTTCTGGTCACCCTTGACCAGCAACCGGGCGATGGCCCCGACGATGAGACCGGTGACGAGCCAAGAGACCAGACCCATGGCTCCACCATGCCACGTCGGGCGGCCAAATGGCCATCGTCATGGTCCGGTACCCTGACCGGCCATGGCCCCACCACGGAACCAGCGGGGCGATCGACGGTCGCCGCCCTACCGGGCGGCCGCCATCTGCGCTCCCGGCCTGGAGCCCCTGCTCGCCGATGAGCTGACCGACCTGGGGTGTCGGCCCAAGCCGGCCGGGGCCGGCACGGTCGAGTTCGCCGCCACCGCCCGCCAGCTCTACCGGGCCAACGTCTGGCTCCGGGTCGCCGGACGGGTGACGGTCCGGGCATCGACCTTCCGGGCCACCGACTTCGACCACCTGGAGCGCGGTGCGGCCGAGATCGCCTGGGCCGAGTGGCTGGCCCCCGGTACCGTCCCCCGGTTTCGGGTGTCGGCCACGGCGTCGAAGCTCTACCACACCGAGGCGGTGGCGGAGCGGTTGGCCGCCGTCGCCGCCGAGGCGACCGGCGCCGACCCGCTCGACGGCGGGGATCGGGTCGAGTCCGACGATGACGGCCAACTCGTCGTCGTCCGCATCGATCGCAACACGGTCACGATCAGCATCGACTCGTCGGGGGCGCCGCTCCACCATCGACCGTGGCGGACCGACCTGGGCCCGGCCCCGCTCCGGGCCACGATGGCGGCGGCCGTGCTGCGAGCGGTCGGTTGGCGGCCCGGCACCCCGCTCCTCGACCCGTTCTGCGGGAGCGGGGTCATCCCCATCGAGGCGGCGCTGATCGCCCGCCGTCTCCCGCCGGGCGGCGAGCGGGAGTTCGCCTTCCACCGGTGGCCCCGCTTCGAGCCGGGCACGTGGGCCAGCGTGGCGGGCGAGATCGCCGAGGCCGAGCCGGTGGACGAGGCGGCCCCGATCCTCGCCTCGGACCGGGACGCCGAGGCCGTCGCGGCGACGATCGGCAACGCGGCGGCGGCCGGGGTGGGCGATCGGATCGACGTCGAGACCCGGGTCGTCTCCCACCTGGCCGCACGGTCCGACGCCGGACTGGTGGTGACCAATCCGCCCTACGGTCGCCGGGTCGGGGACGGCGATGTCCGACCCCTCTACCGGCGGTTCGGGGCGGTGGTCCGCGACCGGCTGCCGGGTTGGGGCCTGGCCATGATCGCCGCCGACCGAAAGCTGGCCGCCGTCGCCGATCGGCGCCTGGCGCCGGTCGCCCGCTTCCGTCACGGCGGGATCCCCGTCCAGGTGGTGACGCGACCCTCAGCGTCCGAGGACGACCTCGTCGCCGACCGGGCTGGTGAGGACGATCCCGGCCTCTCCGTCCCGCCAGGTGTCGACCCGTGACAGGGCCTCGATCAGCGCCCGTTGCTGCTCGGCCGCCTCGTCGCCACAGCTGCGCCCGATCCCGCCGGCCACCGTCATCCCCGCCGTCCCGTCGTCGAGCGCGGTGAACGAGCCGAGCAGGCTGCCACAGGCGGTGTCGATCCGGAGCTCGCCGAACTCGGCGTCGAGGTAGAACTCGACGGGGTCGGGCAGATCCTGGGTCGCGCTCTCGACGTCGAGCCCGTCGAGCCCGTAGAAGCCGCCGATCGCCAGGGGAGCGACGCTCACCGCAGGTGCGCCACCGTCATCGGTCCCGCAGGACGCCACCGCACCTGCCACGATCAGGGCGACCAGCGGCCCCGCACCCCTCACGTCGCCATCTCGTCGAGCCGCTCGGCCAGGAGGTCGATCTCGGCGTGCTGGAGGTTGGCGAAACTGAACCGGACCCAGCGGTCGTCGGTCGGGGTGAAGGCGGTGCCGGGGATGGCCAGCACGTCGTGGTCGAGGACGAGGGTCTTGATGACCTCTGCGGTCGACCGGTCCTGGTGGGGGT
>CBDHES010000014.1:0-43448 GCA_965262175.1 Acidimicrobiales bacterium | reverse complement strand
GGCTCGGCGTCACAGGGCATCGTTACGGTCGGTCCATGAGCTTCACCATCGACTGTCGCGACTGTCGCGGTCGTCACACCGATCGGTGTGACGATTGCCTGGTCACCTTCCTCATCGGCCGCGACGCCGACGACGCGGTCGTCGTCGACGCCGCCGAGTTCGCCGCGCTCCGGCGCTTGGCACGGGCCGGTCTCGTGCCCTCGCTCCGCCACACGACCCCCAGCCCGCCCCCGGCCGGAGCCGCGTCGAGATCGACCCCGGTCGAGATCCGCCCCCTCGGGCGGGATCGGCCTGTCCAGCTGCCCGATGCGGGTCAGCAGGCCGGCTGACGGGTCGGTGTCTGGAGCTTCCCGGCAAGCGGGGGTTGGCGAGGCGGTGACCGGCGCCCATGCTGGATCGGTGGCCGGACCCTCTCCGACGACGGCGGGCCGATCGATGGCGCTGCCGCTTCTCCGTCAGGTCGGGTTGAATGCCGGGCTGGCGGCGGTCGGAGCGACCACGGTCGACGTGTTGGAGCCGGCTCGCTCGGTCCTCGTCGCCCGGCGGGACCGGGGCCTGGCGGGCACCATGCAGTTCACCTACCGCAACCCCGAGCGATCGAGTGATCCGGCCCGGATCCTCGACGGTGCCCGGTCGCTGGTCGTCGGGGTGCTCGACTACGGCCCGACCGCGCCCGAACCGGGGGCGGGGCCCAGCCCATCGGGCAGGGTCGCCCGCTACGCCTGGAAGGACCACTACCGGGTGTTGGAACGGGGCCTCGCGGCGATCGCCGAGGCGTTGGGCGCCGACGGCTTCCAAACCCGGATCGTGGCCGACAGCAACGCCCTGGTCGATCGGAACGCCGCCTGGCGGGCCGGCTTGGGTTGGTATGGCAAGAACACCAACCTCCTCATCGGGGGGACCGGTAGCTGGCTGGTGATCGGCTCGGTCGTGACCGACGCCGTCGTCGAGGCCGACGACGTGCCGGTGGCGGACGGCTGTGGCCCGTGCACCGCGTGCATCGACGATTGCCCGACCGGTGCCCTCGTCGCTCCGGGGGTGCTCGACGCCCGGCGCTGCCTGGCCTGGTTCGTCCAGGCGGCCGAGCCGATCCCTCCCCAGTATCGGGCGGCGGTGGGGGACTGGCTCTACGGCTGCGACATCTGCCAGGAGGTGTGCCCGCCCAATCGGGTGGCGGCCCGCCGGAGGTCGCCATCGATCGACCCGTCGGCTCGGGCGGAGCTGGACCTGGTCTGGGTTCTGTCGGCGACCGATGACGACCTGTTGGCCGAGTGCGGCCGGTGGTACATCGCCGATCGGGATCCCGATGTGATCAGGCGGACCGCCCTGGTGGTGCTGGGCAACGTCGGCGAGCCCGACGACCCTGCCGTCCAGACGCTGGTCAACCGCTACCTCCGTCACCCCCGGCCGCTGCTCCGGAGCCACGCTGTGTGGGCCGCCCGCCGGCTCGGCCTCGATGGTCTGGCCGAGGCCAGCCGGAGCGATGACGATGCGACCGTACGGGCCGAGTGGGATCGTCCCGTCGACGTGCGACACGGTGCTGGCCGATGACCCGGCACCTCTTGGTGACCAACGACTTCCCGCCCAAGATCGGCGGCATCCAGAACTACCTGTGGGAGCTGTGGCGTCGGCTGCCGGCCGACAGTTTCGAGGTCTACACCACGCCCTACCGGGGCGCAGCCGTGTTCGACGCCGAGCAGGCCTTCGCCATCGAGCGGAGCCCCGAGCCGGTGATCGGGCCCTACCCCTGGCTCGTCGACCGGATCGACCGGCTCGCCGCCGAGGTCGGGGCCGACCTGGTGGTCCTCGACCCTGCCGTGCCGCTCGGGGCGATCGGCCCTGCCCTGGCGACCCCCTACGCCGTCGTCCTCCACGGGGCGGAGGTGACGGTACCGGCCCGGTTGCCCGTCGCCCGGTCGGTGCTCCGCCGGGTGCTCCGGTCGGCTCGATTGGTCATCTCGGCCGGCGCCTACGCGCTGGGCGAGGCCGAGCGATGCGCCGGGCGAGCCCTCCCGTCGGTGGTCGTGCCTCCCGGGGTGGATCATGACCGGTTCGCACCCCTCGACGGACCGGATCGAGTCGCAGCCCGTCGAGCCTTCGGGGTCGACGACGACCAGTTCTGTGTCGCCACCGTCAACCGGCTGGTCCCCCGGAAGGGCTTGCACTTCGTCATCCCCGCCGTCGCCGAGCTCGACCGCCGGTTGAAGCGTCGCCCCGCCGACGGGTTCGCCGGGGCGACCGCCCTCATCGGCGGCACCGGACGCCACCGGTCGACCCTCGAGCGGCTCGCCGACCGAGAGGGGGCGCCGATCCGACTGCTCGGCCGGCTGTCCGACGCCGACGTCGGCCGGCTCTACGGGGCGGCCGATGCGATGGCCATGCTGTGCCATGAGCGGTGGTGGGGCCTGGAGCAGGAGGGGTACGGGATCTCGTTCGTCGAAGCTGCGGCGGCGGGCCTGCCCCAGGTGGCGGGGCGGTCGGGCGGAGCCCACGAGGCGGTCGTCGATGGCGTCACCGGGATGGTGCTCGACGACCCGAGCGACGCCGCCACGGTGGCGACGACCCTGGAGGACCTGGCCCGCGACCCGGTCCGGCGCCGGGACATGGGCCGGGCCGCCCGGGCTCGGGCCATCGCCGAGCTCGACTACGACCGGCTGGCCTCCCGGCTCCACGCCGCCCTCACCGCGGCGGCCGAGCGCTCGTTCTCCTGAGCGTCACGTCGCGCCCCACACGGCCCGCTAGAGTCCTCCGTCGGTGCATCATCTACCGGCGAACCAGCATGCCGTGGCGCTCATCACGGTGGATGCGTCGATCCATGCGTGCTTCGAGGTCGGCATCGACCTGGAGGCCTACCCCGAATGGGCCGAAGGACTGTCGTCGGTCACGATCCTCGAACGGAACTCGGACGGCCACCCGGTCCGGGCCCGGTTCGAAGCCTCGGCGATCGGTCGGGCCGTCAGCTACGAGCTCGCCTATGACCTGAGCGACGCTCCCCATCGGCTGGCGTGGACCATGGTCGAGGGCGACCTGACCTCGCGGCTCGAGGGGTCGTACCTCTTCGAGCCGTCACCGGTGGTCGCCGGGCGGGAGGCGACCGACGTCACCTATGAGCTGATCGTCGACCTGACGGTGCCCCTCCCGGGCTACGTGCAGCGACGGGCCGAGGACAAGATCATCGAGGCCGCCCTCCAGCGATTCGCCGACCGGGTGATGGCGATCAGCCACCCCTGACCGGCCGGGTGCTGCGGCGAATCGGTGCCGGGGCCTCATGAACCGGCCGGAGGTGCCGATGGGCACCCGGTCGGAGGTGGACGGCACCAAAAGGTGCTTGAGGTGGCGGCCCAGACCACCGAAGACCGGGGCATGCGAATCCTCCGGCTGGACCTTGGACCCGGGCCTTCGATCGTCGATCTCCACCCGCTCGTGACCGTGGTGCAGGGAGTCACGCCGTCGGAGCGGATCGAACTGGTCGACGCCGCTCGGGCACTGGCCCGAGGGGCGACCGGTGGGCTTCGGGGACTCGTCCAACACCAGGGCCTCCTGCTCGAGCTGGCCGGTTCCGGCATCGACCGCGAGCTGGCCAACACCGGCGCCGAGCTGGTGATCGACTGCGACCGGGCCTTCGAGGGGCCGGCTCGTTCGACCCCGAGCGGACTGGACGCGCTCCGGGTTCGGTTCCAGCACCACCGGGCTCGGGTCTCGACGGCCGACGATCGCGTCAAGGCGCTGTTGACATCGGTCGGTGAGGCCGACCAGGTGGCCGCTGCGGCCCGGGTTGCGCAGGAGACGGCGGCCCGGGCGGCCCGGCCGGTGATCCTCGGCTCCACCGAGGACCGTCGACTCGGGGAACTGAGCCGTGGCGAGCGGACCCTGACCGCGGCCGAGCGCCGGGAACGGGATCGTCTCCTCGGGGCGGTCGGTGTCACCAGTTGGTCGGCCTACGTCGAGTATCGGGCCCGGCCGACCGTTGCCCCCGTCCGGATCGAGCGGGCGGCGCTGACCCAACGGGCTCGATCGGAGGCCGAGCGCCGCCTCGGAGAGCTACGGGATCGGCTCCGGTCGATGCCGGCCGGAGCCGAGTTGTTGGCCGAGGTCGAAGCCATCCGAGCCGAGACCGAAGCACAGCTCGGTCCGATGGCCCTCAACGACCTGGGATCGGTCCTCGGGACGGCGTCGAGACCGGCCGTCGCGCCGCCCGGTCTCGACGATGTGCTCGACCTGATCGGCCCGGTCGCGGTCCAAGCCGAGCTGGAAGCCGGTGGTTCCGTCCCCCTGGTGGTGGTGGGGGCGTTGGCGGCCCTCGATGACGACGAGGTCCTCCACCTCATGACCGAGCTGGAGACGATCGCCTGCCGGCTGCAGATCATCGTCGTCTCCGAGCACCCGACCGCCGCGAGCTGGGCTTCCCGGGCCGGCCTGGAGCGGGCCTTCGTGGTCAACCCGAAGCGGCCGGTGGCCGGGCGGCGCTGAGCGAACGGCGGCACCCTCGCTACAGTAGCCTCCCGCCCTGGAGCCGCCCGGCCGGCCGGGACGGGGGAGTGGAGACGAGTGACCGCATCATGACGGCCGACAATCCGGGTTCCGCGATGGCCGACGGCGAACGCTCCCGGCCGGTTGCGGTGGGGATCGACGTCGGTGGTACGAAGATCCTCGGCGTGGTAGCCGGCCGTGACGGCAGGATCCTCGATCGGTTGAAGGCCCCGACCCCCTCCGAACCCGACCGGGTTCCGGGGGCCATCGTCGACGTCGCCGGTCGGTTGGTCGACCGGGTCGAACGTGGACTCGGCAGCCCGGTGGGCATCGGGGTCGGCGTCCCCGGCCTGGTCGATCACGCCGGCGTCCTCCACTACGGCCCCAACGTGCCCGGCGTCGTCGGCCTCGACATCGCCGGTCACCTCGGGCGCCGTTTCGACCTCCCGATCGGTGCCGACAACGACGCGTCGCTGGCGGCCCTGGCCGAGCACCGGCTGGGTGCGGCCCGCGGTCATCGCCATGCGATCATCGTCACCCAGGGGACCGGCATCGGCGGGGGCCTGATCGTGAACAACGGGCTGCTCCGAGGGGCCAACGGGTTCGCCGGTGAGCCGGGCCACATGCTGATCGATCGCTTCGGCCCGATCTGTGCCTGCGGGACCCAGGGGTGCTGGGAGGCGGTCGCCTCCGGGGCGGGCCTGGCCAACATCGCCCGTCAGCTGGTGGCCGAAGGTCGAGCCGGCCGCATCGTCGAGCTGGCCGGTGGTGATCCCGGCCACATCGCCGGCGAGCACGTCGCCGGAGCGCTGGCCGAGGATGACGACGACGCCTCGGAGGTCATCGACCGGTTCTCGTCGTGGGTCGCCCAGGGGCTGGCCAGCCTGATCACCCTCCTCGATCCGAGCATCGTGGTCCTCGGCGGCGGGCTCACCGCCCTGAGCGACCGGTTCATCCCCGACATCCAGGCTCGGGTGGCCGAGACGGTGCTCGGTGGGGCCTACCGGCCGGTGGTTCCGGTGGTCGCCGCCGAACTCGGCGCCGAGGCAGGGGCCGTCGGTGGGTCGCTGCTGGCCCTCGACCTGGCCGACGGGGCCACCCCGGGCCCCTGAGTTCGCCGGCCGGTCCGGCCCAGCGGGTCGATCGGCGGTCCTGACGGTCGTCAGCGACGGATTCCGGTCACACCGTAGAGGCAGACCCGGACCGCCTCGGAGATCACCTCGTCGTCGAGCGGAGCGGACCCCGACAGGTACTCCCGGGCCAGCTCGTCGGTGACCCCTCGGATGGCGGTGGCCATCATCGTCGCGTCGCCGGGGGCGATCAGCCCGGTATCGATCGCCTCCTGGATGTGGCGGGCCGTATCGGCGATGGCGATCCGGCGGCCCTTGTGCATGGCGTTGGCGAAGGTCTCCTCGGTCCACGAGAACAGCGCCAGGCGAACGACGTCGGGGTTAGCCGCCGACCACCGCAGCGAGGCCCGGATACCCAGCTCCAGGCGCTGGATGGGGTCGGCGGCGTGGTGGATCGCCGCCTGTTGGGTTCGGCGAAGGTCGAACAGCGCTTCGCGGAGGATCTCCAGGAGCAGGTCGTCCTTCGAGGGGAAGTACCAGTAGAAGACACCCTTCCCGACGCCGACGCCATCGACGATCTCCGACACCGAGGTGGGGTGGAAGCCGTTCTCGGCGAACCTCCGGGTGGCGAACTCCATGAGCTCTTCTCGCCGCTCACGGCCCCGGGCCGTGAGCCGTCGACCGGTTCCCATCCTGGTCGAGGGTAAGGACTACGCCCGACGGCGGTCAAGCGGCCGCTCAACAGCGGCGATCCAGGGGGATCGGTCGCCGTCCCTCAGGTCGCCCAGCCCCGGCTCCGCTCGACCGCGGCCAACCATCGCCCGTAGTCGGCGTCGGGCTGGTTCCGGTCGTCGGTCGGGTCGAACGTCCGGTCGACCGCCCACGCCGCCTCGACATCGGCCGTCGACGACCACACCCCTTCGGCGAGTCCGGCCAGGTACGCCGCGCCGGTCGCCGTCGCCTCACCGTTGACCGGGCGGGTGACCGGGATGCCCAGCTGGTCGGCCTGGATCTGGAGGAGCAGGTCCATGACCGAGGCTCCGCCGTCGACCCGAAGCTCGGCCGGGGGCTGGCCCGACGCCCGGGTCATCAGCTCCACCACGTCGCGGGTCTGGAAGGCGATGGATTCCACGACGGCCCGGGCCAGATGGGCCCGGCCGGTCCCTCGGGTCAGGCCGACGATGGCCCCCCGGGCGTAGGGGTCCCACCAGGGGCTCCCGAGGCCGGTGAACGCCGGGACGAGGTACACGCCGTCGGAGGACTCGACCGATGCGGCGAGCGGGCCGATCTCGGCGGCCTCGTCGATGATCCCCAGGCCATCCCGCAACCACTGGATGGCGGCACCGGTCACGAAGATGGCTCCCTCGTAGGCATAGGTCGGGGCGTGATCGCCGATCGTCCAGCCGACCGTCGTCAACAGGCCGTCGACCGCCGGCGGCGGCTCGGTCCCGACGTTCATCAGCACGAAGCTGCCGGTCCCGTAGGTGTTCTTGGACATGCCGGGCCGGAAGCACGCCTGGCCGAACAGCGCAGCCTGCTGGTCGCCGGCCACGCCGCTGATCGGGATCCCGGCTCCCAGGGCGGTCGTGTCGGCGGTCGTCCCGAAGCGGCCGCTCGACGGGCGGACGTCGGGAAGCGCCGAGTGCGGGACCGCGAGCAGATCGGTCAGCTCGGGTGACCAATCGAGAGTGGTGATGTCGAACAACAGCGTCCGGGACGCGTTGGACGGCTCGGTGGCGTGGACCGCCCCGGCGGTCAGGTTCCAGATGAGCCAGGTGTCGATCGTCCCCAGCGCCAGGTCGTCGTCGGCCTCGACGCCACCGACGGTGAGGAGCCACTCGTACTTGGTGCCGGTGAAGTAGGGGTCGAGCACCAGGCCGGTCGTCGACCGGACGAGATCGAGGTGCCCGGCCTCGGTCAGCTCATCGCAGCGGTTGGCGGTACGCCGGTCCTGCCACACGATGGCCCGGTGGCGAGGCTGGCCGGTTCGCCGGTCCCAGGCGGCGGCCGTCTCCCGTTGGTTGGTGATCCCGATGGCGGCGATGGGGACGCCGCGGTCGGCGACCGCTTCGGCGATGACCGCCACCGTCGATTCCCAGATCTCGGCCAGATCGTGCTCGACCCATCCGGGTTGGGGGTAGTGCTGGGTCAACTCCCGATAGGCCGAGGCCACCACCTGGCTGCGGTCATCGATGATCAGCGCTCGGACTCCTGTCGTACCCGCATCGAGGGCCAGCACATGCGACATGGCGAGACACCTTACAGGCGCCCACGCCGACGAGGGCCTTGGAGGGCATCGGAGGGCCGCAGGCCCGGGCCCAGGGGCTCTTCACCCGAGAGGTTGGCCGCTGGAGGCTAGGAGCCCGACTTTGGAGGTAGTTCGGACGACAACGCCCTCGGGCTGTTGGCGACCATCACCATGGCCGTTGCAGCGTGCTCACCACGGCCGACCGGCTTCGAGTTACGACTCCGAGATCCGCATCACCAGCGAGATCCCCGATTCGATCGCGTCCGAGGTCTGGACGACGGTCCGCGTCAACGGCAACGATCACCGAGACCTGGCCGGCGGGCGGGCCGATCCGCCTCGGGAGCGACGAGGTGAACGACGTCCTCTGGGGCAATGCCGCATGCGGCGGCTACACGAACTCGGTGGTGGACGCCCGAATCCCACGACGTGGCGCCGGGTGAGGACCACCGAGGATCAATGCGCCGGCGGGCTCTGCATCGACGGTCGACCTGAGATGCGGATGGTCACGACGGCGTCACGTGGTTTGGCGACGACGCGGGAAGCGGATCGGCGTCAGCGGCGGCAGCGGGCCGGGCCCCGGGCCGGGACCCGGGCCCGATCCGGGGCGGCCAGCATGCGAGGACCTGGGCCAATCGGATCAGAGTTTCGAGCTGGGACCGGGCCGATGGTCCCCGGTGCCGGGGAACTTGATCGATGCTTGGCTGATCGAGCCGCACTCGAACGCGTCCTGCGATGGCAACTGGACCTTCTACCAATCGACCGACTCCATCATGACCCAGCACGGTTGCCGGGCGACGTTCGGCTATCGGACCTCGGACTGCATCACCGTCCGCAGCAGTGAGGTGGCCGACTTCCATCGAAAGGGCTGGTGGGGTGGCTGGTACTTCTTCGCCAGGCTCGCGGCTCAACAGTCGAACGTGACCGCTTGCACCGACGGTGTCAGGTCGACCGTGCACGTCGGTCAGAACTTCTGCCCGACGAACATCTACGGCCCCTCGGCCTCGCCGGGGTGTCGTCGCACCCAGCCGATCCCGTCGTGTCCTGGGACACCGAACGCCTTCGTTCGACGACTGCACCGTTCAGTTCGGGATCGGGTTGTCGGGACCGGGGTGAAGATCGGACGAGACCTGATCTTCAACACGAACTATGCGTTCCACGTCGACGGCAATGGCCGCATCGCTCCGGCGGTCACCACCGACGTCATCGCCTTGCCTTAACCGGGTCGCCGGGTCGACCCGGCTTGGGCCTCCGGGCCCGGGTCCGCCGACAACCGAATCTGCGTGCCGGTGGGGCCGAGGCGGCCGTTGGGTCGCCCTCGGCCTCACCGCAGACCGAGCCACAGGGCGACCGCTTCAGACCGGCTGACGACCCCCAGCTTGGTGAAGATCCGATTGATGTGGTTCTTGACCGTCTTCTCGCTGAGTTGGAGGCTGACGGCGATCGCCGAGTTCGACTCTCCCTGCACGATCAGGAGGAGGACCTCGCGCTCGCGGGTCGTGAGGCGAAAGCCCTCGGCCCGCCGCTCGACGGTGTGGGGCATGGCCTCGTCACCCCCGGGTCGTCGAGCCGTCGCCAGGAGGGCAGCCGCCGCGGTCGGGCTCAGCAGGGCCCGACCCTGGGCTGCTTCGATCACGGCCCGGGCGAGCTCCTCGGCACCGAACTCGCCGTAGACGAGGTAGCCGCTGGCCCCTGCGGATACGCACCTCTCGACCGTCGAGTGGTCGTCGTCATAGGTGACCATCACGCATGGGATCCGGTCGCTCACCTCGGACGCGACATCGATCCCGGTACCGTCGGGCATGCGGACGTCGAGAACGGCGACGTCGGGGTGTTCGGCATCGATGGCCGCGGAGGCTTCTCGCCCGCTGGCGGCACTGGCGACGACGTGGAATCCGGCGTTCCTCAGGAGACTGGTGAGCCCCTCTCGAACTACCGGGTTGTCGTCGGCGACGACAACCCTCAACGATGCCGTGTCGCCGGTTCCGGAGGGGGAGCTCATCGTCGTCCAGCCTCACCACGCCAGACCATCGGTCCCGGCGTTCCGCGCTGAGCCGATCGCTCGGTGGGGGGAACCTCGCTCCCGTCGAGGGGAAGGGTGGCTTCGATCTCGAACCCGGCACCGAGAGCTGTCTGCACCGAGAATGTTCCGCCCCACCGCTCGGCTCGGCGCCGCATGGATGCGATGCCGAAGGCTGATCGAGGAGATTGGCTGGGCAAGCTCCGACACCGTCGTCGCTGACGACGAGTCGGATCTGACGACCGGTGGTCCGCAGCGAGAGTCGCCCCTGCGTGGCGTCGCTGTGTCGTCGCATGTTGGCCAGGGCCTCGATCGCGATCGAGTAGACGTCGTTGCCGATCGGCGTCGGCACAGCGGCGGAGAGGTCGAACGATGTGGCGATCGGAACCCCCCAGTGCCGGGTCGTGCGGGCGACTTGCTGGCGAACCGCCTGGCCGAGCTCTGCGTCGGTCGAGACCCCGATCCCGTCGACGATGCGTCGCGCCTCGCTTATCGACAGGAGGACACCTCGGCGGATCTCACGGGTGAGCCGCGCCGTCTCGGCTGGATCGTCGAGCGTTCCGGGCAGGGTGTCGGCGAGGAGGCCGACACCGATGACGGTCGCTACCGTGTCATGCAGGTCCGGCGAAGTCGAGCGGCCGCTCGGGCCCATCCGTCTGCGAGACGAGCGAAGAGGAGACCGGCGGCGCTCACCAAGAGCACGGTGCCCCATCGGATCACGAAGACCCAGGCCCGTTCGAGGCCGAGGTCGGCATACCAGGCGGCCAGCGCATCGGTGGCCTCGGGGTGGAGCCGCATCGCAACGGCGTCGATGATCGTCATCCCCCTATGCCTCGCCACGAGGAAGACGACGATCGCCACGACGACAACCCGGCGTAGATGGCGTTGGTGTTGGGACTGGCCATCGCGCCGTTCATCGGCGGCTGCGACGACGGCCGTCACGGACGGTCTCCACCGGCGGGCGAACGGCGATCGCGAAGTCGACGACCACGACGACGAGCAACGGCAGCACCGTTGGGGCGAACCGGCCGTCGAGGGAGGGGAAGAGTTGTGGGCAGAAGGCCACGAGGCGGGCCGCGACGACGGGGTCAACGAGCCGTCGCACGCCGGCAGGCTGAAGGGCGATCGTGCCGGCCGGAGCGGTTCTGTCCGTCGTGACCACCACAGACCTGCCAGTCGGTCTCGCTGACACCGGCAACACTAGCGAACATCTGTGTCGTGGGCGGGTCGGGTCAGGGGCCACCGGCCTCTCACCGATACCGGCGGCATGGGCCCCATCGGGTGGCCAAATCTGGCCGGGCCCGCTGGCATCATGACCGCTGCCGGCCGTGGTGGGTCGACCCGCCCGGTGCCACCGCCCAGAGAGGAACCAGGTCATGCGTATCGGGGTGCTCACCGCCGGAGGCGACTGCCCCGGTCTGAACGCCGTCATCCGGGCCGTGGTCCGCAAGGCGGAGCGGCACTACGGCGACGATGTCCTCGGCTTCGTCGACGGCTATCGGGGCCTGATCGACGACGAGGCGATGGAGCTGTCCGTCGATCGTCTCCGGGGCACGCTGCCCCGAGGGGGCACCATCATCGGCACCAGCCGCATGACGGCGTCGACCGGCTCCGGGGGACGATGGCCGCCCGAGGCGTCGACGGACTGATCGCCATCGGTGGCGACGTTGTCGTGCGCCCGAGAGCTGGCCAAGGAAGGACTGCCCGTCGTCGGCGTGCCCAAGACGATCGACAACGACATCGGTGGCACGGAGCAGACGTTCGGATTCGACACCGCGGTCACGATCGCCACCGAAGCGATCGATCGGCTCCACACGACGGCGGAGAGCCACAACCGGGTGATGGTGGTCGAGGTGATGGGGCGCCACGTGGGGCACATCGCCACATGGGCCGATCGCCGGCGGAGCGACGATGACCCTCATCCCCGAGGAGCCGTTCGACATCGACGACGTCTGCGCGGCGCTGACCCGCCGCCACGAGCGTGGCCGATACGCCTCGATCGTGGTGGTCGCCGAGGGCGCCAAGCCCATCCCCGACTCACTCGACATCCCGCCTGACGACTACGACGAGTACGGCCACATCCGGCTGGGGGGCATCGCCAACCTCGTCGCCTCCGAGATCGAGAGGCGGACCGGGTACGAGACCCGGGTGACGATCCTCGGGCACGTCCAGCGGGGTGGCACCCCGACCCCGTTCGACCGGGTGCTGTCGACCCGCTACGGCATCGCGGCCATCGACGCCGTCCACGACGCCGATTGGGGGATGATGGTCGCCCTCCGGGCCGGCACGATCGTGCGGATCCCTCTCGACGAGGCGGTGGCCGAGCTGAAGCCCGTCTCCGATCAGCTATGGGCCACCGCCAAGCAGTTCTTCGCCTGACCCCGCCTAGCCCGAGCCCTCCGTCGTCCCGGTTCCGGTGTCGTCGGTCGGTACGACCGTGGCGGCCGCCAGGTCGTCGGCGGTGACGCACCCCCGGTAGTCGGCGGCCGTCACCGGTCGACTCTCGACGTTGGGGGTCTGGGTCGGGGCCGGGATCGGGCCGTCGGCGTCGACCAGGACCACGCCGTCGATCTGGAATCCCTCGAGGCGCTCGAGACTGCAGACGATCTGGGCGAACATCAGGGTGACCTGGCCGGCCGACTCCACGACGGCGAGGCGCAGCTCGGGGCCGACCTCGATGTCGATGATCACCCCGGTCACCTCCTCGCCCGTCTCGGGTTCGATGATCGCCTCCTGCCGGGTGTCGACGACCCGGGGCACCTCCGACTCGAGGAACAGCCGGGTGCTGATCGGGTTGTCGCCTCGGGCTGCCAGCTCCTCGGTGCTCGGCTCGCCGTGGAGGCCGGCCAGGACCTCGTCGGGGCCGGGCGGGGTGTCCTGGGTGCGGTTGACCGGGACCAGGTTGTCGTTCCCGTCGATGAACATGAGGGTCAGGGTGAACTCGGCGTCGGCGTCTTCGGGTGGGGTCGTCGGGGTCGTCGTCAGCGAGGCGAACAGGTTCTCCGGCGCGTCGTCGACGGCCTGGGGCTCCTCGTAGGTCCCGAACGTGCAGCCGCCGGCCGCCACCAGCACCGTCGCCGCCAACGCCGCGCCCAGCCGGCCGCAGGGGCGTCGGACGCCGGTCGGGATCGTGGCCGGGATCACAGCGCCATCTCCTCGATGACGTCGACGTGCTCGCCGATCGGGAGCTGTACCACGAACCGGGCCCCCCGCTCGCCGTCGACTCGGTCGGTGACCCAGACCCGACCGCCGTGGAGCCTCACGTGCTCGGCGACGAGTGACAGGCCAAGCCCGAATCCGGGGGCCGAGGCCCGGTTGCCGGCCTCGATCCGGCCGAACCGTTCGAAGATCCGCTCCCGCTGGTCGGCCGGTACACCGGGGCCGGAGTCGGCCACGATGATCTGCACGTTCTCGCCGACGACCTCGTAGCGGACGCCGGTCGCCCCATCGCCGTACTTCTCGGCGTTCTCCAGGAGGTTGGTGATCACCTGGGCGAGCCGTCGCTTGTCGGCGGTGATCGAGACCTGCGCATCGTCGGGGTCGTACCGCAGCTCGAGGTGCGGGGTGCGGGACTGGTAGATGACGTTCTCCAGGAACTCGACGACCCGGAACCGGCTCATCTGCAGTTGGACCGCCCCCGCTTCCATCCGGGACACCTCCAGCAGGTCCTCGACCAGGCGACGGAACCGTTCGAGGTCGTGACTGAGGAGGTCGATCGCCTGTTGGGCGACCTGGGGTAGCGATTCCTTGCGGCGCTCGAGCACCTCGACCGACGCGGCGAGGGTCATCAGCGGGGAGCGGAGCTCGTGGCTGACGTCGGTGGTGAACCGTCGCTCACGCTCGATCCGCTCGGCGACGGCGCCGATCATGTCGTTGAAGGCGTCGGCCAGCACGGCGAGGTCTCGGTCCTGGTCGCGGAGGTCGAGCTTGGTCGAGAAGTCGCCGCCGGCCAGGGCCCGGGCCCGGGTGCTGATCCGGGGGATGGGGGACAGGGCCGCCTTGGCCGAGTAGTACCCGAGGAGGGCGCCACCCAGTGCCGCCGCCGCGGCGACGCCGGCCAGGATGAGTCGGAGTGAGCTGAGCGTCGACTCGACGGGAGCGAGCGAGAGGATCTCGATGTAGGTGACGTCGAGATCGTCGAAGTGGACCGCCATGGCGTAGTGGGCGCCGGTCTCGTCCTCGTAGCGCAGCTGCGCGGGGTTCGTCTCGCTCTCCTGCAGCGAGAGCAGCTGGATCGGGACGTCGTCCCGCTGCAGGGTCTGGGATCGGAAGCCCTCGGCCCCGAGCTTCAGGCCAGCCAGGCTGCCGTTGGTCCGTCGCAGCTCGCCCAAGAGGTCGGTGTAGACATCGGCGACCTGGGCCTCCTCCACGGTCTCGCTGTCGACGAGCGTGGTCGATGACGTCTCTTGGTCGACCGTCGTGGTGGTGATGCCCGGCGCCGGGTCGATGGGGCCCACCACATCGGCGGTCGGGTCGGTGACCCCTTCGAGGGTCGTCGAGGTCGACTCGGTGGTGGCGTCGTTCTCCTCGTTGTCGTCGTCGTCGGCCGTGTCGTCGTCGGTTCCGTCGTCGCCGGACTCTTCGGTGCCGCCGATCTCGTCGGTCACGATCGGACCCAGCGCCGACAGACGCTGGCGGACCACGATCATGTTCTGGTACGCCTGTCGCCGGTGCTGATCCTCGACCTGGGTGAGCAGCCGGTTCTGGGTGATGGCGAAGCTGGCCAGCGCCACGAGCGCCGACAGGGCGAGGGCGCCGAACGCATAGGTGAGCGTCACCCGGGCGACCAGCCCCCGCCACCACCGGTACTCGGCCATGATCAGGGCTGCAGTTTGTAGCCCAGGCCCCTCGACGTCACGACGTAGCGAGGGCTGGCCGGATCCGCCTCGACCTTGGTCCGCAGCCGGCGGACGTGCACGTCGACGAGGCGGCCGTCACCGAAGTAGTCGTACCCCCACACCCGTTCCAGCAGGACCTCGCGGCTGAAGACCTTGCCCGGCTGACTGGCCAGTTCGACGAGCAGCTTGAACTCGGTCTTGGTGAGATGGAGCTCCTCGCCGTTCTTCAGCACGAGGCCCTCGTCGGGGCTGATCTCGAGCTCCCCGACCCGGATCCGTTCGAGGTCGCCCGGCTCGGAGGCCCGGGCTCGACGCAGCATGGCCCGGATGCGGGCCGACAGCTCCTTGGGGGCGAACGGCTTGGTCAGGTAGTCGTCGGCTCCCGCCTCGAGGCCGGCGACGACATCGTGGGTGTCGGCCCGGGCCGTCACCATGATGATCGGCACGTCGCTGGCCCGTCGGAGCGATCGGCAGACCTCGAAGCCGTCGATGCCGGGCAGCATGATGTCGATCAGGACCACATCAGCCGGTGACGCGGCGAACGTGTCGAGGGCACGCTCCCCGGTCTCCGCCTCGACCACGTCCCAGCCCTCCTCCTCGAGGGCGAGGCTCACGGCCTGACGGATGCGCTCGTCGTCTTCGACGGTCAGAATCGTGGTTCCCACGCACAAATGGTGCCCGATATGGAGCACGTCTTTGCATCATGACGCGAAGAAATGTCTCGCCGACCCCTCGGTCGTCGTCATCGACGGGTCGTGTCAGGCCGGTGTCGGGCCCTCCCGGGCAGCCTCCAGGGCCCGGAGGGCATCGCCCAGCGGGCCGAACAACGAGGGCCCGGCGGCGAGCAGGAACCCCGTGTCGGGCGACCCGCCGTCGAGGTCGCCGACGACCGCTCCGGCCTCGGTGGCGATGAGCTCGCCGGCTGCGATGTCCCACCGGTTCAGGCCGAGCTCGTAGTATGCGTCGACCCGCCCTGCGGCGACCGCACAGAGGTCGAGGGCCGCCGAGCCGAAGCGGCGGAGATCGCGGACCTGCTCGATCAACCCGGCGACGACTCGACCTTGGTGACGCCGGCGCTCCGGGCGGTACCCGAATCCGGTTGCCACCAGCGCTCGGCCGAGGTCCGGCTGGTTGCGAACCGTCAGCGGCTCGTCGTTGCAGGTCGCCCCCAGGCCCCGCGTGGCCCGGAACAGCTCGTCGGAGCGAGGGTTGAAGACGACGCCGGCCACGGTCTGTCCAGCGTGCTCGGCGGCGATCGAGATCGAGTAGGCGGGAATGCCGTAGACGTAGTTGGTCGTGCCGTCGATCGGGTCGATGTGCCAGAGGATGGGGCTGGGCCCGGTCTGGGCCGCTCCCTCCTCACCCAGGATCGAATCGTCGGGCCGTGCCGCCAGGATCCCGTCGGTGATCAGGACCTCGGCGGCTCGGTCGGCCTCGGTCACCACGTCGGTGGGGCTCGACTTCGTCGACGCCGTTCGGCGGGCGTCCTCGGCCATCTCGGTGACGACGGCACCGGCGCGCCGAGCCAGCTCGACCGCCAGTTCGGTCAGCGCCAGTGGATCGTGGTCGGCCGCGTCGCCAGGGGGCGTCATGGCGAAGCGTGCCCATCGGGTGGACCGTCGGCGGATCGGTCGGCCCCGTCGGCCTCCTCGTCGGCCGGGCGGATGATCAGGCCGCTCGACCGGCGGGTTTCGGAGTCTCGATGCTCGACCGCCTTCCACTCGCTCATCGCCCGCAGGGTCAACGCCGCGACGACGCCGACCCCAACCGCGCAGATCGCTGCGCCGACCAGCGCCCCGATCGCCGCCCACAACGTGGAACCGCCCATCAGGTCACCGGTCCCGTAGCCGATGAGCCCCCCCAGCAGGCCGGCCACGAGAATCGAACCGAACGCCAGCCATCGGGCGGCGGGCGGCGGGTCCGGATCGATCGGGCTCGGTGGCTCGAGATCCTGGAAGAGCAGTGGGCTGCCATCGCCCCCGCGCCGGGCGAGCCCGTTGCCCGGATGATCCCCGGGGGGCTGGCCGGTCGCGTCGAGGGCGGCCGGTGGGTCGTCGGGGTTCGGCTCGTCGGGGTTCGGGTCGTCGCGATCGGTCATCGTCACCGTGAAGCTGCCGGCCCCGGCCTTCGGTTCGATCGCTCGGCGACCGGACCGGGAATCGTCGGCCCCAAGGGTAGGGCTGTGGTCGGCCGATGGGTCAGAATGGGTGCCGATGAGCGCCGAGAACCGATACGTCCCCCCGGTCGAGGCCGACGGCCTCCGCCATTGGCAGGTGGCCGGCGGCGTGATCGTCGCCGATGACACGGTCCTCTTGGTGGAGAATCTCCGACCGGGCGGGGTCGTCGACTGGTCGACGCCGGGCGGGGTCGTCGACCCGGGCGAGGGGCCCGTCGAGGCGCTGACGCGTGAGGTGTGGGAGGAGACCGGTCTACGGGTCGCCCAGTGGGAGGGGCCCCTGTACCGGGTCGAGGTCGTCGCCCCCGATGCCGGGTTCCTGCTCCGGGTCGAGGCCCACCTGGCCCTCGAGGTCCGGGGCGAGATCGAGGTCGACGACCCCGACGGGATCGTCGTCGGAGCCGAGTACGTCCACCGGGCCGCGGTCTCGGCCCACATGGCTGGATCTCACCCGTGGGTCGTCGAGCCGCTCGTGGCCCACCTCGACGATGGGATCGACGACGGGCGGGTGTTCCGGTACCGGGTCACCGGCGCCCGTCGGGAGGATCGACGGGTCGAGCGCCTGTGACGACGATCCTCCACGTCGACATGAACGCGTTCTTCGTGTCGGTGGAGCTCTTGCGGCGGCCCGAGCTGGCCGGCCAGCCGGTGGTGGTGGGCGGGACCGGTGATCGGGGTGTGGTGGCCGCTGCATCCTATGAGGCCCGGGTGTACGGGGTCCGCTCGGCGATGCCGTCGGCCCGGGCCCGTCAGCTGTGTCCCCACGCCGTGTTCCTCCCCGGCGACCACCAGCGGTACGGGGAGGTCAGCGGCAGGGTCATGGCGCTGTTTCGCGATGTGACCCCACTGGTCGAGCCGTTGTCGCTCGACGAGGCGTTTCTCGACGTCACCGGAGCGGTCGGCCTCCTCGGTCCGCCCCGGGCCGTGGCGATCGGCCTCCGCGACCGGATCCTCGAGACCGAGGGCCTGGCCTCCTCGGTCGGCATCGCCTCGACGAAGCTGGTGGCCAAGTTGGCCTCGGAGGCGGCCAAGCCGAAGATCGTGGGCCGGTCGATCGAGGTCGGGCCCGGGGTCCGAGAGGTCGCCGACGCCGACGTGGAGTCGTTCCTCCGGCCGCTCCCGATCCGGGCGCTGTGGGGGGTGGGCCCCAAGACGGCCGAGCGTCTCTCCCGGTTCGGGATCGTCACCGTGGGGGACCTCGCCGACCTACCGCTCGATCGGCTCATCGCGACGGTGGGCGACGCCCACGGTCGTCACCTCCACGCCGTGGCCAACGGGCGTGACGACCGACCGGTCGAGGCCGATCGGCGCACCAAGTCGATCAG
Source organism: Acidimicrobiales bacterium (assembly GCA_965262175.1). Lineage (GTDB taxonomy): Bacteria > Actinomycetota > Acidimicrobiia > Acidimicrobiales > SZUA-35 > CADEDH01. The sequence continues at coordinate 25,304 of CBDHES010000014.1, read as the reverse complement.
CCACGAGGAGACGTTCGAGCGGGATCTCACCGATCGTGGCGAGCTTCAGCGGGAGCTGGTCCGGATGGCCGACTCGGTCGCAGCCCGGCTCCGATCGGCTGGGCTCCGGGGCCGGACGGTGACGATCAAGCTCCGGTACCCGTCGTTCCAGACCGTGACCCGGGCCGTCACGATCGATCGTGCCACCGACAGCGCCCGCACCATCCTCGACCGAGCCGGGCAGCTCCTCGACGCCGTCTCGATCACCGAGGGCGTGCGGCTGCTCGGTGTCGGAGTGACGTCGCTGTCGGCTGATGTCGCCGACCAACTCAGCTTCGATGACCTGCTGGAAGGTGGTGATCGGTGGTCGAGCGCCGATCGAGCCGTCGACGAGATCCGGGATCGGTTCGGACGGTCGGCGATCGGCCCGGCGGCGATCGCCGATGGCGACGGACTCCGCCCGAAGATCCCTGGTCAGGGCCAGTGGGGCCCCGATCGTGAGCCGGGGTCACGGTGATCGACCGACCCCGACGTCGCAGTCGACACCGATCGGGGGCCTGGCTGCTAAGGAGACCCGGGGGTCGGCCCGATAGTGAACACAAGGCTTGGGATCTCCTGCTCAGATGAAGGACTGGTGATTTTCTCTGGCCGTGCGCGTTGTCCAAAAGGCCGAGATGCGCGAGACTGAGGCCCGGGAGTACAGGCAGAAGGACCAGCGAATGCCATTGTCAGAGGACGAGCAGCGGATTCTCGCCGAGATCGAGAAGAGCCTCCACGAGAGCGATCCGCGCCTGGCCAAAGAGGTGGGTGAGACCACGGTCTACCGTCACGCTCTGGGGTCGCTTCGTTGGTCGGTGCTCGGTCTCGTCGCTGGTGTGGCCGTGATGGTCGGGACGCTCCAGATCCACTTCCTGGCTGCGTTCGCCGGTTACCTGCTGATGTTGATCAGCGCGCTCGGTTTGGAGCGAAACCTGCGCCTGATGGGACGGGCCGGTTTCAACCAGGTCTCGAACGCCTTCCGAGCGGCCAATCCCAACGTCGGCCGTCAGGGCGACACCACCTCCGACGACGCCGAGTAGTTCTCGGCCGAGTAGTTCATCGGCCGATCGTCATCTCCTCACCGGGAGGCGAGCGCCGGCTCCACCTCGTCAGCAGGGGACGCGCCGTTGGTCTCGGGGCGCCCGGCCTGCGCCGTCGACGCCACGATCCGAGCGTTCGGCCGGAGGAAGCTCCGGGGATCGACCAATCGCCCCCAGCGGGTCAGGAATGGCACCCGCGTGGTCACGGCCTGTTCGATCTCGCCGGCCAGGGCGTCGGCCCGGTCGGCGTCGCCCCGGTCGAGGCCCTGGGGGTGGTAGCGGGCCACCGTGACCTTGTCGGCCAGTTCCCGCATCGGCTCGGTCGGGACCCGCATGTCGGCCGCCAGCCGCCGGGCGTACTCCCGCCTGGTCTCCGACGGACGGCGGGACAGCCGGAAGCCCAGTTCGAGGCTCTCGGTCGCTTCGGCCCAGGCGGTCTCCACGCTGTCGGCCGGTGAGGCAACCTGCTGGCGGCGGCGGGCCCGGCGCCAGTTTCGGTAGGCCGGCACCCCGCCGAAGTACGCGCCGAGCACGGCGAGGACCCCGAGAACCCGGAGGATCGTGCCGAGGCTGATACCGAGGCCGCCGTCGTCGGCGGCCGCCGCTCCGGCGCCGCCCGTGTCGCCGAGGGGGATGTCGGGGACCAGGGGCCCCGAGTCCACCGGGCTGGGATCGGTGGGGACCGCGGTCGTGGTGGTGGTTGGAGGGCTCCCCGGGTTGTCGGGCTGGACGAGCGAGTCCTGCAGAGCCGGGAGACCCGTGTAGTCGACCGCGGCCGGCGCCCCTCGACCTGGCGTCGGCTCGAACGCCACCCACCCCAGCCCGTCGAACCACACCTCGGGCCAGGCGTGCGTTTGACGGCCGGTGACGGCGTAGATCGTGCGGCCCTCGTCGTCGGTCCCGATCGGGTCGCCCCAGGTGAACCCGATCGCCACCCGAGCCGGGACGTTCAGGAGCCGGGCCATCACGGCGAACGTCCCGGCGAACTGCTGGCAGAAGCCAACCCGGGTGGCCAGGAAGTGCTCCAACGGATCGGTGCCATTGGGCGACTCGAGGTCGATGCTGTAGTCGAAGGACTGGAAGAAGTCCTGCAGAGCCCGCATCTGGTCGTAGCGCGTCGGTTGGCCGGCCGTCACCTGCTCGGCGGTCGTCCGAACGATGTCGGGCACCGCCGGCAGGGCGAGGTACCGCTCGGCGATCTCCGGAGGGACCGCGTCCGATGCGCCCCGGAGCTCCTCGGTGGTGAACCGGGGGATCGACGACACGAGGCTGTAGTCGACGCCGTTGCTGCTGGGGATCTCGTTCGACACGGTCAACGAGCCGGACTCGGCGTTCCAGGTCAGCCGGGCCGACGAGTCGACGATGCTCGATGGGGCGTAGGCAGCGGGCAGCCAGATCTCGCTGAGAGCCTCGATGTCGAACGCCTGCACCACATCCTCCCGCTGACCTCCCGCCGTGTCGCGGCCGGGAAGGTCGCCGTCCTCGGGAGAGAAGTCTCCGGCGACCTTCCAGATGGTGGCGTCGTAGGTGTCGAGTCCGGCCAGGCGCCAGTACGACGGCTGGCTCGACGCCACGGTGAACAGCCGGACACCGCTCTGCTGGACCAGCCGCGATTCGATGCTGACGAACGGGCTGACCACCACCCGGGTCGGATCGCCGCTATCGCGGAAGCTGAGCATCTCCTCCGCCTCCGCCCCCGGGAGGCGGGGCCCGACCAGGACGCCGGCGATGACCGCCAAGGCAGCGAACACGGCGCCGGCCTGGGCCACCGCGATCGACCCCCGTCGTCGATCGTTGGCCAACCACGAGTTGCCCTCCGCCAGGTTCACCGAGCGCTGGACGACGGCCCAGAAGGCGACCGAGGCACCGAACAGGAGGCTGGCCTGCACCTGCTGGGTGCCGGTCCCGAGGACGCTGGAGAAGATGAACAGGAGGCCGGCCGGCAACACCGGCTCGAAGGCCAGCCGGAGCCGATGGGCTCCCCAATCGGTGAGGAACGCCATGACCCATGCGGCGACCATCGAGGCGGCGATGAACGGGTCGATGGCCTCGACCGGGGTCTTGAGCTCCCGGAACTTCGTCACGAGCTCGCGGATCAGGGCCTCGAAGGCATCGATCGTCGCCCCGGTGGGAATGATGCCGAGACGGGCGGTGCCCGGAGCGAACCGGTTCACGATGAGCGCGCCGAGGAACAGGAACGACAGCGCAGCCGCTCCGGCCAGGGGGACCCGCAGGCGGCGGAGCAGCACCGCGACTGCGGTCGAGAGCACGGCGGCCCCGATGATCGGGGTGATGGCGCCGCGCTCGACGAAGACTCGCACGAACCCATAGGAGGCGGCCGGCACCATCAGTGCAGCCGCCACCTCGAGCGTTATCGGTGCACTGGCTCGGCGACTGTTCACGGTCTGGCCGTCCTTCCTCCGTTGGAGGGAACCACCGTCGGGTTCGCCGTTGTTCCCCCGCCCGATGACGGTCCGACCGCCCGGTGCCACTGGGCACGGAGGTCGTGGTTGCCGTCATGGACGATCGCACCGGGGAGCGAGCCGCTGGCGCCGGTCGGTTGGCAGGTGACCGGCACCACGAGGCCGAAGGTCCGCTGGCACCGGTTGACGGCGGTCTTCAGATGATCGGTGACATGACCGGTGACCACGACGAGGGTTCCACCCCGTCCGACCTTCGTCTGGTCTTCCAGGGTTCGGATCAACGACGCCGACTCGGTCAGGTCGATCAGCGCCAGCTGCTCGTCGACCGCATCGAGGTCTGCCCGGCTGCGAATGTCGGTCACCGCCGGGGATGCCGAGGTCAGGAACCGGAGCGAGTCGCCACCCCGGAAGCCGCTATGGAGCGCGCTCAGCGCAGCCGACACGGCCCGCTCGAAGCCGGCCTCGTCATAGGCTTCCCGCCGTCGATCGAGGATCACCGTCACCCGGCCGGTCTTGGGGCGTTCCTCCTGACGGACCACGAGCTCATCGGTCCGGGCGGTCGCTCGCCAGTTGACCCGCTTCAGCTCGTCGCCGACGACGTAGGGGCGGAGGGCGAAGTACTCGTCGCCGTTGCTGGCCAGCGCCCGGACCGGTTGGAGATCGGCGGTCGGGTCGTGGCCGGCGATCGCCACCAGGGCCCGGAGCTCGACGAGCTGGGGATGCACCATCAGGTCGGTCACCTCGGCCGCCCGGAGGGTCGCCTGGGTGAGGCCGAGGGGGTCGCCGAGGGTCAGGTCGAGGGGACCGACCTTCACCACCCCCCGCCGGCTGGTGGGGAGGCGATAGGCGATCCTGGCGTCGCGCCGGGGGCCGATCGGGGCGAGCAGCAACGCGGCCCCTCGAGACCCCTGGACGCTGTCGTGGGCCGAGATGAGCGGCGTCGATCGACGGGCGTTGTTCTGGAGCACCAGATCGATCCGGGCCGGAGAACCGGCTCGTAGTCGGGCCGGTGTGGCGGTCCGGCCGACGCCGAGGTCGAGTCGAACCGTGGCGGTGTAGAGCGCGGCCAGGAGGAGGGCGACCCCTCCCATCGCCGCCAGCACGTAGAGCTCGAGCAGCCCGAGGATCCGGCCCGCGGCCAGGCCACCGGCGGTGGCGAGGATCAGGCCGAGGCCGGCACGGGTTGGGCGCATCAAACGCGATCGTAGGGGACGGGGACCGTGCGCAGTACGTCGGCCACGACGGCCGACGCCTCGGTCCCCTGGAGCACCGCTTCGGGCCGCAGGATCATGCGATGGGAGATCACCGGGGCGGCGACCGCCTTGATGTCGTCGTCGGTGACGTAGGTACGGCCCTGGGAGCCGGCCCGGGCCCGGGCCACCCGTTGCAGGCTGAGGGTCGCCCGGGGCGACATACCGAGCGTCACCGCCGGGTGGCGGCGGGTCGCGTCGGCCAACTCGATCAGGTAGTTGCGCAGCTCGGGGGCGATGTGGACCGCCGTCACCATCTGGTTCATCGCCAGCACGTCGTTGAGGTTGGCCACCGGCTGGAGCCGGCCGACCATGCCGTCGGTCTCGTGGGTCTCGAGGATCTGCAGCTCGTCGGCCCGAGCCGGGTAGCCGACGGAGATCTTCATGAGGAACCGGTCGAGCTGGCTCTCGGGCAGGGGATAGGTGCCCTCCTGCTCGATCGGGTTCTGGGTGGCGAGCACCATGAAGGGGCTCGGGAGGGGGCGGGTCGTGCCGTCGACGGTGACCTGGGTCTCGGCCATCGCCTCGAGCAGCGCCGATTGGGTCTTCGGCGAGGCCCGGTTGATCTCGTCGGCCAGGACCAGCTCGGTGAAGATCGGGCCCGGTCGGAACTCGAAGGTGGAGCTGTTGCGATTCCAGACGCTGACCCCGGTCACGTCGGCGGGGAGGAGGTCGGGGGTGAACTGGATACGGCCCAGCTCGGCTCCGATCGAACCGGCCAGCGCCTTGGCCAGCGTGGTCTTGCCCACCCCGGGGACATCCTCGACGAGGATGTGGCCCCCGGCGAGCAGGCAGAGAAGCACCTGCTCGACGACCGCCTGCTTGCCTCGCACCACTCGCTGCATGTTGTCGCGGATGGCGCCGAAGGCCGCCGCGAGCTGGTGGGCTCGCGCCTCATCGAACAGGGCGGCTTCGGTGGTGCTCACACTTCCTCCAGGACGGGAGCGGCGTACAAGGCGAGGCTATCGTTGCCGTCGACGTTGGTGAAGGCAGACGCTCGTCGGAACGTCAGCGGTCGATGGTCCGGCGCCACCGGATCCAGGTGACGGTGTCCTCGATCCCGGGGGACGAGGTTCCGTCGCCGCCGTACGCCGTCGTCAATCTGAACCGGAGCCACCGTCGATCGGGAAGGGGCAGGAACGGCGGCCGTCGCCACCACCGGCGCGGCACGAGCGACAGGGCGGCGCCCGCCGCCGAGGACCACAGCCTCGGCGACCGGATGATCCGACCGACGAGCGCGGGCCAACCGTCGTCGACCGAGCTCGGGGGAGGGGGCGAGCCGCCCACTACTTGGGGGTCTCCTTCCACGGGCCGGCGTCGGCCCGCGGCTCCTTGGGGAGGCCGAGCACCATCTCGCCGATGATGTTGCGCTGGACCTGGCTCGTACCGGCGTAGATCGTGCCGGCCCGGGCGTTGAGGAAGGTGCCCAGCCAGCTGCCCGAGTCGTTGGGGGCGCCGGGGGAGTCGGTGGAGAAGGCGCTGTTCGGCAGCTTGCCGACGAGGTGCATGCCGTCGGGGCCGAGGATGTCGACCGCCAGCTCGGTGGCCATCTTGTGATACTCCGACCAGTAGAGCTTGAAGATCGAGGCGTCGGCCCCGGGCCGAGCTCCGCCGAGGAACTGGGTCAGGGTCCGCATGCCGAGGTAGCGCATGATCTCGACCTTGGAGTGGCACCAGGCGAGGCGCTGTCGGATCTGGGGGTCGTCGAGCCGTCCTCGTTCCCGAGCCAACTCGACGAGGCGATCGAGCTCGCCGCGGAACGCCACGGGCGTGGTGGCCGCAGCCTCACCGCGCTCGAAGCCGAGGAGGGTCATCGCCACGGCCCAGCCGCCGTTGACCTCGCCGATCACGTTGTCGGCCGCGGTGCGGGCGTCGGTGAAGAACACCTCGTTGAACTCCGACTCGCCGGTGATCATCTCGATCGGCCGGACCTCGACGCCGGGCTGATCCATCGGGCACAACAGGAACGTGATCCCCCGGTGCTTGGGGGCCTCGGCCTCGGTCCGGGTGAGTACGAAGATCCAGTTGGCGAGATGGCCGGCCGAGGTCCAGATCTTCTGTCCGTTGATGATCCACTCGTCTCCGTCGCGGACGGCCCGACAACCGAGATTGCCGAGGTCGGACCCGGCGTTCGGCTCCGAGTACCCCTGGCACCAGACGTCGTCACCGGAGATGATCCGGGGCAGGAAGTGACGCTTCTGTTCCTCGGTGCCCCACTCGATGATCGTGTTGCCCACCATCTGGATGCCGAAGACATCGTTGCTTCCCCCGGTCGGCACCCCGGCTCGCTGGAACTCCTCGGCCAGGATCACCGATTCCAGCTCGGTCAGGCCGGCGCCGCCGTACTCGGTCGGCCAGCTGGCGGCGAGCAGCCGGTTGTCACGCAGGGTCTCCCGCCACTGGCGGCTGAACTCGGTCGCCTCGTCGGTCCCGAGGGCGCCGATGCCCTCCCACCCGGCCGGCAGGTGTTCGGCCAGGAAGGCCTGGATCTTCTCCCGGTAGGTATCGGCCGCGTCGGTGTACGTCGGTTGCATGTACACAAGGTACCGGCCGGTGGGCGGGCCGGCGGCGGCGATCAGGCCGCTTCTCGCTCCAGGTACGGGGTCCATGCCGGGGGTACCGAGCCGGCTGCCACCTTCACCCAGACGTACTGGGTCGGTACGGTCGGCGCCGCCTTCAGCCGGAGGGAGCAGTTCTCCAGGAGACGATCGCCCTTGTAGGTGTTGCACTTGCGGCAGCAGGCCACGACGTTGTCCCAGGTGTGGCCCCCGCCCTTCGATCGGGGGATGACGTGATCGATGCTCTCGGCCGACTTGCCGCAGTACTGGCACTTGCTCTGATCCCGGGCGAAGACCGCTCGACGACTGAGGGGCGCAGTCCGCTTGTAGGGAACCTTCACGTAGTAGCGCAGCCGGATCACCGACGGGATCGGCACCGAGGTGGTGGCGGAGGCCACCCGCTGACCGGTGTCGGCCAGCACGTCGACCTTCTCGTCGAGCGCCAGAATCACCGCCCGCCTCGCCGAGACCACGCCGATCGGCTCATAGGTTGCATTCAGGACAAGCGCCCTGGCCATAGCGTCAAGGTAGCCGGACCCGTCGGATCATGTGAGGTTCTTTACCACCCGTTCACCGTCCGGCCCTCGACGCGTCACGCCGGGGCGGGATCGACGGGGGCGGTAGGGCTCGGGAGCCGGTCGACCAGTTCGGCGACGATCTGACCCCGAATCGACGGTCCCCACCATCGGGAGTCGAGGCCTACGGCGAGCCGCCGCAGATCGATCCCGGCGCCCGCCAGTGCGGCTCGATCGAGGAACGGCTCGAGGTCCGCCGGATCCCAGCCAGGGGTCACGGCGCACTGGAAGCGGGCCCCGTGCCTCGTCCGCCGCTGGGAGATCCCGACCACCTTGGCCCCATCGACGACCACCTCGCCCGGGCCGAGTCCGGCGAAGCACAGGACCCGACCCGCCTCGCGATCGATCAGGGGGCCCCGATGGACGACGATGGCCGGAGACGATGGCTCGAGCGTTGCTCGCAGAACGTCGGCCCAGAGGGCTCCGAGCCAGCCGAAGGCGGCGGAGATGTCGTCGGACCACAGCGACGAGCCTCGAGGCAGGAGCACGTCGACCCACAGCTCGATGCCGGGTCGGAGGATGACGAGGCCGCCGCCGGAGCGCCGTCGACAGATCTCGATGCCGGCGGCAGTGGCCTCGTCTCGCCGGATCAGACCGTCGTCCTGGGTGCTGCCCAGCACGAAGGCCGGACCGGCCACCTCGTTGACCCACACGGTCGGAGTCAGCGGGTCGGGGAGGGGGCGGTCGTGGAGCGCTGCAGCGGTGCCGGTGTTGTGCTCCACGATCCACCCCCGCTCGTGCGCCGGGGTCACCACGGCTTCTCACGATGGGCGGCCTCGGTGGCGATCGCAACGTCTGGCAGCCCACCCCCACCGCGCCCCACTCCGGCCCCCACGACGCCCCACCTGGCCCCCCACTTCGTCCCACGCCGCCCCATGGGCCGGGCCCGTGTCGCATTTTTCCTGGTGAAGTCCGCTCCGATCCGCCATCAATCGAACAAATGTTTGCGACCAACGCGAGCAGATTTCACTCTTTCGACCCCGTTTTCGTTGCAAGGTGGGGCGAAGTGGCATAATGTGTCACGCAGTGGGGAGGTTCCCCACCCGGACCACCGTCCGCAGAGCGAGAAGGAGGGAGGGTGCACCGTTGTTCGTCGGCCAGTACGAGCACGCCCTCGACGACAAGGGTCGAGTCGTACTGCCATCGCCGTTTCGCGCTTTCGTGGCCGAGCGGGGGTACGTCACGCAGCTCGACGGCTGCATCGGGCTGTGGAGCCCGGACGACTTCCGAGCGGTTGCGGAGAAGTGGAAGGCGGAGTCCGAGGCCTCCCGCATCTCGATGCGGGTGTTCCGGAAGCTGATGAACAGCGTTCGAGAGGTGAAGCTCGACGCTGCGGGGCGGATCACGCTTCCCCGGGAGCTGCTCAACGAGCTCGGTTTCCAGTCCCAGGTCGTCGTGAGCGGCTTGTTCGACCGGGTCGAGATCTGGCCCGCCGAGACCTATGCCGCCGAGCAGGGAACCGACGAGGCCGCCGAGGAGCTGGCCGAAGCGGTCGCTCGACTCGGGCTCTGATCGGCCTCCACCGCTTCGCCGAACCACCGGCCAACCCGCCCACCACGCCGACACCTCGAAACCAGAAAGGAGAACGGCGAAGTCGAACATCTCGGATCGACCATCGATTGCCTCCCGGGCCGGGAGGGGGTGCTTCTGCCCCACAACTCCGCCCGCTACCCCCTTCAGCCCGTCCGGGGAGACATCCCGGCGAGCGCTGCGCCCGGGGGGTTATCGATGGCCGAGCCACGCCGACAACGCCGACGGAGCCATGGGCGTCGATCCGGATCCGCAGCAGTTCGCCCACCAGCCGGTGCTGGTCGACGACGTGGTTCTGTTGTTCGCTGCGGTTCCCGGCGGCCCCGTGCTCGACGCCACCATCGGTGGGGGAGGGCACGCCGAGGCACTGCTGGCCAACCGCCACGACCTCTCGGTGATCGGCCTGGATCGCGACCCGGCGGCCCTTGACGCAGCCCGTCGCCGGTTGGCACCTTTCGGTGACCGGGTGAGGCTCCGCCACGTACGATTCGACGGCTTGGCCGGCGTGCTCGAGGAGCTGACCGTCGACCCCCTGAGCGGCTTCCTGTTCGACCTCGGGGTCAGCTCCCCGCAGCTCGACCGGCCGGAGCGAGGATTCAGCTTCCGTCGCGACGGACCGCTCGACATGAGGATGGACCCGACCGCACCGACCTCGGCGGCGGACGTGGTCAACGGCTACGACGAGCAGCGGCTGGCTCGCCTGATCCACCGTCACGGTGACGAGCGGTTCGCGGCCCGCATCGCCGCCGCCATCATCGAAGCCCGGCCGATCGGTACCACCGAGCGGCTGTCCGAGGTCGTGGTCTCGGCCATCCCCGCGGCGGCCCGTCGGCGGGGAGGCCATCCGGCGAAGCGGACCTTCCAGGCGATCCGGATCGAGGTCAACGACGAGCTCGAGATCCTCGAGCCAGCGCTCGACGCCGCGCTGGATGCGCTCCGGATCGGGGGCCGAGGCCTCGTCCTGACCTATCACTCCGGCGAGGACCGGATCGTCAAGGACGTGTTCCGCCGTCGCTCCCGCAGCGACGACCCTCCGGGCCTCCCCGTACCGGTGACCGAACCCTCGTTCCGGTCGCTCCGCCCGATGGTCCGACGCCCGTCCGACGAGGAGCTGGACCGAAACCCCCGTGCTTCGAGCGCTCGACTGCGGGCGATCGAACGCCAGGCGGCCTAGAGCCCTCCGCCCGACAGACCGCCACCGCTGTTCCCGCCACCGACGAACCGAACGCCCGAGAGACACCATGACCGCAGCCATCGCCGATCGCCGTCCCGATTCGGCCGACCACCCCACCGCCTCCGCCCGAACGACGCCTCGGCGCGGTGGTGCCGATCGCCCATCCCTCCGCCTCCTCGACCAGGCCGCTGTTCGGCGCCGGGCCCGGCGGCGGCAGGCGGTGGTCGTTCTCGTCGTCCTGCTGCTCGGCGCGCTGTTCACCGTGGCGTACGTGCAGGCCGGCCTGGTTGCCGGTCAACAGGACCTCGATACGACGCGAGACCGCATCGACGAGCTCGAAGCGGAGCGGGCCCGTCTGGAGCGGGCCGTGGACGAGGCGTCGTCGCCGGCGGCGATCACCGGGCGGGCGGCGGAGCTGGGCATGATCCGGGCCGAGGACCCCGTCTACCTCCACCCCTCGGTCGGCGACGACTCCCGTTTCGTCGGCGTGGCGGCCGAGACCGACACCGTCCCGCAAGGGGGCGGGAGCGGATGAGCAGCCGTCGTGAGCCTCGCCCGTCGCGCCCCCGCCGATCGTCGTCGGGGTCGTCGTCGCGTTCCGGTCGGTCGTCGTCGGGGTCGTCGTCGCGTCGGGGTCGTCGTCGTTCCGGTCGGTCGTCGTCGGGGTCGTCGTCGCGTTCCGGTCGGTCGCCGTCGCGTGCTGGTCGGAACGGTCGCGCCACGGCGACTCGAACCCGTTCGGCCTCGGACACCGGGGTCGGTCGGGCAGCCCGGCGCCGCTCCTCCTTCCGCCGGACGACCAAGCCAACCGACCCCCGCAACCGACTCATCGCCCTCCTGGCGGTGTTCGTGATCGTCGGTGCCGGGTTCGTCGCCCTCCTGGTCGACCTGCAAACCGTCCGGGCCGATCGCTACCGGTCGCTGGGCGAGGACCAGCGGATCCGCACCCGCCAGATCGCCGGCTACCGCGGTTCGGTCGTCGACCGCAACGGCTTCGTCCTTGCCGCGTCGACGCCGAGCCACCAGATCGTGGCCGACCCGATCCTCATCGAGTCGCCACGAACGACGGCCAGCCTCCTCGCCCCGATCCTCGACGTCGATGTCGAGACGCTGGTCGAGCTGCTGACCCCGGGATCGGAGGACGACCGATTCAGCCTGCTGGCACGCGAGGTGGGTGACGAGGCGATCACACAGATCCAACACCTCGAAGGACCCGAAGGCACCGACCCGCTGCTGGGGATCTTCATCCTGCCCGAGGAGGACCGGGTCTACCCGGCCGGCGAGTCCGGGCGGGCCGTGGTCGGGAGGGTCGACCCCGACGAGCAGGGGATCTTCGGCGTCGAGCTGCTCTACGACACGCTGATGACGGGCATCCCGGGCACCGAGCGGTACGAGGAGGGCAAGTTCGGGAGCATCAGCGTCGGCGACTGGCGGGTCGATCCCGCCACCGCCGGCTACGACGTGGTCCTCACCCTCGACGCCCGAGTTCAGCACGTGACCGAGGAGGCGTTGCTCGGCAGCTGCGAGCGAACGGGGGCGGCGTCGGCCACCGCCGTGGTATCCGACCCCCGGACCGGTGAACTCCTCGCCGTGGCATCGGTCGTGGCCGACGAGGGCGAGTGCGTCATCGCCAGCTACAACACCGCCCTGGTCAACACCTATGAGCTGGGCTCGGTGATGAAGCCCCTGGTCGTGGCGGCGGCCATCGAGGAGAACGGGTTCACGGCCGACTCGCTGGTGGAGGTGCCGAGCCGTCTCACCATCGGGGGCAAGGTCTTCGAGGACCACCCCGGGCACCCGGCGGCGCCGTTCCCGATCTCCCAGGTGATCGCCGACTCGATGAACGTCGGCACGATCGTCCTCTCACAGCAGATCCCGGCCGAGACGCTCCACGCCTACCTTCGGGCCTTTGGCCTGGGCCGTCCCACCGGTCTGGCCTTCGAGGGCGAGGGAGCCGGGCTGCTCCGTCACCCCGACGACTGGTGGGGCTCCGACTATGGGTCCATCCCCATCGGTCAGGGTGTCACGATGAACGCCGTGCAGCTCCTCACCGCCTACAACGCCCTGGCCAACGGCGGCCATCTCGTTCCGCCCGTCCTGGTCCAGGAGCTCCGCTCACCCGACGGCCGTATCGAGCATCCACCGGTCGGTACGCCCGAGCCGATCGTCTCGCCGGCAACGGCGGCCGAGATCACCAGCGCGCTGGAAGCGGTGGTGGCCGAGGGGACCGGTCGAATGGCCGCGGTCCCCGGCTTCTCCGTGGCCGGCAAGACCGGTACGGCCTGGAAGGTGTTCGACGACGGATCGGGGTCGTTGGGGTACGGCGCGCCCGGCAACCGTCGCTACGTGTTGACCTTCGTCGGCTACCTCCCGGCCGACCAGCCCGAGCTGTCGGTGGTCGTCATCCTCGACGAGCCCGATGGGGGCGAGGTCGCCGCTGGTGATCTCGCTGCCCCGGTCTTCTCCGAGATCGCCACCTATGCAGCCCGCATCCTCGGCCTCGTGCCCGACGTGTCGGATCCGGCCGACGTCGGTGGCCGGGTTCGGGGCACGCCGGCCGGGGTGGTCGTCGACGACCCGATAGAGCCGCCCGAGCCACCGGAGGAGGCCGGGTCACCGACCGACGGCGATGTCGACGAGCCGGCCCTCCCGCTCGCCGACGGGGACCCCGCAACCGATCTCGACGAGTCCGCCCCCGACCCGGATGCCGGCGAGCCTGCGCCCGATGGCGGTCCCACACCCGACGGCGTGGATCAGCCGGCAACGGATGGGGGTGAGCCGCGGCCCGATGGCGACGAGGCGCTCGACGATGCCGAGCAACCACCGCTCGATGAGGACGTGCCGCCCGTTGCCGGCGATGTCGACGAGGCGTTCGGCGCCGACGGGATCGTCGAGGGTGGTCGATGATGGCGGCAACCACGGCCCAGATCGCCCGGGCGATCGGTGCTCGGCTCACCGGTTCGGCTGATGTCACCGTCGATGCGGCGACCCACGACTCGCGGGAGGTCACCAAAGGCGCCCTCTTCTGCTGCATCCCGGGGGCGACGGTCGACGGCCACGACTTCGTCCCGGCTGCGCTCGACGCCGGTGCCGCCGCGCTCCTCGTCGAGCGATCGGTCACCGATCGAGTCCCCGAACTGATGGTTCCCGACGCCCGGGCGGCCATGGGCCCGGCCGCCGCCGTGGTGTACGGGCACCCGTCCCGAGAGCTCGACGTGCTCGGGGTGACCGGGACGAACGGCAAGAGCTCGGTCGTCCAGCTGCTGGCCGACATCTGGAACGGTAGTGACCGGTCGGCCGAGATCTACGGGACCCTGACCGGGGCACGGACGACCCCCGAGGCGACCGATCTCCAACGCCGTCTCCGGGAGACCGCCGATCGGGGCCGGGAGATGGTCGCGATCGAGGTCTCGTCCCATGCGCTGGCCCTCGACCGGGTTGCCGGGACCCGGTTCGCCGCGGCGATCTTCACCAATCTCGGTCGGGATCACCTCGACTTCCACCAGACGATGGAGCGGTACTTCGAAGCCAAAGCGTCGCTCTTCGATCCGGTCTACACCCCGATCGCCGTCGTGAACGTCGACGACCCGCACGGCGTCCGCCTGGCCGACGAGGTTCGGACCCGGGCCGGGATCGAGCTCCGGACCTACTCGCTCGACGACGCCGTCGACCTCGCCATCGACGGCCCGGTGTCCCGCTTCCGGTGGCGGGGCCAGGCGGTCGAGCTTCACCTGGCGGGGCGGCACAACGTCTCGAACGCCCTCGCGGCGGCGACGGCGGCCGACGCTCTCGGCATCGGGCCGGAGGCGGTGGCCGGGGCCCTCACCGAGACGGCCCCGGTGCGAGGTCGGTTCGAGTTGGTCGATGGCGGTCAGCCCTTCACGGTGGCCGTCGACTACGCCCACACGCCCGACGCTCTCGACGCCGTCCTCAGAACCTCTCGACAGGTCACGGCCGGTCGGGTCATCGTGGTGTTCGGTTGCGGCGGAGACCGCGACCAGCACAAGCGGCCGGAGATGGGACTGGTCGCCGACAGAGGAGCCGATCTGGCCGTGGTGACTTCGGACAACCCCCGTGGGGAGGATCCGGTGGCGATCATCGATGCGATCGTTGCCGGCATGACGTCGAACGACGGCACGTCGTCGGCAGAGGTGATCGTCGAACCGGATCGGAGGGCGGCGATCACCGCGGCGATCACCGCGGCCGGGCCGGCAGACCTCGTCCTGATCGCGGGCAAGGGCCACGAGACCGAGCAGATCATCGGATCGGAACGGCTCCCGTTCGACGATCGCCGTATCGCCCTCGAGATCCTGGAGAACCAGGCGTGATCCGTCTCCTCCTCGCAGCGGCGATCGCCTTCACCGCCTCGGTCGTCCTGACCCGAGTGCTCATCGACGTGCTGACCCGGTCCCGGATCGGTCAGCCGATCCGGGAGGATGGTCCCGAGGGCCACAAGGTCAAGGCCGGCACGCCGACGATGGGCGGCCTGGCCATCGTGGCCGGCGCCCTCGGCGGCTACGGGATGAGCGACCTGATCAGCGAGGTGAGCCCGACCTTCGAATCGACCATCACCCGCAGCGGCCTGCTCGTGATGGCGGCGATCGGGGCCGCGGGCCTGGTCGGGTTCCTCGACGACTGGATCAAGATCCGCCGGGAGCGGAACCTGGGCCTCAACGCCCGCCTGAAGACGCTCGGCCTGCTGTCGGTGGCGGTCGTGTTCGCCGTGCTCACCGTGAACCTGACGGGGGTCCACACCGAGCTCTCGTTCACCCGGTTCGGGTCGCCGGGTATCGACCTCGGCCCGATCGGATGGTCATTGTGGGCCATCGTGCTGGTGTACGCGACGTCGAACGCGGTCAACCTGACCGACGGCCTGGATGGGCTGGCGGCCGGCTCGGGGATCTTCTCCTTCGCTGCCTACAGCCTCATCGGGTTCTGGATCTTCCGGCAGACGAACGATCCGGTCGACATCTACGACGTCGCCCACGCCCTCGACATCGCGGTGGTCGCCGTGGCGATGATGGCCGCCTGCGCCGGCTTCCTCTGGTTCAACGCCGCTCCGGCCGACATCTTCATGGGTGACACCGGGTCGTTGGCCATCGGGACCGGGCTCGCCGCGCTGGCCCTCGTGACCAACACCCACCTCCTGCTCCCGATTCTCGGAGCGGTGTACGTCGTCGAGACGGCGTCGGTGATCCTCCAGGTCGGATTCTTCAAGGCGACGAGCGGTCGGCGCCTGTTCCGGATGGCTCCCATCCACCACCACTTCGAGTTGTCGGGGTGGAAGGAGACCAAGGTCATCATCCGGTTCTGGCTCTTCGCTGGCGGCGTGACGCTGGCTGGCCTCGGCCTCTTCTACGCCGACTGGATCGCAACGGCGGACATCCGATGATCCTCCCACCCGAAGGACGTGGTCCATGACGGGGTCCCGCCGACCCTCCAATTCCCGACGAACCGGAACCCCGCCGGGCCGCCGCCCGTCGTCCGGTCGCTCGACGTCCACGAAGCCGCCTCGGTCGAGGTCGGGCTCGGCGTCCGGTTCGTCGCGCTCGACGTCGTCGCGGTCGTCCCGATCGGGTTCCTCTCGGTCCGGTTCGTCGCGCTCGACGTCGTCGCGGTCGTCCCGGTCGGGTTCTCGTCCCGGTCAGGGTCGTCTCGGTCGCGCCCTACGTCGTCCCGGTCGGGGTCGTCCCGGTCGACTTCGTCCCGCTCGGGTTCGTCGTCTCGGTCCGGGTCGTCCCGGTCACGCTCGACATCGTCGGGCCGGGCCGCGAGCACGAGCCGGCCCCGGTCGACGTCGCGGCGGGCGGCGTCCCGGTCTCGGCGACCAACGGACGAGACGACCGCGGCCGCCCCGTTCCGGTCGAGTCGCCATCGGGAGCAGGACCAGGGCCGCCGGTCGGGTCGCAAGCTCGGGCCTCGGACCGGCCGTCGGTCGCGGCGTCCGGCGCCGGTCACCGACCACGGCGAACGCAACGGCGCCTTCCTCACCACCACGGTGTTGTCGCTGACCCTGTTCGGGTTGGTCATGGTCCTGTCGGCCTCGTCGGTGTCGAGCCTGTATGAGCTGTCGGGGTCACCGTTCTTCCAGTTCAAGCGACAGGCGATGTGGGCCGGTCTCGGCGCCGTCGCCTTCCTCGTGACCAGCCGAGTCGACTACCGGTGGTGGCAGCCCTTCGCCACGCCGCTCCTGTTCGTCGTCGGGGCGATGCTGATCGCCCTGTTCATCCCTGGCGTCGGGGTGACCCGGAACTACTCGACCCGGTGGCTGGAGATCGGGCCGGTCGTCGTCCAGCCATCCGAGCTGGCGAAGCTGGCGTTGATCATCTTCGTCGCCGACCTGCTCGCCCGCCGGGAACGGCGCATGGACCGCTCGGACGTGACCGTACGACCGGTCATGATCGCCCTCGTCTCGCTCTCGGTGCTGATCGTCGCCCAGCCGAAGTTGGGGACCCCGATCATCATGGGGGCGGTCACCCTGGTCATGCTGTTCATCGCCGGTGCCCGGACCCGGAGCCTCGTCGGATGGTTGACCCTCGCCGTCGCCGGCGTCACCGCACTGGCCTTCCTCGCCCCGTATCGCCGTCGTCGCCTGCTGTCGTTCCTCGACCCATGGCAGGATCCGCTCGGCGACGGCCTTCAGGCCATTCAGAGCCAGGTCGGGATCGCCTCGGGAGGCCTGTTCGGGGTCGGCCTCGGCGCGAGCCGGGCCAAGTGGGGGTTCCTCCCCGAGGCCGAGACCGACTTCATCTTCGCCATCGTCGCCGAGGAGGTCGGCCTCGTCGGAGCCAGCGCTCTGATCCTCGGATTCCTCATCATCGGGTGGTTCGGGTTCCGGGCGGCGATGACCGCACCCGATCGGTTCGGCACCCTTCTCGCCGCAGGTATCACCTGCTGGCTGCTCATCCAGGCGTTCCTCAACATCGGCATGGTGTTGGCCGTGCTACCCATCACCGGCGAACCATTGCCCTTCGTCTCGTCGGGAGGCTCTAGTCTGGTCACGACGCTCACGGCCGCCGGGCTCCTGACCAGCGTGGCTCGTCGAGCCACCACGTGACGGCGGTCGCCCGGAGGACGGGTGCGAGGCGATCGCCGCCAGTTGTTCGTTCGTCGTGCCCGCACAGAACCCGCCCCAGGTAGCTCCGGAGTCATGGCCCAGCCCCACCCTCGCATCGTCATCACCGGCGGCGGCACCGCCGGTCACACCAACCCGGGAATCGCCGTCGCCGAGGCGCTCGTCCGCCTGGGTGTCGACCGGGCCGAGATCCTCTTCGTCGGCGGCCAGCGGGGCAATGAGGGAACCCTCGTTCCCGACGCCGGATTCGCCATCGAGCTCCTCCCCGGCCGTGGCATCCAACGGCGACTGACGCCCGCCAACGTCGCAGCGGCGGCCGGCCTCGGTGGAGGCCTGGCCAGGGCGGTGTGGATGATGATCCGTCGCCGGCCCCGGGTCGTCCTGTGCCTCGGGGGCTACGCCGCCTTTGCGGTGTCGTTCGCGGCGGCGCTGACCCGGGTCCCGATCGTGGTCACCGAGCAGAACGCCCGAGCCAGCGCCGTCAACCGGCTGATCGGCCGCTTCGCTGCGGTGTGCGCGCTGCCCTTCCCCGACACGGACCTCCCGGCCGGTGTCCTGACCGGCAACCCGACGCTGGCATCGGTGGTCGACGCTGTCCAACGGGCCGACCAGGCCGGGTCCCGAGCTTCGCTCGGGCTCGAACCGACAGCCGGTCGACCGGCCCGGACCGTCGTCGCGGTCTGGTCCGGGTCGCTCGGGGCTCGCTCGGTCAATCGGACCGTGCGGGCGTTGGCCGAGCGGTGGGCCACCCGAGACGACGTCGCCATCCGCCACGTGATCGGTCGTCGCGACTGGCAGGAAATGGGGACCGCTCCCGACGGGCTCGACGAGGAGGACGTGCCGGGGCGCCTGCAGTACCAGCTCGTCGAGTACGAGACCCGGATGCCGCTGGTGTTGACCGCGGCCGACGTGGCGGTCTGCCGATCGGGCGCGTCGACGATCTCCGAGCTGACGATCGCTGGCCTTCCGGCGATCCTCGTCCCCCTCCCCAACGCCCCCCGGGACCATCAGCGGGCCAACACCGACGAGCTGGTGGCGGCCGGTGGTGCGGTCGTCATCCCCGATGGGGAGCTCGACGTCGACCGGCTCGAAGCCGAGCTGGAGGCGATCGTCGGCGACCCCGCGCGGCGGGCGGCGATGCGGGCTGCGGCGGCCACCGTCGCTCGTCCCGACGCCGCCGACCGGGTGGCCGCGCTGGTCCTCGAGCACGGCGACATCGAAGCCGACTCCCAGGCCGGCCCCGACCAGCTCCCGACCGACGGAAGGACGGGGCCATGAGCGCCCACGACGGACCCCCGGATGGCACCAGGGGCGCCGAGGCCCCACCGATCGACCTCGCCCAACCGACCCGGATCCACATCCTGGGCATCGGCGGCGCCGGCATGAGCGCCATCGCCGAGGTGCTCCTGGGCACCGGGCACCGGGTGACCGGCTCCGATCTCGGCCGATCGGCGGTCGTCCAACGCCTCATCGATCATGGTGCCGAGGTGTCGATCGGTCACCGGGCGGAGAACGTCGGGGACGCCGAGGTGGTCGCCCACTCGACGGCCGTTCCGGCCGACAACCCCGAGCTGGTCGAGGCCCGGCGCCGCTCGATCCCGGTCCTCCGTCGGGCCGAGATCCTGGCCGCCATCACACGGACATGGACCACGGTGGCCGTCGCCGGGACCCACGGCAAGACGACGACATCGGCCATGCTCACCACCGCGCTTCAGGGCGCCGGCTTCGACCCGGCCTTCATCGTCGGGGGCGATCTGCGGGATCTCGGCACCGGCGCTGCGGTCGGTGGCGGACGGGTGCTGGTCGTCGAGGCCGACGAGAGCGACGGAACCTTCGTCGAGCTCGACGCTCACGGCGTCATCGTGACCAACGTCGAGCCCGACCACCTCGAGCACTACGGCGGGTTCGACCGGCTGGAGGGAGCCTTCGTCCGCTTCGTGGACCAGGCCCCCGGACCGCGCCTGATCTGTCTCGACGACCCTGGGTCGGCCCGACTCAGCAAGGGGCTCGAGTGCGTCACCTATGGGACCGACGCCGCCGCCGACTGGCGGATCGTCGACCCGGCGCCGACCCCCAGCGGGATCACGATCACCGTCCGGGCCCCAAACGGCGAGACCGCCGAGGTCAGGCTCCGCCAACCGGGGATGCACAACGCCCGCAACGCCGCCGCGGCGCTGGCCATGGCCGGCGAGCTGGGGGCCGACCTGGGCGAGGCGGCGGCGGCGCTGTCCGGCTTCGGTGGCGTCGGTCGCCGGTTCGAGCCCCGGGGCGAAGCGGCCGGGGTCGCCTTCGTCGACGACTACGCCCACCTCCCGACCGAGGTCGAGGCAGCGTTGGCCGCCGCCCGGACCCTGAACCCCGGTCGACTCGTCGTGGTCTTCCAACCCCACCGCTACAGCCGGACCGAGCAGCTGTGGTCGACGTTCGCCAACTCCTTCGGTGAGGCCGATGTGCTGGTCGTGACCGGCATCTACTCCTCCGGTGAGGCCCCGCGGCCCGGGGTCACCGGACGACTGGTGGCCGATGCCGTCACGGGCGCGAACCCCGACGCCGACGTGCGCTACGTCGAGTCCCTCGACGACGTCGTCGAGCAGGTGGCGGCCGAGGTCCGGGCCGGCGACCTCTGCCTCACGCTCGGCGCCGGAGACCTGACGGCGATCCCCGATGTCATACGGGCACGACTCGAGGACCGGCCGGCGTGAGCGCCCACGGCGAGCAGGTGGTGGAGGTCGGTGCCCGGCTGGGGGACCGGGCCCGGCGCGATCATCCGCTCGGGCCGCTCTGCACCTACCGGGTCGGCGGGTCGGCCGCCCTCTTCGTCGTCGCCGACTCGGTCGCCGATCTCGAGGCGGTCGCCGTCGCCCTGACCGATACGACGATCCCCACCCTGGTGATCGGCCGCGGCTCGAACCTGCTGGTCGCAGACCGGGGCTTCGCCGGACTCGTCGTTCAGCTGGGTGCCGACTTCGCCGAGGTGGCGATCGACGGTACGACCGGCATCGCACGACTCGGGGGCGGCTGCCTGCTTCCGGTGGCGGCTCGCCGCACCGCGGCCGTCGGCCTGACCGGCTTCGAGTGGGCGGTCGGCGTCCCGGGGTCGGCCGGCGGGGCGGTCAGGATGAACGCCGGCGGGCACGGTTCCGACATGGCGGCCAACCTGGTCCGGGTCTCGATGTTCGACCTCCGCGGGGGAGGACCCCGCGAGGTCGGTGCCGCCGAGCTCGAACTGGGGTACCGCCGAAGCTCGGTCGCGGTCGACCAGGTCGTCCTCTTCGCCGAGATGGCCCTCGACGAGGGCGACCGCGCCACCTCCGAGGCCGAGATCAGCGAGATCGTCCGATGGAGGCGGGCCAACCAGCCCGGCGGTCAGAACGCCGGCAGCGTCTTCACCAACCCGCCGGGTGACTCGGCCGGCCGGCTGATCGACCAGGCCGGCCTCAAGGGGTTCCGGATCGGTACCGCCGAGGTCTCGACCAAGCACGCCAACTTCATCCAGGCCGACCCCGACGGCTCCGCCGACGACGTCCACCGCCTCATCGCCGAGGTCCGCCGCCGCATCGCCGACCGGTACGGGATCTCGCTCCACTGCGAGAACCTGCTCGTCGGTTTCGATGCCCCGGTCGACGACGGTCGAGGTGTGCGGTGAGCACCGTGACCGACCAGGTCGTCGATCGGCGAATCGAGGCCCGTCGGGCCGAGGTCGCCCGGCGCGACGGTCGCCGGCGGCTGTCGGTCGTCGCAGGCTTGACCCTGGTCGCCACGCTCGGCGTGGTGGCCGTGGCGCTGGTGAACAGCAGCCTGCTCGACGTCGAGACCGTCGAGGTCGTCGGCGCCGAGCGGGCCATCGAGAGCCACGTCGTGACCGCGTCGGGCGTGGTGGTCGGCCAACCCTTGGTCGACGTCGACACCGAGGCCATCGCCCGTGCCGTCGAGGCCGTCCCCTGGATCGATGAGGCGTCGGTCGAGCGGCGGTGGAACGGGCAGGTCACGATCGTCGTCACCGAGCGGCGGGGCGTGGTGGCCCTCCCCACCGGCGAGCGGTTCACCCTGGTCGACTCGAGCGGGCGCCAGCTGGAGCTGGTCGAGGTCCGACCGGCCGACCTCGTCGCCGTCACCGGCGTCGAGGCGTCGGGCGTTCCCGGCCAGCCGATCGGACCCGATGCGATGGCGGTGGTCGCCCTCGTCGAGCACCTCACGCCGACCGTGCGGACCGCCATCACCGACGTGTCGGTCATCGATGGTGACCTGGTGCTCAGCCTGACGGTCGGCGGCCGGGCCGTCCTCGGTGACGCTCGTCGGCTCGACGACAAGATCGTCGCCCTCGAGACGATCCTCGACCAGGTCGATCTCAGCTGCCTGGCGACGATCGACGTGCAGGTGCCGTCCGCACCGACGATCCGTCGCCTCGAACCGGGAGGGGAGTCGGTGGGCGGCGAAGAACCCGAAGGGCAACCGAGCGGCTGCTAATGTGATCGAGATCGTAACAATGGCCGGCCTGCACCAGAGCTGGATCTCCGGCCCGAGGGCGAGTCCGGGTCGTAGAGGGCCCGTCCGAGGACCTCGCTCGAGACCCAACAGAGGATGCTGCACTCCATGAGCACCCAGAACTACGTAGCAGTCGTGAAAGTCGTCGGGGTCGGGGGCGGCGGGTGCAACGCGGTCAACCGCATGATCGACGCCGGGCTGCGTGGCGTGGAGTTCGTGGCCGTCAACACCGACGCTCAGGCACTGCTCATGAGCGACGCCGAGACCAAGATCCACATCGGACGCGAGCTCACCCGGGGCTTGGGAGCGGGGAGCGATCCGGCAGTCGGCCAGCAGGCGGCCGAAGCGCACCGGGAGGAAATCAGCTCGGCCCTCGACGGCGCCGACATGGTCTTCATCACCGCCGGCGAGGGTGGCGGCACCGGGACCGGAGCCGCCCCGGTGATCGCCGAGGTGGCCAAGAGCCAGGGCGCGCTGACGATCGCCGTCATCACCCGCCCCTTCGGCTTCGAAGGCAAGCGCCGGGCCGCCCAGGCGGAGGCGGGGATCAACCGGCTCAAGGAGAAGGTCGACACCCAGATCGTCATCCCCAACGATCGGCTCCTGTCGATCGCCGACGAGAAGACGTCGATGGTCGACGCCTTCCGCATGGCCGACGAGATCCTCCTCCAAGGCGTGTCGGGTATCGCCGACCTGATCACCACCCCCGGCCTCATCAACACCGACTTCGCCGATGTCCGGATGATCATGCACGATGCCGGCAGCGCCCTGATGGGGATCGGTCGAGCGGCAGGGGAGGGCCGGGCCCTGGCCGCGGCCCGTGCCGCGATCGCCAGCCCGCTGCTCGAGGCCTCGATCGACGGTGCCCGGGGGATCCTGCTGACGATCGCCGGCTCGAGCGAGTTGGGTCTGTTCGAGGTGAACGAGGCGGCCGAGATCATCCACGATGTGGCTCACGCCGACGCCAACATCATCTTCGGCACGGTCGTCGACGAGAACCTGGAGGAGGAGATCCGGGTGACCGTGATCGCCGCCGGCTTCGATCGCTACGAGGAGCACTCCCGCCCCGGTGGCCTCGACGACGTGCTCGGCGCTCCCGAGGTGATCGACACACGGGCCCCGGCACCGGCCCCGGCGCCCGCACCGGCACCGGCCCCCGTCGAAGCGAACGGGGTCGGCTCGGTGGACGACTTGTTCGGCAGCGACGAGGACGACCTCGACGACGAGTTCGACGTCCCGTCGTTCCTGAAGTAGCGGACGGGAGGCGGCGGGTGGGCCAGTCGGTGGCCGTGGCGGTCCCGGCCGGTGAGATCACGGTCGTCTTCACCGATCGGTCCGACGGGAGCTTCGCCATCGCCGATCACGATGGTGGCCTGGCCGCCCGCCGACGGCGGATCACGCCAACCCCGTGGACCTGGCTCCGTCAAGTTCACGGCGACCGTGTGGTGACGGTCACCGACCCCGGCCACCACGCCGGGGTCGAGGCCGACGGCGCCGTCACCGCCACCCCGGGGTGCCCGGTGGCGGTCATGGCCGCCGACTGCGCCCCGGTCGTCCTGATCGCCGAGCGGGGGGTCGGGGTCGTCCACGCCGGTTGGCGGGGCCTGGTGGCCGGCGTCGTGGAACGCTCCGCCGACCGACTCCAGGAGATCGCCGGGCCGCCGGTGACGAGCTTGATCGGGCCGTGCATCAACCCGGCGGCCTACGAGTTCGGGGCTGAGGATCTGGCGGCCGTCGTGGCCCGGTTCGGCGAGCGGGTCCGATCCCGTACCTCCTGGGGGACGTCGGCCCTCGATGTGCCCGAGGCGGTCGCCGCTGCGTGCGAGCGTGCCGGCTGGCCCCCGCCGGCCGATCGGCCACCCTGCACCAGCGACGAACGATGGCACAGCCACCGGACCCGGGCCGAGGTCGGTCGTCAGGCGACCGTGGCCTGGCTCACCCCTGCCAATCGGGAACGCCCCGACGACGCCGGCGGCGGGAGCGGTCGTTGACCACGGTCGACCTGCCCGACGAGGCCACCATCCGGCGGCGCCACGGCGAGATCAGGGGCCGTATCGCTGCCGCCGGCGGCACCGACGCGGTGCGGCTGGTGGCGGTCACCAAGGCGTTTCCGGTCACCCTCGTCGACCGGGCGCTCGCCGCCGGTCTCGCCGACCTCGGCGAGAACTACGCCCAGGAGCTCCTGACCAAGGCAGCCCACGTGGGGCCGGCCACCGAGGTCACCGAGCCCGGGTCCGGGTCCGGGTCCGGGTCCGGGTCCGGGGAGCTGCCGGTTGGCCCCGTCTGGCACTTCATCGGTGGCCTCCAACGGAACAAGGTCAAGCAGCTGGCAGGAACCGTCTCCTTCTGGCACTCGGTCGATCGGTCATCGTTGATCGACGAGATCGCCAAACGAGATCCTGGCGCTCGGATCCTGATCCAGGTCAACACCACCGGTGAGCCCCAGAAGGCGGGGTGCGAGCCGGGCGACGTCCCGGCCATGGTGGATCGAGGCCGGGAGGCGCAGCTGGCGGTGCTGGGGTTGATGACCGTCGGGCCGACCTCCCCCGACGTGGATCCCCGGCCATGCTTCGAGCTCCTCCGCGAGCTGGCCGCATCGGTGGAGGTGGCCGAGCTGTCGATGGGGATGTCGGCCGACTTCGAGTTGGCGGTGGCCGAGGGGGCGACGATGGTACGGATCGGATCGACGCTGTTCGGTCCCCGACCGGTGCGGCGAAACTAGACTCGCAGGTGAGGAGTTGACCTGATGTCGATGCTGCGGAACGTTCTCACCTACATGGGCCTCGGCCCCGACGAGGACTACGACGACGGCTATCTGTACGAGGCGACCGGCGACGAGTCCGAGGTCGAGATCGATCTCACCGGCGACGAACCGGTGCTCGACCTCCGGGGGGCCGATGCGGCCGATCCGCACGCCCAACGGGACCGGCCCGATTGGCTCCCGACGCCGGCCGTGGCCGAGCGGGGCACCTCGGGGGAGCGGGCCGCCGCCGTCGAGCGTTCGCCGACGCCTCGGCGCAAGATCTCGATCGATGACGACGATCCCGATGACGGTCCCTGGGATGACGACACCGGCGAGATCGCCCGCCCGGCTGCGGGGCCCCGTCCCCTTCGGGCCGTTCCCCCGGATCGGTCGGTCCCGGTCGACGACGCCGGGATCTCGGTCAGGCCGGCCA
>CBDHES010000013.1:0-24130 GCA_965262175.1 Acidimicrobiales bacterium | reverse complement strand
GCTGAGCGGGAGTCGCTGGCGGCCAAGGTGGATGGCATCACCCAACAGGTGGCCGACCTGGAGGCCGAGCGGAAGTCGCTGGTCGATGAGCGCGACCGGAAGACGGCCGAGGCGTCGGACGCCCGGAAGATGGCCGAGGGGCTCACGTCGACGCTGGCCGATCAGAAGGACGAGTTCGACCGGGTCCAGATCGAGATCACCGACCTGCGAATCAATCGGGACAACCTCCAGCAGCAGGTGGAGCAGCTCAACGAGGAGAACTCGTCCCTCCAGGCTCAGGTCGTGGAGGGGGAGCGGCTCCGGATCGAAGCTTCCGAGAATCAGGGCCACGCGGTATCGGAGCTGGCCCAGCGCCTCTCGCTGGTCGAGAACGAGCGGAGCCGCCTGGAATCCGACCTGGCCGAAGCCGAGGGCCGGCTCTCCGATGCGTTGGTGGCGGCCGAGACCGCAACCGAGGAGGCTTCGACCCTCCGCCGGAGGCTGACCGAGGTCGAGGCCTCGGCTCCGGCCCAGCCGATGGGCTCCGCAGCTCCCGTCTCGCCGCCCTCGACGTTGCCGCCGATCAACCCCCTGACCCCCGCACCCTCGCCGAGCGGGAGGCTGCCCGTCGACCCGCCACCGCCGCCGCCGCCGCCGAGCCCCGGCGATCTGGTCGAGCCGGCGGCGCCGCTCCCGCCGCCACCGGCCCCGTTCGGATCTGCCGACGCCCCCGCTGACGTCGACGCTGACGCCGACTCGTCGGCCAACGGTGCCGGGCCGATGGACATCGAGCCCGCGGTGCCGGTGACCGGTTCCGACCTGGAGGACCTCCGGCCCCCCGTCGATGACGAGCCACGCGTTCCGGTCGACAGCCCCGTTCCGTTCGGGCCGACGCTCGACGCCGAGATCGACGACGTCACGGTGGCCGATTCCGACGACGATGCCGCCGACAGCGTCGTCGAGCCGCCTCGCCGGGGCTTGGCCGCCCGTCGGGGATGGGGCCGATCTGGACGACGGGCGGATCGCGATCCCGTCGAGACGGACACCGAGGCACCGGCGGCCGACGACCTCTTCGACGACACGCCGTCGCCCGAATCCGTCGCAGCCGCCTTGGCCGAGACCCTCGATGAGGGCCCGGAGGACGCCCCGTCGGCCACCGACGGCGAGGACGAGCTCGACCTGATCTCCAGCGAGCTGTCGGCGGTCGTCGGCGAGGCCCCGCCGGTCGAGCCCGAGGAAGAGGACCTGGACGCGATCAGCGACCTGATCTCCCAGACCATCACCGACTTCGATCCGTCGTCGGGAGCCGCACCATCGGGCCGGGCCCCCGAGCGTCGGACCGGATCATCCAGCGCCGATGACCGGGGCTCGCTCCCGCCTCCTCCCGCCATGGGAGGCGGCTCGACGTCCAACGACCCCGATGTGGGGGGAACCCCCGACCCTGATCGGGTCGACGAGACCTCGGTCCTCCCGGCCGGTGGCTCGGGCCGCCCCGGCACCACGAGCGGACGGCGCCAGATCGAGATCCCGCCCGAGGTCGCCGAGGACGAGGTCGAGATGGCCCGCCACGTCGTGTCATCGCCCGACGTCGTCCTCCTGGTCGACGGGGACGCCGTCGCCAAGATGGGGTGGCCGAGCCTGCCCGTCGCCCAACAGCGGGACGCCCTCGTGTCGTACCTGGCGGACCTGTCGGCAACGTCCGGTGCCGCGCCGGACGTGGTCTTCGACGGCCGGATCGGTGAAGAGGAGTCGCTTCCGGCCTCTCGGTCGGTCCGAATTCGGCTCAGCACGCCGCCCACCGAGCCGGCGGCAGCGCTCGATGAGCTGGTCGATGCCTACCCCGAGCAGTGGCCGATCGCCATCGTCACCGACGACTCGTCGCTCGGGCGCTCGGCATCCGATCGCGGTGCCGTGGTGCTCAACAACGGCCAGCTCCTCGATCTGTTCCTCGCCTGACGGACCGGGTGGCCGCCTCGGAGGGACGCACTCACGAGGCTCCGTCGGGTGGAGGCCACTCGACGAGGCGGGGCAGGAGCGGGTCGACGGTCCGCTGACCGATCGCGCCGAGCCACACCCCGGTTCCGTACGAGAGATCGTCGACGACACCGAGCAGGGCCATGGTCGCACGGTCCGGTCCCCGGCCTGGTCCGGTGACGAGGCGGTCGATGACGGCGAGGCCGATGACCCGGATCGCCGCCCGCCGAACCGGGCCGCCGACGGCGAGCGCGACGGCCGACACCGGCCACAGGGCCCGTAGCGCGCTCGCACAGAGGCTACGGCCGGCATGCAGATGACCGGTTGGGGCCAGCATCGCCGCCTCGGCGCCGGGGTCGGGCAGTACCGGGGCCAGCTTGCGTCGGAGGGCGACGGCGGTTCCCGCCACCAGGACCGCGGCGGCTAGTGGGCGGCCGGCGGCCACCAGGGCCCAGCAGGCCACGCTCCAACCCGAGACCCGGACCGGTGCCAGACGGTCGGGGTGGCGGCGAGCGAGGGGCCCGGCCGCCGAGCCGTAGGCCATCCGCTGGTCGATGAGCCGACGCACGCTCGGCCGAGGCGGGTGGGTCACCCGCACCGTCGGGTCGTAGCGGACGGTTCCCTTCTCGGCGAGGCGCCAGATCAGGTCGACGTCCTCTCCCCATCGGAGGTCGGCGTCGAACCCTCCGACCTCGGCGACGACGGCCCGCCGGGCGACCAGGCACGCCGTCGGCAGGTACGTCACCGGAGACTGGCGGTGCACGGCGGCCGGGGTCGGCCCCAGATCGAGCGGCGAGCGGTGGGTCTCGTAGCGGGCGACGAGGTGCCGGCCCTCCTCCGAGGCGACGCGGGGACCGACGGCGACGATCGCCGGGTCGACGAACCAACGCTCCAGCCGCCGGAGATCGTCGGCCTCGACTGCGACCCCGGCGTCGACGAAGGCGACCAGCGCCGGATCCGACGCGGCGAGCTCGTCCAGACCGGTCTGGCGGGCCACCCCGGGTCCGCCCGCGGTCGGTCGTCGGACGAGCCGCACGTGGGTCGACGTCGCCGGGAGCCGCACCGGTGCCACCGAGCCGTCGTCGACGACGACGACCTCGAGGCCGTCGACGACGCCGAGGCCTCGCAGGGTCCGGTCGAGGCCGGGCTGGTCGTCCTTGACCGGAATGACGACCGCCATCGTCGAGATCGGTCCGTCGCCCCCCGGAACCGGATGGAGCATCCCGGCAGCCACGAGGCGCTCGGCGAGCGCGGTCCGCCCGTTCCCGGTTCCGACGGGTTCGCCCCGGAGGAAGGCGCTCACGACCCGGGCCCCGGCGTCGGTGACCCGGATGAACCGGAGCGGGCTGCCCCCGATGAGGAGTCGTCCGCGGTCTCGGCGACGCAGTCCCTGGTCGGCGACCAGCGTGGTCGCGGCCGGTATCACTGCACGACTCGGCGGAGGGCGTCGAGCACCGACATCGGCCCGCCGACCTCGGCCATTCGAGCCCCCGAGGCGGTGGCCAGGACCCGAGCGTGCTCCGGCTCGTCGCTCGGGGCGAGGATCACCAACTCGTCCAGACCGCGGGCGGGCGGGACGGGATCGCCGCCGGTCGTGACCTCGGCGTCGGAGAGCAGGATGGTCAGCTTCCGGGTAGCGGTCGACGTCGCCATCTGCCGGGCCGCCGCCCGCAGCGCAAGGGCCACGTCGGTGGTGCCGTGGCCCCGGAGGGCGAGCACCTCGGCCACCACCCGCTCCGGCGACTTGGTCTGCTCGAGGTCCTTGATGGCGATCGCCCGGTCGCTGAAGGCGAGCACGGCGAACTGGGCCGGGGCTCGCCAGGCGCAGACCGCGGCGGCAAGGGCGGCGCTGGCCAGCCGCTCGCCGTCCATCGACCCGGACCGGTCGACCAGGAGGCAGAGGGCCGTCGCCGGCTTCCGCCAGTGGGTGGCTCGCAACTCGTCGATGGCGGGAGGCCGGCCCTCGGTCCGGGCGGCGACGAGGGCGTCGAGGCTGGCGTCGATGTCGAGGTCGCCGCTGGCCCGATCGGCCCGCTCGGTGGTCAGCTTCCCGACCCCTCGGGACCTGGCCCTCCCGGTGCGAGCCAGATCGAGCACGAGCCGCCCCGCCAGCTTGCGGGCCAGGCGGGCCAGCTCGGAGTCGGTGGCCTGGGCCATCCGGGCCAGCAGATCGAGCGCGGCGTCGGGATCGTCGCCCATCAACTCGTCGAACGCCCCTTCGTCCAGCTCGCCGAGCTG
Organism: Acidimicrobiales bacterium; assembly: GCA_965262175.1. GTDB lineage: Bacteria > Actinomycetota > Acidimicrobiia > Acidimicrobiales > SZUA-35 > CADEDH01. The sequence goes on along the minus strand of CBDHES010000013.1, from coordinate 19,939 downwards.
GGGGGACACGTCGGAGAAGCCCTCGGTGCGGTCGAGCTCCCGGCGGCTGACGGTGCGGCGCCGCTCGTCGGCCAGGGCCTGCTCGGCGTCGTCGCCGGTCAGGATCCTCTCGTCGTCATCGTGGCCGCCGTCGGGCGGCCGCTGGCTTTTCCCTGGTCACCGTTCGGCTCCCCATCGGCCTCGCCGGACGGGTCAGGCGGGTCCATGAACTGGGCCCAGAGCGCGGTGATGATCTCCTCCGGCGTCGAGGTCGCCGAGTCGTGGAGCCGGATCCGTCCCGACAGGGCGGTCAGGGCGGCATCGAGCCCGACCTCCCGGTCGGACATGGTCCGACCCCGCAGGGTGGCCAACTCGACGGCGAGGAGGAGGAGGTCGACGGCTCCTCGCACCGATGAGCCGACCCGGATCTCGGGGTGGGATCGGGTGGCCCGGACCACCTGGACGATGCGGTCGACGAAGTCGGGCTCGGCCGGGAGGGACGCCGGATCGGGGCCGTGGAGGTGGGCGATGGCGACCTCGTCGCTCTCCGACTGGTAGTCCATGGAGATCCGACACATCCGGTCGTAGATGGCTCCGGAGATCCTGGCGGTGCCGACGGCGTCGAATGGGTTCATCGCCGCCACCAGGCGAAACGATGGGTCGGCGTCGATTCGGCCCAGTCGGGGCACGGTCAGCTCGCCCTCGGACATGACGGTCACGAGGAGGTTCAGGGTCTCCTCGGGGATCCGGTTGATCTCCTCCAGGTAGAGCAGCGAGCCCTCCCGCAGTGCTCGGGCCAGCGGGCCATCGACCCACACCTCCGACACGTAGCCGGTCTGCAGCACCTGGGCCGGGTCGAAGTGGCCGACGAGCCGAGCCGGCGTCAGCTCGGCGTTGCCCTCCACGAACTCGAAGCCCTGGCTGGTCGTGGTCGCAACGCTTCGGAGGAGGGTCGACTTGCCGGTCCCGGGCGGGCCTTCGAGGAGGAGGTGACGGCCGGCCATCAGGGCCGCGATCACCAGTTCGGCCTCCCGGGGGCGGCCTACGACCTCGGCATTCAACGCCGTCAGGGTCTCCGGCCCGTAGTGGGTTGGTACCGACTCAGCCACGGGCGTCCGCTCTCACCCTGCGGGAATGTAGCAGCAGGGGATCACGGCGACGAAGCCGGACCGGCTCCGTCCCGGCCGGCGTCTGCGATGTCGTCGAGCAGCCGGTCGATGGTCGGCAGGGCGGCGGCCACCAGCCCCTCCAGGAGGTGGGCGCCCTCCTCGACCGACGCCCCGCGGGGATCGCCGAGGACGCCGTTGGCCGACACCGCCCCGACACCGTCGGCCCGGAGCCGATCCATCAGCTGGGCCAGCGGGGCCACCTCGCCGACCTCGGCCCGATCGAGGTCCACCAGGTCCGGCGCGAGGTGGAGGAGGAGCGAGGTCTCGGTCCGGCCGGCGTGGGCATCGAGGGCCTCGACGGTGGTGGGGTCCCACCGGGGGGCCAGCCCAGCCACCCGATGACCCTCGGCGGTCATCCGCCGGACGACGTCGGCGACCGGGCCGGCATTGCCGCCGTGGCCGTTGACCAGCACGACGGCAGCGAAGTGGTGGGCTGCCGATCGGATCAGCTCGACGAGCACGAGGGTCAGGGCGTCGGCCCCGATCGACAACGTGCCGCCGAACGACTGGTGTTCCCCGGACGAACCGTAGGGGAGCGCCGGCGCGACCACGAGGCCGTCCCGACGGTCCGCCAGCCTGGTCGCCCAGGCGGTGGCGATCCGAGTGTCGGTGTCGAGCGGCAGGTGGGGACCGTGTTGCTCGGTCGCCCCCAACGGAACGAGCAGCACGAGCGATGGTCGGCTCGGCTCGCCGTCGGGTCGATGACCGCCGAGGTCGACGGTCCGCCGCTCGCCGAGCGGCCGGGACGTCACTGGCCGGTGATCCGGCCCAACACGTCGTCGATGATCGAGCCGTCGCCGTCTGCATCGAGGATCGAGGCCAGCCCGCCGAGCCCCGGTGAGCGTTTCTCGGCACCCTGGCGCTCGCCGGCCAGCACGCCACCGAGATCGCCCGGCTCGAGGCCCCGCGACTGCTTCTGACCGGACAGGTACCCCATCACCAGCGGGGCGAGGATCGGCAGCAGCTTCATGATGAGCCCGATGTCGAGTCCGGACTGTTGGGCGAGGCCCGATTCCACCTGGCCCTGACGGCCGCCGAGCACATGGCCCAGGATCTTCGCTCCGTCGCCACCCCCGGCCAGCAGCTCGGTGAGCTGGCCGAAGATCGAGGGGTTGTGGTCGTCGAGGGCGGTGGCCAGCGCGTTGGCCCCCGCCGGCTGGCTGGAGTTGCGGGCCATGCCCGCCAGGATGACCGGCAGTGCGCTCGACACCGCCGATTCGGCCGCCGTCTCGTCGACACCGAGGGTCTGGGCGATCCGGGCCATGCCTTCGGGTCCCAGCTGCTCGATGATGCCGTCCTGAAGCTCTGCCATGGCACGTGAGGGTAGTTGGTCGGTGAGGTGGCGGTGCGTTCGGTCACCATCCCCGGACCTCGGCCGACGGTACGCAAGACTGCACGCTGTCCTGCCGCGCCCCAGAGGAGCACCCATGTCGCCTTCGGCATCTGTTCTCGACGATCCCGACGCCGGACGGACCAACTCCGGCCGGTCGGCGCCCGGGCCGGTCGATCCGTTGCGTCGGGTCGCCGCCAACCTTCGATGGAGCTGGCATCGAGCCTCAGCCGACCTCGTCGAGTCGCTTCCGGGGCCAGCCGGCCGCCATCCGGTCATGGCGGTCGACGAGCTCCTGGCCGACCCGCCGGCCCTCGATCGGTGGCGTCGGGAACACGGCGGGGCCCTCGCCGAGTTGGTGGCCGAACTCGATCGCCTCGAACACCGCCATCCGGATCCGGCGGTCGCCTACTTCTGCCCCGAGTTCGGGATCGCCGCCGAGCTCCCTCAGTACTCCGGCGGACTCGGGATCCTGGCCGGGGACCACCTCAAGGCGGCCAGCGACCTCGCGCTGCCCCTCGTCGGGGTGGGCCTGTTCTACCACGAGGGATTCTTCCGGCAAGCCATCGTCGATGGCCGCCAGGCGGAGCGGATCGAGACGGTGGTTCCTCGATCGGTGGGTGCGACCGACACCGGGGTGATCGTCGAGGTCGACGTCGACGGCGAGTCGGTGGCGGTTCGGGTATGGGAGCTGTGGGTCGGGGCCACCCGGCTGCTGCTCCTCGACACCGACCTGGACGACAACCCGGCGCCGGCCCGCGCCATCACCAACCGCCTGTATGCCGGCGACCGTCGACATCGGCTGAGCCAGGAGCTGGTGCTCGGCATCGGTGGGGTCCGGGCCCTCCGGGCGCTCGGCGTGACCCCGGCGGCGTTCCACCTCAACGAGGGGCACGCCTGTTTCCTCCTGATCGAGCTGCTGGCCGAACTGGTCGCGGCCGGCCGCTCGCTGGACGCGGCGATCGACGAGGTACGAGCGGCCACGCTCTTCACCACCCACACGCCGGTCCCGGCCGGGATCGACCGGTTCGAGCGGCCGCTGATCGAGCCTGAGCTGGCACCGCTCGCCGAGCGGCTGGGCACATCGATCGACACGATCCTGGAGTGGGCGACGCTGCCCTCCGACGGTGACGAGCCGCCGTTCAACACTGCGGCGCTGGCCATCGCCCTCTGCGGCCGGATCAACGGTGTGAGCCAGCTCCACGCCTCGGTCAGCCGGGAGCTCTTCGCCGACCTGCCCCGAGCCGGAGGCGTCGAAGGCATCACGAACGGCGTCCACGCCCGGACCTGGGTGATGCGACCCCTCCAGGACCTGTACGACGCATCGCTCGGCGACGGGTGGGAGCACGGTCGGTCCGAGGCCTGGGCCGGTGTCGATCGGCTCGACCGGGACCGGTTCACCGCCATTCGAGCCGTCGCCAAGACGGAGCTGATCGCCAGGATCGACGCCGCGGTCGGTGTTCGCTTCGACCCGGACCGCTGCGTGATCGGGTTCGCTCGCCGCTTCGCCACCTACAAGCGCGCCGCCCTGCTGCTCCAGGATCGGGACGGCCTCGCGGCGTCGCTGCACGCCGGCGCCCAGTTCGTGTTCGCCGGGAAGGCCCACCCGGCCGACGACGAGGGCAAGGCGGTACTCGCCGAGTTGGCGGCGTTCGCCGCAGACGCCGGCTCGACCGGGCAGATCGTCATCCTTCCCGACTACGACATCGACATCGCCCGATCGCTCTACGCCGGCACCGATGTGTGGCTGAACAATCCGATCCGGCCACGCGAAGCGTGTGGCACCAGCGGTGAGAAAGCGGCGCTGAACGGCGTGCTCAACTGTTCGATCCTCGACGGCTGGTGGGCAGACTGGTACACCGACGGGATCGGCTGGGTCATCCCGTCGTCGGGGGCCGAGACGGCCGAGGAGCGGGATGCCGAGGAGGCCGTGGCGCTCCACCGTGTGCTGACCACCGAGGTGTTGTCGACCTTCGACGACGACGACCGGTGGTGGGCCACCGTCCAGCGCATGCTCGGCCACCTTGGACCCCGGGTGACCGCAGGCCGGATGGTCGCCGAGTACGACGACCGCTTCTACACACCGATCCGCTCGTCTCGGTGAGCGTGCACGACGCCTCGCCCGTTGCCCCTGGGACGGTCGGAGGGACACCGCGGCGTCCGTCGGCGCCGATGCGACCCGGCGATCGGCCGGCGGACGGCCGGGAGCGATGGGAAGGTCGGAGTCGACCGCTCGGCGCGTCGTGGGACGGAGCCGGCACCAACTTCGCGGTCTTCTCCGAAGGGGCCTATCTCGTCGAGCTGTGCCTCTTCGACGAGGCCGGCGGCGAGGAGCGGGTCGAGATGGCCGAGCACACGGCCAACACCCACCACGTGTACCTCCCCGGCATCGGGCCCGGTCAGCGGTACGGCTACCGGGTTCACGGCCCGTGGGATCCGGCCGCTGGCTTCCGGTTCAATCCGGCCAAGCTGTTGGTCGACCCCTACGCCCTGGCGATCGAGGGCGAGGTCGACTTCCGGGGGCCGGTCTATGGCCACGACCTGGCCGACGAGGCCCGCCCCGACTACCGGGACAGCGGGCCGTGGGTGCCCCGGTCCGTTGTCGTCGATCAGCGCTTCGACTGGGGCGACGACCGCTCGCCTGGGACGGCGTGGTCCGACACGATCATCTACGAGACCCACGTCCGGGGCATCACGATGGCCCACCCCGGCGTGCCCCCGGAGCTGCGGGGAACCTATGCCGGCATGGCCTCGGAGCCGGTCCTCGACCACCTGGTCGAGCTCGGCGTGACCGCGGTCGAGCTGATGCCGGTCCACCACTTCGTGTCCGAGGGGTTCCTCGTCGAGCGGGGCCTGACCAACTACTGGGGCTACTCGACCCTCGGGTTCTTCGCTCCCCATGGGTCCTACGCCTGGTCGGGACAGCGTGGTGAGCAGGTCACCGAGTTCAAGCAGCTCGTCAAGGCGCTCCACGGCGCCGGGATCGAGGTCATCCTCGACGTGGTGTACAACCACACCACGGAGGGGACCGGGGCCGGCCCGACGCTCTCGTTCCGGGGGCTCGACAACACCACCTACTACCGGCTCGACGACCACGATCGCCGCGGCTACCTGGACTTCACCGGCACCGGCAACAGCCTCAACGTGGCCCACCCGGCGAGCCTCATGCTGATCATGGACAGCCTCCGCTACTGGACGATCGAGATGCGGGTCGACGGGTTCCGCTTCGACCTCGCTCCGACCCTGGCCCGGGAGTACTTCTCGGTCGAGCGCCAGTCGGCCTTCCTGGACCTGATCCACCAGGATCCGGTGGTGAGCGCCACCAAGCTGATCGCCGAGCCATGGGACGTGGGCCCAGGGGGCTACCAGGTCGGCAAGTTCCCGCCGCTGTGGTCGGAGTGGAACGGCCGGTACCGGGACGAGGTTCGGGACTACTGGCGGGGTGCCGAGGGGGCACGCCCCGGCTTCGCCTCCCGGTTGTCGGGCAGCTCCGACATCTATGACGTCGAGCGGCGCCGGCCTCGGGCCAGCGTCAACTTCGTGACGGCCCACGACGGCTACACCCTGGCCGATCTCGTCGCCTACGAGCACAAGCACAACCATGCCAACGCCGAAGGCAACGCCGACGGCCACGACGACAACCGGTCCTGGAATGGGGGTGCCGAGGGACCGACCGGCGACCCCGACGTCGTCGATAACCGCCGTCGCCGCCAACGAGCGATGGTGGCCACGCTGATGTTGTCCCAGGGCGTGCCGATGTTGTCGGGTGGGGACGAGCTGGGTCGAACCCAGCGGGGCAACAACAACGCCTACTGCCAGGACAACGACACGTCGTGGTACGACTGGGCGGCCATCGACGTCGATCTGCTGGAGCTCACCCGGTGGCTGACCCGCTTCCGGCAGCAGCACCCGGCGTTCCGCCGCCGCCAGTTCTTCACCGGGACCCCTGCGGGGCCGGACGGGTTGGCCGACCTCGAGTGGTTCCGACCCGACGGGACCCCGATGACCGCCGACGATTGGCACCAGCCCTCGGGGCGGACGTTGGTCGCCTTCATCAACGGCGAGACCCTCCCGGCCCGGGGGCCACGGTTGGAGCCGGTCCGGGACTCGTCGTTCCTCCTCCTCTGCAACGGTGAGGGCGGGCTCGTGCGGTGTCGGACCCCGGCCCCCCTCACCGACCGCCGGTGGACACCGGTGCTCTCGACCGGCGGCGACGACGCCGGACCCGTCGGTGACGGGCGCGATCGGTGGTGGGTCGTCGGGCCGTGGTCGATCGTCGTCCTCGAGAGTCCGGTCGCCACCGACCAGCCGGCGTCGTGACGGCTCGACGCATCCTGTTCGTCACCGCCGAGCTCCGACCCCTGGTCAGCGTGGGAGGGCTCGGCGAAGCATCGGCCGGGTTGGTGGAGGGACTGCGGAAACGGGGTCATCACGTCGACGTCGTCATCCCCGACTATGGCGGCTGGGTTCTCGAGGGAGAGCGGCGGTGGCCGCTCGACGTGCCCGACTGGGCCGGTCCGGCCACGGCCCGCCACGGGATCCACGAGCGGGCGGGGGAGATCATCGTGATCGACGCTCCCGGTCTGGCCCGCCCCAACCCCTACGTCGACGGCGACGGCCAAGGGTGGCCCGACAACACACGACGCTTCGCCGCCTTCTCGGCGGCGGCGGCCAACCTGGTCGCCGACCGGGCCCCCGACCTCGTCCACCTCAACGACTGGCACACCGGGTTGGTTCCGGCGTTCCTCCCCGAACCCGTGCCGCTCGTGCTCACGATCCACAACCTGGCCCACCAGGGGTGGGCACCGGTCGAGTGGGTCCACCGGCTCCCCCGGGAGCGCCACCAGTACGTCCACGATCAGGCGATGAACCCCTTGGCGGGAGCGATCAGAACGGCCGAGCTGATCGTCGCCGTCAGCCCGACGTACGCCGCCGAGATCCGATCCGGCGAGGGGATGGGGTTGGACGGACCGCTGGCCGATCGGGCGACGGCGGTGATCGGGATCCGAAACGGGATCGACGTCGGGACCTGGAACCCGGCCTGCGATCTCCACCTCCCGGAGCCGTTCGGTCCCGACGACTTCTCGGGGAAGCGGGCGGCCCGCCGGCTCCTCCTCTCACGGCTCGGGTGGCCCGACGATCCCCAGCCGATCATCGCCATGGTCACCCGGATGGTCGAGCAGAAGGGGGTCGACGTGGCCCTCGATGGCGCCCGGTACCTGCCCGGCATCGGCGCCCGGTTGGCGATCCTCGGCACGGGCGATCGGCTGCTCACCGACCGGGCCCGGGCGGCGGCCGACGCCCACCCCGACCGGGTCTGGTTCGCCGATGGCTACGACGTCGAGCTGTCCCACCTGCTGTTCGCCGGCTCCGACCTTCTCCTGATGCCATCCCGATTCGAGCCCTGTGGGCTGTCGCAGATGCAGGCCATGGCCTACGGGACCATCCCGGTCGTCACCGGTGTCGGCGGGCTCGCCGACACCGTCGTCGACGCCGACCGCCACCGGGGCGGCAACGGGTTCGTCGCCGTGAGCAATGACCTGGCCGGGATGGTCGACGCGCTCCATCGGGCGGTCCACGCCTGGACCCAGGGTCCCCGCCGGCGGATCCTCATGCGGCGGGGCATGTCGATCGACTGGTCGTGGGAGGGTCCGGCCGGTGAGCTCTCGCAGGCCTACGAACGGGTGCTCGCCGGGCGCTGACTCCGCCCGTCAGTTCGGCTCAGCTCCCGCCGATGACCTGGTTCTTGGGGATCGTCACCACCCCGCGGGGCGACACGTGGAACCGCTCACCGTCGACATCCAGGTCGGTGCCGATCTCGAACCCGGGCGGGACGACCACGTTCTTGTCGATGATGGCCCGGTGGACCCGAGCGCCCTTACCGACCTTGACCCCGCCCAGCAGGACCGAATCGGTGACCGATGCCCCGCTACCGATCCGGACGTCGGGTGAGAGCACCGAGTTCCGGCACGTGCCGCCGGCGATCAGCGCGCCGTTGCCGAGGATGGCGTTCGACAGCTCGCTCGGGCCATCCGGCCCATCGACGATCTTTGCCGGTGGCTCGTTGAGGCCTCGAGCGAAGATGGGCCATTGATCGTTGTAGAGCGTGAACGCTGGTAGCGGTGCGACGAGATCCATGTGGGCGTCGTAGTAGGAGTCCAGCGTTCCCACATCGCGCCAGTAGTGGTTGTCGCTTCCGGTCTCACCAGGGATGACATTGTCGATGTAGTCATAGACGTGCGCCTGCCCCTTGGCGGCCAATTTGGGGATGATGTCGCCTCCGACATCGTGATTCGAGGCATCGTCCTCGGCATCGGCGGCCATGATCTCTCGAAAGGTCTCGACCTCGAAGATGTAGTTCCCCATCGAGGCCAGGATCTGATCGGGAGCGTCGGGCACCGCCGGTGCGTCGGCCACCTTCTCATGGAAGGCGAGGATTCGGCTCGAGGTCGGGTCCTTCTCGATCGTGCCGAACTGGAAGCTCTGGGATCGGGGGACCCGGATGGCGGCCACGGTGACCCCCGCTCCTGCCTCGATGTGGGCGTTGAGCATCTGCCGGGGGTCCATCCGGTAGATGTGGTCAGCACCGAAGACGATCACGTGCTCCGGTCGCTCGTCGTCGATCAGGTTCATGTTCTGGAACAGCGCGTCGGCCGAGCCGGTGTACCACCGCGGGCCCTCCCGCATCTGGGCCGGCACGGTCGTGACGTAGTTGCCGAGGATCGTGGAGAGCTGCCAGGTGAGGGAGATGTGGACGTCGAGGCTGTGACTCTTGTACTGGGTGAAAACGGCTATGTGACGAAAGCCACCATTGACGAGGTTGGATATGGCAAAGTCTATGAGCCGATATTTTCCACCGAAAGGAACCGCTGGTTTCGCACGGTCTAGCGTCAGGGGAAGGAGTCTCTTTCCTTCACCTCCTGCTAGAACGATGCTCAATATTGGGTGTCTGCCGTGGGCGGGAGCACGCATGGAACGGATTCTATACTCGCGGTGTGCCTCGATCTTTTGATGCTCAGGACGCGTGGCTCCTGGCTGCCGGGACCCACCGTCGCCTGTGGGAGGTGCTGGGCGCGCACCGCGACGCCGGGCAGACGACGTTCCGGGTGTGGGCCCCTGACGCGGAGGCGGTCTCGGTCGTCGGCGACGGGAACGGCTGGACGGCAGGTGTCGACCGGCTGGCGGCGGACCCGTCCGGTGTGTGGCGGGGGACCTTCGAGGGCTACGGCCAGGGTGACCGCTACAAGTACGCCATCACGGCCCGCTATGGCGGCCACCAGCTGACCAAGGCCGACCCCGTCGCGTTCGCCACCGAGCATCCTCCGGCGACGGCATCGATGGTCTGGGCTCCCGCTCACGAGTGGGGCGACGGGCGGTGGATGGAGGGCCGGAGCGACCGGAACCGGGTCGACCGGCCCCTGTCGATCTACGAGGTGCACCTCGGGTCGTGGTGCGACGAGCCAGGTGGCTACCGGGCGCTCGGACCCCGGTTGGCCGAGTACTGCATCGATCTCGGGTTCACCCACGTGGAGCTGCTCCCGCTCATGGAGCACCCGTTCTACGGCTCGTGGGGCTATCAGAGCCTCGGCTACTTCGCCCCCACCGCCCGGTACGGCCCGCCCGACGATCTCATGGCTCTCGTCGACAGCCTCCACCAGGCGGAGGTGGGCGTCATCCTCGACTGGGTGCCGTCGCACTTCCCGGTCGATGATCACGGGCTCGGCATGTTCGATGGCACGCATCTCTACGAGCACGCCGACCCCCGCCAGGGCTTCCACCCCGACTGGCGATCGTACGTGTTCAACTACGATCGCCCCGAGGTTCGGAGCTTTCTGCTCTCGTCGGCCCACTACTGGTTCGAGATGTTCCACGTCGACGGCCTCCGGGTCGATGCGGTGGCATCGATGCTGTACCTCGACTACTCCCGCAACGATGGGGAGTGGGTGCCAAACGCCGCAGGCGGTCGGGAGAACCACGGGGCCATCGAGTTGTTGGCCGAGCTCAACCGCTCGGTCTCCCACACGGTGGGCGATGTCCTCCTCATCGCCGAGGAGTCGACGGCCTGGCCCGGCGTGACCAGCCCCGTGCCCGATGGCGGCCTCGGGTTCGATCTCAAGTGGGACATGGGGTGGATGAACGACACCCTCTCCTACTTCCGGCGGGATCCGGTCCACCGGGCCCACCACCACGACGAGTTGACCTTCCGGGCGGTGTACGGCGCGTCGGAACAGTACCTGCTCCCGCTCTCCCACGATGAAGTGGTCCACGGGAAGGGGAGCCTGCTGGCCCAGATGCCGGGTGACCGGTGGCAGCAGCTGGCCAACCTCCGCCTCCTGCTCGGCTACCAGTGGGCGATGCCGGGAAAGAAGCTGCTGTTCATGGGGGCCGAGCTGGCCACCCCCTGGGAGTGGAGCCACGAGGGGGAGCTGCCCTGGGGACTGCTCGCCGAGGCGGGGCACTGGGGGATGCAACGGTGGGTCGCCCGGCTGAACGAGGCCTACCGGGACCTGTCGCCGTTGTGGCAGCGGGATCGGGATGCCGACGCCTTTCGGTGGATCGTCGGCGACGATCGGGACCAGAGCGTGTTCTCCTTCGCGCGTTGGGACGGCGACGGCGCCGTTGTGGTGGCGGTGGTCAACGCGACCCCGGTGCCCCGAGCGAGCTACCGAATCGGCGTCGACCGCGGCGGTCCGTGGCGGATCGTGGTCAACAGCGACGACGGGTGTTGGGGTGGCTCGGCATGGTCGCCGGACGGTGAGCCAGGCTCGGAGAAGGTCGAGGCCGATCCGGTACCTGCGCACGGGTTCGACCGATCGATCGTGCTCGACCTCCCGCCTCTCGGGTTTCTCCTGGTCACGCCGTCCTGAGTCGTCGGTTGTCGGAACCGGTCGATCGGACAAAGTGGAACAAAGTGGAGCGGGATCGTGTTGACTGGAGGTGTGATCCCGCCCTCATCTCAGCTCTCCGCGCTCGCCGAGACCCTCAGCGACTGCCGCGCCTTGACCGAGGTTCTCGCCGCACCGCTCTCGGCCGAGGACCAGACGGTCCAGTCGATGCCCGACACCAGTCCCACGAAGTGGCACCGGGCACACACCACGTGGTTCTTCGAGACGTTCGTCCTTCGCCCCCACCTCGAGGGGTACGAGGTGTTCGACGATCGGTTCGGCTACCTCTTCAACAGCTACTACGAAGCGGTGGGGGCCCGACACCCCCGTCCACAGCGCGGGATGGTGACGCGACCGGGTGTTGCCGAGGTCGGCGCTTACCGCCGTCACGTCGACGGGGCGATGGCCAAGCTGCTCGATCTGGCGGCCGCCGCCGACGGTGCGACCACGACCAAGCTGGCCGATCTCGTCGAGCTCGGCATCCACCACGAGCAGCAGCACCAGGAGCTCCTGCTCATGGACATCAAGCACGTCCTGGCCGGCGACATCGTCGACCCGGCCTACCGGCCCGCCCCCCACCAGCCCGCTCCCGAGCCGGGGCCCGCTCGATGGGTCGACGTCGACGGCGGGGTCGTCGAGATCGGTCTCGACCCCGAGAGCGAGGGCTTCCGATTCGACAACGAGCACCCCCGGCATCGCGTCCTGGTGGAGCCCTACCGCCTCGCCGACCGCCTCGTCACCTGCGGCGAATGGCTGGCGTTCATGGCCGACGGGGGGTACGAGGATCCGCAGCTCTGGCTGTCGGACGGTTGGCACCGCCGGGGCGCCGAGGGGTGGACGGCCCCGCTGTACTGGACCGCCGACGAGGACGGCGCCTGGCAGATCCACACCCTCAACGGCACCCGCCCGGTCGACCCGAACGAGCCGGTGTGCCACCTCTCGTTCTACGAGGCTGACGCCTTCGCCACCTGGGCCGGCGCCCGCCTGCCCACCGAGGCCGAGTGGGAGCACGCCGCGGCGTCCCGGGGCCACCGGGCCGGCCGTCAGCTCGACCCGAGCGGAGAAGGGCTCGATCGCCTCCATCCCGGTCCCGCCGGACCGGTCGCCGACCGAGAGCTCCGGCAGCTCATCGGTGATTGTTGGGAATGGACGGGCTCTGCCTACCGGCCGTACCCCGGCTACGAAGCTCCGAGCGGCGCGATCGGTGAGTACAACGGGAAGTTCATGGTCAACACGATGGTGCTCAAGGGCGGTTGCGCCCTCACCCCGGCCGGCCACGTCCGGACGACCTACCGGAACTTCTTCCATCCCCACACCCGCTGGCACCTCTCCGGGGTCCGGCTCGCCGCCCGGTGACGCCGAGCGGCCCCCGCCGAACCACCGGCGATCCGACATTCAGCCCGAGCCCACCGCCTCGACCGAGGACGTGATAGCCCATGACCAACGATGATTCGACCGTCACCATCGACGTCCGCCTCCCCACCGACTGGGCGGCGGGAGAGATGCGGGACGACATCCGCCGTGCGTTCGACAACCGGCCGATCGTGCTGCCACCCAAGTGGCTCTACGACGATCACGGGAGCGAGCTGTTCGATCGGATCACCCGCCTCGACGACTACTACCCGACCGAGGCCGAGCGAGCGATCCTCGCCGCCCGGGCCGACGACATCGCTGAGCTGACGGGCGCCACGTCGATCGTGGAGCTCGGCTCCGGCACGAGCGACAAGACCCGAACCCTGCTCGACAGCTTCCACCGCACGGGGCAGCTGGCCCGGTTCACCCCGCTCGACGTGAGCCAGGCGACCCTGCTCGATGCGGCCGACATGCTGGCCGAGCGGTATCCGGGGATCGAAGTGCATGCGCTGGTCGGTGACTTCACCCGGCACCTCGCCCACCTGCCCCGCGGGGGTCGGCGGCTGGTGGCGTTCCTCGGTGGCACGCTGGGGAACTTCTACGTCGAGGAGCGTCACGCGTTTCTCGGCGCGTTGGCCGACCAGCTCGACACTGGCGAGTGGGTCCTGCTCGGGGTCGACCTGGTCAAGTCGATCGACCGAATCCTGGCCGCCTACAACGACCCCGAGGGCCTGACCGCCCAGTTCATCACCAACTCGCTGACCGTCATGAACCGCAGCCTGAACGCCGACTTCGACCTCGACGCCTTCGACTACGTGCCGGCCTGGGATGGCCTGGAGGAGCGGGTCGACATGCGGCTCCGATCGACCGTGCCCCAGCGGGTCTCGATCCGGGAGCTCGACGTGACGGTCGACTTCGGCGAGGGCGAGGAGCTACGGGTGGAGATCTCCACCAAGTTCCGTCCCGATCGGCTCGAGGCGGAGTTGGCCGACGTCGGCCTCGAACTCCAGCGGTTGTGGAGCGATCCGGTCGGGGACTTCGGCTTGGTGTTGGCCCGCCGATCGTGATCGCCGGCGGTCCGGGGGATACCCCGGACCGCGGTCAGGAGGGCTTGGCCGTCAACATCACCGGGGTCGGTCCGGTCGCCGACCGGTTCCGGTCGGCACCCTTGGAGTGATTGGACGTCGGGTCGGGGCGGTCGCCGGCCGCCACGCCGGCCAGCGCCAGCTCGCCGTGTCCGCTCACGCACTCCGGGTCGGGCCCATCGAGGGGGAGCCCGGTGAAGAACTTGGCGGCCATACATCCGCCCTGACAGGCGTCGAACTGGCCACAGCTGGCGCACGCACCGGCCGACTGAGGTTCCCGGAGCTCGGTGAACAGCGGGGACGACCGCCACACGGCGGCGAACCCGCCGGGGTCGGTGACGTTGCCCGCCTTGAACTCATCGTGGAGAACGAACGGGCAGGCGTAGACATCGCCCACCGGATCGATGAGGCACACGACCCGGCCGGCGCCACACAGGTTGAGGCCGGGCAGGTTCTCCTCGCCGAGGGCGTTGAGATGGAAGAACGAGTCGCCGGTGAGCACGTGAGGGCGGTCGAGCAGCCAGTGGTACAGCTCGACCTGCTGGTCTGCCGTCGGGTGGAGCTCATCCCAGGTGTCGGCGCCTCGGCCTGCCGGCCGCAGCCTGGTCAGACGGAGCTCAGCGCCGTAACGGTCGGCCAGCGCTTCCAGCTGGGACAGCTGACCGATGTTGTGGCGGGTCATGACCACGCTGATCTTGAACGGACCGAACCCTGCTTCGGCCAGGTTGTCCATCGCCGATCGGGCGGTGGCGAACGAGCCGGCACCCCGGACGGCGTCATTGGTGGCCTCGTCGGCGCCGTCGATCGAGATCTGGATGTCGGTGTAGTCCATGGCGGCCAATCGGGTCGCCCCGGCCCGGTCGATCCGAGAGCCGTTGGTGGAGAACTTCACGCCGACGCCGTTGGTGGTGGCGTAGTCGACGAGGTCATAGAAGTCGGGGCGGATCATCGGCTCGCCGCCACCGATGTTGACGTAGAACACCTGCAGAGCCGCCATCTCATCGATGAGCGCCAGAACCTGCTCGGTCGACAGCTCGGCCGGGTCTCGACGACCGGACGAGCTGAGGCAGTGGACACATGCCAGGTTGCAGGCGTAGGTCAGCTCCCAGGTGAGACAGATCGGGGCGTCGAGGCCCCGCTTCAGCTCGTCGGTCAGGGCGGTCATCGAGTCACCTCGGGGGTCGAATCAGCCGACACGACATCGCTCGGCGTGTCGGGCGTCAGGAAATCGGAACGTGCCAGCGCCGCCAGCGCCCGGCGGAAACTCGGCCACCGCTGGGGATCGATCGGCGACGCCGAGAGGGCATCGGTCACCGTGGGGTGGTCGCCGAGCGTCTTCACCAGATCGACCAGATCGGGGGAGCGGAGGAAGTTCAACCGTCGGTTGCCGTAGTGGTACGCCAGCGCACCGAACGGCTCGGGCCGCAGCGCGACCCGAGGATGGAGTCGCCACCGCCCGACGGTGAGCGGATCGGGGCTCGGGGTAGGGGCCTCGTCGGGCCTAGTAGACACCGCACATGCCGTCGATCGAGATCTCCTCGACCAACAGCTCATCGGTCACCAGCTCATCGGTCACCTCGACCGAGGTAGTCTCGGTGCTCTCGATGGTCGGTTCCGTCGTCTCGGTGTCCATTGCAGCCTCCGTCGTCGAGCGGCGTTGGCCTTCGATGGTAGCCGGCCCGTTCAGCGGAGGTCGAAACAGACCTTGATCGCCCCCCGGCTGCCGCCGTTGGCGGCGTGGGCGATGGCATTCTCGTATCGGTCGAGGGGATAGGTCGCCGAGACGAGGCGATCGAGGCCTGCGTCGCTCACCAGCTCCGTGGCGAGATCGAAGGTCCGCCGGCGGGAGCCGTCGGGCAGGGTCTCGGTGCAGTAGGTGTAGGCACCGACGAGCTGGGTCTCCCGGTGCCACAGCGCCGTGAGGTCGACCGAGACCCGGCCCGGCATCCCGACCAGGACCACCCGGCCCCGGGGCCTGGCGATGCCGATCGCCGCGTCGATCGAGGCCGCCGAGCCGACGGCATCGATCACCACGTCGGCCCCGCTCGAGAGGTTGCCACCGATCAGGAAACTGCCCGTGGCCCGCCGAACGGCCCGGGACAGCTCACTCGGCGCGACCACGAGGTCGGCTCCGACGCTGGCGGCGAGCGCCTTCTGCTCGGGGTACTTGGCGCTGGCGATGATGGTGGCCGCCGGCGTCTGATGGCGAAGGGCGGCGATCGTGACGAGCCCCATCGTCCCGCTGCCGAGGACGGCCACGGTCGCCCCGGGGGGGACCTCGGCCTTGAGGGCGGCGTGGACGCCGACCGCGGTCGGCTCGATCATCACCGCCGCCTCATCGCTCAGGTGCTCGGGGACCGGGCGGAGCTGGGAGTCGTGGGCCACGAACTCGGTCGACCAGCCGCCGCCGGTCGAGGAGCAGTAGCCGGTCTGGATGCCTGGTTCCAGGTGCCCCGAAACCAGGTGGCGGTAGTCGTCGCCGTCGCCGGGGGCAGCGTCGGCGAACGGGGGCTCGAAGCCCCGTGCCTCGTGGCCGAGGACCGGTTCGAGCACGACCCGGGATCCATCCTCAAGCCGGCCGACGACCTCGTGGCCGGGGATGAAGGGGAAGGACACCCACGGTTCGAAGTAGCGAGCCGAGCGGCCGTCGACGGTGGCCAGGTCGGAGCCGCAGATCCCGGCCAGGATCGTGGCCACCCGGTGCCACCCCGGCCCCGGGAGGTCGGGTGGGTCGCTCTCCACCAGGCGCAACGGGCCGGTGACCGCTCCGCTGCCGGGGCGGAGGCGGGACGACACGGCGGCCGCAGCGTACCGTCCTTCCGATCGGGTGAACTCGAGCGCTCTCACGACCGCCACGTTACCGCCGGGTTAGATCGGCCGGGCTCGGCGTCACAGGGCATCGTTACGGTCGGTCCATGAGCTTCACCATCGACTGTCGCGACTGTCGCGGTCGTCACACCGATCGGTGTGACGATTGCCTGGTCACCTTCCTCATCGGCCGCGACGCCGACGACGCGGTCGTCGTCGACGCCGCCGAGTTCGCCGCGCTCCGGCGCTTGGCACGGGCCGGTCTCGTGCCCTCGCTCCGCCACACGACCCCCAGCCCGCCCCCGGCCGGAGCCGCGTCGAGATCGACCCCGGTCGAGATCCGCCCCCTCGGGCGGGATCGGCCTGTCCAGCTGCCCGATGCGGGTCAGCAGGCCGGCTGACGGGTCGGTGTCTGGAGCTTCCCGGCAAGCGGGGGTTGGCGAGGCGGTGACCGGCGCCCATGCTGGATCGGTGGCCGGACCCTCTCCGACGACGGCGGGCCGATCGATGGCGCTGCCGCTTCTCCGTCAGGTCGGGTTGAATGCCGGGCTGGCGGCGGTCGGAGCGACCACGGTCGACGTGTTGGAGCCGGCTCGCTCGGTCCTCGTCGCCCGGCGGGACCGGGGCCTGGCGGGCACCATGCAGTTCACCTACCGCAACCCCGAGCGATCGAGTGATCCGGCCCGGATCCTCGACGGTGCCCGGTCGCTGGTCGTCGGGGTGCTCGACTACGGCCCGACCGCGCCCGAACCGGGGGCGGGGCCCAGCCCATCGGGCAGGGTCGCCCGCTACGCCTGGAAGGACCACTACCGGGTGTTGGAACGGGGCCTCGCGGCGATCGCCGAGGCGTTGGGCGCCGACGGCTTCCAAACCCGGATCGTGGCCGACAGCAACGCCCTGGTCGATCGGAACGCCGCCTGGCGGGCCGGCTTGGGTTGGTATGGCAAGAACACCAACCTCCTCATCGGGGGGACCGGTAGCTGGCTGGTGATCGGCTCGGTCGTGACCGACGCCGTCGTCGAGGCCGACGACGTGCCGGTGGCGGACGGCTGTGGCCCGTGCACCGCGTGCATCGACGATTGCCCGACCGGTGCCCTCGTCGCTCCGGGGGTGCTCGACGCCCGGCGCTGCCTGGCCTGGTTCGTCCAGGCGGCCGAGCCGATCCCTCCCCAGTATCGGGCGGCGGTGGGGGACTGGCTCTACGGCTGCGACATCTGCCAGGAGGTGTGCCCGCCCAATCGGGTGGCGGCCCGCCGGAGGTCGCCATCGATCGACCCGTCGGCTCGGGCGGAGCTGGACCTGGTCTGGGTTCTGTCGGCGACCGATGACGACCTGTTGGCCGAGTGCGGCCGGTGGTACATCGCCGATCGGGATCCCGATGTGATCAGGCGGACCGCCCTGGTGGTGTTGGGCAACGTCGGCGAGCCCGACGACCCTGCCGTCCAGACGCTGGTCAACCGCTACCTCCGTCACCCCCGGCCGCTGCTCCGGAGCCACGCTGTGTGGGCCGCCCGCCGGCTCGGCCTCGATGGTCTGGCCGAGGCCAGCCGGAGCGATGACGATGCGACCGTACGGGCCGAGTGGGATCGTCCCGTCGACGTGCGACACGGTGCTGGCCGATGACCCGGCACCTCCTGGTCACCAACGACTTCCCGCCCAAGATCGGCGGCATCCAGAACTACCTGTGGGAGCTGTGGCGTCGGCTGCCGGCCGACAGTTTCGAGGTCTACACCACGCCCTACCGGGGCGCAGCCGTGTTCGACGCCGAGCAGGCCTTCGCCATCGAGCGGAGCCCCGAGCCGGTGATCGGGCCCTACCCCTGGCTCGTCGACCGGATCGACCGGCTCGCCGCCGAGGTCGGGGCCGACCTGGTGGTCCTCGACCCTGCCGTGCCGCTCGGGGCGATCGGCCCTGCCCTGGCCACCCCCTACGCCGTCGTCCTCCACGGGGCGGAGGTGACGGTACCGGCCCGGTTGCCCGTCGCCCGGTCGGTGCTCCGCCGGGTGCTCCGGTCGGCTCGATTGGTCATCTCGGCCGGCGCCTACGCGCTGGGCGAGGCCGAGCGATGCGCCGGGCGAGCCCTCCCGTCGGTGGTCGTGCCTCCCGGGGTGGATCATGACCGGTTCGCACCCCTCGACGGACCGGATCGAGTCGCAGCCCGTCGAGCCTTCGGGGTCGACGACGACCAGTTCTGTGTCGCCACCGTCAACCGGCTGGTCCCCCGGAAGGGCTTGCACTTCGTCATCCCCGCCGTCGCCGAGCTCGACCGCCGGTTGAAGCGTCGCCCCGCCGACGGGTTCGCCGGGGCGACCGCCCTCATCGGCGGCACCGGACGCCACCGGTCGACCCTCGAGCGGCTCGCCGACCGAGAGGGGGCGCCGATCCGACTGCTCGGCCGGCTGTCCGACGCCGACGTCGGCCGGCTCTACGGGGCGGCCGATGCGATGGCCATGCTGTGCCATGAGCGGTGGTGGGGCCTGGAGCAGGAGGGGTACGGGATCTCGTTCGTCGAAGCTGCGGCGGCGGGCCTGCCCCAGGTGGCGGGGCGGTCGGGCGGAGCCCACGAGGCGGTCGTCGATGGCGTCACCGGGATGGTGCTCGACGACCCGAGCGACGCCGCCACGGTGGCGACGACCCTGGAGGACCTGGCCCGCGACCCGGTCCGGCGCCGGGACATGGGCCGGGCCGCCCGGGCTCGGGCCATCGCCGAGCTCGACTACGACCGGCTGGCCTCCCGGCTCCACGCCGCCCTCACCGCGGCGGCCGAGCGCTCGTTCTCCTGAGCGTCACGTCGCGCCCCACACGGCCCGCTAGAGTCCTCCGTCGGTGCATCATCTACCGGCGAACCAGCATGCCGTGGCGCTCATCACGGTGGATGCGTCGATCCATGCGTGCTTCGAGGTCGGCATCGACCTGGAGGCCTACCCCGAATGGGCCGAAGGACTGTCGTCGGTCACGATCCTCGAACGGAACTCGGACGGCCACCCGGTCCGGGCCCGGTTCGAAGCCTCGGCGATCGGTCGGGCCGTCAGCTACGAGCTCGCCTATGACCTGAGCGACGCTCCCCATCGGCTGGCGTGGACCATGGTCGAGGGCGACCTGACCTCGCGGCTCGAGGGGTCGTACCTCTTCGAGCCGTCACCGGTGGTCGCCGGGCGGGAGGCGACCGACGTCACCTATGAGCTGATCGTCGACCTGACGGTGCCCCTCCCGGGCTACGTGCAGCGACGGGCCGAGGACAAGATCATCGAGGCCGCTCTGCAGCGATTCGCCGACCGGGTGATGGCGATCAGCCACCCCTGACCGGCCGGGTGCTGCGGCGAATCGGTG
>CBDHES010000012.1:0-9073 GCA_965262175.1 Acidimicrobiales bacterium | reverse complement strand
TCGGATGCCAGCTCGCTTCGGCGGATCGGCGGCGAACAAGATGGGGCATGACCGCGATGATCCCCGCTTCCCGCCACCGCCACGAGACCCATCGGCTGGCCACCGACGGAGCGGTCGACGCCGACGGGCACATCCTCGAGCCTCCCGACCTGTGGGTCGACTACATCGACCCGCAGTACCGCGACCGGGCCCTGCGCATCGTGGTCGACGAGAACGGCCTGGAGGAGTTGGAGATCGACGGACAGCGGTCGACGTTGAGCCGCAAGGGATCGGTCTCTGTGCTGGGGGCGATGGGCGACCCCGACCTGGCGGCGATCCAGTTCGACCCCGAGCGGACCTACCTCGCCCAGGCCCCCTACGGGACGATGCACCCCGGTGAGCGCCTGGAGATCCTCGACGCCGAGAACATCGACGCCGCCGTCCTCTACACCACGATCGGGCTCCTCTGGGAGGCCGAGGTGACCGACCCGGAGCTGGCCCAGGCCTACACCCGGGCCTACAACCGGTGGATCTGCGAGTTCTGCGCCGACAGCCCACGGCTGGTGCCGACCGCCCACCTCTCGCTGTCCGACCCGGTCGCTGCGGCCCGGGAACTGGAGCGGGCGGTGGCCGAGGGGGCCAAGGGAGCGTTCGTCGCCCCGTTCACCCATGCCGGCACCCCGCTCGGCCACCCCGACAACGATCCGGTGTTCGCCGCCGCTCAGGATCTCGACGTGCCCTTCGCCATCCACCCCACGTTCGAGCCCCAGTGGACGAAGGGAACTCGCATGGGCCCGTGGGAGAACGTGAAGCAGCTCCGGCTGCTGGCCTCGGTCCAGGCATCCGACGGGGTCCGCCACCAGTTCACCACGCTGTTCGATCACGGCACCTTCGACCGGTTCCCGGGCCTCAAGGTGCTGGTGCTGGAATCCGGCGGGGGCTGGATCGGCTACTGGCTCGACCGGATCGACGCCGTGTACAGCCACACCTTCGTCGGGACGAGGGTCCCCCTCGCCGACAAGCCGAGCGACTACTTCCGGGAGCGGGTCTGGATCAGCTGCGACCCCGACGAGCGGACGATCCCCGCGCTGGCCGAGCGGTACGGGGCCGACCGGTTCCTGTGGGCATCGGACTTCCCCCACCCGGATCACACCGTCGACTACGTCAACGACCTCCAGGAGTTGATCGACGCCTTCCCACCGAACTCCCGCCGGGCCTTCGTCGGTGACAACGCCCGGATGCTGTTCGACATCCCGCCGTCCGCCGTCGTCGGCTCCCGCTGACCCTGGCTAGGGGCGCTGGCCCCGCATGAGGGCTCGACCGATCACCATCTTCTGGATCTCGCTCGTGCCCTCCCCGATGATCATCAGCGGCGCGTCGCGGTAGTAGCGCTCGACCGGGTACTCGGTGGTGAAGCCGTTCCCGCCGTGGATCCGCATGGCGTCGAGCGACACCTCGGCCGCCGTCTCGGAGGCGAACAGCTTGGCCATCCCGGCCGCCAGATCGGCCCGCTCCCCGGTATCGACCTTGTGGGCCGCCTCCCGCGTCAGGAGCCGGGCCGCTTCGACCTTGGTCGCCATCTCGGCCAGCTTGAACTGGATCCCCTGGTGCTGGCCGATCGGTTTCCCGAACGTCTCCCGGGAGGCCGCGTAGTCGAGGGCGGCGTCGAGCGCCGCCCGGGCGACGCCGACCCCTCGGGCCGCCACGTTCACCCGCCCCAGCTCGAGCGCGGCCAGGCACCAGTGGAAGCCCTGGCCGATCCCGTCGGGGCCTCCCAGCACCCGGTCGGCCGGGAGCCGGTGATCGGTGTAGGTCATCTCGACCGTCTCCAGACCCCGGTAGCCGAGCTTGGAGATGTTGCGGCTGATCGTGATGCCCCCGGACCGAGGCCCCGGTTCCTTGTCGACCAGGAAACAGGTGATCCCCTCGTCGCCGACCCGGGCCAGCAGGGCGACGATGCCGGCCCGCTCGCCGTTGGTGACCCACATCTTGGTGCCGTTGATCACCCACTCGTCGCCGTCGCGGACGGCGGCGCAACGGAGGGCGGCGGCGTCGCTGCCCGAGTCGTGTTCCGAGAGCGAGAAGCAGCCCCGTCGCTGGGCGGTAGCCATCTCGGGCAGCCACTGCGCCCGCTGCTCCTCGGTGCCGTACCGGGCGATCAGCTGGGCGGCGATCAGGTGGCTGTTGACCACCCCGGCCAGCGACATCCACCCGCGGGACAACTCCTCGATGACCCGGGCGTAGGTCGACACGTCGAGCCCGAGGCCGCCGTACGCGGTGGGGATCGTCGCCCCGAACAACCCGAACTCGATCATCTGATCGACCATCGGATCGGGGTAGCGGTCCTCCAGCTCGAACGCCGAGGCGTTGGGGCGGACCTCGGCGTCGACCCAACGGGCCACGGTGTCCACGATCTGATCGGCGACGTCGTCGCCCGGCCCGGTCGGAGCGGTGCTGGTCACGGCCAGAACCTACCGGCCTGCGGCCGAGCGGTGAAAGCCAGGCAGGTGGTGCCACCGTGGTCGGCGTGGTCGACCCGGACCATCTAAGCTTCGCACCGAACGCCCACCACCCCTGCGGTCCGATGACGGTTAGATTACCGACGGGGTGGTGCAACGAAACACGACGGACACATTGTGGAATCTGACCGAGAACGACGGGAAGCGGGCGACACCCTGAACGAGCTGGCGGTCCGAGCCTCCCAAGGCTCGACCCGCGCCCTCGATGAGCTGCTCCAGCAGGTCGACGAGCAGCGTCTGGCGAGCTCCATCGTGCGCAAGTTCCTCATCAACGACGAACTGGTCGACGAAGCCACCCAGGACACGCTGATCGCCGTCGCCAACTCGATCTCGAAGTTCCGCAGCGAGTCGAAGTTCACCACCTGGCTCTACGCCATCGCCCGGAACGTGGCGATCGGCCACCTCCGCCGGGCGAACTCGGACATGTCGCTCGAGAGCGCCGACGACTCGGCCGCCGACTACCGCAACCTCAGCTCGGTGGTCGCCCAGCGAGCCGCCATCCGAAACGCCATCGCCAAGCTCCCCGAGCACTACCGCCAGCCCGTCATGCTGCGAGACGTCGAGCACCGGTCCTATGAGGAGATCGCCACCGAGCTCGACATCGAGATCAACACCGTCCGATCCCGTCTGGCGCGGGGCCGGGCGATGTTGGCGGCGGCGATGGCCGACGAGGGTACGGGGTGAGCGACAAGCACGGGGGGAAGATCGGCCGGTACCAGCTCATCGCCCCCATCGGGTCCGGCGGGTTCGCCACGGTGTACCGAGCCATCGACGAGCGGTTGGGCAGCGAGGTGGCCCTCAAGGTCCTGGCCGAGAACCACAGCCTCGTCCCCGACTACCGGGAGCGGTTCATCTCCGAAGCCCAGCACCTTCGCCGGGTCGACTCCTACTGGGTCGCGTCGATCTTCGACCTCGGCGAGACCGACAGCGGCCAGCCCTACATGGTCCTCGAACTGGCCGATCGGGGCGACCTCGAGACCCGGGTCAACGACCTGTGGGATCACCGCCTGGCGGTGAAAGAGGACGATCTCCTCGTCCTGGCCGACACGCTGGCCCACTCCCTGGCCGCGATCCATGCCGCCGACCTGATCCACCGTGACGTCACCCCGGGCAACATCCTCGTCCGCCACAACGGCCTGAAACCAGAGCCCTGGTCGGGCCGGAAGCTGCTCGACCGGGGGGAACGGCTCCTGCTCAGCGACCTCGGCTACGCCAAGGACCTCCGGGCCGCGTCCGGAATCACCTCGGGCGGTGGCACCGCCGGGTTCGCCGCACCGGAGCAGCACGGCGAGGTGACTCAGGTCGACGCCCGGGCCGACGTCTTCGGCGCCACGGCGGTCCTCAAGTGGGCGGCCACCGGCAGCAAGTACGAGCACGCCCTGAGCGATGTCATCGGCACCGGGATGGCCGACGATCCGGCCGATCGCTACCAGGACATGTCGGCCTGGCGGGCCGACGTGCAGCATGCCCTGACCGGTCCATCCTCTCCGGCCGCCATCTCCAGCGGGATGATCGAGGACGGCGGTCCCCCCTGGACCCGGACCGCGGTGGTCGTCGTCGCGGCGATGAGCCTGGCCTTCGTGATCTCGGCACTGTTCTGGTTCGACTGGCGCGGGTCGGGGGAACCCGAGCCGACGACGGTTCCGCCGGCCGTGACCGAGTCGCCGGTCTCGACGTCGAGCCCGCTGACACTCCCCTCCCCGACCGATGCCGAGAGCGGGGCGCCGATCACCCCGGAGGGCCCCCGGCCTCCGCCGACCGGCCCCGGCGTCCCTCAGCTCTCCGAATCGACGACGTCCAGACCCTGACGCCCCCGGTCGGGAGCCGGAGCCGGAACGCGACAAAGCCTGGGCGAGGTTTCCCACACCCAGGCCATTCCCAGCTGAAGAAGCGGCGGCTAGTATTTGGGTCCGACGGGTCGTCCCAGATTGGGGCAGTTAGACGAGAGACGACCCGCCGGACCTTCTAGCAGGGTTGCTAGATCTTGAGGAGCTTCGAGCAATCGGGGCTCCTCGTTCGATTTTCGGTTGGTGCAGCCCGACCCGGACCTTCGCCCCGGTCGTTTGCTGCTCCCGGATTCGCCATGTCGATTCGATGTGGTTTCGGTTTCGACGATGTCGTTTCCGTGAAGACGTGTAATAGGTCGCGGCGGGCGGGGCAAAAGTTCCCGCTGGGACACAAAAACCTCGAAAAACTTCCCGGGGAGGCCCCGGAGCGCCCCCGAGAGGCCTCGGGGAAGGGTCAGGGACAGCCCTCATGGGCCTGGTCGACCGTCCGGCTCACGATGATCCCATGATCCGTTCCACCCGTCCCCTCCCCCACCGGCTCCTCGGCGTGACCACCCTGGCCGCCGCAACCCTCGTCGCGGCGACCGCCTGCACGCCGCGCTTCGGCGGCCTCGAGGGCTCCGGCACCCCCGAGACGACGGCCTACGCCTTCGACGACTTCGACGAGATCGCCATCCGGAGCGCCTTCCGGGCCGAGATCACCCTGGCGCCCGGTGCGCCGACCGTCGAGATCACGGTCGACGACAACTTCACCGAGCACCTCGAGGTCGAGCTCGACGGCGACCGGCTGGAGGTCGGCTTCGAGCACGGTAACTACGACCCCGACGTCACGCCGACGGCGATCATCACCGTGCCCGACCTCACCTACCTCGACGGAAGCGGCGCCTCCGAGGTCAGCGTTGCGTCGCCGATCGACGCCGATCGCCTCGCCATCCACGCCAGCGGCGCCTCCGAGGTCACCATGGCCGCCATCGAGGCCGACGGCCTGACCGTCGACGCCAGCGGCGCCTCATCGGTGTCGGCGGCGGACACGACGGTCGGCGAGCTCGTCGTCGACGCGTCCGGCGCCTCGGAGATCACCATCGGCGGCGAGGCCGACCTCGTCGACCTGGACGCCCACGGCGCGTCGGCGGTCGACCTCACGACGCTGGACGCCCAGGACGGGACCGTCGACCTCTCCGGCGCCTCCGAAGCCGAGCTGGGCCCGATCGATCGGATCGAGGGATCCCTGAGCGGCGCCTCCGAGCTGGTGGCGTCCGATCGAACCAACCTGGCGGTGACGACCAGCGGTGCATCCGAGCTGACGATCCGCTGAACCACCGGTCGAGCCAGGACCGTGACCACCCGCAAGATCGGACCTCGGCCGGGCTCGACCGGTCGAGCGGCGCCGGGCCCGGCGAGAAATCCGTTGCCAAGACACTGAACGCACGTTTAGGATTCTGAACGTGCGTTCAGTCGATCTCACCGCCGAAGCTCGGATCCGTGCCGCCGCCCTCGAGCTGTTTGCCGAGCAGGGCACCGATGCCACGTCGATCCGCTCGGTCGCCGAGCGGGCCGATGTCTCGCCAGCCCTGGTGATCCACCACTACGGCTCCAAGGCGGGCCTGATCGATGCGGTCGACCAGCTGCTGATCGACCGGGTCGAGCACATCCTGGCCGAGTTCGCCGCGACCGCCTCGGCCGGCGAGGCCAGCTCGGCGATGGCGGCCATCGCCCGCGAGCCCGAGATCTTGGCCTACCTCGCTCGGGCGGTCGGATCCGGCGGCGAGGCCGGCGCCCGGCTGTTCGATCGCCTGTTGGACATCTCCGAGGAGTTCCTCCAGCACACCACGGCGATCGGCCTGACCCGCCAGGTCCCCGACACCCGGGCGGCCGCCATCCTGCTGTTGATCGTCGATTTGGGGCTGCTCCTCGTCCGGCCCCACGTGGCTCGGGCCCTCGGCACCGACCCCTACAGCCCCGCCGGCCTGACCAGGATCGTCGACGCCAACCTCGACCTGCTCACGGAGGGGTTGATGCGCTACGACGCCGGGCCGGCGAGTGACGCCAACCCAACCGACGACGCCGACCAACCCGACCAACCCGACCAACCGGGCCCGACGGGCCCGATCGAAGGAGCTGCACCGTGATCGTCTCACTCCGCGGCGCCCGCCGAACCTACGGCGAGGGGCCCACCACCGTCCACGCCCTCGACGGCATCGACCTCGACATCGAAGCCGGGCAGTTCGTCGTGCTCCTCGGCCCCTCGGGGTCGGGGAAGACCACCCTGCTCAACGTCATCGGCGGCATCGACTCCCTCACCGACGGCACGGTCGAGGTCGACGGCATCGCCATCGCCGGCCTCGACGCCAAACGGCTCACCGAGTTCCGCCGCAACCACGTTGCCTTCATCTTCCAGCTCTACAACCTCGTCCCGACCCTCACCGCGGTGGAGAACGTGCAGCTCATCGCCGAGCTGACCGGCGGTGGCCGGGATCGGGCCACCGAGGCCCTTCGGGCCGTCGGGTTGGCCGAGCAGCTCGACCGGTTCCCGTCCGAGCTCTCCGGCGGCCAGCAGCAACGGGTTGCCGTGGCCCGGGCCCTGGCCAAGGACACCCCGGTCCTGCTGTGCGACGAGCCGACCGGCGCCCTCGACCAGGCGTCCGGGCTCCAGGTCCTCGACCTGCTCGACGCCCTCAACCGCGACCACGGCCGGACGATCATCGTCGTCACCCACGACGAGACCGTCGCCGAGCGGGCCGACCGGGTGATCCGCATGGTCGACGGCCGGATCGAGTCCGACTCGGCCGAGCTGGCGGTGGCCCGATGACCGCCCGGGCGCTGTTGGGCCGCAAGCTCCGCCGGGACCTCCGCCGACGGCGGGCCCAGGTGGCGGCGGTGGCCATCACCGTCTTCGTCGGGCTGGCGGTCTTCGTCCTCTCGGCCGGCATGGCGGCCAACCTCGGCGACTCCTATGACGTCACCTACGAGCGGACCGCCTTCGCCGACGTCTGGGTCACCGGCGGCGACCAGGGCCTGGCCGCTGAGCTGGAGCGCCTCCCCGGGGTGGAGCGGGTGGAGCGGCGGACCGTGGCCGACCTCGGGGTCACCTTCACCGACCGTCCGATCCGGACCCGGGTCGTCGGGTCGGGGCCCGATACGAGACTCAACGAGCTGGTGGTCTCGGCCGGAACCGGCGTCCCGGCCGACGGCGGAGGCGTCGTGCTCGAACAGCACGCCGCCGACAACTTCGACCTCGGCGTCGGCGACACGATCGACGTCGCCGGCTTCGGACCGGTTCCCATCGTCGGGGTCGCCGTGTCCCCCGAGTGGCTGTGGGTCGCCCCGAGCCAGCAGGAGGTGATCGTCGATCCGGACGAGTTCGCCGTGGTCTTCGCTCCCGAGTCGCTGGCCAGCACCTGGTCGCCCGACACGACGCAGCTCGTCGTGGCCGTGGCCGACAACGCACCGGCGCTGGTGGCCGAGGTCGAAGCCCTCGCCCTCGCCGCTGGTGCCGGCGAGATCGTGACCCGAGCGACCCATCCCTCGGCCCAGAACCTCGAGGCCGATGTCGAGGGGTTCGCCCAGCTGTCGATCATGTTCCCCATCCTGTTCCTCGGGGCTGCCGGTCTGGCCACGTCGGTGCTCCTCAGTCGCCTGGTCGCCCAGCAGCGCTCGGAGATCGCCATGCTCCGGGCCAACGGCTACGGCGATGGGACCGTCCGCCGGCACTACAGCTTCTACGGGGTGGTGGTCGCCCTCCTGGGCGCGATCCCGGCCATCCCGGTCGGGGTCGCCGGGAGCTGGGCCGCCACCGCGGCCTACACCTCGTTCCTCGGGGTGCCGTTCGCCTCTCGCCAACTCCACCCGTGGACCTGGGCCGCCGCCCTCGGCTTCGCCGTGCTCGTCGGTGGCGGCTCGGGATGGCTGGCCAGCCGGCAGGCGACGGCCATCGCCCCCGCCGAAGCGATGCGACCCGGAGGCGGGGCGGTTCCCGGCCGCCGCACGATCCTCGATCGGATCCTGCCGGCCGGCGCGCCCAGCTGGCTCCGCCTGGCGGTCCGCAACCTCGTCCGCACCCCCGGGCGGTCGGTGACGACGGCGCTCGGGGTGGTCCTGGCCCTCCTCCTGACGATGACCGCCCTCGTGCTCAACGACACGATCACCGACATCTTCACCACCCAGTTCACCGAGGTCGATCAGCGAGGCCTGGTCGTGACCCTCGACGGCCCGGCCGACGACGAGGCCCTCGCCACGGTGGCCGCCCTCGACGGCGTCTCGGTGGTCGAGCCCCACCTGGAGGTCCCGGCGTCGCTGGTGGCGCTGGGGACGGCGTCGGCGTCGGGCGATCAGCCGGTCGAGACCGAGTTGCTCCAGATCTACGCCCCGGGCACCGAGCTCCACGACTTCAGCGAGGTCGGTGGTCTGGGAGCGGCGGGCATCGTGTTGTCGAGCGCCGCCGCCGACTCGTTGGCCGCCGACGTCGGCGACCAGGTCGAGGTGCGGGGTCTCGACGGGACGACGGGCCCGGTGACGGTGGCCGCCGTCATCAGCGAGCCGTTCTCCGGCTCCAGCTACCTGTCGACCGACGCGTGGCGGGCCCTCGGCGGTCCCGAACCCAGCAGTCTGGCCGTCGGGCTCGACGACCGGTCGGCCCACGAGACGGTCCGGGACCAGGTCGCATCGCTCGACGGCGTGATCCAGATCAGCGATCGGGTCGCCACCGCCGAGCAGACCGAGCAGCTCCTGGCCGGCAGCCGCTTCTTCGTCGGGGTGATCCTCGTGCTGGCGGTGCTGATGGCCATCGCC
>CBDHES010000011.1:0-55309 GCA_965262175.1 Acidimicrobiales bacterium | reverse complement strand
CTCAGCCTCCAGCGGAGCTTCCTCGACCGATCGGCGATCCCGGTCGAGTCTCTGGCCGACCTCGGCAACGCCTCGCTCTACGATCTGCTCGCCGATGCGGCCGGGTGGGAGGTCGCCGAGGCCCGGGAGACGATCACCGCCGTCGGCCTGTCGACGATCGAGGCCGACGCCCTCGAGGCCGAGGCCGGCCACGCCGCCATCCGATCGACACGGACGTCCCTCGATCAGCTCGGCCGACCGTTCCTCTACGACGAAGCGCTCCTGGTCGGCGGGCGGTGCACGATCACCGCCGACCGTACGTCCGACCGCCTCTCGCTGCGGTACGGGCTGGCCGACGCCGGGCCCCAGCCTGGCCTCGGAGGCCACGCCTGAGGAACCGGGTTGCCCTCGCAACCACCATTGTTCTAGAGTTCTAGAAGACTAAGCCCCGGACGACGGGCATTCGAGACGACCCGGCCGATCGAAGGGATCCGACGTGGTGACAGTTGATGAGGCGGGCGTTGCCTCGCCGACGGCGATGGGAGCCCCCGACCGGCTCGGCTTCTTCGGAGAGTTCGGCGGGCGCTACGTCGGCGAGCCACTCATCGGGGCATGCCAGGAGGTGGAGGCGGCATTCCTCGACGCCTGGGCCGATCCCTCGTTCCGGGCCGAGCTGTCGGAGTTGCTCCGCTCCTACGCCGGGCGTCCCTCCCCCATCACCGAGTGCGCCAACCTCGGGGCCCGGCTCGGTCTCCGTCTCTTCCTGAAGCGGGAGGATCTGAACCACACGGGAAGCCACAAGATCAACAACGTGATCGGCCAGGCCCTCCTGGCCAAGCGGATGGGCAAGACGAGGCTGATCGCCGAGACCGGAGCCGGCCAGCACGGGGTGGCCACGGCCACCGCCGCAGCCCTGCTCGACATGAGCTGCACCGTGTACATGGGCGAGGTCGACATGGAGCGCCAAGCCCTCAACGTGTTCCGCATGCAGCTCCTCGGCGCCGAGGTGATCCCCGCCCGATCGGGCAGTCGAACCCTCAAGGACGCGGTCAACGAGGCGATGCGAGCCTGGGTGTCAGAGGTCGGGGACACCCACTACTGCCTCGGCTCGGTGATGGGGCCCCATCCGTACCCGTGGATGGTCCGCACCTTCCATGAGGTCATCGGCATCGAGGCCCGAGCCCAGATGGCTGAGCTGATCGGTGGCCCCCCGGACGTGGCCGTGGCCTGCGTCGGTGGCGGCTCCAACGCCGCCGGGCTCTTCGCTGGCTTCGCCGACGACCCCGGGGTGCGGCTCATCGGTGCCGAGCCGGCCGGCGGGGCGGCGGCCGGCCGGGGTGTGCCGGCCATCGTCCACGGGATGCGGGCCTTCTTCATGCAGGACGAGGTGGGCCAGATCCTCGAAGCCGAGTCGATCTCGGCCGGGCTCGACTACCCAGGCCTCGGCCCCGAACACTCCCACCTGGCGGCCATCGGCCGCGCCGAGTACCACCCGGTCACCGACGAGCAGGTGGTCGACGCCTTCCAGCTCCTCAGCAGGAACGAAGGGATCATCCCGGCCCTCGAGTCGGCCCACGCCATCGCCTGGGTGGAGCAGCAGGCCGGCTCGCTCACCGGCCAGAACATCCTGGTCAACCTGTCGGGGCGGGGCGACAAGGACGTCCAGCAGATCCAGGAGCTCCTCGAAGCATGACCCCGACGACCGGTGCCCGCTCGCTCCAGGCCCACCTCACCGACCGGGCCGCCTCCCACAAGCTGTTGCTCCCCTACGTCACCGCCGGCATCCGCTCCGATTGGCTGGAGCTCGTCGACGCGGTGATCGAGGCCGGGGCCGACGCGGTCGAGATCGGCATCCCGTTCTCCGACCCGGCCATGGATGGGTCGACCATCCAGGAGGCCTCGGTGGCCGCCCTCGAGAACGGCATGACGCCGAATCTGGCGCTCAGCGAGCTCCGGCGACGCCAGTTCCCGGCACCGCTGATCGCCATGACCTACTACAACCTCGTGTACCGGTACGGCCACGAACGGTTCGCCGCCGATCTGGCGGCTGCCGGCGGCTGGGCGACGATCCTTCCCGACCTGCCGATCGAGCACGCCGAGCCGTGGCGGGATGCCGCCCGCCCCCAGGGCATCGAGAACGTGCTGCTGGCATCGCCGGCGACGTCCGACGACCGCCTTCGCCGCATCGCCGACGAGACGGCCGGGTTCGTGTACGTCGTCTCGACGATGGGCACCACCGGGGCCCGGAACGACGTCGACGATGCCGCGGCCGTGCTGGCCCGGCGGGTCAAGGCGGTCACCGACCTCCCGGCCGTCATCGGCTTCGGCATCTCCGGCCCCGATACGGCCGTCACCGCCTGCGCCGAGGCGGATGGTGTCATCATCGCCTCGGCGCTCATGCGGCGGGTCCTCGACGGTGCGTCGGTCGATGAGGTCGCGTCGGTCGTCGCCGCGATCCGGACCGCCCTCGACCAGGCCTACATCTCGGCCTGACCGGTAGCCGCCCAGCCGGACCGGGGCACCACTGACCCAACCCGATCTCGCAGAGTCGGCGATCCAGCAGAGCCCGGCCTTGACGGCTACCGTCCGAGCGGTGAGAGGTCACGCTGGTAGCGGAGCGACGCGAGGGCCCGACCTCCGATGAGCGGGATCGTCGCCTTCTTCCGGGTGCTGTCCTTCATGCCGCGGTCTCAGAAGCGCAACTTCCTCCTCGCCCAGATCGGCATCGTCGTCATGGTCGCGACCCAGCTGATGATCCCCCAGCTCGTCCAGGACCTGATCGACGACGGCATCCTGGCCTCCGACACCGACGCGGTGATCTCGGTCTCGTTCCAGATGATCCTGTGGTCGACGCTGAACCTGATCGTGGCCGGAGGGGTGGCCTTCCTGGCCGCCACGACCGCCACGAATCTGGCCCACGCCGTTCGAAGCCACCTCTACGAGAAGATCACGACCCTCAGCCACGGCAACATCGATCGCCTGTCGACGTCGGACCTGATGGTCCGGCTCACGAGCGATGTCAACATCATGAAGACGGCGTGGATGCAGACGATGTACATGCTGTTCCAGGCCCCGTGGCTCCTGATCGGCGCGGTCGCGCTGGTCGCGATCCAGACGCCATCGCTGCTGTGGATCATGGCGGTGGTGATGGTGATCACCTTGGTCGTGGTGCTCCTCATCGCCCCGACCCTCGGCCCGCTCTACGCCATCGCCCAACGGAAGCTCGACGGGCTGAACACCGTGTTCTACGAGAACATCGCCGGGATCCGCGTCGTCAAGGCATTCAACCGCGACGGCCTGGAGCGAGAGCGGTTCGCCGAGCGCAACAACGACCTCTACGAAGCCCAGCTCCGGCCAGCGATCCGGACCGCGCTCTTCCAGCCGGTCCTGTTCGCCCTGCTCTACTCGGCGGTCGGGATGGCGGTGATCACGGCTGGGCCGGACGTCGCATCCGGGGTGATCGAGGGCGATTCGTCCGCCATCCAACCCGGAGAGCTGAGCACCTTCTTCAACTACCTGATCACCTCGATGATCCCGATCATGATCGTGACCTTCGTCCTCCCGGAGCTGGGTCGGTTCGAAGCCTCGGTCAAACGGGCCCTGGAGGTCTTCCAGGCAACGCCAGACGTCATCGAACCCGACGAGCCCATCGACTCCGGACCACTCGAGGGTCGGATCGAGTTCGAGAACGTGACGATGGCCTACCTGGACGACGACGGTCGACCCCTCCCCACGCCGGTGCTCCGCGACGTCAGCTTCGTGATCGAGCCCGGCGAGACGGTCGCCATCCTCGGCCAGACCGGTAGCGGCAAGACGACGCTCGTCAGCCTCATCCCCCGCTTCTACGACGTGACCGACGGGGCGGTCCTGCTCGACGGGCACGACGTCCGAGACCTGAGCTTCGAGCGGCTTCGGATCGAGGTCACCGTGGCCGAGCAGCAGGCGGTGGCCTTCGCCGGCACCTTCGCCGAGAACATCAACTACGGCACACCGGTCGGCACGATCCCCGATGTGGCCCGGGCGGCCCGGGTCGCCGATGCGGACGGGTTCATCGAGGCCCAACTGGAGGGCTACGACGCCGCCATCAGCGAGGGCGGGCGCAACCTGTCGGGCGGGCAGCGGCAGCGGGTGAGCCTGGCCCGGGCGATCGCCTCCGAGCCCCGGATCCTGATCCTCGACGACACCACCTCGGCGGTCGACGTGGCGACCGAGGCCCGAATCCGGGACGCGCTCGACGTCGAGATGGCCGGCCGAACCGTCCTCCTGGTCGCCCAGCGGATCACCACCGCCATGCGGGCCGACAAGATCATCCTCCTCGACGACGGCACGGTGGCGGACGTCGGCACCCACAACCAGCTGCTCGACCGCTCGGCGCTCTATCGCGAGATCGCCGAGTCCCAGCTCGGCTCGCTCGATGAGATCGGCGACCTCCTGGAGCAGCGATGAGCGAGGTATCGGCACCGCCGCAGCGGGCGACGTTCCCCCGGCTACTCGGCTACATCACCCGGCAACGAGTCCGGCTCTCGGTGGCGATCGTGTTCCTCGTGCTGGGCGCCCTCGTCCAGGCCACCCAGCCGTTCCTGTTCGGGGTGGCGGTCGACGAGTTCGCCGGCGGCGATTCGACGAACGCCCTCCGGTATGGCCTGCTCATCATCGTCCTCGCCGTCACCTCGGGCTCCCTCACCTTCATCGCCAACCGGCAGCTGGCGATCCTCGCCCAACGGGCGATGGAGGAACTCCGCCAGGAGCTGTTCGCCACGATGCAGACCCTGTCGCTCACGTTCTACGACGCCGAGTCGGCCGGCGACCTGAACGCTCGGGTCACCTCGGACACCGAGGCGGTCAACCAGTTCTACACCACGGCGATCGGCCGCATCATCTCGTCGGGGATGACGGTCCTGTCGATGGTGGCCCTCATGCTGTTCCTCGACCCAACCATGACGGTGGTCGTGATCCTGATCGTTCCCCTGTCCCTCGGGATCTTCGTGGTGCTCGGTCGTCGGATCCAGGCCGATTTCCAGGCCTACCAGTCCCTGGTCGGCGAGCTGAACGGCTACGTCGAGGAGGTCGTGGAGGGTCAGCGGACCGTGAAGGCCTACGGCCGTGAGGCCGACTCGGTCGAGCGGGTGCGGGAGATGTCCGAGCTGGCCCGTCAGGCCGACCGCTCGGCGCAGTTCCGGTCCTACCTGATGCAGCCGGTCAACACCCTGGCCAACAACCTCGACGTCGCCCTCGTGGCGCTGATCGGCGGCTCGCGGGCGGTGTCGGGGGCGATCACCGTCGGCGACGTGGTCAGCTTCGTCGGCTACGCCCAACAGTTCGGCGGACAGGCCAACCAGCTGTCCCAGGTGGTGACCCAGCTCCTGTCGGCCGTCGCCGGCGGGCGACGGGTCTTCGACATCCTCGACCTCGAACCGGACATCAAGAACGCGGTCGATGCCACCCCGATGCCCGACGCCGACGGCAAGGTCGACTTCGACCATGTCGACTTCAGCTACGTGCCCGGTCGGCAGGTGCTGTTCGACAACGACTTCCACGTCTCCCCCGGCCAGTTCATCGGCCTGGTCGGACCAACCGGCGCCGGGAAGTCGACCATCATCAACCTGTTGACCCGCTTCTACGATGTCGACCGGGGAACGATCGAGCTCGACGACACCGACATCGTGACCGTGAAGCTCGATGACCTGCGACGGCGGTGCGGCGTCGTGCTCCAGACCCCGTTCCTCTTCTCGGAGTCGATCATGTACAACCTGGCCTACGGTCGGGAGGGGGCGACCGAGGAGGAGTGCGTCGCCGCGGCCAAGGCCGCAGAGGCTCACGGGTTCATCGAGAAGCTCCCCAACGGCTACGACACCGTCCTCAGCGGCGGGGCGGTGGCGCTCTCCCAGGGCCAGCGCCAGCTCCTGACCATCGCCCGGGCGATCGTCTCGGAGCCCGACGTGCTGGTGCTCGACGAAGCCACGTCGAGCGTCGATACCCGAACCGAGCGTCGGATCCAGACCGCCCTCGATCGACTGATGGAGAACCGGACGAGCTTCGTGATCGCTCATCGGCTCGCCACCGTCCGCAACGCCGACAAGATCATCGTCTTGGAGCGAGGCCGGATCCGGGAGATCGGTTCCCACGACGAGCTGATGGCGCTCGACGACGGCTTCTACGCCGAGCTGTACCTCCAGCAGTTCTCCTCCCCGCCGGATCACGCGGAGCCAGAATCGGTCGCTGCACCGGCGCCATCGGACTCGGCCCACCCGTCCTAGGCCGGGGTCGACCTCCGCAACGGTAGCCGCCGAGCTTCATCCGGTAGGCGCGTGCCGATCAGGATCGACCGGTCGGCGCTCCTGGCGGCGAAACCGGTGGTCGTCCGCCCGGCGGCGGCGGCCCGGCGACCGGTGGTCGGCGCCACGGTTCGGGCCGACCCGGTCGATCATCACGGCCCCGGGGAACCAATCCGGCCATGGCCAACGCCAGCAGCACCACCGACGCAACCGCCACCGACACGCCGAAGTCGACGTAGTCCGGCGTGCTGAACGTCAACATCCAGAAGACGATCAGCTGGACGGTGCCGAAGGCTCCGAACGCTCCGAGGAGCACCAGCACCCGCCGGGTGACGGCGGTTCCCTGGGTGATGAACGCGGCGAAGCCGCCGATGACGATGAGCAGGCTGACCATCGGGGCGAACACCAGCCATCGGAGCCAGGGTGGGCCGTCGGTCCGGAGCGGCTCGGCCGGCCCGACCGCATGGCGGCTCCATTCGCCGGTGGCGACGTCGAGCCGGAGGATCCCCTGGGTCGCCATCGTGACGAGGAGCACCTCGTCCCGGTCGATACCGACGACCGACAGCGAGGCGAACAGCTCATCGGTGCGGCCCCGGCCACTGCAGCCGTCGGTTCGGAAGGCCATCCGCCGGACGTCCTCCGCCGAGAACGCGAAGGCGGTCGAGGTCGACTCGCCGGACCGGACGAGAACCCGCCGGTTGTCCTCGACCCGGAAGCACCGCCCATCGGCCACGCACTCTTCGTCCCGGTCGATCCGGGTTCCGGGCAGCGATCCGGCGGTGGCGGTCCACGTCCGCCCCCGATCGATCGACCGGTAGGCCTCGCCGTCGAGGTCGACGTAGATCCCGTCGTCCCCGAGGAACACACCGTCGACGCGGGGGTGATCCTCACAGCTGGTGGCGGTGACGGCGAAGGCGGCGACGGCGAGCGAGGCCATCGCCAGGCCCTGACGAAGCGGCGAGGCCGATCGGCTGCGGTCGACGTCGGTCTCGGCGCGTCCCCGTCGCTCGACGGCCCGATCGGTCCCCTCGGGCCACGACGTCCGCGGGCCGAGGACGAAGCGGACCGCGAGCGGCAGGGCGAGGAGGGCGATGAGGTCGGTTGGATCGCGGCGGGTCGCGCCGCCCAGCACCGGTGCGGCCAACTCGGCCACGCCATCACCGAGCTTGAGGGCGGTGAACGCCAGCCCCGTGACGACCGCGGCGATGCGGGGCCGGCCGGCGACGACGCCAAGGGCCACCGCCACCACGAACACCCCGGCGACGTCGCTGATCTTGCCGGTCAGCAACCCCGGCCATCGGTCCTTCGCCAGGTGGTCGTTCACCGCCAGGGCGCAGACTGCAGCGACGAAGACGGGGTGGGCCAAGAGGCCGATGCGGTCGCCGAAGGCCCGACCGGTCGTCGTCCCCGCCTCGCTTTGCCCGGTGTCGGCCATCTCCCGCCCCTCGTGCTTGGTACGCGTCCTCTCAGACGTACGGCGAGACGGTCGTGTCCGGTTCCTCAGCCATGCGGTCGCCCCGCTGGCCGGTTGCCCGACCGACGGACGTCGTTCCGCCGGCGACGGGTCAGACCTGGACCCCGCGGGTCAGCGCCCCGTCGACGACGAGGTTGGCGCCGGTGATGAACGATGCCCGCTCGCTCGACAGGAAGACCGCAGCATCGGCCATCTCCTGGGCGGTGCCCATGCGGCCGGTCGGGTTCAGGTCGAGCGCTGTCTTGAACAGCTCGGGGTTGCCGTGCTCGATCTGGTTCCAGACGCCGCCCTCGAAGTACGTGTTCCCGGGCGAGACGCTGTTGGCCCGGATGCCCTTGGCCGCCTGCTGGTTGGCGACGCCCTGGGTGTAGTGGATGAGGGCAGCCTTGAACGCCCCGTAGGGACCGGCGGCGAAGTCGATCTCTCGGCCCGAGACGCTGGAGATGGTGACGATCGACGCCGAGTCGGAGGCCAGCAGGTGCTCCATCGACGCGTTGACGAGGCGGACCGCACCCATGATGTCGATCTGGAAGCCTCGCTCCCAGCTCTCATCGTCGGCCCCGATGGCCAGGGCGCTGACGTTGGCCACGACCTTGTCGATACCGCCGAGCTCGTCGGCCACGTCGGCCACCCATGCGGTGAGCGCTGGCCCGTCCGACACGTCGAGCGCCCGTCCGGTCGCCCGAACTCCCTTGGCAGCCAACGCCTCCACGGTCGAGGCCACGTCGTCGGCGCTCCGGGCACAGATCGCCACATCGGCGCCCTCGTCGGCGAAGGTCTCGGCGATCGCCCGTCCGATGCCCTTGGTCGCACCGGTGATCAGCGCACGCTTGCCCTGCAAGCCCAGGTCCATGTCTCAGTCCTCCAGGTAGCTCTTCCGGACGGCGGCGCCGACCGTGTAGTTGGGGTCGACGAAGTTGCCGAGGCGAACCCGCCCGCATTGGCTCAACATCATGTAGGCGTCCCACCGGTCGAAGCCGTACTCGGCTTCCATCCAAAGGATCAGCTCCCGGTAGGCGATCCGGGTGGCGTCCTCGAGAGGGCGGGCGCTCCCGATGCACATGACGACCTCCTCGTTCTCGAGGCGGGGCCAGGGGATCGCCCATCCTTTGATCAGGTCGACCCGAACGGTCGTGGTCGACCGGAACTCGACGGCGGTGCCGCAGACCTCGCCGTCGCCCTGACAGGCGTGGGCGTCGCCGATGAACAGCCGCCCGCCGGGCGACCGGACCGGCAGGTAGGTGATGCTGCCGGGACCCATGTCGGGGAGGTCCATGTTGCCCCCGTGGTTGTCGGGGGTGAGGGAGTTGATCGAGTCGATCTGGGGCGAGGTGCTGAGCGTCCCGATGTGGGGCCGGTACGGCAGCGTCACCCGATCGCTCCAGTACACCGAGCGCTCGTCGACCTTGACCACCCGCACGAGCTCGGGGAGCGGTGGGTTGAGGGTGGCGGTCAGGGCGGTGCCGGTCAACGCGCCGAACTCGGGGATCATCGCGCACGCCCCGTGGGGGTCGTCGCCGTAGGGCACCATCGACTCGATGTGGACGGCGACCACGTCGCCGATCTCGGCCCCTTCGATCATGATCGGGCCGCTCTGGGGGTTGACGAAGGGCATCGTCAACGTCGCCGACGGCAGGTCGGCCTCGGTCTGGATCTGTCCCTCGAAGGCATCCATCGTGTCGACGACGACCCGGTCGCCGGGGGCGACGGTCAACACCGGCTCGGAGTACGGGCCGATCGTGTAGTGGAAGGTCCCCTGGACCTCATCGGTCAGCCGATGGGTCTCCCCCTCGGTGGTGCCGGCCACCCCACGGGTCGACATGATCGAGCCTTCGAGCCAGGTCATCGCCGGACTCTACTGTTCGGTCGTGCGACCGACAATGGTGGTCGCCCCATCGGGGCCCGTTCAGCCGCCGGCGGAGCGGGCCACGATGATGTGGCCGACCAGCGGGATCTCGAAGGGTCCTTCCGGGACGGCGATCCGAGCCAGCGCCGTGCCGACATCGCCGACGATGGCGGCGACGGTGTCCGCGTCGACTCGACCAGCAAGGGGCGTGGCCTCGATCTCGGTCAGCACGAAGTCCGACGCCGACGCGAACCGAGCGGTGCCCACCCTGGTCCGTCGGTCGACCACCTCGAGGCCGGCATCGGCGACCACCTCGCTCAGCTCGTCGAGGTCGCCGCAGTTCCAGTAGGCCTCGACCAGCGATCTGGTCCAGTCGCCGGCCCGGTCGACCACGGCCTCGACGAACGGACCGTAGGCCGGCTGGTCGGCCAGGCCAGCGGGCACCATCACCACCACCCTGCCCCCCGGCCCGACGGCGCGGGCCATCTCGACCAGCGCCGCCCGGCGGTCGGGGAAGAACATCATCGCCATCTGGCAGGTGACGACATCGAACGACCCCGTTTCGACCGGCAGCTCGTCGGCCGGCCCTTGCCGCCACTCAACGGTCGGTGCGACCCGCTCGGCGACGGCGAGCATGGCGGGGTTCAGGTCGACGCCGACCACCTGGCCGTCGGCACCGACCAGCGGGGCTGCGGTCCGAGCCACGATGCCGGTACCGCAGGCGACATCGAGCACACGGGTGCCCGGGCCGATCCCGGCGGCCTCGATGACCGGCATCGACCAGTCGGCGAAGATCGCGGGGACGAACCTCGACTCGTACGTCTCGGCCGTCTCGAGGGGAATCTGGAAGGTCTCCGGTTGACTCATGGGAGGACCGTACGGCTCCAGCCGACGGGGCCGCATCGCCTGAACGAGCCATCTCCCTGCGATGGCATGATCAGGTCTGACCAGTGGCTCGGGGCTCCGCCGCTGGTCACCCTCGATCGAGGAGCCCCAGCTCGTAGGCACGGGCGGTGGCCGCAGCCCGGGAACCGACCTCCAACTTGGTCAGGATGTTGCTGAGGTGACGGGCGATCGTGTGGGGGCTGAGCGACAGCTCCGCACCGATCTCCCGATTGGATCGACCGGTGGCGACGAGTCGGACCACCTCCAACTCCCGGCCCGTCAGGGCAACTGGGCCGACCTGGGAGGTGAGGTCACGCTCGTCGGTGGTCGCGGCGCGGGCCGACCGGGTGTTGTCCCGGTCGACGATGGCACCGAGTCGGTCGAAGGTCGCCGCCGCCGCGTCGAGGGCCAACCGGCTGCCCTCGTCGTCGCCGATCAGTTGCGAGGCGAGGCCGAGATGATGCTGGGCCTTGGCGGTCTCGTAGGGGAACCCGAGGCCTCGGAAGTGGTCGCGAGCCGCCCGGAAGCGGGCGACCGCCTCGGCTGGCTCGCCCCCGGCCACAAGGGCCAGACCCTCGATCACCGCCCGGTACGCCTCCACGACCGGGCGGCCGTCGTCGGGAAGCCCGGCCGCCTCGGTGGCGGCCAGGCCGGCATCGTCTGGTGCGTCGGCCACGACCGCAACCTCGGCCAGTGCCGCGAGGAGCTGGGCCCGCGGGAG
Organism: Acidimicrobiales bacterium; assembly: GCA_965262175.1. GTDB lineage: Bacteria > Actinomycetota > Acidimicrobiia > Acidimicrobiales > SZUA-35 > CADEDH01. Next base: position 44,129 of record CBDHES010000011.1, on the reverse strand, counting down.
TGGTGCCGACGGGCCCGGCCGGACGGCCGACCGGAGGGAAACGACGGCATCGGCCGGTCGACCTTGCGCACACCGGAGGAGGCCGAGGCCGGGTTGGGGGTCCCGACCGAGCTCGTGGGCCCGGGCGAACGCCGCTTCGGCCTCGTCCCATCGTCCGCTGAGGCGACACAGCTCGCCGACCACGTAGCTCGCCTCGCCGCCGTAGCGGGGATCGAAGACGTCGAGGTCGGCGCTGGCCCGTCGGGCGTCGACCTCGGCCGTGCCCCACGCCCCCCGCAAGAGCTTCAGCTCAGCGGCGTAGACCCGGCAGAGACCGGGATACATCGATCCGTCGGCCAGGGTGGCGCACCATCGCATCGCAGCGTCGCTCCACTCGCTCGCCCGTCGGAGGTCGGCCAAGCCGAAGCACGTGGCGACCACATTGCAGTAGACCCAACCGGTGTAGAGCGGATCGAGCTCGTCGTTGATGACCGCCAGCATCGCCTGGTCGAGAAGACCCAGCCCCCGCTGGCGGTTGCCGACGGCGATCTCGGCCCGCCCCGCTGCCTGGAGAGCCATCGCCCGGAGGTCGGGATCATCGACCGCCGCCCCGATCTCCGTGGCGATCGACGCCGTCGATCGGGCCCCCTCGGCATCTCCACCGGCGAGAGCGACGTCGGCTTCGGCCACCGCCAGCCACCCGGCCGGAGGGCCCGGCACGGCGCCGGCATGACGCCGACATCGCTCCAGCCATCCCGACGCCACCGCCATCTCCCCGACGAGGAAGTGATCGTAGAACAGACGCCACGCGGCGAGCGCGGCCCCGGGGTGGTCTTCGACTGCGACGTGGGACCGATACGCCGCCCGCCGGACCTCGATCGAGGCGTGCACGTCGTCGGTCCAGAAGAGCGCGTCCGACAGGCGATCGAGCTCGTCGGCGGTCAGGGAATCGGGGTCGCTGGCCTGCAGCCGCCGACGGACCTCGGACCAGTCGGTCTGCACGCCCCGGTTTCCCTCGACCACGGGGCAATCGTACCGGCCGGATCGGATCCGAGCCGGCCGGTACGACCGCGGGCGACGGTCAGTCGAACAGGATGACGCCGCGGATGTTCTCGCCGTCCCGCATCGCCTGGTAGCCCTCGTTGATCTGGTCGAGGGTGTAGGTCCGGGTGACCAGCTCGTCGAGCTTGAGCTTGCCGTCGAGGTACAGCTCGAACAGGCGGGGGATGTCCTTGCGGATGTTGGCCGAGCCGAACAGCGAGCCGATCAGCTGCTTCTCGAACATGGTCATCATGATCCCCGGGATGGCCATGTTGGCCTCCGAGGTCGAGTGGAGGTTGGTGATGATGATCTTCGACCGCTTGCCGCCGAGGTTGAACGCCTGGCCGAGGGTCTCCCCGTCGCCGGTGCCCATCGTCATGATGACCTTGTCGTAGCCCCGGTCCCAGGTGACCTCGCCGAGCTGCTCCATCGCCTCGTCGATCGACGACGCGGTGTGGGTCGCCCCGAATTCCATCGCCTTCTCGCGCTTGAACGCGACCGGGTCGATGGCGGTCACGACCCGGGCGCCGGCCATGGCCGCCCCCTGGACGGCGTTGGAGCCGATTCCGCCGCAGCCGACAACGGCGACGTAGTCGCCTGGTTCCACGCCAGCCGAGTAGACGGCCGAGCCCCAGCCGGTGACGACGCCGCAGCCGAGCAGGCAGGCCTTGTCCATCGGCCAGTCCTTGTCGATCTTGATGCAGCTCGCCTCGTTGACCACCGTGTGCTCGGCGAACGTGCCGAGCAGGCACATCAGGCCCAGGTCGTGCCCATCGAGGGTGTGGTGGCGGTAGGAGCCGTCGGTGATCTGGGTCCCTTCGGTGAACGTCGCGGCGGCATCACAGAGGTTGGAGTGGCCGTCGGCGCACGACGGGCACCGCCCGCAGGCGGGAATGAAGCCGAAGATGACGTGGTCGCCGGGGGCGAGCCAGTCGACCCCGTCTCCGACCTCCTGGACGACGCCGGCTCCCTCGTGGCCGCCGATCATCGGGGCCGGTGGCACGAGGCCGGCGATATGGCCGTCCATCGCGTGCTCGTCGGAGTGGCACATGCCGGAGGCCACCATCTTGACGAGCACTTCGCCCCGCTTGGGGGGATCGAGCTCGATCTCCTCGACGCTCCACGGCTGGTTTACTTCTCGAAGCACAGCTGCCCGGGTACGCATTGGGCACTCCTATCGGTTCTGTCGGTCCCCACCCTGGTGGCGTGGGCGACTAGACGGTAGGGGTCCTTGCACCCACCAGCAAGGATCGGGCGACCACCCAACGGGCTCGACCGGGCTCGGTGCGCTAGCTTCGAGCGCCCGGCGGTCGTCCCGGCCATCGACGAGCGAGGCACGACCGGCGACAAGATCGACGACGAGACCGACGATGAGAGGTGACGGGGATGCGGGTGACCGATCGGGTGTGTGTGGTGACCGGCGGTGGCAGCGGGATCGGGGAGGCGTTGTGTCGCCGGTTCGCTGCCGAGGGAGCGCGGGCGGTCGTGGTCATCGACCGGGACGCCGACGGAGCCGCCCGGGTCGCCGGAGCGGTCGGCGGTCGAGCCGAGGTCGTCGATGTCGGCGACGAGACGGCGATCACCACCTGTCTCGCCGCGGTCGAGGACGAGCTGGGCCCGATCGACGTCCTGTGCAACAACGCCGGGATCGCCTCGGGCGCCGACCCGTTGACCACCCCGATCGACGAGTGGCAGCGGCAGTGGGACATCAACGTCATGTCCCACGTCCACGCCATCCGTGCGGTGTTGCCGGGCATGTTGGCCCGCGGCGAGGGGCACATCCAGCACACGGCCTCGATGGCCGGCATCCTCACCAGCCACGGCAACGCGCCCTACGCCGTCTCCAAGCACGCCGTGGTCGGGTTGGCCGAGTGGATGTCGATCACCTACCACGGCAAGGGAATTCGCACCTACCTCCTCGCCCCCCTCGGCGTCAGGACGCCGATGCTGGGCGACCAGGCCGACTCGGAGTGGGCGCGCCTGGCGGCCGGGCCGATCGCCGAGCCCGATGAGGTGGCGCAGCAGGTGCTCGATGCCTTCGCCGAGGAACGGTTCCTGATCCTGACCAACCCGGTCGCCCAGGAGTGGATGGAGTTCAAGACCAACGATCCCGAGAAGTGGCTTCGGGGCATGCGACGTCTCCAGTCCCGGATCGAGGCCGCCGACGAGGGTGGGACCCCCGCGAGCTGACCACAGAGACCCGGGGAGGCGATGCGACCAGGGGGCTCAGTCGAGCCGGTCGAGGAGCCGATCGGGGACGTTGGTGTTGATCCCATCGACGCCGAGCCCGATCATCCGGTCGAGGTCGTCGGGATCGTCGATCGTCCACGGCACGACCGCCACGCCCCAGGCGTGGGCCGACGCCACGAACCCCTCGCTGAGGAGGAGTAGCCCTGCGGCCCGCTCGGGGACCTGGAGCGCCTCGTAGCGAGGGGTGGCCAGGCCGTTGAGCCCAGCTCGATGGAGCAGATAGAAGGTGCGGACCTCGGCCTCGGTGGCCGACGTCGCGACGTCGGGGCAGGCCGATCGAAAAACGTCCATGTTGGGTTGGGCGAAGCTCGACACGAGCACCCGGTCCTCGTAGCTCGCAGCCCGGATGAGGGCGCAGAGCTCGGTCGCCGCCTCGGGCCCGGTCTGCTTGATCTCGATGCCGAACCGGGTGCCGTCGTCGAACGCCGCGAACAACTCCTCGACGGTGACGATCCCGTGGCCCTGACCCCGATAGGGGTAGGTGGCGCCGTCGTCGAGGGTGAAGTCGTGACCGAAGTCGAGTCCCTGGAGCTCGGCCAGGGTCAGATCGCGAACGGCGCCGGTGCCGTCCGAGGTCCGGTCGACCGTCTCGTCGTGGAGCAGCACCAACACCCCGTCGGCGGTTCGGTGGAGGTCGGTGTCGATCACGTCGGCGCCGAGCTCCACCGCGTGACGAAAGGCGACCATGGTGTTGCTCGGCCGCAGGAGCTCCCCGCCCTGATGGGCCACGACCAGCGGGCGGTTCTCGTCCGCTCGGGGGGCGAAGAAGGCCGACTGGTCGCCCTTCTCGATCCGGGATCGGGCCACGCCGACCAGCCCCCCATAGAGGAGCGCCGCGACGGCCAGCACCGAGGCGGCCACGACGGCCCGCCGACGCCACCGCCTCGGACCACGGCCACCGGAGGCCGCGGTCCGCTCAGCTGATGCTTCGCCCACCGTCGACGTCGAGGCAGACCCCGGTGAGGAAGCTGGCCTCGTCCGACGCCAGGAACAGCACGGCGTTGGCCACGTCGGTCGGTACGGCGAGCCGTCCCATGGGGATGCCGGCCAGCGTGGCCTGTTCGACGGCCTCGGACATCGTCTCCCGGCCGGTGGCCCGCAGCATGAACCCCGTGTTGGCCGCCACCGGGGCCACGCAGTTGACCCGGATGTCGGGGGCGAATTCCTCGGCCAGGCCCTTGACCAGGGTGATGGCCGCCGCCTTGGCCGCGTTGTAGGGGGTGAAGCCTTTCCGGGGTCGGCGACCACCGATCGATGCGGTGGCCACGAGCGAGCTACCCGGCGGCATATGGGGCGTGAACGCCTTGATGGCGAAGTAGATGCTGCGGACGTTGACCGTCCACATCTGGTCGAAGTCGTCGGTCGACACCTTCATGGTGTACGCCGCCCGGTGGGCGTAGCCGGCGTTGGCCGCCACCACATCGATGCCGCCCCAATCGTCGGCCACGATTCGGGCCAGCTCGCCGTGGGCGTCCTCGTCGGTGACGTCGAGGGGAAACGAGGCGGCCCCCTCGAGCCCATCGGCGACGGCGGCTGCACCGTCGCCGTCGACGTCGGTCACCATGACCCGTGCCCCTTCGGCGGCGAACCGCTCGCACATCGCCCGGCCGAACCCGCTGGCCCCACCGGTCACGATCACCCGCTTGCCGTCGAACCGCATACGGTCTTTCCCTTCGTCGTCGGTCGGGACGTGGGTGTGAAGGTAGGGGGTGGCCCCGCCGCCCGCCAGCCGGTGCCCGAGGAGCGGCCCTGGCCGCTAGGTTCGCTCGTGCGCAGGGTGATCGGGATGGGCAGGGCGTGATCTACCAGGAGCATTTCCTCGACAACCGGAACGGGTGGCCGGAACGGCGGAGCGACGACGGTACGTTCGTCGTCGCCGCCAGCGGTTACACCTACGACCTCACGACGCCCGCCGGTCGGCAGTGGCGCATCCCGGCTCCGAACCGGCCCCCGCTGCCAAGCCGGTACACGGTACACGCCGTGATCGAGAAGGTGGCCGGCCCCGAGGCCGAGAGCTTCGGCCTGATCTTCAATCGGGTCGACCGCGACAACCTTGCCCGCCTGCTGGTGACGGCCAACGGGTGGCTCCGGGTCGATCGCATCGTCGACGGGACCACCGCCGCACTGGTGGACTGGATGCCGTGTGACGCCTTGAACCAGGGTGTCCGGTCGGTCAACGAGCTGGCGGTCGGCCTCTCGCCCGAGAAGGTCGTGGTCGAGGTCAACCGGCAGCACGTGACCACCACTGGTTGGCCAGACGACGGCGGGCGGGGCGAGACGTTCGGCCTGGTTCTCGGGGGCGACCTGAAGATCCGGGTCCACAGTTTGGCGGTCAACGATCGGTTCATCGGCGACGATCTCTCCCAGCCGGAACCAGCGGCCGAGGACGTCGGCGACGAGACGCTCGACGACGTGCTCGATGAGCTCCAGGCCCTGGTCGGGATGGAGGAGATCAAGGCAGAGGTTCGGACGCTGACCAATCTCCTCGTCATCCAGGACCGGCGTCGGGCCACCGGGCGGGCGGCGGTCCCGGTGTCGAAGCACATCGTCCTCCTCGGCCCGCCCGGCACGGGCAAGACCACCGTTGCCCGGCTCATCGGCCGGATCTACCGGCGGCTGGGCCTCCTGAGAAGAGGCCATCTCGTCGAGACCCATCGAGCCGACCTGGTCGGCCAGTACGTCGGCCACACCGCAGCCAAGGTGACCCAACGGATCGAGGAGGCGGCCGGCGGCATCCTCTTCATCGACGAGGCGTACGCCCTGAAGCCGGCCGGTCAGACCGGGAACGACTTCGGCCAGGAGGCGATCGACACCCTCCTCAAACAGATGGAAGACCGGCGGGACGATCTGGCGGTCATCATCGCCGGCTACACCGAACCGATGAGCCGCTTCCTGACCTCGAACCCCGGCGTCAAGTCACGGTTCAACCGATACTTCGAGTTTCGGGACTTCGCGCCCGACGAGTTGCTCGGCGTGTACTCGTTGTTGTGCGATCGGGCCGGCTACCTGTTGACCGACGAGGCTCGCATCCGGGTCGGCCGCCATCTCGAGCAGGCCCACCACCGGCGGAGTGCCTCCTTCGGCAACGGCCGCTACGCCCGAAACCTCCTCGAGAAGACGATCGAGCGTCAGGCCAACCGGCTGGCCGGACTGGAACGTATCGACGATGCCCAGCTCGACGTGATCGAGGCCGCCGACGTCCCGGACCAACTGCTGCGGGGGGAGACGACCGGTCCGTCGATGACCCCATCGACCGCAACCGACTACCCGCAGTATCTGTAGCCGACCCGATCGGATCGTGGCCGGCGGTTCCGGTCCCCTACCCTGTTCTTCCATGGCGAATCCATGGTTCGAGTCCGTCGCCGTCGCCCAGCGACGAGCCAGGAAGCGGCTCCCCTCCTCGGTCTACCAGGCGATCGTCGCCGGTTCGGAGGCCGGCGTGTCGATGAGCGACAACACCGCAGCCTTCGACGAGATCGGCCTCAGCCCGATCACCGCCGGGCAGACCACCGAGCACCAGCTGGCCACGACGGTCATGGGTCAGCCGACCTCGATGCCGGTCGTGATCTCCCCGACCGGCGTTCAGGCCGTACACCCCGACGGCGAGGTGGCCGTGGCTCGGGCGGCAGCGGCCCGGGGCGTCCCGATGGGGCTGTCGTCGTTCGGGAGCATGCCGATCGAGGACGTCATCGACGCCAATCCCCAGCTGTTCTTCCAGATCTACTGGGCCGGCGACCGCGACTCGATGAGCGAGCGGATGAAGCGGGCCCGCCAGGCGGGCGCTGTCGGCCTCATCCTGACCCTCGACTGGTCGTTCAGCCATTCCCGTGACTGGGGCAGTCCGTCGATCCCCCAGAAGCTCGACCTCAAGACGATGGTCAGCCACGCCCCCGAGGTGGCCCTCCGGCCACGGTGGCTGCTCGACTGGGCCCGTCGAGGCCACCTCCCGGGCCTCGGCGTTCCGAACTTCCCGACGGGTGGGGCACCGACGCCGGGCTTCTTCGATGCGTACGGCACCTGGATGATGACCCCGCCCCCGACCTGGGACGACATCGCCGGACTGATCGCCGAGTGGGACGGGCCGTTCATGGTCAAGGGCATCCTTCGGCCCGACGAAGCCCGGCGAGCCGCCGATGCCGGAGCGACCGCCATCTCGGTATCGAACCACGGGGGCAACAATCTCGATGGCTCGCCGGCTCCGATCCGGGTCCTCCCGGAGATCGTCGACGCGGTCGGAGATCGGGTCGAGGTGTGTCTCGACGGAGGGATCCGGCGAGGTAGCGATGTGGTCAAGGCGGTCGCCCTCGGTGCTCGGGCGGTCCTCATCGGCCGGGCCTATCTGTGGGGACTGGCCGCGAACGGTCAGGCCGGAGTGGAGAACGTGCTCGACGTGCTGCGGGACGGAATGACGTCGACCATGCGGGGGCTCGGTCGCTCGGCGATCGGGGAGCTCGGCCCGTCCGACGTTCGCCTGGGTCCGGACTTCACTCGACCAACCGCCTGAGCCCCCACGATCCCCCGCCCGGACGGCGCCTACGGGGTGACGGGGGCGGGGTCCGGGCGGCGTGGATCACCCGGGCGGTCCCGGTGGGACCGAGGAGCTTTCCGGCCGTCATCACCCCGATCATGAGCGCCGAGTTGACGCCGGGGACCACGAGGTCGGTACCGGTGAGGTAGAGGTTGTCGACCGATGTCCCGATCGTCCAGCCGTGGCGCCCCAGGCGGCGGGGTGTGGACGCCCGTCCATAGATCTGACCATGAGGATGGCCGGTGAACGACTCGACCGTGATCGGCGTCCCCAGCTCCCGGTGGTCGACGAGCGACCGGAGGCCCGGCAACCGCTCGTCGACGAAGTCGAGCAGCTGATCGGCGAACCGATCCTTCAGCTCCTCGTATTCCCCGCCCCGTTGTCGCCAGGGTCGACCGGCGAACCGCTTCCACTCGTCATAGTCGCTGAAGGTGATGATCTGAGCCGTGTGCTGTTCCTGGGCTGGGTCCCGTAGCGACCCGAACGAGAGGTACGCGCCGAGGATCGGGGGCGGGAACACGCCGGGTTCGGGCGTGGCGTCGTGATCGAAGCTCTGGTAGAGCCAGTAGTTGGCGTCGTCGAACCCGTGGCGGCCCGGGTCGTCGTTGAGCCCGAGGAACAGCACCACGGCCGACGGGCCCGGCTCGGCGTCGGCCAGACGGACCCGCTCCGGCTCACCGTCATCGGGGCCGACGAGGTGCCGGAAGGTCGTGTCGACACCCGCCGCCGACACGACCTTCGACGCGCTGATCTCGCGCGGTCCCGACCGCGTCTGGGCCACGACACCGCGGGCCCGACCGTCGCTGATCAGGATCTCGGTGACGGGGCGACGGGTCAGGCAGCGGCCACCGGCGGCCTCGATCGTGCTGACCGCGCCCTCGACGATGCGTTCGGCCCCACCGACCGGTGCGTAGCCCCCGGCGAGGAAGTCGGCGGCCACGATGGCGTGGACCCCGAACGCGCTTCGACCGGGTGGCACCCCATAGTCCGGCCACTGGGCGGTCAACACCGCCTTGAGCGCCGGGTTCCGGAACCGGGCGTCGAGGTAGTCAGCGGTACGCATCGTCGCCAGCCGCCGCCCGGCGCTCAGGATCGAGGCGACGGGCTCGCCGAACTGGCGGGACCAGAACCACCGATAGGACCATCGTTGCACCTTGGCCAGATCCCGGAAGTATCGGGTGATGGCCGCCTCCTCGGCCGGGAACCGCTCGATGAGGCGGGCCCGGTGACGCTCTCGATCGGAGGGCACCTCGAAGGTCAGGTCGGGGAACAGGTAGCGCTCGAACCGGTCGCCGAGCTGATACCACTCGATGTCCCCTCCGGTGACGAGGTCCATGCACTGCCGGGTCAGCGCCCCCTCGGACATGTCGCCGATGTAGTGGACCCCGGGATCCCAGGTGTAACCGTGCCGCCGGAACGAGTGCAGGAAGCCGCCGAGCTTGAAGTGGGACTCGAGCACCAGGACCCGTTCGCCGCCGACCCGGGCGAGGATGCTCGCCGTGGCGAGGCCTCCCATGCCCGATCCGATCACGATCGTGTCGTAGTGCCGAGCGAGGTCATCGTCGCCAGCCATGGTCGCTTCCCTTCTGCGTCGGTCGGGTCACCAGGTCGGTGGGAGGGCGGGCCGTCACGGGCTCGCCGTCGATGTGGTAGGACCGATGAAGTCGATGGCGGACCGGATCGATTCGACGAGTGCCGGCGACGGCGGGTCGAACTGGTAGTGGGTTCCCGGCACCTCGCAGTAGCTCCACCGCTCCTCGGTCAACGTTTGCCAGCGGCGGGCCGCCTCGTCCGAGATCAGCCCGTCGTCCCGCCCCCGGATCGTTGCCACCGGGACGGTGACTGGCGAGAGGCGGAACTGGCGGCCAAGAGCCTGGGCAGCCTCGATGTCGGCCACGACGGCCTCGACACCGGTGATCGCTTCGTCGGCTGGGCCCGGACCTGGGCGACGGCCTGGTCCGGGGGGAGGGCAGGCGCTCTGGGACGCCTGGGCGGCGTCGACTCGGAGTTGCTCGACGACCTCGGCGGCCGGTCGTCGGCCGGTCACCCCGGGGGCCGACGCGACCGTCACGACGCCGATGACCTCGGCCCTGGTCGAGTCGGCGAGGGTACCCGCCAGCCAGACCGCAGTGACCGCGCCGAGGCTCTCCCCCAGGACGATCCACCGGTGGTTCGGTTCCGCCTCGACGCGTTCGATGAAGTGGTCGAGGTGATCGGTGAGGCGGGTCGGCGACGGCTCGGCGAACCGGATGCCTCGGCCCGGGAGTTCGAAGGTGCGTAGCTCGACGAGGTCGGCGACCCCGGGCCGTAGCCGCTCGAAACGACCGGCGGCGGCGCCGGCGCCCGGGATGCAGAGGAGTCGTGTCCGGCGTCCCCGGCTGCTCATCGGAGCTCGATGTGGTGCTGACACGACGCCATCAGTTCGGGATCGTGGGTCGAGACGACGACGCAGGCACCGGACTCGGCGAGGCCGAGGATGAACGATGCCAACACCCGGGTCGAGGCCCGATCGAGGTGGGCCGTCGGCTCGTCGGCCAAGACGACGCGCGGTCGGATGATGGCGGCCCGGGCGAAAGCCACCCGCTGCTGCTCACCGCCGCTCAGTGCGCTGGGACGGTCCCGAAGGCGGTCGCCGAGGTCGAGCTGTTCCAGGATCACCTTTGCGTTGTGGCGGGCGTGGCGCCACGGCCAGCCGTGCACCCGAAGGGCGACCGCCACGTTGTCCCGCACGGTGAGCGAGCGGATCAGCCGGTAGTCCTGGAACATGAAGCCGATATCCCGCAGCTCGGCCGGCCGGGCCAGCCGCCGGGGCCGGCGCTCCCGCCCGGCTATCCACACCCGACCACCCTGGAACTCGGCGACGCCGGCGAGGCAGGTGAGCAGCGTCGTCTTACCCGAGCCCGATGGGCCGGCGATGGCGGTGACCGAACCCGGTCGGCAGTCGAGGGAGAAGTCCTCGAGCAGCACCCGGCGACCGCGACCGTCGGGTACCTCGATCGTCAACTCCTCGGCCACGATCCCCCAGTGGGCCGGGGCCGGGGCTGCCTGGTCTTCGCTCGATCGGGTCCACCGCCGCCGAGCAGCGCTCTGGCCCCGCGACTCGGTCGACCCGTTGGGCTGGGGCACGGCCGAACCTTCGCTGACTGAGGTCATCAGATCTCCCCTCGGAACGCATCGCCGGGGGCCACCGAGCGCAGGCGGAGGGTGGCCAGGACGGCGGTGACGAACGAGACGCCGATCGACACGAGGGCGATCTGCTGGGCGGTGGACGCCGACCACTCGACCGACAGCGGGAACAGCGGTGCGAGGGCCAGTCCCCCGAGGATCCCCAGGATCGCCCCGAGGGCACCGACGATGACGCTCTCCAGCACCAGCGACGTGCCGATGGTCAGGCTGTTGGCCCCCAGGCATTTCAGGGTGGCCAACTCTGCCCACCGGTCGAGCACGGTGAGCCGGTTGAGGACGAACACGACACCGGCCACCATCACCCACAGCAGGGTCGAGGTGAGAGCCAGCGACGAGATGGCGCCCCGAACGGCCCGATCGATGTCGTCCTTCGCCCGGGCGAAGCTCATCGAGGCGAGCCCGTTCGGTGGGTCGACCGGCTCGTCGGCGGCGAAGAACTGAGCGACCGGCCGGTCGTCGAAGTACAGCTCCCGCATCTCGTCCAGGTCCATGTAGACCACCGGGCCGCCAGCGAACATCCTCGTGCCGTCGGTCAACCCGACCACGTTCAGGTCTCGGCCAGCGAGGGTGATCCGCCCCCCGATCGGGATGCCGGCGCTCTCGTCGACCACGACCTCGCCCGGTCCCTGGATGGCCCGCCCTTGCGACGGTGACACGACGCCGGGGCGGGTGCCGAAGAGGTTGAGGTCGACGTCCTTGGCTTCGAGGCTGTCACGGGCGAACAGCACGGGCTCGGTCCCGGCGGGCGGATCCGACGCGTCGACCAGGTTGTTCAAGAGACCCGAGGACTCCTCGGGGATCAGGAACGTGTCGCCGATGGCCCGGAGGGTCCGGGTCGTCTCGGTCCGGAACGCCTCGGTCACGCCGCTCATGACGAAGGCGAGGGAGATGGCCAGTCCGATGCCCAGCGTGGCGCTCAGCGTTCGGCTCCACCGGGTTCGGAGGCTGCGGAAGGCGAGCAGGCTCATCGTCCTGGTGTCATCCCGGCCTGCGTGACCACGCCGGCCTCGGTGGCACATCGAGCGGTGATCTCCGCGGTGCGGACGAGATCATCCTCGGTGTGGGCAGCCGAGATGAAGAACCGTACCCGGGCCAGGTTCTCTGGCACGACCGGATGGAACAAGCCGTAGGCGATGATGTCGTGCTGGCGGAGCAGGGACGACAGGACGACCGCGGCGATCGAGCTCCCGGTGATGACCGGCACGACGCCGGTGCCGTCCTCGGAGAGGCCGGTGTCGAGACCTCGTTGCTTTAGCTCGGTCCGGAACAGCTCGGCGTTGGCCCGGGCCCGCTGTGGCAGGTCGGGGCGCTGCCGCAGCGCTCGGAGCGCGGCGAGCGTAGCGGCCGCCTGTGATGCCGGCATCGGGGCGCAGTACAGGACGGCGCCCGGCGCGAAGTAGCGGATCGCCTTGAGCAGCGGCCCGTTCGTCGTGACGTACCCGCCGACGCTGGCCAGCGCCTTGGAGACGGTGTTCATCAGGACGATGTCGGATGCGGGCTCGATGCCGTAGTGCTCCATCACCCCCCGCCCGTTGTGCCCCAGCACGCCGAACGAATGGGCCTCGTCGATGTAGAGGTCGGCGTCGTGTCGGCGGACCACCTCGAGGATCTCGGGGAGGGCGCCGATATCGCCGTCCATGCTGTACACGCCCTCGATCATCACCAGGCAGACGCTCCCGCTCCGCCGATGGCGGCCGAGCATCGCGTCCAGGTGGTCGGGATCGTTGTGACGGAACGAGAGCCGGCGGGCTCCGGAGAGCCGGGCGCCAGCGATCATCGACTCGTGCGACAGCTCGTCGTGGACGACGATGTCTTCGTTCCCGACGGCGTAGCCGAGGAACGCCAGGTTGGTCAGGTAGCCGCTCACGAAGAGCAGCGCATCGTCGGTTCCGTAGACCTCGGTCAGCTCCCGTTCGAGGGTGTGGTAGAGGTCGATATCGCCACCGACGCTTCTCGTCGCCGACAGCGAAGCGCCGTAGGTCGCCACCGCCTCGCGGGCCGCGGTCCGTAGCTCCGGGAGGTCGCCGAGCCCCAGGTAGTCGTAGGAGCTGAAGTTGATCATCGTCCGGTCGCCGGCCACCGTGGCCCGACCGTTGCCGGCCTTGCGTTGGGGGACGAAGTAGCCGCCACCCTCCAGGCCGTTCTCTTCGGCGAGGTCGAGGAGGGCGGTGATCTGGGCGATGCCCGGGTGGTCGGTCAGGTGCCGGGCCGGCCGGCTCGGCACGCCTCGCCCGCTACCTCGACTCGCCAGGAGTCGGTCGGCCAGTCGGGTCTGCGGGTCGCGGTCCTCAGTCATGGTCGACGACCACCTCCTCCAGGTACTCGGCCATGCGGGCCGCCAGTTGTGCGATCGTTCCGTCTGGGGCGAAGAGTCGGGCCATCGGTACCTCGTGCTGGAGGATCTCGCCGATCCCGACCTGGATCTCGACCACCGCCAGGGAGTCGATGCCCATGTCGGCGAAGCTCGTCTCGGGCTCGAGCGAGTCGTCGTCGATGCCGAGCGCTTCGGCGAAGAGCCCGACGAGCGTCAGCGACAACACGTCCGCCCGCTCCTCGGGTCCGAGCGCCAGCAGCTCATCGAGTCCGCCGTGGTCGGCTCCCGACGTCGCCTGGGCGACGAGGTGGCCGATCACCGACGACCGGGCGTTGCCCGGTTCGGACCGTCCCACCCGCTGCCAGTCGATGTCGGCGGTCATCACCACCGGCGCCGTGGCAGTCGTCGCCAGATCGAGCATCCCGAACAGCTGCCGGGGGGCCACCATCGACAGGCCATTGGCCGCGAAGAACCGGGCGTTCCGCTCGTCGTCGGCCGCCATGCCGCCCTCCTCGATCGGACCGAGCTGCATGGCGCAGGCGTGGACGCCCTGGTTGCGGAGCCGCTCGGCGATGCCGTCGAGGCCGGTGTTGGCCGCGGCGTAGGTCCCCTGGAGCGAGACGCCGAGGGCACCCGACATCGACGAGGTGAACAGGAGGAAGTCGAGATCGCCCCAGCCGCCATCGAGCTCGTCGAGGGCGGCGATGAGGTTGTCGGCCCCGTCGAGCTTGGCAGCGAAGGACCGTCGGACCCGCTCCGGGTCGATCTCCTCGAAGGGGCCGTCGGCGATGACCCCGGCGGCGTGAATGATGCCCCGGATCGGCCCTTCGGCGTTGATCTCGGCCAACAGCTCGATCGTCGAGCCCCGATCGGCAACGTCGGCCGCCAGCACCCAGATGTCGGCACCGGCGGCGTTGAGAAGATCGATCGACGCCTGACCTCGCTCGGACGCTTGTCCGGACCGCCCGGTCACCACGATGGTTCTCGCTCCCCGGCTGGCCAGCCACTGGGCGCACATCAGGCCGACGCCGCCGTAGCCGCCGGTGATCAGGTACGTCCCGTCGGGGTCGATCGGGGGGACCCGCCACCGAGCCTCGGCGCCCGTCGGTGCTTCGGTCAGGTCGACCACGAGGCTTCCGACGGTGTCACCGCGGGCGAGGTCACCGATGGCGGCCGGCAGCTGGGCCACCGGGTAGCGGGTGATCGGTGAGTGGTTGTCCTCGTCGGCGACCCGGGCCAGGGCTCGGGTGACGAGGTCGTCGAACCACGCCGGGTCGTCGGCTGCGATCTGGTCGGTGTCGATCCGGCACCACGATCGGTTGCCATGGAGGCCGGCTGCCAGTTGCAGCTCGCCGGGGCCACTGGGCTTGCCCAGGTCGACGTAGCGCCCGCCGGTCCGCAGTTGGCTCATCAAGAGGGATCGGGCCGGTCCGTTGACCGTGGCCAGGATGCAGTCGAACGGGCCCTGCCCGGCGCCCAGCAGGGCCCCGGGAACGTCTTCGGCACGGGCGACGACGGCCTCGACCCGGTGCTCGAAGCACCGTCGGATGTGGTCTCGCTTCGCCTCGGTGCCGACGGTGGTGGCGACCTCGGCCCCCTGCTCCAGCGCCAACCGGCACAGGACCGTGCCGAGAGCCCCGGCGCCGGACTGGACGAGGACGGCGTCGCCCGGTTTGACCCGGCCGACGTCGACCACCGCCGCCAGTGCCGTCACCCACGGCATCATCATCGCCAGCTGGGTGACCGGATCGACGTCCTCGGGCAGCCACCGCAGGTACTCGTCGGCGACGTCGAGCGTCATCCGGTGGCGGAGCGGGCGCCGGATCGGGCCTCCGACCACGTCACCCGGGGCGAGGGCGACCGCCGCCCCGACCTCGACCACCCGACCGACCGCGCCCAGCCCCAGGTGCTGGCCGGCAAACGTGCCCTGGACCGCGGTACCGATCGACCCGAACGCCTTGCCGACATCCTTCCAGGTCAGCGGGACGGCCCATGTCTCGATCGTGACCTCGCCGGGGCCGGGCGTTCGGACCGCTTCGACCGTGACGTCGACCGTGGACGGTGTCGACAGGTCGTAGGCCAGGGTCGCGCCCGGAGGTCGGTCGCCGACATCGATCGTCTGGAGCGAAGCGGCCGGGACCGCCTCGAGCCGGCTGTACGTGGTCGCCGCGTCGACCATGATCTCGTACTCGTCGACCGTCGCCACCGCGGCGTCGACCGCGCCAGCGGGGGCACTCGGGCCGACGAGCACCGCCCGCACCGGGAACCCGAAGGCGTTGCTCGCCGACCGGCGAAGGCCGAGGAGCCATCGCTGGTCGACGTCGCCGATGAGGGTCAGGGTCAAGGTCGGGTCGTCGAGGGCCGCCACGCGGTTGACGAGCTCGAACGTGGCGACGGCGTCGGCGGTGCGGTCGGTAGACGGGACGGCCCACAGCAGGTGGAGTCGATCACCCCGTGGCACCTCGGCGATGTCGAGGACCGGTCGGGGCCCGGGGCCGGCCGTGGTGCGGGGGCCCGGCTCCAGCCATCGCTCGGCCGGACCGGGGTCGACGGGGACCCCGGTCCGACCGTCCGACCCCGGCATGGTGGCAGCAACCGGGGACGCCTCGGGGGCCGGGTCGGCGATCTCGTCGTCGGGCGTGAACCGGTCGGCCACCTCGGCCGAGGACACGTCCCGAAGGCAGTAGGTGGTGCGACCGACGGCGTGGGCCCTGGCCGCGTCGTCGCTCTGGTTCCGCACGCAGACCACGTCGCACAGCTCGGCGACCAGGGAGCCGTCCGGGTCGTGGTAGCGGATCGTGCCGACGAGCTCGTGTTCGGTCCGGGTGTCGACCGTCGCCACAGCGAGGATCGATCGGCCGTCGGCCAGCGATCGGTGGAGCACCGTCCGACCGATCCGGGCCGGCAGGTACATGGCCTCGCCGAGATCCTGGGCCGCGGCGATCAGGAGTTGAAGGCCAGCGTCGAGCACCCAGGGCGAGCGAAGGCCGCCGACGAACGGCTCCACGCCGTCGATCGCTCCCACGGCCATGAGGGGTGGGTCGTCGGCCCCGTTCCAATTGTCGGTTGCCAGGCGGACGTCCCGCAGGTTGCGGAACGAGCCCCCATAGCGCAGTCCCTTGAGGCGGAACAGGGAATACAGCGCATCGGCGTCGAGGACAGGCCCGGCGAACAGGGTGGACGCAGGGGGACGACGGTCGGAGGTCGGTACGGCAGGACCCACCGAAGCAACGGCGTGGAGCGACCAACTCGACGGGTCCCCGACCGGCCGTGAGGAGCACCGGATGGTGCCGTCGGTCAACTCGATCCTGACCTTGACCGGATTGGCGACCACGGGAAGGCCCTGGACGATGGTGAGGTCGAGGAGCGACACGCTGCGGTCCTCGCCGCCGGTCGCGGCCAGCGCCATGAGTTCGGCCCACATCGTGGCGGGGACCACCGGCCCCAACCCCTGCACCTCATGGCCGGCGATCCACGGCTGGTCGGTCAGGGAGAGCTCGACCTCGAACTCGTCTCCGTGATCGGCGACCCGCCGTCCGAGCAGCGAGAGTTGTGGGGCCACCCGCTCCGACGTCCGATCGAGCTCGTACCACCGGTCCTGGTCCCATAGCCGTTGGGGGCTCCGGGTCGGTGCCGGCAACACCGCTGGGCGGCGTCGGGTCGGCCGCCCGATGCCCTCGAGGGCGAGGGTCCCGACGGCCCGGAGGAGCACCTGGTACTCATCGTCTCGGCGGGAGAGCAGCGGCGTGACGGTCATCCCAGCGTCGCGGGGCGTGAGCGCGGTGATGCTCGGGGCGAGCACCGGGTGTGGGGCGATCTCGACGAACGATCGGCTCCCCTCGGCGATGGCAGCCTCGATGGCGGCGGCGAACCGAACGGGTTGGCGGACGTTGCGGGGCCAGTACCCGGCCCCCCACTCCTCGCCGGTCGACCGCATGCCGGACACCGTCGAGTACAGCGGGACCCGAGCCGGCTTCGGGGCGAGGAAGCGGAGGCCGGCATCCAGCTCGGCGGCGATCTCGTCCATGACCGGGCTGTGGTAGGGCACTTCGACTCGGAGCCGCTTGGCGAAGACCTGGCCCTCCCGGAGCCGATCCTCGAGGGCACCGATCTGGGACTCGTCGCCGGCCACCGTTACCGCCTCGTGGTCGTTGATGGCAGCGATCGAGACGCCGTCGAGATCGGCGATGGCCACCGCGGCCTCGTCCTCACCGAGTCCGACCGCCATCATCGCTCCCCGGCCGGCCAGCGTCGCCTGGAGCCGGCCGCGGACCACCGCGACCCGGGCCGCCTCGGCCAGGTCGTAGACCCCGGCAGCGTAGGCCGCGGCGACTTCGCCGGCGCTGTGGCCGATGATGGCCTCGGGGATGATCCCGTCGTCGACCAGTAGATCGTGGAGAGCGGCCTGGAGGAGGAAGTTGCCCGGCTGGGCGAGACCGGTCGGCAACTGGTCGGCTCCCTCGTGCCGTTCCAGGTCGCTCCAAACCGAACCGCCGTAGTGCTCGGCGAGCTGGGCGTCGATCTCACCCAGCCGGCGCCCGAAGCCGGGCAGCGCCGCCGCCGCCGCCCGGCCCATCCCCCACCACTGCGGACCCATGCCGCTGAACACGAACGTGGCCCGGCGGGGCCCGGTCCGATGCTGCCCGGAAGCGACGCACGTGCCATCGAGGACGAACTCGGCGAGGGCGGCGATCAGCTCACCCCGGGACCGCCCCGCAACGATCCATCGGGTTTGGCCCCGAGCCATCCGCCAGGCGGCCTCGATCACCCCCTCCAGGCCGTCGTCGTCGACGGTCTGGAGGGCGTCGATGATGTTCTGGGCGAACGCTGCGGCCCGCTCCTGGTTGGGTCCGGTCAGCGGCAGGCGGTGGAGCTCAACCATGGGCGGTCACGATCGCATGGGCGTTGGTTCCGCCGTATCCGAACGAGTTGACGACGGCGACCGGTGGTCGATCGCGCCGGCCGAGCAGCGCCGGCCCCGACCGGGGGATCTCCAGGAGGCCGTCACCGAGATCGAGCGCCGGGTTGACCTCGGTGAGCCACGCCTGCGGACCGACCTTGCCGGCCCGAACGCTCACCGCGGCCTTCAACACGCCGGCGATCCCGGCCGCCGCCTCCTGGTGCCCGATCCCGGCCTTGATCGATGTCAGGGCGACGGGTTCGTCCGCCCCGTGCTCGGCGAGCACCGTCCGCATGGCCGACACCTCCAGCGGGTCGCCGACGGGGGTGCCGGTGCCGTGGGCCTCGAACAGGTCGATGTCCCGGGCCGAGAAGTCGGCCTCGGCGTACACCCGTCGCATCAGATCGGCCTGCGCATCGGGGTTTGGCACCGTGATACCCGGCGTCGCGCCGTCCTGATTGATCCCCGATCCGAGGATCACGGCAATGACGTCATCCCCGTCCGCCTCGGCGTCGGCCAGCCGCTTGAGCGCGACGACCCCGCACCCCTCGCCGCGGCCGTACCCGTCGGCCGACGCGTCGAAGCTCTTCGATCGGCCGTCGCGGGCCAGGAACTGACCCTTGCACAGCATCATGGTCGTGTTGGCCATCAGCATGAAGTTGACCCCGCCGGCCAGGCAGAGGTCGGCATCGCCGATCTGAAGTGCCCGGCAGGCCAGGTGGGTGGCGACGAGCGACGACGAGCAGGCGGTGTCGACGGTCAGGCTCGGCCCCTGGAGGCCCAACGAGAACGAGACCCGGTTCGAGAGCATCGTCATCATGGCGCTGGTGACCGAGTGGTTGGTCATCCGTTCTCGCACCGTGAAGTGCCCGTTGCCGGCCAGGTGATCGAGCATGAACCCGCCGATGAACACCCCGGTCGATGAGCCAGCGAGCGCATCGAAGTCGACCCGGGCGTGGTGGAGGCAGTCGAGGGCGACGTCCATGATCAGGCGCTGCTGGGGGTCCATGATCGACGCCTCGCGTGGCGAGATCCCGTGGAGCGCGGCGTCAAAGTCCCGGAAGTCCCACTCGAGGAACGAACCCCGGCGAACGTACATGCGGCCCTTGGCCGATGGATCCTCGGAGTAGAGGGCCTCGACGTTCCATCGGTCGTCCGGGATCGGCCCGACGGCGTCGCCGCCTCGGGCCACGAAGGCGTCCAGCTCGTCGAGAGAGGCGAGATCCCCCTCATCGCCGGGGAACCGGCAGGCGGCGCCCACGATGGCTACCGGTTCATAGGTCATTCGCTTCAACGTTGATCCTCACCTCATCTGCTCGTACCGATCGCTCGGGCGCGTCGAATCAGGCCACGTGGGCCCGTTCGGCGGCCGCGACGGCATCTGGGTCGATGGGCCGGCCTGCCCAACTTTTCGACCTCGTTCGACCATGCAATCGACGTCGGGGGCAGCCGGGATACGGCCCGGGAAATTTCGCCTCTGGTCGGTTCGGGACGACGGCGGCGGTGATAGGTTGCGCGTCCGACGAGCGGAGGCAGTGCGGGACGTGGGCAGAGGTGGAGGCGGGCGACGACGTGGACGGCCAGCGCCACCGGCGTCGCTGCTCCGTACGGTTGAGGAAGCGCGGGCCGGCGACGCCGACGCGGTCGATGCGCTGTATCGAAACCACGTCGGGATGGTCTACGGCTACCTCCGCGCCTGCGGCGCACCCGACCCCGAGGATCTGACCGCCGAGGTGTTCGTAGGCATGATTCGCGGGCTCCCGTCGTTCGATGGCGGACCCAGCGAGTTCCGGGCCTGGCTCATGACGATCGCCTACCGGCGGTTGATCGATGCCCGGCGGCGCCAGAGCCGGAGACCGGTCGACCTCCACGAACCCCAGACCTTCGACGGTGTGCTCTCCGACACACCCCCCGAGTTGGCCGAGGTGGCCATCGATCCCCGGCTGATCGCCGCCTTCGCCACCCTCACCGAGGCCCAACGTGAGGTGCTGGCCCTGCGTTTCGTGGCCGATCTGGGTCTGAAGCGGGTGGCCACCATCACCGGCCGACCGGTCGGGGCGGTGAAGAGCATCCAGCATCGGGCCCTGGCGGCACTTCGGTCAGCGCTGGCCGGCGCGCCGGACCTGGCCGACGAGGCGGCGTCGCAATGACCGCCGACGGCGAGCTCGAGGAACCGCTGGGTGGTGACGGCCGTTGGCCGGACGACGCCGAGATCGCCGCCATGCTGCGATCCCACTACCGGCGCCAACCGTCACCGGAGGTGATGGCCGACCACCTGGCCCTCCTGACCGAGGAGCTGCAGGCGATCGATCGGCCGGCCGACACCACCCCGGCCGGCACCAGGCCGACGATGGTGACCGGCACCGCGACCTCCCGACGTCGGGGCCCGGCCCTCGACCGGCGCCTGGTCGCGCTCGGCGTCCGGATGGCGCTGGTCGGTGGCATTGCCGCTGCGCTGACGATGGCGGCGCTCTCGGCCGTCGGTCGGGAAGGCACCGGCGGCCAGATCATCGGCGACGTCCCGTCGACGATCGCCCCGGCGGACCGTGTGGTCACACCGCCTCGACCGACCGCACCGCCGACCAGCTCGCCGACCAGCGAGACCGAACCGACAGGACCGTCGACGACGACACCGACGCTGGGGCAGCCGTCGACGTCGACCCCGACCGATCGGGTGCCCGAGGCGTCTCCCCCGTATAGCGACCAACCGCAGGGCGACCGCCCAGGCGACCCGGATCGTCCCGACCGGAGCACCGAGCCCGGGCCTGACGTCGAGGCCGGGGCCGAGGCCGACGGGCCGTCGCCCCCAGGGACCGACGGCGAGGCGGCCGTTAACCCCGCTGACGACGCGGCGACGCCCGAGACGGACACCTCGTTCCCCGAACCGACGCCGGGGAGCGGAGATTCGGTGGCCGGCGAGAGCGGGCCCGACGATCAATCCGCCACCGGCGAGAGCGAGCCCGACGATCAATCCGCCACCGGCGAGAGCGAGCCCGACGATCAATCCGCCACCGGCGAGAGCGGATCCGACGATCAATCCGCCACCGGCGAGAGCGAGCCAGCCGAACCGGCGGACGACGCAGCATGCCGCCCGCGTGGGTTGATCAGCGGCCTGCTCGACCTGCTGCTCGGGTGGTGCCTCTGACAGGGGCAGGGTCGGCTCAGTCGGCCCGTACGGTGAGGAGTTCCTGGCACAGCAGACCGGCGTCTCGGTGGCGGTGCATGTCGTGGTACGTCTCGTGGTTGAGCGTGGCGATGAACGCCGCCCGGCTGGGGAACTGATTGACGAACACCGCATCCCAGTCGCCGTTGCCGATGAAGTAGCGCTCGACCTCACCCATCAGGGTGCAGGTGCCGCCGACCTCGGCCGCCGCCTCGATGAACGCCTCGGCGTAGCGGGCATAGGCCGCCGCTCCGGGCTCGTCGACCCCGTGTTCGGGCGCGTCGGGCGGGTACTCGGCCTTTACCCGGTACTTCAGCAGGTTGACCTGGGCGATCGGCCCGTCGAAGGGATCGTCGCGGAAGGCGCGGAACTGGTCGCCGGTTGGCTGGAACGCAGGCATGGGGACCTCCTGGTCGGCCGGCTCGGCCCGGCCTGGTCGGTGCGCGTCGAGGCCGGGAGTGTAGGTCGCCAGCGCGCCGGCGGGCCCGTCAACCCTGACCGGCGTGGTCGAAGCGTTCCCGAGCGGCGACGACCCGTGGCATGTGTTGCTCCGACCAGGCTCGGATCGCCTCCAGGGGTCCGGTCGCAGTCACGCCCAGCTCGGTCAACGAGTACTCGACCTGGGGTGGCCGCTTCTCCACTAGGACCGTCCGCTCGACCAGCCCGTCCCGCTCGAGGCGACGGAGCGTCTGGGTCAAGCTCTTCTGGGTGATACCGGCCACCGCGCGTCGAAGCTCCCCGAATCGATGGGGTCGTTCCTGGAGTCGCCCGATGACCAGGCTCGACCACTTGGAGCCGACCAGGTCGAGGATGTCCCGGCAGGGACAGTCGGCCTGGTAGGCGTTGCCGACCGCCGGCAGATCGCCGCAGTCCTCGTTGGACGGAGGTGATGTGGTTTCCATCTGCTACCTAGGTGGACGGCTGGTCCCTTCCGGTGAAAGGTTACCGCTCCGGGCGACGACGGTCACCGCGGCCCGGGCCCGGCGGCGAAGCTCGCGGGACGGGGAGCCGGCCCGGGCCAGGGCCATGAGGCCGGGCATCGCCAGCGACAGGGCAGCCACGGCGTCGTCGGCGGTGACGCCGGCCGCCAATTGGTCTCGGGCATCGGCCCGACGGATCTCGGCAGCCACCCCCGCTTCGATGGTTCGACGGCCCCGGTCCAGGGCTCGCCGGAGCTCGTCCGACCCGGTCGCTCCCCCGATCCCGGCCGTGGTGACCAGGCAGCCGATCAGGCGACCGTCGCCGTGGCCGGTCTCGGTGACCGCGCTCTCCAGGAACCGGGCCACGTTGTCGAGCGGATCACCGGCGCCGTCGAGGTGGCGGGCGACGCGGGGAGCGACGACACGGTCGACGTAGTGGTCGACGACCGCAGCCTCGAGGCGTTGCTTGGAGCCGAATCGGCGGTAGATCGACGGGGCCCTCATCTCCAGGGCCCGCTCGAGGTCCCGGATCGACACGTCGCCGAGGCCGGCCCGCCAGAGCACCGCCATCGCCCGGTCGAGGATCTCCTCTTCGGTGAACTTGGGGGGCCGTCCCACCTGCACTCCGACCGCTTGAAAAGATAGCGAACGCTATCTAATGTTCGAACGGCACCAGCCAACCACAGAAAGCGGAGCCATGCCACCGATCAGCCCCACCCCGCTCACCAAGTCGTATCTGGAGGTCAACGGCAAACGCATGGCGTATCACGAGCGCGGTGAGGGCCGGGCCATCGTGTTCCTCCACGGCAACCCGACCTCGTCGTACCTGTGGCGCAACATCATCCCCCACGTTGCCGACCTCGGCCGGTGCATCGCCCCCGACCTGATCGGCCAGGGCGATTCCGACAAGCTCGACGACACCGGCCCCGATTCCTACCGCTTCGTCCACCACCGGGAGTACCTCGACGGCCTCCTCGATGGGCTCGATCTGGGCGACGAGATCGTGTTCGTCATCCACGACTGGGGCTCGGCGCTCGGGTTCGATTGGGCCAACCGGCACCGCGATCGGGTGGCCGGCGTGGCGTTCATGGAGGCGATCGTCCGCCCCCTGACCTGGGAAGACTGGCCGGATCTGGCAACCGAGATCTTCCAGGGCTTCCGATCCCCGGCCGGCGAGGACATGGTGATCGAGAAGAACCTGTTCGTTGAGGCGGTGCTCCCCGGCTCGATCGTCCGGGACCTGACCCCCGAGGAGCACGACGAGTACCGCCGGCCCTTCGTCGAGCCGGCCCACCGTCGACCCACCTTGACCTGGCCTCGGCAGATCCCGATCGAGGGCGAGCCGGCCGACGTGACCCAGATCGTCGCCGACTACGCAGCGTGGCTCCCCGAGGCCGATCTGCCGAAACTGTTCATCAACGCCGACCCCGGGGCCATCCTCACCGGCCCCCAACGGGAGTTCTGCCGGACCTGGCCCAACCTGACCGAGGTGACCGTCGCCGGAAGCCACTTCGTCCAGGAGGACAGCCCCCACGAGATCGGCGCGGCGCTCACCACCTGGCTCGACGCCGCGTTCTGAGGCCGCCCGTACCGCCCCGCCCGTACCGGTGGTCCCCCTCACCCGGCTGAGGTGGGACCACCGGGCGGGACGAGGTCAGCGTGTGCCGAGCAGGGTCGGCAGCAGGGCTGCGGCCACCTCGCCGGGGCGCTCCTCGTGGGAGAACAGCCCCGCTCCCTCGATGACCTCGAGACGGGCATCGGGGAACGTGTCGACGATCGCCCGGGCCTCGGCCAGGGGGAAGAACGGGTCCTGGTCGCCCCAGACGAGCTGGACCGGGATCGTCAGACGTCCGTGGATCGCCTCCAGCTCCCGTACGTGCTCATAGTCGAAGCTGTGCAACAGCCGCATCGCAGCGTTGCGAGCGGCGCGGCTCGTGTGGAGCGGCCGGAGGAAGAACTCGTCGAACTCGCCATCGAGGTTGGACGAGTCGGCGAAGGCGTCACCCAGCACGAACTTGGTGCGTCGGAGCCGTGGCTGCCCGGCCAACCACCCGAGCATCGGGCCGAACCCGGGAGCCCGACTGGTGGCGATGAAGGAGCGGAAGCGCCAACCGAGCGGCGACCGTGGCTCGGTGTTGATCAAGCCCATCGCTCGCAGCCGAGGATCGTCGACCATGGCGTGCCGGGCGATCATGCCGCCGCTGTCGTGGCCGACAACCGCAACCTCGTCGAGGCCGAGGACGTCGACCACCCGGCGGACGGTCTCGATGTGGCGGCCGATCGAGAGCGGCGTCGCATCGTCGTAGCGGCTCGAGCCGGTGCCGGGAAGATCGATCAGGTGGCACGTCACCTGATCGACCAGGTGGGGCAACAGGGCACGGTAGGTGGCGCCGGTGACCGGCCATCCGTGGACGAACAACACGTCGGGGCCGGTCCCTATCCGGCGGTAGGCCACCTCCTCGGAGCCGCCTCCGACGTCGAGGTGGCGGTCGGGGTCCCGACGAAACAGGTCGGCAGCATCAGTTGGGGTGAACTCGGACATGACACCGTCGCTCTCATCTAGTTTGTAGTACTCACTACAAACTAGATGGGCGGGCGTGACCCTGCAACCAGCTCGTGCGACCGTCGCGTTGGCCCCTGACGCCGGCACTCCGCTCGGTTGACGGGGCCACGAGACCTGGCTACCACGAGGCGATGGTCAAGTACGCAGATGGGCCCACCGCCCAGGTCGAGATCGAGATCGCCACCCCGCCAGGCGACGTCTGGCCCCTCTTGTGCGACATCAACCTCCCGGGTTCGTTCTCCCGAGAGTTCCTACGCGCCGAGTGGATCGACGAGGGTCCAGCGCTGGGCGCCACGTTCCGGGGCTACAACCGGCACGAGGTGGTCGGCGAATGGAACGTGGTCTGTACCGTGACCGCCCTCGAGCCGGAGGCGACCTTCGAGTGGACGGTGGGCGACGTCACGAACAAGGCGGCCCGGTGGCGCTTCGATCTCGCCGGGTCAGAGTCCGGATCGTCGCTCCGGTTCAGCGCCGAGATGGGCCCCGGGCCGTCCGGCCTGACGCCGGCCATCGAGCGGATGCCCGATCGGGAGGACGACATCGTCGCCCGACGGATCGGTGAGTGGACCGACAACATGCGCCGAACCGTCGAGGGCATCAAGGACCTGGCCGAAGGCGGCACCCCCGGGGGAGATCGGTGACCCTCCGGATCGGGATCATGGCGCCGGGCCTCGATCCGGCGTCGTTGGCCTACGTCGGCGACGCCGAGCGGCTCGGGGCCGACTCCGTCTGGGCGCCCGAGGCCTGGATGTACGACGCCCTCACCCCACTCGGCTACCTGGCGGCGACGACCGAGCGGATCCGTCTGGCGTCGGGGGTGGTCCAGCTCGGCGCCCGCTCCCCCGCCCTGCTGGCGATGTCGGCCCTGGCGCTCCAGGAGATGTCGGAGGGTCGGTTCATCCTCGGCGTGGGGACCAGCGGTCCGCAGGTGATGGAGGGGTGGCACGGCGTCCGCTTCGACCGCCCGGTGACCCGGACCAGCGAGACGATCGACATCATCCGGACCGTCGCCGCCGGCGAGCGCCTTGCGTACACCGGGCGGACCTACACCCTGCCGCTCCCCGACAGCCAGGGTCGGGCCCTCCGCTCCCCGGTGGCGGGAGCCGAGATCCCGATCTACGTGGCCTCGATGGGACCGGCCAACCTGGCGTTGACCGGTGCCAAGTCGGACGGGTGGATCGGTACCGCCTTCCTTCCCGAGTCGGCCGACGCGTTCCTCGACCCGATCGCCGAGGGTGCTGCCTCGGCAGGGCGGACGATCGACGACGTCGAGCTGACGGTGGCCGCCAGCCTCGAGTTCACCGACGACATCGAAGCCGCCGGCCGGCGCCACGCTGCCGGGTACGCCTTCACCATCGGGGCCATGGGGTCCAGCTCGACCAACTTCTACAACCAGGCCTTCGCTCGCCAGGGGTTCGGTGATGCCATCGCCGAGGTCCAGCGACGGTGGCAGGCCGGTGATCGGGATGGTGCCAGCGAGGCGGTCCCGATCGAGATCGGGCTTCACACCAACCTCGTCGGCGATGACGAGGCGGTGACCGAGCGTCTCCGACGCTACCGGGGGTGCGGCATCGACACGCTGCGAGTCGCCATCTCGGCCGACGATCACCGACACCGTCTCGATCAGCTGGCCCGCCTCCTCGACCTGGTGGCCGTCGTCAACGCCGAGCCCCTCCCCTCGCCGTGAGCCCGGCCCGAAGTCAGCCGGTCGGCTGGACGACGAAGAAGGCGTACGAGTAGCAGTCGGAGAACCGCCGGAACTGGTCGATCTCGCGCTCGGCGATCGACGCCACCTCGTCGGCGGTTTCGTCCTCGGGCAACCGAGCCCGAAGGTCGTCGACCCGAGCACCCATCGGTTCGTAGTACTGGTCCCACCACGCCGAGGGCGGCAGTACGAAGGAGGTCACGGTGGCGAACCCGGCGGCTTCGACCTGCGCTCGAACGCCCCGGTCATCGGTCAGCGCCGGGTACTCGGCCAGCCACCAGTCGGCGATCTCGGGTGGCGGTGCGTCGACGAGCCACACCGGCTCGGTGAAGGCGACCGCGCCGCCCGGGCGCAGCAACGACCGCCACGTGGTGAGGGCCGATGTGACCCCGAGGTTGTAGATGGCACCCTCGGACCAGACGAGGTCCTGACTCTGGATGCGGACCGGCGGTGCCGCCATGTCGCCGACCAGGGCTCGTGCCCGCCGGCCGAGGCCCGCTGCCGCGATCCGGCGCTCCGCCTCGACAACCATCGTCGGGAGCAGATCGACCGCTACCACGTGGGCTCCGGGGACCGCGCCGGCCAGTGCCAGGGTCTGGGCCCCGGGTCCGCAGCCGAGGTCGAGAATCGTGCCGGGCGGCGGTCCCGGAACCGACTCGAGAGCACGTCGCGTGTGCTCGTCGCCACCGGGGCCGGCTCGGGGCAGCGTGCCGTACACCTGGAGGAAGAGGTCGAAGGCGTGGGCATCGGTGGGGTCCAAGGCGGCCACGATACGCCAAGCGGTGGGCGCTGGTACCGTCGACTCGGTGCCCGCCTCAACCCGTCTGCCAAGGGGAGGTGACGGGAAGCGAACGGTCCTGGTCTTCGGCGACCAGCTGAACCGGAAGATCGGAGCGCTCGCCGAGGCCGACCCGGCCACCAGCCGCATCCTCCTCGTCGAGAGCGAGCAGTTGCTGGCCGCGGGCCGCCACCGGCAGCGGAACCATCTCGTGATCGCTGCCATGCGGCGCTTCGCCGGCGAGCTGACCGAGGCCGGCTTCGAAGTCGATCGACGGCGGTCGCCATCGGTCCGGGCCGGCGTCGAGGAGCACGCAACCCGGTACGGATCGCCACCGATGGTCGCCACCGAGGCGAACTCTCGCCGGGCTCGGGCGCTGTGCGCTCGCCTCGGCATCGAACAGGTCACCAGCAATCAGTTCTTGTGCCACCCCGAGGAGTTCGCCGGGTGGGCCAAGGCCCGATCGGCACTCCGACTCGAGGACTTCTACCGGTGGAACCGGGCCCGTCACGGCTACCTGATGGACGGCGACGGTCCGGTCGAGGGCCGCTGGAACTTCGATCACGACAACCGGCGCCCGCCCCCGAAGGATCCGTCGATCTTCGTCCCACCGCCCACGTCACCGTTGGATGACCTCGATCGTGACGTCATCGCGTCGCTCCCGGCGATGCCGGGAGCCGAGCCGACCGGCCTCTGGGCGACCTCACGGGAGGAAGCGCTGGCCCGACTCGACCACTTCCTCGATCACGGTCTGGAGCACTTCGGCCCCTACGAGGACGCCATGACGACGGCGTCGTGGCACCTGGCCCACTCCGTCCTCAGCCCATACCTCAACCTGGGTCTCCTCCTCCCGGGCGAAGTGTGCGACGCCGTCGTAGACCGCTACTGGCAGGGACGGGTGCCGATCAACTCGGCGGAGGGGTTCATCCGGCAGGTGGTCGGCTGGCGGGAGTACGTCTGGGGGCTCTACTGGCTCTGGCCCGATCATGTCGAGAGCAACGCCTTGGGTCACCAGCGAGACCTTCCCCCGATGTTCACCGGGGAGGCCGACACCGATTTGGTCTGCCTCGCCGAGACCGTGGGCGCCCTCGACGAGCGGGCCTGGGTCCACCACATTCCCCGCCTGATGGTGCTCTCCAACTTCGCCAACCTCTACGGCATCAACCCTCGACAGGTGATGGACTGGATGGCGGCCCGCTACATCGACGGCGCCGAGTGGGTGATGGTCCCGAACGTGATGGGTATGGCGCTCTGGGCCGACGGAGGCCGCATGGCGACCAAGCCCTACGTGTCGGGCGGCGCCTACCTGAACCGGATGAGCGACTACTGCCGCCGTTGCCGCTTCGACCCGAAGCGTCGGGTCGGCGACGACGCCTGCCCCTTCACCACCCTCTACTGGGACTTCCTGGCTGAGCACGAGGACGTCCTGGCCTCGTCGGGACGGATGGCCCAACCGATGGCCGGTATGCGGCGGCTGTCGAACCTCGACGACGTCCGGGCCCAGGCCGTGGACGTGCGCCGCCGGATCGCCGTAGGTGAGATCTGATCCAAGAGGGCGTGGCGGAGGCGACGACACGGCGTTCGGCCGATGGTCACGTCCTCGACTCGGGACCGAACAGCAACTCGGCGTCCTCGAAGTCGACCAGCCAGGTCCGCCCTCCGCCTCGGGAGTGATAGCTGCCCCACCCGAGGAGCTGACGGGCCCGCTCCGGAAGCTCGGCGGCCCGCCGCTGGGAGATCATCAGCGGGCTGGCCTCCTCGGGTCGGAGCCATCCGACCACGTAGCTGACGTGCATGCCGTAGCGGACGGCGTCGGTCCGGTTGGCGCCGGCCCCGTGCACCACCTTGCCGGTGTAGATCAGGCCGCTGCCCTTGGCCATGACGGCCCCGACGGTGTCGTCGGCGGTGAACCCCGAGCTCCGGTCGAGCGCTGCGCCCCGGTGGCTGCCGGGCACCACGCGGGTGGCGCCGTTGTCGTCGGTGAAGTCGCGGAGGGCGAACAGGCAGCTGACCGTGATCTCGACGTCGGGCCGGCGGGCCTCGGGCCAGTTCCCCTCGTCGCGGTGCAGGACCTGCGCCGGCTCGCCGGGGCCGACCGCCATCACCTGCCCGGTGTTGAGCCAGTAGTCGGCCCCTGCGCCGCTGGACACCAGCAGATCGTCGGCCACCCCGGTCAGCACCGGGTTGAGCAGCGCGTGCTCGACAAACGCGTCGCTGTCGGCGGCCAGCCCGGTGAACCGAACGGTGTTGCGGCCGTGGAAGACGTCCCACACTTCGAGCCCGCTCCGAGAGCCTGGACCCACGGCGGCGTAGCGATCCTGGAGGTCGTCGACCAGCCGATCGGCCACCCCGTCGGGCAGGAGCTCCTCGACGATCACCCCGCCGTCGGCCCGTAGCGCCGTCAGGATCTCGGCCAAGGGGACGGACCGATCGAGCGTTCGCAGCGCGGCCACGTCGTCGACGCTAAGCGGCAGGTTGGGGCCCATCAAGTCCGAGCTGGGGGTCGACGCCGTCGGTATGGCAGTTTTGACGTGATGACTTCCACCTCGACCCCAGCGATCCGGATCGATCCCGAGACGGGCCGCAAGCTGTTCAACACCCGGGCCGAGAAGGCGTCGGACCGCATCGTCGGCAAAGGGTACGACGTGGTCACCGAGGCCGAGCTGCGAGCCTTGCCGGAGTTCAAGGCCGACGCGGCCTACGACGCCGAGCAGCAGGCACGGATCCGCGACTTCAACGACGCCCGAAAGGGCACCGACGACTACATGCGCATGGAGGGCGAGTTCGCCCGCTATCTCGAGGACCACTACTCGGCCCCGCCGGTCGAGCGGGAGGCGCTGACCGACGAATGCGAGATCCTGGTCGTCGGCGCCGGATTCGCCGGGCTGCTGCTGTGGTACCGGCTGTCGAAGGCGGGGTTCACCGACATACGGTTCTGCGAGAAGGGGGGCGACGTCGGCGGAACCTGGTACTGGAATCGCTACCCGGGCATCGCCTGCGACGTCGAGTCGTACTCATACCTGCCCCTGCTCGACGAGATGGGCTACGTCCCGACCATGAAGTTCGCGTCGGGATTCGAGATCTACGAGTACTGCCAGAAGATGGCCGAGACGTTCGGTTTCTACGATCGGTGCCTCTTCCACACCGAGGTGACCTCGGTCGACTGGGACGACGCCGCCGAGCGGTGGACGGTCCGCACCAGTCGGGGCGACGAGATGCGGGCCCGGTTCGTGATGCTGGCCAACGGCGTCCTCACCACGCCCCGCCTCGCTCGGATCCCGGGAATGGAACGCTTCGGAGGTGAGTCGTTCCACACCGCCCGCTGGAACTACGACGTGGACCTGACCGGCAAACGGGTTGGCATCATCGGCACCGGCGCGACCGCGGTCCAGGTGATCCCCGAGATCGCCAAGACGGTGGGGCACCTCCACGTCTTCCAACGGACGCCCTCGACGATCGACGTGCGGGACCAGCGGGCGACCACCCCCGATGAGATCGCGGCGTGGAAGAACGAGCCGGGCTGGGCCAGGAGCCGCCGCAACCGCTACAAGCAACTGGTCGGCCGCCGGGCCCTCCAGGCCAACGACGACTTCCTCGCCGGCAAGGTCGAACAGCCCAAGCGTCGGAGCCGCGGCGACGGGCCCCGGCCGAGCCGCGAGGAGCTGATCCAGCGTCAGCTCGAGACCAGTTTCCGGATCATGGAGCAGATCCGCGACCGCATCGACGCCATCATCGAGGATCCGGCCACCGCAGCGTCCCTCAAGCCGTACTACCCCTACGGCTGCAAGCGGCCCACGTTCCACGACGAGTATCTGCCCACCTTCAACCGACCGAACGTGACCCTCGTCGACGTGGCACCGCTCGGCGTCCAGGAGATCAACGAGCAAGGCCCGGTGTACAACGGCGAGCAGTACACCCTCGACGTGCTGATCTACGCCACCGGGTTCGACTTCATGTCGCGCGAGACCATGGGCCGGGTGACCGGCGTGGACGGGCGCTCCATCGCCGACAAGTGGGAGCAGGACGGCACCCGCACCTTCCTCGGCCTGCACACCAACGGCTTCCCCAACCTGTTCATCGTGGCCGGGCCCCAGGGCACCGGGGGAAGCTTCAACTTCACCGATGCCATCGAGGAGCACAGCGACTACCTCGTGTGGCTCCTGTCGACGATGCGCGAGCTCGGCCACGGTGTCGTCGATGTCCGGGAGGACGACGAGATCAGCTTCGCCCGTCACTGCGCCGAGGCCGACGAGGCCACCGCTCCGCTCCGCGACTGCCTGTCGAACTTCAACCACTACGGTCGAGCAGAGCCCGGGTCCTTGGCCTACTACGGCGGACGGGAAGCGGGCCGCCGCCGTGCGTGGGCCCAAGAAACCCTCGAGCCCTACCTCTTCCGAGGGAAGAGGTGACACAGCTTCCGAGGGAAGCGGTGAAACAGCGGAAGCGGTACACGGTCGACTACCAGACCCGCGACCACGAGCTCCTCGACTACGGCCTCTGGGAGGCGCCAGGCCTCCCCGGGCTCTGGTTCCGGGGCCCCGCCCTGGACCTTGCCAGTAGCGATGGCCACATCACCTGCCTCGGCGCGGCGCAGACGTTCGGCGTCTACGTCGACAACCCGTTTCCTCAGCTGCTGAGCCAGCGGTTCGGCCTCCCGGTCTGGAATCTGGGCGTGGGTGGCGCCGACCCCGGCTTCTTCCTCGAGCACCCGGCGCTGTTCCCGCTCATCAACCGCAGCAGCCTCGTGATCTGCCAGATCATGACCGCCCGCAGCTCACCGAACGACCGGATGAGCAGATCGCGGGTGGCGGGAATGGCCGGCGACACCGAGCGGGGCGACCACGTCGTCGCCACCGACATCTGGCGTCGGCTGCTCGACGACGAGCCCGACCGGATCGAACACTCCATCGCCCAGAGCCGCCAGTCCTGGCATCGAGACGTCGAGCGGCTCATCTCGATGATCGAGGTGCCTCGCCTCGACTTCTGGTTCTCACCCAAACCCCTCGACCGGCCCGTCGACGTGTCGAAGACGAGCAGCGTCGGCATGATCGACGTCTACCCCCAGTTCGTCACAGGTGCCGACCTGGACGTGTTGGGTGACGCCGCCCCTCTGGTGGCCTGCCACAGCAGTCGAAACCAACGGTTCCCGCTCCGGAGCAGGCACACCGGCAAGGTGGTCGAGGTCGACTACGACGGGGCCACCGGGATCGGTTGGCGGGAGACCCACAACGCCTACTACCCATCGCCGGAGATGCATTGGGATGCCGCTCACGACCTGATCTCGGCGATCGAGGCCCACGACCTTCACCGATGATGCGCTGCTCATCATGGGCGGCGCGACGGCCGGTCTTCACCGGCGACTAGCTGTGGTCGCCACAAGGCCCGCGTCGTCTGGCGGTGTCCGCCAGGGGTTGGCGGGGTTAGCAGCTGCCTTCGGCGAAGCCCCGGTAGGTCGCGATCTCGCCTACGGACCGGCGTTCCGAGACCACGTCGTTGGCGGCGAAGTCGTCGCTCGGGAAGCCCATCGCCACGGTGATCACGATCAGCTGATCGTCCGGGATCTGCGCCTCGGCCCGGACGACCGACGACTGCATGATGCCCTGGCCATTGATCACCGCGCCCACCCCTCGGTCCCAGGCCGCCAGCACCATCCCGTACACGAACTGCCCGAGATCGAAGTACGCCTCCGTGGAGTCCTCCAGGTCCCGATCGATGCACCCGATGACCGAGACCGGCGCATCGAACTGCCGGAACCCCCGCATCACCCAGTCCTGGCGCTGCTCGGCGTTGTCCCACCCGATCCCGGCGGCCTCGAACAACTGGGCGGCGACTCGCTTCTGGCGCTCGCGGTGTTGGCCTTCGTAGCGACCGTGACCCCGGATCTCCCTATCCGGCTTACCGGTGGCCAGCATCCGCTCGGTGTTCCCCTGGCGGATCCGGTCGAGCACCTCGCCGGTCACCACGTGGACGTACCACGGTTGGGTGTTCATCGACGACGGGCACTGTGCCGCGACCTCGATGATCTCCTCGAGCAACTCCTGCGGGACCGGCTCGGGCCGGTAGCCACGGATACTCCGACGTTCGAACGCCAACTTCTGGAACTCCACGTCCGTCTCCGTTTCGACTGGGTGCACCGGCGACGGTAGTCACCTCGCCCACCGCGAAACCATCCGACCCTCCCGAGACGGCCATCGGCCGCGCACCGCTACCGCCTGCTCCGGCGTCGAAGGTCGGCTGGCTGCAGGAAGCCCGCCGGCACCGGGCAAGGGCGAGCAGCCTGGATCGGGGTGATGGTCCAGAACGCCGCCGACCCGACCTCGACGACCGAGTCGGTGAGCACCGGCAGGCGGGCCGCGTTGGTCGTTACCGAGATGACGGTGACCGGGCCGTTCACTCCATCAGCGAACGACGTCGTCGTCGGCCAGCCGTTGGCGTGCAACCGATCCCGGAGGCGGAGCGACCCGTCGGGTTCCACGATATCGATCCTGACCAGTTGGGGGTTGACGGCCTCGTCGACCTTCAGGGCCAGCGCCGTCCCGGCGGCGACACCGACGGCATATCCGGCGATTCCGGCCGGGTGGTCGAGCCCGGTCAACAGTCGAGAGAAGACGACGACGAAGACGGTTGCTTCGACCGCGGCCATGGCGGTCGCCGCCAGCCGGCGGCGCTGGGCGGTCAGGGCGACCCGAGCGGTCCAGAGGCTGACGCTCAGCATGGCAAGGCTGGCGAGAAGAACGGCATCGTTGAGAGCGGAGAGCATCGGGAGCACCTCGATCGTCGTCGGTCCGAGCGGACCCGGCGGCTCCCCGCTACGGAGATCCGCCAGGTCCGCCACGCTCATCAGAGGGTGAGGGTGAGGTGTCGGTCCGGATCGAACAGGGGCGCCGGGTCCTCGAAATCGACGAGCCAGAGCCGACCACCGCCGTGCGGGGCCGGGTTGTACTCGGCGAATCCGAGCAGCTCCTTGGCCCGCCGGGGCATGTTGGCGACCAGGTCGTGGGGCACCGCGTAGGCATGTGCTTCCTCCGGTCGCAGCCATCCGAGGAGGTAGCTGAGGTGGAGCGCCCATCGCCACTCGTCGGCCGTACGGTTGGCACCGCCCCCATGGATGGTCTTGCCGCTGAACAGCAGCACCGATCCGGCCGCCATCTCGGCCGGGACGGAGCGGGCCGGGTCGAAGAGGTCGTCGGCATCCGGCTCACGGTGGCTGTAGGGCACCACGCGGGTCGCGCCGTTCGACTCGGTGCAGTCCGTGAGGGCGACCATGGCGATGACGATGATCTCGGGACCGTCGGGGAGTAGCCGGTTGAACCACGGCCAGCCGGTCTGGTCCCGGTGCAGGTACTGGGCGTCCTCCCCAGGACCGATGGCGATCACCTGGGTGTCGCTGATCTGGGTCGAACCTCCCTCGGGGATCAGGCGATGATCGGCGACCCCGAGGATCGTGTCGTGCAAGCAGACGTCGACGAACGTGGTCGTCTTGGCCGCCAGGCCATTGACCCGAACCGTCCGGCGCCCGTGGAACAGCTCCCATTCGGGGTCGCCGCTCCGGCTGCCGGGTCCGGTCCGCTGGACCCACGGTGCGAGATCGTCGCGGAGTCGGGCGAGGGTCGCGGCGTCGAGCACGTCGGAGACGATCACGGCCCCGACGTCATCGATCACCGCGCTGATGTCGGCGATGTCGGAGGCTGCCGCCAGCGTCGGGATGACGGCCATCAGTCCTCCTCCGGCTGCAACGTGATGGTCAGGTTCACGCCTTCGCTGTCGTTGAACGACTCGAGAACCTGGATCTGCGTACCGTCGGCACCGACGTGTGACCCGGTGCCGCCGATGATGGCCCGCTCGACCGCCTCACCGATCTCGGGGGTCTCGATGCCGTGGCTGATGACGACGTCGGCACCGTCGAAGGCACCGAAGTCATAGACCTGGGTGCTGACAACCCACGGTCCGGCCTCGGTGCGGGCCCCATCGCCGATGAGGAAGCCTTCGCATAGCCAGGTGCCGATCACCGCGTCGGGGTGGGTTGGGCTGCCGTCGGGGTTGACACCGCCGCCGGAGGCCAGCGTCCCCGGCTCATAGATGTAGCCCTGGGTCACGAACGGATTCCCGTAGCTGGGCAACCCGTCGTCGAAGACGGGGGTGTCGTCGAAGACGAAACGGGTTGCGTCTTCGGCGATCTCGAACTGGACGATCTCGGTCTCATCGGTCGAGCGGCCAGAATCCGGCCGGTCGCCGTCGGTGGTGGCCCAGGCTGCGGTTGCGCCCAACCCGGCAAGGGTGAGCGCTGCGACGCCGAGCGCTGCGGTTCGTTTCGACATGGGGTGTCCTTTCGATGGTCTCGTTGCGACGTGCCGCCCGGAGTGGGCGGTCGTTGACGATCGTGCTGGACACCCGCCTGAGGAGCTTGAGGGCTGACTGATGACGGTCTGAGGATTCGGCAGGTCGCATCACGCGAGGCCGTCGGCGAGAATGGGCCGATGCTCCGCTTCGATCGGGCCGGCGTCGACGTGGCCCGCCGGGTGGTCGAGCTCGACGGGGTCTCGCAGCATCTGGAGCCTCAGGCGTTTGATCTTCTGGCCTACCTCCTCGCCCACCGCGATCGGGTAGTGCCGAAACCGGAGCTCCTCGACGAGGTCTGGGGCGACCAGTTCGTCTCCGAATCGTCGCTGACGACCCGCATCAAGGAGGTGCGACGAGCGGTCGGCGACGATGGCGCCCGGCAGTCCATCGTGCGGAACTACCGGGGTCGGGGCTACCGGTTCGTCGCCGAGGTCAGCGATGGCGGGAACCACGTGGCGAGCCGTTCGGGCCCCGAGTCTCTGACCACCCCACTCCGAGGCCGAGCAGACGAGATCAGCGACGTCCTCGAGCTCCTGGACCGATCGGCGGTGGTCACCCTGACCGGACCGGGCGGCGTCGGGAAGACGGCACTGGCGCTCCACGTCGCCGAGCATGTCGACCGCCGCGTTTCCATCGTGCGCCTGGCGCCGGTCGTCGAGCCCTCCGGCGTCATCGATGTCCTCCGCCGGGCGACCGGCCTCTCCGACGCCGGGGACGACGAGACACAGATAATCAGCGCCGTGGCCGAGCGCGACGTACTCCTGGTCATCGACAACTGTGAGCACCTCATCGACGAGGTGGCCCGTGTCGTCGACGCGATCGCCACCGTCGGGGGCCCCGCACGGATACTGGCGACCAGTAGGGAGCGGCTCGCGATCCCCTCGGAGCAGGTCCGACCGGTGCCTCCCCTCGAACCAGCGGCGGCCCGGCAGCTGCTCGTCGACCGGGTCCGATCGCTCCAGCCGGGCTGGTCGGCCGATGCCGCCGACCTCGATCAGCTCGTTCATCTCGTCGACCGGCTCCCGTTGGCCATCGAGATGGCAGCTGCCCGCCTCCCCTCGACCGGACTCGACGACCTGCTCCTCCTGCTCGACGACCGGCTCGACCTGCTCCGATCCCCGGATCGGACCGCCGACGACCGGCACCGCACCCTGCCGGCACTGATCGAGTGGTCCCAGAACCTGCTCCGGCCCGAGTCCGGCCAGCTGCTCTCGAACCTATCGGTCTTCGCCGGTCCAGTTTCGGCCAGCGACATCGCAGCGGTCGTCGGAGTCGACGCCGCCGAGCTGGTCACCGGTCCGCTGGCCGACCTCGTCGACCATTCGCTCGTCGTCGCCGACACCACGCGACAGCCCACCCGCTACCATCTCCTCGCGACGATCAAGGCGTGCGTCACTGGTGGCCGGCACGGGACGATCGACGAGGCACACGCCCACCACATCGCCGAAGCGGTGGAGGCCGCCGACCGGGGCCTCCGGGGGCCGAACGAATCGGCGGCCGTCCTCAGGATCGAGTCGCTGATTCCGGAGGTCCGGGTCGCCCACCGATGGGCCCGGTACAACGATCCGGGGCGAGCGGCGGCCATCTCGGCGGCGCTGCTGCACTACGCCCACGAACGGCAATGGACCGAGCCCGTCGCTTGGAACCAGCAGCTCGCGGAGGTGCTCGACGAGGGCAGTGAGAACCTCGGCGCCGCCGCCGCGTCACTGGCCGCCGACGCATCCAACCGCGGCGCCTACGAGGAGGCGCGGATCCTGGCTCGGCAGGCCACCGGCGATCGGCGACCGACCGTTGCCGGCTTCGCCCACGACACGATGGCCAATCTCGGGCTCTACACCGGCGATCTCGAGCTCGCCCACAACCACGCCACGGCCCTCCTCGAGCTCGCCCGGACGGCGGCGGACACGACCATGTGGACCGTCGGCGTTCTCGACGAGGTCTTGGCCTACCTCTACGGCGGCAAGGCCGACGTCGCCCGGAAACGGTTCGACGAGCACGTGCCGCCGGGCCCGCTGAGCCCGACGTGTCGAGCCTGGCTGGCTTACGCCCGCGGCGAGCTGCTCGCCGTCGACGGCCAGGCGACCGAAGCGATCGCCGCCTTCGACCACGCAATCGAGATCGCCGGCACCGTCGGCAACCGTTTCATCGTGAGCGTGGCGACGGTCTCCGCCCTGGCCACCCGGTCGCAACGGGGCGACACCGGGGAGGCACTGGCCGCCTTCGGTCCGGTCCTCGCCCACTACCGCCGGGTCCGGAGCCTGACCCATGGGGTCACGGCGCTCCGAAACCTCATCGGTCTCCTCGTCCGGATCCACCGGGACGAACCAGCGATGGTGCTGTTCGGCTCGCTGTCGAACCCCGACGTGAAGTCGACCTACGGCACCGAGTCCGACCTCTTGACCGAGGCGCGCCTCCTCGTCGAGCAACGCAACCCGGCTCCAGCCGTTGCCTCCTGGATAGAGCACGGCCGATCCAACGACGCGATCTGGGCCCTCGACTACGCCTGCGAGCTGCTCGCCCCGCCTGCGCAGCACGACCGTCCGGCTACAGGAGCGTGACCTCGGCCCCCTGATCGATGGCGCCCGGCGTCGTGATCGTGGCATACACGCCGACGTTCTGGTCGAGATCACGGACGACGTGGCGGAGGACGGCGCGGTCCTGCGGAACCGAGTCGTCGACGCGGTGGGTGATCATGACGCAGCGCGGGCAGGCCGCGATGAACTCGACGACCGCAGACCCGATTCGGGCACGTCGCCCCACCCAGTCGAACTCCGGGTGGCCGGGCGTGGTCGCCGGCGCATCACCGGCGTCGATCACGAACGACGGCCGGAACCGTCGGACGTCGACGCTCGAATCGGGCAGAGCGTCGCTCATCGCCGACAGTGCTTGGGACGACATGACCATCAACGGGTAGGCGTCGTAGTAGGTACCGGGCGGCGACTCGAACTCGAAGATCTCGGGCGGGAACACCGAAAGGTCGGGCAACGGCTCGTCGGCCGTTCGCCCGAACACACCCCGGAGCTCGGCGTCGATGTCCTCGGTGTCGGGAGCGCCACGGCGATAGTGCTCCACGTCGTCGGCCGGCCGGAGCTGCTCGAGCCGGACCGGGCGCTCGAGCGCCGCGCTCAGGCGCTCATCGACGTCGGGGTCGGCGCTGTGCAGCGTTGAGCCGTCGGGCAGCGTGATCTCCACGTTCCCACCGTCGACGGCGGCTGCGGACAACGGCATCAGCGCGGCGATCTTCTTGGCGCCACGGATACCGCCACGGTCGAGATCCCGCACCGCCCAGGTCCGGTCACCGACCACACCGAGCTCGTCGAGCTCGATCGTCTCGACGCGTTGACCGATCATCGACTTCACCGGGTAGCGCCACAGCTGGGTGATCTTCACGACGGACGCCTCAGTCCGCGGTCGTGGCGTCGGGCACGATGACGTAGTGCTTACGCATCGTCTCGGTGATCTCCCAGATGATGTGGGAGCCCTTGCTGACGAAGAACGAGTCGCCGGCGGTGAAGGTGTCCGACCGGCCCTGATCCACATCGGTCACCGTGACCGACCCCGACAGGACGTTCATGAACTCGTGAACGGGATAGGAGGGGACCTCGAACCGGGCCGGCGCGCCTTCCCAGACGCCGGTCTTGACGCTGCCGTTCTCGGCTTCGAAGAAGACCCGACCCTGGTCGGTGAGGTCGCTGGTGGTGAACGACTTCCTGGGCTGCACCTTCGACGGTTCGAGATCCGGGTCGGGTTCGAAGCGGATGACGTCGGTCATGACGAGTTCTCCTTGATCGGCACGGCCTGGGCGCGCCATCCATCGCACGCCCGCCGCGGGCCACGCTAGCGAAGCGCCGCCGTCGGGCTGAAACGGGGGGACGAAGACCGCTACGAGCGTCGGTAGTGCGATGGGCTGGTTCCGGTCCAGCGGCGGAACGCCCGCCGAAAAGCGCTCTCGGTCGAGTAGCCGAGCGCCAGCGAGATCTCCGACAGGTTCAGGTCGGGATCCGACATGAGCTGGAGGGCGGTGGCGGCCCGAACCTCGTCGATGACGTCGCGAACCGTCGTTCCGAGATCCCCGACTCGCCGCTGCAGGGTCCTCGGGCTCACGCCCAGGCGCCGGGCGAGGCCGCCCGCCGAGTAGTCGCCCTGGGCCGCGTTGCGGGCGGCCGCATCGCGGATGTGCCGGAGCTCGGCGGGATCCTCGTCGTGTTGGAGCTGTTGTCGGACCAGCTCGAGTTGGGCCCGCAGGACCCGGAGGCGCGAGCCAGCGTCGGGATCAACGGGATCGTCGAGGCGCTTGGCGTTGAAGAGCACGGCGTTACAGGGAGCGTCGAACCGGACGGGCACACCGACGACGTCGGCATATCGCCCCTCGTGGGCCGCCGGCCGCTGCCCGAACCAGACCGTGGACAGGGCGCCCGGAACGCCGAACACCTCGACGACGACCCGGACGGCCATCACGAGCGCCATCTCGGCACCGAGGGTGCCGAACTCGTGGTCGTTCGGATGGTCGAGGCGGAGCAGTGGCCCCGGCGCTTCGTCGACGAACTCCAGATTGGCCCGGGTCGACAGCACGCTCTGGAAGTCGACGAACATCTCGAGCCCGGCCCTCAGATCGGGCACGAGGCGCGCCGCCGATTCGAGCGGACCGAAGGCGTGGAGGGGCGCGGTGGCCGCCATGTCCAGGGCGACCGGCTCACCCGGGAACTCGTCCTGGAGGAGGCGGAGGATGCCAGGCAGAGCGGCGTCGGGGACCCGATCGGAGGTGGCGATCACGGCGTGGGGTGCCAGGCCGGCGGCGTCCGCCACCCGATCGAGGGAGATCCCCCGTCGGACCGAGTAGGCCGCCGCCACCGTCATCAGACCGGCCAGCATCGACGGGCCCGAGGGTTTGGTGGCAGCGGCTTCGGCCTTGTCGAGCATGAGCACCCCGCGGGGATGGACACGGTGGCGTCGCGGGTGGTGCTCGATTGTAGGTGACCGCCGACCGGCCCGGTGTCGACGCTGGGGATCGTCGTGTGGCGAGCCGGCATCCCCGCCGCCTCACCCATCGTCAACGCAACGGCTCGGAGAGGAACTCCCGCATCGCAGCCGACGCCTCGTCGGGCACCTCGAGCTGGAAGAAGTGGTTGCCGTCGAGGAACTGGACCCGTCCGTTGGCCACGAACTCCGGCGTCTTCTCGTACTCCTCGACGTGCTGGCCGGGATCAAGGCGACCCTGGAGGAACAGGACGGGCATCGTCATCTTCGAGAACAGGACGTCGTGCCGGTCGTCGAGCTCCTGTTGCAGGCTCGTGTTGTCGAACTGTCGAGGCGAGGCTTCAGCCACCCCCTTGAACTTGACCTCGCGATCCAGTCGGTCGAGCACCTCCTTGGTGATGCCCTCGACGCGGTACCCGCTGACGGCGTAGGCCACCCGGGGGAAGCCGGTCCACTTCATGAGCTTCGGGAACCACGATTGGGCGAAGATGGCGTGGGGTGGCTGGGGGTCGCCGTGGGGCTCGTTGGCCGACTGCTGCATGCGGACGTAGCGAAGGACCCGTCCCTCCATGCCGTCGACGTTGAGCAGATGGTCGGCGATGACCGAGCCCCGGTCGTGGCCGCCGAGGTTGAACCGGTCGATCCCGATCGTGTCGAGCAGCGCGCCGAGCGAGTCGGCGATGGCCGAGTAGCGGTAGTCGAGGTCGAGACGCTTGTCGCTCTGGCCGTTGCCGAGGGTGTCGACGGCGACGCAGTAGAACTGGTCGGCCAGGTCACGCATCTGGTGGTGAAAGGTGTACCAGCTCTCGGGAAAGCCATGGACCAGCACGAACGGCTCATTGGTCGGATCGCCGGTGGTGACGAAGTGCCAGGTGATCCCGTCGGCTTCGGCATACCAGTGGGTTGCCTCGACGTCGCCGATCATCTCGATCTCGCCGTGGGCGTTCTCGGCGCCGAGGGGATACGCCGCGGGCTGCGGGTAGCGCAGGTCGGTGGTGAGGGGAGCATCGGTCCGCACGCCACCGTCGCGGACGTTCGTCAAGCTGAGATCCTCCCGGGAGAGGTACTCCAGTCGCGGCAGGGCTTGGGGTGAGAGGATCTTGATCAGCTTCAGGATCTCTCGGGCATCGGTCGTCTTGGTCATCGGGTCTCCGTCGTTCGCGGCACTCACCTGCAACGTAGGGATCACCCGCCGGGCCGTCCGCGCCTTCGGCGACAGAGTGGGAGCCGTTGACGCCAACCGTCCGCCTCTGGGGCGTCGGTGGCGTGAACGGCGCGGCAGTTGTCGTCGGGGGCGCGGACGGTGGGACCGGCCGTCGTTACGTTGCGGAACAGGACGGTCGCCGCAACCGGCTACCGATCGACATGCAGGAGACCCGCAGTGAGCCGAACGATCCCCCACCCCTCGCCCCGGAGCGGGCACCCCGATGGCCCGTACCTTCCGCGCCGGCGGGCCTGGCAGGCGGGCTTCCTCGTCCTGGCGCTGATCCCCACCACGTCGGCGCTTCTCGCGTTGGCGATCGGCGTCGAGCGGTTCGTCAGCGCCGATGAGGTCGACGTGGCGCTCGACAGCACGTACCGCTACTTCGGAGGTGTCTACCTCGGAGTGGCGCTGCTCGCCCTCTGGAGCGTCGTCAGGATCGAGGAGCGGGCGCACGCCCTCGTGTTCGCGACCGGAGCGATCTTCCTCGGCGGGATCGGTCGGCTCATCTCGATCGCCGCGGTCGGCGTACCGACCCCGACGACCTGGCTGGTACTCGTGATCGAGCTCGGTGCGGTGGTGCTCGCCCTCGCCATGCGCCGCAGCATCCGAGCTGGGTGACCACCGTCGGCGCGAGCGGCGCTCCGCTCTTGCAGCAGGTGGGGCACGAACGATACCTTATTCTAATTCAGATCAGGATAGAAGCGGCCGCCTGAA
Organism: Acidimicrobiales bacterium; assembly: GCA_965262175.1. Lineage (GTDB taxonomy): Bacteria > Actinomycetota > Acidimicrobiia > Acidimicrobiales > SZUA-35 > CADEDH01. The sequence continues at coordinate 1,567 of CBDHES010000011.1, read as the reverse complement.
CAGGAGAACCGACGTGCCCGAGATGACGCCAAGAGAGGTGGTCACTCGCTACCTCGACGTCCTCTACAACCAGCGGCGGCTCGATCTGATCCCCGAGCTGATCGCCGACCCGACGTGGCGCCACCACGCCGGCGAGGTCAAGAAGCTCTCCATGGGCGACACCATCGAACGCCTCGAGGCGACGCTGGAGCTGTGCCCCGAGCTGCACTTCGACGTCGCGCTGCTCCACGAGGGAGGCGACATGATCACCGTCGCCTGGAACGGTCGCAGCACCCAGGTCAGCGGGAAGTCCTACGTGTACTGCGGAATCGAGATCTTCCGTGTCGTCGAGGGCAAGATCATCGAGATCTGGAACAGCCGAGAGACCAGCGGACACTGGGAAGCGCCGGTCACCGTTGGCTGACACCGACTCGCCACCCGATGGCGTGGTGGCCGAGCACGACGATCGGGTGGCACGGCTGGCGGCGTGGTTGGGCGACTGCCTCGATGAGACGATCGATCCCGATCAGATCACCGTCGACGCGCCCGGAGGCGGTGGATGGTCGAACGAGACGTGGATCGTCTCGACCGGCGGTCCGCCGCAGCGGCGTGTCGTCGTACGGCTCCAGCCTCAACGACCGTCGATGTTCCCCACCTACGACCTGCGGCACCAGCTCAACGGTCTCGCCCTCCTCGACGGCCACCCGGAGATTCCGACCCCGTCGTTGATCTCGGTGGACCTCGACGGTCGATGGCTCGGCCAACCCGCCTTCATCATGAGCCATGTCGCCGGTCGAGTCCCCCGCGACGACAAACCGACCTTCGTGGAGGCGGGCTGGCTGTTCGAGGCGACCCGGGCCCAGCAGCGAACCTTCCACACCTCGCTGCTCGACGCGCTGGTTGCGATCCACGACCTCCAACCCGGAGCCCTGGGTGACAAGCTGGCATCGGCCCGTGTCGACAGCAACGAGCTCGCCATCGCCGAGCTGCGGGAGCTCTGGTCGTTCGACCGTGGTCCGGCCTGGGCGCCCATCGTCGACGACGCCATCGATGCGTTGGCTGCCGACGTTCCGGAGCCGACCGTCGACCGCCTGCTGTGGGGGGACGCTCGGCCCGCCAACGTCATCACCGATCCGGCGACGTTCCGCCCGGCCGCGCTCCTGGATTGGGAGCTGGCGACGGCCGGAAGCCCGGAGCGGGATGTGATGTGGTTGATGGAGATGAACTGGCTCCGAGCCGAGGGCGCGGGGCTGGCCCCGCTTCCGGGCTTCCTCACCGATGCGGAGTCGATGGACTACTACGCGCAACGGGCCGGACGGGCGTTGAAGCGAGTCGAGTGGTACCGGGCCTTTGCCGCCGTGCGGGTTGCCGTCCTGATGCATCGGTACCTACGCGGCCAGGTCCATGCCCGACGGCTCGGTGGGGGCCATCCCGTCTTCACCGCCAACGTCGCAACCCGACGCCTCGAGGCGCTCGAGGTCGTGCCTGTCGATCGGTGACCGGTCAGGCCACGTCGTAGCCGGCTTCGTCGATCGCGGCGACGATTGCCGGCGTCTCGCCGCCGACGACGGCGACCGTCTTGGCATCG
>CBDHES010000010.1:0-266600 GCA_965262175.1 Acidimicrobiales bacterium | reverse complement strand
AGTGGGTCGGCGCCTTGGGCGACGTTGAAGAAGTTGGCGTCGAAGATCCGGTCGAACATGAGGAGCAGCTGGGCCACGGTGAGCACCGGGATGGCGAACAGCAGCAGGAACTGGGTGACCAGGGTCATCCAGACGAAGACCGGCATCTTCATCAGCGTCATGCCGGGGGCTCGGAGGTTGAGCACGGTGGTTATCAGGTTGATGGCGCCGGTCAGTGACCCGAAGCCGACGATCAAGAGGCCGACGTTCCAGAAGTCGATGCCGGTCGACGGCGAGTACGGCAGTCCGTTGTTGGGGGCGTAGTTGAACCACCCACCGTTGGCCCCGCCGCCGATGAACCAGCTGGTGTTCAGCATCAGCCCGCCGAAGAAGAACACCCAGAAGCTGAAGGCATTGATCCGGGGGAACGCCACGTCGCGGGCGCCGACCTGGATCGGCATCAGGTAGTTGGCGAACGCCGCACCGATCGGCATGACCACGAGGAAGATCATCACGGTCCCATGCATCGTGAAGATCCGGTTGTAGGCGTCGCCCGACAGGAAGGTGCTGTTGGGGGTGGCGAGCTGGATCCGGATGAGCAGCGCCGCCACCCCACCGATCAGCAGGAAGAACATGGCCGCAGTGCCATACATGATGCCGATCTTCTTGTGATCGACAGTCGTCAGCCAGTTGGTGAAGCCCTTGGGGGCGGCTGGGCGGGTGAAGGCGCCGAGCGGCTTTGAGACCGGGGCTGGGTCACCCGACGGGAGGGCCAGTGGTTCGTCGACGATAGCCATGGGGGTTGCTACGGCTCCTGGTCAGTCCAGGGTCGCCAGGTAGGCGACCAACTGGTCGAGTTGCTCATCGGTCAGCTGGGGGAACGCCGGCATACCGCGTAGGTCGTCGGGGTCCATGTCCTTGCGGGACGGGGCGTTGCCGATCCACCGCTTGAGCTCGGCGGCGTTCCACCGGTAGTCGTCGGGACTAGTCGGATTGGCGGCCAGCTCCGGCAGGGCGAGGTAGTCCTCCCAGGGGAGGGCGTCGTCGTTGGCATCGGTCCCGGGCCCGGCGTACGAGTTGTAGATCGCTCCGGCGAACACCGACCGGGTAGCGAAGTGGGTCAGGTTGGGAGCGGCGCCGGCGGTCAGGGCGGCCTGGAAGTTCTCGCCGTACTCGAGCACATCGTCGTCGATGACGTGGCAGCTCATGCACTGGGCCTCGAAGATGGCCCGACCTTCCCAGGCTTCGGTGCCCTCCTCCGGGACCTCGGCCGGAAGGGCCTGGTTCTCGAGCCAGTCGGCGAACTCCGCCTCGGGGAGGGCGATGGCCGACATCCGCATCCGAGCGTGGGACAGGCCGCAGAACTCGGTGCACCAGCCCGTGTACTTGCCGGGCTCGGACGCCTCGATCGACCATGTGTGCCACCGCCCGGGGACGGTGTCGCGCTTTCCGTTGAGGCGGGGAATCCAGTACGAGTGGATGACATCTCGGGACGTGAGCAACAGGTCGACCTGCTGCCCGGCCGGGATCACCAGTTCGTTGGCGGTGACGACGTCGTCGGGGTCGAGCGCCAGATGGAGGGGGAACTCGGCGTCATCGCCGCCGGGATCCTGGTTGGCCACCCCGTCTCCGTTGGCGTCGACGAAGAAGCCGTCGCCGTCGACGTCGTAGCGGTACTCCCACCACCACTGCTGGCCGATGACCATCACGTCGAGCTCGTCGGGTTCGTTGCGCTCCTCGAGGCTCCAGATCTCCCCGACCATGAAGACCGAAATCACCGCCAGCAGCAGACCGGGCACGATCGTCCAGGTGAGCTCGAGGGGCGTGTTGCCGTGGGTCTGAGCCGGAAGGTCTTCGGGGTCGTACTCGTCGGCCTTGACCCGGTTGGCGATGCTGATCCAGATCGCCCCACCGATGACCAGCACGAAGACGATCCCCATGATGATCCAGATCGGACTCATCAGGTTGTCGATGTCTTCGGCCTTCGGTCCACGGGGCTCGAAGGTGTTGAGGGGCTTGTCCTCGGCGCAGGCGCTCAACCCGAAGGCGAGCCCGAGGCCGAGAGCAGCGGTGCGGGTCCGAACGACAGCGGACCGGATACGGCTCGTCATGGCGTGTTCGACTTTCTCACGTCGATCGCCGCCGCGCCCAACCGCGGGACCGGAATCAGCTGCGTTGCTCACTCGCCCTCTCCTTCACCCTCGGAGGTGCCCATGCCGTCGCTCTCGGCGTCGTCCTCGGAGTGGTCGTCGTGCTCATCGGAATGCTCACCGTGCTCCTCGTGGTGATGCACGATCTCCCGCTCCCCGACCACCGCGCCGGCGATACCACCGGCCAGCACGGCCACCGCCCCGAGGGCGACGACACCGGTGATGACCGATCGAGGCACCGAGGAGTTGGCGATCGCCACCGCGCCGAAGAAGATCAAGGCCGCTACGACCGAGGCCAGAGCGGTCGAGCCCGCCTCGGGCACCGCCAGCAACACTCGGGAGACGCCGATCACGATGGCCCCGATGCCGAGGGCTGCGAGCATCGGTATCTCGAACGGGCCGATCAGCCGCTCCCGGATGACGGCGTTGACCTCGGGGTCGCCGGTCGCCCGGTCGGACCAGGCGAGCGCCAGCCACTGCAGGCCGACGATGCCGAGCACCACGATGCCGAAGATCAGGAACAGGAGGCTGACCGCCACCCCGACGACCATGCAGGCCACGCCGAAGGCCGCCAGCGGACCCCAGTAGCTGGGAGCCCGAGACGCCGAGACCGCCAACGTGGCGTCGACGCCGGCTGCGGCCGACGCCTTCTCCGCCTCTGCATCGCGGATGATGATCGTCATCAGGCCGAGGCCGATGCAGGCGAACCCGATGGCGACCAGGATCATGTAGCCGGTGTGATCTCCGACCCCACCCTTGTAGCCGCCGCTGATGACGCCGACCGGGTCACCCCCAGTCGACAGACCGTAGATGATGGCCGCCAACATCGAGGCGAGACCGATCCCGAACAGGTACTTCGAACCCCAGGTGAACATCGGTGACTACTTCCTCGCGCTACTTCGTGATGTAGATGGCGTACCAGAGGGAGAGGTACACCCAGACGATCGTGAACCAGTAGATGCCGGCGGCCAGGACGCCCTCGTAGTCCTTTGCCGAGTAGCCGCCACCCATCGTGCGAATGGCCATCGCCGCCACGTACAGCATCGCCGTGCCGGTGAGGAAGACCTGGATGCCGATCAGGGCGTAGATCAGGGCGGCCCGATCGTCGCCGGTGATGTGCATGTCCAGGATCGACAGCAGGTAGAAGGTCTGAGCGATCTGGGCGAACCCGAAGACCAGGGTCAGGACGAAGGCGATGTAGGCGTTGGCCCGGTCGTCGTTACGCACCGAGGCGATGGCCCACAGCATCGACAGGATCGACATGAGCATCGTGAGCATCATGAAGTTGGGCTGGGTCAGGGGGATGATGACGCCCTGAGGGATCCAGACCTCTCCCGCCTGGAGCACGTCGGCCCGGACCGACACGTAGTGGCCGAGCAGTCCGTAGTAGCCGACCAGCACCGCGGCGCAGGCCAGGCAGGTCCCGATCAGCAGGAGCTGGGGGCGGGCCGGCTCGGGGGCCGGCGCGTCGTGAGGGACCGGCTCGTAGGGGGAGATATCGGTCGTCGTGGTCATCACGCCTCCTCGACCTCGGCATCGGACCCGGCGTCGTCGCCGGTCTCGATCGGCTCGTCGTGCAAGGGCGCCGCCGATCGCACGATCGGAGCCGTGGCGAAGTTCCCGAACGGCACCGGTGTGTCGGTCGCCCATTCGAGCGTTGCGCCCTGCCAGGCCGACGCAGCGTCGTGGTCGGTGGCCCCGACCGCCGCACCGAGGGCGTTGAGGGCCGTCAAGGCGGCGCCGGCTGCGACCAGGACGATGCCGACGAGGGCGATCGTGTTGAAGAACTCGACGCTGTCGCCGCCCCCAAGGATCGACACCGGGTAGGCCGGCTGGTCGTCGACACCAGCGAGCACCGCACCGAGTCCCCACAGGACCGCGCCGCCGGCGGTGGCCAGGATCGACAGGAACCCCAGGGAGTCGGTCATCCGGCGGGACCAGATCTTCGGTGCCCAGTGGTGGAGACCGGCGGTGACGGCCAGGACGGCCGAGCCGAGTACCAACCCCCGGACCCCGTCGTGGAAGGTCGTGCCGTGGAGGATCAGGAGGCTGTTGAGGTCGACCGAGATCGAGGTGTCGCGGTCGAGCAGCACGGCGATCTCGGCGAAGACGCCGAGGATGGCGGTCGCTGCGCCGAGGAGGAGGATCAGGCCCGAGAGCAGGGCGCCCACCATGGCCGCGGTGAACCGGAGCGAGCCTCGCCGCAGGCTCTCACTGCTGAGACCGAGGACGGCCAGGATCGGCAACACGGCCAGGATGGTCGTGGCGACCAGGAGGCCGTTGGTGAACTGGAGGGGGCGGACGCTGGCCAGGCCGAGGAAGTCGGCACCGTACGCCACCAGCCCGAACACCCCGATCGCGCCGAGCACGGCCTTGTGGGCGGACAGCGGGCGACCGGTATGGGTGGCGATCACGTCGGCCGCCATACCCAGGGCCGGGATGGCGACCCAATAGAGGGCCGGCGGAAGGTTCGACGCCTCCATCACCCCGGCCAGGCTCTGACGGGCGTCGATCGAGATGAGATCGGCCTGCATCCGGACGTACACCAGCACGAGCTCGACCATGATGATCGGCAGGCTGAACAACCCGACCAGGCTGAACACGAAGAACGCCCAGCTGGTGGGGGGAACCCGGTCGAGGGTCATGCCGGTCGTCCGGGCTCCCAGCACCGTGGTGGCGATCGTCAGCAGTGCCCAGGCGATGGCGGCCAGCATCGCGCCGAGCGCCGCCGCCCAGAGGACGACCGAGTCGACCCGCCCGCCGCCCGGGCCGCCGTTGAGGATGTAAGCGACGACCAGGAGCACCGTGGCCATCAGCCACGTCCAGAAGGCCCCCGAGGCGCCGCGAGCGAAGGCGATCGCCGGCGCTCCGACCTGGAGCGGGACGACGAAGGTTCCGATGCCGACCAGGATCGGGACGATGCCACCGAAGAGCACGACCGTTCGGCCCAGCGACCAGAGCTGGGTGAACTCGTCGGCGTCGGCCACGATCGACAGACCCGAGAGGTCGACCGCCTCGATCCCGACGACCGCGGTCACGGCCAGGCCGGCCACGAGGAACAACAGGCCGGCCCCGATCCACAGCCGACCGATCGTCTTGTGGTCGGCCGAGCCGACGATCCCGTCCAACGTCGTCGGAGCGTCGGCCGCGATCGCTGACGCCTCGCGGTCCGGGAGGGTTTCAGCCGTGCGGGTTTCGGTGAGTGCCATAGGTGGGAAGACCTCGCGGCGAGGGCCGGTTGAGCCTGTGAGCGGGTGGGTCGGTTACGTCGATTCCGGGCGGCGCGCCACGGATGAACTCCCCACCGCGCCACGGTCCCGATCGTGCGGCCACGTACTGTAACCGCCCGTCCGGCGAGATATCGAGACTGTCACGGTCCCCAGCCGACGAGTTGGTCGACGGCGATGGCGACGAACAGCACCGACAGGTGCGTGATGGAGAACTTGAAGTATCTGATCGACCGGCGAGCCTGCGCTTCCAGCTCGGTCTCCAAGGCCAACTGCACCGCTCCGGCGGTGAACAGCACCCCCACCACGACGGCGGTGCCGATGTAGATCCAACCAACGGGCGCAACGAACGGGAGCACCAGCGTCAAGGCCAACACGACGACCGAGTAGACCACGATCTGACGGGCGGTCGCCCGGTGCCCTTCGATGACCGGCATCATCGGGACGTCGGCCGCCGAGTAGTCGTCCTCGTACTTGATCGCCAGGGCCCAGAAGTGGGGCGGCGTCCAGAAGAAGATGACACCGAACAAGACCACGGCCGCCCAGCCGACGGTGTTGGTCACCGACGACCAACCGATCAGGACCGGCACCGCACCGGCGGCGCCACCGATGACGATGTTCTGGGTCGAGGTCCGCTTCAGCCACAGCGTGTACACGAACACGTAGAAGAGGCATGCCGACACCGCGAGGACTGCCGAGAGCGGGTTCACCAACACCCAGAGCCAGGCGAAGGCGCCGATCTCGAGGGCGGTGGCGAAGATCAAGGCCTCGACCGGCGCGACCTCGCCGGTCACCAGCGGGCGCCCCTTGGTCCGCTCCATCAACGCATCGATGTCGCGGTCGATGTACATGTTGTAGGCGTTGGCCCCACCGGCGGCCAACGTCCCCCCGATGACCGTTGCGGCCATCAGCCACAGCGATGGCAGGCCCTCGGCGGCCAGGATCATGGTCGGCACGGTGGTGACGAGCAGCAGCTCGATGATCCGCGGCTTGGTCAGCGCTACGAAGGCGAGCGTCCGGTTGCGCGGCGGCACCGCAGTCAGAACCACGGCTGAGAGGGTAGCCCCGACCTCGGCCGACCGGTGAGTCCGAGAACCGTCGAATCGGTCTTCTCGGTTACGGTTTCGCTGCGATGTCTGGTCGGACGGGATGCCACTGTCCCGATCGCTCGCCCGAGGGCCTGCGCCGCTACCGTGGCCGACGACCGGTCCATAGCCTGGGAAGCGGGAGATGACGACGATCGAGCCGACCACGACCGGGCGCTATCGGGCCATCACCGGGGTGGCCTGGGCGACGCTCGGCCTCATCGTGTTGACCGGCGCTGCGGTCCGCCTGACCGAGGCCGGGCTGGGCTGTGAGAACTGGCCGGCCTGTAGCGACGACCGGCTGGTCCCGGAGTGGCAGTTCCACCCCTGGATCGAGTTCGGGAACCGTCTGATCTCGTTCGTCGTGACCGCGGCGGTCGTGGCGGCGTTGATCGGCGCCTACCGCCAGCGCCCTCGGCGCTCCGATCTCATCGGCTGGTCGTGGGGGCTGGTTGCCGGGGTGGCGGCCCAGATCGTGCTGGGTGGGATCACCGTCCTGGTCGACCTCCACCCGGCGCTCGTCGGTCTCCACTTCCTGCTGTCGATGGTCCTGCTGTGGAACGCCGCGGTGCTGTGGACCAAGGTCGTCCCCCACCCACCACCCCCGACGGCGCTGGCCGCCGGTTCCGGCGGCATGGCGTCGCCGGCCAACCATGGCCGGCTTCTGGCCGCCATCGGGGCGCTCGTCCTGGTGACCGGAACGGTCGTGACCGGCACCGGGCCGAACGGAGGCGACAGCCGGGCCGACCGCCTCGGCTTCGATCTCGAGGTCGTGGCCCGGATCCACAGCGCCACCGTCTGGTGCTTCGTCGTGGTCCTCGTCGCCCTGGTCGTCCGGCTGCGGGGAGCGAGGGCGGGCTCGGTCGGTCGGACCGCCGAGGCCCTGCTGGCAGTCGCCGTCGCCCAGGGCGCGGTCGGCTACGCCCAGTTCGGGCTGGGCGTACCGCCGGCGCTGGTCGCCCTCCACGTACTGGGGGCCGTCGTCGTGTGGTGCCTTGCCGTCGTGGTCGCCCTCCGACTCGGAGCGACCGAAGCTGAGAAGGTGGATCGACCGCTGGACACGACACCGGTTTACGACACAATGGGAGCATGACCGCGCCAATCGAGGTGAAGCCGACCGAGGTCGGGCAGCCGGACCTCGACTCGGTCGTCGACGAGGACCGCCCATGGGTCGTCGTGGTCTGGAACGACCCGATCAACCTGATGAGCTACGTCGCCTTCGTCTTTCGCAAGCTCTTCGGCTACAGCGAGGAGAAGGCGAACCAGCTGATGCTCGACGTCCACCACAAGGGCCGAGCGTCGGTGTCGTCCGGCACCAGGACCGAGGCCGAGCGGGACGTGCACCGGCTCCACAACCACGGGTTGTGGGCGACGATGGAACACGACGAGTAGTCGCGGGCCGGATCGTGCCGTTGTTCCGCCGACCCCGACTGTTCACTCCTGTCGGTGACGACCAGTTCGCTGTGGCCCTCGACGCCGACGCCCGACGGTGGCTGGTCGAGCTCGCCGACCAACTCGACCAACTCCTGTCGGTCGACACCGACGTGACGCGCCGACTGTTCCCGACCGCCTACCCCGACGATCCGGAGCGGGACGCCGGCTACCAGGTGCTCGCCCGCGACCAGCTCATCGACTCGCGACGGGATGCGATCGAGTTGATGCGTCGGACCATCGAGACCGACACCATGACCGCCGAGGAGCTGTCGGCATGGATGGGGATCGTCAACGACCTGCGCCTGGTGCTCGGCACCCGGCTCGACGTCAGCGAGGACGATGATGGGTTGGACCCCGACGATCCGAGCTACGACGAGCACCTCGTCTACCACGAGCTCGGAGCGGTCCTGTCCGAGATCGTCGACGCCATGACCGCCACCCTCCCTCCGCCCGAGGACTGAGAACGAGCGCCCAATCCGATGCCCGCGGTGCGGCATCGGTGCTAGATTGGTGGCTCCTCGCGGCGTGGTCGGGATTGGCCGGGAACGCCATCGGGGAGGCAAGCCCCCATCGTTCAGTGGCCTAGGACACCTGCCTTTCACGCAGGCAACACGGGTTCGAATCCCGTTGGGGGTGCAAGCCGGCGCCGGAAACGGAGTCGCAACCGGGAGCGTTGCCACTACTATGGCTGTCCCGAACAACCTGGTCCTGTAGTGCAGTCTGGAGTGCACGCCGCCCTGTCAAGGCGGAGGTCGCGAGTTCAAATCTCGTCAGGACCGCCGGAGTGGACGCCCGAGGCGTCTGCTCACCGTGGCGGTGGCCCCGTGTCCCGTCGTCGGTCGCCATCTCCCGGCTGGTCCGGGATTCCATGGTCGGGTAGCTCAGTTGGCAGAGCGACCGCCTGAAAAGCGGTAGGTCACCGGATCGACGCCGGTCCCGACCACAGAGGCTGGACGGCTCGCCCGTTTGGTTGATTAAGGACCTGGATGTTACGCATCCAGGTCCTTAATTGTTAAGGTCAAAGTGCCGTTAAGGCATGATGGAGTGACCGACAGCCAACAAGGTGAGAGATAGAGGCTATGCCAGCGACGAAAAAAGCTCCGATGAGCAAGGACCACAAGGAAGCTCTAGCGATCGGACGGGCCGAGGGGAGAGCCGTCCGGGCATACCTGGAGGCCCTGGAGTCCAGCCGTCCCAAGCGTGGCCGGAAGAGGACCAAGGAATCGATCGGGGCGCGACTCGAGCGCATCGAGGACGAATTGGAGACCGCCGATGCCCTGAAGCGCCTCCAACTCATCCAGGAGCGCATCGACCTCTCCGAAGAGTTGGAGAACATGGACACCGGTGTCGATCTGGGGAAGCTCGAGACCGAGTTCGCCAAGGTGGCCCAGGGCTACGCCGCCCGCAAAGGCATCTCATACACGGCCTTCCGCCAGCTCGGCGTCCCAGCGGCCGTTCTGAAGAAGGCCGGAATCAGCCGAGCGGCCTGATCGAGCGTTCCTCCACGTCAGGCGGCTGTGGGTTGTCAGCTCTGTCGCCACGACGACGGACCGGAGGTCAGGGGCACTACAGGATATCGGTGCCCTGGTAACCGGCCTCAGAGCGGCCCTCGACGGCTTTTCGAACATCGGCGCAAAACGTAGCGATCTGCTTATCGATCGTTCCCACGTGGTCCACGACCTGCTCGACGACGGGACCGAGCTGGTCTGGACCACCGGGGAAACGGTCGTCAGCGCCGAGTCGGAGGACGAGGTCCCGACCGTCGACCGAACCCTGTCGCATGTCCAACGCCACGGCCGTCGCATGCTCTTTGATCACCTCGTGGGCCGCCTCCCGGCCAACTCCGTGGGTAACGGCATGCATGAGGAGGGCCGTCGTGGCGAGAAACGGAAGGTAGCGATTGACCTCCGTTCGGATCACGGCGGGGAAGGCTCCGAAGTCACGTAGAACAGCGAAGGTCGTCTCATACAGGCCATCCAGGGCAAAGAACGCATCGGGCAGGACAACACGCCTGACGACGGAGCACGAAACATCGCCTTCATTCCATTGATCGCCGGCCAAGCCAGCGGCCATGGTGAGATATCCGTTCAGAATGACCCGCAGCCCGTTGATCCGTTCACACGATCGGGTGTTCATCTTGTGCGGCATCGCCGACGACCCGACCTGCCCGGCCCTGAACCCCTCCGTCACGAGGTCGTGGCCGGCCATGAGTCGGACGGTGAGTGCGAGGTTGGACGGTCCAGAGGCCAGCCGGGTCAGGCTCGACACGACGGCGAGGTCCCATGAGCGGGGGTAGACCTGGCCGACAGCCGCCAGCGTCGATCCGAACCCGAGGTGATCGGCGATGCGAGCCTCCAGCTCGGCGACCCGCTCCGCTGAGCCGAGGAGCTGGAGCTGATCCTGTTGGCTTCCGACGGGGCCCTTGATCCCCCGGAGGGCGAGGTCGTCCCGGAGGGTCGTCAGCTCCCGGTGGGCGGCCAACAGCTCCTCACCGGCCTGGGCGAACCTCTTGCCCAGGGTCACCGGTTGCGCCGGCACGTTGTGGGTGCGGCCGACCATCGCCAACGCGGCGTGCTCGGCGGCACGATCGGCGAAGCGGGCCAAGAGGGCGACGGTCCGCGACTCGACCAGGTCGATGGCCTGCCGAACCTGGAGTTGCTCGACGTTCTCGGTGACGTCACGGCTGGTGAGGCCCTTGTGGATCTGCTCGTGGCCGGCCAGCGCGTTGAACTCGTCGATCCGAGCCTTCACGTCGTGCTTGAGCACCTCGTCTCTACGCCGGATCGAGTCGAGGTCGATCTCGTCGACCGTCGCCTGATAGGCGTCGATCGCCCCCGGAGGGACCGGCACACCGAGGTCGGCCTGCGCCCGGAGCACGGCCAACCAGAGACGCCGTTCGAGACGGACTTTGTTCTCCGGCTCGAAGATGGCCGTCATCTCGGGGCTGGCGTACCGCTCGGCCAGGATGTTGGGGATGGCCACGGCAGGGTCGCTCCCTCTCACGTTGGTTCAAGCCCGCCTCTGGATCGGACGATGCTCCTGATGCTCGATTCAGTCTGCCCGGAAGATGCCATGAACGGCCGCTGTGACACCGATCCACTCGATCCCGCACTCGACGTCTGCGATCGGTGCTATGGCGAGTTCTGCGAACGGCATCTCGTCCGTCCGACGTCGAGGCGCCACCCGTTCTGCCGGGAGTGTGCGATGGACGCCTCGGGTGTCCGGGGGGCGACGGCGATCGAACCCCGGGGCGACCGCCGCACGGCCCGCCAGCGCCGGGCGGCGCTCGCCGAGGCGGCCGAGCGGGCCCGGTCCGAGCGTCGGCCCATCGAGGCCCCTTCGCCTCGACGTCGTTCGACCGATCCGGAGCCAGCTGCTCAGGTCGGGGCGGCCGGACCGGCCGAGACGAGTACCGTTTTGGGCCCGGACGAGGGGACGGGGGCCGAGACGGGCATCGGTTCGGGACCGGACGACGGGACGACGGCCGAGCGGTCCGGGCCGGAGCCGGAGGTCCGGCCCCTGCCGTCAGCTGCGGCCGACAACCCGATCTCGGCCGTGGCCAGGCTCGAGGCGATGCGGGAGTCGGGCCTCCCGTTGGCCGCGGCCGAGCCTGGGGATCGTGGGCCGATCGCACCCGGGCAACCCCGACCAAGCCGACGAGCGGGAGCATCGCCACCTCCACCTCCGCCACCACCCGCCCCGGCGCTGGTCGCGGCGGCAACCGATGGGCTCCTGCCGGTCATCGGCGCTCCGTCGTCGGCGCCGCCGCCGGAACCGGTCGTCCCCGACGTTGCGTCCGCCCGCCGATACCCCGACCCGGTCCCACCTCCACCCCACGGCTCCCAACCGCCACCACCGGTCGCAGATCGCGCCATCCCTGCCGCGTTCCAGGCGCCGACCCCCCGCCCGGCGCCTCCGGCGCCGCGGCCCGATCCCATCGGCGCCGCCATCCCCGCGGCACTCCAGCCCCCCATCGCACACCAGGCCCCCACCCCACCAGAACCCGACTCCCTCGACGCCCCCGAGGACCCCATCCCCACCGCCCTCCAAGCCCCGATCCCGCCAGTGGCCGATGGAGCGGGAGCCGTGGCCGACGAGAACGACAGCCCCGAACCGGCCTACACCCCGACCGACGAGGTCACCGACGACCGGGGTCAGTGGATCCCGCCCATCCTCAGGGGTTGACGCGAGACGGGCAACCGCCGTCCGCCAACCCGGTGGCGACGGAGCTCAACCGAAGTGCAGGAACTGGTCTCGACCGGGACCGGTCGAGACCAGGGTGATCGGCACGCCGACCTGCTCCTCGATGAGCGCCAGGTACCGCTTGGCGGCATCGGGGAGGTGATCGCTGGCGGTGGCGGCCGAGAGATCGGTCTGCCAACCGGGCAACTCCTCGTAGATCGGGACGACCCGATGGAGGTCCGACTGGTGGTACGGCAGCCGTTCGACCCGCTGCCCGTCGATCTCGTAGGCCACGCAGACCTTGACCGTGTCCAACGTGTCGAGCACGTCGAGCTTGGTCACCGCCAGCTCGGTCAGACTGTTGACCCGCACCGCATGCCGGAGCATGACGGCGTCGAACCAGCCGGGACGGCGACGGCGACCGGTGTTGGTCCCGTACTCTCGCCCGACATCGACCAGCAGGTCGCCGACCTCGTCGAACAGCTCGGTAGGGAAGGGGCCGGACCCGACACGGGTCACGTAGGCCTTGGCGATGCCGACGATCCGATCGATGTGACGGGGGCCGACGCCGGCCCCGGCGCAGGCCCCGCCGGCGGTCGGGTTGCTCGACGTGACGAAGGGGTAGGTGCCGTGATCCAGGTCGAGGAACGTGGCCTGAGCCCCCTCGAAGAGGACGTGCTGATCGGCTTCCAGGGCTTCGTGGATCAGGTCGACGCTGTCGCAGATGAGGGGCCCGATCCCGTCCAGGCACTCCGAGAGCACCCGGGTCGCCAACGCGTCGGGATCGACGGGGAGCCGGTTGAAGACCTTGGTGAGCACCCGGTTGGTGTGGTTGAGCGCCCCCTCCAGCTTCTTGCGGAAGATCTCCTCGTCGAGGAGATCTTGGGCCCGGATCCCCAGCCGCATCGCCTTGTCGGCGTAGGCCGGCCCGATCCCCCGCTTGGTCGTTCCCAACTTCGCCTTACCCAGGTGGCGTTCGTGGAGGGCGTCGAGCTGCTGGTGGTAGGGGAGGATGAGGTGGGCGTTGCCCGAGAGCCGGATCCGGCCGGTGTCGATCCCCCGGGACGACAGCATCCGCATCTCGGCCAGCAACACGAACGGATCGACGACGACGCCGTTGCCGATCACCGGGGTGATGTGGTCGTACAACACCCCACTGGGAACGAGCTGGAGGGCGAAGGTCTCACCATCGACCACCAGGGTGTGGCCTGCGTTGTGGCCCCCCTGGTAGCGGACGACCATCGACATCTCCTTGGCCAGGAGATCGGTGAACTTCCCCTTCCCCTCGTCGCCCCACTGGGTTCCAACCACGATCGTCGCAGGCACGGATCAAGGGTAGCGGCCCACCGCTGGCCAGCCCCGGAACCACCGATCCGCCGGCGCTGACCGCCCGCCTACCGACACGCCGGTTGGGTCGGCCTACGGATCGTCGGGTTCGGTCGTTTCGCTCGTCGTGGGTCGAGAGGTGGTCGGCGGTTCCTCGGTCGTCGTCGGGGGTTCCTCGGTGGTCGAGGTGGTCGACGACGACGTGGTCGACGAGGACGACGTGGTGGAGGACGAGCTCGTGGTCGATGAGGAGGTCGTGCTCGAAGACGAGCTGGTGGTGGAGCCATCGGGATCGGTGGTCCCGGTCGTCGAGCTCGACCCGCCACCGGCGGTCGTCTCGGTCGTCGACGACGACTCGTCGGGCTCGGTCGTCGAGGTGGTCGACGTCGACTCGTCGGGGTCGGCCGGGCCGGTCGAGACGACGATCGTCACCCGCGCCCCGTCCTCCACCTCGGCCAGGGCCTCCGGATCCTGACGGATGACCAGGCCGGCCGCCACCTCGTCGCTCGGCTCCTCGAGCACCGACACGGAGAACCCTCGGTTGATCAAGGTGTTCTCGGCCCTCGCCGCCGTGTCGTTGATGACTCGGGGCACGGTGACCGTTTCGCCGCCCGTACCCGGGTCGGGGTCGTCGCCGCTGGCCAGCTGGTTGGCGATCACGATCAGCAACACGATGGCAGCGACCGCCAGCGCCACGACGGCAACGATGAACGCCCCGCCGCCGGACCGTCGGGGCGGTGGGCCGACCACGACCTGAGGGCCGCTGATCTGCCGGGTGCCGTCGCTGGCGTATCCGACGGCATGCGGTTGTCCGACCGGTTGGGGGCCCGAGGTGTGGGCGGACGGACCGACGGCGGTGGGAGCGAACTCGGCCGGGGTCGGGGCCGGGGCCGGGGAGACGACGCTCGGGGACGACCCCGTGTAGGGCGGTTGCTGACCGCCGCGGACCGCTCGCAGGGCCTGCTGGAGCTGCTCGGCATTGGCATACCGGTGAGCCGGATCCTTGGCCAGGAGGGTGGCGATGATCCGGTCGACCTCGACCGGGACCTGGGGATTGATCGACTGGGCCGTCGGTGGCGCCTCGCCCACGTGCTTGTAGGCGACCGACAACGGCGAGCTGCCGGTGAAGGGCCGTTCGCCGGTGACCATCTCGAAGAGCACGACACCGAGCGAGTAGAGGTCGCTCCGCTCGTCGACCACCTCGCCGCGGGCCTGTTCGGGGGAGAAGTAGGCCGCCGTCCCCATGACGTTGCCGGTCTGGGTCAGGCTGTCGGATCCGTCGAGACCGCGGGCGATCCCGAAGTCGGCGACCTTCACCTGACCGGAGGCCGTCATCATGATGTTGCCCGGCTTGACGTCGCGGTGGACCATGCCCCGCTCGTGGGCGAAGCCCAGCCCGGCCGCCGCCGCCTCGGCGATCTCCAGGGCCCGATCGATGGGGACCCGCCCGTTGTCGGCCAGCTGCTCGGCGAGGCTCTGGCCCTCGATGTACTCCATCGCCATGAAGAACGTGTCGCCGTGGGAGCCCCAGTCGTAGACCGACACGACGTTGGTGTGGTTCAGCCGGGCCGCCGACTTGGCTTCCCGGCGGAACCGCTCGACGAACGCCGGGTCGCCGGCGTACTGGGGCAGCAGCATCTTGATGACCACCGGGCGCTCGAGCACCTGGTCGTGGGCCAGGAAGATGTCGGCCATACCGCCACGGGCGATCTTGCGCTCGATCGCGTAGCGACCACTCAGCACGGTGGGAGCGGTGGAGTCGGTCACCGTAAGAGCCTGCTACAAAACCGACCCGGTCTCCACCGCGGCCAGGTAAATTACCGCCAGGATTTTCGCCCCTTCGGGACGTTCCGACCAGCAGCGCCCACGATGGCCACCTATCAGCGGACCTCGAAGGTGAACTCGTCACCGTCGACCCCGACGGCGACCTTGGAGCCCTCGACGAGGTTGCGATCGAGGATCAGGATCGCCAGGCGATCGGCGATCTCCGATTGGATCACCCGCTTCAGTGGCCGGGCCCCGAACGCCGGGTCGTAGCCGATGCGGGCCAGGAGCCGACGAGCGTCGGGACTGACCTCCAGCGACAGGCGACGGTCGGCCAGCCGGTTGGCCAGCGAGGCGAGCTGAATGTCGACGATCTCGACCAGATCGTCCTCGGTCAGCTCGGCGAACCGGACGATGTCGTCGACCCGGTTGATGAACTCGGGCCGGAAGAAATCCTTGGGATCACCGGGCAGGTTCGACGTCATGATCAACACCACGTTGGTGAAGTCGACCGTACGACCCTGACCGTCGGTCAGCCGCCCGTCGTCCATCAGCTGGAGGAGGACGTTGAACACGTCGGGGTTGGCCTTCTCGACCTCGTCGAGGAGCACGACCGAGTACGGCCGGCGGCGGACCGCCTCGGTGAGCTGACCACCCTGGTCGTACCCGACGTAGCCGGGGGGTGCGCCGATCAGGCGCGACACCGAGTGCTTCTCCATGTACTCCGACATGTCGATGCGGACCATGGCCCGCTCGTCGTCGAACATGAAGTCGGCCAGGGATCGGGCCAGCTCGGTCTTGCCGACCCCGGTCGGACCGAGGAACAGGAACGTGCCGATCGGCCGGTTCGGATCCGACAGCCCGGCCCGGCTCCGCCGGATGGCGCTCGACACCGACACGACGGCGTCATGCTGACCGATCACCCGGCGATGGAGCTCATCTTCCAGCTTGAGGAGCTTGGAGGCCTCACCCTCCATCAATCGACTGACCGGAACCCCGGTCCAACGACTGACGACCTCGGCGATGTCCTCCTCGTCGACCTCCTGCTTCAGCATGGCCTTCTCGGCCTGGAGCTCGTCGAGGGCCGCGTTGGCCGCCTCCATCTGCTTCTCCAGGTCGGGCAGCTGGCCGTAGCGAATCTCGGCCGCCCGCTCCAGGTCGGTCTCGCGGTCGAGGCGCTGCCGGAGGGCCTCGTACTCCTCCTTGAGCACCTGGATGCGGCCGATGGCGTCCTTCTCGTTCTGCCAGTGGCCCTTCATCGCCGCCGACTGCTCGTTGAGGTCGGCCAGCTGGGCCTCGAGGTCGGCCCGTCGCTCCTCGGACTGGAAGTCGGTCTCCTTCGCCAGCGCCACCTGCTCCATCTCGAGCTGGCGGATGCGACGCTCGACGACGTCGATCTCGGTGGGTAGCGAATCGATCTCGATCCGTAGCTTGGACGCCGCCTCGTCGATGAGGTCGATCGCCTTGTCGGGCAGGAACCGCGAGGTGACGTACCGATCGGACAGCATCGCCGCCGCTACCAGCGCCGAATCCTGGATTCGGACACCGTGATGCACCTCGTAGCGCTCCTTGAGGCCCCGGAGGATGGCGATCGAGTCCTCGACGGTCGGCTCCCCGACGAGGACCTGCTGGAAGCGGCGCTCGAGGGCGGGATCCTTCTCGACGTACTTGCGGTACTCGTCGAGGGTGGTGGCGCCGACCATCCGCAGCTCCCCGCGGGCCAGCATCGGCTTCAACATGTTCGAGGCGTCCATCGCCGAGTCGCCTCCAGCGCCGGTGCCGACGACGGTGTGCATCTCGTCGATGAACGTGATGACCTCACCGTCGGAGTCGGTGATCTCCTTGAGGACGGCCTTGAGCCGCTCCTCGAACTCACCCCGGAACTTGGCGCCGGCCAGCATGGCCGAGATGTCGAGAGAGATCAGCCGGCGGTTGCGGAGGCTCTCGGGCACGTCGCCCTCAACGATCCGCTGGGCCAGCCCTTCCACGATGGCGGTCTTGCCGACACCGGGTTCGCCGATGAGCACCGGGTTGTTCTTGGTCCGACGACTCAGCACCTGGATCACCCGACGGATCTCGCCGTCCCGCCCGATGACGGGGTCGAGCTTGCCGGAGCGGGCATCCTCGGTGAGGTCGCGACCGTACTGCTCGAGGGCCTGGAACTGGTCCTCGGGGGTCTGGGTGGTGACCCGGTGGGAGCCTCGGACCTCTTTGAGGGCGGCCAGGAGCTCGTCGCGGGAGACGTCGATCCGGGCCGCGGTGGCGCCACCCGGGTCCCGATTGGCCAGCCCGAGCAGCAGGTGCTCGGTCGACACGTATTCATCGCCCAGCTCGGCCCGTACCGAGTCGGCGTCGTCGATGACCCGGTTGGTCTGGCGGGAGAGGCGGGGCTCGGTTCCGTAGGCCCGGCCGAGGGCGGTCAGCGCCTCCTCGGTGGCGGCCCGAAGCGGCCCGATCGGACGCTCGACCTTGGTCAGGAGCGGGAGCACGACCCCTTCGGCCTGCCCGAGCAGGGCGACCAGCAGGTGGTCGGGTGTGACTTCGGGGTGGGAGTCGGCCTTGGCCCGCTCGATGGCGGCCGCCACTGCCTCCTGGGTCTTGATGGTCCACTTGTTGGGATCGACAGCCATGGTTCAAGTTTATCCACAGGTTGCAAACCTGACAACAGCATTGTCAGGTTTCTTGGGTGTATCAGAGAGAAGTTCCGGAATCAGTCGGCTCGACGACGGCGGGGAGCCCGGCGGTAGACCGTCACGCTCTGGTTGACCGGGACCAGGTCTCGCCGATGTTGGCGCTCGACGTCGGCCAGCGCCCGGGCGCTCGACTCCCGGAGCTCAGCGATCTCCTGCCGGAGCCGGACCACCTCGGCCTCCAGCTCGATGACCCGCTTGACGCCGGCCAGGTTCAGGCCGTCGTCGGTCAGGCGTTGGATCCGTTGGAGCTGGGCGATGTCGGCGTCGCTGTAGCGACGGCTGCCACCCCCGGTTCGGGCCGGCATCACGAGACCCTTGCGCTCATAGATGCGGAGGGTCTGGGGGTGGACGCCGGCCAGCTCGGCGGCGACCGAGATCACGTAGACCGCCCGTTGGTCGAAGGCTTGCTCGCTCATGTCATCTCCCTATCGAGGGCGGCCTCCGAGCCGCCGGTCACCCCACGCCGAGGTGGTCGCGGGGCGACGAGGTGGTGGCTGCGTCCAGCGCCTCGATCGCCGAGCGCTGGGCATCGGTCAACTCGCCCGGCACGTCGACCACCACGGTGACCAGGAGGTCACCGACCGCATCAGCCGACGCCACCCCCCGGCCCCGAACCCGGAACGTCTTTCCGCTCGGGGTGCCGGGGGCGATCTTCAGGGTGACGGTCGAACCGTCGAGGGTTGGCACCTTGACATTGGCCCCGAGCGCCGCCTCGCTGAAGCTCAGTGGCAGGTCGAGCGTGAGGTGGTTGCCCTTTCGGCCGAACATCTTGTGGCCACTCACGCCGACCACGACGTAGAGGTCGCCGGCCGGGCCCCCGTTGCGACCCGGCGTTCCCCGGCCCTTCAGCCGGATCCGCTGACCGTCCTTGACCCCGGCCGGGATCCGGACCCGGACCTGCCGAGGCTTGCGCTCGATCCCGCTGCCCCGGCACGTGGGACAGGGGTCGACCACGACCCTCCCTCGGCCGCCGCACCGGTCGCACGGCTGGCTGAGGGAGAAGAAGCCCTGGTTGTCGTCGAGGACACCCCGACCATCACATCGGGGGCACACCTCGGGGGTGGTGCCGGGCGCCGAGCCGGAGCCCTTACAGGTCGAGCAGGCGGCGTCGGAGGTGAGGTGGATCGATGTCGTCACCCCTTCGACGGCCTCATCGAAGCTGAGGTGGAGCTCGGCTTCGAGGTCGTCGCCCCGGCGGGGCCCGGTGCCAGCCGTCGTCCGGCGTCCGCCGCCGAACATGCCGCCGAGGAGGTCGGAGAGGTCGCCGGTGTCGAAGGAGAAGCCGCCGGCCCCGGGGCTCCGGGGCCCGAACCCGGCCCCGGCACCGGTCGGCCCGAGGCGACGGATCTCGTCGTACTCCTTGCGGCGCTCGACATCGCCGAGCACGTCATAGGCCTCGGAGACCTCCTTGAACCGCTCCTCGGCCTTGGGGTCGTCGGGGTTGGCGTCGGGATGGTACTGCCGGGCCAGCTTGCGGTAGGCCTTGGTCAGGTCCTTCTCCGACACGTCCGCAGACACGCCGAGGATCTTGTAGAAGTCCTTGTCCAACCAATCGTGTTGTGGCATCTCTCGTCCTCGATCTCGGCCGGGTTGCGGGGCGTCAGCCCCGCACCCGGACCATCGCCGGCCGGACCACGCGGCCCTTCCAGCTGTACCCGGCCCGCATGACCTCGGCGACGACGGGGCCGCCGCTCTCGGTGTCGGGCTCGTGCATGACCGCTTCGTGCCGCTCGGGATCGAACGGGGCGTCCTGATCGTCGATCCGGGTCAGCCCCTGCTTGCCGAGCGCATCGAGCAGCGTGTTCCGGACCGGTTCGACATCGGTCGCGCCGCTGGCCAGGGCCCCGTCGCAGGCGTCGAGGACCGGCAGGATCTGGGCCACGAGGTTCTCGTTGGCCCGTTCCTTGGCCTCGGCCTCCCGCTTGGCCACCGCCTTGCGGTAGTTCTCGAACTCGGCCTGGAGGCGGCGGGAGGCGTCGAGGTACTGGTCGCGCTCGGCGGTGACCCGCTCGAGGTCGACGACGAGATCCTCGACGGTCACGGTCGGCGCGCCGGGCTCCGGCCCTTCCACCTCATCGCGGGGCACCCCCTCGGCCGGCATCCCGCCGGCCGGGGCGCCGGCCATCGACGGGTCGACCTCGACCGGGTCGGCGGCGGCGTGCTGAGCACCCGCCGCCCCTTCGGGGGCCGGGGCCTCGGCCGGCTCGTGGTCGGCCGAGGCGTGGCCCGAGGGGACCTCGTCGGCCCAGGTGATGCCGCCGACGCCGGCGGCCTCGGCGGCATCGAAGTTCGGCTCGGCATCACCGGGCTCTGCCGGTTCTGCCCGGTTGCCGGGCTGGTGGGCGGTCACGAGCGCGGCGCCTCGTCGTCGTCTTCGTCGATGATCTCGGCATCGACGACCTCATCGTCGTCGGGGCCGTCGGCGCTCGGGCCGGCGTTGCCGGCCGCACCAGCCTCCGCCTGGTCGTACAGCTTGGCGCTGACGGTCTGGCTGGCGGTCATCAGCTTCTCGGTACCGTCCTTGATGGCTTCGATGTCCTCGCCGCCGATCGCCGTCTTCAGCTCGGCCAGGGCGTCCTCGACCGCCTGCTTCTCGTCAGGCTCGATGTCGGTGACGTCCTTGAGGAGCTTCTCGGTCTGGTACACCAGCGAGTCGGCGTTGTTCCGGATCTCCGCCTCCTCGCGCCGGGTCCGATCCTCCTCGGCGTGGGCCTCGGCGTCCTTGATCATCTGGTCGATCTGGTCCTTGTCGAGGGTCGACTGACCGGTGATCGTGATCGACTGCTCCTTGTTGGTCGCCCGGTCCTTGGCCGACACGTGGACGATGCCGTTGGCGTCGATGTCGAAGGTGACCTCGATCTGGGGCACGCCCCGGGAGGCCGGCGGCAGATCGACCAGTTGGAACTTGCCGAGGGTCTTGTTGTACATCGCCATCTCGCGCTCACCCTGGAGCACGTGGATCTCGACCGACGGCTGGTTGTCGTCGGCGGTGGTGAAGGTCTCGGTCCGACGGGTCGGGATCGTGGTGTTCCGCTCGATGAGCTTGTGCATCACCTGCCCCTTGGTCTCGATGCCGAGCGACAGCGGGGTGACGTCGAGCAGGAGGACGTCCTTGACATCGCCCTTGAGCACACCGGCCTGGATCGCAGCACCGATCGCCACCACCTCGTCGGGGTTGACCGACTTGTTGGCCTCGTTCCCGGTCATCGACTCGACCAGCTCGACGACGGCCGGCATCCGGGTCGAACCGCCGACGAGCACGACGTGATCGATGTCGCCCTTGGACATGCCGGCATCGGAGATCGCCGCCTCGAACGGCTTGCGGACCCGCTCCAACAGGTCGCTGGTCAGCTCCTGGAACTTGGCCCGGGTCAGCTCGAGCTCGAGGTGGAGGGGACCCTCAGGGGTGGCGGTGACGAACGGCAGGTTGATGCTCGTCGACTGGACCTGCGACAGCTCGATCTTGGCCTTCTCGGCGGCCTCCTTGAGCCGCTGGGCCGCCATCTTGTCGGCCGCCAGATCGACGCCGTGGCCGTTCTTGAACTCGGTGACCATCCAGTCGATGACCGCCTGGTCCCAGTCGTCACCGCCGAGGTCGGTGTCACCCGAGGTGCTCTTCACCTCGAACACGCCGTCACCGATCTCCAGGATCGACACGTCGAAGGTGCCGCCACCGAGGTCGAACACGAGGATCGTCTGGTCGGCAGCGTCCTCCTTGTCGAGCCCGTAGGCCAGGGCGGCCGCGGTCGGCTCGTTGATGATCCGGAGCACCTTGAGCCCGGCGATCTGCCCGGCCTCCTGGGTTGCGGTCCGCTGGGCGTCGTCGAAGTAGGCGGGAACGGTGATCACCGCCTCGGTGACGGTGTCGCCGAGGTAGGCCTCGGCATCCCGCTTGAGCTTCATCAGCGTGCGGGCGCTGATCTCCTGTGAGGTGTAGTTCTTGCCGTCGATGTCGGTCGTCCACTTGGTGCCCATGTGGCGCTTGACCGACCGGATCGTCCGATCGGGGTTGGTGATGGCCTGACGCTTGGCCACCTCGCCGACGAGGACCTCGCCGTCCTTGCCGAACGCGACGACCGACGGAGTCGTCCGAGACCCCTCGGCGTTGGGAATGACGACGGGCTCGCCGCCTTCCAGCGCCGAGACGACGGAGTTGGTGGTACCGAGGTCGATGCCAACGGCCTTTGCCATGTGATTTCTCTCCTGTGAAGGGGTACGACCCCGCTGCGAGCGGGGACTGCTCGGCCTCGGTTCGCGGGCCGGCTCTGCCTTGTCTACCAGCTCAGTGCCCTACACGGTACATAGTTGAGTGCATCATTAGCAACTTTTCTCGGCGTCGAGACTGAGGGTGGTCGATCGGCGCCGTCCCGAATCGGGTTCGTGTCCAATCGGAACCAGCGCTAAAACGGACTGATCGCCACCGCTGGCCCCGTCTCCATCCCCGCCACCGCCCCCGTCGCGACGACCGAGGCGTCGAAGGCCGACGGCTGGCGGTTGGTCGGCCAGTCGATTCGGCGGGAATGGCTGGGCCTCGTCGTCGGGGTCATCGCCGCCCTGGCCTGGACCGCTGGCCGGGTGGCCGTCCCGTGGTTGGTCCAGCGGGCCATCGACACGGGCATCGCCGGCGACGGCTCCCTGATCGGCTGGGGGTTGGTGATCGCCGCAGCCGGCGTCGTATCCGGCACCTTCACCGGCATGCGGCGCTACTGGGCGTTCCGGAACGCTCGCCGGGTCGAAGCCCACTACCGGAACCGGCTGTTCACCCACGCCCAGCGGCTCCACTTCGGCTACCACGACCGGGTTCAGACCGGCGACCTGATGAGCCGGGCCAACACCGATCTCCAACAGTTCCAGAACGTCCACATGATGCTGCCCATCACGTTCGGAAACCTGGTGGTGGTCCTGGCCGTGACGGCCCTGCTGCTGGCGACCGACGTCGGATTGACGATCCTGGCCCTCGCCTTCCTGCCGTTGGTCAACGTCCTGGGCCGACGGTTCGGGCAGCGGCTCCACCCCGCGGTGATGGGTATCCAGAACGAGTCGGCCCAGCTGGCATCGGTCGTCGAGGAGTCGGTCGCCGGGGTTCGGGTGGTCAAGGGATTCGGGGCCGAGCGCCTCCAACGAGACCGCCTGTCGGTCGAGGCCGACGACGTCTATGACCAGTCGATGGCCGCCGCTCGGGTCCGATCGATCCACCTGCCGGCCATCGAGCTCCTGCCCAACATCGGCCTCATCCTCGTGTTGTGGCGGGGCGGCCAGCTGGTCATCGACGGTTCGATGACGGTCGGCCAACTCGTCAGCTTCAACATCTACGTCGCCATGCTGATCCAGCCGCTGCGGATGCTGGGGATGATCATCTCGGCCTCCCAACGGGCGTCGGCGGCCGGCCAGCGGATCCAGACGGTCCTGGCCACCGAGCCGACGATCGTCGATCCCCGGGAACCGGTCGCCCTGCCCGATGGCGATCGCCGAGGCCGGGTCGAGCTCGACGCCGTGAGCTTCGGCTATGAGCCCGAGCACCAACGCACCGACCGGAGCGGCGACGGCGACCATGCTCCAGACCGGCTCGTTCTCGACCGGTTGGACCTGGTCATCGAGCCGGGAGAGACGGTGGCCATCGTCGGTGCGACCGGCTCCGGCAAGTCGACCATCGCCCGCCTCCTGCCCCGCTTCTACGACGTGACCGGCGGGTCGATCCGCCTCGACGGGGTCGACGTTCGGGACATCGAGCTGGCCGAGCTCCGCCGTGCGGTCGGCATCGTGTTCGAGGACACGTTCCTCTTCAGCTCCTCGGTGGCCGACAACATCGCCTTCGCCGAGCCAGGCGCCTCCCAGGAGCGGATCGAGCGAGCGGCCCGCCTGGCCGGGGCCCACGACTTCATCATCGAGTTGGAGTCGGGGTACGACACGCTGCTCGGCGAACGGGGCTACTCGTTGTCGGGCGGTCAACGTCAACGGCTGGCCATCGCCCGGGCTCTCCTCGGCGACCCTCGGGTCGTGGTGCTCGACGACGCCACGTCGGCCGTCGACCCGACCAAGGAACACGAGATCCGCGATGCCCTGAGCGAGGTGATCGGTCGCCGAACCACGATCGTGATCGCCCACCGGCCGGCGACGGTGGCGCTCGCCGACCGGGTGGTGTTGCTCGACGGGGGCCGGGTCGCGGCCGAGGGCACCCACGACGAGCTCCTGGCGACCAACGCCCGCTACCGCCAGGTGCTGGCGACCGGCGATCCGACGGCCGGCAACGGCTCCGGTGGCCCGGGCCACGTCGGCCCGACCGACGGCAATGGCCACGGCCCGACCGGCGACCGCCTCCGGGACGTGCCGGCGGCCGGGGGCGGGAGCTGATGGCCGGCTGGCTGGCCAGCGGGGTCGACGAGGAGGACGCCCTCGATCTGGCGGCGACCGGCAAGGTCCTACGACGAACCGGGCGCTTTCTTCTCCCCTACCGGCGGCGCGGTCTGCTCGCTGCGGCCCTCCTGGTGGCGTGGACCATGGCCCTGCTGGCCGGGCCGATGCTGGTCCGGTGGGCGATCGACTCCGGCATCCGGGTCGGCGACGGTTCGGTGGTCAACCAGGCCGTGGCCGGCTACGTCGTCGCCGCGGTCATCGCCTACGTGACCCACCGGTTCGGGATCCACGAGCTGTCCCGGGTCGGTGAGAGCTTCCTCCGGGACCTCCGCAACCGGGTGTTCGGCCACGTCATGAACCAGCCGATGAGCTACTTCGACCGGACCAAGGCCGGGGTGATCGTGTCCCGCATGACCGCCGACATCGACTCGATGGCCGAGCTGGTCCAGTACGGACTGGTCATGTTCATCTCGGCCTCGCTGCTCCTCGGGCTGACCCTGGCCGCCCTGCTCGCCCTCAGCTGGCAGCTGACGCTGGTGGTGCTCGTCGTGCTGCCGATCCTCATCCCGGCCAGCATCAAGTTCAAGCGGGACTCCAACGATGCCTACCTCCAGGTTCGAGACGAGATCGCCACCACCCTGTCGGGCCTCCAGGAAGGCTTCGCCGGCGTTCGGGTCGTGCAGGCCTTCGCCCGGGAGGACGTCGAGGCGGCCCGGTTCGCCGAGACGAACGATCGGCTCTACCGGGCCCACATGCGCTCGATGCGGATCACCACCTGGTACGTGCCGATCGTCGACTTCTGCGGGGTGGCGACCACCGCGCTCGCTATCGCCGTCGGCGGGCTGATGGTCCGGGAGGGCCAGCTGAGCCTCGGCACCGTCGCCGCCTTCGTGCTGTTGTTGGCCAACCTGTTCGAGCCGGTCCAGAACCTGAGCCTGCTGTTCAACATGGTCCAGTCGGGCGCCGCGTCGCTGGCCAAGCTCTATCGGATCCTCGACACGCCGATCGCCATCGACGAGCGAGCCACGGCCGAACCGCTGCCGGACCGGGGCGATCTGACGGTCGAGCGGGTCTCGTTCCGCTACCAGCTGGCGGGTGACGACGACGATGCTGCCGGCGGTGATGGGACCGGCACCGGGGACGACGGGCCGACCGCCTCCGAGGGGCCGATGGTCCTGTCGTCGGTCGATGTCACCGTGGCCGACGGTGAACGGCTGGCCCTGGTCGGTCCGACCGGGGCCGGCAAGTCGACGCTGGCCAAGCTGATGGCCCGGCTGTACGACCCGGTCGAGGGCTCGGTCCGCTTCGGGGGCGTCGACCTCCGGGATGCGACCGTGGCCAGCCTCCGACAGCGGATCGTCGTCGTCCCTCAGGAGGGGTTCCTGTTCGCCGGGACCGTGGCCGACAACATCAGAGTCGCCGCGCCCGGTGCGTCCGACGCCGACGTCACCGCCGCCCTCCGCCGCATCGGTGCCTGGGATCGGATCGCCGCCCTCCCCCAGGGCATCGACACGGTGGTCCGGGAACGGGGCAGCCGGCTGTCGGCCGGCGAACGCCAGCTGGTCTCGTTGGCCCGGGCGGCGGTGGTCGACCCGGCGGTGCTGGTCCTCGACGAGGCGACGTCGAGCCTCGACCCCGGCACCGAGGTGCTCGTCGAGGAGGCGATGGAGGCGCTGATGGGCGGTCGAACGGTGATCGTGATCGCCCATCGGCTGTCGACGGCCGAGCGGTCGGACCGGGTCGGGGTGGTCGATGGCGGCCGTCTCGTCGAGTTGGGCTCTCACGCCGAGCTCGTCGCCGCCGGCGGTCAGTACGCCTCGTTGTTCGATGCCTGGCAGCGTGGATTGACCGCATCGGGTCGATGACCGGCCCGAGGGCCCGAGGCCCGAGGGCGAGAGAAGGGCCCGACTGCGACGCCCCCACAGGTCGCAGCCGGGCCCGGTGCCGCGCCTTAGAAGAACGCCGAGGTCCAGCCATCGACGACAGGCGCTGAGTAGCCGTGGTCGGGGCCGGTCTTGGCGTTGGCGGCGATCCTGGCGATCGTTTCCCGGTAGAAGTCCTCGTGGTGGCGGGCGACCTCGTCGGGGCCGAAGTAGCGCTCGAAGCGGCGGCGACAGGCTCCTCGGCTCAGCCCGTCGATCCCGGCCACATGGTCGGCGAGTCCGTCGACGTCGTCGGCCACGAGGCCGGTCGTGCCGTCGTCGATCAGCTCGACGGCGGCACCGCCGGCCAGGGTGAGGGCCGGCGTCCCACACGCCATGGCCTCGACGATCGCCGTCGGGAACGGCTCGGCGGCCCGCACCGGGTGGACGACCGCCCGAGCACCGGCGAGGAGGTCGATCCGATCGGCTCCGGTCAGGTTGTCGACGAACTGGATGTCGATGTCGAGCTGGGGGCGGACGACGGTGTAGAAGTAGTCGGTCTCGTCGGGGGTCTCGATCCGACTGCAGATCACGAGCACCGACCGGGTGATCCGGGCGATCTCGATCGCCTCGACGATGCCGCCCTCGGGACCCATGGCACCGACCGAGACGAGGTAGGTCGATCCGGCGGGCCGGTACCGGTAGGGGCCGGGGTCGAATCCCGGGTGGATGATCGTGGCCACCGACACCGACTCCGGGGCCGACCGAGCATGGGCACACGACAGCGCGACGAGGGGGGCGTGCTGGTCGGCCGGCGCCGGTACAGGGGGATCGGGTCGGCGTCGAAGGGCCCGTGATTGGTGGTGACGATCGGGATGCGGTTCTCGATCGGGCGGACGAAGAGCCCGGCCAGCGTGTGATCGTGCACGATGTGGCACCGCCCGAGCTCGCCTTCGGCGCTGGCCGCTCGGCGGATCTGACGGGCCACGACCTGAACCTGGGTCGCCCACTGCGGACTGGCCAGTGGATCGGTCACGGTGAGGATCTGCACCTCGTGACCCCGGTCGTGGAGGCCGCGGGCCAGGCCCTCGACCGCCAGGCCCAACCCCTCGTGGCGAGGTGCGGCGAGCGACGGTACGACCAACCCTATGGTCAACGGTCCTTCGGACATCGAAACCCCCTATCCGACGGGAAGCTCAACAGCTTGTTGATCTCGTCCGTTGGTAACGAGGTTTGCACCGGTTACGGTAAGCTGTCAAAGAACTGGTGTCGAACCGATGGCGAACACTTCGTGACGCCAAGGTGGAGGCGATGGGTCGTTTGGGGGCGTCGACTACAGTTCCGCCGGATGCCATCACCGCCCGTGACCAGGAGGGGGAGGATGTGGCGCCTGCTTCGCCGACCGTTGCGCGCTGGGAACTTGCGCTCCGCCTGAAGCGCCGCCGTGAAGAGCTTGGCCTGACCGTCAAGCAGATCACCGACGAGCTGGGCTTCACCCGAAACTACTGGAGCCAGGTGGAGCACGAGAAGACGGTTCTCGCCGCCGACAAACTCACCGCCCTCGGCGCCCTGTTCCGCTTCGACGACGCCACCCTCGCCGAGCTACACGAGCTCCGCACCGTCGCCCGCCAACGCGGCTGGTGGGCCGACTACGCCGACCAGCTCGACGACGAGATGCAGCGCTTCTTCGGCCTCGAGCAAGGCGCCACCGCCATTCGGAACTTCGAGAGCCTCCTCATCCCCGGCCTCCTCCAAACGGAGCGTTATGCTCGTTCGGTTTTCGAGTCCGACCCGGGCTTCCGCCCCGTGGATGTCGATCGACTGGTCGAGATGCGCCTCCGCCGTCAAGCGCTGCTCGACGGCCCAAACGCTCTCCGGGCCGACTTTCTGATCAGTGAAGCGGCCCTCCATCAACACGTGAACGAGGACGGGACCGTCCAACGCGACCAACTCCGTTACATGGTCGATGCCATCGCGACCCGGTCGGCCACGTTGGCGATCCACGTCATCCCCTTCACCCAACCACTCGGACCACTCGTCAGCTCGTCGACACTGATACTGATGCGGTTCTCCGGCCCGCACGTCCCGACGGTTCTCTGGCAGGAGGGCATCCGACCGGTCAAGCCAACCGAATCCTCGGACGAGGTGCATCTCGCCGAACTCAGTTTCGACACCGCATGGGAGGCAAGCCTGTCAGTGGAGGAGTCGGTCGACATCCTCCAGAAGACAGCCACTGCCATCTCCAAGGATTGACCGCCTACGACGCGTTCCTCAGAACGAGAACTCTCCCGCCTCGGCTCCGTGGACAAAGGCGACCCACTCGTCCTCGGTGAAAACGAGTCGCTCCTCGAGAGCGCCTCGGACAACAACGAGGTTGTCATTGACCTCGACCGACAGTGGCGAATCGATGGCAGACTCTGCGGGGACTCGGGCAATGAACTCTCGCCAGTCGTGAAGACCGACGGCGATTGGCTGGTTGCACTCATCTTTGGTGTCCGCAATCTCAACGCAGTCAGTGAGTTTCCTGACAGCCACGCAGGACCCACTAGCGCAGTAGCTACTGAGCAACCAGTTCGTCATTTGATCCGTCCCGTACCAGAGACGGTCCACGCTCTGGCTTCCTTTGTCGTCGTTGTCAATAGGAAAAAGCGCGCCAAATAAAGGTGCGCTTCAGTCAGTCTCCACCATCCACTATCACGCTTCTCGATCGTTCTTGAACCGCGAGATAGTCGACTACCATTGGCCCGCCCGCGCAGACGGGACCGGAGGGGGATCCTAC
Source organism: Acidimicrobiales bacterium (assembly GCA_965262175.1). Lineage (GTDB taxonomy): Bacteria > Actinomycetota > Acidimicrobiia > Acidimicrobiales > SZUA-35 > CADEDH01. The sequence goes on along the minus strand of CBDHES010000010.1, from coordinate 237,765 downwards.
CCCCCGAGCAGGGTTCAGAACAACCGCGGACCAGCGTTGAGACCTGTCGGTCGAACCCATGTCGGCGGCTATTCGCCGCACCCGAACCCACGTACACGAACACTACATCCATGCGTCGTCGTGTTCGGGGATCCCGAATCAGAGGGTTGCGGCGCAGGCGTTGTCTAGACAACCTGCGAAGCTCTTCTCGCGGCCCGTCGATCAACCACAGAGGCGTTCCACCACACATTCAGGACCTCCGCATCCTCGCGAGCCGTCCCCGACCCGCATCCATCGGCTCGACGGCACCTCGCATGAGGCCAGATTCCCCTGGCGATGTGAGAACCATTGGTAGTCGAGTGAGAACTGCCCGTTTCGGCGTCGGCCGAAGCCGAACCGCCTGTGCTACGGCGCTATGGAGCGGACGGCTTCGATGAGGGGACCGTCGGTGGGGACCTCGACGCCGGTCGAGGCGACGGCGATCAGCGCGGCGAGCGCGCCGAGGTACGTTCCCGTGATGAGTAGGCGAGACCACCATGGATCTCTCGTGACGTCGTTGTCAGACACCGGGCCCTCCGCGGCATTGCACGTTTCCCAGCTACCCCGGAGCGAGGATAGGCGCGCTACGGTGCCGATCGGCGTCAGCCGACCAACTTCAGACCGGAAGTGACCTTGGTCCTCCGGTCGCTCGTCACGATCCGGTGACGCCGACCTCACATCGAGGTGATCGGCACCTCGGTGGCCCGGTTGAACCGTCCCTGCTCAGGCGAACCGGAGCATGCTCGGCTGGTAGCCATCGGGGGCGGTGTAGCCGAGCAGGTTGAGGGTGGTGGCGGCGATGTGGGAGAGGCCGGCGTCGTCGGGCGGAGCCAGCTCGTACTCGCCGTCGTAGCCCGGATCGAAGATGGCGAACGGCACCGGTGAAAGCGTGTGGGAGGTCACCGGGGAGCGGGTCCCGTCGGCGGCCTCGGTGTACATGATGTCGGCGTTGCCGTGGTCGGCGGTGTAGATGAGCACGCCCCCGAGCCGCTCGACGGTCGCCCGGAGCCGTTCCATGCACTCGTCGACGGCCTCCATCGCCTCGGTCGTGGCGTCGAGCACGCCGGTGTGGCCCACCATGTCGCCGTTGGCGAAGTTGATCCGACCGAACCGGTAGTCGCCGCTCTCGAGCAGCTCGATCGTGGCGGCGGTGATCTCCCGGGCCTTCATCCCCGGGGTCTTGTTGAACTCGACGTTGTCGGACGGGATCTCGACGTAGGTCTCGAGGTCCTCGTCGAGGTACCCGGACCGGTTGCCGTTCCAGAAGTAGGTCACGTGGCCGAACTTCTGGGTCTCGGACACCGCGAAGGAACGGACGCCCGCCGCGCACAGGTACTCCCCCATCGTCCGGTCGATGGCCGGCGGGTCGACGAGGTACCGGGCGGGAACGAGCGCGTCGCCGTCGTACTGGAGCATCCCGGCGTAGAACACCTCCGGCCGCGGTCCGGCGGCGGTCCGGTCGAAGGCGGTGAAGTCGTCGTCCTCGTAGGCCTGGGAGATCTCGATGGCCCGATCACCGCGAAAGTTGAACATGATCACCGAGTCGCCGTCGGCCATCGTCCCCACCGGCAGTGGGCCATCGGTGCCATCGTCATCGACGATCACGAAGGCGTCGAGGTACTGGTCGCCGGCGTCGCTCTCGGCGTACATCGTCTCCACCGCCTCGGCCGCCGACGCGAAGGCCCGACCGACGCCGTGGGTATGGCACTCGTAGCCCCGCTTGACCATGTCCCAGTCGGCCCCGTAGCGGTCCATGGTGATCGTCATCCGCCCCCCGCCGGAGGCGATCCGGTAGTCGACGCCGTGCTCGGTGGCGAGGCGGGAGAGCACGGCCTCGGTCTCGGTCAGGTAGCCGAGCGCCGAGCGGGCCGGGGTGTCGCGCCCGTCGAGGAGCAGGTGGAGCCGGGCCCGTGCAACGCCCTCGGCGGCGGCCTGGCCGAGGAGCCGGTAGAGGTGGTCGGTGTGGGCGTGGACGTTGCCGTCGCTGTGGAGCCCGATGAAGTGGAGGGTGCCGCCGGCGAGCGACCGGTCGATCGCCGTCCGCCAGACGTCGGTCTGGAACAGCGTGCCCTCGTCGAGGGCTCGGTTGACCAGCTTGGCTCCCTGGGCGAAGACCCGTCCGGCACCGATGGCGTTGTGCCCGACCTCGCTGTTGCCCATGTCGCCGTCGGAGGGGAGCCCGACGGCGGTTCCGTGGGCGGCCAGCTCGGTGTACCGGGGAGGCTGGCACAGCCCGTCGAGGGCTGGGGTGTGGGCCTGGGTGACGGCGTTGCTCGGTCCCGGCGGGGCGACGCCCACCCCGTCGGCGATCACGATCAGCAGCGGACCGGGGCGGCCGGCGAAGGTCGGGTGCGGTTCGAGGGCGAGCTCCATGGCCCCCAGCCTAGGGACGGCCTCGTCGTGGGCCGAACGACCCGGACCGGCGAGCGCGAGCTGGGCGGCTCCGCTCTCGTCCCCTCAGGCCCCCACCCGTACCGTCGAGACCATGGTGGCGGACTACCCGACGGAGCGGCACGGCGTGCGATGGCACCGTCGGTGGCGGGGTCCGATCCAGGTGCTGGTGATGGTGGTGGCCATCGTGGGGGCCACCGCCGCCAGCCGGATCTCGTCGGATCTGTCGGCGACCGAGCAGGCCGCGGCGGCCGGGATGGACTTCCCCGACGACACGAGGGCCGATCCGACCACGACCAGCACCGCCGCCACGATCGCAGCCCGGGGCGACGGCGAGCGCTCGGCCGACGCCCGTCGGCGGGGCGAGGCGGCGCTCGACTCGATCGCCTACCCGTGGCGGGATCGCCTCCCGGGTTGGGAGATCCGGTTCGTGCCCGCCGACCGGGGAGCCTACGGGTACACGTTGACCGAGGAACGGGTGATCGAGATCAACGTCCGACCGGATCAGCCGGCCGACCTCCTGGTCCACGTGATCGCCCACGAGTTGGGCCACGCGCTCGACGTCACCTACAACGACGGCGACGATCGCCGGCGCTGGCAGGAGGCCCGGGGGATCGACGACGCGCCGTGGTGGCCGGGTAGTCGGGCCGCCGACTTCGCGACCGGGGCCGGGGACTTCGCCGAGAGCTTCGCCGCCTGGCAGGTCGGACCGGGGGAGTTCCGCTCGGAGCTGGGCGAGCCGCCGACCGGTCCTCAGCTCGACCTTCTGGCCGAGCTGGTCCCGTAGAACCGTCGGCCAGGGCCGACTCAGACGGCGTCGACGCCGATCTCGCCGGTCCGGATACGGACCAGCGTGTCGACCGGGGTCAGCCAGATCTTGCCGTCGCCGATTTTGCCGGTGTGGGCGGCGGCGGCGATCGTCTCGGCCACCTTGTCGGCCTGGGAGCCGTCGACCACGATCTCGACCTTGACCTTGGGCACGAAGTCGATCCGGTACTCGGCGCCCCGGTACGTCTCGGTGTGGCCGCCCTGACGGCCGAATCCCTTGGCTTCGCTGACCGTCATCCCGGCGATCCCGATGCCCTTCAGGGCCTCTTTCACCGGGTCGAGCATGTGAGGCTTGATGACCGCGGTGACGAGTTGCATCCATCGAACCGTAGCAGTGCGCAGCGAACGGGGACCAAAGTTGGGGCGTCGGCGATTTTCGCCACTAGTTTTGCCGGTCGTATGGATGCGCCTGCCACCGACCTCGACACCACGCCGGAAACCTCCTCCGGCCTCAAGGCGAGCCAGGTGTGGCTGGCCGTCGGCTTCCTGATAGCGCTGGTGACGGTCCTGTCGGGCATCGCCGCCGCGATCTTCGAGTTCCACGACGACGCCGAGATCCAGCGGGAGGCGTTCGGGAACATCCCCGGGCCGATGAAGCTGGCGTTCTACACCGTCATCCCGATCCTGCTCCTGTGGGGCTCGGTCCAGCTGTCGTACCGGGTCAAGAACTGGGAGCGGGGCGCCCCCGACCGTCGGGCGACCACCCCGGAGAACCTCCGTCAGCGCTTGGCCGACTTCCGAGCCGGGGTCTACATGCAGACCCTGATGCGGGATCCGGCGGCCGGGATCATGCACTCGCTGATCTACTTCAGCTTCCTGGTACTGCTGGCGGTGACGACGGTGCTCGAGGTCAACCACCAGGTCCCGGAGAGCCTCAAGTTCCTCAACGGCAACGTGTACAAGGTGTACGCCCTGGTCGGCGACGTGGCCGGCGTCGTGTTCCTCGTCGGCATGGGGATGGCGATCGGGCGACGGTACGGCCCCCGGAGCTGGCGCCCCTACCGGATCCGGGTCAAGACCAAGGCCGAGCACGCCGTCATCCTCGGTGTCCTCACCGCCATCGGGGTCACCGGGTTCGGGGCCGAGGCGTTCCGCATCGCTCTCGAGGGCAACCCCGACTACGAGCGGTGGTCGATCGTCGGCTATCCGCTGGCGACGCTGGTCGACGGTGTCGACAACCTCTCGGCCTGGCACCAGGGATGGTGGATCGCCCACGTCATCAGCTTCTGCGCCTTCCTGGCCATCATCCCCGGCACGATGCTGCGTCACATGTTCACCTCGCCGTTGAACATGTACCTGTCGGACCGCGACCGCCCCAAGGGGGCGATGAAGCCGCTTCCCGACCTGGAGACGACCGAGCTGGAGACGTTCGGCGCCTCGACGGTCGAGTCGTTCACCTGGAAGCAGCTCCTCGACACCGACGCCTGCACGATGTGTGGTCGTTGCACGTCGGTGTGCCCGGCCCACGCCACCGGCAAGCCGCTGGACCCCCGGGAGATCGTGCTCAAGACCGGCGAGGTCATGTCCCGGACCGGTGACCCGGCCGTCGCTCCCCCTCTCGGGGTCGACTCGGAGATCAAGGTCGAGGCCAACTGGATCTTCGAGCGGGTCCAGCCGGAGGAAGTGTGGTCGTGCACGTCGTGCAAGGCGTGCGACGAGATCTGCCCGGTCAACATCGAGATCCTCGACAAGATCCTCGACATGCGCCGGTACCTGACCCTGATGGAGTCGAACTTCCCCACCGAGCTGGGGACGGCGTTCCGCTCGATGGAGAACTCGTCGAACCCGTGGGCGATGAGCCAGACCACCCGGGCCGACTGGGCCAAGGGCCTGTCGGTCGACGTGATCGAGGGCGACGCGCTCGCCGAGCCGTTCACCCACGAGTACCTCTACTGGGTGGGGTGCGCCGGCAGCTTCGACGACAAGAACCAGAAGGTCACCCGTGCGATGGCCAAGCTGATGGAGCGGGCGGCGATCGACTTCGCCATCCTCGGCCCCGCCGAGCTGTGCACCGGCGACCCGGCCCGGCGCTCGGGCAACGAGTACCTCTTCCAGATGCTGGCCAAGCAGAACGTCGAGACGCTCAACGGGCTCGGGGTCCGGAAGATCATCACCCAGTGCCCCCACTGCTTCAACACGCTGATGAACGAGTACCCCCAGCTCGGCGGCCACTACGAGGTGGTCCACCACAGCCAGTTCATCGAGTGGTTGATCGCCGAGGGCAAGCTCGACGTGTCGCAGGCGTCGCTTGAGGAGCGGATCGTCTACCACGACTCCTGCTACCTCGGTCGCCACAACGACGTCTACCTCGCTCCCCGGAACGTGATCGGCAACCTGAAGGGCGTCCAGATCGTCGAGGCCGGCCGCAACGGCACCACCGGCATGTGCTGTGGTGCGGGCGGTGCCCGGATGTGGATGGAAGAGGACCTCGGCAACAAGGTCAACGATGAGCGCTCGGAGGAGCTGTTGGCCACCGGTGCCAGCCGCATCGCCACCGCCTGCCCGTTCTGCTACGTGATGATGGACGACGGCGTGAAGGGCCACGGGGTCGAGGAGGACGACGTCAAGGTGGCCGACATCGCGATGCACCTCCTCGAAGCGATCGAGAGCGGGGAGCGGGAGACCCGGGTGGAGCTCTCGACCCGGATCGGTAGCGGAGCTGCCGACACCGACGCTCCGTCGTAGCTCGGCGGCCCGGACGCCCGGTCGCCCAGCAGCCGTCAGCGAGCGGGGGCGTCGGCGGTTCGCCCCGTCGGGGTCGCCGCCTCCCGGTCGTCGACGGCGGTCGATGAACCGCTCCAGACCAGCCACGCCATCGCTCCCAGCGGGATGGTGAGGGCGAAGCTGACGAACCGGAACAGCAGCACGGCGGCCACCACCGATACCTCGTCGGCGGTGCCGACGGCGGTGAGGGCACCGGCCAACCCGACCTCCATGACCCCGAGGCCACCGGGGGTGAGGGGGATGGCCGTGATCAACCGGCCGAACGCCAACGCGGCGAACACGGCGGCCGCGGTCAGGGCCGTGGCCGGCACGCCGGTGGCCCGAAGGCAGATCACCAGCAGCACGAACAGCGACAGGTGACCGCCCACGGTCCACAGCGTCAACCGCAGCCATCGGAGCCGGACGAGCAGCACGGTGTCCTGCCGGAGCCGCTCGAGACGGTCGGGCCAGCCTCGACCGCCGATGGCCAACCGGTCGAGGAAGCCGCCGACGGATACCGCCGCCCGGGGGCCAGCGACCAGCACCGTGCAGAGCCCGACGACCACGGCGAACAGCGCGCCACCGACGAGCGACGCCTGGATCAGGCCCGGACCGACCGGTCGTTCGGTCGACAACCAGATCACGGCGGCGAGCGGTGCGGTCAGCTTGAAGATCTGGTCCCAGACCCCGGTCACCACGATCGACCGGGCGATCGCCGCCTTGGCCAGGCCCAGGCGTCGGTACATGGTCCAGGTCAGCCCGACCGCCACGGCGCTCCCACCGGGGACCGCGTTGGTGACCGCTGAGGTCACCCAGTCGACGATGACCGCATGGCGGATCCGGAGCCCGGGGAGGGCGGCCCACTGCAGGCCGGCGGGGGCGAGCAGGTTGACGATCGAGGCGACGGCGAATGCTGGCAGCCATCGGCGATCGAGGGACTGGAGGGTCTGGGCGACCTCCGAGTAGGAGGCGAACGAAGGCAGGACCCAGGCGAAGGCGACCACGACGACGACGAGCCCGAGCACGGTCCGCACGGTCCGGGCCCCTGGCCGGGGGCCGGGCCGGGGTCGTCCTCCGATCGTCGCCGTCGGCGCCGGGTCCACGAGGTAGCCGCTCCCTACGACTCGCCCCGGGCCCGGGCCTGATGCTCCCGGTCGGCTCGCTTACCCTGGTAGACCCGCATGTCGATGGCCCGCCACACCTCGGGGGTGATGCGGATCAGCAGCCGGGGCTCGGTGCGCATGTTGGCGACGAACGCCTCGATGGTCTCGGTCATTCCCTCCTGGCCTCGACCGATGTACTTCTCCGCCAGTTGCCGGCTGATGGGCCAGATGTCGAACTCCGGCGGCCGGAGGACCTCGCCGAGTCCGTCGACCCCGACATGGCCCGGTACCGGGGCCATGGCCTCGACACAGAGCGACAGCCGGGGCTCGGTCATGAGCTGGCGGCACCACACCCGGGACTCGGTGCCGCTGACCCAGAAGTGGGTGCCGTCCCACAGGTGCCAGACGGGGACCGTGTAGGGTCGCCCGTCCTGGCGGAGGGTGGCGATGACGCCGATGTGTGGCTCGGCGAGGAACGCGTCGACATCGGGCGATGACATCCGGGGCATGGCCCGACTCTAGGGGGTAGGTCGGCCCGGCGGCTCAGGAGGGAACGACGACCGGGATGCGGGCCTGCTCGTCGGCGTCGGCCCCGGCCACCACGACGAGGTCCCCGGCGTCGGCCGGGAAGGCGAACAGGAGCGTGACGACGTCGGCGTTCGACGCATCGCCGGCTTCGACCGCGGCGAGCACCGCCGCCGACGACGTGCCGTCGTGCTCGATCGCCCAGAAGCTGGCGTCGGCGTAGGCGGGATCGTCACCGGAGGTCCGCTGGACCACGATCTTGACCACGGCCACCCGCTCATCGACGAGCGCCCGATACGAACCGGCTTCGACGCCAACCGAGGCGGCGTCGGGCTCGAGTACGAGGTCGCCCTGGCCGCCGGGGTCGGCGATGACGATGGGGGCGGCGTCGACCGCGGCCAGCACGGTCGACGGTGAATCGGCGGCCGAGCCGTCGAGCGGGATCCAGGCCGGCTCCCGGTTCGGTTCGCCGATCTGGAGGAAGAGGGCCCCGAGGTCGGGTTCCTGCACCGATCCGACCCGGAACCGGACCGTCAGGTCCTGCGTCTGACCGGGCTCGACGACGACCCGGGTGGGTTGATCGACGAACTCACCGTGGCCGAGGTCGCCGCCACCGGCGACGGCCAGCCGCACCATGCTGTCGGGGATACGGACCTCGCTGGCGGCGAGCGTGTTGCGAACGGTGACGTCGACTTCGATGACCGAGTCGTCGAACACGGTGCCGGCGTTCATCACGGCAGCGTCGGTCACCGACCACATGGCGCCGGCGTACAGCGCCGACGGGATCGGCTCGGCGGACGGATCGGCCGGCCGCAGCGGATAGTCGGCGACGACGCCGGCCACCGCCGTTCGTCCATCGTCACCGAACGCCTCGGTCGAACCGACGAGCTGGAGCCCGATGGCCAGCAGTGCCGTGACCACGATCCAGGTCACGAAGAAGAACAGCTGGTGCCGCGTGTCCGCCTGTCGGTCCGGGGTGTTCGCCACTTCGGTAGTCACCGCAACCCCTCCCATGTCGACAATCGTGGACGAGGAGCGTGATCTTTGCTAGGCGCGGTCCAACATTGAAATATCCCTGCAACGAAGCGGGGATGTTAGTTCAAAAATTCTCCCAGTAGCGAGATGGTCGGGGTCCGCGCTGGCCCTGGTACTTCGAGCCGAGCTCGCCCGAGCCGTAGGGGTTGTCGGCCGCGGTCGACATGCGGATGAAGCTGATCTGGCCGATCTTCATCCCGGGGTAGAGGGTGATGGGAAGGCTGGCCACGTTGGAGAACTCGAGCGTCAGCTGGCCGTCCCACCCGGCGTCGACGAACCCGGCGGTGGTGTGGATCAGCAGACCGAGCCGACCGAGGCTCGACTTGCCCTCGATGCGCCCGACGAGGTCGGACGGGATCGCCACCCGTTCGGCGGTGGAGCCGAGGACGAACTCACCGGGGTGGAGGATGAACGGGTCGGCGTCGCTCGCCTCGACCATCTCGGTGAGTTCGGTCAGGTCGGCCTTCACGTCGATATGGCTGAAGGTGTGGTTCCGGAACACGACGAAGCGGTGGTCGAGTCGAAGATCGACCGACGATGGCTGGACGGCGGAAGGATCGAACGGCTCGATGATGATGCGACCGGCCGAGACCTCTTCCCTGATGGTGCGGTCGGAGAGGATCACGAGATCGCACCCTAGCTACCAGGGCGTCCCGTCGGGCTTGAGGTAGTCGAGGGACAGATGGCCGTTGTCGGCCAGCCGGGCGTACTCGTCGTCGTCGAAGCCGAGGATCTGGCGGAACACGTGCTCGTTCTCCGCTCCCAGTCGACCGATCGGACCCCACCGCATCGGCGGGCCCGACCACCGCCACTGGTGTCCGGGGAACTCCCAGGTGCCGATGTCGACCGAGCCCTGCTCCCGGAAGAACCCCCGGGCCCGGAGGTGGGGGTCGGCGTAGGCGTCGGCCTCGTCGAGGACGGGACCGGCCGGCACCCCCTCGGCTTGGCAGCGTTGGAAGACCTCCCGGTGGTCGAGGTCGGCCGTCCACCGGCCGATCTCCTCGTCGAGCCGGTCGTGGTCGGCCCGGCGACCGGCGGCGGTGGCCAACCGCTCATCGGCCGCCAGGTCGGGGCGGTTCATCGCCCGGCACAAGCCGGCCCACTGGTCGTCGGTGGCGACCGAGATCACGGCCCACCGGTCGTCGCCGGCGCATCGGTAGCACCCCTGCGGTGCGTGGGTGACGTGCCGATTGCCGCCGGGCCCGTGGTGGCGGCCGGTCCGGTCGGCGTCGACGAAGTACTCGCCGATGTGCTGCATCATGTTCTCGCTCTGGGCCAGCTCGACCAGTTCGCCGACCCCGGTTCGCTCTCGACGGCGCAGAGCGCACAGCGCGGCGAACGCCCCGGCGGCGCCGCTGGCCGGGTCCATGTGGAACGCCGGGGTGGTGGTCGTCGGATCGTCGTCGAGGTATCCCCGGAGGCGGGTGAGTCCGCACAACGCTTCGAAGCTGGCCCCGAACCCGACGTAGCTGGCGTAGGGCCCGTCGAGGCCCATCGGGGGCATGCGGATGACGATCAGGCGGGGGTTCCGGGCGTGGAGGTCGTCCCAGCCGATACCGAGCTTGTCGACGACGGCGACCGAGTTGTTCTCGACGAGCACGTCGCTGACCTCGATGAGACGGTAGAACGCCTCGAGCCCTTCGGGGCGGCGGATGTCGAGGGTGCATCCGAGCTTGTTGCGGGCCTGGGCCGACCACATGCCGTGGGTGTTCCACGGTCGGCCCGACGTGTCGAGGTTGGGGTAGGAGCCGCCCAGCGGACCGAAATCGACGAGCAGGTCGGGGTCGGGGCGGGGGGAGTTGCCTCGGGTCGCCGGGGGGAACACCCACGGGTTGTCGACCCGGATGATCTCGGCTCCGAGGTCGCCGAGGTGCATGGTGGCGGCCGGACCGGCCCACACGACGGTCAGGTCGAGGACCCGGATCCCCTCGAGCGGAAGCTGGGGCGACGCCGACGCCGGACGGCCGGTGGAGGTGCTGGGGGCCTGGGCCTGCGTGGTCGGGACCGGGGAGGAGGCGGCGGCCAGCTCGGTCCGGATCTCCGGGCCGTGCTGATCGATGGTCGGCGCCGGGCGTCGGAGCTGCCAGGCGTCACCCAACCGGAACGGGGCGCCCGGTTGGCGGTAGCGGCCGGCGACCGGGTGGTCGACGGTGACGAAGTAGTCCCGACCGTCGAAGTGGTCGTCGGCCAGCATGTCGGCCGGGGAGCTGAGCGGGGTGGCGACCCATTTCTCGGCCTGGGCGACCCGGGCCCGGTCGTGCTTGTCGCCTTCGAAGAGCCACGGGTAGAGCACGGCCTGGACCTCGTCGACGAGGTCGTCGTCGGTGATCCAGTCCGGTTCGGCGAATCGAGCGGCCAGGTCGTCGTCGCCGAGCACCTTCAGCATCCGGGGGATCCACGGCAGCAGGGTGAAGATCAGGACGTGACCCTCGGCGGTGGGGAAGAAGCCGTTGGGGAGGGCACGCAGCGCTCCCCGCGGATCCCGGCCGGCGACCCGCCCGCTCCACAGGTACCAGAGGAGGTAGGTGACGCGTCGGTCGATGCTCCCGGCCTGGGCTTCGAACATCGACAGGTCGATGTGGGTGCCGTGGCCGGTCTGCTCGGCGGTGAGGAGCGCAGCGGTGGTGGCGGTGGCGGCCAGGTTGCCGCATTGGTACGACGTGAGGTTGCCACCGAGCTTGACCGGCTCCCGGTCGGCGACCCCGGTGCCGAACATCGGCCCGCCCATGGCGTAGGTGACGATGTCGGCACCGGTATAAGAGGCATAGGGGCCGTCCTGGCCGAACGGGGTGACGCTGGTGAGCACCGCGGCCGGGTTCCGTGCTCGGAGGGTCTCGAACCCGAGGCCGACCCGGTCGAGGTGACCGGGGGTGAGCGATTCGATGATCACGTCGGATCGGGCCGCCAGGTCGGCGACGATCGCCCGGTCGGCCGGCTCGTCGAGGTCGGCCACGAGACCCCGCTTGTTGGCGTTGAGGTAGAGGAAGAGGGCGCTCTGCTCGGGGTCCGGTTGGTCGTCGGGAAACGGGCCGTGGGCCCGGGCCGGGTCGCCGCCCGGTGGCTCGACCTTGATGACCTCGGCGCCGAAGTCGGCCAGCAGCTTGGCGGTGAAGGGGCCGGCGACGTCGGTCGCCAGCTCCAGGACCCGCACTCCGTCGAGGGGCTGACTCATTGCCGGACGTTATCGCCGGGCTCTCGATCGGCGCACGCCGAGCCGGTGGCCTAGCGTCGGTGGCCCGGCCAGACGGGATCGCGATCGAAGGGGACCACATGACCACGCCACCAGCGGAGGCACCGTTCGTCAGTCGGGGAAGGGGACGGCCCGACCGACCGAACCTGATCTTCATCCTGGCCGACGACCTCGGCTGGGCCGATCTCGGCTGCTACGGCTCGACCGCGATCGCCACCCCCCACCTCGATCGGCTGGCCGCCGAGGGGATCCGGTTCACCGATGCCTACGCCGCCTCGTCGTGGTGCTCACCGACCCGGATCGGGTTGTACACCGGGCGGAGCCCCGGTCGGTTGGCCGCCGGGTTGGCCGAGCCGCTGCGGAGCCGCGACGAGACGTCGGGGATCCCGACCGACCACCCCACACTGCCGTCGCTGCTCGTCGAGGCGGGCTACGACACCGCCATGTTCGGCAAGTGGCATTGCGGGTGGCTGCCGTGGTTCAGCCCGCTGCGGATCGGGTTCCAGACGTTCTTCGGGAACCTCGACGGCGCGATGGACTACTTCGAGCACATCGACACCCTCGGTGACCCCGATCTGTGGGAGGGCGAGACCCCGGTCGAGATGACCGGCTACTACACCGACCTGATCTCGGAGCGGGCCGCCCAGTGGATCTCCGCCGAGCGGGATCGGCCGTTCTACCTGCAGCTGAACTACACCGCCCCCCATTGGCCGTGGGAGGGTCGGGGCGATGCCGAGGTCGGGGCGGCGATCCGGCGGGATTTCGAGACCGGCGAGCTCGCCTCGCCACTGCTCCATTGGGACGCCGGTTCGCTCGCCAAGTACGGCGAGCTGGTGGAGGCGATGGACGACGGCATCGGCGTGGTGCTCGACGCCGTGGCCGCCGCCGGGTTGACCGACGACACGATGATCGTGTTCTGCTCCGACAACGGGGGCGAGCGGTGGTCGAAGAACTGGCCCTTCGTCGGGGAGAAGGGAGACCTGACCGAAGGTGGGATCCGAGTGCCGCTGTTGCTCCGGTGGCCGGCCGCGGTCTCGGCGTTGCAGGTCAGCGACGCCCCCAACATCACGATGGACTGGACGGCGACGATGCTCGACGCCGCTGGCGCCGGGCCGCACCCCGACTACCCGCTCGACGGCGTGAGCCTCCTGCCGTGGCTGGTCGATGGGGTCGACTATCCCGAGCACGACCTGGCGTGGCGGGTCGCCAGCCAGGGGGCATTGCGGCGGGGGCGGTTCAAGTACCTGCGGGACGGGCGGGGCCGGGCCCGGCTCGGCAACTGGCCGTTGCGGCCCGAGCAGCGCCAGGGCTTCTACGACCTGCTGTACGACCTGTCGGTCGACGGTCGGGAGATGGCCAACGTGGCCCGCCACCACCCCGACGTTCTGGCCGAGCTGCGGGCGGCGTGGGAGGCGTTCGACGCCGACCTGCTGCCCTACCCCGACGACCATCCCCATCTCCCCCACCACGCCGAAGGCGGGCGGCGGGCCGGGAACGGTCTCCCCGCCCAGAGCGCACCGGACTGACGCAAGGGTGCTTGTTGTCGTCGTCGATCTACGTCCTGGCCGACGACGGGTCCGCCAGATGACCGATCGGGCACCGCGTTGGAGCGACAGTGCTACACTGCCAAGTCCACCTTGCGGGTGTAGTTCAATGGTAGAACATCAGCTTCCCAAGCTGAATACGCGAGTTCGATTCTCGTCACCCGCTCTCTTCGAAAGCCCTGGCAATCAGGGGTTCGGGCCAGATCGACTGGATCGCCACCGCCCGCCGTGCCTAGAACAACGGCGAACAGTCGGGACAGGCGCGCTACTGGCACCTCGGCAAGCAAGTCCCGGCCGACACGACCTTCGCCACGAAGGCCGATGCGAGGGCGTGGCTGGCGACGATGGAGACCGAGCTTCTGTCCGGTCGTCACGACGACCCCTCGAGTGGCCGCAAACGGTTCGGGGCCTTCGCTGAGCGATGGCTGGAGGCTCGTGATCTCCGTCCGCGGACCCGGGACACCTACGCCTCGCAGCTCGCCCACATCCTTGCCGAGTTCGAGTCGGTCGAACTACGCAAGATCACACCGTCGGCGGTTCGAGCGTGGCACGGCCGACTGTCGAAGTCGGGGCTGCACGCCAACACCGTGGCGAAGGTCTACCGACTGTTCCGGACGATGCTGAACACGGCGGTCGACGACGGGTTGCTCCGGACCAACCCGCCGGGACGAGGAGATCGCCGACGCAATGGAGCGCCGCATGAACGGCGAGATGAACCGAGGCGAATGATGCGCTTCGTGTCCGAGACACAAAGGCCGGCCCGCGGTGCCGGAGTCGACTTCACTGGATGCATGGATTTTGAAGCGTGCTGTGATGTGATGGCGGGACAACTCGCGCTGACGTGTTCGGACCATCCGGACGTTACCGATTGCCCGGATGCTGTGGTCGTACGCTCGTCCGGAGGAGAGTTCCAGCTCCCTGTCCGGGACGGCGGAACGTCCTACTTCCCTGCCAACTTCTGCCCTTGGTGCGGGACTCGTCTTCTGCCTTCTGAGGGCGCCCAAGACCGAGTCCACTGGAAGGCCGATGCAGCTCTTCTCGGCCGCATCGGGGCCCAACTCTTCAAAGAGCGTCTGTCCGTAGAGGTCGTGATTCCCCTGGACTTCGCGAAGAGCGCGACTGCAGCGTGGGATCGAGATGACTCCGGCGCACTTGGCAGCGAGACCCACGGGGAAGCCGTCGAACGTCATCGAGCTGCCACTCTGGCCCTAGTCGGCCTCGCCATCTCCGAGCGCGGAACCCTGACCGGAGAGTCTGTGTCAGTTTCACTGGATCCGTGGCTCATCGGCACAGCTATCGACACCGCCGATGAGATGGGGTTGATCACACCGGAGATGGGGTCCGATGACTAGCTCACTCGAAGCCGGCCACTGGGCATCGATCCTCGTGCAGTACCTCGAGGACCGGAACGGGCGCGCTCGTGAGGTTGCCCAACGGGTCGAAGACGTCCATCAGCCATGACGCTCTCCACCCGGTTCTCGTCGACCCGGGGATTGCGCAGGCTCTTACCTCTGAGAGGATTGAGCTATGACAGAGCAACGACGGCCGGGGAGGTATCCGGTCGAGCTGCGTGAACGTGCGGTTCGGATGGTTGCTGAGACGACGCCATCGCTTCGGTCGCAGTGGGAAGCGATCTGTTCCGTCGCCGAGAAGCTGGGCCCGACCCCGGAGACGGTCCGCAAGTGCTCGCGCCGCCGCCATCGTGCACGAATGGGGCCGAGGGCTGACCCAGTACTGGCAAGACATCGCACGCGATTGGAAGGGCGACCGAACGTACGGTTCGCTCGAAGGCCAGCTCGACATCGTCTGCTCGATCGACGACCTCGGCCAGGTGAGTTGCACCGTCTCGCTCGGGCAACCATGGCCGCCTACCTGGCGGCTGGAAGCCGAGATGACCTTCGGTGGAGGCAGCCAGATCGAACAGTTCTGCCGAGATCTCGAGCGTGCGTTGAGATAGCCCCAGGCTTCACGTTCTGTCGAGCAACTCTGCGCAGTCAAAGAACTCGCGCTCGCGCGCAAGCTGAGCGGCACGCTTGCCTTGGTACTCAAGAGTGGCATCAGCGCCAGCCCTCAGAAGCAGCTCGATGACCTCGTAGCAGCCCGATTCGGCGGCGGTCATGAGCAACGTGAAGCCCGTCGGTTCTACGCGTGTTGCGTCCGCGCCAGCCTCCAGAAGCAGTCGCACCGCGTCCGGTCGGCAGTACTCAGCTGCCCGACTCAGCGGGTTCCAACCGAATCGCGCCTCGGTTGCGTCCGGATCGGCTCCTCCATCGAGGAGGACGCGAACTACCTCGGGATCCTCGCAGGGACCCGCTGCGTTCAGGAGGGGCGTGACACCGTCCCCGCTCCGAGTGTCTACTTCGCACCCACGATCCAGCAATAGCTCGACCACCGCCGTGTGACCTCGGACGGCCGCCGCATGCAGTCCGCTCCATCCACCTGCATCGGCGGCATCGGGCGGTACCCCGTCAGCGAGAAGTCGTTCCACTGCGTCGACGTCACCCTGCGCAGCCGACCGAACCAGAGGAGGGAGCGCCTCCAAGAAGCGCTGCTCATCTGAAAACCAAGAGGCGATCGCCTGCGCAGTGAGCGCGCACGATGCCGGATCAACCGAGGTAGCAAGCTCGCTCGATCTCAGGTACTCCCGAACTTCAGCCTCACTGCCACCACCAGCCAGGATGTCGAGCACCTCTGCAGCCTCGTAGCGGTACTCACTCTCGGGCAACAGATCGGAGTTGCGAACGGCCAGAGGGTCCCACGTACGAAGCAGGATCTCAGCTACCTCAGCCACGCCGTATCTCACCAGATCAGCCTGCCACGGCGGGCCGTCCGACTGAGGGTGACAACCGAGAACGACAAACGCAGAACTCGACGCTTCGTGCCTACAACATCGGGAAACAGGGGTCGCGAGCGGGGTCCAGCGGTCAGGCCGCAGTCCCCGCCGTCGCCGTCCCGCCGCAGGCAAGCCGGTCACCCCGGTGAGATGCGATGGCTCCATGACCATCGAGCTTCCCGCTGAGGCTGAAGCCAAGCTGACTGCCGAGGCGAAGCGTCGCGGCCTCACCGTGGACCAACTCATCGTCGAGTTCGCCGAGAGCCTCTCCAACGGGTCAGCTCCGGCTCTTCCAGCCTTTGTCGCAGCCGGGGCATCCGACGAAGGCACCAGTCACCAGATCGACGAACTTCTCGCCGACGGCTTCGCACAAAGCTGACCGTGCTCGTCATCGACACCGGCGTCATCGTCGCCGCTGCTGATCGAAGCGACCACGCTCACCGAGACAGTGTCGAGGTCATCGAACACGCCAGCGGACCGCTCGCCACCGACGTGCCCCATGCAAACGCCCTTGCGTGACCTGAGCCGACACCAACCGGCAGCAACCGCCCAGCCCCTGAGCTGACCCCAGACACCCGGCCACCCCACCATCCACCATGGAGGACCCTCGGTCAGCTGCCGGCCGACGAAGCCGCTGCTTCCCGCTTGTCGGTTGAGGGCTCCGGTCATCGAGGCTTCGAGGTACGTCCGTTGTGGGTAGGAGCGCCGGGGGCCGGGGTCGTGATGCGGTCGGCGATCATCTGCTGCTGCCGCCTGGTCAACGGGCGCGACGCGTGGAAGATCACCCGGGTGTTGCCCGACGAGCTCGCCTCCGCCGCGATATCGGAGAGCAGTAGGACGTCGGTCATGCCGAGATCGTGCGACGCGGCGCTGAGGTGATGACCAATCGACGCCTGATCCATCTCGGCCCAGACATCAGGCGGGACCTCGACGGCGTGGCGTACCAATTGCTGGGAGTGGTTCATCACGGCATCGATCGAGCCATGCCCGCAGTGCCAGGCGGCACCGTTGGCGAGACGGAGGCGGAGGCCGGTACTCCCCAACGTCTCAACCGTCCCGGTCACCTCGTTGCTGCCGATCGTCACCGTGACCTCGTCCCCGGCCGCGTACCGGTCCTCGATCAGCACGACAAGGCCGCCGATCCAATCCTTGACCACATGCTGGCCACCGAACGCCAGACCCGCTCCGAGGAACCCCGCCGACGACAGCAGGACCACGGGATCGATTCCGAGGATCCTCGTCACCACGAACGCCGCTACGAGGGCGACCACGACCGTCGTGACCCTCGACAGCATGTGCGCCGCAGCGTCGGCCCGCTGGAGCCTTCGCTGCTCCCCGCGGCCGGCGTCGTGGGCACGCGGGAGACGAACCTTCCAACGACCGTGGCCCCGAACCGCTCGTCGAACCGCCCGCCGGACGACGTAGCGCAGCACCACACCGGCCACGGCGCTGACCAGGCCGGCACCGATGATGACTGCGACGACACCCACGACCTGAGAAAGATCGATCGGCACCGTCACCCCTTCGAGAAGCGACACAGGATGAGCCTACGACCCGGGTGCCTGCCAGGTGACCGCTCGGGGACGCAACCCTCCCAGCGAGCAACCGACGACCCGGGCGCGGTCAGGCGACGGCGACCGCGTCGGTACCCGGGTCGGGTTCTGGCTCGGGGTCGAGCCCGCCGGTGGCGTTGGGGCGGATCGAGTACAGGATCGCCACCGACGCGGCCCCGAACCCCAGGGCGAGGAGCATCGGCCACCGGTAGGAGCCGGTGGCGTCGATGATCCGGCCGGCGGTCGGCGGTCCGATCAGGCCGCCGAGACCCTGGGTGGTGTAGAAGAGCCCCATCAACGAGCCGAGGCCGACGACCCCGAACCGATCGGCGAGCACGAGCGGGCTGACGGCGACGAAGCAGCCGTAGCCGGTGCCGAGGGTCAGCACGAACAGCACCAGCATGAGGTACGACGATCCGGCCATGAGCCACACCACGTAGCCGACCGGGAACAGGACGAGCCCCATGCGGAACAGCCGGAACGTGCCGTAGCGCCTCGACAGTGCACCGAACCCGATGCGGGCGATCACGCTCGACCCGCCCAGCAAGCCGACGAGCCACGCCGCGGCCCCGGCCGACACGCCTCGGTCGGTGGCGTAGGGCACGACGAACACGAAGGGCACGAACAGCGCCAGACCCGAGCACATCGCAGCGATCCACAGCCTGCGGAACATCGGCGACCGGACCGCCTCGCCGAACCTCGTCGCCCCCGCTCCGGCCACCGACGTCGGAGCCCGGGCGATCAGCAGCGAGCAGCCGAGCAACAGCGCCGCACCCACGACCCCGACGATCCGGAACGTGACCCGCCAGCTGGTGGTCTCGAGCATGAGCGTGATGAGCGGGTTCATCACCATCGTCCCGACCCCGATACCGGCGACCGAGACCCCGATGGCGGCGGCCCGCTGCCGGTCGAACCACCCGCCGACGGTGGCGACCATCGGAATGTAGGCGCAGGCGGCGGCCAGCCCGGCGCCTGCGCCGTAGGTGAGGTAGCCGAGGGCGATCGAGTCCACGTAGCTGGTGGCCCACAACCCGGCGAGGAGAGACCCGGCGCCGGCGACCATCACCGGCCGGGGTCCGTACCGGTCGGCGATGGGGCCGGTGATGAGGCTCAGCCAGAAGAAGGCGAACGTGGTCACCCCGAACACGACCGCCGTCTCGCCCCGTCCGGTGCCGAAGTCGGCGGCCATCGCCTCGAAGAACGAACCGAAGCTGTACACCGTGCCCAGGGTCACCGCCGATGCGATGAACGTCGCCACCACGGTCAACCAGGCCCGGCGAGAGTCGATCAGGGAGCGGTCCGCCACCGGGCCGAACCTACCGGACCTCCCTCGGTCCGACCATCTCGCTAGGACGACACGGAGTGGAGACCGACCATGTTGCCTTCGGTGTCGGTGACGATCGAGACGAAGCCATGCTCACCGATCGGGTGCTTGGGCCGGACGACCGACCCACCGGCCGCCGCCGCCCGGCGCTCCTCGACGGCGCAATCATCGCACGAGAAGTAGACCATCGAACCGCCGGGGCCCGGGCTGGCGTGGGCCAGCTTCACCAGCGCCCCACCCGCGCCGTGGCTGGCGAAGTCATCGCCGAAGGCCCGCATCTGGACCGTCGAGTCCGTCGGGTCGTCCATCGGTGCCAGGGTCGTGTCGAGCATCGTCTCGTAGAACGCCTGCGCCCGCTCCATGTCCTCGACGTAGATGTCGAACCATCCAACCTTCCGCATGAGCGTTGTCCTTCCGTAGTGGGTGAAGGCCGTGTGCCTTCGAGAACAACTCAAGCGGAACGGGCTGAGGAAGGATTGTAGATATCAGACGTCGAACGCCTTCTTGAACCGACCGGGCGTGTAGCCGGTCAGCTGCCGGAACGAGTGGGTGAAGTGCGACTGGTCGGCGTAGAGCAGGAGGTAGTCCCGCCGGAAGGACTGCTGCACCCGCAGCACCTTCAACAGGTCGTGGGGCGTGAATCCGGTCGTCGCCTTCAACGCCCGCTGGAGCTGCCGGGGCGACAGCGCGGCGGCCTCCGCCATGTCTCCGACGTTGTTGATCTCGTCGAGGTTGGTGAGGATGGCGGCGGTCACCGGGTTGGGGGCGACGACGCCCCGGTCGAGGAGGGTCGCCACCAGGGCGGCGAACACGGCCGCCTTGCCGTCGAAGTCGACCTCGGCTGCCGCCTCCCCCACCTCGATCAACGGCAGGTCGCCCTCATAGGGCTCGCCGACGTAGTGGTCGACCACGGCGTCGGGGTCGCCCCGCCACACCCCGGGGAACAGCTGGATCCCGGCGTAGTGGAACGATCGGCCGAGGTCCAGCGTCGTGTGCGTCGTGTGGAGCTGGGTCACCCCGGCGATGCGGGGGTCCTGCTGGTCGAACAGCAGGTTGACGCAGGCGTCGGGCATGGCGTGCAACGTGAAGTCGTCGGCCAGCTCGGTCTCGGTCCGCAACTCCCAGTAACAGTGGACGAGATCCCCGAGAGGCGCCGAGGGTGGCGCCTCTCGGTAGATCACCGACGCAACCGACTTCGGGACGCCGTCCCGGACCGGGTCGTACATGGACCCAGAGCCTAGGCCGGCGCCCCTCCACCTAGCTCTGGCCGAGGACTCCGTCGACGGTCAGCTGGCCGCCGGGGTCGACGCAGCCCGCCTCCTGGTACCAGCGGCCGGTGGCGAACGAGCGCCCGTCGGGAGCGACGAGGTCGACCACGTAGCAGCCGCTCAGCGCCTCCAACCGGTAGGAGCCATCGGCGGCGGTGACGACGTCCCGAACCCAGCGGCCCCGGGTCCCGTCTCCGTTGGCGATGTACACGACGGCCGTCACCTCGCCGACGCCGTTGCCGGCCTCGTCGACCACCTGGCCACCGATCTGGGCCCGTTGCGCCGGCGCCACGATCGCCACCTCGGGAAGGGCGGCCGCAGCCCCCTCGTCGGCGCAGACCTCGACGTTCTGGTACCCGCCGGCGGTGGCGACGAACACCTCGCCGGGCGGGGCGATGACGGTGACGACCTCACAGCCGGCCCCGTCGATGTCGAACCGGAAGCTGCCCTGCTCGTCGGTCACGGCCGACGAGATGAACTCGACCCGACCCTCGGTGAACAGGTCGACCGAGACCCCGGCGGCCGGGGCGCCGTCGCTGTAGACGACCCGACCCAGCACCGGCGTCGGACCCGGACCCGGTGCGGGGGGCTCAGGAGCGGGCGGCCCGGGGTCGGGCGCCGGCGGGTCCGGCTCGGGAGCCGGGGGCGGCGGGTTGGTCACCCCGGTGTTCAACCGCTGGGCCGGGCTGTCGGTGCACGGCTCCATCACGAGCTGACCACCACCCCACCGGTTTCCGTCGATGGCGGTGACGCACAACCCGGAATGGGGGTTCTGCAGCTGATCGCCGTTCCACTGGAAGATGGTGTGGGCTTGGGGGTTGCAGCTCCAGACGAACAGGTTCGTACCGTTGGCATCGAGGCAGCCGTCGTCGTTGCCGAACTGGAGCATGAACCCGTCGCCAGCCGGGACCTCGGTGAGGCGCTGCTCGTCCGAACCGTCACAAGGGAACTGACCGGCCCGGGCCGACAGGGGACTGACCTGCGAGTCGACGCAGAGACCGCTGCTCTCGAACTGGAGATCGTTGGGGTGATCGCCAGGCGAGCCGATCCAGTCGTAGGTGCAGCCGGTGGGGAGACCCCAGTCGTCGATCATCCGCTGGGCGTAGCGGTTGCCGGTGGCGTCGTTGACCGCAGCCTGGAAGTCGCACATGGCGTCGGTCGAATTGTCGTACTTCAGGTTGTCGGGGTAGTGGCCGAGGTTGGACAGGACCGCGCCGACCGTCTCGTAGCCCATCTCGATGCCGATGCGCTGGAGGATGTTGATCGGGATCGGGAAGTGGTCGGTGAACCACCGCTGCTCCCGCTCGACGAAGTAGTCGACGTACTGCAGGTCGGCAGCTTCCCACTCCTCCAGACCGCGGTAGATGTCGCCGGGCACGCCGGCCTGGACGCCGTCCATCCCCCCGATCTCATAGAAGGCGAAGCTGGCGATCAGGTGGGGGAGGAAGTACTGCTCCCGGGGCCACACCGCCTTCAGGTCGAAGATCTCGTCGCGCCCGCCGCGGGCCATCTCGTAGAACAGCACCCAGTGGTTCTGGTAGTTCGACGGGTCGGACGTGATCGGCTCGAGGATGTGCTCGACGGGCGACTCGGCCGTCTGCTTGTTGCCACATCCGGCGCCGCAGGTGTTGGGCGGGATGCCGATCACCTTGACCCGGCCGAAGTTGGGGTCGTTGGTCCGGAACCGGATGTCGTACTGGTCGTCGTCGTTGACCAGGATCCGGAGGATCTCATCGGTCCGGGCGTACCACGCCAACCACTGGTTGGCCATCTCCTGGCTCACCTCGCCGGGCGGGGCGTAGAAGGCGATGTCGCCGTAGGTCCAGGCGTCGTACTGGAGCACGCCGGCCATCAAGCTGTGATAGGGCTTCACGCCGTGGTAGGTCGCCGCCACCGGGGGAACATTGCTGGTCGTGCCGGGCTCGGCTTCGGCCGGGGTCGCGGCGTCGGAGGCGACGACCACGACACCGACGAGCAACAGCATGGCGACCAACAGGCCGAGACCTCTCGACCATCGCCTCTTCAACATGGGCATCTCCTCGTTCTCGCTCGGCCTGCCCCGAAACGTTCACGCCACCGCTCCAGGGCGCAGCGGAGCGGTGGCGTACGAATGGGAGAGGTCCGCTGCCCGGCGGTTCCGTTACCGTCGCCGACGGCTCTGTCATGAAACCGCAACAATGAACGGAGAGCGGCCGGAACGGACAGGCCGCGATCTACCATCGGGGTGCAGGCGGCGACGTCCGGGGGGCGACGTGAGGGTGGTGGAGCGGGACCGGGAACGCCTGGTGGTCGAAGACTCGGGATGGTTGGGTCCCGTCATCCTCGGTGTGACGCCGGTGGCGATCGCCGTGATCGCCGCCGCCGACGGCGATCTCACGCTCCGGGCCATCGGGATCGTGGTGGTCACCATCGCCCTGGGGGCCATGGCCCACGTGTTCGGGGTGGGCTACCGGACCGAGTTCCGCCGTCCCGACGACCGGGTCGAGGTGCGGCGGCGACACGCCATCCCGCGCTGGCCGGTACTCCATCCAGCCGACGAGCGCCGGTTGTCGTCGGTCACCGACGCGTTCCTCGACGGCGACGACACCTACCGGGTCAGCCTCCGGATCACCGAACCGTCCGGCGAGCAACGGATCTGGCCCCTCAGCGGCACCCAGAGCAGCGATCGTCGGCGACATCGAGCGATCGCCGAGGAGATCAACGGCTGGCTGGCCGGCGAACCGAGCGCCTCGTTCGACCCGACGGAACGGTGAGCTCAGAACTTCCCGGAGTTCGCCAGGTCGGCGGGGTCGGGGAGGGTTTCGACGTTGTCCCAATGCTCGACGATCAGGCCGTCCTCGAGACGGAAGATGTCGAACGCCGCGTAGTCGATGTCGCTCCAAACCTGGTGGCCGAACGACACGACGAAGTTGCCCTGACCGATGACCCGATGGACCTGCTTGTAGTAGAGGGCCTCGCCCCGCTCCTTGCCGACCCGGGCCATCTCCATGAGGGCGTCGAGGCCGTCGGGGGCCTCGGGGTTGTGGTTGAGGTAGGTCTCCGACGAGATGAAGTCGCCGAACTCGGCGGTCGGTGACTCGCTGAACGCCTCGGTCATCAGTCGCCACACGACGAGCTTGTTGGCCTCGGTCAGATGGAGGTCGGTGATCTCGGTGGCGCCGTCGATCTGGGTCCGGCCGGCCGGGTTGGTCCCGCCGAGCTCATGGATGACGTCCCAGTGCTCGATGATCTTGCCGTTGCCGTCGGAGTCAAACAGGTCGGTGGTCACCCACCGAGCCTCCCCGTCGTTCAACGACTGAGCGGCCTGGACGAACACGAACCGGCCGTCGACGATCGATCGGACGATCTCGATGTCCCGCACGGGGTTGCGCTCGACGAAGGGCTCGAAGAACTCGACGAACCCCTCGACGCCGTCCCGAACCCCGGTCGAGTGCTGGGTGTAGCGGTCGCCGGTGTACGCCTCGACGGCCCGCCGTACATGGCCGTCCCGGATCCCTTCCAGGTACAGGGCCCGGGCGTTGGCCAGCGCCGGCGATGAGGCCGACGCCACTTCCGTGGTCCGGCTCATCGTCATCGACGAGTCGTCGATCAGGGCCAGGAAGTCCTGGGTGGCGGGGGCGTCGGCGAACGATGCCATCGACGCGTCGGCATCGGTGGCGCTGTCCCACCGCAGCGAGATGGTCCACGTCCCGCCCTCGTCGAGGGTGGTGGTCCGGGAACCGGGGTTGAAGCCGGGCTGGGCGGGGAGGTACTCGGCCTCGACGCGGGCGTTGGCCGCGGCGAAGGCGTCGGCCGTCCCCGGGCTGGCCAAACGGAGGGTGATGGTCTCGATGACTGCCATGACGTCACCGTACGATCGGGACCACGGCACGGCCGGGTAGGCACACGACAGGCCGGGGTCGAAACCCGACATGTTCGGCCCTGTGACGTCAGGCCAGGAGATGGGCCAGATCCGGCCGGGCGCGGAAGTGACCGGCGGCGTACCCACAGGTGGGAACGACCTTGAGGCCCCGCCGTTCGAGGTCGGCGAGGACGGCGTCGAGGAACGGGGCCGAGTGGCCGCCGCCCCGGAGGGAAGGGACCACTTCGACGTGGGGGATGACGATCACACCGTCGCCGCCGGGCCGGTAGTCGACGACACCGACCACGTCACCGTCGTGGCGGAGCTCATAGCGGCTGGCTTCAGGGTGGTCGGCGATCTCGACCACCGGGTCGGCGCCCTGTGCACTCGACATGGTTCGAGCCTAGTGCCGGCGCCGCGACCGGCCAGCACCGGGTCGGCCCGGAGGCACCGCCGGACGGCGATCGGCGCCGACCGAACGCAGCGACCCTCATCGGCCAGCGACATCCAACATCAGAGGCTCCGACGGAAACGAGTCTCAACCGGACCCTGGATCGACCGATGGAACGATATGTCAGCACTTCCGGTGTGGTTCCCCGATGGTCGTGCGCTCGACGACGCCGACTTCGAGATGCGCCACCGCGTCATCACCTACGCCCTCGCAGCCCATGTGCCGGTCCTGATCGTGATCGGGCTGGCCAACGGCTACGCCCTGTGGCACGCCGCCCTCGAGTCGGTACCGGTCCTGGTGTTCACCGCCGTGGCCCGGCAGCGCGGATCCAGGCTGATCCGCTCGGCATCGTCGTCGTTGGGGTTGGTGGTGGCGGCGTCGATCCTCATCCACTTCACCGGCGCGATCATCGAGGCCCATTTCCACTGGTTCGTGGTGCTGACCCTGGCCAGCCTGTACATCGACGTCCGCCCGTTGATCCCGACGATCCTCTACGCCGCCGGCCACCACGTCACGGTCGGCTTCCTCGATCCGACCCTGGTGTTCGAGCACGAGCGGGGCCAGCAGAATCCGATCCTCTGGACCCTGATCCATGTCGTGTTCGTGGTGATGCTCCTCGGAGCCCAGGCGATCAACTGGATCACGCTTCAACTCCAACGCAACCGGCAGCTCGCCCACGACGAGGACCGACGAACCCAGATCGAGGCGTCCCAACGTCAGCAGGCCCACCTCGCCGACCGCTCGGCCGAGCTGGCCGACTCCTCCGTCGCCGTCCGGGAGTCGATCACCAGCGCCTCGACGACGATGGCGTCGATCGTCGACTCGGTCGATGATGCCGCCGAGGCCATCGCCCGGGCCGTCGAATCCGCCCGCCACGCGTCGACCGAGACGACCGCGGCCCGCGACGCGGTCGACGAGTTGCGGGGCCTCAGCCGGGAGATCGCCCCCATGGTCGACCTGATCACCGAGATCGCCGGCCGCACGACCCTCCTCGCCCTCAACGCCAACATCGAGGCCGCCCGGGCCGGCGAGGCCGGCCGTGGGTTCATCGTGGTGGCCAACGAGGTCAAGGCCCTGGCCCAGACCACGGCCGACGCCACCAGCCGCATCCAGGAGATCACCGAGGGCATCGAGGCTCGGATCACAACGTCGAACCAGCGGGTCGGCGCGCTGACCGACATCGTCGAGGTCATCGCCGACCAGCACGTCGTGGTCGAGGAGCACATGGCGACCCACAAGACCCAGATGGCACAGGCCCACCAGGACGTCGACGCCGCAGCGGCCACGATGCTGCCGATCATCGCCGGCATCGACCAGCTCGACGAGCTGATGCAGGAGGCCTGACGGCCTGGGTCCGACGTGACCGGAGGGCGAAACTCGATCGGGCGGCGGCGCCCGACGGTCTAGGTTCGCCCCATGACCCGGCTGACCCCCGCCGCCTACCTGGCCCACCTCCGGACCGAGTCGTCCCGGTTCCGGGAGGTCGCGGCCGCCGCCCCACCCGACCGGACCGTCCCCGCCTGCCCCGACTGGACCGTCGATGACCTGGTCTGGCACCTGGCCGAGGTCCAGTGGTTCTGGTCCCGGATCGTCGCCGCCCGCCCGGCTGGACCACCCGACGACGAACCGGACCGGCCGGCCGGCCGAAGCGAGGTCGTCGCCTTCTTCGACCGAGCGACGACGGCGCTGGCCGACGCGTTGGCCGGGGCCGACGGGGACGAGGCGGCGTGGTCGTGGGCCGCAGAGCAGACCGTCGGCTTCACGTTCCGACGCCAGGCCCACGAAGCGCTCATCCACCGCCTCGACGCCGAGCAGGCGACCGACGAGATCACCCCGCTGCCGGCCGAGCTCGCCGCCGACGGTGTCGCCGAACTGATGGACGTCATCTACGGCGGGCCGCCACCGGTCTGGGGTCGGTTCGACCCCTCGGGTCGCCACACCGCCATCGAGGTCACCGACACCGGCCACCGGGTCCGCGTCGCGACCGGGGTCCTGGAGGGGACCGACCCCGACTCGGGCCGACGTCTCGATGGGCCCCATGTGCTCCGGGTCGACGACGCCGGCCCGGCCGACGTGACGGTCAGCGGGCCGGCCGCCGCCCTCGACGCCTGGCTGTGGCGGCGAGCTGCCGACACCGACATCACCGTCGAGGGCGACGAGGCGGCCTATGCCGAGTGGCGGGCCGCCGTCGACCAACCGGTCGACTGACCGCCGGGCTGGCGTCGAGATGCCGTGAGACGGGGCGATCACTACGATCACCCGATGGCGACCGATACCCCGCTGCGGGTGATCGAGCTGCGGGGTTCGACGGCCGGGGCGGTGGCGGCCAAGCTGCTGGCCGACCTGGGGGCCGAGGTCGTCGTGGTCGCCGACCCGGAGCGATCGCTGGCTCCCGGTGCTGGCATCGGCTTGCCGCTGTACCTCGACATCGACAAGGGACACCACCGGGTGCCGGCCGGCTCGTCGGCCGACGGGTGGGCCGGGATCGACGGCCCCGCCCGGGAGCTGCTGGCCGGGGCCGACATCATCATCGACTCGTCGGCCCCCGACCCGCTCGTCCCGTTCCGATCGGGACCGGCCGGTGCCGATCTCGACGGGCGGACGGTCGTGGTGGAGATCTCCCCGTTCGGCGCCGACGGCCCCCGCTCCACCGAATCGTCGACCGAGCTGACCGACCAGGCGGCGAGCGGGCATCTCCTCCTCACCGGCGACCCCGACCGAGAGCCGCTCCAGGGGCCGGCCCACCAGGTGGCGTGGGCCGTCGGACTCCACGCCGCCATCGGTGCCATGGCCGCGGTCGCCGCCGACCGCGAGGCGCCGCCCGGTCACACCCCGCCCACCGGCCGCGGCCAGCGGGTCGAGATCACCCACTTCGAGGTGTTGACCGCGCTCCACCAGTTCACGCTTCTCCGGTGGACCCATGCCGGCGACGTCCTCCGCCGGATGGGGAACCGCTACGCCGGGCCCGGTCGGCCGATCGGCGCCTACCGATGCCGGGACGCCATGATCTCCCTCGTCGTGCCCCGCGACGATCAACTCGACCGGCTCCTCGGAGTGGCCGGCCTCGACCACCTCACCGAGCTCCCGGGCATCGAGTCGACCTACGACCTCATGCACCACCCGACCCTTCTCGACGAGCACCTGGTGCCCTGGCTAGCCACCCAGGACGCCGCCGAGACCGTCGACCTCCTCCAGGTGCTTCGGGTTCCGGCAGGCCCGGTGAACCAGCTGGCCGACGTGCTGGCCGATGAGCAGCTGACGGCCCGGGAAGCGTGGCGCCAGGTCGACCACGATGGCACCGCCGTCCGGATCCCCCGCTCGCCGATCCGGATCACGCCCCCGCTCGCCGCCGCCACCCCACCGGCCGACGAGGGCCACGAGGGCGACGACGGCCCCGCTCGGCGACCGCTCGGCGGTACCGACGGCCCGCTCGGCGGGCTCCGGGTCCTCGACCTCACCCGGGTGTGGGCCGGTCCGCTGGCGACCCGGATCCTGGCCGACCTCGGGGCCGACGTGATCATGGTCGAGGCCCCGTGGGCCAGGGGCCCGGCCGGGATCGACCGATCATCGGTCGAGGCGACCCGCTACTACCCCGACAACGATCCGGGGCCACGGCACTGGAACCGGATCGGCTTCGTCAACAAGTACGCCATCAACAAGCGGAGCATCGCCCTCGACCTGTCGAGCGACGGGGGCCGGGACGCCCTGGCGGCGATGGTGGCCTCGGTCGACGTCGTCATCGAGAACTACAGCCCCCGGGTCATGCCCCAGCTCGGCCTCGACGAGGCGTCGCTCCACCGGCTGAACCCCGACCTCGTCTACGTGACGATGCCCGGATTCGGGCGTAGCGGTCCGGCCACCGACCGGGTCGCCTACGGCCCGATGATCGATTCCCAGGCCGGGCTGTCGGCCCTCATGGGCTACCCCGACGAGCCGGCCCGGAAAGGCGGCATTGCCTGGCCCGATCCGATCGCCGGGATGGTGGCGGCCCTGGCGACGATCGCCGCGGTCCGCCGGGGGCGGGACGGGGCCGGTGGGGCGACCGTCGAGGTCGCCCAGTACGAGGCGACGGTGGCCACGATCGGCCACGCCCTCGTCGACCGCCAGTTGCAGGGCACCGAGCCCGCCCGGCCCGGCAACCGCCACCCCGGCTACGCCCCCCACGGCGTCTACCGGGCCCGGGGCGACGACCGGTGGGTGGCCCTCACGGTGGTCGACGACGGCCGGTGGCGGACGCTCGTCGACCTCGCCGGCCTCGATCCCGCCTGGGCAAAATGGTCGACCGCCGACCGCCTCCGCCACCACGACGAGATCGACGATGCGGTGGGCGCGTGGATCGCCGACCGGGCCGCCGATGAGGCGGCCGACACCCTCCAGGCCGGCGGTATCGCCGCGGCGGCGACGGCCGAGGCCCCCGACGTGATGACCGACCCCCACCACGACCGCCGGGGCTTCTTCGTCACCCTCGACCACCCCGAGGCCGGCCGCCACGCCTGGCCCGGCCTTGCGATCCGCTTCGACGCAACCCCCGCCACCTACCGGCGCCCGGCCCCGCTGCTGAACGAGCACGGCGACGAGGTCCTCGCCGAGCTCGCCCATCGGACGCCGACCGAGATCGCCGACCTCCGCCTCGACGGCGCGATGACCGACACCCCACCCGACTGACCGTCCGGCCCACGAGCCGAGTACGGCCCGGCCCGACGCCGACGCCGACCACCTCGACACCGACCACCTCGACACCGACCACCTCGACACCGACCTCCTCGTCCGGCTCGCCGGAGCGTCGACGGCGTGAGCGAGCTGGGCCCGATCGTCGGCTCGGGGGTAGCGTCGCACTCGATGACGACGACACCCCGACCGGCCGACGGCCTCAGCCCCACCCAGATGCGGTGGCTCATGGCCGGGCTGATGATGGGCCTGTTCCTCTCATCGACCGAGCAGAGCGTGGTGGCCACCGCCCTGCCGACGATGGCCGGCCAGCTCGGCGGGGGCAACCGGATCGCCTGGGTGGTGTCGGCCTACCTCCTGACCTCGACGATCGTCACCCCGCTCTACGGCAAGATGTCCGACCTGTACGGCCGTCGGATCGTGTACCTGGTGGCGATCTGGGTGTTCGGCATCGGCTCGGTGCTGTGCGCCCTGTCCCAGACCATGAACCAGCTCGTGGCGGCCCGGGCCTTCCAGGGCCTCGGTGGGGGCGGGCTGATGTCACTGGCCTTCGTCATCGTCGGCGACGTCGTGTCGCCCCGGCAGCGGGGCCGGTACATCGGGATCTTCACCGCCATCTTCACCTTCTCGGCGATCACCGGGCCGATCTGGGGTGGCCTGCTGGTCGACGGACCGGGCTGGCGGTGGGTGTTCTGGGCCGTCGTGCCGATCGCCGGCCTCGCCGTGGTGGTCGCCGATCGCGGCCTCCGGTTGCCGTTCTCCTCCCGCCGCCGGCCGATCGACTGGGCGGGGATCGTGCTGCTGGTGATCGCCTCGACCGCGCTGATCCTCGTGCCGGTCTGGGGTGGCGACACCTACCCGTGGCGATCGTGGCCGATCGCAGTGGCGGCGACGGTCGGGGTCATCGGCACCGTGCTGTTCGTCGTGGCCGAGCGGCGGGCCGTCGAACCGATCGTGCCGCTCCGGCTGTTCGCCGACCGGACGATCGCCATCGTGTTCGTGATGGGCTTCTGCCTGATGGCGTCGCTGATCTCGGTCATCACCTTCATGCCCCTGTTCCTCCAGGTGGCGACGGGCGCATCGGCCACCAGGAGCGGGCTGATGCTCACCCCCCAGAGCATCGGGATCAGCGTCGTGGCGACGGTGAGCGGCCTCCTGGTGACCCGCTTCGGCCGCTACAAGTGGACGCTGGTGCTGGGCCCGCTCCTGGCCCTCGTCGCCCTGATCCTGCTGACCCGGATCGGCCCCGACACCGGTGCTCTCGACCTCGCCCCCGTGTTGCTGCTGTACGGCCTCGGGTTGGGGCTGATCTTCCCCAACCTGACCCTGTCGGTGCAGAACGCCGCCCCGGTCGAGGACCTGGGGATCGCCACCTCGGCCTCGAACTTCTTCCGGAGCATGGGCGGGGCGTTCGGCGCCGCGGTCGGCGGGGCGGTCGTCGCTCGCCAACTCGACGGCGAACTCGTCGAGCGGCTCGGGTCGAGCCGGCTGGCGGAGCTGGGCGGTGCCGAGGGGGTGATCCGCAGCCCCCGCATCATCCGGGACTTCCCGGCCGACCTCCAGACCGTGGTCGTCGAGGCGGTCACCCACTCGGTCGTCGACCTCGTCTGGCTGGCCATCCCGATCATGGGGGTGGTCGCGGTGCTCGGCCTGACGACACGGGAGCGGCCGCTGCGGACCTCGTCGGCCATCGGGGGCGACGACGACACCCCGGGGGCCGAGCTAACGTCGACGGATGGACAAGCCGGAGCTGGAGTTCGGAATTCCTCAGGGACCGTGGCGGCCGGCGGGCGGGCCGGTGGACGGGATCTGGGAGCAGATCCTGTCGGCTAGCACCGACTCGCCCGACTACACCCGCCTCCTCCGGTTCGAGCCCGGTACCGACTCGACCCCGAACGGGGCCTTGACCCATGAGTTCTGGGAAGAGGTGTACATCGTGTCGGGCGACCTCACCGACCTCCGCCTCGGTCAGACCTTCACCGCCGGCATGTACGCCTGCCGGCCGCCCGGGATGCCACACGGGCCGTGGACGTCGAACGACGGGGTCCTGATGGTCGAGTTCCGCCACAGCTTCCCGCCGGGGGCCGACCGGCCGTGACCCGGACCGGGGCCTCGTACCGGGCCGACCTGGCCGACGGCCGCCACGTGTTCCTCGACGGTGCCGAGATCGACGTGACGACCCACCCTGCCTTCGCCGGGATCGTGGCGACGATGGCCCACCTGATCGACGTGTCGGCCGGCGAGGGTTTCCGCACGGTCGACCACGGTTCCGTCCGGCCGCCGGACGAAGCGTGGTGGTGGGTCACCCCGCGCTCGATCGACGATCTGGTCGCCCGGCGGCGGGCCAGCGAACGGCTGGCCGAGGAGACCGGCGGGTTCGTCGGCCGGGGACCGGACCACGTGGCCTCGTTCTTCGCCGGGTTCGCAGGCCGACCCGACGTGTTCGGGCCCCGAGCCGACGCGGTCCTGGGCTTCCGGGACCGGGCGGCGGCCGCCGACCACTACGTGAGCTACGTCATCATCCCGCCGTCGATCGACCGGGCCCGGGCCGTCGCCGGCGGTCGCCCGAGCCAGCTCCGGGTCGTCGACGAGACCGACGACGGGATCGTGGTCGACGGCACCATGATCCTGGGGACCGGCACCGCGGTCTCCGATTGGCTGTTCGCCAGCTGCATCCCTCCGCTCGGGATGGGCCAGGAGGATCACGCCCTGTCGTTCGTCGTCCCGGTGGCCACCGACGGGCTGCGGATCCACTGCCGGCGGCCGTTCTCCACGGCCACCTCGGTCTTCGATGCACCGTTCGCTGCGAGGTTCGACGAGACCGACGCCGTGGTGGTCTTCGACAGGGTGACGGTCCCCACCGCTCAGGTCTTCGTCTGCCGGGACATCGAGGCGACCGGCGCCCAGTTCCACGCCACGGCAGCGCACACCCTCGGCAACCTCCAGGCCCAGATCCGGTTGATGGTCAAGCTCCGGCTGCTCGTCGGTCTGGCGACCCGGATCGTCGAGGTGTCGGGAGCCGGTGCGTCGGCCGGGGCTCTCGATCAGCTGGCCGAGCTGGCGTCGTTGGCCGGATCGGTCGAGGCCCACGTGCTTGCGGCCGAGCACGGGGCCCGGCTCGACGATGCCGGCGTGATGGTCCCCGACAAGCGGTTCCTGTACAGCGCAATGGCCCGCCAAGCCGAGCTGTACCCCCGAGCCCTCCACCTCCTCCGGGAGCTGACCAGCTCCCAGGTGATCGACCTCCCATCGTCGGTCGCGGCGTTGGACCACCCCGACCTGATCGATCACGCCGCCTCCCCCGGGGTCGACGCCGAGGACCGGGTGAAGCTGTACCGGTTGGCGTGGGACCTGATCGGCACCGAGTTCGCCGGCCGCCACCACCAGTACGAGATGTTCTACGCCGGCGCCCCGGCGGTGGCCAAGGCCCACACCCGCCGGACGTGGCGGCTCGACGAGGCCGAGGCCCTCCTCGACCGGACGCTGGCCCGATGGGACCGCACCACACCTCTGCCGGCCGACCGATGACGATCGAGCTGCGGATCGACGGGGTGACCCGGCGGATCGCTCCCGAGGTCCTGATCGTCGTCGGCTACACCGGCGCCGACCCCCACGCCGTCCGGCACCACATCGACGAGTTGGCGGCCGAGGGGATCGCCCCGCCCCCCTCCGTGCCGATGTACTGGGCGATGCCACCGACGGCCCTCACCCAGCATCCGACGATCGGGGTTCCATCGGGGGCGACCAGCGGTGAGATCGAACTGGCCCTCGTCGTCGACGGGAGCGATCGGTGGCTGGCCGCCGGCTCCGACCACACCTGCCGGGAAGCCGAGGCGATCGACATCCGACTGTCGAAGCTGATCTGCCCGACGCCGCTGTCGGTGGACGCTATGGCCTGGGACGACGTGGCCGACCGGTGGGCCGAGCTCCAACTGGCGGCAACCGTCGAGATCGACGGCGTGCCGACCGCATACCAGCAGGCGACGGCGGGAGTCAACCGTTCGCCGGGTGAACTGGTGGACGGCGTGCCGTGGGGCGGCCACCGGCCGGACTCCTACGTGGTGCTGTGCGGCACCGTCCCCACCCTCGGCGGCATCCGCCCGGCCGAGCGGTTCACCGGGACCATCACCGACCCCGGCGGGGGCGCGGTCCTCACCCTCGACTACCGGGTCGAGCCGGTCGCCCCGCTGGCCTGACCGCCAGGCCGGCCGGTGCGGGGCCGCCGGATCAGGCGAAGACGAACCCCCGGTAGTCGTGGTCGGCCACCTCGGCGCAGGCGTCCCGGTAGGCCGGGAAACCCCCGATGTAGGGCATGAACCGACGGGCTTTGCCCTCGACGTTGGCGCCGGTGTACCACGAGTCGCACCTCGACCGGAGCGATCGGGCGGCGGCCTCGTCGACCGTCGCCCCCCACGCCCGCTGGGCCTCGACCGTCGCCTCACACCGGGTCAGATCCCGATCCCGCATCCAGGCGAGGCAGTCGATGATCCAGTCGCTCTGGTGCTCGATACCGGTCACCATGCTGACGAGTACGCCCGGGCTCTCCGGGCCCTGGAGGTTGAACAGGTTGGGGAACCCGGCGACCGCCAGGCCGAGCAGGGTGGCCGGCCCGTCCCGCCAACGTTCGGCGATCGTCGTGCCGTCGGGGCTTCGAATGTCGATGGCCACCACGCTGCCGGTCAGGGCGTCGAACCCGGTGGCGAACACCACGGTGTCGACCTCGTAGGTCGTGCCACCGGCTATGAGACCGGTTGAAGTGAAGCGCTCGATCCCGGAGGCGCTGACGTCGACCAGGGTCACGTCGGGGCGGTTGAACGTCTCGTAGTAGCCGGTGCCGGCGCAGAGGCGCTTTCCGCCGAAGATGTGTCCGTGGGGGATGAGCAGCTCGGCCACGGCCGGGTCGTCGACGATCGCCCGGACCTTCGTCGCCCAGTACTCGGCCACCAACCGGTTGGCCTCCGGGTCGATCAGCGTGTCACCGAACGCGCCGAGGAACGGGAGGCCGCC
This sequence comes from Acidimicrobiales bacterium, assembly GCA_965262175.1. Taxonomy (GTDB): domain Bacteria; phylum Actinomycetota; class Acidimicrobiia; order Acidimicrobiales; family SZUA-35; genus CADEDH01. Next base: position 203,483 of record CBDHES010000010.1, on the reverse strand, counting down.
GATCTCCCACCATCGCTCCAGCCGCTCGAACCGCTCGACCTCCTCGACGTCGTGGATCGAGCCGGGATCGAACGGGAACCAGAACCCGGTCGGGCGGTCCCAGGCCCGGGCCCGAAGGCCGCCGTAGTCGGCCTTGATAGCGGCCACCTCGTCGGGGTCGAGTGGCCGGTTGCGGGCCGGGACGACGTAGTTGGGGGTCCGCTGGAACACGTGGAGATGCTCGGCCTGCTCGGCCAGGATCGGGATCGACTGGACCGCCGAGGACCCGGTTCCGATCACCCCGACCCGCTCCCCGCCGACGTCGACCGGCTCGTGGGGCCAACGACCGGTGTGGAGGGTTCGGCCCCGGTAGTCGTCGAGTCCGGCGAACGATGGGGTCAGCGTCGTCGACAGGGCCCCGACCCCCAGGAGCAGGTACCGAGCCCGGACGGTCTCCCCACCGCCGGTCTCGATCGTCCAGGCGTGGGTGCCGTCGTCGAAGGAGGCTCGCTCGACCCGGGTGTCGAAGGTGATGTGACGGCGGAGATCGAACCGGTCGGCGACGTGCTCGATGTAGGCGAGAAGCTCGGGCTGGGAGGCGTACCGCTCGGTCCAGCTCCACTCGGCCTGCAGTTCGGGAGAGAACTGGTAGGAGTACTGCACGCTCTCGATGTCGCAGCGGGCGCCGGGATAGCGGTTCCAGTACCAGGTGCCGCCGACCCCGCCCCCCGCCTCGAACACCCGGACCGAAAACCCGGTCTCGACAAGGCGGTGACAGAGGTACAGACCGGCGAACCCGGCGCCGACGACGACCGCGTCGATGTCGACCGAGGCGGCGTCGATGGTGCGATCAGCGGCGATGTCCCCCATCTCCCGACCCTAGGTTCGGGCCCGCCTGCGGATCGACTCGAAGGGCGGGAGGGGGCGTTCCCAGTGGGTGCCGACCGGTTTGGCCGGCAGGGTCATCGAGATCGGGTCGAGACCGTGGGTGGTCCACCGGATCTGGCGATCGGTGATCTCGATGGTGGCCCAGGCACCACAGGCCTCGCCTCCGGTGGCGTAGCTGTCGGTGAGCGACTGGACGGTGATGTGGTGGACGCCGTCGATCGTGTTCAGCTGGTTGCGGTGGACGTGCCCGGCGACGCAGGCGATGACGTTGCCCGCCTCGTGGAAGACGGCCTGGATGTCGTCGACGTTGGCAAGGCCGCCGTAGCGCTCGTTGTTCTGGAACCAGTAGTTGCCCCGTAGCGACCCGCCGTCGAGGGGGACGTGGCTGAACACGACCGCCGGGAGATCGGTGGAAGCCAGGTCGGCGGCCAGCCACTCGAGGTCGGTCGGATCGGGGACGAAGCCGGCGGTGCGGTCGATCCGGGTGTCCATCTGCCACATGACGAGGTGGACGCCTTCGAGGTCGAGGCTGGTGTGGCCCATGGGCTGTCCGAACAGCTCGACGTTGTCGTCGATGGTCAGGTACTCGACGTCGTGGTTGCCGAGCAGGTGGTGGCGGGCGGTCGAGGCACCGGCGAAGGCGGCGGCGACCTCGGCCGTCAGGTCCCGGTCGGTCTCCCGGTCGACGTCGCTGATCCGGTCGCCCAGCTCGACGATCAGGTCGTGGCCCCCGTCGTCGATGGCGGCGATGGCCTCACCCAGCAGCCGGAGGGCGTCGGGACCCTGTTTGGTGAAGGAGATCCGCCCGTGATGGACGTCGGTGATGATGGCGATGCGAAGCGGCCGATCCATCCCCTCACTCTGATCGACGGCGGGGCGGGTGGCCAGCGGTCGACCGACCGTGCCGACCCGCCGCGTCCGGGACGACGTCGCTAGCGTGGCGGGGAGCGGTCGGCGATCCCGCCGGCCCGGGGACCCGGGAGGGCGCAGCCATGGCCACCATCCACCGCAGCGCGACGGTCGACGCCACGCCGGAGGAGGTCTGGGCGTACCTGGCCGATCCGGCCCATTGGGCCCAGTGGGACCCCGACATCACCGAGGTCGCCACGACCGAGGTCGGAATCGTCGAGAACCGGACCTGGCGGCTGACGGTCCGGCCCGGCCTGCAGGCCACGATGGTCTTCGACGACGTCGAACCCCACCGGAGCTTCGAGTGGGACATCCGGACCCTCGGCGGGTTGATCCAGTCCGAAGCGGAGTTCCGGCTCGAGCCGGGCGCCGAGCACGGGACGACCGTTCTCACCTACGAGTTCGAGCTCGAGGGCCCCATCGGCAAGGTGATCGGGGCCGCCCGGCGGGCGACGGTCGAGACGGCGGTCGAGGCCGGCCTGGCCAACATCGCGGCCGCGCTGCGCCCCACCGTCTGATCCCCGTCGGGTCGGCGGGGATCCGGACGACTCACTCGGCCCGGGTGGCCTTCTGCACCTGACCCCGGGCGTGGGTGAGGGTCCGCCGGAGCGCCTCCACCACCAGATCACCGGTCTCGCGGACGTCGGCCCGGACCGCCGGGTCCTCGGCGGCGTTCTCCACGGCGTCGACCACGTCGTCGAGCGCCTCGCCGAGTCGCTCGAGGCGCCCCTCGACCTCGTTGTCGTCCGGTTCGTCGTCCTGGTCTTGGTCGGCCCGTTCCTGCTCGACGTGGAGCTTCAGCTTCAATCCCAGAGCCTCGAGCTCGCTCCCCACTCGGCCCCATGCGGCCCGCACGTCACTCGTCGACACGGTCGATCCTCCACTGGCTCGGCGATGATGGTCCTACCCGTCGATCGTCACCCGAGCGCCGGCGGATCGGCAGGGGCGAAGGTCCTCCACCTCATCGAGACGGGCCGACTCCGTTGCTCTCAGCGGAGCACGAACCCCTCGCCGAGGGGATCGTGGGGATCGAGCTCGAAGACGTGCCGCCCGGTCCGATGGGCGGTACCGGCCACGACCGGCATGACCGCCGATCGGCCCTCGACGACGACCCGCTGGGCGATCTCGGCCACGAAGCCGGTGCCGACGATCGAGTCATGACGCAACCGCCGACCGGGGCCGAGTCGCCCGTCGGCGGCCAGGACGGCCAACCGGGCGCACGTCCCCGACCCGCACGGCGAGCGGTCGACCTCCCCGTCGGCGAACACGGTGACGTTGCGCTGGCGAAGGTCGCCGTTGGCGTCGTCGGGGAGCTCGTCGAACAGGATCGTCCCGTAGATTCCGCTCAGCCGGTCGTCGCTGGGGTGGCGGGCGACCTCGGTCCGGTCGAGCTGGTGCTTGATCTCCCGGCCGATGGCGATCAGCTCGCCGTAGCGCTCGGCCGTGACGGTCAGCCCCACGTCGGCCGCCGGTAGCTGGGCGTAGATGGCCCCGCCGAAGGACACGTCGACCGTCGCCGGACCCCGGGCCGTCGACACCTCGATCCCCCGGTGGAGGACGTAGCTGGGAACGTTCAGGAAGCGGACGGCCTCGAGGCGATCACCCGGGTGCTCGACCACGGCCGACACCCGGCCCGATGGCACGTCGATGCGGACCTCGGTCGTCCCCGACGCCTCGGCGGTCACCAGCCCCGACTCGACGGCCCACACCCCGAGGGCGATCGTCCCGTGCCCGCAGGCGGTCGAGAACCCGTCCTTGTGCCAGAACAGGGCCCCGAGATCGGCGCCGTCATCGTCGGGCGGGACGACGAAGCAGCCGTACATGTCGGCGTGGCCCCTCGGCTCGAAGCACAGCAGGCGCCGGACGCCGTCGACGACCGGGTCGGCGATTGCGAGCGTCCGGCGCTCGGCCACCGTCGCTCCGGCGATGGCCATCGGCGGTTCGGCCACGATCCGGAACGGCTCGCCGGCGGTGTGGTAGTCGATCGTGGCGATCGGCCCGAGTGCGGCGATCGTCGACCGGTGGTCGGTCACCCGGTCACCCGCTGCTGGCCGAGGTCGGCCATCGACCCCCGAGCATCCCCGGTGAGGGCATCGGTCCCCGCCCGATGGGACACGGTCCGCCCACCCCCGAAGGCCTCGATGAACGACTCCCGAGCCTCGGCGTTGGTCGGTACCAGGGCGTTGCTCTGGCTGTAGATCACCTCGTGGGCCTCCCGGAGCCGACGCTGGACCCGGGTGACCCAGCCGTAGCCGTAGTCCTTCCGGGACCGGGGCCGGTCCCGGACGATGTCGGCCATCAGCTGGTCGAGGAGATGGTCGGCGAGGGCGGCCACGTCGGCGTTGATCGATCGGGACCCGAACCCCCGCACCGTCCGATCTCCCGGCCAGTAGGCGGCATAGCCCCCGAACAGCTCCAGCAGGTTGGCCACGAAGAACGCCGACGGCTGCCGGGCGTTGCCCATGTGCTCGACCGAGTAGGTGAACGACGCCAGCGGGCTGCCCTCGGCCAGGTCCCGCTCGGCGAGCTCCCACTTGACCATCAACTCCAAGGCCTTGGCTTCGAACGCCTCCCGTTCGCCATCGTGGGTGGTGCTGGCCGCCTTGGCCAGGAGTGCCCGGACCTTGTCGGCCCGGGCCCGTCGGCTCGCCTCATCGGCATCGGTCGTGGTCACACCGCTGCCTCCTCCTCACCTGGTCGGGTGGGTCCGGGGAGCCTCCAGCCTACGGTGACGCCGAGCGCTCATGAACGATCCGATGCCGTCGCTGCCCTCCGTCGCCCGATCCGGCCTCGGCCGGTGGGTCGAGGAACGGTTGGCCGACCATGGCCGGGTGCGGCTCGGGCTCGTCGGGCCACCCGGGGTCGGGAAGTCGACGGTGGCCGACGAGCTCAGCGAGCGGTTCTCGGCACCGGTCGTGCCGATGGACGGCTTCCACCTGGCCCATGCCGTCCTCGCCGAGCGGGGCCAGACCGGGGTCAAGGGCGCTCCCCATACCTTCGACGGGTGGGGCTTCCTCCGCTGCCTGGAGCGGATCGCCGCCCCTCCGCCCGGTGCCGGTGCCGGTGCCGGGGCCGGGGGCGAGCGGGACGAGGTCGTGTTCGTCCCTCGGTTCGACCGGTCGCTCGAGGACCCGATCGCCGGGGCGATCGCCGTCCGACCGGACGCACCGCTGGTTCTGGTCGAGGGCAACTACCTCCTCCTCGACCAGTCTCCATGGGACCGGATCGCCGCCACCTTGACCCACGTCGCCTACCTCCACCTCGACGACGACACCCGGAGGCGCCGGCTCATCGACCGGCACGTCCGGTTCGGGAAGTCGATGGCCGACGCCGCAGCGTTCGTCGAGCGGTCCGATGAGGCCAACGCCCGCCTCGTGGCCGCCACGGCGGCCCGAGCCGACCTGGTGATCGACCTGGATTGAGGTGGCGGCTCGATCACGGTCCCCCGGCCGGATCGAGCACGAGCTCGTAGCCGACCTCCATCGGTCCGTCGGGGTGCCGGAGGGTACGGCCGGGAACGAGTACCCACCCTCGACGCTCGTACATCGCCCGGGCCCGACGGTTCTCTTCCAACACCCAGAGCTCCAACACCGTCGCCCCCACCGACCGGGCCAACTCCAGGGCAGCGTCGTAGAGGGCCGCCCCCAGGCCCTGGCCCCATCGGTCGGGATCGACGTAGAGGCGGCCGAGGAGGAACCGGTCGGGGTTGGTCGTGCTCCGGGTCAGGGCCACCCCGCCGACAGGGCGCCCATGACCCGTCGCCACCAGGACAGCGCCGTCGTCGTCGGTGAGCACCTCGCGCCAGGCCGCGGTGAGGCCGGCCACCGTCGGCTTGGGCGCATCGCCAGGAAAGATGTCGCGGTAGGCGGCGAGGGCCGAGTCCCGGTGGACTCGGGCCAGGGCTTCGGCGTCGGACGGCCGACCGGGCCGTATCGCCATCGCTGCATGACGGTCGTCGAGGATCACGGGGCCGTCCACCCTAGTCACGGCATCAGGGTCGCTCAGGGACGGATCGGGGTGGTACCCGATTCCGTGAACCGGCCCCACGATGGACGATGGAGCCATGAACGAGATGCACACCCCCAACCCCTCCCGGCTGGAACGGGACCCCAACGGCATGATCGGTGGCGTCGCCGCCGGGCTGGCCTCCTACACCAACATCGACGTCTCCCTCGTGCGGCTGGGCTTCCTGGCGCTGACCGTGTTCGGCGGCTCCGGCCCCCTCGTCTACGCGGCGGCTTGGCTGATCATCCCCGAGGCCGAGGTCGATACGGTCGCCCCCTGAGGGGCGACCTCCTGCCAACCACCGGGTCGACGCCCTAGCCTGAGCGGTCGAAGACGTCGGCCCCGGGCGGAGGCACGTGCACGAGCCGACCGGTCGGGGCCGCCCCCCGACCGCCGGCCCGGAGCCCGCCCATGCCCTTCACGTCGATCGTTCTCGCCACCGTCGATCTCGAGGACCTCCAGACCGTCGTCGAGCCCGAACCGCTCGGTCCCTGGGACTACGGCCGGGCCGTGACCATCCTGTTGGTTGCGGTCGTGGCCGGCCTCGTGTCCCGGGCCATTCTCCGTCGGGCGGTGGCCAACGGCCGGGCCGACAACTTCCTCGGCGATCTGGTCGGTCGCCTCGTCAACTACCTGTTCCTGACCTTCGGCGTGATCTACGCGCTCGAGGTCCTCGGTATCGCGATCGGGCCGATCCTCGGTGCCCTGGGCATCGTCGGCATCGCGGTCGCCTTCGCCTTCCAGGACATCCTGGAGAACTTCGTGGCCGGGATCATCCTCCAGCTCCAACGGCCGTTCAACCGGGGCGACGAGATCGTCTCCGCCGGGCACGAGGGCAAGGTCCTGGCGATCGACGCTCGGACGATCACGATGGCCACCCCCGATGGCGACACGGTGCGAATCCCCAGCGCCGAGGTCCTGAAGAACCCGATCGTGAACCACTCGCAGCGCGGCAAGCGCCGGACCACGGTGATGGTGGGTGTGGCCTACGACAGCGATCTCGACCGGGTGACCGAAGTCGCCCTCGACGCCCTGGCCGGGGTCGACGAGCTCTTCCGGAGCCCACCACCCGAGGTGCTGGTGGGGAACTTCGGCCCGTCGAGCATCGACGTCGTGATCCGCTACTGGCACGAGCCGTCGATCGACGACGAGTGGTCGGCCCGGGATCTGACGACCCGGGCCGTGATGAAGGCGTTCCGGGCCGAGGGGATCTCGATCCCCTTCCCCCAGCGGGTCCTCCACCTCGATCGGGCCACGCTGGCCGACCTGCCACTCGACCTGCGGGACGGGAGGAGTGGAGCCCCCGACCGGGGGTGACCGCGTCCGCTCCAGCCGGGTCCACCATCCGTCAACCGATCGGAAACCCGGTCGGGTCGCCGTTGCACCAAGGGGTGTGAAGACGATCGGCGTGCTCCACCACCGGCGGTCGGTGCGTAGAGTTGACGTGCCATGGCGAGACGTCCCGTGCCCCGGCTGCGGCCCCGGCTGCGAGTGGTGGGCGACCGAGATCACGACGACCTCATCGCCGCGGCGCGCCGCCAGGAGGAGGACGCCGTGGTCGAGCTGATCCGGCGGTGCGAGGACCGGATCGCCGGGGCGTTGGTCGCCGCCGGGCTTCGGGTCGGCGACCCGCTCTACGCCGACGCGGAGAATCAGGCCCTTCTCGGGATCTGGCAGCAGTTCCCCAACTACCGGGGCGAGGCTGCGCCCTGTTCGTGGATGTACGCCATCGCCCGCCGCACGGCGGCCAGCCGAACCATCGACCCCGAGGCCCGGGAACGACGACGCCAGGACCGCCACCGGGCCACGACCACCGAGACCGACCTCCTCTCGGAGCCGATCGAGCCGACCATCGCCGACCGGGACCTCCTCGATCGGGTGCTGGCCCGGCTCGACGACCAGGAACGGGAGGTGCTGGTGCTCCGCCTGGTGTTGGAGTTGACGACCAGCGAGACCGCCGAGCTGCTGTTCCTGTCCGAGGGCGGGGTCAAGACCCGCCTCCATCGGGCCAAGAAAGAAGCGCTCCGCATCGCCCGCCAGCTCCAGGACGACCCATGACCAGCGCCGACGACGACGCCGACGAGCTGTCCGTCACCGAGGAGGTCGAGCTGGAGCGGCTGTTCCGCCCGGCCGCTCGGCCCCGCCTGGCGACCGGCTGGGAGGAGCGGCTGCGGGAGACGCTGGCCACCTCGGGCGCCGGCTGGGACAAGGATCGGTCGGTGCCACAGGCCCGTCGCAGCCGGTGGATCGGCGCCGCGGCGGCCGTGGCCATCGTCGGACTGGCCGTCGGGGTGGCGATCGATCGCTCATCGAGCGACGAGGACGAGGGGGAGCGGGCCGAGGTGGCCGCCCCGAGTGGCGATCCCGCCGATGGGGGGCCGGCCGACGGAGCGGTGACGACGAGCGGGGGCGGCACGGTGGGCACGGACGTCGTGGTCGACCTCGGGCCGGCGGTGGCCGGGCCGCTGCTCGTCGACTGCGGGGCCACCGGCGTGTACTCGGTCGTCGGCCCCCCGGACGGGGAGATCGTCAGCTCCCGGTGGGAGATCGGACCGATGACCAGTGGGGACGGCCCCACCGACCCCGACGGGCGGGAGGTCGAGCTGGTCTTCGACGTCCCGCCCGGTACCTACGAGATCCAGGTCCTGGTCAACGACGACGACCTGGTGACCGAGGAGATCGTCGTCGACGGCCCGAGCTGCCGCTGACGCTCCCCATCGCACTGCCCATCGAGCCGGTCAGGCCACCCGCACCAGGCGGGTGGTCTCGGTGACCGCCGGCGGAGCGACCGCCCCGCCAGCCGACTCCTCGACGACCAGGTGGGTCACGACCGGGCTGGGGAACCCCCGCAACGACACCAGACCCCGGGCCTCGAAGCGGTGGTGGCCCCGTCCCCGGGCCAGCGTCCGGACCGCTTCGGCGCAGATCGTCTCGCCGGGACCGCACAGCGCCGTGAGGCGCGACGCCTCGACGACGGCCAGGCCGAAGCAGTCGGAACGGCTGGCGACCTGGTCCCAGACGATGTCGCCAGCCGAGATCCCGATCCGGAGTCGGAGCTCGTCGATGGCCTGGGGCGAGCTGGAGTACCGGTCGAGGGCGGCGTGGATGGCAACCGCTGCGTCGCAGGCCGCGGTCGCGCTGGGGAAGACGGCATGGAACCCGTCGCCGGTTCCCTTGACGACGAAGCCACCCCGCTTCTCCATGGCACCGACCACGAGCCAGTCGTGGATCCGGCGCAGGCGATCGGCCACGTCCTCACCCAGCCGGATGCGCTGCTCGGTCGAGCCGACCAGGTCGGTGAACACCACCACCCCGGTCACCGGTGCCGTCAGCGACCGCGGCTCGTCGTCCCTCTCCTTCGCTCCCGATGTCTTCCCCGTCATGCCCATGGGTGCAACGACCCAGGCCAGCGGGTGCGATCGGCCCAGATCTGAAACCCGGCGACGGTCCGGTTGCACGAGAGGCCACTACCGGTGGCGTGCCCCGGCCGGCTAGGTTCGGCGGCGATGGCCAGCACCGTCTACCACTGGGCCCACGGCGCACCCGACGCCCCTCTGCTGCTCTGCCTCCACGGGATCGGGTCGTGCGCCGACGCCTTCGATCCCCAGCGGCCGTTGGCCGAGCGAACCGGGCGACAGGTGGTCGCCTGGGACGCGCCGGGGTACCGCCACTCGGCCGACCCCGACCACGAACCGGGGATCGACGGGTGGGCCGACGCGGCGGCCGAGCTGATCGCCGGGTTGGGCCGAACGGCGGCCGACGTCCTCGGTGTGTCCTGGGGCGGCGTGACCGCCACTCGGTTGGCGCTGCGCCACCCGGAGCGGGTCCGGTCACTGATCCTCGCCGACTCGTCGGTCGGTTCGGGAACCTCGGCCCACAGGGCCGACGCCATGCGGTCCCGGGCCGGAGCGCTGGTCGAGCTGGGGGCCGAGGCGTTCGCCGTCGACCGGGCACCCAAGCTGGTGAACGCCGCAGCACCCCAGGCACTGCTGGACGACGTCGCCGACCTGATGGCCACCTCGATCCGCATGCCCAGCTACCAGTGGGCGGCGAACTCGATGGCCGAAGCCGACCATCGACCCGACCTCGGGTCGATCGCCTGCCCGACCCTCGTCGTCGTGGGCGACGAGGACACGGTGACCGGGCCCGACAAGGCTCGTGAGCTGGCCGACGGCATCCCGGGCGCCCGGTTGGTCGTGATCGAGGCGGCCGGCCACCTGGCGAACCAGGAGCGACCCGAGGCGTTCAACGACGCCGTGACGAGCTTCCTCGCCGCGCTCGGCTGAGCCGACCAGGCGGTGCCGGGCCGGCTCGGAACCCGGTCGGCGCGTGACGGCGGACACCGGTGACCGATGACACCGGTTATTCGTGTAACGACAGGACGCCCAGTGACGTACGAATAGGTGACGATGACGCACGTTTGGAGGGACCCGTCATGTACCCCATCGACTACCAGACCATGAAGACCGAGCACGCCGACCGCGTCGCGGTGGCCGCCGCGTTCCGCCGGGCCGGCGAGGCTCGCCGAGCCCGCTCCGGGCAGGAGCCGTTCGACCTCGTGATCGCCGTTCGGGGCATCGCCGGCGCGCTGCGCCACGCCCTGCCCGGCTCCACCCGGCGGCGCGCCACCGCCTGACGGTCGCCCGGTGGCCGCCTCCGGGCGACCACCGTCCAGGAACCACGAGCACGACCAAACCTCGACCATCGATCGCGGTCGGTCCCACCCGGGGCCGACCGCGACGGGTCATCGACCGTCGGCCGACACTGGATCGAAGGCCAGCGGTAGCCGAGCCGGCCCCCAGATCCCGAACCCATCCGGCTTCCACTCGATGTCGCCTTCGAGGCGGACGCCGGGCATCCGGCGGGCCAGGATCACCAGCGCCTCCTGGAGCTCGGCCCGAGCCAGGTTGGCCCCCAGGCAGTAGTGGAGCCCGAACCCGAGGGTCAGATGGCTGGCACCGGCCCGCTCGGCCGTGATGTCGAACCGGGTCGGATCGTCGAAGACGTCGACGTCGTGGTTGGCTCCGACGAAGTTCGGGAAGACCAGCGTCCCGGCCGGGAACGTGATGCCCCGGTACTCGATCTCGGTCGAGGCGAACCGTCCGGTCCCTCGGACCGCTCCCAGATACCGGAGGCTCTCCTCGGTGGCTCGGGCCGCCAGCTCCGGATTCCCGGCCAGCTCGGCCCACTGCTCGGGGTGATCGACGAAGGTGGCGATGGCACACGCCAACTGGTTCCGGGTCGTGTCGGTGCCGGCCAGGATCACCGCCTCGACCAGCATCACCAGCTCCTGGTTGGAGAGCCGGTCGCCGGCCTCCTCGGCGGCGATCAGATCGCTCAGGAGGTCGTCCCGGGGGTCGTCTCGGCGGGCCTCGATCAGGTCGAGCACGTAGGCGTCGAGCGCCTCCCCGGCATCGACGACCTCATCGACGTGGTCGGGCAGGTCGTCGTTGAAGATCTGGAAGATCGTCGTCGCCCAGTGGCTGAACTGCTCCCAGTCTTCCTTGGGGGCGCCCAACAGCTCACAGATGATCGGGATCGGGTACGGCTCGCACACGTCGGCCACGAACTCGCAACGGCCGGTGGCGGCGAAGGGATCGATCAGCCCGTTGATCACGTCCCGCATGACCGGCCGGAGCCGATCGGCCGACCGGGGGGTGAAGGCCCCGCTGACCAGGCGGCGGACCCGCTGGTGCTCGTCGCCCTCCATCGACAGGATCGAAGGACGGGAGTTGCGCTTCAGGTAGCGCTCGTCGGTGATGTTGTTCAGCTGGGCGATCAGCTTGGTCGCCGAGTGCCACCGGCGGTCCTTGAGGACGGCCACGCAGTCCTCGTGGCGGGTGAGGACGTACCCGAACGGCGATCGGATGAGCCAGTTCTCGGCCGCCAGCTCGGCAACGGCGTAGCGGGTCTCGGGACCCGAGCCCGCACGGCGGGCGTCGAGCTCGGGGAGGTCGAGATCGGTGACGAGGGTCATCGTCGTCCTTTCCGGGAGGAGCGGGCCGACGCCCGGTGGCGTTCAGCGTATGAGCGGCGCCCGATGGCCGTCCAGAACCGGCGAGCTCCTACCCGGCTGGTAGCCGGCTGGTTCCCCCCGGGTAGACGCGACCCTCCCCCGAGGTTCGAACGACCTACGGTGCGGGCACTCGAACGGAGGGACAACCATGAGTTTCGAACCGCAACGACCCCCGGACCGGCACGGTTGCCTGGCCGCCTACCTCGTGATCATCATCGTCCTGAACGCGCTGGTGGCGTTGCTCTACCTGCTGACGTCCGACGCCATCACCGACACCCTGGAGGACGCCGGCTCGGAGGTGGCGAGCTGGACCATCCCGGCCCTGGGCATCCTGGCGATCCTGAACGTCGTCTTCGCCATCGCCATCTGGCGGTGGCAGCGCTGGGGGTTCTGGGGTCTGGTGGCCTCCGCCGTCGTCGCCTTCGCCGTCAACCTCTCGATCGGGGTCTCCCTCCCCCAGGCCCTGTTGGGGTTGGTCGGGCTCGCCGTCCTGGCCGGCGTGCTCCAGATGGGCGGTCCGAGCAATCGGACCGGTTGGGCCCAGCTCCGCTGACCGCTGATTCGCCGGGTCGACGCCGGTGCCCGACAATGGCGGGCCGTGACCGTGCATGCCCCGACGCCGCCGCCGCCCACCGCCTTGCCACCCCAGCCGCCCGGTGTCCCGTGGCCGACCGCCGGATGGCCGACCGGCCCGCTCCCGGCGGTGGTCGCCGACCGGGTCGGTGCCCTGCTCGACGAGGCGTTCGGGCCCGATGCCGACGCCGGGTTCGGGCTCAGCTTGGGGACGGTGGTGGTCCAGGGCGGGCGGCTGGTGGCCGAGCGGTACGGGCCGACGGCCGGTCCCGACGAGCAGCTGATCTCGTGGTCGATGGCCAAGAGTGTCACCCATGCCCTGGTCGGGGTCCTGGTCGGTGACGGGAGGCTGTCGGTGACCGAGCCGGCCCCGGTCCCGGAGTGGTCCGACCCCGCCGACCCTCGGTCGGGAATCACGATCGACCAGCTACTGCGGATGGTCCCCGGCACCCGCTTCAACGAAGACTACGTCGACGCCGAGACCAGCCATTGCATCGAGATGCTGTTCGGCTCCGGGGAGGGCGACATGGCGGCGTACACCGCAGCGCTCCCCCTCGACGCCGAGCCCGACACGGTGTTCAACTACGCCAGCGGGACGACGAACCTGATCACCCGGATCCTGGCCGACGTCGTGGGCTCGGGCCCGGCGTTCGAGGCATGGATGCGCCAGGTGCTCCTCGACCCGTTGGGGATCGACGCCAGGTTGACCTTCGACGGCGCCGGCACGTGGGTCGGCTCGTCCTACCTCCACGCCTCGGCCCGGGACTTCGCCAAGTTCGGCCTGCTCTACCTCCGGGACGGCGAGTGGGACGGCCGCCGACTGCTCCCCCCGGGCTGGGTGGACTACGCCAGGACCCACCGGGCCACCGACGACGCCGAGGGACGACGGTACGGGGCTCACTGGTGGCTGTGGCCCGGGGGAACCGACGTGTTCTACGCCTCCGGCTACGAGACCCAACGCATCATCGTCGACCCCGGAGCCGACCTGGTCCTGGTCCGTCTCGGCAAGACACCGACCGAGCAGGCCCCGGCCGTCGACGACTGGCTCGAACGGCTCCGCCTCGCCCTCCAACCCTGACCGCCGGGCCGGGCGGGCCCGATCGATCTATCGGGTGGCGCCGGCCTCGGCCTTGGTCGCCGACCAGGCGGCGATCGCGCCCGCAGCCTCGGCCTCGTACCGGGCGAGCTCCTCGGCATCGTGGGTTCGGGCGGCCAGCTCCAGCCGGTGGCCGCTGGGATCGTAGAAGTAGATCGAGCGGATGAAACCGTGGTCGACCGGGCCGAGGACCTCGACCCCGGCAGCCTCGAGCCGGGCCTTGGCCGAACCGAGCTCGTCGACCGACGGGACCTCCAGCGCAAGGTGCTGGGCCCAATCCGGGTTCTTCTCCTGCTCGACGACCGGCTCGTCGACCAGATCGAAGAACGCCACCCAGCTTCCGTCGGCCATCTCGAAGAACAGGTGGGCGTGAGGGGCCAGCTCCTGGGTCGACGGCACCCGGTCCTGGGTGATGACGTGGGCCAACTTCAGGCCGAGCACGTCGCGGTAGAACTCGACGGTCTCGGCCGCATCCCGGCACCGGTAGGCCACATGGTTGAGCCGCTGGATGGTCACGGCGCTCCCCCTTCGCTCTCGCTGACCTCAATCGTAGGCATCTAGTGTCGCCGGCATGGAGTTCGGGATGTGCGTGACGACGAAGTTGAGCGCGGTCGATGAGGTGGTCGAGTTCGAGCGCCTCGGGTTCGACGCGGTCTGGGTCCCCGACAGCCAGATGATCTGGGGCGACTGCTACGCCTACCTGGCGTTGGCCGCCGAGCGGACCGAGCGGATCCGGCTGGGCACCGGCGTCTCGGTGGCCGGGACCCGGATCCCGCCGGTCACCGCCCACAGCATCGCCTCGATCAACACCCTGGCCCCGGGGCGGACCTTCCTCGGGATGGGAGCGGGCAACAGCGCCCACCGGTTCCTCGACCACAAGCCCCTACCGATCAAGAAGTACGGGGAGGAGCTGCGGGTCATCCGGGCCCTGCTGGCCGGTGACGAGGTCGACTTCACCTTCCGGGGCAAGACCGCCCCGACCCGGCTGCTCATGGCCGACCGGGGGTACGTGAACCTCGACGACCCGATCCCGATCTACGTGTCGGGCTTCGGTCCCAAGTCCCAGGCGCTGGCCGGACAGTACGGCGACGGACTGGTCACCTCGCTCCCGCCGGAGCCGCGGTTGATCGAGCGGGCCCGGGAGACCGCCCGTCGAGCGGCGGCCGCCGAAGGCCGGACGTTGCCCGACCGGTTCCCCCTCGTCACGCTGACCAACGTCGTGGTCCTCGACCCTGGCGAATCGCCCACCTCGGACCGGGTCCTGGCCGAGCACGGCCCCTACATCATCTCCTCGATCCACTACGTCTACGACAAGATCCGCCAATACGGCGGTGAGCCACCCCGCCACCTGCAACCGCTCTGGGAGCAGTACGACGCGCTGGTCGCCGAGACCCCCGAAGCCGTCCGCCACCTCCGGATCCACGACGGCCACTGCACGTTCCTCCGCGACGACGAGGCCCGCTTCATCACCGAGGACGTGGTGCGGGCGACCTGCATCGTCGGCTCGGCCGACGAGGTGGCAGCGACGATCGGTGACCTGTCCGACGCCGGTCTCGACGAGATCATGGTCCTCCCGACCCCGGAGCACCAGGTGCCCTACGCCCGCCGGCTCGCCGAGACGGTGTTCCCCCGCCTCTGAGGCCGGCTCAGCCGAGGCGGAGGGTCTCGAGGGGTTCGAGGCGGGCGGCTCGGACGGCCGGGATCAGGCCGGACACGATGGCGACCGCAACGGCCAGGCCCGACGACCAGACCAGGAGGAGGGGGTCGAGCACCAGCGTCCAGTCTCGCCAGTCGGCCCCGACGACCACGACCAACGCCCCGACCAGGGCCCCGATGACCCCGCCGAAGAGGCCGACCATGGCCGCCTCGAGGAGGAACTGCCAGGCGATCGTGGCCCGGCTGTGGCCGACCGCTCGCCGGATCCCGATCTCCGATGACCGCTGGAGGACCGAGATCGACATCACGTTGGCGATGCCCAGGCCGCCGACGAGGAGGGCCAGCCCGCCCATCAGGAGCACGACGGTCCGGAGGGTGGCGTCGACGTCGGCCGCCGCCTCCAGGGCATCGGTTGGCACGACCGGTGGGTCGATGCCGCCCGGCCCGCCGTAGGTGATGATCGTGTTGAGGAACTCGGCGTCGCTGTCGAGGAACCGGGTGCCCTCGTCGAACCGGAAGATGGCCTCGGTCGGGCCGCCGTCGTCGTCCCAGTCGTCGGCTGCGGCCTGGAAGCTGATGAACACCGACAGGTTGTAGCTGGGAAGCAACTCGGTCTCGTCCAGCACGCCGGCCACGCCGTAGAGCCGGTCACCGATCAGGATCGACCGTCGCTCACCGGGGAGCACGGCGAACACCTCGGCCACCTCCGCCCCGAGGACGACGGTCCGGTGGCCCTCGATCTCATCCCACGGGTCGAGCCATCGGCCCCAGGCCATCTCGACCTCGACCACGGCCGGGAGATCGGCATCGGCCGCTCGGAGGGAAACCGGCAACACCTCGAACGCCTCGGCCGCCTCGGCGTGGGGGAGGACCCGGATCCCCGGCAGTTCGGTGACGACGGTGACCGACTCGACCACCGGGATCGAGGCGATGCGGTCGGCGGTCTCGGGCGGGAGCCGAGGGAGTCCGCCTCCGGGGGTGAACCCGGCCGACGCCTGGACGGTCGCCAGGTTGGTCCCCAACTCGTCGAGCCGGGCCCGGACGTCGCCCTTGGCGCTCTCGGTCAACCCGATGGCGGCGACGATGGCCGCGACGCCGATCACGGGGCCGAGCAGGATCAGGGCCGTCCGGGACGGGCGGGCCCACAGGCCCCGGTTGGCCGTGACCACCAGCTCCCACAGGCTCCTCATCGTCGCTCGCCTCCCCCGGTCGGATCGCCGGTCGGATCGCCGCTCGCCTCGTCGGACCCACCAGACTCGTCGTCCGACTCGTCGGAGACGATGGCGCCGTCGCGGAGCGAGATCCGCCGGGAGGCGATGGCCGCCACGTCGAGATCGTGGGTGACGACGACCAGGGCCCGTTCGGCGTCGACGATCCCCGACAGCAACTCCATGACCAACTCGGCGTTGGCGGTGTCGAGCGCACCGGTCGGCTCGTCGGCCAGGATCAGACCCGGCTCGGTCACGATGGCCCGGGCCACCGCGGTGCGCTGCTGCTCACCTCCGGAGAGCTCGACCGGGCGATGGTCGGCGCGGGCGGCCAGCCCCACCCGCTCAAGGGCGGCCACCGCCCGCTCCCGGCGGGTACGGGGGTGGAGGCCCCGGTAGCTGAGGGCGGTCTCGACGTTCTCGACCGCGCTCAGGTGGGGGATCAGGTGGAACTGCTGGAACACGAAACCGATCGTCCGACCCCGGACGATCGTCCGCTCCCGGTCACCGGCCCGCGACATGTCCCGGCCGGCGACCCGGACCGTGCCCGAGGTCGGTCGATCGAGGAGGCCCAGCAGGCCGAGCATCGTCGACTTGCCGCTTCCCGACGGCCCGACGATCGACACCATCTCGCCGCCCACGATGCGCAGCGAGGCGTCGCGCAGGGCGTGGACCGGGACCGCCCCGCCGTAGGTCCGGCTGACGTCGTCCAGCTCGATGACCGCGGTCACTGCTCCCGGACCTCGACCACCACCAACTCGGAACCATCGAGACCGGACGTGATCTCGACCAGGGCGCCCTCGGTCAGGCCGGTCTCGACCAGGACCCGGTCGATCGTGCCTTCGGCGTTGAGGATCCGAACCTCCTCACGGCCGTCGCCGTTGAGCGAGACGGCCGCCACCGGGACCACCAGGGCGTCGATCACCTGGCGGACGATGACCTCGATTCGGACCGCGGTCCCGTCGACCACCCCGAGGTCGGTGTCGAGATCGATCTCACCCCGGTAGCGCTCGACACCCTGGGCGTCGACCGTGGCCGCCTCGGCCAGATCGGCGATCTCCCCGGTCCCGGTCGCCCCGGTGGCGGGCACCTCGACCACCGTCACCAGGCCGATCGACAGCCGGCTGCGGTCGGTCGGGTCGATCTGCACCGCCACCGACAGCTCCGGCTCGACGAACCCAACCAACGGCTGGCCGATCGCCACCGTGTCACCGACGGCGGGGAGCACCGAACCGACGGTGGCGGGCCAGGACCCGGTGACGACGTCGGTCGGGAGGAACGTGCCGTCGATCGGGTAGCCGTTGTCCTCCTGCCACACCTCGAGGGCGTCTCGGGTGGCGGTGCTGAACTCCTGGTTCACCGTCCCCGGCTCGTAGCCCTCGTCGGTCAGGAACCGTTCGAGTCGCTCCACGTCGGGTCCGTCGGGGACGCCGACCGTCAGCGGTCGCCAGTACGGCTCGGGGTCGTCGATGGCCAGCATCGGGCGGCCGTTGAGTCGGAGCAGCTCATCGCCGGCGGTGACGACCTCGTCCTCGGCCACCCCCAGGGCGCTGATCCGACCCCCGGCGGCGGCCGTGACGACCCGTACCTCCTCGCGGGCGACCTGGCCCCGTAGCACGATGACGTCCTGGAGGGTCATCCGGTCGACCTCGTCGATCACGATGACCTGGTCATCCTCGGAGGACGCCTCATCGGCGGTGAGGCGCACCACGGCGAACACCAGCGCCCCGATCACCCCCACCACCAGCACTGCGATCAGTACTCGCCGGATGATGCCCATCGCCTGCTCCACTCCTGTACGTCGGTCGGTCCCCGGGTCATCCGAGGTCGAGATCGTTCCACCCGCAGGCGTCGAGGTCGCGGTTCAACTCGTCGCCTCGGGTCCCGATGTCGGACGGGAACGAGCTCGGGGTCAGCACCCCGTTCTCGTTCGGCTCGAGCTCACCGAACGCCCATCCCCGGTCCAGAAGGCACTCGAAGACCTCCTGGGCGTCGGTGTTGAGCCGCTCGATGTCGTCGGCGGTGAGGTCGCCCTGGCGGGAGTTCTGCTCCTGGAGGACGGCGGCGATCCCGCTCTCGTTGTTGCAGGCGATGAGGGCCGGCACGTACCCGGGGTCGGCCGCGGTGGGATCGTCGGATTCCCCCGGGAGGCCGACGAAGGTGAAGCCCCGGTCCTGCAGGCAGCCGTTGAAATCGACCAGGGCTCGTCCGAGCCGGGTCTGGAACGAGCGGCTCGACTCGACCACCGGCACCGTGGCGGCCGACCCCTCGGCCCCCGCCGAGCCATCGGCCAGGAGCCGGGCCGCCTCGTCGGCCGGGACGACCTGCACGTCGTCGGCCCGCCGAATCTCGATCGTCGCCCGATCGTCGCCCGAGGCGCAGGCGGCCAGGGCGACCACGGCCGCTCCGACGATCGCCAGCCGGGTGACGGCCCGGGCCATCACCGGGCGGAAGGCCGCCGTCGACCGGCCCCACCTCCCGCCGCCCCGCCGGGCTCCGAGGGACCAACGGCCTTCGACCACGGGCCGCAGTATTGCCGGTCCCCGGCCCCGCCACAATGCACCCCACCGGTCGAACCGCGACCGGTAGGGTGCGGCCGGTGGGTCGATGGGTCATCGATGGCAACAACGTCATGGGGTCCCGCCCCGACGGCTGGTGGAACGACCGGCCGGCCGCCATGGCTCGGCTGGCCCAGCAGGTGGCGACCTGGTGCTGGACCCACGACGATCCGGTCGTTCTCGTGTTCGATGGCCCCGATCAGCCCGACGTGAGCCGCCTGGCCGGCGGCAACCTCACGATCCGCTTCTCGGGATCCCGGCCGAGGCGGGACGCCGCCGACGGGGTGATCGTGGCGATCGCCCGCTCGGGGGACACGGTGGTCACCGCCGACCGGGGGCTCAGGGCCCGACTCGGGTCGGGCGTGGCCACGACGGGACCCCGGACCCTGCTCGACCTGCTCAGTCGGTGACGCCCGACCGGGCTCGCAGGTCGCCGAGCAGCTCGTGGAGGATGCGCAGCGTGGCCTGGGTGGCGCCCCTCTCGACCGCCTCCTCCAGCCCCGCCACCCGCCCGCCGACGCTGTGGCGGAAGATGTCGAGGGTGGTCTCGAACGCCACGGTGATGTGGTCGCCGGCCGGCCCGGGCTTGTTCGACTCGTAGAAGATCTTCCACGGCTGGTCCGGATCGTCGGGTTGGCCCATCATCAACATCCCGGCCCCGACGAGGGGAGCCGACGGCTGGTCGTCCTCCATCACCACCAGCTCGTAGCGGACGTTGGTGGTGAGCATCGTGATGACGTTCTCGAGGTGCTCGATGCGGTCGGCGACGGGAACCACGTAGTCACCGAACTCGGCGCAGTCCTCCGAGTACCGGCCGTGTTCGACGTAGAACTGCAGCGCCGACATCGGCACGACATCGATCGAGCGGTGCCGCTCGCTGTGGCGGAGGAAGTTCGCCAGGCGGCGCCGCCGGAGTTCCAGCGTCTGCTTCACCCAGGTCGGCCAGGCGGCCCGGTCGTCCCGCGACAACGAGTGGGTTCGCAGGAGCCGTTGCTCGTAGGTCGACAGCGGCTCGGTCAACGTCGACAGCCCGTAGCGGAACAGGTACCGCTGGGCCTCGATCTGCTCGGTTTCGACGATGGCCTGGTCGACCCGGACCCGGGCCGCCTCGGACGCGTAGATCGAGCTGGGATCGGTGACCTGGAACGCTTCACCGGCTTCGGCGATGAGGTTCTCGGCGTAGTCCTTGATCACCGAGAGCGCGCCGGCCGGGTTGCGGTGGACCACCGCGACGTCGCCGGCAAGGGTCAGCGGATCGGTGGGGAAGACCTCCAGCGCCGCCACATTCTCGACGATGAGATAGTCGGGCATGCGGGCCCGGGGTTGATCGACCGCCGGCCAGTACACCGAGTAGTCGCCGGCCAGCTCCATCAGGGCGATGAACCGCTCGAAGGCGATCCACATGTCGAGGCTGTGCATGATGTCCCGGCACAGCAGATGGCGGATCCCACCCCCGGCGGCGGTCAGACGCTGGAGCTGGAACGGGAAGAGGCGGCTGGCGAAGGGCACGGCGGTGCCGAGATTCCGGGTGAAGGTCCGGTCGGGGTTGAGCTGGACCACCTGGACCGACACCGAGCGGGACCCGGCGGTCGAGATCTCGATCGCCTCCTCGAGCAGGGCGCAGGCCGCCCGGAGGATGCCTTCTCGGCCCCGCACGACCGTTCCGTCATCGAGTGAGGGCCGGTCCCCGATCAGCTCCTCCAGCGGACCGAGGAGGCTCTCCGACAACAGCTCAGGGTTGGGGAGGGCCTCCCGCAAGCTCGCCGGCCGTTGCTCGGTGGCGACATCGACCGGAGCGGGCTCGACGGCTGCCGCCGGCGGCTCGAGCCGGGCGGCGACGGGATCGAACCCGTTGACCACCGGGGGCTCATCGTCGGCCGGGACCAGATCGCCGGGACCGCTCGTCGCCGGGCGCCTGGACAAGATCTTGTTCCGGAGATCCTGGAGGTCGGGTCGGTCGAGGGCGGCGACGTAGTGGCTGACGGTCTCCGAGGTCGCCATGCGACGCCCGGCCTCGGCGTCGTAGTAGCGGCTGAGGCCGCCCACCCGGCCAGGACTGGCGATCTGGGCCAGCTGGACGACCGTCAACCCCGCCTCCTCCCGAGCCTCGGCGAGGGCTCGCCCCAGCTGCTCTCGCGACTCCTTCGAAACCGGCATTGCAGCCCCTCACCCCACCGCCCGCTCACATCCCCCACGTCCCCCACCGTGACGTGACGCCACAGCTGGAGAACGTGGTGTCGAACGATGGCATGTCATCACGGTCGGCCATGTCTCGAGCCCCAATCTCGCTCTTTTGTCGCACAGTTGCAACCTTGCGTGCGAGTGATTTTCTTGCGTAACGCACATGAGTAATGCGATAGTCAAAGCAAATGACCAGAGGCTGTGAACAGCCATACGGAGCGTCAGCGCGCAGGAGGGGGTTGTGCCAATGACGTGGGAGGAACAGCGGGCGGAGCGGTTCCCCGATTTGACCAGGAAGGGGGAGTATCAGCGCCTGGTCGCCCTGGCCCGACGTCGGCTGATCGGCCTGGAGCACCACGCCGAAGACGTCGTGTCTCGGGCGGTCATGAAATGGGCGACGATCCGACCGGAGACGAGGGCTTTGGCCCGTATCGAGCAGATCATCAAGACCGAGGCCTACTCGCTCATAAGGAGCGAGCGGCGGGCCCGGGACCGGGACACCCGGGCGGCGACCGATCGGGCGCTGTCCGGGGGTGGGAGTGCCCGGCCCCACACCGACCAGGAGGTCGCCGTGTTTCGACATTCGATCGTCGAGGCCATCGAGGCCGCCCAGATCCCGGTCGGGCGGCAGGACCTGGAGGTACTGGAGCTGTTGCTGGCCGGCTACAGCGTGGCCGAGATCACGCGGGTCGCCGGCCTGTCCCGATACCAGGTGCGGCAGGCACAGCAGCGATGGCGGACCATCCTGGGGGCACTGATCGAACCGGTCACCGAACCCACCAGCCGATCCTGACCCCGGAGCGCCCGACGACCGTCGAGTCACGACAGCGGGTATACCCGGGGCCGGTCGGGATGGCCATCGACGCTCACGCCGAGATGAACGGCGAGCCCGTCCCGGTGGCCGATCGAGGTGAAGGCGCCCAGCGCCATCACCTCGGCCACCGGGACCAGCGGCCGGCCGACGTGGACGGCCCGACCCATGAGATGCTCGGAGTCGGGCCGGGCCCCGGCGAGCTGATTGGCCCGGACCGACCGGTACCCGCAGGCGATCCGGACCGGCTCGTCAACCAGTCGGCGGTACCGCTCCAGCGCGTCGACCAGGCCCCGTTCGACCCGGATCACCCGGTTGGTGGCGCACAGATCGGCGGGCCCGAAGGTTCGGAACTCCTGGAACCGGAAGTGGTCGGATACCTGACCGCCGGATCGGACGCAGTTCTCCAGGGCCAGCCGAGTCAAGGCGCACGCCTGACCGTCACGAGGCAGGTCGGCGTAGCTGTAGCCGGCCTGGAAGTCGCGCAGCGCTCTGCGGGTGAACGGCCCGATCAACCCGTCGACCCCCACCGGCCAGCCGATCGCCCGCAGCAGGTGTTGCACCCGGAGCGCTTCACGCCGGGTCAGCCCATCGGGGCGAGGTCCGCCGCCGAGCACCCCCTCGAACCGTCGGGCCATCTCGGCCACGGTGATGGGACGGCCGCCACCCGCCATGGCCCGGCGGGCGCCGACGTAGTCGACCCGGGACTCGGTGATCGACTGCGACAACCGATGGCCCGTGAAGCGCCCGTACTTCAGCCCCAACACGAGGATGTCGGCCGCCACCTCGGGGATCGACGCCAAGGCCGGCCGCTCCACCAGCGGCAGGTCGAGGTGGCGGCTCCATCGGCGGTAGGCGGCCCGGCCGACGAGCTGGGCGTACCCTCGGCGACGGTACCGGTGACCGTCGCCGGGCTCGGTGTTGCCCAGCCGGGCATCGCCCTCATAGGACCAGCCCGACGTGTGGTCCTCCATCCAGAGCCCGAGCCGGGTCTCGTGCCATGCCGTCGCCAGGACGTACGCCGTCTCTGGATCGGTCAACCGCTCCCGCCGGCACACCGACCGGAGCAGCCGATAGTGCCGCTCGGCGGTCGGATGGATGGTCCGTACCCACTCCGGTGTCATCGATCGAGCCCCCAACGTCTCGCGTGCCTGCCGTCCATACGTCACCGACCCGACGCAGTGGCCGCCCGCCACCTGACACGACATCGTTGGACTTTTTCTGGCCGATCTCGCCAGAATGGCGGGACGGCAACGTATGACTCCCAAGCAGTGGGTCAACCTTCCGGGGGACCACAGGGTGCGGACAGGGTGCCCTGACTCCCGAGAGGCTCGTCCTTCAGGTGAGATGACAGAGAGCGTCGGGCGCTTCTGAGAGGTGACAAATGAGGTTCCAGCCGTGGCGAAAGACGGAGCGTCGGACCCCAGGTCCAGCCACCAGTGGTGACGAACCCGAGCCGTTGTCACCCGGCGACCTCGAGCGATGGGCGAACGGTGAGTCGGCCACGTCGACCGAGGGCGCAGACCACCGGGTGGAAGCGTTGCGAGATCGGCTCCTGGCGGTGTTGGCCGACGATGAGGCCTCGATGGTTCCGGCCTCGGCCGGTGACATGACCCAACAGGAGTGGGACGAGCTGACCGAGGCCCAGCGGGAGAGCTTCCGGCAGCTCCAGCTCAAGCGGGTCGACCCCCGCTACGTCCCGACCTTCACGATGGCGGCACGGCGGAGCGGGAGCCGCAGCTCGCGGGTCTACCGCTGAGCGCTCGAACCTCCGCCCGCCGCGGCCCCGAGGTCCGGCCGCCGATCCGGCCGTGACGACGACCAGCGCCGCCCTGCCGGCGGCCTTCGTCGAACGAATGGGCCGACTCCTCGGCGACGAGCTTCCCGCGTTCGTGGCGTCGTTCGACGGCCCCCGGACGCGGGCGATCCGCCGCAATCCGGCGAAGGTGACCGGCGATGAACTCGCCGCCATCCTCGGCGTGGACCTGACCCCTGTGCCGTGGTGTCCAACCGGCTACCAGCTCCCCGACGACGTCCGCCTCGGCGGCCATCCCGCCCATCTGGCCGGCCTGTTCTACCTGCAGGAACCGTCGGCGATGGCGGTGATCGAGGCATTGGCCCCCGACCGGCGATCGACGGTCATCGACCTGGCGGCCGCTCCCGGCGGGAAGGCGACCCATCTCGCTGCGGCCTGCGACCAGGGCCTGGTCGTGGCCAACGAGATCGACCGGGCCCGGCTCGGGCCGCTCCACGACAACGTCGACCTGTGGGGGACGACGAACGTGACGACGACCAGCGCATCGATCGGGGCGCTGGCCGACGGTGGCCTGGTGGTCGACGCCGCGGTCCTCGATGCCCCCTGCACCGGAGAGGCCCTGTTCCGCCGAGACCCGGACACGATCCGCCAGTGGAGCCCGGCCCGGGTCGACGGCGCGGCCCGTCGTCAGGCTGAACTACTCGACGACGCCACCCGCCTCGTACGCCCCGGCGGCGCACTGGTCTACAGCACCTGCAGCTTCGAGCCGGCGGAAAACGAGGACCGGGTCGCCGAGCTCGTCGAGCGGGCGAGCGACCACGGGAACGGCCGGTGGAGGATCGTCGGAGGGGCACCCCTCCCGACCGTCTCGCCAGGGTTCGGCGGCCGGGCCGCCCCGACCGAACGAGCGGTCCGGCTGTGGCCCCACCGCCAACCGGGCGAGGGGCAGTTCGTCGCCATCCTGGAGCGGGTCGACGACAGCCCGAACCGATCCGAGCGGCAGGCGATGACCACCGCGGCACCGGTGCCGGCACCGGCTCCGGCCGCCGGAGCTCCCGTCGACCAGGCCGACACCGACCGGTCCGGCCGGACGGAGCGAACCGGCCGGACTGACCAGACCGGCCGGACGGAACGGACGGGCCGTGGCGGGCGGCGCCACTCCCACGGGCGGCGCCGGCAACCGGCGGTCCGGCCCACGGACCGGGCGCCGTCGAGCGATGAGGTCCTCGCCGGCTGGGCGGGCTTCGCGGCCGGCCTCGACCTCGACCTCGACCTCGACGAGGATCGCCTCGAGGTGGTCGGCGACCGCGTCCACCTCCGAGCACCGGCGGTGACGGGGGTCGCGCCGGCCCGACCGGGCCTCCCCCTCGGTCGCCTCCGCCCGGGGCGTTTCGAGCCGGCGGCGGCGCTGGCCACCTCGACCGTCCTCGGCCAGCCGACCGGGTCCGATGCCGAGCGGTGCTGGATCGAGGGCGATCAGCGACTGGCCGCCTACCTCCGGGGCGAGACGGTCACCGACCCCGGACCCGACGGGTGGGTCCTCATCCGCTACCGCCGGTGGGGTCTGGGGTGGGCCAGACGGCGGGGCGGGGTCCTGAAGAACGCCGTCCCCCGTCATCGCCGGCAGCAGGCCGCCGCCCATCAACGACGGGTGACCGGATGACCGGCCACACCCCAGACCGGTCGATCAGCCGCCCGACGGGGA
The DNA here is from genome assembly GCA_965262175.1 of Acidimicrobiales bacterium. Classification (GTDB taxonomy): domain Bacteria; phylum Actinomycetota; class Acidimicrobiia; order Acidimicrobiales; family SZUA-35; genus CADEDH01. The sequence goes on along the minus strand of CBDHES010000010.1, from coordinate 178,142 downwards.
GGTCATCCCGAGTGGCAGTGGGCGCAGCGGCCGAAGGCCGTCACCTCCATGGCCCGGACGGTGAACCCATGCTGTGCCCGAAGCTGGGGGACCACCTCGGGGGCGACGTTCGGCGCGGTGCCGATCGCCCCGCACAGCTCGCACACGAGACGCGCGTTGGCCGACGTCGCCCCAGGAGCGGGAACCGTCGGCGGGAGACGGAAGGCGTCAGGGTTCACCGAGGAGAGGCTAGCCCGGCCCGGATCGGTCCGATCGCCATAGGTGACCGCTGTCGCCGTTCGACCGCTGGCCGTTCCCACCATGCCGAGGTGACCGGGCGACCTCTGGTGCCCTAGCGTTCGGTCATGGAACTGCGCGGTGTCCACCATGTGTCGATCAACGTCACCGATCTCGATGAGACGCTGAGGTTCTACACCGAGACCGTCGGCCTGGAACGCCTGTGGCGCCCGTCCGGCATCGGCGAGGGGGCGTGGCTCGGCTGTCCCGACGGGCGGGAGATCCACCTGATCTGCCAGCCCGTGCCCGAGAACCACGGCCAGCACTACGCCTTCGAGGTGGCCGACGTCGACGCCACACGGGCCACCCTGGAGGCAGCCGGTCGACGGGTCCGGTCAACCGAGATCGACGGCGTGTGCCGCCAGGTCTTCTGCCGCGACCCTTCGGGGAACCTGGTCGAATTCAACCAGCCGCTCCGGACCCCCTGAGGGAGCCCGGAGCGGCGGGTTCAAACGTGCGGGACCGCCGTCTCAGCCGAGGGCGGCCAGCGCCGCGTCGTAGTCCGGCTCGTCGGCGATCTCCGGGACGAGCTGGGTGTAGGCCACGTTGCCCGACTCGTCGATGACGACCACGGCCCGGGCACACAGCCCCTGGAGGGGCCCGTCGACCATGCCCACGCCGTAGTCGGCGAGGAACTCCGGGTTGCGGAAGGTCGAGGCGGTGGTGACGTTCTCGATGCCCTCGGCGCCGCAGAACCGACCCTGAGCGAAGGGCAGGTCGGCCGAGACGCACACGATCTCGGTGTTGTCGACCTCGGCCGCCCGCTGGTTGAAGGTCCGGACGCTGGTGGCGCAGGTCGGCGTGTCGACCGACGGGAAGATGTTGAGCACCACCCGCTTGCCGGCCAGATCGGCCCCGTTCAGGGGGCTGAGATCGCCCTTGGTCAGCGAGAAGCCCGGCGCCGCCGAGCCGACCGCCGGCAGATCGCCGCTGGTGTTGACCGCGTTGCCGCGCAGTGCCGTCTGTGCCATCAGTACTCCTTCGTCAAACCCGATGGTCGTTCGCGCCGCAAACCCTACTGGCTCCCCCCGCCGAACTCTCGCCCGGCGGCCACTCGACCATCGCGACCGGCTCGAACCCTGGATCGGGTGCCGCTTGGCCCGACGCCACGGCCACCTCCTCCGCTACACCGGAGGTGACGTCGATGGCGCCGGCACCCCTCACCACTCGGGTGGGGGCGGACGGGTCGCGGAACGGGAGTGACGATGAGCAGCGCCGACATCGGGCTGATCGGGCTGGCGGTGATGGGCCAGAACCTCGTGCTCAACATGGCCGACCACGGCTACCGGGTGGCGGTCCAGAACCGGACCCGCTCGGTGACCGACGAGTTCGCCGCCGGCCCGGCCGCCTCCTCGGTGGAGGCCGGCTCGGTGGTGCCCACCGGTTCGGTCGCCGAGTTGGTCGCTGCGCTCGATCGGCCGCGACGGGTGATGCTCATGGTCCGCTCGGGGCCGGTGGTCGACGCGGTCATCGACGAGGTGGCGCCGCTCCTCGACCCCGGCGACATCATCGTCGACGGCGGGAACTCCCACTTCGCCGACACCGCCCGTCGAGCGGACGGCTTGGCCCAACGGGGCCTCCACTTCGTCGGGGCCGGGGTGTCGGGCGGGGAGGACGGCGCCCGCAACGGCCCGTCGATCATGCCCGGCGGACCGCTCGACGCCCGGGGACCGGTCGAACCGATCTTCACCGCCATCGCCGCCCGCGCCGACGACGGGGCGCCCTGCACCGCCTGGCTCGGTCCCGGGGGCAGCGGCCACTTCGTGAAGATGGTCCACAACGGGATCGAGTACGGCGACATGCAGGTGCTGGCCGAGGCCTACCACCTGCTGTCGGCGCTGGGGCTCGACAACTCGGAGATGGCCGACGTGTTCGCCCGGTGGGGGACCGGGGTCCTCGACTCGTACCTGGTGACCATCACCGCCGACATCCTGGCCACCGTCGACGGCGACGGCGCGGCGGTCATCGACCTGATCCTCGACGCCGCAGGCCAGAAGGGCAGCGGGCGCTGGACGGTCGCCACCGCCCTCGACGAGGGCCAGCCGCTGACCCTGATCGGCGAGGCCGTCATGGCCCGCCAGCTGTCGGCCGGCGTCGACCTGCGACAGCAGGCCGCCGGTGCGCTGACCGGACCCGGACGCCGCGACCCGACCATCGACCGGGCGAACCTGGCGATCGAAGCGATCGAGGCGGCGGTCTACGCATCGAAGATCGTCTCCTACACCCAGGGCTTCATGCTGCTCGAAGCGGGCTCGGCGGCCCACGGGTGGAACCTCGACCTCGGAACCGTCGCATCGATCTGGCGAGCCGGCTGCATCATCCGGGCCCGGTTCCTGGACGACATCACCGCCGCCTACCGACGAGACGCCGGTCTGACCAACCTCGCCCTCGATCCGTTCTTCACCGAGGCGTTGGGGGCGGCCCAGGGGGAGCTCCGCCACGTCGTGGCGACCGGAGCGGCGGCCGGCGTGCCGCTCCCCGCCCTCTCGTCGGCGCTGGCGTTCTACGACGGACTCCGCTCGGCCCGTCTCCCGGCCAACCTGATCCAGGCCCAGCGGGACTACTTCGGGGCCCACACCTATGAGCGGGTCGACCGCCCTCGAGGCGAGTTCTTCCACACCGATTGGACCGGTCGGGGTGGAGCGACGACGTCGACGAGCTACGACGCCTGAGGGGCGACGCTCAGACCCGGGAGCACCGGATCAGTTCCGACTCGCCCTCGGGTTCGACGGCCGAGACGAAGTAGACGCGGCCCGGGTCGTAGCCCCAGGGGTTCTCACGCTCCCGCCATTCCCGCTCATGGAAGCCGCCGTCGAAGACCCGATCGAAGATCGACTCGACGAGGCTCGCCGTGTCGTAGAGGAGCTGTCCGCTCGACGAGTAGAAGCGGAACGACGAGGCGAACTCACCCTCGTTTCGGTACTTGACCTCCACCCCTGACGAGGAACCGAAGTTCGGCTGGACCTCGCAGGCGTCGGGTGTGGCCACCACGACCGGGGGAACCGTCGTGGTCGTGGTGGTGGTGGTAGTCGTCGTCGTGGTCGGCGGTGCGGTGGTGGTGGTCGTCGTGGTGGTCGTGGTCGACGGGGCCGTCGTGGTCGTCGCCTCGGTGGGAGGCGGATCCTCGGTGCTGACCGTCGTGGTCGACTCCGTGGTCGTGTCGGTCGGCGCCGATGGGTCGGCGTCGTCCGTGGTCGACGAGCCCGACTCGCCCGGGGTGGACGACGCCGCAGAGTCGGTCGAGGGCACGGTCGGGTCGGTCTCGGCGGTCGACCCCTCGGCGGTCGACTCCTCGGTGGTCGTCGACGACGATCCGAGCGTCGCCTCGCCGTCGTCCGCCTCCGGATCGTCCGTCTCGACGGCACCGCCGGCGGCCGTGTCGGCTCCGGAGGTTGCGTCGCCCGACCCGTCCTCACCATCGGCCAGATCGGTGTTGAGGATGGCCGGCGCCGCCATCTCGTCGGCGCTGGCCGACGGATCGGGATCGGCGGCGGTGCGTTGGGCCAGGTAGACCGACCCGGCGATCCCCAGGACGACGACGGCGGCGGCCGCCGGCCGGAGCCAGGGGTGGGTACGGAACCGGTCGATGACGCTCTGGAAGGGGCCAGGGCCCACAGGCCCGACGGCGGCCGGTTCGGGCGGGCGGAACGGCGGCTCGGTCTCGACGAGGAACGCGACCGGGTCCGGCCCGACCGCACCCACCGTGGGCGCGGGAGGAGGACGCATCGCCGGCGTGGCGTTGCCGCCGTCCACGGGATGGTCGTCACCTTCGAGAACTATGTCGATGAATGGTAGGAGGCCGGCCCCGGGTCGGTCTCGCTCCATGGGCAGGGTTACCCAGAGGAGTCGGAGGGAATGATCCGTCACAACCACCGGTCGTCGAAGCGGTCGGGCGGCGGCCGACCGAGTAGGTTCGCCCCACCAGGCCCCGAACGGAAGGAACCACATGGGGGGACGACTCGAGGACAAGACCGCGGTCATCACCGGCGGCGGAAACGGGATCGGCCGCGCCTGCGCCGAGCGGTTCGCCGCCGAGGGTGCCCGGATCCTGATCGCCGACCTGTTGCCCGAACCGGGCCGAGCGACCGTCGAGGCGATCACCGACCAGGGTGGCGAGGCCCACTTCGTTGAGCTCGACGTGGCGAGCCGGGAGGCCAACCGGGCGATGGCCGACGCCGCGGTCGCCCACTTCGGCGGCATCGACATCGTCGTCACCGCGGCCGGCGTCAGTTCGGCGGAGTACGTCTCGGGCGACGTCGAGCGCGACGTCAAACGCTTCACCCAGGCGGCCGAGGCGGCGGCCGTCAACCCCGCGGCGTCGTTGGTCGAGCTGGAGATCGACGACTGGCAACGGGTGCTCGACGTCAACCTGACCGGCACGCTGCTCTCGATCCAGGCCACGGCGTCGGTCATGCTCGACCAGGGCAAGGGCGGCTCGATCGTGACGATCGCCTCGATCGCCGCCGTCGATCCGTTGTGGGGGTCGCCCAGCTACCCGGTGTCGAAGGCCGGGGTGTGGATGCTGACCAAGAACGCGGCGCGGACGCTGGCCCCGCTCGGCATCCGGGTCAACGCCATCGGGCCGGGCTTCATCGACACCAACATGACGGCGGCCATCACCGGCAACGAGGAGACCAACCAGATGCTCATGGGGCTGACCCCGATGGGCCGTCGGGGCAAGCCGGTCGAGATCGCCAACGTTGCGCTGTTCCTGGCCAGCGACGAGGCCAGCTACGTGACGGGCGAGCTGATCCATCCCGATGGAGGGTGGTTCACCGGCTGAGCAGCGCGAGATGGCGAGCCTGGCTGCCAGACTGGGCACCTGCGGCCAGGAGAGGAGCACGTCGTGCGCGGCATCATCGTCCCCGATCGAGAAGAGGATTTCACCGCCGACCCGGTGGAGCTGTTCTTCGATCTCGTCTTCGTCTTCGCCTTCTCCCAGCTGGTGTCCCACCTCATCCACCATCCGGACTGGCCCGGCGCCGGGGGCGCCCTGCTGCTGTTCTCCCTGATCTGGATGAGTTGGAGCCAGTTCACGTGGCTGGCCAACGCCGTATCGGGCAACGGCCGGTTCGTTCGGGCCATGTTCCTGCTGGCGACCGTGGCCAGCGTCCCCATGGCGGCGTCGGTCACCACCGCCTTCAGCGTCGGGGGGCCGTGGTTCGCCTGGTCGGTGGCGATCATCCTCGCGCTGGGGGTGTCGATGCTGGTCTGGGGGGTCGACGATCCCGACCTGCGATCCTCGGCCATCCGCTACGCCATCCCCCTGCTGGGGGGCTCAGCGGTCCTGGTCGTCGGCTCCTACCTCGACGGCGGAGCCCGGATCGTCGTGTGGCTGGTGGCGGTGGCGATCATGGTCGGCAACACGGTCGCCGCCGGCTCGGGGGATTGGATCGTCCGCAGCGGCCACTTCTCGGAACGTCATGGGCTGATCGTCATCGTCGCCCTCGGGGAGGTCATCGTGGCCACCGGGCTCCCGGTGGTCGACGCCCTGCAGGAGGGGGAGGGCCTGTCGCTGGAGACGGTGGCGACGCTGGTCTCTTCGGCGACCATGGCCTGCCTGCTGTGGTGGGGCTACTTCGATCGGGCCCAGCCGGCGCTGGAGCACCGAACCGAGGGGTTGAGCGGCCGGGCCCGGGGGGTGACGGTCCGGGACGCCTACACCTACGCCCACCTCCCGCTGGTCGGCGGCATCGTGTTGGCCGCGGCCGGCCTGGAGGAGATCGCCCTCCACCCCGCCGACCCGGTCCCCACCCCGTTCAAGCTGATGTTGTGGGCCGGCGTCGCCCTGTACCTGTTCGGCGTGATCGCCGCCATCTTCCGCTCGTTCCGGATCATCCCCGGGGAGCGGACGGCGACGGCCCTGGTTCTCGGTGGCCTGGTCGCCCTGTGGGGCTCGCTCGACGGGCTCTACCTGGTGGTGGCGTTCGATGCCGTCCTGCTGGCCATGCTGGTCCTGGAGCACGCCCGGATCGAGGGCGGCAACGGATCGGGCTCGACGGCGGCGACCGACACCGCGACATCGAGCGGCTGACCACCGAAGCGGCCAACACCGCGGCCGGCCGGTTCAGTCGATGACGGCGTAGAGGTCCCAGGCGTCGGGGATGCCCTTGAACCGGTGGCGTCCCCGCTCGGCGAAGCGGATGCCAGACCCCGCCACCAACCCCCGGACGACACCGGTGGCCAGGACCTCACCCGGCCGGGCCTCGGCCACCGCGCGGGCTGCGAGGTGGACCGCGATGCCGCTCAGGTCGTCGCCCCGCCGCTCGGCCTCGCCGGTGTGGATGGCGACCCGGGCCCCGAGGTCGCTCCGACCGACGAGCTCCTGGAAGGCGACGGCGGCCCGGATGGCGGCGGCCGGACCGTCGAACCACAGGAGGAACCCGTCGCCGAGGTTCTTCACCACCGTGCCGCCGTGTCGCTCGACCAGCTCCCGGGTCGAGCGGTCGTGGGCGTCGAGCACCCGTCGCCAGGCGGCATCGCCGAGGGCGCTGGCGGTGGCGGTCGAGTCGACGAGGTCGGTGAACATGATCGTCACCAGTTCCCGGTGGCTCGGTTGGCTGATGCGGTCGCCGTGGAGGAACCGCTCGATCTCGTCGACGACCCGGTCGGCGTCGCCCGACCACCAGTAGTTGTCGGCGCCGTCGAGCTCGACCAACCGACCGGCGGGGAGGGCGTCGGCCAACCACCGGGCCCCGTCCAGGGGCCACCACCGGTTGTCCCGACGGTGGAGCACCAGCGTCGGAGCCCGGACCGAGCCGACGATGCGGCGGACGTCGAGCTGGCCGATCATCGTCATCAGGGCCAGGCCGGCCGACGGGGTCGCCTGCCGCCGGCGGGACCGGGCGTACCACTCCCGCCACCAGGGATCGTGGGCGGTGGCGGCGATGTGGTCCTCGCCGCCGGCGCCGGTCTCCCACAACTCCACGATGCCGGACAGGTCGGGACGCCAGCTCCCCGGCGGGAACCCCCACGGGAACTGCTCGCCGTCGCTGACCAGCCGGGCACCGGTGTTGACCAGGACGAGGGCCTCGATCCGGTCGGGGAGACTGGCGGCGTAGAGCAGCCCGATCGGCCCGCCCTCGTGGGCGCCGACGATGACCGGCCGCTCGGCCCCGACGGCGTCGACCACCGCCACCAGGTCCCGGACCCACAGCTCGGGCGTGGCCATCTCGGCCGGGGGTGAGGGGTCGCTCAGCCCGATGCCCCGCTTGTCGAAGCTGATCACCCGGGCCATGCCGGTGAGCCGTTCGAGCCGGCCGGCGATGGCCGGCACGTCCCACCGGTCCTCCAACGGGGTGGCCCACTCGTCGACCAGGACGAGGTCGAGGGGACCGTCGCCCACCACCTGGTAGGCGATCTGGAGCCCGTCGACGGTCGTGTAGCGGACCGGGTGACCGACCATCTCGCGTCCGCCGCTCCGCTCAGAGCATCGAGACGATGAGGTCCCGGGTCGCCGCCCGTTCGGCGCTGGAGCCGAACTCCGAGGCGGCGAACGTGGTCACCCCGGCCTCGGCCAGTGCCCCGATCCGGTCGGTGACCTCACCGGCGGAGCCGATGATCGCCAGATCGGCCGGACCGGCATAGCCTTCCCGGTCGAGCATGGCCCGGTAGGAGGGCAGCTCACCGTAGATGGCGAAGTTCGTGGCGGCCCGCTCTCGGGCGTCGGCGTTGGCCGATGCCGAGCCGTCGGTGACGCACACCGGGAACCCGGCGACGATCTCGGGGGCCGGGCGCCCGGCGGCCGCCGCGGCGTCGGAGATCGTCGGCACCGAATGGGTCCCGATCGTCTTCGGTCCGGTCATCCAGAGGATCGTGCCGTCGGCGAGGCGGCCGGTGACCTTCAGGAGCTGGGGCCCGAGGGCGGCCATCATCACCTTGGGCGCCGGGGCGTCGACCTCGATGTCGGCCCGGGTGGTCAGGCTCTCCCCGGCGAACCGGACCGACTTCTCGTGGAGGAGCGGCCCGAGGATCTCCAGGTACTCCCGGAGGTGGCGGATCGGCTTGTCGAACGAGATGCCCCACATTCCCTCGACCACCGGCTTGTGGGACGGGCCGATGCCCAGGACCAGGCGGCCGCCGATGGCCCCGTTCACCGTCAGCGCCTGCTGGGCCAGCATCTGAGGGTGGCGGGGGTAGGTGGGGACGACGGCGGTGCCGAAGGTGATGTCGGGCACCTGGCGGCCAGCGACGGCGATGGCGGTGAGGGTGTCGAGGCCGAACACCTGGGGAACCCAGAGGCTGTCGAAGCCCTGCTCCCGGGCGGTGGCGGCGGTCTCGGTGAGACCGTCGATCGAGTCGACGAATGCGAACAGGCCGATCTTCATGGGCCACATCCTGGCCGATCTACCCACACCGAGGCCAGCATCGGCCGCCCTGGGTCCACCCCCGACCCGTAGACTTCGTCCGGTGACGGCCGACGCGCAGACCCCAGCCCGTGACATCGTGGCCGAGGACCTGGCGGGGATGACGACCCGCCTCGATCACGTCTTCGACCGGATGAGCGGTGACGACCTCCTGATCACCGGCGGTGCCGGCTTCCTCGGCTACTACCTGGTCCAGACGCCCCTGGCGTGGAACCGGGCCAACCCCGACCGGTCCCCGATCCGGGTCTCGGTCCACGACAATTTCCTCCGGGGGGTCCCCCGGTGGCTCAGCGATCTCGACGATCCCCAGCTCCGCATCGTGACCCGCAGCGTGCTCGACCCGATGCCGGCCGACGAGCCACGGTTCGACTGGATCATCCACGCCGCGTCGGTGGCGTCGCCCATCTTCTACCGGAAGTACCCGATCGAGACGATGGACGCCAACGTCAACGGCCTCCGCCTGCTCCTCGACCACCTCAAGGACCGGGCCGACGGACCCCATCCGGTCAAGGGCTTCGCCTTCTTCTCGACGAGCGAGATCTACGGCGACCCGGAACCGGACCGGATCCCGACCGACGAGACCTACCGGGGTCGGGTCAGCTGCACCGGTCCCCGAGCCTGCTACGACGAGTCGAAGCGGTACGGCGAGACGTTGTGCGTGAATTTCGCTCAGCAGTACGACCTGCCGATCGGCATCATCCGACCGTTCAACAACTACGGTCCGGGCCTGCGGATCGACGATGGGCGGGTCCTCCCCGACTTCGCCCGAGACGTCTTGAACGACCGTGACATCGTCCTGCTCAGCGACGGCACCGCGACCCGGACGTTCTGCTACGTGGCCGATGCGGTGACCGGCTACTACCTGATCCTCGGGGGCAGCGCCGAGCATCGGGGCGAGTCGTTCAACGTCGGCACCGACCGGCCCGAGATCTCGATGCGGGAGCTGGCCGACCGGGTCGCCGAGCTGGGCCGCAAGCTGTTCGACTATCGGGGTGAGGTGGTGCTCCAGACCTCGGCCGATCCGGAGTACCTGACCGACAACCCCAACCGGCGGTGCCCGATGATCGACAAGGCCCGGACCCGGTTGGGCTACGAACCCCAGGTCGGCATCGACGACGGCCTCGAGCGGGCCCTCGTGTGGTACGAGCAGCAGGAGGAGCGATGAAGCTCTCGGTGATCGGAACCGGCTACGTCGGCCTCGTGTCGGGCGTCTGCCTGTCCCATGTCGGGCACCACGTGACCTGTGTCGACATCGACGCGGCGAAGGTCGAGCGGATCAACGGCGGCGACTGCCCCATCCACGAGGACGGGCTCCCCGAGCTCCTGACCGGTGTACTGGAAGCGGGGCGGTTCTCGGCGACCACCGACCTGGCCGAGGCGGTCCACACCACCGACCTGACCCTGATCGCCGTCGGCACCCCGTTCGGCGAGGAGCGGATCGACCTGGCCCAGATCGAGGCGGCGGCCCGATCGGTCGGCGAGGCGCTGGCCACCAAGGACGGCTACCACGTGGTGGCGGTCAAGAGCACCGTCGTCCCCGGCACGACCGAGACGGTGGTGCTCCCGATCCTGGCCGAGGCGTCGGGCCGCACCGCGGGCGACGAGTTCGGGGTCGGCATGAACCCCGAGTTCCTCCGGGAGGGGGTGGCGGTAGCCGACTTCCTCAACCCGGACCGGATCGTGGTCGGCGGGATCGACGATCGGGCCCGGTCGACGATGGCCGAGCTCTACGCCCCGTTCGAGGGCACCGACCTGATCCGGACGACGCCCAGCACCGCCGAGATGATCAAGTACACGGCGAACTCGTTGCTGGCGACGCTGATCTCGTTCTCGAACGAGATCGGCAACATGTCGGCTGCGGTGGGGGTCGACGTCGTCGACGTCCTGAACGGCGTCCACCTCGACCACCGCTTCGCCCCGCTGCTCGCCGCTCCGGCGGAGTCCGGCGACCGGGTCCGACCCGGGATGCTCAGCTACCTGTACGCCGGGTGCGGGTTCGGGGGGAGCTGTTTCCCGAAGGACGTGAAGGCGCTGGCCGCCCACGCCAGCGCAGCCGGGGTCGACGTGCCGGTGCTGCGGGGGGCGCTCGAGGTCAACGAGCACCAGCCGGACCGGCTGGTCGAGCTGGTCACCGCCGAGGTCGTGGCACCCGCTCGGGTCGCCGTGCTCGGGGTGGCGTTCAAGCCGGGCACCGACGACATCCGGGAGTCGCCGACGCTGCGGGTCGTACCGGCCCTCACCGCCGCCGGGTACGACGTGGTGGTCCACGACCCGATCGCCCTCGACAACGCCCGCCGGGAGTTCGGCGACGCCGTCGGCTACGAGACCGACCTCGGAGCTGCGGTGGCCGGCGCCGATGCCATCGCCCTGGTCACCTCGTGGCCGGAGTACGGCGACCTGGCCAAGCACCTCGGGGACGCCACACCGCTGGTGGCCGACGGTCGACGGTTCCTCGACCCGGCCGACTACGAGCGCTACGCCGGCATCGGCTACCCGGCCCGCTGACCGACGACGACCCCCGACGCCCGCAAACCGACCCGCTGACCGACGACGGCCTCCGACGGGCGCTGGCCGAGCTCGGGATCGACGAGGGCGCCCGGATCGGCCAGGGTGGCGAAGCCACCGTCTATGGCATCGACGACGATCGGGTGGTCCGTGTCCTCCACCCCGGTGGTGACCTCGATGGCCTGATGGCCCGGGCGGCGCTGGTCGACGAGCTGCGGCGGAGCCGACCGCCGTTCGCCCTGCCGGAGCTGGTCGAGCTGGTGACGATCGGCGATCGGCACGGCGCCATCGAGCGCCGTCTGCCCGGCCGGGCGGTGAACGACCAACTCCGTGCCCTCGATCCGGCCGATCGGCCCCGCCTCCTCGATGCCCTGCTCGACGCGGTGGCCACCATCGGTGATCTTCACCTCGATCCCCGCCCGTGGTTCGGGGACCTGCTCGACGTCGGCGTGGTCGATGGCCCGATCCGACGCCCGACCTGGGCCGACTACCTCGCGGCCAAGGTCGACTGGAGCCTGGCCCGGGCCCCCGGCTTCGAGGCCGTCGACGGCGACACGCTGACCGCCGAGCTGCTCTCGGTGGCTCCCGGCCCGATGCCCGGTCAGCCCGGTTCGTTCGTCCACCTCGACGCTGACGGCCGCAACGTGTTGGCGGCGGGGACCGAGGTCGCGGCGGTGATCGACATCGGGGCCACCAGCGTCGTCGGGGATCGGCGCCTCGACCCCCTGGCCACCGCCGTCTACCTCCAGGCCGAACCGATCACCCCTGGACTGACCGCCGCGGACCACGACGTCGTCGAACGATGGCTTCAGCGGGCCGGGCTGGCCGACGGCTACGAGGCGGCTCGACGGTGGCTGGCCGGCTACTGGGCATGGGCCGTCGACGACCCGACGCTCCACCGGTGGTGTCGGGGCGTGCTCCTCGATTGACGCTCGGACAGCGTCGGATCGGTCCGCCAGGGCGAACCATCGAGCCGTCCCGCCCGTAGTGGAGAGGCGCGGGCCGGGTCGACAGCGGGACCCGGCCCGCCCCCCGACGAGGTACCGAGGCGCTACAGGATCTGGGAGAGGAAGGTTCGGGTCCGGTCTTCCCGGGGGTTGGTGAAGAAGTGCTCCGGCGTCCCGACCTCGACGATCTGACCCGACTCCATGAACACGACCCGGTCGGCGACCTGGCGGGCGAAGCCCATCTCGTGGGTCACCACGATCATGGTCATGCCCTCGCGGGCCAGGTCGATCATGACCTCGAGGACCTCGTTGATCATCTCCGGGTCGAGGGCCGACGTCGGCTCGTCGAAGAGCATCACCTTGGGCTCCATCGCCAGCGACCGGGCGATGGCCACCCGCTGCTGCTGGCCTCCCGACAGTTGGGCCGGGTACTTGTGGGCCTGCTCGGGGATCTGGACCCGTTCGAGGAGGGCCATGGCCTTGGCCTCGGCGTCTGCTCGGGACAGGCGGCGGACGAGGCGGGGGCTGAGGGTGATGTTGTCGAGGACCGACAGGTGGGGGTACAGGTTGAACTGCTGGAAGACCATGTTGGTCTCCCGCCGCACGGCCAGGATCTGGCGAACGTCGTCCGACAGCTCGATCCCATCGACCACGATCCGGCCCTCGTCGTGGACCTCCAGCCGGTTGATGCAGCGGATGAGGGTCGACTTGCCGGACCCCGACGGGCCGATGACGACGACCACTTCCTGGCGGCCGACCCGGAGGTCGATGTCCTTCAGCGCCTCGAAGTCGCCGAACCGCTTGGTCACGCCGTTGAGCTCGATCATCGGCTCGACGCCGTCGGCCAGTTGGGTGGCGTCGGCGAAGACGGTCTCGGCGGAGTCGGTGGTGTCGGCGTCGGTCATCGGCTTCCCACTCCCAATCTGGTTTCCAGTCGCTGGCTCTCCCGCGACATCGTGTACGACCCGGCCCAGAACACGACCAGGACGAACACGAGGGCCTCGGCGATCAGGCCCTGGCCGGCGAACTGGTTCTGCTTGGTCGATGCCTCGGCGGCCGACAGGAGGTCGGTGAAGCCCATCGCCGCCCCGGCCAGGGTGGTGTCCTTGAACAGCGAGATGAACTGGCCGACCAGGGCCGGGATGACGTTGCGGAGCGCCTGGGGCAGCACGATCCGTCGGGTGATGGCGACCGAGGTCAGACCGTTGGCCTTCCCGGCCTCGATCTGCCCGGGCGGCACCGACTGGAGGCCGCCACGGACGATCTCCGCCACGTAGGCCGCGGTGAACAAGGTGAGGACGACGATGGCCCGGACCGTCTTGCCCGGTGCCAGGTCCTGGGGCACGAAGAAGCCGAGGCCGACGTTGGCGAACAGCAGGAGGGCGACGAGCGGGATGCCCCGGACGGCCTCGATGTACACGGTCGACAGGAACCGGATGATCGGGAAGTCCGACCGGCGGCCCAGGGCCAGCAGGACCCCGAACGGGAAACACAGGGTGATGGCGACCGCGGCCAGGGCCAGGTTGAGGAGCAGGCCGCCCCAGTCGTTCCAGTCGACGGCGCCGTTGAGGAACCACAAGGCCGCCACGACACCGACCGGGACCGCCAGGTTGGCGTACAGGCGGAGCGATGGGGGCAACCGACGACCGACCTGGCTCCCGGCCACGATCACCGCGATCATGACCGCGGTCAGGAGCCACGGCCCGGTGGTGCGGGCCAGGGCGAGGAACAGCACGACGGTGGCCGCAATCGGCCACAGCCGAGCCGCGAGGTCGGCCGCCCGACCGCGTCGCGATCGGGGCGGTTCGGCGATCCGATCGGGGGCCTCGGCGGCCTGGCGAGCGGCCACGCCGGCCACGAGGCCACCGATGGCGGCTCCGGCCAGGAGCACGGTGATCAGCCGCCACAGGTGGTCGCTGGGCCACGAGCCGGTGAGGTACAGATCGAGGTTGGTCCGGGCGATCTCCCACCGCCCGGTGACGAACAGGAACCGTCCGAACCGGTAGGCCGCATAGGCGAGGATCGAACCGACGACGATCGTGGTGATGCCGTCCATCCAGCTGCGGAACAGGTTGGCCCGCAGCCACCGGACCATCCTCGACCCCGATGTCACGGTGGCGGTCATCGGGACGGGAGCTCCAGTCGCCGGTTGGCGATGTTCATGATCAGCGAGATGGTCAGCGACATCGCCAGGTAGATCCCGATCAGCACGATGTAGGCGGGGACGGCCGGCGAGCGGGTGCCGATGGTCGTCGAGGTGACCTTGGTCAGCTCGAAGTAGCTGATGACGAAGCCGAGCGACGAGTTCTTGAGCAGGTTGAGGTACTGGTTGGCCATCGGGGGGATGGCGATGCGGAACGCCTGGGGGAGGATCACGTAGCGCATCTGCTGGAAGCCGGTCAGGGCCATGGTGCGGGCCGCCTCGGCTTGGCCTCGGGGAACGGCCTGGATCGAGCCCCGGACGATCTCGGCGATGTGGCTGGCGGTGTAGGTCACCAGGGCGACGAGCAGGGCGAAGTACTCCGGTTGGAGGGTCATCCCCCCGGTGACCTGCCGACCGTCGATCGTCGGCGAGGAGATGCGGACCCCGGCCAGCAGGGCCCCTACCGCTCCGACCAGCACCACGACCGGGGCGACCCAGGCCACCGCCCGGGCCGGTTGGCCGGTTCGCTCCTGGACGGCGAGCCGCCACCGGCGGACTCCCCAGCCGATCACCCCGGCCGTGGCGAGGATGGCGAGGAGCACGAGGTTCGACCCGGTCGGCCACGGGATCGCCACGCCCCGGATGTTGATGATCGCCAGGCTCGACAGCTCGATCGAGTCCTCGACCCGGGGCATCGACAGGACGACCGCCAGGTAGGAGAAGACGACGAGGCCGAGGAGCGGGACGTTGCGGATCAGCTCGACGTAGATCGTCGTGAGGGTCCGGATCAGCCAGTTCCCCGACAGTCGACCGATGCCGACCACGACCCCCAGCACGGTGGCGAGGACGATGCCGGCGACGCTGACCCGGAGCGTGTTCAAGGTGCCCTCGACGATGGCGTCGCGGACCGGCTGGGTGTCGCGGAAGTCGTTGGCCGGGATGGTGAACGAGGATGGCTGGTCGAGGAACTCGAAGCCGGTCGGGATGCCCTGGTTCTGGCTGTTGACCCGGACGTTGTTGACCAGGATGGCCACCACGACGATGACGATGGCGAGGATCGCCAGCTGGAACGCCCAGGCCAGCACCTTGACGTTGCGCCAGAACGGCACCGACGGCCGGCTGGGCCGGTCGGTGGTCGGCGGTCGGGTGGAGGCCGGGGTGGTCATGACGGGTGGACGGTCGACGGAGGGGGCCGGGTGCCCGGCCCCCTCCGATCGGTCCTAGCGGTAGGGCGGGGCGTAGAGCATCCCGCCGTCGAACCACTGGCTGTTGAACCCTCGGGGGAGACCGAGCGGGGTGATGTGGCGCTCATAGATCTCGCCGTAGTTCCCGACCTGGCTCACCACCTGGTAGTTGAAGTCGGCCGGAAGGCCGAGCCCGGCATCGAGCACGGCCCCGTCGACCTCGACGCCGAGGAATCGGCGGACGATCGGGTCCTCGGAGTCGAGGAAGTCGTCGACATTGTCGGCGGTGATGCCGAGCTCCTCGGCCTGGATCGTGGCCAGGATCGCCCAGTTGACGGCCTGGGCCCACGCCGAGTCACCGTCGACGACGGCGGGGGCGAGCGGCTCCTTGGAGAACACCTCGGACAGGATCGTCAAGGCATCGGCACCCTCGGGGTAGGCGCTGCGGAGGGCGGTCAGCTGCGACACGTCCGACGACCAGCCATCGCACCGGCCGGCCAGGAAGGCCTCCTGGATCAGGTCGGTGTCGGCGAACGACAGCACCTCGACCGAGAGACCGAGACGGTCGAACTCCGTGGCCACGTTGCCCTCGGTGGTGGTGCCGGAGGCGACGCAGACGACGGTGCCGTCCATGTCTTCGAGCGAGTCGAAGGCCCCGGTCTCGACCATCATCCCCTGGCCGTCGTAGAAGTTCGGGGTGAGGAAGGTGGCCCCCTCGACGCCGTCACGGCTGGCGGTCCAGGTGGTGTTGCGGATCAGAACGTCGATCTCGCCCGACTGGAGCGCGGTGAACCGGTCCTCGGTCTCGAGATCGATGAACTCGACCTTCTCGGCGTCGCCCAGGACGGCGGCGGCCACCGCCCGGCAGAAGTCGTTGTCGAAGCCCTCGTGGGTGCCATCGGGCTGGAGCACGGCGAACCCGGGAAGGGCGTCGCGGGTGCCGCAGCGGACGACGTCGTTGGCGATGACCTGCTCGAGGATGCTGCCACCCTGGGTCAGGTCGACCGTCTCGACCTCCTCGTCGTCGCCATCGTCCCCACCGTCGCCGCCATCACCCTCGGCGTCGCCGTCGGTGTCCTCGGTCGGGGCCGAGGTGTCCTCTGTCGAGTCCTCGGACGTTGCGCAGGCTGCGGCGGCCATGAGCAGCGCCACCAGCAACGACACGAATCGTAGATGCCTTCTCATCGTCTCTCTCCGTTCCTCAGCTCCGGGCGGGTTCGGCAGTGCGGTCGAGCCTGACCCGGATCGGTCCGAGTGACCTTAGGGAACGCCACCGACAGCGAAAAGGACCGACAACCACATTTCATGAACTCATTACAAACAGTGGTGATCTAACCTCAGTCCACTACCCCTGGTGGTCGAGCGGCCGGACGGTGCCCAAAGTAGCTGACTAGAGTCAGCTATATGCCGACCGACATCGATGCCCTTCGCCGGTTCAACCGGGCCTACACCGCCCGGATCGGCGCCCTCGACGACTCCTATCTCGGGTCGGGTCGGCCGCTCGGTCCGTCCCGGCTGCTGTTCGAGATCGAGCCGGGCGGCTCGGCGGTCGGCCGGCTGCGGGACCGCCTCGGCTTCGACTCGGGCTATGCCAGCCGTCTGCTCCGCCAGCTGGAGGCCGAGGGCCTGGTGACGGTGCAGCCCGATCCCGCCGATCGACGACAGCGGATCGTCGCCCTCACCGACGCCGGGCACCGCGAGCGACGGGCCCTCGACACCCGCGCCGAGGGAGCGGCCGACGAGCTCCTCGCCCCCCTGTCCCCCCGCCTCCGAAGCGAGCTGGCCACCGCGTTGGCCACCGCCGAACGTCTCCTGCGAGCGGCCACCGTCCGGTTCGAGGTCGTCGACGTCGGCGCCACCCCCGCCCGGGAGGCCCTGGCCCGATACTTCGCCGAGCTCGATGAACGGTTCCGGGCCGGCTTCGACCCGGGTGAGGGCGGCGCCGACGACGACCGTGACGCCTTCACCCCACCGGATGGGGCGTTCGTGGTCATGACCGACGACGACGCCGTGATCGGGTGTGGCGGCCTGACCCGGGTCGACGACACCACCGCCGAGATCAAGCGGATGTGGATCGATCCCGAGCGACGGGGCCTCGGGCTCGGCCTGCGCATGGTCCGCCACCTGGAAGCCGAGGCGGCCCGATCGGGGCGGACCACCGTCATCCTCGACACCAACGAGGTCCTGACCGAAGCCATCGCCCTCTACCGACGGGCCGGCTACCGGCCGACCGATCGGTACAACGACAACCCCTACGCCCACCACTGGTTCACCCGGAGCCTCTGACCCGCATCGACATCGGCCATCGACCTACGATGAGCACATGGAGACGCTCGACCCCGACCTTCGACCATCGAGCGGTTCGGAGCCGGGATCGTGCGACGGTGCTCGGGCGGTCGACGGTCGTGCCCGTCGAAGCGGCGCTGGTCCTCGCCGGCGGCATCTGGCTACTGCTCGGCCTGTTCATCGACGGCTACGCCCACTCGGAGATCATCGACACCGAGACCGAGGACTTCTTCACCCCCTGGCACGCCCTCTTCTACAGCGGCTTCGCCTTCACCACCGCGGTCATGGGGTGGATCGCCATCCGCCGACTCGAGCCGGGCCGGCCGGTCCTGGCCGGCGCCTGGGAGGCGCTCCCGGTCGGCTACCGGGGGGCGGCGGTCGGCCTCGGGGTGTTCGCCATCGGCGGGATCGGCGACGGGATCTGGCACACGATCTACGGCGTCGAGACGAGCATCGACGCCCTGCTGAGCCCGACCCATCTGGTGCTGCTGTCCGGTCTGTTGCTGATCCTCAGCACCCCGCTCCGGGCCGCCTGGCTCGACCCCGCCCCCCGGTCCGGGTGGGGGCCGCTCGCCGGGCCCGTGGTCGCCACCACCCTGGTCACCAGCCTCTGCGCCTTCTTCTTCACCTACGCATTCGGGCTCACGGACAACTGGCAGATGACGATCCCCTACTTCCCCCGGACCGACGAGAACGGCGAGTTCGTGGCCTACGGGCTGGCCAGCACCTATCTCGCCACGACCACCCTGATCGTCCCGACGATCGCCCTCCTCCGCCGGTGGCGGCTCCCCCCGGGTGCGATCGTCGTGCTGTGGACCGTGCCCGTCGCCTTGACCGCCGCTGCGTTCGACGGCGTGATCGACGGCATCCCGGCGGCTGCGGTCGGCGCCGTCGTCGTCGAGCTGGTCCTGGCCGCGCTGAGCCGTCCGCTCCCCCGGTGGGCCGCCGCCGTCATCGCCCTCGGCGTCGGCACGACGGTCATGTGGTCGGTGTTCACCGCGCTGTCGGCGTGGACCAACGGCGTCGTGTGGCAGGCCGAGCTGTGGTCGGGTCAGATCATGATGAACGGCGGGATCGCCGTCGGTCTGGCCCTCGTCGCCTTCGTCCCCGCCGGCCCGCCACCGCAGGAACCGGCGAGGGGAGCCCACGCCGTGGATTCGGCCGGAGTCGGCGACTAGCGCCCGCGGCCGTCCCGGGCCGCCACGATGGCCATCATGCCGGCCCGGCGCCACCGTCGGGCCGGATGGACGAGCGGAGGAACCTGATCTCCTCGTCGGCGTTCGCCGGGACCAGGTAGTCGTCCTCGCTGGTGATCTCGTCGATCCGTTCCGCCACCTTCTCGACGGTCAGCGCCTCGTCGTAGATCCCGGGGGTGACGGCGACGAAGGCCCGGCCGACGCGCCCACCGGAGGCCGACAGCGTCTCCCCCGTCAGCTCACAGGATCGGTGGGCAAGGTAGACGACGGCGGGAGCGACCTGGTGCGGACCCATCCGATCGGCCAGATCTCGACCCGCCAGCCCGAACAGCTCGGCCGTCGGCGAGCCATCGCCGATCACATCGCCGGTCATGCGGGTCAATGCGCCGGGAGCGATGGCGTTGACCCTGATCCCGTAGCGCTCCCCCTCGATGGCGAGGGTCTTGGTGAAGCCCATGATGGCCGCCTTGGCCGCGGCATAAGCCGACTGGCCGAACGAGCCGAACAAGCCAGAGGCGGAGGACGTGTTCACGATCCGGCCATACCCTCGGGCCTTCATGTGCTCGTACGCCGGGCGGGTGACGTAGAACGCCCCCTTCACGTGCACGTCGAGGACCGGATCCAGCTCGTCCTCGCCGATGTTCAGGAAGGTCCGGTTCCGGATGATGCCGGCGTTGTTGATCACGATGTCCAGTTGACCGAACTCGGCCAGCGCCTGGGCCACCATTCGCTCGGCACCGTCCCGGTCCGCCACGCTGTCGCTGTTGCCGATCGCCGTGCCCCCGGCGGCCCGGATCTCGGCGACCACGGCGTCGGCCGGGCCGCGGTCGTGGTCCTGACCCCCCATGGTCGACGAGCCGAGGTCGTTGACCACCACCGCCGCCCCCCGCTGGGCCAGGAGCAGGGCGTGTTGGCGGCCGAGACCTCCCCCCGCTCCGGTCACCAGCGCGACCTCTCCGTCGAACCGCAGCGAGGTGTCGTCGCTCATGGGGGCGCAACGTAGCTCGTCGCCACGCCCGTGTCAGACGGTGGTCCACCCGGCGCCGGGGATCTCACCCGTCGTCGCTGATTGCGGACAGGTTGGCGTTCGGCGTCCTGCGCTCAGCGGGTCGAACCGTCAGCCGCCTCGACGTCGACACCCCGCAGGTCGAGGGTCTCGGCGAAGTGGCAGCGCACGAATCGGCCATCGGGCAGTTCCTGCCACGCCGGTTCGTCGTCCCGGCACCGGTCCTCGGCGTAGGGGCAGCGCGTGTGGAACCGGCACCCGCTCGGTGGATCGGTGGCGCTGGGGATCTCGCCTCGGAGGCTGACCGGAGTCATCCGGGGCTCGGCCTCGACGTTGGGGATGGCCGACAGCAGCGCCTCGGTGTACGGGTGGCGGGGCCGGGCGAACAGCTCGGCGGTCGGAGCCAGCTCAACCAGCTGGCCCAGGTAGAGCACCGCCACCCGGTGCGACAGGTGGGCGACCACGCTCAGATCGTGAGCGATGAACAGGAAGGCGACCCCCAGGTCCGTCTGGAGATCGGCCATCAGGTTGAGGATCTCGGCCTGGATCGAGACATCGAGGGCCGAGACCGCTTCGTCGGCCACCACGAAGGCCGGGTCGGTCACCAGGGCCCGGGCGATCCCCACCCGCTGGCGCTGGCCACCGCTGAAGGCGTGGGGGTAGCGACGGAGGTGCTCCACGTTGAGCTTGCACCGCCGGGCAATCTCCCGGACCCGATCGTCGACCTCGCTGCCCGACGCCAGCTTCATCGCCACCAGCGGCTCGGCGATGATGTCGCGGACCGGAAGCCGGGCGTTGAGCGACGAGTAGGGATCCTGGAAGATCATCTGGAGGTGCCGGCGCTGCGCCCGCATCTCCGATCGGTTCAACCCGAGCAACTCGGCCGAGGTGCCGTCGCGCCGGAAGTGGACCTCGCCACCGGTCGGCTCGATGGCCCGGAGGATGGCCCGACCGATCGTCGTCTTCCCCGAACCGCTCTCCCCAACCAGGCCCAAGGTCTCGGTGCGACCGACGGTGAACGAAACGTCGTCGACCGCCTTGACCACGCCCACCTGACGGTTGAAGAACCCTTCCCGAATCGGGAAGTGGACCGTGAGCTGTCGGACGTCGAGCACGGGATCCTCACCCATCGTCCGCCTCGATCCCCGCCTCAGTGGCCACACCGGCCTCGGCCTCGGCCTCGACGTCGGCGTCGACCCGCGGGCCGGTCCCGACGGTGACCGGCTGACCGTCGTACAACAGGCATGCGACGGTGTGACCGGGCCCGACCTCGATCGAACTCGGCACGACGTCGGCGCATCGACCGTCGATCACGTCGCGACAACGATTGTGGAAGCAGCAGCCCGACGGCCGGGACCGAGGGCCCGGGATCTCGCCGGGGATGGCCTCCAACCGGGCGCTGAGGCGGTCCAACCGGGGGATGGCGTGCAGCAGGCTCCGGGTGTAGGGGTGCGACGGCGCGGCGACCATTGACCCCACCGGCCCCTGCTCGACCATACGACCGAGGTACATGACGGCCACGTCGTCGGCGATCTGGGAGATGACCCCGAGGTCGTGGGTGATGAAGATGATCGCCATACCCTCCTCGTCCCGGAGCTCCCGCAACAGGTCGAGGATCTGGGCCTGGATCGTCACGTCGAGGGCCGTGGTCGGCTCGTCGGCGATCAACAACCGAGGCTGGCTGGCCAGGGCGACGGCGATCATGACCCGTTGCCGCA
The DNA here is from genome assembly GCA_965262175.1 of Acidimicrobiales bacterium. Taxonomy (GTDB): domain Bacteria; phylum Actinomycetota; class Acidimicrobiia; order Acidimicrobiales; family SZUA-35; genus CADEDH01. The sequence continues at coordinate 156,515 of CBDHES010000010.1, read as the reverse complement.
TGCCACCCGACAACTCGAACGGGTACTGGGCGATGCGACGTCCAGGGTCGGAGATCCCGACCCGTTCCAGCAGGTCGAGGGCCACCGTCCTGGCTTCCCGTTTGGAGCAGCCCCGGTGGAGACGGGCCGATTCCATGATCGGGTCGCCGATCCGGTACGTGGGAGCGAACGACGCCATCGGCTCCTGGAAGATCATGGCGATCTCCCCGCCCCGGATCCGCTGGAGCTGCCGATCCCGGCGCCGGAGCCGGGCCAGGTCGACCGGACCATCGGCCGTCCGCAGCACCATCTCGGTCTCGGGGTCGAGACGAGCGGTCGAGGGGAGGAGCCGCATCAGGGCCCGGGTGCTGACGCTCTTACCCGAGCCGCTCTCCCCGACCAGGCCGAGGATCTGGCCTTCGGCCACGTCGTAGTCGACCTGGTCGACAGCCCGCACCTCGCCGTCGTCGGTGTGAAAGGTCACCCCGAGCGAGCGGACCCGGAGGAGGGGGGCCTCGCCGTCGGTCACGACGACTCCTGATAGGGGTCGGCGGCGTCACGGAGCCCGTCACCGAGGAAATTGAAGGCCAGGATCACGACGATGACGAACGCCGCCGGAGCGAGCAACCACGGCGTCTGCTCCAAGACCTCGACCTTCTGCGCCTCCTGGAGCAGCACCCCCCAGCTGACCGTCGGTGGGCGCAGGCCGAGCCCGACGAACGACAGCACCGACTCGGCCAGGATCATGTAGGGGAACTCGATGGCCAGCGTCACCACGATGTAGCTGAAGAACGACGGGAGCATGTGGCGGGTGATGACCCGGAACGGGCTGGCCCCCGAGAGCCGGGCGGCGATGATGAAGTCCTCGTCCCGGAGCGTCAACAGCATCGAACGGATCCGGCGGGCCAGGGTGGTCCACCCGACGAGGCCGAGGATCATCGAGGTGAAGAAGAAGACCCGGGCGTTCGACCAGTCCGGCGGGAAGGCGGCGGCCAGGCCCATGACCAACGGAATCGTCGGGATCGAGCGGACGATCTCGATGAGGCGCTGGATGACGTAGTCGATCCACCCCCCGAAGTAGCCCGCGATCCCGCCGAAGACCAACCCCAGGAGGAAGGCCATCACCAACCCAGCCAGGCCGATCGTGAGCGAGGTCCGGGTGGCGTAGATGATCCGGCTCAGCTGGTCGCGACCGAGATCGTCGGTGCCGAGGAAGTGGACATAGCCCGGCACCTCGATCAGCTCGACCCCGCCGTCGCCGACGATCGTTCCCCCGCCGGTGTCGGCCCCATCGGTGTCGTCCCCGCCGGCCTCGGTGCTGCCCCCCAGCCCGGGGATGACGAGCCCGCCCCGCTCATCGCGCTCCAGATCGCCGAACGGGTCGTCCCCATCAGCGTCGGTCGGTGCCTCGATCGTGGCCGGGATCAGCACCGGGTCGACGCCGAACAGGTGCCAGTCGGTCTCGAAAAGGCCGAACACCGAGTACGAGTCGCCCCGCACGAACCAACGGATGTCCTTGCGGCCCTCGATCGGAACCACCGTGTAGCGGAAGCCCTCGGTCACGTCACCCCGCACGGTGACCTGGTTGTCGACGTGGGGAAAGGCCGGCCCCCCGTCCCACAAGCGGATCAGCTCGGGGGGACCCTTGACGTAGTTGGCGTCGGAGCTCTGGGCCGTCGGCCCATAGGGGGCGATGAACGGGGCGAAGAGGACGGTCAGCACGTAGAAGCCGAGGACGACCAGCGACGCCATCGCCATACGGTGCTTCCGGAACCGCCACCAGACCAGCTTCCACTGCGTCGCCTCCGAGGTCTCGACGGCGTCGTCAAGGGCGGCCTCGGTCGGCTCGTCGACCCCGATCGGCGCACCGCCAGCGGCCGGCTCGGGCCCCTCTCGCTCGGAGGTCGGATCGGAATCGGCGACGACCATCAGCCGGCCAACCTCACTCGGGGATCGATCGACGCCAAGACCAGGTCGGAGACGAGGTTCCCGACGACGTAGATGAAGCTCATCATCAGCAGGATCGCCCCCGCCACCTGGGTGTCCTGTTCGATCAGCGAGGTGATCAGCAGCTCACCGAGCTCGGGGAGTGCGAGCACGAGGGCCACCACCGGCGCGTCGGACAGGACCCGGTTGATGTCGAAGCTGAACGTGGAGATGATCGGGTTCATCGCCTGACGGACCGGGTACTTGGCGAGCAGCCGACCCTCCGGAACCCCGCGGGCCCGCGCCGCGGTCACGTACAGCTTGTTGACCTCGTCGAGCATCATGGCCCGGATGGTCTGGAGTTGGAACGCCAGGTTGGCGGTGCCGAGGACCACCACCGGGATCCACAGATGGGTCAGCAGGTCCCACAGCTTGGCCAGCGACCAGCCGGCGTCCTCGTACTCGGGCGAGAACAGGCCCCCAACGCTCGAGCCGAAGTACCGGACCGAGACCCACAGCAGGACGAGGGCGAAGAGGAAGTTCGGCAGCGCCAGGCCGATGTAGCCGATCGTCGTGAAGGTGTAGTCGGCGATGCTGTAGCGGCGGATGGCCGAGTACACCCCGATCGGGATGGCCAGGGCGTAGGTAACGAACAGGGTCGCGAAGATGACGATCGTCGTCAGCAGCATCCGATCGCCGATCAGCTTGTTGACCGGTGTTTCGTTGACAACCGACTCACCGAAGTCGCCCCGGAGCACGATGTCGGTGATCCAGTTCCACCACCGGACGATGAACGGGTCGTCGACGCCAAACCGCTCCCTCTCGGCTTCGATCTGCTCCAAGGTCAGTCCCGAGCCGCCCTGGGACTTCTTGGCAAGGTAGATGTCGACCACATCCCCCGGTGGCAGTTCGATGATCCAGAAGACGATCACCGAGACCACCACCAGGGTGATGATCGACCCGAGGACCCGTCGGAGCAGGAAGCGAGCCATGGGACGGTCCTACCGTCGGCCCCGGGTCCCGTCGACGGCGACGTCGGCGGCGACGGGATCCGGGGCGTCGGGCAGCACTGCCGTCACCATCACTCGCCGGTGAGGAACCACTGGTAGGGCGAGTAGGGGTAGGACCAGTAGAAGTCGTAGGTGTGCACCGTGAACTCGGGCACGTTGTTGAGGACGTCCCGCCGGATGGTTGGCGCCGGTACCGAGCCGACGGTCCCGATCTTCCACAGGTTGTCGACGTGGATCTCGGCGATCTGGGCCCCGACCTCGTCGCTCTCGGGCGAACCGAGCGGCAGCGACTGGAACTCCTCGACCAGCTCAACGAGCTCGAGGACGTCGGCCGGCGGCTCGACCGGGTCGACGCCGTTGTCGATGTCCTTGATGAACGCCTCCCAATGGAGCGCCGGACCGGGGTTGAAGAACTCGCCGAACTGCGGGATGAGCTGCTCGATGATGCCGACCACGTAGGGGCCAGAGGTCCCGTCGTTCAGCCAGGTCAGGATCTGCAACTCGTTGCGGGACGCCGACTCCCGGTAGTCGTCGGAGGTCACCGAGTTCACGCTCATGCAGATCCCGACCTCCTGGAGGTGGCCCTGGGCCAGCTCGTGGAGGTCGGCCGGCGACCCCTGGTCGGAGAAGTCGAGGTTCAGCTCGACCCGGCACCCATCGTCGTTGGGCTCCAGGCCCATCTCGTCGAGCAGCTCGATCGCCCGGTCGGGATCGTGCTCGATGAAGGCGTTGAGCTGCTCGTCGGTAACGAACGTGACCGTGTTCGGGTCGAACGGTGTCGCTTGCTGAGGCGTCCCCTGCCCGAAGTAGACCAGCTCGTTGATCTCGCCCCGATTCAGCGCCAAGGAGAAGGCCTGGCGGAACCGGATGTCGTTGAAGATCTCGCTCAGGGTCGGATCGGCGATGCCCAGGTTCAGGGCGTAGAACACGTTCGAGCCGGCCGACGGGGCGAGCTGGGCGGTATAGGACCCGTCCTCCTGGTTGTCCTCCAGGACCGGGAAGTCGTCGATGCCGAGACCCTGGGTCTTGTAGTCGGTCTCACCGTTGGTGATTCGGAGGTTGTGGACCTCGGTGTCCTCGATGAACTCCTCCAGCATCCGCTCGATGTAGGGCAGTTGCTGGCCGGTGGTGTCGACGGCATGGAAGTACGGGTTGGCCACCAGGCGCCGCTCCTCGGTCGACTCGTCGACGAGGATGAACGACTCCAGGGTCGGGGTCCAGACGGTGCCGGTGCCGGTCAGCCAGGGCGAACCGCAGTCCTTCCAGTTGGATGGGCACCCCCACATACCGAGCACCGCATCGATCGCCGAGTCGAACCCGAACTCGGCGGCCACGGCGTCGCCGTCGGTGGCGTAGTCGGGGTGGAACTGCTTGAACCACTCGTCGGGCTGGAACGGTTGCCAGTAGACGGTGGCCAGGGTGCTCAGGAAGTTGGGGGCCGGGGAGGCGAAGGTGAAACTGAACGTCGTGTCGTCGACGACGTCGATGCCGATCGGCTCCCCGCCGACCTGGAACTCGGTCCGGAGATCGCCGGCGATCGCGGTGTTCTGGACGAGGTCCTCGAGCCAGAACCGGACGTCCTCGCTGGTGAACGGCTCACCGTTCGACCACCGGTGACCTTCTCGGAGCTCGAAGGTCAGCGCCGTGGCGTCGTCGTTGAACTCCCAGCTCTTGGCGACGTTGGGCACGATGGTCACCAGGTCGCAGGCATAGCGAACGAGGCCGACGTGGCGGACCGATAGCAGGTCCGATGTGCCGGCCTCGTTGGCCCGAGACAGGCCGTCGAGGGTGCCGCCATAGGTGCCGACCGCCTCGACCGGGGCGATGACCAGGGGCTCGGCCGGAAGCCGATCGGCGACCGCCGGAAGGTCGCCGTCGATGTGGGTGATCTCCGCCGCCAGCTCCCCGATGTTGGGGTTGTCGGTGAAGGTCAGCGTGTTGTCGGTCAACTCCTGGTACTCGGCCAGTTCGTACTGGCCGGGGAACTCACCCTCGGGATCGTCGCCGAAGGTGTCGAGGCACTGGTTGGTCGAGTCGTTGTCGTCGTCGGCTGACTCGTCATCGTCGCTGCCACAGGCTGCGGCGACGAGCAGCATCGCCAACAGGGCCAGGAGCAACCGACGAAGGCCGCGCGTAGGTGCTGACATGGGTGAGGTACTCTCCTTGGGGCGAGCCCGGCCGTCTACCGAACGCCAAGGCCGGGTTGACATGGCAAGTCAAGACGGGGTGCATGTCGATGGCGTTGGCAGCGCCGTAACGACGGGTGAACGGTTGGTGAAAGGTCGCGCTCGGTCGCGGAGCGTGGTCTAGGTTCGGGCGCGTGCGCGTGGTACTGGTCGTTCTCGACGCCTTCCCCAACCGCTTGGTGAGCGCCGAGACCACACCCACCCTCTGGCGATTGACCACCGAGGGTGGTCACAGCATCCCCGGCGGGATCAGCGAGCTGACCGCCGCCACCTACCCCAACCACGCCACGTTCGTCACCGGCGTCCCGACGATCGACCACGGCATCGTGACCAACCGGGTCCTGGCCGAAGGAGAGTGGGTGAACTCGTCCCGGATCGGGCCGGCCGCCCCGACCCTGTTCGAGGCCTGCCGGTCCGAGGGGCGATCCTCGGTCGCCGTGGTCGGTGACCAGGAACTGGTCGGGGTGTGCGGCCTCCGGGACGCCGATGCCCACTGGCCACCGAACGGCGAGGTTCCCGAAGGCGTCCGACGCGGTATCGCCGGCTACATCGCCGACGATGAGGTGGTGGCCGCCGCCGACCGGTTGGCGGTCGGCGATCACGACTTCGTGTTCGCCCAGATCGACGAGGTCGACGGGGTCCGCCACACCTTCGGGGCGTGGTCCGACGAGGCGATGGAGCGGGTCCGGGCCACCGACGCCGCCCTCGGCCGCTTCGTGGAGCTGCTCGGTCCCCGGTGGGACGACACGGTGATGCTGGTCGTCGGCGACCACGACCAGGAGGACCTGTCACCGGACGACCCGATCGACCTCCGGGACCGGTTCGGTCCCGGGGTCGAGGTCGAGGCTCAGGGAACGGCGGCCCAGGTCGTCGGCGAGGTCGATCTGGCCGACCTGCTCGACGTTCCGGGCGTGGTCGGCGCGGTGGCCCTCGACCCGACCCACCACGTCGTGTGGGGCGGCCCGGGTCAGGCGTTCGGGTCGGAGGCCCCGACGATCGCCGCCGACCATGGCAGCCCCCGAACCCGGACCCAGCTGGCGGTGGTCGGCGGCGGACACCCGACGGTGCCGTCGGTGGCCGACCGGATCGCTCCGGGACGGCCGGCAGCGGCCTCGTGGGCCGCCCTGGCGGCCGAGCTGCTGGACCTCCGCTGGCGCCCATCGTCGTGATCGGACCCCGCCGAGCGGGGTGATCCGAAGGCGTTCCCGCAGGTCAGCCGAGTCCGGCGGCGATCTTCAGAAGCTCTCCATGCCGTCTCCAAGGTTGGGGGCGGCCATCGGTTCATCGTGGGGTCATCGCCTCGACGCAGCCCGGCCAGACCGGGAAGGAGGCGAGCCAAACCCTCACCTTCCCACCACGAGGAGCACCACCATGACCACCACCGAGAGCCCCATCGTCGACAACGGCGTGAACGTCGAGGCCGTCCTCGGCGCCCGCGAAGCCATGACCCAGATGCCGGCCGCCGCCGCCTTCACCTGGCGTGCGTCGAGCGAATGGGTGAACGGCACCCACACCAAGGCCACCGTGTCCGACTTCTTCGGCGTCGGCGACGAGCAGACCCGGTCCAAGGAGTTCCGGTTCGACGTCGACCACCCCGAGATCTTCGCCGCCGCCGACAACGGCGCCACCCCCCTCGAGTACGTCCTGGTCGGCCTCGCCGGCTGCCTCACCGCCGGGGTGGCCAGCGTCGCCCAGAACCGGGGTATCCAGCTCCGGTCGGTCAGCGCCAGCCTCGAGGGCGACATGGACCTGCAGGGGATCCTCGGCATCGACCGCAACGTCCGGAACGGGTTCGGCGAGGTCCGGGTGACCTTCACCATCGACGCCGATGCCTCCGATGCCGACATCGAGGCCCTCGTCGCCCAGTCGCAGAAGCGGTCGGCGGTCTACGACATCATCTCGAACCCGACCGCGGTGACGGTCGAGGTCGCCTGAGCCCCGCCCTCACCCCAACCCCAACCCCAACCCCAACCCCGCTCCACCCGGCACCCTCCGGCTCGGCCCCGGCACGAGCCGGAGGCCGGGCCGGAGCTCGTTCCACACCAGCCCGACCCCTCGCCTCCCCCGCCGCCGTCCCCCCCCCCGCCCCCGTCCCGACCGAGGACCTCGCCATGCCCAGCTCGCCCTTCTCACGTTCGTCGCGCCCCTCCTCGACCACCACCTCGCTCACCGACCGCACGGCCGGCCGTCCCCGTCCCGTCGATGCCGTCATCATCGGGGCCGGACAGGCCGGACTGGCGATGAGCCGCCACCTGACCGACCGCCAGGTCGACCACGTCGTCCTCGAACGGGGCGACATCGCCAACGCCTGGCGAACCGAGCGCTGGGACTCGCTCCGGCTGCTCACCCCGAACTGGCAGACCCGGCTCCCCGGTTGGCGCTACCGGGGCGACGACCCCGATGGCTACATGACGATGCCCGAGGTCGCCGACTACCTCACCGGCTTCGCCCGATCCTTCGACGCACCGGTCCACGCCGGCGTGACCGTGACCGCCGTCCGCCCCCAGTCGGGTCGCCGCCCCGGGTACGAGGTCGTCACCGACCAGGGATGGTGGCGGGCCCGGTCGGTGGTCGTCGCGGCCGGTGCCTGCGGGACACCGGCGATCCCATCGATCGCCGATCGGCTCGATGCCGGCATCCGCCAGCTCACCCCGATCGACTACCGCAACCCCGAGCAGCTCCCGCCCGGCGGCGTGCTGGTGGTCGGCGCCTCGGCGTCGGGCGTCCAGCTGGCCGACGAGCTGGCCCGGGCCGGCCGAGCGGTCACCGTCGCCGTCGGCCGTCACGTACGCCTCCCCCGCACCTACCGGGGCCGTGACATCCAATGGTGGCTCGACGGCAGCGGCCTCCTCGACACCCACTACACCGACGTGGACGACATCGACGCCGCCCGCCGGGCACCGTCGCTCCAGATCGTGGGGACCCCCGACCGGCGGACCCTCGACCTCGACGCCCTGACCGCCGAGGGGGTGCGCCTGGTCGGTCGGCTGGAACGCATCGACGGCTCCGAGGCCACCTTCGCCGACGATCTCCAGGCCACCTGCGCCGACGCCGACCGACGCCTGACCCGCATCCTCGATCGACTCGACGAGTGGGCCGTCGAGACCGGAGCGCACGATCTCGACCCGGTCGAGCGGCCGGCGCCGATCGAGCCCCCGCAACCGGCACGACACCTCGACCTGACGACCGACGGCATCGGCACCGTCATCTGGGCCACCGGCTTCCGGCCCCACTACCCGTGGCTCCACGTGCCGGTCACCGACGCCACCGGAGCGATCGACCACGACGGCGGCATCACGCCGGCCCCCGGTCTCTACGTGACCGGTCTCCCGTTCCTCCGGCGGCGGAAGTCGACCTTCATCGACGGAGCAGGAGCCGATGCGGCCGACCTCGCCGACCACCTCACCACCTACCTGACGACGTACCTCACCGATCACGACAAGGAACCGACACCGATGACCCCCAACCCCGCCCCCACCCCGATCCCGACCGCTCCCGCGGAGCCCCGACACGACCGGTACGACGTCGTGATCGTCGGCGCCCGAACCGCAGGGGCGGCGACGGCGATGCTGCTGGCCCGACGGGGCCTGCGGGTCCTCGCCGTCGACCGGACGGCGCTCGGATCCGACACCCTCTCCACCCACGCCCTGATGCGGGGCGCGGTCAACCAGCTCGGCCGGTGGGGGCTCCTCGATCGGGTCGTGGCGACCGGCACCCCGGCCGTGACCACCACCACGTTCCGCTACGACGACACCGAGCTCGACGTCGACCTCGGCGGAGGCCGGGCCCTCTTCGCCCCCCGCAGGACGGTCCTCGACCGCCTGCTGGTCGAAGCGGCCCGGGAATCGGGCGCCGAGGTGTGCCATGGTGTCGCCGTCGACGGTCTGATCACCGACGGGGCCGGCCGGGTCGGCGGGGTCGAGCTCCGCATCGGCGATGGCGGCCGGCCCCGATCGGTCCGGGCGGATCTGGTCGTCGGCGCCGACGGCCTCCGCTCGACGGTGGCCCGACTGGTCGAGGCCCCGCCGACCCGGGTCGGCACCAGCGCCAGCGCCACCATCTTCCGCTACGTCACCGGAGCCGATCTCCGGACCGACCGGTACCACTGGCTCTACCGCTGCACCGACGATGGCGAGCGGCTGGCCGCCGGTGTCATCCCGACCAACGACGACGCCCACTGCGTGTTCGTCTCCCTTCCCCCGGACCGGTTCGCCACGAAGGGACGTCGCGACGTCACCGGGACCTACGCCACCATCCTCGAGACGGTGGCCCCCGACGTCGCGGCGGGCGTCCGGTCCGGGATGTTCACCGGCCGACCCCGGACCTGGCCCGGTCATCCGGGTCGGTTCCTCCAGGCCCATGGACCCGGTTGGGCCCTCGTCGGCGACGCCGGCTACTTCAAGGACCCTGCGGCGGCCCACGGCATCAGCGACAGTCTGCGGGATGCCGAGCTGCTGGCCGACGCCGTCGTCGCCGACGATCTGGCTTCGTACGAGGCGACCCGGGACGAGCTCGCCACCCCGCTGTTCGAGGCCCTCGAGGATCTGGCCTCGTGGCGGTGGACGATGGACGAGCTCCCGACGATCCACCTCGCGGTCGGAAAGGCGATGAGCCGGGAGCACCAGGCCGTGGCAGCCCTGCTCGCCAGCCGGGGAGCGGACCGGACACTGGCCCCCGCGGCCTGAGGTCCACCGCTCGACCCGACCGCGGCCGCCAGGGCGGGGGCTCCGGGCGCTCGCCTACCGCCGGCTCGGCCCGAGGCGGTACGCTCGGGGACCCATGGCCCGCACGGCAGGCGACCGGTACCACCACGGCAACCTCCCCTCCGCCCTCAAGGACGCTGCGGTCGAGGTGATCAGCGAGCGGGGTCCGGCCGGGTTCTCACTCCGGGAGGTCTCCCGGCGGGCCGGCGTGTCCCACGCCGCCCCGGCCCATCACTTCGGTGACGCCACCGGGCTGCTGACGGCGATCGCCATCGATGCCTTCAAGCTCCTCGAGGGCGCGATGGGCTCGGCCGCCGACGCCGCCACGACACCGATGGAGGCGCTGGTCGGGTGCGGCAAGGCCTACGTCACCATCGGGGTCGAGCATCGAGCCCACCTCGATCTGGTCTTCCGCCCGGACCTGGTCAACACCGACGACCCCGAGTACGAGGAGTGGGGCTCGCGGACCTACGGCCGGCTCCTGGCGACGCTGGAGACCGTTCGGGACCACGGCAACCCCGACCTCGACGTCGACACCGCAGCCCGCCTGTGCTGGTCGGCGATGCAGGGGCTGCTCGTGTTGTTCCCGTTCATGGCCAAGGTCGGCGACGATGCCACCGAGTTCGAGATCACCGAGTTCGCCGAGCAGTTCAACCGCCAGATCCTGATCGGCCTCCTCGACCGCTCGACGACGGACCCGGCGCGATGATCGCCAACCGCTAGGCGACGGCCAACAGCACCCCGGCGGCGACCGCCAGCGTCACCCCGATCAGCTGGAGCGAGCCGAGTCGCTCGCCGAGGGTCACCCGGGCCACGAGTAGCGTGGCCGCCGGGAACAGGCTGTACACGGCGGTGCTCTCGATCAACGACCCGATCTCGGTGGCCAGGAAGTACAGAACCGTCGCCGCCGTCGTGGCGATCCCGGTGACGACGGTCGGCAGCCGGGCCCCGCGAGCGATCCCCCGCAAGGGCGAACCGACCACCATCGACTGGCCGACCAGCGCCACGAAGCTCGCGCCCCGGCTGATGGCGACCAGTCCCAGCGCCCCGCCATCGGCCACCGCCAGCCCCATCAACAGCAACCCGAAGCCGAGCCCGGCCCCCACCCCGTGGACCACCCCGGCCATCGCCGATGCCCCGCCGGCGACCGACGAGCCGCCCTCCGCCGAGCCTCGGGACAACACGACGATGGCGACGATCGCCACGGCCAACCCGACCGCGACCGCCGGGTCGGGACGTTCGCCGGTCACCAGTCCGGCGACGACGGGGACCGCCGTGCCGACCACGGCCGCCACCGGCGAGACGATGCCCATCGGGGCCCGTTCGAAGCCCCGATACAGGAACGAGATCGCCACCGCGCTCCCGATCCCGGACACCGCGGCCCACCCGGCATCGATCGGTTGATCGGGCCGGTGGCCGACGATCACCGCCGCCACGGCCACCAGGGTCGCCCCGGCCCCGAAGTTGAGGGCGGCCACCCGCTGGAAGCGATCACGGCGGGACGCCACCCCGCCGGCCACGTCGCCGGCCCCCAACGAGAACGCCCCCAGGGCCGCCAGCACCAGGTGCACGGGCGCCGAGACTAGCGGTCGGCCGAGCCCGTCGTCGCTTCGCCGTCCACCGCGGCGGCAAAACGCCCACGGGCGGGCGGCGACCCTGATCGGGTCACCGCCCGCCCTGTGAGCGAGGAGAGATCGAGCCTCGGTGGCCGACCGGACGAGGTCGGGTCACGAGGCCATGGACCTCCGGCCGATCAGCCGGCGGTCACGTCGACGATCCGGGTGTCGTCGGCCAACGGGGTCTCGGCCACGTCGAACGGCGTCCCGGCCCCGATGCCGTGGTTGGCGGCCAGGAACTCGGCGAGGGCGTCCTGCTCGGTGCCGGGGGCGGCGAAGGTGACCGCGCCCGGATCGGTCAGGACGTCGTCGAGAGCGACGAAGTCGGTCGACGGCGCCGCCACGTCGGGGAACGGGTAGGCGTCGCCACCGGTGGCCAGGAAGCCGAGGGTAACGATCCGGTACGTCGCCGAGGCGTCGACCAGGGTGCCACCGCTGATGATGGTGTCGCCGTCGTTGCCGTCACCGTCGATCAGCACCAGGTCGATCACCCGGGACCCGGCCGGCTGGGTCGGGTCGTAGGTGAACCGGGCGCCGCCGATCTGGCCGAACTGCCCGGGGGTGGCCCCCGGCGCGGTGGCCGCCACGGCGTGCTCGATGACCGCTTGGAGCTCGGGAGCGGTGAGGGTCAGCAGCACGAGGTTGTTGTTGAACCGCAGCGAGTTCTCGATGTCGAGCTGGCTGACCTGGCCCTCGAGCTTGCCGCTGAGCGGGTTGGCCTGGGGCGGGAGGAACACACCGTCGCTGGTGATCTCGCCGATGGCGGCCCGGATGCCGCCGCCGTTCTTCAGCGAGAGGACGACGGAGGGATCGAACGCCTGGGCGATCGCCAGGTTGGCGTCGGCCGTCAGGTTGCCGTAGTTGGTCTCCTCGGTCCGGACCTGGCCCCGACGCCCGTCGAGGAAGACCGTGGTCTCACCGATGACGTTGGAGTCCTTGGCGATCACGACCGACTGGACCGCGGCGACGAGCTGCTCGACGAGGTTCCCGGAGGTGCCGGGCGCGGTGGCCGCCGCCAGCGAGCCCCACAGGGCCTCGACCTGATCGTCGGTGGTGCGAACCGGCCCGTTGAGGGCCAGGTCGAGGTCGGCCAGCTCATCGACGGGACCATTCCCGGTCGACGAGGCCAGGACACCGTCGGCATCGAAGTCGACGACCAGGCGGCCGACGTAGCTGTACTCGCCATCGGTGCTGACGATCAGGGTCGGATCGCCGGCGGCGTCGGTCGAGAAGACCGGGTAGCTGTCACCGGCGGTGTCGCCGTCCCGGAGGGGATCGTCGGGGTTGGCCAACAGGGTGTCGGAACCGCCGGCGATGATGACGTCGACGCCGTCGAGCAGGCCGGCCAGCTCGGTCTCCAGGGCGATCTGCTGGAGGTGGCTCACCAGCACGATCTTGTTGATGCCCATCGCCTCGAGGGCGTCGACCTGGGGCTGGATCAGCGCCGCCAGCGCCGCCATGTCGTTGGCGTTGGGGCCGATCACCGAGACGTCACCGGCCGAGGAGATCGACTCGAGGAGCTGGGTGGTGGCGCCCACGACGCCGATCCGCTCGCCGCCGGTGGTGATGTAGGTGGCGGGAGCCAGCTTCGGGGTGTCGCCGGCACCGGCCTCGGACTCGGCCGGGCCGGTGGCGAACGCCGTGTTCTCGACGATGTCGGCGGTGAACAGGTTCCCCAGGTCACCGTCGGCCGAGAAGTCGAGGTTGGCGCTCAGGTACGGGAACTGGGCGCCGACCCACCGGTCGTCGCCGAGGCCGGCGTCCCGGAAGTCCTCCTCGATGATCTGCTCGAAGGCGTCGGGTCCGGCGTCGAACTCGTGGTTGCCAACGGCCGAGGCGTCGAACCCGATGATGTTCATGATCGAGACGTCGACCCGACCGCCCTCCTCCCGGAGACCGCCGTAGCCGGTCACCCCGAACAGGGTGTTGTAGATGCTGTTGAACAGCCCGCTGTCCCGGAAGGTGGCCTGGTCGGCGGCGGCGTTGAAGAACGGTCCGGGGATGTAGTTGTCACCGGCCGAGAGCACGACGGAACCGTCGATCCCGGTCGCCAGCTCGGTGGCCGGGCTCTCCAGCGCTTCGACGATGGCCGCGAAGTTGGTCGCCCGGTCGATGGCGTCGACGCCACCCTCCAGATCGGAGGCGTGGAGCAGCTGGAGCCGGAAGGTGTCGGCGCTGCGGTTCGGCCGCATCCGGAACCGGGCCACGATCGGCTCGTGGTCGGACCCGACGACGTCGGTGCTCAACCGGCTGAAGTCGACGTTGACGTGGACGATGTCGACCCGGGCCACCTCGAGCAGCGGGGTGTCGGTCACGAAGAAGTGATCGAGCGCCTGGGAGTTGCCCTCGAAGATGAAGGTGTAGAGGTTGGCCTGGTCCCGCTCGTTCAGTGCGTCGGTCGGCAGCAGGTTGGTGAGGACGTTGTCCTCGCCGGGAAGGATCTCGGCCAGGTCGTTGGTCCACTCGAAGGTGTTGAGGTCACCGACGACCATGACGCTGGCGTCGGGGTCGACGCCGACGAGGAGGTCGACGAACTCGTTGAGCGCACCGACCTGGGCCTCCCGCTCGGCCTCGCCGGCCTGCACGAAGGGCTGGGGACCACCGAAGATCGGGGTCGAACCGAACCGCGAGGTCAGATGGTTGTTGACCACGGTGAACGGATTGCCGTTGAACTCGAACGTGGCGACCAACGGGTCGCGGGTGCCGGTGAAGGCGGCCGGGTTCGAGATGCCCAGCGTGCTCAGCACGTTGGGGGTCAGCGAGATGTAGTCGATCAGCTCGACCCGCTCGGGGTTGTAGAGGAAGGCGTTGCGGATGTTGCTCCCGGGAGCGCCACCGCTGGCCCCGTCGATCGGGGCGACGTCGAAGGCCTCGTAGCTCGGGCCGCCAGCGGCCTCGATGGCCGCCACGAGAAGCGCCAGGGTCTCGTCGGCCGAGGTCTCGCCGTTGTCGGTCTCGCCGTTGTTGTCCTGGATCTCCTGGACCGCGATCACGTCGGGGGCGGCGAGGTTGTTGACGATCTGCGACGCCAGCAGCTCGCGCTGGGCATCGTCGGCCGACGTGGCGCTGAGGTTCAGCACGTTGTAGGTGGCGACGGTGACCTGGTTGTTGCGGGGGCGGAGGTTGGTGGTCTCCGGTCCCAGGTTCCGGGACCGGATCTCGAAGGTCTCGGTGGCGTTGACCTCGTAGTTGCCGAACGAGTAGCCGACCACCCCGAAGACGTCGCCCAGCCGGTCGCCGAGGTCGATGTCGGGAACCGGGGCGCCGAAGATGGTGCCGTCGAACTGGATCTGGACCCGCTCGGGGTTCTGGTCACCGGTGTTGTCCGGATCGGGCTGGAGGAAGATGCCGCCCCGCTGGGTACGGGCGTTGAACGGCTCGATCAGCTGGCCCCGGGACGGGAGCGTCACGACCTCACTGGAGAAGGCGCTGAACTGGCGGACGGCCGAGACGGCGACCGGCCGGTCGACCTCGACGTACATGCCCTCCATCGCCTCGTAGAAGTCGATGGCGTCGACCTCGGGGTTGTAGACGGCCGGGTCGGTCTGGAGGTTGGTCGGCAGCTCGCCGTCGGAGATGACGATCTCCTGGGGCGGGATGCGCCCGCCCCGGCCGATCCGGACCGGGCGGGGCAGGTCGTTGCCGGCGCTGAGGACCGACACGCTGCTGGCGCCGATCTGGGTCACCGACAGGTTTCCGGTGCTGGCGCCGCCGGGGATGAACTCGCTGACCGTGCCGGTGACCGACACCTCGTCGCCGACGGTCACGCTCGGCGAGCGCTGGAAGACGAACACACCGTCCGACGTGCGGTCGTTGCGGTCACCGTCGGGGTCCTGGAGGTAGAACCCGTTGAAGGCAACGGCGGTGACGATGCCTTCGGTGGTGACCGTCTCACCGGCGAGGGGCGAGAGGTGGCCTTCGCCCTGGATGTCCATGATCGTGACGTCCTGGGCGCCGGCCGGGCTGGCCGTCATGACCAGCAGGGCTGCGATCAGGCTGACCGTCAGGGCCAACGCCGCCGCTATGCGACGACGGGCCCGCTGCGGGTGGTCGAGGTTCATCGAACCGCCTTCCGAATCGGGGGTAGGGGTGGGTCCGGCGCGGATACTTGTCCCCCTCGCGGGCCAAGGCAATAGGTGGAGGTGACCCGATCAACAAAGGTTTCCCTACCGTTCACCGCCGGTTCCGCCGACGGACCCCCCGACGTCAGCCAGGCCCCGGCTGAGGGAACGGGGCGGGGTCGGCGAACCGGGTGAGGACGTTGCTCGTCATGCGGGCCACGTCGTTGTCGTAGCCGTTGCGGGCCAGGGCCCCGAACCACGAGATCGAGCCGACCGAGAACACCGCGCCGCCCCCGACGGTCTCATAGAAGACGATGTCGGCCCGGACCAGCGGGTCGGGGCTGGGGTAGACGACCGACCCCTCGAACTCCTCCTTCGTCCGGACCATGTCGAGCCCGAAGTCGGTGGCCGACGCCAGGATCACCGCATGCTCGGGCGAGCCGAGGCGGGTGTCGTAGCGGTCGATCTCCTGTCCGGCCGCGCCGCCGCCCAGACCCTGGGTACCGAACTTGCCGTCGGCGGTGTCGATGCCGTGCCAGATCCAGGCCGCCCGCGACGCGAGGCTGTCCTTGTCGATCTCGTAGTAGGTGGCCCGCTCGAAGCCCTGGGCCGCGAACCCCACGCCGACCAGCTCGTTGGGGGCGCGACCCTGGCGCCGCCACAGACCCCCGTACTCGCCGGTGAAGGCGTGGTAGCTCTCCCCGGGGCCGGTCTGCCACGGGCGGACACCGTCCTCGGTTCGGCGCAACTCCATCGCCCCCGGCCAGGCGTCGCTGAACGCCACCCGCCAGTAGAACCCGTTCCCTCCGAGGTACATGATCCGGCCCCCGACCCGCTGCCAGGCGGCGAGGGCGTCCAGCATCGCGGTCGACCAGTACTCGGGATGGGTCGAGGTGACGATGACCCGATACGGGGCGAGGGCGTCGTAGCCCTCGGCGTGGACGTCCTCGTCGGTCAGGATGTCGTGGCCCACCCCGACGTGCTCGAGGTAGGCGTTGAGGTCGGTGTCGGGGGTGAAGTTCCAGCCGTCGGCTCCGGGACGGAGGTTGAGCACCGGGCGGAGGCGGGAACTGAACATCACCCCACTCCCGTCCTGATGCTTCTCGTACATCGACTTGCCGAGCTCCGGGTGGTCCTTGACGTAGGCGTGCTCGGGTCGGAGCCGATGGCGGGCCTGGACGAAGTCGGCCCCCTCGAACAGCATCCGGTGGTTGGCGTAGGCCAGGTAGGTGGCCGACGAGACCAGCAGCGCGACCTCGGCGGTGGGGGTCGCCGGCGCCGGACGGACGAAGAACGGGACCCGGTCCTCCTGGATGCGACGGTCGTCGTCGCCGGCCCGGTCGGCGACGAGCCGGAAGGCGTAGATGCCGCTCGGCAGATCCTCGGGGAGCGACACCCGAACGGTGTCGACCCACCCGGCGTCGTAGAGGTCGTCCTTGTGGAAGTGGATGGCGTCCCACTGGCTCGGGTCGTCCCGCCACCGCTGCTCGGTGCCGTCCCAGGTCGGCCCCGTCACGGCCCGGGTCGGGAGTTGGTGGAGCTCCCCGTGGCGGTGGTGGCCGCTCACGTCGACCATCGCCCGCCCGCCCATGTCCTGGCCGAGGTCCCACCAGACCTCCGATTCGTCGACCCGGAGCCGGGGCCGGGCAATCCGGCCGTCGAGGTCGCCCCGCCACCGGATCCGTTCCCCCGGCGGCGGGTCGTCGTCGATCGGGACCCCACCGAAGGACAGCTCATCGAGGGCCGACGGCTCGATGGGGAAGCTGGTGTCGATCGCCGCCTGGAACCGCTCGTTGGCGTCCCGACCCGGCGACGCCGACCAGTGGGTGCCGACCATCGAGCGGAGCCGACCGTTGGCCGTGGCCAGGTTCAGCGAGAGGTCGTACCACCGGCGATTGGCCAGCGGCTCCGGTCGGAGGACGACGTCGGCGTCGCCGGCCCGGCATCGGAGGATCCCGTCGACCAACACCAACTCGACCCACAGCCGCTCGCCGACGAGGGCCATGATCGTCTGGGGGTCCTTGGGTCGGGTCGCCTGGAAGCCGAAATCGATCTGGATCTCCCGGGAGGCGCTCAGCCCGTCGAGGTCGACCGTGGCGAACGAACCCGGGAGGAGCGGCTGGGTGGCCAGCTCGACCGTGGCCGACAGGTCGCTCGGTACGTGGTGCTCAGCGAACCCCGGACCGGCCGAGGTGATATCACCGCAGCTGATGCGGACCAGGTCGAGCTGGTGGGGACCGGGTGCATGGCTGGACGCCCGGAGGCTGATCGACTCGCCGGCCCGGACCGACCAGCGGTCGCAGTAGCCGGTGATGGACTTGGCCGGATCGTCGTCGCCACCGGGCTTGCCGGCAAAGGTGGGAGGCATCGCTCTACTTTCTCAGCTCGGCCTCCCGTGGGCCACCCATCCCCCGACCAGGGGACGATGCCGGCGGTTGGCCGCACCGGCAGGGGCCACTTCGTCACCGCGCCGCGGCCCCAACTAGCGTCGGTGGGGTGCACGATCTGGTGATTCGCAACGGAACGGTGGTCGACGGCAGCGGGGGTCCGGCTCGGCGGGCCGACGTGGCGGTCGACGGTGAGACGGTGACCGAGGTCGGTGCGGTCGACGGGCCGGCCCGCCGGACGGTGGATGCCGACGGCCTGCTCGTCACCCCCGGCTGGGTCGACATCCACACCCACTACGACGGTCAGGCGACCTGGGACCCCGACCTGACCCCGTCGTCGTGGCACGGGGTGACGACCGCGGTGTTCGGCAACTGCGGGGTGGGGTTCGCCCCGGTCCGACCGGGGTCCGAGCCGTTCCTGATCAACCTCATGGAGGGCGTCGAGGACATCCCGGGGACGGTCCTCGCCGAAGGGATCGACTTCACCTGGGAGAGTTTCCCGGAGTACCTCGACACCCTGGCCTCGACCCCCCGGGTGATCGACGTCGGGGCCCAGATTCCCCACGGCGCCCTCCGGTTCTACGTGATGGGCGAGCGGGGGGCCGACCACACCGAGGTCCCGACCGAGGCCGAGCTCGACCAGCTCGGCCGGCTGGTGACCGAGGGCCTCGGGGCGGGGGCCTTGGGCTTCACGACCAGCCGGACGGTGAAACACCGGGCGGCCGACGGTCGTTCGACGCCGAGCCTGTCGGCGGCCGAGCCGGAGCTGGCGGCGATCGCCGCGGCGATGCGGGCGGCCGGGACGGGCGTGCTCCAGGTGAACTCCGACTTCGAAGCGGGTGACTTCGCCGTGCTGCGCCAAGCTGCCGAGCAGGCCGGGCGGCCGTTGTCGGTCCTGTTGCTCCAGATCGACGCCGACCCCGATCGGTGGCGGGTGACCCGGGACGAGATCCACGACGCCAACCGGGCCGGCCTGACGGTGACCGGTCAGGTCGGCTGCCGGCCGATCGGCGTCATGCTCGGCCTCGACGCCACCGTGAACCCGTTCCGGACCCACCCCGCCTACCGGACGGTGGCCGAGCTGCCCCTGGCCGAGCGGGCGGCCCGGCTCCGCGACGACCCCGAACTCCGCCGGGCCCTGCTGGCCGACAAGCCGGAGAACGGCCATACCCGATGGATGGACTACGCCCTGACGAGGGCCTACGAGCTCGACGACCGGCTCGACTACGAGCCGGACCCGTCGACGGCCATCGCCGCCCGGGCGGGGGCCTCGGGCCGTGATCCGTGGGCGTTGCTGCTCGACGTGCTGGCGGCCGGGGACGGCTCGAACCTCCTGCTCTACCCGTTCGAGAACTACACCAACGGCAGCCTCGACGACATCCACGAGATGCTCGTCGATCCCCATACGATCTGCGGGATCGGCGACGCCGGCGCCCACGTCGGCACGATTTGTGACGCCTCGTACCCCACCTACCTGCTCACCCACTGGACCCGGGACCGGACCCGAGGCCCCCGGCTCCCGATCGAGCAGGCCGTGGCCAAGCAGACCTGGCGCACAGCCCAGGCCTACGGCCTGGCCGACCGGGGCCTGGTGGCCCCCGGGTACCGGGCCGATCTGAACGTCATCGACCACGAGGCGTTGTCGGTCGGTCGACCGGAGCTCGTGTTCGACCTCCCGGCCGGCGGCAAGCGGCTCGTCCAGCGGCCGAGCGGCTACCGCCACACGTTCGTGGCGGGGACCGAGACCGTCGCCGACGGCGAGCTGACCGGCGCCCGACCCGGCCGGCTCCTCCGTGGCGCCCGGCCGGGCCCGACCTAGGGTCCGGCGACCCTCACCGCCTCCGCCGAACGACTAGGCCGGCGGGGTGGTGCCGTCGGTGATGACGACGATGCCGTCGGCGATCAACTGCTCGACCTCGGTGTCGGGCAGCCCGAACGACGTCAGGACGTCCCGGGAATGAGCGCCGGTCGGGCCGATGCTGGTCGTGGTCGGGGTCGGGGTGGCGCTGAAGCTCCACATCGGGGCCGGCTGGCGAACGGTCCCCACCCCAGCCGCTTCCTGCTCGGAGATGAGGCCGAGGTGCTCGATGGTCTCGTCGTGGTGGACCTGTCGCCGGCTGGCGACCTCGCCGGCCGCGAAGTTGAACTGGGCGAAGCGGTCGAGCACCTCGGCGGTGGTGTACTTGACGACCTCGGCCGCAACCTCCTCGATGAGGACCGGGAGGTTGAGGATCCGGTTGAGCTGCTCGGCGAAGCGCTCGTCGGTGACCCAATCGGCCCGGTCGAGAGCCAGGCACAGCCCATCCCACGGCGGGAGGAGGATGCCGGTGGCGATCTCGCCATCGCTGGTCGGGAGCACGACCAGGAACGAGCTGGGAGCCGACTCGAGGTAGGGCGGGATCTGGTCGAGGGGGATGGCCGGCTCGAGCTCGGCGTGGGCCGGGGCGAACCCGTCGGGCCACAGGAACGCGAGGCCGGCGGCGACCATCGGTACGTCGATCCGTTGGCCCTTGCCGGTCTTCTCCCTGACGTAGAGGGCGGCCAGGATCCCCTGGACGAGCCCACAGGCCGTGACCTTGTCGATCACCACCTGGTGGACCAGGTCGCTGCGTCCGGTCTTGAGGTCGCGCTGATGGTCGACCATCCCGATCTTGGCCTGCATGACGTAGTCGTAGACCGGGAGGTGGGCCTCGGGCCCATCGTCGCCGACCCCGCTGATCACGGCGTAGATGAGCCGGGGGTTGACCTTGGTCAGCTCGTCATAGTCGAGCCCCAGCCCTTCGGCCTTACCCGGCCGCATGTTGTGGAGGAACACATCCGCATCGGCGACGAGGTCGAAGAGCAGCTGGCGACCCCGATCGGTCTTGGCGTCGATGGCGCAGAACCGCTTCCCCCGGTTGAGGGAGTAGAAGGTGCTGTTGACCGAGTCGGGGCCGGCACCGAGCCCGCTGGCTCGGACCATGTCCGGCCCGTCGGGGCTCTCGACCTTGATCACATCGGCGCCGAGCTCGGCCAGAAGCATCCCGGCCATCGGCCCGGAGTAGACGGCGGTGATCTCGACCACCTTGATGCCGGACAGGGGACTACTCATCGTCTCATCGACCATTCGGGGCATCCTAGGAGGGCCCGAACGAACGGTCACGGCCCCGACACCGGGACCGTCGGCGCGAGACGCGAGGCGGTGCCATGACCGGAGATCCAGCCGATCCCACGACCCCCGATCGACCCGGTGCGGCCGGCGAGACCGGAACCGGCGTGGCCGACGTGTGGGCCCTGACCACCGCCGGGGTCGACGGCGACGCCGAGCCGATCCCGGTCCCGGTCGAGCTGGTCCCGGCGACCGCACCGGTGGCGTCCGGGTTCCCGGTCGAGGCGATGGCCGGCGCTTCGGTCGGCGCTGCGTTGGCGGCGATGCGGCACCTCGGGCGTCGCCGGGGCGTCGACGACGGCCGGGCGCCGGTCGTCGTCGACCTCGATCACGTGTTGGCCGACTGGCGGGCCCACGTGGTGCTCGACGGGGCCGAGGTCCCGACCTGGGCCCCGCTGTCGGGCCGGTACCGATCCCGCGACGGGCGACCGGTCCAGCTCCACTGCAACTTCCCACACCACGCAGCCGGTGTCGCGGCCCGGCTCGGAACGACCGCCGACCCCGAGGCGGTCGGCGCGGCCGTCGCCCGCTGGGACGCCTTCGACCTGGAAGCGGCGCTGATCGACGATGGCATGATCGCCGCTGCCTACCGCTCACTCGACGAATGGGCCGGCCACCCCCACGAGGCGGCCTGTCGCCCGCTACCCCTCATCTCGATCGACCGGCTGGGCGACGCCGCCCCCCGCCCCGACCCCCCGGTGGACCGGGGCGACGGCCGGCTCGGCGGCGCGCTGGCCGGGTTCCGAGTCCTCGACTGCTCCCGGGTCCTGGCTGGACCGGTCTGTGGACGGACCCTGGCGATGCAGGGGGCCGATGTGCTCCGGATCGGGGCGGCCCACCTCCCATCGGTCCCGGTGTGCGTGCTGGCCACCGGGTTCGGGAAGCGCAACGCCGACCTCGACCTCCGGACCGGCGACGGGGCTCGGCGCTTCGCTCGCCTGATGGCCGGCGCCGACGTGTTCGTCGACGCCTACCGCCCGGGGGCGCTGGCCGCCCGTGGCTACAGCGCCGAGCGGGCGGCCGAGCTGTCGCCCGGCATCGTGGTCGTCGAGGTGTCGGGGTTCGACTGGGTCGGGCCGTGGGCCGGACGGCGGGGCTTCGACTCGATCGTCCAGTCGACGACCGGGGTGGCCGTCTCCCAGGGCGAGCGGGTCGGTGCCGGGGAGCCGGTCCACCTGCCGGTCCAGGCCCTCGATTTCGCCACCGGGTACCTGGCGGCGTTCGCCGCCGCCCGGTTGGTCGACCGCCAACGGAACGAGGGCGGGAGCTGGCGGGCCCGGCTGTCGCTCGTCCGAACCCGGAACTGGCTCGTCGGGGGGACCGGGCCGATCGGGTTCGCACCAGGCGGGCCGCCCGACGTCGGCCGCTACCTGACTTCGGTCGAGTCGCCGTTCGGCACGATCGAGGCCGTACGACCTCTCGACGGCCGGTGGGACCGGCCACCGGCACCGCTGGGCTCCAGCGAGCCGGTCTGGCTCTGAGCCCGCCCGTGGCCTGAACCGCCTCCCTGGGTGCCCTCCCCGGGGGCCGAAGCCCCCGGGAGGGTGGTGCTCCCCCGAAGGGGTTGGGGGGAGAGTCGGTGGCCGGGGAGGCGGGGGTGGGGGTTGGTGGGGCGCACGCCCCGACCACCGACTGTGGGTTGCCATCGCTCCTGGGCACGGATGTGTGGGGCATCGGTGGGAGCTGGGCGCACTCGGCTTGCGTTGTCTGGGGGTCATGAGGAGGGGCCGGGCCCCGAGATACGCGAAGTTGCCGAATCCTGGTGTGTCGAATCTCACATCCCCTTCGGGCAGGAAGTCGCCGACAGGTACAAGCGGCGACGTATGAGTTCCACAAGCGACGACACGGGTCGCCCGGACTCCAGGAGGAGAGACACACCGATGCGCATTGGGGAGCCAGGGATGGTCGACGGAGACGAATGGGTCTACGTCGAGCCGTCCAACTACGCCTCGCGGCCACCGACCAACCATCGGGTCGGCGCCGTGGCGTACATCGGTGGCATCCTGCTCGCCACGACGGCGGGCACGCTCCTGGTCATGGCGGCGATCCTGTCGGGACTCGGGGGGTTGTTGGCGGTCATCATCGCCGCCGGCTTCCCGGTCGCCGGGTTCGTGTGGGCGGTCTCGATCGCCAAGAACCACCGGTCCCACGCCGACCTGCAGGCACCGCCCGACCCGCCGGCGGACGGACACCGCCGATGAGGTTCGAGGCCGCCACGCCGGCGTGGGCACACCAGATCGAGTGGCTGCCACTCGACGGGCTCGCCGGCCCAGCGCAGCACGTTCCCGGGGTGAATACAGCGGTGACCCCCGGGCGCTGGGCCGGCGAGAGCCCGTCACCACCGGCCTGACCGGGGCCTGACCGGGGTCTGACCGGGCGGCGCTTCGACGGGGCGGTGAACCGACGGGCGAGTTGTCCTGGGGCCGTCGACCCGACAGCATCGCGATCACCCGATCCCCTCAGGGAGGTTGCCCGATGCCCAGACTGCGCCAGGTACCCCGCGGCGAGGCCCACGAGTTCGCCCAGCGGATGTACACGTTCCTCTTCGGCGACCGTGATCCGGTGGCCGAACCCGGCACCGCCAGCGGAACTCCGGGCAACTGGTGGACCGTGTTCGCCCTCGTCCCCGACGCCTTCGACCACACGACGGCCGGCTTCCAGTTCTACCGGTCGCCCGATCGGCGGCTCGATCCGAAGCTCCGGGAGCTGGGTCAGACCAGGGCCGGCTTCACCGTCGGGAGCCAGTTCGTGTTCAGCCAGCACTGCAAGGCGTCGCGCGACGTCGGATTGACCGAGGAGCAGGTGGCGGCCATCCCCTCGTGGTCGGTGGCCGACTGCTTCAGCCCCGTCGAGCGGGCCGTGCTGGCCTACACCGACGGTCTCACCCTCCAGCACGGCCGGGTGTCCGACGGGGTCTTCGCCGCCCTCCAGGCCCACCTGTCGGACGAGGAGATCCTGGAGCTGACCTACATCACCTGCACCTACGCCATGCACGCCACGATGACCCGGGCCCTCCGCCTCGAGTACGACGACGTCGACGACCGGGTGGCCGAGGTCGCCGACCTCGAAGGCAACTACGGCGGGCTCGACGTCATGGCCGCCGTCGACGACGACTGACCGGCCGGCCGGGCCGGTGGCAACCGGGTCGGCGGAACCGGGCCGGATGGATCAGGGGGACGACGTCCGGCCGACGACGACACCGACCCGGAGGTTGCCCCACGGCCGCTCCCCGAACCGGATCGGCACCGCGATGTCCTGCATGATCTCGCCGGTTTCACGGGCATAGGTCTGGACCAGGAACGATCGGGTGTTGGCCGCTGCCCGCAACGAGCAGGGGTCATCGAAGATCCGTTTGCTCCGGCTCCGGGCCACGTCGAGGTCGTAGTCGCCGGTCGGCGGCTCGTCGAAGATGCGGTTGTGGGTCGGGACATAGCCGTTGCGGTCGATGCAGGCGGCGTAGGCCAGCAGCGGCGTCCGATCGAGCAGCCCGTCCTGGATCGCCGGCAGGGCCCGATCGGTGTACGCGTCGAACCGAGTGACGTAGCGGACGGGGTCGGAGCCCTCGATCGGGTCGTACCCGTCGTCGAACAGATCCTCGAGCGCGATGATCCCGCCGGCCACATCGGCGGCGATCCGAGCCTCGATCGCGGTGACGGCCTCCTGGGCGGCGGCCAACACGGGTCGAATCTCGACCGGAAGGGCCCGCTCACCCCGCAGCTCATAGATGACGCCGGCACTCTCGCCGATGCCGAAGGCCCGAGTCGAGATGCGATCGACCTGAACCGCCGTCTCGTCGAGCCCGGCCAGCAGGTCGGCGGCCACCGGTCCGAGGTCGGCCCGGCGAGCGACGGCAGCCAACGAATCGGAGACGGCACCGGTCGAGGTGCCGATCCGATCGGCCAGGTCCTGGATCCGACCGCTCGACTCGGCGGCCCGTCCCGCCAACGAGCGGACCTCGTCGGCCACCGGGGCGAACGTCGCCCCGGCCTCACCGGCCCGGGCCGCCTCGATGGCGGCGTTCATCGTGACCAGACCGGTCTGGTTGGCGAGGTCGGCCACCCCCTTGGCCAGCCGGGCGATCTCCGCTGCCACCGATGTCAGCTCGGCGATCGACGCCTCGGCATCCCGGCTCTGAGCCTGGAGGCCGGCGGCGTAGGTCTCCAGAGCCAAGGTTCGCTCGGCCTGGCCCCACAGCCGATCGAGCACCGCATCGCATCCCCGGGTCACCTCGGCCGAGGCATGGGCGATGTCGTCGAAGCTGGCTGCGATCCGTTGGGCGGCGTCGCCGCCGGGTCCGCCCGGCCGGTGGTCGCTCACCGCAGGGGCGGCCCGTCGACCGGACACGGCTCGACGGGACCGGGCCCGCCGCCGGGCCCCGGCGGGCGGGCCGTCGGCGGCGACGTCGATGACCAGGTGGTCGGCGGGCTGGGACGGCCGGCCGACGGTGTCGACGATGTCGATCACCACATCACCCGGCGGGTTCTCCGGACGATCGGAACGGCGGCGGCGGCGCAGAAGCATTGGGGGGTCTCGCTCTCGGCTGACGCGGGGCGGGTCGGACGACTCGGGACGGTGGGCCCTCCGGCCCATCCCGAGTCGCCCGTCCCATCGGCCCGAGCCACCCGACCGTTAGCGGACCAGCCGAGTCGCCAACTGAGCGGAGTTAGCCAACTCAGCGGAGTTGGCCAACTCAGCTGAGTTGGGGGATGACCCGCTGGCCGTAGGCGTTGAGGGTCTCGTCCTTCTGGTCGTGCATCAGATAGATGGCGAACTGGTCGACCCCGAGATCGGCCAGTTCCCGCAGGCGGGACACATGGGTGGCCTCGTCGCCGAGGATGCAGAACCGGTCGATGATCTCATCGGGCACGAAGTCGGTGTGGTCGTGGCCGGCCTTGCCGTGACCCGAGTAGTCGTACCCCTCCCGCCCCCTGATGTAGTCGGTGAGCGCCGTCGGTACCGCGCCTCCCTGGTCGCCGTACCGCTCGACGAGGTCGGCGACGTGGTTGCCGACCATCCCCCCGAACCATCGGCACTGGTCCCGTTGGTGGGCCAGGTCGGTGCCGACGTAGGCCGGGGCGGCGACACAGATGTGAAGGTCGTCGGGATCCCGGCCGGCGGCGGCCGCCGCCGAACGAACGGCACCGATCGTCCACTCGGCGATCTGGGGGTCGGCCAGCTGGAGGATGAACCCGTCGGTCTCCCGGCCGCACAGGTCGAGGGCCTTTGGCCCGTAGGCCGCCATCAGCACCTTCAGCTCCGATGACGGCGACGCCCACGGGATCTGCTGGGTCGTGCCGTTGTAGGTGACCTCCCGCCCCTCGGCCAACCCCTTGATGACCCCCATGGCGTCACTCAAGGTGGCGAGGGTCGATGGCTTGTGGCCCAGCACCCGCATCGCCGAGTCGCCTCGGCCGATCCCGCAGATCGTCCGATTGCCGAACATGTCGTTGAGGGTGGCGAACAGCGAGCCGGTCACCGTCCAGTTCCGGGTTCCCGGGTTGGTCACCATCGGGCCCACGACCATGGTGTTGGTCGCCGACAGCATCTGGCTGTAGATGACGTACGGCTCCTGCCACAGGATGTGGGAGTCGAACGTCCAGCCGTAGCTGAAGCCGAGCGTCTCGGCCTGCCGGGCCAGCTCCACCACCCGCCACGCCGGCGGGTCGGTCTGCAGCACTACTCCGAAGTCCATCGCGACCCCCGGCCTCAGAGGAGGTACTGCGACAGGCCTCGCCGCAGGTACTGGCCGTCGCCCTTGGCCCCGAGGTACTCGCCGCCGGCCAAGATCATGCGCCCCCGGCTGATGACCGTGTCTATGCCGCCGTCGACGGTCGTGCCCTCGTAGGCCGAGTAGTCCATGTTCATGTGGTGGGTGTCGACCGAGATCGTGGTCGTCGTGTCGGGGTCGTAGATCACGACGTCGGCGTCGGCGCCGGGCTCGATCACCCCCTTGCGGCCGTAGAGGCCGAACATCCTGGCCGGGGTGGTGGAGCACAACTCGACCCATCGGGGCAGGGTCAGCTCGCCGGCCACCACCCCCTGGTACATGAGGTCCATGCGGTGCTCCACGCCGCCGATCCCGTTGGGGATGGCCCGGAAGTCGTCGAGACCCAGCTCCTTCTGGTCCTTCATGCAGAACGGGCAGTGGTCGGTGGCGACGACGCTCAGGTCGTTGGTCCGCAACCCCTGCCACAGGTCCTTCTGGTGGGACTCGTGCTTGGAGCGCAACGGGGTCGAGCAGACGTACCCGGCGCCGGCGAACCCGGGAGCGCCCAGGTGATCCTCCAAGTTGAGGTAGAGGTACTGGGGGCACGTCTCGGCGAACACGTTCCGCCCCTCGTTGCGGGCCGCCGCAACCGCTTCCAACGCCTGAGAGGCGGAGAGGTGGACGATGTACAGCGGGGCTTCGGCCACCTTCGCCAGCTGGATGGCCCGGTAGGTCGCCTCACCCTCCAGCTCCGCCCGCCGGACGTAGCCGTGGTTGACCGGGCCGGTCTCCCCCCGGCTGACCGCCTGCTCGGCCAGGACGTCGATGGCGATGCCGTTCTCGGCGTGCATCATGATCATCGCCCCGTTGGCGTTGGCCTTCTGCATCGCCCGGAGGATCTGGCCGTCATCGGCGTAGAACACGCCCGGATAGGCCATGAACAGCTTGAAGCTGGTGATGCCCTCGTCGACCAGGACATCCATCATCTTCAACGACGACTCATCGACACCGCCGACGATCATGTGGAAGGCGTAGTCGACGGCGCACTGGCCATCCGCCTTGGCCTGCCACTCGTCGAGGCAGGCCCGCACGTCCTGGCCGTAGCTCTGGACGGCGAAATCGATGATCGTCGTCGTCCCACCCCAGGCGGCGGCCCGGGTCCCGGTCTCGAAGGTGTCGGAGGCGAAGGTCCCTCCGAAAGGGAGCTCCATGTGGGTGTGGGCGTCGATGCCACCCGGCACGACGAGCTTGCCCGCAGCGTCGAGCACGGTCTCGGCTCCGCCCTCGGCCGAGATGGCGAGATCGGATCCCGGCGCCAGCAGGGCGGCGATCCGCTCGCCGTCGATGAGGACGTCGGTCTCCGAGGCCCCGGTGGCACTGACGAGCGTGCCTCCCTTGATCAGTGTGGTCATCGTGTCCTCTCGTCTCAGGCCTCGGTCAGGGGGCCGTACATGTCGGGCCGTCGATCGCGGTAGAAGGCCCACTGGGCCCGGACCTCGTCGACGGCATCGAGGTCGAGGTCCCGGACGACGAGCTCTGCGGCCTGGTCGGAGGCCGCACCGTCGATGATCTGCCCCCGGGGGCTGGCGAAGTACGACATGCCGTAGAAGTCGTTGTCGCCGAGGGGTTCGATGCCGACCCGGTTGATCGCCCCCACGTAGTACATGTTGGCCGCCGCCGACGAGGTCTGCTCCAGCTTCCACAGATAGGACGACAGACCGCGGCTGGTGGCCGACGGGTTGAACACCATCTGAGCCCCGTTGAGCCCGAGGGCCCGCCATCCCTCGGGGAAGTGCCGGTCGTAGCAGATGTACACGCCGACCCGGCCGACCGCCGTCTCGAAGACCGGAAAGCCGAGGTTGCCGGGCCGGAAGTAGAACTTCTCCCAGAACCCCTTCACCTGGGGGATGTGGGTCTTGCGGTACTTGCCGAGGTAGCTCCCGTCGGCGTCGATCACGGCCGCGGTGTTGTAGAGGATGCCGGGCTGCTCCTCCTCGTACATCGGGAGGATCAGGACCATGCCATGCCGCTCGGCCAGCTCCTGGAACCGCTTGGTCGTCGGGCCGTCGGGGATGGCCTCGGTGTAGGAGTAGTACTGGTCGTCCTGGACCTGGCAGAAGTACGGGCCGTAGAACAGCTCCTGGAAGCACATCACCCGGGCGCCGGCCTGGGCCGCCTCGGCGACGTACTTCTCGTGGAGCTCGATCATCGACTCCTTGTCGCCGGTCCAGGCGGTCTGCACGATCGCCGCGGTCACGGTGTTGCTCATGGTCGAACCTCCTCGGCCTACCTCACGTCGGCCGGCGGCGGACCCGACCGGTCAGAGCGTGGTCCGAACCTAACGGAGGGGTCGGAGCGGGACAAGGGTCCGGGCGGGTGGATCCATGAACGCTGCGTGACATGCTGACGCCATGGCCTCGGAGTCCCATACGTTCGACTCGCTGTACGAGACGTTGGCCTCCCGGGCCGTCGAGCGCCCCGAAGGCTCGTCGACGGTGGCAGCCCTCGATGCCGGCATCCACTCGATCGGCAAGAAGGTGATCGAGGAGGCCGGCGAGGTGTGGCTGGCCGCCGAGCACGGATCCGACGCCGAGCTGGCCGAGGAGATCTCCCAGCTCCTGTACTGGCTCCAGGTGACGATGGTGGCCCGGGGCCTGACCCCGGCCGACGTGTACCGCCACCTCTGAACGACACCGCACCCCCGGAGTCCCCCGGGACGTCGTGGTCGCGTAGGGTGAGCCCATGGCCTCCGCCGATCTCATCCCGCTGATCCGTCGGTCGGTGATCGGATCCGATGAAGCGGTCGACGGACCGTTCGGACCCCGACCGGTCGTCTACGCCGACTACACCGCCTCCGGTCGAGCGCTCTCGTTCATCGAGGACTACATCCGCACCGCGGTCCTCCCGCTCTACGCCAACACCCATACCGAATCGTCGGGAACCGGCCTCCAGACGACCCGGTTCCGGGAGGAGGCGAGGGCCATCGTCGCCCGGTGCACCGGGGCCACCGACGAGCACGCCGTGTTGTTCTGCGGGACCGGATCGACCGGGGCGATCGACAAGATGATCGGTGTGCTCGGGCTCCGCATCCCCTCCGAGCTCGAGGACCGGTACCACCTGAGCGACCGGATCCCGGCCGGGGAGCGCCCGGTCGTGTTCATCGGGCCCTACGAGCACCACTCGAACGAGATCCCGTGGCGGGAGTCGATCGCCGACGTGGTCACCATCGACGAGGACGCCGACGGCCATCTCGACGCGGCCGAGCTGGCGGCCCAACTCGAACGCTACGCCGACCGACCGCTGAAGATCGGATCGTTCTCCGCCGCCTCGAACGTCACCGGCATCATCACCGACACCCGGGGGGTGTCGTCGCTCCTCCACGCCCACGGTGCCCTGGCGTTCTGGGACTTCGCCGCCGCCGCTCCCTACGTCGAGATCGACATGGGGTCGGCGTCGACGGGCGACGACTACTACGACGCCGTCTTCGTCTCGCCCCACAAGCTGATCGGCGGGCCCGGGACCCCGGGGCTGCTGGTCGCCCGCCGGGAGCTGTTCACCAACCGGGTGCCCGACGTGCCCGGCGGCGGAACGGTCGCCTACGTCAACCCCGACACCCACGACTACCTGGCCGACATCGAGCACCGGGAGGAGGGCGGCACGCCGGCCATCGTCGGGGCGATCCGGGCCGGCCTGGTCTTCCAGCTCAAGGAGGCGGTCGGCGTCGAGACGATCCGGTCCCGCGAGGAGCGGTTCCTGGGTCGGGCCATCGCTGCCTGGGCCGACGAGCCCAACCTGGTCATCCTCGGCAACCCCGAGGCCGAGCGGCTGTCGATCGTGTCGTTCGTGGTCCGTCACGGCGATCGCGGCTTCCTCCACCACAACTTCGTCGTCGCCCTCCTCAACGACCTGTTCGGCATCCAGGCCCGGGGCGGCTGCTCCTGCGCCGGCCCCTACGGTCACCGGCTGCTGGGCATCGACCTCGACCGCTCCCACGAGTTCGAGCGGGAGATCAACCGGGGCTGCGAGGGGATCAAGCCCGGCTGGGTCCGGGTCAACTTCAACTACTTCGTGGATGACGAGACCGTCGACTACCTGGTGGCCGCGGTCCGGTTCGTGGCCGACCACGGCGCGGCGTTCCTTCCCGAGTACCGGTTCTGCCCCACCACCGGCATCTGGCACCACCGTGAGCCGCGGGAGGCCCCGATGAGCCTCCACGACATCGCCTACACCCCCGACGGCCTGCGGTACGAGGACCACCGCCGGAGGCTCGGCTCGGTCCCGCTGTCGACGTTCGTGGCCACCGCGGCCGACCTCGTCGAGCAACAGCGGGCCAACCGATCGTCGCCCCTGGCCCCACCGGAGACCACCGAGGACTTCGAACACCTGCGCTGGTTCCCCTACCCCGCCGAGTGCGTCGGGTGATCGGCCGAGCCCGGGACCGCCGACCCGTCCCGTTGAGCGGGCCCCGCTCCGGGGCCTAGCGTCGGGCCGATGAGCGAGATCCCGACCACCAGCCCGATCGAGGTCCCGGTGACCGACCGACTTCGAGACCGGGTGGCGATCGTGATCGGGGCCGGTCAGACACCGGGTGAGACGATCGGCAACGGTCGGGCCACGGCGCTGCTGCTGGCCCGGGCGGGGGCGACGGTCGTCGCTGCCGACCGGGTGGGCGACCGAGCGGACCAGACGGCCTCCCTCATCGCCGACGACGGTGGGACGGCGACCGCGGCCGAGCTGGAGGTGACCGACGACGACGGCCATCGGGCCCTCGTCGAGGCCACCGTCGCCGAACACGGCCGGCTCGACATCGTCCACTACAACGTCGGGGTCAGCATCGCCGGGGGCGACGCCACCGCCACCGAGCTCGACCCCGACACGTTCGACCGATTGTGGGAGATCAACCTCAAGGGCGCCTGGCTGGCGGCCCGGCACGCCCTGCCCGTCATGCAGGACCAGGGCTCGGGCTCGATCGTCACGATCTCGTCGATGGCCGCCCGCCTCGCCTATCCCCTGGTCGGCTACAAGACGACCAAGGTCGGTCTCCTCGGGCTGACCGAGCACCTGGCGGCGGCCAACGCCCGCTTCGGGGTCAGGGTCAACGCCATCCTCCCCGGCCTCATGGACACCCCGATGGCCATCGAGGCCCGGGTCGCCCAGGGCACGCCCCGGTCCGAGGTGGTGGCCCAGCGCAACCGGCGGGTTCCGCTCGGCCGCCGGATGGGCTCGGCGTGGGACGTGGCCCACGCCGCGCTGTTCCTCCACAGCGACGAGGCCCGGTTCGTGACCGGGGTCTCGCTGCCGGTCGACGGCGGCCAGGGGCTCACCGGCTGAAGCCCCTGGCGGATCGACTGGGCCCTATCGGGCGCCGCTGAGCGTGAGGAGCCGGTCGGCCGATTGGTTCATGCTGGCCATCACCGACGACTGCTCCTCGACCGCCGAGGCGACCGTCGTCGTCATCGCCGTCACGTCGGTCGCCGACTCGGTGATGGTCCCGATCATCTGGACCACGCTGGCCACCTCGGTCTGGATGGCCTCGATGCTGTTGCCGATGTCGTTTGCCGCATCGCTGGTCTGGGTGGCCAACATCTTCACCTCGTTGGCCACCACGGCAAAGCCCTTGCCGACCTCGCCGGCCCGGGCCGACTCGATCGTGGCGTTGAGGGCCAGCAGGTTGGTCTGGGCCGCCAGTCCCTGGATGACCTCGAGGATCTTGCCGATCTGATCGCTGCTGGTCTCGAGCCGGGCGACCCGCTCGCTGGCCCCGGCCGCGTTGTCCTCGGTCTGCTTGGCCAGGGACGAGGTCTCGCTCGTGGTCTGGGCGATCTCGCTGATGGCCGACGTCATCTCGTTGACCGCCTGGGCGATCATCCCACCGACCTCCGACGCCTCCTGCCGGGCCAGGACCCGGTCGGTGATGTTGGCCACCGTCTTCACGACCCGGGTCACCTTGCCGTCGGCGTCGAGGATCGGGTTGTAGGCGCCCTGGAGCCAGAGGTCCTGGCCGTGACGGTCGACCCGGCGGAACTCGCCCTGCTTGAACTCGCCTCGGGCCAGGGAGGGCCAGAAGTCCTGGTAGTCGGCGGTGTCGGCGTCGCCGGGGGGCATGAACATCCGATGGTGCTGGCCCCGGATCTCGTCGAGGGCGTAGCCGACGGTGCCGAGGAAGAGCTCGTTGGCCGTGAGGATCGTACCGTTCGGTTCGAACTCGATCGCCGCCGTGGTCCGATCCTGGATCTCGCGCTGGGCGGCGCGCTGGGCCGTGATGTCGGACGCCAGCTTCACGACCCGCTCGACCGTCCCATCCGCTCCGAAGATCGGGTTGTAGGTGGCCTGGATCCAGATCTCGCGGCCGCCCTTCCCGAACCGCTGGTACTCGCCGGCCTGGAACTTGCCATCGGCCAGCGACCGCCAGAAGGCGTCGTAGGCCGCCGTGCCGCGCTCCCGGTCGTCGACGAACATCCGATGGTGTCGGCCGACGATCTCATCGAGGGTGTACCCCACCGCCGACAGGAAGTTCTGGTTGGCATCGAGGATCTCCCCGTTGGGGGTGAACTCGATGATCGCCTGGGACCGGTGGAGCGAGTCGACGAGTTGATCGGTCCGGCTTTGCTCGGGCTCCGCCACTTCCGGCCCCTCGGCTTCTTCGACTCCGTCTCCCACCCTGCGACGAAAGCGCACCTCATCACCTCGTTCGTGGTCGTGTAACGCCAATGAGAGCATCGTCACCCCGAGCCGAAACCTGAGCACGTTCTGCCGGTCGCGACGTCGGACCTAGGACGCTGGCAGCCGGGCCCATACCTCGGCGAGGGCCTGGGCGACCCCGGCCCGCCGCTGGCGGAGAGCGTCGAGGGTTCCGTCGGCGGCCAGCGCGACGGCGAGGTCGGCCACGCCGGGGATCCGATCATGGGCCCGCTGCATGACCGGCCCCATCGGGGCCACCGAGGTCTCGACGACCAACGGGAGGACCCGGGCGAAGCCGGCGAGCGGGCCCTCGAGGGGGCCGAGCTCGACCGGCTTCCACCGACGGGAGTAGGGATGGTGATCCCAGAGATCACCGAGCCCATCGAAGTACTCGTCAGCGACCGCGAAGTGAACCCGTTCGACGTGGAGGAACACCGCGGTGGCGGCACACATCAGGCACGGCTGGAGCGTGGTGAACAGGTGCAGGCCCTCCGCCTTGTAGCGATCGAGGGCGGCGAAGGCGTTCATCTCGGCATGGGCCATGAAGTTCCCGCCGAGGGTGCCGGGGAGGGCGTCGGTCTCGTTGACCCGATTGCGGCCGGTCGCCACGACGGTCTCGGTCGTGGGATCGACGAGGACCGCACCGATCCCGAGGCTGCCGCTGCACCACGACGTCCATGCCTCGGCGAACGCCACCTGCCACGCCGGCTCCAGCCGGGCCCAGGTCGCATCGGCGGTGGCGGTCACCCGCCCATCATCGCCCGGTCGGGCGGGGGAGCGGTGGCAACCGACGTGGTCGGAGCCGGTCAGGGTGCGACGGGCTCGGCCACCGGCTCGACCGACGGACCACGGCGGGGACGAGCCGGCGGGTCGAGGAGCCAGCTGACGGCCAGGAGGGCGGCCATGACCCCGGCGGCGATGGCCCACGCCGGGCCGGGACCCAGCCAATCGAACAGGGCCGGAGCGCTGAACGCCCCCATCGCCGCGGCCGCCGACCCGCCCGCCTCGGCCAGACCCTGGGCCGAGGCCTGATCCCGATCGTCGGCGGCGTCGGACACCGCGGCCTGGGAGCCGGGCGACAGCAGCGCCTCCATCAGCCCGTGGGGGATGGCGACGGCGATCACGATCCACAGGATGCCGAGGTAGCCGTAGCTGGCCATCATCGGCACGGTGGCCAGCGCCGCCAGGAGGGAGACGAGACGGGGACCGTACCGATCGGAGAGTCGTCCGGCCCGCCGGGCCACGGCGATCATCGGCAGGGCGAAGCCGGTCAACGACAGGGTGATCACCATGGTCGAGGCGCCGAGATCGTCGAGATGCACCGCCCACAGCGGCTCGAAGACCCCGATCGAGTACCGGAACGACACGATCACGAGGAGCGCCGCCACCAGCTGCCGGTTGGAGATCAGCCGGCGGATGACCCGCTTGTCGTCGGCGGTCCTGGTCTGGGCGGCCCCGTCGAGCTCGGGGAGATCGAGTCGGGCGACGGCGACCAGGGTCGCCAGCACGGCCACACCGAGCACGGCGAAGGGGAGGCGGACGTCGCCCACCACCGCCAGCACACCGGCGATCGGAGGACCGAACACGAACCCGGTCAGGTAGGCGGCGTAGAACGTACCGAGGCGCTCGGCAGCCGGACCCGGACGGCCGTCGGGCAGCCGGGCGTCGACCACGATCGCCCGGCGGGCCGGGGGCACGATCATCCCCACCCCAGCGCCGAGCAGCGCCCGGGCGGCGATGAACTGCCACACCTCGGTGGCGACGGCGAACCACAACAGCCCGACGGCGGCCGACACCACTCCGGCCCGCAGCAACAGGGTTGCGTACCCCCGGTCGGCGTATCGGGAGAGCCACAGCTGGGCGACCAGCCCGGCCAGGAAGGCCGAACCGGCGATCCAACCGAGCGACGCCGTGCTCAGGCCGTACCGCTCCTCCAACTCGGCGAACAGGGTGAAGACGGCGCTGACACCGGCCATCGTCACCCCGGCGACGATGTACAGCGGCCACAGCTTCCGGCGGGAGGGCGGGGTGTCGACGTCGGGCTCGTCCACCGGGTCACGCTACCCCGGGCCGATCCGCCGGCCCAGACGAGCGGGCCCCGGCGAGCGTCGGGCCGGGTCCGGGACCGTTGGCGGGGCCCGTCAGGTCTGGGTGTAGGTCCCGAGGAACTTCTCCAGGCGGCCGATGGCGTCGAGCAGGTCCTCCTTGGCCGGGAGGAAGACGATGCGGAAGTGGTCGGGCTCGGGCCAGTTGAACGCCGTCCCCTGGACGAGGAGGATCCGCTCCTGGGACAGCAGGTCGAACACGAACCGCTCGTCGTCGGTGATCCGGAACCGATCGATCTCGAGCCGGGGGAAGAAATAGAGCGCACCTCCCGGCTTCACACAGGAGACCCCGTCGATGGCGGTCAACGCCTCGTAGCCGACCCGCCGCTGCTCGTGGAGCCGACCCCCGGGCGTGACGTACTCCTGGATGCTCTGGTACCCGCCGAGGGCGGTCTGGATGGCGTGCTGGCTCGGCACGTTGGCGCACAACCGCATCGAGGCGAGGATGTTGAGCCCCTCCAGGTAGTCCCGGGCTCGGTGCTTGGCCCCGCTCACGATCATCCACCCCGAGCGGAACCCGGCCGACCGGTACGTCTTCGACAAGCCGTTCATCGTCACGAACAGCAGGTCGTCGGCCAGGGAGGCGACCGCGGTGTGGGTTGCGCCGTCGTAGAGGATCTTGTCGTAGATCTCGTCGGCGAACACCACCAGCTGGTGCTGGCGGGCCACCTCGACCAGTTCCGACAACACCTCCCGGGAGTAGACGGCACCGGTCGGATTGTTGGGGTTGATGATCACCAGGGCCCGGGTGGCGGGGGTGATCTTGGACCGGATGTCGTCGACGTCGGGGAACCAGTCGGCCCCCTCGTCGCACCGGTAGTGGACCGGTCGGCCTCCGCTGAGGTTGGTCGCGGCGGTCCACAGCGGATAGTCGGGGGCCGGGATGAGGACCTCGTCGCCGTCGTTCACCAGCCCCTGGAGGGCCATCACGATCAGCTCCGACACGCCGTTCCCGATGAAGATGTCGTCGATGGTCACGTCCCGGATACCCAGCTGCTGGGAGTAGTGCATGACCGCCTTGCGGGCCGGGAACAGACCCAACGACTCGCAGTAGCCCTGGGAGTCGGCGAGGTTGTACTTGATGTCGGCCAGGATCTCGTCGGGGGCGTTGAAGCCGAACGGCGCCGGGTTCCCGATGTTCAGCTTGAGGATCTGATGGCCCTCGGACTCCAGGCGGTAGGCCTCCTCCAGCACCGGGCCCCGGATGTCGTAGCAGACCTCGTCGAGCTTGTGGGACTTGGCGATCGGGGCGGGGACGGGCTGGAGGTCTGAGGTCACGGGGTTCCTTCGTTCCGGTTCCGGGCCATGTTCGGGCCATCGGGTCGAGCGCGCTCAACGGTAACAAGGCCCCGGGCGCCGGTCCCGGCGATTCCCGGGACCGAGGTGGGGTTCTCCCGACAAGGGTCGACGCTCGTCCTTGAGCCGGGACCGGCGACGGTACGCCACCTCCTTCCCGACCGTGGACCTGACCGCTCCCGACGGTTGAGCCCGACCGTCCGAGCCCGGGCCCCGGCGGCCTTCGTCGGCGCCGGTGGCGAAGGCTAGGGTCGCGGCCACCCCGTACGACGTTCGAGGAGGTCCGGTGAAGGCGATCGTGTTCGACGAGCACGGCGAGCTCGACGTGCTCCGCTACGACGAGGTACCGACCCCCGAGCCGGGGCCGGGCCAGGTCCGGGTGGCGGTGGAGGCCTGCTCTCTCAACTACCACGACGTGTTCACCCGCCGAGGCATGCCGGGGATCAAGACCCCCCTCCCCATGATCCCGGGCTGTGACGCGGCGGGGACCGTCGACGCCGTCGGTGCCGGGGTCGACGGCTGGGCCGGCGGGGAACGGGTCCTGGTCGACCCGGTCCAGTGGACCGACGACGGCCGGATCCAGATGATCGGTGACACGATCTGGGGGGCCTACGCCGAGCACGTCGTCGTCGACGCCCGTCAGCTGATCGCCCTCCCCGACGAGGTCTCGGCCGTCGATGCGTCCTGCCTGCCGGTGGCGTACGGCACCGCCCACCGGATGTTGTTCACCCGGGGTCAGCTCCAGGCCGGCGAGACGATCTTCGTCCTCGGAGCCTCGGGCGGGGTCGGGACGTGTTGCGTGCTGCTGGCCAAGATGGTCGGGGCGACCGTCATCGCCGCCGCCGGCTCGGCCGAGAAGTGCCGGGCGTTGGAGGAACTGGGTGCCGACGGCACCGTCGACTACTCGACGACCGACATCGCCGCCTACACCAAGGCCGAGACGGGCTCGCTGTTCGCCGGCGGTGGGTGGGACGTCGTGGTCAACTTCACCGGCGGCGATACGTGGCCCAAGACCCTGCGGATGGTCAAGATGGGCGGCCGGCTCCTGACCTGCGGGGCGACCGCCGGGTTCGACCCGGCGACCGACATCCGCTTCATCTGGACCGCCGAGATGGACATCCGGGGCTCGAACGGCTGGCACCGGAGCGACCTCGATGCCTTGGTGGCGATGGTGGCCGACGGCCGGCTGCGTCCCGTCGTCGACCGGGAGCTGCCACTGAGTCGGGGGGCCGAGGCGATGGGCCTGCTGGAGGACCGCCGGTTCTTCGGCAAGATCGTCATCGGCCCCGACCTCGGGGCCGATCCACGGTGACGGTCCCCGACCTGCCAGCCAACCTCGGGGCCATCGGCGACCGGTGGGCCGACAGCGAGCGGATCGCCTACGTCGACCTCACCGCCGGCGACGAGCCGGTCGAGGTGGGGTTCGGCCCGGTCGTCGACCTGACGGCCCGCGTCGCCGGCTACCTGCTGGCCGGCGGCCTCCGACCGGGGGACCGGGTCGGCATCCTGGCCGACAACTCGGTCGCCTTCGGGGCGTGCTACCTGGGGATCTGCCGGGCCGGAGGGGTGACCGTGCCCCTCAACACCCGCCAACCGGCCGACAACCTGGCCTTCGTGGCCGACGATGCCGGGCTGACCCTGGTGTTCCACGACGACGCCAACGCCCACCGGCTCCCACCCGGGATACCGGCGATCTCGTTCGACCAACCGGCGTGGCGCGCGGTCGCCGAGGCGCCGCCGGCGCCGGCGGCCGCGGTGGAGCCCGACGACGTGGCCGTCCAGATGTACACCTCGGGGTCGACCGGTCGCCCCAAGGGAGTGCTGCTCTCCCACGGTGGGCAGCTGTTCAGCATCGGTCAGTACCTGGGGGGCGGGGTGCTGCCCATGGACTCCGGCGAGCGACTGATCGTCTCGGCCCCCATGTACCACAAGAACGCCATGATGCAGCTCAAGATGTCGCTGACCCTGGGGGGCACGGTCGTGCTCCTCCGGCGGTTCGAGGCCAAGAGCTACCTCCGGGCCGTCGCCGAGCACCGGGCGACGGCGGTCGGCGGTGTTCCCACGATGTTCGCCCTCATGGCAGCCCAGACCGGGCTGGTGGCGGACCTCGATCTGACGTCGGTCCGCAGGGCCTCGATCGGGTCGGCGCCGATGACCGAGGCCCTCCACGCCCAGGCCGGAGCGCTCTTCCCCAACGCGGTGGTGACCAACGGCTACGGAACCACCGAGGTGGTGGCCGTCTTCGGCGGCCACCCCGAGGACCGCCCCCGGCCGGCCATCAGCGTCGGCCACCCCCTCGCCACGGTCGAGACCCGGCTCGTCGACCCCGCCACGGGCGTCGACGCCACGCCCGACCCGGCGACGGGCCGCCGGCAGGGCGAGCTGTGGGTCCGAGGACCGGGAACCATGGTCGGCTACCACAACCGACCGGAGACCACCGCCGAGCGGTTGACCGACGGGTGGTACCACACCGGCGACGTCATGGAGGCCGACACCGACGGCTGGCACTTCTTCGTCGGGCGGGTGGACGACATGTTCACCTGCGGCGGGGAGAACGTGTATCCGGGCGACGTCGAGCAGCTCCTGGAACGGAGCCCCCAGGTCCATCAGGCGGCGGTGGTGGCGGTGCCCGATGCGCTCAAGGGCGCCCTGCCGGTGGCCTTCGTGGTGCCGGCGGCCGGGGCCGAGCCGGGCCCCGACCTGGCCACGACCATCACGGCCTGGGCCCTGGAGCACGGCCCGGCCTACCAGCATCCACGGGCGGTGTGGTTCGTCGACGAGATCCCCCTGGCCGGGACGGCCAAGATCGACAAGGCGGCCCTGACCGATGAGGCGGCCCGCCGCTGGACCCCCCGCCCCCACACCTGACCCGTCACCGGGGACCGCCGAGCCGCTCCGACCCCGTCGGGTACGGTGAACCGACGACCGGCCGGTGACCACCGACCGAGAAACCCGCTGGTCGAGGCGGCGCGACCGGTGGGTAGCATGGCTGTCGATGTTGCGAGTGGCCGTACCGAACAAGGGATCGCTCTCCGAGCCGGCATCGGCGATCCTCTCCGAGGCGGGCTACCGCCAGCGGCGCGACCGGGGCGACCTGGCCCTGGTCGACGCCGACAACGACGTCGAGTTCTTTTTCCTCCGCCCGCGGGACATCGCGGTCTACGTCGGCTCCGGGCAGCTCGACGTCGGGATCACCGGACGCGACCTCCTGCTCGACTCGGGGGCACCGGCCTCGGAGATCCTGGACCTCGGATTCGCCCGATCCACGTTCCGCTACGCGGCGCCAGCAGGGTCGGTCTCGTCGGTCGAGGAGTTCAACGGGCTCCGGGTCGCCACCTCCTACGCCCTGCTGGTCGAGAAGCACCTGTCGGGGCTCGGGATCCATGCCGAGGTGATCCGGCTGGACGGGGCGGTCGAGGTGTCGGTCCGGTTGGGCGTGGCCGACGTCGTGGCCGACGTCGTCGAGACCGGCACGACACTGCGCCAGGCCGGCCTCGAGGTGATCGGCGACCCGATCCTCAAGTCGGAGGCGGTGCTGATCCGCCGGTCGGGCCTCGATGCGGATCTCCGGGTGGAGCAGCTCGTCCGCCGACTCCAGGGGGTGCTGGTCGCCCGCCGCTACGTCCTGATGGACTACGACATCCGCCTCGAGCACCTCGATGCCGCAGCCCGGATCGCCCCCGGCTACGAGTCGCCGACGGTGTCGCCCCTCCAGACCGAAGGGTGGGTGGCGGTCCGGGTCATGGTCCCCAGCGACCGGGCCCAGCTCATCATGGACGAGCTGTGGGAGCTCGGGGCCAAGGCCATCCTCACCACCACGATCCACGCCGCCCGGATCTGACCGGCCCGGCCCACCGCCGGGCCATCGCGGATCGGGGTGGCGGGGCCCGGTAGGCTTGCGAGCGGTTATGTCAGGTCGGGACGAACGGACGAGTACCTCGGCGTTCGGGTCCGGCCGGCGCGAGGGCCACGACGCGTCCCTGTTCTATGAGCGGTTCGCCCCGCCGGCGCTGTCCGACGACGAGACGGTCAACCGGCCCGCCGACCTGCTCGAACGGCTCGGCGACGGGCTCCTGGTCGAAGGCTCCAGCACCGATCTCGCCGAGCTACCCGACGCCAGCGTGGCCCTCGTCGTCACCTCACCGCCCTACTTCGTCGGCAAGGAGTACGAGGCGGCGGTGACCGGCGCCCTCGACCCCGGCGATCGTCGGCCCCAGACCTACCTCGAGTTCCTCGGCCTCCTGCGGGAGGTGTTCGCCGAGTGCCGGCGGGTCCTGGAGCCCGGCGGGCGGATCGCGGTCAACGTCGCCAACCTCGGCCGGAAGCCGTATCGCAGCCTGAGCGCCGACGTCATCGCCATCCTCCAGGACGACCTCGGGCTCCTGCTCCGGGGTGAGGTGATCTGGGAGAAGGCCAGCACCTCGTCGGGTTCCTGCGCCTGGGGGTCGTTCGCCCGGGCCTCCAACCCCGTGCTCCGGGACATGACCGAGCGGGTCGTCATCGCCTCCAAGGGTCGCTTCGCCCGGGCGATCAAGCCGGCCAGGCGGAAGGCGAGCGGGCTCCCTCACCGGTCGACGTTGTCCAATGACGAGTTCGTCGAGGTGACCCGCGACGTGTGGCGAATCGACGCCGAGTCGGCCACCCGGATCGGGCACCCCGCCCCGTTCCCGGTCGAGCTGCCCCGGCGACTCATCGACCTCTACACCTATGTCGGCGACATCGTCCTCGATCCCTTCGCCGGTTCGGGATCGACGATCGTCGCCGCCGCCCGCACCGGCCGGATCGGCGTCGGCTACGACACCGATCCCGCCTACGTCGAGCTCGCCCGGCAGCGGCTCCACGAGGAGTTGGCCGGACGGCCCGCCGACGACCCCGTGCAGCGGGCCGAGGACCACCACGAGCAGGCCATCGACGAGGGCCGCAAGCTCGACGACATCGCGGCCCGGGTCCTGACCGACGCCGGTTTCGATCTCGGACCGAGCCCGCTCCGGGGGCGCAACGGCTACGTCGAGGTCGCCTACGAGGCCCGCGACCGGCAGGGCGGGCGGTGGCTGGTCGACGTGTCCGGCGGGTTCACCACGGCCCGACCGGGTCTGCAACGGATCGATCCGGTGTGGCGGCTCCTCGGTCGCCTCCACGCGGCCCAGGCCCTCACCGACCCCGCCGACGGCCCGGCCCGGATCCTCGTCGTCACCTCCCACCTCCCCAAGAACCACCTGCCGGCCGGTCGTGCGCTGCGCGCCGGCGGACCAGGGGCGCCGGTGTTCGACGCCATCGAGGTCTACGACCCGGCCGGGCTCGACCGTCTCGCCCACTACGCCGCCACCGGGGCCACCGAGCCACAGCCGGGGTTCTGGACCGAGGCCGAGATCGACAACGACCGAAACCGCATCGAGATCGGGCCGATTCGTCGGTAGAGTCGGGAGCTACGAGCTGCCGTAGCTCAGTTGGCTAGAGCGCCAGATTGTGGATCTGGAGGTCATGGGTTCAAGCCCCATCGGCAGTACGAGGGAATCGGCACCGGGTGGTGAGCAGTGGCGAAGAAGGTGAAGCGTCCACAGGCTCGGTTGCCCCGGGGCTTCGTCGATCGGGCGGGGGCCGACGTGGCCGACCGGGCGGCGATGATCGACCAGATCCTGGCCGTGTACCGGCTCTACGGATTCCAGCCCCTGGAGACGCCGGCGGTCGAGTACCTCGATGCCCTCGGCAAGTTCCTACCCGACAAGGACCGCCCCGGCGAGGGCGTGTTCGCCTTCCGGGACGACGACGACGCCTGGGTCGCCCTCCGCTACGACCTGACCGCTCCCCTGGCCCGCTACGTGGCCCAGAACCGCAACGAGCTCGTGACCCCGTACCGGCGCTACCAGGTGGGCCCCGTGTTCCGTCAGGAGAAGCCGGGGCCGGGCCGGTTCCGGCAGTTCTACCAGTGCGACTTCGACACCGTCGGGAGCCGGTCGATGGTGGTCGACGCCGAGGTGTGCGCCCTGCTGGCCGACGCGCTGGAGGCGGTCGGGATCGCCCGGGGCGACTACGTGATCCGCATCAACGACCGCAAGGTCCTGAACGGGATCCTGTCCCAGGCCGGGATCGGCGCCGACACCGGTGACGTCTCCGCCGAGGAGGTGGCCGCCGTCCGGGGGCAGGTCCTCCGGTCGGTCGACAAGCTCGACCGGGTCGGCCTCGATGGCGTCCGGGAGTTGCTGGGCAAGGGCCGGATGGACGACAGCGGCGACTTCACCGACGGCGTCGGCCTCGCCGACGACCAGATCGATCGCATCGTCGGGTTCGTCGCCGCCGGCGACGGGGCGGCGTCCCGCACCGAGGTCCTGGCCCGGCTGAGCGACCTGGTCGGCGACGATGTCGAGGGCCGGGAGGGGGTCGACGAGCTGACCCGGATCGATGAGCTGCTGACGGCGTCGGGCCTCGACGGTGACCGGGTCGAGATCGATCCGACGGTGGTCCGGGGCCTCGACTACTACACCGGCCCGGTGTTCGAGGCCGTCCTCACCATCGACGACGGAACCGACGGCGCCCCGTCGTTCGGCTCGGTGGCCGGCGGCGGCCGGTACGACGACCTGGTCAAGCGGTTCACCGGCCAGGAGGTGCCGGCCTGCGGAGCCAGCATCGGGGTCGACCGCCTGCTGGCCGCCCTCCGGGCGCTGGGCCGCCTCGACGCCGACCGGGCGCCC
Source organism: Acidimicrobiales bacterium (assembly GCA_965262175.1). Lineage (GTDB taxonomy): Bacteria > Actinomycetota > Acidimicrobiia > Acidimicrobiales > SZUA-35 > CADEDH01. The sequence continues at coordinate 113,021 of CBDHES010000010.1, read as the reverse complement.
GGGCCGGTGATCGTTACCGTCATGGACACCGACCGCCTGGCCGACTACCAGGCCATGGCGACCGAGCTCCGGCGGGCCGGGATCGCCGCCGAGCTGTTCATGGGCAAGAAGAACCTCGGCAACCAGCTCAAGTACGCCGACCGGCGGGGCTCGGCGGTGGCCGTCATCGCCGGGAGCGACGAGTTCGACGCCGACACGGTCGTGATCAAGAACCTCCGCTACGGCAAGGAGGTGTCCCAGGGCATCGAGGACCGCGACGAGTGGCTTGAGGCGGCCGACGTCCAGACGACCGTGCCCCGGGCCGAGCTGATCACCGCGGTGTCGACCATCCTCGACGGCTGAGGACTTCCCGCCCGAGTCGGGGCGACGGTCGGAGTCATCCCGTAGCCTGAAACCCGGCGAGCGGCGCAGGGTCCGACAGCGCGGGAGGTTACCCATGGCCAGCACGATGCGTTCGGTGACGACTCGGGTCACCGACACCGTCCGACCCCTGTGGCGGGAGGTTCGGCTGGCGACCGGGACGTACCCGAAGCTGGTCCCCGAGACCGACCTGCGGCGCTACTTCGCCATGGCCGCCCTCGATCAGGCGGCCCGGGTCGACGGCCCCTTGACCTACTTCGAGGCCGGGGTCTTCACCGGCCAGTCGATGTCGATCTGGCACGCCACCGTCACCGGGTTCGGCCTCGAGACCAGGATCTTCGGAGCCGACTCGTTCGAGGGGTTGCCGACCACGGTCGAGTCCGACGTCGGCGACTGGTCGGCCGGCGACTTCACCTGCCCCCTACCGGTGACCCGGCGCAACCTCCGCCGACACGGGGTGCCCGTCGATGAGGTCCGCCTCATCGAGGGGTGGTTCGACGAGACCCTGACCCCCGAGCTGGGGGCCGAGGTCGGCACGGTGCATGTCGCCATGCTCGACGCCGACGCCTACTCCTCGACCGTCCCGGTCCTGACGTTCCTGACCGACCTCCTCGACGACGTGGCATGGGTCGTGTTCGACGACTGGTTCACCGGCGGCAACTTCGACCCGACCACCGGCCGCAGCCGGGGCGTCGGGGTCGAGCAGGCCTTCCGGGAGTGGCATGCCGCCAACCCCCAGTGGCAGGTCGAGGAACGGGGAACCTACGACCTCACCCACAGCGGCGAGACGTTCCGGGCCGGCCGGATCGTCCGACTGAGCCGCGACCGCTGAAGCGGTCCACCCCGCCTCACCGCCGGGGAACCCACCGGAAGAACCGGAGCGACACCAGGATCGCCGGGATTCCCCATGCCAGCAGGACCAGCCAGTTGCCGACCGGCCAGTGCTGGCCCTCGAGGAACGGGTCGAAGTTGCCCTGGAGCGCCACGTTCAGGTGGTAGATGGGGAAGAACCGGCTGACGGTGATCACCCAGTCGGGCAGCGACGACGTCGGGATGAAGACACCGCTCATGAAGTAGAGCGGCAACACGACGGCGTTGGTCACCGCCGGCGCTGCGTCCTCCGAGGGGATGATGGCCGTCATGGCCAGGCCCAGGGCCGACAGCGACACGGCACCGATCAGTAGGGTCACCAGCAGGCTGGGGATCGTCGACAGGTTCAGCTCGACCCCGTAGAGGATGCGGCCGATCACGTAGATCAGCACCGTCATCAGCACCGAGATCACGAACCCGGCCACCCCCTGGGAGACGATGAACGTCCGGGGCGGGATCGGGGTGGCCCGGAGGCGCTTCAGAACCCCCCGCTCCCGGCGGGCGGTCATCGTGATGGCCAGGTTGACCAGCGTGGCCGACACGATGGCCAGCGCCAGGATCCCGGGAACGTAGAACGTGGCCAGCTTGGCCCCGCTGGCCAGGGTCTCGTTGCCGAACACCGAGGTGAAGATCACCAGGAAGATCAGGGGGAGGACGACGGTGAAGAAGGCCGCCGCCGGGTTCCGGCGGAAGATCAGCAGGTCGGTGCTGACCTGGTGGCGGAGTTGGGCGACGGCGCTCATGCGAGGCTCCTCTCGTCGGTTGCATCGGTTGCGTCGGTGGTGGACGGGGCCGACCCCTCGGCCCGATCGGCCGAGGCGGTGAGACGGAGGTAGACGTCCTCCAGCGTCGGGCGCTTCACCTGCAGCTCGGGCAGGTCGATGCCCTGTTCCAGGGCCCAGGTGGTGAGGGCCTGGAGGCGGCGGAGGGGCTCATCGCCGTCGTTGGCGACCTCGACGACCATCAGCCCCGAGCCGTCGGACCGGCCGCCGACGGTCGGTGGGGGTGGGGGCGAGCCGGGCGACGGGCGCCACGAGACGACGGTCGGGGCGTCGACGACGTCGACCAGTTCACCGGCAGTGCCGGCGGCGACGATCTCGCCGGCGGCGATGACCACGATCCGATCGGCCAGCTTCTCCGCCTCGTCCATGTAGTGGGTGGTGAGGAGGACCGTCTTGCCCAACTCCCGGAGCTGGTTGATCATGCCCCACGACTCCCGCCGGGCCGTCGGGTCGAAGCCGGTGGTGGGCTCGTCGAGGAAGATCAGATCGGGGTCGCCGACCAGGGCCATCGCCAGGTCGAGCCGCCGCCGCTGGCCGCCCGAGAGCTTCCTGGTGCGAACCTCGGCGCTCTCACCGAGGCCGACCAGGTCGAGGACCTCGGCCGGCACCAGGGGGCGTCGGTAGTACCCGGCCTGGACCTGGAGCGACTCGAGGGTCGTCAGCTCCGGCGTCGGCTCCGACTCCTGGAGCACGATGCCGATCCGCTCCTTCCACGACAGCGGCGCCTCGGCCGGGTCCTGACCGAGGACCCGCACCTCACCCCCATCGCGGGGTCGGAACCCCTCGAGAATCTCGATCGTGGTCGTCTTGCCGGCGCCGTTCGGCCCGAGGAAGGCGACGATCTCCCCCGTCGCAACCTGGAGGTCGACGCCTCGGACGACCTCCCGACTCCCGTACCGCTTGATGACGCCGGCGGCGTCGATGGCCAGGCCACCGTCATTCCCGTTGCTCATGCACCCCTGTCTAGGCCGAGAACGACCTGGTTGTCGTCGTTCTCGATGGCGATTGGCCCGTCATCCGAGGGGACGACGACCCGGCACGAGGCGAAGCCACCCCCTTTTTCTCCTCGGAGCGATTCGGTCCGTAGGATGGCGGGCATGGCGGTCGACGAACCACGCACCGAGGACCGGCGGGCCGGCCCGTCGGTATCGACCGACGGCCCGGCCGACAAGCCCCAGGTCGCCCGGGGCATGGGGGGAATGGTGCCGCCGGCGTCGGCCCTGCCCGCCGTGCTGCCCACCGACCGCCTGCTGGCCAACGGCAAGGCCGTGCCGGAGATCCGGGCCGAGCTACGCCGGATCCCCAACGGTCGGGCCGCCTTCGCCGTGGTCGCCCTGTGGGCCGAGACGATCGCCGTGGCCGTGGTGGCCGCCTGGTTGGCCAACCCGCTGGTGTACGTCGTCGCCTTCGTGCTGATGACCAGGGCCCACGTCCGGTTCAACATCCTCGGCCACGAGGCGGTCCACCGGACCCTGTTCTCCAACGTGAGGGTCAACGACGTCGTCGGGAAGTGGTTGTTGTCCTACCACGCCTTGGTGCCGTTCGAGCTGTACCGCCGGGGCCACCTCGATCACCACCGCGACGAGCTGGGCCCCGCCGAGCCCGATACCGGGCTGTACGCCGGCTACCCGATCAGCCGGGCCTCGCTCCGTCGCAAGCTGATCCGCGACGCCACCGGCCAGTCGGGGTGGAAGATCCTCAAGGGCCTCCTCCGGGGGGTCGGCGACGCCCAGAGGAGGCCGGTCGCCCTCCGCATCCTGGGCGCTCAGGCGGTCCTGGTGGCCATCGCCCTCGTCACCGGCCACATCGAGGTCTACCTCCTGCTCTGGCTCCTGCCGTGGCTGACCTCGTGGCGGGTCGTGAACCGACTGCGAGCGATCGCCGAGCACGGGGGCATGATGCGATCCGGCGACCGGCGCAAGACGACCCACCACGTCCGTCAGACGTTCCTCCCCCGGTTCTTCATGGTCCCCTACAACGTCGGGTGGCACCTGGCCCACCACGTCGACATGGGGGTCCCGTGCTGGAACCTCCCCAAGCTCCACGACGAGCTGGTCGCCTCGGGATGGGTGACCGACGAGTCGACCTGGCCCACCTACCGGGCGCTGTGGACCGCCCTGTCGGCGGGCCCGGCCCAGACCGATCCCGTCCCGATGGGTGCAGCATGACGGCGCTGACCGAGACGGAGTTGGCCGCGCTCCGGGCCCTCGACACCCCGACGATCTGCAACGCCCTCGAGGTCGTGGCCCCCGGTCGCCGGGCCGGTGGGTTCACCGTCGCCCCGTTCTTCTGCCCCCGTCCCGGGCTGGCCCCGATCGTCGGCTACGCCCGGACCGGCACGATCCGGGCCATGTACCCCTCCGATCGCTCACCGGAGGACGACACCGCAGCCCGCCTCGACTACTACGACCACATCGAGTCCGGCCCCGGTCCGACGATCACCGTCATCGAGGACCTCGACGCCGTCCCCGGCTATGGGGCGTGGTGGGGTGAGGTCAACACCACGATCCACCAGGGTCTCGGCTCGCTCGGCGTCATCACCAACGGGAGCGTCCGCGACCTCGACGATGCCGCCCCCGGCTTCCAGATGCTGGCTGGCATGGCCAACCCGTCGCATGCCCATGTCCGGGTCATCGAGCACGGCGTCACGGTGACGGTCCACGGCATGACGGTCCGCCCGGGCGACCTGATCCACGCCGACCGCCACGGGGCGGTCGTCATCCCCCACGCCCACGCTACAGAGCTCCCGACCGCGGCGGCCGAGATCGCCGACGCCGAACGTCGCCTCATCGATGCCGCCCGCCGGGACGACTTCTCGGCCGCCGTGCTCCGGGAGCTGCTCGGCGGCCGGGCGGGACACTGAGCCGCTCGCCGGCCGAGCCGGCCAGGCGACCGCCCCGACTGATCCGAGCCGTGACCGATCGCTTCGGCGACGAGCGGCTCCTGGTGATCTGCTCCTCGACCGTGCTGGTCATGGCCGGTCAGGGGGTGATCTCCCCCGTGCTCCCGCTCTTCGCCCGCGACTTCGGGGTCACGGCCACCGTCGTCGGGCTCACCTTGACCGTGTTCGGCCTCGCCCGGCTGGTGCTCAACATCCCGGCCGGGATCCTCGCCGACCGGTTCGGCCGGCGGGTCCTGCTCGTCGGCGGGCCGCTGATCACCGCCCTCGGGATGGTCGGGTCGGGCCTGGCACCGTCGATCTGGGTGCTGCTGGCGTGGCGGGTGGTTGCCGGTGCGGGGTCGGCGCTCTACATGACCGGTGCCCAGATCTACCTCATCGACATCGCCGGCGATGACCGACGGGCCCGCTACATGGCCACGAACCAGGCGGCCCTGCTGCTCGGTGTCAGCGTCGGGCCGGCGATCGGAGGCCTGCTCGCTGAGGGCTATGGGCTGCGGGCCCCGTTCCTCGTGGTCGGAGCCGGTGCGGTGGCCACCGCGATCTACGGCTTCATCCGCCTCCCCGAGACGCTGCGAACCGAGCCGACAGGGGATCCGGTCGCCATCGCCGATCAGGGGGCCGGCGGGGGCGGCGACCAGCGAGACGACCGGGAGGTCGGAGACCCCGACCCCGACCCCGCCACCGAGCGCCGGGCCGGTGACCGGGGCGGCCGTCTGGCCCTTGCGACCTCAAAGCAGTTCCTGGCGGTCGGGGTCGTCAGCTTCTCGATCTTCGCCGTGCGATCGGGCTACCGCCTGACGTTGGTCCCGCTCGAAGGGGTCGACCGGTTCGGCCTCGACACCGGCGACCTCGGGCTGATCTTCACCGGGCTCAGCGCCATCGGCCTCGTGTTGATCGGGCCGGCCGGCTGGGTGGCCGACCGGCTCGGGCGGAAGGTGGCGATCGTGCCCAACGGCTACGTGGCGGCGGCCGGGGTGGCCCTCACCGCGCTGTCGCCCAACCTCGGTTGGTTCATCGCCGGGTTGATCGTCGCCGCCGTCGGGACCAACGTGACGGGACCGGCCCCGGCGGCCTTCGTGGCCGACATCGCCCCACCCCATCTCCGGGGCCCGGCGATGGGCCTCTACCGGACCTGGGGCGACCTCGGCATCGTGGTGGGACCGGTGGTCGGTGGGGCGATCGCCGATGCCTCGTCGGTGTCGGGGGCGATGATGGCGATCGCCGCGCTGGTGACGGTCGCCGTCACCTGGTTCCTGTTCGTGGCCGAGGAGCCAGCTCCGGCCAACGGGCGCCGGGTCCAGGCCCCCGGGTAAGGTTCGGCCATGGCTGGACCTGACGGCACCAAGATCGCTGCCCTGCTCGAGCGGGCCCGACGCGAGGTCGACGAGGGCCATCTCCCGTCGGTCCAGATCGCCGTCGGGTACCAGGGGGAGCTGATCGCCGAGGAGGTCTACGGCGACGCCACGCTCGACACCCGATACTGCATCTTCTCGGCGACCAAGCCGTTCGTGGCCTCGGTCATGTGGACCCTGATGGCCGACGGCGCCATCGATGTGGCCGACAGGGTCACCGACTACTTCGAGGCCTTTGGTGACGAAGGCAAGGAGTCGGTGACCATCGAACAGGTCATGCTCCACACCTCCGGCTTCCCCCACGCTCCGATGGGGCCGCCGGCCTGGAACGACCGGCCGTCCCGCCAGGAGCGAATGCGGTCGTGGCGGCTCAACTGGGAGCCCGGCACCCGGTTCGAGTACCACCCGACCACCGCCCACTGGGTCCTGGCCGAGATCATCGATGCGGTCACCGGTTCCGACTACCGGACCGTGGTCGAGGAGCGGATCACCGGGCCGGCCGGCCTCCCCCGGATCGTCGGCCTGTCGCCCGACCAGCAAGGGGACATCGCCGAGCTGGTCCTGGTCGGCGAGCCGGCAACGCCTGACGAGCTCGAGGCGACGTTCGGGGTCCGAGAGCTCCCGGCGACCGAGGTGAACGACGACCTGATCCTCCGGTTCAACGATCCGGCGGTCCGCCAGGTCGGCGTCCCCGGTGGAGGCGGGTTCGCCCGGGCCCGGGACCTGGCGCTGTTCTATCAGGAACTGCTCCACAACTCGGCCGGGATCTGGGACCCGTCGATCCTGGCTGACGCCACCGGTCGGGTTCGAAACGAGTTGCCCGACCCGATGGGTGTCCCGGCCAACCGATCGTTGGGGCTCATCCTCGCCGGGGGCGATGGCCACAGCCACATCCGGGGGCTCGGCCGCACGGTCGCCCCCGAGGCGTTCGGCCACAACGGCGCCGGCGGCCAGCTCGCCTGGGCCGACCCGACGACCGGTCTGTCCCTCGGCTACGTGACCAACGGCTACGACCGCCACGAGATCCGCCAGCCACGCCGGGGCACCTCGATCTCCAGCCTCGCCGGGGCACTCTTCGACGACTGAGCGTCGGGTACGGGCAACCGACGCTCCGACCCATCGATTCACCACCGTCACACCCCTCCACTACGGTCGTCGTCAACGGCTCTCGTGGAGCGGCCGACCCCGAGCCGCCATGCGGCTTCGGTGCTCCACCGCACATCTGACGCCGCAGTACCGACTGCGCCACCGCGGCTCCGGAACCGGGCGCCGCAGCGGGGAGCCGAACTACCATGACGGTGAACGACGCCGAACGTCGAGACATCTTCCTCAGCCTCGAGGAGACGTTCGGTACAACGATCGCGACGAACCTCATGAGCCTGTTGCCGTTCCAACCGAACGACGAACTCGCCACCCGGAGCGACCTGGCCGCGCTGACCAACTCCTTCCACGGCGATATCAGCGAGCTCCGGGCCGACATCCACGTCGAGTTCGCCGACTTCCGTTCCGAGGTCCGGGCCCAGATCACCGACCTCGACAACAACCTCGGAACCCTCCGAACCGACCTCCAAGCCCAGATCACCGACCTCGACAACAACCTCGGAACCCTCCGAACCGACCTCCAAGCCCAGATCACCGACCTCGACAACAACCTCGGAACCCTCCGAACCGACCTCCAAGCCCAGATCACCGACCTCGACAACAACCTCGGAACCCTCCGAACCGACCTCCAAGCCCAGATCACCGACCTCGACAACAACCTCGGAACCCTCCGAACCGACCTCCAAGCCCAGATCACCGACCTCGACAACAACCTCGGAACCCTCCGAACCGACCTCCAAGCCCAGATCACCGACCTCAAAGCCGACGTCGCAACCCTCAGAACCGACCTCCAAGGCCAGATGGATGAGCTCGGCGCCGGCCTCGCCCGCCTCCAAGCTGACCTCCGGGGTGAGATCGGCGATCTTCGACAGGAACTCCGGACCGACGTTGCGCTCCTGCGGGCCGACTTCGCCGGGTTGGAGGCCGAGATGACGGCGTTCCGCTCGGAGGTGACCGTTGAGATCTCCAACGTCCGGGCTGAGCTCGGTGGCCGACTCGAGAGCCTCGACGGTCGCACACAGCGACGCTTGGCCGCCCTTCAGGTCTGGGGCGCCGGTGTGATCGCCGCCAACGCGCTGACCATGGTCACCGTCCTGGTGGCATGACCTCAGTCGAAGCGGGGGAACGACACGGTCGGGTCCCGCTCGACCTGCTCGACGAGCGCAACCTCCCACGTGAGGTACTGCCGCATGTGCTCCTCGGCGACATCGTCATCGTGGTCGTACGGCTTGTACCAGACGTCGTCGGGAGTCGTGGTGGCCCGATCGAACCCTGGCTCCATGTCGTAGCCGGCGTGCCGCCAGCCCTTGTTGCCGGCCGCCAGCGCCGCCACCTTCGCTTCGGGCCACTGTGTGGCCGCGTCGCTCACCGCCAGCTTGGCCAAGGTGCCATCGGTCGAGGTGAGCACGATCTGCTGGGTGTCGCCGATCGCCGCTCGGGCCTGGTCGAGCCGGCTACGGACCGCCCACCACGAACCGGGGATGTGGCCCCTCCGCCGATACTTGATGCTGGTCCCGACGTCGATCACGGTGATGCCGCCCGGGTCGTCTTCCAGCCGGCGAGCCAGCTCGGGCGGCCGGATCGTCGGCGCCGAGACGCGAGCAAGATCGGGCCGGGGCTCGACCCCGGTGGCCAACGCCCGACCGTCGAGGTCACGGTCGCCGACACCGCCGGCGAGCACGACGGTCTCCGCCCATCCCAACTGGCGCAGCCAGGACGCCGTCATCGTGGCCCGGACCCCATCGTCGTCGACGAGGACGACGCGGGCGTTCCGGACCGCAGCGTAGGTGTCGGTGGCCTGGACGAGCTGGCCGCCGGGGGCATGAACCGAGCCCGGGAGGTGGCCGGCTTCGAACTCGGCGTCGGTCCGGACATCGAACAGATAGGTCGTTCGGGACCCATCGGCCGTCCACGACCCGAGGGTCGCCCGGTCGATCTCGGAGACACCGAATCGCCGTCCGACCGCCGCGGCCGCGGTCGCCGCCCACTCCCGGGCCTCCGGACCGGGGTCGGGGGCGTGATCGGTCTCCCCGGACGCGACCTGGTACCCGGCCAGCTCCCACCCCATCGTCCCGTTCTCGAGCGCCACGACCCGGTTCGGCAGGCCGGCGTTGATCAGCGACTGGGCGCCGATGATGCTCCGGGTCCGGCCGGCGCAGTTCACCACGACGAGTCGCTCGGGATCGTCGACCACCTCCCGGACCCGGTGCACGAGCTCCGCCCCCGGGCAGTCGAGGCCGGTCGGGATGCTCGACCGGCGGAACTCGTTCATCGGCCGAGAGTCGAGGACGGTGACCCCGCCCGGGCCCGGATCGTCGAGGAGGGCCTTCAGCTCATCGGCCGAGAGGTGAGGCGTTCCGTAGGTCGTCTCGACCAGCTCCCCGAACGCCTTGGATGGGACGTTGACGCCGCTGTAGATCTCGCCCCCAGCGACCTCCCAGCCAGCGATCCCGCCATCGAGGACGGCCACATCCGTCCACCCCAGCTCGATCGATCGGTGGGCGGCCCGCACCGCCAGGCCTTCGGCCCCGGGCTCGGCGCCACCGTCGTCGCACCAGACGAGGCGGGCCGACCGATTCGGCACCAATCGTGCGATCAACAGCTCGAGATGCGAGAGCGGCAGGCACGACGCGTGGAAGAGGTGACGCTCGCTGAACGCGCCTTCCTCCCGGGCGTCGACGATGGCCAGCTCGGCACCATCGACCAGCCAGCTGGCCAGCTCCTCGGAACCGACGAACCGAACCTTCGATGCGTCACTCATCGGACCGGACCGGTCGGGTCGGTCGTCGGCCCCGCCGACGGTGTCACCGCCCGAGCCTCCCGGATGTCGGTATGGGCCGGGAACACCTTCCACTCTCCCGACCGATCATCGAAGTACTCCCGGCGGTCGAGGCGTTCCAACGCCAGGCCGTAGCAGTGGAGGTTCAGTGCCGGCCCATCGATGTGGATCGAGTGGAGGTCGTCGGGCAGCATGGCGACACCCGTCCCGGCCTCGACGAGGTGCTCGTCGACCTGCTCGACACCCCGATCGTTCCGTCGGTAGAACCGGTTGAGCTCCTGCCCCTCGAAGCCGACGACGACCGCCCACGTCGTGTGGTTGTGAGCCGGGGTGGAGACCGCTCCCCGCGACGAGTTGGCGTAGAGGACGAACCGGTCGTCGGCGTCCTGACTCAGCCGGTAGAGGCAGCTCTTGAGCTTCTCGTCGGGCGTCGGTGGAGGGAAGGCGTCGAGCGAGAACAGGCTCCGGTCGGCGCTCAGCTCGATCAACCGATCGCGGATCGCCTCGACACCGGTTCGGGTGACCCCGTGATCGGCCTCGATCCGGCGGATGTCGGTCATGGCGGCGTCGATCGCCACCGTACGGTCATCGGCCGTCGTCTCGTCGTTCATGGCGCAACCTTAGGTGACCGGGCCGGGATCGACCGCAGCGACGACACCGTCGCCGACGATCTCCCGCCCGAGGGCCAACAGGTCGAGGTCCGTCCCCGGCCGGGCCATCAGCTGGACGCCAACCGTGGCCGGCCAACCGCCAGGGCCGGAGCCTCCCGGCCGGTCGCGACCGAGCGGTGGGGCCGGCACCGACAGGGCCGGCCAGCCGGTCACGTTTGCCAGGTACAACCGATCGAACCACTCGTCGCCGTCGGCCAGGTAGGCGTCAAGGGGCACGAACCCGGCCATTCGCTCCAGCGGGATCGACGGTCGATCGAGCGTGGGCGTCAGCAGCACGTCGAAACCGTCGAGGCCGGCCTCGAGCTGAGAGGTGACGACGTCGGCGGTCCGGTGGGCGGCGGCGACAGCCCCTGGCTCCAGCGCCGCCACCCGGTCGATCACCTCCCGGGTGATCGGCTCCAGGTGGGCATCGTCCAGCGGTCGGCCGGTGAGCGCCGCCACCCGGTGGATCACGTCGACGAACCCGCCGCAGAACAGCGGGAACCAGGTCGTCATCAGACGGTCGTAGTCGAAGGGGGTGGCGATCGGCTCGACCCGATGACCACGGTCGGCCAGCAGGGCCGCGGTGGCGTCCACGGCCGCCATCACCCCCGGATCGGGCGGGTGGCCGGCCCAGTGATGGGCCGCCAACCCGATGCGGGTCGGCCGGGTCGTCCCGGTGGGGTCCGACCACCGGCGCGGCGAGCGGGCGAGGGTGGCCGTGACCGAGGGTCCGTCGCCTCCGGGCTCGGGACCGGTCAGGACGGCCCACGACACTTCGACATCGCGGACGGATCGGGCGACGACCAACTCGGTGACCAGGCCCCGCCACCGGTCGAGGGGTTCGGGCACGACACCTCGGCTCGGTTTCAGGCCGATGAGTCCGGTGACGGCGGCCGGGATCCGGATCGATCCGGCGGCATCGCTGGCATGGGCCACGGGCACGATGCCGGCTGCGACCGCCGCCGCGGCCCCGCCCGACGAGCCACCGGGGGACCGTGTCACGTCGAGAGGGTTGCGGGTGATACCGGTCGCCGCCGATTCGGTCGTGGCGTGTTGGGCCATCTCCGGCACCGTGGTCCGCCCGAGGATCTGGACCCCGGCCCCGGTCATTCGCCGGACGTAGGGACTCGTGTCGGTGGCAACCAGCCCGGCTGCGAGCCGGGACCCCATCTCCACCGGTCGACCCGCCTCAGTGGCACCGAAGTCCTTGCGGAGGAAGGGCACCCCGGCCAGCGCTCGGTCGCCGTCGACCAGGGCCGGGGTGGGGTCCTCGTACCACTCGACGACGGCGTTGATCGCCGGGCCGACCTCGGCGAACCGGGTGGCGGCGGCGGCCCGCAGGTCGTCGGCGGTGGTCGTGCCGGAGCGGACGGCCTCCGCCGCGGCCACGGCGTCCATCCGGAGGTACTCGTGCTGCTCCACGGGCCGCCCAGCCTAGGCCGCTCCCCTACGCTCGGTCGTCATGGACCACCGCGCCGACCGGGAGCTGACCGACATCGAGATCCGGGTTCTCGGTTCCCTCATCGAGAAAGAGCGGGCAACGCCCGATCAGTACCCCCTGACGACCAACGCCCTCCGCTCGGCCTGCAACCAGAAGTCGAACCGGGACCCGGTGGTCGACTACACCTCGCCGATGATCGAGCAGACGATGTTGTCGCTTCGTGACAAGGGCCTCGCCCGAACCGTGCGAGGCGGGGGCCGAACCGACAAACACAAGCAGACCTTCGATGAGGCCCTCGGACTGTCCAATGGGGAGGTGTCGGTGCTCGGGGTCCTGATGCTGCGGGGCCCCCAGACGGTCAACGAGCTGCGGATCCGGACCGAACGGCTCCACGGCTTCGCCGACAACCAGGGGGTCGAGGCGACCTTGCAGTCCCTCGCGAGCCGGGACCAGCCGTTGGTCCGCCGGATCGGCCGGGCCGCCGGGCAGCGCGAGGATCGCTGGATCGAGCTGCTATCGCCCAGCGACGACCACCCACCGGCAGCCGCCACCGAGCCTCGACCGCCGACGGACCGGGACGGCGAGACCCGGTCGTTCAGCGACCGAGCCGGCGAGACCCGGCCGCCGACGGATGGGCTCGCCGAGGACCAGGCGATCAGCGACCGAGCCGCCGGGGACCAGGCGATCAGCGACCGAGCCGCCGGGGACCAGGCGATCAGCGACCGAGCCGCCGGGGACCAGGCCATGAGCGGGCGGCCGGGCGGTCCCGGCCCGGCATCGGCAGGAGCTGCCACCGGCCACGTCGGATCCACCGGTGGTCCGGTGGGCGACCCCGCCCGGCCGGTGATCAGGTCGGCGTCGGCCCCCGACCGGGTCGCCGGCGCCTCGACGTCCAGCGACGGCGAGACCGCTCGGCTGCGGGCCGAGGTCGATGAGCTCCGGCGGGAGGTCGATGAGCTCCGGGCCCGGCTCGACCACGTGACCGCCGAACTGGGGATCACCGGGGCGGACGGCTGACGGACGGACGGCTGGTGGGAGCGACGTCCGCCCGTCAGGCCCGCGTCGGGGTCGTCCGGATCATGTTCATGGCGATCCGGGCCGCCTGGTAGAGGATCACCAGGAGCAGCACGAACCCGATGAGACCGCCGATGAGAGGGAGGCCGCCGAGCAGGATCCGGGTGATGAGGGCGATGGCGATGATGACGAGGCGAGAGCCGTTGGGGGGTGCGAGGAGTCGGTCCATACCTCCATGGTGAAGGGGAGGCCCGTCGACGCCCATCGGGGACCACCCTGATCCGACCCTGAGGGCCCCGAGTCCCGGGCGACCGGAGCGGTCGGGGGCCGTCCGCTAGGGTTCCCAACGGTGACGGGGCCTGCGATCGACCTGGGTATTCCCGGACTCGGTCCGGCAACGCCGCTGGCCCGCGGTGGCTTCGCCCAGGTCTACCTGGCCGAACAGGTCAGCCTGCGGCGCACCGTGGCGGTCAAGGTGTTGTTCGCCCCACCGGCCGACCAGCTGGCCTACGCCCGGTTCGAGCGGGAGTGTCATGCCCTCGGGGCGGTGTCGCAGCATCCCAACATCGTCGTCGTCCACGATCGGGGCGTCACCGCCGACGGCCGGCCCTACCTGATCATGGAGTACCGCCGGGGCGGGTCGCTGGCCGACCGGTTGGCCGACGACGGCCCGATGCCCCCCGACCAGGTGCGCAACGTGGGAGTGAAGATCGCCGCTGCGCTGGCGGTCGCCCACGACGCCGGCGTGATCCACCGCGACGTCAAGCCGGCCAACATCCTGCTCTCGGCCTACGGCGAACCGGCCCTGGCCGACTTCGGCATCGCCCGCATCGACGGCGCCGAGCAGACGACGAACGGGCAGGTCACCGCCAGCCTGGCCCACGCCGCCCGGGAGGTGCTCGACGGCGGTGACCCGACGGTCCAGTCCGACGTGTACTCGCTCGGCTCGACCCTCTTCGAGCTCGCCGTGGGCCGGCCCCCCTACCAGGGCGACGACGATCACACGGTGTGGGCCATGCTCCATCGCATCATGGCCGAGCCGGCGCCCCCGGCCGCCTCGTTCGGCGTCCCCGGCGACCTGGCGGCCGTCATCGACCGGGCCCTGGCCTGGGATCTGACGGATCGGTACCGGTCGGCCGCCGACCTGCGGGACGCGCTGGCCACCGTCGCACCGGCCACCGTCGAGGAGGCGGCCGCCCGCCCGGTGGTCGCCCCCACCGCCACACCGACGGTACGGGTCCCGCCGGCGCCGACCGGGGAGATCCGCTTCGGCCCCGACCAGGCCACCCGGCCGCTCCCCTCCGGCACCGACCGAGCGGGACGGTCGAGCGACGGGCCGACCGTCCCCGACGAGCCAACCGTCCCCGACGGGCCAACCGTCCCCGACGAGCGGACCGTGCCCGACGGTGCCGGGCCGGTCGCCGACCGGGAACCGGCGGGCGACGTCGCCGACCGGGGCGACGTCGAGGGCGTCCTCGGCTTCTCCGCCGATCCCCGGCCGCCAGCCGAGGGCCCGGCCGAGACCACCACGAGCGCCAGCGGCGACCTCGACACGACGGCGGCCGGGGATCGGGCCGGAGCCGACCCGAAGCGGCCGCAACGGGGTCGGACCTGGTGGCGACCCATCGCCGCCGTCGTGGCGATGATGGCGGTCGTCGGCCTCGTCGTGGTGACGGCCGACCCGTTCGACCTCGACCTCCTCGACGGCGCCGAGCCCGACCCACCTCGGCCCGAGGTCGAGTTCAGCCAGGCCAGGATCGAGCCCCTCGTCGTGGGCCGTCGCTACGCCCTCGGGGTACGCAACGATCCGCCCGGGTCCCGGTTCCGTGTCGTCGTCGACGATGACCCCGTCGACGACGACCCGGTCCTCACGCCGATCTACCGGGCCGAAGCCGGCCGGCATCGGGTGGCCGTCGAGGTCATCGCAGCCGACGGTACGACGGTCCGGACCGACCCGGTCGACATCTACGTCTCACCGGGGCCGCCCGAGGGTGGCTTCCGGGTCAACCTGGCCTCGGTGCGGATCGACCCCGGCAACTGGCCCCGCGCCCTCGACCAGTACGACGAGATGGTCGCCGACGGTCACACCGACCTCATCATCTCCGAGAGCGAGAGCGGCGACTTCTGGCAGTTCTACATCGACGGGTTCGGTGACGATCGCGATGCGGCCTGGGACTACTGCGACCGGTTCGAGCTCGGCCCCGACGAGTGCTTCGCCGCCGCCATCGACCCTGGCGACGGCTGAGCGGCCCACCGGCGGCCGGCCCGGACGCTCCCGATCAGGCCGTGGCAGGAAGCTTGTCGGGGTCGAGTCCGTAGAGGTCGATCACGTTGCCCCACACCATGCGCTCCCGCTCGGCGTCCGGCACGCCCTCCATGATCCGGTCGAGGACGGCCATCGAGTTGGGCCAGATGGCGTCGTGGTGGGGGTAGTCGTTGCCCCAGAGGAGGTTGTCGACCCCGATCAGGTTGCGGGTCAGGACGCCGGCCTCGTCGTCCTCGAAGGTGACCCAGAAGTTCCGGTCGAAGTACTCCGACGGCTTGAGGGTCAGGTAGTCGACGGCGAACTTCGGGGTCCGATAGATGGCGTGGTCGAACCGCTGCTTGAAGTGGGCCACCCACCCGGTCTCGAACTCGGCGAGGACGAACTTCAACCGGGGGAACCGCTCGACGACCCCGCCGCAGATCAGGTCCATGACCGAGTTGGCCACCGTGGTGTGGGACAGCGTGTAGCCCTTGATCGTGCCGCCCGGCGTGCCCCAGTGAGGCGGCAGACCGCAGTCGAACGACGTCCCGGTGAAGATGTGCATCGTGACGGGGAGATCCATCTCCTGGAACTCGGCCCAGAGCGGATCGTACGCCGGATCGCTGTAGGGCTTGTCGATCGGGGCGTGGGACGGGATCGAGAACCCGCGCACCCCCTTGGCGCCAGCCCGGCGGATCTCGGCCACACAGGCGTCGACGTCGGGGACCGGGAGGCAACCGATCCCGATCAACCGATCGGGGGCGGGGCTGCAGTAGTCGAAGACCCAGTCGTTGTGGCGCTCGAAGGCGGCCGCCTTCACCTCATCGTCGGGAAGGGCGAAGGTGAACATCGACAGGCTGGGGTACATGACCTCGCCCACGATGCCGTCCTGGGACTGCTCCTCGAGCCGCTTGACCGGGTCGAGGACCCCGGGATTCAGGCCGTCGTAGCCCCGGGCGATCAGCTCGTCGGTCCGAGGATCGTCGAGGCGGTTGCCGGCGATCCCCAGCCGACCGACCGGTAGTGGGCGTCCCCCGCCGGGGAGCACGAGGAAGTCTCCCCGAGCGCCGTCGACCCCGTTCTGGATCCGGGGAGCCCGGGACCCGAACCGCTCGTCGAGGCCGGCGAACACCTCCCTCGGCTCGACGACGTGCGAATCGCAGGAATAGTGGCGCATGACGAACCTCCGATGCGTGACCGTGCTCCAACCTAGGGCATCGGTCGCGTCGGGGGCGAAGCCGATGGCACGTCGACCTCGGTGGCGGCCGGGAGGTGCAGCTCGACCCGCGCCCCGCCCAGGTCGCTCCGTCCGATCGTCACCGACCCGCCGAGCGCCGCGGCCGCCTCGGCGACGACGGCCAGCCCGAGGCCCGAGCCACCCCGGTCCCGATCCCGCGCCTCGTCGAGGCGGACGAACCGCTCCAGCACCCGCTGCCGATCGGGCTCGGGGATCCCGGCGCCGTCGTCGTCGACCCAGACCCGGACGGCGTCGTCGACGGTCGCCACGCCGACCACGACGGTGGACTCACCGTGACGGGCCGCGTTGTCGAGGAGATGGCCGACCGCCCGGGCCAGATCGTTGGCTCGACCCCGGATCCGCCCCGCTGACACCCGGCTGCGATCGACGGGGAGCCGGCGGGTTCGGGCCGCCTCGGCCAGGACCACATCGTCGACGTCGATCTCCGGCCATTCGTCGGAGCCGGCCCGGCCACCACCGATGTCGGCCCCTCCGATGAGCCGGTTCTCGTCGGCTCGGGCCAGCGTCAGCAGATCCTCGACCAAGCGTTCGAGGCGGGCCGTCTCGCCCAGGACCACCTCGGCGAAGCCGTCGACGGTGGTGGTCGCCGGGGCCCGGCGGGCGACCTCGGCCTCGCTGCGGAGCACCGCCACGGGGGTTCGCAACTCGTGGGAGGCATCGCTGACGAACTGTCGCCGCTGACGGTCCGACCGCTCCAACCGGCCGAGCATCCGGTTCATCGTCACGGCCAGGACCCCGATCTCGTCACCGGTGTCGGGCTCGGGCACCCGCCCGTCGAGGGTGCCCGAGCTGATCGCATCGACCCGGCGGGTGATGGCGGCCACCGGCCGAAGGGCCCGACCGGTCAGGAGCCAGGTGGCGACGCCGGCCAGGAGTGGGAGGGCGGCGGCCGCGCTCCACAACGAGGCCCGGATCCCGTCGAGCGCGCTCAGCTCGTCGGTGACGTCGATGATCAGACCGAGCTGCAGGTCGTCGAAGTCGACCACCGCGGTCTCGAGGTCCCGAGCCGCCACCGCCTGCTCGGCGACGAACGGCTCGAACGACACCGCCTGCAGTTCCTCGAGGTCGGCCTGGAGGACGAGCACCTCACCGGGCGCGACCTCGTCGATCGGGTAGATCTCGGGCGGCTCCGACCCCTCGGGCCGACCGACGGCCTCCTCGGCCGGGGGGCGGGGCAGGGCCGTGACCGACGCGTCGAAGAGCAGCACGTGGAGCTGCCCGTCGTCGCCGGCGAAGGTGTCGAACAGCGGGTCGACCAGCCCGACCTCGTCGAGATCGGCGAGGGTCCGCTGGGCGGCGACCGCCAGGGCCTCGGCGTCGCCAAACCAGTCGAGGCCATCGACGACGACCGCCTCCTCGAACCCTTCGTCCAGTTCCAGGACCCCGCCCCCCTCGAGGTCGTCCAGGGCCTCCAGGGCCTCGAGCTCCGCCGCCGACAGCTCGTCGGCCACGACGTCGCCCCCGATCCCCGGGACCACGACCTCGGCGCTGCCGTCGTCGGCGACGATGATCTCGGTCCCGATCTCCTCACCGTCGACGAGCACCGACCCGTCGCCCTCCTCGACGATCACCGTGAACTCCTCGCTCACGAAGTCGACCTGGTCGTCGACCGCCCGCTGACGCACGATGTCCTCGAAGGCCCGGAGGCCGACCCACACCGCGGCCAGTCCGGCCACGGCGGTGAGGGCGATGACGGTGAGCGTGAGCCGGGCCCGGATCGACAGCCGATCGGGGGCCACGGTCAGCACCGCCCGACGAGTTGGTAGCCGATGCCCCGGACGGTCCTGACGGTCTCGGTCCCGAACGGACGGTCGATCTTGCGCCGGAGGTAGCCGATGTAGACCTCGACGATGTTCGGGTCGCCGTCGAAGTCGATGCCCCACACGTTGTCGAGCAGCTCGTGCTTGGCCACCACGTCGGGGGCACGGCGCATGAGCGCGGCCAGCACCGCCTGCTCCCGGGGCGTGAGCTGGATCGACTGTCCGGCTCGGGTGCAGGTCATCGAGGCGGGGTCGAGCACGAGGTCGCCGACCACGAGGGCCGCGGCCCGGTCGGGCCGGGTCCGGCGGACCAGGGACCGGAGCCGGGCCACCAGCACGACGAGGGAGAACGGTTTGCGGAGGTAGTCGTCGGCCCCCAGCTCGAAGGCGTCGGCCTCGTCGTACTCGCCGTCCTTGGCGGTCAGCATCAGGATCGGTGTCCACACCTCGTCCTGGCGGAGGGTTCGACACACCTCGTACCCGTTCATCCCGGGGAGCATGATGTCGAGCACGATGGCGTCATAGGCGCCCTCCCGGGCCCGCCACAGGCCGTCCATCCCGTCGCCGACGACGTCGACGGCGAACCCCTCCGATTCCAGGCCGCGGCGGACCGAATCGGCCAGGGTCGGTTCGTCCTCGACGACCAGTACGCGCATGGGGCCAGTGTGCCCCACCGGTCGGGTTCGATCCTGAGACCGTTCTCAGGGCCTCTCAGGTGTGGTTCAGGTTCGGGCCCCATCGTCCTCGTCATGCCCCGGAGCGACGGGGTGAGCGGCCGGGGACCGACCCCGGCCCGACCGAGAGGAGCATGCCATGAACAACGAGCACCCAACGTCTGACGACGTCACATCGGCGAAGCGGAGCGGAGCCCGGGCCGGGTTGATCGGGGCCGCCGTCGCCCTGACGGCGGCGGTCGGGGCCCTGGTCCTGGTCCCCGGCGGGGCTGGGGCGGCCAGCGACGACCGACCGGAGATCGCCGACACCGGCATCGTGGCCACGGCCGACGCCGAGACCGACGTCGAGACCTACGCGAACGCCGAGGCGGAGCTGGACGGCTACGTGTGCGTCGAGGAGTTCGTCCTCGACGAGCTCGACGGTGAGATCCCCTTCGACGAGCTGGAGGGTGAGATCCCCTTCGACGAGCTGGAGGGTGAGATCCCCTTCGAGGATCTCGAGGACTGTGAGGAGCTGACCGAGGCCGAACTCGCCGAGCTCGACGAGGCCTTCGCCGCCTACGACCAGTGCCTGGTCGACAACGGCTTCGATACGGCCGCGTTCGAGGAGTGGGACGAGGCGATCGCCATCGACGAGCCGACCAGCATGGTCCTCGTCGAGACCCCCGAGGGGGCGACGTTCGTCGACCTCGGCGACGGCGAGGGAACGATCACGGTCACCTTCGACGGCGATGACGTCGAGGTCGACGTCGACGGTGACGCGACGGCCGAGTCGGTGGTGTGGGACGAGCTCGACGCCGTCGTCGACCACGAGGCGTTCGACGCCTGCGACGACCTCTTCCCCGAGGCGTTCGACATCGAGGCCGACCAGGCCGCGGCGATCGAGGAGACCGACTGATCGCCAACGCTGTCCGGCACCGCAGCCACGGCGGTGCGTCGAGATGACCGAGCGATCGGCCCATCGGCGGCCGAGGGCGGTCGGGCTTCGGCCCGGCCGCCCTCGGCGTTCGCCACGGCGATCAGTAGGGCGACTCGTAGGGGTCGTTGGTCCCGGGGACGACGGTCAGCGAGATGACGTCGGCCTCGACGATCTTGGTTCCCTGGACCTGGTCGTAGGGAACCTCCGGCGGCCGCCACACGACCTCGGCCACCACCCAGGTGTCGTCCTCGAAGGTCTGGTCGACCCCCCGGAGGGCGACCTGGAGCGGGATCCCATCGGCCGCGCAGCAACTCACCAGGAAGCGGGTCAGCATGAAGCCGTCGGGCGTCCGGTCGTCGTTGACGACGAGCCCCTCGAGCCGGACGGTCACTCCGTCCAACGATGCGTCGGGATCCCACACCGCCCGCTCGAGGAAGTCGTAGACCCGCATGTCGACCGGTCCGGCCGAGGCGTCCAGGGGCTCGAACCGGCTGAGCCGCTCGTTGGGGGTGAAGGCCTCGACCCGGCTGGCGGCGGCGGCGCCGAGCCCGGTCGGGGCAACGGCGATCAGTACCAGCAGGGGGAGCAGCAGGAGCCACCCGACCGCCGGAGCGACCGACCAGCGGGACGACTCGGGGTTCCGTCGCTCCTCCTGGGTCCCCTGGATGGCCTCGAAGACCCCGAACCCGAGCAGCACGACGGTCGCCAGCACCAGGGGGATGAACATCCGCTGCTGGACGAACCAGCCGTAGCCGCCGGACCACAGCATCCGGGCGGTGACCGCCCCCAGCGAGAGCAGCAGCATCGATCGACCGAGCCGGTTCACAACAGCACCTGCCCCACGATCACGGCCGACACCACGGCCACGGCGAACGTCACCGGCGCGAACCGGAGAGCGAACTTCCGGCCGAACACCCCGGCGTGCATCGCCACCAGCTTGATATCGATGACCGGCCCCACCACGAGGAACACCAGGCGGGAGGTGAGGGAAAACTGGGGGAGACCGGCCGCCACGAAGGCGTCGGCCTCGGAGCAGATCGAGAGGATCACCGCCAGGAGGGCGAGCACCAGCACCGAGAGGATCTCGTTCGAGGTGACCGAGTCGAGGACCGAGCGGGGCACGACGAGCTGGAGGGTGGCGGCCGCCAGGGCCCCGATGACCAGGTAGCCACCGGCGTGGACGAGGTCGCGGGAGGCGACGTCGACGAACCGGTGGACCTTCGAGGTGTGGTGGTCGTGCTCACCACGGAGCCCGTCGAGGAGGCTCTCGTTGCGGCGACGGGCCCACCAGGTACCGACGGCGATGGCGGCCAGGAACGAGGCCAGGAACCGGGCGACGACCATGCCCGGCTGGTTGGGGAAGGCGACGGCGGTCGACACGAGCACGACCGGGTTGATGGCCGGCGCCGCCAGCAGGAACGTGAGGGCGGCGGCCGGTGGGGTCCCGGCCGACACGAGGCGTCCGGCGATCGGCACCGAACCACACTCGCAACCCGGCAGGGCGAGACCGGCCAGACCGGCCGACGGCACGGCCAGGACCGGGCGCTTGGGAACCACCCGTTGCACCAGGTCAGGGGAGATGTAGGCGGCGATCAGCCCGCTGATCACGACCCCCAGCACCAGGAACGGCAGGGCCTGGATGCAGATCGACACGAACAACGTCGACCACAGGCGGACCTCGTCGTTGGCGAACCAGGCGATCCGGCTGCGGAGCACGAGCGCGACCGTGAACAAGCCCACCGCCAGCCACGGCCCGAACATCCAGCGGCTGGACCGGTGGTGGTCGTGATGGTGGTCGTGCTCGGCCTCCCCGGCGGACGCTCCGGAGACGGCGGTCGAGTCGGTCACCGGGCGGAGTCTACCGGGGTGACCACCCCCTGCTTGGTACCCCCTCCCGGGTCAGTAGCCCAGGCGCTTGTCGACCACCCCGAGCAGGGGCTCACCGGCCTGGGCCCGACCGAGGTTCTCGACGAACCGGGCCACGTTCCGGGGGGCTCGCAGCTGGCTGGCACCGGCGGTGTGGGGGGTCATGGCCACGTTGTCGAGTTGGAACAGGGGGTGGTCGACCGGGAGCGGCTCGCCCGGGGCGACGTCGAGCGCAGCGCCACCGAGATGCCCCTCCAACGCCCGGACCAGGGCCGGACCGTCGACGATCTCACCCCGGGTCACGTTCACCAGGTACGAGCCGGGTCGCATCTTGGCGAACGTCTCGTCGTCGAAGAGCCGGTCGGTCGTGGGGGTGAGCGGGCAGCAGATGGCGACCACGTCGGACTGGGCCAGGAGATCGTCGAGCCGGTCGGTCGACCACACCTCCTCGACCCCGTGGTCGGGAGGCGAAGGGAACTCGTCGACCGCCAGGGTGTGCATGCCGAACGCCACCGCCCGCTTGGCCATGGCTCGGCCGGTGCCCCCGAAGCCGACGATGCCCATCGTCATCCCCTCCAGTTCGATCTCCTTCATCCGCATGTCGACCCGATGCTGCCAGGCGTCGGGACCGTGCTTGATGGCGCTGTGGATCTGGCGGGTGAGGGCCAGCAGGAGACCCCAGCCGGTGTCGGCCAGGTGACCGCCGACCAGCCCCTTCTCCCCGGTGAGGATCACGTCGCTGTCGACGAAGTCGGGGAACATGAGGGCATCGACCCCCGAGGCGATGGCGTGGACCCACCGCAGGCGGGGCACGGCGGGGAACAGCCGCTCGGTCACGATGCCGAGGATGATCTCGACGTCCGCCCCCAGCTCGGCGGCCTCCTTCATCCCCTTGGCCACCCTGACCTCCGAGCCGGCCGGGGCGGCGGCGGTCACGTCGGCGACGTACTCCGGCTTGGCCTCCGGCATCGTCAGGCCTTCGATGAGGAGGATCGACGTGGGGCCGTCGAGGGTGAGGGTGGTCATCGTCAGCCTCCCGGAGGCGATCGGCGATCGGGGTGTGAGCGGACCGTACCGGCGGCGCTCCGGGGGCCACAAGACGGTGGCGAGCCGTCTGGACGGACGTCTCCGCTGGTCGGCCCGCTAAGTTGACGCCATGAGCGAGCAGTCGCGCGACGTCCCGCTCCCCTCCCTCGCGGGCGGGGCCAGCGCGGCCAGGATCGTCGAGTGGGCGGTCGAGGTCGGAGATCGCCTCGTCATCGACCGACCGCTGTGCATTGTCGAGCCGACCGCCGCGACCCCGTCCGACCCGACGGACACCACCGACCTCGACGACCTCGACGGAACGAGCGGTCCCTCCCCCGCCGACGGCCCGACCGAGGAGATCGTGTCGCCGGTGGCCGGCCTGGTCACCAACCTGGCCGCCGAGCCGGGTGAGACGATCCCCGTCGGTCACCCGCTGGTCACGGTCGATCTCGACTGGCCACCCCCAGCGGTCGAGGACGGGCCGCCGAGCTCCGGCGGAAGACCCCGGCCCTCCCCGCTGGTTCGACGACTGGCCGCCGAGTTCGGGGTCGACCTGGCCACGGTCGACGGAACGGGGCCGGAGGGTCGGGTCACCAGGGACGACGTCCACCGAGCGGCGTTCCCCGACGAACCGCTTCCCGGCACCCGCCTGGCCGGGTGGGACGACGCCACCCAACCCCTCCCGCTGGCCGACCTGCGGGCCCACTCCCCGGCCGGCGACGACGGCCCGGCGCCCACCGCCGGTGGCCCCACCTCGCCGGGGTCGGTCGCCGACCGACCGCTCGACCTGACCGACGGCCCGGCGGAGACCACCGCCGGCCGGGCGGCGGTGACCGGCGCCCGAACCGGCATGGACCTCTCGTGCGAGGCCGACGCCGGGCAGCTGCTGGTGGCCCACCAACGGCTCTCGGCCGAGTCGGGCCGCCGGATCACCTTCGACGCCCTGCTGATGAAGCTGGTGGCGGCGGTGCTCCCCGAGTTCCCCGAGCTGGCGACCGAGCCGGCGGCACCGGTCATCGGCTTCGTCCGGGCCGGTGATCAGGGCGTGGTCGGGGCGGCGATCACCGGGGCGGTCGACCAGTCGCTCACCGAGGTCGACGTGGCGATGAACGAGCTGATGCGTCGGCGGTCGGCCACCGCCGAGGGGTCGCCGGCGCTGACCATCGTCGACGCCGGGCCCCTCTTGCTGACGGCGCTGACCCCGCCCCTCGGTTCCGGGGTGGCCGTCGTCGCCTTCGGGTCGCCCCGAGCGGTGGTGTCGGTGGTCGACGGGACGGTCCAGACCGGCCAGGTGATGACCGTGACCGGCTCGTTCGACGGCGCCCTCATCGACCTGGCCAGGGCGGCGGCGTTTCTCGGTCGCCTCCGAACCTACCTCGAGGACCCGATCCTGGCCTTCGTCGGCTGAGCCGGCCGCTCACCGACCGAGGTGGCGGGCCAGGTACTGGATCGACGACACCACCTCGAACGTCGGTACCTCGGCGTGGGGACCGGGGTTGGCGTGGAGTGTCTTGCGGCTCGACCCGAGCTTGTCGTACAGGTCGAGGCACGACTCCCGGGGAACGACCTCGTCGTCCCACTGGACCAGGAACCGCAGCGGGCAGGTGACCTGTCCCGCCAGGTGGGCGAGGTCGTTGCGGTTCGGGCCCCACACCCCCATCAGTCCCAGCACCGCGACCTGGATCCGGGGGTCGGTGGCGGCGACCGGGAGACCCATCATCGTCCCCATCGACAACCCCCACCACCCCGTCGGTCGGGCACCGTGCTCCGACTCGACGAAGTCGAGCGCCCCTTGCCAATCGGCGACCACCCCGGCGGTTCCCCCACCCCTGACCCAGCGAAGGGTGAACCGCTCCCGGTCCCGGGCGACCTCGTCGTCGGTCGTCGCCAGCTCGTCGTCGTCGATCTCGATCGACCGGTCGCCGTGGCCCGGTCCGTCGATGGCCAGCGAGCCGATCCCCGCCCCGGCCAGGCCTCTCGCCACCTCGACCAGGTACTCGACCCGCTTGTGGGTCGACCCACCATGGCCGAGCAGAACCAGCCGATCGGCACCGTCGACCGGCGACCACGTCACCCCGGGCACGGTCCGGCCGTCGACCTCGACCACCAGGCCTCGTTCTACGATCCCGTCGCTCGTCGTTCCTTCGTCCACCCATGCCATCGTCGGGGCTCCTTCCGTTCGGCTCGACCGGCCCCGGCAAGGGTGCCGCAGCCGGTTCTCCACTGAGCAAATCTGCCACGTCTCCCGACCGGTTGGCCTCCCGTTGCTACCTTTCGGCCGTCCCGCCGCCAACCAAGTGAGACCGCCGTGGAACGACAGGACGTCGTCGTCGGCGGGGCGCGGCTTCTGCGCGCCCCGCGACTGCTCTACCACCTCGACCGGCTCGGCCGGGGCCAGGTTCGCTCGTGGCGCGACATCGTCGACTGGCTCGACCGTCGACGACCGGACGTGGTCGGGTTCGACGTGTACGACACGGTCCTCACCAGGTCGCTGAACGACCCCCGGGCCTTCGAGACGGTGCTGGCCAACCTGCTGGTCGCGGCCGACGCGTGGACCGGCTCGGCGTCGGAGTACCGAGACGCCCGGGCCGCCGCCGCCCGGCGGGTCCCGGGCGAGGACCTGGTGGCCTGGTATCGCCACGACGAGCTGGCGTCCCGGGCCGACGCGACGGCCTGCATCGACCTCGAGCTGGAGACCGAGCGGGAGATCACCGTCGCCGTGCCGGGCGCCGCCGCCGCGCTCCGAGAGATCCGATCTCGGGGCATCGAGATCGCGTTCGTGTCCGACATGTACCTCCCGCCGGCCTGCATCGCCGGGCTGCTCCGCCGGGAGGACCTCCTGGTCGGCGACGAACAGCTCCACGTGTCGGGGGCGGTCGGCCGGTGGAAGGGCGACGGCCGACTCTTCGACCATTGGCTCGAGGCCCACGGCACGACCGCCGACCGGGTCGCCTTCGTCGGCAACCACCCCTTCGTCGACTGGGCGGTGCCGCTCGCTCGGGGCATCGCCGCTCGGGGTCGGCGCAACGCCAACCCCAACCGCTACGAACGTCGGCTGACCGCCAGTGGGACGGCGGGGGCCACGGTGGCCGCCGCCGCCACCCGGGCCCGACTCGACCTCGACCCCGATTCCACCGACGTCGCCACCACCGTCGGAGCGAGCGTGATCGGGCCGGCCCTGATGGGCTTCCTCCTCGCCGCCCGGACCCGGTGCGAGGCCCAGGGCATCGACCAGGTCGTGTTCGTGGCCCGCGACGGCGACCTGCCCCTCCAGATGGCCGAGGCCATGCCCAAGGACCACTGGTCGGGCGCCGGTATCGACCTCCACTACCTCCATGGCAACCGGATCTCGTGGAACCTCGCCGGGGCCCAGACCATCGGGGTCGACGAGTGGATCCGGCTCGGGACGCTCGATCGCTACGGATACCTCAACCACGGTCGGAGCACCTGGCCGGCCCGGACCCTGCTCCAGCGGGCCGGCCTGACCCCCGACGACGTCGCCCACCTCCTCCCCGAACCGATCGTCGATCCCGACCGACCCCTCCCGTCGGTCGACAGCTCATGGCCCCGGATCCTGGCCGATCGGAGCGTTCGGGAGCTGATCGCCACCCGGGCCCGCGACCGGTTCGACCTCGTCGCCGGCTACCTGGCCGGGTTCCGCCTCCGGCCGGGCCCGTGCCTCGTGATCGACGTCGGGTGGCGGGGCCAGACCGCAGCGGTCGTGTCGGGCCTGTTCGAGCACGTGCTGGGGGTGGCGCCGCTCAACTACCACTTCGGCGGTGCCGGGGTGAAGGCGTCGGTCGATGCCATGTGCCGCATCGAGCGGTACGCCTTCGACGACTCCCACGAGCCGATCCCGTTCCACGGCATCGACCAGTGCGTGGAGATGTTCACCGGCGACGGGCAGCCCCGGGCCATCGGCTACGAGAGGGAGGGGGCCGGCGTGGAGCCGGTCTTCGATTCCGGGGTGGCGGCGATGGCCAGCGCCGACCGGGACCGCATCTGGGAGGCCGCGGTCCGCCTTGCCGAGCTGATGCCGTCGGCCGATCGGCTGGCGTCCTGGACCCCCAACCCGGTGCCCGACCGGCAGGCGGTGACCGACGTCCTCCGATCGTTCTG
Organism: Acidimicrobiales bacterium; assembly: GCA_965262175.1. Lineage (GTDB taxonomy): Bacteria > Actinomycetota > Acidimicrobiia > Acidimicrobiales > SZUA-35 > CADEDH01. Next base: position 85,900 of record CBDHES010000010.1, on the reverse strand, counting down.
GCAGTGCCCGACACCGGCCGAGGGACTGCTCGGCACCCGACTCAACCTGGAGGTCGACGATCGAGGCCTGCTCGTCACCCCGATGAGCGCTCCCTACCGGCTGGACGAGCTCCGTCGCCGTTCGAGTCGACGGTGGCCCCAGGGCTCGGCCGTGTGCTCGGCGGCCCCGATCCGCTTGGCCCATCCCGCCCTCCGGTTCGTCACCGGACGCTGCCGGTAGCCGGCTCGACGGGCCGACCGGGCGCGGCCGAGCCGCGGCCCCGGGTCGGCACCCGGGTGCAGGTCAGAAGTTGGCGGCGATGCGTTGCCGGAGGTAGTCGTCGGCGGTGATCGCCGGGTAGCGCCGCTCGGGTCCTTCGATGATGGCGTCGGTGTCGGCCTGGGCGAAGTAGGCGATCGAGTACCGGGGGCGGCGGGCCTCGTCGCCATCGGGGACCCGGACCCGGTGGAGGGTCGACGGGAGCACGTCGTCGGACCACCGCATCAACATGTCGCCGATGTTGCAGGTGATCACCCCGGCTGAGGGCTCGACCGGGGTCCACCGGCCGGAGTCGAGATCGCGCCCCGGGCACAGCTGGAGACCCCGCTCCCCCTCCCGCTGATGGAGCAGGGTCAGGCAGTCGAAGTCGGTGTGGGCCCCGGCCCGCCACCTCGGCTCGTCGTCGGACGGCTCGACCGGTAGGTAGTGGAGCAGCCGGAGGGTCGACTGGTACTCGGCTCGGGTCGGGTCGTGGCGCACGGTGAAGAAGTCGGACTCGAACCCCAGCTTGATGGCGAAGCACGACAGGAGCCGCATGGCGATCCGGTGGTTGGCCGCCTCGAAGGCCAGCAGCTCGGCCCGGAACCCCGGGACGGCGTCGTCGGGCGGCCACAGCCCGTCCATCCGGGGACGGGTCAGCTGGTAGCTCTCCTTCTCGTCGGGGGTCCCGGTCGAGGGCCGGACCTGGCTCCGGTGCTCCCAACCGGCGTTGGTGCCCGGGCGGAGGGGGAGCCGCTCCTTGGCCGCCATCGGGAGGGCGAAGAACCGCTCGGCCAGGTCGAAGGCCCGATCGATCTCGGCCACCGAGAGGCCGTGGTTGACGACCTGGAAGAACCCGTCGCCGATCGCCGCCTCCCACACCGCCTCGACGATCTCGTCCCGACGGGCCTCGAACCGGTCGAGGTCGACGATCGGCAGCGCCCGGTCGACCTCGGTGCCGAGGCCGCCCATCCGGCGCTCCCGGCCGAGCTCATGGAGGGATGGGCCGCCGCTGGCGGCATCGCCGGGCGATCCGGGGGACGAGGCGGGCGATCGGTCGGTCATCGAAGCACGGTCCCATGTCCGTCTCGATTCCACAAGGGGTCCCGAGGTAGGTTGAGCCTCCCTACGACCGGGAGGAGACGGCGTGGAGTACCTGGCCCCGACGACGGTGGAGGAGGCGACCCGACTCCTGGCTGAGCATGCCTCGGCGCGGGTCTTCGCCGGCGCCACCGACGTGATCCCCCAGCTTCGGTCCGGCCGACCCGAGCCCGACGTCCTCGTCGACCTGAAGCGCATCGAGCGCCTCCGGGCCGTGTCGAACGGCGGCGGTACGTGGACGATCGGGGCGGCCGTCCCGACCGTCGAGCTGACCGAGAACGCCGCCCTGGCCGCCGACTTCCCCGGCCTGGTCGAAGCGGCCGGCCTGATCGGCTCGGATCAGATCCAGAGCCGGTGCAGCCTCGGCGGCAACCTGTGCAACGCCTCGCCGGCCGCCGACTCGGTCCCGGCGATGATCGTCAACGGCGCCCGGGCCGTGGTCGCCTCGGCCACCGGGACGAGGACGATCCCGGTCGGCGACGTCGTCACCGGGCCCGGTTCGACGTCGCTGGCTGCGGGTGAGTTCGTGGTGGAGCTGGAGCTCGACCGACCGCCGGCCCGGACCGGCGACGCCTATTTCCGGCTCATCCCCCGCACCGAGATGGACATCGCGGTCGTCGGGGCGGGGGCTCGGATCACCCTGGCCGACGACGGCACGGTGGCGGCGGCCGAGATCGCCCTCGGCGCCGTCGCCCCGACCGCCGTCACGGTCCCCGATGCGGTGGCCGCCGTGGTCGGTAACCGGATCGACGACGGCGTGCTGGCCGCAGTGGCGGCGGCCGCCACCGCAGCCGCCGACCCGATCGACGACAAGCGGGGCACGGTCGCCTACCGCCGTCAGGTGGCCGGCGTGCTGGCCAAGCGGGCCGTGGCCCGGGCCGCCGAGCGAGCCGCCGGCGGAGCAGCAGCAACCGAGGAAGGATCGGCGTGAGCAAGACCCACATCACTTGCACCATCAACGGCGACGAGGTCGACTTCCTCACCGAGGGCGACAACTCACTGCTCGACGCCTTGCGCGACGACGTCGGCCTGACCGGCGTCAAGGAGGGCTGCGGGACCGGCGACTGCGGGGCCTGCTCGGTCCTGCTCGACGACCGGGTCACCTGCTCGTGCCTGGTCTTCGCCCCCGAGGTCCAGGGGGCGACCGTGGTCACCATCGAGGGCCTGGCCACCGCCGACGCCCTCCACCCGCTCCAGCAGTGCTTCCTCGAAGGGGCGGCGCTCCAGTGCGGGGTCTGCACCCCCGGGTTCCTGGTGGCGGCCAAGGGCCTGCTCGACCGCAACCCGAACCCGACCGAGACCGAGGTCCGCTACGCCCTGGCCGGCAACCTGTGCCGCTGCACCGGGTACGACAAGATCGTCCGCTCCGTGCTCGATGCCGCCGAGCTCATGCGGGCCAGCTCCAACGGCGCCTGAGGAGGACGACCGTGACCATCACCGACGACAACCCAACCGCCCAGCCCGGCTACAAGTGGGTCGGGACCCGTCCCGTCCGCCCCGACGGGCTCGACAAGGTAACCGGCAAGGCCCGCTTCGGCGCCGACCTCCAGCTCCCCCAGATGCTGGAGGGGGCGGTGCTCCGGTCGCCCCACGCCCACGCCCGGATCGTGGCCATCGACACCACCGCAGCCGAGGCCATGCCCGGGGTGAAGGCGATCATCACCAGCGCCGACTTCCCCGATCTGGCCGAGGCCGGCGTCCGGCCCGACCAGGTGCACATGTCGCTGAACGCCATCGCCCGGGACAAGGTCCTCTACGAGGGCCACCCGATCGCCGCCGTGGCGGCCGGCACCAAGAAGCAGGCCCGGGCGGCGGCGGCCGCCATCGACGTCACCTACGAGGTCCTGCCTCACGTGCTGACCGTCGACGAGGCGATGGCCGACGACGCCCCGCTGCTCCACGACGACCTCATCACCCGGGGGGTCGATCCGGCCCCCGAGGCGCCGTCGAACGTGGCCCAACGGATCGTCCACGAGCGGGGCGACCTCGACGCCGGGTTCGCCGAGGCCGACCACGTCGTCGAGCGGACCTTCACCACCAAGCCGGTTCACCAGGGCTACATCGAGCCCCACGCCGCGGTGGCCGACGCCGGCCAGGACGGCAAGACCAACCTGTGGTGCTCATCGCAGGGCCACTTCGCCATGCGGACCTACACCGCAACCGTGCTCGGCTGGGACGCCACCCAGCTGAAGGTGACCCCGGCCGAGATCGGCGGCGGGTTCGGCGGCAAGACCGTCATCTACCTCGAACCGCTGGCCGTCGCCCTGTCCCGGAAGTCGGGCCGACCGGTCCGGCTGGTCATGGACCGCGACGAGGTCTTCAAGGCGTCGGGTCCGACCTCGGGGACCCGGATCCGGGTCAAGATGGGCGTCACCAACGACGGCCGGCTCACCGCGGCCGACGCCTGGCTGGCCTACGAGGCCGGGGCGTTCCCCGGTTCGCCGGTCGGGGCGGCCGGCATGACGGTCATCGCCCCCTACGACATCCCCAACTTCTTCGTCGAGGGCTTCGACGTCGTGGTCAACAAGCCCCGGGTCGCCGCCTACCGGGCCCCGGGGGCGCCGATGGCCGCCTTCGCCGTCGAGAGCGTGCTCGATGAGCTGGCCCAGGCCATCGACATGGATCCGCTCGAGCTCCGGCTGAAGAACGCCGCCGTCGAAGGAACCCAGGCCTCGTACGGTCCGAAGTTCCCCCGTATCGGCTTCGTCGAGACCCTCGAGGCGATCCGGGATCACGAGCACTACTCGGCCCCGCTCGGACCGAACCAGGGCCGGGGGGTTGCCAGCGGCTTCTGGTTCAACGCCGGGATGAACTCGACCGCCACGGTCAACGTCAACGAGGGCGGCAACCTGACCGTCGTCGTCGGCTCGCCCGACATCGGTGGCAGCCGGGCCTCGATGGCCCTGATGGCCGCCGAGGAGATGGGGATCGACGTCGAACGGGTCCACCCGTTCGTGGCCGACACCGAGACGGTCGGGTTCAACGACTCGACCGGCGGGAGCCGGGTCACCCTGGCCACCGGGGCGGCGGTCGTCGAGGCGTGCCGCAAGATCAAGGACGACCTCCGGGCCCGGGCGGCCAAGATGTGGGACTGCGACGTCGAGCAGGTCGAGTGGGTCGACGGGCAGGCCCAGCACACCGAGGGCAGCGAGACGCCGCTGACGATGGCCGCCATCGCCGCCAAGTGGCACCGGACCGGTGGCCCGGTCTCGGCCACCGCTTCGCTCAACGCCCGAGGCGTCGGTTCGGCGTTCTCGACCCAGGTGTGCGACGTCGAGGTCGACCCCGAGACCGGGCAGGTGACGATCCTCCGGTTCACCACCGCCCAGGACGCCGGGACGGCCATCCACCCCAGCTACGTCGAGGGCCAGATGCAGGGCGGCGTCGTCCAGGGCATCGGCTGGGCCCTCAACGAAGAGTACGTCCACGATGCCGACGGGAAGCTGGAGAACCCGGGCTTCCTCGACTACCGCATCCCGGTGGCCTCCGATCTCCCGATGATCGACACGATCATCGTCGAGGTGCCCAACCCGGCCCACCCCTACGGGGTACGGGGGGTCGGCGAGGTCGGGATCGTCCCGCCGCTGGCGGCGGTGGCCAACGCCATCCACGCCGCCACCGGCCGCCGCCTGGAGGATCTGCCGATGTCGCCGGTCCGGGTCCTCGAAGCGTTGAGCGAGGAGGCGTGAGTCCGACCGGAGGGCATCGTCGATGGTGACCGTCCACTTCTCGGCCGCGCTGCGGGACCTGACCGGCGGCGTGGCCGAGGTGGAGGTCGAGGCGGCGACCGTTCGCCGGCTGATCAAGGCCCTCGACGAGCGGTTCCCGGGGATCGCCGAGCGGCTGGCGGACGGGACGTCGGTGTCGATCGACGGCGAGATCATCCCCGACGCCCTCTACGAGGACCTGCCCGAGGGTGCCGAGGTGCACTTCCTGCCGACGTTGTCGGGCGGCTGTTGCTGAAGCGGAAGGGTCGGGTCAGACCCGGGCCAGGGTGACGATGTCCAGGTCGTCGGTGGGGCGGCGCTCGGTGAGCGCAGCGGCCACCCGGGCCGCAGCGGACGCGGTGGTCGGGTCGACCTTGGTGACCACGATCGCCGTGGCCGCGGCCGGAGGCCGGTGGGCCAGGAACCCCTCGGGGTGGAGCAGGACGGTGGCGGCCCGTTCCGGGGTGAGCCGCTCCGACGGTCGGCACCCGGCGAGGGCGGCCACCCGTTCGGGGCGATGGGCGGTGTCGTCGATCACCCGCCCGAGGGCATCGGATCCCATCACGATCACGTAGCGGGTCGTGGTGGCGGGCACCACCGGCTCGTTGTGCCCCGGGCTCTTGAACGGCCGACGCCGGGCTCCGTCGGCTTCGACCAACACGTGGTCGACGCGGCCGAACCACCGGTCGCAGGTCTCGGGGGTGACCCCGGTGGCCCGGCTGCCGTCGATCCCGCCCCACGCCACGATGGGACCTGCGGTGTCGGTGGCCGCGGCCACGACCTCGTCGTCGGTCGCCCCGACCAGCAGCGGGAGACCGCCGTGTTGATCGTGACCCATCTTGGTCGTGGTGGTGATGACCCGGCGGCCGGTCAGCGACCCGGCGAGGCCGTGGACGACGGTCGTCTTGCCGCCCCCGCCGACGACGGCCACGTGCTCGTGATGGCCGAGACCGAGGCGGTCGGCCAGGTCGACGAGGTCGACGAGGTCGATGGGATCGGTCACCGCGTGACCACGGCGGAGGCCGGCCCGCCGACGGAGGAGCTGGGCATCGTCATGCCCGGACTGTAGACGGCGCAGCGGGGACCACCGGGGGCGGGGAATCGACCGTCGACTAGTCTCCGAGCGATGCGGGTGCTGGTGGTCAACGGGTTCGACGCCGGTGAGCCGGGCCCGCTGATCGAGACGATCGAGGCCCGACTCGACGAGGGCGGGCACACCATCGACCGCTGCGACCTGGCCACCGACGGGTTCGACGAGTTCATGTCCGATGTGGAGCGGTCCGCCTACCTCACCGATCGCCCCCTGGTGACCCCGGCTCCGATCGCCGGGGCGGAGGCGGTCGGGGCGGCGGAGGGGCTCGTCGTCTGCTACCCGATCGTGCACGGCACCGCACCGCCCCGGGTGAAGTCGTGGCAGGAGCGTGTCTTCGTGTTGGGCGTCGGCTTCGAGTTCACCCCGAAGGGGACGATCACCGGCGCGCTCGATCACCTCCGCCGGGCGTTGGTGATCGGCGAGCGGGGGCCCCGATCGGGACCGGGCCGCCACGACCGGCGGAACGACTTCGGGCCGTGCCTGGCTCGATCGTTCCACCTCAGCTCCAACCGGCGCTGTCGGGCCGCCTACCGCACGGTCGGCGGCGACGGGTCCGATCGGATGGCCGGCTTGGCCGCCCTCGAGAGGTGGTGACCGGAAGCGACCCCGAGCATCCTCGGGGTCCGCTGACACCTCAGCCTGGTTGGCTCGGTGGCTCGACGCCGCCGAGGCCGAGCCGTCGGTCGATCCGACCGAGGTGGGTGGCGGTGGCGGGCCGATCGAGCCGGTCGATCTTGTAGAGGGGGACCCACCGGAACCGGGCGCCGGCTCGGCACCGGCCGAGCACGGTCGACGCCAGGTACCGCTTGCCCCACTCCCCCTGGATGCGGTTGATCAGCCGTGACGAGCCGCAACTGGTCACCGCCACCAGCTCGTCGACGTCGGCCAGGCATGCCGGCCGGTCGAGTACCTCGTGGAGCCAATCGAGCAACCGGGCCGGAATCCCGCCCGACCACGTCGGGTAGACGAGGATCAGCCGTCCTACCCCGGCCACGTCGTCGACCGTCGGCCGCTCCCCCTGGCCGAGGCGGAACACCTCGTGGGGTCGTCCCCGACGCTCCAGCGCTTCGACGACCCGGCCCCGGAGGGCGGCGCTGTAGCTCTCCGAGAGCGGATGGTCCTGGACGACCAGGGTGGTCACCGACACGATCGGCTCAGCTCAGCTGGGGGAGGACGTCCTCGGCCACCCGGTGGAGCTGCTCGTCGACCAGGTCGTAGGGATCGCCGGGCATGGCCGGGAACAGGATCAGGTCCTCCAGGCCGTCGAGATGCTCGCGGTACCAGGCGATGCCCTCGGCCACGTCGTCGGCGGTGCCGACCAGCCACACCTTGTTGTCGAGTGACTCCTCGAGGGTGGGGATCAGGCCGGGGGGCGACGGCTTGCCGTCGGGCCCCATGTAGCCCCGGCTCCAGCCGTACGGGCCGAGGAACTTCCAGAACTCGTCGTGACCGGGGCGGACGGCGGCCATCGCCGCCTCCCGGCTGTCGGCCACGCACGTGTTGAGGACCAGGCAACGCTTCTCACCAGGGGCGAGCGGGCGGCCGTGGGTCTCGGCGTACAGCTCGCCGTACCGATCCCAGAACGCCTTGACGAAGGCGTGGTGCTTCAGCCAGAACACGCCACCCCACCCGGCGCGGGGCACCGCTTCGAGGGTCGGGGGCGAGGTGATGGCCTGCCACGTCTCGTACGGATGGAGGGGCCGGGGCAGGAGGCTCAGTTCGGTCACGAACCCGCCCCGGTCGGGGATGCCGGGCGGCGGGAAGTCGTAGACGTCGCCGTGGAAGGCGAACGACTCGTTGTCGAGCGCGAGGTGGATCACCTCGACCGCCTCGGCGAACTGCTTCCGGTTGAAGTCGTCGGCGTCGGCCTTGTCGGGGTTGTCGAAGCTCCCGATCTTCGATCCCAGCGACTCCGCCTCCCGGGGCACGGTCCCCCGGCCGATCCCGAGGATTCCTCGGCCGCCCGAGAGGTTGTGGAGGGTGGCGAAATCCTCGGCCAGCCGCAGCGGATGCCACTGGCCGACGACGTTGAACATCGTGCCGATCCGGATCCGTTCGGTCCGCTCGGCGAGGATGGCCCCGGTCATCAGGCCATTGGGGACGACCTCGTATCCCTCGTACTGGAAGTGGTGCTCGGTCAGCCAGAAGCTGTCGAACCCGAGCCGGTCGCACAGCACGCCCGTCTCCAGGATCCGCTCCGTCGTGGCCCACACCGTCTTGGCGTCATAGCGACGATCGGTGGGGGCCGGGGGCCCGCTCCCGGCGTCGTCCATCTCGACCCCACCGAACAGGAAGATCCCAGTGCGCATGGCCTCACGATAGGTCCGGACGGGTTCGCCAGTCGATCGACCATGTCACAGCAACGTGAACAAATGTGAAGGAGCGAACCAGCAGCGTGATCGGGCCGGGTGGCGGAGCTAGTCTGTCCGCTACTTGTTATGGGATCGAACGGATCTGTCGCTTCTGGGACCGGGCGGGGTCGCCAGTGACCGACATCGGCACGAGCACCGCCACCTTGGCGTTCGACGGCATCGCCATGACCTTTCCCGACGGCACCGAGACGCTGCAGGACATCAGCTTCTCGGTCGATCGGGGTGAGTTCGTGACCATTGTCGGGCCCTCGGGGTGTGGGAAGTCGACGCTGCTCCGGATCGCCGCCGGGCTGCTCGAACCGACCGGCGGCACCGTCACCGTCGACCGGGACCGCCTCGGGTACGTCTTCCAGGACGCCACCCTGCTCCCCTGGCGGACCGTCACCCAGAACGTCGAGCTGTTGGCCGAGCTCCACGGCATCAGCCGCTCCGAGCGTCGACGGCTGGCGGCCGAAGCCATCGACAAGGTCGGGCTGACCGGCTTCGAGCGGCACTACCCGAAGTCGCTGTCGGGCGGGATGAGGATGCGGGCGTCGCTGGCCCGAACCCTCACCCTCAAGCCACCGGTCTTCCTGTTCGACGAGCCGTTCGGCGCGGTCGACGAGATCACCCGGGAACGCCTCAACGAGGAGACGCTCCAGCTCTTCGCCGCCGAGAACTTCGCCGGGTTGTTCATCACCCACTCGATCAGCGAGGCGGTCTTCCTGAGCAGCCGGGTGCTGGTCATGTCGGCCCGGCCGGGTCGGATCGTCGGGACCTTCGACGTCCCCTTCGCCTACCCTCGCACCCCCGACCTCCGGTTCGACCCCGACTTCGCCCAACTGAGCGGTGAGGTGTCGCAGGCGCTGAGAGGAGCGCACACATGACCGATCTCGACCACGCCGTCGACGTGCTCCACGACGGCGTCGACGACGACCTCCGGATCGATCCGGCCCCCGACGCCGGCCCGACGCCGGGGGCCCGGCCCACGCCCAGCCTTGTCGCGCGGCTGCGGGGGGCGTTCCTCCGGATGATCCTTCCCCCGCTGGTGTTCGGCGCGGCCCTGATCGGCCTGTGGTACGTCGTGTCCTACGTCGTGCTCCGACCCGATCGCCGGTTCCTCCTCCGCCCACCGCACCAGGTCCTGACCCATGGCTTCCGGACCGAGGACGGTCACCTGGTCGAACTGCTGGGCGCCCTGTGGTCGAGCACCCGGGTCGCGGCCTACGGGCTGGCCATCTCGATCGCCATCGGCTTCGCGCTGGCCGTCATCATGAGCCAGGCCAAGGTGTTCGAGCGGGCCCTCTTCCCGTACCTGGTCACCCTCCAGGCGGTGCCGATCCTGGCCATCACCCCCCTGATCATCTTCTGGTTCGGGACCGACCAGACGTCACGGATCGTGGTGTGCGTGATCATCTCGCTGTTCCCGATCATCGTGAACACCCTGTTCGGCCTCCAGTCGGCCGACCGGGGGATGCACGAGCTGTTCACCCTCCACCACGCCAGCCGGTTGACCCGGCTCCGGAAGCTGATGTTCCCCGCCGCCCTCCCGGCCATCTTCGCCGGGTTGCGAATCTCGGCCGGGCTGTCGGTGATCGGGTCGATCGTCGGCGATTTCTTCTTCGGTCGGGGCGAGGTTGGGGTCGGCCAGCTGATCCGCCGCTACGCCAACCAGCTGCAGGGCGAGGAGCTGATCGCCGCCGTCATCCTCTCGTCGGCCCTGGGGGTGACGGTCTTCCTCGCCTTCGGTTGGCTGCAGAGCCTCGTCATCGGACGCTGGTACGACGAGGGCCGCAGCCACTGAGCCCGGCCGCCAACCGATCTCGCCGGTCGTGACGTTCGTCGCGGTCGGAGAGCAATCCACCCAACCACGGGGAGCGTGAAGCGAGTGACAACCCTTACCTTCAGACGGCTGCTGGCTCTGCTGGCAGCGCTCAGCCTTCTGGCCGCGGCTTGCGGTTCGGACGACGATGACGACACCGCAGCGGACGACGCCGCCGACGGTGAGGCCGCCTCGTCGGCCGACGACGGCGGGGGCCTGGCCGACGTGTGCCCCAGCCCGCTGGTGATCCAGACCGACTGGTTCCCCGAGTCCGAGCACGGCGCGCTCTACAACATGATCGGCGACGACTACACCGTCGACGTCGACGCCAAGGTCGTCCGGGGGAGCCTCGTCGATGGCGGCGAGCCGACCGGCATCGACTTCGAGGTCCGGACCGGAGGCCCGGCGATCGGCTCCGCCCCGGTGGCCTCGTACGTGTACACCGACGACAGCATCCACCTCGCCTACGCCAACACCGAGAGCCAGGCGCTCAACTTCGCCGACGCTCCGCTGCTGTCGGTGGTCGCCCCCCTCGAACAGAACCCCCAGATCATCATGTGGGACCCGGAGACGTACCCGGAGGTCGAGACGTTGGCCGATCTCGGCGCAGCCGGGGTGACGATCAACGTCTTCGGCGGCGGCGTGTTCTCCGAGGTCTTCGTCGCTCAGGGCATCTGGTCGGCCGACCAGATCGACCCGTCCTACGACGGTTCGCCGGCCCGGTTCGTCGCCGAGGGAGGCGCCATCGCCCAACAGGGGTTCGCCTCGGCCGAGCCCCACAACTACGAGAACGTCTTCGAGGAGTGGGGTCGACCGGTCCGGTTTCAGACCCTGCACGACGCCGGCTTCGAGGTCTACAGCCAGACCGTGGCCATCCGGCCCGCCGACCAGGATGAACTCGACGCCTGCCTGACCGAGGTCGTGCCGATCATCCAGCGCTCGGTTGTCGACTTCTACGCCGACCCCGACCGGGCCAACGCCATCATCATCGACGCCGTCGAGCAGTACGCCGACTTCTGGGTCTATGACGAGGCGCTGGCGACCTACTCGGTCGACACCCAGATCGACCTCGGTCTGGTCGGCAACGGCCCCAACGACACCGTCGGCGACATGGAGACCGACCGCATCGAGGGGGTCATCGCCTCCATGACCGACGCCGGCATGGACATGCCCCAGGTCACCGCCGAGGACCTGTTCACCAACGAATACATCGACCCGGCGATCGGCTTCTAGCCGGCCAGGGGGCGATCTCAGCCGATGACGGTGATCGTCCGCTCGATCTCCTCTCCGAGGTCGGAGAGGAGGCGGACGGTCACCGTCCCGGCTCCCATCGGCTCGAACGTGAGCGACGGGCCGGTGGTCTCCGATCCGGCGACGATCCAGGTGTAGGTGGCGGCGGCCGACCCGGCGGCGATGAGCGTGATCGGCTCCCCCACCCGGGCCGAACCGGGCCCGTCGATGCGGAGCGGCTCGCCGGGATCGGTCGCCACGAAGGTCAGCTCGCTCGACCGGAACGTCGAACGGGCCTCGACGATCACCTGACCCGCCTCGGGAGGGGTGATCGATATCGCCCGGGCGTCGGTGCGCTCCTCACCATCGACGATCCAGGTCGCCGTGCCGTCGATAGCGAAGACCGCCTCGTCGCCGACCGCCCCCGATCGGGGCCCGTCGATCGCCGGACCGGGGAGGCGCAGGCCGACCATCCATGCCCCACCGAGGGCGACGACCGCCACCACGACCGCGGCCAGCCCGGCCAGCAGTGCCGGGCGACGTCCGCTCCCGGTCGGCGACACCGGCCGACCGGCCGGCGGGGGCCCGGGAACCGGAGCGCCGGCCGGCCGGGACCCGACAACGGGAGCGCCCGCCGGCGGGGCGACCACCGTTCCCGTGCCGTCGGGACCGACGACGACCGTTCCCGTGTCGTCGGGACCGACGACGACCGTTCCCGCGTCCGATCCCCCTGCCGGTCCCATCCCCGAAGGGGTGACCGGCGGTGGCCACGTCGGGTCGACGATCGTGGCGCGCTCGATCGGGGTCGGACCGGAGGTACCGCCCCCGGCGACGTGGCCGGACCCGGCGGCCACGATCGCGGCGTGCCACTCGGCGGCGTCGGTGTGGCGCTGGTTGCGGTCGAACGACAGCCCCCGGACCACCTCGGCCCGCAGCGGGCCGGTGCGGTCGAGCACCTCGGGCGGGAACGGGTCCTGCCCGCCGGCCAGCACCGGGAGCGGGTGGGCACCGGTGAGGGCGTTGATGAGGATGGCCGACAGGGCGTAGACGTCGGCCCGGCTGTCGACGGTCGGGTCGCCCCGGAACTGTTCGGGAGCGCTGAAACCGGGCGTGCCCCCGGCCATGCTGACCCGGGTCGCGGCCAGGTCGACCACCTTGGCCAGGCCGAAGTCGGCCACGACCAGTTCCTCGTCCCCGTGGAGCACGTCACCGATCGCCCGGCCATGGGGGACCGGCGTCCGCCGGATCAGGTAGTTGCTGGGCTTGAGATCGCGATGGACCATCCCCGCCTGGTGGATGCCCTTCATACAACCGGCCAGGACGCCGGCCAGACCGAGACCCTCGTCGAGCGACAGCGGTCGGGACAGATCCTGCAGCCGGTCCGACAGGGTGCCGCGGGCGCAATGCTCCATCACGAAGTACGGACGACCCTGATGCTCGTTGATGTCGTGGACGGTGACCAGACCGGGGGCGGCCAGCCGCCGCATGACCCGGGCCTCGGCGATGAACCGCTCCCGGAGCTCAGGATCGAGAGCCATCGACTCCGACAGCACCTTGATGGCGACGGTGACCTCGAGGGTCGGGTCCTCGGCCAGGTAGACCGTGGCGAAGCCGCCCGATCCCAACAGGCCGGCCACCCGGTACCGGCCGATCATGTCCGGCAGGTCCACGCCGCCGCTCCTCACGCTCCTCCCAGCAACAGGCTGGGCCTCCGAGGGGTCGAGTGTAGTGCCGGTGCCCTCAGCGGAAGGAGGCGACGCGGGCCTCGGTGTCGGCGATCGGGTAGTCGGTCGACGCCTCGTAGGCCAACCCGTCGGCCAGGCCGGCGTTCTCGGCCACCCGGTACAGGTCCTTGTAGGCGGCCAGCGAGCCGGCACTGTTGGCGGCGATGGCCGTCACCAACTCGTCGACGATGCCGTCCAGCTCCGCCACCGGGCACGACCGGGCCGCGAGGCCGTACTCGGCGGCCTCCCGGCCCGTGAACTGACGGGCGGTGAGCGACAGCTCCCGGGCCCTGGCCGGGCCGACCAGGCGGGGAAGCCGCTGACTCATCCCCCACGTCGGCCGGAGGCCGAACGCAGCGTGGGTGTCGCCGAGGCGGGCCTCGTCGGCCACCACGATCACGTCACAGGCCAGGGCCAGCTCCAGCGCTCCGGTGAAGCAGAAGCCGTTGACCTTGGCCACGACGACTTGGGACGTGGCGGCGATCATCTCGGTGAGCCGGCGGGCCGGGAGGTCGAGCAGATCGCCGACCTTGCCGCCCTCGAGGCGCCGCTCGCCGAGGGCCTTGAGGTCGACCCCGGCGCTGAAGGCCCGACCGGCCCCGGTCAGCACCACGACCCGGACCGTGTCGTCGGCGACGAGGTGGTCGAACGCGACGTTCAGCTCGGCCAGCATCGTCGGGGTGATGGCGTTCAACGCCTCGGGGCGATGCATCGTCACCGTCGCCACCGCCCCGCTGCCGTCGCGGTCCACTTCGATCGCCTCATAGCCCATGACCTGGGTTTAGAGGGGAGCAGAACCGGACCGCAAGTCCCGACCGCGGGCCGTTCCGGCCGCCGACCGTCCGTCAGTGACCGCCACCCACTCCCGAGGTGAGTTGCACGGCGATGAGGGCGACCGAGGCGGCGGCGCCGACGAGCCCGAGCCAGCGGAACCGGCGGACGAGGTGGTCGATACCCGGCTGCCCGCCGAGACGGAACAGCGACAGGTTGACGAGGCCGAACACCGCCAGGACGATCACGCTGGTCAGCTCGGCCAGGGCGACCAGCGGAAAGAAGATGACCAGCACCATGATCGCCAGGGCGAGGACGACCGTGGCCCGGACCGGGGTCCGCCGGGCCCGGTTGAGACCACCGAACCATCCGGGAACGAGGCGCTCGTTGGCCATCCCGTACAGGACCCGGGACGCCATCACGATCTGGACCAGGATCCCGTTGATCATGGCGACCGAGGCCATGGCCGCCACCCCGTCACCGGAGCGGCCGGTGAGCTGGTGGAAGATCTCGGCCAGCGGGGCGTCCGAGCCGGTCACCGCGGCGCGGTCGGGCGCGGCGATCGCCACCAGGGCGAGGGCGACGTAGAAGACGATCGTCAGGCCGAGGGTCCAGGCGATGGCCAGCGGTGCCGTCCGGCGGGGGTTCACCGTCTCCTCGGCCATGTTCTCGATGTCCTCGAACCCGACGAAGGCGAAGAACCCCAGCACCGCCCCGGCCAGGACCGGCTGCCACCCGCCGAGGGCGCCGTCGCCGCCCGTCACCGAGAACCCTCGGGCCCAGACGTCGGCGTCGGTGAGCCAGTCGATCCCGAACACGACGACGACCAGCAGGGTGATGAGCTCGAGGAGGGTGATGATGGCGGCGGCGATCACGCTCTCCCGGATCCCCCAGCACGCCACGCCGGCCAGGAGCGCCACGACCGCCAGGGCGACCGGCGTGGCGGGAACGTCGACGATCTCGCGGATGTAGCCGGCGAAGGCCAGCGCCACCACCGCGCTGGAGATCACCCCGACGGCCAACACCCCGTAGCCGGCGAGCCGGGCGGCCAGCGCACCGAGTCCCCGGTTGACGAACACGGCCTCCCCACCGGCCCGGGGGTAGACCCGGACCAGGAGGGCATAGGCGGCGCCGGTGAGCCCGGCGATCACCCCCGACAGGAGGAACGACTGGGGAGCCCGGTCGCCGGCCAGGTCGAGGATCTCCCCCACCAGGGCGAAGATCCCGGCCCCGACGGTGACCCCGACCCCATAGAACACCAGCAGGGGGAGGTTGATGGTCCGCCGGAGCTTCGGCTCACCGGCACCGGGCTCGCCCAGCGGGTCTGAGGCGTCGGGCGGGGGTGGGCTGGCGGTCGTGCTGGTGGGTTCGGCGTTGCCGGCCATCGGGCGCCTCCTCGGAGCGGCTCATCGTCAGTGTCCGGCCCTCCCCGCCCCCTGACCAGGGACGAACGGCCCGACCTGCCCGAGCCCGCCACCACGACCCGTGCACCGCCCCGGGCCCGACGTCGGGCCGGTCGACCGTCAGCCGCGGTGGAGGGCGGTGGCGGTGTCGGTCGACGCCACCAACCGGCCGGCCCGGAACACCCGGCGGTTCATCGGTGCCTCGGCGATCGCTCCCCGGACCGATGGCGCGTCGATGGCGACCAGATCGGCCGGGTCACCGACCCGGAACCGCACCGGTTCCAGCCCGAGCACCGCCCGGGCCTCGTTGGAGACCATGTCGTAGGCGCCGTCGGGCGTAAGGTGTCCCGCCATCACCAGGAGCGCCGCGGTCTCCAGGGGATCGCTCCTCCCGACCAGGTTGAACGGGTCCTGGACGTTGTCGCCGCCACCGGCGACCGTGACCCCCGCCGCAGCGAGCGGTCCCAGCGCGGTCAAACCACGGGGGGTCGCCGTCGGTCGGTCCCGTCCCTGGAGGAACAGGTTGGTCTGGGGCAGGGTGACCACCGAGATCCCGGCCCCTGCAACCTCTCCCGCCACCTCGGCCTGCCGTTCGGGGGGCTGGGTCCCCAGCGAGACGCAATGGCTGGCGGTCACCGGCCGATCGAACCCGGTGTCGACGACCTGCCGGGCGAGGTCCCGCAGCGTCAGCATGGCCGGGTCGAGGGTCTCGTCGACGTGGAGGTCGAGGCCCAACCCCGCCTCGGTGGCGACCGCCAACTGCTGGGCGATGAAGGCCGGCCCGTCGGGCTCGAGGTGGGGGCAGCCTCCCACCAGATCGACGCCGGCATCGAGGGCCGCCGTCAGCGCCTCCCGCATCGGCGCCCCATCGGGCCCGATCGACGGCGACCCGACGAGGGCCACGATCTGCACGTCGAGCAGACCGTCCAACCGCTGGGCCGCCTCCCGCAACGCCACCACCTTCGCCGCCCCGATCGGGGGCAGCACGTTGACGTGGGTCCGCACTGCGGTGACCCCGCTGGCGACCAACAGCTCCATGGCCCGCACGGCCCGGCCGACCGTCGGCTCGTGGTCGAGCTCACCGCGCCCCGCGGCCTCGATCCAGGCGTCGATCGCCCCCTGGAGGTCGCCGGCCGGGTTCGGGACCAGATCGGCGGTCAGGGCCTTGTCGAGGTGGGCGTGGGGCTCACACGGTGCGGGGAGCACGAGCCATCCGCCGAGGTCGAGGCGATCGTCGCCCGCCGGGGACGACGAACCGACCGGCACGACGGCGGTGATCCGGCCGCCCCCGGTGTGGACATCGACCAACCGACCGTCGGGCAGGAGGGCGTTGCCGAGCACGGTCATCGTGTGCCCCTCGCTCCCCGTCGACGGAGATCGTCGAGGATGACCGATGCCGCGTTTCGACCGGGGGCGCCGAAGATGCCGGCCCCCGGGAACGTGGCCGCACCGCTCAGGTACAGCCCGTCGATCGCCGTGCGGTAGCGGCTGAGCTCCCGGTTCCGCCCGACCAGGGTGGCGATCGGCGAGCCGCCGTAGGCCGGGGTGTGGCCCCGGTGCATGGAGAACTCCCGCTCGTATCGGTCGGGGGTCATCACCCGCCACCGATCGACGGTCGCTCGGAAGTCGCCCTCGGCGAGGTCGTCCCACACCCCGAGCCATCGCTCCGGTTCGGACGAGCCGGGCCAGCCACCCTCAACGTCGTACGGGGTGAACAGCACTTCGAGGCTGAGCACATGATGGCCGGGGGCCGGAGCCATCGTCGGGTCGAGGACCGACGGCGCGTTCACCAGCATCGTCGGCCGAGGGGCGACCCGTCCCTCGGCTCGGAGCACGTGAGCCTCGGTCAGCTCGGCGGGCGATGGGCTGACGATGGCGGTCGGCGCCAGGAGATCGACCCCCGGGAACCGCTCGGCGAGCTCGGCCAACCCGGTGAACCGGGGCGGGGCGGTCACCACCGCGTCGAGCTTCGACTCGTAGCCGTCCGCCACCGGCCGGCGGCGCCACCGCTCCACCATCCGGCGAGCGGCCGGAGGGACCTCGTCGACCCAGTCGACCAGCACCCGGTGGGGGTCGCAGGCCGCCACCACCGTCGGGGCCTGCAGCTCCGTGCCGTCGGTGAGCCGCACCCCGACGGCCCGTCCGTCGGCCACGAGCAGCCGCTCGACCCGGGCGCCGCATCGGACCACCCCGCCGGCGGCCTCGAACGACCCGGCGACCGCATCGGTGAGGGCGCCGCTACCCCCCTCGGGTCGGCCGGTGCCGAGGTGGTGACGCACGGCGTGGCTCAGCGCCGCCAACCCGGTTCCGGGGGTGTCGGCCGGCACCCCCCAGACGGTCGGGCCGGTGCTGACCGACGGCATGGCGATCCGCCAATCGTCGAAGTACCGGCTCAGGACCTCGGCGATGCTCCGCCGGCCCCAGGCCATCAGGCGGCGGGCCGCCGCCACCCGGGCTCGGCCACCATCACCTCGCCGGAGGGCATCGAGGAACCCGACCGTCGTCGGCCGAGTCCGGGCCATCTCGATCACGAGCCGCGCCATCGGGAGCGCATCGTCCAGGTACCGCCGGTAGCCGTCGACCTGGGTCGGGTACGACGCCCGGAGGCCGTCGATGGTCCGCTCGGCATCGCGGAACAGCACCCAGGGGTCGCTCCCGTCGTGGAACAGGAACACGTTGCTGGCGTCCGGCTCCAGGTACCGGAGGCCGTGACCTGCGAGCTCGAGCTCGTCGATCACCGGAACGGCCCGGATCATCGTGTGATCGCAGTGGCAGATGTTGAACCGGGCGCCCAGGTCTTCGACCGTCGAGGCACAGCCGCCGACCGAATCCCTGCTCTCGACCAGCACGGTGTCGACCCCGGCCCGAGCCAGGTAGGCCGCACAGATAAGCCCGTTGTGGCCCCCACCGACCACGATCACATCCACGGTCCCGAGAGTACCGGAGCGCCCGGCCCCGACCCGGCAGGACGTGTAACGGGGGAATGAACGCTCGCTTGATCCGGTTGAAGCGACTTGCTGGAGCTGGGTGGGTCCGGCATCCTGAAAGACAATTCGCTTGCCGGTCACCAAGCAGTGCGGCTCTTGTTCACCTGACCTGAGCAAACTGGCCGCCCCGCCGTGCAACCGCCGCCGCCTCCACGAGGTTCGACAATGGAACTTTCCGCTGAACAGCTCACGACCTGGCGCGCCCGGGGTTGGCTCCACCTCCCCCAGGTGATGGGCCGATCGATGCGGGTCAGCCTCGATCGTTGGGTCGGCGAGGTCGAGGAGTGGTCCCACCACACCTCCCGAGGCCTCCACCACTTCGAGCAGACCGAGAACGGGCCCCAGATCGCCCGGAGCGAGGATTTCGACCCCCACCATCGGGAGCTGTCGAGCTTCATGCGGTCGGGCCTGATCGTCGAGGTCCTGGCTCAGCTCTTCGGAGACAAGCCGGTGCTCTTCAAGGAGAAGATCAACTACAAGTACCCGGGTGGGGCCGGCTTCGCCCCCCACCAGGACGCCACCGCCTACCGGTTCATCGACCACCACATCTCCTGCATGGTCCCACTGGACCCTGCCTCGATCGACAGCGGGTGCCTGTACTTCGCCCCGATCGTCGACGGCGAGGTGCTGCCGAACCGAGCCGGGCGGATCGACCCCGACTGGGTGGCCCAAGCCGACTGGCAGCCCCTCGAGTGCGGCCCCGGCGACCTGGTGTTCTTCGACTCCTACACCCCCCACTACAGCGGGACCAACAGCTCCCGAATGGCCCGCCGTGCCCTCTACCTGACGTACAACCGCCTCTCCGACGGCGACCACCGGGACCGCTACTACGCCGACAAGCGGGCCCTGCTCGACTCGGTGACCGCCGAAGGGCCCGGGGCCGACCGGGTTCGGATCTCGGTCAACGACGACTTCCTCGGCCGCCCCGTCGCCGCCCCGGCGACGAACTGACGTCAGCCGGCGTCGGCGAAGACGTCGATCATGGCCCGCACATCCGGGCCGAGCGGATACAGGATCGGGCAGGTGCAACCGCCCGCCACGTACTCGGCGACCTTCTCCCGGCACTCGTCCGGGGTGCCGGCGGCGCAGATCATCTGGACGATGTCATCGGGGACCCGCTTGGAGGCCTCGACCACCTGCTCGTGGGTCGCCGGCCAGGTCAGCACCTCGCCGACCGAGTCGAGAATCGACTGGGGGACCCCGCTCGCCTTCATGATGTGCGGCTGCTGTCCCAGGTACTGGGTGACGAGCAGCCGGGCCGCGTCCAGGGCGGCCTGACGGTCGGTGTCGACACTGCACACGATCAGCTGGGGGCGATCGATGTCGTCGATGGTCCGACCGGCCTTGCCCGCCCCGATCTCCAGGTGCTCCATCGCCTGGCGGTTGTAGTCGGGCGACACCAGGTAGTTGAGCACGACCCCGTCGGCGATCCGTCCGGTCAGCTCCATCATCTGCATGCCGGTGGCCCCGATGTAGATCGGGACGTCCTTGGGCCGACGCTCCTGGTGGACGTAGTCGAGCTCGACCCCGTCGAGGTGCACGAAGTGGCCGTCCATCGACACGGTCTCGTTGTTGAGCAGGGCCCGGACGGCGTCGACCACCTCCCGCATCACGGTCAGGGGCCGGGCCCGGTCGACGCCCACCTTGGCCGCCAGCGGATCCCACCACGCCCCCAACCCGCAGATGATCCGGCCCGGGGCCAGGTCGTCGAGGGTCGAGAAGACCGAGGCCAGCCGGGCCGGGTTCCGGGTCCACACGTCGACGACGCCCGAGCCGACCTTGATCGTGTCGGTCGTGGCGGCGAAGGCGGCCATGGCCACGCTCGCCTCCCGCACGAGACGGGAATCGGCCTGCCACACCGCTTCGAACCCCCGCTGCTCGGCGTAGCGGGTGTACTCGATGGCGTCGGCCATCGGATGGGCGTCCTGCAGGTAGAGGGCCAATCGGGTCATGTCGCTCCTCGCTCGGGGAAGGGGTTGGGGGTTTGGTCACGGTCGGCGACCCGGTCCTCGATCGCCTCGACGCCCGACATGAGCAGGCCGACCGTCTCGATGGTGGCGTGGTCCCGCGGGAGATCGCCCATGACCCGACCCTCGTACATCACCACGACCCGGTCGGACAGGGCGAGCACCTCGTCGAGATCTTCCGAGATCAACAGGACCGCGGCGCCGGCCGCCCGCTGGTCCAGCAGGCGCTCGTGAATGTACTCGGCGGCGCCGATGTCGACGCCCCGGGTCGGCTGGGCCACCACCAGCACCTCGGCATCGGAGCTGAACTCCCGGGCGATGACCAACTTCTGGATGTTGCCGCCCGACAGGTTCTGGGCCGGGGCGTCGAGGGTCGGGGTCTTCACCGAGTAGGCGTCGACCAGGGCACCGCACCGTCGGCGGATGGCCGAGAAGTCGAGCAACCCCCGGCGGGCGTAGGGCGGCCGGGCGAAGTCGAGCAACATCAGGTTCTCGGCCACCGTGAGCTCGGCCACCACCCCGTCCCGCATCCGCTCCTCGGGGACGTAGGCCAGGCCGAGATCCCGAACGGCGGCCGGATCGGGCCTCGTGACCGCCGACCCGGCGACGACGACGGTCCCCGCCTCCACCGGGCGGAGCCCGACGATCGCCTCGGCCAGCTCCCGTTGACCGTTGCCCGACACCCCGGCCACACCGACGATCTCGCCGCGTTCGACGGCGATCGACACGTCGTCGACCGCCACCAGGCCCCGGTCGCCCCGGACGGTCAACCCCTCCACCAGCAACGGCGTCCGGGGCGCCGTCCCCTCGTCGCCCTCACCGACCCCGACGGGGCGGGGCGGCAGCGTCCGCTGGAGCTGAACCGCTCGGCCGACCATCAGCTCGGCCAGCTCGTGGGGGCTGGTCTCGGCCGGGACGGTCCGGCCCGACACCCGCCCGTCGCGCAGCACCGTGATGTCGTCGGAGAGCTCCATCACCTCGTGGAGCTTGTGGGAGATGAACACCAGGCCCCGACCGTCGGCGGTCAGCTGGCGGAGGGTGGCGAACAGGTCATCGACCTCGGGTGGGGTCAGCACCGCCGTCGGCTCGTCGAGGACCAGAATCCGGGCGTCCCGGTACAAGGCCTTGAGGATCTCGGCCCGCTGCCGCTCCCCGACCGCCAGCTGCCACACCTGGGCATCGGGATCGACGGCGAGGCCGTACCGGTCGGCCACCGAGGCCAGCCGCTCCCGGATCGGGCCCATGTCGGCCCGGCCGAGCGGGGACCGCAACCCCAGGGCCACGTTCTCCGCCACCGTGAGGGTCGGCACCAGCATGAAGTGCTGGTGGATCATCCCGATCCCCCGGGCGATGGCGTCGGCCGGCGACCCGATCTCCACCGGTTCTCCGTCGAGCCGGATCGTGCCGGCGTCGGGTCGGTGGAGCCCGTAGAGGATCTTCATCAGGGTGCTCTTCCCGGCCCCGTTCTCCCCCAGGAGGGTGTGGACCCGACCGGCCGACACGGCCAGATCGACCTCGTCGTTGGCCACGACGGGGCCGAACCGCTTCGAGATGCCCGACATCTCGAGCATCGGTGTCTGCCGGTCGGAGTCCATGCCTCGCTCGTCCTTCGTGGGTGGCGGCCGGTCAGCCGCCGGCGACGACGCCGGTGGTGACCGACCCGTCGGCGATCCCGGCCACCGCCTCGGTGCCGATGGTCTGGATCTCGTCCGAGAGGTCGTAGGCGTCGTTGAACTCCAGGGCCAGCCCCTCGTTGGCGAAGGTCAGCGTGTAGGTCTCGCCGCCCAAGGTGCCCTCGGCGATGGCGTCGAGCATCTGGGTCAGCACGACCTCCCACCGGTACACCTGGGAGGCGACGACGATGTCCTCCCCGAGCGGGGTCTGGTTGGACTGGGTGCCGAACCAGGCGACCCCGGCCTCCCGGGCCACGCCGGTCGCCCCGACCACCATCTGGGCGGTGCCGGTCAGGATGTCGGCGCCGGCGGTGAGGTGGGACTCGGCGGCGACGGCGGCCAGCTCGACGTCGCTGAACGACTCGATGTAGTTGACGTTGACCACCACCTCGGGGTCCTGGGCGGCCGCTCCCGCCACGAAGCCGTCGACGTAGAGCTGGGCGTCACCGACCTCGATCGGGCCGACGACGCCGATCACCCCGCTCTCGGTGAGGGCCGCGGCCATCGCCCCCATCGCGTAGCCGCCCTCGTCGGCCTGGGTGGTGTAGGCGAACACGTTGTCGAGGCCGAAGTTGTCGGCGCTGGTACCCCAGGCGAACGAGACCTCGGGGAACTCGGCGGCGATCTCCTGGAGCGGCCCGCCGTACTGCGAGCCGTGGGCGATCACCAGATCGAAGCCGTCCTCGGCGTACCCCCGGATGGCGGCCGCCGCGTCCTCGACCACGAACGTGCCGTCGGTGATGTCGACGTCGACCTCCCGCTCCTCCCCGACCCGGTCGACCGAGTCGACCATGCTCTGGGTGAAGGCCAGGTCGTTGCTGGCGCTGGGCGCCACGATGGCGATTCGGATGGGACCGTCGCCCGATGACGAGCCGGCGTCGCCGTCGTCATCGTCGCTGCCGCAGGCGGCGCTCACGAGGGCCAGGGCGGCCAGGATGGCCACCAGGCGAGCGAGGGCGCCGAGGCGGCGCCCTCCGGTCAGGGGATCTCGGTTCATGGGGTTGTCTCCTTCGCTGGATGTCGTATGAAGGGCGGCGGCGCGGCGGGCGGGGTCACCCGCCGCTGCGATCGAAGGGGCGGGTGAGGGCCGACGGGGTGGCGACACGACGGCTGACGATCACCAGCACCAGGATCGTCAGCACCGCCGGGGCCATGGCGGCCAGGCTGGAGGTCGAACCGGCCACCACACCGAGGGTGCCGAGCTGGACGACGGTGGCCGACACGATCCCGAACAGGAGGGCGCCGACCATGACCACCGCCGGCCGCCAGGCTCCGAAGTACACCAGGGCGATGGCGATGAAGCCTCGGCCGGTCGTCAGGTTCTGCTGGAAGTTGCCGAGCTCGAGCGCCAGGGCGGCCCCGGCCAGACCGGCCAGCGAGTTGCCGATCAGGATCGCCGCCAACCGGGTCCCGACCACGCTCACCCCCAGGGTGTCGGCCGCCTCCGGCGTCTCCCCCACCGCCCGGACGTTGAGGCCGAACGTCGTCCGGTTCACCACCCACCACAACACCGGCACCAGGGCGAACGCCGCGTAGACGAGGACGTTGTGATCGAAGAGGATCTCGCCCAGCCACGGCAGATCGGCCAGGAACGGGATCGGCACGTCGCCCAACCCGTCGATCGGGGTCGGGGTGCCGACCTGCTTCTGGAACAGGAGGTCGGTCATGCCCAGGCCGAACAGGAAGATGCCGATGCCGCTGATCCCCTGCTCGGCGTGGAGGCCGAGGGTGATGCCGGCGTAGACGAGGCCCATCAGCGCCCCCACCGCCAGGGCGGCCCCGATCCCGGCCACCGCCGAACCGGACCGGAGGGCGGTGAAGTAGGCGGCGTAGGCCCCGAGGAGCATGACCCCCTCGACCCCGAGGTTCAGCACCCCGGCCCGCTGGCCGACGGTCTCGCCGAGCGCGGCGAGGAGGAACGGGACGGCCAACCGGACGCCGGCGGCCACCGTGGCGACCAGGACCGTGGCGGTGAAGAACTGGCTCATCGCAGTCGCTCTCGAACCTTGAGGCTGGCGACGACGAAGACCACGATCACCCCGTTCAGGGCGACGATCAGGGCCGCCGGGACCTGGACCTCCCGCTGCAAGTCGATTCCCCCGGTCAACATGCCGCCGAACAGGAACGAGGCCGGGATGGTGGCGAGGGGGTGGAGGCCGCCGAACAGGGCGGCCACGATGCCGTTGAACCCGGCGCTCTGGGTGAACGCCGCGGCGCCGCCCTCACCGATGAGCCGGTGGGATTGGCTGCCGAAGACCAGCACGGCCCCGGCCACCCCGGCGCACGCCCCGCTGAGCGCCATCGCCTGGACGATGCTGCGCTCGACCGGCATCCCGGCGTAGCGGGAGGCGTGGGGGTTGTGGCCGACCGATCGCAACCGGAGCCCGAGCGGGCTGCGGAACAGGATCAGGTAGCCGACGACGGCGATCCCCACCGCGACGAGGACCCCCAGGTGGAGCCGGGTTCCCCCGCCGAGGAGGGGGAGGTCGGCGTTCGGGGTCAACCGCTTCGTCTGCTGGATCCGGATCGCCCCCTCCTCGATGAGGAGATCCTGGAGGAGGAAGCTGAGGAACTGGGCGGCGACGATGTTCATCATGATCGTCGACAGGATCTCGTTGACCCCGGAGTAGGCCCTGAGGGCCCCGGGGATCGCCCCCCAGGCCGCACCCCCGACGGCGCCGGCCACGAGCACCAGCGGGACCAGGACGATCGACGGCAACCCCGGCACCGCCAGCGCGACGACGGTCGAGGTGATGGCACCGAGGATGATCTGGCCCTCACCGCCGATGTTCACCACCCCGGCCCGGAAGGCGATGCAGATCCCGGTCCCCACCAGGAGCAGGGGCATCGCCTTGATCGCGGTGTCGGCCAGCGCGTCGGGCGAGCCGAAGGCCCCCACGATCAGGGCCCGGTACCCGGCGACCGGATCGGCGCCCAGGGCCAGGAGCATGATCGCCCCGACCACCAACGCGGCCACGACCGCCCCGACCGGGATGGCCAAGGCCGCCGCCACCGCCGAGACCCGGCCACCGCGCCGCGGTTCCGGGGTCGGAGCGGGGCGCTCGTCGAGCTGTGGGGCGTGCCCCGCCGAGGTGGTCATCCGTTGCGTCGGTCCTGGGAAGGCGACGCCGACCAGCAGCTTCGTGCCGGCGGCGTCGCACGTCGATGGATTGTCGCCCTTGCGCAGGCCAGGTTAACGATGTGTCACCCGCACGACCCACCTGGTCATGTGACCAGATCCTGTCGGCCTCCTGATCCGGATCTGACGCCGGCCCTCCGACCGTCAGCGAGCGGCGACCACCGCCACCTCGACCAACCACCGGTCCTGGGCGAGGCGGGGCACCGTCACCAACGTCGACGCCGCCCGATGCTCGCCGAGGTAGCGATCCCGAGCCGCCATCACCGACGCCAGATCCGCCTCGTCGGCCACGACGTAGGTGGTGACCGACACGATGTCGGCCGGGGCCATCGCCGCCTCGGTGAGCATGGCATCGATGTTGGCCCACACGGTCTCGGCCTGCTCGCCGACGGTCCCGGCCACCG
This sequence comes from Acidimicrobiales bacterium, assembly GCA_965262175.1. Lineage (GTDB taxonomy): Bacteria > Actinomycetota > Acidimicrobiia > Acidimicrobiales > SZUA-35 > CADEDH01. The sequence goes on along the minus strand of CBDHES010000010.1, from coordinate 60,290 downwards.
ACCCGTCGGGCCGGACCGGCACGACCCCCGAGGTGTGGAGCCACCGGCTGGCCGCGGTGGTCAGCACGGCGTGGGCGTAGTTGGCCGCTGGCGGGGCGATCGAGCTGGGGTCGAGAGGTGTGTGCACCCCGCCATGGTGACATCCTTGGGGCTCCGATCGGATCGACCAGATCGAGCGGCGTGACCAGGGGAGGCACCAGATGAGCGAGTCAGACGGATCGGGAGGCCAGCTGGCCGGTCGGGTGGCGGTGATCACCGGGGCGGCCAGCGGCATGGGGCTGGCGACCGCTGAGCGGTTCGTGGCCGAGGGGGGCCGGGTGGTGATCGCCGACTACAACGACGCCGCCGGCCGAGCCGCCGCCGAGCGTCTGGGCGACGCGGCCCGGTTCACCACGTGCGACGTGTCGATCTCCGACGACGTGGCGGCGGCCGTCGCCTTGGCCACCGACGCCTTCGGGCGGCTCGACATCATGTTCAACAACGCCGGCATCGGCGGCGCCTTCGGCCCGATCACCGAGATCGAGGTCGACGATTGGGACCAGACCTTCGCCGTGCTCGTCCGGGGCGTCTTCCTCGGGATCAAGCACGCCGCAGCGGTGATGATCGACCAGGGCGAGGGAGGTGCGATCATCAACACCGCCTCGATCGCCGGGCAGGGCGGGGGCGCCGGACCGCAGGCCTACTCGGCGGCCAAGGCGGCGGTGATCAACCTCACCGAGACCACGGCGGTCGAGCTCGCCCCCCACTCGATCCGGGTCAACGCCATCTGCCCCGGCGTGATCTTCACCCCGCTCATGCACGGGGGCGACGAGGCCGACGCCGAGCGCGTCGTCGGCGAGATCCAGCCCTGGCCGGCCCGGGGTGAGGGGTCCGACATCGCCGGCGCCGCCCTCTGGCTCGCCGGCGACGACTCGGGGTTCGTCACCGGTCAGGCGATCACGGTCGACGGGGCCCTGCTCGCCGCCGGGCCCCGGCTGTTCGGCATGATGCGCAACACCCGAAACAGCTACCGCAACGTCGGCATGACCCATGGCACGACCGGGGTCGCGCCCTCCGTCCGGCGGCTCGAACGATGACCGCCGAGGTCCACCAGCCGGCCGATGCGTTCTCGTTGGCGGGGAAGGTGGTGATCCTCACCGGCGCCAGCTCGGGCCTCGGGCACCGATTCGCCCGGGCGCTCGGGGCGGCCGGGGCGTCGGTGGTGTTGGCCGCCCGACGGGCCGATCGGCTCGAGTCGCTGGTGGCCGAGGTGCCGAACTCGTCGGCCGTGCCGTGCGACCTCACCGCCCCCGGCGCCCCCCAGCACCTCGTCGACACCACCATCGAAGCCCACGGCCGGATCGACGTGGTCGTCAACAATGCCGGGATCTCGCGGGTGCTGGCGGCGGTCGACGACGACGTCGACGAGTTCCGTCGGGAGCTGGAGATCAACCTCGTCGCCCCCTACGAGCTGGCCCGCCGAGCGGCCCGCCACATGCTGGAGGCCGGTGACGGTGGCTCGATCATCAACATCGGCTCGGTCCTGGGCCACGGCGGTGGCGGTCGGCTCAAGGTGCCGGGCTACGCTGCGGCCAAGGGGGGTCTCCACAATCTGACCAGGGAGCTGGCCTCCCAATGGGCCCGGAAGCGGATCCGGGTCAACGGGATCGCCCCCGGCTGGTTCGAGACGGAGATGAACAGCGACATGTTCGGCACCGACGGCGGCATGGCCTACATCATCGACAACACGCCGATGGGCCGCCCCGGCCAGGAAGGCGAGCTCGACGGCGCCCTGCTGTTCCTCGCCTCCGACGCCTCGACCTACGTCACCGGGCAGGTGCTGTTCGTCGACGGTGGCTGGACCGCCATCTGAGCCGCCCACGGTCACTGATCGATCTGGGACAACCTGGCCAGGGGTTCGGCACCGCCGACGGGGGACGCCACGACCTCTCCGGTGTAGGTTAGATGTGGGGCCAGATCGGGAGACATGGCCAAGACCCTCCGGCATCGGACGAGTAGGAACGGGACCGCCGGGTCCACCTTCGTCTCGCGCCTGGACTCTGCGGCGGCCAACGACCCCGAGGCGATCCGGTCCCTGGTGGACGAGTTCGGCCCCGACCTGACGGCCTTCGCCCGCCGCCAGGGCCTGGCAGACCCCGAGGGAACGGCCAACCAGGCCCTCTACGGGGCCATCACCAAGATCGACACCCTCCGCTCCCGCGATCGCAGCACGTTCCGCACCTACCTGTACCGCATCGTGCAGCGACGGGTGGTCGACGAGATCCGGAGCAACTCGTGCCGCCCCCGGACGGTCCCCGGCCTCGACACCCACCTCGGTGACGAGCCGATCGATGAGCCCGGGTCCTCCTTCGACGACCGGATCGCCGACGAGGACTACGTCGACTCGCTCCTGACCGCCCTGACGGCCGAGCAGCGGCAGATCCTCAAGCTGCGGCTGATGGACGACCTCTCGATCAAGGAGACCGCCGATCGGACCGGCCGATCGGTGACCGCGGTCAAGGCGATGCAACGCCGAGCCATCACCTCGCTCCGGGTGGCGGCTGCCGCCACGGCGGTCGTCCTGTTGCTCGTCGGCGCCCGGGTGCTGCTCACCGACGAGCCCGACCAGGGCGTCATCGTCGAGGGACCCGCCACCTCCCCGAGCGGTGACGACCCCCGACCCGACGACGGTGCCGACGAGGAAGGTCTCGGCGCCACCGAGGGCGCCGACGGGGCGGCGACCGACGACGACGCCGACACGGCCGGCCCGCCGGAGATCGTCGGGGCGTCGAGCCGAGGTCAGGGCGGACCGACCGCGCCGACCGCGACCGATGCCACCACGACCGAGACCGGCGATGCCCCACCCCAGGGCGACGGGGCGGAGGACGGCGCCCCCTCGGGTACCGACCCCGATCCGGGGACAACCGACCCCGACGGCGACGACGCCGGCGAGCCGGAACCGACCGAACCACCGCCCCCCGAGCTGCCGTGCCGGATCATCACCGACCGGACCCCCCGGGCCGGCGAGATCGGCTGGCTCCGGCTCCAGTTCACCGGCCCGTTCGAGCTGTTCCGCCAGACGTCGGTCGGCGTCGTCGACCCCGACGGGACCTCGCTCCTGCTGACCGGGTTCGGCTCGCCCGAACGGGTCGGCAACGGTCGGACCCTGCCCTTCGCCATCGGCGAGCACATGTTCGACGATCGCGACCGCTTCAAGCCCGAGATCACCCTGGCCGGCGGGGCGATCACCACCCCGTGCGAGCTGGTCACCCGCAACGCCGCACCGTGCACGGTCACCACCGATGGCACCCCGGCCCCCGGGGAGGAGGCGACGGTGACCTACGCCCTCACCGGCCCCTACGGCGCCCTCGACGAGCGATGGACGGCGATCATCGCCGGCGATGGCTCCTCGGCGATGGCCCCCAACGGCGGCACCCGGGAGATCACCGACGGATCGAGCCACCCGTTCGTCCTCGATGCGTCGATGATCGGCGACGACGGGGAGCTCGACGTCCGCTCATCGTTCCGGTCCGGCGAGGGCTTCATCACCTGCGCCGCCGACTGACGGCCCGCGAGCCGGCCAACGGGGACAATTTCTCAGCCGGAGGTGTCCCGGCCCGCCTCCTCCTCGACCGAACCGATGTACCTGTTGGTCATCTGGGGCAGATGAAGGAGTGGGATCACCCGTGCTGGACGGAGGTGCTCTCAGAGAGCACACACTGAACCGGCTGGGCTACGGCCAGAGCACCTGGCACGCAGCCCGGTTCGATGAGCTCGGCTTCGACGGCTACGTCGACGAGCAGCTGGGCGGGAGCCTGCCCGCCCTCACCGAAACGCAGACCGAGAACCAGAACGAGCTCGTCTCGGCCAAGCTCGAGGCGGCGGTCACCGAGCGCCGCCAACTCGAGACGGCGCTGATGGACTTCTGGTTCAACCACCTGAACGTCGAGGCGGCCAACGGCTTCGGCCGGCGGAACCTCCGCTTCTACCTGTGGCAGGTGATCAAGCCGAACCTCCTCGGATCGTTCGGCGCGATGCTCCTGGCCAGTGCCCAGTCACCCTCGATGCTGGACTACCTCGACAACCGGGCCAACTTCGCCGAGGACGGCAGCGGTCGGGGCCCCAACGAGAACTACGCCCGGGAGCTGATGGAGCTCCACACCCTGGGTGTCGACGGCGGCTACAGCGAGGCCGACATCGTCGACGTGGCCCGACTCCTCACCGGGTGGACGATCGCCACCCAGAACAACGTCAACACCTACATCTTCCGGGCCAACCGCCACGACCGGGGGGCCAAGACGGTGATGGGGGTGTCGTACCCGGCCGGCCGGAACGAGGTCGAGGGCATCGAGCTCCTCGCGTTCCTCGCCGCCCACCCCTCGACCGCCAACTTCATCGGCCTCAAGCTGTGCCGGCGTCTGGTGTCGGAGAGCCCGCCGGCCTCGGTGGTGTCGACCGCCGCGTCGGCGTTCCAGTCGAGCGGCGGCGACCTCGGAGCGGTGACCCGGGCCATCGTCACCTCGTCCGAGTTCAAGGACGACGCCGCCCTCCGGGCCAAGGTGAAGCCTCCGCTGCGGTACATCGCCAGCGCCCTCCAGGCGATGGGGGTCACCGCGGCCAACGAGTACGCCCCGATGGAGCGGGCGATGCGGAACGGCGTCGCCGAACTCGGCGAGGAGCCATACCGGGTCGGCCCGCCCACCGGCTACCCGGAGGCCAGCCCCTACTGGGTCTCGGCCACCACGATGCTGGGTCGGTTCCAGCTCGCCGGTGCCATCGCCTCCGACAATCGACTCCGTGACCTCCTCAAGGCGGCGGCCGGGACCGACGGCGCCACCGCGACCGGGACGGTCGACGCGGTCATCGGCCGGATGTGCCCGGGCGGCGTCTCGGCCACCACACGGGACTCGGCCATCGCCTACGTCGAGGGCCACGCCAACTCCAACAACGACCGGGTCACCGACGCGGCCCACGCCATCCTGTCCAGCCCCGAGTTCGTGAGGTTCTGAGATGACCAACATCACCACCCCAGACCTGGCGGCCGGCGCCGGCCGAGCCACGTTCACCCGCCGCCAGGTCCTGGCCGGCCTGACCGGGCTCGGCGTCGTCACCATCGTCGGCACCGGCACCCTGCGAGCGTTCGCCGCCCCCGGGGCCCAGGACAACCCGGTCCTGGTCAACGTGTTCCTCCGCGGGGCGGCCGATGGCCTCAACATCGTCGTCCCCTACGGCGACGACGAGTACTACCGGATCCGGACCTCGATCGCCCAGCAGCCGGACACCCTGACCGATCTCGATGGGTTCTTCGGCCTCCACGGGGCGTTCACCCCGCTCGCCAACCTCTACCAGCAGGGCGAGCTGGCCTTCATCCACGCCGCCGGCAGCCACGACCCGAGCCGGTCCCACTTCACCGCCATGGACAACATGGATCTGGCCTTCGGGTCGACCGGGTGGATGCAGCGGGTGCTGGCCGCCGAGAACCGGACCAACCCGATCTCCGGCATGTCGATCGACAATCGCATCAGCCCCTCGCTGCGGGGGCCGTACGGCGGTATGGCGGTCTCCAACCTCAACCGGTTCCGTCGGACCACCGATCAGCTGGCGCCCCTCCGGCCGACGCTGGAGACGATGTATGGCGCCGCCGACCCGCTGCTCGGTGGTACCACCACCGACGCCTTCACCTCGGTCGACACCCTCCGAGGAGTCGACTCGACCCCGAGCGTCCCCTACCCCAACAACAGCGCCGGTCGGACCCTGGCCGAGGCGGCGGCGCTGATCAAGGCCGACATCGGGGTCCGGATGGTCTCGATCAACGTCGGCGGGTGGGATCACCACCGGGACGAGAACCCGGCCTTGACCAATCGGGGAACCCAGCTGTCCGAGGCCATGGCGGCGTTCAAGGCCGACCTCGGCACCCAGAGCGCCAGGGTCCTGACCCTGGTGATGACCGAGTTCGGCCGCACGGCCAAGGAGAACGGCAGCAGCGGCACCGACCACGGCCATGGCAGCATCATGATGGCGATGGGCGGGGGCCTGGCCTCGGCCGGCGGCGGGCGGGTCCACCTCCGTGACGACCGGTGGGTCGGCCTGACCGAGGGCGACCTCGATCGGGGCCGCTACCTGGCGGTCACCACCGACTTCCGGTCGGTCCTGGCGGAGGCGATCGACCGCCACCTCGGGTTCACCGACCTGGGCGCCATCTTCCCCGGGTTCACCCCGAACTACCTCGGCCTCCTCGACGCCGACACGACCCCGCCGTCGACGTCGACGTCGACCTCGACAACGCTCGGCCCGCCGACCACGCTCATCAGCACCACGACGACCGGCGAGCCGCCGACCACGTCGATCCCGTCGACGACCACCTCGACGTCGTCGCCGACGCTGCCGCCGGCCCGTGGCTCGGTGTCGGGTGCGGTGTCCTTCACCGGGGGTGGCGCGGTCGGAGGAATGGTGGTCGACCTGTTCGAGTCGGCCGGCGGGGGCGTTCGAGGCCAGTGGCTTGGCGATGTCCGCACCGACGCCGACGGCCGGTACCGGTTCGCCGCCGACTCCGGCGACTACGTGCTGACCTTCATCGCCCCGCCCGGTGGGCTGTTCGTCGGTGGTCGCCGATGGGCCCAGCCCAGCGTGACCATCAACCCCGGCCAGGACGTCACCGACGTCAATGCCCAGTTGGTCTCCGGCGGGGGTCAGGACGCCCAGCTCGGCGGCACGATCACCGGTCCCGACGGGGGCGCCGCGGCCGAGGTCACGGTCGACCTGTTCCTGGCCATGGCCGACGGCTCTCGGGGCCTGTGGCTCGGCGACACCCGGACCGGGGCCGACGGCACCTACCGATTCCCGGTGGCGCCCGGGTGCTACGTGTTGACCTTCATCGCTCCGACCGATCGCCGCTTCGACGGCAGCGGTCAGTACCTCGACAAGGGTCTGTGCGTCGAGGCCGGCGAGGTGGTCTCCGACCTCGACGCCGTCCTGGCCTGACCCGGCCCCGAGGCCGGGTGACACCCACCCCGCCGTCTGGCTCCGGAGAGATCTCCGGGGCCAGACGACGGGTGAAGGAGCAGGAGCGCTGCGCTGGGCGCATGAGGGTCATCGGGGAAGGGGGCCGTTCGGTTCACCGAAATGGGCCATCCGACCCACGCGTCGACCTGGAGTACCATGGACGGTCCGTGACCGACTTTCCTCCGCCTTCGCCCGAGTCCGAACCTGGCTGGACCGGAACCCCGCCGGGTCACGGCCAGCCCCCGACCGGACCGCCGTCCCCGCCGGGCTCGTCCGGCCCCCCGCCGTACCAGGGCCAGCCGGGCTATGGCCAGCCGCCGGGCTATGGCCAGCCGGGTCAGGGCCAGCCGGGTCAGGGCCAGCCGGGCCCCTCGTCGTACTATGACTACGGCACGGCGCCGGCCGGACCGAAGGCCCGATCGAGCACGGCCCTGGCGTCGCTGCTGCTGAGCATCGCCGGGATCGGCGTGGCCAGCATCAGCTTCTGCTGTGCCCCGTTCCTCCTCCTCGGACCGATCATCTGCGGGGCCGGTGCCTACCTCGGATGGTCGGAGCTCCGGGCCATCTCCGACGGCCGAGCCAATCCGGGTGACCGGGGCCTCGCCATGGCCGGGATGGTCATCGGCTTGATCGGCGTCGCCCTGTTCGTCATCGGTCTGATCCTGGGGATCGTCGTCGTCCTCGTGAGCTCGGCGTGATGGCGGCGCTCGCCACCGCCGCCCAGCGGAGCCGTGAGCTGCCCCTCGCCCTGGTGGCGGCGGCGTTCGCCACCGCCTACTGGCTGGCTCCGACCTCGAACGGCACCGTCACCTGTCTGCTCCGACTGCACGTCGGCCAGGCCTGCCCCGGTTGCGGCGCGTCCCGGGCCACCGGTCGGCTGGTCCACGGCGACCTCGGCGGAGCCTGGGCCTACCACCCGTGGATGGTGCTCGCCGCCGTCCAGGTCGTCGGCTTCGCCGTGTGGCGGGTGTGGTGGGGACGGCGACCCCTCGACGCCGGGATCTCCCTGCGGTTGGCCTGGCTGGCGGCGGCCAACGTGGGGCTGCTGTTCGTCGTGTGGGGGGTCCGGATCGCCACCGGCCACCTCGACAACGTGTACTAGCCGGCTGCGGCCAGGAGGTCGTGGACGATCCGGGTGACCGGGGTCGGCACGCCGGTGGCCTCGCCGACCCGAATGACCGCCCCGTGGATCGCGTCGTGCTCGGTCGGTCGGCCGGCCTCCCGGTCCTGGAGCATGGAGGTCCGCCCCCCGACGTTGCCCGCCATCCCATCGAGCACCTTGCCGATCCCGTCGAGGTCCAGGTCGACCCCATCCGCTCGACCGACGGTCCAGCACTCGGTGAGCAGCGCCTCACCGATGGCCCGGATGCCGGGGTCGCCGATCACCTCCATCGGTCGACCGGTCAGCGCCGTCAACCCGTTGGCCACCGAGTTGATCCCCAGCTTGACCCATGCCGCCACCCGGTGACCGGTCGACGGTTCGATGTCCAGCGGCGTGCCGACGGCCAACCGGGCCACGGTGTGGGCCGCCGGTTCCTCGGGGAGGATCAACCGGGCCGAGGACCGGTGGTGGATGTGGCCGGGGGCGACCAGTTCGGCCCCGCAATAGACGACACCGCCGAGGGTCGTCGACGACGGGGCCAACGGTGCCAGTCGTTCGGCACCCTCGATCCCGTTCTGGACCGACACCACGATGGTGTCGGGCCCACACAACGGCCCGAACCAGCCGGCCGCGCCGTCCAGATGCTGGCCCTTGAGGGCGACCAGGACGACGTCGGCCGGACCGCCCCACGGGATCTCGCCGGGGTCGGTGGCGACGACCGCCGGGCCCTCGAGCGGGAGCTCGGGCGACTCGATGACCCACCGGTCGAACGGGCGCCGGACGCAGGCCACGACGTCGTGGACGACCGACAGGTGCGCGGCGAACACCCCACCGACCGATCCGGCACCCACGACGGCCACCGCCGCCCGTTCGGCTCGCTCGGTTCGTTCGTCGTCGCCGTCCGCTGCTCGCTCCATGGAAGCAGTCTGGCCGCCGGATCGGTCGACCCCGACCTCCGGGGCCGACGAGACGGTCAGTCGAGCAGCCGCCCGACGTTCCGGTCGAGACCGGCGGTGTAGGTCCGCTCGATCATGGCGTCGAGGGCCAGCTGGGTCTCGGCCTCGGCCGGCTCCAACCGGGCCAGGTTGTTGGCGAACTGGCCCATCCACCACAGGATCGTCTCGTCGTAGCTCCGGACGAACCACTCCCGGTCGACCTGCACCCCGCCCGCGGCGAGCCCGGCCAGGTAGCGATCGATCAGCCCCGCCTCGGCGGTCCGCCGATCGGCCACGGTCAGGCCGGTGAGGCAGAAGCTGCTCAGGTCCATCGCCCCCGGGCCTCGGAGGGCCGTCTGCCAGTCGACCATCGTCACCGACGAGCCCCAGACGAGGAGGTTGTCGAGCCGATAGTCGGCGTGGACGACGGTCAGGGGCTCGGTCCCGGCCCGGTCCGACCAGGCGCCGAGGCGGGAGGCGAAGGCCCGGATCCACTCGTCGGTCGGCGAGGGGACCACGTGGTGGTAGCGGTCGAAGAATCGGGGAAGCGCATCGAGCCACGCCGACCGCAGCCCCCCGACGCCGGTGGTGTCGAACCCCGGCATCCAGGCGAAGCGGGGCCCCCGCTCCCACCATCGGGCGTGGAAGGCCGCCAGCGCGTCGACGGCGGCCGCGGCGACGTCCGCCGAGGCTCCGACGGATGCATCGATCGGCTGGGCCGGGCAGTCCTCCAGCACGACGACCCATCGCTCGGCGTCGTCGTCACCCAGCGCGGCGTAGCACCGGGGAACCCGGGCTCCGGGAGACGCCGGGGCGACCTCGGTGTAGAAGGCGACCTCCCGGGCCCAGGCCCGGAGCATGGCCCCGACCTCGTGACCCCCGGGGTCGGTGGTCGGCAGCTTGACGATCATGGTGGCGGGACCGGTCCCCCGCTCGTAGTCGACCCGGAGCCGGGCCAGGTCGCCGAGCAGCCCGACCGAGGCCCCCAACGGCTCGACGGCCACCGCCGCCACCGTGGCGTCGACCGCCGGCCGGTCGCCCGGAGCTGCGGATCGGAGGGCGCCGTCGAGCCAGAGAGCGGTGATCTCGTCGAACGACCGGGGCACGTCCATCGGCGACCGCTACCCGGCTGCCGGCGCGACCGACAGTCCATCGGCGCCGTGACGTTCGATGGCGTCGGCCACGAAGCCCGACGCCTTGGCCGCCTCCACGAAGGACGCGAGGTACTCGGCGCCGGCCGGATCCCGATCCCGCGGGGTCCCCACCGCCTGTTGCACCGCGGTGAACTGCCCGTCGAGGATCCGGGCACCCGGGATCCGCTCGACGTCGGTCGTCAGCCGGGGGATGAGGCCGGCCAACGCGTCGAGCCCCTGCTCGACGAAGGCGTCGAAGGCGCCGTCGAGTCCCCCGACCTGGACCAGCTCGGCGTGCTCGAGGTTCCGCTCCAGCCACAGGTCGTAGGCCGCCCGATGGGCGCTGGCAATCCGACGACCGGGCCGGTCGACCTCGTCGATCGAGGTGATGTCGGACTCGGGGCCGACCAGATACGTGCAGGCGATCTCGGCGTAGGCCGCGGTGAAGGTGATGTGCTCGGCCCGTTTGGGCTCGGCCCCGATGTTGCCGATGTCCCACCGACCGGTCGGCCCGTCGTCGGCGACCTCGCCGGGGGTCTTGTAGCGCAACAACTCGACCTCGACGCCCAGCCGGTCCGCCAGGGCCCTGGCCATGTCGGGTGACACCCCGACCGGGTCCCCGGCATCGTCGCGCCCGGTGACGAGCAGGAAGTTGCTGAGGTTGATCGCTGCCCGGAGGACGCCGGTCGGGGCGAGGGCGGCGACGGCGGCGTCCGGTGGTGGGGGGAAGGCGTCGGTGGGGGCCATGGCGCCCGAGTCTTCCATCTGACCGTTCGGCCGGCCACCCGTCGACGTCGTCGGTATTACAGAACGAGGGGTTCAGCCCGGACGGTCATCACCGCGCCGAGCTGGTCAACTGATGGCGGGGCACTTCCCACCGCAGCCGCAGCGACCACGACCGAACACGACCGGGGGGCGACAAGGAGGCACGGTGATGCCCGACAACCCGACGGCCACGCCAGCGGGCGCTGCGGGCCGCCGTCGCCAGACCCCGCTCCAGTTGGTCCGGGCCATCCGGCTCAGCCGGAACTGGCTCCTCATCAGCATCTCGCTGCTGATCGGCACGGTGATGGCGGTCCTCGCCATCGTGACCGAGAGCGATCTGCGGGACGTCTTCATCGCGTTGTCGACCAGTCTGATCGCCAGCTCGATCGTCGGCATGCTCCAGATCTTCCTCACCGCGTCGGAGCTGGAGCACGTGATCACCGAGACGATCGGTGCCGAGTTGGAGCACCGCTTCGACCAGGCCCGGGCTCGGGACTCGGCGTTCGGACCGGTCCGAGTGTTCGATCGGGCGACGACGTACCACCCCGACTTCAACCTGGCCGTCGCCGACGCCCTCCGGAGCAACGGCAACTACACCTTCAGTGGCGTCACCGGCCGCTACGCGGTGGCCCGACTCCGGTCGGAGCGGGTCCGGCCCCGAGATGTCCGGCTCATCATCGCCGACCCGTCGAACGAAGCGGCGATCGAGGAACGGGTCACCCACCTCGCCACGGCCAACGGGGGCGGCGATCGGGCCTCGATCCGGCGCCAGGTGACGAGCGAGATCTATCAGGCGATCGTCGGGGCCCGTGCCATCGCCCCCCAGTGCGAGTCCCTGACGATCCACCTGTCGAGCACCGCACCCATCGACCGCGTCGAGCTGTTCGACCACACCGCGTTCCTGACCCTCTTCAGCGACCGGCACCCCCAGGACGATTTCCCGCGAACGCTCCAATTCGATCGGGGCTCATTTGGTTTTCAGGTCGCGGAGACGATGGTGAAGGAACGTCGGGCTTCGGCCCCGCTCATCGTCGACGCGAAGCAACACAACATCGATCAATTCATAGACTTCATGGTCACGACATTGCACGACGAGGCCTTCTCCCTCACCACCTGGGAGGCGTACGCCAGCCAGTTCGAAGACTTCGCCGAGCAGTTCACCGACGATCTCGCCAGAATGCAGGTAGCAGGATGACAGTGGCAATTGGCACCGGATCCCAATTCGTTTCCCCCGAACAACTCGAACAAGTCCACCACCTCGTTGAACGCCACTACCGGGGTCACCGCGACCTCGTCCCCTTCCATGGCTGGCCTCACATACGGTTCGTTGCCACCAAAGCGCGCGCCTTCAGCCGGGGCCGCGACGCCGACCCGTGTCTGGTGGTGGCCGCCGCCCTGGTCTACGGCCTCGACCACCTCGCCGTCCGTGGGTCGGGGCGGTGCGGAGCCGAACTCCGGGGCCGGCTCCTGACCGCCAGCGGGGTCGACCGCCAGGCGGTCGACCGGATCGGGCGGATCGTGACCGAAGCTCGCACCGCCCACGGCCAACCCGTGCTCCGGTTCGTCGAGGCGGAGATCCTGTGCGACGCCGACACGTTGTTCAAAGCGCTCCCGGTCACCCCGGTCGCCGTCTCCCACCGGTACCTGACCGAGAACGGTCTCGCCCTCCGGGAGCTGGCCGAGATCATCGTCGCCGAGCAGCGACCCCTGCTCGAGGAGGGGATCGCGTTCTACGACCCGGCGGTCGACGACCAGTACGCCGAGTGGGCCGACGCCAACCTGCCGCTGTGGTCCCACGTGCTCGACGCCTTCGACGGGCCGTCGGGGGGCGGGGGCACCCTCCACCGAGGGCGAGATCGAGGCCCGATCGACCGGTCATGACGACCGCTCGGTGACGTAGTGACCACAGGTACGGGCCGCACCGGGCGGTCCGGAAGGTGGTGAAACGACGTGGTACTCGCACCTGCAGCGATCGAACAGCTCTACGGGGTGGTGAGCGGCACCGAGCCGACGACGGCGGCCCGGCGGCCGCTCCGGGACCTCGCCGACGAGGCCGAGCTGACACCCTTTGCCCTCCACCCCCTGGGGTTCCTCCGGTTGCTGCTCGACCGACGGGTCGACGGCACCCGCCTCTACCTCCACTGCTGGCCACCGGGACCGGATCGGATGCTCGACCCGAGGCTCCAGATCCATCAGCACGCGTTCCGGGTCGACAGCGCGGTGCTCACCGGCTCGATCGTCGACCGGGTCTACCGGTGGCACCCCGCCCCCGAACCGGCGCCCCATGACGGTCGGCTCCTCCTCGCCCAAACCGACCACGTCGGCTCCCACCTGTCGGCCACCCCGCTGCGGGGCCGCCCCGAGCCCGTCACGAGCCGCCGGGTCGAGGCCGGCGACCGGTACTCGATCGGGCTGGAGCACTTCCACCGGACCGAACCCGACCGGACGGCGCTGACCGCCACCCTGGCCGTGTTCGCCGGCCAGGGCCGGCCGGCTGCGTTCGTCGCAGCCCCGGCCGTCGGCCGGTTCGACCACCGCCCTCGCCGACGACCCCTCGATGCCCGGTCGACCGCTGACCTCCTCGGGCAGATCGCCGACCACCTTCAGCCCGACGTCCTCACCGGTCGACCCTCGGCCCGCCCGAGCCCGACCCCCGCCTCCTGCGCGTCCGACTGATCCGAACCCGGCACGACGACCGAGCCCGGCCCCGGCACGGACCGACGGCGATTCGCATGATCGGATGATGCGGTGCCAACGTTTCGATCCGGGCCCGGGGACGGTCCGACCGGAGGAAGCGATGACGGAGCGAACGTTGCGAGGGCGAGCGGCGGTCGTCGGCGTAGCCGAGACCGAATACTACAAGTGGGGTCGCTCGCCCGACGCCGAGTTCAAGATGGCGATCGAGGCGGTGCTGAAGGCGTGCGCCGACGCCGGCATCCCGCCCCGAGCGGTCGACGGGTTCTCCTCGTACAGCAACGACCGGAGCGATGCCTCCCGGCTGGCGGCGGCCATCGGAACCGACGAGCTGCGCTTCGCATCCATGCAATGGGGCGGCGGCGGAGGAGGGGGCTCGGGGGCGGTGGCCAACGCGGCGGCGGCCATCGCCACCGGACAAGCCGAGTGCGTGGTGGTGTTCCGGGCCCTGGCCCAGGGCCAGTTCGGTCGGTTCGGTCAGGGCCCCCGCCGACCGACGATCACCGGCCACCCGGCCCACACGATCCCCTACGGGTTGATGTCGGCCGCCCAGCAGTTCGCCATGAAGGTCAACCGGTTCCTCCACGACCACCAGATCGGGCCGGAGGCCCAGCGGGCCATCTCCCTGGCCTCCTACCACCACGCCCAGGCCAACCCCCGGGCCGTCATGCACGGCCGACCCCTCGACGCCGACACCTACGACGAGTCGCGGTGGATCACCGAGCCGTTCCGGCTCTACGACTGCTGCCAGGAGAACGACGGCGCAGCGGCCATGATCCTCGTCTCGGCCGACCGGGCCCGGGACTTCGACCGTCCCCCGTGCTACGTGCTGGGAGCGGTCTCGGGATCGCATCACCGGGCGGGGGCCCCGGTCCACAACACCCCCGAGTACGCCTCGTCGTCGTTCCCTACCGTCGCCCCCCGCCTCTACCGGATGGCCGAGCTGACCCCCGATGACGTCGACGTGCTCCAGAGCTACGAGAACTTCACCGGCGGCGTGTTGATGAGCATCGTCGAGTTCGGGTTCTGCCGACCGGACGAGGTCCACGAGCTGTTCACCGTCGACAACTTCCTCGCCCCCGGGGGGCGGCTCCCGCTCAACACCAGCGGGGGCAACCTGGCCGAGTGCTACATGCACGGGCTCGAGCTCAACATCGAGGCGGTCCGCCAGATCTGGGGCGAGTCGACCAGTCAGGTTCCCGGGGCCGAGGTGTCGATGGTCCATTCCGGACCGATGGTCACGCCGGTGAGCGCCTGCGTGTTCGGAAGCGAGGCGACCCGATGACCGACCCGACCGCCACCGACCCGTACCTGGCGCCGGGCCTCCCGGCTCCGGTCGCTTCCCCCGACGGCCTCGATGAGCCGTTCTGGACCGGCCTCCGCGATGAGCGCCTCCTCATCCAGCGCTGCGCCGACTGTGGCGGGTTCCAGTGGGGCCCGGAGTGGGTGTGCCACCGGTGCCACTCGTTCGACCTCGGCTACGCCGAGATTCCGGCCGAGGGGGTGATCTACAGCCACCAGCGGGTCTGGCATCCCGTCCACCCGGCCCTCGCCGACCAGGGCCCGTACGTGATCGTGCTGGTCGAGCTCGCAGCGACCGACGGCGTCCGGATCGTGGGGAACCTCCTCGGCGACCCCCACCAGCCGCTGGAGATCGGGGCCCCGGTCCGGGGCGTGTTCGAGCACCACCCCGATGCCGACCAGCCCTACACCCTGCTCCAGTGGCGGGTCACCGACGACTAGCCGATGTCGGCCACGAACCACTGGCCCTGGTCCGTCGACACCCCGTCGAAGGTGAGGACCCAGGCCACGACCCGACCGTCGCCGACCGCGACCTGGGGGTAGCCCCCCTCGACGCCGAAGGCCTCGGTGGCGGTCTGCCAACCCCACCGCTCGCCATCGGCCGACCAGCCGATCACCTCCTCGGGGGGGTCGAAGCTGCCGTCCTCCTGGGCGGCGACGTCGACGTCGGCCTCGTCGATCTCGACGATCACCTCACCGGTCTCGGGGTCGAGGAAGGCGATCGACCACGGCTCCTCGGTGAACACGACGCCGTCCGGCGGTTCGCCGTCCGGCCCACCGGGCCCGGTCTCCAGCACCAGCTCGCCGGTGGCGGCATCGACGACGGTGGCGATGTCGTCGAGGGTGACGATGTAGCCATCGACCTCGACGACGAGTGCCTCGCTACCCGCGGTGCTCTCGTCGTCGAAGACCGTGGCCGAGACCACGACCCCGGACGGGCCACCGGCAACCGTCGACACCGACGCCGTACCGGTGTCGATCGTCTCCCAGCCGACCCCACCATCGGCCGACCGCTCGAAGGAACCGTCCGCCGTGGTGGCGAACACCCACTGGCCGACCGTGGCCAGCGAGCCGATCTCCGGCGGCCCCACCATCGGGGTCCACGTCGCGCCGCCGTCGACGCTGCGGTGGCTGCTCGGCGTGCCGGAGTCGGCGAACAGCGACAGGATCAGATCGCCGTTCGTCTCGACGAGGGCCTGGGGCCACCCGTCGAAGGTCGCGGTCAGCTCCAGGGGCCCGCCCGCCACCGAGACCCAGATCTCGGTCGAGGCGCCCTCACCCTCGAGGGCGGCGATCTCGACATCGGACAGGTCCAGCTCGGCGAAGGTCAGCTCGACCTCCTCGGTACAGGAGGCGTCGACGCAGAACGTGATCGAGCCCTCGTTGAACTCATCGCGATGGGAGATGGTGTACCCGGACAGGGTCGCGTCGACGTCGTAGCCCCGGTCGCCGAGCAGGCGGGGAAGGTCGACCTGGTCCTGTCGGATGGCGGCCGCGACGAGGCGGTCGTCGACCAGCTCCGCGCCGATGACCTGACGGACCGTGACCGCGTCGTCGCTCTCGTTGGCGTCGGCCGGCTCCGCCAGCTCGGTGAGGACGGCCCACGACTCCCCGTGGTCGTCGCTGACGAGGATCCGGCTGGGGCCCGACGAGGCGGCCGTCAGCAACGAATCGGGAGGGACCTCGTCGGGGTCGACCACCGGACCCCAGGCGATCAGCCGGCCATCGGTGACGATCAGGTCGAGGGCGGTCACGCCGCCGGGCAACGGGGCCAGCTCGGTCCACGTCTCACCGTCGACCGATGCGATCAGCGACGTGAACGCCTCGTCGTAGGCCAGCGCCACGAACCGCTCCCCGCTCCACACCAGGCGACCGAATCCCAGCCCGACGTCGGTCGGCCCACCGACCTCCCGCCAGACCAACTCCGGACCGGTGTCGGCCGGGAGGCCATCGTCGGGAGCACCAGCGGCCTGATCGTCGGGGGTGGCCGGATCGTCGGCTCCCACCCCCGTGCCAGGCTCGTCATCGTCGAGGGCCGGATCGACCGCGCCGTCCTCGTCACGCTCCTCGCTCTCGTTGGTGTCGGCGACGTCGGTCCGGATGGTGGTGCCATCGGAGCGGAGTTGGGTCACCGCCGCCCCGGTCCCGGCCACGACGAGCAGGAGCATGGTGACCACGGTGATCCGCCGGTTCCGCCGCCGGCGCCCGGCCCGGACCGCCGGGAACCCGGGGTCGAGCGGGGTCGATGCGATGGTCGTCGAGGCGTCGTCGAGCAGGCGACCGAGGCGTCCTTCGAGATCGGTCATCGAGCCTTTCCTTCCGGGGCGATGACCTGCGGGGTCGTCAGGTCCGCTTCGAGCTTCTGGAGTGCCCGGCTGAGCCGACTCTTGACCGTCCCGGGGGCGATCCCGAGCGCCGCCGCCGTCTCCTCGACCGACCAGTCTCGGAAGAAGCGAAGCACGACGACGGCACGGTGATCGTCGGACAGCCGGGTGACCGCCCGGGCCAGGTCGGTGTCGACCGGTCGATCGTCGATCCGGTGGGGTGTGGCGACCAGCGGATCCTTGGCCGCGCCCCGCTTGCGACGGCGGAGCCACGACCGGGCCCAGTTCAGACCGGTGCGGTAGACCCAACCCTCGGGATTGCCATAGCCGGCGACCGATGACCACCGCTCGTAGGCTCGGGCCATCGCCTCGTCGGCCGCCTCGTAGCCGAGGGCGTCGTCGCCGAGGGTGAGGGCCAGGGTCCGAGCCACCGAGTCGCGATGGGTCCGGTAGAAGTCATCGAACGACATGGTGGTCGCCACCGCGATCGGTCTGTCGCCAGCGAGCGAGACGACCTGGCGGGGGTCAATCACCACCATCTCGCCGGCCCCCTCGGGTTGTTCGGTACCCATCGTGCATACCCCCAGACGCTCGACGGCGCCGTCAGGTTCCGTCCCACTCGAACGTCGGAGCGGGCCGTTTCGTTCCCACCTCTCTATCATCCGGCCATGGCCTCCGACTCTCGCCCCGTACCGTTGGAGAACGTTCCGGCCGAACGTCTGTGGGCCGCGTCGTCCGACGGGCTCGTGCTGGTGGCGTTCGGAGGGGAGATCGTAGCCACCAACCCGACGTTCGACCGGCTCTTCGGCTATGGGCCGGCGGAGCTCGTCGGCCGACCGATCGAGACCGTCGTGCCCCCGGAGCGGTCCGACGCCCACGTCGGCCACCGGAACCGGTTCGAGAGCGCCCCGTCGGGTCGGTCGATGGGTGAGGGCGTCGAAGGGGAGCTCCGGGGCTATCGGGCCGACGGCTCGACGTTTCCGGTCGATATCAGCCTGGCCGAGATCGAGACGGCGTCGGGAACGGTGGTGCTGGCTGCGGTCCGGGACACGACCGACCGGTGGCGGGCCGACCAGGCGGTGGCCGAGGCCAACCGCCGACGGGCCATCGCCGAGGACCACGATCGGATCGCCCGCGACCTCCACGACAACGTGATCCAGGACCTGTTCGCCATCGGCCTCGGCCTTCAGAGCTCGGCCGGCCTGGCCGAGAACGAGACGCTCGGTGAGCGGCTGACGCACGCCGTCGACGACATCGATCGGGTCATCCGGACGATCCGGAACACGATCTTCGACCTCCACCACGGCCCCGAGGACCTCAGCCCCCGGGAGCGGATCGTGGCGGTGATCGGATTGATGACCCCCCTCCTCGGATTCGAACCCGGATTGAGCTTCGACGGCCCGCTCGACGTCGTCCCCGATGTGGCGTTCGAGCACGTCGAGGCGGTGATCCGGGAGGCGCTGAGCAACGTGGCCCGCCATGCCGGGGCCACCTCGGTCGAGGTCCAGGTGGCGGTGGTCGGCGAGCACCTCACCGTCGAGGTCGTCGATGACGGTCGAGGCATCCCCACCGCAGTCACCCGGCGCAGCGGCCTGGCCAACCTCGCCGAGCGGGCCGAGGCGCTCGACGGCAGCTTCACCTTCAGCTCCGGAGCACCGAAGGGGACCGTGCTCCGTTGGACCGTGCCCCTCGACCAGGGCCCCACCACGATGGGAGACTCGTCCCCGTGACCAGCGCACCCAACCCCGACGTCGATGGCAACATCGATGGCGCTGTCGATGGCGACGGCCCTACCACCATCCGGGTCTTCCTCCTCGACGACCACGAGGTCGTCCGGCGGGGCGTGGCCGGCCTGGTCGAGGCCGAGCCCGACATGACGGTGGTCGGCCAAGCCGGGTCGGCGGCCGAGGCCCTCGACGCGGTGATGGCCGCCCAACCCGATGTGGCGGTGCTCGACGTCCGCCTGGGGGACGGCAGCGGTGTCGAGGTCTGCCGGGACATCCGTTCGGCCCACCCTGAGATCGCCTGTCTGATGCTGACGTCGTTCTCCGATGACCAGGCGCTGGTCGATGCCGCAGCGGCCGGCGCCGCCGGCTACGTCCTCAAGCAGGTCCGGGGCAACGACCTCATCGAATCGATCCGGCGGGTGTCGACCGGGGCGGTGTTGCTCGACCAGGCCGCGGTTCGCCTCGGCTGGCAACGACTGCGGGACAGCGACGAGGGCAAGGTCCTGGCGCTCACGCCCCGGGAGCGAAAGATCTTCGATCTGATCGGTGCCGGGTACTCCAACCGGCAGATCGCCGAGGAACTGTTCCTGGCCGAGAAGACGGTCAAGAACTACGTGTCGAGCGTGCTGTCGAAGTTGGGGATGACCCGCCGAACCCAGGCTGCAGCGGTAGCCGCCCGCATCGACGAGCGACAGCGCCGCCCCGCCGACTGACCGCTGCCCTCCGGTGGTCGGAAATGCCTCCGATCAGGCGATCGACTCGGCGATGGATTCGGCCAAGCGGACCAGCAGGTGGCGGATCATCGCCACCGCCAGCCGATGTTCGAGGCTGGCCTGATCGGTGCTGGGCCAGGTCCAGGGGGACAGTTCGGACCGGCCGAGGAGGTGGAGGTGGGTCCGGTCGGTGCCGTAGGCGACGACCTCGATGTCGGCCTCCAGTGGCGGCATCCAGGGGACCGAGGTCCGCTGCCAGCTGATCGGCACCACGAGCGCCGCCCGCCGGGTGCGGTGGGGTCCGAGCGTGACCGCAACCGACGTCGAGGCGGTCGTCTCCAGATCGATGACCCCCAGCGTCTCACCGACGGCGCCGGCCTGGACCCGCCACGCCTCGATCGCCAGGTTGGCCACCAGGTCGGGGGAGACATGGGTGGCGAAGGCACCGACGACCGTGCCGTAGGGCAGGTCGACCGGAACGAAGTCGTGGACGAAGAGGGCCCGCCCCCCGGTCTGATCGGTCGCCACAGCGGTCACTGGGCCCCTCGCTCGACCCCTTCTTCGGACCGTTCAGGGCCCGAGCGACGATCGGGGGGAATGACCACGACCGGGCAGCTGGCGTGCTGCACGGCGTAGGTACTGACCGAGCCGAGCAGCAGCCCGACGAACCCGCCGTGGCCCCGAGTGCCGACCACCAACAGGTCCGCACCATGGGCTGCGTCGAGCAACGAGTGACCGACGTGACCGTGGACGACCCGGGCCTCGACCTCCACCCCGGGCGGGACGGTGACCTCGGCGATGCTCTGATCGAGCAGGTTCTTGGCCGCCACCTCGAGCTCGGCCGGGTTGTACCAGGTCGCTTCCATGGCGGCCGCCGACGGCACCTGCCAGGCGTGGACGGCGACGACGGTGTCACCCTCCCCGGCATGGGCCAACGCCCACTCGAGCGCCCGTACCGAGTGGGCCGATCCGTCGACACCAGCGATGATCTTGCTCATGGTTCGAGCGTGGCTCGCCAGCCGGTCGGCGGGGAAGGGTCCTTGGTCCCGGGAGGAAGAGCACAAGGTCCCGAGTTTTTGGGCGTTCGCTCAAACCCCGGGGTCCTCCCGGGGGGGGTCTAGAACCCGAGGAGGGAGAAGATCGACTCGCCCTCGACCACGTCGGCCGGATCGGGCGGCTCGACGGCCGGCGCCTCGCCCAGGGACGACAGGGTCATCGACAGCTGGGTGGTGGCCTCGGGCCCGCCGAAGGTCGAGCCCGGGAGCGGGAGGTCGTAGCGAACGAGGTCACCGGTCGCCTCGTCGACCCACAGCTCGATGGCGATCTCGCCGGTTCCGGTCCCGAAGGCGGCCTCGAAGTCGTCGACCTCGTCGGCCTCGACCGCGGCCTTGGCCGAGGCGAGATCGACGAGGGCCTGCCAACGACGGACGGCCACCCCGTCGAGGTCTTCCTGGCCCAGATCGGTGACGGTGGCGTCGCCCCCGGCCAGCCACTCCAGCGACCGGGTGGGGCGCACGATCAGCGCCTGGACCCCGAACCCGCCGGCCAACGCCTCGAGTTGGAATCGCGACACCGAGGCCCAGACGCCGTCGCCCAAAAGGTCGAGTTGGACCCAGGCCTGGTCGCCGAGGACGGTCGCCTCGATGGGCTCGGCGAACACGCCGTCGAAGCCGGTCGGGACCTCCAGCTCGTCGGCGACGACCTCGCTGGTCACGAACTGCTCGGCCCGAACGACGATCGTGTTGGCCGAGGCGGCCTCGTCGTAGCGGCCGTCGAAGTCGACGACTGCCGGATCTGGCGAGCGGGTGGGATCGGTCACCGATACCGAGCCGACGTAGGAGGCCGAACCGGCTTCGGCCACCCGGCCGACCACGGCGGCGACGTCGAGCGCACCGCCGGCCTCTCCCCCCGCCGCGGCGCCGTCATCGCCATCGTCGCCACCGTTCGTGCATGACGCCACGAGCAGCGTTGCGAGCAGCCACCCGAGGGCCCGAACCCCCCACCGGCCTCGTCCCACCGTGTCGTTGCGCGTCACCACGGCCGCACCGTACCCGCCCCGTCACCCGATGGGGCCGCGGGCGGCCCCCCGGCTAGCCTCGGCTCCGATGCGATCTCGAGCCGGCCGGCCCCTTCTTTGCGCGCTCGCGACGGCGGTCGCCCTCTCGGTCACCGCCTGCGGCGGCGGTGGCGATGACGGGGCGATCACGATCGATGAACCGCCGGCACCGACGACGGAGCAACCGTCGGCCGCCGCAGCCGACGAGACCGCGTCGATCGACGATGGCACCGACGATGACGGCCCGGCCGACGAGACCGCGTCGATCGACGATGGCACCGACGATGACGGCCCGGCCGACGAGACGGCGTCGATCGACGATGGCACCGACTCCGACGCCGAGGCGGCCGAAGCCGCCTTCGAGGCGTACCGGAGCGCCATCCTGGCCACCGATGGCGCCGCCGCCGTCGAGCTCGTCACCCCGTCGACGATCGAGTGGTACGACCGGCTCCTGGTGGCATCGCGGGAGGCCGGCCCCTCCGAATTGTTGGAGACGCTGCCGATTCTCGACGCCCTGTCGGTCCTCAGCACCCGCATCTCCCTTCGAGCCGACCTGGCCTCGATCGAGGACGGCCGGGAGCTGTTCGTCATCGGGGTCGAGCAGGGTCTGATCGGCGACGACGTGCAGACCCTGGAGATCGACCGGTACCGGATCGACCCGCTTGATGCCCTCGGCTATGTCGACGACGTGCCGGCCATCCGGCTCGAACGGCGAGACGCCGACTGGTTGGTCGACCTGACCCACATCGGACGCCTGATCGAGGAGTCCGGCGAGGAGTCGTTCATCGCCGGGATCACCGGTGGCTCGACGGATCGTCAGGAGCTCTTCGAGGGAGTCGCCTTCATCCGAGGGACGACGTGGGAAGAGGTCAGCCAACCCCCGCAACCCTGAGCCGCCCCCACCGGGATACAACCTGGTTCAATCGCCCAGGAACGTTGTCGATGCGGCAGCTACCCTTGATCGCCGAGGCGAGATCGGATGCGGGCGAGCGAACGTTGGGTGTTGGGCGTGGTGGCGGTGACCGCCGCTGCGGCGTTGGTGGCCCTGGTGTGGATCGTCCGCAACCGCCAGACGGTCTCGACCCCGACCCTGGCCGTCGAGGGTTCGGCCGACGTCATCGATGTGACGCTCCCCCCACTGGAGCGGCCCGCCGAGCGGGACGCCACCTCGTCGGGCACCCCGGTCACCCAACCCGACACCGACCCGACGACCCACTACGTCAGCCCCGGCGGGAGCGACGACAACGACGGGCAGACCGCCGACACCCCGTGGCAGAACCTGCAGGCCAGCCTGGACCGCCTGGAGCCGGGGGACACGCTGTTCCTGATGGACGGCCGCTACAACGAGCTCACCTACCCGGACTGGGCCCACTTCACCGTCCGGGTCGACGGGACCCCCGAGGAGTGGATACGGGTGGCGGCGGCCCCCGGTCACGAGCCGGTCATCGCCCCGACCTCGGCCAACGGGTTGCTCGTCGAGAGCCGCTACGTCGAGGTGTCCGGTCTGACGATCACCGGTGAGGGGTTCGACGCCGACAACTCCTATGGCTGGGGCATCCACGTCCGGGAGACCCACCACGTCCGGCTGATCGACAACGTCGTCTCCAACATGCCGGTCGGCGGCATCACCGCCGTCGAGTCGACCAACGTCGAGGTGTACCGCAACGAGGTCTTCGACAATTCGTTCTGGGGGACCGAGCAGGGGAGCGGGATCTCGTTCTGGCACGCCGCCGACCACGACACCGAGCCCTTCGAGGACGGCTACCACGACAAGATCGTCGGCAACGTCATCTACCGCAACGAGAACAGGGTCTTCTCCGAGTTCGCCCCGGGCCAGGACCTGATCTCCGACGGCAACGGGATCATCATCGACGAGACGACCGACACCGGCTACACGGGGCGGTTCCTGGTGGCCAACAACATCATCTTCGACAACGGCGGTCGGGCGGTGATGGTCAACGTCGCCGACCGGGTCGACATCGTGTTCAACACGACCTACCGGAACGGTCGGACCACCGATCTGGCCGGAGGGCCGGTGGAACTGGCGGTGGCCCGGGCCCGAGACGTCCAGATCCTCAACAACCTGGCATGGGCCCGCGACGGCCTCCCCTCGGTCCAGATCCGGGAGTCGGACGACGTGGCGATGGGCGGCAACCTGTTCGTCACGTCGGCGCCGAGCGGCCTCGAGACCGAGCTCGACGTCGTGACCACCGACGACCCCCTGCTGGTGGCGCCCACCGTCGATCCGATGCTGGCCGACTTCCGGCCCTTGGCCACCAGTCCGGCGATCGACGTCGCCATCGAGACCCCACTCCGGATCACCTTCGACGCCGACGGCAACGTCCGGCCCACCGGCTCGGCCGACGTCGGGGCCTACGAGCTCCTCGTCGACGACTGAACGACGCCGAACCGGGCCGGGACGACGGGGTCGGAGCTACGGTCGCGGTGGTGAACGCGCCACGCTGGGAGTTCTGGATCGATCGGGGTGGGACGTTCACCGACGTCGTCGCCCGCCGGGACGACGGCCACACGGTCACCCACAAGCTGCTGTCGGACAACCCGACCCGCTACCCCGATCCGGCGGTCCAGGCGATCCGCGACGTGTTGGATCTGGGGGACGACGAGGCGATCCCCACCGGTCGGATCACGTCGATCAAGATGGGGACGACGGTGGCCACCAACGCCCTGCTGGAACGGGCCGGCGAACCGACGGTGCTGGTCACCACCGCCGGGTTCGGCGACGCGCTGCGCATCGGCCACCAGGCCCGACCCGACCTGTTCGCCCTCGACATCGTCCTCCCCGAGTTGCTCCACGATCGGGTCGTCGAGGTCGACGAACGGATCTCGGCGGCGGGGGAGGTCATCCGGGGGGTCGACGTCGACGAGGTCATGACGACCCTTCGACGGTGCCGGGACGACGGGTACGACTCGGTGGCGATCCTGTTCGTCCACGGCTACCGGCACACCAAGCACGAGGAGCTGGTGGCCGGCATCGCCCGGGAGCTCGGGTTCGGTCAGGTGTCGGTCAGCCACGAGGTCAGCCCGCTCATGAAGCTGGTGCCCCGGGGCGACACGACCGTGGTCGACGCCTACCTGTCGCCGGTGCTCCGTCGCTACGTCGACGGGCTCGACGCCCGCCTGGCCGGAACCCCGCTGCTGTTCATGCAGTCCAATGGCGGGCTGACCGACGCTCGCCAGTTCCAGGGCAAGGACTCGCTCCTGTCCGGACCGGCCGGCGGGGTGGTCGGCATGATCCGGACCGCCGAGGCGGCCGGCTTCGACCGGCTGATCGGCTTCGACATGGGCGGGACCTCGACCGACGTCTCCCACTACGCCGGCGAGTTGGAGCGGACCTACGAGACCGAGGTGGCCGGGGTCCGGGTGCGGGCGCCGATGATCCACATCCACACGGTGGCCGCCGGCGGCGGCTCGGTCCTCCACTTCGACGGCAGCCGGATGCGGGTCGGTCCCGACTCGGCGGGAGCCGACCCGGGACCGGTCTGCTACGGCAACGGCGGTCCCCTCGCCATCACCGACTGCAACGTGGCCCTGGGCAAGCTCCGCCCCGAGTACTTCCCGGCCATCTTCGGACCGACCGGCGACCGGCCCCTCGCCGTCGAGGCGGTCGAGGAGGCCTTCGCCGACCTGACCGCCGTGATCGCCACCGACGACCTCGCTGCCGACGACCTCGCTGCCAGGAACACAGCGGCGGTCGCCGAGGGGTTCGTGGCGATCACCTGCGACAACATGGCCAACGCCATCAAGAAGATCTCGGTCCAGCGAGGCCACGACACGTCGGCCTACACCCTGGTCTGCTTCGGCGGCGCCGGCGGCCAACACGCCTGCCAGGTCGCCGACAACCTCGGCATCACCCGGATCCACGTCCACCCCCAGGCCGGGGTGCTCTCGGCGTTGGGGATCGGGCTGGCCGACGTCCGCCACGTCCTCGAACAGAGCGTCGAGGCCGATCTGTCCGACGACACCTACGCCGAGATCGAGCAACGGTGGCAGGCGATGGCGGCCGAGGGCCGGCGGGAGCTCACCGCTCGCGCCGCGGGCGGAACCGGCGCCGGCGGGGTGGCCGAGGTGGCATCGATCCGCCGCCTGTCGCTCCGCTACCGGGGCAGCGACACCGCCCTCTTCGTCGACGACGGCGGCACCCCGGAGTCGGCCCGGGCCGCCTTCGAGGACCTCCATCGGGCCCGGTTCGGGTTCGTGTCGCCCTCCACCCCGGTGATCGTCGACGCCGTCCAGCTGGAGTCGGTGGCCCCCGGGGCCCGGCTGGGTCACCCGGCCGGCGATGACACCGGCAGTAACGCCGACGGGGACCCGGCCGACGACGGCGTCCTGGCCCATCATCCGGTGTGGTTCGGCGGGGTCCAGCTCTCGACGCCGTTCCTCGACCGGGAGCGGCTCGACTCGGGAGCCACCGTCGAGGGCCCGGCGGTGATCGTCGAGACGACCGGGACGACGGTCGTCGATCCGGGGTGGCGGGCCACCGTCGGACCAGACCGGGACCTCGTCCTCGACCGGGTCGTCGCCCGGGCCGCCACGGCCGGCGTGACGACCGCCGTCGATCCGGTCCAGCTGGAGATCTTCAACAACCTCTTCATGAACATCGCCGAACAGATGGGGGTCGTGCTCCAGAACACCGCGGTGTCGGTCAACATCAAGGAGCGCCTCGACTTCTCCTGCGCCGTGTTCGACCCCGGCGGCGAGCTGGTGGCCAACGCCCCCCACATGCCGGTCCACCTCGGCTCGATGAGCGAGTCGATCAAGGCCACGATCGCCCGCAACCCGGCCATGAAGCCGGGGGACGTCTTCGTGATGAACGCCCCCTACGAGGGCGGGACCCACCTGCCCGACATCACGGTGATCAAGCCGGTGTTCGACCGCGGCGCCACCGACGATCCGACCGTGATCTTCTACGTCGCCGCCCGAGGCCATCACACCGACATCGGGGGGACGGTGCCCGGCTCGATCCCGGCCGATTCGACGACGATCGACGAGGAGGGCGCCCTGCTCGACAACCTCCTCCTCGTCGAGCACGACCGGTTCCGCCACGACGAGATCGTGGCCGCACTGACCGCCGGCCGGTGGCCGGCCCGCAATCCCGACCAGAACGTGGCCGACCTCAAGGCCCAGGTGGCGGCGTGTGAGAAGGGGGCGGCCGAGCTGGCCCGGGTGATCGAGTACTACGGCCTCGACGTCGTCCACGCCTACATGGGGCACGTGAAGGACAACGCGACCGAGTCGGTCCGTCGGGTGATCGGGGCCCTCGACGACGCGACGTTCACCGCCACCGCCGACGACGGATCCCAGGTGACCGTGGCGGTCACCGTCGACCACGCCACCCGCTCGGCGGTGATCGACTTCACCGGGACCAGCCCGGTCCACCCCGGCAACTTCAACGCCCCGCCGGCGGTCACCTACGCCGCGGTGCTGTACGCCTTCCGGTGCCTGGTCGACGACGACATCCCGCTCAACGCCGGGTGCCTCGTCCCGCTCCGGGTGGTCCTGCCGGCGAACTCGATGATCGATCCCCGTCCGCCGGCGGCGGTCATCGCCGGCAACGTGGAGACCAGCCAGCTGATCGTCGACGCCCTGTTCGGGGCGCTGCGGGTGGCCGGTGGGTCCCAGGGGACGATGAACAACGTGATCTGGGGCAACGACGTCCACCAGTACTACGAGACGGTCTGTGGTGGGGCCGGCGCCACCGCCCGAGCCGATGGGTGCGACGCCGTCCACACCCACATGACCAACTCCCGGCTGACCGACCCCGAGGTCCTGGAGTGGCGCCACCCGGTCATCGTCGATCGGTTCGCGGTCAGGACCGGCTCCGGTGGCGCTGGGGTCCACCGGGGCGGCGACGGCGTGGTCCGTCGGACCCGATTCCTCGAAGCGATGGAGCTCAACGTGATCTCGGGCCGCCGGGTCGTGGCACCCTACGGGATGGCGGGCGGTGAGCCCGGCGCCACCGGCCGAAACCGGGTCATCCGGGCCGACGGCACGGTGGAGGAGCTGGCCGGCAGCGACCGCGCCTCCCTCGGTCCGGGCGACGTGTTCGAGATCCACACGCCGGGGGGCGGCGGCTACGGGCCCCCGCCGACCTAGGCTCGTCCCCATGCTTACTCTCGCACGACGGGTGATGGTCGCCCTCGGCCTGGCCGGGCTGATCGCCGCCCTGTTCCGGCTCCGAGGCAGCGGAGGCGTCCCGCCCCAGACCGGTGGTTGGCGCGAGATCACCGATGCCGAGCTGACCTGACGCCGGGATGCGAATCGCCGTCAGTGGGCTGGGAGCGACCGGCTCCCACATCGCCCGCCAGCTCCTGGTCGACGGGGTCACCGAGATCACCGTCCACGACACCAACCGAAAGCGCCTCGATCGGGTGGCTCCGGCCATCAAGGCCGTGGCCGGCGACGTTCGGGTGGCGGTCGACGAGCCCCGGGCCGACGACCCGCCGGACGTGGTCGTCCTCGCCGGGCCGACCGGAACCCACGCCGACGTCGCCGCGTCGATGCTGGCCGCCGGCTGCGCCATCGTCTCGATCTCCGACGACCCGACCGAGGTCGGCGAGCTCCTGGCCCTCGACCAGGCGGCCCGGGCGGCCGGATCGACGGTCGCCGTCGGCGCCGGGTTCGTGCCCGGTCTGGCCTGCGTCCTGGCCCGCTACGCGGCCGACCAGCTCGACACCGTCGAGTTCATCAGCGTCTACACCGGGGGAACCGGGGGACCGTCCTGCGCTCGCCAGCACCACCGGGCCCTCAAGTCGAACGGGCACGACTGGATCGACGGTCGGTGGGTGCTGCGTCGAGGCGGTTCGGGACGGGACCTGGCATGGTTTCCCGAACCCTATGGCGCCCGGGACTGCTACCGGGGGGCGCTGCCCAGCCCCCTGCTGCTCCAGCGGGTGTTCCCCGAGGCGCAACGTATCTCGGCCCGGATGTCGGCCACCCGCAAGGATCGGCTGACCTCCCGACTCCCGATGCTGAGCCCTCCCCACGCCGATGGTGGCCCGGGGGGCCTGCGGGTCGAGGTCCGGGGTCGGGTCGGAACGGCGGTCGAGACCTTCATCTATGGGGCGATGGACCATCCGTCGGTCGCCGCCGGGACCACGGCGGCGGTGGCCGCCCTCGAGGCCGGCCGGGGTCGAGCCCCGGTCGGGGCCAACGGCCTCGCCGCCTGGGACGACCCCAAGCGGCTGCTGGCCATCCTGCGCCAACGAGGCATCCGGGTCGCGGCCTTCGATGGCCTGGCGGCCCCGGCCGTACCCTGAACCCGGTCGGCACGGCCCGCCGGGGCACGGCCCACCGGGTCGGCACGGCCCACCGGGTCGGCACGGCCCGCCGGGTCAGCACGGCCCGCCGGGTCGGCACGGCCCGCCGGGTCGGGACTCGAATCGGGCCGGGGTGGTGACCTAGCCTCGGGCCATGTCGGAGACGACCTGGCCCCAACCGCTGGAACCGGTCTCCGGACCGTTCACCGCCGCCCGTATCGACGGTGCAGCCCAGGGGATGGGCTCCCATGGGCCGATCACGACCTCGCTGGTCGGCCAGGGACTGCTGCCCCCCGATCTGCTGTGCGGGATGACGCTGTTCCTCCTGGCCCGCCAGCCCCGCCAGCCTCGATCGGCCGATTCCCCTGGGGCCGAGAGCCAGGCGTCGGCGATCGCCGGTGGGGTGTGGGTCCGGGAGCGGTTCACGATCCACCGGCCGCTCGACCGGGATGACCCGTTCCGGGTGACCGGCGACGCCGTCGGCCGCCATGTCCGCAAGGGCCGGCGATACGGGACGACGTCATCGACCACGGTCGATGCCCAAGGGAGGCCGGTGGCCACCAACCTGACGACCGGGCTCCTGTCGTACCGGCCCGAGCCGGGGCTGGGCGACTCGGTCGAGGGCCCCGAGGCCGACGAGATCCCGTCGCCGGGCGCCGATCGGGGGGCTGCGGCCGCCAACCCCCACCTCGATCGGCTCCGTGAGGTGGCGGTCGGCGACCGGGTCGGGGGCGACGAGATCATCCTCAGCCTGGCGATGATGGCCGCCCGGGACACGGCCCAACCCGACAACCCGATCCACTCCGATCCGGAGGAGGCCCGCCGGGCCGGGCTGTCCCGACCGATCGCCGGCGGCTCCCACGTGCTGGCGTTCGTGCTGGAGCCGCTGCTCGGGGCGTGGGGCCCGGAGGCGCTGTTCCACGGCGCGGCGTTCGACGTTCGATGGAAGGCTCCGACCGAGGCCGACGCGGCGATCGTCCCCACGGCCACCGTGGTCGCCGCCGACGACGAGACGGTCGTGGTCGATGCCACGGTCACGCTGGCAGCGACCGGGGCGGTGGCCATGACGGCAGAGATCGTCGTCCCGCTCAGCGGGTCCGACACCCGGCCGAGCCGATGACCGCGCCCGACGGGGGCGTCCGGGCCCTGGCCGGGGTCCGGGTCGTCGACCTCGCCGACCGCTCGGCGGCCCTGGCCGGGCGACTCCTGGCCGACCTCGGAGCCGAGGTCATCCTCGTCGAGCCACCGGGCGGGAACCCGATCCGGTCGATGGCCCCGTTCCTCGACGATCGACCCGACCCCGAGCACGGGGCCGCCCACCTGTACTTCAACGCCAACAAGGCGTCGGTCGTGCTCGACCTCGAGGATGAGACCGACCGGCAGCGCTTCGTCGATCTGGTCGCCACCGCCCAGGTGGTGATCGACACCGAGCCGCCCGGTCGCCTGGATCGGCTCGGCCTCGATCACGCGACGTTGGCCGCCCGATCGCCGGGACTGATCCAGATCTCGGTCACACCCCACGGGCTCGACGGGCCGTGGCGGGACCGGACGGCGACCGACCTCACGTCGGGGGCGTCCGGGGGACTGATCTGGGTCTCGGGCGAGCCTCGGGGCGTTCCCGTGCAGGGCGGAGCGAACCCGAGCCATGCCATGGCCGGGCTGGGCGCCACCTCGGCCGCCATGATCGCCCTGACCAACCGATGGCGGGACCCGGCCTTCGGCGGGGTCCACATCGACCTGTCGGTCCAGGAGGCGACGGTGATGGCGGTCATGCAGACCGCCAACCCCTGCCAATGGACGTGGTTCGGCCGCATCCCCCGCCGACCCGGACTCTCGGCGGTCCTCAAGTGCGCCGACGGCGGCTACGTCGCGCTGCTGGTTCGACCGGACCGGTTCGACGGATTCCTGGCCTGGTGCGACCGGGTCGGGGTCGACCACGGCATGACCTCGGACGACTGGCAGTGGTCGCTCCTGACCGCTCCCCGCGACGGCAACCCGGTGGTGGCCGCCACCCTCGCTCTGGCGGCCGAACTCAGCCGTGACGAGTTCGCCGCCGGCGCCCTGGAGGCCGACATCGTGTGCCTGCCGGTGCTCGACTTCGACGACCTGACGACCCACGAGCAGTACCGGGCCAACGACCAGTTCCTCACCGTCCACCACGACGGCCTCGACCGGGATCTCGGCTTCGTCCGGTCGCCGGTCGACGCTTTGACCGAGGAGGTCAGGATCACCGCGGCGCCGACGCTGGGCCAGCATCAGTCCCTCCTCGACACCGTGCCCGCCGCCGGGGTCGTAGCGGGGGCGCCCCCCACCGGGAGCGTCGTGGCCGATCCGGCCCGGGCCCTGGATGGGATCCGGGTCGTCGATCTGGGCTGGGTCCTGGCCGCTCCGATCGGGACCCGCCTCCTGGCCAGCTTCGGGGCCGAGGTCATCCGGGTCGAGTCGAGCCGGAAGCCCGACTCGATGCGCCAGCAGCACGGCCCCGACGGCAAGCCCGATCCCGATCTCGGCGGGTTGTTCAACACGGTCAACGCCGGGAAGAAGTCGCTGGCCGTCGACCTGACGACCGACGCCGGCCTCGAGGTGTTGAAGGACCTGATCGCCACCGCCGACCTCGTCGTCAACAACTTCCGGCCCGGGGCGCTCGACCGGATGGGCCTGGGCTACGAGACGCTGCGGGCCCTCAAGGACGACATCGTCCTCCTCAACATGCCCGGAGCCCACCGGTACGGGCCGTGGGCCGTCCGGTCGAGCATGGGCAACATCCTGATGGCCGCGTCGGGGTTCAACATGGTGACCGGCTTCGCCGGGGAACGGCCCCGGGGGATCGGGATCGCCTACCCCGACTTCACCTCACCCCACCTGCTGGCGTCGACGGCCCTGGCCGCCCTCCGCCACCGGGACCGGACCGGTCGGGGTCAGGAGCTTCACCTGGCCCAGCTCTCGGGCCTCGTCGGCCTCCTCGGCGCCGAGTGGCTCCACTACTCGGCAACCGGACACCAACCGGCCCGACCCGGCAACCGGGACCCCAACCACAGCCCTCACGGGATCTACCGGGCCCGACCGTCGACCGACTCCGACGACGAGTGGGTGGCGATCGCCGTCGACGGCGACGAACGGTGGGGTGCGCTGTGCCGGCTCATGGACCGGCCCGATCTGGCCCTCGATCCTCGCTTCGCCACCCACGCCGACCGCAAGCTCAACGAGGACGCCCTCGACGCCGCGGTAGGGGCATGGACCGAGACGCTCGACAAGTGGGCCGCCGCCGAGCGGTGCCAGGAAGCCGGGATCGCCGCGGCCCCGGTCGAGCACCTGGCCGACACCTACGAACGGGACCCCCAGCTGCGGGATCACTACCAGATCGTCCACCAGCCGACCGCCCCCGAGGTCGACATCCCGATCGACCGGGAGATGGCCCGGTGGCGGGGCGCCGACCACCGCCTGGTTCGCTCCCCCATGCTCGGCGAGCACAACGAGGAGATCGTCCAGCACCTCCTCGGTCGGTCGGAGCAGGCGTACATCGACCTCGTGGTCCAGGGCGTGCTGGAGTGACCATGGTCGCTCAGGTCGATGAGGTCGATGAGGTCGCTCAGGTCGATGAGGTCGGCTCGGGGTCGGCCGGCTCGTCCTCGAGGGCCCCGAAGCTGCGGAGGATGGCATGATCCCGAGCCTCGCTCCGCTCGGCGTCACCGTTGAACCACAGCGTGTCGAAACCATACGCCCGGGCGGCGTCGAGGTTGTCGAGCTCATCGTCGACGACCTGGATGGCCCACGGCGGCTCCTCGGTGACTCGCCGCAGCACCTCGTAGATCGGCCGGTCCGGCTTTCGGACCCCGACGGTCCCGCTGACGACCCACCAGTCGATCGCCGGGTCGAGGCTGTGGCCGAGCTTGATCCGTGACGCCCACTCCGGCGGGTCGTTGGTGATACAGGCGACCCGAATCCCCCGGTCCCGTAGCCCCCGCAGGTACCGGATCACGCCAGGGGTGAGCTGGAGCTGGGCCAGGTAGTCGGCGTCGAGGGCCGCCGGGTCGCCGTCAACCCCGATCGACGCCCAGAACTCGGCGGTGGTGATCCGGCCGAGCTCCAGCTGCCGGGCCTTGGCCCCGATCTCGTCATCGGTCACCCGGGAGGCACGCTCCCGGGCGAAGGAGATCAGCACCCGAGACACATCGTCGCCTCCCCGACCCCACAACACGCCGAGTCCGTCGAGCGCCACCACCCGGGGGCCGGGGTCGGCCCTGCTGGCGGGCGGAGCAGCATCGGGATCGTCGACGACGACCACCGGATTGGGGCCGGTCGCGGGGTTGCGGGGCGACCGACCGGTCGGCGTGCGGGGCCGACGACGGCGATCGGGCCACAGGATCCGGAGCAGCTGGGCGAAGACGACCAGCCCCGCGAGCACCCCGGCCACCACCGCCGCCCCCCGGAGCACGAGGGCCGAGACCTCGCGGGTGGCCGACGACACCTCGACCGGGGTGGGGTCGGGGTCGCCGAGCGACGCCGCCCATCGGGCCCGCGTCGCCGACTCATTGGCCTCGATCACCTCGGGAGGGGTCTGACCCTGGATCTCGCCGGGGATGACGATCTCCAGCTCGATGTCGATGTCGTCGGGCCTCGCCCCGTACGTGGTGGCGATCTCCTCCAGGGTCCGACCCAACGCGTCCTCGAGCTCGGGGTCGGAGAACGTCGCCAAGCCGTCGGAGGTGTCGATCGACCCTTCGACCCGGTACTCGACCCGAGCGAAGGTCTTGGTTCGGACGAGCCGGAAGTCGTCGAACAGACCCGGCGCCTCGGCGCTCCCGCTCAGCTCGCCCATGATCTCGGTGAATTGGGAGGTGGTGCCGAAGGCCTTGTTGGCGGTCACGGTGAACGAGCCGTCGGGTGAGCGCTCGGGTCGGCTGACCGTCCACCCGCTCTGGGCCAGGTCGCCGAGGACCAGACCCCCTTCGTCGACGTCGAGGATCGCCTCGGTCGCTTCCCGGTCGAGGATGGCGACGGTCTCGACGAGGCCCGAGCCGTCCTCCTCGACCGTGACGAAGACCTGGTACCGGGCCTGGCAGCCGGAGGTGGCAACGGCAACCAGGAGCCACCCGGCGACGATCCAGGCTCGACCGAGCCTCCGGGTTCCCAACAACGACGGCCATCTCACGCCCCGCAACCCTACTGGCTCGCCGGAGATGTGACGGAGGGCCCGGACGCGCCCGGGCCGGGCCGCCCGTGGCAGCCCGGCCCGGTCATCGGGTCATGTGGGAGTGAACGACGCCTGCGGCTCGCCCTAGTCGCCGGTTTCGGCCAGCTCGGGGGTGGGCGGAGGCTGGAAGCCCTCGTGGGCGGTGAAGGTGAGGTAGTCGTCGCCGTGGTCGTCCTTGGCGACATCGACCACCACGATCTGACCGGCCCGGAACTCCTTGTAGAGGAGCTTCTCGGAGAGGACGTCCTCGATCTGACGCTGGATCGCCCGGCGGAGCGGACGAGCACCCATCGTCGGGTCGTAGCCCTTGTCGGCCAGGAAGTGCTTGGCGTCGGTCGTCAGCTCGAGGCCGATGCCCTGACCCTCGAGTTGCTCGACGGTGCGGGCGATCATCAGGTCGACGATCTCGGTGACCTCTTCCCGGCTGAGCTCGTGGAACACGATCGTCTCGTCGATCCGGTTCAGGAACTCGGGCCGGAAGTGGACCTTGAGGGCGTCGTGGACCTTCTCCTTCATCCGCTCGTAGCTCACGGCCTCGTCGTTCTTGGCGAAGCCCAGGGTCGACTTGCGAAGATCCTGGGTGCCGAGGTTCGAGGTCATGATCAGGACGGTGTTCCGGAAGTCGACCGAGCGACCCTGGCTGTCGGTCAGGCGGCCTTCCTCCAGGATCTGGAGCAGGGCGTTGAAGACGTCGGGGTGGGCCTTCTCGATCTCGTCGAACAGCACCACCGAGAACGGCTTGCGGCGGACGGCCTCGGTGAGCTGGCCGCCCTCCTCATAGCCGACGTACCCGGGGGGCGAGCCGACGAGCCGGCTCACGGTGTGCTTCTCCATGTACTCCGACATGTCGAGGGTGATCAGGGCACCGTCGTCGCCGAAGAGGAAGTCGGCCAGGGTCTTGGCCAGCTCGGTCTTGCCGACGCCGGTCGGGCCGAGGAAGATGAACGACCCCGAGGGCCGCTTCGGGTCCTTGAGGCCGGCCCGGGTCCGTCGGATCGACTGGGAGACGGCGTGGATGGCGTCCTCCTGGCCGATGACCCGCTTGTGAAGCTCCTCCTCCATGCGGAGCAGCTTCTCGGTCTCCTCCTCGGTGAGCTTGTACACCGGGATGCCGGTCCAGATGGAGAGGACCTCGGCGATCGACTCCTCGTTGACCTCGTCGAAGAGGTCGACGCCGGAGGCCTTGATCTCCTCCTCCATCTCCTCCCGCTTGGCCAGGAGCTCCTTCTCGGAGTCCCGCAGGCGGCCGGCCTCCTCGAAGTTCTGACCCTCGACGGCCTCCTTCTTCTTGGAGACGACGTCGGCCAGCTCGTTCTCCAGCTCCTTGAAGGCCGGAGGGGTGGCCATGCGCTTGATCCGCAGCCGGGATCCGGCCTCGTCGATCAGGTCGATCGCCTTGTCGGGGAGGTGACGGTCGGAGATGTAGCGGTCGGCCAGGTTGGCCGAGGCGACGAGGGCCTGGTCGGTGATCGTCACCCGGTGGTGGCTCTCGTACCGGTCCCGGAGGCCCTTGAGGATCTCGATGGTGTGCTCGACCGTCGGCTCCTCGACCTTGATCGGCTGGAACCGCCGCTCGAGGGCGGCGTCCTTCTCGAGGTGCTTGCGGTACTCGTCGAGGGTGGTGGCCCCGATGGTCTGCAGCTCACCGCGAGCCAGCATCGGCTTGAGGATCGAGGCGGCGTCGATCGCCCCCTCGGCGGCGCCGGCGCCGACCAGGGTGTGGAGCTCATCGATGAACAGGATGATGTCGCCCCGGGTCTTGATCTCCTTGAGCACCTTCTTGAGGCGCTCCTCGAAGTCGCCCCGGTAGCGGGACCCGGCGACCAGGGCGCCGAGATCGAGGGTGTAGAGCTGCTTGCCCCGGAGGGTGTCGGGCACCTCGTCGGCCGCGATCTGCTGGGCGAGGCCCTCGACGATGGCGGTCTTGCCGACGCCCGGCTCGCCGATGAGGACCGGGTTGTTCTTGGTCCGGCGGGAGAGCACCTGCATCACCCGCTCGGCCTCCCGAGCCCGGCCGATCACCGGATCGAGTTTCTTCTCCCGGGCCAGCTGGGTCAGGTTCCGACCGAACTGGTCGAGGATCAGCGAGCCCGACGGCGCCTCCTGGCCACTTCCACCGGTGGTGGTGCTGGCCTTGCCCCCCTCGGTCGGGGCGTTACCCGAGCCGGTGGGACCGGAGTAGCCCGACAGGAGCTGGATGACCTGCTGGCGGACCCGGGAAAGGTCGGCGCCGAGCTTGACGAGGACCTGGGCGGCGACGCCCTCGCCCTCACGGATCAGGCCGAGCAGGATGTGCTCGGTCCCGATGTAGTTGTGGCCGAGCTGGAGTGCCTCCCGGAGGGAGAGCTCCAGCACCTTCTTGGCCCGGGGGGTGAAGGGGATGTGGCCGCTGGGCGACGAGCCGCCCTGGCCGATGATGTCTTCGACCTGGCTTCGGACCGCCTCCAGAGAGATGGAGAGCGATTCGAGCGCCTTGGCCGCGACACCCTCGCCTTCATGGATCAGGCCCAGGAGGATGTGCTCGGTGCCGATGTAGTTGTGATTCAGCAGTCGAGCTTCTTCTTGGGCCAGCACGACGACCCGTCGTGCACGATCCGTAAAGCGTTCGAACATGAAGTCCTCCCGAATGGAGTGTGTAGGAGAGGTGGCTACCAGCCTACAAGCAATGACATCGGTTGTTTTTGGCGGTCTCGGCGATCAGCGGCTCAGTCCCCGTCGGCACGGGAGCCGGCGTTGGTTAGCCGGGACCGAAGGATTGGGACAGCGGGTGGGGGTCGGATGGGGTTCTACCGACGCTAGGGCAGCCGGACGGCGGACGCGCCATCAACGTCCCAAACTGCCTACCGGGCGTCGGCCCGGTTGCACCCGAGGGCATCCTGGTGGCGTACCGTGTAGGCCGTGGCTCAGACTCCGCTGGCAACGCTGCCCACGGCCGCCGATGACGCGGTCCGCATCGAGAACTGCCTGTTGGAAACGGTCCGGATCGAGGGGGACGACTACCTCACCGAGATCGCTTCCCACCTGATCCGGGCCGGCGGCAAGCGTCAGCGGCCCCTGTTCTGTGCCGCTGCGGCGGCGACCGGATTGCCCGATGGGGCCGTGGTCTCCGATGACGTCATCCGCGGTGGGGTGGCCGTCGAGTTGGTCCAGGTCGGCTCGCTCTACCACGACGACGTGATGGACGAGGCCCAGATCCGGCGCCAGGTCGACAGCGTCAACGCCCGATGGGGCAACCTGCGGGCGATCCTGGCCGGCGACTACCTCCTGGCCAAGGCGTCGGAGATCGCCGCCAGCCTGGGCACCGAGGTGGCCGGATTGCTGGCCCGGACGATCGCCGAGCTGTGCCAGGGCCAGGTGGCCGAGCTCCAGACCCTGTACGACGTCAACCGGACCGAAGAGCAGTACTTCCCGTCGATCGCCGGCAAGACCGCCAGCTTGTTCTCCGCCGCGACCCGGATCGGGGGGATCGTGGCCGGGCGGGACCGGGAGACGATCGACACGCTGACCGAGTTCGGGCGGCTCTACGGGATGGCCTTCCAGGTCGTCGACGACATCCTCGACGTCATCGCCACCGACGAGCAGCTGGGGAAGCCGGCCGGCAAGGACATGGTCGAGGGCGTCTACTCCCTGCCGGTGATCCACACCCTGGCGTCGACGAACGGCCGTGAGCTGCGGGAGCTCCTCGTCCACGGCGGACGGGAGGACGGGCTCGGTGAGGCCGAGCGGCTGAAGGCGATCGAGCTGGTCCGCAGCGGTCCCGGGGTCGACAGCGCTCTGGCGGTGGCCACCGGGTTCGTCCAGCGGGCCCGGAGCGAGATGGAGACGGTCTCGACCAACCAGGCTGGCCGAGCCCTGGCCGACACCGCCCAGCACCTGCTCGACATGGTGCTGACCACCCAGCGACGCTGACCATCCGGGGCCGGGGCCCTGCCCGGGGCCAGGACGGGCGGTCGCCGACCTCCGGGATGAGCTGTGAGCCTGCGCTACCCGACGCCGGGGCGGTCACTAGCCTCCGGGCATGAGCAGCACCGCCGCCCGGGGCGATCGCCGGGGTCCGTTGACCGTGGCCCGGATCTCACCCCCAACCCGACGGAGCCTGCTGCGGGGGACGATCGCCTTTCGATGGTTGACGATCCTGTGGGCGGTGGCGGTCTTCGGTTGGGAAGTCTGGCGGCGGCCGGATGCCGCCGGTGGACTGAGCGCCGTCGAGCGTCCCCTGGTCGGGTTCGCCCTGTTGGGGGCGGCGGTCGGCCTCACGGCGGTCCTGACCGTCCTGTATCGCCGCAACCCGGACCTGCTGGTCAGGCCGATCCCCGTCTACGCCGAGATCGGGATCGCCGCAACGATGTTGTTGGCCGACTCGTGGGTCTACGGGTCGGCCGACCACCCTCAGACGCTGCCCTCGATCTGGGCGGTCGGGGCGGTGACGGCGGTGGCGATCGCCGGCGGCCGGCGGCTGGCCGTCATCACCGGCCTCGGGATGGGAACGGCCCGGTACGTCGGACTGTTGACGGTGGTGTCGTCGGCGGACGCCGCGTTCCAGGGCGTGTCGACGATGGTGCTCCTGGCGGTGACGGGGTGGGTGATCGGCTATCTGCTCCGTCGGCTGGCCGAGACCGACCGGGCGATCGCCGGGTATCGGGCCCGGGCGGAGGTCGCCCGGACCCTCCACGACGGCGTGCTCCAGACCCTGGCGGTCATCCAACGGCGTAGCGGCGACGATGAGCTGGTGGCGCTGGCCCGGACCCAGGAGCTCGAGCTGCGGGAGTTCCTGTTCGGGACATCGTCGGTCGAGCGTGATCTGGCGTCGGGCATCCGGCGGGCGGCTCGCCGGGCCGAGGAGCGGTTCGAGCTGCGGGTCGACGTCGTCGCCGCTCCCGATCTGCCGGCAGGGGAAGAGGCGATCATCGACCGCCTCAGCGGGGCTGTCGGCGAGGCCTTGACCAACGCCTCGAAGCACGGCCGGGCGGCGACGGCGACCATCTACGCCGAGCCGGCCGACGACGACACGGTGTTCGTGTCGATCAAGGACGACGGCTCGGGCTTCGATGCCGAGCAGCGCTCCGAGGGGGAGGGGATCCGGCGATCGATCCGGGGACGGGTCGCCGAGGTGGGGGGACGGGTCGAGATCGACGGTCGACCGGGGCGGGGAACCGAGGTCCGGATCTGGGTGCCGGTCAGCTCCGCCGACCACGGCCGCTCCTGAGCGGCGGGCGGTACCGGCCGACGGGCCGTGCGGCCCGGCCGGCGGGTGTTGGGTGCAACAATGGCCCGATGAGCTCGAGCGGTTGGAAGAGCCACGTGACGGTTGTCATCGCTGACGATCATCCGATCTGGCGATCGGGGGTCCGGGCCGACCTGGGCGACAACTTCCGAGTGGTCGGCGAAGCGGCCGATGCCACCGAAGCGGTCGAGGTGATCACCGCCACCGAGCCCGACCTCGTCATCTGCGACCTGAACATGCCGAACGGCGGCGGGCTGAAGGTGGCCCGGGAGTGCGGCGAGGTGTCGAACATCGTCATGCTGACGGTGTCGGAGGCCGAGCGGGATCTGCTCGATGCCGTGGCCGCCGGCGCCACCGGCTACCTGGTGAAGTCGACCGCCCCCGACGAGCTGCGGGACGCGTTGTGGAAGGCGGCCCATGGCGAGCCGGTGTTCTCCCCGGCGCTGGCCAGCCTGGTGCTCGGTGAGTTCCGGCGGTTGTCGAAGGGGGCCGGTGGGGCTCAGCCGCTGTCGGAGCGGGAGCGGGAGGTGCTCCAGTACGTGGCCCGGGGGCACTCGTACAAGGAGATCGGGGAGGCGCTGTACATCTCCCCCAAGACGGTGGAGAACCATGTCCGCAACATTCTCGGCAAACTCCACCTGAACCGCCGTCAGGAGCTGGTCCGCTACGCCCTGGAGCACGGCATCGAGTAGCCGGGCCGCCGGCCCCCGTCAGCCGGGCGCGGCTTCGGCGTAGTAGCGGATGACCTCCCGCGACTCGTCCCGGTCGAGGGAGCCGGTGATCACCTGGTCGAAGAAGAGGCGCAGGAGCTCCACCCGGTCGGGGTCGTCCTCGAGGCCGGTCACGAAGACTCCCTCGTGCCAGGCCAGGGTCGGGAGGTCGGGATTCTCGAAGTCGAGCAGGTACAGGGTCGAGGCCGACGCCAAGCCCCCCAGCGGCGCCGAGAAGGGCTGGACCCGCACATCGATCGCTTCGTCGTGGGCGTCGATCAGCTGCCCGAGATGGGCGAGTTGGCGCTTGAGCACCGCAGGCCGCCCGACCGATTGGATCAGGGCCGCCTCGGCGATGACCGCCGTCAACCGGTGGGGGTTGCCCTCGCCGAGGAGCTGTTGCTGCCGCCGACCCCTGATCTCGGCCAGGCGGCGGGTGTCGGCCGGGCGGACATCCAGGGCCCGATCCATCAGGGCCCGGGCGTAGTCGGTCGACTGGAGCAGCCCGTTGACCGCCGATCGCTCGAAGGAGCGGATGTGGCTGGCGCCGGCCTCGAGCCCGAACAATCGGCGGACGTCGTCGGCGAGGAAGTTGCTGTAGTCCTCCCACCATCCGGGCTCCTTGGCTATCGCCCGGAGCGCAACGAAATGGGCCCGATCGGCCTCGTCGAGCTCGAAGAGGTCGAGCATGGCGGCGAACTTGTCGTCGGCCAGCCGGGTGCGGTCGTTCTCGACCGCCGACCAGTAGTTGCGGGTGAACCCGAGCCGCTGGGCGACGGTCTTGGCGTCGAACCCCAGCGCCAACCGACGGTCACGGATACGACGCGACAGTTCCCAACCGGCGACGACGGACGAGGAGGTCGGCGACAAGGTCCCCGAGCGTAGCAAGGGCGACACTCGTGAAGTCATCGGTTATCAGACCTCCCACTCGAACAAGTGCTGAAACCACAGAACTCAGCGCTTGATTGACAGGTTACGTAACCACGAGACAAACTAGCTGCACTGATCCGGGAACACACGGGCAGCGGCCAAGGGGGTCCCTTCCCCTCCCGGTGGTGGCAACGATCGGCGTCAGCGAGGACTCCACCAAGGAGAGGGGACTCGCCCATGAACGCTCACATCGTCGGAACCTGGATCAACCTCGATCCGTCCCAGTACCGAAGACTCGTGGCCATCGCACGACGATGTCTCGTCGGACACGAGCACCATGCCGAGGACGCGGTGTCGCGGGCCGTCGTTCGGTGGCTCTCCATTCCGGGCGCCCGGCAATCGGTGGCCCGGATCGAGCAGGTCGTGAAGTCGGAAGCCCATTCGATCCTGCGAAGCGAACGGAGGACCAAGGCTCGGGAGGAACGCTACGAACGAGACCGGTCGAGGGCGCGATGCGCCGACTCGGCGTCGAGCTCGTTCGAGGAACGAGCGTTGCGGGCGTCGCTGCGGCGGGTGGCCGCGGCCAACCGCATCACGCTCACACCGTTCGATGCCCGGGTACTCGATCTGTTGCTGGCCGGCTGCTCGGCGGCCGACGCCGGTCGCCGGCTGGGCGTCGGGCGACACCGAGTCCGGCAGTCGAGGGACAAGTGGCGACGAGTCGTCGAGCTGAGCGCCGACGCCGACCGGCGGACGGACCGGGACGGCTAGACGCCCGCAGCGATCAGACGACGGCGGGGACGGGCCCGAACTCGCCCGCCCGGGCA
Organism: Acidimicrobiales bacterium; assembly: GCA_965262175.1. Taxonomy (GTDB): domain Bacteria; phylum Actinomycetota; class Acidimicrobiia; order Acidimicrobiales; family SZUA-35; genus CADEDH01. Next base: position 18,456 of record CBDHES010000010.1, on the reverse strand, counting down.
CCGTCGACGAACGCGGCCCACTCGTGAGCCTCGAAGCGGAGCTCGAGACCGGTTGCCTGGGCCCGGACGACGACGTGCCCGCTGGCCACGGTCTCGAAGCCGATCTCGGGACAGTCGGCCCCCGCCGCGCCGGCGGCGACCGCGTCGATGAACGCCGGCCAGGCCTTGGCGGTCACCGATACGACCGGCTGGACGGCGCCGGTCAAGGTCGAGCCATGGACGAACTTCGAATCACGAATGCGGACTCGGTCCCCCAGGAACTGGATCACCACGCAGGCCGAGGTGGCACCGCTGGCCGCAGCCTTCGACCACGGCGGCTGGATCCGACCGGGCACGACCCGGAACGACGGCGGTAGCGGCTGGACGCGACCGGGGACGGACTTGTCGGCTTCGTTGACCACGGAGTCCTCAATTCGATGCGGCGTTGCATCCATCGACGACGCGTCGATGGAGGGGGTTCTGGGCCCCCGGCGGGAAACTTAGTCAGTGTCGACAGAACGAATCGTTGCAGCGACGCTTTGGGACGAACTGTTTTGGCGCCGTGCCCCGTCCGTAACGGTACCGAAAAGATCACGGCCGGCTGACCTGGACGATGAGTGGCCGCCGGTGCACGGAGAGCACCCCTCGGCCGGGTGGGAATCCGAGCCCGGGCCGGAGCGGTGGTGCCACACCGAGGACCTCCTGGGCGGTGCGAGGGTCGGGCGGCTGAAGATAGAGGACGGCCCGGGCCCTCCGGAGATCGGCGACGAGCGGGTTGGTGGTGTAGCCCCGGAGGGTGGTCGTAGCGGCGACGACCCGGACCCCGGCGGCCCGGACCGCCCCCATCGGGCCATCGAGGGAGGTCTCGTCGATGAGGTCGAGGTCGTCGACGATCAGCCAGGGGTCGGGCTCATCCGGCGGCCCGTCGGCCCGACGGGCGACGTCGGCGAGTATCTCCAGGAGGTCGGTGGCCCGGCCAAAGGCCGCCCCCTCGACCTTCTCCAGCTCGGCCAGCGGGCTGGTGGCCGGGCCGATGGCCCAGACCGGCAGGCCGCCAGCGGCGAGGTGGTGGGCCACGACCGCCAACGCGGTCGAGCGGCCGCTCCGGGGTTCGCCGAGGATCAGTCCGTCGGTGGCGGTGAGATCGAGGATGGCGGGCGCCAGCGTGAGGTCGGTGATCCCAACCGGCACCAGCAGCGGGTCGGGTTGGGAGTCGAGGAGGTCGACCTCGCTCGGAAGCGGCGCCGACCGCAGGATGGACCGTCGTCCGGTCGTCGTATCGACCGGCTCGGGCCGAGCGACCTGGACGAGGTGGGCCCCGTTGAGGAACCCTCGACCGGCCGGGAGCCCTTCGACGCCACCGTCGGCCGATCCGGCCCCGACCCGGAGGCCGTGCTCGGTGTAGCCACCGGGCTCCGCCTGCCGCAGCACCAGCCGGTTGGCGATCGCCGCCTGGACGCTGGCCTTGATCGCCCCCCGCCGGGCGGCGGTCAGGGCGGTGACGATGCCGACCTGGTGACCGTCGACGATGACCCGGTTGAGCCGCTCGAGCCACGGATGGAGCCCCACCACGGACCCGGGACCTTCGAAGGCCTGGACCAGGGCGCCGTAGTCGTCGACCAGCAGCAGGACGATCCCGAAGTCGGGCGCGGGCCGCCCGGCGACCGACGCCGCGGCGAGCGCGGCCCGACGCTCGGTGAGGAGCTCGTCGAGGAGCGCGATCAGCCGGGTGACCGCCTCCAGGTCGTCGCCGGTGGCGACCCCGACGCAGGCCGGGTGGGCGGCCAACGAGGTGAGCTGACGGGAGGCGAAATCGAGGCCGACGATCGCCGGGGGGTCGGTCGCTCGGGACTCCGAACCACCAGGCGGCCCGGCGGGCGCTGGTCGATGCTCGGCCACGGCGGCGGCCACGGTCGCCAGGACCGTCGTCTTGCCCGACCCGCCGGTCCCGAACACCGCGAGGCCCCCATCGGCCAACTCGATCTCCGCCGGGTACTGGGCCTGGGCGGCCGGATCGTCGAGCAGGCCGATGACCACCCGGCACCCCGCCCGACCCGCCGGTCGCGGCCGTGGTGCGGCGCCCGTCGTGGCCGAGTCGGTCAGCTCCCGGCGGGCCACGTCGGTGGGGAGCTCGTCGAGCCACGGGCTCCGCCCTCGCTCGTGGCCGAGCGCCCGGGCCGCCCCGACGATGGCGTCGATCGCACCATCGACCTGGGTTCGCGGTGGGGGGCGACCGGGGACCGAAGGGTGGCGGGGTTCGACGTGGCCTCGATGGCCGACGGGGGCGACCGTGATGGGGGCCGGGCCGACGTCGGCCAGCAGCGGCGCTCCAGACCAGGCGCTCTGGAACGACACCAGCTCGCCGGGCCCGAACCGGGCGAATCCCCGCCCCTTGAGCGGAGTCGGGATGGCGGCAGCATCGGTGGTGCCGATCACCCCCGACGACTCGGCGCCGTCGAGCATCCGGAGGCTGATGCGGAGGTTGGTGTTGGCCAGAATGTTCTCGTTGACCGCCCCGGAGGGTCGTTGGGTGGCGAGGAGCAGGTGGATGCCGAGGCTGCGGCCCCGTTGGGCGATATCGACGATGCCGGTCACGAACTCCGGGATCTCCTTGACCAGGGTGGCGAACTCGTCGACCACGATGACCAGCGACGGGGGCGCGGCCTCGGGGTGCCCGATCCGCAGCTCGGCCAGGTCGCGAGCTCGACCCTCGAGCAGCGCCATTCGCCGGTTCAGCTCGGCGCCCAGCGACACCAGAGCCCGCTGGGCCAGCGAGGCGTCGAGGTTCGTGACGTAGCCGACGGTGTGGGGGAGCCGCTCGAACAACGAGCTCGACGCGCCGCCCTTGTAGTCGACGAAGAGCAGGTTGACCCGGTCGGGTGGGTTGTAGGCGGCAAGGCCGGCGACGAGCGACATGAGCAGCTCGCTCTTTCCCGAACCGGACGTGCCGCCGATCAGGCCGTGGGGTCCGTGTTCGACCAGATCGATGACCAACGGCCCGCCGATCGCCAGGCCGATCGGGGCCACCAGGGCCCCGCCCCGCTCGGTGGCCCACCGCTCCTCGACCCACCGGGCATCGACGGACCCGGTCGCCCATGCCTCGTGGAGGGTGACGGTGCGGGGGAGGGCCGAGGCACCGGTCGCCGACGAGGCGTCGCGGACGGGGGCAAGGCTTCGAGCGATGACGTCGGCCCGGTCGGGCCCGATCCGGTCGATCTCCACCGGCTGATCCGGACGGTCGGGGTCGGTGTAGGCAACGACGGACCCGTCGTCGTCGAGCAGCGACCGGCAGCTGACCACCGCCGTGGCCTGCCGGGGGACTCGATCATGGGATCCGGCGAGCCACAGCACCGAGAGCCCGGCCTCGGCGCTGCCGTCGAGGAGCTGGGCCACCACCGCCGGGTCGGGATCGAGCGAGGCATCGATGACCGCCAGGATCCACGGCCACCGCCGGTCGAGCGAGCGGTCGGTGCCCGCGGTGCGGCCCTCGACCACCGCCACCAGGTCCTGGAGCAGCCGATCGGTGCCCGGCTTGGCGCCGACGAGGTGGTCGCCGGCCAGCGGGGAACTGGCGGCCCGGACGTGGGGAAGCCACGGCAACCATCGCCGGATGGCCTGATCGTTGGTGGCGGCGACGATGACGAGGTCTTCGGGACTGTGGAGGCAGGCGGCCTGGGTGATCAGCGACGACGCCAGCGCCGCGGTGTCGGCAGGCTCGCCGACGGCGGCCACGACCCGGTCTCGCTGGAGGTCGACGTCGACCGGAACGTCGCGGATCGTCCGGAACCGGCGGAGCTCCCGTTCGAGTGCGTCCCGCAGGTCGGCGTCGCCGGTGGTTTCCGGACCGATCGTGACCGCGGGCTCGACGTCGCCCAGGCCGAGCCGGAGGGAGGCGAAGTCGGGCGCTCGCCGATCGCGGACCCACAGCTCGATCGACCGGTCGGCGGCTCGACGAGCGAGCGTGGCCAGGTCGGGGGCGCTGGCGAACCGCCGGACCCGCTCGTCGGCGAACGCTGCGCCGAGTTCGACTCGGCGCTCGGCGAGCCGCCGCTCATAGCGGGCGGTGTCGCGCCCGTAGCGGGACGACCGCCGTCGGCGGGCCTCGAGGTAGGCGGCGACGGCCATGACCGGCGAGAACACGGCGAAGAGCAGCATGCGGGGTGAGTAGAGGACGGCGAGGGTGATGCCGAGGCCGAGCGGGGCGAGCGCCGCCAGGAGGGCGAGGCGGGGAGGCTCGCCCCGCTCGGGGATCTCGCCGAGCGGGTCGAAGGCCCGCTCGGTCACCGGTGTCGGGTAGTAGGGGGCTCGGTGGAAGCCGATGGTGCCGAGCGGCGGTGGATCGTCCCCCGACCCGGAGGCTCGGCCGGCGGGGCGGGGGCGGACCCGGAGGGTGGTGGCGCCGAGGCGGAGCACGTCGCATGGTCCGATCGAGACCGACGACCGCCGCCGGTCGCCGTTGACGACCAGCGGGCTCGGGGCCTCGCCGAACGGGTCGACGGTCACCGGGCGGCGATCGTCCGAAGGGGACCCACCCGTCCCCAGGTCGGCGGCGCCGGCATCGGCGGCGTCAACATCGGCGGCGGCCGCACCGCCGGCCTCGACGGGAGCGACCGAGATCGTGGCGGCCCGCCGTCCAACGGTCGGGTCGGTCAGCTGGAGCCCACACCCTCGATCCCGACCGACGACGAGCGTCGACCCGACTCCGACCCTCACCGACGCTCCGACGTCGGGGCCGGAGCTGACCATCACGTCGAGATCACCCCGGTCGGCGGCTCCGCTGCAAGCCGCCGACCGGGGCCCGCCGGGGTCGATCTCGATCGCCACGTGCTCGCCCGACACCAACCCGACCTCGCCGAGCGGTCGCTCCGCCTCCAGCCACTCGCCACCCGGTACACGGACCAGCCCGAAGCGGGCCGGACACCCGGACTGGTCGGGTTGGTCGGGTGGATCGGGTGCGAACCACCCGATGAGCGCGTCGGCCAGGGCGCCGACCGTGTCGGCCGGATCGACCTGGACCGCCACGTCGGCCGTCACGCCAGCCGGAGTGGCGACCCGAAGCAGGATCTCCATCGTCGGGCTCGATCCCGGTCGTCAGATACCGACGCCGCTCTGATCGGCGGCCAGGGTTCCGTTGCGGGCGCTGGTCATGAACTCGCTCACCTGGGCGATGACCTGGGCCAGCAGGGCGTTCATCCGCTCGGTCTGAGCGGGGACCACCACGTGCTCCGCATGATCCCGGGCCTCGCCGGACCAACCGGGGGTGTCGACCGTGGCCCGGGGGATGGCGGCGAACGCGGTCTGGTTGTCGGCGAACAGGGCCGAGATGGCCGCTTGGGCATCGGGCAGGTCGGTGCCGATGAACGTGTCGAACGCCGCCACGTCGATCCGGTAGTCGTCGGCGGCGACACCGGGGGGCGGTGGTAGGTCGAGCACCGGTGGGCGGTAGACGAAGGTGACGTCGCCGGCGCCGAGCGAGCGGGAGATGTTGCTGGTGACGGCGGTGACGGCGGCGGCGAAGGCGCTCATCGCCTCGTTGATGGCCGCGACCGATTCGACGGCCAACCGGCTCAGGCCGGGGTTGAACACCGTCTCGGCGTCGGGGCCTTCATAGGTGAGCCCGAAGGCTCGGACGACGAGCTCCTGCATCCGCTCGCTGACCCGGGTGAAGATGGCCAGCGCTTCGGCCTCGTAGCTGTCGATCGCCGCCTGGCTGGTTCCGATGATGGTGGAAGACATGGGCGCTCCCCTTTCGAGTGGTTCGAAGGTGTCCTTCGAGAGGTTCGAAACGGGAGCGGAGCTCCGAGGGGTGGCGACCCGAGCCCAAGGCTCGCGCTGCGCACTGAGAAGTAATCTAGCAGCAATCAGTGACGATGAGCGTCGGGAACGACATCGAGCCCGATGTCGAGGACCGGAGCCGAGTTCGTGAGCGACCCCGACGACACCAGGTCGACCCCGGTGGCGGCGTAGGCGTCGAGGGTGTCGAGGGTGATCCCTCCCGAGGCTTCGAGCAACGGTCGACGTCGGCCCGATTCGGCCACCCACCGACCGACTTCGGCCACCAGGTCGGTGAGCTCGGCGGGGGTGAAGTTGTCGAGCAGGATGATGTCGGCGTCGGCCTCGATGGCCGCCCGGACCTGGTCGGGGCGGTCGGCCTCGACGTGGACGGTTCGTCCCGGCCACCGACGCCGGGCGGTGGCGACGGCGTCGCCGATCGTCGTCCCGATCAGGTGGTTGTCCTTGAGCATGATCCAGTCGGAGAGGTTCCCCCGGTGGTTGGCCGCCCCACCGGCCCGCACCGCCGCCTTCTGCAACGACCGGTACCCGGGGGTGGTCTTGCGGGTGTCCCACACGGTCACCCGACCTCGGGCCACGTCGACCCAACGGGCGGCGTTGGTCGCCACCCCCGAGAGGTGGCTGAGGAAGTTGAGGGCGGTCCGCTCGGCGGTGAGCATCGAGGCGAAGGGGCCAGTCGCCACGGCGATGGACTCCCCGGCACCGACCCGGTCGCCGTCGGTCTTGGCCCACTCGATCCGGAGGCGGGGATCGACCGCGGCGAAGGTCTCCTCGACGCACAGACAGCCGGCCACCACGCCCTCGACCCGGGCCCCGACATGGGCCGTGGCGGTGGCGGCGGGATCGAGGAGGGACGAGGTCAGATCGCCGAGGGGGGTGAGGTCCTCAGCGAGGGCCCGCTCGACCAGGAACCGCACGTCGCTCACCGGAGGGAGGAGGTCGGGCCGGATGGATGCCGTCATGGCCGCAGGCTAGCTCCCGGTCGGGATCGATCCGGTCGGGCCCCGAGGGGCATACTCGATGCGATGGGTCGCTTCACCACCACCGTCGAGCCCCTGCCCTCGACCGTTTGCACCGTGACCGCATGGTGAGCGCCCCGACCGGGCCGGCGACCGGCGACCCGGCGACCGGCGACCCAGCGACCCAGCGGCCGGCGACCCAGCGACCAGCAACCCGGCGACCGACGGCCCGGATCCGGCTCCGGCTTCGGCTCGGCGGTCGACGCGAGCGACCCTGCGACGCCTCGCCGGTGATGCGTGGTGGCGGACGACGGCGGCGACCGCGGTCGGCCTCGTCGTCACGGTGGGGGCGATGGCGACCGGTGGGGTCCCCCTGGCCGTCGGGTTGGGGGCGGCGGCGATCGTGGCGCTCGGCGTGCTGCCCGGCGGCTCCCGGCGCTACCTGCTCCGGCGGCTGGTCCGATCGTTCCTGTCGGTCTTCCTGGCGATGGCCATCATCTGGCTGCTCATCCACAACTTCCAGAACTCGGTCCGGACCGACGAGACCGGGTTCGTGGCGGCGATGGAACGGTACGGCCAGTGGCTGGGTGACCTGGCGGCCGGGGAGCTCGGCGACACCCAGTACAGCGAGACCGTGGCCGAGGGGGTGAGCCGGACGATCCCGATCTCGCTCCAGCTGCTCGCCTACAGCCAGCTCCTGGCGCTGCTGATCGCGGTCCCCGGTGCGATGCTGGGCGCCCGGTACCGGGGGCGGGCGATCGACGTCGGGTTCCGGGCGATCGGGATGTTGGGCCTGGCCATCCCGATCTTCGTGTCGTCGCTGCTGTTGATGTTCCTGTTCGGCGTGGGCGATCTCGAACTGTTCGGTCGTTCGTGGGGGATCCAGATCCTGCCGTCCGGCCGGTATCGACCGATCGGCGACGGCCTGGTGGTCCACGTCCGGTCGATGACCCTGCCGTCGATCGCCCTGGCAGCGTCGACCGCGGCGACCTACCTCGTCCTGCTCCGGTCCGAGATGCTCCAGCAGCTCCGGTCACCCCATGTGGAGCTGGCCCGGGCCAAGGGGATCCCGACCGGCCGGATCATCCGGGCCCACGCCTTCCGTCCGGCGAGCCCGACCCTGGTGGCCGCGGTCGGCGCCCAGTCGGGGCTGGTCCTGGGAAACCTGGTGATCGTCGAGCGGCTGTTCCTGCTACCGGGCTTCGCCGACTACGTGCTGGTGGCCATCGGCCGGCGAGACGTGGTCGCCGTCGCCGGGTCGTTGTTCGTGGTGGCCATCGTCCTGGCGGTGGTCAACCTGTTCGCCGACGCCATCCTGCTGGCCGTCGACCCTCGACTCGACGCTCGCTGACCGCCAGCTCCACCGGCCGGAACGGGCCGGCTAGAGCGGGCCGATGTTGTGGACGTCGCCGATGGCGTCGACCGGGTCGTAGCCGACCACCTCGATCGTCGGGTCGAGATCGAGCAGGGGGGCCATCACGAAGTTCCGCTGGTGCATCCGGGGGTGGGGGACGGTGAGCTCCTCGGTGTCGACGACGGCGTCGCCGGCCATCAGCACGTCGACATCGAGGGTCCGAGGCCCCCATCGGACGGTGCGAACCCGGTTGGCCGCCGCCTCCAGCTCACGGCACCGTTCGAGCAGCTCGTAGGGAGTGGACCGGGTCTCGAGCTCGACGACGACGTTGAAGTAGGCGTCCTGCTCGGGGCCCCCGACGGGATCGGTCTCGTAGAGGGGAGACACGGCCACGACGTCGGGCATGGCGGCGACCGCGGCCCGGAGGGCGGCCCGCCGATCGCCGATGTTGGAGCCGAGGCCGAGGAAGGCCCGCACGGTCGTCACGCTCCGCCCTCGGCGGCGCGGTCGGGCCCGGTGGCGGGGTCGGGCCGGGCGGCGAGGTCGGGGAGTTGGGCCCGGGTCCGGTGGATGCGGACGCCGGTCGTGTCGACGTGGACCGGCACCGGGGGCCGGATCTTCTGGACCATCACCGTGACCGCTTCGACGAGGTGTTCGGTCATGACCAGCTCGGCGGTCCGGGCCGCCATCCGTTCGAGGAGGAGGAACCGCTCGTCGGCCAGCCGGTCGGCCAGCAGGTCGGCCACCGCCCCGTAGTTGACGGTCAACGCCAGGTCGTCGGTCGATCCGGCAGGACCGAGGTCGAGGTAGAGGTCGAGGTCGAACCGGAACGGTTGCTTGCGGGCCTGCTCCTCGGGGAGGACACCGCAGTAGACCAGCAGTTCGAGGCCGCGGACCTCGATCCGGTCGTCGGTCGGGTCAGCCACCGGAGGTCGACTCGGCGGTCTCGCTCGACCCGGCGGCGGGGTCGGGTTCGGGCCCGGGGTCGGGGACCGCGACCTCGCCGGGCGGCGGTCCGGGCCGTCCGGCGGCCAGCTCGGCTGCGGTGACGATCGTCCGCCCGTCGGGGCCCATCTGCCGGCCGAAGATCTGCTCGACGACGGTGATCGCCTCGAACGTGATGGGGACCATGCCGGTCCACCGGAGGTAGCCGGCGACGAACCCGGCCATCCGATCGCCGACCTCTTCCATGTGGAGCAGGACGGCCGAGCCGGCCGCCAGCAGGTTGCTGAGCGCGGTGTAGATCTGGGGGAGGGAGATGTCGAGCGGCGTGGCGGGGGCGAAGGGCCAGTGCTTCCACGGCATGCCGAGCTCGTCGTAACTGTGGAGGTTGTGGTCCGACGGGATGAGGGAGATGACGAAGGTGAACCCGTTCTCCCGGATCCAGATCACCTCTTCCTGACGGCGGACCCGCCGGTGGTTGGCGCCGTATCCGCCGGGACGCTCACAGATCGCCAGCTTGTCGGCGATGATCCAATGGAACTGTCTCGGTCGGATGCCCTGCGCCCACTTTCCCTTGGCCATAGTTGCTCCTGGATCTACGTGGTGCCGGTGAGAACGGTCGCTGCTTGCCGAGCCCCGTCCACATCATGGACCCGGACGAGGGCGGCCCCGCAAGCCATGGCGTGGGCCGCCATCGCCACGGCCCCGGTCGCCTGGTCGTCGAGGGCGACGGGCGATTCCGAGCCGGTGGTCGGGGCCGGAACCGACCCGACGAGACCAGGGCCGGAGCTGGACGGCGGCAGGGCGGGGGCAGCGGTCGAAGCGTCGGATCGGGCGAGCCATCGGCCCAGCCCGGGGCCGGGCCCGGTGCCGACCGAGACCGGCCAGCCGGTCGCCGCCAACCGGTCGAGGCCGGCCGTCATCGCCCGGTAGTCGTCGGCCGACGCCAGGCGTTCGAGCCCGGGGTCGACCCAGATGGTGGACACCCCGGCGTCCCGGCCTGCCTCGGCCATCCGCACCAGCTCATCGACCACGTCGGCCGGGTCGATCGCTGGCCGGTCGGCGGCGACCGACGGGTCGGGTCCGCCGGATCGGGGTTGGTGGACGGCGACCCAACCGACGCCGGCGTTCGCCGCCAGGTCGGCGTGGAGGGCGCCTCGGTCGATGAGCAGCTCGGCTCCGGCATCGAGGGCGGCGGCCGCCACCTCGCTGGCTGCGGTGTCGATCGCCACCGCGACGCCGTCCGCCCGGAGCGCGGCCACGAGCGCGGCCACCCGGTCCGGTGCGCCGACCGGTGGCGGGGCGTCATCGTCGGCGAGTGCGACGCCGACGAGGTCGGCCCCGGCGTCGAGCATCGTCGTGGCGATGGCTCGTGCCCGATCGTTGTCGATGATCCGAGGACCGTCAGGGGTCTCGGCGGTGAGCGGCAAGGTGCCCAGAATGCGTGGAGCCATCGTTTTGGCCATGGTAGGAGCCTTCGCCAACGACGCCACGGGGTGGGGCGGTCAAAGCCGGTCAGCGGGCGGGCGGGCCACCCGTCGCTGGCCCCTCGTCGTCCGCCGCGCCGGATCCGGGACCGTGGCCGGTCGGGCCGTGATCGAGGTGGAGGATCCCGTCGCGGCGGGAGACCCGCCGGCCGGCGGCCAGCTCGCACGATCGGCGTTCGTGGCGGACCACGGCCATCACCCGCTCCAGCTCGGCGGTGGAGGGATGGTGCCCTCGCTCGTCTCGGAGCCAGGCTCGCAGGGCGGCCCGGGCCACGCTGGGCGGCTGGGCCTGGAGGAGTCGGGTGTCGGTCGGATCGACCGGCGCCGCGAGGTCGTCGAGGTCGTCGACGACGACCCGGGCGTGGTCGGCGGTCCGGCACAGGAGCGGGACCGGGTCGCGGTCGGCGATCGCGGCCATCAGGGGGAGCAGCTCGTGGCGGACCCGGTTGCGGACGAATCGGGGGTCGTCGTTGGAGGGATCGTGGAGCGGGTCGAGGCCGAGGTGGGCACAGAGGCCGACGGTGTCGGCCCGGCGAAGGGCGAGCATCGGATGAGGGGGACCCGGCCGCATCGCGGCGAGACCGGCCGGGCCGGCACCGCGGAGCAGGTTGATCAGGACGGTCTCGGCCTGGTCATCTGCGGTGTGGCCGGTCAGGGCGTCGGGGGCCAGGACCGCCCGGCGGGCCAGGCGAGCCCGCTGCTCGAGGTCGGGTCCGGGCTCGACGGTGACGGTCTCGGCCCGGAATCGGGCCCCGAATCGGCGGGCGGCGGCCGCCACTCGCCCGGCCTCGGCCGCCGAATCGGGCCGGAGCCCATGGTCGACGTGGACCGCCGTCACCTGCAGCCCGGCGGCGCAGGCCAACACCAGCAGCGTCAGGGAGTCGGCGCCGCCCGAGACGGCGCACTCGACGGCGGTGCCCGGCGGGGGAAAGACACAGCGGGCTCCCAGCCCGGCGATGAGCGGGTCGGCGACGAGAGCGTCGGCGACGAGGGCGTCGGCGACGGACGCGGGGGCGACGTCGGGGTCGGGGGTGGGGGGGTCGGGGCGTCGGGCCCCGTCAGGCACCGGTCCGGACCCGGTCGATCCACAGTTGGGGGTCGCGGATCTCGGCGATCGTGGGCAGCGACTCGGGTTCGGTCCACACGACGTCGAACAGGTCCCGGCCGCCGGCCGTCTCGACGGCCCGGACGAAGTCCTCGCCCTCCTCGTACTGGGCGAGCTTCGCTTCGAGGCCGGTCAGCCGCTGGATCACGCGGGAGAGGCCGCTGGCGTTCTTGCGCCGCTGGCTCATGACCCGGGCGAACCGGGCCTGGCTGGGGACGAGGTCGCCGGTGGCCCGGTCCATCGTGATGTCGCCGTGGCCTTCGAGGAGGCTCATCAGCCCGGTGACCTTGTCCATCGTCTCCCGTTGCTCGGGGGTGGCGAGCAGGACCGAGAGGCCTCCGTCGGACAGCGACGGACCGTCGCCCGAGCGGGCGTTGCGGACCGCGTCCTGGATCGTGTCGATGAACCGCCCGGGGTCGGGGTCGACGGAGTCGAGCAGTTCGTTGACCAGCGACAGGAAGTAGGGGCGGAGCCACGGGACACCGGTGAACTGGGCCCGGTGGGTGCACTCGTGGACGGCGATCCACAGCCGGAACTCCCGGGGGGCGAACCCGTAGCGCTTCTCGAGCGAGAGCACGTTGGGGCCGACGTAGTAGACCCAGTCCTGGTCGTCGGGTTGGTCGTCCTCGGCGATGAGGAGGTCGTACTGGCCGAGGACCCGGCTCGACATCCAGCCGAGCAGGGCGCCGAGCTCGGCACCGGCCACCTTGGGGCCGACCGTGTCGGACACGGTGCGCACCGCCCCGGACATCGGGGCGAGGATCGTCGAGGCGATCGCCCCGAACCCTTCCCGCCCGGCACCGTCGGTCGACCCGGGGTGCGGGGCGTCGCCGGAACCGTCGCCGTTGCCGTTGCCATTGCTCGCTTCGTTGAGGCGCCCGATGAGGGGCCGCATCAACCGCTCGAACGACGCCAGGTTGGCGTCGACCCAGCCCATCCGGTCGGTGACCCGGGCCCGGGCCGGGCCGGCGGCCGACACCAGGCCGGTCTCGGCCTCGACGAGGCCTTCGGCCTGGGTCGTCAGCTCGAGCAGGTCGCTCTCCAACGACTCGGCGTGGTAGCTACCGGAGAACGCGTCGTCCCCCGAGACGCGACTGGCCACCGATCGGGCGAAACCCCAGTCGACGTCGGCTCCCACGAGGCCGCTATCGCTTCTTCGGGTAGCGGGGCGCTTCGACGTTCACGATGTAGCCCACGACGACGGCGAGCACGGTGAAGAAGGCGCCGATCGACAGGAAGAACCCCAGCCAGTAATGCCAGACAACGCTCAACATAGGACCGTCACTCTACTGCTGTCGGCACCCATGCCGTCAGACTGGAACGATCGACGGCTGCACGAGGAGCCCGGCGGCCCGGGCGTAGTTCTCCAGCGATCGGCGCAGCATCTGGCGGCCCCGGTGGAGCCGGCTCATCACGGTGCCGATGGGGATGTCGAGCCGTTCGGCGATCTCTTTGTAGCTGTAGCCCTCGACGTCGGCCAGGAGGACCGTCCACCGGTAGGCCGGCGACAGCGACTCGACCGCATCCCGGACCTCATCGGTGGTGACATGGTCGAGGAGTTCCTCCTCGGCGCTGCGACCCCAGCTCGGGTCGTCGCTGGTGCGACGGTGGAGCAGGGGGTCCTCCATGTCGTCGATGCCGGTCTCGTCGGGGCGACGGGTCCGGGCCCGGTAACGGTTGATGTGGGCGTTGGTCAGGATGCGGAACAGCCAGGCCCGGAGGTTGGTGCCGGGCCGGAAGGTGCCGTAGCTGCGGTAGGCCCGCAGGTAGGTCTCCTGGACGAGGTCTTCGGCCTCGGCCTGGTCGGCGGTCAGGCGGGAGGCTCGGGACAAGAGAGATCGACGGAAGGGCTGGACGTCTTGTTCGAAAGTAGTCCGGTCTGCCATCTGTAAAAAATACTGGCCCCGACATAAAGAGGAGGTATCGGCTCGGGTTTCCGCCGATACGGCCGCGACGGGCTAGCGGGGCGACGTCTGGGGGGCCTTGAGCACGTCCCGGAACGGAACGTTCTTGTCGACCTCGGGTTCCTTGGGGAGGCCGAGGATCCGTTCCCCGATGATGTTGCGCTGGACCTGGTCGGTGCCGCCCCCGATCGAGGTGAAGAAGGCGTTGAGCAGCGAGTAGGTGGCGTCGGCCGAGCGGGGCGACGAGGCTCCGCCGACCATGCCTTCGGCGCCGAGGAGCTCGGTCTGGAGACTGCCGGCGGTGTGGAGGATGCGGCTCATGGCCAGCTTGCCGAGCGAGACGACCGAGGAGGTGGTGCCCTGGGCCAGTTCGGCCTTGGCTCGGCGGTTGTTCCACTCGTTGACCTGGACCAGGGAGTGGAGGGCGGCGAGGCGCTGGCGGATGACCGGGTCGTCGGCCTTGCCGACGTCGCGGGCCAGGTCGAGCAACGAGAGGTCGGGGATGGGGGCGGGGGCGGCGTCGTCGGCCGACCGGACCGCCGCCGTGTCGGTCTGCCCCCGCCGCCGTCGCTGGTTCTCCCCCATCACCGCCCGCTCGTAGGCGAGGGCGCTCTGGAGGACCATCCACCCGTTGTTCTGCTCGCCGAGCATGTAGGCGTGGGGGACGCGGGCGTCGGTCAGGAAGACCTCGTTGAAGCGGGAGTCGCCGGTGGCCTGGCGGAGCGGTCGGACCTCGACGCCCGGCTGGTCCATGGGGAACCAGAAGAACGAGATGCCCCGGTGCTTGGGGGCGTCCCAGTCGGTGCGGGCGATCAGCATCCCGTAGTCGGCCTCCCGGCCGCTGGAGGTCCACACCTTCTGGCCGGTGACGATCCACTCGTCGCCGTCGCGGGTGGCCCGGGTCTGGACCGCCGCCAGGTCGGAGCCGGCGCCCGGCTCGGAGTAGAGGAGACACATGGGGACGGTGCCGACCAGGAGCGGTCGGAGGAACTGACGCTTCAGTTCATCGCTGCCGAAGGCGAGGACGGTGTTGGCCCACAGGTTGTTCTTGTCCTGGGCGGTGCCCTCGGCCTTGACCGCCCGGAACTCGGCGAGGACGACGTTGGTCAGCTCCGGGTCGAGGCCCCGGCCGTACCACTCGGTCGGCCAACTGGGGGCGGCCCAGCCGGAGTCGGCGACCCGACCGAGCCACGTCGTCCGATCGAGGGAGGGGTCCCAGTTCTCGGCCAGCCAGGTGCGGACGTCGGTCGCGACGTCGGTGCGGGTGAGCTCAGCGGTCATGGACCGATGCTAGAACGGCGGCCCGAGACGGACCCAAGCGACACCCTCGCCACGGGTCACGGTTGGCAGATCACCTCGTAGGAGTACTCGTCGACGGTGGCGAACCCGCTGCAGGGGGTGCGATCGGAGGCCACCCGACCCGAGGGGTCGACCGTGTAGGCGATGACGACGAGGGTTCCGCCGGGTTCGACCCGGTAGATCCGACCCCAGGCGCCGTTGGCGTGGTCCCGCGTGGAGTAGGAGAACTGGGCGGCCTGGCCGGTGGCGGCGGCGTCGACGATGCAGTCGGTGATACCGGGCGGGGTGGCGGTGGTGGTCGGCCACCCGCTGGAGAGGACCCGGGTGCCGCAGTCGGCGAGGCCGGCCGGTACGACGCGGAAGGCGGTGTTGGCGTCGATGGCGGCCGGAGATGGCTGACCGGGGTCGTCGGGCGGTGGCGTCCACTCGGTGGTGTCGGGCTGGGTCGGGGTGGGGTTGGTCGACTCCGGGTCGGTCGTGACGGTGGTGTCGGTGGGGTCGGGGTCCGATGGGGCGGGATCATCCGAGGTCGACGGATCGTCGCCGCCGCTGTCGGCTTCGGGGATCGTGGTCTGCGGCGTGGCGGCCACCGCCGGCGCGCTGTCGCCGTCGGGGTTCGAGCCGTCGTCCGGTGGGAAGGGTATGGGGGTGTCGACGGCGGCGCCGGGGTTGACCGGATCGTCGGGCACACCGGCATTGCTGGCGCCGGCCTCGGCCGTGCCGGAGGTGGCCACCCCAGCGTCGGCGGCGGCCGGCGCTGCGGTGCCGGCGGCCTCGATCGTCGACGGGCCGGGCGCCGCAGCGGTGAGCTGGACGAGCCCGATGCCGCCGATCAGGAGGGCCGTGGTTGCGACCCCGGCCTGGCCGAGGCGTCGGGTCCGGAGCCGGCGTCGGCCCTGGGACTTGGCCGCTTCGGGGTCGCCGCCGGTCGGCGCCTGGGCGGCCAGGGCGACGAGGCCGGCTCGGATCTGGTCGTCATCGGGCATCGGTGTGCACCTTGTCGTCGAGGAGGTCGGCCAGGCGTTGCCGGGCGCGGTGGAGGTGGACGCTGGCGGTCGCCGGCCGACAGCCGACGGCGGCGGCGGCGTCGATCACGGTGAGGTCCTCCAGGTAGTGGAGGACGACCAGGGCCCGCTGGCGGGGCGTGAGGCTGTCGAGGGCCCGGGCCAGGTCGAGGCCGACGTCGGTCGTCGGTGGCTCGCCATCGCCGGGATGGCCGGCGGCCGGGGTGCCGGCCACGGAGGCCGCCCCGATCATCAGCTCATCGCGGCGACGGTCGCGCTCCCGGACCTTGATCGCCCGCCGGATCGCCACCCGCCGAACCCAGGCCCCCGGTCGATCGAGGTGCCGGACCCGCCGCCAGTGAACGAACGCCTCGGCGAAGGCATCCTGGGTGACCTCGGCCGCGGTGGCCCGTTGGCCGGTGATGAGGTAGGCGGCGCGGGCGATGGCGTCGTGCTCCCACCGGAACAGCTCATCGAAGCCGTCGGGGTCTGGTGCCTGCCTCACGTCCACATCGGTAACACAGTCCCGAGCCCGCCGAGACCTTTACCTGTGCCGCTATGTGGGCCCCCAACGTGGGCCGGGCGATGCCCGGCGGGGGGTCGGGGTCGCCCGTCAGGCGGGGTCGTAGCTCCGCAGCTCGACGGTGTTCCCGTCGGGATCGGCGACGTAGAGGCTGGTGGCGTAACCCTGGGCGCCGAACAGGCCGTCTTGGGGGCCGCGGACCACGGTGACCCGGCCGGAGGCGGCGAGCGCGTCGAGGTCGGTCGGCTCGATCGTCACGCACAGGTGATCGAGGCTCCCCCGGTCGTCGCCCGGGGCGGGAGCCGAGCGGCCGACCATCGATTCGGGGAACAGGTCGATGATCGTCGTCGGGTCGAGGCGCACCGAGGGGAACGGCACCTCGCCCCGCCGCCACTCCTCCACCCGGTCGCCGGTCATGCCCAGCACCCCGCAGTAGAAACCGAGCGCCCGCTCGGCGTCGGCCGTGACGAGCACGATGTGGTCGAGCCCCGTCACCCGCACCGCCGGTCCGTCGTTGGCCTCCATGCCGACAACGCTAGCCGCCCCCGGCCGGCCCGGCCGGCGTCGGAATCAAGCGTCCGGATCCGGCCCGCGGTTGTATGCTGGTGCCCCTGCCCGAATAGCTCAGTTGGTAGAGCAACGCATTCGTAATGCGTAGGTCAGGGGTTCAAATCCCCTTTCGGGCTCCGGCTCTGACCAGGGGAAACGCTCGGGCCGAGACGCCGAGTCGAGTACGGGAACAGCCCGAAACTACGAGAAAACTACGAGACGGGCTCCCGCTCGAAGCGACCGCCGGGCTCGATGTAGTGGGTCATCGCCTGGCCGGTCTGCTTCCCACCGGGCCGGCCGGTGTCGGAGGCGATCAGCCCGACCTCAGCCATCATCTGCACCCATTGCCGGTTGTGGTAGCCGCTCCGGGACGGCTTGCCCTCCTCAGCCTGGCGGAGGTGCACCATCTCATGTACGAGTGTCGAGAGAACCTCAAGGGCCGTTCGGTTGGCGAAGTGGCGGGCGTCAAGGGCGATCTCGTGCGTGGCGTCGCCGCGCTGCAAGTGCTCGAAGCGGTTGGGCGAGAAGTAGGCCCGGGCCTTGCCATGTGTCCGAAGGGTGATCAGGCACGACGGCAGAGCACCGCCAAAGAGGTGCTCGTTGAAATAGTCGTAGGCCAGCTGCATGTGCTGGTACGTCTCATCGGTCGGTCTCGGCCCCGCCACCAGCCCGTTTGTAATGCACACCACAAACCAAACGTTGAAGGGGTCGACAGATCCGGCCGAGCGAGCTGCTCGTTGGCGACCCCCGTCAAGCTACGACGCTCGACCCTGGCCACCTCACAGCAGAGCGCTCCAGGAGGAGGACCATCGTCCACGTGCCTAGGCGATCCGATCGGGAGAAGCCATCCGTCCATATCCGGGCGATCTGCTACGCACTCACCGGTCCACTCTCGCCTCTTGACCATTGAGGGTGTCACGACGCCGTTGCAGCGCGTTCCGAACATTGGCGGCTCTTCGGATTTCAGCGGGGAGTGACGGTGGCGAGGAGGTTCCAGTTGGGGTGTCGGGCGTAGGAACCGCTGATACTTCGAGCCCCTGTGCCGCGCCCGGTGGACCCCCCTCGCTCAGCCCCCGCTCACCCGACCGCCCCGCTCAGATCCGAAGAGCCACCAACGTCTTCCGGTCAGAGAACGAACGCCGACGCCGCCTCGATCACTGGGTTCACCGCTACCACTGTCACCGACACCACACCGCCATCGGCGGAACACCCTCAACCCCGCGTCCACAACCTCACCGGCCACTACAGCCAGTCATCTTGGGTAGCCCGCCAGTCGGCCAGCCGGTTCACCGACGTCAGGTCGAGCCGGATCGTTCGTAGCGACTCGGCCGCCTCCCAGTATCGCCGCGCCGGTGATCCAGCGCCGCAGAGCGCCCCCAACACGCCCGCCGCCGCCTTGAAGGCGGGCCAGCTCCGGTCACCGGACCGTGCCGGCCGTCGAAGGGGAGCCGTCGAAGGGGAGCGAGGTGTGGCTGCGACCGTCGACTTGTGTTCGTTGCTGGCCGGGGCTGGTCTGGTCGGTGACTGCCGGCTGGACGATCTAGACTCTTGATCCGAT
>CBDHES010000009.1:0-52855 GCA_965262175.1 Acidimicrobiales bacterium | reverse complement strand
GTGGCCACGGAGCGGCTGCGCTTGCTCGGCTGGAGCGGTTCAAGCTCCGGGTCGACGCCGACCTCCGCCTGGAGACCTGGCCGATGATCGCCCTCCGAGGACCGGGAGCCGACGGGTTCGACCCGGGGCCGGCAGTGGGCACCGGCGGCGCCGCCCTCGATCCCCACTGGCCCGGGGTGGTCGGCGTCGACCTGTTGGGTCCCGAGGTCGGGGTCCCTGGCGGCGTGCCCGAAGGAGACCCGGCGGCGCTCGAGGTCCAGCGGATCTCGGTCGGGGTGGCGGCCATGGGCACCGAGCTCACGCCCGATACGATCCCGGCCGCAGCCGGCGTGGTCGAGGACGCGGTCGACTTCACCAAGGGCTGCTACGTCGGGCAGGAGCTGGTGGCCCGGATCGACTCCCGGGGTAGCAACACCGCCCACCAGCCTCCACCGGGTCCGGTTCGTCGACGTCGGCCTGTCCGTGGCCGGCGGATGGTGCCGGTGCCGTCGAGGTCGAGCGGGACGGGGTACAGATCGGGACCGTCACCTCCTCGGCGGTGACCGCCGATGGACGGACGGTGGCCCTGGCCTACCTCAAGCGGGGCGTCGACGTTCCCGGCCGGGCCGAGGCCGTCGTCGGCGAGCGTCGTCACCCGGTGGAGCTGCTCCCGCTTCGCTGACCGAAGCCCGCCTCCCCCGGCATCGCCCGCCGCCGCTCGGCCTCATCGCTCGATCAGCGGAAGCGAGATCGTGAGCGTCGCGCCGTCGCCGGGTGACGACGTGGCGGCGACCTCGCCCCCCATCGCCGCGGTCAGCTCCCCGGACGATGGCCAGGCCCATGCCGCTCGGATTCTCGGCCCGGGCTGGTCGGGCGGCACCGACGTAGAGGCGCTCGAAGATGTGGGGGAGGTCGTCGGCCCCCGATGCCCGGCCCGTCGTCGGCAACGGCGATCGCGGCCCGGTCCGCCGCGGACGTCACCGTGACGGTCACCGTCCGGTCGGCGAACTTGAGGGCGTTGTCGATGAGGTTGCCGACCGCCTGCGCCAGCCGGTCGGGGTCGGCCGTGACCGTCACCGGGCTCGCCGTCGGCTCGAAGATGAGGGCCGTGCCGTCCTGGTCGGCTCGGGGCTGGAGGCCGGCCACCGTCCGCCCCACCACCACCGTGGCGTCGACCGGCCGGATGTGGAGAGCGAACCGGTTGGCGTCGAGCCGAGCGAGGTCGAGGAGATCGGCCGACCAATCGTTCGAGGCGTCCGGCGTGGCTGCCGATGATCTCGCCGGTGTGGGCCGCGTCGGTGACCGCGCCGTCCCGGAGCGCCTCGGCGTAGCCGGCGATGGCGGTGAGCGGGGTTCGCAGGTCGTGGGACACCGACATCAGGAACTGCTGATCGAGGGCCCGGGATCGCTCGAGGTCGGCCGCCATGCGGTTGACCGATCGTCCGAGATCACCCAGCTCGTCGGTTCTCGTACCGTCGACCCGCACCGTGAAGTCACCGTCCGAGATCGCCGCCGTTGCCTTCTCGATCTGGGCCACCGGGGTGGTGAAGTGGCGGGCCAGCGGCCAGGCTCAACAGGACCGAACCGAGCAGGACGACCCCGGCCGAGAGGGCGAACCACAGCCGGGTCTCGGACCCGATGGTCACCACCGGGGCGGGTGGCGTAGACCACCAGCTGCACCTCGTTATCGTCATCGTCATCGTCATCGTCATCGTCATCGTCGACGCCGGCCAGGTCATCGACGAAGAGCTGGGCGGCGGCCGGCGGTCGACCGACGGCGGTGACCGACCCACGGTCGTCGATGGTGACAACCTCGCCCGCCGCCACCCGGTCTCGTTGCCCGGCGTCGAGCCGACCGAGCGGGCGACCGGCGGCCGGCCCCGGATCGCCGGCTCCGTGCCTGCGGGTCGAAGACGTCGGAAGGGTCACGAGATGGCCGGAGGCATCGATGAACGCCGGGCCCCCGCCGGCCAGACCGAGGCCTCGGACCAGACCGGTGAACCGGGCATCGTCACCCCTTCGACCGGCCGGGCCGAACGACCCGCCGACGGCGAGGTCGTCGGTGATCAGCGCCAGGCGGTCGACGGCCTCCTGCCGGGCGTCATCCCGGGCGCCGACCTGAGCCAGGGCCAGCACCCCGACCCCGGCCAGGAGGACCGAAGCGATCGCCACCCCCACCAGGGCCAGGGCGAGCCTTCGCTGCATCCGACTCAGCCGAGGCGGTAGCCGAAGCCGCGGACGGTGACGAGCGGGAGGTCGTCGCCGAGCTTGCGGCGCAGCTGGCGGACATGGACGTCCACGGTCCGGGGGTCGCCGATCCAGTCCTCACCCCAGGCCAGGTCGAGGAGCTGTTGCCGGCTGAGGACCACGCCCTGGTGCTCGATGAGGACCGCCAGGAGCGCGAACTCCTGCATGGCGAGCGCCACCACGTCCCCGTCGCGCTCGACCTCCCGGCGAGGGAGGTCGACCGTCAGGTCACCGAAGACCACGACCGGGTCGGGACCCTCGATCGTCCGGCCCCGCCGGAGGACCGCCTTGATGCGGGCCACGATCTCCCTCGGCGAGAACGGCTTGGTCACGTAGTCGTCGGCCCCGATCTCCAGGCCGAGGATTCGGTCGACCTCGTCGTCCCGGGCGGTGAGGAACAACACCGGGACGTCGCTCACCTGACGGAGATTGCGGCACACGTCGAACCCGTCGAGCGGTCCCGGAAGCCCCACATCGAGGATCACGAAATCGGGACGACGGGCCCGGATGACCTCGAGGCCCTCCTCGCCATCGCCGGCCAGATGGACCCGCCACCCCTCTCGTTGGAGGTAGAGGGCCAGCAGGTCGCCGATGTCCGGCTCGTCCTCGACGACGACGACGGTGGGGGAGGAGGGACCCGGCGAATCGGAAGCCATCCCTGGCAGGCTAAGGTCACGGCGTTAGGAACTCATGAGGAACTCATGATGGCAGGCACCTATCTCGACAAGATCCTGGCCGCTCACCGAGCCGACGCGGAAGGCGACGAGCGACCGCTCGACGACCTGATCGACGCGGCCCGTGCCACCGGGGAAGCACGCGGCTTCCGCCGGGCGATCGCCGAGTGCGACGGGTTGGCGGTGATCAGTGAGATCAAGCGTCGATCACCGTCGAAAGGAGCGATCCACCTCGACGTCGACGTCGACGATTGGGCCCAGGCCTACCATCGGGGCGGGGCGACGTGCCTGTCGGTCTTGACCGACCACGAGTTCTTCGGAGGATCGGCGGCCGACCTGGGCACGGCCCGGGGCGCCGTCCCCCTGCCGGTGCTCCGCAAGGACTTCACCGTGGCCGCCCGCGACGTGTGCGACGCCCGGCTCATGGGTGCCGACGCCATCCTGCTGATCGTCGCTGCCCTCGACGACGTCGAGCTGGCCGACTTCCACGACCTGGCCCTCGATCTCGGCATGGACGTCCTCGTCGAAGCCCACGACGAGGACGAGGTCGAGCGGGCGTTGGCGATCGGGGCCCGGCTGGTCGGGATCAACCAGCGGGACCTCACGACGTTCCAGGTCGACCAGGCCCGGGCCGTGCGGGTCGCCGCCGCCCTACCGCCCGACGTCGTGCGGGTCGCCGAGTCGGGCATCGGTGGCCTCGACGACGCGTCCCCGCTCCGGGACGCCGGGTACGACGCGGTGCTCGTCGGCGAATCGCTGATGCGCAGCGGCGATCCGGCCCGGTCGGTTGCCGATCTCCGGTCGCTGGCGTGATGTTCGTCAAGATCTGCGGCGTGACGACCGCCGAGGATGCCCTCCTGGCGGCCGGGATGGGGGCCGACGCGGTCGGGATGGTGTTCGCGGCGTCGTCCCGCCGGATCGCCATGGCCGAGGCCCGCGACATCGCCCGTCGCCTGCCCCCCGATGTCACCGCGGTCGGTGTCTTTCGCGACGAGCGTCGAGATCGGGTGGCGCAGATCGCCGGCGAGATCGGCCTCGGGGCGGTCCAGCTCCACGGGGCCGAGACCCCGGAGGACACCCGGTGGCTCGCCGACCGGCTCCCACTGGTGATTCGGGCCTTCGCTGCGGCAGATCCGGCCCTCGACGACCTGGAGCCCTACGGGCCGGTGCGATTGCTCATCGACTCGGCGACGCCGGGGAGCGGCCAGGTCTTCGACTGGGCCGTCCTCGATCGGTTGGAGCTCGGTCGACGCTTCATCCTGGCCGGTGGCCTCACGGCCGAGAACGTCGGCGAGGCGATCGCCACCGTCCGACCGTGGGGGGTTGATGTGTCCAGCGGGGTCGAGTCGTCGCCCGGCCACAAGGACCCGGTCAAGGTTCGACGGTTCATCGCCGCGGCCCGATCGGCCGCCGGGGGTGGCGCCGTCGACACCGCCGGGCCCGCCGGGGTGACCCGGGCCGGCGGCGATGAGCCAGGCCCGCCTTCCGACGATCCGCCGTGGCGATAGGGCCCGACGATCCTCGGTGGGTCGATCCACGCGAGGATCGGCCGTTCCCTCCGACCGATCCCGATTGCGAGCTGTGCCGGGCCGATCGGTTCACCCATTGGTATGAGGTGACCGATGACGGGTGGGTGGCCGACTGCGAGGTGTGCTCCGTGCCCATGGTCGTCTGGTGGGATCACGGACCCGACGCCCCGGTCGAGGTCCGGGATCGGCTGTTGGCGGCGCTGAGCGCTGCGGCCGACGAACGCTTCGGGCCGGGGAACTGGCAGCTCGACACGACCATGCGGCAGGTCCCCGGGCACTTCCACGCCCACGCCCGCGATCACCAGTGGTGGGAACGCCGGTTCACCCGGGCCCTGTCGCGCTACACGGGAGTGGGAAGCACCCGGGAGACCACCGGGTTCGGGGATCCATGACCTTGCGCACCACCGTGGATCTCGCCGTGCTCGGCGGCGGGGCGGCCGCCCTCGGCGCCGCCCGGGAAGCTCGCCGCCGGGGGGCGACGGTGGCGGTCGTCACCGATGGTCCACCGGGCGGCGACTGCACCTTCACCGGCTGCGTTCCGTCCAAGACCCTGATCGAATCGGCCGCTGCAGGCCACGACTTCGAGGCGTCCATGAAGCGGGTCGGGTCGGTCATCGAGACGATCGCCGCCGCAGAGTCGGCCGACGCCCTCCGCCGAAGCGGGGTCGAGGTCATCGACGGGGAGGGGCGGCTGGTCGACCGCCGGACGATCATCACCGACGATGTCGAGGTCACGGCCCGCCGGATCGTCCTGGCCACCGGTTCCCGGCCCCGCTCGGTGCCGATCCCGGGCCTCGATCGGATCGACGCGCTGACGACCGATTCCTTCTGGTCCCTGGCGGCTCGGCCGGCGTCCCTGCTCATCATCGGAGGCGGTGCGATCGGCTGCGAGCTGGGTCAGGCGATGGCCCGATTCGGCACCGAGGTGACCATCGTCGAGCTCGCCCCCCGGCTCCTGGCCGCCGAGGAGCCGGATGCGTCGGCGATCGTCGAGCGGGCCCTGACCGAGGCCGGCGTCGCGGTCCGAACCTCGGTCGGGGTGGCCGAGGTGCGCCCCGACGGTGCCGGCCTCACGGCCACGCTCTCCGACGGGACGGTGGTCGCCGCCGAGCGCCTCCTCCTCGCGGTCGGCCGGGAGCCGGCCGCCGACCGGGGACGGTTGGTCGAGGCCGGGATCGCCCTCGACGCGCGAGGCTACGTCGCGACCACCGACCGCCTGGCAACCAACCTCAAGGGGGTCTACGCCGCGGGCGACATCGCCGGCCGGGCCCAGCTCAGCCACGCCGCCGACCACATGGGACGGATGGCGGCGGCCAACGGACTGGGACGTATCCCCTGGTTCCGATATCGGGCGGAGCAGATCCCGGCCGTGACCTTCACCACGCCCGAAGTGGCCCGGGTCGGGCTCACCGAGGCGGAGGCCCACGAGCGCGTCGAGGGGGCGATGGTGGCCGAGCTCCCGCTCGATGAGCACGATCGGGCTCTCGCCGCCAACGCCACCGAGGGCTACCTCAAGCTCATCGCCGGCCCCAAGCCCGTCATCGGCTCGCTCGCCGGAGGTCGGCTCGTCGGGGCCACGGTCGTGGCCGAGCGGGCCGGGGAGATGATCGCCGAGTTGACGCTGGCCCTGACCCTCGGCACGTTCCTCGGCCGGGTCGCCCTCACCGTCCACCCCTACCCGACGTGGTCCTACGGCGTGGCCAAGGCCGCCGGCCAGTTCTTCACCGAGGTCGAGGGGAGGACGGCCCGCCCGACCCGAGCCGAGTAGGGCCTCGTCAGCCGCCGTCGAGCGGAGATCCGCAACGGACCCGTCACCCGATGTCTGCCCCCTGCGGATCGCTGCTAGCTTCCTTGCCGTGAAGGTCGGCGCGGGGATGGCGTTCCCCGGTGGCCCGCTCGTCGTCCGGCTGGCGGTCGTGGCGCTCCTGCTTGTGGCGGGTTGCAGCAGCTCCAACTCGTCGAGCCCGCGATCGGTCACGACCGCGGACCCGTTGGTGACGACGGCGACGACCGAGTCCGCCACCGTCGGCGAGTCGACCCCGTCGACCGGGGCGGACACCGCCGTCGGCTTCGACGATGTGACCGCCGCCCTGGTCGCCTGGCTCACCGCGGTCGGGGAGGTGACCGGGAGCGATCCACTCGACTCGGAGCCGCTTGACGGTCTCGCGGTGCCGGAGGTCATCGAGTCGACGCTGGCTCCCATCGAGCTGGGGCGGGCCAACCTCGACTGGCTCGAGCGGCTCGCCGAGTTCGAGGTCCAGCCGAGCGACGTCGTGGTCGACGGCGCCACGGCGACCTGGGCTGGATGTGTCGCGAGTCGGTTCGTTGCCGAGGGCCCGGAGCCGCTGCCCGGTGACCGTCTGCTCATCGAACGGGTTTCCGCCCAGCTGGCCATCGACGGCCCGACGATCGTCCTGACGTCCTACGACGTGGTGGCCGATCGATGCCTTCCAGTCGATCATGGCCTCGACACCGAAAGGCTCGAGGATGACGCCATCGCCGCGCTCTCTGCACCGTCGGCGTATCTGGATCCGCCCGTCGTCGACGAGGAGCTGGTCCGGCAGCACCGGACCGGTGAGCTGGTCGACGGAGGCGTGGCGCTCGCCCAGTCCATGCTCGATCAGGGGCTGGGGTTCCGAGCGACGATCGAGGTCCGCGACGTTGCGGTCCTCGGTATGGCGTTCGGTGTCGTCATCGTGCGCAGCTGCGAGGTGCTTGGCGCCGACTACGGTGTGTACGACCTCGAGTCCGGTGCGCCGGTCCAGCTCGACGGCGTGGATGAGCCGGGGACCGAGGTGACGAGAACGAGCCAGTTCGTCGAGGAGGGTGGGACATGGAAGATGATGACCGCCGAAACCGTGGTCGGGATCTCCTGCTCCGGGTCCTGAGCATCACCGCATTGGTGGTGGGGCTCCTGGCATCGACGGTCGTCGTTCCGCAGCCAGCCCAGGCGGACGGCCCACCGATCTGCTCGACGTACACCCGTATCGATCCGGTGACGGGCGAGGCGGTCGTCGCCGTCCGCTGTCGTGGCGGGGTGAATCCGGGTTCGAGCCCTGATGAGGTCCCCTGCGATCTGCTCGATGTCACCCGGCTGTGGGTGGACGACTACGGCGCCGATCCGCCCCCAGATGGGTACGTGATCGCCCAGTGGTTCTGCGGGCCAAATCCGATCAGCTACCCGTTCTTCCTCGCGGTCGGGCCGCCGGTTGATCCCGTAGCCGTCGCCTTCGAGGTCGCGGCATCGATCCAGCCGGTCCCCCCGACGCTCGACCAGATACGGACATCCCCCGAGTCGCGGGACGGCGCGTTCTCCATCGTCCACATCGACACCTGGTTCTGGTTGGCCGAGGACTACTGGCAGCCTCGAACCGGCGCCCGATCGGAGGGTGGGTTGTCGATCTCGGTCACCGCGACGCCCGATGAGGGCACGTGGGTGACCGGCGACGGGGAGACCGAGACCTGTGGCCGGGGTCAGACGTGGGCGTCCGGCGCCGTCGCGACGCCGGAGGCGTGCCTGCACGAGTTCACGAGCTCCTCGGCCGACGAGCCGGGCGGCGCCTATGGCGGCTCGGTCGCCGTGCTGTGGCGGTACACCTGGACCCTCGATGGGGTACCCCAGGGCGAGCTCGGCACGTTCACCACACCGCCGGTGGACTTCCCGGTGGCGGTCGGGGAGATCCAGGCGGTCGAGACGGCCGGCTGACGCCGGCGACGAACCGGTCGGTCCTGGCCTGCGGGCCGCTGGGATTCGCCAGCGGGGAAGGAACCGTCGTCGGTCGGGGGTTGACTCCGTATGCGCAGAACGTCCCTCCTTCCGCTGGCACTGGCGATCGTGCTGGTCGTCGCCGCCTGCAGTAGCTCCGCCGATACCGAGGCCACCTCGGACCCGGCAGCCGAGTCCGACACCAGCGTCGGGACGGAGGGGGAGGGGAGCGAGTCGACGGAGGGTACCGATGCAGCCTCGGACGACGTCGTCGACGATGCGGATTTCGACTACTCGGCCATCGACTACGCCGCCGAACCGGCCGGATCGGCGCTACGGGGCAACCGGTTCGACGATGCGTTCCCCCCGCCGGTCGTCGACCCCGGCCTCATCATCCCGGTCATCCTCCCGGATCAGATCTTCCCCGTCGACGAGCCGACCTATGCGCCCGCAGAGGAGATCGACTACCCGATCAGCGACGAGGAGGCCGTCCTGGCGGTCGAGATCGACGGCGACGCCCGGGCGTACCCGGTGCAGATCATGATCTACCACGAGATCGTCAACACCGAGATCGGTGGGATCCCGGTCAGCGTCACGTACTGCCCGCTGTGCAACTCGGCGCTCACCTTCGATCGACGCTTCGGTGACCGGATCCTCGACTTCGGCACCTCGGGCGAGCTGTACCAGTCGGCCCTCGTCATGTACGACCGTCAGACCGAGTCGTTGTGGTCCCACTTCCTCGGCCAGGGTCTGATCGGACACTTCGCCGGGGCCGAGCTCGACCTGATCCCGACCCAGACGATCTCCTACGGCGAGTGGAAGGCCGCCAACCCCGACGGCCTGGTGCTGACCCGGGACCTGGGTGCCCCCGAGCGCTACCAGAGCTACTACGGCCAGAATCCCTACGGCGGCTACGACTTCGAGGCGGCCGATCCGATCGGGGGGTTCTTCATCGGGGAGATCGACCGCACCCTGCTGGCCAAGGCCCGCATCGTCGGGATCACCGACGACGGTGGCCCGATCGCCGTCCGGTTCGAGGACCTGATCGAGACGCCGGTCATCCCCGTGACCGAAGGTGGTCGGAACCTGGTCGTGTTCTTCCGGACCGGTCTGGCGTCATCGTTGGACAGCGAGGTGATCGCCGATGGTCGCGATGTCGGTCAGACCGGTGTGTTCGTGCCCGTGGCCCCCGACGGGACGGACCTGACCTTCGCGGCCGACGGCGATGGTTTCGTCGACGCCGAGACCGGCTCGACCTGGAACATCCAGGGTCACGCCATCGACGGGCCGCTGACCGGCGAGCAGCTCGAGCCGGTCGTCCACACCAACACCTTCTGGTTCGCCTGGGCCACCTACCAGCCGGGCACGACCATCATCGAGCCCTGAGCCCGGCAGCACCGGATCGCCACCGACCGTCGTGGAGTCGAACGCGACGAGCCGTCGGCTTGGCGGGATCGCCACGGGTCATTGCGATGTCGAACGCGATTCAGCGTCGGGTTGGTGGGATCGCAACGGGTCGTTGCGGTATCGAACGCCACGCGCCGTGGGGTTGGCGTCGCCGCGACGGCCGATCGCCACCACCTGATGCGATCGACCGTCGGCGGCGACATCCTGGCTACTCGTGGGCTCGGTTGATGCCCGACACCAGGGCTCGGAGGGAGGCGGTGGTGATGTCGCCGTGCATGCCGACCCCCCAGAGCTCGCGTTCGCCGACCTTCAGCTCCATGTAGGTCGCGGCCTTGGCATCGGCCCCCGTCCCGATGGCGTGCTCGTGGTAGTCGAGCACCCGCACGTCGAGGTTCCGATGGTGGTTGAGGGCGTTGACGAACGCCTCGACGGCACCGCCGCCCTCTCCGTCGAGCACGGCCTCCTCGCCGTCGATCCGGATCCGGGCCGAGACCGTGGTCCGATCGGCGCCGGCGGCGTTGTGGCTCATGTCGAACGCCACCAGCTCATAGGGCTTGTTGACCGCCAGGTAGTGGTTCCGGAACTCGTCCCAGATCTGCTGGCCGGTGATCTCCTTGCCGGTCGTGTCGGTGATGTGCTGGATCACCCGGGTGAACTCGATCTGCAACCGGCGGGGGAGGTCCAACTCCTGCTCGGTCTTGAGCAGGTAGGCGACACCGCCCTTGCCCGACTGGGAGTTGACCCGGATGACGTCCTCGTAGGTCCGGCCGACATCCTTGGGATCGATCGGGAGGTACGGGACCTCCCACAGCGTCTGGCCGGTGGCCTCCATCCCCTCGAAGCCCTTCTTGATGGCATCCTGGTGCGAGCCGGAGAAGGCGGTGTAGACGAGATCGCCGACGTAGGGGTGCCGAGGATGGACCGGCAGCTGGTTGCAGTGCTCGGCCACCCGGCGCAGCTCGTTGATCTCCCGGAGGTCGAGCCCGGGCTCGACCCCCTGGCTGAACAGGTTCAGGGCGAGGGTGACGACGTCGACGTTGCCGGTCCGCTCACCGTTGCCGAACAGCGTTCCCTCGACCCGATCGGCCCCGGCCATCACGCCGAACTCGGCGGCGGCGACGGCGGTGCCCCGGTCGTTGTGGGGATGGAGGGAGAGCACCACGGCGTCCCGCTGGCGAACGTTGCGGTGGAACCACTCGATCATGTCGCCGTAGATGTTGGCGGTGCTCATCTCGACCGTGGCCGGGAGGTTGAGGATGACCGGGTCCTCGACGGTGGGCTCGAACACGTCCATCACCGCCTCGCAGATCTGGACGGCGAAGGGGAGCTCGGTGCCGGTGAAGCTCTCCGGTGAGTACTCGTAGCGGATGGTCGTGTCGCCGACATGGGCTTCGTTGGCCTTGCACCGCTCGGCGCCGGCCACCGCGATGTCGATGATGCCGGCCTCGTCGAGACCGAACACCACCCGGCGCTGGACCGTCGAGGTCGAGTTGTAGAGATGGACGATCGCCTTGTCGGCCCCGACAAGGGACTCGTAGGTCCGGTCGATCAGCTCCGGCCGGGCCTGGGTCAGGACCTGGATCGTCACGTGATCGGGGATCATCCCCTCGGTGATGATGTGGCGGACGAAGTCGAAGTCGGTCTCCGACGCGGCTGGGAACCCGACCTCGATCTCGGTGAACCCGATCTCGATCAGCTTGGTGAACATCAACGCCTTGCGCTCGGCGTCCATCGGCTCGATCAGCGCCTGGTTGCCGTCTCGGAGGTCGACGCTGCACCAGAGCGGGGCGGTGTCGATGACCTGATCGGGCCACGTGCGGTCGGGGATCGGGATCGACGGGAACGGGCGGTACTTCTCGATGGGCATGGTGGGTTTCATGTGGGGCTCCTGGGGCTCGATTCGACGTTCTGGGGTGTGCGGGGACACGCAGAGCCCAACCGTTCGAGCGACGGGCCCGTCATTCGGGCCCTGGTGGCGACTGGCCGACAGTCGCCACCCCTTGGCGTCTCGCCTCGCTCGACGTTGTGACTCCGGCAGGGATTGACCCGGCGCGCTCGGCTAAGCGGCCGGGCCCAGAAGTCGGAGGTCGAGAAGCGACGTCACGACCCCGAAGCCTAGCAGCTCCGGTCGTCCCTTGCCGTTCGGTTCCGGTTCTCGTGGGTGGCGCCCCTGCGGGGCGCTAGTCGAGCTCGCCCCGGGCCACCTGCTGGCCGAACTGGTTGAGCGCCGCCAAGACGTCGGGATCGATGTCGGGAGCCCGGTGGGCGAGGGTCGCCTTGATCCGCCGGTACACCTCGGACTCCGCCTCGCACCGGCGGCACCGGTCGAGGTGGGCAACGACCTGTCGAGCGGTCTCGGCGTCGGTCTCGCCGTCGAGGTAGCTCTGGAGTACTTCCATGACCTCGTGGCACGACAGGCCCCGGCGGAAGATCTTGGACAGCATCATCGCGACCCTCCAGCCAGCTCCAGACCGACCTCTTCGATGTGGTCCCTGATCCGCTTCCGGGCCCGATGGAGCCGGCTCATCACGGTTCCGACCGGCACCTCGAGTACGTCGGCGGCCTCCTGATAGGCCAGACCGTTCAGATCGACCAGTTCGACCACCTCGCGGAACTTGTCGGGGAGGGCGGCGAAGGCGCTCTCGACGGTGGCGTCGAACTCGGTCTCCATGGTGAGGGACTCGGGGCTATCGGTCTCGGCGAAGGCCACCGAGCGCTCGAAGGTGGCGTCGGGATCGTCCAACAGCTCCGGGCGCTTCTTGCGGGCCCGGTTGATGTTGGCGTTGCGCATGATCGTGAGCAGCCACGCCCGGGGATACCGACCGTCGAAGCGGTCGATGGCCCGGTAGGCACGGAGCAACGTCTCCTGGACCAGGTCCTGGGCGTCGACGTCGGAGCGCGTCAGCGACCAGGCGGTCCGGTAGAGGACCTCCATCTCGGGGAGGACGTACTCCTCGAACGAAGCCTGGGACTCGGTCGTCGGCGCCATCAGTGCCACCATGGCAGCTTGAACCTGCCGGCTCGATCGGTCATTCCTCCATCCTGTCACGGTCGACGCAAAATCGGGAGAAAGCCCAGGCCGGGGCGGGTGGGGGTAGCCCGCGAGTGGTTAGGGTCGCAGCGATGAGCGGAGCTGAGCAGCCGATGACGGTGTACGAAGCGGTTGGCGGCGAGCGGTACTTCGTCGATCTCGTCGAGGCCTTCTACACCGGTGTCGGGGCCGACGACCTCCTCCGGCCGAGCTACCCCGATGACCTGACCGACTCGAAGCGGTGGTTGGTCCTGTTCCTGATCCAGTACTGGGGCGGACCGACGACCTATGACGATCATCGGGGGCACCCCCGTCTCCGGATGCGGCACGCCCCCTTCGTGATCGGCATGGCGGAGCGCAACGCCTGGCTGCGTCACATGAGCCGGGCGGTCGACGCCTCCGAGGCTCCCGACGAGGCCAAGGCGCTCTTCCATCGCTACTTCGAGCAGGCAAGCCTCGCCATGATCAACCAGCCGATGTGATTTGTCGGGCCTCCTCAGAACACAGTGCCCAGGCGGTCGATCGAGAGCGAAAGATCGGGAAATCCTTGACTTTGTAGTTCGTCGAGGCTCCACTTTGGCGTGTCTGCCGATCGGCAGGATGCACAGGCTCAAGGAGTTCGCACGATGAACAAGACCGAACTGATCGATCAGATCGCTGATCGAACCGGGGTCTCGAAGAAGGACGTCGGGGCGGTGATCGACGGCCTCTTCGTCGAGGTGTCCCAAGTCGTCGCCAAGGGCGACGAGAAGGTCACGATCCCCGGCTTCGTCTCCTTCGAGCAGGTTGCTCGCAAGGAGCGCAAGGGCTTCAACCCCCAGACCGGCGACCCGATCACGATCCCGGCCGGCACCGCCGTCAAGGTGACCCCGCTCAGCAAGCTCAAGGCCTACGCCAAGGGCGACGAGACGCCCCCGAGCTGAGGCACCGGTCGACATGGTGGACCTTCCCCGTCCGGCGGAGCTGCTTCCCCACCGTGAGCCCTTCTTGCTGGTCGATGAGTTGACCGAGCTGGTACCCGGCGAACGGGTCGCCGGGTACTGGACGCTCACGGGGAGCGAGTGGTTCTTCCCCGGCCACTTCCCCGGCCGGCCGACGCTGCCCGGGGTCCTGATGGTCGAGGCCCTGGCTCAGCTCGGCGCGTGCGCGGTGCTCGCCGACGAGCGGCACCGATCGAAGCTCCCCCTGTTCGGCGGGGCCGACAAGGTGAAGTTCCGCCGACAGGTCGAGCCCGGAGACCGGCTCGATCTCGAGGTGACGATGGACCGCCTGGGTTCCCGGGCCGGTCGTGGCTCGGGGGTCGCCCGGGTCGGCGATGAGGTGGCCGCTCAGGCCAGCCTCATGTTCGTGCTCGTCGATCCCTGACGTCGTCCCCGGGGACGCGCGGCCGACTCGCCCGGACCGCTGGCGCCGACGATCAGGCTGGGGCGATGACGATCGAACCGTTGTGGCCACCGAAGCCGAAGCTGTTGGACAGCGAGGGGCCCGGCGTCCACGGCCGAGGTTCTCCGACGACGATGTCGATCTCGGGGAGTGTCGGGTCTCGTTGTTCGAGGCCCATCGTGGGCGGGATCAGCTGGTGCCGCATCGCCAGGACGACGGCCGCGGCCTCGAGGGCGCCGGCCGCCCCCAGAGCGTGCCCGGTGACCCCCTTGGTCGAGGTGACCGGTGGGCCGGGTGATCCGAAGACCTTGGCGATCGCCTCCGCCTCGGCGGCGTCGTTGAGCGGGGTCGACGTCCCGTGGGCGTTGACGTGGGCGATATCGGCGGCCGAGAGGCCGGCGTCGCCGACGGCGAGCTCCATGCAGCGGACCGCACCGGCCCCACCGGGGGCGGGTGCGGTGATGTGATGGGCGTCGGCCGTGCTGGCCGAACCGACCAGGACCGCGAGCACCTCGGCGCCCCGGGCCTCGGCCCGGTCGAGCCGCTCCAAGACCAGTACCGCCGCTCCCTCGGCGATGACGAACCCGTCCCGGCGCTCGTCGAAGGGCATCGACGTCCCGTTGCGGGTGAGGGCCGTCATGTTGCCGAATCCGGCCAGCGAGGTCGGTGTCAGGGGGGCCTCGCTGCCGCCGGCGAGGGCGGCATCGCATCGACCGGCCCGAATGAGCTGGAGGGCGTTGCCGATCGAGTGGGTGCCGGCGGCACAGGCGGTGACCGTCGCTTCGCACGGCCCGCCGAAGCCGTACCGCATCGACACCGATGCCGCTGCGGCGTTCGGCATCATCATCGGGACCAGGAACGGCGAGACCCGGCGATCGCCCCGCTCGTGGCGGGTGACGATGTTGGTCTCGTTCGTGCCGATGCCGCCGATCCCGGTGCCGATGAGGACTGCGGTCCGATCCGGATCGGCGTCGAGCCCGGCCGCCTCTTCGAGGGCCATGGCCGCCGCGGCAAGGGCGTACTGGGTGAACGGGTCGGCCCGGCGAGCTTCCTTGGGATTGTCGAACCAGGGGCTCGGGTCCCAGTCGGCGATGGCCTGCTGGCCACCGGGCGCTGGAGGGCGAAGCAGGCCACGCCAGAACTCGTCGGCCCCGACGCCGCACGGAGCGACGACCCCGACCCCCGTGATGGCGACGGGAACGGGAGCCATCAGAGCTTGCCGATCACCAGCTGGTAGGCGGCGCCAACGGTCTCGATGCCCTCGAGCTCCTCCTCCTCGACCGAGACATTGAACTCTTCCTCGAGCGCCATCACGAGCTCGACCAGGTCAAGACTGTCAGCATCGAGGTCTTCGGCGAACCGGGCCTCCATGGTGACCTTCTCCTTGTCGACCCCGAGGACCTCGACTGCGCACTTCTGGAACGCCTCGAACTTCTCATCACTCATGTGCGGTCCTCCTTGAACCGGTTCCTGCCCAACACGGTTCCGTTGGGCAGCTCAACGTATCCGTCGGTCGACGGCCGCTCAACGCAGGAGCGTCAATCGCCACCGTCGGTCATGCTCCCATCCCCAGGCCGCCGTCGACCGGGAGGGTGATCCCGGTGACGTACCCGGCGGCTTCCGAGGTGAGGTAGGCCACGGCGGCGGCCACCTCGTCGGCACGGCCGACTCGTCCCACCGGGACGGCGTCGGTCATCGCTTCGATCGTCGAGTCGCCGAGGGCGCTCAACATGTCGGTCTCGATCGGTCCCGGGGCGACCAGGTTGACGGTGATACCCCGGGAGGCGAACTCCCGAGCCAACGACCGTCCGAGGCCGGCCAGTCCGGCCTTCGATGCGGCGTAGTTCGCCTGCCCGGCCTGGCCGAGGGCGCCGACGACCGACGACATGAGCACGATCCGGCCCCATCGGGCCTTCATCATCGGTCGCAGCGCCCGCTTGGTGACCCGGAATGCGCCGGTCAGGTTGGCGTCGACCACGACCTCGAAGTCCTCGACCGTCATCCGTACCGCGAGGAGATCCCGGGTTATGCCGGCGTTGGCCACGAGAATCTCGACCGGTCCGAGATCGGCCTCGATCCCGTCGAAGGCCGCACTGACGGAGGCGTCGTCGGTCACGTCGCACTCGTACCAGCTGATGCCATCGGGGAGCTCGTCGGGCTTGGAACGAGATCCGATGGCGGTCAGGTGTCCCGCGTCCCGCAGTGCGCAGGCGCAGGCCAGGCCGATACCACGGCTCCCGCCGGTGACGAAGGCGACCCGTTGGGGGTCGATCGGAGAGGTGTCGATCATCGGCGCGGAACTCCTCGGTGGCCGCTCAGGCCCAACGCACCAGGGCGGTGGCCCAGGTCATGCCGGCTCCGAAGCCGGCGAACAGCACGAGGTCGCCGTCCGAGATGCGGCCCTTGGCCCGAGCGTCGTCGAGGGCGAGGGGGATCGACGCGGCCGAGGTGTTGCCGGTCCGCTCGAGCACCATCGCCGTGCGGTCCATCGACAGCCCCAGCTTCTTCCAGGCGCTCTCGACGATTCGGATGTTGGCCTGATGGGGGATGACGAGATCGACGTCGTCGGCGGTCACGCCGGCCTGGTCGAGCACCGCGGTGACGCTGCGCTGGATGACCTGGACCGCTTGGCGGAAGACCTCTTTGCCGTCCATCTTCAATACGTCGCCGTGCTCGGCGTAGAGGATGTGGACGTAGTTGCCGTTGGAGCCGAGGTCCCAGCCGAGGAGCTGACCGGAGCCGGTCGGGTCACGCTCGACGACGGCCGCGCCGGCCCCGTTGCCGAACAGGATGCCGGTGCCCCGATCGTGGTAGTCGGTGATCCGGTCGAGCGACTCGGCGCCGATGACCAGGATCCGGTCCATGCCCTGGAGCAGCATGCCGTTGGCCACCACGAGCCCGTAGACCCAGCCCGAGCACGCCGCTTGGACATCGAAGGCGCCGCAGTCGAGGCCGAGCTCGCGGGCGACGGCCGGCGCCGTGCCGGGGCAGATGTGGTCGGGGCTGGTCGTGGCCAGGATCACCTGATCGATGGCCGACGGCTCGAGGCCGGCGTCGGTGAGCGCTCGTTGGGCGGCCGTGGTGGCCAGGCCCGAGGTGGTCCCGCCGACCCGACGTTCGGCGATGCCGGTCCGTTCCTGGATCCACTCGTCGGTGGTGTCCATCCATGCCGTCAGGTCGCTGTTGGTGAGGACCTTGTCGGGGAGGGCGGCGCCGACGCCGGTCAGCTTGAGGCCCCAGGGGGCGGGATAGGTGCTCATGGTGTTCCCACGGTAGAGGCTCGGAGCCAGGCCAGGGGTTGGGAGGTGGTCACCCGCTCGCCGTCGAGGGCCAACAGGCCCTGCAGGTGGCCGGCGAACGAGGATCGGACTTCGACGTCGCCGACGGCGCCGATCACCTGACCCCGCTCGACCGGACCGTCGTGCTCGATGTCGGCTCGGGGGCGGAAGACGCCAGTGGTCGGGCTGACGACGAGGCGTTCGACGGCGTACAGCATCTCGCCTTCGCGGACCGCGCCACTGTCGGAGGCGTTCGACAGCACGTCGAGCAGGCCATCGACCTGGTCGGGACTGCCGATGCTGAGCGACGTGGCGCCCTTGATCGTCCGTTTGGCCATACCGGTCAGGACCGTGCCCGGGCCCAGCTCGAGGAACACCGTCACCCCGGCGTCGGCCAACGAGTGGAGGGTGTGTCGCCACAGGACCGGAGAGGTCAGCTGGGCACCGAGGAGGGCGGCCCACGACTCGCCCTCGGGATGGGTCCGGGCGTCGATGTTGGCGTAGATCGGGCGGTTCGGATCCCGCATCTCGATCTCGGCCAGCGCCTTGCGGAGTCGTTCCCGGGCGGGGGACATGAACGGTGTGTGGAAGGCGCCGCCGACCTTGATCGGCATGACCCGCTTGGCGCCGAGCTCCTTGGCGGCGACGCCGGCGGCAGCGATGGCATCGGGGTCACCGGCGATGACCACCTGGCCGGGAGCGTTGTAGTTGGCGACCCACACGTCGCCATCGATCCGGCGGCAGGCCAGATCGACCTCGTCGTCGTCGAGGCCCAGGACTGCGGCCATCGTGCCCGGCTGGGTGTCGGCCGCAGCCTGCATGGCGTGGCCCCGCTCGGTCACCAACCGGACGCCGTCGCTGAAGCTGAGCACGCCGGCTGCGGTGAGCGCCGAGTACTCGCCGAGGCTGTGGCCGGCGTGGAACGCCGGCTCGACCCCGGTCCGCTCGATCGCGTCGAGCACGACCATGCTGGTCACGTACGTGGCCAGCTGGGCGTTGCGGGTCTCGGTCAGCTCATCGGCCTCGGCTCGGAGCAGGAGCCGCTCGACGTCGGTGCCCGACGCGTCGGCCGCCTCGCCGACCAGCTCCCACGAGGGGTGGTCGGTCCACGCCTCACCCATGCCCGGGCTCTGCGAGCCCTGGCCGGGGAAGGTAAATGCGATCATCACCTGGGTCACGAACGGTTCGACCGCCGACGGCAGCAGAAGGTTTCACCCAATCGGGTGAACGGCGCGATTCCGGCACCTGTCGGCCGATGAGGGGTTGCTGTGCCACCACCCCCTTGCCGGTGCTGCTCGGTACCGCCGGGAGCCGGGGGCACCGAGCCGAACCATGCCGGGCTTGGGTGGCGGAGCGGGCTAGAGTGGAGCGCTCGCCCGGGTGGCGGAATGGCAGACGCGGCGGATTCAAAATCCGCTGTCCGAGAGGGCGTGTGGGTTCGAATCCCACCCCGGGCACCGAACCAAACCGCCGTGGGTGTCGCGGTGCCTCTTGTTGAGAGTGTCGGATGTCACGTTCCTCGATCGAGAAGAAGCTGTCGGCCGTGAGTGAGGAGCTCGTCGGGCTCCGCCGCGAGCTGTCGGTGCTCGACGAGCAACTGCAGCATTTCGTCGATGAGGCCGACGAGGCCCGGTTGCGGTCGTTGGTGTCGGAGACCCCGGCCGATGTCCGGGACCATCGGGAGGCGGCCAAGGCCGTCGAAGGGGTACGGCGGGACCGGGAGGCACGGATGAAGCGGTTGGCCAAGCTGGAATCGAAGCAGGACGCCCTGCTCGATGAGTTGTCGCAGGTCGGACGATGACGTCGACCCGGGTGGTGCTGGCCGAGGACGAGGCGCTGATCCGCCTCGATCTCAAGGAGAGCCTGATCGAGCAGGGCTACGACGTCGTCGGTGAGGCGTCCGACGGGGCCCAAGCGCTCGACCTGGTCCGCGAGACCGGGCCCGATGTGGTGATCCTCGACGTCATGATGCCGGGGGTCGATGGCTTGACCGCAGCGCGCGAGATCATGCGTGACCGGTTGGCCGCGGTCGTGATCCTCACCGCCTACTCACAGCGCGACCTCGTGGAGCAGGCCCGCGATGCGGGTGCCATGGCCTATGTCGTGAAGCCGTACCAACCGGAGGAGCTCGTGCCCGCCATCGAGCTGGCCGTTGCCCGGTTCCGGGAGCTGGAGGTCCTCGCCAAGGAGGCCGAGTCGCTGTCGGAGCGGCTCGAGGCCCGCAAGGTGATCGACCGGGCCAAGGGCAAGCTCCAGGACAGCCACGGGCTGACCGAGCAGGCGGCGTTCCGGTTCATCCAGCAGACGGCCATGTCCCGCCGTACGAGCATGAAGAAGATCGCTCAGGGCGTGCTCGACGGGGAGCTGCGACCCGAGTAGGCAACCGCCCGTGCGGGCCCGGCCCTAGGATGCGTTCGACATGCCAACCTTGATGCTGGTCGACGGCAATTCGCTCACCTACCGGGCCTTTCACGCCCTGCCTCAGGATCTGGCGACCTCGAGCGGCCAGGTGACCAATGCCGTGCTCGGGTTCACCTCGATGCTGATCAACCTCGTCCGGGATCATCGGCCCGACGGCGTCGCCGTGGCGTTCGATCGTCCCGAGCCGACGTTTCGCCACGAGCGGGTCGAGACCTACAAGGCCAACCGCTCCGCCGCCCCGGACATCCTCCGCCAGCAGATGGGGATCGTGCGGGAGATGCTCGAGGTGTTGCGTCTCCCCCAGATCGAGGTGGCCGGCTACGAGGCCGACGACCTGCTGGCGACCCTGGCCGACCGGGCCGCGGCCGACGGGATCGACGTGCTGATCGTCACCGGCGACCGTGACAGCTTCCAGCTCGTCGCCGACCCCCACATCAAGGTCATCTACAACAAGCGGGGCGTCTCGGAGTACGCGGTCTACGACGAGGCGGGGATCGTCGAGCGGACCGGTGTCCGCCCCGACCAGTACGTGCAGTACGCCGCCCTCCGGGGCGACACGTCGGACAACCTGCCCGGCGTGCCCGGGGTGGGGGAGAAGACGGCGGCCAAGCTGATCAACGCCTACGGCGACATCGACGGCCTCTACCAGCACGTCGACGACCAGACCCCGAAGCTCCAGGAGAACCTCCGCTCCCACGAGGACGACGTCCGGGTGAACACCGTCGTCATGGAGCTCCTGCGCGATGCACCGGTGCCGGTCGGGCCCGCCGACCTGCTCGGGATCGAGGCCTACGACCCGGACGAGGTCAAGAAGCTGTTCGACTTCCTCGAGTTCCGGAACCTGTTCGAGCGGCTCGACGAGGCCTTCGCCCCCGACACCGCCCGGGTCGAAGGGCAGATCGAGCTGGTGGTCGACGTGGCCACCCCGGCCGGGGCCGCCGAGGCGGGCGAGGTGGTGGACCGGTTGGCCGGTGGTGCGGGCCCGGTGGCGGTGGCCGCCACGCTGGTCGACGGTCGGCTCGACGGGTTGGCGGTCGTGGTCGATGACGAGGCGGGGCAGGTCTGCTATCTCGACGCCGGGCTCCTCGCCACCGACGCCGTCCGGGATGGGCTCCGTCGGTTGAGCGCCGCCGACGGCCCCGGCCTGGTCGCACACGACGGCAAGGAGCTCATCACCGCAGCCGCGGGTCTGGGGGTGGACGTCCGGGGCCTCCGACTCGACACGTCGTTGGCCGCCTACCTGCTGGATCCGGCCGGCAACTCCTACCCGCTCGACGAGCTGCTGCCGGCCTACACCGAGCTGCGCATGCCTGGAGACGACGCCGCGCCGGAGGGTCAGCTCGATTTCGGCGAGGCGCAGATCGAGCCGGCTGAACGGGCCG
The DNA here is from genome assembly GCA_965262175.1 of Acidimicrobiales bacterium. Lineage (GTDB taxonomy): Bacteria > Actinomycetota > Acidimicrobiia > Acidimicrobiales > SZUA-35 > CADEDH01. The sequence continues at coordinate 31,818 of CBDHES010000009.1, read as the reverse complement.
CCCGGGCCGCCGTGGCGACCGCCCGGCTGGGCACGGCGTTGACTGCGGCTCTCGAGGCCGACGGCCTGACCCAGCTCAACGACGAGGTCGAGGTGCCGCTCGTTCGGGTGCTGGCCCGGATGGAGATCCTGGGGGTGGCGGTCGACCGTGCCGAGTTGGAGGGGCTCAACGCCGAGATGACGGCGGAGGCGGAGTCGTTGGCGGCCCAGATCCAGACCGACGCCGGCGAGGAGTTCAACGTCAACTCCACCAAGAAGCTCCGGGAGATCCTGTTCGAGAAGCTCGAGCTGACCCCCCAGAAGAAGACCAAGACCGGCTACTCGACCGATCAGGCGACCCTGGAGAAGCTGAGCGGCGAGCATCCGATCATCGATCACCTGCTCCGGTACCGGGAAGTCGAGAAGCTCCGGTCGACGTACGGGGCGTCGTTGCTGGACGCGGTCGGTCCCGACGACCGGATCCATGCCAGCTTCAACCAGACCGTGGCTCGGACCGGGCGGTTGTCGTCGGAGAACCCCAACCTCCACAACATCCCGGTCCGAACCGAGCTGGGTCGGAGTTTTCGGAAGGCCTTCGTCCCCGCCGACGGGTACCGGTTCCTGGTCGCCGACTACAACCAGATCGAGCTGCGGTGTATCGCCCATCTCGCCGAGGATCCGGGCCTGATCGAGGCGTTCCGCAGCGGGACCGACATCCACCGGGCCACTGCGGCCCGGGTGTTCGACGTCGAGCCCGACGAGGTCGACGCCGAGCAGCGCAACCGGGCCAAGATGGTCTCCTACGGCCTGGCCTATGGCATGGAGGCCTACGGGTTGGGTCAGCGGCTGGGGATCCGCACCAGTGAGGCCCAGGTCATTCTCGACGCCTACTTCGACGGCTTCCCGGCCGTCCGGGAGTACATGGACTCGACGGTGACCGAGGCCCGCAACCGGGGGTACACCGAGACCTTGTTCGGCCGACGTCGTGCCATCCCCGAGCTCCGGAGCGACAATCCCCGTATCCGCCAGGCCGGCGAGCGGCAGGCGATGAACGCCGGGATCCAGGGCCTGGCCGCCGACATCTTCAAGGTCGCCCTGGTCCGCCTCGACCGCCGACTCACCGGCGACGAGCTGGCCAGCCGGGTGGTCCTCCAGGTGCACGACGAGGTGATCCTCGAGGTTCCCGCCGACGAGGCCGACGGTGCCGCCGAGCTCGTCGTGGCCGAGATGAAGGGCGCGTTCGAGTTGTCGGTCCCCCTCGAGGTCAACCTCGCCTTCGGCGACACCTGGGCCGACGCCAAGGACTGACGGGTTGTCGTCCCGGCCGACGGAAACGGCCGGGCGGAACCCTCGTCCGGCCGCTACGGTCACATCCATGTTCTGAGCCTTCGTCCCCGCTGTCAGGGCGCTATCGCCTCCGGGTGATGGCGTCGATGCGAGATCGAAGGAGAACCATGACCGAGCGAGCACAGCTCCACGCCCGGGGCCTGACCATCGAACAGGGTGGTCGCCCGCTGATCGAAGACGGTGCCGTGACGATCGCCCCCGGCGACCGCATCGGGCTGGTCGGGCCGAACGGTGCCGGCAAGTCGACGCTGCTGGGCGCCTTGGCCGGGAGGCATCGACCGGTTGCGGGGCGGGTGGAGACGACGCCAGCCGAGGCCACCGTCGGGCTCCTGGCCCAGGAGCTGCTGGCCGGCGACGGCGTGACGATCGCCGACCACCTCGCCGCGATCACCGGGCTTGCCGCGGCGTCGGCCGCCCTCGACCGGGCGACCGACGACCTGGCCGCCGCCACCCCCGAGGCCGCCGATGCCTACCAGGCTGCGCTCGACGCCTGGCTCGCTCTCGGCGGGGCCGACTGGGACCGGCGGCTTCCCGAGGCCCTGGCCGAAATCGGGCTGGCGCTGGACGGTGCCGGGGCCACCCACCTCGCGCCGACCACCCCGGTGGCCGGACTGTCCGGTGGTCAGCGGGCCCGGTTGGGGTTGGCGGCCCTCGCCCTGGCCCGCCACGACCTCCTGCTGCTCGACGAGCCGACGAACGACCTCGACCTGGACGGCCTCGAGATCCTCGAGCGGTTCGTGGCCGGCTGGCGGGGTGGGATGCTGATCGTCTCCCATGATCGGCGGTTCCTGGAACGAACGGTGACCTCGGTCCTGGAGCTCGACCCGTACACCCGGACCCTCACCCGGTACGACGAGCCCTACCTGGGGTACCTGGCGGCGAAGGAGATCACCCGGTCCCATGCCCAGCACCGCTACGACACCTACGATCGGCAGCGGGCCCAACTCCGGGAGCGCTCACAACAGCAGCGACGGTGGGCAACGACCGGGGTCAGCCGGGAGAAGCGGCAGAGTAGGGACAACGACAAGGTCCAGCGGGATTTCCGGGTCAACCGGACCGAGAAGTTGGCGTCGAAGGCCCGTCAGACCGAGCGCGCTCTCGAACGTCTCGACGTCGTCGACAAGCCGTGGGAGCCGTGGGAGTTGCGGTTCACGATCGGTGCCGTCGAGCGTTCGGGCGACCTGGTCGCCGAGCTCCAGGATGCCACCGTCGAGCGGGGCCGGTTCCGTCTCGGGCCGATCACCCTGACGGTGACCAGCGGTGAGCGAGTCGCGGTGGCCGGGGTGAACGGGGCGGGGAAGACGACGCTCCTGGCTGCGCTCCTCGGCGATCTCGACCTGGCCGGTGGGCGCCACCGGCTCGGCTCGGGAACCGTCATCGGGCGTCTGGAGCAGGCCCGCCGGCAGCTCGGCGGGGCGGGCACCGCGGTCGAGCACCTGGTCGACACGACCGGTCTGCCGCCGGCCGAAGCTCGGTCGGTGCTCGCCAAGTTCGGGCTGGGGGCCGACCACCTGACGCGGCCCGTGGCCAGCCTGTCGGCCGGGGAGCGGACCCGGGCCGTCCTGGCCCGGTTCCAGGCCGCCGGGGTCAACACCCTGGTGCTCGACGAGCCGACCAACCATCTCGACCTGCCCGCCATCGAGCAGCTGGAGCAGGCGTTGGGGTCGTTCGCCGGCACCTTGCTGCTGGTGACCCACGACCGGGCGTTCCTCGACGCCGTCGATCTGACCCGGGTCGTCACCATCGACGGAGGGCGAGTAGCGGCCGACGAGCTGGTCTGAAGTCGAGCGGGCCGGGTCGGGGTCGGGGTCGGAGCTATGGCTCGATCAGTGGCGGGAACCCCGGTCGTGGTGTCGGTGGCCGACGGGCACAACACACGTCGCGGGCGACGACCGCCGCCGCCAGCAGCTCGTCGATCGTGCGGGCGACGCCCCGGCCGTCCTCCTCGACGAGCCAGAACCGGAACCCGCGATCCTCGAGACCGCGAAGGATCTTCTCGGCATCGTCATCGATCGAGACCCACTTCCGGGTGCTCAACTCGATGAGGATGACGAGGTCCTCGTTGTGATCGAGGATCGACTCGGCGCCGGCCAGCACCGCGGCTTCCGCCCCCTCGACATCCATCTTCAGGAAGTCGACCCGGCCGTTCCCCGATGCCTCGGAGGATCGGCTCCCGAGCACCTCGTCGAGGGTCACGGTCGGGACCTCGACCTCGGTGATCTCGAAGGGCACCGGACCCGGAGGCCGATGGAGCCCGGTGGCGCCGTGCCACTCGCCCTTCACGTAGAGGGTCGCCGTCCCCCGCCGGTCGGCGACCGCCACCTCGTGGAGGGTGGTCCGGGGGCCGACCCCGTTGACGTCGATCGTCCGCTCCAGCAGGGAGAACATCCGAGCCCCGGGCTCGAAGGCCACGACCGAGCCCCGGTCGCCGACCAGGCATGCCGCCTGGAGGGTGTAGTACCCGTAGTTGGCCCCGACCTCGACGTAGGAGCCGCCGTCGGGCACGTACGTCTGGAAGAAGCGGGTCGTGCCCGGTTCCCACACCCCGGTCATCAGGATGTGGGGGCAGACGCTCCGATCGTCGGTGTCGAGGTAGATCCACCGGTCGAAGTGGGTCGGGGCCAGGACGGTCCGGTCGCCGACGTAGCACGGCTGCCGCCGATCGAGATCGCGGACCTCGGCGATCGCTGCTCGGAGCTCGGCCGAGGGATGCGCCGGAGCGCGACGAAGTTGGTCGAGGCGGCGGGAACCGATCATGAACCGGGAGTGTACGAGGTGGGCGTCAGCCGGCCTCGCTGTGGGTGACCGGCTCCTCGCCCATCCATTCCCGCAGCGTGTTCTTCAGCTTGGTTTGCTGGATGAACAGGTCCTGCTCGGCTGGGAGCGGTCCGGCCGATTGGGGGGCCTTGAAGTAGAAGCTCAGCCACTCCTGGACGCCCGACTCGCCGACCCGTTGGGCGAGGTCGAGGAACAGCGCCAGGTCGAGGACGATCGGGGCGGCCAGGATCGAGTCCCGGCAGAGGAAGTCGATCTTGATCTGCATCGGGTAGCCCATCCACCCGAAGATGTCGATGGCGTCCCACCCCTCCTTGTTGTCGCCCCGGGGCGGATAGTAGTTGATGCGGACCACGTGATCGACCTCCCCGTACAGCTCGGGGTAGAGCTCGGGTTCGAGGATCTTGTGGAGGACGCCGAGCTTCGACTCCTCCTTGGTCTTGAAGTTCTCGGGGGCGTCGAGCACCTCACCGTCCCGGTTCCCCAGGATGTTGGTCGAGTACCAGCCCCGCAGCCCCAGCATGCGGGCCTTCAACCCGGGCGCCAGCAGGGTCTTCATCAGCGTCTGGCCGGTCTTGAAGTCCTTCCCGGCGATCGCCACCTGGTTCCGCTCGGCCAGCTCGATCATGCACGGGAGGTCCGTCGTCAGGTTGGGGGCTCCGTTGGCGAACGGCACCCCGGACTGCAGGGCGGCGTAGAGGTAGATCTGGCTGGGGGCGATGTTGTCGTCGCCGTCCTTGAGGCCCTGCTCGAAGGACGCGATCGAGCGGTGGACCTCGGAGGGTTCCTGGTAGGCCTCGGTCGATCCGCACCACACCATCACCAACCGCTCGCACCCGTTGTCGACCCGGAACCGCTCGATGTCGTCGATCAGGGCCAACGCCTGCTCCCACGGATTGGTCTCCTCCTTGACCCGGGTGCCCTCCAGCCGGCTCACCCACCGCCGGTCGAACACGGCATCCATGGCCACCACGCCCTCCAGCTCGCCCGAGATCGGGGCCAGGTCCCGCTCCTCCAGCACCCCACAGGTGCGGGCCGCCTCGAGGGCGTTGGCCGAGATGGGGTCCCAGCCCCCGAACACGAGGTCGTCGAGCGACGCCAACGGCACGAACTCCCGGATCCGAGGATTGCGACCGTCGTCGCGCTGACCGAGGCGAATGTGGGCCAGCTGGCTCACCGAGCCGAGGGGGTCGATGCCCCGGCTCCGGGCGTCGAGCACGCCGGCCACGAACGTCGAGGCGACCGCACCGAGGCCGGGGGTCAGGATGCCGAGCTTGCCGGTGGCGGGGGCGATCGATCGGGGGGTTGGTCGAGTCGTCATGGCCTCCGAGAGTAAGGAGATGTTTCGTTGGAAGCATGAAAGATAAGAATGTCTGAACTAAGTTGCGCCGGGTGGCCGAGCTTCCCGACCTGTCCATCCGTCAGCTCGAGTACCTGGTGGCGGTGGCCGACAGCCCGACCTGGTCGGCGGCCGCCGACCGGGTCGGGGTGAGCCCATCGGCGCTGTCCCAGGGGTTGGCCGAGATGGAGCGCCGCCTCGGGCTCCCCCTGTTCGACCGGGTCGGGCGCCGCCGAGAGTTGCGGCCCGCAGCGTCCGAGGTGTTGGCCCACGCCCGTCAGGTGCTGTCGCTGACCGGCGACCTCGCGGCGTGGGTCGACCGTACGGTGTCGGGCACGTCGGGAGAGCTGCGGGTCGGGATGATCGACGCTGCAGCGATCGGCCACTATGCCGATGCCCTTCGACGGTTCCGTCGGGACCACGAGGGCGTCGACCTCCGACTGACCGTGGCGCCATCGGGGGCATTGCTCGACGACCTCGTCGCCGGGTCGGTCGACCTCGTCGTCTGCGTCCAGCCGCCGGCCGGACGACGAGGGGTCGACCTCCGCCCCCTCCACGATGAGGACGTGGCGGTCTACCGGCCCGATCGCCGTCGACCTCGGGAACCGACCACCTGGGGGCCGTGGGTGCTGATGCCCGAGGGCTCCCACACCCGGGCGATCATCGATCGCGCGCTGGCCGACCTCGGTGCGCCGGCGACGGTCGTTGCCGAGTCCCACCAGCCCGAGGTCCTCCGGGCGATGGTCGATCTCGGCATCGGGTGGACGGCGCTCCCCGTCGGTCAGGCCGAGCGCGGAGCGTTCGCGCTGGCTTCGGGGCGGGTGATCGCCCGTCGCCGGCTCGTGGTGGCCACCCGGGCCGGGGCTGCGCCCGATCCGATGGCGACCCGGTTTGTCGAGGCGTTGCCGCCTCTCGGTGTGCCACCGGCCGGTCGGGCTCACGGCCTCGGCTCTTTCGACGATGGGTGATAGTGGCCATTCGCCCATGGAGCGGACCATCCGTTCCATGAGCGGGTAACATGACTCCCTGGACGGGAACGCCCCGTCCCTGCCGTCCTTCGCCGGTTTTCGGGCCAGCCGCCCAGGGGAGAAGACCGGACGTCGGCAGCTCATTGAAAGCACCCGTTCCATCCCGTGTCCACTACTGAAATCAGCCATGACGTGAACTCCGAACAGCTCGACGCCTCCGACGGAGCCGCCGACCTCGCCGCACTGGACGGTGACTACATCCCTCGCCAGATCACGGCCAACGACCTCGAAGGGTCGCTCGATGACGCCTACGCGGCGTCGATGGTCGTTGTCGACGACGGGCAGCTGGTCACCGGCACCGTCGTTCGGGTCGATCGGGACGAAGTCCTGCTCGACATCGGCTACAAGAGCGAGGGTGTGATCCCGTCGCGAGAGTTGTCGATCCGCAACGATGTCGATCCCGGCGAGATCGTGTCGATCGGGGACGAGCTGGAAGCGCTGGTTCTTCAGAAGGAAGACAAGGAGGGCCGGCTCCTCCTTTCCAAGAAGCGGGCCCAGTACGAGCGGGCATGGGGGACGATCGAAGAGGTCAAGGAGCGCGACGGGGTCGTGTCCGGGCCGGTCATCGAGGTCGTCAAGGGTGGCCTCATCCTCGACATCGGGCTCCGGGGCTTCCTCCCGGCGTCGCTGGTCGAGCTGCGCCGAGTCCGCGACCTCCAGCCCTACGTCGGCCGGTCGCTCGAGGCCAAGATCATCGAGCTCGACAAGAACCGGAACAACGTCGTCCTCTCCCGCCGGGCCTACCTGGAGGAGACCCAGAAGGAGCAGCGCGAGGACTTCCTGGCGAACCTCACCCCCGGCGAGGTCCGGAGCGGTGTGGTCTCATCGGTCGTCAACTTCGGCGCCTTCGTCGATCTCGGCGGCATGGACGGCCTCATCCACGTCTCGGAGCTGTCCTGGAAGCACGTCGATCATCCGGGCTCGGTCGTGGCGGTCGGCGACGAGGTCACCGTCCAGGTGCTCGAGGTCGATCTCGACCGGGAGCGGATCAGCCTCTCGCTCAAGGCCACCCAGCAGGATCCGTGGCAGGAGTTCGCCTCCACCCACCGGGTCGGCGAGCTGGTGTACGGCCGGGTCACCAAGCTGGTCCCCTTCGGCTCGTTCGTCCAGGTCGGCGATGGCATCGAAGGCCTGGTCCACATCTCGGAGATGTCGGCTCACCACGTCGACCTGCCCGAGCAGGTGGTCACCCCCGGCGAGGAGCTGTGGGTGAAGATCATCGACATCGACCTCCAGCGCCGCCGGATCAGCTTGTCGATCAAGCAGGCCGCTGAGGGTGGCGTCGTTGCCCAGGAGTACCAGGAGCACTTCGGCGAGCATGCCTTCGACGACGAGGGCAACTACATCGGCCCGACCGAGGTCGACCCCGCCACCGAGGCGGCCTGGGCCGAGTACTACGAGGAGCTGGAAGGCGGCGGTGAAGCCGCCGAGGGCGAGGAAGCGCCCGCCGAGCTCGTCGAGGAAGACTGAACCACGGCGTCGTGCTCGGCGCCGGGACCGGCTACGGCCGCCCGGCGCCGAGGTCGACGTACAGGTCGAGGTAGTGGCGGGCCGGTTCGGTCCACGACCAGTCCCGCCGCATGCCGCGGCCCTGGATGGCCCGCCTGCGGGGCTCGTCCCGCACGGCCCGTAGGGCGCGGTGGAGCCCGTCGACCAGGCCTGCCACGTCGAGCCCGGCCGTGAGGAACCCGTTGCCGTCGGGGTGCCGGTCGGCATCGATGACGGTGTCACACAGCCCGCCGACCGGCGTGGCGACCGGGAGGGTGCCGTAGGCCATGGCCTGCATCTGGGCCAACCCGCATGGCTCGAACCGGCTGGGCATCGCCAGGACGTCACCGCCGGCGAACAAGAGGTGCGACAGTGGGCCGTCGTAGCCCTCGTGGAACCAGATCCGGTCGGGGTCGGCGGCCGCCAGCTCGTGGCCCCAGCGAGCCAGACCGGCCTCGCCCGACCCGAGGATCACGAGGCGGGCCCGCATCCCGGGAAGGTATCGGGCAGCCTCGAAGGCCAGATCGACTCCCTTCTGGTCGACCAGCCTCGTGATCATGACGATCAGCGGGCTTCCGTCGTCGTCCCACCCAACCCGTTGCAGGAGCGCCCGGCGGGCGGCGGCCTTGTCGCCGATGTGGTCGGCGTCGAAGGTCGGGACGTGGGGGTCGATCGCCGGGTCCCAGGCCCGGGTGTCGATCCCGTTGAGGATGCCGGTGACGGCGTCGGCCCGTTCCGCCAGGGTGTCGTGGAGACCCATCCCGCCGTCGACCGTGGCGATCTCCCGGGCATAGGTCGGGCTGACGGCCACGATCCGGTCGGCGAGGCGGATCCCCCCGGCCAGCGCGTTGAGGGCGTCGCCCCGTCGGTAGGCGTCGCGGCGCGACGGGAGCAGGTCGAGCCACCACGGCGGCGCCCACCCCTGGTGGGCCAGATTGTGGATGGTCAACACGGTCGGGCGGTCGTCGGTGGCGAAGGCGGGATGGAGGGCGGTGTGCCAGTCGTTGAGGTGGACCACGTCGACGTCGAGCTCGGCGCCCAGGGCCGCCACCGCAGCCGAGAAGCCGGCGAAGCGGCGGTCGTTGTCCTCCCATCCCTCGCCCTGCTCGTCGACATACGGGTTGGGCCGGGCGATGCCGGGACCGTCGACGAGGGCCAGCCGCCCACCCTCGGGGTGGTCGCCCAGCCGGACGGTCGCCGGCCGATCCCAGACCGGGACGGCGACCTCGAAGGATCGGTGCTCCTCGAGGTCCCAGTGCCGGTAGGCCGGCAACGCGGTGATCACCTCGACACCGGCAGCCCGCAGGGCGGCGCTCAGGCCCGAGGCCGCCTCGCCCAGGCCGCCGGTGCTGACGAGCGGACGGAGCTCGGCGGTGGCGAACAGGACCCGCATCTCAGCGCCCTCCATCCGATGAGGGGTCGATCGACAACGGGGGAACGAGGCGGTCCCGCTCGAGCAACACCAGCCCCCAGGCGTCGATCGTCCACCGGTCGGCCGTCGTGACCGCCGATCCTCGGGATGCGCCGTTGGCCGTGTCGAGCACGACCCGCCACCGGGTGCCGCCCAGTCCATCGGGGACGGTGACGTCCCGCGCCGTCCCGGTGGCGTTGCACATCACGAGGTAGCTGGCATCGACCTGCTTGACGGTCGAGGGTCCCTGGGGGGGCACGGCGTTGCCATTGAGGAAGATGGACAGCGTCGAGGTGTGACCGTCGTGCCAATCCTCGGTCGACATCTCTCGCCCGTCGGGGCGGAAGAAGCCGATGTCGCTCAGCGAGCTCCCCATCACCTGACGCCCCTCGAAGAACCGACGCCGACGGAAGACGGGGTGGGCCGCCCTGAGCTGGATGAGGGACCGGGTGAACGCCAGCAGCTGCCGGTCGGCGTTCGGCCAGTCGTACCACGAGATGGCGTTGTCCTGGCAGTAGGCGTTGTTGTTGCCCTGCTGGGAGCGTCCGATCTCGTCGCCGCCGGAGAGCATCGGAACCCCCTGGGAGAGCAGCAGGGTTGCGAGCAGCGACCGTGTCCGGCGGCGGCGGTTCTCGACGATCGCCGTGTCGGTCGTCGGCCCCTCGGCTCCGCCGTTCCATGAGCGGTTGTCGTCGTGCCCGTCCCGGTTGTCCTCACCGTTCGCCCCATTGTGCTTGCGCTCGTAGCTCACCAGGTCGGCCAGGGTGTACCCGTCGTGAGCGGTGACGAAGTTGATGCTGGCCGCCGGGCTCCGGCCCGTGGTCCCGTAGAGGTCGGAGCTCCCGGTGAACCGGTAGGCGAAGTCGGCCAGTGTCCCCGGCGTCCCTCGCCAGAAGTCCCGAATGTCGTCCCGGTACCGGCCGTTCCACTCCGACCACAGCGGGGGGAAGTTGCCGACCTGGTAGCCGCCGGGGCCGACGTCCCACGGTTCGGCGATCAGCTTGACCCGATTGATGACGGGGTCCTGGTGGATCAGGTCGAAGAAGGTCGCCAACCGGTCGACGTCATACAGGTCGCGAGCCAGGGTCGAGGCCAGATCGAACCGGAACCCGTCGACGTGCATGTCGGTCACCCAGTACCGGAGGCTGTCCATCACGAGCTGGAGCGAGGCCGAGTGTCGTACGTTCAGGGTGTTGCCGGTGCCGGTGAAATCGACGTAGCGAGACCGGTCGTGCTCCTGGAGCCGGTAGTAGGTGGCGTTGTCGATCCCTCGAAGCGACAGGGTCGGGCCTTGCTCGTTGCCTTCGGTCGTGTGGTTGTAGACCACGTCGAGGATGACCTCGATGCCGACCCGGTGGAGGGCCTTGACCAGTTCCTTGAACTCGGCGACCTGACCACCCCGTTGGTCGGACGAGGCGTAGGCGGCGTGGGGGGCGAAGAAGCCGAGCGACGAGTACCCCCAGTAGTTGGTCAGCCCCCGATCGACGAGGAACCCCTCGGGCTCGAAGTGGTGGACCGGGAGCAACTCGACGGCGGTGATTCCCAGCTGGACCAGGTGATCGATGATCGGTGGGGAGGCCATCCCGGCGTACGTCCCCCGGAGCGGCGGGGGGACATCCGGATGGGTCATCGAAAGGCCCCGGACGTGGGTCTCGTAGATGACGGTGGCGTGCAGCGGGGTCCGTGGCGGGGTGTCGCCCTCCCAATCGAACGCCCGGTCGACGACGATCGATCGGGGGACGAACGGGGCGCTGTCGAGCTCGCTCCGGGCGCCGGGGTCATCCAACCGGTGCCCGAAGACCGCCGGGTTCCACCGCACGGACCCCTCGATCGCCAGGGCGTAGGGATCGATCAACAGCTTGGCGGGGTTGGCCCGGGCGCCGTCGGCCGGCGCCCATCGGCCATGGACCCGGAACCCGTAACGCTGCCCGGGAGCCAGGCCGGGGACGTAGCCGTGGTGGACGTGCGCCGTGGTCTCGGGCAACCGGATCCGCTCCTCGATGCCCCGCTCGTCGAAGAGGCAGAGATCGATCCGGGTCGCCGACTCGGAGTACACCGCCACGTTGGTCCCCGAGCCATCCCAGTTGGCTCCGAGGGGGAACGGGTCCCCGAACCACGGTTCGGGCACCGACGACCCGGTCGACCCCGATTGCCGGTCGCCCGTCACCGGTCCCGGTCGGGCCGGCGATCGGCCCCGGTCGAGATCGGGCGGTAGAAGCGCTCGTCGTACTCGGCCACCATGCGGCCGGCGGTCACCAGCGGCCCGAGGTGGGTCAGCATCGCCACGGTCGTCGACCACCACCGGTCGGGGTCGCCGTGCAGGGGCAGGACCTCCTCGGTGAGGATCCGGTTCACGGTCCGAGCCTCGTCGTCGTCCCGAGCCTCCGGATCGGGTTCGGCCGATCCGGGGATGGCCCACCCGATCCCGTCGACATACCAGTCGGCCCACCAGCCATCGAGGATCGAGCAGTTCAGCACCCCGTTCAGGGCCGCCTTCTCGCCGCTGGTTCCACAGGCCTCGCGAGGTCGGACCGGAGTGTTGAGCCAGACGTCACACCCGCCGTAGAGCCGTTGGGCGATGCCGATGTCGTAGTCGTCGAGCAGGACGACCCGACCGCGGCCGGCCGGCGAGGCGGCGAACGCCGCCAGCTCGGCCAGCACCCGCTTGCCGACGTCGTCGGCCGGGTGGGCCTTGCCGGCGAACACCAGTCGGGCGCCGGCGTCGAGGGCGTCGACCAGGCCGGCCCGGTCCCGCAGCAGCAACGTGGCCCTCTTGTAGGCGGCGAATCTGCGGGCGAAGCCGATCAGGCAGGTGCCGGGTTCGAGTCGGACATCGGCGCGGTTGGCCACGAGATCGACCAGCCGCTGGCGTTCGGCTCGACGGATCGACTCGACGGCCTCACGGTCGAGATCGGCCGCGTTGGTCCAGGCGTCGGGGGCGCCGTGCTCCCACCCCGGTCCGAGGTCGCGGTCGTATCGATCCTGGAGGTCGGGGGTGACCCAGGTACGAGCGTGGATGCCGTTGGTCAAGCCCACCACCCGCTCCGCCCGAGGCAGGGACGAGAAGAGCCCCCGGCTGACCTCGGCGTGGAGCTGGCTCACCCCGTTCGATCGGCCGGTCAGCTCGAACGCCAGCGCGGCGGTGTTGAAGTCGGCCGGCTCGTCGCCGGGGAGCCGCCCCCACCGGAGCACCGTCTCGACCGGCACGCCAAGCGCTTCCGCCCACGGCGTCAGCTCGGGTTCGATGAGCGCCAGGTCGAACCGATCGATGCCGGCCGGCACCGGCGTGTGGGTGGTGAACAGGGTCCGAGATCGGACCGCGTCGATCGCCTCATCGATCGAGGCGCCTCCGGCGACCTCGGTCGACACCAGCTCGAGCAGGCCGAAGCAGGCGTGGCCCTCGTTGAGGTGGATGACCTGGGGCTCGATCCCGGCCGCCCGGAGTGCCCGGATTCCCCCGACCCCGAGGACCAGCTCCTGGTCGAGGCGATGGCGGCGATCACCGCTGTAGAGCCGATCGGTGATGCGGCGGTCGTCGTCCCGGTTGGTCTCGACGTCGGTATCGAGCACCAGGAGCTGCACGGCGCCGACCCACTGCCGCCAGACACGAGCGGTGACCTCGCGACCGCTGATCGGCACGGTCACGGCGAGCCCGGTCGGCTCGGCTCCGATCGCCGCCGGTTCGATCGTCTCGTACCGCTCCCGCTGCCGGCCTCCCTCGATCGACTGACGGAAGAACCCACCCCGGTAGAGCAGCCCGACGCCGACGAGGGGGATGCCGAGGTCGCTGGCCGCCTTGAGGTGATCGCCGGCGAGGATGCCGAGCCCTCCCGAGTACTGCGGCACCTCGGCGGCGACGCCGAACTCGGGCGACAGGTAGGCGATCGTCGGCTCCCCCGCGGCCTCCACCAGGGCCATCAGCTCGGCGTGGAGCGCCTCGATCTCGGCCCGGCGAGGGGTCAGCCACCGATCGAGGGCTGCGGGGTCGATGGCATCGAGCCGGGCCGACGGGTGGGTGCCCTCGGCGGAGCCCGGCAGCTGATCGAGCAGCGTCCGGGTCGGTCGGTGCCACGTCCAACGGTGGTTGGCGGCGAGGGTGCGAATGGCCTCGAGCGGGGTGGTCACCGAGGTCAGCCTCCGGGCGTCGGGTCTAGGGTCGCCTCGAAGGTAGTGCATGCACCGCGATGGTGGATGAGCGAACGGCGTTGTCGGTTCCGATCGCTGTGGTCGGACCGAGCGGGTCGACGGCCCCGCCCGGTCGTTGCCAGGATCGGCTCAGGTCGCTCGCTGCAGGATCAGCAACCCCAGCGGTGGGAGGTCGAGCTCGACCGAGGCGTCGTGACCGTGGCGGGGCTCGTCGAGGCCCTCGTAGGCCGGACGGAGCGCTCGTCCGGAGCCGCCGTAGCCTTCGTCGTCGCTGTTGGCCAGCAGCTCCCACCGGCCTCCGGCCGGAACACCGATCCGGTAGCCGTCGCGGGGGAGGGGCGTGTTGTTCATGACCACGAGGACCGGGGCCGAATCGGGGGCCGCCCGGAGGAAGGCGACGACGCTCTGCTCGTGGTCGTCGGGGATCACCCACTGGAAGCCGCTGGGATCCCGGTCGACCAGGTGGAGCGACGGCGTGGTGCGATAGAGCTCGTTCAGCCGTCGCACCCAACCCTGGACCCCGGCGTGGATCGGATCGGCGAGAGACGGCCAGGCCAGCTCGGCCTCGTGGTTCCACTCGTCGGCCACGCCCATCTCGCCCCCCATGAACAGGAGCTTCTTGCCGGGGGCGGTCCACTGGTAGCCGAGCAGGACCCGGAGGTTGGCGAACTGCTGCCACCGGTCGCCCGGCATCTTGGCCACCAGGCTCCCCTTGCCGTGCACGACCTCGTCGTGGGACAGGGGGAGGACGTAGTTCTCGGCGGCGGCGTAGATCGACCGGAAGGTGAGCCGCCCGTGGTGCCACGACCGGTGGACCGGATCCTTGGCCAGGTACTCGAGGGTGTCGTGCATCCACCCCATGTCCCACTTGAAGCCGAAGCCGAGCCCGCCGCCATCGGTCGGGTTGGTGACCCCGGACCATGCCGTCGACTCCTCGGCGACCATCACCACGTCGGGCACGTCGCGGTACACCGAGCGGTTCAGCTCCTGGAGGAAGGTGATCGCCTCGAGGTTCTCGTTCCCACCCTCGGGGTTGGGGATCCACTCCCCGTCCTGGCGGGAGTAGTCGAGGTAGAGCATCGAGGCCACCGCGTCGACCCGGAGACCGTCGGCGTGGAACTCGTCGAGCCAGTAGTGGGCCGACGAGAGCAGGAAGCTACGAACCTCGGGTCGACCGTAGTTGAACACGAACGACGTCCAGTCGGGATGGAAGCCCTGACGTGGGTCGGCGTGCTCATAGAGATGGGTGCCGTCGAAGTACCCGAGGCCGTGCTCGTCGGTCGGGAAGTGCGATGGCACCCAGTCGAGGATGACCCCGACGCCCCGTTGGTGGAGGTGGTCGACGAAGGCCCGCAGATCGTCGGGGCCGCCGAACCGGGCCGTCGGGGCGAAGTAGCCGGTCGTCTGATAGCCCCACGAACCGTAGAACGGGTGCTCCATGATCGGCAGGAGCTCGACGTGGGTGAAGCCGAGGTCGACGCAGTAGTCGGCCAGCTGGTCGGCGATGGCCCGGTAGCCGCCCGGCTCGTAGCGCCACGACCCGAGGTGGACCTCGTAGATCGAGATCGGCCGGTCGTGGCGGTTCCGCTCGTGCCGTCCGGCCATCCACTCGTCATCGCCCCACGAGTGTGCGTTGGCGGCGATGATCGAGGCGGTGGCCGGGGGAAGCTCGGCGGCCCGAGCCAGCGGGTCGGCCTTCGCCACCCGGTGTCGGCCATCGGCGGAGGTGATGGCGAACTTGTAGCGGTCGCCGGGCCCGTAGCCGGCGAAGGTGCCGCGCCACACCCCGGACGGATCGGGCTGGAGGGGGTCGGCCCCGGGACGCCAACCGTTGCCGTCGCCGAGGATCGAGACCTCGGCGGCGCTGGGTGCCCACACCCGGAACGTGGTGTCGCCGTCGCCGGGGAGGGCGCCCAGCACGTCCCACAGTCGGGTGTGGGTTCCGGCCGCCAGGTGCCAGGCGTCGTCGGCGGTGAATGGCCTGGTCATCGTGGTGTCGCGCTCCGCTCGGGTCGGGGGATCGGCAGGGTTTTCGAATCGTCGGTAGGTCGGACCTGGGTGGGGGAGAGGCCGTACGATCGTGGCCATGCGGCCACCTCGAACACCTCGCGTCCCTGTCTTGAGCATCATTCTGGCCGGCGGTGAGGGGAAAAGGCTGATGCCCCTGACCACCGATCGGGCCAAGCCGGCGGTTCCTTTCGGCGGGAAGTACCGGCTGATCGACTTTGCGGTGTCGAACCTGGTCAACGGCGGGTTCCGCCACATCATCGTCCTGACCCAGTACAAGAGCCACAGCCTGGACGTCCACATCTCGTTGACCTGGCAGCTGTCGACGTTGCTGGGCAACTACGTCACGACCGTCCCCGCCCAGATGCGCCGGGGACCTCGATGGTTCACCGGATCTGCCGACGCGCTGTTCCAGAACATGAACATCGTGGATGATGAGCAACCCGAGCACGTCATCGTCTTCGGCGCCGATCACATCTACCGCCTCGACCCCCGCCAGATGCTCGACTTCCACCTCGAGAACGGCGCCGGGGTGACCGTGGCGGCCCTGCCGGTGCCGGCCGACCAGGCGTTCCAGTTCGGGGTGATCGAGCAGTCGCCCGACAGCTCGTCGATCCTGGCCTTCCACGAGAAGAACCCCGATGCCCCCCGGATGCCGGGTGACGCCGACCGGGTCCTCGCATCGATGGGCAACTACATCTTCGATGCGGAGGTGTTCCGGGAGGTGCTGGCGGCGGATTCCGACGATGGCTCGTCGAACCACGACGTCGGTGGGGACATCATCCCCCGGCTGGTCGACGAGGGTGTCGCCCACGTCTACGACTACACGACGAACGTCGTCCCCGGCTCGACCGGCGCCGATCTCCACTACTGGCGCGATGTCGGGACGCTCGACTCGTACTTCGACGCCCACATGGACCTCGTCGCCCCGATGCCGGCCTTCAGTCTCTACAACGACGAGTGGCCCATCTTCACCCGGGGCATGACGGAGCCGCCGGCCAAGATCTCCGATCACGGCGGGACGGCCGCCCGGCTGTCGAACTCCATCCTGTCGGGCGGGGTGATCGTCTCGGGTGGCTCGGTGACCGACTCGGTGCTGTCGGCTGGTGCCACCGTCGACAACGCAGACGTCTCCCAGGCGGTGCTGCTCAACGACGTGCGGATCGAACCCGGGGCCCGGGTCCATCGCTGCATCATCGACAAGAACGTCACGGTCCCCGCCGGTGCCAGCATCGGCTATGACCTCGACGCCGATCGAGAGCGGTTCCACCTCTCGGCCAACGGTGTGGTCGCCATCGCCAAAAACACCGTGATCACCTAGGCCGAAAGGCCCTCCCCGCCCCCCTGATCGACGGATTTTGGGCATTCGCTAAGCCGGCCCTCGGTGCCGACCGACATGACACCTAGTCAGTAGGCAGCGGTCGGGACCCCCGGGCGACCCGGCCAGAGGAGCGTGGTCGTGCGGTCGCGACGAACGGTGATTCTCATTGTGGCGATTCTGGTCGGGGCGATCGCCTCGTTCGGATTGCTGAACTACATCCGCAACGTCGAGGGATCGGTGTATGACAACGCCGAGCCGGAGATGGTGTGGGTGGTGCAGTTGCCGATCCCCAAGGGGACCCCGGCCGAGCAGGTGCTCAACCAGAACATGATCGTCGAGGCCGAGATCCCGGCCAGCTTCCGACCGGCGACCGCCATCGTCGACCCCGTCGCCGAGCTCGCCGGCCTGGTGGCGGTGGCCGATCTGCCGCCCAATGCCCCCCTGGTCACCGGCAACTTCGTCACGCCCGACGTGGTCAACACCGGGATCGTCGACCGCCTCGAAGAGCGGGGGATGGTGACCGTGACGTTCAACCTCGACCAGGTGAAGGGGGCGGCCCACCTCGTCGAGCCCGGTGACCGGGTCAACGTGTTGTCGGTCCAGGCCGCCGCCGGCCAGGAGGCCGGCGAAGCCACCGGCGACGAGATCGCCGGCCCCGAGGAGGGTGAGCCGGGGCTCCTCGCCGAGGGGGAGACCGGAGCGTTCAACTACGAGGCCCGGTACCTGTACCAGGGCGCCGAGGTGCTCGCCGTCGGCCAGGCCCTGGCGCCCGACATCGGCGACAACCCCGAGGCCGGCCAGGCGGCGGCGGGCGGCATGCTGACCCTGGCCGTCCCCCCGGACGCCGTGCAGCTGATCCTCAACGTCGGCGTCGAGAACCTCTACCTGTCGCTCGTACCTCCCGGCTACGTCCCCGAGGCCTGGCCGTCCCTCGATGAGCCGGAGCTCCTGCCCGGTGAGGACGATGAGCGCCTGACCCCCTATGGGCCTCCCGAGACCGAGGAAAGCCCTGAGTAACCAGCCCGACCTGCGACCAGCGACGGAGACCGGCCGATGACCGATCAGGACCTGAACGACTTCTCCAACTTCAGTTTCGACAGCTTCGCCATGGACTCCGATCTGGATGCCATGCTGACCGCGGCCAGCGAGGGCAGCGGGATCGGTGGGGTGTCCCTGGCCGTGGTCGACAGCGATCCGGCCGTCCGCGACTACCTGGCCGGGCTGTTCGACACCCGGGTCGATACCGCGGCCGCCATGGTCGAGATCGAGACGCGACTGGGGCTCTCACCCATCGTGGTGGTGCTCGGGCCCTCCTGCACCGATGCCGAGACGCTGGCCACCGTGACCGAGTGGAACCGGGACCTGCCGAACGTCGGCACCCTCCTCGTCACGCCGGAACTCACCACCGAGCTCCTCCACCGCTCGATGCGGGCCGGGGTTCGGGACGTGCTCTCGACACCGATCGAGCGTGATGAGCTCGTCGCCACGGTCGATCGGATCGCCGACACGCTGGCCGCCGCCGCCCCTGAGCCCAGCTCTGGGCCTCCGCCCCCGGTCGACGGGGCCGGGTCCGGCGAGTTGGGTCGAGTGCTCACCGTGTTCTCGACCAAGGGTGGCTCGGGGAAGTCGGTCACCGCGACCAACCTGGCGGTGGTGATGGCCCAGCGGTCGGACCGCCCGGTTGTGATCGTCGACGGCCACCTCCAGTTCGGCGATGTGGCGGTCATGCTCAAGCTGCAGCCCGAGCACACGGTCGTCGACGCCATCGGCCACATCGACACCGGCGACCCCGCCGTGGTCCGCCAGATGCTCACGACCCATGAGAGCGGGTTGCTCGTGCTTCCAGCACCGGTGGAGCCGACCTTCGCCGACCAGGTCAGCGGTAGCCAGATGGCCAACCTGATCGAGTTGATCCGGAGCTTCGCCGGACACGTCATCGTCGACCTGCCAGCCTCGTTCAGCGAGGTCGTCCTCAGCATCATCGAGGTTTCCGACGACATCATCCTCGTCGCCGGGCTCGACATCCCGAACATCAAGAACGTCAAGATCGGCCTCAGCACCCTCGGCATGCTCGGCATTCCGACCGAGAAGCTCCACCTCGTGCTCAACCGGGCCGACTCCAAGGTCAAGCTCGACGTCGGCGAGGTCGAGAAGACCCTCAAGGTCGGTGCGGTGGCCCACGTCCCGTCCGACATCGTCGTCCCGATCTCGGTCAACAAGGGCTCGCCCGTCGTGCTGTCGGCCACCAAGTCGGGCGTGGCTCGGGCCTTCGAGCAGCTAGCCCTCCGGTTCCTCGACCGGACACCGGCGTCGGCCCCGTCGCCGGCCCGGCGGAAGTTCTTCGGCTGACCCGGCTAGGACAGGAGCGCCACGATGTCTCTCTACAAGCGCCTCACCGAGGGCGGCGAAGCGGCCCCCGGTAGCTCGACCGGGCTGTCCAGCCGGGGCGGGTCGAACCTGGCCGAGATCCGAAGTCGGGTCCACGGTGCCCTGATCGACGACCTCGGTCCTCTGCTCTACGACAAGGACGTGTCCGAGGAGGACCTCCGTCAACGGGTGCAGTTGGCCCTCCAGGGGGCGCTGGCCCACGAGCGGACCCCGCTGTCGGCGGCCGACAAGGCCCAGCTGATCGAGGAGGTGACCGATGACATCCTCGGCTACGGCCCGATCGATCGGCTCCTCCGGGACGAGGACATCAGCGAGATCATGTGCAACGGCCCCAAGCAGGTCTACGCCGAACGGGCGGGCAAGCTCGGCCTCAGCGGCGTCGAGTTCGTCGACGATGACCACCTTCGGCGCATCATCGACAAGATCGTTGCCCAGGTGGGGCGACGGATCGACGAGTCGAGCCCGCTGTGCGATGCCCGCCTCCCCGACGGGTCCCGGGTCAACGCGGTCATCGCGCCGCTGGCCGTCGGCGGCCCGTTCCTCACCATCCGGAAGTTCTCGGCCGATCCCCTGCGGATCGACGATCTGATCAGGTTCGGCACCCTCAGCGTCCACGCGGCCCGGTTCCTCCAGGCCTGCATCGTCGGCAAGCTCAACGTCGTCGTCTCCGGCGGTACCGGCACCGGAAAGACGACGACGCTCAACGTGCTGTCGTCGTTCATCCCTCCCGACGAGCGGATCATCACCGTCGAGGATGCCAAGGAGCTCCAGCTCCACCAGGATCACGTGCTGTCGCTCGAGACCCGGCCCCCCAACATCGAGGGCAAGGGTGAGATCACGATCCGGGACCTGGTCAAGAACACCCTCCGTATGCGGCCCGATCGGATCGTCGTCGGCGAGTGCCGCTCCGGCGAGGCGCTCGACATGCTCCAGGCGATGAACACCGGCCACGACGGGTCGTTGACCACGCTCCACGCCAACACCCCCCGGGACGCGCTGAGTCGGTTGGAGACCCTGGTGCTCATGGCCGGCTACGACCTGCCGGTGCGGGCCATCCGTGAACAGATCGCCTCGGCGGTCGATGCCATCGTCCAGCTCCAGCGCCTTCGGGACGGCAGCCGTCGGATCACCCACATCACCGAGGTGTCGGGCATGGAGGGTGACATCATCACGCTCCAGGACGTGTTCCTCTACGACTTCGGCGCCGGCGTCGACGAGAACGGCCGGTTCCGCGGTGAGCTCAAGCCGACCGGGGTCCGGCCCAAGTTCACCGAGAAGCTGTCGGACAACGGCATCCGCCTCGGACCCGAGGTTTTCGCCCCCGCCCCACCCCCGCCGCCGGCGCGCGGTGGCCGGGGACAGCGGTGAGCTCGGCGATGACGTCGGACCCCGACCGGGCGGGCCGGCGATGGCCCGACGATCTCCGCCGGTACCGGCCGGCGGCGATCGCCGTGGCGATGCTGGCGGTGGCCATCGGTGCGATCACGGCCCTCGGCCCGGCGGCCGGGGGGGAGACGACGGCCGGTCCGGCCGCGGTGACCGTGACCAAGGTCGACGCCACCGCCGACCCCGTCGAGTTGGTCGTCGCCGGCACGGCGGGCGACCGGGGAACCGGCCCGGTCGAGCTGGTGGCCGGCGGCGCGGTCGTCGAGGGGCTCTCGACGACCGCCGCACGGACCGCCGACCGAGCAACCGAGGTGGTCCTGGTCGTCGACGTCGGGGCCCGAGGGCTGGATGACGACGTCCTCGAGCGGGTCAAGGCCGAGCTGGAGGCGGCGGTCAGCTCGTTGCCCCCGTCGGTCGAGGTGGCGGTCATCGCCGCCGGTGACCGGGCGATGATCACCACCCGGTTGACCAGCGACCGGGCCCGACTGGTCGAGGCCATCGATGGGTTGTCGGCTCGGACCGGCAGCGCCCTGCTCGACGGTGTCGGGCTGGCGGCCGACGTCCTGGGCGACGACCCGACCGTCATCCAGTCGGTGCTCGTGGTGTCGACCGGCTCCGATGACGCGTCCTCGACATCGGTGGGCGATGCCCGGGCCGGGTTGCAGGCTCGCAGCGCTCAGCTGGTCGTCGTCGGTGTCGGCGGGGTCGGCGATGGTCTCGGCTCCATCGCCAGCGCCACGGGTGGCACCGCCGTCCCGGCCGAGCGGTCATCGGCCGCGGTCGGGGTCGGGACCGGGTGGGACCTGGCCTCGGACCGCCTGCTGGTCGCCTTTCCCGCCCCGGCCGAGATGGCCGATCGGACGACGTTCAATCTGAACGTCGGCGACGCTTCGACCGCCTTCTCGTTCCCGTTGAACGTGGTCACCACGAGCGCCCTCCAGCTGGCGCCGATGACGCCGGCCAACGCCGGCTCTCCCAACTTCTTCCAGACGTCGACCGGGCTCTACCTGGCGCTCGGCCTCTCGTTCGTCGGCATCGTCCTCGGCGTGTGGTCGCTGGCATCGATCATGGTCGGCAGGGAGGCGACCCTGGACGGAATGCTCTCGACCTACACCGAGCGGTCGGCCGGCGACCCCGAGGAAGTCGAGGAGGCGCTCGTCCAGTCGGCCATCCTCCAGCGAGCGGTCGACTTCAGCGAGTCCTTCGCCGAGCGCCAGGGGTTCCTGGCCCGGATCGAGAACCTCCTGGAGCGAGCCAACCTCCCGATGCGGGCCGGTGAGGCGATGTTCCTCCTCTCGGCCATCGTCCTGCTGTCGGTCGGGCTCGTCGCCGCCATGACCCAGAGCCTCCTGACCTCGGCCATCGTCGGAGCCGGGGTGACCGGCCTCTGCTTCTTCGTGCTCCGGTTCCTTGGACGGCGCCGGTTCAAGGCGTTCGAGGGCCAGCTGCCCGACACCCTGCAGCTGCTCTCCGGCACGCTCCGGGCCGGCTACTCCCTGCCCCAGGGCCTGGAGGCGGTGTCGCAGGAGATCGCCGACCCGATGGGCCAGGAGCTCCGCCGGGCCATGACCGAGGCTCGCCTCGGTCGGGAGCTCGAGGAGAGCCTGAATGGGGTGGCCGAGCGGATGGCCAGCCCCGACTTCGCCTGGGCGGTCATGGCGATCGCCATCCAACGAGAGGTCGGCGGCAACCTCAACGAGCTGCTGCTCAGCGTGGCCGACACGATGATCGCCCGCGAGCGGTTGAAGCGCGAGATCTCGGCGCTCACCGCCGAGGGCCGGGTCTCGGCCGGGATCTTGTCGTTCCTGCCGCCTGGCCTGGGCTTGATCATGTGGGTCATGAACCCGGCCTACGTCGAGCTGCTCTTCACCGAGTTCCTCGGCAACGTACTGCTCGGATTGGGCACCGTGTCGGCCCTGGTCGGTCTGGCGTGGATGAGGAAGGTGATCACGGTCGATGTTTGACTCCGCACAACTGCGGGACCTCCTCGCAGGTCCTCCCTTCGAGGTGTACGTCGGCCTGGGAGGCCTGGCCGTCGCCCTCGCGTTCTTCTTCATCCTCAGCGGCCTGGAGGAGCGGGCCACCGCCCGCTCCACCCTCCGCCAGCTCGACGACTACGAGATCGAGAACCAGCGGGAGAAAGAGCTCCTGGCTCCGGTACACGAACGGCTCCTGCGGCCGATCCTGGCCGGGCTGGGGCGGTTCGGCGGTCGGCTCAACCCTCCCGACTACGTCGATCGGGTTCGCCAGAAGCACATCCAGGCCGGCATCGGGGCCTCGGAGGCCGTCGAGCGGTTCCTGGCGATGCGGGTCCTCGGGTTCGCCCTGATCCCGTTCTGGTTGGGGTTCACCTTCATCCTGAACCCGCTCGGGTTGAGCGGGATCCTCCAGCTGGCCTTCGCCGGCACCGGGGCGTTGGTCGGGGCCATCGGGCCGGCGTCCCGGCTCAACAACAAGGTCTCGACCCGTCAGAAGGCCATCCAACGCCAGCTTCCCGACGTGCTCGACCTGCTGGTGATCTCGGTCGAGGCCGGGCTCGGCTTCGAGCAGGCCGTCGACCGGGTCATCGCCAACGTCCCCGGTGATCTGGCCGACGAGTTCGCTCGGGTGCTCGGCGAGACCCAGGCCGGCCTCACCCGGGCCGAGGCGCTCCGCGGTCTCCAGGAGCGGGTCGACACACCGGAGATCCGATCGTTCACGCTGGCGATGATCCAGGCCGACACCTTCGGTGTCAGCATCGGCCGTGTCCTGCGAGCCCAGGCCGACGAGATGCGGATCAAGCGTCGCCAGATGGCCCAGGAACAGGCCCAGAAGGCCCCGGTGAAGATGATGATCCCCATGGTCCTCTGCGTGTTCCCGGCGCTGTTCGTCGTGGTTCTGGGCCCGGCGATGATCAACATCTCGAAGAACCTGTAGCGGGGGCCGGGTGGGTCGCCGCCTCGATCTTGCCCAGGCCATCGGCTGGGTGTTCGCCGCCGTCGCCTTCGGTGTCGGGGCCAGGGCCATCGGCGACAACAGCTTCCTCACCCATCTCGCCACCGGACGGCTCATCGTCGAGCAGGGCTCGGTGCCGACCGTCGACCCCTACACCTGGGCCTCGCCGGGCCAGGCGTGGACGGTTCAGAGCTGGTTGGTCAGCGTCGTCTACGCCGCCATCGACGCCACCGCCGGCCTGGGGGCGGTCCGGATCCTCCACGGCGTGCTCGGGGCGGCGATCGCCGTCGGGGTGTGGGGGCTGGTGGCCCCGGCCCGGCAGCTGATCACCCGGGTCTGCCTGGTGTCGCTCGTGCTGCTCATCGGCACGTATCTGTGGCCACCGCGACCGTTGCTCGTCGGTCTGGTCGGCACGGTCGTCGTCCTCCAGGTGGTGACCGGATCCCGGCGGCGATGGCTGCTGGTGCCGGTGTTCTGGGTCTGGGTCAACGCTCACGGGTCGTTCGTGCTCGGGGTCGGCCTCCTCGGTGCCGTGTTCGTGGGGTCGGCCATCGACCGCCTGGTGTCACCACCCGATGACCCTGAGCTCGACCGTCGACGGGAGCAGCTGACCATCGACGTCGGCAACCTCGCCCTGGCGGTCGCCGGGGTGGCCGCCGCCGTCGTCAACCCGCTGACGTGGCGGCTCCTGTGGTTCCCGTTCGGCCTGATGCTCGACCGGCGTTCCCTCGTCCGAGTCTCGGAGTGGGCGGCCCCGGCGTTCCGCTCACCGGTGGAGTACCTGTACCTGGTGCTGCTGGTCCTCGTCGTGGTTGCGGCGTCTCGGGGAGCCCGGTGGCGGGCCCTCGTCCCCGCCACCGCCTTCGCCGTGGCGGGGTTGCTGGCGGTCCGCAACATCGGGTTGGCCTCGGTAGTGATCGTGGTGATGCTGGCCCCCGCCCTCGAGGGCCTCGGTGGGACGATCGACGGGGCGACGACCCGGGCCGCTCGGGCCCTCGCCGCCGGGGCGGCCGTGCTGGCCCTCGTCCTCGCGGTGGCCACCGCGGCCGAGGAACCGCTCGATCTCGACGCCTACCCGGTCTCCGAGGTGGCGTGGCTGGACGACCGTGGCCTGGTGGCGACCGACGAGGTTCGGCTGGCCAACCGGGACTTCGTCGGCAACTACTTGACCTACCGATACGGGGCGAGCGCCGAGGTCTTCATGGACGACCGGTTCGACTTCCATCCCGCCGACGTGCTGGAGGATCACAACGCCCTGTTGCTCGGGGGAGACATGGGCGACGTGGTCGAGCGACGCCGGTTCGATGTCGTCCTCTGGGAGGTCGAGACCCCGTTCCACCGGTGGATCGCCGACTCGGACGAGTGGGACATCGCCGTCGACGGCGAGGGGTGGTTCGTCGCCTGCCGGCGCGACAGCCCGGTCCACGGCCGCTGCCGCTGAGGTCGTCGGCCCTGGCATCGTCGGCATCGTCGAGCAGGGCGGGGGGTCGGTCTTCCCATGTCCGGGAGCCGGGCGATGGTCGCTCGGCTCATGCGCCAGGCCCCGGCGGCCGGCCATGGTGGAGTCGGTGTGGAGCGGTGGTGGTTGGTGGCGGCGGGCCGCCTATTCGATGCGGCGATGGGTCGGCCCGTTGGACGACGGCCGGACGGCCGGACTGGTGGCCGGGAGCGGGTTGGGGGACGCGCCGATGGGGAGCCCCGAGCGGAGCTCCCCATCGATCGGTGAACGCTGTGGTTGGGCGGCGGACGACGGCCCGACTAGTTGATCGTCGTGGCGATCGAGCTGAACTTCTCCTCGGCGGCCGAGCCGAGGAGCGTGACGGCTGCGATGCAGACGACGGCGATCAGCGCGACGAGCAGGGCGTACTCGACCAGGCTGGCGCCCCGCTCCTCGGGGGCCTTCGAGCGCATCCAGGCTGCGAGGAACTGGTAGTGAAGCATTGAACGTCTCCGTGGTGTGTCGTGGGGATGGTCCCGGTGGGGTGCGATCTAGGCATCGACGGAGACCCCCGAATTCTGCATGGGCCACAAGACCCTCCGTGCCGGGCCGAACGGCTCGTTGGCCGGCGCGCCCCCGGCCGGAGCTGGCCCGGCACGGCATCTCATCACACACGTCCACGGTCGCCCGGCCCTGTCGGGTCCGGGCGGGCCGGGGGTCGGTCAGTTCAGGGTGACGATCCCCATCCTGACCGCCTGGAGCACGGCCTGGGTCCGGTCTCGGGCGTCGAGCTTCTGGTAGATCGAGGCCAGGTGGTTCTTGACCGTCTTCTGGCTGATGTACAGCTGTTCGGCGACCTCGGGGGTCGAGCAACCGTCGGCGATGAGCTGGAGGACCTCCTCCTCCCGGCTCGTGATGACCCGCTCCGGCTGCTGCTCGGTCTCCTGCCGGCGGACCTCGGCCAGCATCGAGGCCGCCAGGGCGGGGGAGAGGGCGGTCTCGCCACTGGCCACCGCCTCGATGGCCTGGGCGATCTCATCGGTGCTGCAGTCCTTGACCAGGTACCCGTTGGCCCCGGCCCGGATCGACTCCGAGAGGATGTCGTGGTCGGCGTGCATCGTGAGGACGACGATCCGCATCTCCGGATGGCGGGTCTTGATCTGGCGGGTCGCTTCCACCCCGTCGAGCTCGGCCATCGTGATGTCCATGAGGATCACGTCGGGGCGGATCGAGGTGGCCAGATCGAGCGCTTCGGCCCCGTTTCGGGCCTCGGCCACCACGGTGAAGCCGAGCTCGCCGAGTGAACGACGGAGCCCCTCCCGAAGCATCCGGTGATCATCGGCGAGCATGAGCC
Organism: Acidimicrobiales bacterium; assembly: GCA_965262175.1. Lineage (GTDB taxonomy): Bacteria > Actinomycetota > Acidimicrobiia > Acidimicrobiales > SZUA-35 > CADEDH01. The sequence goes on along the minus strand of CBDHES010000009.1, from coordinate 5,478 downwards.
GGATCGCTGCTCGGCGGCCCGTCCCGGTGTAGGCGGTCGCCGGCTGGGCGGCGGACCCCGACGCTTGGCCCGGTCTTCCGGTCACGTTCGAGGTAGGAAGCATCGTACAGTTGTCCCTTCTCCTGGTTTCGAGATCAGTTCGAGCGTTGCTCCGACGCTGTTGGCTCGTTCGCGCATCCCGAGGATCCCGTACGAGTCAGGTCGGCCGAGACGGCCGTCGGCTGAGCGAGCCGGCAGCCCCTTTCCGTCATCGGCCACTTCGAGGAGCGTCCCCTCGTCGGTGTTCCGCCATCGGACGATGGCGGTCGTCGCTTCGGCGTGCCGTTCGACGTTGACCAGTGCCTCCTGGGCGATGCGCCACATCTCCCGCTCGGGGAGAATCGACAGGCGGCGGCTGGCGTCGCACTCGAGCTCGACGTTCAGGCCGCTACGGATCGACAGGCGATCGGCGAACTCCCGAGCGGTCGATGCGAAGTCCCGGGTGTCGGTCACCTCGGCCCGGAGATCGGACAGGGTGTCGCGGATCTCCCCCAACACCTCTCGCAGGTCGTCCCGGAGGCGGCGGAGGTTCTCGCCGTTCGGTTCCTGCTGATCGTCTCGACGGATCATGCGGTCGATCTCGACCCCGAGGTAGGCGAGCGACTGGCCGATCCGGTCGTGGAGGTCTCGGGCGATGCGGGTCCGTTCCTCGTCGGCCGCCACCCGGCGGATCCGCTCGAACCATCGGGCGTTGTCGATCGCCAGGGCCACCGGCTCGACGAAGCCCCGCATGAGCTGCTCGTCCCGCGGGGTGAACCGGTCGGGAGTCGAGGACTCCACCCCGAGGACCCCGATCAGACGGCTCCGGGCCAGTAGGGGGACGAGCACGGCCGACCGGGCGGTCGGGCCCAACGACCGGTCCCCGCGTTCGGTGTCGGCCACCCGGACCAGCTTCTGGGTTTCGATGGTGTGGCGGAGCGGGCCCGGCATGTCGGCCAGTGCGATCTCGGTCGACGACCCGACGCCCCGCTGGGCGGCGATCGTCCAGGTCTCGTCGGCCTCGTCCCGCAGGGCGATGAAGGCCCCGTCGTGCTCGATGATCCCCCGGAGCCGGGTCATCGTCGAGTGGAGGACGTCGCTCAGGTCGAGCGACGCCGGCAGGGTCTGGGCCACCCGGTGGAGGTCGGCCAGCAGGGCGTTGGCGTCGGCCAGTCGGGCCACACGGTCCAGGGCCATGCTGTGACGCCGGCTGGCCTCCCCCGAGATCCGCCGGGCGTAGGCTGCGATCAGCCCGCCGAGGAGCACGAACGTCGTCCATTGCACGGCCTGGCTGAGCTCGGCCACGGTCCACGGATCGGTGCGAACCTCGCTGGCCGTCACCGCCAGCGTGGACAGGACACCGGCCTGGATCGCCGCCGGGAAGCCGCGGGAGAAGCCGGCCACGACCACGCCGTTCATCAGCAACAGGGCGAGCGACGAGTCCCAGTGGCCGGTCGCCACGACCGCCACGACATGGAGCCCGATCTCGAGTGCGAGCAGCATCGAGCTTCGGCGGGAGGGGGCGGCGGGAATCGGCCGGAAGGTCCGGACGACGGTGTTGGCCAGCACGACGGCCACCCAGGCCGACACCGAGGGGCCGAAGACCAGCAGTTCGGGGCTGGCGAGGACGATCGAGACCGCCGTCGTCGCCCAACGGAGGGCGAGGACGGCCGGGGCGAACGTGACCGACGAGTCGTCGGTCGTCGGGCGCTCGCCTCCTCGGCGTCCCTCGGGGCGTCGGCCGCGTCCGGGCCTGGAGCCCGAAGCCTGACGGGAGCCCGGGGGTGCGGCGCTGCGGGGGACGGCGCCGCCGACGATCAGATCGGTCATGGACGGTTCTTGCTGCTCGACTCTCGTTGTCGCGCTCCCCCGAGCGGAGGCCGTGCGCCCCAGGTCACGATCGGTCTCCCGGCCCGAAAGATGAGCGGGTGGACCCGGGCCGATAGCTTCTCTGCGTGAGACTCGTAGCGCTGACCGGTGGGATCGGATCGGGGAAGTCGTCGGTATCGGAGCGGTTGGCCGAGCGGGGAGCGGCCATCATCGACGCCGATGCGGTCGTCAAGGACCTCCAGCGGCCGGGGCGCCCGGTCTATGAGGCGATGGTCGAGCGGTGGGGCGCCGACCGGATCGTGGCCTCCGATGGGAGCCTCGACCGGGCTGCGGTGGCCGGGATCGTGTTCGGCGACGATGATGAGCTGAAGGCCTTGAACAAGCTGGTGCACCCGGCGGTGCGGGCCGAGATGCGGTACCAGGCCGATGAGCTGGCCTCGACCGATCGGGTGGTCGTGTTCGACATCCCGCTCCTGGCCGAAGGCGGCGACGACCGGCGGGGCGCCTCGGCGGTGGTGGTCGTCGACCTGCCGATCGAGGTGGCGGTCGCCCGGCTCGTGGAGCACCGGGGCTTCGACGCGGCCGATGCCGAGGCCCGGATCGCGGCCCAGGCCACCCGGGAACAGCGGCTGTCGATCGCCGACTACGTGATCGACAACAGCGGCACGCCGGCCGACCTCGACGACGAGGTGGCGCAGTGCTGGGCCTGGCTGGAGACCCTCGACCCGACGCCGTGGCCCCCGGAGTCGGACGACTCCTGACGCCGGGAGGCATGGCCAGTGGCCGCTCCGACCGGCCATGGGCCGTCGGCCCGGGCCCGCCCGTAGGGCACGCTGTCACCGGCCGTCGGTAGCCTGATGGGGTGCCACCGTTCCAGGTCGTCTCCGAGTTTCGCCCGGCCGGGGATCAGCCAAAGGCGATCGCCGAGCTGACCCGCAGCATCACCGCCGGTGAGCAGCAGCAGACCCTGCTCGGCATCACCGGGTCGGGCAAGTCGGCCACCATCGCCTGGACGATCGAAGCGGTCCAGCGGCCGACCCTCGTCATCGCTCCCAACAAATCGCTTGCGGCCCAGCTGGCCAACGAGTTCCGGGAGTTCTTCCCCCACAATCGGGTCGAGTACTTCGTCAGCTACTACGACTACTACCAGCCCGAGGCCTACATCCCCTCGTCCGATACCTACATCGAGAAGGACTCCTCGGTCAACGACGAGATCGACCGGCTCCGGCACTCGGCCACCGCCGCGCTCCTCACCCGGCGCGACGTGATCGTGGTCGCCTCGGTGTCGTGCATCTACGGTCTCGGCTCGCCGGAGGAGTACCAGCAGAAGCTGCTGATCCTCCGGGTGGGGGAGGAGCACGATCAGCGGGCCGTGCTGTCCCGCCTGGTCGACATGCAGTACGAGCGCAACGACATGAACCTCGTCCGGGGGAAGTTCCGGGTGCGGGGCGACACGATCGAGGTCCACCCGGCCTACGAGGAGTTCCTGGTCCGGATCGAGCTGTTCGGCGACGAGATCGAGGCGATGACGTCGGTCGATCCGGTGACGGGGGAGAAGCTGGAGGATCTCGAGGAGCTGGTGGTGTTCCCGGCGACCCACTACGCGGCATCCGATGAGCGGCTGCGGCGGGCGGTGGAGGGGATCGAGGTCGAGCTCCAGGAGCAGCTGGCCCGGTTCGAGACGGAGAACAAGCTGCTGGAGGCACAGCGGCTCCGGATGCGGACCCAGTACGACCTCGAGATGATCCAGGAGATGGGGTTCTGCAACGGGATCGAGAACTACAGCCGCCACATCGATGGTCGATCCGCCGGCGAGACGCCCTACACCCTGCTCGACTTCTTCCCCGACGACTACCTCACGATCCTCGATGAGAGCCACGTCGCGGTCCCCCAGCTGCACGGGCAGTACGAGGGTGACCGGAGCCGGAAGCTGACCCTCATCGAGCACGGCTTCCGGCTCCCGTCAGCGGCCGACAACCGACCCCTGCGGTTCGAGGAATGGGTCGGCCGGACGGGTCAGGTCGTCTACCTGTCGGCCACGCCCGGCGGCTACGAGCTCCAGCACTCGACGACGGTCGCCGAGCAGATCGTGCGTCCGACCGGCCTGGTCGACCCCGAGGTCGTCGTCCGGCCGACCAAGGGCCAGATCGACGATCTCCTGGAGGAGATCTCGGGCGCGGTCGACAACGACGGCCGGGTCCTGGTCACGACCCTCACCAAGAAGATGGCCGAGGACCTGACCGACTACCTGGTCGAGCAGGGGGTACGGGTCCGCTACCTCCACAGCGAGATCGACACGATCCAGCGGATCGAGACCCTCCGGGGCCTCCGCCTCGGCGAGTTCGACGTGTTGGTCGGGATCAACCTCCTCCGGGAGGGGTTGGACCTCCCCGAGGTCGAGCTCGTCTGCATCCTCGATGCCGACAAGGAGGGCTTCCTCCGGTCCGAGACCTCGCTGGTCCAGACGATCGGGCGTGCCGCCCGGAACGTCGACGGTCGGGTGATCATGTACGCCGACGAGATGACGCCCTCGATGCAGAAGGCGATCTCGGAGACCAACCGTCGCCGGGGTCTCCAGATGGCCTACAACGAGACCCATGGGATCAACCCCCAGACCGTGCGGAAGGCGGTCACCGACATCCTCTCGCTGATCCGGCCCGACCAGTCGGCTCCGGTCCCCGGCAAGGATCAGCGCAAGCGACGGCCCGACGAGGAGCAGCGGATCCGGGAGCTGGCGGAGTTGCCCGAAGCCGAGCTGGAGCGGCTGATCAACACCCTGGAAGACGAGATGTCGGAGGCCGCCGCAGAGCTGCGGTTCGAGTATGCGGCGCGGCTCCGCGACGAGATCAAGGACCTTCGTCGGGAGCTTCGGGAGATGGTCTGAACGCGGTCGCCGGCGGGGGTTCGGCCCCTGCGCCATCGGAAAGGGCTGGGGCGACGAGGTAGCGGAGGGGGCCGTCGGTGCCATCGAGGTGGTAGCCGGCAAGGCCGTCCAGCTCCACGTCGCCGATGCCGACGACGGTGACGGTCGCGACGTCGGCGTCGGCCAGCGTGGTGAGGAGCGGCTCGATCGACGTGTCGTCGGCGACGTAGATCGCCGTGGGGAGTGCGCTCCACCCGATCCTGGTCAGGGGTCGGAGGTCGCTGACGATGACCTCTGATGGTCGCTCGGTGATCGCCGCCATCAGGTCGGCGTGGCCCCGATGGAGCTGGATACTGCCGGCGACGCCGAGTACGGCCGGCGCGATGACCAAGGCGGCCACGGGGAGTTTGGTCCGGTGGAAGACCTCCCGCCCGACCACGGCGGCGGCCGCGGCGATCGGCACGTAGGCCATCGACAGGTACCGGCCGCCCCACTGGAGGCCTCCGCCTTCGGCGTACTGGGTGGCGACCACGGCGGCGGCGAACAGCGCCGACGAGCCGAGCAGGAGCACCGCCACCATCCGGCTGCCCGGTGGTCCCGCTCCGCTGGAGGTCGGCGACGATGAGACGGGCCAGCAGCCGTAGCGGCCTGCGACGAGGAGCACCAGAACCGCCGGCCATGCGGTCAAGGTCCCGGCCAGGAGCGACGATCGGCTCACGGCGATGACCACCAGGTAGATGCCGACGCCGAGCAGCAGGAGGATCGCC
>CBDHES010000008.1:0-7553 GCA_965262175.1 Acidimicrobiales bacterium | reverse complement strand
TTCGACACGGTTGCGCTCCTTTCGAGAACATTGCGAACCGCTCCGGACGCTAGAAGCCGGCCGTGGCCGCGATCTGTCGACGCGAGGAACGATCGGTGAACAGCGTCACACCGCCGTGGGACCGAGCCCGAGCCTCGGGTCCGAAGTCCAGCCCGCCGGCGACCGGTTGCTACGCTCGGCCCGTCTCGGGGCCTGCCCCGAGTTCCCCGACGGAGCGACCATGAACCGACTCGACACCCGCATCGACCCCAACTCGTCGGCCTTCCGCACCAACGCCGACGCCTACCAGGCCCTCATCGCCACCCTCCGGGAGCGACAGCGGTGGGCCATCGACGGCGGCCAGGGCCGAGAGCGGTCGATCGAGCGCCACCGAAGCCGAGGCAAGGAGATGGTCCGGGACCGGATCGACCTGGTGACCGACGTCGGGACCCCGTTCCTGGAGCTGTCGACGCTCGCCGCCTTCGGCCAGTACGACGACGAGGCTCCGGGGGCCGGCATCGTCACCGGGATCGGCCTGGTCCACGGCGTGCCGTGGATGTTCATCGCCAACGACGCCACCGTGAAGGGCGGGTCGCTGCTGCCGATGTCGATCAAGAAGCACGTCAGGGCCCAGGACATCGCCGCCGAGAACGATCTGGGGATCATCTACCTCGTCGACTCCGGGGGCGCGTTCCTCCCGCTCCAGGACGACATCTTCCCCGACAAGGACCACTTCGGCGGCGGCTTCTACCGGCAGGCCCGGCTGTCGGCCCAGGGGCTCCCCCAGCTGTCGGTGGTGCTGGGGGGCTGCACCGCCGGTGGGGCCTACGTGCCGGCGTTGAGCGACGAGGTGATCATGGTCGAGGGCATCGGCCGGATCTTCCTCGGCGGCCCTCCGATCGTGAAGGCGGCGCTGGGCGAGATCATCGAGCCCGACGAGCTCGGCGGGGCGATCAAGCACACCCGGGTGTCGGGGGTGAGCGACTACCTGGCCCAGAACGAGCGGGAGGCCTACGGCAAGCTGCGGGAGATCTGCTCGACGACCAACCAGCGGTCGATCACCGCCCGCCAGGGCTGGCTCGACTGGGCTGCCCCGGAGCCACCCTCCTACCCCGCCGAGGACCTCTACGGGATCGTCAGCGCCGACGACCGGATCCCCTTCGACGCCGTCGAGATCATCGCCCGCCTGGTCGACGGCAGCCGTTTCGCCGCCTTCAAGCCGGAGTGGGGCGACTCGATCGTCACCGGCTTCGCCCGGATCCACGGCCACCTCATCGGGATCCTGGCCAACAACGGGATCATCTTCAGCGAGTCGGCGCTCAAGGCCACCCACTTCATCGAGCTGTGCGAGCAGCGGCGGATCCCGCTGCTCTTCCTCCAGAACACGAGTGGCTACATGGTCGGCAGCGACAGCGAGGCCGGCGGGATCGCCAAGAACGGGGCGAAGATGGTCGCCGCGGTGGCCAACGCCACCGTCCCCAAGTACACGGTGCTCATCGGAGGCAGCTACGGCGCCGGCAACTACGGCATGTGTGGGCGGGGGTTCAACCCTCGGTTCCTGTTCGCCTGGCCCAACTCCCGGATCGCCACCATGGCCGCCGACACCGCCGAGACGGTCCTGGTCGACATCCGGGCCGGCGGCCTGAAGGGCGCCGAGACCAGCCAGGACGAGTTGGACGAGATCCGCCGGTCGATCCGCCACCAGTACGAGACCCAGAGCGACCCGTACCACGCCACCAGCCGCCTGTGGGACGACGGGCTCATCGATCCGGTCGACACCCGCGACGCACTCGGCCTGTGCCTCAGCCTGGCCGCCCGGCAGGACGAACCGGCCCGGGGGCCGGGGCTCGTCTACCGGATGTGACCGGCCGATCCGGCCATCGAGACGCCCAGGAGGAGCAGCACCGTTGAAGATCCTGATCGCCAACCGGGGTGAGATCGCCCGCCGCATCGCCCGTACCAGCCGCCGGCTCGGCCACGAGGTGGTCGGTGTGTCGACCGCGCTCGACGAGGGGGCGCTCCATGCCACCGAGCTCGCCGTCACCGTGGTCGACAGCTACCTCGACGGCCCGGCCATCGTCGCCGCCGCCGTGGCCCACGGGGCCGACGCCATCCATCCCGGCTACGGCTTCCTGTCGGAGAACGCCGAGTTCGCCCGCCTGGTCACCGATGCGGGCCTGATCTGGATCGGACCGCGGGCCGAGGTCATCGAGCAGATGGGCTCCAAGATCAACGCCCGCAGCATCGCCCGCGAGGCCGGCGTCCCGCTGGTGCCGGGCTACGCCGAGTCCCAGCGCGACGACGACCTCCGAGGCGCCGCCGAGTCGATCGGCTGGCCGGTGCTGATCAAGGCATCGGCCGGTGGCGGGGGCAAGGGGATCAGGATCGTGCGGACCGCCGACGCCTTCGACGCCGCGCTCGGCGAGGCCCGGGCCGAGGCGGGGAGGTCGTTCGGCGACGAGGCCGTGATCGTCGAGCGCTACGTCGAGCGACCGCGCCACGTCGAGGTCCAGATCATCGGCGACCGGCGGGGGACGATCCACCATCTGGGGACGCGGGAGTGCTCGGTGCAGCGGCGCTACCAGAAGCTCTTCGAGGAGGCACCGGCCCCGAACCTCCCGGACGCGACCCGGGCCGGCCTCCACGACGCCGCCGTCCGCCTGGCCGAAGCGGTGGGGTACGACTCGGCCGGGACGGTCGAGTTCATCGTCGACGACGAGACCGGCGACTACTTCTTCCTCGAGATGAACACCCGACTCCAGGTCGAGCACCCGGTGACCGAGGAGGTCACCGGCCTCGACCTGGTCGAACTGATGCTGATCGCCGCCGCCGGTGAACCCCTCCCGGCCGACCTCGCTTCGGTCGAGCTGCGAGGCCACGCCCTCGAGGCCCGGATCGCCGCCGAGGACGCGGGGGCCGGGTTCGTGCCCTCGATCGGTGCGGTCCAGCTGCTTGCCGTCCCCGACGGCGCCCGGTGGGACTCGGCCGTCGGGCCGGGCAGTCCGGTCACCCCCCACTTCGATTCGATGATCGCCAAGCTGATCGTGGCCGCCGACGACCGGGCCGGGGCGCTCGACCGGATGCGATCGGCCCTCGACGGGCTGCTCGTCGGCGGCGTGACGACGACGGCCGGGTTCCACCGGTGGCTCGTCGATCAGCCGCCGCTGGTCGAGGGGCGGATCACGACCCGGTTCCTCGATGAGGCTCAGCTCCCACCGTCGCCCGAACCCCCGGTGGAGCGAGCGGCGGCGATCTGGCTGGCCGCCACCGCGCCGACCGAGCCGTCGTCGGTGTGGGACGCCCGGCCCTCGTTCTCGGTGACCCCCCACCGGTCGGCGGCGATCATCGGCCTCCGCAGCCTGGACGGCTCGGTCCACGAGGTCACCCTCGCCGGCCCGCCGACACCCACCGAGCCCGCCGCTGACGACGCCGCCGTCGTCGTCGACGTCGGGGGTCGCCGGCTGGCTCTCAACGCAGCGGGCCACACCCACTTCTTCGACCTGCCGACCCGGACCGAGCGGTGGGCCGGTGACGCCGGCCATCGGACCGCATCGGGTGATGCGCTGACCGCCCCGTTCCCCGCCGTCGTGACGTCGGTCGAGGTCGGCCCGGGTGACGACGTGGCCGGCGACCAGGTTCTGGTGGTGATCGAGGCGATGAAGATGTTGCACTCGCTGACCGCCACCGGCCGGGCGACCGTCGACGAGGTCCGGGTGGCCCCGGGCGACCAGGTCGCCACCGACCAGGTCCTGGTGACGTTCGTGTCCGCCGCCGAGACCGGCGACGGTCGCTGATTCAGCGCCCGAGGTCGACACCTATCCGGGGGAGGACGTCCTCGGCCAAGAGGTGGAGCTGCTCATCGATCTCGGGTCGGGTCAAGCCGGGGAAGTCGGGGAACAGGAGGAGCCGGCGGACCTCGAGCCGGTCGGCGAAGCGACCCAGGAGGTCGGCGACCTGTTCGACCGAACCGATCGCCATCGTCTCTTCGGCCATCGTCTCGGCGATCGACGGGCGGTGGTCGAACGGAACGGTCCCGTCCCGGTAGTGGCGGAACCGGCCGTAGGGCGACAGGAACTTGACGTACTCGTCGTGGCCGTCCCGGCCGGTGGCGACGGCGGCCTCGGTGGTTCGACCGACGTGAACGTTCACGTGGTAGGCCCGACCCTCGCCCGGCGCCAGCTCGCGGCCTGCGGCCGCCGCAGCGTCCCCGAAGGCGTCCCAGGCCCGAGCCGCCCGGTCGAGCGGTCCCCCCGACACGATCCCGATGTGACCGGCTCGGGCTGCCTCGTCGATCGTGGCCGGTGATGTGACCGGCTGGAAGATGGCCGGCAGGTCGGGGAACGTTCGGGGCTTGGGGATCAGGGTCAGGTCTTTGACCGTCGAGCCCCGGTCGGGGATGCCGGGCGGCGGGAAGGTGAAGTGCTTCCCGGCGTAGCTGAACCGCTCCTGGCTCCACGCCAGCCGGATCACCTCCATCGCCTCGGCGAACACCTCCCGATTGAGCCGATCCTGCTCGGCGGCCATGGCGTTGTCGCCTGAGGCGACCACGCCCCCGAGGGTCTCGGCCTCCCGGGGGACGGTGCCCCGGCCGACACCGAACACCATCCGACCCCGGGTGAGGATGTCGGCCAGGGCGAAGTCCTCAGCCAGGCGGAGGGGATGCCACTGGGGCACGACGTTGAACGCCTGACCGAACGAGATCCGCTCGGTCACCGAGGCCAGGTGTTGGCCCATCTGGATCAGGTTGGGCACCACCTCGTAGCCCTCGTACTGGAAGTGGTGCTCGGTGATCCAGAACGTGGCGTAGCCGAGCCGGTCGGCGGTCCGGGCCCAGTGCTCGAGGTTCTCATAGCAGGCGATGACCGCGTCGTTGCCGTAGCGGCGGTCCACCGGCGCCGGCGGACCGGCCCCGGCGTCGGTCATCGGGACCGAGCAGTAGAAGTGAACGTCGACGTCCATCGGACCACCGTAGGGCCCGATCGTTTCCGGCGCGTTGCGGCCGGCTGGCGGCGGGCGGCCTGCCCCACCGACCCCCGCTCGACCAGGGGTGGGAACCGATCCGTCGGCCACCATGCTGGGGCCATGGCCACCACGTCCACGTCCCTGACCATCGGCGGCGTCCACGGCCCGATCGCGGCCACCTCGTGGCCCGGGGATGGGCGACCGGTGGTCGCCGTCCACGGGGTCAACGGCTCGGCCGACGCCTGGTCGGCGGTCGCCGTTGGGCTGGGGGGAAGTCGGCCGATGATGGCGCTCGACCTTCGGGGGCGGGGCCGCAGCCCGGCGACTGGCCCGTGGGGGGTGTCGGCCCACGCCGACGACGTCACCGCCGCCCTGTCCGACCTCGGCGAGCCGGCGACCGTGGTCGGCCACTCCTTCGGCGCCCACATCGCCGCCATCGTCGCTCGACGGTGGCCGGACCTCGTGGCGGACCTCGTCCTGGTCGACGGAGGCCCGCCCCGCACCGTGCCGCCCGACTCCACGACCGACCGGTTGATCGCTGAAGCGCTGGCCAACATCCTCCCCCGGCTGGCCGACCTGCCGTTCCCGGTATCGAGCACCGCGGTCGAGGCGGACTTCGCCTCGATGGTCGTCGACGACGAGAGCATCACCTCCTTGACCGCCACGACCCAGCCCCTCCACCTGGTCCGGGCCGGACATGGAGTCATGCCGGGAACTCCTCCGATCATCGACGACGGGGTGGTCGCCGAGATCCGGCGCCATCGAGATCTGACCGACGACGTCGTCGACGATGCCACCCATTTCTCGTTGCTGACCGATCACGTCGCGGCCGTCGTCGCCGCCCTCACCACGGAGGCCGATCGATGACCACCCGTCACCTCGCCGAGCTGCGGGCCCCCGAGGTCGCCGACCGATTGTCGGAGACGTCGATCCTGATCCAGCCGGTCGGGGCCATCGAGCAACACGGCCCCCACCTCCCGCTGGCCACCGACCTGGTGATCGCCGAGGCGACGGCTCGCGCCGTGGTCGATCGCTACGGAGAAGCCCACGATCTGTGGCTGCTCCCGCCACTCCCCTACAGCAAGTCGAACGAGCACGCCTGGTCGGCCGGTTCGGTGTGGTTCGGTCCTCAGACGCTGTTGGCCGTGCTCGACGACCTGGGCCGGTCGCTGGCGACGCTGCCGTGCCGGCGGCTGGTCTTTCTCAACGGCCACGGCGGCAACTCGTCGCTGCTGAACGTCGCCTGCCGCGAGCTCCGGCTCCACCACCGACTCCTGACGTTCCTCGCCCACCCGTCGGTCCCGCGGGACCAGGGAGGCCCCTCCTACGAGACCGAGCACGGCATGGGGATCCACGGCGGCCTCGGCGAGACGTCGATGATGCTCCACCTCCGCCCCGACCTCGTCGACCTGGCCTCGGCCGAGCGGCGCATCCCGTCCGAACTGCTCGACAACCGCCACGTCCGGTTCGGGGGATCGGTCACCTTCGGGTGGCTCAGCAACGACTGGAACGACGACGGCTACATCGGCGATCCGACGGGTGCCACCGCCGACCAGGGCCGGGAGCTGTTCGAGGCGGCGGTGGCCAACCTCGGTGCAGCGATGGGCGAGGTCGCAACCTACGATGCCCCGGCCTGATCGGTCCCCGGCCGGGGCCGACTACGACGACACCGTCGGGTGGGTGAAGGTCGACGGCCTGGTGACCGGGGACGACGCCGGCCGCCTGGCCGAGGCGTGCGAACTCCTCGCCGAGGGGCTCGACGACCCCCGGAGCGGCGACAAACCACACGGCGCCACCCGCCGGCTCACCGCCCTTGAAGAGCGGCTGCCTCGCACCGCGACGCTGGTCGACGGGCTGGCCCCGGTCGTCGACCAGATCCTCGGCACCGGGTGGGACGTGACCGAGATCGCCTACCGTTGCCCCGGGCCGGGTACCGGCCACCAACAGCTCCACGCCGACGATGTGCCCCGTCTCGAACCGGGCCCGCATCGGGGAGCGACCGCCATCGTCGCGCTGGTCGACTTCACCACGGAGAACGGGCCGACCAGGGTGGTGCCCGGCAGTCACCGCCGACCGGATCTCCAACGTCGCTCCCAGCAACTCGACGCCCACCCCGACGAGATCCCCCTGCTCGGACCGGCCGGCACCGGCTTCGTGTTCACCCGTCACCTGCTCCACAGCGGGACCGCCAACCGCTCGGACCACCCTCGACCGGCGCTCCAGATCTCCTTCGCCGCCCGACCGCAGGGAGGGCGCAGATGATGGCCACGCTCCTACTCGTCGCTGGGACCATCGGCGCCTGCGTGGCGCTGATCATGATCGGCTGGGCGATGAACCGGCGACGCCGGCAGCGCCTCGACACCGCGGCCGCCGCCCGAGGATGGTCGTACGCCCCCGACCGGGACACCGCCGTCGCCGAGTACTTCAGCTTCCTCAACCAGACGGACCGGGGCACCAACCACTACGCCACCGACGTCCTGCGGGGCACCTGGCGGGGGTGGTCGATCCTGGCGTTCACCCACCACGCCAAGACCGTCCGCCGGAACCGTGACGGCGACCGCCGGACCCGACACCACCGGCACGCCGTCGTCGCCCTTCACCTCGACCCTCAA
>CBDHES010000007.1:0-10860 GCA_965262175.1 Acidimicrobiales bacterium | reverse complement strand
GAACGGCTCATTGGTCGGATCGCCGGTGGTGACGAAGTGCCAGGTGATCCCGTCGGCTTCGGCATACCAGTGGGTTGCCTCGACGTCGCCGATCATCTCGATCTCGCCGTGGGCGTTCTCGGCGCCGAGGGGATACGCCGCGGGCTGCGGGTAGCGCAGGTCGGTGGTGAGGGGAGCATCGGTCCGCACGCCACCGTCGCGGACGTTCGTCAAGCTGAGATCCTCCCGGGAGAGGTACTCCAGTCGCGGCAGGGCTTGGGGTGAGAGGATCTTGATCAGCTTCAGGATCTCTCGGGCATCGGTCGTCTTGGTCATCGGGTCTCCGTCGTTCGCGGCACTCACCTGCAACGTAGGGATCACCCGCCGGGCCGTCCGCGCCTTCGGCGACAGAGTGGGAGCCGTTGACGCCAACCGTCCGCCTCTGGGGCGTCGGTGGCGTGAACGGCGCGGCAGTTGTCGTCGGGGGCGCGGACGGTGGGACCGGCCGTCGTTACGTTGCGGAACAGGACGGTCGCCGCAACCGGCTACCGATCGACATGCAGGAGACCCGCAGTGAGCCGAACGATCCCCCACCCCTCGCCCCGGAGCGGGCACCCCGATGGCCCGTACCTTCCGCGCCGGCGGGCCTGGCAGGCGGGCTTCCTCGTCCTGGCGCTGATCCCCACCACGTCGGCGCTTCTCGCGTTGGCGATCGGCGTCGAGCGGTTCGTCAGCGCCGATGAGGTCGACGTGGCGCTCGACAGCACGTACCGCTACTTCGGAGGTGTCTACCTCGGAGTGGCGCTGCTCGCCCTCTGGAGCGTCGTCAGGATCGAGAAGCGGGCGCACGCCCTCGTGTTCGCGACCGGAGCGATCTTCCTCGGCGGGATCGGTCGGCTCATCTCGATCGCCGCGGTCGGCGTACCGAGCCCGACGACCTGGCTGGTACTCGTGATCGAGCTCGGTGCGGTGGTGCTCGCCCTCGCCATGCGCCGCAGCATCCGAGCTGGGTGACCACCGTCGGCGCGAGCGGCGCTCCGCTCTTGCAGCAGGTGGGGCACGAACGATACCTTATTCTAATTCAGATCAGGATAGAAGCGGCCGCCTGAACAGGAGAACCGACGTGCCCGAGATGACGCCAAGAGAGGTGGTCACTCGCTACCTCGACGTCCTCTACAACCAGCGGCGGCTCGATCTGATCCCCGAGCTGATCGCCGACCCGACGTGGCGCCACCACGCCGGCGAGGTCAAGAAGCTCTCCATGGGCGACACCATCGAACGCCTCGAGGCGACGCTGGAGCTGTGCCCCGAGCTGCACTTCGACGTCGCGCTGCTCCACGAGGGAGGCGACATGATCACCGTCGCCTGGAACGGTCGCAGCACCCAGGTCAGCGGGAAGTCCTACGTGTACTGCGGAATCGAGATCTTCCGTGTCGTCGAGGGCAAGATCATCGAGATCTGGAACAGCCGAGAGACCAGCGGACACTGGGAAGCGCCGGTCACCGTTGGCTGACACCGACTCGCCACCCGATGGCGTGGTGGCCGAGCACGACGATCGGGTGGCACGGCTGGCGGCGTGGTTGGGCGATTGCCTCGATGAGACGATCGATCCCGATCAGATCACCGTCGACGCGCCCGGAGGCGGTGGATGGTCGAACGAGACGTGGATCGTCTCGACCGGCGGTCCGCCGCAGCGGCGTGTCGTCGTACGGCTCCAGCCTCAACGACCGTCGATGTTCCCCACCTACGACCTGCGGCACCAGCTCAACGGTCTCGCCCTCCTCGACGGCCACCCGGAGATTCCGACCCCGTCGTTGATCTCGGTGGACCTCGACGGTCGATGGCTCGGCCAACCCGCCTTCATCATGAGCCATGTCGCCGGTCGAGTCCCCCGCGACGACAAACCGACCTTCGTGGAGGCGGGCTGGCTGTTCGAGGCGACCCGGGCCCAGCAGCGAACCTTCCACACCTCGCTGCTCGACGCGCTGGTTGCGATCCACGACCTCCAACCCGGAGCCCTGGGTGACAAGCTGGCATCGGCCCGTGTCGACAGCAACGAGCTCGCCATCGCCGAGCTGCGGGAGCTCTGGTCGTTCGACCGTGGTCCGGCCTGGGCGCCCATCGTCGAGGACGCCATCGATGCGTTGGCTGCCGACGTTCCGGAGCCGACCGTCGACCGCCTGCTGTGGGGGGACGCTCGGCCCGCCAACGTCATCACCGATCCGGCGACGTTCCGCCCGGCCGCGCTCCTGGATTGGGAGCTGGCGACGGCCGGAAGCCCGGAGCGGGATGTGATGTGGTTGATGGAGATGAACTGGCTCCGAGCCGAGGGCGCGGGGCTGGCCCCGCTTCCGGGCTTCCTCACCGATGCGGAGTCGATGGACTACTACGCGCAACGGGCCGGACGGGCGTTGAAGCGAGTCGAGTGGTACCGGGCCTTTGCCGCCGTGCGGGTTGCCGTTCTGATGCATCGGTACCTACGCGGCCAGGTCCATGCCCGACGGCTCGGTGGGGACCATCCCGTCTTCACCGCCAACGTCGCAACCCGACGCCTCGAGGCGCTCGAGGTCGTGCCCGTCGATCGGTGACCGGTCAGGCCACGTCGTAGCCGGCTTCGTCGATCGCGGCGACGATTGCCGGCGTCTCGCCGCCGACGACGGCGACCGTCTTGGCATCGAGGTCGACGCTCACGTCGGTGACGCCGGGGACCTTGCTCACCTCGGCGGTGATGGCGTCGACGCAGTGCTGGCAGCTGATGTCGGGGACGGCGTAGGTGGTGGCCACAGGGGTGGGTCCTTTCAGCGGGGGGTCGAGCGGTAGCCGGCGAAGCGCCGGAGCCGGAGCGAGTTGGAGACGACGAACAGCGACGACATGCCCATGGCACCGGCGGCGATCATCGGGTTCAGCACGCCGAAGGCGGCGAGCGGGATGGCCGCCGTGTTGTAGGCGAAGGCCCAGAACAGGTTGCCCTTGATGACCGCCAAGGTGCGCCGCGACAGCGCGATCGCGTCGGCGACCGCCCGCAGGTCGCCCGAGACGATCGTGAGATCCGACGCCTCGATCGCCACATCGGTACCGGTTCCGATGGCGATGCCGAGATCGGCCTGTGCCAGCGCCGGGGCATCGTTGATGCCGTCGCCGACCATCGCCACCCGATGTCCTGCGTCCTGCAGACGCCCGATCACCGCCGCCTTGTCGTCCGGGAAGACCTCGGCGATCACGTCATCGCCGGGGCGGTCGCCGATACCGACCGCCGCCGCGACCGACGCCGCCGTGCGGGCGTTGTCGCCCGTCAGCATCGTGACCGACAGACCCTGCTCGTGGAACGCGTCGACGGCGTCGGCCGAGGTGTCCTTGATGCGGTCCGCCACGACGAACACCACCTCGGCCGCGGCACCCCGGCCGGCCAGCACCGCGGTGGCGCCGGCCTCCTCGGCCTCGGCCGCCGCCGCTTCGACCTCCGGCGGCACCTCGTCGAACAACGAGCGCCGCCCGACCCGCACGTCCTCGCCGTCGACGGTGGCGACGACCCCCGAACCGGGCCGGTTCTCGAACGCCTCGACGGCGAGCGGCGTCTCGACGTGGCGTGCGATCGCCGCGGCGATCGGATGCTCCGACTTCGCTTCGCCCGAAGCTGCCAGCAGCACCACCCGATCGCGTTGGCCCGGATCGAGGCCCGGGGCCCGCACGTCGGTCACGGTCATCGCCGCTTCGGTGAGCGTGCCGGTCTTGTCGACCACGATCGCATCGATCGCCCTTGTGTCCTCGAGGACCTCGCCGCCCTTGATGATCACACCCAGCTGCGCACCACGGCCGGTTCCGACCATGATCCCGAGCGGTGTGGCCAACCCCAGGGCGCAGGGGCAGGCGATGATCAGCACCGCCACCGCAGCGGTGAATGCCGCGTCGACGTCGCCATCGACGAGCAGCCACACGACCAACGTCGCCGCTGCCACCGCGATGGCGAGCGGCACGAACACCGCCGACACCCGATCGGCCAGACGCTGGACCTCGGCCCGGCTGCCCTGGGCCTGATCGACCAGTCGGATGATCTGCGCCAGGGCCGTGTCCGAGCCGACCCGCGTCGCCTCGACGACGAGCGAGCCGTTGGCGTTGATCGTCGCGCCGATGACCTCATCACCGGGACCGACCTCGACCGGCACCGGTTCGCCGGTGACCATCGACGCATCGACCGCCGAGCGACCCTCGACCACTACCCCGTCGGTGGCGATCTTCTCCCCCGGCCGCACGACGAAGCGCATCCCGAGGGCCAGATCCTCCAGCGGAAGCTCCCGTCCGTCCTCCAACAGTGCGGTCTTGGCCCCGAGATCGGCCAGGGCGCGGATTGCGTCACCCGACCGTCGCTTCGCTCGCAGCTCGAACCACTTCCCCAACAGGATCAGCGCCACGATCACCGCGCCGGTCTCGAAGTAGACGTGACCGCCCCCGATGTCGCCGACCAGCACGACCAGCGACCACAGCAACGCCGACAGCGAACCCATCGACACCAACGTGTCCATCGTCGTCGACCCGTGCCGGATATTCATCCACGCCGCTCGATGGAACGGCCACCCCGACCACAGGATGACGGGCGTCGCCAACCCAGCCACCGCCCACTCCCACCCGTCGAACTGCAACGGGGCGACCATCGACAGAACCATCGCCGGAACGGCGAGCACGATCCCGACGATCAGCCGGCGACGAAGATCCGCCTCGCGGGCCTGTTCGGCCTCGACCTCGACGCCATCGTCGATCACCGTGTAGCCGAGTGCCTCGACCTCGGCTGCCAGCACGGACTCGGCGACCGAGGTTGCATGGGTCACCGTGGCTCGACCGGTCGCGAAGTTCACCTGCGCCACCTCGACCCCGTCCACCTTGCCCAGCCGACGTTGGATCCGGTTGGCGCACGCCGCACACGTCATGCCGTCGACGTTCAGGTCGGTGCGCACGCTGCTTCCAACTGCCATACCATCGACCCTATTCCTTCCTGTCGACTGGAAGGTCAAGCCGGATCGGGCTCAGTCAACAGGTTGTCGGCGTTGATGACCTGACACCGGTTCGGATCGGTGCACGACCCCGGATCGAGGGATCGGGCCCGCTGGGCGAGCTGCGACAACTCCGCGCGCGCCGCGAGCAACTGTTCGATCTGGGCATCGATCGATGCCACGTGGCCGTCGATCAGGGCCATCGTGTGCGAACAGGACCGCTCGCCGGCGCCCTTCAACTCCAGCACGGACGCGATCTCGGCCAACGTCAGCCCCGTCGCCTGAGCATCCCGGATGAACCGGAGGCGCTCCACGGCATCGTCGCCGTAGTCCCGATATCCGCTCGACGTCCGATCCGGTGGCTCGAGCAGGCTGATCGACTCGTAGTAGCGGATCGTCTTCGCCGTGACGCCACAGCGTTCCCCGAGCTCACCGATTCTCACCCGCTCATCCTACCCGACCTTCCATCCGGCTGGAAGGGTGTCAGCCGAGCGGCCGGGGGGTCGCTCGTTCGTCATCACGACAGCGACACTGTGCCACACTCGGCGACGACCCGATGACCGCGTCCGGAGCGGTCTCCCACGCCGATCTCACCTGGGACAACCGAGCGCAGGGTTGCATACCGGGCAGCATCCCGCTGCGGTATACTGCCCGAGTGGCCACCGAGCAGATCGCCGTACGGCTACCCGAGGCGCTTCTCTCCGACCTCGACGAACTCGTGAAGAGCGGAGCCTACGAAAGCCGAGCCGCTGCAGTTCGAGCCGGCATCGAAGCCATCATGAAACTCGAACTCCAACGTCGGACCGACCGCGCCGTCGTCGACGGCTACACCCGGCAACCACCAACCGAAACCGAGGAGCACGCAGCGCGTGCGTCGCTCCGGGAAGCAATCCTCGACGAACCATGGTGACGACCCCAGACCGAGGTCAGATCTGGTGGGGCGAGATCGAGGACGTCGGACGGCGCCCGTTCCTCATCATGAGCCGATCCGCGGCCATACCGGTCCTCAACAGCGTCCTCGCAGCACCCGTGACCCGCACGATCAGAGACATCCCCACCGAGCTACGACTCGGGACCGACGACGGCATGCCCACCGACTGCGTCGCCAGCTTCGACAATCTCAGAGTCGTACCCAAGGCCTATCTGGTCGACCAGATCTGCGAACTACGGCCGGCCCGGCTCGCCGAAGCATGCGCAGCCGTCCAGGCCGCCATCGACTGCTAGACAAACTCCGAGTGCGACGGATCACCGGCCAGCCTCATACCTCGTCGTTCCCTGTCGAGGCCCGACGCGGTCACAGAACGTCGGTGCGCCACCGCTCCGGCGTGAGCTGAACGAGGACCTCTTCGGTGCCGTGTCCATCGTGCAGGTCGTCTTGCTCGAGCTTCGCCATGAAGTTGTCGGTGTACCGCTGGCCGCCCTTCACGCCAAGGTACCGGGTTGACATCGCCAGGATCTCCGAGCGGGTGCGGTCCCCGAGCGGTTCGAGGCGGACCGCACCTTCGATCGTGACGTAGCGATAGCGCCCCCCGCTCGCATCGACGACAGCGAGCGTGGCGCGGCCCTCGGCGCGAAGGCGATGGGCCTTGGCCGAACTCGAGCCCATGCACATCTCGACGGGCCGGCCGGGCTCGTACCGGTACCAGATCGGTGCGACGAGCGGACCCTTGTCCTCTCGGGCGATCGACAGGATGCCGAGGTGTGGCTCAGCAAGGAAGGCGTCACGCTCGGCATCGGTCATCGTGGCCATGGGTGACCTCCCGGTCGACGTAGGCGTGGCAGGTACCGCGCTCGGGCACCGGGATTGCCTCCCTGTTGATGAACCTACGAGACGATGTCATTCGGCATCAAACCTCAACTCGCGCCGACGAGCACCCCACCCGAGGTCGTACATCACGCGACCCCCGTGGCGGCTCCATCGGGGTCAGTTTCGATTGGGAGCGGGCAGGCGCGTCGGGCCAAGCGAGCGAGGTCAGACTGACCGCCGAGCGTGCCGAACTCGGTGCCCCAGTCGCCGTCGAGGCGTGAGCGTACGTAGGCATCGGCGATCGCCGGTTCGTGGCGAAGGCACAGCGAGGCTCCCCAGCACACGGCGAGCTGTTCGACGAGGCGGCGGGCGTCGCGTTCGGCCTCGACCTCAGCAGTGGGTGCCGCCAGCGTCTGTTGGAGTCGATCGAGTTCGCGGTCGAAGACCCGATCCGCGCCCCGTGCCTGGGCGAGCTCGGCCACGAAGGCTTCCCCCGCCGCAGCCGAACGTCGCAGGGCCCGGAGCAGTGCGACCTCGCTCGAGCTGTCGATGACCACACCCGGCTCGCCTACTCAGAGATTCACCCCGACGGGAACGGCCGCGACCTGCGCCGGCTACATCGAACGAGCAGCAGGCGGCAGGAAGCGGCACACAACGGCAACTACGGGGCACCATCTCTCCCGCCAGGGTCCTGGTGATCATCGACCTCTCCCGAGGAACGGGTCTGGCGTCGAGCCTTCAGCGCGGTGAGCGGGCCGATTGTGGTGGCAATCCACAAGGCCAGCGGCCACGCCAACTGGTCGGTGGCGAAGATGACGACGGCCCAAACAACGGACAGGCCCAGCCACAACCACGGCAAGGCGCCCAGGCCGGTGCGGGTGCTCAGACTCATCGTGCCTCAGGCCCATCGTGGGTGTCGGCCACCGAATCGGTCGGCGAGCTCGCTGAGCGCGAGGAGCGATCGGTAGGCGCTGGGGCCATCGTGGAGCACGACCACCGTGGGGGTTGTCGGATCCCCGTGAGTCTCGGGGTGATGGCATCGAGCGTGCCGACAGCGATTCCGGTGAGCCAGAGCACGGCCCCGATGGGAACGAGGACGGGAAGCATGAGGTCTCCGTTTGCGAGTCGCGATCAGGGGTCGGTCCGGGCGGTGACGGCGAGGCCGACGAGCAGGGCACCGATGGCATAGCCGGCAAAGATCAGTGCCGTGACGGGCCGGTCGTAGGCCATCGCTTCGCCTTCGCCGGCGATGTCGAGCATGCCGTTGCCGGCGAAGAAGGGCATGAAGCGCACGACCCGCTCGGGGGCGAAGACGCTGACGAGGCTCTCGACGACGAGCCACCAGACGAGGACCCCGGAGATCGCGGCAGCGCTGTGGCGGGCGACGAGCCCGATACCGAGGCCGAGGACACCGGCGAGGACGGCAAAGCCGGTGGCCCAGGCGATGGTGGTAGGGATGGTCGACGTGTCACCGGCCTCCACCCCGCCGAGGGCAGCGCCGGCGGCGCCCGCGGCGAGCCCCGCCAGGCCGAGCACGCTGGCGTAGACCGCGGTGACGATGGTCTTGGCCGCGATGACGACGCCCCGGCGGGGTTCTGCGGCGAAGGCCTGCTGCACGGTGTGGTGTTCGGCTTCGGCGGTGTAGACGAGGATGCCGCTCACGGCTGCGAAGACTGCGGTGAAGACGGCGGAGAAGCCGAAGACGGTGGCGACGCTGACGTCGGATTCGTCGACGAAGCGGGCGACCATGAACGCTGCGGTCCCGCCAACGGCGATGGTGAGTGCCAGAATCGCTCGGGGTGAGCGGACGGTCGTGAGTTTGATCCATTCGCTCCGAAGCGCCGACGCGAGTCGCAATCGTCGGGTCGTCGCTGACGAGGGGGTCGCAGCACGGCGGGTGGGTTCGAGGCTGCCTGGGTGTCCGAGGGTGGTGGTCATGGGAGGTTGGTCCTTGTCAGGCCGAGGTGAACTCGGCGGCGTCGTGGGTGAGGTCGACGAGCAGGTCCTCGAGGGATGCTCGCTGGTCGGTGATTTCATCGAGGCGAATGTGGTGGTCGAGGGCGAGTTGGGCGATCTGTGAGCGGGCTACTCCGTTCACGCTGAGTCGGTCGCTGGTTGGGACTCCGGTGACGTCGGCGCCGTGCTCTCGCAACAACACCGTCAGCTCCGCCCGCATGGGGGTTTCGATGACCACGGACGAGGCGGCTCGGCTGGTGATCTCATCGACGGTCGCCGCGGCGAGAAGGCGGCCGGCGCCGATGACGACGAGGTCGTCGGCGAACAGGGAGAGCTCGGCGATCAGGTGGCTGGAGACGAGCACGGCGCCGCCCTGGTCGGCGTAGTTGCGCAGGTAGCTGCGGAGCCAGCGGATGCCGTCGGGGTCGAGGCCGTTGGCCGGCTCGTCGAGCAGCAGCGTCTCGGGTTCACCGAGCAGGGCGCCGGCGAGGGCCAGGCGTTGCCGCATGCCGAGCGAGAAGCCTCCGACACGCTTGTCTGCGACCGAGCTGATCCCGACATCGGCCATGACCGCATCGACCCGGGATCCCGGGAGTCCGCTGGCAGCGCACATCGTGCGGAGGTGGTT
The DNA here is from genome assembly GCA_965262175.1 of Acidimicrobiales bacterium. GTDB lineage: Bacteria > Actinomycetota > Acidimicrobiia > Acidimicrobiales > SZUA-35 > CADEDH01. The sequence goes on along the minus strand of CBDHES010000007.1, from coordinate 1,565 downwards.
GCGAGCGGTGCGGCCCGGATGGGCGGATGCGTCGAGGGCAACACCGATCGTGGTCGCAGGCTGGGCGAGGCGTTCATAGGGGGTGCCGTTGTACAAGACGTTGCCGGTGTCGGGTCGGGTGAGGCCGACCATCATCCGCATCGTGGTGGACTTGCCCGACCCGTTGGGGCCGACGAAGCCGGTCACTCGACCGGGGAGCACGGTGAAGCTCAGGTCGTCGACGGCGCGGCGGTCGCCGTAGGTCTTGGTGAGGTGCTCGACAGTGATCATCGGGCCACCTCGACACGGTTGGTGGCGCCGTCGGTGCGGAACAGGACGATGCCGGTCCAGGCGAACCAGGCGATCGAGCCCAGCCCGAAGATCATGCCCACGTCACTCAGGCCAGGGATGAGCGTGACGAGGCCGGCGACGGCGCTGACGATGCCGAGGACGTTGAGTCCGGTCGGCAGGCGACCGGTGCCCCAGGCGGCGAGGCTGACGAGCAGGATCCACATGCCCCCGACGAGTTCGTTGCCGCCCCCGAGACCGTCGGTGACGGTGTCGATGGCCGACCACAGGTGCTCGGCCGCTGCGGGGTTGGTTTCGTCGAGGTCGGCGACCGCAGCGATGCCGATGTTGGAGATCATGCCGGTGGCGAACATGAGCCCGGCCCAGATGTAGGCGAACACCGCGCCGACGTCAGCCAACTGCGGACTGACGTCGGACAGCCAGCCGTGTAGCGCTCGAGCGAGCGGGATGATCGCGACGCCGAAGACGAGGAAGATGACGAGGTGCCAGACGAACAGGGTTGTCTGGTGTCCAACGAGGAAGTCGACGGACTCCGCCGGCGTTGCGTCGGGATCGGTGTAGTCGCTGAGGCTGCTCACGAAGAGCGCGATGCCGAACACGAAGGTCGCGGCGGCGATCAGCCCGCCGATCGCTCCTGCTCGGGATGTCGACCGTGTGGCCGGAGCGTAGCTGGTGGTCTTGGTAGGCATCATTGGGGTTCCTTTGGTTGGGTTGGGTGGTCAGTTGCGGTCGGTGCCGGCGGGCGTGATGCTGACGATCTCGATGGCCCACGACGTGAGCTGAGTGATCACGCCGTGCAGCTGGGCGGAATCGCGGACCTCGCCGACGAGACGGGTATGGCGACCGGCGATGGCCTCGATCGAGAAGTCGTCGCTGAGGCGGCCAAGCAGGCGTTCGCTCACGTCCCCGCGGATGACGATCTCGTAGGTGACCGGCTCGTTCATGGCCCCACCATCAGCGATGACGGTGTGGCTCGTCCTCGCATTCCGCCGGATCTCACCCGGGTGAGATCGTCGACCTCGAGACGATCCCGGCGACCGTCCTGCCGATCGAGGTCGCCATCAGGTCGGCTGCGAGTTCAGTCTTCAACTTGGCGATCCGGCGTCTGGCCGCTCGAAGCTCCGCCGACTCACCGGTTGGACTACCTGGTCGGACACCCCGGTCAATCTCATCCTGGGCTTTCCACCGGTGAACAGTCGCTTCGCTTACCTCCAGCTCCTTGGCAAGATCCACAGCAAGTCGTCCAGCACGAACCTGTGCGAGCCGGCACTTCCTTC
>CBDHES010000006.1:0-38727 GCA_965262175.1 Acidimicrobiales bacterium | reverse complement strand
GCCGGTCCCACCAGGTCCTCGGTCGATGGTCGGCCCGGGTCCCGGAGCCGGTTGATCGGCCGGTCACGGCTCCTGGCCGACGTCGAGGAGGCGCTCGACGACGCGCCGCTCGTCACGCTCGTCGGTCCCGGGGGGATCGGCAAGACCCGGCTCGCCCTGGCGATCGCCGAGCGGTGGGCCGGCTCTGGCGGCGGGGTCGATCTCGATCCGCTGGTCGTGGAGTTGGGATCGATCAGCGCCGATGCCGGCGTCGCACGGGTCGTGGCTGGTGCCGCCGGGCTCGCCGAGCGGCCGGGTCACGACGTTGGCGACGCCGTGGTCCGAGGTCTTGCCGGGCGGACGACCCTGCTCGTGCTCGACAACTGTGAGCACGTGGTGACCGGTGCCGCCGAGCTGGCCGAGGCGGTGCTGGCCCGTTGCCCCGGGGTGACGATCGTGGCGACCTCTCGTGAGCCGCTCGGGGTCCTCGGCGAGCAGGTGATCGAGGTCGCCCCGCTGTCGATCGCCGGCGATGCGGTCGAGCTGTTCGTCGAGCGGGCTCGTGCCGTCGATCGGGGCTTCGAGGTCGGCGCCGACCGGGCGTCGGTGGTCGAGATCTGCCGTCGGCTCGATGGGCTGCCCCTGGCGATCGAGCTGGCCGCGGCCCGGGTTCGGACCTTCACACCAGCTGAGCTGCTGGCCCGGCTCGACGATCGGTTCCGCTTGTTGACCGTCGGACGGCGGACGGCCGATGCCCGCCACCAGACCCTGGCGGCGGCCGTCGCCTGGTCCTACGACCTGCTCTCGGAGTCGGAGCGGGCCCTCCTCGGTCGGCTCGCCGTCTTCGCCGGCCCGTTCGATCTCGCCGCGGCCGAGGAGCTGGGGGTCGGTCCGGTCACGGGCCAACCGACGATCGTCGATGGGACGGCGGTCGCCGGGTCACTGGCGGGGTTGGTCGACCGGTCGATGGTCGTCGCCGAGCTCGGGCCCGACGGCCGCCGATTCCGGTTGCTGGAGACGATCCGTGCCTTCGCCGTCGGGCGTCTCTCGGCCGCCGATCACCGGGACCTCGCCGATCGCCATGCCACCTGGTGCCGGTCGGAGGTGCTCGGCGTGCGGACGTTGGTGAGCGGTCGAGGCGAGGTCGACGGGATCCGCCGGCTCACCGAGCTGTGGCCGAACCTGCGGGCTGCGGTCGATCATGCCTGCACGGTCGGCGACCACCGCCTGGTGCGGGACCTGGTGGAGCCGATCGCTCCCGAGGTCTACCTGCGGACCCAGAGCGAGGTCGGTGAGTGGGCAGAGCGACTGCTGGCGATCACCCCGGCCGACGACGTCGACGGCATCGTCTTCGGCCTGACCTGGGCTGCCCGTCGGTACATGCGCCACGGCGATCCCGACGGGTTCGCCCGGCTCGACGATCGCTACGGCCGTCCCGACGATCCGATGGTCGACTACGCCCGGGCGTTCCTGGCCGACGATGGCCCGGCCCGGCTGCGGACCGCTCACCGGGCCATGGCTCAGCTTGAGCAGCGGGGTGACCGCTACGGTGCCCTCCTGTTCGAGACGGTGGGACTGGGAGGCACCCTCCTGGCCGTCGGCCGACTCGACGAGGTCGGCGAGCTCCTGGCCGACGTCGAGCGTCGAGTCGTGGCCGACGGGCCGCCGACCATCCTCAGCTGGACGCTCAGCATGCTCGGGGTGGTGGCGGTCCTCCGGCAGCGGGACGACGAGGCCGACCGGTACTTCGCTCGTGCGCTCGAGGTCGAGGTTCCGCCCCGCACGACGACCCTGGCTCGGCCGATGCTGGCCCGCGCCGAGCTGAAACGCGACCGGCCGAAGGTGGCCTTCGGCCTGCTCGACGAACACCTCGAGGAGGTGGACGACCTCGACGACATGTACTCGGCCCGGCTCGCCGGGCTGACGTTTCTCGACGTGATGGTCCGGGTCGGGCGGATGTGCGCCGGGGCCCGGGTGCTCGGGTACCTCGAAGCGAGCGGCCTGCTCGACGGCCCCGGGCTGGTCGAGGGCGTGCGGGGCGCCATCGAGCGGATCGACAAGAGCTCGGACGCCTCGGTGGTCGCTGCCCGCAACGAGGGTCGGGCCCTCGACGATCGGGCGGCCGTGGCGTGGATGCGATCCGAGTTGGCTGCCGCCATCGCCGCCGGCTGAGGTACGGCCCGGTCGGGGGCGATCAGGGTTCAGGGCATCGACGACTCAGGGCATCAACGGCTCAGGGAACGAGCAGGGGGCCGGCCTGGTCGGCCCAGGCGCCGACGACGGCGTCGAGCTCGTCGATCTGCGACTCGAGCACGTACAGGCCCCGGCTCGGCACCGATGCTCCGAGCTCGACCAGCAACGGCCGGAGGTGGACCTCGGGCGCGAGGGCGTGGTGGGGAGCGGCGCCGACCATCACCGGCACCGCCCGACACCCGGCGAGGCCATCGTTGCCGTAGTTGTCGAGAAACGCCTTGAGGAGCCCGGTGTAGGTGGCCTTGTAGGTCGGGCAGGCGGTGATGACGATGTCGGCCGCGGCGACCTTGGCGGTGAGGGCGGCGACCGCGTCGTTGCCCCACTCGAAGAGGTGGGGGGCGATCTCGGCCAGCTCGATCGTCTCGACCGAGGCGTCGGTGGCCCGGGCCGCCAGCGCGCCGGCCACCGCTTCGCCGGCTCGGGTGGTGCGCCCACCGGGGTTGGGGTTGCCGATCACGGCGACGATGGTGGTCATGTGGCTCTCGCTCCTCTCGACCGGCGGTCGGTGGCCGAGGCTAGCCGCACCCCCCGCCTTGTCGTATCGAACAAATGTTCGATACCGTGGGTGATCATGATCGAGAAGACCGACCTGATGAACTTCCACGACGTCGAACAGCTCCGGCGTTCGGTGGCGATGCTGACCCCGGGCGCCGTGGGCCTCAGCCGGGAGGAGACCCTCCAGGTGTTGAACGTGCTGGCCGCGCTGCTCAAGGCCGACGACCTCCACCGGTGGGTTCCCGGCGATGAGCGCTGAGCGGCCGTCCCGTCCGGGCATCCTGGGGCGGTGAGCGACGGACCAGAGCGGATCGACGCCCCGTCCACCCGCCGGATCAACGCTGCGGCGGCGCTGTTGTCGGGCCACCCCGACGACGTCGTCCGGGTGCTGGAGCGGTTGGATGGCGATGAGCTGTCGAACCTGGCCGAGGTCGTCCGTCAGATCCAACGGCGGCGGGCCCTGGCTCGGGGCGATCTCGACGAGGTGGTGGCCAACGCCTTCGAGGTCGGGTTCGGCCGGGATGGGCTCGGTCTGTTGCCGTGGATCGAGGGCGACGTCATCGTCTGCCCCGGCGGGCTGGTGTCCCGCTCCCGGACCAGTCATCGATGCCGGTTCGTCTCGGTCGACGATACGTGGGTGTGGGAGTCGAGCGAGCTGATCCGGGAAGACAAGCGATCGAGCCCCGGAGCCGAGGACGGCTTCCGGGCGGTGGCGCTGGTGCCGGTGGTCGACGGGATGGCGCTCGACGTGGTGAGCGGAAAGGCTCGGCAGGGCCAGCACTCGGTGGAGCGGGTCGTCTCCTACGAGGTCCGGCGAGGGGATCTCGTCGAGGTGTCCCAGCGAACGGTGACCCCGGCCGGCATGCAGTGAGCCCGGCCGGCGCTAGCCGAGGTGGAGGGTGCCGTCGAGCACGGTGACGGCTCGGCCGGTCAGGCGAACTCGATCGCCGTCGACGACGACGGCGAGCCGACCGCCGCGGGCCGACACCTGGTGGGCCGCCAGCTCGGTCCGTCCCAGCCGCTCGGCCCACCACGGACCGGAGATGCAGTGGGCGGAGCCGGTGACCGGGTCCTCGGCGATCCCGACGTTGGGGGCGAAGACCCGCGAGACGAAGTCGGCCGGGCCTCCGTCGACGTCACCGGCGGCGGTCACGATCACGGCCCGGGCATCGATGCCTTCGAGGGCGCCGATGTCGGGGGTCAGGGCGGCCACCGCCTCGGGCGATTCGAGTTGGGCGAGGATGTCGAAGGCCACCCCCTGGTCGACGACGTCGGCGCCCAACGCGTCGGCCAGGCCGTCGATCGGACCCGAGGGCGCGGCCGGGCTCGACGGGAAGTCCATGGTGATGCCGTCGTCGGAGGTGGTGCAGGTCAGGATGCCGCTGCGGGTGTGGAAGCGGATCGGCGTCGCCGGTGCCAAACCCAGCTCGGCCAGCACGTGGACGGTGCCGAGCGTGGCGTGGCCGCAGAGATCGACCTCGGCGGCGGGGGTGAACCACCGGAGATCCCAGTCGCCATCGTCGCGTCGGATGGGGAACGCCGTCTCCGACAGGTTCATCTCGGCGGCGATGGCCTGGAGCATCTCGTCGGCGGGCGGCTGGTCGAAGAGGGCGACGGCCGCCGGGTTGCCGGCGAAGGCGGTGTCGGTGAAGGCGTCGACCTGGACGATACGGGTTGCCATCGGCCCAGGCTGCCACGAATCGGCGTGTTCGGGGTGGGGAATACCGGCCGGTCAGCCGTCGGGGTCGAGCGGTCGGGGCCAGGGGAAGAAGCGGAGGCCGACGAGGAATCCAAGCACGGCGGCCAGGGTCATCAACGCCTGGATCTGTTGGCCGTCGGCGTCCTGGTTGGCCAGGATCAGGCCGGCGAGGCCGGCCGCCATGAGGGCGGCCAACACGCCCCGGAAGATGGCCCGGAGGACGTTGGCGAACTTGCGGCGGCGCCGACGGCGGCGGCGCCGCCGTTCGACGAGCCGCTGGAGCTTGGCCTGCCGTTTGAGCTCCCGCTTGGTCGGGGAGTCGGGACCGGTCCCCGTCCCGGTCCGCGGGGCGTCCGCGGGACCGGGTCGGCTGCGGTCGGGTCGGGCTTGAGCCGGCTCGGATCGCGGGGAGGCGGGCAGCGGGTAGCGACCGCCGGCCGGGCCGCCGGCGAGCGGTCCCGGTGGGGGCGGCTGGTAGGGCGCAGACGGAGGCCGTGAACCGTCGGCCACCCGGGGGACCGGCGGCTGCTGATACTCGACGGGGCTCGACCGGTCTGGATGCCGGGGCGGTGGTCCAGGCTCGGCCGTCGGTCGGCGGGCGGTGCCCGGTTCGCCCGCCGGACCGGGGCTGGCCGGTCGGGCGGGGTGAGAGGCGGTGCGTCCCGCAGCGTCGGCGGCTGGGGTTCGGGAGCCGTGACGGGGGAGCGGGGCGGTCTGGGCGGCACCGAGCGGCGGACGGTTGGGGTGCTGCCCATCGATCGGGTCGGGTCGGGGTTCCGGCCCGGGCGGCGGTGGCGGCTGCTCGTCGGGATCGAGCGGCAGACCGGGCGGCGGCGGCGGACGGTCGCCCTCGACCGGAGGCGTCACGTACGTTCGCATCGGTGGTCGCTCGATGCGGGTCTCGGAACGCTCGTCGTAGCTGATGCGGATCCCGTCATCCGACCCGTCGGCCGGTGGTGCCGACGCTGCGGCGGATTGGTCGGCGGCGGGCGGCGAGGCCACGGGTGCCGGCGCGGGGGCGGGTCGGTCGGCGGCGGGTGGCGGGGCCGCGGGGGCGGGTTGGTCGGCGACGTTCGTCGGGGGAGCCGACGGCTGGGTGGGCGCTCGTGGTGCCCGAGCGGTCGAATCGTCCGAGCTGCGCCGCTGGTCGGCCGCCGGTGGTCCGAACGAGGTGATGTCCGGCGCCGGGTTGGGGTCGATCGCCGTCCGGGGCGCCGGGGCCATGATCTCGGTCGCCTCGTCGGCCTGGTACACGGCCAGCATCTGCGAGCGCCAGGCGGCGGCCGTAGCCGGCCGCTGGTCGCGATCGATCGAGAGGCTCTGCTCCAGGGCGTCCCGGATGGCCGGCGTGAGTCGGGCCGTCGCCAGGTCGAGGCGCTCCGGGTGGCGGCCGGTGGTCAGCTCGGCCAGGACGACGGTGGCGGCGTAGATGTCGACCCGCTCGTCGGCCTTGCCCTTGGGGTCGCCCTGTTCCGGTGCCATGTATCCGGCGGTGCCGCCGCCCACCGTGACGGCCGACGCGCCGGCCGAGATGTCCCGGGCGAGGCCGAAGTCGGCCAGGAGGAGACGCTCGTCGGCGGCGATCAGCTCGGTGGGAACCGACGGTGGGTCGTCGCCGGTTCGCCGCAGCAGGAGGTTGCTCGGCTTGATGTCGCGATGGACGACGCCCTTGTCGTGGATCGCCATCAGGCACTGCCCGAGCTCATCGATGAAGCGCACGAGGGACGCCCGGCTGGGTCGACCGACGGTCGCCAGGCGGGATCGGAGCGTGCCACCGTCGGCCAGCTCCATGACGACGTAGGGCCGGCCGTCGTCGGTCTCGCCGAGATCGAACACCCCGATCAGCCGGTCGTTGGCCAGCCGTCGGGCGACCCGGGCTTCGGCGACGAATCGCCGTCGGACCTCGACGTCGGCGCTGTGGTTCTCGGCCAGGACCTTGATCGCCACCGTCGACTCGAGCTCGGGGTCCCGGGCCGAGTAGACGGAGGCGAACCCGCCGATGCCGATGCGCTCGATGACCTCGTACCGGCCGAACCGGCTCGGGAGGCCCAGACTGCCCTCGGCGATGGCCCGATCGAGCTGCACGGTCTGGTCGAACGGGATGGTGGCCGATCCCGGCTCGGGGAGCACGGCGGTGGGATCGTGCTCGCCCTCTGGAGTGTCGTCTTCGTCGACCACCGATGCCCTGTCCGCTCCCTCGGCTCCAACCACGGGGTGTGACGACACACCGCCCGGCCGACCGTCACCTACGGCCATGGTAATACGGCACCATGCGGTGCCGAGCGCAGATCGGAGGAGCCGCCCGGTCGGTCCGGGCGAGAAGGCGCGGTGACCGTCGCGTGGGCTGCCTAGAGTGGCGGAGTAAGGGCCCGTAGCTCAGTGGTTAGAGCAGGCGACTCATAATCGCTCGGTCCCGGGTTCGAACCCCGGCGGGCCCACGGCTGGTTCGCACCGACTGTTCCAGGCCACCTTGCGACGATCAGGCGTAGACCGATTCCTTGCCGAGTTCCTTGACCAGGAGGTAGTAGAACACCGGGCGGAGCTTGTTGCGGCGGCTTCGGCCGATCTTCTCGATCGCGTTGCCCACGGCGTCGTCGAGCTCTGGGCCATCGGCGCAACCCAGCTTTCCGACGAGAAACCGCTTCTTGATCGTCTCGATCTCCTTGGGCTGGCCGGCCGCCACGAGCGACGCGTCCTTCTTGTAGAGCGAGGGACCGAGCGACTTGGCGATGGCCTCGAGCAGCTCACGATCGACGGCGATCTTCTGCTCTTCCATCTGCTTCACGCACCGATCGACGACTGCCTCGAATCGACTCATGCTTTGCTCTCCTTGGGGGTTGTGTCAGTGGCCAGACGTTCGAGTCGACCGGCTGGTCGCGGCGCCGCGCCCCCGGCGAGCGGGGGCGGCGGCACGCGATCGGTTCGACCGAGAACGGTGATGGTCAGACGGCGCGGCCGGCGAAGCCGAGCATCTTGGTCTGCTCGTCGGCATCGTCGCCGCAGTCGATAGCGGGACCGAACATTCCCTCGCCCCGCATCGCCTGCTCCGGGAAGCGCTGGAGGCCGGCGTGGGTCGCGGCCACCGGTGCGGCCGGGAGGCTCTCGTCGGCCCCGATGGCCCGGGCCAGATCCCAGGTGTGGATCAGCAGGTCGCTGGCCGAGATGCCGAAGGGGACCGTCTTGGGGACGGTGCCCATCGGGGGCATCTCGGTCATGCCGTCGAGCACGCCCTCGGTGGCCAGCGCAGCCTGGATGGCGTCACGGGCGGTCGGCCAATCGGCGCCCTCGGGGATGTCGGCCCCGACGAGACCGCCGGCGAACTGGACCTGAACGCCGACTGCATGGTCGACCAGTTCCTTCACCGTCCACCCCTCGCACGGGGTGGACGCAGCCCACTGTTCTTCGGAGATGGCCTCGAAGCGCTGGGTGAAGGCATCCGCGCTGCTGTTCCAGATGTCGATGTGTTCCTGACTCATGGCCCCGGATGGTAGCCACCACAGGTGACGGTGACCGGTGAACGGCCGGCAAACTCCGGTCGGCCCCCGGTTCAGCCGGCCGACGTCGCCCGCAGCCGCTCCAACGTCTCCTGCACCGTGGCGGCCACGAGGTCGACCTTGTAGCCCGTCTCGGGAAGAGGGTTGGCGCCCTCGGTGCACACCGTGGCCGCTCGGGCGATCGTGGCGTCGTCGAGGGTCGAGCCGACCACCACCTCCTCGGCGGCGACCATACGCAGTGGTACGGTCGCCACCCCGCCCAGGCCGATCCCGCAGGCCGCCACCCGGTCGCCGTCGAAGCGGGCCCGCACGACGCACTCAACGAGCGGCCACTCCGCCTCGAATCGGCTGATCGACCGGAAGTAGGCGGCCCGCTCGTCACCCCAGGGCGCCGGCAGGTCGATCGCTGCGATCACCGCCCCATCGTCGAGTTGATGGTCTCGGGTCGGGTCGACACCGTCGCCCAGCAGGTCGGCCACCGAGCGCACGGAGCCGTCGGCCATCGCCACCGAGGCGTCGTAGGTCAGCAGGGCCATCGCCACCGACGACGGGTGGGGATGGACGCACGCCGACCGGTCGAACACCACGCCGTAGAGATGGCGGCCGGTCCGGGCCGGGCACTCGTCGCCGCCCGACTTGAAGCAATCGATGTCGGGGTGGCGGTAGTACCAGCACCGGGTCCGCTGGGTCAGGTTGCCCCCGATCGTGCCCTGGGCCCGGATCTGGGGCGTGGCCAGCGCTCCAACGGTGGTGGCCAGCGCCGGGTAGGGGCCGGCCAGGTCGCGGGCGACGGTGGCCAACCGGGTCCCGGCCCCGACCCTGGTGCCGGTCGGGTCGGAGGTGATCCCGGCGAAGCCGGCGATCCCGGTCAGGTCGACCAGGTCCGGGTGGGCGTTGGCCGACCGGAGCCGTTCCTGGAGGTCGGTGCCGCCGGCCCGGACGACCGCTCCGGGTGGGACCGACAGCTCGGCGAACGAGGTGGGGAAGCTGATCATCGCAGGGCCTCCAGGACGCGATCGGGACGGATGGGGAGGACGGGTGGTCGCCACCCGGTGGCGTTGAACACGGCGTTGCCGACCGATGCTGCGGGGCTGACCGTGGCGACCTCCCCGAGGCCGACCCCGCCGCCGGGCACGTGGTCCCAGCCCTCGGTGTGGAAGTGGATGGTGATCTCGGGCGTGTCACCCATCTGGGGGATGCGGTAGTCCTCGAGGTTGGAGCTGAGGGTCAACCCGGTGTGGGGGTCGATCACCTGCTGCTCGTACAGCGCCAGCCCGATGCCCTGGATGATCGACCCCTCGCACTGACTCCGGGCCGGCACCGGGGCGTGGATCTTGCCGACGGCGATGCCGCCATGCACCGACAGCACCCGGATCTTGCCGGTGAGGGTGTCGACCTCTACCTCGGAGACGTGGAGCGCCCCCTGGAACCCCCGGCCGACCTGGAAGCTGGTGGGCAGGGTGATCGGGACCGGGCGGACGCCCCGGTCGCGGCCCCGGCGGGCGGAGGCGACCTGACCGTCGTGGTCGGCGGTGGGCCGACCGCCGATCCGATCCTTGAGCTCGGTCGCCGCCTCGACCGCGGTCGACCACAGCGACGGGGTGGTCCGGGAGCCGCCGGAGACCGGGCCGTGAGGTCGGACCCCGTCGGCCACGCCCATGCGGACGACGATGTCGTGGGGTTCGAGGTCGAACACCCCGGCCACCGCCCGGGCCAGCACCGTCTTCGATCCGGTGCCCATGTCCTGGGTGGCGGTGGTGGCAACCAGCCGCCCCCCCTCGACCGAGACCTGGACCTCGGTGGCGGGGTCGACCATGTACAGCCAGTTGGCGGCGGCCATCCCCACCCCCCGACGGAACCGGCCCTCGGCCGAGCCGGCGTTCGGCCGGCTCCGCCACACGTCGAGATCTCGGGCCCAGTGGTAGAGGGCCCGGCGGCGCTCGCTGCCGTCGATGTCGAGCCGGAGCTCGATCGGGTCCCGCCCGAGCTGGTGGGCAGCCTGATCGACCGCGCTCTCCAGCGCCCACGCCGCGGTCGGCCCGCCGGGGCCCCGGAACGGGGCGCCGGGCGGGGTGTTGGTGAGGATGTCGCTGTCCTTGGCCACCCGGGGCGACCGTCGGTACATCATCGTCGTCAGCAGGGCATAGGTCCCGTTGATCGAGGCCCCGGCGTGGGCCTCGCCCTCGATCTGCATCGCCCGGTAGCCGTCGTCGTCGATCAGCATGCTCACCGACGACGAGCTTCCCGGCCGGTTCCCGGTGGCGGTCAGCTCCTCGCGACGGTCGAGGACCACCCGAACCGGCCGGCGGGTCAGTCGGGACAGCTCGACGGCGGCCACCATGTCGGGGGTGATCGACAGCTTCGAGCCGAACCCACCGCCGACGTAGTCGGCCCGGACCTCGACCCGGTCGGGCGCCAGGTCGTACCGCTCGGCCAGGCTGTGGTGGACGTGGTGGACGGCCTGGGTGCTGGTCCACACCACCAGCCGGGTCGGGTCCGACCAGTCGGCGACCGAGCAATGGGGCTCGAAGCTGGTGTGGAGCTGGACGCCGGACCCCGCCGTCAGCTCGACCAACCCGGGAGCCCCCTCGTCGCGGGCCCGGCCGAGGCGACGGCGGGCGAGGGGCCCGAGGTAGGGGACCGACAGCGGCCCCCGCCGGTTGGCCGACCACCGGGCCGGGAAGGCGGCACCCTCGGCCGCGTTGGGCGCCGACCGACGGGATGCCTTGTCGGCATAGACCACCGGGGCGTCGGCCGCTTTGGCCGCCTCGGGGTCGGTCACGAACGGCTTGGGGCGGACCTCGATCGGCAACGCCGCCGCCAGGCGGCGGGCGTCGGCGAGGGTCTCGGCCGCCACTGCGGCGATCGGCTGGCCGGCGTAGGTGATCTCACGGTGCTCGCCGAGCAGGTCGACGACCGGGTGGTCGCCACCGGTCGGGGTGGGGCCGACCGAGGCGGCGGCGATCGGCGACCGGACGATCACCCCTTCGAGGACACCCTCGGGGTAGGTGTCGGCGGTGTAGACCGCCTGGCCGGTCACCTTCTCCCGGCCGTCGACCCGGACCACCGGACCGTCGTCGGCGTCGTGCTCGCCCCGGCAGGCGGCGGCCACCGCCCGGAAGATCCCCTCGTAGGCGCCGCACCGGCACAGGTGGCCGGCCAGGGCGTCGGCGATCGTGTGCCGATCGGGCTCGGTATCGCCGTTGGCGGCCCGCCACCGGTCGACGAAGGTCGCAGCGTTGACCACGAACCCCGGGGTGCAGTAGCCGCACTGGAGGCCGTCGTGAGCCAGGAAGGCCCGCTGCACGGGATGGAGGGCATCGCCGTCGGCCACACCCTCGACCGTGGTGACGTCGGCGTCCCGGAGGGCGGTGGCCGGAGTGAGGCACGAGGCGACGGGCTCACCGTCGACCTGAATCGTGCAGGCACCGCACACGCCGCCGGCGCACACCAGCTTCGTGCCGGTCAGGCCGAGCTGGCCCCTGATGACGTCGACGGCGGCCTCCGGGCCGTCGAGGTCCAGCGTGACCGGTGTGCCGTTGACCGTCGATCGAATCGAAACCATGGCGCTCCTCTCGTCCGCCCGCGAAGCTAGCAGCCGTGCGGAGGAAATGTTCCGCCGAGCGGAAGAAATCTTCCGAGCGCCGGGAGTACCCTCGTTCCGTGGTTGAGGCACAGGCCGAGGACGTGACCGAGCGGATCAAGCGGGCTGCCCTCCGCCGGTTCGCCGAGGTCGGGTACGGCAGCGCGACGGTGGAGGAGATCGCCGCCCTGGCCGGGGTCGGGGTGGCGACGCTGTACCGCCGGTGGCCCGACAAGGCGGCCCTGGGCAACGCCCTGTTGACCGAGTACCTCACCGATCTCGAACGGCTCTACGAGTCGATCGACGCACCGACCCCCAAGCGTCGGTTCCAGCAGATGTGGCAACGGCTGTGGGACGTGGCGTCCGGCGACCCCGATCGGTTCGTGTTCGGCGAGGCGCACGTCCACGCCAGCTTCGTGTCGCCCGAGATCGCCGCCCGCAAGGCCTCCCACCACGGCCGCTCGGCCGAGGTCCTGGCCGAGCTGGGGATGGGGGCGTCGCCCGAGACGGCGACCGCCATCCTCCTCGGCACGGTCACCGCCGCCGTCCGGGACGGCCTCGACGTCGACCCCGACGACCTCGGCGAGCGACTGTGGGCCGCCCTCCGCCCCGGCTGACCGGCACCGGATCGGCGGGTCGGCGGTGGGGTCGCGGAACCGTCTCCGGCCGAGCGGTCAGGCGATCTCGACCAGTTCGAGGATGGTGCCGTCGGGGTCGGCGAAGCACACGATGCGGCTCGTCGGCTGACCGGGCCAGACCACCGTCGCCGGCTCCGACATCGGCTCGATCCCGGCCGCCCGCAGCTCGTCGAGGTCACCGTCGAGGTCCGTGGTCCGCAGCGCGATGCGGGCGATCCCAACGTGGTAGAGGTGGGGGTAGGGCGCCTCGTCGTCGACCGGGTCGAGCCACTGGAGCAGGTTGAGCAGCGTCGACTCGCCGTCGAGGGCCAGGATCCCTCCCCGGACCCGGTACGGGGGCATCCCGACCGCGGCCGCCACCTCTGCGGTGTTGGTCTCGGGGACCATGGCCACCAGACGGAAGCCGAGCCGCTCATAGAAGGTGAGGGATCGGTCGAAGTCTCGGCAGTTGACGTTGACGTGGACGAGGCCGGTGAGGTGCACCCTTCCTGCCTAGCCGGCCGGCGGGCTTGGGGCCACGGCGTCGGCCGGTGCACAGTGGCGGGGAGCCTGCCCGAAGGAGTTGCGATCGATGTCGGACCCCCACGCCCCCCTGGCCCCGATCGGCCCGGCCGAGGTCGCCCCGCAACCGGTCGACCGGCCCGCCTGCCCGGTCGCCTTCGAGCCGTTCGACCGGCCCTACCTCGACGACCCCTACGCCGTCTATCCCGCGCTCCTGGCCGAGGGCGGCCCCCGCTACTGGGACGAGCTCGACTTCTGGCTGGTCGCCCGCCACGAGCACGTCGACACGGTGTTCCGGAACCCGGAGACCTACTCGGCGGCGATCGCCCAGGACCCGCTCCAGCCGGTCCACGCCGACGCGGCCGCCATCCTGGCCGGCGGGTTCCGACCGATCCGGACCATGTCGAACCTCGACGGCGACGAGCACACCCGCATCCGTCGTCACAACCAGGTCGGGTTCAGCCCCCGGCGGCTCCGGGCGATGGAACCGATCATCCGGGCCCTCGCCGTCGAGCTGATCGACGCCCTCCCGGCCGACGGCGAGGCCGATCTCGTCGAGGCGCTGACCCACCCCCTGCCGGCCAGCATCATCTTCTCCCTCCTCGGCTTCCCACCGGAGGACACCGCCATGCTGAAGGGGTGGTGTGGCGACCGCCTCGCCTTCAGCTGGGGACGGCCCGATCGCGACGCCCAGGTCGAGATCGCCGACGACATGGTCGCCTACTACCGGTACTGCGAGCACCACGTCCAGCAGCAGCTCGCCAACCCCGGCGACCACTTCACCGGCGATCTCCTCCGGATCCATCTCGACGACCCGTCGACCCTCAGCGTGGCCGAGGTGACCCACGTGATCTACGGGCTGAGCTTCGCCGGGCACGAGACGACGACCAACCAGATCTCGAACGCCGTTCGACGGATCCTCGACGACCGCCGATGGTGGGACCGCCTCGTCGAGGACCCGAGCGTCGCCGACGCCATCGCCGTCGAGGCGATCCGCCACGATTCGAGCGTGATCACCTGGCGGCGGGTCACGACCGCCGAGACCACCCTCGGCGACGTGACCCTGCCGGCCGGGGCCCGCCTCCTCGTCCTGCTGGGGGCGGCCAACCGCGACCCGGCCCGGTTCGACCAGCCCGACCAGTTCGACGCCGACCGGCCCAACGCCGCCGATGCCCTGTCGTTCGGCCGGGGCAAGCACTACTGCCTCGGGGCGACCCTGGCCAAGCTCGAGGTGGCCATCGTCCTCCAGGAGCTCGCCGCCCGACGGCCCGGCCTTCGCCTCGTCGACCAGGAGCTGACCTTCAGCCCCAACGTCGCCTTCCGAGGCCCCAGGCGGCTGCTCGTCACCACCTGATCCTCCGCCCTGTCGCTCCGGCAGGGTGCGTGGCCGCTCGGCTACGTTCGGGCCGGAGCGAACCCGGGGGTGCTGATGGGCGGCCAGACGACTCGACCAGAGCCGGTGCGGCGATGAGCCGCACCCAGGCCCACCTGGTGAACGCGGCGCTGGTGGTCGCCGTCGGCGTCGCCTTCTGGTGGGCGTTCGCCCACGCCTTCGCCGATGCGTTCAGCTGTCGATCGTTGATCGTCGACCGCTACGACGTCGACGGGGCGGTCTGCGAGGGGGCGATCGGTACCGGGGGGAGGGTCGGCGATGTGCTCGACATGGTCGGCGTGGACGCCGACGACACCCTCGTCCCGGGCCTGGAATCGTTGATCGACGGACCGCTGGGCGTCGTCCGGCAGGTGACGATCGGGGTCTACCTGGTGCTGGTGCTCGGCGTTGCGGCCGTGGCGACCTTCGTGATCCGCAACCTCGGCCGGCTCATCCGGTTGATCCGACTCGACCCCGAGGAGTGGGATCGGTTCGCCTCGGCGTTGCGGACCTACCTCCTCGTCGTCCTCGCCCTCTACGGCCTTACCGCCGCCACGCTCGCCCTGGTCTGACCCGCCCGCCCTTTTTGGAGCACCTGGAGCACAATCGCTCCCGGGCCGGGAGGATGGCCGAGCAACGCTGATCGAGGTCGGCCGGCGCCGCGGCCGGTCGCCGCGTTCGTCGCGATCCGGTGGCAGGCTGGTCGGATCCGATTCGAGGAGTGGTGATGGACCTGCTGGAGATCGAGAACGAGCGCACCCTGACCCGGGAGGAGGCCGCAGCCTGGCTGCAGGAACTGGCCCACCAACTGGCCCGCAACAACCAACTCCAGGTCCGCAAGGAAGGCCTGAAGTACACCGTCCGGGTCCCCGCCGAGGTGACCATGGAGGTCGAGATCGAGATCGGCGACGACGAGTCGAAGCTGGAGATCGAGATCCACTGGTGATCGTGGGGGGCGAGACCCGTCTCGTCGGTGTGACCGGCCGGGCAGCCCGGCTCGTCAGCCCCTCTCGACGACGGGTCGGCCGCCCTGCACGACGTGGCTGATCGATGTGGCGACCTCGGCGAAGGCCGGCAGGTCGACGAGCGGATCGACCCTCGACACCACCACGTCGCCGTGGGCCCCGATCGTCAGGGTCCCGATCCGGCCCTCGAGATGACACAGCTTGGCCGTCGTGACCCACATCGAGCGGAGGATGTCGACCGCCGGGAGGACCTCATGGCGGATCACCAGCTCCCGGGCCTGCATCTGCTGGGTCTCGCCGATGAGGTCGGTCCCGAACGCCATCGCCACCCCGGCATCGCGAGCCAGCTCCAGGGACGCCAGGCCCCGACCGAGGACGTCGGCGTTCTTGGCCCGATTCGTGGCCGGGAGCCCCAACCGATCGCCGAGCTCGTCCATGGCGTGGTAGGTCACCAGAGTCGGGACCAGGACCGCACCGGCCGCCACCATGGCCCGGGCCGTCGGCTCGTCGATCAGGTTGCCGTGCTCGATCGAGTGGACGCCGGCCGCCACCGCCTGGTGGATCGCGGCGGGCGTGTAGGCGTGGGCCGCCACGTAGGTGTCCCGGTGGGCGGCCTCGGTGACCGCAGCGTCCAGCTCGGCCGGGGTGTACTGGAGCGACTCGAGCGGATCCGACGGTGATGCCACCCCGCCCGACACGTGGACCTTGAGGAAGTCGCTGCCGTCCCGGAGGACGTGACGGGCTGCGGCCCGGACCGCGTCTGGCCCGTCGGCGACGATGCTGAACACGCTCGATCGGAGCGCACAGCCGCAGGCCGGGACCTCCCGCTCGCCGCCCTCGATGTCGCCGTGTCCGCCGGTCTGGGTGAGCATGCGGCCGGCTCGGACGATCCGGGGCCCGGTGGCGGCTCCGGTCCGCATCGCCCGGAGCAGCCCGTTGAGGTCGCCGCCGAGGTCCCGGACGGTGGTGAACCCTCGCTCGAGGGTCGCCGTCGCCAGCGCCGCCATCCGGATCCCGAACTCGACCTCCGACATCGAGGCGAGGGCCCGGAAGTTCATCGTGGCCAGCCGGAAGTGGACGTGACCGTCGATCAGCCCGGGCACCACGAACCGCCCGGCGGCGTCGATCGTGACGTCGGCGTCGCCCCGGTGGGTGTCGGGCTGGTCGACGATGAGCCCGTCTTCGATGACGACGTCGCGCCGGTGGTACGTCATCGTCTCGACGTCGAGCACGGACCCGTCCCTGATCACGGTGCGCATCGCCCGGAGGTTACCGGCCGGCGTGGCCGGACGCCGGTGGGGCAGGACCTTGGACCCTGGCCGCCCTCATCGGCCCCGTCGACCATGGGGCCATGCTGCACAACGTGCTCGTACCCCATGATGGTTCCCCGTTCGCCGCCCGGGCCCTGGGGCCCGCCTCGGCCCTGGCCCGGTACCTCGACAGCGAGATGGTCGTCGTCGGGTACCACACCACCGACGAGGACCGAGCCGAGCTGGTGGCCGGTATCGAGGAGAGCATCCGCCTCCTGGGCGACGTCAAGCACCGGATCGTCATCGAGCCGCTCGTCACGACGGTGGCCGAGCAGCTGGCATCGGTCATCAACGAGGCGCCGGGTCAGCTCGTGGTCATGGCGTCGCACGGCCGTGGCCGGTCGGCCGCCGTCGCCGGCAGCGTGGCGACCGGTGTGCTCGCTGCCACCTCGTCGCCGCTCATCCTGGTCGGCCCGGGCTACAAGGCCCGTAGCTTCCGGTGCCACGGTCCGCTGCAGATCGCCGTCACGACCGAGGAGCACTCCACGGCCATCCTCCCCACGGCGGCGGCCATGGCCAACGGCTTCGACTTCGAGCTCGAGATCGTGACCGTCCACCCGCCGATCGATGTCGCCGAGCTGAACGCCGAGGCCGACGGCGACGGCGCCGTCCCGGAGGAAACCTATCTCCGGGGGCTGGCCGCCGCGGTGACCGATGTGACCGGGGACCCGGTCGCTTACACCGTCCTCCACGGCAACGACCCCGCCGAGGCGATCATCTACCACGCCGGCCGGACCAAGGCGGCGTTGCTGGCCATGGCCACCCACAACCCGACCGGCGTCGATCGGCTGGTCAACGGGAGCACGACGGCCAACGTGCTCGCCGCCGCCCCCTGCCCGGTGATCGCCCTCCGGCCCTCGTTCGACCACTGACCCCGAGCCCGCCGGCTCGTCGGCCCGCTCCGGTCACGGCGTCAGCCGATGAGCTCCCGGAGATCGGCGGCCAGGTGCTCGTGATCGACGTCGGGAGCCCAGACGATCCGGAGCGCGCCGTCCCGGTCGATGCCGAGCAGGGAGGCGGTGTGGTCGACGAGGTAGCCGTCACCGCCGGGCTCGTGGTCGTCGGCCCGGAAGTAGACGCCGTACAGGGCGGCGACCCGGGTCACGTCCTCCGGCTGGCCCGATGCCGACCGGAACCGGGGGTCGAACAGGTCGACGTAGGCCTCCAGGTCGGCCGGCGAGTCGCGCTCGGGGTCGACGCCGACCAGCAGCACCTCGACGTCGTCGCCGTCCTCGCCGAGCAGCTCGACGGCCAGTCGGGCCCGCGACAGGGTGCCGGGGCACACGTCGGGGCAGTTGGCGTACCCGAAGAAGACCAGCACCACCCGGTCGTCGAAGTCGGCAAGATCGGCCGGCGAGCCGTCGGCGTAGACGAGCCCGTCGAGCGACGGCGCAGGGGTGTCGCCCTGGAACACGGTCCCGGTGTAGAGGTGGGGCCGGAAGGCCGACACGAGGATCGGGGCGACGGCCACACCGGCGGCGATGGCGGCGATCACCGCCAGCGCCGGAACCAGCAGCCGCCGACGGGCCGAGGCGCGACCGGGCCCCGGAGCGACCGTCGGTCGACCCTCGGGGGTCGACCCCGACGGCTCGATGGGTTCGGATCGGGGGGTGGTGTCGAGGGGCATCGGGTCACCTCACGGGTAGCAGAGGAACAGGTGGGCGGCCTCGTAGGCGACCGCGGTCGCCCCGTGGGCGTTGCGGGCCTCGGCGGCCAGGATGTCGATGTGGTGGACGAGCTTGTCGGCGTCGCTGGCCAGGGTCTGGTAGCGGTACTCGCCGCGAATGACGCCGGCGCCGTCGACGAGCACGAAGCCGGGGTCGAAGTCGACGTCGCCGCTGTCGGGATCGAGCTCGAAGTAGCGACCGAAGCCCGACCCGACCACCGTCTTCACCGTGACGGCGTCGCCGCCGATCCAGCGCCACCGGTCGCCGTCGGCGCCCGATCGCAGCCCGGCGGCGTCGAGGGCGTCGATCGAGGGCCCGTCGTCGAGGGCGACCGTGATCAGCCGCAGCTCGGTCGGGGACACATCGACCTCCCGCTCGACCCGGTCGGCGACCTCGGCCATCGTGGCGAACAGGTCGTCGCAGCGGGGACCACAGTCGGTCGGGGCGAAGCTGTAGAGGGTGATCCGACCCCGGGCCTCCTCGCTGGTCACCAGGTCCCCGTCGGCGTCGGTCAGGGCGTAGCCGGGGGCCGGCCCGATCCGGGGCAGGACCTGGATCGGCTCGAAGATGGCGAACGCCATCGCCCCGACGATGATGAGCACGAACGCCAGACCGGCCGCCTTGAGCGGCCAGGGAGGACTCCAATGAAGTGGCTCTGGTGGGTGGGCGGGATCGTCGCCTTCCTGGTGATGATCTACAGCTGTGCCCTCCCCGGCGACCTCGCCGTCGGCCGCGACGACGGCGACACCCTCGCCGGCACCTACACCGTCAACGGGGTCGACCCGACCGGTGTCGAGTACTCCGGGACCGTCGTGATCACCCCCGCCGAGGGACGGGACCGCTACACGATCGAGTGGATCATCACCGGCGCCATCCACACCGGGACCGCGGTCGTCCGCGGTGACGAGGTCACCGCCGAGTGGCGGACGATCGCCTCCGGCGGCGGGACCGGTGCCGGCACCGCCCGGTACACCGTCGAGGCCGACGGGAGCCTGGTCGGGACGAGGCTCGTCGACGGGGTCGACGAACCGGCCGTCGAGGAGATCCTGCCCGAGGCGTGAACGATCGGACATGGCCATCAGGAGAGCTCCAGGAGGTAGGCGACGAGGGCATCGATCTGCTCCTCGGTGAGCGACCGACCGAAGGAGGACGGCATCTCCTCGTCGGCGAAGCCGGCGACGAGGAACGCCGCCGGGTCGACGATCGACTGGCGGACGTAGGCCGCACCGTCGAGGCCGGCGACCCGCCCCTCGGCCCGCTGCGACAGGCCGGCCAGCGACGGTCCGACCATGAGCTGATCGGGTTCTCGGGAATGGCAGGTGACGCAGCCCGGCTCCCGCCCGATCGCTCGCAGCTCGAACAGGGCCTGGCCGTCGACGAGGTCGGGCGGCACCGGCGCACCGCTCGACTCGGTGCCGCAGCCGGTCGCCCCGATCGCGACGAGGACGCCGACCACCGCCCGGGTGGCGAGGCCCCGGGGGCCGCGGCGGCCGGCCGGTCGGCGCTCCGCAGGCCGGCGGCTCATCGATCGGCCTCGAGGGTCAGGAGGTAGGCGACGAGGGCGTCGATCTCGGCGTCGGTGAGCCGGTCGCGGTAGATGGGCAGCATCTGGCCGGCCGGGTAGCCATCGACGATGTACTGGTCGGGGAGGAGGATCGAGAGCCGGAGGTACTGGGCGGCGTCGAGTCCCTCCACCCGGTCGGGTGCCACGGTGGCGACGCCGTACAGCGACGGGCCGACCCCGTCGTCGCCGCGATCGACCGAGTGGCACACCTGGCAGCCCGCCATGCGTGAGGTGAAGATCTCCTCGCCCTGCGACGCTCCCGGCGCCGCCGGCTGGTCCCGGATCTCGACCAGGAGCCGGCGTCCCACCGGGACGGTCTCCGGGCCGGCGATCGTGACCGTGGTCGGCCCGGAGATCAGCTGGACCTCGATGTCGTCGGCCCCCGACGAAACGGCGACGTCGATCACCCCGGTCGCCCGTTCGGTCCCGTCCGAGACAACGAACGCGCCGACCCGATCCCCATCGGCGAGCACCACCACGGTGGCCGGGGTCCCGGGTTCGGTCGCCGCGCCGTCGGTGCCCTCGACGACGGCGCCGGGGGTGTGATCGAGGACGAGACGGACGGCGCCGGTGTCGGCCGCGGTGAACGGTGCCCGGGTGGCGGCCGCGATGGCGATGACCGATGCCGCCACCACCAGCCCCGCACCGATCAGCGCGTTCCGCCCGGCCGGTCGGTGGGCCCCGTCGGCGGCCGGATGACGGCCGGGGTCGACCAATGCCGCGCCGAGCTGGGTCGGGGCGACCCAGTCCTCGACCACGAGCCCGCTCCACCGTCGGGGCACCCGGGGTCGGCGCTCACCGCGGATTCGCTCGGAGGCGACCGAGTTGCCGATCCCGTACCGGCAGTCGGCCGGTGGGCAACCGACGACCTGGACCGTCGTCGCCCCGTCGGCCAGGAACCCGGCGACCGAGGTCGGGTTGAACGTTCCGGCACACCGGACCGGCCAGATCACCGGGGCCTCGTCGCCGGCACCGGCGTCGAGCGGCGGTTCGAGATCGTCGCCGGCCACATGGCGATCGCAGACCACGGCCAGGGGTCGGCCGGCGACCACGGCGCCCTCGGTCGGAGCCGTACCCTCGAGGGCCAACGCCCCGAAGGCACACGACCCGACGCAGATCCCGCACCCGACGCAGGCGGCCGGATCGACGACCGCCACCTCGTCGGTCATCGACAGCGCCAGGTACGGACAGTCGGCGACGCACAGCTCACAGCCGGTGCACGCCGCCTCATCGACGACGACCGGCGGCGGGTTGCGTCGAGCCAGGAGCCAGGGGAGAGCCACGACGACGGCCACCGTCGCTGCGGCGACCCCGACCGCCGGCCATCGCAGCCCCGATGACAACGGCGGGAGGAGGAACAGCACGAACGGGTCGAGGGGAAGCCGGCCGACCAGCCGCTCCGGGTCGGCGGCCCGCAGCATCCCGACCGGGAACGCCACCGAGACGAGGACCAGTGCCCCGCCCATGAGGGCGGCCCAGTGGCGGGGCGGCAGCCAGCTCAGCTGCGATCGTCGGAGGTGGCGGTAGAGGAAGAACCCGATCACCCCGGTCAACGCCAGGTGGGCCAGCCAGATGACGAGCAACAGCTCCGATCCCCCCGGTGCGCTGGCCGTGGCCAACGTCGCGGCGGGCCCGTCGGCGCCGACCCCGCCCAACAGCCCGATCAGCGCGTCGTTGAGGGCCTGAGCCCGGATGTCCCACACCAGCCAGTATCCGGTGACCCCGGCCAGCCACACCGTGACGAGCGCGGCCACACCGGTCGCCCATCGCCACCGTCGCCGGCTGCCGGTGAACCGGCCGGCGGCGAAGATCCGCCAGGCGTGGACCACCGTGGTGACGACCATCGCCGCCGACGCGTACCGGTGCAGGGCCCGCACCACCCGCTGGATCGGGTGCTGTTCCAACGCGAGCACCGAGTCGTAGGACGCGTCGTAGCCGTAGCGGAAGAACAGGGTGAGGTAGAGCCCCGACCCGACGACCACCGCGAACAGGAACACCGAGATCGTGCCGGCATGGGGGAGAGGGTTCAGCCGGTGGCTGCCGACCGCCCGCCGGACCGGCCACTCGATCCACTGCGTGGCCCGGTCCAGGCGATCGGCACTCACCATCGACTCACCACAGGTCGGCCTCGGACCCGGGCGCGTTCAGGTTCATGTTCAGGATCTGGTCGACCAGCTGCGGCCCGTAGGCGATCGCCAGCAGGAGCCCGGCGGCGATCAACCACGGCCGGAACCGGTCGAGCCACACCGGGGTCAACTGGGGGTGGCGGATCGACTCGGCCACCGGGATCTCGGGTACCTCGTCGGGGGCCACGGTCGGGCCGGTCGCGGTCCGGACCATCTCGTAGACGTAGATGAGGACCGACACCAGCAGGATCGCCCCGCCGAGCGATGCCCGCAGCAGGTGGCCGTTCCACTCGTCGGGCACGTAGGGGGCGTCGCCGAGCGGCGTCCGCCGAGGCGCTCCGAGGAGACCGAGGACGTGCATGGCGTTGGAGAAGATGATCATGCCGACGAACCACGTCCACCCTTGGATGAGGGCCCAGCGGACGCTGTGGAGCTTCTTTCCGGTCAGGTACGGGACCATCCAGTAGGTGATGCCCATGAACGACAACGTCACCGCGCTGGCCACCGTCAGGTGGAAGTGCCCGGGGACCCACGCCGTGTTGTGGATCACGAGGTTGAGGTTGTAGCTGGCGTTGGTCAGGCCGCCGATCCCGCCGAACATGAACAGGATCCCGGCCAGCAGCTGGGCGGTCACGCTCGGATCGTTCCACGGCAGCGAACGGACCCAGCCGATGAGGCCGGTGCCACCCCGACGGCGAGCGCCGTATTCGATCGAGGCGATCACGGTGAAGGCGGTGATCATCGACGGGAAGAACACCGAGTAGGTCAGGGTGGCGTGGATCCACTTCCAGGTCTGGGGTACGCCGGGATCGACGAACTGGTGATGGAACCCGACCGGGACCGACACGATCAGGAACATCCAGAACGCCAGCCGGGCCAGTGAGTCGCTGAACAGCTTCCCCCCGACCTGTTTGGGGAGCATCCCGTACCACGAGACGTAGGCCGGGAGGAGCCAGAAGTAGACGAGCGGGTGACCGGTGAACCAGAAGTACGTTCGGGCCAGTTCGGGGTCGGTGTTGTCGATCAGCCCCAACGACCAGGGGAGGAGCATGGTCAGGATCTCGACCGCCACCCCCAGGGTGGCGATCTGCCACATGGCGGCGTTGATGATGCCGCCGAGCGCGATGAACGGTGATCGGACGGCCGGGTGGTCCTTGCGCCAGGCGTGGAGGGTCAGGTAGAAGCCGAGGCCCTCGATCCAGCTGCCGACGACGACGAGCGTCAGCCCGAGATAGAACGCCCAGCTCGCCTTGAGCGGCGGGTAGAACGTGTAGAGGACGGTGGCCGAGTTGGTGAGGATCGGGATGGCGGTGATGACCAGCCCGGCCAGCATGACCCAGAAGCCGATCCAGTTGATCGTCGGGTGGCTGAGCGGTCGCTCCAGGCCTCGCATCGTGGTCAGGTTGGTGAAGCCGACGATGAAGAAGGTCGTCCACACCAGCGCGTTGAGCACGCCGTGGAGCGTCAGGCCCTGGTAGTAGGACTGGATCACCGGCTCCAGGTACGGGTAGAGGTCGAGGCCAGAGAACTGGAACGCCTGGAGGGGCCCGAAGAGGCTCCCGACCAACAGCGCCGTGATGGCCACGATGATGTGGATCCCCACGAAACGGCGCTCGGAGGGACTGAGCTGGTAGGGCGTCGAGGTCCGGACGGCGGCGTCGCCGGCCAACGACGGCTCGGGGGGTTCGTTGACCAGGGTCATCAGCTGTCGGCCTCCTCGACGACGGTGACCACGCCGGCCATCGTGGCGTGGCCTCGGCCGCAGTACTCGTGGCAGATGTAGGGGAACTCGCCGACCTGGTCGAAGGTGAAGGTCAGCTTCGACACCTGGCCGGGCACGACCTGGAAGTTGACGTTGGTGTCGGTGATCTTGAAGCCGTGCTGGACGTCGGGGCTGGTGACGTAGATGTCGACCGTCGACCCGACCGGGATCTCGATCTCCCGGGGCACGAAGAACCAGGTCTGGGCGAGGACGTACACCTCGTAGTGGCCGGGCGAGATCTCCCGGGGATCCTCACCCCAGGGGCTGGTCCCGATCACCGTCCGCGGGTCGACCTCCTGCTCCTCCCCGCTGACCTGGAACCCCATGGCGAAACCGGCGATGGTCACCGTCACCAGGAACACCACGAGGAGCACGGCCGAGAGCACCATCCAGTTCCGCTCCCACGGGTCGATGTGGAGCGACGGCTGCTCCCCGCCCTCGGCGACCGGGGCGTCGGTGGCCGTCACGTCGTGACCCCCCGGCTGAGCAGGATCAGGTAGACGGAGGCCCACAGCAGGACCAGGGTCACGAGGAACATCGCGAGGATGAAGATCGTTCCCGTCGGCTTGAAGTCGTCCAAGCCGGGCTCGTCCGGGCCCGGGGTCACCTCGGGCTCTCTCGATTCGGTCACGGCGTCTCCGGCGGTCGCTCAGCGGTCGGATGGACATCCGCATCCTGGTCGGGCCTCGCCCAGGCCAACTAGGGACCTTCGTCCCTAGTTGGCCACCGGGCGCCAACCTAGGTTTGCCCTCGCCAGCGACCCGGTGACCGCCGCCAGGCAGAGGAGCGACTGTGGAGGCCAGAGACCGCCCGGACCGCAGCAGACTGCGTCCGATCCTGCTCGTCGTCGGGTTGCTCGCCGCGTTGACCGTGCTGGTCCGGCCGATCGGCGCCGGGGCCGAGCCAAGCGAACCGGCCACGGTCGGCACCGACGACGGCTCGGGCGACCCGGCCGAAGGCGAGGTCGACCCGGCCCAGGCCGCCCGGGACGCCCTCCTCGTCGAGGGGGCCGAGGTCTACTCCCAGATCTGCTCGTCGTGCCACCAACCGGGCGGGGCCGGCCTGCCCGGCCAGTACCCGCCGCTGATCGACAACCCGGCGGTCGACGACGGCGACTACGTGGTCGACGTGATCGCCAACGGCCGCCAGGGCGAGCTCGTCGTCGACGGCGTGACCTACGACGGCGTCATGCCGGCCTTCTCCACCCTCAGCGACGACGAGGTCGAGGCCGTCGTCGCCTACCTCCAGGCCGACTTCGCGGCACCGGTGGCCGCCACCGAGGCATTCGAGTCCGTCGGTCCCACGGCCGGCACCGAGCTGCCCGGCATCGCCAACGCCACCACCTTCCTGGCCTTCGCGTTGACCGCCGTGGCCGTGGGGCTGGTGCTGGCCCCCCGGCTCATCGCCACCAACGACCGGTTGGCCACCCCATGGCTCGACGTGTGGCTGAAGACGGCGGCCATCGTCGTGATCATCGTCCTGGCCACGGTGGTGATCCCCGACTGGATCCTCCAACTCCAGGCGGTCGGCGACCTCGACCGCACCCTCCAAGACCTGATCGCCGTCGCCAGCTGGGGCATCGGCTTCCTCGCCTGCCTCGTGGCGCTGTGGTACTTCCACCGGGAGTCGAGGATCTGATGAGCCAGCCGCCACCCCCGTCGCTCCAGGCCCTGCCGTACTACGACGAGAACATCCCCTGCATGGCCGCCTGTCCGGTCCACACCAACGCCGGCGCCTACGTGGCGGCCATCGCCGACGGCGACGACGAGCTCGCCTACCTCACCGCCCGGCTGCCCAACCCCTTCGCCTCGGTGTGCGGTCGGGTGTGCGCCGCGCCCTGCGAGGACGCCTGCCGGCGGGGCAAGATCGATGAGCCGATCGCCATCCGGGCCCTGAAGCGGTTCGTGACCGAGCGCTACGGCCCCGAGACCGGTGATCGCTCGGCGACCCACCGGGTCGCCCAACCGCCGACCGAGGAGTTGCCCCAGAGCATCGGGATCGTCGGCGGCGGCCCGGCCGGTATGGCCTGCGCCCACGACCTCCGTCGCCACGGGTACCGGGTCACGGTCTACGAGGCGACCGACAAGCTGGGCGGCGCCATGTGGCTCGGCATCCCCGAGTACCGGCTCGATCGCGACATCCTCAACGCCGATCTCGACGCCATCGTCGACCTCGGGGTCGAGGTCCACTTCGACACCCGCCTGGGAACCGACGTGACCCTCGACGAGCTCCGCCGACGCCACGATGCGGTCTTCCTGGGGATCGGGGCCACCCTGGGTCGGGGTCTCGACCTGCCCGGCGTCGAGGCCGACGGGGTGTTCAAGGCCATCGAGTTCCTGATCAACATGAACCGGGGGTTCCAGGTCGACATCGGCCGCCGGGTCCTGGTCATCGGTGGTGGCGACGTGGCGATGGACGCCGCCCGAACCGCGCTCCGGGCCGCCGACTACGAGGCGGCCCGGGAGGGTCTGACCGCTCCCGAGGGCGAACGCCCGGCCATCGGTGACGCCCTCGACGCGGCCCGCACGGCGCAGCGGGCCGGGGCCGAGGAGATCATGATCATGTCGCTCGAGTCGCGGGATGAGATGCCGGCCCACGACTTCGAGATCGCCGAGGCCGAGCACGAGGGCATCGAGCTGATCCACCGCCGCGGTCCCAAGGCGATCGTGACCGACGACGGGCGGGTCGTCGGCATCGACACGGTCGGGGTGCGGTCGGTGTTCGACGACGAGGGCCGGTTCGCCCCCGATCTCGACGAGGACGATCGGCGCCGCATCGAGGCCGACACGATCATCCTGGCGATCGGCCAGGCGATCGACCTCGACGCCCTCGGCGATGGCGGCCCCGAGATCAGCGCTCGGCGGACGATCCAGATCGACCCCGACACCGGTGCGACGTCGATCCCCGGTGTCTGGTCGGGAGGCGACGCGGCCAAGGGGCCCCGGACCCTGATCGACGCCATCGCCGACGGCCGGCGCTCGGCGGCCGACATCCACCGCTCGTTCGGGGGATCGCTGCCCGAGGATCAGCCGGGCACGATGGTCGAGCTCCGCCAGTTCCACCGGCTCGACGACACCTACGACCGCGACGACCGGGTCGAGGTCCCGACCTTGGCGACCGGTCGCCGGGTCGGCCTCGTCGAGGTCGAGATCGGATTCACCGCCGAGCAGGCCCGGTGCGAGGCCAGCCGGTGCCTCCGCTGCTTCGCCAACATCCTGCTCGACGTCGACGCCTGCGTCCTCTGCGCCCTCTGCGCCGATGTCTGCCCGGTCGACGTGATCTCGCTCGTCCCGGCCACCGAGGTGGCCGCCGAGCTCGCCCCGTACGACACGACGGCCGCGCTCGACCGGGACCCGGCCGGTTCGGGGGCGAGCGGCGGTACGTCGCCCGACGAGGTCGGGGCGACCGCCCTGCTCCTCGACGAGACCGCGTGCATCCGCTGCGGGTTGTGCATCGAGCGGTGCCCGCCGAACGCCCTGTCGATGGGGATGTGGACCGGAGGAGGAGTTCCCGCGTGACCACGATCGAGACCGAACGGCCGTCGTCGGCCGATCCGCCCGATGGACCGGACCGAGCGGGCCTGGCCGACCGGCTCCGAGACACCGCAGTCGGACGATCGGTGTGGCGGGTCCCGCCGCCGGTCACCCGCCGCGACCGAGCGGCCGCCCACTGGTCGAGCTTCTTCCTCCACATCTACCCGGTGAAGGTCCGCCGGTCCGAGATCGGCTTCGCCTACTCGATGTACCTCGGTGTGATCTCGAGCGTCCTGCTCGGCTCGCTGATCGTGTCCGGCGTCTACCTCATGTTCTTCTACGTGCCGTCGCCGGCGTCGGCCTACGCCAACATCCAGACCATCCAGACCGAGGTCGCCTTCGGACAGTACGTCCGCAACATCCACCGGTGGTCGGCCCACTTGATGGTCCTGGCCGTCGCCGCCCACATGGCCAAGGTCTTCTACCGGGGGGCCTACAAGGCACCCCGGGAGTTCAACTGGGTCATCGGGGTGGTGCTGCTGATGCTCACCCTGCTCATGTCGTTCACCGGCTACCTGCTGCCGTGGGATCAGCTCGCCTTCTGGGCGGTCACGGTCGGCACCGAGATGGCCGGGTACGTCCCGTTCGTCGGCGAGGACGTGAAGGCGCTGATGTTGGGCGGCCCGCTGGTCGGGTCGGCCACCCTCCTCCGGTTCTACGTGCTGCACGTGGCGGTCCTGCCGAGCCTCATGATCCTCGTGCTCATGATCCACCTCTGGCGGTGGCGCAAGGACGCCATGCTCGAGCTCGACCGGGAGGAGCCCGATGTCTGACCGTCCCGCCCCGGAGGCCACCGCCCCCGACCGCCTCCGGGGCGACCCGCTCGTCCACGACGGCCGTCGCGTCCTTGGCATCGTCCCGGGGAAGCCGGTCGCCGGCGACCGCAAGGAGCCCCAGGACGACGACATGGTCATGGTCTGGCCCCACCTGCTCGTCCGCCACGCGGTGGCGGCGATGGCGGTGCTGCTGCTGGTCATGCTGATCGCCGTGTTCTTCGACGCCCCACTGCGGGACGTGGCCAACCCGACGGTGACCCCCAACCCGGAGAAGGCTCCGTGGTACTTCGCCGGGCTGCAGGAGCTGCTGGCCCACTTCCACCCGGTGGTGGCCGGGGTGCTGATCCCGACCGCCATCGTCGTCGGGCTCGTCGCCCTCCCGTACATCGACCGGAGCCCCTACCTCCACACCCGGCACCGCCGGGTGGCGGTCGCCACCTTCACCAGCTTCCTGGTGATCTTCCTCGTCCTGACGATCATCGGCTTCGCCTTCCGCGGCCCGAACTGGGCCTGGGTGTGGCCGTGGGAGGAGTGGCACGGTGAGCTGTGATCGCACCGTCGTTCCGTCCAACCATCGGGGACCGGGCCGTGCCGGTCCACCGACCGCGAACCTCGGAGGTGTCCGGTGAGTGAGCTCGAAGGTCGACGCCAGTTCCTGTCCCGCCTGTGGCAACTGGGCGGCGGGCTCGTCGCCGCCGCCGGGGTGTGGACCAGCTGGGACCTGCTCCAGCCGCTGCCGACCGCCGGCTTCGGCGGGCGGGTGCGGTCGGTCACCCCCGACGCCGTCCCGGAGACCGGGGTGGTCGAAGTGCCGGCCGCCCGCTCCTACCTGACCCGGATCGACGGGGAGGTCGTCGCCATCTACGAGAAGTGCACCCACCTCGGGTGCCGGGTCCCGTACTGCGCCACCTCGGGTCGGTTCGAGTGTCCGTGCCACGGGTCGGTCTTCAGCCGGGCCGGCGACTACCTCACCGGCCCCGCCCCCCGCGGCATGGACCGGTTCCCGACCGAGGTCGGCGATGACGGTCTGCTCTACATCGACACCGGCGTCACCCTCCAAGGCCCGGCCAAGGGGGTGGTCGAGCTCGACGAACCGGCCCAGGGTCCGTCGTGCGCCACCGAGGGCGGGCACTGATGGTCGACTACCGGGAGGCCACCGATCCCGACCTCGAACGGTCGACGACAAGAGTGATGGTCATCGGCACGGTCCTGCTGTTCGCCATGGCCCTGGTCTTTCCGCTGTACCGGTGGTACGAGCCGGGCAACCGCGACGAGGCCCGGGAGGCCCACCTGTCGAGCCTGGCCCGGACCGGCGAGCAGCTCTGGTCGCTGAACTGCTCGTCGTGCCACGGTCTGAACGGCGAGGGGGGCATCGGCCCCGCCCTCAACTCCCAGCAGTTCCAGGAGTCGGCCAGCGACGGTCAGATCGAGCAGCTGATCGCCGTCGGCGTACCCGGGTCGCAGATGAGCGCGTACTCGCTCGACTACGCCGGTCCGTTGACCTCGGAGCAGATCCGGGCGCTCCGGGTGTTCATCCGGAGCTGGGCCGACGACGCCCCCGACGTTCCCGACTGGAGAGAAGGCCAACCATGAGCGACGACCCGGGCACCGATCGGGCCCCCGAGCTGGACCGTCAGCTCGCCATCTGGACCGGTCTCTACGGGCCGATGCGGGCCGGCGAGCTCGTGGCCGAGCTCCGCGACCGGCTGGCCGACGAGCCCGATCGCCCCGTGGCCGAGCTGGCGGCCGAGCTCGACCCCGATGACGAGGACTGGGAGGAGGGCGGCCTGGCCCGCCCCGGCGTGGGATGAGCGAGGCCGCCGCCGGCCGGCAGCCCCGAGGCGCAGCACCCGAGGTCGCTGAGACCCACATCTCGACGGTGTTCTTCACGGCCGACCGGGCCTACAAGCTCCTCAAGCCGATCAGGACGAGCTTCCTCGACCACGTCTCGGTCGAGCGGCGGCTGTCGGCCATCGACGACGAGCTGCGGCTCAACCGTCGGATGGCGCCCGACGTGTACCTGGGCACGGCCGACGTCATCGAGGAGGGTGAGCTGGTCGACCGGATGCTGGTCATGCGCCGGCTCCCGGCCGATCGTCGGTTGACCGCGCTGGTCGGCACCGACCGGTTGGACGACTGCGTGCGGGCCGTCGCCCGCCGGGTGGCGGTGTTCCACGCCGCCGAGGAGCCCCTACCGGCCGACGAGGCCCGAGCGGTGGCCGGCGTCGAGGCGGTGGCCGGCAACTGGCACGACAACCTGACCGACCTCGATCCGTTGGTCGGCGACGTTCTCGATGAGGGCTCGACCACCCGCGTCCGGCGGCTCGTCGACACCTACCTCGACGGTCGGCGCCACCTGTTCGAGCAGCGGATCCGTCTCGGCTTCGTCCGGGACGGCCACGGCGACCTGACCGCCCAGGACATCTTCTGCGGCGACGATGGGCCCCAGATCCTCGACTGTCTGGCCTTCGATCCTCGACTCCGCCGAGCCGACGTCCTGGCCGATGTGGCGTTTCTGGCCATGGACCTCGACCGATTGGCCGGACCGGCCGTCGCCCGCCGGATGCTCGACCACTACGTCGAGCTGACCAACGAGCACCATCCCCCGTCGCTGGCCCACCACTACGTGGCCTACCGGGCCCACGTTCGGGCCAAGGTGGCCGGGATCCGTCACCGGCAGGGCGACCCCGGCGCAGCCGGCGAGGTCCGGGCATACCACGACCTGTGCCTCCGGCACCTCGACCAAGCCCGGGTCCTGGTCGTCGTGGTCGGCGGCGCCCCCGGCACCGGCAAGACGACGCTGGCCCGCCAGCTGTCGGAGCGGCGGGATCTGCTCCTGCTGCGAAGCGACGAGATCCGCAAGGACCTGGCGGGCCGAGCCCACCTCGACCACGGCGACGACGGGATCGGGGAGGGGATCTACACCCCGGCCGCCACCGAGGCGACCTACGACGAGCTGCTCCGTCAGGCCGGCGCGCTGCTCGATCTGGGGAGCTCGGTCGTTCTCGACGCCTCGTGGAGCACCGAGACCCATCGGCGAGCGGTGCGGGCCGTGGCCCGGGATCGCCGGGCCGAGCTGGTCGAGATCGAGTGCGTGCTCGACCCCGAGACGGCCAAGCAGCGGGTCGCCGAGCGACTGGCCCGTCGCGACGACGCCTCGGACGCCCGCCCCGATCAGCTCGACACGCTGCGGGCCCGGTTCGAGCCGTGGCCCGAGGCGACCAGGGTCGGAACCGACGGTGGCCGCGATGAGGTGGTGGCCGCCGCCCTCCGGACGGCGTCACTCTGATCGAACCGCCCGGGCCCGGGTCGCCGACGTCGGACCCGTAGGGTTGGGTCGTGGGCTACGCCAGCCGATCTCCTCGTCCCGGGCCGCTCGACCAGGTCGTCGAGCGGCTGTGGTGGTGCGAGATCGACGAGGCCGGCGGCTCGGAGACGGTCCTCCCGACCGGGCGATCCCAGGTCGTGCTCGGGCTCGACCCCAGCGCACCCCGGGCGCTGGTCCAGGGTCCGCTGGCCACCGGACGCACCGTCGACGCCACCCTTCAGCGACGGGCGGTCGGGGTGGCGTTCCGGCCCGGCGGGCTGGCGGCCATCGTCGGCGACGAGGTCGACCAGCTGACCGACCGGATGGTCGACCTCGGCGCAGTGTGGGGGGCCACCGGGGCCGAGCTCCACGATCGGCTCGGGGAGACCACGACCGCAGCCCAAGCCTTCGCCACGATCGAAGCCTCGCTGCTGAGGGCCCTCGACGCCTCGCCACCGACAGCCCTCGATCACCTGGTGGTGGCGGCCGAGGGCCTGCTCCGGGCGGGCCAGCCGGTCGGGTCGGTCGTCGCCACGCTGGGGGTCGACCGTCGACCGCTCGCCGCTCGGTTCGAGCGGCGGATGGGGCTCGGACTCAAGACCTACCAGCGGCTGACCCGGTTCGAGCGGACGCTCGTGGCGCTGCGGCGGGTCGACGCCCCACCGATCGGTGTCCTGGCCGCCGAGCTCGGCTTCGCCGACCAGGCCCACCTCACCCGGGAGGTCCGGGCCCTGGCCGGCACCACCCCGGCCGCCCTTCACCGCGACGGCGCCGCCTCACCGACCCACCTGGTACCCGACCACGGTCGACGGTGACCGGCGACCACGGCTGGGGGTCGACGGTGACCGGCGACCGCGGCTGGGGGTCGACGGTGACGAAATCTTCAAGACCGGGCGGGCGGACGGGGTCACGATCGATGCCATGAGCACCCACCACGTGATGCCCCGGCTGGTCGTCGACGACGGCCCCGCCGCCCTCGAGTTCTACCAGCAGGCCCTCGGGGCCACCGAGCTGGCCCGGTACGTCGAGCCCGACGGTCGCCTCGTCCACGCCGAGGTCCAGATCGGCGATCAGATCGTGTCGCTGACCGAAGCCGTCGGCCAGTGCGCGGCCTCGCCGGCCGCGCTCGGCGGCTCGCCCGTCCTCCTCACCCTGGTGGTGGCCGATGCCGATGCCGTCGGCCAGGCCATGTGCGACGCCGGCGCGACGGTCGTCATCCCGATCGAGGACCGCTACTACGGAAGGCGGGAGGGCCGGATCCGGGATCCGGCCGGCCACCTCTGGATCATCAGCCAGGATGGCCCCGACCTCGATCCCGACGAGATCCGCCGCCGGATGGCGGCAGGAGGATGACGCCATGATCACCAGGAGCTTCTACTCGATCGCCTCGGCCGACCTGGCCCGTTCCCGGGACTGGTACGTCGAGCTGTTCGGCTATGAGGTCGGCTTCGACAGCGACTGGTTCGTCCATCTCCAGGCCGCCGGTCAACCGGCCCTCGAGCTGGGGATCCTCGCCCGGGACCATGCCGTGGTCCCCGAGGCCGCCCGGTCGGGCTCGGCCGGCGGGCTGCTGACGATCGTCGTCGACGACGTCGATGCGATCCATCGGCTCGCCGAGCGTCGAGGCGTTCGGATCGTCGAAGCGCCGACCGATCTGTTCTACGGGCAACGGCGGATGCTGCTCGCCGACCCCGACGGGTACGTGGTCGACGTCTCGTCGGAGTGCGAGCCCGATCCTGTGTGGCTGGCCTCGCTGGGCGGGTGACGCAGCGCTCGGTGCGGGGCACCTGCCGCTGTGCAACACAGCGTACCGCTGTGCGTCAATCTGTTGCAGAGTGCAACACCGTGTCCTAGAGTTGCCCGGGCCGGCGACGAGAGGAGATCCGATGACCGACCAACGATCGATGGCCGACCAGTACGGGCTGTTGGGGCCCGATGGCGAGGGGCACCCCCGCCGGAACCTGATCCTGGCCATCATGTGCCTCAGCTTGGTGTTGATCGTCGCCTCGGTCAGCTCGCTGAACGTGGCCATCCCGACCATCGTGCGGGAGCTCGAGCCGACCAGCACCGAGCAACTGTGGATCCTCGACTCCTATGCCCTGGTGTTCGCCGGGCTGCTCCTGTTGTGCGGTGCTCTCGGCGACCGCTACGGCCGGCGCCACGCACTGGTGCTCGGCCTGCTGATCTTCGCGGGAGCCTCGGCGCTGGCGGCGTACTCCGACAACCCGATCCAGCTGATCGGCTACCGGGCGACGATGGGGCTCGGCGCTGCCCTGATCATGCCCGCCACGCTGTCGACGTTGACCGTGGTGTTCGCCCCCCGGGACCGGCCAAAGGCGATCGCCGTCTGGGCCGGGTTCGCCGGGGCCGGGGCGGCCATCGGACCGGTCAGCAGCGGTTTGCTCCTCGAGTGGTTCTGGTGGGGATCGGTGTTCTTCATCGCCGTGCCGATCGTGGCGCTGGCGCTGGTCGGGGTCCTCGCCGTCGTCCCCAACTCGGCCGACGAGGAGAAGCACCCGCTCGACTACGTCGGCGCCGTGCTGTCGGTCGTCGGGTTGGTCGGCCTGGTGTTTGGCATCATCGAGGGCCCGGAGAGCGGGTGGGGCCACCCCCTCACGATCGGGGCCTTCGCCGTGGCCGCGGCGTCGTTCGCCATCTACCTCTGGTGGGAACGTCGGGTCACCTACCCGTTGCTCGATCCCAACTACTTCCGGATCCCCCGGTTCGGGCTGGGGAGCCTCACGATCACCATCGCCTTCCTCGCCATGTTCGGGATGTTCTTCCTCCTGACGCTGTACCTCCAGTTCGTGCTGGGGTACTCGCCACTCGGGGCCGCCCTCCGCCTGCTGCCGTTCTCGGTGATCATGATCGCCGTCGCCCCCCGGAGTCCGATGCTGACCGCCCGGTTCGGCACGGGCCGGGTCGTCGCCGCCGGGTTCCTCGTCCAGTCGATCGGGTTCGGCCTGGCGGCGTTCCTCGATACCGACACCGGCTACCTGTTCCTGCTGGCGGCGGTGGCGCCGATGGCGCTCGGTATGGCGCTGCTGATGCCGCCGACGACCAACGCCATCGTCAACTCCCTCCCTCAGGACAAGGCCGGCGTCGCCTCGGCGGTCAATGACACCACCCGCGAGGTCGGCGGGGCCGTCGGCATCGCCCTGCTCGGCACCCTGGCCACCGAGGGCTACCAGTCCGGCATGGCCGGTGTGACCGATCAGCTCCCTCCGGAACTGGCCGAGGCGGCCGAGGATTCGGTCGGGGCGGCCAACCAGATCGGCCAACAGCTCGACCCGGCCATCGGGGTACCTCTGATCGAGGCGGCCAACCGCGCCTACGTCGATGGCATCTCGGTGGCGTTCGGTATCACCGCCGCCGTCGGCCTTATCATGGCGGCGGTGATCGCCCGCTACTACCCGCCCGATGCCGCCGATGATTCGACGGTCGACGGCCCGGTTGGTGGCGCGGTGAGCGGCGCCTCGGCAGCCGCCGATGGTTGAGCCCGGTACCGGCGCCGGCCCCGACGGTGGCGATCCGGTCGATCCCCGGGTGGCCCACACCCGTCGGCTGGTGCTGGCCGCCACCGTCGCCGAGCTGATGGAGACCGGGTTCGAGCGGATCAGCATCGACGCCATCGCCGAGCGGAGCGGCGTCGCCCGGAGCACGATCTACCGCAACTGGAGCGATCGGACGATGCTGCTGGCCGAGGCGTGCCGGCAGCTGATCAGCTCACCGTCCGAGCTCGCGCCGGCCGACGATCTCCGGGGCGACCTGGAGAACCTGGCCTCCCTGCTCGTGTCCAAGGTGACCAGCGACGAGTGGCGCTGTGTCATACCCTCGATGGTCAGCGCCGCCCGTCACGACGAACCGGCGGCCGAACTGGTCGCGTTGTTCAGCGACGAACGACGGGCCGAGGTGCGGACCATCTTCGATCGAGCGGTCGAGCGGGGCGAGATCGCCGAGAGTCCGGCGATCGACAGCGCCCTCGAACGGTTCGTGGCCCCGTTCTTCTTTCGGGGGCTGATGACCCAGGCCCCGCTCGACGAGGCCTTCGTCCGCTCCCAGGTCGACGCCACGCTCGACCAGGTCGGCCTCGGCCCCTAGCCTCGTCGTCGGCGCCGGACCGTCGGCGCCGAGCAGGCGAGCGGACCCTGGCGCGAGGAGCGACCCGAATGACCCACGTCGACGGCTACCTGGCGGATCTCGGTCCGGCCGATGCCGACCTCACCTCCCACGACGTGTACACCGCCGGGGTGCCCCACGCCACCTTCGATCGGCTCCGAGCCGACGATCCGGTCCACTGGACCGAGGAGGCCGACGGCTCGGGGTTCTGGTCGATCCTCCGCTACGACGATTGCCTGGAAGTCAGCCGCGACGTCGACACGTTCACCTCGGAGCGGGGCATCCGGCTCGAGGAGATGACCGACGAGGAGCTCGTCGCCCGCCGCACCTTGATGGAGATGGACCCGCCCGACCACACCCGTCTCCGCCGGTTGGTCAGCAAGGGATTCACCCGACGCACCGTCGAGACCTTCGAGGAGGTCATCCGGGGCCTGGCGGTCGAGGTCATCGACGAGGCTCTGGCGGCCGACGAGCTCGACTTCGTGGCGGCGATCGCCCAGCAGCTCCCGATGCGGATGCTGGGCCGGCTCCTCGGCACGTCGGATGACGACGGCCACCAGCTCGTCGAGTGGGGCGACGCCCTCATCGGCAACACCGATCCGGAGTTCACCGACTACCCGGTCGACCTGACCGACACCGACGAGTTCCGGATGGTCCCGTTCCGCAGCCCGGCGGCGATCGAGATCTTCCGCTTCGCCCAGGCTCAGGCGGCCGATCGCCGGACCTGCCCCCGCGACGACATCATCAGCCAGCTCCTCGAACCGACGACCGACGGTGAGCCGCTGTCCGACCTGGAGTTCAACAACTTCTTCACCCTCCTGGTCGCCGCGGGCAACGACACCACCCGCTACACGATGACCCACGGTCTGTGGACGATGGTCAACCATCCGGTCCTGTGGGACGCCTGGCGGGCCGACCGATCGATGACCGACACCGCGGTGGAGGAGATCCTGCGGACCAGTTCGGTGACGATGCACTTCCGGCGGACGGCGACCCGGGACGTCGAGCTCCGGGGGAAGCGGATCAAGGCGGGGGACAAGGTGGTGATCTGGTTCAACGCGGCCAACCACGACCCGGACCGCTTCGACCACCCCTACCGGTTCGACCTGCTCCGACCGCGGAACGATCACATGGCGTTCGGCCGGAACGGCCCCCATCTCTGTCTCGGGGCCTGGCTGGCTCGCATGGAGGTCCGGGTCGTCTTCTCCGAGCTCCTCGACCGGGTGTCCCGGTTCGAGCCCAACGGCCAGGTCCGGTTCCTCCGGTCGAACTTCATCCACGGCATCAAGCACCTCCCGGTCAAGGTCGTCGCCTGATCGGTCGGGGGTCGGTTCCTGCCCGGTCTGGGTAGACAGGGACGATGGGAACCGACGCGGCCGATGACCCCCTCCATGACGTGGCCGAGGAGGCCGTCGACCAGGTCGCCCGGTGGCTGATCGACGCGCCACGCGAGGAGCGAGCCGGGGAGCGTCGGGTCGCCGATCGGCTCCGGTCCGTCGTGAACGATCCGGCCGGGACGGCGTTCGCCATGCGCTTCGTCGACCGGGTGGCCCGACCGGCCGATGACCGGGTCGCCGCCCACCAGCTTGCTGCGTTGGTCGCCGAGGAGGCACTTCCCGGGTTCCTGTCACCCGTCGACCGGTTGCTGCTCCGGGCCGGGGCCCGACTCGGCCCGCTCCTGCCCCAGGTGGTCATGCCATTGGCCCGCCGACGCACCAGGCAGCTCGTCGGTCACCTGGTCGTCGACGCCGAGCCGAGCGCGATGGATCGTCACTTCGCCGCTCGGGCCGGTGAGGGGTTCCGACTCAACGTCAACCTCCTCGGCGAGGCGGTCCTTGGCCAACGGGAGGCCGATCGACGTCACCGGGAGCTGATGGAGCTCGTCGATCGCCCCGAGGTCGACTACGTCTCGGTGAAGCTGTCGGCGGTCGTCGCCCAGCTCAACTACTGGGACTGGGACGGTGCCCTCGACCAGGTCTGCGAGCGGCTCCGGTCGCTCCTGCTCCGAGCGGCCCAGGTCTCGCCCCCCACGTTCCTCAACCTCGACATGGAGGAGTACCACGATCTCGAGCTGACGATGGAGGCGTTCATGCGGGTGCTCGATGAGCCCGAGCTGCGCCACCTCGACGCCGGGATCGTGCTCCAGGCCTACCTGCCGGACTCCTTCCCGGCGCTCCAGCGCCTGGTCGAATGGGCCGTGGCCCGCCACCGGGGTGGTGGGACCGGTCGAAACGCCGGCGGTGAGGTGAAGATCCGCCTGGTCAAGGGGGCCAACCTGGCGATGGAGGCCGTCGAAGCGGAGATCCATGGGTGGGAACCGGCCCCCTACGGCACCAAGCCCGAGACCGACGCCAACTACAAGCGGTGCCTCGACTGGCTCCTGGTTCCCGAGCGGATGGACGGAGTTCGCCTCGGGGTGGCCAGCCACAACCTGTTCGACGTCGCCTTCGCCCGGGAACTGGCTGCCCGCCGGGGGGTGGCCGAACGGCTCGAGTACGAGATGTTGGAGGGGATGGCCCCCAGCCAGGCCCGGGTCGTTCGATCCGATGCGGGCAACCTGCTCCTCTACACCCCGGTCGTGGCCACCGCCGACTTCGACGTGGCGATCAGCTACCTCTTCCGTCGGCTGGAGGAGAACGCCTCCGACGAGAACTTCATCCGCCACCTGTTCGACCTCCGGCCCGGGTCGGCCACCTTCGACACCGAGGCGGACCGGTTCCGCCGGGCGGTCGCCGAGCGGGGATCGGTCTCGGCTGCGCCCCGGCGACGCCACCGCCCGTCGAATGGCCCGGCGGTCGGAGCCGGTGGGGAACCCGAGGGTTCTGCCGACTTCAGCAATGAACCCGACTCCGATCCTGCGGTGCCCGCCACCCGGGCCTGGGCCCGGGAGGTGGTGGCGACCCAACCGGGGCCCCTGGCCCACCCGCTGGTGACCTCGACCGCCGCGGTCGACTCGGTCGTCGCCACCGTCGCCGACGGCGGGCGGGCGTGGGCTGCCGTCGCACCCGAGGATCGCCGCCGGGTGCTCCACGCGGTGGCCGATCAGCTCGCCGCAGCCCGGGGGGAGCTGATCTCGGCCATGGTCCACGAGGGCCGCAAGCTCCTCGCCGAGGCCGACGCCGAGGTGTCCGAGGCGGTCGACTTCGCCCGGTACTACGGCGAGGCGGCCCTCGCCCTCGACCCCGCCGTGTCGGCGTCGGGGTCGGAGTCGGAGTCGGCGACCTTCAGCCCGCTCGGCGTGGTCACCGTCGTTCCGCCGTGGAACTTCCCGGTGGCGATCCCGGCCGGCGGGGTCCTGGCCTCGTTGGCCGCCGGCAACGGGGTGGTGCTCAAACCGGCGCCCGAGACCCCGCGGTGTGCCGAGCTGGTCGCTGAGGCCTGCTGGCGGGGCGGCGTCCCCGACACGGCGTTGGCCGTGCTCCGGGTCCCCGACGACGAGACCGGCCGCCATCTGATCACCCACGACGCCGTCGATGCGGTCATCCTCACCGGGGGCTACGAGACCGCCCGACTGTTCCTCGGTTGGCGGGAGGACCTCCGGCTCCTGGCCGAGACCAGCGGCAAGAACGCCCTCGTGATCACCC
>CBDHES010000005.1:0-20319 GCA_965262175.1 Acidimicrobiales bacterium | reverse complement strand
ACGGTGATGCTAATGGGGGCCCTCATGCTGCTGGCTTGGGCGGTCGTCAGCGGGCTGTTCCGCCAGCGGCGCTTCGCCGCTCCCGCCATCCAGCGGGCCGGGTTCCGCCTGGCCATCATCGGCCTCGGCCTGGTGGCCATCGGGGTCACGGTCCGGCTGCTGTTCATCACTCCCGAGGAGCTCGAGGCCGGGTTGCCGCCGGTCAAGTTCAGCGTCCGGATCCTGTGGTTCTTCGGGGTCACGGCGGTCGCCACCTGGATCCTGGCCAGCACCCGGTTCGGGAGCTGGACCTTCGCCGTCGGCGGGAACAAGGTCGCCGCCCGCCAGGTCGGCGTCCCGGCCGCCCGGACCAAGACCCAGCTGTTCATGATCGTCTCGACGGCCGGGTGGCTGGTCGGCATGCTGCTCGCCTTCCGGCTCAACACCCTCCAGGCCGGTACCGGCGATGGGCTCGAGTTCGAGTACATCATCGCCGCGGTCGTCGGAGGCAACCTTCTGACCGGGGGCTACGGGTCGGCGCTGGGGGCGGCGATCGGGGCGATCATTATGGCCATGTCCCGCCAGGGCATCCCCTTCGCCCTGTGGAACTCCGACTGGCGGTTCGTGTTCCCTCGGCGTGATCCTCCTGCTGGCCGTGATCGGCAACACTTCATCAAGAACCGGGCCGAGAACCTGCGGAAGGGCTGAGATGAGCTCCACCACCGACACCCTGAACGACGACCTGGCGGCCGACGACGGGCCGGGCCCCGAGCTGCTGCCGTCGAGAACATCTCGAAGTTCTACGGCAACATCATCGCCCTGAAGGACATCTCGACCAAGGTCTATGGCGGCACCGTGACCTGCGTCCTCGGCGACAACGGCGCCGGCAAGTCGACCTTCATCAAGATCCTGGCCGGCGTCCACCAGCACGACGAGGGCGAACTGCTGGTCGAAGGCCGCACGGTCCGGTTCAGCTCCCCACGGGACTCCCTCGACGCCGGCATCGCCACCGTCTACCAGGACCTGGCCATGGTGCCGCTCATGTCGGTGTGGCGGAACTTCTGGCTCGGGTCGGAACCGACCCGAGCCGGGCTCGGACCGCTCCGGATCATCGACAAGGCCCGAGCCCGCAAGATCGCCGTGGAGGAGCTCGGCAAGATGGGCATCGACATCCGCGACCCCGAGCAGCCGGTCGGCACGCTGTCGGGTGGTGAGCGGCAGTCGGTGGCCATCGCCCGGGCCGCCTACTTCGGGGCCAAGGTGCTGATCCTCGACGAGCCGACCTCGGCGCTCGGGGTCAAGCAGTCGGGGGTGGTTCTCCGCTACATCGTCGAGGCACGGCGGCGCGGGCTCGGCGTCATCTTCATCACCCACAATCCCAACCACGCCTTCCCCGTCGGCGATCGGTTCATGATCCTCAACCGGGGCCGGAGCCTCGGCGACTACGCCAAGGACGAGATCAGCCAGGATGAGCTCACCGGGCTGATGGCCGGCGGCGCCGAGCTCGAGCAGCTCCAGGACGAGCTGGCCCAAGCCATGGACTCATGAGTGCCTCGGCCGATCTCGAGCTCCTGACCGTCGGACGGGTCTCGGTCGATCTGTACCCCCAGCAGGACGGCCCGATGCGGCACGTCCAGACGTTGTCCAAGTCGATCGGGGGTACCGCCACCAACGTGGCGGTCGCGACCGCCCGCCTCGGCCACCGGGTCGCCCTGATCACCAAGGTCGGCGACGACGCCTTTGGCGACGACATCCGCCACGCCCTCAGCTCCCGGTTCGCCGTCGACAGCACCTGGGTGTCGACCCATCCGAGCCTCCCCACCCCGCTCGCCTTCGCCGAGCTCGACCCCCGACCCGAGCCGTCGATCATCTTCTACCGGTACCCGTCGGCCCCCGACGAGCACCTCGACTTCGCCACCGACTTCGCCGGCGCCCCGGTGACCGAGGTACCGATCTTCTGGCTCCCGGCCAGCAGGTTCGCCTTCGAGGCCAGCCGGGCCGCGGTCGGTGAGGCGCTCGAACGGCGGGGTCGCCGGGCGCACACCGTTCTCGACCTCGACTGGCGGCCCCACTTCTGGGCCGACGAGGCGACCGCCACCGCGGCCATCGAGCCAATGCTCGATCGGGTCACGATCGCCATTGGGAACCGAGAGGAGTGCCGCATCGCGGTCGGGACCGATGAGCCCGACGAGGCCGCCGACCGGCTCCTGGCCCGCGGTCTCGACGCTGCGGTCATCAAGCTCGGCGCCGACGGGGTGATGGTGGCGGTCGACGACGGGACCCGAGAGACCGTGGCACCCTTCCCGGTCGAGGTCGTGTGCGGCCTCGGTGCCGGCGACGCCTTCGGTGGGGCGTTCTGCCACGGGCTCCTCGAAGGCTGGGACCTGCCGCGGTGCGTCCGCTACGGCAACGCGGCCGGAGCCATCGTGGCCGGGCGGCTGCTGTGCGCCGACGACATGCCGACCGTGGACGAGATCGAGACCTTCCTCGCCGACCGGGCCGACGCCTGATGCTGACCGACGACCAGTGGCACCAGGTGACCGGGACCCGGCTCCGCCGCCCCGCCGCGGTCGCCGAGGCGCTGGCGTCCCGGCCCCGCCGGTCGCTCCTGGGCGACGACGGCCACCTCTTCCTCGTGGCGGCCGACCACCCGGCCCGGGGCGCCCCCGGCATCGGGGCCGATCCGCTGGCGATGGCCGACCGCCGAGACCTGCTGGGCCGCCTCGTGACCGCCCTCGACCACCCCCGGGTCGACGGCGTCATGGCATCGGTCGACGTCCTCGACGATCTGGCTCTGCTCGGTGCGCTCGACAACAAGGTCGTGGTCGGTTCGATGAACCGGGGCGGTCTCCTCGGGGCGTCGTTCGAGCTCGACGATCGGATGACGTCGTTCAGTGCCGCCGCCCTGGCCGACGCCGGCTACGACGGCGGCAAGGTACTGCTCCGGATCGACGACGACGACCCGGGCACCCTCGACACGATGACCGCGGTCGCCGCCGCCGTCGGTGAGCTGGCCGACCGGCGTCTGATGGCGATGGTCGAACCGTTGCCCTACCGGACCGACCCGGGCACCGGTCGGAGCACGCTCACGACCGACGATGCGGCGCTTATCCGGTGCGTGGGGATCGCCTCGGCCCTCGGGACCTCGTCGGCCTACACCTGGTTGAAGCTCCCGGCCTGGGGGACGGTCGAGACGGTGGCGGCGGCGACGTCGATGCCGATCCTGCTCCTCGGCGGGTCTCCGTCGGGTGACCCCGAGGCCGACCGGGCCCGGTGGCGGCGGGCCCTGGCCGTCGACCACGTCCGGGGCTACACCATCGGCCGCTCGCTGCTGTATCCGCCCGACGGCGACGTCCGGGCGGCGATCGCCGCCGCGGCCCGGATCCTGAACGACGCCGTGGCGGCCAAGACCGGTCCGGTCGTCGACCCGGCGCCCGATCCGACCCCCCAACCCTCGACAGGAGGACCGAGATGAACGACGACGCCAACCCGATCATCCGGGCCGCAGCCGGCCCCGGCACCGTGATCGACCGTCACCCCGGAGAGCGCCGGCTGGACCTACCTGGCGTTCGCCGTGGTGGAGCTCGAACCCGGCCAGACCCACACCCACCGGCTGGACGACCGGGAGACGGCCATCGTGCCGTTGGCCGGCACCGTCGAGCTCACCCTCGGCGACCAGCGCCACTCGGTTGGCCGCTCCTCGGTGTTCGCCGAGCTGGCTCCGGTCGGCTATGCCCCGCCAGGCACCGAGGTGACGGTCACCGCCACCAGCGTCGCCACCTTCGCCATCGGCTCGGCCCCGGCCGAGGGCCGGTACCCGGCCCGGCTGATCCCCCCGACCGACATCCGATCCGAGGTTCGGGGCGGCGGGGCCGCCCATCGCCAGGTCAACCACTCGCTGGCCTACCCGATCGAGGCCGAGCGGCTGATCCTCTACGAGGTGTACGTCCCCCGGGGAACCTGGTCCGGCTGGGCTCCCCACTGCCACGACGGGCGGGACGGGTCTCCGTACCTCGAGGAGGTCTACTACTTCCGGATGGACCGCCCCGAGGGGTTCTGGCTCCACCGGAACTGGCGGGATGCCGACGACCCCGCCGAGCACTTCGAACAGCTCATGCGGGGACGGGATGGCGACGCCGCCCTCGTGCCCCGCGGGTACCACTCATCGATTGCCTGTCCCGGCTCCAACATGTACTTCCTGAACTACCTGGCCGGCGAGCTCATCGGCGACGACCGGCAGACCCCGCCGTGCTTCAGTGAGGTCGACACCTGGATCCACGACGACTGGAGCGCCGGGGCGTGGACGCTACCCGTCGTCTGATCGACCGACGGCTCCGGGCGCTGGTCGACGACGGCGGCCGGTTCC
This sequence comes from Acidimicrobiales bacterium, assembly GCA_965262175.1. Taxonomy (GTDB): domain Bacteria; phylum Actinomycetota; class Acidimicrobiia; order Acidimicrobiales; family SZUA-35; genus CADEDH01. The sequence continues at coordinate 15,974 of CBDHES010000005.1, read as the reverse complement.
GGGTCCTGGCCCTCGACCACCGTCGATCGCTCACCGTCGAGATCGACCCGGCCCGGCCCGACGACGTCGACCGAGCCACCGTCGTCGAGCTGAAGCGGGCCGTGGTCGCCGCGGTGTGCCGGGCCGACGGCGAGCGCCCGACCGCGGTGATGCTCGACCCCGAGTACGCCGTGCCCGAGCTCCTCGACGACGGCACCGTGCCCGGGACGGTCGGCGTCATCTGTGCCCTCGAAGCCCAGAGCTACCACGCCGACCCCGATCGGCCGGCCGAGTGGCTGGGGGGTTGGACCCCGGCCCGCATCGCCGCCACCGGCGCGGCAGCGGCCAAGCTGCTGATCCTCCACCGGCCCGACGGTGGGTCTCGGGCCCGGGCCCAGGAGGCGATGGTGGCCCGGACGGTCGAGGCCTGCCTCGACGAGGGGTTGCCGCTGGTCGTCGAGCCCGTGCCCTATGACGTGGTCGACGCGGCCGACCGGCGGGCCTGCGTGGTCGGCTCGGCGGAGATCCTGGCCGCCCTCGATCGTGATCGGTGCCTGGTGTTGAAGTCGCCGTTCCCCGGCGCCCCCGGCGACGAGGCCCGCTCGTGGGCCGCCGCCTGCCGCGACCTCGACCGAGCCGCCGGTGCGGTGCCGTGGGCCACCCTCAGCTGGGGTGCCCCGTTCGACGAGTTCGCCCGGCAGTTGGCGGTGGCGTGCGCCCATGGCTGCTCGGGGTTCATCGCCGGCCGGGCCATATGGCGCCCGGCCCTCGATGCCGCCGACCGAGAGGCGGCCCTGGCTACCGAGGTCGTTCCGGCCTACCAGACCCTGCACCGCCTGGCCGATGAGGCCCGGCCGATCTTCGAGCTCCGAGAGGTGCCATGACCGACCATCGTTCCCTGCCGTCCGACCTGCCCCGGGTCGGCTTGGCCGTCATCGGCTTCGGCTGGATGGGGCAGGCCCACAGCCGGTCCTATCGGCGGATCCCCACCCTGTTCCCCGACCGGCCGGCCGAGCCGGACCTCGTCGTCTGCTGCGACAACCTCCCCGATCGGGGGGCCGAGGCGGTCCGATCGTTCGGCTTCCGGGAAGCGACGACCGACGCAGCCAAGGCGATCGAGCACCCCGACGTCGACGCCGTCGTCGTCTGCGCCCCCAACATGCTCCACGAGGAGTTGTGCGTGGCGGCGGCCGCCGCCGGCAAGCACGTGTTCTGCGAGAAACCGGTCGGCGGTACTCCCGACCAGACCGCCCGGATCGAGCGGGCCGCTCGCCAGGCCGGGGTCATCACCGGGGTCGGCTACAACTACCGGTGGGCGCCCCTGGTCCAGTACGCCCGCCAGCTGATCGCCGACGGGACCCTCGGCCAGATCACCAACTACCGGGGGCGGTTCTTCTCCATGTATGGCGCCGACCCGCTCGGCCTCCTGAGCTGGCGGTTCGAGCTCGACCAGGCCGGCTACGGGGTGAGCTCCGACATCCTCAGCCACTCGATGGATCTGGCGATGATGCTCAATGGGCCGATCGACGCCGTCGTCGGCCTGGAGGCGACGGTGATCGGTGAGCGGCCGATCCCCCAACCCGGGGGAAGCCACTACGACCGGGGCCGACCCGACGACCCGATGGGCCCGGTCACCAACGAGGACTACGCCGGCTGCCTGGTCCGCTTCGCCAACGGCTCGGTCGGGACCTTCGAGGCCAGCCGGGCCATCGTCGGCCCCCAGAGCCAGATGGCCTTCGAGATCTACGGGACCGAGGGCTCGCTGTCGTGGAACCTGGAGACGATGAACGAGATGCGGATCTTCCTCCGGTCCGACTCGGCCGCCGGCGGCGGACGGAACCTCCACGACGGGTACACGACCGTGTACGCCGGTGACCGCTACCCCTTCCACGGAGCGTTCGTCCCCGGCGACGCCAACGCCATCGGCTACGAGGACCTCAAGGTGATCGAGTGCCTCCAGTTCCTGGAGGCGGTCGCCGCGGGTCGCCAGCACCAGCCGGGCTTTGCCGAAGCCCTCGACTACGTCGGGGTCCAGGCCGCCCTGATCCGCTCGTGGGAGAGCGGCTCGTGGGAGTCCGTGACCAGTGCGAGGATCGACTGATGGCCGCCAGCTTCAACGACCGGATCGCCGTGGTGACCGGTGGGTCCCAGGGACTGGGCCGGGCCGTCGCCGAGCGGTTCGTCGCCGAGGGGGCGGCCGGCGTCGTCATCGTGGGGCGCGATGAGCTCAAGGGCCGGCGGACCGCCGGTGAGCTGACGACCGGCGACCAGCGGGTCGAGTTCGTCGCCGCCGACCTCTCCTCGCCCGACGGGCCGGCCGCCATCGTCGCCGAGTGCGATCGTCACTTCGGTGGGTGTCACGCCGTGGTCAACGCGGCGGCCAGCACCGATCGAGGCTCGGTGTGGGACGCCGACGCCGAGCTGTGGGATGCCATGTTGGCCACCAACGTCCGGGGTCCGGCGCTGTTGACCTCGGCGGCAGCCCGGTTGATGGCCCGGGAGGGCATCGCCGGGTCGATCGTCCACGTCGGTTCGGTCGCCGGGCATGGCGGCCAACCCGAACTGCTCGCCTACTCGGCGTCGAAGGGGGCGCTGGTGCCGTTGGTCCGCAACGCGGCGTTCGCCCTCCTTCGCCACCGGATCCGGGTCAACCTCGTCCAGCCCGGCTGGATGGATACGCCGGCCGAGGACGACATCCAACGGCGATACCACGGCGCCACCGACGGGTGGCGAGAGGAGGCTGCGGCCCGACAGCCGTTCGGTCGACTCATCGACCCGGCCGAGTTGGCCCGTCTGATCGTCTTCCTCGCATCCGACGAGTCGGGTCTGATGACGGGTTCGGTCATCGATTTCGACCAGACGGTCACCGGGCCCTTGCCGTCCCGTTCCGACCTCGAGCCGGTATGGGGCGAGCCGGCGACGTTCGACTCCGCCCCCGGAGGTGGATCGTGACCGAGAACGGGCAGTTGCGCGTCGGCGTGCTCGGCGTGGGTCGGATCGGCTCGATGCATGCCGACCTGCTCGCGTCGCGGGTCGACGGGGCGTCGGTCACCGGGGTGTTCGACATCCACCAGCCGGGGGCGATGGCCGTCGCCGAGCGGCTCGGGGTGACCGCCCACCCGTCGGCCGAGGCGCTGATCACCGCGTCCGACGTCGATGCCATCGCCATCTGCACCAGTACCGACACCCACGTCGAGCTGATCGAGGCTGCGGCGGCGGCCGGGAAGGCGATCTTCTGTGAGAAGCCGGTATCGCTCGATCTCTCCCTGGTCGACCGGGCCCTGGCCGCCGTGGCCGCCGCAGGAGTCCCGTTCCACGTCGGCTTCAACCGGCGCTTCGATCCGGGCCACGCCGCCGTGGCCGAGGCGGTGGCCAAGGGCGCGGTCGGCTCGGTGCGCCAGGTCCGGATCACCAGCCGCGATCCCGCCCCGCCCCCGATCTCCTACATCGAGGTCAGCGGCGGGATCTTCCTCGACATGACGATCCACGACTTCGATATGGCCCGCTACGTGACCGCCTCGGAGGTGGTCGAGGTCTATGCCACCGGCGGGGTCATGGTCGACCCGGCGATCGGCGAAGCCGGCGACCTCGACACGGTCGTCGTCGTCCTGACCCACGCCGACGGCGCGGTCACCACGATCGACAACTGCCGGGAGGCGGTCTACGGGTACGACCAGCGGGTCGAGGTGCTCGGCTCGGCCGGGATGGCCAGCTCGGACAACCATCTCGATCACCACGCCACGGTCCGCACCGTCGACGGCCACCGGGGCGCAGCCCTGCCGTACTTCTTCCTCGACCGATACATCCCGTCCTACGTCGAGCAGTGGCACCGATTCGTGGCTGCCGTGGCGTCCGGCCAGCCGACCCCGGTAGGGCCCGCCGATGGTCGGGCTCCCCTGGTCATCGGGCTGGCGGCATGGCGATCGGTGACCGAGCGGCGCCCCGTCCGCCTCGACGAGGTCGATCCCGGCGCCGGAGGTCGTTGAGGTGCGGACGATCGTCACCGGTGCCTCGGGGTTCGTCGGGTCCAACATCGCCAAGGTCATGACCGACCGTTACGGCGACGAGGTCATCGCCCGTCGGGTCGACATGACCGACCGGTCGGCGGTGACCCGCTACGTCGCCACCGAGCGGCCCGACGCCGTGGTTCACGTGGCGATCCTCAACGACTGGGCGGCGATGCAGGCCGACCGCCACCGAGCCTGGGCGGCGTACGTCGAGGCCACCCGCTCCTATGCGGACGCGGCCCGGGAGCTCGACGTCCCGTTCTGCCTGATCTCCACCGACTGGGTGTTCGACGGAACCCAGTCGGGAGCCACCGAGGACACCCCACCCAATCCGATCAACCTCTACGGCTTCTTGAAGGCCGCGTCGGAGATCGTCGCCCTCGACCGAGGTGCATCGGTCGTCCGGGTCATGGGGGTCAACGGCGTCCACTGGGCCCGACCATCGACACCCCGCCTCCAGGACCCCGGCTTCGGCTACTTCGTCGCGTCGCTGGTCGACGCGCTCGACGCAGGCCGGCCCTTCACCGTCTGGGAGGGGGCAGAGCTCAACTCCGTCGCCTCCCCGTCGCTGGCCTCGCACTGCGGGGAGGTGGTCCGGGCCGCCGTCGCCGGTGGCCACACCGGCGTCTTCCACTCGTGCGGCGCCGAGTCGGTCACCCGCCGCGAGCTGGCCGAGCGAACGGTCGAAGCGTTCGGGCTCGACCGTTCGTTGCTGTCGTTCGGGCCGGCTCCGAGCGAGGCGCTGGCCGGACAACCCGTTCCCTACGACACCTCGGTGTCGGCCGTGGCGACCGCCGAACGGCTGGCCACGCCCCTGCTGTCGTTGACCGAGATCCTCGACCGGTTCGGTCGGGAGCGGTCCACCAACCGGCTGAGCTGACCGCCGGCCACCCCTCGAGACCGACCGGCCCCACCCGGTCCCTGACCCCGTCCCTCGTCCCTCGTCCCGATCGGAGCGCACGCCATGACCCAGCCGACCTCGACCATCCGACTGACCACCGCCCACGCCATCGTCCGGTGGATGGTGGCTCAACGGACCGTGCTCGACGACGGGGTCGAGGCCCCGCTGTTCCCCGGGATCTTCGCCATCTTCGGCCACGGCAACGTCACCTGCCTTGGTCAGGCCCTCGAAGAGGCGGGCGACACCCTCCCGACTTGGCGGGGCCAGAACGAGCAGGGGATGGCCCTGGCCGCCGTGGCCTACAACAAGGCGGTCAAGGCCCGGCAGGTGATGGTCGCCACCTCCTCGATCGGGCCCGGGGCCACCAACATGGTGACCGCCGCTGCGGTGGCCACTGCCAATCGCCTGCCGCTCCTGTTGCTGTCGGGCGATACCTTCGTCAGCCGGATCCCTGATCCGGTCCTCCAGCAGGTCGAGCACCCCGGGGCCCCGGCCACGACGGTCAACGACTCGTTCCGGGCCGTGACCCGGTACTGGGACCGGATCACCCACCCGGCCCAGATCGCCCAGTCGTTGCCGGCAGCGGTGGCCACGATGCTCGACCCCGCCACCCGGGGAGCTGCCTTCCTCGGGCTCCCCCAGGACGTCCAGGCGATGGCGTTCGACTTCCCGAGCCAATTGTTCGAACCGGTCGTCCACGAGGTGCCTCGGCCCCGACCCGACGCCAGCGAGCTGGTCCGGGCCGCCGAAGCGATCCGGGCGGCCCGCAAGCCGCTGCTGATCGCTGGTGGCGGCGTCCACTACTCGGTGGCCGAGGCCCAGCTGGTCGACTTCGCCGACCGGCACCGGGTCCCGGTCGTCGAGACCGTCGCCGGTAAGTCGTCGCTGCTCGGCGATGACGCCCGGTACGTCGGCCCGGTCGGGGTGACCGGGTCGGAGGCGGCCAACAACCTCGCTGCCGAGGCCGATGTGGTGATCGCCGTCGGGTCCCGGCTCCAGGACTTCACGACGGGTTCGTGGACCGTGTTCAAGAACGCCGATACGACGATCGTCGGGGTCAACACCGCCCGATTCGACGCGGTCAAGCACCGGTCGCTCCCGGTGGTGGGCGACGCCCGCGAGTCGCTCCGGGAGCTGTCGGGTCTCCTCGGCTCGTGGGCTGCCCCCGAAGCCTGGGTCGCCCAGGCAGAGCAGGAGAAGCAGGGCTTCGCCGGTTACCTGGCGACGGTCGGGGCGCCGGGCGGGCCGGACGACCCGATCACCTATGCCCAGGTCGTGCGGGCGGTCAACGACCTGGCCGGCCCCGGCGACGTGTGCCTGGCCGCCGCCGGCGGGTTCCCCGGTGAGGTCAACAACGGCTGGTGGTCCAAGGGGATCGGGACCTTCGACTGCGAGTACGGCTACTCGTGCATGGGCTACGAGACGGCTGGCGGATGGGGCGCGGCCATGGCGTATGCCCCGGGTGGCGGCGCGGCTCGGGATGGCGACGTCTTCGTGTTCTGTGGTGACGGCTCCTATCTGATGATGAGCTCGGAGCTGTACAGCTCGGTGTTGTCGGGCCACAAGATGATCGTCCTTGTCTGTGACAACGGGGGGTTCGCGGTGATCAACCGGCTCCAGGTCAACCAGGGAGGTCGTCCGTTCAACAACCTCCTCGCCGACTGCCGGGTGGCGGGCGACGTGGCCGAGGTCGACTTCGCGGCCCATGCCGCCTCGCTGGGTTGTGGGAGCGAGACGATCACATCGCTGGCCGATCTCGGTGGGGCGATCGACCGGGCCCGGGCGTCGGACCGGACCTACGTCATCGCCATGAAGGTCGACGCCTACTCCTGGACCGAGGGCGGCACGTTCTGGGAGGTCGGCGTGCCCGAGGTCTCGGAGCGGGAGGCGGTTCGCGACGCCCGAGCCGAGATGGACAAGGGCAAGGCCGAGCAGCGCATCGGTTGGTGATCCCGAACGCGCCGGAGCCCCGGGCGAACCCGGGGCTCCGGTGAGCGGTCGATCGGCGTCGGGCCGGTGACCCGGTGCCGGGGGGCTCAGTCGTAGAGCTCCTCGGTGACCTCGTTGTAGGAGTTGTCGATGTCGTGGCCATCGTCGTCGGAGTTGAACGAGTGGTCGACGTCGACGTCGGCGTGGAGCGACTCGTCGATGTCGACGGTCTCGGTGTACTCAGCGTTGCCGGAGTCGGTGACGTTGCCCGAGTAGTCGGTGTTGTACGAGTCCTCGGTGTCGTAGGAGTCGTTCACCGAGTGGTCGACGACATCATCGGCCTCGTTGTAGGCCGAGCCGCCGCCGAAGGCGACGGCCGAGTCGTTGATGTCGCCCTCGTTGTTGAAGTTGCCGTCACCGGTGGTGATGTCGTCGGCGTAGGCGTCGTCACCGGCCTGCTGACCGGAGTTGTCGCCCTGGTTGACGACACCGTCGTTGTCGTCGCCGACCTGGACGCCGTCGCCGGTCTGGAACTGACCCCACTGGTCACGCCCGCCGATCGAGTCGTCGCCGGTGGCGTTGGCCACGTTGGTCTCGTTCTCCTGGGTGACGTCGGCGTAGTGGACCTCGGCACCGTGCTCGATCGTCAGGCTGTTGTCGATCTGGTTGGTGACGTCGTCGTTGGCCAGGACGTACTCCAGGTTGTTCTGGATGCCCTGCGGGCTGTAGTCGCCCTCGGCGTCGAGCTGCTCGTAGGTCTGCTCCCGGGCGGGCTCGGGGACGTCGTAGTGGTCGAAGACGATGTCCATCGCCTGCTGGTACTCGTCCCGGCCGATGCCCTCCAGGTAGTCGGTGTCGACGACCTCGGTGACGTCTTCGCCGGCCTGAGCGGCCTCGAGCCAAGCCTGGATCTGCGCTGCGATCTCTTCAGGGTTCATGTGCTGGTTCCCTCCGGAATGTGTGGGTGGTGGTGCTGCTTGGGTGGTGTATCGATCAATCTAGGCGGCCCCGCCCGACCGGGAATCGGGGCAACCCCTGGTCCGGGCGGGGGTCGGTGGGGGGTTGGGCCCACCCCCCTCGGGGGGGTGCCGAAAGGCCCCGGCGGTGAGCCGGGGCCTCTCGTGTCCGTGGTGCGTTGAGCGAGCCGACGACGGTCAGTCGTAGACGGCGTCCTCGGTCACCTCGTTGTGGGAATCGTCGATGTCGTGGTGGTCGTCGTCGGTGTTGTACGACTCGGTGACCGTGGCGTCGACATGGGCGTCCACCGAGACCTCTTCGCTGTAGGTGTCGTCGGTGTTGTAGGAGTTGTCGGTGTTGAACGAGTCCTCGGTGTTGAACGAGTCCTCGGTGTCGTAGGAGTCGTTCACCGAGTGGTCGACGACGTCGTCGGCCTGGTTGTCGGCGTGACCGCCACCGAAGGCGACGGCCGAGTCGTTGATGTCGCCCTCGTTGTTGAAGTTGCCGTCACCGGTGGTGATGTCGTCGGCGTAGGCGTCGTCGCCGGCCTGCTGACCGGAGTTGTCGCCCTGGTTGACGACACCGTCGTTGTAGTCGCCGACCTGGACACCGTCACCGGTCTGGAACTGACCGTCCTGGTCACGACCAGCGATGGCACCCTCGCCCGAGGCGTTGGCCACGTTGGTCTCGTTGGCCTGGTAGATGTCGCCGTGGACCTCGGCACCGTGCTCGACGGTGAGGCTGTTGTCGATGTGGTTGTTGATGTCGTTGTCGTTGACGATCAGGGTCAGGTTCTGGATGTAGCCGGCCGGGCTGTAGTCGCCCTGGGCGTCGAGCTGCTCATAGACCTGCTCCCGCATCTCCTCGGGGACCTCGTAGTTGTCGAAGACCATCTCCATGGCCTCCTGGTACTCGTCCCGGGTGACCTCCTCGAGGTACTCCGGCTCGACGACCTCGGGCACAGCCGCGTCGTAGGTGCCGGCCTCGCCGGCCTCACCGGCGCGGACCTGCTCGAGCCAGGCCTGGAGTTGCGCAGCGAGCTCTTCGGGGTTCATGTGATATTCCCTCCGGTTGGTTTGGGTGGGTGGTGGTGCTTGGTGAGGTTGATGTGTTGCTTGAACTCAACCTAGGAGTCATCGCCCACCCCGGGATCGGGGCAACCCCCCGGTTGCCTGGCGCCGGTTAGGGGACGACGTCGCGGCTCGCCACCTCACGGTGCTCCCCGGCCCGCCGCCGGTCAGACGGTGCCCACGATTATCGTGGCACGACCTCGTCCCGGTGTCACTGGTGGCAGGCAGGTTTCACCTGGTCGGACAGCGAATAGGCCTGGGTCGGCCCGATTGGGCAAGAGGACGGGGCCCGTCAGCCCTTGCCGACCGCTTCCCGGATGATCGACAGCAGCTCGGCCCGGGACGACGCGCCGATCTTCTGGCGGATCTTGGCCACGTGGTGCTCGACGGTCTTGGGGGAGATGAAGAGCTGGGCGCCGACCTCTTTGTGGGTGCGGCCCTCGACGACCAGCAACGCCACCTCGGCCTCCCGTTCGGAGAGCCCGAGGGCCGCCAGGCCGTCACCGGTGGAGGTGTCGACGTGCTCCGAGACCGAGATGCGGGCCAGTTCCAGCATCCGGCGGGCCGCCTTGGAGTCGGGCTCGTCGAGTGCCGCCTGGCCGAGGAGCCGGGACGCCTCCCAGCCGTCGTCGATCGCCATCAGGGTCTCGGCGACCATGACCACGTCGTCCTCGGTGGGTCGATCGGTCGACGACGACCCCTCGTCCCCCGCCGCCGGGAGGAGGCCGGCCCAGATCCCGGCGGCAGCCACCCGAGCCTTGGAGCGATCGCCGATCGGAGCCAGTTCGGCCATGCGGCTCGCCGCGTCGGCCACGAGCTCGTGGTCCTCGGCGGCGATCCCGATCTGGAGCCGGAGCCACTGGCCGGCGACCGGGCCCGGTCCGTCGGTCGGCAGCGACGCGGTCTGGGCGAGTAGCTGATCGACGACCGGGTCGACCCGGCGGCGGTCGCCGAGGCGGGCACCGGCGGCCAACAACTCGGTGAACGGATCGATCACCAGCCAACAGGCCGACGGCCGCAAGAGCGCCCGCTCGGCGCCGTGCCACGCCGCCCGGAGGCGGGCGGTGTCGCCCGAACGGCGGGCCACCGCCGCTCCCAGCGAGGCGAGCAGGAGCCGGTCCCGTTGCGAGCGGGTCTGCTCCGGCGTGGCCGCATCGTCGCCCGACGCCGGGTGCTCGGTCTCGGCCACCGCGTCGTCGAGATCCTCGTCGGCGGCCCGGTTGCCGTGAGCCCGGAGGAGGACGAGCGCGGGGCCGTAGTCGCCTGCCACCAGACGACCGTAGGCGCCGATGAGCTCGTGCGACAGGTGTTCGCCCCGCCCCCCGCTCCGATGCTCCAGGGCTTGGGAGGTCAGGATGTCGACCACCGCCAGATCACCGACGACGAGCGCCGAGAGGGCACCGACGGCATGGGGGGTGATGCCGATCGGGGCGGTCGGTCGGAGCCGGTCGAAATCGTCGGCGGCGATACTGAACGCCCCGACGGCCTCGGGTACCGCACCCCGGCCGAGGTGGTCGATACCGGTGGCGACCGCGGCGTAGCTCTTGGCCAGCGGCGTTCGGGCCGCCTCGACGGAGCGGGGCCGCCCGGCCATCCCGTCGGCCATCGCCTGGAGGGGTTCGGCCAGGTCGCCGGCCAGGGCCCGCTGCCCGGCATCGGCCAGGCGGAGATCCCGGACGTCGATCCCGAAGCCGAGGATCGCCGAGCGGTCGTCCTCGGGCGCGGTGCTCAGGGCCGCTTCCAGGTGGGCGAGGGCGTCGGCCGACCCGGCATGGAACGCCGCCAGGGCTCGCAGCACCGAGCCGTCGGTCGCCGCCAGACCGAGCTGTTCGGCCCGGTCGATGTAGGCGGGTGCGGTCTCGGGATCGGTGACGGCGGCGTCGAGGGCCGCCCCGGCCAGGATCCGGTCGGCGCCCGGCACGTGACCGGCGCCGGCCAGGAGGTGGTCGGCCGCCCGTCGCTGGTCGCGCTCGGCCAGCGCGGTGGCCAGGAGGTCGTGGAGGTGGGCCAACTCGGTCACGGTCGCCGCCGCGGCCACCGACTCCCGCACGAGGGGGATGAGGTCACCGGTGGCGTCGATCAGACCGCCGGCCCGTGCCTCTCGCTCGGCCCGTTCGGGGTCGGCCTCGGCCCCGAGGGCGGCCAGTGCGATCGGTAGGTTCTCGGCCGCCCCGTCGAGCCCGTCGACCGACCACGCCGCCACCAGGGTGGCGGCCATCGGTCCGGCCCGCCGGACCCTGGTCATCACGGCGTCGGCCAGATCGCCGGTGACGGGCCCCGATCCCGGCCATCCGGTGGCGACCGCGTCGGCGGTCAACCCCACCGACCCGCCGGTCGCCCTCAGCAGAGCCTCGGCCTCGGCCGTGGCGACCGCGCCCGGTGGCTCGGCGCCGGCCCGCTCGGCGGTCCGGGTCCGGATCTCGGCCAGGGCGGGCCCGTACCCGTCGTCGTCCAGCAGACCGAGCCGGATCGGGGGCTCGGACCGGCTCAACCGCTCGGCGAGCCGTTCGAGCTCGTGCGATGCCGGCTCCCCGCCGGTCGCCGGTCGTCGGGTGGCGATGACCGTCACCCGATCGGCCGCCTCGAGCAGGGCATCGAGGGCACCCGGCTCCGACCACTGGACGTCGTCGACCGCCAGGACCGCGATCTCGCTGCCCAGGGCCCGGGCCACGTCGTCGGCGGTGAGCGGGGCCAGGGGGCTGGCGGTGATCACCTCGGCGGGTTCGCCGCTGGCGGCGACCAGCTCACGCAGGGCGGCCGTCCGGCCCGTTCCCCCCGCTCCGACGACGAGCCGTGCGTCTGGCATGGTCTCCCTCCCGGGCGCCTCGAATGTCCCCTGGTCGCAGTACCTGGTTCCGATACCTGGTCATCGATGATCGTACCGGCCGCCCCGGCCGGCCCCGTCGTCCCGCCTCGCCCCTTCGGGCGGTGTTGGCCCACCTCAGCGGGTAGTGTCGAATGCCGGAACAGTTCGGCGAAGGAGGGCACCCGGATGGCAAACTCGCCTCCCAACGGCGACGTGATGGCCGTCCTCGACCTGGCGGTCAAGGCGTCGACCGCCTACGAGCGACCGGACTTCGTCGCCCGCCTCCAGGCCACCAAGGAGAGCGTCGGCCGCCCGGACACCCAGATCGTGGCCATCGGGGAGTTCAAGCAGGGTAAGAGCTCGCTGGTCAACGCCCTGGTCAATGTCAACATCTGCCCGGTCGACGACGACATCGCCACCGCGGTCCACACCATCGTCCGCTACGGCGACGAGAAGCGGGCCTTCGCCCTGGTCAAGCCGGCCGATCTCCCCGAAGGGGAGGGTCGTCGGCTGGAGATCGGCTTCGACGACATCCGGGACTACGCCACCGAGCTCGGCCGGAACGACCCGTCGATCGTGGTCAAGGGGGTCGAGATCGAGATCCCCCGGAAGCTCCTCGGCGACGGGGTCATCCTCGTCGACACCCCCGGCGTCGGGGGCCTCGGCTCGGGTCACGCCGCGGCCGGGCTCGGGGCGCTGTCGGTCGCCGATGCTGCCGTGTTCGTGAGCGACGCCTCCCAGGAGTACACCCGGGCCGAGATCGACTACCTCGCTCAGGCGGTCGACATGTGCCCCAGCGTGGTGTGCGTGATGACCAAGATCGACCTCTACCCCCGGTGGCGGCAGGTCCTGGAAATCAACCAGGGTCACCTGGCCCGGCTGGGGTTGAGCCGGCCGATCATCCCGGTGTCGTCCCATCTCCGGGTGGAGGCGATCCGCCGCAAGGACAAGGAGATCAATCAGCAGTCCGGGTTTCCGGCGCTGGTGAAGTACATCACCGACGACATCGTGGGGGCCAACGTCCGACGTCAGCGGATCAAGGCCCAGCGGGAGGTCATCTTCATCTGCGACCAGCTCGAGGGGCAGTTCGAGGCCCAGCGGCGGGCGCTCGACAACCCGGCGGCGAGCGGAGCCCTGGTCTCCGGGCTCGAGCAGGCCAAGGCCCGGGCGGAGGCGCTGCGGAGCCAGGTCTCCCGGTGGAGCACCACCCTCAACGACGGCATCGCCGATCTGACCAGCGACGTCGACTTCGATCTCCAGGGCCGGATCCGAGCGATCCTCGCCGAGGCCGACAAGTCGATCGAGGGCTTCGATCCGGCCGACACCTGGGACGAGTTCGAACCCTGGCTCGAGTCGACGATGTCCCAGGCCGTCGTGTTGAACTACCGCTTCCTCACCGAGCGGGCCTCCGAGTTGGGCCGCCAGGTGGCCGAGCACTTCGGCAACGAGGGAGGCGACGTCCTCGCCGACCTCGAGATCTCGAACGCCGCCCAGGCCATGCTCCGGGTCGGCGTCGACCCCGGGCTCGACGAGGAGGACCTCGCCAAGTCGTCGACCGGGCTGGCCGCGCTCCGGGGCTCCTACTCCGGATTCCTGATGGTCACCCTGCTCGGTGGGCTGGCCGCGGGCCCGCTCGGCATCAGCACCGCGCTGGCCGGTCTGATCTTCCCCGGCCTCGGTGCCGGTGCGGCGGCGCTCATGGGTCGGAAGTCGGCCAAGGACGAGAAGGAGCGGGCGCTCACCCGTCGCCGGTCGGAGGCCAAGAGCGCGGTCCGGAAGTACTGCGAGGAGGTCCGGTTCCAGATCGGCAAGGACAGCCGGGACACCCTCCGGCGGATCCAGCGGCAGCTGCGGGACCACTACTCGGCGATCGCCGACGAGATGAACCGTTCGAGCTCCGAGGCGTTGAAGTCGGCCTCCGAGGCGGCCAAGGTGGCCGAGGCCGACCGGTCGAAGAAGCTCCGGGACACCAAGGCCGAGCTCGACCGGATCCAAGGTCTGCGGGAGCGGGCGGTGAAGCTGGCCCCCGAGGCCGTGGCCGCCGCCCGAGCGTGAGGTTGGGGAATCGATGAGCGACGCACTGATCGAGCGAACCCGCCACCTCCTCGACCGGGCTGACGCCGCCTTCGGCGGGGCGGCCGGGGCCGAGGCCCTGACCACCGCCCGAGCCCGATTGGACGGCCCGATCCGGGTGGCCATCGCCGGCAAGGTCAAGGCCGGGAAGTCGACCCTGTTGAACGCCCTGGTCGGTGAGAAGCTGGCCCCGACCGACACCGGCGAGTGCACCAAGATCGTCACCTGGTACCACGATGGGCACTCCTACCAGGTGGTCCTGTACCCCAAGGACGGCAGCCCACCGGTCCAGGTTCCGTTCCGCCGCGACGATGGAGCGATCGATGTCGACATCGGCGGTCGGGATCCGCTCGACGTCGATCGCCTCGATGTGTCGTGGCCGACGAGCAGCCTCCGGCAGATCACCCTGGTCGATACGCCCGGCATCGACACCCTCAGCGAGGGCATCGCCGAGAAGGCCTACGACTTCCTCGACCCCCAGGACACCGAGACGCCGGCCGACGCGGTGCTCTACCTGATGAAGCACATCCACGTCTCGGACCTCGGACTCCTGGAGGCGTTCCACGACGAGACGGTGGCCCAGCCGAACCCGGTCAACGCCATCGCGGTGCTGTCCCGGGCCGACGAGATCGGGGCCGGACGGATCGACGCCATGGCGTCGGCCCACCGCATCGCCGAGCGCTACGGCCGCGATCCCAAGCTTCGCCGGCTGGTCCAGGTCGTCGTTCCGGTGGCCGGTCTGCTGGCCGAGACGGCGGAGACGCTCACCGAGCGGGAGTTCGGTTGGTTGAACGAGCTGGCCACCGTTCCCCGCAAGGACATGGACCTGTTCCTGCTGTCGGCCGACGGGTTCATCCGGGCCAATCCGACCACGCCGCTCACGGCGGAGGAGCGGGAGCATCTGATCGACCGGTTCGGCGTGTTCGGGATCCGCCAGTCGATGGCCCTCCTGCGGTCGAAGAAGGTGACGACGAGCGTGGAGCTGGCCACCGAACTGGCTCGGCGCTCGGGGTTGATCGAGCTCCAGACGATTCTCACCACGCTGTTCGTCGACCGGGCGGCGTTGCTCAAGGCCCGCTCGGCGTTGCTGACCATCGAGCGGCTGTGCGAGGAGAACCCCCACCATCCGGACTCGGCCCGGCTCCAGGAGGAGATCGAGCAGGCCATGGCCATGGCCCACCCGTTCACCGAACTGGCGATGATCGCCGCCATCCGGACCGGGGCGGTCATCGGTCCTGAGAACGATCTGGTGGAGTTGGAGCGGATCCTGGGCTCGACCGGGACCGCTCCCTGGCAGCGGCTCGGGTTGACGCCGGACGCATCACCCGATGAGGTCAAGGTCGCCACCTTCGACACCATCGCCCGGTTCCAGCGAATGGCCGAGAACCCGCTCACCCCTCTCGACCTCCGCCAGGCGGTCCGAATCGGTATCCGGAGCCTCGAAGAGGTGGCGGCCGGTCTGTTCTAGACGCGCTCGGGCCCCGGGGGTCGACCCGGGGCCCGAGGGTGGGGTGGTTGGTGGTGGCGGATCGCGTCGACCGTGGCGTCGAGGCCTACTCGAGGTCGAGGTCGGACGGGTCGGTGTTCTCGAGGTCGTCGATCTCGGCCGCCGTCCGGTCGAACAGGTCGGTGAAGTCGGCGGTATCGAACCCGTCGACCAGTTCGCCCGCCTGCTCGGCGGCCTGGTCGACCAGGGCCTCGGGATCGATGTCTCCCAGTTCGGCCTCGGCGTCGAAGTCCGGTGCCGCGTCCTCGGTGGACTCGTCGCCGCCGACCCCGAAGGTCGACTCGTCGAGGTCGGCGACCTCGGCGACGGAGTCGGCCGCGACGTCGGAGGCATCGACGACGGTACCGACCGCCTCGTCGACGGCGTCGTCGAGGGCATCGGCTTCGATGTCGGCCAGCTCGCCGTCGATACCGACCTCGCTGAGGAGCGAGAAGACGTCCCCACCCTCGGCCAGGATGGCGTCGGCGTCGGGGGCGTCGGGGAGGTCGCCGGCTTCGAAGGGCACCGGAGACACCCGGGTGACGATCGGGGCGAGGGCATCGGCGGTCTCCATGGGAGACAGCTCGGCGAAGTGGGTCAGCGCGGTCGAGAACGCCTCAGGCGAGATGTTCTCGAAGCCATGGTCGGCCAGCACCTCGGCTGGATCAGCACCCAGCTCGAGGCCCGCCAGAATCTCGTTGATGGCGTCTCGAATAGTCATGGTTGAACCCTACGGCAGCGGAGCCGTCGACCCATCGGGGATAGT
>CBDHES010000004.1:0-41252 GCA_965262175.1 Acidimicrobiales bacterium | reverse complement strand
CCAGCTCGAGCTGGAGACCCTCGCGTGGGTCCACTGGTTCAACGAACACCGCCTGCATGGCCACTGCGGGCACACCCCGCCGGCAGAGTTCGAGTCAGCGTTCTACGCTGACCACACGGCCACCCCAACCGGGGCTGGAAAACCAAACCCCTGAGCCTCCATCAGACCCAGGGCGGTTCACAACAGCCAAGCCATCACCACCCACCGTGGTCGAACCGACCGGCCAATCCGTCACACATCAACTCAACCGTCATCACACCACGACACCGCTACCAGGGAATGTGACGGATGTGACGGATGTGACGGCACATCCGGGACAGGCGAGCTCACCCGACAGAATCGCACGCCACGTGACGATGACAGGAGTCACCCATGACCGAGACTACGTCCCAGCCCCTCGTGATCAGCGTGACCGAGGCCGCCGTCCTGCTCGGCGTCTCGCGGGCGACCGCCTACGAGTGCGTCAGGACCAAGGAACTCCCCTCAATTCGACTCGGCGGGCGAATCCTGATCCCACGGCAGCGACTCCTCGACATGATCGACGGCAACGGAGGCAACGATGGCCGAGTTGCGTAAGGCCAACGGCATGCGAGAACGGTCGCCGGGGGTCTGGGGAGATGTACGTCGACGCCGGCCGAGACCCGGTCACCGGCAAGCGTCGTCGTGTCAGCCGTACATTCCACGGGAATCTCCGAGACGCCAAGCGGGCCCGGACCAAGCTGCTGGCCGAGGTCAGCGAAGGCCACCACACCGGTACCCGGGCCACCGTCGACCAGCTGCACAAGGCATGGCTCACCGAGCTGGAGCGGAAGGGGCGCTCACCGAACACGATCGACAACTACGCCAAGACCTACCGGCGTGACGTCTCGCCGGCCTCGGCTCGATCGAGGTCGCCAAGGTGACGACGAAGATGCTGACCGACCTCTACGGCGAGCACCAGCGTCGAGGGCTCTCGCCCTGGCGGGTCTACCAGATACATGCCACGATCTCGTCGATGATGACCCAGGCGTGCCGCTGGGGCTGGCGCGACTCCAACCCAGCGCAGTGGGCCGATCCGCCGTCTCGGCCGAACGATCCGCCGACAGTCCCGACTCCCGAGGAAGTCCAGATGCTCGTCCAGGCCGCCGAGGCAGTCGAAAACGCCCAGAGTACGGGCGGCTCATCTTCATAGCTGCGACAACCGGTCTACGCCGAGGCGAGCTGTGCGCCCTTCGGATCGGCCGAGACATCGACTGGGAGAGGCAGCGGCTCGTCATCTCGCACAGCATGCTGGACACGAACGGCGAGCTGGTCGAAGCCCCGACCAAGAATCGCCGCATTCGCCACGTCGCCCTCGACGTGACGACTCTCCACCAGGTTCAAGCCCAGTGGGAGATGATGTCTAGCCGAGCCGCCTCCATCGGGGAGGCCCTCGACGCTGACGCCTTCCTGTTCTCCGATGCCGTCGACGGGTCTATGCCCTGGAAGCCTGGCGCCATTACTCGCTTCTTCTCGCGCCTCCGGGACCGACTGGAACTCCAACATCTCAACTTCCACTCTCTTCGAAAGTTCATGGGCACCTACGGCCAAGACCTTGGCTTTTTCCGCAAGTCAAGTAGCGATGCGAGCTGGCCACGATCCGTCCGTCGCTGCTCGCAACTACACGGGCACTGTCCAAAGGGCCGACCGCCAACTTGCGGAGGCGATCGCCTCGCTGCTCAGTCAGACGACTGCTCGGGAGGATCGAGCGCCGGCATCTGGTCACCAGCCGGAAGGGCAGGGCGATCCTTAGACTCAAGCTCGATCTGGTCAATCTCCTCGCTGAACGCCCGATAGACGAAACTGCCGGTTTGGGAGAGTTCCGGCGACGCCGGACATCAGCGTCGCTACGGCCAGAGCTGCAGAAGCGATCGCGGAACCGATTCTCTTGCGGGTTCCCCCACTGGGCGACGAACTCCCTGAACCGCTGCTGCAACTCGTCGCTGAGGGCCGTCGGCTTGCCTTTCAACTAGACCGATGGTGGATCAATGGTGGAAACCAGGTCCCGAACTGGCTGCCAGATCCACAGCCGCAACCGGTTAACCCTAGTCAGGCGTAGCTCGGGGGTGAGGCTCGAACTCACGACCCACTGATTAACAGTCAGTTGCTCTGCCAACTGAGCTACCCCGGATGGAATGCTCGACTATAGCGCCGATCCGCCCCGACGGACCCGGAATCCCGGGCCCAGCGCAGCGGGCCTGGTCGAGCTGCGGCCCGACACCTTCTCGATGCCGAACCGGTCGGCATGATACATCTTCGATCAAGGAACTCGGCCCGGTCGGCGGATCGGGCCGCACGCCGTGAACCCCGTGGGCGACCGCTCAGTCGAGGTAGTCGCGGAGCTTCTCGCTCCGGAGAGGGTGGCGGAGCTTGGCCAGGGTCTTCGACTCGATCTGGCGGATCCGCTCCCGGGTCACCCCGAACTCCTTCCCGACCTCCTCCAGGGTCCGGGGCCGGCCGTCGACCAGACCGAACCGGAGCCGGACGACCTCCGACTCCCGGTCGGAGAGGTCGTCGAGGACGTCCCGCACCGTCTGCTCCAGGAGCTTCCGGGCCGCCAGATCCAGCGGGGCCGCGCCCTTGTCGGGGATGAAGTCGGCCATCGAGGTGTCGTCCTCGTCGCCGACCGGGGAGTCGAGCGAGAGCGGGTCCTGGGAGGCGATCTGGAGGATCTCGGTGACCTTGTCCTCGTCGAGGTCGACCTCCTTGGCCAACTCCTCGATCGTCGGGTCCCGCTCCAACCGCTGGGCCAACGACCGCTGGGCCCGGACCACCTTGTTGATCGACTCGACCATGTGGACCGGAACCCGGATCGTCCGGGACTGGTCGGCGATTGCCCGGGTGATCGCCTGACGGATCCACCACGTGGCGTAGGTCGAGAACTTGAACCCCTTGGTGTGGTCGAACTTCTGGACCGCCCGCATGAGGCCCAGGTTCCCCTCCTGGATCAGGTCGAGGATCGGCACCCCCCGCCCGACGTAGCGCTTGGCGATCGACACCACCAGCCGGAGGTTGGCCGAGGTCAGCTCCTGGCGGGCCCGGTCGCCGTCCTGGGTGAGGCGACGCAGCTGGCGTCGCTCCTCGAACCCGAGACGGCTCCAGCCCCCCGACGTCAACAGCTCGGCCGAGGTGGCCGACGCCTGCGCTCCGGCCTCGATCCGCTTGGCCAGCTCCACCTCTTCCTCGGCGGTCAGGAGCGGGACCTTCCCGATCTCCTTGAGGTACATCTTCACCGGATCGGCCGAGCCGCTGGCCCGGGCCATGGCGGCCGCCGCCATCCGGGCGGGATCCTGGCGACGGCGAATCCGACCGAAGCTGGGGACGTCGTCGATGTCGACCGGCTGATCGTCGAACGGGATCTGATTGTCGACGAGGAACATCCGCACCTCGTCGAGGAGGGACGGCGTCAGCTCGACGCGGGGCATCACGGCGACCACGTCGTCGGGGGTCAACGGGCGACCGGCCCGGGACCGGAGCAGGAGCCGTTGGCGGTGCTCTTCGAGGAACGGCACCTCGACAGACGTCGGCCGCACCGCCCCCTCGGTTGCGATGACCGGCTCTGTCACGACACCTCCTCCACCTCTTCCAGCATCCAAGTTAGCAATCCCTCGACCGCCGATGCCTTACGTTCCGGTTCGCGGAGGTCTTCGAGTCGGTGGCGGAACCACGCCATGTCGTCGGCCAACGCGGCGTAGGTGTCGGCGTCGGCTCCCCGAGCGGTGAGCCGACACTGCTCGATCTGGGTGTCGAGAAAGCCTTCCCACAACCGACCGGCGACGTCCATCGGATCGGCGTCGGACTCCTCCACCGAGAGTCGCTGGATCATCTCGGCGACCTCGGGGCCGCCGTGAGCGATGACCTCATGAAGGGACGGGTAAGACAAGAGCAAGTCATAGACCGTTGCGCACAGCGGATCGGTGAAGAGTTCGGGAACCAGCAGCTCGAGAATCTCGTCTCGGCGGTGGACGGCCAGCCGCAGCGCCTCCCGCTCGGGGGTGTACCTCGTCGGGGCGGTAACGGCGGCGACCGCCTTGTTCACCGTACTCGGGCGGGGACCATCCTGCAGCATTGATCGAATCAGGGCCGGCTCGAACCGGCACCGGCTGGCCACGATCATGGCGTACTGGTCCCGCACCAACGGGTCCGGGTGCTCGGCCACCATGGCCAAGGCCCGCTCGGCGGCCCGGGCCCGGCCCTCCCCCGTCGACCGGTCGACGCTGTCGATGGCCCGCTCGACCCGGAACTCGAGAAACGACTGGGCCCCCTCCACCGCAGCGACCAACGCCTCGGGGTCGCGCCCGGCGAGATCGGCGGGGTCGACCCCGTCGGGGAGGGCGACGACGGCGACGTCGAGGTCGTGGGCCCGCTCCCACTCGTAGAACCGGGCCGCCGCGTTCTGGCCGGCGCTGTCGGCGTCGAAGGCCAGCACCACCCGCCGGGCGAACCGGCGGAGGATCTTGACGTGGTCCTCGGTGAGGGCCGTCCCGCAGGTGGCCACCGCCCGACCGGCCCCGGCCTGGGCGAACCCGATCACGTCGGTGTAGCCCTCGCACACGATGACCTCGTTGCGCTCCACGACCTCCTGCTTCGACCAGTTCAGCCCGTAGAGCACCCGGCTCTTGGCGTAGACGGTCGACTCCGAGGAGTTCTTGTACTTCGGGCCATCGCCGCCGGGCAGGATCCGCCCGCCGAACCCGACACCGTTGCCCTGGGCGTCGAAGATCGGGAACACGATCCGCCCCCGGAACGCATCCTGCTGACGGCCGAACCGGTTGAGGAACCCCAGGCCGCTGTCGGTCAGATCGTCGTCCGACAGCCGCAGGGCCCGAGCCAGGGCATCCCACCCCTCGGGTGCCCACCCGATCCGGTACCGGCGGACCACCTCGCCGTCGTAGCCCCGGTTGCGGAGGTAGCCCCGGGCCGGACCGGCATCGGGGGCGGTCAGCAGTCGGTCGTGGTACCAGTCGACGGCCCGCTCGATCGCCCGGTGGAGGGCGACCCGCCGCTTACGCTCCTCGCTCTGCCCCGAGTCGGTGTAGCGGAGGGTGACCCCGGCCTTGTAGGCCAGCCGCTCCACCGCACCGACGAAGTCGAGCTGCTCCTTCTCCTGGACGAAGGTGATGATGTCACCCCCGGCCTGGCACCCGAAGCAGTGGTAGAGGCCCTCCTCGGCGTTGACCGAGAACGACGGGCTCCGTTCGGCGTGGAAGGGACACAGCCCCTGGTACTGGCGACCCTGCTTCTTCAGCTGTGTGTACTCGGACACCACGGCGACCACATCGGTCGCGTCCCGAACCCGGACGATGTCCTCGTCAACGATTCCCACTCATCCCCAAACTACCGCTCCCCGGGGCTGGGGCGGGACATGGGCCGGACCAGGAGCACCAAGGTGAGACGTCGGTGGCCGAGGGCGGCGACCGCCACGGAGCCGGCTAGACCAGCTTCTCGCCCAGCCAGTCGGTCAACTCGGCGATCGGGAGCCGGACCTGGTCCATCGAGTCCCGATCCCGGACGGTGACCGCCTTGTCGTCGAGGGAGTCGAAGTCGAACGTGACGCAGTACGGGGTACCGATCTCATCCTGGCGGCGATACCGACGGCCGATGGCCTGGGTCTCGTCGTACTCGCACATCCACCGGTCCTGGAGCGATGCCGCCAGGTCCCGGGCCGGGCCGGCCAGCTCCGGCTTCTTCGAGAGAGGAAGGACCGCCACCTTGTAGGGGGCGATCCGGTGGTGGAGCCGGAGCACGGTCCGGGTCTCGTCGTTGACCGTCTCCTCGTCGTAGGCGGCCATGAGGAACGCCATCATCGTCCGGGTCGCCCCGGCCGCCGGCTCGATCACGTGGGGCACGTAGCGCTCCCCCGAGCCCTGGTCGAAGTACTCCAACCGGGCACCGGAGTGCTCGGCGTGCTGGGTCAGGTCGTAGTCGCCCCGGTTGGCGATGCCCTCCAGCTCGTCCCACCCCCAGGGGAAGAGGAACTCGACGTCGCTGGTGCCCGAGGAGTAGTGGCTCAGCTCGTCGTCGCCGTGAGCCCGGAGCCGGAGCTTGTCGCTGGCGATGCCGTGGTCGAGGTACCACTGGTAGCGCTCCTGGCACCAGTACTGGTACCACTCGTCGGCCTCGGCCGGCGGCACGAAGAACTCCAGCTCCATCTGCTCGAACTCCCGGGTGCGGAACACGAAGTTGCCCGGGGTGATCTCGTTGCGGAAGCTCTTGCCGATCTGGGCGATCCCGAACGGTGGCTTCTTCCGCGACGAGTTGAGCACGTTGCCGAAGTTGACGAACATCCCCTGGGCGGTCTCGGGGCGGAGGTAGGCGACGGCGCCGTCGTCCTCGACCGGGCCGGCCTGGGTCTTGAACATCAGGTTGAACTGGCGGGGCTCGGTGAACTGACCGGTCGATCCGCAGGTGGGGCAGGTGTCGGGGTCGTCGAGCTTGTCCTGGCGGTGGCGTGCACCGCAGTTCCGGCAGTCGACCAGCGGATCGGTGAAGTTGGCCAGATGGCCGGACGCCTCCCAGATCGCCGGCGGCGACAGGATGGCAGCGTCGAGGGCGACCACATCGGACCGCTTCTGGACCATCGATCGCCACCAGGCGTCCTTGACGTTGCGGAGCATGAGCGCCCCGACCGGCCCGTAGTCGTAGGTCGACCGGAAGCCCCCGTAGATCTCGGCCGACGGGAACACGATCCCCCGCCGTTTGGAGAGGTTGACGATCTTGTCGAACAGCTCGGGATCGGGCTCGGTCATGGGTGCGATGGTAACGGTTCATGTCTCGGGCGGGCCCCCGAGAAAGCCTCCAACCGGAAGCCCGCCAGCCGACAGGGACCCGGTGTGGCGTCAGAAATCGTCGACGGTTGCGTCGCCGCCCCCGCCAGGGGGCGACGGCGGCGCGTCCGGGCCGTCGTCGATCGAGCTGGTCCCCCGCCGAGCCGCCGCCTTCGCGGTCGACGCCGGACTCGTCGGAGCGGTCAGCGCCGTCGTGTGGTGGCTTCTCGGCGGCAACCTGGGACCGACCGCCCTCACCGGGGCGGTCATCGGCTTCGTGGTCTTCACCCTGGCGCCGGTGGCGTTCAACGGGTCGACGCCCGGCAAGCGGTTCTTCGGACTGCGGGTGACGACGGTGGCCGAGACGTCGCCCCGGCTCGACGACCACCTGATCCGGGCCGTGGTCGGCCTGGTCGACCTGGCCCCATTCGTGGTGCCGGGGCTCGTCGGTCTCCTCTCGATCCGCTCCAGCTCACGAGGCCAACGCCTCGGCGACCGACTGGCATCGACGATGGTGGTCGAGCGACATCGTCCCGAGCGGCCGCCGGAGCCGACGCAACGACGCCGGGCACTGATCGGCGCTCCGCCATCGCCGAGATCGACGCCCGACGACGGCCCCGAGGCGGCGGCCAAGGCCGCTCAACGGTGGGCCATCGCCGACGACCAGGACACCATCGGTTCGCCGAGCACCTCCCGCCGACGACTCCGCTCCCGCTCCGGCGATCGCCCGAACTCCGCCGTTGGCCGCGGCGGCCCCGATGACCGACCGGCCCGCTCGTCCCCCGGAGCCGATGCCGATCCCGAAGGCGACGGCCAGGCCGGTGCGACGGCCACCGGCGGCGGCGAGGACGACCCGCTCGAAGATTCGGTCGTTTCGCTCGTCGAGGACCTCTGGGCGACCGGCGAGCCGGACCGGACCACCGGCCCATCGACCGGACGCCGATGGTGGCCGTTCGGGCGCGCCGGCCGATCGGCTCGTTCCGATGACCCCGAGCACCTGCCGCCGCCGACCGTTGGCGACATCCCGGCCGCCCTCCGCCCACCGACCGATGGCGACATCCCGGCCGCCCTCCGCCCACCGACCGATGGCGACATCCCGGCCGCCCTCCGCCCACCGACCGATGGCGACATCCCGGCCGCCCTCCGCCCACCGACCGATGGCGACATCCCGGCGGCACTCCGGTCGCAGGACCGCACCGGGCCGTCCCCGTCGGCCGACCGCCGGGGGCGCCGCCACCCGACGGCCAACCGGGGCCCGACCACTCCGCCCGACCCCGATCACGACGGGCCGACCGGGACGGATCCGACGAGCTCGGCGGGCGGGACCACCCTGCTCACCCCGATGACGGGCAGCGGGCGACCGGCCAGCGGCCGACCCGGCCCCGGCCACCCACCGCCCAGCCGACCCGACGATCAGGCGGTCGCTGGTCGGAACCTGGTGTGGAGCGACGAGTCCGAGGCATGGATGTACCGGGACGCCCGGACCGGGCGGTGGCTCCGCCACGAGGTGGAGACCGGACGGTGGCTCCTCGTCGAGGAGTGACCGTGGTCCGGTTCAGCCGCCGAGTTGCTGGTACACGACCTCAGAGGTCTGGAGCCGGCGCTCGATGTGCTGCTCGACCATCCGGGCCGCCAGCGTCTCCAGCTCCTGGGACACCGCTGGCGACGTGGTGTCCAGCACGTGACGGACCCGACCCTCCAGAATCGAGCACAGGGCCAGCCGGGCCGCATCGCTGATCGGCTGCCCACCCCGCCGGCACGCCCGGCACAGCACGCCGCCGTCGGCCAGTTGGATGACGACCAGATCGTCGGGCCGGCCGCACGACACGCAGGCGTCGACCATGGGCTGAACCCCTTCGAGGGCCAGCAACTTGGCGACGAAGGCCGGAACGACGAGCGGGCTGCCGGAACCGTTGAGCTCGGTCAACGCCCCCGTGAGCAGCTTGTAGAGGGCCGGGTTGGCCTCACCCTCGTTGACCACCGCATCGACCGCTTCCAACAACATCGTCGCCCGCCCGTAGCGATCGAGATCCGACCGGAGCTCGGGAAGGGTGGCCAGCCGCTCGGCCTGGGTGACGATGTCGAGGTTCCGTCCCTCGTACAGCTGGAGCTGGACGATCGAGCCGGGTTCGAGTCGGGAGCCGAACTTGCTCCTCGTCCGCCGGACGCCCTTGGCGACCGCCCGCACCTTGCCCCGACCCCGACTGCACAGCACGACGATTCGGTCGGCCTCGCCGAGCTTGTAGGTCCGGAGCACGACCGCATCGTCGCGGTAGAGGGGCATCGACTACTCGCTCAGTCCCCCGAACCGCCGGTCGCGCCCCTGGTAGTCGGCGATCGCCGCCACGAGGTGCTCCCGCCGGAACGCTGGCCAGTAGGTGTCGACGAAGACCATCTCGGCGTAGGCCGACTGCCAGGTCAAGAAGTTCGACAACCGGTACTCCCCCGAGGTCCGGATCCACAGGTCGACGTCGGGCATCTCGGGGTCATAGAGGCGCTTGGCGATCGCCGCCTCGTCGATCCCGGTCGGATCGACACCCTCGGCGACCAGGGCCCTGACCGCGTCGACCAGCTCGGCCCGGGAGCCGTAGTTGAACGCGATCGTCAGCGTCAGACGCCGGTTGGCCGAGGTCAGCTCGACCGACTCGTCCATCCGCCGGAGCAGGCGCTTGGGGACCCGCCAGTCACGGCGCCCGATGAACCGGATGCGGACGCCCTTCTCGTTGAGCTCATCCCGCCGGTTGACGAGGAGCTTCTCGTTGAAGTTCATCAGGAACCGGACCTCGTCGCCGGGGCGACGCCAGTTCTCGGTCGAGAAGGCGTAGACGGTGAGCCACTCGACCCCGATGTCCAGGGCACCCTCGACGACGTCGAGCAGTGCCTGCTCGCCGGCGGCGTGACCGTCGGTCCTCTTCAGGCCACGGGCCTTGGCCCAACGGCCATTCCCGTCCATCACGCAGGCCACGTGAGCCGGCACCCGAGCAGGATCGATAGGGGTGAGTTGCATTGACATGAACGCTATCGCACCGGCGGCGGACGGCCGGGCCTCCTACGGCGCTACCGGTGTGGCGGCGGTCGTCGTCGTGTCGTCGCCAGGAGCGGCGCTGGCGGTGGTGGTCGTCGTCGTCGACGCCGTCGTGGTCGGCGCCTCGGTGGTCGTCGGCGCCTCGGTCGTGGTCGGCGGCTCCGTCGTCGGCGGCTCGGTCGTCGGCGGCTCGGTCGTGGGTGGCTCCGTCGTCGGCGGCTCCGTCGTCGGCGGCTCCGTCGTCGGCGGCTCCGTCGTCGGCGGCTCGGTCGTCGGCGGGGCGGTCGTCTCGGTCGGCGGTGGCGACGTGGTGGCCGGCCGGCGTCGGGTCGTCGGCGGTGCCGACGAGGTCGTCTCGGCCTCGCTGGTCGACGTCGTGGTCGTCGTGGTCGTGGTCGTGGTGGTGGTCGTCGTCTCGGTCGACGGACCGGCCGGGGCGTCGTCGGTCACCGGAACCGAGGACTCGGGGGTGCTCAGGATCCGGTCGTCGTCGCTGGGGCGACCGAGGAAGGCGAGCCACCCGACGACACCGACGACGAGGGCCACGGTGGCCACCAACGCGGTGGTGACCCACTGGCGGTCCATCAGATCCCGGAAGGCATCCTGGACCTGCGGCCCGGGCCCGGCTTCGGGGGCCCGGACGAGGCCCGGCGCCCGGGCGGGAACCGGCTGGGCGCCGTCCTGCCCTTCGAGGGTGAACGACGACCCGGCCGGTTGGCCCTGGCCGACCGGTACCACGGTCGAGCGGGCGAGGGACGAAGGCGGCGCCAACGGCTCGGTGCTGAGGCTCACGTCGAGCTCGGCCGTCAGATCGAGGGGGTCCGGAACTCCCGCCGACGGTCTCGTCGCCGGATCGGACCCGGACCGGGTCGGGAACAGCGACCCGTCGTCGAAGGTGGGGGCATCCTCCTGGTCGGGACGCTCGAACAGCCGGGACGACGAGCCGGAGACCTTGGGGATCGCCGTCGATCGTCCGCCACCGAAGAGGTCGTCGCGGACCGGCACCGTCGTGTCGGCCCCGGCAGGCCCGGCGGCCGCCCCCGCTCCCGTCGGTCGGTCGAACACCCCTCGGGGCGACGCCAACGGTGCGGCGGGTGACCCCGACACCGGCTCGTCGGCCTCGGCCAGGAGCCGCGACATCTCCGCCGACACCGCTGGCACCGGGGCCGTCGGTGGCGCGTCGGGCCGCTCGGGTCGGGCTTCGGCCGGCTTGGCGGGCCCGGCAGGTCCGACCACGCTGAAACCAGGCTGCCCGGGATCGATGTCGGCTCCGAGGATGTCCGCCCCCGACACCTCGGGCGCCGGGCGAGCCGTCGTCGCCGAGGGAATCTCGACACCCGGCTTCGTGGAACCGACCGGATCGACCAGCGACGGTGGCCTCGGGGACGCCGACGGCGTCTCACCGTCCGGCGCCGCCAGACCCGACGGCGCCGATGCCGACGGTGGTAGCAGCCCACGTTGACGGGCCTCGGACAAGAAGTCGGTCGAGAACTCACCGGTGAGGAGGTCGTCGACCTCAGCCCAGATGTCGTCGTTCGACTCGGTCTCGAGCATGTCCCGCCGGCCCCGGGAGGCCGGGCGGGATGCGCTCGACGTCGGGGGTGGGGGTCGCTCGTCGCCACTCGGGGCAGCGTGCGGGGGTTCGTGATCTGGATCCATGTGGTCTTCCATCCCCATGGTGCCTGCGCCCCAGCCGTACCAGCAACGGAGCATAGTGCCTAGGCTGCTGCGGGTGTCGCGCGTGGCCGATCACCTGGGTGACGTAACTCAGAGCCTACCGGGGGGCGGAGAGGAGCGCCCGGGGCAGGTGGAGATGGCCGAGGCGGTCGCCGCTGCGGTCGTGTCGGACGAGGTCCTGCTCATCGAGGCGGGCACCGGAACCGGCAAGTCGCTGGCCTATCTGACGCCGATCGTCGTCGCCGGCGCCACCGCGGTCGTCGCCACCGCCACCATCGCCCTGCAGGGCCAGCTCCTGGAGCACGACCTTCCCCAGGTCGCCAAGGGCCTCGGCCGTCCGGTCCGGGCGGTGCTGGTCAAGGGACGGCGCAACTACCTCTGCCGCCAGCGTCTCGACGAGCTCCAACGGGCCGACGGGGCCGAACAGCTCGAACTGCTGGGTGGGCGGAACCCCAGCGTCCATCTGGAGACGATCGTCGACTGGGCATCGACGACGACGACCGGCGACCGCGACGAGCTGGACCCGGCCCCGACCCCTGACGTGTGGAGCGCGGTGAGCGTCGGGGCCGACGAGTGCCCGGGGGCGGCCCGATGCCCATCGGGCGACTCGTGCTTCGCTGAGCTGGCCAGAGCCAAGGCCACCGACGCCGAGGTGATCATCACCAACCACCACTACTACGGCATGCACCTGGCGGCCGAAGGTGAGCTACTCCCAGCCCACGACGTCGTCGTGTTCGACGAGGCCCACCAGCTGGTCGAGACGCTGGGCGCCACGTGCGGCACGGAGTTGGGTGGGGCCCGGTTCCGGCACCTGGCCCGCCGCCTCCGGGCGATCCTGGCCGACTCCGACCTCCCCGATCAGCTCGAGCGGACCGCAGTGTCGCTCGACGACGAGCTGCGCCACGAACGAGGACGGACCACCGACCTCGGACCGGCACTGGTGGCCCAGCTGGTGGCCGGCAAGGATCGGGCCGACCGCACGCTGTCGGCCCTCCGCCGCCTCGACCCGCCGTCGGGCTCCGACGCCGAGGCCCGCCTCGAACGGGCCCGGGTCGCGGCGACCAAGGTGGCCGATGACGTGATCGCCATCATCGAGGCCGGCGACAGCGACGTCCTGTGGGTCGACGGAACCGACGTGGCCCCCCTGCTGCGCCGAACCCCGCTCGACCTCCGCCCCCTTCTCGACGCCAACGTCTGGGGGTCGACGGCGGCCGTGCTGACCTCGGCCACCCTCCCCGACGGCATGGTGGACCAGCTCGGTCTGACCGGCCGGACCGAGGTCCGCCGGGTCGGCTCACCCTTCGACTACGAGCAGCTCGGCCTGCTCTATTGCGCCACCGACCTCCCCGACCCCCGAGCCACCGACTATCGCTCGGCCGTCCACCGGGAGATCGCCGATCTGGCGACCGCCGCCGGAGGGCGGACGCTGGCCCTGTTCACCAGCAACTCGGCGATGCGGGAGGCGGCCGAGCACCTCGAGCTGGCCCTCGACGGCCCGGTCCTCGTCCAGGGTGACGCCTCACGCCAGGTCCTGGTGGAGCGGCTGCGGGCCGAGCCCGGTGCCGTGCTGTGCGCCACGATGTCGTTCTGGCAGGGCGTCGACATCCCCGGCGACGCCCTGACCCTGGTCACGATCGACCGGTTGCCGTTCCCCCGCCCCGACGAGCCGGTCCATCAGGCCCGTCGGGATCGGGCCGGTCCGGCTGCGTTCCGGGTGGTCGACCTGCCCCGAGCCCAGACACTCCTGGCCCAGGCCGCCGGGCGGCTGATCCGCTCATCGACAGACCGAGGGGTCGTGGCGGTGCTCGACCGGAGGTTGGCGACCAACAAGAGCTACCGGTGGGACCTGATCAACGCCCTCCCACCCCTGCGGCGGACCAAGGATCGAGACGAGGTGCTGTCGCTCCTGTCCTCCATCGACGCCGACGCCCGTCGGGTCGACGGGACGTGAGCCTCGTCCTGTTCCTCTCCGGACCGGTGGTACTGATCGGCTACCTGGCGTCGAGCGTCGTGCGATCCTGGACCCTCGGATCGGGCGACCGGACCTCGCCCGCGGTGTTCGGGGAGATGGCCGTCACCATCGGGGCTGCGGTCTCGGCGTGGCTGCTGCTCCGGTGGGCGGCGCCGGGTCAGACGACGTTCCAGAACGCGTCGGCCATCGGCTTCCTGTCGTCCCAGGTCCTCACCGCATGGAGCTCGATGGCCCTGTGGGCGGGGGCGGCGGCGGTCGTGGGTCACGTCGCACCGGTGACCAGCCGCTTCCGTTCCGGGACCGCGGGGGTGGCCGGCAGCTTCGCCCTGCTGGCGGTGTTCTTCCCCATCACCGCCGTGGCGGCCATCGGGGCCTGGATGTCGTCGATCACCATCACCCGGGACGTCCGGGCGGCCCTGCTCACCACCTATCTGGCGGTGGCGGCCACCGAATGGCTCTTCGCTGTCCTCGACCCGCCCGTCCCCTACGGGCTCGTCCACGGCCCGGAGTCGACGCTCTTCGTCGCAGTGTTGGGCGGCGTGCTGGCCGCCCGGTGGTCCCATGGCGACATCGGGGCCGACGCCGATCAGTAACCGAGCCGCTCGATGGCCGACCGGTCCTGCTGCCAGTCCTTGTCGACGGCCACCACCAGCTCGAGGAACGCACCCTTGGGGAGCTGGCGGCGGACCCGGGTCCCGACCGCTTTGAGCACCGTGCCTCCCTTGCCGATGACGATGCCCTTCTGGGAGCTCCGCTCGACGAGGATCTCGACCTTGATCCGAGGCCACTCCCACTCGACGACCCTCGTGGCCACCGAGTGGGGCACCTCCTCCCGCATCATCCGCAACAGCTGTTCCCGGACGAGCTCGGCCACCCACTGCGGTTCCGGGGTGTCACGGACCATGTCGTCGGGGTACCACCGAGGGCCCTCCGGCATGAGGCCAACCAGGTGGTCGACGAGGGCCGGGACGCCGGCCCCGGTGAACGCCGACACCGGGAAGTAGGCGGCGAGGTCGAGCTCACCGGCCCGTTCGAGCTGGTGGAGGACGTCGGGCGGCTTCAGTCCGTCGATCTTGTTGAGGACCCCGATCGTCCGTTCCCGATCCATGCCTTCGGCGAGGAAGGCGTCGCCCCGACCGACGCCCGACCGGGCGTCGAGCACCAGGCAGACCACCTCGACATCGCCCATGGCATCGCGGGCCGACTCGTTGAGCCGCACCCCGAGCTGGGTCCGGGGCTTGGAGATTCCTGGCGTGTCGACGAACACCACCTGGGCATCCTCGGTCGTCAAGACCCCCCGTACCTGATGGCGCGTGGTTTGGGAGGCATCGGACACGATCGAGACCTTGCGCTCGACCATGCGGTTGAGCAGGGTCGACTTGCCGACGTTCGGCCGACCGGTCAGCGCGACGAAACCCGAGCGGAACGGCCCGGCGCCGGCCGGCCCGACGTCGGTCACGCCTCGCCGCCGGCCTCGGCGCCGGCCATCTCGGTCCGCATGATCCGGACCCGGGTGATGCGCCGACCCTGGAGCCGCTCGACCCGCAGGTTGTAGCCGTTGACGTCGCACGTCTCGCCCACGGTCGGGACTCGACCGAACCGGTCGAACACGAGACCGCCGACCGTGTCCCAGTTCCCGCCTGGCAGGTCCATGGCCGCCAGGTCGTTGAGCTCGTCGATCGAGATGCGGGCATCGACCCGGAGGGTGCCGTCGAGCTGCCGCTCGACGAGGGGCTCCTCGACGTCGTACTCGTCGACGATCTCCCCCACCAGCTCCTCGATCAGGTCCTCGAGCGTCACCAGTCCGGCGATCCCGCCGTACTCGTCGACGGCGATCGCCATGTGGAACTGCTCCTCCTGCATCTCCCGCAGCAGCTCGGCGACCTTCTTGGTCTCGGGGACGAACCGGGACGGGCGGAGCATGGCCCCGACCGGCTCGTCGGCCAACCCGTCGAGCTCCGCCCGGATGAGGTCCTTGACGTAGACCAGGCCGACGACATCGTCGATGTTCTCCCCGACGGCCGGAACCCGGGAGTAGCCGGCGGCCGAGGTGACCTCGAGGGCGTCGGCCACGGTCATCGTCATGGCAACCGTCTTCATGTCGGTCCGGGGCACCATCACCTCGCGAACGATCGTCCCCCCGAACTCGATGACCGACTCGATGAGGTCCCGCTCGTCCTCGTCGAGCACCGCGTCCTCGACGGCGGCGTCGGCGAGGGCGATCAGCTCCTGCGCCGACGAGAAGGGCCCCTGCCGCAGACCTCGGCCGGGCACGATGACGTTGGTCACCGCGATCAGGGCGTTGGTCGCCTGGCGGATCGGCCAGAACCGGACGATCGGCCCGACGACCCGGGTCAGCGAGAGGGCGATGCGGTCGGTTCGGAGGATCGCCATCGTGCGAGGGGCCGCTTCGGTCACGACGAAGACCACGCAGGCGTTGACGACGACACCGACGATCAGGCCGGGAATCGAGAAGAACCGGTTGGCCAGGAGGGCGACCAGCGTCGTCTCGGTGAGCTGTGACGCCAGGACGAGGAGCCGCAGCGGGTTGATGGCCGCCTCGGGCTCCCGCACGAGGGCCAGGAGGCGATCGACCCGGGACGGCTCGACGTCGGTCAACGACTCGGCCCGAACGGCCGTCATCCGAGACAGCGCCTCCTCGGCGGCCACCAGCAGCGCGGCGACGGCGAGGAGGACGACCACCGCCACCATGGCCACGACATCGATCGTCCGCAGCTCCATGGCCACCATCATCGGCGGTCGGCCGGATGCCGATATCCGTAGCGGGCCAGGTGGTGCCGTTCCCGGGCTTGCATCGTCGTCGTCTCCGCCGGTTCCGCGTGGTCGTGTCCCAAGACGTGGAGGACGCCATGGGTGATGAGCAGCACCATCTCGGCTTCGAAGCTACCGGCGTGATCGGGCGCTTGGCGGGCCGCCACCGCGGGGCAGAGCACCACGTCGCCGAGGTGGAGCGGCGGCCCGTCACCGACCGCTGCGGCGTCGGTCACGGGGTCGACCCGAGCGGCCACCTCGGGGCCGTCGAGCGGGAACGCCAGCACGTCGGTCGGGCCGGTGGCACCGAGATGGGTGGCGTTCAGCTCCGCCATGTCGGGCTCGTCGACGGCCGCCAGGTCGAGGCGACCGGTCCCGATCCCCTCGCCGATCAGAACCTCACGGGCCACGGCGCACCACCGATCGATGACCGAAGGAGCCTGGCCGGTCCGGTCGTCGCAGTCGACGGTCGGTGCCGTCGGTTCGGTCACCGTCACCGCCGCTGCTCCTGATCGCGGGCATAGGCGTCGACGATGTCCTGCACGATCCGATGGCGGACGACGTCTTCGGAGCCCAAGCGAACGAAGGCCAGGCCCTCGATCCCTTCGAGGATGCCCTCGAGGCGGTGGAGGCCGCTTCGCCCGCCGGCGACGTCGACCTGGGTCTCGTCGCCGGTGATGACCGCCTGGGAGTTGAACCCGATCCGGGTCAGGAACATCATCATCTGCTCCGGGGTCGTGTTCTGGGCCTCGTCGAGGATGATGAAGCTGTCGTTGAGGGTCCGGCCTCGCATGAAGGCCAGCGGCGCCACCTCGACGACGTTGCGCTCGAAGAGGCGGGCCGAGCCGTCGGCGCCGACCATGTCGTGGAGGGCGTCGTAGAGGGGGCGCAGGTAGGGGTCGACCTTCGACATGAGGTCGCCGGGGAGGTACCCCAGTCGCTCACCGGCCTCGACCGCCGGACGGGTCAGGAGGATCCGCTCCACTTCCTTGTTCTGGAGGGCCCGGATCGCGCACGCCACCGCCAGCCAGCTCTTGCCCGTTCCCGCGGGGCCGATGCCGAACGTCACGATGTTGCGACGGATCGCGTCGAGGTATCGCTTCTGACCGGCGGTCTTGGGACGGACGGCCTTGCCCCGTTGGGTGGTCAGGACCCGGTCGGTGAGGATCTCCGACGGTCGCTCGTCGGCCCGGACCATGTCGATCGCCCGCCGTACCGCCGCCTCCTCCAGGGTCTGACCGCCCTGGAGGATGATGACGAGTTCCTCGAACACCTGGGCCGCCTCGGCGGCCTGGGCACCGGCGACCGAGATCTCGTTGCCCCGGACGTGGATCGAGGCGTCGAACGCCTGCTCGACCGCACGGAGATACTGGTCGCGCTCTCCCAGCAGGCCGGCCATGAGGTGGTTTCCGGGGACGTTGATGCGCACCGAGGACGTCATCGGTGTCGGTCGGCACGCCTGGAGGGGGGCGGGGAAGAGTGGTGCTCAGGCATCGCGGTACG
The DNA here is from genome assembly GCA_965262175.1 of Acidimicrobiales bacterium. GTDB lineage: Bacteria > Actinomycetota > Acidimicrobiia > Acidimicrobiales > SZUA-35 > CADEDH01. Next base: position 23,518 of record CBDHES010000004.1, on the reverse strand, counting down.
CGAGCGTAGCCCGACCGGCCGGCCGGTGCGGAGGCGTTCCCCTCGCCCGGGCCGAGGATGACGACCGGCCATCGAGACCGGAGCGGCTGACGGTCAGGAGCCGTCCGGACGGCCGGTGTAGGTCAGACCCAGATCCGACAGCCGGTCGATGGCGGCCTCGATCTCGACGCCGAGGATGCAGGCGACGGCTCGAAGGTCGTCCTGGCGGATCGTGAGGACCCGGCCGTTGAAGTCCTGCCGCTGGACCTGGATCATCACGAGATACCGACCGAGCATCTCGCCCTCGGGGCGAGCCACGGCGTCGAGCTGGGTGAGATCGATCGTGACCCCGGCCCGGCGGCCGGTGCGTTCGGTCAGGTCGACGATCTCGCCCACGTCGCCCGGGGCCCCGGTCGAGCGGGGCAGGAGCTGGTCGACCGGCACGCTGTAGCAGCGAGCCAGCCGCTCGAGACGGGGCACCGAGATCGCCCGCTCCCCCCGCTCGTAGGCGCCGAGGACCGACGCCTTGAACTCCTGATCGGAGATGGCCTCGACGTCCTGGAGGGAGAGCCGCTTCTGGCGTCGGATGGCTCGAAGGCGCTCGCCGACACGCCGTCCATAAGCTGACGTTACGTCATCGGGCTCTTCGTGATCGACCATACCGCTGCCTCCCCCAGACCCTCACGACGGAGGAAACCATCCGCTTCCTCGCCCGCCGCCACGGTAGAGGTCACTGAGCGCACGGACAACCACAGCCCGTGAACTTGACCACTGTGTGCCTAGGCGACATTTGCTGTGTCAGCTTTCGACACAGATCGATCCATCAGGCATCTCGAAGCCCACCGATGACGGTTCCGGCGACGATTGCCGCCGTTCCGGCCCGCAGGATGTGCCCGGGAAGGCGGATCGCAGGGGCCGACCGTCGCTCACCCTCCGTGAACCCGCCTTCGGGGCCGACGACGACGACCCGGTGCGCGGCGTCCGGTTGCGCCCCATCGGGATCGGCCAGCACCGCCCCCGGCCGATCGGCCAGAAGGACGCCGAGGTCGACGGGCCCGGTGATGGTCGGAAGCCGGAGCCGGCGGGACTGGAGGCACGCTTCACGCGCCACGATCGCCAGCTTCCGCCGCATCTTCTCGGCCCGGTCGGTATCCCACCGGACGACCGAACGCTCGGTGACGGCGACCACGATCTCGTCGATCCCCAACTCGGTCAGCTTCTGCACGATGAGCTCGGGCCGCTCGCCCTTGACCGGGGCGAACCCCACGGTGAGCGGCCATGGGGGCGGCGGCTGGGTCTGGATCTCGTCGAGCGGCTCCGGTCGTCGATCGAACCGGGCCGACCGCCATCGCCCGGCGCCGTCACCCACCACGATCGGGGCACCGGTCGCGACCCGGAGCGCCCGAGCGAAGTGATGGTGATCGTCGTCGGTCAGCTCGGGGCGTTCGAGATCATCGACGTACACCAGCGGATGGTGGCGGAGCGCGGCTGGGTCGGGGGACACGACGTCGATGGTCGGTCGTCGCCGGTCGGCTAGCTGAACGGCGACTTCAAGCGGCTGAACAACCCGCCGTCGCCGGGGTCCTTGACGTCCTCGTTCCGCTCCTTGGCCAGCTGGCGGAGCAGCTCCTCCTGCTCCGAGCTGAGATCGGTCGGGGTGTCGACGACGACCGTGAGGTACAGGTCGCCCCGACCCCTGCCCCGGAGACGGGTGACGCCGTGATCCCGGAATCGATACTGCTTGCCCGTCTGGCAGCCGGCGGGCAGCTCGACCGACACCTCACCGTCGATGGTGGTGAACTCGACCGTGGCCCCGAGGGCGGCCTGGGTCATGGCGACGTGGAGCTCGGCCACCAGATCGTCGCCGTCCCGGCTGAACACCGGGTGCTCGTCGACCTCGACCCGGACGTAGAGGTCGCCCGCTCCCCCACCCCGGGGTCCGACCGCCCCTCGGCCCGTGAGCCGAAGGGTCGATCCGTCGCCGACCCCGGCGGGGATGTCGACGTTGTACGTCGCCTCGTCGACCCGCCGCCCTTCGCCGGCGCAGTCGTCACAGGGCGATGCGATCTCGACCCCCTCGCCGGCGCAGCGGGGGCAGGTCGAGGTGCTGACCATCTGCCCGAGGATCGACTGGCGGACCTGGCGCACCTGGCCGCTGCCGCCACACTGGGCGCAGCGGGATACGTCGGACCCGGGGCGGGCACCGGTCGCCTGGCACGTGTCGCACGGGATGGCGGTCCGGACCGTCACGTCCCGGGCGACACCCTGGACCGTCTCCTCCAAGGTGAGGCGGGCGACCGTCTCCAGGTCGACCCCTCGTCGGGGGCCGGCGTCGGCCCGGGACCCGGCGTTGAAGAACGCGTCGAACAGGTCGCCCAGGCCCGACGCGGCGAACGGATCTCCGAACCCCGCGCCACCGGAGGTACCGAACCGGTCGTAGCGGGCTCGCTTCTCGGGATCGCTGAGCACCTCGTAGGCCTCGGCCACCTTCTTGAACCGAGCCTCGGCATCGGGGTCATCGGGATTGGCGTCGGGGTGAAGCTGGCGGGCCAGCTTCCGATACGCCTTCTTGATCTCGTCCTGGGAAGCCGATCGGTCGACGCCGAGCAGCTCGTAGAAGTCGTCCAACGATCAACCCTCACTCAACCGGTTGCCGAGCTGGTGGCTGACCGCCGCCACCGCCGACAACGCCTGCTGGTAGTTCATCCTGGTCGGGCCGAGCACGGCGATCGACCCTGCGTGCTCACCGTCGATCTCGTAGGGCGAGACGACGAGGCTGCACTCGGCGAGCGGGGCCACGCCGGTCTCGCTCCCGATCGCCACGGTCAGGCCGCGGTCCAGCACGTCGGCCAGGAGGCTCACCACGACGAGCTGCTGCTCGAGGATGGTCAGCACCCGACCGACCGACTCGACCGCGTGGAACGCGTTGACCACCCGGGACGTCCCGTCGACGTAGACCCGGCCGTGATCACTGCCCTCGGCGGTGACCGCGGCGTGGGCGACGGCCGCCAGCTCGTCGACCGGGGCTCGCCCCGTCGTCTCCAGCGAGACGGCATCGGCCAGCGCCCGACCCTCGAACGCGGCCCGAAGCTGGGTCGCGGCGTCGGCCAGCTGGTCGTCGTCGTAGGGCTCGTCGAGCTCGATCGTCTGCTTCGTCACCTGACCGTTGGCGAGCACGACGATGACCAACACGACCTGGTCGGTCAGGCCGACCAGCTGGATCGTGCGAACCTGGACCGCCTCCTCGGCGTCGTCGACGACGACCGCCGCGTAGTCCGTCAGGTTGGCCAACAATCCCGCGGTGTCGCGCATGACACCTTCGATCTCGCCTCGCATCTGCCCGAAGAACGCGGCGACCTGGCGCCGCTCGTCGGTGGCCAACTGAGCGACGTCGAGGTTGTCGACGAAGTGGCGGTACCCCTTCTCGGTCGGGACCCGACCGGCGCTGGTGTGGGGCTGGGTCAAGTAGCCCTCGTTCTCCAGCACGGCCATGTCGTTGCGCACCGTCGCCGGCGACACCCGGACGTCGGCGGCCGCCACGACCGCGGACGAGCCGACCGGCTGCGCGGTGTCGATGTACTCCTCGATGACCGCACGAAGGATCGCGGCTTTTCGTTCGTCGAGCATCTGGTCAGTTCTCCTCGACCCAGTCTACCCATCCAGCCGAGTCCCAAAATCACCCAGCCCGCCGTCGGTCACGTCGCGAGCCCCTTGACCCGCTCGTAGCGGGCCAGCGCCTCGACCCGCTCGGCGCCGTGGTCGACCAGCGGCGGTGGGTACCCGGCGGGGGCGCCGTGGCGATCGACCCACGGCTCGTGGACGTATCGATCGGGCAGGTGGGCGAGCTCGGGGACCCACCGCCGGACGTAGGTCCCGTCGGGGTCGAACTTCTTGGCCTGGGTGGTCGGGTTGAAGACCCGGAAGTAGGGCGCGGCGTCGGTCCCGGTACCGGCCACCCACTGCCACCCGTGGTTGTTCGAGGCGAGATCGCCGTCGACGAGGTGCCGCATGAACCACCGGGCTCCCCGTCGCCAATCGAGGTGGAGGTCCTTGACCAGGAAACTCGCCACCAGCATGCGAACCCGATTGTGGATCCACCCGGTGGCGCGGAGCTGACGCATCCCGGCGTCGATGATCGGGTACCCGGTCCGTCCCTCGGCCCAGGCGTCGAATCGGGCGTCGGCGTCGGGCCCCTCGTCGACCTCGATCGCTCCCATCCGGGCCACGAACGCCTCCCGGGCCGAATCGGGGCGGTGATGGAGCACGTCGGCGTAGAACTCTCGCCAGGCGATCTCGCTGCGAAACTTCTCGGCGCCGGGGGTCGAGCCCAGGGCGTCCAGGACCTGGCGGGGATGGAGCGCTCCCCACTTGAGGTAGGGCGACAGTCGGGAGGTCCCGTCGACCCCCGGGATGTCACGACGATCGGCGTAGTGACCGAGCGCCTCGCAGACGAACCCCTCGAGCCGGGCCTGCGCCGCCGCCTCACCGGCCGGTGGGACCGCGTCGGGGTCCAGCGGGGAGTCGGGCCAGGTGACCGAGGCCAGGTCGGCCCCGTCCACCGGGGGAAGCCAGTCCACCGTCACCGCCGGCGATGGTGGGGCCCACCCGTGGTCGAGCCAGGCCCGGTAGAACGGCGTGAACACCTTGTAGGGTCCGCCGGCGCGGCCCCTCACCAGGCCGGGAGCCACCGCGTAGGGGGAATCGACGAGCTCCAGGGTGACACCTCTGGCCGCCAGCGCCGCTGCGACGGCCTCGTCGCGCCGGGCCCCGTAGGGCCCGTGGTCGGCCGTGGCCACCACGGTCGACGCCCCGGCGTCGGCCGCCATCCGGCTCAACACCTCGGCCGGGGAGCCCGAGCCGACCGTCAGGTTCCCACCCATCGTGGTGTCGAGGGCCGCCAGCGACGCGCCGAGGAACGCCCGGCGGGCGTCGCCGGCCGGCTTCCACAGCATCGGGTCGACGATGAAGGCCCCGAGGACCGGTCCCGCCGCCGCAGCGGCGGCCAGGGCCGGGTTGTCGGCGAGGCGGAGGTCGCGACGGAACCAGAAGATCGTGGCGGCCATCGGGGGGACGGTCACCCGTCGAGCCGGAGCGCCCGGATGAACGTGTCGGGTGGGATCTCGACCCGCCCGATGTTCTTCATCTTGCGCTTCCCCTCCTTCTGCTTCTTGAGGAGCTTGTTCTTGCGTGTGATGTCGCCGCCGTACAGCTTCTCGGTGACGTCCTTGCGGAATGCTCGGACCGTCTCCCGGGCGATGATCCGACCGCCGATGGCAGCCTGGATCGGCACCTCGAACTGCTGACGGGGAATGATCTCCTTGAGCTTCTCGGCCATCCGCCGGCCGTACTCGTACGCCGCGTCGCGGTGGACGATGGTCGAGAAGGCGTCGACCTGCTCGCCGTTGAACAGGATGTCGACCCGGACGAGGTCACCCTGCTCGTAGTCGACCGGCTCATAGTCGAGGCTGGCGTACCCCTGCGTCCGGCTCTTGAGCTGATCGAAGAAGTCGACCACCACGTCGGCCAGCGGCAGGTTGTAGACCAGCTCCAGCCGCTCGGGCGACAGGTACTCCATCTTCTCCATCTGACCCCGCCGGGCCTGGCACAGCTCCATGAGAGTGCCGGTGTAGTCCGACGGGGTGATCATCGACGCCCGCACGTGGGGCTCGGTGATCTGGCGCCAGTCGCCGGCCGGGGGGAGCGCCGACGGGTTGTCGACGATCCGCTCCTCGCCGTTGTTCATCGTCACCCGATACACCACCGAAGGGCTGGTGGCGATGAGGTTGAGGTCGAACTCTCGCTCGAGCCGCTCCCGGACGATCTCCATGTGGAGGAGCCCGAGGAACCCGCATCGGAAGCCGAACCCCAGCGCCGTCGACGTCTCCGGCTCGAAGGTGAAGCTGCCGTCGTCGAGCCGGAGCTTGTCGAGGGCGTCGCGGAAGTCCTCGTAGTCGTCCCCGTCGACCGGGTACAGCCCGCAGAACACCATCGGCTGGGGCTCCCGGTAGCCCTCGAGAGGTTCAGCGGCCGAGGCCGACGCCGTGGTGATCGTCTCACCGGAGCGTGCTTCACGGACGTCCTTGATGCCGGCGATCAAGTAGCCGACCTCGCCCGGCCCGAGGCTGTCCACCGGGAGGTTCTCCGGCGTCCGGACCCCGATCTCGTCGGCGTGGTAGGTCGCGCCGGCCTGCATGAACAGGAGCTTGTCGCCCGATTCGAGGCGACCGTTCACCACCCGGATGCTCGACACGACGCCCCGGTAGGTGTCGAAGTGGCTGTCGAAGATCAGGGACTGCAGCGGGGCGTCGGCCTCGCCCTCCGGCGGGGGGATGCGGTCGATCACCGCGTCGATGAGCTCTTCGACCCCCATGCCGGTCTTGGCCGAGATCCGGAGGACATCGGAGGCGGGAAGGCCGAGCACCTGCTCGATCTCGGCCGCGTACCGATCGGGATCGGCGGCGGGGAGATCGAGCTTGTTGAGGACAGGCACGATCTCCAGGTCGTGCTCCATTGCCAGATAGGTGTTGGCCAGCGTCTGGGCCTCGATGCCCTGGGCGGCGTCGACGACGAGGAGGACGCCCTCGCACGCTGCGAGCGAGCGGCTGACCTCATAGCCGAAGTCGACGTGGCCCGGGGTGTCGATGAGGTTGATGATGTGGTCTCGCCACTGGAGCTTGACGCTCTGGAGCTTGATGGTGATGCCCCGCTCCCGCTCGATCTCCATCGAGTCGAGGTACTGGGCGCGCATCTCCCGGGCCTCGACCGCCCCGCACAGCTCGAGGAGCCGATCGGCCAACGTCGACTTGCCGTGGTCGATGTGGGCGATGATGGCGATGTTGCGGATGCGGGAGGGGTCGACCGGTGCCACCTTCCCAAAGTACCGCCGACCGGACCCCGTCGGATCACCGAGCGGCACCGCTATCATCGAAACTTCGTCAACACGCCGACCGGTCCGTCCCGAGGTTTCCCGTGGCCAACATCAAGAGCCAGATGAAGCGCAACCGCCAGAACGAGAAGCGGCGCCTTCGCAACCGCGCCGTCCGGTCGGAGCTTCGGACCCACCAGAAGGCGGCCGAGGCAGCGGCCGGCACCGACGACGAGGCCGAGGCGCTGCGGATGGCCATGAAGAAGATCGACAAGGCGACTGCCAAGGGCGTTCTCCACAAGAACACCGCGGCCCGCCGGAAGAGCCGGCTCATGAGCCGGATCCGGGAGCTCGCGGCCAGCTGAGGCCCATCCGGTGATCGGGTGAGCACGGGCTGCGTCCCCCACCAATCCGCTCTCCCGAGCATCGCACGTTTCGTCGAGACCCCCGGCGGTCCCTCGCAGTATCGTCGCCGGCGTGACCGAGCTCACCGGCCTCCTGCCGGCCTTGCAGCGAATCAGCGGCGATCGGTCGAGGACGTGGTCGTTGCGCGATGTCGCCGAGCTCGTCGCGTTGTCGCCGAGCCACGCCCAGCGGGTGTTCGCCCGGGCGGTCGGTGAGAGCCCGAAGCACTACGAGCTCCGACTGCGGTTGGAGGCGGCGGCCATCCTGCTGGTCACGACCGACGAGCCGATCATCGACGTGGCCCTGCGCACCGGGTTCTCCGGTCCCGACCCGTTCACCCGGGCGTTCCGCCGCCGGTTCAGCCTGCTGCCGTCCACCTACCGGCGAGCGAGCGGCCCTCGACCATCGTCGGCGGGCGCGACGTGGATCGCCTGGAGCGTCGGGCCGTGCATCAGCCTGTTCCGACGACCGCTCTCGGCCGCCGAAACCGATCGATCCCACCCTTCCGGAGGCGACGTGCCCTACCACATCGACAAGACCGACCTGACCGAGACCCCCATCCTGGTGATCCGCCGCCGGGTCGACCTGGCCGAGGTCGGCGACCAGCTGGCCACGATGATCCCCCCGGTGTTCGGCTTCGTCATGGAGCGCAACCTGCCGATGGCGGGCCCGCCGGTGGTCCGGATCGTCGATCAGAGCCCGGCGTTCGTCACCCTCGAGGCGGGGATCCCGCTCGCCGAGGCGGTGGAGCCACCGGCCGACGACGAGCAGGGCATCGTCGCCAGCAGCTTGCCGGGGGGTCCGGCCGCCACCACCATCCATCGAGGCCCGTACGACGACCTGCCCCAAGCTCATGCCGCGATCGACCGGTGGCTGGCCGAGACCGGCAATCGGGCCGGCGGCTCGCCGTGGGAGGTCTACCTCACCGATCCGGGCGAAGTGCCCGACCCGGCCGATTGGGAGACCCAGGTCGTCTGGCCGCTGGACGGTTGAGGGCGGCGGGCCTCGCTCCCGGTCGCCCCGGCCGGACGACCCGACCGCCCAGGGAGCGGCCGGCCCACTAGGGTCGCCGCCGTGACCACGACAGCGGAGCACCACGGTCCACCGCGAACGGCCGGCGGTGACCGACACCGAGACGGTCGGTGCCGCGGCCGAACGACGTCGATGATGGTCGTGTGGCCGCTGGTGATGGCGGCGGCGCTCGTGGTGGCCGCCTGCGGGACCGATGAGACCGACGAGCCCGTAGGGGCCAGCGGCGAGCCGGCCGGCGCCGAAGGTGACGGGCTCGGTGGTGACGAGCGCGATGCGGCCTCGACGGAGGCGGGGTCTGGCGACGGCGACACGGCCGGCCGCGACACCGACGGAGGAGCGGACGGTGAGAGCTCCGACGGGGCCGGTACCGACGAGCCGGGGGCACCGGCCGCGGCCGCGACCGATGACGGCACGGCCGGCGATGACGCGGCGAGCGAAGCCGGCGGTGACGATCCGGCGGAGGCCGGGCCGTCGGCCGACGAGGTTCCCGACGAGCTCGTGGACCGACTGGCCGTCGGCTTCGTGGCGACCTCGAACGAGGAGGTCACGGTGACCGAGGCCGGCGGGCGGTGCATCGCCGAGGATCTTCGGCCGTTGATCGACGTCGAGGCCTACGAGGCCCTGGCCCTCCTGATCGAGGACGACCGGAGCCCCGGGCCCGATTTGGACGGAGCGATCGACGCCGAGGAGGCGTGGATCATCAGCGACGTGCTCGCCGGGTGCCTCGACCTGGCCGCGTTCGTCGACGCTGTCGTCGACCCCGACGAGGAACCGATCGCGACGTGTGTGGAAGAGGCGGTGGGCCAGGACGGCATCGAGGCGACCGTGATCTACGATGGGTTGGTCTACGAGATGCAGCTCGGTGAGAACCCCTTGGAGCTGGCCGGTCTCGACCACTGCCCGGATCTGACTCGATCGTTGGTGGCCAAGTGGGCCATCACCGCCGTGTTGGGCGAACCCCGGCCAGGCCCGGTCAACTGCCTCCGAACCGTGCCGGTCGACGACTACCGGCGGTTCCTCGAATCGAACGAGCTGAGCCCGGCGACGCTCGGCGACTTCGCCTTCCAGTACTGCGACTCCGACCTGCCCTAGCCGCTGGTCGCGGCCTCCGGTGGGAGGTGTCGGGTCAGGAAGTCGAGAACGGCGGCGGCGAAGATGTCGTTGCGGTCGCCGGCCACCATGTGGGCCGCATCGGTCACGTTGACGTACTCGGCCTGGGGAACGAGGTCCAGGAAGCGTTGGGCGCCGTCCTCATCGAGCACGTCGGACAGGCCGCCGCGAACGAGCAGGGTGGGTACCGTCAGGGCTCGGGCTGCGTCCTCGAGGCGTCGGGTACGGGCCCGGATCTGGTCTCGGGTCATGCGGGGCCGCTCCCGGAACTTCGGGTCCCAATGCCACCGGTACCTCCCGTCGGCACCGAGGCGCACGTTCTTCGCCAGTCCATCGAGCGTGCGGGGTCGCTCCCGGTGAGGTTGGTAGTTGGCGATGGCCTCGGCGACCTCTTCGAGCGAGTCGAAGCCGTCGGGCTTCTGGCCCATGAACTCTCCGACCTTCTGGGTCCCGGCGGCCCGGATCCGGGGGGCGATATCGACCAGCACCAGACCCCGGGACCGAACCCGACCCTCGCCGATCGCCGCCAGCCCGGCGTTGCCACCCATCGACGCCCCGACGACGACGGGAGCGCCCTCGTCGATCTGGGCCACGACCTCGGCCAGATCGTCGACCATGGCATCCCGGCTGTAGTCGCCGGCCGGATCCCAGTCGGAGTCGCCGTGGCCCCGAGCATCGATGGCCACCGCTCGATACCCGGCCTCGGCCAGCCACTCGCCGGCTCCCCGCCAGGCATGGCGGGTCTGGCCCCCGCCGTGGAGCAGGAGCACCAGTGGTCGACCCGGTCGGCCCCACGAATCGCCGGTGATCCCCAAGCCTCCCGCCCCCCGCCATCGGTGCATCGGCTCGGGGGCGCCCGGTAGTCGCTCGCCTGCGCTCACGGCGTCGAGTGTGGCCGCGACCACCGACCGTCGGCCAGCCGGCGGTCCCGACCCAGGTCAGCGACTCAGCCGGGCCAGCCGGGCGACCAGCACGTCGAGGGTGGCCGAGTCGTCGGCGGCGGTCGCCCCCCGCACGTCGAGGTCGGCCTGGGCCAGCAACCCGATGACCTGCCCCAGGCGCTCCGTCCCGAGTCGCTTGGACAGGGCCAGGGCCTTGCGGGCGGGAAACGTCGACCCGGTCATCCCCAGATGGGCCGCCGCCGAGCGCTCGTCGGCCACGGGGGCTCCGTCGAGGCCGAGGGCCCGCTGGTAGTGGGTGTGGAGCGTGGCCAGGATCTGCAGCGCGTGGCGCTCACCCCCGACCGTCATCCGATGGAGCTTGTCGAGGGCGAGGCCGATGTCGCCCGCGTCGATGGCGTCGGTCAGCTCCCACGGGGGCACGTCGGCGGCCGCCCCACAGAACGGCTCCACGTCGGTGGCGGTCAGCCGGGCTCCTTCCCCATACGTCGAGTAGAGGACGTCGAGGATGGCATCGACCCGTCCGACCTCGTCACCCACCCGATCGGCGATCAGGCTCCGGGCCGCCGCATCGAGGGTGACCGCCGCGGAACCGAGCCGTTCCTCCAGGAGGCCCTTGCGGCCCCGACCGCTGGGGGCGGCGTCGATCTCCTCGTAGCCCGCCTCTTTCAAGGCTTCCTTGAGCTTCTTGGGAATCGCGCCGAGGCGCGTCGATCCGGAACCCTTCTCCCAGACGAGGACGAGATCGGTCGTTTCGAGCGGCTCGGCCAACAACTCGACCAGGGGCTTGACCTGCTCGGCCCGGGTGAAGAGCCCGAGGTTCCGGCCGACCACGACACGCCGATCGGTGAGGAAGGGCGGCGTCCGGGCTGCGTTGACCAGCGGCGACAGCTGCGGCTCGTCGCCGTCTCCGATGTACTCGCCCTCGCCGACCTCCTCGACCATCAGCGTCCGGTCGGCGTCACCGACCAACTCGTCGACCCGGCGACGGAGTGCCTGAGCCACCAGGCTCTCGTCATCGCCCTTGATCACCACGATCGCCATCAGTGGCTCTCCACCGATCGATCGGCGCCGGCCCGCAGCGCGAGGATGTCGGCCATGAGATCGGCGATGCGCCGGCTCTCCCGCACGTCGTGGGCCCGCAGGATCCGGCACCCCTTGAGGATCCCGAGCGTGTGGGCCGCAGCGGTGCCGGGCCCGATCTCATACCGGGACCGGTCGAGCAGCTCGAAGATGAACCGTTTGTTCGATGCCGACAGCAGCAGCGGGAACCCGAGATCGGCGAGATGCTCGGACCGGTGGAGTAATTCGAGCGACATTGCCGGCGTCTTGCCGAGGTCGAGGCCGGCGTCGACGATGATGCGGGTCCGGGCGACACCGGCGTCGAGCGCCTGACGAGCGCGATCGGCCAGGAACGTGCGCACGTCGCCCACCAGGTCGCCGTAGACGGGATCGGGGTCGGGGACCCGAGGCTGGAGTCGAATGTGGGTCGCCACGACCGACGCCCCACCGGCAGCCGCCACCGGCAGGTACTCGGGATCGGCGAATCCGCTGATGTCGTTGCCCACCGACGCCCCGGCGGCTATTGCCTGCCGGAGCACCTCGGCGCTCCAGGTGTCGACCGACAAGGGGACGTCGAAGCGGGCTCGGAGGGCAACGACGGCCGGCACCACCCGCTCGAGCTCCTCCTCGAGCGGCACCTCCTCACCGGGCCCGGCTTTCACCCCGCCGACATCGAGGAAGTCGGCACCATCGGCGACGAGCTGCTCGGCCTTACCCAGGAAGGCGTCGAAGTCCCAGTAGTCGCCGGCGTCGTAGAAGCTGTCTGGCGTCCGGTTCAGGATCCCCATGACGAGCGCCCGGTGCGTCACGTCGAAGGTCGTCTGGCCGAGCTCGAGGAGCATGGTGTGGACCGTACCGCCCCGGTCTGACACTCCGGTCAGGTGGTGAGTGCGGGACGAGCCGCGGAGCCGCCGGGTTCGGGTCAACCATCGATCGTGGCGACGGTGAGGCCGGAGCCCGCCGGCTCGATGCGCACCAGGCCGACCGCCGTGACGACGTCGAGCGGGCCGGTGACCCTGCGGGCCCCGACCAGCCGGTGCTGTGGTCCGGCCAGGACCACGCCGGTGTCGACCAGGCCTTGGAGGGAGCGGCCGATGGACCAGTCCCGATGGCCGGAACCGGTGACGACGACCACGTCGAGCCGGGTGATCCGATTGGCCAGCAACGCATCGAGCAGTCGGTCGGATGGCGCTGGTTCCACGACCAGCACCGACGGTTGCCCGTCGGCGGGCGGGATCCACGTCGCCTCACCGGCCAGCGTCACGACCGCCTCTGGCCGGCTCGGTACCCCGGCGACGATCACGGCGACGGCGGCGGCCACCGCCCCGATGCGGAGCCCACGACCCCCCGGCCCGGTGAACGATCGGGCCCACCACCGGACGGCGATGAGCGCGGCGACCAGGGCGACGGTCGCCACGCCGACACGCGGTGCCGGGAGCCCGACCGCCACCGACGCCACCCGATCGAGCCACCACACGCCCACCGCCGCCGGCCACTGGATCAGCCTCCCGATCGTGCCACCGACCATGCCGGCCACGACGCCGGCGGTCAGGCCCCACATCATCACGAACCCGGCCGCCCACCCGGCCGCCACGTTGGCCGGGACCGAGACGGCCGAGACCGGCCCGAACCGGGTGGTCAGGAGCGGGAGGACGGCCAGCTGGGCGCCGAGGGTGACCGCCAGCGGCTCGACCAGGTACGCCGGGCCACGAATGGCTCGGGCCAACACCGGCGCGAGGACGAGGATCCCGGCCGACGCCGCCACCGAGAGCTGGAACCCGACCGAGTGGACGAGGAACGGGTCGACGAGTACCAGGAGGGTCACGGTGAGACCGAGCACCCGGACGCCGCCCTGACGATGACCGCTCGTCGTGGCGATGGCGGCGATCCCGGCCATCACGGTGGCCCGCAGCACCGACGGCTCGAGACGGGTCGCCATGGCGAACAGGATCAGCGCCGCGAGGACCGCCACCAACCGGGCCGGGCGGGGCAGACGATCGGTGACCGGCCGGACGACGGTCAGGACGAAGGCGACGTTCTGCCCCGACACCGCCAGGAGGTGGGCCAACCCGGCGGCGGCGAACCGGGCCCGCTGATCGTCCGGCTGGTGCCGGTCATCGCCGACCACCAACCCCAGGTAGAGCGGCCGATCGCCGCGTTCCAGCGAGTCGGCGCCGGCCACGATCGGCCGGCGGAGGGCCTCGACGACCCGCCACGGATCGAGGAGCGAGGGGCCGCCGCCAGCCCGCGCCTCGTCGGCGGTCAACCGGCCGACGAGGTGACGGGCCTTGGCCCACCCCGTCGGTGTCGTGGGAGCCAGTGCGCCCGAGACCACCAGCCGGTCCCCGATCCCCGACCGGCTCACGGTCGACCCGGCCGACCCGTAGGCCACCAGCTCGACCCGTCGGCCATCGTCGAGCCGGACCACCGCCGTGGTCGCTCCGCCCCGGGGGCGGGCGTCGGCGACCATCGACACCTGCTCGTCGACCACCATCGCCCGATCGACCGGGACGAACCGCGCCTCGGCCCGGTTGCCCAACGCGGTGGCCAGCACGACGATCGCCGCCACGACGACGATCGGACGCCGGACGAGCCATCCCACCACCACGAGGATGAGCGGCGCCACCGGGTGGATCGGCATCGCCAGGTCGGCCCCGACCCATGCTCCCGCGGCCATGATGACGACCTGGGTATCGGTCAGCTGCCGGTAGTGCTCGGCTCGTCGACGCCCGTCATCGGCCGAGCCGCCGATCCCATCGCCGACTCCCGCCCGACGGGCGGCGGTCATAGCGCGACCTGATCGATCAACCCGTCGAGCTTGGCCGGGCCGATCCCGGGGACGGCGAGGAGATCGTCCACCGTGGTGAAGGGACCGTTGTTCTCCCGCCACTCGACGATCGCCGCCGCCAGCGCTGGACCGATGCCGGGCAGCCGCTCGAGGTCGGCTTCGGGGGCGGTGTTCACGTTGATGACCTCGGCCGATCCGTCGGTCCCGGCCACCTCGGCCGGGACCGGAGCCGGGGTGCCCGTTGCGGGCACGGTCTCGCCATGGGTCGGCACCCTGATCTGGAGGCCGTCGGACAGCGGCGCCGCGAGGTTCAGCTGGTGGACGTCGGCCTCGGCGGTCGGCCCACCGGCCGCCTCGACCGCGTCACCGATCCGCGACCCGCGCCCCAGGACGACGACGCCGGGCCGCTCGACCGCACCCGCGACGTGGACCACCACCTCGGCCGGCTCCACCGCATCGGTACCGGGGGGTGCCGTGGTGGTCGGGAGTGGGGTGGCGAAGGGGATGGCATCGTCGATCGGTGGTGGCTCGGTGGGACGCCCGAGCCACCAGCCGAAGGCGACGACGACGGCGATCGCCCCGGCGGCGAGGACCGCAGCCGCCGGCCGGTCCCGGAGCGTGTCGGCCCGGCGGAGCAGTTCGTCGATCCCGTCGTCCACGAGCTGGGCCCGGGCCATCGGGCGGCCTGGATCGGCCGTCGTCCGGTCCGGGCCGGGATCGGTCCCCTCGGTCATGACGTACCCCCGGACGATCGGCGGGTCGGTTCAGGGGGAAGAGAGGTGTGATGGCGACCGGCGCATGCCGCTGGGCGGCTCCGCCCGGCGGGCGCACGGGTCGCGTCGTGACGTGGCTGTCGAGGGTAGCGGGCGGGAGCGGGCCGACCGCTCGATCAGAAGAGCCGGGTGGAGAGCTTGCGACGCCAGTCGGCGGCTGCTGCCGGGTCCCCGACGGCCAGCTCGTCGAGCAGTCCGAGGAACTCGACCCGGGCGTCGTCGTCGCCCTTCACCCGATCGAGCAGCCCGGTCAGCGACTGGGAGATGGCCTCCCGCCGGTCGACCGGGAGGGCCGAGGATCGAATTGCATCGGCCAGCATCGTGACCTCGTCGTCGTCGGGGACGGGGGCGAGCACGTCGAGGGCGTCGTTGGCTCGACCGTCGGCGAGCAGCATCTGGGCCAGGATCATGGCCGCCGGCTTGTAGCCGGCATCGATCTCGAGGGCCCGGCGGAGCGATGCCTCGTCGCCAGCGGCCACCAGCGCGGCGAGCTCACCCTCCACCTCACCGGCGATCAGCCCGTTGACGAACTCACGGATGCGATCCTCGGGCTGGGCGCCGATGAACGAATCGACCACCTGGCCCTGGGAGAGGGCGAACACGGCCGGGATCGACTGGACCCGGAACGCCTGGGAAACCTGGGGGTTCTGGTCGACGTCGACCTTGGCCAGCACGACCTTGCCGTTGGTCTCGGCGACGACCCGCTCGATCATGGGGCCCAAGGTCTTGCAGGGACCGCACCAGGGGGCCCACAGGTCGACCACCACCGGAGTGGTCATCGAGCGCTGCAGGACCTCGGCTTCGAACGTGGCGTCGGTGACATCGACCATCATCGATACTCACACTACCGGGCTGGGTCGGGGGACCGAACCCCCACTACGGTCGGTGCTCAACCGTCCGAGGATGCCGAAGGAGCAGGTCATGAAGGTAGATGGTGGTTTCGGATTCGGGGGCGGCCTGGCCAGTGCCGGCCCCAGCGCAGCCGAGCACGAGGCGGTGGGCTACGACGGCTTCTGGACCGCCGAGACCAGCCACGACCCATTCCTCCCGCTGCTCCTGGCGGCCGAGCACACCTCGACCATCGAGCTCGGCACGTCGATCGCCGTCGCCTTCGCCCGCAACCCGATGACGTTGGCCAACACCGCCTATGACCTCCAGGCCCACTCGGGCCGGTTCGTGCTCGGCCTCGGGTCGCAGATCAAGCCCCACATCACCAAGCGGTTCTCGATGGAGTGGTCGAAGCCGGCGGCCCGGATGCGAGAGATGGTCCTGGCGATCCGGGCCATCTGGGACTGCTGGAACAACGGCAGCAAGCTGGACTTCCGGGGCGACTTCTACACCCACACCCTGATGACGCCGTTCTTCAACCCCGGCCCGAACCCCAACGGCGACCCGAAGATCTTCCTCGCCGGGGTCGGCCCGATCATGACCGAGGTGGCCGGCGAGGTCTGTGACGGGTTCATCTGCCACGGCTTCACCACCGAGCGGTACCTCCGGGAGGTCACCATCCCGGCCCTCGAGCGGGGCCGGGCCAAGGCCGGCAAGACGATGGACGGGTTCGAGATCGTCGGGCCGTCGTTCGTCGTGACCGGCAACGACGATGGCGAGCTGGCCAAGGCCGCCGCGGCCACCAAGCAGCAGATCTCGTTCTACGGGTCGACACCGGCCTACCGGCCCGTCCTCGATCTCCACGGATGGGGTGGCCTCCAGGACGAGCTCAACACGATGTCGAAGCAGGGCAAGTGGCAGGAGATGGCCGAGGTCGTCGACGACGAGATCCTCAACACCTTCGCCGTGGTCGGCGAGCCCGAGACCGTCGCCCCCGAGCTCCACCGCCGGTACGGTGACGTGATTCAGCGGATCAGCTTCTACGCCCCCTACCAGTCCGACCCCGACCGTTGGACCAAGGTCATGTCAGACCTGAAAGCGGCCTGAGGCCGCCCGGCGGACCGACGCCCGAAGCCCTGAGCGGCCCACGCGCCGCGCCCGACGCCGGCTCGCGATGACCGGCGACCGAACAGCCCTGGTTGCCGCTGGCGGTGGCACGGCGTTGACGGCGGTGGCCACGACGGCCCTCGTCGCTCTCGACGCTCGCCACGGCACGCTCCGCGACGACGTCGTCGGCTGGTCGATCGGCTGGTACCTGGTGGCCTTCGCCGGGTTCGTGGCGGCGGTGGTCGCCGTCGAGCGGCGGCGTACGGCGGGGCCGTTGCCCACCCGGTGGTGGGCGTGGCTCGTCGCCGTGCCGGTCGTCGTGCGGCTGGCGTTGATGGCGACCGAGCCAACCCTGAGCGACGACGTCTACCGGTACCTGTGGGACGGCCACCTCCTGACCAACGGCGTCAACCCCTACCAGTCGCCGGTCGCCTCACCGGCGCTCGACGCCTACGACGTCCCGATCCGGTCCTTGGTCAACAACCCACAGTTCTCCACGCCCTACCTCCCGATCGCCGAGTGGTTGTTCGCCCTCGTGACGTGGCTCGGCCCGCTCCGGGCCACGTCGATGCAACTGGTCATGACCGTCTTCGATCTCGGCACGGCGCTGCTGGTGGTCCGTGCCCTCGACGGTGTCGGCCTCCCCCGCAGCCGGGTGGTTCTCTACCTGTGGAACCCGTTGGTGATGATCGAGACCGCTCACGGCGCCCATCTCGACGCCTTCATGACGTTCCTGACGCTCGGGGCACTGGTGACCGCCTGGTCGCCGAGGCCGGCGGTCAGGGCCGCCAGCGCTGCCCTGACCGCGGGGGCGATCTTGACCCGAGGCCTCCCGGCCCTGCTGCTCCCGGTGCTGTGGTGGCGGTGGCGGTGGTCCCACCGGGCGGTGTTGGCCGTGGCGGTCATCGCTCCGATCGCGGCGATGGCTCAGGGGGTCGGGCTCGGGCTCGACGGCGCGGCGGCCGACGACGGCACCGGCGTCTTCGGATCGGCTCGGGCCTATGGCGAGCTGTGGCAGTTCAACGCCCTGGTCTTCGACCTGGTGGAGCGGAGCGCTCCGGGGTCCGACCCGGGCGGGTTGGCCCGGGCCGCGATCGGGGCGTGCATGGTGGCGATCGCCGGCGCCGTGGCGTGGCGGGCCCGCCGCCGCCAGCGACCAACCCGGAACGACGGACCGAACGACGACCGGCCGGACGACATCGGCCGCCGTCGAGGCGACGTCGCCGACCTGGCGCTGCTGTTCGGGGCCTACGTGGTCCTCACCCCGACCCTCCACCCCTGGTACCTCGTGGCGCTCCTCGCCCTCCTCCCCCTGATGACCCCGACCCCAGCCCCGGGCCCACGGTCGGCCGACCGGTGGGCCGGTTGGCTACCCGTGACGCCATGGCTCTGGCTGGCGGCCACCGCTCCGCTGTCGTACCTCACCTACCTCGACCCGGCGGCCCCCGCCGAGCGGTCCTGGGTCCGCCAGGTCGAGTGGTGGCCGACCCTGGCGCTGCTGGTGCTCGCCGCCCTCTGGATCGGGGCCGACGACGACCGAGCCGATCGGTCGAGGGTCAGCACCGGGCACTAGGCTCGAAACCATGGCCCGCCTGTTGCTCGCCAACCCCCTCGTCCTGGCCGAGCACCCCGCCGAGCGAGCCGCCGCCAGTCCCTACTTCCCGCTCGGTCTGCTGTACCTGGCGGCCGCCGTCCGCGACGCGGGACACCACGTCGAGGTCTTCGACGGCACGTTCGCTCCCGATCGGGCGGCGTTCATCGACGCCCTCGACGACACCCGACCGGATGTGGTCGGCATCTCGGCCGTCCAGCCGACCCGCAACGCGGCCCTGGCCCTGGCGGCGATGGCGGCCGAGCGAGGCGTGCCGACGGTGGTGGGCGGCCCCGACCCGACCGCTGACCCGGCGGCCTACCTGGGGTCGGGCTCGGTCGATATCGTCGCCCATCACGAGGGAGAGCGGACGATGGTGGCGTTGCTCGACCACTGGGATCGGGCCGGGTCACTGCGCCCGGCCGAGCTGGCCTCGATCGAGGGTGTCGCCTACCGGGACGGCGCCTCGGTGGTCGTCAACGACGCCCCGCCCCCGGTCGACGACCTCGACACCCTCCCCTTCCCCGCACGCGACCTGATCGACGTCGACCGGTACCTGGACACGTGGGACACCTCGAACGGCTACCGGTCGATCACCGTCGCCACCTCCCGAGGCTGTCCCCGGGGGTGCGCATGGTGCGCGGCCGGCGTCCACGGTCCCGGCTTTCGTCAACGCTCCGCGGCCGACGTCGCCGCCGAGGTGGCGGAGCTGGCCGCGGCCCACGATGTCGGCCGACTGCGCCTGGTCGACGACGTCGACGGGCTCGATCGGGAGTGGCTGGTCGAGCTGGCCCGCGAGCTCGAGGCCCGCGGGGTCCCGATCCCCTACGAGGCGCTGTACGACCTGGAGCGAACCGACCTCCCGCTGCTCGAGGTCCAGGACACGCTCTGAAGCAAGCGGAACCGACTGATCCCCACCGTGAGTGGGGACCTTCACGCACCTCCCGCTCCGAGCCACGTCGACGACGGGACCGGCGGGGCCCCGAACGATCACCGCTGAACCACCGATGCCGACCGGGACTGCGCCGTTGTGGCCGATCGCCCTGGCCCGCATGGCGATGGGGACGCTGTGGCTGTGGTCGCTGCGGTGGAAGCTCCCACCCGACTTCGACGGGGGGAGCCACCGGAGCCTGCGGGAGTGGCTCGAGCTGGAAGCTGCCCACCCCGTCATCGGGTTGTACGGAGACATCGTCTCCGAGATCGTCCTCCCCAACCTCACCCCGTTCGCCTGGTCGCTGTTCCTGCTGGAGCTGGCGGTCGGCCTGTCGCTGCTGCTCGGTGCGTTCAGCCGGGTCGGTGCCGCCATCGGGTTGGCGCTGTCGCTCAACCTGGGTATCGGGCTCGCCGCCGTGCCCGGCGAGTGGCCGTGGTCCTACCTGATGATGGTGATGTGGCATGGCACCCTGCTGGTGAGCGACGCCGGCCGGTTGTGGGGGCTCGATCGCTACCGAAAGGCACCGTGATGCATCCCGATCCGGCCGTCACCGGCACCGCTGACCCGCTCGACCTCCGCCCCGGCTGGGCGCCGACCGGCCCGTCGCCCGCGCCGGCGGCCCGGGGCTCGCTAGCCGTCGCCCTCCTCCGCATCACGCTCGGGGTGATCCTCCTCGCGACCTGGTACGACAATCTGACCAGCGAGTTGTACACCGCGGCCGGGCTCGAAGGATTCCTCGACTGGCTGTACACGGCGCCACCGGATGGCAACGGCAGCGGCCTCGGCTTCTACGAGTCGTTCCTCGACTCGGTCATCGTGCCCATCGCCGGCCCGTTCGCCATCTTCCAGCTGGTGTTCGAGTTGGCGGCCGGCGTCGGGTTGCTCCTCGGGGTGTTCACCCGCTTCTTCAGCCTTTCGATGGCCGGGTTCTTCGCCTCGCTGCTGCTCGCCTACCTCGGCGGCGAGGAGTGGATCTGGACCTACGTCCTGCTCATCATGGCGTCGGTGACCGTGTTCGCCGGCTACGGGGGCCGGGTCCTCGGCGTCGACCGGTACCTGGCCGACCGGTTCGGCCGATCGCCGCTCGGAGGTCTGATTTGGTGACGGTCATCGCCGTCGGGCTGATCGCCTACAGCGTCACGTCGGTGGCGCTGTTCATCTTCGGTGCCAACATGGCCCGGATGTCGCTGGTCGCCTGGCGGCACCGTCACCGTCGACCCGAGCCACCGGCACCGCCGGTCGACGGCGCATGGCCGACGGTGACGGTCCAGCTCCCCATCTACAACGAGGCCTACGTCGCCCGGCGGGTCATCGAGGCCGCGGCGGCGCTGGACTATCCGACCGACCGGCTGGAGATCCAGGTTCTCGACGACTCGACGGACGAGACGGTGTCGATCGTCGATGCGGTGGCGAGCGAGGTGCGACGGGCGGGGGTGGACATCGTCGTGCTCCGCCGGGACGAGCGGCGGGGCTACAAGGCCGGCGCCCTGGCCACCGGTCTTGCGGTGGCCCGCGGCGAGCTGATCGCCGTCTTCGACGCCGACTTCGTCCCTCCGGCCGACTTCCTCCGCCGGGCCGTCCCTCACCTCCTCCCGGGCCCCGGTGACGACGTCGGCTTCGTGCAAGGTCGGTGGGGCCACATCAACGCCGACCACTCCTGGTTGACCAGGCTCCAGGCGGCGGCGATCGACGCCCACTTCCTCGTCGAGCAGGCGTCCCGCGGCGCTCGGGGCCACTGGTTCAACTTCAACGGTACGGCCGGTGTGTGGCGGGCCGAGGCCATCGTCGACAGCGGCGGCTGGCACCACGACACCTTGACCGAGGACCTCGACCTCTCGTACCGGGCCCACCTCCGGGGATGGCGAGGGGTCTACCTTCCCGATCTGGTGGTACCGGCCGAGCTCCCGGTCGAGGTGACGGGGTTTCGCCGCCAGCAACGCCGGTGGGCGCGGGGGTCGGTCGAGTGTGCCCGCAAGCTGCTGGGACCGCTGTGGCGGTCGCCAGCGGCGCTCGGGGTCAAGGTGCAGGCGACGCTCCACCTCCTCGCCTACACCGTCCACCTCCTCCTGCTGCTCCTGATCCTCACCTACCCCTTCGTCGCCCTCGCCGCCTGGGAAGTCGGTGTGCCGCCGTGGTTGGCGATCCTCGGCACGGTGCTGGCACCGGCATCGGTCGCCCCACTGGCCTTCCTCCTCGTCGGCCAGGCGGTCCAGGGGCCACTGGGATGGCGCCGCGTCCTCACCGTGCTCGGCTTGATCGTCTTCGGAGCGGGCCTGATGCTCAACACCGCCCAAGCGGTGCTCGGCATCGTCACCCGACCGACACCGGTCTTCCGTCGAACCCCGAAGTTCGGCCTCGGTCCCGGCGACCCCACCGAGCGGTGGGCGACCAACCGCTACCGGCTCGGCGGTGACCCGATCGCCCTGGCCGAGCTCGCCGTCGGCGGCTACGCCCTGGCCACCGCAGCGCTGGCCGCCCAGCTCGGCGTCTGGGGAATCGCCGTGTTCTCGTTCCTGTTCGGGGCCGGACTCGTGGCGGTGGCCGTCACCTCGGCCATCCAAGCGATCACGGTCGGGGCCCGCCGATCGGATCGGCCATCGACGCCGCCGCCGACCCGGCCCGTCGACCCGGCCACCGCCGGGAGTCGGCGATGACCGGCCCCGACCGCCAGCTGGTCGTGGTCATGGCGAAGCGACCGGAGGCGGGGGCGACCAAGACGAGACTGGCACCGCTCGTCGGGCCGGAGGGTGCCGCCGAGCTCTACGAGGCCTTCCTCCTCGACACGCTCGACCTGGCGACCCGAGTGCCCGACACCGACGTGGCCATCGCCTACCACCCACCGGACGCCGCCGACTACTTCGCCGGTGTCGCCCCCGACGCCCGTCTGCTCCCCCAGGTCGGCGACGACCTCGGCCAGCGTCTCGACCACGTGATCGGCGCCGGCCTCGACGGCGGCGGCGACCGTGTCGTGGCGATCAACTCCGACAGTCCCCACCTCCCCCCCGCCCGGATCACCGAGGCGTTCGCCGCACTGGCCACCGGGAAGGCCGACGTGGTCCTCGGCCCGGCGGCCGACGGAGGGTACTACCTCATCGGGGTGACCGATCGGCCCGGCCGCCTGGTCACGGGTGTGACCATGTCGACCCCGACGGTGCTGGCCGATACGGTCGCGGTGGCCGAGGAGGCCGGCCTGACGGTGGCGCTCCTCGACGAGTGGTACGACGTCGATGAGCCCGAGGACCTGCTCCGACTCCGACGGGACCTGGCGACCGACACCGACCAGACCGGGCGGCCGGCACCCCGAACCCGAGCGGTGCTCGACCGGCTCCTTTTGCCCTCGGTCATCGCCGTGATCCCGGCCCTCGACGAGGAGGCGACGATCGCCGATGCGGTCGAGCGGTGCCGGGCCCAGGGGGTCCTCGACGACGTCGTCGTGGCGGTCAACGCCTCGACCGATCGAACCGCGGCCCGGGCCGCCGAGGCCGGGGCGGTGGTGGTCGATGAACCCCGGCGGGGCTACGGCTTCGCCTGCGCCGCAGGAGCGGCGGAAGCAGCCCGCCGGGGCGCCGACGTGATCGTCTTCCTCGACGCCGACCTGTCCTCCCCGCCCGAAGAGCTGACGGCCGTGGTCGAGCCGATCCTGGCGGGCCGGGCCGACCTCGTGCTCGGGTCCCGGGTGCTGGGGCGCATCGACGCCGGGGCGATGCCGGTCCACCAGCGGGTGGGGAACGCCGGGTCGGCCTGGCTCATGCGCCGCCTCTACGGCGTGTCGGTCACCGACCTGGGGCCGTTCCGGGCGATCCGGACCGACCTACTGGACCGCCTCTCGATGCAGGAGATGACGTTCGGCTGGCCGACCGAGATGACGGTGAAGGCGGCCCGGGCCGGCTCGGTGATCGTCGAGGTCCCCGTCAGCTGGCATCGGCGGGCGGGGGGACGATCGAAGGTCGGCGGGACCGTGCGGGGATCGCTGCTGGCCGCCCGACACATCCTCGGCACCACGATCGCCTACGGGATCCTCGACCGACGGTGGCGACCGGGACCCGGACCTGGACCGGGCGCGCCGTCGGCCGACGACGATGGCGAGCCGGCGACGGTGCAACCGTGACGTGAACCGGTGACGATCAGGCGGTCACCGGATCGAG
>CBDHES010000003.1:0-5923 GCA_965262175.1 Acidimicrobiales bacterium | reverse complement strand
AGAACGAGTGGCTGGCGACGATCGAGCAGGGCCGGCTCGACGACCGATCGCTCGACCATCGCCTCGACGAGGTGACCTACCTGGTGTCGTTGCTCCCGCCCCACCTCCTGGTGGCCGACCGGCCACCGGGCCCGGGTATCGACGATCGCCTAGGGTTCGGCCATGCCTGACCTCCACGTGACAAGCACCGTCGAGATCGATGTCGACCACGCCACCGTCCGTCGTCAGTTCGGCGATGTCGCCCACCATGCGGCGACCCACGTCCACCGGGGCGTCGTCTTCGAGGTGATCACCGACGACGGCGCCCGGTGCCACTACCGCCAGACGTCCAAGGTCGGTCCGATCAGCCTCTCCCAGGAGATGGAGCTGGACCGCGTCGACGACGGCCCGCTCGTCAACAGGATCGTCAAGGGCCAGTTCACCGGCGGTTCGCTGTCCCTTCACCGTCGTACCGGCCGGCGACGATCGCTCGACCGTCACCGCCGAGCTCCGAGCACCGGTGTCGGGACCGATGCGATTGCTGGTGCCGATGCTCCGGTCCCAGGTCACCAAGCAGCTGAAAGCCGCCCTCGCCGAGGACAAGGACGACCTGGAGAGCGGACGCTACACCGCTGATCCGCCCGTGGCCTGACCCTCACCCCCGAGACCGGCAAGCCGGTGACCCGAACTAAGGGCACCGTTGGGCGTGGCCGATGGACCGGGGGTGGTGGGCCGCGACCGAGCGACGGGGGGCAAGGCCGACGGCTGGCGCCGTCGGCTCCCGCTGGGGAGCTTGCTCGACGGCTTGGCCGACGGCATCACGCCCGAGGAACGCCGCCACCCGGAGGTCCGAGCCGAGTTGCTGGGACGGTTCCGGCGGACGATTGAGTACTCGTCGATCTCGACGTTCCCGACGGTGCTGATCTTCGGGTTGGTTCTGTGGCCCCATGCCCCGGCGTCGGGGATCCTCGCTTGGGCGGCGGCGGCCAGCTTCAGCGGGACGCTGTGGTTGGTCATCCTCCGGCGGGAGACCACGGTCGCCTGGACCCGGGCGGCCCTGGCCCTCCAGGTGTGGGGTGGCCTGGCGTTCGGCGCCCTCCCCCTCCTGGCCATGCCCGCTACCGTCGAGTGGCAGATGTTCGTCGTGGCCCTCAACATGGGGGTCCAGGCGGCCAACATGTTGTTCTCGTCCCAGGTCCGCCGGTTCTTCTACGCCTTCCACGTCCCCCACGTGGCGCTGTCACTCTTCGCCTTCCTGACCCTGGCCGACGGCTCGGCCCGATGGGGTGCGGTCCTCATCGGCTACGCCGGGTTGTTCGCCGCTGGCCTCTCGGAGATCGATCACCTGACCAGCTTGTCGGCCGCTGCGTTCGGGGTGCGGAACGGAGCGCTCGCCGCCGGCCTCGAACTGGAACGCGAGGCGCTGGCCACCGCCAACCGTCGCCTGGGCGAGCAGGCCCGGACCGATCCACTCACCGGCGTGGCCAACCGGCTGGAGATGATCGACTGTCTCGGTCGTGCCCTGGCCGATGCCGACCCCAACCCCGATGGCAGGACCGGGACCGTGGTCGCCGTGGCCTACCTCGACCTCGACGGGTTCAAGGCGGTCAACGACTCGCTCGGTCATCGGGCCGGTGACCTCCTCCTCGTGGCGGTGACCCGGCGGCTCAGGGCCCGGCTCGAGACGGGAGAGATCCTGGCCCGGCCGGGCGGCGACGAGCTGGTGGTGCTCAGCCCTCGACTCCCCGCAGGGCGGCTACCAGACTTCGGGGGCCGTCTCCAGACGGCGTTCGACTCGCCGGTCGTGCTCGACGGTCGGCCGGTCGAGATCGGTGCCAGCATCGGCGTCGCCGACAACACGACGTCGTCGTCGGCCGGTGAGCTGCTCCGCTTCGCCGACGCTGCCCTCTACCGCAGCAAGAAGGCAGGCGAGGGACGGCCCGAGGTGTTCGACGAGGTCCTCCACGGCCAGCTGCAAGACCGGATGGCCCTCGAACGGGACCTCGAGACGGCCTTCGCCGCCGATCAACTCGTCCCCTACCTCCAGCCGGTGGTCGACATGACGACCGGCCGGATGGTGGCCGCCGAGGCCCTGATCCGGTGGGAGCACCCGGGCGGCGTGCGCTCGGCCGGGGTGTTCATCGGCCTCGCCGCCGAGCTGGGGCTGGTCGAGGCGATCACCGACCGGGTCTTCACCACCATCACCGACTGGCAGTTCCGCCACGGGCTCGGCCCACCGGACGATCTCCGTATCGCGGTCAACGTCGACCCCCGCCATCTCGAACGGCTCCTGGACCGCTTCGAGGGGACCGGCACGCTCGGTGGCCTGACCCTGGAGATCACCGAGGAATCGACGTTCGCGTCCCCTCGCCGGGCCAACGAGCTGATACGTCGCGCCCACGCCGAGGGAGCCCGGGTGTTGCTCGACGACTTCGGCGTCGGGTTCTCGTCTCTTTCGTGGGCGCTGGAACTCGACGTCGACGGCTACAAGATCGATCGGTCGTTCGTGGCGCCGGTGGTCGAATCGCCCCAGGCTCGGGCGCTGATCGCCGGGGTGGTGGAGATGGCCCGGCAGCAGGATCGTTCGGTCGTGGCCGAGGGCATCGAGACCCCGGAGCAGGCCCGTCTGCTCCAGGGAATCGGCATCACCCTCGGCCAGGGCTACCTGTACGCCCCGGCGATGCCGATCACCGAGCTGTCGAGGCTGGCGGTCGAGCAGCGCGATGGAGGCCCTCCGCCCTTTCCGGCGTTCGCCGTGTCGTGAGTCACCGGTCGGTCGACCGGCCAGCGAGTCGCTCAGCCGGGTGTGGTCGAGCGATGGTCACCGAGACCGCGGGCAATCGCCGCGCTGCCGATGAGGATCAGCAGGACCGGCATGAAGTAGCGGAGCTCGGCCCGCCCGAGGTCCCACCAGCCGAATCCCTCGGCGAGGAGGACCATCCCCACGATGGTGAGCAGGATGCCGGCGAGGAGGGTGCCGGCGTGGGCTCGTCCGATCATCGGTCCGTCACCTCCACGGTCCCGAACAGGACGTTGGCTTCGATGTGGAGCCGGCCCGTCGCCTGGTCGAAGCCCGGCGTACGGGACTCGTCGTGGACGAAGACCCCATCGCTGGTCCGGCCGAAGAGCACGACATCACCGGCGCCGGCCTCCGCCTCGACCGCTACCGCCATCCCGGGCGGCACGTGGACGATCAGCTCCCCGAACCCGACGTTGAGCTCGAGCTCCTGTGCCGACGCCAGGTCGTCGAGGTCGCGGAGGTCGACGACCATCCGCCCGGCGCCCAGCTCGTAGTCGGTCCCCAGGTCGGCCGCGGTCTCGGGGGCGATCGTCCGGTCGCCGATCCCACCTTGGAAGCCCTCGAAGGGGGCCGCAGCGGTGAGGGCGGCGATGACGGCGAGCACGATGCCGACGGTGATCAGCCCCGGGTATTCGCCATCGAACGAACGGACGACGGCGGCGACGCCGACGGCGCAGGTGGCGAGGGCCAACACGGCCGTGGCCGATAGGTCGAGCCACCCGGCTCGCTCGGCGCCCCACAGGATGCCGACGACGACGAGCACGGCGCCGACGATGGCGCCCTCGTCGAATCGGCGAGGGGGGCGGTGGTGGTCATGGTCGGGTGTCGGGCCGGGCGGCCCGTCCCGCAGGTCGAGCGTGGTCTCAGCGGTCACGACGTCGACCTCCGGCGATGAGCACCGCTCCCGCACCGAGGAACAGGAGCGGCCAGAAGAACCGTCCGATCGCCGGCAGAACGCTGCCAGCCAGGATGGCGAAGCCGACCGCGACGAGGACGAGGCCGACGACCACGCCACCGGGTGGTGTCGATCGGGGCGGCCGTGGAGCCGGTTCGGTGCCGGCCGGCCGCTCGGGCACCACCACCCACAGCAGCAGGTAGAGCAGGAGGCTCGACCCGCCGCCGAAGGCGAGGAGGATGAACCCGATGCGGAACCAGACCGGATCGATGACGAAGTACTCACCGAGGCCGCCGCAGACCCCGCCGACGGTGCGGTCGTGCTGGCTGCGGTAGAGGCGACCCAAGGGTGGCGGGTCGCCGGACGGGCCGGACTGGTGCGTCGGGTGTAGGAGATCGGCCGGAGGCGCCCCGACGGGTCGCTCCCGGCCTGGTTCGGTGGATGTGGCCATGAACGCATCGTTCTGCCAACGCCGACCCTGCGCCAGGGCCCTTGGTCACCCGTGACCGCGTCGACCTGACCGGGCCGGGTCGGCCTCCTACGATGAGCGTCATGGCACCGATCCCGAGGTTCTCCGCCGGTACGTCCATCGACGGGGTGGTCGACGCCCTGGACGAGGCGGGTTGTGTGGTGGTGACCGGTGTGCTCGACCGGGAGGGCCGGGAGGCGATCCGTCGGGAGCTGGCACCGGCGATGGCCACCACAAGGGTCATCGACGACGACGATCCCGACGAGTTCTACCCCGGTCGGACCAGGCGGGTGACGGCGCTGATCACCCGCTCGCCGACCGTCACCGACCGGCTCGTGGCCCATCGCGTCTCGACCGGCGTGTGCGACGCGTTCCTCCTGCCAAACGGCGAGTTCGGGTACCAGCTCCACGTCACCGCGGCCCTCGAGGTCGGGCCGGGCGCTCGGAGCCAGGTCCTCCACCGGGAGGACGACTCGTTCACGTTCTTCCCCAAGCCCCGACCGAACCTGATCGTCGCCTCGATGTGGGCCATCTCCGACTTCAGGGCCGACAACGGCGCGACGCTGTTGGTGCCGGGAAGTCACCGATGGCCGGCCGACCGGGTGGCGACCGACGACGAGATCGTCCAGGCCGAGATGGAGGCCGGATCGGTGCTGTTCTGGCTGGGCAGCACCCTGCATGGTGCGGGCCCGTCGACCGCCGAAGACTGGCGGTACGGGATCATCCTCACCTACTCCCTGGGGTGGCTCCGCCAGGAGGAGAACCAGTACCTCGACGTGCCGCCCGAGCGCGTGGCGGCGCTGTCACCCGAGGTCCGGCGGATCGCCGGGTTCGACATGTACCGGGCACTCGGGTTCCACGATCCATCCGTCACCGCTTCGGCCGTCGCCACCGACTGAGGGCCGCTGCCGACCTCAGCGGACCGTTCGGGCCCTATGTTGGAGCCGTGGACCCGGCATGCCCACCGCCTACCGAGCGACTTCGGTTCAGGGAGTACCGGCCCGACGACGTCGAGGCCGTGGCGGCGATGTTCGACGATCCCGAAGCGCGCCAGTGGTATCCGACCCATAGCGAACCCGACCAGGCTCGGCGGTGGATCGCCTGGAACCTCGAGAACTACGCCACCCACGGCTTCGGCCTGTGGGCGATCGAGGAACGGGCCTCGGGGACGTTCCTCGGCGACTGCGGGCTGACGTACCAGCCGGTCGAAGGAGAGCAGCTCCTCGAGCTCGGCTACCACCTTCAGGAACTGCGCCGCGGCTACGGCTTCGCCACCGAAGCGGCCCGGGCCTGTCTCGCCTACGCCTTCGACGAGATCGGCGCGGATCTGGTCTGCTCGATCGTCGACCCCGGGAACGTGGCCTCGATCGCCGTGGCGGGAAGCATCCACGAACAGCAGCGGCGGTTCGTCAACCAGTCTGGCCACACCATGAACCTGTACTGGACCGAGCGCTCCTCGCCCTCGCCGCCGTCCGGCTGAGCGACCGGCGGCCCGACGGGCTGGCCGGTCATCGGCCCCACTGGTAGCGTCCCGCCGTGCAACAGCAACGCAGGGACGACGCGACATCGCTGCGCGAGGCCCGTCCCGGCGAGGCCCGGGCCGGAGCCACGCTGCTCGTGGCCGGACTCGCCGCCCTGGCGACGTATCTGGACACGACCATCCTGTTCGTCGCGTTCCCCGACATCACGGCCAGCTTCGGATCGTCGACGCCGTCGACCCTTTCCTGGGTGCTGAACGGGTACACCATCACCTTCGCCGCGCTCCTGGTCCCAGCGGGCA
>CBDHES010000002.1:0-3076076 GCA_965262175.1 Acidimicrobiales bacterium | reverse complement strand
TGACGGTCTATCAGCTGCCGTTGATCGCCCTGACCTGTGGAACGGCGATCCTGCTCGGCGCCCAGGCCGACCGGCAACGGCGAACGGCGGCCGAGCTGGCGGCGACCGTGACGACGACCCGACTCCGGGGACAGCACGAGCGGTCCGAGGCGGTGGCGACCGAGCGGTCCCGGATCGCCCGGGAGTTGCACGACATCATCGGCCACACGCTGGCCACGATCGCCGTCCGGGCCGAGGCGGCCGACCGGGTGGCGTCCCGCCGGCCCGACGCCGCCCGGGACGCGGTGGGGGCGATCGCCACCGCAGCCCGCTCGGCGCTGGACGAGACCCGACGGGTCCTGGCCGGCCTGCGGACCTCGACCGGCGCCGACCTCGGGCCGCCCCCCGACCTCGACTCGATCCGGCGCCTCGTCGACGATGTGGCCGACGCCGGGGTGACGGTTGCGTTGGCCACGACCGGGTGCGACGATCACGTGCCGCCCGCCGTCGTGGTCGGCGGTGCCCACCGGATCGTGCAGGAGTCGCTGACCAACGCCGTCAAGCACGCTGGTCCGGGGGTCCACGTACGGGTGGCCCTGACCTGCGGGCCGGACTGGCTGGAGATCGTGGTGATCGACGACGGGGCGAACGAGGCGGGTGGTCGGTCCGGTGGTGAACCGGTCGACGGGGCGACGAGCGAGGTCCCGGGGTTCGGGTTGGCCGGCATGGCCGAGCGGGCCGAGGTGTTGGGGGGCACGTTCGCCGCCGGTCCCGAACCCGGCGGCGGGTTCGCGGTCCGAGCCCGGCTGCCGACGGGGCGAGCGTCGTGATCCGGGTTGCGATCGCCGACGACCTGGAGATGCTGCGGACGGGGTTGGAGCTGATCGTCGACAACGAGGACGACATGACCGTGGTCGCCTCGGTGGCCGACGGCAACGAGATCGTCGAGGTGTGCCGGACCCGGCCGGTCGACGTGGTGCTCATGGACATCCGGATGCCCGAGCTCGACGGCCTCAGCGCCACCGAGCGGATCTTGGCCGAGGACGATCCGCCCAGGATCGTGATCCTCACGACGTTCGGCCTCGACGAGTACGTGTCGGCGGCCATCGTGGCCGGGGCATCGGGCTTCCTGCTGAAGGACGCCCCGGCCGAGGCGTTGGTGACCGCGGTCCGGTCGGTGGCCGAGGGGGAGATCGTCCTGGCGCCGGCGGTCGTCCGGACGGTGGTCGACCAGGCCCGCTCGAGGAAGCCGGTCCACGTCGTCCCCGGTATCGATCAGCTGACCGACCGGGAGCTGGACGTGCTCCAGGCCATGGCCGCCGGGTACTCCAACGCCGAGATTGCGACCCGCCTCTACCTCAGCGAGGCGACGATCAAGACCCACGTGAGCCGGGTGCTGCTCAAGCTCGCGGTCCGGGACCGGGTCCAGGCGGTCATCGCCGCCTTCGCCGCCGGTGTCGCCGAGCCCGACCCCTCGGCGATCCCCGAACGCGACCCCGACTGAGACGGCCCGGGCGCCCGGCGCGGAGCCCGTTCGACCAGCTCGGAGCTGGCCCCCGCACCGGCGAAGACCCCGGAGCCCGTCCGATCGGACCGGGCCCCAAGGCCTCTCAGGCCGCCAAGGGCGCCACGTACCGTCGACCGGCGAGGGCACGGTGGGCGGCGGCGTTGGCCGGCCGGTAGGCCTCGGTAGCGAAGAGCCGACGGAACCCATCGGGTCCGAGACCGTCCCGAAGCGGCCCAAGCTGGCTCTCATGGCGGTCGAGGGCGGCCAGCTTCCGGTCGAGGACCGGGCCGGCGAGGGTGAGGCGACGGTCGCCGGGGTCGGTCGCCCGGTCGGGGTAGCCGGGGAAGAAGGCGCCCGCCTCGGCCATCGGGGCGAGCAGGTCCGTCGGCCAGACCGATGCGGTGACGGCGTGGAGGACCGGGACGGTACGGTCGGCGGTGGCGGCGGCGAGGTCGGTCCAGCGGCCGATGGCCTGGTGATCGGGGTGGCCGGTGACGCCGTCGGGGCCGAACGTGACGATCACGTCCGGCCGGTGACGGTCGAGCACCGTGGCGACCAGACGGGCCCCCATGCGGTCGTCGAGCTCGACGCACGACCCGTCTCGGAGGCCAAGGGTCTCCAGTTCGGCCCCGCCCAGCTCGTCCAGCGCCCGCTGGAGCTCACCGTGGCGCCTTGGCCCGAGCCGGGACGGCGGCCACGCACCGGGATCGTCGGTTCCCAGCTCGCCGAGCGTGGCGCTCACGTTGATCACCCGGGCATCGCGGTCGTTGGCCGCCGAGATGAGGCCGCCGGCGAGGAAGCTCTCGTCGTCGGGATGGGCCCAGACCGTCATGACGGTCGCGGCGGCGAAGAGGTCGAGGAAGTCGTGGTTCGATGGGGTCGCCATGGATCCCACGATGAAGCGAACGGGCCGCTGGCTCTTGGAGGCCGCCTGGAGGGTTCATGGAGGTCTCCGTCGGGCGGTGGACCTGGCGCCGGACGGCGGAGCCTAGGTCGCCTCGGGCCGGAACGCCTCGAAGGAACCACCTCGGCCGGCGCCGTCGGCGAACCGGGCGGCGCCGTCCCGAGTCTCTCCACTGCGGATCGTCGCCATCCCCCGGACGACCTCGTTGGCCAGGGCCGGGCCCAACTCGAGCCCCCATTGCTCCATCGCCGATCGCCGGTCGCTGCGCAGGCAGCGCTGGGGGAACATGGCCAGACCATGACCGAACTCGATGGCGGTGGCGACCGCCGTCCCCGGCTCGCACAGCCGGTTGGCGAGTCCCATGCGGAGCGCCTCGTCGCCGCCGACCGGGCGGCCGGTGAGGATCAGGTCCATGGCGTGGCTGTGACCGATCAGGCGAGGGAGGCGAACGGTCCCACCGTCGATCAGGGGGACGCCCCACCGGCGGCAGTAGACGCCGAACACCGCATCGGTGGCGGCGATCCGGAGGTCGCACCAGAGGGCCAGCTCGAGACCGCCGGCCACGGCGTGACCCTCGACGGCGGCCAGCACCGGCTTGGAGAGGACTCGTCGGGTCGGGCCCATCGGTCCGAGCGAGTCGACGATGTCATCCGGGTCCCGCTCGGTGACCGGGTTCCCCCGGGCCTGTGAGACCGCCTTGAGGTCGGCCCCGGCGCAGAACGTGCCGCCGGCGCCGGTCAACACGACCACCGCCACGTCGTCGTCGGCGTCGGCCTCGACCATCGCGGTGTCGAGGGCTTCGGCCGTCGGACCGTCGACCGCGTTGCGGACCTCCGGTCGGTCGATGGTGATGACGGCCACCGGGCCGTCACGGTCGGTGAGGACGGTCATGGCCCCGACGCTAGCCGTTCCCTCCTCGGCGCTCGCCGGCTCCGGGCCCGGCGGGGTGGACGTGACAGGTCGCGGTGGGGCCACGTACCGTTGGCCGGACCACCCGGCACCGACGGAAGCGGGCGGGAGAAGGGGTCGACGTTGGGACCGATGGACGGGGTGAAGGTCGTCGAGGTCGGGCTGTGGATCGCCGGTCCGTCGTGCGGGGGGATCCTGGCCGATTGGGGGGCCGATGTCGTCAAGGTCGAGCCGTTGGCCGGCGACCCGTTCCGCGGTCTGGCCTGGCTGTTCGAGGGCAGCGTCAACCCCCCGTTCGAGCTCGACAACCGGGGCAAGCGCAGCATCGCGGTCGACATCGCCCAACCGGCCGGGGTCGAGTTGGTCCGGGAGCTGGTGGCCGAGGCCGACGTGTTCCTCACCAACTACCGGGCCGGCGGTCTGGAGCGGGCCGGCCTCGACCACGCCACCCTCCTGGCCGAGCACCCCCGCCTGGTGTATGCCCACGTCACCGGGTACGGGTTGGACGGACCGGAGCGGGATCGGGCGGCCTACGACGTCGGCGCGTTCTACAGCCGGGGCGGGGTCGCCGCCGCCATCACTCCCGACGGCAACGACATCCCCTACCCCCGAGGAGGGATGGGCGACCACATGACGGGCCTGGCCGCGGCGGCCGGGATCTCCGCGGCGCTGTTCCACCGGGAGCGAACCGGGGTCGGGCAGCTCGTGTCGACGTCGCTGCTCCGGCTCGGGGCCTACATGCACGGGTGGGACCACAACGTGACCGCCCGGATGGGGACCGAGACCGAACCGGTGACACGGGCCGCCCCGCCCAATCCGCTGATCAACGGCTACCGGTGCGGGGACGGGCGGTGGGTGTGGCTCCTCGGCATGGAGGCCGACCGGCACTGGCCGAACGTGGTCGCCGCCCTCGACCAGCCGGCATGGTTGGACGATCCCCGTTTCGTCTCGATCGAAACCCGACGGGACCACTGCGCCGAGTTGGTGGCCCTGATGGACGAGGTCTTGGCGACCCGGACCCGGGACGAGTGGGCACCGATCTTCGACGCCCACGACGTGTGGTGGGCCCGGGTCCAGTCGACCCTCGACCTCCGGACCGATCCCCAGGCGGCGGCCGCCGGCTGCTATGTCGAGACGCCGCTTCCCGACGGCACGTCGGCCGACATGGTCGCCTCGCCGGTCGACTTCGGCGCCACCACGTGGGTCGTCAGGGAACCGACGCCCGAGCTGGGCCAACACACCGAGCTGGTGCTCCTCGACCTCGGCAAGGACTGGGACGAGATCGAGGCGCTCCGCTCGACGGGCACGATCGGCTGACCAGTCGATCGGCTGAACGGCTGAACGGCTGGCTGAACGGCTGATCCTCTGATCGGCCCCGAGGCCGGAACCCCGGGGCCGATCGAATCACGACGGTTGGATCGACACGTCGGGCCCCGACCGGCGGGTGACGAGGGCCGGGGCGTCCTCGCCGACCCCGGCCTCCGCCGCGGCATCGGCGTCGGCGTCGGCACCGACGCCGTGCAGGTCGGCGGCCGGGGCGACACGTTCGCCGGGGCCGGCGTCGGCGGCGGGCGGCGCCACGTCGCGGGTGATGAGGACGAGGATGCTGGGCAGGACCGCCAACGTGGCGATCAGCGCCATCAGGATCATGAGCGCCGTCAGCAACCCGTAGGCGGCGAACAACGGCATCGGGGCGAAGGCGAGGATGCCGAACCCGACCGCCGAGCTGACCGCCGAGGCGACGAGGGCGAGGCCCGTCCCCTCCCCCGTCACCCGGACCGCCGTCGATCGGGCGCCGTGGCGGCCCAACTCCTCCCGGTACCGGGCGATGAAGTGGATGGCGAAGTCGATCCCGATCCCGATCGAGACCGCCGCAATGGTGGCGGTGACGAGGTTGATGGCGAAGCCGGCCAGTTCCATGAAGGCGTACAGCCAGGCCACCACCATCAGGATGGGGATGATGGCCGCCACGCCGTAGCGGACCGACCGGAGGAAGACCGATGCCACCGCGAAGCACAGCACCACCGCCACCAGGAGCGAGACCTGGAGGGCCCGGTTGGTCGCCTCGAGCGAGGCTTCCCGGACGAAGGCGCTGCCGGTGACCTGCACGAAGCTGTCGCTGCCGAGGTCGGCGGCGATGGCGGCGGCGATCGGATCGAGGAGGTCCCGGGTGGCGGTGACCGATTCCTGGGATCGGCTGTTCACCACCCCCATCTCGAACACGGTCGACCCGTCGGTACCGTCGAGCACGACCCGGGTGTTGACGTCGTCGGGGGTGAGGAGGAGTCGGGTCTCGTCGAAGGGGACGCCCGACTCGGCGGCGACGGTGACCAGCGCCGCCACCTGTTCGGCGGTGTCGGGGATGGCGTCACCGTCGTCGTCGGTGAGGACCACCCCGGTCCGCCCGGCGACGACATCGCCCATCAGATCCGAGGTCCAGGCGGCGTCGAACACCGAGAACACGCCGCCCTCGATGCCGACCGAGCCGGTGTCGTCCCGGGCCAGGAACTCGGTGTCGAGCGCCCGGATCTCGTCGATGCGGCCCTGGAGGGCGGCCAGGTTCGCCGGGTCGGCGAGGTCGCCCTCGACGAGCAACTGGGCCGGCTCGCCACCCCGGTCGCCGACGTGGACGTCGAGCTGGTCGAGGCCTTCGACGAAGTCGGTGTCGGCCGCAAAGAAGTCCTCGACGTCGAACTCGGCCGGAACCTGGACCGCCAGGGTGGCGGCGGCGGCGGTGACCGCACCGGCCGCCGCCACCACCAGCAGGGGCTGCCGTGACAGGCCGGCCACGACCGAGCCGACCGGCCGGGCCAGGCGACCCTCGGCCGCGGCGACCGGGACCTCACCGATCCGCTCCCCGGTACCGCGTCGCCGGACCAGGTAGGGCACGACGAGGACGGCCAGCACGGTGATGACGCTGAGGACGACGCCGACCGGGGGGAAGATGAAGACGAGGAACAGGACCGAGGCCATCGTCATCCCGGCGGCGCCGATCCCGGCCGCGACCCGGGCGATGGTCGACCAGAGTCCGGGGCCCGGCTGGGGGACGGCCGCCTCGAGCTGGGCGACGACCAGCGGGGCGACCACGCCGAGCAGGACGTAGGCCGAGGCCAGGGCGATGGCGGCGCCGATGCCGAACTGGTTGATCGACTCGATGCCCGAGGTCAGGTTCGACAGGAAGGCGGTGGCGTCGGAGGTCAACGCCAGAACGAGCGCGCCCGACACCGCAGCCATCCCGGTGATGAACGCCGGGCCCGCCTGGTGCCCCTCGGCCCGCTCCTCCCGGTACCGGCCGATGGCGTGGAAGGCGAAGTCGACCCCGAAGCTGATCATCGCCACCGGCACGATCAGGGAGAGGACGAGGTCGTCCTCCAACCCGATCAGGTTGGAGATCCCCTTGAGCCACACGATGAGGGCGATGAAGGCGACCCCGACGGTGGCCAGCACCCAGTAGCTCCGGAAGGTGAGGCCGACGAGGACGAGCACGGCGAGGATGGTGAACCCGATGAACGGTCCGGCCAGCTGGCCCTGTTCCTGGGACGTGAGGTTCACGTCGATGGCGACGCCGTTGGCCCGGAGCCCGTCGACCCGGAACACCTCCTGGATCTCCCGGCTGTACTCCTCGGTCTCGGTCCCCCCGCCGATGGCGACCGCCACGTTGCCGAAGCCGAGCGCGTCGTTGTCCGACAGCACGAGCGTGGTCACGGCGGGGACGGTCCACCCGTCGGCGCTGCGGGTCGACTGGGCCGAGATCCCGAGGATCTCCGACCGCTCGCCGAGTTCGTCGATGATGTCCGACCCCACCCGACGGACCTGGTCGTCGGTCGCGGCCCCGACGCCGTCGATCCCCTCGGCCCTGAGTCGCTCGTCGACGAGGTCGGCGATGGTGAGGACGCCGGTGACGTCGGTCCCGGTCTCGGCCTCGAAGTAGGAGAACAGGTTCGGGCCGAGCTCGGGGTCGTCCCGCAACGTCTCCTCGGCGTCGAGCAACGCGGCCAGCGACCCGGCCTCGAGGAGGTTGCCGCCGTCGGCCTCGACGATCATGAACACCGGGAAGACCGATGACACGAACGTGTCGTCGATCCGGTCCCGGGCGGTGAACACGTCGCCGGTCGGCTCGGTCGAGGCCGAGGTCTCGGGGGCCATCGTCAGGAACGGGACGACGAGGGCGGAGGTGATGGCCCCGACGACGGCCAGCACGAGGCCGGGTCGTCGATGGAGCCGGTGGTACAGGTCGGTGAGGGAGGACATGGTGGTGCTGCTTTCGGTGTGGGTGGTGAACGACGTGCGGGCGGACGGATCGGCGGTGCGGGCGGGATGCGCTGGCGGGCCGGGCCGGGGAGCGGGCGGGCCGGGCGGCGTGAACGGGATGCGGGCCGGATCAGGTCGAGGGTCCGAGCACCCACCGCCTCGTGGCCTCGGCCAGGCGGGCGCCGTACAGCTCGGCGGTCAGCAGGTCGCCGTCGGTCGGGAGATCCGATCCGGGACGGCCGCCCAGCGCTCCGACGCCCTTGAAGTAGCCGAACCGGTCGATCTGGCGGTCATCGCCGGTGAGGTTCGACGACGGGGCGGCGGGGCCGACCCAGACCATGCGGAGTTGGGCGGCCAGGGTGGCGAGATAGTCGATGGTCGAGCTCTTGTCCCCCGACGGGAGGCTCGACGCAGTGAAGCCACCGGCGATCTTGTCCTTCCACCCGTTGGTCATCCAGAACTGGCCGGTGGCGGCGGCGAACGCCTGGAACTGCCACGAGACGCTGCCCATGTAGGTGGGGGCGCCGAAGACGATGCCGTCGGCCCTCGTCAGCTCGTCGAGGACCGCGGTGTCGTTCCACCCGTCGGCGGGGTCGATCTGGGTGGCGGCGATGGGGAACCGGGCGACGGTCAGGTCCTCGACCGTGGCGGCTCCCGCCCCCAGCGCCTCGGCGACGGCTCCGGTGTGACCGAGGCCGGTGTGGTAGATGATGGCGAGCGTCGGCATGGCCGGTCGGTGCCCCTTCTGACGATGGTGCGGGCGAGGGCCGGGCCGATCGGCCCGACACCGCCATCATTCGTCGAAGGGGTCGCCGGGCCTAGATGCTCCTGGTCGACGCGCCGTCAACCATCGGTCGCGGTGACGACGGCGAAGGTCTCGCCGGCGAGGTCGACGGTGGCCTCGGCGACCGGTTCGGCCGTCGGCACGACGTCGAGCCCGGTCGCCGCCACCGTGGCCGCCGCCGACAGGAGCTCGTCGACCCCGGGACGGCCGTCGTCGATCCGGCCCACCATCCACACCACGGTCGGGGCGGCGTCGGCGACCGGCACGTAGACCACGTCGGGGTGGACGTAGTACCGGGCCGACGATGCGCTGACCGTGGCGATCCCGGAGCCGATGGCGATGGCCCGGAGGACGTCGGAGAAGCTGGACACGACCGGGATCGGCGGCCCGTACCGCGGCTCGTGGCCGCCTCGTTCGGCGACCAGGAAGAAGTGGCGGCGGAGCGGTTCGGGGAACCCCGACACGTTCACGAAGGTCTCGTCGAGCAGGTCGGCGGTGGTGAGCCGGTCGGCGGCGGCCAACGGGTGGGTGGTGGGGAGGACCGCCAGTCGGGGCTCGGCGAACAACGGTGCCAGGCGGATGGCGTCGGTGGGTTCGAAGACGTCGGTCGCCTGGGCGGCGATCAGGGCGTCGACGCTCGATTCGAGCAGGGACGATCGGAGCTGGTCGTAGCCGAGGGCGTTGAACGTGGGCCGCCGTCTCGTCGGGCTACCGGCACCGTACCGCTCGATGATCGACATGGTGAGCTCGGCCGCCCCCTCGTCGAAGGTGCCGATCCGAAGCGGTTCCTCTTCGTCGCTCAGGGCCGACACCTGGTCCCGGGCCCGGTCGATGGCGGCCAGGATCGCCTTCGCCTCGGGAAGGAAGACGTCGCCGGCGGGGGTCAGCTCGCTACCGGCCGATCCTCGAACCAGCAGCTCGGTGCCGACGTCGCGCTCGAGAACCCGGAGCGCCTTGCTCAAGGCCGTCGGCGAGAGGTAGAGCCGTTCGGCGGCCTGGCGGATGCTGCCGGCGGCGACCGTCTCCACGAAGTAGCGAAGCTGGGTCGGGGTCATCGTGATCGGGGTCCGGTCCCCGTCGGAGGGGTCCCGGGCGGGTCCGCTGGTCGCATCGTTGCAGTATGCAGGGTCGGTGGGGTCCTCCAGGAAACCTCCACGTCGTCTCCAAGCCTGGTCGGTCGTGGCGGGTGATGGTGGGGGTCACGAACACGAACCGATTCGAGAGGAATCCGAGCCATGACCGTGACCGATCCCACCACCGACGAGTTCAACGGGGTGCCCCTGCCGAAGCTGCGGGGCACCGTCGCCAAGCTGACCGACAACCCCGACCTGGCCCAGTTCCGGTTCAGCGCCCGCAACACCTGGGTCGAGGGCACCGCATCCCGGTCGACGATCCACGAGTGGTATGGCGCCGGGGCCGACCAGGTCCACGTCGAGGAGTTCTCGGCGACCAGCGACCACCCGACCCTCGGCCACGGCCACGGGCCGACGCCGCATGAGTACGTGCTCCACGGCCTGGCGAGCTGCATCGTGGCCGGCATCGTCACCAACGCCGCCAATCGGGGAATCGAGCTGACCTCGATCGACGCCACCGTCGTCGGCGAGATGGACGTCCGGGGCATCCTCGGGATCGACCGCGAGGTTCGGAACGGCTTCCAGGGGATCGACCTGGAGATCGACGTCCAAGGCGACGCGTCCCGTGACGACCTCGACGCCCTCATCGCGGCGTCGGTCAAGCGGAGCGCCGTCTATGACATCCTTACGGCGTCCACCCCGGTAACCGTCGGCCCGAAGCGCTGATTCGACGCCGGTGGCGCCACCTCCGGACCCGATCCCTGCATAGAGCAACGCCCCGGCGCGATGGCGTCGGGGCGTTCGTCTGCGTGGGGCTAACAAGAGTTGAACTTGTGACCTCACCCTTATCAGGGGTGCGCTCTAACCAACTGAGCTATAGCCCCGAGCGGTACCCCACGCTACCGGCGGTCGGCCCTGGCGGCTACCGGGTTTCGGGGCTCCGGCCGGCTGGATCCTGGCGGGGCGGGGCCCGACGGCGGCGCACCCGGACGGTCTCCTCCTCGATCACGGTCATGCGGATCCCGCCGACCAGATCGGAGATCAGGTTGAACACCACGACGAGCAGGACGATCGTCACCGATGCGGCCAAGGTCAGGATGCCGGCGATCACCATCGCCGCCTGGAACACGACATCGCCCTCGATCTCGTAGGTCTGGTAGTCGCCGATCTCCCGGATGAAGGCCTCGATGTTCTCGATCGTGCCGGCGGCCACCGCGGCGTTCCACACCAGGACGCTGGCCAGGAGCAGGGCGGCGAACAGGCACAGGAAGAACAGCACCGAGAACGTCAACACCGACCACGGGTCGATGTGTCGGACGACCCGGCGGACCTTCCGGGCCCGGACCTTGCGGGTTCGCTTCAGGAACCCCTGATCGAGCAGCTCCGGGAGACGGATGTTGGTCGGGAGCTCGACTCGCTGCCGGACCGATGGCTGACCCTGGCGGGCGGCGATACCGACCCCGTTGGCCGTGGCCGGGATGGCGTCGCCAGCGGCCGGAGGCGGCGGGTCGACGACCGGGGCCATCTCGGCGGCCGGGGCCACGTTGGTGGTGGCGGGCTGATTGAACGGGACCGCGGTCGGGATCCCGGCCGCATCGGGATGATCGACGACGGGCGGACCGGTCGGAATCGGCCCGCTCTCGATCCGGCCGCCGAAGCCACCGGGCCCGGCCGAGACGGTCGGCGGGCTCTCGGGGACGACCGGTGCACCGTTCGGCGCGGCGCCGATGGTCGGTGGCCTGCTGATCGTCGGTTGCGCAGCGTCGACCGGGAGCGCCGACGACGCCGGGTCGAGGTCGATCGGTTGGGTCGGCGGCCCGCCGGTATCGTCGCCGGTCGGCGCCGTACCGAGCACGTGGGCCGCTGCCGCCGACATCGCGGGGCCGGGCCGGTCGTAGGACGGCTCACCGTTGACGCCGGAACCAGGGGCGGCGCCGTCTTCGGCCGACGAGCCGGGCGACGTCGACGGGCCGTTGGTCGTGCTCGGTACCGCCGACGGGGTGCCATCGACCGTAGGGGCCGGCGTGGCGATGATCTCCGGCTCGTCGGGATCGATCAGCTCCTCGAAGCCGATCCTGATCGTCTCGACGGGCCCCTTCAGCTCGCCGGTGTCGTCGACCCGGGCGGAGCTGCCGCTGTCGTCGGTCGACGGATCGTCACCGGTCGCACGGTCGGGCGTGAACCCGACGGCGGGAACTTCGGAGGTGTCGCTGCTGCCGTCCCCTTGGGTTGGCGCCGAGAAGGTCTTCGGCCCCTTCCCTTTCTTGCTTGGGGGAGTCATCGTCGAATCAACAGCCTTGGCGGAGGGAGTCTGCTCGTCCGTCCGGACAACCACTCCATCGGTCACGTCGGGCCGCACCTGAATGCCGGAGTCGAGTTTCGAACTCGCCCAGGGCGACTGGCCGTCGGCCCCGTCGACGAGGAGGTCGGCCCCGGTCGTCGTGCCGGTTGCGGTCGGCTCGAAACCAAGCGCCGCTACCAGGGTGTTCTCCACATCGGGAACCCCTGCTCGTGAGCCGTCCTCAGAACTCATACGCAGTTCGAGTGTAGGCCCCGCGGGGGGGTCGCGCCGGTCACGGGACCCGGGCTTTTTCGCTGACTGAAGCGGCCAATCATGGCCAAGCAGCTCCGATGCTGGGTGACTCCACCCATATCCTCGGCCGGTCGAACGACGACCACTCCTGCTGAGCCCAGGCTTCGGCCCGAGCACCATCGACCTCGACGACGACGCGGACCGTGTCGCCGATCCACTCGAGCTCGACCACCCGCCCCCCGTTGCGCCGGGCGAGGTCGCCGGCCGCCTCATCGCCCTCGACGACGACCGCCAACGCCACGGCATCGGCCGCCGCCTGGGCCCGACCGGCGGCCGCCGCTCGGTCGGACACGACGATCGCCACCATCGCCATCGCGACCACGGCGCCCATCGTCACCGCCACCAACGGCAACGCCGACCCCCGGGCCGATCGGCTCGCCACCGTGACCACCGAGTCCGAGCACGATCCCTCGGCCGGCTCGACGAGCCCCGATCTCGCCCTCGCCTCCTCGCTCACCTCGACCATGCCCAGCTCCTGTACCGCAACAGACGCGCCCGGGGGAAGGGATCAGGACCGGCCGACCAGAAGCCGAGGCGGGACGAGCGTCACCGGCCCCGATCAGTCGTCGGACGGATCGGGGGCGCCGTCGCCGTCGCCGTCGTCGATGTCGCCGTCGTCGATGTCGCCGTCGATCTCGATGTCGTCGCCGTCCTCGTCGTCCACCGAGAACAGGCGGGCCACGGCCGTGACCTGATCGTCGTCGTCGAGGTTCATGACCCGGACACCGGTGGCGTCACGGCCCTGCTGGGAGATGTCGGCCACCGCGGTCCGGATCACCACACCACCCGAGGAGATCAGCAGGATCTCATCGGTGGGGGCGACGAACATCGCCTCGACCATCGAGCCCCGATGCTCATTGACCCGAACCGCCCGGACGCCGAGGCCGGCCCGGCCCTTCCGGGTGAACAGCTCGGGATCGGTCCGCTTGCCGAAGCCCTCGCTGGTGATCACCAGCAGCTCGCTCTCCCCGAAGAACACGTCGCACGACACCAGCTCGTCGCCGTCCCGGAACTTCATGCCGACCACACCGGCCGCCGTCCGGCCCATGGGGCGGACGTCGTCCTCGGAGAACCGGAGGGCCTGGCCCTGGCGGGACGCCATGAAGATGTCGTCGGCGCCGTTCGTCGGCACGACCGACACCAATTCGTCGCCGTCGTTGAGCTTGATGGCGATCAGCCCGGCTCGGAGCGACGAGTCGTAGGCGGTGAACAGCGTCTTCTTGACCCGCCCCTGGCGGGTGGCGAAGAACAGGAACCGGTTCGTCTCGTAGTCACGGGTGTCGACGATCGCCTGGATCCGCTCGTCGGCCTGGAGCTGGAGCAGGTTGACCAGCGCCATGCCCCGTGATGTCCGGCTGGTGATCGGGATCTCGTGGGCCTTGATCCGGTAGACCCGACCCTGGTTCGAGAAGAACAACAGGTAGGCGTGGGCCGTGGTGTGGAGCAGATGGGTGACGAGATCGTCGTCGTCGTCTTTCAGCTTGGCGCCGGTGACGCCTCGCCCGCCCCGCCCCTGGAGCCGGAACTCCTCGGCCGCCACCGACTTCACGTAGCCGCTGGAGGAGAGCGTCACGACGAGGTCGTCGTCGTCGATCAGATCCTCGATGTCGAGCTCGCCCGGATCGGCCACCAGGGCGGTGCGACGCTCGTCGGCGAACTCCTCGGCGATGTCGCCCAGCTCGGTCTTGATGACCCCGTCGAGCCGCTTGGGGTCGGCCAGGATCGCCTCGAGCTCGGCGATCGTCTCCCGCAGCCCTTCGAGCTCGGTCTCGATCTCGATTCGGGCCAGTCGGGTCAACCGGGACAGCGTCATGTCGAGGATGTACTCGGCCTGTCGCTCGGAGAACTCGAAGCCCTCCCCCATCAACCGCTCCCGAGCCTCGGCCTTGTCTTCGCTGGCCCGGATGGCGGCGATGATCGCGTCGATCATGTCGAGGGCCCGGAGGAGCCCCTCGAGGATGTGGGCCCGCTTCTGGGCCCGCTCGAGGCGGAACTCCGACCGCCGGCGGATGACCTCCCGCTGGTGCTCGACGTAGGCGACCAGCGCCTCCCGCAGGTTCAGCGTGCGAGGGATGCCGTC
Organism: Acidimicrobiales bacterium; assembly: GCA_965262175.1. Classification (GTDB taxonomy): domain Bacteria; phylum Actinomycetota; class Acidimicrobiia; order Acidimicrobiales; family SZUA-35; genus CADEDH01. Next base: position 3,061,996 of record CBDHES010000002.1, on the reverse strand, counting down.
GACCAGGGCCACCATGTTCACGCTGAACGTGGTCTGCATCGGCGTGTACTTGTACAGGTTGTTCAGCACCACCAGCGCGGTGGCGTCCCGCCTGAGCTCGAACACCAACCGGGTGTTGCCCTTGGCCGACTCGTTGCGGATCTCCCGGAGGCCGGTGAGGTCACCCCGCTCGACCAGCTCGGCCGCCTTCCGGGCGATCTGCTCGACCGAGGTCTGGTACGGCACCTCGGTGACGATGATCTGATCGCTGGTGGCGCCCTCGACGATCTCGGCCACCGCCCGGAGCCGGATCGACCCCCGGCCGGTCCGGTAGGCGTCCCGGATGCCGACCCGACCCAGGATCTGGGCCCGGGTCGGGAAGTCGGGGCCCTTGACGAACTCCATCAGATCGTCGGCGGTCGCGTCGGGGTTGTCGATCAGGTGGACGGTGGCGTCGATGACCTCGCCCAGGTTGTGGGGCGGGATGTTGGTCGCCATCCCCACCGCGATCCCCTGGCTCCCGTTGACCAGCAGGTTGGGGAACCGGGCGGGGAGGACGACGGGCTCATCGTGCTTGCCGTCGAAGTTCTCGACCAGGTCGACGGTGTCTTCGTCGATGCCGGCCAGCAGCTGCATGGCCAACGGCGTCAACCGGCACTCGGTGTAGCGGTAGGCGGCCGGCGGATCGTCCGGTGAGCCGAAGTTGCCGTGGGGATCGATCAGCGGATGACGGAGCGAGAACGACTGACCCATCCGGACCAGCGAGTCGTAGATGGCGCCGTCGCCGTGAGGATGTAACCGACCGATGACGTCACCGACGACGGTGGCGCACTTCACGTGCGCCCGGTCGGGCCGGTGACCGGAGTCGAACATCGACCACAGGATCCGCCGGTGGACCGGCTTGAGCCCGTCCCGAGCGTCGGGCAGGGCCCGAGCGATGATGACCGACATGGCGTACTGGAGGAACGAATCCTCCATCTCGGTCTGGATCTCGATCGGTTCGATCCCGTCGCCGCGGCCGTCCAGGTCCTCGGAATCGTCGGTGGGAGGTGGCTGATCGCTCATATGTCGAGGAACCGGACGTCGTCGGCGTTGGTCTGGATGAACTGCTTGCGGCTCTCGACGTCGTCACCCATCAGGACCGACAGGACCTCGTCGGCGATCGCCGCCTGATCGGCCGTGACCTGGAGCAGGGTCCGGTGCTCGGGGTCCATCGTCGTGGCCCACAACTCGTCGGCGTCCATCTCGCCGAGACCCTTCAACCGTTGGAACTCGGCGTTGGCGTGCTCGGCGAGGTAGGCGTCGCGGGCCGCGTCGTCCTTCAGGTAGAGCTTCGACCGGCCGACCTCGGTCGAGTACAGGGGCGGCTGGGCGATGTACACGTACCCCGCCTCGACCAGCGGCCGCATCTGCCGGTAGAAGAACGTCAGCAACAGGGTGCGGATGTGGCTGCCGTCGACGTCGGCGTCGGCCAGCAACACGACCTTGTGGTAGCGGACCTTCTCCACCTCGAACTCCTCGCCGAGACCCGCCCCGATGGCGTGGATCAGCGAGATGATCTCGGCGTTCTTGAACATCCGGTCGATCCGGGCCCGTTCGACGTTGAGGATCTTGCCCCGGATCGGGAGGATGGCCATCGTCCGGGGGTCCCGAGCCTCCTTGGCCGAACCGCCGGCCGAGTTGCCCTCCACGATGTACAGCTCCGACTCGGCCGGATCCTTGCTCTGGCAGTCGGCCAGCTTGCCGGGGAGGCCGGCACCGTCGAGCGGCGACTTGCGGCGGATCGTCTGCCGGGCCTGGGTGGCGGCGATCCTGGCCTTGGCCGCCTGGGTCGCCTTCAACACGACCGCCTTGGCCTCTCGGGGGTTCTCCTCGAACCACTCCCGGAGCCGCTCGTTTGTTGCTTTCTCGACCAGCGACCGAACCGAGACGTTGCCCAGCTTGGCCTTGGTCTGCCCCTCGAACTGGGGCTCGACGACCCGGACCGAGATGATGGCGGTGAGGCCTTCCCGGATGTCCTCGCCCTGGAGGTTCTCCTCCTTCTCCTTCAGGAGGCCCTTGTCGCGGGCGTAGGCGTTCACGGTGCGGGTGAGGGCGGAGCGGAAGCCCTGCTCGTGCATCCCGCCCTCGATCGTGTTGATGCCGTTGGCGAACGAGTGGATGCCGTCGGTCTGGTAGCCGGTGTTCCACGAGAAGGCGATCTCCACCGCCTCGCCGTCGCCCTCGTCGGCGAAGTGGCCGACGTGATCGAACAGCGCCTCCTTCGAGGCGTTGAGATGGCGGACGAAGTCCCTGATGCCACCGTCGTAGCGGAGGACGACCTCCTCGAAGTCCGGATCGCGCCGATCGATGAGGTGGAACTCGAGGCTGGCGTTGAGGAACGCCATCATCTGGAACCGCTCGACCAGGGTCTGGGTCCGGAACTCGACGCCCTCCTTGAAGATCGCCGGGTCGGGCCAGAACCGGACCGTGGTCCCCGTTCGGGGGCCGGTGGGCGGTGCGCCGTTGGCGGCGTTGGGACCGCCGGCGGCATCCGACGCCTCTCGAAGGGGAGCGTCGCCGATGATGGCCAGCTTCTGATCGGGCACGCCACCGTCACGGAACGACATGAAGTGCCGCTTCCCGTCGCGGTCGATCTCGACCTCGACCCGGGTCGACAGGGCATTGACCACCGAGACGCCCACGCCGTGGAGGCCCCCGGAGACCTTGTAGCCCCCCGAACCGAACTTGCCGCCGGCGTGGAGGACGGTGAGTACCACCTCGGCGGCGCTCATGTCGTCGTACTTGGGGTGAAGGTCGACCGGGATGCCCCGACCGTTATCGGTCACCTCGACCCCGCCATCGGTCCGGACCTCGACGTCGATCCGGTCGCAGTACCCGGCCATGGCCTCATCCACAGAGTTGTCCACAACCTCCCACACGAGGTGGTGGAGCCCGGTCGGGCCGGTTGAGCCGATGTACATCCCCGGCCGTTTGCGGACGGCTTCGAGGCCTTCCAGGACCTGGATGTCGGCCGCGCCATACGACGCTGCCTGACCATTGGCCGCTTCGTTCTGTTCGGGATGTTGGGAGGTGGAGTCTTCCATTTGTTCCTGACGCCTCCGGCGCGCCGACCACGATCCACCAGGGGATGACGGGCACCGATGCCATCCGTTCGGGAAGCCCGATTCGGGCGCCACCACGGCTATGGGACGGTGACGGGCCTCGCCCCGGCGATCAGCTCGACCACTGGAGCGACCCGGTCACGACCGGTTCGCGACGGCAGTCCATCCTACCAGCTTTCGACGACCGCTCGACCGGACGCGCTTGCTCAGGGAGCCGGTCGGCACCGGGTGGTGATCCGCCGCAGCTCGACGTCGGGGAAGTGCTCGACGAGGCGGTCGCCGATCTGACGCTCCATCCACCCGATCTGAGATGCCCAGGCCGGATCGTCACAGCCCACGACGAGCACCCCGTCGATCAGCTCGATCGGTCGGGTCGCCTCGGCCAGCCCGGGACCCACGATCTGGGGCCACCGGTCCCGCAGGCTCGAGGCGACGTCGATGTTGGGCACGCCGAAGTGCTTGAGCAGCGAATCGAGACTGCGTCGCAGGGGGACCGGATCGTCGATCATGGTGTCCTATCACCCGATCTCGATCTGACCGAGCTCATGCGCCTCATCGAGCTCATGCGACCGTCGACGCCCGGCCGACGGTCCGGTCGGCGTTCAGTGCCAGCACCTCATCGGGTCGAGCCGCCGGCGGCAGCTCGCTGGCCGACGTGATCACGGTCTGCCCCGGCGGGAGGTTGGCCAGCAGCGCCAACGATCGGTCGGGGTCGAGTTCGGACAGCACATCGTCGAGCAACAACAGCGGCGGCTCGCCCAGTCGCTCGGTGACCAACCGGTGACCCGACAGGCGAAGGGCGAGGGCGAAGGTCCGCTGCTCCCCCTGGGACGCCTCCGAGCGGCTGGCCAGCCCCGACAGGGTCAGCTGGAGCTCGTCGCGATGGGGTCCGAGGAGGCTCACCCCTCGGCGGAGATCGTCGTCACGACCGGCGTCCAGCGCTTCGGCCAACGTCGGCGCCGACCACGATCGCTCGTAACGGCCGTCGACCGGCACCTCGCGGCCGGCCAGCGTGGCGTAGGCGGCGGTCACCATCGGTAGCAGCTCGGCGACGAGCTCCTCGCGACGGGTCGTGACCGCCTCACCGGTCGCCGCCAGCTTCGCGTCCCAGACGTCGAGGGTCATCGCCGCGCCGTCGTCGAGCCGGCCCCGGCTCTGGCGGAGCAGAGCGTTGCGTTGACGGAGGATCCGGTCGAGGTCCGAACGGGCGGCGTCGAACCCCGGATCGAGAGCGACCAGCAGATCGTCGAGGTAGTCCCGGCGATGGGCCGGCCCATCCTTCACCAACGCCAGGTCGTCGGGGGCGAACACGGTGACCCGAAGCGAGCCGAGCAGATCCCGGGCCCGGCGCAGCCGCTGCCGGTTGACCTGGGCCCGGGTCCGTCCCTTCGACAGCTCGAGCTCGATCAGGACCTCGCGATCGTCGCGCACGCCTTCGGCCCGGACGACCGCCACCGGCGCCCCCCGCCGCACGAGGCTGTCGACCGGGGCCCCCCGAAACGACTTCAACGTGGCGAGGAGGCCGAGGGCCTCGAGCAGGTTGGTCTTGCCGGCACCGTTCGGGCCGATGATGGCCGTCAGGCCCGTGCTGAGGTCGAGCTCGAGTTGCTCATAGCTGCGAAAGTCGATCAGCCAGAGGCGGGAGATCTCCACCGCGATCCCCCGACCGTCAGCGCCGACCGGCCGGGGTCACGACACCCGGACCGGCATGAGCAGGTAGAGGAAATCCTCCACGCCCTGGGCCCGAACCAGGGCCGGCTTCAGCTCGTCGATCGTGGCCAGGATGATGTTCTCCGACGGAGCGACCTCGACCCCGTCCAGCAGGTACTGGGGGTTGAACGCCACGGTGAGCTCATTGCCGGTGTAGGTCGCTTCGAGGGACTCACGGGCGGTGCCGACGTCCTGGGTGACCGCGACCAGCTCCATGCCGTCGGCCGACATCTCGATCCGGATCGGGGTGGTCTCCCGGGCCAGCAGCTTCACCCGGCGGAGCGCATCGAGCAGCTCCTCCCGGTTGACGACCAGCTCGTTGGGATGGCTGTCGGGAATCAGGCCCCGGTAGTTCGGGAAATCACCCTCGATGAGCCGGGTGACGAGGGTGACCGCCCCGACCCGGAACGCGGCGTCGTTCTCCCCCAACCACAACGTCACCTCGTCGTCCTGGCTCAGGACCCGGTTCAGCTCACCCAACGCCCGCGACGGGATCAGCACGCTCTGGCCCTCGTCGAGCACCGACGCGTCGACGTCGCGCATCGCCAGGCGATACGAGTCGGTCGCCACGAGGCGGACCCCTCCGGATTCGGCGGCCAGCAGCACGCCGGTGAGGATCGGGCGGGAATCGTCGGCGCTGGCGGCCAGCACGACCTGCTTGAGCGAGAGGGCCAGTTGACCACTGGGCAGCGTGACGCCCTCGCCGGCGTGCTCGGTCACCGGGGGTAGCTCGTCGCTGGAGATGAGACGGATGCTGAACTCGCTTCGACCGGCCCAGATCGTCAGCGAGTCGTCTTCGGAGGCGAACGCCACCGCGCCGGGTTGCACGGCCCGCACGATGTCCGCGGCCAAACGGGACGGGATGACGGCGACGCCGTCGGATTCGCCGGAGACCGTGATCGTCGTCGAGATCGTCAGGTCCAGGTCGCTCCCGGTCAACGTCAGCGAATCGCCGACGAGCTCGACCCTGATGCCGGAAAGGCCGGGGTGTGAGCTCCGACCGCTGACCGCCCGGCCGGCGATACCGAGCGCCTCGACCAGTACATCTCGCTCACATCGGAACTTCACGACCTCGTCTCCCTCGATCCGGTGGCTGTCCTCATTGCTACGGGTCTTCCGTTTTGAAAATGGTGACGGTGGTAGTAGGCCCTGTGGATTGTGGATGAGGGCCTGGAACCGCAGGTCGGGAGGGGTGACGTCATCCAGAGGTCTCCCGGCCGATCCCCAGTCGGTGGTGTGTCGGCGAGTGGCGCTGGGGACAAGACGAATGGTATCCACCGCGCCTCGGGCCCTTGCGCACAGCCAACGAGGCGACGATGCACACGGCGGTGCACAGGGTCGGGGGCGTTTCGGCGGGCCCCGTCCACTAGTAGTCCCCAGCCTGGGCCTGGGAGCGGACCCGCTTCTCCAGTGCCATCACGTCGTTGAAGATCGGCGACCGTTCTTTCATCAGTGCCGAGATCTTGTCACAGGCGTGCATCACGGTCGTGTGATCCCGGCCACCGAACTCCCGGGCGATGACCGGGAAGCTGAGATCGGTCAGCTGACGGGCGAGGTACATGGCCATCTGCCGGGTGATGACCAGAGGCCGGCGGCGGGACTTGCCGGTCAGCTCCTCGATGGTGAACCCGAACTGCTCGGCGGTCACCTCGAGGATCATGGGCACGGTGATCGGTCGCGGCTGGCGATCGGCGATGAAGTCGCTCAGGACCTGCTCGGCCACCGATCGGGACATCGGCTGCCCGTTCAGGGTGGCGAACGCCGTTACCTTATTTAAGGCCCCCTCGAGCTCCCGGATGTTGCTCGTGATGTTGGCGGCGATGAACTCGCTCACCTCGTTGGGCAGCAGGTGGCCCTCCCGATCGGCCTTCTTGCGGAGGATGGCGATCCGGGTCTCGATGTCGGGGGGTTGGATGTCGGTCTGCAGGCCCATCTTGAACCGGCTCTTGAGGCGCTCCTCGAGCGTCGGGATGGCGTCTGGCTGCCGGTCGGAGGAGAGCACGATCTGGCGGTTGGCACCGTAGAGATCGTTGAAGGTGTGGAACAGCTCCTCCTGGAGGGAGTCCTTGCCTTCGATGAACTGGATGTCGTCGATCAGGAGGACGTCGATCTGGCGGTAGCGACGCTTGAAGTCGTTGCCCGATGAGTTCTTGATCGAGTCGACGAACTCGTTGAGGAACGTCTCGGTGGAGACGTACAGCACCTTCAACCGAGGGTAGACGTCGTTGATGAAGTGCTCGATCGCCCGGAGGATGTGGGTCTTGCCGAGCCCAGCCGAGCCATAGATGAAGAGCGGGTTGTAGGACCCACCGGGTCGCTCGGCGACCGACAGCGCCGCGGCATGGGCGAACCGGTTCGACGGGCCGATCACGAAGCCGTCGAAGGTGTAGCGGTGGAGCGAGTCGGCGCCGGCCGCGTCGGGACTCGGCACCGGGGCCACCGGGATCTCGGGCCGGCCACCGCCGAGCCCGCCGACGACCGATTCGGTATCGGCCCGTCGGCCGAACGCATCCGCCGTCTCGGATCGAGTCATTCCGGCGCTGATGTGGTCGCGGTCGTCGACGGCGCGCAGGTGGGCGGCCCCGTCGAGATGATCGCGGTTGAGCACCGACGCCCCCGGCCCGTTCGACCCCCGGCGGGCCCCATCGTCGGTGAGATCGATCTTCTCCGCCGCAGCTCGATCGGCAGCGTCGAACAGGTTGGGTAGGACCAGCTGGAAGTCGACGGCGATGTCATGCCCGGCCGCTTCGGCCAGGGCGTCTTCGACCATGGGGCGGTAGCGACGGTCGAGCTTGTCGCGGATGATGCCGTTCGGCAGGCCGAGCACGAACCGGTCGTCGACCAGCTCGACCGGCTCGGCCGGCGCGAAGGTGCTCTGCCACACGCCGTCCGACACCTGGCTCCGGAGGAGGTCGGCGGCATCGGTCCAGAGTTGCTCTGCCGCTAGCACGTCGCCTCCACCAGCCCTTTCTCCCCATTCATCACAGGATTGTCCACAGGGTCGCCTCCGGCCACCACCGCAGCATCGCTGCGACTTCGCTCCGTAGTCTGCGGGCCGGGGACTGGTGTCGGTGGGTCGGGTGTGTGGCGTGCGTGGCGCCCACGTGCGACGAACAAGCCCCGGGGCAGATCGACGCTAGCAGTGGTGGTGGCCCCTCCACACCCCGCGCTGTGGAAAAGGTGGCGTCCTACCCCTACGCCGGTACGATCGGGGTCTCGGCCCCGCGCCGAGCGTGGGCATGTTGTGCGGTGACGTCGTCGCCGGCCGCGAGATGCTCGCCCGACCGCGGCGGCCGCAACGTTAGTTGCCAGAGCCACCGTCACCCCTCGCCCACCACTGTTGTCGCTCGCGTCATCGAGCGGAGCAGGACGGGACCGGGCCCGGGTGCGGCTCGACGATTCGATCGGTGCCGACTCGGCGGCGAGGAAGTGGTGTTTCGTGAAGCGTACGTTCCAGCCAAACAACCGGAAGCGGGCCCACAAGCACGGGTTCCGGGCTCGGACGTCGACCCGAGGTGGTCGTGCCGTGTTGAAGGCTCGGCGGGCCAAGGGCCGCCGTCGCCTCAGTGCGTGATCTGGCGGATCCGGAACCGAGCGGTCTTCGCTGAGCTGGCCACGAAGGGGATCCGGGTGCGCTGCGGACCATTGCGTATGACGTATTGCCGACGCGACGAGCGGTACCCGCTCGTCGGGTTCGCGTTCGGTCGCAAGTTCGGGCCTGCCGTGGAGCGCAATCGGGCCCGTCGGCGGGTCAAGGCCGCCTTCGAGCGAGCATGGTGTGCGTCGCCCGGCCCTGCCGGGGCGTACCTCCTCACCGGATCGCGGTCCCTGCTGAGCGCCGACTTCGAGCGCATGGTCGCCTGGGTCGATACGTGCCTGGCCGATGTGCGGAACGCCGCCGATGGCGCCGACGCCGACGGCGGTGGCGCTCGATGAAGCGGGTGCTGCTCGGCTTGATCGGTCTCTACCGCTCGACGGCCCCGGTACGGCAGCCGCGCTGTCGGTACATCCCCAGCTGCTCGGCCTACGCCGCCGAGGCGATCGAGGTCCACGGCGCCGGTCGGGGGACCTGGCTCGCCCTGCGCCGGCTGTCCCGTTGTCATCCGTTCGGATCGTTCGGTTTCGATCCCGTCCCGGAGAAGTAGCCAATGTTCGACGCCATCTCCGACGCCATCGCTGGCGTTCTCGCCTTCTTCTACTCGCTGCCGGTCGTCGGCGGGTCCTACGGCGTGGCCATCGTCCTGCTCACCCTGGCGGTGATGGTGGTGTTGATGCCGCTGACGATCCGGGCGACCCAGTCGACCATCAAGATGCAGGCGATGCAGCCCAAGCTCAAGGAGCTGCAGAAGAAGCACAAGGACGATCGGCAGACGCTGAACGCCGAGCTCATGGAGCTGTACCGAGAGCAGGGGATCAACCCGGTCGGCGGCTGCTTGCCGATGATCGCCCAGTTGCCGGTCTTCCTCGTGCTGTTCAACGTGCTCCGCGGACTATCTCGCCGAGTATCGGAAGCTCCGTACTACTCGATCTCCGAGGAGGCGCGGGCCGCGGCCGGGCGCGCCCCGATCGACCCCGCCACCTTCGAGCCGCAGTACCTGAGCAACGACTCGGAGATGTACCAGGCGCTGATCCACGACACCGAGATGGACTTCCTCGGCATCTTCGATCTCGCCCTCGACGCCCGCGATGTCATCCAGGACAACATCCTCCGCGGCATCCCCTACGTCCTGCTCATCCTGTTCGTGGTGGGCACCAGCTACTACCAGCAGCGTCAGGTCTCCTCTCGACGAGGCACGTCGACGGGCATGAACCCCCAGCAGGAGATGATCCTCCGGATCCTCCCCCTGGCGTCCGGTATCTGGAGCTTCGTCTTCCCGGCCGGTCTCGTCCTCTACTGGGCCACGTCGAACGTGTTCCGGATCGGCCAGCAGTACTACATCACCCGGGCCTTCTACGCCGATGAGGACGACGGCTCGGACACCAAGAGCTCCCCACTCCAGTCGGCCGACGATGACAGCTCGGATGACGACGTCTCGCCATCGACCGCCGACGACACCGCCGACGACGATGCCGACCGTGCTCGATCAACGAAGCGAGCGGCCTCCGGTGGCCGGTCGGGCTCGGCCTCGTCGAGTGGGGGCAACCGGAAGAAGAAGGACGATTCGGGGCGGTCGGGTGCCGCTGCGTCGAGCTCGAACTCGAAGTCGAAGTCCGGGTCGGTCAATGGCACGTCCTCGTCGAACGGTGCCAGCGATGGCGCCAGCCGCCAGGAGCAGTGGGCCAAGCGGCGAGAGCAGCGGGCCAAAGCCAAGACCGGAACCCGGAGTCGTCCGGCACAGTCCAGCCGAGTCACCCCCAAGGGCACCAAGCCGGGTGGTTCGAAGAAGAAGCGGAAGAGGTAGACGTTCGTGGAGTGGGTGGAGATTACGGCCAAGACGGTTCCCGAGGCGATCGACCGCGCCCTCGACAACCTGGGGGTCGATGAGGCCGAAGCGGAGATCGAGGTTCTCGAGGAACCGAAACAGGGCCTGTTCGGACGGGTCCGAGGGGCCGCTCGGGTCCGGGCCCGGGTGAAGCCGAAGGCGACCCGACCGAAGAACGAGCGAGGTCGGGGCCGGAAGCGTAAGGAGGGCCGACGGGGGGGCAACGAGCGTCGGGGCCGAGGGGACGGCCGGAACGGCGAGGCTCGTGGCGACTCGTCCGGTGGCCGCTCCGACCGCAGCCGCTCCGACAGCGGCAGCGGTGAGTCGGGGGGCGAGTCGACACCGAAGCGGAACGGGCGGTCCGGTGATGACGGCCGCCAGGCGGTTGCCAAGGCCGACGAGTCGTCGAGCTCGTCGGGACGAAAAGGGCGGCAGAAGAAGGAACCGGCGCCGGCCGAGGAGGCAACGATGGAAGAAGTGACGACCCAGCTGGAGACGTTCCTGACCGGCCTCACCGAGGCGTTCGGGTTCGAAGGAGACGTCGAGATCGCCGAGGAGGACGGCGGCGTGCTCGGGCGCGTCGGCGGCCGGCACGGCCTGATGGTCGGCCCCAAGGGCCGTACGCTCGAGGCGATCCAGGAGCTGGCCCGGGTCTCGGTGCAGCGTTCGGCCCCGACCAATGCTCGGATCAAGATCGACGTCGGTGGCTACCGGGAGCTTCGCCGAGAAGCCCTGGAGCGGTTCGCTGCCGACGCGGCCGACTCGGCGCTGGAGTTGGGCAAGGACGTGGCGTTGGAGCCGATGAACTCGGCCGACCGGAAGATCGTTCACGACGCCCTGAACGTACGGGACGACGTCGAGACCCGATCGGATGGCGACGAGCCGAACCGGCGGGTGGTCGTCGTGCCGCTCGAACGCCCGTCGGTGGACACCACCGACGACGACCCGGCCGAGGCCGAGGTCGACTCGGTAAACGGCGATGGCCCGGTCGGCGTCGACGCGGTTACCGACGGCGGTGCCCATGACGGGGCTGACGTCGATGAGCCCGACGGCTCTGACGAGGCCGAGGGCGACGCCGATGTGGTCGAGGACGCGGCGTCGGCCGAGACGAACGGTGCCGGTCCGGCCGAGGTCGGCGACACCGATGCCGATGACCCCGACGGCGACGCGAACGACGATCCCGACCAGGAAGCGGTTGGTAGCTGATTCCGGCGAGGCGACCGACCCTGCGCCCGAGCTGATCGAGGTACTCGCCGAGTCTCGACGACTCGGCTTCCTCGGCCCGGGGTCGGTCGCCGACCAGCTGGCCCACGCACTCCGCTTCGGGGAGGCGCTCGTCGGAGGCTGGTCGAGGGAGGCGCCCCTCGTGGCCGATCTCGGGGCGGGTGGCGGACTCCCGTCGCTCCCGATCGCCTGGCGGTGGCCGGAGATGCGCCTGGTGTTGGTCGAAGCGTCGGCCCGACGAGCGTCGTTCCTCGTGTGGGCGTCGGTCGAGCTCGGCGTCACCGACCGGGTCGAGGTGTGGCGAGGCCGCGCCGAGGTGTTCGGCCACCAGGCGGAGCGGCGGGGTCGTTTCGACGGTGTCGTCGCCCGAGGCTTCGGCCCCCCCGCCGTGACCGTCGAATGCGCCGGTCCCCTGCTGACGACGGGTGGGCGTTGCGTCATCAGTGAGCCGCCCCAGCGTCGGGCCTGGCCGGCGGACGGTCTGGCCGAGGTGGGCCTGGTCGAGATCGAGGGGGTCCCGGGCTTCGCCCGATTCGAGCGTCGCCACGACTCGGGCGCCAGGTATCCGAGGCCATCGAAGGCGATGAGCCGAGCACCGTTGTTCGACATGGCCGCGGTCCGCGACGCTGGCGGGCGGCCTCGCTCGTCGTGAGACGGGCGCCATGACGAAGCGTTAGCTCGGTCGATGGCGGCTGATGTCGGACGGCTGAGCCCCATCCTGGTCGGTGCTTGCCTTGTGGACCACTGCCGATGGACGAACGGAGGCGGCCGGTGCTCTACCATTGATGAAGAACAGCCGCCGGCCCGTGGGGCGGCGGAGCGTCGGTGTCGGCCGACCGTCGACCGATCCCGACCGATGACCACCGGTTCGCCGGTGGCCTGATGGCGGTCGGTGACGGCGGGTTCGGGCACCGACCGCAGAGGAGGAACGAGGCTTGACAACGTTCGAATCCACGGAGAGGACGGCGGCGGCGTCGGCCACCGATGGCGCTCGGCTGATCGCCGTCGCCAATCAGAAGGGCGGGGTCGGCAAGACGACGACCGCCGTGAACCTGGGTGCGGCCGCGGCGGAGCTCGGCCATCGAGTGCTGATCGTGGACCTCGATCCGCAGGGCAACGCCAGCACCGGCCTCGGGATCAACCCTCGCACCCTTCAGTCGTCGATGTACCACGTGCTCCTCCACGACGTCCCGATGGACGATGCGATCGAGGCGGCGGCGGTGCGGAACCTGTTCGTGGCCCCGGCCAATCTCGACCTGGCGGGCGCCGAGATCGAGCTGGTGCCGGCGTTCAGCCGGGAGCTCCGACTGAAGAACGCCATCGCCAAGATCCGTGACGACTTCGACATCGTGCTCATCGACTGCCCGCCATCGCTCGGCCTGCTGACCGTGAACGCGTTGGCGGCGGCGACGGAGGTGCTCGTCCCGATCCAGTGCGAGTACTACGCCCTGGAAGGCCTCGGACAGCTTCTGCGGAACATCGACCTCGTTCAGAGGAACCTCAACGTCGACCTTCGGTTGAGCAACATCGTCCTGGTCATGTTCGACGCTCGGACCAACCTGGCCAGCCAGGTGGCGACCGAGGTTCGGGAGCACTTCGGCGATCTGGTGTGTCAGACGGTGATCCCTCGAACGGTCCGGCTGTCGGAGGCACCGAGCTTCGGTCAGCCGATCACGGTGTTCGACACGGCCTCGCGGGGGGCATTGTCATACCGGGACCTGGCTCGGGAGATCGCTGGCGAACCTCCCGTTCGGCTGTAGTTCGGTCGGCATCGGTGAGCGATCGGCTCGACGCGCTGCTCGGCCTCGACGACGGCTCCGGGGGAGCGGATCGGTCGGCCGCCGGTCGGGGCGATCATCTCTGGGGCTCCGAGGATGCGTCGGCGCTCCGGGAGATCGACGTCGACTGGATCGTGCCGAACACACTCCAGCCTCGTACCCGATTCGTCGAGGCCGATCTGGATGCGCTGTCCGCATCGATCGCCGAGGTCGGCGTGCTCCAGCCGGTACTGGTCCGTCAAATCGATGATAATCGATATGAGCTGATCGCCGGTGAGCGGAGGTGGCGAGCCGCCCGCGTCGCTGGGCTCTCGTCGATCCCCGCGTTGGTCCGGCGAGCGGACGACCTGGCCTCGCTCGAACAGGCCATCGTCGAGAACCTGCATCGGGCCGATCTCAACCCGCTCGAAGAAGCAGCGGCGTATCGGCAGCTGATCGATGAGTTCGATCTGACACAGGACGCCGTGGCGAAGCGAGTGGGCAAGAGCCGCTCGGCGGTGGCCAACCTGCTCCGGCTGCTGCAGCTCCCGGCGAGCGTCCAGCGACTGCTGGCTTCGGCTCAGCTCAGCGCCGGACATGCCCGCGCCCTGGTCACGATCGGTGATCCCCGCCGACAGGAGCTGCTGGCGGCTCGGATCGTGCGCGACGGCCTCAGCGTGCGTGAGGCCGAGGAGTTGGCCAGGACGGCGGCGGGCGCGGTCGGAGGGAGCGACGGTGATGGTCGGTCCGGACCGCGGTCCGGCGGTGTCAAGGCGCCGGCGCTCCTCGAGATCGAGCAGGCCCTGGGGGAGCGGCTGGGGACGACGGTGACCGTGTCGAGCGGCGGCGGGCGTGGTCGGCTGGTCGTCGAGTTCGCCGATGCCGATGATCTGGACCGGATCTACCGGCTGCTTGGCGGCTCCTGAGCGTTTCACGTGAAACAACCCACAGAGGGCCGGCCGCTTCGCACAATTCCGCTTCGTTAGGCACAGGATTGTCCACATCCTGTGGGTTCGTGGCGATCGATTGTGGGCCGGCGCGCTCGGTACGTCCGTAGGACGGCTCGTGATCCGGCCACGGCGGTGGTGGTTGCTGCGCCGCCAGGGGATGGTCCGCCGGTCATCGGCGCTGGCGCCACCCTGGGGTGGCTCGTCGGGTCCCGGGGCCGGCGACCGCTGGCGAGAAGTGACGGCGGGCGGCCCCCGAAAGACCACCGGAATCACGTCGATCATCCCCGAGACATACGTGATGATCCCCACAGGCTACCGTTTGACCCTCGTAATATACCCGTTCACCCCCATGGTATGCCCGAGGCGCTGCGCGAGGGCCTCGATCGGCCGAGAACCGACCAATCAGACGTTCCGGCCGGCGTGCCGGGGTGAGCCGACCGTCGGCATCGCGCGGCCGATGTGCCACGGCGAGCGGTGAACGGGTACCCCGTCGCCCGTGCCAACGTGCGGACCGCAGTGCGGGTAGCGGCGGTCGTTCGAGCGTCGAGGAGCGCCTGGCGGGTCGGAGTCCATCAGACCGGCGTAGAGCCCCTCTGCGGGGCGCGAGCTGCCGGAGCCTGCTCCGTATCAGCGGGAGGGAGTGGCGGCGTCTCACGGGCGCTCTGTGCGGCTCTCGGCGGGGTCCGCGCGAGGAGCACCGTCGAACCGTCGCCGGATCGTCTCCCGAACGGAGTTCGACGTAGCTTGCCCGATCATGCCCTCGTTCTACCCATGAGTGGGTAACGAAAGGGTGTGAATAGGGATGTACGGTGGTGAAGCGGGTATGAACCAAGCTGCGACGGGTAGGTAGTGGGCTGGCGCGGGGATAGGTGGGCAGGTTCGGAGGGTCCGGTCGTTGGAGCCCAGCCGCGGCGTCGGAGTCTGAGCCGTCCACGCCTCGGGCGCGGCGTCACGGGCGGCGATCGCTGGCCCTACCGAACGGGGGAGCGGTGCTCGGCACGCGCTCGGTCTGGTTGGAGGGTCGGACGGCCCCGAAGCCTGGCCTGAGGCTGGAGCGGTGTCTGGCGGGCGCGCGCGCCGGGGTGGCGTTGCAGGGTCCGGGTAGCGGCGGGCATGAGATGGGCAGTGATGGGTAGTGATGGGTACGTGGGTACGGGCTGTCGTGGTTATGAAGCGGTAGATCGCCGTACATCGTGGGTAGCGTTCGTGGTCGTTCGGGGCCGAAGTGGTACAGCCGGGGGAGGGAAGGGGATGACCGGTGCACCGACGACTCGTGCCGGCCGAGAGTCGCCCGGGGACTGCGGCCGGCTTCCATCGAATGGTCGTCCACCCGGACGAGCTCGGCCGTCTGGCCGGCGGCGACGATCGCCGTGCCCGACGGTGGTCCTGCCCGACGATGGGAGAAGGCGGCGCGGGCGGTGAACGTCGGCCTGTTCGGCGAGCGGTCGGGTGCCCGGCAACCGGGCTTCTGTCCCGCTCGGGTCGTTCGAGCGGGCGACAGGCTCGGGAATGGCCCCAATCATCCCCATTCTCTACCCGCATGGCACCCCATCACCGCCCGATTGCGCCCGTCGCGTCCCCGGTTCCGGGTAGGATCGGGCACGATCGTCGGATGAAGGGGTGAAGCAGGCGTGATGCGTACCATTCCCAACTCGGTAGTCGTTGGCATCGGCAAGGGCGGCAGCTGCAAGACGGCGCTCGCTACCCAGCTGGCCGGGATCTGGTCGAGCGAAGGGAAGCGCGTGCTCCTCGCCGACCTCGACGTGCAGGCGTCGGCCACGAAGGTGGTCGGTCTCGATCCCCGGGAGGCCGGCGACGGTCGCCACCTCATGGACTCGGTGATGTACGGCGATGAGCTGGTGACGGTCAAGGCCCGGGACAATCTCGACGTCGTGGTCGCAGGTCGGCACACGAAGACGCTGGCCCACCATCTCGTCACGGTCGACAACGGCCCGGACGCGTTCGCCGTGCCGTTCGAGAAGTTGATCATGGCCGGTCGATTCGATCGGATCGTGTTCGACCTGCCGCCCTCCGGTTCATCCCGGTTGGCCGACATGGCGATGCAGACCGGCAAGTACCTGCTGGTACCGACCAGCTCCGGGGTCGACAACCTGGAGGGTCTTCGGGTCCTGGCGGAGGAACTCGAGGTCCTCGAATCCGACATCTTGCTGCTCGGCGTCGTGCTGATGCGCATCGGCGCCGGAGCCCCCCGGAAGCGTATGGAGACCCGAGACGAGGTGGCCCGGATCCTTGCCGGCGTCGCCGACCCCTTCCAGACCATCATCCGAGACGCCGGCGCCGCCTACGACGACAGCCGGAAGGCCGGCCTCTTCCTGCACGAGTACGCCGAGTGGGCAACGACGGTCTCGGTCAGCAACCAGATCAACGCCAGGATCAAGATTCCGGCCAACCTGTCCGACCTCGCCCGCGAGTTCTATGAGTTGGCCGACGAGGTCGACGACCGGATCGCCCTGGCCGAGCGCCTCCTCGAAGGAGCGAACGCATGAGCGACAAGACGTTGGGCAATGCCCGAGGGCTGAACTCGATCGCCGACCCGCGAGACTTCAAAGGAGCGTCGCGCCGTCGGCGGCGTGCCGCCGAGGCCCGTACCGAGCCCGATCTCGATCCCGCTCCTCCCGCTGTCGAGCGCCCGCCGACCGAACCGTCCCGGCCGACCGCCGACGACCAGCCGGCCCCGGAGCCACCGGCGGCCCCGGTGGCTCCCCGCCGCGCCGTCACCCCCGGCCTCAATCGCAAGCGGCGAGAACTGTCGGTTCCCCATGCCGTCGCCGAAGCCGTCGACCGGACCGGGATCAACGCCGCCGATCTCCTCATGGCCGGCTACCGGAAGCACAGCGACGCGATCTATGCCGGCGCCGGCGGCCGTATGGCGGCCCGCGGCCGGACACGGCTCCGGGTGTCGATCTCCGACGCCGAGTTCGATCAGATCACCCGCCTCGGTGAAGCACGGGGCTGGAACCGATCCGAGACGGTCTCGGTGATCCTGGCCATGGAGCTCCTGGCGCTCCCGGCTGATCCGAGCGCCGCAGCCAGCGCGTCCTGAGGTCCGGCCAGCATCGAGCGGCGTTCCGGGAGAGCAGGCCCACCACCTCATTGGGTAGAAGCCGGTGATGGTCGCGGGTATCCCGGGTGTATCTGGGTAGGAAACGGGTCCCGGACGAGGGTGCTAGCAGGACGAAGACGCGACGGAGGGCGGTACCTGGTGGCACCGCCCTCCGAACACTCGGACTTGGTTGTCGAACGGGTCGTCCGGGCTCAGAGACCCATCTCGTCGACCAGCTGGGCCTTGCCCTTGGCGCCGACGATACGACGATCGACCTCGCCGTCCCGGAAGACCAGCATCGTCGGGATGCTCATGACCCCGTAGCGCTGGGCGATCGCCGGGACCTCGTCGACGTTGAGCTTCGCGATCTTGACCTTGCCGTCCTGCTCCTCGGCGATCTCGTCGAGGATCGGGGCGACCATCTTGCACGGACCGCACCATTCGGCCCAGAAGTCGACGACCACGGGCTCAGCGGAGCCGTTGATGACCTCGTCGAACGTCGCCTCGGTGAGGGTGGTTACTTTGTCGGACATATTCGTCTCTACCTCTGGCTCTTGGTGGGAGTGAGTACTTCGAACATCGAAACACGACCAGGTCGGTCGGTATTCCTGCCAACCGCGAACCTAGTCGACCGGACCGCCCCCGGGCCGATTCAACCGTGCTGGGCCTCGAGCCACCGCTCGGCGTCGATCGCCGCCGCACAGCCGGACCCGGCCGACGTGATCGCCTGCCGGTACACGTCGTCTTGGACGTCGCCGCAGGCGAACACCCCCTCGACGTTGGTCCGCGTCGACGGCGCAGCGGTGACGATGTAGCCGTTGTCCTTCATCTCGAGTTGATCGACGAAGATGTCGGTGTTCGGCCGGTGCCCGATCGCCACGAACAGCCCGGTGATCTGATCGAGCTTGGTCTGCTCCTGGGTCTGGTTGTCGACCACGACCAGACCCTCGACCTTCTCCTCACCGAGGATCTCGATCACCTCAGTGTTCCACAGGAACTGGATCTTCTCGTTGGCGAAGGCCCGATCCTGCATGATCTTCGAGGCCCGCAGCTCGTCGCGGCGGTGGATGATCGTGACCGTGGCGGCGAACTTGGTCAGGAAGGTCGCCTCCTCGATCGCCGAGTCTCCCCCGCCGACCACCGCGATGTGCTGGTCACGGAAGAAGAACCCGTCGCAGGTGGCGCAGGTCGACACCCCATGGCCGATCAGCCGGTTCTCGTTCGGGAGTTCGAGCATCAGCGACTTGGCCCCGGTCGCAACGATCAGCGACTTGGCGAGGTACGTCGGCTCGGGAGCGTCGGGATCACCGACCCACACCTTGAACGGCCGCTCGGCGAGGTCGACCCGCGAGGCCTTCACCGTCTCCATCTTCGCCCCGAAGCGGGCGGCCTGCTCCCGGAAGCCCATCATCAGCTCGGGGCCCATGATTCCCTGGGGGAACCCCGGGTAGTTCTCCACGTCGGTGGTGAGCATGAGCTGTCCGCCCGGCTGATCACCGGTCGACGACGGCTCGCCCTCCAGCACCAGCGGCTCGAGCGATGCGCGAGCCGCGTAGATGGCGGCGGTCAACCCGGCGGGACCGCTTCCGATGATCACCAACTCGTGTTCCTGGGGACCGTTCGTCCCGGATGCTTCGGCCATGCGACTCTCCTGTTCCCTGGGGCTCCGTGAACGGCCAGCTTGCCGCGTTCGTCCCTCTCCATCTAACCGCTAGCGGGCGTCCTTCTTCCGCCAGAGGAACACGCCGACGCCGAGGAACAGCACGCCGATGATGAGGTAGGCGAGCCACGGGTCACCCTGATCGACGAAGGGAAGGGCCGACGTCGCAGCGACGAGCACCCGGACGAGCAGAATCAGCGCCAGGATGGCGAGGATGACCCCGATCAGGCCCGCCGCCGCGAGGTAGACCACGCTGCGGGAGATCGACAGGGCCGGGCCGGTGGTCTTGTCTCGCACCGTGCCGACGTAGTGGACGATGGTGGCGGAGGCCCGGGAGGGCCAGTCGTCAGCGTCGGCCACGCCGCCGACGAAGGTGGAGCTCTCGACGCGAGGATCGGGGTCTGCCATTGGACAAATCCTAGCGTCGGCCCTTGTCGCAGCCTCTGGGCGAACCACCGCCCTCAGCCCGGCCAGACCTCACAGTTCTCGTCGACCAGGACCAGCTCAGGGTCAGGTCCGCTCCCCAGCGCGAGGATCTCCCCGATCCGATTGCCAACCGCCACGGGGACGACGTACTGCACGAGCTCCCCGCCGGCCACATCCGACCTCTCGGCACAGTTCGAGAAGGCCGGATCGACCCGGTTCGGACCGGGCTCGGCCAGATCGGCCAGCTCGTCGTCAGTCGGTATCTCGGCCAGCTCGATCCGGGCCTCCTCCAACGGGTCGACCGTTCCGAACAGGCCACCGCCGTCGTCTCCGTCGCTCGCCGCATCGGCACCATCGTCTCCGGCCTCGGTGGCGTCCAGCGCGTCGTCGGTCGTGGCCGCTTCGTCTCCTTCCGGCGCCTGGGCCACGGCGTCATCGGCGTCCTCCGCGCTCTCGGCCAACTCGCCTGCCATGTCGGCCTCGGCGTCGTCCCCATCGGGAACCGGTGCTGCGGCGTCGCTCTCGGCGGAGGCGGACGGAACGGCCTCGGCCTGGTCGTCGGTCGCCTCCTCGTCGCTCGCGTCCTCGTCGAGTGCGGCCACCGTCTCGTCGTCGCTCCCGGTGTCGACCAGGGAGACGAACCCCACACCGCCGACGACCAGCAGGAGGACGGCCGCCAGGGCGAACCAACCGGGCATACCGCCGCGACCGCTCCGCGCTCGGTCGACCACGTCGGGTGCCGTCTCCGCCGGCGCCGGCTCATCGGTGGTCGAGGCACCGGTGGGGCGTGCGGCCATCCCGCGGTCGATGATCGGTGCACCGTCGGTCCCCGAGTCCTCGCCCATCGGGCCGCCAGGCTCGGCAGCATCGAAGGCGGCGAGCGCAGCTTCGAGGTGGCGGGCCCTCGTGGCCGGATCGGGAGGCGCAACGTCGCGCTCGAGTTCCTGGGACAGCGCGCCGAAGGCTGCGACCCGAGCCTTGAGGTCGGGATCGGTCTCCACCCGATCCGCCTCGGCGCTCGTGGTCTGGCCATCCAGGTAGGCCGACGCCAGCTCGTCGAAGTCGTCGATCATCGCATCACCTCTGACGACCGCCGGGTGGCACCTGGTTCCCGACCAGCTCCGACAATCGCCGACGACCGCGGGCGATCCGGGACCGGACCGTGCCCGGGGGGACGCCGAGCACCTCGGCGATCTCGGCATAGTCGAAGCCGGCGACGTCCCGCAGGACGACCGGGACCCGGAACTCCTCGGGAAGGGCCGGGAGGGCGTCGGCCACCGTCACCCGGTCGGCAACCTGCTGATCGACGCCGGGTTCGGTGGCCCGGTTCTCGACCATCGAGTCGGCAACGGCGACCGGGCGACGCTTCTTGCGTCGCAGCTCGTCGAGGCAGGCGTTGCTGGCCACCCGATAGCTCCAGGTCTTGAACGTCGATCGACCGTCGAAGCGATCGAGCCCTCGCACGATCGCCAACAGCGCCTCCTGGCAGGCGTCGGAGGCGTCGGCGTGGTCGCCGGCGATCCGGTAGCAGATCGAGTACAGGCGGTCGTAGTGGCGGCCGAGGAGATCGTTCATCGCCTCCCGATCGCCGTCCTTCGCCCGCTCGACGAGGTCGTCATCGGTCGCTTCGATGGGCGCAGCATAGAACCCGAGCGGGCCCGATCGACGACGGGCCGCCACGAAGGGGCCACCGGGGTCAGCGGATGATCACCTCTGACAGCTCGAACCGGTTGATCGTGCCGCTGATCCCGGTGTCCCGGATCCAGATCAGGACGATCACACCCTCGACCCGTCCGAGGTCCCGCACCACGCGGTTCGACCCCGCCTCGACGATCGCCGCCGGCTCGCCCCAGTCGCTCCCATCGTCGGCGAACGCTTCGCCGACGTAGATCTCGGCCTCCCAATCGGTCGTGTTGGTGTCGAGCTCGATCCGGTTCAGGGGCAGGCTCTCCTCGAGCTCCAACAACAGGCCGACCCCGTCCTTCAGTCCGCTCAAGCGGCGAAGCCGGTAGTTCTCGGTCCGCCAGACCGTCTCCGGATCGCCGTCGATGGCCAAGGGCGCCAGCGCCTCGTTCTCCTCCTTCTCGGCGTCGCTGGTCTGGGGATCGAAGGACGTGACCCCGACGATGGGCAGGCCCGGTCCGTCCTCCACCAGCGGGTTCACCTCTCCAGACCCGAAGCCCATCCGGTCGTCGAGGTCGGTCAGCATGACGCCCACGACGACCATGGCGGCCAGCACGAGGCCGAGGACGAACAGCGAACCCAGCCGGGAGCGCCCGGAACGGACCACCCGCCCACTTCCGACGTCGAGCGCATCGTCACCGTCCCGCTGGTGGTCGACGGTGGTCGTCGGGCCGGGTCGGTTGATGGGTCCGGTGGTGGGCGGTGGAAACCCGCCGGTCGTCGGGCCGCTCGGGACGACGGGCCCGGTGGTCGACGGTGGGAGGCCGCTGGTGTTCGGCCCGGTGGTCGAGGGCCGGAACCCGCCGTTCGGGGGTACCGATGGGTGGGGACCGGCGTCGATCGGCGACGATCCTCCACTCAGCGGTGGGGTCGGGGGGTCCGTCGGGGGGCCGACCGGACCGGTCGGGGCGGTCAGGGGACTGCTCCCCGCCGGTCCGAGACCGAGGAGCGCGTCGGCGACCGCCTGGGCCCGGGGGAAGCGGTGGGCGGGTTCACGGGCCATCAAGCGGTCGACGATCGCCTCGAGGCCGGGGGCGACGTTGGGCCGGAGCGACCGGACCCGGGGCGGATCCTGCTGCAGCCGGGCCAACGCGGTCGCGGCGTCGGTGTTGGCCTTGAACGGGACTTGGCCGGTGAGCGCCTCGAACAGCACGACCCCGAGGGCGTACAGGTCGGATCGAGGGTCGATCGGGGCGCCGGTCACCTGTTCCGGGGCCAGGTACTTGGCCGTGCCGAGCAGCGTGCCGGTCTGGGTCAGGTCGATGTCGTCCACCGCCTTGGCGATGCCGAAATCGGTCACCAGCACCCGCCGGTCGTCGCAGACCATGATGTTGGCCGGCTTGATGTCTCGGTGGACGATGCCGGCCCGGTGGGCGACGTCGAGCGCCGCGGCGATCCGCGAGCCGTAGTGGGCGACGTCGGCCGCCGGCAGGGCGCCCTGTTCGTCGAGCAGCGTCCGCAGGGTCCGGCCCTCGATGAGCTCCATCACGATCGCTTCGAGACCGTTCTCGCTGATCGTGTCGTAGATGGCCACGATCGACGGGTGGGCCAGCGACGCGGCCGCCACCGCTTCCCGCCGGAACCGGGTCACGAACCCCTCATCGGATCCGAGGTGGGGGTGGAGGATCTTGGCCGCCACCGCCCGATCGAGGAGGACGTCGTCGGCCCGCCAGACCTGAGCCATCCCGCCCGACGCGATCGGGGACGTGAGCCGATAGCGCCCGCCCAGCATCATGCCCGCAACAGCGGTCGCACCCGCCCCACCAGGCGACGCCCACGAGGTCACCGCTACACGGTACCTTCCACCATCGCATCGTCTCGTTCGGGCGATGCGCCATCGTCGCTCGCCTTCAGCCCGGCCTCGGTCCTGGCCGTCGACGCGGCGGAGCGGCGCCGGCTCGGGTGCGGGGTCCGCCGTCGACGGATGCTGACGTACCACCAGCTGGCCAGGAGGACCAGCCCCGCCCCGGATATGAGCAGTCCGAGCCCGGGGATCGCCGTCGACCGGACCTGGAACTGGGTGGTGGCCAGGACCTCACGCCCGTCGGGGGAGAGCACCGACACCTCCAACGGCGACGCACCGAGCGAGCGGGCCTCGACGTCGATGTCGATCGAGGCCGTCCCGGGCTCGATCGTGAAGAGTTGGCCGTCCTGGGCCACGACCACCCGGTCGCTCTGGAACCGCAGCATCACCTGCCGAGCCCCGGGGGCGCTGCTGGCGACGGTGAGGGGGATCGGGACCGACTGGGCAGCGAGCGTCACCGACTGGTTCCCCGGGAGCGAGATCACGTCCAGCTCGCCGTCGAGCTGCTCGGCGAGCGAATCGAGCGCCCGCCGGCGATCACCCGCCGTCTCGTCGACGGCGAGCGCGGCGAACAGCGCCGCCCGGTAGGTCTCGGGACGGTCCGGACCGTCGATATAGAAAGAGGTATAGGTGGCGAGCTGGTCGGTGATCGCCCCGATCTGGTCGCTGACCGGGCCGAGGTCGATCTCGGGGATCGGCGCCGCCCCGTCGGGCGCGATCGGTGCCGACGGGAGGCCAGCGAGCGGTACGACCTCGACCCCGCCGGAGATGAGGGCATCGACCAGCACCGCCATCGCATCGGTGACGTCGGCCTCGCCGGCCGGGCCGAGGATGGTCGGCTGGCCCGGCTCCACGACGAGCCGGGCCACGAACCGTTGGACCGCAGCGATCGGATCGACGTCCGACAGCGTGGCCAGCCGCGGATCGGTACCGACCACCGTCAGTCGGTCGTCGTCGGTGGTTGCGATGGCCGCCGGCCCCGGCAGGACGGCGACCCCCGGCCCGGTGCCGGTCACGATCACCGTCTCGACCCCGAGCCCTCGCAACGCCGTCGCCCCCGGTCCGGTCGGCGTCGAGGGGATCGCGGCGAGGGTCCCATCGATGGGAAGCTCGAGGGCTTCCAACCGACCCCGGGTCCGACCGGCCGCGTCGTCGAACAGATCGACCCGATCGATCGCCTCCAGCGCCGACGGGTCGAGCGGCGGCTCGCCGACGGCGACGACGGTCGCCGTCGATCCGAGCGCCGCCCGAAACCGCTCGGCCACCGTCCGGTCGATCTCCAGGAGG
Organism: Acidimicrobiales bacterium; assembly: GCA_965262175.1. GTDB lineage: Bacteria > Actinomycetota > Acidimicrobiia > Acidimicrobiales > SZUA-35 > CADEDH01. The sequence goes on along the minus strand of CBDHES010000002.1, from coordinate 3,037,925 downwards.
TCGAGGCCGGTCGGGCCGAGCACGACCGTGGTCGGCACACCGGGGGTGGCCAGCAGCGTCTCGATCGTCGACTCGATCTCCGACGCTCCGACCGGCCCGAGGACGACCGCCACCGGCCCGATCCCGAGCCCGGTCGGGTCCGGCCCGGCATCGGCTCCGTCGTCGCCGGTCCCGTCGTCGCCGGCTCCGTCGTCGGTGACGGCCGGCTCGGGGAGTCGGACGAAGAACGACGTCACGTCGGCGACGGCCTCATCGCCGACACGGAACTCGACCGTCAGCGGATACACCCCGGCCTCGGGCAGCAGGATCCGATCGCCGTCCGGTGATGGGCCGGCCCGCACCGGCATGCGGATCGTGACGACTCCGTCGTCGATCGGGTACTCCCCGATGCTCCGCCGGGGGAGCCGGTTGAGGGGAGCGGTCGGCTCGACATCGAGTTGCTCAGCGACGACCACCCGACCGAACACGGTCACGATCACGTCGACCGGCTCGGGGCCGCCTACCTCTTCGCCCTGGTCCGTCCCGTCGTCGGGCGCTTCGCCATCTCCGGTTTCGGCCGATTCGGCCGGCGTGCCGGAGGATCGTCCGAGGTCGATCGACGAGACGTCGATCGAGACCACGAGCTCCCCGTCCGGCTCGACGAAGGTCGTCTGGTCGACGAGCCGTACCGGCCGATCGACCTGCACGGTCGACGGCGAAGGGCGGGCCCGGGTGGTGTCAGGACCGGCCAGGGCCCCGGACGGCATCGTGGTCATCGACACCGCCGTCAGCAGAACCAAGAGGATCGCGGCCGGCCTCGGCCGGCGTCGGTTCGTTCGTGTCGAGGTCGCCGCCAAGCCCCGAGCCTGGGCGGGGGCGGCCGTCACGCAGGCTCGTCCCACCGGAGCACGAGCAGTCCGTCCCGCTGGCGGACGAACCCCAGGCGCTCGTAGAGCTCCAGGGCCCGACCGTTGCGCTCCTGGGTGTTGACCAACACCAGCGACGCGCCCTTCCGGTGCAACCACCGGATGCTGTCGTTGACCAGGGCCGTACCCAGACCCCGACCGGCCGCCGCCGGATCGACGGCCAGCCGCTGAAGGTAGCCCCGGGTCCCCGCCCGCCCGCTGACCGCGTAGCCGGCCACGTCACCACCCACCGTCGCCACCCGGAATCGGTGGGTCGGGGTGGCCCGGCGGGCCTCCTTCAGCGAGAACTTGTCGAATCGCCAGAACTCTTCGAACGCCGCGTTGTCGAGTCGGAGCACCCGACCATGGTCCCACGGCCAGCCGGGTCGGAGGCGATGGCCCCCAACCGGCGGCGGACCGGTGATCGGCCGGGCCAGGAGGTGCAGGCGCTCGTGGAGGTGGAACCCGGCCTGGAAGAAGGGCTCGGCCTCGAAGTGGCTGAGGGCTGGCGTCACCATCGTCGTCACCCCACGGCGCCGTAGCTCGTCGATACAGGCCACGACGTCGGTCCGCGACGGTGACCGGTTGGTCCTGGCCGGACCGATCAGGGCGACGAACGCCTGGCCGTGCCACGGCGTCACCCGGAGTCGATGCCCGCCCAGGGTCGCCGCCACCGTCCGGCTCAGTCCACGGCCCGGTGAATATGACGTCGTCGGTGCCACCGAGCCCCAGCCTAGGCCCAGCGGCCGACGTCGTCTCGCCGAGCCCGAGGGCCCATCGTCAGGCGGGCCCGGGCGTCGGGGCTCGTCGCTCCTCACGACGGGAGCTAGCGTTGAACCATGAGCAGCCAGAGCCCGTCAGGACTGCTGGTCTCGACCCACGACGTGTGCTGGCGCCACGAGACTGGTCCGGGCCACCCCGAGCGTCCGGAACGGCTCACCGCCGCGGTCCGGGGCTTGGAGATGGCCCACCTCGAGGGGGCGGTGACCTGGGTCGAGGCCCCCGAGGCCGACGACGAGGCGCTCCATCGGGTCCACCCGGCATCGCTGATGACGCAGCTGCGGGACGTCGCCGAGGCCGGTGGTGGCTCGATCGACGCCGACACGTTCCTCGGCCCCCACTCCGATGAGGCGGCCCGGCGGGCGGCTGGGGCCGGCCTGGATCTGATCGAGCGGTTGGAGGCCGGCGAGGGCTCGGCCGGCTGGTCGATCGTGCGGCCACCGGGCATCACGCCACCGCCGACGTCCAGATGGGGTTCTGCCTCATCAACAACGTCGCCGTCGCCGCCCGGGCCCTGCGGGCCAAGGGCCAGCGGGTGGTGATCGTCGACATCGACGCCCATCACGGCAACGGCACCCAGGACATCTTCTACGACGACCCCGACGTCCTCTTCATCAGCTTCCACCAGTACCCCTGGTATCCGGGGACGGGCGGGCCGGGAGAGGTCGGGAGGGGCGACGGTCTCCACGCCACCGTCAACTTCCCGCTGCCGGCGGGGACGAGCGGCACCCCCTACCGGGAGGGCATCGAGCGGGTCGTCGCGCCGGTGGTGGAGGAGTTCGAGCCGGACTGGCTCCTGGTCTCCGCTGGCTTCGATGGCCATCGGGCCGATCCGATCACCGACCTCGGACTGACCTCGGCCGACTATGCCGACATGGTGGCCGACCTGCTCTCGTTCGCCCCGCCCGGGCGTCGCCTGTTCTTCCTCGAGGGGGGCTACGACCTCCGCGCTCTGGCCGACTCGACCGGAGCCGTGGCGTCGGTGCTGGTCGGCGCCACCCACCGGCCCGAGCACCCGACGAGTGGTGGGCCCGGGCACGAGATCATCGACCTGGCCCACCAGATCCACGTCGAGCGGCGGGACATGTGACCAACCCCGCCCTTGGCGAGGGGCTCGGCCCGATCCTGGACGCCGTGGCCGAGGTCGGCGAGGCGTTCCACCGGGCCGATCGAGCCCTGTTCCTCGTCGGCGGTGTCGTTCGTGACCTCGCGGTCGGGGCCACCTCGGCCGGCGACGACATCGATCTCACGACCGACGCCCGGCCGGACGAGATCCTCGACCTCGTCCGCCCCTTGGCCCACGAGCTGTGGACCCAGGGCCAACGGTTCGGGACGATCGGGCTCACGGTCAACCACCGTCGCCTGGAGATCACCACCCACCGGGCCGAGGCCTACGATCCGTCGTCCCGCAAGCCGATCGTCTCGTTCGGCGATCACATCGACCAGGACCTGTCCCGCCGGGACTTCACGATCAACGCCATGGCCATCCGGGTCCCCGACGGCGAACTGCTCGACCCCTTCGACGGCCTCGGCGATCTCGACCGGCGCCGCCTCCGAACCCCGCTGGGTCCCGCCGAATCGTTCACCGACGATCCGCTCCGGATGCTCCGGGCGGCCCGCTTCATCCCCCGGTTCGATCTGACCGCCGACCCCGACCTCATCGACGCCGCCCGGGACATGACCGACCGGCTCTCGATCGTCTCGGTCGAGCGGATCCACGATGAGCTGGAGCGGCTGCTCGCCCTGTCCGCCCCGTCGACCGGCCTACGGTTCCTGGCCGACACCGGCCTCCTGGCCCAGATCCTGCCCGAGCTCATCGACCCCGGGGCGGCCGTCCCGATCGGGGCGGCGCCGGGCACGCCGGCGGTTCGACGGGCCGGGCTGCTCCGGCCCCTCGGGCCCGACGGAGCGGCCGAGGTCTTGGCTCGGCTCCGCTACAGCCGGGCCGACACCTCCACGACGGTCGGCCTCATCGAGGCGGTCGCGGCGGCGGCCGACCCCGATCCGACCGATGCGCTGATCCGGCGGGTCGTCGATCGGCTCGGAGTCGACCATCTCGACGATCTCACCCAGCTGGTGACGAACGTCCTCGGCGCCGACACCCCGTTCCTCCGGCGGCTGACGGCCCTCGCCTGCGCCGAGGATCTGTCCGATCTCGGGTCACCGCTGTCCGGCGCCCAGCTGATCGCATCGCTCGACCTGGCGCCCGGACCCCTGGTCGGGAAGCTGATGGCCCACCTCCAGGAGCGACGGATCGACCTCGGCCCGATGACCGCGGCCGAGGCCGAGGCGGCCGCCCGAGCATGGCTCGACCGTCGTCCCACCTGAGCGGTCGCACGACGGCGATCACCGGTGTCGCTCGTGCGACGGGACGATTGCAGCGGCAATCGCTACCCTTGAGATTCGTGACCACGGCTCGTGACTCACCGTCCACGGCGGGCGTCGTCAGCTACCGGCTGGCCCGACAACACGTCGTCGACGCTTTCACCCGGGGCCGGGCGTCGACCGAAGAGGTCTGCGACGCCCAACCGGAGCTCCGGCGGGTGGCGCACACCTGCGCCACCCCGATCGATGAGCCGTGTCCGATCTGCGACGGTGGAGATCTCGTGTCGGTGACGTTCGCCTTCGGCCCCGGCCTGCCCAAACAGGGCAGGGTCGTGGCCGATTCGGCCGAGAAGCGAAAGCTGCGCCGTCGGGGCCGGCCAGCTACCTGTTACGAGATCGAGGTCTGTCGCCAGTGCTGGTGGAACCACCTCCGGGAGTCCTACGCCGTCACCGGTTGACGTCCACCACCCGTCCCCCCGCCCCCCTTCGAACGCCACAACACGGTGCCATGAGCTCATTCCTCCAGATCTTCGATCCCCTTTCGGGTCCCCAGCCGATGCGGAAGCGGCGACGGAATCCGTTCTGGCGGTTCCGTCGCTTCCTCTTCCTCGTGGTCCTCCTCGGGGTGGGGGCGATCGGGGCCGTCCTCTACACCTTCAGCCAGACCGACCTCCCCGAGGACCAGTTCGAGACGATCGCCCAGACCAGCTTCCTGTGCACCGCCGAAGTGCGGAACAACTGCGGCCCTGACAACGCCACGGCGCTGCTCTCGACCGGCGGTGAGGACCGGGAGATCGTCACCTTCGACGAGCTACCGGAGAGTCTCATCAACGCCGTGGTGGCCACCGAGGACCAGGACTTCTGGGAGCACCAGGGGATCGACCCCCGGGGCATCGCCCGGGCCGGCTACCAGTTCGTTCGGGTCGAGCTCGGACAGGGCGGGGTGGTCCAGGGCGGGTCGACCATCACCCAGCAGTACGTGAAGCTGGCGTTCAACGACGCCGACCGGAACCTGATCCGCAAGGCCCGGGAGGCGATCCGGGCGGTCAAGCTGGAACAGGACCTCGCTCGCGAGTGCCAGGAACGCGGCAACCTCGGCGACCGGACGCCGGAGCGGTGTGCCAAGGAGGAGATCCTCACCCGCTACCTGAACCGGGCCTACTTCGGTCGGGGGGCCTCCGGGGTCCAGGCCGCATCCCGGGTCTACTTCGGCAAGGACGTCAGCGAGCTGACCCTGGCGGAGTCGGCCTACATCGCCGGCCTGTTGCGGAACCCGCTCGCCGCCGACCCGATCGACAACCCCGACGAGGCCAACCGCCGGCGGACGACGTCGCTCGAGCTGATGCTCGAAGCCGGCTACATCACCCTCGACGAGGCGATGGCGGCCAACGAGGCCCCGTGGAGCATCGTCGAGGAGGTCGACCGGGAGGGTCTGGGCGAGGTCGTCGGCGCCGAATGGGGGACCGAGTACTTCGTCGAGGAGGTTCGCAAGCAGCTGGCCGAGCTGTACCCCAACGGGGAGATCTACACCAGCGGGCTCCGGGTCTACACCACCCTCGACCACGACATGCAGGCTGCCGCCTTCCGGGCGGCCCACTTCCCCCGCCCCGACGAGAACCTGGAGGAGCGGGGCTCGCCCGAGATCGGCCCCGGCTACCTCGACCTGGCCAACCCGAACGACCCCTCGGCGGCGATCGTCAGCCTCGACAGCGATGGCCGGGTGTTGGCCATGCTCGGGGGGACCAACTTCGACGACGATGAGTTCAATCTCGCCACCAGCAGCGGTGGCCTGGGCCGTCAACCAGGGTCGACGTTCAAGCCGATCGGTATGGCCGTGGCGCTCGAGCAGGGCTACTCGGCCCGCTCGTTCTACCCGGCGATCCCCGGTGTGACCCGGATTCCGGAGTGCGGCCCGCCGGGGGATCCGTGGCAGGTGACCGGGGGGTCGAGCGGCCAGTACCGGTACCGCGACCTGGTCGACTCACTCGTCTGGTCCTCGAACGTCGTGTTCGCCCAGCTCGTGGTCGACATCGGCCCCAGCCAGGTGGCGCAGGCGGCGATCGACATGGGTATCAGCTCGAACTTCGTCGACGAGTCGATCGACCAGGTGCCGTGCTCGGTCATCCTCGGGTCGGTCGAGGTGCCGGTGATCGAGATGGCCGAGGCCTACTCGGTGTTCGAGCGAGGTGGCAGCCACCTCGACCCGGTGCTGATCGAGCGGGTCGAGAACTCCCGGGGCGAGGTCATCTGCTGGTACCCGGTCGACGGGATCTGCGCCGACGGGCCCGACCGGACGCCGGACCCGGTCTTCGCCGCCGAGACCGTCGCCCAGCTGACCTACACGATGACCCAGGTGGCGGCCTTCGGGACCGGCCGGGCCGCCACGTTCTCCGAGGAGCGGGCCGTCGCTGGCAAGACCGGGACGTCGCAGAACAACGTCGACGGCTGGTTCGCCGGCTACACCTGCGGCATGACGACGGTGGTGTGGGTCGGCCATGCCGGCGAGACGCAGTACCCCATGATCGACTTCCGGATGCCTCGGGAGGACGGCACGATCGCCACACCCCGCAACGAGGACGGGTCCTATGTCAACAACCGGGACTGGGCCGACCTCCAGGGGGGCAACATGCCGACCTGGATCTGGTCGGCCTACATGGAGGAGGTGACCGCCAGCCTCCCGCCGTGTCCGGAGCTGGTCACCCAGGACGAGTTCCCCGGCGTGCGGCTCAACCAGGAGCTGTCGACGACGACCCTCCCGCCCTGTGGGGTCGAGCTCGACCGATGGGGCTACCCGTACGGCGACGGCCCGGACAGCTTCCGGTACCTGACCACGACCACGACGGCCCCGCCGACGACCACCACCACGGCGCCGCCCTCGACCGACCCGGGGGACACCCAACCGCCCGACAGCCAACCCCAGGGCCCACCGTTGGCCAACACCAACGAGGGCAACGAGGGCAATCAAGGCAACGAGGGCGAGCCGCCCCCCGAGAGCACGACGTCGACGACCGCCCCGTGTGTGCCGCCCGAGCTGTGGGCCGTCCAGGCCGACCCGACCGCCACCGTGCCAGCCGCCGTCCCGCCGGGGGATGGCGGCGACGGGGGCGGTGGCGACGGGGGCGGTGGCGACGGAGGCAGCCCCCAGCCGACCGTGCCGGGCGACGGGAACTGACCGCCCGGGGGCGTCAGCCGTCGCTCGGGGTGAACCGGGGCAGGGCGTTGCCCTCCCCGGTGTCGTGGAACACGACTCGCACCGGCGTCCCGATCCGCACCTCGGCGGGGTCGCAGTCGACGATGTTGGTCATGACCCGGGGGCCCTCCTCCAGCTCGACGTAGGCGACGACGTAGGGGGTCGCGGCGTTCCACGAGCGCCCCTGGCTCCGGTGAACGGTGGTGCAGCTGTAGATCGTGCCCCGACCCGACGCGTCGAACGTGTCGAGCCCGAAGCTCGAGCAGCTGGGACAGATCGCCCGAGGCCACCAGATGATCGTGCCGCAGTCGCGGCATCGCTGGAGCTCGAGGCGCCCCTCGGCGGTGGCGGCCCAGAACGATGTGGTGTCCTCGTTGACGGTCGGCGCTCTGGTCGGCAGCGCGGTGGGGCCATCGGTCGGCCCCTGTTCGGTGTGGTCGGTGGTCATCGGGGCAACTCCCGGCCGAGGATCAGGGTCACGCTTCCCATGCGGGCCGCCAACGAGCCGCCGGTTCCGTGGGCGACGGCCAGCTCGCAGTCGGGCACCTGGACGTTCGGGTGGGCTTCACCGCGAAGCTGGCGGACCGCTTCGAGGATCTTGGTCATGCCGCCCCGGTTGCCGGGGTGGTTCGAGCACAGGCCGCCGCCGTCGGTGTTGAACGGCAGCGCGCCGTGGGGGGACTGCAGGTTGCCGTCGGCGACGAAGGGCCCGCCCTGTCCCTTCTCGCAGAAGCCGAGGTCCTCGATGGTCTGGACGACGGTGATGGTGAACGAGTCGTAGATCGAGGCGTAGTCGATGTCGGCCGGGGTCACGCCGGCCTCGGCGAAGGCCGCCGGCCCCGACCAGACGGCGCCGGTATGGGTCAGATCGATACCGCCGTTGGCGGTGCCCTTGGGGGCCTCGCCGGCCCCCAGCACGGGGATGCAGTGGCGATCGAGGCCGGCCGCCACCTCGGGACTCACCACCACGACCGCCCCGCCACCATCGGTGATCACGCAGCAGTCGAGCCGGTGGAGGGGCTCGGCGATCATCGGCGACTCGAGGACCTCCTCGATGGTCACGACGTCGCGGAGGAAGGCGTGAGGATTGTGCTGGGCGTGGGTGCTGGCCGCCACCTTCACCGCCGCCAACTGGGCGCTGGTCGTGCCGAACTCGTGCATGTGGCGCTGTGCGGCGAGGGCGTAGCTGGCGACCACGGTCGACCCCCACAGGCTCTCGAACCCCGACTCGGGCCCCGCGGCCCGACCGGCCCCTCCCGGCTGGGCGCCGCCGGTGCGGGGCTTGCCGGCCAGGCTGACCAGGGCGACCGAGCACTTGCCGGCGGCGATCGCCGCCGCGGCGTGGTTCACGTGGGCCAGGTACGAGGAGCCGCCCGTTTCGGTCGAGTCGAGGTAGCTGGCGGAGATTCCGAGGTAGTCGATCATCGAGAGGGTTCCGAAGCCGGGCGAGTCGCCGGCCCCGAAGTACGCGTCGACGTCGCTCATCGTCAGCCCGGCGTCGGTCAGCGCCCCGACGCAGACCCGGGCGTGGATCTCCATCAGCGATTGGTGGGGGATGTGGCGGTCGGGGTGCTCGAAGGCACCGGCGATGAAGGCCTTGCCGTTGATCGACATGTCAGGCGATGACCTCGTGGGGATAGTGGGCGATGCAGATGTCGCACCACTGCTCGGTGCCGTCTGCCGGTCGGATCTTCGCTTCGGTGTCCCACGTCGCCGGGGTCACGTAGAGGCGCCGGACCTCGGTGAGGGGTTCGTCGTCCCGGCCACAGCTGTGGCAGTCGATCTCGGTCATCTGGTCATCCCTTCCCCGCATCTGCATCGGCCCTTGTCGGCCGTCCGGTCCTGGTCGCCGGCGGAGCTTGGACGATGATGTCACACCCGGTGGCTAGGTTCGGAGCCCATGGACCGAGTCGTCGTCACGAGCCGGCCGGATGGTGCGGGTCGGCCGGTAGGCTGTGGAGCCGGCTCGTCGGCTCGTGTCCGTGACCGTGCCCCCGAGCTCGACAACGAAAGAGATGACCCTGCCCCCGAGGTCCGGGGGCCCCGCCCACCGGGCGGGTCCGGAGGGAGGTGAGGCCCGTATGCGGGCTTACGAATTGATGATCATCTTCAAGTCCGACGCCGACGAGTCGTCGATCCAGACGTTCGTCAACCGGCTGGAGAAGATGGCGAACGACGATGGCGCCACGTTGGAGAAGCTCGACAAGTGGGGCGTGAAGCGCTTCGCCTACGAGATGAACAAGGTACGCGAGGGCTTCTACGTCGTCCTCGAGTTCCTTTCCCCCGGTGCGTTGAGCGAGATCGATCGCACCTTGCGACTCGCGGACGAGGTGATCCGCCACAAGTTCATCCGCCTGCCGCTCGACGAGGCCCATCGTCGGGGTCTGGCCGGCGCCACCGCGTGATGCGGTGAGAGGAGCGGTCAGATGGCCATAGACAACAACGTGACGGTCACGGGCAACGCGACCCGTGAGCCCGAGCTGCGGTTCACGCCGTCCGGTCAGGCGGTCGCCAACTTCGGCGTCGCCGTCAACCGGCGGTGGCAGAACCGCCAAACCCAGGAATGGGAGGAGGCGGTCTCGTTCTTCGACGTGACCGCCTGGGCCCAGCTGGCGGAGAACGTCGCCGAGACCGTGGCCAAGGGCACGCGGGTCACGGTGAGCGGCCGCCTCGACCAGCGGAGCTGGGAGACGCCCGACGGCGACAAGCGATCGAAGGTCGAGATCGTCGCCGATGACGTGGCGATCAGCCTCCGGTGGGCGACGGCCGAGGTGGTGCGCAACGAACGACCGGACGGCGGCGGCAACTACGGCGGTGGCGGCTCGGCCCCCGCTCGTCAGGGCGCGCCACGCGCCAACGCGCCGGCCTACAACCCCGACGAGGAGCCCTTCTAAGCCATGGCCAAGAGCAGCAACTCACGCAAGCGGACCAAGCCCAAGGACAACGGCCGCAAGCCGAAGAAGAAGATCAGTCCTCTGGTGACCGACAGCGTCACCTACGTCGACTACAAAGACGTCGACCTTCTCAAGCGTTTCATGTCGGACCGGGCCAAGATTCGGTCCCGACGGGTGTCGGGCAACGACTCCCAGCAGCAGCGGGAGGTGGCCCGAGCCATCAAGAACGCCCGGGAGATGGGCCTCCTGCCCTACACCAGCCGGGTGACCACCCAGCGGCGGGGCAACCGCCGTGACGACGGTGATCGTGGCGACCGCGGGGACCGCGGTGACCGCGGCGATCGCGGTGATCGCGGCGATCGGGGTGATCGCGGTGATCGCGGCGGCGACAGCTCGACCAACGAGTCGCCGCGCTCCGAGGCCCCGGCCGAGGCCGCCGAGACGACCGGCGACCGGGAGGCGGTGGAGGCCTGATGCGCATCGTTCTTCTCGAATCGATCAACGGCCTCGGCAACCGGGGCGACATCGTCGACGTGGCCGATGGCCACGCCCGCAACTTCCTCATTCCCCAGGGGCGTGCCCAGCAGGCCAGCCCGGGCGTGGAAGCGCAGGCGGCGGCGATGAAGAAGTCGTGGCAGATCCGCAATGCCCGAGAACGAGAGGCAGCCGAGGAGATCGCCAAGGTCCTCGTGGCCAAGACGGTCGAGATCTCGGCTCGGGCCGGTGGCGAGGGCAAGTTGTTCGGCTCGGTCACCAACGCCGACGTTGCCGACGCCATCCGCGATCAGACCGGCGTCGAGCTCGATCGGAAGATGATCGAGCTCGATGACCAGATCCGTTCGACCGGCATGCACGCCGTCACGGTCAAGCCGCACAACGAGGTGCAGTTCCCGGTCTCGGTGTCGGTCGTTCCCGCCTGACGACAAGGACGGCCGGGCCCTGGCCCGGCCGTCACATCACCACCACGTGGTCGAGGGCTCAGTTCTGTCGCGCCCACCTTCAGGAGAGGCCGTCGATGTCCACAGGCGATCCACCGGAGATGATGGGTAACCAACAGGTTGTCGGCCTGGTTGTCCACAGCCCCGAGCGAACAGGATGAGGGGATGACGGACGGTTCCCGCCCGAGCGGGCCAGCGAGGGTTCCGCCCCACAACCTCCAGGCCGAGGAGTCGGTCCTCGGTGCGATGCTGCTGAGCCGCGACGCCATCGCCGACGTCGTCGAGATCCTCGATCCCGACCACTTCTACAAGCCGGCTCACGGGCACCTGTACGACGCGGTGATGAGCCTGTACAGCAGTGGCGAGCCCGTCGACGCGGTCACCGTGGCCGACGAACTGAAGCGGGCCGGCCTGCTCGACGAGATCGGTGGGCCGGAGGTGCTGCTCGACCTCCAGGCCACGACACCGGCCATCAGCAACGCCGCCCACTACGCCCGCATCGTCGAGGAGCACGCCCTCCTCCGGCGGATGATCTCGGTCTGCAACGAGATCGCCGAGACCGCTTATGGCGTCCCGGAGGACGTCGAGACCGCGGTCGACGACGCGGAGGCCCGGATGTTCGACGTCGCCCAACGGCGGGTCAGCGACACCACCGCCCCCATTCGCGACCTGCTCCCGGCCAACCTCGACCGGATCGAGATGCTCTATGACCGGGGCGAGGCCATCACCGGGCTCAGCACCGGCTACCTCGACCTCGACGAGAAGCTGGCCGGTCTCCAGCCGAACGCCCTCTACGTCGTCGGTGCCCGGCCCGCCATGGGTAAGACGTCGTTCGCCCTCGGGTTGGCGTCCCACTCGGCGATGAACGACGACAAGCCGGTGCTGATCTTCACCTTGGAGATGGGCCAGCTCGAGCTGTCGCAGCGGCTGCTGTGCTCCGAGGCCCTCGTCGATGCCGGCCGGGTCAAGACCGGTCGGCTGGAGGAAGGGGAGTGGAGCCGGATCAGCCACGCCGTCGGTCGTCTGGCCGAGGCACCGATCTTCATCGACGACTACCCCCACACCTCGGTCATGGACATCCGGGCCAAGTCCCGGCGGCTCAAGAGCCGCCACGGGGAGCTGGGGATGGTGGTCATCGACTACATCCAGCTGATGACCGGTCGATCCAACGCCGAGAGCCGCCAGGTCGAGGTCTCGGAGATCAGCCGAAACCTCAAGATCCTGGCCCGTGAGCTCGAGGTTCCCGTCGTCGCCCTCGCCCAGCTCAACCGTGGCCTGGAGCAACGAACCGACAAGCGGCCGATGCTCTCCGACCTCCGTGAGAGCGGCTGCATGCCAGCGTCGACCCGGATCGCTCGGGCCGACGGGTCGGAGGTGACGATGGGCGACCTCCTCCTGAGCCAGGAGACCCCGATGGTCTGGGCGATCGACGACCGCGGTCGGCTCGGCGCCCGTCGTCTCGTCAAGACCTTCGGATCGGGGATCAAGCCCGTCTACCGGCTCCGCCTCGCGTCCGGTCGTGAGGTCGACGCCACCGCCAACCACCGCTTCCTGACGATCGGCGGATGGGCCCGTCTCGACGAGTTGTCCGTCGGCGGTGCGGTCGCCACCCCTCGGGTGGAGCCCGAGCCGAGCGAGCCGGTGGCGTGGCCGGATCCCGAGGTCGTGCTGTTGGCCCAACTCCTCGGCGATGGTTCGGTGGTCGAGGCGGGGGGGAAGCGACCCTGCGAGCATCACATCCCGACCGACGTCCACCGCCTTCCCAACGATCAGATCCGGCTCTTCCTCCACCACTTGTGGGCGACCGGGGGCTCGATCACGATCTCATGCAACGGGCGGGGTCCGACGGTCGAGTGCTCGTACTCGACGACCTCGGAGCCCATGGCTCGGGGGGTGCAGCGCCTGCTCCTCCGGCTGGGTATCGGGACGACCATCTCGTCATCGTCCGACGCCGGCCATCGGCCGGCCCACCACGTCCGGGTGTGGAGCCACGCCGACCTGCTCCGGTTCGCGACGACGGTCGGCTGTCATGGTGAGCGGGGCTCGGTCCTGCCCGAGGCGATCCGCATCCTGGAATCGACGACGCCGACCCCGAACCTCGACCCCATACCCCACCGGGTGGCCGAGTCGGACATCTTCTGGGACGAGATCGTCTCCATCGAGCCGCTCGGTGAGCAACCGGTGTTCGACTGCACCGTCGAGGGCGATCACAACTTCGTCGCCAACGGCATCATCGCCCACAACAGCCTCGAACAGGACGCCGACGTGGTGCTGTTCCTCTATCGAGACGAGGTGTACGACGAGGCCTCGCCCGACAAGGGCGTCGCCGAGGTGATCATCGCCAAACACCGGAACGGCCCGACCGGGAAGGTCCGCTTGGCGTTCCGGGGCCAGTACACCCGGTTCGACAACATGGCCCGCTCGACGCCGGACGGCGGTGGATCGGGCGCTGATCCCGGCGAGTTCTAGCCAGCCGGCTGGCTGAGCGAGCGGGGCCTCACCCGGCCAGCAGGGTCGCCAGAGCCCAGATCGACGCGACGCCGCCGACGACGATCTGGATCAGCGCCCGCCCGACCGGGGCTCGCACCGTCGTCCCCCCGGGACCATCCTGGCGGGGTCGGAGCAACGCGGCGACGTTCCCGGCGACGAGCGCACCGCCGATCGCCAGGGTCAAGTAGGCCAGGAAGTTGTCACCGAGCATCGGCCCGTCCTTCGGGTTCGGGATAGATCGACCGACTCAAGTTTCGAGCGCCGCCTGACGATGCTACTGAGACCGGTGATCATCACCCTCACCGGCCAAACCGGGGTGGGGCGGTGGTTGTCACCTCCTCCACACGCATCGCCACCGGCCTCGTGCCGGCGCCCTGGCAATCGCCGTCCCACCCCACCCCCCCCATGTCCCGAGCTCGGCCGACCCCATCCTCCCCTCGAGGGTCGGCCGAGCTTGGCGACGTTCCCTGGGCCGCCGTACCGTTGGTCCCCGTGACCGACGACGACGTCCTGATCCCAGCCGCCACCGTGCTCCTGCTGCGCGACCACGACGACGGACCCGAGGTGCTCATGTTGCGTCGCAACTCGAAGATCGCCTTCGGTGGGATGTGGGTCTTCCCCGGCGGTCGAGTCGACGACGACGAACTGGACCACGACGACCACCTGGGATCGGCCCGCCGGGCCGCGGCCCGGGAGGTGGCGGAGGAGACCGGCCTGGAGATCGACGGTGGCGAGCTGTTCACCTGGTCGTACTGGGTTCCCCCGCCCCGGGCGGCGATGAAGGGGAACCGGGTCAAGCGGTTCTCCACCTGGTTCTTCGTCGGACGATGCCCCGACGGCGAGGTCTCGGTCGACGGCGGTGAGATCCACGAGCACCGGTGGTTCCGGCCGGGGGACGCCATCGATCGGCATCGGGGCTCGGAGATCGAGATCGTCCCGCCGACGTGGCTGACACTGTGGCAGCTCGACACCCACCGATCGGTCGACGCAGCGCTCGGTTGGGCCTCCTCGGCCGAACCCGAGGAGTTCTTCACCCGCCCCATCGCCGCCGACCCGGTCATCCTGGCCTGGGGTGGCGACGCCGGCTACGACCAGCAAGACCCGGGCGTCGCCGGGCCCCGCAACCGGCTCACCCTCGATCCGGGTGGCTGGGTCTACGAACGGACCTGAGCACGGCGACACCGCCCAGCGGGACCCGTCGGGCGATCATCTAGAATCGGGCCTACGCGATCCCCCGGCCTCGGACCCGTCGGCGGATCCCGCCGCCGCCTCGGGTCCCGACCATCATGAAGCGCCCCGCCGCCAAGCGCCCCAGCTCCCGGCCGTCCCGCCGAGAGCTCGATCTCGCCGATTTCGCCCGTCGCCACCACTGGCCCGAGACGATCGCTGCCGCCGGTGTCGACGATGCGCTGGTCACCGACGCCCTCCAGGCGCTGATGGTGTCGATGCCGGGTCGGCGTCGGGTCCGGGCCATGGAGCTGGCCTCGTTGATCGAGGGACGGCTGATCGATGAGGCGGCCCCGGCACAGGCCGACCTGTACCGGACCCTGGCCGCCACCCTGCGGAACGACTACCACCGGGCCTTCGTCGTCGACCGGGCCCGACCGCTCACCGGCCGACCCAACGTCCTGCTCACCTCGGCGCCCCGGTCGGGCAACACCCTGCTCCAGCGGCTCTTCCACGAGGTGTTCGGCTACCCGGTGCTGGCGGCGCCGACGATCGACGATGTGGCGACCGAGCTGGTGACCGCCCCGGTCCTCATGCAGATCCACGCCGTCCGCAATCGCCGGGCCCTCCAGTTCGTCGATCGTCTGTCGGCCCGGGTCGTGACCGTCGCCCGCCACCCCCTCGACGTGGTGATCTCGATCCTCCATTTCAGCCGGCACGAACCGCAGATCCTCGACTGGCTCGACGGCGAGGCGATCGGCTCCCCGACGACGCTGCGGGGGGCCAGCCCGACCAGCGAGCAGTTCGTCGAGTGGGCGACCGGCAGCGGGGCGTCCCGGCTGCTGGCCATCACCGCCGACTGGTGGAACGACCCCGCCACGTACCGGATCCGCTACGAGGACCTCATCGCCAGCACCGGGCCGGTCGTGGCCAAGCTGGCCGACGACCTGGGGATCGTCGTCCCGGAGGCGACCGACGAGCTGCTGGGCGAACCGGTCGACCCCGACGGCGTCCGGGAGCGGACCCTCGTCGGAACGCCGAACCATCACCGGTGGCGGAGCAAGGCCGACGGCTGGCGCGACTTCCTCCCCCGCCCGGTGGCGGAGCGGCTGGCGGTGACCCATCGCCGGGTACTGGCCGACCTGGGGTACGCGGTCGACGGCCCGTTCGTCGACGCCGAGGAGGCGGCGGCCAACTGGCGGGCCCAGAAGCGATGACACCGGCGTCGACCCGGTGGACGTCGCTGGCCGCTCTGGGAGGGGCGCCGTTGCCTATGGCGGGCTGCCCCGGACCGGTTGCGGCCGGTCGCTAGACTCGACAGGTGACTGCGATCCGTGACACGGACCTCCCGCCACTGCTGGAGAACGGTACGAGGCCTCCCGACGTGGCCTCCCGGCTTCGCGACATCTGGACGTACCGGGAGCTGCTGGTCAACCTCGTGCGCCGGGAGCTGAAGGTCAAGTACAAGGACAGCATCCTCGGCTTCCTGTGGACACTCCTCAACCCGCTGCTGTACCTGATGGTGTTCAGCGTCGTGTTCGACATCATCCTCCGGGCCAACGTCCCCCGCTATGGCCTGCTCCTGCTCTCCGGGCTGCTGGCGTTCAACCTCTTCTCGTCGGGGCTCAGCGCGGCGACCACCTCGATCACGGCCAACGGGCCGCTCGTCCAAAAGGTCTGGTTCCCCCGCGAGATCCTCCCCTTGGCGGCGATCGGGGCCAACCTGATCACCTTCTTCTTCCAGCTCACGATCCTGCTGGTCGGCTTGGCGTTCTTCCGCCAGTCGCCCGAGTGGGGCATGCTCTGGCTGACGATCCCGGCCCTGGTCGTCACGCTCATGCTCGTGACCGGTCTCGGTCTGCTCCTGTCGGGCCTGAACGTGCACTACCGAGACGTCCAGCACTTCCTGGAGCTCGGCCTCCTGACCTGGTTCTGGTTCACCCCGATCGTCTACGTCTATGACTTCGTCGGCGAAGCCCTGATCGGGCGATGGGGGCCCGGTGCCGAGCGGTTGGCGATGCTGAACCCGATGATCCCCGTCGTCACCACCTTCCAGCGGGTGGTCTACAACCCGTCCAACTTCGGGCCCGACCAGCAGGCCGAGTTCGAGCTGCTGTTCCGCCCCACCTGGTGGTACGTCCAGAACCTGGGCATCTCGTTCCTGTTCGGTCTGGTCTTCCTCTACCTCGGATTCCGCGTCTTCGTCCGCCTCGAAGCCAACCTGGGTGAAGAGCTGTGACCATGTCACCTCCCGTCGAGCCCGGGACCGGGAGCGAGCCCGAGCCCGACCCGAGCCTCACCGTCAGCGTCGAGTTGGCCCCGGTCGCCATCGAGGTGTCCGACGTCTCCAAGACGTTCCGCAAGCACTCCGAGCCGGCCAAGACCCTCAAGGAACGGCTCCTCACCCTCCGGCAGTCGACCGTGGCCGACTTCCACGCGCTCCGAGACGTCGACTTCGAGGTTCGGGCCGGTGAGACCTTCGGCATCCTCGGTCACAACGGCTCCGGGAAGAGCACCCTGTTGAAGTGCATCGCCGGCACGATCCGCCCCAGCCAGGGGATCGTGAGGGTCCGGGGCCGGTTGTCGGCCCTCCTCGAGTTGGGGGCCGGCTTCCATCCCGACCTGACCGGCCGGGAGAACGTCTACCTCAACGGGTCGATCCTCGGCTTCTCCCGGGCCCGGATCGATGAGATCTTCGATGACATCGTGGCCTTTGCCGGGCTCGAGGACTTCATCGACTCCCAGGTCAAGCACTACAGCTCGGGGATGTACGCCCGTCTCGGGTTCGCCGTGGCGGTCAACCTCGAACCCGACGTGCTCCTCATCGACGAGGTCCTGGCCGTCGGCGACGAGGCCTTCCAGGCCAAGTGCATCGGCCGGATCCAGGCGTTCCAGGCCGAGGGCCGGACGATCTGCCTCGTCACCCACTCCCCGGAGCAGGTCCGCAACCTGTGCAATCGGGCGATGGTCCTCGACCGCGGCCGGCTGGTCCACCTCGGCGACGTCGACGAGGCGATCGCCGCCTACCGTCGCTCCCTCCTGTCCCACGGCCACGCTCCGGTCACCGACCCGGTCGTCGACAACGAGGTCGGGTCGGTTGCCGATTCCCCGGTCACCCTCCGGCGGGTGTGGATCGAGCCGCCGCCCAACGATCGCCCGGCCCATCAGGCCGGCGACCGGCTCCGGGTCGGGGTCGACATCGGGATCGGTGAAGTGGTCCCCCTCCGGGTCCACCTGTGGATCCATCGGACCGACGGGACGATCTGGGCCAACATCTCCAGCCTCGACCTGCTGGGCACCGACGTCTACGCCACGGGCTCCCGCGGCCAGATGATGTTCGAGATCGACGACCTCCCCTTCGCCGACGGAACCTACGTGGTGACCGTGGCCCTCCAGGCTCCGGCCGAGGCCCGGGAGTACGACCGGTCGCAGAACCAGATCCGGTTCGAGGTCTCGACCGAGCGACCGATCCTCGGTCCGGTCCACCTCGCCGCCAGCCTCGATTCCACCCTCACCGAGCCGGCCCCGACGATCCTCTGACCGCAGCGGACCGGACAGCCGGGCCGCCCACCGGTCCCGGTCCCGCCAGGGCCGCCCGTCTCGCTGCGATCGGGGTCGTTACTCGGTTTCTGGGCCGCCGGCCGCCTTGACGATGATGCCGTAGGAGGTGCAGACGTACTCGGCGAGGAGGAGCTTGAGGTGCACGTCCTGCTTGTAGGGGGGCAGGTCGACGTGGTGGTCGGCGGGGAGCGAACCGGCGGTGAAGTCGAGGCTGATCTCGTGACCGGCAGCGACCAGACGATCGGCGATCTCCTCGAAGTCCCGGCGGCGGAACAGCACCGTCCCACCCTCGGTGAGGGTCGCCTCGTTCGATGAGGCGTTGAACTCGGTGGTGTGGACCGCGATCCCGCCGGGCTTCAGGCACTTCATGGCGTTGACCACGAACTCGATCCCGTTCTCGATCGAGCCGAGATGCTCGAAGGCACACGACGACCACACGAAATCGAACCCGGTCAGGTCCGACGGGATGTCGTTCATGTCGACCGCCCGGAACGAGCAGTTCGTCCGGAACAGGGCGTCGGGGCAGAGGCCTCGCTGGTTCAGCGCATCGATCCCGGCGGCGTGCTGGTTGGTGTCGACCCAGCCCCGGGCCGCCGCTTCCTCGGGGTCCATGTCCGACGCCACGACGGTGCAGCCCATCGAAACGAACATCGACGCCAGCGGTTCGGTACCCACCGCGAACCCGAGGCCGGTCCGGCCCGGCTGGAGCATGCCCGCTCGCCGAGGGCCTCGGCGATGAAGCAGTACTCCCACAGCTTGCGGTGGAGGCGGCCGGGATGCTCGCTGAGCCGCTCGGCCCACGCCTTGAACCGGGGCGATTCGAGCTGCTCCTGGGTGCACATCCGGGAGGTGAGCAAGGGGTTCGTCACCATCGACATGGTAGGTCTCCTGGTACGGATCGGGCGGTCAGCTGGGGAGGCCGGAGTTGGTGGCCAACAACATGGCGAAGCCCGGTTCGGACCGGGCCGCGACGTCGGCGTAGCTGGTGGCCTCGATCAGCTCACCGGTGCCGGGCTCGATGATGACGACCTGCTTGAAGTCGTCGCGGATCGCATCGAAGAACCCGAACGGGTCCTGGTACTGGCCGCCGGAGAACTCCATCAGCAGCCGGAGACGGTCGCGGTTCGCCTCGATCACCCGTCGCATCCCGCCGTAGGCCCTCTCCTCGTGGCCCTCGATGTCCATCTTGATCAGGTCGACCCGGTCGATCGAGCGGGCCTCGGTGAAGGCGTCGAGGGTCAGCGATGGCACGGACACGACATCGTCGAGTTGGAGCTCGCCACCCAAGGCGGTCTCGATCTCGGTCTTGAACACGTCGTCGAGCGAATCGATGAACGCGCTGCCCCACAGCCCCGATCCGGGCACGTGGAGGTCGAGCTGGCCCTCGTCGTCGCTCACCGCGGCGTTGGTCACCGTGGCCATCCCGACCAGACCGGTCACGTTGAGCGACTTGAAGGCCAGCGTGGCCAACCGGGGGTTGGCCTCGATGAGATGGATGGACGCCCCCTGGGACCGATCGAGGCGGGTCCCGGCGATGATCCCGAAGTAGCCGACGTTGGCCCCGATGTCGATCACCGTGTCGCCCGGACGGACGAGTCGCAGCAGGACCTCGGTCGTCTCCGGCTCCCACCGGCCATCGAGGACGAGGGCCGGCGTCAGCGAGATGTCGCGGCTGTCGAGGAAGATCTTCTGGCCGGTGAACAGCCGGGTGAGGATCTGGTCGTCGCCGACGTAGGCGGCCTGACCGTTGCGGACGACGGCGAGCTCACGTCGGGTCTCGTCCTGGGCGGTACGGATCGGGGCCAGCAGCTCGTCCATCTCGGCCTCCAGTCGGGTCTCGGGGTCGATGAAGAGGATCTCGAACAGGCGGTCGGCGGCGACGTCGAACGTCGTCGACCGAGCGAAGGCCAGGCCGGCGGCCACGACCTCGTTCCGCCGATCGGTGTCGAGGAGCAGCCCGGTGATCGTCTCGGCCAGCTCGGCACCGACCACGTCGGGGACGACGCGGGTGATGGCGTCGGCCGGGATCTCGGTCAACGGCCCGGCGCCGGTGGTGACGGTGGGGACGCCGAGGGCCAGGAGCTGGGCCACCTCGGCGGCGGTCTCGGTGTCGCCGGTCGTCGTCAGCTGCACGGCGATCGTCGCCTCCCGCTGGAAGACGCCGAGCGTCCGGTTGTCGACCGGTCCGGTCAGCTCGACGGCGTCGCCCAGACCGCGGGTGACGATGAGCTGCTCCAGCTCGGCCCGGTAGCCGGCCTCGACGGGGCCCACGAACCGGAGCCGGGCCGCCGGCGACGTGCGGTGCACCGCGGTCATCGCTTCGATCAGCCGTTCCGGCTGGCGGGCCGGGGTCACCATGCCGAACGAGACGATCATCGCTGCCCCGTCGGTCGGCTCCGGCGGTGGCACCCGCTCGACGGCATCGGGGCACGGGATCGGGCCGAGGTGCTCGACCTCCACCCCGGTGTCGAGGGCGAGCAGTCGGGTGGTGTGGTCGGCGTGGGCCAGCGCCGGTCGGGCCAGCTCCGCCGCCTCGGCGGCCATCAGGATCCCGAACCGGGCGGCGCTCGCCGGCGGGATCGCCTCCATCGCCTCGACCTCCACCCGGTAGCGGCCGGGGTAGAGGTGGGCCAGCGTCGAACCGACCGTCGGGCCCCGGAGGAGCTCGGGGGCTGCCCGGCGGGCCTCGCCGAACAGCTCGGTGAGCTGGGGATCGAAGAACAGGACCGGTCCCGGGTGCTCCCGCAGCGCCTGGTAGGCGGCGATGTGGAGGAGGTTGTCGCCGAGGACGTAGAGGGTCTGGTCGAACGCGGCGCCGCTGGCGGTCAGCGGGCCGTAGTTCTTGACCGGCTCGATCGAGACCCCTTCGGGGGCCCACACGTGTGAGGGGTGGGTATCGACGAACACGGTGACGTCGCACCGCCGGCGGAGAGCCTCGACCATCCGGTAGGTGTAGGACGCGGCCGGGGTCTGCTGCGGGGGCAGCGGGCTGAACACCGCCAGCGACGGCCTGGCCGGACCGATCTCGATCCGTCGGTCGTCCAACTCGGCCAGCAGCTCGTCGACGACGGCCGCGGTCCGGTCGGCGGCCACCTCCCAGGTGAAGGGGGGCAGCTCCTGGGTCCGGAGCCGGTGCCGGAGCTCCCCGTCGGCCAACGCCCGCCGGACGGCGTCGGCGATGTCGTCGATGTCGAGCGGATCGAACCGGGCTTCGGCCAGGGGCTGGACCTCGATCAGGGACGTGGCGTCGGCGCAGATCACCGGGGCCCCGCACCGCATGGCCTCGAGCGCCGGGAGGCCGAACCCCTCGTAGTAGGAGGGGAACACGACCAGGTGGGCGCCCTGGTAGAGGCGGCACAGCGTGTCGTCGTCGACGTAGCCGGTGATCAGGAGCTCGTCGCCCAGGCCGGCCTCGGCTGCCCAACCCATCACGATCTCCAGGTCGGGCTCACTCAGCCGGCACACCAGCACGAGCTGGTGGCGTCGGCGGAGCGCGGACGGGAGCCGGCCATAGGCGTGGATCATCCGTTCGATGTTCTTGCGGGGGTCCATCCCCGTCGGGAACAGCACGTACTCGGGCGCCAGGCCGTCGATGACGCCCTCGGTGATCAGGGCGGCCGCCGTCGCCTCGTGACCGGCCGCTGGAGGTCGGAACCGGGCGTCGGCCCCGCCCCCGATCACCGTCAGCTCTGATCGGTCGAGGTCGAGCATCTCGATGGTGTCGTCCAGGGTGGCGACCGAGTTGGTCACGAACCGGTCGAAGCTGCGGAGCGCGTTCAGTCGGGCCTGGTAGTAGTGCTTGTTCTCGATGGTCTGCAGGTAGAGCTCGGGGAACAGGCCGGGGATCACGTCGTGGACGACGGCCAATCGGCGCCAGGCCGGGCCTCGGGCGTAGTCGGGGAGGATGTGGTCCGAGGTGAAGTGGAACGCCTCGAACGGCGAGCCGGCGATGAACACCCCGCCCGCCATCGGGGTCCGCTCGTGTCGTCGCTCATCGGTCCGGATCACCCGGCCGGTGGCGATCAACGCTTCCGCGCTCGCCGGGAGCGGGAGGCCGGGGTGCATCAGGAACTGGTCGATCAGGCCCGGCCGCCGGCGCTCGATCGCCAGCCCGAGCTGGAGGACGTAGCGGGCGATGCCCCGCTCGCCGTGGTCCCTGCTCTGGACCCCGAGCAGGTCGTAGACGACGGTCACGCGCCGACCGGGGCGGCGGCCTCTCGGGCGACGTCGATGGTGGTCTCGGCTCGACGATCGGCGTCGAGCTCGACCGCCACCTGGGCCGCTTCGAGGCGGGCGGCGAGAGCTTGGAGTCGCTCGACCTCGGCGCTGAGGTTGCGGATCGTCGCGGCCTGGACCGCGATCTGATCGGAGATGCTCTGGTGGCTGGTGGCAACCGAGCGGTCGAGATCGTCGAGGCGGGACGAGATCCCGTCGATCTTGGCGACCAGCTCGGACTTGACGGCGTGGATCAGGTCCTCGAAGAAGCCGACATAGTGCGTGACGATGCGGCGGGCCGGGGCCGTGACCGGTTCTGACATCCGGCGGGCGATGCTCATGACGGCCATGATCGCAGGGATTCACCCCGTTCGTGCGCCCGAGAGGCAAGAATCGAAATCAACCCAAACTACCGCTCATGAGCGTAGTTGACCGTCGATCTTTGTCGCATAGTGGTGGTGATGGGCCCAGGTGCGACCGGCGTTACCGGGCGACTAGGTTCGCCCCATGACCACGACCCTCCCGTCCCTCGCCCTGTTCGGCATCAACATGGGATCCATGGCCGACCCCGATGTGATGGTCCGGGTCGCCCGCCGGGCCGAGGAGCTGGGCTACGAGTCGGTGTGGACCGGCGAGCACATCGTCCTCCCCGATCCCCAGGCGCCGCCGTCGCCGGCCGCCCCCGAGACCGACTTCGTCGACTCGGCCGTCGCCCTGGCCTACGTTGCCGCCGCCACCTCGACGATCAAGCTCGGGACGGGGATCATCATCCTCCCCCAGCGCCAGCCGGCGGTGCTGGCCAAGAGCCTGGCCAGCCTCGACCACCTCAGCGGGGGCCGGCTCCTGTTCGGCTTGGGCGTCGGCTACCTCGAACCGGAGATGACGGCCTGCGGGGTGCCGCTCGGCCGGCGCGGCGTCCGGGCCGACGAGTACCTCCGGGCCATGCGCCTGTTGTGGACGACCGACGCGGCGTCGTTCGACGGGGAGTTCGTGTCGTTCCGATCGGTCACCGCCAACCCCAAGCCGGCCCGACCGATCCCGGTCGTCGTCGGCGGTCACAGCGACCGGGCGCTGCGGCGGGCGGTCGAGACCGCCCATGGCTGGTACGGCTTCATGCGGGACCTGGACACCGCCACCGACGACGTCGCCCGCCTCCGTCGGCTCCTTGAGACCTGCGATCGTCCCGAGGAGCTGGGCGAGCTGGAGATCAGCATCACCCCTCCCCGACGACTGGCAGCCGGGGAACGGGAGGCCTACGGAGCGGCTGGCGTTGACCGCCTGATCGTTCAGCCCGGCCACCACCGCCCGGTCGACGACGTGCTGGCCTACGTCGAGTCGCAGGCTCCGACCGACCGCTGAAGGGCGCCCCACGGCGGGTGCCGACCGCTCCGGCTTGCGAGACTGGGGCGATGTGCCGAAACATCACGATCCTCCGTGGCCTCGAACCGGCGGCCACCCCGGCCGAGATCGAGGCCGGAGCGAGGCAGTACGTCCGCAAGATCAGCGGGATCCGTCACCCGACCGCCGCCACCGAGGAGGTCTTCGAGAGGGCCGTGGCGACGATCACCGCCGCGACGGCCGACCTGCTGACCGAGCTCCCACCCCGCAAGCAGCCGCCGACGACGGTCCCCCCGATGCGGCGCCACGGCGGACGACCCTGACCCCGGGCGCCGCCCAGCTCTCGTCCCGGTCTGCGGCCGTCGAGCCCGCGGGCGCTCAGCAGTCGTAGAACCAGTCGCCCTCGGCGCCGTCGCCAACCGGGCGGAGTCGGCCCGCACCGGGACCGGCGAAGTGGGTGCCGATCACCAGCAGCTCGTCGGCCGCCCACGCTGCGAACCGATCCCGCCGCATCGCCACCGCGGCCGCCGAGTCGATGTCGGCGCTGGAGGCGAGATCGACCCGGTGGAGCTGAATCGGGTGGTGGACCATGTCGCCGGTGATGACCGCTCCGGCCCCGCCCGACGAGATCCGGACGCTCTGATGGCCGGGGGTGTGGCCCGGGGTCGGCTCGAGCCAGACCTCGTCGGTGATCCGGTGGTCGGAGTCGACGAGGTCGACGAGGCCGGCGGCCCGCACCGGCTCGACCGAGTCCTCCATCACGTTCCCGTAGATCGACTCCCCCTCGTTCGACCAGTGCTCGTACTCGACCGAGCCCATCAGGTAGCGGGCGTTGGGGAACGTGGGGATCCACTCCCCGTCGACGAGGTGGGTGTTCCAGCCGACGTGGTCGACGTGGAGGTGGGTGCACACGACACGATCGATGGTGTCGGGTGGGTAGCCGGCCCCGGTCAGGTCGTCGAGGAACGACGTCTGGAGCTTGTCGAACAGCGGCGACGGCCGGTCCTTGTCGTTCCCGACGCAGGTGTCGACCGCGATGGTCAGTCCACCGGATCGGACCACCAGGGCCTGGATGCGAAGGATGAGCTTGCCCTTCTCATCGACGAAGTGGGGTCGGAGCCACGGCACCGATTCGACCGTCTCGTCGGTCACGTCGGGAAGGAGCCAGGCCCACTTCCAGTGCTGGTCGCTCTCGATGATGCTGGTGACGGTGACGTCGCCGATCGTCCAGGTCGGTCCGATAGCCATGCTCGCTATCATGTCCCGCCGGGCCGAACCGGCACGAGTTGCACCGAATCCACACAATTCGGCCACAGACCGCGGGGGACACCACCGGCCCGCCTGTCGTACGCTGGTCAACGTGAGTGGAACGGTTCGCGCTGGCGACTCGTGCACCATCCTGGTCGTGGAGGACGAGCGGTCCATCGCCGATGCGGTGGTGTCCCGGCTTCGGTCGGAAGGGTACGACGCCCTCTGGGCGGCGGACGGCCCGACCGCGGTGGCGGTCGCCGACGACCGCCAGCCGGCGCTCGTGGTGCTCGATCTCAATCTCCCCGGGTTCGACGGCCTCGAGGTGTGCCGTCGACTCCAGCGGACCCGACGGATCCCGACCATCATGCTGACCGCCCGGGATGACGAGACCGACCTCCTCGTCGGTCTCGGGCTCGGCGCCGACGACTACCTGACCAAGCCGTTCTCGATGAAGGAGCTCACCGCCCGGGTCCGGGCCGTCCTCCGTCGGGCCGCCGAACCACCGGTCGGTGCCGCCGACCGTCCGGAGCACGAGGAGTTGGTCGTCGACCTCGACCGCCGGCTCGTCCGCCATCGGTCACGTCCGGTCCACCTCACCCCGACCGAGTTCGATCTCCTCGCCGCCCTCCACCGGGCCGACGGGGCGGTCCGGACCCGGCTCGAGCTGCTGGAGGAGGTCTGGGGCTTCCGGGAGGGGTCGATGGCCCGGACCGTCGACAGCCACATCCGCTCGATCCGCCGCAAGACGAGCGACGACCTGATCCGCACGGTGCACGGCATCGGCTACAGCCTGGGTGATCTCGACCGGTGAGCAACCTTCGCCGCCCTCGCCCGCTGGATCGGCTGACCAGCATCAAGACCAAGTGGTCGATCGTGATCGTGGCCGCGGTGGCCGTGACCGCGGTGATGAGCCAGCTCGGCTACCTGCTCGGTTGGCCGGTGTGGGTCCGGCCGATCATCTCGGCCTCACTGGCCCTGATCGCCGTTCAGTTCCTGGCCCACGGGCTGACCACCCCGCTGCGGGAGATGGCCCGGGGTGCCCGGCAGATGGCCAAGGGTGACTACCACTGGCGGGTCGAGGTCCCGAGCCGGGACGAGGTCGGCGAGCTGGCCGAATCGTTCAACCGGATGGCGGCCGAGCTGGCCGAGGTCGACCGGGCCCAGAAGGAGTTCGTGGCCAACGCCTCCCACGAGCTCCGGACCCCGGTCGCCGCCCTTCGATCCCATCTCGAGAACCTGGTCGACCACGTGACCGAGCCCGACGCCGAGACGCTGGCCACCATGCTGGCCCAGGCCGAACACCTGTCGAAGCTCGTGACCCAGCTCCTCGACCTGAGCCGGTTGGAGAGCCCGGCCGAGCCCCCGCCGGGCGAGTTGGTGGCGGTCGGCGTCGTGCTCAAGCAAGTCGTCGACGAGGCCGAGCTGCTCCACCCGGCCTCGCTGATCACCCTGACCACCGCCGGCCCGCTCGGCGTCGTGGCCGACGAGGCCCGCCTCCACCAGCTGTTCACCAACCTTGTGGGCAACGCCCTCCGGTTCGCTCCGATGGGGAGCGAGGTCGTCGTCGAAGCGGAGGGACGGGACGACGACGTCATGGTCCGGGTCCGAGATCACGGACCCGGGATCGCCCCCCAGGATCAGGCCCGGGTCTTCGAGCGGTTCTGGCAGGCCGACGGCTCCGCCCCGACCGGCGGGGGCGGCGCCGGGTTGGGCCTTGCCATCTGCAAGCGAATCGTCGATCGCCACCGGGGCACGATCGGCATCACGTCGAACAAGCCGCGGGGCGCCTGCGTCACCGTGACCCTGCCCGCCCGTCCACCCGACTGACCCGACCCAGCACGACACCCCCGCCGGCCGATGCGGAGCCGGCGGGGAACGAAGGGAGCCTCATGCCCGACCCTCAGCTTCAGCGCGCCTCGAAACCCGGGACGCCCCCGCCCCCACCCCCTCCCGACGGGGCCACCCCCCTGCCCGGCCCGAGACCGGGCTCGGTACCCGGGATGGGGCCGATCGCCCCCGGTTGGCGACCGCCGGTGGTCCCGGCCCCTCGCCAGTCGGCGCCGGCCCGACCCCGCCCGCCGTGGACACCGGCCCTGGCCGCGGCGGTGGTCGCCGTGGCGGTCGTCGGTGACCTCGCCATCCGGGGGCCGGCCTCGTCGATCGGTGGGACGCTTCTCGTCTGGGCCGCCGTCGGGTTGCTGGCGGTCGCCGGGCGGCTGGGCACGCTGGTCCAACGGGTCGGAGCCGGGCTCGCCGTCGTGGCCGCCGCCCTGCTGGCACTCCGGGACTCACCGTGGGTGACCGGCGTCGTCATCGTGGCGGTGACCGGGCTCGTCGGGTTGCTGGCCGCCGACGGGTTGCGGGTCTATCAACGTCGACCGTGGCTCCGGTCCGTCACCGACGGATGGTTCGCGCTCCTCGACGCGCCGGGCTGGCTCGTCGTCGCCGGCCGGACCGTCGGCGAGCGCACCGGTGGCCGGCTGGGGACCTGGCTCCGGGCCGGCGGGGTGGCGTCGGTCGTCGTCATGGTCCTCGTCGCCCTGCTGGCCAGCGGCGACGCCGCCTTCGGGGGTGTCGTCGCCAGCGCCGACCCGGCGACCGGGATCGGCCATCTCGTCCTCGTGGCGGTGCTGCTGGTCCCGGCCACGGCGCTGGCGCTCGTCAGCCGTCGGGCCACCGCCGACCCGGTCGATGACGCCGCCACCGAACCCCGATATCGAACCGAGGCCTTGGTGGCGCTGTGGGCCACCGCGGCGGTCCTGACCGTCTGGTGCGCCACCCAGCTGGCGGTGGTGCTCGGCAGCGCCGAGGCGATCATCGCCTCGGCGGGGGTGACCCCGGCCGAGTACGCCCGCCAAGGCTTCTTCCAGCTCGTGGCGGCGGCCGCGGTGGCGCTGATGGTCGTCAACGCATCGTCACTCGTCGGCCGTCAGGGTCTGGCGGTCGACCGGGCCCAGCGGATCCCGGCGCTCGTCGTCGGGGTGGCCCTCGTCGCCCTGACCGTCGCCTCCTACAGCCGCCTCGGGTTCTACATCGGAGCCTTCGGGTTGACGATGCTCCGGCTCTCGGTCGCCACGTTCCTGGCGTGGCTGGCGCTCATGACCGTGCTGTCGGTCGCCCGATCGGTCGGGGTCCACGCCGAGAGCAACTGGCTGCCGAGCGCCGCCGTGCTGTCGGCGGCGGCGCTCGCCGTCTGCTACGGGGCGGCGAACCCCGAGCGGTGGGTGGCGCAGGTCAACCTCGAGCGGGCGACGGCCGAGTCGCCGGTCGACATCGACCACATCCGCCGGGAGCTGGGGGCCGACGCCCGCCCCGTCGTGGCCGACTATCCCTGGCATCGCCTCGGTGGCCGGCCGGACGCGATCACCGACTGGCTGTGCGCCGACGACGGCGCCTCGGGCGGGAACGGCCCCCTGGGGTGGAACTGGAGCCGGAGCCGCCCGGTCGATGTCGACTGCGCCCGGTGAGGGGGCGCTCGGCGACGATCGGCGATTAGGGTCGCCGGTCATGGAGCTTCGTGACAAGGTAGCGGTGGTGACCGGGGCCGGCTCCGGCATCGGCCGGTCGTTGGCCCAGGCGTTCGCCGCCGAGGGCGCCTCGGCGGTGGTCTGCACCGATCTCAACGGCGACGGGGCAGCGGAGACGGCGGCGTCGATCGGCGAGGTCGCCACGTCGACCGAGCTCGACGTCGGCGATGAGCGGGCGGTCGAGCGGCTCGTGGTCGACGTGATCGACGCCCACGGATCCCTCGACGTGTTCGCCTCCAACGCCGGCTACGGGCTCCGAGGGGGGCTCGATCTGCCGACCGACGAGTGGGAGCGGATGATGAACGTCCACACCTGGTCCCACCTCTACGCCGCCCGGGCCGTCGTACCCCACATGGTCGAGCGGGGCGGCGGGTACCTGCTCAACACCGCGTCGGCCGCCGGGCTCCTGACCCAGATGGACTCCGGTCCCTATGCGGTGTCCAAGCACGCCGCGGTTGCCTTCGCCGAGTGGGTGTCGATCAACTACGGCGACCAGGGCATCGGGGTCTCCGTACTGTGCCCCCAGGCGGTGAGGACCAACATCCTCGGCCCCCGGGCGTTGGAGAAGGCGTCGAACGCCGAAGCCCGCCAGGCGGCCGGCGACGGCATCCTGGAGCCCGACGACGTGGCCCGGGCCTGCGTCGAGGCGATGCGGGAGGAACGGTTCCTCGTGCTGCCCCATGCCGAGGTGGCGACCTACTTCCAGCGCAAGGCCAACGACTACGACCGGTGGCTCAACGGCATGCGCCGGTTCCGAGCTCGGCTGGTCGGCCGGTGAGCGGCCCGGACGTCGGCACCGACCCGGTTCCGGCCGGCGACGGTGCCCCGGCCAGCGACGAAGCCCCGATCGTCGTCGACCGATCGGGCGTCGACCGCTGCTTCGGCTGCGGTCAGGCCAACGAGCAGGGTCTCCGCCTGACCTTCCACCGGTTGGCGGACGGGACGATCGAGACCGTCCATCGGGCGGCGCCCCACCACTGCGGGCTCGACACGGTCGTCCACGGCGGCATCCAGGCCACCATCCTCGACGAGGTCATGGGGGTGGCGGCCCAGCTCGCGCTCCCCGCCGACGCCTCCGATCTGGCCTGCGTGACGGCCGAGATGAACCTCCGCTACCGGCGGCCGGTCCCGATGGCCGACGAGGTCGTGGCCCGAGCCCGGGTGGAGCGGATCGACGGCCGGGACTACCACGTGACGGGAGCGATCGTCGGGCCCGACGGCGAGGCGTTGACCGAGGCCACCTCCCGGTGGCGCCAGCTCCGGGTCCTCCCCGACTGAGCGTCGCCGGTCGCGCCTAGGATCGGGGCACCGTCCGCCACCGGGGGTGCGCCATGACCGTCGAACGACCGATGCGGCTGACCGTGCCCGAGCCCCCGGCTCGGCCCGGCGACGAGCCCGACTTCTCCCATCTGAACATCCCCCCGGCCGGCATCCTCGATCGACCCCCGATCGACGTGGCCGCCGGTGATACCCACGCCTACACCGGCGCGATCATCCGGGTCCTCGACGACGACGGCCGGGCGGTCGGGGCCTGGGATCCGGTCCTCGACGACGCCGTCAAGCTCCGGGGACTCCGCCACATGATCGAGACCCGGGTCTTCGACGAGCAGGCGATGCTGCTCCAGCGTCAGGGGAAGGCCGGGTTCGCCATCCAATCCCGAGGCGAGGAGGCGGTGGCGGTCGGGTCCGGTCTGGCGGTGGCGGCGACGTCGCCCGGGTTCGGACCGGGCCTCGACATGCACTTCCCGACCTACCGCCAATCGGGGTTGCTCATGGCCGCCGGGCACTCCCGGCTGGAGATGTTCTGCCAGGTCCTGTCGAACCCGGGTGACCGACTGAAAGGGGCCCAGCTCCCGACGCTCTACTCGGTCCCCGAGCACGGGTTCTTCTCGATCTCCGGAAACCTGGCGACGCAGCTGATCCAGGCTGTCGGGTGGGCGATGGCGTCGGCCATCGAGGGCAAGCGCAACGTGGCCGTGGCCTGGACCGGTGAGGGATCGACCGCCGAGAACGACTTCCACTCGGCGCTGGTGTTCGCCTCGGTCTACCAGCCGCCGGCCATCATCAACATCGTCAACAACCAGTGGGCGATCTCCAGCTTCCAAGGGATCGCCGGTGGCGAAGCGGCCACCTTCGCCCAGCGGGGGACCGGCTACGGCCTCCCCACCCTCCGGGCCGACGGCAACGACCTCCTGGCGGTCTACGCCGTCACCGACTGGGCGGTTCGTCGGGCCCGGGCCGGCATCGGCCCGACGTTGATCGAGTGGATCACCTACCGGGCGGGGAGCCACTCGTCGTCCGACGACCCGAGCCGCTACCGGTCCTCGGCGGCCGCGTCGAACTGGCCGCTGGGGGATCCGATCGCCCGCCTCGGCCAGCACCTCGTCGCCACCGGCGCCCTGGCCCCCGACGGGGTCGAAGCGATCACCTCCGAGGTCACCACCGAGATGACGGCCACCGTCACCGAGGCCGAGGCCCTCGGCACGATGACCAGCGGCCCGAGCCCCAGCGCTCGCCACATGTTCGAGCACGTCTACGCCGAGATGCCCCGCCACCTGCGGGAGCAGCGGCAGGAGCTGGGGGTGTGATGACCGCCACCGAGGCCACCGCGGAGACGACCGGGACGCCGACCCGGCCGATGTCGATGATCGAGGCGATCCGGGACGCCCTGGCCACGATGATGGAGCGCGACGAGCGGGTCGTGTCCTTCGGTGAGGACGCCGGCTACTTCGGTGGCGTCTTCCGCTGCACCGAGGGCCTCCAGCAGACCTTCGGGACCCACCGCTCGTTCGACACCCCGATCTCCGAGAGCGGGATCGTCGGAGCGGCGGTCGGGATGGCGGCCTACGGCCTCCGTCCGGTGGCCGAGATCCAGTTCGCCGACTACATGTACCCCGGCTACGACCAGATCGTGTCGGAGGCGGCTCGTCTCCGGTCGCGGACCGTCGGGGAGTTGGCGGCCCCGCTGGTGATCCGGATGCCGGTGGGCGGGGGGATCCGGGGCGGCCAGACCCACTCCCAGAGCCCCGAGGCGCTGTTCACCCACGTCGCCGGGCTCCAGGTGGTGCAGCCGTCGAACCCCCGTGACGCCAAGGGCCTGCTGATCGCCTCGATCGAGAACGACGACCCGGTCATCTTCCTCGAGCCCAAACGGCTCTACAACGGGCCCTTCGACGGGCACCACGATCGACCGATCCAGTCCTGGTCACCCCATCCCGACGGGCAGGTCCCGCTCGGGCACTACCGGGTTCCGCTCGGTCGGGCGGCGGTGGTCCGGCCGGGGAGCGAGGTCACCGTCCTGGCCTACGGAACCCTGGTCCACGTGGCGGTGGCGGCGGCGACCGAGACCGGGATCGACGCCGAGGTGATCGATCTCCGGACCCTCCTCCCCCTCGACATCGACACGATCACGGCCTCGGTCCAGTCGACCGGCCGGGTCGTCATCGCCCACGAGGCGACGCGGACCAGCGGGTTCGGGGCCGAACTGTCGGCCCAGGTCCAGGAGCGGTGCTTCGATTGGCTGGAGGCCCCGATCACCCGGGTCACGGGGTGGGACACCCCGTATCCGATGGGGCAGGAGTGGGCCTACTTCCCCGGTCCCGACCGGGTCGCACGGGCCCTGCGGGCCGTACTCGAGTACTGACGAGGGAGGTGACGATGGGCACCCAGGTGGTGAAGGTCCCCGACGTCGGGGAGGGGATCGCCGAGGTCGAGGTGGTGGCGTGGGCCGTGTCGGTCGGCGACACCGTCGCCCGGAACCAGGTCCTGGCCGAGGTGATGACCGACAAGGCCAACGTCGAGATCCCCGCCCCGGCCGACGGCGTGGTGGCCGTCCGCAACGGCGAGGTCGGAGAGATCCTGGCCGTCGGGACCACGCTGTTGGAGCTGACCGTCGACGGTGAGCCGTCCGGTGAACCGCCACCCCCGGCCCCGGCGCCGGTGTCGGCCCCGGCGTCGGTGTCGACCCCCGTGGCGCCGGCCGAAGCGGTCGGCACCCCGCCGGCCGGGCCCGAGCCCTCGGCATCGGTCTCGGCGCCGGCGGTGTCCCCGGCTCCCACCACCGCCAGTGGCCCGCCCCGGGCCGAGGGGGAGCGGCCCTTGGCCTCGCCCGCCGTTCGCCACCGGGCCCGCCAGGGCGGGATCGACCTCCGCCTGGTCCGGGGCACCGGGCCAGCCGGTCGGATCACCCACGACGATCTCGACGCCTACTGGCATGGAGCGGCCCCCGCCTCGGCGGCCTCACCCCGGGGCGGGCCGGCCGTCGCCGGCACCCGCAGCCCCGACCGGCGGGTGACCGAGGAACCCATCATCGGCATCCGTCGCCAGATCGCTCGCCGGACCCTCACCGCGACCCAGACCATCCCCCACATCACCTACGTCGACGAGGTCGACGTGACGGCCCTCGAATCGCTCCGCTCGGCGTTCAACGACCGCTACGCCGAGCGAGCGGTGCGGCTGACGCTGCTGCCGTTCCTCATTCGAGCCATGGTCGACGCCATCGCCGATCACCCCCAGATGAACGCCCACGTCGACGACGAGACCGAGACCCTCACGACCTACGGCGGCGTGCACGTCGGGATCGCCACCCAGACCCCAAACGGGCTGGTGGTGCCGGTCGTCCGCCACGCCGAGGCCGAGTCGCTGTGGAGCTTGGCGGCCAAGATCGGTGATCTGGCGACCCGATCCCGGGACGGTGGCGTCACCCCGGCCGAGCTGACCGGCTCGACGATCACGATCACCAGCCTCGGGTCGTTGGGCGGCCTCGTCACCACCCCGGTCCTCAACAAGCCCGAGGTGGCCATCATCGGCGTCAACAAGATCGTCACCCGACCGACCTACCTCGACGAGCCGGCCGGGGGGCCGGTCACCCCGGTACCCCGGAAGGTCATGAACCTGTCGTCGTCGTTCGATCACCGGATCGTCGACGGATGGGACGCCGCCCAGTTCGTCCAGAAGATCAAGGCGTCGCTCGAGGAGCCGGCGTTGCTGCTGGTCGACGGTCCGTCGCCGGGCGGCCCCGACGGCGGGGCGGGATCGACGGGGGCCGGCGCATGACCGGGCCGGCACCAAGCGGGCCGGTGTCGTCGATCGAGCGGCGTCGGGTTCCGGTGGTGATCATCGGAGGCGGACCAGGCGGCTACGTGGCCGGCATCCGGTGTGGTCAGCTCGGGGTGGAGGCGGTCGTCATCGACGACCAGCCCCTCGGGGGCACCTGCCTCAACGTGGGCTGCATCCCGTCCAAGGCCCTCATCCACGCCGCCGATGAGCTGGCGGCCCTCACCGCGGCCGCCGACCCGGTCACCCACGGGATCGGCGCCCTCGGGATCCGGGCCGCCGAGGTCTCGATCGACCTGGCGACGACCAGGGCCTGGAAGGACGGGATCGTCCGACGGCTGAACGACGGTGTCGGCACGGTGTTGGCCGCCGCCGGTACCGAGGTCATCGCCGGTCGGGCCCGGTTCCTCGACGGGAAGACGGTCGAGGTCATCCCGGCCGGGGCCGACGCCGGCCACCGGTTGGTCATCGAAGCCGAGCACGTCGTCATCGCCACCGGGTCCGCCCCGATCGCCCTCGACGCCGTCCCGTTCGGGACCGGGCCGGTCGGCCCCGAGGTCCTGTCGTCGACCGGAGCGCTCGATCTGACCGAGGTCCCCCGGTCGTTGGCCGTCGTCGGCGGTGGCTACATCGGCCTCGAGCTGGGCACCGCCTTCGCCAAGCTGGGCGCCCACGTCACCATCGTCGAGCTGGCCGAACGAGTCCTCCCCCAGTACGACCGGGAGCTGACCCGTCCCGTCGAACGGCGGCTGGCCGACCTCGACGTGACCGTCCTCGCCGGGACCCGGGCCACCGGCCTGACCGCCGAGGGCCTGGCGATCGAGGGACCGGACGGCCCCGCCGTGGTCGGTGCCGACAAGGTCCTGGTGACCGTCGGCCGACGTCCGATGACCGACGGGTTGGGTCTCGATGAGCTCGTGGTCACGATGGACGGCCAGGGCGGCATGGCGGCCATCACCGTCGACGACCGGTGCCAGACCTCGATGCGGAACGTCTGGGCCATCGGCGATGTCACCGGCGAGCCGATGCTGGCCCACCGGGCCATGCGGCAGGGTGAGGTCGTGGCCGAGGCCATCGCCGGCCGTCCGATCGCATTCGACAACCACGCCATCCCGGCCATCGTGTTCACCGATCCCGAAGTGGTCACCGTTGGCTTCGACCCCGACCGGGCCCGGGAGGTCGTCGGCGGGAGCGGGGCCGAGATCGTCGTCGGCCGGTTCCCCCTGACCGCCAACGGGCGGGCG
This sequence comes from Acidimicrobiales bacterium, assembly GCA_965262175.1. Lineage (GTDB taxonomy): Bacteria > Actinomycetota > Acidimicrobiia > Acidimicrobiales > SZUA-35 > CADEDH01. Next base: position 3,003,066 of record CBDHES010000002.1, on the reverse strand, counting down.
ATGACCCTGGCCGACGAGGTCGGGTTCGTGCGGGTCGTGGCTCGGGCCGACAACCACCTCGTCGTCGGAATCCAGGCCGTCGGGTCGGCGGTGGCCGAGCTGGCTTCGGGCTTCGGCCTGGCGATCGAGATGGGCGCCCGCCTGGAGGACATCGCCGGCACCATCCACGCCCATCCGACCCTCGGCGAGGCGTTTGGCGAGGCGGCCCTGGTCGCCCTCGGCCACCCGATCCACATCGCCCGCCGGGGGCGGTGAAGGCGGCGTCGGGCCGCTGGGGCCGGCAGACTGGGCCCATGTCCCGTCCCCCCTCCTGGTTCACCGGCGCCATCGCCACCCACCCCGAGTCGCGGTTCGTCGACGTCGACGGGTGCGACATCCACTACCTCGCCTGGGGCGACCCCGAGCTGCCGTGCCTGGTGCTCCTCCACGGCGGTGCGGCCCACGCTCAGTGGTGGTCGTTCATCGCCCCACAGTTCACCTCGACCCGGTCGGCCCGCTACTTCGTCGTCGCCCCCGACCTGTCGGGCCACGGCGACAGCGGTCGCCGCCCGACGTACTCGATGGAGCAGTGGGCCGAGGAGGTGATGGCGGTCGCCCGCCACGCCGGAGGCCAGGACCGACCGATCGTCATCGGCCACTCGATGGGAGGCCATGTGGCGATCGCCGCCGCCGCCCGCTTCGGTCACGAGCTGGCCGGCGCCATCATCGTCGACGCTCCGGTCCGGGAGCCCGACCCCGAGTCGGAGGAGGGGGAGCGGGGCCGGATGTTCCGCAACCCGAAGACCTACCCCGACCTGGAGACGGCGGTGGAGCACTTCCACCTCCAGCCGCCCCAGCCGACCGTGAACGACTACATCGTCGACCACATCGCCCGGCATTCCCTCCACGAGACCGAGCGGGGATGGACCTGGAAGTTCGACCCGTCGGTCTTCGCCCGCGAGCGCTACACCACCAACGACTACCTCAGCCGGACCACGTGCCGGCTGGCCCTCATGCATGGCCAGCTGAGCGATCTGGTCACCCCGGAGGTGCAGAGCTACATGGAGGAGCTCACCGGGCGGAACGCCCCGATGATCGAGATTCCTCAGGCTTACCACCACATCCCGCTCGACCAGCCGCTGGCCCTGGTGGCCGCCATCCGGGCGATCCTGGCCGACTGGCAGCACTCGGTCGACAAGAAGCGCCTGCGGGAGATCGCCGGCTAGCCGTGCTCTGCGGCCAGCCGTGCTCGCGGCCAGCCGTGCTCGCCGATCGGATCGTCGGGCGGTCGCCGCCGGTCAGCCGATCGAGCGGAGGTCGACGGTGAAGATGAGGGTTTCGTTCGGCCCGATCACCCCGCCGGCCCCCGCTGCGCCGTAGCCCAGGTGGGGGGGAATGGTGATCGTCCGTCGTCCGCCGACCCGCATGCCGGCCACGCCCTGGTCCCACCCCTGGATGACCTGGCCGGCCCCGAGGGTGAACGAGAGGGGGTTGCCCCGGTTCCACGAGGCGTCGAACTCCGAGCCGGTGCTCCAGCTCACGCCGACGTAGTCGACGTCGACCTGGGCTCCGCTCACCGCCTCGGCGCCATCGCCGACGACGTGATCCTCGACGACGAGCTCGGTCGGGGCGTCGCCCTCGGGAACGGAGATGGTTGGTCGCTGGCTGGTGTCCATGGCGGTGCAGGGTAGCGGCGGACCTTCTGCCGCCCTGATCAGGGCCGGTACGGTCCGTCGACCACCTCGATCTCCACCCGACGGTCCCGGGAGGCGTCGCCCGAGGCGTCGGCCGCGCCCCGCCCCTCCACCCGGAGGATGAACTCGGGTACGCCGGTCGAGACCAGGTACTCCTGCACGGCGATCGCCCGCGCCAAGCTCAGCAGGTCGTTGTCGTCGGGCGGCCCGGTCCCGTCGGTGTACCCGACCAGGCGCACCGGCACCCCGGGATGGGCCTCGAGCAACGGCCGGATGACGGTGTCGAGGGTCTGGCGTTGAAGCTCGTTGAGCTCGGTCGAGCCGACGTCGAACACCAGCGGCGTCATCGCGAGGACCCGGTCGAGGTCGTCCTGGAGGGCGGCCCGCTGCTCCTCGGTCGGCGGCACGAAGCCCGGCGGCGGGGCTCCCGGCGGGGGAGCGCCGGGCATCGGTCCGCCCGGCCCGGTCCCACCCGGTTGCTGGCCTGGTCCCGGCCCTGGGCCCGGCCCGGGTCCACCGGTCACCGGGTCGACCACGATGCCGGTCAGGTCGAGCCGGTCACCACCGACCGACGCCACCAGCGCGCTGCGGATGGTCGACCGATCCTGTTCGGTGGCGACGGTGCCGGCGACGTAGATCGTCGGATCGACCACCGAGACCTCCAGCCCGGAGAACCCGAGGCGGGCCAGCTGGCCCCGCACCGCATCGGCGTCGCGCTGGAGGGCACGGTCGTCGTCGACCGATCCGATCCGTCGGGCTGCCCGGCCACCTCGCCCCGGGCGGTGGCGGCCCGCTCGTCGTCGCGCCCGAGGAGCAACCACAGGCCAACGGCGATCACCGCGGCGAGGGCGAGCGCTCCGGCCACGAGCGGCCACCGCCCCCGCCGGTCTCCCCGCCGTCCGGGCTCGGGACCCGGTCCAGGGTCGGGCTCGGCCTCGGGCCGACCGGGAGCTGGGAAGGCGGCTTCAGGGGTCGGGGGGTCGTCGTCCCCGGAGGTGGATGCCACGGTCTGCTCCTCGATCTCGATCGCCGGGTTCGGTGGGTCAGCCGGCCGATCGACGGGATCGACGGGATCAACGGGATCGACGGTCGGGTTGTCGAGGCGGCCCTCGATCGCCCGGAGCACCACCCGGTTGTGCTTGATCCGGTCGATCAGCTCGGTTCGGGCATCCGGATCCTCGGTGTCGGCCAGGGTGAGCCGCAGGTCGATTTGGGCCGCGAGAAGCCGTCGCCACTCGCGGCCGATCTCCTCATCATCGGCAGCATCCGCCATCCCGCCGTCCGTCACGCCACCTCCAACGGTAGATGGTTCATTCGAATCTGAACGAGTTCGGGGTCGGGCTTCGTCGCGGAACGACCGGGCAACGGGCCCCGACCGGGGGGGCAGAACGACCAGGTAGGTCGACCCTGCCGGGTCACGTCACCCGTCGGTCCTCCCGTCCGACCCGTCTGCCCCGGCCCCACCCGTGGGGCTCGCCCCCGGGCGCTCCCGCGGGACCGCCCGGGGGCGGAAACCTAGAATGACCGGGATGTTGGCCCGGACCGAGAAGCTGTGGGCAGCCCAGGATCGGCACACCGGCGATCGGTTCCGGCTGTTCTCGGCGGTCGCCGCCGCCGTCGTCGCCCAGACGGTGCTCTATCCCGGCTCGTTCGTCGACCTCGCCCCGTCGTTCGTGTTCGGCGAGGTGACCTACGTCGATCTCGACCGACGGGCCGCCCACTTCTTCGCCGACACCGAGGGGGTCGATGAGATCATCGCGGCCAACGCGCCCGCCCATGGGCCCCGCTCGGTGACGTTCCTTCACCGCGACTACCGGGAGGCCCTCGACCTCGAACCGGAGTCGTTCGACCTCCTCGTGTCCCTGTACGCCGGGTTCGTCTCGGAGCACTGCACCGAGCACCTTCGCATCGGGGGGCGGCTCCTGGTCAACCCCAGCCACGGCGACGCGGCGATGGCCTCGATCGATCATCGGTATCGGCTCGCTGGCGTGGTCATCGCCCGACCGGGCCGGTACCGCGTCTCGACCGAGGCACTGGAGGAGTACCTCGTCCCCAAGAAGCCTCAGACGATCACGGCCGAGGCCCTCCATGAGCGGGGCCGGGGCATCGGCTACACCCGCTCACCCTTCGCCTACCTGTTCGAACGAGTCGCCTGAGGCGACCGGCTCGCCTACCCGGCGGCGACCGGCTCGCCTATCCGGCGACCTTGAGGATGGCGGCGTCTCCCTGGCCGCCACCACCGCAGAGGCCGGCGGCGGCGATGCCTCCGCCCCGGCGGCGAAGCTCATGGGCTGCGGTGAGGGCGAGCCGATTGCCGGACATCCCGATCGGGTGGCCGAGGGCGATCGCCCCACCGTTGACGTTGACGATGTCGGTGCTGACGCCCAACTCGTCGACCGATCCGAGGGCGACCGCGGCGAACGCCTCGTTGATCTCGAACAGGTCGACGTCGCCGGCGGTCAGGCCGGCCCGGTCGAGGGCGACCGAGATGGCCCGCGACGGCTGGTGGAGCAGCGAACAGTTGTCGGGCCCGGCCACGTGGCCGAACGCCATCAGCTCGGCGATCGGCGACAACCCGAGGCGCTCGGCGGCGGCGGCCGATGCGAGCACGGTGGCCGAGGCCCCGTCCGACAGCTGCGAGGCGTTGCCGGCGGTCACCGTGCCGTCGGACACGAACGCCGGCCGCAGCCCGCTCAACGAGTCGGTGTCGGTCCCCGGGCGGACCCCCTCGTCCTCGGCGAAGGTGATCGGATCACCCTTGCGCTGGGGGATCTCGACGGCGAACACCTCGCTGTCGAACAGGCCGTCCTTGATGGCCCGGGCCGCCCGCTCATGCGATTCGGCGGCGTAGGCGTCCTGGGCATCGCGGGACAGGCTGGCCGCCTTGGCGTAGGTGTCGGTCCCCTCGCCCATCAGCACCGACTCGATCGAGCAGGTCAACCCGTCGTACATCAACGAGTCGACGAGCTCTCCATGGCCGTAGCCGTAGCCGCTGCGGGCCTTGGGGAGCAGGTACGGGGCCTGGGTCATCGACTCCATACCGCCGGCGACGACGACGTCGGCCTGACCGGTGGCGATCAGCATCCAGCCGTAGTTGATGGCCTGAAGGCCCGAGAGGCAGACCTTGTTGACCGTGACGGCCGGGACGTCCATCCCGACGCCGCCCTTGACGCTGGCGTTGCGGGCCGCCGACTGGCCGGCCCCGGCCCCGAGCACGTGGCCCATCACGACGTGATCGACGTGTTCGGCGCCGACACCGGCGGCGTCCAGCGCGGCGGCGATCGCCTTCCCGCCGAGGTCGGTGACCGAGAACGAGGCCAGGCTGCCGTTGAACCGCCCGATCGGGGTTCGGGCGCCGTCGACGAGGTAGACGGGTGCGGGGTTCGTGCTCATCGGGATTCTCCCTGGGGTTGAGGAGGCGGTCGGTGGAGGAGGTGGTCGAGGAGGGCTGAACTGGCCCTGGTCGGTGGGATCACGCCGTTGTTCGCCTCCTCCAGGATCTCCGCCCCAGCCTCGGAAGACAAGAGCCGGTCGGTCAAGGCGATGAGGTGCTGCTCCATCCGGGCCTGCACCTCGGTCCGGATGCGCTGCCGGCGGCGACGGTCCCGGAGGCCGCTGTCCTCGAGGTATCGGCGGTGGGCCACGGCCGCATCCAGCACGTCCTGGGCTCCGGTCCCGTCGAGGGCCGAGCTCATCACGATCGGCGGACGGTAGCCGTCGTCGGACTCCTGACCGGTCAGGTGGCTGAGATCCAGCATCAGGTCGAGGTCCCGTCGGACGTCGTTGGCTCCCGGCCGGTCGGCCTTGTTGACCACGAACACGTCGGCCACCTCGAGCAGGCCGGCCTTGTTGGCCTGGACGGCGTCGCCCATCCCCGGTGTCACCACCACCAGGGCGGTGTCGGCCGCACCGACGACGTCGACCTCGACCTGGCCGACCCCGACGGTCTCGATGATCACGGGGTCGTAGCCCATGGCGTCGAAGAGCCGAACCGCCAGAGGAACGGCCAGCGCCAACCCCCCGGAATGGCCTCGGGTGGCCATCGACCGGATGAAGGCCCGCTCGTCGATCGTCTCGCCATCCATCCGGATCCGATCGCCGAGGATCGCCCCGCCGGTCAAGGGCGACGACGGGTCGACGGCCAACACCGCCGGCCGCTGGCCTCCGTCGGCGATGAGCGACACGAGCTGCCCGGTCAGGGTCGACTTGCCGGCGCCCGGCGCTCCGGTGATCCCCACGATGTGGGCCCGACCGGCGTCGGGGTGGGCCAGCTCGCTGATCTGGTCGGCCGGCGGACCGCCCCGCTCGACCAGGGTCAGCAGCCGGCCGAGGGCCCGTCGCTCGCCGTCCCGGGCTGCTCGGTAGAGCTCGGCCGGATCCCGGTGGCGGGCCGATCGGGCCCGGGTGCCGTTCGTCGCCGGGGCGAACGAGCCACTCGGTGTGGTGACCCCCGGCTCAGCCGGCATGGGCTGCGACCGCGTCCCGCACCGTCCGGGCCACCTCCTCGGCCGACGCTCCCGGCCCCAGCACCGCCGAGACGCCGGCGTCGAGCAGGGGTTGCACGTCGTCGGTGGGGACGATCCCGCCGACGACGAGCGGGATCGACAGGCCAGCGGTGTCGAGCGCCTCCAGCATCATCGGGGCCAGCGTCATGTGACCGGCGTTGTGCATCGACAGCCCGATGGCGTCGGCGTCCTCCTGCTCGGCGGCGGCGACGATCGAGTCGGTCGTCTGCCGCAGGCCGAGGTAGATGACCTCCATGCCGGCGTCCCGAAGGATCCGGGCCACGACCTTGAGGCCCCGGTCGTGGCCATCGAGACCGAGCTTGGCCAGGATGACGCGGACCTCGGTCGGGGTCGGGGCGTCCGTTCGTTGGTCGGCGCTGAGCTGATCGGTCATATGATCGCCTTCTCGACGTAGGTGCCGAACTCGGCCTCCATGGCCATGGAGATCTCCTCGAGCGTGGCGTAGGTCTTCACCGCGTCGACGATCGGGGGCACCACGTTGCGGGTCGGGTCGGCCGCCACCGCTCGGACCTCGGCCAGGGCGGCGGCCACCGCCTCGTCGTTCCGGGACTGCTTCACGTCGGCCAGCCGCTTCAGCTGGTACTCCTCGACCTCGGCCCCGATCCGGAGGATGTCGCCCTCACCATCGTCACCCTCGGTGAACTCGTTGACCCCGACGATGATGCGGCGCCCGGCGTTGACCTCCCGCTCGAACCGGTACGCGGCGTCGGCGATCTCGCCGACGAAGTAGCCGTTCTCGATTCCGGTGTAGACCCCCTCGAGGATCGACCCGTTGCCCAGGTCGTCGAGGTGGGCGAAGATCGCCTCGGCCTGCCGCTCCATCTCGTCGGTCATCCACTCGACGAAAGGGGCTCCCCCGAGGGGGTCGGCGACGATCGCCGCCCCGGTCTCGTGGGCCACGATCTGCTGGGTCCGGAGGGCGATGCGGGCCGCGTCCTCGGTCGGGAGGGCCAGGGCCTCGTCGTAGGAGTCGGTGTGGAGGCTCTGGGTCCCGCCCAGCACCCCGGCCAACGCCTGGATCGCCACCCGGGCGATGTTGATCTCCGGCTGTTGGGCGGTGAGCGACACCCCGGCGGTCTGGGTGTGGAACCGGCACAGCAGCGACCGTTCGCTCTCCGCGCCGTACCGCTCCTTCATCCACCGGGCCCAGATGCGGCGAGCGGCCCGGAACTTCCCGATCTCCTCGAAGAAGTCGCTGTGGGAGTTGAAGAAGAAGCTGAGCCGGGGGGCGAACGTGTCGACGTCGACCCCGGCCGCCATCGCCGCCTCGACGTAGGCGAACCCGTTGGCCAGGGTGAAGGCCAGCTCCTGGGCCGCAGTGCTGCCCGCCTCCCGGATGTGGTACCCGGAGATCGACACCGGATGCCATCGGGGCATCTCGGCCGCGGTGAAGCGGATCATGTCGGTGACGATCCTGACCGACGGCCGGGGCGGGTAGATGTACTCCTTCTGGGCCTGGTACTCCTTGAAGATGTCGTTCTGGATCGTGCCGGCCAGATCGCCGCGGGCGACGCCGCTCTTCTCGGCTACGGCCACGTACATCGCCAGGGCGACCGCCGCCGGCCCGTTGATCGTCATCGAGGTCGACACCGAGCCGAGGTCGATGTCGGCGAAGAGATCCTCCATGTCGGAGAGGGTGTCGATGGCCACCCCGGCCCGGCCGACCTCGCCCGTCGACCATGGCGAGTCGGAGTCTCGGCCCATCAGGGTCGGCATGTCGAAGGCCGTCGACAACCCCATCACGCCGTTGGCCATCAGCTCCTTGAACCGGCCGTTGGTGTCCTCGGCGGTGCCGAACCCGGCGAACATCCGCATCGTCCACAGCCGGGACCGGTACATCGACGGGTAGACACCCCGGGTGTAGGGGTACTGGCCGGGGTACGGGGCGTCGCCGTACACGGGCTCGACCGGTACGCCCGACATCGTCTCGAAGGGGATGTCCCGCAGCCGGGATGCCTCGTAGGCCTCCCGGTAGGCCGTGTACTCGGGGCTCGGATCGGGCCGGCCGTCGGTTCGCTCTGCCATCGAGGTCTCTCTCGTCATCAGGGTGCGGTCAGGGGGATCGGACTCAGTTCACCGTCCGGGCGACGACCTCGATGACCTGCTCCACCTCGGCGGCCGTGACGTCGAGGTGGGTGACCATACGGGATCGGGTGCCGGAGACGGCGATCAGGATGTCGTTGTCGGTGCACGCCGCGATGACCGGGGCCGGGTCGGCCTCGAACGCGACGAACACCATATTGGTCGCCTGGCCCTCGATCGTCACACCCGGGAGGTCGCCGAGGCCGGCCGCCAGCCGTTCGGCGTTGCGGTGGTCGTCGGCCAGGCGGTGCCGGTGGTGCTCCAGGGCGTAGATCCCGGCGGCGGCCATCATGCCCGCCTGGCGGAGGCCGCCACCCAGGATCTTGCGGTGTCGACGGGCTCGACCGATCAGTTCCTCGGAGCCGACCAGCACCGACCCCATCGGTGCCCCCAACCCCTTCGACAGACAGACCGAGGCCGAGTCGAACGGTGCGGCGACCGCCGCCGGTTCGACGTCGAGCGCCACGGCGGCGTTCCACAACCGGGCCCCGTCGAGGTGCAGGGCCAGGCCGTTGGCCGCGGCCAACGCCGCCGCCTCCGAGCCGAACTCGAGCGGGAGGACCTTGCCGTCGTGGGTGTTCTCGACGCAGAGGAGCTTGGTCACCGCGAAGTGGGGGTCGTCGGGCTTGATGACCGACGCTGCGTGGTCGAGGTCGAGCCGGCCGTCGGGGAGGGTTCGCACCGGTTGGGGCTGGATGCTGGCCAGCACGGCGGCGCCGCCGGCCTCGTAGCGGTAGGTGTGGGCCCCCTCGCCGACCAGGTACTCGTCGCCCCGCTGGCAGTGGGCCATCAGCGCGCACAGGTTGCCCTGGGTGCCCGATGAGACGAAGAGCCCGGCCTCCTTGCCGAGGAGGGAGGCGGTCGTCGCCTCCAGGTCGGTGACGGTCGGATCGTCTCCCCAGACGTCGTCACCGACCACGGCATCGGCGACGACCTTCCTCATTTCGGGGCCGGGGCGGGTCACGGTGTCGGAGCGGAGATCGATCACGATGGTCAGTTTGCCAGCCGAGGCGTGGCAAGGGCCCATCGAAAATGGGCCTTTGGACCTTGTGAATCGGCCTCGGCAAAGCTAGAACGAAGTGTGTTGGGAAGCTATCTCCGCCAAGGGCTTCCCAGCCTGCAGCAGCCTTCGTGCCCAAGCGTCGGCTGTTCGCCGCCGTCATGTGGAGGCGGTCCAGCTCCGGCCGGGCCGCCTCCACGTGACACCTACCTCACGGAGTTGGAAGGTCGGGCCAGCCCGACCACGATGACGCCAGCGGGCGGGATTCCAGCGCTCCGAGGTGCTTTCCTACGGTCAGACCCATGACTCCTCTCCTGACCCGTCCCCTCCGGACCGATCCGTCCGAAGCGGCCGTCGCCGGCTTCGAGCTGCTGCTCCGCCACACGGCGTACGTGCTCCTCGGCTTCCCGCTGGCGATCATCGCCTTCGTCCTCGTCCTGACCGGCCTGTCGGTCGGCGTCGGCCTCGTCGTCGCCTTCGTCGGCCTGCCGATCCTCGTGCTCACCCTCTACCTGGCCCAGGGTTTCGCCACGGTCGAGCGGGCCCAGCTGGCCTCGCTCCTGGCCGCCGACCCCGAGCCGCCCGTCTATCGCACGCCCGATCCCGACGCCCGACCGATTCGGCGGTTGACGACGCCGCTGCGGGACGTCCAACGGTGGTTCGACGTCGTCCACGCCCTCGTGGTCTTCCCGGTGGCGGTCGTCGCCTTCGTGATGGTGATCACCTGGTGGTCGGTGGCCATCTCGGGCTCGACGTTCGTCCTGTGGGGGTGGCTGCTCCCATCGGGTCCCGACAGTCGCGATCTCCCCGAGCTGCTCGGCCTCGGCGACTCCTATGCCATCCGGGCGGTGTTCTACACCGCCGTCGGGTTGGTGGCGGCCGCCACCCTCCCGTTCGGCGTTGGGGCCGTCGCTCGGATCCGGGGTCTGCTCGGCGAGGTCCTGCTGGTCGGGTTGTCCCGCCAGCAGCGCCAGATCGACGATCTGGTGGCCGGGAGGGCGGCCGCCCGCTCGGCCGAGGAGAGCGCCCGACGTCGCCTCGAGCGGGACATCCACGACGGCCCCCAGCAGCGGCTGGTCCGGTTGTCGATGGATCTCGGTCGGGCCCAGCTGAAGGCGGGCGACGCCCCACCCGAGGTCCGGGAGGCCCTCGACGACGCCAAGCGTCAGACCCAGGCCACCCTCGACGAGCTCCGGGCCCTGTCGCGGGGGATCGCCCCGCCGGTGCTGGCCGACCGGGGGCTGCGCAGCGCCGTCGAGGAGCTGGCGGTCCGCTCCCCGGTGCCGACCCGATGCGATCTCGGGATCGACGACGCCCGCCTCGATCCCCACGTCGAGTCGACCGCCTACTTCGTGGTCGCCGAGGCGATGACCAACGTCGCCAAGCACAGCGGTGCCGCCGAGGCGACGATCCAGCTGGAGCTGGACGGGCCGGTCCTGCGAGTCACCGTCCACGACGACGGGGCCGGCGGGGCGGCGGTGGCCAAGGGTCACGGACTGGCCGGCCTCCAGGACCGGGTGCGGGCCGCCGAGGGGACCCTCACGGTGCTGTCACCGGCCGGGGGTCCGACCGTGGTCATGGCCGAGATCCCGGTGGGGGTCTGATCGGTGCGGGTGGTGATCGCCGACGACTCGGTCCTCCTCCGGGATGGTCTGGAGCTGTTGCTCGTCGAGGCCGGCCACGAGGTGGTGGCGGCGGTCGGCGACGGCCCGTCGCTGGTGGCGGCCGCCCTCGACGAGCGCCCCGACTGCTCGATCGTCGACGTCCGGATGCCCCCGTCGAACACCGATGAGGGGCTTCGGGCCGCCGTCGAGGTCCGTCAGACGTGGCCCGAGGCCCGGATCATGGTCCTGTCCCAGTACGTCGAGGTGTCCTATGCCGACGAGCTGCTCGCCACCGGCCTCGACGGGACCGGCTACCTCCTGAAGGACCGGGTGGCCGACGTGGCCCAGTTCCTCGCCCGGCTCGACGAGGTGGCGGCCGGCGGCAGCGCCATCGACCCCGACGTGGTGGCCCAGCTCCTGGCCCGGTCCCGACGGTCCGATCCGATCGGGAGCCTGACCCCTCGCGAGCGGGAGGTCCTCGGGCTGATGGCCGAGGGGCGGTCGAACGCCTCGATCGCCGCCGAGCTGGTCGTCACCGACGGCGCCATCGAGAAGCACACCCAGCGGATCTTCGCCAAGCTCGGGCTGCCGCCCGACGACGATCGCCATCGGCGGGTGACCGCCGTGTTGGCCTACCTCCGCTCGTAGCGGCCACCGCTCAGAGGAGCGCCCGGACGGCGTCGAGGGTGTCGGCGGTGGCCGGGTCGCGATCGGGCCGGTAGCCCTTGACCCGGGCGAAGCGGAGGGCGAGACCCGATCGGTATCGGGTCGAGGTCTGGGCCCCGTCGAGGGCGATCTCGACCACCAGTTCGGGGGCCACGTGGACGGTGTGGCCGGTGGAGCTCTCGTCGATCTTGAGGGCCAGGAACCGCTCGGTCTGCCACGCCAGCAGCTCGTCGGTCATCCCCTTGAACGTCTTGCCCACCATCTCGAAGCGACCGGTGGCCGGATCCCGGGCTCCGAGGTGGAGGTTCGACAGCCAGCCCTGACGTCGCCCGTGACCCCACTCGGCGGCGAGGACCACCAGGTCGAGGGTGTGGACCGGTTTCACCTTCCGCCACGCCTTGCCCCGTCGGCCCGCCTCGTAGAGGCTGTCGAGCCCCTTGACCATCACCCCCTCGTGCCCGGCGGCCAGCGATTCCTCGAGCCACCGTCCGGCCTCGGTGGCCTCGGTCGTCGTCACCGCCGGGATGGCGTGGGGTCCGACGAGGCGATCGAGCGCCCGCCGCCGCTCCACCAGCGGACGGTCGATCAGGGGCTCGTCGTCGAGCACCATCAGGTCGAAGAAGAACGGCCGGAGCGCCTCGGCGGCGGCCGACGACGGCTCGTCGGTGGAGAACACGCTCATCGTGTCCTGGAACGGGCTGGGCTGCTCGGTGCGGTCGCCGTCGGTGCGGTCCTCTTCGGCGAAGAACCCGAGCATCTCCCCGTCGAGGACCGCCGAGGTGCAGTCGAAGGACCGGACGAGGGCCACGACCTGGGGCAGTCGGCCGGTCACCTCGTTGAGGTTGCGGGTGTAGATGGCCACCCGATCGGCTCGCCGGTGGACCTGGATTCGGGCCCCGTCGAGCTTCCACTCGACGTGCACCTCGCCCAGGGCGTCGATCGCCTCGCCGACGTCGGCCGCCGTCGAGGCCAGCATCGGCTGGATCGGCCGACCCACCTCGACCTGGATGGCCGCCAGCGCGTCGGCCCCTTCCCGGAGGGCCACGACGGCGGTACGGGGGAGGTCCCCCTGGAGCATCACCGCCCGCCGCAGTGCCCGCTGGGTGACCCCGGCCGCCTTGGCCACGGCGTCGGTCACCACGCCCTCCAGCGCCCCCTGGCGGAGGTCGCCGATCAGGATCCTGCGGACGAGCTCGTGCTCGGGGGCGGTGGCCCGGGCGAAGAAGTCGGTCAGCAGTTCCCCTCGGGCGGCGACCGACCCGGGCCCGGTCGTGGCGGCGACCGCGGTCAGGAGCTGGTCGAGGTCACCGACGGTGACGGTCGGTTCGGCCGCCGGTACGACCTCCAGCCGGGCCACGGTGGCCCACCCGACACCGATCGCCCCCTGGCGGGGCGTGCCGATGAGAAACCCCACCGCGGGCTCGATCTCATCCGGTTCGAGGTCGCCGATCGTGGCCGCCAGCAGGTCCCGTTTGGCGGTTCGAGAAGAGGTGGCAGCGACGGCCAGCGAGGTCTCGGCCAGGCGGGCGAGCAGCACGGACGATCGGGGGAGCGGGCGCCGAAGGGCTCAGTCGAGCATCTGCGACAGATCGGGCCCGGGACGCTCCCTGATCGGCCGGGAGGTGTGGTGGGGACGGATGTCCCGGTTCTTCACCCGGTAGCCGGTCTGGAACGTCATCCGCCACATCAACAGCCCGGCCACGACGGTCAGTCCGATGAACAGCAGGAGCAGAGGCATGACCCCAGGGTAGAACCCGGTAGCCGCGAGTGGTAGGCCCGTCTCCGGACCTACCACTCGGCGCCGCAACAACGCCCCGAGGCCTCACCACAGATCCGTCGGGGCGCAGGGATCGGGACGCCCGGATCGTGGCGGTGATACAGGAAATCGAGCGCCACCCGAACGGCGGTCGGCCAATAGAGTTGGGGGCGATGGACGCGCCCTCTTCCGACCTCGCCGCCGAGGTCCGAGCCGCCCGGGAGGGCGACGCCGGGGCGTGGGCTCGCCTCGTCGATGGCCACAGTGGGCTGGTGTGGAGCATCGTCCGGGGGTTCCGGTTCGACGACGAGACCTCGAAGGACGTGTTCCAGACCGTGTGGCTGCGGCTGGCCGAGCACCTGGACCGGATCCGCGACCCCGATCGGCTGGCCGGCTGGATTGGCCAGACCACCCGCAACGAGTGTGTGGGAGTGGTTCGTCAGCGGGGCCGGGTCGTGCCTTCCGACGAGGTCGTCGACCTCGGCGAGCCGCTCGATCTCGGCGGCTCGTCGCTCCCCGAACCGGGGCGTCGGATCGAGCAGGGCGAGGAGCGGGCGGCGGTGGCGGCGGCCTTCGCTCGACTCCCCGAGCGCTGCCAGCGGCTCCTGCGGCTCCTGATCGTCGACCCGCCGGTGAGCTACGAGACGATCTCGGAACAGCTCGACATCCCCGTGGGGAGTATCGGTCCGACCCGGGCCCGATGCCTGGGCTCGCTGCGGACCTCACCGGAGATCAGCCGTATCAGCGGCGGGATGTCGTCGTCATGAGCTCGATGGATGACGATGACCTGCTGGCGGTGCTGGCCCGATCGCTCCCCGACGCTCGCCCTCCGGCCGACGCGATCGCCGGCGCCCACGCCGCCTTCGGGTGGCGGACCCTCGATGCCGATCTGGCCCGGCTGATCGACGACCACGAGCTGGAGGTGGTCGGCTTCTCCGACGACACCTACGCCCGGGTCCTGACCTATGAGGCCGACGCCGGTCCGACCCCCGGCCGTCTGACGGTGTCGGTCGACGGCGACCGGGTGCGCCTCGACGTGTCACCCCACCCGACGGCGGTCGGGCTCCGCATCGGCGACGAACGGCGGGACCTCACGATCTCGGCTGAGGGCCGGGTGGCGGTGGGCGGCCTGTCCGGTTCGGTCCGGTTCGAGGTCGAGTGGCCCGACGGCTCGACCCGGACGCCGTGGATGACCCTCTGACCGGTCGCTCACGGTCCCTCCCGGCCAACAGACGGGCCGGTAGAGTGATCCGCTCCTGACGCGGGAGGATCCGATGACCAAGACCCTGGCCCTGCTGTTCTCGCTGGCCCTGCTCGCCGCCGCCTGTGGGAGCGACGACGCCGACGACACCACCGAGGGTGACACGGCCACCGACGATGCGTCGGCGGCCACCGACGGCGCCGACGAGGCCGTCTGCGACCCGCTCCCGACCAAGGTCGACGGGGTGCTCACCGTCGCCACCGGCGACGTGGTGTTCGAGCCGTGGATGGTCGACGACGACCCGATCAACCGCCAGGGCTTCGAGTCGGCCCTCGTGTACGCCCTGGCCGACCAGCTCGGGATCGAGACCGTCGACTGGCTGCGGACGACCTTCGACGAGGCGATCGCCCCCGGCGAGAAGGACTACGACTTCAACATCCAGCAGTACTCGATCACCGCCGAGCGGGACGAGGTCGTCGACTTCTCGGCCGGCTACTACCAGGTGGAGCAGGCGATCGTCGGCTCGGCCGGCGGCGACATCGCCTCGGCGACCGCCGTGGCCGACCTGGTCGACTTCCAGCTCGGCGCCTCGATCGGGTCGACCAGCCTCGACTACATCGAGAGCGAGATCGGCCCCGCCGAGACGCCGTTGGCCTTCGACGACAACGCCGCCGCCAAGTCGGCCTTCGAGGCCGGCCAGGTCGATGGGATCGTCTTCGATCTCCCCACCGCCTACTTCATCACCGCGGTCGAGATTCCCGACGCGGCGATCGTCGGTGTCCTGCCCCGGGCCGGCGATCCCGAGGAGCTGGGCCTGCTGTTCGAGGACGGCAGCCCGCTGGTCGCCTGCATCGACGAGGCCCTCGCCGCCCTGCAGGACGATGGCACGATCGAGGGCCTGGAGGAAGAGTGGCTGAACCAGGGCGGCTCGATCCCGACCCTCGCCGGCTGAGGTCCCGGTTCCGTCATCGACTCGGTGGTGAGGGGGCGTCGGGCGCCCTCATCGCCACCGCGTCGACCGTGGTGGTCCTCGGCGGTCTGGTCGCCCTGGTCGTTGCCAGCCCCAACTGGCCTCGGGTCCGGGACCAGTTCTTCAACCCCGACGACTTCCGGGCGTCGGCGCCCGACATCGTCCGGGGCTTCTGGCTCAACCTGCGGCTCTTCGCCTGGTCGATCGTCGCCATCCCGGTGGTGGCCCTCGTGGTGGCGGTGATGCGGAGCCTGCGCGGTCCGGCCCTGCTCCCGATCCGGTTGCTGGCCATGGCCTACACCGATCTGTTCCGGGGTATCCCGGTGATCCTGCTCGTGCTCGTTCTCGGGTTCGGGGTGCCGGCCCTCGGCATTCGGGGCTTGACCAACGAGGCCGTGTTCTGGGGGATCGCCGCCCTGACGTTGTCGTACTCGGCGTACACCGCCGAGATCTACCGGTCGGGCATCGAGGCGGTGCCGGAGTCCCAGCGGGCGTCGGCCCGGTCGCTCGGCCTGACCCAGATCCAGACCCTTCGCCACGCCATCCTGCCCCAGGCGATCCGCAACGTGGTGCCGGCGTTGATGAACCTGGTCATCGCCCTCCAGAAGGACGTGGCCCTGGTGTCGGTGCTCGGGGTGCGGGACGCGGTCCGGGAGGCCGACATCTACAAGGCCCGGACGTTCAACTACACCGGCTTCCTGGTGGCCACCGTCCTGTTCCTGGCGGTGAGCATCCCGCTGACCCGGTTCGTCGACTGGTACTCGGCCCGTGACCGGTCCCGCCGATCCCAGGTGTCGATATGACCCAGGTGTCGACATGACCAAGCTGGTCCTCGACGGGGTCCGGAAGTCCTACGGCGACCTCGAGGTGCTCACCGGCTTCGACCTCACCGTGGCCGAGCACGAGGTCGTCTGCCTGATCGGACCGTCCGGGTGCGGCAAGTCGACCGTGCTCCGCTGCGTCGACCTGCTCGACGAGGTCGACGGTGGCCGGATCCTCCTCGACGGGGAGGAGATAACCGGGCGCCGGGTCGACGCCAACGAGGTCCGTCGCCGGATCGGGATCGTGTTCCAGGCGTTCAACCTGTTCCCCCACCTGACCGTCCTCGACAACGTGACCCTGGGCCCCCGGCGGGCCCACCGGGTGCCCCGGGCCGAGGCCGAGGACCGGGCCCGGGACCTGCTGGCCACGTTCGGCCTGGCCGACAAGGCGGCCGACTACCCCGAAAAGCTCAGCGGCGGCCAGGCCCAGCGGGCGGCCATCGTCCGGGCCCTGATGACGGGGCCCGAGCTGCTCCTGCTCGACGAGGTCACCTCGGCCCTCGACCCCGAGCTCGTCGGCGAGGTGCTGTCGGTCATCCGGGACCTGGCCGCCGAGGGCATGACGATGGTCCTGGCCACCCACGAGATGGGGTTCGCCCGTGACGTGGCCGATCGGGTCTGCTTCCTCGATGGGGGGCGGGTCCTCGAATCGGGGCCCCCGGCCGAGCTGTTCGCCGACCCGGTCGAACCCCGGACCCGACAGTTCCTCGACCGGGTCATCGCCGCCGGCCGGCTCTGACCGGGCCCGCTCTGACCGGGCCGAAGGTGGGTGGCGTCAGTCGGCGCTGTAGCCGGCCGCCTTCTGGCGGAGCAGCTCGGCGGCGACCGGGATGTCGCCCAGGTTGGCCACGAGCTCCCGCTTGGCGATCGTGTCGACCCGGACCTCGGTGTCGGCGGTGACCCGGGCCGCTCGCTGGCCGGTCGTTCCCGGCGTGGCGAGCACCGCCAGCTCGCCGTAGCAGTCGCCCGGCTGGAGCTCGGCCACGCAGTCGTCGCCGACCCACACGCTGGCTCGACCCTCGATCACCACGCCGATGGTCGACCCGAAGTCCCCCCGGCGGACCAGGTCCTCGCCGGCTTTGACCCGCATGGGGACCGCCAACGAGCGGAGCAGCTCCCGTTCCGATCCCGGGCAGGTTGCGAACAGGCCGGCGTCACCTGCGTGTTGTACCATCTCCATGGTCGACATGGTCCCATGGCGGTTCACCGAAGGCCAGCAGGTGCGGCAGGCGAGCACACGAATCCTGAACCTAGAACGATGCGTTCCCATCCAGGCTCCGGCCGCATAAGGTCTTTGTCCATGGCGCCCAGCTTCTTCGACGGATTGAGCGACGATCAGGAGCGGGAGCTCCGCACCCGGATGACGCGGCGCAAGTTCGACCGGGGCGAGGTCGTCTTCCACCAGGGCGACCCGGGCGCCTCGCTCCACATCGTCGAGTCGGGGTACTTCCTGATCCAGGTGCTGACCTCGGCCGGCGAGCGGGTCGGCATGACGATCGAGGGCCCGGGCGACGTCTTCGGCGAGCTGGCGATGCTCGATTCGGCCGGCCGCCGGACCGCCACCATCCGGGCTCTCCGCCAGGCCGAGACGATGGCGTTGGAGGCCGAGCACTTCGAGCAGCTCCGGTCACAGGTGTCGTGGGTCGACAGCTTCCTCATCGGGCTCCTGGTCCGCCGGGTCGAGCGGTTGACCGAGCAGCTGGCGGAGACGGCGTGGTTGTCGGCCGAGAAGCGGGTCTGTCGCCAGCTCGATCGGCTGGTCGACGTGTTCGCTCCGGGGGTGATCTACCTGAAGCAGGCCGAGATCGCCTCGCTGGCCCAGACGACCCGGCCCACGGTGTCCAGCGTCCTCGGGGAACTGGCCCGCACGGGCGTCCTGCGGACCGGCCGGGGCTCGGTCGAGGTGTTCGACCGGGAAGCTCTCAAGCGCCGGACGTAGCGAGGGCGCCCCGCCCGGCGCCGGGCGGTCACAACCCGGCGTCGGGTTCGGCCCGGATGGCGTCGAGTTGGCCGCGGTCGAGCCCGCACTCGGGACCGGCCCGATCCTCGACGGCGAGGTGCAGCTCGTCGGGGAGTGGTGTGTTGACCGCCGTGGCGAAGAGCTCGCCGCCCCGGAACGAGGCCATCTCCTCCAAGAGGATCCCGTGGTAGCAGCCGGCCTGGTCGTCGGTGATGACGCCCACCAGCTCACCCGTGGCGCTGGAGAAGGCCACGATCCGGGAGAGGGCGCAGTCGACGAGCTGGATGCCGAACTGAGCGATCTCTGCATCGGAGGCCGACTCGTAGGGCTCGCTCTCATAGAGCGACCGGTCGATGTCCGGGCACTGCGACGCCGGCGGCGGCTCGAAGTCGTTCGACAACGAACCGAGGACGACGTAGTCGATCCATCGCGGGTCGTAAAGCCCCGAGTCGGGCCGGGTCGAGTCGGTGGACGTCGGGGCCGGGTCGGGTTGCCGACCGGTCGTCGAGGTCCGGTCGGGCTCGTCCCGACCGCCGCCGTTCGTGGTCGATGTGGTCTCCTCGGCCGGGGAGCTCGGCTCCCCGGTGGCCGGGAGCCCCGGGCTTCCGGCGTCGGTATCGGGCTCGTCGGCGGCGACCGCTCGATCCGGGTCGGCGTCGTCTCCCGGCCCCTCGCCTTCGGGGTCGCCGTCACCCTCGCCCGGCGCCTCGCCGTCCCGGTCGTCGTCGCTGGGCCCGTCGGTGCCGGCGCCGGTCTCGCTGGCGCCGGTGCTGGCCGCCGCCTCGGTACCGGCCGGGCCGGTGGCCGGCTCGGCGCCATCGTCGGAACCGAATCCGCAGGCGGCCAGCATCGCCGCCGCACCCACTGCGGCGATGGCCGCCATCGATCGTGTCGCGACCGTCCCGAATCCGCCCATGGTTCTCGCCCCTCGCCGTGTCACCCGTGCGGGGGCGAGCGTAGCCGGGCGCGGTCTGGTCCGGCGGTCGCCCCCGTCGTCAGCTCCCGCTCCAGGCCACCCGGTGGACCGTTTGGGGGCCGATGCCCTTGAGCTCGACGGTCCGGCCGAGGTCGTAGGTCAGCTCGACCTTGCCGCTCGTCAGCTCCCGCACCAGCGACGAGACGAGGATCTCACCGCCCCGGGCCTGGTCGGCGATTCGGGACGCGATGATCACGTGTCGGCCGTAGAGGTCGCCATCGGGAGCGTGGACCGCCTCCCCGGTGTGGACGCCGAGCCGGATGTTGAGATCCCACGACGGGTCCCGGCGCCGCTGGGCGAGGATGTCCCGTTGGGCGTCGATGGCGAACATCACGGCCCGTCGGGCGCTGTCGAAGCTGAGCATGAAGCCGTCGCCCTGCGACTTGATCTCCCGACCGCCGTGGGTTCGCAGCTGGGTCCGGATGATCTGGTTGTGGACGTCGAGCATCTGCATCCAGCCGTCGTCGCCGACGCTGGTGGCCTTGACCGTCGAGTTCTCGATGTCGGAGAACACGATGGTGACCGTCCCCTGGTCGCCGGCCTTGGACGCCAGGCTGGAGACGTCGGTGATGTTGACGGTCTCGCTGAGGCGCTCGATCGTGCTCCGTGACTGCTCGGCGGTGGCCATCTCCGAGGTCAGGTCGATCGTGCGGGACCACCGGTTCTGATCGGCCATCCCGACCGCGCTCCCCACGACGATCTCGGCGGAGCCGATCCCGACGATGTCGCCCACCGCCAGTACCGTCTCCCCCGAGATCGGTCGGCCGTTGAGGGTCGTCCCGTTGGAGCTGCCGAGATCGACGACCCTCACCTCCGAGTCGACGAGTCGGAACTCGGCGTGGCGCCGGGACGCCCGACTGTCGGCCAGCAGGAAGCCGTCGCAGTCCCGGCCGAAGGTGACCCGGTCCCGGAGGAGGAGGTGGAGCGGGCTTCGGGCGAACTGACGAACGGTCAGCACGATCGGTGCCGCCTCGAACTCGCTCATGGCTCGTTTCTAGCAGGTCGGGAAGAATCGATCTCCGGGTTGGCCCGTCGGCCGGCGTTCAGCCGGTCGTGGTCCGGTCGATGGCCGATTCCCGCACGATCCGGTAGAGATCCCGTTGGGCGTGGCTGCCTCCGAGTCGCCACAGCTCGTCGGCTACCGAGCCGAGGCCGTTGGCCGCGTCGGCCCATCGCCCCGATCCGTAGGCCACCATCGCCCGGGCGGTCGGGACACCGACGGTGCGGAGCACCGCTGCTGCCGTGTCGTCCT
This sequence comes from Acidimicrobiales bacterium, assembly GCA_965262175.1. Classification (GTDB taxonomy): domain Bacteria; phylum Actinomycetota; class Acidimicrobiia; order Acidimicrobiales; family SZUA-35; genus CADEDH01. Next base: position 2,982,579 of record CBDHES010000002.1, on the reverse strand, counting down.
CCTCGGACCACGCCACCATCCCGGCCACCAGGGCCTCGGCGTGGTCGAGACGACCGGCTCGGGCCAGCCCGAGGGCGAAGTGGGTGTCGTTGAACGGGTGGGTGTGCTGCCCGAGCCGGACGATGGCCGGCTCGACGAGCGGCCCCCACCGATCGCCCACGTCGACGCCCAGCGCCTCCAGGCGGGCCAGGAGCGAGATGGCGTTGGACAGGTCGAGCCCCTCGGTGCTCCCCCCGGGATAGACCCGGCGATCGAACAGGTCGAGGACGTCGTCGGTCCGCCCGACCGCCAGGAGCTGGAGCGCCAGATGCCACCACAGGTGACCGGCGAAGCTGCCGCCGGCGTCGAGCACGTCGGTCCGACCGTCGAGCCAGGCCACCCCTTCGTCTCGCCGGCCCTCCATCTCCAGCACGTGGGACATGGCATGGATCGCCCACAGGTCGGTCTCGTTGGCCGCCACCCCTTGCCGGGCGAGCTCCTCGGCCTCCCGGTATCGGCCCTGCTCCTCGAGGGCGAACGCCTCCCACCCGTCGAGGTAGGACGCCAGCGGGAGGTCGCCGGACCAGGCGGGCCGGGCCCGGACGACCATGTCGAGCATCTCGGCGGTGTCGCCGGCGGCGAACAGCAGCAGGTAACGGGCCCGGAGGGCCAACGGGTCGGTCGGGTGGTCGTCGAGGATCCGACCGAAGGCGTCGATCGCGTCGGTCGCCTGGCCCCGGGACCACGCCCAGGCCGCCTCGATGTGGCCCCGCTCCCGGTCCGACACCGGGGTCGTCGCCGTCCGGGCCTCGTCGGCCAGTGCTTGGGCCCGGGCGACGAGGTCGGGCCGATGGGCCTGGGTCAGGAGCTGGGCGAGGATCGCCTTGGCCAACGGCGACCCGGCCGCCAGGGCGGGGAAGTGGCGCTCGATCCCGGGGGCCATCGTGGCGTAGCCGGCGATGACCTCGGTGATCGGCTCCAACGCCTCGGGCTCGACGGTCACGGGGCAGTTCCACGCATCGATCACGGTCATCTCGTCCGCCGCCTCCTCGGTCGTTGCACGGTGCGGACCACATCGTCCCACGACCGGGACGGTGGGGGCAGGTCTGCTTCCCGCCCCTCCAGGATGACCGGTGCCGGGGTCACCACCGCAGCGGGTGGGGGGCGTGGTATCGGGCGAGCCCGCCGACCGGGATCACCAGGACGGGGATCGTCGTCTTGGGATCGAACGCCCACCGGGTGTCGACCCTCGCCTCGATCTCCCATCGGACCCGGAACAACGCACCGTCGTAGGAGATCGGGTCGCCGCCGGGGACGGGGAGCTCGAAGCGGCCGCCGGCCCGACCGTAGTCGTCGACCGGGAACTGCACGGTGGCCGCCGTTGCCCGGTCGGTGATTCCCACCCCTTCGGCCCGGTACCGGAGGCTCAGCTCGATGGCCCTGACCCGGCGGTTGGTCCGTTCGACGAGATCGTCGACCCGGCCGGCCCGGTGGATCCGACCCCGGAACACCCCACCGACCTCGGCGACGGGATGATCGAGGTCGACGTCGAGATCGGGGTCGGTCATCGGCGGTACCGTTCCGGCCCCGCCCGCTCGATCCCGGCTCGCTCGGTGGGCGCCGGTGGCCGGTAGCGGTGGGCCTCGTCGAGCACGGGGACGACGGTCAACTCGAACCGGTTCAGGTCCCGCGGGAGGACCGGGCTCCGTCCGGTGACGAGGAGGTGCCAGGTGATGCGGTTGTTCCGGAGCTCGATGGTCGGCCCGCCCCGGTCGGCTGGGATCGTCACCGAGAACGCCGCTTCCATACCGTCGGGGGTCCCGGCGGCGAACACGTGCTGCTTGTCTTCAACGACCCGCCGGCGGCGCGTCTTGGAGTTCTTGCCGCGCCGGATGACCGACACCTCCTCGCAGATCAGGGTGCACTCCAGGAGCGCCTCATCGAGGTCGCGGGGTCGCCGGGCCCGCCGCCGGTAGCGGATCGTCGTCTCCGAGCCGAGCGGCAAGAACGAAACGGGGAGCACGAGATCGGGGGCTCGCCACGAGAAGCCGACCGCGATCCTCGACCAGGAGGTGATGACGCCGATGGCGACGAGCACCACGGTGAGCACCAGCACAGCCTGGAGGACCCCGCCGGTCACGGCGATGATCGCCGGCAGCGAGGTGATGAGCACGATGCCGCCGAACACGACACCGACGAAGGCGCAGCCCGTGGCGGCGGCCGTCGACGGCTCGATGACGACCTCGGTGGTCCCGGTCACCGGATCAGTCTGGCCCCGACGTGGGGCGGGGTGGGATCGGGGTCGCCTCGCTCCAGTGGTCGGGTCGGATCCCGAACGCCTCGATGAACCGCTGCCAACCGGATGCGACGGCGAGCGCCGTCCCCAGCTCGAGGATCTGTCCCGGGGAGAAGTGCTCGCCGAGCTCGGCCATCAGGTCCGGCGTCACCGGGGTCGACCGGGGCTCGGTCAGCACGTCGGCCAGCTTCAGGGCCGCCACCTGGGCTGGCGGGAGCTCGGGGTGGTCGCCGTCGCATGCCAGATCGGCCACCGCGGCGGTGGCCTCGGCCTCGGTCAGTCCCTTGCGCACCAACGATGCGCTCCGAGCGAGGCTTCAATGGACGCATTGGTTGCGGACCGCGAGGCGGATCCGGCACAGCTCGACCAGCTTCGGGTCGAGGCTGGAGCGGTCGGTGTAGATGAACGAGACCCACTCCAGGAACTGGCCCAGCACCTCGGGCTCCCGGGCCAGGGTCAGGAAGAGGTTGTCGTCGGTGTACGCCTTGTCGAACCACACCTCCAGCCGGTGGCGGAGGTCGTCGTCGAGCGTCTCGGGGTCGGCCTTGGGGAGGAGACCGTGATCGTTGGCCATGGCCCCACCATCGCTCGGCCGGTGAGCCCGGGCAAGCCGCCGCCCGTCCGCTACGGTGCGGGCGATGACAGATCGGGGCGGCCGATTCCGGGCGCTGACCCTCGACCTCGACGGTATGACCCTCGATGAGATCGCGGCGCTCGTCGACGGGTGGCCGCCGACCGTCGTGCGGGCCAAGGGGTACGCCACCATCATCGATCCGGCCGCCGGGACCTCCGAATGGCACCGGATCGACCTCGACGACGGTCGCCTGACCATCGGCCCGTCCGGCGTCACGGTCGGCCGTGGCGTCGTCGTGATCGTGGTCGACGAGGGCAAACCGGTGACCGCCGCCGATCTGTTGCCCTGAGCTCGTCAGCCCGGAGCTCCGACTGCAAAACGTAACGTCATAGATCCCGGCTTGGGGGCCGGGTCCGGTCGTACGATGGGGTGATGGTCTCCGCCCAAGCCCCCACCTTTGCCACGGTCAACCCGTCGCTGGCGGTCGACGGGGCGGCCGATGCCATCGACTTCTACAAGTCCGTCCTCGGCGCCAAAGAGCGGCTCCGGCTCCCGGCCCCCGGCGGCAAGGTCGGGCACTCCGAGCTACAGATCGGCGACTCCGTCGTGATGGTGGCCGACGAGTTCCCCGAAGCGGGGTTCTTCGGCCCCCGCAAGTACGGGGGAACCCCGGTCGCGCTCTCGGTCTACGTCGACGACGTCGACGAGACCTTCGCCAAGGCGATCGCCGCCGGGGCGGCTCCGATCCGGCCCCCCGAGGACCAGTTCTACGGCGACCGGGCCGGCCAGTTCGAGGACCCATGGGGTCACCGGTGGGGCATCGCGACGCACATCGAAGACGTGACACCCACCGAGCTGGTGCAGCGCTACCAGCGCCTCTTCGGGCAATGAGTCCGACCAAGTTCTGATAACAACTACTTGTGGCCGGCCCCTCCCCGGGGTTCAATGGGATGACGAGTTGGACTGCGTCCCGGTCTCGCCGGCCCGGTCGTGGAAGTCTTACCGGGGACGGTGCGCATCGGGGGGTTCGTGCCGTCCCCGGTATCACGGGGGGCTACGATCGCTGCTGATGCAGCTGGACGTGGCCGACCGATGGTTCGTTCGCTCCGCCGAGGGAGCGGGGATCACCCGCCTCCACGAGCCGCACGTCCACCCCCTGATCAGGTGCAACATCTTCCACGTGCGGGGACGGGACCGGGATCTGATCGTCGACACCGGCGTCGGGGTTGCGTCGGTCCGGGCCGAGCTGGCCGACGTGCTCGACCGACCGGTGATCGCGGTCGCAACCCACGTCCACTACGACCACGTCGGCGGCCTCCACGAGTTCGACACCCGGATGATGCACCACCTCGAGGCGCCTCGGATGGCCGACTACCGGGCCGAGATCGCCACGCTCCGGCGGAGCGACTTCACCACCGCCGAGCTCGATTTCCTGGCGGAGATCGGCTACCCGATCTCCGCTCCGTACCTGATCGACGCCCTCCCCGAAGCCGGGTTCGACCCCGACCGGTTCTCGATGACCGAGGCGACGATCACCACCGAGCTCGACGACGGCGACCGGATCGACCTCGGCGATCGGAGCTTCGAGGTCCTCCACCTCCCGGGGCACTCGCCGGGCAACATCGGTCTGTGGGAGGAGGCGACCGGGGTGCTGTTCACCGGCGATGCGGTGTACGACGGGCCGCTGATCGACGCCCTTCCGGGGAGCGACATCGATGACTACCTGGCGACCATGGTCCGGCTCCGTCAGCTCCCGGCCCGGGTCGTGCACGGCGGGCACGAGCCCAGCTTCGGCCGGCTCCGCCTCATCGAGTTGATCGACGCCTACCTCGCGGCCCGGGTCTGACCGACCGGCCGGCGTCCCGATCGGCCACCGAGCCCCGGCGGCAAGCGTCATCCTCCAGGGCATCACCAGCTCGGCTCGGGGCCGGCCCCTACCGTTGGCTCCGGGGCGCCAGGTCACACACGTCGAGGAGGACCCGTGGCCGAGCTGGCCGCCGTGCTACCCGAGTACGAGTTGCTGGGCGAGCTGGGTCGAGGGGCGATGGGCGTCGTCCTGCTGGCCCGCCACCGATCCCTTGGTCGTCCGGTGGCGATCAAGGAACTGCCGCCCGCCTTCGCCGCCGATGAGGCCGTCCGGGCCCGATTCCTCCGCGAGGCCCGGACCGTCGCCCACCTCGACCACCCTCACGTCGTCGTCGTACACGACTTCATCGATCGGGACGGCCACCTGGCCCTGATCATGGAGCAGCTCCCTCGGGGGACCATGTGGGACCGGTTCACCACCCGGGGCCTCACCGCCCCGGCCGCCTGCGGCCTGGTCCTGGCGGCCGCCGCCGGTCTCGACCACGCTCACCGGGCCGGCATCCTCCACCGAGACGTGAAGCCCGAGAACCTGATGTTCACCGCCGCCGGTCAGCTCAAGGTGACCGACTTCGGCCTGGCCAAGGTGATGGGCGGGGAGAAGACCCTGGCCACCGCAGCCGGCGCCGTACTCGGCACCCCGGCCTACATGGCCCCCGAGCAGGCCGAGGGATCGACGCTCGGCCCGGCGGCCGACGTCTACGCCTGCGGGACCGTGCTCTATGAGCTGCTGTCGGGGCGGTTGCCGTTCGCCTCGGCGCCCACCCCGATGGCGATGCTCGTCCGCCGGCTGGCCGCCGACCCGCCCCCCGTCGTCTCCGTGGCTCCCCACGTCTCGCCCCGGGTGGCCGAGGTGGTCGACCGGGCCCTGGCCCGGCACCCGACCGTCCGCCATCCCGACGCGATGACCTTCGGCACCGAACTGGCCCGAGCCGCCGCCTCGACCTGGGGTCCGGACTGGCTGGCCACCGCCGGCGTGGTCGTCTCCGGCTGCGCCCCGATCGAGCGGGCGGCCCGAGACCCCCTCGGCCCGGTCGCCTCCTCGGCCCCCGCCCCGACGACGGCCCCCGCCCCGACCACGGCCCGGACCCTGGCGACGGCCCGGACTCCGGAGCCGGGTGCGATGGCGATGATCCCGGCCGATCCGGTCCGGCCACCGGGGCCCGACCTGATCGGTCTCACCCTCGGGGATCTGGTCGACATCGCCGGGGTCGCCGGCCACGCCGGGACGGCGTCGGGTCGGCTCCCGGCCATCGTGGCGTTGGCCTCGGCGTTGGTCCTGGCCGGCCTGGCGCTGTTCGGCCCCTCAGCCGCTCCGGGCCCCGGCACCGCGACCGCGCCGATCGCGGGCGGCTCGGCGGCGGTGGTCGTCGGCGCCGACGAGCACGCCGAGCCGGTGGCGGTCGACTTCTCCCAGCCATTCACCGTCGATGGCCTCGGTCCCGGGGACCGGGTCCGGATCGAGGCGTCGAGGTGGGGCGTTCCGCTCGGCCGGGCCGACGCCCCGATCACCGGCGGCCGGGCCGTGATCGATCCGGGCTACCTGCAGTGGACGACGGCGGGTCCGATCGATCTCGCCCTGGTCGTCGATGACGGCGCAGCCCGGTCATCGGCGGTCGTGCCGGTCGTGACCACCCAGCGGTGGTGGTCGACCGCTCCGGCGGTCGCGGCGGCGGTGGTCGCCCTGTCGGCGTTGGCGACGATCCGGGCCGAGATCCGCAACTTCGGCACGGGCCGGCGTCGGCTCGGGGGCTCGTTCGCCCTCCTCGTGAGCGGATCGGCGCTGGGGGCCGCCGTGGTGGCGACGGCCTACGTGGCACGGGGCAACCCCGACCTGGTCGGCCCGTCGATCGCCGGCGCGGTCGCAGCGGGCGTGTCGGCGGTGGCGATCGGGGAGTGGCGACGCCGGTCCGCTCGACCGGTGACCGGTCTGACCCTCGTCGTGGACGCGCCCCGCCGCTAGCGAGGCGGCGGAGGGGGGAGCCACGGCGACCGCTGCCGGCGCTGCTCGACGGCGGCCAGCACGACCGGCACCCCGAACCAGGCGACGAGCGATGCCAGGCCGAGGCCGGTCGTCAGGGCGATGCTGTTCGCTCCGCCCCGCTCCGCCCCGTTCTGGCGGTAGACGAGCAGGTCGATCGTGGCCTCGACCTCCTCGCCACAATCGAAGGTCAGGGTTCGGGTGCCGACACCGAACCCGATGGTCTCGACGGTGAAAGTCGCCGGGTCACGGTCGAGATCGACCACCGCCGGGCCGACACCGTCGAGGAGCGCGCTGGCGACGCCCGTGCACTCGTCGACCAGGGGGATCACCGCCGGGCGTCCGAGTCGACCACCGGTGCCGACGAGGCGCAGCCGTTGACCGGAAGTGCCGACGGCTTCCCGCTCCACCACGGCCGTCCGGTTGGGCTCGATCGGCCCGAGGGCCTCGATGTCGACCTGTGGTTCGGGGCGGGGGCTGGCGGACCCGGTCGCCGGTTCCGGAGCCGGACCGGCGTCGGGTTGCGCAACCGGACCGGCCGGTGCGGTCGACGTGTCACCACCCCCGATCGGGTCGGTCGGTGCCGACTCGTCGGGCTCCGCGGGCCTGCTCAACACCGTGGTGGTCGTCGTCGACCCGGGGATCGTCGGCAGCGGGACGAGGGGCGGAGCGCCCGGCGGCGCCGTCGTCGGGTCGGTCGTCGTCGTCCGACGGGTGGTCGTGGTCCGTCGAGTGGTGGTCGTCCGTCGGGTGGTCGTGGTTCGCCGAGTCGTGGTCGTCGGTGGCCGGGTCGTCGTGGTCGTCGGTGGCCGGGTCGTGGTCGGGGCTTCGGTGGTGGTCGGGGCCTCGGTCGTAGGGGGCTGGGTCGTGGTCGGGGCTTCGGTGGTGGTCGGCGCCTCGGTCGTGGTCGGGGCTTCGGTGGTGGTCGGGGCCTCGGTCGTAGGGGGCTGGGTCGTGGTCGGGGCTTCGGTGGACACCGGCGCCTCGGTCGTCGGAGCCGGAGTCGGCGTCGGGATGGCGTCGGGCTGGGCGGCCGACGGGGACGGGCCACCGAGCCACCCTCCGAGCCCACCGACGATCGCGATCGACCCCCATGCGGTGAGGAGCCGTCGTCGTGTCGGACCGGCCGTCGCCATGAAACACCAGCTCCTTTGGAAGTCGGGGGAGAGGCACGTACCCTCTGCCAGAGGTTGACAATAGGGGCAGATGTGACGATCTCAAAACGTCGAAGCAAACCGTCGATCGGTGCATCATTAGCTATCTATATGTTGATGCTTGCGCTGACGATCTCGATCGCCGGCTGCTCGACCCGATCGAACCAGGAGTTGATCGCCTTCGACGCGCTCCTCGCTGGCCAGCCGGTCCAGGACTCGTCACCGTCTGAGCCGATCGAGCTTCGACATGAGGAAATAACCGAGCTGACGCTGCTGATGCTGAATACATCGGACCAGCCGGTAACGGTTTCTCATGTTCGCTTGGAGGGTGAACTGCTCGGGCTCATTTTCCTGACTTATGACACTGGAATCGACGTCACCATCGAACCAGGTCAGGAGCGGGTCGTTCGGTTCCCGATCGACTTCTTCGACCTTGAAGGTCAGGCTCATGGTCTGATGCGGGGCCAGCTCACGCTCTACGACGCCGATCGGACGACGCTGGGCGCTCAGCCGCTCGTCGTCGACGGGCGGGGCAACCTCACCTCCACGATGATGGTGTTCAACCTGGTGCTCGCCCTGTTCGCCGTCGTCAGCCTGGGGTGGAACCTCCACCGTGTCTCGCTCGGCCGGGTTCCGGAGAACCGGGCGCTGCGGGGTCTGCGATTCGTCCACACCGGCGTGGCGGTCGGCCTCACCCTCGCCGCCGCGTCGTCCACGCTGCGGATCTGGCCATTGTCGACGCCGTGGTGGCTCGCCGTGACGGCCATCGGCGGCGTGATCGGGTTCGTCCTCGGGTTCCTCAGCCCGGGGCCGGAGAACGCCGGCCAGTTCCCCGTGATCAACCTCACCGACGAGCGGGCGCCCATGCCGGTCCCGACCGGGCCGGCCACCCCCGGCACGGGCCAGGTCGTGGTGACGCCGTTCTTCGGCGGGGTGACCGGGCCGTCCCCGGCGCCCGCTCCCGCTCCCGCTCCGGCGGTAACCCTGGCGCCGGCGGGCCCTTCCGCCCCGGCTCCGACCCCCGCCCCGATGACGACCCCGCTGCTCCAGGCGGGGCCGGCGGGATCTCGGGTGTTGGGGGGAGCGGTCGACGACACCACCGGACCGGTCGGGCCGACCTCGGGGCCGCTCGGCTAGCCGTCGTGCGTGCGGACGTTGTCCCTGTCGGTAGGGGCTCGTGCGCCGACGACGTCGACGACACACCGGGTACGAAACCCGAGCTGCTCGTAGAGCGGGATGGCCTGGGTGTTCGTGGTCGCCACGTGGAGCATCGGGGTCTCGCCCCGGGCCCGGATCACCTCGGCCATCCGGGCGGTGAGCAGGCCGCCGAGTCCTCGCCGCCGAGCCCGGGCATCGACGCACACGGCGCTGATCTCGGCCACGCCGGGGCCGTGGAGCCGCTCGCCGGCCATGGCCACAAGCTCGCCGTCGTCCCGGATCCCCAGGTAGGTACCGAGCCGCACCGTCTCGGCGAAGAACGGACCGGGTTCGGTTCGGGCCGTCAGCTCGACCATCTCCTCCGCATCGTCGAGGCCCAGCTCCACCACCTCGACGGTGCCGTCCGGACCCCACTCGCGCAACGGGCCATCGGCCACCATCTGCAGCGCCTCGGAGCGGAAGAGCTCCTCGAACCGGCTCGGCGTCGGACCGACACCCGGCTGGAACAGCACGATGGCCCGGCCCGGTCCGACGAGGTCGGCCAAGGCCCGCCACCCCTCGTCGTCAATGCGAGGCGCTCCGCAGAACACCGCCATCGACCGGGGATAGCGGCGAGCCTGGTCGCCGCCCTGAGCCAGCTCGGCGTGTGGACCGGTCAGCGATGCCCACGGGAGGTTGTCGAGCACCGGGTCGAGATCGTCGCCTTCGTTCGCCACCACGTCCCCAGCGTAGGATCGGACGATGGCTCGCCTGTACTTCCGTCAGCTCCTCAGCGGTCGCGACTTCGCCACGACCGATGCCATCGCCCACCAGATGGTCAACTTCTGTTACCTGATCGGCGACCGGGACGCCGGCGAGGCCGTCATCGTCGACCCGGCCTACGACGTCCCAGCGATCCTCGATGTCCTGGCCGCCGACGACATGACCCCGATCGGGGTGCTTGGCACCCACTACCACGCTGACCACATCGGGGGGAACATGATGGGGTACCAGATCGGAGGGATCGCCGATCTGCTCGAGGCACACGACGTTCCGATCCACCTCCAGCGGCCGGAGGTGGAGTTCGTGGCCAAGACCACCGGCCTCGGTCCCGACGCCCTGACGGCCCACGACTCCGGCGATGTCGTCCGGGTCGGGGAGATCGAGATCGAGCTGATCCACACCCCGGGCCACACGCCGGGTAGCCAGTGCTTCCTGGTCGACGACCATCTCGTCTCGGGCGACACGCTGTTCCTCGACGGTTGCGGCCGGACCGACCTGCCCGGTGGCGATCCCGAGGAGCTGTACCGCTCGCTGACCGATCGGCTGGCCAAGGTGCCCGACGAGGCGGTGCTGTACCCCGGCCACCTCTACTCGCCGGAGCCGTCCCGGTCGATGAAGGAGACCCGGGACCTGAACGTCGTGTTCAAGCCCCGTTCCCTGGAGCAGTGGCTGATGATGTTCGGCCACTGACGGCGGCCGACCGCCTGGCGGCGACCGACCCCCCGAGCACCGAACTACGATTCCGAAGGTGATGCTCCGCCACCCCCTCCGGGGGGCCGCCGCCGTTCTCCTCGTGGGTCTTTCCGTGTTCGGGATGGGCCCCGCCGGGGCCGAAACACCGACCGAGGTCGCCGAGGCGGTCGCCGTCGACGGCGTGTACGCCGCCCCGGGGGGTGCCGACCTCGACCAGGAGGCGGCGGCCGAGGCGGTCCGGGCGGCGAGAGCCCGAGGCCTACGGCTGGTGGTGATCGCCCCCGAGGATCCTCAGCCCGACCCGGCGGCCTTCGCCCGGCGGGTGCTGGAGGCCAGCGATGTCGACGCCGCCCTGGTGTTCCCGATCGATGGGCCGGTCGAGAGCTCCGTGGCCGACGATCTGTCGTCGGCCAACCTCCGGGCGTTGGCCGCGGCCCGGGAGGCGACCGACCCCGTTGCCGCGGTCGAGGTCTTCACCGACGAGCTCCTCACCGAACCCGAGCGGTCGGTGCCCCCGATCGTCGGCCAGTTGGTCCAGGCCGTGTTGTTGATGGCGCTGGTCCTGGCTGGAGCGGTGGCCGCCGAGTACTTCCTCCGGCGGGTGTTCCCTCGGCGCCGCTCGCCTCGACCGACCGGACGGTGAGCCGAATCGCCCCGTTGCGGGCTTTCGCCTCGTCGGAGTAGGTGTGGAGCCCGCTCGATGGCAGACTTGGGCCGCTTCGGGACGAACGAGGATCAACGCTGATGGCTGAGCAGACCGAACAAGGAGCGTCCATCGAGGCCGATGAGCCCGATCGGCGTCGAGCGAGCGCCGGCCCGACGCTGGCCGACGAGGCTACCGAGGAGCTCCCGGTCGTCGTGTTCTTCGCCATCGGGGTCGCCGTGGTCGTGGCCCTCCTGGCCTGGAACAACTTCCAGGGCGGCGACGGCGGTGCCGAGACCGCCGCCGTGGCCGATGCCGACGCCGACGCTGCGGCTGATGCCGACGCCGACGCCGACGCTGCGGCGGACGCTGACGCTGCGGCCGATGCGGATGCTGATGCTGCGGCGGACGCTGACGATGCGGATGCTGCGGCTGATGCCGACGCCGACGCGGACGCGGACGCTGCGGCTGATGCCGACGCCGACGCCGACGCTGCGGCTGATGCCGATGCCGATGCGGACGCTGGTGTCGTCGTTCCGCCCGTGGTGACGATCACGGCCAGTCAGGCCGAGTTGGTGCTGGATGGCACGGTGGGTGCTCAGGCGACCAAGGATGGGTTGTTGACCCAGGCGGCGACGGTGTACGACGAGGATCAGATCGTGGATCGGATCGAGGTGGATGAGGCGGCGGCCGATGAGCCGGTCGAGGTGACCCTGACCGGTGAGCTGAGCGATGTCGGCCTGCTCAACGGGCTCCGGTCGGCCTTCGATGGGGTCGAGGGTGTGGAGGGGGTGGCCTCCGAGGAGCTCGTCGAGATCGAGGGCACCGATGTCGAGGTCGCGCTCAACGCGTTCGATGCGATCCAGTTCGAGTCGGGAACGGCGGTGATCGTGGCCGACTCGATCCCGATCCTGGACCAGGTGGCCGATGTGCTGCTGGCCAACCCCGACGTGGCGGTCGAGATCGGTGGCCACACCGACAGCCGAGGTTCCGACGAGGCCAACCAGACCCTCAGCGAGGCCCGAGCCGAGGCCGTCCTGGCCGAGCTGGAGGGGCGAGGGGTGACCAATGAGCTGGTGCCCCGGGGCTTCGGTGAACGACGGCTCCTGATCCCCGACGACGACACCGCCGAGGAACAGCAGGCCAACCGCCGGATCGAGTTCCGGGTCCTTTCCTGACCGGCCGATGACCGCCATCGAGGTCGGGGCGGCCGCCGCCGGCCTGGTGGCGGTGTGGTGGTTCCTCGACTCGGTCGTCCGGACGCTGGTCGTCCCCCGGCCGGAGCGGGTCTGGCTCACCGCCGCCTGCTTCGAGTTCGCCCGCCGGGTCACCGCGTCGCTGGCCGCCCGGTCAACCGACTCCGCCCGTCGCCACCGCCTCCGGGGGGCGTTTGCTCCGTTCGTCCTGATCTCCCTCCCCCTGCTGTGGACGATCGGGCTCATCGTGGCGTTCACCCCGATCTTCTGGGCGCTCAGCGACCTGTCGCTGCTCCAGTCGTTCGAGCTGTCGGGCTCGTCGCTGACCACCCTCGGGTTCGTCCCCGCACCCAACGCCGCCACGCGGCTGGTGGCGGTGATCGAGGCCCTCATCGGGCTGGCGGTGGTGGCGCTGATGATCGGCTTCCTGCCGACCGTCTACGGCGCCTTCTCCCGGCGGGAGGTCTCGGTCGGCCGGCTGACCACCCGGGCCGGCGAACCGGCTCATCCGGCGGTGCTGCTGGAGCGGCTGTCGCTCATCGGCCGTCTCGACGCCATCGGGGAGTTGTGGGCCGACTGGGAGGACTGGTTCGCCGAGCTGGGAGAGACCCACACCACCTTTCCCGCCCTGATCTACTTCCGGTCGGCCACCATCGGCCGGTCGTGGCTGGAGGCGGCCGAGGCCACACTCGACACCGCGGCCGTGGTTCGAGCGGCCGAGCTGTCACCGCAGGAGGGTCGGGCCGACACCCTGATCCGGGCCGGCTACCTGGCGCTCGGGTCGATCGCCGAGCTCTATGCCCTCGACCCCGGCCCCGAACCGGCCGACCCCGCCGGAATAAGCGTCACCCGGGCCCAGTTCGACCGGTTGATGGCCGACCTGGCTTCCCGGGGCGTGGTCAGCACCGTCGATCCCGACATCGCATGGGAGGCATTCGCCGGGTGGCGGGTCAACTACGACCGGGCCGTGGTCGGCCTCCGTCGCCTCATCGGTGACGTTCCCAGCCACTGGGATTGACCGTCACTGCCCCGGCTCCGGATCCGGTCGGTGGCAGGAGATCCAGGCGTACATGGCGATACCGGCCGCCACGCCGGCGTTGATCGATCGGGTCGACCCGAACTGGGGGATCGAGCGACACTCGACGAGGACCTCCCGCATGGCGTCGGACAGCCCCGGTCCCTCCTGGCCGAACACCAGGGCGCACCGGGCCGGCAGGTCCCGGGAACCCAACGGGATCGAGCCGGGGAGGTTGTCGACACCGATGAGCGGCACGTCGGCCTCGGCCGACCACGAGGCCAGGTCGGCGACGGTGGCGTGGTGGCGGACATGCTGGTAGCGGTCGGTCACCATCGCCCCCCGACGATTCCACCGGCGACGGCCGACGATGTGGACCTCGGCGGCCAGGAAGGCGTTGGCGCTCCTGACCACGGTGCCGATGTTCAGATCGTGCTGCCAGTTCTCGATCGCCACGTGGAACGGATGACGATGCCGGTCGAGGTCGGCCCGGATGGCCTCGACCGTCCAGTACCGGTACCGATCGACGACGTTGCGTCGATCACCATCGGCCAGGAGCACGGGATCGAGGCGGGGGTCATCGGGCCATGGATCGGGGTGGGGGCCGACCCCGATCTCACCGTCGACCATTGCTCAGTCGGTGAACGGTGCCCGGATCGCCCCGGTCACCTCGGCCAGCGCTGCCGGGTCGATGGCGAAGACGTGACGGGGCGTCCCCGCCGCAGCCCACACGACCTCGAAGTCGAACAACCGGGGATCGATCCAGGTCCGGACCGGTTGGAGGTGCCCGATCGGGGCCACCCCGCCGATGGCGAAGCCCGTCGTCTCCCGCACCCGGTCGGCGTCGGCCCGCCCGCAGTCCCCGACGCCGGCCAGAGCCGCCAGCGCGGCTCCGTCGACCTTCCTCGAACCGGGGGTCAGGGCGAGGATCACCTCCCCGCCGGCGTCGAACACCATCGACTTCACGATCTGATCCAGCTCGCAGCCGACCGCCGCCGCCGCATCGGCTGCGGTCCGCGTCCCATCGGGGAACTCGACGACCTCGATCGCGAGGTCGTGGGTCGCGGCGGCCGCCACCACCCGACGGGCGCTGGCACCCAGCTCCGGATGGGACTCCGGTCGAGGGTCGACATCTGCCATACCGCTGGCACGCTACCGCTCATGACCGTCGGCTCGGTTCCGATGGCCACACGTGGCCCGTCTGGTGAGCATCCTGGTCGTCCTGTGGCTGGTCTATGCCGTCATCGGGTTCTCGGTCGCACGCGCCCCACGAGCCGACGATGCGGCGACCACCACCACCACCTCCGAGCCCGATCCGCCGCCCGCGGTCGACGAGGTCGTGTTGGCCCCCGACCCGACGCCCGAGCCGGCGCCGCTGGCCCCGACCGACGCCGAGCTGCTGACCCCGGGGATCTACGAGGTGTCCACGTCGTCGCCGCTCGGCCCCGACGCCGGCCGCCCGGGGCCGCTGCCCCTGGTCCTCGGCTCGGCTCGGCTACCGCGGCGGGGGATGATCGACCCCGGCCTGTATGCCAGCGCCTCCAACGCCGTCGACTGCCGCTATGAGCTGTGGCGGGAGATGGCCGACGGCGAGGTTCGGGTGATCGCCGAGGAGTTCCTCGAGGCCGGTCGGCTGCTCGTGACCATCAACACCATCGAGCCGGATTGGTTCGTGTCGACCGAGGGGTGCGGTGGTTGGTACCGGTGGATGGCTCCCAGCGAGCCGCTCACCGAGGCCCTCGACGGGGACTACTGGATCGGCGACCTGGCGGTCGGGACGTGGGCCGTGCCCGAGCCGTGCCGGTGGGAGAAGGTGACCGGGTTCCGGGGTGGGTTCCTGTTCGACGCGGTGGACGGCGGGCGCGGGCCGGGGGTCTTCGAGGTCGACGGTGAGACGCTGGGCGTTCGGATCCGGGGGTGTCGCAATCCGGTGACCCAGACCCCGCTGATACCCTACGACGGCTTCTGAGCGTCAGATGGTGACCGGCTCCGGATCCTGACCGGCGTCGAGCATGGCCTCCCGGACCTTGAGCGGGATCACGAGGGCCAGACCGATCAGGAAGAAGGCGATGAGCGACAAGATCGCCAGCCGCTGGGATCCGACGGCCTGATTGACGATGGCGAAGGTCAGGGGGCCGAGCCACGAGGTGCCCCGGGCGGCGATCTCGAAGAAGCCGAAGTACTCGGCTTCCTGGCTGGCCGGGATCATCTGGGCGAACAGCGACCGGCTGAGGGCCAGTGCCCCTCCGAGGACGATGGCCAACACCATGCCCATCACGATCAGCTCGGGGATCGAGTCGAGGGCGGCGAAGGCATAGATCACCAGTCCGGCCCAGATCACCAGGTTGACGATCAGGGCTCGCTTGGCCCCGATCCGGCCGGCCAGGAGACCGAACCCCAGTGCTCCCGGGACGGCGACGAACTGAATGATGAGGACGAGCACCAGGAGGACGTCAGCCTCGGCGTCGAGCTCATCGGCGGCGAACGAGGTGGCGATCGTCCCGACCGTGCTGATCCCGTCGGCGTAGAACAGGTAGGCGACGAGGAACAGCAGGGCGCGAGGGTAGTTGCGCCGCATGTCCCGGATCGTGGCGACGATGGCGGTCGCGCTGAACCAGGCCCAGCCGACGTTGGCCGGTTTGCGTCGCCGGGCGGGGCGAGGCCGGATGAGCCGACCCGGGTAGAGGGCGAAGAACACCAGACACCACACGCCCGTGCCGGCCAGGCTCAACCGCACCGCCAGGCCGGTGTCGGGCAGGAGGAAGATCATCGCCAGGTTGATCCCCAGCCACAGCCCGCCCCCGAGGTAGCCGTAGGCGTAGCCCACCGAGCTGACCCGATCGCGCCGCTCGGGCGGCACCAGTTCGGGGAGGTACGAGTTGTAGACGACGGTGGCGGCGGCGAAGGCGAGGGCGGCGAACACGAACACCACCCCGCCGAGCAGGACGGTGTCGCCGGTCACGAAGAAGAAGACGAGGAGGAGCGCGCTGCCGGTGTAGGCCAGCCCCATCATCAGCGCCTTCTTGTGGTCGGTGTGGTCGGCGACAGCCCCGACCAGGGGCAGGACGATCACCTGGAGGAGAGCCGAGACACTGACCGCGAGGGGGAAGAACGACCCCTCGTCGATCGTGAACCCGGCCACCGTGACCCCACCGTTGTCCTCGGCGAGAGCCAGCAGGTAGGGGCCGAGCAGGGCGGCGACGATCGTGGTGGAGAACGCCGACCACGCCCAGTCGTACATCTGCCAACCGAAGACCTCCCGGTCCTCGGCCGGTCTCGGTGTCGTCAGCGGCCCGTCCAGTTCGGATCGCGTTTCTCGGCGAAGGCGGTGGCCCCCTCCTTGGCGTCGTCGCTGGCGAACACGTCGTCCATGATCGGGTTCTGGAACGGCCAGTACTCGGCGTCGGTCATGCCCCAGCTCTCCCGGATGATCCGCTTCGAGGCGGCAACGCCGAGGGGGGCGTTTCGGGCGATCCGGGCCCCGAGGGCCACCGCGCCGTCGACCGCGCCGCCCGGCTCGGTCAGCTCGACCACCAGGCCGTACCGCAGCGCCTCCTCGGCCGAGATCGGATCGGCGGTCAGCGCCATCTTCATCGCGACCGACTCGGGGAGGTGGCGGGGCAACCGACCCAGCGCCCCGGCGCCGGCGAAGAGCCCGACCCCGACCTCGGGGATCCCGAACCGTGCGTTGTTGGCCGCCACCGCCAGGTCACAGCCGAGCATCACCTCGAGGCCCCCGGCCAGGGCGAACCCCTCGACCGCGGCGACGAGCGGCTTGACCGGGCCCCGCTCGACCATCCCGCCCAGGCCCCGACCCTCGATCATCGGGGTCTCCCCGGCGACGAAGGCCTTGAGGTCCATCCCGGCGCTGAAGCCCCGCCCGGCACCGGTCAGCACCCCGACCCGGACCGAGTCGTCGGCGTCGAGGGCGTCCATCGCATCGGCCAGCGCCAGCGCCAGCGGCCGGTTGAATGCGTTCATCGCATCCGGGCGGTTGAGGGTGATGACCCGGACCAGGTCGCGGTCTTCGGTGAGCACGAGTTCGTCAGCCATGGCGGCGAACCTAGCCCGGCCCTCGCTCGGCGGCGACCTCCGGCCGGATCCGGTCGGGGGTCGCGCCACCAGGGTGCGCGAGGAGGGACTTGAACCCTCACGTCCTTTCGGACACAGGAACCTGAATCCTGCGCGTCTGCCAATTCCGCCACTCGCGCGAGTGGTGCGAGAGGCGATGGTATCTCAAGCGGCGCCGGCCGGCACCGACGTTATCGATCGGAACCGGCCACCGTAGCCGTGACCTGTCACCGTGGGGCCGCCCCGAGCGCATCGGGGCCGACGTTCGTGGCATGCTGGTCCCCACCCACGGTTGAGGCTCGCGAGGAGTGCCTTGGTCTTACGGAGCTTCGAGGATCGCCTGGAACGGCTGGTAGAGGGAATGTTCGCGCGCGCCTTCAGGAGTGGCCTGCAGCCCGTCGAGCTCGGGCGGCGGCTCATCAAGGAGATGGACCAGGCTCGGACGCTCGACGTCCGCGGTCGGGCGCTGGCCCCCAACCGGTTCGTCATCCGGGTCTCGGTCGAGGATCACGCGAAGTTCGGCCAGGTTCAGCAGTCGCTGACCAACGAGTTGACGGCGACCGTTCGAGACCACGCCAAGGCCGAGGGTCTCGGGTTCCGGGGTGGGGTGTCGGTCGAGCTGGAGGCCGACGCCAGCCTCAAGGTCGGCCTGTTCCGGGTCCACCCGTCCTACGACGAGCGGATCCAGCTCGACGAACCCAACGCCTGGCTCGAAGGTCCCGACGGCTACCACCACGTGCTCAAGGGCGGCGTGAGTATGGTCGGCCGGCTCTCCGACTCCGACATCGTGATCAACGATCAGAACGTGTCCCGTCGCCACGCCGAAGTGCACGCCGTCGGCGACAGCTACGAGTTGGTCGACCTCGGGTCGACCAACGGAAGCAAGATCAACGGCCAACGGGTCCAACGGCAACGACTCGTCGACGGCGACCAGGTGACCTTCGGCGCGGTGACCCTACGGTTCAGGCGACTGTAAGGCGCGGTTGTGGAACGTTGCGGGATCAGGTCGCGCTGTCTGCGGAAGGGGTGAGAGTGGCTAACCTGCCCACTGGTGATGGACGCCTTGCTCACGCTTCTCAGGTGGTGCCTTCTCGGGCTGCTCTACCTGTTCTTCTTTCGCGTGCTCCAAGCTACCTGGGCCGGATCCCGTCCGGTGTTGGCACCGGTCGAGGCGCCGGCCCCCGCACCGCGAGGAACGGCGGGGCGGAACCGAGGCCGGGCGGGGCCGCCGAAGCTCGTCGTCCTCGAACCACCATCGGAGGCGGGACGGGAGTACCTCGTGAACGGTGAACTCACCATCGGTCGGGCGGCCAGCTGCCACGTGACGCTCGACGACACCTACATATCGCAGCTCCACGCCCGGGTGTCGGCAACCGATCAGGGCGTCCTCATCGAGGACCTCGGGTCGACGAACGGCACGTACCTGAACCGGCAGCGGGTGACCTCGCGGGCCTTCGGATCGCCGGGCGACAGGGTCCAGCTCGGTGGCATCGTATTGGAGCTCCGGTGATGATCGAGCTGCGCGGCGCCACCGCCTCCCACGTCGGCAACGTCCGGGAGAGCAACCAGGATCGGGTCCACTTCGCCGGGTACACCGGCGTGGTCGCCGATGGGATGGGCGGTCACCAGGGCGGCGAGATGGCGGCCAGCATCGCCATCTCCGAGTTCGTCCACATCGTCGATCCGATCGCCCCCGGCGGCCTGGCCGAGTTGGTGGAGAACGCCAACAAGGCCGTGTTCGAGAAGGCGGCCGATCCCGAGCTTCGGGGGATGGGGACCACGCTCGTCGCCCTCACCCTCCGACCCGACGAGCAGAGCATCAGCATCGTCAACGTCGGCGACAGCCGGGCCTACCACCTCCGGGACGGAAGCCTGAAGCAGCTGACGCTCGACCACAGCCTGGTCGAAGACCTGGTCCGTCAGCAGCGCCTCACCCCCGAGGAAGCCCAGAATCACCCGCAGCGCAACATCCTGACACGCGCCCTGGGGATCGCCTCCCAGGTCGAGGTCGACCGGTTCATCAAGGAGGTCGAGGTCGGCGACCGGTTCCTCCTCTGCAGCGATGGGCTGTTCAACGAGGTCGCAGAGGACGACATCGCTGCGATCCTCCTGGCCAATCCAGAGCCCGACGAGGCCGCCAACATCCTGGTCGAGGCCGCCTTGAGCGCCGCCGGCCGGGACAACATCTCCGTTGCGGTGATCGACGTCGTACCTCAGGGCCACGGTGGCGACCTGTCGAGCGGCGAGGCCGAGACACTCCTGGTGCCGGCGACCCCGGTCGACGTCGGAGCCGGTGACGGGGCCAACCCCGACCTCGAAGTGGCGGCCGCCGGGCCGGCGGTCGGGGTCGACCTGGCCGATCCCGATGCCGAGACCGGTGTCGAGCGCTATGGCGACGAGTACCACGTCGATCACGTGGCATCGGACGAGGCCGGCGCCGTCCTCGACGACCCACGGGCCGGGGAGGCCCGCAACGGGCTCGACCACCCGACCGGTCGTGACGGCCTGGCGGCGGGTCCGGGGGTAACGGTCGACGGGATCGCCCCGACGACCGAGTTGCCGACCGTCCCCGAGGCCGGCCGGTCCCATCTGTTCCGCAACGCGGTGGCCGCCCTCGTCGTCCTGGCCCTCCTGGCGGCCGGCGCCTACTTCGGATTGGGCATCGGCCAGGCCGGCGAGTTCCTCGTCCGGGTCAACGACGATGACCAGCTGGCGTTCTTCCAGGAGCCACGGTTCCCCTGGGGGGGTGACGCGGAGCTCGAGACCAGCTCGCTCGATCCGACGGCCGTCAATCCCGACGATCTGGCGTCGCTGTCCGACCAACGGTTCGGGTCGCTCGAGGAGGCCAAGGAGGCCGTGGCCGAGCTGGTGGCCGAAGATGATCTGGCGACCGACGTCGGTGACGGCCTCACCCAGGAGAACCCGGACGACACCACGCTCACCACGCAGACCACCGAGAACGGCCCTGAACCGGCCGAGGAGCCAGCTTCGTCTCCGAGCGGCAACGACGGGACCGATTCCGGTCAGCGCCCCGGCGACGACGAGAACGTTCCGGGCCAGAGCACCGGAACGCCCGCCGATGACGAGTCCGAGCCGGGCTCGCCATCGACCGAACCCTCCAACGAGGGCTGATCGTGCGAGCTCGATCGCTCGAGCTGAGCTTGCTCGTGCTGGGGACCATCATCACGGTGGTGGCCTACGGCCTGCTCAACGCCGGTAGCGGCACCGACATCCGCAACGAGATCGTCATCTTCTTCGCCATCATCCTGGTGCTGCTGCTCGGCGCCCACCTGGTGATCCGGTACGCCGCCCCCAACGCCGACGGGCTCCTGCTTCCGCTGGCCGCCCTCCTCAACGGGTTGGGGTATGTGATGATCGCCCGGCTCGATGACGGCCTGGCCGACTCCCAGGTCGCCTGGACCTTCATCGGCATCCTGGCCTTCAGCGCCATCCTCCTGCTGTTCCGCGACCTCCGCTGGGTGGCCAACTACCGCTACAGCCTCGCCCTTCTCGGCGTGATCCTCCTCCTGCTGCCCCTCATTCCCGGCCTGGGTGCCAACATCAACGGCGCCCAGATCTGGCTCCGGGTCGGTCCCTTCTCCATCCAGCCCGGCGAGTTCGCCAAGATCGTCCTGGCTGCCTTCCTCGCCGGCTACCTCGGCGAGAAGCGGGAGCTCCTGGCGATCAGCAACCGACGGATCGGCCCCGTCGCCATCCCCGACTTCCGGCACTTCGGTCCGCTGCTCCTGGCGTGGGGGGTGGCGATCATGGTCATGGTCCTCCAGCGTGACCTCGGCTCGTCGTTGCTGTTCTTCACCCTGTTCCTGGTGATGATCTACGTGGCGACCGGGCGAGTGGCCTACGTCGTGACCGGGATGACGCTGTTCGTCGCCGGCTCGCTGGTCGCCTGGCGGCTGTTCTCCCACGTCCAGGACCGGGTGGCGATCTGGATCAACCCCTACCAGGACCCCGACCGCGCCGGCTTCCAGATCCTCCAGGCATGGTTCGCCATGGCCGACGGGGGCCTGACCGGCACCGGCCTCGGTGAGGGGCTCCCGACCAAGATCCCCTTCGCCTCGACCGACATGATCTTCGCCGCCATCGCCGAGGAGCTGGGCCTGCTCGGGGCGACGGCGGTGCTGGCCGCGTTCATGTTCTTCGTCAGCTCCGGGTTTCGGGTCGCCGCCTCGACGCCCCACCCGTTCGAGAAGCTGTTCGCCCTCGGCCTGACCGCCCTGCTCGGGTTCCAGGCGTTCATCATCATCGCCGGCGTGCTGCGGGTGTTTCCCCTCACCGGTGTCACCCTGCCGTTCGTCTCCTATGGCGGATCGTCGCTGATCTCGAACTACATCATCCTGGCCATCCTGGTCCGGATCTCGGACAGCCCTCCGGCTCCCCGCCGGGCGCCGGCCAACGACCCGGTGGCCGAAGCGTCACTCACGACCACCCTGTGATGCCGACCCGGTGATGGAGCCGACCTGATGGAGCAGAACTTCCGCCACGTGATCGTCGTGCTGCTCGGCTGCTTCGTGCTGCTGTTCGCCCAGCTCAACCGGATCCAGGTGTTCGAGGCCGAGGCGCTCCAGTCCAACGACGGCAACACCCGCACCGTCCAGCGGGAGTTCGACCGGTTCCGGGGTGACATCCTGACCAGCGATGGGGTGGTGGTGGCCACCTCGAACGACGACGACCGGACGACGTTCCGCTACCAGCGGCTCTATCCCGAGGGCGAGCTGTACGCCCACACCGTGGGCTACATCTCGTTCAACTTCGGGGCGATCGGGGTCGAGGAGGCGTACAACGACGAGATCATCGGGGATACCCCGTCCCAGCAGCTGGCCAACCTGACCAGCATCTTCTCCGACGAACCGGCCGGGGGATCGATCACCCTGACCCTCGACCACGAGCTGCAGCTCCTCGCTCGGGAGGCGCTCGGGGAGCGCGTCGGCTCGATCGTGGCCATGGACCCCCGGACCGGGGCGATCCTGGCGATGTGGAGCTTCCCGTCGTTCGACCCCAACCGGATCGCCACCAACATCACCGGTGACTCGATCGCCGCCCGAGATGAGCTGCTGGCGGCGTTCGGTAACCCGCTACGAGCCGGGGCCTACCGCGACACCGCCTTCCCCGGCTCGACCTTCAAGGTGATCACCGCGGCGGCAGCCCTCGAGACCCCGGACCGGGGCATCACGGCCACCGACCCGGTGTTCGAAGCCACCGCCGAGTACACCCATCCCCTGACCAGCCGCCCGATCACCAACTTCGGTGGCTCGACCTGTGGCGGCAACCTGACCGAGCTCCTGATCCAGTCCTGCAACACCCCCTTCGCCCTGATCGGGGCGGAGATCCTGGGGCCGGCGGTGATGGACAACCAGGCCCGAGCGGCCGGGTTCAACGAGGTGCCACCGTTCGATCTGCCCGACGGCGTGGCCAGTGTCTTTCCCAGCGACTACGGCTCGTTGATCACCGGTCCGAGCGACGAGGTGCCGGCCGGGGTCTTCGAGAACTCCCCGCTCCTGGCCCAGGCGGCTATCGGGCAGTTCGACGTCCGGGCGACCCCGCTCCAGATGGCGCTGGTGATCGCCGGGGTGGCCAACGGCGGTGTCGTCCCGACCCCGCACGTGCTGGCCGAGGTCCGTGACGCCGAGGGCCGGGTCGTCGAGACGAACGATCCCGACCCGTGGCGGATGTCGATGCGGCCAGAGAACGCCCAGGCCCTGGCCGACGCCCTGATCGTGGCCAGCCAGGAGGGGAGCGGGCAGACGGCGGCCGTTCCGGGCCTGGTCGTCGGCGTCAAGACGGGGACGGCCCAGCACGGTACCGAGCAGCCCCTGTCCAACGCCTGGATCGTCGGATTCGCCGGCCTCCCGGGCGAGGAGCCAGAGCTGGCGGTGGCGGTGCTCGTCGAGGACCTCCCCGATCCGGGCGATCAGACCGGGGGGCGGATCGCCGGCCCGATCGCTCGCCAACTGTTCGAGCTGTACTTCGCTGACCGGCTCTGACCGGCTCCGACCGGCTCTGACCAGGTCTTCCTGGGTCGTCCGAGGGGCCTGGCGGTGGGCCGGCGACGCTCGGTGCGCTCGGGTGAGTACCATTGCGTCGTTGTGACTGACGCGTCAACCACCCGACCGGTCCTCAGCGACCGCTACGAGCTCTACCGGCGCATCGCCCGGGGTGGCATGGCCGATGTGTTCCTGGCCCGCGACCAGCTGCTCGACCGTCCGGTGGCGGTCAAGGTCCTGTTCCCCCAGTACGCCGCCGATCCGACGTTCGTCGCCCGGTTTCGCCGCGAGGCCCAGGCGGCGGCCAACCTGAACCACCCCTCGGTCGTCGCCGTCTACGACTGGGGGACCCACGAGGACACGTACTTCATCGTGATGGAGTACGTCGAGGGTCGGAGCCTGGCCGATGTCCTGGCGTCGGAGGGTCATCTGTACCCCGATCGGGCGGCCGAGATCGCAACCGACGTTGCGGCCGCCCTCGGATTCGCCCACCGAAACGGCACGGTCCATCGCGACGTGAAGCCGGGCAACATCATGATCACCCCGAACGGTCAGGTGAAGGTGACCGACTTCGGCATCGCCCGGGCCTTCGGGGGCGACGAAGCGGAACTGACCCAGACCGGCTCGGTGATGGGTACCGCCACCTACTTTTCGCCCGAACAGGCCCAGGGCAAGCACGTCGATCCTCGGAGCGACCTCTACTCCCTGGGGGTGGTCCTGTTCGAGATGGTCACCGGGGAGCCCCCGTTCAACGGCTCGTCGCCGGTGTCGATCGCCTACAAGCACGTCCAGGAGCCGCCGCCGTCGGCCTCGTCGATCAACCCGGCCGTGCCCCAGACCCTCGATGCGGTCATCGCCCGGCTCCTGTCGAAGAACCCCGACGAGCGGTACCCGGCCGCCGAGGACGTCCGAGCCGATCTCCGTCGGTTCAGGGAGGGCCAACCCCTCGCCGGGGTGGCCGCGGCGTCCCAGGCGGCTCCTCAGCCGTCCCCGGCCGCGGTCGCACCGCCGCCGGCGGCGGTCGCGCCTCCCCCCGGTCCGGCCGCCAACGGCTCGACGTCGCCGACCGTTGCCATGCCGACGCCAGGCGGCCTCGCCGAACCCCAGGCGGTTCAGGCGACCGGCCAGGGCGTGGCGGCCCGAGGGCGTGACACCGGCTCCCGCGCCATCATCGACACCACCCGGGCCATCCCGGCATCAGCGGCCATCCGCCAGGAGGAACCGGTCGAGGAGTACTACGAGCCGCCGTCCCGAACCGGTGTCTTCGTGATCATGCTGGCCGGCCTCCTGCTGCTGCTGTTCGGCCTGGTCTACTTCATCTCCCGTGAGGTCGCCCAGACGTCGACCGAGCCCGAGACGGCCGCCAACCTGGTGACCGTGCCCCGGGTGATCGGCGAGTCGGCCCAGAGCGCCGAGAACGATCTGATCAACGCCGAATTCGCCGTCGACCCTCGGTTCGCGGAGTCCGACGCCTTCGATCCCGGCATCGTCTTCGATCAGGATCCGCCATTCGGGAGCAACGTCGAGCCGGGCACGACGATCACGATCTTCATCGTCGCCGATGCCGAGACCGTGCCGGTACCGGACGTGGTCGGCGAGACCAGGGAGGACGCCGAGCTCCTCCTGTCCAACCGGGGATTCGTCGTCGGGTTCGAACTGGCCGACAGCGACACCGTCGAGGCCGGTGTCGTCATCGACCAGTCGCTCGAGGCCAACAGCGAGGCCAACTCCGGGACCAACATCACCCTGACGGTGTCGAGCGGCCCGGCTCAGGTCGCCGTGCCCGACCTCACCGACCAATCCGTGGCCGACGCCTACCTCCTGCTCGGCCAGGCCGGCTTCACCTTCGTCGAGATCCAGCAGGAAGCCAGCGCCGACGTCGTGGCCAACAACGTCATCCGCACCGAGCCGGCAAGCGGGTCGCTGGTCTCCCTCGACACCACGATCATCGTCTACGAGTCCACCGGCAGCGATTCGCAGCCGATCCCCGACCTGTTCGGAAAGCCCCAGGCGGTGGCCGAGTTCGAGATCCGAGAGGCCGGGTTCGAGCCGCTGGTCGAGTTCGAGCCGGTCAACCCCGACTCGGGCCTGGTCGGCAACGTCGTCGCCCAATCGCCCCAGGTCGGTGAGCTCCTCCCCATCGGCTCGGTGATCACGATCCGGGTCGGCATCATGGCCAACGACACCACCCCGACCACCGAAGACGGTGGCGACGGCGACCCCGGCAACGACAACGGCGGGAACGGGAATGGTGGCAACGGCGGCGACGACGACGATGCTGATGTCGATGTCGAGGCCACCTCGCCGAGCGTGACCACCACCAACTAGCCGAGGAAGTTCCGGAAGAGGTCCATCCCTCCGACGGTCAAGATCGACTCGGGGTGGAACTGGACGCCCTCCACGGCGAGGTCCCGGTGTCGGATGCCCATCACCAGGCCCGAACGATCCGTTGCCGTCACCTCGAGGCAGTCGGGCATCGATTCCCGCTCGACGATGAGGGAATGGTAGCGGGTCGCTTCCAGGGGCTTGGGCAGACCGTCGAACACCCCCTGGCCGTCGTGCTCGATGATCGAGGTCTTCCCGTGCATCAGCTCGGGGGCGCGGATGACACGGCCTCCGAAGTGCTCGCCGATGCACTGATGCCCGAGGCAGACCCCGAGGATCGGGATCCGTCCGGCGAAGGTCTCCAGGATCTCCATGGATCGGCCGGCGTCGTCCGGCGTCCCGGGGCCAGGGGAGATCAGGATGGCGTCGGGTGCCTCGGCCTCCACCTCCGCCACCGTGCGGGCGTCGTTTCGGATCACGATGGGATCGGCGCCCAGCTCGCCCAGATACTGCACGATGATGTAGACGAACGAGTCGTAGTTGTCGACGACGAGTACCCGACGGCCCATCGTCGGAGGCTATCCGGTAGTGTGCGAGGCGTGGTTCGACAAGACAAGTCGCGGAGCAGGGTCACGCCGAAGGCCACCGACGCCGGACCGGAGCTCGTCGGGGGCATCAGCCGGGAGCCGGTGAAGGTCGGCGGGGGACGATGGTCGGCGATCGTGCCGATCCTCATGTTTGGGCTGATCGGCCTCGGCCTGATCGTCATCCTGGCGAACTACGTGGTGACGGCGTTCGGGGCGCCATCCAACTGGTACCTGTTGGCTGGGCTGGGCCTCATCCTGGGCGGCATCGTCGCCGCCACCCAGTACCGCTAGCCGGAACGGCGTTCCACAGCCCGGCAGGCCGCCTCCACAAGTGCTCCACAGGCTTGTCCCCGTTGGCTGTCCTCGCTAAGCGGACATGCCTGGACAATCATCACGAACCAACGTCAAACGTGTCCACGAAGTGTCTCAGGGGTTACACGTCACATCGTCGTCCACAGGGTGTGGAGGACTGACGGCTTGGAATCCCAGCTCTCCGTAGGGGAATCGCCTCACCCTGTGGAAATCGCGACGAACCCCCTGGTCAGAAGGGTGATGGACCTCGTCCGATCGTCGAGATTCGACCTGGTTGGACCGGCGGCCGGTAGCAGCCGGTCCGCGCCAGAAGATCAGAGCTCGTCGACGGGGGTGAGGAGGTCCATCTCGTCGGCGCAGTGCCGGGGCGGTTGGGGCATCTCCTCACTGGCGAGCGTCATCCGCAGCTCGGCCCCACAGCTACTGCACCGGTAGACCAACTTCACCCGACGGAGCTCGCCAGGCGGCGGCGGCTCGGGAATCGGACGGGCGAAGGCGCCGAGCACGGCGACGCCGATCATCAGCGTCACGTACATGAGCCCCATCGCCACCAGGACCCGCCAGATCGGGAGCCGCATCGCCAGGAGGACGAGCGTGATGGCGAGCACGGTGAGCTGCATCCAGCGCTTCCGTCGACGCTGGGTCGCCTCATCCCGCAGCCGGGAGGTCGAGGAGACGGGCGCGTCGTCGTCCTCGACCCGCTCCGGCAGATCGGTCTGGGGGTGGAAGTCCGACATCGTTCGCGTCCGCCGTCGGGGGCTCAGTCCAGCCGCTCGATGATGGTGGCGTTGGCCATGCCGCCACCCTCGCACATCGTCTGGAGGCCGTATCGGCCGCCGGTGCGCTCGAGCTCGTTGAGCATCGTGGTCATCAGCCGGGCACCCGAGCATCCCAGCGGGTGCCCGAGGGCGATCGCCCCGCCGTTGGGGTTCACCCGATCCATGTCGGGGTTGTGCTCGGCGGCCCACGCCAGCACGACCGAGGCGAAGGCCTCGTTGACCTCGAACACGTCGATGTCGTCGACCGTCAGCCCCGACCGCTCGAAGACCTTGGTGGTCGCCGGGATCGGGCCGGTCAGCATCGTGACCGGGTCGACCCCGGCGAGGGCGAAGCTGTGGAACCGAGCCCGGGCCCGCAGCCCCAGCTCGGCTGCCTTGGACTCGCTCATGATGAGGACCGCTGCGGCCCCGTCGGTGATCTGCGAGCTGTTGGCGGCCGTCACCTTCCCGTCGGGGAGGAACGCCGGCTTCAGCGACGCCAGCTTCTCCAGCGTGCTCTCACGGATACCGCCATCGGTCGTGACCATCTCGCCGGTCTCGACGATCTTGCCGGCCTCCCGATCGAGCACCTTCTCGGCGACGGGGAGGATCTCGTTGTCGTATCGACCCTCATCGCGGGCCCGGGCCGCCAGCTGCTGGCTCCGCAGCCCGTAGGCGTCGAGCTCCTCGCGGGAGATGCCCCACTTGTCGGCGATCATCTCGGCCCCGATGCCCTGGGGCTGGAGACCCCCGACGTCGGCGTAGCGCTGCTCCATCGACTCCGAGAACGGCGTCCCGACGTCCTTCACCATCACCGAGGCCCCCATGGGGACCAGGCTCATCACCTCGACGCCGGCGGCGACGACGATGTCGTACGCCCCGGCGATGACACCCTGGGCGGCGAAATGGGCGGACTGCTGGCTCGAACCGCACTGCCGGTCGACCGTGGTCGATGGCACCGACTCGGGCCACCCGGCGCTGAGGACGGCGTTGCGGCCGACGTTCACACTCTGGGCGCCGACCTGCATGACGCAACCCATGATCACGTCATCGACCAGCGCCGGATCCAGGTTGTTCCGCTCGGCGAGGGCGTTGAGCACCTCGGCCGCCAGCTCGGCGGGGTGCCACCCCGACAGACGCCCGTTCCGCTTTCCCATCGGAGTCCTGAGCGCATCGACGATTACCGCGTTTTCCATCATCCCAACTTAGCGTCGGGTCACTCGACCCTCCCTATCCGGTCTCGCCTTCGGTACTCTGCTGTGACCCCCGGCACGAGAGTGAGGATGGCGCGATGACGACCACCGCGGAGATCGATGCACGCATCGAGGGGCTGACGGTGCCCCGCATGTTCCTGAGTACCCTGGCGGCCCATGGCGACAGCGTCGCCCTGCGGTGGAAGGACGACGCCGACGCCTGGCACGAGTGGACCTACGCCACCTTCGCCGACAAAGTGGCCCGGGCCGCCAGCGGCCTGGCGGCGGCCGGGATCTCGGCCGGCGACCGGATCGTCATGATGATTCGGAACCAGCCCACCTTCCACGTCCTCGACACCGCGGCCCTGTTCCTCGGCGCCACGCCGGTCTCGATCTACAACAGCTCGTCCCCTGAACAGATCGAGTACCTGGCGAACGACGCCTCGGCCAAGATGGCCATCGCCGAGGATCGGGGCTTCTACGAGTCGATCTCCAAGGTCCGCCAGCTCATCCCGACCCTGGAGTCGGTCCTGGTCATCGACCCCGATGGCGTCACCAACCCCGAGCTGACCTACGACCAGCTCATGGCCGCCGATCCGATCGACCTCGAGGCCGCAGCCCAGACCGCCAAGCCCGACGACCTGGCCACTCTCATCTACACCTCGGGGACGACCGGACCGTCCAAGGGTGTCATGATCGACCACCGCAACGTGTGCTGGACCGTCGAGTGCCTGCTCGAGGCCTTCGAGATCGACGATCCGGCCCGGATCGCCGGCAAGCGGATCGTCAGCTACCTCCCGATGGCCCACATCGCCGAGCGCATGGTCAGCCACTACGCCATGCTGGCCTCCGCTCCCGAGGTCACCTGCTGCCCCGACCCGACCCAGATCGCCGCCTACGCCGGTCAGGTCCGGCCGAACATCATGTTCGGCGTGCCACGGGTGTGGGAGAAGCTCTACTCGGGGATCCAGGCCGCCCTGGCCGCCGACCCCGAGAAGGAGAAGGCGGTGCGAGAAGGTGTCGAGGCGGCCGCTCCGATTGCCGAGAAGATGACGTGGGGCACGGCCACCGCCGAGGAGATCGAGACGTACCAGTTCCTCGACGCCGTCGCCTTCACCCCGATCCGCCAGCTGGTCGGGCTCGATCAGCTGGAGCACGCCATCACCGGCGCGGCCCCCATCCCGGCCGAGCTGATGACCTGGTTCCGCACCATCGGGGTCCCGCTGTCCGAGGTCTACGGCCTGTCGGAGACGACCGGGCCCATGACCTGGGCCCCCGATCGGGTCAAGGCGGGCTACGTCGGCCACGCCTGCCCCGGTGTCGAGGTGGCGATCGCCGACGACGGCGAGGTCATCTGCCGGGGCGGCAACGTCTTCCGGGGGTACCTGAACCAGCCGGAGAAGACGGCCGAGGTCCTCGATGACGACGGCTGGTTCCGCTCCGGCGACATCGGTGAACTCGATGCCGACGGGTACCTCAAGATCGTCGACCGGAAGAAGGAGCTCATCATCACGGCCGGCGGCAAGAACCTCTCGCCGGCCAACCTGGAAGCGGCCCTCAAGATGATCCCGCTGGTGGGCCAGGCCATCGCCATCGGCGACCAGCGGCCGTTCGTGTCGGCGTTGCTGGTCCTGGACCCCGATGTCGCCCCCCAGTGGGCAGAGCGGCACGGGATCGCCTTCACCACCCTCGAGGCGCTGGCCGAGGAGCCGGCGGTGGTGGCCGAGATCGAAGGCGCGGTCACCGGCGTGATGGAGGGCTTCAACAACGCCGAGCGGGTCAAGAAGGTCAAGATCCTGGGTGAGGAGTGGATGCCCGACACCGACCTCCTCACCCCCACCTCGAAGCTCAAGCGGCGGGGCATCCACGCCCGCTACGCCGAGGAGATCGAATCGCTCTACGCCTGAGCCGGTCCCGGTTCGGGAACCGCTGCATCGCAGAGCGCCCGGTGGAGGCGGAGCCCGGCCGAGCCGTCGAGATCGATCGGCTCGAGCCGGGTCCCCCCTCGGCCCGTCTCATCGCGCTCCTGGACGAGCCGAACGAACTCGGTGTCGGTGCTCCGGAGCCACCGGTGGCCGGGCTCGGTCGGCACGAAGGCCGGCACGAACGGCGAGCCGTCGATGTCGACCGCGGGGGCGACGGTGGCGAACGGCACGCCCCACTGGCGGTACATCCGTAGCACCCGGGGGTTGATCACCTGGGTCGAGGCCGCGGCGCCCGACTCGGTCATCAGGTGGAGCTGGACCGCCAGGAGGACCTTGGCCGGCCAACCACGGTCGACGGTCCGCCATGTCGGCATCACGCTGTAGGTGCAGGCCTCGACGAACTCGGCGTCGGGATCGAGGCCGGCCGCCGCAGCGGCCGCCGACCAGTCGAGGTCCCAGTGCTCGGCCAGGTCGGCCACGAACTTGTGCTCGGCAACCGGTCCGACGACGCTTCGCACCGCCCCGACCGCCTCGCTCCGGTCGTGGTTGACCAGGATCGACCAGACCGTCCGGGGGTCGTAGGGACCGAACTCGGCATCGATGGCCCCCTGGTCGAGGCCGTAGGCCTGGTGGAACACGTCGGCCTCGATCCACCGGCCCACCTCGGCCGCTGGCCCGGGGTGGACGCCCTGGTACACCCCCCATCGGGCGGAGGTCGCAGGGTCGACGAGACCCTCGACGAGGTCACCGAGCGGGGCTGATGGGGGGAGGCTCACCACCCCAGCGTTGCTCAACCGCGGCGCATCGGGACCGATACCTGTCTGGATGGATGAGGCGACGGACCATCCGGACCGACCGTCGGTCGCCACCCCGTTGGGGCGGCGGCTCGTGGTCGCGGCGACGGTGGCGTCGATGGCGATCCCCAGCCTCGACCTGGCGATCGTGGTGTCGGCCCTCGTCGCCGTCGGGTCCTACGCGATGGCGCTCCGGTGGACCGTCGGCCGGAACCTTCCTCGGTCGCTGCGGTTGATCCGCCTCGGACTGGGGATCTTCACCGCCGGGATCCTGGTCCGCATCGGCGAATCGGCCGTCAACGGCGGTGAGCTGGTCTTCCCCGGCATCGCCGATACCTTCACGTTCCCCGCCTACCTCGTGGTGCTCGTCGGTGTCGGGTGGGCGGTCCTGTCCCGCCATGCGCTGGCGAAGGGCGTCGACGTGGTCGATGCCGCGGCGGTGTCGGTGACCGTCATCGCCATCGCCTTCTCCCTGTCGGGGCCGTACCTGTTCTCCGCCGCGATCCCGCGGGACGAGCAGGTCCTGGCGGTCGCCTACTCGGTGGTCGAACTGGCGTTCCTCGCCGTGTTCATCGTGCTGCTGTTCGGCCCGAGCAGCAGTATCCGGTCGACCCGATGGTTCGCCGTTGCCGGGTTCTACGCCACCCTGTTCGACACCCTGGTCAACATCCTGTTCCGGTTCGACCAGCCGCTCGTCGTCGACCAGATGCTGCGAACCCTGGCGGTCCCGATCGCCGCCTACGCCCTGTCGACCAGCTACGACGACTACGCCGACTTCGCTCGCCCCGGCGTCCGGACGCAGCGGAGCCGATGGCTCGTCTACGGCCTGTGCTTCGCCGCCCTGGGCGTGTTGGTCGCGGCCGATCCGGGGTTGATCGAGCTGACCGGCCTGGCCGCCCTGGCGATCGTCACCACCGTCCGGCTGTGGTTGTCCCACACGCTGGTGGTCCGGTTGGGCAACCTCAACTCGACCCAGCAGGACCTGGCGGCCGATCTCGCCGATGCCGACACGGCGGCATCGGCCCTCCAGGCCGGTCTGGCGGCCTGTGAGCGGCTGTTGCCCCCCGGCGTCCCGGTCGCGCTCCGGGCCGACTCGTCCGACACCTCGGTCGGATGGGCGGTCGATGGTGAGTTGACCGAGGTCGTCAGCAGCGACGGTCTGCTCCACATCCGGGTCGGCGTCCAGCTCCGGTCCCACCAGTGGGCCGCACTGGCGCAGGTGGCCAACGTGCTCTCGTTCGCCGTGCTGGCCGTCGATGCCCGCACGGCCCGGATCACCGAACGGGTCCACGCCGACTGGCAGGCCCTGTCGGGGGCCAACAACGAGCTGGTGTTCATCATCGACACCGATGGTCTGGTGGCCACCGCCTCTCCCAACGCCCGGACGGTGCTGGGTACCAACCCGGTGGGGCGGCTGCTGTCGGCCCTGCTCGGCGAGGACCTCTCGCCGGTGCTCGACCAGGCCGAGCCCGAGATCCTGATCTGCGACGAGAACGGTCGATGGTTGTCGGTCACCGCCGAGCCGACCGACGCCTCGGACCACGTCGTCACCGTGCGCGATGCCACCGACCGGGTCCGGGCCGAGTTGGTCGACCCGGTGACCGGACTCAACAACATGTCGCACTTCGCCCGCCGGGAGAACCTGGCCAACGTCACGCTCCTCCAGTTCCGGCTCGATCACTTCTCCCGGGCCATGGACCTTCTCGGCCGGAGCGGGGCCGATCGTCTGCTCCAGGTCGTCGGCGACCGGATCTGCGAGGCCCTCCGGTCCAACGTCGATGAGGTGTGGCGGGGCGACGGCCCGACGTTCGTCGCCGTCTGCCGGGGGGCCGACCGGTCCGACGAGTGGATCGCCGAGCGCGCGTCGACCATCACGGCGCCGGTCGCCGTCGACGGCACCGAGACCCGGATCGGGGTGACGACCGTGGTGGTCCCGATCACCACCCCGACCTCGGTCGACCTGGCCCTCAACCGGGCCGACATCACGTTGAACAGCACCGGCCGGCGAGGGGTGGTGGTCCGGTTCAGCCCCGAGCTCGAGGCGGAGACCCATCGGCGGCACCGGATCGAGGAGGCCCTGGCCGCGGTCGACGACCCGTCGACCGCAGGCTTCCGGGTGCACTATCAGCCCATCGTGGCCGCCGACACCGAACGCGTGGCCCGCCTCGAGGCCTTGATGCGCTGGGAGCACCCGACCCTGGGGCGGGTGTCGCCTGGCGAGTTCATCCCCGCCGCCGAGCGGACCGGTCGGGTCGCCACCCTCGATCGGTTCGTGATGGAGACCGCCTGTCTCGATCTGCGGTGGCTGTCCGAGATCGATCCGGACCTGGAGATGCAGATCAACCTGTCGCCGGTCGGGCTGACCGCGGCCCGCATCGACGAGATCGTGACCTGGGTCGGGGCCAACTGCCCGACGCCGCCCCACCTGACGGTCGAGATCATCGAAACGGCGATCGGGAGCGAGTTCGAGGCGCTCGTCCCGGCCCTCGGCCGGCTTCGGGCGGCCGGAATCGGGCTCTCGGTCGATGACTATGGGACGGCGGAGTCGAACTTCTCACGGCTCACCAGCCTTCCGCTGTCGCAGGTGAAGCTGGCCGGCATCTTCGCTTCGGAGGTCGCCCCCGAGACGGTCGCCCAGCTGATCTCGACGATCCACTCGATGGGGTACGAGTGCGTGGTGGAGAACGTGGAGGAGCTCCACCAAGCGGCCGCCATGCGGTCGTCGGGCGCCGACTTCCTCCAAGGGTGGCTCTACAGCCGCGACCTGCCGGCCCCTGCTTTGGCCGAGTTCCTGCGGGACGCTCTGTCGAGTATCGACGCTAAGTAGGTAAATCTGAACAGTTGCCGGCTGGTAGCGTGGTTTGTCGCTACTAGTAGTGAGATGAACCCTGCAACAGCCGTTCTCCCGATTGTTGGCGGTTGGGCGACCGGTGTGACCCCGATCGTCGCCTTCGACGCCGCCCTCTGGGCAGCCGGGGTCGGCGACGTCAACCTCGTCGCCCTGTCGTCGATCGTTCCGCCCGGGTTCCAACCTCAGGCCGTCGAGGCTCGATCTCTCGGTCACCACGTACCGCTGGGCTTCGGCGACGTCGTCTACAGCGTCGTGGCCCAGCATCGGGTCCGATCCGGTCCGGCCTGGGCCGGGATCGGCTGGGTGACCGACGCCGCCGACCGGGGCGGGCTGTTCCTCGAGGGCCACGGTGACGATCCGGCGGTCGTCCGATCGGAGCTGGAGCTCGGGCTGGCGGCGATGGTCGACCGCCGCCCCCAGCTGGACCTCGGTCAGCCCCGAATCGAGTTGGTCGGCGGGGAGGCGCCGGGGCCCTCGTGTGCGGTGATGGTGGCCGTCGTCGCCCGGTGGGCCGTGACACCCCCGACCGAGATCGATCTCACCGATTCTCCCATGAGATCGGTTCCCGAGACAGGAAGCCCTCCATCGCCCGGCGGGAGTCCGAGGTGAGGCTGGTCATGATCTGATTCCGATTCTCCAGGTCGATACCGGCCTGCAGGGAACCGGTCTCCAGGTTCGACCACATGACCTCCTTGGTCATCCAGACCCCCATCGGGCTGTTGGCGGCGATCGCGTCGGCGATCGTCAGCGCCTCGTCGAGGACGGCGTCGTCGTCGACGACCCGGGTCACCAGGCCCAGTCGATCGGCCTCCTCGGCCGAGAACACCCGGCCCGTCAACATCAGCTCCCACGCCCGGGACGCTCCGATCAGCCGTGGCAACAGCCACGACACCCCGATGTCACACCCCGAGATCCCGAGCCGGACGAAGGCGGTGCCGAACTTCGCCGACCGGGCGCACACCCGGACGTCGCTCGCCAGGGCGATCGCCAGCCCCCCGCCGGCCGCCGCCCCGTTGACGGCGGCGATGATCGGCTGGCGGACCGAGCGCATGTGGGGGACGAGCCGGGCGATGAACTGCTGGACCGCCATCCCCTGCTGAGGCCGGCCGTGATCCTCGGTGCCCGGGATGACCCCGAACCCGTTCAGGTCGAGACCGGCGCAGAACCCCCGACCGGCCCCGGTGATGATCGCCACCCGGTAGTCGTGGTTCGCATGCACCGTGTCGAGTGCCGTGTGGAGCTCGTCGACCAGCTCGTAGGTGAGGGTGTTCAGTCGCTCGGGTCGGTTCAGGGTCAGGAGGGCGACCCCTGGTTTCGGCTCGGACAGCTCGACGTGGGACATGGCCGGATCCTAACTTCGAGGGTCCGACCGCGAACAAGGAGACGGTGCCGTGGAGATCGGCGTGATGATGTTCCCGACCGACAAGTCGATCCAGCCGGTGCCGCTGGCCCGCGAGGCCGAGAGCCGTGGCTTCGCCTCGATCTGGTTTCCCGAGCACAGCCACATCCCGTCCAGCAGGGTCACCCCGTGGGGTGGGGCCGAGGGAGCCCCGCCGCTGCCCGAGGAGTACTGGCGGAGCCACGATCAGTTCGTCGCCCTCGCCGCCGTCGCCGGGGCCACGACCTCGATCAAGCTGGCGACCGGGATCACCCTCGTCGCTCAGCGGGATCCGC
Source organism: Acidimicrobiales bacterium (assembly GCA_965262175.1). Taxonomy (GTDB): domain Bacteria; phylum Actinomycetota; class Acidimicrobiia; order Acidimicrobiales; family SZUA-35; genus CADEDH01. Next base: position 2,946,773 of record CBDHES010000002.1, on the reverse strand, counting down.
TGTGGCTGGCCAAGGAAGTGGCCAGCCTCGACATGATCTCCGAGGGCCGATTCATCTTCGGCATCGGGTACGGCTGGAACAAGGAGGAGATGGCCAACCACGGCCTCGCCTACCTCGAACGGCGGTCCGTGCTCCGGGAGAAGATCCTCGCCTGCAAGGAGATCTGGGCCAACGACGAGTTCTCGTTCTCCGGTGAGCACGTCGAGCTGGAACCCAGCTGGTCGTGGCCCAAGCCGGCCCAGCAGCCCCACCCGCCGATCCTGATGGGTGGCGCCCCGGGGCCGAAGACGATCGCCGACATCGCCGAGTTCTGTGACGGCTGGATGCCGATCCACGGCCGGTACGACGTCCTCGAGAAGCTCGATGACGTCAAGGCCGGGTGGGAGAAGGCGGGCCGGGACCCGGGCGACTTCCAGTGGGGGGTGTTCGGTCTGCCGCCCGATCAGGAGTGGGTGGAGCGCTACACCGAGGCCGGCGCCGACTACGCCGCCTTCGGTCTCCCACCACGGGACGCCGACGATGTGCTGCCCCGGCTCGACAAGATGGCCGGGCTGCTATGAGCCTCCACGGCGGTCGGCTGGCGGCCAAGGCTTTGAAGGCGGCCGGCGTCGAGTGCGTCTTCACCCTGTCCGGCGGCCACGTGATGGGAATCTACGACGGCTGTCTCGACGAGGGCATCCGGGTGGTCGACGTCCGCCACGAGCAGGCCGCCACCCATGCCGCCGATGCCTGGGCCCGGCTCAACCCGGGCCGGGTCGGGGTGGCGATCCTCACCGCCGGCCCCGGGGTGACCGACGGCGTCACCGGTGTGGCCAACGCTTGGCGGGCCAACTCACCGATCCTGGTGTTCGGCGGTCAGGGTCCCTTCGACAACCTCCGGCGGGGCTCCCTCCAGGAGATGGACCACGTGGCGGTGATGAAGCCGATCACCAAATGGGCCGACGCCTGCTACGAGACCCGCCGTATCGGCGAGTACGTCGAGACCGCCATCCGCACGGCGCTGAGTGGCGTTCCCGGTCCCGCCTTCCTCGAGATCCCGATGGACGTCCTCCACGGCCCGGTCGACGAGGCGGAGGCGGTCGTACCTCCGTTCCGCGACTACCGGGTGGCCAACGCTGCCTCCCCCCGGGCGATCGACGAGGCGGTGGCGATTCTGGCCGCCGCCGAGCGGCCGATGGTCATGGCCGGGACCGCCCTCAAGTGGTCGGAAGGGGCCGACGCACTGGCTCGGTTCGTCGAGGCGGTCCAGGTTCCGTGCTTCACCAACGGCATGGGACGGGGCCAGCTCCCGATGGACCACCCCCAGTTCTTCAACCGGAGCCGAAAGCCGGCGCTGTCCCGGGCCGACGTCGTCGTGCTGGCCGGCACCCCGCTCGACTTCCGGATGCGGTACGGAGGCTCGATCCCGGCCGACGCCAAGATCATCCAGCTCGACCTCGACGAGACGCTCATCGGCCAGAACCGGGCGACCGATGTCGGTCTGGTCGGCAACCTGGGCGCCAATCTCGATGCCCTCCTGGCGGCGATCGCCGACTCCGACAAGGCTCTCGACTTCTCCGACTGGTCGGCGGAGCTCCGGACGCTGGAGATCGAGGCCGAGGAGGCCCTGGCGGCACAGCTCACCTCCGACGAGGTGCCGATCGACCCGCTACGGCTCTGCGCCGAGATCGCCGACTTCGTCGCCACCGACGACTCCATGATCGTGATCGGCGACGGCGGGGACATCGTGGCCCAGGCGTCCAAGGTGTTGAAGGTCCCGCCCCGGGGGGCCTGGATGGACCCCGGTCCGTTGGGGACGCTCGGTGTCGGCATGCCCTTCGCCCTCGCCGCCCAGTTGTCCCGCCCCGATCAACGGGTGCTGATCGTCTACGGCGACGGGTCGTTCGGGTTGAACGGTTTCGAGTTCGACACCGCGGTCCGCTTCGGCCTCCCGATCGTCGGCGTCGTCGGCAATGACGCCGCTTGGGGGCAGATGATGCGGCCCCAGGCCGGGATCTACGGCCGGGACCGGCTGGTTGCGACCGAGCTGGCCTACACCCGCTACGACAAGGTCGTCGAGGCCCTCGGCGGCCACGGGGAGCACGTCACCGAGCCCGACCAGATCCGCCCCGCCCTCGAACGGGCCTTCGCCTCGGGGCTCCCGGCCCTGGTCAACGTGGAGATGCGTCAGGACATCGACGGTATGAAGGGCTCCACCTACGTCTGATGGTCGGCGGTCCCGCGGGACCGCCGACGGTCACCGTCACCCCTGTTCGGTACGTTCGCTCCTATGGAGATGAGCGCTGAAAATCTGAAACAACCGAATCGAGAGGAGCTGGCGGACCTACCGCTCGACCGGATCGAGGAGGAGATCATCGGCTGGGCCGGGCATCTGGCCGCGGCGACGGCCCGATGGCTCACCTGGCTGGGCGAGTACGACCGTCGGGAAGGTTGGGCCAATTGGGGTTGTCGCTCGGCGGCCCACTGGCTGTCATGGAAGTGCGGGATGTCGTTGACCACGGGCCGGGCTCATGTCCGGGTGGCCCGGGCCCTCGAACGGCTGCCCCTGGTCGGCGCAGCGTTCGCCGCCGGTGAGCTGTCGTTCTCCAAGGTTCGGGCGCTGTCCCGGCTCGACTCCCGCTACGACGAGGCGGAGATGGTCGAGGCGGCCAAGTGGGCGACCGCCGCCCAGCTCGACCGGATCGTGGCCGGATGCCGCCAGGCGGTCGCCGGAGATCGCCCGCCCCGGACCAAGGAGCTCCGGTATCGGACGCGACCGCGGCACGATGGGATGATCGAGGTGACCGTCATCGTGACCCCCGATGAGGCCGCCCGGATCGATGCCACGATCGACGGCGTGGCCGAGGCTCGGGTCGCCGAGCGGGATGCCGACACGTCGGCGGCCGATCGGGTCCACCAGCTCGGCGGCTGGCCAGAGATCAGAGCGCGGGCGGCCGCCGAGCTGCTGGCCGCAGCCACCACCCAGACCGGCCCCGATCCCGTCGAGCTGGTGGTCGAGGTCGACCTCCCGGCTGGCGGCGCCGAGGAGCCCGTCGGCCGATGCGCCACGAGCGGGGAGCACCTGGTCCCCGAGGTCGTCCGCCGGCTCTCGTGCGACGGCCGGACCGGCATCGGTCGCCGTAGCCGGGTCGTGCCCCGCTGGCTCCGGCGCAAGGTCGAGCGCCGTGATCGCCATCTCTGCCGGTTCCCCGGTTGCGCCACCGCCAAGAGGCTCCACGCCCACCACATCGTCCACTGGACCGACGGCGGCCCCACCGATCTCGACAACCTGATCCTGCTCTGCGCCTACCACCACCACCTCGTGCACGACGGTGGCTGGTCGATCGATGGTCCCGCGGGATCACCCCGATTCATCACCCCGGCCGGCACCGAAGCGACGATCCCTCAGCTCCGGGGCGACCCTCGGGTGGTTGACGAGGTTCGCCCGACCGACCTGCACGCCCTTCAGGCCCGCTGGTTGGGCGAGCCGATCGACTATCGCTACGCAGTCTCGGTCTACGCCGAAGCGCTGGGGGTGACGGCGGCGTAGCGGCCGGGCTCGACCTCGGTCGCCTGGCCCCGGTCGAGCATGCGCTGGAGATGGAGTGACGCGGTGCGCTCCTCGACGTCGTCGATGTGATCACCCTCGACGTGGGGTCGGTAGACGAAGCGCCGCTCGACCAGCTCGCCCACCGTCCGGGGTTCGGCCAGGAAGTCGAGCATCTCCCGGTGCCGCCGGTCGATCACGGCGGCGAAGCGATCGATCATCTCGAGGAAGGTCTCCCGACCGTCGATGATCCCCTTGTGGTGGAAGGTCACGTACCAACGGGCCTCGATCTCCCGGGCTCGGACCAGGCTCGCCTCGAACTGGTCGAGGTCCGACCAGGCGTCGCCGTAGTACGGCCCGAACCCGGTCAGGTCGATGTCGGACAGGAAGAAGACGTCATCGACCACGAACCCGCTGTGTCCCCTCGTGTGCCCGGGCAGGTGGAGCGCCTCGATCGACGTCTGGCCGAGATCGAACACATGCCCGTCACCGAACCCGGTGGCATCGGGTCGGGGCTCATAGTGGAACTCCTCCACCACGGTGGCGGCGAAGGCGGCCCGGGCCTCGCCCCCAAAGCCGTACACGTCGAGTAGGCCCTCCAAGGAGCGCACGGCCGGCAGGTCGTCGTGGTGGGCGTGGACCCGGGCGGTGCTGAACAGCCCGTTGCCGGCGACGTGGTCCTCATGGCCGTGGGAGTTGATCACCGCGTCCACAGCGACCGGCGCACCGCCGCGGGCGACCAAGGTGACCGACGGATCGATGAGGGCCGTCTCGGCCGACCCCTCGATCAGCAGCGAGTTTCCCGACGGGTAGGCGCCGTTCTCGTCGCCGACGAGGACCGACACCCGAGGCGACAGCCGGACTTGGCGGTCGCCCCAGTCGACGACCGGAGGCGGGGACATTGGCAATCGATGGGGGGTCACGGGCCGCGAGGGTAGGTTCAGCCGGACCGACGACTCAACCATGGGGGTCGTCGTGGGTCCTTCGGCTCGCTTTCGTGGCACCGATCGGTGCGCGAGTCTGGGGGCGATGACCGAGCTGAGCTGGACCGAGATCCCCGACCTCCGTCGCCCCCTGTTGCTCGTGGCCTTCGAAGGAATCTTCGACGCCGCCGAGTCGGCCACCTCGGCCCTGAAGTGGATCGCCGATCGCTCCGAGGCGTCGACGATCGCTGAGATCGATCCCGAGCGCTTCTTCAATTTCCAGGAGACTCGCCCCACTGTCCGACTCGATCCCGACGGCAGCCGGGTGATCGACTGGCCGAAGACCACCGTCGTCGCCGCCCGTACCACCGCCAGCCGCGACCTGGTGCTGATGACCGGCATCGAACCCCACCTGCGATGGAGCCGGTTCGCCGACTACGTCGTCGAGGTGGCCCGACAGTCGCACTGCGAGATGGTCGTTACGGTCGGCGCCCTCCTGGCGATGGTTCCCCACACCCGCCCGCTTGCGGTGACCGGGAGTGCCCAGAACCCGGAGCTGGTGCGCCGGCTCCAGCTCAGCGAGCCGACATATGAGGGCCCGACCGGGATGGCCGGAGTGCTCAACGAGCGGCTGGAGCGCAACGACGTGCCGGCGATCTCGCTCCGGGTCGCCGTGCCTCACTACGTGTCGGGGCCGCCCAACCCGAAGGCGACCCGGGCCTTGTTGCGCCGACTCCAGCACACCACCGGCGTCCCGACCGGCTACGAGGACCTCGACCAGGAGGTGACCACCTGGGCGGCCCGGGTCGACGAGGCGGTGGCCGCCGACGATGAGAGTCGGGACTACGTGCAACGCCTGGAGAACCAGGTCGATTCCGACGAGGAGCTCCTCCCCTCCGGTGACGATCTGGCCGCCGAGCTGGAGGCGTTCCTGCGGGATCAGCGTTCCGACGACGACCACGACGACGCCGACGGTCACGACGACGACGGGTCGGCGGACACCTAGCCCAGGACGCGGGTCGCCGCCTGGCGGAGCCAGTGGTCGGCGAGCACACACAGCGCCATCGCCTCGACCAATGGCACCGCCCGGGGCAACACGCAGGGATCGTGGCGACCCTTGGCGGCCAGTGTGGTCGGCTCGCCGGCGGTCGTGACCGTCTTCTGCTCCGAGGCGATGGTCGCGGTCGGCTTGAACGCCACCCGGCAGACCAGGTCGGCGCCGTTCGAGATTCCACCTTGGACACCGCCCGAGTGGTTGGTGGCGGTGACGATCGCTCCCGCGGGACCGGGGACGAAGGGGTCGTTGTGAGCCAGCCCGGTCAGCCGGGTTCCGGCGAAGCCGCTGCCGATCTCGAAGCCCTTGGCCGCCGGCAGCGAGATCATGGCCTTGGCCAGCTCGGCGTCGAGCTTGTCGAACACCGGCTCGCCCAGTCCCGCCGGAACGTTCCGGGCGACGACGGTCACCACCCCGCCCAGCGAGTCCCCGTCACGCCGAGCCTGTTCGATCGCCGCCGTCATCCTCGCCGCCGCATCGGGTTCGGGGCATCGTGTCGGGTCGGCCTCGACCGCCTCGGCGGTCACCTCCGCGACATCGATCGCAGCCTCGATGTCGTGGACCTGGCTCACCCAGCCGACGACCTCGATCCCCGCCCCGACCGACAGCAGCCTGCGGGCCACCGCCCCGGCCGCCACTCGGCCGATCGTCTCCCGGGCCGACGCCCGGCCTCCGCCCCGGTGGTCCCGCCGGCCGTACTTGGCGTCATAGGTGTAGTCGGCGTGGCTCGGCCGGTACACGTGCTCCAGGTGGTCGTAGGCGCCGGGCCGCTGGTCCCGGTTGGCGACCGTCATGGCGATCGGGGTGCCCGTGGTGGCCCCGTCGTGGAGGCCGGAGAGGATCGTGACGGTGTCGGACTCGGCTCGCTGCGTGACGAGTCGGCTCTGACCGGGCCGCCGACGGTCGAGATCCCGCTGGATGTGGGTCTCGGTCAACGCCAGACCCGGTGGGCACCCGTCGACGACGACGCCGACCGCCGGGCCGTGGGATTCGCCGAAGGTCGTCAGCCGGAACGCCCGACCAAAGCTGCTGGACACGGCGGTCAGCGTACCGTCGACGGGTGAGTGACCCCGGCGGGCGATCCGTCCCCGATCGTCGGCCACCGGTATTCTGACCGACGATGAGCACGGTGGAAGACAACGACGCCCGGATCGCCGACTTCGACGAGCGACTGAGCGCCGGGCCCGCCGGCGGCGGGTTGGGGGGCGTGCTCAAGGTCTGGATCGACCAGGACCTCTGCACCGGCGACGGGATCTGCACCGACCATGCCCCCGAGGTGTTCACCATCCTCGAGGACGGCATCGCCTACTGCCAGGAGGGCGACAAGGTGTTCAACGATCCCGGCGGATCGGCCGAGCTGGCCGCCGTCCCCCGGGCCCGGGAGGGGGCGGTGATCGACGCCGCGGCCGAGTGCCCCGGCGAGTGCATCTTCGTCGAGCTGGTCGATCTGGAGGAGCTCGAAGCGGGCGGGTGATTCCGGGGGCCGGGCGATGCCGAGCGGCCGTCGATCCGGGACGATCGGAGCACCAACTCACCGATTCCCCGAACGAGGAGACCCGCCATGACCACCACCCCCGCTCAGCGCACCGCATTGGTGACCGGCGCCACGTCCGGCCTCGGTCTGGCCGCCGCCCGACTCCTGGCCGACGACGGCTGGGGCCGGATCATCGTCACCGGTCGGACCCCCGATCGGGCCGCCGGAGCGGCGGCCCAGCTGGCCGAGGCGACCGGCCGGTCGGTGTTCGAGCCTCTCGCCGTCGATCTCGACCGCTCGGCCGACGTCGACCGGGCCGCCGCCGAGCTGATCACCGCCGGCCAGCCGATCGACTTCCTGCTGCTCAACGCCGGGATGGTTGCCGGATCGGGCCTGGTCCACACCGACGACGGCGTCGAGATCATGATGTCGTCGTCGCTGGTCGGCCATCATCGGCTCACCGGACGGTTGGTGGCCGCCGACCTCCTGACCGCCGACGGTCGAATCGTGATCGCCGGTTCCGAGGCCGCCCGCGGCGACCTGCCGACCTTCAACCCGACCGACCTGACGCGCCTGGCCGCCGACCACTTTGGGGGTGACCGGGTGGCGGCCGCCGGCTCGCTCCTCCGCTTCGACGGCCCGACCAAGTACACGCCGGGCAACCAGTACGCCACGACCAAGGTCTTCGTCGCCTGGTGGGCCCGGGAGCTGGCCGGTCGGCTGGCCCCCGGCCAGACGGTCAACGCCGTGTCGCCCGGCTCGGTGCCCGACACCGCGGCGATCCGCAACGCCAACTTCTTCATGAAGCGGATCATGGTCCCGCTGTTCAAGCTCCTGCCGGGTCAGTCACAGTCGGTCGACGCCGGGGCCGGTCGGTACCTCGAGGCCCAGACCTACGACGACGGGACGACCGGGCGCTTCTTCGCCTCGGCGCCCCGGAAGGTGACCGGCCCGCTCGTCGAGCAGACCGCCGACCACCTCGTCGACGATGGGGGCGCAGCCGCCGCGTGGAGGGCGATGGTCGAGCTGACGGGGATCGACGTCCCGGCGCCTCAGCGGGCCGGGTAGGGTCCCACCATGGGCCAGCAGACCAAGATCCTCCTCGACGAGTCGGAGATGCCGACCCGTTGGTACAACATCGTCCCCGACCTCCCGGCGCCCCCGCCCCCGCCGCTCCATCCGGGGACCAGGGAGCCGATCGGCCCCGAGGATCTCGCTCCGCTGTTCCCCATGGCCCTCATCGCCCAGGAGGTGTCGGCCGAGCCTTACCTCGACATCCCCGAGGAGGTGCTCGACGTCTACCGGCTGTGGCGTCCGTCGCCGCTGTACCGGGCCCACCGGCTCGAGGCGGCCCTCGAGACGCCGGCCCGGATCTACTACAAGTACGAGGGGGTCAGCCCCGCGGGTTCCCACAAGCCCAACACCGCCGTCCCTCAGGTGTTCTACAACGCCCAGGAGGGGGTGCGGAAGCTGACGACGGAGACCGGGGCCGGCCAGTGGGGCACGGCCCTGGCCTTCGCCTGCTCCCTGTTCGGCGTCGAGTGTGAGGTCTGGCAGGTTCGGGCCTCCTACGACCAGAAGCCGTACCGCAAGGCGATGATCGAGACGTTCGGCGCCACGATCCACCCCAGCCCCTCGGAGCTGACCGAGGCGGGACGCAAGATCCTGGCCAACGACCCCGACACCCCCGGCAGCCTCGGCATCGCCATCTCCGAGGCGGTCGAGGTGGCGGCCGGCGATCCCGACGTCCGCTACGCCCTGGGCAGCGTGCTCAACCACGTGCTCATGCACCAGACGATCATCGGCGAGGAGGCGCTCCTCCAGCTGGCCAAGGTCGGCGAGACGCCCGACGAGGTGATCGGCTGCACCGGCGGCGGGTCGAACTTCGCCGGTCTCGCGTTCCCCTTCCTCCGGGAGAAGATGGCAGGCAAGATGTCGCCGACCATCCGGGCCGTCGAGCCGGCCGCCTGCCCGACGTTCACCAAGGGTGTCTACGCCTACGACTTCGGCGACACCGCGGGGATGACCCCGCTGATGAAGATGCACACCCTGGGCCACGACTTCATCCCCGATCCGATCCATGCCGGCGGTCTCCGGTACCACGGGATGTCGCCGCTGCTGTCCCACGTCTATGAGCTGGGCTTGATCGAGGCGCTGGCCATCCACCAGACCGAGTGCTTCGAAGCCGGCGTCAACTTCGCTCGGACCGAAGGCATCGTTCCCGCCCCCGAGCCGACCCATGCCCTGGCGGCGACGATCCGTTCGGCGCTGGAAGCCAAGGAGGCAGGGGAGGAGCGGGTGATCGTGACCGCGTTGTGCGGCCACGGGCATCTCGACCTCGCGGCCTACGACCGCTACTTCTCGGGCGACATGAGCGACTACGAGTATCCTGAGGACCGGGTGCGGAGTTCCCTCACCCGGCTTCCCCAGGTGCCGTGAGACTTCCCTTCCGCTCCCGCTCGACCCCCGATCCGGACCCCGACCATGGGCTCGGTGACGACGATCTCGATCTCGACGACGATCTCGACGACGGCGCCTACGGCTATGAGACGTCCGACGTCTACGATCCGTTCGCCGCCCCCGCCCCGCCCCCGGCCCACCGGTTGGGCCGGGATGTGCCCGAGGGCGACGTCCTCATCGAGGCCGACCTGGTCGAGACGGGGGAGCGGCCGGCCGCCGACGGTGTCGCCGGCGACGACGACGGTCTCGAAGCGACGGGACCGGCCCGACGGACCGCGACCCTCAACGTGCCGCCCCCGGTCCGGGATGCCCTCCGAGCTCAGATCGGTTCCGAGGCCCGGGCCGAGCAGCGGACCGCCTGGGCCTACCTGAGCCTGTTGACCGTGCTCTTCGCCGGGCTCGTCGTGTTCGGGTGGGTGCTCAGCGATGAGCGGACGGGAACCGAGGCCGGTACCGACCCCATCGAGGCGATGACCGAGCAGCGTACGCAGCTGCTGTTCCGGGTCGACGGCGACGTGGTCGCGGTCGAAGGTCGGGTGCCGGACGAATCGGCCCGTCAGCGGCTCCTGGAACGAGCCGGCGCGGTCTACGGCCCGGAGAACGTGGTCGATCAGATCATCGTCGATGAGGAGGTCAGCATCGACGCCGGAACCGTCCGCTACGTCGGCGCGGCCGTGACCGACGATGATCGACCCGAGGCCCTCCGCGACGCCATCGCCGGCACGTTCGACCTCGACAACCGGGGGTTCGAGGTCGGCTACGTCGACCGGCTCCTCGATCCGGTGGCGGCCGAGGTCGCCCTCGACGGCACCGAGGTCACCCTGACCGGACTGGTCCCCGACGACGCCGGCCGTGAAGCGCTCGTCGCCGCGGCCGAGCAGGTGTGGGGGCCCGCCAACGTCGATGCGGCGTCGGTGGCGGTCGGGGAGACGACGTGGACCGACGGCTCGATCCGACTGACCGGGACGACGACCGAGACCGATACCCGTCCGGCGACGTTCGCCGCGCTGATCGCCGACCAGATCGATCCTTCGATCGCCGTCGAGGCGGGGACGCTCACCCGCACCGACAACTCCGAGCTGATCGCCGAGATCCAGGTCCGGATCGACGAGCTGGTCGAGACCACGCCGATCCAGTTCGCCCCCACCCTGGCCGATATCGAGGCCGAGAGCGATCAGGTGCTGATCGACGTGGCTGCGGCGCTCGAGGAGATTCCCGAGGTGGCGCTCGAAGTGGTCGGCCACACCGACGATGTCGGCGATGAGCAGGAGAATCTCGTCCTCTCCCAGCAGCGGGCGGCGGCCGTCGTCGATCGTCTGATCGAGTTGGGGATCGACGAGGCGCGGTTGACCAGTCGGGGTGACGGCGAGGCCAACCCGTTGGCCCCCAACGACAGCGATGAGAATCGCGCCCTGAACCGGCGGATCGAGTTCGTCCTCGTCGGGACCTCGTCCCTACCGGACGCCGACGCCGACGCCGACGACACCGACGCCGACGGCTAGGACCACTCGTAGGCGACGATCCGGTCGGCGTCGACGACGAAGCTCAGGCGGTCCGGGTTCTCCAGTGCCCGGGCCCCGACCGGCTCCCCGTCGACGATGAGGAGTCGCCACTCGATGTCGTTGGCCAGCGCCCACTCGACCCCGTCCTCGATGAACTCACCGAGGAGGAAGTCGACGTTCAGGTCGGCGTCCTCGGCCGCCTCGTCGGGTTCGTCGGTGCCATCGGCGGTGGGGGCGGGGCGCCACGGGGTGGGCGTGACCTCGTCGGGCTCGGTCGGTTCGGCCGGGATGATCGTCCGATCGCCGACGGGCTCATCGAGGACGACCTCGGCGGTGTAGGGGTAGGTGCCGTAGGCGCAGGCCGCCGGGTTGACCTCGGCCAGCTGACCGCCGATGAGGGTCACCACGACCTCGGTATCGGACTCCTCGATCTCGGTCCGGACGCCGTTGCAGTGATGGGAGCCCAGCTCGAAGGCGAGCACGACGGTCGCCTCGTCGGCGATCGCCACGTCGAGGATCTCGATCTGGCGTTCGGCCAGGAGTTCATCGGCCGGCTCGAGCAGACGGTTCAGGTCATCGGCGCCGGGCTCCTCGAAGGCGACCGCGTAGTCGACCTGGCCCGGCTCGTCACCGTCGGACACGGCGCCGTCCGTCGCGGTCCCCGAATCGGCCGGGACCGTGGTCGGTTCGGCGGCGCCGTCGCCGCTGTCGCCGCCGGAGCTGCATCCGGCGGCGACCACACCGGCCAGTACCGCACCGAGGATCATCGTTCGAGTCGTCATGGCTGTCCCTCCACCACCGGCTCACAGGTCACGGGGGTCGAGCGCTCGTCGCCGTCCCGTACGATCACCGAGTACACGATCGTCCCGGCCCGGAGCCGGTCATCGAACGACGAGTCGCCCTCGACCCGGCCCCGCCAGAAGTCCTGCCCGTCGTCGACTCGCCGGTAGACGAGATAGGCGGACCCGTCCGGCCGGCCGTCGGGGAGCTGGGCGGCCAGATCGGCCGGTTCGGTCCAGGTGACGGTGACGGCGTTCGGGTCGGCGCCGTCGACGGTCACCGCGCAGGTCCCGACCGGGGGAACCGGAGCCGGCGGGGCGACATCGGAGGTGCATCCGGTCGGCGTGCTCCGCAGGCCTGCGGCGGTTCGGGCCGTCACCGTGTAGGCGAGGAGAGCGTCCCGGTTGGTGTCGACGAAGGACCGGTCGGCGGTCCGTCCCCGCCAGTAGGGCCCGGCTCCGTCGGCGGTGCGGTGGACGATGTAGCTCTCCGCCCCGGCCGCGGCGTCCCAGCTCACGGTGACCGTGTCGCCGTCGATCGTGGCGGCGCAGTTGGCCGGCGCGGCCACCGCCGGCTGCTCGATCAGGTCGTCGACACCGTTCCGGTTCCCGTCCCGGCCCCCGCCGACGTCGCCACCGTCGATGACGCCGTCACCGTTGGTGTCGAGCGCGGCGTACAGGCCGGCCGTCAGGTCGAAGGTGCCATCGTCGTCGGCGTCGGTCTCCCGGAAGTCACCGGTCCCGTCGCCGTCGGCATCGGGCGGCTCGGTCACCGTTGCGGCCAGCGCCGGGTCGTCGATACCGAAGTCCTGATCGGCGTCGGTGAGCCCGGCCTCGACGGTGTCGGCCACGGTGTCGTTGTCGGTGTCCCGGTCGATCCGGTCCGGCACCCCGTCGCCGTCGGTGTCGGCCGGGTTCTGGGCGTCGCCCTCCTCGACGGTGTCGGGCAGGCCGTCGTCGTCATCGTCGGTGTCGACGTCGTCGGGTACGCCGTCGCCGTCGCTGTCGACGGTGCAGGTCGTCGGTTCGCTGCGCTGTTCCCGGGCGTTGCGGGCGGCGACCGTATAGGTGAGATCGCCGTCGCGACTGGTGTCGAGGAGCGGCGAATCGGTGGTCACCCCTCGCCAGTACGGGCCGGCACCGTCGACGGTCCGGTACACCGCGTAGTCGGTGGCGCCGTCGACGGCGTCCCACGAGATCACGACGTTGCCGTCGGTGAAGGCGATGGCGCAGGAGGCTGGCCCGTCGACCGGTGCCGGGCCGCCCTGTCCCGGCTCGCACAACCGGACCAGGTCCCGTCCCGCCGATTGGTTGCCAGGGGTGCCGACGGCGTTGATCCCCCCGGCGATCCACAGACACCCGTCGGATGCGGCGAGGACCCCGAACCCGCCGATGTCGCCCGCCATGTAGGGGTTGAAGCTCTGGTCCCGGACCCCGGTGCGGGCATCGTAGGCTGCGGTGGAGCTGATCGAGCCGGTGTGGTCACCGCTGGTCCGCGAAAGGTTCGAGGCGTAGGGCACCACGAATCCCGTCCCGCTGGAGTGGGAGCCCCAGCAATGGCAGGAGGCGTAGAGCACGTCGCCGACCAGCTCGACGTCCTGGTAGTCGCCGCCCCGGCGCTCGCTCGAGTTCTGGTACCGGCTGTCGTAGCTGGTGACGTGGCTGATCAGGAGCCGCATCCCGTCGTTCTCGTCGTAGAGGTAGGCGCCGTGCTGCTCGCCGACGGCCATGACGGTCCCGAACGGGGTGGCCTGGATGTCGTACATGTGGTCGCAGCACGGATAGTTGATCTCGAAGCCGCTCCAGGTGACCTGGGTGGCGTCGGTCGAGCTGATGCCGACCACGGTCTGGCCGGCCATGACGTTGTTCCAGCCGGCGAGGTAGACCACCGGCTGGGTGTAGGAGGCGCTGACCCCCCACACCGCCCCGCCGGCGGTGACCGGCAGCCATGACCAGTCGATGTCGCCCGAGACCGGGTCGACGCGGACGACGCTGTGGACGGTCTGGGGCACGCCCCGATCGGAGGCGGTGGTGAAGGTCCCGGCGACGTACAGCCACCCGTCGGGCCCGAGCGACAGGTCCCGGACGACCGACGTCCCCCCGTAGACCCGGGTGTTCCACCCCGGCCACAGCTCCCCGGTGGCGGGATCGATCTTGGCCAGCGCCCCGATCTCGGTGCCGTTCCAGTTGTCGAGCTCGCCGCCGACGAAGAGGCTCCCGTCGGGCCCCGGCTCCAGGGCCAGCACCGGGCCCTCGATGGTCGGTCGGAACGTCTCGATCCAGGTGCCGTCGAGGGTGAAGGCCGCCAACCGGGGCTGGCGCTCGGTCCGCTCGCCGTTGGTCACATCGAGGAAGACGCCCCCGGCGAACACCGTGCCGTCGACCTCCTCGACCGCCCAGCCGAGCGCCGAGAACCGGTCGACGGCCCGGGCGCCACCGTCGGTGGCCAGGCCCCAGCTGGATCGCTGGACGGCTTCGACCGCCGCCTCGCCGGGGTCGGGAGCGGCCAGCACGGCGGTACCGGTCGCGCCGGCCAGGGCCAGCAGGAGGACCAGGAGTCGCTTGATTGCCACGGCACCACCTTCGAGACGACGAACCCGCTCTCCGTCGGCCCGATCCGGCGGTCGTTGAGGGCCGGGTGGTGGTGGTCGCCGCTCAGGCGGTGGTGATGTGGCGGAACGACTCGGCCATTCGACCCTCGTCGAATCCGGCCCGGCGCCCGAGGTCGAGGCCCCAGTTGCGGATCATCTCGGGGAGCCGATCGGGAGCCTGCATCTGGCTCTCGTGGCAGAGCAGGGCCTCGATCTTGCGCTCGACGGTGTCGGTGATGTCGACGTGGTGGTCGGGGTCGGGGCCGCCGATCACCCACACCTCGCCGACCGTGTGCGGTTCGAGGCCCTCGTCGGCCAGGAGCTCGGGGAAGGCGAACGGGTTCCGGGCGTCGGGGTAGACGGCATCGATGGCCGATTCGCCGGTCGCCCGGTGGTCGGGATGGTTGCCGAAGATCCGCTCGAGATTGGGGAGCGGCGATTGGGTGACCACGATGTCGGGCCGGACCTGGCGGATCACTCGGGCCAGGGCCCTGCGGAGGTCGAGGCCGGCCACCACCGCACCGTCGGGGAAGCCGAGAAAATGCAGGTCGGAGACCCCGACCACCTTGGCCGCCGCCGTCTGCTCGTCGCGGCGGATCTCGGCCATCCGGTCCCGCGGGATCGTCTGGTCGAACCCGCCGGCCTGCCCGTCGGTGACCAGGCAGTAGGTCACGTCGTCGCCGGCGGCGGTCAGCGTGGCGGTCGTGCCGGCCGCTCCGAAGTCGAGGTCGTCGGGGTGGGCGGCGATGTGGAGGAACCGTCGAGGCCCGTTGGCGCTGGTCACGCCGTGGCCTCGGCGCCGGCCGGGGCCGGCGGCCGGTAGAAGACCGCCAGCTGGGCGACCCCGCCGACGATCCCGACGATCCCGGCGATCGCCAGACCGACGAAGCCGTTCAGGTCGTTGTGGATGCCGAGGGCGTGGTCGATCGACCAGCCGCCCGGACCGAGGCCGGCGACGATGAACGCCATCAGCCCCATCACGAACGTGTACTCCCACCCCTCGGAGACGATGAAGAAGCCGTTGTGGCGGTGGACCGTCCAGCCGGCCACGACCATCACACCGATGATCGCCGCCGCGGCCAGCGGCGTCAGGAGGCCGAGGGCCAGCATCGCCCCGCTAGCCATCTCGGTGATGCTGGCCAGGTAGGCGTGGAGCCGGCCCGGCCGCATGCCGATCGAATCGAACCAGCCGGCGGTGCCGGCGATTCGTCCACCCCGGAACATCTTGGCCCAGCCGTGGGCGGCGAAGACAATGCCGACCAGCACCCGAAAGACCAGCGTGATCGTGTCGAACTCGACCGCATCGAGAGCATCCATGGATCGACATCATGGCAGATCGCCCGCTCAGAGATCGAGGAGGGCGAACGCCTCGGCGTGCTCGGCCCGGAGGATCGCCTTCTGGACCTTGCCCATCGCGTTCCGGGGGAGCTCGTCGACGAGGTAGTAGAGCTTCGGGAGCTTGAAGTTCGCCAGCCGGCCGCTCATCGCCGCCCGCAGGGCCTCTTCGCCGACGGATTCGTCGGCGACGACGAAGGCGACGACCCCCTCGCCGAAGTCGGGGTGGGGGAGGCCGACGACGGCGCACTCGTGCACGCCCGGCACGTCCTCGAGGACGCCTTCGATCTCGGCCGGGTACACGTTGTAGCCGCCGGAGATGATCATGTCGCTCGATCGCCCGGCGATCGTGAGCCGTCCGTCGGCGGCCATCGAACCGACGTCGCCGGTGCGGAAGAACCCGTCGGCCGTCATCTCCTCGGCCGTCTTGTCCGGGAGCTGCCAGTACCCGGCGAACAGGTTCGGCCCCCGGACCTGGATCCCACCGACCTCGTCGGCTCCCACCGGTGTGTCGGCACCGTCGCAGACCCGAACCTCCACCTTGGGGAGCGGGTAGCCGACCGTGCCGGCGATGCGCTCGCCCTCGGGTGGGTTGGAGGTGATGATCCCGCACTCGGTCATGCCGTACCGCTCGCAGATCGTCCGGCCGGTCCGGGCGGTGAACTCCCGGAACACCGACGGGGGGAGCGGGGCCGACCCGGAGGTGAACAACCGGATCGACTCGCAGTCCTCGACGCCGAAGTCGGGGTCGGCCAGCAGCCGGGTGTAGTACGTCGGCACCCCCATCATGACCGAGGCCGACGGCAGGTAGGCCCGGACGTCGTCGACGTCGAACGACGACAGGAAGATCACGTTCGAGCCGTTCAACACCGCGCAGTGGAGGGCGACGAACAGCCCGTGGACGTGGAAGATGGGGAGCGGGTGGAGGAGGACGTCACCCTCGGCGAAACGCCAGATGGCGTGGAGGGCCAACCCGTTGCTGGCCAGGTTGCCGTGGGTGATCATCGCCCCCTTCGACCGGCCGGTCGTCCCCGAGGTGTACAGCATGCAGGCCACGTCGTCGGGGGTCCGCTCGATCACCCCGGGGTGGGGCGGTGATTGGCTGGTCGCCTCGGCCAGCGTCCCGTTGCCACTGGTGCCCAGGGTGTACATGCGCTCGACACCGGCGATGTCGCCGACCGGCTGGAGCTTGGCCGCCTTGGCCGGGGTGAACACGAACGCCCGGGCCTCGGCGTCGCCGATGAAGTACCCGACCTCCTCGGCGGTGTAGGCGGTGTTGAGCGGGACGTACACGAAGCCCCGCCGGAGGCAGGCGAAGTACAGGGCGACGGCATCGGCCGACTTGTCGATCTGGGCCACCACCCGGTCGCCGGCGACGATGCCGTCGGCCGCCAACGCCTCACCCATCGCCGCACTCCGACGGTCGATCTCCCCGTAGGTGTACGACGGCTCTCCGGGCGTGCTGAGGAAGGGCCGGTCGACGGCCGGAGCGAACCGGTGGGCGAAGAGTTCGTAGACGTTGTGGCTCAAGACGGTGGTGAGGCCGATCTGGGAGGAGCGGTGGCGGTGCGCCTCATCGTAGTGACCCGAGCCCGAGGGCGCGGCGACGGCTACGAGGTTGCCCTCGTCCTCCGGAGCACGGGATCGGCGGCGGCCAAGGAGACATCGGCCGCCTTGAGGACGGCGCCCGACAGACCGGGCGTGTCGGAGTCGACGAGGTTGCCCATCACCTGGAGGGTGATCGAGGCGATGGCCTGGGTCCCGACCGCGAGCCGGAGGCCGAGCCGCAGGATGCGGGGATGGCCGATCAGGAACGAGAACCGGCGCCCGGTGCGCAGGAACCGATCGAAGCGTTCCCCGATCGCCGCGTCGTATCGGGCCGGGGCGGTGGCCGGATCCTCGATGAAGAGCCGGGCCGCCAGCATCCCCGACTCGAGGCCGTAGTCGATCCCCTCGCCGTTCATCGGGTTGACGAGGCCGGCCGCGTCGCCGACCGCGACCCATCCCGGTCCGTGGCGGCGTTGGGCGCTCATCGGGAGCCGCCACGCTCGGGGCCGCTCGAGGTTGGGGCCCAGCTCCCAGTCGTCGGCCACCAGGTGGCGGTAGTTGGCGAGCAGGGTGTTGAGGTTGAGCGACTTGAAGTTCTTCATGGTCGACAGGGCGCCGACGCCGATGTTGACCGTGCCGTCGCCGGCGGGGAACATCCAGCCGTACCCGGGGACCGCCGTGCCGTGCTCATCGGCCAGGGTCAGGCACGCCTCGAGGTGGCGGTCGTCGTGGCGGGGTGAGGCGGCGTAGGTCCGGATGGCCAACCCGAACGGCTCGTCGGGGGAACGCTCGGCGCCCAGCATGCGGGCCACCTTCCCCGGCGCCCCGGTGGCCGCCACGACCATCTGGGCCCCGATCTCCTTGTCGCCGGCCAGGACGCCGGTCACCCGGTCGCCGTTGAGGATCGGCTCGGCCTCGCTCTCCCAGACGACGGTCGCCCCGGCCTCCATCGCCGCGTCGATCAGCGCCGCGTCGAGCCGCCGACGGGGCCAGACCGCCCCGTGGGCCGGGAAACGGGTCCCCTCTGGCCACGGGAGCTCCCGGACCGTCGAGCCGGCGATCATGCGCAGCCCGTCGATCCGGTGGGCGTCGGTCAGCTCGATGCCGAGCTCGTCGAGGGCGGCGACCGCCCGGGGTGTCAGGCCGTCACCACAGACCTTGTCCCGACCGTAGGGGGCCTTGTCGAACACGATGACCTCGGCCCCGGCCCGGGCCGCCTCGATGGCGGTGGCGGCGCCGGCCGGACCGGCGCCGATCACCACCAGGTCGTAGGATCGGAGCGGTGCACTGGCCGTCATGCGACCAACGGTACCGGTCGGTCATCGCTCGGTGAGGATCGGGCGTCGACCCACCAACCCGAGCCGCAGCGCGGCGCCGATCGCCGCCAGCGCGACGTAGCAGCCGGTCATCCCCCACACGGTGGCGGTGGCCAGGAGGTCGCCCAACGCCTCCGGTCGAGTCACCTCGTCGTCGAGGATCACCGCCGGGTGCTGGACGGCGAAGGCCGCGGTGGTGGCCGCGACCGCCGCCAGGCCGACGACCCGGGCCTCCCCGGTCAGAAACCGGACCGACGCTGGCATTTGGCCGTCGATGGCTTGGCGACCCAGCCACCGGTCGAGGCCGATCATCAGCGCACCGAGCCCGACGGCGGTCGAGACCCATTGCACGACGGAGTAGAGGGCGAAGTCGGCCTCGCCGATGGAGAACGGAAACGAGTTCAGCCATCCGAGGCCCGGGGCGTCGATGATCGGACCGTGGGTGAACTCGTCCCAGATCAGATGGCTCGAGGCGCCGATGAGGATCGCCACCACGAGGCGGGCGATGGCGCCGATCGAGGTCCAGGTTCCGGGGTCGACGACGAACGCCCGGCCGATCGGCGTGGCCAGGTGGCGGCTCCCCGGGCCGAGAAGGCCGACGACGCCCGGTACGACCAGCGACCCGGTGACGACGAGGAATGCCAGGGCCAGGGGGAGGTCGAGGAGGACGACCCCGTAGGGCTCATGGCTGATCGACCGCTCGATGCGACCGTTCAGGAAGAACTCGAGGTCCGGTGCGAGGGCCCCGGCGGCCAGGCCCAGAGCGGGAAGCTGCCGGCCGAGCGCCCGATCGAGGGGGGCGGCGACGGCTGCGTGGGCCACGGTGAAGGGCACGTCCGAACGCTACCGCCCTCGACCGCGATCGATCGACGCGACCGCCGTGACCGCCTCCTCGCCCGGGTCTCGGCCCGTTCGATCAGCTGGTCTGGTCGACGATCTGGGCGTCGGCGGCGTTGCGCATCACCGACTCGATGCCCTTCTTGGCGCCGTCCTTGGATTCGTAGGCTTCGCCGACGGCGATGATCTCACCGTTGCCGGCCTTGAGGCGGAAGCGGTACTTCCCGGCCTTGTCCTCGTAGAGCTCGAACTTGCCTGCCATCGCAGATACCTCCTGGTCGGTGCGGCCGGGTCGAGGGACGACCAGAACCGCTGGATGGACGGACCAGAACCTAGCCGGGGCCGAGCCCGATGGCTCGCGGTGACGGGGCGTCGGTTTGAGCCTGGTGCCCGGTTGCGGGGAGGGAACCGCAACCGGGCACCGAGGCGACTAGCGCTCTCCGGTAGAACGAGAGCGGTTGGACACGGCGCTGGCCGATGAAGCCAGCTCGGTGCCCATCGATCTCCAGGGTACGGGACCGGGCCCGACGGTGTAAGGCGGCCCCTCTGGGCGAAACCTCCTGATCATCCCTCGTTCACCCTTGCGTCTCGGCGGTTGACGAGCCCCGCGTTTAGCATGCCACCCCTGGCCGATCGTGGTCGAGACGAGGGACGCGGAGGGAGATCGATGTCGAAGCGAATGGTGATCGGGACGTTGGCTGCGTTCGTGCTGCTGCTCCTCGCCGCCGGATGTGGCGAGGACGAGGCCGACGAAGGGGCGGCCTCCGATGCGACCGACGTCGGCGGGGCCGAGGTCGTCGATGATGGCGGCGATGGTGGCGGCGGCGACGGGGCCGACGATGGCTCGGCGACCGATCCGGACGGGTCGGGGGATGACTCGGCCGGCGGTGACGGGTCGGGCTCCGCCGGCGACGGCTCGACCGTCGGCGACGATGACGATGCGGCCGAGATCACCGGCAATCCCGACCTGCCAGACGATGCCGCCGAGCTGCTCGACGACGTCGACGACGTGGTCTCGATCGGCGACTGCTCGTCGGAGGTGGTCGGCCTCGCGGTGACCGCCCCCGACGGCTGGCGGTGCCGGGTGCTCGATCAATCGGTCGGCGGCCTCGACGGGTTCACGGTGTTCACCGACGGCAACCAGCTGAACATCACGATCGGGACCCCATCGCCGCTCGGTGCCCCGTGCGATGTGTTGGGGCTCTGCGACCAGGCCGAACCGATCGAGCTGAGCGACAACTTCCCCGACACGATGCAGCTGGCGATCGCCGGCACGGTCACGATCTGGGGGACCCATGCCACCACCGACGCCGAGGTGGTCATCACCAACCTGGCCGAGCTGACGCCCGAGGAGCTCGGGCTGGTGCGGGCCATCCTCGATTCGGCGGTCGAGATCTGACCCTGGTGACCCTCCTGGCCAATATTGCCCAGGATCGTGCAAAATTCACCGGCCCGTTGTTGGTGGCGATCCTCCGCCCTGGTATCCCGGAGGGGATGGCAGACGACGAATCGGCCGGCTACCCCCGGAAACGAGCTCGGACGCGGGCCCAGATCCGGCGGGCCGGAATCGCTGTGCTGGCCGACCGCGGGCCCCACGGCGCGACCGTCGGCGAGGTGGCGCGGTCGGCCGGGGTGGCCCAGGGCACGTTCTACAACCACTTCCAGTCGCTGGATGACCTGGTCGATGAGATCGCCGAGCAACTGGGATCCGGGGTCGAGATCGCCCGTGACGCACTCGATGCCATCGAGCGTGATCCCGCCATCCGAGTGGCGATCGGGGTGGTCCAGCTGCTGGAGATGGCCGACCGGGACGCCATGGCGGGCGCCGCGTTCGTGTCGTTGGTGGCGGCCAAGCCGGACTTCCGGGCTCGGGTCCGAGCGATCATCGGTCGGACCATCGCCGATGGCGTGGCCGATGGTCGCTTCGACGTCGAGGCCGGGCCGGCGGCGATCAACGCCGTCCTCGGAGCCTGCCTCCAGTCGATGCGTTCGCTGAGCCTCGGCGAGGCCGACGCCGGCATCGCCCCGTCGGTCGGTCGCCTCGTGTTGCGGGCGCTCGGCGTCGAGGACGGCGAAGCGACCCGAATCATGGCCCGGGCTCTCGACGTGATGGCGATGACCCCGTCGGCCGCCCGCAACAACTGAGTTCGGTCCGCCTCAGAAATCCCACCCGGCGACCGGAGGTGGAAGCCGGACCGCCTCGTCGAGCTCGGCCAGCAGATCGGTCGGCCCGGCGAGCTCATCGGTGAGGGCGAGTCGCGACGCCGAGCCGACCCCGAACCACCAGCGGGAGAACGCCCCGACCGACGCCTCGAGGGTCGCCAGGTCGGGGTCGTGGCCGACGGTGACCGTCGGGTCGGCGCCGACGTCGAGCACGTAGGAGCCGGCGACGCCCGCCCATCGGGGGCGGTGGTCCGGGTCGCCGGCGACGGGCCCCGTCGCCTGGTCGGCCCGCTCCAGCTGGGCCTCGATCGGGTCGGTCACGAGCAGGTTGCACCGAACGGCCGGGCCCCGATGGCGGCCGGCGGCCACGCACCGCTCGAGGTCGAGGATTCGGAGCTCCATCCAGGCGCTGGCCGTGATGCCGGCCTGGTGGATCGATCCTCGGGTCCGGCGGTTCTGGGCGACGGGGGTGGCGATCAGGTCCTGGAGTTGGACCTCGGCCGGTTCGGTGAGCCGGACCGAGTGGATCTGATCGGCCAGCTCCCGAAGGAGTCGGAGCAGGTCGAGCAGCTGCTCGGGTCGCTCGTAGCCGATCATCTTGACGACATAGGGGCCGTGCTCGCCGGTCCGCTCGCCGAGCATGGCGTGGGTCAGGCGGCCGTCGTCGTCGCGGTAGCCGAGGCCGAACGGCTTCTCCAGCCACCGGATCTCAACGTCCAACAGCTCCGGTGGATCGATCACCACCTGGCCATGGGATGGCGCCCGCCGGCTCATCAGGTGGTGGATCTCCTCGTGGTCGTCGGCGGTGAGGCGGATCGGACGCCGGTACGGCACGTGGTCGACCAGCAGGGTCGTCGGGTCGACCGTGACCTCGTGGTCGTAACCCATGGGGGCGAAGCCCAGGCGGTCGTAGAAGCCCTGGTCGAACATCCCGAGCGCGGCGACGGCGGCACCGGCCTCCGCTCCGGCCCGCACCGCCCGGGCGGTGAGGGCGGTCGCCAAGCCCTGCTTGCGGGCGACGTGGCTCGTCGTGACGGCGGCGATGGCGGCCATCGGGAGGGGGGTGTGCTGATAGCGGATCGACCCGGGAGCTCGGGCCACCGAGCACTCGGCCGCACCATCGAGGAGGCCGACCTCGACGTCGCAGGCACCCATGAACCGGCCGATCTGGTGTCGGTCCTCGTCCGCATCGTCACCGTCGACCCAGTCGACCTCCCGCCAGATCCGGCAGACGGCGTCGAGGTCGTCGTCGGGGCGGAAGGGGCGGATCTGGAGCCTCATGAGCCCAGTTTGGCCGCCCGTGCCCCTCCGGGGACGAGCAGTTTCCGGCAGAGCGGCTCTCGGACCCGAGGGATCGACGTCTCCGCTGGTCTGACCGTCACATGCTGTAACCCGGCGATGCGACGCCGACGGTCTCGGGTCCGAGGTTGTCGCGACGTGGCCGAGGCGACTCGCCACCGACGGCCCGGGAGGTGGGTCGTCGGGGGCGAGGCGGCTCGGCGAAGGGTCGACGACCTGACGAACGGGTGCCGTTACCGGTCAGTAGGGGCCGTCGCCCCCCGGCGGCTCGTCACGTGCTTCCCTCCATCCGATCGGTTCGTCCGAGCGGACATCGCCATCGTGAGGCGTTGGTCGTCACCGGTCAAGGGGGCCTGTGGATATCCGCAGGGTTGTCCGCAGGATTTCTGTCGGTTCCACAACGATCCGGCACTTATCCCGATGCTTCTCCCACCATTGTCCACCGACTGTCCACACCCCGGGCGGAAGCGGGGAGGCCGTCGAGGGGCGGCCGGCTAGAAGCGGAGGCTGCCGGCCGGAGCACCGCCCGCCGGGTGAGCGGCCACCGAACGCAGCCGGCGTCGTTCCCGGATCGAGCCGTGGAGCGAATCGGCCATGCGGGCCAGAGCGGCCGCCCGTCGCCGTTCCCGAGCCCGGAAGGCGAGACCGGAACGCCCGAGAACCAGCCATGCCCCGGCCGAGGGCAGCGGCATCCACAGCTCATCGTCGGGGGCGGGACGAACCGGGGTGGGGGGGTTGGCGTTCGTCAGGAGGTCGAGGGGAGCATCGCCCGACCACGCCACCACGGGATCGCCGATGGGGGTCGAGGCGACGACCGCCACCCACGACGTCCGGATCGCCCGAGCCGTGTGCTCGCAGAGGGCGTCGAGCAGGTCGTCGGCGTCGTCGCAGCCGACGATCAACGCCGCGACCTCGAAGGCGTCGAGTTGGGGGTCGAACGGCACCCCGTGGTGGGGCTCGACGTCCTCGACCTGGGCCTCACCGTCGGCCCCGATCTCCCGCACCATCAGCTCGATCCGGTCGGCATCGGGCAGGGAGATGACCAGCTCGTCGATCACCCACCCGTCGCCGCGCTCGAGGATCTGAATCGAGACGACGTCGCCCCGCACGGCGCCGATCCGACTCGTCACGGCGCCGAGCGCTCCGGGCCGGTCGGCGATCCGGATCCGGACCAGGACGGTGGTCGTTTGGTCAGCACCCATGATGATGAGGCTAGGGGAGGTGTGTGAACGCTCTGTTTCCTCACCGCGAAAGGATCCGAAACTGACTGGTGGTGTCGCCGGGCCCGATATCGGTCCGTCGGCGGATCAGCGGGTGAGCGCCGCTCCCGCAAGGTCGACGAGCGTCGCCATCTCCCGACCGACGGCGATCGCATCGACCGTGGAGTCGGCCAGGGTGGCGAGCAGGGAGCCGTCGCCCATGGCGGTGACGAACACCACCGCGTGGTCCATCTCGACGGTCACCCCGTCGACGGCGCCACCCCCGAACCGGCCCGACAGCCCGTGGGCCAGTCCGACCATGCCGGCCGCGATGGCCGCCAACCGGTCGGCTCCGGGGCGATCGAGCCCGCTCGACATCGCCACCGTGGTCCCGTCGGCGGTCAGCACGAGCGACTCGGTCACGCCGCCGACCCGGTCGACGAAGTCGTTGAGCAGGAACCCGAGCTCGCCTTCGGCGAGGTCGACCTCGACGGCGGTCATCGGTCGGCGCTGGCCAGTGACTCGGCCTGGTCGGCCTCGACGAGCAACGTGCCGGGCACGAGGGCGAGAGCGGTCAGGCCGGAGCCGGCGGGGTTGGGGACGAGCTCGACGGTCATGCCGAGGCGACGGGCCAACTGGCCGATCACGATCAGACCCAACGCCGGCGTCCGCTCATCGATGGGGTCCGGGGTGTCGGCGATGATGCTGTTGGCCGCTTCGATCAGCGGTTGATCGAGGCCGGGACCCCGATCGCTGATGACGAGCAGGTAGGCCCCGTCGGGTTGGGCCATCCCGGCGAGGTCGACCGGGGTACCGGGGCTGGCGGTGGCGGCGTTCTCGATCAGCTCGGCCGCCAGGTGGGCGATGGCCGCTCCGACCGCGGCCGGGACCGCACCGTCATCGATGCGCCCGAAGTGGACACTCGGGTACTGCTCGATGGTGCCGACCGCCATCCGGAGGACGTCGGCCATCGGCATCTGGTCGCCGTCGCGATCGGCCTCGATCGGGGGTGCCGAGATGATGGCCAGGCTGTCGACGGCCCGGCTGGCCGTCGCGGCCAAGCGGCTGATGCGCCACAGCTGCTGGAGCCGATCGGGGTCCTTCTCTCCCGACTCCAG
Source organism: Acidimicrobiales bacterium (assembly GCA_965262175.1). Lineage (GTDB taxonomy): Bacteria > Actinomycetota > Acidimicrobiia > Acidimicrobiales > SZUA-35 > CADEDH01. The sequence goes on along the minus strand of CBDHES010000002.1, from coordinate 2,921,649 downwards.
CTCGCCGAGCTGCTGGAGCTGGCGTCCGATGAGGCGCCGGCTCCGACGGGCCAGATGGTTGAGGGTCGTCGAGGCGGCCGACACGGCCTCGGTGTTCTCGGTCGGTGAGGTCGTCTCGGTCGGTGAGGTCGTCTCGGTCGGTGAGGTCGTCTCGGTGGACGAGGTCGCGTCCGGGGCGGACCCGTCGGCGGTGGGGGCCTCCGCTCCGGTCTGGGAGGTGCCGATCCCGTCCGCGGTGATCGACGGGCCGACGGCGGCCGCAGCGTCGGTCGTCGCCGGATCGCTGGTGGCGGTCGACGGGTCGCCGGTGCCAGCTGTGGGTGGGCGGAGTGTGAGGTTCACCGTTGGCTCCCAGTGGGTTGTGGGGATGGGCTCGGAGATCGGGGTCAGGGTCGGGATCGGTTGCTCGGCGCTCGGATCGGCGTCGCCGTGGTCGGCCGGTGTCGGCGCCGGGGGCGGGGGCCAGGTCGCCGGGTCGTCGGCCGTTTGCGTGATGGCGTCGTCCGTCGGCGTGGGCCGGGGGCCGAACAGCGGGCCGGCCGGTTCGGGGCTGGTCGACGGCTCGGTCCGTTCGCTCGGAGAGCTGGAGGCGCCGAACAGCGAGCTGATCCCGGCCAGCCATCCCGGACGTCCGGGGCTCGGGTGCGGGTCGTTCCCGGCGTCGGTGTCGGCGTCGGTGTCGGTGTCGGCGTCGGTGTCCAGGACTGCGGCGTCGATGTCGGTGTCGAGGATTGCGGCGTCACGGTGGTCGGGGTCGGCCGGGACGCCGTCCCCGATGGCGGGGGCGTCGTCGTCGCCGGTGGCGCTGCCGCCATCCCCGATCGACGCCATGGCACCCTCGACGTCGGGCCCGCCCGGGGCCGTGGTCGTAGGGTCGCCGCCGGCCAGTGCCGCCAGCAGGCCCGAGGCGGGCATCGGCGTACCCGGTGCATCCTCGTCCGTCGGTGCGTCGCCGGGTGTTCCGAGACCGGGTTCCGAGGCGGCGTACGGGTCGACGAGGTCGTCGGAGCGGGGCTCGGTCGCCTGGTCGGGCCACTCGGTCGGCGAGAACCAGGGGTCGGTCGCCCAGGGGTCACCGTTCGAGCCGTCTGCCGCATCGGCGCCAGGATCGGGGGAGTCGGGGTCGTCGAGCATGCCAGGGGCCTGCGGGAAGGTCGGATCGTCGTCGCCGAGCAGCCGTGTCGGGGCCGGCTCGGTCACCCCCAGGGGATCGATGCGGGGACGGGGCGGCTCGCCACCGCCGTCGTCGGTCGGTTGGAGGATCGTCGGGAGCGCCTGGGCCGGGGCGTCGGCTGCGGGGACGGCGCCCTCGAGCTCGACCGATCCCGGCGATACCAGCTCGGCGATCGGCGCGTCGTCGGCGAACGTGGTCCCGTCCGGGGAACCGGCCTCGACGGGGGGCGCGGCCTCCTCGCCGGAACCGTCGTCGCCTGGCTGGAGATCAACCGAGCCGGCGTCGTCGAGCGGGTCCTCATGGTCGGCCCCGTCGTGGTCGGCCCCGTCGTGGTCGGCCCGGTCATGGTCGGCCCCGTCGTGGGGGGCGCCGACGGGCGAGTCGACGTCGGCATCGAGGTGGTCGGTCTCGGCCGCGATCGTGGCATCGACCGCCTCGGGGAGGAGCGGGGCCGTCGCCGTGGCGTCGCCGTCGGTGGTCGGGGCCTCGTCGGCCGACCCGTCGCTGGGGGCGGCGAGGATCGATGGGATGGGGCGCTCGGCGATCGGCTCGGGCTCCTCGGCGGGAGTCGGTCGGGTCGTGGCCCGAGCCGAGCTGATCAGGCTCAGCCTCTCGGCGACCGAGATCGGTCCGGCTCCGAAGCCACCGCGTTCGGTGTCGGCCCCCGGGCCGGCGGCCCGGGGGGCTCCGACCGAGGTCAGCGGTGGGAGACCGTCGCCCCCGTCACCCGGACGGGTGGAGAACACGCCGGTGGTGGCCGTCGTGCTGGCGGTGGCATGGGGCGCCGTTGGTCCGCCGTCATCACCGGTGCTCGTCGGCCCGGCATCGCGGTCGGCGTCGGACCGGTCGCCGTCACGGCTCCCGCTGGTCAGCTGGCGGACCGCTTCGTGGGCTTGGACCAGGCCGACCGTGGCTGCTGCTGCGGTGGTGAACAGGCCGAAGAGCCCGATGACCCTGATCGAGTCGGCGAAGCCCCCGTCGATCCCCGACCGGCCCGCAGCGACCAGGTTGGCCACCGACAACAGAACCGCGATGACGGAGGGAACGGCGATGAAGGTCAGAAGCTTCGTCCGTAGGGTGAGGTTGTCGAACACGTTCCCTCCTGCTGACTGGCGCGGTGCCTATCGGCTCGATCCCGTCGGCCTTGAGCCGCCAGGCGAGGTCGCCAACCGAAGGAGGGACGCGAAAGGGCCGGCCGTTCCCGCCCGGGGTGGGTGGAGTGGCGGGAACGGCCGGCTGACCGAGGTGGGAGCGTGCGCTGGAGGGGGGATTCAGCGCACGCCGGGGGTGTCCACCTCGCGACTGTCGACGTCGATGACGTCGTGCTGGTGACCCGGCGTGGCCGGGCCGGGGTACGGCCGGCCGGGCTGGTTGGTGTAGCCGGGCCGGTGGGCCGACGGGTCGGGCGGGGGCCAGGGTCCGACGAAGCGGGCCATGGCATCGTGCATGGTCTGACGCTGGAGCTGGAAGCGGGCTCGGACCGACTCGGCGCTGGCCGAGGTGATGACGAAGAACCCGATCAGGATCGTCCACAGCCCACCGACGCCCTGGGTCAGCTGCCAGATGCCGAAGGCGACCAGGCCCCACCCGAGGTATCGGCCGACCCGGGCCGCCCCGATCGTCGCCCGGTACTGGTTGCCGCTCCGCTTCCACAGGGCGGCCTGGAGCACCCGACCGCCGTCAAGGGGGAGAGCAGGGATCATGTTGAACACCGCCAACACGAGGTTGGTCAGGCCGAGCCAGGCCAGGCCGGCGACGAGCAGTGCCGAGAAGCCGAGCACGCCGGCCGCGCCGGCTGCGACGAGGGACCCGACGCCGATGGCGACGCTGACCGCCGGGCCGGCGAGAGCGATCCGGGCCGCCATGCCGGGGTTCGACGGCTCGCGGTCGAGGGCTGCCACCCCGCCGAGGGCGAACAGGGTGATGCCGTTGACCTTGATCCCGTTGTTCTGGGCCACGATCGAGTGGCCGAGCTCGTGGGCGACGATCGAGGCCAGGAACAGGCCGGAGGTGGCGAGGGCGGCCACCAGGTAGGCGGCACCGCTGAACCCGGCGGCGAAGGCCGGGAGGATGGTGCCGGACAGGGTGATGGTGAGCAGCGTGACGATCAGCGCGATCGACCAGTGGAGGCCGATATCGATACCGGACACGGTGCCCAGACGCAGTGATCCGCGCAAAGGAGAACCTTTCGTGAGGCCTCCGGTCTCTCCCACCGATCGCTCCGCATCGACCGATCGGCCGGTGCCGCCGGGAGCGGCTGACGCTCCGTGCTGACGACGACACCGTGAGGGGGGTACTCCCCAGTGGCTGGGTGGGTTGTGCTTTCTACTGACAGGTAACGTCGGGGTCGGTCGTTTTGTTCCCTGAAGGGCAGATCTTGGTGAACCCCGCACTCGTCGACCCCATCCTCAACGTCCTGGAGCACGAGGTCGTTCCCCTCACCACCCGGGGGGTCGCCGAGGGCAACAAGATCTTCGGTGGGGCGATCCTCGATCGATCGAGCCTGGCCACGGTGGTCGTCGGGACCAATGGCGAGACGGACAATCCGCTGTTCCATGGCGAGATCGCCACCCTCAACCGGTACTGGGCACTGCCCGACGACCTCCGGCCGGCTCCGACCGACTGCCTGTTCGTCTCGACCCACGAGCCCTGCTCGCTGTGCCTGTCGGCCATCACCTGGAGCGGCTTCGACAACTTCTTCTACCTCTTCTCCTACGAGGACTCCCGCGACGCCTTCGCCATCCCCCACGACCTCCGGATCCTGGCCGAGGTGTTCCGGCTACCCGACGGGGACTACGCCCGGTCCAACGCGTTCTGGACGGCCTACTCGCTCTCCGATCTGGTCGAGCAGGCCCCGGCGGGCGACCGGCAGCGCCTCCGGGGGCGGCTCGACGGGTTGGCGGACGCCTATCGGACGCTGTCCGACGCCTATCAGGCGACCAAGGACGGCAACGACATCCCACTCGACTGAGCCACTCGACCGAGCCACCCGACCGACGATCAAGGGGCGTCGGGGGGCTCGCAGCCGGCGAGCACGGCGGGAACCATCGCCACCATCTCCTCGGCGATCCGGAGGACGACCTCGAGCCGGGTGACGCCCTGCCCGGCGCCCGAGCGCACGACCTCCGCCCCCGAGCATTGGTGGTCGAGGTACGACGCCCGACGGAGGTGGTAGTCGGACGTCACGACCACGACCGTCTCCCAGCCCCGTTCGGCCACCAGATCGCCGAGGGCCCGGGCTTCCCCCAGGGTCGATGACAGTGTCGGCTGGGGGCACAGCACCTCGTAGGGCTCGGTCTGACCGCAGAACTGGCGGAGGCTGCGCCGCTCTCCCCCGAACATGACCACGAGGGTCGGTGCTGCGCCGTCGTCCATCAGATCGATGCCGTGGGACAATCGGTCGGACTGCCCGGCGTGGACGACGATCGCGTCGCCGACCGGATCCTCGACCGACGACGCCTGCCCCACCCAGTTGGCGTAGAGCACGACGAACGACGAGAGGAAGAGGGCGACGAGCGGGACGCCCCGGAACAGGAGCCATCCCCGGGGCCGACTCGTCGGGACGGCGGGTGCGGTCACCGCCCCATTGTGGTGGTCGTCGACGGATTGTGGTGGTCGTCGTCGGCGATTCCCGGTCAGCCGCCCGGCGTGCCGATCACCGGCGGGATCGTGGGGATCGGGGCCGGTTCGGCGACGCCGACGGCGATCTCGACGGTGCTCCCGACCGGAACCTCCGAGCCGGCGAACGGATCGGAGCCCAACACCACGCCGACCTGGCCGGAGTCCTCGGGGACTTCGACCGTGGTCACGACCGCCGTCAGCCCGGTGTCGGCCAGGAACTGCTCGGCCGCCGCTCGGCTCAGGCCGGCCAGGTCCGGCACGATGACCAGCTCGGGACCGGACGAGACCCGGAGCGTCACGGTGGCGTCGAGGTCGGCGACCGTTCCCGCCGGCGGGTCGGTGCCGATGACGATGCCCTCCGCCACATCGGCGCTCGGCTCGCTGCGCCGCTGGACGGTGTCGAATCCGGCGTCGGCCAGCAACGTCGCCGCCTCCGCCGAGGTCCGGCCGGCGACGTCGGGGACCTCCCCGTCGGTCACCGGCGGCTCGGTGGTGTCGCCGCCGCCGTCCGTCGTCTCCGTCGTCTCGGTGGTGGGGACCGTCGTGTCGGTCGACGGGGTGGTCTCGGTCGTCTCGCTGGTCGGGGTCGTGGTGTCGGTCGTCTCGGTGGTGGGGACCGTCGTGTCGGTCGCGGCGGTCGTCTCGCCGGTGGGCGTCGTTGCGCCCGGTCCCTCGATGGAGGTCACGGGCGTCTCGTCGGGAGTGCCGGTCGCCTCCTCGGTCCCGGCCCCCGCCGTACCGGTCCCGAGCGCCCGGTCGAGCACGCCCTGGCCCGGCCCGAGGAGCAGACCGGCGATGGCGACCGCCAGGGCTGCCACGGCCAGGATCGGAGCCGCTGCACCCCGCCGCTCCCGCTGTGGCCTGCCGCCGAGGACGACGGTGCCGGGTTGGGAGATGGCATGGGGGTGAGGCTGGCCGCCGAGGACGACGGTGCCGGGCTGGGAGATGGCGTGGGGGTGAGGCTGGGCCGCCAGGACCGAGGTCGGCGCGGTGCCGACCATCGGCGACACGATGGTCGGCTGGGCGACCGGGGCGGGTGCGGCCACGGCGACCGGCGCCGGCCGGTTCGACGCCTGGGCCTGCGGCCCGGCGGCCAGGGCCTGAGCGAAGGCCTCGGCGCTCGGGGGACGGGCGGCCGGATCCTTGGCCAGGCCGGCCTGGAGGAGGTCGTCGAGCCATCGGGGAGCGACGTCGGGCCCCAGGCGGGGGGCCGGCTGGTCGACGATCCGGCGGAGGAGGGCCGGGAGGGAGTCATCGCTATCGGTCTGGAACGGGGCCCGACCGGTCAGCAGTTGGTGGGCCGTCGAGGCCAACGAGTAGACGTCGGATCGTTCGTCGCGACGGTTGGCCTCGGCCTCCGGCGGGGCGTGGAGCCAGCTGACGGCGAACTGGGGGCTGGTGGCGTCGCTGCCGCAAGCGATGCCGAAGTCGGCGAGCTTCGGACCGTCGGCCGAGAGCAGGACGTTGGCCGGCTTGATGTCGCGGTGGAGAACCCCACGGGCGTGGGCCGCGGCCACCGCCCGGCTGACCGGGATCATCCACTCGACGACCTGGTGCCACCCGATGGGTCCCCGCCGCTCGAGGTGGTCGGCCAGCGACCCCTGGTCGAGGTACTCCATCACCAGGAAGGGGCTGCCCGACGGGGTCGTGCCGGCGTCGTGGATGGTGACGATGTTGGGGTGGGCCGACAACGGGCCGTGGATCTGGCACTCGAGATCGAACCGGTCGAGGTCGGCCTCCGAGGTGATCCCGGTCAGGACCTTCACCGCCACCGGGCGACGAAGGCGGGTGTCGGTGGCCCGATAGACGACGCTGAAGCCGCCCCGGCCGATGGTCTCGAGGACCTCCAGGTGCTCCATGCCGAGGTCGAGGGTGTCGATCGTCATTTGCCCAGCTTCGGCCCTCGCCGGCTCGCCGGCCTCGGGGATGACCCCCTAATCCCCCCGGGGTCGATAGGGGAACGGGCACCGACCCCGGTCGGGGGACCGGACCCCTATCCTGCGTGGGATGGCAGCACCACCCGCTCCGCTGGCCGCCGGTGAGCCGGCTCCGCCGTTCACCGCCACCACGTTCTCCGGTGAGACGGTCTCCCTCAGCGACTACGAGGGGCGCCTGCTGGCGCTCTACTTCTACCCCAAGGACGCCACGCCGGGGTGCACCGCCCAGGCCTGCAACCTGCGAGACAACCTGGCCCTGCTCGACGAGCACGGGGTGGCCGTCGTCGGCGTCTCACCCGACGACGACGCCAGCCATGAGGCCTTCGCCGGCAAGCACGATCTGCCGTTCCCCCTCATCGCCGATCCCGACCGGGAGCTCATCGAGGCCTACGGCGTCTGGGGCGAGAAGAAGAACTACGGCAAGGTCTACGAGGGCCTGCAGCGCACGACGTTCCTCATCGATGGGGACGGGATCATCAAGCACGTCTTCAAGCGGCCCAAGACCAAGGCCCACGCCGAGGAGATCGTGTCCAAGCTGTAGGCCGAGCGTGGCGCCGAGCGGTCGACGACGCCGCTCGACCAGACTGATGCCATGAGCGGAACGACCGACACCGTGACGGGGTCGATCGTGGCCTACCTGCGGGACAATCCGCTGGCCGGGCTCCGGCGACCGTTGCGGGGCGCCCCGCGTTCGACGTGGACGCTCGTCCCGCCGCTGGCACTGGCCGGGACGCTGGTGGCCGGCTGGGCCGGCCTGCTCGAGCCCGAGCGGCCGACCGTCGTCGAAGCGGTGGGGCTCCCGATCCTGCTGCTGGTGGCCCCGGCCCTGACCGAGGAGCTGTTCCACCGAGGTGTGCTGTTGCCCCGCTCGCTGCTGACGGCGACGGCCGGTCGGCGGTTCGCCTTCGTCACCCTCTCGACCGCGGTGTACACCGCGTCGCACCTGATCGGCCCGGCACTGGGCATCGAGGCGCTCCGACCCTTCGCCGATCCCCGGCTGCTGGCCGTCGTGGCGATGCTGGGGTACGCCACCGGCTACGCCTACCTCCGGTCGGGTACCCTCCGGGCGCCGATCCTGATCCACTGGGTCGTGGTCGTGGTGTGGAACCTGTTCCTCGGCGGCACCCACTGACCGCCGACGGTGCTCAGCTGTAGAGCAGATCGGGGTCGGTGTGGCGGAGCATGACCACCAGCCCGGTCCGGAGCGGGCGGAGTGGAGTCACGACGTTGGTGACCTTGCGCCACCCGTCGTGGATCTCGGCGAAGTCCATCGCCACCAGTTCGAACCCGTTGAGGTTGGCCCACCGGTAGAGCGTCTCGAACTCGTAGGCCACGATGTGGCCTTCCTTGCCGGGCGTGAACCGTGGCCACGACTCGATCACCTTGGCCCGCCCCGTGTGGCCCCCGCGGAGGTTCCACAACAGGTTCTTGCCGACGTGGCGGTAGGACACGGCGTTGGGGGTCGTCAGGTAGAGGGTGCCGTCCCGTCGGAGGATCCGCTTGAGCTCGGTGATCCAGGCCAACGGGTCGGGCACGTGCTCGATGACCTCGGAGGCGAAGATGGCGTCGAAGTGGCCCTTCTCGAACGGGAGCTCCCGGTCGGTCAGCCCGACCTCGACGAACTCGCAGCGGTCGCCCAGCCCGATCTCGGTTGCCCGATCCCGCGCTTCGGCCAGGCGCCCGGCGTCGACGTCGACCCCGGTCACCGACCACCCCCGGGCGGCCAGCGAACGGGAGTAGTGGCCCTGGCCGCAGCCGTAGTCGAGAGCCCGGCCCCGCTCGGCCCACCGGGCGAAGAAGTCGACCTTGTGGCGGTAGTAGGGGTGGGGCTCGTCGACCTGGTCGGGGGTGACCGCGATGGAACTGGACATGCTGGGGCTCCTCCCGCCGGCGACCGCTTCAGGCTAAGGGCCGGCGGTCGCGGTTAAAAGGTCGGATTCGACCGTCCTATGGTCACCCAGATGCTGCTAGAACTACGGCGTCACGACTCGGTGGGGTAGGGGTCGAGGCCGGGTCGTGCGTCGGGTCAGCCGCAATCGCTGGCGCGCCTGCGTTCCCGTCCGTGTTGTGGACACACGATGTGTCGAGTCGGAAGGTGGAGGCCGTGGCGGCGAAGGTACCTGTTCGGTGGGGAACGTTGGTTGGGATGGCCGTCGGCCTCCTCCTCGCCATCGTCGGGGTCCTGGGGGTCGGGGCCGCCGACGCCAATAGCGCCGACGACCCGCCGGTCCCACCTCCCGGTGGGGACACCTGGTCGAACGAGGAGACCCGCCTCCCGATCGACGAGATCGACCACGCCCGGATCGAGTCGTGGACCCGATCCGGTGAGAGCGGCGACATCGCCGCCGCCGACGACGGTGGCACGGTGGCGTGGCGCTTCGATGCCCTCGGCCGAACCTACGACGTCGTCCTCCAGCCCAACACCGTCCTGCTCGACGCCATGACGCCGGCCGATCGAGAGGCGCTCCTCGCCGACCAGTCGGTCATGCGGGGAACCGTCCTCGGCGTCGATGACTCGTGGGTCCGGGTCACCGAGACCGCCGAGGGTGTGTCGGGCATGATCTTCGACGGTGAGCGGATGCTGCAGATCGAGCCCGTCAGCCGGTTCCCCGAGCTGGCCGACGGATCGGGGGCCCCGAGCGTCGTCTTCGTGTCCGGCGAGCTCGAGACCGAGCCGCTGATCTGCGGGGTCACCGGTGAAGTCCTCGAGGGCGATCATCCCCTGACCGGGGACCACCTCCGGGACCTGTTCGACGAGGCCGACATCCCGGTCGGCCCCGACGCCGAGAACGGCCGCCTCCTCGTCAGCCTCGTCGAGGACCAGGACTGGGCCGGCAACTCGGTGGCGATCTTCAACTCGGTCGACGGGATCTACGAGTCCAACGTCGGCGTCAACATCCAGATCGCCCAGCGGGAACGGCTGACCATCAACTACACCGGCGACCCGCTCGGCGACTTCCGGGCCGTGGCCGACGGCCGGGGCCAGATCGGCGTCGCCCATCTGTTGACGGGTCGCAACCAGTTCGGTGGCAGCGTCATCGGTCAGGCCTACCTCAACAGCGTGTGCAGCAACTTCGCCCTCGGGGTGAGCGCCAACCACAGCCAGATGGTCACCCTCGTCGCCCACGAGATCGGCCACAACGTCGGCTCCCGCCACGATCCCGACATCGGGTGCAGCAGCGGCTTCATCATGTGGCCGTCGCTCAACGGCTCCCAATCGTTCTCCGACTGCAGCCGGCGGGTCATCACCGACTTCCTGGCCAGCCGGCCGAACTGCCTCTTCGGCGACGACCCGCCCCCGACAACGACCACCGCCCCGCCGACGACCCTGCCGCCGACGACCCCGCCGCCGTCGCCGGGGGCCATCGAGGCGACCATGTCCTACGCCGATGGGGCACCGGCCCCCGGGGCGGTGATCGACCTGTTCGAGGACGTCGGCGGAGGTGCCAGAGGCGAATGGCTCGGCGATGCCCGGACCGACGCCAACGGCCGGGTCCGGTTCTCGGCCGACGGATGTCGGGTGGTGACCTTCATCGCTCCCGACGGTCAGCGATTCCTGAACCAGACCTCGTGGGAGAACGCCCAGGGCTGCCCCGACCCGGGCCAGACGATCAGCCTGAGCGCCACCCTCGCCGGTTCCGGTACCGGGCCGGCCTCGATCGGCGGATCGGTCGATCGAGGCGGGGCGCCGGTCGGCGGGGTCGTGGTCGACCTGTTCGTCGCACAGGGCGACGGGAGCCGGGGCAGCTGGCTCGGCGACGTGGCCACCGATGGCTCGGGCGACTTCACCTTCGACGTCGGCCCCGGCTGCTACGTGCTGACCTTCATCGCCCCATCGGGTCAGACGTTCACCAACGGCAGCCAGTGGTACCAGCTCCAGGTGTGCGTCGACGCCGGCGAGAGCCGGACCGGCATCGACGCCACCCTCCGCTGAGCTCGGGCGGTCCTCAGCCCCCGGCCAGCTCCAGGTAGGGCCGGGGGTCATAGATCGTCTGCACTCGGGTGATCCGGTCACCCTCGAACCACAGCCACTGGGCGTAGTCGATCGGGGTCCCGTTGACCTCGACCAGGATCCGGGCCGCCACCAGGCGCTCGTCGCCGATGACGTCCTGGACCGTCGAGGTCACGTGGATACCTCCGCCGGCCTGGCTCAGCATCGCCTCGAAGGCGGCGGCCGAGTCGACCGGGGGCATGAGGGGGTCGGTGATGGCGACGTCGGGGGCCACCAGCTCCCGGACCTCCTCCGGTCGGAGGTCGGACGGATCGGTCGCCCGGAGGAAACGACGGGCCAGTTCGATGGTCGTCGGTTCGGTCGATTCGGTCGGTTCAGGCGGTTCGGTCAATGAGGTGTGCTCGGTCATGGAACGATCACACCTCATCGGCCGCCGCCGGCGCTGTTGAGTTCTTGCGAACCTCCGGACGCCCCCGGGCTCCTATCGGCGGAGGGGCCGGATGGCGATCGAGCAGTCGACGTCCCACGCCTGTGGACCGAACCGCTCCGGGGTGTGGCGGAACCACTTGACGGCCGGCACCTCCTCCGGCTCCGAGCCCGACGACGGCAACCAGCACCGGTAGAGGTGCTCCCAGGCCACGGCGATCCCGGGCAGCGTCCGGCATCGGACCTCGGCCGCCCGGGCCGCCGGGAGGTGGTGGATGCCGACGCCGTCGAGGGGTCCGAGGTCGTCGGCCACGGTCAGGGCCAGGTCATAGGTCAGCCGGTCCCGGGGGCTGGCCGGCGCCGACTCCCAGCTGAGGCCGACCAACTGCGCCCGCCGCCAGTCGACACCGGCGTCGGACAAGCGCCGCGTCAGCCGGTCGTACCCATCGACGAGGCCGTCGGATCGCCACGGGTCCCGGACCCGTACGTAGGCCAGCCGGCAGGCCGGGCGGGTGACCACGGTCGTCTCGAGTCGGCACCGACCGGGGTCGTGGTCACCCCCGGGCCGGTCCGGCTCCCGGTCGTCGATCCCGCCGCTCTCGCCCCGGGCCGGCACGAGCGGCGATCGTCGATCCCACTCGCTCGGTCGACAGCCGTAGGCCGTGCGGAACACCCGGGCGAAATCCGACGGGGTAGCGAACCCGACCTCGGCCGAGATGGAGGTCAACGTTCTGGCCGGGGCGGCCCGCATGAGGCGGACCGCCCGCTCCAGCCGGGCCCGACGGGTGAACTGGGCCAGGGTCTCTCCGGCGACGGCCTTGAAGATCCGGTGGAAGTGATGGGGGGAGAAGCCGGCCACATCGGCCACCGCAGCCAGCGAGAGGTCGTCGCCGAGCCCGGCCCGCACGTGGTCCATGGCCCGATCGACCCGGGCCCGGTAGGCGTCGTCGGATCGGCGGCCGCCGTCGCTCACGGCCCGGCTCCCTCCACCCTCTCGGTCAGGCCCGGATCGAGGCCGGGGTCCGCTTCGCTGACCGCGATGAGGGCCGCGTTCACCACGTTGCCGACCGAGATGCCGGTCACCTCGTGGAGGTCGGCGATCGTGCCCGACTCGCCGAAGCGGTCGACCCCCAGCGCGTACTGGCGGCAGCCGAGGGCCGAACCGATCCAGGCCAGGCTGTGGCTCGCCGCGTCGTGGACGCTGATCACCGGCCGCCGCCGTTCGGCCGGGGGGACGAGGCGGTGGAGCTGGCTCGGCGACCGGACGACCCGGGCGGTGGCGGCCGTCGCCGCGTACCCGGCCCGCCAGCTCCGGTACGTCCGGTCCGGGCTGGTGAGGTGGACGACCGTCGCCTGCACCCCCTCGTCGTCGAGCTCATCGGCCGCGGCCAACGCCTCGGGCGCCATCGCCCCGGTCGTCACGAGCGTCACACCCGGCCGGCCGTCGTCGGCGCCGTCGCGCAGCCGGTAGCCGCCAGCCAGGACATGGCGACGGAGGACCGTTTCGCCGTAGCGGTCGAGGGCGGCGGCGAACGGGGCCTGGTCGATGGGCCTGGTCGAGAGCCGGAGGTAGGTGCTGGCCCCGTCGGGAACGACCAGCTGGTCGAGGGCGTCGCACAGCAGCCAGTCGACCTCGGTGGCGAAGGCCGGCTCGGCGTAGGTCAGGCCGGGGAGCTCGGCGCCGAGCGACGCGGTCACCGTCGACTGGTGCGCCCCGCCCTCGGGGGCCAAGGTCACCCCCGACGGGGTCCCGACCACCACGAACCGGGCGTCGTTGTAGAGCCCGTAGATCAGGGCGTCGAGGCCCCGCAGCACGAACGGGTCGTACACCGTGCCGATGGGGAGCAGCAGCTCGCCATGGTGCTCGTGGCTCAGGCCGAGCTGACCGAGGAGCATGAAGAGGTTCATCTCGCTGATCCCCAGCTCGATGTGGCGACCGGTCGGGGCCGGCGCCCATCGGAGCAGCCGGTCGGCCCCACCGTGGTGGTCCCGCTCGGTCGGGGCGTACACCCCCGCCTTGTTGATCCACCCTCCGAGGTTGGTCGAGATGGAAACGTCGGGGGCGGTGGTGACGATCCGGTCGCCGACCCCCTCGACGTCGGCCAGGCTGGCCAGGACCCGGCCGAACGCCTCCTGGGTCGATGGCGTGCCAGCCGTCACCGGCGGCCGGACGCCGGGCGGGACGGCGATGGCCGGTCGGGGGACGGGGCGGGGATTGTTGAGGGCTCCGCCGACCGCATCGCACAGCCGGCCGGCCGGCGTGGTGGGATCGAACCGGTCCCACTCGGAGGCCTCGGTGAGGCCGACCGCAGCCCGGAGCTCGTCGATCTGGTCGGGCGTCAGGAGGGCCGCGTGGTTGAGGGGGTCACCGGCGATGGGGAGGCCCCATCCCTTGATCGTGTAGGCGAACAGGACCGATGGGCGATCGGTCTCGGCGTCGCAGCGGGCGAAGGTGTCGAGCAGCAGGCGGAGGTCGTGGCCGCCGAGGTCGGTCACCAGCGATGCCAGGGCGACGTCGTCGTAGCCATCGGCGAACCGGGCGACCGCGGGGTCGGCTCCGTCGAGGAACTTGGAACGCAACGCCGGACCATCGAGGCCGAACAGCGCCTGGTACGCCTCGTTCGGCATCCGATCGAGGTGGTGGCGGAGGGCGTCACCGTCTGGCTGGTCGAAGGCCGACGTCAGGCGGGTGCCGTACTTGGCCTCGACCACGTGCCATCCGGCGTCGGCAAAGAACCGCTTGAGCCGGTCGGCGGCGATGTCGGGGATGACCCGATCGAGGCTCTGCCGGTTGAGGTCGACCACCATGGTGAACGATCCGAGGCCCTCGGTGGCGGGGTCGGCGATCGCCTCCCACACGTTCCCCTCGTCGAGCTCGGCGTCGCCGACCAGGGCGACGAAGCGGGATCGAGGGCTCTCGCCCCGGCCGGGGGAGGGGTGGGTGTCGAGGTAGCGACGGGTCAGCGCGGCGAACAGGGGGGCGACCGCTCCCAGTCCGACCGACCCGGTGGAGAAGTCGGTGACGTCGGGGTCCTTCGTTCTCGACGGGTAGGCCTGGAGGCCGCCCCGCTGGCGGAGGGTCGTCAGGTACGACCGGTCGAGCTCGCCGGTCAGGTACTTGATGGCGTGGTACACCGGCGACGCGTGGGGCTTGACCGCCACCTTGTCGTGCTCGCCGATGTGGCCGAACCAGAGCGCGGTCATGATCGACACCATCGAGGCGCACGACGCCTGGTGCCCGCCGACCTTCACCTGGGTCTCGGATCGGCGATTGGCGGCATCGACGATCCGGGTCGCCAGCCACAGCACCCGGCGCTCGATCTCGGCCAACGCCTCGGTGTCGGTCGTGGTCATCGTCGATCCTCGGTGGGGAAGTCGGGCGGGTCGGGGCGACGCCGGGATCGGCCCTGGCGCCGCCGCCCGAGATCGTAGACCGGACCGGTCGTCTAGGATTCCGCCGGCCCACCGTCGATCGATCGGAACACCATGACCCTCGACGACCACCGTCGCCAACCGTTGCTGTTCGGCCCGTCGCCGGTCCACCCGTTGCCTCGCCTCAGCGAGGCGCTCGGGGGTCGGGTCGAGATCTGGGCCAAGCGGGAAGACTGCAACTCGGGTATCGCCTATGGCGGCAACAAGGTCCGGAAGCTGGAATACCTGGTCGCCGATGCCCTCGACCGGGGGTGCGACACGCTGGTGTCGATCGGCGGCATCCAGTCCAACCACACCCGCCAGGTGACCGGGGTGGCATGCCACCTGGGCCTGGGCGTGGTCACCGTCCAGGAGGGGTGGGTCGATTGGCCCGACTCGGTGTACGACAAGGTCGGCAACATCCAGCTGACGCGCATCATGGGTGGCGACGTCCGCATCGACCCTGCCGGGTTCGACATCGGGTTCCGCGACTCGTGGCGGCAGGCGATCTCCTCGGTCGAAGAGGCCGGTGGCACCCCCTACCCGATCCCGGCCGGGGCCTCCGACCATCCGCTCGGCGGTCTCGGGTTCGCCAACTGGGCCCGGGAGGTGGCGGCCCAGGAGGCCGAGCTGGGCACGTTCTTCGACACGATCATCGTCTGCACGGTCACCGGTTCGACCCACGCCGGAATGATCGCCGGATTCGCCCTGGAGGATCGTGACGACCGGCAGGTGATCGGGATCGATGCCTCGGCCACCCTGGCCCGGACCGTCGACCAGGTGACCCGGATCGCCCGAGACACGGCGGAGCGGATCGGGGTCGGCCGGCCGCTTCGGGACGACGAGATCACCGTGCTGGCCGGCTACGAGGGCCCGGCCTACGGCGTCCCCGACCAGACGACCGTCGACGCCATTCACCTGGCGGCCCGAACCGAGGGCATGTTGACCGATCCGGTCTACGAGGGGAAGTCGATGGCCGGATTGATCGACCTCGTCCGAAGCGGCCAGATCCGACCGGGTTCCCGGGTCCTCTACGCCCACCTCGGCGGGCAACCGGCGCTGCCGGCCTATGCCGGCGCTCCCGGCCTCGGTTCCTAGCGTCGGCGAAACTCGGGAGATCGGGGTGGGGGCCTCCCCTACGATCGGCCGATGGCGATCGACCAGGCCCGGTTGTACCTGTGGTCGGGCCTCGTGTGGCAGGCGATGCTCCGGGCCTACTGGGTCTCCCTGGTCGTCCGGATCACCGTCGAGCTGGACCTGCCCGAGCTCCAGCTCGTGCTGCTCGGAACGGCGATGGAGGCGTCGCTGCTCCTGGCCGAGGTCCCGACCGGGGTCATGGCCGACACGTTCAGCCGGAAGTGGTCGGTGGTCGTCGGGGTCATCGGCGTCGGCCTGGCCCAGATCGCGGCCGGTATCGTCAGCGCCTTCCCCCTGCTGGTTCTGACCCAGGTCGCCTGGGGTGTGGCCTACACCTTCCGGAGCGGGGCCGAGACGGCGTGGATCACCGACGAGTTGGGCGGTCCGGGGGCGGTGGAAGCGCTCGTCCTGCGGCGGGGACGGTGGCAGCTGGCGGTGGCGGTCGTCGCGATCCTGGGCGGCGCCGGGTTGGCCCGTCTCACCACCTTGACCACATCGGTCGTGGCCACCGGGGTCGTGCTGGTCGCCACCGGGGTCGTGTTGGCGGTGACGATGACCGAGGACGGCTTCGACCGGGCGACCGGGGCTCGCCTCCGGACCGGGGGCCTGGCCGCCGCCATCCGCGCCGCCGGGGCCACCGCCGCCGCCTCGTTGCGGGCCGGGGCGTCGACGGTCGCCGCCAGCCGGTCGCTTCGGATCCTGGTGATCGTGCTGGTCGTCGGGGGCCTCGCCGGGGAGGCGATCGACCGGCTCGACATCCGGCGCCTCGACGATCTCGGCCTCTCGGCCGACCACGATGAGATCACCCTCGTGGGAGCGATCGCCGCCGTCGAGGCGGCCCTCGGGGCCATGGTGTTGTGGTGGGGCCGGGCCCGGCTCACCGGCCCGGCCGTGGCCACGGGCCTGGCGGTGATGTTGGGGGTCAGCGCCATCGGGATCGGCGCCCTCGGGTTGGTGGCGGTGCTGCCGGTGGCGGCGGCGGGCCTGATCATCCAGGGTGGGCTCCGGGGGGCGATCGAGCCCCTCACCACCAACTGGACCAACGCCCACACCCCGGCCCACGTCCGGGCCACCGTGCACTCGTTCATCGAGCAGGCCAACTCGGTCGGTGAGGTCGCCGGCGGGGTGACGATGGGCGCCCTGGCGGCGGCCACGACGGTCCCGACGGCGATGGCCGGCTCGGCCGTTCTGGTGCTGGTCGCCGCGGCGGTCGCCGGGCGGGGGCGCCTCACCTGGCCAACCCCCGGCCCGGTACGGTGAACGGCGGCCCGATCCCACCGGCCCCGGCCGGCGAGCGATAGTGGAGGCCCTGATCGAAAGCCGGGTGGGCCGATGATGCGGACAGTCCTCAAGCTGGTAGCGGTGGCCATCGCCACCACGGTGGCGTGCAGCAGCGTCGACGGCGCGTCGACCGCCCCGACGGCCGACGACGGCGCGCCTTCGTCGACGACGGTGGCCCCGTCGACCGGGGCGACCGACGGGCCCACCGACGGGTCGGGAACCGCCACGAGCGGCGGTGACCCGGCGGCCAACGCCGGTGCCATCACCCTCGACGATCCCTACGTGACGACCCACGGCAACGGCGGGTACGACGTCGTCAGCTACGACCTGGCCCTCGACTGGGACCCCGACCGCAGCCATCTCGACGGGGAGGCGACGATCGCCGCCTTCGCCACCCAGCCCCTCTCCCGGTTCAACCTCGAGCTGACCGGCCTCACGGTGTCGACCGTCGAGGTCGACGGGGTGACCGCGGCCTTCGACCACACCGACCCCGAGCTGTCGATCACCCCGGCCGCCCCCATCGCCCACGGTGACCCGTTCACCGTCGTCGTCACCTACGGCGGCACGCCCCAGGTCGACCGGTCCGGGGTCATCACCTCGGGGTGGCACATCCGGGACGGCTTCTCCTACGTCGTCGGTGAGCCGATCTCGGCCACGACGTTCCACCCGGCCAACGACCACCCGAGCGACAAGGCCTCGTTCACCTACCGGATCTCGGCCCCGGCCGAGGTCACCGTGGCGGCCAACGGCACCCTGGTCGACACGGCCACCGAGGGTGACACGACCACGTGGACGTTCTCCCAGCCCTACCCTCAGGCGACGTACCTCACCACGATCCTGATCGGCTCGTTCACCGAGCTCGACGGGGGGACGAGCACCAGCGGCATCCCGATCCGCAACGTCGTGGCCGACCGATGGGTCGACCAGGCCGTCGCCATCCTCGCCGAGCAGGCGGAGATGCTCGACGTCTACGAGGAGTTGTTCGGGCCCTATCCGTTCGACGTCTACGGCTCGGCCGTGGTCGACGACCGCTTCGGCGGAGCGTTGGAGACCCAGACCCTGTCGATCTTCGGTACCGAGATCTTCGAGTCGCCGTTCTTCGCCGAGCGGGCGGTGCCCCACGAGCTGGCTCACCAGTGGTTCGGGAACTCGGTCTCGCTCGAACGGTGGGAGGACATCTGGCTCAACGAGGGCTTCGCCACCTACGCCGAGGCCCTGTGGCTGGAGGCGAGCCAGCCCGACTTCTCCTATCAGCAGTGGATCCTCGAGGCGGCGGCGTTCGGTCCGTTGCTCCAGGCCCAGGTCCACCGTCCGCCGCCCGAAGATCTGTTCGGGGTCCACGTGTACTTCCGGGGTGCGCTGACCCTTCACGCCCTCCGCCTGGAGGTCGGCGACGACGTCTTCTTCTCCATCCTGCGAACCTGGGTGGAGCGCTACGGCGGCGGTAACGCCTCGACCGCCGACTTCGAGGCCCTGGCCGAGGAGCTGTCGGGGGCGGAGCTCGACGAGCTCTTCGACGCCTGGCTCCGGTCCGACGAGCTCCCGGCCGAGCTCGACGGTGTCCCCCTCGGCGGAACGATCGACCCCACGATGGCCCTGGTGGAGGAGGCGCTCGCCGACTACGCGGCCTGCCTGGAGGCCGAGGGGGTCCCCTCCGACGGGGCGACCCCGGGCGGCTCCGGCGGCGACGGTTCGGAGGGCTCGGGCGGCCTGTTGGATCAGCTCGGCGGCGACAGCGAGGCCCACGCCGCCTGTGAGCATCTCCTGGCCCCCCTCGAGGAGCTGGCCGGCACCGGCGGCGGCTGAGGGGGCGACCTCCGCACCGCGCGACGAGACGCGAGACTGCCTCCATGAGCGAGGAGGGATCGGCGGGGACCGATCGGGGGGCGCCGTGGAGGGTGTCGTGGCTGACGGTCGGCGCCGTCGTCGGCGTCGCGGTTGGGCTGTTGGCGATGGCCGCCCTGGCGGGAACCGTCGACCCCGACCGGCTCGACCGCCCGCTGCCGTTCCGGGCCGGCGGTGAGTCGTCGTCTCCGGGCAGCCCCGGGGGCGGAGACGTCGCTGATCCGGCCTCGCCGACCACGGGGGCTGACGGCACGGCCGGAACCGGGTCGGGAGTCCCGGAGCTTGCCGGGGCGGTCGAGCTCGTCGGACCGGGCGGCGAGGTGGTGGAGCTGACCCCGATCCCGGGTTGCGACGGCGGCTTCGAGATCAACGATCAGGTCCTCATCGTGCCCGATCCCGAGGCGTGCGGGTTCCGGCCCGTCGAGCCCGGCGAGGAGGCCAGCACGTCCGACGGTCGGACGATCCTCGTCCCCGACGCCGCCGGCGAGATCGGTGGGGTCCGGATCGACGAGTCGGGCGCGGTCGAGGTGGTTCCGGTCGCCGAGATCGACGGTGACACGATCCGGTTCATCCAGGGCGGCGACGGAGCGTTCCTCGTCGAAGCCGGCGGGGGCGGCTCGGTCCGGGTCGAGCCGGTCGATGGAGGAGGCTTCCGGGTCCTCGACCAGGACGGCCAGGTCGTCGCGGTCTCGCCCGGGGGCGGGCTCGTGATCGACCTCGACGACCTGGAGGCCGGTGGCGTTGCGGGGGCGATCGACGATGCCGGGGGCAGTGCCGGGTCCGAGCCGGTCGAGCCGGAGACCTCGGACCCCGGCGACGAGGAGCCCCCGGGGTCGTCCAGCGCCCTGGGCGATCTGGCGGCGATCCTGGTACCGGTCCTGGCAGCGATCGGGCTGGCCGGTGCGCTGGTGTACCTCGCCGTTCGTCACGCCCGCCGGTCGAGCGATGGCGGCGACGCCGTCCCCGACGCGGTCGACGACGGGGCCCAGCCCCACGTCGTGGACTACGCCGCCGAGATCGATGCCATCGACCGGCTCCTGTGGGAGATCGAGCAGGAGCCCGACCCCCGCCGAGCCATCCAGCGGGTCTACGCCGCGGTCGAGACCGGCCTCGGGAACGACGCCATGGCCCGCCAACGGTCCGAGACACCGGGCGTCTATCTCCAGCGGGTCCTGGGCCGCCTCGACGGGTTGCGGGAGCCGCTCTCCGACCTGACCGGCCTGTTCGAGCTGGCCCGGTTCTCGACCCACGACATCACGACCGACATGCGCCATCGAGCGCTCGCCATCCTCCAGACCGTCCGGGCCCACTACGCAGCGGCCACGACCGACGGCGGCTCGACCGGCGACGAGCCGATCCTGCTCGGAGGCGGGCCCCGGTGACCGGCCTCCAGTGGCTCACCGTGTTCGCTGCCGGCGGCGGCCTGATGGCGGTGCTGGTGGCCGCCTCGGTCCTGTGGGCGGTGGGCGACAAGGCACCGGTGCCGATCGGCTCGTGGGATCCGCCGCCACCGCCGGCCACCCACCAGGCGCTCCCCCCAGGCGAGCTCCGTTGGCTGTGGCGGGGCGAGTCCACGGGATGGGGGACCAAGGGCACCGAGTGGTCGACCCTCGTCGCCCGGCTCGACGCGCTCGAGATGGCCCTCGGCGGCGAGCCCCGATCCGGCCCCGCCCCGCTCGAGCATTCGCCCGACTGGCTGGCGGCCCGCCTCGCCGAGTTGGAGCGACTGGCCGGCCCGGTCCCCGGCGTCGATTCCGTCCCATACCACCAGGAGCACCGATCCCGATGACCATCAACGGCGTAGGCCCCGTCGACCGACCCGATCCCGCCTCGATCGCCGCCTGGGGCCGAGCGGTGATCGACGAGCTGGAGCGGGCGATCATCGGCAAACGCGACGTCCTCCACCTCCTGGTGACCGGGCTCTTCGCCGACGGCCACCTCCTGATGGAGGACGTCCCCGGGTTGGCCAAGACCCTCCTGGCCCGATCCTTCGCCCAGGTCGCCGACCTGGAGTTCGCCCGGGTCCAGTTCACGCCCGACCTCGTCCCGGGCGACATCACCGGGTCGAGCGTCCTCGACCTGGCGACCCGGGAGCCGGTGTTCAAGCCCGGGCCCCTCTTCGCCAACCTCGTGCTCGGCGACGAGATCAACCGGGCTCCGCCCAAGACCCAGGCCGCGCTCCTGGAGGCGATGGAGGAGCGACAGATCACCGTCGACGGGACGACCCACCTCCTGCCCCGACCGTTCCTCGTGATCGCCACCCAGAACCCGATCGAGTCCGGCGGAACCTACCCCCTCCCCGAGGCCCAGCTCGACCGCTTCCTCCTCAAGTTCGGGCTCGGCTACCCGTCGGTCGAGCAGGAAGCGGAGATCGTCCTCCGTCGGGCCCACCGGCGCCAGGAGCGCATCGAGCTCCAGCGGATCCTCGACGGGGCGACCCTGAGCCGCATCCAACAGGCGGTCGAGGCGATCCACGTCGAGGCGGCGGTCGCCCACTACATGGCCGCCCTGGTCCACGCCACCCGGGAGTCGTCCCGGACCCAGGCCGGAGCCAGCCCCCGCGGATCGTTGGCGCTGCTCAAGGCGTCGCGAGCCTGGGCCGGGCTCGCCGGTCGGGATTTCGTCACCCCCGACGACGTCCAGGCGGTGGCGGTCCCCGCCCTCGGGCATCGGCTCATCATCAGCCCCGACAACTGGCTCCGGGGGGTGACCCCGACCGACGTGGTCAACGACTGCCTGGCCCAGGTCCCCACACCGACGGCGGTGGCGTGACCGACGATGGCCCACGACCTGAAGCTGACCGACGCCGGGACCTACACCACCTACAGCTACCTGATGGCGGCCCACGTCATCGTCGGGGTGGGGGCGTTGGTGCTCGCCGTCATCCTCCGGAATCCGGCGGTGCTGGTGCTCGGCGGTCCCTCCCTGGTGGTGCTCCTGGTCACGGCGGTGGACTATCGCGTGCCCTCGGTGTCGGTCGGGGCGACGATCGACTACCTGCGGGCCCTGGAGGACGACACCCTGCAGATCACGGTCGAGGTGGCCAGTGCCGACCCGGTCCCGCTCGTCGACGTCGAGCTCATCCCCACCGACCGCATCGGTCACACCGGCCAGCTCCGGTCGGTGGTCAGCCTCCCCGGGGGTGAGCCCCGCCGGGTCGATCTCGCCGTGGTCGTCCACGACTGGGGCGTGACGTCGCTCGGCCGGCTCTCGGTCATCGCCCGCGACCGGTTCGGTCTGGTGACGACGGTCGCCACCTACCGGATCGAGACGACGATCCGGGTCCACATCCGGGAGGAGCACGCCCGGTCCCTGCTCGAACCAGATCGGTTTCGGCGCCTCGTGGGGAGCCACCTGTCGGCCAATCGGGGAGACGGGTGCGAGATCGCCGACGTCCGGCCCTACCAGCCGGGTGACCGGTTGAACGCCATCAACTGGCGGATCTCGGCCCGGACCGACGACCCGTGGGTCACCCTCCGTCACCCCGATCGGTCGACGACCGTGATCCTGATCATCGACGCCTTTCAGGAGCTGGGGAGCCGCCAGCTCGACGGGTTCCGCCGAACCCTCCGCCTGACGCTGGGCCTGGCCCGCCTCCATCTCAACGCCCAGGATCCGGTCGGCCTCCTCATCTTCGGCTCTGGCGTCCGGTGGATCGGTCCGAGCCTCGGGCCTCGCCAGCTCCATGCCATGACCGACGCCGTCCTCGAGCTGTCGACCCCCGGGTGGGGTCAGCGGGGCCTGTCGTCGACCAGACTCGACCGGCGGATCCCGACCGACGCCGTCGTGGTGGCCGTGACGCCGCTCCACAGCGACCGCATGGTGGCGCTGCTGACCAAGCTCCTGGCCAGGGGCCAATCGGTCCAGGTCATCGAGCCCTTCACCGACTGGCGGGACGCCCACCCGGCGTCACCGGCCGGCGGCGGGGTCGGGTGGCGGATCTTCGCCCTCGGCCAGGAGGTCCGGCGCCGCCGCCTCAGCCACGAGGGAGCGGCCGTGATCCCGTGGGAGGAGGGCCAGCCGGTGGAGGTCGTGCTGCGGGGTCTCCGGGTCCACCAGCGGGCCCGCCGTCAGGCGGCGCTCCGATGAGCCGCACCGCGGCGATCGTCGTCGCCCTCCTCGTGATCAACGGGGCGATCGCCGCCGTGGCGACCGTCAGTGCCCGGTCGGGGATCGGGGTCGGCGCCGCCGGGTGGATCGTCGGCGGGTCGATGGCGCTGCTCCTCGGCCCCCTGTTCGGGGCGGCCTGGGCCACGGTGGCCGGGGTGGTCCTGGCGCTGATCGGCACCCTGATCGTCGGTTCGGAGCTGTCACCGCCCGCCGAGCTCGTGCTCTACGCGGTCGCCGCCCTCCTCGTCATGACGGTCCTCGCGGCCACCCAGCTGTCGTTCCTCACCCGTCGACGGGCCGTCCTCGGCCCCGAGGTCGGCGCCGGCTGGTCGGCGGCCCATGCCCTGGCCGCGGCGGTCGGTATCGGGGTGGCGGTCGTCGCCACCGCCATCGCCCGGGGGATCGACTGGTCGCCGATCGTGCTCCCGTTGGGCCTGATGGTCCTGGCCGCCACGTTCGGCGTGGTCGCCGTGTTGCTGGCCCGCCATCGGGCCGCCCTCGAAGGCCGGCGGACGAGTCGAGGCGCCGGCGGGGCCGCGGTCGTCGTGTCACCGTCGGTGCCGGCCCTACCGCCCCGCTGGAGCCGCAGCGATCGGCGCTAGGACGACGACGCCCGACGCAGCAACCAGGTGAGCCGGGGGATCGACGTCGCCGTGACGATCACGACGACGGCGGCGAGGGCCGCGGCGAGGATCGGCCGGGCGGCGATGAGCAGCGCCGCCACCCCGCTGCCGAAGACCATCATCTCGACCACGAGGCGGACCCACCCCGGGACGGCCACCGGCGCTGCCCCCGATCGGCTGGGGTCGCCCGGCACGTTGAACACCCCCCAGGCCACGGCGGCCAGCAGCGGGGCGGCGACGACGGCAACCCACCGGAGGGGGCCGTCGACGAGGGTCCACGCCCCGACCGCCAACCCGGCCAGCGCCCCGAGCTCGGCCCCGAACCGGAGCGCGAGGTTGGCGGCCGTCATCCTCGGCGGTGGGTCGGCTCCGTCCATCACCGACGATCATCGTCGACCGCCAGCCCGGAGACCACCCCGCCTTGTCGTGGCTGTGGCCGCCTCGCCCGGCGTCCACCCTGCTGTGACCGAGGTCATAGCAAGTCATCGCATCCAGGGTTGGGCTCTCGCCGGAACGTACTGTTACTGGCGATCAAAGGAGATTCCCGCCATGAACAAGCGTTTTCAATTCCTGCTCGGCCTGATGATGTCACTCGCCCTGGTGGCGTCGGCCTGTGCCAGCGATGACGAGGAGAGCACCGAAAGCGGTGCCGACACCACCGAGGCAGCGACGGCCGAGGAGAGCGACAGCGAGGCTGCCGACGACGGCGACACCGCCGACGACGGCGACACCGCCGACGACGGCGACACCGCCGAGGATGACATGGCCGAAGATGACATGGCCGAGGATGACATGGCCGAGGATGACATGGCCGAGGCCGGTTCGACGATCGCCGACGTCGTCGCCACCAGCGGCGACTTCCCGACCCTGCTGGCCGCCCTCCAGGCGGCCGAGCTCGACGGCGTGCTCGCCGGCGAGGGCCCCTTCACCGTGTTCGCCCCGACCGAGGAGGCCTTCGCCGCCGCCCTCGACGCCCTCGGCCTGACCGCAGAGGAGCTCCTGGCCGATGAGGGGCTCGCCGACATCCTCACCTACCACGTCCTCCCGCTGGAGGCGCCGGCCGAGACCGTGCTCACGCTCGACGGTGAGGAGGTCGAGACCGTCAATGGGGCGACCGTCCTGGTCACCATCGACGGTGAGTCGGTCATGGTCAACGAGGCCACGGTCACCCAGACCGACATCGAGGCCAGCAACGGCGTGATCCACGTCATCGACACCGTGCTCCTGCCCCCGGCGGGCTGAGCCATCGGCCGTCGGACCGGCCCCGGGAATCCAGTGGATCGCCCGGGGCCGGTCGGGTCAGGATCGGGTCATGGACCCGGTTCAGGCCTACTACGCCCGCGACGGTGAGCGAGACCGGCTGGGGACCGGGGTCGGTCGAGTCGAGTTCCTCCGCACGACCGAGGTCGTCGCCCGCACCCTGCCCCCGCCGCCGGCCGTCGTGGCCGATGTCGGCGGCGGCCCCGGCCGATACACCGCATGGCTGCTCGACCGCGGCTACGACGTCATCCACCGGGATATCGTTCCCGACCACGTCGATCAGATCCGGGCCCGGTACCCGACCGGATCGAAGCTCGGTGACCGGCTCGACGCCGCGGTGGGTGACGCCCGACAGCTCGACGTCGACGACGACTCGGTCGACGCCGTCCTCCTCCTCGGCCCGCTCTACCACCTCATCGAGGCGGCCGACCGACGTCAGGCCCTGACCGAGGCCCGTCGGGTGGTGCGACCTGGCGGATCGATCCACGCCGCGGCGATCTCGCGGTGGGCCACCCGCCTCGACGGGGTCCTGATCGGCCGGATCGACGACCCCCACCCCCAGGTTCTGACCCTGATCGACGAGGTCGAGGCCACCGGCGTCCTCCCCCCGGTGTTCGAGGGCAGCTTCACCGCCTACCTCCACACCCCGGCCCAGCTCCGGGATGAGCTGCTGGCCGCCGGGCTGGTGGTCGAGCAGGTGGTCTCGGTCGAGAGCGTGGCCTTCGCCCTGAGCGACCTCGACGCCCGGCTCGACGACCCCGACGAGCGGCGGCGGCTGCTCGACGCGCTGCGGGCGGTCGAGTCCGTGCCCGATCTCCTCGGGGTCGGGCCCCACCTGCTGGCCGCCACCCGCCGGCCCTGATCGGGGGCGGCTGCCGGTGGGGTCAGCGCCCGGTCCAGCGGGGCGGGCGTCGCTCGGCGAACGCCCGAGGGCCCTCCTTGGCGTCCTCGCTGATCCGTCGTTTCGCCTCCCACGGCGCCACGGTGGCGTGGGCCTCCTCCAGCGAGAGGTGCAGGGCGTCGAGGGCTGACTGCTTCGTGGCCCGGACCGCCACCGGCGAGCAGGCCAGGATGTCGGCAACCCAGGCGTCGACCGCGGCGTCGAGCCGATCGATCGGCACCACCTCGTTGATGAGCCCGATCTCGTGGGCCCGGGTGGCCGTCAGGTGACGGCCGGTCAGCAGGTAGCCCATCGCCAGGTGATAGGGGATCTGGCGGGGGAGTCGGTGGACCCCCATCGCCCCGGCGATCAGCCCCCGGCGGGGCTCGGGCAGTCCCAGCTCGGCGTGCTCGGCGGCGACGATGATGTCGCAGGCCAGGGCCAGCTCGAGCCCGCCGCCAAGGGCGAAGCCGTTGATCCGGGCGATCAACGGCTTGACGAGGTCGAACCGGTCCTGGAGCCGGGTGACCGAGGCCATCGTGGCCGCCGCTGCGGCTCGTTCGTCGTCGGAGGCGGCGTTCATCTCGGCGGTCCACTTGAGGTCACGGCCGGCGCAGAACGCCCGCTCGCCGGCCCCGGTGATCACCGCCAGCCAGATGTCGTCGTCCGCCTGGACCCGGTCGATCGCCTCGCTGAAGGCGACGTGGGTGTCGCCGTCGAAGGCGTTCATCCGCTCCGGTCGGTCGATCGTGATCCGGGCGACGTGGTCGTCGATCTCGAGGCGGATCGTCATGAGACGAGGCAGAGGCAGAAGGGGTGGCCGGCAGGGTCGACGAAGACCCGCCACTCGTCGGGCGATGGTTGGGTGTCGGCCTTGACCGCGCCCAGCGCCACCACGGCCCGCTCACCCTCGTCGAGGTCGGTGACGTCGAAATCGAGGTGGGCCTGTTGGGCCGGACCGTCGGGCCAACGCGGCGGTCGGTGATCAGGATCCCGTTGGAAGCCGAGGTCGGAGCTGCCCGGCACCTGGAGCCGAACCCAGTCGTCGGATGCCGTCGCCTCCTTGATCTCGCCGCCGGTGATGGCCTGGTAGAACCGGGCCAGGGATCTGGGGTCGGCGCAGTCCAGGGCGGCCAGAGAAAACGTTGCGATCGCCATCGGTCCGACCCTAGTCCTGGTCGGGGCCGGCCGCCGCCGGGGTTTGGGTCTCGGCCGGCTCCCGGCGGCCGATCGTCAACGGCCCGCCGACGATCACCGCCACGGCCGCCACCGTCAGCACGACCGTCCATGCCACGGCCGCCCCGACCCCGCCGACGGCTCGGAGCATGACCCAGGCCGACACGAGGATGGCCAATCCGAGCCCGGCTTCGAGGGCGAACAGCGTCCGGAGCCGGTGCTCGACCCGGAGTCGCCCGACGTAGGTCCGGACCACTGCGTTGGGGATCGCCGCCGCCAGGAGCAACCAGAGCGGGACGAGTGCCTCCGAGGCGTACGACGAGCCGAAGGCTCGGAGCAGGAGGGGCGACGCGGCCATGGCGACCGCGACGATCGGCGTCGAGATCGCCAGGCTCAGCAGACCGGTCTGCAGGGTGTAGCGATCGACTTTGGTGGCGTCGTGACTGGCCTCAGCCAGCAGGGCGTCGCTGACGCTGGCGCTGAGGAGGTAGATGCTCTGGGCGATCGTCCAGGCCAGGAAGTAGTACGCGCTCTGCTCGCGCCCCACCTCGTTGAGAACGATCAGGGGGAGCAGGCCGATCGTTGCGTTGCGAACCAGCGAGGCGCTCCAGTCCGAGAGCGAGTAGCGGAGCATCGGGGCGAGATCCCAGCCGAGGCCCTCCGGTTGTGCCGGCGTGGCTCGCAGGATCCGGGCGACGCCGACGTTGACGGCCACGATCACCCCGAAGACCGGGATCGTCCACGCCCAGAACACGCCGAGGTCGCCCATCGGGCCGGACCCGGCGGCCGCTCC
Organism: Acidimicrobiales bacterium; assembly: GCA_965262175.1. Taxonomy (GTDB): domain Bacteria; phylum Actinomycetota; class Acidimicrobiia; order Acidimicrobiales; family SZUA-35; genus CADEDH01. The sequence continues at coordinate 2,894,023 of CBDHES010000002.1, read as the reverse complement.
CGCCCCCGCCAGCGGGACGAGGAGCACCAGCTTGAGCGCACCGAACGCGCCGTTCTCCACCGGCACCCAGATCGCGGCCCGGAGCCCGATGAGGGCGCTGTCCTCGAGGAGGAACACCACCCAAGCAGCGGTCGCGGCGACGAAGGCGATGACCAGTCCGGGCGAGGCGGCGATCGATGCCAACTCCGGCGCCCAGAGCTCGAGACCGGCCACGAACACACCAGCGGCGGCGGCGGCGACCGTCGCTGCCACGAGGTACGAGGTGGCGATCATCCGCCCCCGTCCCCGATCGGTGACCGGCAGGTACCGGACCAATCCGGTCCGGAGCCCCAGGTGGGCCAGCTCCGCCAGCAGGACCATCTGGGCGATCAGGGCCGCCGAGACCCCGACCTGGGCGGGGGTGTAGAGGCGGGCGGCGACCACCCAGAAGACGAAGCCGAGCCCCGAGGTCACCATCGTGTTCCCCGCCAGCGACAGGCCGCTCACGATCAGCGGGTTGGCGATCAACGCTCGAATCTTCCCACCTGATCGATCTCTTTGGATCGTCGCCGTCTCGTGCACTTGCCCCGCATTCGTTGGAAACTGAGGAAGGTTCACCTCAGACGCTGGTTGGGTCGCCAACCGGGATACAGCGCCACGAAAGGATGGTCGACGACAGTGGTCTCCGTCCAGAGGGACGTTTCCCCATCTCACCGATCTGTGTGTGACCTTTTTCACCGTATCTCGGGACGGGTGGGCGGCGATAGCTCTTTCGTCAATTGGGTAGAGCTGGGCGAGGTGAATGGCGCGGATCGTGGAGGTCGACGAGTCGATGTTCGGCGATGTCCGCCGGCTTGTCGACCAGTTCAATAACCCCAATACCACGACCGGAATGTGGTCGAACGCGCTGGGTCCGTCGTGGGCCCCGCCCGGTCGGGCGCCCGGGCTGGCCATCGTGGACGGCGACCGCGTCACCGGCTACGTCGGCACGCTCTTCGTCGAGCGGGTCGTGGCGGGCCGCCGCCTCCTGTTCTGCAACCTCCACAGCTCGATCGTGGCCGAGGACGGGGCGGCCCACGCTCATCGCCTCCTGTTCCGAGCGGCCAAGGTGCCAGGGGCGGTGGTCACCGCGCTGACGCCGGTGAGGAAGGTCCATCGGGCCCTCCTCGGGGTCGGGTTCGGATCGCTGGAGCGGTGGACCCATGTCCTGCTGGCAGCCCCGCCGACGGTCTCGGCCGATCGGGTGGCTGAGCTCCACGACCGGGACGGCTTCGCCGAACGTCTTCGGCCCGACGACCGGCAGCGGCTGGAGGACCACGGTACGAGCTCGCCGTGCCATCACCTGCTGTTCGCCGATCGGGGTCGCTACTGCTACGTGGTCTACACCCGGGTCGGAGCCCGGGTGCCGTATGCCCTCGTGCTGCACGTCAGCGACGCCGGGCTGTTCGCGTCCAACAGCCTGGTGCTCCGGCAGGCGATGATGCGCCACGCCGCGGCTCGATTCGTGGCCGTCGATGCTCGCCTGGTCGCTGGTCCGCCGCCGCCCCGTAGCGTGCGGGTGCCGGTCCGGCGGGCCTACCGGAGCTCGGGTCTGGAACCTGCAGCGGTCGACCATCTCTACTCCGAGCTGTCGACCCTCAACGTGTCGGGCCTGGTCAATCCGATCGACGAGGTACGACGAGCGGTGCTCGATCGTCGCCCGACCTGGACCCGATCGTGGATCCGACCTCGGGTGCGAACGATGACGGCGGGCAGGGTTGGACCGGGTCGGTCCACCGATCATGTTCCCGCCGCTCACTGAGTCGCGGGGATCGATCCGGTCGACGACCCCTTCGACCGGATCACGACCGGCGATGTCCGGCGTCGACCGTCTCACCGTGGCGGTGGCCGTCTCGGCGGTGATCGTGGTGGTCGGGGGTCGCGTCGCGCCGGGGACGGCGGTCGGCCTGCTGGCCCTGGGTCACCTCGGGGTCCTCGTCGGGGCGCCGATGGCACGATCGTTTCGGACCGAGGTTCGCAGTCGGGCCGTCCTCCTGGTGCTGGCCGTCGCCTTCTCGCTGGCGTTGTCGTTCGTCGCCGCCCAGGCCCTCATCTGGTTCGGCGAGGCCACACGATCGCTGATCGTGGTGACCAGTACGGCGTACGGCCTCGTGCTCGGCGCGCTCCTGGAGACCGGGAACCGAGGGTGGTCCGTCGGGGCCGGAACCGAGCCGGAGTCGTCGCCGGGGCTGCCGGTGTCCCTCGACCGGACCGCCCTCGTCGTCCTCGGCGTGTTGGTGACCGCCGTGACGCTGGCGGTCATCGGAGGACGCCGCACCTCCCATCTCGATGTCGACGGCCTGGGGATCGTCTCGGCCCTCCCCGTCCTCTACTGGGTGGGGGCCGCGGTCGCCGTCGGCGGCACGGCGTTGGCCCTGGTGGTTGGCGGGCATGGCCGTCCGAGGCTGGCGGCGGCCATCCCGGTCGTGTGGCTCCTGGTGCTCCACGCGGCGCCGGCTCTGGCCCACGAACGGGCCCGATTCGCCCAGGTCTACATCCACCTCGGATTCATCCGTCTCATCGACGACCTCGACACCGGCAACATCCTGCTGGACGCCCGGTTCGCCTGGCCCGGGTTCTTCGGGGCGTTCGTGCCGTCGTTGACGATGATGGACGAAGGATGGGTCGACCTCGTGATGCGGCTGTGGCCGACGGTGATGGTCGGGACGTGGTCGGTCCTGGTGGCGGCGCTGGCCCGACGGGCCTACCCGGCGATTCCCCTGATCGGCCCGATCTCGGCCCTCGTCTTCGTCTTTCTGTCGTGGACCGGTCAGGGCTACTTCTCGCCCCAGGGCGTCGGGGTGCTGTTCTACCTGGCGGCGCTGGTCGTGATCGAGAGCGGTCCGCTCCGGCTGCGGGGGGCGTGGAGCTCGGTGGCGCCGATCCTCTCCCGGTTCGCCACGGCGGGGGGTGATCGACCGACGGCCGGATCGGCCGGGTCCTCCATGGCGATCCTGCTCCTGGTCTTGGCGGCGGTGGTGTCCCACCCGTTGACGCCGTTCTTCGTGCTCGCCTCCCTGGTGGTGTTGGCCCTCTATGGCCGGACCGTCGTCTGGCGGTTGATGGTCACTGCGGCCGTCGGGTACGTCGTCTGGTTCCTGGTCGCCGCCCAGCCGTGGTGGCAGCCCCGGCTCGAGCAGTTGCTGGCCCAGTTCGGGAACTTCGCATCGAACTTCACATCGAGCACCAGTGAGCGGGGGGCGGAATCCTCCGCTCAGCACGCGCTCGTCATCATGATCCGGGCTCGGGTCGGGTTGGCGACCTTCCTCTCGGTCCTGGTGCTCGGCCTGGCCTTCGCCACCGACCGCTTCCGCCACCTCCGCCCGGCCCTCCCCCTGGCCCCCTTGGCCGGGATCCCGGTCGCTGCGGCCGCCCTGCAGAGCTACGGCGGGGAGATCATCATCCGGGTCCTGCTCTTCACCCTGCCGATGGCGGCGATCCTGCTGGCCCGGGCGATCCTCGCCCTGCCGTCCCGCTCGCTCCCGGTCGCCGTGCCGGCGCTGGTGGTTCTGATGTTGCCGGTGTTCCTGATCGCCCGATTCGGCAACGAGTCCTACGAGATGGTGACCGAGGCCGACATCGCCGCTTCCGATGTCGCCTATGAGGCGGTGACGCCGGGCACCGTCTACCTGGTGCCCAACGACTTCATGGCCTTCGGGCACCGTCTCAGAGATCGCAACGCCTTCGACCTGCTCCCCGTCCCCGGGGCGTCAGAGTCCCTCGACGAGGCCTGGTTGGCGTCGGTGCGGGGGCGGATCCGGGACAACGGGGGCGACCGGGGGGTGATCGTCATCACTCCGAGCCAGTCGGCCTGGCTGGAGCACGTGACCAGCGCCCCGACCCGGTCCCTCGACCGGGTCGGGGTGTGGCTTCGGGGTCGCTCCGGGGTCGAGGTCCTTCACGAGGGCGACGGGGCCTGGGTCATCGCCGTCGACGCCTGATCGAAGATCCCGATCCGCGGTGGTCGTAGGCTCCGTGCCATGGCTGGATCGACGCTGTCCCCCCGTCCACGACGCCTCGCCCGCTTGTGCTGGGCCATCGATCGCAACGAGTGGCTGATGGGGGTGACGAACCTGGTCGCCGCCCTGTTGTTCGTCGCCGGCTGCGTGGCGTTCTACCGATCGGCCTGGTACGTCGCCGGGGTCACGTTGTTCCTCGTCGGCAGTGGCCTGATGGCCGTGTCGTCGGCCGCCGAGTTGTTCCGCCGTCACGGCCCGGTGGCGTGAGCGGCGATGGCCCCGGTCCAGGTCCCGCAGTAGGGTGACCGGCCGTATGTTCTCCCTCGATGGCAAGGTCGCACTGATCACCGGCAGCACCCGCGGCCTCGGCTGGGCCATGGCCGAGGCGTTGGCCGGCCAAGGGGCCCACGTGGTGATCAACGGTCGCTCGGCCGACGACGTCGGCCGGCGGGTCGCCGAGCTGGAGGCGTCGGGTCGCTCGGCGTCGGGTCGGCCCGCCGACCTCGCCGACCTCGACGCCGCCGTCTCCGCGGTGGAGACCACGGTCACCGAGCAGGGTCGCATCGACATCCTGATCAACAACGCCGGGATCAACCACCGGTCACCGCTCGACTCCTTCGATGGGGCCGAGTGGCGCAACGTCCTGGGGGTGAACCTCGACGCCCCGTTCGCCATGTCCCAGGCCGCCGCTCGGCACATGACGGCCGCCGGCTGGGGTCGGATCATCAGCACCGGCTCGATCATGGGCACGACGGTGGCTCGGCCGACGATCCCCGCCTACGTCACCAGCAAGGGTGGGATCCTCGGCCTGACCCGGGCCCTGGCCGTGGAGCTCGGCCCCCGGGGGGTGACGGTCAACGCCATCGGGCCGGGGTACGTGGCCACGGAGATGAACACGGTGCTGGTCAACGATCCGGAGTTCAACCGGATGGTGGTCGAGCGGACACCGGTCGGCCGGTGGGGGGAGCCGGCCGACATCGCCGCGGCGGCGGTGTTCCTCGCCTCCGACGAGGCGTCATACGTCAACGGCCAGACGCTGTTGGTCGACGGCGGGATGACGACCGCCCTCTGAGCGAGCCGAAACGGGCGGTCGGGCAGCGGCGGTCGCCGCTAGGGTCGCGCCGGTGGGTCACATCACGGTCGCCGACCTCGACTACGCCCCGCCGGGTGCGGACTCGCTCTTCTTCGACGTGTCGTTCGGCGTCGCCCCCGGCGAGCACGCAGCGTTGGTGGGGGCCAACGGGGTCGGGAAGAGCACGATCCTGCGGATCCTGGCCGGCGAGTTGACGGCCGACGAGGGCTCGGTGTCGGTCGGGGGAACCGCCCTGTACATGGCCCAGGACGCCGGCATGACCGACCCGACCCGCTCGTTGCGGGAGCTGCTCATCGAGGTGGCGCCACCGGCGTTGCGTGAGGCGGGCCGGGCCCTGGTGGCGGCCGAACGGGCGATGGCCGAGGGAACGGCCGACGGGATCGACTACGCCGAGCGGCTCGCCACCTGGGGCGATCTCGGCGGCTACGAGTTGGAGGGCCGGTGGGAGGCGGCGGTCCAGCGGAGCGTCAAGACCCCGGTCGACGACCTGGCGACCCGGGCGGTCGGCGAGCTCAGCGGGGGTGAGCGCAAGCGCCTGCTCCTCGACGTGTTGCTGACCAGCGGCGCCGACGTGCTGCTCCTCGACGAGCCCGACAACTACCTGGACGTGCCGACCCGAGGGTGGCTGGAGGAACAGCTCCGGGGCTGTTCCTCCACGATCCTCCTCGTCAGCCACGACCGGACCCTGCTGTCGTCGGCGGTGGGCAAGGTGGTGTGCATCGAGGGAGCCGGGGCGTGGGTCCACGGTGGCTCCTACGCCACCTACCCCGAGGCCCGGGCCGCCCGCCAGGAGAAGCTGGGCGACGACCTGGCCCGGTGGCAGGAGGAGGAGCGCCGACTGTTCCGCCACATGAAGATCATGAAGCAGCGGGCGGCGGTCAACTACAAGAACGCCACCAAGGCCAACGCCGCCGAAACGCGGTGGGAGCGGTTCGTGAAGGCCGGACCCCCGCCACCGCCGGTACCCGATCACCACATCCAGGTCCGACTCCGTGGCGGCGACTCGGCACGGCGGGTGGTCCGGCTGGAGGATGTGTCGGTCGGTGACCTGTTCTTCCCGTTCACCCACGAGGTCTACTTCGGTGAGCGGGTCGGCCTCATCGGGCCGAACGGCACCGGCAAGACGCACCTGTTGTCGGCCCTGGCCGGAGTCATCGAACCGGGCGAGGGGCGGATCAGGTTCGGACCGCGTACCTCGGTCGGCATGTTCACTCAGGTCAACGACCGTCCGGAGTTCGCCGGTCGGGACTGCGTCGACATCGTCGCCGAGGATCGGGTCAACGCCGAGCAGGCGATGAAGGCGCTGGCCCGCTACCGGATCGCGCCCCAGGCCCGGCAGCCGTTCGAGACCCTGTCCGGCGGTCAGAAGGCCCGGTTGGAGATCCTCTGCCTCGAGCTCGACGGCCACAATGTCCTCCTCCTCGACGAGCCGACCGACAACCTCGACATCGAGTCGTCGGAGGCGTTGGAGGGTGCCCTCGACGGGTTCGAGGGCACGGTGATCGCCGTCAGCCACGATCGGGCGTTCCTGGCCCAGCTCGACCGGTTCCTGATGATCGACGACAGCGGTGACGTCCTGTCCATCGGCACCTATGACCTTGCGATGCGGGCCCTGGCCGAACCGGCATCGGCCCCGTCGCTCCGGCTCGTCGAGGTGCTCACCTGAGGCGAGGCCCGGGAGGATGCCGGCCCAAACTCCGGTGACCGGTGGAGGGCACGTGGGCGACACTGTCAGCCATGATTGCTCGCATCGAACTCGTCGGCCGCACGGTCCGGCTCCGGACGACGATCGAGGAAGATCGGACGTCGCTCAATCGGATTCGGGCCACGCCGGAGGTCAGCCGGCGGTGGCGGGGCGATGACCTCGACGCCGAGTTCGACCAGGACCTGGCCGACGACGAGACCCACCAGCTCACCATCGAGTCGATCGAGTCGGGAGCGGTGGTGGGGCTGATCCAGTTCGCCGAGGAGGAGGAACCCGACTATCGGCACGCCTCGCTCGACATCTACCTCGATCCGGCCGTCCATGGCCGGGGCCACGCCTCCGACGCGATCCGGACCCTGATGGCCCACCTCGTCGACGACCGAGGCCATCACCGATTGACGATCGACCCGGCGGCCGACAACGAGCCGGCCATCCGGTGCTACGCCGCGGTCGGCTTCGAGCCGGTCGGCGTCCTTCGGGCCTATGAGCGCCAATCCGACGGCTCGTGGGCCGACGCCCTCCTCATGGACTGGATCGCCCCGACGGCCACAGCATCACGGATCGGGAATGGGTGAACACTCCCCCGTGTTAGGTACTCCTAACTATCGGAAGAAACCACCCATGAGGAAGTCAGCATGTCGACCCAAGCCACCACCCTCCCCCTCACCGACGTGACCGACGAAGCCGGTCGCTCGGTCCCTCGCTTCGCCATCGGCCATGTCGCCATCTCGGCGGCCGACGTCACCGCCCTGACCGGGTTCTACACCAGGATCGGGATGCGGCCGGTCGTCGATCTCGGCCGGATGTCCATCGTCGAGCTGCGGGGCGGGACCCATCTCATCCTCCAGCGGGGGGCGCCGGGCCAGGCGACCCTCGATCTCATCGTCGACGACATCGACGCCACCCACCAGCTGCTCACCGCTGCCGGTGCCGAGGCGACGCCGATCCGCCGGGGTAACCCCCACGACACGTTCAGCGCCGCCGACCCCGAGGGCAACACCCTGGTCATCCACTCCACCCACGCCATCGGTCCGGTGTAGGGCGCCCGGTCGGGTCGGAGCCCCGGCGCCGACCCGACAGCACGGCGGCTACTGCACGCAGCCGTAGTGGGCCGACGACACCAGGCGGGCGTACTTGTCCCGCACACTGCCCGGGGCGACGGACGAGGGCGGCGGCGACCAGCCGGCCATGCGGTCGGCGATCTCGCCGTCGTCCACCGTCAGGGTCAGGGTCCGGGCGGCCGGGTCGATCACGATCCCATCGCCCTCGCGGACCGCGGCCAACGGCCCGCCGACCGCCGCCTCGGGTGAGATGTGGCCGATCAGGATCCCATGGGACACCCCCGAGAATCGGCCGTCGGTGATGAGGGCGACGTCGGCCCCGAGGCCGCGGCCCTGGAGCTGGACGGTCAGCATCACCATCTCCGGCATACCGGGGCCGCCCACCGGCCCGACGTTGCGCACCACGATCACGTCGCCGGCGACGATCCGGTCGGCTCGGATGGCGGCCATCGCCCCGGCCTCGGACTCGAAGACCCGAGCCCGACCCCGGAACACGCCCTGTTCGAGGGTCTTGCCGCTGAGCTTCAGCACGCAGCTCTCCGGTGCCAGGTTCCCTCGCAGCACCGAGATGTGGTTGCCCGCCTCGGCCAGCGGCACGGTCACCGGGCGCACGACGTCGGCCTCGGCCAGCTCGGCCACATCGGCCAGCGTCGGGGCCGACGCCAGGTTCTCGGCCACGGTCCGGCCGGTCACCGTGAGCGCGTCGCCGTCGAGCAGGCCGGCGTCGAGCAGCTCCCGCATCACGACCGGCACCCCGCCGACCCGGTGGAGGGCGACCATGGCGTAGGGGCCGTGGGGCTGGAGGTTGCCGATGAGGGGAACCCGTCCTCCGATCGCGTCGATGTCGTCGATGGTCAGCGCCACCCCGGCCTCCCGGGCGACGGCCAGGAGGTGGAGGTACAGGTTGGTCGACCCGCCGAGGGCGTAGACGGTGGTGATGGCGTTCTCGAAGGCCGCCCTCGTCATGATGTCCCGGGGTCGGAGGTCTCGGTCGACGAGGGTCGTCAACGCCCCGACCGACGCCCTCACCTGGGCCGCCACGTCATCGTGGACGTCGCTCGCCGCGTCGTGGTCGGCCGGGTGGGAGGCCCCCCGGGGGAGCATCATCCCCATGGCCTCGGCCATCACGCTCATCGTGTTGGCGGTGAACATGGCGCCGCAGGTCCCGCTCCCGGGCATGATCGAGCGCTCGATCTCACCGAGCTGATCCTCGGTGATCCGCCCCGCCTCGGCTGCGGCCCGGGCTTCGGCGTAGTCGAGGATCGTCAGGTTCTCCCCCTTGGCGGCCCACGGTTCGACCTCGACCGACCCCGGTGAGCTGGTGCCGGGGTAGACGACGAGGCCGACGTCGTTGGTGCGGGCCAGCGGCATCAGGGCCGCCGCCCCCACCTTGTCGCATCCGGAGATGACGATCAGGGCGTTGCCGTGGTGGGCCCGGTGGCCGACCTCGATGCAATCGGCGATCAGGTCCCGGGAGACGAGGCTGTAGCCGGCGTTCGGCGTTCCCTGGGTCAAGGCGTCCGACACGGCCGGGGTGCCGACGACCAGCCCCTGGCCACCGGCATCGGCCACCGCCTCCAGCACCAGGTCGGTCAGCCGTCCGACCCGGTTGTTGCACCGGTGGGCGTTGGTGAAGGGGCTGGCCACGGTCACGACGAGGTCGAGCTCCCTGACCCGGTCGGGGTCGAAGCCGGCCGCTCGGAGCTCGACCCGGCTCGTCCGCCAGTAGCGGGTCTGGTCACGTCCGGCGTCTCGGCCCCGGGCACCGGGCGTGGTGTCGTCGGTCGTCGTCATCGGCGGTGGGGGACGACGAGTGCCTTCTCCCCGGTGGCCATGCGGGCGTAGCGGCCCAGCGTGTCGATCTCCAGCATCTGGTCGAGGTCGACCTCCATGGCGTACGAGCTGGCGAAGGTGGTCGTCAGCTCGTCGGCCACCCGCTGGCGGAGCTCGGCTGCCCGCTCGGGGCCGACCGCGGCCAGGAATGGCAGCAGGAGCCACCCGCCGATCGACCACGCCATGCCGTATCGGCGGTGGAGGACGGTGGGCGACCGGTCGAGGCCACCGTAGATGTAGACCTGCTTGTGGGTCGACGAGCCATACCGGTTGAAGTCACCCCCGGCCGCGCTCAGGGCCGCCTCCATGCACTCGAGGATCGACGACGCCAGCTCGCCCCCGCCGGTGGCGTCGAAGGCGATCGTCGCCCCGGTCACCGACAACGCCTCGGTCAGGTCGGCGGTGAACGACGGCGCCGAGGAGTCGACCACGTGGCGGGCGCCCTGGGACCGGAGGAGGTCGGCTTGGGCTGGTCGGCGGACGATGTTGACCAGGTCGATCCCGTCGGCGAGGCAGATCCGGTTGAGCATCTGGCCCAGGTTCGACGCCGCTGCGGTGTGGACCAGCGCCGGATGGCCCTCCCGCCGCATCGTGTCGGTCATCCCGAGGGCGGTGAGGGGGTTGACGAAGCACGACGCGCCGTCGCGGGGGTCGGTTCCTTCGTGGAGGAGGAGGCACTGTTCGGCCGGAACCCGGCGGTGGGTGGCGTACATCCCGCCCGCCAGCGCCGCCACCGTACGGCCGGCCAGCGCCTGGGCCGCCGAGCCGTCACCGGCGGCCACGACCACGCCGGCCCCCTCATTGCCGACCGGCATCGACCGACCGACCCGGCCCTGCGCGGCGGCCAACGCCCCGTCCCCGAGCCGCATCGTCACCCCGTCGCCGGTGGCGGTGGCGGTGGCGGGATCGGCGCCGGCCAGGAGCATGCCGAGGTCCGAGGGGTTGATCGGGGTCGCCTCCACCCGGATCACCACCTCGTCGGGCCCCGGTGGGCCGACCTCGACCGGCTCGATCCCCAGCACCACCTCACCCTCGGCGGTGACCGTCGATCGGAGGGCCCGGGCGTCTACTACGTCGTCGCTCATGGTTGCGTTCTAGTCGCTCACGGGGCGACGGTTCCCGTCGAGGGCGTCGCGGTGGCGAAGCGGTCGGGCCTGTGGCGGAGGTCGGTGAACCAGGCGACGACGCTGGTGATGATGGCGGCGGCCGACACGTAGGTCATCACCGAGCCGGGGAAGAAGTTGGCGTAGCCGCCGAGATCGATGAACAGGAAGTAGCCGACGTCGGCCAGGCCGCCGACCAATGCCGCGATGAAAATGGCGGCGATGTTCCGTCGCCAGATGAACCAGGCGGCGACGAGGGTGGTCGCCCCGATCCACGCCAGGTTCCAGCCGTGCTGGTTGAGGATGGCGCCGGCCGCATCGGGGTAGGCCGCCTCCAGGGTCTCGGGGTCGACGGCGTCGGCGATGGCCGCCACCCCGTCGGTGGCGTCGGCCGCCATGACCATGATCCCGGCGAACAGGTGGACCAGCCCCCAGATGACCCAGAGCACCGCGCTCGCTCCCAGCAGGTAGCGGGTCCTCGTTGCCACTTCCGTCGTCGACGCCATCGTTCGCTCCTTCGGTTGCGGTCCGGTCGCTGACCGGGCGGGTCGGTTCAACCCTGTGAGACACTTTGGCCTATAACTAGTTACGAGTCAACATGTCTCACATGTGGAGGGCCGTCGTCGTCGCCCCTCCATCTGTCTGCGAGACTCGAACCGATGGCCGTCGATCGCTCACCCAACCCGTCCGACGAGGGGACGAAGGTCGACGCCCGGATCGAGCGGAGCCGGGCCGCCGTCCTGGGGGCCGGCATGTGGCTCCTGGAGAACGAGGGGTGGAGTTCCATCACCCACCAACGGGTCGCCCAGGAAGCCGGCATTGGCCGAGCGACGGTCTACCGTCACTGGCCGACGGTCGACGAGCTGGTGGTCGACGTCCTGCTCCACTGCACCACCGTCGGCCACGAGCCGATCCCCCGGACCGGCTCGACCAGGTCCGACCTCATCGCCGAGCTGGAGAGCTTCGCCCACCAGCTCAGCGAGGGTCCGGTCCACGATGTGATCGCCACGCTCATGGAGCGATCGCTCACCAACGAGCGAATGGAGGAGCTCCACCTCGAGCTGACCCGGCGGGGCCGGCAGGGGGTCTGGGCCATCGTGGAGGGCGGGATCGAGGCCGGCGAGCTCGATCCGAGTCTCGACGAGGTCCAGGCCGCCGCCCACACCCTGGGCCCCCTGCTCTATCGGCGGCTGTTGGCCGGTCTCCCGGTGACCCCGGTCGACGTCGCCGCCGTGGTCACCACGTTCTTCCGGTCCTACGGCACCGGCTCGGGCTGAGGCTCTTCGATGGCCGGGCGGCTGGACGGCATCATCTCGTCGACCACCCGGGACAGGTCCGGTCCGATCCCCGACCGGAAGTCGAACGCCTCGGTCTCGACGTGGCCGGCACCGAACCGGCGGGCCGCGGCCGAGGCGTCGCCGACCAGACCGGCCGGTCCGCACACTGCGACGTGGGCGTCGTCGAGGGTTCGGCCAGCGAGGACGGTGGCCAGGTAGTCGGCCGAGAAGCGGTCACCCTCGGCCGAAGCGACGACGTGGAGGTCGAGGTCGCCCCGCCGGGCCGCCGCCTCCAGGCGATCGAGGGCGGTCGCGTCGTCCCGGCTCCTGACGCAGTAGATCAGCGTCGGTCGCCCGGTGGCCGTCACGTCGGTGCCGTCGAGGGAATCGATGGCGGCGAGGAACGGGGTGATCCCGACACCGCCGGCGATCCACAGCGTCGGACCCCCTCGGGGGGCGAAGGGCTCGAAGGCGCCGTAGGGGCCCTCGACGACCACCTCGGTCCCGACGAGATCCCGCCGCTGGAGCCGGGCCGTCCAGTCGCCGAGATCCCGGATGAAGAAGCGGAGGTGGGGCGAGGATGGGGCGGAGGCGATGGTGAAGACGTGGGGTTCGGCGAGGTCCCGGTCGGCGACCTTGAGCACGACGAACTGTCCGGCCCGGTGGGCCACCGGCCGCCCGACGGGGGCGAGCTCCATCTCCAGGGTGCTCCCCCGGAGCTCGGTGCCCACGATGGTGTAGGGCCGTCCCCGCCGGATCATGTCCCGCACGACCACTCGGTAGAGGTACGCCACCACCCCGACGATCATGATCGCACCGAAGTACCACCCCCACGGTGAGCCGTTGGCGTAGGGCTTCTCGGCGGTGACGAAGTGCCAGCAGGCGAAGACGAACGGGATGCCGAGGAGCTTGTGGGTGAGGCGCCAGAACCGGTACGGGACCCACCGGATGAGGCTGACGGCGACCAGGATGTAGAGGGCCCATTCGCCGACGCCGGCGAGGTCTTCGGCGGTGCTGGCCACCGATCGGGAGGCGCCCAGCACGCCGCCGTCGATCTCGGGTTCGAGGCTGGTGTGGAGGAACATCGCCACGATGGCCAGCGTTCCCGCCCACCGGTGAACCTGATACATGCGGTCGAGTCCGCCGAACAGGGGCTCGAGCCAGCGGGCCCGCACCGCCAGCAGGAAGCTCCAGGCCATGAGGGTGATCGAGGCTGCGCCCACGAAGAGCCCGAGTGCTACCGACTGGCCGCCATCGTCGGTCGCTCCGGCGAAGGCGAACCACCCGACGATCACCGAGGCCGTCACCAGGAGGGGCCCGATCCACGCCGGCACCGGCGCCGTCCACGGACGGGGGATCCGGACCGCCCAGTCTCGACGGCGGCCAGCGGCGGCCCGGCCGAGGGTCCGGAGTCGTTCGACGGTGCGGAGCCCTTCGACGGTTCGCATCGGTTGTTCGTCCATGGGTCGAACGCTACGACGGCCGATCTGAAGCCTGGCTGAAGGTTCGTCGCGGGGCCGCAGCGGTCATGCTGGGGTGGTCGGTGCGGCGACGGTCGGGCTCCGGTCCAGTTCGTTGGCCCGCTCGTGGAGTTCCCCCATGGCGCGCGAGATCGCTGTCATGCCCGCGGCTTCGGCCGACGCCGCCCGTGAGATCTCATCGATCGCCTCGGTTTGGCGGGACACCGATCGGCTCAGCGTCGTCTGGTCCGCTTCCAGGGCGCTGACCATCTCGGCGATCGTCGCCATGGCCGATGCCGAGGCGTCGAGCCGCCCATGGACCCGGTCGACGATGGCACCGATGTCGGAGGCCGACAGGCCAGTCCGTTGGGCCAGGTCCTTGACCTCGTTGGCCACCACGGCGAAGCCCTTGCCGGCGTCGCCGGCCCGGGCCGACTCGATCGTGGCGTTGAGCGCCAGCAGGTTCGTCTGTTGCGCCAGATTGGTGATCGTGTCGACGACCCCGACGATCTCCTCGCCGGCCACGCCGAGCTCGCCGATCAGGACCCGGCTCTCGTCAGCCTTGGTAGCGATTCGGGTGACCGTGTCCTCGGCGACTCCGGCGGTGTCAGCGATGGCTCGTGACGAGCCGGCGAGGTCGTCGATCGAGGTGGCGATGCTGGCGCTCTGGCCCTCGACGGTGCCCGCCGCCGACTGGACACCGTCGACGAGGTCGCGGAGCGAGCTCGCCAGTCGCGCCCGCTCGGCGAGCGCCTGCTCGGCACGGGCCGCCGCCTCGGCCTGGACGGCGATGAGCGCCCGGTCGCCAGCCTCGAGCTCGTTCCGCATCCAGAAGGCGAGGCTCCCGACCGCCAACCACAGCCCGAGGTACAACCCGGCTTCGGCACCGGCCTGGCGGACCCCGATGACGTCGGCCTGGTACCACCACAGGGTCGCCGTGCCCGGCAGGAGCACGACCAACCACCACCGGTTGAGGGCGGCACCGATGTAGGCGGCGAGGAGGGCCGGCGTGACGAACAGTGCCGGCGCCCGGAGGTACAGGGGCATCAGGCCGACGATGAACGCTGCCCCCGCCACCACGATGAGCCGAACCAGGGTCGCTCCCCGGTGGCCCCATGGCAGCGCTCCGATGGTCAGGGCCGCACCGCAGACGACGATCGCAACCGTCAATGTCCAGTCCCAGGTCGCCCCGGTGGTCACGGCCCACAGGACCAGCAACGCCCCGCACACGCCGAACTGGGCAGCGCCGAACCGGCCGATCCGGAGCGCCGGGTTGTCGGCTGGGGCGAGACGGAACACGGGCACGACCGTTCCTGTCGGCCGATGCCCAGGTGTGGTGAGCGTGCCGGTGTGGGTGGTCAGCCGGTCGGTCGGGTGCGGACCACGGTCGTGCCGATGGTCCGACCGGCCAACAGCTCGACGAAGGCCGTCGGGGCCGATTCCAGCCCGTCGAACACCGTCTGGCGGGGCCGGATCTGGTCCGAGTCGATGAGCGACCGCAGCTCTCGGCGGGCCTCCTCGTAGTGGTCGGCGTAGTCGAAGACGAGGAAGCCCTCCATCCGGACCCGGTTGTTGACCAGCAGCCCGGGGATGCCTCGGGGGCTCGGGTCGGGCGTCGCGGTGTCGTAGGCCGAGACCGCACCACAGCACACGATCCGCCCGTGGGTCGCCATGCGGAACAGGGCCGAGCCGAGGATCTCACCGCCGGTGTTGTCGAAGTAGACACCGACCCGGTCGGGCGTGGCGGCCTTCAGCTCGGCCCGGAACTCCGGCGAGCGACGGTTGAGGGCGGCGTCGAACCCCAGTTCGTCGACCAGTACCCGGCACTTGTCGTCGGACCCGGCGACGCCGACGACCCGGCACCCCCGGGTTGCGGCCAGCTGGCCGACCAGGTGCCCGACGGAGCCGGCCGCAGCCGACACGAGCACGGTGTCGTCGGCGGTAGGGGTGCCGACCTGGAACAGCCCGAAGTAGGCGGTCAGGCCGTTGGTTCCCAGCGCCCCGAGGTGGAGGGCCGGGTCGATCCCGTCGTCGACCGGGCGGAGCTGGTCGCCGTCGATGACGGCGTCGGTGGTCCAGCCGGTCGGGCCGACGACCATCTGGCCGGGCGAGAAGCGCTCGTCCTCGGAGGCGGTGACGGTCCCGACGCCGGTGCCGCCCATGACGATCCCGGCCGTCGGGGCACCGGCGTAGCTGGCGCTGCCCTGGAGCCCGGCCCGTTGACCGGCTCCGATCGTGATGGCCGCCACCTCGACGGCGACCTGGCCCGGTCCCGGCGTCGGGGTCGTGGTCGACTCGATGGCGAAGTGGTCTTCGGTGAGGGGCCCGTCGGGAACCCGTTCGATCAGAACCTGCTGGGCCATCTCATCCTCCTGGTGGGTGGGCCGGTGCCGGTACCACCCGGCCGTCGTCAGGCTGGCACCGGCTCCGACCGGTGTCCAGGTCACCGCGGCCCCGGGCTCCGGTCTCGGTCCCCTCGCCCCGGGATCGCTGCCTCGCCTGGCACGACGTGCCCCCGTTGGTTCGGGGTCGGGCCCGGTAGGTAGCGTCGGGCCCATGCCCTATGTCGAGGACCGAATCATCCACGATGCCGACTCGCACACCATGGAGCCGCCGGAGTGGCTCGACGACTTCGCCTCGGCCGAGGTCATCGGCCACGTGCGGGCGAACTTCTCGATCGATGACGACGACAAGGTCTTCGGCGAGGTCGACCGCTCCCGCCAACTCCAGGCCGACCCGGCCTTCCGGGCCGATGCCGGGTCCGAGATCATGCTCCGCAAGAACTACCGGGCCCACGGGGCGTGGGACCCGGCCGACCGGAGCGAGGCGCTCGACCACCTGGGGTTCGCCAGTCAGCTGGTGTTCCCGACGATGCCAAACGTCGTCCTCGAGGCGATGGAGCACGACGCAGCGCCGGAGCTGACCTATGCCACCGCCTCGGCGGTCAACCGAGCTCAGATCGCCTTCTGCGCCCACGATCCCCGCCTGTTGCCGGTGGCCTACGTGCCGCTGCAGGATCTCGACCGAGCGGGGCCGTGTGCCGCCGAGGCCATCGCCGCCGGTGCCGCGGCGCTCCTCATCCCGAACCGGATCCCGAAGGAGCACGCCCCGAGCCACGTGGCGTTCGACGCGGTGTGGGCCCAGGCCGCCGAGGCCGGGATCCCCGTCGTGTTGCACGTCGCCACCCCGGAGCTGGTGATGCCACCCCAGCACCGCAACAACGGCCTGCCCCCCGAACCGGACTTCCACGGTGGCGGCGAGAACTTCCGGTCGGTGTCGTACATGGCGATCAGCGCCGCCCCGCTCCAGGTGTTGTCGATGTTCGTCTTCGACGGTGTGTTCGAGCGGTTCCCGGCGCTGAAGGTGGGGGTGATCGAGCTCGGGGCGGTCTGGCTCCCGTCCTTCCTCCGACAGTTGGAAGCGGCCATGGACGCGTTCGGGCGCCATGAGCAGCGGCTCCAGAACCTGTCGCTCCGGCCGTCGGCCTACATCGAGCGACAGGTCCGGGTGACCCCGTACCCGACCGAGCCGACCGGGTGGATCATCGAGAACTCGAGCCCCGACATCTGCCTCTTCTCCTCCGACTTCCCCCACGTCGAGGGCGGTCGGAACCCCCTTCGGCGGTTCGATCGAGAGGTCGAGCACCTCTCGCCCGACGTTCAGGACCGGTTCTTCCGAGCCAACTTCGAAGACCTGATGGGGTCGGCCCTCGACGGCGTGGCCAACGTCGTCCCCCCGGCGCTGTGACCGTCCGCCGGCTCGATCACGTCGCCATCCCGGTCGCCGACCTCGAGGCGATGCTGGCGTTCTACGCCTCGATCGGCTTCACCGTCGACGACGAGTTCGCCGACCTCGGCCTCCACGCCGTCTGCCAGGGCGATATGAAGCTGAACCTCCACGCCCCGAAGCTGTGGCAGTCGGGCCGGTTCGACCTGCGGGGCCCGACCGCCGTCCCCGGCTGCGGCGACGTGTGCCTCGTGTGGGACGGCGACGAGCCCGCCCTCGATGCCATGCTCGATCGGGCCGGGGTGACCGTCATCGAAGGGCCGGTCGAACGGGTCGGCGGAGCGGCGGCCGGCACGGCCCGGGGCACGAGCCGCTACGTCCGGGACCCCGACGGCAACCTGATCGAGTTCATCATCTACTGACCAGCGTTCTCCAGGATGATCAACCCGTTGCTGGTGTTGGACGTCGGGACGTGGTTCATCCGATAGACCTCGTCGACCTCGGCGTCGAGCGCCCCCCGCATCACCAGCCACATCACCAGCTCGATGCCCTCGGAGCCGGCTTCCCGGAGGTACTCGGTGTGGCCGACCTCGGCCTGCCCGACCGGATCGGCGACCATCCGGTCCATGAACGCCTGGTCGAAGGGCAGGTTGACCAGGCCGGCCCGCTCGCCCTGGAGCTGGTGGGACATGCCGCCGGTACCGAAGATCACGACCCGCTCGTCGCCCGGCCAGGCGTCGAGCGCCCGGCGCAGGGCCTGCCCGAGGCGGTAGCACCGCCGCCCGGTCGGCGCGGGGTACTGGATGACGTTGACGCACACCGGGATGACCCGGCACGGCCAGGACTCCGGCCGGCCGTAGGCCACCGAGAGGGGCACGGTGCAGCCGTGGTCGATCGGCATCTCGTTGGCGATCGTGATGTCGAACTCGTCGAGGATCAACGACTCGGCCAGATGCCAGGCCAGCTCGGGGTGGCCCTGGGCGGTCGGCACCCCGCGGGGACCGTAGCCCTCGTCGGCCGGCGGGAAGCTCGCTGCCACCCCGAGGGCGAAGGTGGGGATGAGCTGGAGCGAGAAGGCCGAGGCGTGGTCGTTGAACACCACGATGCAGACGTCGGGATCGGCCCGGGCCATCCACTCGCGGGCCGGCTCGATCTTGTCGAAGTACGGCGCCCAGTAGGGCTCGGCCTCCTTGTGATGGTCGATCGCGGCGCCGACCGCTGGGACGTGGCTGGTGCCGATCCCGCCGATGAGTCGTGCGGCCATCAGTTGCCCTCCCACTCGCTTCGGCGTCGGTTCCCGTCGGGGCTTCGGCCGCCGTCGACCATCATCTGAGAGAACTGCTCGGGGGTGACGCCCGACATCGAGGCCCCCACCTGCTGCATGCTCAGCCCGTCGAAGATCGCCAGCTTGAACGTGTAGTAGATGTTGCCGCCGAGCTGCAGCAGCCCGAGCCAGTCGCGCTCCTCCACCGCCCGTCGCTGGTCGGCGGTCAGGTCGTGGCGGTCGAGGTAGCCGGCGGGGTCGGCCCGGAACGCTTCCCGGTTGGCCTCGTCGTTCAGCGACATGCAGAACATGTTGAGGGCGTACCCCCTGCGGCTGTGGACCCCGTCGAAGACGTAGGTGCCAGGGATGTCGTCGTAGTCGCGGGCCGGTCGTTCCATCGACGCTGCTCCTCTGCTCGCCGCCTCCGTGCCCTCGCTGCGGTCCTCGGCTCGGGCAGGCTCGGAACACACAAGCTCGCACACCTCGACGGCGAACTCCAGGTTCAGGTGACCTGCCGGAATCCGACGAGGATCGGTGCGGGATCGTGGACGCGCCGGGCGGGCAACGGCGATCTCACGAGCCACATATATGCATCGATGTATGTAGGTGTACTAGGGTTCGGGTGATGCAGCGACGAACTCAGGCTGAGCGCCGGGCTGCGACGCGCCAGACGTTGATCGATGCGGCTGGTGAGTTGTTGGTCGAGCGGGGGTGGGCTCAGGTCACGTCGGTGGCGGTGTGCGCTCGGGCGGGGTTGACGCGTGGTGCGTTCGTCCACCACTTCGACGGTCTCCCCGAGTTGTTCGCCGCGGTGCTCGCGGACCGCTACGACCGCATCGTCGCCACGGTCGAGTCGGACGGGGAGCCGACCTCGATCGTCGAGATGATCGATCGGATGTGGGCGATCAACCGGGAGCCGGGATTCAAGGTCGTGCTCGAGGCGTGGCTGGCCGGTGCGAACGATCCGGATCTCGGTCGGATGCTCGACCCCGTCGTCGCCTCCTTCGCCAAGCTGTTCGGCCCCGATCGCTGGCATGAGCTCCTGCCCAATGACGAGGCACGAGCCTTCTACCTGGCGGCCAGGGAGACATTGCTCGGACTGGCCTGGGGCCGAGCCATCAGCAACGGCCAGCCGCTCGCCCACGAAACGCCCGTCCTCGACCATCTGATGACCACAGCCAAAGCTCACGATGCCCGGCTCGGGCACTGAGGGGGAACGACCATGACCATGACCGATCCGGCCCGCTCGGCCGACAAGACCAAGACCCGTACCGGGTACAGCGTGTGCACGATCTGTGACGTCGGTTGTCAGCTACGCACGACAACCGAGGACGGCGTCGTGACCAAGGTCGAGCAGCACGACAACCCGATGCTGGCCAAGAACATCTGTTTGAACCGCCCTGGGGTCCGTGGAGGTTCTCTACCTGTGATTGAGGATGAGAGCTATGAATGGACATGTGACGTCGAAGCGGACGCAGCGGCGGTACTCGCCGGAGTTGAAGGAACGGGCGGTGCGGCTGGTGTTGCAGCTCCGGGCTGAGACCGGCGAAAAGCACGGCACGGTGAAGCGTGTCGCCGACCAACTCGATGTTGGTGTCGAGTCTCTACGGGCCTGGGTCCGTCAGCACGAGATCGACCATGGTGAGCGGCCGGGCACTACCGGCGAGGAAGCCGAGGAGTTGAAGCGACTCCGCCAGGAGAACGCCGAGCTTCGACGGGCGAACGAGATCTTGCGGTCCGCGTCGGCTTTTTTCGCGGCGGAGCTCGACCGCCCCTCGAAGTAACCCAAACCCCTGAGCCTCCATCAGACCCAGGGCGGTTCACCCTCGACGATTCGCCCGGGCTGCGAGCCGCTGCAGTTCCTCATCGCTACGCCGATGCAGGGCAGCAAGCGCTGCCGGTGTCAATTCGTCATCAGACGTGATGACTCGGATCTCGGATCTAGCCGCCGGTGCGTCGTCTTTGAGATCCTCGTCTTCCATGGCCATATCGTAGGCTGGCCGTGTGACGCCCAAGGTCACACCACGCCCCGGTACCTGCCACGTGCGGGGTGACGGGCCACGCAGTCCGGCACTCCTCGGGCGCCCGGCATCACCGGACCGTCGGCGAGCAACCTCACTCTGGGGGGCCGTGAGCCTCCGGCTCCAATGGCTGCTCTCGGTGGCCTCGTTTCCGATTGCCTGGAGCGCTGCTCAACGCCGGAACCCGAGGGCACGCAAATGAGGGCATGGCGAATGGGCGACCGATGGACAGCCGGGACTTAGTGTCGTGTCGGATCGATCGTCAGGCCAGCGCCTGTCTGGTGACCTCCCGGAGTTCGGTGGATCATCGTCATGCAAAGTCGTATCCACCGTCGGGACGGAACTCTCGACCCGCCGTACATGCTACCGACGATCGACCTCCGAGGTGGGCTGGTCGTCGCGCTTCCTGCAGAGAGCGCTGACCGCCCATCGGTGAACGCCACTGCTCTGACGGAGTGCGAGTCTGGGATAAGCCACGTCGCGCTGCACACCGCTGCTCATCGGCCGAGGTCGATCGACCTTGCCGCTCGTCTGAGCTGGGACAAAACCGGCACGATGACCTTGAGGCGTCGTCAGCTCGGCTCACTAGTCGATCCGTTGAGGCCACTCGCATCGCAGGCACCACCCTCGATTGGACGACAGCTCCTCGATCAAAGTGCCACCGACCGAAACTCGACGTCATGTGTGTCCTTCGTGCCGATCTTGGATGTTGTCGAACCGGATGGATCGCGAGATCCGGCGATCGACGACTCTACGAACCGCACAG
This sequence comes from Acidimicrobiales bacterium, assembly GCA_965262175.1. Taxonomy (GTDB): domain Bacteria; phylum Actinomycetota; class Acidimicrobiia; order Acidimicrobiales; family SZUA-35; genus CADEDH01. The sequence continues at coordinate 2,872,737 of CBDHES010000002.1, read as the reverse complement.
GCTCCCACTGACCGCGCCTCGCCTGGGGACGAGTTCCTGCAAGTGCGTCTGCCCGACGGCAGTGCCGAGATCCCAGGTCGAAGCACTGTCTACGCCAGCCCACCGTGTCAGACCCCCTCAGCGACCACGCTATAGCGGCACCGATGCTGCGCTCGCAAATCCCGAGTCGTTCCCCCAAAACCACCAAGGGTGGCGACTGGGCCGTCGTCGAGTCGTAGCCTGGCTAGTCGATGGCGACGTCCGGAGGTGACAAGCTGCGCCGCTCGGTAGAGCGAGGGATGCTTCAGGCGCTCGCGCCGCTGGGGTTCAAGATCGTCGACGCGGCAGCGGCCCAACGGGGCGCCACCCTGACCTTGACGAACGAGTCCACCCGCCTAGAGCTCGTCACCGACTGGCTCGAAGGCAGCATCGACATCACGGTGCACACTGTGGATGGCCAATCACTCGATCTCACTGATGTCATCGCCATGCCCAAGGGAGCCGGGATTTCGCGGCTTCCCCGAGGTGTCAGAGCCAAGACGTTGGGCTCTCGACTGGCAAAGATCGGTGACGCTTTGGCTGCCGAGGCATCGGCCCTCCTCCTGAACAGCGCGTAATCGGCACTTACCCCGTGTTCGACATCTCCGGTCAGCAGGCGACACAACGACCCTGAGTGGCGACGACCACAGATGGCGTTGGCCTCCGAGATTTCCGATCGCCTGACCTGCTCGACATCGCCGGCACCCGAGCGCACCCTAGCCATGGTTCGAGGCCGACTAGGATGCTGCTATGGCAACTCCGGATCGTGGACATGACGCCGGTGTGAGGGTCGGTGACGACGTGTCGCCACTGCATCGGGCGGCGCTCGACGCCTCGACTCAGCGAGCGCAGGAGTTGAGTGACGCTCACATCACATCACAGGCGAACGGCGATCCGTTGCCGACCCACTCCGAGGCTGAAGTTCGAGCGTTCGTCGAAGGTGTCCGGGCCGCTCGTCGGTCGGTTGTCTGACCGCTCACGTCGATGATCGACATCCAGTGGGACCCGGAACCGCTGGCCTCGCTACGCCAGTGGCTCGCTCCAATGCCCCGCCAGCACCAGCCGCCCGATCCCAACCTCGCCTTGGTCGACCTCGATCAGCTACTCGAGGTTGTGCGGGTGACGTTCGATGGCCTATCGATGCCGTTGGCAGCGCCAGAACGGTTCGCCGCCGAGACACCCGCCTCGGCCGATCTGATCCAGTTGTGGGCCAACCTCGTTGGTCCAGGCGTGGTCGTCGTGGTCGGGTTCGATGTCTGGCCAACCGGCACCTACCCGGATCCACCCAGATGGGTCGACGACGAAGCGTAGCCTCCGGGTGTAGGCCCTACCTACGAGACCCCCGTTCGTATCCTCAATGGCCACACCAGCCCGGCACCTATGCCGTGCTCGGCATCACCGGTCAGCAGCGGTGACAACGACCCTGAGTAGCCAGAGCCACTGATAGCGACAGGCTCCGAGATTTCCGATCGCTCGACCTGCACGACAGCGCCGGTTACGGGTGTGTCAATCCCTGTCAGGCCAACGGTCGGGCCAGATGTCGATGACGTGAACCACCACTGCCCCTGGATCGTCTGACCAAGCGTCGAGGCCAACAAGGAAGTGGTAGCCGGCGACCGTGCGGGCGGCCTCGACCGTGAACCGTCGGATGCCTGGCGACTGATCGATCTCGGGCAGACTCCACCAGTCGATCAGCGACAGCGCCTCGATCGCTTCGGGCAGATCATGGGCCCGAAAGACCTCCGCTCGGTCAACCGGGAGCTGGTCGCCGATGCTGGCCCATGCGTGATCCGGAACCCGGACCGATCGCCTCACCTGCTGGCGGCTCGGGCCTCGTCGTCTGACTTGGCCATCGCCTCCGGCAAACGTTCGACTGCTCTCGCAAGCGACGACTCAGCGGTTGGCGAAAGGGGCCGAGCGGCGACCGCATCACCGGCCAGCGCGGCCACTCGATCGGGCTCGACGGCAGGCACAGTCTCTGTCGGATCCATGGCTCGAACACTACCGCACCCCACTGACAACGATTGGCACGGGCCCCGGACCGCAGCACCGCCACACCATGCGCTCCCAGCCGCAGCCTCGGCCGCCCACCAGGTAGTTGCCTCAACCACTGATCGCGAAGGCCGGGCCCTACGCTGGGGAGGGTGCAGTCGGGGCTCTTCCAGCCGTGATCCTTCCCAAGGAGCGGGACCCCCGTCTCGTCACCATTCGGCGAGGCGGCACACTGACCGACGGCGATCATCATCTACTCGCCCTCTGGGCCGCGAGCTGCGCCGAGCATGTTCTCCACTTCTTCGAGACCGAGCAGCCGACGGACGAACGACCCCGCCTGGCGATCGATGTGATCCGTGCGTGGACCCGCGGCGAGACGAAGATGATGGAAACCCGCGCCGCGGGCGGGCACGCGATGGGAGCGGCGCGGCCACTGACCGGAGCCGCCCGTCATGCCGCCTACGCAGCTGGCCAGGCAGCGGCGGTCGCCCACGTAGCCGCCCACGAACTCGGCGCAGCCGCCTACGCGATCAAAGCAGTACAAGCAGCCGCTCCCCCGGACCAGTCCGCCGACGCAGCTCGCGACGAGTGTCGATGGCAGCGCCAACAACTGCCGGACCCGATACGGGACGTGGTGCTCGACGACCAACGCCTTCGCAACGAGATCTGCTGGTCGGTGTTCGAAGTATGAGGCTCCGGCAAGCACCCGCCCGAGGACGGCACTTACCCCGTGCTCGACATCACCGAACCGTCGGCGAGCAGCCTCACTCTGGGCGGCGATTGGAGCCTCCGACTCCTATGGTCGCTCTCGGTGGCCTCGTTTCCGATTGCCTGGAGCGCTGCTCAACGCCGGTTACGGGAGCCCGTAAGTGGCCCCTTCTACCGAGCCGAGCATCTTCGCAAGGCGACCGGGCATGTCTGGCGCTTCGGCGTAGGCAATCCGTGGATCGTACGCGAAGTACTCTTCAGCCACGAGGCCCTCGATGACCCGACTAGTCAGCACGGCGGTGATCCGCTCGGTCGACGTGGCTGGGTGGAAGCTGATGGCTGAGGTGAACCACTCTCCTGAGCCGAACTGGGAGATGACCTCAAGTGGTCCCTTTCCGCTGCCCCAGGAAGGTCCCGCCTCCCGCATCGCCTCGATGTACCCAGCTCGGTCATAGAACGACATCGGCGGACCGACGAAGTAGTAGGTAGGCGCTAGCCGAAGAGCGGCCTCATCCGGCCATGGCTTATGACCGAACTGGATCGAGTGCCACTCCTGAGCGATCTCCGCAACTGTCGTCATCCCGGAAGCGTGAGGCGGAACGTCTCGGCCGTCAAGCCCCTGAACCGCCCGAGGACGGCACTTTGTCCGCACTGCACAATCCCGGCGGTCACTCCCCCGAAGCCTCCGGCAGTGGTCTTGTCGCCGGTCCCTCGACACGTGCCGGTCCGACGATGCTCTCAGTTCCGGAATCGCAGTCGACTCAACTGACCAAGCCATACCCTTGCGGGTGTGAGCGGTGCTCGCTAGCTGACCAGGAGCGCAATGAACGGCGATACACAGTTCCTCTACTGCATCCCAGTAGATCAAGAGCCCAAGTTTCGCAGGGAACATCGACTCTCATACGTCGTTGGACAGCTCGACGGCCGCCCAGTCACCAGCCAGGAGACGTTCCTCGCATCGATGCGGCAGCTTCCCATGGATCCACCTGCCCCCCGAGAACCGACTCGGGTCATCGACGCGCTCATCGACTCCTGCTTCGGCGGGCTGATAGCGTTCGCCCCCGCGAAAGCCGCAATGTTCTGGCCCTACGCAGACAGCACGAACCGATCGGTTCTGAGATTCGGTGTCGAGCTGTTGCACGACCTCGCTTGCGTCACCGCTTCTGCCGAACCAGAAGGTGTCGACCTGAGACTGCTCCTGCTCTGTGCCAACCCGGGCGCAGCAACAGAACTCGATGACTTTCTCGATCAATACCCGTCACTGAAGTTCCGCTAGTCGAGATCGGAGGACCACTCGGAATCGGAATCGGCCTTGGTCTCAGGGGGTCAGCGATGGTTGCTGACCTACCGATTGAGCTTCGCCACGACGTAGCCGTGATCGGATCTGGTGCGGACCTGCTCGCCATCGTCGCCGACTAACGAGGTGCAACAGTCCGGCACGACGCGAGCGCTGGGAAACGTCAGAGCTAGCTGACGACCCGCGCCACCTCACTATCAACCGGGACCTCTGTCGGAGGACTGCCACGGAACGCCCGAACCACTTTGATCACTCCCACCATGTGAGCGTTGAAGTCGGCCAGCTGCTCGGCCGGAATCCAGTACTCGGTGTGTACCGAAGCGTCACCGACCACCTGGCGGTCGAACCGGCTCAGGTACTCCGAATCGATCTCGAACGAAGTTACGAACCCAGTCTGATCGTCGGTGGCGTTCCAATCGCGAGCGATCTGGACGGCGTACTCCTCGTTGGTCACCGGGTAGAAGATCGGCTGATCGGGCAGGCGAGGAGGCCACTCCTGAAACCCGCTATCGGCAACTAGTCTTAGTTCGACCTCGCCAGTCGGCCTGAATAGGGTTGCTGTCTCTGCGGGCACGCTGCTCCTCCTCGCCACGCCGATGGTAGAGGTCAGCACCTCGGCCAACGCGGCCGTTTTCAGAGGCACGCGAGTACGGCACTCCTCGCGTGCGCGACATCACTGGTCAGCAGCGGTCACAACGACCCTGAGTAGCCAGGGCCACTGATAGCGACAGGCTCCGAGATTTCCGATCGCTCGACCTGCACGACAGCGCCGGTACCAGGGCGCCAGATCGTCGGTTGCGAGCGGCGTTACCGAGCGGGTCGCAGTCATGCGCAGGGCGTCCCCGCTCCCCGATCCGATGTGCCGTACCGAGCGGGTGGATGGCGTTGACGACGTGAGCGATATGCGTGCGCCCGGCCGGCACGTTGGGTGGCAATGCCTCACGCGGTTATGGCCGCGCGTTCGGCGGCACCGCGGCCCGCGCCGGCAGCAACCCGACCGTCTACACATACGCCAGTGCCGACGACCCACGGCCGTCCCACATCGGGCAGAGTGGGACTTTCGCTGCGTTCCGAACCGAGGGGCAGTGACACCCCTGATTCCGTCAGCGCCACGGGTCGAGGTTCGGCGGCAGGCTGCGGCCCAACATCCAAGCCATGAGCGACCGGTCATCGGCGCGAGTGCGCAATCCAGCGATCAGCCAGGGAAGGGCCTGGTCGACGAGTTGCTGCGTCCAGTCATCCGGTGTGAGGCCGATTCCGAGATCCGCAAGGTGTACCTCGACCTCCCACCACCGATGGAAGGGCAACTGTGCAATCGGATGCTCACTGCCTTGCAACGAACGGACCTGGTGATTCCAGAGATCATCAGGCAGTGAACCGAACACGGCATCCAACCGCTGAGCCCAGTTGCGAACATCCGTGATCAGCTCATGCGCGGGCCGGTCGGCCCCGGCCTCGATCTGTGCAGCGCGTCCCCTTGCACCGCCCGGGTATTGATCAATCAGCTCGCCTCGGGTGGCCGCCTCGATCCGGCGGACCATCGCCTCAGCGTTTCGGGCAAGGTGGGTGAGCACGTGTCCGACGGTCCAGTCGGGTAGGAGCGAGGGTTGCCTGACGACCGCGTCCGGCAAGTCGTTGATGGCGGCGGTGAGGCGTGCGTGAGCAACTTGGCAGCCGTCGATGTCCTCGGTGGGCCTTTCCACGCACGCCACGGTAGCGCGGCGACCTCCGGGCACCCGATAATGCTCACCCTCGGCGAGGAGCAAGCACAACAAACCGGCACTTACCCCGTGCTCGACATCACCGAACCGTCGGCGAGCAGCCTCACTCTGGGCGGCGATTGGAGCCTCCGGCTCCTATGGTCGCTCTCGGTGGCCTCGCTTCCGATCACCTGAGGCGCTGCTCAACGCCGGTGATGGTGCACCAACGTCAATCGCAGGCCATACCAATGGGTAGTTCGATAGACACGGTCTCGTTGCTAGTCGAGACCTCGATCTCGACGCAGGCCGGGTCCACTGTCCAAACGCCTCCGGCATAGACAACCCAGTCCCCGGGCCGGTTGCTAGTGCACCCCTCTATGTCGAGTGCACCCACAGGATCTGATGCTCCAACGCCCCACCCCATCACAGCGTTCGGATAAGACGTGTCGCCGATGCGGAGCTGTTGTGGTGAACCAGATCGAATGACCAACCCGAACTTTGAGAAATGGCGCTCGATCTCGTCATCGAAGCGGCCACGCTGGAGCGGCGAGTCGTCGGGGAAGGCGATGACATCGAGCACCACGGACCAGTCGTCGGGAGGTGCCTCCACTGCATCGATTGAGCCCGAGCAGTCGAAGGTCGAAAAAGACAGTTCGTCATCTGATTCCGCTGACTGCGAGCACGCAGTCAGTCCCGCTGCGAGGATCGCCACAGCAGTCGCCACTAGCTTGAACCAGCGTCTCACGAGGACCGTTGTAGCACTCGCAAGCCAAAGTGCCAGTGCACGCACAACGGCACTTACCCCGTGTTCGACATCACCGGTCAGCAGGCGACACAACGACCCTGAGTGGCGACGACCACAGATGGCGTTGGCCTCGGAGATTTCCGATCGCCTGACCTGCTCGACATCGCCGGTTACTCCGTGCCAGCCGGGGGCTCGGGTCGGTTCCGCCAACTTTCGATCGCCCTACGGTCTCTTTCTTGGCGCGCTGTTCTGTCGACGCGAGACTCGGTGGTGCCGCTCGCCGGCGTACTGGAGTACTCTGCGGCCACTAGCAGGTCACGCCAGTCGCTGTCGGCGAGTGCTCGTGCCTCCTGGAGTCTCGTAAAGTCGCCATCAGCCAGGTACAACATCGCCAGCTTGATGCGAGCACGGAGCGAAGGTATGCGCTCGTAGGGCGCCGCGTTGTCGAGCTCGTGCCGCCACAGTTCGCGATCCCGCTCAGCCACGTCGCGCTCCAGGAGACGCTCGACTTCGCTTGCGTTGGTCACCACGTAGTGGCCGTCACCACCGTGCGAGCCAAATCCGGACACGTTGACAAGACTAGCGAGGGCCGGCTGTCGAGGATCCTCGACAGCCGAGGAGCATCAAGCAAGTCTGCCACTGGACGCGCGAACGCAGTCTGGCACGTACATCGCGCTCGACATCCCGGCTGGTCGGCAGCACGTGCCACTGCTGGTGGTCGTCGACACCCGTCGGCCGTCCGGTCCTCTCGGTGGTCTCGTTTCCGATCGCTCAGACCGCTCGATCACGATGCTCGACGTCGTGGCCTTGTGCCGATCTTGGATGTTGTCGACCGATTCGCGCCGGCGATCGGACTCTACGAACGCACAGGCTGGCTTCGCCTGGGGACGGTCGAAGTACGTCTGCCCGACGGCACCGAGATGCGTGAGCACGTCTACGCCGCCCCGGACCCCAGCGACCATGCATAGCGGCACTCCTCGCGTGCGCGACATCACCGGGGACTCGACGGTCGACGCCACTCACCGTGGGGCTCGGGCCAGACCAGAGAGGCCCAGAGCCGACGTTGACGAAGAGTTCGCTCAGCCGCAGGGGCTCCAACGTTGATCCGCCGCTCGGCAAGGACTGCTCCGAGTGGAGGTCGAACCCGCTATCGCCGGCAAGCGACTCAATCGAACACGACGCATTGAGACACTCATCCATGAGACGCGTGGCAAAGAACGTCAGCTCATCCCCATGCGGCCGGTCAACATCGCTGAAGGTGACGCGTCGAGAGGAGGTCTCCGAGCCTCCGAGTCTGAACTGCCTTGTCATTGGCGACGAGTCTCGCACACGGCCAGCCCGTTGGTTCTCGCATTGAATGACCCTCCTCGGATTGGCAGCCACAACGGCACTTCATGGGAGCTGTGTATCACCGGCCGACGGACACCTGGGTCACTGAGAGTCACGGCACGTGCGGAGTGCTGAAGCATCCCGGCTGCAGCACGTGGGATCATCGTGCCGTGACCAGTCTCCGGCAGCGTCGCCGGCTGTACGAGTGGAAGGCTCGACTCGGGTTCCACGGGTGGCGGCGCGGTTCAGCCCAACACTGGCTTCAGTTCTTGATCCGGGGATAGTGGGGCCCCACGCATCCAAGTCGACGGCGCCCTCCATGGTCAGGCCGAGGGCTCCGGCCGACACGGACCGGGCGATCCAGATGACTACTCTCTGCCGTGTGCGCGGAGTTCACTCAGAGGACAGCGAACAGTCGGTGGAGCACGTGGGAGGCGGAGGATTGGCGCCGTTCCTGGCTATTGCGAGGCAGCCGCGTCATCTGCTGCTTCTCGCTGGAGTCGGCACGTCGATCGGGTTGGCAGTCGGGTGGGCATCATCGTCCATTCTCCACGGTGCTGCTGCCTTCGCCATCGCAGCACTCGCCCCGGTCCTCATATCCGTTCGACTTGCCGGGGTCAGCCGCTGATCAAACCAGGCAGGCGCCGCCGTAGCCTGCCGTCGCTCGTCGTCCTCGGGGTCGAGGCGCGCGGTGAGGTAGCCGTAGTGTTGGACCAAGAAGCGTCGCGAGTCGGCGCCCGCCCGTCCGGCCTTGCGCGACAACGTCAGACGAATCGCAACCGGCATTCCGGTATCGGCACTACTTCAGTGGCCGCCATCATCGAGATGTGGCAGGCGGTGTCGTCCGGAGCGAGTGCGTGGCATTAGCCTGGCCTAAGCACACCAGGGTGCTGCCGGTCCGCGGGAAGGGCGAAGCCCACCTGGTTCAGGGTTGTTGGTGTCCGGCTGATCCTCTTTCGGGCCCGATGTTGCGGACACGGGCACGACGAAGGGGGCCATCGTGCCAGCCATTCCCTTGCCCGAGAACGCATCGCTGGAGCATCTCCGGAGCCAAGCCAAGCTTGTCCGCAGACTCGTGCTCGCCGGCGACGAGGGCGCACTCGATCTGATCCGCGAGTTCCATCCCAGGTTCGCTGAGGCGACTTCGTCATCGCCGCCGGTCGGCTTCAAGCTCGCCGATGCCCAGATGACCGTCGCACGCCTCTACGGGCAGCCGAGCTGGAAGCGGCTTCGTGATCAGCTCGGACTCCTCGACGCCCACACCCGCCCGGACCCGGCCGACGTCGACAAGGCAGACAACCGACCCGACCGGTTCGTGGCCTTGGCATGCGTGTCCTACAACGGCGACCACGACGCTGGCGAACGAATCGACCGGGCACGGGCACTGCACCGACAGGCCCCTGATCTCGCCGCCGCGTCGATCGCTGCGACCGCCGTGACCGGTGATCACCTGCAGATGACCGAACGGATCGCCCATGAACCGTCGATCGTCAACGCCCCGTGCGGTCCCAACGGGTGGCCGCCACTGCTCTACTGCTGCTTCTCCCGGCTCGACCTCGGCGGCGCTGAGCACTCGACGGTCAGGACTGCTCGGCTGCTTCTCGAAGCCGGCGCAGACCCCAACGCCGGGTTCCTTTGGCGAGGGCTCGTCCCTCCGTTCACTGCGCTCACCGGTGCGTTCGGCCGCGGCGAGGCCGATCAACCACCGCACCCTGCTGCGTCCGAGCTGGCGCGTGCGTTGCTCGAAGCGGGAGCCGACCCCAACGATGGCCAAGCCCTCTACAACAATGGTCTCGCCGGGACCGCGGTCGATGACCCAGCCCATCTCGCCCTCCTCGTCGAGTTCGGGCTGGGAACCACCACGAACGGGCCGTGGTACGAACGATTCGGCACGCGCCTCACCCCGCCCGAGGAGCTCCTCTACGACGAGCTCGAGGTCGCAGCACATCGTGGTCTGCCGAAGCGGATGCGCTTTCTCGTCGACCTCGGGCTCGACCTTGAGCGACCGGTCGGTCGATCCGGACGCACCCCGTGGCAGCTTGCGAACGACGCCGGTCACAACGAGGTCCTGGCCGTCCTCGCGAGGGCCGGAGTGTTCGGACCGGGCGAGCTCCGATGACGTCCCCGACCGGTACGTTCATCGCCGTGACGATCGCCGTGATCGACCCACCCGTTGACGCCAGCCACGGCGTCGTGTTCGGCTTGCAGTCCAAGCGTGGAGTGGAAGATCCGGCCCCTGCCACACGATCGGCGGAGTTCGTCACCGAGATCGAGGTCCGAACCAGCGGCGCCGGTATCGACTTCGTCGGTGATCACGTTCACGGACGGCGCGGCGACAGATTCGTCTATCTGTCATGGGGTGTGCCGGATGGGACGGAGCCCTTCGTGATGTTTGCACGCGCCAAGATCATGCTCGCCGACATCCCTCCGGACCTACTCGTCGACGCGATCGAGCAGGACAGACCACTACGGGCCGAGTTGCAGGCGACCAGCTCACGTGGCCAACCAGCGAGCGGCACGATTGGACCACCGGCCATCCTGTGGAGCACGGGCTGAGATGTCCGCCGTAGTCGACATCGGCCCCTTGCTGCGTCGCCCTCCTGATACCAAGGGCAATCACGCGCTCCTCCGGTCGGCGGCAAGTCTGGCCTCCAGGGCTCGGCACGCCGATCGAGAATGTTCACGGGCGGCAACCGCCGGCCGCCCTGCACTCAGTGGTGCCACCTACTGTCGGGCCGTCGAGGGATCTTGGCGTCGGTGTCGGTTCGGCGCGTCGTCGTTCGACGTGGTGGTGACGTTCGACGCTCGGTCGTACCCCAACATTGAAGGAGACGCTCACGATGACCCGCTACCTGATGTCCGTCTGCTATCGCTCGGACGCAACACCGCCGACGCCCGATGAGCTCGAGGCGATCATGGCCGACGTCACCGAGGTGCGCCGTCAGCTGCAAGCCGAGGGCTCCTGGGTGTTCGGTGGGGGACTGCACGATCCGAGCACGGCGACGGTGGTCACCGCACGGGACGGGACGGCGGTGACCACCGACGGGCCCTTCATCGACAGTAAGGAGGTGATCGGAGGGTTCAGCATCATCGACGCTGCGGATCTCGACGAAGCGTTGATGTGGGCGGAGCGGACGTCGCAGGCGACGCGTTGTCCGATCGAGGTCCGACCGTTCATGGACGACCATCCCGAATGATCACACCTACGGCGCCCGACGATCCGACGGCGCTCGATCGTGTCTTCCGCGAAGAGTGGAGTCGGGTGGTCGCGGTGCTCGCACGGTCGTTCCGAGATCTCGATCTCGCCGAGGACGCCGCCCAACAGGCCTTCGCCGAGGCGACAGCGGCCTGGGAATCGACCGGGGTACCGCGCAACCCGGGAGCATGGATCACCGCGGTCGCTCGGCGACGAGCCATCGACCGGCTCCGACGCGACACAGCACGCAGCGGCAAGGAGCGCATCGCCGCCGGTGCCAGCCGAGCCGGTCAGTGGCCCGACTTCGACCTCGGTGGCGAGTCGGTCGACGACGATGTCTTGCGTCTGGTGTTCATGTGTTGCCATCCGGCCCTGGATGAGTCCGCACAGGTCGCGCTGACGCTGCGCCTGGTTGCCGGCGTCGAGACCGCCGCCATCGCCCGTGCGTTCCTGGTGTCGGAGGCGACGATGACACAGCGGATCGTGCGGGCGAAACGCAAGATCCGCGCTGGGAACATCCCGTTCCGGATGCCCGACGACGCACAGCTGCCCCAACGTCTCGGCGTGGTGCTGGCGGTCATCTTCTTGACCTACAACGAGGGATACGTCGCGACGAGCGGCGATGGGCTCGATCGGGGTGAGCTGTGCGACGAGGCGATCCGACTCGCACGACTGATCGCACAGCTCATGCCCGACGAGCCCGAGACACGCGGGTTGCTGTCGCTCATGCTGTTCATCAGCGCTCGGCGCCCATCGCGCGTGGCGACCGACGGTTCGCTCGTGCCATTGGGCGAGCAGGACCGAACTCGCTGGAACCACGAGATGCTCGACGAGGCGCGCCAGCTCCTGCGGGGCTGTCTCAGGATGAAGCGGCCGGGCGTGTACCAACTCCACGCCGCCATCAACGCCGTTCACGCCGATGCCCCCACGCTCGCCGCCACCGACTGGGTCCAGATCCTCACGATCTACGACCAGCTCCTGGCCATCGCACCGACGCCGGTCATCGAACTCAACCGCGCCGTTGCTCTGGCCGAGATCGAAGGACCAGCGGCGGCGCTCGCCGACATCGAACCTCTCGAGCTCGACACCTACTACCTCTGGCACGCCATCCGAGCCGACCTCCTACAACGGTGCGGACGCACAGCGGAGGCGTACCGCGCCTACGAGCGCGCCATCCAGGCCACCGACAACCCGGCCGAACAACGACATCTGCGACAGCGCCAACACGAGCTGACCATGTGATCGGAGAGCCCATCCGGGTGCGCGACGTCACCGTCTTCGGCATCGCTCTGATCGTGTCCCATGTCGCCGCATTCGTGATCGGAACGCAGGCGTCGGGCTTCGGGCTCCTTGCCTACCCGGTCGGCTCGGCGGTGGCCACGGCGACTCTCCGGTCACTGGCCCGGCCCGATGCCGTTGAACCCGTCACCTAGCGCGCGAACGTCCCGGATCAGGCGGGGTTGTGCTTCCTGAGGAAGGGTTCCACGATTCCGACGACGCCCTCAGCGTCGAGCATGGTCTACTTGGCCCCTGCGTGGTGGCCAGCACCTCTGGAGCCGGAGCCGCCGTCGGTTGCCTCTTGACCGGGCCAGTTCGGCGCGCGAGGGTGGAAGATGAGTTTGTGATCTCGTTCACAAACTCATCGAGCGTGGGGGGAACAACATGGATCTGAGTCCGAGCCCGGCGACGGTCAACAAGGTGCTCATCCCGGTGATGCGCCAGATCTTCACTCGGCCCAAGCTGGCCAATGCCCTGTTCGGGCGGGACCGATGGGGCAACCCGTTCGGAGACGAACGCTACGAGAACCCGTACCCGATGCTGGAGACCATGAGGGCCGAGGGTCCGGTGGTCTACCGGGGCCTCTACCAGTTGTGGTTCGTGATGGGCCACGACGAGGTCCAGGAGGTGCTGAACCATCCCGGCGCCAGCTCCCGGCAACAGTTCGCCGACCTGATGGGGGTACGTCCGTACTCGCAGCTCCGGGAGGAGACCCGCTCGTTCTTCCTCGACTGGATGCTGGTCCAGGATCCACCGGATCATGGGCGCCTCCGCCGGCTGGTCAATCGGGCGTTCACCGTCCGCCGTGTCGTCGAGCTCGAATCCTCGATCGCCGGCCTGGCCGACGAGCTCATCGCCGAGCTGCCCGCCAGCGGTCCGATCGAGATCGTCAGCGCCTTCAATCGTCGGCTCCCGGTCAACGTGATCGGCGCCATGTTGGGCATGCCGTCGGAGCGGTGGTCGTGGGCCCAGGCCCTCGTGCCCCGGCTGACCCAGTTCCTCAACCCGTTCGAACGGTGGGACCATCGTGACGTCGATGACGCCGTCGCCGAGTTCCGGAGCTACGTGCTGGAGCTGGCCGACCTGCGACGGGCGGAGCCGGCCGACGATCTGATCACCGCCCTGGTCCAGGCGGAGGATGAGGGCGACCGGCTCACCCGGGATGAGTTGGTGGCCAACGTCGGCCTCCTGTTCTTCGCCGGGATGGACACCACGTCGAGCCAGCTCGGCAACGCCCTGGTGGCGCTAGCCGACTTCCCCGACCAGCGATCCCTGGTCCGGGACAACCCCGATCTGTGGCCGAACGCGGTTGAAGAGCTGCTGCGCTACGACGGACCGATCGGCCTCGGCCAACGGTTCGCCACCTCCGACATCGAGCTGGCCGGCCAGACGATCCCGGCCGGTTCCAACGTCGCGGTGATGGTCCCGGCCGGCAACCGGGACCCGGGCCGGTGGGATCGGCCCGACCAGCTCGTCCTCGATCGGCCCGATCCCCGACCGATCACCTTCGGTCACGGAGCCCACCACTGCCTCGGGCACGCCCTGGCCCGGACCGAGCTCCGCATCGGACTCCGGGCCCTCGTCGACGCCCTGGGCGACTACACGATCGACCGCGACCGCATCATCTGGCGTCGCGACATGGCCCTCCGGGGGCCCATCCAGCTCTACCTCACACCGGGCTGACGAACCGAGCCTCGCCCCACACCGTCCTCACGGGGCGCCGTGGCCGGCCCCGGGTGCTCAGTAGTGGATCACGCCCGGCTGGCCACCGCCACAGGCGATGGCATCGCCGTTGATGGCGATCGACCGGGGCGACGCGAGGAACGTCACGACCCACGCCACCTCGTCGGCATCGATGACCTTGCCGACCGAGCTCGTCCGGGCCAACTGAGCCTCGACGACCGACTCATCGACCCCGGCCGCCGCCGCCCGGGCCGCCACCACCCCGGGGGTCGCCTCGGTGCGGGTCAGCCCGGGATGGACGACGGTCACGTTGACGCCGAGTGGGCCCAGCTCGTCGGCGAGGTTCTTGGTCATGGCGGCAACCGCCACGTTGCGGGCCGAGCCGATGGCCGAGCCGACCGTCCGGGCCCCGAGGCCGGAGACGTTGATGATCCGACCCCAGCCCCGGTCGCACATCTGTGGCGCCACCTCCCGGGCGCACCGGAGATAGCCCATCACCTTCACGTTGACGTCGCCCCAGAACAGCTCATCGGTGATGTCGGCCAGCTTGGGCGGGGTGGCCTGTCCCATCGGTTGGGCGGCGGAGTTGACCAGGATGTCGAGGCCGCCGAGGGCCTCGGTGGCCGCCGCCACGCCGGCCGCAACCGACTCGTCGAGACCGGTGTCCATCACGACCGGGACCACCCGGCGGCCGCTCTCGGCGGCCAACTCGGCGGCGGTGGTCTCCAGCTCGGAGCGGGTCCGGGCGGCGATGGCGACGTCGACGCCCTCCTGGGTCAGGGCCCGGGCCACGGCCTTGCCGATGCCCTTGCTCCCACCGGTCACCAGTGCCCGTCGGTCCCCCAGCTGCAGATCCATCGCCGCAGGATAGGTCAGGGGCCTGGGGTGAACAGATCGTCGGCCAGCTGGGCAAGCTGCATCCGGGTGAGCGAACCCGGGTCGGTGAGTGCCCAGGTCAGCTGTCCGGTGGTCTCGACGATGACCAGCCCGAGCATGCGCTGGTAGCTCATCGTGGCGAGGAACACCGTCTCGGGGCGGAGGGCATCCGCCCCTGGGGCGTCGGCTCGTCGCATCACCTGTTCGGTGAGGGCGGGGGGCAGGTCGTCGAGGAGAGGCAGGCGGAGCCGGTCGGCCTCCTGGGCGGCGCCGAAGATCGCCAGGAACACCGCTCCGAATCGCATCCCGGCACGGGCGGTCGGGCCGTCGTCGGGTGCCTGGTATTCGGGGAGCGGGTAGCCGAACAGCAGGTCGAACTCGGCGGGATGGGCCGCCGCCCAGGCCCGCACCGCTTCGGCCGCCGCAGCCATCCGAGCCCGATGATGCTCGACCGGTTGGGCGTCTCGGGCGGCCTCGCAGGCGGTGGCCAACTCGTCGTACAGCTCGGCGACGAGGAGGGTGATCAGTTCGGACCGGTTCGATACGTGCTTGTAGAGGGCGGATGGTGCCACCCCGATCTCTCGGGCCAGTTCGCGGATGGCGACCGCCGCCGGCCCGCCGGTGACCAGCAGGTTCCGAGCCGCAGCAACCAGGACGGGCACGCTCAGGCGGCCTCTCGTGCTCGTCGTCATCGACAATCCCCTTGTGTTGGTGAACGGTGTTCTCTATCGTAGTTGGTGAACACCGTTCACCACAGATCCTCGGAGGTCGCTCGTGTTCGTCGTCTACCTGTTGTTCTCTCTGGCCGGGCTCATCGGAACCTGGTACTTCAACCTCAGCTTCTTCGCCGCCGAGACCGGCGACGGCTACCTGCAGGCCTGGTTCGCCAACGACGCGGCGTCGTCGGCGGCGATCGACCTGCTGATCGTCGCCGTCGTCGCCTCGATCTTCATGGTCGTCGAGGGCGGTCGGCTCGGGATGCGGTCGGTCTGGTTGCTGGTCCCGCTCGGCTTCCTGGTCGCCATCGCCTGGGCATTCCCGTTGTTCCTCGCCCTTCGCCACCGCCGGCTCCACCGCAGCGACGAGATCACCGTCGGCGTCGTGCAGGGGGTGGCGGCGTGACCGCGAAGCAGCTCATCGGAGCGGCCTGGCGCGTCAGCCCGGCCATCACCCTCCTCTTCATCGTCAACGCCGTCGTCCTTCCGGTGGCGCTCGTCATGGGCTTGGTCGATGCCACGGTGGTCAATGGGGCACCGATCTGGAACAAGCCGATCAAGTTCGCCCTGTCGTTCCTCGCCTTCGCACCAGCGCTCCTGTGGATCTTCTCTCGGGTCCCGTCCCGGGGTCGGACGCTGCGGCTCATGTTGGCCGCCCTCGGCTGGTCGATGATCCTCGAGACCGTGCTCATCACGCTCCAGGCGTTCCGAGGGGTCGCGTCCCACTTCAACTCCTCGACCGCCATCGATGGTGCGATCTTCCAGGCCATGGCGGCCGGCGTTGGCGTGTTCGCGGTCGTCACGCTGGTCGCCGGGTTGGTGATCGCCCGCCGCGATCTGGGGCCCCCGGCGTTGTCGATGGCGATGAAGGCGGGGGTCTTCCTGATGCTGGTCGGGGCGGTCAGCGGCTTCTCGATGACCGGCCCCAAGGAGGGGCAGATCGAGTCCGGGTCGGGCACGGTCGGCGGCCATGCCGTCGGCGGTCCCGACGGCGGTCCTGGCGTGCCGCTCCTGGGCTGGTCGACGGAGTTCGGCGATCTCCGGGTGGCCCACTTCATCGGGCTCCACGCCCTCCAGGTCCTTCCTGCGGTCGCGCTCGGCGTGTTGGCCGTCGCCGCCGCGTCGCGGCGGGCGGGCCGCCCGATGGGGGACCGGCAGCAGCGCCTCGTGGTCGGACTGGCCACGGTGGCCTACGGCGGGGCGTTCGTCACGGCCTTCGTCCAGGCCCAGCGGGGCCAGCCGGTGGTGGCGCCCGACGCCTTCACGTGGGCCATGGTCGCCGTCCTGGTGGCGGTACCGGCGGTGTTGGCCTCGCTCGTCCTCTTCCGCCGGCCGCAACGCCTCGCTGTGGCCGCCGACGTCCCTGCCCCCGGCGTCCCGGTCCCCGACTACGCCGTGACCGGCTGACTCGTTCGGATGGTTCCCCGTCGGCCAGCCGATCGGCCGACGGGGCGACGAGCCGGTCGGGTGGGCCGGCTCTCAGCCGCGATCGGAGCTCACGGTCTGCGCTTCCCGGGCAACCGCCACCGGGTAGACGGCGAGGGCGAGTGACCAGATGGCGAAGACCTCCAGGATCGGCCATCCCTCCGCCAGCCATTCGCCGTCGGGGCCGAAGCGGATCGTCTCGGCCAGCACGAGCAGGGCGACCAGCCCGAGCGGGGCACCGAACGCAGCGACGGTCGCCAACATGCCGACCCGATGGCGAGGCCTGGTGATCTCGATGCCCACCACTGCGATCAGGGTGACCACCATGGCGAGGTTGACCAAGCCGATCCCGGTGAAGGAGAAGAAGGCCCCGACTACGTCGACGGGGGCGACGGACATGATGTCGATTGCCAGCCGCCCCAGGTCGACCTTGGAGCCGAAGTCGTAGTCGAATCGCTCGTAGGCGACGACCGAGGCGTTCCCACCCCAGCCCAACAGGACGAACAGGGCGCAGATAGCTGCGACGCGACGACCCCGCACGACTGGCTCCCCTCGGTTCGAATGGCCACTGCTGACCTTAGTGCCCGGTCGGTGACCCCAGCCCGCGCTGGGGTCAGAAGATCGGGTTGGCGTTTCGCGCTCGGCCGCCGAGGAGGAGCCCGAACAGGCGCATCTGCACGTCGAGCGGTTGAATCGCATCCCAGTGCTCGGCGATTCGACCGTCCACCACCCGCCACGTGTCGATGATGTTGAGGCCCTTGCGATCGTTGCCCCGGTGGCTCTCCTTGAGCGTGGCGTGCGACTGGAAGGTCACGTACTCGCCGTCGGCGTGAATGTGCTTCACGTCGTAGGAGTAGCCGGGGTACCGGCCGACCAGGTTCTCCAGATAGCCGACGAGGCCCTCCACGCCGTCGGGGATGCCACGGCTGTGCTGGAGGTATCGGCTGGCGCCGTAGCGCTCGCGGGTCAGGGCGAAGTCGTGGGTGTTCATCGCCAGGTGGACGAAGTCGGCGATCAGTTCGACGTTGCGCCGCTCGTCGTCGGACCAGTGGTCTTTCGGCGCGACCTCGATGGTCGGGGCAAGGGCGGTAGCTGGGTTGGTGGGGGGCATTGGGGCCTCGTTCCTGGTGGCCGATTAGGTTACAGAACCTAATTTAGGTTACGTGACCTAGAACGTCAAGATCGGGCTCCGCATCGGGGGTAGGGTGGGGCTGGTGGCCCGTCCCCGCACCGCCGACCAGATCCTCGAAGCGGCCCGCCGCCGCTTCAACGAGAAGGGCTACACGGCGACGACCCTCGCCGAGATCGCCGCCGCGGTCGAGATCTCGCAGGGGAACCTCACCTATCACTTCCCGACCAAACGCGATCTCGTCACGAGGATCCAGCAGGTCGTCGCCGAACGGATCGGGGAACGGGCGGCGAGCCACCGACCGGGCGACGTCGAGGACGACTACATCGGACACGTCCGTTTCGGGATGGAGCTGATGGCCACGTACCGGTTCCTCCTTCGCGACGACGCCCAGATCGAACCCGGCCCCGACCACCAGTCGCCCCATCAGGTCCTGATCGACGACTACGCCGCCCTACGTCGCCTCCTGGAGCGCATCGACGAAGCAGGTCTGTTCCGGCGTGACGTCGACGTCGACATCGACGTGCTGACCCGGGCGCTCTGGGTCCTCGGTCGCTTCTGGATGGACTACCTCAACGAGATGGAGCTCCGCGACGACCTCGGCCCCGAGGATCAGCATCGGGGCGCCGCCCACCACCTGGCCCTGCTCCGTCCGAACCTCACCGCCCCGGGCCGTCGCCGCTTCGACGCAGCGTTGGAGCGGGCATCGGTCGCCGATGCCGAGCCCCCATCCCGGGGCACCCCCGGTGGCTAGCATCGCTCGATGGCGCTCGAGGACGAGAAGTACCTGCTCTTCACGACCTCCCGACGAGACGGCACACCGGTCCCGACGCCGGTATGGTCGGTCCCGCTCGGTCCCGACCGGTTGGTGTTCTGGACCAGCTCCGGCTCGGGCAAAGCGAAGCGGCTCGCCCACACCAGCCGGGTGACCGTCCAGCCCTGCAACATGCGGGGCACCCCCACGCCGGGAACCGAGCCGGTCGAGGCCACGGCGAGCCTCGTGTCCGGCGGTGAGCTCGACGAGATCCGGCGGGGGATCACCGCGAAGTACGGGGTCATGACCAAGGTGACCAAGTTCCTCGGCATCCTTGGCGGCATCGTGAAGCGCAACCGCATCCCCGACGGCGACCAGGGCGTCGTCATCCAGCTCGCCGGGTAGCGCTCGGGCATCGGGTCCCGTGGCTGTATCACCAAGGGGGGTCGGTGGTGGAGCTGAGGGGAATCGAACCCCTGGCCTCCTGCATGCAAGGCGGCAACACCATGTGCGTGGGCATTCGCTGCGGGCCAGTGACCAGGGATGCAGCGCGCCGGCGTCCGTCGGGTTCCCCGGATGGCTCGAAGTCGAACCGGCATTGCGATCCTGGGCTCGCCGGTCAGTCGAAATGCGATAGCCATGTTGTCGTTCATGCGGTCTAGTTCATCCTGGCTAGACAGATAGATGTACGCGCGACGAGCGACCCGCAGAGGGTTAAGGCTGGCCCCAGTTCCCCTCGTTCCAGCAGGACCCCAGCGAGGTCGTTCGAGCTGATCGCTAGCAATGCGAGATCGGCGCACTGACATGCAAGGCTTACCTCCTTTGTGTAGTCGTGTCTCGCTGATGAGCGGCGTATGAGGGTCCCAGACGGGTAGCAGGGGCCTGTGAACTCGCGATGTCTGACGTGGACCTGTCGGGTCCGTGGCGGCTCGCGTTCGACACGATGCTGCTCGACGCCACCCAGGTCGCAGATCCGTTCCACGAGTGGTAGTTGGCGAACCAGCGTCTCGATGAGGTCCGCCGCCGGGTCCAGAACGACACCCTGGGGGCATAGTGGCCGCAAGGACGACCCGCTCTATCGATCCCGGCGGCTCCTTGCGAAGGCCGAGGAACGTGTCGGAGAGAAGGGACGGTCGAAGCTGGTGGGGTTGCTCGACGTCGGCGATCCCCACGGCGAGGTCCGCACGGCGTAGCATGCGAAGGAGACCGTCCGGGGCAACTATGACATCGACGAGCCCGATCTTGCCGAGCCCGCCGGAAATCAACCAGCTCGGCTGCACCATCGTGCGCTGGTGCACCTCGATCGCCGCCTGGCACCGCGGCCGCGTCTCCAACGGTCCGACCGAGGCGATCAACAACCTGATCAAGCGGGTCAAGCGAGTCGCCTTCGGGTTCCGCCGATCCCGCAACTACCGGATCCGAGCGCTCCTCTACGCCGGCCGCCCCAACTGGGGCCTACTCATCACGGTCACCTCCGGTGAAACGCGAAGCGCCGGTTACACACACAAAGCAACAGTCCCAGTGAAGGGGCCCCTCAGGGTCTGCTTGATGAGTTGCTGCAACTAGCGTTACTCCGGCCGCTCAGACTGACTGTACGATTTCGACAACAATCGTTAGACGCCAGAGATCCAGAGCCAGGGCGGTCAACCGTGTGCAGGCAGTGGTTACTATGCATTTCAGTCGCTTGTGTATCTATCCTGGTTGGTTGCACCGAGCTTGGTCAAGAGCCCGCCGGCCCAACTAGCGCGAATCCCGAGCGCTTTCTCGAAGATCCGCCAGCTTGCACCGAGGACTATCACGTCATCTTCGCGCGTGGCTCTAGTCAGCCCATGGACATCTTGGAGCAACCAGAGACTGTTCAGTTCTTCGAAGTCGTCGATGACGTCCTGGTCGCTGAGCAGGTCATACGATACGAGACGCTCCCATATGATGCAGATGGCGATCCGGTCGGCGACTTGGAGGCTTGGGCTTCTGGCGGCGAGCGTGGCTCTTACGCGGTTAGCGTCGCTGACGGCAGCTTGATGCTCCAGGACCGCGTCGAGGCTGTAGTAGCCGACTGCGGGACAGAGGAAACACCTCCGTGGATAGTCCTCGCCGGGTACTCGCGTGGGGCCCACGTTGTGCGCGAGAGCCTTTTCCTGCTGGGTGATCAAGCGAAGGACCGGCTGAAGTACGTTGTGCTATTCGGCGACCCCACGTTCGTCGACTCTTCAATCGCTCGAGGGACCTACCCCGCGGGATCGTCAGGACTCCTCGGTGGTCGGGAGCCGCAGGTGCCTGCCGAACTTGAGGGCCGCGTCGTGTCATGGTGCGACGGTAGCGATCGCATGTGCTCAGGCGGGTCTGACGTCGGCACCCTCGCCACAGGTTTGGTTCTCTCGCTCGTAGAGTTCTTGGTCGGCGACGACAACCCGCACTCAGAATACCCGTACGAGGAGATGTTCGAAGCCGCAGGTGGGTTCGCAGAGAGCCGGAGCGTATTGGGTCTCGGTGTCCCGGTCGATGTTCAGGTTGGTGGGTATGAGGGCCTTTGGTCGAGTCTCGGAACTTGTGGAATCGACCCCATTAGAGATGGGATGGCCGCCGAAGACATCTTCGGCCTAGCTGTGACCATTTCGTCGGTAGGTATTGATGAGGACGGCATCGAGGCTCTCGTTGGCGAACTTGACTTCTATGAGTTCAACCCAGAGGACCAGTACGCGCCAGGAGAGCTATCTGCCACTTCCTCGCTAAGCGGGTTCGCGAGCGAGGGTTTCATCGAACTTGAGCACGATGAGTGGCTGACAGAACCCTCTCAGCGAGGGGAAGTTGATGTGATTGGCTTCGCCTCGGGGTCCGTCTTCGAAGAGGGAGACATTCGCGAGACAGTGGAGTCGCAGTCGATTTCCCCAACCGAGAATGACCAGAACTGCTTCTTTTTCTTCCAACGCGGCCAAACATTTCAAGTTGAAGAGTGACTTGGTCACCTAGTGGACGCGTCGACGCTCAAGCTCGTCCGCAGTATCGTCCCATTCGATGGTAAGCCACTCTTTCGTCATATCGTCGAGAATCTGGCGTGCCGCATCGTCTGTCAACGAGGGAAGATCGATCTCTCGAATCTGTCGAACTCGCCTTTCGTAGTCGTTCGTGATCACTTGAAGCATTCTGGCCTTTCGAGCTCTGACATCCGGATCAACAAAGCCAACCAGGGCCCCCAACGCTGCCGCGAGGAATGCACATACAGCAGCAATGTCCGTTCGGCTGCCATCGGCGAGGATAAGGACCCCAGATAACCCAGAAAGCAGAGCGATCGGTAGCCCGAGCCACATCCCAACGAATCTCCAGTACTTAGCCCAATTTGCCTGGGAGCGGGCCACTTGGTGGGCCTGGAATTCCAGGAGCTTGAGTTCCTCTTCTATGGGTGTCATGCCGCTATGGTTGTCCTATTGGCTAGGGCCGTGCCGTAGACGCTCGAGAACGAGAGCCGTGCCGGCATCTTCTGATATGGTTTCATCACCGTGCATCAGCTCCAAACCTGACTCGATGTCGTCCAACGTTTCGGCCGTCTCGGTCTGATCCCAGTCGAGGTGCGCCCTGAGCAACAAGACCCGCTCCTGAGGTATCTTCTGTAGCAACTGTTGACCTGTTGGCTCGGGCTCCTTGTCTCTTCGGCGTTGGGCAGTTGGGAGCCCTCTGGCCGTGATTCTTGCGGTTGTCGTGACGCCCAAGACGCTCGCTAGCTTCTGCACAGCCAGTCGACCAACGCCCTTCTCGCCCGAGTAGCGGCGCTGAAAGACTGGCGAGCGTCGGTTTCCCCTCAGTCCTTCCACTAGCTGCGGCTTCAGGAACTCGCTGCGGAACTGGGCGTCTGTCATGCCAACGCCATTGCCCGCTATTACCACGCGCGTAGCGTCTCGTTCGTCTAGCTGCTCGCCACGTAGAACTACCTTTGTGGTGTCTGCTTCGTAGGCGTTCTTCACAGTTCCACGAGGGCGGTCGCGTCACGCCCGACCAGCAGTTCTTCAAGCTGGCGGAACAGGCCGGTGTCGAAGACGAAGCGCGGAGCGTCGGGCTCACTCACGCCGTCAGTCTGTCACGGTTCGCGTGTTGCAGTTCGCCTTCGGCGGCGCCACAAGGAACCTTCCGGCCGAGTTTGCTGTTTGGCGTCTGGTCGCGTAGATCGGACTCACATAGCTCGGCCGGGTCGGCCACTTGGCTACCAGATCCGCTACCGGTGCTCCTCCGACCCCCGCCGGCGTCGCCCAGAACCCGCTTGGTTAGTGGTGGAGCTGAGGGGAATCGAACCCCTGGCCTCCTGCATGCAAGGCAGGTGCTCTAGCCAACTGAGCTACAGCCCCGAGAATCCCGAGTCTACCGGGCGGCGGTGGGGCCTGACCGCGGCGTTTGGTAGCGACGGAGGGGTGGTTCGAAGCGCTGGTCGGCCTCGCAGCCGACCGGCTAGGTTGCCGCCCATGGGTGGTCTGGCGAGGATTCCGGTGGGGCAGTTCGCGGTGGTGGTGGGCGTGATCACCACCCTGGCCTGGGTCTTCATCGGCGGGAGCGTGGCGTTGGCCGCGTCGATCATCGCCGGTGGAGCGATCGCGCTCGTGGCGATGTCGCAGGGCTCGGCCCGGCGCGACCGATCCAACGTCGACGGTGGCGTGGGCCCCGTCGACGACTGACGCGGCCCGGACCGAGCCGACCAGCGCCCGACCGCCGACCGGGCGGACCGAGCTCGATCGCGCTACCCGTCGAGCGAGCCGACGACGACCTCGCCGTGGCGGAGGCCGAACACCGGCCGAGCGAGCACCGACACGTCGTCGCGGGGGTCGGCATCGAAGAACAGCACGTCGGCCGGCGCTCCCGGCTCGAACGAGTGGGTGACCCCGAGGTAGTCGTAGGCGGCCCCGGTGGTGGCGTGGACCACCGACGGCCCATCGAGCCCGTACGCCGCCAGCCGGGCCGCCTCGGTGGCGATGCCGCCATGGGGCACGGCGATGTCGGTGCCGGCCAACACCGCCACCCCGAGCGCCGGCGCTTCGGTCAGGATCTCCCGAACGTTGGCCAGGCCCTCGTCGAACAGCTTCCCCCCGCTCGACGTCGCCCCCAGCATGTCGCGGATCCCCTCCATGGCGGCGATGGTCGGGACCCAGGCCCCGCCCCGAGCCCCGAGGGCGACCAGATCGTCGGAGGTGAGGAACAGCCCGTGCTCGATCGAGTCGATCCCGGCCGACACCGCCAGCGAGCTCGTCTCCGGCGCGGCGGCGTGGATCGCCACCCGGCAGTCGGCCCGGTGGGCCACCTCGACCGCCCGGTGCATCGCCTCCTCGGTGAAGTTCGTGATCGCCCCCACCCCCTTGCGAGGCCAATCGCCGACGAGCTTCACCCAGGTCGCCCCCTCGGCCCCGGCGCCGTCGGCGACCGCGTCGAGCAGCTCGTGCTCCTCGACCTCCCGGGCGAACCCGGTGTAGTAGCCACCGGGGTTGGCGATCATCCGTCCCGCCATCTGGAGCTCCGGCCGTCGGGTCGGAGGCTCGTCGAGGATCCGCAACGTGAGGTCGGTGCTGTGACCCTTGTCGGCCACGAGGAACACGCCGCCCTCGAGCTGGGCCCAGGCGCTGGCCCGAGTCCGGGCCAGGATGGCGTCGGGGTCGTCGTTGTCGTCGGTGTAGCCCCCGCCGAGGTGGGCGTGGCAGTCGGCCAGCCCCGGCACCGCCCACCACCGGGCCGATGGGACCTCGACCTCGACGTGCTCGGCGGCGGGACGGAAGTGGCCGTCGACGACGCTGACCTCCCGGGTCGTGCCGTCGAGGGTGCGAATGGTCAGACCGATGGCCATGGCGGTCAACCTACACCGCTGGCCGTGGCCCCTTCGACGGGCAACGGTTGTGAGACGGGGGTCGGCGGACGGCCCGACCGGTGCCAGAATCGGAGGCCATGACTCCGCTGCCACCCGCCGACGCCCCGGCCGTGTACGTGATGGACGGCCCCAACCAGAACGGCCCGTTCCCCCTCGACGACATCGCAGCGTCGATCCGATCGGGCCAGCGTCCCCCATCGGTGCCCGTGTGGTGGGAGGGGTGCGGCGACTGGCTGCCCTTCGACCGCCACCCCGCGCTCCAGGCGCTCCTCCCGGCCGCGCCCCCACCGGCCGGGCCGCCGCCCGGCGCTGCCCCGCCCCCACCCGGCGCGCCGGCACCCCAGGGCGCGCCCCCTCCGCCGGGGCTGCCGGGATCGGCACCGGGCGCCCCAGCACCTGGCATCGCGCCACCCGGCGCGCCGGCACCCGGCCAGCCCCGCCACCTCATGCCGGCCGACGCCGAGGAGCTGGAGGATGTGTTCGCCGACATGGTCCGGTCGAGCTGGAACTTCTACAAGCGAGTCGACTTCGCCACCCGGCTCGACGAGGTCCTGCTCGGCTCGCTGATCGCCACCACGACCGGCACCGGTCAGGTCCTGATCGACCTGACCAGCGACGGTCGCAACCACTACGTCCGCTTCGAGGACCCGACCGACCGGTCACGGACGACGATGGCCATCAGCCACCTGACCCCGAGCGCCGTCGAGGGCGAGGTCCTCGGGCACCACGCCAGCGTGGTGATCGGGTGGGGGCAGCGGGTGGCCGACGCCTCCAGCGTCGTCAACGCCCTCAAGCAGGAGTGGAAGAGCGCCCTGGTCCAGACGCCGGAACCGGGCACGGTCACCGTCGACGGCGATGTCACCTCCGGCTACGCCTACACCCAGATCGATCTGATCTGGGCCCTGGAGGAGCTGGTGTCGCCCGACTACACGGTCGACACCGAGAAGCTGACCCGCTACGTGAGGGCCGCCGTCCACTCGCTGCGGAAGTACTGGTACGGCCGGTTCGAGCCGGCAACGAGCTGAGGATCCGAGGAGCAACGATGGGAATCTTCGACGCCGTCAACAAGTTCGCCGCCAAGTCCGAGCTGCTCGAGTCCAAGGACGAGATGCTGATCGGCGAGATCGTGCGGGCCATGATCCACGGTGGCTACGTGGCCGACATGTTCCAGGCCGGCGAGGGCCTCCAGACCGTCCGGTTCCGGACGCCGAACGATCCGACGCTGTCCTATCTCCGGATCCGGCTCAACCGGCACACCGGATCGGGCCGGATCGCCTCGGCCGTCGTCGGCTCCCAGGCGACCGTCACGGTCATCGGTGAGGTCCTCAACCGCATCACCGACCCGGACGACCTGGTGCGGATGTGGCGGACCGACGCCGCCAACGTCCTCAAGTTCCCGCTCCTCGGCCAGGTCAAGCTCGACCATCGGGTCACGACGGTGACCGCCACCCTGAAGACCAACCTCAACATCGACGACTACGTCCTCCAGGGCCCCGAGGCCAACGCCCGACTGCTCGGTCTCCTCAACGAGAAGATCGCCGAGGTTCGTACCGCCCTCGCCCCCTACAACAAGGACGACGCCGGCTTCGAGGGCTGACCCCCGACTACCGCCGTTTCGACTGCCCCCGGTACCGTTCACCGGAGTGCCCGCACCGACACCCCCCGAGCAGCCCGCCCCACCGGGCCGGCCCTTGCCCCGGCTGCTGCGGTCCCACCTCCGCCCCTACGGCGGCATGCTGGTGGTGATCGTCGCCCTCCAGATCGTCCAGACCTACGCCACCCTCCGCCTGCCGGCCCTCAACGGACGGATCATCGACGACGGGGCCCTGGCCGGCGACGGCGGGGTGATCCGCGACGCCGGTGGGGTCATGCTCGCCTACTCGGTGGTCCAGCTCCTGTTCACGGTGGCCGCGGTGTGGGTCGGGGCCCGGGTCGCCATGGGGTTCGGGCGCGACGTCCGGGGCGACCTGTTCGGTCGGGTCACCGCCTTCTCGGCCCGCGAGGTCGGCCGGTTCGGCGCACCGTCGCTGATCACCCGGGTCACCAACGACGTCCAACAGGTCCAGCAGCTGGTGGTCATGGGGGCCACGATGCTGGTCGCCTCGCCGATCACGCTCGTGATCGGCACGTGGCAGGCGTGGCAGGAAGATCCCGGCCTGTCCCGGATCCTCCTGGTCGCAGTGCCCGCCGTGGTGATCCTGATGGGAGCCCTGGTCGCCCGGATGGTCCCCGCCTTCCAGGCGATGCAGATCCGGATCGACGACGTCAATCGGGTCCTGCGGGAGCAGGTGACCGGCCTCCGGGTCGTCCGAGCCTTCGTTCGGGAACCCTACGAACGCGAGCGGTTCTCCCGGGCCAACGACGACCTCACCGAGGTCTCGCTCCAGGCCGGGCGGTTGATGGCCGCCATGTTCCCGACGGTGATGTTCATCATCAACGCCTCGTCGATCGCCGTCCTCTGGCTCGGGGCCGACCGGATCGCCGCCGGCCAGATGGAGGTCGGGTCGCTCGTCGCCTACCTCACCTACCTGGTCCAGATCCTGATGGCGGTGGTGATGGCGACGTTCATGGTGTCGATGATCCCCCGGGCCGCGGTGTCGGCCGAGCGAATCGTCGAGGTGCTCGACACCCCGAGCACGATCGCCTCGCCGGCCGACCCCGTCACCGAGACCCCCGAGCCGGGCACCGTCGAGCTCCGGTCGGTCACGTTCCACTACCCGGGAGCCGAGCAGCCGGTGCTCCGTGACGTGTCGCTCCGGGTCGAGCCCGGCACCACGTGTGCCATCGTCGGCTCGACCGGCGCCGGCAAGACCACCCTGGTCGACCTCGTCCCCCGCCTGTTCGACGTGACCGGCGGCCAGGTGCTCGTCGACGGTGTCGACGTCCGCCACCTCGACCAGGACCTCCTGGCCGGTCGGATCGGCTACGTCCCCCAGAAGCCGTACCTGTTCAGCGGGACGGTCGCCTCCAACCTGCGGGTCGGGCGACCCGACGCCACCGACGGCGAGCTGTGGGACGCCCTGACCGTGGCCCAGGCCGCCGACTTCGTCCAGGCGATGCCCGATGGGCTCGAGTCGGAGATCACCCAGGGCGGGACCAACGTGTCGGGTGGCCAGCGCCAGCGGCTGTGCATCGCCCGGGCCCTGGTCGTGGAGCCCGCCATCTACCTCTTCGACGACTCGTTCTCCGCTCTCGACCTCGTCACCGACGCCCGCCTTCGGGCCGCCCTGGCCGATCGGGCATCCCACGCCGCCGTGGTGATCGTGGCCCAGCGGGTGTCGACGATCGAGGACGCCGACCAGATCGTCGTCCTCGACGATGGTCGGGTGGTCGGCAAGGGACGCCACGCCGACCTGTTGGCGTCGTGCCCGACGTACGCCGAGATCGTCGAATCCCAGGTGGGGGAGGAGGTCGCGACCCGATGACCTCCCCCCACGGTCCAAACGGGGCGACCGGGTCCAACGGCGCCAACGGGTCCGCCGGGTCCGCCGGCGCCGCCGGCGAGGCGCGCAAGGGCACCTCCGACGAGGAGCGGGCCCTGATGGCCCACGCCGGCGACCGGCGAGGGTTCGGCGGCGGTGGACCGGCCGTCCCCACCGAACGGAGCGCCGACTTCGGCACCACCCTCCGGCGCCTCGGCCGCCTCCTGGCTCCCGAGGCCCCGGTCCTGGTCGTGGTCGGGGTGCTGACCGTGGTCAGCGTCGCCATGACCGTCCTCGGCCCGTTCCTCCTCGGCCGAGCGACCGACATCATCGTCACCGGCTTCGCCGCCGACGGCATCGACGTCGCCGCGCTGCGCCGGACCCTGACCGTCGTCGCTGCCCTCTACGTCGCCTCGTGGGCGCTGGGCTACGGCCAGGCGTGGCTCCTGGCCGGCGTCGTCCAGCGCACCATGCACGGGCTCCGGGCCCGGGTGGAGGACAAGATCCACCGCCTCCCCCTCGGCTACGTCGATCGTCAACCCCGAGGCGACCTGCTCAGCCGGGTGACCAACGACATCGACAACCTGGCCCAGAGCCTCCAGCAGACGATGAGCCAGATCCTCACTTCGACCCTGACCCTGCTCGGGGTGATGGTGATGATGTTCGTGGTGTCGCCGGTGCTGGCCGTGGTGGGGCTCGTCACGTTCCCGGTGTCGTTGTACCTGATGAAGCAGATCGGCGGCCGGGCCCGACCCCGGTACCTCACCCAGTGGCGCCACACCGGCTCGCTCAACGCCCAGGTCGAGGAGGCGTTCACCGGACACAACGTGGTCAAGGCGTTCGGTCGGCGCCGGCAGGTGGCGGAGCGGTTCGACGCCACCAACGATGAGCTCTACCGGGCGTCGTTCGGGGCGCAGTTCCTGGCCAGCCTCATCCAGCCGGTCATGTTGTTCGCCGGCAACATCCAGTACCTCCTCCTGGCCGTGGTCGGCGGCTTCCGCATCTCGTCGGGAACCGCCACCGTCGGCGAGGTCCAGGCGATCATCCAGTACTCCCGGCAGTTCTCCCAGCCCCTCACCCATCTGGCGTCGATGGCCACGGTGTTCGCCTCCGGTATCGCCTCGCTGGAGCGGGTCCTCGAACTGCTCGACGGCCCCGAGGTCAGCGCCGAGCCGGCCCCCACCGCCGACGAGCCACCCGTCGAGGGGCGGATCACGTTCGAGGCCGTCCGGTTCTCCTATGACCCCGACGAGCCACTCATCACCGACCTGTCGCTCGTCGCCGAGCCGGGCCAGACGATCGCCATCGTCGGCCCGACCGGTGCCGGCAAGACGACCCTGGTCAACCTGCTGATGCGGTTCTATGACCTCGACGGTGGTCGGATCACCCTCGACGGGCGGGACATCTCGACCTACCCCCGCAGCGAGCTGCGATCCAAGGTGGGGATGGTCCTCCAGGACACGTGGCTGTTCGGCGGCACCATCTGGGACAACGTCGCCTACGGCGACCCGACGGCCGACGACGAGCGGGTCCGGGCCGCGGCCCAGGCGGCCTACGTCGACCGGTTCGTCCACTCCCTGCCCGACGGCTACCAGACCCGCATCAACGACGAGGGCGACAACGTCTCGGCCGGCGAGAAGCAGCTCATCACGATCGCCCGGGCGTTCCTCGCCGACCCGTCGATCCTGATCCTCGACGAGGCCACCAGTTCGGTCGACACCCGGACCGAGGTGCTGATCCAGCAGGCCCTGGCCCGCCTGCGGTCCCGCCGGACCAGCTTCGTGATCGCCCACCGGCTCTCGACGATCCGGGGCGCCGACGCGATCCTGGTCATGGAACAGGGGCGGATCGTCGAGCAGGGCAACCACGCCGACCTCCTCGAACGGGGCGGAGCCTACGCCCGCCTCCACGACGCCCAATTCGCCGGCGCCGCAGCTCCCCTCGACTGACCGGGCCGCCGTCTCCGGGCGCGCTCCGCCGCTGATCGCCGCCCCGGTCGCGGCCGAATGGGAACTGCGAAGCGGGTTCGGCCCGTACTCCGGTCGGGTATCCACCGACGGAGGGAGTACAGGTGGCGACGACCAAGGTCGACCTCGGCCTAGGTGGCGGCGCGATGGGGTGGCGGCCCCGGCCCACGCCCGGGCTGACGCTCGGCGCCCAGCTCGCGCTGATCGCCGTCGGCCCGGTCCCGGTGACGTTGATCGGATTGTCCACGTTCGGGATCGTCGGCCTCCTCACCCTCGCCGTCGCCGTGCTCCTCCCGGCCCTCGGCCTCCTGGCCGCCGTCCTCATCTCGAACCGGACCGCCCGGTCGCTGACCCTCGGCGCCGTCGGGATCGGGTTGGTGGCGACCCTCGTCTATGACCTGTTCCGGTGGTCGTTCCTCGTCGTCGGGTGGATGGACCGTGACCCGATCCCCCACATCGGGACGAGCCTCGGCCTCGCCCCCGGGTGGCTGTTCGGGTACCTCTGGCGGTTCGTCGGCAACGGCGGTGGGCTGGCCCTCACCTTCGTCGCCGCCGGCGGTCGCGGGGCCGTGGCCGGAACGCTCTACGGATTGGCCGTCTGCAGCGGCCTTCTCGCCGTGCTGGCGTTCGCGCCCCTCGGCCAGGAGGCGCTGTTCCCACTCGATGGGACGACACTCGTCGTCGCCGTCGTCGGCCACATCATCTACGGGTCGGTCCTCGGGGCGCTGGTGGAACGGACGCTACCGCCGCCGAACCCCGGGGGTGCCTGGATTCGGGTTCGGGCCACCGATAGCGTCGCCCTCGTGCCCGATTGGAACCAGAAGGTGGTCAAATCCCGAGGCGGCGACTTCGCTCCCGGCGAGCGACTGGTCGGTGCCTGCCTCTATCAGGCCCACGGCACCGGCGACAACGTGACCACCGCCGCGCTGTTCGGAGCGATCGGGGTGGCCATCGCCCGGTCCCGGGCCGGTCGTCGAGCCGAGCGGCTCCAGGCCGAGCTCCCGCCGACGGCCCTGGCCCGGCGCCTGCCGCCCCGGGGCGGCGTCGTCGCGGCCACCGACCAGCGGCTGATGATCTTCGGGGCGAAGACCGGCGGGTTCTCGGTCAAGGTCGCCGAGCCGGCGGCCTGGTACCGATGGGAGGAGCTGGCCGGCTGGTCCTACAAACCGAAGCGCCGGGTCTCCGACCTGAACCTGTGGTTCGCCGACGGCTCGCAAGCGGTCGTCGAGCTCCCCAAGTCGGGGAAGCCCGACGGCTTCGCCAACGCCCTCAACATCCCCCCTGCCCCGTAGCGGCCCCGGCCGCGCCCGGCCTCGGCCGGGCCTGATCCTGCACGGTCACCGGGTGCCGGTCGGCCGGTCGCCGACGGCGAAGAACCAGCCCGAGCGGCTGCCGATGTAGATCCGGCCGTCCCATACCGCCGGGGTCGATTCGATGCAGCCCCCAAGCTCGACCTCCCACAGCTCCGTCGGAGGTCCGGTGTCGGCCGCCACCAGGTCGAAGGCCCGAAGGAACCCGTCGCAGGTCGCCTGGATCAGGACGTCGTCGACCACCACCGGGGAGCTCCACACCGGACCGTCGAACGCGAGCCGCCACCGGGTGGCCCCGGTCTCCCGGTCGAGCCCGAGCACCTCGCCGTCGTCGGTGCCGACGATGACCAGGTCCTGCCACAGGGCCGGGGTGGCCCAGACCCCGGTCTCCGGTTCCGAGCGGGCGTCCCGGCTCCAGACGACCGGGTCGTCGGGTCGGGACGGATCGAGCTTGAAGATCTGACCGAGCTCCCTGCTCCGACCGTTCTCGCGCTGGTACTCCGAGCCGACGTACAGCATCCCGTCGGCATCGACCACCACCGTGGCGTCGGTGTCGTCGCCGGTCCAGAACCGGAACACCCGCTCCGGTGTCCGACCGTCGGCCACGCCGCCGATGTCCCACCCCTGGACCAGGCCCCCCGAGTTGGCGAAGTAGACGGTGTCGCCGCTGATGGCCACCGAGTTCTCGACCGACACCTCGACGTCGCCGATGGCAGCCAGGAGCTCGTCGTCCCACGACTCGGTCGAGAACACGATCTCGGGGTCGACGGTGACCAGCCCGTCGGGGTCGTAGCCCCGGTTGAGGCGGACGATGTAGAACCGGCCGTTCTCCCCGCCGACGAACAGGTGATCGTCGATGATCAGGCCCGACCCGTCCCAGTCGTTGTTCCACAGGGTCTCGCCGCCGGCCTCCGATGACAGCTGCCACAGCGCCATGGGGGCCTGCCGGTCGAGGGCCACGACGTGGAAGAAGTTGTCGCGGCTGCCGGTGTAGAGCAGCGGGTAGCCGTCGGGGTCGATGGTGATCGAGCCCTTGATGATGTCGCCGGTGGGGTACGGGGCGAGCGCCTCGCCCCCGGTCGCCGGATCGAGGAACGTGACCTGCCGGTCGTAGCCACCGAAGGCCACGACCCACCCGTCCCCGGTGGGGTGGGGGAAGACCGCCGGTTGGCCGGTCCACCCGGTGCCGCACCACTCCCGGACCTCGGCCCCCACCGGAGAGATCGAGCAGCCGATCTCGTGGCGCCACAGGATCCCGGGATCGGTCGGGATCGGACCGCGCCCGTAGTACGTCCGGGTCGGGTTGCCCCGGAACGTGAGAAGGCCCTCGATCGCCCCGAAGGTCGACCACGGGTGGCCCGACGAGTCCGGGTCGACCCATCCCTCATACGCCGCTCCGCCACTGCCACCACCGTCGCCGTCCTCGCCACCGCTCGGGTCGGCGGCCGACGGTGGCGGAGCGGGCTCCAGCTCGGTCGGCGGTCCTGGCCCGAACTGGCTGGCCACCATCGTTTCGGGTCCGGTCGGGTCGGCGTCGGCCGAGCCGGTGGCGGGGTCCCGGCCGCTGGCCACGTCGTCGACCAGGTCGATCGGGGAGCCGGTGGCCTCGACCTGGGCCAAGAGGTCGTCGAAGTGGAGCTTCAGTCGGACCCCGCCGCCGACGGCGACCGCGCACACCAGTGCCGGGAACACCCATGACGGAATCGACAACCTTGGCCGCACCGGGCAAGTTTGCCCCGATTCTGGTGGCGGGAGCATGGCACCAGATGGCGTTGGGGTTGGAGGGAGCCGATAGCGTGAGTCGGTGCTAGGTGGTTCCCGAGGAATCACGACCCTCTTGCCGAAGCCAGTGACTCGCGGACCTCTCGCCATCTTCGACCTCGATCGAACGTTGCACGCCGGCTCGGGGCTCGGCGTTCTGGCTCGCCACGCCTTCCGGAGCCGGCTGATCGGCCCCGATCGGATGGCTCGGTCACTCGTCCACGATCTGGTCTTTCGCCGTCGAGGATCGACGGACGGGCAGATCAACGCCATCGCCGAGTTGGCGTTGGAGATGGCCGGTGGAGCGTCGCTGGCGGACCTGGAACCGCTGTTGGCGGCCAGTGCCGAAGAGATCGCCGCCTCGATCCGGCCACCAATGCAGGGGGTGCTCGATCTTCACCGGTCGGCCGGCCATCACTGTGTTCTGTTGTCGGCCAGCCCCCACACCCTGGTCGTCCGGGTCGCCGACCAGCTCGGCTTCGACCACGGCATCGGCACCCTGATCGACGACGTCGACGGGATCCTCACCGGCAAGATCGTGCCCCCGATGTGCTACGGCGCAGGGAAGCTCGATCGGCTCGACGCCGTCGTCGGGTGGCGGGGCGGTCCGGTGAACGGCAGCAACGGGGCGGCCGTCGACTCCTTCGCCTACGCCGATTCGATGTCGGACCTGCCCCTCCTCGAAGCGGTGCAGGCCCCGTTCGTCGTCGCTCCCGATCGTCGGCTCCGCAAGCTCGCCTCCGAGCGCAATTGGCCAGTCCTCGATACCTGACCGAGCCGCAACTCAGACGCCGTCGACGACAGCGTCGGCGAGCTGGGCCAGCCGCCACGGCTTGCGGCCGTAGGCCACGATCTTGCCGGTCAGGCCGGCGACCACCGGGTTGATCCGGCCCAGGCTGGAAGCGATGAACGTCGCCGGGTCGGCGTTGAGTCGGGCGTCGGCCCGGTCGGGCCATCCCCGGTCGACGGTCAGGCGGCCGTCTCCGTCGATCCGGTAGGTGAAGTCGGACCCGCCCCGAAAGCGGAGGCCATAGGTTCCGGCCAGCCTGGCCGCCTTGGCGGGGTCGACGAACACCGGCGTCAGCGTCATCTGCTGCTCGAGCCCGGCCAGCGCCTGCCGGCGGCCGAACGTCGGTTTGGTGCCGGTCAACCGGCCGAGGTCCTGGCCATGGAGGATGCACTCGGTGAGCAGCCCGGCAGCATTGTTGGCCACCGTCGTCACCTGGCCGTACAGGATTCGGGGCTCGTCGGGGTCGTCGGGGGCGGTCAGTTGCTCAGCCCCCTCGACGATCAGGTCGGCGAGCGCGTCGGCATCGGTGGTGGTGATGTGGGCGCGGGCGGCGTCGGCGAACGCTGCCCAGTCGGCCGGGGGCTCGAAGGCGTGGCCGAGTCGGTGCTGCTCCTCGTAGAGCGGCGGCAGGGCCGCCAGGTGCGCGGCCAGCCCCGCCACCGACCAGTCGAGATTCGGCACCCGAGACCCGGTGTCGTCCACCGACCGAACCTGTTCGGCGAACCGGCCCGCCTCGGCCCGAACCTCGCTCCGCAACCAGCCCCACTCGGTGTTGTCGCTCACGGTCAGGACGCTACTGCATCGGCATCGTCCGGGATGCCCGGTCATCCCAGGACGGTTTCGACGGGCCGCGAGTAGTAACTTCCTGTAGCGATAGCATCACGCGATGGCGGTGCGGGCAACGTTCACGACGGCGTCGGCGGTACTAGGGGCCGCCTTACTGCTCGGCGTCGGCGCGATCGGGTTCATGCTCGGTCTGTCGTCGGGTGCCGACTCGGGATCGTCGGTCGACCGATTGCAGTCCGACGTTGCGGAGTCGGCAGCTGAGGATCCAGCCGGCCCGTCGACCCTGGTGCAGGCGCTCACCTCGGCCGACGATTCGACCACCACCGTCCCATCGCCGCCCGACCCGATTGCGCCGGGCGGTGCCGATCCCGACGAGCCCCGGCTGTACGTCCTGACCGGTGGCCTCGTGCTCGTGTCGTTCGAAGGGCAGAGGGCGTCCGTCGTCGACGTCGACCCGTTCGAGGGCTTCGATGTCGAAACCCTCTCGGCCGACGAGTCGGGAGCCGTCGAGGTCAACTTCCGCCGAGGCTCCCAGCACTCGCAGCTTCGGGCGTGGTTCGACGAGGGCCCGCAGGCCCGGCTCGACGATCACGGTCAGGCGCCGGCCGACACGTCCGGCTCCTGAAGTCGAGGGCCGGTCAGCTCGACAACCCGCCCTCGGCGACCATTCGGTCGAGGGTCAGCTCCGGATGGTCGCTGATGACCCGGTCCATCCAGTACTTGCTCTCGAACAGGGCCAGGTGGGTGCCGTCGGCCCTGGTCAACACGTCGACGCCCTGCATGGCCCGGAGCCGGTCCTTGCTGTCGGCGTCGGTCCGGCGGGCGATCTGGTAGGGGGTCGCCGTCAGCTGGGCGGCCGCCCCGAACTCGGTGGCCAGCCGGTGGGTCGCCACCTCGAACTGCATCGGACCGACCGCCGCCAGGACGGGTTCCTGGTCGCCGAGGTCCTCGTCGCGGAGGACCTGGATCGCCCCCTCCTCGTCGAGCTGGACGATTCCCTTGCGGAACTGCTTGAACTTGGAGACGTCCTTGACCCGGGCCCGCATGAAGTGCTCAGGGGCGAACGCCGGCAGCTGGGGGAACTCGCAGGGCTCGCCGCTGTAGATGGCGTCGCCGACCCGGAGGTCGTTGGCGTTGACCAGGCCGAGCACATCGCCCGGGTACGCCTCGTCGACGGTCTCCCGGTCCTGGCCGAACATCGTCTGGGCGTACTTGGTGGAGAATTGCCGCTCGGTTCGTCCCGCGACGGCCATCATCCCCCGTTCGAACCGGCCCGAGCAGACCCGGACGAAGGCGATCCGGTCCCGGTGGGCCTTGTCCATGCCGGCCTGGACCTTGAACACCAGGCCGGCGAAGGGGGCGTCGAGGGCCCGGCGGGATCCGTCGGCCAGCCGTCGGGGCGCCGGTGGAGGGACGAGATCGACGACCCCGTCCAGCAGGAACCGGACGCCGAAGTTGGTCAGGGCCGACCCGAAGAACACCGGTGTCGACTCGCCGGCCAGGAACGTCTTGACGTCGACGACCCTCCCGACCATGTCGAGCAGTTCGGCCTCCTCGTGGGCCGTCGTCCAGGCCTCACCCTCGGTCGCCTCGGCCTCGGCGGCGTCGAGGTCGGTCTCGGGGGCGATCGTCGAGCCTCGGGCGGTCCGCTCGAAGCGGGTGTAGCCCCCGGTCCCCCGGTTGATGACTCCCCGGAAGTCGCCGGGGATCCCCACCGGCCAGGTCAGGGGGGTCGGCTCGACGACCAGCGTCTCCTCGATCTCGTCGAGCAGTTCGAGCGGGCCCTTGCCCGGCCGGTCCCACTTGTTGATGAAGGTCAGGAACGGGATCTCCCGCTCGCGGCACACCTCGAACAGCTTCAGCGTCTGTGGCTCGATGCCCTTGGCCGCGTCGAGGACCATGACCGCCGCGTCGGCCGCCGCCAGCACCCGGTAGGTGTCCTCCGAGAAGTCCCGGTGGCCGGGGGTGTCGAGGAGGTTGACGACGCTGTCGCGGTACTGGAACTGGAGCACCGTCGAGGTGATCGAGATCCCCCGCTGCTGCTCGAGGTCCATCCAGTCCGAGGTCGCCGACCGACGGTCGCCCCGGGCCTTGACCGCCCCCGCCTCAGCACCGAGAGCCCCGCCGTAGAGGAGGAACTTCTCGGTCAGCGTGGTCTTGCCGGCGTCCGGATGGGAGATGATGGCGAACGTCCGGCGGCGGGCCGCCTCGCTACGGGGATCGGACATCACACCAACCGTACCGGGCCCACCGGTTGGCCGGGGTGGCCGGTGGTGGGGGTTACTGGTTGGGTGGTTAGGCGAGGAGGTGTTCGAAGGCGAGGCGGAGGGTTGGTTTGGCGTGGGGGAGGAGGTGGGGGCCTTCGAGGGCGATGGTGGCTGCGAGGACGATGGCGGCTCGTTGGTGGTGGGGGAGTCGTTGGGCGATGGTGGTGGCGGCGTGCCAGTCGATCCATGCGTGTTGGTGGGTGGTGTCGACGGTGAGGCAGCTGTGGAGTTGGCCGATGAGTTGGTGTTCGGCGAGGAGGACGATGGCTGCTTCTTCGGGTCGGTTGCCTTGTGCGGCCCGGAACAGTCGTGCTGGGTGCAACTCATCAGACTGCTTCATCTCACCCGCTCCAGGTTGGGGACTACTGTCGAATGAACACGCAGAACCGGCGTTAGTGGAGCGCCCCTTTGTGGCTGAAAGAGCGCCAGAATGGAGCACCTGTCTTCGCTGATCAGGAGAAAGAGCGATGTCGCCGTCGACGAGAAAGTCCGCTCCGATCGACCGTTCTCGCCTCGTGCAGCGACGGAAGATGGTCGGGCTGACCCAAGGTCAGCTGGCCGAGCGCATGCAGCTGGCGGTGTCGACGATCGGGCGATGGGAGCGCGGCGAGCGCACTCCCGCACCGCGGCAACGCCCTCGACTCGCCAGAGCGCTCGATGTAACGCTCGAGGAGCTGCAGTTCATCCTCGCTGCCGGCCATGGAGGCGGACCGGCCACCGACCAGCCGTCAGCCGCCTTGTTCGAAGCGAGTACCGTGGAGGTGAGCACCGAACGTCAAGGAGACTCCGTGGACCGCCGCGAGTTCCTCGGACTGGCTGGCACCACGATCGCTGGCGTCGTCGTCAGCCCGTCGACCGTTCTCAACGATCTGGCCGTCGTCTTGGTCGAGCCGACCTCGACGGTCGACGCCAGCGCCGACCTCTCCCTGCGATCATTGGCGGCCGGCCTGGCCTACATGAAGACCTCGTACCAGAAGTGCGACTACGAGACTGTCTCGGCCGAGCTGCCCGAATTGCTCGACCGAATGAGAGCGGCCCGCCAGTACGTCGTCGGCGACGAGCGCCTGGCTCTGGCTGGGCTCACTGCCCAGACTCTCCACGTCGCCGCCAGCGTGCTCCTCAAGCTCGACGGCCAATCGCTGGCGTCGGTGGCCGCCGACCGCAGCATGGAAGCTGCACGCCAGAGCGAGGACCCCCGAGAGGTCGGAGCGAGCGCTCGGATCGTCACCCATGCACTGATGGGTGCTGGCCAGCACGGAGCGGCGCACCGGTTCGCGGTCGCACGAGCCGCGGAGTTGCCGGCGAGCTCCGC
This sequence comes from Acidimicrobiales bacterium, assembly GCA_965262175.1. GTDB lineage: Bacteria > Actinomycetota > Acidimicrobiia > Acidimicrobiales > SZUA-35 > CADEDH01. The sequence continues at coordinate 2,834,437 of CBDHES010000002.1, read as the reverse complement.
CGACGCGACGCCCGATCTGTTGTCGGTCTACGGGTCGCTACTGCTTCGAGGAGCGATCGCCGCCGGCCTCGATGAGAACGGCAGCGCCGCCCGGGCCATGCTCGACGAGGCCGCCGACACTGCCGATCGCCTCGGCGGGCCCGGCAATCATCACTGGACGGCGTTCAGCGGCGACAACGTGTTCGCCCACCGTGCCGCAGTGGAGATCTCGCTCGGGAACGCAGGGACCGCCATCGAGCACATCCGCCGCATCCAGCTCGATCGACTCGGCATCGATGAGCGCCGAGCGACGGTCTGCCTCGACGCCTCTCGGGCCTACACGCAGTGGGGCAAGTTCGATCTCGCTGTCTCGGCCCTGGGTGGCGCAGCCCAGATCTCGCCCCAGGAAGTCCGGGTGCGGCCAGCGGCACGGTCGCTGGTCCAACAGATCCGGATGGCAGCACCGGCGACCGCTCGGGCCGACCTCGATGCCCTCGTGGACCGGGTCGGAATCGCTGCGTGACAGGCCGGCTGCTCTACGTCGTCGTCTGCGGCGCCGGACCCGCTGGCGATGTCAGCCGGGTCATCGAGCTCGCCCACGACAAGGGCATGGGCGTGCAACTCATCTCGACGCCCGCCGGACTCGACTTCGTCGACGTCGACGAGCTGGAGGCCGCAACCGGCCGACGGGTGCGGAGCGAATACCGCCAGCCGGGTGAGCCTCGCTCGGAGCCAGCCGACGCCGTCATCGTTGCGCCGGCGACGTACAACACGATCAACAAACTCGCCGCCGGGATCAGCGACACCTACGCACTGGGCGTGGTCGGCGAGGCGATCGGCCTGGGCCTACCGGTCGTGATCCTGCCCTTCCTCAACACGGCCCTCGCCAACCGTGAGCCGCTCAAGCGCAGCGTCGATCAGCTCAGGAGCGAAGGCGTGACCGTCCTCCTGGGTCCCGGCGAGTTCGAACCTCACGAACCCCACACCGGCGGCGACCGGTTCGATGCATTCCCTTGGAAGCTCGCCCTGGAACGAGCCGTCGAGGGCTTGGCGTAGAGGTCAGCGCGACCGCCGAGTCGACGGTATGGCGCAGGTGGACCATCTCGTGCACCAGCGTCGAAAGCACCTCGATCGAAGAACGGTTCGCGAGGTGCCGCGCACCAGGGCGATCTCGTGCGTCGTGTCTCCCCGCTCACCCGCTCCGACTGGCCGTTCTTGCTCACACCTTGACGCCCGGACACATACAGCATGTTTGCAGACGACTATGACACTGTCAAACATGTCTGGTTGACTGATGTTGTTGTCATGTCTTGTGGTCGATGCCGGGCACCCGCAGACTGACGTCATGGACATCGCCGACGTCATAAAGGGCAGGCGGGCTGAGTTGGGCATGTCCCAGGCCCAACTCGCCGACGCCACCGGCCTCGGCGTCCGCCAGATCGCCCGCTACGAGGGCGACGAATCCGAACCATCGCTCCGCAACGCGGTCCTGTTGGCCGACGCCCTGGGCATCTCCCTCACTCAACTCGCCGGCCAGGTCAACCGAGGCCTCGACCTCCACGGCACCTGGTACGCCGGGTGGCAAACCCAACGAGACGGCGAGGAATGGATCGCCGTGCAGGCCGTCGAGGCCCAACAGACCGGCGACCTTCTCGCTCTCGCCGCCAGCCGAACCCGAGACGTCGCCGAAGGCGGCTACTCCTGGACCGGCGAGCTCCGCCTCTGGGACAACCAGGTCCTCATGGGCTGGTACCGGGCCGCCGACGGGGCCGTGCAGTCCAAGGGGACGATGTACTTCGCCCTCCGGCCCCAGGGCACCCAGGCCATCGGCCGCTGGGTCGGGCTGTCCCACGACGGGCTCGTCATCACCGGCCACGCCTCCCTCGCCCGCGACGCCGACGACGCCGAGACGGTCATCACCGACCTCAAGGCCACCGACAGCTCATGACCACCATCGTCGATGTGACCATCACCGCCCCCGACACCGACTGGCTCCTCGACCACGTCCGGAACCTCGTTGAGCAGCGTCTGGCCGCCAGCGGCAACGTCATCCCCACCGTCCACTCGGTCTACCGATGGAAGGGGACCGTCGAAGACGCCACCGAGGCCTACGCCGTGCTCCACACCCGAGCAGACCTCGTCCCCGCCGTCGTCAAGGCCACCAACGCCGCTCACCCGTATGAGACCGTGCACGTGCTGGCCAAGGAGATCCTCGACGCCGACCCCGACTACCGCCAATGGATCATCGACGAAACCGCGCCCATCACCGTCATCGCCGAGGAGGACGGCGGCGGGGCGGGCTCGGCGTGAGCCACCGCCGACGGCTCTGCCACATCGTGATCGATGTCGATGACCTCGAGGCCGCCCTGGCCTTCTGGGGAGCGGCGCTCGACGCCACCGAAGAACCCGTCAACCCCGGCAGCCAGCACGTCTACCGCCGCCTCGTCCTGCCCGGCAACGAAGTCCGTCTCCTACTCCAGCACACCACCGACGCCAAGACCGGCAAGTCCCGAGTCCACCTCGACGTCGAAACCGACAACGTCGCCGCCGAAGTCGACCGCCTCCTGGCCCTCGGCGCCACCAAACTCGACCACCAAACCGCCCGGGGCTACGACTACTGGGTCCTCCAAGACCCCTGGGGCAACGAGTTCTGCGTCCTCCAACCCACCTTCCCCGACCTCCTGGCCGGGCGGTCCGGTACCGTCCGGGATTGAGGCGATCGACCCGATCCGGGCCGGTCTCGTCGCCGACGCAGGAGTGCCGGTCGCCGGCTCAGGGCCGGAGGTGCCGATTCGACCGCGGTCTCGGCTACGGCGTCCAGCCGTGGTTGTGGACCAGGTGGATGCGGGGCTCGCCGGTCGACCAGTCGGGGATCAGGTGGAACCGCTGCCAGTCGAGCGCCACCTGGGGGTCGGCGGCCGGGGTGTCGAGCACGATTCGGTGCAGCGACTCGGGGGCGTCGAAGAGCATGCCGTCGAGGAAGCCGCGGTTCTCCCCGGGGATGTCGTCGATGAGGATCTCCGTCGTGTCGTCGAACCGGGCCACGTTGAGGAAGTCGCGCAGGCTGAGCACGCAGTCGGCCCCGCAGTCGAAGTCGGCGCCCACGTCGACCGAGAACTCCCGTTCCGCATCCCACTCGGCGGCGGTGTCGACCTCGTCGACCGGGATCCAGTTCCAGTCGCTGCCGGCGTCGGCGAAGATCCCGATCCCGGCCACCCACAGCGCCCGGGGGGCGAACAGGTCGGCCCCCGACTCCGAGCCGGTGGCGGTCGTGGCGAAGGCGATGAACTCCTCGGCCAGGGTGGTGAGCGCCGCCCGATCGGCGTCGGTCAGCGTCTCGGGCTGGGCGACCACGAACCGGTTGTTGACCCACCCGATCGTCCCGTCGGGCAGCCAGACACCCCGCCATTGGGCCGGGTCGTCGTCGACCTGGCCGTTGACCTCGACCGTCGACCACGGCGGAAGGTCGCCGACCATGGTCGAGGTGAAGTTCGGCTCGACCCGCACGTTCAACGTGTCGTCGAAGGCCACGGCGACGACGGTCCACACCAGTTCCCGACCGTCGGGCGTCGTCGTGACCGGATCGGACCCGTCGCCGGGCTCGCCATCCCCATCCGAGGGCTCGCCGCCTGTGCCGTCATCGGCCGGGTCGTCGGAGCCGTCATCGTCATCGCTGCCGGCGTCGGTATCGGCGTCGCCATCGGCGCCGTCCCCGCCGTCGGCCGCCGCATCGCTCGGGGCGGTCGTCGACGAGGGGTCCTCGGCCCCCGAGTCATCATCGGACCCCGATGCGCAGGCCGCGGCGATCAGGGCCAGTGTCGTGAGGAGCGCAAGGAGTCGGGTTCGCATACCGATCTGACGTCTCGAGGGGCCGTTCGGTTCCACCGACCTCGATGTCGGGACCAAGGTCCCGACCGGTCGACAGCCTCAGACCGGCTCGGGGTCGGACTCGTTCGAATCGAGGTTGATGATCCCCATGCGCACCGCGCTCAGCACCGCATGCGTGAGCGACTGGGCGTCGAGCTTGCGGTAGATGGCGTTGAGGTGGTTGTGGACCGTCTTGGTGGTGATGCCCAGGTACCGACCGGCCTGCTTGGTGCTCATGCCGTCGGCGATGGCCTGGAGGATCTCGACCTGGCGGTCGGACAACAGAGCCTGGTTGTCCTGTTGCTCCTGCGCGGTGGTCAGCATGGCGCCGGCCACGGCAGGGGAGAGGACGGTGTCGCCCTCGGCCACCCGGAGGACGGTGTCCCGTACCTCGCTGAACGACGTGCCCTTGCTGAGATAGGCGCTGGCCCCGGCGGCGATGGCATCTCGCGTCTTGTCGATGTCGTCGTGCATCGTGAGCACGGCGACCCTGGTCCCCGGGACCTCCTCCCGGATCCGTCGGGTCGCCTCGATGCCGTCCATGACGGGCATCGAGAGGTCCATCAGGACCACCTGCGGCTGGAGGGCTCGGGCCATCGCCACCGCCTCTTCGCCGGTCGATGCCTCACCGACGACCTTGTCGCCTGCAGACTCGAACGACTTCTTGAGGCCTTCCCGCAAGAGGGCGTGGTCGTCGGCCAGAAGAATGTTGATCATGCTTTCGCTACCTGTCCGGATGTCTGACTCGTTTGAACCGTGATGACGGTCCCCTGTCCGAGCTCACTGGCGATGTCCAGCGCCGCTCCGACCGAGGCCGCTCGTTCCCGCATCCCGACCAGGCCGTAGGCGGAGCCCCGAATGCCCTTGGCTGGATCGAACCCTCGTCCATCGTCTTGTACCACGAGCACTCCGCATCCCTCGGCGATGGACCATGCTATGTGAACCTCCGTGGCCGAAGAGTGCTTTTGGATGTTGGCCAGCGCCTCCTGGGCGATTCGGAGAAGCTCGTTCTCGACGATAGCCGGAAGTCGTTCGAGATTACCCGGGACCACCAGCTCCACCCGGGCCGAGGTTCGTTTGCGGAACCGCTCGACGACCTCGCCCAGCACGACGGTCAAGGGGCGGTCGGCGCTCACCGCGGTCCGCAACTCGATCAGGGTGTCGCGGAACTCGGCGATCGCTCCCTGGACTTCGCCGTGCAGCTCCTTGAGGTCGTTCGACGGTTGCTCCCGTTCGTTGTTGATGCGCTCCAGCTCCAGCGCGATGTAGGTGAGGTACTGCCCGAGCCGGTCGTGGAGATCGCGAGCGATGCGGGACCGCTCCTCGGCGGCGGCCAGCGATCGCAACCGGCGGAAGGAGCGGGCGTTGGCCAAGGTCAGGGCCAACACGTCGGCCATCCCCCGGAGGAGTTCGGCGTCGACATCGGTGTAGTGGTCGGGCTCGGAGTGCTCGATCGCCACCAGGCCGACGTCGACGCCCCGAACCACCAAGCGGGTGTAGAGGCCGGAGCCGATCCGTTCGCCGTCGCGGTCGGCTCCGGCGACGAGGAGGACGTCGTCGGCCTCGGCCGCCCGGTCGAGGGGTTCCGGCAGCTCTGGCGAGGTCACCGATGGGGGGATGTCGAACCCGGTCTGATGGAGGGGCGACCAGGTGGCGTCCTCGAAGGAGAGGATCGCCAGCCGGCGAGCGTCGAACACCTCGGTGATCTGGTCCCGGGTGCCCTGGATCACGTCGTTGAGGTCGAGCGACGAGGGCAACGTCCGGGCCAGGTCGGTCAGCATGCCGAGCAGCTCGTTGGTCTCGGCCAGGCGGTTCCGCTGGAACAGCAGTGCCCGCCGTCGGACCTCGACCTCGGCCAGGCGCTCCAGGGCGATGCCGGGCAGGACGGCCGCGGTGGCCAGCGCCGTCACCGCCAGCGGTCCGGGCCACACCACGCCCGGTTCGGGACCGAACAGGAACGACGTGGCGAGGGTGAGCCCGCCGGCCAGCACCGCCGAGGCGACACCGGTCGGCACCCCCCAACCGAACGACACGATGGCGACGGCCACGAACAACGACCCGACGAACGTGCCGTTGATCCCGTCGCTGAACCCGATGGCCAGCGCCAGGGCGGCCACGTCGCCGACCGCTCGGAGCAGCGCCGGGAGGCCTTGTTCGCCGAACCGGATCGGGGCGATCGTCCGCCACGAGGTGATGAAGATGGCGACCGCAACGGTGACCACCACGCCCAGCTCCCCGTCCGACGCCGCCCGGGGCGCGGCCCACCCGAGCCCGATCATCGCCGCACCCCACCGGAGAGCGGCCAGCACGGCGGTCAGCGAGTTGATGGCGCCGGGGCTGAGTTGCCGGGCCCGGGTCACCTCGGTGGCCGACGCCAGCCAGCTCTTCGAGGGCGGGATCGGCGCCACCTCGTCGTCCAGCCCGTCTGCCCGCCCGGAAGGCGGCGGCGTCGATTGTGGACTGCTGCTCACCATGCCCTCTCCCCATCGGCCGCGGCCGCGATGAGTAGGAGCCCGCTCGGGGTGACGTTAGCTGGTTCGAGCTGCGACATAGGTGGCCAGGGCGATCAGGGCCTCTCGGGCCTCGGCTCCGAAGGGGAGGGCATGGGCGGCGTCGACCGCGGTCACCACCAACCCGTCGATGGCCTCCATCGTCTCGGCCACCGCCCCGGTGGCGTCGAGCACGGCGACGATGTCCGCCACGTCGGCCTCGGTCAGGTCCCGGCGCCCGATGCCGGCCAGGACCCGGGCCTGGGCCGCGTCGGCCCGCTGACGGCCCAGCGCCACCAGCTCGGTTGGCTTTCCCTCCCGGAGATCGTCCCCCACCGGCTTTCCGATCGTCGCCTCATCGCCCAACACGCCGAGCAGGTCGTCCTTGAGCTGGAAGGCCCGGCCCAGGGGGCGACCGTAGGCCTCGAGGAGGTCGAGGACCTCGTCGTCGACCGGTCCATCGAGGCTCGCCCCGAGCTGGAGGGGGCGGACGATGGTGTAGAGCGCCGACTTGAACGTCGAGACCCGGTCGGCGGTGGCCCGATCGAGATCGGCGGCCGCCGCCGATCGGAGATCCAGATACTGGCCGAGGCTGAGCTCGATCCGCAGCTCGTCCCAGATCCGCCGGGCCGCCGGGTCGACGTCGGCCATCAACCGGTCGGCGTAGGCATGGCCCAGGTCGCCGACCAGGATCGCCACCCCCTCCCCGAAACGGCGGGGCTCGCCGGTCCAGCCCTCCTCGACGAGTCGGTCGGCCTGGCGGACATGGACCGTCGGCAACCCCCGCCGGGTGTCGGAGTCGTCCATCACGTCGTCGTGGATGAGGGCGAAAGCCTGGAGTAGCTCGAACGCCGCAGCCGCATCGAGCACCGTTCGCTCGCCCCGACCGTCGCACGGGTCTCCCGGCCCGGAGCACCGCCCCCGCCACCCCCAGTAGCAGAACGCCGCCCGGAGCCGTTTCCCGCCGCCGGTCAGGGTGGTGGCGAGCTCGTCGACCGCTTCGGCCAGACGGGGATCGACGCCTGCCCACCTGGCCGACTCGGCGGCCAGCAGCTCGTCGAGTCGGTCACCGACCTGGGCGGCGACCGAGGTCAGCTGGCTCGGGGCTTGGGTCGTCACGACCTCAGCGCTCCGGCTGGTCGTCGAGGAGGTCGACGATGACCGCGTCGACGTCGTCCCGGACCGCCCGGAGCCGCCGTTGGCAGAACCGGATCAACATCGCCCCTCGGGCCACCCGGTCGGCGAGGGCGTCGACGTCGACGTCGGCGCCCTCGAGCGAGGCGAGGATCTCCTCCAGCTCAGCCAGCGCGTCGGCGTAGGTCAACCCGTCCTCGGCGTCGTGGCCGTTGCCGTTGGCCGACCCCGAGATCGGGTCGGCGCCGCCGGCCGGACCGTCGTCGATCGGGAGGCGGGCGGTGTCGGGCTCAGACATCCGGCCCAGTCTCGCCATCGCGATGGCCGTTCGCGCCGTCGGCAGCCCGAGATCGGGCGACCACGCTGTCGATCGAGCCGCCGGCGGTCGTCGTCACCAGCTCGGCGCCGGCCGGGACCTGGCTCGGCTCCCGGACGAGGGTGCCATCGGCCAACCGGGTGATCGACCACCCTCGGGCCAGGGTCCGGGCCGGGTCGAGGGCGGCCAGGCGGGCGGTGGCGGTGGCCATGGTCGCCTCGGCATCGTCGAGGGCCCGGCCCGGCGTTCGACCCAGCCGGGCCCGCCGGTCGTCGAGGGTCAGGTGCTGTCCCCGGAGCGTCACGTCGGTCGCCGTCGCCAGGCGGCGGCCGAGGCCCCCGAGGGTCGTGGCGGCCACCGCGACCCGCCCCGAGGCCAGGGTCCGGAGTCGGTCGGCGGCCCGATCGATCGCCTCGGCGAACAGGGCCACCCGATCGATCAGCACCCCGGCGGCCGCGGTCGGGGTCTTGGCCGAGGTGTTGGCCACCTCGTCGGCGATCGAACGGTCGGTCTCGTGGCCGACGCCGACCACGACCGGCGTGGCGCAGCCGGCGATCGCCCGGGCCAGACGCTCGTGATCGAACGCCGCCAGGTCGGTCCGGGCACCACCACCGCGGACCATCACCACCACGTCGAGCGAGGCCCGGTCGGCCGCCCGGAGCCCCTCGACGAGGGTCGGAACGGCATCGAGGCCCTGGACCCGGCAGTCGAACAACGAGACTCGGAACCGGTAGCCGCTGGCGATCAGCTCCTCGACGAAGTCGGCGTGGGCCGCGCTGCCGGCGCTGGTGAGCAACCCGACCCGGAGCGGCACGGCGGGGACCGCGATCGCCCGGTTGGCGTCGAGCAGGCCCTCGGCGGCCAGGGCGTCGAGCAGGAGCTGACGGGCGACCGCCATCTGCCCGACGGTGTAGGCCGGGTCGATGAGGCTCATCACCAGCTGGATGCGACCCTGGGGTGGGTAGTAGGCGACGCGGCCCCGGATCTTGATCTCGACGCCATCCCGCATCCGGATGTTGCCCGTCCGGCGGAGGATGGCGTTCACCCGATGGCGGTTGGCGGCGAACAGGGCGACCGGGACGACGGCGTCGGGGGTCGCCCCCGGATCGTCGCCGGTGTCGACCAGATCGAAGTAGACGTGCCCGTTGGCCGACCGGGTCAGGCCCGAGATGGCGCCGGTGACCCACACCTCGTCGTCGAAGGCCGCCTCGATCGTCCGCTGCACCGTCCGGCACAGCTCGGCCACGGTCAGGGTCCCCGCCGCTGGCCATGGCTCCGACATCAGGCAAACGGTACCGGGGTGGCGTCGCCGAAACGTCGTCGGGCCACCGGGAGACGACCTGGTCACCCGGGCGGCGGTCCAGCCGATGGCGACGGCCGAACCGGGGCCGGATGCGCCCGAGGAGGGGGTCCGGTTCGCTAGTCTCTACCCGGGTTCCTCGAACGAGGCCGGCGGGCTGAGCCAGGAAAGCGATCCAGGGTGACAGACCGCAGCATGGCGCCGGTAGGCGAGGCGCTTCTCGACGCCTTCGCCCCCCCGTTGTCCCTCGATGGCCCGGCTCCGATCGACTTCGTCGTCAGCCAGGAGAGCGTGGTCGACGGCGTCGCGGTGACCGTCACCGATCCCGCCACCGGCTCGTCGCACCTCGTCCACGTCAGCGCCGGCCTGGCCGCCATGGTCGGCCACACCCAGGCCGAGCTCCTCGGGCGGCCGCTGCTCAGCCTCCTCGACACCGGTTCCGCCGAGTCGATCATCGCCTCGATCGAGGAACGCCTGTCGGCCGGTGACCAGGTCGAGGTGTCGCTCCTCCTCCGTCACGGAGCGGGCTCGTCGGTCGCCGCCCACACCACCCACGCCCCGATCCCCTCCCTGCGTTCCGGGTCCCAGTACCGGCTCATCCTGTTCCGGGACCTGGCCCGGCGCTCGGCCGAGCAGCTCCTGGCCGATCAGGCGGCGGTGGTCGACTCGCTGGCCCGTGGTCAGGACCTGGGCGGGCTCTGCCACCAGATCTCGACCCACGTCGAGGCGATGCTCGACGGCACCGGCCGGTGCTGGATCGGGGTCCGCGATCTGCAGGACCGCCTGGAGGCGGTGGTGGCCGGCGGCGAGGACATCGACGCCGTCGGTCGGGCCCTCCGCCTCGTGATGAGCACCGGCGATCCTCGCAGCGCTCGTTGTGTCCTGGTCGAGAACCTGCCGGCTCGCCTGGCCGAGGCCCTGGCCGCCCACGGGTTCTACTCTCTGTGGGCGTTCCCGGCCCTGACGACGACCGGTGAGCCTCGGGGGGCACTCGTCGTGGCCCACTACCGGACGGATCTTCCCAACGACTCCGAGGTCCGGTTCCTCGATCATCTGGCCCAGGTGCTGGCGGCCGGCATCGAGCGGGCGGCACTGGAGACGACGCTGGCCCACCGGGCCCTCCACGACCCCCTCACCGGCCTACCCAATCGGGCCCTGATCGTCGACCGGCTCCAGCAGGCTCTCGGTCGGATCGATCGGGAGCCGGCGTCGTTGTCGGTGTTGCTGGTCGACGTCGACCGGTTCAAGTCGATCAACGACACGTGGGGCCCCGAGGCGGGCGACCGGGTGCTGCTCGAGGTGGCCAGCCGCCTCCTCGGTCAGGTCCGCCTCGGCGACACCGTCGGCCGGATCTCGGGCGACCAGTTCCTCCTCGTCTGCGTGAGCGATACCGACACCGACGGGTCGGTGGTGGCCCGCCGCATCATGCGGGCGATGCGGGAGCCGGTGCTGCTCGACGATCAGGGTCAGGTCACGATCAGCGTGTCGGTGGGGGTCGTCACCGTCGACGATCCCGGGTTGTCGCCGACCGCCATCATCGCCAACGCCGAGTCGGCCAGACGGCGGGCGGTGTCGGAGGGGCGGGGCCGCTACGTCCAGTTCGACGAGGACCTCCAGGTCGAGGCTCGGGCCCGGAACCGCATGGAGCGGGACCTCCAGGAGGCGATCACCGACGGCCAGCTCGTGCTCCACTTCCAGCCGGTGTGTGAGGTGGCGACCGGCCGGATGGTCGGTGCGGAGTCCCTCGTCCGGTGGGACCGTCCCGGCTACGGCCTGCTCGGCCCGGCCGACTTCATCGGGGTCGCGGAGGAGACCGGCCTGATCCTGCCGCTCGGGGCGTGGGTGATCGAGGAGGTCGCCCGGGCGCTCGCCAAGTGGCCCAAGGCCCGGGACGGGCGGTGGCCGGTGGTGACGGTCAACCTGTCGGCCCGCCAGCTGGCCGACCCCTCGCTGGTCCCCATGGTCACCCAGGTGCTGCGGCGCAACGACCTCCCCCCGGCCCGGATGGGGTTCGAGGTCACCGAGTCGATGCGGATCGACGACGTCGAGGCGGCGATGGACACCCTCGACGCCCTCTCGGGGCTGGGGTGCCGGATCGCCATCGACGACTTCGGCATCGGCCACGCCACGCTCGACTACCTCCGCCGGTTCTCGATGGCCGACGTGATCAAGCTCGACCGGTCGTTCATCGTCGGCCTCGGTCGGTACCGGGAGGACACCGCCATCGTCACCGCCTCGATGGCTCTGGCTTCCTCACTCCGGCTCCAGGTCGTGGCCGAGGGGGTCGAGAACCCGTCGCAGCTCGACGAGTTGGCCACGCTCGGCTGCCACTACGCCCAGGGCTACGCCCTGAGCGCGCCGGTACCCCTCGACGTGGTGCTACAGCTGTGGGAGACGGGGACGCTGGTGGCGGCCCCGGTCACCGACCTGCGTGATGGCGCTCGAACCGGGTGATCTCCTCGACGCCGATCCGTTCCCGCTTCTCGTGGTCGGTGACCCCCAACCCGTCCTCCGGTGACAGGCACCGGATCCCGAGCTTGCCCTCGTGGAGGTTGTGGTGGACCTGGAGGGTGGCTTCGCCCACCCGCTCGAGCGGATAGGTCGCCGACAGGGTCGGGTGGATCGCACCCCGATCGATGAGCCGGTTCATCTGCCACGCCTCGCCGTAGTTGGCGAAGTGGCTCGACACGATCTGCTTCAACTTCATCCACAGGTGCCGGTTGTCGTATTCGATCATGTAGCCGGACGTGGCGGCGCAGGTCACCACGATCCCGCCCCGCTTGGCGGCGAAGACCGAGGCTCCCATCGTCTGACGGCCCGGGTGTTCGAAGACGATGTCGGGATCCTCCCCGACGAGGTCACGGATCCGCTTGCCGAACCGGCGCCACTCCGACTCGTCCTGGGTGTGCTCGTCGCTCCAGAACCGGTACCCCTCGGCCCGACGGTCGATCACCGCCTCGCACCCCATCTCCTTGAGCAGCTGGGCCTTGTCGGGGCTCGACACCACGCCGATCGGGATGCCTCCACCGTTGAGCACCAGCTGGATGGCGTAGCTCCCGAGGCCGCCGGTCGCCCCCCACACGAGGACGATGTCGCCCTGCTTCATCTGGGTGGCGTTGTTGCTGACCAGCATCCGGTAGCTGGTCGAGGCGCACAGGGCGTTGACCGCCGCCTCCTCCCAGGTGAGGTGGGTCGGCTTGGGCATCAACTGGTTGGCCTTGACCACCGTCAGGTCGGCGAGGCCCCCGAAGTTGGTCTCGAAGCCCCAGATCCGCTGGTTGGCGGCCTTCATCGAGTCGTTGTGGGCGGTCGGATCCTGGTCGTCGACGTAGTTGCAGTGGATCGTGACCCGATCGCCGACCTTCCAGTTCCGCACCGCCGATCCGGTGGCGATCACCACGCCGGAGCCGTCGGAGCCGATGATGTGATGGTCGAGGTCGTGGCGGGCGCCCCACACGCTCTCTCGGCCCAGGCGCTCCAGGAAGCCGAACGTCGGCAGGGGCTCGAAGATCGATGTCCACACCGAGTTGAAGTTGATCGAGCTGGCCATGACCGCCACGACCGCCTCGTCGGGGGCGATCTCGGGGGTCGGCACCTCGTCGACGTGGATCGACTCCCGTGGGTCTTTGTCGGCGGATTCCATGCCTTCGAACATGCCGACGTCGGCCCGGCGGACGTACGCCGCCCGGTACGACTCGGGTACACCGATGTTGCTGAGTTCCTCGGGCGGGGCGTCGCCGAGGATGGCATCTCGAATGTCGTCCATCATGGTGGAAGGTACCACCGGGTAAGTTCGGTGAAAAAGTGAGTCGTCCGACCCGACCCCGCTCCAGTGGTGGGGGAGAGACACTCCCTAGGATCGCGGGCCACCCAACCGCTACTCTGCGAATGAGCCACGTCCATGATCATGGGCGTGGGCGGGCATCGCGAGCATTTGGGAGTTCCAGTGGGTTTGACCCCAGAAGAGATCGAGCGGCGGGAGTTCGCGTCCACCCTTCGGGGCTACGACCGGGACGAGGTGCGGAGCTTCCTGCTCAAGGTCGGCCAGACGGTGCAGGAGTTGTTGTATCGGGTCGACGACGCCGAGCGGCGGGTGGCGGAGGCGCCCCAGGGCTTGGCGGCGGCCGAGCCGGCAGCACCGGCGCCGACGGCTGAGCTGGAGGCCGACCGGTTCGGGGCGATCGGCGAACGGGTCGCCGAGCTGCTCCGCATCGGTCACGACTCGGCCGCCGAGCTTCGGGCCAGCGCCGAGGCCGAGTCCGAGGAGCTCCTGGGCCGGTCTCGGGACGAGGCCAGCCGGATGACGAGCGAGGCCGAGGCCATGTTGGCGTCGGCTCGGGAACAGGCCGACACCACGGTCGCCGACGCCCGGGCCGAGGCCGAGAACCTCATCCTGGAGTCCCGGATCCAGTCCGAGACGATGCTGACCAACGCCGAGACCGACGCCGATGCCGCCCGCCGGGCCGCCGAGGAGGAGGCGGAACGGGTCCGGGAGGCGGCCAAGGCCGACTCCGAGCAGATGCGAGCCGAGGCCCAGGCCGAATCCGATCAGCTCCGGCAGCGGGCCAACGAGGTCCTGGCCGACAGCCAGGCCCGGGCCGATGAGCTGTGGGCCACCGCCGAGACCGAGGCGTTCAACCTCCGGGAGTCCGGGCGGTCCGAGGCCCAGCAGCTCCGAGACGAGGCCCTCGCCGAGGCGACCAACGAGCGGGAGACCGCGGCGATGGAGGTTGCGAGCCTCCGGGAGGCGGTGGCCGCCGAGGTCTCCGAGCTCAAGTCGCGGACCGACGCCGAGGTCGCCGAGCTGCGGGATTCAACCTTCAACGAGAGCAACCTGTTGCGGACCGAGGCCAACGTCGACGCCGAAGCCCTCCGGGCCCGGTCGGAGATGGTCCTGGGCGACGCCGAGGCACGGTCGGCCGAGATCCTCGACGAGGCGAACGCCGTGGCGTCCAAGCTCCACGAGGACGCGGTCAACGAGGCCCAGCTCATCCGGAGCGAGGCGACCGGCGACGCCGAGTCGATGCGGGCCGAGGCCAACGCCTACGTCGAGCAGATGCGGGCCGAGGGCGACGTCTACCTGGAGCAGATGCGGGTCGAGGGCGACGCCTACGTCGACGCCAAGCGGACCGAGGGTGACACCTACCTGGAGCAGATGCGGGTCGAGGCCGACGCCTACGTCGAGGCCAAGCGGACCGAGGGCGACGGCTACATCGAGCAGCGCCAGATCGAGGGCGACGAGCTCTTCGCTCGCAAGGAGCAGGAGGCCCTCGACTACGAGGAGGCCCGTCACCGGGAGGCCGACGCTTACGTCGCCGCCCGCCAGGGCGAGGTCTACAAGAACGCCGCCGAGGCCGAGGCCGAGCGGGACCGGGCCCTGGCCGGCATCGCCGACGCCCGAGCACAGGTCAAGGAGCTGCTGGAGCAGGCCCGAGCCCAGTCGGAGTTCATCCGCCAAGAGGCGGAGGACGTCATCCGGGCCAAGGTCCGGGCCAACATCGACGCCGCCGAGCGTCGCATCGCCCGACTTCGCATCACCGAGCAGGCGTCGCGGGAGCGGATCATCGCCGCCCAGAGCGAGCTCCAGAGCGCGATCACCCGGCTCGATTCCGAGCCGATGCAGGTGCTCGGCGACGGGACGGACGATCTCGTCATCGCCGAGGCCGAGCAGCGGGTGCTGGAGGGGCGGGCCACCCAGCTGGAGACCCAGGTCGGTGGCGGGCAGCCGGGGCCGATGGCGGCACCGATCGGCGATCAGCCGGAGATCATCGATGTCGACGTCGAACAGCCGGTGGCGCCGTTCGTCGACCAGCAGCCGGCTCCGGTGGCCGACGCCGGTCCGGTCCCCCAGGGTCCGCCGCCCGGTCCCGAGGTCCAGTACGAGCACGAGGTGCCCGACGTCGACGACGTCCTGTCGGAGCCGCCCATCGAGGCTCAGGACGAGGACGCCCTGTCCCGCCTGGTCCGGGAGGCCATGCAGCGGGCGGTCGAGAGCGCCAAGGGCAGCGAGCAGTCGTGAGCGCCCCGGCCTCGCAGTCGACGACGAAGCCGCAACATTGTTGCAGCTTCGTGTCGGGCCCTGGGGCCGAATCTGCCGGCGCCGCCGAGAAAATCCGAAAAATCGGCGGATTCCCCCTTGTCATTGGATCGTTACTGTCGTAACATAAGGGCAACATCGTTACGACGCTCCAGTGGCCGGTTTACCCATACCGCCCGCGCCACGGTCACTGGGGCGTCGTAGCGATCACACGTCCGGGTCGGTGATTCCTCTCCCCGCCGACCCGGTCGTCGCGTTTTCGGACGGGATGACTCGAGGCCCGAACGGGGGCGGGGTCGGATCCGGGCGTCAGCCGTTGCCGGCGACGTCGTGACGGCCCTGGAGGGCCCGTCCCAGGGTCAGCTCGTCGGCATACTCGAGATCGCCTCCGACCGGGAGCCCCGACGCCAGGCGGGTGACCTTGATCTCGAATGGCGCCAGGATCTTGGACGCGATGAAGGCGGCCGTGGTCTCGCCCTCGAGGTTGGGGTTGGTGCACAAGATGACCTCCGAGATGTCCTCGGCGGCGACCCGGAGCGCCAGCTCCCGGATCTTGAGCTTCTCGGGGCCGACGCCCTCGAGGGGGTTGATGGCGCCGAGCAGCACGTGATAGCGACCCCGGTAGGCGCCGGTCTTCTCGAGCGCGGCGATGTCCTTGGGTTCCTCGACCACGCACAGCACGTGCCGATCCCGGTCGGGGTCGGTGCAGATCGTGCACATGGCACCCTCGGCGACGTTGAAGCACGTGTCGCAGAACGAGACCTGATCCTTCATGGCGATCAGGGCGTCGGCCAGCCTCTTGGCGTCGACCCGGTCGACCTTCAGGAGGTGGAACGCGATCCGCTGGGCCGACTTGGGACCGATCCCGGGGAGTCGACCCAGCTCGTCGATCAGCACCTCGACCGGCTTGGCGTAGGCGCTCACCAGACGCTCAGCCCTCGCCGAGGAGCCCGCCGAGGCCGCCGCCGCCCAGGTCGGGGAGCTGGAGGTCGCTCATCGCCTCGCTCTGCATCTCGGCGATCTTGGTGGTGACATCGTGGAGGGCGGCCAGCACGAGCTCCTCGAGGAGCTCGACGTCGTCGGGGTCGACAGCGTCGGGGTCGATCGTCACCGAGCGGAACTCGCCGCCGCCCGTTGCCTCGATCGTCACCTTGCCGCCGCCGGCCGAGCCGGACAGCACGGTGGCCGCCTGCTCCTCCTGGGCTGCCTCCATCTGGGCCTGCATGGCCTGGGCCTGCTCCAGCAGGTTGTTGAGGTCGAAACCGCCAGGGTCGGTCATGAGCACTGCCTCCTCGGTTGTGGGCTCACGGGTGTCACTCGGCGCCCGAGTCGATCACGGTCGATCCGGGGAACGCCTTGGTGATCCGGTCGACGCCCTTGACCGCCTGGTCGGAGGCGTCGGCCAGCTCCTCGATCGGCCCGATCTCATCTTCCTCGGCGACCGGAGGACCGTCGGCCGGGGCGCTGGAGGATCCTCCAGCGCCCCGGGGCGCCGAGGTCGGACGGTCGGGCTTGGCCGGGTCGGGGGGCGGGGCACTGGCGTCGTCGATGACGACCTCGACGGTGACCGGGTGACCGAAGTGGGCGCTCAAGGCACCTTCGACGTCGCCCTTCACCTCGGCGCAGCGGTCGCGATGGATCGGGTTGGGGGCGCCGAACTGGACGACCGTGCCGTCGACGGCGACGATCCGGCCGCCCTTGTAGCGGGCCCGAACCTTCTGGCTGAGGTCGTCGAGTCGCTCCGCCAGCGCCGCGGTGACCGCCGGCAGCGAGAGCGTATGACCACTGGCCGGCTCGGCGGGTGCCGGCCGGCCACCCTCGGCGGGGGGCGGGCTGTCGGTCTCGGCGTCGGGGGCTGCGTCGGCCGGTGGGGCCGGGGCGGTCTCGTCGGCCGGTCCGTCAGTCGCCGATGCGGCCCGAGCGCCCCGCCGGGCCGCCGACGTTCGGCCGCCGCCACCTCGCCGCGGGGGGCGAGGAGCGCGGGGTTCGCCGCCTCGGCCGTCGGCCGTCGGGGTAGCCCCTGCGGCGCTGCCGGCGACGCCGGTCGCCACCTGATGCTCCAGCTCGATGATCCGGGCCTCCAGGGCCTCGATCCGGGCCAGCAGCGGGCCGGTGTCGGGCGCTGCTCCCGGTCCGGTCGGATTCGCACCGGGGCCAGCCGGAGCGGGGGCCGCGGCGTCTGCGGGCTCGGTCGCCCCGGCCGGGGCGGTGGCGGTGGCTCCTGAGGGGTTCGCCCCCCGGGTCAGGCGGAGGAGGGTGACCTCGAACGGGACCCGCGGATCGGGGGCCTGACGCATCTCGACCAGGGTCTCACCCAGTGCTTCGAGGCATCGGGTGAGGGCGGCCGGGCCGAGCGACGACGCCAGCCGCCGGGCGGTGGCCTCGGTCAGGTCGTTGAGGTGGGTCAGGGGGGCGCCCATGGCGGCGAGGAACGCGTTGCGGAGGAGATCGAGCATCTCCTCGCCCATGGTTCGGGGCTCCCGGCCCAACTCCAGGCCCCGTTGCACGGCGGCGATGGCCGCCGCCGGGTCGCCGGCTCCGACCGCGTCGACCAGCGACTCGGCGATGTCGTTCCCTGCAGGCACCCCGCCGGCCGCCGCCACCAGCTCCAGGGCGGAGAGGGTGTCGCGGGCCGAGCCGCCCCCGGCTCGGAGGACGTAGTCGACGCCGTCGTCGTCGACGTCGAGGCCGGCATCGCCGATCACCCACCGAACGTGCTCGGCGAGGGTCTCGGCGGCGATCAGGTTGAACTCGAAGTGCTGGGTCCGGCTCTTGATCGTGGCGACGACCTTCTGGGGCTCGGTGGTGGCGAGCACGAACACGACGTGGTCCGGTGGCTCCTCGAGCGTCTTGAGTAGGGCGTTCTCCGCGCCCGAACTCAGCATGTGGACCTCATCGAGGATGTAGACCTTGGTCCGGCCCGGGGAGCCGAGCTGGACCTTGGAGATGAGGTCGCGGACATCGTCGACCTTGTTGTGGCTGGCGGCGTCGAGCTCGTGGAGGTCGAACGACTTGCCAGACTCGATGGCGACGCAGCTCTCGCAGATGCCGCACGGCTCGCCGTCGGTCAGGTTCTCGCAGTTGAGGGCCTTGGCCAGGACCCGGGCCGTCGACGTCTTGCCCGTGCCGCGGGGGCCGCTGAACAGGTAGGCGTGACCCTGGCGGCCTTCGGCGACGGCCGACCGGAGCCCGTCGGTGACGTGGGGCTGGCCCAGGATCTGGGCGAACGTCTGGGATCGGTAGCGCCGGTAGAGCGACTGGTAGGCCACGGTTCGAGCCTACCGGCCGACCCCGACACCGTCGGGCCGAACGGGTTCCCGGTCCGGGCCCCCGGTAGGTTCGGGCGGTGAGCACCGGATCCGCTGGACCGCCGCCGGCCCCGAGGCCGCCAGAGGAGGCCGGAGGCGATGCCGCTGGCGGTGGTGAGGTCGCTGGCGGTGGCGGTGGTGAGGCCGGCGGCGGTGGCGGTGCCGGCGGTGAGGCACCGGAGCCGTCGGTGTCCGGCCGCCCGGGGTACCGGTGGACGTTGCTGGCAGCGGTGTGGGGCCTGTACGTGGGGTTCGGGCTGGTGGCCACGTCGTTGGCGCCGCTCGTCGGGGTGATCTCCGACGACCTGGGGGTCGGCCGAGGTCAGATGGGCGCCGTGTTGGGGGCGTGGCAGCTGATGTATCTCGGGGCGGCGGTGCCGGCCGGCCGGGTGTTGACCCGGTTCGGGATCCGGTGGGGTCTGGCGGTGGGGATCGGGTTGATCGTGGTCTCCGGTCTGGCCCGGGCCACGGTCGGCGGGTGGCCGACCCTGTTCGCCGCGGTTGCCGTGTTCGGCCTCGGTGGGCCGCTGATCTCGATCGGGACGCCGGCGTTGGTGAGCCAGTGGTTCGAGGGAGACGAGCGGGGCCCAGCGACCGGGATGGCCATGTCGGGGCCGGTCGTCGGGTCGGTGCTGTCGCTGCTGCTGACGAACTCGGTGCTGATGCCGCTCACCGGCGACCGGTGGCGGCTCGTCGTGGCCCTCCACGCCGTCGCCGCCGCGGTGGCCGGCGTGGTGTGGGTGATCGTGACGACGGTGCCACCGGCGGCCGGTCGGGCCGGTCGGGCCGGTCGGTGGCACCCGCCGGCCACCGACCGCACCGGGCGAACACCGGAGCTGGCGCTGCTCCGGGTGCCACTCATGCAGCTGGTGTTGGTCCTGGCCATCGGGACGTTCTTCATCAACCACGCGCTGGCCAACTGGTTGCCGGAGATGTTGGGGTCGGCAGGGTTGAGTCCGTCGGCGGCCGGGGCGTGGGCCGCCGTGCCGAGCCTCCTGGGGCTGGCCGGGGGGATCGTCGTACCTCGGCTGGCCGTCGCCGAGCGGCGGCGGGTGGCCCTGGCGGCCTGCTACGGGCTCCTGGCGGTGGGCCTCGTCGGATTGATCGGCGACTGGTCGACGGTGACCATCGTCGGGTTGGTGACGATCGGCTTCCTCCGCTCGGCGCTGATGCCGGTGGCCCTGTCGTTCCTGATGGACTCGCCCGACGTCGGGCCGGGCAACATGGCGACCGCCGGCGGGCTGTACTTCACCGCAGGGGAGATCGGTGGGGTCACGGGGCCGCTCACCGTCGGGCTCCTCGCCGGCAGCGGTGGCTTCACCAGCGCCCAAGTGGCGCTCGTGGGGGTGAGCGCCACGCTGGGCTTGCTGGTGGCGGTGTCACCCGCCCTGTCCTCGCAAGTGATGGCCAGGCGACCTGCGGCGCACTGAGGGTTTCGCTGAGAGCTGCTGCCTTCCGGCCCTGACTCGGTTCACGAGCCGCAGTCGCACAGGGCCCGACCACCACCTGCCAGAACAGGACGGGACGGGGATCCGTCGAGGCCGATCAACGCCGGCCTGCTCGGGATCGTGAGCCTATATCCTAGCCTCTCCGGCCGGACTCCAGACCGGTCCGGATGGAGGAGTGCGAGAGCGGCCGAATCGGCACGCTTGGAAAGCGTGTGACCTTCACGGGTCCGTGGGTTCGAATCCCACCTCCTCCGCCAAGCGTTGTCGCTGTTCAGCCGTTCGGTGGCCGGCTCGAACTGGTCACCAGCCGAGAAGGCTCGAGCAGGCGGAGGGCCAAACTGTGGCCCACAGAAGCCGTTCAGCTCCTTGGCCACCGAAGCCCTGGCCCGTATCGGCGACGTTCGGTCTGCTCGCCAGGCGCTCGGCGGAGACGGTCCGCCGGTTCGTCGCTGACATCGGACGGGAGGGCGACCATGGCGAGATCGCAAGAGGCCCGGATCGGGCAGGCAATGGCTCCCCACAGCCCGGTTCGACAAGGTCGAGACAAGGTCGCGCCTGCTCCAGCTGCTCGGCGACCACGAGGCCGCCGCCGACTACGCCGAGCGCATCCTGGCCGCCGGCCAGACGCCCACTGGTCAGCGGCGCCAGCCGATGCTCGCCGCCAAGGCCCTCACCGCCCTCGCCGTCCGTGCGGCCAAGGAGGGCGACGTCGACGAGGCCGTTACCCGGGCCAACGAGGCCCTCGACATACCACGACAGAGCATCCCGAGCCTTGTGAGCAGTTCTGCCGACGTCATCAGCGCCCTGAACGAGCATGAAGGACGCAGGAGAGTCCCAGAGCTCTCGGAGCGGCTGACAGCTTTGGTCGGGCGAACTGACTCCTAGCGAGCCGACAGAGCCAACCGCCTTCTGGCGGATCACGAACGCCGTGCGTGGCCACTGGCGGTCGTTGCCCTGGCCAGCCCAGGACTATCGCGTGATCAGCCCACGAGAGAACGCCGGTACCCAAGCGCGGCCAAGCGACGTTTGCGAGCGATGGTACGGAGTGGCCTGGCCCCCGCCGGTGACCCCTGGAGCGAACCGTTCCCGGAGTCGAAGCCGTTGGTCAGCGGCCAACGACTCAGCTCGTCCGCCGCGTGCTCGCTGGCGCTGTTCGACAGGGGTAACGCCTCCGGTCGCCCCCTGACCAGCCGCACAGCGTTGAACTAGTCCAGCTGACGTGCCGTGCTTCTAGACGGCCGCCCGGAGCTGCGCTTTGATCGCCGTCGGGGTGGCGTCGATCATCTTCCCCGCACCCGTGACGGCGGTCGGAACGGTCTCGTTGCCGTCGTGGTAAGTGGCGACGAACGCAGCCGCCTCGGCGTCCTGCAAGATGTTCACCCAGGTCACGTCCTGGCGGGCGCTTCCAAGGGTGCGCTTGAGCAGATCACAGAAGATGCAACCAGGCATCCAGTAGATGATCACATCTCCATCACCGGCTGCTGCCTGCGCTGCCGCGTGGGTGAGGTCCGAGTGGTCGGTGCTGGTCCGGGTAAACCAGAGCAGCAAGCCGAGGGATAGCCCCTGCAGCAACAGGAAGATCGCAGCGGAGACGACCAGTCCGGTGACGTAGCCGATGATCGCCACGGTCGATCCGATCACGACGGTCGCCACGACTGTCCAGCGTCGGTAGTCCATGTTCAACATCATGAGATTCCTCCTTGGGTCGGTCACGTTTGATGACCGGTTCCGGCAATTTCGCGCCGCCCGGTTCCGCGATCGTTCCCGTCGACCGGCGCCCGCCTTGGTCTGGGGAACGATCCGGGAACACCGGGGTGCGAGGTTGGCGACGTCGCCGAGTCGCGGCGGCCAACGAAAGGAACAGCCATGAGCACCCAGCCAGTCATCGACCCCGAACGGATCGAGTCCGTGGCCATGACCGTGGCCGGCCATGTCGCCGCCGCTGCCGGCCTCGCCATGTACGAGCTCGGGGATCGTCTCGGTCTCTATCGGGCCCTGTCCGGGGCCGGGCCAACCACGGCCAGGGAGCTGGCCGAGCAAACCGGTTGCGAGGAGCGGCTGACGACCGAGTGGCTGCTCAGCCAGGCTGCGGCCGGCTATCTTCGCTTCGACGAGTCGGCCGACACCTTCGAGCTCGGCCCCGAGGAGTCGGTCGTGTTGGCCGACGATGACTCGCCGGCTTTCTTCGGCGGGGTGGCCCAGGTCGTCCGGTCGTTCTTCCTGGACGGCGATCGGTTGGCTGCGGCGTTCAAAGGTGATGGCGGCCTCGGTTGGGACCAGCACCACGAGTGCCTCTACGCCGGTACCGACCGGTTCTTCGGCCACTCGTACCGGGCGTTCCTGGTGCCGCAGTGGATACCGAACGTCGAGGGGCTGGCCGAGGCCCTCACCGATGGCGGCCGGGTGCTGGAGGTGGGCTGCGGGAGCGGCATCGCCCTGGTCGAGATGGCGATTGCCTTCCCAGAGGCGTCGTTCGTCGGCGTCGACTCGCACGCCCTGGCCATCGAGCGTGCCCGGGATCGGGCGGCTGTCGCCGGCGTCGGTGGTCGCGTGACCTTCGAGGTCGGCGTTGCCGACGAGGTTGCGCCTGGGGGTCACTTCGATGCCGTCTTCTTCATGGAGACCCTTCACGACCTCGGCGACCCCGACGCCGCCATCCGTCAGGCGGGCTCGAACCTCACCGCCAACGGCGTCATCGTCGCCATCGAAATCAATACCGGCGACACCCGCGGCGAGCAGCTCGCTGGCCCGATGGCCCCGATGCACTTCGCGGCCTCGACGGCGTTGTGCACGCCGGTGGCACTCGCCCAGAACGGACCCCGGGCGCTGGGCAACCAGGTTGGCGCGGCCCGCTGGCGACAGATCTTCGCCGAGAACGGCTTCTCGACGCTGGAAGAGATCGACCGAACGCCGCGAATGCTGGTCCTCGCCGCTCGGCGGTGAATCCCGGTCCCTCGCCCACGACCGCCAGCCACCCCTGGGTGACCGTGGGCGAGGGCCCGTCGTCAGCGAAGCTGGCGCAGTTGGTCGACCCCAGACAGCGCCAACGTGCAGGCCGAGGATGGGTCGAGGCGCTGGCCGGCCTCCCACCACTGGCGATAGCCGTCGGGGTCGGCCACCTCGGCCTCGTGGAGTAGGGCCTCGGTGAGGTCGGCCCGGAAGTTGGTGGTGAAGCCGTTTGCTGCGCAGGACGACAGCAGGGTCACGGCCAGGTCCGCTCGATCGACCTCGGTGAAGGCTGATGCCGAGCTGGCCAATTGGACGAGAGCGTAGGACCAAAGCCCTCGGTCCTGTAGCCACTCGAGGTTGGTGCCGACCGTCTCGAGGACGTCGAGCGGTGTGTCGGCAATGCTGGGCGACAACCAGCCTCTCACCAGCCTGACCGCCGAGCCGACGTCGACCAGGTCGTACCGATCGCTCAGGAATTGGCACTGGTCCAGTAGTGCCCCAGCCTTCAGCGGGTCGGCGGCAACCAGGGCCACCGCGCTTACGAACAGACCCTGAGCCTCGAAGACAGGCCCCCGCCCGGTGGCCACAGCCTGCAGCCGTTGGGCCACGGGCGCCACGTCGCCGCCCAGGCCCGAGAGGACGATCGCTTTGAACATGAGGATGTCGGCTTCGAGTACGGGGGTGAGGTCGTTCCGTTCCAGGATCCGTTCGATCTGCTGCGCCGAGGCGAGATGGTCGCCCTTGCTCCAGGAGATCAACAGCTGGGCGAGAAGTAGCTCCGGGTGATCGGCGTCGACCGCGATGACTCGGGCGACGAGCTCCTCGGCCCGATCGACCTGGCCCCGGTGGAGGCTGAGCGAGGCCCAGTTAGCCAGCGCCCTGATGTGGTCCGGCCCGCGGCTTACGGACGGCTGGAGGTCGAGGCCGTGCTCACACCAATCGACAATCTCGAACTGCATGCTCGCTCTGCAGTGTTGGCTGGACGCATTGACGATCCGGCAGAAGTCGTCGAGCCGGCCCAAGGCCACGGTGTGGGCCTGCGCTTGGCGGAGATCGTTCCAGTGGTTTCGAAACCAACGTAGAGCGGCCAGGGAGTCGTCCTGCTGACGGCGCTCGTTCTCCTCGGCGGCGTCGCAGAAGTAGTCGAGATGTCGCTCCAGCGCCGGACCCGGATCACCTCGATCGCGGGCGAACAGTCGGATGCTCTCCAACAGCCGGTAGGCGGTCTCGCCGTCGATCAGTTCCGGGCCGGCGACCAGCGACCTCCTGACCAGGACGTCCAGCCCGTCGATGATCGCCGCCGTCGAGGCGCCGACCTCAGCGACGACAGCCAGAGCTTCGTCCAAGGTGAACCGGCCGGTGAACACCGAGAGGTTGCAGAGGAGCTGCTGTAGCTCGGGGCTCAACGCGTCGAACGACCAGGCGATCGCGGTGCCGAGTGTCTCGTGATGGTCGGGGCGATCCACCCTCGACGAGGTGAGATAGGCGAACCGGTCGTCCAACAGCGCCTCGATCGTGCCCGTGTCCAGTGTGCGGGTCCTGGCCGCAGCCAGCTGTAGAGCCAACGGGAGATCGTCCAGCCGGTCGCAGATCCGGGCCACGGTTGCATCCTGTGGATCGAGCATCGCTCCTTGACGTCGGGCCCCGTTCACGAACAACTCGATGGCCGCGTCCCGCCCGAGCTGGCCGAGGCGGAATTGCTGCTCGGCCCCCAGACCCAGAGCTTCCCGGCTGGTGGCCAGCAGCGTGGCGTCGGGGCACCGGTCGAGGATCTCCTGGCTCAGCTCGGCGACCGATTCGAGCAGGTGCTCGCAGTTGTCGAGGACGATCAGCGTCCGTCGATTGCCGAGAAGCCGAACGATCGACTCGGCCACGGTGGCGTCGGTGTGCTGCACCGCGCCGATGGTCGTCAGCAGCTCGCGGGCGACCGCGTCGGGTTCGTCGACCGCGCTGAGCTGGCACATCCAGACCCCTCCCGGGAAGTCGTCGACGACCGACCCGGCCACGTGCCGCGCCAGATGGGTCTTGCCAGCACCACCAGGCCCAACGATGGTGAGCAATCGCTCGGTCGCCAGCAGCTGACGGACGTCTCGCAGCTCGTCTTCACGGCCGACGAGCAGGTCACGCGAGGGGCCGAGGGGGCGCCCTGACAGGCGTGCGGCTCGAAGCCCGGTGCGGCGGTCGACCCCGTTGGCGTCGACCCGGTGGAGGCCGGTCGGGGCCAGATCGGGAAGGCGGAAGACGCCGAGATCGACCGTTGCGACACCCGGACCAAGGCCCGGTTTGGCCAGGTTGGCGACCAGCTCCGAACACACGATCTGATCCCCGTTCGCCGTATCGACGATGCGAGCGGTCCGGTTGAGCACGACGCCGAACCAGTCGCCGTCGCGGTGCTCGGCCTCACCGACATCCAATCCGATGCGGACTCGGGGCCGCCTGCCTTCCCAGTTCGAGGCCTGGAGGGTTTGCTGGATCGCCACCGCGGCGGTAAGCGCCTCCGAAGCGGAGCCGAACACGGCGCACGCGCCGTCGCCGGTGTGCTTGAACACGACGCCGCCGCTTCGCTGCACCGCCTCTCCGATCAGGCGGTCGTGGAGAGCCAAGGCGGCCGTCATCGCCTCGGGGTCGGCCTCCCAGGCCCTGGTGGAACCGACGATGTCGGTCATCAGGAAGGTCCGCATCTCTGGTCTCGCGCCGCCGGCAGCGCCGCCCAGATCCCGCGCCCGGTCCCGAAGCACAACAGCGGCCGGGCCCGGCGCGACCCCCATGTCGTCACGGAGTCGTGCTTCGAGCTCGTCGTAGTAGTTCAGCACCGCCCGTCGATCACCGGCGGTCAGCGCCCGGTCCATGACGGCGACGATGGCTTCCTCGTTGGCTGGATCGAGGGCCAGGAGGTCATCCCACCGCCGGGCCGACGCCAGGAGGGTGGCCATATGGCGCTTGAGACGGTCCCGGGCCCGAACTGCCCACTCTTCATAAGGCACGTCTGGTAGGAGCTCTCCGCGGTACGCCGCGACAGCCGCCATCACCGACTCGTCGTCCTCGGCCCGGGCTGCCTCGACGATCTCGACATCGACCTCGACCTCGCGGTCGGGGAAGAGCGCAACGACCTGATCCCGCATGACGATTGCGTCCGCTGCACTGGCCGCACTTCGAGCAAACGTTGCCGCCTTGCGAAGGCTGTTCGCCGCGGAGCTCACCTCCGCCCCGGGCCAGAGCGCATCCATGACCTGTTCGCGATGGAGGCGATGCCCCGCAGCCAAAGCGAGGAGCTGCATCAGCTCAGCCCCTGACCGACGTTCGAAGTCCTGGGGCCCGACCGTCACCCCATCGACCTCAAGCTCGAAACCCCCCAGCAACGAGAGACGCACGGACGTCGCCACCGGAACAACTGTAGCGCCGCCCTCTCCACCGCTCATTCACGACGAACCAAGCACATACCCAAAGGCGTTCGGGGCACCGCTCCATTGATCAGGATGTCACCGAGGGTGGCGACACGGGGCAGAGCCCATCTTCCCGGCGGTGCGATCTGATGTGGAAAGCTGAGCGCCGAACGCGGACAGCTCGTCGTCTCCCGGAATGACGACGCTGCCGACTGGACGATCGGTGGCCAGCGCCGTGGCTGTTCGCCAGTCTGAGGTCGCGCAAGCGTTGGCAACGCTGGATGATCACAAGATCCGGGAGGCATCACGTCTTCCTGGATGGGACAGGCTGACAATCGCTTGCCATCTCCGCTACGGGGGAATCGCTACCGAACGCATGACGAGCGACGCACTCGCAGGTCGACAAACCGCCTTCTACCCAGACGGCCGCAGCCTCCAGCGAGCGGCCACTCTGCGACCGGATGAAGGCGAGTCGAGCAACGACGTCGTCTCGTCCTTGGCCCACGGCTGCGAACGGCTCGACCTGCTCTGGGCCGGCATCGACGACGACCGGTGGAGCACCGAGATACAGGAGCCACCCGACAACAGCGACCTCGGTCCGATCACCCTGTGGACCCTCGCGCTCCTGCGCCTGACCGAGGTGGAAGTCCACGGTCACGATCTCGACCTCGACCTGTCACCCTGGAGCGCTACCTTCGTCGGAGCGGCTCTCCCAACGAGACTGCTTCGGCTGCCGAGTCGCCGGTCGAATCACCGTGTCATCGACGGGTCCATCGATGGGAGCTGGGCCCTTGCTGCCGCTGACGGGCCGACGTTTGTATCCATGCCGATGGCGCCCTGGTCGAGGTCGACGTCGTCGAGGCGACCCCGCAAGCGGACGCAACGATTGCTGGAACCGCTGACCAGCTCCTGGCCTTCATCCTCGGCCGGGCCTCACTCGACACCTTGAAGGTCCGCGGCGACCCCGACCACGCAGCAGCCTTCCTCAGGGCATTCCCCGCCCCATAACACGCCACCGACAAACCCAACACACCGCCCTGGTGCGGCACGTATCGCGTGCTCGGCATCACCGGCCGGCTGGGCGACTCCATCACTCCGGGTGGCGATCTGCGGGCTACTCAACGTCGTCTGCAGCTGGCCGCTGTCGGCGTTCGCGTTTCCGTTCACCCAACCCAGGCCATCACGCCGGGACTGTTGGACGCTTGCGGATAGGTCAGCAGCCGTACTTGTTGGAGTGGAGGATCACGAGACGGTCGATCGGTGGGATATCGCTGCTGCGGCCGGCGAGCTTCTTGACAGACTCGATGACCTTTATGACCAGAAGCCTGAAGCCCTGAGCGCCTTGACCGATGCGCTCGCACGTCACTTGGCGGTGGTATCACCGTCTGACTTCGGACAACTCGCCCGGGCTATGCATTCACAACTGCTCGACTTGGACACATCTCGCTCGCAATCTCGCTCCCTGGACACTCGTTCTTCGGCGAAAGCCATCAGCGCTCGGCCGACACCTCGCCCCCGCTGCGAGTCTGCAACGTAGACGTCCTCGACCCAACAGACTTCGCTGAGGTGCCAGGCAGACCAGATGTAGCGGAGCTGCACGTAGGAGTGGATCGGATCACCGAGCACGACGAACTCGGCCAGATCGTTGGCCAGCGCATGGAAAGCTCCGACAGCCAGTTGTTCGGTCGTCGGCTCGTCATCGCCGAGGAAGTCCCGGAAGGCGGCCATGGACCACGCGAGATCGCCGGATATGTCTGGATCGGGTCGTTCGTGGACTAGTGAGACCGCCGTTCGTCGTATCGTTCTCGTGGCAGCCGTAGCCCGAACTCAGCGGCCACTAGCCGACGCACCTCGCGAACTCGCGGGCGATCTTCGGCCGTTTTCGGGTCGAGCGATGCACCGCTCAGGATCTTGGAGACGAGCTTGTCGAAGGCCCTCATTCAGACGCCAGTCCGCGAGGTCTTCCTCGTCTAGTCGATGCATCCATCCGCCGTACCGAAGAATGATCACGTCAGCCAGGTTCGCAATCAGCAAGTTCATGCGTGGATACGGCCACTCCTCGAACAACGAGGCTTCCGATCCGCCGGACCTCTACCCATGAACCAGGAGCGAAGCTGTCAACGGCGTCGCTGTCACCCCAGATCATCCGCCCACCGCCGTCGGTCTCCACTTCGTAGTGCGTGGCTTCGAACTCGCGCATCGCACCGTCGGACAGCCATACCTGAAAGCCGCGCATCCCCCGAGTCCGACCTTAGAGACGTCACTGCCGCACAGCCGAGTCTGCACCCGCCCAAGCCCCGAGAAGCGCCACGTCCGGTCGCCGGTATCGGCACTTACCCCGTGCTCGACATCACCGGTCAGCCGGCGACACAACGACCCCGAGTGGCCACGACCACGCTTAGAGACCGGCTCCGAGATTATCGATCGCTCGACCTGCTCGACATCGGTCCCGGGCTGTGTTGAGATGCCAGAGCACGCAGGTCGAACACGGGTGCGGCCACGGCCGCAGGCTAACAAGAACGCCGGTCGACCTGGAGCAAACCCCCCGTGGATGGTGGCTGTAGTGTCGTGTGGACAGTTCGGCCGCCCGAGAGGTCAGCCAGCCGAGCTGATGACGTCTTGGACGGCCTGACCTCGGACCGGTCCTGGTCGAGTTGGTGGATCTGATGAACCTCGTCGGTCGACAGGAAGGCGCAGTCCACCGAGGGCAGCCCTGGTACCCCGCTCGGCGAGGGCTGGTCGACATGCGCCTCATCGGACTCCTGACTTCCAGGAACGCTGATCGTTCGCCCCCGCGAAGAGAAGCAGCCCGCGAATGCCATCGGTTCTCTCGTGGCCGAAGGCGGGCACCGGCAGAAGGGGAGGGTGGACAGTTCGAAGCGAACGCGATCGGCGAGCTGACGGACATCGGCTCAGTCGAGCTGGTGACCCGCCGCTCATCGACCTCTGCTTGCGCTCCTGACTCGTGGACTCGGGGCTGCTTCTCGTCGACGATGACGGAGACATGGTGGTGTCGACCGGCTGTGACTCGGCTCCTACTCCTCGTTACGAGGACGACGGCGGGCCCTGTACTGGAACAGACACGATGACTCTCTCGATCACCACGCCCCGATCCGGTCGCTCGGCGACGCCGCTCGAAGTTCCTCGACGGTGGCCCGCAGATCTGTCGGACCGTTCCCCGACCACTCGTGCCCGATGAGCTCGACCGGCCATTCGGGTTTCGTCAGGGCCGTCAACACCTGCGATGCAGCCAAGCGGCTCCACGCCGCCGGCGCCCAAGTGCGAGTTGCCACCTACCACTGGCGCGAGCTTCGCCGCCTGCTGGCGGGGCGACGGTACTCGTAGCCGCTCCTGCACCGATCGGCGCCGATCCGACGATGCGGCCTTGAACGCCGACGCGGCCGGGTCTACGCCCATCGCATTCCCTGACTCCCACGAACCACAGCAACTGGGAGTCGGCACTACTTGCGTGCGGAGAAACTTCGCCGCTCTACGTGGCGTCGTGCAGGCCGGGCCTACCAGCAACGGTGGACTGTGAGCTGGCAACCGGTGGCGGGTCCCGCAGTCCAGCAGCTTGACCTTCATCACATTGCGTGAGGTAGCGGTGGGGTAGCGGGCCACGCAGGCAGGTAGCGGATCCGCTACCTGCTCCGCTACACACTGGCAGTGCGCCTACCAGGTAGAACGCAGTTTGGTAGCGCTGTGGCGCTAGTAGCAGTCCGAATCCGCAAGGCGTGGAATCGCCCGCTGGCGGGGTTCTTGACCCTTCTCGACTGGCCGCTACTCCGCAGGCGAAGGGGGCTCGACCCCACCTTTGCGCACGCACAGTGGGGTGGCGGAGTGATGTCGTCGCTGCCCCGATCCGGGGGCCAAACTGGTGGCCACAGCCCTCGGCCCCGGTCGGCCGTAGCTGGCACTCGGTGGCACGTCGAGCTGGCGGAACAGCCCGGAGGATGCCCCATCGGCGTGGCGGAGCGCCCTTGGAAAGCGTGTGACCTTCACGGGTCCGTGGGTTCGAATCCCACCTCCTCCGCCACGCGTTGTCGCTGGCTACTGCGCCAACGCAGTCCGAGCCAGGCTTCCGCTATGCGCAAGATCCTGGAGGCCCGAGCCGCAGCCGTCCACCGATTCGATCATGACGCCCCCTTCGCTCCCTTCCTCGACGGCAACCTCTTCGCCGACGTCTGGGCCGCAAGCGAAACTGTGCTGGCATGAGTCCCCAGCGAACGGTCCGCATCGACTACGAGCCCGGTGACCCCGACGCCCCGGCTCCGACATCGAGAGTCCCCGGGGCCGCGGTGATCGTCGTCGACGACCATGACCGAGTGCTCATGATCCAACGGACCGACTCCGGGACCTGGGCACTGCCCGGCGGCGCTCACGACATCGGCGAGTCACTCCCCCAAACCGCCATCCGGGAGTGCCACGAAGAAACCGGTGTCACCATCGAGCTCGACGGCCTCGTCGGGACCTTCACCAACCCCCGGCACGTCTTCGAGTACCGAGGCGACCGACCCGAGATCCGCCAAGAGTTCTCCGTCGTCTTCACCGGACACGCCGTGGCTGGCGAGCCCCACCCAACCAGCGAAGCCGCCCAAGTCCGCTGGATACCCGACGACGAACTCGACCAGCTCGACACCACCACAGCCGTTCGGGAACGGATCCACGCCTGGCGGACCCTCCGCCGAGCCGGCACATCCCACCTCGGCTAGCGCTCCGAACCCGTGCAGCGAGGACCTGTGCCACACGGT
This sequence comes from Acidimicrobiales bacterium, assembly GCA_965262175.1. Classification (GTDB taxonomy): domain Bacteria; phylum Actinomycetota; class Acidimicrobiia; order Acidimicrobiales; family SZUA-35; genus CADEDH01. The sequence continues at coordinate 2,803,476 of CBDHES010000002.1, read as the reverse complement.
TCCCGGCTCAGAGGAGGCCGTGGTCTCGGGCGGTCTGGACCGCAGCCTTGCGATCACCGACACCGAGCTTGCGGTAGATGGCCTTGCAGTGGGTCCGAACCGTGTTGAGCGACACGTACAACTCGTTGGCGATGTCTCGCTGGGAGAGTTGCGATGGCAGGTAGTGGAGGACGGCCTGTTCGCGGTCGGTCAGTTGTTCGACCATGCTCGGCGAGGCCGGCTGCGGGGCGAGGATGCCGTGGCGGGCCTCGATCCGGTTGAGGTAGGGGCCGACGATCCCCGGGTCGATGCAGCGATCGACCATCGCCCGGGCCTGGCGGATGAGGTCCTCGCCGTCAGGGTGTTGGAGGCGGGACAACACGTCGGCGGCCGACGTGAACGCGTAGGAGCGGGAGAGGATCATGGCCGACTCACCCGCCAGCTCGATCCCCCGCGTCGCGGCTGCGATCGCTTCGTCGGGGTCGTCGCTGGTGCGGCCGATGACGCTGTGAGCCATCGCGACACCTGCGGTCTCGGCTCGGCCGTTGGCTGTGGCGCGCTCGATGGCCCGTTCAGCGGCCCGTCGGGCGTCGGCTACCCGGCCGGTCTCGAGGGCGATGACAGCCTCGTAGACCGGGACGCTCTCAGCGACGAGGACGTTGCCGTGCTGGTCGGCGAGCCGTTCAGCCACGGCGAGGAGGGGTGCGGCGGCGTCGAAGTCCCCGCTCCAGGTCCGAGCCCAGATCAGGCTCAGGCTCTGGGCCGACTCGGTCGGCTCATCCGCCTCCTCGGCCTCCCGCAGTGCGGAGGCCACGTCGCCGGAAGAGATCGCCAGGTAGATCGCCATGGCGATGGCCAAGCGGACCTGGCCGTCGTCGGGCTCCAGCGAGCGGGCCAGCTCCAGATAGTGCTGGGCCTTGGCCGCCCGTCCGGTGAAGAAGGCGATGAACCCGTTGACGACGGCGGTACCGGCGTGTTGATCGGCAAGGGGCCCGAGCCGAGCGATCTGGCGCTGCAATGTGGCGAGTTGGCCGCTGTTCAGCAGCTCCGTCGCCTCGTTGTAGATGAGGTCGGCAGCGTCGGCGTGGTCACCGCTGTGGAGGTAGTGCTCGACGGCGCCGAGGGCGGTGCCGTGGTCGCGGTGCCACGCAGCGGCCCGGCGGTGAAGCTCGCCCAACTCAGCCCCGAGCGAGTTGGTGGCCTCCAGGCGGAGCAGGTCGGCCAGCAGGTGGTGGTAGCGATACCAGGTACCGGTTCGGTCGAGGCTGACGAGCAGCTGGTTCGTCGACGCCATGCGCTGCAGCCACACCGTGCCGTCGGTCGTGGCACAGACGGCATCGATGAGCGGACCGGAGAGACGGTCGAGGATCGAGGTCCGCAGGAGTCGGTCCCGGTCCTCGGGTGAGGTGCTGGCGAGGAACTCCTCGGTCAGGTAGTCGACGACGAGTCGGTCGTCGCCCTGGAACTGGGCCACGAAGGCATCGGCATCGTCGCTGGACGCCAAGGAGATCCCCGCGAGGACGAGCCCGGCCGCCCATCCTTCGGTCCGCTCACACAGCGCACCGATGTGGTGGGGGAGCGGGGCTCGGTCTCCGTGGTCGAGGAGGGCGGTTGCCTCGGCGGGGGCGAAGCGGAGGTCGTCGGCTCGGACCTCGACCAGTCGGCCCCGAACCCGGAGCCGGGACAGCCGCAGGGAGGGGTCGACCCGGGAACACACCACCAGCGTGAAGGTGGCTGGGGCGAGCTCGACGAGCTGCTCGATGCTGTGATCGACCGCCTCGTTGGTGATCAGGTGGTAGTCGTCGATCACCAGGGCGACCGGTTCGCCGGAGGCGGCGAGATGGTTGGTCAGCCGCTCCACGAGCGGCCGCGAGTCGACGGCCGACCCTGGCAGGGCCGCCGCGACCGCAGCCTCGAGGTCGGGCAACTGGCGAGCCAACGCGGCCACGACATGGGTCCAGAAACGAGCCGGGTCGTGGTCGGCCGAGTCGGCCTGCAACCAGGCCACCGACGTGTCCGTCGTGGCCAGCCAGGAGGCGACGAGGGTCGTCTTCCCCGACCCGGCCGGCGCGCTGACCAGCAGGACCCGGACCGCAGCATCATCGAACGCACGGTCGAGGACCTCGTTGAGGCGTGGCCGCTCGACCAGCTGGACCGGAGCCGTCGGGGGCGTCAGCTTGGTGCCAACCAAGGTCATCGAAGCGTCGGCAGCCACCTGGCCCAGCCTACGGCCACGTCGCGTGCGACCAGGAGCCGAGCCCGAGCCTCACCCGGGTGAGATCGGTCGCCCGGTGATGCCAGCTCACCTCACCACCCCCGATGGTGAGTTCCATGGACGAGCCGACCACCTACGAGATCGTGGTCCGGGGCCGGGCCACCGAACGCCTGCTCCGGGGTCTCCTCGACGACTTCGCCGTCGACTACCCCGAGCCAGGCCGGACCCGCTTGACCGGCTCGATCCGAGACCCCGCCCACCTGCACGGGGTCCTCGCCTACCTGACCTCGGTCGCGGCCGAGGTCATCAGCCTCACCGCCACCGAGCACCGGATCTGATCGAACCAGCAAGCAACCACCTGAAAGGCACCACCAATGACCAGCACACTCACCACCCCGACCACCCCCCGGTCCCTCCAGCGGCACAGCAGCCGAATCGGCGGCATCGGCGCTCTGGTGGCGGCAGCCACCTTCATCTTCGGCATCGCCATGTTCGCCACCACCTTCGTCGACTACACGTCCGGTGACCCCACCCCGGCCGAATCGGTCGCGTTCCTCGGGGAGCACGAGACGGCGTTCTTCGTCTGGTACCTCGTGATCTTCCTCGTCTTCGGGGCCGCCATCATCCCCCTGGCCCGAGCCCTCCACCACCGACTCCATGACACCAGCCCCCTGTTGGCCGACGTCGGCGCCGTGTTCGCCTACATCTGGGCTGGGCTCATGTTCGCCACCGGCATGATCTCCAACATCGGCATCACCGCCGTCGGGGACCTGGCCGCCACCGACCCGGCCCAAGCCGAAGCGGTCTGGTCCAGCATCGATGCCGTCACCAACGGTCTCGGCGGTGGCAACGAGCTCGTCGGCAGCGCATGGGTCCTGCTGGTCAGCCTGGCCGCATGGGCCACCAACGCCCTGCCCCGATCCCTCAACGCCCTGGGCATCGTCAGCGCCGTCTCCGGGCTGATCACCATCATCCCCGGCCTGGAAGACGTCGGTATCGTCTTCGGGCTCGGCCTCATCGCCTGGTTCGCCTGGGTCGGGATCGTCCTCGTCCGCGACAACGACACCTCCGACGCTGCCCCGCAGGCTGTGACCGCTGGGGGCAACCGATGATCACCGTCGACGCCCTCACCGACCGCCAAGGGGTGACCCGATGCTTCGGCTCGTAGCCGCAATTGGGCTGGTACTCGGGGTCGCCGTGCCAGCTAGCGGACCGGCGGGATCGACCGAGGACTTCATCACGAGCGAGATGGCCTCGTCGGGCGCTCCGGGCCTGTCCTACGCGGTCGTCGACGATGGCGAGATCATCACCGCCGACGCCCGAGGTGTCGTCAGGACCGGAAGCGAAACCGAGGTCACCCCGGACACGCCGTTCGTGACCGGCTCGATCTCGAAGAGCTTCACGGCGCTGGCCGTCATGCAGTTGGTCGAGGGAGACGAGGTCGACCTGGACGCCCCGGTGTCGGACTACCTCGACGGCTTCTCTGACCGACCGGCCGGCGTGGTCACGATCCGACAGCTGCTCAGCCACACCAGCGGGTTCTCCACCCTGCAAGGCAACGTGACCCGCACCGACGCCACCGGCCGAACCGATGAGCTGGCCCGCCACGTCGCCGAGGTCGCCGACATCGAGCCGGCCTATGGGCCCGGCGAGCGGTGGGAGTACTCCAACACCAACTACCAGATCCTCGGCCGGCTGATCGAAGTCGTCACCGGCCAGTCCTACCAGGACTACATCACCGCCAACATCCTCGAGCCGGTCGGCATGGAGCACAGCTTCGTGGCCGACGGCGAGATCCACGACGCCGTCGCCACCGGGCACCGGCCGTGGTTCGGTACGAAACGGCCACTGACCGAGAACGCCACCCACCTCGCAACCGCCCCCCAAGGGGGCATCGTCGCCAGCGGCAATGATCTGGCTCGGTACATGCAGATGATGATGAACGGTGAGGACGACGTGCTCAGCGCCGAGGGCAAGGCGCTGATGATGCAACCGGCCAGCGCAGTCTCGCCGTCCTACGGCTTCGGCTGGTACCTGGATCCGACGAACGGGAGCGTGTGGCACTCGGGGTCGAGCCCCGGGTTCGAGACCCTCCTCACGATCGTCCCCGAACGGAACGACGGCGTCGTCGTGCTGGTCAACGCAGGGAGCGGGCTGGGCTTCGGAGAGACGACCGAGCTCCGCAGCGGCATCACCGCACGAGCGCTCGGCCTCGACTACGACGGTGAGGGATCCCGATGGGTCCAGAAGGCGGTGTTCGTCTCAATGGTGCTGCTCCCAGTCGTCTACCTGCTGAGCATGGTCTGGGCGTGGCGCCGTCGGGCCGAGCTTCGGGCCAAGTCCGGGGCGTTCGGCCTCTTCAGCTGGTGGTTCCCCCTGGCCACCACGGTCGCCTCGGCCTGGGTCATCCTCTCCCTGATGCCGGAGCTGTTCGGCGTACCGATCCGCACCCTCGCCTCGTTCCAACCCGACCTGGGCTTGGCCATGGTCGCAACCTCCATCACCGGAGTCTTGTGGGCCACCTTCAGGCTCGGGGTGGTCTACACCGGGGCGGCCAGCCCTTGGCGATCGGCGCCCAGGTAGTGGCCCCGGGATGGAGAAGGCCACGATCACCCGGCTCCGGCGACCCGGTCGGCTCCCAGCTCTCGAACGCTACGACGATCCGCCGGCGTCGTCGGTCAGGAGGATCCCGTCGTGGAGGAGCAGGTCGAGGTCGGGCCGCTCATCGCCCAGCCAGTCGGTGATCGCCTCGACGTTGTGCTCACCTCGGTGGGGGGCCGGACCGGCAACGGCGGCCTCGGCGTTGGAGAACCGGAACGGCGTGTTCGTCACCCGGCGCTGGCCGCCTCCCCGGTCGTCGACCGTGGCGACCACCTGTCGTGCCTCGACCGACCCCTGGCGGTCGAAGACGTCGTGGTGGTCGAGCACGTCGCCCCAGGCGAGGTTCAGCTCGCTGAGCTTCGACGTCAGCGATGGCCGATCGGGGAACGACCGCAGGTAGTCCTCGATCGCTTGCCGACGCAATCGGATCTTGGTGTCGAGGTCGGCTCCGGGCGGCGTCGGATCGTCGACCCCGCCCTTGGTGTTGATCACCCGCCAGATCCACTTCTCGTCACCGGCCAGCATCACCGGGCCGCCGGTCGCCTCGAAGACCAGCCCGGCACCGTTGAAGGTCTTGATGCCATCGAGGGCCGCGCCGGCGTAGTCGTCGGTGAAGAACATGGCGTTGATCATCGCCATGTCGATGTGCTGGCCGACCCCGGTGCGCTCAGCGTGTCGGAGAGCCGCCAGCAGGGCGACGGTGCCCTGGAGCCCGGTCGCGGTGTCGGCGATCGACAGCGCGATCCCGCTCGGTCGATCCGTCCCGTCGATGTGCTGTTGGCGCTCGAGGAGTCCGGTCTCGGCGTGCACGATGGGGGCGTAGGCGGCCCGGTCCCGCTCGGGACCGTGCTGACCGAAGCCCGAGATCGACAGCATGACCAGCCGGGGGTTCACCGCCGAGAGCTCGTCCCACCCCAACCCGAGGTTGGCCATGATGCCGGGTCGGAAGTTCTCGACGACGACGTCGGCCCGGGCGGCCATCGCCAGCATCAGGTCGGCGGCGCCGTCCTTCGAGAGATCGACGCAGACCGAGCGCTTGCCGACGTTGTGCTGGGTGAACATGGTCGACAGCCCGTTCACCTTCCGGCCGAACAGGCGAGACGTGTCTCCCTCCGGTGGCTCGACCTTGACGACGTCGGCCCCGAGGTCGGCCAGCATCCGGGTCGAGAACGGGCCGGCGACCACCCGGGAGAAGTCGAGGACCCGAACACCGGCGAGGAGGAAGTCGGTTGCCATGCCGATCACGCTCCCCGGTGCACCGGCCACCCCGGGACACCGTCGTCGAGTTGGACACCGGCGCTGTTGAGGAACCCGCTGACCAGCCGATAGCAGCCGGCGGTAGCGATCAGGTGGACCAGGTCGTGATCGCTGAAGTGGCGGGTGGCCTCGGCCCAGGTCGCATCGGAGACGCAGTCGTCGGCGTACAGGTCGTCGACCAGTTGAAGGATCGCCGCGTCCGGCGGGGACCAACCGCCCTGGGCGATCGGACGGGTCGTCAGGTAGATCTCCTCGTCGGTCAGGCCGGCGTGCCGCCCGAACAGCGTGTGTTGGCCGAACTCGTAGACCGACTGGCAGTTCCATCCCATCCGCAGGACGGCGATCTCGACCTGGCGGCGGGGAAGGTCACCGCCGAACAGGACCACCTGGGAGAGCGCACCGACCGCGTCGCGGATGGTTCGGTTGTGGGACAGCGTCGCCATCACGTTGGCTGCCTTCACCGGCTGATCGGCCAACGCCTCCTGGGCCCGTTGCAGGACCTTGGGTATGGGCTCGAGGCGGGGTGTTGATGGTCGCGGCAGGTGCACGTCGCTCTCCTCGTCCCGACCCGGGCCGCCGATGGCGGATCGGCCGCAAGGTCGCCGGCGGTCGTTCCGCCACCCTTCCCTGTCCGGGGGAATCACGTCAAACGGTCGTATCGACCATTCACCGTTTGTGCCGGCACGTCGGCCTCCTCGGCGGCGGCCCGGCGGGAGAGTTGGCGCCCATCCGCGTCCTAGCCGGCCGTCGGGTCGACCAGGATCTTGATGGCGTCGAGGCGGCGGGCGGCGAGGTCGTCGATCGTGGTCGGCAGCTCGTCGAGGGCGACGGTGGCGGTGACGAGCCGCCGCCGCTCCTCGGGTGCGGATGCGGCCATCGGCCACGAGCTTGGCGGTGATCGCCATCTCATCCCCGAGTGTCGGCGTGCTGCCATCGCCCTCGCCTTCCAGGTTGGCCAGGACGACCTCGAGCAGCGCTCGACCACGCCAGCTGGGCGAAGATTCGTTGGCGGGTCGTGTCCTGGATGTCGGCGAGCAGGTCGCCGGCGGCCACAGCTCGGTGATCTCCGCCGCCTCGACCTGGGCCACACGATCCAAGCCGCTTGCTGCCAGCTTCCACGACTCGGCGAGCCCTTGCAGTCGGACGTCGACGGCCGGGGTCGACGGGTGTCTCACCTCCTTCATCATCCACCGCATGGGCTGGATGACGGCCTCGCCGCTCGACACACCGACCACGCACACCGACCCGCCCTGACGGACCATGTCGACCGACTGCTGAAGGGTTTGGGGGATGCCGGCGCAGTCGTAGGCGATGTCGGCCCGGAGCCCATCGGTGTGCTCGTTGACCGCGGCCCGCAGATCCGGACCGGGTGCCACGGCGATGTCGGCCCCGAGATCGAGGGCCACCGACCGACGTCCGTCGTCGGGCTCGACGGCGATGACCGTTCCCGCCCCGGCCGCCCTCGCGCACTGGATGACCATCAACCCGATCGGCCCGCAGCCGACCACACAGGCGACATCGCCGACGGTCAGGCGCGACCGGCGGACGGCGTGGAGGGCCACCGCCGCCGGCTCGATCAGGGCCGCCTGCTCGTCGTCGACCCCGTCCGGGACCGGGATCAGCCGGTTGGCGCTGAGCGTGAGGAACGGGGCGAACCCACCCGTCGACGGGGCCGCCCGGCCCGAGTACTCGCTGGCCGCCACGGCGCAGTACTGCGGGAGGTCGACCCGACACTGCCGGCACGCTCCGCACCCGGGCGCCTGAGCCCCGACCACCCGTGTCCCGGCGGTGAATCGCTCCACCTCGGCCCCGACCTCGGCCACTGTGCCCGTCCACTCGTGGCCGCAGATTCCCGGCGAGTACGGCCAGCCCTCCTGGTAGGCGTGCACGTCGCTGCCACAGATCCCGCACCGCTCGATGGCGACGACGACCTGACCCGGTCGGGGTGGGGCCTCGGCCACGTCGACCAGCTCGAATCGGCCCTTGCCGGTGATGATTCCTGCTCGCATCGGTTCCTCCGACACCTCGGCGGCGCGGCCCGTCTCGACCGGTTGCCGCCTGTCTACACCCGGGGGCCCGAGGCCGTCGATCCGTTCGGTCGCCGAGGTGGCCGGTCGGTCCCCGAGGGCACGACGCCGCTTGCCGGCACCGACGGCGTCACCGAAGATGGTCCCGGCCCCGACCGACCATCACCGGGAGGAGCCCACGGTCGGCGAAAGGGCACGTTGATGGATCGGGATCGGGTCGACGGCTGGGTGGTCGCCGGTGGCCGCTACCACGACATCGACTACGCCCGCCGGGAGTTGCTCGGCGCCCTGGCCGAGCACGACCACGTCCGGGTCCGGGTCGACTCGACGTTCGACGACGTCTCGACGCTCGACGGCGTCGAGTTCCTCGTCTCCTACACCTGCGACGTCCGCCCCCCGGAGCAGGCCCAGGAAGCCGTCCGGGCCTGGGTGGAGGGCGGCGGCCGGTGGCTCGCCCTCCACGGCACCAACGCCGCCCTCGACCTCCCCCGGCCGAACGGCGTCGAGGCCCCGAGATGCTTCCCCCGGTGGGCCGAGACCCTGGGCTCCCAGTTCGTCGCCCACCCCCCGATCGCCCCCTACCGGGTCGAGCCGACCGTCGACGACCACTGGCTGGTGGCCGGGATCGAACCGTTCGAGACCGACGACGAGCTGTACCTCATGGAACACCACGATCTCGATGCCCTCCGGCCGCTGCTCCACACCACCTGGCGGGGGGAGGCCCGCGGCTTCGCCGAGTCCGACTGGCACGACGGCGGGCCCGACGGCTCCGGTCGACACCTCGTCCAGTACCTCCGCCCGCTCGGTCGAGGGGCGGTGCTGTACAACACGCTCGGCCACTGCCGAGGCCACTGGGACATGGTCCCCCTCATGGACCGCTACCCGACCGTCGAACGCTGCTCGTGGGACGTCCCGCAGTATCGGGAGCTGCTCCGTCGAGGGCTGCGGTGGGCGGTCGGGCTAGGACCAGACGGCGGGACCTGATACAACCGTCGAGCGTGATCGAGCTGATCGGATACGGCCTGATGGCCGCGGTGGCGGCCCTCGTCGGCGTCCTCGGTGGGCTCGGCGGTGCCGTACTGCTGGTTCCGGCGCTCGTGCTGGTCGGCATGTCGCCGTCCGAGGCGGCCCCGCTCGGTCTGGTGACCGTGGCCGCCGGCTCGATCGCCGCCGCGCCCCGGCAGCTGGCCGACCGTTCGGTGAACCACCGGATCGGGGTCGCCACCGAGTTGGCGTCGTCGGCCGGCGCCGTGTTCGGGGCGATCGTCTCGGGCTTCATCGGCGACCGGGTCCTGACGCTCTCGCTGGCCGCGGTGGCGGTGATGGCCGCCCTGGCCGGCGGCCGACGGAGCGGCCTCCGCAACCAGCCCGACCCCGAGGCCGACGAGTCCGACATCGGTGAGCGGGTCGGCTCGCTGGCCGGCGCCTACCCCCTCGGTGTCGAGGTCGTGCCCTACCGGGCCGAGCGACTCCCGCTCGCCATGGCCTTCATGAGCGTCTCGGGTCTCATCGCCGGGGTGGCGGGGGTGTCGGGCGGGTTCATCAAGACCCCCGCCACCAGCGAGATCATGAAGGTCCCGACCAAGGTTGCCGCCTCGACCACCACCTTCACCGTCGGCCTCACCGCCGCCACCGCCCTGGTCGTGTTCGCCGTGCAGGGGCGGATCGACGCCAAGACGGCCGCTTTGGTCGCCGCCGGGTCGCTGGTCGGCGGGATGGTCGGCGCCCGGGTCCAGGCCGGGCTCCACCCGGCCCGGGTTCGCCGGGTGCTCAGCGTGCTCCTGCTGATCGTGGCCGTCGTCCTGGTGAGCCAGTCGTGAGCCCCCGGGCCGACCTGCCGTCGTCGACCCGGCCACCCGGACTGGTCAGCTCCATCCGCGGCCGGAGGCAGGGGCCGGCGTTGTTGTGGGTGTCGCGGCTGGTGCTCGTCGTCGCCGTGCTCGGTGGCCTCATCCCGGGGCCGGCCGGCCTGGCCTTGGCCGTCGTGGCGGTCGGGCTGGTCGTCGCCGTTCCTCTCGCCCGGGTGGTCTGGCTCGTCATCCGATGGTCCCAGGAAGGCGACCTCCGGTTCGTCGCCGTCGGGTTGGCCCTCATCGCCACGGTCGCCATCGGTGCCACCCTGGCCGCGCTCGGCATCGGTTCCTGAGGAGTCGCCGCCGCTCGCCCGACGGGGAACGCCGGGCGCCCTAGGATGGATCCGAGCCGGGCGATCGAGGGGGTCGGACGATGGACGACGCGACGGGGGGCACGGGCCGGATCGTCGGCGGACGGGTGTTGTGGGCCGGCGCCGACTGGGCCCAGGCGGGCGAGGTGGCGTGGGCCGACGGCCGCATCACCGACCACGCCGGATCGGGCGGCGAGGGCACGATCGATGCCGAGGGCGCCTACGTGCTGCCGGGAATCGTGGATCTCCACGGCGACGCCTTCGAACGTTCGCTGTCGCCCCGTGGCGGCGTCGGCTTCGACCACCGCTACGCCCTCCCCGACAACGACGACCACCTGCTGGCCGCCGGGATCACCACCTCGTACCTCTCGGCGACCGACAGTTGGGAGCCGGGCCTGCGGAGCCGGCAGACTTTGCGGGACCTGATCGCCGCCACCGCCCGGCGGCGCGGCGCTCCCCGGGTCCTGGTCCATGTCCGGCACGAGCGGGGCAACACCGACGACGCCGATGAGCTGATCGGCTGGATCGAGGACGGTTCGGTGGCCATGCTCTCGTTCAACGACCACGCCGTCGACGACGACGGCCAGCCGGCATCGCTCAGCCCGTCGCAGGTCGCCCGGTCCGGGCTGTCGGCCGACGACCTGGGGCGACTCCAGGACGAGGCCATCGCCCGCCGCGATGAAGGCCGGGCCCAGGAGGAACGGTTGGCCAAGGCCGCGGCCGCCATCGGGTGCCCGACCGCCTCCCACGATTCGGCCTCCCTCGACGACCTGGCCCGGGACCTGCAGCTCGGGGTCCAGATAGCCGAGTTCCCCACCACGATCGACCTCGCCCGACGCTTCCGCGCCGAGGGCATCCGGGTCCTGGGTGGCGCCCCCAACGTCGTCCGGGGCGGCTCACACCTCGGCAACCTGTCGGTGCTCGACGCGGTCCGGGCCGACGCCGTCGACATCCTGTGCTCCGACTACCACTACCCGTCGCTCCTCCAGGCCCCGTTCACCCTGGTCGACGCCGGGGCCCGGACCCTGGGCGGAGCATGGGCCATGGTCTCCGATCACCCGGCCCGAGCTGCCGGCCTCGCCGACCGGGGCCGGATCGAGCCGGGCGGGACGGCCGACCTGGTCGTCGTCGACCGGCCCGAGGGCGACGTGGCCAGGATTCGGGCGGTCGTGGTCGACGGCCACCCCGTCCTCCTCCGCCCCTGACCGGCCTCCGGATCACGGTCCGACCGGGTTTCGCCGCGGTCGAGGGGGGTTTTGCTCACGCTACGTGGCCGACACGGATCGTGGAGGGGGGTGGGGCCGGTCGCTACTCTCAACGACGGTCGGGACGGTAGAGGCGGCTACTCCCTCAGCTCTGGGTTCAGGGTGACGGGCCGGGTCGCCAGGAGGGTGGGACGAGATGCGTCGGTTGAGCATCTGGGTGCTCCCCGTTCTTGCCTCTGTGTCGGCCTCGTGTGGCCTGCTCGGCGCCGACGACGACGCCGTGCCGTCGACCACCGAGTCGGTCTCGGTCACCCGGCCCCTCGAAACGGTCTTCCCCCTCCCTCCGGGCGACGCCAGCGAGCTCGTCCCCTACGAGCTGATCGACGACGAGGTGATGTACGCCGAGACGGCATCGGTGCTCATCGACGGGCCGACGATCGACGAGGCCGTGGCCTTCTACGTCGATCACCTGACCGGGGCCGGCTACGACCTGGCCGAGCCGACCACCACGGCCGACGGAAAGGTGACCCTGTCGGCTTCGTCGGCGTCCGAACCCGGTACCACGGTCGTGGTGGCGGTCGGCCCGAGCTTCGCTGGCAGTTCCTCGCTGCTGATCAGCCAGCAGCTGATCGTGACCCGGACCGAAGGGCCGGTCGAGCCCGACGACGAGACCGCCGGGTCGGATGACGACGCCCCCGACGTCGAGCTGGTCGCCGGGACCGGGCCCGGCCGTCCGATCCTGATCGACTGGTGGGATCTCGGGTCGAGCCCGGAGGTGGAGCGGTTCAGCGACCGCTGGGGGAGCGGGTACGTGATCGAGACCGACCCGGCCCGCGACGGGTTCCATCTCCGGTTCCAGTTCTACCTCGACTGGGGCTCGTGGCGGGGTGAGCTGGGACGGGTCGCCATCGGGTGTGAGGACGACGGCGACATCGCGCCCGGGATCTGTGCCTTCTACGACCCCGACGGCGCCGGCCCGGAGCCGGCCCTCGGTGCCGACTACCTGACCTGGGGCGAGGTCGAGATCGATCGCCTCGACCTCGACGGGTACTCGATCACCGTCCGCAACCTCGTGTTCAGCGACGGCACCTCGTTCCGCCCGTTCACCATGTACCCGGCCCCGATCGTGTTGGAATATCCGCTGCCGGCCGACGCGACCCTCGGCGAGGACGGTGACGACGCCGACATCCCCGGCGACGACGCCGACATCGTCACCGTGTTCAACGCCGTCGGTTCGATCGCCGCCGCCCAGCCCCCCGACGCCCAGCCCTCCGACGAGGAACCGCCGCCGGACGATGGGTCGTCGAGCGGAGCCGACGAGGAACCACCGCCGTCGTCGGACGAGGGGCCATCCGGGGGCGGCGAGGGCGATCCGGGCGACGGTGACGACGACCTGGGCGATGGTGCTGACCCGTCGGACGGGGAGAACGACGGGGGCGACCCGGGTGCCGGCGAGGAACCACCGACCGGAGATGGCGGCGGGGCCGATCCGAGCGACGGCGACCGATCCGGGCGCCGGCACCGAGCCACCGACCGGGGATGGCGGTGACGGCGACGAGGGCGATCCCGCCGACGGCTAGGCCAGCCCGGCTCGGCGCTCGGCCGCGGCAGCGTCCGGGTGGCGCTCGGCCGGCGGGCCGAACCCGCCCCCGCCGGGAAACTCCATGATCAACCGATCGTCGCCCGGGATCTCGCTCCGCCCCAGCGGCTTGACCGGCGCGCCCGACGCCAGGCGGAGTGACCCGACCGCTCCCGGTTCACCCCCGGCCCGACCCCGGGGCGGGTTGACCGTCCGCTCGTAGGTGGCGCTGATGGTGAACGAGCGACCTTCCCGGTTGCCGATCTCGATGACCTGGCCGTGGCCACCCCGATACCGGCCATCACCGCCCGACCCCGGTCGGAGCTCCTTGCGCCAGAACACGATGGGGCTGATCGCCTCGTTGATCTCGACCGGCATGTTGCGCACCCCGCTGGGGAACGCGGTGGCCGACAACCCGTCGGCGTAGGGTCGGGCCCCGGCCCCGCCGGAGTGGAAGCTCATCACCAGGTAGCGCTCGCCGTCGGCCCACGCCCCGCCGAGCAGGATGTTCCACAGCGCCGAGGTGCCCTCGGCCGGGACCCGGTCGGGGAGGAACTGGGCGAGGGCACCGAACACGGTGTCGGGCAGCATCTGGCCAACGACGTGGCGGACCTGGACCGGGGCCGGGTGGGGGGCGTTGAGGATCGACCCCTCGGGTGCCGTCACCCGGACCACCCCGAGCGAGCCGGTGTTGTTGGGGACGTCCGGTCCGACGATGCACCGGACCCCGAACGACGTGTAGGCGATCGTGTAGGCGAGGGGCACGTTGATGCCCCAGGTCGACTGGCGGGACGTGCCGGCGAAGTCGACGTCGATCCCGTCGTCGGCGACCGTGACCGTGCACACCAGCTCGATCGGCTCGTCGACACCGTCGATCGTCATCGAGTTGTGCCAGGTCCCGCGGGGGAGGTCGGCGATGAGGCGGAGCATCGCCTCGGCCGAGGTGTCGATGATGTGGTCGGCCAGGCCGTCGAGCTGGTCGAGGCCGAACTCGTCCATCATCTGCACCAGCCGGTCGGCACCCCGTTCGTTGCACGCCACCAGGGAGTGGACGTCGCCGTCGACCATCTCCGGGGCCCGGCTGTTGGCCCGGATGATGGCGAGCAGGGTCGGGTCGATCTCGCCGTCCGAACCGAGCTTGATCAGCGGCAGGTAGAGACCCTCGTGGTAGACCTCCCGGCCCTCCATCGAGAAGCCGACGCCGCCGACGTCGACCAGGTGACTGGTCGAGGCGAACAACGCCACCACCCCGTCGTCGGGCCGGTCGGGGTGGAAGACCGGGGTGACGACGACGAAGTCGTAGAGGTGGCCGGTGCCGAGCCACGGGTCATTCGTCAGGTACATGTCGCCCGGTGCCATCGTCTCCACCGGGAACCGATCGAGGAAGTGGAGCACCGACGCGGCCATCGAGTTCACGTGGCCGGGGGTGCCGGTGACCGACTGGGCCAGCATCCGGCCCCGACGGTCGAACACCCCGGCCGACAGGTCGCCGGCCTCCCGGGTCGAGGTGGAGAACGACGCCCGGATGAGGACCTGGGCCTGCTCCTCGACGATGGCGATCAGCCGGTTCCACATCACCTGGTGCTCGATCACGGTCTTGGTCGTCATGGGCCGGGTCTCCTCCGGTGTCGGTCGGGCTGGCGGGTCAGGTCGGGCGGCGGGTCAGGACGAGATGGTGGCGGCCGTCGACGGCGAGGTCGAACGACGGGGCCACCACCGTGGTCGTCTGGTCCTCGACGACGAGGGCCGGCCCGGGGAGGTGGTGGCCGGGTTCGAGGCGGCGGCGGGCGACGACGGTCGCCTCCACCCACCCCTCGATCGGGTCGAGGATCCGTCGCCGACCGGCATCCACCTCGGCTGGTACCACCGGTCGCCGGGTGGGGGACGGCACCGGAACCGGGTCCGGGGTGAGGGTGGAGAGACGGAGCCGCCAGGTGAGGACCTCGGCGGTCATGTCGGGGATCACCCGGGTGTAGAGCGTTCGGTAGGTGGCGTCGAAGGCGGCCAGGAGACCCTCCACCGACGAGACGCCGAGCGGCCCGGCGACGAGGGCGGCTGGCACGGCGACGTCGATCTCGTGCCCCTGACCCCGGTACCGCATCGAGGCGTGAACCGTCTCGACCAGCGGTGCCTCCCCGGCCGCAGGCTCGACGACCTCTCGGGCCTCGGCCCGAAGCTCGGCCAGCACGGCGTCGACCGCCCCCGGATCGAACTGGTCCGGGTCGAGGACCTGGTGGGAGGTCCGCACCACCTCGTAGGAGATCGGCGCCAACAGGAACCCGACCGCCGAGCCGACCCCGGCGTCGGGTGGGACGATGATCGTGTCGATCCCCAGCCGGTCGGCCAGCCGGCAGGCGTGGACCGGGGCCGCGCCCCCGAAGGCCACCATCGACCCGCCCCCGAGGTCCCGGCCCCGCTCGACGGCGTGGACCCGGGCCGCGTTGGCCATCTGCTCCGCCACGATCTCGCCCACCCCGACCGTCGCCCCGTCGAGCTCGACCCCCAACGGGCCGGCGACCCCGTCGGCCACCGCGTCCCGAGCGGCGTCGAGGTCGAGGGGCAGCGAGCCACCGGCGAACGTGTCGGGGCTGAGCCGCCCGGCCAGCACGTCGGCATCGGTGACCGTGGGCGACGTCCCACCGCGGCCGTAGGCGGCGGGACCGGGCACGCTCCCGGCCGATCGGGGCCCGACGGTGAGCCGCCCCAGGTGGTCGACGGCGGCGATCGACCCACCACCGGCGCCGATCTCGACGAGGTCGATGACCGGGATCCGCAACGGGAGGCCACTGCCCTTGAGGAACCGGTAGACCCGGGCCACCTCGAACTCGCGGGACGTGGCCGGCGCACCGTCGTTGAGGAGGCACAGCTTGGCCGTCGTCCCACCCATGTCGAACGACAGGAGATCCTCGAGGCCGTGCTCGGCGGCGACGCGGGCGGCCAGGAGCGCCCCGCCGGCCGGTCCGCTCTCGACGAGACCGACCGGGGCCCGGACCGCGGTGTCGAGGGTGCAGAGGCCCCCGTTGCTCAGCATCAGCAGCAGCGGGGCGGTGATGCCAAGCTTGGCGAGGCGCTCGTCGAGGTCGGTCAGATACGCCGCCATGAGCGGCTGGATATAGGCGCTGGCGCACGCCGTCGACAGCCGCTCGTACTCCCGGATCTCGGGGCAGACATCCGACGACAACGTCACGGCCACCTCGGGCAGCTCGGCCGCCAGGATGTCGCGGGCCAGTCGCTCGTGGGTCGGGTCGACGAAGCTGTGGAGGAAGCCGATCGCCACGCTCTCCACCCCATGGGCCACCAGGGTCGGGATGGTGGCTCGAACGGCGTCGGGGTCGAGGGGGATGAGCACCGACCCGTCCGCCGCCAACCGCTCGGTGATCCCCAGTCGGAGATGGCGGGGGACGAGGGGCTCCGGGCGCTCCATGGCCAGGTCGTACTGCTCGAACCGGTTCTCGTGGGCCATGGCGACCGAGTCGCGGAACCCCTCGGTGGTGAGCAGGGCGGTGACCGCGCCCCGTCGCTCGATGAGGGCGTTGGTGGCCAGGGTCGTGCCGTGGAGGACGAGGTCGACCCCGGCCGGATCGTGGCCGCCGGCGGCCAGCACCTCCTCGACCCCGGCCAGGACCCCGTCGGCCGGCTGGTCGGGCGTGGTGAGGACCTTGGTCGAGATCCGGTCCGGCGAGCCGCTGGTTCCGGTCGTGCCGTCGGTCCCGTCGACCTCCAGCACGACGTCGGTGAAGGTGCCGCCGATATCGGCGGCCAGCGTCAGACCCATCGGACGACGGTAGCTCGGCGGGGAGACCGAGGGCCACGGCCGTTGACGCCTTGCCGACCGTCGCCCGGTCCCGCCGGTCGGGGTATCGCCCTCCACCGCCGCCGACCGGGCCCGGTCCTGGTAGAAACGGGGCCATGATGACCGACTCCGAGCTGATGGCGCTGGCCATCGCCGAAGCCCGACGGGCCCTCGACCACGGCGACGTCCCGGTTGGCGCCGTGGTGGTCGATGGCGACGGGGCGCTGCTGGCCAGCCGCCACAACGAGCGGGAGTTGACGGGCGACCCGACGGCTCACGCCGAGGTGCTGGCCGTCCGGGACGCCGCTGCGGTCGTCGGGTCGTGGCGCCTCGACGGCTGCACGGTGGCCGTGACCCTCGAACCGTGCGTGCTGTGCGCCGGGGCCCTGCTCAGCGCCCGGATCGGCCGCCTCGTCTACGGTACGCCCGACCTGGCGGCCGGGGCCTGCCTGTCGCTGTACAACGTGGGCGATGACCCCCGGCTCAACCATCGGTTCGACATCACCCCCGGCGTCGAGGCCGAGACCTGCGCCGAGCTGCTGACCGACTTCTTCGCCGATCTCCGCTGAACGCGCCCTGGTGAGCCGTCAGCGCTCCTCGCCGGTCCAGGTCGGTGACCGCTTCTCGGCCCACGCCCGCCGGCCCTCGGCGACATCGGGGGTGGCGCCGGCCACCTTTCGCATCGTCTCGCCGAACCGGACCGACTCGATCCACCCCATCTCCCGGCTCCGCCACGCGACCTCCTTGGTCGCCCGCTGGGCGAGGGGGGCGGCCTCGGTGAGGGTGGTGGCCCAGGAGCGGGCGCTGTCCATCAGATCGTCGTGGGGGACGACCTTCCACGCCAGGCCGACCTCGGCTGCCCGCTCGGCGCTCATCGGCTTGCCGGTGAGGAGCAACTCCATGGCGTTGGCCCACCGGATCCGGTCGGGGAGCCGGATGGCCCCGACGATCGTCGGGACCCCGATCGATACCTCGGGGTAGGAGAAGAACGCCCGGTCGCTGGCGATCACGAAGTCGCAGAACAGCACCCCGGTCAGGCCGTAGCCGATGCAGGGACCGTTGACCGCGGCGATCGTCGGCTTGAACAGCTCCATCCCGCTCTCGAAGGAGTTGATCGTCGGCTTCTCCCAGAACGTGCCACCGAACACCCCGACCGACCCGGCGCCGTCCTTCAGGTCGGCCCCGGCGGAGAACGTGTCGCCGGCCGCGGTCAGGATCCCGACCCAGGCGTCGTTGTCGTCCCGGAACCGGGCCCAGGCGGCGTTGAGGTCCGCCCGCAGTTCGCCGTTGATGGCGTTGCGGGCCTCGGGCCGGTCGAGGGTGATCGTGGCGACGTGGTCGGAGAGCTCGTAGCGCACCAGTGTCATGGGGCGACCCTAGTTGGTGACGGTTGGCCGGGCGGCGCCGGCGCCGCGGTCACAGGTGCTTGAGGGCTTCGCGTGTGGTGAGGCCCGAGAGGCGGTCGCGGTTGGCCTCGACGTAGTGGCGCACGGCGTCGGGATCGGTTCGGGCGTACTGTCGCAGGGCCCATCCCAGCGCCTTGCGGATGAAGAACTCGGTGTCGGTGGCCCGCCGGTCGGCGTAGGCGAAGAGACGGTCGGCGTCGGTTCGTTCCTTATAACCCAGCTGGTGGAGGATCGCGGTCCGGGCCAGCCAGATGTCGTCGTCGTCGATCCAGGCGTCCATCCGGGCCGCCAGCTCGGGGTGGGCGGTGACGAGGGGGCCGACGGTGTGGGCCGCCAGGGAGTCGATCGTGTCCCACCACGACTTGGCGGTGACCAGCGCGCCGACCGGATCGAGATGCTCGGGGCCGAGTGTGCCGACGTGCTTGCGGAGGGCGTCGATCGCCACGTACTGCATCTCGCGGGGGTCGTCGGCCCAGCACCCTTCGGCGAAGGCGATCAGCCCATCGCCATCGACCCCCGCCAACGCGCCCAGGATCGGCCGCTGGGCGGCCCGCCGCTCCTTGGTCTGAATTCCGAGGAAGGCGAAGTGGTCCTTCATGTAGGCCGCCATGGCCAGGGCCTTGTCGGGGTCGGCCAGTGGATCGAGGGCCCGCCGGGCCCGGACCACCAGCTCGGCCGGATCGTCGGCGCCCGCCTGGATCGCACCTCGCCCCACAGGGTCCGCGGTCGGGTCGTTGGCTGCCATGAACGATTCCTACCAGGTTGGCGTCGTCGCGACCTCGATGGCGGTCATCGTCGTCGTTCGGAGTGCCGAGGTCCACCCGGTCCGCCCGCCGCCCCTTCCCAACGGTGTCGTTTCTCCACCCCGCCGTGGCCAAGCCAGCGCCGAGCGCGGGCCGCCGATGGGAAACCGTCGGCGCGGCGATCCGGGACCGCTAGTCTCGTGAACGGAAGGTTGCCAGAGCGGACGAATGGGGCGGCCTCGAAAGCCGTTGTGGCCTCCGGGTCACCAAGGGTTCGAATCCCTTACCTTCCGCCAATCCGCCGTCGGGGTCAGATCCCGTCCAGGCAGGATCCTCCGGTCCTGACAGCGCCCCGTCGCCCGCTCGCTGGGTCACGTCCGGGGCCGAGCGTTGGTCGGGTCGTACCAGCTGCGAAGCGATGTCGAGATCGGGACGACCCGGTCGGCGATCGTGGTCTCCCACGTGCCGGCCGCCAGCCACTCGGTGGTGACGGTGTCGCCGGTCGGGTGCTCGACGTAGCCCATGGCGCAGCACCGGTTCTGGGTGGCGCTCCACATCGCCGAGGAGATCCGGCCGACCGCCACGCCGTCGCGCCGCAGGGGCTCGTCGTGGTAGGCGAGGAGGTCGGGGTGGTCGATTCGGACCTGGACCAGCCGCCTCGATCGAGGCCGGGCCCGCTGGGCCTCGAGGGCGTCCCGACCGATGAAGTCGACCGGGTGATCCCAGTCGATCGTGAACCCGAGGCCGGCCTCGAGGGGGGTGTCCTGGTCGGTGAGGTCGTGGCCCCAGTGCCGCATCCCGGCTTCGAGCCGAAGCGAGTTCATGGCGTGGTAGCCGGCATGGACGAGGCCGAGGTCACCGCCGGCGTCGACCACGGCGTCGTACAGTGCCCCGGCGTCGGCGTTGGCCACGTACAGCTCCCACCCGAGCTCGCCGACATAGCTCAATCGGATGGCCAACGCCTCGACGCCACCGACCTCGATGACCTGGGCGGCCCCGAACCCGAAGGCGTCGGCGGAAAGGTCGGCCGGGGTCAACGGCGACAGCAGGTCCCGGGATCGGGGGCCCATCACCCCGAGCACCGCCCGATCGTGGGTCACGTTGACCACCGTGGCCGCCCGGCCGGTCACCGCCCGGCGGAGCCACGCCCCGTCCCGGGCCTCGGAGGCCGCCGACGTGACGACGAGGAACCGGTCGTCGGCGAGGCGGGTCACCGTCAGGTCGGCCTCGATCCCGCCCCGGTCGTTGCACCACTGGGTGTAGACCGCCCGCCCGATCGGTCCGTCGATCCGAGCCGTGCTCAGCCGGTCGAGAACCGAGGCGGCGTCGGGCCCGTCGACGGTGAACGTGGCGAACGACGTCTGATCGAACACACCGACCGCCTCCCGGACGCCCCGGCACTCCCGCACCAGGTTGTCGTGCCAGTTCTGCTTCCCGTACGAGTACCGGTACGCCCGGTCCTGGCCCTCCTCGGCGTACCAGTTGGGCCGTTCCCAGCCCGCGGTCTCGCCGAACACCGCCCCGGCCCTGGCCAGCCGGTCGTGGAGCGGCGAGATCCGCCGCCCCCGGGCCGACTCGTACTGGCGGAACGGCCAATGCATGGCGTACAGCAACCCGAGGCTCTCCGGGATTCGCTCCATCAGGTACCCCTCGTCGCCCTGGAAGGGCTGGACCCGACGGACGTCGACCGACGTCAGGTCCATCGGGGGGTGGCGGTCGGCGATCCAGTCGGCGAGCGCCCAGCCCACCCCGCCCGCCGATTGGATGCCGACCGAGTTGAACCCGGCCGCCACGTAGCAGCCGTCGACCTCGGGCGCGGGGCCGAGGTAGAACACCCCGTCGGGGGTGAACGCCTCGGGCCCGTTGAAGAACAGCTGGAGGCCGCAGTCGGCCAGCGCCGGGACCCGATGGACGGCCCGTTCGAAGATCGGGCCGACGTGGTCCCAGTCCTCGGGGAGGCTGCCGAACTCGAAGTCCCGGGGGATCGGCCCGGGGTTCCACACCTTGCCCCGGGGTTCGAAGAAGCCGGCCATGATCTTGCCGGTCTCCTCCTTGAAATAGGTGTGGTTGGCCGGGTCCCGCAGCGTCGGCGTCGCCTGCCCCACCCCGTCGATCGGCTCGGTCACGACGTAGAAGTGCTCGCAGGCCTGGAGGGGCACCGTCACGCCGATCTCCGCCGCCAGGTGGCGAGTCCACATGCCGGTGGCCAACACCACCACCTCGCACTCGATCTCCCCGGCCTCGGTCACCACGCCGGTCACCGCGCCACCGGTCGTCACCAGGCGGGACACCGCGACCCCTTCGACCACGGTCGCACCCCGGCTCTTGGCCCCCTTGGCGAGCGCCATCGTCGTGTCGACCGGTGAGGTCTGCCCGTCGCGGGGGATGAACAGCGCCCCGATGAGGTCGTCGGTCCGGACCAGCGGCCACCGCTCGGCCAGCTCGTCCATCCCGATCGGGCGGGCCTCGACCCCGACACCGGCCGCCATCGTCGCCCCCCGGAGGATCTCCTCCCATCGCTCGGCGTCGGCCGCAACCGACACCGAGCCCGGCGTCCGGTACCCGGTGGCCTGACCGGTCTCGTCCTCCAGTTCCTCGAAGAGCCGAGCGGAGTAGGTCGCCAGGCGGGTGAGGGAGTGGCTCGCCTTCAGCTGCGACACCAGCCCGGCGGCGTGCCACGTCGTCCCGCCGGTCAGCGAGCCCTGCTCGATCACCACCACGTCGGTGATCCCCCGCCGGGTCAGGTGGTAGGCGATGCTGCAGCCGACGATCCCGCCACCGACGACGACCACCTCGGCTCGATCGGGAACCGCCATCGCTCCTCCTTCGATGGCCGCCGAGCCTACTTCTCGCCCGCTCGGCCGGGTACCTAAGGTGGGACGGTGACCTTCGACGTGGCGATCATCGGCGGTGGCGTGGTGGGCCTGGCCGCCGCCAAGCGAGCGGCCGACCGGGGTGCCTCGGTCGTGCTGTACGACCGACACGACGCCGGCCGGGCCACCGACGCCGGCGCCGGGATCGTGGCGCCGGCGGTCAACACCCGCGACCTCGATCCGTGGCGGGATCTGGCCGGTGCTGCAGCCCGGGCCTACCCCGAGCTCATCGCCGCTCTCGATGCCGACGACGACGCCGACCACGGGTACGAGCGGGTCGGCCTGCTCGTCGTGGCGGTCGCCGACGACGAGGTCGACCGGTTCCGCCACGTCGAGGAGCTGATCCTCGGGCGGCAACGAGACCGCGGCCACCCGACGGGTCACACCGTGGAGTCGATCGACCCCGACGAGGCCCGGCGGCGGTACCCGGTGTTGGGCGAGGTCCGCCACGCGCTGCTCGACGGTGGCGCGGCCCGGGTCGACGGTCGGAAGCTGGCCGCCGCCCTCCTCCGGTCGGTGACCATGGCCGGCGTCGAGGTCCGCCCCACCCCGGTCGACGACCTGGCGGCGGTCGAGGCGGAGGCGGAGGCCGTCGTCATCGCCGGTGGCGCCTGGTCGCCGGCCTTCGGGACCCAGCTCGGCGTGCAGGTGCCGGTCGAGCCCCAACGGGGCCAGATCGCCCACGTCCGGGTACCGGCGGAGATCGGCGACACCGCCCGGTGGCCGATGCTGTCGCCGATGGGCGACCAGTACCAGGTGCCGTGGCCGGGCGGCCGGATCGCCGCCGGCGCCACCCGGGAGACCGGCTCGGGCTACGCCGCCACCACCACGGTCGCCGGCGTCCGGGCCGTGCTCGACGAGGCCGTCCGGGTCACCCCCGGACTCGCCCCGGCAGAGCTCCTGGAGGTCCGGGTCGGCCTCCGCCCCGTCACCCCCGATCTGCTGCCCGTGCTCGATCGGGTACCGGGCCGGCCGAGCGTCGTCGTCGCCACCGGCCACGGCCCGACCGGGCTCACCCTCGGCCCCTACTCCGGTGGGCTGGCCGCCGACCTGGCCCTCGGTGGCGGGGTCGACCACGACCTCACCCCGTTCGCCCTGACCCGTGACTTCGACCCGTCGAATCGGGTCGGCCGCTGAGTGGGATCACCCGCTGGCGTCCCGTGGCGCGCCGCTCCATGAGCAGCTATACCCAGTCACACGAGCGGCGGTCGCGCCTCCTTCAGGTCTGGAGAGGACTGGCCACGCGCCACGGCGGGAGACGAACGTGACCCTCGAGACCTCGACGATCGGTCGGCTGCGGGCTGCCCTACGGACACCGGTCCGGCTGGGCCTGCTGATGGCGGCCCTGGCGGTCGTGGCCCTGTCGAGCGCGGCATCACCGGTCGACGCCAACGACGAGGCCGACCTGGCCATCTACCGGGTCACGGTCGAGGACGACGCCCAGATCCAGACCCTCATCGACGAGGGCTACGACCTGCTGGAGATCCGGGAGGGCGACGACCTGTTCGTCGTCGCCGGGCCCGACGAGGTGACCGCCCTCCGGGCCGACGGATACGCCGTGACCCTCGACCAGGCGCTCCCGTTCCTCGGCGGCTCGGGCGACGACTTCTCGATCGAGGAGTACTTCGGCGGCTACCGCAGCTGGGACGAGCACGTCGACCACCTGCGGGCGGTCGCCGCCTCCAATCCGGGCCTGGCCCAGGTCGTCGACTACGGCGACTCGTGGCGCAAGGTCAACGGCCGCGCCGGGGGCAACGACCTCCTGGCGATCTGCCTCACCAACCGCCAGCCCGGCGACTGCGACCTCCGGCCCGACGCGGCCAAGCCCCGGGCGGTGATCATGGCCGCCATCCATGCCCGGGAGCTCGTGCCGGCCGAGGTCGCCTACCGCCTGATCGACGACCTCGTCGCCGGGTACGGGACCGACGCCGAGATCACCGCCATCCTCGACACCACCGAGGTGTGGATCATCCCGGTGGCCAACCCCGACGGCCGTGAGATCGTCGAGCTCGGCGGCAACGCTCCGTACCTCCAACGCAAGAACGCCAACGACACGATCGGCAACTGCCGTCGCCCGCCGAGCGCCTCCAACCAGCACGGTGTCGACCTCAACCGCAACGCGGACTACGGCTGGGGTGGGCCGGGCACCTCGACCAACCCCTGCGCCCAGACCTACCGGGGCACCGCCGGCGCCTCCGAGCCGGAGCAGCAGGCCCTCGAGGCCTTGTTCGCCGACCTGTGGCCATCCCGCCCGACCGCTCCCGGCGTGCCGGTCCCCGACAGCACGACCGGCACGTTCATCACGATCCACAGCTACAGCGACCTGATCCTCCTGCCGCCCGGCAGCGGGCCCCTCACCCCCGACGACGCCGATCTCCGGGCCCTGGCGTTCCGCATGAGCGACACGAACCGGTACCGGGTCGGTACCCCGCCCGAGCTCCTCTACTCCGTGTCGGGGTCGACCGACGATTGGGTCTACGGCCGGCTGGGGGTGGCGTCGTTCACCTACGAGATCGGTCCGTCGGGCGGCTCGTGCGGCGGGTTCACCCCGCCCTACCGGTGTGTCGACGCCGACCTCTACCCCCGGAACCGCGACGCCCTCCTCTACTCGCTCCGGGTGGCCGGCGGCCCCTACACCCTCCCGTCGGGACCGACCCCGGACCGCCCGACCGTGCCCGGCGGGACGGTCAGCGGCACGATCACCGTGTCGGCCGTCTTCGACGACGACGCCTTCGGTCCCGCTTCGGGAAGCCGAGGTCGACCCTCGGCCCAGGACATCGTCGCCGCCGAGGTCTATGTCGGGGCCGGGCCCTGGGAAGGTGGGACCCCGGCGGCCATGGCCCCGACGGACGGCACCTTCGACTCGGTCCGGGAGGCGGCGACCGCCCAGGTGTCGGTCGACGGGTTGCCCGCCGGCCAACACCCGATCTATGTCCGAGCACGGGACGCGGCCGGCGACTGGGGCCCGGTCGGGGCCGCGTTCGTCACCGTCGAGGGCGCCCCGACCCCGACCCAGGGCTCGATCTCGGGAACCGTCGTCGGTGATGGCGGGGGCCGAGCCGGGGTGGCGATCGACCTGTTCACCGCCGACGCCGGGGGATCGCGAGGCGTCTACGTCGCCACCCGGACCACCGGCGGTGACGGCACCTACACGTTCGACCCGATCGACCCCGGCTGCTGGGTCCTGACCTTCATCGCTCCTCCCGGCGAGACGTTCGTCGGGGACGACGGGTGGCTCGGACCGGTTCGTCTGCGTCGAACCCGGCCAGGCGGTCGCCGGGGTCGACGCCGAACTGGCGACGGCCGCGCCGTCGGCCCAGATCCAGGGCGCGGTACGCGAAGGCTCGGACGGGGTCGCCGGTGTCGCCGTCGACCAGTTCGAGGCCGCCGCCGACGGCAGCCGCGGGGCCTGGCTACGAACGGTCCGGACCGGCGCCGACGGGCGGTTCACCCTCGACTCGACCCCGGGGTGCTACGTCCTCACCTTCATCGCGCCGACCGGTCGCACGTTCACCAACGGGAGTCCGTGGTTCAACTCGTCGGTCTGCGTCGCCGCCGGTGAGACCGTCACCGGCATCGATGCCCGGTTGGCCGGCGCCGCCACCAGCACCCTGTCCGGTGCCGTCACCCGGTCGGGCAGCGGCGCACCGGGGGTGGTCGTCGATCTGTTCGCCGCCAGCGCCGACGGCAGTCGCGGGACCTGGATCGGAGACGCCACCACCGGCGCTGGGGGTGGGTACCGGTTCGATGTCGAGGCCGGCTGCTACGTGCTGACCTTCATCGCTCCCGCAGGGCAGACCTTCACCGACGGCAGTCGGTGGTTCGAGGCCCCGACCTGCGTGGCCGACGGCGAGGAACGGACCGGCCTCGACGCCTCCCTGACCCCCTGATCCCGTCCTGGTCGCAACCGGACCATGGGCTGGGTGGTTTCACTCAACGAACCGGGCGTCTTGGCCGTTTCGTTACGGCCAAGTTGCGAGAACACTGCTGTTCAGCGCTTGCCATCCTTGGGGCGCAGTTGGTGGATGGCGGCGATTGGCGGTTTCAACGGCGATGGAGGGACTCGAATGAGTTCGACGATGACCGGTGACGGCTCCCACCCCTGGTGGCGGGCCCTGATGGCGATGGCGGCCGCGTTGGCCCTGGTCGGGTTGGTCACCAGCCCGGCAGGAGCGACGCCGGCCGACGACGGTGCCGAAGCGCCCGCCCCGGAGACGGGCACGGCGATCGATGGCTCCTACCTCGTCGTGCTGGCCGATGGCCCCGGCACCCAGAGCGCCGATGCGTCGCTGGCCGCCGTCACCGAGCAGGCGACCACCGTCGGCGGCACCGTCGGTCACGTGTACGAGAGTGCCCTGGTCGGGTTCTCGGTCGAGGGCATCTCGGCCGACGCCGCGGCGGCCCTGGCCGACGATCCGTCGGTGGCCTACGTCGAGCAGGACCAGGTCTTCACCGTGTCGGCCGAGCAGACCAACGCCACCTGGGGCCTCGACCGGGTCGACCAGCGGAACAACTCCCTCGACAACACCTATCGCTACGACCACACCGGGGCCGGTGTCGATGTCTACGTGATCGACACCGGTGTCCTCACCACCCACAACGACTTCACCGGTCGGGTGGTCGACCATCGGAACTTCACCGGTGACGGTCGGAACAGCGACTGCCACGGCCACGGCACCCACGTGGCGGGCACGATCGGCTCCGAGACCTGGGGCGTCGCCAAGGACGTGAACATCTACGGCATCAAGGTCCTCGGCTGCAACGGCTCGGGATCGACCTCCGGCATCGTCGCCGGCCTCGACTGGATCGCCGCCAACCACAGTGGCCCGTCGGTGGCCAACATGAGCCTCGGTGGGGGCGCTTCCCGGTCGCTGGACGCCGCCACGCAGCGCCTGATCGACGCCGGGGTGTTCACCGCGGTCGCCGCTGGCAACAGCGATGCCGACGCCTGCAACGCCTCGCCGGCCCGGACCCCCGAGGCCGTGACCGTCGGCTCGACCACCCGCACCGACGCCCGCTCCGGGTTCTCGAACTTCGGGACCTGCGTCGACATCTTCGCCCCGGGCAGCGGCATCACCTCGACCTGGATCTCCAACGACAACTCCACCGCGGTCCTCAGCGGCACGTCGATGGCGTCGCCCCACGTGGCCGGCGTCGCCGCCCTCTACCTGGAGAGCGACACCGACGCCACGCCGGCCGAGGTCGAAGCGGCCATGGAGGGAGCGGCCACCACCGGAGCCGTCGGGAACCCGGGCACGGGCTCGCCCAACCTCCTCCTCTACTCGCTGGTCGCCGCCGCTCCGGATCCCGACCCGGACCCCGATCCCGGTTCGATCGGCGGTTCGGTGACCGACACCGACGGTGCCACCGTCGCCGGCGTCACCGTCGACCTGTTCGAGTCGAACGAGGCCGGCGATCGCCTCTCGTACGTCGGCTCGGCTCAGACCGACGGCTCGGGGGCGTACCGCTTCGAGGTCGATGCCGGCTGCTATGCGGTGACCTTCATCGCCCCGTCCGGTCGGTCCTTCACCGACGGCAACTCGTGGTTCAACGCCGCGGCCTGCGTCGCCGCCGGCGAGACCGTGTCGGGCGTCGACGCGGTCCTGCAGAGCACGGCTGACGAGAGCGCCTCGATCGGCGGCTCGGTGACCGGCGATGGCGGCGGGGTCGCCGGGGTGACCGTCGACCTGTTCACCGCAGCCGGTGATGGCTCCCGGGGTACCTACGTCCGGTCGACCACCACCGACGGCTCCGGCGACTACTCGTTCTCGGTCGACGCCGGCTGCTACGTCGTGACGTTCATCGCCCCGAGCGGCCAGCAGTTCACCAACGGCTCGCCGTGGCTCAACGCCGGGGTCTGCGTGGCCGCCGGTGAGACGGTCGACTCGCTCGACGCAGCGCTGGCCGCCGCGGCCGATGCGTCGATCGGCGGTCGGGTCACCGAGGCCGACCGGGACACCGTGGCTGGGGTCACGGTCGACCTGTTCGCCGCCACCGGCGACGGTTCCCGCGGTACCTACCTCGTCTCGACCTACACCGCGGGCGACGGTGGCTACGGCTTCGATGTCGCCGCCGGCTGCTACGTGCTGACCTTCATCGCCCCCGACGGGCGGACGTTCACCAACGGCACGTCGTGGCTCAACGTGCCGGCCTGTGTGGCGAGCGGGGAGAACTCCTCGGACAACGACGCCGTCCTGCAGTAGCGGGCACGGACAATCGACGTTCCTCCTGAGAACGCCCCCCGACCAGCAGGTCGGGGGGCGTTCGGGCGTTCCTACGGGGTGGCTGACCGTGCTCGGCCAAACAAGCCTTGGCAGGGGGGGCAGCGGCCGGCTGTCGGCCGGCTGGGGTCAGCAGACCGGGAGGTCGATGTCCCCGGTGGCGTCAGCGGTTGCCCCGGCGGCGTCCATCAGCTCGAGGCGCACCTCGACCCGACCGCCGGTCGAGTCGGCCAGCCAGCGGGGGTTCTGCTCCTCCAGCACCACGGTCTCGTCGAAGTGGCGGATCGTCCAGACCCATTCGACCGGGTCACCGGTCGAGGTGTCGGTGAACTGGACCCACTCGGTCACGCACACCGTGCCGCCGGAGGGGTCGACCTCGAGGTCATGGTCGAAGCTGGCCATCAGCGATGTCGGAGACGATGACGGCGCGGTGCCGTCCTCGACCCCGCCTCCGGTTCCGTTGGGGGCCGCGGGGTCGGCTCCGTCGTCGGCCGTACACGCCGTGGCGACCGCGGCCATGGCGACGAGACCGACGAGTGCGACGCGGCTCACCGGGGGTAGCCGAGACGATCGAGCATCAGCCCCATGAGGTCCGGCACCTGGTTCAGTTTCGGGGTCTCATCGGAGATGAACGAGACGGCCAGGATCCGGTCGACGACCCGGACGACGTAGGTCCGCTGGGTGACGCTGAAGCCGTTCTCGAAGGTCAGGTTGGCGTCGTAGGCCAGGGTCTCGTCTCCGAACGTGGTCACCGGGTCGATCTGGATCGGCCGGACCGTGTAGCCCTGGACGCCGTCGACCGTCACCGAGTCCCACTCGGTGCACGTGAGGCTGGCCTGATAGTCGACCAGGTAGGCCTCGGCGTTCTCCGGCGAGTCGAACCGGATGGCGGTCTGGAGGAGCTGGTCGTTGGCCACGAAGGCGTTGTAGAGCGACCCGATCTCCTCCTGCAGGCCCTGCGTGCCGAGGGTGGAGTCACACAGCCCGATGCTGGCCTGGATCGGCAGGATCTGCTCATCGATCGACGGTGCCAACCCGGCGTCGGTCCCGGTCAGCGGCAGCCCGATCGGTCCGAGGACGAGCGCCGTCGTCGTCGAGGCCGTGGTGGTGGTCGTTTCGCTGGTCGTGGTCGAGTCCGGCAGAGTCGTCGACCCGTCGTCCCCGGACGAGGCTCCCCCGTTCCCGCTATCGGCACCGGTGGTGGCATCGGTCGTGGTCTCATCGACCGCTGCGACGTCGTTGCCGGTCGGGTCATCGTCTCCCCGACCGAGGACGAACCACCCGGCCACCCCGAGAACCACCACCAGCGCCGCCACGCCAGCCCCGATCAGACCCCACGGTGCCCCCTTCTTCTGCGGTGTCGACTGGACCGGGCCCGGCTGGGCGTACGGGTTGGCGACGGGGTTCGGGGTCTGGAAGTGCTGGGGGTTAGGCGTGTGGTGGACCGGTGGCTGGCCGGGGTGGTAGTTGGCGACCGGGTTCGGGGTCTGGACGGGGTAGTGCTGGGGGTTGGGGGTGTGGTGGATCGGCGGCTGGCCGGGGAAGGCCTGCGGGTTGGGGGTGTGGTGGACCGGCCCCTGACCCGGGTGGGGCTGGGGGTTGGGGGTGTGGTGGGTCGGGGGCTGGCCGGCGTCACCGGGGCCTGGGCCCACCCTCGGGTCGGAAGCCGGCGACCAGGTCGGAGGCTGATCGGTTGGGCCTGGGCCGGAGGCCAGGGGCGCCGCCCAGCCCGAGGAGTCGGGCGCCCCGACGCCGGCCGCGGCCGAGCCGGCCGCCGTCGCCGGTTGTGCCCCGGCCGGCTCGTTCCGACCCGAGATCGGATCCGGCGAACCGCCGCCGTCGCCGACGGTCGACGAGTGGATCGCCTGGGTCGCGTTGGCCGACGGTGCGGTCGGGAGCTGGGTATGCCCACCATCGGCGATCGCCCGGAAGAGGGCGCCGGCGGTGGTGGCCGTCGCCGGCCGGCGATCGGGGTCCTTGGCCATCAACCGCTCCAGGACCTCGGCCAGCTCGGCCGGATAGCCGAGGAGCCGGATGTCGGGCGGTGGGCTCGACAGCACCCGGTTCAGGATGGCCGGAAAGCCGGTGTCGGCACTCTCGACGAACGGCGTGGCCCGCATGGCGGTGGCCAGCATCGTCGCCCCGACGCTGTAGAGATCGCTGGCGATGGTGGCCGGCGAGCCCGACAGGACCTCGGGGGCAGCGAAGGGGACGGTTGCCGTGATCGCCCCCGAGGCGGTGAACGTGGCGCTGTTCCCCCGAAGGACGGCGATCCCGAAATCACCGAGGACCGCGCTCCCGTCGGATCGGAGCAGCACGTTGGCCGGCTTGATGTCGCGGTGGAGGATCGTCTGGTCGTGGGCATCGGCCAGACCCCGGCAGACCTCGCTGCCCAGCCGCCCGATCTCGGCCGCCGACAGCGCCCGGCGCTTGGCCAGGTCGGCCAGGGTCCCCCCGCCCACGTACTCCATCACCAGGTATGGCCGGCCGTCGTCGAGCGTCCCGGTGACGTGAACGACCACGATGTGGGGGTTCCCCGACAGGCGCCCGAGGGCCCGACACTCCCGCTCGAACCGGATGCGGTCCCGTTCGTCGGCCAACGGTTGGTGACCGATCTTGACCGCCACGTCCCGGTCGACCGACGGTTGACGGGCGAGCCAGACCGATCCGAACCCTCCGGCCCCGAGGGGACGGGTCAGCTCGAACCCTGGGATCTCGACGTCCACCACACACCTCCGTACCTCTCCCGACCCCCAACCCTAGGCCCCGAGCCCGCGCTGCGGTCATCGGCCAGTGAGGCCCGGCGGGGTGACCGGACGACGAGGCCGCCTCGGTCTACGGTTCCTCCCCGACCGCGGCGAGGCGGTTCGGTCGGCGGCGGGCGCCGGCCGTGCTCGACCCGAGATCACTGGAGGGCACCATGTTGTCGACCACGTCAGCCAGCCGGTGGCTGGCCATCCTCACGACGATCGGCCTGCTGGTCGCGGCCTGCGGCGAGTCGGACGACGGCGAGACCGCCCCGGCCGACGACGCCTCGACCTCGACCTCGACCCAGGACACCGAAGCCGATCCGGCCACAGCCGACGACGCCGACGCCGATCCGGCGGCGACCGACGACACCGCCGATGGCGCCACCAGCGACGGGTCGGCCAGCGGCGACACGACCGAAGAGGGGTC
Source organism: Acidimicrobiales bacterium (assembly GCA_965262175.1). Lineage (GTDB taxonomy): Bacteria > Actinomycetota > Acidimicrobiia > Acidimicrobiales > SZUA-35 > CADEDH01. The sequence goes on along the minus strand of CBDHES010000002.1, from coordinate 2,772,236 downwards.
GGCCTCGACGACCCCGGCCGACGACGCCGATGGGGCACAGCAGTTGGCCGACGCGATCGTGTTGACCGGAGCCGACATCGGACCGGGCTGGACCGAGAGTCCCGCCGTGCCGTCCGACACCGACTACGGCGCCATCGACGGGTGCGAGTTCATGGTCGACCTGGTCGACAACGACGGCAACGTCGTCGACGTCGACTCACCAGAATTCGAGATGGGCCAGATCGGGCTGGAGAACTCGGTCCGGGTGTACCCCGACGTCGAGACCGCCACCAACGTCGTCCTCAGCTGGGCCGGTCAGAACGTCGCCGACTGCATCGTTGCCGGCCTCCAGGCCGACTTTCAGGAGCTGCTCGACAATGGCGAGCTCGCCCCCTACGAGGCCGCCCGGTTCGACCTGCAGACCACCCCGTCCCATGACGAGGAGCCCCGGGTCACCAACATCGTCGTCACCACGGTCCTCGCCGGCCCCGACCGTGAACTGGCCATCATCAACGACATCTCGCTGATCCAGTCGGAAGAAGTCATCTCGCTCGTCGGCTTCATCAGTCCCGGAGGCCGGTGGGAGGGACGCCAGGCGGTCCTCGCCACGATCGAGGCGAAGATCTCGGCGGCGTTGGCCGGCCGTGGCTGACCGGTCGAGATGACCCCGACCCGATGCCCCTGACACACTGGAGCCCATGAGCGGAGAACATCACCACGAGGTCGTGGTCGTGGGGGCCGGGGTGTCCGGCATCTACCAGATCAAGCGTCTCGTCGATCTGGGGATCGACGCCATCGTCCTGGAGGGCGACGAGGACCTCGGCGGCACCTGGTACCGCAACCGGTACCCCGGTGCCCGGTTCGACTCGGAGAGCTACACCTACGGCTACTCGTTCTCCAAGGAACTGCTCGACGAGTGGCACTGGACCGAGCGGTTCTCGCCCCAACCGGAGAATCTCCGGTACCTGAACTACGTGGCCGACAAGTTCGACCTGCGGCGGCACATGCGGTTCAACTGTCGGGTCGCCACGATGGACTGGGACGACGACCAGCGGCAGTGGCACCTCGGGCTCGACAACGGCGAGACCTACACCGCCCGGTACGTCATCACCAGCCTCGGACCGTTGTCGATCCCCACCCTTCCCAGCTACGAGGGCATGGACGACTTCGCCGGTCAGTCGTTCCACACGTTCCACTGGCCGAAGGAACCGGTGGCCCTCGATGGTCGCCGGGTCGGCGTGATCGGCACCGGAGCGACCGGGATCCAGGTCATCGCCGAGATCGCCGACAAGGTCGGGGAGCTCACGGTGTTCCAGCGGCGGCCCAACTGGAGCACCCCGCTCAACAACTCGCCGATCTCGGCGGAGGAGATGGCGGAGATCCGGGCCCGGTACGACGAGATCTTCGCCAACTGCGCCGCCTCGCCGGGAGGCTTCGAGCACGTCCCCGACCGGCGTGGGTTCTGGAACCTGACCGCCGAGGAACGGCGGGCGTTCTGGGACGAGCTCTACACCCAGCCGGGCTTCGCCATCCTGTCGGGGAACTTCATGGAGATCTTCCTCGACGCCGAGGCCAACCGGGAGGTGTCGGACTACATCGCCGACCGGATCCGGCAGCGGGTCGACGACCCCGAGCTCGCCGAGAAGCTCATCCCCCGGGACCACGGCTTCGGTATGCAGCGCCTCCCCCTGGAGACCCGCTACTTCGAGGCCTACAACCGGGACAACGTCCGCCTCGTCGACCTGTCGGAGAGCCCGATCGAGCGGGTCACCGCGGCGGGCATCCAGACCACCGCCGAGCACCACGACCTCGACGTGATCGTGTACGCCACCGGGTTCGACGCCATCACCGGCGGCTACGACCGGATCCAGATCCGGGGGGTCGACGGTCAGCTCCTGGGCGACAAGTGGCGCGACGGTCCCCGGACCTACCTCGGCGTGCTGTCGAGCGGCTTCCCCAACCTGTTGATGGTGGCCGGCCCCCAGAGCGTCTCGGGGTCGACCAACTTCCCCCGAGCCATCGAGGGCGGGGTCGACTGGGTGACCGGCCTCGTCGAGCACCTCCGGGAGCACGGCCACACCCGGGTCGACGCCAGGCCCGACGCCGAGGAGGCGTGGGTCGCCGAAGTCGTCCAGGCCCACGAGCGCATGCTGTTCCGCCGCAGCAAGGGGTGGTTCACCGGCTACAACTCCAACGTCGCCGGCCACGGGGAGGGCCAGGTCCGCTACCAGGCGTACTTCGGGGGAGCCCCCCGCTACGCCACCAGGATCGACGCCGCCGTGGCCGACGGCTACCGCGACCTCACCTTCGACTAGCCGCTCGACCGCCGGTCCGCCGGCCGTCTGTGGCCAGACCGCTACCGAGGTCCGGTTGTTGGCCGGTCGCCGAGCCGGCGGCCATCGGAGCTGCGATGATCATCGTCATGCGCGATGATCGAGCCCCCTCCCGGTCCGCCCGCCTGGCGACCGCTGCCCTGAACCGCATCGACACCACCTCCCATCTCGACGAGTGGCTGGCCGCCGGAGACGACCGGGAAACCCTCCGGCGTCTCGCGGTCGAGCGCCGCAAGGCCGACTCGCCCGAGCCGCCCCGGCTTCTCTCCCGATGGTGGCGGATCGAGAACCTCGCCATCACCGACGGCTGGGTCCATCTGATGACGCCGACCGACGGCCCCTCCGACCGGGTCCTGTTCCACCTCCACGGCGGTGGCTACGTCACCGGCCCCAGCACCCTGGACTGGCTGGCGATGGGCCGCTTCGCCCGCCGGCACGGGTTCGACCTCGCCGTGGTCCGCTACCCCCGAGCGCCGGAACACTCGGCGATCGAGACCACCGCCTCGGCGCTCGAGGCGTGGGACCTCGTCGCCGAGCGATACCGGCCCGATCGGACCCTCATGTTCGGGGCGTCGGCCGGTGGTGGGCTGGCGGTCGCCCTGGCCATGGCCATCCGCGACGCCGACCGGCCGGAGCCGGCGGCCCTCGTCCTCAGCTCGCCGTGGCTCGACGTCACCCTCTCCCAGGACGGTGTCGACGCCCGCGAGGAGTCCGACGCACTCCTGACCGTCGCCGGCCTCCGGCGGGACGGCGAGATCTACGCCGGTGACCTGGCGACGACCGACCCCCGGGTCTCACCGTTGTTCGGTACCGCCGACGCCCTCCCGCCGATGCAGATCCACGTGGGATCCGACGAGATCCTCCGGGCCGACGGCGAGGCGTTCGCCGCCAAGGTCGTCGCCGCCGGCCGGACGGCCGAGGTGGTGGTCGACCGGGGTGGCCAGCACTGCGGCTTCTTCCTGCCCACCACCGAGGGTCGGGAACTACGGCGGGCAACGGCGGCCTTCGTGGCCGACCGGATCGACGGGGTCCCGGCCAACCACCGGATGCGGACCCTCCGGCCGGTCGACGCCGACTACGCCCTGACCGGCCCCAATCACCAGTCGTTCCGCCAGCTCGTCCGGGTACCGGCCCCGATCGCCTTCAACGCCCTGCGGGATCCGGCCTGCTGGAACGAGTTCCTCGGGATCGACGTGGAGTGGACTTCGCCCGAGCCCTACGGCGTCGGCACGACCCGGACCATCACCGCCCCCGGACTGACCGCCGACGAGGTGTTCCTCGCCTGGGACGACGACGAGCGGATGACCTTCCGGTTCGACGCCGCCACGATCCCCCTCGCCGCCCTCGCCGAGCAGTGGGCGATCAAGACCGTGTCGCGCTGGACCTGCGAGGTGGTGTGGGACGTGGCATTCGAGTGGGCCGAGGGCTGGCCGGGACCGGCTCGCCGGGTCGTCGAGCGGGCCTTCGGCGCCGGTCTGGCGGCCAACGTCAAGCGGGCCCTGCCCAAACTGGCCGGGATCCTCGAAGCCGACCCGGAGCGGTGGCGTCCGGCCGGGCCGTCGGATTGATCGGCCAAAACCGGTTCCCCTAGCGTGGCGGCGTGGAACCAGGGAGGCAGATCCGATGACGCTCCCCGATGAGGTCGTCGACCCATTCGTCGACGATGCACCCCGGGAGGTCGAGGCCGTCCGGCCCGGTGAGGACCTCGACTGGTCGACGATCGAGGCCCACCTCCGGGCCCACCTGCCCGCCGAGGCGACGACCGGCGAGTTCCGGGTCGAGCAGTTCCCGCACGGATCGGCGAACCTGACCTACCTGATCGCCTTCGGCGACACCGAGCTGGTCCTCCGCCGCCCACCGTTCGGCACCATCGCTCCCGGCGCCCACGACATGGCCCGGGAGTACAAGGTCCTGTCCCGCCTCTGGGAGCACTGGGACAAGGCACCCCGGGCCTACCTCTTCTGCGACGACCCCGCCATCGCCGGGGCCGACTTCTTCGTGATGGAGCGGCGCCGGGGCGAGGTGATCCGCGGGGTGTTTCCCCCGTCGCTCCGGGACCGGCCCGAGGTGGCCCGGCGGGTGTCGATGGCCCTCGTCGACGCCATCGCCGAGTTCCACCTCCTCGACCCCGAACGATGCGACCTGTCCGATCTGGGTCGGCCCGACGGGTTCATGAGCCGACAGGTCGGCGGATGGCACAAGCGGTGGCAGCTCGTCGCCGACGAGCGCCACGATGCGGCCATGCACGCTATCCACGCCCGTCTGGAGGCGGCGGTTCCCGATCCCCAGCGGGTGTCGCTGGTCCACAACGACCTCAAGCTCGACAACGCCATGTTCGCCACCGGCGACCCCGACACCGTCGTCGCCTTCTTCGACTGGGACATGACGACGCTCGGCGACCCGCTGGCCGACCTCGGCACCCTGCTGAACTACTGGCCCGATCCCGACGATCCCGACGACGTCCGCCGGGTCGGTCACGACGGGATGCGGAAGATGGGGCTCCCGCCCCGGGCCGACGTGGTCGCCCGGTACGGGGAGCGGACCGGTCTCGACGTGTCCCAGGCGTCGTGGTACGAGGCGTTCGCCCAGTGGAAGACCGGGGTCGTCGTCCAGCAGCTCCACCACCGCTGGAAGATGGGCGACTCGTCGAACGAGCGCCACGAGACGATCGCCGACAGCTTGCCGATGTTGATCAGGACCGCGTCCGACCTCCTCGACACCCTCGACTGACGACCGTTGGGGCCCCGGGCCCCCGCCCCGGCCGCCTTCGATCAGCCCGGGTCCCGCTGGCCGGCTTCGCGGTGGATGGTCGGGTCGCCGGTGTGGAACCGGTTCAACACGTAGCCCGAGGTGGTGACGCCGGCATCGACCACCATGGTGTGACCCGACACCGACCGGGCGTCGTCGCTCGCCAGGTACAGGGCAGCGGCGGCGATGTCGGCCGCCGTCGTCGCCTCGCCGAGGGGGTTGAGGGCCGCCATCCGCTCGGTCGTGCCGTCGAGGTCGGTCGGGTCGCCGGTGCTGACCGCAGCGACCAGCGGGGTCACCGTTGACCCGGGGGCGATGGCGTTGACCCGCACCCCGTGGGGTGCCAGCTCGTTGGCCACCGACCGGGTGAGACCGATGACGCCGTGCTTGGCTGCGGTGTAGGCGTGAGGTCCGAGACCCCCGACGACGCCGGCCACCGACGAGGTCGAGAGGATCACCCCCGACCCCTGGGGCACCATGACCGCTGCGGCGTGCTTCATCCCGAGGAACACCGCCCGGAGGAGGATGGCGATGGTCGTATCCCACGCCTCGGCCGAGGTCGCGGCGATCGGGCCGGTGACCCCGACGATCCCGGCGTTGTTGAACATGATGTCGAGCCGGCCCCCGTCGCCGGTGGCGGCGGCGACGATCGCCGCGATGTCGGCCTCGACCGTCACGTCGCAGGGCACGAAGCGGGCCCGGTCGCCGAGTTCGGCGGCCAACGCCCGGCCCGGTTCCTCCTGCACGTCGCCGAGGACCACGCGGGCCCCCTCGGCGACGAACCGTCGGGCCGTCGCTTCGCCGATCCCGCTGGCTCCTCCGGTGATGATCGCCACCCGGCCGGCCAGTGGGCCGGTCGCGGCGTCGGTCGAGCTCACCGGTCAGCCCATGCCGTCGACGATCACCGCCCGGCCGTTGGCGGTCGCACCGAGCCGGATCCCGATCACCGCCTGGTAGTCGTCGGACTCGTACGCCGCCAGCGCCGCCTCCTTGGTCGGGTACTCGATCACCACCGTCTGGTGACCGGGTTCACCCTCCTTGGCCACCGACTCCTTGTCGAGGATCAGGATCTTGCCGCCGCCGGCCATGATCGGCGCTGCGCTCTTCTGGTACTCGGCGTAGCGGTCGGCATCGGTGACGTCGTAGTTCGCGACGAGATAAGCAGCCATGGTCCCGGTCTAGCACAGCGTCCCGGGGGCGCGCCGATGCGCACGTCGGTCACCGCTGGTGGTCGCCGGGGTGCCGCTCGGCCAGCCAGTCGGAGGTGGCCCGGGCCATCTTGGCCCCGTCGTAGCCGATCCGCTGGGTCGGCTCGACCTCGAGGACCACCCGCCGGGGAGAGTCGAGGAACTCGACGAACGCCGCCCGGGCCCCCTCGGCCGGTTGGAGGGCGGCGGCCAGCTCCGGGTAGAACCAGTCCTTGGTCGCCCGATCGTCGTGGACCGTGCACCGGCCCTTCCACGTGATCGCCTTGTTCCGGGGGAGCGGCGAGCCGGTGCTGGTGACCACGATGCAGACCCGGGGGTCCCGTCGCACCGCGCTGATCCGGGCTCGCTGGGCGGACGCGGTCAACCAGAACCGCCCCGACCGCCAGACGTACGACATGATCACCCCCACCGGCCACCCCTCCCGATTGGACCAGATGAAGGTGCACTCGTTGTGGGCCAGGAGGAGCCGCTCCTCGTCGTCGGCGTCGAGGTCGTAGGCGGTGACGTCCTCGTAGTTCTCCTCGGGATGGTCGCTCATCGGATGATCCTCGTCGATCATCGTTCCTCCGGCCAAGCCCCTGCGATCACGCGTCCTGCGACCACGCCTCCTGCGACCACCAGGCCTCGAAGGCCGGTTCGATCGCGGTCGAGACCACCTCGACGATCGACCCGCCGGGAGGGGCCACGTAGGCGAAGAGGCCGAAGTCGTCGGCCGGGCCGGCGTGGGCCGCCACGACCCGCCAGCCGGCGGCCCGGGCCCGCGCCACCTCGGCACCGACGTCGTCGACCCACACCCCGACGTGGTGGATCCCCGGTTGGTCCCGGCCGTCCCACACCGAACCCGGCTGACCCTCGAGCAGTTCGAGGTGCTGGGGCCCCTCTCGGGAGTAGGTGAAGCGCAACCGGACCTCGGTCAGGCCCTCCTCGGGGGTCCATACCGGTTGGGTGTCGACCTCGCGCACCGGTGCCCAGGTGACCCCGACGCTCGCCCCCAGCTCGGTCATCGCCTCGGCCAGGTCCGGGACCCGGATCCCGACGTGGAAGGGTCGGCGGTAGTCGATCATGGCGGGCTCACTCCTCCGATCGGGGGCGTCGCCCCGAGCAGGATCTCACAACGCCCGAGGAACTGGCCCTCCCGGCCTTTACCGTGTCGGCCGCAGAGGCGACCGCGTTCGTGCCGTGGCGCAGGCCGGCGTCCGGTTCATCGGTATCGAGCCAAGGGAGAGGGCTATGGCAGGGAGAACCACTAGTAAGAGGTATCTGGCAGGGCTCGTGGTGGCGGCGCTGATCGTCGCCGGCTGCGGAGGCGGCGACGACGACTCGTCGGCCGCGGAGACCTCGTCGACCGTCGAGTCCTCGACCACCACGGTGGCCGAGGCGACCACGACGACGGCCGCCGAGACGACGACCACCACCGCCGAGACCACGACGACCGAGTCGCCGACCGTCGGAGCGGAGGCCATCGCCGAAGCCAGCCTCCTCACGGTCGAGGACTTGGGGATCGGGTGGACCGAGGAGCCGGACGACAACTCCGACCCCGACTACTCGCAGGTGCCGGGGTGCGAGTTCATGGTCGAGCTGGTCGAAAACGACGGCCGGCTGACCGAGGCCGACTCCAGCGAGTTCGTCCAGGGCGACGTATCGATCGAGCAGTCGGTCCGGGTGTACGCCGACGTGGCGACCGCAACCGACGTGGTCCTGGCCTGGGCCGAGCTGTCGGTCCGGGAGTGCATCGTCGACGCCATCGAGGTCGAAGTCGGCGAGGCGTTGACCAGCGGTGAGCTGGCCCCGTTCGAGGGGGCCACCTTCGATCTGCTGCTCTTCGACGATCACGTCGGTGAGCCCCGGGTCACCAACCTCGAGCTCACCACCGTGTTCACCGGCCCCGACATCGAACTCACCGTCGTCGCCGACCTCTACCTGATCCAGGTCGGCGAGGTCGTCTCGGCGATCACCATCACCACCCCCGATGCGGTGTGGGACGCTCGGATCCCGGTGCTCGACGAGGTGGTGGCGAAGATGAACGCCGCCCTCGCCGCCGGCTGAGTCCGGCCGTCACGCCGAGGCCAACGTCATCGGTTCCGGCGACAGCTTCTGGACCTCGGGCAGGACGCGCTCGGCGAAGAGCTCCATGCTCGCCGTCGCCTCATCGGCTCCCATGCTGCCGTAGCGGAAGATGCCCATGATCTCCGAGGTCCCGAACTGGTGGGCCAGCTCGGCGATCTTGTCGATGACCATCTCCGGGGTTCCCCACGGGTGCCGGGCGAAGAAGCCGTCGAGGAACGGTGTCGGATCGGCCCGCAACGCGGCGGCCCGCTCGGCGTAGCCCTCGTAGCCCTTGATCCCGTCGAAATGGGTGCCGGTCATCTCGTAGTGGCGGAGGGCGCTGTCGGCGTACTCCTCCATGTACCGGCGGGCCTGCTCCCGAGCGTGATCCTCCGACTCCGAGCAGTACACCCAGAGCGCCAGCTTGGTCGTCGTGGGACCCAAGCCGGCCTGCTCCCGGAGGCCCATGTAGTGACGGGCCCCCTGGAGGGTCAGGTCGAGGCTGACGGTCGGGATCATCAGCGGTCGGACGTCCTCGGCGGCGATCACCGCCATCGTCTCCGGCGAGCCGGCGGCGCAGTGGAGGATGTCGGACAGGTCGTCGGTCGGCTGGGGCCGGAGACGGACGGTGTCGAGCTGGAAGTGCTCACCGTCGAAGGTGCACTCGCCGGTCGCCAGGAGGCGGCGCAGGATCTTGATCGCCTCGTCGAACCGGCCCCGAGCCTCGTTCTGATCGATGCCCAGGCCGCCGTACTCCCGCCGGCCGAGGCCTCGACCGACGCCGGCGATCACCGACCGACCCTCGCCGAGGAGGGCGTCGAGCATGACGAGATCCTCGGCCACCCGCACCGGGTTGTGCCAGGGCAACACGATCACCATCGTCCCCAGGTCGACCCGTTCGGTGACGCCGGCCAGGTAGGAGAGCAGCTGAACCGGGTTGGTGACCATCGTGTACGGCGTGAAGTGGTGCTCGATCGTCCACACGCTGTCGAAACCCAGCCGATCGGCGCCGCGGGCGATCTCGATCTCCTCGTAGAAGATCGATCGGTCGGCGACGTCGGGCCGGGCGGCGGTGTTCTCACCCCGCTCCTCCGACTCGAATCGATCCCAGTCGTCGTAGTTCTGGCAGAAGATGCAGGCGCCGACTCGCATGGTCCGCTCCCTTCGGTTGGCTCCATCGACCAGTCTTCCTCACGACGGGCCCGAAGGTGAAGGTGGCGGATCAGCCGTCGGCGTCCTCGCCGTCCGCCCCCTCCGCCGTCGCCCTCCGCCCCGTCGTCGTCGCCGCTCGGTTGGCCGGCGTCGTCGGGGGTCCCGTCGTCCTCGTCGGGAATGGTCGCCTCCGGCACCCCGGGGCCCGGGTCGTCGACTTCGGGTCCGGCGTCGTCGTCGGCGGTTCCCTCGCCGGCGTCGGGGGCGGTGGGGCTCTCCTGGCCGTCGTCGTCCATGATGCCGAGCAGGGCCAGCATCGCTCGCCGGTTGGCCGACCGACCGTCCTCGGTGTCGTTGTCGCCGACCGGCGCGTCCTCGCCGAACCCGACCCCGATGAGCTGGCTGTCGTCGATGTCGAGCGACCGGTAGAACTCGACGATCGCTTCGGCCCGCTGGCGGGACAGGTCGAGGTTGAACTCCTCGTCACCGACCGAGTCGGTGAAGGCGGTGATCGACATCACGATGTGGGGGTTGAGCCGCAGCACGTCGCCACACGCTTCGAGGAACGGGATGTAGCTGGGGTCGATGGTGGCGCTGCCGCTCTCGAACAGGACCGGCTTGTCGAGGGCGACGTCGGAGACGTCGGCCACCGGGGCGTCGGGGTCGATCGTGTACGACTCGACGATGTTGTCGGCGCCGAACACCTGCGATGCGGCGGCGATGAACCGGTCGGCCTCGTCCTGGCTGGTGAACGCCCCTTCCAGGTGGAGCAGGCCGTCGTTGCGGATCGTGGCGGTCGCCGCCCCGGTCCCGCCGACCGCATCGACCGCATCCTGGTCGTCGGCGCCGGGAGCCGCCGGGTCGATCCGGATCGCCATCATGTCGGCCGGGTCCGGCGCCTCGGTCGTGCTGGGCGATGCCGAGTCGCCCTGGGCCGTGTCGGCCGGCGGGTCGTCGGATCGGATCATCTCCCGGAGGTCGTCGAGACGGGTCGCGGCGTAGGCGCCGCCGCCGGCCAACGACAGGACGACGACGCCGGCGGCCAGCCACCTCCATCGGCGCGGGCGTGGGGCCCGTTCGGCTTCGGCGTGCCAGGTCATGCCACCGGCCGGCGGCACCTGCGCCCCGTCGTCGACCGACGGGGTCGTCACGAGGAACACGCCGGCAGCACCAGTACCGGCACCGGCACCGGCACCGGAGCGGTGCGCCCGGCCATCGGGCTGGCCGCCGGCATGCGGTGGTGGTCGGCGCTGGCGGCAGATGGGGCCGGGTGCCCGGCCGCCGCGGCGCCGTTCGGGAACCGATCGTGGCGACCGATCGGTCGAGGCGGTTGCGCCGTCTGGGCTGCGGCGACCGCCTGGGACGCCGCCGGCGGCGTCGGTCTGGGCGGCGGGGTGGTTCCCAGCTCGTCGGCCTGCTCGACCGCCCGCTGGCCGGGTCGAGCGTGGCCGGCCGGAGTGGGTGGGGACGTCGTGTCCCGCTCGGAGCGGATCGACTCGACGATGTCGATGATCCGATCGACCTTGGCCCCCGTCCACCGGCCACCGCCGGGCGGCTCCTCGTAGTCGACCGCCAGGCGATCGGCGATCTGGTCCGATCCGGCGCCCCCGGCCCGCATCGATTCGATGCTCACGAGCATCTGCACGACCTGGCTGAGGTTCTCGTGCTCCATGGTCGTGAGGCCCTCACGGACCGGATCTACGTCGATCTCGTCCACCGTCACGTTCCTCCTGGTCGAGCGTCCCACCGACGGGAGCGGCTCTTTGAGGCTCCTTCAGGCTAGCGGTATCGGGTAGTTCAAACCTGGTCAAGCTCGGCCAGACGAACGCCGAGGGCGGGCCTCGGCACCGCCTCGAGGACCGCCTCCCGGCCGTCTCCCGGCCGCCTCTAGAAGATGTCGCCCAGGGTCAGGACCGCGGGGCCGAGGATCACCACGAACAGGGCCGGCAGGATGCAGATCCCCAGCGGGAAGATCATCAGCGTCGGCAACCGCTGGGCCCGCTCCTCGGCTCGGAGCCGCCGCTTCTCCCTCATCTCATCGGCGACGTTGCGGAGAGGGGTGGCCAGCGGTGTCCCCAACCCCTCGGCCTGGCGGAGGGTCAGCACGACGGTCTTGAGATCATCGACCTGGGAGCGTGCCGCCAGGGCTTCGAGAGCGTCGATGCGACTGGAGCCGAGGCGGACGTCGTGGAGCATCCGGGTCAGCTCCTGGCCGAGCGGGTCGGTGCGGTCTCGGCTGATTCGGGTGAGGGCGGCATCGAACCCCAGGCCCGCCTCGACCGAGATCGTCAGCTGGTCGAGGAGGTCGGGCAGGGCTGCGGTGACCGACTCGGCCCGCCGGTCGGCTCCCGCTCGGACCAGGAGATCGGGCACGAAGAACGCAGCGACGACGAAGGCGATGGTCACCACCACGTCTCCCGGCTGGCTCTGGTCGACGAGGCGCAGCCCGAGCAGCGCCCCGATCACCGCCGGCAGCACGATCTTGGCGCCGAGAACCTGCTCGGCGCTGAACCGGCCGGCCATCCCGGCCTTGGCCAGGGCCTGCTCGTGGCCGTCGATCCATCCGACCGGCGTGAAGCGGACGGCGCGACGGCCGATCGATCGGAGCAGCGGTACCAGCATCCGTTCGACCCTCGATCGTTCGAGCCTCGACTCGCGCAGCGAGCGCGGCTCGCCCGGCCGTTGGAGGCGGATGTTGGTGGCGACCCGCTCGGTCGACAGGGCCCACCAGCCGATCGGCAGCGCGACGCCGATCATGGCCGAGGCCAGCCAGACGGTGATGGGCATGGTGATGGGCATGGTCGGATCCTCCTCGTTTCCCCCGGCTGCGCCGGTCAGTACCTGAGCTTCACCAGCCGACGGATCCACGCATGGCCGACCGCCAAGCCGACCCCGGACCCGCCCAGGAGCGTTCGCCCGGTCGTCTCGTTCAGCAGCGGATCCAGATGGTCGGGCGTTCGCCAGGCGGTGAAGAGGAACACGATGACCGGCATCGCCAGCAGCACCCACCCGGTGAGGCGACCCTCGGCCGACATCGCATCGATCTGGCGGGAGATGGTCCGCCGCTCCCGGATCGTCGCCGCGACGTTGTCGAGGATCTCGGTCAGGTTCCCGCCCAGCTCCCGGTGGATGTCGACCGCCCCGGCCACCCACTCCAGGTCGACGCTGGCCATCCGTCGGGCGACGTCCTCGATCGAGTCGGTCAGGTCCCGGCCGAGTCGAACCTCGAACGAGATCCGACGGAACTCGTCGGCCAGCGGCGACGGCGCTTCGATACCGACCAGCTCGACGGCGCGGGGGAGGCTGAGACCGGCCCGGAGGCCACTGGCCATGATCGTCAGGCCGTCGGTCAGCTGATCGCCGAACCGGGCCCGGCGTCGGGCCGTCCGGATGTTCATCACCAGCGCCACCCCGCCGATCACGGTCCCGGCGGTCACGATCCCGGCCACGGTCCCGGCCCAGGCGGTGACGGCCAGGGTGATCGAGGTCGTGGCGACGATGTAGCCGACCACGAACTCGCCGGCCCGGAGATCGATGTCGGCGGCGTCGAGGGCGGCGTCGAGTCGGCCGTCGGAGTCCCGTCGGGCCACGATGCGATCGGCGACCGTGCCGAGCCGGGTCCGTCCCCCGATCAGTCGGTCACCGGCCACCCCGGCGGCGACCCGCCACGGTCCCTTGGCCGGTCGGACGATGAGGAGCCCCCCCAGCGCCAAGGCGAGGAACATCGCTCCGGCCCCGATCTGCAGCCCCGTCTCGGTTCCCAGCAGGCCGGGGGCCGTGGCCGCCACCGGCCCCAGCACCCGATCCGCCGACGGGAGCTGATCGGTGCCGAGCTGAGGCCCGGCCGGCGGGGCGACCAGACCATCGTCGCCGATCGTGATCCGGGCGGTGGCCAGCGCATCGCCGACCGCCACCGAGACCACCACGGTCCGGTTCCCGGTGCCGAGCGGGTCGAAGCGGAGCCGGAAGCGATTGCCGAGCCGCCCGGCGATGTCGGCATAGAGGGGACCGAGCTGGGTCACGTCATCGGTCGGGAGGAACCGACCGCCGACCCGGCCGACCGCACGCTCCAGCTCGACGAGATCGGTATCGGGGCTCTCGATCGCCACCGCATAGAGGTCGATCGAGCTGGCCAGGAGGCCGTCGACAACCGCCTCGGGGGAGGTGGCGCTGACCGTGTCGTCGCCGTCGGACAGGACGACGAGGTACCGGGGGCCGGAGCCCTCGCCGATCAGCTCGGCGGCGATGGCCATGGCATCCCACAGGGCGGTCTCGCCGTCGGCCGCCCCCAGCTCGTCGAGGTCGGCGGCGACGGCGTCCCGGTCCAGGGTCGGCTCCCGGTGGACCTCGACCGTCTCGCCGAAGCTGATCAGCCCGACCCGGACGTCGTCGGGCACGGTGTCGACGAAGCTGCGGGCGGCGTCGGTGGCGGCTGTCAGGGCCGCCCCGCTCATGCTCCCCGACGTGTCGATGACCAGCACGGCATCGACCGGACCGGTCGGTCGCTCCACGGCCAGCTCGACCAGCTGACCACCATCGGTGACGGCGAAGTTGGCCGCGACCGGGGCAAGCTCGCCGATGGCCGGGGGCACGGCCACGTCGAGGACGACGGCGCCGTCCGGGTCCTCGTCCACCCCCAGGATCTGGATCTCGGCGTCGAGATCGGTCGTCGACCCATCGTCGGTCGGTTCGGCGCCGACCGGCGTCGGGGTCGACACCGCAGCACCTAGTCCCCCTGCGCCCAGCCCCGTGGCGATCGCTGCCACCAGCGCGGCGAGGAAGGCGGGGAGCCACCGTCTGCGACTCGGGGTCGGGGGGTGGGAGGTCATCGCTCGGGGAACGCTTCGGGCATCGGTTCGGCCACGAACCGGCGTCGGATCACGTCATCGGCCCGGGGATCGGCCCCGGTCGGTCGGAGGGCCCCGAGCTTGCGGCTGGTCCCGTCGTGGGGTGCCCGGGGGTCGAAGGCGTAGAGGGTCGACAACCCGATCACGTCGTCGTCGAGGTCGGTCACCTCGGTGATCTCGGTGACCCGCCGGGTCCCGTCCCGCATGCGGTTGAGGTGGACGATCAGGTCGAGGGCCGACGCCACCTGCTCCCGGATGGAGCGGGCCGGCAGGTCGAGCCCGGCCATGAGCACCATCGTCTCCAACCGGGACAGGGCGTCTCGGGGGCTGTTGGCGTGGAGGGTCGACAGCGACCCCTCGTGGCCGGTGTTCATCGCCTGGAGCATGTCGAGGGCCTCGCCGCCCCGGACCTCGCCGACCACGATCCGGTCGGGGCGCATCCGGAGCGAGTTGCGGACGAGGTCCCGGATCGAGACCTCGCCCCGCCCCTCCACGTTCGGCGGGCGGGCCTCGAGCCGGACCACGTGGCGCTGGCCCAGCCGGAGCTCGACCGAGTCCTCGATGGTCACGATCCGTTCGTCGGCCGGGATGTACGACGAGACGACGTTGAGGAACGTCGTCTTGCCCGAGCCGGTCCCGCCGCTGATCAGGATGTTCTGCCGGCCATGGACGCACCGCTCGAGGAAGTCGGCGGCGTCCCGGGTCACCGTCCCCATCTCGACCAGGTCGGTGGCGGTGAACGCCGTCTTGGCGAACTTCCGGATCGTCAGCATCGGGCCGTCGACCGCCAGCGGTGGGATGACGGCGTTGATCCGGCTGCCGTCGGGGAGCCGGGCGTCGACCAGGGGCGACGACTCGTCGATCCGTCGGCCGACGGCGGACACGATCTTCTCGATCACCTGACGGAGCTGGTGGACGCTGGCGAAGCGGGTCTCGGTCAGGAACAGGCGGCCTCGGCGCTCGACGAAGATGGCGTCGTCGGCGTTGACCATCACCTCGGTCACGGTCGGGTCCCGCAGCAGCGGCTCGATCGGTCCCAGTCCGAGGATGTCGGCGCTGATCGAGGTGACCACGCTCCGCCGCTCTTCGGGTGAGAGCTGGGTCAGCTCGTTTGACAGGATCTCGTCCAGTTCCCGCACCACGTGGGCCTGGAGTTGCTGCTCGCTCATGCCCGGGTCGTAGAGGCGGTTGCCCAGCCGGTCGTACAGGGCGCGCTGGGCTCGCGATTTCAGTGCCGAGAGCGGATCGATCGGCGCCGGTGCCGGTCCGTCATCATCACCGGGCCCGATACCCGGTCGGGGTCGGGCCCCCGACTCTCGGAGCAGGTCGGCGATGTTCATCGCTGGTCCCTCCGTCGGCTCCTCCTGGTCCACCCACCGTCGCCGTCGTCGGCCGGGGTGTAGTACTCGGCGATCTCGTCGAACCGGCTGGCCAGCCCACCGCTGCCGCTCCGCTCGATGACCGGTACGCCCTCGTTCGTCGATACCGGGATCATCCGGGTGCTGGGGATCTGGAACGATGCCTGGAGTCCGACCGCCGCCTCGATCTCGGCGACCGACAACCCGACCTTGGCGTTGGCCCGATTCAGCACGAACGTCCGCCTCTGGGACAGGAACCCGACCTCGTCGAGGACCGACATCTGCCGCTGGACGGCCCGGACCGACGGCACGTCGGTGGTGGACACGATGAGGAGATCGGTCGACTGTTCCATCGCCGCCAGGGCGAACCGATCGATCCCTCCGGCGGTGTCGATCACGACGAACGGGAACTCCTCGATGAAGGCGGCCAGCGTCTGCTTCATGTGGTCCTGGTCGATGTCGTCGGCGGCGACGAAGTCATCCGGTGGGGAGAGGAGGGCGAGGCTCGACCGGTGGGACGACAGGAAGACCTTCAACGCGCTGCGATCGTGGGTGGCGGCGTTGATCGCCTGGACCAGGGAGTACTCCGGCTCGACGCCGAGGGCGCTGGCGCAATCGCCGAACTGCACGTCGAGATCGAGCAGGACGACCTGATTGGGGGCTCGCTGGGCCATGCCGACCGCCACGTTGACCGACAGGGTCGTCTTCCCGCTCCCGCCCTTGGGGCTGAGGACCGTCACGACCCGCCGCCGGACCTCGGTCCCCAGCTCGTGGCGTCGACGGTGCCGGGTTCGGGCCACCTCGAGGACCGGCTCGACCTTGGCCCTGAAGGCCCGCTCGGGTCCGACCTGGGGGAGCACGTCCCGGGCCCCGAGGCGGAGGAGCTTCACCGAGGTCTGGAGGTCGTCTCGTCGGAGCAGGCAGAGGATCGTGGCCGACGGGAGCAGCGAGTCGATCTCGGGCACGATCATCTCGGCCAGGGCGATGCCGGCGTCGGCGCCGATCACCACCAGCTCGGGGTCGGCGGCGCAGGAGTCCATCGCCACCCGGACCGGGTCCCGCCACTGGTTCGACCACACCCGCCGGACCGGGACGGTGCGGCCGAAGAGCTTCACGAAGACGGCTTCCAGTGCCGGGTCGCCCGACACCAGGGTGATCCCGCTCACCGGCGCCGCTCCCTCATGGGTTGTTGGTCTGGTCGAGGAGCACGCTGCCCCGGGTCTGGATCGGGTCCTCGGACTCGGGCACGGTGTCCCGCTCGACCGCCAGCCACAGTCGCCCGAACTCGGCGGTGAAGACGAGCCGCTCGGCGTCGAAGGGGCGAACGGCGAGGGTGACGTAGACCTCGTCGTCGGGGGCGACGGTCAGCCGCTCGGGGTCCCCCGGTCCGCCCGGGGTGTCCGGGGGCTGTTGGACGGCGGTGACCAGCACCTTGCGGAGCAGGAGGTCGGTGCTGTTGGGGGTGGTGCCCCCGACCTCGGCGGCCACCGCCCCCGGGAGGGGCACCTGCTCGCCGTCGACCTCGACGACCGAGGCGGTGAGCTGGAACGGGTCGAACGAGGCGAACACGGCCACGGTCTGCCCCGGTTCGAGCAGCCCACCGACGGCTCGTTCGGGGTCGAAGGCGACGGTGACCTCGACCATGTCGTCGGGGACGTCGATACCGGCTTCGCGACCGCCGAACTGGGCCCGCTCGACGAACCGGGTACGGAGCAGCTGCTCTCCGGGCGGCAGGTCGACCGCCGCTACCAGGCCACCGAGCGATGCCAGGTCGTCGACCGCGCCGACGGGACGGACCATGGCCGGGACCCGTTCGATGGCGACCCGGTCGCCGATCTCCTCGGCCGGGGTACCGGCCGGGATCGTGTCGGTCACGAGGTAGACCTCGACCAGCTCCTGACCGGCCAGCGCCCGTTGCTCGGCCGCCCGTACGTAGGCGACGAGGATCACGGTTCCCACCGTGGCCAGGAGGAGGGCGAGCAGGGCCCCCACCAATCGTCGACTCATCGATGGACCTCCCGATCGTCGGCCGGCGTCATGGACCGAAGCCCGGATCGCAGGACGGCAGTGCGCCGTGGTCGACGCCACAGATGGCGATCACGTCGTTGCCGGCGGCGACCCCCGGCGTGTCGCAACACGTGCCGGTCACCAGCCCCGGCTCGATCTTGAACTCGAGGTACCACCCGGAGGTCGACCCGCTGAGCCAGAAGTCGTAGAGCCGGGCCCGGAGGACCCCGACGAGATGGATCTGGCGGTCGTCGGCGTAGTCGAAGATGGGCCATGCCACGTAGCGCTCGCTGGTCACGAGCTCGCCGAGCTGCCACAACAGGTCGAGCAGGGCCCAGGGGCGCTCGTGACAGACCGCCGGGGCGGCGCAGTTGGTGGCGGGGCCGTCGTCGAAGCCGATCTGGCCGGGGTAGCCGTCGGTCACCCAGTCCCGGATGTCGGCCACCGACGCACCGCCCTCGAAGTCGACGGTGGCGAAGTTGCCGGCGTAGGGGGAGCCGCCGCAGTCGCTGGGGTCGTCCTTGACGTAGGGGACCCGGATCCAGGTCGGGCCCGAGGGGGGGTTGTCGATCAAGGTCCGGAGTTGGGCCGAACCGTCGTGGCACAGGGCCAACGGGCGGAGGTCGGTCACCGTCGTCGGCGCGCCCCAGGTGGCGGTGGACATCGAGCCCACCGGGAAGTCGCCTTCGCCGACGGCGGCGGCGAAGGCGGTGTCGACCTCGGTCGAGGCGACGACGGTGATCCGCCCCCCGGTTCCGAACGTGTCGATCTCGCAGTGGGTCATCGTGGCCGCCGGTTCGTTGTCGAGCACGTAGGCCTCGGCCATCGAGCACGCCCCGGCTTCGTCGCCCGGGTCGGCGACGATGGCCTGGGCGCCGGCGAGGGCGCCGGCATCGGTGGCCGGGATGAGGCTCCGTTGGGTCAGCCGTCCGACCCCGACGTCGATGACCAGCGACGCCATCGCCACGAAAGCGACGAGAGCGATGGCCATCAGCGCCAGCGAGGCGCCTCGATCGTCGATCGGCGCAGGGCCGGGCGTCATGCCTCGCATCGGAAGATCGCCTCTCCGGTCATGGTGATCGTCCGGTCCATCACCAGCGGGATCGAGATGTCGTGGGGCGCGACCACCCGCACGGTGACCGACTCACCCTCCCGGTCGGCGCAGGTCTCCGGCTCGATCGAGACGGTGATCGGCCCGTCGGGGGGAAAGCTGGCCAGGCTGGCGTCGACCCGGGCCTGGACGTCGGCCTCGGTGGTGGATGAGAGCGACGCCAACCGGCCGGCTTCCCGAGCTGCGGCCTCGATGGCCTGGGCCTGGCTGATGGCCAGCCCGACCTCGAGGATCCCGAACAGCAAGACGACGAGCACGGGGACGATGAGGGCGAACTCGGCCAGCACGGCGCCATCGTCCCGGCCCGGTTTCCAGCGCCGCGTTCGATGGCACTGCGCCACCGCTCGTCGACGTTTGCCATGTCTCGCCCAGGGCACGCTTCGCTCCAGATAGTTGCTCAGCGCCCACGCCTGTCAGAGCAAGCTAACCAGGTCGACACCCTTTGACAAGAGGAAATGAAGATTTAGTTTGGTGCAGGTATGAACTCGCCGATGGGGCGATATTCCTACTCAAGGTTGGCGCTGGGAAAGCAAGAATGGAGCGGCAGAAACAAGCATCGATTCGCACGGCTTCCTAGAAAGAGGTATGCCGTGCTCCACGGTAAATTTTGGAGAGAAAATGTTAGACAAGAGGGGTGAATCCGGTTTATACACCGGAAGTGTCCACCGCTTGAGCCATTGAGCAGATGGTCGGCGGGAGCGAGGGAGCGCCCTGCCCCTGCGGCGTGGGTGCAGGGCGCTCCCTCTGTTACGCCGGCATTGGACTGTCAGGGAATGGTGAGCCCAGATGCCGAACGAAATCTTCTACGGAGCGGGCGGCGGAAGCTCGTCGACGGTGTCGGTAATCGCTGCGACGATGTTCGTACCCAGCGTTCCGACGATCGCTGCTGCCGCTGCCGCCACGAGGAACAGAAGCAGGGCGTATTCGGCCAAGCCCGCTCCTCGTTCACTCATGAGCTTTGCTCGAATTGCTACGGTCCAAAGAATCCTGTCGATCATTGGAGGCTCCTCGCCTTGTGGTGTGCTGATGCCTCCATGGTGGATGCGTTTGCTGCACCGGGAATCCCCAAATTGCGGTATTGGGTCGGATCATCGTGGACGGCGCCGGTGGTGACGCTGACGACCGGAGCGGAACGGTGGCGTATGCGGCCCCGGAGCGGGCCGCCGGTCGGCCGGGCCTTCGTCGTCTTCACCGCCGTGGAGCTGGCGTTCGTGTCGCTGGCCGCCAGCGAGCTCGTCGGCCTCGTCGACGTGGCCACCGAGGTGGCGCGAAACCTCGGGGTGATGGCCAGCACGACCTTCGTGATCGCCAGCATCCTGGCCGCCTACCGGGCGGTGGCCAGCCAGAAGCCGTGGGCTGCGGCCGTGGCGGTCGTGCTGATGGGACCGGGAGCGGCCTGGTCGTGGAGCACGTTCGTCCTCGGTCATGAGACCGGCCCGGCGATCAGCACCCTGGTCGTGGTCGCCAGCTCGGGCCTGGCCATCGTCCTGCTGGTCAAGGGTCTCCGGACGGCCCGGTGGTTCGAGGTGTTCGCCGGGCTCGGGGCGTTCGGCCTCGGTATGGCGGCGGTCGTGGTCCGTCTCGATCCGGGCGCCGGGCCCGGGGCCGGCGGGGCCGCCCTGCTGGTGGCGATGGCCGGTATGACCTGCTTGTACGGGCTGCTCGTCGATCTGGAGATGGCCGAGTACCGCTCCATGGTCGAGTTGATCGAGTCCCGACGACGGATCGAGTCGGAGGTGACCCGGGTCGAAGACCTCCTCCACGACCTCCGCAACGGCCTCCTGGCGATCGAGTCGGCGATCGGCTCGGTCGACGGTGAGTTGGTCGGGCCGCTCCGCTCAGAGGCGGCTCGCCTTCGGCGGCTGACGGTGACCGGGGAGCGGCAGGTGGCGGTGTTCGACCTCGGCGACCAGGTCCGGGATCTGGTGGCGGCCCGGAAGGGGGCCGGGTTGAACGTCGTGCTGCTCGCCCCCGACGAGGTGACCGCCTGGGGTGAGGAGTCGGAGGTGCTGGCCGTGGTCGACAACCTGCTGACCAACGCCGAGCGGCATGGCCGGTCGGCCCCGATCGTCGTCGAGTTGGCGGCCGGGGACGGGACGACACGGCTCTCGGTGACCAACGAGGGGCAGCTGCCGATGGTCGATCCGGAGTCGCTGTTCGAGCGGGGGGTGACGACCCATCCGGCCGGGACGGGCGTCGGGCTCACCCGGGCCCGGATGCTGGCGTCGCTCAACGGCGCCGATCTGCGGGTCGGGCCGGCGCTGGCCGGCTACACGACCTTCGTGCTCACGCTGCGGGCCCAGCCGCCGTCGGCGGTGGCGTCGTGACCTCGCCCCGGGTGGTCATCGTCGATGACCACCCGTTGCTGGCGGTCGGGCTCCAGCGTGAGCTGGAGCGATCCGGGGCGTCGGTCGAGCTGGCCGACGTCGTCGCCGACGGTGCCGATCTGGTGGCGGTCATCTCGTCCCGTGAGCCCGACTGTGCCGTGGTCGACCTCGGCCTGCCGCTCGACGGTGGCGGGGTCGGCCTCATCGGGCCCCTCGTGTCGGAGGGGCTCCGGGTCGTGGTGCTGACCGGGGAGACCGACCGTCGGCAGTGGGCTCGCTCCACCGAGAGCGGGGCCCAGGCGGTGGTGGCCAAGACCGAGCCCCTCCCCGACATCGTCGAGACCATCCTGCGGGTCGCCGAGGGCCACCCGGTCCGCCGCCGGCAGCGGGCCGAGCTGGCCGTCGAACTGCAGCGCCTCGACGCCGGCTGCGCCGACGACCGGGCCCGGTTCGCCGGTCTGTCACCCCGGGAGGAGCAGGTGCTGGCCGGGCTGATGGCCGGTCAGGGACCGGCCGCCCTGGCCGCCCGTGACTACGTCGCGGTCGCAACCGTGCGGACCCAGATCAAGAGCCTGCTCCGCAAGCTGGGGGTCGGCTCCCAGCTGGAGGCGGTTGCCCTCGCCCATCGGCACCGGTGGGAGCCGGGGAGGCCGGGTTCGTGACGAGCCCCGAGCGGATCGTCCTCACCGAGGCCGACGTCACCACCGCCCATCCGGCGCTTCGGCTGGCGATCGTGGTGCTGACCGTGGCCGCGGCGGCCGCGGTGGTCGTCGCCCATCGGGGCGATCCGATCGTGGCGGCGGCGGCGGGGGTGGTCGTCATGGCCTACGGGGCGTTGGCGATCGTCGACGCCGCCCAGCAGCGGCTGCCCAACCGGATCACGCTCCCGCTGGCGGGTGCCGTCGCCGCCCTCGTCGTGGTGGGCGGGGTGGTCCGCGCCGAGCCGGGCCGGGCGGTCGGGGCGATCGCCCTGAGCCTCGTCTTCGCCGTGGTGCTGGTGGTGTTCCGGTTCGGGATGGGCGACGTGAAGCTGGCCCTCACCGTCGGGCTGGTCGCCGGGTGGTTCGGGACCGACGCCGTGGTGGCCACGATGCTGGTGGCCAGCGTCGCCGGGGCCCTCGTCGCCGTCGCCCTCATCGCCGTCCACCGCCGACGGGACCTGACGTTCGCCTACGGCCCGTTCCTCGCGCTCGGTTCGGTGGCCGGGATGCTGGTCGGTGCCGGCTGAGGCCCGACCTCGGCCAGTCCGGGCTGGGCCAGCCCCGACCGCGCTGGCCCCTGGCTAGGGGAGCTGCTCCTGGAGGACGATGTCGTCCATCAGGTTGCCGAGGCCCCCCGGATCGACGGATCGGAAGCCGAGCGACACGGTCCCGCCGGCAGCCACGAACGTCCCCTCGTAGACCACCCACGTCCCGGGGCCGGTGCTGATCGTGTCGACGACGACGTTGTCGATCAGGACCTCGAGGGTGTCGGTGTCGCTCCGGCCCCGATGGGCGAGCGACCACCGGTAGGTCGATCCGGGGTTGGTGAACACCGTCTGCCAGTAGGTGGTGGCGGCGTTGAGGTTGAGCTCGGCGTGTTGATCGCCGGCGTAGGACGGCACACCGTTGTGGCCGCTCTGCCACAACTCGATGCCGGACGGGTCGGTCGAGCTCCAGCCGCTCGAGGCGCTGACACCCCAGTCGGTGCCGCCGACCGGACCGACCAGGGGCGTCTCGAAACTGGCGTTGCTGAGGAGGTTGGCGCCGTAGCTCGGCGCGGTCGTGGTCGAGGCGGTGGTCGAGGTCGTCGGCGGTGGCGGCTGGGACAACCACGCCGGGGTGTCGGGGAGGTCGGGATCGATGTCGATCGCCAGATCCCGGGGTGTGCCGATGTCGCTCCCGGTGTCCTGGAGGTAGTCGCCGGCCGCGGTCTGCAGCAACGACAACGCCCCGATGGACGTGACGGTGACCAGGCTCATGATGAGGGCGTACTCGGAGAGCGTGGCGCCCCGCTCGGCGAACGGGATCACCCGGCGGGTTCGAGCGGCGCCCTTGTCGGGAATCGGTTGCACCGACCTCCGATCGGCCGAAGCCCCGGGAACCTGACCGGTCGGCCCGTTCCGATCGCCCCCGACCGAGGTGGTGGACCGATGGTGGACCGGAGGGCGGCGTCAGGACCCGCCGCCGAGACCGACGACGATGCGGTCGAGCATCGAGTCGATGAGCTCGGGGGTCAGCGGCAGCCCGGTGATGACCGCCGCCATGACCGGACCCTCGACGAGGAGCACCGCCAAGTCGGGGTCGATGGGCGGGATGTCGCCCCGGGCGACGGCCCGTTCGAGCACCTCGTGGAGGGGTCGGGCCCGCTCGGCCACCATCGACTCCTTGAGGGTGGCCAACTCGGGATCGATGGTGGTGGCAGCGAGCATGTCGAGCATCATCCGGCGGCGACCGGGGTCGGCCACGATCGGGCCGGCGTGGCTGATGAGCTGGGCGAGGTCGCCTCGCAGGGTGCCGGTGTCGGGGGTCGTGATCTGCTCCACCATGCAGTCGAGGGCCTCGATCAGGAGCTCGTTGCCCGACCGCCAGTGACGGTAGAGGGTGGTCTTGGCCACCCCCGATCGTCGAGCCACGCCGTCGACGGTGAAGTTGGCGATGCCGTGCTCGGCCACCAGCGCCTGGGTGGCGGTGATCGCCTTCTGGCGGGCTTGTTGGCTCAACGTGCGGGGCATGGCCCTCCCGAGCCTACTCAGCGCCCGGTAGGCGGCCGGAATCACGGTGACATCTGTCGCAGGTCCTTGCGTTGTCCCAGCGTCGGCCGTAGAACGCTACGGAGACGTAGCGCATTGGAGAGCGCCGTCCAGCGAGGAGGACGACATGTACCGGGCCTTGGGTCAGTGGGCGTTCCGACGATGGGGGACGGTGTTCGCCCTGTGGGCCGTCGCCATCGTCGGGGTGATCGGTTCGAGTGTCGCCGCCGGCACCGCCTTCGACGGGTCGTTCGAGATCCCGGCGTCGGAGAGCCGGGACGGGTTCGACATCCTCGACGAGTACTTCGGTGGTGCCGGCAGCGGGACACCGGGCTCGATCGTGTTCCGCACCGAGCGGGGCGTCGACGACCCCGAGGTCATGGCGGCCATGACCGAGCTGTTCGACGACGCGGCGGCGCTCGACGACGGGATCCGGGTCGTCAGCCCCTACGACGAGCCCCGCCAGATCGCCTTCGCCGGCGACGACGCCGGCCTGATCGCCTACGCCGAGGTGACGCTGGCGCTCGACATCGATCAGACCGAGGCCAGCGAGCTCGGCGCCCAGATCCACGAGCGGTCCGACGAGATCCTGGCCGAAGCCGGCCTGACCGACGACGTCCAGGTCGAGCTCGGCGGGGCCGCCCTCGGGGAGTTCGAGCCGCCCGAGTCCGAGCTGATCGGGCTGGCCTTCGCGGTGATCGTGCTCATCGTGGCGTTCGGTTCGGTGATGGCCATGGGCCTCCCGATCGGCGTCGCGGTGGCCGGCGTCGGCACCGGGGTCGGCATCATCAACCTGTTGACCAACGTGCTGTCGATCCCCGACTTCGCCGTGACGCTGGGGGCGATGATCGGGCTCGGGGTGGGCATCGACTACGCCCTGTTCATCGTCACCCGCTATCGGACCGCCCTGGCCGACGGGCACGCCCCGATCGACGCCGTCGGCATCGCCATCGACACCGCCGGCCGGGCCGTCGTGTTCGCCGGGTTGACCGTCGTCGTGTCGCTCCTGGGGATGCTGCTCATCGGGCTGGCGTTCATCACCGGTCTCGGGGTCGGCGCCGCCTCGACGGTCGCAGTGACCATGGTCGCCTCGATCACCCTGTTGCCGGCCCTGCTGGGATTCGTCGGGCCCCGGGTCGAGATCTCCCGCATCCGGGGCCTGGTGGCCGCCGGGTTCGTGTCGGCCGGCCTGTTCGCCGCCGGCATCGGCCAGTTCCCGGTCGCCGGCGCAGCGTTCATCATCGCCGGCGTCATGCTGGTGATCGGAACGTTCATCCCGTTCTTCCGCCGCACCCTCCCGCCCCGCCGGGAGCGTCCCATCCGGGAGACGCTCGCCTACCGGTGGAGCCGGACCATTCAGCGCCGGCCGTGGCTGTGGCTCACCGTCGGGGTGGTCCTGCTCGGCACCCTGGCCGCCCCGGTGGCGACGCTGCGGCTCGGCTTCTCCGACGAGGGCAACTACCCGGAGGAGACGACGACCCGCAAGGCCTACGACCTCATCGCCGACGGGTTCGGTCCCGGGTTCAACGGTCCGCTGCTGGTGACCGCCACCCTCGACGACCCGTCGGCCTTCGCCCAGGCGGAGCAGTTGCAGGCGGCGGTGGCGGCCACGCCCGGCGTGGCGGCGGCCAGTCCCGCCATCCCCAACGATCCGGCCAACCCCGAGGCGGTGTTGTTCCAGGTCATCCCCACGACCTCACCCCAGGACGAAGCGACGAGCGACCTCGTCCGGACGTTGCGGGACGACGTCATCCCGACCGCCGACGACGGCCTCGACGTCTCGCTGACCGGTGCCGTCCCGACCAACATCGACTTCACCTCCTACCTCGCCAACCGGATCCTGGTGTTCTTCGGCGTGGTGCTGGCGCTCAGCTTCCTGTTGCTGATGGCGGTCTTCCGGTCGGTGGTCGTGCCGCTGAAGGCCGTCGTGATGAACGTGCTGTCGATCGCCTCGGCCTACGGGGTGGTCGTCGCCATCTTCCAGTGGGGATGGGGTGGTCAGCTCCTCGGTATCGAAGGGGCCCCGATCGAGCCGTTCATTCCGATGATGCTGTTCGCCATCGTGTTCGGTCTCTCGATGGACTACGAGGTGTTCCTCCTGTCCCGGGTGAAGGAGGAGTACGAGCGGACCGGCGACCCCCGGGATTCGGTGGCCGACGGCCTGGCCGCCACCGCCCGGGTCATCACCGCCGCCGCGGCGATCATGATGGTGGTGTTCGGTTCGTTCATCTTCGAGGACAACCGGATCATCAAGCTCTTCGGTCTCGGCCTCGGCACCGCGGTGTTCCTCGATGCCACCTTCGTCCGGATGTTGCTGGTGCCGGCCACGATGGAGCTGCTCGGCGAGCGCAACTGGTGGCTGCCCCGGTGGCTCGATCGGATCATCCCCAACCTCAACGTCGAGGGCACGGTGCCGCCCCCGCCGGCCGGTGCCGGCGACGGTGAGCCGATCCTCGACGATGACGACGACGGCGGCGATCTCGTCGACCCGACCCGGGAGCCGGTGGTCGCCGACTGAGCTTCACCGATTCGGCCGGCCGGCTGGCCGAACCGGTGCGGCGGGGTGCCCGCCCGCCGGCTCGCCGGCCGGCCGATCGCCGATCAGCGGCGGGGCGGTGGCGGTGGTGGCGTCGGCGGTGGTGGCGTCGGGTGGCCGGCGCCGGGCGCCCCTCCCGGGGTCCAACCGGTGGCGTTCGGGCCGGACGACGTCGACCACCCGGCGGTGGTCGGGGCCGGGTGCGCCGCCTGGACCGCGGTGATCGACGTCGTCTGCTCGTCGTGGCGGAGATCGGGGTTGAGGGCGATCGCCTGCTGGTAGTCGCGGGCCGCCTGGTCCCGGTCGCCGATCTCGTCGTAGGTGGTCGCCCGGTTGAACAGCACGTTGGCGTTGGTCGGGTCGATCGTCAGGGCGGCCGTGTAGTCGTGGATGGCCTGGATTCGCTTGCCGACCATCCGGTAGGCGTTGCCCCGCTTGGTGTACAGCTCGGGGTTCGACGGTGTCGCAGCGATGGCTGCGGTGAGGTCGGCGATCGCCAGGTCCCGGTTCCCACCGTTGAGGTACAGCTCGGCCCGGAGTTGGCGTAGCTCGGCGTTGCGGGGGTCGAGATCGATGCCCCGGGAGGCGTCGTCGAGCGCCAGGTCCTGGCGGCCGGTTCGCAGCAGGGCCTTGGCCCGGCTGAGTCGGGCCGGGGCGTGGTCGGGGTCGAGCTTGATGGCCCGCCCGAAGTCGTCGATCGCCTGGGCCCGGTTCCCCATCCGGCGGTGCGCCCGGCCCCGGTTGTAGAAGGCCAGCGCGTTCGCCGGGTCGGCGGCGATCGCCCGGTCGTAGTCCTCGATCGCCACCGGGTAGCGGCCCTCGGCGTAGGCCCGGTCGCCCCGCTCGACCAGCTCGTCTGACGACGGCGGCTCCGGCGCCTGGCCGACCCGATGGGCCGGCGGCGGCCGCCCCATGGTCGCTCGCAGCTCGGCGACGAAGCCCTCGGCGTTGGGTGGTCGGTCGGCCGGGTCCTTGGCCATGGCTCGGCTGAGGAACGCCGCCAGCTGGGGTGGGCCGTTTCGCAGCGGGGGGACCGGTTGCTTGGCGATGCGGACCATGTAGGCCATCTGGGAGTCGCCGGGTTCGTCGAGGGCGAAGGGGGGATGACCGTCGATCACGGCGAACAGCGTCGAGGCGAGGGAGTAGAGGTCGGACCGCTCGTCTCGGCCGTCGATTCCGCCCTCGAACGTCTCGGGTGGGGCGTGGGCCAGCGTGAAACTGATGCCGACCGTGGCGACGGTCGCTTCCCGGACCGCCGAGATGCCGAAGTCGGCGAGCTTGGTCAGGTCGTTGTCGCCGAGGAGGATGTTGGCCGGCTTCACGTCGCGGTGGAGGATGCCCTGGGCGTGGCCGTGGCCCAGCGCCTCGGCGATCGGGGCCAGCATCTCGATGGCCATCTCGGGGGACAGGGGACCGTTGCGCTCGACCCGGTCTTCGAGGGACCCGCCGCCCAGGTACTCCATCACGAGGTAGGGCTGCCCGGCGGGGGTGAAGCCGGAGAAGTAGGGGACGACGACCCGGGGGTGGGAGGTGAGCCGGCCCATCGAGAGCTGCTCCCGCTCGAACCGGCGGCGACCGGTGTCGTCGACGGCGACCAGGACCTTGACGGCGACGGTCCGGCCGAACTTTCCTTCCGTCGCCGAGTAGACGCGGGCGAACCCGCCGGCGCCGATCTCTCGGAAGTTGCTCAGACCCTCGATGCCGAGGTCCAGATCGGCCATCGGCTGCCCCTCCTCGGAACCACAAGGTGGACCATTGACCTTAGTCGGCCGGCATCGAGGGCCGACATCCGCCCACCTCGTCCTGGTCGCTCGGGCGGTCCGTCGCCCGAACGGGTGGTCGGTGGCGCGGTCGGTGGCGCGCTCGGTGCCGGCCGGTCCCGCTCCGCAACCGACCGAGGTGCCCGTCACCGCCCGGTAGTAAGGTGACCAGTGGATCGGAGTCTCGGCTCCCTCGACGCCTCACGCGAAGGAGCCGACCGATGCCGATCTCCGAGAACGACCGACTCGACCTGCGCCATGCCTTGGCCCGAGCCCTCGGAAGCGAGCGGCTCGCCGAGGTGGCCATGGAAGCCATGCCACCGATCGATTACGACCAGTTCGCCACCGGATCCGACGTCGACATCCTCGGCCGCGAGCTTCGGGCCGAGATGGCCGAGCTCCGTTCCGGGCTTCGAGCGGAGATGGCCGAGCTCCGGGCCGATCTGAAGGTCGGCCTGGCCTCGAACCTTCGGCTGGTCCTGGTCGGCCAGCTGACGTCGACGATGATGCTCGGCGCCTGGGTCACCGCCGTCACCTGAACCGACCGTCGAGGGCGGTCGTCACGCATCGGGTCAGCCCCGGAAATCGGTCGCCGTCACCGCCCGGTGGTGCAAGACTCCCGTCGATGGTCGAGCTCGCCGATCGGACCGTGGTCCGAGTCATGGATCCCGGCGAGTTGCCGATCATGCGGAAGGTCTCGATCGGGGCCTTCGGTGGCGATGAGCACATCGGCGTTCTGATCGATGCGCTGCGGGCCTCGTGGGCGTGGAGCGACGAGCTGTCCTTCGTCGCCGAGCTGGATGGCGAGATCGTCGGTCAGGTCCTCTACACCTCGGCGATCCTCGATGGGCCCGACCGGCTGGTCGACGTGCTGGTGCTGAGCCCGATCGGGGTCCGAGTCGACCTGCACGGTCAGGGGATCGGCAGTCGGATGATCAACGAGACGATGGCGACGATCGAGCGGAGCCGGCCCGAGCAACTCGTCTTCCTCGAGGGCAGCCCCCGTTACTACCCCCGGTTCGGGTTCGAGCCGGGCGGGTCGGTCGGGTTCCGCAAGCCGTCGACCCGGATCCCCGATCCGGCGTTCATGGTTCGACGCCTGCCCGGCCACGATCTGTCTGTCGTCGGCACCGTCGTCTACCCCGACGCGTTCTGGCGGACCGACTCGGTCGGCCTGCGATGACCGGGGGTTCGTTGCTCGTCATCACCGGGCCGCCGGGGGCGGGGAAGTCGACCGTGGCCGCCATCGTGGCCAACGGGTGGTCGTCGAGCGTCCTGGTCGCCGGCGACCGATTCTTCGGCTTCCTGGCCGCGGGGGCGATCCCGCCGTGGCATCCCGAGTCGCACGGCCAGAACACGATCGTCACCGAGGCGGCCGGGCTGGCCACCGGACGGTTCGCCGACCACTACGACACCGTCTTCGACGGCATCGTCGGGCCCTGGTTCCTCCCGACCTTCGCTGGGGCGACCGGCCTGGCCGAGCTGAGCTACGCCGTGATCCTCCCGTCGGTCGAGACCTGTCAGGACCGGGTGGCCACCCGGGTCGACCACGGCTTCGCCGACCTGGCGGCCACCCGGGCGATGCACGAGCAGTTCGCCACCGCCGAGATCGACGGACGCCATCTGGTGTCCGACGATCATGGAGACGCGGCCGAGATCGCCCGCCAGATCGACGCCGCCCACCGATCGGGTCGGCTCCGCTACGTCGTCTCCGCCGGCGACCAGCGTTCCTCGCTCGCACCCTGACCACCGAGGAGCCGGCGGCTCAGGATCGGCGCCGATCCGTCGGTTGCCGACTCACCGGTCGACCGGCCCCGGTCTGACCTTGGCTGGCGCGGTCCGAGCGACGATAGTGGGCGCCATGCAGATCATCACCGAGACGATTCCTTCTCCGAGTGGCCCCATGGGCATCTACGCCGTCCGCCCCGACGGCGACGGTCCGTTCCCGGTCGTCGTGTCGTTCCATCACGGTCCCGGACTGGAGGATGGCTCGAAGGAGACCATGGCCCGGATCGCCGATTGGGGCTACTACGTCATCAGCCACGACCGCTACCACCGGTCCGAGCCGTGGTACACGATGGCCAGCCGGAGCGACGAAGAGATGCAGAAGATGTTCGGGCTGATCAACGGCACCCCCGAGGATCAGGTGGCCGAGGATCTCGCCGCGGTGATCGACTGGCTGCCGTCTGACCCGGCGGCCCGAGGTGGGGCCATGGGCTGCATCGGCTACTGCATCGGGGCCCGGTCGGTCCTGTGCACGATCCGGGACCGGGGCGACGCGTTCCGGGCCGGGGTCGGCCTCCACCCGTCGTTCTGCACCACCGACGCCCCCGACTCGCCCCACCTGGCCGTCCCGTCCTACACCGGGTCGCTGTACATCGGGTTCGGGTCGGCCGACACCATGCAGCCGGCGTCGGACAACACCGCCCTGATCGAGTCGACCAATGCCTTGGAGAAGGGTGAGGCCGAGATCCACGATGGCGCCGACCACGGCTTCGGTGTCTACGGCGGCGCCTACCACGAGGCGGCGGCCGACCGCTCCTACGAGCGGACCAAGGTCATGTTCGACCGCGAGCTCAAGAGCTGATCCGCTTCGGGGCGGCGTTCCCGTCGAGCGCCGCCCCGAAGCCCGGTCATCCTCGGGGCATCTCCTGCGGCTGCAGCATTCGTTGCGGCCCGAGCCAGTAGTAGGCGTCGACGGTCCGCTCGCCGCCCGACGAGGCGTCGTCGTGGATGCGCCGCCCCGAAGCAAGCTCGACCCGGTGCAGGTCAAGCGACGACCGGGTCTCCAGATCGACGAGAATTCCTCCGGCGAGAAGCCAGCGACCGTCGAGGGTCGTGAAGCACGTCTCGGGTAGCTGGTCGAGGGCGAGAGGCATCGCCGTGTCCGTTCCCACATCGAACAGCACCACCCCGGTCTCGGTCGCGACCAGGCCGAGACCGGACTCCCCGGCTCTGCAGAACGACCGCCCCGACGAGGCGTCGATCGACGCCGCCGCCCCGCCCGACCCGTCGCTCGCCACGATGAACGTCCCGCCGCCGGCTACGAGCAGCCGCTCCCCGTCGGCGGAGAAGCTCCAGGGGACACCGGCGTTGGCCACCTCGGTGATCTCACCGGTCCCGAAGGTGAGAACAGAGACCGCCCCGCCCGCCGTCTGGTAGGCGACCCTCGACCCGTCGGGGGAGACGACTGGGCAGACGTCGCCCGGTGCTTCGCCGATGTCGCCCTGCTGACCGGTGAACATGTCGTAGAGGACGGCGGTGGACAGCTCAAACGAGATCATCGAGACGACCCGGTCACACTGTCGCAACCGTCCGTAGCCGCCCGCTTCGGCAGGGATCACGATCGTCGGTTCCGTCCCGGCGTCGTACCGCCAGACGGCGCGCTGGTCATCGATGTAGAGCAGGTACGGATCACCGTCGGCGTCGACGACCTGAATCATCTCCCGGCATGCGGGGAATGCACCGTCGAAGGTCTCGCCCTCGGCAGTGACCCCGGCGACCTGGTCATTCCCCGAAGAGCAGATCACCACAGCCGTTGCCTCTTCATTGCTTGTGAGATAGACGGCGGCGACCACCCGGCTGAACTCGACCATGCCGGCTCCGACTCGGTGGAGAACACCATCGCTGAAGCCGAGTGGGAAGAAGAAGCCCCTGCCATCGAGCGACCAGCTGATCGTGCCCGAATCGCGACCCTCTGGCTCGTAGGGAACGCTTTCGACCACCTCGCCGTCCACGAGCGACACGATCTCGTGTCGGGCCTCGTCGATGGCGGTTGCAGAATACCGGAGGGCGACCAGGGACCCGTCGGGGGAGGGAACGACCTCGGCACTCTCATCGGGTGCCGTGGCGGACCGACCGGGGTCGGCGGCCCCGTTGTCCAAATAGATCACGGGGAGATCCGGAGTGGTGAAGTCGCCTGTCCGATCAAGGTTGCGGGTAGCCCGGAACGGCGCTCGATCGGCGACGAGAAGCGGTGGGGTCTCGGCCGCAAACGCGTCGAAGGTCGGGGTCACTGGCACGGTCGTGGTCGTCGTTTCGGGGGCCGCCTCCTCGACTGGCTCCTCGGCTTCGGCGACCTCCCGCCGTGACCTGCTGCACGCATCGGCCAGTGCATCGAGCTCCGGATCCGAGCCGGGGACCCCCGTCTCGGCGAACCGTTCCGCGAGATCGACGATGAGGGATCGGGCTCGCTCTTCGCCGTACTCTTCAACGGCGCACTCGTAGTCGGCGATGTCGTCTTCATCGAAGCTCGGCGACAGAACAAAGGCCAGTTCCTCAGTGCCGTAGCAGCCGACGATCGCCTTGGTCAGCTGCACCTCCGAGACCAGTTCCAGGTACTCGTTGTCGTCGAAGCGGTCAACGATGTTCTCCGCGGTGTAGTTCCCATCCCGGAGTGCCTCGAACCCCGATCGCATCGATGATTGCGCCGCTCGTGCACCGCTTCGTCTCCTCGGAGACGTTGCTCTCGTCGGCCTCGGTAAGGGCGTCCACGAGGCTCGACCGATACGAGTCGGAGCCGCTGCACGACGTGACGATGAGGGTCATGGCGGCGAACACCGCCCAGAAGAACCAGGTTGTTGGAGTTGGTACGGGGGGACATCGGGGGCGCGCTCATCTCTGATCGATCTGTCGGTGTCGAGGGCTCGTCACCGACTGTCGACCGCTCGGTCATACTGCCGCTCTGAGCGTTGTGTCGAGATCGACCAAACGCAAGGGGGAACCTTGGCTGTGTCAGGATCGAGACGGTTGTCCGCGTCGGTCCCGACACCGGGGTGGTCCCCGGCGTCCGGCCCGTGCCGAGGCCCCGGTACGTTCAGTCCCCAGCGTCGGTTGTCCAGAGGCGGGTTGTCGTCCCCTATCGCCCCGTCCGGCGCCACTTGTCGGCGACCCGGCTCGAGCGTCCCCCCTGGTCAGAGCCGGAGCCCGAAAAGGGATTTGAGCCCCTGACCTACGCATTACGAAAGGGTTGCCCGTCGTCCAGCTGCCCATGATGTGGGTCGTACGAGCTGGTCAGACGGTACACGGTCCATCCGGTCGCTCTTATGGCGTACGACTCGTCCGACCCGGTCTCGTAGTCAGATTCGTAGTCGCCCGGCGCCTGCGCTCGCCTGAGCTAGCGGAGACTGTTGTGAGTGAGGGGAACGACAACTATCCGTGGCCCGCTCGGCCAAGTTCACACCGGCATGGGGCGGTGAGCAAGTTTTGCAGGTACAGGAGTGGCGCCCTCAGCTGGGTGAAGCCAATGTGGCTCTTCGGATCTGAGCGGGCGGTCGGGTGAGCGGGGGCTGAGCGAGGAGGTCGACCGGGCGCGGCACAGGGGCTCGAAGAATCCGCTGTTCCTACGCCAACCGATTCTGGGAGCCCCTGTTGGAGTCCAACCCAACGCGCATGTGTGAGCTGCTGGTGGGTCGGATCAGTGGGGGTATCAGGGCTGGCTTCGCTGACCTGTCCCCAGGCGGCCGAGCGGTCGGGGCCTGCGTAGCCGCTGCAGGCTCGGTGCATCCGGCGTACCCCGATGACCTTGGTCGGCGTGTCTGGGCCAAGGGGCTTCGTGAGGCGGTTCGGCTAGGGTTTGGCGGGGTCCCAGATCTGCACCGTGTCATCGCTGCTGGCGGAGGCGATGAGGCCGTTGTCGAGTTGGATCACCGACTTGCACCCAGTTGGTGTGGCCGGTGTAGGTGGTGAGGGTGGTGTCGGGATCAGCTGGGTCCCAGATCTGCACCGTTTCATCAGGAGCTGGCGGAGGCGATGAGGCCGTCATCGAGTTGAATCACCGACAACACGTCGCTGGTGTGGCCGGTGTAGGTGGTGAGGGTGGTGTCGGGATCAGCTGGGTCCCAGATCTGCACCGTGTCATCCCAGCTGGCGGAGGCGATGAGGCCGTCATCGAGTTGAATCACCGACCGCACGCCGCTGGTGTGGCCGGTGTAGGTGGTGAGGGTGGTGTCGGGATCAGCTGGGTCCCAGATCTGCACCGTGCCATCCCAGCTGGCGGAGGCGATGAGGCCGTCATCGAGTTGGATCACCGACCGCACGCCGGTGGTGTGGCCGGTGTAGGTGGTGAGGGTGGTGTCGGGGCTGGCGGGGTCCCAGATCTGCACCGTGCCATCGTTGCTGGCGGAGGCGATGAGGCCGTCATCGAGTTGGATCACCGACCGCACGCTGTTGGTGTGGCCGGTGTAGGTGGTGAGGGTGGTGTCGGGGTTGGCGGGGTCCCAGATCTGCACCGTGTCATCGCTGCTGGCAGAGGCGATGAGGCCGTCATCGAGTTGGATCACCGACCGCACCCAGTTGGTGTGGCCGGTGTAGGTGGTGAGGGTGGTGTCGGGGTTGGCGGGGTCCCAGATCTGCACCGTGCCATCGTCGGGCCCCGTGTCCGCTGAGCCGCCGCAGGTTGCGATGAGGCCGTTGTCGAGTTGGGTGACGCACAGTGCGTAGCCGGTGTGGCCGGTGTAGGTGGCCGGTTGCACTTCAGCCCGTTGGGTTGTGGGCGGTTCTTCGGTGTCCGTCGCCCTCGTGTCGGTAGTGAGCTGGGTCGTTGGCGTTGGATCGAGGTTGGTGTCCGGGGGTTCTTCGTTGACGTCATCTTGTTCGGGGGCGGTGAGTTCAGTTGGTGTGGTTGCGTCCTCGACGTCTCCGTCCGGATCTCGGAGTGCGAAGATTCCTAGGCCAGCGAGGACCGCGAGAACTCCGATGACGATGGGTGCAGCTGTTCGCCATCGATGGTCGGTTGGCTGTCCGTCTCGTCGTGGCTTCCATGCTCGTCGTGTGGGACCGGTCCTTCGATGATGGCCGTGTTCATCGGCTCTGTTGGGCTCTGACTCCCCGGTGTGGGGGTGTCGGCCTGGTCGTCAGGCATCGTTGCCGTGGGCTGATCCGGGTGGTCAGGTTTGAGGCGCGTGGGGGGTTGAGCGATCGGATCGACGTCGGGTCGGCGCTGTTCGGGAGGGTTGGTCGTGATTGAAGAGTTGGTGGTGAGGGCTTGTTTCAGTGCCTGGCCGAACTCGCCCGCGGTCTGGTATCTCGCGCCGGGTTCTTTCGCCATGGCGGTGGCGAGCACGGATTCGAGATTGGTGATTCCGCAGGGTGGTACTGGGTTGTTGAGGATGCGGGCCATGTACCCGGGGAGGGTGTTGTTGGTGGGGTGCTGGAACGGGTCGTGGCCGACGACCAGGGTGTAGAGGGTGGCAGCGAGCGAGTACAGGTCGGATCGTTCGTCGCGTGGATCGGCGGTGGAGTCCGGATCGCCACCAAACACTTCGGGTGGGGCGTAGGCGAGTGACCAGGCCATGGCCGCTGAGGCGGTGGCCTCGCGGATGGCGGCGATGCCGAAGTCTGCGAGCTTGGCGTCACCGGTGGCGGTCAGGAGGATGTTGGCCGGCTTGATGTCCTTGTGGAACACGCCCGCGCTGTGGGCGTAGCGGAGAGCATCCGCGACCTGGAGCGTGTACCCGATCGCTTCCTCAGCTGGAAGTGGCCCATCATCCTCGATCCGGTCTTGGAGCGAGCCCCCGGCGAGGTGCTCCATCAGAAGGTAGGGCTGCCCCCCTGGTCGGGTGACGCCGGCACCGAAGGGGGTGATGATGTTCGGGTGGTCGTTCACCGCACCGAGCGGACAGCTTCTCGCGGTTGAAGCGTCGAAGGCCCGCGTCGTCGAGCGAGGTGAGTACTTTGACCGCGACGAGCCGGTCGAACTCGTGCTGCCGGGCCGCGTAGACGACGGCGAATCCGCCTCGGCCGATCTCTTTGTATTCGCCAAGCCCATCGATACCGAGATCGATCTCATCAGCCACGGCCTCACCCTCCCTTTCAGATGACCACAACCCTCGACCGCTACGTCGCCGCCTTCCCGGCGTCGACTATGGACCGTCAAGCAAGGCTAGATCGGCCCTGGTGATGATCGCTGATTGGAGAAGGACTCGAACGAGGACCTCTCGTCGATCTCGCTTTGGATCGGCAACGGTGCCGAACAAGCCGAGGGTCCCCTCGCGATCCACACGGCGGCACGCCTCCCCGATCGCCTTCTCGATCGTTCGGGGGGCATAGCCTGTCCGCTCACTGAGCTCTGCCGTCGACGGGAGCCCTTCACCGGTCATCCGCAATCGAGGCTCGGCGAGTGCCGTGAGCAGCACCCGAAGCGACGGAGTCAACCCGACCGTCTCGCTCACCTGCGTGGTCGTGTGGCTAGCGACCGCCGGCAGCACACGATCAGTTCGGCGTTGGGGGCCGATGACCTCCAGGTCGATCTGGTAGGTCGTGAACCGGGCTGAGTCGGGGATCCGGAACGAGAACGAGATCACCGACTGGCCAACAGGGACGGTGATCTCGTCACCGCTCGCCAGCTCGGCCCGAAACGGAGCTTCACCCTGCACAACAAGTGGGATCCGTCGACCGATGTTGGCGAGCCAGCAGTAGTTGCCGTCGTTCTCGATCAGGCCCAACTGTCGGTGAAGGGACCGGTGAGTGTCGATGACCAGATCGGCGGCCCGCCCAAAGGTGACCCGCTCTCCAGGACCGAGCGTCCGATCGAACTCATCGATGAAGCTGACCCGCACAGCGAGCGCATCGATCTGGCCATCAACGTCGGTCATCGTCACTCCGGGTCCGGCGGGATGCCGTTCACTCCCTTGTAGTAGTCCGACGGGCTCACGTACCCGTCACCGGCAGCGGAGACGATCACATCGTCTTCAGTCAGGGCCCCGTCGTCAAACGTCGCCCCAAACCGGACGCCGCCATCGGGTGAGTCGAAGGCCTCGACGGCGCTGTCGATGGCCTCGAGGATTGCATCGAGATCAAACATGGTGGTCTTTCCTTTCAGGTAGATGGGCTTGTCAGGACGGGGACCAGGCGTAGGTACCGTCGGCCCCCGGTTGATTCATGGCCACGACGAAGTCGACGGCCGAGTCCCAGGTGTCGGGGTCGGTCAAGCCATCCACCAGGACGGCGCCGGTTGCGATGTTCACCGCGCTGTTGGTCATGACCTTGGCTCGGTCTCGGGACTGCTGAGACGCGCCGACGACCTCACCGACTCCGTCGATCACCGCATCGGTGACCGGGGAGACGACCGCGCAGGTCACCTCTCGAATCGGTTTGGTGACCACCGACATCGGGGCCAGGATCGGCTGGAACGGCCGCATCGTCTCGCTCACCGCCTTCAGCGCACCCACGAACATGTTGCTCACTGCTTCACTCCTCATCGCTTGGTTGACCGCCGGCTCCGAGACTCCCGGTGAGTAACTCGTCCACGCCGACGTAGAAGCAGCAAAGCAAACAACACCATCAGGCCGATACCGGCGCGACACCCCTTGACCAACACACCGGACTCAACTAGGAGCGCCCAGGCCCTCTGCTCGTTAGACGAAGTTCAAACGACGCATCTGGCGCAGACGATCAGCTGACCCCTATGACCGCACCAGCGGCTGGTGGAATCGCAACGCCACCGCCGGCCTCACGCTCTGATCATCATGCGATCCCACTACCGCCTCATGGCCACGGCAGCTTCGGTTCAGACCCTCGATCGACGAGGTCGCCGTACTAGAATCGAACTCGATGGGTGAACGTTCTGCGACCACTGTCGATCCCGAGGCCCTGGCCGATGCGATCGTTGCTGACCAGCCGGCCGCTCAAGCTCGTACCACTGCAACGACCCGCCAACACCTGGATCGGTTGGGCCCCGAGCTGGCGCAACGAATTGAGGCTGGAGGCGGGTGCGACGAGTCCGCTGGCTCGACGAGGTAGCAACTGACATCGCACGTGCGCTTCCGGACCCTGTAGCTGCGGCCCGGTTCGCCTCGATCGACTGGCCCGCCGCTCTAGCTGCGCTCGCTCGACCTGGCGTCGTGGAGAACCTTGAGGTCGGTCCGTGGCCCGGCGGGCGCCTGATCGTCGAGCCTGGTCAGAGCGTCGGAGCGTTCAGCCTGTTCGCTCTACTCGGCGCCGATGACGACGTGCTCGTGATCGCTCTGGACATCTGGCCCAACGGCTTCCCTCAGGATCCTGATGCCTAATGGTGGGGCGTGACGAGGATCGGTACAGGATCCTCAACGCGTTGGGTGGTCAGCGCTGATCGTGGGGTGCGACGAGGATCGATGCAGGATCCTGACTGGTGAGGCGGCGCTGGCGCCCGCTCGGCTGTCCACGTCACCACTTGCTGAGCGGGGCCTCTGAGCGCCGGAGTCTCAGAAACGGTCGGACGGCCAGGTTCTGGGACTTTGATTCTGTGCACGGGTTCTGGTACTCGATTCCGGCCCAATCGAGCCCGAAACCGGCCGAGTGCGTTGACCCCCTGAATCTGCCACGTTTCTGGCACACGGGGCCGAGGGCGGCCACCACCGGGAGTAGCGGGATCTCTCCGCACCCCGCAAGTCCCGATGTCGAGCTGTCGGATCTCGCCTTGAGTGGGCTCGGGTGGGCCGGGTACATGCCCGGGAACCAACCGTCGGCAGCCAACCTGCTACACCACGGTCCCGTCCGCCCGGTCGTAGGGGCACCGCAGACTCGGTGCGGCGGGCCGATCGACGTTCAATGGTATATCAGCTTGGCGTGGGCTCGTGGAGGCAGGCCGATCGACGCCGGCGCTACAGTGGCAAAGCCTCGTACACGATGGGAGAGCGGTGTGGCTGAGGTCGATCTGGGGATTCCAGGTTTGAAAGACTACAAGCGGATCGGTCTGGGTGGATTCGCGAAGGTGTACTCGGCTTTTGAAGCCGCTGCGGGTCGTCGGGTGGCGGTGAAGGTTCTTGACTCAGTGGACGAGGCGGGCCGTCGGAGCTTTGATCGCGAGTGTCTGACGATGGGCCAGACCACGGCTCACGACAACATCGTGACCATGTTCCGGGCGGGTACACGACCCCGGACAACTACCCGTACCTGGTGCTGGAGCACATGACCGGCGGATCGCTACAGGAGCGGCTCGACATCGACGGACCGTTTCTGCTCGACGACGCTGTCGCTTCGGTCGTCGCGGTAGCCGGGGTCTTCTGATCATCCGCTCCAGATGCGTCGTTTCAACTTCGTCTAACGGGCTCGGAGCTCTCGGCGGCTCGGGCTGGCGGATGGTGTCGAGGTTGAAGCTGTACGCGCTATGCGCTGACCACCCACGTCATCGGTGAGCTCGGATCGGGTCGGTACCGGCAGAATGCTCCGGTGGCGACGCTGATCTCGAGATGCCGGCCGAGCGCTGGCGAGGCTCCGTCGATCTTGCGAATGGCCGATCGGATCGCCTTCGTCACGTTGACTCGTGCCCGCTCGGCATCCGATCCGTCGCGGCGCGGTCGGCCACCCAAGCCGACCGACGAGCCGAGTTGTTGCACAAGCCACTCCAGTTCTTCTCGGGCCTGGGCCACCCGCTCGGAGTCGGTCCAGGCCTCGGCTTCCTCGATCTCGTCGCGCAGCTCTTCGGCTCGGGCCCGGTAGGACCGGATCGCCTCGGCATCCAACCGCTCACCTGCATGGCCACTCGGACCCGACGACTCGGGGGGCAGCGACTGTCCCTCCGGTCTGATTCGTCGAGCCTCGGATCGGGCCGCGGCGAGCTCGACTGCAGCGAACTGGCGGCCAGGGTTGGCAAGGAGTGTCGCAATGTGAGCCAACCCGACGAGGTGACGGAGGTGGGTCTCCGACCCGTCGAACGTCACCGTCCACAGTTCGCCCTTTCGTTCCAGACGGGCGACCGGTGCTTCGGGGGTGGTGGCCGCCAAAGGTCGCGGCGGTTCCCGGGCGGCACTCAGCTCTTCGACAACGACGTTGAGCTCGTCGGCGATCGAGTCGAAGATCTCGATCGCGGGCCGACGGCTTGCCTGCTCGAGGATCTCATCGACGGCGCTCGACCCGATGGCTTCCACTGCGGTTTGGGTGCCTTCGGCGACCCAGCGGGCATACACCGGGAGGTGGGTGGCCCCGACCGCCGATCGCAACCGCTCGGACTCACCGAGGAGGCGGACCGAGCGCTCCCATTCCTCGAGCTCGGCCAGGATTCGGCTCACCATGATGCCGACCGTCGCGCTGCCCCAGGCCGCCCGGAGGCGGGAGAACCGATCGAGCGCAGCCAGTTGCTCTGTCGCCGCGGTCAGCGGGTCGCCGAGGCGAAGGGCGACGTGTCCTCGGGCCAAGTGGCACCAACCGAGTCCTTCGGACTCGTCGGCTTCCGCCAGAGACTCGGCAGCTTCGTCGACGAGCTCAACCAGGGACGTCGTGCCCTCGCGCTCGTTGTGAACGGCGGCGAGGAAGAGCAACGACCATCCCGACAGCACCAGGCTCTCGGCCTGGCGGGCGGCGGAGATCGACCGACCAAGTACCTCCTCGGCTCGGTCGAGATCTTCGAGATAGATGAAGCAGAGACCGAGGAACTGCTGTGCGTAAGCCAGCTCGGCGTACTCCCCGTGTTCCTCGGCCAGTGCAATGGCGGCCTCACTTGCCCGGATCGCCCCGGCGACCTCGCCGGTGAGGACCGACAGTGTAGCGAGACCGTTGAGCGCCCGTACCGCAACCGGCGCGCTCACCTGGCCGTCGAGGGCGCATGCCCGCTGGCACCAGCGGTAGCCCTCGTCGTAGTAGCCGCGGAGATCCCAGAAGCGGAACAAGGCACCGGAGAGTCGCTGAGCCAGTTCGGCGTCCTCTCGCTCGATAGCCCACGACAACGCAGTCCGCACGTTGTCGTGATCGAGCTCCATGGCGTCCAGGGCCGAGGCTTGCTCGGCGCTCCACAGCTCATCGGCGGCCGCGTCGGCGCGATCGGCACAACGGGCGGCATGGATTCGGCGCGTCTCCTCCAACCGGTCGGTGAGCACGAGCTGTTCCGTGCTGAACACCTTCAGCGACTCCAGAAGGCGAAGCCGGGTGGTAGGCCCTCCCCGTGAGCGTCTGGCCACCAGCGACTTCGCAACCAGCGACTCGACGACGGCCTCGAAGTCGGTGCGGTGTAGACTCGGTCCTGCGACCACGCGGGCAAAAGCCAGATCGAAGCCGCCGGAGAATACTCCCAAGCGGGAGAAGACCTCTTGCTCCAGATCCGACAAGAGCGCATAGCTCCAGGCCGCGACGTCGTGCAGGCTGGCATGTCGCCGAGGACGATTTCGCATCGGTGAGTCCAGGAACTCGAGGGCTTCTCGGAGGCGCTCGTCGATCGCAGCGGCGCTGAAGAGCCCGAGCCTGGCCGCTGCAAGCTCGATTGCGAGTGGGAGACCGTCGAGCCGGCGGCAGATCGAAGCGACGGCGGCCGCATTCGATTCCGTGATCTCGAACCCGGGGTCGACGGCCCTGCCTCGCTGCTGGAACAGTTCCAACGCTTCCGGAAGCGGTGATCGGTACCACGACGAGTCATCGCCACCGGGGAAGCCCAGGCTGTCGACGAGCCAGAGGAACTCCCCGTCCAAACTGAGTCGTTCCCTCGACGTGGTCAGTATGCGCAGGTTGGGTAGGTGGGAGAGCAGGGTGACGGCGATCTCGCCGACCTCTTCGATGAGGTGCTCGCAGTTGTCGAGCACGAGCAGTGCATCGTCGATCGGAAGCCGCTCGACCAAACCGGCCAGCGACTGCGGTGTGTTCAGCTCGGGCGTGGCGAGCGCAGCCCAGATCGTCGAGATGACCTCGGTCTGGGTGCCGGCGTCCATCAGCTCGACGAACCAGATCCCGCCGGCGAACCGTTCCTTGGTCGTCGCAGCGGCCTCGATGGCGAGACGGGTCTTCCCTACCCCTCCGGGGCCGACCAAGGTGACCAAGCGCGACTCAGCGAGCCGCTCCTGCACACCGGCGACGTCAGCGGAACGGCCGATGAACGACGTCCATTGGGTCGGGAGGTTGACCACACGTGCAGTCATGAACCTCCCTCCGACGGCGACGCGTTCCCACCCTACTGGCCGCCGCAAACCTGTTCCAGTCGTTGAGATCTTCCTCGTTCACATCGTGAACGAGGAAGTCACGCCTCCATGGCGCACGACGAGTCGGTCACGCCCGGTCAGTCCGATCGAACGGAGAAGCACTCATGTCCACCAATCTCTCGGTCATCTTCGCCGGGCGGCATCATTTCGGAAACCAGGCCGGATTCTTTCGGTCGGTCGCGTCGGAGGTCGAGTTTGTCGGCCCGACGTCGAGCTACGGATTCGTCTGTGGCAACATCGTCGACGAGACCCCCGGAATCCTGGCCTTTCGCGCCTTCGACGTGGCCTACGCCCACAACGTCATCCGGCTGAACGGGGTCGATCTGGAGGGCGCCCTGACTCCGACACGAACGGTGTCCTGGCAGTCCGGGTTCGTCGTCGTGCCTCCAGGCACCCTGGTCAATGGGGAGAACGAGCTGCTCATCGAGGCCCGGAGCTCGACCGGGCGTGGCGGGGGAGCGGTGGACGACTTCCTGCTCGAGACTGTGACGCTCCTGTATCAGATGCGCCACCGAAACCCGCGAGACCACATCGTTCCTGCTCTTCCCACGCCCACCTCACAACGGACCACCCGGCATTGACCACAGCAGGAGTCATCGCCATGAACCATGTCGTCGAGCGGAACCAGAAGAGATTCAAGCAGTTCGTCGATGAGGGCTTGCAGCTGCAACAGCGGCCGAAGCCGGACCGACCGCATGCGCCTGGTGACGGGGCAGGGCCGAACCCGGGCAGCCCCCTGGCCCCGCCGTCGAGTCCAGCCCAGCCTGAGGCGAACCCGCCACCGTCGGCGGGTGTGATCCTGG
The DNA here is from genome assembly GCA_965262175.1 of Acidimicrobiales bacterium. GTDB lineage: Bacteria > Actinomycetota > Acidimicrobiia > Acidimicrobiales > SZUA-35 > CADEDH01. Next base: position 2,729,410 of record CBDHES010000002.1, on the reverse strand, counting down.
ACCGAGCGAGCCTCCCCAATCTCGCCCCCTCGCCGGCCGATTGGGGCTCCACGTCTCCGGTCCCGGCGTCAACTCCCCACGGCGAACATGCAACCGTGGCAACCGGTGCTCGGCCGGTCCGACCCGTGGCCCCGACCCTCTTGCTCCTTTGCCTCCTGGCTGGCCTCGCGTGGCTCGGATGGCGAACCTACGGCCCGGAATCGACCGATCCGCTCATCGCGGCTGTCGAAGACATCGGCGCTCGGGCCCAGGCCGCCAACCAGCGATGGGACGAGACGCTCCGAGGCCAGCCGACCGCCGGTGATGCCCGGCAGGAGTACCGGGCGACCGAGGCTGCGCTGGTCGAGGTCTCCGATGACCTCGCTGCCCTTCGACCCGAGCTGGAGGTCGCTGTTGGGGGCCCGAGCCAGGCCCTAGCCAGAGCCCAGGTCGCCACCGCTGTGATGTTGGCTGCGCTTCGCGGCCCGGCTGAGGCCGCCGAGCAACGCCGAGCCGCACTGCTCGACCTCGAAACCGCCCTGTCGGAGCTCGTCGACGAGCTCGCCGTCGCCCGAGCCTAGGAGGACGAGCCATGCCGAATCGGAGGCATCGCCGACACCCGAACCGCAGGACAAGGCCTGGGCTACCAGCCGATCGTCTGCCGGGTCGTCCGCGAACCCGTCCTCGTCGAACCGGTCCGCCGACCGGTCCTCCCCAGAGTCGCATCGTGTGCAGTCCTGGATCGCCGCTCGGCCCTTCGTTCGCGCAGGCGATCGCGTTCGAGTTTAGGTATGGCGCAGAAGGGGCGATCCACCGCGTCGTCTTCGATGAGCCGGAGCCCCTGGAGCAGTCGCAGTGGGCGGCCTACGCCGCCCGGGCGTTCGCCGGCTTCGAACAATGGGCGGTTTGTGCGTCGCCCAGCGGTCGTCCGGCGCCCTCGCCGTTCCAGCAGATGGTCTCGGACCGCGTCCTCGATGCCTTTCGCCAGCACGTCAGCGACGCCGAAGCGAGACTGCTCGACCTCTCCAGCTCGCCCCGGCTCGTGGCGGAGGCCAGCGCGGCCAGTACGGCACTTGCTTCGTTCGAGGCCGGAGCGGTCGAGGCCCTGATCATGACGGCGCTGTCAGTGGTCGACCCGATCCTGCACGACCAGATCCACCGGTTCCGGACCGAGCAGGGATGGGACCGCCCGCTTGATCAGCTGATGGGTCCCGACGTCATCGATGGGCTGCTCGAGACGGCCCTCGCCCCCGACGAGGGGGCGATGACGAACGGGGCGGACCGGGATGGGGACGCCAGTGGTTCACCGACCGGCCATGCCGCCGATGTCGTCGTAGCCCCGTCGATCTGGTTCGGCATCGCGAGGACGATCTCAGAATCACTGGACACGCCGTCGCTGGCCGAGGCGAGGGACGACCTGGCAGCAGCGTTGAGCCCGTACTCCGTAGACGAGCTGACGGCGGCCGCCATCGAAGCGACCAAAGCAGATCCGGACCGGCACGGTGCGCTGCAGACGCCGAGCACGGCATTCGAGGTGCGGCTGCTCGGTGGTGATACCACCGAGCTGTTCCCGACGTTGACCAATGTCGCTGGGGTCTTTGCGACAAGCGCGACATTGACCGGCGGCAGCGTACTTGCGGCCGAGCGCATCTGGGAGGCTGGTGCGGCTGGCGTTGGGAAGGCGGCTGGGGTCATCGGACTGGCGGCCGAGGCGGCGAGGGCACTCGCCGCAGATCGCAGCCTCGTGCTGCTCGAGTTCCGGGACCGGAACTCGCCGGCGTTCGCGCTCGTCGATGCGGCCCTGATCGACATGCCGTTCGGCACCGCCGAGGTGGCGAAGCTACGAACGACCGAGTTCGTACCTTTCGAGACCGCGGAGCCGACCACCCTCGGCCAGATCCTGGCGAGCCACGTCAGCATCGCAGACGGACTGGGGACCTACGAACTCGTCTTCTCCGATGTGATCTCCCCGGTCGAGGGGCCCATGGGCCTGCCGGTGCCGATCCACGTCGATCTCAGCGAGTCTGGTCTGGGTACCGGCACCTTCGCCCTCGGTGGTGGGGTCGGCGAACTGATGCCAGCGGGGGCCACGGTCGGGTGGGCGGTCGAGCAGCCGGAGCGGGTCGCGGAGGCGGGATCTGTGCTGCACGAGGCCATGGCGAGCTTCGTGGAGTCCCTCGTCGAGGCGGGCTACGACCTCCTGACCGACGATGGCTGGGACGCCGGCGTGGAGGAGGTTCCCGACGGTCACGACGACTCCGACCCGGCGGCCGACGTGTTCCCTGACAACGACGTTGGTGACCGCGCCGACCTCGACGAACATCCGGAGTCCAGCGCCGATGTGCCCGACGAGCCTCCGCCCGACGACGAGGACCCGAGTCCGGCCGACGACGACGAGCCGCCGCCGTCGTGGTTCGAGGACCAGCCGGTGGAGGCTGAAGAAGACGATCCGGTGTCCGGGGCCTTCGACGACGTATTCCCGGTCAGCACCCCGGGCGAGGATCTCGCCGCGGGCCACGGCCCGGACCCTGTGGACCACGCACCGGATGCGCCGTCGTCCGCTCGCGAAGAGCCGGTCGAGGTCGAGCGCGTTGTCGAGGACCTCGGGTCGATCGGCGGCGGTCCCGACGGTGCCCGGGTCGATGCGATCGCCGATCCGATCAGCGAGCTCGCCCTCGAGTGCCCACAGCAAGACTCGGAGCTTGCGGTCGTCGACACCGAGCGGGACGTTGGCCACGGCCATGGCGACGGGCGAGAAGAGGCCAACGATCGCCCCGATGGCGACGACGGTGATGGTGGCGACAGCCGTGGTGACGGGCGCGCCGACGCCGACCGAGGCGAAGGGGAGCGGTCCGTCGAAGCCGACGACGCTATCGGGGCCAGTGCCCTCCGCCGCTTGCCAGCCCGCCCATCCCGACCTCAACGGGTCGAGCGGCCCTCACGACCCATCCGCGGATGAAGGAGCAACGATCATGACCGCGACATCTACCACACCGGCCAACGACGCCTTCCAGCTCATCCGCGCCGGCGACGTCGCCAAAGCGGCTGAGCTGTCGACCCAGGCCTTGGTCACCGACCCGTCCAACCCGAAGCTGTGGCATGCGCTCGGCGCCGCTCGGCTCGAACAGGGTCGAATTGCCGAAGCGATCGAAGCGTTCCAGCAGCGCCTCACCGTCGACCCGTCCAGTCCGATCGGGCACTACTTCCTGGCCAAGGCCACCCTCCGGAACGGCGATCGGGCGCAGGCCCAATCTCTGGCATGGAAGGCTGTCAACCTCGACCCCAGCCTCGACGAAGCGGCGGAACTAGTCGCCAGCATTGAGTCGCTGGACGACCTGGAGCGCGAGCGGAGCACACCGAAGACGGCGTCTTCGAAGAAGCGGACGTTCCGAGATCGGATCGCCGAGCACGACATCGAGTCCGGGGAACTCCGGCGGGACACCTATCGAAGCTTGCGATCGATGCTCGGGCTGATGACCCTCGGTGGGTGTCTGCTACTCGCTTCTTTGTACCTGACGGCGACCAAGCCGTTCACCGAGGTCTCCCAACGCCTGTCGGGTGAGGCCGGCGATGTTGCAGACTCCGACCTCGGCCGGAGCTTCGACGCGATCGTCAGCAATCTCGTCCTCGTCGTTGCCGTGGCCCTGGCGGTCTGGATCCTCCTGACCTCGCTGCTGACCCGGTACCAGATCTACGAGCATTGGGTCGAGGTGCAGTCGGGGATCTTGATCCAACGGCGCGACGTGATCTTCTGGTACGAGGTCGACAACATCGCCTTCAGTCGGACGATCTTCGATCGGCTCGGAGACACTGCGACGTTGATCCTCGTGTTGGAGCGCACCGACAGAGGGCGTTGGCGTTGGTTCAGCCGAAGCCGTGGGAAGCCAGCCGAGATGACTGTCGTCAAGCTGCGCGGCCTCGGATCCACCCCGCTCGTCCGGCAGCTCTTCGAGCAGACGAGGAGCGACTCGCTCCACCAGAGCTTCAACGTCAAGGACAAGTTCCTCTAGCCGCGTGTGGAAGGACAGGTGCACGATGACCGACGGTCATCTCGGGGTGAAGTCGAGAAAGTCGGAGCTAAAGCGGCCCGTGCGGCTGTGGGCAATCGCGGTGCTAGCGGTGTTCGTGGTGTCCTGCACCGCCGATGAGGGAGTTGTCCACGTCGTACAGCAGGGGGAACATCTCGGCCGGATCGCGGAGCAACACTGCGGCTCGTCGGGGGCGGTCGACTCGATCTTCGAGCAGAACAGGGGCCGCCGGCTATCGAACGGACAGACGTTCGACGACCGGAACGACATCTTTCCGGGGCAAGAACTGGTGATCGACTGCCGCGCCGCCGGCGGCGACGCCGGCTCTGGCGAGGAACCAGCGGTGGACATCGAACAACTGCGTGAAGCGGTCGACCCGAGGACCAACCCGTCGGCTCGCACGGGGTGGTTGGTCGCGATCGGCATCCTCGGTGTCCTCGCGATTGGGCTTTGGGTGGGCTCCGGGCAGCGGTCGCGCGGCCCGGCTGGAGGCTCCCCACCGAGCCGTCCGCCCCGGACGTCGCCGGCCCAGACGGGACAGAAGCAACGGCGGGCCCCGAGACTGCCTATGACTCCTGTGCAGAGAAGCCGGCCATTCCAGCCGAGCCGTATGTCACCGAGTCACCCGAACGCCCCGTACATCCCCGGGAACCTGAGGTACCGCCCACCATTTCAGAGCTCGCTCCAGAAGCAGATGCGGAACCCGATGAGCCCCATAAACCCGAACGCTCGGAACATCCCCGGGAACCAGCTGTACCGACGCCGCTAACCAACGATTTCGGGTCTCATGATCAACTGCGCCAGATGCGTCGTTTCAACTTCGTCTAGCAAGCGCTGTGGGCAGAACTCTGATCGGACGGACAGGCCATCACGTAGCCGCTGCCACTACTCTAACGTCAACAACTGTATGACTGGACCCTCGTCAGCTCTTGAGGCGGCCGCCTCCGAAGCTGCCAACGTTATGTCGTCGATCGCCGAATCGCTTGAGGCCATACTCACCGACGGCACACGCCGATCGGAGGGAGAACGAACACACCTCTCAGAGCTGACCGCCGACCTCAACACCAACGGCCCCTCAGCATCCAGACGGTCCTGGAGCGACCCGCCCGTCATATTCTCCATCACCAGGAACGGGTGATCATCCGGTGTCGTATACCCAGACCGGAACATCGTGACGATGTTGTCATGGGCCGTCGTCTGACCCATCGTCAACCGCTCACGATCAAAGCTCCGACGCCCCGCCTCATCAACCGACTCAAGCACCTTCACCGCAACCCGACGACCAGCATCAGCCTCAAACGCCGAATACACCCGAGCAAACCCACCCGAACCAATCCGCTTGAAATCACTCAAACCCGCAATACCCAAATCCACCTCAACCCCCACAACCGACCACCGTCGACACCACCACACACCCCTCCAAACCCGACCACGACCTCACAAACCAGCCGGATCCCACACCTGCACCGTGCCATCGATACCGGCTGGCGGAGGCCACCAAACCGTTAGCCAACTGCACCACCGACAACACGGTCGCGGTGTGGCCGGTGTAGGTAGCGATCGTCGTGCTCGGGGTCAGCCGGATCCCACACCTGCACCGTGTCATCGCCGCTGGCGGAGGCCACCAAACCGTCAGCCAACTGCACCACCGAGTACACCCAGCTGGTGTGGCCGGTGTAGGTCGCGATCGTGGTGCCGGGGTCGGCCGGATCCCACACCTGCACCGTGCTCATCCCAGCTGGCGGAGGCCACCAAACCGTCAGCCAACTGCACCACCGAGTTCACGGGGACGGTGTGGCCGGTGTAGGTCGCGATCGTCGTCCCGGGATCGGCCGGATCCCACACCTGCACCGTGCCATCGAAACCGCGGAGGCCACCAAACCGTCAGCCAACTGCACCACCGACAACACGGGGGGGTGTGGCCGGTGTAGGTAGCGATCGTCGTGCCGGGGTCGGCCGGATCCCACACCTGCACCGTGTCATCGACAGCTGGCGGAGGCCACCCGACCGTCAGCCAACTGCACCACCGACCTCACGCTCGTCGGTGTGGCCGGTGTAGGTCGCGATCGTCGTGTCGGGGTCAGCCGGATCCCACACCTGCACCGTGTCTATCGAAGCTGGCGGAGGCCACCAAACCGTCAGCCAACTGCACCACCGCCCGCACGCTGGCGGTGTGGCCGGTGTAGGTAGCGATCGTCGTGTCGGGGTCGGCCGGATCCCACACCTGCACCGTGTCATCGTCGCTGGCGGAGGCCACCAAACCGTTGGCCAACTGCACCACCGACAACACGCTGGTGGTGTGGCCGGTGTAGGTGATCGGGAGGCCGAGAGGTCGTGTGGCGATGGGGACGCTGTCGTGTCTTCGGTCGCCGGTGTCGACGTCGTCTCGGTGGCGTCGCTGATGGAGCTGGTGGGGCTGGTGGCGTCGTCGCCTTGGTCTCGGGTGGCGAGGAGCCCGCCGATGATCACCACGACGGCGAGGGCGGCGGCCCGCGACAGCCCAAACCCAGCCCCGGGCCTGTGATCCGACTGGTCCGGGGGGTGGGATCGGGTGCTGGATTCGGTGGGCGGTTGTCGACCTGGGTCGTGTCGTCGTCGATTGGCGGAGGGTCGGGCGAGTCGGGGTCGGGATCGGGAGGGGCCGGTGCGACGCCGGTATCGTTCTCACCCCTGGCACCGGTGGCAACGGTGGTGGTGAGGGCTGTGGTGAACTGGGCCGCGGTCGGGTACCGGTCGTCGGGGTCTTTGGCGAGGGCGGTGGCGAAGAACGCGTCGAGGGGATCGTGGCCGGTGGGGGGAACGGCGTTGGTTTCGATGCGACGCATGTACGCCAACTGGGAGTCCTGGGCGCCGGCGGGGGCAAAGGGCGGACGGCCGGTGACGAGCGTGTAGAGCGTCGAGGCGAGGGAGTACAGGTCGGACCGCTCATCGCGGTCATCGACCCCCGTGGTGAAGGTCTCGGGCGGGCTGTGCGCCAGGGTGAACGCCACCTGAGTCGCCGTTGCCTCCCGGATGGTGGCGATCCCGAAATCGGTCAACTTCGCCACCCCGTTCGCCGTGAGCAAAATGTTCGCCGGCTTCACATCACGGTGCAGCACCCCACCCGAATGCGCTCGACCCAACGCCACCGCAACCGGAGCAACATACGAGACCGCAACGTCAAGAGGAAGGGGACCATCCTCATCGATGAGTTGCTGGAGCGACCCACCCGCCAAGTACTCCATCACCAGATACGGCGACCCCAACGTCGTATACCCATCGCGGTAGGGCGTGACGATATGAACCTCGTCATCGAACTGCCCCATCAACCCCAACTCACGATCAAACCGACGGCGCCCATCGTCATCGAGCGCGTCGAGGACCTTCACCGCCACCCAACGCCGGAACCGCCGATCCCACGCCGCATACACCGCAGCAAACCCACCCCGACCGACGAGCTTGTACTGCTCCAACCCATCAATACCGAGATCGACCTCAGCCATCCCGCCCCTCCATACCCCCAACACCCTACGGCAGCACCAAACCCGACACCGACCACCCCCTCGGCTCGCGGATCGGCAGCTCGACCGGATAGACGGCCGGCCCGTCGCTACATAACCGGTGTGCCGTACATCTCGCCGAGAGGATCGGCGATCAGCTCCAGACGCTCCCCGTCGGGACCGGCGAAGTAGATCGACGTGCCGCCGACCTCGTGGTAGCCGACCCCGGCATCGTCGAGCTTGGCCTTGAGGCGGCGCCACGTGTCGGGCTCGACCGAGATCGCCAGGTGGTGGTGCCCGCCGAGGACCTCGGCATAGGGGCCGAGGTCGAGGCCGGGGAAATCGAAGAAGGCCAGGGCGTTGCCGTTTCCGATGTCGAAGAAGAAGTGGGTCGAGCCGGGGTAGTCACGGTTCTCGAACAGCTCGGTCAGGGGGAACTCGAGCAGACCCTGGTAGAACTCGATCGTCGTCGCCACGTCGGACGACAACAGAGCCGCATGGTGCACCCCGCGGGCGGTGGACGCCGGTCGCTCCCCCGGACCGGCCAGGTACCGGGCCCGGAGCTCATCCCACTCGGCGGTCCGATCGACGGGCTGGGACGCCGTAGCGCCATCCGATTGCTGGGTCATACGGCCTACATTACTGTCCCCCACTCGGGAGCGGCTGGCCCGGTGCCGCACCGATCCGAGGAGCGGACGATGAGCAATCCGGAGGTCGTCGAACCGATCGGCGACGACGCGTCAGCCGATCAGCGCCACGATGCCGACACCGATGAGCGGACCCTGCTGCTCGACGACCTCGACGAGCGGTTCGAGGCGTTCCAGGCCTTCCGCAAGAACGACTCGGAGGCCGCGGGGCGCATCCTCGAGGGGTTCGGGGCCAGCGACCACGTCGACGCCGACATCGTGCTGGAGTTGTCGTCACCTCGACCGCTCGGCCACCCCCAACGGTTTCTTCGCGCCCACACCCTCGCCGTCCGAGCCCTCGAGGTCCTCGACCGCAACGGCGCTCGGGGGGTGAAGGTGTCGGGCGTGGGCCCCCTCGGCCCGATCGCCGCCATGATCGTGCAGCGGGTCGCCCGGTACATCGTCCGCAGCTACCAGGCGTCGGTGGTCGATGCGATGGCCCGGCTCTACGCCCGCCGGGAGGCCAACACCCTGCCCGACGACCCGGCTCGCCCCCTGCTGACCCGAGCGCGGATCCACACCGAACGAATCGCCCCGGGGTTCAAGCGGAACCCGCTCGGGATCCCGACCTTCCTGCTCGGCGGCGCTGTGCTGTCGACCTTCGCCAACGTGGCGATCTCCACCGCGACGTCGGCGCTGTCGACCTTCTGGGCCCGGGCCGGGGCGGTCCTCATCCTCGGCCTGCTCATCGCCGGCCTGGCCTGGACCTTCCTCCGCGGTGCGGCGGTGGCCCGCCGCCGGATCCGGTTGACCACCGAACGGCCGATCGACGCCCTGTGGGAGACGATCGGCCGCTGCGGTCGGCCACCGAGAGACAAGTCCCGCCAGATCGCCCTGATCGCCGTCGTGCTGACCTTCGCCCCGTGGGTCGTCATCCCGATCGGCCTGGCGATCGGCTTCGTGATCGACTGACGGGACGCGATCGGCCAGCCCCTACACGGCCTGGTGCTGATCGAGCACGTAGACCCAATTGCCCGCAGGGTCGCGGAAGCTGACCAGGGCACCGTCGGGGATGGCGATCACCGGTGTCGCCGGCTCCAACTCGGGATGGTCGGCGACGAACTTCTCGACGTCGTCGGTGAGGAACATCGGCCCCGGTCCGCTCTCGTCGCCGACCGGGACACGATCGAGCATGAGCCCGATGTCGGTATCGGGGACGGCGAGGCCGACCGTGTCGTCGCCCTCTCGCCACAGTTCGTCGTGACCCAACTCGTCGCGGTACCAGCGAAGCGACGCCTCGAGGTCGGTGGTGGGCAGGTAGATGAATGCCAGAGGTGCAGCCATAACTCGATTATGGCCTTCAGATATGCGATTATCAAGGGGTGGCAGCGTGGATGCCGACGAAGAAGACGGCGCGGGGTCGGCTGGTGCTGGCCGCCCTGGCCGAGTTCGGTGCGCGGGGGTTCGAGTCGGTTGCCGTCAGCGAGTTGGCCAGATCGGCCGAGACGACGACCGGCCCCCTCTACCACCACTTCGGATCGAAGCTCGGGCTGTACCAGGTCGTCCGGCGCGACGTCGAGCAACGGATCGTCGATCGGATGGAGGGAGCGTTCGAATCCCAGCCAGACCTGGCGCCGGCTCTGGTCGTGGCCCTCGACTACCCGCTGCGGGCCGGCTTCCTCCGGCTCGTCGGCGAACCACCACCCGAGCCCGCCGACGACCCGATCACCGACGTCCTGGTCGGCCGGATCGGCTCACCGTTGGGGGAGATGGTCGCCGCCGCGTGGCGACGGGCCCTCCTCGCCTGCGCCGAGGGCGCCGACCCCGATCAGGTCCGGGCCGCCCTGGTCACGATCGCCGGCGGCGTTCCACCCCGCTGAGATCGACGATCACCGGAGGGCACGGGCGGGTCGAGACCCGGTCGGCGACGACGATCAGCCGATGAATCGGTGGGCGGCGATAGCACCGTCGGGATCGATCAGCAGCGCGGTGTCGCCGCCGTTCGACCAGAACGGGAACTCCTCCCCGAGGAAGTAGTCGGTCGCCGTCGACGAGCCGGACCCGGTCCGGAACCTGACGGCGGCTCCCGCCTCGATCACCACACCCTCGATGACGAAGCGGTTGCTGGTCGTCTCGTCCCTGATCGTCCACCCGTCGAGATCGATCGGCTGGGGACCGTCGTTGACCACCTCGACCCATTCGTCGGCCAGGCGGTCGCCGTCGGGCCCCGGTGGGTTGGCCTGCTCGCCGCCGAAGGCGAGGCCCGGACCGGCCGGCGTCCCGCATCCGGTCCCCCACCAGCCCCGCTCGGCGTCGGCCGCCGATCGCATCAGCTCCACCAGTGCCGGATCGTCACCCGACCACAGGGCCAGCGCCCATCCGGCGGCCACCATCGACTCGGTGACCGGTATCCCGTCGGCCACGATCACCCCCAGCTGGCGACCGAACCGGTCGACGTCGTCGGCAAGGAACCGGAGGGTCGTCGCCCCCGCCAGCAACCCGTCGAGCTCGTCCCGGGCGGTCCGCCCGGCGCAGGTCTCGGTGCCGGCGACCGTCCGGAGCTCGGGGGCGTTGATGCCCAGCAGTCGGATCTCGGTCGGCTGCCCTTCCACCGTCGCCTCGAGCGAGTCGCCGTCGATCACCCGGTCGATCGTGATCGACGATCCGAGGTCGGCACCGCCGGCCTCGACCGTCCCGTCCTCGATCCGGCCCGGCCCATCCCCGGCCCCGTCACCGGCCCCGTCCCCAGTTCCAGTTCCGGAGCCGGAGCCGGAGCCGGTGGTGGTCTCGATGCACCCGGTCGTCGCCATCGTCACCGCCACGACGGCGAGCGCGACGAAGAACCCGATCAGCTCCCGCCGCCGTGCCGTCCTCCCGCCGACGGCCCTCAGCTCGGGACCACCTCGCCGACATCGGCCACGTCGGCCACCTCCCACCGGCGGGCTTCGGCCACACCGAAGATGGTGACCACCTCACCCGACGCCGTCACGACCGTCTCGGGGACGGCCGGACCGTCGGTCGGCTCCCGCCTGGTCAGCCGGATCCGCTCCGTCGAGGGTGGGAACCCGTAACGCTCACACCCGTTGCGAGAGGTGAACGCCTCGAGGTGGTCGAGCGCCCCCGCCCGGTGGAAGACCTCGGCCACGACCGGCAGGGCGAAGGGCGCATTGAAGATCCCGGGCTTGGCCCGAGGCCCGTGCTTGTCGGCCTTGGGGTGGGGCGCCGAGTCGGTCCCCAGGAAGAACCGGTCCGAACCCGAGGTGGCGGCGGCGACCAGAGCCTCCCGATCGGCTGCGGAGTTGATGATCGGCTTGCAGTACAGATCGGGAAGGAGCCCGTTGGCCAGCAGGTCGGATCGATCGCACGCCAGGTGGTGGGGGGTGATCGTCCCCCAGACCCGGTCGTGGTCCCGGACGAACTCGACGCCCCGGGCCGTCGACAGGTGCTCCACGGTCACCGTCAGGCCGGGGGTGGCGGCGATCGCCGGAGCCAGCTCGGTGTCGAGGAAGTGGGCCTCGCGGTCGTAGATGTCGATCGCCGGATCGGTCGACTCGGCGTGGACCAGGAGGGGAACGCCCCGCTCGGCCATCCACTCCAGAATCGGGCGGACGCCGGCCAGGGAGTCGCCACCGCCCTCAGAGTTGGTCGTGGCCCCGGCCGGGTAGTACTTGGCGGCGTGGACGATGCCGCCGTCGACACCCCGCTCGAAGTCGTCGATGCGAACGTCGTCGTTCAGGTAGAGGGCCATGATCGGCGTGAAGTCGGCCCGGGCGTGCGGCCCGGCGGCGGCCATGATCCGATCCCGGTAGGCCGCGGCGTCGTCGGTGGCGCAGATCGGTGGGACCAGGTTGGGCATGACCAGGGCGTAGCGGAAGGTGCGAGCGGTGATCGGCGCCACCGTCGTCAACAGGTCGTCGTCGCGGAGGTGCACGTGCCAGTCGTCGGGGACGGCCAGGTCGAGGGCGACCGACCCGCTGTCGTCGATGCCGCTCATCGGCCGGCTCCGACACCGGGGGCGCCGGCGGGGGCCACCGGCGGGAGGTCGAGGTCCAGATGGGTGGCGATCGGGAAGTAGGGGATGCCCCGGTCGGCGAGGGCGTCGACCGCTCCGCCACCCCGGTCGATGAGTGTCGAGGCGGCCACCACGGTCGCCCCGGCTCCGACGACGACGTCGATCGCCTTCAGCATCGAGCCGCCGGTGCTCACCACATCCTCGACGATCAACACCCGAGACCCCGGCCCCACCGGGGCGCCCTCGATCTGCCGGCCGGTCCCCCGACCCTTCGGCTCCTTGCGGACGAAGAACCACGACCGATCGGCGACGAGCGCCACACCGACCGCCAGGTGATCGGCTCCGAGCGTCAGGCCCCCGGCCGCCTCGTAGGCGATCCCTGCGTCGTCGACCAGGTGGTGGATGGTCCGGCAGGCCAGGCGGAGGTCGGCCGCCTCGGCCAATCCGGCCTTGCCGTCGATGAAGTACCGGGAGAGCTGACCGGAGGCGAGCTCGATCGGCGGGTCGAACTCGCTGACCGCCTTGCGGCGGAGCAGGTCACGGGTGTCGGCGATGAGCTGGTCCAGCATCGACGGGAGGCCTCCTCGAATCGGGGCCACCCTAGCGGCGACGCCCGGCACCACTCGGGGATGTCTTGGCCAACGCTCGGACGCACCGGCCCCGCCGGCGGTCAGACCAGACCGAGGCGGGCGTCGTAGAAGGCGTAGAGCCGGTGGAGGAGCTGGAGCAACGAGATCCAGACGACGATCTCGACGATCTGGGCCGGCGTCAGGTCTTCGGTGACCGAGGCGATGGTGATCTCGTTCAGGATCGACGGGCTGGGGGCCGCCGCCTTGGCCAGGGCGATGGCCGCCGCCTCCTCCCGGGTCAGGCCGGCCGGGATGTCGGCGCTCTCGGGCGAGGCGACGGCGAACCGGCCGACATCGACCACGAGGTGGGGGTCGAGCTCGGGGGCGATCAGGTCGGCCAACATGACCGCCTCCGAGGTCAGGACCTCGTCGTCGACGATCCGGGCGTAGACCAGGGCGGTCAGGGCCTTGGCCTCCATGCCGATCTCCGACAGCTCGGGATCGAGGTTGTCCCGGAGCACGGTGGCGACGGCCTTCACCGCCTTCTTGTGGTGGAGGCTGGCCAGGATCGGGAACGAGTAGCCGAGCTGCTCCTCCAACATGAGCAGGGCCGGGCCGGGCCGTCCCGAGACCCCCTTGGTCGAGCGTGCGTCGTAGCGGATCGCCCCCGGCGCCTGGCGGAACACCCGGAGGATCGTCTTGAAGTCGTCGGCCGGGATGGTGCCGTCACCGTCGAGCTGATCGAGATGGAGCTCGTCGTCCCACTGGTGCTTGCCGGGCGCCCAGCCCTGGTCGCCGATCAGGGGTTCGACGTCGCGGATCGTCTCGTGCTCGAGCTCGATCCCCATCGTGTCCATGAACTTGTTGAGGAAGCCGCCGACCGCCAGGGCCAGGGCCAGCCACTCGACGTCGTCGTCGTCGAGGTACCGACCGACCTCGTCGACCTTCTCCTTGGTCAACTCGGTGGGGATCCGGGCCACGCCCTTGGCGAACTCGGCGACCGCCGCCTGGGGCGGCGTGTAGTCGCCCTCGACGATCGTCTCGACGGCGTTGCCCCGCCGGATGGCGAACGAGCAGTGATGGGCGGTGCAGTACATGCACCCCGACTCCCGGCTCGACACGAACATCCCGAGACCGACCAGATCCTTCGGGGCCCCCTGACCGATGAGGGCCGCCGGCAGGTTCAACAGGTTGGGGATCAACACGTTGAAGGTGCGGAACCCGGGAGGCCAGATCTCCAGCACCGGATTGCAGTTCGGGACCACCCCGATCAGCTCCCGCACGATGTTGATCACCGACCCGTAGTCCTTCTTGAGCTGTTCGGGGTCGACCATCGCCGGCGCGATCGCCTGCGCCAACGTCGGGGCGGCCAGCGATCGCTGGGTCACGTCCGCGTGCTCGTCAATGATCTCCACGTCTCACCGCCTCCGCCGCGGCCCGATCGCACCTCGCCGGCCGCTGGAGACGGACGACGATCAGCCCCGATGCGATCGAGAGCTTCCGATGTGCCGCCACTACCTGGTCTCAATGCGGCGGATCAGGGTAATCGTAGCCGATTGGCCATGCCTGTCGCTCGGGCGAGGGCGGGCTCCTCACCCCCGATGGGCCCGTCGTGGGGCTGGCCGTGGCCTCCCGGGCCCCGCCTAGCGCCCCATCTCGGTGAGCCGTCGAGAGGAGAACACGAGTGCCGGTTGGCCGCCATCGGCGATCACGACCACCCCGTCGGCGGTCGAGACGGCCACCCCGCCGCCGGCGAGCAGGGTGGCGTCACGGCCGGCGATCGGCTCATGGTCGGCCAACCGCCAGACCTCTCCCGTCGCCACCTCGACCGTGAGCCAGCGAGCCGGCCCCTCATGGGACCCGTGAGCCCCGGCCGGCTCGCCGATCTGGATCGACGGCTCGTCGGACGGCTCCAGAGCGGCGACGAGCAACCGGTCGCGGTCGGGGTCGGCCACCAGGTGGGCCAGATCGTGGCGGCCGTCGAGGACCTCGATCGTCGCCGTCGCGCCCGACGCCTCGTCGAGCACCGCGATTCCCCGACGGGCACCGTCGTCATCGACGACCAGGTACGCCAGCCACCCCGCCCCGACCGCCGGCTCGGCGGCACCCTCGATCCGGGCGCCGAGCGCACCGGTCGCGAGGTCGACGGCGACGACCTCGACCCGTTCCGCCGACCGGGTGGCCCACACCGTGGCGCCGTCGGGCGAGACGGTCAGGTCGGTGAACGTCACGCCGCGCCGTTCGGGCAGGAGGGGAACGAGATCGTCACCGCCGGCCGGCGTCTCCCCGGCGCCGCCCAGGTCGAGGAGGTAGAGGCCGGTGCCTGCGGTGTCGTAGTCGACGGCGTAGCCCAGGACCAGGGTCGATCCGTCGGGAGTGGTGGCGATCGAGGAGATCACCCCCCGCTCGGGAACGACGAAGATCGGATCGACCCGCCCCGTCCCCAGGTCGAGGGCGACCACCCGGTAGTCGGGCCGGCTCCCGACCTCGACCACCCGAATCGTCCCCCGGGCCGGCCCCTCGCCGGTCCCCGGAGCGACCGAGACCACGGGCGTGGACTCCACCTCGCCGCGGCCGGTCAACAGCGACGGGGGTCGCACGGTGAGGGTGACCACCGCCGCGACGCACAGGAGCCCGACCACCAGCCGGAGCGCCAGGCGACCCGCCGCTCCCCTGTCGCCGAGCACCGCGCGGTCAGGCGGGGGTGATGATGAACTCGATGCGCCGGTTCATCGCCCGACCCTCCTCGGTCTCGTTCGAGGCGACCGGGTCGGTGGAGCCGGCTCCGTTCACGGTCAGGACGTCGGGCGACACCCCGGCCCCGACCAGTGCCGCCCGGACCGCTTCGGCCCGACGGAGCGAGAGCTCGAGGTTGTAGACGTCGCTCCCGGTGGCATCGGTGTGGCCGACAACCGTGAGGAGCCACGCCGGGCGGGCGATGAAGAGGGTGGCCAGGTCGCCGATGACGGTCGAGTCGGGATAGGCGAGGACGTCGGAGTCGACCTCGAAGACGATCGCCGCGTCGACGACGATCCGGCCCGATGGGCGGGGCGACCCCGGGACGATCTGGAGGTCGTTGATCAGCTCGGTCTCGCCGAGATCGACGTCGGCGAAGGTCTCGAGGTACTTGTCGATCGTCTCCTGATCGGGGACGTCGCCGACCAGCCGGAGCGCGCCGGCCTCGATCACCGCGTAGGCCCCGCCCTCCTCGGCCTCTGCTGCCATCGGGGCCTCGGACATGTCGTCGGACAGCTGGGCCCGGATCGTCGCCACCCCGCCGGCGTCGTGCAGCTCGACGTAGTGGCCGGGTAGGTCGGCGAGGATCGCCTGGACGTCGTTGGGGTTGACGTCGAGACAGCCCGACGGGTCGCCGGTCAGTGGGCCGAAGTCGACGACGATGCCACCCTTGACCCCGGCCGGGCCGACGTGGATGTGCCCGTCGTAGGGGGCGGCCAGTCCGTCGACCGCCATCTCGTAGCACACCTGACCGGCGTCGGGATCGAACTGGAGGTTGGCGGTGCCGGTGCCGGCGGTGTTCTCCAGGGGGTCGGTCATCACCGCCGAGAGCGCCATCGGCTCGTACCCGGCGCCGGCGCCGGCCCCGCCGGAGGCGTCGCCTCCGGCCGTCGTGTCGGGCTGGGTGGTGGCCACGGCCCCGTCGGCCCCGTCGGCCTCGACGGTCGTCTGGTCGGGGGCCACCGCCTCGGTGTCGTCGGACGAGTTCCGGGACATCAGGGCGAAGATGATCGCCGCCAGCGCCACCGCCCCCAACCCGACCAGGGCCACGGTCTCCCACCGGAACGGCCTCGACCTCGAATCGTCGGCACCACCGAAGACCGCAGCCCGGCTGGGCGGTGGGACGTCGTCGATGACGGCCGCCCCAGCGGCCCGTCGTGTGCCTGTGCCCCCGCCATTGCGAGCGAGCCCTGCCTCGGGGCCGGCCGCTCCCCGCCGAGCCGCGCCATAGACCGGCGGGCCGTAGTCTCGCCCGGCGCCATGGCCGGCCGCGCCGGCGGCCCAGCGACGATCGGGAGCGTCGTCGTCCCATCGGGGATCGGCGTCGGCCGATCCGCCATCCCACCGCGGGTCGACGTCGGGCCCCGCCGGCGCGTGCCGACGGCCCTGACGACCGGTCGGACGGGGCTCGCGACGGAGCTCGCGGGTGACGGGCGGTGGGTAGGCGGGGCGGTCGTCGTCGGCGGCCACGTCGTCGGTCGTCGGGTACCGGTCGTTGGTCGCCTCGGCGATCCAGTCGTGCCACCCGGCATCGAGCAGGCCGTCCCGAGCATCGCCAAGCGTCTCGACGAGGGCCCCGCGGCTCGGCTGACCATGGTGCCGGGTGGCCAACGCCACCATGAGGGCGGCGCCCGCGAGGCTCATCAGCTCATCGGCGGCCGACGTCTCGAGATTGGCTCGGGCACCGACGGCCTCGGCGATCTCCTTGCGGTGATCGCCCAACGCCAGCGTGAGCATCGTGTCGCCATCACCACGATGGGTCTCCAGGCCGGCCCGCCCTCCGGCCTCGATCGGATCGACGGTCGGCAGCCGGGCGGTCATCCAGGCGGCGCCGAAGGGCGCTTCCACCCACTCCGACAGACAGGCCAACACGATCGGTGCGGCGAACACCGCGCCATCCCGAGCGGTGCCGACGGGGACGTGGTAGCTCTGGGCCACGGCATCGATCGCCGGGTCGCCTCCCAGGGCGGCCAGCTGATCGTCGAAGAGGTCCGGCACGGTCTACTCCCGTCCGCCCGGGCCGGGCGGTACGTCGGCTACCGGACTCGATGGGGATGGAGAGGGCACCCTGCCGAATGTAGCCCCCCGACACGCAACTACATGGTTGGGGTGGGTCGAATCGGGTGTTGTGCTTGATCCGACACGGGTCCTGTGATCTCATCGTCGAGCCGCATCCTTGCCCAGCCTCCCCTCATGTTGGACACCGGTCGGTCCGCCACATGCCTTCCTCCAGAACCATCGCCGCCCTGCTATCGCGCGCGCTCCAATTACCTGCCTGGGTGATCCTCGTGCAGGGCTTCCTCGCCGTCGGCTGGCTCCGGGCTGCGGCCGCTCACGGCATGACCTCCGAGTGGTGGACCGGAGAGGAGGTCGCGGCCTACGCCTTGGCCACCGACCACGATCCGGTGGTCTACGTCGAACCGATCCTCCGCCAGGTCGTCGTGCCGTACGCCGACGTGGTGGCGATCGTGGTGTTCTCACTGCAGATCATCGTGGCGGTCCTCCTCGCCTTGAATGTCCGCCCCCTGATCGGCCTCGCCCTGGGGGCGACCATGAACGTGGCCTTCATCCTCTCGGGGGCGGTCAACCCGTCGGTGTTCTACCTGGTCCTGGCGGCGGCGGTCGTCGTCTGGCGGATGGAGGGAGCGCTCGCCACGTCGGCGGTCCGACGCCTGGCGATGTCGCTCACGTTCGGGGCGATCGCGGTCGCCGCCCTCCTGTCGCCCGAGGTCGCGTCGCTCGATCCCGCCGATGTGATCGAAGACCCGGCGTTGGTGTTGCTCTTCCTGTACCTGGCGGTGTTGGCCGCAACCTGGGTGGTGGTCGCTCGCCGAGACCTCGACGACCCCGCGGAGACGATCATCCCGGCCACCGCCCGGCGACCGGCGCTGGTGGAGACGCTC
The DNA here is from genome assembly GCA_965262175.1 of Acidimicrobiales bacterium. Taxonomy (GTDB): domain Bacteria; phylum Actinomycetota; class Acidimicrobiia; order Acidimicrobiales; family SZUA-35; genus CADEDH01. Next base: position 2,711,078 of record CBDHES010000002.1, on the reverse strand, counting down.
GACGCGCGGCCATCCATCCCGTCGACGACCGACGGGCAGCGGCGGGACGACAGCCGCCCGATCATCGAGGTCGTCGACCACGGTCGGGTCGCCGCCGCCGACGTCCTGGCCGACGTTCGGCGTCGGACCGGGCAACGGCTCGGGACGGTGGCCCACGCCCGCCTGGCTCGGCGCCTCGGGGTCCGTCCACCGGCCGGGGAGCCCGACGCCACCGTCGACGCCCGCTACGCGGTCTACGAATCCACCGAACGCCGCTTCTCCTATACGAAGGCCTGGATCGATCGACTGGTCCGGGAACTGCAGGAGGACGACGGCTCGGAAAGCGACGACCGGTCGAACGGCCGGTCAGCGACGATCGTCGGGCCCGTGGCCGACCCTGCGGCCAACGGCGAGCCCGATCACGACGGATCCGCCGCCGGCGAGCCCGACCCCGACCGATCGGCAGATGGTGACCTCGTCGGGTCGGGGGCCAGGGCGACGTCGTCGGCCAGCGGTGGGCCGGCATCGTAGACTTCGTCCATGGCGACCACAGCCGATGTCCTGGCGATGCTCGACGAGCTCGCCGCGTTGACGACCCTCGAAGAGGAGAGTCCCCAGTCGTTCAAGGTCCGGGCCTACGAGAACGCCAAGCTGGCCCTCGAAGCGCACGGCGGCGACGTCACCGAGCTGAGCCTCGGTGAGCTGACAAAGATCAAAGGCGTCGGCCGGGCCACCGCCAGCAAGGTCCGGGAACTGATCGACACCGGCCAGGTGGCCAAGCTCGACACGCTGCGGGAACGCTACCCGCCGGCGTTCGTCCAGCTCTCGAAGATCCCCGGCTTGGGACCCAAGACCCTCAAGCTGGTCCGCGACGAGCTCGGCGTCGAGGACCTCGACGGCCTCAAGGCGGCCATCGCCGCCGAGCAGCTGCGGACCCTCCCCCGCATGGGAGCGCAGAGCGAGGCCAAGATCGCCAAGGCGATCGAGCGGCTGGGCCTGACCGGAAAGGACCGCCGGACCCCGATCGCCGAGGCGCTGCCGCTGGCCGACCGCCTGGTGGCCGAGCTGGGACTCGTCGACGGCGTGACCGACATCGCGTACTGCGGCAGCATGCGGCGGATGGCCGAGACGGTCGGCGACATCGACATCACGGTCGCCTCGACCGATCCCCAGGCGGTGATGGCCGCCGTGGTCGACCACGGCGCGGTGGCCGAGATCGTCCTCAGCGGACCGACCAAGACCTCGTTCCTGACCGCCAAGGGCCTCCAGGTCGACGTGCGGGTGGTCGCCCCCGCCCAGTTCGGCGCCGCCACGCTGTACTTCACCGGATCGAAGGCTCACAACATCGCCCTCCGGCAGCGGGCCATCGACCGGGGCCTGCTGCTCAACGAGTACGGCCTCCTGTCCCCCGCCGATGGGCCCGCCGACGCCACCGACCCTGGCGACCCTGCCGACTCGGCCGACGCGAGCGGGGCCTCGACCGGGGACGACGGCGAGCGGGTCGTGGCGAGTCGAACCGAGGCCGAGGTCTACGCTGCGCTCGACCTCGCCTACATCCCGCCCCCGATGCGGGAAGCGACGGGTGAGATCGACGCCGCAGCCGACGGCACCCTCCCCGAGGTGGTGCAGCTGGCCGACATCAAGGGCGACCTCCACTACCACACCGACCTGTCGGGCGACGGCCGAGCCCCCCTGTCCGACATGGTCAAGGTGGCCGCCGATCGAGGCTACGACTACCTGGCGATCACCGATCACGGCGAGGATCTCGTCATCAACGGATCGACCCGGGAGGAGTTCCTGGCCCACCGGGAGGCGATCGCCGAACTGCAGAAGGAGTATCCCGACCTGCGGCTCCTGTGGGGGTGCGAGCTGAACATCGGCCCGACGGGCGGGCTCGACTACGACGCCGACTTCCGGGCGTTGTTCGACTACACGGTGGCCTCGGTCCACTCCCACTTCGATGCGCCCAAGCGGGACAACACGGCCCGGCTGGTGGCGGCCATCGCCGACCCGACGGTCGATTCGATCGGCCACCTCACCGGCCGCTACATCGGGCGTCGGCCCGGCATCGAGATCGATGTCGACGTCGTGCTGGAGGCCTTGTTCACCTTCGACGTGGCGCTCGAGATCAACGGCGCCCTCGACCGGCTCGACGCCGCGTCCGACGTGGTCCGCCGGGCGGTCGAACGGGGCGTGAAGCTGGTGATCAACACCGACAGCCACCACACCTCGGAATTGGGCCGGATGGAGTACGGGGTGTTGACCGCCCAGCGGGGTTGGGCGCCCCGGGAGCTGGTGATCAACACCTGGGAACGGGATCGGTTCCTCGACTGGGTCGCCACCCATCGAGGTTGACGGCCGGGCCGACGGCCCGTCCCGACCGGCGCTCGCCGCCGACCCACCGGGCATCGTATGGTTGCCCGATGGGTAACCTGCTGGACTTCAGCGGCAAGACGGTGGTCCTCACCGGCGGTGCGTCGGGCATCGGCGCAGCCACCGCGGCGCTGGCCCTCGACCGCGGGGCCGAGGTCCACGTGCTCGACATCGCAGCCCAACCGGGCACCGGGAGCGCCCGCTGGGTCAGGTGCGACCTGGGCGACCCGATGTCGATCGACGACGCGGTCGCCGCCCTCCCGTCCCACATCGACGCCCTCCTCAACTGCGCCGGTGTACCCAACGGCGGCCGGTTCACCCCGAGCGAGATCATGGCGATCAACTGGCTCGGGCTCCGCCACCTGACCGAGGCGGCCCTCGACCGACTGGCCGACGGTGGCGCGGTGGTCAACGTCGCCTCGACCGCTGGGCGTGACTGGCCGGCCCGGGCCGATGCCCATGCCGCGCTCATGGCCGCCACCGACTTCGACGCCGGCCTGGCCTGGGTCAAGAGCAACGGTGACCTGGTCGGTGACGGCTACGCCTTCTCCAAGGAGGCGGTCCAGTACTACACCCAGTGGCGGGCCGTGCAGCTCCTCCCGACCGGCGTGCGGATGAACAGCGTCTGCCCCGGCGTGACCGACACCGCCATCGTGGCCGACTTCCGTCGGGGCCTGGGGGATGCGATCATCGACCACGCCGCCGCCGTCGCCGGCCGAATGGCCGACCCGTCGGAGATGGCACCGGCACTGTTGTTCCTGGCCGACCCGGTCGCCGCCAGCTACGTCAACGGGGTGAACCTCAACGTTGACCGTGGCACCGGCGCCGCCCGCAACACCGGTCAGTCGGATCCGAAGCTGATCTGGGGCCAGTAGCGTTTCGCCAGGGCTCCGTGGAGGTGGCGGCGGCACGATGGCAACCGAGATCGATCTGGGGATCGACCATCTGAGCGACGTCACGATGATCGGTCGGGGCGGGTTCAGCGTCGTCTATTCCGCCGAACACACGCTGTTCAAGCGTCGGATGGCGGTCAAGCTGCTCAACCCGCTGACCAAGGAATCCGATCGGGTCCGGTTCGAGCGGGAGTGCGAGGTGATGGGCCGCCTGTCGGACCACCCTCACGTGGTCAGCGTCTTCAACGCCGGGTTCACCGATGACGATCGGCCCTACCTCCTGATGGAACTGGTCGAGGGCGGGACGCTCGACGACCTGCTCACCGAACGGGGCCGGCTGGGCTGGACCGAGGCCGTCGACCACCTGATCCCGATCTGCGAGGCGCTCGGATCGGCCCACCGTCAGAAGATCTTCCATCGGGACGTGAAGCCGGAGAACATCCTGCTGACCTCGGCGGGCTCGCCCCGCTTGGCCGACTTCGGGATCGCCTCGCTGCGAGACGCCACCGGCTCGACCTCGACCGAGATCACGGCCAGCATGCTCCACACCGCTCCCGAGACCTTTGCCAACCAGCGGGACGAGCGGTCCGACGTCTACTCCGTCGCCTCGACGCTGTACACGTTGATCGTGGGGCGGGCCCCGTTCTGGCGGGAGGAGGACCAGTCGATCCACCCGCTGATCAGCCGGCTGATGAACGACCCTCCGCCGGGCCTGCCGCCGGAGCTGGCCCCGCCCGAGCTGAGCCTCCTCATCCAGCGCTCCCTGGCCAAGAACCCCGACCACCGACCGCAGACCGCCGAGGCGTTGGCCCGTGAGCTGACCGCGATCCGGTCGGGGACCAGCGATCGGGTCGACCGCGGGTTCGTGCCGCCCGAGTCCACCGACGGGCGTCCCCGGCCCGGCGGGCCCGGCGGCGGTCCCCCACCGTTCACCGGCCCCGGACGACCCGGGCCCGGCCACCCGCCCGGATCCCGGAACCAGCCCGGCCCCGGACTCCCGCCGGGAGGCGCACCCCGACCGAGCGGAGGGGTCGGCCAACCGGTCATGCGACCCCACCAGGGCCGGCCGGGTGCACCCACCCCCCAGGGCCCCCGACCGCCCCAGACCTGGGCCGATCAGGCCGGACCGGGCCGCGGCCCGTCGACCTCGGGCCCGGCGATACCCGGGTGGTACCACGCCCCGGGCGACCCTCCGGGAACCCACCGCCACTGGGACGGCATGGCGTGGCAGAGCGGGCCCGTGCCCGTTCATGCGCCCCCGACCAGGTACGCGTCGCTCCGTCGCCGGGTCGCGGCCCGGACCATGGACCTGGCGGTCTGGGGGTTCCTGTGGCTCCTGGTCGTCGGCACGTTCGTCGACTCCGACGACACGACCGATTCCGCTTCCGACTACGCCGAGATGGTGGTGGTCGGTCTGGCGTCCACCGCACTGATCGCCGGCTACGAGATTCTCCTCGTGGCCACGGTCGGGGCGACGTTCGGCAAGCTGATGACCACCTGCCGGGTGGTACGGGAGGACGGCTCACCGGCCGGACTGGGTCCAGCGGTCCGCCGGATCCTGATGTTCGTCATCATCAGCGCCATCAGCTCGTTCATCTTCTTCATCCCGATCGTGTTGCTCCTGGTGGCCACGGCGATCAGCCTCGCCGGGGTGGCCAACGGCCAGCGGCACCAGGCGACGTGGGACAAGCAGGCGAAGACGATCGTGGTCACCCGCTGACCGATCACCGGGACCTGCGGTGAACCGATCTAGTGGACGGCGCGGCCGTCGGTCCGCAGGGCCGGGGTCTCGGTGGCCAGCGTCGCCTCATCGGGGATCGGCCGGGCGGTCACCGGATCGGCGGCCAGCGCCGATTCCAGGGCGTTGGCGATCGACAGGAGCCGATGGTCGCCATAGGCCGGTCCGATGAGCTGGACGCCGAACGGCATACCGCCATCGTCGGTGCCGCACGGCAGGGCCGTGACCGGGTGCCCGACGACGGTGATCGCCGCCGTCAGGGCCAGCCAGGCCATGTAGTTCTCGACGGGGCGACCGTCGATGACTTCGGGATAGAGCTGGCGCCACGGGAACGGCGAGACGCTGACCCCGGGGCAGACGATGACGTCGACGTCGTCGAAGTGGGCCTGGAACCGTTGGTAGAGGTCCATCTGGGTCCGTCGGGCCCGAGCGATGTCGGCCATCGAGGTCGCCAGCGCAGACTCGTAGGTCCGACGGATGTTGGGGTTGAACCGGTCGTCCCATCGCTCGGCTTCCCGGTGGTACTGGGCGACGAACACGTCGCTCCGGAGCAGCCAGTCGATCTCCGAGGCGCCCCGAAGGTCGACCGGGACCTCATCGCACCGTCCGACGATCGAGGCCAACCGCTCGACCCGGTCCCGGAACGTCGCCCGGATCGGCCCCGACACCAGCAGCCCCCCGAGATCCTCGGTGACCCCGACGCGGATCGATGACAGGTCGACCCCGTCGAGGGTGGCGAACGCCTGGTTGTCGAGGGGGAAGGCCATCGGGTCGCGCCGGTCGCGGCCGGCGACGACCGACAGCAGCAGGGCGGTGTCGGCCACGGTGCGGCCCATCGGACCCTGCACGGAATAGAACGTCTGGGCCAGGGTTCGTTCCTCGAACGGGACGACGCCCGGCGTCGCCCGGTGCCCGACGACCCCGGTGTAGCAGGCCGGGATCCGGAGACTGCCCCCATGATCGGAGCCGGTGGCCAGGGGGACCATCGACGTGGCCAGGGCGACCGCCGAGCCACCGGAGGAGCCGCCGCAGGTCAGGTCGGGGTCGAACGGGTTGCCGGTCGCCCCGAACAGCCGGTTGACGGTGTTGGCTCCGATGCTCCGCTCCGGGATGTTGGTCTTGCCGACGACGATCCCGCCGGCGGCCCGGACCTTGGCCACGATGCCCGAGTCGACCTCCGGGACGTGGTCGGCGAACGCCTCCGCCCCCAGGGTGGTGGTGATCCCGGCCGTGGCCTGGAGGTCCTTGATGGCGACGGGGAGCCCGTGGAGGGGCCCCAGCGCACTCGGAGATCGGCCGGCCAACGCCTCGGTGGCGGCCGCGGCGGCGGCCCGGGCCTCGGTTCGGGCCCGCTCGTCGGCCCGGGTGACCATGGCGTTGACCGCCGGGTCGACGGCGTCGATCCGAGCCAGGCACGAGTCGAGCAACTCGACCGGCGACAGCTCGCCCCCACCGATGAGGGCGCGGGCCTGGCGGGCGGTCAGCTCATGGGGCTCCGGCATCGGCCAACCCCTCCCCGGAGCCGGCCCGACGTCGGGCGGCCCGCTCGACCTCGGTGGCCTCGTGGTCGACGGCGTCGCCGGCCGAGGTCAGCACCACGCCGTAGTCACGGTGGGCGCCGTCGACCGACACCACCCCATCGAGCACGTCCCGCAGGACCCGGTCCACTTCCCGGTCGAGGGGATCACCCCAGCCGCCACCGCCCGGTGTCTCGGCGATCATCCGGGCCGGCCCGAGCCGCCGGACCCCGTACTTGGGGGGAACGAAGACCTCGCCGTCGAGGTCGACGTCGGCCGGCGCGACCCACTCCCGCCCGACCGCGCCGGTACCGCCGCCCAGCACGCCGTACCCCGAAGGGGTGTCGAGCCCCTCGGCCCGAAACGACCAGGTGGCGGGCCGCAACACGTCGGCCTCGTAGCGAACGCCGGTCCCGCCCCGCCGACGGCCGGGACCCGCAGCGTCGCACCGCAGCTCCCATCGTCGGTAGCGGACCGGGTACTGCTGCTCGTGGAACTCCAGGTTCGGCAGATCCAACCCACCGAGCGAGATCAGGTGGCCCATCTGGCAGAACCCGTCACGCTCCGGCGTGGCCCCCGGGGTGCCCATGGCGTGCCAGTGGTACATCACCCAGGTCGCTCCCCCATCGTCGGTCCCGGTGACGTGACCGTGGACGGTCTTCGACCAGCCGGCCAGCGCCCGATCGGGATCGGCCTGGGCCAGGGCCTGCCACACGGCGTGGACGATCTCGTGGGCCACGAAGACGGTGTTCATCGTCATCGGGGCCGGGGGTCGGGCGTTGACGATCGTCCCGCTGGGGGCGATGACGGTGATCGGCCGATAGCTGCCCTCGTTGCGGGGGAGGTCGGGGTCGAAGAACGACGACACGGCGAGGTACACCGCCGAGTGGGTATTGGCCAACGAGGAGTTCTTGAACCCCCGTATCTGGGGATCGGATCCGGTGAAGTCGACGGTCATCGCCCCGTCGGTGATCGTCACGGTGGCCCGGATCGCCACGTCGACCGCCTCGAAGCAGTCGTTGTCGCTGTGGTCGACCCCGACGTAGGTGCCGGTCGGGAGGGTGGCGATGGCCTGGGCCATGCGGGTCTCGGCGTGGTCGAGCACCGCCTCGACCTGGGCGGCGAAGGCGTCGGGACCCCGCTCGGCGGCCACGGCGGCGACCCGGTCGATCCCGATCCGGGTCGAGCCGAGCATGGCCAGGAGGTCGCCGTCGAGCAGCTCCGGGGTCCGGCAGTTGATCAGCAGCAGCTCCCACAGGTCGGACCGGACCCGACCCCGTTCGACCAGCTTCAGCACCGGGAGGCGGATGCCTTCGTGCCAGATCTCGGTCGCCTCCGGGTTGTAGGTGCCGGCCAGGCCGCCGCCGATGTCGGACTGGTGGGCCCGGTTGCAGCAGAAGCCGATCAGCTCGGGCCCGGCCGACGGATCGGTCGATGGTCCGGTCGACGGATCGTTGGGACCCGGGGTCCGATCGACGAACACGGGCCGGGCGATGACCCAGTCGGGCAGGTGGTTGCCGCCGGCGACGTAGGGATCGGACAGCAGGAAGACGTCGTCGGGGGCGATGTCGTCACCCCATCGCTCGATGAGGGCCCGAACGGCGAATCCGCCGCCACCGGTGTGGATCGGGAGGCCGTCGGCGTTGGCCACCAACGTGCCATCGGCCGAGGCGATGAAACACGAGAAGTCGTGGGACTGGGAGAAGATGGTGCTGCGGGCGGTTCGGGTCATCACCCACCCCATGTGACGGGTGATCTGATCGAGCCGGTTCTGGAGCAACGACACGGCGATCGGGTCGATCGGCGCCCCGGCCGTCCCGCCCGGGGCGGTGGCCGGCACCGCCCCGTCACCGGTCCCGGTCCCGGTCGCCGGCCGGTCGTCGGTCGGCGCCAGGGCGATGGCGAAGTCGCCGGTCGGGTCGACGGTGAGGGTGGCGTCGGGGCCGACGACGACGGTCGTCGTCTGCTCCTCGACGAGCAACGGTCCGGCCACGACCGCGCCGGTCCGGAGGTCGGCGCCGGCGTAGACCGCGGTGTCGAGCCAGCCGGCATCGCCGTGCCACACCTTGCGGACCTCGACCGGGTCGGGGACGGTGGCCGTCCCGGTACCGGCCGGTCGGACCAGGCCCCCGGTCGGGGCGGTGGCCACCACCCGGGCGGTGGCGATCATGATGGTTCCCCGGTCCTGGACGTGCCCGTAGAGCCGGTGGTACTCGGCCTCGAACGCGGCGCGGACCGCCTCCGGGTCGAAGCCGTCGACCGGCACCCGGATCGACCACAGTTGCCCGGGGTGGTGGAGGTCGAGCTCGGCCTGCAACCGGACGCCGTCGACGTCGAGGTCCCCGAGGCCCTCGGCGGCCAGGACGTCCCGGGCCTGGGCCCGGAGCTCCTCGAAGGCGGCCTCGACGACCGACCCGTCGATCTCGTCGATCGAACCACGGCAGAACCGGACGAAGTCCTGGCGGAGGTCGGTGTTGAGCATCCCGACCGCGCACAGCGCTCCCGCCGCCCGGGGGAACCGGACCCGGTCGACACCGAGGCCCCGGGCCACCGCCTCCCCGTGCATCGGCCCCGCTCCGCCGGCGGCGACCAGGGTGAACGACGCCGGAGCATGGCCCCGCTCGATCGAGATGTACTCCACCGCCCCCAGCAGGTTCTGCTCCAGCAGGGTCACGATCCCGGCCGCCGCCTCCTCGACCGACAGGCCGAGCGGCTCGGCGACCCGGGCCCGGATGGCCTCCCGGGCAGCGTCGGCGTCGAGGATGATCGACCCGCCGGCGTACGGGCCGGGACGGAGCCGGCCGAGCACCAGCTGGGCATCGGTCACCGTCGGCTCGGTCCCACCCAGGCCGTAGCAGGCCGGACCGGGGTCGGCCCCGGCGCCGGCCGGACCGACGACCAGCATCCCGGCTCCGTCGACCGAGGCGATCGTGCCGCCGCCGGCCCCGATGGTGTGGATGTCGATCGCCGGGGTCGACACGTGGTAGCCGGCGATGCTCACGTCGTCCCTGGTGGCGACCCGTCCCTCCGACATCAGGAGCACGTCGCACGACGTGCCCCCGATCTCCATCGAGATGATGTCGCCCCCGGTCTCGGTCCGGTACAGGTCGAGGGCGCCGACCGCGGCCGCCGGTCCGCTCAGCAACAGGTTGACCGGGCGCTCGGCCACCCGGTCGAGCGAGGTTGCGCCCCCGTTCGACTGGACGAGCAGGATCCGGGGGCCGAGGCCGAGGGCAGCCAACCGATCCTGGAGCGACCGCAGGTAGGCCCCGGTCCGGGGCAGCAGGGCGGCGTTGACCACCGCCGTCGAGGTCCGCTCGTACTCCCCCAGCAGCGGCGACAGCTCGGCCGATGCGCTGACGGCGGCGATCGATGAACGCTCGCCGAGACGGTCGACGACGGCCCGCTCGTGGGTGTCGTCGAGGAAGCTGTTGAGGAGCGCCACCGCCACCGCCTCGACGCCTTCGGTCTCGAAGTCGGCGGCCGCCCGGTCGACGTCGTCGAGCGACAACGGTGCGTGCTCGGATCCGTCGGAATCGATCCGTCCGCCGACCGTGCGCCGACGATGCCGGGGGACGAGGACCGGCGCGTAGGGCCGGCGATGGTCCCACTGGTCGTCGCGGAGGCCCCGGCGGATCTCCAGCACGTCGCGGAACCCGTCGGTCCCGATCAGGCCGACCGTCGCCCCCGTGCCCTCCAGCATCGTGTTGGTGGCGACGGTCGAGCCGTGGATGAACAACCCGCACCCGCCCAACACCTCCGAGGTGCTCGAACCCAGCTGGTCGGCCACCGCCGCCACCGCGTCGAGCACCCCCTGGCTGGGGTCGGACGGCACCGAGGGAACCTTGGCCACCCGGACCTCGCCGTCGGCGTCGGCCAGAACCAGGTCGGTGAAGGTGCCGCCGACGTCGACCCCGATCCGCCACGGGGCCCGCAACGACGGGCCGTCGGCCGACGGCGGGGTGGCCGGATCGCGGCGTGGGGTCTCGCCGGTCGACGGCGGGGTGACGGGATCGGTCATCGCTGTTCCTCCTCGGCCGCTGCACCGTCGGCCAGCAGCCGCTCGACCCGGTCCTCGTCCCACCCGATCTCGGCCAGGATCTCCCGGGTGTGTTGCCCCAACGTCGGGGCGTGGCGGCGGATGGCGGTGGGGGTCCGCTCGTAGCGGACCGAGTCGTTCACCATCCGGTACCGGCCCTCGGTCGGGTGGTCGCCGACCGGCATCAGATCGGAGGCGACGATCTGGGGATCGTCGGGGGCGTCGGCCAGGTCGAGGAGGGGGGCGGCGGGGATCGAGACCTCGTCGGCGAAGGCGAGCCACTCGGCCACCGTTCGGGTGGGGGCGACCTCACCGACGAAGGTGTAGAGGTCGGCCACGTTGGCCAGGCGGTCGGCGTGGGTCACGTACCGCTCGTCGTCGATCAGCTCCGGCCGGCCGACGTAGGTGAAGAAGTGGCGCCAGTCGGCGTCGGTGTAGGGAAGGAGGCAGATCCACCCGTCGGCGGCCCGGAACGGCCGGCGGTACGGGTTGAGCAGCCGGACATAGCCGAAGTCGCCGATCGGGGGCTCGAAGGCGTGACCCCGGTGGTGCTCGACCACGTTGAAGGCGGCCATCGTCTCGAACATCGGGACCTCGATCGCCTGGCCCTCACCGGTCCGGACCTGATGGACGACGGCGGCCAGCACGGCCTGGGTGATCGTGAGGGCGCAGACCTTGTCGGCGATGACCGACGGGGCGAACCGGGGTTCGCCGTCGACCCGCTCGGCCAACGAGGCGAACCCCGAAGACGCCTGGATGACGTCGTCGTAGGCCGCCCGATCGGCGTAGGGCCCACCGGAGCCGTAGCCGTTGGCCACGCAGTGGATCAGGCGGGGGTGGCGGGACCGGAGGGTGGCGGCGTCGAGGCCCAAGCGGACCAGGGCCGAGCGCCGCATGTTGCTCACCACCACGTCGGCCCCGGCGATGAGCTCGGCGGCGGCCGCCGCGCCGTCGGGGTGCTTGAGGTCGAGGGCGATGCTCCGCTTGTTCCGCTGGAGGTTGAGCGTGAACCCGTTCATCCCCGGCGACCGGTAGGGCGGGCTGTGGCGGGTGCTCTGAGGGGCCAGCGGCTCGAGGCGGACCACGTCGGCGCCGTGGTCGGCCAGCATGCGGGTGGCCATCGGTCCCATGAGGACCGTCGTCAGGTCGATGACCCGGATCCCGTCGAGGGCACCGGGAGGCCCGTCTGGAGCGTCGTCGACCACGGTCAGATCTGGACGGGCGGGGTCGTCTCGCTGAACCGCTCCCAGACCTCGGCGTCGGGGATGGCCATCGTCTTCTCGTAGCGCTCCGGGGGATACATCGACGGCTTGGCCGGATCGAAGTCCGGCTGGGCGACCGGGTCGGCCGGGCGATGGTACGGCTCCGGCTGCTTCATGGCCTCGACCTCGGCGTCGGAGATCCCGCACAGCGCCTGGACCTCGGGGTCGATCCACGACCGCTCATCGATGGCCGACCCACACGCCACCTCCAGGCTGAGGCCCTCGGGGCCGGCGAAGTACATCGACTGACAGAATCCGTGGTCGATCGGGCCGAAGACCTGGATGCCCCGATCCCGGATCCGGTCCCGCATCGCCAGGAGCTCGTCGAGGTCGGCGACGTGGAACGCCACGTGCTGCATGGCTCCCACCGTCACCGGTGAGCCGGCGTTGCCGGCGTGGCTCACCCCGTACCGGATGTCGGGCGGGTTGTCGGGGTGCTGGACGAACGCCAGGTACGACTCGGGGGCCAGCTCGACGAACCCGTGGAACGTGTTCTCGACGCCGTGCATCCAGTACAGCGCCTTGAGGGGGAGGCCGAGCACGTCGCAGAAGAAGTCGAGCTGGGCCTTCATGTCGCCGGTCGAGATGGCGAGGTGGTTGACCCCGGAGGGGTGGAGGTCGGGTCGGGTCATAGCAGGCTCCTCGGTTGGCCGCCGTCGATCGCTCGGTCTCCCATCATCGTCGCCGGAGCCCGACCTCGTCGAGGCTCACGCCCCGGCCACCGGTGCGCCCCGGGCCAGATCGTCGGCCGCCAGGAGGGCGTCCATCATCGCCTCGACCGCCTCGCCACGCAGGGCCGCATCGGCCGCCGCCCGGTTGTCGACCTCGTCGGGGTCGGCGACGTTGTCGAAGAGCAGTTCCTCGCCCCCGTCGGTCCGGGTGTACCGGAACCGGGGGGTCACGACCGTCCGGGTCCTGGTCGGGATCCGACCGGCGGCCAGCCCGGGGGGACAGTCATCCTCGATGAGGACGTGATCCCGGACCGCCCCCGACCCGCCGCCCAGGGCCGGGACCAGGGAGTGGCCCTGGATCCCGTCGTAGCCGTCGACGGTGCACAACGCCGACAGCGTCGGGCCGAGGTCGATCGACGACGCCAGGGCGTCGGTCCGGGCCGGCTGGTGGCCCGGCGCAGCGATGACCAGCGGCACCTGTTGGGTCCCCCGGTAGGGCATGAACCCCTTCATCATCAGGCCGTGGTCGCCCATCATGTCGCCGTGGTCGCTGGTCAGGACGACGATCGTGTCGTCGGTCTGACCGAGCCGGTCGATGGCGGCCAGGATCTGGCCGATCCCGTCGTCGATGGCCTCGATCATCCCGTAGGTGACGGCGAGGGCCTCCTGCACCATCCGATGGTCGGTCGCGCCGATGGGGGCGACCCAACCCCGTTGCTCCTGGGCGACGAACCGTTGGGTCCGCTTGAGGTGGGCCAGGCCGCCGGTCATCGGGTCGTCGATCGTGGCCGGGAGCGGCATGTCGTCGGGGTCGTGGCGGTCGTACCACGGCGACGGGATCGCCATCGGGTGGTGGGGGTCGGGGAACGAGGCATAGGCGAGCCACGGCCGATCCTGGGAGGCGGCGTCGGTGATGAAGGCGATCGTCCGCTCGGTGACGAAGGCCGTCGAGTGGAGCTCGCTCGGGTAGGGCGGCCGGTAGATCTGCCACCACCGGTCGGACCGCTCGATCGCCGGTGACGACGGCCCGTAGTCGACCAGGAGCTCGTCGAGCTTGCCGCCTCGCTCCAGGGCCCACCGGAGGTGGTGGCCGGTCATCCGGGCGCCGTGGTCGATGGCCAGCTCGATGTGGTCGAACCCGTAGAAATCGTCGGGGTCGGTGAAGTCGTCGAGGTACCGCTCGAACTCCTCGAGGGTGTCCCATCCGTCGGGATAGGGGGAGAAGGCCGCCGGACCGAGGTCGAGGGGGACCATCGAGTTTCGGCTCATGCCGTGCTGGAGGTGGGACTTGCCGATGAGGCCGGTCCGGTAACCGGCGGCCCGGAACCGCCGGACGAAGGTGTTGGCCCCCGGGTCGAGCGACCGGTCGTTGAACACGACGCCGTGGGCGCTCGGCATGCGCCCGGTCATGATCGTCGACCGGTTCGGCATGCACACCGGGTTGGCCACCCAGGCGCTGGTGAACACGGTGCCCCGGGCCGCCACGGCGTCCATCGCCGGCGTTCGGACGATCTCGTTCCCGGCGTAGCCGGCGTGATCGGCCCGCTGTTGGTCGGTGATGACGAACAGCACGTTGGGCTGCGCCGGCTGGTCGGTCCCCGTCATTGGGCCAAACGTAGTGGCCGCGCTAGGTTGCGCCCAGCCCACGTCACCGGACCCGGGAGCACCCCCTCATGGACTCGATGGACCTCGTACAGACCGCTTGCCCCAAGATCGGCTCCCTCGGCGCCGCCTTCTACTTCGACCCCGACACCGTGGCCCTCGGCAAGGAGAACGGTCTCGACGGTTTCCGCTTCTATTTCCTCGGTCGGGGTGGGGTCCTCGGCGACGTCGAGCCCCGGGTCGTCCAGAGCGCGTTCGGCTACTTCGAGCCGGGCCTCATCGCCAAGATCTGGAACAGCGCACGGGAGACGATGGCGCCCCGGGACGCCGGCCGGCTGTACCTGACGGCGGCCCACGCCTTCGGCCGGAACAAGTTCGGTGCGATCGCTGGCCTCGACGCCTACAACGAGGCCGCCCAGGCGGTCGCCGACGCCGCCAACCCGGCCGCCCTCGGCCTGTTCGCCGCGCTGTCGGCCGAGCCGCTGGCCGACGACGCCCCGGCCCGGGCCATGCAGCTGACGGCGTTGCTCCGTGAGCTCCGGGGCTCGGTTCACCTCGTCGCCCTCCGGGCCAGCGGGGTCGACGACTCGGTGGCCCACGCCATCAAGCGGCCCGACGACGTGCCGACCTTCGGCTGGTCGGAAGTACCGGCGATCACCGCGGCGGACCGCGCCGCGTACAACAAGGCCGAGGCCCTCACCGACGAGTTGGTCCTCCCCGCCTACAGCGTCCTCGACGACGCCGGCGCCGCGGCCCTGCTGGCCGGGCTGGAGGCGATGGAGGGCGCGCTCGGGTGACCGAGCCGACCGGCGGCGACAGGGTCGGCGTGGGGCGGGTCCGGGAGGCGGTGGCCGACCTTCCCGCCTACCGGCCCGGCAAGGCCGCCGAACAGGCCGAGGACGAGCACGGCATCGCCGACGCCATCAAGCTGGCCTCCAACGAGAACCCGTACCCGCCCCACCCGGCGGTCATCGAGGCGATCGCCGCCGCCGCCACCGAGGTCAACCGATACCCCGACCACCTCGCCACCGACCTGCGGGCCCGGTTGGCGGGATGGGTCGGGGTCGACCCGTCGTCGGTCACCGTCGGCTGCGGGTCGGTCGGTCTGCTCCGGCAGATCTGCCTGGCCTACGTCGACGCCGGCGACGAGGTCGTCTACCCGTGGCGGTCCTTCGAGGCCTACCCGATCAGTGTGGCGTCGATGGGCGGTCGGTCGGTGACCGTGCCCCTGGTCGATCATCGCTTCGACCTCGATCGGGTGGCAGCGGCGGTGACGGCGGCGACGAAGCTCGTCCTGCTGGCCACGCCCAACAACCCGACCGGGACCGCGGTGTCGACCGCGGCGATCGGGTCCCTGGCCGAGGCGGTCGACGACGACGTGCTCATCGTGGTCGACGAGGCGTACCGGGAGTTCGCCGATCCGGCCCTGGGCGACCCGGTGGCCGACCTGCTCCCCCGGTTTCGCAACGTCGTGGTCTTCCGGACCCTGTCGAAGGCGTTCGGGCTGGCCGGGTTGCGGACCGGGTACGCCGTGGCCGACCCCGACGTGATCGTCAACCTCGACAAGGTCCTGTTGCCGTTCACCAACAACGCCGTCGCCCAGGCCGCGGCGTTGGCCGCCCTCGACACCGTCGACGAGCTGGAGCCCCGCCTGGCCGAGCTGCGGGCCGAGCGGGGTCGGGTCGGGGCGGCCCTGGCGGCCGCAGGGTGGTCGCTGCCCGACGCTCAGGCCAATTTCGTGTGGCTCCCGACCGGTGACGCCACCGACACCCTCTACCTCGGCCTCGAGACCCGGGGCGTGGTGACCCGGCCCTTCACCGGCGAGGGCATCCGGGTCACGATCGGCACCCCGGCCGAGAACGACCGGTTCCTGGCCGCGCTCGCCGAGGCCGTCGAGGCCAGCGGTGGGGGCATCCCCCCAGGGCGGGATCGGCCATGACCGATCGGCCCCCAACCTCGGCCGCCAGGTCCCGTACCGTGCTGATCACCGGTGCCGGTCGAGGCCTCGGGCTGGGCCTGGCCCGACACCTCGCGGCCCGGGGTCACCGGGTCGTCGGCACGGTCCGCCGGCCCGACGCGGCCGCCGAGCTGGAAGCTGTCGGCGCCCGGGTCGAGGTCCTCGACGTGACCTCCGACGCCTCGATCGACGCCCTGGCCGCCTCGGTGGCCGACCTCGGCCATCTCGACGTGCTGATCAACAACGCCGGGATCGACGCCCGGACCCATGGGGCGGCGCGGACCCGACGGGGCCCGTTCGACCTCGACCGGGCCGCGATCGTCGGGGTGCTGGAGGTCAACGTGGCCGGACCGATGCTGGTCACCGGCGCCCTCCTCCGGTTGCTCCGGCGAGCCGACCGGCCGGTGATCGTCAACGTGTCGTCCCAGCTCGGGTCGATGAGCTTCGGGCGGGAGCACGGGCTCGACACCTCCTACAACGCCTCCAAGGCGGCGTTGAACATGGTGACGGCCCGGACGGCCCAGGCCCTGGACGGCGACGGGATGACCGTGGTCAGCCTCCATCCCGGTTGGGTTCAGACCGACATGGGCGGGCCGACCGCAGCCCTGACGATCGACGAGTCGGCCGGGGCCATCGCCGACACCGTCGAGCGGCTCGGCCCCGGCGACAACGGCCGGTTCCTCCGGTGGGACGGTGCCGACCATGAGTGGTGACCGCCCTCGGGGGCCGGTCCCCTCGCTGCTGGTCGGGGTCAAAGTGGGCCGAACTGGTCTGCCCCACCGACCAGGTCTTCTCACCGCTGACACACGTCTGTAAAGTACGGAACCGTGGATCTGGCGGACCGGAACCCCGCGCTTCGGGACTTCGTCCTGCTCGTTCGGCGGGCGACGATGCAGGTCAACCTCGACCGAGTCAACGACCTGGCCGGTCGGGAGTGGGCCGACGCGGTCCAGGCCGTCGTCGACGCCCCGCCGATCGGTGGCGACGCCCCAGCATCGGAGGAGAGCGACGACACCGTCGAATGGTGGACCGCCCGCCTGACCGACCCCGCGGCCGGCCTCCACGATCGCATGACGTTCTTCTGGCACACCGTGCTCACCACCCATCGGTGGGCGTCGGGCGACCAGGCGCTGCTTCCGACCCAGCTCAACCTCCTGCGGACCCACGCCCTGGGCAACTTCCGCCAGCTGCTCCAGGGATTCGTGATCGACGGCGCGTTGATCAAGTACCTCAACGCCGACTCCAACACCGCCCGCCGACCGAACGAGAACCTGGCCCGGGAGCTGATGGAGCTGTTCTCGGTCGGCGTCGGGCACTACGGCGAGGACGACGTCCGTGCCGCCGCCCTGGCGATCGGCGGGTGGCGGGTCGACGGTGACACCAACGCCGTCTACCACGACCCGGAGCGTGCTCACGGCCAACCGGTCACGTTCCTCGGCGAGAACCGGACGTGGGACATCGCCGCCGTCGTCGACCGGTTGTGCGACCACCCGGCGACCGCAGCCCGGATCTCGTCGCTTCTCTGGTACCACCTGGTCGGGACCCGGCTCGACGCCGCAGGAGCGTCGGAGCTGGGGGCGTTCTGGCAGGGCCAGAACCTCGAGATTCGACCGCTGGTGACCAGGATCCTCAACGACCCTGCGTTCCGTGCGAACCACTACAACCGGCCCCGATCGGGGTTCGAGTTCTTCGCCGCCCTCCAGGCGCTGGCCGGGTTCGACGTCGAGGAGAAATGGCGGCCCCGCAGCGTCGGCCAGGCCCTGTACGAGCCACCGAACGTGGCCGGCTGGCCCGACGGCGACCGCTGGCTCACGCCCGACTCGATGCTGCGGCGGAGCAACCTGCTGTTCAGCTTCGACCTCCCGGCACGCATCCCGGGGGCGCTGGAGGCCGGGGTCGACGAGATCCTCGACCGCTGCGGCCTGTTCGTGGTCAGCCAGGGCACCCTCGACACGCTGACCAACGTCACCTCGTCGCCGTCCTACGGTGAGGAGGGCGTGGCCCAGCTGAGGTGGCGGATCGCCCTGAGCAGCCCGGAGTTCCAACTGACATGACCAGCGGACGATCCCACGGCGACGACGGCGCGTACGGCTACCACGACTTCCGCTACGGCGCCGAGCGCAACCAGGCCGACACCGGCGACGGGGCGCCCGGTCCGACCCCGGCACCGACCTCCGAGCCGACCGACGGCTGGTACTGGGACGACCACAGCGGTCGGTGGTACTGGGACGACCCGGCGGCCGACCACTGGCACCCCGACCCGGCCGCCCCCTGGGACGCCGAGCCGACCGGGGTGCTGCCCTCGGCGGTATCGGGTGATCGACCCTGGACGCCCCCCGCCGACGACCACGATGACGACGACGCCGAGGGTTGCGACGATCTGGCCGCCACCGTGACCAGGCGCCGGTTCCTGGCCGGCCTGGCCGTGAGCGGGGCCGTCGGGTACACCGCGTTCTGGGCGATGGGCCGGGGGGACGAGGTGGCGACCCTCGATCCGACCACGACCACGACCCCCACCACCCGGCCGAGCGTGCAGGTCACCAACACACCGCCGGTCGTCCCCGAGGCCGAGGAGCCGGTCGAGGAGGTCGACCCCAACCTCCTCACCCCGGCCCCGGTCGACGAGCGGATCCTCGTCCTCATCGAGCTCGAAGGGGGCAACGACGGCCCATCGACCGTCGTCCCCTACACCAACGGGGCGTACTACGACCTCCGACCCAACCTGGCCATCCCGGCCGAGTCGGTCCTGGCCATCGACGACGAGGTCGGCCTCAACCCGGCGCTGGCCCGACTGCACGGCCGGCAGCTGGCCGTCGTCGAGGGGGTCGGCCCGGTGGAGGGCTCCCTGTCGCACTTCGAGATGGTGGCCCGGTGGGAGCAGGGCGACCTCTACGGGAACCAGGGTCTCCGCACGGGGTTCCTCGGCCGGCTGGCCGACTCGCTCGACGACGGCAGCCCCACGATCGGGTTGTCGGTCGCCGGATTCACCCCCCGGTTCATCAACGTCTCGGCCTCGACCCTGTCGCTCGACGATCTCAACTCGCTTCGGATCCTGGTCGAGGACGAGTGGATCATGCCCGCCTACCGCCAGGCGGTGGCCGGCTTCTCCGGCGGGCCGATGACCACGACGATGACCACGTCGTGGCGCCACCTGGTCGAGATCGGTGATGCCCTCCCCGGCCGGATCGAGAACGTCGATCAGGAGACGCCGATGGTCCAGGACGGCCGGAAGCTCGGCCGTCAGCTGGCGGCCGCAGCCCAGGTCCTCACCGCCGGCATCGGGGTCCGGGTGGTCCACGCCAGCCTCAACGGGTTCGACACCCACCAGGGCCACGGCAACCGCCACGAGAACCTGATGACCCAGGTCGACGCCGCGGTCGACGGGTTCCTCCAGCTGATGGCCGACGCCGGGCTCGCCGAGCGGGTGCTGGTCGCCACGACCAGCGAGTTCGGGCGGCGGATGTCGGAGAACGGCAACGGCCTCGATCACGGCGCCGCCTCGACGATGCTGCTGTGGGGCCCGGTCGTCCCCGGCCGCCACGGTGAGCCGTCGCCGCTGGGGGATCTCGATCAGCGGGGCAACCTCCGCACGACGGTCCCCTTCGACGCCTACCTCGGGCTCCTGGCCCAGGACTGGTTGGGGGTGGAAGCGGCCTCGGTGCTTCCCACCGCCCCCCAGCCTCTGGCCGGGGTCATCCCGGCCTGACCTCCCCGTCCGAATCGGCTCGGACGCGGCACGACCCCCGATCGACGGGGGTCGTGGTCAGCTGGCGAACGGGTTGCAGCCCTTGCAGGGGACGGGTCCGAAGTGGGTCACGTGCTCGGTCCACGAGGTGCCATCGTGGTAGCGGAGGTCGTGCTGATCCAACGGATCGTTATGCCATCCCTTGTGGGCGGTCTGGGGGGTTGCGGTGTATGGGGTGTTCATCGTCGAGGCCATGTCTCTACTGTGAAGCCCCTGAGTGGATCCTGAATCGGGACATCCCCTGGTTCGCCCCGGGGCTCCCTAGGGGCATCTGCGGGAAACCCCCACCGATCGGAGGCTGAGACGTGACCGGCGACACCGAAGAGGCGACCGACGGACCGATCCCGCCCCCGGCGTGGCGGAACTGGTCGGGCGTCCACGTCGTGACCGACGCCACGATCCGCCACGTGCGCTCGGAGTCCGACGCGGCGGCCGTCGCCGCCCAGGCCCGGTCGGAGGGACGGACGGTCCGGGTGTCGGGGGCCGGGCACAGCCACCAACCGCTGGTGCCGACCGACGGCGTGATCGTCGACGTCTCCGGTCTGTCCGGGGTCATCTCGGTCGACCGGGAGCGGCTCCGGGCGACGGTCTGGGCCGGGACCCCGATCTATGCGCTCGGACGGCCGCTCCACGACGCCGGCCTGGCGCTGGTGAACCAGGGCGACATCGACCGCCAGCTCATCGGTGGAGCCGTCGCCACAGGAACCCACGGCACGGGACGGGCTCTCGGAAGCCTGTCGACCGCGGTCGTCGGGGCTCGGATCGCCCTCGCCTCGGGGGACCTGGTCGACGTCGACGCCGAGTCCGAGCCGGAGCTGTGGCAGGTCGCCCGGCAGAGCCTCGGGGCGGCCGGCATCGTGACCCGCCTGACCCTCCAGCTCCGGGAGGCCTACAAGCTGGCCGAGCGGGGCTCGTTCCAGCGGTGGGACGACCTGGCCCCCAACCTGGCGACCAACGCGGAGGCCGCCCGACACTTCGAGTTCTTCTGGTTCCCGGCCGCCGATGGTGCGGCGGTGAAGCTCATCGACGAGACCGACGGCGAGCCGGCGTACCCGCTGGCCGACGAGGGCGGCCGGGTCGGGTGGAGCTACGAGGTGCTGCCCAACCACCGCACCTGGCCCCACACGGAGATGGAGTACTCGGTGCCACGGGACCGGGGACCGGAGTGCCTCGGGGAAGTCCGGGAGCTCCTCCGACGAGACTTTCCCGACATGCCGTGGCCGGTCGAGTACCGGACCTTGGCCGCCGACGACGTGTGGCTCTCCACCGCCTTCGAGCGACCGACGGTCACGATCTCGCTCCATCAGGGGGTCGAGGTCGACGACGAGCCGATGTTCCGGGCCTGCGAGGAGCTGTTCTCGGCCTACGACGGCCGACCCCACTGGGGGAAGGTCAACTACCTGTCCGGCCCGGAGCTGGCCGACCGCCATCCCCGCTGGGCCGACTGGTGGGCGGTGCGGGACCGGTTCGACCCCGACGGGACGTTCCTCAACGCCTACCTCCGCTCGATCCGCCCCTAGGGGACCGCACCGAGTCGGTCGCCACGAGCTCCCCGGTGGCGTGCACCGGGCGACGACGGCCGAGGTGCGCCCGCTACGGGCGGAAGGCGTCGACGATCGGGGCGAATCCGGCGACGGCGTCGGGGTGGGCGACGTCGGCCAGGCTGACGATGACCTGATCGACCCCGGCCTCGGCCAGGGCGCCGAACCGGTCGATGTGGGCGTCGACGGTGGCGGCCATCGTCCGCTCTCGGACGTCTTCGGGGTTGGCCGCGGCCGGCCGTAGATCCTCGACCCGGCCCCGCAGGGCCCGCTCGTCGGCTCCGACCAGGATCGGGCTCAGCTGGGTGATCGTGATCTCCGCCCGGTCACGACCGATGCGCTCACAGTGGGCGTCGAGAGCCCGGATACCGGCCCGGACGGCGTCGGGCTCGCCGAACAGGTTGCAGGCGTCACCATGGCGGGCGACCAGGGCCAGCGTCCGGTCGGGACCGGACCCGCCGATCAGGATCGGCACCGAGCCCCGAACCGGTCGTGGGTAGCAGATGGTCTCGGGGCTGGTCAGCCGGGCACCGTCGTACGGCCGGCTACCGGCTCCCCACATCGCCCGGAGCAACCCGACCGCATCGTCGAGCAGCTCGTAGCGCTCGGTGACCGACCCGAGCCGGTAGCCGTAGGCCCGTTGCTCCCGCTCGTACCACCCGATCCCGAGCCCACACCACGCCCGGCCCCCGGAGAGGACGTCGAGGGTGGCCACGATCTTGGCCACGAGCCCGACGTTGCGATGGTTGATCGAGGTCACGAGGGCACCCAGCGAGACCCGCTCGGTCACCGCCGCCAGGTACCCGAGGGTGGTGTAGGCCTCCAGCATCGGGTCCCACTCCCGGCCGACCTGGGGGATCTGGACGAGGTGGTCCATGACCCAGAGGCTGTCGAACCCGGCCCGTTCCGCCTCGCCGGCGATGCGGGCCAGTTCCGGGCCGGTCGCCTCGGCGCCGGCCGGCCAGTCGAACGCCGACACCAGGAGGCCGAAGGTCAACGGTCGGCGCCGGTCCCCGACCGTCGCCGGCCCGACGTCGGCCGCTTCGGCGGGGGTGGCACGGGCCGCGGCGAGGACCGCTCGGGCGACCACGGTGGCGGCGGGCGACGACCCGTCGGCTCCGGGGGCGACGTCATGGACGTGGTCGAAGGGCTCCGCCAGGTCGTGGCGAACCTCGACCCACCGCTCCAGCTGGGCCGACAGGACCTTGGATGGGACCGGCGCCGGCCGTGACCGGTTGCGTTTGCGGCACTCCTTGGCGTCGGTGTCGAACCGGACGAGGTGGGTTGGCCGGCCGTGCTCGGCGGCGAGGCCCACCCATCGTTCGTGACGCTCGGGGTCCATCCCCAGGGTGTCGACGACGGTCAGCAGCCCTCGGGCCAGGCGGCGGGCGACGACCAGGTCGAGGACCTCGAACGAGTCGGCACTGGCCCGCAGGTCGTGTTGGTGGTCGCCGACCACCGACCGGAGCTCGTCGGACGACACGATCTGGGACGGGCGGAACCACTCGCCGGCCCAGGTCGACTTGCCGGCCCCGGACGGTCCGGCCAGGACCACCAGCGAGTCGGGGGCGAGGCGGATGGCCGGTGGTTCGGGCGGCGGGTCGCCGTCGGTCACCGGTGGCGGGTGGGGGCCTGCTGGTCCCGGGGGTAGAGCCCGGAGCGACCCAAGCGGTCGAGGCACACCTCGACGCTCCACGGCAGCATCGTGGCCCCACATCGGGCATCGCGGTAGGCCTGCTCGAGGTACGACGGTCGCAACATCGACCGGCCACCGCAGATCCGGATGGCGATCGACGCCATCTCCGGCGCTCCGTTCATCGTGGCCACCATCGAGCTCCACCCCCGCCGGAGGGCGTCGGCGTCGGGGTCGGCCCCGGCCTCGGTCAGGACCTGGTAGCAGAGGGCGCGGGCCTGGTCGTAGATCAGGTTCATCTCGGCCCACCCCTGCTGCTTGATGGGGTGGTCCCGGCGCTCGTGGGGCCCACCCTCGCCGCGGAGGTAGGCGCCGGCGTGATCGAGGATGCCCCGCATCAACCCGAGGTAGGAGAACGACAGCGTCATGTAGAAGAACGGCCAGCGGCGGGCGGCGGCGTCGAAGGCGCCGGGGGGTAGCCACTCGTTCGCTTCGGGGACGAACACGTCGTCGATGACCAGGTTCCGGGAGTCGGTGCCCCGCATACCGAGCGGATCCCACCCGCCCTCGATGCGGACCCCCTCGGCGGTGGCCGGGAGGCCGAGGAACCGGATCCGGGGGTCGCCCTCCACGGTGCAGACGACGTTGTGGAAGTCGGCGGCCCCGCTGAGGGAGGCGAAGATCTTGCGCCCGGTGACCCGGTAGCCGCCCTCGACGGGCACCGCCTTGGTGGCGAAGCCCTCGGTGGCGCCGGGAGCCAAGCCCTCGGAGAACGGCTGGCTGTGGATCCGCCCGTCCTCGGTGATCCCCCGCCACAGCTCGGTTCGCCGCTCGACGAGGGCCGCCCGGTCGTCGGGGCCGAGGCCGAGGTCGTCGGCGATCTGGCCGACGAGCAGCGTGGTGGCGACGTGCATGTTGAACGTGAGGGCGGTGGTGGCACACCACCGGCCCAGCTCCATCGAGGTCAGGGCGTAGGCGACGAAGTCGCCACCGAGGCCACCGGCCGAGGTCGGAATACAGATGCCGAGGAGCCCGGCCGCGGCGAGATCGGCCCAGTTCTCGGTGGGGAACCGGGCGTTGGCGTCGTAGTCGGCGGCCCGCTTGGCCATCTCGGGCCCGAGGGCGGCGACCCGCTCGACGATGGCCAGGCGCTCGGGGGTCTCGATGGGGTGGCTCATGGCTTCCCAACGGTAGTCGGACCGCCCGGGCGGCGGCCCGTCGAGGCGGCCGGTGTCGGCGTGCCCGGCCATCGGGGCCGGAAGTAGGTTGATCCGATGCGCCAGATCGTCCTCGTCGGCTTCCTCCAAGCCCAGAACTGCACCACCATCCCGGCCGCCTGGCGACACCCCGAGGCCCGGCTCGACTTCACCTCGGCCGAGTACTACCGCCACATCGGCCGGACCCTGGAGCGGGGCCGCTTCGACCTCGGGTTCTTCGACGATCGCCTGGCGATGCCCGACATGTTCGGCGGGGATCACCGCCACACGGTCGAGCACGGGATCCGGTGCGTCAAGATGGACCCGACGGCGGTGCTGATGGCCCTGGGGATGGCGACCGACCGCCTCGGGCTGGGGGCCACCTACTCGACGACCTACCACCAGCCGTTCCACGTGGCCCGGCTGTTCGCCACGATCGACCACATGACCGGGGGTCGGGCGGCGTGGAACGTCGTCACGTCGGTCAACGACAACGAAGCCCGCAACATGGGCCTGACCGCGGCCATCGCCCACGACGAGCGCTACGACCGGGCCGACGAGTTCATGGAGGTCGTCCACGGCCATTGGGACACCTGGGACGACGATGCGCTCGTCGTCGATCGAGCGCAGGGTCTGTTCGCCGATGGCGAGAAGGTCCACCGACTCGACCACGACGGTCCGCTGTACCCGTCGCGTGGTCCCTTCACGGTCCCTCGGACGCCCCAGGGACACCCGGTGGTGATCCAGGCCGGCCAGTCGGGGCGAGGCCAACGGTTCGCCGCCCGATGGGGCGAGCTGTTGTTCGTGTCCCACGGGTCGAAGGAGCGGTGCAAGGCGGCCTACGACGCGGTCCGGTCCGACGCCGAGGCCCTTGGCCGCGATCCCGACCAGCTCCGCATCACCAACCTCGTGTTTCCGGTGGCGGCGGCCACCCGGTCGGAGGCGGAGGACAAGCGGGCGGCCTACGACGAGTTGCCGACCGACGTCGATGAGCTGTCGCTGTTGTCGGAGGGTCTCAACTTCGACTTCTCCACCAAGGACCTGGACGAGCCGTGGAGCGACGAGGAGCTGGCGGCGCTGTCGGGCATCCAGGCCATCCGGGACCGGGTCGTCCAGGCGATCGGCGACCGGCCACCGACGACCCGGGACTTCATGCGGGTCTCGAGCCGGGCCAGCCTCAACCACGCGGTGGTGGGCGGACCGTCGGAGCTGGCCGACCACTTCGAGGAGTGGTTCACGGAGCCGGCCTGCGACGGGTTCGTGATCGGCGGGTCGTACACCCCGGGCACGTTCGAGGACTTCGTCGAGCATGTGGTCCCCGAGCTGCAGCGACGGGGGCTGGTCCGCGCCGACTACCAGGGCGGGACGCTCCGGAGCCACCTCGGCCTCGACCAGCCCGAGCCCGGGCGGTGGCGGCTCGCCGGTTGAGCCTCAGCCCGGGTGTCGATGGATGGCCATTCGACGTGACCGCGTTCACACATCTGAAGATGACCTGAACTCGACCCGGGAGCGGCACGGGCTCGGCCGGGCGGCGGTTTCGTGTGGCCGTGGGGGATGGGCTCCGGAAGCTCCGGAGCTGTGGGACCCCCCGGAGGAAGCGATGCGAACCAAATCCGTGATGAGCGCCGTCCTGGCGGCGCTCGGCCTGCTGGCGGTGCTCGTCATCCCGTCGGCTGCGGGCGCCGAAGGCGATCACCGCCAGACCGGCAACACCGTTCCGGTGTACACGATCACCTTCGAGAACCTGACCCATGGCCAGTACTTCACGCCGCCGAACTACGCGCTGCACAACCGTCACGCCGACGTGTTCAGCCGCGGTGAGGAGGCAAGCAACGGTGTCCGCCAGGTGGCGGAGAACGGTGCGGTCCCGGTCCTGGCCGAGGAGCTGGCCGCAGCGATCGATGCCAACGGCCTCGGCGTGTCCGGCGTCGGCTTCACCGAAGGCGTCGAACCGGGACCGATCGGCCCCGGCGAGGCGGTCACCTTCGAGGTGACGTCGCCCGAGCGGCGGCTGTCGATCGTGTCGATGATCGTCTGCACCAACGACGGCTTCGCCGGCCTCGACGGACGACGCCTCCCCCACTACGACGGGGGCACCGAGGTGTACTTCCTGCGGGGCTATGACGCCGGGACCGAGGTCAACACCGAAGCCCGGGGCGACATCGTCCCCGCCCCGTTCTGCGGCGAGGGCGACGGCACCGACATGTCCAACCCCGACCTCGCCGAGAACGGCGTGATCCGCAACCACCGCGGCATCCAGGGAACCGGCGACCTCGACCCCGACATCTTCGACTGGAACAACCCGGTCGTGAAGGTCACGGTCACCCGGACCGACGTTCCCGTCGACGTCCGCTACGAGGTGACGTTCGAGAACCTGACCCATGGCCAGTACTTCACCCCGCCCAACTTCGCCCTCCACAACCCCTACGCCGACGTGTTCGATCGCGGTGAGGAGGCCAGCAACGGTGTCCGCCAGGTGGCGGAGAACGGTGCGGTCCCGGTCCTGGCCGAGGAGCTGGCGGCGGCGATCGATGCCAACGGCCTCGGCGTGTCCGGCGTCGGCTTCACCGAAGGCGTCGAACCGGGACCGATCGGCCCCGGTGAGGCGGTGACCTTCGAGATCACCGGCTCGGAGCGACACCTGTCGATCGTGTCGATGATCGTCTGCACCAACGACGGCTTCGCCGGCCTCGACGGGCGCCGGGTGCCGGGCCGTGACGGCCAGACCCGCACCTACTACCTGCGGGGCTATGACGCCGGGACCGAGGTCAACACCGAAGCCCGGGGCGACATCGTCCCCGCCCCGTTCTGCGGCGAGGGCGACGGCACCGACATGTCCAACCCCGACCTCGCCGAGAACGGCGTGATCCGCAACCACCGCGGCATCCGGGGAACCGGCGACCTCGACCCCGACATCTTCGACTGGAACGGCCCGGTCGTCCGGGTCACGGTCACCCGGATCGGCTGATCCGGCCGGGTCGGCTGATCCGGCCGGGTCGGCTGATCCGACCGGGGTCGGCTGATCCCGGCCCCGAGGGTGGGAGGCTCGACGGAGCGAGACGGTCAGCCGTCGAGCCTCCCCACCCGGCGAGCACCGTGGGCGCTCCCCCGCCCGACGCCCGTTCGGGACGAGGCGACGACGGCCGAGCCGTCAGTGGAGCTGCCCGACCACCGAGGTTGGGGTGAAGCGGACCAACAGGCGGCCCTCGTCGACCATCGCCTGGCGGTACTCGCTCCAGTCGGGGTGGGGCTTGCCGGCCACCGCCTCGTAGTAGGCGACCAGGGCATCGCCCGTCGCATCACCCGGATCGGTGGTCGGCGGGGTCAGCTCGACCGTGCCGTCGAACGAGAGGTACGACCAGCTGGCCCGGTCGGTCAGATGGAGCACGACCCGGGGGTCGCGCTGCATGTTGGCGGTCTTGGCTCGGCCGTCGGTCACCGAGATCGAGAACACGCCATCGGCGAGGCTGTAGCTGATGTCCGACGACTGCGGTCGACCATCTCGTCGAATGGTGATCAGGACGGCATCGGTTCGGTCGGCTGCCCACGCCAGGGCGGTGTCGAGATCCATCGAGCGAACCTAGCGGGCCGAGGATATCGACGTCGGACCGGTCGGCGATGCTCGTCGTCCCGGCCTGCCGGTCCGCCGGTCACGACGTCGGTTCGGTGCAGTCGACGGCCTCGGGAGCGTCGGGGTCACAGTCCGGCGGTGGGCACTCGGTGGTCGACGAGGAACCGGTGGCCGTGGTCGCGGTGGTGCCGGGCCGCCGACGGGTCTCGCCCGGACCCGCCGTGCCACCGGTGCTCGTCGTCGACTCGTCGCCGCCTCCGACCGTCGACGTCGTCGACTCGTCGCCGCCTCCGACCGTCGAGGTCGTCGTCGAGTCCGCCTCCGTGGTGGAGGTCGTCGTCGGATCGGTGTCTGACGTCGGCATCGTGGTCTCGGTCGTCGTGTCGTCGTCGGTGGTGTCCGTGCTGGACGGAAGGGTGATCGTCGTCGTCGGGAGCGTGAACGTCGTGGTGGGAATGGTGATGATCGTCGTCGGGATCGTCGTGATGATCGTCAGCGAGGTTGCCGGCCCCTGACGCCGGGCCGGGACGGTGATGGCCACCACCGACCCCATCGAGAGCTCCTCATCCGATGGGCACTCGGGCTCGGCGCCGGACCGTTCGGCATCGGACTCACCGTCACCGGCCGACTCGGCCGAAGGTCCCGCCGGTCGTTCGACGGACTCGCCGGCTCCCTCGTCGGTCACGTCGGCGGCGACATCGTCGCCGCCATCGGATCGGAGCACCAACCAACCGGCGATGCCGGCCAGTGCGAGCACGACGACGGCCGCCGCCAACAGCAGGCGTCGAGCCAGCTCGCCGCGACCGTCCGGCTCCAGCTCCAGTCGCCGGTGGGCCATGGTCCCGTGCCCGCCGGTCGGCGAGTCGGCCAGGATGACCGGACCCGATCCCGAGACCGGACCGACACCGGACGCTGACCCCGAGACCGGACCGACCGGACCGACATCGGGCGCCGGCTCCGGACCGGTAGCGGCATCGGCGCTGCTGGCGACCGTGGTCGACGTGTTGACGAGACCGGCCGGGATCGCGTCGGCGACGCCCGCGACCGGGGTCGGCGGTTGGTCCGGAGTCGGGGGTTGATCCGGGGGCGGGGTCAGGTCTCCCGGTCCGGTCACGACGGTCGGGTCCGCGGTCGACGGTCCGTCGCCATCCGGGCCCGGGCCGGTGCTGATCGTCGGTCCGGCCGCGACGGGATCGTCGTCGTGGTTGGGGTCGGTGATGATCGTGGGGTCCGACGTCGACGGGCCGCCCGAGACGTCTCCGCCCAGCCCGGCGAGGGCGGCGGCCGGTCCCAGCCCGACGGCGCCGCTCCCGGGCGGGGCGAACGGCTCGAGCTGGGTGACCAACGATGCCGCCCCGGGCCGGGCCGCCGGGTCCTTGGCCATGGTCCGCTCCAGGATCCGGCACAGCTGGTCGGGGACGCCCTCGGTTCGGAGGTCGGGCAGCGGGTCTTCGGCGATCCGTCGGATCAGGGCCAGGAGGTTCTGATCGCCGGTCTCCGAGGCGAACGGCGGCTGGCCGACGAGCATGTGGTAGAAGGTGGCCCCGAGGGCGTAGATGTCGGCCTCCATGCCCGACGTCTCCGAGCCCTGGAACGTTTCCGGGGCGGCGTACCCGGCGGTGAAGCCGACGCTGTCGGTCTGAGCCGAGGTGCTCCCGAGGACGGTGCTGATCCCGAAGTCGGTGACCACGTACCGTCCGTTGGCGTTGATGAGCACGTTGGCCGGCTTCACGTCGCGGTGGACGACCCCGGCGTCGTGAGCGACGGCGATCGTCGCCGCCACCTGGTAGAGCACACCGGCCGCGGCCTGGGGGGCCATGCGCCCGCCCTGGGCCTTGATCTCGTCGAGGAGCGACCCGCTGCACAGCTCGAGGATGAGGTAGGGCTGACCGCCGGGGGTCTCGCCGAACTCGTGGAGGGTGACGAAGCCCTCGTGCTCGCTGAGACGACCCAGGGTGCGAGCCTCCCGATTGAACCGGCGAACGAACGCCGGGTCGGTGGTGCTGAGCACCTTGACCGCCACGTGTCGATCGAGCTTGACCTGCCGAGCCCGGAACACCCGGGCCGACGCGCCGGAGCCGATCTCGACCGCATCGCTGATCCCGGGAATGCCCAGGTCCATCCTTGCCCACCTCCGCCGAACCACGGTCCGGGCGCGCCATCCTAGCGGCCGCCGGCAACCGGGATCGGTCGGCGTCAGCGGAGGAGGAAGCGGCCCGGCCCCTCGGTCGCAGCGCCGATCCGGGCCGCCGTGTGGCCGGTGGCGGCCAGCCGGTCGACGACCGCCGCGACCTCGCCGGGGTCGACTCCGAACACCAACCCGCCCGAGGTCTGGGCATCGGCCACCAGGAGCTGATCGAGCTCGGCGCGGGAGCCGGCATCGAGGAACTCCGACCCGGCTGCGAGGTTGCGGCGGCTGCCACCGGGGATCAGCCCGTCGGCCGCCAACTCCCGAGCCTGGTCGAGGAACGGGACGGCGTCGAGCTCGACGGTGACCGTGACGCCGGATTCGACCGCCATCCGACCGAGGTGGCCGAGCAGGCCGAACCCGGTCACGTCGGTGCACCCGGTGGCGCCGGCGTCGAGGGCGGCCCGGGCCGCCTCGTCGTTCAGACGGGTCATCGAGGCCACGGCGGCGTCCGCCACCTCGGCCGGTGCCCGGTCGGCCTTGATGGCGGTGGTGATCACTCCGACCCCCAACGGTTTGGTCAGGATCAGCTCGTGGCCGGGTCGGAGGCCGGCGTTGGTCAGGACGCGGTCGGGGTCGACCAGGCCGGTCACGGCCAGCCCGTACTTCGGTTCGGGATCGTCGATCGTGTGGCCGCCGACGATGTGGAAGCGGCCCTCGGTGGCCACATCGCCGCCCCCGGTCAGCACCTCACCCAGCAGGGCGGTGGGGAGGGCGTCGGTGTTCCACCCGACCAGGTTGAGGGCGAACAACGGCGTTCCCCCCATGGCGTAGACGTCGGACACGGCGTTGGCCGCGGCCACCCGACCCCACGTTCGGGCGTCGTCGACGACCGGGGTGATGAAGTCGGCGGTCGACACCAGCGCCCGGTCGCCGTCGAGGCGCCAGACCGCGGCGTCGTCGCCGGTCGACAGGCCGACCAGCAGCTCCGGTGGTTGCTTGTCCTCAAGGTGGCGCACGACCTGCGCCAGCTCGCCGGGGGCGAGCTTGCAGCCTCAACCGGCGCCGTGGCTGAACTGGGTGAGCCGGGCCTTGTGTTCATCTCCCATGGCGGTCCTCACGTTCGGGACGGTGATCATACCCATTCGACAGCGGCCGACTTCAGCCACGAACTCGACTGAGTTCGCGAACTCAGCGGAGTTCGCGAACTCAGCGGAGTTCGGCCCGGATCGCGGCGGACGCCCGATCGACGATGGCGGTGGCGACGACGAGGGCCAGGATCGTGGCGGTGACACCGTCGTAGTCGAAGGCGGTGGTCCGCTCGTCGAGGCGGCGGCCAAGGGTTCCGGCCCCGACCACCCCCACCACGACCGTCTCCCGGATGGCCACCTCCCACCGGTAGAGGGCCAGCCCGGTGAACTTCGGGATCGACCGGGGAAGGGTGGCGAAGAGCAGGGTGCCCAACCGACCGCCGCCGGACGCCCGGAGCGACGCGGCGGGGGTCGGGTCGAGGTTCTCGACCACCTCGGCCTGGAGCCGACCGAGGGTGCCGGCGTTCGAGATGGCCAGCGCCACCGCCCCGGGCCACAGGCCGGGGAAGAACACGAAGACGGCGATGAAGGCACCGACCGGGGCGGGGATCGATCGGGCCACCAGCAACACGGCCCGGGTGGCGATGCCCACGCCGGCCCGGACGATCGACCCCGGCGTCGGCCCGACGGCCGGAACCGGGCGGGGCCGGGCCGCGACGAGGGACGGCACCGCCGCGAGGAGCACGGCGCCGGCGATGGCCAGGACCGCCAGGGCCACCGTGTCGACGGTGTCGACCGCCAGGTCGAGCCAACCGCCGGGCCCCGGGTCGGGGGGCAGCGCATCGGCCACCAGCTCGGCGGCCAGGCGCTGGGACCGATCCGACCACAGCGTCGTCGGATCGAGGGCCAACCACCAGGCGGCGACGGGCACCGCCAGGGCGCAGACGATGGCACTCCCCCGGATGAACGGGTCCCGCCGACGGGGGTCGGTGCCGGGCGCCGACCCCTCGGTCGTCAGGTGCATCTCGACCGCCGCCGAGTTCCGACGGCGGCGTATGGCCGACGACCACGCATCGGCCACGCCCGAGATCGCCACGAGGGCCCACAGGAAGGTCCACATCTCGTCGTAGCGCAGCGAGATGAACGACAGCGCCAACTGGAACCCCAGCCCCCCGGCACCGACGATGCCCAGCACCGCGGCGCTGCGCAACGAGCACTCGAGGCGGTAGAAGGCGTAGGAGAGGAGGTCGTTCAGGGCGCCGGGAACCGCGGCCACGATCACCGCGGCGAGGGCCGGGGCCCCCGAGGCCCGCAGGGCCAGCTCGGCGTCGAGGGGAACCTCGTCGAGCAGTTCGGCGAAGACCTTGGCCGTCACCGCCCCACCCGGGATCCCGATGGCGAGGATGGCCACCATCGGGTCGAGGCCGAGGACGTTGATGAGGAGGAGACCGAAGACGACCTCGTGGATCGAGCGGGGCACGGCGAAGGCGAACCGCAGCACGGCCCAGGTGGCCCGTCCGAGCGGCGACCGACCGGCCACCGGGCGCCACAGCCGCTCGGTCAGCAGCACGCCCCCGACCGACCCGATCGCCAACGCCAACGCCGTGCCCAGCAGGGCGTACGCAACGGTGACGCCGGCCTCGGCGACGACGAGCCCGAGGAACTCCCGGTCGGCTCGGGGGGAGAGCATGGCGCCGAAGAACCGGGCGACCTGCGGCCACCCGCGAGGGTTGACGACCGCACCGGGTTCGAGCCCGGCCCGGGCGGCCGAGGCCACGACCACGGCCGTCGCGCCGGCCGCCCACAGGGCTCCCCGGTGCCGACCCGGCCGACGGGCGACGAAGGTCGCCATCGCCTCAGGGACCTCGATGGCCGGGTGGTCCGCCGGCGTCGTCGAGGGCGTAGAGCTCGGCGAGGCGGTCGGCGTCGACCCGGTCGGGGGGCAGATCGAACGAGATCGTGCCGTGGCGAACGCCCACGATCCGATGGCAGTGACGGATCGCCAGGTCGGCATCGTGGAGGCTGGCCACCATCGCCCGGCCCCCTCCCCGATCACCCGACGCCGATCCCGCGCCCGAGGACGACGGGGACGACGATGCCCCCGACGACGCGACCATCTCGACGAGGGTGGCCAGCACGGCGTCGGCCCGGGCCGGGTCGAGGGCGCTGCACGGCTCGTCGGCCAGGATGAGATCGGGCCGCTGGTAGAGGACCCGGGCGATCGCCGTCCGCTGTTGCTGGCCGCCAGACAGCCCGTCGGCCCGGTCCCACAGCTTCTCGCCGATGCCCACCCGGTCGAGGACGGCGGCGATCCCGTCGAGATCGCCGGGCCGGACGAGGGTGCGGATGGTGGCACCCCAGCCCCACCGGCCCATGCGTCCCACCGCCACGTTGTGAGCCACCGGGAGCGACCCGATCAGGGCGAAGTCCTGATGGATGGTCCCGATCCGGGCCCTGGTCCGGCGGTGGGACCGCCGCACCAGGGCCGACGACGGGACGCCGAGCGCCGCGACCTCGCCCTCGGTGGGGAGGACGAGACCGGCCGCCAATCGGAGCAGGGTCGATTTCCCGGCCCCCGATGGACCGATGAGGGCGACGACCTGACCGGGCTCGACCGCCAGGTCGATGGCGTCGACCGCCACCGGGTCGCCCCGCCGGTAGCGGACCGTGGCGCGATCGAAGGTGAGCACCGGGTGGCTCACTCCTCGATGAGGCCCACCTCGCGGCCGACCGATTCGATGTCGGCGTAGTTGGCGTCGTCGGTGGCGATGAAGGTGTCGGCACCGAAGAACTCGAGGATGGTCGCCTGATCGGGGTCGGCCGGGTCGAGTGCGGCCAGGGCCGCCAGCAGCTGGGCCTTGAGCTCGTCGCCCAACTCGGGACGGGCGACCCAGTGGTAGTCGAAGTAGGTGGGGGTCTCGAAGATCAGCTGGACCCGGTCGGTGTCGACCTCGCCCGCTTCGAGGCGGTCACGCCAGACCTGGCTGTTGAGCGCCCCGACCTCGAAGGTACCGGCCTCGACCAGCTCGATCGTGGCGTCGTGGCTGCCGCTGAAGCCCGGCTCGCCGGCCAGGTCGTCGAGGCTGACGCCGGCTCGATCGAGGAAGGCCTGGGGCATGAGCCGGCCCGACGTGCTCGAATCG
This sequence comes from Acidimicrobiales bacterium, assembly GCA_965262175.1. GTDB lineage: Bacteria > Actinomycetota > Acidimicrobiia > Acidimicrobiales > SZUA-35 > CADEDH01. The sequence goes on along the minus strand of CBDHES010000002.1, from coordinate 2,677,059 downwards.
GAGCCGAAGGTGACGGTGCGCCCGGCGACGACCGAGAGGCCGTCGACGGTGTCGATCGGCTCGATGCCGGTGTCGGTCCCGGCGATGAAGACGGTGGTGAACTCGGCGTCGATGTCCCGCTGGGCGATCGCCTCGGCCCCGTCGACCTGGAGGCGGGCCTGGACGCCGGTCAGCCCGCCGAACCAGACGAAGTCGAGATCGCCGACCCGGAAGGCGGTGACGGCCGCCTCGTACTCGGTGACCGGCTCATAGACGACCTCGATGCCGAGGGAGTCGGCGAGGTAGCCGGCCAGGAGGTCGTAGTTGCGGGCCAGCAGGTCGGGGTCCTGGTCGGGGATCGCCCCGATCACCAGGGTGCCGTCGAACGACGACGCGGTCTCCGATTCGGAGGCGGCGCCGTCGTCGGTGTCGGAATCGGAGCCGCACGAGGCGGCGAGAAGGCTGACGACCGCCAGCACGGCGATGGCTAGTCTTCGGGGCTTGGTCAGGATGGTCATGGTGTGGTTTCCGTTCGTTGTCGACGTGGAAAACGGCGGGAACTGAGACCGTCCCGGCGCCGTTCCAAGGCGGCTAACCCTAGTGCTGTCCGTGTCCTTCCATCCGGGTCCGGAGACCCGACCATTTCCCCGATCGAGGGGCTCGACGCCTCGGGTCAGCGGTCGCGGTAGAGGTCGCGGAGGAGGGCGATCTCTGCGAGGTGGTGGATCGTCTCCCGATTCATCCACCGGACGATGCCGATGAACGGGATCTGGGGGTCGATGCCCAGCGGATACCGACCGAATCCCGGCTCGTCGAGCTGGTCATCGGTCAACGTGTCGAGGCGATCGATCCGCTCGTGGTCGAGCACGTAGGCTCCCGGAACGCCGACGTGAGGTGACCGGCCCGCCAGGCGATCGTGGTGAGCGGGCCTCCGGCGAAGCCTCGTCGCGCCGACGCACCGACCACATGCCGGTCCGCGGCTCCCAGGCGCACTCGTCGTCGGTCAGCCCATCGATCCGCGACCGGCTCAGCTCGACCCCATCGCGGAGCTGGTCGATCAGGAGCCCGACCCGGTCGGTGCGCATCGATCGCCGAGCGTCGCCCACCTCGCTGAGGCTAGCGACGACACCACCACCGCGTCCGCCGGAGGGCGTTCAGCGACCTGTCAGGTCCGTCGGATCACGATCGACCCATGAGCGAACGACGGATGACAGCAATGATGGTCGGGTGGGCGGCCGTGGTCGCCGCCTGCGGAGCGTCCTCGGCGACCTCGGAGTCGGCCGAGCCGGCAGCCGAGGCGACCGCCGGGGAGGATGGGGCCACCTGCCCCACCACCGGCGAGGCGTGGGATGTGGCCAAGATCTACATCGAGCACAACGCCACCGACGCCGACACGGGCATCCACGGGTTCATCGGCGGGGACCCGTGGCGCTCGATGTGCGTCACCGGTCCCGACGGGACCCGCCTCTGGACGATCGGCCCGGCAGACCGGCTGGGAGACCTCGGGGCGTCCGAGTTCTTCTGGGAGTCGAACGAGCCGCCGAACGACGAGTATCCGATCGAGCAGCTGACCACCGACTTCGCCGAGGGGACCTACACGGTGGCGGGGACCGGCGTCGATGGCACCGACCGGATCGGTCAGGCCACGTTCACCCATGCCATCCCGGCCGAGCCGACGATCACCAGCCCGCCCCTGGTCCCCGATCTCGACGGCGATCCCCCGCCGGTGGTGGAGCCGGGCGGGCTGGTGATCCAGTGGGAGCCGGTCACCGAGACGATCGAGGGGGAGCCGGTGGAGATCACCGGCTACCAGGTGATCGTCACCGACGAGGAGGCCGACGATCCCAACGGCTGGGCCCGCCCGGTCTACGACGTCCACGTCGGCCCCGACGTCACCGAGCTGCCGGTCCCCGAGGAGTTCCTGGCCGGCGACACCGTCTATGAGCTCGAGGTGTTGGCCATCGAGCCGAGCGGCAACCAGACGATCTCGGTCGGCTTCTTCCGGACCGCCTGAGTACGACCCCCGGGCGGCCCGCGCCGTCGGCCCGTGCGATCTCCCCATCCCCAACCAACGGTCGACAACCGACCGATCAACCAAAGGAGAAACCCATGAACCGAACGATCACCCAACTCGTGGCGGGGACGGCCACCGTCGTCGCCATCGGCGTCCTCAGCGCCGGGGCCGTGGCCGCCGGAACCGGAGGCGACACCGAGGTCCCGATCACCGGCGACGCCCTCGACCAGGCCTCGTCGGCCGCCCTCGCCCACACCGGCGGCGGGTCGGTCACCGCGACCGAGGTCGGCGACGAGGAGGGCTACTACGAGGTCGAGGTCACCCTCGACGACGGCAACCAGGTCGACGTCCACCTGGACCGCGACTTCACGGTGCTCGGCACCGAGGCCGACGGCCCCGACGACGACCACAGCTGACCCGACCGGTCGGGCCCTCGGCCCGGCGTTCAGGACAGGTTCAGGACTCGCACCGCATACTGAGGCGGTGCGAGTCCTCGTCGTCGAAGACGACCAGCAGCTGGCTTCCGGCTTGAAGAGCGGGCTGGAGGCCGAGGGGTTCGCCGCCGACCTCGCCGCCAACGGCCACGACGGGCTGTGGATGGCTCGGGAGCACCCGTACGACGCCATCGTGCTCGACATCATGTTGCCGGGCATGAACGGCTTCCGGGTCTGCTCGACCCTGCGGGACGACGGCGTCTGGACGCCGATCCTGATGCTGACCGCCAAGGACGGCGAGTTGGACGAGGCCGAGGCGCTGGACGCCGGGGCCGACGACTACCTCACCAAGCCGTTCGCGTCGGTGGTGCTGCTGGCCCGGCTCCGGGCCCTGATCCGCCGTGGGCGGCCCGAGCGCCCGACGGTGCTGGTCGCCGGCGACGTGCGCTTCGATCCGGCGGCCCGGCGACTGTGGCGGGGTGACGACGAGCTCGACCTGACCGGACGGGAACTCTCGCTCGTCGAGTACCTGCTCCGTCGGAAGGGGGAGGCGGTGACCAAACGGGACATCCTCGACCACGTGTGGGACGACGCCTTCGACGGCGACCCCAACATCGTCGAGGTCTACGTCGGCCGGCTTCGGGCCAAGCTCGACCGGCCCTACGGCCGCCGTTCGATCGAGACCGTGCGGGGAGCCGGCTACCGGTTCGACCCGGCCGGTCGGTGACGGTGGCGGCCCTCGCCCGGCAACACCCCGACCCCGACCGGCCGGCCAACCGGCGCCGGGCCACCTCGGTGCGGGCCCGGGCCACGCTCGGCGCGGTGACCGTTCTCGGCCTCATCCTCGTCGGCTGCTCGGTGGTGCTGCTCGGGGTCATCCGGTGGAGCTACGTCGAGTCGGTCCGGAACCCGACCTCGACCCGGGCCCGGGACATCGTGGCCGTCCTCGACCGGGGAGCGGCCGTCGACCAGCTCCAGTTGGAGGAAGGCACCGACCGGTTCACCCAGATCCTCGACGGCGATCGGGTCGTGGCGGCGAGCGCCAACGCCCGTGACGTCGGCCCGTTGGTGTCGGCGGCCGGGGTCGGCGTGACGATTCCGATCGGTGACTCCGACGACGAGTGGGTGGTGGTCGGAGCCACCGCGCCGATGGGGCGGACCGTGGTCGTCGGCCGAGAGCTCGATCCCCTGGTGGAGTCGGTGGGCCCGGCGGCGACGGCGCTGGCCATCGGGCTTCCCCTGGTCCTCGCCGCGGCGGCCCTGATCACCTGGCGGGTGGTCGGCTCGGCGCTGGCCCCCGTCGAGGCGATCCGGCGGGAGGTGGCGTCGCTGGGAGCGACCGACCTGGCCCGCCGGGTGCCCGTCCCGGTGACCGACGATGAGATCGAGGAGCTGGCGGCGACGATGAACCGGATGCTCGACCGCCTCGACGCCGCCCAACGGCAGCAACGGCGCTTCGTCTCCGACGCCTCGCACGAGCTGCGATCCCCGCTGTCGGCCATCCGGCAACACGCCGAGGTGGCCCGAGCCCATCCCGATCGGACCTCGATCGATGCGCTGACGACCGAGATCCTCGCCGCCGAGGCCCGCTTGGAGCGCCTGGTCGACGATCTCCTCCTGCTTGCCCGGTCGGACGAGGGGGGCCTCGGGATCCGGCCGAGCACGGTCGACGTCGACGACCTCGTGCTCGATGAGGTCCATCGATCGGCGACCGGCGATCGGGACCTCGACGTCACCGCCGTCGAGACGGCCCGGGTCGTCGGCGACGAGGCCCTGCTTCGACGGGCGATCCGCAACCTGGTCGACAATGCCGCCCGCCATGCGGCCGGCCAGGTCCGGGTGACCACCGCGACGTCGGGGACCGAGGTGGTCGTCTCCGTCCACGACGATGGGCCCGGGATCCCGGCGCCCGAACGAGCGATCGCCTTCGAGCGGTTCGTTCGGCTCGACCCGGCCCGCTCGGCCGAGCACGGCGGCGCCGGTCTCGGCCTGGCCATCGTGGCCGAGGTGGCGGCGGCCCATGGCGGCGAGGTCGACATCGACGACAGTCCCCTCGGTGGCGCCGCGGTGTCCCTCCGACTTCCGGCCACCGACCGGGGCGGCCCCTAGGAACGCTCGGCGAGGGCCCGACGGGCCCGGTGGTCGGCGGCCCGGATCGGCTCGGGGAGGCGATAGCGGGGTGCCAAGCGCTGGACCCAGCGGGCGGCGGCGTCGATGCCGATCCGATGGCCCGGCGAGACGAAGACCGGCTTGACGTCGGCCCGTGTCCGGAGGGCGACCCCGACCACGTCGTCGCCGTCGACGATCGGTGCGTGGTCTCCTCGGGCCGGACCGACCGGTCGGTGGGTGCCGACCAGCGACGTCTTGGCGCACCCGATGGTCGGGATGCCGGTCCACAGCCCGGCGTGGCACGCCAGCCCGAACCGGACCGGGTGGGCGTAGCCGTGGCCGTCGCACACCACGAGGTCGGGCTGGGTTCGCAGGGCCGCCAGGGCGTCGAGCAGGGGAGGCAGCTCCCGGAAGGCGAACAGCCCCGCTTCGTAGCCGGCCCGAGCCCGACCGGCCACCGTCGCCTCGTCGACCACGTCCAGGGTGTCGACGTCGAGGACCACGGCCGCCGCCACCAGCCGGTCCGACCGGGGCTCGTAGGCGACGTCGAGGCCGGCCACCGTGCAGGCCCCGTCGGCCGACCCGGCCAGGTCGACCGCCCCGGCCAGCGAGCGCTGCAACCGGCGGGCCTCGGCGGGGTCGACGTCCCACCGATGCAACGGCGGCCACCGACCGGCCGGAGCGTCGTCCGGGGACACCTCAGGCGCCGGGGCCGCCCTCGGCCGCCGCCCGAGCTGCAGCGTCGACCGTGGCGACGTAGGCCGGCCAGTCGAACTCGTCGTCGCCGGGGAGGCTCGGGTCGTCGGCGAAGCGTCCAGCCTGGCCGTCGAGCAACTCCCGGAGCAGGTCGAGGTGGCCGGCGTGGCGGGCGGTCTCGACGGTCATGTGGATCAGGACGGTGCGCAGGGTCGGGTGGCGGCGCTCCGGGGGCCACCAGAACACCGTGCCGGTGTCGTCGAGGGCGGTGACGGCGAAGGTCTCGGTGGCGTGGTCCCACGATCGCCGGTAGAGGTCCCGGACCCAGGCACTGGACTCGGTCGCCGTGGCGTACAGGTCGTCGTTGGGGGCCGCCCCGGGGCCCCGCCACGGCATGGGATCGGGCCATGGTCGACCGAACACGTCGCCGAAGTAGCCGGCCTGGACGCTGGCCAGATGTTTCACGATCCCGAGGGCGTTCGAGCCGGTGGGGGTGAGCGGCCGTCGCAGGTCGTACTCCCCCAGCCCGTCGACCTTCGCCAGCACCGCCTCGTTCAACGCGGCCAGGGCGGCGATCAGCTCGGACTTGGCATCGACCATGCCCGCAACCTAGCCGCACCCCTCGCCGTCGGCCGGGCCGGTCGGAAGCGTGACCAGCCGGGCCAGGAGATCGAGGTCGCCGTCGACGACGACTCCGTCGGGCAGGTCGGCGGAGAGGCGGTCCGGGTCGGAGCGGAGGGCGAAGAAGCCGTCGGTCGAGGTACGGAGGACGGCGTCGGGCCGCCCCGGGCCCGGCCCGTAGCGCACCTCGGCCCGACCGTCGACGAACCGGAACTGCAGCTCCTCCCCGTCGACGACGATCTCGATCGAGCCCGACGGTGAACGCCGATCGTCCCGGTCGCCGTCGGTGGGGCGATCGCCATCCGTGGGGCGGTCCTCCTCGGTGGGGCGATCCTCCTCGGCGGGGCGGTCGTCCTCGGTGGGGCGGCGGCCGACCTGGGCCGCCATCGTCTGGAGGGCCCATCGGGCGTTGCGGCGGTAGGGGCTGTCCCCGGGCGGTGGGAGGAGGGGCCGGCCCCACTCGGCCAGTTCGGCGGCGATGGTGCCGAGCTGGCGGCCTCGGGCGGTCAGCCGGTACAGCACGGCCGGCGCCGGCGACCGGACCTCGGTCCGCTCCACCGCGCCCGCCTCCTCGAGCTCCCGGAGGCGGTCGGCCAGCATGTCGGTCGAGATGCCCGGGAGCCCGGCGAACAGGTCGGTGAACCGGCGGGGCCCCGGCGCGAGGTCGCGCACGACCAGGAGCGCCCACCGCTGGGCGACGACATCGAGCGCCGCCGCCAGGCCGCAGTGCTGTCGGTACGACCGTCGGGCCATGGCGTCATCGTAGCGGGCGAGCACCCACCCACAGGATTACCAACGTTGACACTTGGAAAATACTGTGTTCAAGTGGTCGGCGATGGACCGCTCCCCGACCCGACCGGCCTCGCCGGACACCCCGGCCGCACCGGCCACACCTGCCGAACCGGCCACCTCGACCACGCCGACCTCCGAACCGACATCCGGACCGAACCCGTGGGCCACGTTCGCCGCCTGCGCTCTCGGCTTCTACCTGACGACGCTCGACCTCTCGATCGTCAACGTGGCCTTCCCCGACATCGTCACCGACTTCGGCATCAGCCGGGCCGACGCCTCGTGGATCATCACCGTCTACAACATCCTCTACGGGTCGCTGCTGGTCGTGGCGGGCAAGACCGCCGACTCGTTGGGACGGCGTCGGCTGTTCCGGGTCGGGATCGCCCTGTTCGCCCTGGGGTCGCTCATCGCCGCCGTCGCTCCCGGGCTCGGGGTGCTGGTGGCCGGACGAGCGGTGCAGGGGGTCGGCGGGGCCGTGCTGACCCCGGCAACCCTCGGGCTGCTCGTGGCCGCGTTCCCGGTCGAGCGTCGGACCCAGATCGTCGCCTTGTGGGGCGGGATCGGGGCCCTCGGGGTGGCGAGCGGGCCGAGCATCGGGGCGTTGGCCATCTCGCTGTCGGACTGGCGGGCGGCGTTCTGGATCAACCTGCCGCTGTGCCTGGGTCTATTGGTGATCAGCGGCCGGGTCCTGGCGGAGTCGGCGCGGACGCCGCTGACCCGCCGGCCCGATCTGGCCGGGGCCGTTCTGATCACCGGGGCGTTGGCCGCCCTGGCGCTCGGCCTGTCCCGATCCGAGGTCTGGGGCTGGGGCGACGTACGGACGGTCGGTTCGATCGGGGCCGGTCTGGTCGTTGCCGGGCTGTTCGTGGCCCGTCAGCGGGTCCATCCCGAGCCGATCCTCGACCTGTCGCTGTTCGAGAGCCGAGCGTTCACGGTCGCCAACTTCTCCGGGGTCGCCTTCTTCGCCGGCTTCGCCGCCCTGGGACTCAACAACGTGCTGTTCCTCCGCCAGGCCTGGGGTTACGACGTGTTGACCGCCGGGTTGCTCAGCGCCCTCGCCCCGTTGACGGTGGCCGCCCTGGCCCCGGTGGCCGGCCGCCTGGCCGCCCGCCACGGGTTCCGGCCCTTCGTGGTCGTGGGGCCGGTCATCGTCGCCTCGCTGATGGTGGCCTTCACCGTCGTGTTCGGCGAGGAACGCCAACCGTGGCTCTTCGTCGGTCTGGGCGAGCTGGTGGCGGTGGGGATCGCCTTGTTCATCCCGGTCAACTCGGCGGCGGCGGTGGCCGACCTCCCGCCCCAGCGGCTCTCGGTCGGTGGGGCGGTCAACAACACGTTCCGCCAGGTGGGTTCGGTCCTCGGGGTCGCCCTTCTGGTGTCGGTCATCGGGTCGCCAGCCACACCGGGCGCCCTGGTCGCCGCCCACCACCGGGGTTGGCTGGTCATCGCCGGGGCCATGGCCCTCACGACCGCGGTCAGCATGGCCCAACGCCGGACACCGACCGGGCCGCCTCCTGCGGGGTAACCAACGCCGGGGTCGGCGTGGTCGAACCGGTATGCGATTTCGACGGGCGGACTGGGACGTACCGATGCCGGCACCGCTGGTCGCCTACTGGACGGCGTGGAACGAGGCGGACCTCGACGCGGTGGCCGGCCACCTGGCAGCGGCCGTCGAGCCTGGCGTGGTGTGGAACGACCCCCGCGACTCCTTCACCGGCATCGCCGACCTGGAGGCGGCCATCCGCCGGCTGCGGACCTCGAAGCCGGCGTACCGGTTCGCCATCGTCTCCGAGATCGACCACCACCACGACCGGTACCGCTACCGGTGGGACATGATCCGGGGTCACCGCGTCCTGCTCGAAGGGCTCGACATCGTGACGGTCTCCCCCGGGTCCGGTCTGATCGTCCGGGTCGACGGGTTCTTCGGCCATCCCACGCCACTGGCCGACGGACCGAGCGGGGTGCCGGAGCGGTTCCGGCCACCGTCGGCTCGGCCGAACGTTGCCACCGACGCGGTGGCCGGTCGATGACGGCGCCCGCTGCGACGATGACGAGCGGGTACCGATGCCGCGGTGCGACCCGACCAGACCTCGTCGACCGCCGACGGGTGGCGAGGCCGGCCGGCGCGGACGGACGTCAGGGCTGATAGGGCGGTGCGACCCCCCACCCCCACCGGGGAACCGGGGCACGTTCGACCGGGGTCGCTCCGGGCTGGGCATTCTCGAACGCCAGGCGGGTACCCCATTCGAGGTAGGCGAGCAGGGCCGAGCGGAACTCCGGGTCGTCGGGGAGGCCGGCGTCATCGGCGGCGACGCTCATCGTCGACACGAATGCCGCCCGTTGCTCGGCGGTGATGCCGAGGTTCCGGTGGTGGGCGAGCATGTTCTCGTAGCCACCGAGCTCATCGGTGTAGCGGGTCGGCCCGCCGAAGACCTCGGCCCACCAGGCGGTGACGTTGGCCCGGTGCTCTTCGGTCACGCCGCCGGGGAACAGGTTGGCGAACAGCTCCAACCCCTCGACCCGATCGTAGAAGGCGTCGATCAGGCGCCGGATCGCGTCGGTGCCGCCAGCCCACTCGTGGAGGGTCGGGGTCGGCTTCTCGTCGGTCGATGAAGACATGACGGGGAACCTAACGCATCGTCGAACGACCAAGTCGGCGGCTGGACTCAGAACACCTCGGAGCAGAACGGGGCGGCGCCGGTGCGGAACAGGTCGTCGAGCAGGACGATCGATCGGGGGTCCCCCTCGATGCGGCGGGCCCGGGCCAGTTGGCGGGCCGACCGCCCCCCGAACGACAACGCGCCGAGGTCGGCGATGTCGAGGTGGACGGTCGGTTCGGGCCCACCCCCGACACCGGCGGGGCGCTCGGTGCAGTGCGCCTCACCGTCGGCCACCTCGACGGTGACGACGAGCCGGCGGTCGAGGAACGGGTCGGTGACCCCGATCGTCAGCACGCCGTCCCGCTCATAGCGGCGGCCCTCGATGGTGGCCGACACGTCGAGGGGACGGGCCCACAGCGTGTCACCCCGGGACGCCGTGATCGCCCGGTGCTTGTCGGCTTCGATCACGACCGGATCGTCGACCGGTGCGTTCCACCACGTGGCGTTGGGGAACAGATCGACGTTGGTCAGGAAGTACCACAGGGCCCGGCGGACGTCGTCGTCGTCGGCGATCAACTCGACGACCATCACCGAACCCCCGGATGCGTCGGCGGGGTCCCGGTCGACCTGGCGGTAGACGGCGTAGCCGACGTCGTCGCCGTCCCGCTCGGCCACGACGTGCCGTCGAGCGGTCGCGCCGCTCGGCCGCCGGTGGGGAGCGTCGTGGAAGTGCCGCTCATCCCACCATCCGTCCCACCGGAGGAAGGAGCCGGGTGTCCGGGCCTGGAACCGACCGTAGATGGGCGGGAGCGCGGTCCGGGCCTCGTCGGTGGTGGCCGGTCGGATCGTCACGTCGGCCGGACCGGGCGGGAGGCCGACGGTGTTGGGGATGCGGAGGTCGAGGCATTCGACGGCCAGGCCGTACCCGAAGCGGCCGTAGATCTGTTCCTCCGACGCCCACAGACCGGCCATGACCTTGCCCTGGTCGATCGCCTGTCGGAGGTGGCGACCCATCATCTCGGTCAACAGTCCCCGTCGGCGGTGGGTCGGATGGACGGTCACCACCGTCGTGCCGGCCATCGGAACCGTCGCCGGCCCGGGCACGGTCATCTGCAGGTTGTAGGAGCCGAACGTGGCGACGATGTGGCCCCGGTCGAAGGCGGCGATCGTGTTGCCCAACTCGTTGTTGGCCAGGAACCCCTCGACCCCGCCCTGGCGGGCCGGTTCATCGGCCCCGAACCCGGCGCTGATCGCGGTCCGGAAGGCGACGATCTCGTCGGCGGTGATGCTGCGTATCTCGACCACGGCCGGAGTCTAGGAACCAGGCCAGCGCCCGTGGAGCGAATTCCAGCCGACGCAGCCCGTGGGATGCCTAGACCGGGATCTCGACCTGTTCGGTCCGGCGGGCCGGGACCCGGGGGCCGGGAAGCACGACGCCGGTCAGGTTGAGGGGGTCGGACCCACAGACCCGGACCGTCCGGCCCGTCGGCGGGGCTCGGCGGATGGCCTTGAGCCCATCGACCGCCTCGGGGAGGGCGAACTGCTCGCCGCTGAACCCCTTGACGAACCGGCCGCCCCGGACGAGCCCCCGGTCCTCCAGGCGCCGGAGCGCCCACTGGAGCTCGCGCCATCGGACCCCGAGGCTCTCGTGGGCCGCCAGGTCATAGAAGATCACCCCCCACCGTTGGAGGAGTTGGTCGGCGGCCGCTTCGACCACCTCGTCGCGATCGGCGGCCCCTTCGGGCGTTGCGGCGGGGACCAGCGACCACCGTCCGGCCCCCTCGGCGGCCCGAACCCCGGTGCGCCTGAGTCGGGACAGGGCCCGGGGCGGGCGGTCGGCCCGGGCCCGGCCGGGAGCGGTGAGGGTCCGGATCGCCTCGAAGCCATCGGCGGTGAAGAGGCCCCGGGCGACGCCGTCCCACAAGGCGGATTCGATGTCGGTCGGGAGGCGTCCGGTCTCGGTGGCGATCTCGGTCAGGAACCGGGCGCCGCGGCGATCGAGCAGTTCGGTGATCTCGGCGACCGGACCGGTCTGAGGTCGGGGTGGGAGCTCGTCGCCCCGCACGGCCGGGAGCAACCATCCCAGGTCGGCCCGGAACACGATGGAGACCGGGGTGGCTTTGCTCGGCCCGCCCCCTCGGCGATCGGGATCGTCCATCATCCGGGGCGAAAGCCGGAGCCACTGGACCTCGCCGTTGTGGCAGAGCCGATCGATCCACCCCGGCTGATACCCGGCGACCCGAGGCCGGATCAGCTCGGCCTCCCATGACGCGACGGCCGCCTCCCATCCCTGGAGCTGCTCGAGGACCCGGACGAGACCGGCCGGCGAGCCGAGCTGAGCCCCCGGGGCCACGTGCTGCCACCGGGCCAGGAACCGCACGAACTGCTCGGGTGAGACCGGCTCGACCGACCGGCGGCGCCGTTGCCGGGACCTGGCGTGCATCCGGGCCAGGAGCCGCCGGGAGCACCACTCGATCCCCCGATCGGCGCCGCCGCCGTCGGTGCCGCCGTCGGTGCCGGCGACGACCTCGGCGGCCCGGGCGGCAGCGGTGAAACGGCCCTGGATGGCGCTGCCCTCCGATTCGAGCGTCGCCAAGCCGACCGCCAGCACCGTCGGATCGAGGCCGGTGAGGTCGACCAGCTCGCTGACCGTGACCGGCGAGCACAGCTCGAGGTGGCCTCGGAGCAGGGTGGCCGCCACCTGTTCGGGGAACGCGTCGGCCGACGCTCGGCCGCTGAGCACCACCTCGACCGACTCGGCCGACTCGGTGGCGTACCACCGGCACCCCCGGCCATCGGTGACCGAGCGGGCTCGGCCGCGGGCCGCCAGGTCGGTGTACAGCGGCTCCCAGGCCGGGCGGGCGGCGAGGAGGACCGTATCGATCAGGAGATCGTGGAGCTCATCGGCGGTGCGGGGATCGGGGGCCAGCTCGGCCCGGACCTCGTCCACCGCCGAGTCGTCGAGGGCGCCGAGCTCTCCCACCTCGACCGGGAGGCCGCGCCGCAGGGCAACCGCATGGGTGCGCCGCTCCGGCAGCTCGCCGTCGTCGAGGAACGCGTAGGGCCGGGCGGTCAGGATCTCGTGAGCCAGGAGGGACGGTTCGGTCGTGTCGACGCAATGGGTTCGTACCGTGCCGTCCTCGAGGGCCCGCCACAGCTCGATCAGCCCGTCGACGTCCATCCCCTCGGTGAGGGTGTCGTGGATGGTCTGGCGGACGAGGGGGTGGTCCGGGATGGTGGCCGGACCGGCCACGTTCTCCTGGCAGGCGGCGGCGTCGGGGAACACGGCGGCGAGCAGATCGTCGCTCTCCATCCGCTGGATCGGCGGCGGGTTGCGGCGCCCGTTTCGCATCCGGAGCACGACCAGCGCCCGATTCAGGTTCCAACGCCAACGGGACTGGAACGCCGGCTGGTCGAGCACCGCCTGGGTCAGGGTCTCCCGGATCGTCTCCGGCCGCAGGAATCGCCACACGTCGGCGAGGGGAAACGAGTGGTGGGGACCGAGGGAGATCACGACGGCGTCGTCGCTGGCCGCCGCCTGGAGCTCGAAGTTGAACCCGACGCAGAACTTCTTCCGCAGGGCGTACCCCATCGCCCGGTTGATCCGGCCGCCGAGGGGCGAGTGGATCACGAGCTGCATCCCGTCGGCGTCATCGAAGAACCGCTCCATCACGAGGTCGTCGGCGGTGGGCATCACCCCCAGCACCGCCCGCCCGGTGGCCAGGTAGGCGACGATCAGCGCCGCCGCGTCGTGATCGAGGCCGACGTCGGCGACCAGCCGGGCGGTGGCCCCGGCCGGATCGTCATCGGCCAGGTAGCCGTCTACCAGGGAGCGCAGCTGCGACACCTCCTCGGACAGCTCGGCCGTCCGGGCCGGGGCCTCGCCGGTCCAGAACGGGACGGTCGGGGGCTGATCGCCGGCGTCGACCACCCGGACCTCACCGCCGGTCACCTGCCGGATCCGCCACGAGTGGGTGCCGAGGAGGAAGATGTCGCCGGCCATCGACTCCATCGCCCAGTCCTCGTTGACGGTGCCGATGAACGTGTCGTCGGGCTCGGCTACGACCCGCATGTCGTAGATCTCGGGGATCGCGCCACCCGAGGTGAGGGCGACGTGGCGGGCGCCGCGCCGACCTCGGAGCTCACCGTTGACGGCGTCTCGGTGAACCCAGGCGGCCCGCCGACCGCGGCCGGTGAGGATCCCGTCGCAGACGAGGTCGACGATGTCGTCGAACGCCGCCCGATCGAGGGCGGCGAAGGGGTGGGCCCGGCGGACGAGAGCGAAGAGATCGTCGATCCGCCACTCCTCGGCCCCGGTCTCCGCCACCACCTGCTGGGCCACGATGTCGAGGGGGGCGATCGGGGGGACGAGCGTGTCGAGCCGGCCCTGCCGCACCGCCCGGAGCAGGGCGGCGCACTCGACGAGCTCGTCTCGGGTGAGGGGGTAGAGGCGCCCCTTGGGGGTGCCGTGGCGGGTGTGGTTCGACCGCCCGACCCGCTGGAGGAAGGTGGCGATCGACCGGGGGGACCCGATCTGGCAGACCAGCTCGACCGGGCCGACGTCGATCCCCAGCTCCAGCGACGCCGTGGCCACCAACGCCTTCAGCTCACCGGCCCGGAGCCGCCGCTCGACCCGGTGCCGCCGATCCTTGGAGAGGCTGCCGTGGTGGGCGGCGACGACGTCGTCGCCCAGGCGCTCCCCGAGCTGGTGGGCCATCCGCTCGGCGAGCCGGCGGGTGTTGACGAAGACCAGGGTGGTGCGATGATCGGCCACCAGCTCGGCGATGCGGTCGAGGACCTGATCGGTCTGGGCGTGGGAGGCGACCGCCTCCAGCTCGTTGTCGGGGAGCTCGAGCTCCAGATCGAGGGTGCGCTGGTGGCCGCCGTCGACGATCGCACAGTCGATCCGGGCCTCGTCGTCGACCCGGGTCCCGACGAGGAGCCGGGCCACCGTCTCGATCGGCCGCTGGGTGGCCGACAGCCCGATCCGGGCCGGGGCCCGCCGGCACACGTGCTCCAGCCGCTCCATGGTGATGGCCAGGTGGGAGCCCCGCTTGTCGCGGGCCATGGCGTGGATCTCATCGACGATCAGCGTCTCGACCGACGCCAGGTTGGCCCGGCTCTTGGCCGCCGTGACCAGCAGGTAGAGCGACTCGGGGGTGGTGACGACGAACGTGCGAGGACGGCGGATCATCGACTGCCGCTCCCCGGCCGGGGTGTCGCCGGTGCGGACGCCGACCGTCAACGCCGGGGCGGTGAACCCCATCTCCTCGGCCGTGGCGGCGATCTCGGCCAGAGGGCGCTCGAGGTTCTCGGCGATGTCGACGGCCAGGGCCTTCAACGGCGAGACGTAGACCACCCGGGTTCCCGAGCAGGGCAGGCCCCCGGCGTGGGCCACGTAGAGCCGGTTGATCGCCATGAGGAACCCGGCCAGGGTCTTGCCCGAGCCGGTGGGCGCGGCGATCAGGGTGTGGCGACCGGAGGCGATGGCCGGCCACCCCTGCCGCTGAGGTGGCGTCGGCCCGGCCGGGAACCGGCTCTCGAACCAGGCGGCCACCGCCGGGTGGAACCCGACGCCGGGCACCAGGTCGTGACGGAGCTCGACCACCGGCCCAGCCTCGACCCCCAACTCGAGCGCGAGCTGCTGGCCGCCGCCCTGGGTCTCCTCGGAGCCGCCACGACCGGGCCGACGCCACTCGGGACCCCGGCGGTGCTCGGCCGGTGATGCATCGACGATGGCCATGGCGGCACCTCCTCCGTGGACGACGACGCTAGCCGGTCGGTGTGACAGCGCTCGATGGGCTCGTTTGTCGTACCAGGTGCGCTTCGGTGTGCCATCGGCCACACTGTCGGGAACACGGGGGCACCAACGTGGGTGATGCAACTATCGACGACGACAAGCTGAGCGAGGCCGACCGAGGCCGGCTGCCGGCCGTGCTGGCCGACGTTCACCCCTTGGGCTATGTCGCGGCCGGCCTCCTCGTGGTGGCGGTGGTGGCCACCGTGGTGGGGACCGAGTACCTGATCGGGAACCTGCCCTGGTGGCTGTGGTTGACGTTGGTGGCGGTGGCCGCCATCTCGACCCGGCCGGCGATCCTCCACGGGATCCGCCGAGCCATCGAGGCGGTCACCGACTTCACCGGCGCCTTCACCTGGCGGCTGGCGTGGTTCGTGTTCGCCGTCCAGCTGTTCAACGTCGTCACCCGGTACACCAACGACTGGTTCGAGCAGGACATCCTCTTCGGCCAGACGACCAGCCTGGCGTGGATGAGCTTCGGGATGCTGTTCCTCCTGGGGGTCAACTACGGCGTGAAGGCGGGCGTCAACCCCCGGGTCGACTTCTGGTGGGCGGAGTTCCCGGCCCGGCGGAAGGCGGCCATCGACTTCGTGATCCACACGTTCCTCTTCCTGCCGTTCGTCATCATGGGCGGCCGCCTCCTGGTCGGCTTCGCCAAGTCATCGCTCGGCCAGCGGGGCAACGGGGACTGGCCGGACGGGTGGCGAGTGTGGCGGAGCTGGGAGCAGGCGTCCGACGCCGACCAGCTAGCGGTCGGGCCGATCCAGGCCTTCATCCTCGTCGGGTTCGTGTTGTGGGGCTCCCAGATCGTGGCCGAGATGATCAAGACCGGGTTCGTGCTCATCGGGCGGGACGATCTGGCCGAGCGGGCCGAGCAGGACGCCCCGCTCCGGGTCGAGTAGGAGGCGTCGGTGGACCTGGGAGTCGTCCTCTCGTTGATCATGTTCGCCGTGTTCCTGGCGATGATCCTCATCGGCTACAACGTGGCGTTCTCCTTCGCCGCCACCGGCCTGGCCTTCGCCTTCATCGGCGACCTGACCGATACGTTCAACCCCTCGACGTTGGGCGGGATGCCCTTGCGCTGGGCCAGCGCGCTGGAGAACCAGGAGCTGCTGGCCGTTCCGCTGTTCGTGCTGATGGGAGCGATCCTCGAGCGATCGGGCCTGGCCGAACGCCTCCTCAACGCGTTCGGTCTCCTGATGGGGCCGCTGCGGGGCGGGGTGGCGGCGGCCGTGATCGTCGTGGGGACGTTGCTGGCGGCGGCGACCGGCGTCGTGGCGGCGACCGTGATCGTGATGGGGTTGCTGTCGCTTCCGGCGATGATCCGCCTCGGCTACGACCACCGCCTCGCCACCGGGGCCATCACCGCATCGGGGACCCTGGCCCAGATGCTGCCACCCAGCATCGTGTTGATCCTCCTCGCCCAACAGCTGGGGGTCGGGATCCTCGGGCTGTTCGCCGGGGCGCTGATCCCCGGCCTGATGTTGAGCGGCCTCTACATCGCCTACGTGCTCGGGGCGTCGTACCTCCGGCCGGCGCTCGGCCCCGTCATGCCGGCCTCGGAACGGCAGCTCACCGGCAACCCCGGGCCTCGGGCGGCGTTGATCATCGGCGTCTCGCTGGCGGTGATCGTTGGCCTCGTCACGCTCATCATCAGCCCCCGGATCGCCCTGTGGGCGATGCTGATCGCCTTCGTCTTCTCCTTCGCCGTCGTCTCCTTCGGCAAGATGCTGGCCACCGAGGTGCTGGTGTCGATCGTCCCGGTGCTGGTCCTGATCCTCGGGGTGCTGGTCTCGATCTTCCAGGGGGTCGCCACGCCGTCGGAGTCGGGGGCGGTCGGGGTGTTCGGGGCCCTGATCCTGTCGGTGCTCAACTGGCTCTTCGACCGGGTGCTCGTCGCCGAGGGAGCCGAGCACATCGAGCAGCGGTGGCGCCTCACGCCGACTGCGCTCAAGGAGGCCGGCACCTCCACGGCCAACATCACGATCCTCGTCATGACGCTGCTGTTCGCCTCGAGCTTCTTCAGCTTGATGTTCTTCCAGCTCGGCGGCTCGGACCAGATGGCCGACTGGCTGTCGAGCATCAGCGGGGGGAAGGTCGGGTTCGTGGTGATCGCCATGATCGCCGTGTTCCTCCTCGGCATCAATCTGGAGTTTCTCGAGATCACCTTCATCGTCGTGCCCATCTTCGTGCCGGCGATGCTGGAGCTGGAGTTCACCAACGTGGAGAAGGTGTGGTTCGCCGTGCTGATGGCGGTGAACCTCAACATGGCGTTCATCTCGCCACCGGTCGGGTTCTCGCTCTTCTACCTCCAGTCGGTCGCCCCGCCGGAGGTGAAGACCGCCGACATCCACCGGGGAGCGATCCCGTTCATGGTGCTCCAGGGGGTGGCCCTGCTCATCCTCGGCGTCTTCCCCGGCATCACCGAGTTCTCCTTCGACCTGTTCACCCCGGACTGACCAGGGCGGCGACATCGAACGATCGGGCGCCATGAGCGCCTCGATCCCCCACCCCGTTCTCGACAAGCAAGGCGCAGACCAAGGAGGCCGTATGACTGTCGATCATCCCCAGGACCCAACCACCGATGACACCGCGCTGAGCCGGCGGTCGTTCCTCGGCAAGGCCGGGGTCGGCGTCGCCGGGTTCGCCGCCACCAGCGCCATCCTCGCCGCGTGTTCCAGCGACGACGAGGAGGGCAGCGAGTCGGTCAACCTCACCGCCAACGCTCCCGAGATCGAATGGGAGATGGGCACCAGCTGGCCGACGTCCCTCGTCACCCTGTTCGGTGCGGCCCAGCTCTTCGCCAGCGAGCTGAGCCGACTGACCGAGGGGCGGTTCGTGATCAACGCCCGGCCGGCGGGTGAGATCGTCCCCGGCCTGGAGGTGCTCCAGGGCGTCCGCGACGGGGCCATGCAGGTCGGACACACCGCGTCGTACTACTACACCGGCATCAGCCCGGTGCAGCAGTTCGGAACGGCCGTGCCGTTCGGGTTGACCCAGCGACAGCAGAACGCCTGGCTCTACGAAGGGGGCGGGCTGGAGATCCTCAACGAGTTCTACGCCGAGGAGCACGGCGTCATCGCCTTCCCCGCCGGCGGAACCGGTTGCCAGATGGGCGGCTGGTTCACCAAGGAGATCAACACGGTCGACGACCTCCAGGGCCTCAAGATGCGGATCCCCGGCATCGCCGGCCAGGTCCTGGCCAACCTCGGTGGCGAGCAGGTCAGCGTGGCCGGCGGTGAGATCCTGACCTCGATCGAGACCGGGGCGATCGACGCCGCCGAGTTCGTCGGGCCGACCGATGACCTCATCCTCGGCCTCGACCAGCTCGGCAGCACGCTGTTCTACTACCACCCGGGGTGGTGGGAGCCGGGCACGGCCCTCGAGGTGCAGATCCCCCTGGAGCTGTGGAACGACCTCCCACCCCAGTACCAGGCGGCGGTCGAGAACGCCGCGGCCCACGCCAACATGCGGACGATGGCGACCTACGACGTCCTGAACCAGGCCGACCTCCAGCGGATCAAGGAGTTCGCCGAGATCCGGGAGTTCTCACCGGAGCTGATGGACGCCTTCAAGACCGAGACCGAGAACGTCCTCGACGGCCTCGCCGCCGACGACGAGCGGTTCGCCGCCATCCTCGGCCCGTGGCGGGAGTTCCGGGACGGCATCTCGGAGTGGCACGGTCTCGCCGAGCGGTCCTACCTGACCCAGCAGACGGTCTGACGGCGATCGGTCACCGCGCCGGGCGGGCGATGCGCTGCATCGCCTGCTCGGCTCGCCGGGCCACGCTGTACCGGCGACCGTCGATCACCCACTCGCTGACGACGAGGGTGTTCGATACCCGCTCGTAGTGAGCCGTCGATCCGAGACGGGCCTCGATGGCCGTGGCGTACTGCCGGATCCGGCTACTGGTGCAGAGCACGACCCCTTGCGAGGTCCGGGCGAGGACCCAGTATCGGGTCGTCGAGCCGACCGCCAGCGCAGCCCCGGCGGCCGCCAGCCCGAGCCGGGCCGGGAGCTGCTCGAACCCAGCGACGACGGCGACGACGAACAGCGCCGCTCCCGCCACCACGGCGTAGCCGGCCATCCACCGATGCCGCTGCCAGAGATGGACCGCCTCCTCCACCCGCTCCCCCGCCGGGAGCAGCCGCTGGACGGACCGGACGAGGATCCGCTGCCGCATCGACCGCAGGCTACTCCCCCGGTGTGACCGCTAGTCGATCAGCCAGGCGCTGACCTCGGTGACGAACTGGGTGAACTCGTCGGTCCGGCTCAGAACCCGCTCGACGAGGTCATCATCGACGTCGACATAGCGGTGGACCAGCACGTTGCGGAAGCCGACGGCCTGGGCCAGCGAGTCGGCCAGCTCGGCCGACACCACGCCTCGCCGGCCCATCTGGCGGACGGCGTCGGCGTTGGTGTCGGTTGGACCCCAGCCCTCCGACGACGCGAAGTGATGGGCCACGTCGACGCAGCACTCGATGGCGGTGATCAGTTGGTACTTGATGGCATCGAGCCGAAGATCAGATCGATGCTCCTGGCGCGACGATTCGAGCCGGCGCACCCGCTCCTCCAGCGACCGCAGGAGTCGCGTGACGCGGCCCTCATCGACCACGAGCAGCGGCTTCCAGGAACTCCCGGTTGGAGCGCTCGAACCGGTACCGCTCGTCGAGCCAGATCTTGCGACTGGTTGCGACCCACTCCACGCGGGCGGGGGGATCGTCGTCGAACAGGACGACACCCTCCTGGGCGATCCGACCGGCCAGCTCGAGCGGCATCGACGGCCTCAGCACCACCAGGTCGACCCCGGCGGGGACGTCGATCTCCCACGGCTCGGGAGGCTCGGCCGGCCACCAGGCCGCGACGTCGAGATCGGAGGCGTCATGGGCGTCGCCGCGGGCCTCGCTCCCGAAGACCAGGGCGAAGCGGGCGCCGCCAGCCCGCAGCACATCGATGACCTGATCGCGATCGACGGGGGCGCCCATCGGCTGGAGTGTAGATGGCGGCGCCGGCCCGATCCCTTCATCGACCGCCGCCACCGCCCGACCCCGATCGCCCGACCCCGACCCGATTCCAGAGCATGGCGGCGGTGGCCTCGTCGGCCGGGAGCAGGGTCTCCAGCCGGAGCTCGTCGAGGGTCACGTCGCGGGCGGCGACCAGGGCGGAGACGGCGGTGTGGAACCGCAGCTCGGCCCCACCCAGGGTGACCGGCCGGAGTCGGATCTCGGCCACCATCGACACCGGGCCACCCCCGGTGGTCAGGCCGGCCGGGGCGGCCACGTCCGGGTAGCCGACGACCTCGTCGACCAGCGCCCCGAGGTCGTCGTCGCTCGGCGACCGGTCGAGCTCGGCACGGAGCCGGGACACCAGCATCGAGGCCACCGTCGACCAGTCGACGACCGACGAACGGCATCCGGCGGGATGGAGCAGCAGCCGGATCACGTTCCCGCCCACCTCGGGCGGGACGCCGTCGGGCAGCAACCAGCCGGTCAACGTCGTCGCCGCGTCGTTGGCCAGGAGCAGGTTCCAGCACCGGTCGACCACGTAGGCGGGGAACGGGTGGTGAGCCCGAACGAGGGTCTCGAGGCTCGACCGAACGTTGGTGAGGGCCGGTCCGTCGAGCGGTTCGGCGCTGTACGGGGTGGCGAATCCCGCTGCGGTGAACAGGGCGTTCCGGTCGCGGAGGGGGACGTCGAGGACGATCGAGAGGTGCTCGACCATCTCCCGGCTGGGCCGTGACCGACCGTTCTCGAGGAACGACAGGTGGCGCTGGGACACCACCGCTCGACCGGCCAGCTCCAGTTGGCTGTACCGCCGCCGCTGCCGCCAACGTCGCAGCTCGGCGCCGAAGGCGTGGAGGTCGAGGGCGACGGCCATGACCGGAGACTACGGCCGGGGTGGCGGCGGGGCGATTACCTCCCGGGTCGTCGCCTGGCCGTCGCCGAGCGGTGATGGTGTTGGCGGTGGCGGCCATCGGGGTCGCCGACCGGAAAGGACAGCGATGTCGACCTTCGCCTCGACCTCTGACGACCTCACGGCCCGGTCCGAGCGGGACGGGCCGCTCCGGCTGGTGCTGCGGGCCAACGCCGGCTTCTCGGCCGCCTCCGGTCTGGTGGCCGTCCTCGCCGCCGGCCCGGTGGCGGACCTCCTGGCGATCGACACCCCGTGGCTGGTCCGCCTCGTCGGTGCCGGCCTGCTCGGATTCGCCGCCGCCGTGTTCCTGATCTCCCGGGCCGGTCCCCGTCGCCTGGCTCGGGACACGGTGGCGGTCTCGGTCAGCGACTTCGCCTGGGTGGTCGCCACCGGAGCGATCGTCGCCCTCGGCTGGCTCTCGGGCACCGGGGCGATCGTCATGGGCCTGATCGCCGTCGTGGTGGCGGCGTTCGGTGTCGAGCAGCTGTGGTTCCGGGCCCGGCTGACGGCGCCCCGCTGAGCCGTGGCCGACCGCCGACCCGGACCGGAGGCGACCGGTCGTCGCTGGTAGCCTCCGACCGATGCGATCGGTCGCGTTCCTCCGGGCCATCAACGTCGGTGGTCGACGGGTGACCTCACCGGAGTTGGTCGACCTCGTCACCGGGGCCGGCTTCGCCGAGGTGTCGACCTTCCTCGCCAGCGGCAACGTGATCTTCCGACCCTCGGGCGACGGGCCCGACGTCGACGGCGCGGGCATCGCCGCCGCCCTGACCGACGGCCTCGGCTACACCGTGCCGACGACGGTCCGGACCGGGCCCGAGGTCTCGGCCCTGGCCGATGCCGAGCCCTTCACCGAGGCGGAGCTGTCGGCGTCGACCGGCAAGCCGCAGATGATCCTGCTGTTCGATGAGCCGCCGGCCGATGGCCTGCGGGCGGTCGAGGGGTTGTCGGAGGCCGACAACCGCTTGGTGATCGGCGATGGCGTCATCCACTGGCTGCCGATCGGGGGGATGAGCGAGTCCGAGCTCGAACCCGACCACATCGCGTCACTGGTGGGCACGGTGACGGTCCGAACCGCCAACACCCTCCGCCGGCTCGTTCCCAAGCTCGGCGGCTGACGGGGCGCCATCGGGCTGCGATCGCCCCCGGCGGCCCGGCCCGGGCCTCCGGACCGGACGGACTCAACCCCGGTGCTCGGCCTCGCTGGTTCGGAGGCGCCGCCACAGCTTGCGAAGCTTGCCCGTGGGGAGCTCCGACAACGAGTAGACCTTGACGTCGCCGATGAGCGTCCGGGACTCGATCCGGACGGTCGGTGCGCCTGCCTGGGCCGGGGCGAGGACGGTCTTGCGGTCACCGATCACGCTGATGGCCGACACCGCGGTCCGGACACCGTCGGGGACGATGACCGTCGTGTCGCCGATGAGGGTCCAGGCCGAGATGGTCACCTCGGGCGGCAACGTCGCCGAGGACAGGTCGATCACCTTGTCGCCGAGCACGGTGACGGCGGTGAGATCGCCCTCGACGTCGATCCAGCCGCCGATCGTGGTGTCACCGATGAGGGTCACCGACTCCTTCGGGGCGAGGTGGCCGACGGTGGCCGGCCGGTCCGGCGGTGGCGGGGTGGGCAGGTCGGCGATGGCGGCGTCCAGCTCGGCCCGGGTCGACGCGGCGTGGATCCGGGCCAGCCGGGCGTCGAGCTGCTCGAACGGGACGATGTCGTCGACGACCGCCCGTTGGACGTGCTGGACCACGACCTGGCGGTCGGCGTCGGTGACCAGGTCCTCGGGGTCGGGACGAGCCGGTTCGGGGGCCGCTGGTCGGGGTACCGGATGGTCGCTCACGGGATCGAGGCTAGCCGCCGCCGACTCGCCCGGCCTGGCGGCCGGCCGTCGATCGGCGCCAGACTCGGCCCATGAAACTGGGACTCTCGATCGGCTACTCCGGCGCCAAGCTCCGCATCCCCATCGAGCGGATCAAACTGGCCGAGCACCTGGGCTACGACTCGGTGTGGACCGCCGAGGCCTACGGCTCGGATGCCATCACCCCGCTCGCCTGGATCGCCGCCCACACCGAGCGAATCCGCCTCGGGACCGGGATCATGCAGCTGGCCGGACGGTCGCCGGCGATGGCCGCCATGCAGGCCCAGACCGTCGACGCCCTGGCCGGCGGCGATCGGGTCATCGCCGGGCTCGGCGTGTCGGGGCCGCAGATCGTCGAGGGGTGGTACGGCGAGCCATGGGGCAAGCCCTACTGGCGCCTCCGGGACTACATCCAGATCATGCGCAAGATCAACCTCCGGGAGGACCCGGTCAGCCACGACGGCCGGGAGTACCAGCTTCCGTACGCCGGGCCGGGGGCGATGGGGATCGGTAAGCCGCTGATGTCGATCCTCCACACCAACCGGACGCTGCCGATCTGGCTCGGCTCGGGGTCGGAGGCGACGGTGAAGCTGACCGCCGAGCTGTGCGACGGCTGGCTGCCGATGCACTTCGTGCCGGGCCGGATGGAGCACTACCGCCCGTGGGTCGAGGAGGGGTTCCGCCGGGCGACGGCGGCCGGGAACCCGAAGTCGTGGGGCGACCTGGAGATCCAGGGTCGGGCGTCGGTCCTGATCACCGACGACGTGAAGGGGGCCATCGACCGGGTCAAGCCGGGCATCGCCCTCTACGCCGGGGGCATGGGCCACAAGGACCTCAACTTCCACAACCAGCACATGGTCCAGCGGGGCTACCCGGAGGTGGCGGAACGGGTGCAGGAGCTGTACCTGGCGGGACGGAAGCAGGAGGCGATCGACGCCATCCCCGACGAGTACGTCGACGAGGCCGGCCTGTACGGCTCGGTGAAGCGGATCGAGGAGCGGTGGCCGGCCTGGGCCGACTCGGGGATCACCGGCTTCACGGTCGTCACCGACCAGGAAGAGGCGGTCGAGTTGATGGCCGATCTCGCCGGCACCCGCACCGCCGCCTAGCGGTCGACGTCCCACTCGACCCGCACCTCGTAGGGCTCGTCGCAGATCGAGTACCAGAACCGATCGGTCGGTATCCCGTCGCGCCAGAGCTCGGGGTCGGTCGGCACGACGGTCCGCTCGCAGTCGGCGATCTCGATCGACAGCATGGCGGCGAGGATCTCATCGGCGTCGGCCGGGTCGCCGGTGGTCACCGCCAACGGGATCTCCAGCCGGACGGCCGACACCCGGAGATCGCCGACCCGGCGGCTGGCGCCGTCGACCAGGAGGTCGTCGACCTCATCGGCCGGAACGCCGGCGGCGATCATCGCCGACCGGGCCGCCGCCTCACAGACCGGGTCGGGTCCGTCGCCGAGCCGGATGTCGAGGTAGACGGCGTGGTCGAGCCCGTAGGAGGGGCAGTCGTCGCCGATCGCAGCCCGGACGTCGTCGAGCGATGACTCGGGCCGGAAGACGATCAGCGTCGCGATGATCACCGCCCCGACCACGATCGCCCCCAGCGCCAGCCGGAGCCACCCTGGGCCGAGGAGTCGTCGGATCGTCGGTGACCCACCTCGTATGGTCGACATCGTCGCGACGAACCTAGTTCCCCCAGGAGCTGGACAGGATGGCGGCCGCCCGGTCGGCGGCGTCGACCGGGACCAGCAGGTGATCGTGGTGGTAGGCGGCGACCATGTTGGCGGCGATGCCCTCGGCGGCCAGGGCGCCCGCCACTGCGGCGGTCAGCCCGACCGCCTCCAACGACGAGTGGACGTCGAGCGTGAGCCACGCCCCGACGAACCCGACCGGCCACCCGTCGGCCTCGGCTCGCTCGACGGTTGCGACGACGGTCGTGCCCTCGTCCTCGACCATGATCGCCTCCACGCCGTCGGCGCCGATCGAGGGCGGCGGCACGGTCGCCGGCAGCGTCACCATCGTGAACCGGCCCGGTCGTCGGGTGACGGTCAGGGTGGCCAGCATGCGGTCGAGGTCGGTCTCTCCAGTCACGGTCCGACGGTACGGCCCTCGCCCCCCGACTTCCCCCTTGCTCCTCACGTGACGTGAGGTCCTACGGTCGCGGACGTGGATGCGACATCGGACCGGCAGGGCCAGCGACGGATCGGCGAGATCGCCGAGGCGACGAACCTCACGGTGCGAACGCTCCACTACTACGAGGAGATCGGGTTGTTGTCGCCCGCCGGCCGGACCGGTGCCGGCCACCGGTTGTACGGACCGGCCGCCGTCGAGCAGCTCTACCGGATCTCGGCGTTGCGTCAGCTCGGCCTGTCGCTCGACCAGGTACGGGCCACGATCGACGATCCCGGCACCGACCTGGGGCCGGTCATCGCCGATCATCTGGCGGCGATCGAGACCCGTCTCGTGGCGGAGAACCGGCTCCGGAGCCGCCTGGTCCGGTTGCTCGACACCCTCGCCACCGAATCGACCACCCACGGGGACGCCACCGGCGTCCTGCTCGACGTCCTGGAGGACATGACCATGCTGGAAACCACGCTCGACCGACGGATCGCCATCCTGGTGTACGCCGACATCGAAGCGGCCCACGACTACCTGACCCGGGTCTACGGGTTCGGTCCCGGACAGCTGACCCGTGACCCCGACGGCACCGTCGTCCACGGTGAGATCGAGGCCGGCGACGGGGAGTTCTGGCTCCACACCGAGTCGGAACCCTTCGGCCTGAAGTCGCCCGCCAACCTGGGGGGCGCGTCGGGGACGATGGCGATCATGGTCGACGACGTCGACGCCCACTACCGCCACGCCGTGGCCGAGGGAGCCGAGATCCGCTACGAACCGGTCGACCAGCCCTACGGCTACCGGGAGTACAGCGCGGTCGACCCCGAAGGCCACCTCTGGTCGTTCATGAAGCCGCTGAGCTGAGGCCGCAGCGGCCGTCGGGCGGCTAGGAGCGGACCGTCTCGTTCCACGGGCCGGTGTCGTTTCGGGGCTCCCGGGGGAGGCCGAGGACGCGCTCGCCGACGATGTTGCGTTGGATCTCCGAGCTGCCGGAGTAGATCGTGCCCGGCCGGGCGCCCATGAACGTCGTGACCCACGCCTGGGACGAGAACGGGCTCCCGACGTCGTCGAGCCCGACCCCGGTGGCGGCGTCCCGGCCCGAGGGGGCGGTGGCGGCGGGACCCATCAGGTCGAGGGCCAGCTCGGTGAGCTTCTGGTGGTACTCCGACCACAGCAGCTTGTTGAGCGACGACTCCGGGCCCTGGTGGTACCCGTTGAGGGCGGTGGTCACCATCCGCAGGCCCTGGTAGCGCATGATCTGGACCTTCGACCAGCACCAGGCCAGCCGCTGCCGGATCAGCGGCTCGTCGAGCCGACCGGTGGCCCGGGCGTGGGCGATGAGCCGATCGAGCTCCTCGCCGTAGCGGATGCCGGTGGTGGTGGCGTCGTCGCCCCGCTCGTAGGCCAGCAGGGTGTTGGCCACCGCCCACCCGTTGTTGACCCCGCCGACCACGTGCTCCCGGGCGGTCCGGGCGTCGGTGAAGAACACCTCGTTGAAGTCGTGGTGACGGGAGGCGTTGACGATGGGCCGGACCTCGACCCCGGGCTGGTCGAGGGGGCAGAGCAGGAACGAGATCCCGGCCTGCTTGCGGACCGTCGGCTCGGTCCGGCACAGGACGAAGATCCAGTTGGCGTTGTGGCCCTGGGAGGTCCAGATCTTCTGACCGTTGATGATCCACTCGTCGCCGTCCAGCTCGGCCCGGGTGGCCAGCGAGGCCAGGTCCGACCCCGAGTTCGGCTCGGAGTAGCCCTGGCACCAGACGTCGGTCCCGTCGAGGATCCGAGGCAGGAAGTGGGCCTGTTGCTCGGGGGTCCCCCACTCGATCAGGGTGTGGCCCAGCATCCCGATCGAGAAGATGTCGTTGTCGTTGCCGACCGGGACCCCGGCGGTGGCGAACTCCTCGGCGAGGACCGTCCGCTCCAGCAGCGTGAGCCCCGCCCCGCCGAACCGCTCGGGCCAGGCGACGGCGAGGAGGTCGTTGGCCGCCAGGATCGGCCGCCACCGGGCGATGAAGTCCCGACGCTCCTCGGGCGACAACGACCCCATCCCCGACCAGTCGGCCGGGAGGTGCTCGGCGAGGAACGCCTGGATCTTCTGGCGGAACGCCTCCGCCTCGCTGGTGTAGGTCGGGTCCATGCCGTCAGTCTCCCAGCCGACCCCCGACCGGTCGAACCGGCCGGGCCAGCTCGCGTTTCGCCGTCTTGGACATGACCGCCGTGGTCGCACACCATGGTCGGCCATGGACCCGATCGATCTGATGCTGGCATCGGCCCTCGACATCGCCGATGCGGTGGCCGACGGCGAGGTGTCGGCCACCGAACTGCTCGACGCCGCCCTCACCCGCCACGACCGGTACAACCCGGCGGTCAACGCCGTGGTCGTGACCGACCTCGACCGGGCCCGGCGGCGGGCGGCCCAGCTCGACGGGGTCCGGGCCCAGGGCCAGCTGGTCGGCCCCCTCCACGGGGTCCCGATGACCGTCAAGGAGGCCTTCGACTGGACCGGGACCCCGACCACCTGGGGCGAGCGGGACAACGTCGACAACGTGGCGACCCGGACCGCCACCATCGTCCAGCGACTGGAGGATGCCGGGGCGATCGTCTACGGCAAGACCAACGTCCCGGTCAGCCTCGGCGACTGGCAGACCTTCAACGACATCTACGGCACCACCAACAACCCGTGGGACCTCGACCGGGTCCCCGGCGGCTCGTCTGGCGGCTCGGCGGTGGCCCTGGCCACCGGCATGGCAGCCCTCGAACTGGGGAGCGACATCGGTGCCTCGATCCGCAACCCGGCCCACTACTGCGGGGTGTTCGGCCACAACCCGACCTTCGGGCTCGTCCCGGCCACCGGCCACGAGCTCCCCGGTGAGCTGGCGCCGGTCGACATCGCCACCGTCGGGCCGCTCGCCCGGTCGGCGGCCGACCTCGACGTCGCCCTCCGCCTGATCGCCGGGCCCGACGGTCTCGACGGCGCCGTGACCACCGTCGACCTGCCGCCGTCGCCCAAGGTCGACCCGGCCGACTTCACCGTCGGGGTGATGCTCGACAGCCCGGTCGCCGTCCAGGACGACGAGCTGACCGCCCAGCTGAGGGCCACCGTCGAGGCGCTGGCGTCGCTCGGGGTCAAGGTCGACTGGGACGCCCGACCAGACGTCGATCCGGTCGCGGCATGGGAGAACTACATCGTCATGGTCCGGGCCACCGGCTCCCGGGGCCAGTCCGACGAGCAGATGGCAACCCACCGCGAGCACCTGGCCCGGTACGAAGCCGGCGACCGGGACTACGAGGCGCTCGCCGCCCGCGGCTACACCATCGGCCACCGGGAATGGCTCGAGCGGGCCAACGAACGAGCCCACCTCCGGCTCCGGTGGGACGACTTCTTCCGGACCCACGATCTCCTCCTCTGCCCCATCGCCGCCTCGGCTGCGTTCCCCCATGACCACACCGGGACCCGGGCCAGCCGGACGATCCCGATCAACGACGGCCGCCAGCCCTGCATCGACCAGATGTTCTGGGCCGGGTGGTCCAACAACATGGCCCTGCCGGCCACGGTCGCCCCCGCCGGGCTCACCGCCAGCGGTCTCCCGGTCGGCCTCCAGATCGTCGCCCCCCGCCTCGCCGACCGAACGGCGATCGCCTTCGCCGGCCTGATGGAGCGGGAGCTTGGCGGCTTCACGCCGCCGCCCCTCGTGGTGGACGGGCGATGACGGTGCGGATCGGGCTGATCTCCGACACCCACATCCCGGAGGCGATGCCGGAGCTGTGGCCCCACGCCTTCGAGGTGTTCGACGGGTGCGACGCCATCCTCCACGCCGGCGACATCTATGACCTGGCGGTCATCGACGGCCTGTCCCGGATCGCCCCCACCTACGCCGCCCGGGGCAACGGCGACGACGGGTCGAGCGGGCGGGACGTCCTGCCCGACGACGACCGGCTCCGGGAGGCCTGGGTCATCGAGCAGGCCGGGCTCCGGATCGGCCTCACCCACCATCTGCCCATCCCGGCCGTCGGCTCCTACACGGTGGCCAAGGCGGTCGACCGGCACTTCGACGGCGACCGGTCGCTCGACGTGATCGTGTACGGCGACACCCACGTCGAGCACATCTCGACCGTCGACGGGATCCTGTGCGTCAACCCCGGCTCCCCGACCTTCCCCCACAACCTCCAGGTCCAGTTCGGCACCGTCGGGTTCCTCGACATCGTCGACGGTCGGGCCGAGGCCTCGATCTGGCGGTTGAACGAGACCGGGATCGAGCCCTTCGATTGGGACACCTGGGGCCGCCCCTGGTGACCGGCGGGGCCGACCGTCACCCCGCCTCGGCAGACTGGACCGCATGGACCGATCCTCCGAGAGCCCGATCCGGTGCGGTTGGCCGACCGGCCACGACGACTACCTCGCCTACCACGACGAGGAATGGGGCCGGCCGACGACCGATCCCCACCGGTTGTTCGAGAAGATCTGCCTCGAAGGGTTCCAGTCGGGCCTGAGCTGGCTCACCATCCTCCGCAAGCGGGACCGGTTCCGGGAGGTGTTCGCCTCGTTCGACTTCGAGCGGGTGGCGTCCTTCGGCCCGGTCGACGTCGATCGGCTCCTGGGCGACGCCGGGATCATCCGCCACCGGGGGAAGATCGAGGCCACGATCAACAACGCCCAGCGGGCCTGCGATCTGGTCGACGCCGAGGGCTCCCTGGTCGACTGGATCTGGGCGTGGGCGGTGGTCGAGCCGGAGCGGGTGCCGACCGACGACGGCCCTGCGATCCCGACCCAGACCGCCCGATCGGCGGCCCTGGCCAAGGAGCTCAAGCGCCGGGGCTGGCGGTTCTTCGGTCCAACCACGGCGTACGCCTTCATGCAGTCCGAGGGCCTGACCAACGACCACGACCGGGATTGCTTCGTCTTCGACGACTGCGAAGCCGAGCGGGAAGCGTTCCTGGCCGGCCGGGAGCTCCGGCCCTGAAGGGCCGACGCTCCCGGTCGCAGCTCATCGTCAGGGGGTCGGTGCCTCGTCGGGGGGCAGGGTCGGGTTCTGGATCATGTTCTTGTTGGTCCCGGGGTCGGCCGGGATCGTCGGGCCGTCAGCGACCCCGACCGATCCGTTGTCGACGCTCGGGGTGTCGGCCGCCGCCCAGGTCGGGAACCCGACCAGGGCGATCGCTCCAACGCCAACAGCTGCGGTCAGGCGCGCCACGCGACGCCGTCGATGGTTCATCATCACGGTTCTTCCTCTCCGTCGGGCCGGCGTTCCCTCCAGCCGGCCTGCCCCCGCCAACCTAGACCGCAACCCGCCTCGGGGGACCGCGCCCCGAGGGCCGACTCAGCCGACCGGGTCGACCGGGCGGCGATCGTCACCACCACCGGGGCCCGGCCACCACATCGTCCCGGGATCGACGCCGAGCGCCTCCAGGGCGGCCCGGGACTCGGCGTCGACTCCGGCGCTGGACGGAGCGACCCGGGCGACCGACGCAGCGGCCAACCCGACCTCCAGCCGGTGGCCGAACGACCGCCAACCGTCGAGCACGGCCCGATGGCCGACCACCGCCCGGTCGAGGTCGCCGGTCGCCTCGGCGACGAGGGCGGCGGCCGTGAGCCGAGCCAGCTCGGGACGGGTCACCCCGACCGGCCGGTCGGGGATCAGCTCGGCGGCCAGGCGATGGTCGCCGACGGCGGTCAGGACCCGGACCGCGGTGTGGATCTCGGCGCTCCGCCACCGATCCTGGCCATCGGTCACCTCGCCCATCTCGATGATCAGGGCCCGGGCGGCCCGGCCGTCTCCGGTGGCCAGAGCCACCGCCGCCCCACCGACCAGGGCGGGGACGACGTCCTGGAGGTCGCCCATCGATCGGGCCCGGCCGATCCGCTCGGCGCTGATCAGTTCTGCCGCCCCGGCGACATCGCCCCGCCACAAGCGGATCCACCCCATGGCCAGGGCCACGTTGTCGGCCGCCTGGGACCACGTTCGTTCGTCGTCGGTGACGACGAACGCCGCCCCTTCGTCGAGCACCCGGCCCCACCGGCCGGCGTCGACCAGCACGTCGAACAGGGTGCTGGTCACGAACTCGACGACGTAGGCCTGCCCTCGATCCCGGGCGAAGGCCACCGCCTCGGTGAGGATCGGGATGGCCGGTTCCGGTCCGACGTGGAACCACGTGTTGTTGCCCAGGTTGTTGTAGACCGAGACCGCCTGGCGGGTCAGGCCGTTGTCGAGGCACAACTCCAGCACCTCGGCCATCTCGGCCAGGGCGGAGGTGTCGCCCTCCTCGAGCCGGGCGAAGGCCACCGTGTGATGGAACCGGGATCGGGCGTCGGCCGTGCCGTGACGGTCGACGACGTCCCGGTAGGCCTCGGCCAGCTGAACCGCCCGGTCGGCCCGACCGGCGAGGGCCACGTCGGCGACATGCCACGAGAGGGCGGTGGCCAGCTCCGGGCCGGGGTCGTGGCGCACCAGGTCGATCGCCGCCTCGACGTCTCCCTCCTCCCGGGCCGCCCCTCGGATACGGCGCTCGTTGGCCAGGCTGATTCGGGCCAGGGCTTCCAGCCGACGCTCCCCACGTGCCGAGAACGTGTCGATCGCCCCCCGGAGGTGCCGCTCCGAATCGTCCCACCGGGCCAGATCGGCCGCGGCTCGGCCGGCCAGGTACGACGCCCGAGCCCAGGCCAACTCGCCCGGCACCAGGTGGGCGAGCGCCCGGGTGAGGGCCTGGTGGCTCCGTTCGGCGTCGATCGACTCCAGCCGGTGACCGAGCTCGATGTCGAGCCCGGCGGCCCGCTCCCGGATGGCGACGAGGTCGGGGTGGTCGAGGCGCTCGGCGAGACGAAGCGCCTCGCCGCTGTGGACGACCGCCTCCTCCACGACGTCGAGCGAGTGCCAGTCGTCGTGGCGGCGCAGCCACGCCGCGGCCCGGTGGTGGACGTCGAGCCGCCGGGCGTCGGGCACCTGGGCGACGACGACCTCGGCCACGAGGGGATGGGCGACCCGGTGAGCGCTGAGCGGGGCGTCGCTGGCGGTGACCAGCTGGCGCCGCCGTAGCTCGGCGATCGCCGCATCGACCTCGGCCTCGGACTCCTCCGACACCCCGAGCAGCATCTCGGCACCGACCGGTCCGCCGAGGACGGCCATCGTCTGCAGGACCCGGCGAGCGATCGGCCCGGCTCGATCGACCCGGGCCGCGATGAGGGGACGGATGGCGGTCGGCGGCTCGGCCGGGAGCGGGGCCTCCCCGGCCGACCGGGCCAGCTCCTCGAGGAACAGCGGGTTGCCACCGGCCCGGTGGGACAGCTCGACCACGAGCGATGACGACGCCTCCCCGCCCATCAGGACCCCGGCCAACCGGCGGCTCGTGGCGTCGTCGAGCCCGGAGACCGGCACCGTCGAGGTGGCCACCGTCGGCCCCAGACCGGGACCGTCGAGCAGCTCCGGCCGGGCGGCCAGCACGATCAGCAACGGGCCTCGGCCCCCGGTCGTCAACTCCTCCAGGAACCCGACCAGGACCGGGGAGGCGGCGTGGGCGTCATCGACAGCGACCACGCCGCCATCGGGCCCCAGCGCCAGGTCGAACGCCCGAGCCCAGGCCCGCATCGCCTCGGCTGCGGTCGACGGGTTGGCCGGCGCCGCCGCCTCGAACAGCGTCAACAGGTGGTGGGTGAGCCATCGGGCCTCACGCGGTCCGAGGCCGGCGGTCCGGATCAGGTGGTCGAGCTCGACCTCGGGGTCGGGCCCCAGCGCGGCCCGGAAGAGGCGGATGATCGGGGCGTAGGGACCGTCGCGGTCGGGGCGGCACGTCACCTGGAGCCATCGCCCGACCCGACGGCCGAGCGTGGCTCGGACCTCGCGCAGCAGCCGGGTCTTGCCGATGCCGCCCTCCCCGGTGACGAGGGCGACATGGCGGGTCCCGGTGCGGGCGCAGCTCCGCCACCGGTCGCTCAACATCGCCACCTCCTCGTCGCGCCCGAGGAACGGCCCGTCGAGGGTCCGGTCGGCGGGGGCGTGGACCGCGGCCAGGATCAGCTCATCGCCGGCCCCGGGGCGGAGCAGTGCCTCGCCGGCCAGGAGCCGGGCCGCCGCCCAGTCGACCGCCGGCCCGGCCTCGGTGGCCCGGCTCAGCGCCGCTTCGGCCCGCTCGACCATCGCCCGGTCGAGGTCGATCCGACCCTCGATCTCGGTGACGGTCGCCTCGCCGGCCACGAGGGCGCACCGCCGACCGTGACGGTGGAGGTCGAGGGCGGCGGAAGCGGCCCGGCGAAGTCCGTCTTCGTGGGCCGGGAGACCGAAGACGATCAGCGGCCCGGCACCGCCGCCGGCCTGCCGTCCACCCCACCGGCGGGCGATCTCGGCCGTCTCGACCGGCTGGTCACGATCGGGATCGGTCGGGCCGTCGGCGGCGGCGATGACGGCCACCGTCCGGACCTCTTCGACCTGGCGTCGACCGGCCGGAGACCGGACCGGAGCCGGGGGCCCGGCCAGCAGCGATGGGTCCTGGTCGAGGATCCTCGCTTCGAGCTCCCGGATCGTGGGGCTCGGATCGATGCCCAGGTCCTCGACGAGCCGTCGTCGCAGCTCGGCGAAGGTCTGGAGGGCGTCGGCCTGCCGGCCGGTCTGGTACAGGGCCAGCATGAGGGCCTGCCACAACTGCTCCCGGTAGGGGTGGGACCGGGCCAGGTCGGTCGCCTCGGCGATCACCTCGTCGTGGCGGTTCAGCTCCAGGCCGGTCGTCAACCGATCCTCGATGGCCGAGAGGCGCACCTCCTCCAGCCGGGCCCGCTCGCGGACCGCGAAGTCGGCGTCGATCCCGTCGAGGGGGCGACCGGGGTGGGCCGCCAGGACCTCGGCGATCCTGGTGAACCGGCGACCGGGTTCACGCTCGGCTCGGGCCTCGGACAGCTCGTGCTCATAGCGCCGCAGGTCGACCGATGCCGGCGTGGCGGCCAGGGCATAGCCGGGGCCACGACGGGCGACGGCATCGCCGCCGATCTGGCGACGGAGCGACCACACGTACTTCTGGACGCTCTTGCGGGCCGAGCGGGGCGGGGCTTCGCCCCACAGCCGAACGATGAGCTCATCGACCGAGACCATCGCCGGGGCATCGATGGCCAGCGCAGCCAGCAACACCCGCTCCAGGGGTGGCCCGAGCTGGAGTCGGTCGTCGTCGAGCGTGGCATCGACCCCACCCAACAGCCGGATCTGGAGCCGACGTTCCGTTCCCCTCACCTCGCTGCCCACGTCGATACCACTTGGTAGCAAAGATCTACCGCTCGGGGGCGGCGCGTCTACCAATCGAGAACCGGTACCGGCGCATCGTTGCCAGCGATGACCACGATTGATCAGCTCCAGGTCGAGGATGGCTACGCCGCGGTCCACCTCGACGGCCGCGACGAGCGGGGCCGATGCCTACTCGTCCCCCCGTTCGGCGTCCCGGCCAGCGCCCTCCAGCTGCTGGCCGACGCCCTTCAGGCCGACGGTGTCGCCACCGCCCGCCTCGATCCCCGCAACCACGTCGGCCTCGGTACCGGCGAGATCGTCGACTTCCGGCTGTCGGACTTCGTCGCCGACTGCCGGGAGGCGGTCGAGTGCTATCGCCCCTCGATCGTCGTCGCCGTCAGCATGGGGGCCCGGGCGGCGATGCGGGCCCTGACGACGGTGACCGACGGCCCCGACGCCGTGTTCCTCATCCCGGTCGTCGACGTGCGGACGACGCTGGCGACGATCCTCGACCGGGACTGGTTCGCGGCCGACGCCGCCGAACTGCCCGATCGGATCTCGGTCCTCGGCTCCGACGTCGACGCCGCCTCCTTCCGCCGGGACTGCATCCGCCATGAGCTGGTGGGGGTCGACGGCACCCGCCGCGATCTGGGCCGGCTCGACGGGCGGGTCGTGCTCCTCCCCGGGACCGACGACCCCTGGGTCCAGCGGCCGATGGTCGAGCAGCTGGTCGACAGCCTCGCCGGGGTGGCCGGGGTGGCCGGCTCGCTGGCGATCCGGCCGGTCCGCTGCGACCGCCACGATCTCCACGCCGACCCCGAACTGGCGTTGGCGCTGATGGGGACGGTTCTCGACGAGGTGCGAGCGCTGCTCCCCCCGACCCCGGGGCTCGGCCGATGATGGCCGGGCTGGCGTCGTTCGTCGTCGACCGGCCGAGGTCGATCCTCGTCGCGGCGCTGGTGGGCCTGGTGGCGGCCACGGTGTGGGCCGGCGATCTCCCCGAACGACTCTCGACGGGGGGCAACGAGGTCCCCGGCTCCGACTCGGTGGTGGCGGCCGAGATCCTGGCCGACGAGGGCGTGCCGGGTTCGCCCAACCTGGTGGTGCTGATCGAGCAGCGACCGGCGCTGGGCTCGGCCGCCGATTCGACCGCCGCCGCGGTGCTCGACGAGCTCTCGACGATCGACGGGGTCGAGGTTCGGGGCTCGGCGTGGCAGGCCGAGCCGGGAGCGACCCGGTTCCGTTCCGACGACGGCACCGGTGGGCTGGTCGTGGCCCACATCGCCGGTTCGGACGCCGAGGTCCAGGCCACGTCGGCCGTCGTCATCGACCGCCTCCGATCCCGCACCTGGACCGAGGGGACAACGGTCGAGGTCGGCGGGGTCGGGCCGACCCGATACGACATCGTCGAGACGACCGACCGCGACCTGGTTCGGGCCGAGTTGCTGGCCCTGCCGATCAGCCTGCTGTTGCTCCTGCTGGTGTTCCGGACGCCGATCGCTGCGTCGCTGCCCCTCGTCGTGGCGGCCGTGGCGGTGCTGGGGACGGCCGCGGTGCTGCGGACCCTGGTCGAGGTGACCGAGGTGTCGATCTTCGCCCGGAGTGTGGCCACGGTGATGGGCCTGGCGATGGCGGTCGACATGTCGCTGTTCCTCGTCGACCGGTACCGCGAGCACTGGCCGGGACCGGGAGGCCGGTCGGCGGATCATCCCGATCCCGGCCCCGAGATCGACCGCTGGGACCCGACCCTGGTCGGCGGGGCCGGGCGAACCGAGGCCGTCCGGCGGGCCGTGGTCGAGGCGGGACCGGCCATCCTGTTCAGCGGCCTCACCACCGCGGCCAGCCTGGCGACCCTGCTCGGGTTCTCGACGCCGCTCCTCCGCTCGTTCGCCTACGCCGGGACGGTCGTGGTGCTGCTGGCCCTCGTCGGTGGTCTCGTCGTGTTGCCGGCGGCCATGGTGGTGCTCGGCCCTGCACTCGACCGGTGGCCGGTCCGGCGGGGAGCGCCCAGGGCGGGCCGGTTCTGGGGCCGCCTGGCCGACCGGGTCATGGACCGGCCGCTCCTCATCGGAGGGCTGGTCCTGGTGGTGCTGCTGGCGGTGGCCAGCCCGATCCGGCGGATCGAGCTCGGACTCAACGACGATCGGGTCCTGCCGGCTTCGGTCGAGTCCCGTCGGGTCACCGACGAGATCCGGACCGGCTTCTCCGGCCTGGAGGGCGGCGCCCTGTCGGTGGTGTGGGCCGACGGACCGGCCGGGGCTCCGAGCACCGCCGAGGTCGAGCGGTACGGGGAGGCCTTGGGGGCCCTGCCCGGGGTGGCCCGGGTGGAGGTGACCGCCGTCGGGTACACGGTTGTGCCGAGCGTCGAGCCGATCTCCGACGAGGGTCGGGCCCTGGTCGAGGCGATCCGCCGGGTCCCGAGTCCGGCGCCGACCGTCGTCGGCGGGGAGGCGGCCCGTTTCGTCGACAACACCGACCACGTGCTGGCCCGCCTCCCCTGGGTCCTGGCGGCGATCCTGGCCATCAACGGACTCCTGATGGCCGTCCTGTTCCGGAGCGTGCTCGCACCGGTGAAGGCCCTGGCACTGAACCTGGTGAGCCTGGCCACCATGTTCGGCGCCATCGTCTGGGTCTTCCAGGACGGACGGTTCTCCGGGTTGCTCGGCTACACGCCGACCGGCCTGACCGACATCACCGTGCCGATGCTGATGTTCGCCATCGCCTTCGGCCTGTCGATGGACTACGAGGTCTACCTGCTGGCTCGGATCCGCGACGCCTTCGTCCGCTCCGGCGACTCCCGCCAGGCGACGGTCGAGGGCCTTCAGCGAACGGGGCGGATTCTCACCGCCTCGGCGCTGCTGATGTCGGTCGTGTTCCTCTCGTTCGCCACCAGCTCGGTCACCCACCTCAAGATCCTCGGTCTGGGGATCACCTTGGCCGTGCTGACCGACGCCTTCGGGGTCCGGGCGCTGCTGGTGCCGGCGTTCCTGGCCATCGCCGGCAGCGCCAACTGGTGGCCGGGCGAGCGGCGCCGGCCGAGCGACCGGCCGGACCCGAAACCCGTCGCGAGCACCTCAGGCCGGGCGGCCCACTACGATGCCGTCCGGTATGAGTGAGTATCCCCCAGGGCCCGGGCACGGATGGGTCGACCCCTACGGCAACCAGCAACCGGGATCACCACCTCCGGGGTACTGGCAGGCAAGCGACGGCCGGTGGTACCCACCGGACTCGATCTCGGGCGCTCAGACCCAGGTCGTCCAACCGGTCCAGGGGGCACCGGGCCCGGGGTACCAGCAACCGGGCGGGTATCAGGAGCCCGGGTACCCGAGCGGCTACCAGGACCCTAGCGGGTACCAGGGGGCCGGGTACCAGGACCCCAGCGGGTACCAAGGAGCCGGCTATCAGGAGCCCGGGTATCCGGGCGACTACCAGCAGCCGGGACCTGGCGGATTCCAGCCACCCAGCCCCGGTCCGCCCCCGATCGGTCCCTACGGCGGTCCCGGTCAGGTGCCGGGCCCGGGTGGGTACGGCGCGCCGGCCCCGTCGTCATCGTCGTCGGGCGGTGGGGGCAAGGTCCTCCTGCTCCTCGCCCTCGGTGCGGTCGCCGTCATCGGCCTCGGGGCGTTGGCCCTGTTCGTCGCCCGCAGCGGTGGCGACGACGACTCGGTGGCCGCCAACGAAGGCGGGAACACCGAGACCACGGTCGCCGACGGGTCCGATGAGCCCGGTGCGAGCGGTGATGCCGCAACCGGCGACTCCGGCGACGCAACGTCCGACGCGGCCGGGGACGGCAGTGACACGACGGCCGTCGACGCGTCCGGGAACGCAGGCGGCGGTCCGGACGGGGCCAACGGCTGCACGATCCTCGATGAGGACACCCTGGAGATCGACTTCGTCAACACCACCTCGGGGCCGCAGACGTTCTTTCTCACCGTGGCGTTTCTCGAAGGCGACCAGCGGCTCGGCGACTCATCGGTGACGGTGAGCAACCTCCGACCCGGCGAGCGGGCCGTCGAGCGGTCGTTCATCTTCGACCAGGAGGGCAGCCGGTGCGAGATCATCGACGTCGACGGGTTCGGCACGACGACGGACGCCGATCACCTGGCCGACGTCGGCACCTGCCAGATCACCGGTGCCGACTTCGCCGGTGACGTCACCGGTGAGCTGACCGTCACCAACAGCTCCCCGTCGAACGCCGACTACTCGATCGAGGTCGCCTTCATCGACCCGGACGGCGTCCGGAGAGGTACCGGCTTCACGTTCATCGAAGCGGTGCGACCCGGCGAGGCCGCCCCCGGCGACCTGTTCTCGTTCGTCGAGTTCCGGGACGACCTGACCTGCGAGATCATCGACGTCATACGAACGCCCAACGACGGCTAGCTCTGGCGGAGTGCGGCGCTAGCGGAGTGCATCCACCACGACCGCCATGGTCGTGGTGGTGCCTCGCAGGCTGGCCACCAGCAGCTCGTAGCTGGTGCCGGGCTCGACCGGGATCTCGAGGTAGCTGTTGAGGTCGCCGGCGTCGTCGTTGGCCGCCACGATCGCGCCGGCCTCGTCGCGAAGCCAGATGATCGGATCGTCGTTGGGATCGACGGCGCTGATGGCCAGCAGCGCCGCGTTCTCCGGCACGACGAACGCCACGATCGCCGCCTCGCAGCCCAACTCCCCGCCGACCTCGACATCGACCTGGATCGGCACCTCGACCTCGATGGGCGGCAGGGTCCCACACGTGATCTCCTCCAGCGGCAGGGCCCTGACCATCTCGTCCATCTCGACGGCCTGGCCCTCCATCTCGAAGTCCGGGACCGCCTCCTCCTCGAAGACCTCACGTTCGAAGTCGTTGGGGTTGAAGGCACCGTTGAACCCGTCGCCGCCAGGGCCGCCGTCCTCGATGAGCAGTTGGTAGGCGCCCGAGCCCGTGCCGCTGAGGTCCGACGACTCGACCACGTAGGTGCCGGTGGCCGGGATCGTGATATCGATCCGGGAGTTGAGGAAGTTGAACCCGGGCGGAGGGTTGGCCATGTTCATCGTGTCGAGCCGGTCGTCGTTGTAGCCGATGTCGTTGCCGTCGGCGTCGAGCAGGCGCAACTGGGGATCGAGGTGCTGGAAGCCGTTGCTCTGCGGCGCCAACATCAGGATCGTCACGTTCTGGCCTTCGGTGGCCCGGAAGGTGGTCCGATCAACCGCCCCGACGGCCAGTTCGAGCTCGAGGTCGACCGGAAGGCTCAACGCGTCGGCGTCGGCGTCCGCCCCGCCGGCCGCGCCACCGTCGCCCCCGGCGGCCACGGTCACCGTCCCGTCGTCGTCGGTGAGGGAGAAGAACCAGATCCCGAGGCCGACCGCCGCAGCCGCCATCGCCACCCCGCCGACCAGGGCGAGGGCACCGGTGGTGAGGGCCGACCGAACCCGGGGCGGGGGTGGCGCGGCCGCCCGCCGGGCCTCGACCATCTCCCGCAGCCGTCGGACGTCGTGGAGCCGTGACCCGGTCCGCTCCACCAGGGCCAGGTGGGTAGACGTGGAGACCGACCGGGTGGCCGCCCCTCGGGCTTCGATGTCGGCCAGCCACCGGTCCCGCCGGCTCCGGATCTCGGCTGCCTCGGGCCCGACCAGGGTGACGGTCGCCTCGGTCGGCACCGCCTCGGCGTCGCCCAGGGCACGGCCCGTGCCGTCGAGGAGCTCGTAGCGGAGGGCCCGGGACCGGAAATCGGCCCGGGGATGATCGGCAGCGGCCAGCCGTGCATCGATGACGTCGCCGGCGGCGGCCCCTCCGTCGATCGGTACCCGTTCCCCCGTCAGCTCGTCGACGAGCGTCGCATCCCCGGTCATGGCGGCAGTCTCTCAGATCCGCGCCCGGGAGCGACCGCGGACCACGAACGACGCACTGGCGCTGCATCGGTGCCGGAGTACTGGCCCGGCCGGACCGGTATCAGTCTGATACCATGGGGGTATGGCCATGACACTTCGTCTCACCGATGACGAACAAGATGAGCTGCGCAAGCGGGCCGCTGACGAAGGAGTCTCGATGCAGGAACTTGCCCGTCGTGCCATTCGCGAATACGTCGGCTTGGCGGATCACCGCGACCGGGTGGTGCTCTCAGCCGAGAAGGTCATGCGAGCTCACGCAGAGGCCATCGATCGACTCGGGCGGTGACTGACGAGTCGATCGAGTACCTCGATCTCGACGACCTCCTTCTCTTGGCCACCGCGCTTCTTGGCGACCCTCCACCGGTTCGCGACCTTGGCCTATTGAGCGCAGCCATCGCTCGGCCGCGAGCGTCGGCGTTCGGGGAGGATGCCTATCCCGACGTCTGGTCCAAGGCCGCAGCCTTGCTGCACTCGCTTGTGAAGAATCACGCTCTCGTGGACGGCAACAAGCGAGTCGGCTGGCTCGCGTGTGCCGTCTTCCTCGATCTCAACGGGATCGATCCGACGACCGCCTCCAACGACGACGTCGTCGATCTTGTGATGAGCGTCGCAGCGGAACCAATCGAGGTCCCAGAGGTCGCATCTGAACTGAAGGCGATCATCGAGATCTAGCTTCGGGCGTCCCGCCGCCGGTTCTCGGAGCGGGGTGCTCACTCCGAGCTGGCTATGCCGGGCGGCTCAATCGGCTTTCCTTCGAGGATCTGGTCGACCAGGGCGCGGAACGCGGTGTCAACGTCGGGGTTCAGTTGCACCCCGGCGGCCTGGAGGAGGTACGGGCCGAAGACCGCCCATCCGAGCGTGATGGCGTTGGCCATGGCCGCCCGGTGACCTGCCGTCAGCGAGTCATCGGGGTCGACCTGTTGCGCGGCACGCTCGACGACTGCGGCCGTCGCCGGGTGATCGGTGACGAGCGACGTGGCGTCGTCGAGGATCAGTCGGGCGAGCAACATCGCCGTATCGGGGTTGGCGGAGCTGATGAGATCGTGCGGCGAAGCGCCGTCGAGCAGCTGTTGCTGGAGGGCGTCGTTGCGGTCGGCGATGGCGGCGGCGATCAGCTCACGCTTGGAGCCGAAATGGCGGTGGACGAGTCCATGGTTGACGTTGGCCCGCTTCGCCACCTCTCGGATCGAGAAGGAGTCGCCCTGTTCGATGACGAGCGTCAACGCGGCACTCTTCAGCGCAGCGGTGACCTCGGCCCGACCTTCGGGCCGGTCGGGGTGTTCCGGCACCGGCTGGCTCATTGGTCGCAATGTAGTCGATCGACTACATTCGGCGATGACCACTCGGAGGTGGACCGGCATGTCAGAGACCGCAGAGGCCCGCGGCGTCACCCACCGGACACCGCTCGAGAAGAACCGGAAGGCCCACGCCGTCAGCGTGACCCAGGAGTCATCGCCGGGCCTGACGACCGGACGGTCCGAGCAGCTGAGCCGCTCGATCACCGTGTGGCCGGTCGATGACCTGCCACATCTGAAACTGGAGCACCTGGGGGCCACGATCGGGACGGTCGTCCACGGCGTGGACATGACCGACACCTCCGACGACGAGGTGCGGTTCCTTCGCCAGCTCCTCGCCCAGCGGAAGGTCATCTTCTTCCGCGACCAGCGCTGCACAGAGCGCGAACACATCGCCTTCGGGGCCCGGTTCGGCCAGCTCGAGATCCATCCGTTCAATCCGATGCACGTCGACCACGACGAGATCATCCCGATCTACTCGGGCAGGAAGTCGGTCGGCGCGGCGAACCTTTGGCACAGCGACGTGATGTGGCGCATGGAGCCGAGCCTGGGCAGCGTCCTTCGGGCCAAGACCGTTCCAGCCGTCGGTGGCGACACCCTCTTCGCCGACATGACCGCCGCCTACCGCGGTCTGCCCGACGGTGTGCGAGCCCGGATCGACGGCCTGATGGCCATCAACTCCGGGTCCGCCAACGGTTCGAAGGAGAAGGCCCGGCAACGGCTGGCCGATCGCGGCGCAACCGACGACGAGCTGGCGGAGTTCGACGAGACCTACGCCGATATCCCCATTCCGGTCCATCCGGTCGTGCGGACCCACCCCGAGACCGGCGAGCGGGCGCTGTACGTCAATGGAGGCTTCACCCGCCGAATCGTTGGCATGGCGGTCGACGAGTCCGACGAACTGTTGACCGATCTCTATGCCCATGCCGCGACCCCCGAGTACCAGTGTCGGTTCCGCTGGGAACCGGGGTCGGTGGCGTTCTGGGACAACCGATCAGCCCAGCACTACGCCTCCAGCGACTACTGGCCCGAACGGCGCCAGATGGATCGGGTCACGATCTGTGGCGATCTGCCCTACTTCCGTCACGACGATGGGCGGACGGTCACCAGCTACGCGGCGGACGACGCCCTTCTGGCGACGCTGGAGCGATGAGCGGCCCTCAGCTCCGAGCGGTGACGATCGCTGCGGCCGATGTCGGATCGGCAGCCGCGTTCGTCGCCACCGTCTGCGGGAGCCCGGTCGTCCAGCGAGACGACCAGACCAGCGTCCTCGTCGATGGTGTCGCCATCCTCATCGAGCACGTGGACGAAGGCGTTCGACCGGGCATCGTCAGCATCGAGATCGAGGCCGAAACCGACCAGCGGCGCACCGTTCGACTCAATGGGATCGACGTCATCGTCACCCCGACCCCTGCGCCCCGATCGGCGCCGGCCGATGTCATCGTCGATCACGTCGCCATCGTCGTGGCCGACCTGGACGAGTCGGCCCGGCACTGGGCAGCCACGATCGGCGCCCCAGCGGAGCTCATCGGCATTCACCCAGCCTCGGCTGGGACGTTGACGGCGGCCCGCTTCACTGTCGGTGACCGCATGGTGGAGCTGGTCTCGCCGATCCCCAACACCGACTCGGCCATCGCCTCGCGCCTGGGACGGGTCGGAGAGGGGCCCCTCGCGCTGGCCCTGC
This sequence comes from Acidimicrobiales bacterium, assembly GCA_965262175.1. GTDB lineage: Bacteria > Actinomycetota > Acidimicrobiia > Acidimicrobiales > SZUA-35 > CADEDH01. Next base: position 2,634,087 of record CBDHES010000002.1, on the reverse strand, counting down.
CGGCCAAGGACCTCGAGGCCAAGCGCCGCCAGCTGACCGAGGCCGACGTGAAGCTGTCGTGGCGGGAGCCGCACTGGTTGGTGCATCCGGCCAACCCGGCCGGCGTGCTCATCCAGCTCACGCCACGGGTTCGACATTGACCGCGAAAGGGAACCACCACCATGCATGAGATCGAACCTGTCGAGGACTGGGCGACCGACTGGGATCACCACGACCCGGGCTGGGTCAACGACCCGTTCCCCATCTGGGCCGACCTGCGTCAGCGCTGCCCTGTCGCCCACACCAAGCGCTACAACGAAGGTGTCTGGCTGCCGACCCGCAACGAGGATGTCGTCGCCATTGCCCACGACCCGACGGTCTTCTCCAGCCAGCACAACGGCGCGACGGCCGGAGGCACCCAGCCGAGAGGGGTCTTCCCGCCGATCCACCTCGACCCGCCGGACCACCAGAGCTTCCGACGAGCGTTGCTCCCCTTCTTCAGCCCCCGCCGGATCGCCGATTGGGAACCGGCCATCGAGCAACACTGCACCGAGCTCGCCTCCGACCTGGCGACCCGAGCCAAGGCCGACGCCGCAGCCGACTACGCCGCCCACATCCCGGCCGCCGCCATCGCAGCCATCCTCGGCATCCCCGCCTCCGACGGTGACCGCTTCCGAACCTGGATCCACGCCATCGAGCTCGGCGACAACGACACCGCGGTGCGGGATGCCGCACTGGCCGAGATGTCGTCCTACTTCGACGCGGAGATCGAGAAGCGACTGGCCGATCCAGGTGATGACCTGATCTCCCATGTGGTCCAGCTGGAGGTCGACGGCCAACGCCTGAACCGCGAGACGATGCATCGCGTGTTGATCCTCCAGCTGATCGCCGGCATCGACACGACCTGGGGCGTGCTAGGCGCCTCACTCTGGCATCTGGCGTCGAACGCCGACGACCGCAAGCGGCTGGCCGACGAGCCCGAGCTGATTCCGACCGCCGTCGAGGAGTTCCTCCGGGCCTACGCCTCGGTCAGCCTCTGGCGGACCGTCACCGAACCGACCACCATCGGCGACGCGAAGATGGCGCCGGGTGACACCGTGATGATGGCGTTCCCCGCGGCCTGCCGAGACCCGGAGTCGTTCGATCGAGCGGATGAGGTCATCATCGACCGGGCCAAGAACCGGCATGTCGCCTTCGGTGTCGGTATCCATCGCTGCCTCGGATCCAACCTGGCCCGGCTCGAACTGAACGTGGCGCTACGGGTCTGGCTGGACCACATCCCCGACTTCGAGATCGATCCCGTCGGCCAGGTCAGCTGGGCCGAAGGCGCCATCCGAGGCCCACGCGCCGTCCCGCTCGTGATTCGCCCGAACGGGTCGACCATCCGCTGACCAACGGGGACCAGAACGGGCCGCTGACCACCAGCCCGGGCCCCCTCCGAGGCACCACTCGGTTCCCCTGGGGGAACGTCAGCGGTTCATCGGCCAGTGCTCGACCCGGGTTCGTTTTGGCGTCGCGATCGGCGCGATCACGGGGGCAAGGACGTCGAAGAACTTGTACATGACCCGTGTCGAGGTGGTGAAGCCGGGGCCGGCCCGGTTGCCGCTCTCCATCAGCAGTGAGACGAGGAGCGACCCGCTGTCGGGCACCTCGGCCTACGTTCGAGCCACGATGAAGCAAGCCACCGCCGAGACGAGGCTGACCGCGCCGAAGCCGAGCCGTTCGATCGGGTTTCTCGATGCAGCGTTCGTCGCCGTGTTGATGACGAGGAAGGCGAAGACGACCCAGACGGCGGAGCGGAGGAACCCGGAGCTGAGGATCCCGGAACCGACGAGGCCGGCGTGGGCCAGCACGACCCACGCCCCGAACGCGAGGACGACGACCGACGCCGCGCTCATCGCCCGGTAGGAGCGAGGTAGCACGCCGCCACGCGTCTCGACTCGGCCTCCGTAGGACATGTCACCCCAGGGGGCGCCGCTCGCCAGCGCCGCTTGGAAGACAGCAACCAGGGCAAGCAGCCCCCCGGTCATCACCGCTGCCACATCAGTCGTCGTCACGGCGCTCTCCTCTCGGCAGGAACCGGCGCTCCATCACCAGCGACGAGCGGTTGCTGAGAGCGGTCGGCGCAAGGGCCACGGCCGCTCCGAGGGCGGCGAACACCCCGATCGGGCTGCGTTGGCTTGTCGCCATGTTCGGTGGTCACGTCTCGTCTCCTGGTTCATGGGATCGGCGCCAGTTGGCGATCGCTTCCTCGATGGCGTCGAGGACCACCGCCGGCTGGTCCCAGTGGATGTAGTGGCCGGCGTCGGTGACGACCTGGTGGGTGCTGTCGGTCGACAGCGCGGCAAGCTCAGCCTGGAGTTCGGCGGCGATCCGAGTCGCCTCCTCGAGGTCGGTGGTGGTGATCCCGTCCACAGGTTCTTGATCGATGGAGAGGTCCCGGTCGCTGCTGAGCACGGTGAGCGGGAGGTCCCCGACAGGTGCCGGTGGCTCCGGTCGGCCGATCTCGACCTGGATGGCGGTGAACTCGTCCCGCACCGTGGCGCAGAAGCGGGTCTGGTAGAGGCGGCTTCTCCAGGCGGCTCCCACCTCGGCCGGTATCGAGAGCGAGTCGGGAACGGACTCGTCGTGGACGCCGAGGAGTCGAGGGATCCCGAACGGTGCGAGCCGACGGCACAGGGTCAGCCCCGCCAGTTGCCCTTCGTCCAGCGGCGCCAGCATCGACAGCCTCGTCGCCTGCTGCTCGTGGGCCGAGTCGACCAGCACCGCGGCGGCGACGTCGGCAGGGAAGAGCCGGGCGAAGCTGCGGACATGGATGCCGCCGAGGGAATGCCCGACCAGCAGGAAGGGCCCCTGTTCGCCGGCGATGGTCAGGAGATCATGAAGATCACTCGCCGTCTCGGCCGACGTCTTGGGTTCGTCGACGCCGTCACTCCAGCCGTAGCCGGCTCGGTCGTAGGAGCAGACCCTGGTCGTCGTGGCGATGTCGGGCTGGAGGTGGCTCCAGTCATGGCTGAACCCGCCCAGCCCCGACTCGAAGACCACGGTTGGCGACCCGGAGCCCGTGCACCACAGGTGCAGCCGGTGGTCTCCGACGTCGACCAGCACGCCAGGTGCCGGGTGGTTGCGGTCGTCTCGTCGTGATGCTCCCGCTTGGAAGATGGCCCCGGTGAGAACCGTCGATGCGGCGATCAGGAGGGCGCCGGCAGCGATCCGGCGGATCAGCCGGAAGGCTCGGCGTGGGTGCGGCTCGACCTCGATGGGTCGAGGGGTCTCGATGGTGGTCACTGCGTTCGTCCTCGTCGTCGGTGGACGCGCCCAGTCGCCAGCCCGCAGGTACGCCGGGCCGGCGATCAGGGCGGGTCAGTCGTTCTCGGCGGCTGCCAGCGCGGCGGCTGCGGTCAGGGCGAAGGCGCCGACGTTGGCTGCGGTGCGCACGTAGTGCCAGCGATTCCACGGGGTCTCATAGCTCTGGCGACGGGCGCCCACGGCCTGGTCGTTCGAACCGGCCAGGTCGAAGGCGTCGAGGGCGTCGTTGAGCGGGACGTTCCCGCCAACGGTCACGCCGAGCACCCCGATCACATAGGTGCCGGCGGCGCCGGCGAGGAGCCAACCACGGCGGGCGTCGCCTGAGCGGAACTGCACGAAGGCTGCAACGCCGAGGAGGACCGGGATGCCCATGAACGGGATGATGAAGGCCGGGTTGATGATGGCCCGGTTGATGTGCTGCATCGTGTCGACGTAGTTGGTGTCGGCGACCCGCCGGGTGCCGGGGATGACCGAGACGGTCCAGCCGTACCAGAGTCCGGACATGAGGCCGGTGGCGATGATGCTGGTGCCGAGGAGGGTGTCAGGGAGATTCATGAGGGTGACCTTTCGGGTGTGGGGAGGGCCGGGTGTGCGAGCCTGCTCGTGGCGACGTCAGATCGCCGGCGCTGGCTCCCATGCGCCGGCGGCCGCAGCGTGCTCGGCGAAGGTGGACAGGTCGCGGGCCGGTCGGCCGAGGGCACGTTGGACGCCGTCGGTCACGTAGGCGTTGTTCCCGAAGACCTCGCCGAAGAGGTAGGTCAGGAACGTGACCAGCTCGGGCGGGACCCCGTTGGCCGCAGCGCCGGCGGCGTACTCGTCGACGGTGACCGGGACGTAGTCGATCGTGCGACCGGTGACCCGGCTCAGCTCGGCCGCGACATCGGTGAGGGTGTAGAGGTTGGGGCTGGTCAACTCGTAGATCCGGCCCCGGTGACCGTCCTCGGTCAGGGCGGCGACGGCCACATCGGCGATGTCGTCGGCGTCGACGAAGGGTTCGCGGCCATCACCCCCGGGGAGGATGATCTGGCCGTCCATGACGGTCTGGCGCATGAAGTCCTCGCTGAAGTTCTGCATGAACCAGGCGCAGCGCACCACGGTGACGTCGGCTCCGGTCGCGAGGACCTCCTGTTCGGCCCGTTGCGCCTCCTCTTCGCCCCGGCCCGAGAGCAGGACGAGCTTGTCGACACCCCGATCGATCGCCACCTCGGCGAAGGCCCGCACCGTCTCGGGAGCGCCGGGGGCGGCCAGGTCGGGGTGGTAGGCGATGTAGGCGGCCCGGACACCCTCGACGACTGGCCCCCAGGTCGTCTGGTCTTCCCAGTCGAAGCGGGGAGCGCCGTTGCGGGATCCCTCTCGGACCGTCATGCCTCGGCGGCGAAGGCGGTCGGCCACCCGGCGGCCGGTCTTGCCGGTGGCGCCGAGCACCAGGGTCGGGGCGGGGTCGTTGCTGTTGTGGTTGCTCACCATGTCTCCTCGTTGCCGTCGACACGAGCGACAGAGATGATCTCGAGGCCCAGATCCCGGATCTGGTTGAGCACGCCGTGCAGGGCTGCCTGGTCCTCGACCGGCCCGGCCAGGCGGGTTCGAGTCTCCGAAACCCGCTCGGCCTGCAAGCCGTCGAACCAGTCCGACCACGTCCGGTCGAGGCCGGCGGCGACGTGGATCTCGTACCTCAAGAGCTCCGCTCCTTCGTGTCGTGTTTCCGTTGCAGGCATCGTGCGATGGGTCGGCTGTGGCGTCGTCACCCAGAGGTGCCATTGGCGGTGGTACCAGGGGTGACCCCGCCCGGATCCCGCCGAGATGAGGCGCCCGGCTAGCCTTCGGAGAGCCCTGGCCAGCGGCTCGGCGCCCGGACCGACAGGAGGAATCCTCCCGGTGGACACCCAGGCCAAGGATGTGCTCTGGACCAAGCTGCACGTCCCGCGACCACCCGCCACCTATGTCGCTCGCCCCCGGCTGGCTGCGAGGGTCGAAGCAGGACTCCGACGAGAGGGGCTGGTGCTGCTCTGCGCCCCGGCTGGGTTCGGCAAGTCGGCGTTGCTGGCCGCCTGCTGCCAGCGCTCGAACGGTGCCACGGCCTGGGTATCGCTCGATTCGGCCGACAACGACCCGATCCGGTTCTGGCGCCACGTCGCTGCGTCACTCGACCAGGCCATCGGCGACGAATCGTCGATCGTGCAGTCGCTCGACCATGCGGGCCTCTGGGACCACGCCGCCGCCGACGAAGCCGTTGTGACCGGCCTCATCAACGCCCACGCCGGCATGACCGGCGAGGTCGCCCTGGCGCTCGACGACTACCACCTGGTCGAGAACGATGCTGTTCACCGTGGTCTTCGCTACCTCATCCAGCACCTCCCCCCGAGCCTGCGAGTCGTCGTCGCCACCAGGGCCGATCCGCCGCTGGAGCTTCCGCGGCTTCGGGCGGAAGGCCGGCTGACCGAGATCCGAGCAGCGGACCTGAGGTTCAGTGCCACCGAGAGCGGCCAGTTGCTCAGCGCCTTGACCGATACCGACATCGCAGAACCGGTGTCGGGAGTCCTGGCCGAGCGGACCGAGGGCTGGGCCGCCGGTCTACAACTCGCCGGACTCTCACTCCAGGGTGGCGCCGACATCGAGATCCTCGCCGCCAACTTCACCGGGGAGCACCGGTTCGTCCTCGACTATCTGACCGAGGAGGTCCTCGACCGGCAGCCACCTGAGCGCCGAGCGTTCCTGCTCCAGACGTCGATCCTCGACCAACTCTCCGGTTCCCTGTGTGACGCGGTGACCGGTCGGCAGGACAGCCAAGCGACGTTGGAGACGATCGAGGCCGCGAACCTCTTCGTCGTTCCCCTCGATGACACCCGCCGATGGTGGCGCTACCACCACCTCTTCGCCGACCTCCTCCGGGTCCGACTCCAACACCCGGGGAACCATCCGGTCGACGAACTCCACCGTCGAGCGGCCGATTGGTACCGCTCGCACGATGACGTCGACCGGGCGATCCATCACGCCTGGGCTGCAGGCGACGGTGCGTGGGCGGCCCGGCTCATCGAGGACAACGCCGACGCGCTCCTCCTCCGCCGCGAGGGCACCACCTTGCAGCGTTGGCTCGACCAGCTTCCGGCTGGTCTTGTCAACACCCGTCGGCTGATCCTGGCTCGGGCCCGGATCGCGATCTACGGGGGACATCTCCGGGAAGCCGAGGAGTTGCTCGACGGCGCCGATCGGACTCGTGGTGACACGACCCAACTGGTCGAGGCGGTCGACCAGGACCCCAGCGGTCCACTCGACGACCTGGACCCGACGGCCGATCTGCTCCGCGCCTACGTCGCCCACATGCGCGGCGACGCCCAAACGGCCATCGACATCGCAGCCCGAGCCACCAGCGAAGTCGGCGAGGGCTCGATCACCGGGCTGATCGCACGGTGGCACCTCGCCGCCGGACCCTGGCTTCGCGGTGACGTCATCGAAGCAGCTCCGGCCTTGGCCGCAAACGCAACCGATTGGCGAAACGTCGGGCAGTACGACCGGGCGGCGTTGAGCGCCAACCGTCTCGGCCGCGTCCACCGGGCCCTCGGCGACCTCGACGCAGCGCTCGAAAGCTACGAGCAGATCCTCGACCAAGATGCCGCCCACACCGGACCGGACGCGCCGGCCGCCGGTGTAGCCCATGTCGGCATCGCTGAGGTCGCCTACGAACGAGACGATCTCGACGCGGCTCGGATCCACGCCAAGCTCGGCATCTCGATGTGTGGCGACTTCATCTACACCCAGGCGCTGGCGGGGGGCTGGGCCATCCTGGCAAGGGTCCACCAGGCCGTCGGGGACCCGGACGCCGCCAGGGAGGCCATGGCCAACGCCCTGCAACGAGCCCCGGTGAGCGAGGTGGCCGACCTGCTCAACCCCGTCCCAGCCCAGATGGCGCAACTCTCCATCACCCAGGGTGACCTAGCGGCCGCCGACCGCTGGTCTCGAGCACGAGCGCTACCGCTCGACGCGCCGCCCACGCACCAACGAGAACCCGCCGAACTCGCGCAGGCCCGACTCATGTTGGCCAAGGGCGATCCCGTCAGCGCGCTCGAACGACTCGACCCGCTCCGAAGCCTCGCCGCCGGCCAGGACCGTCACGGCGCCGTCCTCGAGATCGACGCGCTGCGGGCTCTGGCGCTTGCGGCGATGGGCGACACGGCGGCCGCGCTCGACGCGCTGCAGAGGGCGACCGACCTGGCGGCCCCGTCCGGGTATGTTCGTGTCTTCGCCGATGAGGGTGAGCCGATGGCCGACCTCCTCCGTCTCTTCCGGGAACGACCCGACGATCGAGACCCCATCGCCGGGGCAAGAATCGACCGGCTCATCGAAGCCTGCGAGTCGGCGCCCGGAAGCGCGTCAGGAGCGGCATCGCCGAACGACGCGCTCGTCGTCCCCCTCACCGAACGCGAGCTCGAGGTGCTCGCCCAGCTCATCGACGGGAAGCCGAACAAGGAGATCTGCGCCGAGCTCTTCATCTCGCTCAACACCGTCAAGAAGCACATCACCCACATCTTCGACAAGCTCGGCGTCCGCAACCGGACCGAGGCCACCGCACGAGCCCGTCAGCTCCGACTTCTCGCCAACGACACCGGATAGCCGACGGCACCCGGCGTGCCGGGTCCCGTGCCGACGCCATCGAGCGACTCGGCCAGTGAGAAGCACCATGCCCTCGACGACGTGGCCGGGGTGTTGGCAGAGGTCCTCAGATGTTGGCCAGCACGCCGCCGGCGATGATGATTGCTCCCGCCAGCGTCGGCCAGGTGCTGAGCGAGTTGAGGTAGAAGCCTGGCGATCGGTCGGCGAACTGATCTGTGCTGTCGGTGATCCAGTTCAACGTGACGCCGGTTGCCTGCATCGCTGCGCCACCCGCAAACAACCCCGCGCGTGGACTCGCAGCAGACCTTGGGGTCGCTCGGTCGACGGTGGTCGCTGCCTACGACCAGCTCATCGCCGAGGGCTACCTGGTGAGCAGGCCCGGTGCGCTCACGCGAGTGGCAGACGGGCAGTGGACCTCCGAGCGGCCAGCGGTCGCATCCCCCCGACCCGACTTCCGCCTCGACCTGATACCGGGTGAACCCGATGCCAGCCGGTTCCCTCGCTCAGCATGGCTCCGCTCCACGCGGGCGGTTCTGGCGTCTGCTCCCGACGACCTGTTTGGCTACGGTGATCCGGCCGGGCTTGGCGAGCTCCGCGCCGAGCTGGCGAGCTACCTCAACCGAAAACGCCGCCGCTGCGGCCGAGTCCATCGTCATCGTCGCCGGGGTAGCCAGTGGCCTGGCCCAGATCGGGCGATTGCTCCACCGAGATGGCGCAACCGCGGTGGCCGTGGAAGAGCCAGGCTTCCCGTTCCACCAGGCCATTCTTCGACGAGAAGGACTCCACCTGGTGCCCGTACCCGTCGACGCCGGGGGGATCGACGTCGAAGCGCTGGCCAGAGCCCGTGTCTCGGCGGTTCTCGTCACACCTGCGCACCAGTATCCCCTCGGTGCGGTCATGAGTCCCGAGCGCCGGACCGGGCTGGCGAACTGGGCCAGGCAGAATCGGGCCTGGATCATCGAAGACGACTATGACGGCGAGTACCGCTACGACCGACAGCCTCTTGGCGCGCTCCAAGGCATCGCCCCCGACCGGGTCATCTACCTGGGCACAACCAGCAAGACCCTCGGAGCTGGGCTCCGTGTCGGCTGGGTGGTCGTCCCACCCGACATGCTCGAACCGTTGACCGAGCAACGCGGACGTGACGGTGAGGTCAACCAGCTCACCCAGGCGACCTTGGCACGCTTCATAGACCGGGGCGACCTCGACCGCCATGTCCGCCGAGTACGTCCGCTCTACCGCTCCCGCCGCGACCAGCTCCTCGACTCCATCCGGAACGTCATCGACCAGCCCGACATCAGAGGCGTCTCAGCTGGCCTCCACCTCACGATGGTCCTACCCCAGGGCCTCGACGAAGTCGACGTCGTGCAACGGGCGCTCCGCGAGCACCGCCTCGCGCTCTGGGGCCTTCGCCAGCACTATCTCACCAGCATCGCCACCGATGGCCTCGTGCTCGGTTTCAGCCGGCCAGCCGCCAACTTCGGCGACAGCACGGCCCACCTCGCCAGCGTCCTTGGCCACGTGAACCGCGAGTAGCGCACACCGAACCATCGGCGACGCCCTCCCCTCTCCTTCCGATCACCGCACAACCTCGCCGCAGGAGCGGGCTGGAGCCAGGGGTCGTTGCCAGAGCCCCGGTGATGCCGAGGGCCGCCGGATTGGGCGTATTGCGTCACTGCAAAGCGGGTCCACCGCACCCGGTGATGTCGAGCACGGCAGTCGTGCCGTACTCGAGCGCTCGCGACCTCTGGTGGGGCAAGACACCGGTCAGCCGGAACATCCGTTGGCAGCTGGGTATCGTGCTGGGATGCGATTCGGGACGACCGCCATTGATCAGCCCTGGGGTGTATCTGCCTTTGGCCAAGGCGACGTTCATGCCGAACCGGACTACGCGGTTCTCCGGTTGGCGATCAACCGATTGAACAACAAGCCGGAAGGAGCGCTCAAGGCCGCTCGGGAGGCTGCAGCTTCACTAAGGGCGACGCTGCCGGGGCTCCAGATTCCGTCCTCTGACGTCACATCTTCTCGCACGAGTGTCCAGTCAGCCTGGGATGGCTATGGGGCGGGCCGGAAGTTCCTCGGTCATCAGTGCCGGATCGAATTCTCTATTCGATTGACGAACCTTGACCAAGTGGACGTGGCCCTGGTCGACCTCGTGGATGCTGGGGCTGACGAGATCCTTGAGGTTCGCTACGACAACACCGACAAGCAAGCGCTTCGCAGGCAGGCAAGAGAGGCCGCCGTTGAAGCAGCTCGGAGCAAAGCGGAGGCGTACGCCGCCGCAGCAGGTGTTGCGCTCGGGCCGGTCGTGCACATCGAGGACGTTGATCCTGATCAGCTCCGTGGCGAAGTTCATCGTGGTGTTGGGGGCGGACCCGCCGATAGCAGCGACCTGGCACCTGGCCGGATCACGGTTAGTGGAGCAGTCCTGCTCGGGTTCTCGCTCTCCCACTAGATCCGAGGACAGCACGGCTGCTTGGTTGCCGCGCTCGGTGACTAGAGGGCGCCGGTCACCGGCGATCTCGGGCGCTCGGCCGGTGCCGGTGTGCGTCACACCAAACTGTCCGTCGGATAACAGACCAGGCCACTAGTTGGTCGTTTTTGTGGATAACCAGACTCCCGAGTCCGAACCTGAAGCCCTCGCCCCACGGCTCGGAGAAAGGCTCGGTCGAGAAACCTCGGCCCTCAGCCAGTTGCTTGAGCGCGAAGTACGAGGTCGGCCAGGCAAGGCCGTCAGGGCTCAGGTGCAGCGCGTCGCTGGTGACGGCTGGAGGAAGGGGTGCGCCGCCGAACTCGCAGTGGATAAGCCAGAGCGTGTCTTCCTGAAAGTGCAGCTCGACATCGCCGTACTTCAGCAGGGCACGACCATGAACGTGTGGTGCCTGCCCAAACGCCTCGACCACTTCCCCGAACGACTGGCCAAGACGAAGAGCGCCATGGTCACCTGAGGAAGCAAGTGTCCAGACGGTCATGACGCCCATTCTGGCTTGATACGTAGCTCGGCCACGCACAACCGGCGTGATGGCCCGGTTCGACCGTCCGGGAACGCGAACACCGACGGTGCGACGAGTGTTGCCACCTCCGCGAGACCCTGGACGTCGCCCTCGGTAGCGAGGGACCGTCAGTGGCCGGTGATCTCGAGCGGGCCACGAGTGCCGTTATCGCTCGGTCGATTGCGGGCTCATCGGATCGGTGGGCTGGTGGGTGGTGGGGTTCGGGAGTGGTCGGTTGGATCCGGCGCGTTGGTTGAGGATGAGGCCGCCGACGACTGCTGCGGTGCCGAGGATTTGGCCGAGGGCGATGCTTTCGTCGAGGAATAGCCAGGCGGCGAGGCCGCTCGTCACCGGGACGGTGAACAGCAGTGGTGCGACCTGGGTCGGGCTGAGGTGGCGGAGCACCCAGTTCCAGAGGGACCAGGCCACGAACACGGGTCCCGTGATGACCCACGCCATGGCCAGCCAGCCCCAGGAGGTGATCGCCGCCCATTCTTGTTGAGGTAGCGATGGCGCTGTTAGTAGGAGGACGGGGATAGCGGCGAGGGTGGCAGCGTAGGTGGTGAGGGTGAACGGGGCGTAGCGATCGACGAGTCGACGGTTCAAGAGTAGGTAGGTGGCGTACAGGGCGGCGACGATGAGGGAGATGGCGTCTCCCCAGCCGAGCGATATCGATGTCCTGGTGCCGACGAAGAGAGCCGTTCCGCCCGCGGCGAGTCCGAGTGCGGCCAGGGTCGCTGGTGGCGGTGGTTCGCGGTTGGCGGCTGAGGTGAACAGGGCGACCCAGAGTGGCACGAGGGCGAGCAGGAGGGATGCGGAGAAGGCGCTGGTGTAGGCCAGGCCGACGCTGAACCCGAACACGTAGCCGCAGAAGCCGACGAGGGCGACCAGTGCCAGGAGGCGTCGGTCCTGTCGTGCGACGGGGGTTCGTTCGCCGGTTATGGCGATGACCGTCCATCCGAGGGCGACCATGCCTCCGAATCTGATGAAGTTGAACGTGCCGACACTGAACTGGTTGAGGGCGTGCTTGGCGAGGACGAAGTTGATACCCCATCCAAGGACCACGGCACAAGCGACCAGCCAGGCCAGCCGAGGGTTCGAACCCATCCTTTGGTCGTCCACCCAGCAAGCTTGGTCCTGCTGGCCGGGTGCCGCTGGCGGGAATCGGACAGAGCAACGGACTGCACCCAACCCTCAACCTATGTAGCCGTCGAGTAGCCGGTCGATCTCGACCAACTCGACCTAGGCCCTGGGCACCAGGATCGCTCGACCCAGTCGGACGAGGTCCTCGTCATCGAGGCGACCGACGTGTTGGCCAAGCTTGGATCAGGGCGCCGTCGTGATCTTGTCGACCATGAGGCTGCAGGGCTCACGAAGCCCGTTCGCCTCGTTCGGCGAGCCAGGGATCGCGCAACAGTCCCGGCGTTGCGTAGTGCCTTAGGGCAGCGGCGCCTCCGGGGCGGACATGCCGACCACGGCGACGAAGACCTGACGTCCTGCCATCGACGCAACATGGGGCTTCGAGCCGGGCCGTCGGCGCTTGCTGAGCGCAGTGCTGAAGACACCGAACCCCGGTGTCGAAGACGATCCTCACGAGTCGAGGGCAGGTTCTCCCTGACTCAGTCCCACCACCATTGGCGGAAATCCCCGGGCATCAGGAAAAAGAGGCCGAGTACTGCGACAGCTAGCAGTACATAGAGGCCGACGTAGAGGGCGCCCAGGCGTAGCCGGGGAGCAGTGGCAAAGGCGAGCAACGTGCCGGGAACTCCCAGTACGAGGCCCGCCACCAGAGACCAGAAGAGGTACTGGGCAACGGTCGCGTGGAGTGTCAGGTCGGACGGAAAGCCGTCGGTTCCGATCCTGGCTGGCCAGGCTCCAAGTCGCCAGTACATGTGGGCCGCGAGTGACACGAACCCGCCGAGAGCAAGCAGCGGGAGGGCACTAGCGGCAGCGGCCGGTACAGGGCCCGCCTGTGAGCGGGTGGAGAAGCGCAGCTGAAGCGCTGGCCCACTGGCCACGGCGATGCAGCCGATCAGAACCACCAGTGCAAGGTCCATAGCGCCGAAGGTAGCAGTTGACGGCCCTCCGGCGGACTCGCCCGGCTGTCTCGGGCCGCTCGCAACCGGCCTGCTGGCCCGGTTCGACCGTCCGGGAACGCGAACAACGACGGTGCGACGAGTGTTGCCACCTCCGCGAGACCCTGGACGTCGCCCTCGGTGGCGAGGGACCGTCGGTGGCCGGCGATCTCGAGCGGGCCAAAAGTACCGCTATGCGTGGTCGCTGATGAGCGAGCGACCCCCGGCCGATCTCGTCGTCGACGGTTCGATGCTCTGGGGCTGAGCGGTCGCAGGGCCCCGGGTCACCACCCCGATGGGGCACCCGAGGGCTCTGTGCAGACAACCGGGGCGGTCGGGCGTCGAAGGGGCATGAACCTCTTTCCTGCTGAACTCATCCCCCTGGTGATCGCCAGGTTCGTCGTCCTCGTCGCCGTCGCCGGCCTCATCGTGGTCGTGTGGGCCCTGATCGACGCCGTGCGGCGGCCATCGTGGGCCTGGACCGAGGCCAACCAGCAGCCCATCGTCTGGATCGCCGCGATCCTGCTCGGCGGCATCCTCGGCGGTGCCCTCTACCTCATCATCGCCAAGCCGAAACTCGACGCCGCGGTCGCCGCCGGTCCCCCGACCATGGCCCCGCCCCGGCTCTGACGCGCTGGCGCTGCGGCCGCTCAGTCGGCCGGGAGCCAGGCGATCAGCATGGTGGGAGCCAGGGCGCCGGCGTCGAGAGCGGCGATCATGTTGCCAAAGAGAACCGCCTACGAGCGGACAGGTCCGGCCGGATCGCCGGCCGGCCACTCGGCATCACCGCTCGGAAACGCTTCGCGACCGTGCACGAGTCCCGGCGATGCCGAGCAGGTCGAGCGATCGGAAATCTCGGTCGCCGACATCATCTGTGGTCGTGGCCACCCAGTGTCGTTGTGTCGCCGGCTGACCGGTGATGTCGAGCACGGGGTAAGTGCCGTTGAGTTGCGCCGCCTGGGGCGGCCCGTTCTGTCGCCTGTAGCGTTCGTTTCGTGACCGGTGGTCCGACTCTGTACCTGCTTTCTGGACTGCCCTCTAGTGGCAAGTCCACACATGCGAAACTGTTGGAGTCGACCGGCGTCGTGCGAATCTCCGTCGACGAGATGCTGGTCGAATCCGTTGGTCGGCTCGGTGTTGATTACGATCAGTCGGATCACGCGGCACTGTTGGCACCGATCGTGGTGGCCGCCCGAGAGCAAGTGGTCGAGTACCTATCGGCAGGTCACGACGTCGTCCTGGATCACGGTCTCGGTCGACGGGCTGAGCGGGACGAGTTCAAGCAGCTCGCTCAGGCTCACGGCGCAGGCTGGACGCTGCTGCGATTCGATGCCGACATCTCCACGCTCAGAGCCCGTTGTCGGCAGCGGTCCGCTCAACCCGGAACCGTGCCGATCTCAGACGAGGTCCTCGACTACCTCGCTGCTAACTGGGAACGTCCATCAGGCGAGGGAGAGACCGTCCTGGTCACTGGCTGAGCGTGCGGATCGTCCGAGTCCGCGGCACCGATCACGCAGCGGCGAAGGCGCCAAAGGCTGGCAGCTGGTCGTTGCTGAGGCCAAGCATGGCGGCCGAACCGAGCGTTGTGTGAATTGAGTTGAGACCCTCTAGTTGTGCGGAGGAGATCTCGGTCTCTCAGTGGTCCGCCGATCCGGATTCGAGGAGCACCTTGCTCTCGGCGGCCTCCTCGACGATCGGCGCCCTCCTCGACGATCGGCGGCAAGTCTTGTCACTAGCATCTTCAGATGGCTCCGCATCCGTCCGATCTTGAGGTCGAAACTTTCGGTTGGCGGGAGATTCGACGATCTCGGTACCACCTGTGCTGGCGCTCCGGGCCCGATCGGTTGACACTCGAAGCATCGCCCGTCACCCTCCCCATTTCGCCTGCCGGTACGCCGGAGACGGTCCTCGAACACTGGGCCATCACCATGGCCGTCCGGACCGGTCAACAGGTACTGGACGCCCGTTGGCTTACAACCCCATCGGGCCTGCGAGTCGCCGGCGTCCACCTTGTGTCGCCCAGCCATTCGGGGCGGGCGGTCGACCACTGGGCCGAGCTGATCGTGCCAACGGTGTCGAGGGCATGTGGCGGGTCGAGTTGCTGTGTCCCCAGTTGGATGGCGACCACGACGGTGACAGCGGCCACCGCCTGCGGGGCCTTTGGGCCGCACTGGTCAACAGCGTCCGATTTCGGGACGAGCGGCCACACGAACCGGCTTCGGTCGAGGCACCTGATCCGGTCTCTCTGGCCGACGCCCTTGGTCGGCACCGGCACGTGCTCGAGCAGACTTACTTGACGTGCCACGTGCTGCCGAACACGAGCGGCCGGACTGAGGTCGAAGCGGTGTGCAAGATGCTCGATCGGATGTGGCTGGAGACGACCAACGATGCTCCAACAGTGGTGGCACTGAAGCCGACACCGGCTTCGTTGGCCCCGGTCCCCGAGTTCCACGCCGCCGAGCTGGTCAGCCAGCTCATCTGGACCGAGCTAGAAAATCAGGCAGAGCTAGTCGGCTTGGCTGCCCGGCACGCCAATTGGGACATCTCCCTCGCTGCGGGTCGCGAGCTCGACTCGGCCACGTGGTACGCCAATTTCTCCCGAGACGGGAATCGGTTGGCAGGAAGCGTCTCGGATGCTCCCTGGAACCTGATCGTCTGTGGCGTCGACCGCCGACGGATAGTGATCGTCCTCCATGAGAATCACGACTAATACCAAGCCAGTGGCGAGGGGTGTTGTCGGACCTGGCCGGAGGCCCAGACTGGAGTGGTTCGCCTTAGGTAGTGAACTCGGCGATCAACGTCCTCGATGTGGTCGAGATCTGCTGTCGGGTGCCTGCCGCTCGCATGGTCCGCCCGCTACGACGCTGACTTGCACCCATAGCCGGCGATGTCGAGCAGGTCGAGCGATCGACAATCTCGGGGCCGGTCTCTAAGCGTGGTCGTGGCCACTCGGGGTCGTTGTGTCGCCGGCTGACCGGCGATGTCGAGCACGGGGTAAGTGCCACTGTGCATCGACGGATAGCTACTTCAGGCCGATGCCGAATCCTCGGGCGATCGCGAGCCGAACGTCCCTTTGCTCATGCCGGTGGTTTGTGGAGTCCGGGTCCTCGTCCACCGCTTCGAGAACGGCCCTCGTGAGGCTTTCAAGGTCGTTCAAGCGCCAGTCGGCGAAACGGTCGAGGTCTCGGAGTTCGTAGACGAAGTGTCCATAGCGGACGCCCAGCAGCTCAGCGACGTTGTCGATGACCAGTGCAAGCGTTGCAGGCGGCCAAACCTCCGCGAGCCGAGTCCCGAGGTTCGTGACCTGTATCCAACCGCCAGCAGCGATCCGGTCGATCTCTGTACCCCCTCCCCGTATCACCAACGATCCATCGTCGGCAATCTCGTACTGTTCGCCGGGGACATCCCGAGTCGCGCCGCTGGGCAGACTGACCTGGTAGCCGAGCACGATGCCAACAGTACGGGCTCCTCGGCCGAACTAGCGTCCTGGCACCGGCGACCTCGGGCGCCTCAACCACCCGAGAGTGCGACCGCTCACTGTGGTCAGAGCGTTGCCGACTCGACGCGCCACGGTGAGCGATGCCGACTGCTGAGGCACCGTCGTACCGGCGCACGAAGCCCGCTTTGTGCTCTAATCAGGATTAGATTAGCTTGTGGCGTAGATCTCGGACGACGTCCGAGCATGCATGGAACCCTGGGAGGTGACAGTGGACGTCGGCCCGTTGGAACCTCATGGGGCCGTTCGAGGCAGATGCGCCCGGTCGCGATCGAGGTGTTGCCCGAGCTCGAGTCCTGGAGCTGTTGGGGCGAGCGCACTTCGGCCAGGAAGGGAATCATGGATCTTGGACTGACGGACAAGGCGGTCATCGTGACCGGTGGCGCCTCGAACATCGGCAAGGCGATCACGAACGTCTTCGCTGAGGAGGGTGCCCGGGTCGCGGTGTTCGACCGCGATGCCGACATGGCTCGTCGCACCGTCGGAGAGATCACGGCGAAGGGGCTCGAAGCGATCGCCTACACCGTCGACCTGACCGACGTCGACGCAACCCAAGCAGCCGCGCTGGCGGCGCAGGCTGACCTGGGTCCGGTCGAGGTTCTGGTGAACAACGTCGGGTGGAACGGCAAGGCCGAGTTCTTCCTCGACCTCCCGCCGGAGCGCTGGGAACAGGCGTACCGGCTCAACATGTTCCCGACCCTCAACGCCACCCGCGCCGTGCTGGGGGGAATGGTCGAACGTCGCAGCGGGTCCATCGTCTCGATCTCGAGTGATGCCGGGTTCGGTGAGTTCCGAATGGGCGACTACGGCCCGATGAAGGCCGGTGTCATGGCCTTCATGCGGACGATCGCCAAGGAGTACGGTCGCTACGGGATCCGGGCCAACACGGTCTGTCCTGGTCTGGTCATCCCCGACGAAGAGGACATCGGCGAGCAGAGCCTGTGGACCCAGGACATCGGTATGGGGGAAAGCCAGGTGGCGAACATCACCTCCGGCATTCCGCTCCGGCGCCGCTCCGAGGCGGTCGACATCGCCTGGACCGTCGCCTTCTTCGCGTCGCAGCAGGCCCGCCAACTCACCGGTCAGGTCATGAGTGTGTCCGGCGGCTTCGCCATGCCCCGCTGAACGATTGCCCGTGAGGTACGACCCATGAGACAAGAACGGCAAATCGAGCTGCTCGAACGAGTGGCACGAGCGGGACCACGACTGGAGGGACTGCAGGCGTCGGCCAGCATGGTCAACCCGGCGGCGGTCTACACCGACCCCGACCGATACGCCGCCGAGCAGCGGCTCCTCTTCCGCCCCGGTCCCCTGTTCTTCGGGCTCAGCGCCGACCTGCCCGAACCGGGCGCCTACCGGGCGGCGCGGTTCGACGGGATCCCGATCGTCGTCGTTCGCCAGGCCGACGGATCGGTGCGAGCGTTCGTCAACGCCTGCCGACACCGGGGCGCGCCGCTCGTCGACCCCGGGTCGAGCGGGTCGGAGTTGACGGCCTTCTCCTGCCCGTATCACGCATGGACCTATGAGCTCACGGGCGAGCTGCGGGCCCGACCAGCGTCGGCCGGAGCCTTCGACGACGTCACCATGAGCTGCGACCTGCTCACGCGACCGGTGGCCGAACGCTACGGCATGATCTTCCTCCGGCCGGAAGGCGATGCCCCCATCGACATCGACGAGGTCCTCGCCGGCGCCGAGGACGATCTGGGGAGCTTCGGCCTCGACAGCTACGTCCACATCGACTCGCGCTCGAACGAGTGGAACATGAACTGGAAGCTGGTCTTCGACACCTTCACCGAGAGCTACCACATCCGGACCCTGCACCGGGACTCGATCGCTCCCATGTTCAACTCCGACGGGACGATCTTCGACTCGTTCGGCCGCAACGTCCTGTCGGTCGGCCTACGGAAGTCCGTCGTCGACGAGCTCACGAAGCCGCGGGAGGAATGGTCGCTCATCCCCTATGGCACCATCCAGTACTTCCTCCTCCCGAACGCGTTGGTCGTCCACCAGCTCGACCACGTCGAGGTCTGGAACATCGAGCCCCTCGACGTGGGACGGACCCGCATGACGACGTCGATCTATGCGCCGTCCGAGCCCGACAACGAGCGGTCCCGGAACTACTTCGTCAAGAACCTCGACCTGCTCCTACAGGTCACGAGCACCGAGGACTTCCCGATGATGGAGGAGATCCACACCAACCTGGCCTCGGGAGCCCTCCCCGAACTCGTCTACGGGCGCAACGAGGCGCCGCTGATCCACTTCCATCGAGCGATCAACGCAACGGTCGATGCTGGCGCTTGATGGCCGCGGCCCCGATCCGGCCAGGAACCGAGCCGTGCCGAGCGTGGTCTAGCCTGGGTGGGGCCGGATCAACGCAGAAGACGCTTCCCGATGGCCAAGAACGACGGCGCCCCCGACCGCACTGAACAGGACCCCGTCCGAGGCGTCGGCGCGGCGACCGGTATCGCCGGCCCCCGCCACGGGTCGGTGGCCGAACAGGCGCTGACCAGACCGGAGCGCACCCGAGGACAGACGCGGGAGCGGATTCTCGACGCGGCGGCACTGATCTTCCGTCAGCAGGGCTACGGGGCCCGGCTGGCCGACATCGCGGAGGTTGCAGGGATGCAGGCCGGCAGCCTCTACTACCACTTCGACAGTCGAGAGAGCCTCGTCGAAGAGGTCCTCTACATCGGGATCCGCAAGGCCTGGGACCTGGTGAACGAGGCGTTGGAGGCTCTCGGCGCCGATGCGACCCCGGGGGCGCGGCTCCTCACCGCCGTCGAGGCCCATGCCCTGGCGATTCTGGAGGCCTCGGACTACTCGGCGGCCAACAGTCGCATCTTCTCGATGGCAACCGATGAGGTGCGGGCTCGCCACTACGCCTTCCAACAGGAGTACGGCGAGTTCTTCAACCGGCTCCTCGAGGAAGCGCTGGCCTCAGGCGAGCTGCGTCCCGGTGTCGATCCCGCCATCATGCGGATGCTGCTCTTCGGCGCCATGAACTGGACCGCGGAGTGGTTCCGGCCCGGAAGAGGTCGAACCGCAGAGCAGGTCGCATTGCAGCTGCGCATCCTCGTCACCTCAGGGTTGTTGGCCGATCCCGCTTGACATGGGGCCAAGCTCCCCTGTTCAGGTGGCGCCGAGCCGCTTGCTCATCTGCTCGACGAGGCGGAACTTCTGGACCTTGCCGGTCGGTGTCGTCGGCAAGCTCTCAGCCTCGGTGATCACGACGTGCTTGGGAACCTTGAAGCGGGCGAGCTTCGCGCGGCACAACTCCAGGATGGCATCGGTGTCGACCTCGGCGTCGGGCTCGGGCACGATGCACAGGCAGCCGGCTTCGCCCCACCGGTCGTCGGGAATGCCGATGGCATAGGCCTGGCTGACACCGGGTTGACCGGAGACGAGCTCTTCGATCTCCTTCGGCATCACGAGCTCGCCCCCGGACTTGTAGAGCTCCTTGCTGCGACCGGTGAGTCGCAGGTAGCCGTCGGATCCGAGGTAGCCGAGGTCCCCGGAGCGGAGCCAGCCATCCCGGAGCGCTTCGGCGGTCTCGTCCGGCTTGTTCCAGAAACCGAGCATGTGGGTGGGGCCTCGGGAGACCAGTTCTCCTTCGGTGCCTTCGGGCAGGATGTCACCGGACTCGGGGTCGGCGGTCCGGTAGACGCAGAGGCCACCGTCGTGGTCGGCCAGCCCCGCCGACCCGGCCAGTTTGACCCGGCCGACGGTGGTGGAGTGGATCTCCGTCGTGTCCTCGGGAAGGGTGAGGGTCATGGCACCACCGCACTCGGTCATGCCGTAGCCGGTGGTGATCTCGGTGAGGCCGAGTTCCTCCCGTGCCCGATCCCAGACCCACGGTGGCGCCGGCGCAGCACCCGAGAGGATCGACCGGAGAGACGAGAGGTCGCGGGTGATGCGGTCGGGGTGCTCGAGGAGGGCGACGGTCATGGTGGGCACGGCCAGGATGTCGTTGGCCCGGTGTTGTTCGATCCCGGCGAAGTAGTCGGCGGGTGAGAAGGCGGTGCGGGGGATGATGGCGCCGCCGACGTACATGACGGAGAGGAGTCCCTCGACGTAGCCGAACATGTGGTAGCACGGCAGCGAGAAGAGGATCCGGCGGCCATCTTCGAACGCGCGGGTCAGCGCTGAGGAGTAGGCGGTGCGCTGCATCGCATCGTGGGTGACGACGACGCCCTTGGGCGATCCGGTGGTCCCGGAGGTGTAGAGGATGTCGCTGGGGCTGTCTGGAGCGGCCGAGTCGTCGACGGCGCCACGCGGGTTCGCCCTGCCGAGCTCTTCGAGATCATCGACGGTACGGAGCCCGGGTCGAGCCGGTTGGTCGTCCGGGAACAGGATGACCTCTCGAAGCGCGGGAAGGGCCTCGGTCGATCCGCGCTCCCAACCGGGAGCGATCTCGTCGAGCATGGCCGGGTAGTCGAGCCCCGAGAAGCCGGTCATCGTGATCAGCACGTTGCACTCGGATTGACTCAGGACATAGGCCAGTTCCTCGGTCTGGTAGAGGAAGTTGAAGGGGATGGCCACCGCTCCGACACGCGCCACCGCGAACTTGAGCGGCACGAAGTCGAGGTGGTTGGCCATGACCAGGCCGACCCGGTCACCGGGTTCGACGCCGAGAGCGGCCAGGCCGTCGGCCAGCCGAGTGGCCCACGCATCGACCTCGGCATAGGTGACGGTCCGATCGTCGGTGATCACGAACGGCCGCTCGGCGTAGGCATCGGCGCTCGCCTTCAGGAGACCGCCCATGGTTCTGGGGGTCCAGGTCGGGTATCGGGCCGACAGCGCATGTCGACGTTCCTCGAACTCGGACGGCATCGGTGCATACTCCTCGGTGTCGCTGGCCCAGAGGGTCAGATGATGAAGGTCAGGTTCGGCTGCGGACCCCTCGCGGTCACGAGCTCGACCCACTTGGCAGCCATGCGGGTCTCGCCGTCGACCAACCGGAGCCGGTGGGTGGTACGCCCGGGCCAGATCCTCAGCTCGTGGGTGGACTGAGCCGCAAGCTCGTAGAGAACGAAGTTGGAGCCGACGGTGATCTCGTCGCCATCATCGACGAATCGATCACCATCGACGATCTCCACATTGCTGACCAGCCGCCGCATGGGGGACGGCGGGGTCTGGGCGTGACGCTTGCCCGTCCGGAGTTGCGCGATCCGGGTGTGGAGTCGGGCTCGATTGTCGTTGATGTACGACAACTGATCGGCAGGATCGCCGACGGCGGGGCCAGCGGGAACCCAGTAGTGCATGTCGTCGGTGGCGAGGGCCTCCCACGCGTCGTAGCGCGACTCGTCGGCCAACCGGGCCTCCAGGTTGACGAACCGAACAGCGGTCGCCAGCAGCTCGCTGGTCACGGCGCCGCCTCGTCGCCGGTTTGGCGGGTCATGACCGTTCGGTAGTGGCGCCAGAAGCCACGGTTGGTCGTCTCATCCGACACCAACGCCTCGCGGCGACCGTTCCGCCCCTCGTTCTCGCGGTGGACTCCCCGGCTCATGTCGACCCACGACCGGCCGTCGCCGGCGGGCCTGGTGGTAGCCCCGACCATGGCGATCTGGATGCGCTCCGCGGTTACGGCGTCGTCGGGCACGATGAACGCCGCAGGCCCCATCGCCGCCTCGGATTGGCGGAGCAGGCGTTGGTTGAACCGGTCGTCAACACCCTCGAGCTGGACGGCCGTGTGGTGGTGCACCATCCGATGGGGGCCGACCGGTTCGATTCGAGCCAGGTTCATCTCGCCGAGGAACAGGTTGGGGAAGATGAACCCGTGCGGCGGTCCGTCATGCAGGACCCTTCCGGCCCGGTCCGCTCCCAGGTGCTCGACCAAGGCGTCGGCGTAGTCGGCGACCCGATCGCGGGTCGTGCCCAGCCACGCCAGCTCCCGCTGGTAGCTCGGCCGGAAGTCGAGCTCGATGTGGCCGAGGCCCCAGTCGACCGCCTGCGATGCGTTCCCCGTCTCACCCCCGAGGACGGTCTCCTCGTAGTAGGTGTCAGGCGCCGCATCGACCATCGAAGCGTGGACCCAATTGAGGTGGTAGCCGTCGTTGTCGCTCTCCGGCCAGAGCTTCCAGTTCGAGTCGACCTGATGACCGATCCAACCCTTGGACACATCGATGCGACCGGTGGGAGACAGATCGCAGAGTCGGTCCAACATGTCGACCGCGCCGACTCCCAGGTGGTCGGCGAGCGAACCGGCTCGGCCGTCGAGGTTGGCGAACACGAAACCGCGATAGGCGTCGACCTGGCCGGCCCGGTCGAGGCCGAGGTCGGCCTTGTCCTTGTCGAACCCAGCCGGGTACGGAACGGCCCGCAGCTCGCCATCGAGCCCGAAGGTCCAGGCGTGGTAGTTGCACTGGAGGCTCGCGTCGTTGCCCTTCGCTGCCCAACACAGCTCGGTGCCCCGATGCGAACAGCGGTTCGCAACGACGTTGATCGCTCCCCGGCGGTCGCGGGTCATGAGGACGGGTTCTTCGCCGATCCGGCGAGTGACCCAGTCGCCCGGTTCTGCCACCTCGGACTCGTGACCGACGAAGACCCAACCGCCGACGAAGATCCGATCGATCTCGTTGGCGTACACCTCGGGGTCGACGTAGACGCTTCCGTGAACCGTGTCATCGGTTACCAGAGTGTGGTAGTCGACCACGCTGCTCCCCGGACTCTGCGTCGCCATAAACTGATCTGGATTAGAATAGGGTAACGACGTGCCTCCACCGCCGCAAGGCGACCGGTCGCCGCGCCCGCCACTGGGTAGCCGTAGCCTCCAAGGGGTGACCGATCTGTGCGGTGAGGGTTCTGCGGGGTGAGCCGACCTTCCATCGCCCCACCGGCCGACGGCGCAGCGATGGCCCGGAACCTCCGCCTCATCCCCGTCCACACCGGCCTCACCCGGGCGTTCGTCTGGCTCCCGGTGTTCACCCTGTTCACCCAGGCCCGGTTCGGGCTCGACCGAGCGGTGTTCCTGGCGTCGGCCTACTACCTGTTCGTCGTCGTGCTGGAGGTGCCGTCGGGCTGGATCAGCGACCGGTTCGGCCGGGTCACCATCCTCCGCATCGCTGCGCTCGGCTTCGTCGCCGCCCAGCTCTGCTTCCTGGCGGCCGGCGACCGATTCGGGCTGGTGCTGGCCGGGCAGTTCTTCCTCGCCGTCGGGTTCTCGTCGTTGTCGGGCAGCGACGTGTCGTTCCTGTACGACACGATGGAGGCGCTGGGCACCGAGGCCGGGTACCGAACGACCCTCGGCCGGGTCACGGCGATCGGGTTCGCCTCGACGACGGTCAGCGCCCTGGCGGGGGGCGCCATCGGCCTGGTCTCGCTCGAAGCGACCTTCGCCGTGTCGCTGGTGGCCGCCCTGGGCCAACTGGTGGTGACCTTCGCCCTGACCGAGCCGCCGGTGGGCGAGCCGGCCCAACCGTTGACCCGGACGATCGCTCGCTGCCTCGCCTACCTCGGCGACCGCTTCGTCGGTTGGATCTTCCTCTACGGGGTCATGCTGGTGATCCTCGAGCACGTGTCGTTCACCGTCATGTCGCCGTGGTTGGCCGAGGTCCTCGGCCGGGACCCCGACGATCTCGGGTTGGCGCCGTTGTTGGCGGGGGTGATGGTCGCCGTCGTCGCCGTGGGCGGCAGCGGGGCGGCTCGCCTCAGCGCTCCCCTGTCCGGCCGGTTCGGGACGGTCGCCACCCTCCTCGGGGTCGGCGCCCTGTCGGCCGTCATCGTGACCGCCATGGCCGTGGCCGCCCACTGGGCGGTGATCCTGCTGGTGGCGCTGCGCAGCGTCCAGGGCGCGGTGGCCTCGGTGCTGATCCCGGCCGCAGTCGCGCCGCGGACCGAGCAGCGGCACCGGGCCACGCTCCTCAGCCTCAACTCGCTGGCCGGGCGGCTGGCCTACGGCCTGGTGCTGGCGGTCGTCGCCTCATCGGCCGACGCCGAGGTGGGTTCCATCCTCGCCTGGCTGGCGGTGATCGCCTGGGTCTCGGTGATGATCACCGTGGCCTCGGCCGCCGTGCTGGTCCCCCGGGTTCGGGCGACGCCCTCGGCGTGACGGGCCAGCGGTGGTGGCGGGTGCTTGCGGGTCAGGGGCGACCGTCGAGCCAGCCGGCCAGCTCCTCGGTGGTCTCGAAGAGGCGGGCGGCGCCGGCCGTACGGAGCCGGTCGGCCAAGCTGGGCCTGACGTGGCGCCCGGCGAGCAGGCCGACGACCGTCATCCCGGCCGCCACCCCGGCGGTGACCCCGGCCGGGCTGTCCTCGATCACCACGCAGTCGGCCGGGTCCGCCCCGACCCGGCTCGCCGCCAGGAGGAACAGGTCGGGGGCCGGCTTGCCGTTCTGCACCATCTGGGCCGAGAAGATCCGGTCGGGGACGAACTGGCGGTCGAGCCCGGTGACCTGGAGCGACAGCTCGATCCGGTCGACGTCGCTCGACGATGCCACGCACCGTGGCTCGGTCGAGCCGTTGAGCAGTGCTTCGATCCCGGCCACCGGCTCGAGACGCTTCGGCAGCTCATCGATCGCCGCCTGTTGGATCGACCGACTCAGCTCGTCGGGCACGGGCCGGCCGAACCGTTCGCCCAGCTCAGCCATCATCGTGGCGTAGCTGAGCCCGACGTATCGCTCGACGATCTCCTCGACCGTGACCGGGAAACCGGCATCGGTGAGCAGGCGGGCCTCGACCTCGACCACCAGGGCCTCGGAGTCGACGAGCACCCCGTCACAGTCGAACACCAGCACCCGTTCGCTCACCGGGCGTGACCGTAGCGGTCGTAAACCGACTTTCGTACCCCTCGGTGCGGTCGATGGGCACCCTCCGCGCCGCGTTCCGCGCTTTTCGGGCACCATGGGGCCGTGGTTCACGATGCAGCGACCACCGGCTATTCGCGGAACGTCGAGCAGTACAACCAGGGCCGTCCCACCTACCACCCGGCGGTGGCGCAGCGGCTCGCTGCCCGGTACGGCCCCGGGGTGACGGTCGAACTGGGGGCGGGGACGGGCATCTTCACCCGTCAGCTGGTCGAACAGGGCCTCCAGGTCGTGGCCGTCGAGCCGTTGGTGTCGATGCGGGCCGCCCTGAGCGCCAACGTCCCCGAAGCCGACGTGCGGCTGGGAGCGGCCGAGGACATCCCGATGGCCGACGACACCGCCGACACGGTGATCGCCTCTCAGTCGTTCCACTGGTTCAAGTTCCGTGAGGCCTTGGACGAGATCTACCGGGTCCTCAAGCCCGGGGGCCATCTCGTCACCGTGTGGAACGTCCGCGACGCCTCGGTCGGATGGGTCGGAGCCTGCGCCAACGTGATCGAGCGCTACGCCGGCGACACCCCCCGGCACCGGGACATGGGCTGGCGGCGGGCCATCAACACCGACACGCGGTTCGGCTCGGTCGACGAGTGGCGGATCGACAACCCGTTCCCCACCACCCCCGACGGGGTGGTGGCCCGGGTCCTGTCGACCAGCTTCGTCGGAGCCCTGCCCGACCCGATCCAGGACCAGGTGGCGGGTGAGATCCAGCGGATCGTCGAGCCGCTCGGCGCCCACTTCGACTTTCCGTACACTTCGCAGTTGCAGGCCTGGCGCGCCCTCACACCCGAAGAGCAGGAGGGCTGAGGGCTCCATCCAGATCGGAACCCGATGATCATCCCGCTCCGCCTCGGTCACGTCGTGCTCCCCCCGTCCCACCCCCGGGCCGCGGCCGGTCGGTGTCTGGTGATGGGGTACGCCATCGACCATCCCGACGGGGTGATCGTGGTCGACACCGGGTGCCGGGCCGGTCATCGACTGATCGACGACCTCTACCAGCCGACCGTCGTCGACCTGATCGACGCCCTGTGGGCGGTGGGGATCGATGAGCGGTCGGTGGTGGCCATCGTCAACACCCACCTCCACTTCGACCACTGCGGTCAGAACCATCGGCTGCCGTCGATCCCGGTGTGGACGACCGAGGCCGAGGTGGCCACGGTGGCCGCCGACCCGACGTTCACCGTCCGGGAGTGGGCCGACATCGACACCGCTCGGCTGCGGTTGGCGTCAGACAACGAGGAGCTGGCCAGCGGGGTTCGGCTGTTGGCCACCCCGGGTCACACCCCCGGTCATCAGTCGGTGGTGGTGACCGGGTTCGACGAGCGACCCGACGTCGTCGTCGGGCAGGCCTGCTACAGCTGCGCCGAGCTGGCCGGCCATGAGCCGGTCGACGTCGCCGACCTCCACCACCCCGACCTCGGCGACCTGGCCCGAGCGTCGTTGCTGCGCCTCAGGGCGCTCCGGCCGTCGTCGGCCTACCTGAGCCACGACTCCCGGGTGTACTGCAGCCCGTGATCGGCCGTCGCCTGGTGTCCGGGCCCGGCTCGAACCCGGCCGGTCCACCCGAGGCCGTCAGGGGATCGGCGAGGCGACCGCCGTCGCCAGGTCGAGGACCGCTCGATCCTGTCCCAGGTCGAGCACCTGGGCCTCGCAGGTGATCGATCCCGGATCGCGGCGGAGGATCTCACCCTCGACCCGGAACGGGCCCGCCCGGGTCTGCCCGAGGTACTGGATGTCGAGATCGGTGACCCGGCACGGCACCCCGAACCGCTCCTCGGCGGCGGCGACGACGAGCCGTTCGACGAGAACGGTGGCGGCACCGCCCTGGAGCGACCCGAAGCTGTTGTGGATCCGGGGGTGGTGGGCGCACTCGACGACGGGGACCCGGTCGGCGACCACGCCCCCGACCCCATCGCCGGCTGTCGACGTCGGCTCGGGGTCGGGCACGACCCGGAGGCCGAGGTAGTCGTCGAGGAGGGGGCGGTCCCGCTCGGTGTCGAGGTCGGGGTCCTCCCGGTAGACGAGCCGTCGGCCGAGCCGCGAGCCCTCGGCCACCGTCGGCGAGTCGTCCCGGCGGGGAAGCCGGACGTAGGTGACCCACGACCGGGCGACCTCACCGTCGTCGTCGGTGGCCACCGACCGGGAGAGCACCGTCCGCTTCCCGGCTCGGAGGGTCGTGGTGACCAGCCTGACCTCGTCGGCCAGCGACGGGCGGCGGACGTGGATCTTCATGTCGGTCGTGGCCAGCCAGTCGGGCCGGACCTTCTCGTGGGAGAACGTGCCGGCGGCGACGTCGATGAAGGTCGCCAGGGCGCCGAGCCGGAGGGCGCCGCCGCGGTCCCGGACGTCGGCCGTGATGGGCATCGTGCCCCGCAGCTCGTCGGCCGATCGCAGCTCGAGCTCCATGCCGAGATGGCGGATGAGGTGGCCGGGCGGAGGGTAGGTCGCCATCGGTGGGGAACGGTAGCGACCGGCCGGGCCGATCGTCAGATCGCCCCCGCGGCCCGCAGCGCCGCCACGTCGTCGTCGGTGAGGCCGAACTGGGCCAGGATCTCGTCGGTGTGCTGACCGACGGTCGGGCTGGGCCGTCGGATGTCGTTCGGGACCCCGTCGAGGTTGGTGGCGTTGCGCACCACCTCGATGGGGCCGGCCACCGGGTGCTCGACCGGGGCGGCGATGCCGAGGTGCTCGACCTGGGGATCGGCGAAGGTCTGGCCGACGTCGTTCACCGGTCCGGCCGGGATGCCGGCCTCGTTCAGCACCTCGACCCAGTGGGCCGTCGTCCCGTCGGCCAACGCAGCGGTGATGATGGCGTTGAGGGCGTCGCGGTTGGTGGCCCGGTCCCGGGCCGTGGCGAAGCGGGGATCGTCTGGCAGCTCGGGGCGGTCGATCACCTTGCACAGCGCGACCCAGAGGTGACCCCACGAGGCGGCGAGGTTGAGGTGGCCGTCGCCGGTGGCGAAGGTCCCCATCGGGGCCAGGGTCGGGTGGTCGTTGCCGGCCTGGGGCGGCACCTCCCGCTCCACCGTGTAGCGGGCGGCCTGGAAGTCGAGCATCCCGATCATCGATTCGAGCAACGACGTGTGAACCCACCGACCCCGCCCGGTCCGCTCCCGTTCGTGGAGGGCGACCAGGATCCCGATCGCCAGCTGGAGCCCGGCGGTGACGTCGGAGATGGCGACCCCGGCCCGCACCGGGCCCTGCCCGGGCAGCCCGGTCACGCTCATCATCCCGCCCAGACCCTGGGCGATCTGATCGACACCGCCCCGCTCGGCATAGGGGCCGGTCTGACCGAAGCCGGAGATCGACCCCATCACCAACCGGGGGTTGATCGCCGAGACCGTCTCCCAATCGAACCCCAACCGGTGCTTGACCGGGGTCCGCATGTTCTCGACCAGTACGTCGGCGTCGCCGACCAACCGGTGGAGCAGACCTCGGCCGGCCTCGGTCTTCAGGTCGAGGCCCAGGCTCCGCTTGTTGCGGTGGAGGTTCAGGTAGTCGGGCGACGTGTGGGCCCCGGCGGTCGGGGCCGCCTCCGGCGGCTCGATCCGGATCACGTCGGCCCCCCAGTCGGCCAGCTGGCGGACCGCGGTCGGCCCGGCCCGGGCGATCGTCAGGTCGAGCACCACCACATCGGCCAGCGGCAGATCGCTGCCGTCCGAGCCCGGACCGGTCCCGGCTTCAGACATCGATCTTGTACAGCCGGGCCGCGTTGTCCTGGAGGATCTTGCGTTGCACGTCGGGGGCGAGGTCACCGATGGCGTCCCGGACCCGCTCGACGCTGTGCGGGTAGAGGCAGGTCGGGTGGGGGATGTCGGTCTCGAACATGATGTTGTCGGCCCCGAGGTGATCGATGGCCGGACCCAGGGTTCGGCTCTCGAACCAGAAGCACCCGTGGAACTGCCGCATGAAGTACTCCGACGGCTTCATCGACAGATGGGCCAGGTGGTCGGGGGCGGTCTCACCGCACTGGTAGTCGAGCGCATCGAGGAGGAAGGGGATCCACCCGATCCCGCTCTCGACCGACACGAAGTTGAGGCTGGGATACCGCTCGGGCACGTCGCTGATGAGGAGGTTCACCATCCACCGGAGCTGGCCGAGGAAGATGGCGGCACCGCCGAGCGACAGCTTCACGTCGCCCGACCAGGTGTCGTAGGGGACGGTGCCCGACCAGTTGATGTCGCCCTCCGAGGCCCCGATGTGGAAGTTGATCGGCATCTCCAGCGCCTCGCAGATCTCCCAGAACGGGCGCCAATCGGGCTGGGCGAAGTTCGGCATGCCCGAGTCGTGGGGGTTGGAGCACATCACGATGCCCCGGGCCCCGTTGCGGTGCATGCGATCGACCTCGGCCACCGAGGCGTCGATGTCCCACCACGGCACGAGGGCCATGGGCAGGATCCGACCCCCGGACCGAGCCTGGAGATCGCTCATCCAGTCGTTGTAGATCTCGACACAGGCGATGCGGAGCGCGGCGTCGTCGACCTTGAGAAAGTTCTGGTTGCCGAAGCCCCCGACGTTGGGATACACGATCCCGTGGCTCACGCCCATCCGGTCCATGAGCTCGAGGCGAGCGTCGCAGTCGTAGGACGCGGCGTGGACGAGGTCGATGTCGGCCTTGAGGAACGACAGGCCCAGCATCTTCTCCCCGTCGGGTCCGATGGCGCTGACCGCCGAGTCGCCAGCGATCGGGATGTCGCCGTTGACGACCCACTTCCGGCGACCGTTGACCTCCTTGATCTGGGGCACCAGGTCCCGGTATCGGGCCGGTGCCAGCGAGGTCCACAGATCGTGCGGCTCGGACCAGTGGGTGTCGGAATCGATGATGCTGATCCCAGGGAACAGCTCGTCGACCGCTGTCGCGGTCGGCGTGGTTTCGGTGACGGACATGACGGCAACCCCCTTTGCAACCGTTCCTCCAGGCTCGCCCATTGGTGAGGTCGGGACCAAGTCCTCACCACTGCCGCCGCCGACGCCGATACCGTCTCTAGTGTGGGGCCTCTGGGGTCTCGTGGGGAGACCGACACCAGCCGACGAGGAGGGTGATGGATCAGCCGAACAGCGAGGGGCGCAGTCGGTGGCACGTGCCGCCGAGCCTCGACCGGGCTGCGAGCTGGTCGTGGCGGTTCCTGGTCGTCGCCGCCGCGCTGTACGTCGTCATCTGGCTGATCACCCAGCTCCAGTTCGTCGTGTTCGCCGTGTTCGTGGCGGTGATCCTCACCTCGGCCATCCAACCGCCGGTCCAGTGGCTCCAGGATCGAGGCATCCCCCGGGTGCTGGCCACCTGGATCGGTGTGCTCAGCGTGGCGCTGTTCCTCGTCGGGCTCTTCGTGCTCGTCGTGCCCCGGTTCGCCGACGAGTTCGCCGACCTCGGCCTGGCGATCGACGAGGCGGCCATCGACCTCAAGGACTGGGCCCAGACCGGCCCGCTCCAGATGGACCAGCAGCAGGTCGACCAGATCGAGGACGACATCCGAGACCGGGTGGCGAGCGGGGTCGACGGGGTCATCCTCGACCCGTCGGTCGGCCTCAGCGCCGTGGCCGAGATCCTGACCGGGGCGGTGCTGGCCCTCGTGCTCACCTGGTACTTCGTGAACGATGGCGGGGGCATGTGGCGGTGGTTCCTGGCCCGGATCCCGCCCGACCGGTCGGGGGTGATCGACATCGCCGGGCGGCGGCTGATGGCCACCCTCCGCAACTGGCTGCGGGGTATGGCCCTCGCCGGGCTGTTCGACGGGCTGGCGATCGGGCTGGCCCTGGTCGTGCTGGGGGTTCCCCTCGTGTTCGCCCTGGCCGTGCTGGCGTTCTTCGCCGCCTTCGTACCGATCCTGGGGGTGATCGTCGCCGGTGGTCTGGCGGTGCTGGTCGCCCTGGTGGCCAACGGCCCGACCGACGCCATCCTCGTGGCGATCATCGTCCTCGCCATCCAGCAGGTCGAGGGCGACGTGATCATCCCGATGGTGATGAGCCGATCGGTGAAGCTCCACCCCTCGATCGTGCTGATCTCGCTCACCGCCGGCGGGGTGGTGGCCGGCATCCCGGGGGCGATCGTGGCCGTACCGGTCACCGCGGCCATCGTGTCGGTGGTCACCACCCTGTCGAAACCGGATCCCGAGCTGGGCCTCGACCCTGCGCCCGACCCGGCGCCCGATCCGGCCCCCGACCCCGGCTGAGGTCGCGCCAGGTCGACGGGCATCTGGCGAACCGAGGATCGCCGGACGTAGCGTGGGCCATGGCCGAGATCCAGGGAACCAACGATGCCCGCTTCGATCGGATCGGGGAGCTCCTGTCCGCTTCCATCGATGCCGGGACCGACGTCGGGGCGTCGGCGTCGGTGACGGTGGACGGTGAGACCGTGGTCGACCTCTGGGGAGGGTGGACCGACGAGGCCCGCACCACCCCGTGGGCGGCCGACACGATCACCAACGTCTGGTCGACGACCAAGACGATGACGTCGCTGGCGGCCCTGGTGCTCGCCGATCGGGAAGAACTCGATCTCGACGCCCCGGTGGCCACCTACTGGCCGGAGTTCGCAGCGGAGGGCAAGGAGCGGATCACCGTCAAGCAGTTGATGAGCCACACCTCCGGCGTGTCGGGATGGGCCCAACCGGTCGAGGTGGCCGACATCTACGACTGGGAGAAGTCGACCGCCCGGCTGGCGGCCCAGGCACCGTGGTGGGAGCCCGGCACCGCCTCCGGCTACCACGCCCTGAACCAGGGCCATCTCGTCGGCGAGGTCATCCGCCGGGTCTCGGGCCAGAGGCTGGGCCAGTTCTTCGCCACCGAGATCGCCGGCCCCCTCGGCCTCGACTTCCACATCGGGCTCGACCCGAGCCACTTCGACCGGGTCTCGAACGTGATCCCCCCGCCCCCACTCCCCTTCGACCTCGCAGCCATGGATCCCGACAGCCCGGCGGTCAAGACGATGACCGGCCCCGCCCCCGAGGCCTCCGAGGCGTGGACCAGCGAGTGGCGCCAGGCCGACATCGGGGCGGCCAACGGCCACGGCAACGCCCGGGCGGTCGCCCGAGCCCAGGCCGTGGTGGCCAACGGGGGCGAGGTCGACGGGGTCCGGCTCCTCTCGCCACCGACCATCGCCCGGATCTTCGAGGTCCAGGCCGACGGGATCGACGTCGTACTCGGCGTCCCGCTCCGATTCGGTATCGGCTACGGGCTGAAGTCGGAGTCGGTTCCCCACATGCCCGACGGGAACGTCTGCTTCTGGGGCGGCTGGGGCGGGTCGCTGATCGTGGTCGACACCGACCGCCGGGTCACGGTCGCCTACGTGATGAACCGGATGGCCGAAGGGGTCCTGGGCGACGCCCGGGGCGCCGACATCCTCGCCGCGGCCTACGACGCCCTCGGCTAGGGATCATCGGACCCAGGTGGCCGACACCGCCGGAGCTGTCCCGCCCCCCGATACCGCGCTCCCCGGCCCGCGCCTCGGCCCCCGACCGTCGCCGGCCGGCGGGCGTCTGCCGTTCTTCCGGGGCTGGGTCATCGTCGGGGCCGGGTTCGCCGTCCTGTTCATGGTCTACGGCCTGCAGTTCAGCTTCGGCGAGTTCCGCCAGGCGGCCACCGAATCGGAGGGCTGGTCCCAGACGACGCTGTCGGGCATCTTCGCCGTGTACATCGCCGTCTACAGCGCCCTGTCGGCGGTGTCGGGGTGGGCAACCGATCGGTGGGGGCCGCGCCGGACGGTGGCCGTCGGGTCGATCCTCCTCATCGCCGGCTACCTGCTGTGGTCGGTCGCCGACGACCTCCTGATCACCACCCTCGCCCTGGCGGTCATCGCCCCGATCGGGATGAGCTGCTCCTGGGTGCCGGTCAACGCCACTGCGGTTCGGTGGTTCGTCGAGCGGCGAGGCATCGCCGGGGCGATCGTGACGACCGGCGGCTCGGCCGGCAACATCGTGGCTCCCCCGATCGCCGCCGCCCTGATCCTGGCCGTCGGATGGCGAGCTGCGCTCGCCATCATGGCCTCCGTCGGCCTGATCGGCCTGCTGGCCGCAGCAGCGTTGCTGGTCCGGGACCCAGAGTCGGTCGGCCTCCACCCCGACGGCCACGACCACCCCCCGGACCCGGTGGCCGACCGGTCGGCGCTCACCCCGGCCGAGGCCATCCGATCCTCGACGTACTGGCTGCTGTCGGCCATGTACTCACTCACCTTCATCGTGGTCTTCGTCCCCTTCGTCCACGGCTCGGCCTTCGCCGTCGGGCTCGGCATCGCCCCGGTCACCGCGGCGACCGTCGTCAGCTCGATCGGTGTCGGAGGCATCGTGGGCCGCCTGGGCATGGGGGCGATCTCGGACCGGATCGACCGCCGGCTGGCGGTGGTAGCGGCGCTGACGGTCGAGACCGCGGCGTTCGCCGGCCTGGCCACCGCCGACGGCCTGGCCCTCCTGTACCCATCGGCCATCGCCTTCGGCTTCGGGTACGGGGGCTCGGTGGCACTATTCCCGGCCCTGGTCGGCGACTACTTCGGCCGGACCCACGCCGGTGCCATCGTCGGCCGCATGTTCGCCGCGGCGGGGGCGATGGCCGCCATCGGGCCCTATGTCGCCGCCCTGATCTTCGACGCGACCGGGAGCTACCGGGCGGCCTTCGTCGTCGCCGCGGTCCTCAACGGCACCGCGCTGCTCCTCGCCACCCGCCTCCCGGCCGTGCGGGGCAACGGCCGCTCTCAGGGTCGCAGCATCCGGGACAGGCGGCGATCGGCGACGGCCAACGCACCCAGGCCCATGCCGACCAGGTAGGCGACCGAGACCAGCGACCACCCGTCGACCGTGCCGAGGGACAGGTCCCGGGCCAGGTCGACGCCGTGGAACAACGGGGTCAGTCGGACGATGACGGCCACCGGCTCCGGGTAGCGCTCGATCGGGAAGAAGCTGGCCGAGAACAGGAACATGGGCACGATGGCCAGCGAGATGTAGTCGAAATCGAGCCACGACCGGAGGAACGAGGCCGCCACGAACCCGGCGCCGGCGAAGGCGAAGGCGACCAGGAGCGCGGCGGGGAGGAGCAGCACGCCCCACCACGACGACACGAGGCCGAGGGCCACCATCGTCGCCACGAACGCCGTGCTCTGGATCGACACCGTGACCAGGATCCACAGCAGTTCGCCTCGGATGATGTCGCCAACCCCGATCGGGGTGGCCAGCATCGAGGCATAGCTCCGGACCCACTTGAACTTGGCGTAGAACTCGTTGGCCGAGGCGAACATGGCCACGTTCATCGCCGAGGTGGCGAGCATGGCGGGGGCCACGAACAGCCGGTACGGGATCGGCTCGCCGGTCGGGCCGACGACCTCGTCGACCAGGACCCCGACCCCGATCCCGATCGACGACAGGTAGAGGAACGGCTCGAGCAACCGGCCGACGTAGAACGCCCAGTAGTGCCGGGCCAGCTTGGCGTTGCGGCGGACGACCCGGAGCGGGAACGCCGACCGACGAGCGAGGCCGGCGACGATCGGCGGGCCGGGACGGATCGAGGTCATGGCGTCAACCGGGCGGGGAACGTACGACGGGCCACCGCCACCCCGACCACCAACCAGGCGACGATCACCGCCAGATGGGCCGGCGGCCACCAGGCGGACCCGAGGCCAGCGGTGGCGGCCCGGGCCAGCTCGATGCCGTGCCACAGGGGGAAGATCTTGGCCACGACCTGGATCGGCTCGGGGAGCTGGGTCAGCGGGAAGAACGAGCCGGAGAAGAGGTAGAGCGGGGTCGCCACCACCCGCATGATCGGGTCGAAGGGTCCATCGGAGTCGCAGGTGGCGGTGTAGGCGACGAGGGGAGCGGCGAGGGCGCACGCCGTCAAGCCGGCGACCGGAGCGGCGACCAGCCCGAGCGGCGACGACACCGCCCCGAGGACCGCCGCCACCGCCAGGAACACCGCAGCCTGCGCCGTGGCCCGGACGAGGACCCAGGTCAGGTAGCCGACGGCGATCTGGGCCGGCGTGAGCTCCGTGTTGGCCATCGCCCGGTGGAAGCCGATCCACCGGTGGCCGGCCATGATCGGCCACAACCCGAGCCCGGCCGCCATCTGGGCCGCGGCCGCCACCGCCAGCCCGGGGGCCAGGAACTCCAGGTAGTCGAGGCCACCGAGCTCATCGCCGCCGTCGACCAGGCCGCCGAGACCGACCCCGAGCGCCAGCAGCATCAGGGTCGGCGAGACGAAGGTGGTGAAGGCCGTGCCCTTCCAGGTGAGGCGGAAGAACCGCCACTCCCGCTCGGCCGAACGCAGCGCGGGGGGAACCGGCATCGTCACGCCTCGCTCAGCGAGCGGCCGGTCAGAGTGAGGAACACGTCCTCCAGGGTCGACCGGCGTACCAGCTGGGACGTGGCGCCCAGCGCCCGCTCGGCGAGCAGGGCCTCGGCGTCGTCGGTGTAGACGATCAGCCGATCGGTCAGCGACTCGACCCGCAGCCCGGCCCCGGCGAGCTCACCCGCCACGTGATCGTGGGTGGCCCGGTCGTCGAACCGGAGCTCGACGACCTCCCGGGGGCAGTGACGGGCGATCAGCTCGGGCGGTGAGCCCTCATCGACGATCCGGCCCCGGTCCATGATGACCAACCGATCGCAGAGCTGCTCGGCCTCGTCCATGTAGTGGGTGGTGAGCACGAGGCTGACGCCCCGAGCCTTGAGGCTCCACAGCTTCTCCCACAACACGTGGCGGGCCTGGGGGTCGAGGCCCGTGGTCGGCTCGTCGAGCAGGATCAGCTCGGGATCGTTGATCAGGGCCCGGGCGATCACCAGGCGCCGCTTCATCCCGCCGCTCAGCGGATCGACCCGGCTGTCGGCCCGGTCGGTGAGCTGGGCGAAGTCGAGGAGCTCGTCGACCCGGGCCTCGATCTCCCGCCACGGCAGGCCGAAGTACCGGCCGTACATCATCAGGTTGTCGCGTACGGACAGGTCGAGGTCGAGGTTGTCGTCCTGGGAGACGACGCCGAGCCGTGACCGGATGGCCGGACCATCGGTGGTCGGGTCGAGGCCCAGCACCGAGAGGTCGCCACCGGAGATGGGGGAGGTGCATCCCAGCATCCGCATCGCCGACGTCTTCCCCGCGCCGTTCGGCCCGAGGAACCCGAACGCCTCACCCCGGCGGACCTCGAAGTCGATCCCGTCGACGGCGACGAAGTCGCCGAACCGCTTGACCAGGCCGCGGGCCCGGGCCAGCACCCCGGTCGCCTCCGGATCGTCGATCGAGTCCACCCCGAGAGGCTAGTTGGCCACGGTGACACCGCCGAGACGATTCCGGTCCGGGCCATCCCCGGGACGTGGCCGTCGGCGGCCCGTAGGCTACGGCCCATGACCGATTCGCCGACCACGTTCCAGTCGGTGCTCGACCTCGAGCGCCACGGTCCCGACACCTGGGTCGGGCGCAGCGCCGACTACCGCTGGGGCCGGATCTACGGGGGGCAGGTCGTGGCCCAGGCGCTGTGGGCGGCCCTCCAATCGGTCGAGCCCGACTACCTGCCCCATTCGCTCCACGCCTATTTCATCCGGGGCGGGACCCCGACCGAGCCGGTCCGCTACGAGGTCGACCGGCTCCGCAACGGCCGGAGCTTCTGCACCCGGGCGGTCGTGGCCCGACAATCGGGCGGGGCGATCCTGAACCTCTCGTGCTCGTTCCAACGGTACGAGGAGGCGGCCCAGGTTCAGACCGCCCGGATGCCGATCGCCCCCGAGCCCGACGACGTCCGTCCCCGGGAGGACGACTGGCCGTGGATCATGGAGCGACGCTCGATGGTCAGCCATCCGGGGGCCGGCCAGTCGATGGGGTGGGTCAAGCTGGTCGACCCCCTGGACGACGATCCGTTGCTCCACGTCTGCGGCCTCGCCTTCACCTCCGACAGCGTCCAGTTCTCGGCGGCCCGCAGCATCCACCCCCTCCAGGTGCCGCCGGAGCAGTACCACGAGAAGTTCATGGGGGCCAGCCTCGATCACGCCATGTGGTTCCATCGACCGGCCCGGGCCGACGAGTGGCACCTGTACCAGTGGGATTGCCATGGCCTCGAGGGGGCTCGGGGGATGACGGTCGGGAACCTGTTCACGAGGGACGGCACCCACATCGCGTCGATCGCCCAGGAAGTGCTGCTCCGGGAACGGGTGGAGGAGGCGTGACGACCCGCCGTCGCGCCGCGGGGCCCGCCGGCGATCCGGCCGGTCTGGCGTTGTTCGACACCGCCATCGGCCGGTGCGGGGTGGCGTGGCGAGGCGAGGCGATCGTCGGCGTGCAGCTCCCCGAGGGGTCCGACGCGGCGACCCTGGGCCGCCTGGCGACCAAGGCCGGCGTGACCCCGACCGAGACCGATCCCCCGTCGGTGGTCCTCGATGCCGTGGCGGGGATGATGGCGCTCCTCGACGGCGACGACGTCGACCTCGGCTGGGTCACGGTCGCCGCCGAGCATCCCGACCCCCTCCACCGGGCGGTGTGGGACGTCACCCGGACCATCCCCCGGGGCTCGGTCCTCACCTACGGCGCGGTCGCCGACCGGATCGGTCGACCGGGGGCGGCGCAGGCCGTCGGCCGAGCGCTGGGGGCCAACCCCTGCCCGATCGTGATCCCGTGCCACCGGGTGGTCGGCGCCGACGGCGCGCTCACCGGGTTCTCGGCGGCCGGCGGCACCGAGACGAAGCGACGGATGCTCCTCATCGAGGACTGCCCGGCCGTCGCGCCGAGCCTGTTCGACGACTGGTGAACCGATGACCTCGCCGGCCCGAGCTCCCGAGCCGCCCTTCGCCCCGTTGCCGGCGATCGGAGCCGGCGTCCTGCTCCTGCTCCTCGGGGTCGGCGTCGCCGGGCTCACCGTGGCGGCCATCGCCACGTCGGTGGTCGGGGCCGGCGTGGTCGGGGCGATCGGGGCTCGGATGGTCAGCGACCCGATCGACGACCAGGACCGCGACGGGGAACCGATCGGCGGGATCCCGTTCCATCACCTGTGGATGACCCGTCTGGCCAAGAAGGGCGACTACTTCCGCCACCACGGTCGACGCTGAGCACGCCCGGCCGGCGGTGCCTAGGTCAAGAGCCAGCCGCCGTCGACGTCGATCGTGGTGCCGGTCACGAACTCGTTCTCGACCAGGAACTCGATCGCCGCCGCCACCTCGTCGGCGGTGCCGGCCCGGGGGATCGGATGGTCGGCGGTGACCCGGGCGTAGTGTTGCTCCCGCTCGGGGCCCTGGATCGGGACCATCGGGGTGTCGATGATGCCGGGGGACACGACGTTGATCCGCCGCGGTGCGATCTCCGGGGCGACGGCCCTGGCCAGCGCCTCGACCGCCGCCCCGACGGTCGAGAGCGACACCTGGCCGGGCTTGGGGCGGCGGGCCGGCGTCCCGCTGACCAGCACGATGACCCCCCGTTCGGTCAGGTGATGGGCCCCGTACCGCACGACGTTGGCGTAGCCCCAGAGCTTGTCGAACGACCCCCGATAGCCGGCCAGATCCATCTCGAGGAACGGCCCGATCGCCCGCTCGCCCCCGGTGGCTGCGCTGACCAGGATGTCGAAGGGCCCGTGGGCCGCCACGGTGGCCGCCACCGCATCGGCATCGGTGACGTCGCACGCTTCGACGACGACCCCCGGCGTCGAACCGGCCCGGTCGGGGTTGCGGGAGATGGCGACCACCTCCGCCCCCCGCCCGGCCAGTCGGACGGCGGTGGCGAGGCCGATGCCCGACGTGCCGCCGAAGACGAGGGCCTTGGTCCCGTCGATCATCATCGTGGTGCTCCTTGGTTCGAGGTCGTATCGCCGTCCGTGGTATCGCCGTCCGTGGTGTCGCCGTCGCGACCATCGGTCCCGGCGTCGAGAAAGGCGACGATGGTCGGCCAGGCGGCCGGATCCTGGAGGAGGAACAGGTGGCCGCCCTGGAACACTTCGAGTCGGGCGCCGGCGATGCCGTCGGCCAGCGCCTGGGAGTTGGCGAGCGGCGCCTGGTCGTCGTACTCGCCGGCGCAGACCAGGGTGGGAGCGGTGACCCGTTGGAGGTCGGCCGACACGTCGTGGTCGGCCCGGGCCTCGAGCTGGAGTCGCATGCCTCGGGCCGCCTCGGGCGAGGGGTCGGCTCGCATCCGTTGGATCATGGCGTCGTAGAACGCGCCCAGGCCCGGAATCGGATCGTCCGCCCCCGGATCCCAGCGCGAGTCCAACAGCCCGAGGCGCAGCTCGATCGATGCCTCCCGGTCGAGCCGTTCCAACTCGTGGAGGGGGAACGACGGCAGCGGCCCGCCGGGCGAGGTGCAGTTCAGCACGAGCCGGTCGACCCGCTCGGGGTGGTCGATCGCCAGGTTGAGGGCCACCATGCCCCCGAAGCTGGTCCCGACGACATGGGCCCGCTCCCAGTCCATGGCATCGATCAGGGCGGCGGCGTCGGCCGCGTAGTCGGCCATGGTGTAGGGGCCGTCGGGCTTCGCGGCCCGGCCGAGGCCCCGTTGGTCGTAGTGGACGACGTCGAAGGCCCGGTTGAGCGGCGACCGCTCGGAGCGCACGTTGCGGAGGTCGCCACCGGAGCCGCTGATGTTGAGCACCGGCGGTCCCGCGCCGTGGCGCTCGTAGTAGAGCTCCAGACCGTCCAGGTCGATGAAGGGCATGATCCGCTGTCTAGTCGAACGGTCGACCACACTGAAGCCATGAGCTCCGACGATCCCGAGCTGGCGGCGAACGGCAAGCCGATCGAATCGGTCTGGGACTACCCTCGACCGCCTCGCCTGGAGCGGGTCCCGTGGCGGATCCGCGTCCGTCACGCCATGGAGGAGCTGGTCGACGCCCCCGAGGCCTTCCGGGTCCTCGAGACGAGCCAGCCGCCGGCGTACTACGTCGACCCCCGCCACGTGAACGTGGGGTTGCTGAGCCCCTCGGCCTCGGCCACGTTCTGCGAGTGGAAGGGGATGGCGGCCTACGTCGACGTCGTCGTCGGCGGCCATCGGGTGCCCGACGCCGGCTGGCGCTACGACGACCCGAATCCGACGTTCGCCGAGCTTCGGGGCCACTACGCCTTCTATGCCCAGAAGCTCGACCGGTGCCTCGTCGACGACGAGGAGGTCGATGCCAACGAGGGCGTGTTCTACGGCGGGTGGGTCACCTCGAACGTCGTTGGACCGTTCAAGGGAGCGCCCGGCACCTCCCACTGGTAGCGCCCGCCTGCGGGAGGCCTGCGACCATGGCTCGGCCGTTGGTAGGGTTCGCGCCGTGACCGACGAACGCCACGACCCGGCCGCCTGGACCGCGGTCGGTGAGCTCTCCCACCGGTACCTGACCGGGCTGTTGCTGGCCCTGATCCTTCGTCACGGGACGGCCCGGGCGGCCGAGATCACGTTCAGGACCTTCCGTCGTCAGCATCTCGAGCTGTTCCTCCCCGGGCTGGCCAAGCTGGGCCTCGACGACCTCCCGCCGGCGGTGGCCTGCGCCCAGTACCACGTCCTGTCGAATTCGGTGGGAGGGGTCAGGGTCGAGTGGATCCCCGAGTCCGACACCAAGTCGTGGGTCCGGTACCTGCCACCCCGGTGGATCTTCGACGGCACCGCGGTGTGCGGCATCCCGACCGAGGTCAGCCGGGCCATGCTCCGGGGATGGCACGGCCACAACGGGGTCTCGTTGGGCAACGACCGGCTCGGCTTCGTGGCGACCATGCAGACCACCGATGGCCAGCCCGGCCTGGAGGGGTACTACATCGAGGAGGGCATGCCCCTCGACCCCGAGGACCGGGTCCGGTTCCGGCCCGGCGAGCGGCCGGTCAACCGACCCCAGGCGTTGCCGGTGCCGGCCTGGTCGGGCGAGCGGTTGGCCAAGGTCGAGCGGAACTACGCCGTCGCCTACATCCGCAGCATCCTGCCCGAGGTCTGCGCCGTGCTCGGTCCGGCCGACGCCGCCGCCGTCGGGCGGACCGCCGGTCTCCAGATCGGCATGCAGTACCACCCGACGGTGCTCGGCCACCTCGGTGACGAGGTCGACCTCGACGTGCCGGACCCGGGGGCGTTCGCCGGTCGCCTGGCTCGGCTCCTCGACGGCCATGGGAGCCGCCTCGAGGCCCGGGCCGACGGCGAGCGCGTGCGCATCGACCACAACGCCATCTTCGACGCCATCGACCCGCCGGCCGTGATCGACGCCTGGCTGGGGTTGTGGGAGGGATTGGCGGCGATGGAGGGGCTCCGGCTGGTGCCGACCGAGCGAGCCGACCTCGGCGACGCCGCTACGGTGATCGAGGTCCGCCGTCGCTGAGGTGAACGGCGTCCCGATCGAGGAGGCACCGTTGACCGACCCAACCGAGTCGCCGAGCCACCACCTGGCCCAACTCAACGTCGGCCGGCTCCACAAGCCGCTCGACGCACCGGAGACCGCCGAGTTCGTCGCCGCCCTCGACCCGATCAACGCCCTCGCCGAGGCCGCACCGGGGTTCGTGTGGCGACTGACCGACGACGACGGCGCCTCGTCGAGCTACGTGCGGGCGGCCGACGATCCCTTGTTCATCATCAACCTGTCGGTCTGGGAGACCCCCCGGCACCTCCACGACTACGTCTACCGGACCGAGCACATCGA
This sequence comes from Acidimicrobiales bacterium, assembly GCA_965262175.1. Classification (GTDB taxonomy): domain Bacteria; phylum Actinomycetota; class Acidimicrobiia; order Acidimicrobiales; family SZUA-35; genus CADEDH01. The sequence goes on along the minus strand of CBDHES010000002.1, from coordinate 2,592,295 downwards.
GTTCCTTCGTCGGCGGGGCGAGTGGTTCGCCACGGCCGAGCGGCCGTACGCCTGCTGCTGGTGGGTGCCGGTCGGGCACCGTCCCGACGAGGTCGAGGCGATGGCGATGCTGGCCCGGTTCGAGCGCGACGGGCCGACCGATGAGGTGTTCGCCTTCCGGCCCCCGTTCCCCGCTCCCCCGTCGCCGGCCTGATCGACGGGGCGGGCCACCGGTGCCCTCGGGCTGAGCCCGAGGGGCGACCGGCAGTACAGTCCGGCCATGAACGTCGCCCAAGCCATCGCCCGCATCCTGAAGGCCGAGGGGGTCGAGATCCTCTTCGCCTACCCGGTCAATCCCCTGATCGAGGCGGCGGCCGAGGTCGACATCCGGACCGTGATCGTGCGCCAGGAACGGGTCGGGCTCCACATGGCCGACGCCTACAGCCGCCTCAGCTCCGGTGAGCGGCTGGGGGTGTTCTGCATGCAGCACGGACCGGGCGCCGAGAACGCCTATGGCGGCGTCGCCCAGGCCTACGGGGAGTCGGTGCCGATCATGGTGATCCCCATGGGCTACCCGACCCGGGTGATGAACGTCGACCCCAACTTCAGCTCGTGGCGCCAGATGGCCGGCGTGGCCAAGCTCACCGATCACATCGCCGACGCCAAGCTGGTGGAGGAGACCATGCTGCGAGGCTTCTCGGCCCTGCGCAACGGCCCGCCCCGTCCGGTGGTGATCGAGGTCGCGGCCGACGTGTTCGGCCACGAGGCGGCCGACCCCACCGATCGCTACGTCCCGACCTTCGCCACCCGGTCGGCGCCCGACCCGGCCGACCTGACCGCCGCCACCCGGGTCCTGGGCGAGGCCGAACGACCGGTGATCTACGCCGGGCAGGGCGTCCACTACGCCCGGGCGTGGGCCGAGCTGCGGGAGCTGGCCGAGCTGCTGGCCATCCCGGTCACCACCACCCTGGCCGGGAAGTCGGCGTTCCCCGAGGACCACCCCCTCTCGTTGGGCACCGCCGGGCGGACGATCGGCAAGCAGGTCCGGACCTTTCTCGACGAGGCCGACGTGATCCTGGCCGTCGGCGCCAGCCTGACCCGGACCGGGTTCGGGCAGCGGATGCCCCAGACGACGATCATCCACGCCACCGGCAACCCGGCCGACCTCCAGAAGGACGTGCCGGTCGAGCACGGGCTGGTCGGCGATGCCCAGCTCACCCTCCGAGCGATGATCGACGAGCTTGGTCCCGGTCCCCACCACGGAGCCAACTCCCGGCGGACCCGGGTCCCGGAGACGATCGCCGCCATCCGGCAGGGTTGGCTCGACGAGTGGCAGCCCAAGCTGACCAGCTCCGAGACCCCGATCAACCCGTACCGGGTCGTCCACGAGCTCGATCGGGTCCTCGACAAGGGCAGCTCGATCGTCACCCACGACGCCGGCAGCCCCCGGGACCAGATGACGCCGTTCTTCTCCTCGACCGAGCCGCTGAGCTATCTCGGCTGGGGCAAGACCACCCAGCTCGGGTATGGGCTCGGGCTGGCGATGGGAGCCAAGCTGGCCCACCCGGACAAGGTCTGCGTGAACGTGTGGGGCGACGCCGCCATCGGCTTCACCGGGATGGACTTCGAGACCGCGGTCCGGGAGCGGATCCCGATCCTCTCGATCCTGCTCAACAACTTCTCGATGGCGATCGAGATCCCGATCATGCAGGTCGCCCAGGAGAAGTACGGCAGCACCGACATCTCCGGCAACTACGCCGACATGGCCAAGGCGTTCGGTGGCTACGGCGAGCGGATCACCGACCCCGACGAGATCGTGCCGGCACTGCGGCGGGGCATCGCCAAGACCGCGGAGGGCGTCCCGGCCCTGCTCGAGTTCATCACATCCAAGGAGATCTCGTACTCCACCTTCTAGGGGGCGTGCCCGATGTCTCGCCGTCGATCTCTTGACACTGGAAAGATCCATCGGGAAGATGGGGTCGTTCGTTTCGAACGTCCACGATGCTCTCTCTCCTCCCGGGGGTCCCGACATGTCGAGCAGGCTTCGATCGTTGTACGAGCAGCTCCTGAGCCAGCCCCGACTGGTCATCGGGGCCGTTGTCCTCGTCACCGCAGCGCTGGCGGTGCCGTTCCTGACCATGGCCCCCGAGACATCGGCCTCCACCGAACCAACCGGCGATGTGTTCACCGCCCGGGACCGCATCGACGAGACGTTCGTGTCGTCGGTCCACCCGGTCTTCATGATCATCGAAGCCACCGACGGTGATCTGCTCGACGCCGAGTCGCTCTCGACCCTGCTGGAAGCCGAGGAGGCCCTTCGGGCCGACCCGACGCTCGGGCCCAACCTGTTCAGCTACTTCGAGCCGACCTCGGAGTCCGACGTCGTCGGTGTACTGACCCTCGCCGACCTGGTCGACGAGGAGCTCCGGGCCCAGGGGGTCGGTGGCCTCGCCGGGGCCACCGACGCCGAGGTCAAGACCACCGGCTCGGCCATCATCGACCGGTTCGGGGCCCGATCGGACCTCCTCGGGCTGTCGGCGCTCGCCACCAGGGGCGATGACGGGCTGTGGACGGTCCCGGCGCTGAGCGCGCTGGTGCTGTCCGACAACCAGCTGCTCGGGTTCGGGAACACGTCGATCACGCTCGGGGGCGACACCGACGCCGAGGAGTACGACCGGGAGATCCAGGAGGTGTTCCGGGTCGATGGCCTGATGGCCAACGGCGTCGCCATCGACGTCAACCTCACCTCCCAGGAGCAGGGGGCCGTGGCCGGTCCCTTCATCGGCTTCACCATCCTCGCCGTGCTGGTGCTGGTCGGTCTGACGTTCCGCAGCTACTGGGTGCTGGCCACCGTCAGCACCGCCTTCCTGGCCCTGATCATCTGGCTGAAGGGCATCACCTACCTGATCGGCCTGGAGGATGACCTCGTCCTGTCGCTCATCGTGCCGGTGGCCATGATCAGCTTCGGGGTCGATTTCGCCTTCCACGCCATCGGCCGCTACCGGGAGGAGCGGGCGGAAGGCCTGGCCGCCGGCCGGGCCTTCGTGACCGGCATGACGGCCGTGTCGGGGGCGCTGGTCCTGGCCTTGATCTCCGACACCACGGCCTTCCTGGCCAACCTCACCTCGGGCATCGAGTCGATCAACCAGTTCGGGCTGGGGGCGGCGATCGCCCTCGGTTCGGCCTACGTCCTGCTCGGTGTGGTCGCTCCCCTGATCGTGGCCCGCATCGAGGCCGACGTGCCGGCCCCGGGTTCGAGTCGACGGGGCGCGATGCTGCGGTTGGCGGCCGGCGCCGGCGCGGGGGCCGCCACGATGGCGTCGGTCCTCCTGATGGTGTTCCTGGCCCCGCCGATCGGCGTGGCCCTGGCTGCCGTCACCGTCGTCGCCATCCTGGTCGTGCCCTACCTCGTCGTGCGTCGCCGGTCCGGTCTCCGGGTCGGCGAGGTCGACGTCGCCGGCCGGGAGAACGCCCTCGCCCGCCCGGTCGGTGCGGCGGTGGCGGCGGTCGCTCGCCGGCCGGTGCTGGTCGTCACCGCCGCCGCCGTGGTCACCGCCGGGGCCGCCGTCCTGGCCGTCCGGGTGCCCGCCGAGTTCGACGTCGAGGACTTCTTCTCGACCGACACCGACTTCGTGGTGAGCCTCGATCAGGTCGAGACCCACGTCGGCGACCGGGGTGGAGAGCCGGCGCTGCTCTACGTCGAGGGAGACCTGGCCGACCCGGCGGCCCTGTCGGCCGTGCAGACCAGCCTCGCCGAGGTTCGCCAGCTCGACACCGAGTTCCTGGCCCGGGACGACGACGGGGTCGTCATCGACGGTGGCATCTTCACGGTGCTCGATGCCACCTGGGACTCGGTCCCGATGCAGGCGCTGGTCGCCGAGCGGACCGGCGTCCAGCTGACCGACACCGACGGCGACCTGATCCCCGACACCCGGGAACAGGTCGAGGCGCTGGTCGAGGTGGCCTCGACCACCGGGGTCCCGTTCGACGAGAACCGACTCACGCTGACCCCCGACGACGTCAACACGGTCGTGTCGATCGACGGCACCGATGGCCGGACCGTGTTCGAGATGGGCGTGGTCAACAGCCGGTCGCAGGAGTCGGTGACCTCGTCCCGGGATGCGCTGGAGCCGATCGCCGAGGCGCTCTCGGCCGATCTCGGCGGCAGCTTCGTCCAGGTGACCGGGAGCGCCTACGTCCGAGAGGCGTCGCTGGAGGCGACCAACCGGGCCCTCCAGGTCTCGCTGCCGGTGGCGGTCGTGTTGTGCCTCCTGGTCGCCGGCGTGTTCCTCCGGTCGATCCGGTTCGGCCTGGCCAGCGTGGTCCCGATCCTGATGGTGGTGGCCTGGCTCTACGCCTTCATGTACCTCGCCGGGTTCGCCATCAACCTGGTCACGGCGACGATCGCCGCCGTCTCGATCGGTATCGGTATCGACTTCGCCATCCACTTCATCGTCCGATTCCGGGAGGAGCTGGCCCGCCACGGCGACCGGCATGCGGCCGTCCGGGCCACCGGCGAGGGAACCGGCCTGGCCCTGGTGGCCTCGGCGGTCAGCTCGGCGGTCGGCTTCGGCATCCTGGCGTTCGCCCCGATGCCGCTCTTCGCCGCCTACGGGCTCCTGACGGCGCTGATGATCGTGATGGCCCTCGTCGTGTCGCTCGGGGTCCTGCCGAGCCTGCTGGTGCTGATCACCACCGACCGGGAGCCGACCTCATCGGCCGGGCCGGACCAGCCCGTGCTCGTAGGCGAACACGACGGCCTGGACCCGGTCCCGCAGGCCTAGTTTGGCCAGGACGCTCGAGACGTGAGTCTTCACCGTGGCCTCGCCGACGATCAGTGCCCCGGCGATCTCGGCGTTGCTCAGACCGCGGGCCACCTGCTCCAGCACCTCCCGCTCCCGCTCGGTGAGGTCGTCGAGCCGCTCGGAGCGAGCCACGGCCGGCCCGGTGGCGGCGAAGGAGTCGATGACCCGGCCGGTCACGGTCGGGTCGAGCAGGGATCGGCCCTCGGCCACGATCCGGATCGCCTGGACCAGCTCCTCGGGCGGGGCGGTCTTCAGCAGGAAGCCGCTGGCACCGGCCCGGAGGGCGTCGAAGAGGTAGTCGTCGCGTTGGAAGGTGGTGACGATCAGAACCCGGGCCGTCACCCCGGGGATGGCGGTGAGGTTGGCCGTCGCCTGGACGCCATCCATGTCCGGCATCTGGACGTCCATCAGGACGACGTCGACCTCGCTGTGGCGGACCAGCTCGACGGCTTCGGCGCCGGTCTCGGCCTCGCCGACGACTTCGAGGTCGGGCTGGCTGTCGATCAAGAGCTTGAAGCCGGCCCGGATCAACGCCTGGTCGTCGGCCAGCACCACCCGGATCGTCATCGGCTACTCCCGTCGTAGGGGAGGGTGGCCTCCACCAGCCACCCTCCGTCGGGTCTCGGCCCGACCTCGATCGTCCCCCCGTGGAGCGATGCCCGCTCTCGCATCCCGACCAGGCCCAGGCCGCCTCCGGTCGAGCGCTGGCCGTTGGCGACCGGCCAACCCCGGTCGAGGACCTGGAGGCTGACCCGGTCTCCGTCGGCGTCGACGACGACCTCGGCCCCGGTGGCCGTCGAGTGCTTGATCACGTTGGTCAGGGCCTCCTGGACGATCCGGTAGGCCGACACGTCGACCGACGGGGGGACGGCCCGCAGGTCGCCGACGACGGTCAGCTCGCAGCGCAACCGGTCGCCGAACGACGTGCCGAGCCGGTCGAGGGCCCGGAGGGATGGCGTCGGGGCCCGCACCGCGTCGGCGGTGCCGGGATCGACCTCGGTCGAGTCGTCGCCCCCTCGGAGGAAGCCGAGGAGCCGTTGCAGCTCGAGGACGGCGTTCCGCCCCGCCGACTCGATCTGATGGAGCGACTCGGCGGCCGCTTCGGGCCGGGCCGCCACCACCTGGCGGGCGGCACCGGCGTGGACGGTCATCGTGGCCACGTGGTGGGCCACGACATCGTGCAGCTCCCGGGCGATCCGGACCCGCTCGTCGAGCACCGCGGCCCGGGCCGAGGCCGCCCGCTGCTCGGTCAGCTCACGGTTGCGTTCCGCCAGTTCGGCCGCCTGGGCGTCGAACCGTCGGACGAGCATGGCCGCCACGATGGCCATCGTCACCAGGATCATCGCCTCCAGCGTGGCGACGATCGAGGTCAGCTCGGCCAGGCGGGCCGACGTTCCTTCGAGCCGGGCCGTGTTGAGGTTGCGGTTCACCTCATAGCGGGGAACGGTGATGGCCGCTCCGAGGAGGAGCGAGACGACCGACAGCAGGGCGAACCGGTCGGTCCGCCACAGGGCCCAGAACACCGCCACCAGCACCATGATCGGCGAGGCGAACTGGACCCGGGTCACGTACGGGTACCACCATTCGGCGGCGAAGACCACGGCCGACACCCCGAACAGGGCTGGGGTGGGGAACCACCGGCGAGCGGTGAGGATCCCCACACCGACCAGGCCGAGGACGAGGCCACCGACGAGGCGACCGTCGGTCTCGTAGATGGCCAGGATGTACAGCCGGGTGCCAGCCGGAATCTCCTCCAGCGAGGCGCGGGCGACCAGGTAGGCAACCAGCCACGACAAGCTGAGGATGGCGACCAGCGCCACCTCGACCACCGCGGCGACGCGGATCGGACGCAGGGTCACGGGCCGGCCTCCTCGATGCGGCGTGCGGCGTCGACGACCAGGGCGACGAGGTCGGGTTCGTCGCCGACGATCCCGAGGAACCGCCAACCGACCAGGTCGGTCCCGACCCTCGTGACGGCGATGGTCGACGCCACCGGAACGTCGATGTCGCTGCCGTCGATCCGTTGGGTCACCTCGACGGTCACCACGGTGATCTGTCGTCCGTCGCGCTCGATGATCTCGCTGGCGTGGTCGACATAGCTGATCGAGCCGACGAGGCTGTCGGTCAGGAGGTCGACCTCGCAGTCGACGTCGAGCTCCGCCAGGCTCGCCAGCGCAGCGACGGCATCGGCCTCCTCGGCGTAGGCGGCGCCCCGCTGGACGATGACGCTCGCCCCCTGGGCGGTGCTCCACATCGGCCCGTCGAGGGTGATCAGGCCAGGTTCGAGCGGCAGGCATGGGTCGCCCTCGTCGAGCGCCAAGGTCGCCGACTGGAGCAGGTCGTAGAACGAGGACGGGCTGTCGGGGCCGGCCACCGCCCGGCGCAGTCGCTCGGTGGCGGCATCGATGGTCGGATCGAGATCCCAGGTGCCGTCCGCACCGACGGCGCCGGCCGCCTGCTCGGTGAGGAGCTGGTGGTCGTCACGGCCGGCGACCAACGACGTCTCGATGGACACCAACGAGGTGCCGACGACGTAGGACGTGGTGGCGACATCGAAGCGGAGCGAGGTGCCGGCGCCGATCAGCTCGACGGTGAACCACCGGGTCGCCCCGCCACGCTCGGCGAGCAGGGACGGCTCGACCTGACCGACGAGGTCGGCGGTCACCGCATCGTAGGGCCCGTCCTCGACCGCACGGACCTCGAGCTCGGCCCGGGCCTCGGCGGCGCACGGCCCATGGCCGTCGCCGATCGCCTCCTCCAGGGCGGCGGCGGCTTGGTCGGGGTCGGCGTAGGCGAGGATCGACACGGCGATCGACTCGTTGGTCTGGAAATCGATCACCGTCCGTTGGAGCCCGGCGACCGGCTCGCCGTGGCGGCAGGCGGCGACCGCCTTGGCCGCCGGTGGGGAGAACCGGACCCAGCCCTCCCCGAAGACCTCGCCGCTGTCGAGGTCGGGCGACACCGCCAGGATGACCGAGCCCGCCCCGAAACCATCCTCCAGCCGACCGAGCTCGATCCCGGCGTCGGCGGAGAGGTCCCCGTCGTCGCTCCCGGCGGCCGTTCCGTCGTCGGGCCTCTGGTCGGCGGTCGCTCGACCGCCGGTGTCACCCCCGGCGACCAGGGAGCCGCAGGAGGTGGCCGCGACGACGAACGCCATCAGAAGGGCCGCCAGGCACCGGCCGGGCCGGGCCGGCGACGAGGACCACGTCGTCGTCGCCACCGGCCCAGGGTACCGGAGCTCCCGGGTCGGCCTCACGACCGGAACGGTGCGCAGGCGGTGGCGGTCATCGTCTCGTCGCCGGACTCGACCGTGCGATCGTCGCCCTCGGCCGCCCACGCCTCGATGGCGTCGGTGATCTCGGCCAGGTCAGCCTCGGAGTCGGCGGCGATGGTGAACCGAACGCACGACTCGGCGTCGTCGCCCCACAGGACCTGCTCGCCGCCGGCCCAGCCGTCGACCGCGGCCAGGGCCGGCACGACCGTCTCCGAGTCGGGCGTGAGGCTGTCGCCGATCAGCAGCAGGAGCAGGTCGGCGGCGCCGAACGCCCCCCGGAAGAGCTCGTCGCCCTCGGCGGCTGGTGGGTCGACGGCGACGATCGGCTCGGTGGCCGGGGTCGTTGGCACCAGGACCTGCTCGGTGGAGGTCGGCGGTGCCTCGATCGCCTCCCAGGTGGCGGCCACCCCGCCCTGTGCCTGCACCCAGCCGGCCCCGAATCCGTAGGGCATGGTCGTCGCGACGACGAACGCCGGAGGAACGGCGGCCACGGCCGGTCCCGGATCCTGGGCATCGGGCACCACGGCGTTGGCCTGCATCCAGGCGAGCTGCAGGGCGGTGGCCCGACCCTCGACCATGGCGGTGATGGCGAAGCTCCGCTCGCTGTCGTCGACCAGCCGCTCCAGCTCCTCGATGGTGGCGGTCAGATCGATGTACTGCCCGTCGAGGGCGTGGACCAGCTCGTGGACGAGGAGGGATCGGAACAGGTCATCGACGAACACATCGACCGGGACGTAGACGGCGTCGCTGTCGGGGTCGTAGTAGCCGTTGATGGCGTCGGCGGAGGACACGAAGGCATCGAGGTTGGCCAGGAGCTCGTCGGGGGTCTGCTCGGAGAACCCGTAGGCCTGGTAGCTGCGGGCGACCACGTCGATCCGGTCGCCGAGCCGGTCGATGCTCCCCCCGAACTGACCGTCGAGCCCGTCCTCGAACGTCGTCCGGTCCTGGGCGACGATCGTCGGGGGGTGGAGGAACGGGCGGCCGGCGGCGTCTTCGATGAAGGCGATCATCTCGTCGACCTCGGTGGCATCGAGGGGGAGTTCGCCGACCAGCTCGAACCGGGGCCCCTCGGGTCCGGCTGGCTCGCCACCGTCGTCGGATGGGGCGGTCTCGGCGGTTGCGTCCGTCGCCTCGGTGGCCGGATCCTCGTCGGTGGCGTCATCGGTGGCGGCGGCGGCCTCGCCGACCACCTCGGCCATCGGTCCGGCGTCGGGGTCGTCGTCGGTTCCACAGGACGGACCGACGATGGCGACGACCGCAGCGATGGCGGCGATCGCCCACCGTCGGCGGGGCGGGGCTGGGTTTGGGGGCACGGTGACGATCGACATCTCGGCAGCTCTCCTCGTGGCGGGTCCGACGGGTTCGGACCCCATGCCCGCAACGTAGGAAGGGTCGGTCTCGGCCCGCATCGGCCGGCCGGCCGATCGTCGACCTCCCCCTCGAGGGGGAGTCCGGTGGTGCGGAGGGCGGATGCGACCCCACCCGCGCCGCTGGCCCCGAGCGGTCAGCCGAGCCGGCGGGGGACGGTCAGATCCATCGGTCCCGGCACGCCGTGCTTGGTCGCCAGGTGGTACGACACGATGTGGTTGGCGATCGGATTGCCGGCCTGGTGGGCGAACGACATCTCACCCTTGGTGTCGGCATAGGGGAACCCGAGGGCGTCGGCCACCGTGCCGGCCTCCTCGAACGGCACGTAGGGGACGACGTCGCAGACGTTGACCACCCGGTAGCTGGTGCCGACCAGCGCGTCGTAGCTGGATGCGAAGGTGGCGTCACCGACCCGGGGGGAGGCGAAGCCGTAGACCCGGACGTGGGCGGTCCGCTCCGGGCGCCGATGGACGAGATCGAGTGCCGCCAGTTGGGACACGGCCGCCCCGAGACTGTGGCCAACCAGGTACAGCGGCCGATCGGTGCCGAACTCGACGGCCAGCTCCCGGTACCGCCCCCGCAAGCCCTTGTAGATGTTGCGGAAGCCCCGGTGGACCATGCCCAGTTCCCGCGAGTCGGGGAGGAAGGGGGTCAAGCGATAGTTGAGGTTGGTGATCCACTCGTCGACGTTCATCGTGCCCCGCAGCACGATCACGCCGTGGCCGTCGACCCGCGACCGGAGGGCGAAGCCCATCTGGGCGTTGGAACGGCTGTAGCGAACCGTGTTGCCGATGTTCTCCGCCCACCGGCGGCGATAGTCGCGAAAGAGCCGGACGGCGTCGTCGAAGCCGTCGACGTCTCGGAGGCTCGGGTACTCGACGACGGCCTCGCCCCAGTCGGCGACCGGCTGGTGCCCGACCCGGATCGCCCCGACGTAGGCGTACTCCTCCTGGATGGGGCCATCGACCTCGGCCTTGACCTCATCGGGCTTGTGCTCACCGGAGAGGAAGAGCCGCTCATAGAGCTCGAGGGGGATGTCGAACGGGTCCTGATCGTCGGCCCGCCAGTCCCAGGGCCATCGGCTGGTCTTCGCTTCGGCGGCCAGCGCCAGGCTCATGAACCGAGAGGCCAACCTCGGATCGTAGGGGTGGATCTGATCGCTCATGGTGCGAACTCGGGCTGGACGCTGCGGCTCCGGGGGAACAACCAGTCTAGCGACCGGGTGCTCCGGTCGGAGGGAACGAGGGTGCGGCCGGGGGCTTGCCCGACCACACCCTCCTGCGACACCGGCGCGGACAGGACGAGAGTGGTGCCTCCAGGTGAGAAAAAGAGGCAAACCCTCACGCACCGGCTGCCGGGCAGTGCTCATCCGCGGTCGTCTCTCGACCTCATCGCCCTCGATGTGGTGTTCGAAGACCCCTGCGGCGAGCCTGAGAACGTTTCCGGCAACCTACTCCATCCGTGTGACCGGTGGCCCACAAAACGGTGCGTTGTGTGGTGTCGATGCATGGCATCTGTCGGCGCCGCGACACCAATGTGCCCGGCAGGCGCCCGGCGGGCTAGAACGGCAGCCATGACCGCAGTCGACCCGGCCCCGACCTTCGATGACCTCGCCGACCTCGGAGCGGCGGTGGGTGCGGCCCTCGTCGACGCCGGCCAACGGGTTGCGATCGGCGAGTCGTCGTCGGCCGGCCTGGTGTCGGCGGCGCTGTTGTCGGTCGGCGGGGCGTCGGCCTTCTACCTCGGGGGTGCGGTGATCTACACCGGGAGGGCTCGACGGTTCCTCTTCGAGCCCGACGAGCTCCCCCCGGAGACCCGGGGGGCCACCGAGGACTACGCCGGGCGTCTCGCCCGGGCCGCCCGGGCCGCCCTCGGCGCCGATTGGGCGATCGCCGAGACGGGAGCGGCCGGACCGACCGGCAACCCCTACGGCGATCCGCCGGGTCACGCCTGGGTGGGGGTGGCCCGGCCCGACGGTACGACCGTTGCCCGGGTGGTGGCGACCGGCGACGACGATCGGGTGGCCAACATGTTCCGGTTCGCCGCGGCTGGCCTCGACCTCCTCCGGACCGAGCTCCGCAAGAGCGGCTAGGGGCGTCGGCCCCCGGGCCTCGGCCAACGGGGCGTCGCCCCGGCGGCGCTACTCCTCGACGAGTTCGATCAGGGTTCCGAAGACGCCCTTGGGGTGGATGAACGCCACGGTCGTGCCCCGGGAGCCGGGGCGGGGCGCCTCGTCGATCGGGGTGGCCCCTGCGGCGACCATCGCCTCCAGGGCCGCCCCGCAGTCGTCGACCCGGTAGCCGACGTGGTGGAGGCCCTCGCCCTTCTTGGCGAGGTACTTCGCCACCGGCGAATCATCGCGGACGCCGGTCAACAGCTGGACGTAGGACTCCGCTACCTGGAGCAGGGCTTCGTCGACGCCATCCCGCTCGACGACCTCCCGATGGACCACCGTGGCGCCGAACGCCTGCTCATAGAACTCGATGGCCGCTTCGAGGTCGTGGACGGCGATCGCCACGTGGTCGATCTCGGTCAGAATCATGCTGGTCGCTCCCGAACGCTGCGTGAAGGCCCCGATTGTACGCCCCGGCCCCGAGCGGACCCCAAGCCTGGGCACGGACCGGGGCTGCGGGTTCAACCATCGATCGGCGACGGTCGCCGGGCGGCGGCGACCGCGGCCGCCACGCCGGCCACCGGCAACGTCAGCGAGATCCACAGCGCCTCCCGGTACGTGCCGAGGGTCGTCTCGACCAGGGCGAAGAGCGCCGGACCAACGGCACTGCCGATCACCATGGCGCTCATCTGCACACCGGCGATGGCCCCGAGGTGACGCCGCCCGAAGTAGCGGGGCAGGGCGGCCGAGGTCAGCGGGGCGTAGCACCCGGTGGCGATCCCCCACGTGGCGATGGCCACCACCGCCCAGACCGGATCGCTCAGTGCCGGAACGGTCAGGTACATGACGATCTGGGCCACCGACATCACCAGGGCGACGACGATGGGCGGCACCGTGTCGACCAGCCACCCGCCGACGATCGTCACCGGGACCGACACCAGGGCGATGGGGACGAAGATCTGGACGATCCGCTCGTCGGACAGTCCCAGCTCCTGACCCAGATCGAGTACGTGGAAGGTGAGGGCGGTCGAGGTCGACGCCATCGCCACCACCGGGATCGTGACCGCCCAGAAGCGAACATCGACCACGGCCTGAGCCCGGGTCCGATCGTCGTCGGTGCCGATGACCGGAGGCCGGTCGGACGGCCCGGCCTCGGCGACGCCGCCATCGATCACCAGCCCGGCGCTCTCCGGGCTGACCCGGTAGAACACGACGACGACCACGCCGACCACCGTCACCAGGACCACGGCCAGGAGCCGCCAGGCGAAGCGGAACCCGTCGATCTCGATCACCGCCAACAGCAGGGCCGGCGCGCCGGCGAAGGCGAAGCTCAGCACCGAGTTGGAGATCGACGAGACGATCCCCCGCCGCCGCTCGAACCACTGGGAGATCATCGTCCGCGACGACAGGGTCAACATGCCCTGGCCGGTGAACCGAAGACACCCGAAGCCCACGCTCATCACGACGAGGCCGACCGGGGTGCTCATCGGTCCGACGAAGCTCAGGCCGACCAGGGTCGCCGCGAGGCCGATCACGGCGACGAGGGCGACCGACCGGGAGCCGTAGCGGTCGATGGCCAGCCCGCCCCGGGGAAGGATCAGCCCGCTGCAGCCGGTACCGACCAGGTAGGCGACGGCCAACTCCAGGCGACTGAGGCCGGTGGCATCGGTCAGGTTGTCGGTGAAGACCCCGACCCCGGCGGTCTGGCCCGGCATCGACGCCAGCACGCCGATGCTGCCGACGATGACGATGACCCAGCCGTAGTAGAAGCGGAATCGGGCCGGATCGAAGGGCCAGGAGCCGCCCGTCCGAGGCGATCTCGGCGTCGCCGCGACGACGTCGGCCGACGTCGGGGCGGTCACCGCCGGGGGGTCCGAGCGGGGGCGGGGGCGGGAGGTGCCGTCACCCTGCGACCCTAGCGGGGCCGCTCCGGCCCGGAACCGGCCGATGCCGGGTCAGTCAGCCGACCCCTCGGTGTGGACATGGGCCCGCTGGCCATCCCGATCGAAGATCATGAGGACCTCGGCCGGCTCGTCGACCGCCATGAAGGCGTGGGGGGTCATGGTGGCGAACTCGGCGGCTTGGCCCTCCTCGACGATGACGTCGCGCTCTCCGAGAAGGAGCCGAACCCGTCCCTGGAGGACGAAGAACCAGTCGTGGCCGGGGTGGACCCGCTGTCGGGGCCGATGGTCGGACACCTCGAACCGGATCTTGACGGCGATCGTGTTGCCGGTCGGTCGGCTGAGCAGCCAGGTCGTCCGATCGCCGGTCCGGCTCGGCTGGGGGCGGATCACGACATCGTCGTCGTCGATCACCTCGAGCAGCGTCTCGATCCCGACCTGGAGCGCGCCGGCCAACGGAACGAGGACGTCGAGCCCGATGGTGCGCTTCCCGGTCTCGATTCGACTGATCGTCGACGGGCTGAGGTTGGCCCGGGCGGCCAACTCGTCGAGCGAGAGGCCGAGCGCCCGGCGGAGCGACCGGAGCCGGGACCTGACCAGCTCTTCGATGTCGTGGTCGTGCGCCACGTGTGATGCTCCTCGGTCACCCCCGGGTTGCCCTTGCGAATACCGCAAGGGCTCTTGCCAATTCTGTAGCGCAGCGTAGCGTCGATGGCATGAGCGAGCACCACCCCCCACCGACCGTCGAACGCCACTGCGACGTCGCCGTGATCGGCGGCTCGGCCGCCGGCCTGGCCGCGGCGCTACAACTCGGCCGTCAGCGTCGGGCGACCCTGGTCGTCGACGCCGGCAAACCCCGCAACGGGGCGGCGGCCCGAATGCACAGCTACCTCGGCCACGAGGGCATTCCGCCCGGGGAGTTGGCGGCGATCGGCCGCGACGAGGTCCGCCGGTACGGGGTCGAGGTGACCCCGGGCCAGGCGGTGGCGGTGACCCGGCGGGACGATGGCCGATTCGTCGTCGAACTGGCCGGCGGGTCGTCGATCGTCGGACGCCGGGTTCTCGTCGCCACCGGTCTGGTCGATGAGGTCCCCGACATCGATGGTCTCGCCGAACACTGGGGCCGGGAGGTGATCCACTGCCCGTTCTGTCACGGCTACGAGGTGCGGGACCGCAGGATCGTGGCGATCCTCACCCACCCGATGGGCCTCCACCCGGCCGGCCTGTTCCGGCAGCTGACGTCTCGGTTGACCGTCGTCCGCCATGCCGGGGTCGCCCCCGACCTGCCCGAGCTCGATGCGCTGCGGGGGTCCGGGGTGGCCGTGGTCGACGGACCGGTGGGCCGGATCACGACCGGCCCCGACGGCCGACTCGCTGCGGTCGAGACCGCCGAGGGGGTCCGGCTCGAAGCGGACGCCGTCGCCATCACGCCCCGGTTCCGGGTACGGGCGGAGCCGCTCGGACCGTTGGGGATCGAACCGGTCGACCACCCGACGGGGTTGGGGGACCACCTCGAGGTCGGCCCGACCGGGGAGACCGCGGTCCCGGGGGTCTACGCCGCCGGCAATGTGACCGACCCCAGCCAGCAGGTCCTCCAGGCGGCGGCCAACGGCGGCCGGGTCGGGGCGATGATCGCCGCCGATCTGGCCGCCGAGGACATCGCCGCAGCGGCCCGGCCATCGGGTGGGGAGGCCGATTGGGATCGTCGCTACGGAGGCGACCGGGTCTGGAGCGGCAATCCCAACGGTGCGCTCGTGGCCGAGATCGCCGAGCTGGCGCCCGGGCGGGCGCTCGACGTCGGGGCCGGCGAAGGGGGCGACGCGGTGTGGTTGGCCGAGCGTGGGTGGGCGGTCACCGCCAGCGACATCTCCGGCC
Organism: Acidimicrobiales bacterium; assembly: GCA_965262175.1. Classification (GTDB taxonomy): domain Bacteria; phylum Actinomycetota; class Acidimicrobiia; order Acidimicrobiales; family SZUA-35; genus CADEDH01. The sequence continues at coordinate 2,576,980 of CBDHES010000002.1, read as the reverse complement.
AGGGGTTGGCCCGCGCCGCGGCCGAGGCCGATCGGCGGGGGCTCGCCATCGAGTGTCTCCACGTCGACGCCAACGCCCTCGACGCCTTCGAGCCGGACCGCTACGACCTGGTCACCTCCCACTACCCGGCCATTCCCCGCACCCCGGACGGGCGAGGCGTCGAGAACCTGCTCGCCGCCGTGGCCCCGGGCGGGACGCTCCTCGTCGTCCACCACGACCCCGAGCCGATGCGCCGACCGATCGACGTGGCGGTGACCAGCCGGCCGTTCGATCCCGACGCCTACGTTCGGGTGGCCGACGTCGCCGCCGCTGTCCGCCAATCGCCGGGATGGACGATCGAGGTCGACGAGACTCGACCACGCCCGGCCGGCGCCGCCTCCCGCCACACCGACGACGTCGTGCTTCGAGCCCGTCGGACCTCGTGGTAGGACCCTTGGCCGGGCCATCGGGCTCAAGGTCGATGGGTCGATTGGCCGATAGCGCTGGAGAAGCTTGGACGAGATGTTGATCCGATCGGCCGAGATGGTCGCCTGGCCGGTCGGGGAGTCAGTGGCGAACCCGGCGTTCCGAGCCTCTCGTTGATGCACGTCGTCCCGAGGAGCGCCCGGTGGCCCCCAGCCCCACGTCATTCGTCCAACCGACCAACCTCCGGATGGGGCGGCCGTGGTCCTGGCTCGGGACCCTGTTCGTGGCCGTGGTGTTGGTCGCCGGGGTGATGGCGCCGCTGCCGGCCGGGGCGACCGCCGGCGACGCCGGTGAGGCCGGGCTGGTCGAGATCGTCGACGCCGACCTCCTGGAGGATCTGGCCGAGGCCGAAGCGGAGCTGGCCGAGGACCTGGCCGACGCCGAAGAGGAGCGCCTCGAAGACGAGGCCAAGGCAATGGAGAAGGTCGAGAAGGCCCGGGAGAAGCTGGCCGAGGCCGAGGCGAAGCTTGCCGAGGCGCAGGCCGCGCTCGCCGCGGTCGATCCCGATGACCACCGTGCGGTCCGCGACGCCGAGGACGACGTCGAGGAGGCCGAGGAGAAGGTCGACAAGGCAGCGGAGAAGGTCCGCATGGAACAGGAGAAGGCCGACGAGAAGTTGGTCGACGTCGCCGAGGACTACGAGGAGGCGGTGGCCAAGGCCCATCGGGACTTCGAACGTGCCGTCGAGCGGATCCGCGACGAGCAGGAGCTCAGGAACCGCTGGTGCTCTCGATCCGGCGGCTACTCCCACGAGCAGACGACCGGGTCGATGTACAACATCAACCGGTTCATCGGGGCCGACGAGGCGTGGGAGGACGGCCACACCGGGGCCGGGATCGACGTCGCCGTCATCGACACCGGGACGGTGCCGGTCGAGGGGCTCCACGAGAACGTCGTCTATGGGCCCGACCTGTCGCTCGAGTCGATCCACCCCGAAGCCCATCAGCTCGACACCTACGGCCACGGCACCCACATCGCCGGGATCATTGCCGGGAACGACCACGACACGGTGGTCGAAGAGCTCGACCCGACGGAGTTCCAGGGCGTGGCCCCCGACTCCCGAATCGTCAGCGTGAAGGTCGCCGATCACTCCGGTGCGGTCGATGTCTCGCAGGTCATCGCCGCCATCGAGTGGGTCATCGCCCACCGCAACGACAACGGGCTGAACATCCGGGTCCTCAACCTCTCCTATCAGGCGGCCGCGGAGCAGCCCTACACGGTCGACCCGCTGGCCCAGGCCGTCGAGGCCGCATGGGAGGCCGGCATCGTGGTGGTCGTTGCCGCCGGCAACGACGGTAAGAAGGCGACGCAGCTCGGCAACCCGGCCTACGACCCGCACGTGCTGACCGTCAGCGCCGTGCTGGAAGAGAAGAGCCAGCGGAGCGACAACTGCCTCCGGGACGACCACAAGTGGAAGACCACCGACTACGCCAGTGAGGCCGATCACGCCGACCGCCAACCCGACATCTACGCCCCGGGCTCGACGGTCGTCAGCCTCCGCAACCCGGGCTCGTTCGTCGACACCAACTTCCCGGCCAGCATCGTCGGGGACCGGTTCGCCCGGGCGACCGGCACCTCCCAGTCCGCCGCCGTGGTCTCCGGGGCGGTGGCGGTGCTCCTGTCGGCCCGCCCCGAGCTGACGCCCGACGAGGTCAAGGCGATCCTCGTCGAGTCGGCCGACGGGGGCAAGGTTCCGGTCCTCGATCTCGGCGAGGCCCTCGACGAGGACGTGCCCCGGGACGCCGAGCAGAACTGGGAGCGGTCGGACGGCAGCGGCACCCTGGACGCCGCCCGAGGCGACGACATCATCGAGCTCCACGGCCACCCGCTGACCGGCCAGAACACGATCTTCGGCCCGTGGACGGGGTCGTCGTGGACGGGGTCGTCGTGGACCGGCTCCAGCTGGACCGGGTCGTCGTGGACCGGCTCCAGCTGGACCGGGTCGTCGTGGACCGGCTCCAGCTGGACCGGGTCGTCGTGGACCGGCTCCAGCTGGACCGGCTCCTCCTGGACCGGCTCCTCCTGGACCGGCTCCTCCTGGACCGGCTCCTCCTGGACCGGGTCCGGGTCTCCTGGACCGGGTCATCGTGGACCGGCGCCACCTGGGAATGATCGGGCCCCGCCCGTAGCGGGCTCCTGGGTCCGGCTCGCCGGGTCGCCCTAGGCTGAGCGATCGTGGATCGCGACCCCAGCACGGTGGCCGACGAGACGATCGACTCGCAGATCGAGCGATGGTCGGACGACGGCGGCAGCGCGGCATTCGTGTTCGAGGGCCGTACGGTCACCTACGCCGAACTGGCCCGTCGGGCCGGCTCGGTCGCGGCCGGGTTGGTGGCGGCCGGGATCGAGCCGGGGTCCGGCGATCGGGTGGCGTTCTGCGGCTTGAACCGGCTGGAGCTGTTCGAGGTCCTGCTGGCGTGCGCCCGTCTCGGCGCCGTCCTCTCCCCGATCAACAATCGACTCGCCCCGCCGGAGGTGGCCCACCAGCTCGCCGACAGCCAGCCGGCGGCGATCCTGACCACCGACGGGTTCGACCGGTTGGTGGGTCAGGCGTTGGCGGTGGTCGATCGCTCGGCGTGGCCATCGGTCCCCGTCGATGGGCCTGCCGGGCCGGTCGTCCGCGACCTCGACCGGGCCCCGTTCGACGATCGGCCGGCCCCCGACCGGTCCGGTCGGCCCGACCACCCGGTGCTGATGGTGTACACGTCGGGGACGACCGGCAATCCCAAGGGAGCGGTGCTCACTCAGCGGGCGGTGGCGTACACGTGCGCCAACGGCATCGACCACCAGGGCCTCACCGCCCACGATCGGGTCGTCGCTCCCCTGCCGACCTTCCACGTCGGCGGGATCGCCGTGCAGACGCTGCCGACCCTGATAGCCGGCGGGACCGTCATCCTCCACCGTCGGTTCGACCCCGGGGAGGTGCTCGACTCGCTGGTCGCCAACCGGGCCACCCAGACGCTCCTCGTCCCGGCGATGCTGGCGGCGATCGCCAACCACCCCCGGTTCGACGAGGCCGACCTCGACGCCCTGATCGGCATCAACTCAGGCTCGTCGATCGTCCCCGACGCCGCCATGGCGCCGTTCTTCGCCCGGGGCATTCCGGTCGGGCAGGTCTACGGCACGACCGAGACCGGTCCGACCTCGGTCGTTCTCCGGTACGGCGAGGCGGCAGACCATCTCGGATCGTGCGGCCGGCCCGCCCGTCACTCCGAGCTGCGAGTCGTCGACGAGCGGGGCGCCGAGGTCGGGGCGGGAACGGTGGGCGAGGTGCTGCTCCGAGGCCCGAACCTCTTCTCCGGCTACTGGCGCAACGAGAAAGCGACCGCCGACGCCTTCACCCCCGACGGTTGGTACCGGACCGGCGATCTCGGCCATCGAGACGACGACGGCTACCTCCACATCTCCGACCGGCTGACCGATCTCGTCATCAGCGGTGGCGAGAACGTCTATCCGGCCCAGGTCGAGGCGGTGTTGGCCGAGCACCCGGCGATCGCCGAGGTGGCGGTGATCGGACGGCCGGATCCCCGGTGGGGTGAGGCGCCGGTCGCCGTGGTGGTGCCCCACGACGGGAGCGCGGTCGAGTTGGCCGAGCTCCAGCGGTGGTGCGAGGGGCGCCTGGCCCGGTTCAAATCGCCCCGGGAGCTGGTGGTCGTCGACGAATTGCCCCGGACGGCCCTGGGCAAGGTCCGCAAGCACGTCCTGCGGCAGCAGCTCGGCTCGGGGTGAGCACCCCGAGCGACCAGGGCACCGTCGAGCCGATCACCGATCTGGCGGCAGGTGCCCGCCATCTCAGCTTCCGGTTCTATGTGCCGTCGCTGCTCGCCACGACCGGGATCATGATGCTCGTCCCGATCCTGCCGCTCTACCTCCAGGAGCAGACGTCCTCGGTGGGTCTCGTCGGCTTCGTCATCGCCGCCGCCGGGATCGGGGGCATGGTGTGGAACGTGCCGGGTGGGATGCTGGTCCACCGGTGGGGCGAGTGGCGGGGGTTCGTGGCCGGCCTCGGGTTGAGCGCCGTGGGGCCGGTGGCGTTGGCGGTGGTCGGCGGCATCTGGCTGCCCTTCGTCGCCTGTCTGGTGACCGGAGCCGGTCAGTCGAGCCGCTTGCTGGCCCGCCAGGCCTACGCCCGGCGGTTCATCGGCTCGGCGATACGGGGGCGGCTCATGTCGCTGTACGGGGGAATCGGCCGGGTGGCGATGCTGATCGGACCCCTGATCGGCGGTCTCAGCGGCGAGGTGTTGGGGCTCCGGCCGACCTTCGCCGTCGCTGCCGGGTTCATCGTCGCCGGGCTGGTGGCGGCGTTGTCGGGGGCGTCGGCCGGCGACGATCGAGGGGCCATGACCCATGCCACCCCGACTGCGGCGCCCATGGGGCTTCGCCGGGTGGCGGCCCGCCACGGCCGGGTCATCGCCCTCGCCGGGTTGGGCCAGCTCGGCGTGGCCATGATCCGCCTCGGTCGGCTCACCCTGATCCCGCTCTACGGGGCCACCATCGGCCTCGACGTCGGCGACATCGGCGTGGTCGTGGCGATCGCTGGAGGCCTCGACCTGGTGCTGTTCCCGGTCGCCGGCTGGGTCATGGATCGGTTCGGGCGGCTCTACGCCATCGTGCCGTCATTCGCCATCATGTCGCTGGGGTTGGCGTTGCTGCCGCTTGCCGACTCCTTCGTGGGCCTGACCGCGGTGGCCCTGGTGATCGGGCTGGGCAACGGACTCGGATCGGGCACGATGCTGACGCTGTCGACCGACCTCGCCCCGGCGGAGAACCCGGCCGAGTTCCTCGGCCTGCTCCGCATCCTGTCGGATCTGGGCCGGATCCTGGGGCCCGTGGCGGTCGGCCTGGTGGCGGACCAGTCCGATCTCGGCACCTCGTCGCTCGTCCTGGCCGCGGTCGGCGTGGCGACGGCGTTGCTGTTCGCGCTGGCCATCGGCGAGCCGACCCGGACCGATGAGCCATCGGCCCGACCCTGATCACCCACCGGCACCGCGTTGCAGCGACGACCCCCTTCCGCCACCTCCGCTGCCGGAACCAGACGAACCGCACACCACACCCCCACCGCCCCTCAGTGAGCGCGGTCACCGACCACGGAGGGCAGGTGTCGCTCCTACGCGGTGCCAAGGTGAGGGCGACGGCTCCAGAGGCGACGGACCGCTAGGGTCGGCCGATGACGTTGCAGCGATGGATCACCGAGATGGGGATGGGGGTCGACGTCCACGGCGGCGACTACACGAAGGCGGCGAAGCGGGCCGTGTCGGACGCCCTCCGCCATTCGAGCCTCAACTTCTTCGCCGTCACCGACAAGACCCACCACGACATGCACGTGGAGGTCGTCATCGGGGTCGCCCGACCGGAAGCGATCGACACCGATGCGGTGGCGGCCGAGATCCCCTACGGCACCGTGACCGTCACCGCGACGACCGGCGGCCTCGACGTCCCGGCCCAGCACGGCCCCGACGTGCTGGTGATGGCCAACGCCGCCATCCTCGTCAGCTTCGACAGCTAGCTCAGCCAGCGCTCAGCTAGTGCTCCTTGCTGGCCAGGATCCCGGCCTCGGTCAGTTCTCGCAGTCGGTCGGCGTCGTACCCGGCGAGCTGGGTCAGCACGGCCTCGTTGTCCTCGCCAAGGGCATGGGTGACGAGATCGGGCTCCGGCGGGGCGTCGGAGAACTTCAGCGGGAACCCCGGGATTTCGATCGGGCCGGTGAGGGGATCGTCGACGGTGCGAACCGCCCCCCGCTCGACGAAGAACGGGTGGTTCCGGGCGTCGGCCGGGTCGAGGACCGGCGCCGACGGGACCCGGTTGGCCTCCAGCACCGCCAACGCCTCAGCGTCGGTGGCGAACGAGGCCATCCACTCCTCGATCTCGGCGGTCACCAGCTCGCGGTTGGCCAGCCGGGCCTTCAAGGTGTCGAACCGGGGATCGTCGGCCAGCTCGGGCCGTCCCATCGCCGCCCACAACCCGTCGATCTGGTTCTGGGTGCAGAGGATGACGATCCAGTCCTCCGGACCCCGGAAGACCCCGGCCGGTGACAGCTGGGCGTAGTGACGCCCGGCCCGCATCGCCTCGTAGTCCGGGTCCATCGATGCGGCGTGGACCGCCGTCTCCTGCATGTGGAACAGCGCCTCCACCATCGAGACGTCGATGTGGCACCCCCGGCCGGTGCGGTCCCGACGGTAGAGGGCGTAGCCGAGCCCGGCGAAGGCGTGGAAGCCGGCGTTGTTGTCGCCGAGGGCGATCCCGGTGAAGGTCGGCGGCCCCTCCGGGTCACCGGTCATGTGCATGAGGCCCGAGTAGGCCTGGGCCACGAAATCGAACGCCGTCCGATGGCGGAGCGGGCCGGTCTGCCCGAACCCGGTGATCGACGCCATGATGACCCGAGGGTTGATCGCCGCCAGGTCGTCGTAGCCCAGCCCTCGGCGCTCCATCACCCCGGCGCTGTAGTTCTCGACGACCACATCGACGTGGGGGACGAGGTCCTTGACGATCGCCGCCCCCTCGGGCCGGGTCAGGTCGACGCAGATGCTCCGCTTACCCCGGTTCTGCTGGACATAGCCACCGGAGCGCTTGTTGCGACGGGGAATCCCACCTCGGCTCGGGTCGCCATGGGGTGGGATCTCGACCTTGATCACGTCGGCGCCCATCTCGGCCAACAGCCGGGTGCAGGATGGACCGGCCAGGTACTGGGTCAGGTCCAGGACCCGCACCCCGTCGAGATACGGCTCGTTCGCTGCGTTCATGCGCACGTCTCCCGGGTCGCTCCGCCACTCACCAGATCGCTCCATCGGTCCGGAGTTGGAGGAGTTTGTCGTCGTCGTAGCCGAGCTCGCCCAAGACCTCGTCGGTGTGCTGCCCGTACTCGGCGGCCAGGCCCCGGGCTCCCCGCCACTCGTCGACGTCGAAGGGTGCCGGCGGGCCGACGAAGCCGTCGTCGAAGGTCACGAGGTAGTCGTTGGCGGCGATGTGCTCGTCGTCGGCCAGATCCTCCAACCGGTTCACCGGCGAGACCCACGCCCCGCTCGTCCGGATGGCCCGCCACCAGTGGTCGGTCGTCGCCGATCGCAACAGCTCGGCCAGGATCGGGCGGAACGCCTCCCGGTTGGTCTGGAGGTCCTCGAAGCGGGCGAACCGGGGATCGTCCAGCAGGTGCTCGAGGCCGATGGCCCGGGCCAGACCGTCCCATTGAGGGTGGGTCAGGGCGGCGATGGCGATCCACGAGTCGGCCGTCTCGTAGACGGTGAACAGCGGGTTGGTCGTGGCCTCGGGCCGGAACCGCTCCATCCGCTCCCCGAGGTTGGCTGCGGCACCGATGCCCTGCAGCTGGAGCCACAACAGGGCCTGCGTCTGCGACGTGCCGACGACGCAGCCCTTGCCCGTCGTCGCCCGCTTCACCAGACCAGCCATGACCCCCGACGCCATGTTGGTCCCGGTCAGGATGTCGCTCATCGAACCCGGCGGGTAGTTGGGCACCTCCGACGGCGCGGTCGTGTCCATGAAGCCGGCGAACGCCATCCCCACCGTGTCCTGGCACGGATCGTCGGCCAGCGGACCGGTCATCCCGAACCCGGCGCCCCGGCAGTAGACCAACCGGGGATTGATGGCCAACAGCGACTCGGGATCGGCCCCGTGCCGCTCGAGGCCGGCCGCCCGGAGGTTGGTGATGAACACATCGGCTTCGGCGATGAGGGCGGCGAAGACCTCGGCTCCGGCCGGGTTCAGCAGATCGATGGCGACGGCCCGCTTGTTGCGGTTGAGCGAGGCGTAGAGCCACTCCCGGCCCCGGTCGTCGAAGGTGATACCGAACACGCTGCGGAAGCTCCGCATGTGATCGACCCGGCCGACCTGTTCGATCTTCACGACGTCGGCCCCGAGGCTGGCCAGAGCCAGGCCCGCCACCGGACCCTGGACGTACATCGACAGCTCGACGACCTTGATCCCTGCCAGCGGGGCCTCGTCGGTGTGCTCCATGCCCCCAGGCTGGCACCGAGGCCCGGCCCACCGCCAGCGGAGCTCGGGGCGCCTACCCTGACCCGGTGGACAGCCCCGATGGTTCCGGCGACGGCCGGCATCGCCGACGGCACCTCCTCGAGTTGCACGGGGCGGTCGTGCTGTTCGGGGCGACCGGCCTGTTCCCCAAGATCATCGACATGGGGCCCGCTTCGCTGGCGATGGCCCGATCGGCCATCGCCGCCGTCTTCGTCCTGGTGGTGGCCAAGGCGATGGGTCGCACCATCGGTCCCCGGCGACCGATCGACCTCGTCACCTTCGGCGTCGCCGGCACCATCCTGGCCGTCCACTGGTCGGCCTTCTTCCAGGCCGTCCAGACCGCCACCGTGTCGTTGGCCGTGATCACCGCCGCCACGTTCCCGGTGTTCACCGCGCTGCTCGGCCCGGTGGTCGACGGTGGCCGTCCTCGACCGATCGACGTCGGGTTGGCGACCGTGGCCCTCGTCGGGGTGGCGATCATGGTCGGGGAGGTCGACGTCGGCGCCGCGGCGACCCAGGGGGTGCTGTGGGGGCTGCTGGCCGCCGTGCTGTTCGCCGTGCTCACCCTGATCAACGAGGCGCTGATCGCCGACTACCAGGGGGAGGTGGTCGCCCTCTACCAGTACGGGGTGGCGGCGGCCGTCCTGGCCCCGTTCGTCGCCGGTGGGGTCCGGGTCACGTCGACCGCCGACGGCGTGGCCCTGGTGGCGTTCGGCACGCTCTTCACCGGCGTGGCCCACACCTTGTTCATCACCAGCATGCGGGCCATCCCGGCCTCGACGGCCAGCCTGGCGGTCAGCCTGGAGCCGGTCTACGGGGTGGTGCTGGCCTGGCTCCTCCTCGACGAGCGGTTGGAGCTCCGCTTCCTGATCGGGGCCACGGTGATCCTCGTCGCCGTGGCCGGGGGCAGCATGGCGGCTACCCGGCCGCCATCGCCTCGTCGAGGTAGGTGACGACGTTCTTCGACAGCCGGGCGAACCCCAGGAGGTCCCGCAGGGCGACCCGGGCCTCCTCGGGATCGTCGAGCAGGCCGAGCCGGGCCACGATGGCCCGCAGCTCCGACCGGGGAACGTCGTACAGCTGGCGGGGTCCGAGCTCCCGGATCGCCACCGGGCCACGACCGGGTCGGAACACCGTCTGGTCGGCGGTCCCGACGTGGGCGTCGTCGACCGTGGCCATGAGTCCCCGCTCGACGGCGGCGGCCAGGGCGTCGCTGAGCGAGTCCTGGACGGTTCTGGTCATCCGGGTGCCGCCCGACGCTTCGAGGTACAGCCGGAACGCACGCCCGGCGTGGACCGGCCCCTCGGCGTCGACGATCGCCACCAGACCGTCGATCAGCTGCTCGTCGTCGGCCTCGCCGGGGGCCGGCAAGGCCACCGGCTGCCAGGGCACGTACGGTGCCAGCTCCACCCGTCCGACCGCCTCGGCCTCCGCCTCGGCGGCGGCCACCGCAGCCTGGGCCTGACCCAGCCGCCCCTGGGAACCGGCCGCCGACCGGCGAGGGGCCGGTTTGGGCTCGGTCCCGGTGAGGCGGCCGAGGAGTCGATCGAGCGTCTCCTCGGCGTGGCGGTAGAAGGCCGAGGCCCGTACCCGCTCGAAGGTCCAACCGGCCCGCTCCAGCACCTGCTGGCGGGCCCGGTCCCGCCGCCAGGCCTCCTCGCCGAGCCACTGATCACCGTCACACTCGACGGCCAGCCGGTTGTCGCCGTCTTCGAGGACGACATCGATCCGGTACCGACCGACCTGATGCTGGGTCCGCAGGCTGGCGTGGCCGCGGTCGAGGACCGAGGTGACGAGGTCCCGCTCGAACCCCGACTCGCATCGCTCCAACATCTCCGAGGGTGTTGGACGGGCGGCCGACGGCAGCGACTCGCAGTAGCGGATCAGGTCGCCTCGCCAGTCGCCGTCGGCGAAGGCGTCGGCCGGGGCCGAGTGCACCACCCACAGCTGGTTGCGGGCTCGGGAGGCGGCGACGTTGAACCGACGCTGGGCCGCCCGTGACGTCATCGCCCCGATCCGGGCCGACGGGTCGTCGGGGTCGGCCGTGGCGACGATCGAGATCACGATCACGTCCCGCTCGTCGCCCTGGAAGCTGGCCGGCTCCCCACACCGGATCCGCCGATCCTGGATCGCCTCGGGCCCGATCACGTCGAACAACCGACGCCAGATCTGCTTCGACTGGTCGGTCCCGAGGAGCGAGATCACCCCGAAGGTCATGCCGTCGTAGGCCGGATCGGCGTGGATCCGGGCGATCAGCTCGGTGACCGCATCGACCTCGGCCGGGTTGACGTCGCGGACCCGGACGGCGTTCTCGGTCTCGATCAGGCCGACCGGCACCCAGTCGGGAGCCGGTGCCCGGTCTCGCAGCGGGACGATCTGCTGGTCGTAGGCGAAGGCGTTGGAGAACCCGATGATCTCCGGCAGGGACCGGAAGTGCTCGGTGAGCATCACGACGTCGGGGAACTTCTGGAACGCCAGGTCGTACAGGCTGGCGTCGGGGTCGAACAGCACCTTGTACTTCGGGATCTCCGACAGGTACTCCTCCAGCAGGTCGAACACCGGCTCCCGCTGGAGGCCGACGTTCTCCGGGCTGGTCTGCTTGTCGTCGCCGACGACGATCGTCGACGTGGCCAGCGACAGCAGGGGCAGCGCCTCCTGGCCCAGCTGGGACGCCTCGTCGATCACGAGGACGTCGAAGCGAGGGGTGGCGTCGGGCCGGAAGCTGGTCAGGGCCCGGTTGGTCGGCATGATCCACACCGGCACCGCGTCCTTCGACTCGTTGAGGGCGGCTCGGATCTGGGCCAGCCACCGGGGAGCGAACCGGCCACCGGTCTTGCCGTACCGCTTGACCGCCTGGAGGTAGCTGTTCAGGGCCTGGCGCTCGGCGTCGCCGATCCGGTCGGCCAGTCGCCGCCACGCCCGCTCCGAGACCAGCTCGGTGACGGTCCGTCGGCGCCGTTCGGTCAGCTGGTCGAGCTCCCGTTGGAGCTCGGTGGGATCGGTCGACGCGTGGAGCCGAGCGAGTTCCTGGTCGAGCTGGGCCCACTGCCAGGCGAGCTCGATGTCGCCCATCTCGGTCGCCAGTCGAGGATCGTCGACCAGGGCCCGGGCCAGGTCCGGGGCATCGGCGGCCAGACGGTCGTGGAGGGTCATCAGCCGACCGGCCCGGACCGCCACGCCGCCCAGCTCGACCAGCTCCGAGCGGGCCTCCTCCCAGGCGTCGATCTCCTCGGCGGCCAGCGCCTCCGACAGGCGAGCCCACAGCGGTGACGGGTTGGCCGTCGCCTGCCCGGCCTCGAGGGCCGACCCGAGCTCCTGGCGGGTGACCTCGGCGTGGCGGAGCCGTTGGGCGTGCTCGACGACCTCCAGCACCTCCTTGAGCCGGGCCAGCTCGTCGTGGTCCGGATGGGGTGCGGTGGCGATCCCCAGGCGGTCGCACTGGGAGCCGATGTCCTGCCACCGCTGCTCCGAGGTGGCGGCCCGGTCGATCAGGTCCAACTCATCGCCGATGGCCAGCTCGGGCTGGTCGGAGTCGAGCGGGGGCAGGTCGAGCCGGTTCGACCGGTTGGCCCACCGGGTCACCAGGGTCCGCCGGCCCTGTTCGAGATCGAGCTTGGCCAGGCACAGGTCGACCTCGCCGGGGGTGGCCGGCGGGTGGCCGTCGACCCGGCAGAGGCTGACCGCCCACTTGGCCCGACGCCCCGTCGGGCCGAGTCCGAGCCGACCCTTGGAGAACAACCGCTCGCCGGCCTCGGCCAGGGCGGCCCGGAAATCGGCCGCCGGCTCGGCGGGGACGATCACCTCGTGCGACTCGAACACCGTCGCCAGGCCGAGCAGCCGCTCCCGGTCGGCCCGGCACTCGTCGGCGAACGTCGTCCACTGCTCCCGGAGCAGCGGATCGCTCATCTGCTCGATGAGCTCGCTGACCCACCCGCCGGACGCTTTGAGGAGCCAATCCCGTTCCCGGTCGACCGCGGTCTGGAGGTCGACGACCAGGCCGCTCGGTGCATCGAGCAACGCGTCCCAGTTCACGGCGCCCGGAGGGAGCTCGTCGACCCGGGTGCTGACCGAACGGGTCTGGGCCAGGATCTCGGCCAGCTCCGGCCCGGTCGGGATCCGGCTCGGGTCGGGGAGGTCGGCCAACGACGCCCGAGCCCGGACCATGCCGACGTCGATCAGCAGCGACCCGAGCTCGGCCACCTCGTCGGCGTTGAGCGGCGGGGTGGTGCCCGGCCACACCGGGTCGCCGATGTAGCCGAGGGTGTCTTCGCTGGCCGCCAACCACCGGGCCGCCTTGGCCGGGGTCGGCCGCTCCCCGGCCGCCCACGCCCCCTCGAGCGGGTTCGTTTCGGTCCGACGCGCTTCGAGGAGGTCCTCGGTCACCCGTTCGGTGTCGGCGTCGATCAGGGCCAGCTGGGTCTCCAACCGCTCGATGACCTCGTCGGCGTGGACCCGGTCGATGGCCGCCACCCGCGTCTGGATCTGGCCGATCGACGCTTCGAGGCGGCGCCGACCGTCCTCGTCGGCCCCCAGGACCGACACGGTCAGATCGCGGATGCCCTCCGGGATCTTCTCGGCCAGGACGGTGAGGGCCTGCTCCTTCTCGGCGACGACCAGCACCCGCTTCCCGTGGGCCACGTAGTGGGAGATGATGTTGGCGATCGTGTGCGACTTGCCGGTGCCGGGCGGACCCTGGACGGTGACGCCGGGGCGGTGCCGAACCAGGTCGAGGATGCGCCGCTGCTCCTCGTTCGACGGGAGCGGCAGCAACAGCTCCTCCGGCTCGGCCGCTCCGTTCGGGGCTTTGACATCGGCCCCCGACCCCTCGCCCGTGACCGCTTCGGCGACGAGCGTCGACGGCGAGTCGATGACCAGGGCCTTCAGCGGGTCGGGGGGCTGGGCGCCACCCCGGTAGAGCGACCGGAGGTCGTCGAGGAAGCCCTGGTAGTCGGGCCGGCGGCGGCGGAGGAACAGCGCCCAGGAGTCGTCGATCACCGCCGCGTCGGATCCGATCGACGCCTCATCGGCGAAGCCGCCCCCGTGGTCGATGGTCCGGATCAGCTGGCGGAGGAGGTTCCGCATCTCCGTCCGGTCCCACGGGTCCATCATGGTCTCGGCGCTCGACACCACGTCACGGAGGGCGATGAACCCCGCCCGATCGGCGATGTCGAGGCCGGCCAGGAAGTACGGCTCGACCTCGAGACCTCCGGCGGGGCGGACGGTCAATCGACCCGAGCTGACGGCGACGTCGATCTCGGCTCCGATGGTCAGGATCGGATGGTCGACCTTGGCCGGCGAGGTGTGACCGAAGCGGACCCGACCGAATCCCCACACCAGCTCATAGGTCTCGCGGTCGGCCCGCAGCATCTCCCGCTGCTCGAACAACCGCCGGTACAGCTCCTTGGCCGCCCGGGTCTGCCGGGACCGCTGCGCCCACGGCTCCCACGTCTCGTCGATCCAGGACTGGGCCCGCTCGACCAGCTTCTGACCCGGACCGGTCGACAGATCGATCTGGGGGCGGCGCTCGTCACCGAGGCCGGCGTCGTCGAGGACGACGATGTCGGTGATCCGGGCCGGGATCGCCGGCCGGGGCGGGACCGACAGGAACTCGACGCTCAGCCACACCTCCGACGACGGGGTCAGCACCACTCCCGGCACGTCGGGCAGGTCGCCGTCGAGCAGCAGGTACGGCGAGTGCTGGCGAAAGTCGCGGACCGGTGGGTTCTTCTGCGCGTCGTAGGCGCTCAGGAAATCGATCAGCTGCAGTACCCGCCGAGTCGCCTCGGGGGACTGGGGGGAGCGCTCCGCCGGTTCCCGGTCCATGACCTGTAAGGCTAGGGCCGACCGGTGGTTGCTATCGGCCACCACCTGAAATCGTTCGGCGCCGGCGCTGGCGCCGAACGATTCGTCGGGCTCAGCCCCGGCCGTGACGGAGGAGCCGACCGGGGGTGGCCCCGGTGCACTCGTCGTCCGAGAAGGTCACGGCGCCGTTGACGATGATCGCCTCGTAGCCCTTGGCCCGCTGGACCCGCCGCCACTCGCCGCCGGGCAGGTCGTGTTCGACGGTGCCGATCCACGGCGGGTCGATGGCCAACTCGTCGAGGTCATAGACGACGACGTCGGCCGCCTTGCCCTCCTCCAGAACCCCTCGGTCGCGGAAGCCGGCCGCCTTGGCCGGGAGGTTCGACAACCGGAAGTGGGCCTCCTCGAGGCTGACCACCCCCTCGTCGCGGACCAGCCAGGTCAGGAAGTCGGTCGTGTAGGCACCGCCGGTGAAGAACTTGGTGTGGGCCCCGCCGTCGGACACCCCGGGGATGGCGTAGGGGTTGTGCATCATCTCGGCCATGAACTCCGCGTTGGAGCCCTTGTCCGGTCCGAGGAACTCGACGTTGAGGTCGCCGGCCAGCGACAGGTCGAGCATCACCTCGATGTGGTGCTTGCCCTCGTCGGCGGCGATGTCGCCAACCGACCGGCCGACGTAGCGCTGCAGGTCCTCCTGTCGGTTCACTCCCTGGACGACGAGGCCCTTGGGGTTGCCCCCCACCCCGGCCTGGATGACCTGGAGTCGGCGATCGGCCTCCTCGGCCTCGTCGACCAGGGCCCGCCGCAGCTCCGGGTCCTGCATCTTGGCCATCTTCTCGTCCTTGGTGCCCGTCGTCACCGCCCGCCAGGCGGGGGAGGCGTCGTACAGGTTCCAGTGCTCGAGCGTGAAGGCGAAGCCGGCCCGTCCCGTCCCGCACTGGGCGTAGAGGGGCAGACCCTGGTTGCGGCACTTCTCGATCCACCGGAGCGGCCGGCGGTGGACCTCGGGGTCGGTCCGGGCCGGGGCGACGACGTTGTGGAGGATCGGCCGCTGGGCGGTGGCGGCCAGCTGCTCCAGGAACGCCAGGTCGGCCTTGATGTCGCCGGTCCCCTGGGTGATCTGGATGAACCCCTCGTCCCGGGCCGCCAAGACCTCGGCCAGGGCGAGGATGTCGGCGTCGTGCATGATGTCGGTCACCATGGGCGAGCCGTCGTAGTCGGCCTGGACCGAGTCGGGCCCGAGCCGCTGGATGGAGAACCCGCACAGGCCGGCGTCCATGCCCTCATGGAGGAGGCGTTGCATCTCGGCCCGCTCCTCGGCCGAGGCCGGCTCGCCCGCCTTGGCCTTGTCGAGGCCCATGACGTAGGTCATGAGCGAGGCGGTCGGCATGTACTGGATGCAGTTGACGCCCTTGGGGGCCCGGTCGAGCGAGTCGAGGTAGTCCGGGATCGTCTCCCAGTCCCAGGCCATGCCCTGGCGCATCGACTCGTACGGGATGGCCTCGGTCCTGGTCATGGTCAGCATCGACCGGTCCCGGAACTCCGGCTTGACCGGGGCGAACCCGAACCCACAGTTCCCGAGGACGACGCTGGTCACACCGTGGTATCCCGAGATCGTGCACCACGGATCCCACCGGATCTGGGCGTCGTAGTGGGTGTGGAGATCGACGAACCCGGGGGCGACGATCTTGCCCTCGGCGTCGATGACCCGGTCGGCCGTTCCGTCGGCCCGGCCCCCCAGCCGAGCGATGTGGCCGTCGCGGATCCAGACGTCACCCCGGTAGCGGGGTACGCGGGTTCCGTCGACGATCGTGCCGCCGGTGATGTGGATGTCGTAGTCGGCCATGACGCCGTCCCCCTTCTCGTGGCGGCCGGCGTCTCGACCCGGCCGTCACCTCGTGCCTAAGGTCCCGAACGAAACGCTAGCCACGCCCGATGGGGCCCGTCAGATTGGAGCGAGGGTGGACACCCACGAGATCGAGATCATGGCGACCGGACTGCTGTTCCCCGAAGGGCCGATCGCCATGCCCGACGGCTCGGTGGTGCTGGTGGAGATCGCACGGGGGACGATCAGCCGGGTTGGGGCCGACGGCGGGGTCGAGGTGGTCGCCGAGTGCGGGGGTGGGCCGAACGGCATCGCCCTCGGGCCCGACGGACGGGTCTACGTGTGCAACAACGGCAGCTTCGCCACCACCCGCGACGCCAAGGGTCGGGTCCGGATCTCCGACGATCTGACCGGCTACGAGGGCGGCTCGATCCAGGCCGTCGATCTGGCGACCGGCGCGGTGGAGACCCTCTACACCGAGGTCGGTGGGCACCGGTTGAGCGCTCCGAACGACCTGGTGTTCGACGCCGACGGCGGGTTCTGGTTCACCGACCACGGCAAGCACCATCCCCGGCACCGGGACCATGGGGGGATCTACTACGCCCGGCCAGACGGAACGTCGATCACCGAGGTGATCCACCCCGTCGAGGGGCCGAACGGGATCGGGCTCTCGCCCGACGGCGACCTGCTCTACGCCGCCGAGACCCACACCGGGCGGCTCCGGGTGTGGGACGTGGCCGGACCCGGCCGCCTCGACACGCCCTACGGCACCGGCACGAGGGGCCGCCTGGTGGCCGGCCTGGAGGGTGAGCAGCTGCTCGACTCGCTGGCCGTCGACTCGGCTGGCCACGTCTGCGTGGCGACGATCCGCAACGGCGGCGTCACCGAGTTCGCTCCCGACGGGACGACCCGTCACGTCCCGACCGGCGATGCCATCACGACCAACATCTGCTTCGGCGGACCCGACCTGACGACGGCCTACATCACCGGTTCCCTCGAGGGGACCCTGCTGCGGACCCGGTGGCACCGGCCGGGACTCCGCCTCAACTTCAACCCCTACCCGGGCGACTGACAGCGCCCGACGACCCGGACCGCCACGAGTGCGGTACCGTCGTGCTACGACGACTCGGAGCCGCAACGAGGGGCGGCACCGAGCGGGCCGGCTGTGAGCAGGAGGCGGGCGAGCGGTGGTCGATCTCGAGATCGAAGGGCTGAGCGAAGCGGCGGAGATCGGGGCGGGGGGCAGCGGTCGCGTCTACCGGGCCCGGCAGCTCGATCTCAACCGCGACGTTGCGGTGAAGATGATCCACGCCAACTACGACTACGAGTCGCAGCGGCTGTTCCAACGGGAGCGGCAGCTGATGGCCAGCATCTCCAACCACCCCGGCATCGCCCCGATCTACTCGTCGGGCACGACCAGCGGCGGTCAGTACTACTTCATCATGCCGTACTATGCCGCCGGCTCGGTGGCCGACCGGTTGGCCCAGGGTCCGATCGGCTGGCGGGAGGCGGCCCACGCCACCGCCGAGGTGGCCGATGCGGTCGACCATGCGCACCGGTCGCACGTGCTCCATTGCGATCTCAAGCCCGACAACATCATGATCGACGACAACGGGCATCCGGTCATCGTCGACTTCGGCATCGCCAAGCTGGTCGAGGGCACGGTCGGTCTGTCCCGCGGGATCCAGATGACCCCGTTCTACGCGCCGCCAGAAGCGTTCGACGGGCTCCCCCACGAGTCCCGATCCGACATCTACTCCCTCGGTGCGACGTTGTTCGCCATGATCTCGGGTACCCCGCCCTTCGCCACCGAGCGGGGCGTGCTGGCGATCGGGATGAAGGCGGCGACCGAACCGGTCCCCGACCTCCGCCACCTGGCCCCCGACGAGGTCTGCCGCTGCATCGAACGGGCGATGGCCAAGCGGCCCGACGACCGGTACCCGACCGCAGCGATGTTGGCCACCGACCTCCGCGAGGCGATCGCCGCCGGCGCCTCGTGGTCGCCGCCAGCCCCGACTCCACCCGAGCCGGCGACCTCGGTGGTCGATCGATCCCAGATCGGCATGGCCGGCGTCGGCGTGCCGTCCGGGCCACCCCCCGGCGGCCCACCCGTCGGTGGCCCACCGCCCGGCCCCTACGTCAGCGGCCCCGGCCCGACCGGTGGCCCCGGAACCCCGTTGCCGGACCCGGTCCCGGCCGGTGGCCCGGCGCCCATCGCCGGCCAGGCGGGGTGGCAGCCCCAACCGGTCGCCGCCGGGTTCACCCCGACCCCGTCGCCGCCTCCCGGCAGCGCCGGACCGCCCCCCGGCGGTGGTCACACGACCGGTGGCCAGCTGGGACCGGTCCCCCCGACCGCCGCGAGGCCGGGCCGCCGGCTGTGGTGGCTCGTCGCTGCGGTCCCGATCGCAGCCATCGTCGTCGTCGGGGCGTGGTTCGGGCTCCGGGCCCTCGAGGACGATCCCCCCGGCGGGGACGACGGCGAGGCGGCCACGGCCGACGGCCCAGCGGAGCCCGACACCGACGGGGCCACCGAGGCCGGCGAGCCGACCAGCGAGACCACCGGCACGACCGGCACGACGGCGACCAGCGAGACGACGACCACGACCGAGGCCCCGCGGCTGGGCGAGATCCCGTCGATCGACCTCGCCCAGGGCGACTGCTTCAACGCTCCCCTGACGACCTCGATCTTCGACACCGTGACCCTGGTCCCGTGCGAGGAGCCCCATCTCGCTCAGGTGACCGGCGTCATCCAGCACCCCGACGCCGGGGGTACCTACCCGGGCCAGGACGCCTTGTTCGATCACGGGTTCTCGAGGTGCGAGGACGTGTTCGCCAACTACGTCGGCGTCGGCCACCAGGAGACCGAGCTCCTCAGCGAGGTGGTCACGCCGGTCTTCGAGGAGTGGACGAACGAGCAGTCCTACAACCTCCAGTGCGTCGCCGTGCGCGCCGACCAGGGCACGATCGACATCCCACTCGAGGGGGCGGCCGCCGATCCCCAGGTCTCGCTGGACTCCGGCGACCCGAACCTGTTGTGGCGCCTCGCCGACCGGGCCTGCTTCCTGCCGACCGACCCCGAAGCCGAGTTCGCCGTCGATTCCGTCGTCGGCTACGAGCAGACGGTCCTGACCGCCGAGTGCTCCGAGCCTCACCGGGGTCAGGTGCTGTTCTGGGAGACGCTGACCGGGGGCACCGACGGTGCCTACGACGTCGACGCCCTGGTGGACGAGGGCTACGCCCTCTGTGAGCAGGCGTTCATCGAGGATTTCGGGGCCGACCAGCCACTGGACGGGGTGAACGGGATCATCCCCGAGTTCGGCGATTGGGACGCCGGCGACCGGGTCGTGATCTGTATCTACCTGTGGGCCGAGCCGACGACCGACTTCTACCCCTGAGCCGCTCCCCCGGGCACCGAGCCCGTTCGTGGGGCCGTCAGAACTGCTCGACCTGGACGAAGTCGACGCACATGGTGACCGGGCGGTCGAGCGACGGTTGGATGCCGGTGTCGGGGACGTCGAACCCGTCGAGTTGGAGCGTCAGGTCCATCGGGGTCGAGGGGATGACGGCGTCGCCACCCGAGAGGGTGCGGGGCGGGCCGTCGTCGACCGACACGGTGACCGCGTCGGCGGTCCATTCGAGCACGTAGGTGTGCCAGTCGCTGCCATCGACCAGGTGATCGACCTGGTTGAGGGCGTCGTCGGACCGGTCGAAGGGCGGGACGGCGTCGGGGACCATCCAGTGGAGCCGAGACTCGACCGGGGTGCGGGTGTCGCGGTGGTAGTAGCTCTCGACGATGTTGATCTCGCCCTCCTCGGGCCATCGATCCGACGAGGGCCAGAGGAGGACGACGCCGTTGGTCACCTGAGCGGGGTCGTCCTCGACCCGGACCCGGACCGTGTACCGGCCGTAGACGAGGCTGTGGCCGAGGAGTTTCATACCTCCCGACACGAGCCGCCCGGCGTCCGCTCCCTCACCCATCGAGGCGGTGATGGCGAGGCATCGGCCGCCGGCCGCATCGGGATCGGCCACCACCGACAGCGCCGACGGCCGCCGATAGCCCCAACCGGCGTTGCCGACGCCGTCGTACTGCTCCCATTCGGGCCCGATGGCCCCGGCGGCGAAGTCGTTGTAGTAGATGACCCCTGGGCCCTCGGCGACGGTGACCGGTGGCACGGTGGTCGAACCCGGTGCGGTGCTCGTCGTCGAGGGATCGTCGCCGGTCACCCCGGCGGCACCACCACCGGCCGGATCGCCACCGACCCCGTCATCGCCAGCGGCCCCGTCATCGCCGGCGGGCGGTTCCTCGCCGGCCGCGATCCCGGTCGCCCCGTCGGGCTCGCCGTCATCGGCGCCGACGGCCGCCGATGAGCCATCCGGGTCCTCGGGGGTGGTCAGGGCGGAGTCGGCCCGGAGCGCGGTCTCCACGCCCGGACGGAGGCTGAGCCAGGCGAAGAAGCCCACGATCAGCGAGGCGATGAGGAACAGCGGCACCAGGGATCGCAAGTTCGGAGCGCCGACGACCGGCTGACCGTCTTCCTGTTCGTCCCATCCGCCCATGCCGCCGACGACTCTACCGTCCCACCGACGGCCGATCGCCCGGCCGGGAACCATCGCCCCCCGGGTGTCCGAACGCGAACGTTCCCGGCCCGTGATCGGACCGGGAACGCTCGGGGGGGGAGACCGGGAGGCCCGGTGGGATCAGTCGGCGGCGGGCCGGTCGATGAACTCCTGGGTGAAGGAGAACACCTCGGGGGAGTCGGGGTCGATCGTCACCCGCAACCAACCGAAGTCCTCGGGGCCGAAGCCCTCGGGCTCGGGCACGAAGCGGTCCCAGATGTCGAACACGACCTGGGTCACGTTGGGGGCCCGGGTGACCTCACCGTGGTAGAAGTCGCTGTCGACGGTGGCCAGATCGATGCCCCGGAACGTGTAGTACTCGGCCAGCGGGTGGGTGTCCTCATCGGAGAACGGGTGCCAGGCGTAGTAGTCGTGGGTGTCGCCGTTGACGATCAGGACCGGCTTGCCGAAGGCGGCCGCCCGATCGGCGACCTGCTGCACGAAGTCGTCGGTGGCATCCAGTCGGGTGTCGGGGTTGGCGTTCTCGAACGCCGCCCACAGGTCGCCGTGCCACACCAGCATCACGCCGGCGGCGTCGCGCCGCTCGGCGCTGTCGAACGCCCGGTGCATCCAGGCGATGGCGGCAGCGTTGCGATCGGCCACCTCGGCCTCCCGCCGGGCCGTCAGGTTCCGGCCGTTGCGGGGGTTGACGTCGGTCCCGTTCCACCAGGGGGCGGCGCCGTTGTTGGAGCCGACGACGTGGATGAGCGAGATCTGGACGCCGTTCTGGAACCACATCTGGTTCTCGGGGTAGCCCCGCTCGTGCTGGGTGCTGACCGTGTTCCCCCGGCCGCCGAACGGGACGCCGATGTTGATGTAGTAGATCAGGCGAAGCCGGTTGAGCCGGTTCAGGGGGTTGTAGGCCCCGTTGTTGTCCCGATGGCAATCGGTCCACTCGTTGTCGCCGGGGGTGTAGTACAGCGGATCGTCGAACCGGTTGAACATCCGGCGGATGAAGCGGAAGTACTCGTTGGAGCACTCCCGGCTCCCACTCTTGGTGTCGCCGAGATGGATGACGGTCCGAACATCGGGATCGGCGTTGATGGCGTCGACCAGGTCATCGGCCCCGGCCTCCTGCTCGGTGCCGTAGGGAGCATCGCCGATGATGGCGATCGTCGTCGCCCGGTCGCCACGGCCGGCCTCGGCTTCGACGTCGGCCGCCGCCGGAGCGGCCACCGACGCGCCGAGCAGCGCGACGACTGCGGCCACCGCGCCCCGGGGAAGGTACTTCTTGTTGAACATGCCCATGGTGGCCGACGCTAGGTGACCACGGTTACGGGCTCAGGGGCGTCAGACGTCCGTCAGGTGAACAGCGGGTTCCGTCACCTCGCCGGTCGATCACCTTCGAGTTCGGCCACCAGCTTGCGGGGGGCGAGCATCCGGTAGCTCTCCTCGATCCAGTCGGCGAGGAACGGGGGCGGGAGCTCGGTGGTCCCGAACCGGAGCGTGACCCAGTTCGTCGACCCGACCGACCGCCGATCGGGCGCTTCGTCGCAGAACGACCGAGCGTCGTCGACCGAGTCACCGACCTTGAGCATCACGTTGTACTCGTCGTCGGTCTCACCGAGGTAGAGGAACCCCTTGGTCCGAGCCTTGAACGAGCGCTTCACACACGACTCTCCCTCGGCCACGCCGGGCAGGTCCAGCGCCCTGGCTCGGAGCTGTCGGGTCCCCTCGAAACGGAACGATGCATCCGCCATGCGGTTCCAGGGTAGCCACAGCCCCCGAATGGGGCGATTCGATGGGGTGGACCGTAGGCTCGGGCGCCATGCTGGACGACGCCACCGTCGCCGCCGAGGCGGCGCTCCTCGACGAGGCAGAGCGGACCGCCACCCCGGTCCGGCAGACGACCTCGGTCCATCCCGACGCCACCGTCGACGATGCCTACCGGATCCAGGCCTCGTGGCTGGCGCTCAAGCTGGCGCGGGGCGAGCGGCTGGTCGGTCACAAGATCGGGCTGACGTCGCGGGCGATGCAGCAGGCGATGGCCATCGACACCCCCGACTCGGGCTTTCTCACCGAGGCGATGGTGTTCGCACCCGATGCCGAGCTCGAGGCCGCCGACTTCTGCGACCCGAAGCTGGAAGTGGAGCTGGCGTTCGTGCTGGCCACCGACCTCACCGGTGACGACCTCACCATCGACGACGTGCTCGATGCCACCGACCACGTCACCCCCGCCGTCGAGCTGATCGACGCCCGCTCGTTCCGCCGCGACCCCGAAACGGGGCGGGCCCGCACGGTCGTCGACACGATCGCCGACAACGCGGCCGACGCCGGCATCGTGTGTGGCGGTCGGGCGATCGGCCCCCGGGAAACCGATCTGCGGTGGGTCGGAGCCCTGGCCTACCGGGACGACGTGGTGGAGGAGACCGGCCTGGCAGCCGGGGTGCTCGACCACCCCGCGCAGGGGATCGTGTGGCTGGCCCGCCGCTACCACGACCAGGGGCTCCGGCTCGAGGCCGGCCAGACCGTGCTGGCCGGATCGTTCACCCGCCCGATCGACGTCCGACCGGGGAGCCGGTTCCTGTTCGACTACGGACCGCTGGGCAGCTTCGGCCTGTCGTTCCGCTGATCGGTGCCGGCGGCGGCGGCTCGCCGGCCGCAGACGCCGGGCCGGCTCAGGCGCCGGTGGTCAGCCGATGGCGGGCCCGGAACTCGTGGGGGGTGATGCCGACGTTGCGGGCGAAGAACTTGGTGAAGTTCGTCGGGTCGGAGAAGCCGAGGGTGCTGCCGATCGTGGCGATGGGGTCGGCGGTGAGCGCCAGGAGCCGCTTGCCCTCCAGCGCCACTCGGCGATCGATCAGCTCCTTGGGGGCGCATCCGGCGACCGCTGCGGTCGCCCGGCTGAGGGTCTTGGTCGAGGTTCCGATCGACCGGGCGTAGACCGACACGGTTCGGGACCGGGTGAAGTTCCGCTCGACCTCGGCCTCGAACCGCTGGACGAGCTCGACGTGACCCCGGGAGGCGGGGCCGGGGTCGAGCCGGACCCGGTTCAGCTGGTCGAAGAGCAGCATCGCCCCCGAGAGCAGCACGTCGGGATCGGCCTCGCACCGCTGGGACTCGGTCAGCAACGCCTCGGCCAGTGACCGGACGACCCCGGCTGAGGCCGATGGGAGGCGGACCGCGGGGTCCGGACGGTTGCGGGCAACGATCGCCGGGGGGCATCGGTTCGGGTCGACCCGCACGAGATAGGCGTCGAAGGTCGCCTCGGGGTCGAAGCCGTGGACCTGGCCTGGTCGTACGTGGAGAACGATGCCGGGCTCCACGACGTGGTCCTCGAAGTCGATCGAGTGGGTACCGGCGCCGTTGATCGTCACGAGCAACGTGTGGTGCTCGACTCGGTCGATCGGACGCTGCCGCCACGCAAACCGCTGGTCAGCGGCGGTCGTGACGGTGACGGGGAAGATCCGCGACGAGGTTCCGCTGGTTCGGGCGATGACCGGGGTTCTCACCATTGGGGCTGTCCATCCTCATCCTTGCCCCGCCAGGGAGGGTAGGCCGATTGATGGCGACTTGTCACGTCTCGTCGAAAAACTGCTGCCCGCAGCGATCAATTCGGACCAGCCGACGTGCTGTCGGCAGCCACCGAAAACCCCACGACGGCGCCTCCGCCGGGCCGTTCGGTGGCCCACACCTCGCCGCCGTGGAGCTCGGCGACCCGGGCCACGATCGCCAGCCCGATCCCACTCCCCTCGGAGCCGTCGGCTCCCGCCCGTCCGATGGTCCGGGCGGCCCGACCCCGGTAGAAGCGATCGAAGATGCGGTCCCGATCGTCGGGCTCGATCCCCGGCCCTCGATCGGCGACCTCGATCCGAGGGCCTCGCTGGACGACGGAGATCGGGCCGTCGACGTCGCCGTAGCGATCGGCGTTTCGCAGCAGGTTCGACAGGGCGCGGGTGATGGCCCGGGGTCGGCCCTCGGTCCGGTGGGGAGAGGTGTCGATGTCCACCGTCCGACCCGAGACCCGGGCGAAGCGGCGGGCCTCGTCATCGACCAGGTCGTCGAGGTCGACCTCGACGATCGTCTCGTCGCCGCTCGAGGCGTCGGCGGCCAGGTCGAGCAGCTCGGTGACCAGCTCGGTCAACCGCTCCAACTCGTCGACGGCCCCGTCGACCACCCGGCGGCGCTGGGTGGCGGCCAGCTGGGGAGCCGCCTGGAGGAACTCGATCTTGGTCCGCAGGCTCGTCAGGGGGGTTCGAAGCTCGTGGCCGGCATCGGCGACGAGCCGTTGTTGCTGTTCTCGGGCGACCGTCAGGGCGGTGAGGAGGGAGTCGAAGCTGGCGGCCAACCGCCCGACCTCGTCGGAGCGGTCGATGGCCAACGGTTCGGGTCGCTGGTTGCGGGCCAGGTGTTCGGCGGCCTCGGTGACGGCCACCACCGGCCGGACCAGCCAGCCGGTGAGGAGCCACGTGCCTGCCGCCAGGAGTCCGGCGGCGAGGATGCCCCCGGTCAGGAGGCGGCGGCGGAAGTTGCCGAGGCCCCGATCGAGACCGGTGATGTCGTCGGTGACCCGGACCGCACCGATGACCGCGGCCAGGGTCGGGCCCTCGCCGGGTGCCGGATCGGGAGGCTCGATGGCGAGGGTCAGCACCCGGAACGTCGTCTCTCCGGAACGTTCCGTGCGCCAGTTGACCCCGGGCCGATCCCCCCGGCCGACCGCCCGATCGTCCTCGCTGATCGGGAGCACCGATGAGACGACGGTCGGTTCGCCGTTGCGGCCGATCAAGTCGATGGCCTGACCGAGCTCCCGGGCCAGCTCGACGTCGGGCGGCGGCGACGTCCCGGGGGAGCCGTCCGGTCCCAGTCCATCCGGTCCCAGTCCATCTGGTCCCAGTCCATCCGGTCCCAGTCCGTCCGGTCCCAGTCCGTCGGGTCCCACCTCGTCGGGGGTGACGGTCGCGACGAACTCGGCGACCCGGGTCGCCCGGGCCTCCAGCTCCTCGTCGATCGCCCGTTCGAGATCGTCGGTGGCGGCGAAGAAGGCTCCGGCGGCGACGACGAGGATGACGACGAAGCTGAGCAGCCCGGCACCGAGGGCGAGCCGGAGCCGCAGGCTCACGACGGCCGGGCCACGTAGCCGACGCCGCGGATGGTGTGGATCAGACGACGCCCGTCACCGGCCTCGAGCTTGCGCCGGAGGCTGGAGATGAACACCTCGAGGGTGTTGGACGATAGCTCCTCGTCATAGCCCCAGATGCGTTCGTAGATGGTGTCGCGGGCGAGGACGATCCCGGCGTTGGCCACCAGCAGCTCGATCAGGTCGAACTCCAGCTTCGTCAGCTCGATCGGGCGACCGGCCCGCGTCACCTGTCGGGCGGCGACGTCGATCGACAGATCGTCGAGCCGGAGCTGCTCGCCGACCGGTTCGGGGTCGGGTCCGGCCCCCGACCAGTCGTCGGCCCTCCGGAGCATGGCCCGCACCCGAGCCAACAGCTCGTCGAGGGCGAACGGCTTGGGGAGGTAGTCGTCGGCGCCGGCGTCGAGGCCGTCGACCCGGTCGGCCACCTCGTGGCGAGCGGTCAGCATCAAGACCGGCCGCCGGTCGCCCCGGGCTCGGAGCCGTCGGCACACCTCGAGCCCGTCGATCCCGGGCAGGTTCACGTCGAGGACCACGATCGCCGGATCGACGGCGGCGATCAGATCGAGCCCGTCCTCACCGCTCTCGGCCTGGGCCACCTCGATGCCCTGGAAGTCGAGCACCATGGCCAACGACTCTCGGACCCCACGATCGTCCTCGACCACGACGACGGTGGGACGGGCAGGATCGGTCATCGCCCCAGTGTGGCGGCTCTCACCGGCGGTCGGCGGCCCGATCCCGCACGTGGTGGTCCAGCTTCTTCAGCGACGCCCGGGCATCCAGGTAGACGCTGCCCAGCGTCTGCCCGACGGTGTAGGCGGAGAGAGCCCAGAACACCCAGGTCCCGGTGAACGCCACCCGGTAGTGGACCAGACACGTAGACCCGTCATCGCCGACCGGTTCGACGGTCAGCTCGCTGTAGTAGGAACGCAGGAGCCACCGAAGACCCGTAGCTCGGCGGATGGTCCACCCGAGGACGGCCCCCGGTTCCCAGCGGACGATCTCCGACTCGGAGCGCAGGAGCCACTCCTTCGTGGCGAATTGGGCACCGACACCCGTCCGCTGATCGGTCAACGCCTCGTGCCGGTCGTGGTCCTCGTGCCAGGCGGTCCAGGTGGCGTGGTCGCTGATCGTGGCCCACACGTCTTCGGGTGCGGCTGCGATCCGGCGATCGGTATGGATGCGGAGCAGCCGCCATCGTCGTCGTAGAAGATCCGGTCCGCCGCCGTCGAAGTCCCTCACCGCCCCAGGGTGCCACCCGACGAGCCCCGCGCACTACCAGCGGCCGGAGCGGGCGCCGAGCCGATCGAACGGTGCGCCGAGGAGCACGCCCAGCTCCCGTTCCTCGCCCGGCCCGAGGTGGATGGCCGGGCGACCGTGAGCGAAGCGGTAGTTGCAGATGACCGCCACGTCGCCGACTCGCCAGTCGAGGGGCGAGCCGAACCGGTCATAGACGTCGACCCAGGTCTGGAGCTCCTCCGGGGTGAAGTCGGTGTCGTCGCCGAAGGTCATCCACAGCGGACGGTCCCGGGGCGGGACCTGCTCGACCAGGGGCCAGGTATCGAACCACATGGCGTGGTCGGCCACGCTGGAGAAGAGCACGTTGCGGTCGAGCAGGGGGAAGTACTCGAACGCCGAGGCGTAGTACCGGGTCCGGAGCAAGCGCTCGGAACCCCACTCGGTGACGAGGCCCTTGGCCTGGGCTCGCTCGACCGCCTCGTCGGGATCGTCGGTGAGGAGCGACCGTTGCCAGTGGTTGTAGACCCCCACCGGTTCCCGATCGATGTACGCGTCGCGGTCGGTCAGATCCCGCCGATAGCAGACTCCCAGCTCGACCAGCTTCCGCCCCAGATCGGTGGCCAGGATCGCCTCGGTCGCCCGCAGGTTGTCGCTCACGAACGTCGCCCCTCGCCCCGGGAGCTCCCGGCGGCAGAGGAACGACACCGACGACGTGCTCGTTCCCACGTAGGCCATCTCGTGGTGGTAGTGGAGCCAGGCCGGGAGCGGGGCCCCGACCTCGAAGACGTTCGACTCGAGCGTGGCCCGGGGGTTGGCTCCTCCCCCGTAGGCCATCTCGGTGTCGACCAGCAGACGGGCCAGGGCCCGCATGTCCCGGTGCTCGACGAGGCCGGTGTTGGTCAGGTGGACGATGCCGACGTCGCGGAACGTGTCCCGCATCCGGGTCGCCAGCTCACCGTCGGCGTCGAGGTGCCGGGGGTTCAGCTCGCGGTCGGAGCAGTCGATGACATACTCGTCGGCCCGGAGCGACGGCGCCCCCGTCCACCAACGAGGTTCGATCGGATCCCATCCCGGCGATGGCACCCGGGTGGTCAGGGTGTCGGTCAACGTGCACCTCCTCGAAGCGACGACGGGAGCAAGCTACCGCCCATACACGACTTTATCGACCAGTTAAGTCGGGATTTAAGAAGTCATCGGTCACGTACCCCGCTCTCTGGGAGGATGGGGCCGATGGGATGGGATGCGCTGGCCCGCTGGGGCGATGAGGTCGTCCGCATCGCTCCGCTATCGGGCGGCGTGGCCAACGAGGTGTGGAGCGTCCGTGTCGACGGGCAGCTGGCGGTGGCCCGACTCGGCCGCCGCAGCGACGCCGACCTCGCCTGGGAGACCGACCTGCTCACCCACCTTCACCACGAGGGCCTCGCGGTGCCGGCCCCGATCCCGACCCCCGACGGACGGCGGTTCGCCGACGGGCTGGTGGTCATGCCCTACCTGGACGGCGGCCCTCCCGAGACCACGAGCGATTGGCGTCGGGTGGCGGCCACGCTACGTCGGGTCCACCAGGCGACCGAGGGCTGGCCACAACGACCGGGGTGGCGATCGTCGAGCGACCTGCTCCGGGCGGAATCCGGAACGAGGGTCGACCTCGGCGCCATGCCCGCAGAGGGCGTCGCCCGCTGTCGAGCGGCCTGGGCCCGGCTGGCCGGCCGCCCGACATGTGTCGTCCACGGCAACCCGACCAACCCGGCCAACATCGTGATGACGGGCGAACGGGTAGGTCTGATCGACTGGGACGAGGCGCACGTCGACGTCGCCGACCTCGACCTCGCACTCCCCGACAACGCGGCCGAGCTCGACGACGAGGCGTACGACAACGCCAGACAGGCGTCAGCGGCCTGGGAGGCCACCGTCTGCTGGGACGACGACTACGCCCGCCGTCGCCTGGCCGAGGTTCGCCCGGTCTGAACGGCGGCGATCACCAGGTGGCGGCGTGGCGGTCTTCGAGGGCGTGCCGCCGAGGCGGCCCGAGGGTCCGACCCGGGACAAGCTCGCCGCGAAGACGCAGGTGGTGACGGCGGCCGGGCTCGTCGATGGCGGCGATCGCCTCCCGGGCGGCCGTTCGGCCGATCTCTCGGATCGGCTGGCTCCACGTCGTCAGACCGAGCGCCGGGCTGGCCAGGGCCCCGATCCCGTCGTAGCCGGTGAGCGAGACGTCGCCGGGAACGTCGAGGCCCCAGGAGGTCAGGAGCTCCCAGGTCCGGATCATGACCGGATCGTTGGCGCACATGATCGCCGTCACCTCGTCGAGCGCCGACCGCAACACCCCGGGCACCGGCCGCTCGTTGGTGGGGTCGAAGGCGATGGGCACCACCCGGCGACCGGCCTCCCGGAGCGACGCCACGAGCAACGAGGAGCGGTGCCCCTGGGTGGTCGAGTCCTCGTCGCGGACGACCACCACCCCGATGGCTTCGTGGCCCTGGGCCGCCACGGCCCGGACCAGCTCGCCGACCCCGGCGCCATCGTCGGAGACCGTGGTCAGGCCCGGCGGGGAGCTGACACACCCGGCGACGACGACCGCCACGTGTTGGGCGACCTTGGCGAGGCGGTCGGGATGGATCCGGCCGCTGGCCACGATGATCGCCTCGCTGCGGAGGCTCCGGAGATACTCGATGGCACCGGCCGACCCGCTGCCGGTCGACGCCGAGGTCGCCAGGGCGACGCGAAAGCCCGATCGCTCGGCCTCCTGGGAGATCGATGCCGCCAGGAGGCCGTAGAACTCGGTGTTGATGGCTCGGACGAAGAGGCCGATGGTACGGAACGAGTCGTTGCGCAGGCTCGTTGCGCCATAGTCCTTGACGTAGCCGAGATCGAGCGCCGCCTGCTCGACCCGCTGGCGCACCTCCTCCGAGACCCCCGGCTGCCCGAGCAGGGCTCGACTGGCGGTCGACTTCGATGTCCCGGCGGTCGCAGCGACATCGAGGATCGAGATGCGCTTGTTTCGGGCCATCCCCTCTACGTTACCGACGGCTCACCCGTCTTCTCGACGGAGTAGTCGGCGGCGACGGCGAGGTGGTCGCTGTGCCAGATCGGTCGCTCGGGGTCGGGTCGGCCGACGACCCAGGCGGCCCGACAGGCCAGGTTCCGGGTGAAATGGAAATCGAGGGTGTAGTCGAGCGGGCCGGTGGTGCCGGGGAGAAATCGCCCACTCGCTTCGGTGTAGACCCCGGGCCCGTCGGAGATGAGGGGGTTGTGCTCCAGGATCGTGTCCCGAGAGCCGAGCCGGGGACCGGCTTCCCAGCTGTCGGCGTAGCCGGCGCCGAGGAGATGCCGGTACTCGATCCCCTGGGGCACGAAGTTGAAGTCGCCGCCCAGCACGATCGGAACCGCTCGATCGGCCTCCGAGCCGAGGGTCTCCACCAACGCACCCAGCTGGCGGATGCGGGCCGCCACGCTGTCGCCGATGGTGGGATCGTCGATCGCTTCCGCCTCCCCGCGCCCGCCAGCCGCCGCCACGTATCGCTCGTCGAGGGCCATCCGGCCGGCCTGGAAGGTGTGGGTGAGGTGGACCGAGGCGACGACGATCGTCGCCGGGCCGTCGGTCAGCGTGCGCCACACGGCGAAGGTCTTGTCGTCGTCGGCCAGGACGCCCCCGTCGCCGGGCGACGCGTCGATCAGGGAGGGTCGGACCAGGATGGCCGGTACCGAGGTCGGTCCCGGCTCCGGGGCCGCCGGCCCGCAGCCGACCACCTGCAGGTCGAGGTTCCGGGCCGTCGCCTCGGCGTGGTCGGGGTTGGTCTCCTGGAGCAGCACGATGTCGGGCCCGACGGCGGCGATGACGTCGGCGATGCCGTCGGCCCGGGCGTCGAGCTCCCGGTACAGGACGTTCCAGGAAAGGACCCGGAGGCGATCAGGGTTCATGGGCACGACTCCCTTGCGTCGTCGATCGGGGGCAGACGAACCCGGACGTAGCTCCGGTCGTCGGGATGGGTGGCGCCGGGGGCCACGGCCTTCCCCATGCCTCGGAGCTCGGCGCCGAGGCAGGCGGGGTCGCCGGCGAGGGCCAGGTCGAGCTCGGCCTCGGCCACGGCGAGGCTCGGGGCGGCGGACAAGAAGCCGTCGGACGCCAGCACCACGTCGACCGCCCCGGAGGGGACCGGCACGACCTCGATGTGGGCGGCCGGGACGGTCGTCCCATCGACGACCCCGTAGCCGAACTCGCCCGACCGGTTGGCGAACTGCTCCTGACCTCGAAGCAGGGGCCCGAGCGACTCGAGGCCGGGATCGGTGGCCCGGATCTCCTCGATCGACGCTCCCCCGAGGAGCGCGGCGTGGTTGACCAGCGCCCGATAGCCGGCTCCCACCTCGTCGACCACCTTGGTGCCGGCGAGATGACGGTCGCCGACGCGGACGTGCACATCCCCCACCCGCCAGACCTCGCGCCGAGCGAGCGACACGATGGCCACCACCGCTCCCGAGGGTCCCCGGTGCGACGGACGGATCGCCGCCACCGCCTCGGTCAGGTCGGCGACGGCAGCGGATGGGGTGCGGGCCGGCGGCAGGTGGGCGATGGCCGACCCGATCGTCCGTGCGAATCGAGCACCGGTCGGTGGCTCGGTGGCGACCCGGAGCGGGCTCGACATCCCGTCCACCACCGCCACGAAGGCCCCGGAGATGACGAGGTGGTCCTCACACCGGGAGCCGGTGGTGTCGGCCAGCGTCTTGCTGGCGATGAAGGCATCGACGACGCCGACCCGGTCCGGGTCCTCGGTCACGGTGGCTGCCCGTTCGGGCCAAGGTCCGGCGGCGCTCACCGCCCGACCGACCTGCGGGCCGCCCGCCCCGCGGCCCGGTCGGCGGCCAGGATCACCACCAGGGCGACCACCGTGTTGACGATGATGTAGGCGCTGGCGATGCCGGCGACCGACGGGTCCCGCGATCCGGCCATCGTGCCGAGCACCACGCCGACCGGCCGGTTGTTGACGTTGTACAGCATCACCGAGAGCGTGTACTCGTCGAAGGTCTGGTTGAACGCAAAGGCCGCCGCCTGGAGCAGGACGGGGGCGAGGAGGGGCAGGGTGATGACCCCGGCGACCCGGATGGGGGTCGCTCCGAGGGATCGGCCGGCGTCGCCCAGCGTGGGATCGATGCCGGCCAGGCCGGCGCCGACCAACCGAACGATCAGTGGCAGCACGCTCACGATGTAGGCGAGGGGCAGGATCAGGTAGCTCCCGACCAGCACCCGTCCACCGAGCAGGGCGGTCGGCGCGCCGAACGCCAGCAGGAACCCGATGGCGATGAGGATCCCGGGCAGGAAGTACGGCAGGAAGACCGAGATCTGGATGACGTCACCGACCAGTCCCCGCCGCCGGTGGATCAGGAAGGCGGCGATGGTGCCGATGGTCAGCGCGGCGGCGACGGCCATCAGGGAGAGGGTCAACGAGTTGCGGAGTGGCTCGACGATGTCGGGCTCCCCGAGCACCCGCCTGAAGTGGACCAACGTCGGCGAGGTCGAGATCCGGTTCGAGCGGATGTCCTCGATCGGCGACAGGCTCAGCAGGACCGACGCGGCGAAGGGCAGCAGGTTGATGGCGGCCAGGGTGTAGGCCACGACGTGGGCGACGACACGGCTCCAGCGGCGCTTCAGGCGGATCGGCTCGAACGGGACCGGGACCTTGCTGGCGGCCATGGCCACGAAACGGCGCTCGGAGCGCAGGGCCGGGATCATCAGCGCGGCGGTGACGACCCCCAGCCCCAGGGCGAGGAGCGCGGCCAGGTCGGGCCGGCCGACGTTGTTGAGGGTCTGCACCAGGGGGCCGACCATCGTGAACCCGCCCCCACCGAGCACGTGGGGCGCAGCGAATGACGAACCCGAGATGATCAGCACCATCAGGGTGGTGGTGAGCAGCATCGGCCGAAGCGCCGGGAGGACGACGCTGATCATGGCCCGGATGGGGCTCATACCGAGCGATCGTGCGGCCTCGACCAGCGAGAAGTCGACCCGCCGGACGGCCGGGCGGAGGAAGAGGAAGTGGAAGCCGGTCAGGGCGAAGGTGTGGACGAAGATGACGGCCCACCGGCCGGTGAACCAACCGTCGTCGAGGCCGGGGTAGATCGACTGGAGCGCCTCGGTCAGCAGGCCCGACCGGCCGTACACCAGGGCGTAGCCGGTCACCAACGACACCGAGCCGAACACCAGGGGGAGGGCGTAGGCCACGGTCAGGAACCGCTTGCCCCGGAGCTCCAGGCCCTCCAGGAGGAACACCTGGGTGATACCGACGACGTTGACCGTGACCAGCGAGACGGCAGCGACGATGAGGGTCTCCCGGATCCCGTTGACGACCCGGGTCGAGCCGAGGAGTCGGTCGATGAGCGCCCCGAAGCCGTCCTCCGCCCCGACCACGTTGCTGACGATCGAGACGTTGGGGAAGTAGACGAAGGTGGCACAGAACCAGGCGAGCGCGGCCAGCGTGGCGACGAAGGCCACCCGGGTGAGGATGCGGGACGGTCGACGGGCGGTCGCGATCATGCCGGCACCCACATGATGTCGTCGGGATCGAACCCGCACTCGACGACGTCACCGTCCTGCTCGGCGGCCTCGACCCGGGACGACCTCACCGAACCGATCAGGTCGGAGGAAGCGATCCGAATGGCGGTCTCGGTGCTCGGGCCGATGAACGTCCGCCCGACCACCGTCCCCTTGGCCCGATGGCGGCGACCGGCGCTCGGGTCGCCGACGGCCAGCCGCTCGGGCCGGACGAAGGCCCGGAGATCGTCCCGCGGCGCGACCCCGAAGCTGTCCAGCACCGCATCGGGCAGCTCGTTGGCGCTGCCCACGAACCGGCACACCGCCTCGCTGGCCGGCTGGTGGTAGATCTCGTGGGGTGTACCCAGCTGGGCGATCCGTCCGTCGAGCAGGACCGCCACCCGATCGGACAGGCTGAGGGCCTCTTCCTGATCGTGGGTGACGAACACGGTGGTGATGCCGCGCTCCCGGTGGAAGGCCCGGAGCTCGTCCCGGAGCCGGAGCCGGAGCGCGGTGTCGAGGTTGGACAGCGGCTCGTCCATCAGCAGGACGGGGGTTCGGTTGACGATGGCCCGGGCGATCGCCACCCGCTGCTGTTGACCACCCGACAGGTCGGAGGGGTAACGGTCGCGCAGCTCGTCGAGCCCGAAGGCGTCGAGCGTCTCGGCCACCCGCTGGCGCCGCTCGGTCTTGGCCAGGCGGCGGGTCTTGAGTCCGAACTCGACATTGGCGGCCACGGTCAGGTGGGGGAACAGGGCGTAGCCCTGGAAGACGATCCCGACCGGCCGCTCCTCCGGGTCGAGGGGGGTGACATCGTCGCCGTCGATCGTCACCGAGCCGGCCGTGGGAGCCACGAAGCCTGCGATCACCCGCAGGAGCGTGGACTTCCCACAGCCGGACGGTCCCAGCAACGTCAGGAACTCACCGGTCCGGACCTCGAGGTGGAAGTCCTCCAGGACCCGGGTGTCACCGTATGAGACGTCGACCGACGAGATCGAGATCATCGCTGGGGTCACGAGTGCCTCCTGAGTAGGAAGAGGAGAGAGTTGCTACCGGCCGGAGGTCACTCGATGATGTCGAGCTCGATGCGCTCGAGCCACTCGTCGAGCACGGTGGTGACGACGCTCCAGTCGATGTCCTGGCGGGACACGCCGCTCAGCCACTCCTGGGCCGTCTCCAACTCGGGGATGGCGTCCTCGTTGGCCGGCGGGTCGTTGCCGGTGGCGCCGACGAATCGGACCTGGAAGTCGGCGGTGCCGAACCAGTCGATGAACTCCTGGGCGACGCCCGGGCTGTCGGTGGCCTGGGTGATGCCGACGCCGGTCACCACGAACGGGGTCCCGCCCTCGGTGTCGATGACGGTCAGCTCGAAGCTGTCGTTGTCGGCGTCGGTGTTGGCCACGCCACCCCGCCACGAGAGGAAGATCGGCATCGTGCCGTCGGCGATCCACTCGGGATCGAACGACTCACCCTCGCCGAGCGAGATCTGATTGGCGTAGATGTCGCTCAGGACCTGCCAGCCCTCGTCGCTGACCTCGCCGGTCTCCGGATCGGCGAACCGCCACAGGATGCCGGAGATGGTGGCCTGGCCGGTCTGGCCACCGAGGCCGGGCATGATGAACATGCCCTCGTAGGCCGGGTCGGCGAGGTCGGTCCACGACGTCGGGGCGTCGGCCGGATCCATCACCGCGGCGTTGTACGACATGACGACCGGAACCTGGGCGTACATGGTGAAGAGGTTCTCGTCGTTGGTGTACGACTCGGGCACCTTGTCCGACCAGGCCGGGAGGTAGGGCTGGAACAGGTCGACGGCGGCCAGACGGTTGATCTGGGACTCGCCGATGCCGAGCACGATGTCGGCCTGGGTGTTGTTCTGCTCGGCCAGCAGGCGATCGGTCAGCTCGCCACCGCCGCCGAGCAGGAACTCGACCTCGATGCCGAGCTCCTCGGCGGCCGCGTCGACCACGAAGTTGGCCCGCTCATCGCTCCACGGGGCGTAGATGACGAGGCTTCGCTCCTCATCCGAGGCCGTGGCGCCATCGTCGTCCGCCTCGTCGTCGGCCCCAGCCTCGCTATCGCTGTCCTCGTCGCTGTCGGCCTCGTCGTCGGCGGCGGCAGCTGCGTCGTCGCCTCCATCGGTGGCCTCGTCGGCTGCGGCATCGGTGGTCGTCTCGTCGTCGTCGCTGCTGCACGCCGCGGCGATGAGCGCCAGCGCCGCGACGAGAGCCAGCCACCACGCCCGGTGAGCTCTGGTTTGCTTCATTTCGTCGGTCTCCTTCGAACGACATCGGTCGGCCGCGCCAGGAACGCCTGACCCAGCTTTTGGGAACGTTCCCGAACGTAAGTGGGAACGTTCCCAAGGGCAAGTGAACGTTCAGCGATCTGCATGAACGACACTCGACAGGGAGATGGCTCGCCCCTGACCGTCGCCTGTCCCCGAGGCAACCCGGCGATCGGCCGGGCGGGCCGGCACGGTGTCGGCTATCGTCGCCGCCGGCGAACCCCGACCCGACTCGCCGCCGACCCATGCACCTCCCCCCTCACGCTCCGGTCCCGGCTGGCCTCGGCACGAAGTTCTGGCCCGACGGCCGGTACCGGCGGTACCCGGGCAACACCGTGGTGGCGATGGTCGAGCCCGGGTCCCCGGTCTGGGCAGCCCTCGGTCGGGTTCGGGCGGTGCTCGACCCCCCGCTCGGGCCCTACATGACGTTCCTCCCCCCCGACAGCTGGCACATGACGGCGTTCGACCTCCTGCTCGACGAGGTCCGTCGGCCCGAGCGGTGGTCCCGCTTCCTCGATCTCGACGCCCCGCTCACCGAGGCCGACACCGTGCTCCGGGCCGCCGTGGAGGCGGTTCCCCCTCCGGAGCCGACCCTGGTCGGAGGCGTGCTGCGAGCCCAACCGGGGGTGGTGTTCGACGTGCACCCGGTCGACGCCGACATGGAACGGGCCCTCCGGTCGTACCGGGAGCGGCTCAGCGACGCCACCGGGATCCGGGCCCCCGACCATCGGGACTACCGGTTCCACGTGACGATGGCCTACCTGATCACCCACCCCCCGATCGATGCCATGGCGACCATCACCGCCGCCCTGACCGAGGCCGAGGAGCTGCTCGCCGAGATCGGGGCCTTCACCCTCGAGCGACCCAGCTTCCGCTGTTTCAGCGACATGGGGGCCTTCCTCCCCCAACGCTCCGAGGCCGGCCTCTGGGTACCGGAACCCGACCCCACCACCTGAGACCCCCGCCGCTCGGCGCTCGAGCCACCGCCGGGGCCCGCTTGAATCGCACGCCCCACCCTGGGAGCATCGTGCGAGACCCACCGCGAGGGAGCAGACCGTGGAGATTCTCGATCCCCGGGCCGAGCCGTTGGCCGCCCCGGAGCCCTACACCTTGACCCGGGCGCTCGAGCCCGGCACGACCGTCGGTCTCCTGGCCAACGGCTACCCCGACTCGGTGGCGTTCCTCGATCACATCGAGGCCGCCCTGACCGAAGCGTTCGAGGGGCTCAGCTTCAAGCGATACGACAAGGGCAACGCCTCGATCGTGGCCGGCGAGGACCTCCTGGCCGACATCGAGCGGGAGTGCCACGCCCTCATCGCCGCCTACGGCCATTGAGGCAGCTGCACGTCCGGCACCGTGCGTGACGGCATCGAAGCAGCTCGACGAGGAGTCCCGGCGGTCTCGCTGGTGACCGAGAAGTTCTGGCCCCAGGGTGACTTCGTCGCCCGCTCGGAGGGCATGGTCGACCTCCCCCGGATCATGCTCCCCCACCCGGTCGCCGGGTCGGGGCGGGACAACATGGCAAAGGTGGCGATCGAGATCCGCGACGGCCTGGTCGCCTCGATCGAGGGCCGATGACCTCGACGGGAGTCTCGACCTCGACCGGCCCGACCCTCACCGTCGCCGACGAGCTCGGCGCGGTGGAGTTGCTGCACGAGCTGGGCTGCACCGACGGCCTCCCGGTCATCGCCCCGACCCCCGAGCGGGTGGACCGCATGGTGCTGGCCACCGGACTCGACGGCGGCGACGTCCTCGGCGAGATGGGCCCGCTGATGGGGGCGGCCACGGTCGAGAAGGTGGCGATCGCCGCGGTGATGGCCGGCTGCAGCCCCGACCACATCCCGGTCGTGGTGGCCGCCATCCGGGCGATCTGCCAGCCGGCGTTCGACCTGCGTGAGATGCAGGCCACCACCCACTGCACCGCACCGCTGCTGATCGTCAACGGCCCCGCCCGCAACGCCTGCGGCGGGATCGCCAGCGGGTTCGGGGTGATGGGGCCCGGCCACCGGGCCAACGCCTCGATCGGTCGGGCGGTCCGGCTGGCGATGATCAACGTCGGCGGCGCCCGACCCGGCGAGTCCGACATGGCGCTCCACGGCCACCCCGGCAAGTTCACGTTCTGCATCGCCGAGGACGAGGAGGGCTCGCCCTTCCCGCCGCTCCACACCACCTTCGGGTACACCGCCGACCAGAGCGCGGTGACGGTGGTCGGGAGCGAGGCCCCCCACTCGGTGTTCTTCATCGGCGACGGCGACGACCCCGCCTCATCGGCCGAGGAGTTGCTGGCGATCCTGGGGGCGATGATCGCCGCCCCGGGGACCAACAACGTCGTGCTCGGGGGTCGGGCTGCGGTGACGGTCGTGCTCAACCCCGACCACACCGCGGTCCTGGCCGACGCCGGTTACGACCGGGAGCGGGTGCAGCAGCGCCTCGCCGAGGAGGCCGTCGTGGCCCCCGAGGTCGCCCGCCGCCTCTACCCCCGCCAGTTCGGTTCGGTCACCTCCCCGGTGCCGGCCGTCCGGAACCCGGAGCGAATCCTGGTGGTCCAGGCCGGCGGCACCGGGCTGTACTCGATGGTCATGCCGACCTGGTGCGCCGGGGCCCACAGCAACCAGGCGGTCCACGCCGAGATCGAGCTCGATCAGGCCTGCGAGGTCCCGTGGGCCCGAACTAGCGTCTGAGCGCGGCGGAACGCCCGCCGTCGGGCGACGAAGCGCAAGGGGGCAGGCTCATGGCGGAGCCGACCATCGTCGTACCGGCCGACGACTATCCGGCCAGGCTCGACATCGACTATCCCGAGCAGCTCGATCGTCTGACGACGGCGTTCCGGCTGATCATGATCATCCCGATCGCGATCCTGTACGGGATCCTGTCGGCCACCTCGAACCAGACCGTGGTGACCGAGACGGGCGAGACGTTCACCCAGTCGAGCGGGGGGATCTCCGGGGCGCTGTTCCTCGCCACGCTGCTGATGATCCTGTTCACCCGGGGCTACCCCCGCTGGTGGTTCGACTTCGCCCGGGAGTTCACCCGGTTCGGGGCCCGGATCGGGGCCTACGTGGCGTTGCTGACCGACCGCTACCCGTCGACGGTGCACGAGCAGAGCGTCCACCTCGAGCTCGACTACCCCGACGCCGAGGAGGACCTCAACCGATGGCTACCCCTGGTCAAGTGGTTCCTGGCCATACCCCACTACATCGTCCTGGCGTTCCTGGTGATCGGCGCCGCCGTCTCGGTCGTCATCGCCTGGTTCGCCATCCTCTTCACCGGGCGCTATCCCCGCCCGCTGTTCGACTTCGTGGTCGGGGTGAGCCGCTGGGGGCTACGGGTCAACGCCTACGCCTTCCTGCTGATCACCGACCGGTACCCGCCGTTCTCGCTTCGGTGACGGCCGGGCCGGCCCGCCCCGCGGTCAGGGCCAGGGCCTGGAAGCCGAGGGCGACGAGGGAGTAGCCGGCGTAGCCGAAGGCGATGGGGGTGATCGTGCCGTCGATCGACGAGTCGATGATCGCCCCCAGCGCCGCGCCGCCGATGGCCATCGTGAACCCGATCACCGCCGCCGCCGTTCCCGCCAGCGCCCCCATCGGTTCCAGCGCCAGGCTGATGGCGGTCGGGAAGAAGGCGACGTGGCAGGCGTTGGCCGCCACGAACAACACGAGGAACAGCCCGAAGGGCGGCACGCCGCCGGTGGCGACCGCCACCGCAGCG
This sequence comes from Acidimicrobiales bacterium, assembly GCA_965262175.1. GTDB lineage: Bacteria > Actinomycetota > Acidimicrobiia > Acidimicrobiales > SZUA-35 > CADEDH01. The sequence goes on along the minus strand of CBDHES010000002.1, from coordinate 2,537,457 downwards.
AAGAGCGCCGACACCGTCGACAACGCCAGGCCGGCGCCCAGCGCGGCGTGGCGGCCCGATACCCAGCGCAGAACCCAGCTCATCGACAGGGTGACGGCGGCCAGGATCACACTGCTGATCGAGAAGAACGGGACGAACCAGCTCGAACGATCGAACACGTCGGCGAAGACGAGCTCGGAGCTGGCGAGGAACGAGTAGAACGCCCCGAATCCGAACGTCAGGGCGAGGAGGTAGCCGAGCGTCACCCGGTTCCCGATGACCACCCCGAACCCGGCGATCGTCGAGGAGAACTGGAGCGGTCGCCGGGTCTCGGGGGCCAGCGTCTCGGGCAGGCGGAGTGACCACAGGGCAGCGACCGTGGCCGTCACCACCCCGAAACCCATCACCCACCGCCACGATCCGAGCTGCACGAGCGCCTCGCCGAGGACGGGGGCGACGATCGGGCCGAGGAAGAAGGCGGTCTGCACCAGATTCATGACCCGGGCCATGGCGTCGCCGGTGTAGCGATCCCGGAGGATGGCCTGGCTCAGCACCCGGGACCCGGCGGCGGCCAGACCCCACACGAAGCGGGCCACCAGCAACACGGTCAGGGTCGGGGCCAGCGTCGACACCAGCGCCGACACGCCGTAGAGGACCAGCGAGGCCAGGAGCACCGGCTTGCGGCCGACGGCGTCGGCCACCGGCCCGTAGACCAACTGCCCGATCCCGCTTCCCACGAAGAACAGGCTGATCGTGAGCGACAGTCGGGGGGAGTCGTCGGCCAGGCCGAAGGCCGGACGCATCTCGGCGAAGGCGGGGAGCACCATGTCGATCGCCAGCGCCGAGAGGCCGCTGATCAGCGCCAGGTAGAGGATGAACTGGCGCTCACCCACGAGCGGGGTCGGTGCTGGTCATCGGGACGAACCTACCGGCGGGCGGTCCGAACAGCTTGGACCGTCCGGGGCTCGTCGGGGTGAGATCGCCGGATCTTGGCACGCGACCGACCCGCCGCCGCAATGTTCAACCGGCGGCAACGGTCGGTTCATCTGCCCGTCGGACGGGTGCAGGGTCCGGGTGCTGTACTGTCGCCGTGCCCGAGGTCGTCGTCGCCTTCGCCCTCAAAGCGGCCATCGCCGCCAGCCTGGTGGTCGGCGCCGTCATCGGTCGGGTGTGGAAGGGACCGTGGCCGGTCATCGGGTTGGCCACCGCCTTCGGGGCCGGTGCGCTCATCTCCGGTGTGGCGGTCGACCTCGTCGCCGAGTCGCTGGAGGAGGAGACGTTCCTCTACCTCGGGGTCGGCGCCCTGATCGGCGGTGTCCTGTTCACCGCACTGAACCAGATCATCAACGCCCGGGGCGGCTTCCTCCGCAAGGCGTCCACGACGATCACCTACCTCAAGGACCGGCAGATCAAACGGCTGCGGGACGAGCTCCGGGACCTCGATCGGGTTCCGTGGTTCCACCATCTTCCGTCCGAGGAGCTCCACCTGATCGCGGCGCTGGTCAACGAGCGCGAGTACCCCCGGGGGGCCCACATCCATCGAGCCGGCGATCGGACCGAGCACCTGTCGGTGGTGGCCGATGGCTCGGTCGAGCTCCAAGGGACCGACGGGACCAAACGGGTGGTGACCGACGATGCCTTCGGGACCGGGGCGTTCCTGTCGGGTGCTCCCCATTCGACGACGGCCGTGGCCCGGGAGGCGACCAAGCTGTACCAGCTGCCCCGGCGGGACCTGTTCGACCGGATCGACGAGATGCCGGCGTTGCGTTCTCGCCTGGAGGCAGCACTGGCCGAGCCGGAGACGGCGAGCTACCTCGAGTCTCGCCACGGCCTGGAACGGGACGAGATCTCCGCCTGGATCGAAGCGATCGCTGCCGGCCGGGCCGATATCGGGAGCCGGGTGATCGACGTCGCCCGCCCCGACCTCGACCGCCTGATCGAGCTCCTGCACCACCAGCCGTGGACCGAGCCCCTCAGCGACGCCGAGCTGGCGGCGTTGGCCGACCGGCTCTATCTCGTCGACTTCGGCGACGGCGACGTGCTCTACCAGCGGGGAGACCGGGCCGACCGGCAGTACTTCGTCGAAGACGGTGAGGTACTCGTGGTGACCGCCGACGACCCTCGAACAGCCAGGAGGGTCCGGGCCGACGACGCCTTCGGCACCTACGCCTTCGCCACCGGGATGGCCCGCTCGGGCACCGCGATCGCCGCCGGCGGAGCCAAGGTGTGGATCATGCGGCGGCGGGATCTCGACCGGCTGCTCGACCAGCACCCACCGATCCGCGACGCCTGGGCGGCCCATGTCACCTCCGAAGCGACCCGGGAGTACCTCCGTACCGCTCATGGCCTCGACGACGAGCGGACCGAGGAGGTCGTCGTCACCGCCCGGGCCTCGACCATCCGGGGGCGAGCCGCCCCCGAGACCGCATTGGCCACCGTGGCGACCCACGGGGCGGCCATGGCGATCTGGCTGGGGATCGCCCTCGACGGCGTCCCCGAAGCGCTGGTGATCGGATCGAGCCTCGACGACGGCATCCCGATCGCCCTCGTCGCCGGGGCGGTGTTGTCGAATATCCCCGAATCGATGGCCTCGTCTCGGGGGATGGCCGAGCAGGGTATGCGGTGGTCGACGATCTTCTCGATGTGGGGCAGCCTCGTGCTGATCGCCGCCTCGGCCAGCGCGATCGGCTACCTGACCCTGGCCGAGGCGTCCCACGAGGTGGCGGCGCTCCTGGAAGGCATCGCCGGCGGAGCGATCATCACCGTGGCGACCGAGACGATGCTCCCCGAGGCCTACGAGCGGAGTGGCGTGTTCACCGGGCTGGCCGCCCTGCTCGGCTTCCTCGTCGCCGCCGGCCTCGGGGTCGCCCTGGCCTAGGACCCGGTCCGACCAAACGCGGCGTTTCGCGTTGAGGCATGAGAAGATGGTTCCTCGACCTCACGACGACCAACGAGGGGGCACGAGGATGCAAGTCGCCGAGATACTCCGCCTCAAAGGCACCCACACCGCCACGATCCGACCCGATGAGTCGGTCGGACGAGCGGTCGAGATCCTCCGCGAGCACGGCTACGGCGCGCTCGTGGTGAGCTCCGACCGCAGCACGATCGAGGGCATCGTCTCCGAGCGGGACATCGTCCGGGCCCTCGGGCTCCGCAGCGACCTGCTCGACCTGCCGGTGGCCCAGATCATGACCACCCCGGTGATCACCTGTGGCCCCGATGACCGCATCGAGCAGTTGATGGCCCTCATGACCGAGAAGCGGATCCGCCACCTCCCGGTCGATATCGACGGCCGGTTGTCGGGCCTCGTCAGCATCGGCGACGTCGTGAAGTACCGCGTCTCCGAGCTCGAGACCGAGGCCCAGATGCTGCAGGAGTACATCCAGCACGGCCGCTGAGCGGACGACGCACGCCCCGATGAGTGCTACCGAGGGGCCGTACCGGGCCTTCATCTCGGCCCGCCATCGCCCCAACCACGCCCGCCGGACCGCGGCCAGCCATGCACCCCACCTGCTCCCGCTGCTCCGACCTGGCCAACGGGTGCTCGACCTCGGCTGCGGGCCCGGTTCGATCACCGTCGGTCTCGACGCCGCAACCCGGCAGAGCGGGCCCGACGCGATCGGGGCGACCCACCCGGATCGCCCACCGGAGCGCCGTCCGTCCCGTGGTGGTGCGGTCGGGCTGGATCTCCGACCCGGACCGGCCGAGGTCCCACTGATCGCCGGCGATGGGCTCGCGCTCCCCTTCGCCGACGACTCCTTCGACGCCGTCCACCTGTGTGCGGTGCTGCAACACGTGACCGACCCAGCGGCGATGGTGGTCGAGGCCCATCGGGTTTGCCGACCAGGGGGTGTGGTCGCGCTCGCCGACGCCGATTGGGGTAGCGAGCTCATCTTCCCCCGCGACGCCTGGATCGATCGGGGCCGAGAGATCCAGACCGAGCTCCGGTCGGGCTCATCACCCCGGGTCGGGCGACGGCTCGGTCGGCTGCTGATCGACGCCGGTTTCGTCGACGTCACCGTGACGGCGACCGGGTCCGGCGGGACCGGCATCGCCCCGTTGGCCCGATCGGAGGCCGAGTACTTCGCCGCTCCGGCCGTCGTCGACCACGTCGTCGCCCGGAGCCTGGCGACCACGGCCGAGCTGGCCGAGATCGCCCGGGCCTGGCGGGAGCTGGCCGACGATCCGGGGGCCACCGTCAGCCGCCACTGGTTCCAAGCCACGGGGCGGCGACGAGGTCCCGGGGCGAGCAGCTGGGAGGGTACCGGTGAGCCGGTGTAGCGTCGGGCCATGAGCGACAGCGAGACCCCTGCGGTGACCTGGACGGCCGGTGACGACTACGTGGCGACGATCGAGTTGCGACGGCCACCGAACAACTTCTTCTCGCTCGACCTGATCAATGGCGTCGCCGACGCCCTGTTCGCCATCGACGACGACCCGAACTGCCGCGCTGCGGTGCTGTGCGGCGAAGGGAAGCACTTCTGTGCCGGCGCCGACTTCAGCGGCGGCGACCGGTCGTACACAACCGAGGACCTGTACGGAGCGGCGGTTCGGGTCTTCGAGGCGAAGACACCGTTCGTCGCTGCGGTCCACGGGGCAGCGATCGGGGGCGGGCTCGGCCTCGCCCTGTCGGCCGATTTCCGAATCGGGGCCCCCGAGGCCCGGTTCAGCGCCAACTTCGCCCGCCTCGGCTTCCACCAGGGGTTCGGCCTCAGCGTCACCCTCCCCGCGCTCGTCGGTCAGCAGCGGGCGGCCGAGCTGCTCTACACCGGCCGCCGGATCAACGGCGAAGACGCGGCAGCGATCGGCATGGTCGACGAGCTCGTGCCGCTCGACCAGGTCCGGGCCCGAGCCACGGAACTGGCGGCGGAGATCGCCGCGTCGGCCCCGCTGGCGGTCCGGTCGATCCGCGAGACCCTCCGGGGCGACCTCGCAGCCAAGGTCAAGGCGGCCACCGACCACGAGGGTGCCGAGCAGGGTCGGCTTCGGGAGACGGCCGACTTCGCCGAGGGCACGCGGGCCATGGCCGAGCGGCGACCGCCGAACTTCATCGGTCGCTGACGGTCGGCCACCGACCGGCTCCGCCGACCCTCGACGCCCGGCGGCACGGGCAGGAGCACGACCGCAGCTGGACTGGTACCGGGCCTAGGGGTTCGGCGTCTCCAACGCAACGTGGCGGAGGATCACGTTCGGGTGGTCGCTGTGATGGCCGAGCACGATGAGCGAGTCGCCCTCGGCCAGGACCCGCTCACCCGAGGGGTCCATCACCGTCTCGCTCCGCCCGCACCGGTGGGCGACCAGCAGGTAGTCACGCTCGCCTCGGATCTCGATGTCGTCGATTCGCCGACCGGCCAGCCCCGGGTGATCATCAACCGGCACCTCGTCGAAGCGGAGCCCGAGCTGGACCAGGTCGGAGCTCGCCTGCTTGTCGCCCCGGAGCCGGTCCAACATGTCCTCGGCCGACGGCCGGGTGATCCAATCGGTCACCTTGTCGGCCCCGATCGTCGTCGGCATGACGACCTTGTCGGCCCCACAACCCCGTAGCTTGCTCTCGATCCGGGCGCCCTCGCCCCGCGACACGATCAGGAGGTTCGGGTTCATCTCCCGGGCGGTGATCGTCACGAACACGTTGATGGCATCGTCGGACAGCACGGTGGCCAGGGTGCTGGCCCGAGCGATGCCGGCCCGTTCGAGCACCTCCTCGTCGGTGGCGTCGCCGTTGACCACGAGGTGCCCCCGGTCGACGGCCAACGACCGGCGGGTCTCGTCGCTCTCGACGGCGACGACCGGGACGCCGGCCTCCTCCAGCTGGAGGGCCAACACCGAGCCCATACGGCCGAACCCGCACAGGATCGTGTGGTCCTCCAGGGCGTCGATCTCCTTCTGCATCTTGCGCTCCCCCAGGACGTCGGACAATTCACCGTCGATCAGCGTCTGGATGAACCCACCGACGGTGTAGATCACCGCTCCGTAGCCGGCGATGATCACGACCGACGTGAAGAGCCGCATCGGGGTCCCCTCCACCGGCCGTACCTCGCCGTAGCCGACGCCGAAGATCGTGATCATGACCATGTAGGCGGCGTCGGACAGCGACCATCCGGCCACGATGAAGCCAATCGTTCCCACCGTGTACACGATGACGAACGCCATGAAGCCGAGGGCGATCCGATTGGTCGCCGCTTCCATCAGTCCATCGCTCGACGTTGGCCGCCGGTCCGTCACGGTCGTTCCATCGGCACCCCGGGCCGGGAACCAAGGGATTGCCCCCCGCCTATCGAGCGGCCGGCGCCATCCCCACCGAGAGCACGCCGTGGACGAAGTTCGATGCGGTCCTGGCCACCTCGGTCGTCCGCTCCAGGATCAGGCCCCGGGCCGCCATCTCCTCCAACACCACCCGGACCTCCATCCGGGCCAGGTTCGCCCCGAGGCAGTAATGGGGGCCGCCGGCCCCGAACGCACACTGTCGATTGTCGGCCCGACCGACGTCGAACCGGAAGGGGTCGGGGAACCGCTCCGGGTCGCGATTGGCGGCGGCGTACCACATCACCACCTTGTCGCCGGCGGCGATCGGCGTGCCGGCCAGCTCGGTGTCGGCCGCTGCGGTGCGCCGCATGTGGAGCACCGGCGTCGACCACCGGAGCACCTCCTCCGTCGCCGAATCGAGGAGTGTGGGCTCGTCGAGGAGCCGCTGCCACTGGTCGGGATGGTCGGCGAAGGCGATCGCTCCGTGGCTCAACGCGGTCCGGGTCGTCTCGTTCCCGGCGAAGACCAAGACGTGGAACAGGTTGCGGTACTCGTCGTGGGTGAGTCGATCGCCGTCGTCCTCGGCCTGGACCAGGGCGGTGACGAGATCGTCCCGGGGGTCGGCTCGGCGCTCGGCCCCGATCCGCTCCCCATAGGAGTAGAGGGCGTGGCTGGCCGGGCTCCCGAAGGGCAGGAGCCGTACCGGCGTGGTGTTGCCGTAGGCGTCGTCGGGAAGGGTCGGCCGGTCGCCGGTCCCTTCGACGAGGTAGTTGGACAGCTCGACCAGGTAGTCGGCATCGTCGACCGGCACCCCGAGGATCGAGAGGATCACCCGGATCGGCAGCGGTGCCGCCACCTGCTCCACCCAGTCGCCTCCGCCCCGCTCGATGAACGAGTCGAGGAGCTCGGCGGCGATCGACCGGGTCAGGTCCTCCCAGACCCGAATGCTCCGCGGGGTGAACACCTTCGACACCAGGCGACGGAGCCGGGTGTGGTCGGGAGCGTCGGTGTCGATGATCGACCGCCGGGCCTCGAGGGCGTCGGCCTCCAGGTCCCACAGGTTGGTGTGGCCGATGCCCGACGAGTAGACGTCGGGGTTGCCCGACACGACCCGGACGTCGTCGAAGCGTGTCACGGCCCAGAATCCCGACCGCTCGTAGGGATGCCACGCCAGTCCCGGGGTCTCCCGGATGGCGGTGAACCGCTCGTGGGGAATCCCGTCGAGGTAGAGCGACGGGGTCGTGACGTCGACCGGGGGCATGCCGGTCACACCATTTCCATGAACCGCTCGCGCTCCCAGTCGTTGATGTCGTCGGGGTCGGGGGCGTTCTCGGTGGCGTGGGCCACCTCGGCCACGGCGATGCTGAGGTAGCTGGCCGAGAACATGTCGCCAAGCTGAGCGGCCAGTGCGCTCCCCCGGTAGGCGTCAACGGCGCCGGCCAGGTCGGTGGGTAGGGCCGGGTGGTCACCGGGGTTGGAGTACATGTCACCCTCACACATGATCGGGGGCACCAGCCCTCGCTCCAGGCCGTCGGTCCCGGCGGCCACGACCCCGGCCATCGCCAGGTAGGGGTTGGCGTCGGCCCCCGGGGCCCGGTACTCGACGCGGTTGGCCGCCGACCCCGGCTCGATGACGCACCGGGCCAGGACGGTCCGGTTGTCGAGCCCCCAGTGGGCGTGGGTCGGGGCGAAGGTGAAGGGGCGGATCCGCTTCTGGCCGTTGCTGGTCGGCGAACCGAGGAGGGCGAGCGCCTCGGCGTGTTCCAGCTGCCCGGCGATCCACGATGCCATGACCTTGTTGGGGCCACCGTCGGTGTCGGCGAACACGTTCGCCCCGTCGCGGGCCAAGCTCGAGTGGAGGTGCATGCCCGAGCCCGACGCCTCGGTCCATGGTCGGGCCATGAAGGTGGCCCGGAGACCGTGGCGGACCGCCACCTGCTTCACGATGCTCTTGAACAGCGCGGTGTTGTCGGCGATGGTCAAGGCGTCGCCGTGGCCGGTGTTGATCTCGATCTGGCCCGGCCCGTACTCGGCGTTCGACGACTCGACCTCGATGCCGGCCCCGAGCAGGGCGGCCCGCATGTCGGCCAGGGCGTCCTCCAGATCGAGGGCGTCGGTCAGCGAGCTGTACTGGACGTGCGACTGCACCGGCGCCCAGTCGGGGGTGCAGAGGTAGAACTCGATCTCGGTGGCCACGACCGGGTCGAAGCCCTGGGCCCGGCACCGTTCGACCTGGCGGGCCAACACGGTGCGGGGAGCGAACGGATGGGGCTGCCCGTGGTGGTCGAGCGTGTCGGCGAACATGAGGGCGTAACCCGGTCGGTGGGTCAGGATGCGGCCGGTGCCGACGTCGGGGACGAGGTGGCAGTCGAGGTAGCCGGAGTCCATGTTGATGAACTCGTTGTCGGGCAGGTCGTTGAGGAGGTCCATCACGTAGATGGCGTCGGCCATGTGGACACCGGCCGTGGCGGTGGTGGCGAAGAACCGCTCGACCGGGACCCGCTTGCCCCGGAGGTGACCGTGGGTGTCGGGGGTGGCCAGCTCCACCGTGTGCACACCGCTCTCGGTGCACCGGGCCCGGAACTCGTCGAGCGTCGCTGCAATGTCACTCATCAGTCGCCTCCGCACGTTGACTGGGGGCGAGTATAAGTGGCTAGGCGGGGTTGGTGAACTTGTAGCCGACACCCCGGATCGTCACGATCCGGGTCGGGTTCGACGGCTCGGTCTCGACCTTGGCCCGCAGCCGCTTGACGTGGACGTCGAGGGTCTTGGTGTCGCCGACGTAGTCGTGGCCCCAGACCCGGTCGATGAGGATGTCGCGGGGCTGGACCAGGCCCACCCGCTCCATGAGGAACTGGAGCAACTCGAACTCCTTCAGCGGGAGCTGGACCGGGTCATCCCGGACGATCACCTCGTGGGTCTGGGGATTGATCGAGACGTCGCCGATGGTGATCGCCTGGCCCAGACCCGGGGTGTCGCTCGGCGCGCCGGGGACGTGATCGCTCCGACGGAGCACCGCCCGCATCCGAGCCACCAACTCCCGCATCCGATACGGCTTGGTCACGTAGTCGTCGGCCCCCACCTCGAGCCCCACCACCGTGTCGACCTCGGCCGACTTGGCCGTCGCCATGATGATCGGGACCTGGGACTTGGCCCGGATCTCCCGGCAGACGTCGATGCCCGACACCCGGGGGAGCATCAGGTCGAGCAACACGAGATCGGGCTGGACCTCATCGAAGCGTTGCAGCGCTTCCGCCCCGTCCCGGGCGACCTCGACCCGGAAGCCCTCCTTGCTCAGGCTGATGGTGAGCGCATCGACGAAGGCCTCTTCGTCCTCGACGAGGAGTATCAGCTGCTCGGCCATGGTGTCGTGTCTCCTGGTGGGGAAGCTCCCGTGACCGCCGCCGGAGCGGGCGGGCTGGAGCTCGATGGTTGACCGCCGGGACGACCGCCGTTGGCTTCTCGGGTGTGGTCTCGTAGATCGAGGGTGTGGACCTGGGCGAGGGGGAGACGGATCGTGAAGGTCGACCCCCGACCCTCGGTCGAGGCGACCTCCACCGAGCCGTGATGGTTCAACACCGCGTGGCGAACGATCGACAGCCCGAGGCCGGTTCCGCCGGTCACCCTGCTCCGGGCATCGTCGACCCGGTAGAACCGCTCGAACACGCGATCCTGATCGTGCTCGGGAATCCCGAATCCTCGGTCGGTGACCGAGACCAGGGCCCGCCCTTCGGCCACGCCGACGGTGATGTCGACCTCCGAGCCATCGTCGGAGTACTTGATGGCATTGTCGATCAGGTTCGAGACGGCAACGACGAGCTGGCTCCGGTCGCCGTCGACGAAAGCCGGGGCCTCCTCGTGGCATCGCAGCACCGCCCCCGGACGGCCCGAGGCGGTCACCGCCCGCTCGATCGCCAACCCGACCACCTCACGGACGTCGAGCAACTCGGGGTCGGTGATCGGGCCAGCTTCCAGTTTCGACAGCGCGAGGAGGTCGTCGACCAGCTCGGCGAGACGGATCGACTGCTCGTGCAGCCGGTTGGCCAACCGAGCGACGATCTCGGGCTCTCCAGCGCCGAGGAGCGTTTCGGCCAGGAGGCCGATCGCCCCGATGGGCGTCTTGAGCTCATGGCTGACGTTGGCCACGAAGTCCTTACGGATCCGATCGACCTGGAGGGCGGTGGTCACATCCTCGATCACCACGACCCCGCCCCGGAACCGGTCCTGGGCCGTGATCGGCACGCCCCGCATCCGCAGGTGGAGCGGTGGAGGGCCGTAGACATCGATCGGGCGGTCGACCGCTGCGCCGGTCACCACCAGTTCGATGGTCTCCTCGAGGGCCACGGCCACGAGGGCATCGCCGTGACGGCCGCTCTCGAACCGGCGGGCGAAGCGGTTGCGATGGATGACCGCTCCGTCGTCGCCGACGACCACCACCCCGAGGGGCAAGGCCCCGAGCACCGGCTCGATCCGCTCCTCGTCGAGCCACGGCTCCGAAACGTCGCTGTCCTCCGGCTCCTCCGGTGGCTCGGCGACCGGCTCCGGTCGGCTCCTGAGGGCGAACCACCACCCGCCGAAGGCACCGACGACGAGAGCGACCACGGCCGGCGCCACGATCGCCAGCCCGTCGAGCACCGCCGTCACCCCTGGAGCCGGCCCGGTCGGCTCCGGCGGCCGGGGCGCCGATCGGGTGCCGAGGGGTCGATGGTCCGACCATCGACCATGTATCGGACCCGATCGCCGATGTTGACGGCATGGTCACCGATTCGCTCGTAGTAGCGGGCGATCAACGCCAGCTGAACGGCGGCGCCGAGCCCGATCCGATCGTCGCCCTGAGCACCGAAGATGACGCCGATCATGTCTCGGTTCATCTGGTCGAGCTGATCGTCGATGCCCCGCAGGCTGGCCGCCAACGTGGCGTCCCGGTCGGCGAAGGCGTCCACCGCCAGCCGGAGCAACCGGTTGGCCTCGCCACCCATCGCCGCCACGTGACCCCGGATCTCCGGACTGAGCGACGTGCCGAGCATGCGGAGGGTCGACTTGGCCACGTTGGTCATCAGGTCGGCCGAGCGCTCGAACTCCTGCGCCAACCACATCATCACCACCGCCCGGCGAAGCTCGACGCCGGTCGGGGCGTAGCGGGCCAGGATCGCCAGGCAGCGGTCCTCGATCGCGACCGTCAGATCATCGATGACGACGTGGTCATCGATGATCTGCTGGGCCAGGTCATAGTCGCCGGTGAGGAGGGCCTCGGTGCCCCGAGGGACCGTCTCACAGGCCAGGGCACCGAGGTGGACGATCCGGGCGTCGAGATCACCGATCTCTCGACGGAACGCCGAAAGCGAGGCCGACTCGGCCGATGACGACGGCGGGTCGTGGCGTGCGATGCTCACCACGTCACCTCGTCAGCGACTTCATCGCTGCTCCTCGTCCTCGGGCGCTCCTGCTACGTCCATCGTCTCCCAGGCGGTCCGTCGGCCGCCAATCAGGCGGTCAGCCGAACTGGCCGCTCACGTAGCGGGCGGTCTGCTCGTTCTGGGGGTGATTGAAGATGTTGTCGGTGGTGTCGAACTCGACCAAGCGGCCCGGCTCACCGGTGGCGTTGAGGTTGAAGAACCCCGTGTTGTCGCTGACCCGGATCGCCTGCTGCATGTTGTGGGTCACGATGACGATCGTGAACTCCTGCTTGAGCTCGTGGATCAGATCCTCGATCGCCAGGGTGGAGATCGGGTCGAGCGCCGAGCAGGGCTCATCCATCAGGAGGACCACCGGCTCGACGGCGATCGAGCGGGCGATGCACAGCCGCTGCTGCTGACCACCCGACAGACCCGCGCCGGGGTTCTTCAGCCGGTCCTTGACCTCGTCCCACAGGTTGGCGCCCTTAAGCGACTGTTCGACGATCTCGTCGGACTTCGCTCGGCTGAGCCGCCGGTTGTTGAGCTTGAAGCCGGCGATGACATTGTCGTAGATCGACATCGTGGGGAACGGGTTGGGGTGCTGAAACACCATCCCGATCTGAGCCCGGATGTCGACCGGGTCCATATTCCGACCGTAGATGTCAGTGTCGTCGAGCAGCATCTCACCGGTGACGCTGGCTCCCCGGATCACCTCGTGCATCCGGTTGATGGCCCGGAGGAACGTCGACTTACCACAACCCGACGGACCGATGAGGGCCGTCACGGCGTTCGGTTCGATCATCATGTCTACGCTGTCGACGGCCTTGAAATCTCCGTAGAACAGTGAGATGTCTTTGGCCTCGATTCGCTTACCCACGATCGTGCTCCCTTGGTTCTTTCTTGGTCCGTTGTCAGCGAGTCTTCGGCGCGAACGCCCGCGCCACGAGGCGGGCGAAGAGGTTCAGCAGCAGCACGATGGCGATGAGGACGAGGGCGGCGGCCCACGCCCGCTCCTGGGCGACCTCGGGCGGGATGCCCGGCTGGGTGAACTGGAAGTAGACGTACACCGGAAGAGTGGCCATGAACCGACTGAACGGGTCGTAGTTCATGTTGAGGGTGAAGCCGGCGGTCAGAAGCAGCGGTGCCGTCTCACCGATGACCCGGGCGATGGAGATCGTGACACCGGCAGCGATGCCGGCGCTGGCGGTCGGGATCACGACCTTGATGATGGTCCGCCACTTGGGGACCCCGAGGGCGTAGGACGACTGCCGAAGACGATCGGGCACGAGGAGCAGCATCTCCTCGCAGGAGCGGACCACGACCGGAATCATCAGCACGCACAACGAGATTGCCCCGGCGAATCCGGTCCGAGGGAGGTCGAACCCACCGGTGATGGTCCGGAAGAAGGCGAAGGCAAAGAGACCGGCGACGATGGACGGGATGCCGGTCATCACGTCGACGAAGAACGTGATGCCCTGGGACAGGCGACCATTGTTCCCATACTCGACGAGGTAGATGGCGGTGAACAGCCCGACCGGGATCGAGATGAGGGCGGCGATGAGGGTGATGATCAGCGTGCCGACGATGGCGTGGGCGGCGCCACCGCCCTCCCCGATGACCCCCCGGAGGGTCTCGGTGAAGAACTGGCTGTCGATCCTCGCGTAGCCCTCCGTGAGCACCTTGATCACGATCGACACCAGCGGGAGGATGGCCAGCACGAAGGCGGTGTAGACCATCGTGGTGGTGAACCGGTCGGCCGCCCGGCGCCGGCCCTCGACGACCATCGAGGCGATGAACGTCACGAGCACGAACGCCAGCAGACCGACGACGGCGAAGACGGTGATCGTGGCGGTCATCGTGCGGTCGAGGGTCGTCGCGGCGGCCGCCAATCCGATGACGAAGGCGACGATGCCGGTGATGTTCATCAGGCCCTGGCGCTTCTTGGCGCCGTTGGGGATCGGGTCCCCCGGGCCGGGGGCGGACTCGGCCTGTCCGGTCTCTTCGGTGGTGGTGGTCATCAGGCTGCCTCCGAGCTCCGGCGGGACGTGGCCAAACGGGCGAGATAGTTGACGAAGAACGTGACCACGAAGAGCACGAGGCCGGTGGCGATGAGAGCGTTGACCTCGATACCGGTCGACTCGGGGAAGTTGAGGGCGACGTTGGCGGCGATCGTCGACGAGTTCTGGCTAGTGAAGAGCTGGTAGCCGAAGATGCCGGGCGACACCGAGAGGACGACGGCGATCGCCAGCGTCTCCCCGAGGGCCCGGCCGAGGCCGAGCATCGCGCCGGAGATGACGCCCCCTCGGCCGTAGGGGAGGACCGCCATCTTGATCATCTCCCACTTGGTGGCCCCGAGCGCCAGGGCCGCTTCCTCATGGAGGCGGGGCGTCTGGAGGAACGCCTCTCGGGCAACTGCGGTCATGATCGGCAGGATCATCACCGCCAGCACGACGCCGACGGTGGCCATCGATCGACCACTCTGGAGTACGGTGCCGGAGAACAAGGGGATCCACCCCAGGTTCTCGTTGAGCCAGCTGTAGGACGGCACGAGATAGGGGGCAAGGACCGAGATGCCCCACAGGCCGAAGACGATCGAGGGCACGGCGGCCAGCAGGTCGATCAGATAGCCGAGGATCGAGGCGATCCGGCGGGGGGCGTAGTGGGAGATGAAGAGGGCGATCCCGATCGCCAGGGGTGTCGCCAGCACGAGGGCGACGATCGCGGCCAGCGCCGTTCCGTAGAGCAACGGGAGGACGAACTCGAAAAAGCCTTCGCCTTCTCCCTCATCGCCGCCTTCGCCGATCAACTCTTGGTTGCCGGGTTCGAGCGCTGCGGCCCCCTCGATGAGGAGGAAGAGGAACACCAGGCCGAGGGTGGCCAGGATCGTGACCCCGGCCGACGTGGCGATCCAGCGGAAGATGGGGTCACCCAGCCGACGCTGGGTTCTGGGTTGAATGACCGGCTCGGCCTCGCTCGGTTCCGCCGGCTCCGGTTCGGTCTCGGTGATCGTGTCGTCGCTCATGTCGTCGTGTTCCGTGGTGGGGCCGGGTGGGGAGGGAAGGGCGACGACCGGGTGACGCTGGCCCGCCGCTCAAGAGCAGAGCCCTTGGCGTGGCCCCCAGGATGGGGGCCACGCCAAGGACGACTACTCCAACAATGACCGCGTTCCGGGTTGGTGTTCAACCACGGAGAGCGATCGATGTCACCGCGTCGCTGCGGTGACGAAACCCGCTCCGATCAGGAGCGGACGGTGATCGAGTCGAGCGCCTCGGTGATCTGGCCCCGGAGGGTGTCCGAGATCGGAGCCGAGCCGGCCTGCTCAGCGGCCAGGGCCTGGCCGTCGGCACTGGTGACGTAGCCGAGGTAGCTCTGGACGAGGGCGACGGTGTTCTCGTCGGCGTACTCGGCGCAGGCGATGGCGTAGGAGACGAGGACGATCGGGTAGACACCGTCAGCGTCGGTGCCGCGATCGACCTCGATGGCGAGGTCATACTGGCCACGACCCTCGACGGTGCTCGAGGCGTCGAGGATGGCGGCGGCGGCCTCGGGCGAGTAGGGAACGAAGTTCTCACCCACGCCGACGGCGGCGGTGGCGAGGCTGCCGGCCTGCGAGGCGTCGGCGTAGGTGATCGAACCCTCACCGGCGGTCACCGCAGCGATGACACCCGAGGTCTGGGGAGCGGCCTCACCGGTGAGGTCGCTCGGCCAGGTCTCGATCTCGCCGTAGGTCCACACGTCGGAGGCGACCACGTCGAGGTAGGAGGTGAAGTTCTCGGTCGTGCCCGAGTCATCGGCCCGGTGGACCGGGTTGATGGCGAGGGCCGGCAGCTCGACGTCGGGGTTGGCGTCGGCGATCGCCGGATCGTCCCAGGAGGTGATCGTCTCGGCGAAGATGCCAGCGATGACGTCCGCCGGCAGGTTCAGCGAGTCGATGCCCGGCAGGTTGAAGGGCAGGGCGATCGGCGAGACGTAGACCGGGAACTCGATGGCGCCGGCCGGACCGCAGACGGCGTCGTCGGTCGCAGCCTCCAGCTCTTCCTCGTCGAGGAAGGCGTCGGAGCCGGCGAAGTTGGTGGCGCCGGCCAGGAACTGCTCACGACCGGCACCGGAGCCGACCGAGGCGTAGTCGACCTGGACGTCGGGCTGGACGTCGACGTAGCCGGCCCGCCAGGCGGTCTGGACGGCCTCCTGCGAGCTGGCGCCGGCACCGATCAGGTTGCCCGAGAGGGCCTCCTCGGCCATGTCCTCGTCGCCGTCAACGGCGTCCTCGGCGGCGTCGGCCGCATCCTCGGCGGCATCGGCCACGTCGTCGGCCGCATCCTCGGCGGCGTCGGCGGCGTCGTCGGCCGCATCCTCGGCGGCGTCGGTGGCGTCGTCGACGGCGTCGTCGACATCGTCGCTACCGCAGGCGGCGGCAACGAGGGTGAAGGCGAAGAGCAGCCCGAGCGCTCTCAGCAGAGTCTTGGAAGTCAAGTGGTTTCTCTCCTCGTGGTAGACCGGTCGAACCGGTCGGTTGTCGACGTCACCGTAAGGAGGTCGGGTAACGGGCAACCCGAGCGAAGGCGAACGGAGGTTGAACAACTCGCCAACACTTCTTCCTATGGCATCCGAATTCCGTGACCGCCGACACACGTCACCGGGGCGCAACGCGCACGCAACGATGCGGTGATACTTCGAGGAGGACCTAGGTCTCGGCCCCATCCTGCTCGTGCGGCACGACCACGTTGTCGGCGTACTCGCTGGTGTCGGGGTACACGAATCGGGCGAAGGCGATTGCCAAGGCCATGCCGACCAGCTGGGCACCGATGAACGCCGGGGCCGATGCCGGTTCGATTCCGGCAAAGGTGTTGGAGAACATGCGAGCGATCGTGACCGCCGGATTGGCGAAACTCGTCGACGACGTGAAGTAGTAGGCGCCGGCGATATAGGCGCCGACGGTGAAGGCCGCAACCGATGCCCGACCCGAACGGACCACCCCGAAGATGACCATCAGGAGCCCGAAGGTGGCGATGACCTCGGCGAAGACGAGGTCGGGGTCGGAGCGGTCCTTCGTCGACCAGTTGATCGCGTCCAGATCGAACATGACGTTGGCCACCATGACGCCGGCGATCCCACCCACGATCTGGGCGATGATGTACGCCACGGCGGTCGGGGTGTCGATGCCCCCGAAGAACCGGTCGGCGAGGGTGACCGCCGGGTTGAAGTGGGCGCCCGACGCTGGACCAAGCGAGAGGATCAACGCAACCAGGATGCCGGCCGTGGCGAAGGCGTTCTGAAGCAACTGGAGACCGACGTCGGTGCTGAGGTTCTCGGCCATGCGACCCGACCCGACCACGCCGATGAGCAGAAAGGCCGTGCCGACGAGCTCGGCCGTGACCGCTCGAGGATTCACCGATGCGAGATCGTTCACGACGCCGACCCTTCGAGGCTGGCGATCAGGCCCTCGACTCGGCGGCGGATGTCGTCGCGAACGCTGCGCACCATGTCGATCCCCTGGCCGGCCGGATCCTGGAGCTCCCAATCCTCGTAGCGCTTGCCGGGGTAGACCGGGCAGACGTCGCCGCAGCCCATCGTGATGATCACATCGGCGGCCCGGGCGATCCCGTCGGTCCACGGCTTGGGGAACTGGGTGGCGATGTCGATCCCCTCCTCGGCCATCGCCTCGATCGCCACCGGATTGGTGGCCGTGCCAGGGTCCGAACCGCCGGAGAAGACCTCGATCCGGTCGCCGGCGAGGTGGCGGAGGTAGCCGGCGGCCATCTGGGACCGACCGGCGTTGTGGACGCAGAGGAAGAGCACCGAGGGTCGAGGGCTCTGGCCTGCCCGCAATCGGGCCTGGGCCCGCAACTCGTCGGCGGCGAACGACTCGGTGAAGGCGGCCAACGACTCGGCCGGATGGTTCCGGGCCTCGAGCGTTGCCCGGGCCATGGCCACCGCTTCGGCGACCTCATCGGTGCCGAACGTGTCGGCGAACTCCCTCACGAGCCGCCCGGTCGCAGCGGTCAGGGCATCATCGATTCCGGCCGTCGCCGGGGGGTGGTCGGACATGGGCCCCAGGGTCTAGCCGATCGTCGGGCCGTTGTCGACCGCTGCACCCCGGTTGGGGAGGTTCACACACCCGTGGGAAGCTGTTCAGGCGCCGTTGGTTCCCGACCGAGGAGCCGAGCACTAGCGTCGAAGACGTCACGACAGCGGGTCCCCCGATGGGACCGCCGTCGACCGGTTGGACTCTCCCCCTGACCGATTCGGACGGTGGTCGCACCCGGCGGACCCGCTGGCCGTGCCGCTCTCGCCACGGGAAGTCTCAGGGTCGGGCGGACGACTTGATAGGTAGTAACCTGTAGTAAGAGGTATCGGCCCTGTTGGCGCGCCAAGTGTTGGCCTGATGGCTACCTGGTGGTCAAGTTGGCACTAGCCGGCCGTTACCTCGCGCCGCCACCATTGGAACGTGGAAGGATTCCGGTCTCCGACGATGCGGGTGCTTATCTCGGCTGAGAGTTTCGTCCCCGCCATCAACGGGGTGACCAACTCGGTGCTGCGGGTGGCCGATCATCTGGCTCGCCACGGTCACGAGGTCCGGGTCGTCGCCCCCGGCCCCGGCCCCGACGAACTGGAGCTTCCCTCCGGTGTGACCGTCCGGGTCGACCGGGTCCGCGGCATCAAGCTCCCCCGATACCGGTCGCTCAGCTTCGGGATCGCCGACTCGAGCAGGGCCCGGTCGGTCATCGACGACTTCCAGCCCGACATCGTCCACCTGGCAGCCCCCGTGATCCTGGGCCGTTCGATCGGTGCCACCGCCAGCAAGCTCGGGCTTCGCACGGTCGCCCTCTTCCAGACCGACCTGTCGGGATTCATCACCAACTACGGCCTGAGCGTCGCCGCCCGGCCGGTGTGGGATTGGCTCCGCCGGATCCACAACAAGGCCGACCTGACCCTGGCACCGACCCCCACGATCGCCGCCGACCTCCGCAACCGCCACTTCGAGCGGGTCGCGGTGTGGGGCCGGGGGGTCGATCACGCCCAGTTCTCCCCCACCCGCCGATCCGACGAGTTCCGGGCGGCCTGCGGCGTGACCGACGGCCAGGTGCTGGTCGGTTACGTCGGTCGCCTGGCCGCCGAGAAGCGTGTCGATCGGCTCCGGGCCCTCACCGGCAACCCGAAGGTCAGGCTCGTCCTGGTCGGCGACGGGCCGGAGCGGTCCAGGCTCGAGACGCTGCTCCCCGATGCCCACTTCGCCGGGTTCCGCTCGGGGGCCGCCCTCGGGGAGGCGATGGCGTCGCTCGACCTGTTCGTCCACACCGGCGAGCACGAGACCTTCGGCCAGACGATCCAGGAGGCCATGTCGTGCGGCATCCCGGTCATCGCCCCATCGGCCGGCGGGCCCCTCGACCTCGTCGACCACGGCATCAACGGCCTGCTCTACCCACCCGACTCCGGGCCCACACTGGCCCGTCACGTCCAGCGGCTGGCCATGGACGACGAGGCCCGGCAACGGTTCGGGGCCGCCGCCCTCGAGAAGGTGGCCAACCGATCGTGGGAGCGGGTCGGCGACGAGCTCATCGCCCACTACCGGGGACTGCTCGAGACAGAGCGGCCGGCCGCCTGACATGGGCGAACCGACCGGTATCGCCCGCCACGCGCTGACGATCATCGTTCCCACCAAGAACGAGCACGACAACATCGAGCGCTTCCTCGATGCCGTCCCCGCAGACATCGCCCTGGTCGTCGTCGACGCCAGCACCGATGACACCCCGGAGATGATCGAACGGCTGCGACCCGACGCCACGGTCATCCGGGCCTCGACCAACATCCCCGAGGCCCGCCAGATCGGCGCGGTGATCGCCAGTACCGAGTGGCTGCTGTACACCGACGCCGACGTGGTGTTCGATTCGGCCTACTTCGACGTCCTGGGGCGACTCCCGGTCGACGCGACCGTCGGTGGGATCGTCGGGACCAAGACGATGGTCGAGGGATTCGACCGCTACCACCGCTGGTTCAAGCGAGGCCAGATCGCCCTCGATCTCGTCGGCATCCCCACCGCCACCGGCTCCAACATGGTCGTCCGGGCCGACGCCCTGGAGGCCGTCGGCGGATTCGATCCGAACCTCAGCGTCAACGAGGACACCGAGCTGATGTTCCGCATCAAGCGATCGGGCTACCGAGTGCTCCTGTCCACCGACCTCATGGTCGCCAACTTCGACCCCCGACGGCTCGAGATGGGCCTGGCCCGCAAGATCCTCCACGGGCTGGTCCGCAACTCGGCCCTCTACTTCGGCTGGTTCGACCGCCAGGTCCGGGCCGGTGATTGGGGCTACTGGAAGACGGCCGACGGCCGGTCCGACCTCTCCGTCGGCGATCGATGACCCTCGTCCTCCCCGGCTCCGACGCGGCCGATGAGGGCCGACCGCGCCGGCCCCAACCCGTCGAGCGGGAGAGCCTCCTCGCCCGGCATGCCCCGATCCTCCGGCTCGACGGTCGAGAGCTGTTCCGCCCGACGTCGGTCGACGGCTACGTCGAGTCGGCCACGCTGTGGGACCAGCACGGCATGGTGTCCGCGACGGTCACCACCGACCAGCTCGACCACCGATGGGGCAACCGGGTCGACCTCCGCTTCGTCGCCGACGACGAGCGGCGGGGCGTCCTCCGTCGGGAGATCCAGCGGACCACCAGGAAGCTGCTCACCTCTCGGCTGGGGGCGGTCGGCCTGTTCGGCCGGCTACTCGACGCCTTCTTCCTGTTGTCGATCTGGCTCCGGCCGACGACGCCCCGCCTGACCACGACGGCCGCGTCGCTCAAGGCCGAGCGGCTCGGTCTCCACGATCAGCCGACGTGCTATGGCCGGACCGTACGGGCCGGCGAGTGGATCGTGCTCCACTACGCGTTCTTCTACGCCATGAACGACTGGCGGACCAGCTTCCGGGGCCTCAACGACCACGAGGCCGACTGGGAACAGGCGTGGATCTTCTGCGACCCCCAGACCCGGGAACCGGTGTGGGTCGCCACCTCGAACCACGACTACCGGGGGCCGAACCTGCGGCGCCACTGGAGCGACCCCGAGCTGCGGGTGATCGAAGGGAGGCCGGAGCTCTACGTGGCGGCCGGGTCCCACGCCCTGTACTACCGGCCCGGCGACTACGTGACCCGGATCGACATCCCCGGCCTCCGATGGCTGCTCCGATGGCAGCGATCGGCCCGCCGGTTCCTCCGCTACCCCGAGCCCCCGACCGAGCGGGGTCTCGGCCCGGCGCTCGGCGTCCCGTTCATCGACGCGGCCGACGGCGAGGGCGCAGCCATCGCCGACTGGGACCTCGTCTCGATGGACGGCCTCGAATGGGTCGAGTCCTTCCGGGGGCTCTGGGGTCGGGACACGGGCGATCCGCTCCAGGGCGAGCGCGGACCGTCGGGACCCAAGTTCGATCGGAATGGCGAGGTGCGGGCATCGTGGGCCGATCCGCTCGGCTTCGCCGGTCTCCACGGCACCCCGCCGCCCTCGGCGATGGCGGCCCGGATCAACCTCGACAAGGTCCATCGGGCGATCGCCGAGCTGGACGAGCAGATCCGCCAACGAGGTCGACTCCTCCCCCTCGCCCACCAGACCGACAGCACCGATGAGATGGCGGCCGAGAGCCGTCGGCTGACCGAGCTCCTCCGCCAGCGGACCGAGCTGGTCGGGTTGGAACGCCGGATCCGCCGGGGCGACGTCCGCGCCGACGGGATCCGGGACCATCTCCGCCACCCCGCCGTCCCTCTCGAGTCGCCCCGAGGGGGCCTGCTGCTGGCGGCCTGGGCCGCGGTGACGACCCCGTTGCTGTTGATCGCAGTCGGGGCGGTACTCATCTTCAAAGCGCCGCTGGCCGCCGTCGGCCCGGCCGTCCTGGCCGGGCTCCTGCTGACCGAGCAGCTGATCCGGCGCCGGTTCCGGGCGGCGCTCCATCTCCTGGGGGCGACCGCCTTCATCGCCGTGCTGGGATTCTTCGTGCTCGGAACGGTGCTGGCCTTCAGCGGACGGCTGATCGGGGGAGTCCTGGTGGTGGCCGGGGTCCAGATCCTCCTGGTCAACGGGGCGGAGCTCCTCCGGCGGACCAGCTCCGCCGCCCGCTGAGTCCCGGCGCCCCACCAACCCCCGGCCCCGAACGATGCCGAACCTCACGCCCTTCAGCGCCTGAACACCCGGCCCCGAACGCGAATCACCCCCGACCGGGGAACCCGGCCGGGGGTGATTCTGTTGAGGAGAGCTCTTGGCTCGGTGCCCGTTCTAGGGCAGATCGAAGGCTCGGCGCCAGCGGCCGAGGCGGAGGAACAGGGTCTCACCCGGCGCATCGTCGACACCGTCGTTGTCGGTCACGACATAGACCCGGCGATCGGCGGTGACCGCCAGACCCTCGACCTTCTCCGCGGTCCAGATGCTGACCTCTTCGAGGTCGGGCAGCAGATCGCGGAGCAGGTACTTCTCGATGGTCACCAGACCCCGGGGGTCGTCGAAGGCCCGGAACTCGGCATTGGCCAGATCGATGCCGTACACCGCCTTCAGCTCGGCGACGAAGCCGGTGCTCGGGCCCCAGCCCTTGTCCCGCTCGATCACGGCGAAGGTGCCGTTTGGCAGGCGGGTCAGCTCGGAGAGGCCGACCCAGTCGCCGGCGCCCTCGGGCTGCAGCGGGTAGTGGACGAAGCCCCAGGTCCCGGTGGCCACGTCGTAGCGCCCGATCTTGGTGTTGACCTCGTCGGTGTCACCCTCGTCGGGCCAGGCCCGCTGGATGGCGACGTACACCTGCTCCCGGCCCGGTCGGCCGGTCACGGCGATGCCCTCGATGCCGTTGCCCCGCCGCTCATCGACCAGCTCGGCCGGCAGCTCGATCTCCATCAGGACATCGCCGGTGTGGCGATCGACCTTGAGGATCAGGTTCGGCCGGGAGCTGGCGTTGCCCTCGCTACCGACCCAGAAGTGCCGGTCCCGACCCATGGCGATGCCCTCGGGGTCGAGGTCGGCGCTGGCACCGACGATCTCGATCCGCTCCACGATCTGGGCCGGCTCCACGCCGACGTCGATCGTGTAGATGAAGCCCGACGCCAGGAACGAGTCGCTGACGGCGTGGACGGTGTCGGGGCTGTCGAAGTCGCCGACGAGGCCGGACAGTGCGACCCAGGGGATCGGGTTGCCCGACGCGTCGTTGCCCGACACGATCCCCGGGTAGGGGTTCTGGCGGGACGAGCGACGGAAGATGTTGATCATCGTCGGGATGCCGTCGCCGGCCTCGTCGGCCTCGGTGGCCACGATGAACAGGTCCCGGCCGGGGATGGCCTTCAGACCCTCCGGGCCGAGGCCCGTCGGCAGCAGCTGGACCGGGTAGGGCTCGCCGCCGGTGACGTCATAGACGCCGACCGCGTTACCCCGCTCCGAACCGACGAAGAGCAGATCGCGGGCGTTGGCCCGCCGACCGAAGGTGCCGAACTCGACCGCCTCGGGCTCGACGCCCTTGTTCTCCGAGCGACCCTCGGGATAGTGACCGGCCGAGACCAGCCAATGCTCGAACGACTCGGCCGACTCGTACTCGACGGTGCCGTCGACGTTGAAGATGGTGAAGCCGCGGCTGCCGCCCTCGTTGCCGTCGGCGTCCTCGTAGTCGCCCTCGTTGGCGGTGGCGAAGGAATCGTGATCGATCCACGACACGGCGTCGGGCTCACGGCGCTTGGTGATCGTCGAGTCGAGGTTGATCAGGTCCTCTTCCTCGGTGTCCACGTCGGTCAGGGTGACCTCACCGGCCGAGAACTCCGAGACCACGGTCCCGGTGGTGACGTCGACGACCGCCAGGTGGTTGTTCTCCTGGAAGCTGACGACGGCCAGGTTGGCCTCGTTGATGTCGACGTACTCGGGCTCGAGGTCGCTGCCGGCGAAGGCCGAGGCGGCCACCGGCGACAGATCGGCCGCCTCCGGGGTCCACGTGGCGGGGTCGCCGTCGAGCGACGCGATCAGCAGCCCACCGGTGGGGAGCTGAGGGATGAGGCCGTCGCCGAGGTCCTCGTCCCGCTCGTTCTCGATCACGATCGCCAGCCACTCACCGTCGGGCGAGAGGGCGATCGAGTCGGGCTGGCCATCGACGGGGATCGTGGCGACGAGCGACAGGGTGGTGCGGTCGATGACCGCCAGCGCACCGGAGGGAGCGACGAACGACGGGGAAGTGTTGACCCCCACCAGGACGAGGTCGTCCCGGATCACCAGGCTGGTCGGCTCGCCGCCGACGGCCACCGTGCCCTGACCGACGGGGTTGGTCTCGTCGGTGATGTCGACGAAACCGACCTCCTCGTTGTCAGCGTCGGTGTAGGCGAGCTGGTTGCCGTCGGGCGATGCGTCGACGATCTCGGCGACCGCCGAGCCGTTGCCGGCGATGACGTCGAACGTGGCGACCGGCTCGAAGAAGCGGTTGCGGGCGCCACCGCCCTCGGCCGCCATCGGCGCCACCGCCATCGCCAGGCCGGCGACGAGCAGCAGCGCCACGGCGACCGCCGCGCTCTTTACCATTCGGACAGGGACGTGCATAAGGACCCACCTTTCCTCTTGAACGCCCCGCGGGCCCGGGGCCGCCCCCCGGGATACCGACTTCACGCGTCGACCCCGTAAACAGGCGTCGACTCATCGATGAACAGTTGTCGAACCATGGCCAGGGCGAGCAAAACCCCAGGTAGATGTGCCCGGTTGACAGCTATGCTCGCCGCGTTTGGCGGCTGGATGTGAGGAGATCGGCCAAGGCCTCGGCCGCGGCCTCCAGCTCGGTCAGACCCGCTCCGCCGATACTGAGCCGGACACCGGGCCCCGCCCGGCGCCGGAACCGGGCGCCCGACCGGATGCCGTAGCCCCGCTGCACCATGCCGGCCACGACGGCCGCCTCGTCGTCGACCGGAACCCAGACGTTGAGACCCGAGCGCCCCCACCCCTCGACCCCCGACGCAGCGAGGACGTCGACCACGACCCGCCGACGAGTGGCGTAGGCCTCGGCGGCCTCGCCGAGACGGGCTGTCACCTCGGCCGACGACAGGAGCTGGGCCACGATCCGCTGCAAGAGGTGCGACACCCAACCGGTGCCAAGCGACTGCCGACCGGCGACCCGGGACACGGTCGTGGCGTCGCCGGCGAGGGCGGCCAGGCGGAGGTCGGGACCGAGCGACTTGGCGACCGACCGGACCACGGCCCATCGCTCGCGGTCGTCGAGTGCGGGCGGGATGACGAACGGGGCGCCGGCGACGGCCCCGGCGTGGTCGTCGACGATCACCAGGACCTCGGGACGCCCGTCGAGCGCCGACGCCAGATCGACGGCCCGAGGGCGATCGATGGCCGCTCCGGTCGGGTTGTGGGCCCGGGGCGTGATGACGAACGCCTCGACCCCGTCGGCCACTGCGGCCGCCACACCGTCGGGGGTTGGCCCCTGGGCGTCGACCGGCACCGAGACCGCCCGTAGACCCATCGCCGCCACCAACTCGACGACCGACGCGTAGCCCGGGTCCTCGATAGCTACCCGATCCCCCGGTCGGAGATGGGCGACGAGGATCCGCTCGATGCCATCGAGGGCACCGCCGACGACGCACAGCTCGCCGACCGCCACCCCGTCGGCCGCCAGGTCGGCCGCCAGAAGATCTCCCAGCCGAGGGTCGACCGCCGGATCCTCATAGGCGACCGGTGACGAGGAGATCGAGGTGAGCGCCGGCCCCAGATCGGGCAGCAACCGACGGTCGGGGTTCCCGGTGGCGAGATCGACCACGCCGGACGGGACCCGGTCAGCGGCGACGAAGGAGGCGATCGACGGCCGGGCCGAGACGAACGTACCCCGCCGCCCCCGCCCCTGAACCAAGCCCCGCTCCCCCAACGCTCGGTAGGCGGCGGCCACGGTGTTGGCCGCCAGCCCCGACGACTCGGCGACCGCCCGAACGGGATCGAGGCGGTCTCCGGCCTTGAGCTCACCGGCTGCGATCCGGGCTTCGATGGCGGCCGCCAGTTCCCGGGCGTTGCTCGGCGAGGACACCTCGGCTACGGTACCGTTTGAACCGGTACATAGCAAGATTTGTACCAGAACAATCCTCCGTACCAGAACGATACCTTGTACCAACCAACTCCCGGCGAGGAGGCGAGGCCCGATGGAGCCAACCGACACCGTGACCACCCCGGTCCCGACGACCGCGGTCGCCGAGACCCCGGCCGCTTCGGCGGCCCGGGCCGCCGCCCACTTCGAGTCGTTGCTCGAGTTCGAGACCGACTGCTGGGACGTGCATGCCAGCCTGGCCGCCCCCACCCCGGGGTTCGTCCTGCTCGACGTGCGCTCGTCGGAGGGGTTCGCCGGCGGCCACGTCGCCGGGGCCACCAACCTCCCCCATCCCGACATCGATGACGCGACCCTGGCCGTCTACCCGCCCGAGACGCTGTTCGTCGTGTACTGCGCCGGCCCCCATTGCAACGGGGCCGACAAGGCCGCCCTCCGCCTGGCCCGGCTGGGCCGCCCGGTCAAGAAGATGATCGGCGGCGTCACCGGCTGGCTCGACGAGGGCTTCACCCTGACCACCGGCGAAGGAGCGCTGACATGACCGATCCGACCACCGACCTCCAAACCGAGCGCACCACCGTCAAGCGAGTGGCCCGCCGCGGTGCCTACGACGTCGAGACCGTCCACTCGATCCTCGACGACTCGTACGTGTGCCACGTCGGCATCGTGGTCGACGACGTGCCCATCGTGGTCCCCACCCTCCACGCTCGACGAGGTGACGAGCTGCTGCTCCACGGCTCGCCGGCGTCCCGGATGCTCCGCACCGCCAAGACCCAGGAGATCTCGGTGACCGCCACGATCGTCGATGGGTTCGTGTTGGCCCGCTCGGCGTTCCACCACTCGATCAACTACCGATCGGTCACCGTCATCGGCCGACCATCCGTGGTCCCCGACGCCGACAAACCTGCTGCCCTCGACCACCTCATGGAGGTCCTGACGCCAGGACGGAACCCGTTCCTCCGCCCGATGACCGACACCGAGGTTCGAGCGACGACCGTGCTGAGCCTGCCGATCACCGAGGCGTCGGCCAAGATCCGGACCGGCCCTCCCGGCGACGACGACGAGGACTACGACCTCCCGATCTGGGCCGGCATCGTCCCGGTGACCGAGGTGTTCGGCGCTCCGGAGACCGACCCGGCGATGCGGATGGAGGTCGACGTCCCCGACCACGTCCGCCGATTCCGGACGGCCTGACCGCCGCCCACCGACGCCACCCGTCGACCGCTCACCTCCACCGCCGGCCCGGCGGCAGGGCGGCGGCAGGGCGGCCGGGCGGTCTGGCTCCCGGGCCGGGCGAGGGAGTAGAACCTCTCGAATGCGAATCGTTGCCGAAGGTCTTCGCTTCCCCGAGGGCCCGATCGCCCTCGACGACGGGTCGGTGCTGCTGGTCGAGATCGAGCGTCGAACCCTCAGCCGGGTGACCCCCGACGGGACGGTCGAGGTCGTGGCCGACTGCGGGGGCGGTCCCAACGGCGCCGCCCTCGGGCCCGACGGTGCCGTCTACGTGTGCAACAACGGCGGCTTCGCCTGGCGCCACGTCGACGGGATGCTCCTCCCCGGCACCCAGCCCCCCGACTACGCCGGCGGCTCCCTGCAACGGGTCGATCCCGACACGGGCGAGGTCGACGTGCTGTACACCGAGTGTGACGGTTGGCCGTTGCGGGGGCCCAACGACCTCGTGCTCGACCGCCACGGCGGCATCTACTTCACCGATCTGGGCAAGGGTCGGGACACCACCTTCGACCGGGGCGCGGTCTACTACGCCCAGCCCGATGGCTCCTCGATCGCCGTGGTGGCCCGGCCGCTGGTCACCCCGAACGGGATCGCCCTGTCGCCCGACGAGGACCGCCTCTACTACGCGGAGACGATGACCGGCCGGGTCTGGTATTGGGAGTTGGCCGGCCCGGGGGTGATCGCTCCCGCCGGGCAGCAGCTGACCTCGTCGGGCGGGGCCCCGGCCCGCCTCCTGGGCTCGGTCGCCGGCGAGAGCCGGGTCGACTCGATGGCGGTCGACGCCGAGGGCAACGTGTGCGTGGCCACGCTCGGGGCCGGGGCGATCACCGCCTTCGCCCCCGACGGCACGATCCGGGCCCTCGTCCCCGTTCCCGGCGACCCGATGGTCACCAACGTCTGCTTCGGCGGACCCGAGCTCCGGACCGCCTACATCACCGCGTCGGCGTTCGGCACGCTCGTGGCCCACGAGTGGCACTGCGAGGGTCACCGGCTGAACTTCGCCTGACCCCTCCGGCGGTCGGTCAGCCCAGCGCCGACGCCTCGGCGTCGACCATCGCCGTTTCGGGCGAGGAGGAGGTCAGGACGGCGACCTCACCGGCCGACTCGGCGATGCGCTCGATCAGGGCGACGACATCCTCGATCTCCCCCTGGATCTGATGGATGTTGGTCCCGATGTCGTCGGCTGCCTTGCTGGTCTCGGCGGCCAGCAACTTCACCTCGTTGGCCACGACGGCGAAGCCCCGGCCAGCTTCACCGGCCCGGGCCGACTCGATCGTGGCGTTCAGGGCGAGCAGATTGGTCTGGCTGGCCAGCGCCTGGATGACGTCGAGCACGCTGTCGACCATCGAGCTGGCCGAGTGGAGCTCCCGGATCTTCGACGAGGCCTGGGGGATCACCTCGTTCATCCGCCCCAGACTGACGGAGATGTCGGAGCTGATCCGCTGCGACTCCTGCTGAGCGGCGACCTCGGCGGTGATGTCGGTGACGTGCTTGACGACCCGGACGACGGTTCCCGACGCGTCGAACACCGGGTTGTACGCCCCGCGAAGCCAGATCTCCGTCCCGTCCCGACCGACCCGGCGGAACTCGCCCTGCTTCACGTCACCCTGCGCCAACGACGCCCAGAACGTCTCGTAGCCGGCCGACCCGTCGATGTCGGTCGGCATGAAGATCCGGTGGTGCCGACCCCTGAGTTCGTCGAGCGAGTAGCCCACGACGGCGAGGAACGAGTCGTTGGCGGTCACGATCGTGCCATCGGGCTCGAACTCGATCACCCCCTGGCTTCGGCCGATCGCCTCCCGCTGGGCGACCTTCTGGGCGGTGACGTCCGACGCGAACTTCACGACCTTCACCACGTGGCCTCCGGCGTCGAGGACGGGGTTGTAGGTGGCCTGGATCCAGACATCCGAGCCGTCCTTGCGAACCCGGCGGTACTCCCCGGCCTTGAACTCACCACCGGCCAGCGCCGACCAGAACGCTCGGTAGCGGGCCGACTCGG
This sequence comes from Acidimicrobiales bacterium, assembly GCA_965262175.1. Lineage (GTDB taxonomy): Bacteria > Actinomycetota > Acidimicrobiia > Acidimicrobiales > SZUA-35 > CADEDH01. Next base: position 2,508,580 of record CBDHES010000002.1, on the reverse strand, counting down.
CCTCCGCGTCGGCGACGAACAGTCGATGGTGCTGGTCGACGATCTCGTCGAGCCGGTACCCCAGCGTGGCGAGGAAGTTCTCGTTGGCGGTCAGCACCCGGCCATCGGGGGAGAACTCGACGACCGCCTGGGACCGGAGCAGCGCATCCCTGACCGCCACGAACCCGTCGTGGAGCTCAGGAGCGCTCCGAAACCTCGACCACATCCACCCTCACCTCCATCGACCCGGCCCCCCAGCCACATCGGCACCTGATGGTGACATCGGTGCCAGACGACGAGACCTGAGGGCGGAAGCTGTTCGAGGGCCGAATCGACCACGCCCCAGGCTCGGTCTCTGACACGACATCCCGCGGACTCTACGATTCGAACTGGTGCTGGATCGCTCCTGGCTCGACGCTTCGCCCGAGGAGGCCATCGAAGGAGACCTGGAGATCGTCGACGCCCACCACCATCTCTGGGAGTCGCGGCTCGGTGCGTACACCCTCGACGATCTGTGCGTCGACACCGCCTCGGGCCACCGGGTGGTCCAGACCGTGTTCATCGATTGTGGCGCCAGCTACTTCGAGACCGGCCCCGACCACCTCCGGCCGATCGGTGAGACCCGCTACGTGGCCCGAGCTGCGACGGAGAGCGAGCGCCGACCGGGAGCGACCATCGCCGCCATCGTCGGTCATGCCGACCTCACCCTCGGTCCGGCGGTGGCCGAGGTCCTCGAGGGTCACCTCGTCGAGGCCGGCGACCGGTTCCGGGGGATCCGCCACTCCGGTGCCCGGGCCGATGATCCGGCCGTTCCGACCTCCCGGGTCCGGCCGCCGCCCGATCTCTATCGGGACGAGACGTTCCAACACGGGGCGGCCACGCTGGCGGCGATGGGGCTCAGCTTCGATGCCTGGCAGTACCACCCCCAGCTGGACATGGTGGGCGACCTGGCCCGAGCCGTGCCCGACCTGACGATCGTGGTCAACCACCTCGGCGGGCCGATCGGGGTGGGCCGGTACGCCGAGTCCCCCGAGGACGTCAGGGCCGAACTGCGCGGCGGCCTGACCCGCCTGGCCCGCCACGACAACGTCGTGCTCAAGATCGGCGGCATCGGGATGACCCGGTTCGGAGCGGCGTGGCACCACCGCGATCAACCGCCGACATCGCAGCAGCTGTTGGGCCGGTGGGGCGACGACATCTGGTTCGCCATCGACACCTTCGGGCCGTCCCGGTGCATGTTCGAGTCGAACTTCCCGGTCGACGGCGAGACGACGCCCTACGTCGTGCTGTGGAACACCTTCAAGCGGGCCTCGGCCGGCTACTCCCCCGACGAACGGGCCGAGCTGTTCGCCGGGACCGCCCGCCGGGTCTACCGGATCGCCGAACCCGATCCGACCTGAGCGCCTTCCAGCGTCGAGGTGCCGTGGGCCGGGTCGAACAGGGCGTGGTAGCCGCCGGTGTGCCAGAACACGATGGGTCCGTCGACCGGGCCGCGGCGCACCAGCTCCACCAGCCCAGCCAGTCCCTTCCCCGAGTAGATCGGGTCGGCGACGATCGCCTCGGTGCGGGCCAGGAGGCCGATCGCCCCGTCGGCCTCCTCGGTGTGGGCCCCATACCGGTCCCCGACCTGGGTCGTGACGATCTCCACATCATCGGCGGTGAGGTCGAGATCGAGGTCGAGCAAGGCCGCCGCCCGACGAGCCAGGGCGGCCACCGGGCGGCCCGGCGGATCGTAGATGCGGCCAGCGTCGACGCCGATGAGGCGGACATCGCGACCGGTGACGGCCCGACCGACCAGGAGGCCGGCGTGGGTCCCACCCGACGTGGTGGTGTGGACGATGGCGGCCGGTTCGAGATCGAGGGCCCGAAGCTGGGCATCGAGCTCACAGAAGGCGACGGCGAACCCGAGCGAGCCGAGCGGCGAGGAACACCCCACCGGCGCCGCCACGGCCCGCCGTCCGGCGTCGCGCAGCTCGGTCACGACCCCGTCGACGGCAGCGTTCAGCTCGGCCCAGCCGACCCGTCCGGCGAAGCGGACGTCGGCCCCCAGGAGCTCGGCCAGGAGCAGGTTGGCGGTGGGGACCTCGGGTCGATCGCCGGAGAGGACCAACACGCAGTCCATCCCCAGCATCGCCGCCGCTGCGGCGCCGGCCCGGGCCGAGTTGGACTGGACCGCGCCGGTGGTCACGAGCACCTCGGCCCGGTCGGCGAGCGCCTGGCCGAGCACCAGCTCGTACTTGCGGATCTTGTTGCCGGCCGCCGCCACCGGCCCCGCGTCGTCACGTTTGAGCCAGATCTCGGGTCCGGTCGCCCCGCCGATGGCGGCGGCGAACCGATCGGCGCGAACCAGGGGGGTCGGCCAGTGGCCGAGCGTCGCCCTCGGCAGGGCGTCGAGTCGGGAGCGGGCGTCGGCGCTCACCGGTGGAGGACCCCGCAGGCGGCCGCGACGACGTGGAGGACCTCGTCGGCCACGACCCGGTCCTCCCCGATCCGGTCGAGCTCTCCTTTGTCGAAACTGACCAGGCAGTGACCGGCCCAATCGGGCCCGACCTGCGCGACATGAGCCCGGTGGTCGCCCCGTTTCGGCCGATCGGTGACGAGCGCCGCGGTGCAGGCCACGCCGACGACAGCGATGCCGGGCCCGGCCAGGTCACGGGCTCGGTCGTAGCAGGCCTGGGCCATGGCCAGGGCCATCGGTCGTGAGCAGGCCCCGACCTCCGCGCCGGGGTGATGGCGGCCGACGAGCTGGTCGAGAGAGGTCTCGGCGTAGGGGACGACGACCTCCAACACCGTCCGCGACGCCCCCGGCACGTTCAGCAGGTCGGTGATGACGGCGTTGCCGCCCCCGGCGACAGCCAACACCAACCTCGTCCCCGAGGCATGAATCGCCTCGACGAGAGCCCGACGCTCGGAGCCGGTCGGGACCGGGCTCTGGGCGCCGAGCGTCGCTGCGGCATCGGTTGGCGTCAGACCTTTGACCGCGGGGTCCATCGGAAGAACCTACTGTGTCGCGGGCGGTCGATGTCCAAATCGACGCTGGCCGATCGTCGGCGGTACGAGCCCGGACGTCCGCCGGGTTCGACGAAAGGAGCGCTCACCGATGAGCTTCGCCGGCTACCGCACCGAGGCCCTGGCCTTCCTGGAGGCCCTCCCGACCCGGGATCCCGCCTGGTTCAAGGCCAACAAGGCCGACTATCAGGCGCTGATCGTCGAACCGACCAAGGCGCTGGTCACCGACCTCGGGGACGCCCTCCGGGCCGATCGTCCCGAGATCGAGGCCCAGCCCAAGACCAACGGCTCGATCGCCCCGATCAACAACGACCTCCGGTTCAATCCCGACGCTGCTCCCTACAAGGATCACCTCATGCTCCGGTTCTGGGAGGGGCCGAGCAAGAAGACCGCCCCGACGCTGATGGTCTACATCGGCCCGGAGCGGGTCGGCTTCGCCAGCTCGCTGATCCCGGCCGACGTCACCGGCTGGCGGGAGGCCATCGACGGCGATGGCGGTGCGGCGATCGCCGCCGAGGTCGAGCACCTCGCCGCGGCCACCGACGGCGAGGTGATTGGCCAGGAGCTGAAGAAGGTTCCTGCGCCCTACGCCGCGGATCACCCCCGGGGCGATCTGCTCCGCCACAAGGCGCTCCAGGTCCGGTGGATCGTGCCGGCCCCGTCCTCGATCACCGAGCCGGCGTTCACCGGATGGATCGCCGGCCGGTTGGCCGCCGCCCTCCCCCTCCACGGGGCCCTGGTCGAGGCGTTCGTGGCGGAGGCCTAACCGCGGAAGCGCTCCCGCCAGGTCGCAACGTCGATCCCCAGCGACTCGAACCGGTCGTGGATCCACAGCGGAGGCTCGAGCTCCTCGCCCCGCTTGATGGCGGCGATCGTCTCACCGTCCTCGGCCCAGACGTGACAGCTGTTCAGGTTGTGGGCGAACCGCTCCCGGATCTGCTCGTCGGTCGGGTTGGTCGGGAGGGGCGGCGGCACCGGGGTCCCCTCGTCGGCGTCGGTGGCCCGCATCGACCAGATCGACTGGATCACGACCGGAGCCATCGCCTGGAGCAGCGCCGTGGTGTGGGTACAGCCCCGGGGCCCACCGAACAACTCCCGGACCTTGTGGGTGAACCCTCGGGCGATGGAGAGACCGATCAGCTTCTGGTAGTGCTCGGAGATCGACGGGCACGCGGTGTGGGGGTGGGTCTCCATCACGACCTCGGCCCCGGTGATCTCCAGGGACGGGAACGAGACGATCAGGTCGATCACCATGTGGTGGACGGTGAGGGGCTCGGGGTCGTCGTCGACGTAGACCCCGGGCGGCTTCTGGTCCTGGATCTGGCCCCGGACCCGGAGCTCGGTGTCGGACTGCCGGTACGAACGGACCGAGTAGGTCCGGTCGTGGAGGAGGGGGAGGTCGGGCTCGACAGGACCGCCGACCACGGCCGGAGGGGGGAGGGTGCTCGTCACGGGAACCCATTGCACCCGATCAGACCCCCACACGGAAAATCGACGAGGCAGCGCCGATACCGTGCGGTGCCATGGACGGTGCCCAACGGACCCCCGCCGACGTGGCCCGGGTCTTCGATCTCGAGAGCCACGGCCCCGACACCTGGGTCGGGGAGAGCCCGGCCTACCACTGGGGCCGCATCTACGGCGGCCTCGTCATCGCCCAGGCGCTGTGGGCGGCCACCCAAACGGTGATCGACGAGCACCACCTCCACTCGATGCACGCCTACTTCATCCTCGGCGGCGATCCGACCGAACCGGTGCGCTATGAGGTCGACCGGATCCGGAACGGTCGATCGTTCACCACCCGCCGGGTCGTGGCCCGTCAGAGCGGGGGTGCCATCCTCACCCTCTCGTGCTCGTTCCAACGGTTCGAGCACGGGGTCGAAACCCAGACCGCCGACTTCCCGACCGACGCGCCCGACCCCCGCACGGTGCCCTTCGAGCGGGAGGGCTCGGGGGTCGACCGGTACGACGTGCCCTTCGACCACAAGCCGCCCCGCTCACTGGTCTGGGCCCGCTACCCCGAGCCGCTGGGTGACGACCCCCGCCTCCACGCCTGCGCTCTGGCCTACATCAGCGACACCAACGCCATGGACGCCGTCGCCACCGCCCACCCCCGGGGCCTCCCCCCGACCCACGAGGAGTGGCACGCCACCTACATGACCGCCAGCCTCGACCATGCCATGTGGTTCCATCGGCCGGTCCGGGCCGACGACTGGGTGCTGCTCGACATGGACGGTCACGGCATCCTCCGCACCCGGGGCCTCAGCACCGGCCACGTGTTCAACGCCGAGGGCCTCCACCTCGCCACCATCGCCCAGGAGGGGCTGATCCGGGAGCTGGACGGGGCGTAGCTCGGCGCGACTACGTTCGTGCGATGGATCTAGGCATTCGAGGTAGGACCGCGGCCGTCGCCGCCAGCTCGGCCGGGCTGGGGCTCGGCGCCGCCCGGGCGCTGGCCGAGGAGGGGGTCCGGGTCGCCATCTCGGGTCGGGACCCCGAGCGGCTGGCCCGAGCCGCCGACGAGATCGGGACCGCCGCCGGCGACCCCGGGCTGGTCGTGCCGATCGAGGCCGACGTGTCGACCCCCGACGGTGGGCGGGCGTTCGTCGAGCGGGCCATCGCCGAGCTCGGCGCCGTCGACATCTGCGTCACCAACGCCGGGGGGCCGCCCCCGGGAACCTTCGCCACCACCGACGCCGCCGGCTATCAGGCGGCGCTCGACATGAACCTCCTGGCCATGATCGAGATGTGCCGGGCGGCGATCCCGCCGATGCAGGAGCGGGGGTGGGGCCGGGTGTGCGCCATCACCAGTGTCGGGGTCAAGCAGCCGATCGGCTTCCTGATGGCCAGCTCGGTGGCCCGGGCCGGCTACACCAGCTTCCTCAAGATCACGGCCCAGGAGGTGGCCGGCGACGGGGTCACGGTCAACTCCTGCCAGCCCGGCACCCACTGGACCGACCGGGTGGCGAAGATCATGCCCGACGAGGCGACCGCGGCCCAGCAGGTCCCGGCCAAGATCACCGGCGACGCCTACCACTTCGGGCAGGCGGTCGCCTTCCTCTGCTCGGAGCAGGCCCGGTTCATCACCGGCACCGGGCTCCTCGTCGATGGCGGCCAGACCGTCGGCCTGCTGGGCTAGGGCGATGAGCGCAACCGAGGAGACGACGACGGCGACGATGACCGGGGGCGAGGCGGTGGCCCGGACCCTGGAGGCGATGGGCGTCACCCGGGTGTTCGGCATCGTGAGCGTCCACAACCTGCCGACCTACCAGGCGCTGGCCGCCTCGACGTCGATCGAGGTGGTGGCCTGCCGTCATGAGCAGTTCGCCGTGCACGCCGCCGATGGCTACGCCCGGGCCACCGGCCGCCTCGGGGTCGCCCTGACCTCGACCGGGCCGGGCACGACCAACGCCATGTCGGGCCTCTACGAGGCGTGCTACGGCTCGTCGCCGGTCCTCCTGGTGACCGGGCAGGGCGAGTCGGCCTACTACGGGAAGGGCAAGGGCTTCGTCCACGAGCACGAGACCCAGCTCCCGATGCTGCGGACCGTCACCCGGCGGGCGGAGACGATCTGGCGGACCGAGGACATCAGCCGCACGATCGCCGCCGTGGCCGACGACGCCCGGCGAGGCCGACCCCAGGCGACGGCGGTCGAGATCCCGATCGACCAGCAGTACCGGGAGGCGTCGGTCGAGATCGTCGGCTCGCCGACGGTCGCGCCGATCGCTGCCGATCCGGTCGGGATCGACCGGGCGGTCGAGCTGCTCGACGGCGCCGAGCGCCCGCTCATCTGGGCCGGCGGCGGGGTGATCGCCGCCGACGGATCGGCCGAGTTGGTGGCGTTGGCGACCCGGCTCGACGCCCCCGTCGTGACCACGCTGGAGGGTCGGGGGTCGATCCCCGAGGACCACCCGCTGGCCCTCGGGCCCCGCACCGAGCGGCCCGACGTGGCCGAGGTGATCGCCGAGGCCGACGTCGTCCTGGCGGTCGGCACCCGATTCCAGAACTACTCGACCCGGGTGTGGAACCTGCCCATCCCGGGCCAGCTCATCCACCTCGACGCCGACCCGACGGTGATCGGCCGGAACTACGACCCGGCGGTCACGATCGTGGGCGATGCCCGCCTCGGCTTGGCCGAGCTCGGCGCCCGGGTCGCCGAACGACGGGGCGACTCCGGGTTCCTCGACCGTTCGGCGAAATCGGTGGTGGCCGACCTGGAGCGGTCCGACGGCGAGATCGGTCCCGATCACCGGGCGATCTCCGACGCCATCCGCCGCCTCCTCCCCCGCGACGGACTGGTCGTACGGGACAACACCGTGCCCAACTACCTCTGGGGCAACCGGGTCCTGCCGATCCTCGAGCCTCGCACGTCGATCCGACCGTCGTCGGGCTCGATCGGACCGGGGATCGGCTTGGCGGTCGGGGCGGCGGCCGGCACCGGCCGGCCGACACTGCTGATGGTCGGCGACGGTGGCTTCCAGCTGGGACTGGGTGAGTTGGCGACCGCCGCTCAGCACCGGTTGCCCATCGTGGTGTGCGTGTTCACCGACGGCGGCTACGGGGTGTTGCGGGTCATCGAGGACAACGTCATGGGCGAGCGGTTCGGGGTCGATCTCCACACCCCCCAGTTCACGACACTGGCTCAAGCGATGGGCATACCGGCCGATGCGGTCACCACCGTCGACGAGTTCACGTCGGCGTTCGGCCGAGCGGTGACCCGGGCCGAACAGGGCGAGGGACCGACCCTGCTCGACATCGACCTGACCGCCCTGGCCCCGATGACCTTTCCCCTCCCTCCCCATCAGCGGCGACGATGAGCTAGCGCGCTCACGACCGGGCTCGTGGTGCCGACCGGTCCTGAGTGACCGGTGGACGGCCCCGATCGAGGTTGAAGGCGCTGATGGCGCCAGCCCTCGTGCTGCTCATCGGGTCGGGCCTGACGTTCATCGTGGCCGCCAACCGAAGCAGCGCGCTGGCCCGGGAGCGGCAGCTCCGGTTCGAGGCCGAGGCGGCCGAGCTGGAGCAGCAGGTCGAGGCGGCGGCCAACCGGACCGTCGAGGAGTTCCGGGCCGGTGTCAACTTCTTGACCGTCACCCACCCCGGTCCCCTCGACCAGTACCAGCAGTTCTTCAATCGTCAGCTGGTTCAGCTGGTGGCCGAGGACCCGGGCGTGGTGATGGTCGAGGAGCTCCCGTCGAGCGAGTTCGACGAGCTGGTGGCGCGGGAGCGGGCCCTCGGCCACGACGACTTCACCGTCACCACGTTCCCGGTCCCCGGCGAGCCCCGGCTGGTCATGACCCGGGCCACCCGGGAGACCGTCGGCGCCGTCCCGTTGATCGGCCTCGACGTCACCGTCATCCGCGACGTCATCTTCCCCCGGGGGATCGACCCCGGCGACGTCCAGCTGACCCTGCTGACCCCGGAGCAGGTCAGGCTCCTCGGTCCCATCGGGTTCACCGGTGCGGCCGGCGCCGAGTTGCCGGAGATCACCGTGCTGCTGGTGGCCAGCATCCCCGACATCGACGGCAACTTCCTCGGCTACGCCGTGATGTTCGAATCCCTCGACGACTACCTCTCGAACGTCGACGGCGGCGAGCTCAACATCGAGTTGTGGGCCGCCGGGCTCGACCTCCCGGTGGCTCAACGGTTGACCGCCGATGCCATCCCCCTCGACGACGCCGAGCTGGTCGACCGCTACGCCCTGACCACTGCGTCGTTCGGCTGGGAGGCGGTCGTGTGGGCCAACGACGACTACGAGCCGGTGGCCGGCGTGCTCAACCAGCGGGCCATCTGGGGCGTCGGGTTGGGGGTGAGCGTCGCTGCGTTCGGGTTCGGCATCTGGCGGGACCGGACCCGGCGTCGGCTCGACCGCACCGAGGGGGAGCTGGCACTGGTCCGGGAGCTGGCGATCACCGATCCGCTGACCGGGTTGCTCAACCGGGCCGGCCTGATCGATGCCGCCCGCAGCTACGACCCGTGGTTGCCGGCGGCCCTGTTCTTCGTCGACCTCGACGGGTTCAAGTCGGTCAACGACACGCTTGGCCACCAGTATGGGGACGACGTGCTCCGGGCGGTGGCCGACCGTCTCCAGGAGATCTTCCGGACCGACGACCTCGTGGCCCGTCTCGGGGGCGACGAGTACGTGGTCTGCACCTTCGGTCCGATCGAGACCGGGCATCTGGAGCGGCTCTCGGCCCGCATCACCGACCAGGTGTCGTTGATCGACGCCCGGATCTCATCGAGCGTGGGGGTGTCGATGCGGGCCGCCGGCTCGGGCACCGACATCAAGGAGTTGCTCCGCCAAGCCGACGAGGCGATGTACGAGGCCAAACGAGCTGGCGGTCATACCTACCGCCTCCGGGGCTAGCGCCTCCGCAGCCTTGGTCGTCCACGGCCGCTCTGCGACGAGCGGGGCGACGACGGCTCGGCCAGAGCGGCCGGCTCGGCGTCGTCAGCCGGGTCGGCCGGGTCGGCCAGCGGGGCATCGACCGGCGTGAGCCGACGAGTGCCGGCTGGTCGCGGAAGAGGGCCACCTGGTAGCCGGGTCCCATCGCGTCGCGGAGCCGCATCGATGGCGTTCCGCTCGGGGTGGTTCGGTGGTTGGGGCTGCTGGTCATGTCTCGATTGTCCGCCCGGACCCGACCATTCTCAAGCGACATGTTTGGATGCTTTTGATTCCAAGCTGGCATGGTTCGGTCTAGTCTGGATCCATGCAGCTCGACATCGAGTCACTCCGAGCCCTGCTCGCCGTGCTGGACCACGGGGGCATGACCCGGGCCGCCGAGCGGCTCGATCTCACCCAGTCGGCGGTCAGCCGCAAGATCCAGCGGCTGGAGGAGCGGGTCGGTCGACCGCTGCTCATTCGGGACGGCCACGATCTCCGTCCCACCCGCGATGGCCGGGCCCTCCTGGCCGACGCCCGAACCATGGTCGAGTTGCACGACAACGCCGTCGCCCGACTGGAGAGCTCCGATCTGACCGGGACCGTCAAGCTGGCCAGCAACGGGGAGGTCAACCTCTGCCAGATCGCCTCGCTCCTCGGCACGTTCAAGCTCCGCCATCCGTCGGCGCATGTGGAGTTCACCCTCGATCACACCGGTGTCCTGGTCGACCGGGTCGACGACGGCACGATCGACATCGCCATCGTCCAGGTCACCGAGGAGCGGCGACGTCCGACCGACCTCACCCTCTGGTCGGAGGATCTGGTTTGGGTCACCTCGGCCACCGACCCCTACCACCGGTCGCCGATCCCCACGATCGACTTCGGTGAACACTGCTACTACAACAGCTTCACCCACCGCATCCTCCACGAGGCCGGCGTCGAGTTCACGACGGTCTTCTCCGCCGCGTCGTCGATCGATGTGCGAGCTGCGGTCGAGGCCGGGATCGGGGTGGCCGTCATGATGAGCCGGCGCTACCTGGGGGGCGACGTCGTCGAGTGGCGACCACCCGCCCGTCGAGCTCGCCCCCCTGCCCGACGTCGTCCAGATCCTGCGGACGGTCGACCTTGGCGTAGTCGAACTCGGAGGCGCAGACTCCGATCAGGCCTCCCAGTGCCTCGGACATCAGGCCCTGCCGCCAGTAGGGGCGGCCGAGCCAATAGCCGACGTCACCCCGGCCCGGCACGCCGCTCGGGCGGGTGCCGATCGCGCCCAGGGCGAGCCCGGCCATCCCGGTGAGGTCACCGGTGCGATCCCGGAGCACCCAGTGGAAGCCGAACGCGCCGTAGGGGTCCGGCACTTCTCGACCCACTCCTCGGTGTCGACCCGGTCCTCCGGTCCGTCCCAGATCAACGTGGCGCAGATCGCCGAGCGGTCATCGCCCCCGATCAGCTCGAACAGGCGGTCGACGTCGTTCCCCGTCGGCAGATCGATCGACAGCCGGGCGGTGAGCGAATTGCGGTGGACCTCGACGCCGCTACCGGCCGGCGGCTGCATCCAGGAGACAGTCGGGCCCCAGTGGCTCGATCGGATCGAACGAGCGGGCGGCGTAGTACTCGGGCCGGGCGAAGGATCGACCCTGGTTGTCGACCGGGCAGACGTTGAGGTAGAGCACCATCCGTCGGAGGGGGCTGATGTTCACCGACGACCCGTGGACCACGGTCATGTCCATGAACAACACCGAACCGGCAGGGGCGGTGATCGCCTCCAGGCCATGGGTTTCGACGAGCCGGGCCATCGTCTCGGTCGTGATGTCGTAGCGGTAGCGGGCCACCTCGGCGTGGTCGGGGGCATCGGGGTCGACGGCGGCGGTCGACACCAGGCCCTCCCGATGAGAGCCGGGCACCGCCAGCAGTGGAGCGTTGACGTCGGACACGTCGTCGCAGAAGACGGCGATCATGATTCCCCGCGGCTCGGGCACGCCGTCGACCCGGTGATAGGTGCCGAAGTCCTGGTGCCAGGCCACGACCGAGCCGTTGGTCTGCTTGAGGTTGATCCGGGACTGGTGGACGTACACGTCGGACCCGAGCAGCTGCCGGCTCGGCTCGATCAGCTCCGGGTGGCGGGCCAGGGCGGCCAGCCGATCGTCGAACAGGTGCATCCCCCAACACACGTGGGGGCTGCCATCGGCCTCCCGGCCGACCTCCGGCCCTGGCCGTTGCACCACGTCGAGGGCGGCATCGGCGACGATCCGCACCTCGGCCGCGGTGAGCGCATCGGGGACCACCACCCACCCCCGGTCGACGAAGTCGGTGATCTGGGCCTCGGTCAACATCACGCTTCCTCCCCCTTCAGCTGGTCGAGCCCCTGGGCCAGGGCCGAAGTCAACAAGCCGATGTCGTAGCTGTAGCTGATCATCCGGAATCCGCGGGCCAGCCAGTCCCGGCCGATCTCGACCGAACCGGCGAGGCAGGCCGCGGCCTTGCCGTGGCGGTCACAGGCCGACAGCAGCGTGTCGATCGCTGCGGTCATCGACGGGTGGTCGGTCTGGCCCGGCACCTCGAGCGACAGCGACAGGTCGCCGTGGCCCAGGTGGCCGACGTCGACGCCGGGGACCGACATGATCTCCTCGGCGTTGGCGATGCCCCGGGCCGACTCGATCAGCACGCAGACCATGGTCCGGTCGTGGGCCCCGGCGATGATGTCGGGGACCGGGGTCGAGGAGTAGTCGTCGTGGGCCCCGCCGAACATCGCCCCCCGACGCCCCTCGGGCGGGTAGCGGGTCCACCGGACCAGCTCCTCGGCCTGCTCGGCGGTCTCGCACATCTGGAACAACAGGCCCATCGCTCCGAGGTCGAGGAGCTGGGCGGCGTCGGGATAGGTGACGGCCGGCGGGCGGACCAGCGGGACCAGGTCGAGGCCCCGGCACAGCGCCAGCTGGGTCTTGACCTCGGCCATCGAGAACCCGCTGTGTTCCATGTCGTAGAACACGAACTCGGCTCCGGCCGACGACAGGATCTGGGGAAGCCCGGGAGCCAGCAGCTCGAACACCATCGTCCCGAAGGCGGACTCCCCCGCCGCCAGCCGCTCCTTCACTGGATTGGGTCGCACGGGCCGAACCGTACCTCGCTCGGCGGTCCGACACCGCACTGCCATACTTGTCGTGCTGAGAGAGTGGGAGTGCTGTGGTGAGGTTGGCCTTGCTCGGGCCGGTCGAGCTGATCGACCCCGAGGGAATCCGGATCGAGCTGCCGTCGCGTCGACAGCGACAGCTGCTGGTCGTCCTCGGTCTGAGCCGCGGTCGGGTGGTCGAGGTCGAGCGCATCGCCGAGCTGATCTGGGGCGACCAGCCACCCCGTGATCCGGCCGGCACCGTCCACACCAACGTCTCCCGCCTGCGGCGGATGCTCGGCGACCCGCTGTCGATCGACACCGAGGCCCACGGCTACGCCCTGAGCTGCCCCGAGGAGCATCTCGACCTCGGGCGGTACGAGTCGCTGGTGACCCGCCTCCGGGCGGAGCCGATCGAGCACCGACCGGCTCTGGCCACCGAGGCCCTCGATCTCTGGCGGGGCACCCCGCTGGCCGATCTCGATCATCCCGACGTCGAAGCCGAGCGCCAGCGACTGATCGACCTCCGCCTCGAAGCGGCCGAGGTCCTGGCCGACTCCTTCCTCGAGCTCGGTCGCTCCGCCGAGGCGATCGCCGCCGCCGAGCAACTCGTCCACAGCCACCCCTACCGCGAGCATCCGGTCGGCACCCTCATGCGGGCCCTCTACGCCACCGGTCGCCAGGCCGACGCCCTCGGCGCCTTCGCCGACCTCCGCCGGCGGCTGCTCGACGACCTCGGCGTCGACCCGTCGATCGATCTGCGGAACCTGGAGATGGCGATCCTCGCCCAGACCCTGATCGTGCCCACCGCCCGGGGGGCGGGCGAACCGAGCGGACCGCCCGACACTGCGGCCCATGGTGAGCCCGCCGAGGTCGGCGTGGGGCCGGCCGCCACGGCACCACCGGCCACCGACCCGACGACGACCGGGACGCGGCAACGGATCCAGCTCTGCACCACGCCCGACGGGACGATGCTGGCCTACGCCTTCTCCGGGACCGGTCCGCCGCTGGTCAAGGCGGCCAACTGGATGACCCACCTCGACTACGACTGGGAGAGCCCGGTGTGGCGACACTGGAACACCGGACTCTCCCGCCAGCACACCCTGGTGCGCTACGACGAGCGGGGATGTGGGCTGTCGGACTGGGAGGTCGAGCGGTTCACCTTCGATGCCTGGGTCGACGATCTGGCCTCGGTCATCGACGCGATGGGGCTCGACCGGTTCCCCCTCCTCGGGGTCTCCCAGGGGGGAGCGGTGGCCATCGCCTACGCCGTCCGCCACCCCGAGCGCGTGTCCCGGCTGGTGCTGTTCGGTGCCTACGCCCGAGGCCGCGGCGTCCGGGCCGCCACCCCGGAGGCCCAACGGGAGGCCGACCTCCACCTCGAGCTGGCCCGGGTCGGATGGGGCACCGACGAACCGACCTTCCGCCAGGTCTTCACCGCCCAGTTCATGCCGGAGGGCACCCGCGAGCAGTGGGAGGCGTTCAACGAGCTCCAGCGGCGAACCTGCTCGCCCGAGAACGCCGTCCGGTTCATGGAGGTCTTCGCCGGCATCGACGTCACCGACCTGGCACCACGTGTCAGCTGCCCGACGTTGGTGATGCACGCCCGGAACGAGATCCGGGTCCCGTTCACCAACGCCCGCGAGCTGGCGGCGCTCATCCCCGACAGCGAGCTGGTACCCCTCGAAAGCCGCAACCACATCCTCACCGAGACCGAGCCGGCCTGGGAGCGGTTCCTCGCCGAGACCGGGGCGTTCCTGGCCGACGATCGCTGAGGGCGATCACGGGGCCGATGGGGTACCGGTCGGGTCGACGGTCTCGGGAGGGCGGGCCGGCCGCCAGATCAGGCGACCCAACCGCTCGTTGACCGCGTCGGGGACCGCCGGGTGGCGTGACGCCGCGGCGTGCATCACCGCCAGCACCCCCCTCCCGGGGTTGGCCGCCCGGAGGTAGGTGATCAGGACGGCGTCGGTGCCGGCGACGTCGAATCGATGGTGATCGTAGGGGGCCAACTCGACGTGCAGCTCGGGCTCGACGGGGGCCTCGATCCAGCGGACCTGATCCACGGTGCGAACCTAGGACCGACCGCTTTCATTCGGCTCTCACCCCGGTGACACCGGGCCGACAGGGCCCTGACACCGCGCCGACAGGGCCGTGACACCGGCCCCGGTGAGGGTGCTTCCCCATGAGCACCACACCGAGCCCCCCTCCCTCGACCACCGCATCGCCGGTCGACGGCTGGGCAACCCCCTCCCTCGCCCCCTCACCTCGATCGGTCACACCGCTGCTGGTCGCGGCGGCCATCGGCGGCGCGGTGGCGTTGTCGCTCGGTGTGTACGGACGGGTCCACACCCCCACCCGGGAGCTGATCTACGACTTCGGCTTCTCGTCGACGCTGGCCATGAAGGCGTGGTTCACCACCGTTGCCGCTGCGCTCGGTCTGCTCCAGGCCGCCTCGGCGGCGTGGCTGTGGGGTCGCCTGCCCGGCTTCGGGGCCGCCCCTGGCTGGCTCGGCCCGGCCCACCGGTGGATCGGGACGGTGGCGTTCTTCTTCACCCTGCCGGTCGCCTATCACTGCCTGTGGGCGCTGGGGTTCCAGACCACCACGACCCGGGTCCTGGCCCACTCGCTGCTCGGCTGTGCCTTCTACGGCGCCCTGACCACCAAGCTGCTCGTCCTCCGATTCGACCGCCTGCCCGGCTGGTCCCTGCCGGTCGTGGGCGGCACCCTCTTCGCCCTGCTGACCGGGGTCTGGCTCACGTCGTCGCTCTGGTACTTCACGACGATCGGCTTCCCGGCGCTGTAGCGCTCGAACGGGCCGCCACCAGCCGCCCACGACCTCACCATCTCCACCAGCAAGACAAGGAACCCGTTCCCATGAACAAGATCACCGTCACCCTCGTACTCATCGTCTCCGGCTCGCTGGCTGCGGGGATCGCCCTCGCCCGGCCCGATTCCAACCCGCCGGCCACCGGTGCGGCGCCCGGCGCCACCGCCGTGGCCGCCCCGGCCGACGATGCCTATGGCCAGCCGGCCGCCACGACCCCGGCAGCGCCGGGGGCAGCGCCGGCCCCCGCTCCGGCCGAGCCGGCCCTCATCGAGATCCGGGACTTCGCCTTCGGCGGCCAGCTGGCTCTCACGCCGGGGCAGGCCCTGGTCGTGACGAACGCCGACACCGCCCCTCACACGCTCACCTTCGACGCCGGTGGTCTCGACACCGGCGTGATCGACGGCGGCGGGTCGGTGGCCGTCACGGCACCGGCCGCCCCTGGCTCGTACTCGTTCTTCTGCACCATCCACCCGTCGATGACCGGCGAGTTGGTGGTCCAGGGCTGAACGGCCCCGACCGACCCCAGAACCGACCAACACCCAGGAGACAACCCAACCATGTCCATCGCGCCCCTCTCTCGCCGCCTCGCCCTCGGGGCGGCGGCCATCGCCCTCGCCGTCTCGGCCTGCGGCTCCGACTCCTCGGAGGCCGATCAGGCCGCCGCACCGGTCACCGCTGCAGCCCCGGCTGCCGCCCCGACGCCTGGCTCGGTCGACGTGCTCGCCGCCGAGACCGAGCTGGGCAGCATCCTCGTCGGCCCCGACGGGCGGACCCTCTACGGGTTCACCAACGACATCGATGCGATCAGCGCCTGCTATGGCACCTGCGCCGAGGCATGGCCTCCGGTCATCGTCTCGGAGAACTGGACGGCCGGGCCGGGGCTCGACTTCGGGATCTTCGCCACGACGCAGCGTGACGATGGCCAGCTCCAGCTGGTGGCCGGCCAGTGGCCGCTGTACTACTTCGCCGGCGATGCCGTCCCCGGCGACACCAACGGCCAGGGCTCGGGCGAGGTCTGGTTCGCCGTCGACGTCGACGGCCGCCTGATCACCGACGCCGCGGCCGCGGCCCCAGCCACCGACGGTGAGGCCGCCGGCGAGCCCGACGGCGAGGCCGACGGTGGGACTGGCGACGCCGCGATCACCGTCGGCGCGACCGAGCTCGGCGACGTCCTGGTCGACGAGGGCGGCCTGACCCTCTACGGCTTCACCGACGACAGCGACGGGTCGCCGACCTGCACCGACGCCTGCGCCGACGCCTGGCCGCCGGTCATCGTCGACGGGCCCGACCTTCCGGCCGGCCTCGATCCGGCCCTCTACTCGGTGGCCGAGCGACCCGACGGGGCCTTCCAGCTGCAGGCCGGGATCTGGCCGCTGTACCGGTTCGCCGGCGACGCCGGCCCCGGGGACATCAACGGCCAGGCGTCGGGTAACGTCTGGTTCGCCGTCGCTCCCGACGGCAGCCTGATCGATGCCGATGGTGCCACCGCCGGCACCACCGACGACGAGAGCTCCGCCGATCCCGTCGAAGAGGACGACGGGTACTGAGCGGACGGTCCCGGTCGGACGGGCTGCCCGACGCGGAGTCGGGCGGCCCCGACCGGCCGCCGGCCCTGGTTCGTCTCGCCGAGGTGAGTGGAGGAGATCGAAGATGAACATCAGCCAGACCCTGGCCGCCTGGTCGTTGCGGCGGGCCCGTACCGTCGCCTGGCTCGTCGCCGGGGCCGTGGTGCTCGCCTCGTTCGGGTTCCTCCGACTCCAGGTCGACACCGACCCCGAGAACATGTTGCCCAGCGACGACCCGGTGCGGGTCCGCAACGCCGAGCTGCGGGACGACCTCGGCGTCCACCCGATGATCGTCGTCGGGTTGTTCGGCCCGGTCGACGACCAGGCTTCCCTGGCGGCGATCGACCGCATCCATCGGGGGCTGACCGCCCGGCCCGACGTGGTGGCCGAGGCCACCGTCAGCCCGGCGTCGGCGTTCGACCGGCCTCCGCTCACCGATGCCGACGTGGAGGCGGTCATCTCGGGGATCGAGGCCGATCCGGTGCTGGGCGGCAGCGTGCTGTTCGCCGACGAGCCGGGGGCCGCGTTCTACGTCGCCATCGTCGACAAGGGGGCGGCGACCGACGTCGCCGACGCCGCCCGGTCGCTGATCGCCAGCGAGCCGGCGGTCGCCGGACGGGAGGTGGCGATCGCCGGCCAACCGCTGGCCGAGGACGCCTTCGGCCAACAGATGTTCATCCAGATGGCGGTCTTCGCTCCCCTGGCCGGGGCGCTGGTCTTCGCCCTGCTCTACGCCTTCTTCCGCCGGCTCCGCCTGGTCCTGCCGGCGATGGCGTTGGCCATGGCGACCGTGATCATCACGATGGGACTGCTCGTCGGGTCGGGGAACACCCTCCACATCATGAGCTCGATGATCCCGATCTTCCTGATGCCGATCGCCATCCTCGACAGCGTCCACGTGCTGAGCGAGTTCTTCGACGACTACCGGGGCCGGGACCGCGACGGTACCGTCCTGGCCGTCATCGGCGCCCTCGGCCGGCCCATCGGCTACACCTCGCTGACCACCGCTGCCGGCTTCGCCACGCTGGTGCTGGTCCCGATCCCCCCGGTCCGCCTGTTCGGAGCCTTCGTGGCCTTCGGCGTCCTCCTGGCCTGGCTGCTGACCGTGACGCTCCTCCCGGCGATGCTGGCCCTCATCGACGAACGCCGGCTGGGGGCCACGGCCCGGGCCGACGGGACCGGCCGGTCGTTCCTCCCCGCCGTCGGCCGGTTGGTCGGCCGCCGTCGCTGGGCGATCCTGGCCGTCGCCGCCGTCCTCGCCGGGGCCGCTGCTCCCCTGCTCACGATGGCCACGGTCAACGACAACCCGGTCCGATGGTTCCGGGCCGATCACGAGGTCCGGCAGGCCACCGAGCGGCTCGGCCAGGCGCTCCCCGGCACGTTCACCGCCAGCCTGGTCGCCACCGGCGACCTCGACGCCGCCGAGACCCGGTCGGCCGTCGGCGACCTGGCCGATCACCTGCGCACCCACCCCGAGGTCGGCGCCGTCCAGACCTACCTCGACGGCGACTACCCGACGCTCCGGGCCGGTGACGTCGCCAACATCAGGCTCCAGCTGCGGACCGGCGACAACACGGCCATGTCGAACGTCGTCGACCACGCCGACGAGTTCCTGGCCGACCGCCCGATCGACACCGTCGAGCTGGCTTGGGCCGGCGAGGCCTACCTGAACCTCACGTGGCAGCAGAAGATGGTGTCGGGGATGCTGGTCGGCTTCGCCACCACCCTGGTCGCCGTGTTCGTGCTCCTGGTCGGGCTGTTCCGATCGCCCCGGTGGGCGATCCTGGCCATGATCCCCGTGCTGTGGACGATCGTGGTGGTCTACGGCGCGATGGTCGCCATCGGGCGCGACGTCGACATGCCGGTGGCCGTCCTGTCGACCCTCGTGTTGGGCATCGGGGTCGACTTCGCCATCCACTTCACCGAGCGGTACCGCCAGCTGGTGGCCCGCCTCGGATCACCGGTCGCCGCCATCGCCGCCTACTACCAGGAGCCGGCCCGGGCTCTGACTCGCAACGCGATCGTGATCGCCATAGGGTTCGCCCCCCTCGTGCTGTCCTCGCTGGTCCCCTACGTCGTGGTCGGCGTGCTCCTGGCCACCATCGTCGGCCTCAGCTGGCTGGCCTCGATCGTCATCCTCCCGGCGATGGCCATCGGCCCCCACCGGAGCCGGGACGGCGACGATCGGCCGGACATCGACCTCGATCGGACCGACCCCCACTGGCCGCCGCCGACACCCAGGTCGGTCTCGACGGCCCCGACCGCCTGATCGACGACCGGACGCCGACCGGTCAGGGGCCGGTGGGATCCCAGACCTGAACGGTGCGGTCGTCGCTGGCCGACGCGAGCCGCCCATCGGCCAGCTCGACCACGGCCACGACGTTGTCGCCATGGCCGGAGAAGGTCACCTCGGCCGTACCCGGATCGTCGGGATCCCAGACCTGCACCGTCTGATCGGTACCGGCCGAGGCGACCCGCCCATCGGACAGCACCGCCAGGGTGAGGATCCGGTCGCGGTGGCCGGTGTAGGTGACCGGGGCAGCGTCGGGATCGGCGGGATCCCAGAGGTGGACCGTGTCGTCGGCGGCCGACGCGATCCGGCCATCCGTCAGCTCGACCACCGCCTCGACGCTCCCGGTGTGACCGCTGTAGATCACCTCGGCGGCCCCGGGATCGGCCGGATCCCAGATCTGGACGGTCCCATCGTCACCGGCCGACGCGATGCGCCCATCCGACAGCTCGGTCACGGCCCGGAGCCAGTCGTCATGACCGGTGAAGGTCACCTCGGTGACGCTCGGATCGTCGGGATCCCAGATCTGCACCGTCTGGTCGGTGGCGGCCGAGGCGATCCGACCGTCGGACAGCTCGATCATCGCCTCGACCCCCCGGCCATGGCCGGTGTAGGTGGCCGGCGGGGCGTCGGGATCGGCTGGGTCCCAGATCAGCACGGTCGACTCCCAACCGGAGGACGCCAGCCGACCGTCGGACAGCTCGATCACCGTCACCACGTTGTCGGCGTGGCCGGTGAAGGTGGCCTCCACGGTCTCGGGGTCGGCCGGGTCCCAGATCTGGATGGTCTTGTCGGGACCGCCGGAGGCGATCCGCCCGTCGGCGAGGCCGGCAACGGTCCACACCACGTCGGTGTGCCCCGAGAAGGCGACGGGCTCGATCGAGGTGGTGGTCACCGTCTCGGCGGTGGTCGGGGTCGATGTCGAGGCGGAGGTCGGTGTCGGCTCGGTCGATGAGGTCGACTCGACCGGCTCGGTCGTCCCCGCTGTGATCCCGTCGTCGGGGTCGTCGCCTCCGGTCACCAGCAGGTAGGCGATCCCGCCGATGGCCAGCGCCGCCACGGCCCCGATGGCGACCACGATGCGGGACAGGCGACGGCCTGGCGGCCGTGGTGCGGCCGCAGCGTCGACCGCCGCGTCATGGCCGACCGGCGGTGCAGCGCTGCCAGCGCCCGGATCGCCCGATCCCGGATTGGTGGCCACCGTGGCCGCGGCCGGCGACCACGCCGGCGGCGTGGACGGATCGCTCCCCGACGAGACCGGGGTCGGGGTCGCGGCCGGGGCAGGGGTCGAGGACGGGGCCGGGGTCGGGGTCGCAGCCGGGGTCGGGGTCGGGGTGGAGGTCGGTGTCGGGGCGATCGCCTCGAGGGCGGCGATCATCTGGAGGGCATCGGGGAACCGGTTCGCCGGGTCCTTGGCCAGTGCCCGCTGCATGAACGCATCGAGGGCGGCGTTGCCGGTTCCGGTCGAGGGGATGGGATGGGTCCCGATCCGCTGCATGTGGGCGAACGGCGAGTCGGGCCCCTCGATCCCGTACGGCGAGCGCCCGGACACGAGGGCGAAGAGCGTCGACGCGAGGGAGTACAGATCGGATCGCTCATCGCGACCGTCCTGGCCCGAGGTGAAGGTCTCGGGCGGGGTGTGGTTCAGCGTGTAGGCGACCTGGGTCGCCGTCGCCTCCCGGATGGTGGCGATCCCGAAGTCGGTCAGCTTGGGGACACCGTCGGTGGTGAGCAGGATGTTGGCCGGCTTGATGTCGCGATGGAGCACGCCGGCCCGGTGGGCCCGTTCCAGGGCTCGGGCGACCGGGATGATCGAGGCGATGGCGTCGGCCACCGGCACCGGCCCATGGGTGTCGATGCGATCCTGGAGCGAACCGCCCCGGAGGTACTCCATGACGAGGTAGGGGGCGCCGGTGGCGGTGGTCCCGAACCGGTAGGGGGTCACGATGTTGATCGCGTCGTCGAACTGGCCCATCAGGCTCCGCTCCCGATCGAAGCGGCGACGGCCGTCGTCGTCGAGGTGGTGGAGCAGCTTGACGGCCACCCATCGTTGGAACCCGACGTCCCATGCGGCGTAGACGGTGGCGAAGCCGCCCGACCCGATCTCGGTGAACCGCTCGAGGCCCTCGATGGTGAGGTGTGCCTCCTCAGCCATCATCCGCTCCGTCCCGCTCGCGCCCCATGACCCGGAGGGTAGCCAACCGCAGCGACGGCCGGCTCGCCCGCCGGGGTGGGTCCCGGCGGCCATCGGCTACCGTCCGCCCGATGAGCGATCCCGTCCTCGAGCAGCTCGACCGGCTGGGTGCGGCCTACGAGATCGTGCCGTGCGACCCCACCCTGGCCGATACCGCCGAGTTCTGCGCCACGTACGGCTTCGGGCTCGACCAGTCGGCCAACGCCATCGTCGTCATCGGCAAGACCGATCCTCCCGGCTACGCGATGTGCCTCGTGCTGGCGACCTGTCGTCTCGACGTGAACCGGGTCGTCCGGAAGCGCTTCGGGGCCCGGAAGGCGTCGTTCGCCTCGGCCGAGCAGACTCGCGACCTGACCGGGATGGAGATCGGCGGTGTCGGCCCCTTCGGCACGTCGACCGACCTACCGCTGTGGGTCGACAGCCGCATCATGGACGTGCCCCGGATCATCCTCGGTGGCGGGGGCCGGGACCGGAAGCTGCTCGTGCCGCCCGAGACGGTGGCGGCCCATCCCACCGTCGAGGTCGTCGAGGGCCTCGCCACCATCATCGACGACGGGACCTGACCCGAGCGCCCGCAACTGGACAGCGGTCGTCGGGATCGCTCAATCTCGGCTGGTCGAGACCCGAGGAGGGACCGTGGGACTGCCCAACCGTGTGCTGATCGCCAACCGGGGCGAGATCGCCATCCGCATCGCCCGAGCGACGTCGGTCGTCGGCGTCGAGTCGGTGGCGATCCATGCGCCGGCCGATGCCCGGTCGCTCCACACCCGGGTCGCCACCGAGAGCCGGGAGCTCACCAGCACGTCGGCCAACGGTTCGGGCGGGGTGGCCGCCTACCTCGACGTGGCGGCGGTGGTCGGGGCGGCGGTCGACAGCGGCTGCGACGCCCTCCACCCCGGGTACGGGTTCCTGTCGGAGAGCCCGGCGCTGGCCGAGGCATGCAATGCCGCCGGGGTGACCTTCATCGGACCCGGGCCGGCCGCCCTCCGCCTCCTCGGCGACAAGGTCTCGGCCCGTGCCAGGGCGGCCACCGTCGGCGTGCCGACCGTGCCGGGGACCGACGGCGCCCTGACCACGGCCGCCGGCGCCGAGGCCGCGGCGGCCGCCATCGGCTACCCGGTGATGCTCAAGGCTGCGGCCGGGGGCGGAGGCCGCGGGATGCGCCGGGTCGACGACCCAGCCGATCTGGCCGCCGCGTTCGAGCAGTGCCAGCGGGAGGCAGCGGCGGCGTTCGGTGACGGGTCGATCTTCTGCGAGAAGCTGATCGACCGACCACGCCACATCGAGGTCCAGATCCTGGCCGACCACACCGGGGCCGTGGTCCAGCTCGGGGAGCGGGACTGCTCGATCCAGCTCCGAAACCAGAAGGTCATCGAGATCGCCCCGGCCCCCAACCTCGACGACGGGCTCCGGCAGCGGATCCTCGATGACGCCGTCCGGCTGGTGGCGGGGACCGGCTACCGGAGCGCGGGGACCGTCGAGTTCCTCGTCGACCCGGAGCGGGGGGTCCACTACTTCATCGAGTGCAACCCCCGGATCCAGGTCGAGCACACGATCACCGAGCAGGTGACCGGCATCGACCTCATCGAGGCCCAGCTCCACCTGGCCGGCGGTGCCACCCTGGCCGAGCTCGGACTCGGCTCCCAGGAGGCGATCGGCCGGCCCCGGGGGCACGCCATCCAGGCTCGGGTGGTGGTCCAGGGTCCGGGGACCATCGGCGAGTACCGGGAGCCATCGGGAGCCGGGATCCGGGTCGACGGAGCCGGCTACGCCGGGTACACCCCGCCGACCGAGTTCGATCCGCTGCTGGCCAAGGTCATCACCACGACGAGCGCCACCGCCGGCCATGCGGCGTGCGTGGCCCAGGCCCGGCGGGCGCTGGGCGAGTTCCACCTCACCGGCGTGCCGACCAACCTGGGGCAGCTGGCGGCCATCCTCGACCACCCGGCGGTCGTCGCCGGCGACGCCCGCACCACCCTGTTGGCCGAGGCCCCCGAGCTCACGGCGCCCGCCGTCGCCCGTGCCCACCCGATGGTCGAGCTGTTCGGCCCGGCTCGCGCCGGCGCCCTCCCCGCCCCGGACCTGGGGCCGGGCGCCGCCCCCCTCCCGGGGCCGGGAACCTCATCGGGCGCATCGCCGGTCGGGCTGCCGGTCGGCGACGGTCAACGGGGCATCGAGTGCCCGATGGGGGCGACCGTGGTCGAGGTCCGGGTCGCCGAGGGCGACCCGGTGGCGATCGGCGACACCCTGCTCGTCGTCAGCGCCATGAAGATGGAGACCGAGGTGACCGCCCCCTGCGCCGGCACCGTGGCCGCCCTGGCATCCCTGGCGCCCGGCAGCACCGTCGAGGCCGGAGCGGTGGTCGCCGTCCTCACCCCGACCACCGACGGCGCGGTCGACGGGGCCGGTGACGCCGACCCGTCGGGCGGTGGATGGGGGCCGACCCTGGCCGAGATCCGGACGTTGCAGCGGCTGGCCGACGAGCGGCTCGCCCCGTCCTCGACCGAGCCCGGCGTCGTCCGACAGCGCAATCGGGGGAAGCTCCATTGCCGGGAGCGGATCGCCCTCCTGCTCGACGACGGCTCGTTCCGGGAGGTGGGGAGCGTCGCCGGGTTCGCCTCGTACGACGATGAGGGGGCGATCGCCGCGTTCACCCCCGCCAACCACGTGGGCGGATCGGGGACGATCGACCGCCGCCCGGTCATCGTGTGCGCCGACGACTTCACCTCTCGGGGCGGCCACGCCGACGGGGCGATCGGGGCCAAGAGCTTCCACCTCGACAAGCTGTCGCTGGAGCTCGGCATCCCCTCGATCCGCCTGCTCGACGGCTCGTCGGGTGGGGGCAGCGTGGCGGCGATGGTGCCCGAGCAGCGCCGGGAAGGGGAGAGCGCAGCCAAGGAGTCGTCGGGGGCGATCACCCCTGGTCGACCCCGGGTCGCCGGTGGCGGGGGGTCGATGCTCCCCGGCCACCTCGGCAGCACCGAGTACGCCCGCCAGTTGGCCACCGTGCCGGTGGTCAACGTGCTGTTGGGCTCGGTCGTCGGTATCGGGGCGGCCAAGGCGGTGCTCGGCCACTTCTCGGTCATGGTCCGCGACATCTCCCAGTTGTTCGTCGCCGGCCCGCCGGTGGTGAGCCACGCCATGGGGTACGACGTGACCAAGGAGGATCTGGGCGACTGGCGGATCCACTGCCGCAACGGTTCGGTCGACAACCTGGCGTCCAGCGAGGCCGAGGCGGTCGCCATGACCCGCCGCTTCCTGTCGTACCTCCCGTCGTCGGTCGACGAGGCCCCACCGGTGCTCCCCCCCGACCCGTCCGATCCGGCCGACCGGCGGGAGGAGGAGTTGTTCCACCTCATCCCCCGGAAGCGGACCACCACCTTCGACATCCGACGGGTCATCGAGCTGCTGGCCGACCGGGGCTCGTTCTTCGAGATCGGCCCCCTGTGGGGCTCGGACCAGGTCACCGGGTTCGTCCGGTTCAACGGCCACCCGATGGGGGTCATCGCCTCCGACAGCCGCCACGCCAACGGCGGCGCCCTCACCGCCGACGGGTGCGACAAGCTCACCCGCCATCTCGACCTGTGCGATCTGTTCCACCTGCCCGTCCTGAACCTCTGCGACAACCCCGGCTTCGCGGTCGGGATCGAGCACGAGGTACGGAGCACGATCCGCAAGGGCGGCGAGTGGATGGTCGCCTTCGCCCAGACCCGGATCCCGATCTTCACCGTCCTGCTCCGCCGGAGCTTCGGCGTGGCCGGCAACAACTACGCCACCCCCCGCCGGGAGCCGACGGTCAGGGTGGCATGGCCGGCGGCCGACGTCGGGGGCATCCCACCCGAGGGCGGGATCGAGGCCGCCTACAAGCGGCAGCTGGCCGAGGCGGCCGACCCGGTGGCGTTCCGAGCCGAGCTGGAGGCCCGGATCGAGAGCGTCCGGGGGCCGCTCGGCCCCCTGTCCCGCTTCGAGATGGAGGAGATGATCGATCCCCGCGACACCCGGTCCCTGATCTGCGAATGGGCCCCGACCGCCCGTCGGACGGTCGAGCGGCAGGCCCGGGACGGCGCCCGAGACATCGGGTTCCGGCCCTAGGGCTGCGCCTGGGCCTCTGGCCCGAGGTCGGACACGTCGGGCTGACCGTCCTCGGAAGCCCGAGGCTCACCCGAGCCGTTGACCACGATCGCCGGCGTCTCGTCGGTGTCGACCGATGCCGGCTCGGCCGGCCGGTCGAGGCCGGCCGCCACCATCAGGTCGGCCACCTCGCCCATGCCGGCCAGTCCGCCGGTGGCGATCGCCTCGAGACCGGTGACCAGGGCCATCCGCATCGAGTCCAGTTCCTCGACCTTGGCTCGGAGGGCGGTCTCGATCTTGTCGTACCGGTCGACGGTCTCGGCGTGGCTCCGGTCGAGCTCCGCCCGCCGCTGCTGATGCCGGGCCTCGAGCTGCTGGTGCTCCTCCTCGGCCCGGCGGCGGATCGCCTCGGACTCGGACTCGGCCGACCGTCGGGCCTCGTCGACGATGGTCGCGGCCCGGGTCCGAGCCTCGGCCACCTGGTGCTCGGCGTCGGCCGCCGCCTCTCGCTGGGTCCGGTCGACGTCGTCCTTCAGCTCGGCCAGCCGTTGGGCCTGGGCCGCCGCAGCCGCCTCGGCCCGCCGGCCCAACTCGGCCCGCTCGTGCTCGAGGTTGGCCGCGTCGGCCTCGAAGGGAGCCATCCGGTGGACCTCGGCCTCCAGCTGGGCGATCCGACTCTGGGCGTCGTCGAGCGCACGCCGCCAGGCATCGGCCTGACTGGTCAGGAACTGCTCGACTTCGTCAGGGTCATAGCCCTGCCGCACGATCTCGAACCCGTTCCGCTCGGTGTAGGTCACCGACGCTCCTCTCGCTGTCGACTCGTTGGGGGGGGTGGATTGCTGAGTGGCGAACCAGCCACCAGCTGTATACCTTTTCAAATTTGAACCGCCAGGGCCAGCGGAAGGTCCGGCGACCGAACGAGGAACGGGTAGGTCAATGAGCGCAGCGGTTGACATCGCTCGCCGCTCCCGACTCCTGCGCCGTGCCACGACCCTGGTCGTGGTGGCGGTCGTGGTGGTCGTGGCGGCGTTCGCGGTGCCCAGGTCTGGGGATTCCCTCCCCGTGACCAATCCCGGCCAACCGATCGACGAGCTCTGGGTGCTGCTGTGCGCCGCCCTGGTGTTCTTCATGCAGGCCGGCTTCCTGATGTTCGAGGTCGGCCTGGCCCGCCGGGAGCACGCCGGGGCGGTGGCGATGAAGAACCTGATCGACTGGACGGTCGGCAGCATGGCGTTCTTCTTCGTCGGGTTCGCCATCATGTTCGGCCCCGGTCAGGTCATCGGGACCGAGTTCTGGGCCCTCGACGGGTTGTTCGAGGTCGGAGGCGCCGTCTCGGGACCGACGTTCTTCCTGTTCCAGCTGGCCTTCGCCGGGACCGCCATCACCCTCATCTCCGGCTCGCTCGTCGAGCGGACCTCGTTCCTGGCCTACGTGCTGTTCTCGGCCGTCGTCGGCCTCGTCATCTACCCGGTGTACGGCCGCTGGGTGTGGTCGGGCCTGCTCCTCGACGGCCAGGAGGGCTGGCTGGCCGAGCTCGGGTTCCGGGACTTCGCCGGCGGCACGGTGGTCCACACCACCGGGGCCTGGGCGGCCCTGGTCGGCGTGGCCATGGTCGGTCCCCGGATCGGTCGGTTCCGCCCCAACGGGACGATCGCCGTGTTCCGATCGTCGAGCATTCCGCTCGCCACCCTGGGCACGCTCATCCTCTGGTTCGGGTGGTTCGGATTCAACGGCGGATCATCGCTGGCCCTCACCGACGACGTCCCCCGGATCATCCTCGTGACCAACCTGTCGGGCGTCGGGGCCCTGATCGGGGCCGCGCTCTACGCCTACCTGGTCCAGGACCGGCTCGACATGATGGGCAAGATGATCGGCGGAGCCCTGTCGGGGCTGGTGGCCATCACCCCCGGGGCCGACGTGGTCGGCCCGCTCGGGGCGTTGGTGATCGGCCTGGTGGCCGGTGTCATCTATGACGTCGGGTACGAGGCGCTCCTCAGCCTGAAGATCGACGATGCCCTCGGCGTCGTCCCGGCCCACGGGTTCGCCGGTGCCTGGGGGACGGTCGCCCTCGCCATCTTCGCCCCGGCCAGCGAGCTCGGCCGATCGAACGGGGAGCAGCTCGCCATCCAGCTCGTCGGCGTCGGCGTGAACCTGGTGTGGGTCGTCGCCACCTCGTTCGCCGTGTTCTCCCTCATCCGATGGACGGTCGGGCTCCGGGTGTCCCCCCAGCGGGAGCGCCGGGGGGTGGAGCTGGAGGGCGATGACCTCCGGCCCGGTCCGGCCACCCATCCTCAGCAGCTGAGCGACGATGACCTCGCCGAACTCCTCGACTGACCCCGAGCAACCGGGCCACCTCGACGCCTACCTCCCGGGCGGGAGCCGGCCGGCGCCGGCCCCGGGACCCGACCCCGACCAGCCCCACCCGGTCGACCAGATCGCCCTCCGAAAGCTCGGCGGCTTCAACTTCATCACCCCGGCCCAGTGGTCGGCGCTCGAGCGGGAGGAGCGGAAGCGGCTGCTGAAGAGCGGCGAGGTGACGTTCCTCTACCAGGGCCGGGAGATCCCGGTCCGGGCCGCCCTCCTCTTCCTCCGGGGGTGAGCCTCGGGGGCGAGCACGTGCCCCGCGACCCAGCCTCAGGATCCCGAGGTTCCCTGGGCGGCGTCGGCCAGCCATCGACGCCAGATCGGATCGTCCCGCTCGGCGATGGCGGCAGCCTCCGGTCCGTACAGGTAGGCCCAGACCGACACCTCGGCGGTCTCACCCCGCCCCTCGGCGCTCACGAACGCCGTCCCCGGAGCGGGCCGATCGACGACCATCGCCATCCGCCAGTCCTCGGTCTCGACGACGGTGCCGGCCAGCTCCGGCGCCCCGTCGGCCGCCACCTCGATACGGTCGCCGACCGACGGCGCAGCCGGGATGCCGAGGGCCGCGGTCAGCTGCGGCCAGGCCCGATCCCGATCGCCGGGCCACGGCGCGGTCGGCAGCATCGGGGTCGCCGACCGACCGGCGAAGTGCTCTCGGTGGAGGCGGAGGTTGGTCAGGAACATGCGCCAGCCATCGGCCATCCCGTCGTACTGGGCATCCCAATCCTCGCCCGATCCGAAGCCCCAGTTGACGAGGCGGACGGTGCAGCTTCCGCCGGCCACGGCCTCGATCGTCCATTCGAAGGCCAGCCCGTCGACACCCTCGCCGCCGTCGAACACGACCCGCTTGGGAGGCTCCCACACCGCGACCCGGCCGGGGACCGTCATCTCCGGTCCGGGACCGAATGACACCGACATGGCGCCGCCCTGGCGCTCATCGACGGTGTGCGGGACGTACCACGAGGTGATGCCCCGGCCGGTGGCGATGGCCTCCCACACCTCTTCGGGGGTGCCGGGTACCTCGACGGTGAGGTCGATGGTCCGCTCACCGTCGGCGGGCTGGGGGCTGGTCATGAGGGTTCCTCCTGGGTAGGCGGGTCGGTTGGGTGGGGGTGGTCGCCTCGGTCGGCCCGGGGGGCGGACCGAGGCGATTCGAGGAGTGGGTGGGCGGCGACGACGAGCCGGTGCCAGCGACCACCGGAGGCCGTCGGATGGTGGTAGCGGCGGGTCATCGACGCCACGGTGTCGGCCAACTCACCGGTGAAGGCGGCCCGATCGGCGGCCGAGGCGAAACGGATCTCGGTGTCGATCGTGAGGGTCGCCACGGTGCGACCGGCCTCGTCGGCCCGCCGGACCAGCCCCGCCACCTCCCGGACCATGCGGCCCGCCACCGCCACCAGGTACGACGCAGAGAGCCGGTCGAGGCGGCCCGGATCGGCCGCCCGGTCCCCGAGGACCGCCGGCGACAGGGCGTAGGACCGGGCCGACGCGACGACGACCCGCTCGGTCAGGCCCCGCCGGGGCCGCTCGGCGACCTGACGGACCAGACCGTGACCCTCGAGGATCCGGAGGTGGTAGTTGACCTTCTGGCGGGACTCGCCGACCGTCGTCGCCACCGTCGTCGCCGATCCCGGCTCGACCAGCACCGACAGGAGCCGAGCCCGGAACGGGTCGAGCAGGGCGGCGGCCCGGTCGGGCTCGTCGATCACTTCCAGCTCCACCATGCCGTTCACGATGCAATTGAAAAAATCGTTTGTCAATACCGACGACAGGGCGATCACGCCTCGCCCGAGGCCACACTGGCCGACCTATGACGACGATCAGCGGCTCCTGTCACCACGACTGCCCCGACACCTGCGTGTGGGACGTGACGGTGGTCGATGGGCGGGCGGTCCGCCTCCGGGGCAATCGGGACCACCCCACGACCCGGGGCCAGCTGTGCCCCAAGGTCAACCGCTTCCTCGATCGGGTGTATCACCCCGATCGGATCACCACCCCGTTGATGCGGACCGGCCCCAAGGGGTCCACGACCTTCGAGCCGACCACCTGGGACACCGCCCTCGGCGCCATCACCGACCGGCTCCGGCCGTTGATCGACGCCGGCCGGGGCGCGGCGATCCTCCCCTACTCCTTCGATGGGACCCAGGGGGTGATCCAGAAGGGCATCATGGCCGACCGGTTCTTCGCCGCCGTCGGAGCGAGCGACATCGGCCGGGACCTGTGCGGGGTGACCGCCTGGCTCGGAGCGGCCGACGTCGCCGGCCTCCCGTTCGGCATCGACCCCGAAGACCTGGCCCACGCCCGCACGATCGTCGCCTGGGGAACCAACACCTACCTGACGAACCGCCACCTGTGGCCGGTGCTCGACGAGGCCCGACACAACGGCGGCCGCCTGATCGTGATCGACCCGATCCGGACCTCGACGGCCGCCCGGGCCGATGAGCACCTCCAACTCCGACCGGGGACCGATGTGGCCCTCGTGCTCGCCATCGTCGGAGTCCTCGACCGGGAGGGCCTCGTCGACCCTGGGTGGATCGCCGACGCGACGACCGGGTGGGATGAGCTCCGGGCCTCGGCCGCCGCCCTCAGGCTGGCCGAGGCGGCGACGATCACCGGCATCGCCCCCGACCGCATCGAGGCCCTGGCGGTCGCGCTGGCCACCGAGCGCCCCGCCGCCATCCGGGTCCTGGTCGGTCCCGAACACCGGGAGCACGGCCGCGACATCATGCGGGCGGTGGCCCTCCTCCCGGCGGTCACCGGGGCCTGGCGGGATCGGGGCGGTGGCCTGGCCCGCTCGACCCAGGTCTACTTCGAGACGGCATTGGCCTATCCGCCACCCCGCCCGGCGCCCCGCCGGTTCAACATGGCCCGGCTCGGCTCGGTCCTGACCGACGACACCCTCGATCCTCCGGTCGAGGCGCTGATCGTGCACAACTCGAACCCTGCGGTGATCTGCCCCGACCAGGGTGCGGTGATGGCCGGCCTGGCCCGCCCCGACCTGTTCACCGTGGTGATCGAGCAATTCATGACCGACACCGCCCGCTATGCCGACGTGGTACTGCCGGCCACCACCCAGCTCGAGCACCTCGACCTGGGCATCGCGTGGGGCCACCTCTATCTCAGCCTCAACCGCCCGGCGATCGCCCCGGTCGGCGAGGCGCTCCCCAACACCGAGATCTTCCGCCGGCTCGCCACCCACCTCGACCTGACCGACGCCGAACCGGGCCTCGCCGACGACGACGAGACCCTGATCGCCCAGCTCCTCGACTCCGACCACCCCTGGCTCGACGGCATCACCGTCGAGAGCCTCGGCGACCAGACCTGGCAGCGCCTGGCCGTCGCTCCCGGCCACCGTCCCAACGTCGACCGCCGGCCCGACACCGACGACGGCCGCCTCCGCCTTGGCCCTCTCACCTACCGACCGGGCACCGAGTCCCCCGATGCGAGCGGTGCCGACCCTCGGTTCCCACTCGCCCTGCTGTCCCGCAAACAACACCTGAAGTTCCTCAACGCCAACTACGGGGGGTTCGACGAGCACCTCCCGACCGAGGGCAAACCCCGGCTCCAGATCCACCCCGACGACGCCGCCTCGCGCTCGATCGCCTCCGGCGACCGGGTCGAAGTGGCCAACCAGCGGGGGGCGCTGACGACCGAGGCCGACGTCACCGACGAGGTCCTGCCCGGCGTGGTGGCCCTTCCGTTCGGATGGTGGCACCGCCACGGAGACGGCCGATCGGTCAACGTCTTGACCAACCCCACCCCACCGCCCGACGACATCGGCTCGGCCGCCTTCCACGACACCCTGGTCGAGGTCCGACGGCTCGCTCAGCCCCCGACCGAGCCGTAGAGGCCGGTGAGCTGGCTCCCGATCGTGGCCAGGCGGGCCTTGGCCTCGGGAGGTTCGGTGACCCGGACCGCGTCACCGAACCCGGCGATCATGGCCACCAGACCTTCGAGCGACGACCCCGCCAGCTCGACCGACACCCGGTCCCGGTCCCGGTCCCGGTCTCGGTCCCGGTCGGTTCGGGAGTCGGTGCGATCGTCGGCGGCCGGTGGTGTCGCGTCCCGTTCGACGAAGCCGATGCCGATCCAGGTCCGAGGGAGCTGGCGGAGGATGGGCAGGGTCCACCGTTCGGCTTCGGCTCGCACCGTGACCGTGGCGAGGACGTCGACGAACGACGCCTGGATCGCCTCCCACGCCCCGTCGAGATCGAAGTCCGCCGGGCGGTGGGACGGGATGCCGGCCGGCTCGACGGCGGTCACCCGATCGACCCGAAAGGTCCGCTGGCCGCGGTCCGTGCCGCCGATCAGGTACCAGACCGAGGCCTTGGAAACCAGGCCGTAGGGATCGACCCGGCGGGTGCTGAGCCCCTTGCCCGGCGTCCGATAGCCCAACGTGACCTGCTCGCCGGCCAGCAGCGCCGATTGCAGGGGTTCGAGCATGCCGGGACGCTCCGGCCGACCGATCCGCCCCCATCGGGCCGGATCGATCACGACCGCCCTGGCCGACGTCGCCGCCTCCCGCCGGAACGGCTCGGGCAGGGCCTGGGTCAGCTTGCGGAGCGCCGCCGCCAGCTCCGGGGTCGTGGCGGCGGCCGGGCCGGCTACGAGGAACAGGGCTCGGGCCTCGGGAGCCGACAGCCCGCTGAGATCGGTCCGGGCCCCACCGATCAGCGACCAGCCACCGCCCCGTCCGGCCTGGGAGTAGACGGGAACCCCGGCCATGGCCAGCGCTTCGAGATCACGGCGAGCGGTTCGGACCGAGACCTCGAGCTCCTCGGCCACTTCCCGCGCCGTGACCCGGGTCCGGGCTTGGAGGAGCAGCAGGGTGGCGATCAACCGGTCGGCGCGCACCCCGTCGACACTACGTGACAAAAGTGGCCACTTCATGGCCACGTTCACCCCTCACGATGGGGACCATGACCAACGACAGCAACCACCCGACCGCCCCGCTCGACCCCGAGGCCGACCCCCGGCTCGGCCTTTTCCGAGCGCTCGACGCGGTGACGGTCGCCATCGACCAGCTCGACGTGGCCGACCTCGACCGGCCGACCCCGTGCGCCGAGTACGACGTCGCCGATCTGGCCGGCCACCTGGTCGGCGTCGGCCGGCGGATCTCGGCCCTGGGGCGGGGCGAGGACGGGAACGCAGTCTCGCTCGAGGTGGACGACGTGGCGGCCGACGGCTGGGCGGGGGCCTGGCGGTCCGAGGCCGACCGGATCCGGTCCGCCTGGGCGTCCGACGAGATCCTGACGACGATGCTGGCCCTTCCCTGGGCCGAGCTCCCGGGGGCTGCGGCGGCCGGGATCTACGCCGCCGAGCTGCTGGTCCACAGCTGGGACCTGGCGGTGTCGATCGACGCCACCGTCGACTGGGCCGCGCCCGACCTGGCACCGGTGGCCGCCGCGGCGCTGGCCCCGATGCGGATGGGGTTGCCGGCCGACGAGCGGGGACCGGGCGCACCGTTCGACCCGGTGGTGCCGCTGCCCGACGATGCCCCGCCCATCGAGCGCCTGGTGGCCTGGGTCGGCCGCGACCCGAGCCGGTGGACGGCGGCCTCCCGCTGACGGCAGCCTCCCGCTGACGGCAGCCTCCCGTTGACGACGGCCGCCACCCCGGGGTGGGCTCGCCTCGCTCGGGCGCCCCGACCTACGATCGCCGGTCCAGGGCGCGACCCTCCGGGGAGGACGAACGATGTACGACGTTGACGGCAAGACGGCGGTGGTGACCGGGGCCGCCAGTGGCATCGGTTTGGGCATGGCCCGATCGTTCGCCTCGGCCGGGATGTCGGTGGTGCTGGCCGACATCGAGCGGGACCGCCTCGACGGGGCGGTGGCCGGGCTGACGGCGGATGGCCACCGGGCGATCGGGGTCCCGACCGACGTGACCGACGAGGCCCAGATCCAGGCCCTGGCCGCCGCAGCGCTCGACGCCTTCGGGGCGGTCCACGTCGTGGCCAACAACGCCGGGATCGGGCTTCCCGGCGCCGTCGATGAGATGTCGCTCGACGACTGGAGGTGGACGCTCGACGTCGACCTGTGGGGTGTGATCTACGGGATCCGGACCTTCCTCCCCCTCCTGAAGGAACAGGGCGAGGGGCACATCACCGCCACGTCGTCGATGGCCGGCCTGGTGTCGGGCCCGGTGCTGGGGGCGTATCACGTGGCCAAGCACGGCGTCGTCGGCCTGATGGACACCGTCCGTATCGAGCTGAAGCTGGCCAAGTCGGCGGTCCGAGCCAGCGTGCTGTGCCCCGGACCGATCGACACCGACGTCACCGCCAGCGAACGCAACCGGCCGGCCCACCTCTCCGAGCACGAGCGGGGCGATCTCGACGAGCGGTTCTGGGACAACCTGGCCGCCGAGTTGGCCAAGGGTATGGACCCGGCCGAGGTCGGCGATCTCGTGCTCGACGCCGTCCAAAACGAGCGGTTCTGGATCCTCACCCACCCCGAGGAGTTCCTGCCGGCCGTCGAGCGGCGGCTGGCGGCGATCAAGGCCGACCACGCCCACCGCCTCCCCTGAGCGACCCGGTCGCCGGCACCGCTCCCGGCCCTGGGGCGATCAGCCGGGGGTCGTGACCACGACGGCGGCGGCGTCCGACGGTAGGACCTGGGCGGCCAGCGCGTCGAGGTCGGTCGCGGTGACCGCAGCGAGCAGCTCGGCTCGCCGCTCGGCGGTCAGCACGTCCTCGCCCTCGGCGGTCAGCAGCATCTCGATGTAGTCGTTGTTGCCCACCAGGTCGAAGTCGTCCTGGAGGATCGACCGGGCTCGGTCCAGCTCCTCGACGGTCACGCCGTTCGTGGCGAGGTCGTCGGCGAGGGTGGTGAAGACGTCGACCACCTCGTCGACCCGGGTGGGGTCGACGTTGGCGAAGAGATAGACCTCGACGAGGTCGGCCGGGTCGACCCGGGCGTCGACGAACGAGGCCGGGCTGTAGCTGACCCCGAGTTCTTCCCGGACGGTGGCCAGCAGCCGCTCGTTGAGGATCAGCTCCAGCAGTCGGAGTCGGATGCGGACGGGGGCGTCGATGGCCGGCGCCGACGGGTAGAGCACGATGACGGTCCCGGCGGCGTCGCCGGTGCCGGCCACCACGTCGCGGCGGACGACCTCGTCGAGGGGCTCGGGCCGGACGTCGGTCCAGGTGTCGGGGTCGCCGCCCGGCAGCGTGCCGAGGTAGGCGGCCGCCAGGTCGGCCACGGTCGCCTCATCGATGTCGCCGACGACGATCACCACCAGGTCGTCGACCGAGCCGAGCCGCTCGGTGTAGATCGCCAGCGCCTGGTCGGGGCTCAGGGCCTCGAGATCGTCGGGCGGGAGCAGGCTGAACCTGACGTCGTCCCCGAACCGGATCTCGTTGAGCGCCTCGAACGCCGCCGCGCCGGGATCGGCGGCCACGGATCGACGGCCGTCGTCGGCATCGCCGACC
Source organism: Acidimicrobiales bacterium (assembly GCA_965262175.1). Lineage (GTDB taxonomy): Bacteria > Actinomycetota > Acidimicrobiia > Acidimicrobiales > SZUA-35 > CADEDH01. Next base: position 2,473,361 of record CBDHES010000002.1, on the reverse strand, counting down.
ACCTCCTCGAGGGCCAGCGGATCGATCCGGGGTGCGGTGACCGCCAGGTGGAGCTGCTGGAACAGCACCTCCAGGTCATCGGACCCGGCGCCCCCGACGAACCCCTCGGTCGTCTCATCGACGAAGGGCGACAGCCGCACCGTGGTGCCGGCCAGGAACCGGCGGACGTCGACCCGATCGAAGTCGCCAAGCCCGCTGTCGGCCACGGCGGCCACGGCGTAGGGGGCCAGCTCCCCAGCCTCGAGGTCGAGGGCGCTCCAGCCGCCCTCGGCGATGGCGACCACGTCGACCTGACCGGCGGCGATGGCGGAGTCGACGAAGCGGACGGTGACGCCGTTGGCGAACACCCACTCGGTGGCGACCGGCTCCGACACGGTCCCGGTCTCGACCGGGGCGACCGGCTCCGGGCGGGTCATCAGCTCCTCGACCGTCTCGGTCGCCGTCTGTTCGGGGCTCGGCCCCGCCCCGGCCTCGGCTCGGACGATCGCATCGTCGAGCTGCTCGACGGTGGGGAGCAGGGCCTCGTCGGGCCCGACCATGATCACGATCGGTGCGGCCTGGGCCATCTCCCACCGGAACAGGTCGTTGACCTCGTCGAGGGCGATCGAGGACAGGACGGTGGACAGCCGGGCGTGGGTCTCGGCCACCCCGGAGATCTGGTCGCCGTCCAGGTAGTGGGCCACGTAGGCGTCGGCGTACTCCCGATCCTGGGTGGTCGCCTCGGTGGCCAGCAGCTGATCGACCGCCACCTGGAACTCGGCGACCGCCCGGGCCAGGTCGTCGGCGGTGAACCCGTCCCGCTCCAGGGCGTCCATCTCGGTGAGGATGTACTCGGTGCCGACGAGGAGGTCGTCGGCCTCATAGTTGAACCCGAGGAACGAGTGGGCCCGGGTCTGGTCGAACCGGAGCACGAACGGCTCGCCGAGGTCGATCTCGCCCCGGCCGGCGGCGTCGGCCAGCCGGTTCCCGATCATCCGGGCGAACAGATCCTGGATGAGGGTCAGCCGCTCCCCGCCGACGGTGGCCTGGCCCCACGTGGTGAGCGAGTAGTCGATCGACCCGAACGAGCGGGCCAGCTCGGGGTGGGCGACGACGTCGGTGTGGGGCTCGGCGATGGGCTCGGCGACGACCTCGATCCGCTCCGCTCCGTCGCCCCGGCCGACCGGATCGTCGAACAGCTCCGAGAACCGATCCCGGATCTCGTCCTCCATCCGGTCGAGGGGCAGGTCGCCGACGGCGACGACGGCCATCAGCTCCGGCCGGTACCAGCGGTCGTAGAACGCGCGGAGGTCCTCGGCGTCGGTGACGACGATCTCCTCGGCCGACCCGCCGGGTTCGCGGTCCTCGTAGGGGCTTCCGGTCAGATAGGCGGCCAGGAAGGCGGCGGTGGCGAACCCGTCGGGGCCCTCGTCCCGGAGCCGGATCTCCTCCCGGACCACGCCCCGCTCGGCCTCGGTGGCGTCCTGGGCGATCGTGGCCCGGGCCGCCCAGTCGGCCAGGACGTCGAACCCGGTCTCGATGGCCGCGTCGTCGACGGTCACCAGGTCGAGCTCGTAGACCGTCTCGTCGAAGCTCGTGTAGGCGTTGACATCGGGGCCGAACTGGATCCCGAGGCCGGCCAACGCGTCGGTCAGCTCGTTGCCGGGGAAGTTCTCGGTTCCGTTGAAGAGCATGTGCTCCAGGAAGTGGGCATACCCCGACTCGGGGGCCTCCTGCTGGAGGGAGCCGGCGTTGACCACCAGCCGGAGCGACAGGCTGCCGCCGGGCGACTGGTTGGATCGGACGTAGTAGGTGAGGCCGTTGTCGAGGGTCCCGACCCGGACGTCGTCGCTGACCGGGATGGGGGTCGGGTCCGGCTCGGGCCGGCCATCGGTGATCGCCGGCTGGGCGGCCGTCTCCTCGCTGATCTCCTCGCCGTCGGAGCCGGCACCGTCGGACTCGTCGCCGGGGCCCGTCGTGCCGATGTACACCGCTACGAGGACGAGGACCGGGATCAGCAGGAGCCAGAGTCGACGGGTCACCGCCGCAACCTACCAGTGCCCCCCGACACCGCCCCGTCGGCTCCCCCACTCGGCTGTGCGCTCGACCGGAACGGCCGCCCGATCGGGCCCCGGACCGTCGAGCGTCGGTTACCAGCCGTCGATGGCCGGGCGCTTCTTGTGGGCCCGGGGCGGCGGGGGCCGCATCGCAGCCAGGAGGTTCGTGAGCCAGAACCGGGTGTCGGCGGGATCGATCGTGTCGTCGAAGGCGAAGCCGGTGGCCTGGTTCAGGCCCTTGCCTCGGGCGTACTCCTTGGCGACCAACTCGTCGTAGCGGGCCTGGCGCTCGTCGGGGTCGTCGATGGCGGCCAGCTCGGCCCGGAATCCCAGCTTGACCGACCCCTCCAGCCCCATCGGTCCGAACTCGGCGGTCGGCCAGGCGACGGTGCACATCGGCACCTTGTAGGAGCCGCCGGCCATGGCGATCCCGCCCAGCCCGTACGACTTGCGGACCACGACGGTGAAGGTCGGGACCTCGAGGTTGGCTCCGATGAGGAACATCCGGTTGGCGTGGCGGACAAGCGCCGTCCGCTCGACGTCGGGACCGACCATGATCCCCGGGGTGTCGCAGAGGAACAGGACCGGCAGGTCGAAGGCGTCACACACCTGGAGGAAGCGGGCCGCCTTGTCGGCCCCGTCGGAGTCGATGGCCCCGCCCAGGTGGTGGGGGTCGTTGGCCACCAACCCCATCGGACGACCCTCGATCCGAACCAGGGCCGTCACCATCGTGTGCCCGAAGTCGGGCCGCAGCTCGAGGACCGATCCGGTGTCGGCCAGGGTGTCGATCACCGAGCGGATCTCGTAGGTCCGGAGGCGGTTCTCGGGGATCGCTCGACGGAGCAGGCGCTGATCGGCGGCCTCCCAGTCGTCGGTCGAACCCTGGAAGTACGACAGGTAGCGCTTGGCGGTGGCCGTCGCCTCGGCCTCGTCGGCGACGACGACGTCGATCACCCCGTTCGAGCGCTGGACGTCGACCGGGCCGATCTCGGTCGGCTGGTACACGCCGAGGCCACCGCCCTCGATCATGGCCGGACCCCCCATCCCGATGTTGGCGTCGGCGGTGGCGATGATCACGTCGCAGCAACCGAGGAGGGAGGCGTTGCCGGCGAAGCAGTAGCCGGAGACCACGCCGACCATCGGCACCAGGCCGCTCAGCGTGGCGAACCGGGAGAACGTCCGGCTCCCGAAATCCCCGCCATCGGTGTCGCCGGGCCGGCCCCCACCGCCCTCGGCGAAGAGGATGAGGGGCATCCGCCCCTCGGCGGCCACGTCGATGATGCGGTCGGTCTTGGCGTGGTTCCGGATGCCCTGGGTACCGGCGAAGACGGTGTAGTCGTAGATCATCACCGCGCACCGGTTGGCCGGATCGCCGAACCGATCGCCGTTGACCGACCCCACCCCGGTGATCAACCCGTCGGCCGGGCTGCGATCGACCAGGTCGTCCCAGCTCCGGCGGCGGCGCTGGGCGGCGAGGGCCATCGGCCCGTACTCGACGAAGGTGCCGTCGTCGACCAGGTCGGCCAGGTTCTCCCTGGCCGTCCGCTGGCCGGCGGCATGGCGACGCTCGACGGCGGCCGGCCGGGCCTCGTCCATCATCCGGGCCCGGAACGCCAGCAGCTCGGCCAGGCTCGGCCGGATCTCGTCGAGGTCGATCGCTTCGTCGTCGTCGCCCTCGGCGTCGCCGACGTCGCCCTCGGCCATGACCGCCACCGGCGCATCGACGGCCAGGGTGTCGCCGATGGCGGCGGCGATCCGGATCACCGTCCCGCCGATGGGGGCGACGATCTCGTGCTCCATCTTCATCGCCTCGACGACCGCCACCAGCTGCCCCGATCGGATGGCCTGCCCCGGGGTCACCTCGACCGAGACGACCGTCCCCTGGAGCGGCATCCGGACCGCGACCTGCCCGTCATCAAGCGGTGTGCGATCACCGGCGTCGGCGGCCGGGGCCCGTTCGGCGCCCAGCCCGTCCGGCCGATCGGAGCTCGGCGAGGCGAAGCGGAGCCGGTGATCGCCCGGGGTGACCAACCCGGCGAGGGCCGACTCCAGGCTGGTGGTGCTCAGCTCGGGTGGGACGAGGTGACGATCGTCGGCGGTCAGGTTGCGGACGAGGTCGAGGTTGGTGGCGATGCCGCCGATCGTGGTCTCGCACAGCGCCCGGTGGAGCCGGGCCCTGACCTCTTGGAGCGTGCCGGTCGACCGGCTGACGATCAACTTGGCCACGAGGGGGTCGTAGGTGCCCGGGATCACCAGGCCGGGATGGACGGCGGCGTCGACCCGGATACCGGGACCGGTCGGGAACTGGACCGACTCGACCGTCCCCACGGCCGGCCGGGCCACGCCATCGGCGGTCAGCTCCTCGCCGTTGATCCGGACCTGGATCGCCCAGCCCCGGACCGGGGGCGGAGTCGAGAGGCCGAGCTGGGCCAGCGTCGACCCGGCGGCGACGGCGAGCTGGGCTTCGACGAGATCGACGCCGGTGACCTCCTCGGTCACGGTGTGCTCGACCTGGATCCGGGGGTTGGTCTCGATGAACCAGAACCGGGCGTCGTCGGGGGTGGCCGGTGCGGCGTCGACGAGGAACTCGACGGTCGCCACCCCCCGGAGCCCGGCCCGGCCGGTCAGGGCGAGGGCGGCGGCGGCCAGCCGGTCCCGGACGGCGGGGCCGAGGTGGGGGGCGGGAGCGATCTCGACGACCTTCTGGCGCCGCCGTTGGAGGCTGCAGTCCCGGTCGCCGAGGGCGACGACCTCGGTTCCGTCCCCGATGACCTGCACCTCGATGTGACGGACCGGCGACACCAGCTGTTCGACGTAGAGCTCCCCGGAGCCGAACGCTGCGGTGGCCTCAGACCGGCAGCGGGCCCAGGCGCCGGCCAGGTCTCCGGGATCGGTCACCGCTCGCATGCCCCGGCCACCGCCCCCGGCGACGGCCTTCACCATCACCGACCCATGCTCGGTGAGCAGCGCCCGGGCCTCGTCCTCGGTGGCCGGCCCGTCGCTGCCGGCCACGACCGGCACGCCGACCTCGAGCGCCAGGCGACGGGCGGCCACCTTGTCGCCGAACAGGGCGAGGGTCTCGGGGTCGGGGCCGACGAAGGTGATCCCGGCCTGGTCGCAGGCTCGAGCCAGCTCGGCGCTCTCGGCCAGGAAGCCGTAGCCGGGATGGAGGGCATCGGCCCCCGCCCCGACCGCCGCGCCGACGATCCCGGCGACGTCGAGGTAGGCGGCGACGCCGTGACGATCGAGGGCGACCACCTCATCGCCGTGGGCGACGTGGGCGCCGTCACCGTCGTCGGCGGCGTGGACCGCCACGGTTGGGATCCCGATGCCGGCTGCCGCCCGGAGCACCCGGATGGCGATCTCGCCGCGGTTGGCGACCACCAGTTTGCTCACCATGCCGGCACTCAGTACGGCCAGACCGGCTCGTTGCCCGGCGGCAGCTCGATCTGGAAGGCGTTGAGGGTCAGCGAGATGAGGCAGTAGTAGCCGATCAGCTGGACCAGCTCGACCATCCCCCGGTCGCCCACCACCTCCTGGGCGGCGGCGTAGACCTCGTCGGTGACCCGCCCGTCGTCGAGCATGCCTCGGGTGAAGGCGTGGACGGCCTGCTCGTCCTGGCGGTCGAGCGCCGGTTCCTCGCCCCGCTCGATCGCCGCCACGGCCTCGGGGCTGATGCCGGCGGCGATGGCCAGCTGACTGTGGGCGTACCACTCGAAGTTCGACCGCCAGTGGGCACCGACCATGCACACGGCCAGTTCGAGGAGCCGGTTGTCGATCTCGGTGTCGAACCGGAGCGCCTCACCCAGGTCGACGATCCGCCGCCCCGACACCGGCGCGTGGAGCGGGGCGTTGAACGGGCCGATCAGGCCACCGTGGTCGCCGACCATCCGGCTGGCCGGACCCCGCCGGCCGTTGGTCACCCCGTCCCACACCGCCTGCTGGTCAGGGTCGAGGTTGCCGTCGTTGGAGATGAACGGGAGCCGGGTCATGGGCCGCACGGTACCGACCACCGATCGGCCAAGTCGAGCCAGCTCGACCCACTAGCCGAGACCCATGAACCGCCGGGGGTTGGTGTAGAGGACCTGATCGATGTCGTCGGAGCGGCCGATCTCGGCGAAGGTCCCCTGCAGCTCGGCCAACGCCCCCGGGTAGGTGCAGTCGTAGTGGGGGTAGTCCGATCCCCAGACGATGGTGTGGGCCAGGCCGGCGTCGGCGACGAGGGCGTACGCCTCGCCCTCGCCGGCCTCCATCGTGATGAAGCACTGGTCGCCGAAGATCTCGGTCGGGTCCCGTTTGAGCCGGGGCACGAGGTGGCCCATCGTCTCCTTGTGCTCGTCGAGCCGGTCGAGCCAGTACGGCAGCCACCCGAGACCGCTCTCGAAGAACCCGACCCGGAGGCGGGGATGGTCGTCGAGGATGCCGGAGGCCACCACCTCCATGACCGACGCCATCTGCTCGAAGGGGTGGCACACCATGTGGACGTAGAACTGGTTGGTGTAGCGGCTCCGGGCGAAGCTCGTCATGCGGGACCCGAAGCTGCCGTGGATCGCCACGGTCAGGTCGTGGTCCTCGGCCGCCGACCAGACCCGGTCCATCTCGGGGCTGTAGAGCTCGAGGCCCCGATACCGCTCGGGCCGGAAGGTCAAGCCGGTCAGGCCGTTCGCCGCCATGAAGGCGATCTCGTCGACCGCGGCGTCGACCGACTGGAGCGGACAGACCCCCATCCCGAACAACCGGCGGGGATCGGTGGCCACGAAGTCGGCCATCCACCGGTTGTAGGCCCGAGCGTTGGCCGCCGCCACGTCGGGTCGGTCGATGTCGCCGGCCAGCAGGTCGAGCGACGGGAACATGAGGGCGGCGTCGAGACCCTCGGCGTCCATCACCTGGAGGCGTTGAGCGGGGTCATAGCTGCCGGGGACGATGTCGTCCCAGCTGACGTCGGTGCCGTAGGCGCCGGGGATGCAGGCCGGCGCGGCGCTCATGCCGGTCGGCTCCCCCTCGACGATGACGGCGTCCCGCCCGTCGGGATCGGGCCCGGCCCGGAGGATGAGGTCCCGGTAGGCCGGGTCGCAGTAGTCGGTCCAGACCGACGGCGGTTCGCAGATGTGGGCGTCGGCGTCGTAGACCGGCGTGTGATCGTCGGTCGCCACCGGCCCGGACGAGTTCGGTGCCATGACGAAGTCTCGCGCCGGACGGCGCCCGGTGTCACAAGGCGGTCGGTCGTCGTCAGCCTCCGGCCAGCGGCTCGCCTCCGGCCAGCGGCTCGCCTTCGGCGAGCATGGCGGCCAGGTCGTCGGCCACCCGGACGGGGGTCGGCTCGACGGGGAGATCAGCGGCCGAGGTGACCCCGGAGAGCACGAGGCCGAAGTCGTACCCCATCCGCTGGGCGAAGAGGCCGTCGGTCTCGGGCCGGTCGCCGACCATGATCCCGGTGGGACCGAGCCGGCGGCGGGCCAGCGCGGCGATCGGTGGGTGCGGCTTCCCGGCGATGATCGGCTCGACCCCGCCGGCCACGGCGATGGCGGCGATGATCGTTCCGGCCCCGGGCAGGAACGTGTCGCCGTGGGGGAAGGTGGCGTCGTCGTTGGACGCCACGAACCGGGCCCCGCCCCTGATGGCGACCATCGCCGCCCCGAGCTGGCCGTAGTCGAAGGTCGGGGTCAGGCCGGCGACGACGACGTCGAACGGTCCGGCCGGCTGATCATCGTCGGCCCGGACCATCTCGGCCCCCCGATCGGCGATCGCCGACCGGAGGCCCTCCGAGCCGACGACGAGGGCCCGTTCACCGGGCTCGACGAGGGTGGCGGCCGCCATGGCCGAGGTGACGACCAGGTCGTCGGCGTCGGGGATGCCATGGGCCGCCAGCTTCTCGGCGACCTGGCTCGGTGTGCGAACCGAGGAGTTCGTGACGAACGCCAGCGGGACGCCGGCCGCCCGCAGCTCGGCGATCGCCTCCGGTGAGCCGGGAACCGTGTCGGGCCCCCGCCACACGACACCGTCGAGATCGATCGCCCACGCATCCACGGCGGTCGATGCTAGCTAGCCGACCGGTCGGGGAGCGCACCCCTCGGGCGGGGCGGCGACCGGGACCGCCGACACCGACACCCCATGGTGGGGGTGGAGGTCGATCACGTTCATCCGTTCCGACGCCACATGACCGAGGGGCGCCCCCGGATACCAGGCCGGCACCGCGCCGGCCGAGGCGTCGGTACGGACGTGCCAATGGCCGAGGGCCACGTAGTCCGCCCCGGTGGCGGCGATCTCGGCGGAGCTCAGCGGCGACGACCGTCCGAGCAGATCGTCGTCGTCGCCCTCGTCGTCGAGGTGGCCGTGGCCCAGCACGACCCACCACGAATCGGCCTCGGGACGGGGCGGCACGTCCTGCAAGGGCCGGAACCCCCGATGGTGGACCGGCATCGCCTTGCCCCAGACGGTCAGGGCACCGTCGAGCAGGTGGAGCGTCGAGCCGTCGGCATCGTCGAGGAAGTGGATGCCGGCCTCACTGGCCGCCGGTCGGTCGTAGATCGACCGGTCGTCGTGGACATCGTGGTTACCGGCGATGACCACGCAGGGCACCCCGAGGTCACCCAGGCGACCGAGGACCTCGGCCACCAGGTCGTCGCTGACCCGTTGGTGGTCGAACAGGTCGCCGGCGATCAACATGGCGTCGGCCTCCTCGGTGGACACCAACCGCTCGATCATCACCAGCGGGCACAGACAGTCGCCGTGATGGTGGCCGACGGTCGGGGTCCGGAACCCGCCGCCGAGGTGGACGTCGGAGGTATGGAGGAGCCGAAGCGGGTCGTTCGATCGGGTCATGGTCGCGCCCCTTCGGTGGTGGATCCCGCCGTCGCCGCAGCCTGGACGGCCTCGACGATCTTGACGTAGCCGGTGCACCGGCACAGGTTGCCGCTCAGCTCCCGGCGGATGTCGGCCTCGGTCGGGTCGGGCTGGCGGGCCAGGAGATCGACGGCGGTCAGGACCATGCCCGGGGTGCAGAAGCCGCACTGCAGACCGTGATGGGCCCGGAATGCCTCCTGCACCGGGTGGAGGTCGGCCGGGGTGCCGAGGTCCTCGATCGTGGTCACCGAGTGGCCGGACGTCTGGCGGGCCAGGGTGAGGCACGACCGGATGGGAACCCCGTCGAGCAGGACGGTGCAGGCACCGCACACCCCGTGCTCGCACCCGAGGTGGGTGCCGGTGAGGTCGAGGTGGTCGCGGAGCCAGTCGGCCAACAGGAGCCGATCGGGAACGCCGTCGAGGTGGTGGGTCGCGCCGTTGACGACCACCGCGCGGCCCGCGGCGCGCTCGTCGGCATGCTCGGCGGCCTCGGGCCGGTCGGTCGTCGGCGGCGACGCCGGGGCGGGCCTCCGACCTCCGTCGAGGCCGCGGGCGACGAGGACCTCGACCAACTCCCGACGGTAGGCGGCCGAGGCATGCACGTCGTCGGTCGGGTCGACCTCTCCCGACGCAGCTCGGGCCGCGGCCGCGATCCGATCGGCGGTGAGCGGACCGCTGTGACCCTCGGCGGCGTCGAGGAGCGCCGCCTCGGCAGCCCGGCACCGGATCGGGGTCGGGCCGACCCCGCCGGCCACGATCCGAGCGTCGGCCGGGCGGCCGTCGACGTCGCGTTCGACGATCGTGGCGGCCAACGCCATGGCGAAGTCACCGTCCCGACGGGCGAGCTCCTCGAACCCCCACTCGATCGTCGACCCGTCGTCGCGGACCATGGTCGGGATCCGGACGGTGAGGAGCAGCTCATCGGGTTCGAGGGCGGTGGTGAACCATCCGGCGAAGAAGTCCTCGGCGGCGATCACCCGCCGCCGACCGTCGGCGCCGGCGGCGACGAGCTCCCCGCCGAGCGCCACCAGCGCCGTCGGCAGCTCGGCGGCCGGGTCGGCGTGGGCCACCGACCCACCGAGCGTGCCCCGGGCCCGAATCTGGCCGTGGCCGATGTGGGCCGTCGCCGCCGCCACGAGCGGGACGTGTTCGGCCACGACGGGAGAGGCGAGCAGCCGGCGCTGGGTGACCATCGCCCCCAACTCGACCCAGCCTCCGGCGAGTCGCTCGACGGTCAGCGCGCCACCCCCGTCACCGTCGACGGCGGTCAGGTCGATCACGTGGTCCGGCTGGGCGAGGCGGAAGTTGAGCAGCGGCACCAGGCTCTGCCCGCCAGCGAGCACCTTGACCTCTTCGCCCGATCGATGCAGCGAGGCCAGCAGCGCCAGCGCCTCGTCGAGCGAGGTGGGACGGTGGAGCTCGAAGGGGGCCGGCTTCACCGTCGCAGCGTACGTTCACCCCGGCGAACCCGGCCATTCGGGGTCCGGGCGGCTGAACGACGCCGCCGTCACGTTGATGTAACGAAGCGCAATACGCAGGAAGTTCAGCCTGCTCTCCAACCCCATTGGTCGGCGAGCCCCAGGCTCGCCTCTCGCGAGAGCAGGAGAAGCACGATGGCTGCATCAGGCCCCAAACAGCGGTTGATCATCGTGGCGGACGACACGTCCGCCACCGAAGTGGCGAACGAACAGGTCGCCGGTGTCGTGAAGAACGCCAACATCGTCGACGGCGTCGCGACGATGGCCACCGACCACATCCCCGACGACGTCGACGTGTTCTGCAACGACGAGTTCGGCGTCGTTCAGGCTCAACTGACCGACAAGCAGGCCCAGGACCTCGACGCCCAGTCGGGCGTGGTGGCGGTCGAGGACGATGAGATCGTCACCATCTTCAGCGATGGGCTCGACGATCAGCCACCGGCCGACCCCGACGCCGCCGCCCTGATCGACGGCGCGCTCACCGACCTCGGGGCCGACGAGTTGGACGACATCGAAGCCCATGCCCACGAGCAAGCGCTGCTGGCCGCTGAACGCGACCCCGGCGTCGTCGACGATGTCGCCTTCGACGAGCTGGGCCAGGTGGTCTCGGACACCGCACCGAGCGACGATCCGGAGCTGGCGGCGATTCCCCGAGACCAGCTGTTCAAGCTGGTCCGGTGCGTGATCTCCTGTGCCATCGAAACGACCGGCGGCAAGGTTGCCGAGGTCACCGATGAGCAGATCGCCGCCCTGCTGGCCGGCGAGAACGTGCCGGGAGGCTCGGCCCGGGCGGCCGCCATCCGCGACTACATCACCTGTGGCCTCCGCATCATCTGGGCCCCCCAGGCGTGGCGCTACAGCCAGGGCCGCGGGGTTCGGGTGGCCGTCGTCGACACCGGCATCGCCCCCCGACACTGGGACCTCCAGGTCCGGGGCGGGGCGAGCTTCGTACCGGGCGTCACCCGGTGGTGGGACGATCATGGCCACGGCACCCACGTGGCCGGGACGATCGCCGCTCTCCAGAACGATCGCGGGGTCGTCGGTGTCGCCCCCCAGGCCCAGATCTACGCGGTCAAGGTGTTGAACGGTAGGGGTTCGGGGCAGACCAGCTGGATCCTCAACGGCTTGGCGTGGTGCATCCGGAACCGCATGCACATCGTGAATCTGAGCCTCGGTTCTGGGGCGACCACCCACAATCCGACGGACTACAGCCGCGCCTTCGAAGCGGCCGGCCTCGCCATGCGGCGGGCCAGCATCTTGCCGGTCGCCGCCGCCGGGAACTCCGGCGGCACGCGAGCGCCGTTCGTCGGCAACCCGGCCCGTTGCCCGTCCTACATGGCCGTCAGCTCGATCGACTGCAACCGCCGACGCTCGCCATTCTCGAGCTACGGCCCGCAGGTCGAGATCTGCGCGCCGGGGTCGGGGGTCATCTCGACGTACCCACCGGCCACGTTCCGGCAGCTCTCCGGCACCAGCATGGCGGCCCCCCACGTCGCTGCGGTCGCCGCCCTCTGCAAGCAGCGCTACCCGCACTGGCACGCCGACACGATCCGGACCTACCTCTGGGGCACGTCGCTCGACCTCGGTACGCCCGGCAAGGACTGGTTCTTCGGCCACGGCCAGACCAACGCGCTGCGGGCCGTTCTCTGATCCACGTCGAACCCGCCACGCCGGGGCCGGCTCCGACACTCGCTCGGAGCCGGCCCCGGTGGCGAGCCAGCTGTCTGGTACGATTCGTTACGCCAAGCAACGGGAGGGCAAACCATGACCGAGATCACTGCTGAGGTCATCGATGCGGTCCGCGGGGCCACCGATGACCAGCCGGTGCGGCTCCTCGTGACCTGCCAGGGCCCAACGGCCGACGTGGTCCAGCGCCTCGAAGCGGGGGAGGTGACCGTGGTCGACACGATCCCGGAGCTGACGGTCATCGTCGTCGATGCCCGTGAGCGGGACCTCGACGTCCTCACCGGTCTGGAGCACGTCACCGCCATCGAGCGGGACGGTCAACAGCGAGCCCTCGACAGCTGAGCGGCTCAGGTCACCGGCAGCTGGAACGACGGCGGGATGCCCAACTCCCGCTCGAGCATGTCGGTGAGCCGGGCGTAGAGTCGGGCCGCCTCGACCCGGTTGCCCTCGGCCACGTGGGCCTCGATCAGCTGCCGGGTCGTCGACTCCCGGAACGGATCGAGCCGGAGCAACGAGCCGAGCACATCGATGGCCTGGCCGTAGGCCCGATGCTCGAGGTGGGCGGACGCGATCGCATCCAACGCGTGCATGCTCAGTTGTCGGAGCCGGTCCCGCTCGTACCCGACCCAGTCCTCGTACCACCCGGGTAGGAGCTCCCGGGTCAGGGGCTGGTGGTCGCCGTCGAGAACGACGCCGCGATGGAGCCGGTCGGCGATGGCGACCAAACGGCACACGTCGCTGGTCGTTCCAGCGGAGAGACCGAGGTGGTGGCGGTCGGCCTCGACGAGATCGGGGCACCGACGTCGCAACCGCCACAGCACCGACCGGAGGCTCCCCAGCGCTCGGGTCTCGGAGCTGTCGGGCCACAGCGTGCCGGCCACGTACTGGCGCCGCAGCCGACCCCCCTGGACGGCGAGGAAGGCGACCAATCGCTCGACGTCGGTCGGGAGCGATACGTCCGCCCCGGAACGAACGACACGGAACGGACCCAGCAACTCGATGTGGTAGGTGACAGGTGATGCGGACACGGCATGCCCCTCCCTCGTAGTGGCGGCTGGTCTCCCCTTGGACCGCACCGAGGCCGATGACCGTCGGGACGAGCGGCGGACCAGGAGATCGGGCTGTCTCCCAGTGTCACCCACCTCCTGATTCGCCTCTGCCGAGCTTTCGGCAACCGACGGAAATCCTCGGACCTCGGCGAAGAGGCCGAGGTCGGCAGCCCGGCACTACGGTCGGGCCATGGATCTCCAACTCAGCGGTAGGAACGTGCTGGTCACCGGTGCCGGGCAGGGCGTGGGGCGGCGAATCGGCCAGGCGTTCGCCGCCGAGGGGGCCAACGTGGTCTTCGCCTACCACTCCTCGGCCGAGGGGGCCGAGAAGGCGGCGGCCGAGGCCACGGCGAGCGGAGCCACCGCGCTCGCGCTGCGGGCCGACATTTCCCGGCCCGATGACGTCGACGCCCTCGTCGCGGCGACGATCGCCGAGCTGGGCTCGATCGACGTCCTGATCAACAACGCGGCCTACACCGAGCCGGGGCCCTTCCTGGACCTGGACGCCGATGCCCTGGTGCGGATGGTGGAGGTGACCGTGGTCGGCACGTTCCGGCTGACCCAGGCCGTCGTCGGCCACATGGTCGACCCCGACCGGGACCGGCCGGGAGGTTCGATCGTGTCCCTCATGGGCGACTCGGGGCGGGTCGGCGAGAGCAAGCTGTCGGCGGTGGCCACCACCCGCTCGTCGACGATGGGACTGATGAAGTCGGTCGCCAAGGAGTTCGGCCGGCACGGGGTCCGAGCCAACACCGTCTCCCTCGGGCTGGTCCGCTCCGAACGGCTCGATCACCACACCAACAACGCCGACGACGAGCGCATGGCCCGCATCGTCAGGATGTACCCGGCCGGACGGATCGGCGAGATCGACGATGTGCCGCCGCTCGTGTTGCTCCTGGCGTCGCCGCTGGCGGGATGGATCACCGGTCAGACCGTCTCGATCAACGGCGGCTACGCCATGGTCTGAGCCGGATGCGGCCAATCGCGACGAACCCGACCCCGGAGACCGGACCCCGATGACCCTCAACACCACGCCGAACCCGACGCCGAACCCCACGCCGGCCCCGGCGATGACCGGCACCACCGGCGCCCCGTTCGGCGAGCGCGTCCCCCGGCGGGAGGATCCGCGGCTGCTGACCGGCCGGGGCCGGTTCGTGGCCGACGTCCGGCTGCCCGGCATGCTCCACGCCGCCTTCGTCCGCTCCCCCATCGCCCACGGTCGGATCGCCACCGTCGACCCTGGCCCGGCCCGGGCGGTGGACGGGGTCGTCGACGTCGCGGTCGGCGCCGACCCCGACTTCGCCCTCCCCGGCGACCGGTTCCTGGGTCTGACCGCCACCTCGGCGTTCCCCAGCCACGTGGAGACCCCCCAACCGGCCCTGGCCTTCGACCGGGTCCGGTTCGCCGGGGAGCCGGTGGCGGCCGTCGTGGCGGTCGACCGATACGCCGCCGAGGACGGGGCCGAGGCCGTCGTCGTCGACTACGACGAGCTCCCGGCCCACGTCGACGCCCGAACCGCCCACAACGCCCCCGGACCCCCGGTCCACGATCACGCCCCGGGCAACGTCCTCATCGAGCGGACCTTCGACGCCGGCGAGGTCGATGCCGCGCTGGCCGAGGCCCACCTCGTCCTCGACCGGACGTACCGCACGAACCGCCACGCCGGGGTGCCCCTCGAAGGGCGGGCCGCGGTCGCCGACTGGGACCGGGCCGACGAGACGCTGACCCTCCACGTCACTTCCCAGACCCCCCACATCCACCGATCGGCGATCGCCGCCGCCCTCGGACTGACCGATGGCCAGGTCCGCCTGGTCACCGGCGACACCGGGGGCGGGTTCGGCGTCAAGGCCCCGCTCTACGTCGAGTACCTGGCGGTGGCCCAGCTGGCCCGCCGCCTCGGCCGGCCGGTGTCGTGGGTCGAGGACCGCTCCGAGCACCTGTTGGCCGCAGCCCACGCCCGGGACCACCACTACCAGGTCCGAGCGGGCTTCGACCCCGACGGGCGACTCATCGCCGTCGACGCCACCCTCCACGCCAACGTCGGCGCCTACAGCGGGTACCCCTGGACCGCCGGCCTGGAACCGCTGATGGCCGGCGGGCTGCTCACCGGCCCGTACAAGCTCGACCACTACCGGTGCGAGGTCATAGGGGTGGCGACCAACACCGGGATCGCCGGGCCCTATCGAGGGGTGGCCAGGCCGGCGACCGTGTTCGTGATGGATCGACTGCTCGACGACGCGGCGGCGGTCCTCGGCCTCGACGTGGTCGACATCCGCCGCCGCAACCTGGTCGGACCCGACGACGTCCCCTACACCGCCCCAACCCGGCTGGTCCACGACTCCCGGACCTACGTCGAGTGCCTTGACCAGGCTGTGGCACGGTCCGGCTACGCCGAGCTCCGGGCCGACCAGCCGGCCGAGCGGGCCGCCGGGACGTATCGAGGCATCGGCTTCAGCTGCTACAACGAGCTGACCGGGCTCGGCCAGAAGGCATCGGCCGGACCCCGGCTTCCGTTCCGGACCGGCCATGAGTGCGTCACGGTCCGGCTGGACCCGACCGGGGCGGTGACCGTGATCGGCGGGACGACATCCCAGGGGCAGGGCCTGGAGACGACGTTGGCCCAGGTCGTGGCGGCCGAGCTGGGCCTGGGGCTCGACGCCATCTCGGTCGAGATGGGCGACACCGATCGGATCCAGTTCGGTCTCGGCGCGTTCGCCTCCCGCCAGGGGGTGATCGGCTCGGGTGCGGCCACGGTCGCCGCCCGGGCGGTTCGGGACAAGCTGCTCAGGATCGCCGCCCACCTCCTCGAAGCCGAGCCCGACTGGCTGACGATCGACGACGGGCTGATCCACACCGCCGACGCCCCGGCGGTGGGCGTGACGGTGGCCGAGGTGTGCCGGGCGGCGTTCCTCGAGCCCCAGCGCCTCCCACCGGACACCGAGCCGGGCCTGGAGGCCACCCGGTTCTACGACCCGATCATCGGGACCTTCGCCGCCGGGGCCCAGGCGGCGGTGGTGACGGTCGACGTCGCCACCGGGCTGGTCACCATCGAGCGCCTCGTGGTGGTCGAAGACACCGGCCGGATGATCAACCCGATGATCGTCGAGGGCCAGGTCGAGGGGGCGGTGGCCCAGGGCATCGGCGGCACGCTCTACGAACACCTCCGCTACGACGAGCGGGGCCAGCTGCTCACCGGCTCGTTCATGGACTACCTCCTGCCCTCGACGCTCGAGATCCCGCCGATCGAGGTCGGTCACGTCGCCGACGAGGCCGCCAACCTCAACGGGGTCCGGGGCGTCGGGGAGGGCGGCACGCTCGGGCCCTACGCCGCCATCGCCAACGCCGTGTGCGACGCCCTCGCCCCTCTCGGGGTGACGATCGATGAGTTGCCGCTGTCCCCCGATCGGGTTCGGGCCGCCATCCGAGCCGCTGCGCCGACGGGCGGAATGCGGGGCACGGCATCGTGACCCCACCGAGGGGCCTGCCGTTCGGCCCCGACGACGCCCGCTACGCCGACCCGGATGGGGCGGTCGGCGTGTCGACCGGTTCCAGGTCCTGCGGGTCGCCGACGATCGACGATTCCGAACGCCCCCAGGCGACGGCGACGGCGGCGGCCGCGCCGCACAACACGATGCCGCTCAACCACGGCAGGTCGTAGGAACCCAGCCGGTCGACGGCCGCGCCGAACAGCGGTGGACCGATGGCGTACCCGCTCATGAAGCCGAACATCACCGAACCGGCCGACCGGCCGGCCATGTGCGACGGGGCGAGCCGCATCGAGGCGAGCATCACCGGCGAGTTCCAGGAGCTGGTGGTGAACCCGGCGATCACCGGCGTGGCCAGCACGAGCCACCAGCCGACGTCGGCCGCGAGCCGGATCACGACGAACGACAGGGTCGCCCCGGCGGCCAACCGGAACAGCGCCGGAGCGTAGGAGTCGACGGTCTGGGTGAGCCGGCCGTGGAGGATCCGGGCCCCGATGCCGACCAGCCCGGTCAGCCCGACCAGGAGCCCTGCCTCCGACCGGGAGAAGGCCAGCTCCTCCTCGACGTAGAGGGCGAGGAACGCCGACTGGGCGCCGATGGCTGCGCCCATGAGCGCGGCGTAGGTGGTGAGCCACCGGATCGCCACCGGCAGCGGACCCCGGTGGGCCAGCCGCTCCGAACGGGGGGCCACCGGGTCGGCCGGGAGGAGCACCCGGACCAGCACCGCCCCGACCGCGGCCAGACCCGCGACGGCGAACATCGTCGATGAGTACCCGAACGCGGCGACGCTCGGCGGCAGCGTGAGGCCGGCCAGGAACACCCCGACCATCACCCCCGACTGCTTGATCCCGGTCAGGACCCCCCGCCGCTCGACGGGGACCTCGGCGGTGATGTACTTGTTCGTCCCCTGGTTGCCCATCCCGTTCGGCGCTCCCGACACGATCGCCGCGCCGAGGAGGAAGGCGAATCCGGTGGCCGAGCCCAGGAGCACGAACACGACCGCGGCGACCACGAACCCCACGGTCATGAGGTTGCGACCCCCGATGCGATCGGCCAGCGCCCCGGTGAAGGGCGAGATCAGCGCCCCTACGACCGCGTACCCGGCGTTGAGCTGGCCGACCTGCCCCCGGGTGATGTCGAAGGAGTCGATGAGCGTCGAGGCCAGGATGCCGAACGACGGACCGGCCACGGTCAACAGGGCCATGTTGGCGACCAGCATCGGGCCGAGGACCGCGGGGTGCACGCGCATCTGAGCACCTTCGCAGATGCTGTGCGTCCGCCGACAGTCGATCGGCCATAGCCAACCCGGCTGAAGCGTGGCTGAAACCGAGGGGATGGCCTGGCTCGGCAGCCTCAGCCGAGCTTCAGCCTTCGGCCATCAACGTGGGCATCGCAAGCTCACAACCACCACCGAACGGAGCCCATCACATGATCGCATCGACCAAGCAACTCGCCGCCTACGGGGCCGGGGCCGCCATCGTTCTCGGCAGCCTCTTCGGCGCCTCGGCCGTCCTGGCCGCGCCCGAGCCCGTCATGTCCGAAGACCCCGGCTCGACGACGCCGGCCGCCATCGATCCGGCCGGGACCGATATCCCGGCCAGCCCCACCGAGGAGCCGGTCGCAGCCGTCGAACCGGCCCCGACCACCGAGGGCGCCGGTGAACACGACGAGCCGGAGGATGAGGCGTATGACGACGAGGCCCACGACGACGAGGAGGATGGTCACGACGACGAGGCGTACGAGGAAGACGAGGCGTGCGACGAGTCCGACGATGACGAGGACGACGACGAGGACCAGGAGGAGGACCAGGAGGAGGACGAGGATCCGGAGTACGACGCCAATCGTGGCTGACTCCGAGCCCCGGATCCTTCCCGAGCTGGCGGCCCGACCTCGTCGGGCCGCCGCTCCCCGCCCCCCATCGGTCCCGTCCACCCGGCCCACCGGCGAGACGGCCTAGGTTGGCCCGATGCGTCTCCTGGTGGTCGAGGACGAGGACACGATGGCTGACTCCCTTCGACGAGGGCTCGAAGGTGAGGGGTTCGCCGTCGACGTGGCCGGCGACGGCATCGACGGGCTCCACCTCGCCCGGGAGGTGGACTACGACGCCATCGTGCTCGACCTGATGTTGCCCGGCCTCAACGGTTACCGGATCTGCCAGCAGCTCAGGGACGAGGGGAACTGGACCCCGATCCTGATGCTGACCGCCAAGCAGGGCGACCTCGACGAGGCGGAAGGACTCGAGACGGGGGCCGACGACTACCTGACCAAGCCGTTCTCCTTCGTCGTGCTCGTCGCCCGCATCCGGGCGCTCCTCCGCCGCGCCGAGACCAGCCAACCGGTGTCGTACCAGGCCGGTGATCTGCGCCTCGACATCGAGAACCGCCGGGCGTCGCGAGGCGATGATCCCATCGCCCTGACCGCCCGGGAGTTCGCCGTGTTGGAGCAGCTGATGCGCTCGGCCGGATCGATCGTCTCGAAGCGGGAGATCGTCGAACACGTGTGGGATCTCCACTTCGACGGCGACCTGAACATCGTCGAGGTGTACGTGCGATCGCTCCGTAAGAAGCTCGACGAGCCGTTCGGCCGCCGCAGCATCGAGACCGTGCGGGGTGCCGGCTACCGCCTTCGGGCCGATGGGGGGTGACGTGGGCCGCCGCCTGCCGATCACGCTGCCGACGATGAACGTCCGGTCGGTTCGGTTCCGGGCGACGGCGTGGGGGACGGCGACGGTCGGGCTCCTCGTCCTCCTCAGTGGGCTGGCCATCAACTGGATCGTCTCCCGGGAGGTGAGGGCGGCGGCCGACGCCGTCCTCGTCGAGCAGGCCAGCGACCGGGCCCAGCTCCTCGGCGCCGGGGCGGCGCCGGCCTCGCTGGTGAACGTCGTGGGCGACGAGGTGGTCGCCGCGGTCATCGGGCCCGACGGTCGGGTCCTGGCGCTGGCCGGTACCGACGATCCCGCACCGTTGGCCGTCCTCCAGCCCGGCATCGCGACGCTGGAGTTGGCCCTCGTCGACGACGATGACGGCGACCACGAGGAGGTCGGCCACCGAGAGGAGGTGCGGGTGGCGACGGCGGTGGCCGGCGACGGTTCGACGATCGTGGTCGGCAACGAAGGCGAGCCCGTGAACCAGACATTGGGGGCGGTCCGGGCCGTGTTGGGGATCGGGGGACCGCTGATCGTCGTCGTCGGCGCGTTGACCCTGTGGTTCGTGACCGGCCGGTCGCTGCGGCCGGCGGTCCGCCTCAGGGACGACCTCGATGGGATCGTCCGTCTCGGCCCGTCCGGGACTACCGATGACGGATCGCCGACCCGGGTGACCGAGCCCGGCACCGCCGACGAGATCGATGACCTGGCGGCGACCCTCAACGACGTGCTGGGGAGGCTGGAACGGCAGTCGGAGGCCCGCCGTCAGTTCGTCGCCGATGCCTCCCACGAGCTGAAGAGCCCGGTCGCCAACGCCCGGATCCTCATCGAGACGGCCCCGCCGGCGCCGGCCGCGTCCGCCGACGTCGAGCTCCGAGCCCGTCTACTGACCGAGCTCGACCGCCTCCAGTCGTTGGTTGACGACCTCCTCTTCCTGGCCAGGACCGACGAGACGACACCCTCGGTCCCGGAGCCCTTCGATCTCGACGACGTCGCGTTCGACGAAGCGGAGCGGGCCGCCATTCGCACGGGCCTGCGTATCGACGCCTCGGGCATCCAGCCCGCCCGGGTGGTGGCCGACCGGGGCGAGGTGGCCCGCGCGGTCCGCAACCTGGTCGAGAACGCCGTTCGTCACGGCCGGACCCGAGTGGTCATCGCCATCGAAGGCTCCGATGCCGGAGCCTTCGATGGCGGAGCCGGCCGATCGGGCTGGACGGTCGTCGTCGCCGACGACGGGCCCGGGATCGCACCCGCCGATCGGGACCGGGTCTTCGCCCGTTTCGCCAGGCTGGCGCCGGAGCGCTCCCGCGACGAGGGGGGTACCGGATTGGGCCTGTCGATCGTCGAGGGTGTCGCAGCCCGCAACGGTGGATCGGTTCGCCTGGCCGACCACGACGGACCCGGAGCCCGGTTCGAGCTGACGCTACCGGCCGCCCCCTGAGTCGAGTGACCGGACGGTGGGGCCGCCCGGCGTCGTCGGCCAGGACGGTCAGAGGAGCGAGACGGGATGGAGCGGACGTCGCCCGCCGAAGCGCTCGCACTGCTCCCGGCAGGAGTAGCCGGTGGCCGCCACCGGACCGGTTGCGCTGGCGATCGGATCGGCCCAGCTCAGCTCGTACAAGCGGCGGGAAAGGTCCTGGTTGGCCACCTCGTGGCCGAAGATGCCGGCCATGCCACAACAGCCGACCGGCGGGGCGACCACCTCGCGACCGGTCGCCTTCAGGACCTCCAGCCAGGCGGCCAACCACCCGGGGGCGGTGGCCCGCTCGGTGCAGTGACCCAATACCGTGACCGGCCCGTCGTAGCCCGACCCGGAAGGCCCATCGGGCCGAGGCGGGCGCAGCAGCTCCGCTCGATCGGCCACGACCTCGACGAGGTTCCGAACCGCGGCGGTCGGATGGTCGGGATTGATCGCCGGGTACTCCCGGGCGTGGAGGAGGGCGATCGCCGGTTCGACGACGACCGGGACCGCGCCGTCGGCCACGATCCGCTCCACCATCCGGGCCTGGGCGGCGGCGGCCCGAGCGAACGCCTGACGGCGACCCTTGACGTGGTCGAACTTCCCGGACGGCACGAACGGGGCCACCGCCACGTCGTACCCGAGGCGGCCGAGCACATCGACCGCATCGGCCAGGCTCGACGGCTCGAACGTGGCGGAGAACACGTCGGGCATGATCACCACGTCGGTGCCCCGCCCCGGTCGCCACCTCGGTGTCCGCCCGCCGGCCGACCGGGGGGCTGGCAGATCGATGAGCCCGAGCGCCCGTCCGGCCGACGCCGCGCCGAGCCGGCCGAGTGGCCGAGGGATCCGGCTCCCGGCGCCGGCCAGCCGCTCGAACCGGCTGAGGAGCGCATGGGTGCCGGGCCGCCGTCGCCGGCGGTAGTACCGATCGAGGACCCGGGACTTCAGCTCGGGGATGTCGACCTCGACCGGGCAGTGGCCCGAGCATGCCGAACACGACAGGCACCGATCGAGGTTCTCGACCAGACCCCGGCCGAGCTCGTCGGCGTCGTCCGCCCCGGTCGCCTCGGCCGCCAACCAGGCCCGGATCAGATCGGCGCGACCCTTCGGTGACAGCGCCGGGTCGCCGGTCACCTTGTAGGACGGGCACATCACCTCGGCGCCGTCGTAGTGGTGGCAGAGGCCGTTGCCATTGCAGGCGAAGGCGTCGGCCAGCTCCACCCTGGTCTCGATCGGGATCGATCGGTTCCGCTGGCCCCGGAGCGGGGCCTCATCGAGGGCGACGATCGGCTCCGATGAGCCCAGCGGGCGGTAGAGCTTGCCGGGGTTGAGGAGGTCGTCGGGGTCGAAGGCCGCCTTGACCCGCCGCATCACCTCCATGGTCGGCGGCGACAGGAAGCTCGGTGCCACATCGCCCCGGAACCCCCGCCCGTGCTCACCCCACAGCACGCCGCCGTGTTCGGCGACCAGGGCGACGACCCGGTCGGTGATGACCCGAACGAGCTGCTCGTGGTCGGGGTCGGTCAGGTCGAGGGCCGGGCGGACGTGGACGCATCCGACGTCGGCGTGGCCGAACATGCCGTAGGTCAGGCCCGCATCGTCGAGGATCCGCCGGAACCCGGCGATGAAGGACCCCATGGCGGCGACGGGCACCGCGCAGTCCTCGACCATGGCGGTCGGCCGAGCCGCTCGTCCGGGGCCGCCCGTCACGACCTTGGCCAGCAGCCCGACGGCGTCGGCTCGGACCTTCCACGCCGCCGCCTGGCGGGCCGGGTCGTCGACGACGGCCACCGCCCGACTGCGCCCGGTCCGGGCGATCTCGGCGTGGATCGCCGCGAGGTCGGGCGGGCGATCGCCGCTGTACTCCAGCAGCAGCACCGCTCCCGGCTCGTCGCCCACCACCTCGGCCAGCGCCGGCCAGGCCACCGATGATCGACCCTGCTCCAGGGTCGTCTCGTCGAAGCACTCGATCGCCGTCGGGGCGGTGGCGGCCAGGTCGACGGCGTCGTCGAGGGCCCGGTCGAAGGTCGGGTAGCCGACGATGAACAGCACGGTGTGCGCCGGGCGGGCCGTCAACCGGAGCGTGGCGGCGGTGATCACCGCCAGCGTCCCCTCCGAGCCGCACAGCAGGGCGACGGGATCGACCATCCCGTCCCGCCGGAACCGGTCGATCCCGTAGCCGCTGAACCCCCGGGCCAGCTCCGGAAGGCCGAGATCCACCCCCTCGGCGACCGGGAGCTCGAGCAGGCTGCGCCACAGGGCCCCGACCCGGTCGTCGGCGGCCGCCGCCCGGTTGGCAGCGTCGAGGGAGGTCGGTTCGGCCCGCCACGGCGTCCCATCGTCGAGCACGACGTCGAGGGCCAGCACGTGACGATGGGTCCGGCCGTGGACCAGGGACCCTTTCCCGGCTGCGTCGGTGGCGATCATCCCGCCGACGGTGGCCCGGTTGAGGGTCGACGTGTGGGGTGCCCAGAACAGGCCGTGGGGGGCGAGCTCGGCGTTCAGGGCCGCGGTCACGACGCCGGGCTCGACGACGGCGGTCCCCCGCGCGGGGTCGATCTCGCCGATCCGGTCGAGGCCCCGCTTCAGGTCGACCATCACCCCGTCGGTCAAGCTCTGCCCGTTCGTTCCGGTCCCCGCCCCCCGAGCCACGATCGGCCGACGGGACCCCCGGTGGTTGGCCGCCAGCAGATCGGCCACCTGTCGGGCGGAGGTCGGGACCGCCACGCCACCGGGGGTGACCTGGTAGATCGAGTTGTCGGTGGCGTAGACGGCCCGGGTGACCGGGTCGTCGTCGATGACCGGCGGCTCGGAGGATGGCATGGCCTCCACGATCTCAGGTCCGCCGGTCGAGATGCGACCCCGATACCGTCGGCCGGGCTATGACCGAGAACCCCACACCGGATACCTACACCCACGGCCACCACGCGTCGGTGCTGGCGTCTCACCGGGCCCGGACCGCCGAGAACTCGGCCGGGTACCTCCTCCCGTCGCTGCGGCCGGGGCAACGGCTGCTCGACGTCGGCTGCGGGCCGGGCACGATCACCGCCGACCTGGCGGCCCACCTGGCACCGGGCGAGGTGGTCGCCATCGAACGGGAGCAGACGGTGGTCGACGAGGCGGCGGCGGTGGCCCGGGAACGGGGGCTGGGCAACATGACGGTCGAGATCGGCGACGTGTACCACCTGGCCTACGACGACGGCGCGTTCGACGTGACCCACGCCCACCAGGTGCTCCAGCACCTGTCCGATCCGGTGGCGGCGTTGATCGAGATGCGCCGGGTGACCCGACCGGGCGGCATCGTGGCCGCCCGCGACGCCGACTACGGGGGCATGACCTGGTACCCGGGCGACCCCCGGCTCGACCGGTGGATCGAGATCTACTCGGCGGTGGCCCGATCGAACGACGCCGAGCCCGACGCCGCCCGCCACCTGGTGGCCTGGGCCAACCGGGCCGGCTTCTCGTCGTTCACCGTCTCCGCCTCGGCCTGGTGCTTCGCCGACGACGCCACCCGCTCGTGGTGGGGGACGACCTGGGCCGAGCGGATGACCGCTTCGGCCGTGGCCCGCCAGGCCGAGGCCACCGGCATCGCCACCGCAGCCGACCTGGCGGCGGTGGCCGACGGGTTTCGGGACTGGGCATCCCACCCCGACGCCTACTTCCTCGTGCCCCACGGTGAGCTGCTGGCCGCCCCGTGACGCTCTCGGTAGTGTCGGGTCCCACAAGCAAGCTCCGAGACCAATCGGAGACCATCCCCGAGACGAGGAGGACGATGGCCATCAAGCCGGTATCCGAGATGATCGCCGAGGCGAGAGCTCAACTCGACAACCTCTCGCCCGCCGAGGCCAAGCGGCGGGTCGACGAGGAGGGCGCCCTCCTCGTCGACATTCGAGACGTGCGGGAGCTCCAGCGCGACGGCGTGGCCGAGGGCGCGATGCACGCCCCCCGGGGCATGCTCGAGTTCTGGATCGATCCCGAGTCGCCCTATTTCAAGCCGGTCTTCGCCGAAGATCGGGAGTTCGTCCTGTATTGAGCGTCGGGTGGGCGGACAAGTTTGTCCGCGAAGACCCTGAAGGACATGGGCCTCCCCAAGGTGTCCCATATCGAGTCCGGCTTCGGCGGCTGGAAGGAGGCCGGCCTCCCGGTCGTCGACTACGACACCTGGAAGGCGGCCAAGGACTGAGCTCCGGTGCCCGGCCCCCGAACCGGGGGCCGGGCCGGTGACCGAGCGGGCCGAGCTGGCCCGTCGGACGACCGATCTCCCGGTCGAGGCCGAGGCCGAGACGATCCGAGCGGCGATCGCCGACGGCGACCTGGTCCTCACCGCAGAACCCGGCGCCGGGAAGTCGAGTCTCGTCCCGCTCCTGGCGGCCGAGTCCCTGCACGCCGGCCCCGACCGTCGGATCGTCGTGCTCGAACCGCGCCGGATCGCCGCTCGGGCCACCGCCCACCGGCTGGCCGAGCTGGTCGGTGACGGCGACGAGCTCGGCGGCCTCGTCGGGCTGACGATCCGGGGAGAGCGCCGGCACTCGTCCCGCACCGTGATCGAGGTCATGACCGAAGCGGTGCTGACCAACCGGCTCCAACGCGATCCGGAGCTGGCCGGAGTCGCCGCTGTCGTGTTCGACGAGTTCCACGAGCGGAACCTCCACAGCGACCTGGGGCTGGCGATGGCGATCGAGGCCCGGGATGCCTTCCGCGATGACCTCGCCCTCGTCGTGATGTCGGCCACCATCGATGCCGGTCCCATCGTCGAGCTGTTGGCCACCGCGGGCGAACCGGCTCGCCCCGCCCGGACCGTGGCCGTCGCCGGCCGAACCCACCCGGTCGACACGGTGCACCTCAACCGGCCGGAGCCGGCCCGGTGGACCTCGGCGGTTGCTGGCGCCGTGGCCCGGGCGGTCGCCGACGGGCCCGGCGACGTGCTGGTGTTCGTCCCCGGCCGGCGGGAGATCGATCGGGTGAGCCGAGCGGTCGCCGACGACCTCGGTCGGGCCGTGGACGTGATCGGCCTCCACGGAGGCACCGACCGGGCGACCCAGCGACGGGTCCTCGGGCCCGGTGGCGGTCGGCGACGGGTGATCGTGGCCACCGCGGTGGCCGAGACGTCGCTGACCGTGCCCGGCATCGGGGCGGTGGTCGACGGTGGCCTCCTCCGGCGGGCCCGATTCGACCCGGCGACCGGCCTCGGCCGGCTGGAGACCACCAACGTGACGCGCTTCGCCGCCGATCAACGGCGGGGTCGGGCCGGCCGGCTCGGCCCCGGTCGCTGCTACCGGTTGTGGTCCGACGAGGATCACCGGTTGCTCGACGAGTCGGTCCCACCGGCGATCGTCGACGGCGATCCGCTGCCCGTGGCGTTCGAGCTGGCCCGGTGGGGCGACCCCGACGCCGCCGCCCTCCCCTTCCTCGACCGTCCCGACCCGGCCCGGCTCGCCGCCGGCCGCCGGATCCTCGGCGACCTGGGCCTGGTGGCGACCGACGGCGGACTGACCGAACGGGGTCGGGACGGCGCCCGGCTGGGCCTCCATCCTCGGCTGGCGGCCCTCGTGCTGACCGGGGCCGACGTCGGCCAGCTCCGGCTGGCTGCGACGGCGGCCGCCGCCCTCGACGACGACACGTGGCCGACCACCGTCGACTTCGCCGCCGAGCTCGACCACCGGGCCGGCCAACTCCGACGGCGGGCCGACCAGATCCTCGAACGAGTGGATCGACCCGCCGGCACCGGCCGCTCCGACCCGGGAGGCGGGTTGGGGGAGCTCCTGTCCCGGGCGTGGCCCGATCGGATCGCCCTGGCACGGGGGGGCCGGGAGGGGCACTACCTCCTGGCCACCGGTCGGGAGGCGGCTATCGAAGGCGACGGGATCGGACGGCCCGAGTTGGCGGTCGTGGTCGAAGCCGATGGCGAGGTCCGACGGGTCCGGGTCCGCCGAGCGGTGCCGCTCGACCGGCCGACGGTCCGGCGAGCCGTGGCCGACCGCATCCGGTGGACCGAGCGGGTGGTGTGGGACGAGCGGACCTCGACCGTCGTCGCCGAACGGGAGCAACGACTCGACGCCCTGGTGCTCCACGCCGAGCCCCTGACCGCTCCCGACCGGACGCAGGTGGCGGCCGCCGTTGCCGAGGGGATCACCCGGTCGGGTGTGGCGGCGCTCGGCTGGAGCGACGACGCCACCGCTCTCCGCCACCGCCTGGCCTGGCTCCGGGCCACCGACGAGCGCTGGCCCCCGGTCGATGACGAGTCCCTCGTCGACCGGCTCGACGACTGGGTCGATGCCTCCCGCTACCGGCCCGGCGATGCCCTGTCGACGATCGCCGTCGGCGCGTCGTTGCTGGGCATCCTCGACTGGCACCAGCGCTCGACCTTCGACGAGCTGGCACCGCCGGCCCTGCCGACGCCGTCGGGGCGATCGCGCCCGCTGGACTACTCGACCGGTCGACCGGTGTGGTCGGTCCGCATCCAGGACCTCTTCGGCCTCGACGTCCACCCCAGGATCGGACCGACGTCGACCCCGGTGACCGTCGAGCTCCTCTCGCCGGCCGGACGGCCGGCGCAGGTCACCGACGACCTCCCCGGCTTCTGGCGGGGGACCTACGGCGCGGTCCGGGCCGACCTCCGGGGCCGCTATCCGAAACACCGGTGGCCGACCGAGCCCTGGCTGCGACAATCGTGACATGGCGATCCGTGCGCTCCAGGCACCCGACGACGTCGCCCGGTACCGGAACATCCGGCTCCGGGCGCTCCAGACCGATCCGGCCGCCTTCGGTTCGACGTTCGAGGCCGAGCGGGCGTTCGACACCGAGACCTGGCACCGTCGGATGACGACGTTCCTCGACCGCCCCGCCGTCGTGTTCGCCGACGACGCCGGCGACGGTCACCTCGTCGCCATCGGCGGCATCGGCCGCCTCGATGCCACGACCGCCATCGTCTGGGGCATGTGGGTCGCCCCCGAGGCACGCCGTCGGGGATCGGCCCGCCGGATCATCGACGCCGCCCTGGCATGGGCCGAGGCGAGATCGGTGACCCGGGTCGTGCTCGACGTCAAGCGGGACAACCGACCGGCCATCGATCTCTACCGTTCGATCGGCTTCACCGAGGGGGTGCATCGCCCCGACCCCGACGGACCGTGCCGGGACGAGCTCTCGTTGGAGCTCGCCCTCGACGTGTCAGCGCCCGGGGCGGCGGCCGACGCCACCGGCCGGTAGCCGGCCGCCCGGCCAGGCCCCCGACGGGGTCGCCGCCGCCACCTCCCGAGCCGCATCGGTCGACATGGGCCGGTGGAAGAGGAAACCCTGGGCCAGCGGGCAGCCGAGGTCGGCCAGGACCCGACGCTGTTCCTCGGTCTCGATCCCCTCGACGACCAGGTCGACGCCGAGCGCGCCGGCCAGGTCGACGATGGCCCCCATGATGGCCCGAGCCGTCTCGTTCTCGGCCACCTCGAGCACGAAGCTCCGGTCGACCTTCAGCACGTCGAGCGGGAGCCGGCGGAGGTAGGACAGGCTCGAGTACCCGGTGCCGAAGTCGTCGATGGCGATCCGGTAGCCGGCTTCCTTGAGCCGTTCGAGCACCGCCGCGGCGTCGTCCGACATGAGCGCCGACTCCGTGACCTCGATCGTGACCAGATCGGGCACCAGGCCGGTCCGCGCCACGGCGTCGGCGATGCGGACCTCGGTCCCGGGCTCGGTCAGCTGGCGAGGGGCGAAGTTGATCGTCACCCCCACCGCGGCGGCCGACGAGTCCCACGAGGCGCGGGCGTCGAGCGCTCGGTCGATGACCTGGAGGCCGATCGGCACGATCAACCCCGACGCCTCGGCCACCTCGATGAACGCACCGGGCCCCAGCCGACCCCGTTCCGGGTGGTCCCACCGGGCCAGCGCCTCGAAGGCGACGATCCGGCCGGTGGCCAGCTCCACGATCGGCTGGAGGTCGACGTCGAACTCCCGGTCGGCGATCGCCCGGTGGAGCTCCGACTCGAGCAGCAACCGCTCGGTGGCCCGCTCCCGGAGCGGTTCGGAGAACAGCTCCAGCCGGTTCTTGCCCAGCTCCTTTGCCCGGTAGGCAGCCATCTCGGCCTCGGCCAGCAACTCGGTGGCCCCCCGGCCGTCCCGCCCGATCGTGACTCCGACCGAACCTCCGGTATGGATCACGGTGTCGGAGAGCAGGAACGGCTCGACCAGGTTGTCGAGGATCCGTTGGCCGATGCGGGCCGCGTCCTCCCAGGACCGCACCCCGGGGGCGACGATGGCGAACTCGTCGCCGCCCAGGCGGGCGACCAGGTCATCGGATCGGACCGCGGCCTGGATTCGTTGGGCCAACGCCACCAGCAGCTGATCGCCGACGGGATGACCGAGCGAGTCGTTGACCCGCTTGAAGTCGTCGAGGTCGAACAGCAGCACCCCGACCGGTCCGCCTCCGTCCAACACCGCGGCCACACGGTCGAGGACCACGGCCCGGCTGGCCAGGCCGGTCAGCGGATCGAGGACCGGCTCCTCTACCACCGGACCGCTTGTCTCGCCCTCGACCGGCGATGACACCTCGATCGCCAGGCAACGGGCGTCGAGGCCGGGAAGCGGCCACGATCGGGCTCGGCGACCGTCGAGATCGGCCCCGACCCGAGCATCCAACCGGTTGCGGGCGACGGCGTTGGCCGCCACGATCCCGCCCTCGGCCGACACGATGACGAGCGCGGTCGGGCTCGCCTCGAACGCCGCCAGCACCAGGGGTTCAGCATCCATCCACCCTCCATCGGACGCAGCGATCGAATCGTTATCCCCTGGCGGCGGGAGGGCGACGGGATGGCTCCCCGTCTCGATGCTGAGCCATGATCTACCCATGGCTGAGTACGACCTGGTGATCAGAGACGGCATGGTGATCGACGGTTCGGGGGCCGACCGATTCCGGGGCGACGTGGCGATCACCGACGGCGTCATCGTCGCCGTCGGCACGGTCGACGGCAAGGGCACCCGGGAGATCGATGCCGAGGGCCACCTCGTCTTCCCCGGCTTCGTCGACATCCACACCCACTACGACGGCCAAGCGACTTGGGATCGACAGCTCGCTCCGTCGAGCTGGCACGGGGTCACGACCGTGGTGGCCGGCAACTGCGGCGTCGGCTTCGCTCCCGTGTTCCCCCACAACCACGAACGACTGATCCAGCTCATGGAAGGCGTCGAGGACATCCCCGGAGCGGCCCTCCACGAGGGCCTGCCGTGGGCCTGGGAGACCTTCGGCGAGTACCTCGACTACCTGGAGACGGTGCCCCGCGACATCGACTACGGCACCCAGCTCCCCCATGGCGCGCTCCGGCTCCACGTGATGGGCGAGCGGGGAGCCACCCAGGAGCCGGCCACCGGCGACGACATCGCCGACATGGCGGCCCAGGCCCGGCAGGCGATCCTCGACGGCGCCCTCGGGTTCTCGACCAGCCGGACCCTCAACCACCGCACCAGCCTCGGGGAGTACACCCCGACCCTGAAGGCCGAGGCCGACGAGCTGGTCGGCATCGCCCGGGCCGTGGGCGAGACCGGGAGGGGCGTGCTCCAGGTGGTCAGCGACTTCCTCGATCTCGATGGTGAGTTCGAGCTACTCCACGCGATGGCTGCCGAGAGTGGCCGGCCCTTGTCGGTGTCGATCGCCCAGAACAACTCCCAGCCCGACCAGTGGCGCGAGCTCCTCGATCGGTGCGCTGCGGCCACGGCCGAGGGGGTCACCATGCGGGGCCAGGTCGGAGCTCGAGCGATCGGGCTCCTCCTCAGCCATCAGGGAACGCTCAGCCCGTTCATGGAGTCGCCGCTCTATCGGGAGCTCGCCTCGCTCCCCCACGGGGAGCGGATGGCGACCCTGGCCCAGGCCGAGGTCAAGGCCCGCATCCTCGACGAGGTGACCGTCGACGCCGCCAGCGCCGTGCTGGGAGCCCGGCTGACCAACCGGTTCCGGTTCATGTACGAGCTGGGCGACCCGCCCGACTACGAGCCCGATCCGTCCTCGTCGATCGAGGCCCGAGCACGGCAAGCCGGGATCGAGCCGGCCGAGTTGGCCTACGACGTGATGGCCGGCAACGACGGTCGCGCCTTCCTGTATCTCCCGATCCTCAACTACCGGGCCGGCAACCTCGACGCCGTCGGCGAGCAGATCGTCCATCCGGCTGCCGTGCCCGGGCTGTCCGACGGCGGGGCCCACGTCGGCACGATCTGCGACGTCAGCTTCCCCACCACCCTGATGCAGTGGTGGGGACGTGACCGGCCGACGGGCCGGATCCCGCTGGAGACGCTCATCCACAAGCAGGCTCGCGCCACCGCAGCGACCGTCGGTCTGCTCGACCGGGGTCTCCTCGCCCCCGGTCACAAGGCCGATGTGAACGTGCTCGATTTCGAGGCGATGACCCTCCACGCCCCGGAGCTCCACTTCGACCTGCCGGCCGGCGGCAAGCGGCTGCTCCAGCGGGTCGACGGCTACCGCCACACGATCGTCAGCGGCGTCGAGGTGGTGGCCGACGGGGCGTCGACCGGGGCGACCCCCGGCGCGGTGCTTCGGGGACCGACCCATCCGACCAGCTGAACGTGCATGAAATGACGTGACCGGTGACACGAATGTGAACGCCGGGCGAACTCTCCGTTCTTGTCTCCCATCGGGGAAGAGTTCAGCCACGTCGCACTGTTTGCGGGATGTCCCTCCTGCCGACCGGACCGCCGACTCGGCTGATCACAATTGAAAAGGAGACATCCCATGCAGGCACTCAACACTGCGCTGGCCCGTCGCGCCTCCTTGGCCCCCATCATCCTTCGGGTGGTGCTCGGAGCGCTGCTGCTGTGGCACGGCATCGACAAGTTCCGAGGTGGCATCTCCAACGTCGAAGGCTTCTTCTCGGCCAACGACGTGCCGCTGGCCAGCATCACCGCCCCCGGCGTTGCCATCGTCGAGATCATCGTCGGCATCGCCCTGATCGTCGGCATCGGGACCCGGATCGCCGCCTTCGTCCAGATCCTGGTGCTCCTCGGCGCCATGGCCTTCGTCAAGCTGCCCGACATCCTCGGGAGCTCCGAGCTCGACCTGGCCTACATCGCCGGCCTCGCCGCCCTCGTCCTGCTCGGCCCGGGCCAGCTCTCGGTCGACGATGCCCTCGGCCAGGATGAGACCGTGATCGACCTGTCGGCCCGCGAAGGTCAGTCGACCGGATCGGTCGGCGCCTCGGTCTGAGCCCTCCCCAGCCGGCGCCGGAGCTCGACGACGACCTCGTCGCCGAGCACGGCGCCGAGCTCGGTGGCCAGGGTGTCGATCACCGGCTCGGTGCCGTCGTAGGCGTCGACCGGTGCCCGGTCCTCGGTGCAACACCAGGCCATCCCGTCGCCGTCGACGGTGGAGCCGCCGTCGAACCAGTCGCTCCGTCGCCACCGGCGGAGCCGTGACCGGCCGTCACCGAGGCGGTCGATCCGGAGTGGCAGTTGCCAACACACCGCCGGTTTGTGGTCGATCGGGTCGTCGCCCTCGTCGAGCGCCCCGAGGTGGAGGGCGCACCCGACCCCTCCGGCGAACCCCGGCCGGTTGAAGAAGATGCAGGCGCCGTCGACCACCCGGGTCGCCGCCCGCCCCTCGTCGGCGTAGATCCCGCCGGTCAGGGCGTCGTCGGCGTACTGGAACCGATCGGGGTCGAGGGCCAAGCCCAGGGCCCCGATCCGGCGGGCTTCCGCCTCGTCGACGAAGGCCGCCCCGACCGAACAGCACCCCTGCTCGAGCTCAGGGGCCGGATCGGCGAGGATGCCGAGGCAACCGTCGCCCCACCGGCACCGCCACGACGACGCCAGGAACCCCAGATCGACCTCCCACCGGTGGCCGTCGACGGGATCGACGACGACGTGGTGATCCTCGGAGGGGGGCCTCACCGGCCCTCGAACACCGGGGACCGCTTCTCGACGAAGGCCGTCGCCGCCTCCTTGTGATCTCGGGTCTGACCGGTCCGGGTCATGGCCACCGCCTCGGCCGCCAGGCACTCCTTGAGCTCGTGGTGGAGGGCCCGGTTCAGGTTCTCCTTCATGAGACGGTGGGCGATCGGCGGGCCGGCCGCCAGCTCGGCGGCGAACGCCAGCGCGTCGGCCTCGAAGGTGGCGGCCGGGGCCACCCGGTTGGTCAGACCGAGGGACAGAGCTTCGTCGGCCGGCACCCGGCGGGCGGTGAAGTACAGCTCTCGGGCGGTGGCCGTCCCGACGAGCTGGGTCAGGAACCAGCTCCCGCCGAAGTCGCCGCTGAACCCGACCTTGGCGAAGGCGGTGGTCAGGAAGGCCGAGTCGGCCATGATCCGCACGTCGCAGGCCAGCGCGATCGACAACCCGGCCCCCGCCGCCGGGCCCGGGATCGCTCCCACCACCGGCTTCGGGAGCTCGTGGAGGGCCAGCGACACCGCCTCCTGGCGGCGTCGGAGGTCGTCGATCCGGTCCTCGACGCTGGGGCCACCCTCGCTGCCCGGCGCCCGCCGGGTGGCCATCGACTTCACGTCACCCCCGGCGCAGAACGCTCCGCCGGCCCCGGTCACCAGGACCGCCCCGATCGCCGGGTCGGCGGCCAGCGCCGGCAACACGGCGTCGAACCCGTCGTACATCTGAGGGGAGAGGGCGTTGCGGGCCTCGGGGCGGTTGAAGGTGAGCACGGCCACCCGGCCCTCGATGTGGGCCAGGAGGTGGTCGGTTCCGGTGTCGAGGGTCATATCGCCAGTCTTGCGGCTCCGTGGCAGCATGACCAGGTGACGGATACCGCCATCGAGTCCCGGGTGTTGACGAGGGACTTCCTCGTGCTGATCGCCAGTGGGTTCTTCGCCATGGCCGGCTTCGCCTCGACCATGCCGCTCCTGCCCCGCTATGTCGAGGGGGAGCTCGGCGGGAGCCCGGTCGAGGTCGGGGTGGCCCTCGGGATCTTCTCGGTGTCGGCGGTCTTCGCCCGACCGTTGGTCGGTCGCCTCGGCGACCAGCGGGGCCGGCGGTTCATCATCATCGCCGGCACCGCCCTGACCGGGCTCATCGTGGCCGCCCACGCGCTGGCCGCCAGCCTGCCGGCCCTCTACGCCGTCCGGTTGGCGATGGGGGCGACCCAGGGGGCCTTCTTCGTCGGGGCCGCCACGCTGGTCAACGACCTGGCCCCGGTCGAGCGGCGGGGCGAGGCGACAAACTTCTTCTCGGTGTCGGTCTATGGGGGCATGGCCCTCGGACCCCTGCTGGGCGAGGTGGTCGAGCGGGCGACGAACTTCCAACTGGCATTCGTGGCCGGCGGGGTCGCGCTCGGGGTGGCGTCGCTCCTGGCGTTGGGGCTCCCGGCCGACCGGGTCACCCTGGCGGCGGCCGGCACCGATGGCCCACCGGGGGGCCGGGCCGGCGGGTTGATCCACCCTGCGGCCGTCGTGCCCGGGTTGATCCTCATGGGGGGCCTGGTCACCTTCACCGCCCTCAACGGGTTCATGCCCCTCTACGTCGAGGAGCGGGGTCTCGGCTCGGCCGGGACGGTGTTGCTCATCTACGGCCTGCTGGTCCTGGTGATGCGGGTGGTCGGCTCCCGGCTGACCGACCGGTTCGGGACGCTGCGGATGACGACGATCTCGCTGATCGGCCAGGCGGCGGGGATGGCGGTCATGGGCTGGTGGGCCAGCCAGTTCGGGCTGTACCTCGGCGCCGCGGTGCTGGCGATCGGCGGCTCGTTCCTCTACCCGACCCTGCTCACCGCGGCCGTCTACGGGGTGGCCGACCACGAGCGGGCACGGGCCACGTCGACCTTCACCCTTGCCTTCGAGCTGTCGGCCGGGCTCGGCGGCCCGATACTCGGGGTCGTGGCGGCCCTGACCGAGACCCGGGGGGCGTTCTTCGCCGCCGCTGTCGCCTCGCTGGCCAGCCTGCCCCTCCTGTACTGGTGGGCCCGACGTCGGCCCGAGGCCCTCGTCCCGCCCCGGGTCTAGCGGGGGCCCTGGCCGTCGTCGACCTTGATGATCGTGCCGGTGACGCACTCCGACGACGGCGCGCACAGGTAGAGCAGTGTCGAGTCGAGCTGGGCCGGCTGGCCGAGCCGCTTGCGGGGGAATTCCTTGGTGATGTCGCCCATCCGCTCGAGCATCCCGTCCATCATCTCCGACGAGAAGGCGCCGGGGGCGATGCAGTTCACGTTGATGTCGTATCGGGACCACTCGACGGCCAGGACCTCGGTCATCCGGGCGATCCCGGCCTTGGTGATCGAGTAGAGCGCCGCCCCCTGGCCCCGATAGTTGAATCCGCCGACGCTGGAGATGTTGACCATCCGACCCGGGGTCTCCGCCGCCAGCAACCGCCGGGCGACCTCGCACGACAGCACGTAGGGGCCGCGCAGGTTGGTGTCGAACACCGTGTCGATCAACTCGATCGACATCTTGTGGGCCCGCTGGGCGTCGGGCACGCCGGCGTTGTTGACCAGGATCGTGACCAGGCCGAGGGCCTCCTGGGCGGCGTCGACCGATCGGAGGATGGCGTTGGTGTCGGTCATGTCCTGGGCCACCGGGTGGGCCTCGCCGCCCTCGTCGGCGATCTGGGCGGCCAGCTCCTCCAGCCGCTCGACCCGCCGGCCACAGATCGCCACCTTGGCCCCGGCCGCGGCCAGCACCCGGGCGAACCGATGGCCGAGGCCGGAACTGGCCCCGGTCACCATCGCCACCTGTCCGGTCAGATCGTGCGATGCGTTGGGTAGCGGAAAATCGGTCATGACAGCTCCTCGGTTCGGCCGGGCTCCACGTCGGGGAGAACGTAGCGTAGGGTGCCCCCCGTGACCGAAAAGAAGAAGATCGTCGCTCCCATCCCGGCCCAGCTCCGACCGGGGGCGGTCGAGGAGCGCTACCAGCGACAGCTGCGCGTGCTCGGCGAGGTGGCCGACGTGGTCGAGGTCCACGCCACCTCGACCGAGGCCCTCGTCGAGGGGGCGCGGGACGCCGATGCCATCATGACGTCATGGGGGGTCCGCCTCACCCGGGAGGTCATCGAGCAGCTCGATCGGTGCCTGGTGATCGGGTTGGCCAGCGTCGGGGTCGACATGGTCGACGTCGAAGCGGCAACCGAGCATGGCATCGTGGTGACCAACGCCCCCGACGCCTTCATCGAGGAGGTGGCCGACCATGCCATGCTCCTCCTCCTCGCCGGGTGGCGACGGTTCCGTCGGATCGATCGGATGGCTCGGACCGAGGGCGAGTGGTACCACAGCCGCCCTCTCCTGAACGAGTTCCCGCCGCTCCGGGGTATGACCCTCGGCCTGGTGGCGTTCGGCAACGTGGCCACCGCCTTCGCCCGTCGGGCCAAGCCGTTCGGCCTCAACGTCATCGCCCACGACCCCTACGTCAGCCAGCTTCGGATGGCGGCCGAGGGGGTCACCGCGACCCTGACCCTCGACGACCTGCTGGAGCGGTCGGACTTCGTCAGCGTGCACTCGGCGTTGAACGCCGAGACCCACCACCTGATCGGAGCGGCCGAGCTGGCCACGATGAAGGAATCGGCGATTCTGATCAACACCAGCCGAGGCGGGACCGTCGACGGTGCCGCCCTGGCCGAGGCCATCGCCTCGGGGTCGATCGCCGGCGCCGCCCTCGACGTTCTGGAGCAGGAGCCCCCGGACCCCGACGACCCGCTCCTCCACCTCGACGACGTGATCGTGACCTCGCACGTGGCGTCGGCCTCGTCGATGATGCGACCCACCTCCGAGACGCGGGCCGCCCGGGAGATCGCGCTGGTGCTTCGGGGGCGGTGGCCGATGGCCTGCGTGAACCCGACCGTGCTGCCCCGGGTCACGCTGGAGCGGTGGCAGCCGGTCTCGATGGACCGCGGTCCCAACCGCTGAGCGGCTTTTTCGGGCCGGGTGAAAGGTCGACCCCCCGGCCGGACAAAGACCGGGTGTGGGACTTGCCGCACTCTCCGACGAGGCGACCTCGGCCAGCGCCGGCATCGGCTCGATGAGCGACCCGACCGCTGAGGCGTTCCGGGCCGCCTTCGAGGCGACCTATCCCGACCTCGTCGCCTACGCCCGCCGCCGGACCGACAATTGGAGCGACGCCGACGACGTCGTCAGCGAGGTGTACACCATCGCCTGGCGACGGTGGGCCGATCGGGATCCCGAGGCCGCCACGCTGCCCTGGCTGTACGGCATCGCGGCCAACGTGGTCCGCAACAGCTGGCGGTCGACCGGCCGCCGACTCCGGCTCGTCGACCGCCTCGCCACGCAGCCCGACCGCTCGGGCTCCGGCAACGGGGACGCCGGCGACCCCGCCGAGCGGGATGCCGTCGGGCTCCGCGAGGCGTTGGGCCACCTGTCGTTCGACGATCAGGAGGTGCTTCGGCTCGTGGCGTGGGAGGGACTCTCCCATGCCGAGGTCGGTGCGGTGCTCGGCTGCTCGACGAACGCCGTCGGTGTCCGGGTCCACCGGGCCCGACAACGACTCCAGCGGCAGCTCGACGACGCTGGTCCCACGACGAATGACCCTACGGAGGAGACGCCATGACCGACTCACCCGACGAGCTCATGGGCCGGCTGTCGGCCGCCGATCCGGTCGGTGCCGACTCCCTCCCCCGGTCCAACGACCCAACCCCTCAATCCCTCCTGGAGACGATCATGTCCACCGACGATCCCCCAATGCTCGACCTTCCCGACGTCCCCGGCGTCGACCGCTACCGTCCCCGCCGCAACCGGGGCGTGCTGCTGGCGGCGATCGCCGCGGTGGTGGCCCTCGTGGCCGGCTTCGTCATCCTGTCGCCGGGGAACACCGAGCCGGCCCTGGCCACCGTCCAGAGCGCGGCCCGCACCACCGCCGAGTACGACTCGGGCCGGGTGACCACCACCTTCACCATCGATGGCGAGGACGGCGACCAGGTCGAGCACGACCTCGACGGCACCGTCGATCTCGTCTTCGACGGCGACGACGTGGCGATCACCGGCGACGTGGCCGGTAGCTTCACCGAGGGCGGTCTCGACGGCGGCCCCGGCGACTTCCCGTCGTCGGCCGAGGCCCGCCTGGTCGACGGCGTGTTCTACGCCTCCGACGGCACGACCTGGTACTCCCTGGAGGCGGTCGGGTTCCTCGGCGAGTCGGTCGTCGACTACGTCGACCCCCGCAACGTGTTGACCGAGGTCGAGGAGCTGCTCGACGCCACCGAGATCGGCACCGAGACGATCGACGGGGTGGAGACGACCCGCTACCAGAGCATCGTCGACCTCGGCGACGAGTCGCTCCGTGAGTCGGGCTGGCTGGGAACCGAAGGGCCCGACGTCGACCTCGACGGCGAGTTGATCGTCGATTTCTACGTCGATGACGACGGTGTGCTCCGCCGCCTGACCGCCTCCGGTGACGCCGTCGGGACCGACGGGACGGACAGCGGCTCGGCCACCTTCGAGATGGTCACCACCTTCACCGAGCTCGGCGTCGACCAGGACATCGAGGCTCCCGACGACGCGATGGCGATCGACGAGGGGATCGAGATCTCCCCCGGCGGCTGAGGTCGAACCGAGCTCGGGCCGGGGTTCGGATCGAACCCCGGCCCGTATGCGGATGCCGGCTGCCCCCCTCTGCGTCGTCTGGCCGGCTGCTCGGCGGGGCTCCCTCTCGCCCCGACCCTCCGGGGTGGATGAGTCCCCGGTGTGTGGTGCTACCAGCTTGACCCGGCAGCGGCTCGCCCTCTGCCGGGTTTTGCGCACTCGGCCACCCGGGGTCGCCGATCTGACGGTGATGTTGGTCACACCGGGTGGTGGAGCTGCTCCAGGACCCGATCGGGGGTGAGGGGGAAGCCGGCAAACCAGCGTCCGGTGGCGTCGTGGAGCGCGGCGACCACGGCCGGGGCGTAGGTCATCATCGGCATCTCAGCAACGCCCCGGGCGCCCCACGGGCCGAGGGGGTCGGCCAATTCGAGCACCTCGCACTCGATGGAGGTCGGGATGTCGCCGATGCCGGGGATGAGGTACGTGCTGAGCCGGGGGTTGAGGATGCGGCCCTGCTCGACCTGGAGGCGCTCGCTGAGGGCGTAGCCGTGGGCCTGGACGACCGCCCCTTCGATCTGGCCGACGACGAGATCGGGGTTGATGGCCCGGCCGACGTCGTGGGCGCTCACGACCCGATCGATGACGAGATGGCCGGTGTCGAGGTCGACGGTCAGCTCGACGGCCTGGGCCACGTAGCCGTAGCTGAAGTTGGGGACGCAGACCCCGGTCTCGGGATCGAGCGGCTCGGTCGGCGGGGGCACGTAGCGGAACTGCCCGACCGCCGGCCGTTGACCGTCCCGCCAGGCCTTCTCGGCCTCCTCGGCGGCGCCGAGGATCGAGTTGCCGGCCATGAACGTCAGCCTCGATGCCGACGCCGACCCCGAGTCGCCCGAGGTGGCGGTGTCGGAGAACGTCCCCTCGACGCGGTCGAGGGGAAGGCCGAGCGCCTCGGCCGTCATCTGGAGGAACGCGGTGTGGGCCCCCTGGCCGACATCGGCGCCGCCGTGGAACAGCTCGGCCCGCTCCGGGCGCTCGGCGTCGTCGTCGCCATGGAGCACGATCCGGGCCTCGCACCGCTCGGGAAAACCGAACGAGTAGCCGATGTTCTTGAACGCGCAGGCGAAGCCCCGGCCCCGGGCCAGCCGGTCGGCGGCCGGAGGCAGCGAGGCGAAGGGGGAGAACGGGCGGCCGGGGGCCAAGGCCCGATCGAACCCCGACGCCTCGGCGCATCGATCGATGACCTCGACGAGGGTGACCCCCTCGGGCATCGGCGTCTGGGTGACACCGATCGAGCCGTCCCGGAGGGCATTGCGGCGGCGGATCTCG
This sequence comes from Acidimicrobiales bacterium, assembly GCA_965262175.1. Classification (GTDB taxonomy): domain Bacteria; phylum Actinomycetota; class Acidimicrobiia; order Acidimicrobiales; family SZUA-35; genus CADEDH01. Next base: position 2,433,894 of record CBDHES010000002.1, on the reverse strand, counting down.
ACCGGGTCCATGTCGAGGGCGTCGGCCAGGCGGTTCATCTGGGTCTCGGCCACGAACGCCGCCTGGGGTCCCCCGAAGCCCCGGAACGCGCCACCGGGTACCGCATTGGTGTAGACGGCGTGACTGTCGACGGTGACGTTGGCGACGTCGTAGGGGCCGGCCTGGCCGAGGTGGAGGTTCCCCAGCACCTTGTTCGAGGTGTAGTTGTAGGAACCGGCGTCGAGCCAGGCCTCGCTCTCGACCGCCACCACCCGACCGTCGGCCGAGGCTCCCCACCGGGTCGTGATCCGGGCCCGGTGTCGTTTGTGGTGGCCGACGATCGACTCCTCCCGGGACCACCGGGCGGCGACCGGTCGCCGCTCGCCCTGCGCTGCGAGCCGCCAGGCGGCGAGGGCCAGGACGATCTGGATCGACGTGTCCTCCCGGCCGCCGAAGGCCCCGCCGATCGCCGGGTAGATGACCCGAACCCGTTCGAGCGGCAGATCGAGGGCGTGGGCGATCTGCTCCCGATCCTCGTGGGTCCATTGACCGGCCACCTCGACGGTGACCCGGTCCTCGTCGTCGATGTAGGCCACGCCGGCCTCGGGCTGGAGGTAGGCGTGCTCCTGATAGGGCACGTCATAGGTCGCCTCGACGATGACGTCGGCGGCGGCCCACGCTGCGGTCGGGTCGCCCTTGCGGATCCGGTTGGTGTGGTAGACGTTCGACGTCAGGCCGTTCTCCGGGTGGATCAGCGGTGCGTCGGCGGCCAGGGCCTCGTCGATGTCGGAGAGGATCGGGAGCGGCTCCCACACCGCCTCGATGGCCGCCGCACCGGCGGCCGCCGCCTCGTCGGAGGTGGCGACGACGAGGGCGAGGTGGTCGGCCTCCCACCGGCTGACGTCGGCCGCCACCGCGGCCCGCCCGGTGTGGTCGACCGATACGAAGACCGGCTGGTCGAACATCGTGAGGCCGTACTCGTTGACCGGGACGTCGGCCCCGGTCAGGACCGCCACCACGCCATCGACCGCCTCGGCGGCGGCGACGTCGAGCGACACCAGCCGGGCGTGGGGTTGGTCGGTGAACACCACCTTGGCCACCAGGGCATCGTCGGGGATCCGATCGGCCGGGAACTCGGCGGCGCCGGTCACCTTGGCGTGCCCATCGATCCGGGGTGGGTTGGCTCCGACGGTCATCGGCCTCCTCCGGTCGCCTGGTTCGTCGCCTGTTCGATGGCCCGTTCGATGGCCCCGTAGCCGGTGCAGCGGCAGAGGTTCCCGGCCAGGCCGGCCCGGACCTGGTCGGGGTCGGGATGGGGGCACTCGTCGAGGAGTCGGGCGCAGGCCATCAGCAGGCCCGGGGTGCAGAACCCGCACTGCACGGCGCCGGTGGCGACGAAGGCGTCCTGGATGGGGTGGAGGTCGCCATCGACGGCGAGTCCCTCGACCGTGCCCACCGCCGCACCTCGTGCCCGGGCGGCGGGCACCAGGCAGCTCATGACCGAGGCGCCGTCGAGGTCGACCGTGCAGGCGCCGCACTCCCCCTCGGCGCACCCTTCCTTGACCCCGGTCCGACCGGCGGCGTCGCGGAGCCAGTCGAGCAGGGTCGTCCCCACCGCGCCGGGTGCGGTCACCTCGGCACCGTCGACGGTGACGGTGATGGGGTCGGCGGGCTCGAGCGGTCGACCGTCGGCGCCGGCCACCGTCCCGCCGGTGGGGAATCGACCGTCGAACGCAGGGGCCCAGAGCCGGGGGGCGGCGGTCGGCCACCGCTCGGCCTCGACCCCGTCGGCCAGCGCCCGGAGCGCCCGCTCGGTCATCGTGGCCACGGTCCGACGGCGATAGTCGCCGGTCGAGCGAAGGTCGTCGATCGGGGTGGCGGTGGCCTGAGCAGCGGCGGCTGCGGCGGCGATCGCCTCGGCGTCGAGGCGGCGGCCGGCCAACAGGTCCGTCAGTCCGGCGACGGTGACGATCGTCGGGGCCACGCTCCCGAGGGCGACCGTCGCAGCGGTCACCGTGCCGGTTGGGGTGCCGGAGGGGGCGAAGGCCACCACCGCGGCGAGGTGGACGACCGAGATCGCCTGGGCCCGCCGGAGACCGAGCTTGACGAACACGCCCCGGCGCAGCCCCCCGTCGGGGCCGGGGCCGAGCTTGGGGACCTCGATGGCGGTGACCAGCTCGTCGGGCGCCAGCTGGGTCTGGCGGAACCCGGTGATCAGCTCATCGACCCCGACGGTGCGGGTCCCCCGAACCGAGGTGATCTCGACCCGGGCCCCGAGGGCGGTCAGGGCCGAGATCGTGTCGTTGGCCGGGCTGGCGGTCACGAGGTTGCCGGCCACGGTGGCCCGGTTGCGGAGCTGGGGTGAGCCGATCTCGGCGCAGGCCTGGGCCAACGGCAGGGCGGCGGCCACGCATCGGGGGTCGGCCACGACCTGGGCGTGGGTCACGCCCAGGCCGAGCCGGAGGTGGTCTCCCTCGTCGGCGATCTCGGCCTGCCCGTCGAGCCGGCTGACGTCGACCAGCATCTCGACGCCCCGATGGGCGCCTCGATCGAGTTCGACGAGGAGATCGGTTCCGCCGGCGACGATCCGGGCCCGCTCCCGGTGCTCGGCCAGGGTGTCGAGCACCGTCCCGAGCGAGGTGGGGCCGACGTAGCGCGGGACTCTCGTGGCCGGCCGTTGTATCTCGTGCAACTCCATTGACGGCCCATTCTGGTGGATCGGGGCCGGCGAGCGACGGTCGGAATCTGAAGGGCTCCTTGCCAGTCGCTGTCGGCTTCCTGACTCAGCGCATGTCTGACTCAGCGCATGTCGAAGCCTCGATCGGCCAGGAACTGCCGCATGTGAGGCCGGCGCTCGCCGTCCATCAGGCGGGCCATCTCCTCCGACCAGGAGCTTTCCTTCTTGCCACCCGTCCGGGTCCGGTAGTACTGGCGCATGGTCTCGTCGTAGTCGGCGATGCCGGCCCGCTCGGCCGCCTCGGCCTCGTCGGGACCACGCCCCTCGCCGTACACCTCCTCCCGGAGCACCAGCCCGATCGGGAGCCGGGGCTTGACCTCGGGATCCTGGGCCGGCACGCCGATGCACAGCCCGAACACCGGGTAGACGTGGTCGGGTAGCTCCAACAGGTCGGCCACGGTCTGGGGGTCGTTGCGAACGGCGCCGATGTAGCAGATGCCGTAGCCCAACGACTCGGCGGCGACGACCGCGTTCTGGGCCGCCAGGGCGACGTCGACGGTGGCGATGATGAACTGCTCGGTCATCCCGGTCGTGGTGGCCGCACCCCCGATCTCGCACGCCAACCCCGACCGGCGGACGTCGGCGCACCAGACGAGGAAGACCGGCGCCGAGACCACCTGGGGCTGACCGCCGGTGAGCTCGGAGATCCGGGCCCGGGTCTCGGGATTGCGGACCCGGATCACCGTGGTGGCCTGCAGGTTGCTCGAGGTGGCGGCGGCGGTGCCGGCTCGGACGATCTCGGCCACCGTGTCGTCATCGATCTGGTCGTCGGTGTACTTCCGGATCGACCGGTGGGACTGGAGGAGCTTGATCGTCTCGTTCACCCCGTCGACGGTAGTGGACGGCGGTGGTTGTCGGGGCGGGACCGGGGCGGGGTCCCGGTCGGCCGTGTGAGAAGATCTCGGCCATGGTTCGACCGCCGGTGATCGATGCCCAGGTCCACGCTTACGAACGCGACCACCCGGGCCGACCGTGGGCCGGGGTCCTGGCCGGTCCGGCCCACGTGACGGGCGACGAGATGGTGGCGGCGATGGACGAGGTCGGGGTCGATGGCGCGTTGCTCGTCTCACCGTGGTCGATGTACCGGTTCGATGCCAGCTACGCCGTCGAGGTCCACACCGCCCACCCCGATCGGTTCGCCCTCGTCAAGCCGATGGACCCGACGGGCGCCGACCCGGCCGAGGAGGTGGCGGCCTGGGCCGATACCCCGGGGGCGGTCGGCGCCCGCCTGGTCCTGTACGGAGGTGGCCCCACCGACCCCGATCACCCCGGCTTGGCCGCCGTCCTGCGGGCCGGGGCCCGCCACGGGCTACCGATCAACATCCTGTGCTGGGGTGCCCTGGCGACGGTCGCCACCCTCGCCCGCCGCCACCCGGAGACCTCGATCGTCGTCGACCACCTCGGCCTTGCTCAGCCCTTCGCCCCGCCACCACCGGCCGACCCGTGGGCCGATCTCCCGGCGGTCCTGGCGCTGGCCGATCTCGACAACGTGACCGTGAAGGTGACCGGGGCCTGCACCCTCTCCCACGAGGCGTTTCCCTATCCCGACCTGTGGGATCCGCTGGCCCGCCTGTTCGACGCCTTCGGGTTCGACCGCCTCCTCTGGGGGACCGATTGGACCCGGGCCACCGCGCTCCTCACCTACCGAGAGGGGGTCGACGCCTTCGCGCTGACCGACCGTCTGACCGACGACGAACGGGCCCGGTTGATGGGGGGCACGCTGCGCCGGGTCTACGGCTGGGCTCCCACCATCGGGGCGACGGCCAGCTAGCACCCTCGGGTTGCGGATCGTACGTCTGTTCGATAGCGTCGGTCCAACTTCGCAGCTTCGGCTGCCGGCATCTGATCGAGATGAGTCCCGGTGGTCGTGATGTCCGGTGTGGTGTTGGACGATGTGCTGAGCGAGCTCGAGAGGGCGATGAGCGCCGCTCAAGCGGTTCCGTTGGCGTGCCGTGGCCCCGACGAGCTCCGGGCTGCTGCTGCGGAGGTCCAGCGGCTCCGGGCTCGGCTCGATGCCTGGAGTGGCTCACTCCTGGCCGCGGTGGGCGATGTCGGCGAGCGGGCCGGCGTCGGTGGCCGGCCCCGTTCGGTCGCTTCGATCGTGGCCGCCGACTGTGGCGCCGATCCCCGCGCCGTCGCGGCCGAGGCTCACCGGGCCGGATGGCTGTGCGGCTTCCCCCGGTTCGCCGAGGCTCACGCCACCGGGGCGCTGAGCGCCCGCCACGTCACGGTGCTCCGCCGCCTCGACGGCCCGCGCACCCACGCCGCCCTGGTCGAATCGCAGGAGATCCTGATCGAGGCGGCCACGTCATGCCTGTGGCGGGAGTTCGTCGAGGCGGCCCGGTACTGGCGACTGGCCGCCGATCCCGACGGTCCCGAGCCACTCGAGCAGCTCACCCGCCGCTTCTGCCGGATCACCAAGCACGCCGACGGCACGGTGAGCGGCCGGTTCCGGCTCGATCCGGTGGGAGGGGAGGCCGTGGTCACGGCGGTTGGCCGGGCCGAGCAGGCCCTGTTCCGCGACGACGGGGCGGAGGGCTCGCTCCGGTCGCCGTCCCAGCGCCGAGCGGATGCGCTGGTCGAGCTGATCGCTCGCGGCGCCGGCCCCGGCGGTGGGAAGCCGGCCCGGCCGCTTGTCCATGTGGTCATGTCGGAGCGGGTGGTCGAGGCCTTGCTCGCCGGCCGACACCCCGGCCTCGACCCCACCGACGTCGACCGCCGTTGTGAGCTGGTCGATGGCACCCCGCTCGATCCCCGCATCGGCGCCGGTGTCCTGGCCGGGGCGACGTTTCGCCGCCTCGTCCTCGGCTCCGATCACGAGGTCCTCGACCTGGGCCGACGGGTGCGCCGATTCCCGGCCCACCTCCGGGAGGCACTGCTCGCCGCAGGGCGCGGCCGATGCCGGATCCCAGGATGTGATGCTCCGCCGTCATGGCTCCAGGTCGACCACATCCACCCCTGGCACCGGGCCGGGCCGACGTCGACGGCGAACGGTCAGATCCTGTGCGACCCTCACAACAAGGCGAAAGGCGCCTCGGTCGACGATGGCCCCGAGACGATGCCTACCGACCGGCCAGGGCGTCAGCCACGGCCAGGATTCGGCGAGCCTGAGTGAAGTGGGGCACGTCTACCATCTGCCCTTCGAACCGGAACGCCATCTTCCCCTGAGCCTGCTGGATGGCGAGCTCGTCGAGCAGCGCTCGGGCGCGGGCAACGTCCTCTGCGGAGGGCGTGAAAACCTCGTTGATGACGTCGATCTGGCTCGGGTGAATGCTGATCTTCCCGGTGAAACCGACCCAGGCGCCGTCGAGACAGTCCTGGCGAAGACCCTCGGGATCGGTGACGTCCACGAACACGGTGTCGATGGCCTGGACGCCGGCCGCGGCCGCCGAGACCATGCACGCCGTTCGGGCATGCTCGAACAGCGGCAGGTACCGCCCGTCCGGGCCTCGGTTGCGCCGGGCACCAAGCGCGGCCGAGAGGTCCTCCGCTCCCCACGTCAGGCCGTCGACCCGGGGTACGCAGGGGATCTGAGCGATGTTCTGGAAGCCGGCCGGGGTCTCGGTCCCCAGTACCACCAGCTTCACCGACCCCGGCTCGTGACCGTGCTGCGCTTCGAGGTCCGAAACGATCCGATCGATCAGCCGGACCTCGTCGGGCCCGTGGACCTTCGGAACCAGGTAGGAGTCGGGCGGGTTGACCATGGTCGCCTCGAGGTCGGCCCGAAACCAGGGCGTGTCGACCGGGTTGATGCGGACCATCGACTCCTGGGCACCGAAGTCGACGTCGGCCAACCACCCGGCGACCACGGCCCGGGCCTGGTCCTTGTTCTCCGGGGTGACCGCATCCTCCAGGTCGAGCACCAGCGCATCGGCTGCGGTCGCCATCGACTTGGTCAGCATCTTCTCGTTGGCCCCAGGCACGAAGTGGGCGCAGCGGCGGACCGTGAAGCTCGTCATCGCCGACAACCTAGCCGTCCAAGTCGGCCACCAGCAGAAACTCGGGATGGTCGACCGTCGGCGGTTCGGGCCGGTACGCGCCGGGGGCGACACCGTGGACCACCCGGGGACGCAGGCCGACCGCCCGGGCCAGCAGTCGTAGTTCCCGGGGGGTGAAGCACGTCGTCCACAGCTCGGCCGGCCGCTCGTCGCCCTCCTCGTTGCGCAACGTCGTCTGTTCGTGGTTGACGCCCCCGTCGGCGTCGAAGGTGTCGTGATCCTCGAGGTACCGGAGCATGAAGTAGGCCGAGAACGCCGACACGGCGAGCCGCCCCCCGGGCCGCAAGGCACCGGCCATCCCGGCCAGGATCGGTTCGTCGAGCTCCCGCCGGAGCAGGTCGGGGGTCGCCCCCGGCCCACCGGTCAACCCGAAGGCCCCCTGGCAGAGGGAGATGACCGCATCGAAGGAGTCCGCGAAATCGACGAGGTCCCGGGCGTCGGCCTGGACGAAGCGGGGGGCCACGGGGGCATCACTGGCGCCAGCCGCGCTTGCTGCCAGGGCAACGAACTCTGCCGAGATGTCGACCCCGACGACCTCGAAGCCAGCGGCGGCCAGGGCCAGCGAGTGCCGGCCCGGGCCACAACCGACGTCGAGCACCCGTTCACCGGGCGTCAGTGCGAGCAGGTCGACCAGCGCCGCCACCTCCTGGGCCGTCCCCCTGGTGAAGGAGTACCGGAGGTAGGCCGGGCCGAGGAAGGCGGCGACCTCGTCGAACCAATGCCCGGAACGAGCCACCTCAGCACGGTAGTCCGGTCCTGCTGGTCGGAGCCGCTCCGGCCGATGCCAACCCAAGCGTTCACAAAAGTTGAGTGGAGGGTTGTCAGGAAATCTCTAGCGATCTATGATGACTCCTGCACGCAGACTGATCACCGATCCGGAGGAGACCACCGTGCTCTTGCAGAACGATCCCTTCTTCAACACCTTCCTCAGCCGGTTCGCCCCCGACGAGGCGGCACCCGGTTTCGTCCCGTCGATGGACGCCTACCGCCGAGGGTCCGATGTCTGGGTCCATCTCGACCTGCCCGGCGTGGCGGCCGACAGCCTCGACATCAGCGTCGAGCGATCCGTCCTCACCGTCAGCGGTGAGCGCCTCTGGTCACGGGAGGAGGGCGATCGCGTCTACCTCAACGACCGTCCCCAGGGTCGATTCCGGCGTCAGGTCCACCTCGGCGAGGGCCTCGACGGCGACAGCATCGAGGCAGACCTGCGCGACGGGGTCCTCACCCTGCGCATCCCGGTCGCCGAGAAGGCCCAGCCCCGCAAGATCGAGGTCCGGGCCGGCGGCCCGGCGATCGAGGTCGACACCACCCAGAGCTGAGCCGACCCCCCAACACACACACCAGATCACGCACGGCCCACCGGTCCCCCTCCCGGTGGGCCGTGTCGCGTCCAGGCATGCGGGGGGACGGCTAGGTTGTCGCCCGGGCGCTTCGGAAGGCAGGGACCAGTGTTCGACTCGGTGTTCGTCGATATTGCGATCGGCATCGCGCTGATCTTCTTCGTCGTCTCGTCCATGGTCGCCGCCATGAACGAGTGGGTGACGAGGCTCCTGGAGATCAGGTCCAAGATTCTCTGGAACGCCCTGGCCAACCTGTTCGACGGCGACACCTCGAACGACTTCGACATCGGCTTCTGGGACTCGCTCACCGGATTCATGCGGCACGACAGCCGGCCCGAGATGACCGGCGAGGACGACACCGCCCCGATGGTCCATCGGATGGCCAACTCGGCGATGATCGCCCCCCTGGGCGGGACGGGCATGGGCACCCTGCGGACGGCGGTGGATCACATCCCGGCCGCCATGTTCACCGACGCCCTGATCGACCTCGCCGAACGAGGGAGCCGTACCGAGCTGCTGACCCACCTCACCCAGGCCCGGGCCGCCCTGGAACGAGCCACCGCCGAGGTGGCCCCCGACCCGACCTGGGTCATCACCGGGTGGGAGGCGGCGGTCGCCCCCGAACGGCTGGAGCGAGCGGTCCAGGCCGCCGGCCTCTCGCTGTCGCTGGCCAACCCGATCACGGCGAGCGCCACCGCCTGGCGAGCGGCGTCGGAGCATCCACCTCACGCCGACGCCGCGCTGGCCCTCAACGAGGGCTTGGCCAACGGGATCGACAACCTCTCGGCGGGGCTCGACGGTCGGCTGGTCACCGCCCTGGTCGAGATGACCGAGGACACCCCGCTGGGGTCGGCGGTGGCGACGGCGGTGCGCCGGGCCGGGGGGCGGCTCGACCAGACCCTGGATGAGATCAACACCTGGTTCGACACCTACATGAACCAGTTGAGCGCCATGTACCGGCTGGCGGCTCGCCGGATTCTGTTCGTCGCCGGGATGGCGCTCGCCGTCCTCCTCAACGTCGACGCGATCGACCTTGTCGATGACCTCCGGCAAGATGCCGACAACCGCACCGCGCTGGTGGCGGCTGCCGATGCCACGTCGGCCTGCGCCGAAGACGATCTCGTCGCCTGCGCCCAGGACGTCAAGCGGGAGCTGGGGTCGAACGACACCGCGATCTCGATGCCGGTGCTCGGCACCTACGTCTCCCCCATCGATGCCCTCGGGCTCGGCGGATCGGAGGCCGAGGACCACCCGGCGTCGGTCGTTGCCGGGTGGTTGCTGACCGGGCTCGCCGTCTCGCTCGGCGCCCCCTTCTGGTTCGACCTGATGAAGCGGCTGTCGGGGGCCCGCCGGGGCTGAGGCCCGACTACGCCGCCGGGTCGAACCCCGACCGCTCGACCACCCAGTCCCACAGCGCCGCCCGCCGCTCGGGGGTGTCGGTCCGACGGGTGGCCGGAAGCCGGTGGATGGCCCGGGGCCGGCGATCATGCCAGAAGCGACCGTTGTGCCGGAGCGCCTCTGGGTCGGTGGCCAGCCACAGGAGGGTGTCGACCCCCTCGGCCGGGCTGCGGAGCAACGGGCCGAGGACCTTGGCGAAGCCGGGCAACGCCTCCTCGACGCCGGGGGTGTCGGCCCACCCCGGGTGGAGGGCGTGGAAGCGGACGCCGCGGTCGCCGAACCGCTCGGCCCACAGCTCGTTGAGCGTCACCTGGGCCCGCTTGGCGCGGGCGTACTGCTCGGTCCCCCGGTACGAGGCGGCGTCCATCTCCAACCCGTCGACCGTGAGGCCGGCGGCGTACATCCCGCCCGAGGCCATCGTCAGGACCCGGGATGGGGCCGAGGCCACCAGCCGATCCCGGAGCAGCCCCGTCAGCAGGAACGGACCGACCACCTGGGAGGCCACCGTCGCCTCGGTACCGTCGGGCGCCAGCCGACGCTCGGCGGTGAGGGCCCCGGCGTTGTGGACGAGGACGTCCAGGCGGTCGTGGTCGGCCACGATCCGGTCGGCCAGCGCCCGGACCTGGTCGAGATCGCCGAGATCGGCCGCCACCTGGCTCACCGCTCGGTTGCCGGTGGCATCGATCAGCTCCTCGACCACCGACCGGTTGCGCTCGGCGGTCCGGCCGACGATCACCATGGTGGCGCCGGCGGCGGCGAGGCGACCGGCGGCAGCCCGGCCCAACCCGGACGTCGCCCCGGTCAGGACGATGACCCGCCCGGCCTGGTCGCCGACGATCGGGTCCGTCCAGGCATCGAGCCGGCGCCGGACCTCGTAACCGATCCGGGTGAAGCTCGGACCCACCGGCCCTTCGAGCGCCAGGTCGGCCAACCGGGCCGGGACCCCTCGATCGAACACCTCAGCGCACCTCGACCGGCTGGAAGGCGGCGCTCGGGAGATCGGCGGTCCCCTCGGCCATGGCGTCGACGATCACGGCGGCCACCGCTGACGGGGTGAGTCCCTCACCCAGCGGTGGCGCGGTGCCCTCGATGGCCCGGTCGACCAGCCCGGTCTCGGTATGGGGCGGCCGGGCGTCGAGCACCCGCACGCCGAGCCGTCGAGCCTCCCGGGCAAACGCCTCGTCGAACGCCCGGACGGCGGCCTTCGACGCCCCGTAGGCGGCCATCCCCGGAAGGTTCCGCTCGGCGATGACCCCGGAGATATTGACGATCACGGCCCCCGGTTGGCCGGCCAACACCGGGAGGGAGGCCTGGGCCAGCATGATCGGGAGGAAGACGTTGGTGAGGAACAACTCCTCCATGGCGTCGATCGACAGCTCGGCCACCGGCCCGAAGGCGACCAGGCCGGTCGCGTTGACCACCGCCCGCAACGGTCCGTCGGCCGTCGCCTCGGCGATCGCCCGCTGGCAGGCCTCGGGGGTCCGGAGGTCGAGCGCCACCCGCCGGGCCGACACCGGGACGGCGTCGAGCCGGGCCGGATCGCGAGCCACCAGCGTGGGCCGAGCCCCCCGGGCGACGAGCTCGGCGGCGATTGCCGATCCCAACCCACCCGACCCGCCGGCGACGACTACGACGGCGCCGGCCATGTCCAATCCCGAAGGTGCCATGACCCCGGGTGTAGCAGGCCCCAGCTCCCCAGCGGCGACTCGGGCCGAGATCGCCCCGAACCTGCGGGCGGGCGGTCGCATGGGGAGGATGCGACCGCCCGCCCGGGAACGGGCGACGAGCTAGGAGAGCTCGGCGTCGAGACCGGTCACCGCTTCACCGGCGGCAACGCAGACCGACGGCTGGAACCACTGGCTCCCGTTGGTGAAGGTCTGGCCGTCGGGGGCGATGAAGGTCAGCACGTAGCAACCGGGGGCGACGGCGTCGAAGGTGAAGGCACCGTCTTCGTCGGTCGTCTGATCGCCGAGCCAGCGGGCCCGAGACCCATCGGCGGCGGCCACGAACAGGTCGACCACGACGCCCTCGGCGCCCTTGCCGTCGGCCTCGGCCACCATGCCGGAGATCGAGCCGAGCCCGGTCCCGTCGCCGACCAGTTGGGCATCGAGCCCGCCGGTCGTCCCGCCGGCCTCGACCGACGCCGGCAGCTGGAGCCACCGGGCGCCGTTGGTGAAGGTGTCACCGTCGGGGGCGATGAAGGTCAGGACGTAGCTGCCGGGGTCGACCTCGAAGGTGAAGTCACCGTCGGCGTCGGTGGTGGTGTCGCCGAGCCACTGGCCCCGGACCCCGCCGCCGACATCCTCGAACAGGTCGACGACGACGCCGCCAGCCGGGGCGCCGTCGCCGGCGGTGACCTCGCCGGTCAGCGTGCCCTTGCGGTCGGGGTCACCGAAGCCGGGCAGCGGCTCGGCGAGCCCGACGATGATGAACTCGTTGTCGTCCGGTCGACCCTGGCCGACGTGGCGACCGACGCTGAACGGGAAGTTGTTGTCGTTGGTGATCCCGATCGTGGTCTCGTCATAGACGATCACCGACTCGATGGTCACGAACGGCATGGCGAACGGATCGCCGAGCCCGACGTCGCCCTCCTCGGCCGGCAGCGAGATGCCGGCCGGATCGGCGATGTCCAGCAGGTCGATGACCAGCGTCTTGGAGACGGCGGTCCCCGGCTCACCGAGTTCGATGGCGTAGACCCGCTTGAGACCGTCGAGGTCGCCCTGCGAACCGTCCCGCTCGATGACCACGCCGTGGTTGGCCCCGTAGAGGGTGAAGTCACCGATGGCGCCGGCCCCCTCGTCGAGGGGGTAGGTCCACCAGTTGCCGGTGTACTCCCCGGCCTCGATGTCGAACTCGTTGATGATCAGCTCCCGCACCTCGGAACCGACCAGCGGTCGCTCCAGCATCGGGTAGAGGTACTGGCCGTCGAGGCTGAGGGCCATGCCCTCGAAGCCACCGCTGCCGGGCACCAGTCGGGGGTTGCTCAGCTCGGTCACCCGGTACGGCCAGTACAGATCGGCGAGCCACGGGGTGTTGGCCCCGAACTCGTCCTGGAGGTTCGTGCCGTCACCGCCGGCCGGGGTCAGGGGGAAGTCGCCGAACAGGAACACGGTCCGGATGGCCGGGTACTGCTCGTGGACCAGGAGGAGGCTCCGCCAGTCGAAGCTCTGGATGTCGGCCCGGCTCTCCAGGCCCCACTTCTCGATCATCCCGGCCAGGGCGTCGACGAACGCCTGGGGCTCGAGGGTCCGCTCGGCGAACTCCTCGCGGGGGTTGATCTTGGTCTCGATGTTGAACCGGACCTCGGCCGCGTTGTCGGCCAGCACCTCGGCCCGGGGGTCGTCCGACCCGGCGCCGTTGCGGTAGTACTCCTCGTAGAACTCGACGAACTGGAAGAGCTGCTCGACCGTCGGCATGACGTAGGGGTCGATCAGGCCGTACTCGGCGGCGAAGGCCACCGACACCGGCGACAGCGACAGGTCGTTGGTCTGATCGGGGCGGCCGTCGAGGATCCGGTCGCAGATGAAGGTGCTCTGGATCTCGGCTGCGGTGAGGTCCCGGACGAAGACCTCGTCCTCCTCGCCGTACTCGGCACCGTCGGCCCGCCGGCACTTGCCGGCCTCGATGGCCGGGTCGTGATCGAGCATCGAGATGCCATCGAGCGACACGCCGGTGTCGGTCTCGAGCGTCGTCATGAGGTAGTCGAGGGCTGCCTCCATGCCGGGGAGGGTGTTCTCCGGTCGGAGGTTGCGGGCGCCCCGGTGACCCTGGGCGTCCATGACCGAGGCGTCGATCCGACCGTCCTCGAGGATCCAGTCGCCGGGGGTGCCGTCACCGTCGGCGTCGTAGTCGGCGATCGCCTGGTAGAGCACGTCGGGGCTGTCGGAGATGATGCCGTCGACCTCGAGGTCGAACAGCTCGACCATCCGGGGGGCGTCGTTGATGGTGTAGGGCACGAACGGGTAGCCCGACCGCTGGATGCTGGAGATGTTGTGGATCTCCGACGAAGCCTCGGCCAGGCCGCTGTCACCCGGGTCCTGGCGGTTGCCCACGACGGTGGTCTCGTCGCCGTCGTCGATCATGACGTGCCACGGCGAGACGACCGGGGGCTGGTCGTTGCCGTTGAGCTGGGCGTGGGTCCGGACGGCGTTCATCACCCGGAGGGTGGTGAACTCCTCGTTGTAGGGGTTCTGGGGAGCCCGAAGCTCACCGCCGGCCCCGGTCACGAAGTCGGGCAGGGGGATCGGCGCCTCGAGGAGCCGGCCCTCGCCGTCGAAGTGCAGCAGGAACGGACCGAACTCGTCACCGATCCAGATGTCACCCTTGTCGTCGATCCGGATCGACTCGATGTCGAAGTCGGCGCCGGTCAGGGTCCGCTCGGAGGTGAAGTGGTTGACGATGGCGAAGGGGATGTGCCCATCGGGGTCGGCGAGCTCGATGAAGTCGAGGACCTCGACCGAGCCGTCACCCGAGCCGTCGGCCCGCTCGTAGTTGGGGCGGACGAGGTAGACCCGGAGGTTGTAGTCGGCCGAGTTCTCGATCGAACCGAAGCCGTTGTCCGACATCAACCAGTAGGTGCCGTCGCCGTTCGGCAGCAGCGCCGAGATGCCCTGGACCGGCTGGTTCTCGAACGGCACCGGCACGCCGTTGAACTCGTCGCCGCCGAGGTAGCGGCCCGACGGGGGCCCTTCGGCGAACGTGGCGCCGGGGAGGACCGCCCGCGCCAGGAGGGTCGTATCGGGGGATTCGGCCGTCTCGGCCGTCTCGGCGTTGGCCGCATTGGCCGATGCCACCATGAGCACGGCGGCCAGCAGGACGCCGAGGGTGCGACGAAGCACGCTCGACGATCGCTGGCCGACCTCGGAAGATGTCGCCATTGAGGATCCTTTCGGGGCGGACGTTGGGACCAAACGGCGACGCTAGGCGACAAGGATGAACAGGCTCTGGGGGCGACGGGACAGCGAAGCGAACACTACGTGACGACCACGTGTCGACATCCCCGGCGGTGTCGGCCATACACTCGCCCCGTGCTGCTGCTCGCCGCCGATCCGCTGCTCCCGGCCCGGAACCAGATGGCGCTCTCGCTCGGCTGGCACATCGTCCTCGCCTGCTTCGGGATGGCCCTGCCGGCCATGATCTTCGTCCTCCACCGACGGGGCCTGCGGGGCGACGCCGACGCCCTCACCCTGGCCAAGCGATGGTCGAAGTCGGCCGGCGTGCTGTTCGCCGTCGGGGCGGTCTCGGGAACGGTCCTGTCGTTCGAGATGGGTCTGTTGTGGCCCGGCCTGATGGACCCGTTCGGCGACGTGATCGGACTCGCCTTCGCCCTCGAGGGCATCTCCTTCTTCACCGAGGCGATCTTCCTCGGGATCTACATCTACGGCTGGGAGCGGCTTCCCGGTCGGCTCCACTCGCTCATGCTGCTCCCGATCATCGCCGCCGGCATCGCCGGCTCGTTCTTCGTCGTCTCGGTCAATGCCTGGATGAACGCCCCGACGGGCTTCACCGCCACCCCGGCGCCCGGCGGATCGCCCGGCGAGCTGATCGTGACCGATGTCGATCCCGTGGCGGCCATGCTGAACTCGGCGGTCTGGCTCCAGTACCTCCACATGTACCTGGCGGCGGTGATGGTGGTCGGCTACACGGTGGCCGGGATCTACGCGGTCGGCCGACTCCGGGGCCGGGACGATCGCCTCCACCGCCTCGGGTTCCTCGTGCCGCTGACCTTCGCCGCCATCGCCACGCCCCTCCAGCCGGTCGTCGGCCACTTCGCCGGCCAGCGGCTGGCCGATGAGCAGCCGATCAAGCTGGCGGCGATGGAGGGCCTGGCCACCACCACCGAGGGGGCCAACCTGGAGCTCGGCGGCTACTGGAACGGCGAGAAGCTGGTCGGCGCGGTCGAGGTCCCGGTCGACGGACTCCTGTCGTTCCTGTCGACCAACGACTTCGACGCCCCGCTGATCGGGCTCGACTCGGTCCCGCCCGATGAGCAACCGCCGGTCGGGATCGTCCACCTTGCGTTCCAGACGATGGTGGCCATCGGCACCGCCCTGGTGGCGGTGACGGCGCTGTTCGCCTGGCGGTCGTGGCGGTTCTGGCGCCGGGGCGCCGCCGATGCCGACCCCTTGGGGTCCCGGTGGTTGCTGCGGGCGGTGGCCGTCTCGGGCCCGGCGGCCGTGATCGCCCTGGAGGCGGGGTGGATCACCACCGAGGTCGGGCGGCAACCGTGGATCGTCCACGGGGTGCTGCGGACCGAGGACGCCGTCACCGACGCCGGCTACATCTGGATCACGCTCTCGGTCCTCGTCGTCGTCTACGCCGCCATGACGGTCGGCGTGGTGGCCGTGCTGCGGTCGATGTCGGCCCGCTGGCGAGCCGGCGAGACCGACCTGTCCAGCCCCTACGGCCCCGCCGAGCGTGACCGCTTGGTCGAGACGTCGTCGTGACCCTGGCCGACGCCGTGGCCGCGGTGCTGTTCCTGGCGGTCATCGCCTATGCCGTGTTCGGCGGCGCCGACTTCGGTTCGGGGGTGTGGGACCTGACCGCCGGGCGGGCCAGCCGGGGCGCGCCCCTTCGGAGGCTGGTCGACCACGCCATCGGTCCGGTGTGGGAGGCCAACCACGTGTGGCTGGTGTTCGTGCTCGTGTTCCTGTGGGGCGGGTTCCCCGAGCCGTTCACCGATCTGATGCGGGCGACCGCCATTCCGATGTGGCTGGCGGCGCTGGGGATCGTTGCCCGTGGGGCCGCCTTCGCCTTCCGCAAGTACTCCCCCACCATGGCCTGGGCCCAGGTGGCCGGCATCGTCTTCGCCGGGGCCTCGTTGGTCACGCCGTTCTTCCTCGGCACGGTGGCCGGGGCGGTGGCCGAGGGTCGGGTACCGGCCGACCCGGCGCCCGGCGAGCTGTCGATGTGGTCGCCGTGGTTGGGTCCGGTGTCGATCATGGGGGGCATCCTGGCCGTCGCCACCTGCACCTTCCTGGCCGGGGTGTTCCTCACCGCCGAAGCGGCGGCCCTCGGCCAGGACGAGCTGGCCGACACGCTGCGCCGTCGCTCCCTCATCGGCGGCGTGATCACCGGCGCGGTCGCCATCGCCGGGATCCCGCTGATCCTGGCCGAGGGCGGCCCGCTGCGGGACGGACTCCTCGGCCGGGCCCTGCCGCTGATCGTGATCTCGGGGGTGTGTGGCGTGGCCACGATGTGGCTGCTGGCCACCAGCCGACTGGCGCCGGCCCGCCTCACGGCGACGGCGGCCGTGGCGTCGGTGGTCGCCGGCTGGGGAGTCGCTCAGTACCCGTGGATCCTGGTGAACGAGACGACGATCGCCGAGGGGGCGGGCGCACCGGCGACACTGGTCGGGCTGTTGGTCACGACCGCCCTGGCCGCCGTGCTCGTCGTCCCGGCGCTGGTGTACCTGTTCGCACTGGCCGAACGCGACCAGCTCCAGTGAACCAGCGCCGGTGACCGGACGGCTCAGCCGAAGGTGACCGGGACCTGACGAGGACCTCGGACGTTGCCGGCCGAGAAGGAGGGGTCGGCGCCCTCGACGAGCGAGAACGAGGGGAACCGGGCCAGGAGCATCTCGATGGCCACGTTCATCTCCAGCCGGGCCAGGTTCGACCCGAGGCACCGGTGCACACCCAACCCGAAGGCGGCGTGGCGGTTCTTCTGCCGGTCGATCTGGACCTCGTCGGGGGCGTCGAACGCCTCGGGGTCGCGGTTGGCCCCCGGATACCCGAGCAGGACCCACTCCCCCGCCGACACCGGGCAGCCTCCGACCTCGGTGTCGCGGGTGGCGATCCGGCCGATGTACACCGGCGAGTAGGCCCGGAGGAACTCCTCGGTCGCGGTCGGGATCAGGTCCGGCTCGGCGACCAGGCGGGCCAGGTCGTCGGGATGGGTCGCCAGGTGGAGCAGCGACGAGCCGATGCCCGACCAGGTCGTGTCGATCCCGGCCAGGAGCAGGAGGTACAGCATCTTGGCCATGGCCGAGTCGTCGAGCGGCTCACCGTCGACCCGCTGGTCGAACAGGTAGGTGACGAGGTCGTCGCCGCCGTTGGCCCGGCGATCGTCGATCAGGCCGTGCATGTAGTCGATCATGGCGTTGGTGGTCGCCCGCTCGACGTCGGGATCGGTCGGCCCGACCTCCAGCAGATCGTGGATCCAGGCCCGGAACTGATCGGTCTCCGACTGGGGGACCCCGAACATCGTCGCCGTCAGGTCGCCCGGCACGTGCTTGGCGTAGTCGGCGGCGAGATCGATTCGGGCCTCGCCGGCCTCCAATCGGGCGGCGATGGCGTCGAGGCGACGGGCGCAGATCTCGCGGATCGGCTCCTCCCAGCGCTTCGTGTTGGCCGGATTGAAGAAGGGCAGCATGGCCCGCCGAGGCTCGGTGTGGTGGGGCGGGTCGAGGTTGATCGGGGGCAGGATCACGCCCCGGCGATCGGTCGGGACCTCGCTGATGATGATCCGCCGGCTGGTGAAGGTGTCGGTGTCGTGGGCCGCGGCCGCGACGTCGTCGAACGTGGTGAGCACGTTGACGCCGCCGTAGCGGTCCGAGTGGGCTACGGGGCACCGGTCGCGGAGCTCGTCGTAGACCTCATAGGGATCGTCGACGAAGCGGGGGTCGAAGTGGTCGAAGTCGGTTGCCCAGTCGGCTACCGGCTCTCGAGGTGCGATCTCGGCCATGCCACGAACCTAGTGCCCCGACCGTCGACGCCAGAAGTTGACCTGGCGGCTACCGGCCGGTCGCCGTCGGCCGGTACCGTCCCCTCCATGGCGACGGAGCAAGAGATCGAGAAGGCTCGGGAGAAGGTCGACAAGCAGTACGCCGACCTCGTCAAGGACCTGGCCGACGTGTGGTTGCGGGTCGACGCGGTCAAGACCGCCGGCCCCACCGACGAGATCCACGACCTGCTCGAGGATCTGGAGAAGACGGTCCACAAGGTGCGGACCGGGGGCATCATCGGGTCGGGGGCCAAGGGCCACCGGAAGGCCCTGGAGGACTGGCGGAAGGTCACCGGCCAGACAACCTGACCGGGACCCCGGCGACGGCTAGCGTCGGCCGCCATGGCTGTTCAACTGGCAAAGTCGGCGATCGACCTCGGGATCGTCATCACCGACAGCGAACGTTCCCTGGCGTTCTACCGCGACCTGCTCGGCTTCGAGCACGTGGCCGACACCCCGATGCCGATCGCCGGCGGCGGGACCATGCACCGGCTCAACTGCGGCGACACGCTCATCAAGCTGGTCAAGCTCAACAACACACCCGAGACCACCGCCACCGGGGGCATCGCCGGCGCCGTGGGGCTCCGCTACTTCACGATGATCGTGTCGAACCTGGCGGAGATGGTCGAGGCGTGCGAGGCGGCCGGCGTCAAGATCGCCGTGCCGGTGACCGAGGCCCGGCCCGGCGTCACCATCGCCATCGTCGAGGATCCCGACGGGAACTGGGTCGAGTTCGTCCAGAACGCCTGATCAGGCCCCGGCCCCGAGTTGGGCGGCGTCCCATGCCGCCGTCCGCTCGGTGTCCTCATAGACCTCCCACTCGACGAGCCGGCCCCACCGGATCGTGAGGAACCCGAGGTACCGGTTGGTGTAGGCGTCGCGCTCGGCTGCCATCTGATAGTCGTGGGCTCGGAGGGCGACCCGGGTCCGCCATGGCGGACCGGCGACGACGATGTCCTCGATCACGATCTGGAGGCCCTCGGCGACGAAGCGTTCGCCGAACGCCCGACACTCGTCGATTCCCCGGTGGGTGACGTGACGATGACGCCCCTTCTCGACGGGGCGGAACATCGTCGACCACGAGTTGTCGCCCGGGAACGACAGCTCGATCTCCGGCGATGCCTGCCGGAGCAGGGGGTCGAGATCGCCCTCGTTCAGCCGAGCGATGTTGCGGCGCATCAGCGCCCGGACGGCCACGTGGTACATGACGTGCTCCTCCTCGGTCCTAGAACGCTCATTCTAGTAGAACGATCGTTCTAGGATCAAGGGCATGGACTCGACCCGGGACCGCCTGATCGCCGCCACCAACGAGCTGTTCCGCCGTCGGGGCTACCACGGCACCTCGCTCAAGGAGGTGACCCGTGCGGCCGAGGCGACGGTGGGTTCGCTGTACCACTTCTTCCCGGAGGGCAAGCGGGGGCTGACCGAGGCGGTCATCCGGGAGACCGGCGCGGCCTACGAGCAGCTGTTCATCGAGCTGACCAACGACGTGGCCGATCCGGCGGCGGCCGTCGAGCTCTTCTTCGATGGGGCAGCCGAGACCCTGACCGAGACCGACTTCATCGACCTCTGCCCCATCGGTACCGTGGCCCGCGAGGTGGCGAGCACCGACGATCAGCTCCGCCGGGCGGCCGGCGACGTCTTCGACAGCTGGGTCGCCGTCCTCACCGGCCGGCTGGTGCTCGCCGGCCTCGACCACGATGAGTCGGAGGCCCTGGCCCGGACCGTCGTCTGCGGGCTCGAGGGGAGCTTCGTCGTCGGCCGAGCCGGGCGCGATGCCGAAACGGTCCGTCAGGTCGGTCGCCATCTGGCGCAGCTGATCCGCTTCAGCGTCGCCCGGACCACGACGTCGTGAGCCAACCGCCACAGCAGGAAAGGTTGACGTCGATACACCTTCTGTATATGGTCTTTTCAAGGAGGTACGAAGTGTCAACGATCCAAACCGCCAACCTCGACGAGCTCATCGCCGAAGCCCGCCTGCTGTGGCACGCCGAACCGGTGGTCCACCCCGACGAGCGGGAGCGGATCCTGATCGAGCTGATCGACCTCGATCTCGAGCTGGAACGGCTGACGATCCGTTCCCGTTCGGAGCCACTCGGCGCCGTCGACGAGCGGGCGCTGGCCCACTGCGCCGACCGCCTCTCGAAGCTGCGGATCCACTGGGAGCTGGCGTCGTGATCCTGCTCCTCGTGCTCGTTGCGCTGGCCTCGTATTCGGCCCGGGCTCCCGCCGCTCGCCGACCTATCGGGCGCCGATCTATCGGACGTAGCCGTCTCGGGTCTGGGGGAGCTTCTGGTCGAGGATTCGGCCGGCCACCACCGTCCGCAGGATCTGGGCTGTCCCCCCACCGATGGTGAACATGCGGACGTCGCGGTACATCCGCTCCAAGGGGTTCCGCCGGCTGTAGCCGGCGGCCCCGAACACCTGGAGGGCATCGCTGACCACGTCGATCGACGTTTCGGCGGTGAAGATCTTGGCCTGGGCCGCCATCGCCGGATCGGGGAACGGGATCCGAGCCCCGTCGGCCATCGGCCCCTGGGAGCAGGCGGCCCGGTAGGTCAGGCTCCGGGCCGCTTCCAGGCGGGTGCTCATGTCGGCCAGCATCCACTGGAGACCCTGGAACTCGGCGATGGGCCGCCCGAACTGCTCCCGCTTCTTCGAGAAGTCGAGGGCCTGCTCGTAGGCCCCGGTCGCCAGGCCCAGGGCGACCGTCCCGGCACCGACCCGCTGGGAGTTGTAGGCGTTCATCAGGTCGGCGAACCCCCGCCGCCAGCCCGACGGTGGCATGACGACCATCTCCGGTCCGAGCTCCATGTCGGTCATGACGACCTCCATCTCGGGGATGCCCCGGAGGCCCATGGTCGGCTCCCGCCGCCCGAAGCTGAGGCCCGGCGTCTCGTCCCGGATGGCGAGGAACCCGCCGATCCCCAGCTCGGTGCCGTCCTCGTCGAAGACCCGGGCGAAGATGAGGTGCAGCCGGGACACCGAACCACCGGTGATCCAGTGCTTGGTGCCGTTGAGCACGAACCGGTCACCCCGCTTGTCGGCCCGGGTCGTCATCATCGACGCCGCCGAGCCGGCGTCGGGCTCGGTGATGCAGATCGCCGGCTTGTCGCCGGAGAGGACGTAGTCGGCGGCCATCCGCCGCTGGGCATCGGTCCCGTAGGCCATGACGGCCGAGATCGCCCCCATGTTGGCCTCGACGGCGATCCGGCCGGTGACGCCGCACACCCGAGCCATCTGCTCGACGACCAGGACCGCGTCGAGGAAGCTGGCCCCCGGTCCGCCGAGCTCGGCCGGCACCGTCATGCCGGTGAAGCCGGCCTCCTGGAGGGCGGCCACGTTGTCCCAGGGGTACTCCTCCGATTCGTCGACCCTGGCAGCCCGAGGGGCGATCACCTCGTCGGCCAAGGCCCGGGCCCGAGCCTGGATCGCCCGCTGATCAGCCGTCAGATCCCAGATCCCATCACTCATGACATCGCCACCTCCATGGCTCGGGTCGTCGCCTCGGCGGCTGGATCGACCTGGCCGTCGGCGCCGAGCAGTTCGCCGAGGCGGTGCCAGGTCGGCACCGAGCGGGGCCAGCGCCGAGCCCGGGCCCGGTACAGGTTCACCGCCAACGTCACGTCGCCCGATGCCGCGCCGGCCTCGGCCGCCCCCTCGGCCAGGATCAGGTCGAACAGGTCCCGCTGGGCGTGACTCCCACCGATCGGGGCCAGGTCGCCCCGGATCGCCAGCAGCCGCTCGACCCCGGCCGAGGTCGAGCCGGCCCCCAACTCATCGAGCGCCTGGGCGACCTGGATCGCCACGTCGTGACCGAGGAGGGCGGTCGCGGCTCGTCCGGCCGGCGCGGCGTCGAGTGCCGCAGCCCGCTCGGCCCGATGGACGGCCAGGGACTCGATGAAGGCCGCCAGCTCGGTCCGGCGACCGGTGCGGGCCAGGGTAAGGGCGACGTGGACGTCGGTGAAGGTGAGAACGTGGTCGCCGATCCGCCCCGCAGCGTGGTCGGCCAACTCGTCCCACCGATCCCCGACGTCGACACCGACCCGCTCCAGACGGGCGAGCAGTGACGACAGGTTCTGGAGGTCGAGGTAGAACTCGGTGCTGGAGGGACGAACCCGGCGGTCGTAGAGGTCGAGCACCCGGTCGTAGTCCCCGCCATGCCATTCGAACAGCGCGGCGTGCCACCAGACGTGACCGATGAACGGGTTCTTGGTGCCCCACAACGTCTCGGCACCGTCGGCGGCGACGTCATAGCCGCCGGCCTCGGAGAGGAAGTCACGACCGGCCCGGTGGGCGCACTGCATCTCCAGCGCATGGGCCACAGCGTGAATCGACCAGAGGTCTTCACCGTTGCGGGCGACCGCTTCCCGCCCGGCGGCCTCGGCTTCGACGTGGCGGCCCGTCTCGTTGAGGGCGAAGGCCTGCATCCCGAGCACGTGGTCGTACCCCGGCACGTCGGGATCCCAGGCGTCGATGACGCCGTCGACGGCCGAGGCCAGCACCGAGGCCCGACCGGTCCAGAACGTCGTGTAGTGGTGGAGCTTCAGGGCGAGCACGTCGAGCGGCTCGGCGACGAGAATCCGGTCCCAGGCGTCCGCCGCCCCCAGCACGTCGCCGGCCGCCCACCGACCGAGGGCTTCGAGATGGAGCCGTTCCCGAGCGGTGGGCTGCTCTGCACCGGCGAGGCCATCGGCCGCCATCGACGCCACCTTCGGGTGGACACCCGAGGTCTCGAGCATCATCATCATCGAGCCCCGGAGCACGCTCGCCATCACCATGTCGGGATGGTCGGTGAGGACCTGCTTGGTCATCGCTCCAGCCGCCAGCTCGTAGTTCAGGAACGCCTCGAGGGCATCGTCGTAGGCAGCGGCGGCGGCTGGATCGGAAGCGGTCAGCGGTACGCCACGTCGGTCGGTGATGGACACCCAGGCTCCTCTCTCGGCCCGGCCGTTCCGGGATCCGACCGGCCCATGATGCCCTGTGGACCGATCGCCAGGCGACTCGCCCCACTACGGTTAGACCATGGCCACCGACGGTGACGACGACCCCGGCTCCGCCCGAGGTCGAATCCGCTTCGGATCGATCGAGATCGACTTCGATGCCTACACCCTGACCGCGGCCGGTGACCCGATCCGGGTCGAGCCCCAGGTCTATGACGTGCTCGTCTACCTGATCGACCATCGGTCCCGCGTGGTCCCCAAGGAGGAACTGCTCGACAACGTGTGGGGCGACCGGTTCGTCAGCGAGTCGGCCCTGGCCAGTCGGATCAAGTCCGCTCGACGGGCGGTCGGCGACGACGGCAAGCGTCAACACACCATCCGAACGGTCCACGGGCGGGGCTACCAGTTCGTCGCCGACGTCGTGACCGCACCCGGCGCCGACCCCGATCACGACCCCACCGACCTGGACGGCGCCACCGACCGGGACGACCCGACCGCACCGCAGCCGCCACCGGGGGGCGATCGCCGACCGTCGATCGCGCCGCCACCGGCCGACACGCTCGGACGGGAGGAACTCGTGGCCGAGGTGACCGGGCTCCTCACCCCCGGAGCGACGGTGACCCTCCTCGGGCCGGCCGGTGTGGGCAAGACCCACCTGGCGCGGCGGATCGGGGCGAGGGTTACCGACGGTGAGGCCGACGGCTGGTTCGTGGCCCTGGCCAACGTCCGCGACCGGGGCGCAGTCGAGCAGGCGATGCTCGACGGGCTCCGGGCACCCCGAGCTCCCGAGTTGACCGTGGCCGAGGCCCTCGACGCTGCGCTCGGGCACCGGCGGGGCCTCCTCGTGCTCGACAACTGCGAGCACGTGCTCGACGAGGTGAACGCGGTCGTGGGGCGGGCGCGGTCGGCAGGGACCGACCTGGCCGTGCTGTGCACCAGCCGACAGCGAATCGAGGTGAGCGGGGAACAGGTGGTGCCGGTGCCGGTCCTCGACGCCGACGCCGCCGAGGCGCTGTTCCGGCGTCGGCTGAGCGATGCCGGCACCGATCCCGGAGACGACGACGCCGATGCCGTTGCCGTCCGCTCGATCTGCGACCGACTCGATCACCTCCCCCTCGCCCTCGAGCTGGCCAGCGCCCAGGTGCGGGTGCTCGGCCTCCACCACCTCGACGCCCTCCTCGACGAGCGGCTGGCCCTGCTGGCCGGCCTCGACGGTGCGATCGCCTGGTCGTTCGACAGCCTCGACCCCGAGGTGCAGCAGACCCTGTGCCGGTACAGCGTGTTCGCTGGACCGTTCGACCTCGAAGCGGCCACCGCGGTGGCCCGGGCCGGGCGGGACATCGCCCCCATCGAGGCCGTCCAGCACCTGATCGCCCTCGCCGACCGATCGCTGGTCGTCGTCGAGGGCGTCGACCGCAACGGTGGCGGCGCCCCAGCAGCCGGTTCACCGGGCGACCGGACCTACCGGCTCCTGGAGTCGGTCCGGCTGTTCGCCGGGGCTCGGCTGACCGAGCCTGACGCCGCCCGAACGGCCCACCTGTCCCATTTCGTGGCCAGCGCCGAGCGCCGGGTCGCCCGGTTCGAGCGTCGGGGCTACGGGGAGGCGCTCGGCCAGGTCACCGCCGACTGGGACAACTACCGGGCGGCGGTCGGTCACGGTCTCGAGCTCCAGGACCCCGAGACCACGCTCCGGCTCCTGCTGGCGGTCGTGAGCTACGCCCACCTCACCCAACGGCTGGAGATCATCGAGTGGCTGGAACGGGTGCTCGACCAGCTCGACCCCGACCACCCCGAGGCCCTGGAGGGGCGGGCCGGGCTGGTCCGGTTCCTCGTCCTGACCGATCTGGGTCGAGCGGCCGAGATCTACCACGGCCTCGACCGCACCGAGCCGAGCTGGAACCTGGCGGTGGCCGCCGGGTGGGCCGCCTACCTCACCGGCGATCAGGACACCGGCACCGCGATGTTCGACCGGGCGGCCGAGCTGGTGCGCGGCACCCGAGGGCTGACCGAGCTGTACACCGCCGCCACCCGTACCTTCCACGAGGTCCGATCGGGCCGTGATCCCACACCGGTCGTCGAGCGGGTCGAGCGGCTGACCGCCGGCGGTGGGCCGATCGACGAGACCTTCCTCGCCCTGGCCCATACCTCCCAGGCGGTGTACGACGGCGACACCGAGGAGGCCGTGGCCGTCTCCACCAGGCTGATCGAGTTGGCGGAGGCGACCGGGCTGATCGGCCTCAACCCGGTCGCCTACCGCCTCCGGACCGTGGCCCTCGCCGCCAGCGAGGATCTGCAGCTGACCGGCCGACTCCTCGTCGAGGCGCTCGACCGCTACCGCTCGATGGGGAGCTGGCTTGCCGTCGCCTCCGACGCCCCGATGGCCGCCCGGGTGCTGGCGGGAACGGGACGGGTCACCGAGGCGATGACCGCGCTCGGGGCCTACGGAGCGATGAGCGCTGCGGTCGGCGGCTGGTCGAGTCGGTTCGCCGGCCAGCTCCAGGCCGAACTCACCGAGCGGTACCCGGCGGCCGTCGGCCGGCTGGCCGTCGGCGCCGACCTCGACCCGGCCGAGCTGTGCGACTACCTGGAGCGAGCGCTCACCGAGATCATCGACGTCCCCGCCGACGACGATGTCGACGCCTCCCGTCAGCTCAGCGCTGGGGGGCGACCTCGGCGAAACTGATCCCGACCCGGGCCTCGTCGATCGTGTAGTGGCCGTCGCCGATGCCGTTGAACGTGAAGCGCAACGCATCGACGTCGTCGGTGGCGACGTCGGCTCGGGCTAGCTCGGGCGGGCCGACGGCGTCGAGCGATGGGTTGACCCACAGCGACGCCGTGCCGTTCTCGACCCGGACGACGACGAAGACGGTCTCGCCCACCGCCGGCTGGAGCCCGGTCTGCTCACCGTTGACGAACCGGACCGCCGGGAGCTGCTGGAGCCCGGCTCCTCCCCAGTCGGCGAACCCTCCGGGGGTCCAGAAGGCGTCGCCCATCCCGCCGGCGTCCCGCCGGACCAGGAAGCTCACCCAGTAGGCACCGGTGCCGTCGAGCGGGTCGGCGAACGGTCGAACCAGGTGGTGGTTGACGGCCCCGTCCGACGACACGACCCGGATCGCCCCCGGCATGGTCGCCAGCTCGTTGCCGTCGGCGTCGAGGTAGGTGAGGCCGAGCGCATCGAAGGTCAGCCCCAGGCCGGCTTCGACCGACCACACCGAGCCGTCGGCGAACCCGGCCGACGCCTCACCGGTCATCGCATCCGGGACCGCTCCGTCGGCCAGGCCGAGGTCGAATCCCTCGTAGGCGATACCGACCGGGGGGACGACGACCGGTTCGGTCGGCACCGTGGTCGAGGCGGTGACGGACGTTCCGGCCGACGGCGCCGTCGTCGTCGGAGCGACGGTGGACGCCGGCTGGCCGGTCGACGGCGGCTGAACCGGCGCCGGGCCGACATCGGGCCCCGGGGCCGGGTCGGGAGCCTCGACGTCGGGGTCGGCCGGTTCGTCGAGGGTCGGCCCCCCGCTGGCGTTGACGACCACGAGCACGGCGACCCCGAGGGCCGCCGCCATCAGCAGCGCGGCGAAGACCAGGCGGCGCAACCGGCGAACGGCCCGGTGCTGGATCTGGCGGACGGCGTTCGACTCCTTGCCGAGCACATCGGCCGCCTCGGCCGGGGTCAGCCCTTCGACGAACCGCAGCCGCATGACCTCCTGTTGGTCGGTCGAGAGCTGGTCGAGCAGATCATCGACGTTGAGGCCCCCGACGACGTCGTCCTCGAAGGACGGGGCGGGGACCAGCGTCTCGTCGAGGTCGGACCGGATGGCCTCCCCCTGCGGTCGGGACCGCGCCTCTCGGGCGACGTAGGACCCGACGGCCCGGAACAGGTAGGCCCGGATCGAGCGGGGATCGGTGCTTCGCATGCGGTCGAGCGCCCGGTAGCCGTCGAGGACCGCGAGGTCGGCCACCCCCTCGGGGTCGTCGGCTCCCCGCCGGGCGGCGTAGCGGACGAGCCCCTGGCGGTGGGTGCGGTAGAAGTCGTCGAAGCGCGTACGATCGCGGCCCCGGCCACCCGGGCTCCCCTCGATCTCGATGATGTCCGCCACTGCCGCCTCCCGCCGGGCTGGCACCGCCATGCCAGCGCATGAACGGTACCAGGCACGGACCCCGGGACGACAGCCCCCCGGGGCCGTCGTCGGGCTGTCGTTGAGCTGGCGGGCAACGTATCTTTGCGCCGAGGCCGAACGGGACGACGACGACCGAGGAGTGAGCGATGTACACGATGCGAGACCCCCTCCGCCGAGCCGAGCAGCTCTTCGCCGACCGGGAGGCGGTCGTGTGCGGTGACGTGCGGCGAACCTACGGTGAGCTGGCGCCTCGGGTCCGGCGGGTGGCCGGCCTCCTGGACCCGATCACCGAGCCGGGCGACCGGGTCGCCCTGCTGGCCTTCAACTCCGACGCGTATCTGGAGCTGTTCCTCGGCATCCCGTGTGCCGGCCGGGCGATCGTGCCCCACAACACCCGGTGGGCCGAGCCGGAGCTGGCCTATGCCACCACCGACGCCGGCGCCCGGGTGCTGATCTGCGATCGCGATCCCGGCGGGTTGGCCGACACCGTCGAGCGGGTGATCCGGATCGACACCGGCGAGTACGCCGAGCTGCTGGCCGCAGCCCCCGAGATCGACGGGGCGGTCAGCCCCGACACGCTGGCCGGCCTGTTCTACACCGGAGGGACGACCGGGGCGTCGAAGGGGGTCATGCTGACCCACGCCAACCTGATGGCCAACGCCGTCCACACCCAGCTGGCCCAGCCCCTCCTCGACGACGATCGGTACCTGACGATGGCGCCGATGTTCCACGCCGCCGGCGTCTACGCCGCCCTGGCCATCGTGTGGGTCGGCGCGGCCAACGTCGTCCTCCCGGCATTCGATCCCGAGGCTTGCCTCGACCTGATCGCCGCCGAGGGCGTCACCTGCGCCATCGCCGTGCCGACGATGCTGGCGGCGATGATCGAATCCCAGGCCAGCTCCCCTCGGGACGTCTCGTCGCTGCGGTGGCTGTCGCACGGGGCCTCCCCGGTGGCGTTGGAGGTGCTGAAGCGAGGGTTGGAGGAGTTCGGCTGCGAGCTGATCCACCTCTACGGGGCGACCGAGCTCTCGCCGCTGGCCACCATCTTCCGCCATGAGGATCGCCATCTCGACGCCGACCGGGCCAAGAGCTGCGGCGTCGCTCCCCCCGGGGTCGACCTGGAGATCCGGAGCCCCGACGGTAAGCCGGTGGCGGTCGGCGAGGTCGGCGAGGTCACGATCAAGGGCCCGAACGTCATGGTCGGGTACTGGCAGAAGCCGGAGGCGACCACCGCCGCCCTCGACGCCGATGGCTGGTACTCGAGCGGCGACCTCGGCTACCTCGACGGCGACGGGTACCTCTACTTGGTCGACCGGTCGAAGGACATGATCGTGTCGGGCGGGGAGAACGTGTACTGCACCGAGGTCGAGGACGCCATCTACACCCACCCCGGGGTCCTGGAGGCCACGGTGTTCGGCATCCCCGACGAGCAGTGGGGTGAGGCGGTCCATGCGGTCGTCGTGCCCCGGGACGGGGCGGAGCTCGACGAGACGACGCTCATCGCCCACTGCCGGAACCGGATCGGGGGCTACAAGGTCCCGAAGTCGGTCTCGTTCCAGTCGGAGCCGCTGCCCAAGTCGGGTCCGGGCAAGGTCCTCAAACGCAACCTCCGGGCCCCGTTCTGGGAGGGCCGGGAGCGGCAGATCAACTGACCGGTGCCCGCTACTCGTTGGCCAGGATGAAGTTCTTCACCTGGGGGTAGATCTCGGCGTCCCACCGGGATCCGCTGAACACCCCGTAGTGCCCGACGCCCGGTTGGAGGTGGTGACCCCGTCGGGCCGGCGGGATCCCGCTGCACAGGTCGTGGGCGGCCAGCGTCTGACCGACCGAGCAGATGTCGTCCCGCTCGCCCTCCACGGTGAGCAGGGCGGTGCGGCCGATGGCGGCCGGCTCGACGAGGCGCCCGTCGACCGTCAGCTCCCCCCGGGCCAGGTCGTAGGTCTGGAAGACCCGGGCCACCGTCTCGAGGTAGAAGTCGGCGTCGAGATCCGACACCGCGAAGTACTCGTCGTAGAAGTCCCGGGTCCGGGCCACCGCTTCGGCGTCGTCGGCGACGACGTTGCCCCACAGATCGACGTGGGCCTTCAGGTGGCGCTGAAGGTTCATGCTCATGAAGGCGCTGACCTGGACGTACCCCGGGTAGACCCGGCGGCCAGCGCCGAGGTACCGGCGGGGCACGGTGGTGATGACGTTGTTCTCGAACCACTCGATCGGCTGGGACTCGGCCAACTCGTTGACGCCGGTCGGGTTGACCCGGCAATCGATGGGGCCGGCCATCAGGGTCATCGTGCGGGGCTGGGCGGCGCTCCGATCCTGGGCCAGGAGCGACACCGCGGCCAGGGTCGGGACACACGGCTGGCAGACGGCGACGACGTGAACCGGGTCGCCGAGGTGTTCGAGATGGCCGGCGATGTGGGTGGTGTACTCGTCGAGGCCGAACCGGCCGGCGGCGAGAGGGATGTCTCGGGCGTTGTGCCAATCGGTGAGGTAGACGTCATGGTCCCGCAGCATCGTGCGGACGGTCTCCCGGAGCAGCGTCGAGAAGTGGCCCGACATGGCGGCCACCAGCAGCACCTTGGGTTGCGCGACGTCGGTGTCCTTGGCGAAATGGAGCAGCGAGCAGAACGGGGTGGCGTCGACCACCATCGGCTTGACCGCCACCTCCCGACCGGCGACACGGACCGTCTCGATCTCGAAGTCGGGCCGGACATGGGTCAGCCGGGTGTTCATCGTCAGGTGGGCGTTGGCCTGGATGATCCGGGCCGGGAGGCTCCGGCGAGCCAGGGGCGGCAGCATCTCGACACCGACCGCCATGCTGGCCGCAAAGAGACGGGAGGCCGCCGCCCAATCCTCGCCGTGCTCGTAGAGCGCATAGTTCATGGCCGCTACGGTAGAGGGACCGGCGGAACCGATGCGAGGCGGCGTCGACCGCTCGGCTGGAGGAGTGATGAGACCAACCCTGACGATCGCCAGCCGAAACTACGGCTCGTGGTCGCTCCGAGGGTCGCTGCTGTGCGCCTTCGCCGGCCTGGAGGTAGAGGAACGGGTGGTCGAGATCGACGACCCCGACACCCGCGCCGAGCTTCTGCTGATGGCGCCGTCGTTCCGGGTCCCATGCCTCGACATCGACGGCCATCGGATCTGGGGGACCCTGGCACTGGCCGAGTTCCTCAACGAGCGGTTCCCCGACGCCGGGCTGTTCCCCGCCGATCCCTTCGTGCGGGCCCGGTGCCGATCGGTGTCGGGCGAGATGCACTCCGGCTTCACCAACCTCCGGTCGGCGCTCCCGATGAACCTCCGGGCCAAGATCGAAGGGTTCCGGGTCTTCAGCGGCGTCGAGGCCGACGTGGCCCGCATCACCGACATCTGGACCGAAGCCCTCGGCCAATGGGGCGGCCCCTACCTGTTCGGATCGTCGCCGACGGTGGCCGATGCCATGTTCGCTCCGGTCTGCACCCGGTTCCGGACCTACGGCATCGAGCTGGCACCCAACCTCGACGCCTACTGCGACGCCATCTACGCCTTGGAGCCGATGCAGCGGTGGCTCGAGCTCGCCGCCCAGGAGCCCGATCACATCGACGAGCTCGACGCCGAGTTCTGAGCGCCGACCGTGATCACCACCTTGCCGGCCACGTGGCCCCGCTCGACGTGGGCGATGGCCTCGGCGGCATCGGCCAGCTCGTAGGTCGCCTCGATCACCGGCCGGATCCGCCCGGCCACCATCAGCTCGCGGAGCTCGACCAGATCGGCCGGGCGGCGGTCGTCGTCGACGGTCAGCACGGTGGCTGAACGGCCGCTGAAGGCGAACCGGACCGCACCGAGGAACAGCGCAGCGAAGATCTGGCGGTTGGTCCCGCCGATCATCACGTATCGGCCGCCCTCGACCAGGCCCCGGCGGTAGTGGCCGAGCGGGCGGTGGCCGTTGACTCCGAGGATGACGTCGTAGCGCTCGCCCCCCGCCTCGACCCTCGTCAACCAATCCTCGGCGGCGTAGTCGATGACCTCGTCGGCCCCGAGCGAGGCGACCAGCGCCGCGCTTCCCGAGCCACAGACGGCGGTCACGTGCGCCCCCCGGGCCACCGCCACCTGGACCGCCATCGTGCCTACGCCGCCGCCGGCCCCGTGGATCAGCACCCGCTGCCCGGGTGAGACCTGCGCCCGATCCCGGATCCCCTGGAGGGCGGTGATCCCGGCCAGCGGCACCGATGCCGCGTCGGCGTAGCTCCAGCCGGGCGGGATGGGGACGACGGCGTCGGCGTCGACCGCCGCCAGTTCGGCGAAGGTTCCGTGTCCGCCCTGGATCCGGCTTCCGAAGACCCGATCGCCAACCTCCATCGCCGTGACGCCGGGACCGACGGCGACGACGTCGCCGGCCAGATCCGAGCCCGGGGTCGGGATCTTCGTCGGACGTCGCAACCCGGAGGCGAACCGGGCGACGAAGGGGTCGGCTCGCATCAGGCGGTAGTCCGATGCGTTGACCGAGGTGGCTCGGATCCGGACCAGGACCTGCCCGTCGGCGGCGACCGGTCGGGGCACCGGGGTGACCCGGAGCACCTCGGGACCGCCGTAGCGGTCCTGGACGACGGCCCGCATGGTCCCCGCATCGCTCCCGGGATCAGCGCTG
This sequence comes from Acidimicrobiales bacterium, assembly GCA_965262175.1. Taxonomy (GTDB): domain Bacteria; phylum Actinomycetota; class Acidimicrobiia; order Acidimicrobiales; family SZUA-35; genus CADEDH01. The sequence goes on along the minus strand of CBDHES010000002.1, from coordinate 2,402,030 downwards.
GTCGGTCGGGTGGCCATCGGGGTCGCTCCATCGCTCGTCGGACGCCTTCCAGCCTGGCCGCCGTCGAGCCCCGAGACATCGGCGGTCCGGTCCGATCGACCCGGCCGTTCGGCCGATGGTCAGAGTCGTCCTTTCGGCTGGGGAGGCCCGCGACGAAGTGGTAGCTTGCCCGGCGGGGCAACGAGGACCCGCTCGGCGGACGAGCGGTCGATGGAAGGCATCCGCCGTGAACCGATCTCTCTCCTTGGCCCGCGTCCTGGTGGCCCTGCTGGCACTGGCGGCCGGGACCCTGGCCATCCCACCCGGCGCCGATGGCGCCCCCGACCAGACCGGGACCCTGACCGGCCGGGTCACCGACGGTGATGCCGGGGCGCCCGGCGTCGAGATCGACCTCTTCGAAGCGATGGCCGACGGCAGCCGGGGGACGTTCCTCGCCAAGGCCACCACCGACACCGACGGCCGATTCCGACACGAGACGACGGCCGGGTGCTACGTCCTCACCTTCATCGCCCCCGACGGCCGGACCTTCACCGGCGGCCGCCAATGGCACCAGCCCTCGGCCTGCGTCCAGGCCGGCGAGACCATCTCGGGGCTCGACATCGCCCAAACGGCGTCGCTGCTACGACCGGTTGAGATTGCGGGCCCACCGGTGCTCGTCGGGACCGACGGATTCCAGCACGGCCCCGCTGGAGGACCGACCGAGAACGTCTACCGCGATGGGGCAACCTCGGTCGCCCTCGACGACGGCCGGATCCTGATGCTCTACGGCGATACGGCTTCGTTGCCCGGCGCCGACGACTTTTTCTTCACCACCAGCACCGCGGTCCTCACCCCGGCATGGCGGCCCGATGTCACCGAGGAGCGGCTGGTGGGCGGGCGTCCGACCACGCTTCTGCCGTGGACCGAGGGCGAACGGGCCGAGTTCGAACCCGGGAGGAGCTACATCGGGGTGTGGCCCGCAGGCGGCGCCTGGGTGCCGTCGGGGGTCCCCGGGGGCGGCCGGGTCGTGATCGCCTACCACCGGTACCGGGTCGACGTCGGCGGTGACTACATCTTCCTGGGGCAGGGCGTGGCCGAGTACAACTACACCGATGCCGAGACGGCGCTGGCTGAAGGCATCGAGGCCACTCGGCTCAACGACAACCTGTTCCCCTCCGACGACGTCGCCATGTCGAGCCCAACCTGGGCCGGCGGTTGGCTGTACTTCTACGGCTGCAGTGTCCAGGGCATTCAGTGCTACGCCGCTCGGGTCCAGCCGGCGAACGTAGCTGAACCCGGACGGTGGCAATGGTGGGACGGCACCGACTTCGCCGCCTCCCGCGCCGGTCGGGTGGCCCTGGCCGGGGTCGACGAGTTCTCCATCCCCGACGTGCACTGGATCCCGGCCCACGGTGCCTACGCCATGGTGCACGGCCGTGGCGGGGACGAGGCCGTGATCCGGTGGGCGACCAATCCCGCCGGCCCCTGGAGCGACCCCCAGATCGTGGGCCCACTGCCCGGTTGCGGCCCCACCCTCTATGAGGGGGGTTGCTATGGCCAGGCGATTCGCCCCGACAGCACCAGGGAGAACCTGGTCCTCACCTACGCCGCCTACCTCACCGCCTCAAACGAACTGACGGCGGTCCGGACCCGAGCTGTACTGGTCCCAGTGTCGCTGGCCGACTGACGTCGTCGACGACGGATCAACCCGGCTTTTCGGCCGACGGTCAGAGTCGTCCTTTCGGCTGGGGAGGCCCGCGACGGAGTGCTAGCTTGCCCGGCGGGGCAGCGAGGACCCGCTCGGCGGACGAGCGGTCGATGGAAGGCATCCGCCGTGAACCGATCTCTCTCCTTGGCCCGCGTCCTGGTGGCCCTGCTGGCACTGGCGGCCGGGACCCTGGCCATCCCACCCGGCGCCGATGGCGCCCCCGACCAGACCGGGACCCTGACCGGCCGGGTCACCGACGGTGATGCCGGGGCGCCCGGCGTCGAGATCGACCTCTTCGAAGCGATGGCCGACGGCAGCCGGGGGACGTTCCTCGCCAAGGCCACCACCGACACCGACGGCCGATTCCGACACGAGACGACGGCCGGGTGCTACGTCCTCACCTTCATCGCCCCCGACGGCCGGACCTTCACCGGCGGCCGCCAATGGCACCAGCCCTCGGCCTGCGTCCAGGCCGGCGAGACCATCTCGGGGCTCGACATCGCCCTCGAAGGGGCGGGCCCGGGCGCCACGGTCGGCGGCACCGTGACCCAGGCCGATGGCGGCGTGGCCGGGGTCGTCGTCGACCTGTTCACCGCCCAGGCCGACGGCTCCCGGGGAGTCTGGCTTGGCGACGCCACCACCGACGGCGACGGCCGGTACCAGCACCCGGTCTCGGCCGGATGCTACGTCCTCACCTTCATCGCTCCCGACGGCGAAACGTTCAGCAACGGCAGCCGGTGGTACCAACCGGCGGTCTGCGTCGAGGCCGGCGGGTCGTCCACCGTCGACGCGACGCTCGCCGGTGGCACCCCACCGCCGCCGGACCCGGCACCGGAGCCCGACATCCACTGGGGCTTCGAGGACGACTCCTACCGGGACATCACCACCTACGACCGGCCGGCGTCCAACGGATGCTTCGGCGGTCGGGATCCCTTCGACCTGCTGTACGGCCGCAACATCTGCGTGGCGACGAACGCCGATGCCCCGGCGGTGATGCGCAACGAGCGGTCGACGACCGAGGTCCGGGCCGGTCAGTACTCGTACTACGCCTATCTCCATCCCAGCGACCCCGACGACTGGCCGACGAGCGAGGCCACCCATCGCAGTGAGATCACGCCCCGCCACAACAATCCCTTCGGGTGGGATCCGACCCTCGACTTCGACGCCGACGGTGCTCCGCTCCACCGCTGGTACGGGTTCTCGACGCTGATCCCCGAGGGCGAGACCCTCGCCGGGCCCGACGAGGCCGAGATCACCCGGTACAGCTTCGTCCAGTGGCAGCACGGAACACCGGGTTCGCCGGCGGTCTCGATCCTCGTCCGGGGCGACCGCTACTTCCTCTACCGGCATTGGGGCACCGCTCCCGATGGGCTCCGCTCCGAGCGGTTCGACCTCGGCCCGGTGGTGACCGGGGAATGGGTCGATTGGGTGGTCCACATCGGCTGGCACCACGACCGGGGCACGATCGAGGTGTGGGCCGACGGTGAGTTGGTGGCGTCGCTGAGCGACGTCCAGACCGTGCACTCCAACATCTCCAACACGAGCCGCATGAAGCTCGGGCTCTACTACTGGCAGTGGAAGAACCGCCGGGCGGTCGAGGTTGCGCTGGCCAACGGCCTGGTGCCCCGGGAGGTCTACATCGACGAGGTCCGCCTGTACGAGGGCGACGACCGGGGCTACGAGCGGGTTGCCCCCCGCTGACCGGCGGCCCGCCCGAGGAACTCGACGACCGCCCCGGTGAAGGCGTCGTTGTCGTCGCCGGCCACCATGTGGCCGGTGCCGGCGACGTCGACGTACTCCGTGCCCGGCACCGCCGCCAGGAACGCCTCGGCCGACTCGGGCGTGACCAGGTCGGACCGCCCACCGCGGACCAGCAGGAGTGGGGCGTCGACGAGGCGGGCACCGGCGAACATCATCTCGCTGACCGCGTCGAAGTGCTCCTGCGTCAGCTCGGGCTCGACACCCTCGGCGAACCCGGGCCGGGAACCCAGGTAGGCCGGGTCCCACCGCCACCGCCACCGGCCGTCGTCACCTTGGCGGAGCACCTTCGTCAGCCCACTGAGGTCGGTCGGCCGGGGCCGGTGCGGGTTGTAGGCGGCCATAGCGTCGGAGGCATCCTCGAGGGTGGCGAACCCGTCGGGGTGGGCGGTCATCCATCGTACGATACGGGTCGCGCCGGCGGCGTCGAAGTTGGGGGCGATGTCGACGAGGACGACCGCTTCGAAGAGGCGGCCCGGTCCATGCGACTCCTGGGCCGCCAAGGCTGCCATCCCGCCCATCGAGGCCCCGATCACGGCCGGCCGGCGATCGTAGCGCCCGAGGAGCGACCGCACGTCGGCTCCGACGTACTCGAAGCCGTAGTGACCGTCCGGCGACCAGTCGCTGTCGCCATGACCCCGGGCGTCGATGGTGACCGCCATCCACCCCTCGGCGGCCAGCCGAGCTGCCGTCCCCTTCCAGGCGTAGCGGTTCTGGCCCGCGCCGTGGAGCATCAAGACCGGCGGCCCGTCCGGCGGGCCCCATTCGTCGCCGACGAGCGTCAGGCCGTCGTCGGTCCGGTGGGTGATGGCGCGGCTGGTCTCGGAACTCATCGGCCAACACCCTAGAAGCGCACCGCCGGGTAAGGTCGTACGGAGGCGCTCGCGGGATCGCCCACGATTCCCGCCATCACTCCGTTGTCCCCCGACCGGCGTCGGGCGGATACGACCAGAGCGTGAGAAACTGATGGCGATCACCGAACGTCAACGCCGTGGCGTCTTCACCAGGCTGGAGGAGGTGCTCGGCACCGAGACCGCCGACCACCTGATGCAGATGCTGCCCCGAGTCACCAACGACGAACTTGCCACCCGCTCGGACCTCCAGGCGACGGCCACCCTCCTCCGGGGCGAGATGGCCGAGCTTCGAGCCGAACTCAAGGGCGAGATGGCCGAGCTTCGAGCCGAACTCAAGGGCGAGATGGCCGAGCTTCGAGCCGACGTCCGAACCGAGATCGCCGGCCTCCAACGATGGATGGCCGGCATCGGCGCGGCCAACGCCGTGGCCGTGGTCACGGCGCTCGTGGCCTGACGACGCCGCAGGGTCGGCGACGAGCGTCCTCGCGAATGACGACCGAGCGACGGCCGACGCTGCGAGACGTGGCGGATCGCGCCGGGGTCAGCTTCAAGAGCGTGTCCCGGGTGGTGAACCGGGAGCGGGGAGTGAGCGCCGAGCTCCGCGCTCGGGTCGAGGCGGCGATCGATGAGCTCGGGTACCGGCCCGACCATCGGGCCCGCCTCCTCCGCCGTGGCGGTGTCAAGGCCTCGACGATCGGGTTCGTCCTGGTCGACGTGGCCAACCCGTTCTTCAGCAGCCTTCTCAGAGGGATCGAGGAGGAGGCGACGACCCGGGACTGCCTGGTGCTCGCCGGCAGTACCGGTGGGTCCGCCAGTCGGGAGCATCAGTTGATCGAGGCCTTCGTCGGCCGCCGGGTCGACGGTCTGATCGTCGTCACCTCGGAGACCGAGTCCGGGCCCCTCCAGTCGGAGCTGGCCCGGGGAACCCCGGTCGTCTTCCTCGATCTCGAGCCGGACGAGGACAACGTGGACCTGGTCCGAAGCGACCACCATGCCGGCTCGCTCACCGCCACCCGACACCTGCTCGACCACGGCCACACCGACATCGCCTACTACGGTGACGACGCGACGATCTTCTCCGCCCGGCTCCGGCGCCAGGGCTACCTCGACGCCATGACCGCCGCCGGGCTCGACCCGAGCCCACGCCGCCAGACGACCGCCTCTCGAACGACCGAGCAGTGGCACGAGTTCATCCATGACCAGCTCTCGTCCGACGAACCACCATCGGCGATGTTCACCGCCCAGAACTTCGTGACCCTCGGCGCGGTTCAGGCACTCCACGACCTCGAGCTCCAGCGGTCGGTGGCCCTGGTCGGCTTCGACGACGTCGACCTGGCGGCCGTCGTCCAGCCCGGGATCACCGTCGTCGCCCAGCAGCCCCGGGAGCTCGGCCGGCGTGCGGCGGCCGTGTTGTTCGATCGCATCGGGGGCGAGACCGGACCACCGGTCCGGGAGATCGTCGCCACGTCGTTGATCGCCCGGGGCTCCGGGGAGCTGCCACCGGGGTGAGCGGTCAGCCCCGGTCGGAGGGCCCAGCCGACCGCACCCCGACCTCGTGCCCCGCCTCCTCCGGCTCGTCGTCGACCATCTCGGCGGGGAAACCGGGGGCGAGCACGTCGAGCCCGGTGGCCTCCTCGAGGCGACGGATGATGTTGGGCGACAGTTCCCGGGGCCCGAACCGGGCCACCCCGTCGTCGAAGATGTCGACCAGGAGCGGCGAGACCTCCAGGGGGACGCCGTGCCGTTCGGCCAGCGCCTGGAACAAGCCGATGTCCTTCTGGACCAGGTCCATCGTGAACGAGATGTCCCGGCTGCCGTTGAGGATCACCTGACCCTCGGTCTCGGCCACGAACGACGTGCCCGACGACATGGCGATCGCCTCATAGGTGGTGGCGAGATCGAGACCGGCGGCCTTCATCGTCACCATCGCTTCGCAGATCGTCACCAGGTTGGCCGTCGCCAGATAGTTGGTCATCACCTTGAGCATCGAGGCGGTGCCGATGTCGCCGGTGTGGAGGACCCGGCGGCCAAGGGTGGTGAGCAGGGGCAGCATGCGGTCGAAGGTCGCCCGGTCGCCGCCGACGAAGATCGAGATGTTGCCGGTCGCCGCCCGGTGGCAGCCGCCCGACACCGGGCACTCGATGGCCGACGCACCCCGCTCGGCGACGAGGGCCGCCAAGCGGGTGACCTCGTCGACGTCGGTGGTCGACATCTCGGCCCACACCGAACCGGGCCGGAGCCCGGCCAGGACCCCGTCGTCGGCCTCCATCACCGCCGCCGACGCCGCCGGCGAGGGAAGGCAGGTGATGACCACGTCGCACCGCTCGGCCATCGCCCGGGGGCTCTCGGCCCAGGTCGCCCCTCGATCGAGGAAGGGTTGGGCGGCGGTGGGGTCGAGGTCCCGGACCGTGAGGTCGAAGCCGTTCCGGGCCACACTCCCGGCCAGCTTGGCCCCGACGTTGCCGAGGCCGATGAATCCGATTCGCATCAGGCGATCCTCGCCGGAGGGGCCCCTCAGCCGGCAAATCGAGCTTCGAGCTCCCCGATCTCCGCCAGACCGACCAGGTCGGTGAACTCGGCGAAGGCCGGCAGGTCGGCCAGCACCCCGGCCGGCGAGCCATCGGCCTTGATGCGGGCCAGCACCTGCTGCATCGCCCGGGTGGCGGCGAGCAGGGTGGAGATCGGCATGATCACCATGGCGTAGCCCAGCTCGACGATCTCGTCGTGGGTGAGCGGCGGGGTCTTGCCTCCCTCGGCCCAGTTGAACACCAGCGGCACGTCGTCGAGCGCGGCCGCCACCTTCTCCAGCTCGGCCCGGTCCTGGAGGGCCTCGACGAAGAGGAGGTCGGCCCCGGCGTCTCGGGCCGCCCGGGCCCGATCGAGGGCGTCGTCGAGGCCGTGGGGAGCGCGGGCATCGGTCCGGGCGATCAGGACCAGGTCGGGGTTGGTCCGAGCTTCGACGGCGGCCCGGACCTTGGCCTCGAACTCGGCCGCCGGCACGACCTGCTTGCCCTCCATGTGGCCGCACCGCTTGGGGAGGATCTGGTCCTCCAGGTGGAGGCCGGCCACGCCGGCCTGCTCGTAGGTCTGGACGGTGCGGATCACGTTGATCGGGTTGCCGTAGCCGGTGTCGGCGTCGGCCACGACGGGGAGGTCGGTGGCCGCCACGATCCGGCGGGCCTGATCGGCCATCTCACCGAGCCCGAGCAGGCCGACGTCGGGCCGGCCGAGCAGCGAGGCCGAGGCCCCGAACCCGGTCAGGTAGACGACGTCGAACCCGGCCTGCTCGATGAGGCGGGCCCCGAGGGCGTCGTAGCAGCCGGGGAGGAGGACGGGGCCGGGCTCGGCCAACCGGGCCCGGAGGAGGGACGGTCCGTCGGTTCGGGGGCGGAGGAGATCAGCCATGGGCCCACGTTAGGGCGTTGACTACGCTCGGCTCCCATGGCCACCACCGACGACGACCACCACGACCCGGCCGGCGTCGGGGCCGAGACCCGGGCCAGCTACGACCGGGCCGGGTTCGGTCGAACGGTCGACGGAGGCCGCCGCCCGGTCGTCGTCGTGGTCGACATGTGCAACGCCTACTTCACGCCCGGCTCGCCCCTCGACCTCGGCCGACCCGAGGTGGCCGACGCCGTCGGGCGACTGGTGGCCGAGGCCCGCTCGGCCGGGGTCCCGGTGGCGTGGACCCGGGTCGAGTTCGAGCCCGGCGGGGCCGACGGTGGCGTGTGGTACCAGAAGATCGGGGTCCTGTCGTCGTTCGACCGGGGCAATCCCCTTGGCGACTGGCTCCCCGGCCTGGCGCCGGCCGACGGCGAGATCGTCGTGACCAAGCAGCACGCCTCCGGCTTCTTCGGCACCGACCTGGCCGATCGGCTCCGGGACCTGGGAGCCGACTCGGTGGTGGTCGCCGGTGTGTCGACCAGCGGCTGCGTCCGGGCCACGGCCACCGACGCCTCGGCCGCCGGCTTCGTACCGTTCGTGGTCCGCGAGGCCGTCGGCGACCGGACCGACGAGGTGCAGGAGGCCAACCTGTTCGACCTCCACGCCAAGTACGCCGACGTGCTCTCCCTCGACGAGGCGATCGATCGGCTCACCGGGGTATAGCCGGCCCGACCGGGCCGTGCTATCCATGGCCGATGGATCTTGGAATCTTCATTCCCATCGGCAACAACGGCTGGATGATGTCGAAGAACGCGCCGCAGTACATGCCGAGCTTCGAGCTGAACCGAACCACCGCCGAGCGGGCCGAGGCCGCGGGCTTCGAGTTCCTGTTGAGCATGGTCAAGCTCCGCGGATTCGGCGGCGAGACCGAGTTCTGGGATCACAACCTCGAGTCGTTCACCCTGATGGCCGGCCTGGCGGCGGCCACCGAGCGGATCAACCTGTTCGCCTCGGTCGCCCTCCCCACCATGCATCCGGCGATGGTGGCCCGCATGGCGTCGACCATCGACGACATCTCCGACGGCCGGTTCGGGATCAACATCGTCTCCGGGTGGAACCAATCCGAGTACTCCCAGATGAACGTGTGGCCCGGCGACTGGTACTACGAGGGACGCTACGACTACGCCACCGAGTACGTGACGATCATGAAGGAGCTGTGGGCCGACGGCGTCTCGGACTTCAAGGGCCAGCACTTCCAGATGGACGACTGCCGGCTCTCTCCCCCGCCCCGGGGCGGTGGGGTGCCGTTGGTCTGTGCCGGCCAGTCGGACCGGGGCATGCAGTTCTGCGCCGAGTACGGCGACTACCAGTTCATCATCGGGACCAGCGACCTCGACGTGGTCCGGACCGACGCCGGTCGGCTGATGAAGGCGGCCGAGGCGAGCGGCCGCGACGTCGGCGTCTACGTGCTGTTCCAGATCACGATGGGGGCCACCGACGCCGAAGCCGAGGCGACGTGGCAGCGCTACAGGGACGGCGCCGACCTGGAGGCCATCAAGTTCATGACCGGCCAGGCCGAGCTCGACACCGCCGGCGCCACCGCCGAGAAGATCACCGAGATGCAGGGCGCGTTCAACCTGAACATCGGTCCGATCGTCGGCAGCCACGCCACGATCGCCGCCACCCTCGACGAGGTGGCGGCCATCGATGGCATCAAGGGCGTGATGTGCGTGTTCGACGACTACCCGGTCGCCACCCAGGAGTTCGGCGAGAAGGTCATGCCGCTGATGACCAGCCGGTCCTGATCCGAGCGCCGTCACGTCCATGACGACCATCGATCTCCAGGTCGAGGCGCCACCGGCGGCGTGGGGGGTGACCGTCGACCACCGGGCGATCGCCGACCTGGCCGCCCGGTGGGCCGACACCCCGATGCCGCTCCCCGCGTTCGCCTACGACGGGACCCCATCGAGCCGCGACGAGGGGTGGTGGTTCGACTACGTGACCCTGGCGGTCTCGGTGTTGGCATGCCTGTGGCCGCCGGAGGGCCAGGCGATGTGGCGAACCCGGCTCGACGGCCGGTGGCTCGACGACGCCCCCGGGATCTTCGCCGTGTTCACCCGCCGACTCCGACTCGACGAGCCCACCATCGACCTCGGCTGGTTCGCCTCGCTCGCCGATGACGACGGCCGGGACCTGTTCGACGGTGAGGGAACCCTCCAACTCGTCGACGAGCGGGTCGAGACCCTCCGGGCGGTGGCGGCCTCCCTCCTCGACTCCTGGGACGGCTCGGCGGCCAACCTGGTCGCCGCCGCCGACCGGGACGCGGCCCGGGTCGCGGCGCTCCTGACCGACTCGGTCCCCGGCTACCGCGACCGGCCGGCGACGGCGGTCGGGGTGCTGCCGTTCGACAAGCTGTCCCACCTGGCGGCGGCGATCATGGCGGCCGGCGTCGGGTGGTCGACCTTCACCGGCTACGAGGACTTCCCGGTCTACCCCGACTACATGCTGCCCCGGGTGCTCCGGCACCACGGTGCGCTCGTCTACGACGACGGGTTGGCCGCCGCGGTCGACGCCCGACGGCTGGTTCCGGCCGGCAGCGACGCCGAGCACGCCATCCGGTGGGCGACCGTCCATGCCGGGGCTGCGCTCCGGGCCGCGCTGGCGGCGGCCGGCAACCCGGTCGCCGCGCCCGGGCTCGACTACCACCTGTGGTCCGAGGCGGTCCTCGGGCCCGACGCCGCGGCCTTCGGTGAGCACCACCGGACCATCACGATGCGCTACTGACCACCGCCGGCCACGGTTGCTACGGTGCGGGCGGGCCGGGCGCCGCCGATGACCCGGCCGGGAGGTGGGACCATGTTGGTTGACGCGATGGGCCGGATGATGGAGGCGCTCGCACCATCGTCGGTGAACGGGCTCCGACCCGACCGCCCGGTGCGGAGCGACGGTCTGGCCAAGGACGTCTACGACCAGATGCGGACCGAGTTCTTCGTGGCCGGACCCTTCGTGCTGCACGACGAGGTGCCGCCACTGCTCGCCGGAGCCTGGTCGCTGATCCGGGAGACGCTCTTCACCGGTGACGCCGACCGCGGCACCAAGGAGCTCATCGCCTCGGCGGTCTCCCAGGCCAACCGGTGCCCGTTCTGCGTCGATGCCCACGGGGCCGCGGTGCGGGCGGCCGGGGCGGCCGACGCCGGCGTCGAGCGGTGGGCACGGGCGTCGGCCTCGGCCTCGTCGATCGCCGAGTGCCCGGTTCCGCCGATCCTCGCCGACCACCGAGCCGAGCTTCTCGGAACCGTCGTCGGATTCCACTACCTCAACCGGATGGTCAGCGTCTTCCTCGACGAGAAGATGATGCCGGTCCCCGACGCCCTGGTTGGCGCGACCCGTCCGATGGCCCGGGTGATGATGGGCGGCATGATCGCCAAGGCCGCCGCACTGGAGCCGGGGCGATCGCTGCCGCTGGTCGCCGACCACGAGCCGTCCCGGGCCTGGACCCCGGCCTGGGCCGAAGGATCGGCGGCGGTGGCCGGAGCGATCGCCGGATGGTCGGCCACCGCCGAGCGGGAAGCCCGAAGCCGGTTCGACGGATCGCTGCTCGATCGGCTGGCCGATCGGATCGCAGCGTGGGACGGCGGCTCGTCCGATCTGGCCGGTCCGGACGTCGAGCCCTTCCTCGACGGACTGCCGGCCGGCGACCGACCGCTGGGTCGCCTGGCGGTGCTGACCGTCGAGGCCCCGCATCGGGTCACGGACCGCGAGGTCGAGGGGGTCGTCGCCACCAGGTCATCGGCCGACGCGCTGGCGCTCGTCGCCTGGGCCGCCCACCGTGCGGCTCGCCGCTGCGGCGAGTGGACGGCGGCCGCCTCGAACACCTGATCGGCCAATCCCGCGACTTTCCGGGGGGCTCGCCCGTCCTCCTTCATGGTTCCCGATCGGCGGCGATGCGTGCGTTCGCTCGCGGCCCGCCGGTGAACCAACAACCGAAGAGTTGGATACCTACGAAAGGTCGGGCGACAGAATGCCTTCCGTACTCGAATCCGTGATCGACCTGCTCGATCGCGACGACGTTGTCGATCATCTCGGCAACACCACCGGCGCCGACGCCTCCACGGTCGGCCGAGCGGCGAAGACCGCGGCGCCGGCGCTGCTCGGCCGCCTGGCCGATCGGGCCGAGGAGCCTGGCGGGCTCCAGGCTGTTCAGGGCCTGCTCGACGACGCCGAGGACCTCGCCGACGACGATCTGGGGCGCGCGGTCACCGCCGACCCTCGGCTCGGCAACCGGTTCCTCGACGGCGTCGTGGGCGACCGCCGGGCGAGCTTCGTCTCGTCGCTGGCCGGCCAGGCCGGGGTCAGCTCGTCGATCATGACCCGTCTCCTCCCGATGGTGGCCCCGGTGATCATGGGCGTCCTCGCCCGCCGACGGTTCGCCGACAACCTCGGCGCCAACGGCGTGGCGGCACTGCTCGGCCGGGAGCGAGCGGCGATGAACGCCAACGGCCTCCTCGGCGGCCGGGGCGGGGACGTCGATGGCCTCCGCCCAACCGAGCCCCGCGAACCCGATCGGGACCGTCGTGGCTTCGGCTGGCTGTGGCCGGTCCTGATCGGCCTGGGGCTGTTGGCGGCGCTGGCCATCGCCCTTTCCCAATGCGGCAGCTCCGACGACGCCGGCGACACGATCGGCGGCGCGGTCGACGGCGCCGGTGACGCCCTCGACGACGCTGGCGATGCCGTCAGCGACGCGGCCGACGGGGTCGGCGACGCGGCGAGTGATGCGGCCGATGGGATCGGCGACGCGATCGACGACGACGAGTTGGCGGCCGGGGTGACCGCGGCCCTCCGCGGCGTCGACGCCGATCTCGACGGGGTCACGACCTCGGTCGACGACGGCGTCGTCACCCTGACCGGCGACGTCGCCACCGGCGAGGCGAGCCAGGCCGCCGAAGCTGCGGTCGGGGCGGTGGAGGGCGTCACCTCGGTCGACAACCGGCTGACGATCACCGGTGGCCCCACCGCCACCAGCGGTGCGCCCGCTCCGGAGGATGACGACCAGCCGGGCGACGATCCGACCATCAACGAGCTGCTCGACCTCGAGCCGATCACGTTCGCCGTGAACTCGGCCGAGCTGACCGCCGAGGGGCGGGCCGTCCTCGACGAAGCCGTCGAGTACTTCGCCGCCAATCCCGACGTGGTGGTCGAGATCGGGGGCCATACCGACGCCGACGGCGACGATGCCTCCAACCTGACGCTCAGCCAGGATCGGGCCGATGCCGTCCTCGCCTATCTCGCCGACCAGGGCGTCGACGAGTCCCGGATGACGGCGGTCGGCTACGGGGAGACCGAGCCGGTCGCCCCCAACGACACCGACGAGAACAAGGCCCGCAACCGGCGGATCGAGTTCGTCGTCCAGTGATCGGGTGTCGTGTCACGCCGTGGCGGCCGGCGTGACACGACCCGTGGTTCGGGCCTAGGTCGGCGGGAGAGGGAGCTGGAGCCACGCCGGACGGTCGGAGGGTGCGACGTCGACGACCCACTTCACCCACTGGGGGCCGCGTCGTCCGGGGGCGACGAGGCGGACCGGTGCACCGTGGCCCCGGCGGAGCGGCCGGCCGTCGTAGCCGACGGCGAGATAGAGCTCGTCGACCTCGGCGAGGGGGAACAGCCGGGCGTAGCCGGTCGACGAGGTCACCTTGACGCTGCGGCCCGCCACGTCGGCACCGACCAGGTCGGCGATCGGGACGACGTCCCACCGCTGGTCGGCGTACCAGCCGCCGGTGCAGTCCAGCCGGGCCGTGAGCGGCGTGGTGCGGGCCCTCAGGTCGGCGATGGCCACCGGGGAACCGGCGACGGTGAGGTCCCAGGTATCGGCGGCGGTGTCGGACGGAACCGAGTCATCGAGCCACTGGACGGTCGGCATGGCGTCGGGATCGAACGAGCCGGTGGCGTGGGAGCCGGTCCCGGCCCGCCGGCCGCCCGGCCCGCCCACCGCGTCGAGGATCACCTCCTGCACACCGAGGACCCCCAACGACACGGCGGTAGCGGCGCCGGCGGTGAGGAACCCCCGGCGGTCGACGTCGGTCATCGAGGGTCGGACCGGCCGGGTGACGACGTGCCACAGCAGCAGCGGCACCAGGAGGAAGCCGATGAGCTGGTGGGTCCACAACGCGCTCCAGTAGCCGACGCCGAACCAGATCCCGGTGGCGTGGGCAACACCGAGTGCGAGCGTGGCGAGGACCGCCACGCCGAACGCCGTCGACACCCAGCGGGTGGCCCGGCGCCGACGGAAGCCGGCCCGGACCGGACCCCGGATCTTGAGCGGAGCCACCACCAGGATCAGGAAGCCCGACACCGCGTGGGCCACGGTGAGGGCCCGGGCTGCGGCCAGCGGCACGATCCAGGACACCACCCCGGTGATGATCGCCGCCACCACCAGGATCTCCAGCAGCAGGTTCACCTGGCGATGGGTGAGGTGCAGTCGTCGGGCCATCGGACCCCTCCTCTTCCTCGACTACGTCGTTCACCGACATAGTAGTGGCGACCGAGGACAAGGGGCCATCGCCCCGTCCTCAGACGAGGGCGGCGCGCCGGATGGACGTCCGGGCGACGACGAGCGCCACGAGCACCCCGGCCGCCATCATCACCCACCGCACGATCAACTCGGTGACGGTGATCCCCCACCCGAGCCGGCCGAGATCGCCGAGCACCGCGTCGTGGTTGGCCACGGCGAACCGCCACCCCCACACCACCGTTGCCGCCACGGCCAGGCGAGGGTCGAACCATCCGGCGGCCAGCAACATCGCCGGAGCGACCACGCCCACCGCGACGAGCGCTCCCGCCGGTGCGCCGATCGATCCGGCGGCGACGAGCACCCCGACCCCTGCGCCGCCGGCGATCAGACCCTGGACGACGATCGGGGCGGGCCGGTCGTCGGTGGCCCGTCGGCACCTCAGTCGGAACCCGAGGGCGATCAGGCCGATCAGCTCCCGGATCACGGTCGCCCACCGCGACCTGCCTCGGCGGGCGGCGGCGACGGCACAGGCGGCGACGGCGTCTCGATCGATATCGGACGGCAGCCACCACCGGGCCACGAGGCGGATCGGTGCGGCACCCCGATCGACCCCCGCCGGGATCACGACCACGCCTCCCGCAGTTCGTCGGCCAGGGTGGCGGCCGTCGAGCGCATCCGCTCGACCTCGTCGACCAGCAGGTCCCGACCGGACGTCGTCAACTCGTAGTACCGCCGCTTGGGGCCGCCGTCCTGGTCTTCGCCGGCGAACCGGACGTGACCGTCCCGCTGCAACCGGTCGAGGGCGCCGTAGAGCGTGCCGGTGCTGAGGGTGATCCGCCCATCGGACAGACGCTCGACCGCGCCGATGATCCCGTACCCGTGGAGGCGCTCCCGGGCCAGCGCCGTGAGGATGAAGACGGTCGGTTCCCGTAGAGCCATGGCGATGACCAGGGTAGGCGACATCGAGAGCCGGATCCGGCGGCCGACCGATTGTCGACACCGCGGATCGCGTTGACCACAATGGCCGGGTGACAACCGGATCCCGGCCGGCGGGGGGTGGCGGCGTGCGCTGCATGATGATGCGGGGCGGGACCTCGAAGGGCGCGTTCTTCGTCGCCGACGATCTGCCCACCGACCCCGCCGTACGCGATCGGCTCATCCTGGGGATCGTCGGCTCACCCGACCCTCGGCAGATCGACGGCATCGGCGGCGGCCACCCGCTCACCACGAAGGTGGCGGTGGTCGGCCCATCCCCCGACCCCCGGGCCGACGTGGGCTACCTCTTCCTCCAACCCTCGGTCGATCAGGCCCTCGTCTCCGACGCCCAGAACTGCGGCAACATGCTGGCCGGAGTCGGCCCCTTCGCCGTCGAGCGAGGTCTGGCCGAGGGATCCGAGGGTGAGACACGGGTCCGGATCCTGATGGAGAACACCGATTCGGTGGCGGTCGCCACGTTCGAGGTGCGCGACGGTCGACCCCGGTACGACGGCGACCTCGAAGTCTCGGGGGTGCCGGGCACGGCGGCCCCGATCCGGCTCGACTTCGAGGACGTCGCCGGGTCCAGCACCGGCGCACTGTTCCCCACCGGTCAACCACTCGACGAGGTGGCCGGCGTGCCCTGCACCCTCATCGACCACGGGATGCCGGTCGTGGTGCTGGACGCCGCGGCGCTCGGGGTCACGGGCGGCGAGTCGCCGGCCGAGCTGGAGGCCGACCGCTCCCTGCGGGCGACCCTGGAACGGGTTCGGCTGGCGGCCGGCCCGCTCATGAACCTGGGGGACGTGACCGCCTCGACCGTCCCCAAGCTCACGATGGTCTCACCCCCAGCCGAGGGTGGCTCGCTGCGAACCCGGACGTTCATCCCCCACCGCTGCCACGAGGCGATCGGGGTGCTGGGTGCGTTGACCGTGGCGGTGGCGGCGGCGGTGCCCGGCACCACGGCCCATCCACTGGTCGCCGGGCCGACCGGCGATCTCCTGGTCCTCGAACACCCGACGGGCTCGTTCGGTGCCGCGGTCTCGGTCTCGACCGGGCCCGACGGTATCGAGGTCGCCCGGGCCGGCATCGTTCGCACCGCCCGCAAGCTCATGGATGGTCTCGCCTTTCCCCCGGAGTACCGATGACCGCGACGCCCAGACCGATTCCCGGACCACATCCCGATCCTCACCAGCCGGTGTCGTTCGTCCCGCCGCCGAAGGCGACCGACGCCCACTGCCACGTGTTCGGTCCGGCCGACCGGTTCCCGTTCGCCGCCGAGCGGGCCTACACCCCGCCGGACGCCGGCATCGACGACTTCGAGGCCCTTCAGGACCGGCTCGGCTTGAGTCGGGCGGTGTTCGTGCAGGCGAGCTGCCACGGCACCGACAACGCGGCGATGGTCGATGCGTTGATCCGTGGTGCGGGCCGTTACGCCGGCGTTGCCATGATCGACGACTCGTTCACCGACGCCCAGATCGCCGAGCTGCACGACGCCGGGGTCCGGGGGACCCGGTTCAACTTCGTGGCCCACCTCGGGGGCGCCCCCGACCTCGATCACTTCTGGCGGGTGACCGAACGGGTGGCACGGTTGGGGTGGCACATCGTGCTCCACTTCGACGCCCGAGACCTGCCCGACCACGTCGATCTCCTCGATCGAATGCCCTGCCCCTACGTGATCGACCACATGGCCCGGGTCCCCGTCACCGATGGGTTGGACCAGGCGCCGTTCCAGGCGTTGCTGGAGCTGCTGACCGACGATCGGGCCTGGGTCAAGATCTCGGGCGCCGAGCGGCTCACCGCCGATGGCCCCGCACCCTACGACGACGTGGTCCCCTTCGCTCGGGCCCTGATCGCCGCCGCCCCCGACCGGGTCCTGTGGGGCACCGACTGGCCCCACCCCAACGTGCGATCGATGCCCGACGACGGGGACCTGGTCGATCTCATGACCGCCTTCGCCCCCGACGAGGCGGTCCGCAACCGGATCCTGGTCGACAATCCCGAGCGGCTGTACGACTTCGCATGACCGAGCCGGTGGCCGCCGTCGACGTCCTCCGTCGGGACATCCTGGCCGGCCGCTTCGCCCCCGGGGAGCGGCTCGTCGAGCTCCACCTGACCGAGCGGTACCGGTGCGGCCGGGCCACGATCCGGGCGGCCCTGGTGGAGTTGGCGGCCGAAGGCCTGGTCGACCGGCAGGTCAATCGGGGGGCGACCGTCCGCCGTACCACCGTGGCCGAGGCGATCGAGATCACCGAGGCCCGGGTGGCCCTCGAACGCCTGACCGCGGCCCATGCCGCCCGCCGGGCGACCGACGACGAGCGGCGGGCGCTTCGGGCGCTGACGGCCGAGATGGCCGAGGCGGTGGCGATCGGCGATGCCCCGTCCTACTCCGAGCTCAACGGCCGGCTCCACGCCTTGATCCGGGAGGCCAGCCGACACCGGGTGGCGGCCGACCTGGTGGCCAACCTCCGGAACCGGGCCAGCCACCACCAGTACCAACTGGCGCTGATGCCCGGTCGGCCCGAGGAGTCGCTGGCCCAGCACACCCGGATCGTCGAAGCGATCGCCTCGGGCGACGAGGAGGCGGCCGGTGAGGCGATGGCCGACCACCTCGCTTCGGTCATCGCCGCGCTCCGGCGGTGGGACGCCCCACCCGCCGGGTAGCGACAGCGACGGCGACGGCGATCCCGTCACCGATCAGCTCGGCAGCGGAGCCGGACGGAGCCAGCCGTTGGCCACCGCATCGGCGAACACCGCCTCGGCCACGGCCCACAGGTCCGGCGAGCCCTGGGCGATCCGCTCGGTCAACCGGCGCTCCCGATCCTCGTCGACGTCGTAGTCGGTCCAGGTGCCGCCGCCGACGGCATGGTTGAGCAGGATCGGTTGGAGGCGGTCGATCGCCTTGGCGAACCGGGCGTCGGCCGAGGTCGCCGCCTCGAACTCCTCCCACAGCGCCCGGAAGACGGCGGCCTGGTCGGGCGGGAGCAACCCGAAGAGCCGGTCGGCGGCCCGCTGCTCGGCGTCGTCCTGGGCCGAGGCCCCCGCCTCGTCGAACAGCGGCGTGTCGCCGGCGTCGATCTCGACGATGTCGTGGAGGAGCAGCATCTGGACCACCCGGGACACGTCGACCGGCTCGATGGCGTACTCGGCCAGCGTCGAGGCGAACAGGGCGAGGTGCCAGGAGTGCTCGGCGGTGTTCTCCCGCCGGGAGCCGTCGGCGATCCGGCTGCCCCGTATCACCTGCTTGAGGCGGTCGATCTCCAGCAGGAAGCCCAGCTGGTGCCGCATCCGGTCATCGAGGGGGTCGAGCCAGCGATCCGAGAGCACGCCGTCACCGTAGCCGTCGCCGGTGGTGGCACACTGACGCCATGGACGCGGCGTTCTGGCACGAGCGGTGGAACCGGGGCCAGACGGCCTTCGACCAGTCGAAACCGAACCGGCTGCTCCGCTCCCACTGGCCCGACCTCGACTGTCGCCCCGACGCCCCGGTGCTGGTCCCGCTGTGCGGGAAGTCGGTCGACATGGCCTGGCTGGCCGACCAGGGCCATCCGATCATCGGCAGCGAGCTGAGCGGGCGGGCCGTGTCGGGGTTCTTCACCGATCGCGACCTGATCCCGTCGGTCCGGACCGACGGCCCGTTCCTCGTGCACACCGCCGGGCCCTACGAGCTGTGGTGCGGCGACTTCTTCGACCTGCCGACCACGGTCACCGCCTCGATCGGTGGGGTCTACGACCGGGCCAGCCTCGTGGCCCTGCCCCCCGACCTCCGCCGGCGGTACGCCGCGCGCCTGGCCGAGCTGATCCCGGCCGGGACGCCGGTGCTGCTGGTCTCGTTCGAGTACGACCAGACCCAGATGGACGGACCCCCGTTCTCCGTGCCGGGGGACGAGATCGCCTCGCTGTTCGGACCGAGCTTCGACCTCGATCGGGTCGCCTCGATCGACGGGCTGGCTCCCGACGACCCGTTCCGCCAGCGGGGTCTGACCAGCCTGGATGTCACCGTGACCGTGCTCCGACGGCGCGACGACCGATGACGACGACCACCGGACCGGCCCCGGTCGCGTCGTTGATCCACCTCCGCCGAGCCCGGGACCACGCCGACCGCCACTTCGCCGAGCCGCTCGACCTGGCCGCGCTCGCGTCGGTCGCGGCGTTGAGCAAGTTCCACTTCCACCGGCTCTTCAGCGCCACCTACGGCGTGACGCCGGCCGCCTACGTGTCGGAGCGCCGGATCGAGCGAGCCCAGGACCTGCTGCGGGCCACCAACCTGACCGTCACCGAGGTGTGCCATGCCGTGGGGTTCACCAGCCTCGGCTCGTTCAGCCGGCGGTTCCGCGACGTCGTCGGCGAGTCACCCCGCCAGTTCCAGCAGCGCTACGGGAGCGAGGCTCCCCGCGTCCCCGGCTGCTACCTCTTCATGGCCGGCCTCGTCGAGCGAAGGACCGCAAGCGAGGAGAAGCGGGGCCCGGGCGTCGACTCGTAACGTCAGCCCCATGATCACCAACGTCTCATTGGTCACCGTCTGGGTCACCGACCTCGACGAATCGCTCGCCTTCTACACCGACGTCCTCGGCTTCGAGGCCCGGGACGACGTGACCCTGGGGGAGGACTTCCGCTGGGTCACCATCGGCCATCCGAGCCAACCGGAGCTCGACGTCCACCTCTCCACCCCGGGGCCGCCCCTCTCCGACGATCTGGTCGCCGCCATGCGGCGGGCCCAGGCCGAAGGCGGACTGCCCGCCGTCGGCCTCCACGTCGACGACTGCCGCAAGACCTACGAGGAGCTGGTGGCGAAGGGGGTCGAGTTCATCAAGGAGCCGGCCGAGCGTCCCTACGGCGTCGAGGCCCTGATGCGGGACAACTCCGGCAACTGGCTCGTGCTGGTCGAGGCCCGGGAGTACACCGAAGCCGACTTCGACGGCCTCGATCCCGACGAGCTCAAGTTCCCCGAGTGAGGGGGCGGTTCTCGTAGAGCTCCCGGGGCCAGTAGCGGGCCGGCTCGATGCCGTCGCCGTCGATCAGGTCGACCCGAACCGCCTCGTAGTCGTAGCAGTTGAGCTCATAGAGGTTGCCCCACGGGTCGACGAGGTCGAACGCCCAGCACAGGTCGAAGTCGACGACATGATCAGCCTGGAGCGGCTCGCCGGCCGGGTTGCGGATCTCGCCGGGGAGGGACCGGGCGAAGGCGGCGAAGCTCGCGGCGTCGACGCTGAAGGCGATGCCCGTCGCCTGGGGCACCATCGGGTGACCGTCGCTCGCTTCGAACAGCGCCAGCATCGTCTCACCACCGTCGGCTGAGATCTGAAGCGGTCCGCCGTCGATACCCGTCGCCCAGAAGTCGAATCGGTCGACGGGCTCGAACCCGAGGTGCTCGGCGTACCACCGGGCGGCCTCGGCCCGGTCCGGAACGCGGATGTGGGCGTGGTCGAGGCGGCCCATACGAAACCGGTCTGTGGTCATGGGTCCACCGTAGGCGGCCGTCACGACTCGTCGAGATCGTCGAGCGAGTCGACGGTGACCACCCCGAGCTGGTCGAGCAGGGATCGGAGGTCGTAGAGGTCGACCCCCAGCTCGCCGGCCTCGAGCCGGGCCCGGGTCGCCGCCTCCTTGTCGAGCCGGGCCTGGGACCGCTCGACGGCCCACGGCGCCTCCTCCCGACCGACGACGACCACCCCGTCGTCGTCGGCACAGACCACGTCGCCCGGCTCGATCGCCACCCCGCCGATCGAGACCGGCACGTTGACCGAGCCGGGACTCGCCTTGACGGTCCCCTGGCACGACACCCACCGGGACCACACCGGGAATCCCATGTCCCGCAGGTCGGCGATGTCCCGGACGCCGGCGTCGATCACGAGGCCCCGCACCCCTCGCTGGAGGAGCGACGTGGCGAGGAGGTCGCCGAACATGCCGTGGGTCGAGGGGGCGGTGTTCGTCACGACGAGGATGTCGCCGGGTTGGCAGGTCTCGACGGCGGCGTGGATCATCAGGTTGTCGCCGGGGTGGCTCGACACCGTCACGGCGCTGCCGGCGATGCGGGCCCCGTCCTGGATCGGTCGCAGCTCGGGGCCGAGGAAGCCCCGTCGACCGATCGCCTCATGGACCGTGGCGGTCCCCATCGGGGCGAGCTGGTCGACGACCGAACCGTCGGCTCGGGGGATCGTTCGAACCACGACGTGGCGGCCCTTGCGGTTGGGATGGACGCCACCGGCGCCGCTCGACGGGGTCATGGCGAGTCCTCCTCCTGGGGGGATGGCGGCACGGTCAGCCGGGGATAGACCCGGCGGATGTTGGCGTCGAAGATCTTGGCCCGGTCGGCATCGGTCAGCGCCGCGTTGTCGAGGTAGATCTTGGTGTCGTCGTAGTGGTTGCCGGTGGCCGGGTCGATGCCCCGGACCGCGCCCACCATCTCGGAGGCGAACAGGATGTTGTCGACCGGGACCACCCGGACGAGGAGATCGATCCCCGGCTGGTGGTAGACGCAGGTGTCGAAGAAGACGTGGTCGAGCAGGCCGTCGAAGTCCCACCCCTTGTCCCGCGCCATTCCCTCGAACCGACCCCAGTGGAACGGCACGGCGCCGCCCCCGTGGGGGATCACCCACCGGAGGCCGTCGAAGTCGGCCATGAACCCCGACGTCAGGGCCTGGTTGAAGGCGGTGGTGTCGGCCCCGAGGTAGTGGGCGCCGGTGGTGTGGAAGTGGTCGTTGCACGACGTGCTGACGTGGATCATGGCCGGCACATCGAGCTCGCACAGGGTTTCCCACAGCGGCCACCAGTAGCGGTCCCACAACGGCGGGCCGGTCCAGTGACCGCCCGACGGGTCGGGGTTGACGTTGCAGCCGATGAACCCCAGCTCCTCGACGCACCGTCGGAGCTCGACCACCGATGCGTCGATCGGCGCGCCCGGGGACTGGGGCAGCTGGCACACCGGGGCGAAGTTGTCCGGGAACAGATCGCAGACCCGACGGATCAGGTCGTTCTGGTGCTGGGACCAGAACCGGGAGGTGTGCTCGTTGCCGACGTGGTGGCCCATCCAACTGGCTCGGGGGGAGAAGATCGTCAGGTCGGCGCCCCGCTCCCGCTGGAGGCGGAGCTGGTTGGCTTCGATGCTCTCCCGGATCTCGTCGTCGGTGACGTCGATTCGGCCCTTCTCCCCGACATGGCCCGGGTCGGCCTCGACGGCGGCGACCTGGGCATCACGCCACGCACCGACGCCGGGCGGGGTGGTGGTGTAGTGGCCGTGACAGTCGATGATCACCGCCGACGGTCCCCCCGGGCGGCGCGCCGCTTGCTCGCCGCCCGATTGTCGACAATCCTTGGCACGGTCGCCATCCTGGCACATCGGTCGACGCCGGATCGAGGAGAACCATGCGGACCCAGGTCGCGATCATCGGAGCGGGTCCTGCGGGGATGACCCTGGCCCTCCTGTTGCGGAACCACGGCATCGAGTCGGTGGTACTGGAGCGCCAGACCCGGGACTACGTCCTCGGCCGGATCCGAGCCGGGGTGCTGGAGTGGAGCAGCGTCGAGATCCTGGAGCGGGCCGGGGTGGGAGCCCGACTCCACGCCCAGGGCCACGTCCACGACACCGTGAAGATGGGATGGCGGGGCGACCAGGTGCTCGAGGTCGACCTCCGAGCCCTGAGCGGACGGCCGATGATGGCCTACGGCCAGACCTCCATCCAGGAGGACCTGTACGGCGCGGCCGACGCCCTCGACCTCGACGTCAGGTTCGAAGCAACCGACGTCACCCTGGACGACGTGACCACCGACCGCCCGACCGTCGCCTTCACCCACCAGGGGTCGACCGAGCGCATCGAGTGCGACCTGATCGCCGGGTGCGACGGGTTCCACGGCGTGACCAACAAGGCGATCCCGCCCGACGCGGTGTCGACCTACGAGAAGGGGTACCCGTTCGGCTGGTTGGGCATCATCTCCGAGACCCCACCCCTGCCCAAGCTGCTCTACGCCAACCACGAGCGGGGCTTCGCCCTGTGTTCCCAGCGGAGCCCGATGCTCAGCCGCTACTACGTGCAGTGCCCGCTCGACGATTCGGTCGACGACTGGCCCGACGATCGGTTCTGGTCGGAGCTGGTGGCCCGGGTCCCCGCCGAGGAGGCGGCCCAGATCGTGACCGGGCCGTCGATCGAGAAGTCGATCGCCCCGCTCCGGAGCTTCGTGGTCGAGCCGATGCAGTGGGGCAACCTCTACCTGGCCGGCGACGCCGCCCACATCGTCCCCCCGACGGGGGCCAAGGGTCTGAACCTGGCCCTGTCCGACGTCCACTACCTGTCGGAGGCGGTCGCCGCCCGATATCGGGGCGACCCCGGCCCGCTCGCCGACTACTCGTCGACCGCCCTGCGACGGGTGTGGTCGGCGGTGCGATTCTCGTGGTGGCTGACGTTGATGCTTCACCGGTTCCCCGATCAGACCTCGTTCGACCAACGGGCCCAGGAGGAGGATCTCAACCACCTGGCCCGATCGAGTCGAGCCCAGGCTGCGTTCGCCGAGCAGTACGTCGGCCTCGAGTTGTGACCGAGGGCCTCGGCTACGATGCCACCGGCCGACACCCCCTGGAGGCCCGATGATCAGGATCGCCGTCGCCGGTGTCGGCGCATTCGGCACCAAGCACCTCGATGGCCTCGCGGCCATCGACGACGCCGAGGTCGTCGCCATCGTCGACCCGGTGGCGGCGGCCGCTCGGAAGGTGGCCGACGCCCGGGGCATCCCGACCGTGGCCACCGAGCTCGACGAGGTCTTGGCCCGCGACGACGTCGACGCTGTCATCCTCGCCACCCCCACCCCGCTCCACGCCCGCCAGGCGATCGCCTGCCTCGAGGCCGGCAAGCACGTCGAGGTCGAGATCCCGCTGTGCGACAACCTGGCGGATGGACGAGCGGTGGTCGAGGCTCAGCAACGGAGCGGGAAGGTCGCGATGTGTGGCCACACCCGTCGCTTCAATCCGAGCCACCAGTGGGTCCGCAACCGGATCACGGCCGGCGACTTCACCATCCAGCACCTGGACGTCCAGACGTTCTTCTTTCGCCGGACCAACACCAACGCCCTCGGCGAGCCCCGCAGCTGGACCGACCACCTGTTGTGGCATCACGCCGCGCACACGGTCGACCTGTTCCAGTACCAGACCGGGAGCCCGGTGGTCACGGCCCAGGCGATCCAGGGTCCGATGCACCCCGAGCTGGGGATCGCCATGGACCTGTCGATCCAGCTCAAGACCGAGGCCGGCCAGCTCTGCACCCTGGCCCTGTCGTTCAACAACGACGGCCCGCTGGGCACGTTCTTCCGCTACATCGGCGACACCGGTACCTACATCGCCCGTTACGACGACCTGGTCACCGGGAACGACGAGCCGATCGACGTGTCGAGCGTCGACATCTCGATGAACGGGATCGAGCTGCAGGACCGGGAGTTCCTGGCGGCCATCGCCGAGGGCCGCCAGCCCAACGCCAGCGTCGCCTCGGTCCTGCCCTGCTACGAGGTGCTCGACCGGATCGAGCAGCACCTCGAGACAGGGGTATGACGGTCATCCCGGCGAGGCCCCGGTGACCGGAACGGCGACCAGCGCCCCGGTCGCCAAGGCCGATCGAATCACCAACCTCGACACCATTCGGGGATGGGCGACGCTCGGCATCCTGGTGATGAACGTGGTGTCGTACGGGCTGCCGGGGGCGGCCTACTTCAACCTCGACGGCGGGGGGTCGGTCACCCCGCTCGACTGGGCGATCGGCATCGTCGGCGAGGTGCTGGTCGACCAGAAGATGATGGGGCTGTTCTCGCTGCTGTTCGGGGCGGGGGTGGCCCTCTTCGCCGATCGGACCGAAGCCAAGGGCGGGCGGCCGATCGCCCTGAGCCTGTGGCGCAACCTGCTCCTCCTCGCCATCGGCTTCGCCCACTCGCTCCTCTGGTCCGGCGACATCCTGGTGGTGTACGCCGTGGCGTCGCCCGTCGTCGTGCTCCTCCGGAACCGACGACCCCGAACCTTGCTGGCCATCGGCGCCGGGCTCTTCGCCCTCGCCGTCGTGGTCGGGCTGGCGGTGGCGCCGACGGTCTCGGCCGACGGCTCCGAGTTGGCCGAGCTCTGGTCCAACGAGTCCGACCTCGAGATGTCCGACGCGGTCGGTCTCTGGTTCATCGTCGAGTTCGGCGGTCGAGCCCTGGGGATGATGCTGATCGGCGTCGCGCTGTTCCGGATGGGGGTGCTCGACGGCACCCGGGATCCCGAGGCCGATCGCCGGCTGGTCCGCTGGGGCTTCGGCGTCGGCCTACCCCTGGCGATCGTGGCTGTGGCGGTGCTGGCGCTGAGCGACTTCGACCCCCGGTGGTTCCTCCCGACCCACGCCCTGAACACCGCGGCCACCATCCCGGTCGTCCTCGGCTACGTCGGGATGATCTCGCTGTGGAACCGGCGGGGCGACAGCGCGCTCCACGAGCGGATCCGGGCCGTGGGTCGCATGGCCCTCACCAACTACCTGACCCAGACCCTTCTCGGTGTGCTGCTCCTGGCCAACCTCGTCGCCGCCGACGACCTGACCCGGACCGGCGCGCTGGTGTTCGTCGCGGTGGTGTGGGCCCTCCAGCTGGGGTGGTCGAAGCCGTGGCTCGACCGGTTCCGGTTCGGCCCCTTCGAGTGGGCGTGGCGGGTCTTGACCTACCGCCGCCGCCAGCCCCTGCGCCGCTGAGCGCGGGTCGTCGTCGACCCGCCCGCTCAGGGCTCGACGGGTCGTAGGCTACGGAACAGCGATGGCGCCGGCGGTCGGCGGTCGGGCGGCTCGCGCCGCCTGGTTGCCCTCGATCCTGTGAGGTGCCGGTGCCAACCCAACTCGACGAGCTTCCTCCGGGCTCGCTCGCCGCCCGCGACCATGCCCGACAGCAGACGGCGAGCGACGTCGACGAGCTGTCGAGCTGAACGAGCGCGTCGCCGAGCGCTTCAGCTCCATCCGGTACCAGTCCCAGGATCCGTCGCCCTGACCCCCGACGGTCCCGTCGTGGTGGAGGTCAACAGCGGGAGTTCGTTCTCCCTCCCCCAGATCGCCTCCGGTCGCGGGTTCCTCGTCGACGAGCACGCCGCCTTCTTCGAGTCCTGCGGAGTCGACTTCCGCCGCCTTCCCGAACCCCGGTCGAGGTAGCGAAGGACCGGGCGCCCGCTCGTCGGCCTGACGCTCCCGGGATGGGAAATGACTGCCGGAGTACCTCAAGAATTCGGCTCTTTCCTCCGTCTTGCGTCTCCTTTTCATTGACCTGACAGCGCTGTCACGAATGTTTCAATCCGGTCTGCCGATGTCAACAGTCTCCGGAAACAAAGGGGAAAAGACGACGTGCGATGCTCGGGTACGGACCATGTGAACCACGGCCCAACCCGAACAGGAGACCGCCATGACCTTCGCTCCCGAATCGACGTCGAAACCCGACGTCACCATCATCCGCGGGGCGTGCCCTCACGACTGCCCCGACACCTGCGCCATGCTCTACCACGTCGAGGACGGCACCCTGATCGACGTCAAGGGTGACCCCGATCATCCGATGACCAACGGCGGCCTGTGCGTCAAGCTGAACCACTTCGCCGATCACCACTACCGGCCGGAACGACTCCTGTCGCCGATGCGGCGGGTCGGCCCGAAGGGAGCCGGCCAGTTCGAGCCGATCACCTGGGACGAGGCGCTGGCCGAGATCAACGAGCGATGGACGGCGATCATCGACGCCTACGGCCCTCAGGCGATCATGCCCCACGCCTACCTGGGTCACCAGGGCGTGCTCAACGGCCTGACCTCGGGCGACGCCTTCTTCAACCGGCTCGGGGCCAGCGTGGCCGAGAAGACCTACTGCGAGTCGGGGTCCTCGACCGCATGGCACATGACCGTCGGGGGGTCCGGCGGCCTCGACGTGGAGAGCATGGAGCACTCCAAGTACATCATCGTGTGGGGCATGAACATGGTGTCGACCAACATCCACGGTTGGCAGTTCCTCCTCAAGGCCCGCAAGGAGCACGGGGCCAAGATCGTCGTCATCGACCCGGTCCGGAGCCGCACCGCCCGAGCCGCCGACTGGCACATCCCGATCAAACCGGGGACCGACGGAGCGCTGGCCATGGGGATGATCCAGCAGATCATCGAGCAGGGCCTCGTCGACGTCGACTACGTCGAGAACTACACCGTGGGATTCGACGAGCTGGCCGAGCGAGCCGCCCAGTACCCACCCGAGCGGGTGGAGGAGATCACCGGCATCCCGGCCGCCGACGTCCGGACGCTGGCCCGGGAGTACGCCACCAACCAGCCGTCGGCCATTCGCCAAGGGGTGGCGCTCGAGCGGAGCCGGGGTGGCGGCCAAGCCATCCGGGCCATTACCTGCCTCCCAGCCCTGGTCGGCGCCTGGCGCCACGTCGGCGGGGGGACGATGGAGATGCCGATCTGGCTGTTTCCCACCAAGTTCGACGAGATCTGCATGCCCCAATGGATCCCCGAGGGGACCCGGGTGATCAACGAGCTGGACCTCGGGCTGGCCCTGACCGGTGAGCTCGAGCTCGATCCGCCGATCAAGTCGTTGTTCGTCTACAACTCCAACCCGGTCTCCCAGGGACCGGCGCAGGCCAAGACGATTGCCGGCCTCCAACGAGAGGATCTCTTCACGGTCGTCAGCGACCACTTCATCAACGACACGGCCAAGTACGCCGACCTCGTTCTCCCGGCGACGATGCAGGCCGAGCAGCTCGACATCATGGTGACCTGGGGTCACCTGTACATCACGCTCAACCAGCCGGCCATCGAGCCACCCGGCGATTGCGTGCCGAATGTGGAACTGTTCCGCCGGTTGGCCGCCACCATGGGGTTCGACGAGCCGTACTGGGCCCGAACCGACGAGCAGATGCTGATCGACTTCCACGACTGGGACGACCCGGCTCTCGACGGGATCACCTTCGAGTCGCTGAAGGAGACCGGGTGGGCCCGGCTCAACGTCGGCCTGCCCGGTGAGCGGGCACCCCACGCCGAGGGCAACTTCCCGACCCCGTCGGGCAAGGTCGAGCTCAAGTCGAGCCTGGCCGAGGGTGGCAACTTCGTGGTGCCGGTCTGGCGGTCGATGTACGAGGCGATGCAGCCAGGCCAGCCCCTGGATCCCCTGCCCGACTACGTGCCGCCGTTCGAGTCGCCGGAGTCGAACCCCGAGTTGGCCGCCCGGTATCCGCTCAACATCGTCTCCCCCAAGCCGCACGCCTTCCTCAACAGCCAGTACGGAAACGCCAAGCACCAGCAGAAGGTGCAGGGGGCCCAGGTCATCGTCATCCACCCCGTCGACGCTGAGGCCCGGGGGATCGCCCACGGCGAGACCGTCCGGGCCTACAACGATCGAGGGGAGTTCACCGGCCCGGCCGAGATCAGCGACGACGTGATGCCGGGCATCGTGATGGCCAACGTCGGCCATTGGCACGCCGACAACGGGGGCTCGACGGTGAACTCGATCACCCTCGACGCCCACTGCGGCATGGGCAACGCCGGCGTCTACTCGGACAACCTGGTCGAGGTGGCCAAGGTCGACCAGGCCTCGTAGACGAGGCCCGGTCGGCCGCCGGTCGCCCTCGCCGTCGTCACGACGACCGGCGGGGGCGACCCCCCTGGCGGATCATCGTCACCCCGAGGGCCAGGAGCCAGACGTTGAACGCCGTGCCACCCACGGTGACGAGGGGTCCCGAGTCGTAGCCGGCCAACTCGACGAGTGGGGCCGCCACCACGATCGCCACCACCGCACCGGAGATGGCGATCCACCGGGGCTGGCGGGGGGCGCCCTCGCCGACCGGACCGAGGGCGGTGACCGCCACCCACAGCGCAGCGAACAGGCTCACACCGAGCGACTCGCCGATGGCGCCGCCGTAGTCGTTGAGCGCCTGGAACTGGATGGCGATCGCCTCCCGGGCCTCGGGACCGGCGGCCTCCCACCGCTCGGCGAGGGGAAACATGGCGGCCAACCAGCGAACGATCCCGATCGTCCGCAGCCCGGCGGAGACGGTGGCCAACCCGATGGCCACCAGGGCGGCGCTCCCCAGGGGACCGGAGCGGGACGAGCGGTGGAGCCAGGTGGTCACGACCACCCCGACCGGCAGGATCGCCACGCTGTAGACGAGGTAGGCGAGGTAGCCGAAGCGAACGGTCGCCTCGTTCTCCAGTAGTCGGGGGAGGGCGATGTCGGCCGGATCGTCGAGCGACGCCGGCCACTCGATGGCGGCCCCGAGGACGATGAGGGGGATGAAGATGATCAGGCTCTCGGCGACGACGAGCGCGCCGGCAAGACGAGTGGACATGGCGAGGTCTTCCTTTGTTCAGCTTTGAGGGGTGGGATTCGGGTCAGCGGTAGCTGTCGACGGTGACGGCGATGGCCGAGGCGAGGTCGGTCGGGGCCTGATCGAGGTGGACCTCGCTGGCCGTCGAGTCGACGACGAAGTCGGCGGTGAACTCGTCGATCATCTCGACCATCTCCCGGGCCCCAGGGGAGAACAGGCCGACGACGCGCAGGGTGGTCGCTCCGACGGACTGGATCCGAGGTTCGACGCCGAGGTGGCTGGCTGCGAGCTCGACGATCTCGGTCTGGGTGATGGCCGGGGCGGTCGGGGCCAGCCAGGCCCGCCCCCACCCGTCGGGCCGTTCCGCCGCCCGCACGAGGGCTTCGGCGAAGTCGGGGACGTAGGTGATCGAGTGGCGGGTCGACCCGTCGCCGAGGACCTGGGCCCGCTTGTTGCGGGCCAGGGCCCCGAAGCACCGTTCGCCGAAGGCCGACTGGATCACACCCGGCCCGAAGAAGTCGCTGGCCCGGACGGCGGTGGCCCGAATCCGGTCGGAGTGGTGGGCGTCGGCGAGCAGGTCCCAGATCTCGGCCCGGACCCGGCCCTTCCGGGTGGTGGGAGCGATCGGGCTGGTCTCGGTGATCGGCACGCCTGGCGTGCCGTGGGGGTAGAGGTTCTCGGCGGCCACGACGACGGCCCCGGTACCGGAGGCCGCCGTCACCACGGCCGACACCAGTGGGGGGAACTCCTCGGCCCACCGGTGGTAGGCCGGCATGGCGCACTGGAAGACGGCGTCGGCACCGGCGACCACGTCCCGCAGGGGTCCGGGGTCACCGACCACGTCGATGCGGGCCGCCTCGGCGCCGTCGACCTCGGTACCCGAGCGGGTGACCACGGTCGGGCTGAGGCCACGTTCGAGCAGCTGGGTCACCACGGCCCGCCCGACCGGGCCGGCCCCCAGGACGAGCGGGCGACGGAGCTCCCGCCGGGGCGCCCGACTCGTCGAGGACTCGACCGTGGGATCGGTAGGGGGTTCGGCCGGCACATCGGCCGGGGAGTCGGTCATGGGGACTACCTCCTGCGACGTTCAGGCCGGTGCCCCGTCGCCGTTCGAATACCAAACACTGTTTGAGCCGCAACCTATGACGCCACTCCCGGAATGTCAAACAGTGTTTGAAAAACAATCGATGATTGAACTCTGGTCGGAGGGGGGCTACGGTCGGCCCATGAACGACGAGGTGCCCGAGAGTCGGCGCGACCGCCTCCGGCGAGAGCTGACCGACGAGATCGTCGAGACCGGCCGGCGACAGCTGGAGGCGGGTGGGGTGGCGGCCGTGTCGTGGCGGGCGATCGCTCGGGAGGTCGGCATGAACCCGGCCTCGCTCTACACCTACGTCGACGGGGTGGACGACCTCTTCACCAGGATCCTGCTCCTGAGCTTCGACCGTCTGGCCACCGCGATCCGCAGCGCCGCCGACGCGGAGCCCGGCGCCGGCCCCGGCGCCCGCCTGCTGGCCGCGGCCCACGCGTATCGGGGCTGGGCGCTCGACCACCCTCGGGAGTTCAACCTGCTCTACACCGACCAGCTCCCCAACTACACCGCCCCGCCCGACGGGCCGACGGTCGACGCCGCCCTGGCCGTCGAGCGACCGTTCCTGGAGGCGATGGGCGAGCTGGCCGGGCTCGACGACCCGTTTGATCTGATCGGCGACGAGCACCCGGAGCGAGCCGCCGCGGTGTATGGCCTGCGGGCCACCCTCCACGGCTTCATCACCCTCGAGGTGAACCACCACGCCCCCTACCTCAACGGGGCGGGCGAGATGATGGGACAGGTGCTGACCAGGTCCATCGACGAGTTCACCACCCGATTCGGCCAGCCGTGACCCGAGACCCGGCCCCCGCTCGGGCAGCGCCGGAGCGACCGACGTCGGCGCGCTATCCTGCGGCGACGACCATGGACCCGACCGTGCCGGTCAGCGAAGGCGGCGCCGGGTGAGCGGTCGAGCGCAGACGGCACAGGAGGACCGAGCCGAGATGAGGGCGGTGATCCAGCAGCGGTACGGGGCCCCGGCCGACCTCGAGGTCCGGGACGTCCCGGTCCCGACGCCGGGACCCAAGCAGGTCCTGGTCAAGGTCGAGGCAGCGTCGGTCAATGCCGACGTCTGGCACATGGTGACGGGGCGACCCCGAGCGGTCCGACTGTTCGGCGGCGGTTTCCGACGGCCCCGCCACGCCGTCCCCGGCATCGACCTGGCCGGCACGGTCGAGCGCGTCGGGGTCGACGTGACCGACCTCGCCGTCGGCGACGACGTGTACGGCGAGACCGTGACCATCCAGTGGCGCAACGGCGGCACCTACGCCGAGCACGCTGCGGTCGACGCTGCCCGGCTGGAGCCGAAGCCGGCGTCGATCGGGTTCCCCGAGGCAGCCACGGTTCCCTCCACCGGCGGCATCGCCTACGACGTCACCTACGACACCGCCCAGGTCGAGGCCGGCCATCGCGTCCTGGTCAACGGGGCCGCCGGCGGCGTCGGTGCCTTCGTCGTCCAGCTGGCCAAGGCCCGAGGGGCGGAGGTCACCGCCGTCGACTCGGCCGACAAGGCGAGCCTCCTCCGCAAGCTGGGGGCCGACGACGTCATCGACCACACCACCGCCGACTTCGCCTCGCTCGGCCGGCGTTGGGACCGGATCATCGACGTGGCCACCAACCGGTCGACCGCCGACTATCGGGCAGCCCTGACCGAGGGTGGCTGGTTCGTCGTCGTCGGGCACTACGGCTACGACCCGAGCTGGAAGCCGTGGTTCGGCAACCTCCCCGGGTTCTTCGCCAAGGTCCTCAGCTCACCGTTCGTCGGCGAGGCGCCACCCCTGAACCGCAAGCGGACCAAGCGCCCGCTCCACGAGCTGTCCACGCTGATCGACGACGGTCGACTGACCCCGATCGTCGGTCACCGGTTCGGCCTCGACGAGGTACCCGACGCCCTCGAGCTCCTCGCGTCCGGACGAGCCCGGGGTCGCATCGTCATCGAGCCGTGACGGGCCGCTGCTCGGGCGTGTCGCCGTCTCCCGATCCGGCCAACTCCGCCGGACCGGGTTCGGCCATCGACAAGCGGAGGCGACGGCCGGCGTCGTAGTCGATCAGCACCTGGCTGGTGACGGCGAAGGTCGGGCCCATGAGCGCGGCGAACACGAGCGTGCCGACACCGAACGAGCCGCCGATGGCGATCCCGATCAGGAGCACGCCACCGTCGAGGCCGTAGCGGACGTGGATTCGGCGCAGCCCCCGCTGCTCACCAGCCGCCATCAGGAGCTCGAATGGCCCGCCGGTGGTCCCCGAGAACAGCACGAGGTTGATCCCGATCGACATCACGACGATGGCGGCCAACAGGAAGGCCACCCGCCCCGGCATCGTGACCGGAGCGTTGAGCAGGTGACCGGTGCCGTCGATGGCGAGCCCGATCGAGGCGATGTAGGCGACGCCCCACAGGCTCGGCCGTCGCCCGAGGAGGGCAGCGACGGCGAACAGCAGCCCGGCGATCGCCCAGCCTGCCTGCCCGAGCGTGATGCCGAGCCGGCCGGCGAGTCCGGAGCTCAACACGTCGTAGGGGGCCAGGCCCAGGTCGGCCTGGACCAGCAGGGCCACCGCGGTGCCGATCAGGAGCGATCCGCAGCCGAGGGCCGCGATGCGGACGGCTATCGGCCGGGCCCTCGAGCCGACGTGGCGACGCACGGTCGGCAGGGCGGAGTGGCGGCTGGCGCCGAGCAGGCTCACGACGCGGCGACGGCGACGTCGGGACCCGAGAGGGGGAGCGTTGCGACGGGACATGGCCTCAGTATCGCCCCGGACCGCCTCCCGCCGGGTGCCGGTCAGGCGGGCGATTCGGCTCACCCGGCCAGATCGACGTCGAGCGGCGCGACGCGGTCGCCGGCTCGCCCCGGGTCAAGTGACTCGACCAGCGGGACGGCGGCCAGATCGGTGTCCGGGCCGACGATGTAGTTGCCGGCGATGACGGTCTGGAGCGCGTCTCGCTCGTCGAACGAGACCCCGACGGGATCGCCGCCCTCGGCCACGATGCGGACCTGTTCCTTGAAGTGGCGGCGGACCATCGCGACCCCGCGGTCGCTCGACGCCAACCGCTCGACGGAGTGGCGGGTGATCGGTCCCTGGCCGACCTGCGTCTCATAGTCGCCTGGATAGAGCTGGTGCTCGGCATCGGTGAGCTCGAACCACGTTCGACCGTCGCCGTAGACCGGCAGCCCCTGGGCCGGGCCGTCGAGTGGCTTGCGGACGAGGGCGAGCACCCGGGTGGTGGTGTCATCGACCGGGACCGCCCAGGAGAGGTTGTTGGTCCGACCCAAGACCGACAGTGTCGGGGTGGCGATGACCCGGACGGTCGGACACCGGACCTCCGTCACCCGGTGGAGGGTGGTGCCGTCACCGAGTGCCCGATCCTGGGTCGAGGTGACGCCCCAGGAATGGGCCTGCCAATCGACCCGGGGCCAGATCTGGAGGTCGGGGCTGAACTGGGGACCGCTCATGGCGTTGTGGAGGATGAAGACGTGGTACGGATCCATCACGTTCTCGTGGGTCTGGAACCAGTTGCAGGGGGCGACGGTCGGCCCGCCGAAGGCGAAGTGGTCGACGACGACGATCTCCTCCGTCTCGGGATCGAGGTCCTCGAAGATGTCGTAGCGGGGGAAGACCGGCTGGCGCTCGGCGGGGCCCAGGTAGGCGAAGACCAGACCGTGATACTCGACCACGGGATACCACGGCTGGCGGTAACGGGCCCGGTTCCGGCCCCGGTCCGGCTCACACGGCTGGTCGAGGCAGCGCCCGTCGGCGGCGAACAGCCACCCGTGGTAGGGGCATCGGATGCCGTGGTCCTCGACCCGGCCGAAGTAGAGGGTCGTCCCCCGGTGGCAACACCGGGGCTCGAGCAGCCCGACGGTCCCCGAACGGTCTCGGTAGACGATCAGGTCTTCCCCCAACACCCGGACCTCGCGGGGTCGGGTGGTGACCTCGGCCGACCGAACGACCGGGTGCCAGTAGCGGCGAAGCAGCTCGCCCGCCGGGGTGCCCGCCCCGACCTCGACCAGGTCCAGGTCCCAGGTGCCCGCCGGCCGACCGTAGGCTCGCCCATCGTCGAGGTCGGGCGCGCCGGCCCGTCGTGATCCGCCCAACTCCATCGCTCCATGGTGGCCGAGCGCCGGACCGGTCGCCACCGTCGGTACCGGCGATCACCACCAGAGCGGTGCGGTCGACGACGTTTCCATCGCCGAGTTGCAGGGATCGGTGGCAGCGGCCGGCGACCGCACGTAGGGTCCGGAGTCGGCATCCGGATCGGCCGGATCCACGCAACGAGGAGACGAACAATGGCGCTACCGCTCGCCGCCGGTGACTGGAACCTGGACCCGGCCCACTCCGTCGTCGGCTTCGCCGTACGGCACCTCGGGATCTCGACGATCCGGGGACGCTTCACCGACACCAACGCCACGCTCGTCGTGGGGGACGACCTCGGTTCCTCCGCCCTGCGAGCGGAGGTCCAGATGGCGTCGGTGTCGACCGGCGACCCCAACCGTGACGGCCACCTCCAGAGCACCGACATCTTCAACGTCGAGAGCCAGCCGACGATGAGCTTCGTCTCGACGGCCATCGTCGAGGCCGGCGACGGCCGCTACCGAGTCACCGGCGATCTGACCCTGAACGGCAACACGCACCCCGAGACGCTCGACGTGGAGTTCTCGGGCACCGAGACCAACCCGATGGACTCGTCGAGCCGGGCCGGGTTCGCCGCGTCGGGTTCGATCGACCGCACCCGCTACGGGATCGACTGGAACGTCCCGATGCCCGGCGGAGGAGCGATGCTGGGCAACGACATCGCCTTGACGCTCGACGCCCAGCTGGTCGGCCCCGCCGCCGAGTGACCGGCCGATCGTCGGGTCAGTGGGCCTCGGACCGGTAGGTGTTGTTGGAGGTGTGGTCGCCGGCGAGCCACTTCTTCAGCTCCTCGTGGGCCTGGGGCAGACGCTCGGCGTTGATGGCCTCGGCGTTGGGGGCGTCGACCGTGAACTCGAGGAGCATGCCGTTCGGGTCCTCGGTGTAGAGGCTCCGGCAGTAGCCGTGCTCGAGGGTGAAGGTCCCCTCCGGCTTCCAGTTCGCCTCCTGGAGCCGCTTCTCGATGGCGGCCTGCCCCTCGGCCGAGATCTTGAGGGCGATGTGGCGGAACGGCGAGGGGGTCAGCTCCGGGTTGAAGAGCTCGTCGTCGGCGTCGTCGGCGAACTGGAAGAACGCCAGCGCGCTGCCGTCGCCCAGCCCGAAGAACGTGTGGCAGTAGGTCCGCTCGGCGCCGAACAACTCGTCGGTCTCGGACCAGGTAGCCACGAGCGGCAGGCCGATGATGTCCTCGTAGAAGGCCCGGGTGGCCTCCTGGTCCTTGGTGACGTAGGCGGTGTGGTGGAGGCGGGCCGGCAGCTCGGTCGTCATGGAGGGTCCCCTTGCTCGGTCGATGGTCGCGGTCCTCAACCGTAGGGGCCGGAAGCGGTGCCCATGCAACCCCCGATAGGGGGTGCCGTTCGCTACAGCCCCGACCGGACGAGCTCGGCCGCTTCGACCATGGCCGCCAGCTTGGCCCGGGCCGTCGACCGGGGGAGGAACTTCATCCCGCAGTCGGGGGCCAGCACGAGCTGGTCGGGGGGGACGTGGGCGAGGGCGGCCCGGATCCGGTCCGCCAGCTCGTCGGGTCGCTCGACGGTTTCGGTCCCCAGGTCGAGTACCCCCATCACCACCCCTCGGGGTCGGAGGCGGGCCAGCACCGAGACGTCGAGCCCCGGTTGGGCCATCTCGATCGCCACGTGGTCGCTGGCCAACCCGGCCAGCTCATCGAAGAACGGGTAGCCGTCGGACTTGTCCTTCACGTAGGCGGCGTAGCCGTAGCAGGTGTGGACGACCGTGGTGGCCTCGATCCCGTCGATTGCGGCGGCGACCGCCTCGACCCCGAACTGGCGGGCCCCGTCGGGGTTGGCCTGGAAGTAGGGCTCGTCCAGCTGGACGACGTCGATCCCGGCCGCCGCCAGGTCGGTCAGCTCCTGGCGCAGGGCCTCGGCGTAGGCCAGGGCTAGCGACCGCTGATCCGGGTAGAAGTCGTTCTGGGCCAGCTGGCTGAGGGTGAAGGGGCCGGGGACGGTCACCTTGGTGGCCCGGTCGGTGTGGGCCCGGAGGAACCGGGCCGCGGCCAGCTCGACCGGCTCGGTCCGTTCGATCGGGCCGCTGACGAGCGGAACGTCGCTGTGGGTGCCCCGTCGGTTGACGCCCACCCCGAGCCGCTCACGGTCGACGCCACCGAGGGAGTTGGCGAAGTGGTTGAAGTACGACTCCCGGCCGACCTCGCCATCGGTGATGATGTCGACGCCGGCGTCTTCCTGGTCGGCGATGGCGACGAGGGTGGCGGCCTCGATGGCCTCATCGAGGTGGTCGGGCTCGACCCGCCACAGGCCCGTGTTGCGGACCCGGGGCACCCCGGCCCCGATCAGGGCCTCTCGGTCGACGAGCCAGCCCGGTTGGGGATGGCTGCCGATGACGGTCGTGGCCAACAGCGCCTGCACCCGGGCATTCTATGGTTGAGGGCATGAGCGCCGGCGCCGACCCGATCCCGACCACCCACACCGGGAGCCTGCCCCGACCCGACGACCTGATCCAGATGGTGTGGGCGGCCGAGGACGGGGTCCCGGTCGACGCTGCGGCGCTGGCCGAGCGGGTGGCGGCGGCGGTCGACGAGTGCGTCCGCCGCCAGGTCGAGGCCGGGCTGACCGTGGTCAACGACGGTGAGATGTCGAAACCCAGCTACGCCACCTACGTGAAGGATCGCCTGTCGGGTTTCGGTGGGGAGTCGGTGGCCAACTACCACTTCCAGGACCTGGTCGACTACCCCCGCAGCGCCCAGATGGTGGCCGACAACCCGGGCCGCCGGAAGCGCTCGGCCCCGGCCTGCACCGGGCCGGTCGCCATGGCCGACGATGCGGCGGTGAAGGTCGACATGACGACGCTGGCGTCCTCGGCCGCCGCGGCCGGCGCAGCGGCCACCTTCTCCAGTGCTGCGTCGCCCGGGGTGGTGTCGCTGTTCTTCGAGAACCAGCACTACGACAGCGACGAGGAGTACCTGTTCGCCATCGCCGAGGCGATGCGACCGGAGTACGAGGCGGTGGCGGCGTCGGGAGCCGTGCTCCAGCTCGACTGCCCCGACCTGGCCATGGGCCGTCACACCGCCTACGCCGACCTCGACCTGGAGGGGTTCCGACGGCGGGCCGCGCGCAACATCGAGGCCCTCAACCACGCCGTCCGCAACATCGAGCCCGACCGCCTCCGCCTCCATCTGTGTTGGGGGAACTACCCCGGGCCCCACCACCACGACGTCGCCTTGGCCGATCTCATCGACCTGGTGTGGGCGGCGAAGCCCCGGACGATCCTGTTCGAGGCGGCCAACCCCCGCCATGCTCACGAGTGGTCGCTGTTCGACGACCTGACGATCCCCGACGATCGGATCCTGTGCCCGGGAGTCATCGAGCCCCAATCGAACTACATCGAGCACCCCGAGCTGGTGGCCCAGCGAATCGAGCGGTACGGCCGGCTCGTGGGTCGGGACCGCATCATGGCCGGGGTCGACTGCGGCTTCAGCGTCCACATCGGCATCAGGAACATCGACCCCGACGTGGTGTGGGCCAAGCTCGCCTCCCTGGCCCAAGGGGCCGAGCTGGCCACGGCCCGCCTTTGACGTCGGCGGCCGGTCATACTGGGCCACGGTGATCCCGTCCACTGAGCTCCACCCCGAGACCTGCCCCCACGACATCCGCCGCCCGGCGATGACGATGACGTGGGAGGATCTCACGTTCCTCCATTGGCGGTACCCGGCCGAGGAGGTCCAGCGCCTCCTCCCCCCGTCGGTCACCGTCGAGACCTTCGATGGATCGGCCTGGGTGGGGCTGGTCCCGTTCCAGATGCGGGTCAAGGTGCCGATGCTCCCGACACTGCCCCGGATCCTCCACTTTCCGGAGACCAACGTGCGGACCTACGTCGTCGACCGCCAGGGCCGACCCGGGGTGTGGTTCTTCTCCCTGGAGGCGTCGTCGGTCTTGGCCGTGCTCACCGCCCGCCTCACCTACCGGGTGCCGTACACGCTGGCCGCCATGGAGATCGATCGGAGCGATCCGGGCCGGTTCCGCTACTGGTCCCGACGGCGGTGGCCCGCCCCGAAGGGGGCGACCTCGGTCGTCGAGGTCGACCTCGACCGACCCTTCGATGCCGGGGAGGCCGGACCCCTCGACCGGTTCCTCACCGCCCGGTGGGCGTTGTACAGCACCCTGGGGCCGCTGACGGTCCGGGCCGAGATGCACCACGAGCCCTGGCCGCTGTGGCACGCCACCGTCGACCGATGGGACGACGAGCTGGTGGCGGCGGCCGGCCTGACCCAGCCGACCGAGGCGCCGATGGTCCACTTCGCCCCCAAGGTCTCGGTTCGCTGCGGCTGGCCCCGCCGGGCCTGACGGCAACGTTCCCGCCTTCCGGGAGGCGCGCTCTGAGATGACCGACACCTCCGACAACACCGACGGGACGTGGCCACGGGTCGTCGTCTGCCGAGGTTGCTGCTGCGGTTCTCCCGACAAACACCCCGAGGCCGATCATGACGGGCAGGTGGCGGCGATCTCGGCGGTCGCCCGAACCCGCATCGTCGACTGTCTGGGACGAGTGCCTCTACTCCAACGTCGTGGTCGTCCGACCCGGGCCGGGACGGTCGGTGTGGCTCGGTCGCCTGACGAGCACGATCGTGACCGAAGAGCTCTGCGAGTGGCTCGACGCCGGTGCGCCGGAGCCGCTGCCTCCGATCCTCGACGTCTACGCCTTCTCGCCCCGGGCCCGGACCTGAACGACGCCCGCTCGGCTCGGGCCAGAGGCAGGATTTGAACGTCCCGGAC
The DNA here is from genome assembly GCA_965262175.1 of Acidimicrobiales bacterium. GTDB lineage: Bacteria > Actinomycetota > Acidimicrobiia > Acidimicrobiales > SZUA-35 > CADEDH01. Next base: position 2,362,617 of record CBDHES010000002.1, on the reverse strand, counting down.
CGGCAGGCGTTTCGTCATGACGTGCTCGTCGTAGCGAATCCCGTGTTCGACGGTGGCCACCAGGCGATCGGTCATCGCCCAGCCATGCCGTTCGTAGAACCGAATCGCCCCACGGTTCTCGACCCTGACGTGGAGTTCCAGCGCAGCGTGGCCCGCCGCAGCGCACGCCGCCTCCGCCTGCTTGAGCAACGACCCACCCAGCCCCCGGCCCTGGTAGCCGGGATCCACGAACAGGTGCACGAGCTGGTTCCGCCAGACCGTGACGTGGGCAACCGGCACGCCATGAGCAACGACGACGCAAGTGTCGAACCCAGATCCGGGTTCGAACCAATCGCGAAACTGTCCTCTGACATCCTCAACGTCAGGACCGATGATCTCTCGGGTCGCCAACTGCACGGCGAACGTCTTACGGAAACAGCGACCGTGATAGTCGGCGACGGCGTCGACGTCCGTCGGGACCGCGGGCCGCAACTCGATCTCGTCGATGCCCACCATTGCAGTATCACGGGTCGACATATGACGTGTTCAATCCGCGACCGAAGATGAGCTTCGCCAGGTGGCGCCAATCAGCAGCATCAACGGCACCCGACGCCGCCGGGTCAGCTCGTCGGTGTCTCCGGCAAGCAGCTCGGGGCTCGGCTCGCACTCGCTCAGCACATCCAACCGGAACCCGTGGTCGGTGACCAAGCGGACGTAGTCCTCGACCGTGCGGTGCTGCCACACCACCGTCGACCCGAACCACGCCCGTTCCCTCGGACCCCGATCGAAGTAGCCATCCACCACCCATGAGGTCCGAGGACCATCGCCCGTGTGGTCGTGACTGGTGATCACCGGATGCACCACGGAGAACACCAGCCGTCCGCCCTCGTTCAGCGCCCGGTGCACCCGGTCGAACGCGGCATCGAGCTGCTCGACGTGGTGCAACGCCATCCGTGAGACCACCACGTCGAACTCGCCGACTCCGAGGTCGAACTCCTCGATGTCACCGTGAATGAAGCGCACCCGATCATCGACCCAGCCACGACGGGCACAGTCGATCATCCCTGCTGAGCTGTCCAACCCCACGTACGAGGCGGCGCCCTTAGCCAGGATCAGCCCCGCGGTCGATCCATCCCCACACCCGAGATCCAAAACCCGGGAGCCGGTCAACGATCCCAGTGCATCGATGAAGGCCGGCCCTTCCATCACGGTGTTCGGGCTCCGCACCCCGTCGTGCCGGTGACGCAGGTACGCATCGCGCACACCGTCGGCATCGTAGAACTCGCCGCCCCTACCGGTGCCTGCCATCAGATCTCCCTCGGCCGAATGCAAAGGCTCGACACCGTCCGCGCCTGGACCAGCGCCTCGCCGACGGCGACAAGCCCAGCGAGATCGAAACCCTACAGGTCGACTGCAAGGAGGAGCCCGGCCGGCGCGGCCCCGGAGGCGCGGTGCTCCCCGGGAGCGAGCAGAACGATCCCGCGGCGAGATACCTGGCCGACGAGCTCGCCTGTCTCGCCAACACACCCGGGGGCGGTGCGATCATCCTCGGCGTCGCCGACGACGGCCAGCGAATCGGCACCGACCTCGGCCCGCAATGGCTTCGCCACCGGGTCTACGAGCTGACCAACCGACGCCTCACGATCGACGCCCAACCCGTCGACCTCGACGGCACCCGGGTGCTCGTCCTCACCACCCGCGACGCGATCGAGCCAATCGCCAGCACCAACGGCCGGATCTCCTGGCGCGTCGACGACAACTGCGTCGAGGTCGACCCCTCGACCTGGCACGCCGGACGCCTCCACCGCACCGGCGTCGACTGGTCGGCCCTCCCAAGTGGCCACCACCTCGACGACATCGACCCAACAGCGGTCGAGATGGCCCGCAGGTTCCTTCGCGAGGCGGCCGACGCCGGTGACCAGCATGCGGCCGATCTCGTCGCCGCCACCGACCACGACCTCCTCCGGCGCCTCAACGTCGTCTCCGACGCCAACGGAACGCTCACCAACGCCGGTTCGCTCCTGTTCGTCGGGACCCCGGACTACGGCATCGACTACATCCGGCGCGACGCTCCCGGCGCCGACTCGACCAACCGCGTTCGCAGCACCCGCTCACTCCTCGAACAGGTCTTTGACGCCGACCAGGCCATCCGGACGGCGAATCGAGTCGTGCACGCCGGCGACGGCCTGGCCCAAGCACAGCGGCGTGCCATCCCACCCCGAGCAGCCCGCGAAGCCATGGTCAACGGCGTCACCCACCGGGACTCGCTCAGCACCCAGCCGACCACGATCGAGCACATCGGTGACACGCTCACCGTCACCTGCCCCGGCGGCCTGCCCGGTGACGTACGCCCAGACAACATCATCACCCACCCCTCCTCGCCCCGCTACAAGAGCCTCGCCGAGGCCATGGCTGCCCTTCGTCTCGCTGAACGCGAAGGAGATCCTGACCAGCCTGGAAGAACGCTGTGACCTCTCCCCCGGGCAAGGAAGTCAAAGCCGGGCGCGGCTTCTTCTACACACCAAGGTGAGGAACCGACGACGATCTCGATGCCGTGAGGCGCTCGAGCAGGTCCACGCTTTAGCGAGTGTTACCTGTCCGCTACGTCGATCGCCGGAGAACGACACAGGCCCTGGCCTCAGCATTGCTGAGGCCAGGGCCTGTCGTGTGGTGGCGGGGGCAGGATTTGAACCTGCGACCTTCGGGTTATGAGACCTATGGCCTAGCGATCAGGAAGGCCCCGGCAGCGCCGATTTCCTTGAGCTTCTGCGGGTTCGCCGGACCGGTGGGTCCCCTCTATTCCCCGTGGTTTCCCGCCACTCAGGTACATGGCTGGTACATGCTCAGGCGACCTGGACGGCGTCTTCGAGGTTCGCAGGAACCTCACTCGGGAACGACACCACCAGGTGCCGGCCAAGTGCAGTCGCAACGCGGGCGAGCGTGTCGATCCGGTTCCGGGCACCGCCACCCTCCTCGAGCCTTGAGATCACCGACTGAGTCGTTCCCATTCGCTCAGCGAGCGCTCGCTGGCTGAGACCGGCCTCGGTACGCATGTCGTAGATGAGCTGACCGAGCGCGAGGTCTTGCTCGACGCCAGCCACCGTCTCGGCGTCAGGGGTCCCCTTGCGCTTCTTGATATCTTCCCATCGGGAGTAGTTGGCCATCGTCGTTCCCTTTCTCAAGGATTGCGCTCGGCGCAGTCCTTGGCAGTCTTTCGTGCTCGCTCGATCTCTTTGCGCTCGTTGCTGCGTTGCTTGCGGAATGTCGTGAGCAAGATGATCCGACCGTCCTTCGTGAAGATCGTACATTTGCGATCATCGCACAAGGGCTATGATTCGCCGGAGTCGGCGTCGTGCCCGACACGCACGGTCCTCGACCTGATCTCCGGGCGCTGGTCCAACCTGGTCATCGGAGCGCTCGCACAGCGAACCCACCGCTGTCGCCCACCAAGAGCTGCGTGATCTGCGATCAGCCGGCTTCGTAGCTCGCGAGATCTATCCCGAGATCCCACCGCGCACCGAGAACGAAGTCGCCAAACTCGGCACCTCACCCATCGAGCCCCTCGCCGGGCTCCGCGCCTGGGCCGAAGCCAACATCGAGGAGATCCTGGCCAACCAGGCGACGTTCGCCAGGCACTGATCTACGGTCCTGCGCTCAGACGACTCCGCTGACGTGGCTGGAGTGCACGAGCAGGCGGTTTCCTTCTGGGTCGGCTGCGTCGAAGACCCGGTGCGGGAAGCTGCGGCGAACCGTTGAGGGCTGGCTCCCGATCTCTTCGAGCATCTGATGTGTTGCGTCGAGGTCGTCGACCATGAGGTCCAGCGTGATCGGGGATTGGGGTTCGCCGTTGCTGATGGCCAGGTGTGTGCCACCTCGGAGTTCGAGAATCGCAACGCCGGGAAGACGCGCCACACGTCGCATGCCGATTCGGGTGTAGAAGTCGGCGAGAACGCCGACGTCTCGAGCGACGAGCGGCACGTGTCCGATAGCAAACGTCGGTCGCTCGTCACTGCCTGATCCATGGCGCGGCCGGCGAAGCCGACGCAGTCTGGCGATCATGCGCGGACGAGCGGGATCTGCAGTTGGTGCGGGCGGCGTTCGGGCAGGTCGAACGGGGTGCCGTCGACATGCTTGGCACCCATGAACAACAGGCCGCTGTGGAAGTAGATGAGGTCGTGGTCGGTGAGAATCTGGCCACCCTCGATGTCGAACAACGGGAACGGCTTGCCGAGAATGTCCTGCTTCACATCGGTCGCGAACTCATCGAGCTCTGGCGGTAGCGCCGCGTTCAGCATCTCTGCCGCTTGATCGGTGAGCGGGGTCACCCCGAAGCCGTCGTCGAGCACGTAGTCGATCACCCATGCCCCTTCGGCGATCGGGTGCGGGTCGCCCCACTGGAGGTGACCCTTGAACTCGAACTGCATCAGCGGAATCTGCCCGTAGTCATCGACGTACATGGTGATGATTCCGGTGAAGGTGTCGTCGTCGTTGTAGGTGAAGTCGCGGGTGAGCCGCGTTGACTCAATGACACCAGTACCAGCGCGGTCTTCGGTGGGACGCAGTTCGATGCTGAGGCTGGTCCAGGTCCCTCGACAGAACGTCTGGACTTCTTCGAGGGTGCGGGGTTCGGCCATTTGGATCTCCTTGGTTGGGGAACCGCAACTGCAGTTCCGATACGTTTCGTCTCACCAATATAAGTGAGTCGACCTGTATCGTCAACTATCGAATGCTGGAGCGACGCCGAACCTTGCGCCGACAGTCAGCGTCGGTGCTCGAGGAACTCGGCCACGAGGAGATGCCCGCGGTCACGGGAGACGTGTTTGCCGAGGATCACGTGATCGAGCATGAGCGGTCCGGCGAGTGCGGCAACCAAGTCGTCTACGTCGCCGGACAGTTCTCCGTTCTCGACTGCCGTGCCGAGCACCGAACGGAACGGTGCGAGGATTCCGTCGACGAAGCGCGTCGCCACCGTCGCCATGCGTTCGGAACGGCGCCCGTAGTCGATACAGGCCGCGAAGAACGCGCGGGCAGGACGGTGCTCGAATCGATCGAGAAGCATGTCGACCGCAATCAGCAGGTCGGGCTCGAGTTCTCCGGTGAACGCGCCGTCTGGCGGGGCCTCGGTTGCGTAGCCGAGCATGATTTCGATCAAGTCTTCCGGCTCGGGCCAATTCCGATAGATGGTCGCTCTACCCACGCCACTCTCGGTGTGCAGCCGGGTGGGCGTCAACGCCTGCCCACCTTCGGTCAGGAACAACTGAAGTGCCACCGGCAGGAGCTTGGCCAGCGTGTCGTCGTGCGGACCCGGGGGGCGACCGACTGCACGCTTGACTCCTGCCACGACCACACAGCCTACACCAGTTGTCGAAACAGTTCGTCTCGAATATAGTCGAGACGAACTGTCTCGCCTATCTCGGAGGTGCTGCGCATGAATCTCGGCCGACTCGTTCGCCAAAGCCTGCTCACCTGGCTCGCGATCTATCCGGTGATCACGCTGTTGCTCTGGTCGCTCGGGCCCTCGATCGCAGGTCTTCCACTCATGGTTCGGACACTGATCCTCACCGTGATCATGGTGCCGGTCATGGTGTTCGCTCTTGTGCCGGCGCTCACCGCAACCGTTGGTCCACTCCTCGGCCTCGACCGCCCGTCTGGTCGGAGCGGGCAGTGAAGGCGTGGGTCGTCGAGCAACCCGGACCGCCTGAGACACTGCGGCTGACCGAGCGACCAGAGCCCAGGCCGACCGATGGACAGGTCCACATCGACATCGAGGCATTCGGTCTCAACCGAGCCGAGGCAGTCACTCGCGCTGGTGGATCCGGCGATGCTGTCGCCTTCCCTCGAATCCTGGGTATCGAGTGCGTCGGCACGGTCCGGTCTGCGCCGGGCACCGACCTCTCTCCCGGCCAAACCGTCGCCGCGTTCATGAACGGCATGGGTCGCGCCTACGACGGCTCCTACGCCGAGCAAACGGTCGTTCCCCGCGCCGCGGTCGTCCCGCTCGATACGTCGCTGCCCTGGGTCGAGCTCGCCGCCACTCCCGAGACGTTCCTCACCGCTTGGGGATGCCTCCACCGAGGGCTCCGGATCGACACGACGACGGAGCCCCGCATTGTCATGCGACCAGCAGCTTCGGCGCTCGGCCGGGCCGTCAACCAGATCGTCGGCGCCGTCGGCGGTTCGACGATCGGCGTTACCCGCTCACCCCACAAAGCCGACATCTTGCGTGACGCCGGCTTCGAACACGTCATCGTCGCCGACGGTGAGGTCAGCGATCAGGTCCGCGACATCTGGCCGAAAGGCGCCACGGGCATCATCGACACCGTGACCAGCTCGACCACCATCCGCGACGACCTGCGAATGCGGGCCAAGGGCGGCCGGATCTGCATCGCGGGATCGCTTGCCGCCAGCAGCGGCGACGACGGACCCGCGCTCGCCGTCGCTGCCGCGCTCGCCCGCCCGTCGGTCCGCCGCTTCTCGTCCGAGACACTCAACGCAGAGAACAGCGCCACGACGCTGCAACAGATCGTCCGACACGTCGAACACAACGACTACGCCACCGGCATCGACACCACGATCGACTTCACTTCGCTCGCACGTGCCCACGAAGGCATCGACACCAACCGCTACTGCGGCAAAGTCGTCGTCACGACGAGCTGACGCCTCAGTCCAAGGCCGCAGGGATCCAGTCGCCGTGGAACCCGTCAGGGATCCGTTGAGGAAGCCGTACTCGTCCAAGTGTCACCACGCAGTACCAGAGGTCCCACAGCAACTAGTCGTGATCGAACTGTTCCTCCCACAGCTCGGCGCCGAACCGTGGAGGTGAGCTGAGCCCCTGAATCTGGTCCAGGCGTTGTGTGGTCCGACCCGCCTGCGTCATCGTGTTGCAGGCACGAAAGGACCCTTGATGTCGAGACGACGTCACACGCCCGAGCAGATCATCCGCCGCCTCGCCGAAGGCCAGAAGCTGCTGGCCGGCGGCATGACCGTCGAAGAGGTCTGCCGCCAGTTCTCGATCGCGGAGTCGACCTGGGCCCGCTGGCTCGGCCAGTACGGCGGCATGAAAGCCGACGACGCCAAACGCTTGAAGGAACTCGAGAGCGAGAACGCCCGCCTGAAGAAGCTCCTCGCCGATGCCGAGCTCGAGAAGGCGATCCTCAAAGAGGTCGCCGAGGGAAACTTCTGACCCCGAACCGGCGACGGGCCGCCGTGAAGATGGCCCAGAACCGATTCGGGGTGTCAGAACGGTTCGCGTGTCGAGCGGTCGGTCAGCATCGCTCGACCCAACGGCTCCAACCGCCCGCTCCGCCTGATGACGAAGCCGTGATCCGTGCCCGCCTTCGAGCGTTCGCGACCGAACGACCTCGATGGGGTTGGCGCCGCGCTGGGGTCGACCTGCGGGCGCACGGCCATCGGGTCAACAACAAGCGGGTGCGGCGGCTGTGGCGCGAGGAAGGCCTCCGTGTCCCTCAACGTCGCCGCAAGAAGCGGCTCGTCGGGATCGGCACCCATGTTGGGGCGATGTGCCCGATCCGGCCGGACGCGTTGTGGGCGTTGGACTTCCAGTTCGACGCCACGATCGATGGCCGGCAGGTGAAGCTGTTGAACGTGATCGACGAGTTCACCCGCGAGGCCTTGGCGATCGTGGTCGATCACTCGATCGACGCGGACCGGGTGGTCGGCACCCTCGCCCGCCTCGCCGTGGAGCGGGGCCAGGCGCCCGGGTTCGTCCGGTTCGACAACGGCCCCGAGTTCGTGTCCCACGCCGTCGCAGAGTGGTGCGCCGAGACCGGCGTCGCCTCGGCAATCGACCCTGGCTCGCCGTGGCAGAACGCCTGGATCAAGTCCTTCAACGGCCGCCTCCGGGACGAGCTGTTGAACCTGTGGCACTTCGACTCGCTACTCGAAGCCCAAGTCCTGATCGAGGACTGGCGAATCGACTACAACAACCAGCGACCGCACTCAGCCCACGGTGGCCTCACCCCGGCCGAGTTCGCCGCCAACTGGACCACCATCAACCAACCACAACCCGCATAGCGACTGGACCAGACAACGGCCCTCTCACGCGACCGCGTTGTGCGGTCCCAGGTACACCGACTCCGACAACGAGATCCACGTGCCGGTCTCGGCCGCTGACCACTGCGGATACTGGGCGAACAACGCGTCGGCATAGGCGGCCGGATCTTCGCCGGGCATGAACAACCCAACGACGAGCACGTCGACATCAGCGGCGGCGAGTTCCTCGGCATTGACCGAACCCATCTCGGCGAAATCCCGACCCGGGAACGAGTTCACCCCGCCGGCCGCGTCGATGATCGAGTCATAGAACGACCCGCCGAACACCGCAGGGAGCCCATTGGCGTTCATCATCGACATCCCCGGATACGCAATCAGCACCGCAGGCGGATCTTCACCTGGCTCGGCCGCGACCGCTTCGATCCGGGCCCGAGCATCGCCGATCACCTCGGCCGCCCGGTCTTCGACCCCGAAGATCGTGCCGAGTTCCTCCAGAAGCTGGAACGACGCCTCGTAGGTCTGGTTGTCCCAAGCCTCGACGTCCTCGGACCGCGGGTCCAGCGCACCGTAGGAACAGTTCACCGGGGTGACGTAGCTGTTGATCCCCAACTCGGTGAGCTGGTCACGGGTGACCGAGCCCATCTCCTCGGAGAACCCCCCGGCCCAGGTCGACACCACCAGGTCGGGTTCCATCGCCAGGGTCTGCTCGCGGCGCACCTCGAAGTTCTCGTTCAACTCGACACCACCGGTCGGCAGCGCAGCGATCGCCTCGAGCATCCCATCGATGTCGGACGAACCATAGGACTGGGCGTTGGCCACGATGCTGTCCTCGATACCCAGCGCGAGGAAGGTCTCGACCTCGGCCACCGACGTACCGTTGAGGATCACGACCCGCTGCGGCGCCTGCTCGAACGTCAACGACACACCACAGTTGTCGATCGTCACCGGATAGCCCGAGGCGTCGCTGTCCTCACTGTGGTCATGACCGCCATGGTCGTCGTCGGCAGCACTCGCTTCGGTGGTCGGCGCTGACGTCGGCGCCGTGGTGGCTTCGCTGGTCGCCTGGGCGGCGGAGTCGGTCGTGTCGTCGCCGCACGCCGTCACGGTCAGCAGGCACGTCGCTGTCGCGACGGACAGCGCAATGGTTCGCAGGTTCATGACGGCGTAGACCGACGCCAAGGGCGAAGGAGTTCCCTTGCCCACGATCAAGGTTGCGATTCGACGCGACCCGTGTGCAACGCTCGGACGGCGCGCACCGTCGTAGCAGCGTCTCGGACACTCTGCGGCCATGCGGCGGCCCATCGCAACGGCCTCGACGCTGCGTCCCGCAGCGCAACCCTGGTGGACGGCTGCTCCGGGTTCCTGCATCGGACCCGGTCATAGGCCACCGCGAACAGGCCGCATCCCCACATCGGGGCCAGTACCAAAGCGAGGGTCGCGGCGTTGCGGTCGATCCCGGGACGGAGCCTGGCCGGGGCGACGACGTTGCGCCAGGCAAGCGTCCACGCTGCGAGCGCCTGGAGAACGGCCACGGCGACGACCCCCTCAACCAGGGCGCGCACCGGCGGGAAGCGCGAAACGTCCCCGGACGAGCTCGACTCGCAGTTCCAGGCTGACACGGTCGGGGATCGCCCCGTGGGGTGGGCCGTAGCGCTCGGTGTAACGGGCGACGGTATCGGCCACCCGGGCCGGATCGCGGCGGACCTCCAACAGACCGTGCAGACTCATCCAGCGGCCACCATCGACGAAACACAGCGCACCGGCGCTTCCGGCTTCGGCGTTGACGACCTTGACGGTGTTGCCCGGCGCCACGATCCGGATGGTGTGCTCGTCGTGGTCGTAGCTGTAGGCAACCGGGACCACATGCAACTCGCCCGCAGGCGTCGTGGTGGTCAGGGTCGCGAGGTGGACCTCGTCGAGGAAGCCGAGCGCATCGGCGTCGAGCTGGTCGGGGGTGACGGCCATGTTCAGAGTCCTCCGGTGGTCAAGACGAGCGGGCAGGCTCGGGTGGGGTGGGTGGTGACGGTGACCGCGATGCCGTACGCGGCCTCGAGCAGTGAGGCGTCGAGCACCACGTCGGGTGGACCGTCGGTGAGGACCCGACCGGCGGCGAGGACGACGATGCGATCGGCGTGGGCGGCGGCCAGGTTCAGGTCGTGTACGACGGCGATCACGGTCCGCCCGTGGTCGGCCTGTTGGCGGGCGAGGGCCATCACGAGTTCCTGATGGCGCAGATCGAGCGCAGCGGTCGGTTCGTCGAGGAGCAGGATCGGTGTGTCCTGCACGAGGATCCGGGCCAGCGCCACCCGGGCCTGCTCACCGCCCGACAGGACCCGGAAGGGCCGATCGAGGAACGGGTGCACGTCCAACCGTTCGATCGTCTCGGCGACCAGATCGCCGGAGTTGTAAGGGTGTGGGGCGCAGCCCATCTCGATCACGTCGCGGGCGCTGAACCCGAAGGCGACCCGGTGCTGTTGGGGCAGCACCGCCCGCAGGCGGGCCAAGGCAGCGGGCCGCAGCACTGCGACGTCGTCGCCGCCGATGGCGACCCGACCTGCCGTCGGCGCGAGGTCACCGGCCAACACTGCCAGCAGCGTGGACTTCCCGGCCCCGTTCGGACCTGCGACACAGACCAGCTCACCCGGGGCGGCAGACAGCGACACGTCTGCGAGCGCGCGGGTCGGTCCTCGGGCGATCGACACACCGGTCGCGACGAGCGTCGTCACGCCCAGCCTCCCTGTTCGCGACGGGTGGCGAGCAACAGCCACAGGAAGAACACGCCGCCGACCGCCGAGGTGAGCACCCCGAGGGGGAGCTCGGCCGGTTCGACCGCGGTGCGAGCGATCACGTCCGCTCCGACCAGCAGCAGAGCCCCGCCGAGCGCGCTGGCCGGCAACAGCAGCCGGTGCCCCGGGCCCGCGGCCAGCCGGATCAGATGGGGAACGACGAGCCCGACAAACGCGATGATCCCCGCCACAGCGACTGCGGCGCCGACCACCAGCGCCGACACGGCCATCACGATCCGTCGCAGCCGTTCGGTGTCGACGCCGAGATGTCGGGCTTCGCGTTCGCCCAACGCCAGCAGATCCAGCGACCGCCCCAGCCGTGGAACGACCGCCAGCCCGAGCGCCAAGAACGCGAACGCCACTGCGACCGATGACCAGCGCGCCGCTGCCATCGACCCGAGCTGCCAGAACACGATCGAGCGGAGCTCCTGATCATCGGCGAGGAACGTCACGTAGCCGATGGCGGCCACGACCATGGCGTTGATCGCGATGCCGGTCAGCACCAGCGTCACCACCTCGGTACGGCCGTCGTGGCGCGCGATGCGGTACACCAGCGCCGTCACCGCCAGCGCGCCGGCAAACGCGAACGCCGGTGTCGACCACGACCCGATCGTCCCGAGCCCGGTCACGATCCCCACCACCGCACCCAACGCCGCTCCACTCGAGGTGCCGATCAGGCCCGGATCGGCCAGCGGGTTGGCGAACACCCCTTGCAGCGCAGCGCCACACAGGCCCAGCGACCCTCCGACCCCGATCGCCAGCAGGATCCGGGGCAGGCGGATGTCCCGCACCACCGTCACCGACGCCGCCGGGACACCGTCGACATCACCGATCCCGACCAGATCTGCGATGACGGCAACGACATGGCGGACCGGGACCCCAACAGCGCCGACGGTCACGCTCCACACCGACACCGCTGCGAGCCCCGCCGCCATGACGCCCAGCACGAGCCAGGTCCGCGCCCCAGAACCCCGAAGAGCGCGACGTCGCGGTGACGCAGCGCCCTCCTGGGCCGGAGGGGACGGTGAGGTGGCGGTGTCCAGCGCCGTCACGCCGCTGCGGCAGTGATCTGTTCGGCCAACGCGGCCACCGTCAGTGGCGCCCTCGGGGTCCACTGCTGGATCGACTGGTCGTCCTCCCACACCACCAACGCACCGTTGCGCCCGGCGGTCGTCTCGGCAATACCCGCCATCGCCAAGAAGGCGTCCTCCCCGCCGGCCTGTTCCACGCTCGACCGGGTCGTCACGATCACGACCGGATCCGCGGCAACCAGCGCCTCGGGTGTCAGCGGCACGGCTTCGGCCAGGTCGAGTTCGCTCGCCACCGTGCGGAACCCGGCCGCTGCGATCATCGTGTTCGACGGGCTGTCGAGCCCGGTGAGGAACACGTTCTGACCGCGGGCAACCGCGTAGACCACCACGGGTGCGTCCTCCGCCGGTTCAATCGAAGCCGCCGTGTAGGCGTCGAGGACGTCATCGGCCAGGACCGTCGCGTGCTCCGGGTCGCCCATCGCCGCGCCGACGAGGTCAGCGGTGGCGCGAAGCGAGGCCGGGTCGGCCGTGTCGATCGGGACACGAACCACGACCACCCCTGCCGCTGCGAGCGCATCCAGCGCCTCGGGCGGCCCTGCGTCGAGGGGAACGAACACCACATCGGGGGTTTCGGCCAGGATCCCTTCCGCCGGCAACGCTCGGAAGAACCCGACATTCGGGAGTGACGCGAGTTCCTCCGGGTAGCGGGTCGTGCCCTCGATCACCACGACGCTGTCGCCATAGCCCAACGTCCACAGCATCTCGCTGACTGCACCCGACATCGATCCGATCCGATCCGCGGCCTCGATCGTCACCTCGGCACCCGATGCGTCGGTGAACGTGGAAGGCAGGAACACGCCGTGCGATGCCAGCGGCCACGAGTCGGGGTCATAGCCCCCGTGATCGTGTTCGTGGTCCTCGGTCATCTCGTCGCCGTGGTTGTGCTCGTCCGTCTCGCCGGACGTCTCGTCACCGCTGTCGTGGTCGTTCCCGGCCGCCGTCGTGGGCGCTGTGGTCGCAGCCGCCGCTTCGGTTGGGGAGGTGTTGGCCGCGTCAGAGGTCGTCGTGTCGTCGTCGCCGCACGCCCCAGCCAGGAGCGCCATGGCGATCAGTACCGCCGCCGCTCTCGATCCGATTGCTCGCATGTCAGGTAGTTCCTTCCAAAATTCGGGACGCGCTCATCGCGTCGTCCGGTTTCATCGATCAACTCGCCCGACGATCAGTTCCGCTGGGCCAGCACCGCGTCGAGGTGACCGAGATGGGTGCGCATGATCCGCTCACGCTCGGACTCATCGAGCTTCGGGCACGTCGGACACCAGTGCGCCGGGTCACACCGAAAGTGCAGACAACACGACCGGCGCGCCGAACGCAGACCATCTCGATCCCCATGGGAGATCGTCGAGAACGTCACCGTCTCCCCGACCCGTGGCGTGCCCAGACGCTCCAACAAGGGGGCGAGACGACCGAACTCGGCCGCGGGATTCCACCAATCCAGGAACACAAGGTTCGCCGCAGCCGCCGACATGACGTCATCGACCAGCATCCGCCGGCCGACCCGCACCGCCGAGTGCACCGCATCCACCAGCTCGCCGAGCACCCCGTCCACCCAGACCTCGACCCAGCGCGCCAGCAGCGCCTCGGGCCGGCCCGACTCGAGTGCGACCGAATCGAGCGAGAACCGCCACCGCGTCGATCCCGGCGATCCCGCACCCGGCGCCACCCACACAGCGTCGACGCCGGCCACCGGCAACGCCCCACACAACAACGCAGCCGCCAACGTCGAGCCTCCCAACACCATCGCCGTGTGCTGCACCAGCATCGACGCAGCGACCTGATCGTCGGGGGCGCCCACGAGCCTTGCGTCGTCGGCCAACCACTCCAGCAACCGGCGCCGGTCCCCCAACACCTCACCCAGGGTCGGGGCGTCATCGCCGCCGACCCCGAGGTGGAACCGGGCCGGCATCGCCGCCAACACCGAGGAGATCTCCTGCATCTGCATCACGACCCCGAAGACCGCGCCCGCCCGCCCGGAGTTCCCCACCAACGAGAAAACCTCGAAGATCGACGTGTCCTCGCGCCGAGAATGTGGCGTCTGCGTTGCAGGCGAGCACTGCCTCCGAGTTGACTTCAGCGGTGCACGACGCCGACTTCGAACGCCTGGTCCGAGACCACCACCGCGCCGTCCACACCTACGCCCGCTCGATGGCCTCCACCCCCACCATCGCCGAAGACGCCGTCCAGAACACCTTCCTCCGAGCCTGGAAATACCTCGACTCCTTCCGCGGCAACGGCAGCTTCGAAGGCTGGCTCATCCGCATCTGCCGCCGCTGCATCATCGACCTCGAGAACCGGCAACGACGCGACACCGAACTCACCACCACCCGCGCCCGACGACCACACCCACAAGCACCAGACCATCGCGCCGAAACCCTCGCCCTCATCACCGACCTCCCCGCCGAACAACGCGAAGTCATCGTCATCTGCGGCATCCTCGGCTACGACTACGACAGCGCCGCCATCATCTTGGACATCCCCGTCGGCACCGTCCGATCCCGCCTCCATCGCGGGCGCGCCGCCCTCGCCGAAGCGCTCCGAGCCGAACCCCCAGACGAAGCAACAGCATGAGTGTCGAGCCCGCCCCCGACGACGATCCGCTCGCTGACATCGTCGACCTGCACCGCAACCGGCCCGACCCGCTCGTCGACCGTTTCCTCGCCGACGCCAACCGCGACCTCGCGGACACCGACCCTGATCTCCAACACCTCGACGACGCCCTCCCCGTCCCAGCACCAGCGCTGCGACTCACCGTCGCCGCCCTCGCCGCCCTGCAACTCGTCGCTGTCGTCCCGTGGTTCGTCGGCCACGACCCCATCGGGTTGCTCGGCGACTCCAACACAGCGCATCTCACCCGCGACGGCGCCCTCGGACTCGTCGTCGCCATCGCTGCGCTCCTCGCCGCATGGCGGCCCCACTGGGCCCGCCCCAGCTTCGCCATCTCGTCCGCGGCCGTCGTCGCCCAAGCCGCTGCCGGCGCACTCGACACCACCGCCGCCACCGGCGGCAACGAACTCATCCACCTCCCCTCGGTCGCCCTCGCCTGCCTCACCGGCGCCCTCGCCATCAGACTCACCACCCTGGCGCCAAGCAACCGATAGTCCGCAACCTCCCCTGGCAGCGCATCAGACGGCCGACCGAGCGTTCCCGACGCGGCCGATCTCCCGGGCCATCTCAGACAACCATTCGCCGGGCGAGTGAAGCCGCCCGCGCCGAACAGCCCGAGCAAAACACCACAGCACCCAACTCGTCGGGCAACCAACCCGAAGGTCGCCCGACGACCTCCGAGGCTCTGACCAGCAGCGATCCGGTCCGCCGATCGTCGACGACGTGTGAGATCTGGGTGAGATCTCACAGGCCCAAAGGTACGCGAAAGAGGCCCGCACCGAAATGCAGGCCTCTGAGCAGGGAAAATAGTGGCGGGGGCAGGATTTGAACCTGCGACCTTCGGGTTATGAGCCCGACGAGCTACCTGGCTGCTCCACCCCGCGTCGAAGTGGATAGATAACGATACCGGATCCAGTCAGCGCTCACACCCTCCAGCGGACCCGATCATCGGGGCCCCACGGATGGATCGCCACGACGGCGGTGGCCGGCATCGGGCCGTGGAGGTGGGGGAACCGCTGGCCGGGGTAGACCTCGGGCCACGAGATCTCGGCCCCGACGGCGGCCGGGTCGAGCTCGATCAACACCAGCTCGGCGTCGGGCGGGAAGTACCGGGCGGTCGTCGCCACCACCTGCTCGGCCGTCGAGCAGTGGACGAACCCCTCGGCGGCGAGCGACGGCGGGGCCAGCATCGACGCCGCGCGGAGCACGGCGGCATCCTCCGGCGAGGCGATGTGGTAGATCGACGGCTGCCCGGTCATGGGGTCAGCCTAAAAGACGACGGTCCCTTCGGCGTTCTGAACCGGAACCGTGGCCGTTCCGGAAAGCCGAAGGGACCGGACTGGCTCGAGCGCTCTGGCGGGCGGCGCGGCATCGCCCCACCGAGCATGCGTCGAACCAAGTCCTTCGTTCGTTGTCGTCACCTAGCGGGCCGTGGGCGGGTGGAGAGGCCTCGGTGTGGCCGTCGCAGTGCTAGGTATCCTGCGATGGCCACACCCGAGGCCAAGCCCCGGCGGTGGCGGTTGGCACCGGCGGGGCAAGGATCCCTGGAACGAACATCCGACCACGGCGGAATGGATCGGGGAGAACCAGGGACCCCGACTTGGGGTCAGATGATGGTGATGTTGCCGATCAGGGCCGAGGCGGGCAGAGCGACGGCGGCGACGGCACCCAGAGCGGCGGCGGTGGTGAAGGCGAGAGCTTTCCGCATGATCAGATTTCTCCTAGCATTGGTGTGGCGGTGTGTGCACAGCTCGCCCCGACCTCCCCCTCGTGGGTTCGGTCGATTCTCGGCACGCTCCCGGGTCCGATCCCCAGGCGGCTTCTGCGCCAAGGTGCCATGCACATGTCTCACGTTGTCTCTTCGGTCTCTCGCCGTTATCTCCGAATCGACGGAACCTCGGTGACAAAGCTCGGGGACATCACCCCGATAGCCCTCTCTGACCAGGCACTTTGCGCGCCTCTCGCCGGGCCTTCAGCAGGCGAGAAATCTTCGAGGACGTTGACATTCGCCACACGTCGAGCCGACCCGCTCCAGCGGGTCAGCGACGAGAGCGCCCGAGAGCCCCCACGGCCGTACGGAACGATCCGATCCGGGCGGTGTGACGACCGACGAAGGTCGCTCGCCGGGCTCGCCCTGGATCAGGCCTCGGCCCGGAGGACGGCCAGATCGCGCTTGATGGTCCGCTCGCTGACGCCCAACAGCCGAGCCAGATCGATCTGGCGGACCCGCGTTCCCTGATCGGTGGCCTCATCGATGAGGCGGAGCAACCGGCGGTGCCGACGCTCCGAGGCCGACTCGAGATCCCAGTCGTCAGGATGGGACCGGGTCAGGGTGACGGTGACGAACTCCTCGGGCGCCAACCGCCGCCCGGTCGGCGCATCGCAGACCGGGAGACGGAGCTTGACCTTCTCCACGAAGTACCGCTCCCGGGCCACCGCGATGGCCCGGTGCTCGGGCACCTCGGTCCACGATCGGCGGATCGCCGGCTTCGGCAGCTCCTCGAGGTTCCGCGAGAGCAACGCGTGGGCTCGGGCGACCTGCTCCGAGGCGTCGTCGTGTCGACCCTCGGACGCCAGGATCTCGGCCGACCACCACGCTGCCAGATGGCTCAGCTCGGCGGCCGGCCCGTTGGCGGCGATCACCTGCTCGACCAGGGTGACCGCCTCGCCGGGCTGATCCAGCTCGGCGAGGGCCCGGGCGACGACCGCCATCGACAGCGGCACGAGCAGATCGAGTCGGTGGGCGGCACCGAGCTCCATCGCCTTGCGCCCGTGGGCCACGGCATCGGTGGCGTTCCCCAGCTCCAGCTCGACGATGGCCAACCCGACGAGCGCCTTGGTCTCGGTCAGGCGGTCCTCGGCCGAGGCGGCCTGATTCAGGGCGTGCCGCATCCGGTTCCGGGCCTGGCGGCGACGGCCAGCCCGGAGCTCGATCCCCCCAAGGGTGCTGAGGCACACCGCTTCCGACGGGGCGTCGCCAAGACGGCGGAGCTGAACCGCCGCCCCCTCGGCGTTCCGCTTGGCCGCCACGTCGTCGCCCACGATCCAGTGCTGGACCCAGGACAGGTTGGCCATGACGTAGGCGAGGCCCCGGTCGTCGTCGAGGTCCTCGTACACCACCCGGGCCCGATCGAGCAGGGCGTCGGCCCGACCGCTGCGGCCTCGCCGCAGGTTGAACACCGCCAAGTTGAGGAGGTTCTTCCCCTCGCCGTCCCGGTACCCGATGCGCTGGGCCTCCTGGAGCGCGCTGCGGTAGGCCGCGTCGGCCTCGCCTTCGGCGCCCCTGCTGGCCCACATCGCCGCCAGGTGGCCGAGGGCCTCGACCTGGTTCCGCGCATCGTCGGTGTCCTTGGCCTCCTCCAGGGCCCCTTCGAGAACCTGCTGGGCCGCGTCGTACTCACCGAGCTCGGCCTGGATCCTCCCCAGCATCAGCTGCGGCGGCAGGGCGCTGACACCGGCGTCCCGGCAGGCGTCGATCGCCTCCGAGAGCGGCTCGACCGACGAGGTCCGCTGGCCGGCCCGGATCCGAATCGTCGCCACGATCGTCAAGGCGTCCCCGGCGTTCTGGCCCGTCCGCCGGGCGGTGGCCACCGCCTCGGTGGCGGTCGCCTCGGCCTCGGCCAGTCGGTTGTCGTGGAGCAGGAGGCTGGCCTGACGCGCCTGGACCCGCAGCTCCTGCCGGGCGGTCAGCGGTCCGGCGGTGGTCACCCGCTCGATCAGGCGGCGCTGCCGGGCCCGCTCCCCCAGCAGATCGAAGACCCGCTCAGCGTCGAGCAACTCGTCGATCCGGTCGCCGTCGTCGATATCGGCCCACAGCGCCGCCTGGTCGGCCTTGTCGAGGTGCTCGGCCGAGATCTGGAAGGCGTTGATCATCATGGCCGAGTCGGCGGCCAGGCTGTGGTACTGGTACGCCCGCTGCCACTGCTCACCGAGCCAGGCGTGATGCGCCACCATCGCCGTCGTCGTCGAGGGCTCACCGGAGCTGGCCAGCACGTCGGCGATCCGCCCGTGGAGGCCCCGCCGGCGGCGGCTGGCGATGGCGTCGTACACGAGCTGACGGGTCTGGCTGTGGGCGAACGAGCAACCCCGGGGACCGTCGACCAGGAAGTCGAGATCGACCGCCCGCTGGAGGGCGTCGAGGGCGGCCGGCCGGTCGAGGTCGACGATCTTGGCCACGATCCCGCTCGGGGTCGGACCGCCGACCGCCGCCACCACGTCGAGGACCGAACGGACCTCGGGCGGGGTCGCATCCACCCGGCGACCGACGGTGGCCGACAGCCGGGTCCGCAGCTCGTCCTCCAGCCACCGGCCGCCGGTGGCGCCGTCGTCGCCGATCTCGATCGGGCTCCGGACCAGCTCCAGGATCATGTAGGGGTTGCCACCGGTCGCCTCGATCACCTGATCGACCACCGCAGCGGGGAGCCGCCCCGGACCGAGCTCGGCGGCCACCAGCTCCCGGGCCTCGTCGGGCTCCAACGGAGGGACCCGGACCCTGGTCGCACCGGGCTCGGCCTCCAGCCCGCTCAGCATGTCCCACACCGGAGGTCGGAGTCGCGCCTCGTCGAGCCGGTAGGTCAGGCACAGCAGGACCTGGGCGTCGAGCAGGCGGTCGCCGAGCTGAGCGAGCACCGCCATCGTCTCCCGGTCGCAGAGGTGCACGTCCTCGAGGATGAACACCGTCGGCTTTGGTCGACCCTGGGCCAGGATCACCTGAGCCAGGGCCTCGGTCGTCCGCCAGGGCTCCTCGGCCGGTTCCAACCGGTGCCGACGATCGCCGCCGGTGACCAGGGCCCGGAGATCGTCGAGGACCTCGCCTGCCTCGACCAGCCAGAGCGGCTCGACCGAGTCGACGAGATGGTCCCGCCGGAGCCCGGTCAACGCCGGGGCGATCGCCTGCCGGAGCCCGTCGTAGGGGGTGAGCACGCTGGTCTCGTCGTGGCGGCCGACCAGGACGGTCACCTCACGCCACTCCGCCCCCTTCCCCAGCTCCTCGATCAGCCGTGACTTCCCGACCCCGGCCTCACCCTCGATGAGGAGGATGCCTCCCTTCCCGGCCGCCAGGTCGATCACCGCCCGAAGCACCGTCGACCGCTCCTGTCGGTGGCCGACGAAGGTCGAGCTGGCGTGATCGGTCCCGCCGAACGACACCGGCGGCCCGGAGTCATCGAGGAGGGATCGCATCAACTTCGCCGTCTCCTCCGACGGCTCGATCTCGAGCTGCTCCTTGAAGTGCTTGACGAACTGCTTGTAGTGACGCTCGGCGGCCGTGACCCGGTTGGTCATGGCGTAGAGCCGCAGCACCTCGCGCTGGTTCTCCTCGTCGAGCGGATCATCGGCGACGAGTGCCAGGGCGTGGCGCAACGCCGCTTCGTAGTCGCCCTGCTTGGTCGCCAGCCGGATCAGGAGACCGAGGCCACCCCGGTAGCGATCCCGGAGCCGTTCCCGGTCCTCGCCGATCCACTCGTCGTAGTGGCCGGCCAGGAGCTCACCCCGATAGCGATCGACCACCGACGACAGCCGGGCCGGGGACACGGCCGGCCGCTCCCGCTCCAAGCCGTCCAGCTCGGCCTCGAAGGTCTCGACGTCGAGATCGACGTCGATCTCGGGGTTGAACCGGATCGTGTTCGATGAGCCGACCAGGGCTTCGATCCCGACCTCCTTGAACAAGGAGCGGATCCGCCACAGCGCCTGGCTCAGCCGGCGCCGCGCCTTGTCATCGGAGGTGTCGGACCAGAACCGGCCGGCCAGCAGGTCTCGCGTGTGATCCCGATCGCGGTGGAGGATCAGGTAGGCGAGCAGCGACGCAGGCCGGCTGGGCAGCGGGCCGATCGGCTCGCCGTCGAGGGCCAAGCTGAGACCCCCGAGCATCTGGACCTGGAGCTGCGGTTCGGTCATCGAGGCGGTTCCTGACGAAGAAGCGAGCTGCTCCTCGACGGTAGCCGAAGCGCCTCGAAGACCCCGTTTTGACCACCAAGAGCGCCCCGACCGGGACCTCTACCGGGCCCCGGCCGGCATCGGCGCCCCATGCGCCGGCTCAGGCCAGCGCGTCGGCCTCGTACCCCACCTGGCAGAAGCCGTGGTTGCAGTAGCCCCCCGGGTTCTTGGCCAGGTACTGCTGGTGGTAGTCCTCGGCGTAGTAGAACGGCCCGGCCGGAGCGATCTCGGTGGTGATCTCACCGAACCCGGCCTCGGTCAGCTTCGCCTGGTAGGCGTCGCGGCTGGCGGTCGCCGCCGCCATCTGGGCATCGGAGTTGGTGTAGATCGCCGACCGGTACTGGGTCCCGATGTCGTTGCCCTGCCCCATGTACTGGGTCGGGTCGTGGTTCTCCCAGAAGATCTTGAACAGCTGGTCGAGCGTGACCTCGGCCGGATCGAACACGACCAGGACGGCTTCGGTGTGGCCGGTCATCCCGGTGCACGTTTCCCGGTAGGTCGGGTTGGGAGTGGTGCCGCCGGCATAGCCAGCGGCGGTGGTGTACACCCCCGGCTGTTCCCAGTAGAGCCGCTCGGCGCCCCAGAAGCAGCCCATACCGATGACGAGGGTGTCGAGGTGATCGGCGAACGGGCCGGTCAGGGGACGGCCGTTCACGAAGTGGGCATCGGGCACCGGGACCGCCTGCTCCCTGCCGGGAAGCGTCTGATCCCCGGTCGGGACGGTGAGTCCCCGGGTCGACCTACGAAACATGAGCAACCTCCGGCGGGTGAGCGGATGAACGGCACCTGAGCCATCCTTCCGCCGTAGAGGTGGCCCAGGTGCCGATCAACCGGCGCTCGGTCGGGCGAGCGCGTGCACCAGTTTATCGGCCCGAGCCCGAACCGAGCCAGATCCTGCGACACCCATGGTCGTCAACGACCACGCAGAGTGATGGGAACGGGCGACCGCAGCGAGTGCAGCGATCAGGTGTCGCTGGCAGCCTCGGCCGCCGGCGGCGGCGAGGATCCGCCTCCACCGAGCAGGTCCATGGCGGCGGCGATGGCGGTCCGGGCCTGCTCCCGAAGCGCCTCGGCCTCGACGGTCAGGCCCGACGTCTCGGCGACATCGGCCTCGGCCAGGAGGTCGTCGGCATCGCTGAGGAGCTCGACGACCGACTTCCCGGTCGGGTCGTAGTCACCGGCGGCCGGAGGATCGGCGTCCGAGTCGGACGGTGGGGCCGCCGACTCGTCGGCGGGGTCGGCATCGCCCTCGTCGGTGGTCGTGTCGGTGTCTTCGCCGATCACGATCTCGGCCAGCGCCTCGTCGAGCGACTCGCCCATGGCGATCTGGTCGCCGTTCACGGCGATCACCCTCGTCAGCTCGGGGACCGCGGTGGCGCTGTTGGCCTCGACGTAGACCGGGCGGACATAGACGATCGTGTCTTCGATGAGGAGCATCGTCATCTCCCCGAACGTCACCACCGAGCCCAGGCGGTCGCGGATGAACTCGGTCAGCTCGTTGTTCTTGCGGATCTCGGAGTGGACGAAATCGGGGGCCTCGACCCGGCCGACGGGTATCCGGTACAGAACCAGCTGCCCGAAGTTGGCACCCGGATCGGACCGGGCCATCATCACCCCGGTCAGCTCCGGTCTGGCCGTCGTCGAACCGGCCTCCCCCGATCGGGGGACGAACATCCGCTGCAGCACGAACTCGGGCTCGTCGAAACCGGGCAACCGGGTGATGAGGTACTGGGGATCCATGGAACCGGCCGATGCCGCGTCGGACTCGCCGATCTGGGCCTCCGACCGAGGTTGGGCGGCCACCGACCAGGCCAGGTCGCCCTGGATGAGCTCCTGGGGATTGCCGACGACGTACGTCGACCACATATCGGTCTGGACCTCGAAGATGTCCTGCGGATAGCGGAAGTTGTCGAGGATGTCGAGGGGGACCTCGGAGGCGTCGACGAACAGCACCGGGAAGGCGTCCCGCCAAGCGGCCAGGATCGGGTCCTGCTCGTCGATGACGTACAGCTTGATCTCGCCGGTGTAGGCGTCGACGACGGCCTTGACCGAGTTGCGGACGTAGTTGAAGCCACCCGACAGGTCGGAGCCCGAGAGGTTGGTGTCGACCGACTGGGCATAGGGGAAGTCGGAACTCGTCGTGTACCCGTCGATGACCCAGAACAACCCGTCCTCGGTCATCACCGGGTAGGGGTTGGAGTCGAACTGGAGGAACGGGGCCACGGTCCGGACCCGCTCCGCCACATCACGGTTGTAGATCGCCATCGACTCCCGGGTCACCGAGGGCGAGATCAACGGATCGAGCTCCCGGAACCGGAGGGCGAACGCCACCCGGCGGATGAAGGTCCCCATCTGGACCCCACCCGTCCCCTCGTAGCGGTACGGCTGGGACTCGCTGGACGTCTGGTAGTCGATCTCGTCCCGGGCGGCGTTGACGATGGCGTAGCCGTCGAAGCCCTCGCCGAAGTAGATGCGGGGCTGCTCGATCGCCGCCAGCTCCTCGCCAAGGGACTCGTCGACGATGACGTCACCCAGCTCCCGGACCAGGTACCGAGGGCGACCGTTGGAGTCGACCTCCCACCCCGAGGCCACCGCAGCGCCGTAGCCGTGGGTGTAGAGCACGTGCTGGCTCTCCCAGCCCTGGGGGATCTCGGGCACGCCCAGCTCGAGGCCTCGCATCGACAGCACGACCGGGCGGAGCTCACCGTCGATCACGTACCGGTCGACGTCGAGCGGGTCGGAGAAGGCGTAGAACGCCCGCTCGCCCTGATCGCGGATGAACGAATCCCGCGCCAGGCGGGGATCGACGAGCGGGACGTTGTCGAGCACCGACCGGTAGCCCTCGAGCTCTTGGGCGCTCACCCCCGCCGAGTAGTCGAACGACTCGATGACCAGGCGGTCCTCGTCGAGGCCGTAGGCGAACCGGGTGGCGTCGATGTTGTGGCCGACGAACTCGGCCTCTCGCGTCGACGCCTGGGGCTGGACCCGGAGCCGCTGGTAGATGGCGGGGAACACGCTGCCCACGACCAGGTGGCTGATCACCCAGAGACCGATCGCCGCCATCGGGAGGCCCCAGCCCTGGCGACGGATGTTGGCCAGGAACAGGGCCGCGCCGAACAGTGAGATGAGGGCCAGGAGGTTGTAGGCCGGCAGCTGGATGTTGACGTCGGTGGCGAGCGCCCCGTCGTAGATGCCCCGAGTCGACGTGACGAGCGCGAAACGGTCGAGCATGTAGGCCGCGGCCCGCACGACGGCCAACGCGGCCAGCAGGATCGACAGATGGAGCTTGACCCGTGAGCTGACGCGCTCGGTGTTCGACGCGGCCCGGATCCCACCGTTGAGGTAGTGGGCCACCGCCACCACGATCAGGGTCAACACCAGGGCGGCGAACAGCCAGTCGATGATGAAACTGACGAACGGGAGGGTGAAGACGTAGAACCCGGCGTCCTGACCGAACAGCGGATCGGACCAGTCGAACGATCCGCCGTGGCGGAACAGGAGCCACTCGTCCCACTGCGAGGCGGTGTTGGCCCCGGCGACCACGCCGAACACGGCGGCCAGCCCGAACCGCAGCTTGCCGGCCCGATCGCCGACCAGCTGGTGGTACCGCTCGATCAGATCCTCTTCGGGCGATGCCGGCCGGATCGTGGGGGCCAGCCGGTCGGCCAGGATCAGGTTGCCCCACAGGATGAGGAAGAAGATCAGCGTGAAGACGACGGCCAGCGCGATCTGGGTCGTGAGGATCTTGGTCCACACCGACCCGAACCCCAGATTGGAGAACCAGAGCCAGTCGGTGTACGTCCGGGCCAGACCGTTGGCCGACAGGATGAGCAGAATGATGACCCCGATCGCAATCAGGATCGGCGTCCGGAAGCGGGACGACCGCACGTTGTCTCGCACCGTCTTCATTCGTAGGTCAGGCTACCGCTGGCAACCGGCGATGAGCGCTCACCCCTCGACCCGGCTGGCGCCGGGCGAGGTCAGGCCGGAACGGCCAGGCACCGGCACCCCGGCATCGACAGCGGCCGGGCGTGGCCGCTCGGGAACTCCGCGCCCTTGGGGAGCGCCACCGAGGCGCTGTTCTCCTCACAGATCGGGTCGGGGTCGAGCCGGGGATCGGTCTGCCAGATCACGAGCGTGCCCGGCTCGATGGCGTGGAACAGACCGAGGGCGTAGGCCTCGTGGAGGGCATCCTCGATCAGGTCGGGCAGCGTCGTGTTGCGGAAGTCGCGGTAGATGGCCCGGACGGGATCGAGGATCGCCTCGCGGTCACCCTCGATCGCCACCTCGATCGCCCCCTCGGTGGGTCGGCGGAGGTTCTCGACGATGTGCTTGGCCAGCTGGAGGCAGAGGTTGTCGACCGCGGCCGCCGGGACATCCTCGCTCCCGAGCAGCTCGCCGCCGGCGGCGACGACATCGTTGAGCGCCGGCCGGAGGGCGGCCACGTAGCTGTGGAGCTGATCCTCGACCGACGGCAGCTCGGTGGGATGGATGGTGCCCCGCCCGGCCCGGAGCCGGTCGAGCACGTCGCTCTGGTCGTCGTTGACCGCCCGCTTGAGCCGGCGCCGGAACCCTGCGGTCGACCGGTTGAGGGCGATGTCCCGCCCTTCGAAGGCCGGGGGCAGCTTGCCGGCATAGGGGGTGTTGCGGGGCAGGTCGCCCCGGGTGGCGGTTCGCCGCATCGCGCCGGGCCCGGCCCCGAGCACGGGGTCGGCGTAGGCCGGGCTGCCGGTCAGGTCGATGATCACCTCACCGTTGGCTCCGACCAACTCCCCGCCGTTGGCCGGCGGCGGAGCGGGATCGGGCCCTCGCTCCGGATCGAGGTCGAGCTCGAGGAGCTCCGACGCCGCCGGGCCGATCCCGTCGGCCACCGGGGTCTGGCCGGTGGCCGGGCGGTCGTCGACCTCCAGCAACTCGTCGACGTCGAACGGTGGCTCACCACCGGTGCGATCCGATCGATCGACGATCGGGGCGTCGACCATCCCGCTCACGAAGGAGGCCGGGTCGCCGGTCAGCGCGACCATGGTCGGGTCGGTGAGCACCGACGGGTCGAGGACGGCGTCGTCGTCGAGATCGGTGCGGACCGGTGCGGCGATGCCCCCCTCGGCCCGCCCCAGATCGGCATCGTCGACCGACCCCCCGGGTCCGTCGCCGTCGTGGCCGCCGAACCCGTTCGCCGTCGGGCCGGCGACGTCGGCACCGGTCGACGATGCCCCGTGCGGCCCCGACCCGTTGGACGGGCCCTGGTGTGTCGAGCCATTGCCGGGCCCCTGACCGGTCGTGGGAGGATCGAGCACCGCGGCGCCCCCCGACATCGACGCGACACCTCCGTCGCCGACGCCCTGGAGCTGGGAGACCAGCTCGGCGACCTCGTTGTGGTCGCCGGCCTGCCGTTCCGGCAGCTCGTCGGTCAGGTCGATGTCGACCGAGCCGGGGATCGAGAGGTGGAGGTCGGACGCGACCTCGTCGAGCTCGTTGCGGGCACCGGCCAGCGCTTGGGCCAACCGGTCGCGGGCGTCGGTGAGGCGGTCGAGCTGCTCGCCGTGCAGCCGGCGACGGCGGACCAGATCGCCCAGGATCTCTTCCCGGAGCGCCTCGGCATCGGCCACGATCTGGTTGCCCCGCTGCCGGGCCGCGGCCAGGTCGCCCTCGGCTTTGGCCGAGGCGTCGGCCAGCAGCTTCTCGGCCTTGGACCGGGCATGCTCCCGGCTCCGTTTGACGTCGGCCTTGATCCGGGCCTGGGTCTTGACCGCCTCGGCCGATGCGGCGGCGACGATCTTCTCCGCTTCGACCGAGGCACCGGCGATGGCGTCCTCGGCCTCCGACCGCGCCGCACGGGCCTCGAGGGTCGCCTCGGCGCGGACCAGCGACGCCTCCTCCTCCGCCCGATGGGTGATATCGGCGGCTGCGGCACGGGCGGCCTCGACGATGCGGGCCGTCTCCTTGCCGAGCTGTTCGATCAGCTCGGCTTCGGGGACCGTCCGATCGGCCGCAGGCTCGACGGGCTCGGGCGGAGCGTGGCTCGCCTGAGCCCGAACCTGCTCCTCGAGCTCGACCACCCGATCCCGGAGCAGGGCGGCTTCGTGCTCGGCCTCGGCGACCCGAGCCTCCGCGTCGTCGCCGTGGTCGAACGGGGAGAGCCGCCCGCCCTCCTGGGCCCGCCCGATGGCTGCCGCCAGGCGGGTCAAGTAGCGACGGACCGCCTCGGTGTCGTATCCCCGGAAGGCGGTGGGGAACGTGGCCCGGGCGATCTCCTTCGGATCGAAGTCAGCGCGTCCGTCGGATCCCATGATCCGATCGTACGACCGGGTTCCCGATGATCGATGGACCGTCGGGGATTATCTCCCAAAGCTGTCGACGGGCGGGCACGAGGGCCACGCGCCGCCAATCGGCGCCATCGACGGACCGGGTTGTCAGGACAGGTTCGCGGCCGCGAACTCTTCGACGGCCGACACCTCACCGCCGAGCTCGGCGAGCGCTTCGAGGGCCTCTTCGAGGCTGTGGACCGGGATCACCTGTAGCGAGTCGCCGGCCCGATCGATCACCGTCTCCAGCTCCTCGGGTGGCAGGGTCGCCGGCACGATGAACACGTCGGCCCCCATCTCGCGAACCGCGGCCGCCTTCTGGACGACACCACCGACGCTCCCGACCCTGCCGTTGGCGTCGATCGTGCCGGTGACGGCCACCACCAGCCCGCCGGTCAGCTCGCCCGGGGTGAGCTGGTCGAGCACGGCGAGGGTGAAGGCCAGCCCGGCCGACGGGCCGCCGACGGCACCGGTGTCGATGTCGACCACGAAGTCGAAGTCGTCGGCCAGCTCGATCCGGTCCGCCGGCTGGACGCCGAGGAAGGCGGAATCGGGCTCGTCCTCCTTGGCCCCGAGCACCACCTCGAGCTCCTCCTGATCGTCGACCGCCTGGCCATCCTCCGGATCGGGCTCGACCGACGTGAACGGCTCCAGTTCATCGACGGTCAGGGTGATCTCGTCTCCCGGCTCGTAGTCCCCCAGGATCTCGACGAGGTCGCTGGTCGTCTCGACCGGCTCGTCATCGATGGCCGTGACGACGTCACCGGGGTCGAGCACGCCGTCGGCCGCGCTGCCCGGCACGATCTCGACGATCACCACCCCATCGGAGCTGACGGCGTCGTAGCCCAGCTCCTCGAGGGCGACGGCGATGGCGACCGACTTCGAGTCGTTCATGAGCGCCAGGTTGAACTGGCGGTTCTCCTCGGGGGTCCGGTTGCCGAGGATCACCTCCTCGGGAACCACCTCGACGTCGTCGTCGAGCCGGAGCCAGACGTACTCCCAGAAGTTGGGTCGCTGCCGGACCCGGACCGTGGTGAGCAGCAGTTCACCGTCGCTCGGGTAGGAGTCCAGCCCCTCGACCTCGACCAGCGGCTCGGTGTCTCGGGCCGTGCCGGGGACCAGCGCCACGTAGGGAACCCTGAACAGCAGGCCGCCGACGATGGCGGTGGCGACGACCAGCGTGGTCAACCCGGCCGCCCATTGCCACAGTGGCGGACCGCTCGGCACCGAGGTCGGTTCGGAGATCAGCGGCTCCGCAGGTCCGGTCCCTGGAGCTACGGTGGGGTTGAGCTCGTCGCGGTCCGGCGCGGGATCCATCGCCCTCCTATCGGATGGGTATCGGCCTCGATACAGCCCGACGGTACTGCCAATTGGCGAAAGGTCGAAGAAAAAGCATGATTGGACAGGCCGGATTCGACCTGCGGGACACCTACGCCGACGCCCGGCGACCGATCTGGCGCCGGATCACGGCCCTGCTGTCGCTGGGCTCGATCGTGGTGCTGATCGGGGTCCTGCTGGCGACGATCATCGCCGCCAGCGCCCTACTCGGCCTGTTCATCCTCGAGCGGGCCATCGCCGGCTGAGCTCGTTCCCCGAGCGGCGGCCCGACCGTCGCCGGCCGAATCCGGTGGTCGGCGGCCGGCAACGCCGCCCGACCGGCTAGCGCCCGAACAGGCCTCGGCGGGCCCCGTTTCCGGCGATGGCCTCACCTTCGGGAGCGTCGACGTCGATCGTCGCCGATTCGACGACCTCGAACGGCTCCTCGACGGGTGCCGACGCCAGGTCCTCGGGCATCTCGATGGGCGCCGGGGCCACCGCAGCGTTCACGGCGTTGGCCGGCAGCTGCCCGGTCGGCGCCGAGGTCGAGGCCGGGGCGGGCCCGACGGCGGCATCGGGCATCGGCCCGGCGCCGGCGATCTCGACCCGGTAGTAGGGCCGGTACTCGAAGGTCACCTCCTCGAGGCGAAAGATCCGGGCATGCTCCACGCCCTCGCCGTTCCGCATCTGCTCCACGAATGTGACAGCATCGTGAATATCCTCAGCCTGTTGGTAACCCGGCTTACCATCGGGCCCGCGATAGATGACCATGTGCGACACGTCTTCACTCCCTGAGATCAGCAGGCAAAGGCCCTGCTTGGCGGTTGTTGATCGTGGTTGGTGGCGGACGGTCCAACTCCTCCGGCCACAGCATTCCAGAATTGAGCACGGAAACCAAAAGAAACGAAATTGAAACAATCAGCAAGAACCATCGCGGTGGCTGGCCATCGAGGCGACGAGCAGGCCGTTCGGACGGCACTGACAGCGGACGATCCGGAGCTCCGGGCGACCGCCCTCGGCGCCGCGGCCCGGATGAACGTCCTCGACCTCGACCTGCTCGAGTCGGCGATCGGAGACGAGGCGTGGCGGGTTCGACGGCGAGCCATCGAACTGATCGCCCGCGCTGGGGAGCTCGTGCGCGCCGACGACGGTCGTCCCGATGACGGCGTAGTCGAGGCACTGATCATCCGCCTCGATGACGATCGCTGTGCCGAAGCGGCGGCCTTTGCCCTCGGCGAGCTGGGGGCGCCCACCCCGACGATCGTCGAAGCCCTCGAACGCCAGGCCACCACCCACACCGACCCGCTGTGCCGGGAGTCGGCAGTCGCCGCCCTCGGGGCGTTGGGCGCGGGCCGAATCACGGTGCTGGCCGCCCTCGACGACGTGACGACCATCCGCCGCCGAGCGGTCATCGCCCTGGCCAACTACGACGGCGACGACATTCGCCTCGCCCTGGAACGGGCGACCGCCGATCGGGATTGGCAGGTCCGCCAAGCGGCCGAGGACCTGCTCGGCGTCGATTGACGGCCCCCGGTCGGCCCCGCTCCGACCGCGGCGGGCCTAGGTGCCGGGAACGTCGGTGATGTGCTGGGGCTCGAGACCCCAGCTCGATCCCTCCGACCAGTCTTCCCGCTTCCAGATGGGGACGGTCTGCTTCAAGGTGTCGATGCAGAATCGGGCGGCGTCGAAGGCGTGAGCACGGTGGGGGGACGAGACCACGACGACCACCGCCGAATCGGTGATCGGCACGACGCCGATCCGGTGGATCATGGCGATGCGACCCACGTCGGGCCACCGGCCGCGCACCGTCTCGGCGATCTCGTTCAACCGGGGGACGACGTGCTCGGTGTAGGCCTCGTACTCGAGTCGGGAGACGCCCTCACGGCCGACCGAGTGGTCGCGGGCGGTCCCACTGAAGGTGACGACGGCGCCGCAAGAGGGCAGCACGGCCCATTGTGACGCTTCGGAGACCGGCAGCGGTCCCGTCGACAACCCGGTCCAGGTGTCACCCTCGGGCGGCGGCTCCAGAACGAGATTCGGCTCGGTCACCCCACCAGCCTACGTCCCTCGCTCGGACCCCGGCCCATCTACCCAAACGGTCGATCCGCTGGCCGACGAGCGGACCCGTGGTGGTGGTTGTGTGCCCGCGACGACGCTGGGCCGGGTGACCGGTAATGTGCTGGTCGTGCAGCCTGAGGATGACGAGGGGCCAGAAGAGGGCGGCGGCCCCCCTCCCGATCCATCCCAACGAACGTGGCGCCACCCCTCGGAGCTCGCCGCGCTCCGCCAAGGGGCGACGCCTCCGCCCCCCGCCGTCCTACCGGTGAGCCCGATCCGGTCCTCGCTGCTGACCATCGGCGGCGCAGCGGCCGGTGTGGTCGTCCTGGTCGGCCTGGCCGTGGTCTTCTTCGGTCCGATGAGCCCCGACGGCGACCTGACCACCGTCGACGCCCAACAAGCGACCGGATCGAACGGGGTCGACCGCGGCGATGGAGCGGGACCGAGCGACCGCGACCCGACCACCACGACCAGCACCGAAGCCACCGCGCCCGACGCGGCCGAAGGCGGGCGGTCGACGACGTCGACGACGGTCGAAGCGCCGACCACGTCCGTGAGCATCACCGTCTCGGTGACCGGGCCCGATCCGGTCCCCGAGGCGGCACCCTTGAGCCGCGACGGGGGGCTTCTCGATCCGGCCTTCGCCCCGCCGCCAGCCGAGTTGTTCCACGGTGTGTTCGGGCTGACCGAAGGCCGACTCCATCGGCTGGCCGACTACGTGGCCATCGACGACTTCGTCGTCACCAGCGCCAGCGCCATCGGCGACCACGTCAACCTGGCGCTGCTGCTCGCCGACGACCTGTGGACCGAGGCCGAGGTGGTCGGCACCGACCCGGACAACGACCTGGCGGTCCTCCGGATCGTCGGCGACGAGGTCGTTCCGGCCGACAGCCCGTGGTCGGTCTCGACGGTCACCGTCGCCGGACCGATGGTCGAGATCGGCGTCGAGATCTCCCTGGCAACGCTGGACGCCGACACGGTCGGACGTGACCGAGGGACGGTCATCGGGGTCGACCAGCCGGCGACCAGCCCCCATGGCACCACGATCTACGGGACGGTCCAGACCTCGATCGCCCTACCCGACAGCGCCATCGGCGGGCCGGTCTACGGCGACGGGTCGATGGTCATCGCCGTCGTGATCGCTTCGAGCGACTACCTGGCCTCGGCCATCCCGATCGACCGGGTCGTCGAGATCAGCCTGGCGATCGTGGAGCACGGCGCGCCCGCTCCTCGGTGGATCGGGGTCGAAGCCCAGACCGGCCCCGACGGTGGCGCAGTCGTCGTGTCGGTCGAAGAGGGCAGCCCGGCCGAGGTTGCCGGCCTACGAGCCGGCGACCGGATCGTGGTGTTCGACGGCGTCGTCGTCGAGGGTCGTAGCCACCTCACCTACCTCCTCCGAGAGACTGCGCCCGGCACGGCGGTGGCGGTCGAGATCGAGCGGGACGGGGGCCGCCACACGCTGGAGACGGTCGTCGTCGACGGGCCCGGCGACACCTGACCCGTCTACCGCGGTCGAAGCACGTGGCGGGCGGTGAGCCCGGCCGCGCCGACCGCCCCCAACGTGACGGCCCCGAGCGCGCTCAGCGCCAGCTCCTGTCGGCGGCGGAGGGCGAACGCCCGCCACTCGGGAGCCGGGTGGCCGGCGACGAAGGTCTCCTCGTTGGAGAACCGGGGGGTCCATCCGGTGGCCCGGAGGCGATCGTTGGCCACCACCCACGGATGCCGGACGTAGTCGTCGAGCCCGGCCGGGCGGCGGCGAACGGTCCGGGCCAGCGGTCCGGTCACCGCCCCCAAGCGGTCGGGCACCGGCAGATCGACCTCCAGCAAGAGATCGCGGAACACCTCGGGGTCGATCCACCCGTCGGGCGCGACGTTGAACGGCCCGGCCGATGATCGGGTGGCCAGATGGGCGACGGCGGCCGCCAGGTCGTCGTGGTGCAGGAACTGAACCGGCGGCGCCCCGACCTCGGACCGGAGCGTGGTGGCCGAACGGAGGGCACCGGCGATGTAGCTGACGCCCCGCTCGGAGATCGTCGTCGTGGGCCGGAGGATGACCGCCTCGGAACCGGTCGCCGCCGCCCATCGGTCGAGGCGGCGCTCCAGCGCTGCCTTGGTGGCGGCGTAGGCCAGCCCGGGCACCGGGGCGACCCGTTGGCCCTCGGTGATGGGCACCGGATTGTCGACGTAGGCCCCGTAGACGAGCGCGGACGACAGCAGCACCACCCGGCCACACCCCACCTCGGCGGCCGCTGCCAGCACGCGGTCGAGCATCTCGAGGGCCAGGGTGATGTCGGACCGTCGACCCCGATCCTCGGCGAGGTGGATCACCGTCTCGGCGCCGGTCAGATGGCCGACCAGCTGCGGACCGGCGATGTCGAACTGATGGAACTCGACGCCAGGAAGAGGGGCCAACGGGTCGCGGTCGAAGGCCCGGACCGCCCCGTCGCCCAACTCGGCAGCCAGCAGCGCCACCACCCGCCGGCCGACCGAACCAGCCGCCCCGGTCACCGCGATCGTCCTCACGGGCCTACGATGCTCTTGTGACCAGTGGTGACCCACTCGGGCAGTTCCCGTTCTTCAACTTCGGCAATCTGGCCGGGGCCGGTGGCGACCCATGGGCGATGGCCGCCCAGTTGGCGGCGTCGATCGCCACCTCCGGCGGTGGGGAGCCGAACGTCGAACCGGCGCTCCGCATCAAGGTCGAGGAGCTGGCCCGGGTCGCCGAACTTCATGTGGCCCAAGCTACGGGGATCGTCCTCCCGTCCAACACGACGGTCGAGGCCGTGACCAGAGCCACCTGGACCGAGCGCACGGTCGTCGCCTACCGACCGTTCTTCGAGCGGTTCGCCGAGGCCCTCGGTCAGGCGCTGACCGAGGCCGAGCAGGCCGACGCCGCCGACGCGACCGCCGGCGGCGGCCCGGATCCCTTCGGAGCCATCCTCGGGCAGCTCTTCGCCTCGATCGGCCCGATGCTGGTTTCGGCGAGCGCCGGGTCCATGATCGGCCATCTCGGCCAGCGGGCGCTCGGCCAGTACGACCTGCCGGTCCCCCGATCGACGTCGACGGTGCTCGTCGTGCCCTCGGGCGTGACCGCCGCCGCCGAGGAGTGGGACGTCACGGTCGACGAGTTGGCCCTCTGGGTGCTCGTCCACGAGCTCACGGCCCACGCCGTGCTGTCGACGCCCCACGTCGGGAAGCGGGTCGAGGCCCTGCTCCTCGACTTCGCCGCCGCCTTCCGTCCGAACACCGATGCGATAACCGAGCACCTGTCGGGGCTCGGCCCGATGACCGACATGTCACAGCTTCAGGAGCTGAGCGAGTCGCTCGGCGACCCGGACCTGCTGCTGTCGATGATGCGATCGCCGTCCCACGACCTGCTCGTCCCCCAGTTCGAGGCGCTGGTCTCGGCCATCCTGGGGTTCGTGACCCACTCGGTCGACACGATCTGTGGCCACCTCGTCGGGCCAAGCGACGCCATCCGAGCCCGATTCCGGGAGCGATGGATCGACGTCGCCCCGGCCGACCGGGTCATGGAACGGCTCCTGGGGTTGGAGATCACCGAGCGGACCCTCGATCGGGGCGATCGCTTCATCGCCGGGATCGTCGAGCGGGCCGGCGACGAGGGGCTGGCCCGCCTGTGGGCCGACGAGCTGGACCTCCCGACCGCAGCCGAGATCGACGCTCCCGGGTTGTGGCTGGCCCGCATCGGGCTCGACGCCGACGTCGGCCAGGTCGACTTCGACGTTCCCGACGACCTGTCCGGCCTCGACGATCAGCCCTGATCGAGCCCGTAGGCCCACGGACCGGGGCCGGCTCGGTCCCAGCCGCTAGAGCTGGACCTCGGTCGTCTCGTCGTCGGGGGCCGGGTCTTCGTCACCGGCGCTCGGGGCGTCGAGCTCGATCATCAGCGGGGTGGTCGGCTCCTCGTCGACGTCCGGGGCGACCGCCGGCTCGACATCGTCGGGCGAACCAGGGCCCTCGATCAGCTCGGTATCGTCGGGTGAACCAGGGCCCCCGGACGGCTCGGCTTCCTCGGGCGAACGACGCCAGGGCAGGGTGATGGTCGGCCGGAAACGCTCGGGAACGCCCTCACCGTTCAGCACCGCCCGAGGGTCGGGGCGACGACCGAACCAGTAGCTGCCACCGACGAACAACCCGGTGACGGTCACCAACCCGAAGCCGAGCGGCGCAGGGAAGGGCACGACGGCCGGGACGAGGGCGCCGACGACCCAGAACAGCTGGAACCGGCTCTCGAACTTGGCGAACGACCGCCCGAGGTTGGCCTTGGGGGCGTCCCGCTGGACGATGGCGTCGAAGGACTGCTTGCCCCCGGTGCCGGCCAGGGCGACGGCGAACCCGGCCACGAACGCCCCTACCGGCTGGGTCGACAGCGCCGCGAGCCCACACAAGCCGGCAAGCGAGAGCAACGCCATGGCCAGGATCCGCTCCTCGGGCACCATCGTTCGCAGCCGGGGCACCGACAACGCGGCCACCAGGCCGCCGAGGCCGACGCCGACCAACGCCAGGCCGAAGTGCCAGACCGGGGCCCCGCCGGTGGTGAGGTCGAGTTGCTCGAAGCCCAGGCTCTCCCGGACCTGGTGACCGATGTTGACCCCCGGCGCCGTCGGCCCGGGGTCGATACCGCCGCGAAGGGTGAAGGCCAGGAGCAGGGTGATGAAGCCGGCAACGCCTCGGAGATACCCCATGGCGGTGGCCGCCAACACCACGCCGGCGCTGCGCAACTCGGCCTTCTCTTGCGGCTCCGGCGGACTGGGGGCGATCGTCACCCGCGGGATCTGGAGGGCGAACAGCGCCGCACCGGCGAACACGACGGCCCCCAGGCCGAGCACGGCACCCGAGCCGAACAGCTGCAGGAGGATCACGCCAGGGACACCGGCCACGCCCGACGACACACCGGCCAGCACCGACAGGCGGGCGTTGGACTTGACCAGCGCCTCCTCGCTCCGGACCATCGCCGGGACGAGCGCGCTCTTGGCCACGGCATGGGTCTTGGCCATGACCAGCATCGAGAACGCCAGCGGGAACAGGACCGGGCCCTGGACGTAGCGGACCAGCGCGACCATCAACGCCGCCCTGACGAGGGCGGCGCCGATCATCATGTAGCGATGGCCGCCCCGCCATCGATCCATCAGCGGCCCGAGGAACGGGGCCACGACGGCGAAGGGGGCGATCGTCAACACCAGGTACGCCGCGACCTTCCACCGGGCGTCGTTCGGGTCGACGTTGAAGAAGAGCGAGTCGGCCAATGCCACGGCCAGCAGGGCGTCGCCAGCCACCGACAGCCCATGGGTGCGGGCGAGGCGGGTGAACGGTTGGACGACGAACGCCTCGGCGCCCTCCTTCGAATCCGACCTACCCCACACGCCCATCACACCCGATGGTAACCGTCCGCCGCTCCCCACCGGGAGGCGGCGCTAGTCGCCGTCCGGCACCTCCCGCAACAGCCGACGGTCGTGGTCGTAGGCCACCAGGTCAGCGGCTTCGGCAGGGGTTGCCCACTGGATCCGGTCGACCTCCTCGTTGGCGACGAAGGCCCCGTCGGTCTGGCGGAGAAGCCAGTACCGGACGATCTTGGGGCGCCCACCGACCTCATAGGTCGAGGCGGGAAGCTCCCGCCCGACCTCACCTCGGAAGCCGGTCTCCTCCTCGACCTCCCGAAGGGCGCACGCCAGGTCTGATTCCCCCGGCTCCCGCTTCCCCTTGGGAAACGACCAGTCGCCGTACCGGGGCCGGTGGACCAGCAGCACCTCGGGCCCGGCCGGGGACGTTCGGTAGACCAGGCAGCCAGCGGCCCGGACCGTGTGCTCGGCGACGTCGCCGTCGTGGTGGGCGGCGGCCGCCCGGCCGGTGGCCAGCTCCTCGAAACGCCGATGGGAGTCGACGCCACCCTCGAGCCGACGGTAACTGCCGTCGGGCTGGAGCTCCCAGGCCAGGGCGGTGTCCGAGAGGTTGACCGCCAGCGCCTCACGGAGGCGCTCCCGACTGCGATGGTCGTCGACGCGGACCATGACCTCGACCCGACGATCGAGGTTGCGGGGCATGAGGTCGGCGGACCCGATGTAGAACTGCTCGACGCCCCGACCACCACCGTTGGCGAAGTACAGCACCCGGCTGTGCTCCAGATAGCGCCCGACGATGCTGCGGACCCGGATGCGGTCCGACAACCCCGGCACGCCAGCTCGAAGACAGCAGATACCCCGGACGATCAGGTCGATCTCCACCCCTTCCTGGGAGGCGGCGTAGAGCCGGTCGATGATGTCGGCGTCGACAAGGCTGTTCATCTTGAGGATGATCCGGCCCCCCGGCCCTCCGGCCGGACGGGGCTCGCCGCCGACCATCGACTCCTCGACCGGACTCGCGGTGGGGTCACCGCCGCCCGCCGGGTCGGTCGGGGCGACGACGGTGTCACCCGACGGGCCGAGGCCCGACGACCGGGGGGCGACGTCGGCGACCACCATGGCACGGTCGGCGGTTGCGGCTCGGGCGGCGGCGATCTCCCCGTCGATCAGGTCGGCCAGGTCCTGGCGGAGCGAGTGGGGGGCGACGAGAAGGCGGTCGTAGCTGACCTCACGGCCATAGCCGGTCAGGTAGTTGAACAGCTGGCTCAGCTCCCGACCGATCTCCGGATCGGCGGTCAGGATGCCGAAGTCCTCGTAGATCCGAGCCGTCTTGGGGTTGTAGTTGCCGGTGCCGACGTGGCAGTAGCGACGGACGCCGTTCGGCTCGTTGCGAACCACGAGGGCGGTCTTGGTGTGGATCTTGAGTCCGGCGAGCCCGTAGACGACGTGGACACCGGCCTGTTCCAGCCGGCGGGCCCACGTGATGTTGGCCTCCTCGTCGAATCGGGCCTTGAGCTCGATCAGCGCCGCCACCTGCTTACCCTGCTCGGCGGCCCGAATCAGCGAACCGATGATCGGGCTGTCTCCCGATGTGCGGTAGAGGGTCAGCTTGATGGCCTGGACGTCGGGGTCGAGCGACGCCTGGCGGATCATCTCGGTGGTCGAGGCACCGAACGAGTCGTAGGGGTGGTGGACGATGATGTCGGCCTGGGCGATGCGGGCGAAGAAGTCGTGGCTGTCCCGGACCTCACGCAGCGACCGGGGGGTGACGCTGGGGACCATGGCGTCGCGGAGATCGGGGCGATCGAGGTTGGCCAGCTCCCACAGGCCGGTCAGGTCGAGCAGCCCCGACACCTCATAGACCTCGTCATCGGAGAGCTCCAGCTCGCGCTGGATCAGGTCCCGGGCCGAGGCCGGCATCGCCCGGTCGAGCTCGAGGCGGATCGCTCGGCCGAACCGGTTGCGTCGCTTCAACTCGTCCTCGATCGCCTCGAGCAGGTCATCGGCGTCGGAGTCGTCGAACGAGAGATCGGCGTTCCGGGTGACCCGGAAGCTCCAGGCGCCGACCACGTCGAGGCCGGGGAACAGCTGGTCGAGGTGGGCGGCGATGACCTGCTCGGTCGGAACGTATCGATGGGGAGCGACCGGCAGGAACCGGGGCAGGGTCGGCGGGACCTTGATCCGGGCGAACAGGAGGGTGTCGACGGCGGGGTCGTCGACCAGGACCGCCAAGTTCAACGACAGGTTGGAGATGTAGGGGAACGGGTGGCTGCTGTCGACCGCCAGTGGGGTCAGCACCGGAAAGATCCGGGACCCGAACTCGGCCGTCGCCGTCGACGCCTCGGCCGGGCTCAGCTCCTCGAACGTCACCACGTCGACTCCCTGGCCGGCCAAGGCCGGGATCAGCTCGGCGGCGAGGGACCGGACCCGCCCCTCCTGGGCCAGGACCTCGTTGCGGATGGCCGAGAGCTGGTCCCGGGGTGACAACCCGTCGGGCGGAGCCTTCGAGACACCGGCCTCGACCTGCTCGGTCAGACCGGCCACCCGAACCTGGAAGAACTCGTCGAGGTTGGAGGCGTGGATGGCGCAGAACTTCAGCCGTTCGAGGAGCGGCTTCGACCGATCCTCGGCCTGAGCCAGGACCCGGGCGTTGAAGGCGAGCCAGGACAGCTCGCGATTGATGAATCGGGATGCGAGCCCCGAAGCGGGACGGTCGAGCGAGATCATGGGCGGGAGCTCGGGGGTGAGGAAGCGGCGGATGGGACGGAATCGGCCGTCGGGTGGCGAGCCGGAACCGGTCGGCAACCGGAGCGTGACCGGACGCCAGGGGCCCGGCCGGGCGGTTCGAGTCGACCGGGGTCGAGAACCGACCAGGTCGGCCACCGGGCCGAAGAACTGAGAGACTTGACGGAAGAGCGGAGCGAGGGTCACGGCGGTTACCCGACGCAGTCGGCCGCCAGGATTGCGGCTCCGACGACTCCGGCGTCGTCGAGGCGGCCGGCGAGCCGGAGCTCACAGAGCTCCGGACCCAGACCTCCGAAGGAAGCCGACCTGGCGATGCGGTCGACGAACGGTTGACCCAACTTGTCTACCACACCGCCACCCAGAACGACCCGATCGAGATCGAGCAGTGCGACGGCGTTGCCGATGGCCACCGCCAGCGCGTCGATCGCCTCGGCGATCAGCTCGACGGCGACCTCGTCGCCCTCGTCGAGGGCTCGGGCGAGGTGACGGGACTTGATCGAACCGGCGCCGGCCCACTCGACCAGCCGGGTCGGCCGGCCAGCGGCGGCCAGCTCCCGGGCCCGCCGTTCGATCCCGGCCCTCCCGGCGTACGCCTCGAGATGGCCGTCGCCGCCGCAGCCACATCGCCGGCCTCCGGGCCGGACCGTGACGTGGCCGATCTCCCCGGCCAGCCCCCGCCGCCCGGCCCGCAGGGCGCCGTCGAGGATCAGTCCGCCACCCACGCCGGTCCCGACGAACACCGCCAGCAGGTCATCGATGCCCCGGCCAGCTCCGAACCGGTGCTCGGCGACGGCCCCGCAGTTGACGTCGTTGGCCACCACCACCGGTTTGCCGAGGTGGCGAAGTCGATCCGCGACGTCGATGGGTTCGTCCCACCCGACGATGTTGGCGCATCGCACCGCGATCGCCGCGTCCTCGACGAAGCCGGGTACGCCGACGCCGACCGCCGCCGCCTCCTCCCACCCGACCAGGCCGGTCACGGCCGCGGCGACCGCAGCCAGGACGTCATCGGGCCCGGTGCCGGGCGTGGCGATCTTCGTCCGGCCCACGGCGTGCCCGGTGGTGGCGTCGACCAACCGGGCCAGGATCTTGGTGCCGCCGAGGTCGACCCCGACGTGTCGCGGCGCCGGAGCCGCGGTCACTCGGCGACGGCGGCGGGGCGGCTCGTGGGGGTCGAGGTCGTCTCGGCGTCGTCCTCGCCGAGATCCCAGTCACAGATGATGTACTCCCGCTCGGCGTCACGATTGACCCGCTCCCGATTGCGGCGGAACTGGGGATCGTGCTTGGGGAGCAGCAGGAGACGAGCGTTGACCCTGGTCCAGAAGTCGTCGAGCATCTTCTGGTCGCCATAGTGGACCCGGAGATCCCAGTGGGGGGCGACCGGACCGAGGTAGACGATGGTGACGTGCGCGACCGGAATCTGGTCTTGTTCTTCGGGTTCAACGGCAGTCATGGTCGACAACGATACCGGCGTCGTTCCCCCCGCCCGCGGAACGATCGCCCTCTGCGTTGTTACCCACGCGTAGGGCGCTCACCGGGCGAGACGTCAGTCACACTCGGGAGAATCTTCCCCCGCTCGGGAACCATCCGACCCTCCGGTACGTCTTACAGGCCATGGACTGGATGGCTGAAGGGAATTGCAACAACCACCCCCCGGCGGTGTTCTTTCCGAGCGATGGCGTCGGGGTCGAGGTGGCAAAGAAGATCTGTGCGACCTGCCCAGTCCAGGAATCCTGCCTGGAGTATGCCCTCGCCCACCGGATCGACCACGGCGTGTGGGGCGGCACCTCGGAGCGGCAGCGGCGCCGGATTCTGAAGGCCCGCCGCCAACTGGCCCAAGCGGCCGCCGAGTAACCGCCACCGCGTCCATCGGGCCCGACGAGTTCCGCCGGGCCCGATGGGCCGGTTCACGGCCCGGCGCTACTCTCGGCGAATGTCCGACGACCGGGTCACCGAGGCCGAGCAGGAGATCATCGACGAGGCGATCGCCTTCGCCGCCCGAGACATCGAGCCTCGAGCCGAGTCGTGGGAGCGGGAGCGCCGCTTCGCCCACGAGGCATTCGACGGCTTGGCCCGATCCGGGCTGACCGCGCTCCTCGTGCCCACCGATCTCGGCGGTCGGGGGGCCGGACCGGTCGTGTTGGCCCGGGTGCTGGAGGAGCTGGCGGCGGCCGACCTGGCTGCGGCGTTCAGCGCCGTGGTCCACAACAACATGGCCCGAGCGGTAGCCGTGAGCGGCAACGAGGCCCTCATCGCCGACCTGCTTCCCGACCTCGTGACCGGTCGCACGATCGGGGCGTTCCTCCTGACCGAGCCCGGCGTCGGTTCCGATGCGGCAGCGATCGAGTGCGCGGCCCACCGCGACGGTGACGAGTGGGTGATCACCGGTGCCAAGGCATGGGTCACCAACGGCAGCCACGCCGGTGCCCTGAACGTCTACGCCCAGACCGACGAGGCCCTCGGCCATCGGGGCATCGTCTCGATCGTCGTCGATCCTGAACTCGACGGCGTCACCCGCCTGCCTCCCTATGAGCTCCTCGGGGCCCACGCCATGGGCACCGCCGGGTTCACCTTCGACCAGGTCCGGGTCCCGATCGTCAACACCCTGGCGCCAGTCGGCGAAGCCTTCGCCGCCGCCATGGCCGGGATCGACCTGGCCCGGGTCCTGGTCGGCGCCATGTGCTGCGGGATCCTCCGCCGGTCGCTGGCGGTCGCCCTCGAGGTCACCGAGCGTCGAGGACTGTTCGGGTCGACCGTCGCCGATCAGCAAGGCGTCCAGTGGATGCTGGCCGACGTGGCGACCGACCTCGAGGCGACCCGGCTCCTCACCTATCGGGCGGCCCGCCTCCTCCAGGACGGGGCCGACGCCACCGTCGCCGCAGCCCATGCCAAGAAGTTCGCGGCCCGGACCGCCCAGGCTCGGATCGCCGACTGCATGCAGGTCATGGGGGCGGCCGGCTATCGGCGTGACCAGCTCGACCGGGCGGTCACCGGCGTCGCTCCGGCGAACCCGCTCCCCCGCCATCTCGCGGCGGCCCGCCTGACGGGGTACATCGACGGTGCCACCGAGATCCAGAACGTCGTCATCGCCCGCCAACTGTGGCGTGACGCGGAGCGCCACCGACCGTGACCGGCCGGCGGCGCTCCTTCATCGATCGACGACGATCGTGATCAGCGGGTGACGGTCACCGTCAGGTACCGGGTGGCGTCGCGACCGTCGACCTCCCGGGCCTCGGTGTCGGGGTCATCGTCGCCGGTGTCGGGGCCACCCTGGCGGGGGGCCTGATCGGGGCCGAAGCCCGGCCGTTGGTCGACCTCGGTCCCGATGTCGACGACCAGGAGCTCATCGGTGATGTCGCCATCGATCGTGGCCAGGTCCAGACCCTCGGGCGGCGTGGCGAAGACCCAGTCGTTCGACTGGACGAACATCGTCGTGAACGACAGCCGCCCGTCATGGACCGGCACCTCGAAGGAGTAGCTCCCCCCGGGCAGGACCGGACCCGGTTCCGACGCACCGTCCGGGGTGTCGAAGGCACCGGCCACGGTGACCCCGGCCACATCGGCCAGGGCAGCGACGAGCGTCGACGGGTCGCCGTCCTCGGCGACCGCTTCGTGGCCCAGACCAGCATCCGGGGCACCCAGCTCGTAGAGGGCGACCTCGTCGTCGTGCACGACCCAGGCCCCGGGGGCGATCGGGGTCGGCGTTCCGCTCAGGGGTGCCAGGGACTCGGCCAGCACCGAGGCGTCACCGTCCTCGGCCAGTGCCTCCAGACCGATGCCGGCGTCGGGGGAGCCGACCTCGAACAGGGCCACATCGGGCGAGTGGACGGCGTACACGCCAGGAGCGATCGGCGAGGGCACGGTCGCCATCTGCGAATCGTTCTGGATCCGGACGTCGAACCGCCCGTTGTCGCCGGGGGTGATCACGACGCCGATGTAGTCCGACGCATCCCGATCGACGGTGCGGACCGTGGCGTCGGGATCGTCGTCACCGGTGTCGGGACCGGACTGACGGGGGGCCTGGTCGGCTCCCTCCCCGACCGGCTGGTCGATCTCGGTCCCAGCGTCGAAGGTCAGGATCTGATCGGTGACGTCACCCGAGATCGGTTCCCCGGCGGCATCGAACAGCTCGATGCCGGCCGGATCGGGAGCGAAGAACCAGTCGTTGGTCTGGACGAACATCGTGGCGAACGACAGCCGCTGCCCGGGTTGGGCGTAGAACGAGAACTCGTAGGCGTCGCCGGGCAGCGCCGGGCCCGGAGCGTCGGCCCCGGCTGGCGTGTCGAAGACGCCTCGATCGGTCACCGCGAAGTCCGAGATGTTCTCGATGGTGATCGTGACGGTGCCGTCACCGGCCATGTCATCCGCCATCTCCTCGTCGGACATCTCCTCATCGGACATCTCCTCGTCGGACATCTCCTCATCGGAACCGGTCGCCGCGTCGTCGGCGGAGGCGGCGGCCACGACCTCCTCGTCGGCGTCGGCGGTGTCGGAGGTGCCACAGGCCGCAGCCACCAGGGCGGCCGCCAGCAGGAGCGCCAGGCCCTTGGCCCGCCGGGCGGCGGGGGACTTCGTCGTCATCGTCTTCTCCTCGTGATTGGTTCGCACGGTTGACGAGGACGTGAACGACCGACGGGGCCGGCTCCGTACCGGAACCGGCCCCGCTTCACCAGGAGTTCAGAGGTGTTTCCGACCCCTTACCGGGCCGGATCTGCCCTATCGGGCGTCGTCCAGGCCGGAGCGGACCGAGAACCGCACCGGGAGGTACCGGGGGCCCCGGACCTGTCCGCCGGCCCAGGTGACGGCGTCGGGGTCGGCCAGCTCGAACCGGGGGATCTGGGCCAGGAACTCCTCGATCGCCACCTGCATCTCCATCCGAGCCAGGTTGGAGCCGAGGCACCGATGGATACCGGCCCCGAACGCCACATGGCGGTTGACGGCCCGATCGATCTGGATCTCTTCCGGGTCTTCGAAGACCTCGGGATCGCGGTTGGCGGCGGCGAACGACAGCAGGACCCGATCCCCCTGCTTGACCGGGCAGCCGGCGATCTCGGTGTCGTTGCGGGCGAGGCGAGCCATCG
This sequence comes from Acidimicrobiales bacterium, assembly GCA_965262175.1. Classification (GTDB taxonomy): domain Bacteria; phylum Actinomycetota; class Acidimicrobiia; order Acidimicrobiales; family SZUA-35; genus CADEDH01. Next base: position 2,319,347 of record CBDHES010000002.1, on the reverse strand, counting down.
TTACCGGCGAGTAGGCCCGGAGGAACTCCTCGACGGCGGTGGGGATGAGGTCCGGCTCGTCGACCAGCCGCTGCCGATCCTCGGGATGGGCGGCCAGGTGCCACAACGCCGAACCGATCGAGCTCCAGGTGGTGTCGATCCCGGCCACCAGCATGAGCGACAGGTTGGCCCGCACGACGTGCATCGGCACCGGCTGATCGCCGATCTCGGCCTGGAGGAGGAACGAGATGAGGTTGTCGTCCGGCTCGACCCGCCGACGCTCGATCTCGGAGTCGAAGAACTCCTGGATGATGACCCGGTACTTCTCCCGGACCTCCGGGTCCTGGAGGCCGAGCTCCAACACACCCTGGACCCACTCGGTGAACTGATCGGACATCTCCGGGTCGATGCCCAGGATGTCGGCGATGACCCGGGGAGGGATCTGGCGTGCGTACTCCCCAGCGGCGTCGACCTCGCCCCGCTCGACGAAGCCAGCGATCAACCGTCGGCTCAGCTCCCGGGTCGACGTCCGGTACTTCTCCACGCGCTTCGGGCCGAAGAACGGCAGCATCAACCGGCGCTCGGGGGTGTGATCGGGCGGGTCGGAGGAGATGATCGACCGCAACCGGTTGCCGTTCTCGTCGTAGGCCATCGGGATCGGGGCCACGCTCACCTCGAACGAGGTGAAGTTGTCGACGTCGTGGGCCACCGCCGTCACCGTGTCGAACGTGGAAGGCATGTGGGACCCGCCCCACCGGTCGGTGTGGGGCACGGGGCAGGTCGGACGCAGGTCCTGCCAGATCGGGTAGGGGTCGGTGACGAACCCGGGGTCGAAGATGTCGTAGTCGGTCGTCCAGTCGTCGACCGGTTCGGTTTTCGCCATGGCAGGTTCCCCCTCGTCCGTCGGCGGCCATCGGGCGCCGTCCACAAAACGTTAGGCGGGCCGACTCGTGACGGCCAGACGGCCTCCGTCGTCGGGCGACCGGTCAGTCGCCGGTGGGGAACCCGACGTGGCTCACGATGTCGGCCATCAGGTGGTCGACCCGTTCGCCGAACGACCGATCCCCCGACTCGGCGCTCCGGCCGCCATCGGTGTCGGCCGCCATCGCTGCGGCCAGGACCTCGTCGACGTCGGCACCGGCGACGGCCACCGCCTCGCCGCCGACCTCGACCACCGCCAACGACCCGTCGGCATCGACCCAGGCCCTGACATCGTCGACCGTTCGATGGCCATCGGCCGGCAGCGCCGTCCAGTCGACCGGGTCATCGAGGAAGAAGATCGAGACGGTGGCGTCCGCCCGCTCGTACCGGGCCTGGGGCACGTCGGTGCCCGCCGCCGGTGCGACGAGCTCATACCCGTCGACGACCGGGGCCAGCCACGGGGCATGGCCCTGCACCACCAGACCCTCGCCAGCCGCAGCACCGCTGGGGTCCCCCGGGTCCGGACGATCGGCGCTCGCCGAGAGATGGGCCTGGGCCAGCTCGTCGATCGCCGGGGCGATCGGACCCTGTTCGTCGAGGGCAACCCCCAACACGATCGCCAGCACCGACGCCGCGACCAACCCCGCGAGGATCGACCACCCATGGCGGGGAGGCCGGTTCACGGCCCGGGCGATGAACCCCGACGGGGGCTCGATCGACGCCGGTAGCCGACTCAGGAGGGCGCCGACCTCGGCCTCCCACGGCTCCTCGGCCCAGGTGCCATCGGACTGGGGGTGCTCGGGCGGCGGCTCGCCGGGACGGGGCTCGAACCGGCTCATCGGGTCGACTCCAACGCCTGGCGAAGCCGACCCCGGCCCCGGTGGATCCTGCTCCGGACGGTTCCGATGGGAACGTCCAACATGTCGGCGATCTCCTCGTAGGAGTAGCCCATCACATCCTTGAGCACGACCGGTGCCCGGTGGTCGGGCGACAGCTCTCCGAGAAGGACCTGCAGGTGGTCGGGCAGGTCCCGAGCCGCAATCTCGGCGTCGAGGTCGGTCGAGCCAGGGGCGAACCGATCCGGCTCGTCGGGGAGGGGGACCGTGGGTCGGCGCTGCTGGCGACGGACCTGATCGAGGAAGGTGTTGGTGGTGATCCGGCTGAGCCAGCCCTCGAAGTTGCCTGGCTGGTAGCTCCGCAAGCCTCGTCTGACGCGCAAGAGAACCTCCTGGACGACGTCCTGGGCGTCCTGGTGGTTGCCGGTCAGGCGGTAGGCCAGGCCGTACAGGAACGCGCCGTACGAATGGGCGACCTCCTCCCATGTCGGGACGGAGACCGGACCAGCGGCACTCATCCGGGGATCAGCTTGTCGACAATCAGGGTCGGACCCACCGACTCAGTACTACCGGTCGATGGGCTCAACGGGGTGTCGGCGCGAAGAGTTCCAGCTTGCGCTGAACCGTGGAGTTCCGAGGACCCCCGCCTAGACGGTGTCCTCCGCCTCCTCGTCCTTCTTGCGGGCACCCTCGTCGATGCCGGCCTTGAACTCTCGTTGAGCCTGGCCGAGATTCCGGGCGAGCTGGGGCAGCTTGGAGCCTCCGAAGAGCACCAAGATGATGACCAGGATGATCAGGAGTTCCTGGGGGCGTAGATTCGGCACGCTCCCGAGCCTACCCCGTCGAAGGTGGTTGCGGTAGGGCGAACGCCGGACTCCCGGATACCGCGGCGCCGGATTCGGCGACTAGGCAGAGTCCTTGGAGGCCGCGGCCCGCTGGCGCTCGATCGCCCGCTGGCGTCGGATCCGGCGCCGCTCCCGTTCGCTCATCCCGCCCCAGATGCCGAACTTCTCGCCGTTCGCCAGGGCGAACTCGAGGCACTGGTTGCGGACCACGCAACCCCGGCACACTTCCTTCGCTTCCTTGGTCGACGCTCCCCGTTCTGGAAAGAACAGGTCAGGGTCGACACCGAGACAGTTGGCGTATTCCTGCCAACTGGTGTCGAGCATCAGGTGCTTCCGCCCTAGGCGCATGCTTCCTCCTCCCGCCGAACAGCAATGTTTCGCGGAGAATCGATTGGTGGTGGGGCTGTCCCGAGACGGCGTTGACGTGCTCCGAACGAGCAGTACCTGGCTGTAATTACAGCACTGTAATCATCGGGATGACAACCCCCAGAGCACAAGAATTCGATACAACATGTATCGACAAGGGCGTCGCCGTTCGCCGAGATCCGCCTTCCGGGCGCGCCGAATCAGCGGTGGTTCACGGCCGGATACGGCGGGATCAGACGGTCCGGCGACGCCCGCTGAGGAGCTTACGCTTGTGCTCGATGAAATCCACGAGGACGTAGTCGCCCAGCGTCTCGGGGGTGGTGAAGAACGCCCGACCCTGGTTGAGGGCCGTGAGGCGCTCGATGAAGCCTCGGAGCCCGGAGTCGGGATCGAGCATGAAGGTGTTGATCGTGATCCCGGCCTGGGTGCACCGCATCACCTCGGCCATCGTCTGCTCGACGGTCTCCCGAGCGGGCGGATAGCTGAAGAACGGCGAGCCGTCGGGCAGCAGGTGGGCGGTCGGCTCACCGTCGGTGATCATGATGATCTGCTTGGTCCCGGTCTCCCGGGCCAACAGGTTGCGGCTGAGGCGGAACGCGTGCTGCATGTTCGTCCCGTAGACGAAGTCCCACGACACCTCGGGCAGCTCGCTCGCCTTCAGCTCCTTGGCCACCTCGCTGAAGCTGACGATGCCCAGGTAGTCGCGGGGATACTGGCTGGAGATCAGCGAGTGGAGGGCCATGGCGACCTTCTTGGCCGGGAGGAAGTTGTCCCGCATCGGCATCGACAACGACAGGTCGAGCATCAGCACGGTGCTCGACCGAACCTGACGCTCGGTCCGCTCGACCTCGAAGTCCTCGGGCGACAGCCTGACCGGCGTCCCCCCACCGGTTCGCTGGATGGCGTTGCGGACCGTCCGCTCGATGTGGAGGTTGAACGGGTCGCCGAACTCATAGGGCTTGGTCTCGAAGTTCCGCTCGTGACCGAAGCCCGACTGCTCGATGTCGTGGGTTCCGATCTTGTCGGGAGCCAGCTTGGAGAAGAGGTCACCGAGCGCCTGCTGACCGAGGCGGCGGAGGCCACGCGGCGTCAGCTCCAGACGTCCGTCCGAGGTCTGGATCAGGCCCTGCTCCTCCATCATCTTGGCCAGCTCGGTCACACGCTCCAGGCTGGCCGCGCTCTCCTCCCCCAGCAGCCGACGGACCTGGTCGAGATCGACCTCGGCCAAGGCCTGGGGCGAGGTCGGCTGGCGGAGGAAGTTCTCCAGCTGGTCGAGCTGTCCCAGCTCCTGGAGCATCTGCGAGGCGTCGGCGAAACCGAGGGGATCGAAGCCGCTGAAGTCGTAGCTCCGCTCCCACCCTGCGTCGGGAAACGCTTGCTGGAGGTTCTGACCGAGCCGGCTGGCCTCGAAGTTCAGGTCCATGTCCTCGAGGAGCTGGTTCGACAGCTCCATGAGCTGGGCTCGCTGCTCGGGCGTCATCGAGTTGAGCATCGCCTGCATGGCGGCCATCCGCTGGGCCATGTTCTCCAGCAGCTCGTCGAGGGTCTGGGGGTTCTCGGGGAAGAAGTCGCCGTAGCGATCCATGAAGCCCTCGAAGTCCGGCTCCTCGCCCCGGGCCCGCTGCTCGAGCATCTCGTTGAGCTCGGCCATCATGTCCTTCATGCGGGCCATGTCTTCGGGGCTGACGTTCTCCATCGCCCCCGCCATCTGCTCGAACTGCTGCTGCATGAGCTGCTGGCGAAGCTGGTCGAGCAACTCCTCGAACCGCTGCTGGGCCTCGTTCGACTCGAACTCGTAGTTCTGGAGGCCCCGCACCTTGCCGGCGAGGTCGTCGGGCATCAGGTCGAGCTGCATCTGCTTGGCCGCCGTCGTCTCCCGGGCCAGCTCGGCGTTGCGCTGGGCCTCGGTCGAGGCGTCGGGATCGGCCAGCTCCATGTCGGCCAACGCCTGGCGGTCGTCGAGCGACTGCCGCTCCATGTCGGTCAGCTCACCGAGGGCATCGTTGATCTCGTCGTAGACGCCGCCCAGGTCGTGGTTCTCGAGCCGCTCCTGGCGTTCCCGGCGGAGCTTCTCCAGCATCTCCCGGATCCCCTGGATCCGCTCGCCGTTGCGATCCTCGAACCCTTCCTGCATCAGCCGCCGGAGGGCGGCCATGGGGTCGCCGTGGTACATGAGGTCATCGGTCAGCTCGTTGAGGACGTCGAAGGCGTCGAAGTCGAACCCCTTCTGCGTGCCGTCCCAGCGGGAGTACCGGTAGCGCTGTCCGACCATGTGCTCACTCCTGTCCACATCGATCGCGTCGATTCAGCCTAGTGGCCCACCCCGAGCGGGGGCCCACCGGCACTCGGCGGGCCGGTACCCTCCATCGACATGGAGATCGGGTTCGTGCTGACCGCCACCGAGCTCGAAGGGTGCGCTCCGGCCGCCGACTGGAGCCGGTGGATTCGCGACGGGCGGGTGTCGGGCGGGGCCGAGGGCCCGTTCCGAGCGTCGTGGCGGGAGGATCTCGAGCAGCTGGCCGGGTTCGGCGCCGACGCGGTGACGATCACCTTGGAGTGGGCTCGATTGGTGCCCCGTCCGGGCGAGGTGTCGGCTCCCGAGGTCGAGTTCCGTCGGGAGCTGCTGACCGAGGCCCGCCGTCATGGCCTGGCCGCCTGGGCCTGCCTGGTCGATGGGACGCTGCCCGGCTGGTTCGCCGACGACGAGGGCGGCTTCGCCGACGACCGGGCCCGACGGACCCTCTGGCCACGCCACGTCGACTGGATCGGTGAGCAGTTCGGCGACGTCGTCGACGGGTGGATCCCCCAGCGGGAGCCGTCGCTCTGGGCCGCCCGCCGGTTCCTGCTGGGCCAGGCGCCGCCGGGCCGTCGGGACCCGACCCAGGCCGCCGAGGCGGTCCGTGCCGCCATCGAGGCCGACGGCGAGGCGTGGCGGCTGCTGCGAGGGACGGCCCCGGTCGCCACCTATCAGACCGCCCGCACGATCCGGGCCGCCCGGACCCCGGCCGGCGCGCCCGATGTGGCGGCCGACCGCCACGCCCGGTTCGTCGAGCGGCTGCTCTGGCATCCCTGGGTCTCGGCCATCACCGAGGGCGTCATCACCGCCGGCGAGCTCCCCAACCGCCGGGTCGACCACCTCCGGGGTGCCTTCGACCGGGTCGTGGTGGAGTTGCGATCCCCGATCGTCGTCGACGCGACCGGCGCCTGGCGGCTCGACGGGCCGACACCGGGTGCGCTGGCGGCCGGCCTCCACCGGACCGCCGACGAACTCGAGGGCCGAGAGCTGATCGCAGCCGGCAGTGTGGCCGGCGTGGCCGACGATGGCCGGGCCCGACCAGACCACGTGCAGGCCATGGTCGAGCTGGCCGAGGACACGGGTGGCGTCGCCGGATGGTGGCAGTCGAGCCCGATCGATGGGTACCGGTGGGGCCGGTCGAGCCCGACCACGCCGGGCGTCATCACCGCCGAACGGTCGGAGACGCCGGCCGCCCAGCCGCTCCGACGGCGGGGGCGGGGCGCCCCTAGCTCCGGGAGCTGACGGCGCCGTCGGATTCCTTGCGGGTCCCGACCCGGATCCGGTTGCCGTCGGGATCGGTGAGGTGGGCCTCCCGGGCCCAATCCTCTTCTTCGATGGCGACACCGAACTCCGACGCCACTGCGTCGACGTCGTCGACCCACAAGTACAGCAACGTGTCGGGGGTGGCGTCGCCGACGTGCTCGGAGAGGTGGAGGGCGACGTCGCCCCGTGACAGGCCGACATAGGCCGGGAAGTCTTCCGAGTAGCGATGCTCGAACGCCTTCTCGAACCCGAGGCGGGCATACCAGTCGGTGGCGACGTCGGCGTCGGACACCTTCAGGATCGGGACGAGTTGATCCGCCATGGCCCCAATCGTAGCCGACCGGTGCGGGCGTCGTAGGGGCTCGGGGAACGTCGTGGGGACCGGTCCCCGACCGGTCGATCTAGGCCCGCGCCCGGTAGCTGGCCCGGCCGCCGACGCTGTCTTTGTTGAGCCGCTTGGAGAGGTGCAGCCCCTCCAGGATCAGCTCCACCGCCGAAGCCCGGGTGGCGTCGGACTGGTCGTCGCCGACCAGTCCGGCGACCGGTCCGGCGAGGGCCGGCGTCCGGTCGATCATCTCGACGTAGGCCGAGACGGGGAGGTCGTCGCCGGCGCTCATCGTCAGCTCCTCCTCGAAGGCGTCGACGACCTGGCGGATGCTCTCGCCGGAGACCTTCTCCTTGAACACGGCGAGCACCGCACCTCGCATCACGTGGTCGATGACCTGGTCGTCGCGACCCTCCTCGAGGCTCTCGATCTCGATCTTGCCGGCGGTCGAGGCGATCAGGGCGTCGAGGTCGCTGACCCGGGGGGCGACCTCGGTCTCGCCGAGCCGCAACGCACGCCGGGTGGCGGCCGCGACCAACGTCTCGAGGTTGGCCACGGTCAACCGGACCGATACCCCGGACCGCTGGTTGATCTGGGGGCTGGAGCGGGCCAGGTGGGTGATCGTGGCCACCAGCTCCTCCATGAAGTCGGGGACGACGGTCGTGACGCCGGTCTCGTCGGAGAGGTCGGGCAGGGCCGCCTCCTGCCGGGCGATGTCGACCTCGGTCGACACCTCGAGCGGATAGTGGGTCCGGATCTGGGCGCCGAATCGGTCCTTGAGCGGTGTGATCATCCGCCCCCGGTTGGTGTAGTCCTCCGGGTTGGCCGACGCCACGAGGAGCACGTCGAGCGGGAGGCGGATCTTGTAGCCCCGGATCTGGACGTCGCGCTCCTCGAGCACGTTCAGCAAGCCGACCTGGATCCGCTCGGCGAGATCGGGCAGCTCGTTGATGGCGAAGATCCCCCGGTTGGTCCGTGGGACCAGCCCGTAGTGGAGGGTCAGCTCGTCCGACAGGTACCGACCCTCGGCCACCTTGATCGGGTCGACCTCGCCGATCAGGTCGGCGATCGACGTGTCGGGTGTGGCCAGCTTCTCACCGAACCGGGTCGAGCGATGGACCCAGTCGATCGGCGTCGCCTCGCCGTGCTCGGCGACCGCTTCCTTGGCCGGGGCCGACACCGGGTTGTACGGGTCGTCGTTGATCTCCGAACCGGCGACGATCGGCATCCACTCGTCGAGCAGGTCGACCAGGGTCCGGATCATCCGGGTCTTGGCCTGACCCCTCTCGCCGAGGAAGATCACATCATGTCCGGCCAGCACGGCGTGCTCCAGCTGCGGCAGCACCGTGTCCTCGTAGCCGAGCACCCCGGGGAACAGCGCCTGTCCGGCCCGGATCTTGGCCACCGCGTTGATCCGGAGCTCCTCCTTCACCGGGCGGGAGACCCATCCCGAGGCACGGAGCGCGCCGAGGGTGTCGGGGAGTGACGTATCTGGTCGATCTACCACATAGGGACCCTAGCCTCGTCGCTGTTGCGGTGCGCCACCGGAACAGGGCCCGGCCGCTTCGACCGGACCGGACCGGGCGGCGACTTCCAGGTGACGGGGGTGTGAACAGTAGACTCGTCCGGTGGATCTGTCCGGTCTCTGGCGTGCCGCCCCCCGCTCTCCCGAGCTCGATCGGGCTGCGGCCGATCCCGACCTGGACGACTCGGCGTGGGACCTGGTCCCGGTTCCCGGTCATTGGGGCCAGAGCGAGCCGTTCGCCTCAGAGGACGGGCCGGTCGTGTACCGCCACCGGTTCGCCGCCCCGCCACCCGATCCGGGCCGGCGGGCCTGGCTCCGCTTCGACGGCGTCATGTCCGACGCCGAGGTGTGGCTCGATGGCCAGCACCTCGGCGACATCGGCGTCTACTACGCCCCCCACCAGTTCGACATCACCGATGCCCTGGCCGCCACCGACGGCGAGCACGTCCTGGCGGTCGAGGTCGCCTGCACCACCGGGTCCGATGGCCCGAAGCACGCCATCAACGGGGCGATCGGCGCCGGACCGCTCACGCCACCCGGCTCGCCGGGCGGCATCTGGCGGCCCGTCGGGATCGTCGAGACCGGGCCGGTCGCCATCCGCCGGTCCCGGCTGGTGTGTATCGACGCCTCGGCGGAGCGAGCGGTCCTCCAGTTCCGTCTGGTGCTCGACGCGATCAGGGCCGCCCGGATCCGGATCGACACCTCGATCGTCGGACCCCGCGGTCGCACCGCCGGTGGCGTGGCGGTCCACGACGTGGCCTCCGGCGAGAACCACCTGGAGTGGACGGCGACGATCGACGAGCCGGCCCTCTGGTGGCCGGCGTCGCTCGGTGACCAACCCCGGTACGACGTCGGCGTGGCCATCCGGACCACCGACCCCGACGGGTCAAGGGCGGGGGCCGGGCCCCCTTCGAGTTCGGGTTCCGACGATGGCGGCCATCGGGCGGCCGGCGAGGCGGAGTCGTACCCCGTCCTGAGCGATCGCCGCCACTGGCGGACCGGGCTCCGGACGGTGTCGGCCAACCAGCTCTCGTGGTCGGTCAACGGGCGCTCGGTGTTCGTGAAGGGCATCGCCGTCGGGCCCCACGACCGCTTCCTCGGTCAGGTCGATCCGGCCCGCTTCGCCGACGATGTCCGGGCGGCTCGTGAGGCCGGGCTCGACATGATCCGGGTCCAGGGCCACCTGAGCCGGCCCGAGCTCTACGAGGCGGCCGATGACCAGGGGGTCCTGATCTGGCAGGACCTGCCGCTGGTCGGCACGTACTCGGCCCGCAGTCAGGGGGCGGCACGGGCCGCAGCCCGGGCCGCCGTCGACCGGTACGGCCACCACCCGTCGATCGCCCTCTGGTGCGCCCACGACGAACCGAACGGGCCACCGCTCCCGGCGCCGACCGACGGTTCGATCGAGGGGCTGGCCGGGGTTGGCCGCCGCCTGGGCCGACATCTCCTCCCCGGGTGGAACCGGTCGGTGCTCGACCCCCTCCTCCGTCGGGAGCTCCGGACCTCCGACCCGTCCCGAACGGTGATCACCCGCTCGGGGAGCCTTCCGACCCCGGCCGACGTGACGGGCTCCGACTCCCACCTCCGGCTCGGCTGGCACGCCGGCCGTCCCGAGGATCTGGCCGACCTGATCCGCCGATGGCCGCGGCTGGGGACGTTCGTGTCGGCGATCGGTAGCCAATCGGCCACGGTCCAGAACTGGGCGCCCGACGAGCCGACCTGGCCGACGGCCGAGCGAGGGGCCTTCGACCGGTACCTCCCCCGGGGGGCGTACGGCGACGGTGAGAGCTGGGCCCTCGCAACCCAGGCGTACCAGGCCGAGGTGATCCGGTACCAGATCGAGACGCTACGCCGACTCAAGTACCGCCCGACCGGCGGCTTCTGCGTCGTGGCCCTGTTCGATGCCGAGCCGGCCGGCGGTTTCGGGGTCCTCGACCACGACCGGAACCCCAAGCCGGCCTACGCCGTGCTCACCGACGCCTGCCGCCCGGTGGTCGTGATCGCCGACCCCCCGCCGACGATCGTCACGCCCGGTCGGGAGATCTCGGTGGCGGTCCACGCCGTCAGCGACCTCCCGCGGCCCCTGGGGTCGGTGGTCGTGACCGCCCGGGCCCGCCTCGACGACTGGTCGGCCACCCAACGGTGGCGGGGGCGCCTCGAAGCCGACTGCTGTGAGCTCATCGGGCGGTTGCGGTTCGTGGTACCCGACCGCACCGGTGCCCTGACGATCGATCTGGAGCTCGACGCCCCCGAGCGGGTGGCGACCAACCGCTACCAGACGGTCGTCATCCCACCGTCGGAGGCGGTGGAGGAATCGCCGATGACCAGGCGGTCCTGACCACGATCGAGCGGGTCCTCGGCGGGATGCTCAGCACCGGCTGCGACCGGCCGACGGAGTGGGGACTTCCGTCCACTTCCCAGCGGCCGGAACGCCAATGACAGCTACGTGACGATGGTTAGGGAGACCACCTGACCGGCGGCTATGGTCCGCAGGCGAGTTCGTCCAGTTCGACCAGCCCGATCCGGGGCGGGAGGTAAGCCGATGGCCGCACCAACGATGGGGCAAGGAGCGCGCCCCGAGCTCAGTGCGGAGCGACCCCTGCGGGCCCGCTCCCGCGAGCTCCCGTTCCCCCTCAATCTGTACCAGACCGCGGTCGGCAAGAAGTGGGTGATGGCGGTCACCGGAATCATCCTCCTCGGCTTCGTCGTCTCCCACCTGGCCGGCAACCTGAAGCTCTACCTCGGGGTCGTCGATCACAACGGCGAGCTCGACTACGACGCCAACATCTACGGCGAGTACCTCCGGGAACTGCTGGTCCCGCTGTTGCCCCGCACGGTGTTCCTGTGGATCGTCCGCTCGGTGCTGATCCTCGGCTTCGCCTTCCACATCCACGCCATGTACTCACTGAGCCGGATGAACCTGGCCGCCAACAAGACGTACCGGTCCAAGCGCGACTGGTTGGCCGCCAACTTCGCCTCCCGCAGCATGCGGTACAGCGGCATCGTCGTCCTGCTGTACCTCGTCTTCCACCTGGCCGACCTGACCTGGGGCTGGATCCCGGGCTACGACTTCGAGAAGGGGAACGTCCAGGCCAACGTCGTCGGCAGCCTGTCGAACCCGGTCGTCGCCATCGTCTACATCGTGGCCAACGTGCTGCTCTCCATTCACGTGTTCCACGGCGCCTACTCGATGTTCCAGAGCCTCGGTATCAACAACCCGAGCTACAACTGGCTCCGGCGATGGTTCGCCGCTGCGCTGGCAGCGGTGATACTGATTGGCAACGTCAGCTTCCCCATCGCCGTCCTGACCGGCGTCATCGACTACGACCCGAGCCTGCTGTCCTAGGAGTGACTGATGCTGCCCGACTCCAAGATCCCCGCCGGCCCCATGGCCGACAAGTGGGACAACCACAAGTTCGACATCAAGCTCGTCAACCCGGCCAACAAGCGGAAGTTCAAGATCATCGTCGTGGGCACCGGTCTGGCCGGTGCCTCGGCGGCCGCAACGCTGGGTGAGCTGGGCTACGAGGTCCACGCCTTCACCTTCCACGACTCGCCCCGGCGGGCCCACTCCATCGCCGCCCAGGGCGGCATCAACGCGGCCAAGAACTACCGCAACGACGGCGACAGCGTGCACCGCCTCTTCTACGACACCGTGAAGGGCGGCGACTACCGCTCGCGGGAGGCCAACGTCCATCGCCTGGCCCAGGTCTCGGTCGACATCATCGACCAGATGGCGGCCCAGGGTGTCCCGTTCGCCCGGGAGTACGGTGGCCTCCTCGACAACCGCTCCTTCGGCGGAGCCCAGGTCAGCCGGACGTTCTACGCCCGGGGCCAGACCGGCCAGCAGCTCCTGCTCGGCGCCTACCAGCAGATGATGCGCCAGGTCGACGTCGGCAAGGTCACCCTCCACACCTACTCCGAGATGCTGGAGGTCGTCCTCAAGGACGGCGAGGCGGTCGGCATCGTCTGCCGCGATCTCCGGACCGGCGAGATCTCGTCGCACTCGGCCCACGCCGTGGTCCTGGCCACCGGCGGCTACGGCAACGTGTTCTACCTGAGCACCAACGCCATGGCCTGCAACGTGACCGCAGCCTGGCGGGCCCACCGCAAGGGGGCCTACTTCGCCAACCCCTGCTACACCCAGATCCACCCGACCTGCATCCCGGCCTCGGACGAGTTCCAGTCGAAGCTGACCCTCATGTCGGAGTCGCTCCGCAACGACGGCCGCATCTGGGTGCCCCGCAGCCCCGACGAGACCCGGGTGGCCGGCGATATCGCCGAAGCCGAGCGCTACTACTTCCTCGAAGAGAAGTATCCGGCCTTCGGCAACCTCGTGCCGCGCGACGTCGCCTCCCGCAACGCCAAGACGGTCGTCGACCAGGGCCAGGGTGTCGGCCCCCTCAAGAACGGGGTGTACCTCGACTTCGCCGAGGCGATCGCTCGGGACGGCCGAGACACGATCGAGGCCAAGTACAGCAACCTGTTCCAGATGTACGAGCGGATCACCGGCGAGGATCCCTACTCCACGCCGATGCGGATCTATCCCGCCACCCACTACACGATGGGTGGCCTGTGGGTCGACTACAACCTGATGACCAGCATCCCCGGGTTGTACTCCGCCGGTGAGGCCAACTTCTCCGACCACGGGGCCAACCGCCTCGGTGCGTCGGCGCTGATGCAGGGCCTGGCCGACGGGTACTTCGTCCTCCCCTACACGATCGGCGACTACCTGGCTCCCAAGCTCGGCGACGCCCTCGTACCGACCGACGACCCGGTCTTCGCCGAGACCGAGCGGGGCGTCCGGGACCAGATCGACCGGTTCATGGCCATCGGGGGCACCAAGTCGCCCGACTACTTCCACCGGGAGCTGGGCAAGCTGGTGTGGGACTACATCGGCATGGCCCGCAACGCCAACGGCCTGGAGAAGGCCATCGTCGAGATCAAGGCGCTGTCCGAGGAGTTCTGGGCCGATGTCCGGGTCCTCGGCGGGACCGAGACCCTGAACAGCTCGTTGGAGAAGGCCGGCCGTGTGGCCGACTTCTTCGAGCTGGCCGAACTGATGGCCCGGGACGCCCTCGATCGCGAGGAGTCGTGCGGTGGCCACTTCCGGGAGGAGCACCAGACCGACGAGAACGAGGCCCTCCGGGACGACGAGAACTTCCTCAACGTCTCGGCGTGGGCCTGGAACGGCCCGGACTCCGCCCAGACCAAGCACGCCGAACCGCTGACCTTCGAGGTCGTCGAGCTGACCCAGAGGAGCTACAAGTAATGGCCGAGACGCTCAACCTCACCCTGAACATCTGGCGTCAGGACGGTCCGGGCGACGACGGTCGGTTCGTGACCTATCAGGCCAACGACATCCCGACCGACGCCTCGTTCCTCGAGATGCTCGACGTCGTCAACGAGCAGCTGATCGACGGTGGCGAGCCGCCGATCGAGTTCCCCCACGACTGCCGTGAGGGGATCTGCGGGACCTGCGGGGTCATGATCAACGGTCGGCCCCACGGCCCGGAGAAGGGCACCGCCACCTGCCAGCTCCACATGCGGAAGTTCACCGACGGCGACACGATCGACATCGAGCCGTGGCGGGCCGCGGCGTTCCCGGTCATCCGGGACCTGGTGGTCGACCGGTCACCCCTCGATCGGATCATCCAGGCCGGCGGCTATGTGACGGCCCCGACCGGGACCGCAGCCGACGCCAACGAGACGCCGATCCCCAAAGAGGTCGCCGACTCGGCGATGGACGCTGCGGCCTGCATCGGCTGTGGCGCCTGCGTTGCGGCCTGCCCCAACTCGGCGGCCCAGCTCTTCACTGCGGCCAAGGTCTGGCACCTGAACTCCCTCCCCCAGGGCCAGCCCGAGCGGTTCCGCCGCTCGCAGGAGATGGTGGAGACGATGGAGATGTTCTTCGGGTCCTGCACCAACCACGGTGAGTGCACCGAGGCGTGCCCCAAGGAGATCCCCCAGGACTTCATCGCCTACCTCAACCGCGACCACATCAAGGCCAAGGTCTACAACCGCAAGCTGGCCGGCCAGGGGGCGTAGCCCCGAACGAGACGTTGGTGGGTCAGGGGGCGTCGCCCCCGGCCCGTTCGTCGGCCTCGTCGGCGAGGGCGGCGTCGACCAGTGCCTGGGCGTGGAGTGCGGTGGTCGGGAAGTAGGGAACGTCGAGGTCGTCGGGGCCGATGAGCAACTCGATCTCGGTACATCCGGCGATGATGCCGGTGGCGCCACGGTCGATGAGCCGCCCGATGGCCGCCCGGTACGCCCGCTGCGATCGGTCGGTGACGATGCCCTGGACCAGCTCGCGGTAGATCACGTCGTGGACCATGGTCCGGTCCGGCTCGTCGGGGATCACCACCGCCAGACCGGCCCGCTCCAGGCGGCCGACGTAGAAGTCATGCTCCATGGTGTAGCGGGTGCCGAGCAGGCCGACGGTGGTGAGGCCAGCTCGGACCACCGCCGCCGCCGTGGTGTCGGCCAGGTGGACGAAGGGCACGTCGATCGCCGCTTCGATGGCCGGGGCGACCACGTGCATCGTGTTGGTGCACAGGGCCACCAGCTCGGCCCCCGATGCTTCCAGCCGGCGGGCGTCGGCGGCCAGCAGTGCGCCCGCCCCGTCCCAGTCACCGGCCTCCTGGAGGGCTTCGATGGCTGCGAAGTCGTAGCTCCGGACGATCAGATCGGCCGAGTGGGTCCCGCCGAGCCGAGCGCGGACGCCCTCGTTCAGCAGCCGCTCATAGAGGACCGAGCTCTCCCAGCTCATGCCGCCGAGCAGCCCGATCGTTCGGGGCCGCCGATCGCCCCTCGTCGCAGGATCGACCATCGGCCCGAATCTACCGACCACCGCCGACGGCCGCGCCGACCCGCCCGGTCGGCCTGGCGAGCGGGATGAGCGTCAGCGGGCTCGGTCGAGCTGGGCGGCGACGGCCGGAACGAGGACGTCGGGCGTCGCCGTCTCGGGCGAGCCGAGGAGGTAGAGCAGGTACCACCGTGGTCCGATCTGGAAGGCGGCGCCGAGGCTGATCAGCTCCTCGCCGTCGTCGCCGGGCACCGTCTGGGCGAACCCCCGTACGCCGGGGAGGCCCTCGATGTCGAAGAACGTGCCGCCGTAGCCGCCGATCTGGATCAGCCCGTCCTCGAGGTAGAACTCGGCCTCACCGGCGGTGGCGAAGTGGTACACCGACACGACCGCCACGTCATTGGCCGGACTGCGAAAGGCTCGGGTCCAGCCCCCGATGAAGCCCCTGGTCTCCAGAAGCGCCAGCTCGGTCTCGGGGTCGGGTTGGATCTCGCTCGCCGAGCGAAGATCGAGATAGCGGTCGGCCGAGGGGTCGTCGATCGGTGCGAACCCGTCGATCTCGTCGATCAACGCTGCGGCCAGCGATGCCGGCCGGGGCGATGGCGCAGGGTCGGACGGCCCGGCGAGGGCCAGGGCTCCGGCCGAACCGGTGCCCGATCGGGCGGTCTCCTCAGGTGTTCGCACGACGTCCTCCAGTTCGACGGCGGTGATCAAGGCATCGGCGGACCTCTCGTCCGACCCGGGGGCCGTAGCCGAGTCGTCGCCACCATCGCCGGCGGCCTCGTCGGCGTCGGCGGCATCGGCGGCGTTGTCGGGCTCGCTCGGCGGGTCGGAGCGGTCCGAGTCGGTGATGACCCGACCCCGATCGTGACGCGGTTCGAGCTCGTCGGTGCCGGCTCGGGCCTCGGCCGCGACGACGCCGCCATCGGCGTCGTCGGTGCCATCGGCCTCGGGCCGGCTGGTCGATGAGCAGGCCGTGGTGGCGAGCAGTACGGCCAGGCCGAGCCCGTTGAGGGCGAGCCAGCCGCGCCGCTGCGCCGATCGCAACCGGCCAAACCAGCGGGCGCCGTCGTCGGTGCCGGCGACCGCCACCGAGCAGGCGGTCGAGGTCGCCATACGGACGAGACCGAACGTGGCGCCGACGGCCACCGACGGCCCGAGTCCCAGGAGCGCCCCGGCGACGGTGACCGACCACCAGGTCCAGGTCGACAGGATCGTGAGCGGCCCGACGCCGAGGCGGGCGCCGTAGAGCGCGGCCACCACCGTCGGCGACAGGAGCCGGGTCCATTCCTGAGGTACCTGCCGGCCTCCGGTCAAGGGACGGAGCCGGCCGGTGCCCAACGCCACCACGTCGAGGCCGACCCCGAAGGCGACCGCCCAGGCGGCGATGGTCAACGGTGGGTGGGCGGCGACCGCGGGAAGGGCGGCGACGATCGGGCCGGCGACGATCGCCGCCACCAGGCCGACCGCAGCCCCCGACGAGGTGGCGGCGCCGACGAGCACGGTCCCGACGATGGTTCTGGTACGCCCCCGAACCGGGGGCAGGACGGTCTCGGCGACCGACAGCCCTCAGGGCGACCAGAGGGTGTGGATGGCGGCGAGGGAGGCCACGCCGAGCAGCAGGACGAGGGCGGCGGTCATCGGCGGAACGTGTGTCCCTGGCTGGTCCAGTAGCTCGGCGGCTCGACGCTGCCGAAGTCGAAGGCGCCGTCGGCTCGGGCCATCCCCAGCGGGCGCTCGGCCATCGGCTGGCGGATGACCGGGAGGCCCTCACCGGCCACCCCGGTCAGCTGGTCGACCCGGAACCCGTTGACGGCGGCCTGCAACTTCCAGAACTCGCTGGTGGCCAACCGCCCGGGACCCTGCATGTGGTAGACCTCCCGCAGCTCGCCGTACCGAAGCGAGTACTCCTGGATCCAGCCCTCGACCACGCCGAGCACGGCATCGGGATGGAGCACCACGGGGACCCCGAGGTTGGCCAACCCGACCACGTCGGAGCTGCCGGCCGGGGCCAGGGCGAGACGTCCGGGGGTGACGGTCGGCAGCGCCGAGGCGTACTCGGCCAGCTCGATGGCCACCGTCACCAGCGTGGTGGCGGTCGTGCGGTCGCTGGTCAAGGCCACGTCGGCCGGTTCCGGTCCCACGTAGAAGGTCGGAAGACCGACCGCCTGAGCTGCGGCGGACGTGACGACGAGGGGGAACCCGCCGAGCGCAGCGAACACCGCCGCGGCGGGAGCGGCGTCGGCCGACAGGCCGGTCGTCTCGACCGTCACCGTCCGGTTGATGTCGTTGACGGCGATGATCCGATCGGCGACCTGCTGGCTGAGGAGCGACAGATCGCTCCCCGAGGTCACCTGGTCGACCGCCATGCCCGCTCCGGTCAGCGCCGACAGGCCGGCCACGGGACCGACGACCATGATCTCGGTCACCCCGAGGTCGCCCAGCAGGGTCAGGTCGCCGCCGTCGGGACCGGATGGCCCGATCCCGATGAGCGGCACGCCGAGCGCTCCGGCGAGCGGTGCGGCCAGGTACTGCATCCAGGCGTCGTCTCGGGCGGCGACGACGGCCCGGTTGGCGAGGAGGTGACCGGCTCGGACGGCGCCGTGGTGGTAGCCGTTGCCGGCCTCCCAGGCGATCGGGGTCAGCCGGACGTTCATGACCCGGGGGTCGGCCCCGCAGCTCTCGACGATGCACCGGACGTTGGTTCCGCTCGGGCAGTAGCCGTGGACGTTCGGATAGTTGACCGTGCAGCAGTCGCAGATCTTCTTCAGTCCGCCGTTGCGGCAACAGCCGTCGCTGGCGTACCAGCACCAGCCCCACACGTCGCCGGGGCCGACGCAGTCGAAGGTGTCGCACTTGGGGGTGACCCCGCTCTGGCCACAGACCCGGGCCTCGGCCTCGCGGATCAACAACGATGCGATGGTCGGGCCGGCGGCCACGAACACCGCCAGCTGACCGAGCCGGTGGAGAAACGACCGTCGGGTCGTGCGGCGGGCCGCCCACCGGCCCAGGTACTCGACCGCACCGTCGAGCGATCGGCCCGTACTCGCCGACGCCGTCATGGGAGGACGACCTCGGGCTCGGCGGCCACCGGGCTCGCCCCGCTCGCGTCGTCATCGAGGTTGGCCAGGACCTCGGCCAGCATCTCCTCGACCTGATCCCCGGTGTTGGCCACGCCCCGGCTCCGCACGATCCCCTCGCCGTCGATCGCCACCAGGTACGGCGTCGAGCGCACCCGGAACGGCGCGAACAGCTCGGGTTCGGCGTCGTTGTCGACCGTTCGCAGCGTGACCTCGCGGTAGCTTCGAGCGACCCGATCGAGAACGGGGCGGAGCGAGGCGCAGATCTCGCACGTCGGGCTGGTGAAGGCCATGACCGTCACCGCTGAGCGGCGGTAGTCGAGGCCGTCGACCGTAGGCGCCGGTTGGTCGAGCTCGGGGCCCTCGCCGGCGAAGTGGATCCCCATCGGGGCGATCCGGGTGTGGAGGATGCCGATCTGGCGGAGCAGGGCGACCACCGTCACCCCCAGGGCGACCACGGTCACCCACAGGAGCAGGTACGAGGCGACCCACAGCGAGCCGGTCATGGGCGGTTCCTCCTTGAGGAGCGGGAGTGGGAGCGGGACGAGTGGTGGCGGGGACCCGAGCGGGCCGACGTCTCTCCCGCCAGGGCGACCGACCACAGCCGGCCGGCCTCGAGTCGGAGGCCGACCAGGGCCACGACCAGGGCCAGCAAGGTCATGGTCGTGGTGGCGACGACGACCGAGGGCACGTCGGGGACCCGAGGCGTCGACGTGGTGGCGGCCATGGCCGCCACCACCAGGAGCGCGCCGTTGCGAGCGACCGTGGCCCAGGTCACGGGAGCTTCGCTGGCCGAACCGAAGCAGCCGCACGACACGTCACGGCCGCTGCGGATCGCCGCAACGAGGACGACGGTGAACGAGGCGAGGAGGCCGGCCGCGACGATCGCTCCGATCCGGGGGGCGCCCACCAGCATCGCCGCCGTCGCCAGCTCGGCGATCGGCACCACCCGAGCCATGACGGCCGGGAGGGGCACCCCGAGCCGGGCCATGCCGGCCTTCGAGCCACGAGGGTCGCGGGCCTTGAGCGCGCCGGCCGTGGCCAGGACCAGTGCCAACGCCAGGGCGGCCACCGTTCCGATCCCCGACAGGCCGTCGGCGCCGGTCACCCGGCCCCCGCTTCGGCCAGGTACCGCTCGTACAACTCGTCGGACGACCACACCACGGCGAGGAGGGCCCGTTCGCCCCGGGCCGATATCAGCGCGGCGCCAGCGGCCCGCTCGGCCCCGCTCGGCGTCCGACCGAGGGCCTCGGCGAACAGGGTCGCGGCCCGGTGGCCGAGGGCCTCACCGCTGAGGTGGATGCCGGCCGCCACCAGGATCCGGGGAGCGCCCCGCGACAGCTCGGCCAGCCAGTACTGCTTGCCGGCGGCGTCGGCGGCCCGGCCGAGGGCCCCGGCGTAGACGGCCTCGAGCCAGGCATCATCGGTACCGCCCGAGCGGGCGTGGTACTCGTCGCTGGCGACGATCAGGATCCGGAGGTCGTGCAGCCCCCGGCTCCCGAGGTGATCGGCCCAGTAGGCGAGGCCGGCGCCGTCGGGCTGCCGACCGAGCAACTCGTCGTAGATCGAGGCGACCTGGCGCCGTCGCCCCTCCTCGCTGAGCAGGAGACCGGTCAGGTAGCGGAGGCGGGTCCGATCCCCCCCGGCGGCGAGACCGGCGAGATGGTGGTCGAGACCGGCCGAGTCGGGCGCTCGACCGAGGAACCGTTGGTAGGTCTCGACGATGAACCGGGCGTTGGCCGACGTCGCGCTCACGGCGCTGACCTGTTGGGCGCCGGCGGGGGCGATCGTGGCGGGGGCGACGGCGGTGGTCGCCATCACCACGGTGGCGACGACCAGGCCGACTCGGCGGGCGGCGGTGCGGAGTCCCATCGAGGTACCGGTCGGCCGGATGGCGCCGCCGATGAGACCTCGGACTCAGATCATCGTCGTTCCGATGGGTGGTGCCGGCGCGGCCGCAGGGCCCGCCCGATCAGGCCAGCTGGGGAGCGAAGGCGGCGAGATCGAGCGAGTCGTCCCACCCGTCGTCGGTGAAGAGGGTGGCCGCCAGCCGGCCCAGCTCATCGGACGACTTGGCCGCGGCGCCGTTGCCTCCGAGCGCCACGGCCACCCGATCGTCGACGTAGCCGATGAAGGGATGACCGGTCGGGGTGGCGGTCACGACGCAGGGCTTGGTGGCCACCGAGGCGATCTCGACCCCGGGCAGCAGGCTGCGAAGCGTCGCCGTCAGGGCGTCGACCTCGACGGGGTCACCGTCGCTCCGGAAGTGGTCGACGAGATCGGCCAGATCGTCGGCCACGGTCGTCGCCCGGCGAGAGCCGCCGATCTTCAGCCGGACCGCTCCGTCGGGGTACGTCACCGGCGGCACCCAGTAGATCTCGTCGAGCAGGCCGTCGGGTGGGTCGGCCAGGATGAGGCTCGGCACGGCGACCGGCCCGGCCAGCTCGGCCATCACCACGGTCCGCAGCCGCCGTTCGAGGGCCAGGGCCCCGTCGAGGAGGTGACTCCCGAACGCTCCGGTGGCGAGCAGGACCCGATCGGCTCGTATCGAACCCCAGCTGCCGGTGAGCTCGAAGGCCGGGCCGTCGTCGGCGATCGTGGCGACCGCGCCCTCGATCACGACCGCACCGGCGGCCTTGGCCAGCTCGGTCTGGGCGGCGACGAGACGTCGAGGGTTGATGTGGCCGGCCGGCGGCCCTTCGTAGGCGACGGGGTGCCCGTTGGTGATGGCGATGCCGGTCCGGGAACGGACGACGTCGGGGGCGATGCGCCGGATGTCCGATCCGTGGACCAGACCGCTGTCGAGCCAGTCGTCGATCGACGGCATGGACACGATCAGCCCGGCCGGGGTGTGGAAGTCGATGCCCGAACGGGTGGCGATGTCGCGGTAGCGGCCGATGGACCGCGCCGCCAACTGGGACCAGAGCATGGTGCGGCCCCCGACGCGGGTCACCCGCCCCTCGTCGGCGTGGCTCGAGAAGGGACCGTCGCTTGTCGCCGGGTCGGCGACCTCGCTCGGACCGACCACCGCGCACTCGATGCCACCCTCGGCGAGGTGCCGGGCCGCCGCCGAGCCGATCATCCCCCGGCCGATCACGGCCACCGAAACCGACGTCACCTCGGTCATCGTAGTGTCAGCCGGCCCGCCAGTTGAGCACCTCGCCCCCCTGGCCGAGCAGAACCGAGCCGGGGAAGACCCGGAGCCGCCATGGTTCCAGCTCCAGCACGGCGAAGGCGTCGCTGGTCGGACCGTCACTCCACGGAGGGATGATGGCCGGGTCGTAGCCCACCGGTTCCGGAGCGGCCTTGAACGCTTCCCACACCTCGACACAGCGGTCGTCGTCGAAGCTCCACGTGGCCCGGCATTCGGCGGTGGCGACGTCCTGATCGGGCGACCAGTAGGTGCACGAGACGAACGGGCTGGCCTCGAGGTTGGCTCGTTTGACCGGGGTCGGCCCGGTGGCGATGACCCCCGTGAGCTGTTCGCCGTCCCACTGCCACAGCGGATGGAGCACCCGTGACCGGGGGCGACCGTGGTCGTCGACCGTGGCGACGGTGCACCAGACGATCCGATGGGCCATCTCGACGAACGGAGGGGCGGTCTCTGCCAGGTTCTGCATCACACCAGCATGACCGCTCGACGTCACGCCCGCAGCCGGATGGACCGTCCCCTGCGGGGCGACGCCGGCCGGGCCGGGTAGACAGATTCACACTGCCCATCCACCGACCCGCCACCGTGGAGGCCCCGATGTCGACCCCCGCCCGTTCCCCCCGCTCCCCCGCCCGGGATCGGCCGGCCGCCGTGTTCCCGACCGATCGCCATCGCTCGTCGGGCCGGAGCCGAGCGGCCGTGGTGGCGGTGACGTTCCTCCTCGCCGTCGCCTGCGGCGCCGACGAGGGAGCGGGGGACCAATCGGCCTCGATCGGCGACGAAGGGCCGACGCTGACGCCGTTCGACTCCCAGGACGCGAACGCGGCCGGCTTCGAAGCGATCGGCTGTTGGTTCGCCGAGCCCGGAGCCCAGCAGAGCCTCTTCTTCGCCGGCTACGACGGCGCCTACGCGGTGATCGACGGGGTCCCGACGACACTCGGCGCCAGCTCGGAGGCGACCGACATCGACGGTGGCGCGGTCACGGACTACACCGATGAGCGGTGGGCGCTCTCGCTTACCGACCTCGGCGAACCGGAGCCGTCGAGCATCGAGTCGTCGATCCGCTCCGCCACCCTGACCGTCATCGAGGTCGGGGCTGCGGCCGGGACGACCGTGGTCGGTGAGCTGTCGTGTGGGGTGTGACGCAGGGACCGTCGACTACCGGCTGGTGAAGACGAACGTCTCGGCCATGCGGTGCTCCCGGACGTCGGCCATGTGCTCGACGTAGGTGAGGATGCCGCCGTTGTAGTTGCCGTCCTGACGTCGATTGAACTGACCTTCGAAGTTGTAGTAGCCGGGGGTGCACTCCTTGTTGCGGCTCGTCTTACCCCGATGCTCGATGACCTGGTCGACCCACCACCGCTCGGCCTCCGCGGTCGGGTCGATCGAGTGGAGCCCGTTCGACCGGACGTGGTCGATGCAGGCCGCGATGTGCTCCCCCTGGGTGAGCAGCATGTCGGTCAGGTTGAACTGGAACGGGGCCTGATAGCCACCCATGATGAACAGGTTCGGGAACCCGTGGCTGTGGATGCCGAACAGCGTCTGGATCCCCTCGGCGTACTTGGTCGCCAGATCGAGACCGCCCTCACCGACGATCTCGTTGTAGATCCCGGTCTGCTGCACTTCGAAGCCCGTTGCGTAGATCAGGAGGTCGACCTCGTAGACCGTCCCGTCGAAGGTCGGCCCCTTCCGGTCGATCAAGGTGACGCCCTTGCCCTTGGTGTCGACGAGGTGGACGTTGGGCCGGTTGAAGGTCGGCAGGTAGTCGTTGTGGAAGCACGGCCGCTTGCACATCAACATGTACCAGGGCTTCAGCGCCTCCGCGGTCTCGGGGTCCTCGACGACCTCGTCGATCCGACGGTGGATCCGCATCATGGCGTCGATGTTGGCGTTCTCCTGGCGACGGATCTTCTCCTCGCGTGACAGGCCCTCGAACGTCGAGCCGCCGTAGAGGAAGCCGCCTCGACCCATCCGGTCGAGGGCCTTGGCCCGCCGCTTGGCCTGCCAGCCGGGCTTCAGGCCGGCCGCCCACTCGGGGTCGGTCTCCCAGTCGTCGCGGATGTCGATCGACGACGGCGTGCGCTGGAACACGTACAGCTCGGCCGCCTTCTCGCCCAGCTCGGGGATGATCTGGACCGCCGAGGCACCGGTTCCGATGATGGCCACCCGCTTGTCGGCCAGGTTCTCGAGGTTCGGCCCGGTGTAGTCGTAGTCCCACCGGGACGTGTGGAACGAGTGACCCTCGAAGTCGGTCATCCCCTCGATCCGGGCCAGCTTCGGCTTGGCGAGGGTCCCGTTGGCGCAGACGACGAACTGGGCCCGCATATCGTCGCCCCGGTCGGTCCGGACCCGCCACAGCTCGGCTTCGGGATCCCACGTGGTCGACGTGACCGTCGTCTGGAACACCGCCAGGTCGTAGAGGTCGTAGCGCTGGGCGATCGAGCGGCAGTACTCGAAGATCTCCGGCCCCTGGGCGTAGTGGCGGGATGGGACGTAGCCGGTCTCGTCGAGGAGGGGGAGGTAGTCGTAGGCGACGACGTCGCACGCCACCCCGGGGTAGCGGTTCCAGTACCAGGTCCCGCCGACGTCGCCGCCCCGCTCGACGATCCGGATGCTCTCGACCCCGAGCTCCCGGAGCTTGGCCGAGGTCAGCAGGGCGGAGAACCCTCCGCCGATCAGCAGCACCTCGACGGTATCGGTGATCGGCTCCCGGTCTTCCACGTCGGCGACGAACGGGTCGATCTCGTACTCGGCGAGCTCGCCGGCCGCCTCGACGTACTGCTCGGTCCCCGGCGGGCGGTAGCCGAGTCGCGTGTCGCGCTCGGCGGCGAAGCGGGCCTTGATGTCGTCGTAGTACGACTGGGGCCGCTCCGGTCGGCGGCGCCGGGACCCTGGTGCGGTCTGCTCGGCCCGCTCGTCGGCTGCTCGATCGGTCGGTGTCTCGGCCATGGCCGGAGTTTTCCACAGAGACCGGTCCGATCGCATACTGAGGACGGCGCCACGGGTCCCCGATCGGCTCCTCCCCACAACCGTCGGGCCCACCCGACCGGTGATGCGGTCACCGTCGAGCCGGCGGGCCGACGTCTCGCAGGCTGTCGATCAGGCGCTCGCCCGGTCACCGGTGAGGCTCGGGATCCACCACACCCCGTCCGGGGTCGGCAACGCCACGGACCCCTCGTCACCGGCTCGCCCGGCGGTCGACGACGGGTGTGCCCCCTCGCCCCATCGATGGGACCGGAGGGCCGGGCCGGCCACCTCGATCCGGTCTCGGCCGATCAGCACCAGGCCGTGCAGCTCCCCGGACCACCAGCGCCCGGCGGCAGGCTCGCCGCCACCGGCCGGAACGTCGGCGCTCGACTCGAAGTCCAGCTCCCACCCGAGGGCGACCCGGTCACCGAATCCTCGGTCCAGCAGCTCGACGGGATCGTCGATGGCGACGCCGAAGGCCTCGAGCCCGTAGCTCCAGTGGACGGCCGTGGTCTCGCTGATGTGATCGGCCCAGATCCCGGGGCCCCGGACCTCCCACCCCCGGGCCGGGACGTCGAGGTCGGGGGCGGCGATCGCTACCGGCCTCGCGCCCCATCCGAGGATCGCCGCGACGAACACCGCCTCCGGACGCTCGGCCGCCAGGCGGTGGTAGCCGATCTGGAAAGCGACCCGGAGGGGGCCTTCGGCGCTGGCGAGGAGGGCGACGATCCGGTGCTCCTCATGCCATGGCCCGTTTGGGGGGATCGGTCGCCGACGATCGAGGTCGGCTTGCTCGGCTCCGGCCATGGTCGAACCCTCCCGGGGCCTTGGCTCGGCCGGAGAAGGTGCAAGCCGACGGGGGACCCGGGCGACTGGACCCCCCGCCGACCTGCGAAACTCGGAGCGCCTGCGACGAGGGGGCTCGGCGCTCCGCTGATCCTGCCGCTCCCTGCCGGACCGGCCAGACCTTACACTGTAATCCGCCCTGGCCGCTCCGCCTTGCCGCCGGGCACTACCACTTACCAGCACGTCCAAGTGTGCACCTCAACCCACGGTGACAGGCGCCGGAGCACCGTTCAGCGTTGGCCGACTGACACTATGCGCAAGTATACCGAGGTCCACAATTCAGCGCACGACACCTCCCGACACCGGTGTCGGGGCCGGCGGGGTGGCCCGCCGCCGCCCCTTCCCTAGATTGGACCCCCGATGGGCGAGCAACGAGTGAGCGACCTTGTGCCGGCCCTCGATCGACTGGCCGGCGCCCTCGCCGACACCGGCCTCCAGCTCGACCTCGATCGGTCCCGAGCGGCTCGAGCGACTCGGGACGAGCTCGCCGGGCAGATCGGCGACTATCTCATTCCCCGGCTCCGGCGGCTCGACGCACCGTTGCTCACCGTCATCGGCGGCTCGACCGGCTCGGGGAAGTCGACGATCACCAACACGCTGGTCGGCGCCGACGTGTCCCCGGCTGGCGTGCTCCGCCCCACGACCCGAGCGCCGGTGCTCGTCGCCCACCCCGACGACCTCGGGTGGTTCGCCGGGGGCGATGTGCTCCCCGACCTGCCCCGGGTCACGACCGATGACACCGGGGGCCCTCCGGTCACCGGTTCGGTGTTGCACCTCGTTCCGACCCCGTCGATGGCTCCCGGCCTGGCGTTGATCGACGCCCCGGACATCGACTCGGTCGAGGACGCCAATCGAGCCCTCGCCACCCAGCTCCTGGCGGCGGCCGATCTCTGGCTGTTCGCCACGACCGCCGTCCGCTATGCCGACGCGGTGCCCTGGGAGTTCCTCGACCAGGCCCGCGACCGGGGCACGGCGCTGGCGGTGGTGATCAATCGGATCCCGACCGGCGCCAGCGGCGAGATCGTGGCCCACTTCGGCACCATGCTGGCCGACGCCGGCCACGCCGAGGTGCCCATCTATCCGATCGAGGCGACCGAGCTGATCGACGGTCGTCTCCCCACCGAGGCCATCGCCGAGCTGCGGGCGATGCTCGACGGGCTGGCGGCCGACGCCGAGCAGCGGGCGACCGTGGTGTCCCGCACCCTGGACGGTGCGATGGCCAGCATCGGCGACCGGGTCACCGAGGTGGCGACGGCGGCCGACGAGCAACAGGGTGCGGCCGACGAGCTCCGACAGTCGCTGGAGGAGACCTATGCCGCGGCCCGGGCCGACCTCGGGGCCGACATCGCCAGCGGCAACCTCCTTCGCGACGAGGTGCTCGACCGGTGGCAGGAGCTGATCGGAACCGCCGAGCTGATGAGGGTCGTCCAGTCCCGGATCAGCCGGATCCGGGATCGCCTCACCTCCTTCGTCCGGGGGCGGACCGGCGCCACGGCCGAGGTCCAGGGCGAGATCACGTCCACCCTCGAGCGGCTGATCGTCGACCATGCCGATCGGGCCGCTCTCCTCGCCGCCACGAACTGGAGGAACCTGCCCGGTGGCCGGCAGGCGCTGGGCTCCGACCGATCGCTCGACCGGAGCTCCGATGAGCTCCGGGCCGCGGTCTCGGCCGAGATCCGGGCCTGGCAGGACGGCATCCTCGACCTGGTGCGGGAGCGGGGCGCCGGCAAGCGGACGACCGCCCGGGTGCTGGCCCTCGGCGTGAACAGCATCGGCGTGGCGCTCATGATCGTGCTCTTCGCCCAGACCGGCGGCCTGACCGGTGGCGAGCTGGCCATCGGAGCGGGAACCGCCGGGGTGTCGCAGACGCTCCTGACCGCGATCTTCGGTGAGCAGGCGGTTCGCGAGCTGGCGGCCGACGCCCGCCGGTCGCTCCTCGAGCGGGCCGAGGCCCTGCTGGAGACCGATGCCAACCGGTTCCGGGCCCGGTTGTGGACGGTGGTGAGCCCGCCGGAGACCGTCGACGCCCTCCGCTCGGCCCTGGCGTCGTTCGAGGAGGTCCGATGATCCGAAGCCGGACCCGGACCCGGACTTCGGACATCGGCGACCAGCTCGGTTCGCTCGTGCGGGGCCTCGACCTCGCCACCGACCGGCTCCCCGAGGAGTCGGTGGCCACCGGGCGGTACGTGGCCGACAAGGTCGAGCGGCGCCTGGGTCACGGGACGACCCACACCCTGGTGGCGTTCCTGGGGGCGACCGGCGGGGGGAAGTCATCGTTGACCAACGCGATCGTCGGGTCGGACGTGGCCACCACCGGCATCCGCCGGCCGACGACGTCGAGCACCCTGGCCTGTTCCTGGGGGCCCGACGACCCGACGGCGCTCCTCGACTGGCTGGAGATCCCCAATCGCCACCAGGTCGGCTCCCGGGTCGAACCCGATGCTCGGTCCGACCTCGATGGCCTCGTCCTGCTCGACGTCCCCGATCACGACTCGATCGAGGCCGCCAACCGGGCCGAGATGGAGCGCATCGCCGAGCACGCCGACCTCCTCGTCTGGGTCACCGACCCCGAGAAGTACGGCGACAAGGCGATGCACACCTATCTCCAGAGCCTCGACGAGCACGGCGCGGTCATGGCCATGGTCCTGAACAAGGCCGATCAGCTGACCGCCGCCGAGCTCGACGAGTGCCGGCTCGACCTCGCCCGGCTCCTCGCCGCCGATGGGATCCAGGGGCCCCCGGTCGTGGCCACCTCGACCACGACCGGCGACGGGATCGACGAGCTCCGGGCGGTCCTGACCCGGACCGTGGAGGATCGGGAGGCGATGGTGGCCCGCCTCCGGGCCGACATCCGAGCCACCGCGTCGGACCTGCTCACCGACCTGGGCCCCGACGATGGGGTCACGAGCGTCCCCTCGGAGGCCCGGACCGAGCTGTCGACCGCCTTCGTCGATGCCGCCGGGCTCGACGCCCTCTGCGATGCCGTGGCGGCCGGCCACCGCCGCGACGCGGTGGTCCGCACCGGCTGGCCCTTCACCCGGTGGCTCCGCTCGCTCCGCCCTCACCCCCTGCGCCGCCTCCACCTGGGGAAGGGCTCGGGGGGACGGGCGACGCTCCCGGCACCCTCGGGGGTGCAGCGGACCAGGACCGAGGCTGCGGTCCAGGCGACCGTCCACCGCGTGACGTCGGCCATGCCCGATCCGTGGCCCGCGCTCGTGCGGCGGGCGGCCACCCCCGACAACGACGTGCTGACCGACCGGATCGAAGTCGCCGCCACCGGCGCGGTCCGGGGGATCGACAGCGGCCGGCCGTGGTGGTGGTCGATGGCCAACGCCGTCCAGCTGGCCCTGGCGGCGGCGGTCGTCGTGGGCCTGGGGTGGCTGTCGCTGTTGGCCCTCGGCGCCTACCTGCGACTCCCGGAGGTCCCCACGCCATCATGGCGGGGCATCCCCATACCGACCGGCCTCCTCATCGGCGGCGTGGTCCTCGGTCTGCTGCTGGCGTTCATCGCCCGCCGGATGGCCGCGGTGGGAGCCGCCCGCCGGGCTCGCTGGGTCCGCCGCCGGGCCCGGGAGGCGATCGACGACGTGGCCGACGAGCTCGTCCTCGGCCCGATGCAGGCCGAGCTCGACCGGCGTGGTGAGTTGCGCCGGTCGCTCGAGGAGGCGATGCGATGACCACCGAACCCCCGGCGGCGTCGCCGCCCGAACCGCTCCCCTACCTGAGCGATCGGTGGGTCGACGCCGCCGACGCCGCCCTCGCCGGGCTCGAACCGCTGGCGACCGAGGTTCGGGTCGGGTTCCAGGTCGGCAACGGGCCGGACGGCACGTCCGAGCATCAGCTCGTCCTCGGTCCCGACCGAGTCGGCGTGGCCCGTGGGCTGGGTGGGACGTCGGTCGTCCTCCGGCTCGACTACCGGCTGGCGGTGGCCATCGCCGAGGGGACGACCAGCGCCCAGCGGGCGTTCCTCGACGGTCAGCTGACCCTGTCCGGCGACGCCACGACCCTGCTCGGTCACCAAGCTGCGCTGGCCATGGTCGACGACCGTCTGGCCGATCTCCGCCACCGAACCGCGTTCTGAGCTCGGGCCCCGCCCGGCGGGGTGAGCGCCGATTCCAGCGGTGGGCGAAGGGTGGAAGCGGAGAGCTACCGTGGCTTCATGCCGGAGATGCCCGAGGTCCAGGCCCATGCCGAACGGATGACGGCCGCCCTGGCCGGTGCCACCCTGGCCGGGTTCGAGCTGCTGAACTTCGCGGCGCTCAAGACGTTCGATCCCCCGGCCGACGCTGCGGTCGGCCACCGCCTGACCGCCGTCGAGCGGCGGGCAAAGTACCTTCTGTTTCGGTTCGACAACGACCTGACCCACGTCGTCCACCTGATGCAGGGGGGCCGGCTCCGCTTCGACGCCAAGCGACCTCGGAAACCGAAGGGCGGCCTCGCCCGATGGGTGTTCGATGGCGCTGCGTCGGGGGAGACCGAGGCCTGGACGCTGACCGAGGCCGGCACGGAGCGGAAGGCCGGCGTGTGGGCGGTGGCCGGCGAGCCGATCGGCCACGACCCCCTGACCGGTCTCGGACCGGAGGCCGACCAGCTCGACCGGGATGGTCTGGCCGAGTTGCTGCGACCCCATTCGAAGCGGCTCCACGGCCTCCTCCGGGACCAGAAGGTGATCGCCGGGTTGGGTCGGATGCTGGCCAACGAGATCTGCTACGAGGCCGAGCTCTCGCCGTTTGCCACCGCCGCCAAGCTGACCGACGACGAGATCGACCGCCTTCACCAGGCGCTCGGCGAGGTTCTGGCTCGGGCCACCGACCACGAGCGGACCCTCGACGACATCGGCAAGAGCGTCGACCGACCGTCGAAGGCCCACAACCGGGACGGGGAACCGTGCGTCGACTGCGACGACACGATCCGGTCGGTCACCTACCGCCGGTACACGGTCTACTACTGCCCGGCCCGCCAGACGAAGGGCAAGCTGTTGGCCGACAACACGACGAGCAAGTTCCTCAAGTAGCCGGACTCAGGAACCGCTGGCCCCGCCGGCCGGGCTCTCACCCGTCGAGCGGGCTCTCACCCGTCGACCGGCGGCGGATCGTCGATCGGCGGCAGGTCGAGGACGACGACATCGGCCGAGCCGTGGGGATCGATCCGATCGGAGATCGAGGTGATCCGCCGCCGTCGGCCGAGGAAGCTCCCGATCCGGGATCGGAGCGTCCCGCCCTCCGGCCGGCTCTCGTCGGGGCCCGAGCGAGCACCATCGGTAGCCGACCGGCCACCGCCGGGGGTCGACCGAGCACCGTCGGCAGCCGACCGGCCCGGTCGTCGCCATCGGTGCCGACGCTTGGTCCGGTACCGGGGGTCGACGGCGTCGCGAGGCTGGAACCGAGCTCGGGCCTCGGTCTCGGCCGCAACGCCGGCGACGGCCCCGACCAGTCGGAACGCCAGGGTCGCGGCCGACACCGCGCCGGCCGCGGTCAGCAAGCGGCCGTGCTCGACGAACCCCTCGTTCACCAACTCGATGCCGTGGTCTTCGAGGAGCTCGCCGGCCAACCAGTGGGTGGTGGCCCGGGCGCCGCCGATCACGCCGGCGGCCCCGAGCAGGACCGAGCCGGTCGACGTGGCGGCGAGCCAGGTGGCGTCGGCCGCCAGCCGGGCGATCGCCGCCCGAAGCTCCGGGTTGGCCGCCGCCCGCCGGACGCCCATACCGCCCGGGATGACCAAGGCATCACAGTCGGCCAGATCCTGGGCCCGGCGGGTCGGCACGACCCGACCCCGATAGGCGGTGGGCGCCACCGTGGTGACGCTGGCGATCGTGACCGTGATCCCGGCCCCGGCCAGGACGTCGACGATGATCCCGGCCTCGTCGGCCGCCACCCCGTCGTACACCAGGAGCACGACGGCTATGGCCGTCGCCTCCCCCGGGGCACCGGGTCCGATCGACGGGCGACGTCACCGTTCATGGTCAGATCAGGCCGAGGCCCTTGACCGTGTCTCGTTCCTCGGCAAGCTCGGCGGCCGACGCATCGATCTTGGTCCGGCTGAAGTCATCGATGTCGAGCCCCTGCACGATCTGGTACTCGCCATTCGACGTGGTGCAGGGAAAGCTGGAGATGATCCCCTCGGGTACGTCGTACGAGCCGTCGGACGGGACCGACATCGACACCCAGTCGCCGCTCGGGGTGCCGAGGGCCCAGTCCCGCATGTGATCGATCGCCGCGTTGGCCGCCGAGGCCGCCGACGACGCTCCCCGAGCGTCGATGATGGCCGCCCCTCGCTTGGCCACGGTGGGGATGAACTCGTTCTCCAGCCACGCCTGGTCGCCGACCATCTCGGCTGCGTTCTGGCCGCCGACCTCGCAGTGGAACAGGTCGGGATACTGGGTGGTGGAGTGGTTGCCCCAGATCGTCATCTTGGTGATGTCGGTGACCGGTCGGTCGACCTTGGCCGACAGCTGGCTGAGGGCCCGGTTGTGGTCGAGTCGGGTCATGGCGTTGAACTGCCGCGGGTCGAGGTCGGGGGCGGCACTCATGGCGATCAGGGCATTGGTGTTGGCCGGGTTGCCGACGACGAGCACCTTCACGTCACGGGCGGCCGCGTCGTTGATCGCCTTGCCCTGGGGGCCGAAGATCCCACCGTTGGCCTCGAGGAGATCGGCCCGCTCCATCCCCTGCTTCCGGGGCATGGCCCCGACCAGGAGGCCGTACTGGGCGTCGGCGAACGCCGTCTCGGCGTCATCGGTCTTGACCATGCCGGCGAGGAGCGGGAAGGCGCAGTCGTCCAGCTCCATGGCGACGCCGTCGAGCGCTCCCAGCGCCGGCGTGATCTCGAGCATCTGGAGGATGACCGGCTGGTCCGGGCCCAGCATCTCGCCGCTGGCGATGCGGAACAAGAGGCTGTACCCGATCTGGCCAGCTGCTCCCGTCACGGTGACTCGTACCGGTGATGTGCTCACGCCCACGCTCCTTTGCGGTTTGGATCCGGGCCGACTGTAGGGTTCGCGACATCCGCCGAGGCGGACCGGGCAGAGACTACCGCCCTCGAGCGGCGGCGACCTCCGACCGGTGGGACCGGTGCCGAACCGAAGCGCCACGATGGGGTTCGACGACCCGGTCGGGAGGGTAGGCTCTGGGTGGGGCAACACAGGGGAAGACGCGTGAGCGAACTTGCCAATAGAGGCCCAGAGGCGCTCTCCGGGGGGACCGACGGCCGTAGCCCCGCCGAGATCGCTCGCGATCTGGCGATCGACACGCTCGTCGACCTCCAACTGATCCACTCGGGCCGATCGGCCAGCCTGTTCCGGGCCTACCAGCTCCCCACCCAGCGCCGGGTGGCGGTAAAGGTGCTGCACGACGAGCTGAGCTCCGACACCGGTCAACGGTTCGACCGGGAACGGGCGATCACCGGTCAGCTGTCGGGCCACACCGGGATCGTTCCCTTGTTCGACACCGGAACCACATCTGACGATGAGCCCTACCTCGTCATGCCGTTCTATCTGCGCGGTTCGCTCGACGACCTGATGACCCGCTACGGCCCGCTCGGATGGCGCGAGGCGACGTTCCTCCTCGATCCGGTGGCGGTCACGTTGGCCGAGGTCCACAGCCGCAAGCTGGTCCACCGGAACCTGAAGCCGGGCAACATCCTGCTGACCGATTTCCTCCTCCCCCGCGTGGCCGACTTCGGGATGTGCCTGCCCATCGGTGACGTCAGCACCGGGGCGACGCTCGTGGAAGCGAGCGGCTACCGGGCGCCGGAGACGGCCGAGACCGGCCCGGCCGACCCTCGCAACGACGTCTACGGCCTCGGCGCCACCCTGTTCGGGCTGGTCACCGGCCGAGACCCGGCGGCCGGACTGCTACCGGAGCCGACGCCGGCGATCGGCGACGAGCAGCCGATGCCGGCGTCGGGTGTCCCGACCCCGGGGCGGGGTGTCCCGACGCCACCGCCGGCTCTGGTCGAGCTGATCGAGTGGTCGATGGCTCCCGACCTGGCCGACCGGCCGAGCGATGCGGCGGCGTTCGTGACCGAGCTGCGGCGGTGCGTCAGCCAGTCCGACGACCCCTCGACCCCGCAGCGGGTGACGCCATCCAACCTCGACCCGGTCCCGCCTCCGATCGACGACATCCTCGGCGTCGAGCCGGTGGTGGAACTGGTCGGTGATGAGCCGCTCATCGATCTCACCGCCGACCCGGCCGTGGCGAGTCCGTCGCCGTCGGCCGACGAGGCCGGGGCCATCGCCCAACGGGTCGAGACCCAACCCTCGCCCTCCATCGCCGAGACCGCGGAGGCCGATCGGAGCAAGGCGGCGGCGTCCCAGGCGCGGACGGAGTTCTACGTGCTGTTGCTGGTGTCGGTCATCACCGTCGGCATCCTCACGATGGTGGCGGCGGCCTTCCTCACCGGCAACTGAGCCCGCCACGGCCGTGGCCCTCGCTCGATGGGCCGCGCTGATGCCAAGATGTCGCCGATGAGCGATGCAGCCAATCAGGACGGGATCAACGGGCCCGAGGTCGAAGGGATCGACGTCGCGAAGGTGACGGCCTGGCTTCGGGAGCGGGTCGAGATCGAGCCGCCGCTGTCGTTCGACCTGATCGCCGGTGGTCGGTCGAACATGACCTTCACCATCGCCGACCGTGGGGGGCGACGGTTCGTGCTCCGTCGGCCGCCCCTGGGCAAGCTCCTGCCGAGCGCCCACGACATGGCCCGCGAACACCGGCTGATGTCGGCACTGGACCCGTCGCCGGTTCCGGTCCCTCGCATGGTCGGGCTCTGTCAGGACCCATCGGTCAACGACCGCGACTTCTACGTGATGCACTTCCTCGACGGTGTCGTCGTTCGCGACATCGACATCGGGCGCCAGTTCAGCCCCGACGTGAGGCGGGCGATGTCGACCGAGTTGATCGACACGCTGTGCTCGCTCCACCGGGTCGATATCGACGCCGTGGGGCTGGGCGACCTGGCCAAGCGGAGCGGCTACGTCGAGCGCCAGATCAAGCGCTGGTCGGGGCAGTGGGAGCAGTCGAAGACCCGGGAGCTGCCGCTGATCGACGACGTCCGCGACACGCTGGCGGCCCGCCTTCCCGAGCAGGCCCGGACGACGATCGCCCACGGCGACTATCGACTGTCGAACTGCATGATGGCATCGGATGGCTCGGTGGCCGGCGTGCTGGACTGGGAGCTGTGCACCCTCGGCGACCCGTTGGCCGACCTCGCCGGCCTGATGGGCTACTGGCACGACCCGAACGAGCCCGACGTCGGCGGCGACAACGAGACGACCAGCCTCGACGGCTTCCTCACCACCGAGGAGCTGGCCGGCCGATACGCCGAGGAGATGCAGATCGACCTCGGGCTCGTCGACTACTACCGAGCCTTCGCCTCGTGGCGGCTGGCCTGCATCGGCGAGGGGGTCTACGCCCGATACCTGAACGGTCAGCAGGGCTCCCAGGACGAGGAGCTCGACCTCGACCAGTATCGAGACTCGGTGACCAGGCGGGTTGATCGAGCAGCCGAGTTCCTCGGCCTGACGACCGGCTGAGCCAGCGAGCCAGCGAGCCGGCCGGCCGGCCGGCCGCCGATCAGCCCATCTCGGGGACGAGCAGCGGGGGCGTCCGAGCCCGTCGGCGGACGACGTGACCGTCGCGCTCGAGAACCGATCCAGCCGGGAAGTGCGAGGCCGAGACGACGAGCCGCTGGAACAGCGGACCGAACAACGCATCGCGCTCCTCGGGCGACGCTCGAGCCACGACGCCTTGGCGATCGAGGCTGTCGGCGAGGGCTCGACGGACCTCGGCCAGATCGAGATCGAACCGCTCGACCACCAGGGCCGTCGTGGTCGCCCGACCGCTGGCCAGCCCCACGAAGCCTCGACTGCAGCCGCAGCCGGGGCACCCGCACCCGCCGAGCGGGACGTACACCAGCTCACCGTCGACTGCCCAGGCATAGTCGTCATGGCGACGGCCCTGACCATCGCCCGTTGCTACCAATACGTTCACCATCGTCGCTTCTCGATCCTTTCGGCGGAGTTGAGGTTCGATACGGGGGAAGCGGATGTGGCGTTGCATCGCTGGGCACGACCCTACGCAGGGGGTGTGACATCGGGAGGGGGCTACGATCGCCACGGACCCGAAGACGAACGGACCGACGGAGGTACGCCGTGGCCGCACAACTCCTCGCCGGCCAACCGGTGGCCGATCGGGTGCTGGCCGTCGTCGGCCAGCGGGTGTCGGCGTTGCGGACGGCCGGGATCACCCCCGGGCTGGGAACGATCCTCGTCGGCGACGATGCGGCCAGCGCCTCCTACGTGCGCCGAAAGCACGAGGCGTGCGAAGCCCTCGGCCTGGCCTCGTTCAACGTGGAGATCCCGGCCGCCGCGACCCAGGCCGATCTGCTCGATGCGGTCCACGCCTTCAACGACGACGATGCGGTCGACGCCTACCTGATCCAGCACCCGGTACCCGATGGATTCGACTTCAACGAGGCGCTCGGCGCCATCGACCCCACCAAGGACGCCGACGGTCTCCATCCGACCAGCCTCGGCAAGCTGGTGCTGCAACAGGAAGCGCCGGTGCCGTGTACCCCAGCCGGCATCCAGGCCATGCTCCGGCACTACGAGATCCCGGTGGCCGGCCGCAATGTGGTCGTGGTCGGTCGAGGGCCGACGCTCGGCCGTCCCCTCGCCCTGCTGCTCAGCAACCGTGGCGACGGGGCCGACGCCGCCGTCACCGTCGTCCACAGCCGGGTCCCCGACCTGGTCGGCTACACGACGGCGGCCGACATCCTGGTCGGGGCGGTCGGGCGGCCCAGCGTCATCACCCCAGACATGGTCAAGCCGGGAGCGGTGGTGATCAGCGGAGGAATCACCTGGGAGGGGCGGCGGCTACTCCCCGACGTCGACGAGTCCGTCGCCGACGTGGCAGGGTGGATCACCCCCCGTCTCGGTGGCGTCGGGCCGACGACGATCGCCATGTTGCTCCGCAACACCGTCGACGCTGCAGAGCGACGCCGGGGCTGACCAGGGGCAAGCGACCGTCGAGGCCGCCCCATCGCAACCGAAGATGGATCTCACCCGGGCGATCGACCCGCCAGGTGCCCGGCGGTGGAGGGTCGGCTAAGATCATCGCCGTCGACCTGAGGGCGGACCGCATCTTCGTGCCGCGGGCTAGGTTTCGCGCACGCGCTCGGTGGTGGGGCGTACGGATCTTGGCGGCCGTACGCCCCGCCACGCCCCTTTGGAACGTGCCCGCTCAGTGGCGGAACTGGCGCTCACCGGTGAAGAGCATGGCGAGGCCCCGATCGTCGGCGGCGGCGATCACCGCGTCGTCGTTGACCGAACCTCCCGGCTGCACCACGACCGCGACGCCGGCGTCGGCCGCAGCCTCGACCCCGTCGGGGAACGGGTAGAAGGCGTCGGAGGCGCAGGCACCGCCGGCCGCCCGGTCGGCCGCCTTGTCGGCCGCCAGCTGGCCGGACGACACCCGGCTCTGTTGGCCGGCGCCGATCCCCCACGCCACGCCGTCCTTGGCCAGGACGATCGAGTTGGAGACGACGTAGCCACACACCCGCCAGGCCAGCACCGCGTCGGCGAGCTCGTCGTCGGTCGGCTGGCGTTTGGTGACCACCGACCACGTCGCCGGCTCGCTGGCGAACCGGTGGGCCTCCTGGACCAGGTACCCGTCGCTGAGTTGGCGGATCGCCACGCTGGGGACTCGGGGCCGGGGCGCCTCGAGAACCCGGGTGTTCTTCCTCTTGGCCTCGAGCCGCTCGACGACCCCCGGTCCGTAGCCGGGGGCGATGATGACGTCGGCCTGGGCGCCCGCCTCGACGGCGGCCACCGTGGCCTCGTCGACGGGACGGTTCAGGGCCACGATCCCGCCGAATGCCGAGCGCTCGTCGCAAGCCAGGGCGTTCTGGTACGCCGTCGCCAGGTCGTCGGCCACGGCCACCCCGCACGGGTTGGCGTGTTTGATGATGGCGCAGGCCGGCCGCCCCTCGACCTCGGGCGAGAGATCGTGGACCAGGCGCCAGGCGGCGTCGGCGTCGAACAGGTTCAGGTAGCTCAGGTCGACGCCGGCATGTTGGGTCACGTCGTCCCACCAGCTCGGCTGGCCGATCACGCGGTACCTGGCGCCGGCCTGATGGGGGTTCTCGCCGTACCGAAGGCTCTGGGCCGGCTCGAGGGCGAGGTTGATCGTCGGGGGCAGCACGTCGCTCGACGGGCTGACGTCGTCATCGAACCACCGGACGATCTGGGCGTCGTAGGCCGCGGTGTGGGCGAACGCCTTCCGGGCCAGGCGGCGCCGGAGGCCGATCGAGGTCCCCCCACCGCTGCGGACCTCTGCCACCACCTCGGCGTAGTCGGCCGGGTCGACCACGACCGCCACATGCTCGTGGTTCTTGGCTGCGGCCCGGAGCAGGGCCGGGCCACCGATGTCGATCAGATCGACCGAGGGATCGGTGCCGAAGGGGTACAGGTTGCCGACGACGAGGTCGATCAGGTCGATGCCGTGGGCCTCCAGGTCTCGGAGGTGGGCCGGGTCCCGGCGGTCGGCCAGAATGCCACCGTGAACCTTGGGGTGGAGGGTGACCACCCGGTGGCCGAGAAGGGGCGGGAACCCGGTCAGGTCGGCGACGTCGGTGACCGGGACCCCAGCCTCGGCGATCACCGCCGCCGTTCCCCCCGAGGAGATCAGGTCGACCCCGAGCCCGTGCAGATCGGCCGCGAGGGCGGCGATCCCCGACTTGTCATACACCGAGAGCAGAGCACGCACGTCTCGACGCTAGCGGTCCCCGACGGCCGAGCGGTCGAGGGTCATCCGGCCAGGGCCCACGACCCGGTGGTCACTCCAGGACCGGGTCGAGGCAGCCGTCACTGCCTCCGGTCTCCGCCGACGGGTTGAACAGCCGGGACCCGTCGACCTGGGAGAGGCCATCGTCGGGCGCGTCGAGGTACTCCTGGATGGCGATGGCCAACGCCTCGGCCATGGCATCCCGGTACTCGTCGGTGCCGATCACCAGCGCCTCGGTCGGGTTCGACAGGTAGGCCAGCTCGATCAGGGCGCTCGGCACCGTCGGCCGCCGAACGATGCCGTAGGCGTCTTCGCCGGCGTCGTCGATGACGGTCAGGACTCCGGCATCGGTTCGCGAAGCCCACTCGGCGTCGAACACCGACAGGGCGGCCACCACCCGATCGTGGATGAGCCGACCCAGCCGGGTCGAGTCGTCGGAGCCGGACTGGGTGTAGACCTCGGTCCCCGGGCCGGTCCGTTCGGGCACGACGTCGGGGTGGGGGGAGTTGTGGTGGATCGAGACGAAGGCCGCCGCTTCGAGCCGGTCGGCGATGGCGGCCCGGATCGGGATGGTGATCCGGTAGTCGGAGGTCCTGGTCAGGGCCGTGGTGATACCCAACGCTTCGAGCTCCCGGGCGGTCCGACGGGCGAGGTCCAGGTTGACCTCGGCCTCGGTCTCACCGTTGGGCCCGCGGGCACCGGGTTCGTCACCGCCGTGACCCGGATCGAGCACGACCTCGACCGGACCGAGGGCGACCCCCCAGATGATCTCGGCGTCGTCCCCGCACGGGGTCCGGACCAGCAGCCCCTCGTCGGTGGGGGCCAACACCGGGAGCGGTACCCCGGTCGCCGTCACCACGACCGGCGGGGCGTCGCCGAGGACCGACGGGTCGGTCAGGATCTCGCCGTCGGTCCCGAGATCGATGCCGTCGGCGGGGTTCGCCGCCGGATCAGCGCCGGGTGCCACCGCCCCGTCGTCGATCGGCACCTCGTCACCACCAGGGCCGATGGCGGCGCCACCGGCGTCGTCCATCAGGGTCGGCCGCTCCCCAACGGCGCAGCCGGCGACGAGGAGGAGGCCGGCAGCGGCCAAGGCTCGAGGGAGCACGTGACCCATTGAACCCCGAATCGGGGCCGACGGCGACCCCTGATTCGGGCTGGGACGCTTCGTGGTGGCCACCCGCCTCTGGCGCGGGCGGCCACCACGACCGGTGCTCAGAGCTTGGCCACGATCTGGGCCATCAACTCGCCGGCCTCGGTCGGGTTCTCCCCCACCAGGACACCGGCATCGCGCAGCGCGTCCATCTTGGCCGCGGCCGTACCCTTGCCGCCCGAGACGATCGCCCCGGCGTGGCCCATCTTCTTACCGGGAGGGGCGGTGACCCCGGCGATGTAGCTGCTGACCGGCTTGCTCATGTTGTTCTTGATGAAGTCAGCGGCCTCTTCCTCGGCCGATCCGCCGATCTCGCCGATCATCATCACGGCCTTGGTCGCCGGGTCGGCCTCGAAGGCTTCCAGACAGTCGATGAACGACGTACCGGGGACCGGGTCACCGCCGATCCCGACGCAGGTCGTGACCCCGATGTCCTTCTGCTGGAGCTCGTAGAGGGCCTGATAGGTCAGCGTCCCGGATCGGGACACGATGCCGACCGGGCCTCCCGGCTTGGCGATGTGGCCGGCGGTGATGCCGATGTTGGCCTTCCCCGGCGAGATGATGCCGGGGCAGTTGGGCCCGAGCAGCCGGGTGTTGGGGTGGTCTCGCTTGAGCTTGTTGTAGAAGTAGGCCTCGTCGTGGGCCGGGACGCCCTCGGTGATGACCACCACGAACTCGATGCCGGCCTCGGCGGCCTCCAGGACGGCGGCCTGCACGCCGGGGGCGGGGATGAAGACGCAGCTGGCGTTGGCCCCGGTGGCCTCCCTGGCCTCGGCCACGGTGGCGAAGATCGGAATGCCCTCGACGTCGGTGCCGGCCTTCTTCGGGTTGGTGCCGGCCACGACCTGGGTGCCGTACTCCCGGTTGAGGAGGCCGTAGTACCGGCCCTGGGAGCCGGTCAGGCCCTGGTAGACGACCTTGGTGTTCTCGT
Organism: Acidimicrobiales bacterium; assembly: GCA_965262175.1. GTDB lineage: Bacteria > Actinomycetota > Acidimicrobiia > Acidimicrobiales > SZUA-35 > CADEDH01. Next base: position 2,279,276 of record CBDHES010000002.1, on the reverse strand, counting down.
CGACGAAGATGCTCATCGTGTGCTCCTCTCGGGACCGGTCAGCCGGCCAGCTCGACGGCCCGGCGGGCGGCGTCCAGCATGTTGTCGGCCATCATCAGCTTGTCGTTCAGGTGGGGTTGGAGCAGGGCTCGGCCCTCCTCGGCGTTGGTGCCATCGAGACGGATGACGATCGGGGCGTCGATCGTGACCCGTTCCATCGCGCCGATGATGCCGTTGGCCACCTCCTCGCCCCGGGTGATGCCACCGAAGATGTTGATGAAGATCGCCTTCACGTCGGGGTCGTTGTTGATGACCTCGAGCGCACCGGCCATCACGTCGGCGTTGGCCCCGCCCCCGATGTCGAGGAAGTTGGCCGGCTTGCCCCCGACCTGGTTGACGACGTCGACGGTGCTCATGGCCAGACCGGCGCCGTTGGCGATCACGCCGACCGAGCCTTCGAGACCGACGTACTGGAGACCCTTGGCGTGGGCCGCCTCCTCCCGCTCGTCGCGGGGCTGGGTGGCGTCGTACTGGTCGTAGTCCGGGTGCTCATAGGTGGCGTTGCCGTCGAGGCTGACCTTGGCGTCGAGGGCGTGGACCTCGCCGGTCGGCTTCAGGATCAGCGGGTTGATCTCCACCAGATCGGCGTCACCCTCGGTGTAGGCCCGGTAGAGCTTGAGGAGGATGTCGACGGCCCCGTCGGTGGCCTGGGGGTTGAGGTTGGCTGCGGCCACCCAGGCCCGACAGGCTTCCTCGCTGAGCCCGTCGACCGGGTCGATGTGGATCTTGGCGATGGCGTCGGGGTTCTCCTCGGCCACGGTCTCGATCTCGACGCCACCCTCGGCGCTGAGCATCCCGAGATGCTTCTTGGCCGAACGGTCGAGGGTGAAGCTGGCGTAGTACTCCTCGGCGATGTCCGACGCGATCTCGATCCAGATGGTCTCGACGATGTGGCCCTTGATGTCGAGCCCGAGGATGTTGGAGGCGTGGGTCCGGCACTCGTCGGCGTTGGCCGCGAGCTTGACGCCGCCGGCCTTGCCCCGACCACCGGTGTGGACCTGAGCCTTGACGACGACCGGATAGCCGACGCGGTCGGCGATCGCCACCGCCTCGTCGACGTTGTCGGTCGCTTCGCCAGCCGAGACCGGGATCCCATAGCTCGCGAAGAACTGCTTACCTTGATATTCGAGTAGATCCACGGTGACGGCCTCTGTGTCGTCGAAGGGGCAAGGTCGGTAGGAAACGGGTTGCATACGCCAGAGATCTGACGCGAGCCGGCCCGCCGTTGTGGCGAGCGACCCTGCGATACTAGAGCCGTGATCGCCCACCGCAAGCATGCGCTCGGCGTCTCGGGAACCCGTTCCCGAGACCGTTGGCCGACGTCGGCACCGGTATGCCGGTAGCCCAGGGTGGGCCGGCCCCGGCCCGCCAGGCCCTCGTCGTCGGACTCGGAGCGGCCCTCGGGGTGGTGGCCATCCTCTTCCTCGTCATCCAGGCCGACCGGTTGTTCGGCTCGACCGACCTCGACTTCGAGATCGGCGACGGCATCTACCGCCCAGGACCAGCCGACGAACTGGCCAACGGCATCGCCGAGGCGGGCCCGCTCCTGCTCCCCGACGTCGCCAGCGGCGACCGCGACCTCTACCTGACCCACGTCGGGGATGAGGCCGACGATGGCTGGCACGTCTTCGCCGCCCGACCGGCGACCGCCCCCCGGGACTGCTTCGTCGAGTGGCAGCCCGACGACGCCACATTCGTCGATACCTGTGATGGCATGGTGTATCCGGCTGACGGGGCGGGGCTTCCCCAGTATCCCGTGATGGTCGACGACGACGGCCTCGTCGCCATCGACCTGAACGTGACCCCCGTCGAGCCGACCGACTAGCCACCGACGAGAGAGGATGAGCCCGTGCTGCTGGCTCAGCTGACCGATACCCACGTGCTCCGGGCCGACAGCGACGAGGAACGTTGGGTCGACAACAACGGTCGCTTGGCGATGGCGGTGGCGTCCCTCAACGCCGAGCCGGCCCGCCCCGCGGCGGTGCTGGCAACCGGCGACCTGACCAACAACGCCGAAGACGGCGAGATCGCCGAACTGGTCCGGCTCCTCGAACCGCTCGAGATCGACCTGCTGGCCCTCCCCGGCAACCACGACGACCGGGCCGAGATCGCCGCCGCGTTCGACATGCCGTGGGCCGGCCCCGACAACCTGAGCTGGTCGGTCGAGGTCGGCGAGGTGGCGATCGTCGGCCTCGACACCACCGTCCCCGGCCTGCCGGGCGGCGAGTTCGACACCGCTCGGGAGGCCTGGCTCCGCGATGCCCTGACGGCGACTGCGGGGATGCCGACCGTGGTGGCCATGCACCATCCGCCCTTCGCCTCGGGCATCGGATGGATGGACGAGACGATGCTGGGGCGGGCCGATGCCTTCGAGGCGGCGATCGCCGACCACCCCCACGTCGTCCGGATCCTGTGCGGGCACCTCCACCGACCGATGGTGACCACCATCGCCGGCGTCACGACCAGCTCCTGCCTGTCGACGGTCCACCACATCGGCCTCGACCTCGATGAGGGGGCACCGATCCGGGTCATCCGAGACCCGGCCGGCTACCAGCTCCACCTCCTCGATCGCGGCCGGTGGGTGACCCACTCCCGGTACATCGACACCGGCGAGGAGCCGTTCGTGCCCTCGTGGGCGGCCGGGGCCGGCTCCTCGGCCTGATGACGGCCGACGCCGCCGCAGAGGCGGCGCCGTTACTCTTCCCGGTCGAGCATGTAGTGGACCAGGTCGCGAAGGAACCGACGAGGTCGAGAGTCGGGCACGTCGACGAAGGCCTCATCGAAGGTCCGGACCGCCGCTTTGGCGATGCCCCGTCCGAACTCCTCGGCGTAGCTGATGCTGCCGTGGGCCTCCATGAGCGCCAGCACCCTCCGGACGTCGCCCTCGGTCCGAGAGTCGAGCGGCTCGGCGAGGAAATCGACGACCCACGACCGGTCGTCGCCGTCGGCGTTGGCGAGGAGATGGATGACCATGAGCGTGCGCTTACCCTCCCGGATGTCCCCCAGGAGCTCCTTGCCGTACCGGGCTTCCGACCCGTACAGGTTCAACAGGTCGTCGCGGATCTGGAAGGCGGCACCGAGGTAGAACCCGAAGCGATTGAGCCGCTCGACCGACGCCGTGCCAGCGGAACCGATCGTGGCGCCGATCCGGAGGGGGTAGATCGTCGTGTACCAGCACGTCTTGCGACCGATCATGTCGAGGTAGTCGTCGGGCGTGAGGTCGACGACCGCATCGCGCCGCCAACCGAGCTCGGTGGCCTGACCATCGATCGTCGTCAGGACCATGTGGCGGAGCTCGTCTCCCAGCAGCCGGTTGAGGCGCGGGCTGTGCCGATCACCACCCATGAGGGACAGCGTCGCCAGCAACGCCAACCCGTCACCTGCGTTGATCGCCAGCGGAAGTCCGTGGCGGCGATGCAGGGTGGGCGCTCCCCGGCGCAACTCGCTGCCGTCCTCGATGTCGTCGTGGATCAGGAACGCGCTGTGGAGCAGTTCGAGTCCGGCGGCGAGATCGACCGCGTCGACCTCGCCGCCTCCGTAGGCTTCGCACGTGGCGAGCATGATCCCGGCCCGGAGAGCCTTGCCTCCCCGCCCGGGATAGTCGGCGAGCAACGGGTCGAGCCACCGATTGTGACGCTCACGACGAAGGAGCCGTTCCATCGCCCACGACGTCGTCTCCCGGTACGACCCGAGCATCGCCACGACGTCGACCTCAGTCTGGTCCCCTTCGGTCACGGCGATGGTCGGACGACAACGGTCAACGGCAGGAAGTCGGCGGGGAGCGACTCGACGAGAACGAACGCGTGGTACAGACCGGGTTCCACGCCAGCCAGGTCGACCGAGACGGTCACGGGGATGGCGCTCGCCGGTTCGAGATGGACCTCGACCGGATCGAGCGTCACCCGCTCCCGATCGAGCTGCGCGCCCGACGATGAGGTCCCGTCGGTGACGAAGAGCCGAAGCGGACCGGACGATCCATCGGTGTCGTTGCTGATCCACAGCTCGCCGGCAGCAACGGCCTCGGAGGCACCGCTCGCCGTCGCGGACTCGGCCTCTCCGACGCCGAGTCGGATGCCCCGGGCCCGCAGCCGCTGCTCCACGAGGTCGGCGTAGGCCTCGAAGGTGCTCTGGAGTATCCGGGTGTAGAGGTCGAGGCTGCGACCGACCGTCGCCCGGAGATCGGCCAGGTTCGGAGGATCGGCCGGGTCGCCGGGCGCCGAGAACCCGGCACCGGGGTCTGCCTGGGGTGAGCCCAGGTCGAGTAGGGAGGCCAGGCGCTCTGCGACCTGTGTGGCGGCGGCGATGCCCTCCCGCTCGAGGGCGCTGAACGACGCCCCCGCCCGGAAGGGTCGGTCTCCATTGGACTCGTCATCAACCATCGGTGACGGCCCTCGCCGGGTTGACGGGCGCCCAGCCACCGATGACGCCCTCGGTCAAGGGGCGGCCGAGGCAGGCGTTGGCCGCCTGGATCCCGGCCACGACCGCCGCCTCGATGCACCCGGCGTTGATTCCAGAGTCGATCCAATCGCCGGCGAGGAAGAGGTTCTCGACGCCAGAGTCGTCGGCTCGCAAGCGAGCCTTCCCCGACCCCGGCAGCGATTGGACGTACCGATCGGAGGGATCGGTGTTGGCCCGGTGGTACTGCGACCGGAAGGCCGACTCGTCGTTGGTGGTCGAGCCGGCAAGGAGGTCCCACCGAAACCGGCCGTCCGCAACTGCGTTGGGCCAGTGGACGCCGAGGCGCTCGTTCATGTAGTCGACGGCACCGGCGCCGACGATCTCGGTGGCTCGCTCGGAGCCGGTGTCAGCGATGCGATCGGGCAGGACGGAACAGAAGTAGCCGATGGCTCCGACCGACTCGTCGCCACGGTGGGACTCGACCGCCAAGAGGTGGCTCATCGATGCGTAGGTGTCGAATGGCGACGGGAAGCCGGCGACGGTGGCGCCCGGGCTGGACCAACCGAGCTCGGCCTCATCCGGTCGAGTCCAGAGCTGAAGGGCCTGGGTGGCGACGGTTCCGACCGATGCCAACATCGCTGCCCAACGCTCGTCTCGGTCGACGATCTCCCCGCACACGTGGGGCAACATACCAATCGATGTCGCAAGGATGACCCGGTCGAAGTGGTGGCCCCTCTCGAGGTGGATCGGGGTCTCGTGTGCTCGCGAACCATGGTGGTGTTCGAGGTCGAGCGGCAGCCGGTCGTGGTCGAGTTGGTCGAGGAGGGGCTCGGCAGGAAAGACCGACCACTCGCCTTCGTCGATCAAGGGCCGATATTCGGTCACGCCCGGTCGGAGGCGGGCCTGGCGGGCCAGCTCGACCCGCTCGACCATCCGACCGGTTGGATCGAGCCTGAGGCGCTCGAGCCGATGGAAGAACAGGAAGCGGGCACCCCGTTCGACGAGGAACCGGTAGAGCGGGGCGAAGACGGTCTCCCCCATCCCCGCCCGCATCTTCCAGAACAGGGCGCCCCGATAGGCGAAGAAGAACCGTCCGGCCAACGCCAGGCCGGTGCCAGCCTCGAACGCCGGGCGATGGTGCTCACCGCCCCGGTAGCCGAACACGAGGTCGTACATCCCTCCTACGAGGGCACCGTCGAGGCTCGCCGGGTGGGCACCGTGCTCGGCGAGCCACTCCCGGAAGTCACGGTCGTTCACCGCGGCGAATCCGGCGGGATCCGTGAGCAGGCCATCCCGCCATGCACCGAGCACCGCAGTGAGGACCAGATCGACCACCTCCTCGATCGGCGCCGTCGGCCCGAACCGGTGGCGTCGGCCCTGCGCCTCGTGGCGGATCTCGGCCAGCGCCTCGACGAGGACGGCCCCGACGCGGCTATCCGCTCCCTCGGCGATGGCCGACGCCAACCGGGTGGCGTGGATGACCGCCGCCCACAGCGCAGCCTCCCCGGCCGTGACGAGGCGTCGGGCGTCGAGCGGGGCCCGAGGACCGTACGGCGAGCCCGACAGGCGGATCCGGCCCCCCGGTCGTCGGCCGGTTCCCGACGCGCTGCGGGTCAGGTCGGCGATCAGCGAGACGGAGCGCACCATGAGATCAGCGACCGAGGGTCCGCCCACCGATCCTTCGCCCGGGATCCGGTCATCGGTCGTGAACCGCGCCTCCCAGCGACCGTCGGGACGATCCCCGCTGCGCCCCGGCAGACCGACGATCGGCGATCGTACGAATCGAGACTCGATCACCTCACGATGAGATCGGTCGCCCCCCGTCATCCCCACCGTCCGAAAGGCGTTGTCGTAGTAGCCAGGCCAGACGTGGAGCCCATGCTCCTCGATCCGACCACCGGCCCGATGCGACGCCCCTTTGCCCCCGAGCCGCCAGCCGCGCTGGACGATGGTGACCTCGACGTCGGCATCGGCGGTGAGCAGGGAGACGGCGGCCTGGAGACCGGCCATGCCCCCGCCGAGGATGAGAACCCGCTCGGCCAGGGCTAGACGCCGCCCGGAGCCGCCGGCCCGTCGGCGTTGACGTCGACGAAGTAGTCCTCTTCGTAGACGAGCCCCTGTTCGGGCGCGTCCAGGAGCGACATCTGGATCTTCCCGGAGAAGACCTGCGGGAGCTGCGACCCGGTGGCGCCACCCGGACTGCCGGTGGCCGGGAGCGAGACCTGGACCGCTCGAAGGGCGAACGGCCACGTCGCTTGGATTGCAGCCTGACCACTCGTCGCCGGATCGGCGGGATCGGTCAGATGGATCATCTCCGCCGCGATCGTCGGCGCAGTACCAACTATCGGCGTCAGGTCGGTCGTCCGGACCTCGATGCGCTGGCCCCGAATCAGCACGTGGGGCCAGAGCGGGACGAGGACCTTCTTGGACGGCTCGTCGAGGCCGACGACGGGGACGAACTGGGCCTCGGTCGGCCCGGTCCATTCGACGCCCAGCGATACCAGCATGCTGATCAGCTCGAACCCGGTTGCCGTGGCCTTCGTCGCTCCGACGAGGCTCCGGCCCAACCGTTGGCCCATCGGACCGCTCACGAGCCGTCGTCCCCCGACTCGGGCTCGACCGCGGCCATCGTCGTCTCGAGCTCGAGCTCGACCGCGGCCATCGTCGTCCGCCAATCGCTGATCGTCTCACCCAGGGCGGAGATGTTCCTGGCCGGAATCTGTGCCAGCTCCTTCAGCCATCCATCCGACGGGCCATCACCGTCCAACGCCCCGAGCACGTTGGTGACGTTCTTGGTGTTGGCGGCGATGACCGCCCCTGAACGATCGGCCAAGCGCTCGAGGAAGCCTTGAAGATCATTCACATACGACATTGCGGCCTCCTTCAGTCAATGCTGCCACGAACCATCGCCTCCAGCAGCTCCGCCCAACCGAGATTGCACACCCGATGGGCCCATGCATCCCGATCGGGAGTGTCATCGGCGAAATCGAGGTTCTTGATCACGATCGCCTGCCAGCCGCCGCTGGTCAGCTCGTCGAGGATGAAGATCCCATCGTCGCGCTTGACGACGTTACCCGGGTCAGCCTCATGGCAGACCGACCCATTGACGTCACGAGCGAAGACGACGCTGAGGAGCTTTTCTTCGAACCAGTTGCGGGCGGCCTCGAGGTGGATGATCGTCGATCCCCCGTTGCCGTCCAGATCGATCACTTCGAGGAGGCAGCCTGCGTCCGAGCCGCCGTCGGCGGCCTCGGATTCGCTCGTCACGGTGTAGGCCGTATCCGGCCAATAGAAGGACGGCGCGAGGTCCGACCAGTTGTTCGGGTTCCCCGCCCGATTCACGTCGTCCCAGGACACGCCGTCGACGGCCACGAGCACCTGGAGGCGAAAGACCCCCTCGGGGTCCTTGAAGCTGTCGACGCACAGCGAGGTTGGCGGCTGCGCCTGTGTCGGCATCTGGGCGAGGACGACCGGGAGGGGGCTGCGCCTCGCCCACCGCCGGAGCAACCGCCCCACGGCCCCGAGCGTCGATCGGATCCGGCCGACGCAGCCGGGGGCAGCGGATCCGATCGAGACGGTCCGGTCGTCGAGGTTCTGCAGATCGATCGGCAACCGCTGGAACAGGTCGGGTCGGAGGACCTGGATTCGTCGGGCAAGCGCGTGCTCGGCCGGCGATCGGGGACCGTCCGGGCGGTCGCCCAGCAGGCGCAATTGGGCCTGGATGAACCCCTCCGGGTCTCCTTGGAACCGCTCATACACCTCCGGTCCGGCTGATCGAATCGCATCCTCGACGAGAGTCTCCCGCACGAAAGGAAGATCGTCGTGTCCCTCGGGGCGAGTCGGTACGACCATGCGGTCCACGTCGAGCAGAATGGCTACGCTTGCTGGGGCAAAGGGGAGCCGGTCGGCAGGCGGCTCAGCCCCGGGAGTTGATGGCAGGTCACTCATGATTCCCTCCGATCCGCGAGCACGACCGATGACGCCGTTCCAGGAGCGGCTCGGCCACCACGCCGTGCAGTACATGACAGGTCTGAACAGCGTCGTCTACCGACTCACCGGCGGCCGCGTCGCGGGGAGTCTGTCCTCGGGGGCCCAGTTGCTGCTTCTGACGACCACCGGCCGCCGAACCGGTCGCTCCCGGTGTGTTCCTCTGCTGTACCTCGATCACGGCGAGGCGCTGGTCCTCGTCGCGTCCCGAGGCGGGATGTCCGGACATCCCGCCTGGTACTTGAACCTCCAGGCGACGCCCGAGGCGGTGGCCGAGATCGGCCGGGCCCAGATCCCGGTCGTCGCTCGACCGGCGACATCGGCCGAGCGTGACGAGCTGTGGCCGCGACTCGTCGGCCTGTACCGCCACTTCGACACCTACCAGAAGCGCACCGAACGGCAGATCCCGTTGGTGGTGCTCGACCGCGTCGCGCCGCCCGATCACGGCCGACCTCCGAGCGACGCCGGCTGAGCAGCCGCCACCAGCTGTTCGGTCTCCTGGACACCGGCGACCGCAGCGGCGTTCGCCTGACCCGCGGCGAGCGCCCGCCCCCGAGCGAGATGCTCGACCGTCTCGTTCTGTGACCCGAGACCGGCCGACGCGATGGCCCGAACCCGGTGCAGGTCCGGAAGCAGCATCGATTGTCCGGTGCTGGCTGCGAGATCGATCGCTTCGTCGGCCAACGACGCAGCGGCCGCCGCTCGCCCGGCCAACGCATGGCAGGTCGCCTCGGCGCCGATGAACGCCGGGAGACCGAGCTGAGCTCCCGACGCCCGATAGAGCCTGACCAACGGCGCCAACTCGGCCAGGATCGCATCGGGCTCCCGCTGGCCGATGCTGCCGATCGCCAGGTGCACCGCACCGACGAGGCTCCATTCGCCGAACCCGTGACGGCCGGCGATCTCCACGACTTCGGCTGCCGCCGCCTGGGCCCGGACCACGTCACCGCCGAGTTGGCAGACCCAGGCCTCGAACCCTCGAACGAACGCGAGGGAGTACGGACCGAACGGGTAGCCGAGCGCCTCGGCCCTCTGGCAGGCCGAGTCGATCGTAGCGATCGACGCCTCCCGGTCGCCCATCAGCACCTCGGCCAGGGCCCGAAGTGCCAATGCAGCGGCGAGGCAGTCGTTGGGGAGCGGCCATCGGTCGAGATCGATCTGCTCGACGGCGAACGCGGCCTCGGCGCGATCGATCAGGTCTCTGGCCTCGGCCAATCGGCCGCGGTAGACGAGCTCCACGCCGCGGGTTGCGCCGATGGTCGCACCGATCGCCGGATAGTCCGTCGTTCGAGCCAACTCTTCCAGCCGATCGAGTATCTCGCTCGACCCATCGAGATCGCCGGTGTTGAACAGGTACGTCCAGAGGCCGAGCAGCGTCTGGACCCGGGAACCATCCGAGCGTTCGTCGCCGGCCAACGCATCACACAACTCCAAACTGCGCTGGTACTGTTCGGCGGCCCCGGGGGCCCCATACCCCATCGAGCCCGTCAGCAGTGCAGCCTTCATCGACCGGAGCTCCAGCTCGACGAGCCGACCACCGTCGACGTCAAGGCCGGCGAGGATCGCTTCGACGTGCTCCAGGTGGGCCGCCGCCTCATCGCTGTCGCCGGCCCGTCGGGCCCGCCGGGCTGCGAGGAGCCAGTGCTCGGCTGCAGAATCGAGCCGCCCTGCGAGCTCGAAATGGGTGGCGACCCTGGCGTGGTGCGACGGATCCTCGAGCGCCGAGCGGGCCTCCAGCGCCCGTGCAGCCGCCTCGTGACGAGCCGGTCGCTCCCGGTGGAGCTGGGACCCGTAGGCGGCGTCTCGAACCAGAGCGTGATGGAACCGGACCCCGAGGCCGTCATGCTCCATCAGCCGGGCGGCCAGGAGCCGATCGAGGTGGACATCGAGATGGTCGGTGACGGCGACCGCAGCGTCCTCGGGCTCGAGTCGCCGGAGCTCGTCGAGGGCGGCCTCCAAGAGGGGCCGTTCGAAGGCCCGGCCGAGCACGGCCGCAAGCTGGGCGACGGCCTTGCCGGCACCGGTGGCATCGATGCGGCTCTGGAGTAGGTCGGACAGAGACGGCGGGACCGGGCCGCCGTCCGGGCCATCGGCGAGAACCAACTGCTCGAGGTAGAGAGGCACGCCATCCCCCCGCCGGGCGATGGCGTCGACCTGCCGCTCATCGGTGGCGACACCGCCGCCGAGCGAGCGGATGAGTCGACGGCTGTCGTCGGCGTCCAGGGCCCCCAGCTCGACGGTGACGGCACCGTCGACGTCGAAGCGGTCGACGACCGGCCTCGTCGTGACGATGATCGCCAAGCCCGGCGGGAGACCCTGGGCCGCGAGGCGCCGCAAGAGCTCGATCGTCGTCGGATCGGCCCAGTGGAGGTCCTCGACCACGAGCAGCAACGGACTGAGCGATCCGAATCTCTCGACGAGCCTCAACAGGAGCGCCAGCCGAGCCTCCCGTAGCTGAGCCGGCTCGAGGGTCGGGCTCCCGACCGCCGGATCGTCGACCGCCAACAACGACGCCATGATCGCCAGGCTCTGCTCGTCGAGGAGGTCGCAGTAGTTGAGGAGCTCCCGGACCCGGCTTGTTGCTTCGACCGGCGCCGTCCCCCGATCGATGCCGAGGCTGGCCCGCAACCCGGTCAGCACCGGATGGAGCGACGCCGACGCATCGAGGCTCGACGCGGGCATCACGATCGTGCGGTGACCCGCCGCGGCGACAGAGGACCGAAGCTCCTCGACCAATCGGGACTTGCCGATCCCGGCATCGCCGACGACGACGATCATCGTGCCGGAACCGCTGGACTGCGAAGCGTGCCACGCCTCGTCGAGGGTGGCGAGCTCGGCCTCGCGGCCGACCAGCGGGACGATCCGGTCCGCCGGGAGCCGACCCTTTCGCTCGGGGATGTCGATGATCTCGAGCAGCTCGACGGCACCCTGCACGCCCTTGAGCTGGACGTTGCCGAGTGACCGGAGCGTCACGTCATCGGCGATCAGGGCTGCGGTGGCACCGCTGACCACGACCGAGTTGCGCGCCGCCTCGCCCTGCACCCGGGCGGCGATGTTGGCCGTCTCCCCGTACGGATAGCCCCGGTCATCGGTGACGACGAGCCCGCTGTGGAGCCCGACTCGAGCAGCGATCGGCTCGCCGAAACGGCGCTCGAACTCGGAAGCTCCGGCCTGGAGATGGTCGACGAGCTCCACCCCGGCCGCGGCCGCTCGTAGTGCGTCGTCTTCGGACGCCACCGGATGACCAAAGACCGCCACGATGCCATCGCCGCGCACGTCGATGACATGGCCGCGGTACCGGAGGATCGCCGTGCGGCTGGCCTGCACGTAGCGCTGGAGGAGGTCGACGTAGTCCTCGGGGTCGTGCCGGCCCGACAACGGGGTCGATCCGACGAGATCGGCGAACAGCATCGTCACCCGCCGTCGGCCCGCAGCAGCGTCAGGGCGATCGACATGCTGAAGGGCCAGCTGGAGGAGCCGCTGCGCCTGGACCGAGTTCGGGTCGACCGTCAGGGCGTCGCGTGACAACGTGACGACGGTCGCCCACGACCGGTTCTTGGCCGCCTCGGCGGCGCGGTCGAGGTAGTGCTCGACGACCTCGTGGAGCCGATCGGCACTCATTCCGGTTCCGACACACGGTCGGCGTCGTCGGCGGATCCGTCCCTAGCTCGTTCGACACCCCGCATGACGATCGAGGCGCCAACGGTGGCGGCGGCGGTCGCATCCCGGGTCATCAGGCCGACGGCGCGGAAGACGTCCTCCAGGTAGTCCTCTGATCGGTAGGTCCCGGCGACGAGCCGCGACGCCGCCGACTCCCAGAGCTCGACGTACTGCGCCGTGCGCTCGGCCACCAGTCGTTGAACATCATCGGTCGCCATCGAGGCCTCCGTTCGTCCCCGGCCGGAGGAGCCGCTGCACGAGCTCGAGGTTGAGGTCGATTCCCCGGCCGATCAGCGGCGTCCAGTGCTCCCAAGCCTCGATTGCGTCGGCGGTCACGGTGTCGATCGTCCAGTCATCGGACCGGTCGAGCGACCGATCACCCCAACTCTTGGCCAGGTGGGCGCTGGTCTCCGCCGATTCGCGGGCCAACTCGACATAGCGGGCGCCCAGGTCGGCGAGCCAGCCGTCGGATGGGTCATCAGATCCCATGCGCCCCCCCAGGTGCAGTAGCTACCAATTGCTTGTCACTGTAGGCGCCTTCCGAGCACGGCGTGTGCCGAATCCTCGGCAGAGGGCTACCCCCAGGATCCCGTGGAGCCCAACCAACGCTGCAGCCACGGCGAAAACGACGGCGAAGGCTGGCCCAAACCCGCGGGACGGCTCGAGGCGATCGAAGAGCCACGCATGCCAGGCCGCTCCGGCTGTGATGCCGACCGTCCTCGCCATCAGGTTGGCGGCGCCGGCGACCCCCTCGCCTCCAGGACCGATCGTCGCCATCACCGTGGCCATGTTCGGTACCGAGAACAGGCCGAGCCCGAGGCCGGCGACGAGCAGGGTCAGAACGGCGGCGATCACCGCTGCGCCGCCCGAGCCCCTGGCGAGCAAGGTGCCGGTCGCGGCACCGCCCCCGAGGCCGACGGTAACCAACCCGAGACCGACCGACGTGGCCATCCCCGACCCGAGGCGATCGACCGCCCGCGGCGCGAAGCGAGCCCCCACTGCGGTACTCAGCGGCGAGAGAGCCAGCACGACGCCACCGACGGGGAGTGCGAGGCCGAGCTCATCGACCAGCAGCGCCGGAAACAGCAGCCACGTGGAGAACGCAGCGGCGAAGACGACCACGTTCAGCCCGTTGGCGCCGACGGCCCGACGTTGCCCCAACCGCCGCCAGCCGGTGACCGCCCGGGTCGCCGCTGAGGGCGAGGTGGCGGCCCCCTCGCCGGTTCGTGCGACCGCCCGGCCCGCAACCCACGCCTGCCACGCCAGGACGGCCACCATGGCGGCGAGCGGAACCCGGAACCAGAACACGCCCCGCCACCCCATGAGGGCGACGAGCACCCCGCCGATCACCGGCGCCACCGCGGCGCCGATGGCCGCCGCCGACTGGAACAGCCCGAGGGCCCGGTGTCGGCGGTCGAGGGCCACCGCCGTCGAGGCCAGCGCCGGGGCCGACGCCATCAGCGCTGCGGTCCCGGCCCCCTGGACGACCCGGGCCACGAGGAACGAACCGAAGGTGGGCGCGGCGGCGCAGGCCACCATGGCGCCGATCGAGACCCCGGCCCCGCCGAGGGCGACCGGGGCGTGGCCGACCCGATCGCCGATGGCGCCGGCCAGGATCAGGAGGCAGGCGTAGGACGCGACGAACGACACGACCACCCACTGCAGCTCCGAGACCGTGAGGTCGAAGTCGGCGACGAGGTCGGGAAAGGCGATGTTGAGCGCCGCGTCGAGCGAGCCGAACGCGCCGGCGGCCGCCGCCAGGCCGAGCCCTCCGGTGACCCGACCGGCCGGCCGAGCCACCGGAATCATGCGATCACGGGTTCATCCGGAACTCCGGCTGGTGCCGGCGGATCTCGCGGCGGGCGATCGTCATCTTGTGGACCTCGTCGGGGCCATCGGCGATGCGGAGGGTCCGCATGTGGGCGTACATGTGGGCCAGCGGGGTGAACTGGGTGACCCCGGCCGCCCCGTGGACCTGGATGGCCCGATCGATGACCTCGAGGGCCATGACCGGAATGGCGACCTTGATCCCCGAGATCTCCTGGGCCGCCGCCTTGTTGCCGACCGTGTCCATCAGGTGGGCCACGTGGAGCACGTACTGGCGGGCCTGATCGATCTGGATCCGCGATTCGGCGATCCAATCCTGGACCACCCCGTGCTGGGCGACCAGCCGACCGAACGTCTCCCGCTCCAGGGCCCGCTTCACCATCAGCTCGAGCGCCCGCTCGGCGACCCCGATCGACCGCATGCAATGGTGGATCCGGCCCGGGCCGAGCCGAGCCTGGCTGATGGCGAAGCCCTCGCCCTCACCGCCGAGGATGTGGTCCTCGGGGACCCGGACGTTCTCGTAGATGACCTCGGGATGGCCGCCCCGGTCGTGGTAGCCGAACACCAGGGGGTCGCGGCCGAAGCTGATGCCCGGGGTGTCCTTGGGCACGACGATCATCGACTGCTGGCGGTGGCGGGGACCGTCGGGGTCGTTCTTCCCCATGGCGATCAGGACCTCGCACTCGGGCCGAAGGGCGTTCGACGAGAACCACTTCCGCCCGTTGAGCACGTAGGAGTCGCCGTCCCGGTCGATGCGGAGCTCGATGTTCGACGCATCGGACGAGGCGACGTCGGGCTCGGTCATCGAGAACGCCGAGCGGATCTCCCCCTGGAGCAGCGGGGCCAACCACCGCTCCTTGACCCGCTCCGAGGCGTAGAGGTTGAGGATCTCCATGTTGCCGGTGTCGGGGGCCGAGCAGTTGAGCGCCTCGGAGGCGAACGGGACCTTGCCCAACTGCTCGGAGATCGGCGAGTAGTCGAGGTTCGACAGCTTCGTTCCCGGGGCCTGGGGATCGAGGTGGGGGATGAAGAGGTTCCACAGACCCCGCTCCCGAGCCGCCGCCTTGAGCTTCTCCATCAGCGGCGGCGTGCCGTGGGGGTCGTCGAGCGCGGCCTGCTCGGCGTAGTACTCCTCTTCGTTCGGGTAGATGAAGTCGTCCAAGTACGACTTCACGGCCTCCTGCGTTTCGAGGCCCTTCCGGGTGAACTGCCCGAGCTCGGTGGTCATGGCGAAGCTCCTTGACGATGACGAACGCTCCTATCCTGGCTAGCACCTTCACCCCGGTGGTGCGAACCGGCCGGTCGTCGCGGCGCAGCGGACCCGCGGTCAGGCGTGGCGGGCGAGGAAGGCGGTGACGGCAGCGTCGAACCCGGCCGGGTCCTGGACGTTGACCGGGTGGCTGCCGTCGAGCTCGACGACCTCCAGGCCCGGTATCGCCGCACGGGCCAGCTCGGCGCCGGGGGCGAACCGTTTCTCGTGGATCCCCCAGGTGAGGAGGGTCGGGGTGGTGAGGTCGCCGAGCCGATCGACGGCGGCGATCTCGGGCGTCGTCCACCGGAGGACCCGGGACAGGCCGGCCGGATCGTGGCGGTCGTAGGCCTCGATGAGCCGCTGGCGGGTGTCGTCGGGCAGGCGCCGGGAGAACCGGGGGTTGAGGGGATGGCCATCGAAGGCGGCCATCCCGTCGACCGCGACCCGCTCGGCCAGTCGCCGCGAGGCACCCTGTCGCCGGTCCTCGACCTCGGGTGGGGCGAAGGCCGAGTTGGAGTTGGTGACCACCAGCGCTCGAACCCGCTCGGGATGGGCCAGGGCGTAGCGGATGGCGATGGCCGCGCCGAGCGAGTGACCGATGACGAACCACTCGCCGACCCCCAGCGAGGCTCGGAGTCGCTCGCAGGCCGCGACGAGCCCGTCCGGCCGGTAGTGATCGGCGTCGTCCGGGCTCGGCGAGGCGTCGTGGCCCCACAGATCGATGGCCAACGGCCGGGAGACGCTCGACAGGGCCCGCAGGTTCGGTGCCCAATAGACCGCCCCGGTGAGGAAGCCGTGGATCAGCAGTGCCGGTGGGCCGTCACCATCGGGGCCCTGCCAGACCAAGCGCGGCTCGCCATCGCTCGAACCGCCGGACGATGAGGGGACCCCTCGCTGCTCCACCCCGGCGAAGCTAGGCGATCGGAGCGCCCAATATCATGGTCGGCGTCCCATCAGTTCCTCCCCCCACCCGGAGCCCATCCGACATGACCGTCGCCCCGATCGACCTCACCAAGGCCTGGCACCTGCTGTCGGAGGACCCCGAAGCCGTGCTGCTCGACGTCCGGACCCAGGCCGAATGGGCCTTCGTCGGTGTCCCGGACCTCCGCCAGATCGGCAAGGAGCCGTTCTTCATCGAGTGGTCCCGGTACCCCGATGGGGAAGTGAACCCGGAGTTCCACGCCGAGGCGACCAAGCGGCTCGACCCGACCTGCAACACGCTGGTCATCTGCCGGGCCGGCGGCCGCTCCCAGGCGGCGGCGGAGGCCCTGGAGCAGTGTGGTTTCGTCGCCGCCTACAACGTCGTGGCCGGGTTCGAGGGCCAGCTCGACGCCCACCACCATCGCAGCGGCGGCTGGAAGACGTCGGGCTTCCCCTGGGTCCAGCAGTAGAGCGACGTCGTCATCGGCGGGGCGGTGGCTCCCACCGATCCCGGAGGGTGTCCCGCATGGCGGGGGCCAACCACTCCGGGAGTACCGGAGGTCGCCGGCGCCGGACGGTCAACAGCGCCCCGTCGACCGTCGGAACGGGGCGGAACGACGATCGGTCGACGCCCGGACCGATCGTGAACTCCCACCACGGCGCCCATGCCGCCGACCGCAGGGTCGTCGGCGGCTGGGCCGCCCGCTTCCGGGCAACCTCCGCCTGCACCACGAGATCGACCCGGTCGGGGCCGACGGGCGGATCGTCGAGGAAGCGACCGAGGAAGTCGGTGGTCGCCCCGAACGGTGGGTTGGCCACCACCCGGTAGGGCGGCGACGGGAGGCGGGCGGTCAACGCGTCACCGATCCGGACCGTGATCCGGTCGTCGAGACCGAGGTCGGCGACCCTGGCCCGGAGCACCGCAGCCCACCGGCGGTCCCGCTCGATGGCCAGGACCCTCGCACCCCGTCGGGCGAGGGGCACCGTGAGGGCGCCCCGTCCCGGCCCCGGCTCGACGATCAGCTCGTCGGGGCCGACGTCGCACGCATCGACGATTCGATCGATCGTCGGTTGGTCAACGAGAAAGTTCTGACCGAGCGCCCTGCGACGACGGTCCCGGGAGGTTCGTCTCCCCGGTCGGCCCCGGGGTCGATCCCGGGCGGGCACGACGGAGCACCATCACGAGCGACATGGCCCCGACGCTAGGCCGACGCCTGGCCGCCCGCCATCGAGTTTCGGCCTGCGATCTGTTCCGCCAAGGGACCAGCTCGTGATCATAAAGACATCTTTATATGTTGAATTGGAGATGGGCACCATCTAGGGTTGTCGGACACATGGACGTGCTCCTCAACGCGCTGAAGGCGGCCGGCGAGCCGACGCGACTCCGGATCCTGCTGGTCCTGGAGCGAAGCGAGCTGACCGTCACCGAGCTGTGCCGGATCCTCGGCCAGAGCCAGCCCCGCATCAGTCGCCACCTGAAGCTGCTGTGCGATGCCGGGCTCCTGGCCCGCCATGCCGAAGGGACGAGCGCCTATTACCGGCACGCCCCCGAGCCCTTCGCCCGCCAGTTCCTCGGATCGATCCACGCCTTGGCCGACGTCGACGACGCCACCGCCCTGCGCGATCGCCAGAACCTGGCCCAGGTTCGCCAGGATCGGGCGGAGCTGGCGGCCCGTTCCGTCGAGGAGTTGGCACCCGAGGCCCGGCTGCTGGAAGGCCGCCGAGCCCCCGTCGCCGACGTCGAGGCCCACCTCCTCGACCTGATCGACGGTCGACCGATCGACCACTTCCTCGACATCGGCACCGGAACCGGTCGGATGCTCGAGCTGTTCGCCGACCGGGTCGAGAGCGGCCTCGGCATCGACTCCAGCCGGGAGATGCTGAACCTGGCACGAACCCGGCTCGACGAGGCCGGGATCGGCCACTGCGGCGTCCGCTACGACAACGCCTACAACCTCAGCGTCCCGGCCCACACGATCGACGTCGTCACCCTCCACCACGTGCTCCACTTCCTCGACGAGCCGGCTCGGGCCATCGAGCAGGCGGCGGCCGCGGTGGCCGCCGACGGTCTGTTGATCGTCGTCGACTACGCCCCCCACAAGGTGGAGGCCCTCCGGGCCGACCACCGCCACCGCCGGCTCGGCTTCGCCGACGAGGAGGTGGCCGGCTGGTGCCAGACCGCAGGGTTGACGGTCCGGTCGGTAGATCACCTCGCCCCACCCTCCACCCCACCCTCGTCCTCGGCGACCGAGGACGACCCGCTCGGGCCCGACGACCTCCTGACCATCACCATCTGGCTGGCCACCCGCCCCGGCGAGGCCCAGCCTTCACCATCCGCTGATCGAGACCGAAGGATCGATTGATGACGACCGTTTCGTTCGAGTTCTTCCCCGCAAAGACCGACGAGCACCGTCGCCGACTCGTCGACGTCGCCGCCTCCCTGGCCGAGCTCCAGCCCTCGTTCATGTCGGTGACCTACGGAGCCGGGGGCACCACCCAGGACCGGACCCTCACCGCCCTGGCCGACCTCACCGAGGCCGCGACCGGCATCCCCCTCGCCGGGCACCTGACCACGGTCAACGCCTCGAAGGAGGCGGTGACGGCGGTCATCGATCGCTACGTCGAGCTGGGCATCCGCCACGTCGTCGCCCTGCGGGGCGACCCACCGCCCGAACAGGGCTACGGGGAGACCGGCTACGAGACCGCGGCCGACCTCGTCACCGCCATCCGGTCACGGGCCGACGGCGACGCCTTCGAGATCTCGGTCGCCGCCTACCCCGAGGTCCACCCCAAGGCGACGTCGGCCCAGGCCGATCTCGACAGCCTCAAGCAGAAGATCGACGCCGGCGCCGACCGGGCCCTGACCCAGTTCTTCTTCGACCCCGAGGTGTTCCTCCGGTTCCGGGATCGTGCCGTGGCGGCCGGGATCGAGGCCCCGATCGTTCCCGGCATCATGCCGATCGTCAACTTCGCCGGCGTGTCCCGATTCGCTGCCCGCTGCGGGGCCGACATCCCGCCCTGGCTGGCCGGGCGCATGGCCGACCTCGACGACGACCCGGAGGTCCAGCAGGCGGTGGCGGCCACCGTCGTGGTCGAGCAGTGTCGGCGGCTCATCGACGGCGGGGTGACCGAGCTCCACTTCTACACGATGAACAAGCGCCCGCTTCCCACCGCTGCGGTCCGGGCCGTCGTCGGCGAGGTGGCGTCGTGACCGGGCAACCGGCCATCGGGGCGGAGCGGGATCCCGTCGACCGGAGGGAGCGGATGGCCGCCCTGCGAGCGGCGATGTCCGAGCGGATCCTGGTCATCGATGGCGCGATGGGGACCAGCATCCAGGACGAGAACCTCACCGAGAGCGACTTCCGGGCCGCCCGCTTCGCCGACCACCCCAAGGACCTGGCCGGCAACAACGATCTCCTCTCGCTGACCGCCCCCGAGCTGATCGCCGACATCCACCGGTCGTTCCTCGACGTCGGGGCCGACCTGGTCACCACCAACACCTTCAGCGCCACGTCGATCGCCCAGGCCGACTACGGCCTGGAGTCGGTCGTGGCCGAGATGAACCGGGCGTCTGCCGCCCTGGCCCGGGCCGCCGCCGACGCCAAGACCGCCGAGACGCCGGATCGCCCCCGTTACGTGCTGGGCGCCCTCGGCCCGACCAACCGGACCGCCAGCATCTCGCCCGACGTCAACGATCCGGCCCATCGGGACATCTCCTTCGCCGAGCTGGACGCCGCCTACGGCGAGGCGATCGACGGCCTCATCGCCGGCGGGGCCGACCTGATCCTGGTCGAGACGGTCTTCGACACCCTCAACGCCAAGGCCGCCATCCACGCCTACCTCACTCGACGTGAGGCCAACTTCGGGGTCGACGTCGCGATCCATGGCCGCCTCGACATTCCGATCGTGATCTCGGGCACGATCACCGATCGCAGTGGGCGGACCCTCTCGGGTCAGACCACCGAGGCGTTCTGGAACTCGGTCCGCCATGCCCGACCCCTGGCCATCGGCCTCAACTGCGCGCTGGGGGCCGACGAGCTCAAGCCCCACCTGGCCGAGCTGTCGGCCGTCGCCGATCGGCCCGTGATCTGCTACCCCAACGCCGGCCTCCCGAACGAGCTCGGCGAGTACGACCAGACCCCGGCCGACATGGCCGCCGCCATCGGGGGCTTCGCCCGCTCGGGCTTCGTCAACCTGGTCGGCGGGTGTTGCGGATCGACGCCCGACCACGTCGCGGCCATCGGCGACGCCGTCGCCGATGTCGCCCCCCGGACGGTGCCCGAGCTTCGGGCCGCCACCCGGCTGTCGGGTCTCGAACCGATGAACGTCGACGAGACCAGCCTGCTGGTCAACGTCGGGGAGCGGACCAACGTCACCGGGTCGGCCCGATTCGCCAAGCTGATCCTCGGGGGCGACTTCGACACCGCGGTCTCGGTCGCCCGCGACCAGGTCGACAACGGCGCCCAGATCATCGACGTCAACATGGACGAGGGCATGCTCGACGCCCACGAGGCGATGGTCCGGTTCCTCCGCCTCATCGGCTCCGAACCCGACATCAGCCGCGTTCCGGTGATGATCGACTCCTCCAAGTGGGACGTCATCGAGGCCGGGCTCGAGTCGGTGCAGGGCAAGGCGGTCGTCAACTCGATCAGCCTGAAGGAGGGCGAGGAGCCATTCCTGGCCCAGGCCGCCAGCGCCCAGCGCCACGGCGCGGCGGTGGTGGTGATGGCCTTCGACGAGACCGGCCAGGCGGAGACCCTCGAACACAAGGTGGCGGTCTGCCGACGGGCCCACCGGTTGCTGGTCGAGCGGCTCGACTTCGACCCGGCCGACATCATCTTCGACCCCAACGTCTTCGCCGTGGCCACCGGCATCGAGGAGCATGCCGACTACGGCCGGGCGTTCCTCGAGGCGACCCGGGAGATCGCTCGGGACCTGTCCCCGTCGAAGATCTCCGGCGGGCTGTCCAACCTCTCGTTCTCGTTCCGGGGCAACAACCCGCTCCGGGAGGCGATGCACGCCGTCTTCCTCTACCACGCGGTCGAGGCCGGACTCTCGATGGCCATCGTGAACGCCGGCCGGCTGCCCATCTACTCCGACGTCCCGGCCGACCTGCGGGAGCGGATCACCGACGTCCTGTTCAACACCCGGCCCGATGCCACCGAACGGCTCATCGAGGTGGCGTCCGACGCCCAGGGGTTGACCACCGCCGCCGGCGCCGACGACTCCTGGCGGGAGGGCACGGCCACCGAGCGGTTGGTCCACGCCCTCGTCCACGGCCTCGACAACCACATCGTCGAGGACACCGAGGAGGCCCGCCAGGGTGCCGACCGGGCCCTCGACGTCATCGAGGGTCCGCTGATGGACGGGATGAACGTGGTCGGCGACCTGTTCGGCGCCGGTGAGATGTTCCTCCCCCAGGTCGTGAAGAGCGCCCGGGTCATGAAGAAGGCCGTCGCCCACCTCGAGCCGTTCATCGAGGCCGAGGGCGGTGAGGGCCGCAGCGCCGGGCGGGTGGTCCTGGCCACCGCCAAGGGCGACGTCCACGACATCGGCAAGAACATCGTCGGCGTCGTGCTGCGGTGCAACAACTACGAGGTGATCGACCTCGGCGTGATGGTCAAGCCGGAGGTCATCCTCGAGGCGGCCCGGGAGTCCGGGGCCGACATCGTCGGGGTGTCGGGCCTGATCACTCCCAGCCTCGACGAGATGGTGCGCGTCGCCGGCGACCTGGAGACCGAAGGGTTCGACATCCCGCTGCTGATCGGCGGGGCCACGACCAGCGAGATCCACACCGCGGTGAAGATCGAGCCGGCCTACCACAGCCCCGTCATCCACGTCGCCGACGCGTCCCGGGCGGTCGGGGTCGTCTCCCGCCTGCTGGGCGACGACGCGGCGCCCTACACCAGCGAGGTCCGGGATCGGTACGCCGAGATCCGCCGTAGCCGGGAGGGGGCGCCGGCGACCACCCTCGTTCCGCTACCCGAGGCCCGGGCCAACCGGGCACCGATCGACGTCGCAGCCGGGACGGTGGTCGCCCCGAGCTTCACCGGGGTCCGGACCCTCGACGAGATCAAGCTCCAGACCCTGCGGGACTACATCGACTGGACCCCGTTCTTCCGTTCGTGGGATCTGGTCGGCGCGTACCCCAAGATCCTGACCGACGACGTCGTCGGCGGAGCCGCCCGAGAGCTGTTCGACGACGCCCAGGCGATGCTCGACGAGATCATCGGCGGTGAGTGGCTGGAGGCCCGGGCCGTGGTCGGGTTCTGGCCGGCCAACGCCATCGGCGACGACGTGGCCCTCTATACCGACGACACCCGGACCACCGAGCTGGCCCGACTCCACACCCTTCGCCAGCAGGTGGCCCACGCCGACGATCGGCCGAACTACGCGCTGGCCGATTTCGTCGCCCCTGCCTCCACCGGAGCGGCCGACCACGTCGGTGCGTTCGCCGTCACGACCGGCTCGCTGGTCGAGGCTCGGGCCGCGGCCTTCGAGGCGGCCGGCGACGACTACCAGGCGATCATGCTCAAGGCGCTGGCCGACCGGCTGGCCGAGGCCTGTGCCGAGTACCTCCACCATGAGGTCCGGACCGAACTGTGGGGCTACCAGCGCCAGCAGTTCTCCAACGATGAGATGATTCGGGAGCGTTACCAGGGCATCCGCCCCGCCCCCGGCTACCCGGCGTGCCCCGATCACACCGAGAAGCAGACGATCTTCGATCTGCTGGACGTCACCGATCGGATCGGGGTCGACCTGACCGAGTCGTTTGCCATGACCCCGGCGGCGTCGGTCAGCGGGCTGTACTTCGCCCGGCCCGAGGCCCGGTACTTCGGGGTCCGGCGCATCGGCGACGACCAGATCGCCGACTACGCCGAACGCAAGGGATTGGCGGTCGAGGAGGTCCGCCGCTGGCTGGCCCCGGTCATCGGGTCCTGACCCCGGGCGATCGCCTCAACCGAGGCGGTCGCCTCAACTCAGGCGGTCGAAATCGAACAGCGCCAGGCGGTACGGACCCCACCAGTTGGTCTCGACCGTGTGGCCGGTCACGTGCCGGCACGACGCGGTGTCGACGTCGCCCGGCCACACGTCGACCCCCAGGTCGAGGCGCCCGACCGTGAGGAACGCCACCGTCACCGCCAGGACCGCCAGGGGGATCGCCGCCGACACCGCCGCCTCTCCCACGCTCCTGGCCACCGCCGCCCCGACCGAGCCCGGTAGTCGGGCCGCTCCCATCGTGGCCCCCACCAGGAGGGCGCTCCACACGACGGTGTTGAGGATCACGCCGATGACCAGCGTCCGCTCCGTCCCGGCGACGAACACCCCCTCGGTGGCGAACACGAACGGAAAGCTGTGGCGGAACTGGTCGGGGCAGTTGCGGACGACGGCCACCGGCACCACGAACGGGATCAGATAGCCGAGCGTGATCACCGAGATCGCCCGTCGAACCCCATCCATGGGACGAGGCTAGGCCACGCCTCAGACCATGAGGTCGCGGACCGAGCCCGGCGAATGGCCGGTGAGCCGCCCGTGGAGGGCCAACGCCTGGGCCTCGCTGAGGCTGGCCACGTAGTCGGCCGCCCGGCGGGCCGGGTGGCACTCGTCGAAGATGGCCCGGTTGAGGAACGGTGGGCGGAGCAGCCGCTCCTCCGGCTTGTCGTTGCCATCCTCGTCGACGGAGCAGAAGGCGTCGAAGATCTCGGTCAACACCCGCCGCTGGCCGTACTCCTGGGAGGCCAGTTCGGGCGACGTGATGACATAGTTCCAGGTCAGCTGCTTCAGCACCTCCGCCACCCGCTGAACCCGGGGGACGACGAACTCCTCACCGTCGGCCGTCGGTAGGCGGAACGCCCCGATCAGGGTGGTGATGAGGGCGCTCCGGAGGGCGGTCAGCCCGCCCAGCTGACCGGCCGCGCCGGTGAAGGGCGTGCTGGGCAGCAGCCCCCGGACGGAGTCGAACGCCTCGACCGCCGCCTCGTACTCGAGCTCCGGCTTGCGGTCGCAGACGTTGCGGAGGAAGCGCTCCCGCTCCTCGTTGTCGAGCACGAGGCTCGGCAGCGGGATCAGGCCCGCCCGGTAGAAGTCCTCCAGATCGTGGACGGCGTAGGTCACGTCGTCGGCCCAGTCCATGATCTCCGCTTCGAGCGTCCGCTCCCCGCCGGGCGGCGGATCGAGCGCCAAGGCGAACTCGAAGTCGGCTCGCTCGGTCTCATAGGCCCCCCACTTCCAGCTCCGCTTCTGGTCGTCGATCGGCTCGTCGTTGTCGTCGAGCAGCCGCATCCACGGGTACTTGAGCGTGGCCCGGAGGGTGGCCCGACTGAGGTCGAGGCCCGGAGGTTTGTCGGGGTCGATCTTGCGGAAGGCGATCTTGGTGAGGATCCGGAAGCTCTGGGCGTTGCCTTCGAAGCCCTCGGCGCAGCCCCGATCCCGGGTCAGCTCGTCGAGGGCGACCTCGCCGGCGTGACCGAACGGAGGGTGGCCGATGTCGTGAGCCAGCGCCGCACCTTCGGCCACCTCGGGGTCGAGTCCGCCCCACTCGTCGAAGGCGCCGACGGTTTCCGCCCGCTGGTGCTCGTAGAGCAGTTTCTCGGCGATCCGCCGGGCGATCTGACCGACCTTCATCGAATGGGTCAGCCGGTTGTGGTACACCGCCCCCTCGTGAACCCCGACGACCTGGGTCACGCCGAGCAATCGACGGAACGGCTCGGAGTACAGGATCCGATCCCGATCGAGGGCGCCGGCTCTCCGAGGGTCGAGCGGGTTGCCCCCGGGGCGCGACTGGCCGTGGCGGCGGTCGTCTCGCATGGTGATAGCGGTCGGTCGATCAGTCGACGAGGACCGGGGCGAACTCCGAATCGAGACGGACGGTGCCGTTGCTCAACATGTGGTAGAAGACTCGCTGGAGCGCCGGCAGATCGACCTGCATCTCCTGCTCGGCCCGGATCTGCTCCTCGACCTGGCGGAACAGTTCCGCCGCTGGCCGTACGCCCTCTTCGATCAACGACCGGATCACCTGTTCGATCTGGAGCCGCTTGGCTTCCGTCACCTCGATCTCCTCACGATTCTCCTCACGTCCACGCCCCCGCCGCGCTCCTCGAGCCGATACTGCCGTGCTCACGGAGTCGTGTGCATTCCAGTGTAGTCCCTTGCGATCCTTCGTCGCCGAACGGGCCCCAATTGACGGGTCGAACGACCCACCGTCCTCCGATGTCAGGGTCGGGGCGGAAGGCGGTACCGCTCCAGGATGTCGTCGGGCTTGAACGTCTCGAACGGCACGTCGGGGGCCGTGCACAGCTCGACCATGGTGTCGACGATCTCGATCGGGTCGAGTTGGTTGCCCAGCATCCGGGTGCGGGTCGACTCGGCCAGCGCCGCCTCGGGTGTCCCGGGATCGATCATCGGCTGCACGCCGTCGACCATGGCGTCGTTGAAGCCGGTGGCGTAAGGGCCGGGGTTCAGCTTCACGACCTCGACGCCGTGGGGCTCCATCTCGAGCCGGAGCGAGCGGGTCATCGCCTCCAGCGCGTGCTTGGTCATGGCGTAGGGCCCGGACAGCGAACCCGACGACACCCCGGCGATCGACGACACGATGATGACCCGCCCCGACCCTCGCTCGATCATGGCGGGGAGCACGGCCTGGGTGATTCGGAGCGTGCCGAAGACGTTGACCTCGAACACCTGACGGACCAGGTCCATCGGCACGGTGGCCAGCGGCCCCAGCTGCCCCCGGCCGGCGTTGTTGAGCAGGACGTCGACCGCAGCGGTGGCGGCCATCTCGGCGGCGACCACCACGGCGTCCTCGTCGGTGATGTCGAGGGGGACCGGCTCGACGCCGACCGCTTCCAGTCCCGATGCCTCCTCGGCCGTCAGGACACCGCCCAGCACCCGGTGGCCAGCGGCGGCCAGCTTCTCGGCCGCCCCGCGACCGAAGCCGGTGCCGGCCCCGGTGATGAGGATCGTCCTGGTCGTCGGTCCGTTTGTCGCCGCGTCGGTCACGGCGGGCGAGTGTAGGAGGTCGAGCCGTCCGCCGCCGCATGCGGTCAGTCGGTGACGGCGACCGCCTCGATCTCGATGAGCCACTCCGGGCCGGCCAGGGCGCTCACCCCGACCAACGTGCTGGCCGGTGGCCGGCCCGCCGGGAGGTACCGGCCGCGGACCTCGCCGATGACGGCCCGGTGCTCGGGCCGGTAGTCGACGACGTAGGTCACGATCTTCACCACGTCGTCGAACGACGCCCCCGCCGCCTTCAGGGCGATGCCGAGGTTGACCATCACCTGCTCGGTCTGGGCCCCCAGGTCATCGCCCCCGACGGGCTGGCCGTCGGCGTCGATCGCCACCTGTCCCGAGATGTGGACCGTCCGGGCGCCGCGGGCCGCGACGACCTGGGTGTAGGCCGGATTGTTGGCCAAACCGTCGGGGCGGATGTGCTCGATCTCACTCATGGACCTCAGCCTCGACGCCACCCGCCGGCCGGTCAAGCGTGTCCGCGCCGGGGACCGGCCACGACAGCTAGCTGGCCTTCTCCAGTGGGGCCCAGGCCAGCAGGAGCGTCTTCTCCCCGACCGACGGGAACCGGATGACGGCCTCGGTCTTGTCGCCCGAGCCGCGGAGGTCGAGTACGACCCCCTCCCCCCACTTCTTGTGGATGACGTCGTCGCCGACCTTGAACCCGATCGCGTCGGCCCCCGACGGTTGCGGTCCCCGGGGCTTGAGCGCGGTGTCGACCACCCGGTCCCGCCCGCCGAAGGTCGAGGCCGTCCCGCTGGACCCGAACACCGAGCCGGACAGCTTGCGGCCCTTGCCCCGGCTGCCGTCGGCCTCGGTGATCAGCTCGTCGGGGATCTCGTCGAGGAACCGGCTCGGCGGGTTGTACTGGCTCTGACCGAAGATCATCCGGGCCCAGGCGTGGGTGAGGTAGAGCCGGTCCTGGGCCCGGGTGATGCCGACGTAGGCCAGGCGCCGCTCCTCCTCCATCTCGTCGGGGTCGGTCATCGAGCGAAGGTGGGGAAAGATGCCGTCCTCCATCCCGAGGAGGAAGACGACCGGAAACTCGAGGCCCTTGGCGGCGTGGATCGTCATCAGCACCACCTCGGAGGAGTCCTCGTCCAGATCGTCGGTGTCCGACACCAGGCTGACCCGCTCCAGGAACTCGGCCACGTCGTCGTAGCTGTGGGCGTTGCCGACCAGCTCCTGGAGGTACTCGAGCCGAGACTCGGCCTCGATCGAACGGTCGTTCTCCAGCTCGGCGGTGTAGCCGGTGTCCTCGAGGATGGCCTCCAGCGCCGGGCCCGGCCCCTTCTCCAACTCGGTGGCGAACGAGTCGAGCAGGGCCAGGAACTGGGCGATCCCCTTCGTCGCCCGTCCGCTCACCCCGGCCTCATCGGCCCGGCGGAGCGCCTCGACGAACGAGAGCCCGGTCAGGTTGACGTAGGCGTCGATCTTGCCGACGGTCGTGTCGCCGATGCCACGCTTGGGCACGTTGATGATCCGCTTGATCGAGACCTCGTCGTCGGGGTTGGCCACCGCTTTGAGGTAGGCGACGGCGTCCTTCACCTCCCGCCGGTCGTAGAACCGGATGCCCCCCACGATCTTGTAGTGGATCCCGACCCGCCGGAGGTGCTCCTCCAGGACCCGGGACTGGGCGTTGGTCCGGTAGAAGACCGCCATCTCGTCCCACCGGTACTCGCCGGTGTCGTGGAGCCGGGCCATCTCGCCGGCCACGAACTGCGCCTCGTCGAGCTCGTCGTCGGCGTGGAAGCGGAGGATGCGGTCCCCCGAACCGGCGTCGGTCCACAGGTTCTTCGGCTTGCGACCGAAGTTGTTGGCGATCACCGCGTTGGCCGCGTCGAGGATGGTCTGGGTCGAGCGGTAGTTCTGCTCCAGCAGGACGACGGTGGTGTCGGGAAAGGCGGTCTCGAACTCGATGATGTTGCGAATGTCGGCCCCCCGGAAGCGGTAGACCGACTGGTCGGAATCGCCGACGACCGTGATGTCGCGGTACTTGGAGGCGAGGCGGACGACCAGTTCGTTCTGGACGCCGTTGGTGTCCTGGTACTCGTCGACCAGGAGGTGGCGGAAGCGGTCCTGGTACCGGTCGAGGGCCTCGGGCGAGGTCGTGAAGACCTTGACCGCGTTGAGCAGCAGATCGTCGAAGTCCATCGCCGAGGATCGTTGGAGGCGGCTCTGGTACTCGGTGTAGACCTGGGCGGCCCGCTTCTCCATCGGATTCGAGACCCGGTCGGCGAACTCGCCGGCGCTCAGTCCATCGTTCTTGGCCGAGCTGATCACGGCATGGATGGAGC
This sequence comes from Acidimicrobiales bacterium, assembly GCA_965262175.1. GTDB lineage: Bacteria > Actinomycetota > Acidimicrobiia > Acidimicrobiales > SZUA-35 > CADEDH01. Next base: position 2,250,887 of record CBDHES010000002.1, on the reverse strand, counting down.
GGGGAGGGAACCGCTTGGGATCGAGCCCGAGATCGCGGATCACGTACCCGGTGAGGCGGACCGCATCGGCCTGGTCGTAGATCGTGAAGTTCGACGGGAAGTCGATCACCGTCGCCTCCCGGCGGAGGATCCGCACGCAGGCCGAGTGGAACGTCGACACCCACATCTTCTGGGCCACCGGTCCGACGAGGGCCGCCACCCGCTGCTTCATCTCGTCGGCGGCCTTGTTGGTGAAGGTGATGGCCAGGATCTCGAACGGGGACGCGCCCTCGTCGATCAGCCAGGCGATCCGCCGGGTCAGGACCCTCGTCTTGCCCGACCCAGCTCCCGCCACGACCAGCAACGGACTCCCGGTGTGGGTGACGGCGTCCAGCTGGGCCGGGTTGAGGCCGTCGAGAATCCCATCGGCTCCGTCGCTCATCACCGATCCACCCTACCGGTCCCGACCCGGCCGGCTCGGCGATGCCCGCACCGGGCACCGTCCGATACCGGTTCGGGCCTTCTAGGGTGTCGGGGTGATCGCGAAGGTGGGTCTGACCGCGCTCCGGGGCTTCGTCATGGGAGCGGCCGACATCGTTCCCGGCGTGTCCGGCGGCACGGTGGCGCTGGTGTTCGGCATCTATGAGCGGCTCCTGGCCAACGTCGGCCTCGGCGCCAAGGCGCTCGGCAACCTCGTGAAGGGCGACGTCGGGGGGTTCGTCCGCCGCCTGACCGCCATCGAGTGGCTGTTCATCGGGCCTCTCGCCGTCGGCATCCTGGCCGCCGTCGGCGTGCTGTCGTCGATCATCGAAGAGCAGCTACGGGAACGGCCCGAGGAGATGGCCGGCCTGTTCTTCGGCCTCGTCGTCGGATCGGTCGTCGTCGCCTGGGCCCAGCTCTCCGACCGGACCCCGCCGAACCTGGCGATCATGGTGGTGGTCGGGATCGCCGCCTTCATCCTCCTCGGGTTCCAGTCGGGCCCGGCCGCGTCACCGCCGCTCCCGGCCTACTTCGGGGCGGGCGCCATCGCCATCTGCGCCATGATCCTCCCCGGCATCAGCGGATCGTTCCTCCTGCTGATGATGGGGATGTACGCCGCAGTGCTCGGAGCGATCCACGACCGGGACCTGGTGGTCATCGCCGTGTTCGGCGTCGGGGCGGTCGTCGGCCTGGCGCTGTTCTCCACCGCCCTCAACTGGCTGCTGGAACGCCACCGCGACCCGCTGCTGGCGGCGTTGATCGGGTTGATGCTCGGCTCGCTGCGGGTCCTGTGGCCCTGGCCCAACGGCGTCGGGATCATCAGCGAGGAGGAGTCGGAGTCGATCAGCGGCACCGGCCTCGAACTGCCGGCCTCCGACCAGATCGCTGGGCCGGTCGTCCTGGCGGTGATCGCCTTCGCCGTCGTGGTCGGTGTCAGCCGCCTCGCCGACGGGCGCAAAGTTACCCAAACCCCTGCTCACGTGGGCTGACCGGCCCCCGGCCCCGACGGGAGCCTTGTACTCTGCGTCTCCCGGACGGGCGACGCGAAACCGGGCGAAAGGGGCCACCGGTGGGTCGGAAACTGAGGTGGCTGGGTTCGGCGTCGCTCGCGCTCGGTCTGCTGGTGATGGCAACGGCGCTCATCACCGGGTCGGGATCGGCCGAACCGGCCGGGGCCGAGCCCGGGGCGCCCGACGTCGGCCTCGATCCGGATGGCGCCTGGGGTCCGGTCGAGACCTGGCCGATGGTCGCCATCCACGCCGCCCTGACCCCCGAAGGTGATGTCCTGACCTACGGCACCAACGCCGACGGCTCGGTGACCGGCGCCTTCATCTATGACGTCTGGACTCCCGGGCCCTCGGCCGCCGCCGGCCACGCCACCCGAACCAACGACTCGGGCCGCGACTTCTTCTGCAACCTCCAACTGACCCAGGCCGAGACGGGCGACATCCTCCTCTTCGGCGGCGACCGGTGGACCGGCGCCGGGGACGCAGCCAACGACTTCATCGACGCCTTCGACCCGGCGACCGGCGACATCACCTCGCTCCCGGGCATGAACCGCGAGCGGTGGTACGGAACCGGGACCACGCTCCCCGACGGGAGCTTCTACCTCCAGGGCGGCACCGGCGGCTTCGATCGACCCGAGCTGTGGACGGCGGAGCGGGGCGCCGAGCTGCTGCCCTTCTTCACCTTCGGCATCGACATCTGGTACCCCCGGAACTTCCTCCTCCCCGACGGCCGGATCTTCGGTTTCGACGTGGCCGGCCGGATGTACACGATCGCCGCCGACCTGAGCCGGATCGACCTGGTCGGGCACCTGTCGATGCCCGAGAACGGTCGGGGCTCGACCGGGATCATGTTCGAGCCGGGCAAGATCCTCGAGTTCGGGGGCGACACGACCACGGCGTGGATCATCGACATGACCGGCCCAGACCCGGTGGTGACCGCCACCGGATCGTTGTCCGAGGAGCGGGCCTGGGTCAACGGCGTGATCCTCCCCGACGGCCGGGTCCTGGCCATCGGTGGGGCCGACAAGGACTCGCAGCAGAACCCGGACGACCCGATCGCCAGCTACGGCGTCCACCTGACGGCCGAGATCTGGGATCCCGCCACGGGCCAGTGGACGATGGTGGCGGCCAACGCCGAGGAGCGCCTGTATCACGCGACCGCCATCCTCCTCCCCGACGGACGGGTCCTGTCGGCCGGTGGTGGCGCGCCGGGTCCCGTCACCAACCCGACCGCCGAGCTGTACTCCCCCGACTACCTGCTCCGGGCCGACGGCACCCCGACCGATCGCCTCGCCATCACCGCCGTGGCCCCCGCATCGGCCACGGCCGGCGACTCGGTGGCGGTCACCGTCGACCGTCCGGCCGACGTCGATCGGGTCACCCTGGTCAAGAGCGGCGCCGTCACCCACTCGGTCGACATGGATCAGCGGTTCCTCGACCTGCCCTTCTCGTCGACTGCCGAGGGGATCCAGGCGTCCCTCCCGGCGAACCCGGCCGTCATGCCTCCGGGCACCTACCTGCTCACCGTCCTCGACGCCGAGGGCGTGCCGTCGGTGTCCGAGCCGATCACCGTGACCTCGCCGCTCGCCCCGCCCCCCAGCCCACCGCCGGCCCCGGCCCGGGTCACGCTCGGCGACGCGGTCGTCGATGCCGACGGTGAGGGGGTCGACGGGGTGGCGATCGACCTGTTCGCCAGCGACCCCGATGGCACCCGGGGTGTCTACCTCGACACGACCGTCACCGACTCCCAGGGCAACTACGGCTTCGCGGTCGACCCGGGATGCTATGCGGTGACCGTCATCGCCCCCGCCGGCTCGACCTTCGCCAACGGGTCGGCCTACCTGACCCACACCGGCTGCTATGAGGCCGGCGACGCCGAGACGTCCTTCGACGCCACCGTGCTCGTCGACGGCCAGGGGGTGGCCGCGGTCGGGGGGACGGTCACCTACGCCGATGGCACCACGGCCGCCGGCGTCAGCATCGACCTGTTCACCAGCGACGAGGCCGGCGCCCGCCTCGACTTCGTCCGCTCCACCCAGTCCGACGGCGACGGCGGGTACCGGTTCGAGCTGCCGGCCACCGGGTGCTACATGACGACGATGGTCGCCCCCGGCGAGGCGCGGTTCCTCAACGGCACGCCGTGGCTGAACAACTGGGCCTGCGTCGAAGCGGGCGAGGCGGTCACCACCCTGGACGGGGTGCTCCAGAGCGCCGCCGCCGATGCCTCCATCGGGGGCACGGTCACCGACGGCTCGAACCCGGCGCCCGGCATCGCCATCGACCTGTTCCGGGCCACGGCCGACGGCTCCCGGGGCCCGTGGCTGACGTGGACGACCACCGACGCCGACGGTCGGTACAGCTTCGATGGGTTCACCGGCTGCCACGTGGTCACGTTGATCGCTCCCGATGGGCGGAGCTTCACCGAGTCCGGTTCACCGTGGCTCAACGAGACCGTGTGCGTGTCGGCCGGCGAATCGGCGACGGTCGACGGCGCCCTCGCCCCGCTCAGCCCCTGACCGGGCAGTCGCCCGTCATTCCCACTCGATCGTGCCCGGTGGCTTCGACGTCACGTCGTAGACCACCCGGTTGACCCCGTCGACCTCGGCGATGATCCGGCTCGACATCGATTCGAGGAGGTCATAGGGGAGGCGGGCCCAATCGGCGGTCATGGCGTCGTCGCTGGTGACCGCCCGGATGATGATCGGATGGGCATACGTCCGCTCGTCGCCCATCACGCCGACCGACTTGATGTCGGCGAGCACGGCGAACGCCTGCCAAATCTCCCGGGCCAGGCCGGCCGCCTCGATCTCGGCCCGAACGATGGCATCGGCCTTGCGGAGCACCTCGACCTTGTCCGGCGTCACCTCGCCGATGATCCGCACGGCGAGCCCCGGGCCAGGAAACGGCTGACGCCAGACGATCTCGTCGGGAAGGCCCAACTCGGAGCCGACCGCCCGGACCTCGTCCTTGAACAGGTTCCGGAGCGGCTCGACCAACTCGAAGCGGAGATCGTCGGGGAGGCCCCCCACGTTGTGGTGACTCTTGATCTTGGCCGCCGTGGCGGTGCCCGATTCGATCACGTCGGGATAGAGGGTGCCCTGGACCAGGTAGTCGGCATCGGCCACCCCGACCGACGCCTCCTCGAAGACCCGGATGAACAGCTCGCCGATCGTCTTGCGCTTGTGCTCCGGATCGACGACGCCGGCCAGGCGCTCCAGGAACCGCTCGCCGGCCCGGACGTGGCGCAACTCGATGCCCTGATGGCGTTGGAACGTCTCGACGACCTGCTCCGACTCCCCGAGCCGCATCAGGCCGGTGTCGACGTAGACGCACGTCAACCGGGGCCCGATCGCCCGATGCACCAACGCCGCGGCGACCGCCGAGTCGACCCCGCCCGACAGGCCGCACACCGCCCGACCGGAGCCGATCTGGGCGGTGATGGCCTTGACCGACGCCTCGATGATCGACTCCATCGTCCAGCTCGGGCTACATCCGGCCACGTCGAACAGGAACCGGCGGAGGAGGTCGGTCCCGCCCTCGGTGTGGACCACCTCAGGGTGGAACTGAACCCCCCAGATCCGCCGGGCATCGTCGGCCAGAGCGGCCACCGGGCACACCGGGGTCGAGGCGGTGGCGGTGAACCCGTCGGGGACCTCCACGATGGCGTCGAAGTGGCTCATCCAGACGGTGGCCGACCCGGTGGGGGCCATCGACGAGCCGTGCCAGGCGAGCGTCGTCCGGCCGTACTCGCCGGTCTCGTTGCGACCGACCCGCCCGCCGAGCTGGTGGGCGATGAGCTGGCCGCCGTAGCAGATGCCGAGCACCGGGATGCCGAGATCGTAGATGGCCGGGTCGAGACGGGGGGCACCGTCGACGTGCACGCTGGCCGGACCGCCCGACAGGATCAGGGCCGCCGGTCGACGGGCCATCACCTCGGCAGCGGAGATGTCGGGCGGGACGATCTCGGAGTACACCTGCAACTCCCGGACCCGGCGAGCGATCAGCTGGGCGTACTGGGCGCCGAAGTCCACCACCAGAACGGTCTCATCGGGTGTGGCGATGCCGGTCATGGGTCGCTGGTCCTCTCAGACGTCGAGCTCACCGGTTGGCGACGATCATGAGCTCGGCCTTCTGGAGCTCCTTGAGGGTCTCGTAGCCGAGGGTGGCCATCGCCCGTCGGAGCCCACCGAAGATGTTGAGCCGGCCGTCGGGCTCGAGGGCCGGACCGCACAGGAGCTGGGCCAGCGGGGCGGTCCGCTCGACCCGGGACCGCCGCCCCTGGGGGAGCTCGGGATGGACGACCGAGGCCGGCCAGTGCCACCCCCGGCCGGGGGCCTCCTCGGCGGCGGCCAGCGCCGCCCCCATCATCACCGCATCGGCTCCGCAGGCGATCGCCTTGGCGATCTGGCCCCCGGTCCGGAACCCGCCGTCGGCGATGACGTGGACGTAGACGCCGGTCTCGTCGAGGTGCCGCATGCGGGCCGCTCGGACGTCGGCGATCGCCGTCGCCATCCCCGAGCCCACGCCGATCACGTCGGAGGTGGTGGCCGTCGTCCCCCCGTCGACCCCGACGAGCACGCCGGCCGCCCCGGTTCGCATCAGATGGAGGGCGGCCTGGTAGCTGACGCAGCCCCCGAGGATCACCGGCGTCTCCAGCTCCCGGACGAACTCCTTGAGGTTCAGGGTCACCTCGTCCGGGCCGCCGACGTGCTCGGCGGAGATGACCGTGCCCCGGATCAGGAGCAGATCGAGCTCGGCCCGCAGCAGGGTGTCGGCCAGCGCCGCCACGTGGCGGGGCGACACCGCACCGGCGGCCAGGACCCCGGCGGCGTGGATCTCGGCCACCCGCTCGATGACGAGGTCGGGATCGGTCGGGGCCCGATAGAGCTCCCGGAGCCGAGCCACGGCCTCCGGGTTCTCCATGTCCGCCAGCTCGATCAGCTTCTCCTCGGCGTCGTGGTGGCGGGTCCAGAGACCTTCGAGGTCGAGCACCGCCAGCCCACCGAGCTTGCCGATGGCCGCTGCGGTGGCCGGGCTCGTCACCGAATCCATCGCCGAGGCGAGGAACGGCAGCTCGAGCCGGTAGGCGTCGATCTGCCACGACAGATCCACCGAGGTCGAGTCGCGGGTACGCCGCTCGGGCAGGAGGCGAAGCTCGTCCAACCCGTAGGACCGGCGACCCGTTTTCCCCAATCCGATGTCGATCTCGGCCACGTCGAGCCTCCTCAAACGAAACGACCAGACTAACGTCGCCGCAGCGCGGTGGGTGTGATCGATCGGGGGGTTCCGGCGCTCAGGCCGCCGCCAACTCCCGGTCGAGCTGTGGTGCCAGATCACCGCGCCCTTCGACCACGACCTCGCCCAGGTCGAGCCAGCGGGCCATCTCCCCCAGGGCATCGGCCATGCCGTCGGCCGCCGCGTCCCGGTCGGCGTCGGCCTCGGCGTAGGCCCCCCGGACGAGAAGGGCCCCGGCTCGCCGGTCGGCCTTGAGGTCGACCCGGCCCACCAGGGCGCCGTCGAGGAGGAACGGCAACACGTAGTAGCCGTGGACCCGGTCCGGCTCGGGGACGTAGATCTCGATCCGGTAGGTGAAGTCGAACAACCGCTCCGCTCGGGGCCGGAACCAGACGACCGGGTCGAAGGGGCTCAACAGGGCCCGGCCGGTCACCGATCGGGGCCGTCGAGCCTCGGGGTGGACGAAGGCCGGGTCCCGCCACCCCTCGACCTCGACCGCCTCCAGCTCACCGGCGGCGACGAGGTCGGCGAGGTGGGCTCGGGCGTCGGGGACCCGGAGCCGGAAGTAGTCGGCCAGGTCGGCCGCGGTCCCGATGCCATGGCTGCGGGCCCCGAGGAGGAGCAGGCGGCGGTGGGCGTCGGCCTCGTCGACGGTCGGGGCGGCGAGGATCTCGGGGCGGATGACCCGCTCCGGTACGTCGTAGCGGGTGACGAACGACGGGTTGCGGTCGGCGATCGAGAGCTGCCCCGTCGTGTACAGCCACTCCAGGGCCACCTTTCCTTTGGAGTGGCCCCACCACGGCCCGGTCCGCTCCCCCGGGTCCGACAGCTCCTTGACGCTCAATGGCCCCCGGTCGGCCACCTCGGCCCGGACGGTGTCGATGTACCCCGGCTCGTCGCGCTCGAGGTCGGTGCCCCGTCGCCACCGGGACCGGGCCATCCGCCACCGGAGCAGCGGGTGGAGCTCCTGGGAGGTGATCGATGCCTCGTGGGCGAGGAACTCGAAGTTGCGCCCCGACCGGTAGAGGAACCGGTCGAGCGCGTCACGATCGTAGGGGCCGAGCCGAGCCAGCACCGGGAGGTAGTGGCTCCGGCACAACACGTTCACCGAGTCGAGCTGAAGGATCGACATCCGGTCCAGGGCCCGGCGGAACAGCCGAGCATCGACCCCTCCGGCGGGGGGTCGGTCGCAGAAGCCCTGGGCGGCGAGCGCGATCCGCCGAGCTGCGGCGATCGAGCATCGCCTCACCCGTCGGTCGAGGTCCCGGTGCCGCCAGCGAGGCCTTCGAGGATGTCCCGCAGGCCACCGTTCTTGAGGTTCTTCAGCACCGTGCCGGGCGTGGTCTCGCCTTTCTCCCACTCCATCCAGAACGAGAGCAGCTTGGCCGGGTCAGCCGGTGGTCGATCCATGGATGGCAGGGTATCGGCGGGCCGCAGGGGGCGGAGCGTGTGCCAGGATGATGCGGTGCTACGCGCCCTCCTCGACCGCCTCGGCCGACTGTTCACCGACGACGATGGGGGTGGTGTCCTCGATCGGATCGAGCGGTCGACGTCGACCACCCGGACCTCCGGGTTGCCCACCTCGTCCAATCGGGCGTCGTCGTTCCACCTGTTCTGGAACGGGCCGCCCGAGCCGCTGCGGGAGGTCCGGGCGACGATCGAGGTGATCGAGCCGCCGACGGTCGACCGCCTGTACTTCTGGGCGCTCCAGGCCAGCTTCAGCGATCGGGGGGGTCGGGTCGGGGGTGCCCACTTCGGCCTTCAACATCACCCCCAGTACCCGGGCTCGGGGGCGGTCAACTGGGGCGGCTACCACGACCGGGGCGGCGAGCTGGAGGGCTCGGTGTCGGAGCTGCCCTCGGCGCTCGACAACGTCAACACCCGGAACTACCGGTGGTCGCCGGGCGTGCGGTACCGGTACCGGATCTACCGGTCCCCCGATCGGGGGTGGCGGGGATCGATCACCGACCTGGGCACCGGGGTCGAGACCGTGGTCCGCGACCTGTGGGTCGACGGCGACGAGCTGGTGTCGCCGATGGTGTGGACCGAATGCTTCGCCGACTGTGGCGAGCCCAGCGCCGCCGTCCGATGGACCGACCTCGAAGCCGACACCGTGTCGGGGCGGACGGTGACGGTGGCCACCGTCCGGACGAACTACCAGAGCCACGCCGACGGTGGGTGCTCGAACACCAACTCGTCGGTCGAGCTCGGCGGCTTCGTGCAGCGAACCACCACCGACCGCCGGGCCCGGACCGGCACGACCCTGCGCCTCGACTGACGGCACCCGATCCCATGGAGCGGTAGGCTCGCAGAATGCCGGCCGATGTCGACCCCGATCGCCGGGCGGCGCTGTCAACCCTGCTCCGCGGCCTGGGAGCCCGGTTCGCCTTTCTCCACGGCAGCAGGGTCACCGGCGGGGCTCGCCCCGACTCCGACCTCGACGTGGCCGCCTGGTTCGGCCGACCGGTCGACGTGGCCGCCATGGTGTCCCATATGCCGGCCGGAGTCGACCTCGTGGTGCTGGACCAGGCCCCGCCGTGGCTGGCGGGGCGGGTCGCCCTCCTCGGCGAGCGGCTCTTCGACGACGACCCCTCGGCCCGGGTCGCCTGGCAGGCCGAGACCCGGCGAATCCACCTCGACGAGCAGTTCCGCCGGGACCGCTTTCGTCGCGAGGTCGTCGCCGCCCACCGCCGGCGGACCGCGGCCGCCGATCACGATGGTTGACCCGGACCGTCTGCTGCGCATCGTGCAACGGCTTCGGGCCGACCTGGCAATCCTCGATCGGTACCGTTCACGTCCAGCGGAGGTCCGAGCCGATCCGGCCTCGCTCGGCCACGTCAAGTACACCTTCATCACCGCCATCGAGGGCGTCCTCGGCGCCGCCCAGCACGTGTGCGCCTCCGACGATCTCGGTGTCCCCGACACCAATGCCGGGTCCATACGGTTGCTGGTCCGTCCCGGCCACCTGGACGCTGAGTTGGCCGAACGGCTGGCCCGGGCGGTCGGCTTCCGCAACCTGCTCGTTCACGGCTACGCCGAGGTCGACGACGACCGGGTGGTCGACCACCTCCGGTCGCTCGACGACCTCGCGGCCTTCGCCGACGCCATGATCGAGTTGATCGCCGAGCACGGCTGACGGCGGGTGGGGATCGCCGGGGCGAGAACGACCGAAGGCCGGCCCGGCTGACGCCGGACCGGCCTTCGATTCGAGCACACGATGGCGTGGCCCACCGGGATCGGCGATCCCGCGGGATCAGCCGATCCCGCGGGGGATCACATCATGCCGCCCATGCCTCCCATGCCGTCCATGCCGGGCATGGCGCCGGCCGGCGCTTCCTCTTCCGGCTTGTCGGCGACGAGCGACTCGGTGGTGAGCACCAGGGCAGCGATCGACGCTGCGTTCTGGAGGGCGGCCCGGGTGACCTTGGCCGGATCGGTGATGCCGGCCACCATCAGGTCCTCGATGATGCCGCTGGCGGCGTTGAGGCCCTGGTTGCCCGCGGCCTCCTCGACCCGCTGGACCCAGATGGCGCCCTCGAGACCGGCGTTCTCGGCGATGAGCCGAGCCGGGGCCTCGAGCGCCCGGAGAACCGACCGAGCGCCGGTGGCCTCGTCGCCCTCGAGGGTCGCCAGGGCGGCCTCGACGGCGGGACGGGCCCGCAGCAGGGCGGTGCCGCCACCGGCGACGACGCCCTCCTCGAGGGCGGCCCGGGTAGCCGACAGCGCGTCCTCGATGCGGTGCTTCTTCTCCTTGAGCTCCACCTCGGTGGCGGCGCCGACCTTGACCACGGCGACACCGCCGGCCAGCTTGGCCAGCCGCTCCTGGAGCTTCTCCCGATCCCAGTCGGAGTCGGTGTTGTCGATCTCGGCCTTGATCTGGCTGACCCGACCGTCGACGTCGGCCTTGTCGCCGGCGCCCTCGACGATGGTGGTGTCGTCCTTGGTGATGATGACCTTGCGGGCGGTGCCGAGCATGTCGACCCCGACGCCGTCGAGCTTCAGGCCGACCTCTTCGGAGATGACCTGACCGCCGGTGAGGATGGCCATGTCCTGGAGCATCGCCTTGCGGCGCTCACCGAAGCCGGGGGCCTTGACGGCGGCCGACTGGAAGGTGCCCCGGATCTTGTTGACCACCAGGGTGGCGAGGGCTTCGCCCTCGATGTCCTCGGCGATGATGACCAGCGCCTTGCCGGCCTGCATGACCTTCTCCAGCACCGGGAGGAGATCCTGGACCGAGGTGATCTTGCCCTGGTTGAGGAGGATGTAGGGATCCTCGACGACCACTTCCTGACGCTCGGCGTCGGTCACGAAGTAGGGGGAGATGTAGCCCTTGTCGAACTGCATGCCCTCGGTGAACTCGAGCTCGAGCCCGAAGGTGTTCGACTCCTCGATCGTGACCACGCCGTCCTTGCCGACCTTGTCGATCGCGTCGGCCAGGACCTCGCCGACCGACGGGTCGGCGGCCGAGATCGCCGCGACCTGGGCGATCTCGTTCTTCTCGTCGATCTCCTTGGACTGCTTGGCGATCTCGGCCACGGCGACCTCGACCGCCGCCTCGATGCCCCGCTTGAGGCCCATCGGGTTGGCGCCGGCGGCCACGTTGCGCAGGCCCTCCTTGATGAGGGACTGGGCGAGGACGGTGGCGGTGGTGGTGCCGTCACCGGCGACGTCGTTGGTCTTGGTCGCCACTTCCTTGACGAGCTGGGCACCCATGTTCTCGAACGGGTCTTCCAGCTCGATCTCGCGGGCGATCGAGACGCCATCGTTGGTGATGGTCGGGGCGCCGAACTTCTTGTCGAGCACCACGTTGCGGCCCTTGGGGCCGAGGGTGACCTTGACCGCGTCGGCCAGCTTGTTGACGCCGGATTCGAGAGAGCGACGGGCGTCTTCGTCGAACTTGAGGATCTTGGGCATGAGCTACCTCTTGACTTCGGCTGGTTGGCGGGGTGGGCTACTTGAGGATGGCGAGGACGTCGCGGGCCGAGAGGATCAGCAGGTCGTCGCCAGCGATGGTGATCTCGGTGCCGCCGTACTTCGAGTACACGACGGTGTCGCCCGTGCTGACATCCATGGGGATGAGGTCGCCGGAGTCCGACCGGCGACCGGCGCCGACGGCCAGCACCTCACCCTGCTGGGGCTTCTCCTTGGCGGTGTCGGGGATCACCAGGCCGCTGGCGGTGGTCTCCTCGGCATCGTTCGGCTTGACGACAATGCGGTCTTCAAGGGGCTGAAGGTTCATGCAAAGCTCCGTTGGTCGTTAGCACTCTCACTGGACGAGTGCTAATAGTAAGGGCCGTCGATGACAAGCCCAACCGGATGACGGGACTTCTCCGGCCTCCGTGGGCCATTTCGGCCAACCGGTAGGTCCGGCGGTAACTCGGACGGGAGGTCGACGGGGTCCGATCGGGACATGCTCGATGGAATCACCACCTCATGGGAGTCCTGGGTCGCCTCGCCCCGGGGAACCCGACACCGGGCCGACTGGGCCCACCATCACCCGTGTCTCGCCCGCTGGTCGGCCGACGCTCTCCGCAACCCGGTCTCCGGACCCGAGACCGACGCCATGCAGGCCGCCCTGGTCGAACGGGCTCAGGCCGGCGACACGATGGCGTTGATGACGCTGACGGTCCAGCTCCGGCCGGGCCTCAAGCGGCTCATCCGGTTCGACCGGTCCCGGTCCGAGGTCGGGAGGACCGTGGCCGAGATCGAGGACGACGTCGTCGGCCTGTTCTCCGAGGTGGTGCTGAGCCACTCCCTCGACCGGCGACCCGGGCGCATCGCCGCCAACCTCGTGCTCGATGTCCGCCAGAAACTGTGGCGGGCCCGGTGTCGAGCCCGCCGCCACCCCCCGACCGAGAGCTACGACGGCCGCCCGGCCGCCGAGCCACCGGCCGCCGACCACCAGGACCGGATCGTCGAACGGCTCGATCTGGCCAGCGACGTGAGCACGGTGCTGGCCGGCCTGGCCCGCGATGAGCGATCCCGCCGGGTCACCTCCGAGGCCGCGTACCGATCGTGGGTGCTCGGTGAGCCGTCGGCCACCGTCGCCGAGACGGTCGGCCTCCGGCCAGACGCGGTTCGGGCCCGGTTGTCCCGGTTGCGGACGGCGATGGTCCGCCACCGTCGGGCCGGGCTCCGACCGGCGGCCTGAGCCACCGCCACCGCCACCGTCGCCGTCGCCGTCGCCGTCGCCGTCGCCGTCGATGCTCGACGATCAGGGGCCGACCAGCCGGAGGCCGGGGTCGGCCCCACCGTCGAGCGGTGTCGGGCCGTCCTGGGCCAGGCGATGGTGAGCGGCGGCGGCGATCATGGCGGCGTTGTCGGTGCAGAAGGCCCGGCCGGGGACGAGATGGTCGATCCCGGCCTCGGTGGCCGCTTCGGCGAATCGCTCACGGAGGCGGGAATTGGCCGCCACACCCCCGCCGATCGCCGCCGACGACGCCCCGGTCCGCTCCACGGCCCGGAGGGTCTTGGTCACCAGCACGTCGACGACCGCCTCCTGGAACGAGGCGGCGACGTCGGCGTCGGCGACCTCGGGGTTGCGGCGAACGTAGTTGACGACCGCCGTCTTCATCCCGCTGAACGAGAAGTCGAGGCCGTCGTCGATCATCCCCCGGGGGAAGCGGATGGCGGTCCGGTCGCCTTCGGTGGCCAGCCGGTCGATCACCGGTCCCCCCGGGTAGCCGAGCCCGAGGTACCGGGCGACCTTGTCGAACGCCTCGCCGGCGGCATCATCGACCGTCTGCCCGAGGACCCGGTACCGACCCGGGGCCTTCACCGAGACGAGCATGGTGTGGCCACCCGAGACCAGCAGGGTCACGGTCGGCAACGGCAGATCGGGTCGCTCCAGGAAGGCGGCGAACAGGTGACCTTCGAGATGGTTGACCTCCACATAGGGGACGTCCCAGGCGAGGGCCAGCGCCTTGGCCGCGCTGACCCCGACCAGCAGCGCCCCGACCAGGCCGGGGCCGCTGGTGGCGGCCACGGCGTCGATGTCGGCCCCGGTCACCCCGGCGATGGTCATCGCCTGGGCGACGACCGGCTCCAGCACGTCGAGGTGGGCCCGGCTGGCGACCTCGGGGACGACGCCCCCGAACGGTGCATGCGTCGCCACCTGGGACGACACGACGTTGGCCAGCACGTCGAGCTCGGGTCCGACGACGACCGCCGCCGCCGTCTCGTCACAGCTCGTCTCGATGGCCAGCAGGGTCGTCATGATCGGCTCCCGGTGCTCGGGTCGGATGGCTGGAGGTCGAGGGTGAAGATGAGGGCGTCCTCGCCGTCGACGTAGTACCTGGGCCGGCGACCGACCGCCGCCATCCCCAGGCTCCGGTACAGGCCGATGGCGCTCTCGTTCGAGGCCCGCACCTCGAGGGTCAGCATCGCCTGACCCCGCGCTGCGGCATCGGCGATCAACGCCCGGCACAGCGACCGGCCGATGCCCCGGCGACCGACCGCCGGATCGACCCCGAGCAACATGAGGTGGGCCTCGTCGCCGGCGAACATCGTCCCCCCGTAGCCGAGGACGGCGGCCGGCCCGGCGGCCACCAGCCATTGCCGGCCCGACGAAGGGAGCCGGAGCTCCTCGATCAGCAGGGCCCGGGTCCACGGTCGAGGGTTCAGCCGGCCCTCGAGGGCCACCACCGTGTCGAGATCGTCGCCGGTCATCTCCCGGATCGTCATCGCGTCGGTCGTCATCGTGCGGTGTGGCGGGTCGTGACGTTCACCGTCACGTCCGGCTCGCGGAGGTAGACCGGGGTCACCTCGGGTCCCGGTCGGGCGACCCGGCCGGCCGCCAGATCGAGCATGACCGCCGGGGACGGCTCCCGACCGTCGACCACCGCCGGCCCGTAGAGGTCGCGGTAGCGGTCGGCCCCATCGCCGACGATGGCCGCCGAGCCGACGGTGGCCGCCACCAGATCCTCGGGGCGGCCGACGACCGCCCCGGCCGCTCGATCGTCGCCGTCACCGGCGTCGGCGTCGGCTCCGGCGAACACCTGCTGGAACACCTCGGCCCGGCGGGCATCGACGACGGCCACGACCGGCCGCCGACGCTCGGCTGCGGCCAGGATCTCGAGGCTCGTCAGCCCGACGACCGGGCGGTCGACGGCGAGGGCCAGGGCCCGGACGGTGGCCAGACCGACCCGGAGGCCGGTGAAGCGCCCGGGTCCGATGTCGACGACGAACCGGTCGAGCTCGGCCACGCCGACCCCGGCGGTGTCCAGGACCCGGTCGATCATCGGGGTCAGCTCCTCGGCGTGGCGGCGGTCGGTCGCCACCCGCGCAACCACCGCGTCGGCGCCGGCCCCGAGGTGGCCGACCGCCACCGCCACGACGGCGGTCGACGAGGTGACGGCGAGGCTCAGCACGAGGCCCGCCACGGGCCGAGCACCTCGGCGATGCCATCGAGGCGATCGGCCCATCGGGGGCCCGACGCCGACAGTCGGATGGACCGGCCGGGTTCGGCCACGTCGTCGGCCAGATCGTCGGACCCGTCGTCGGCCCCACCATCGGCCGTGCCATGACCGGTACCGACCGATGAGGACAGATCGACCTCATCGCCATAGGCGATGTCGATGGCGAGGTGATCCGAGGGGAGGAGGTCAACCAACCGCTCCCCCCATTCGATGACGGTGACGCCTCGTTCCAGCAACTCCGGCAGGTCGAGGTCGCCGGCATCGTCACCGGGGTCGATGCGATAGGCGTCGAGGTGGTTCAGCGTCAGGCGGCCCCGATAGACCGCAGCGATGACGAAGGTCGGGCTGGTGACCGGCCCGACGACGCCCAGGCCAGCCCCCAGTCCCTGGGTGAAACAGGTCTTGCCCGCCCCCAGCTCGCCGGTCAGGACCAGCAGATCACCGTCGATCAGGCAGCCGGCCAGGGCGGCCGCCAGGGCTCGGGTCTCATCGGGGCTGGCCGTCTCGGCGCAGAAGATCTCTCGGGGCATGACGCCAATCAAGACTACGGCCTCTGTAGCGTTCCCTCTCATGACCGGGGTTGTCCCGAGGCCGGGTGACATCGAACTGGCGGCGAAGCGCATCGAGGACTTCGTCCGGGTGACACCGACGCTCGCCGTCGACGGCCAGGAACTGGGGATCGAGGGCCGGGTCAGCCTCAAGCTGGAGTTCCTCCAGCAGAGCGGCAGCTTCAAGGCCCGCGGGGCGTCGAACTTCATGCTGTCGACCCGGATCAGCGAGGCCGGGGTCGTCGCCGCGTCGGGGGGCAACCATGGCGCGGCGGTGGCATGGGCCGCCCGGGAGCTGGGTTACCGGGCCACGATCTTCATCCCCTCGATCACCGACCCGTCGAAGGTCGAGCGGCTCGAGAGCTACGGCGCCGAGATCCACCAGGTGGGCGACGTCTACGCCGAGGCGCTGGAGGCGTCGATCGATTTCCAGGTCTCGACGGGGGCGACACCGATCCACGCCTACGAGGACCCGGTCGTGGTCACCGGGGCGGCGACGACCGGGCGGGAGTTCGCCGAGCAGGTCGGCGCGGTCGACACCCTCCTCGTCGCCTGCGGCGGCGGGGGGCTGTCGGGTGGTATCGCCGCCTGGTTCGGGAACAGCCGGACCCGGGTCGTGGCCTGCGAGACCGAGGGCACGTCGGCCTACGCCAGCGCCCTGGCCGCCGGGGAGCCGGTCGACGTCGACGTGTGGGGCCTGGCGGCCGACGCCCTGGGGGCGACCCGAATCGGCAACCTGGCGTGGACCTGCCTCCGGGCGGCCAACGCCGAGAGCATCGTCGTCACCGACGACGAGGTGACCGAGGCCGGGCGCTTCCTGTGGGACCGGTTCCGGATCATCGGCGAGCCGTCGGCCGTCGTGCCCGTCGCCGCGGTGTTGAGCGGCCGCCTCGCCCCCCGTCGGGGCCAACACCTCGGCATCGTCATCTGCGGCGCCAACACCGCCATCTGAGCCGTTCCTCACCGAGGAGCCCGCAAGGGCGCAGGGCCCGCCATCGAGACCGACGGTGCCGAGCGGCCGCCCTGTCACACGACGTCGGTGGCGAGGGTCCGGACGGCGACCGTGACGGCGTGTTGAGCGAGGACCCGGAGGTGGCTGAGGTCGATCTCGATGGCGCCGGTGGCGGCGACGACGAAGGCGTCGCCGTCGCCGGCGGTGTGGGCCGGGACGATGGCTCGGGCCAACCCGTCGTGGGCCGAGCGGGCCAGGAGATGACACCCCACCTTGTCGACGACGGCGTTGGTGGCCACCACCCCGATCGTGGTGTTGGTGCGACCATCGCCGTCGGGATCGACCGGCCGGTAGGGCGGCCCCGGGTCGTCGACGGTCGTCCCGTCGTCGATGTCGCCGACGGCGTTGACCGCCACCAACACCGACACGACCACCTCCCCGGACCGGATCGTGGCGGTGACCAGCCCCCCGGCCGCGGCCGAGTCGGGGCCGGCCCATTTGCCGACCGTGGCCCCGGTCCCGGCCCCGACCGGACCGGTCGCCACCGGGCCTCCGGTTGCCGATTCGGCCGCCCGCCGACCCTCGTCCGGCCCGGGACGGACCGACCCGTCGCCCACCCCCAGATCGAACAAGCTCATCCCGACGACGATCGGCACCACACCGGCCCGGGTCTCGAACCCCCGACCCTGGGCCTCGAGCCAGGCCACGACCCCGTCGGCGGCCGCCAGCCCGAACGCCGACCCTCCGGACAGCACGATCGCGTCGGCCTGGGCGACGGTGGCGACCGGATCGAGCAGGGCGAACTCGCGGGTGGCCGGCGCCCCGCCACGAACCTCGCCCGACACCGTCGTCGCCGGCGGGAGCACGACCACGGTCACCCCGGTCCGAGCGACCGGATCGGTCCAATGACCGACCAGCAGGCCGGGGACGTCAGTCAACACCCGCTCAACGCTAACGCCTCGAGTCGATCGTCGTAGAGGTCGGCGACGGTGTCCCAGTCGAAGCGATCCATCGCCTCGGCCAGGCCATCGACGGCCGGGCGATGGCCCACGGTCGCCACCTCGGCCACCGCGTCCCGCAGGGCGGTCCCGAACCGGCCTCGTCGGTAGAGCACCCGGTCGTGCCACCGATCGGGAAGCAGCCCCGGATAGGAGAGGTCGGCGGGGAGCACCGGTCGGCACCCGGCAGCGATCGCCTCGACCACCGCCATCCCGAAGAACTCGTGGTGGGCGCAGCTCACCACGACGTCGGCCAGACCGAGGAGGGCCCGGTACCGGTCCCGATCGAAGGGCCCGGTGGCCACGACTCGGTCGGCGAACCGATCGGCCAGCCCGGCGCGGACCCCAACCGCGTACTCGCTCCCGGCCGCCGGCTCCTCACCGGCCAGGATCAACCGGAACGGCACGCCGTCGTCGACGAGCTTCGCCACGGCCCGAGCGAACGCCTCGGGGTCCTTGTCCCGCTCCCAGCGGTGGGGCCAGAGCACGACCGGGGGACCGTCGCGATCCCGGCGACCCCGGAGGGGGCGGGCCCACGACGTGAGGTCGAGGCCGATCGGCACCACCTCGAAGCGGGCGGCAAGCCGGTCGAGATCGGGCCGAGGGGTGGCCCGCGGCCATCGCTCGATCATCGCCGGCAGGGCGGCCACCACCGCCTCCCGGTGGAAGGCGCTGTTGAACAGCACCAGGTCGGCCGCGGCCCACGACACGAGGTTGCGGAGGGCCGCCTCCCCACCGTCGGAGCGGGTGGTGGGGAAGACGACCTGGCTCTCGTGCTGGTAGACGACGACCGGCGGCACTGGTCGTCCCGGCCGGCCGAGCGTCCGATGGGTGAGGCCGAGGAGGTGGCCGACGTCGACCGTGCCACTGATGACGATCACGTCGGGGTGGCCGTGGGCCTCGATGTGGGCGACGACGCGCTCGGCCAACCCGATCGCCCCCGCCCGCAGCAGCCAGCGCCACCCGTCCTCGGTGCCGGTGACGAGGTCCACGGTGTGGCGACTGGCCTGCCGGTAGCCCTCGGCCCACCGTCGATGGGAGCCGTGCCACCATCCCTCGACGAGCAGGACTCGAAGCGTCCGATCGGTCACCGGCGCTCGGGGTTCGGGGCGTAGCGGCGCTCGACCCGCTGGCCGATGGCGCAGGTGATCTCGTAGTTGATCGTGTCGAGGGCGGCCGCCACCTCCGTGGCCGAGATCGTCTCGGCTCCCTGGGAGCCGATCAGGACCACCTCGTCGCCGGGCCGGACCGGATCGTCGCCGCAGTCGACGATCGTCTGGTCCATGGTCACGACCCCGCGGATCGGACGCCGGCGACCACCGATCAGCACCGCTCCCTCCCGCCACCAGGCCCGGCGGAGACCGTCGGCGTAGCCGACCGGGATGGTGGCCAACGTCGTGTCCGCCGCGGTCCGTTCCCGGTGGCCGTAGCTGACCGGCGTGCCGGCCGGGACCCGTTTGACGAACGCCACCGTGGTCCGCCACGTGAGGGCGGGCCGGAGGTCGACGACGCCGTCGAGCTCGGGGCTCGGCGGGAGGCCGTAGATGGCGATCCCACACCGGACCAGGTCGTAGCGAGCGCCAGGGTGGGCGATGGCGCCGGCCGAGTTGGCGGCGTGGCGCCGGGCGACGTCGATCCCGGCCCCGGCGATCGCCGCCAGCGCCCGGTCGTAGCGGGTCAGCTGGGCGGCGGTGGTGGCGTCGTGCTCGGGATCGTCGGCCGCCGCCAGGTGGGTCCACACCGAGCCGAGTCGCAGGCTCGGCGTGGCGGCGATCCGCCGGGCGACGGTCGCCGCGTCGTCGACGGTGGCACCGACCCGGCCCATGCCCGTGTCGACCGCCAGGTGGACGGTCACCGGGTCCCGACCACCGCTCCCGCCGCCGGTGGCGGGCCCGGTCGCCGAGCTGGCGGCGGCGGTCGCCGCCTCGATACCGGCCGGGGAGTAGAGCGCCGGCTCGAGGCGGTGGTCCGCCACGGCCGGCCACTCGTCGGGCGCCGGTTCGGCCAGGATCCAGATCGAGGCGTCGATGCCGGCGGCCCGGAGGGCGACCCCCTCGCCGACCTGGGCGACCGCCAGGACCGTGGCCCCTGCCTCCAAGGCGGTCCGAGCGATCGGGACCGCTCCGTGGCCATAGCCGTCCGCCTTGACGACGGCACAGAGCTCGACACCGCCGGCCCGGTCCCGGAGGGCGGCGACGTTGGCCGCAACGGCGCCCAGGTCGATGTCGAGGTGTGACCGGCTCATCGGGCCGACCCCATCGACCCGAGCAGGTCGGCCATGAGCTCGGGGAGGTCGTGGGCCACGAACCCGACCGGTCGACCGTTGGCTGCGGCCCGACCGTGGAGCTCGGCCCCCAGGCCCCCGGCGAGCCAGGGCTCGACCCCTCCGGCCAGGGCCGCCCCGATCGCTCCAACCAGGCTGTCGCCGGTTCCGGCGGTGGCCAGTCGACGGTCACCGGCCACCGAGAGCAGCACCGATCCATCGGGGTCGGCGACGATCGTGGTGGGGCCCTTGGCCACCACGACCGCTCCCAGATCGGCGGCCAACCGGCGGACGGTCGCCAGATCGTCGGCCGACTCGTCGGCTCGGGGGTGGCCGACACCGGTCAGGAGGCGATCGAGCTCGCCCCGGTGGGGGGTCAACACGGCGGGCAGGTCCCGGTCCCTCAGCAGGTCGGGTTCGGCGGCCACCACGTCGAGGGCGCCGCCGTCGAGCACGAGCGGGGTGGTGGCGCTCCCGGCCACCACCCGGTTGACCAGGGCCGCCCCGGCGGCGTCGGGCCGGAGCCCGGGGCCGACGAGGATCGCCCCGAAACGGGCCAGCTCTGCCGGCTCGATCGACGAGCTGGGGCGGCCCACGGCCTCGACCGGCAGGGGCGGACCGTGGGTGATGGCGTCGGCGGTGTCGCCGGCCACGGTGACCGCGGCGTAGCCCGCTCCGGCCCTGAGGGCGGCGGTGGCCACCAGCGCCGGGGCTCCGACCATCCCGGGCGAACCGCCGACGACCCAGACCGCCGACCGCCACTTGTGAGCCGACCGGGTACGGCGGGGCCAGCGCTGAGCGAGGTCATCGGGTCCGAGGAGGTGGGCCCGGGCCCGGGCGCAGTCGAGGCCGATGTCGGCCACCTCGACGATCCCGCTGTGGTCCGGGCCATCGCCGAGGACCAGGCCGGGCTTGATCGCGGCGAAGGTCACGGTCCGGGCGGCGACCGGTGGTTCGCTGCCGGCGAGGCGCCGACCGGTCAGCCCGTCGAGGCCGGACGGGATGTCGACGGCCAGCACCGGCACCTGGTCGGGCACCGGGGGGAACCGGTAGGGCCTGCTGAGGCCGGTACCGAAGGCCGCGTCGACGACCAGATCGACCGACGCCGGGATCGGGCCGGTCGGCTCGACGAGCGAGCATCGGACCCCCTGCTCGCCCAACACCCGGGCCGCCACCCGCCCGTCGGCGCCGTTGTTGCCGGGCCCGGCGACCACCGCGACCCGCCGGCCGTAGCGGCCGCCGAGGAGGCCGAGGGCCGAGCGGGCCACCGCCCACCCGGCTCGCTCGATCAGGACCTCCACGCCGTCGGGCGCCTCGGCGTCGATGGCCCGCATCTCGTCCGGCGTGACGACGGGCCTCACCGGCCGACCCTCACCGGAGACCCCCGGCCGGTCCGGTCAGTCCTCGAACCACCGGGCGGCGACGTCGCTGATGGGGGCGGTGAGCAGGTCGGCGGTGGTCACCTCGGCCAGGAGATCCTCCCGGAACGTCGGGTGCTTCTCGGTGACGACGTCGACCAGTTGGCGGTACCGGTTCCGGTAGCCCTGGAGGACGGTCCGGGCGGTGGACGCTCCGAGGTTCTCATTCAACGCCACGTGGCACAGGGTCAAACCGGTGGCCTGCTCGTCCTTCACCTCGGGCACGATCAGGACCACTCGCCCGTCGGTCCCGACGGTCACGAAGGGCTCCCGCTCCACCGCCACCCGTCGCTTCGTTCCTCGCAGGGTCGGGTCCTTCTCGACCCGGGACGTTATCCCGGTGGCGATCCCGCCCTTGTCGGTCACGTGGAGCCGACCCTCGCCGGCGTCGACGTCGCCCTCGACCCGGTACCGGGTGTAGCCGACGACCTCGGCGATGGCCGGGTTGATGGCGGCCAGCGACCGCAACGACCGGTAGCTGAGCCGGTCCCGGGGGCACCCGGTGGCCAGGACGCTCTGGATGACCGGGGCCTGGAGCAGGCTCTCGTCGGCCCTGCTGATGCCCACCGTGACCGTCTTGGCCTGGTGCTTGATGGCGTCGATGGGTCGGGTCAGTTCCTCGATGGCCGAGGTCAGGGCGGCCGCCAGGTCCTCGACGACCGTGCCCGGGGTGCCGACCTTGCCGAACTCGATCTGGTAGGAGTCGAGCGGCACCTGGCCGGTGGCGAACCGCAGCAGCCCGGCCAGGCGGGATGCGGTCGACGCCTCGAGGTGGCCGTTGTAGCTCCCGGCCCGGAGGCTGTCGAAGAACCGGGCCACCGGCGCGCCGACCTCGGCGCCGAACTGCTCGAACCAGGTCAGGCCGCTCGCTCCGACGTAGTGCTCGATCGCCCCCCGGATCTCCCGCAGGGGCCGGGCCGACGCGTCGATGGCCAGCGCCGCCTCGTAGCCGAACAGGTGGCCGGCCACCGTCGAGAGGACGAACGCCAGCTTCGGGTGGACCTCGGGGACGGCGATCACGTCGAGGGCGGCCGAGAAGCGGTTCTCCCCCTCGGTGGCGATGACGATCGGGGCGGCCTTGTGGGCTCGGAAGATGGCCACCTCCTTGGCCACATCGTCGGCGTTGGAGCCGATCAGGCCGGCGCCGCAGACGAGGATCATCGGCTCGGAGGAGAGGTCGATGTGCTTCTTGTCCTCGGTGACGTCGCAGGCGATCGCCTTGTAGCACAGCTCCGACAGCTTGATCCGGATCTCCCGGGCGGCGACGACGTTGGCGCCGTTGCCGACCATCGCCCAGTACCGGCGGCTGGGAGCGTGACGGGCCGCGGCGGCCCCGATCTGCTTCTGCAGCCCGAGGGTGGCGACCATCGCATCGGGCAGTGCCATCAGCCCGGCCAGCACCGCCTGACGCTCGGCCCGCGGCGTGGTCACACCGGGGATCAGGTCGGCCAGCGCGTCGGCGAGCAGGAACCCGGCGGCGATCTGGGCGTAGAACGCCTTGGTCGACGCCACGCTCATCTCGACGTCCCGCCCGTCGGAGGTGAACAGCACGCCGTCGGCCTTGTCGACGAGGTCGCTCCCCCGTCGGTTGACGATCGCCAGCACCGTCGCCCCCCGAGCCCGGGCCAGGTCGACGGTCCGGTTGGTGTCGGTCGTGGTGCCCGACTGGCTGATGGCCACGATCAGCGTGTCGGCCATGTCGTCGGCCAGGTGGAAGCCCGACAACTCGGTGGCCGTGATCGCCTCGACCGCCACCCCGGACCCGGAGAGGGCGTCGACGATGGCCGCCGCCACCGCCTGACCGGCGACCGCCGCCGTTCCCTGGCCGATGACCTTGATCCGAGCGAACCCGGCCATCCGCCCGGCGACCTCGGGGCCGATCGTCTCGGGGGGCAGCGTCACCATCAGCCCGTCGCCGTCGGCCACCAGGCGGCCCCGGAGCGTCTTGCGGAACGACTGGGGCGACTCGGTGATCTCCTTGAGCAGGAAGTGGGGGGCATCGCCCCGGTCGATGTCGCGGGTGGTGACCGACGGCCGCTTCCACTCGCCCTCGTCGATCGGCAGCGGTGTGCCGTCGTAGGCGAACCGGGTCACCCCGGTGCGGTCGCCGGCCTCGCCGCCCGACAGTCGGAGGATCTGGCCCTGGCTGGCGGTGGGGTTGTCGGGGTCGGCCGGGGTCTCGCCGTCCATCCGGAGGTAGAAGTCGGAGTCCTCGACGACCCCGTAGGGCTCGGAGGCGACGACGAAGGCGTCCTCGGCGAGCCCGACGAAGAGCCCCTGGCCGCTGCCCCGCAGGGCGAGGTGGAGGTCGCCGGGGGCGGCCGTGGTGCTGACCCCGATGGCCACCGAGCCCTCGAACTGGGCGACCGCGCTCCTGACCGACTCGTCGAGGTCGAGGCCGTCGGCCAGGCCGCGGGCGACCATGGTCGGGATGACCTTGGCGTCGGTGGTGATCTCGCCGGCGATCGACAGCCGCTGGGCGGCGATCAGGTCGGCGAAGTTGTCGACGTCGCCGTTGAGGACCGAGGTGACGTAGGGACGGTCGGGGCCCTCGGCCTCTTCGGAGTTGACCGGGTGGGCGTTGGGCTCGCTGATGATCCCGACCGACGCCCACCGGGTGTGGGCCAGCACCGTCGCCTCGGCGTCGGGGGCCCTGAGGGCGAGCTGGAGGAGCTCGTCGGCGGCGATGGCGGTCCGCATGGCGGCGGTGTTGTCGCCCAGCTCGCCGATCTCGGCCGCCGCCTTGTACACGAAGCTGAGCAGCCCGTCGGGGGTCCGGACCGAGCCGTCGGTGAACAGCGGATCGTCGATCCGGTCGCCGATGAGCTGGGCGACCGCCGGCGAGGCGGGATCGAGCCCATGGTTGCGAACGAGCACGTGGAGCCCGGCCGAGTCGCGGCCCCGAACCTCGAGCCGGTCGAGGTTCGACAGCGCCTGCTGGATGCTGAAGAACGACGCGACCGCCTGAGGGGGGAGATCGCTGCCGGCCAGCTGGATGACCTCGGTGGCGGCCCGGAGCCGGTCCCGCTCCACCGACCAGACGGCATCCTTCAGCTCGACCAGGGCGGCGTTGACCGCTTCGAGGTCGGCGACGCTGTCGCCTTCGGCTTCGAGGCGGGCCTCGACCGCCTCGATCGTCCGCCACACGGTGCCCATCGAGGCGCCGATGGCCGCGGCCATCGCCCGGTCGGCGAGCATCGCTCGGAGGCCTGGCTCGCCGCGGAGCTCGTGGTCGATCTCCCGCAGCTCACCGGCCACCGCCGACAAGCCGGCCGCCAGCTGGGGGGAGTCCGGGGCCGGGAGTCGGCCGAGGGCGGCGTCGGCCCGGCTGGCCAGCTCGGCCGCTGAGGGGACCGGCCGGCCGGAGCGGCGGCGAACGATGGCGATGATTCCACACATGGATGTCGGGTTCCTTTCGTGGACCGCTTCGTGAAGCCGCGCCGATGGTCGAAGCCGGTGTTACCCCGACGCCACGAGGCGCTGAGCGGCGTCCACCAGCCGTTGGCAGGTGCGCTCGGCGACGTCGGGGTCGACGTGTTCAACCATAATCCGCAGCAAGGGCTCGGTACCGGACGCCCTCACCAGTACCCGCCCGTCATCCCCCAAGGTAGCGGTCACCTCGTCGATCTCGTCCGTCAACCGGTCGACCAGCCCATCGTCTCGGGCCGGGAGGCGGACGTTGCGGAGGAGCTGGGGAACGGTGGTCATCGCCCCGGCGGCCAGCTTCGACAGCGGTTGGGCCGATCGCCGGACGGCGTCGGCCAGCTGCACCCCGGTCAGCACCCCGTCGCCGGTGGTCGCCAACGCCCGGCAGATCACGTGGCCCGACTGCTCGCCGCCGAGCGCCAGGCCCCGTTCGTCGAGCGCCTGGAGGACGTAGCGGTCACCGACCGCGGTCGACACGACCTCGATCCCTGCGGCCGCCATCGCCCGATGGAAGCCGAGGTTGCTCATGACGGTCACGACGACCGCCCCACCGGTCAGGCGGCCCTGGGCCGCCCAGTCCGTGGCGAGGATGGCCAGGACCCGGTCCCCGTCGACGACCGTCCCGGTCTCGTCGACGGCGATCAGCCGATCGGCGTCGCCGTCGAAGGCCAACCCGAGGTCGGCCCCCCGGTCCACGACGGCAGCGGTGAGGGCCTCGGGCGCCGTCGAACCGAAGCCGGCGTTGATGTTGAGGCCGTCGGGTCGGTCGCCGATCAACTCGACCCGGGCCCCGAGCCCCGTGTAGACCTCGGCCGCGACGTCGACGGCGGCACCGTTGGCGCAGTCGGCCACGATGGTCATCCCGTCGAGCGGCCGGGTCTCGCCCCCGATCGACGACTGGACCGACCGCACCCAGCCGTTCCGGCCGGTCGGGTCGTCGTCGGCCACCGGCTCGGGCGAGCCGACCCCGGCACCGGTCGGCCCGGCCCCGATGCCCCCGTCGAGATACCGGCGGTAGGCGTCCTCGATGCGGGCCTCGACGTCGTCGGACAGCTTGACGCCGCCCGGCGCGAAGAACTTGATGCCGTTGTCGGCGAAGGGATTGTGGGAGGCGGAGATCATCGCCCCGGCCGCATCCCGGGCCTGCGCCGACCACGCCACGGTCGGGGTCGGAACGACCCCGAGCAGGCCGACATCGGCCCCGGCCGAGGTCACCCCGGCGACCAACGCCGCCTCCAGCATCGGACCCGACCGGCGGGTGTCGCGACCGACGACGAACCGGTCGGCCGCCAGCACCTCGGCCGCCGCCCGGCCGAGGGCCAGGGCAACCTGCGGCGTCAGCTCGTCGTTCGCCGATCCGCGAACACCGTCGGTCCCGAAGCGGGGAGCCATGGACCCAGCGCCCTCGGCGTCGCCGACTAGCGCTTGCTGTACTGGGGAGCCTTACGGGCCTTCTTCAGGCCGTACTTCTTGGACTCCTTCTTCCGGGGGTCCCGGGTGAGGAGGCCGGCGCTCTTGACCGTCGTCCGGTCCTCCGGCTCGAGCGAGACGAGGGCCCGACTGATCCCGAGGCGGAAGGCTCCGGCCTGGCCCGACAACCCGCCGCCACAGAGGGTGACCGAGATGTCGTAGTCCTGCTCCCGCTCGGTGAGGCGGAGCGGCTCGGTGATCAACATCCGGTGGACGGCCGACGGGAAGTAGTCGTCGAACGCCCGGCCGTTGGCCGTGATCTGGCCGCTTCCGGGGGTGAGCCGAACGCGGGCGATCGCCTGCTTGCGGCGACCGGTCGTCTGGATGACATCGGACATCGGCCCGTTCCTCAGCTTTCGTTGTGTCGGCGGGCGCCGGCGATCTCGAGCGGCGAGGGCTGCTGGGCCCCGTGGGGATGGGTGGGCCCGGCGTAGACCTTGAGCTTGCGGCCCATGGCCCGACCCAGCCGGTTCTTGGGGAGCATGCCCAGGATCGACTTGCGGACCGTGTCGGCCGGCTTGCGATCCATCGACTCCCGGTAGGTCTGGCTGGTGAGGCCGCCGGGATAGCCCGAGTGCCGGTGGACGAGCTTCTGCTCGAACTTGTTCGACGACAGCACGATCTTGTCGGCGTTGACCACGATCACGTGGTCGCCCATGTCCATGTGGGGGGCGAAGGTCGGCTTGTGCTTGCCTCGGAGGACCCGCGCCACCTCGGTGGCCATCCGGCCCAGGGTCATGCCTTCGGCATCGACCACGTACCAGTCGCGCTGGACATCTGCTGCTTTGGGGGAGTACGTCTTCACGGCGAGACTCTTCTTCCGCGGGTCTTCGGAGCGAACCGGGCCTTCCCGGTAAAGGCCGACCCTCTAGCTTAGTGGTCGCCCGGGTGGTTCCACGCCCCGAACCGGCTCGCTTCTCCTGGCCACAGCGACGAAGATGGCCCGATGACCCATCTCACCAGCGAGCAGCTGGCGGCCGGGCAGGACGCGGTCCTCCGGTCGCCGTCCGACGGCGGGACCCTCGAGCTCGTCGTCGCCCGGCCCGACGTCGACCAGCGGGAGGTGCTGACCTCCGGCGAGCTCGTCGTCGGTCAGGGCCTCGTCGGCGACAACTACGTGGCCCGGGGGAGCCGGGAGACCGACGACGGCTCGGCCCATCCCGAAGCGGAGCTGAACCTGATGAACAGCCGGGCGGTCGACCTGGTGGCCGGAGGCGACCGCGACCGGTGGCCCTTGGCCGGCGACCAGCTCTTCGTCGATTTCGACCTGTCGGTGGCCAACGCCCCGACCGGCACCCGGCTGGCGATCGGCTCGGCCGTCATCGAGGTCACGGCCAAGCCCCACAACGGGTGCGCCAAGTTCTCCCGGCGCTTCGGCCTCGACGCTGCCAAGTGGGCCAACTCCGACCCCGAGCGCCGCTACCGGGGCATCAACGCCCGGGTCGTCCAGTCGGGCACGATCACCGCCGGCGATGCGATCACCAAGGTCCCCGCCCCGGTCGCCGAGACGGCGGCCCGATGACCCCCTTCATGCTCGCCGACGTCGCCGATGGCGTCGGCTGGATGACGTTCAACAATCCCGAGCGCCGGAACGCCATGAAGATGGAGATGAACGAGGCGATCGTCGAGATCCTGGCCGACTTCTCGGCCGACGATCGGGTCCGGGTGGTCGTGATGCAGGGCGCCGGTGACCAGGCGTTCGTGTCCGGGGCCGACATCTCCGAGTTCGAGACCCACCGCTCCACCCCCGAGGGCCGGGAGCGCTTCGACGCGGTGGCGGCCGCCGCCGGCCGGGCGATGGCCGAGCTGTCCAAGCCGCTGATCGCCAAGATCCGCGGCTACTGCATGGGCGGCGGCCTGGCCACCGCCCTGGCGGCCGACATCCGGATCACCGCCGACGATGGCCAGTTCGCCATCCCGGCCGCCCGACTCGGCCTGGGCTACGGGTTCGCCGGCATCCAGAAGCTCGTCGGGCTGGTCGGGCCGGCCATGGCGAGCGAGATCATGCTCTCGGCCCGCCGGTTCACCGCCGATGAGGCTGCGGCCATGGGGCTGGTGAACCGGGTGGTCCCGGGCGAGGAGCTCGACGCCGCGGTCGGCGAGCTGGCGGGCCAGATCGCGGCCAACGCCCCGCTGACGGTGACGGCGGCCAAGGCCGCGATCCGGGAGGCGTCCAAGGATCCCGACCGGCGGGACGTGGCAGCGGTCGAGGCGATGGTCGAGACCTGCTTCCGCAGCGACGACTACATCGAGGGCCGGCGGGCCTTCATGGAGAAGCGGACGCCACTGTTCACCGGGCGCTGACCGCCTCCGATCACCGGTCGGCGGCCCCGGCCGACGCCGCCTCTTCGGCGGCCGCCGCCAGCTCCGTTTGGAGCCGGCGCTCGTCGTAGTGGGCGAAGAACCAGGCCGCCACGATGTACAACACCGCCCCGGCGACGCCGGTCAGCCGCACCCCGAGGTCGTCGCCGACGTCCCGCCCGAACTGAAGCAGGAGGGCGAACAACACCACCCCGGCGGTCACCGACAGCTTCTGGAGGAAGGTCCGGGTGGCGTAGAACATCGCCGCCTGGCCCTGGCCGGTCTTCAACGCCGAATGGGAGGCGATGTCGGCCAGGATCCACTGGGGCATCACGCTGAGAATGGTGAAGGGCAGGGCGAACACGGTCACCGGGACGATCACCTGGACGTAGGGCAGCTGGTCGACCAGCCCGAGGGCGGCGATCGTGGTGAAGACCCCGGCCCCGATGCAGAAGGCGATGATGGTCAGCTTCTTCCCACCCCGCAGGCGTGTCCCCCACGTCGACACGACCGGGAACAGGAACAGCGACACGATCACCATCACCAGGAGCAGGACCGTGCTGACCCACTCGTCCAGCTCGACCAGCACGGTGATGTAGAACAGGAGCCCGGTCTGGATGATGGCGAGGCCCCCGAAGTAGGCGAAGTCGGCCGCGGCGTAGAACCGGAAGTAGGGGTTGCCGAGGACGAACCGGATGGCCGGCAGGAGCGGCATCGTCGACGGCTCGGGGATCGCCCACCGGGGCTCGTCCAGGGTCACGATCGGCACCACCATGAACACCAGGCCGATGACGCAGGTGATGGCCGCCGCCGCCTGCCAGGCCCGGAAGGTCCCCAGTCCCGGTTCGAGCAACCCGGCCACGAGCAGCGTGGTGGCCGCCACCACCAACCCGAACGCCCACGCCACCGACGTCCAGGTCGACAGGCGGAGCCGCTCCATCGGATTGCGGCCGAGGTCGGCGACGAGGGCGAAGGCCGGTGTCACGTAGGCGGTGAGCGCGATGTACAGCACGAGCTGGATCCCGATCAGCCAGACGATGTTCCACCCGCTCTCCCGGCCGACCGGGGGGACGAACATGAGCCAGGTGGCGATGGCGGCCGGCACCATCCCGACCGCCATGAACGGGATCCGCCGGCCTCGACGGTGCCGGAGCCGGTCCGACGCTGCGGCGATCAGGGGATCGGTGATGGCGTCGGTGAACCGGCCGGCGGCGGCGATGAGGGCGATCACGTTGAGGATGCCGAGCACGGTGGCGTCGGTCACCAGCGTCGGCAGCCCGGCCGAGTCGGGTGGGAGGTAGAAGAAGACCAGCAGCGTGTTGGTCAGATTGATCAGCGTCGACATGCCGAGGTACCCGGCGCTGAGGCCGAGGATCACCGACCGCGGAAGGCGGGCGGTGGGGCTCGGCTGAGGGGCCGATTCCGGGGGGCTGGAGAGGTCGTCGGGGGATGCGATCGACGCACCCTAGCGCTGGGCGTCGAACGTCACCCGATCGGCGAACTTGGTGGCGATCGGGCCGAAGATGGCCGTTACCAGCACGTAGGCCGCGGCCAGAGGACCGAGCTCGGGTCCGTCGGCCAGTTCCGAGCCGAGGGCGGCGATGACGATCGAGAACTCGCCCCGGGCGATGAGTACGGTGCCGGCCCGGAGGCGACCCTTGGGTCCGACCCCGAGGCGGGAGGCGGCGTACCAGCCGGTGGCGGTCTTGGTCACGATGCCGACGAGCGCCAGGGCCAGGGCCGGCACCGCGACCCGGGGGAGGTCGCTCGGGTCGATCCCGAAGGTGAAGAAGAGGAAGAAGGTGCCGGCGAACAGGTCCCGGAGGGGGCTGATGAGTCGGAGGGCCCGCTCCTCGGCGGGGCCGGTCAACGCCAGGCCGACGAGAAACGCGCCGACCGCCCCGGAGACCTCCAGCGACTGGGCGAACCCGGCGACCAGCAGGGTCAGGCCGAAGACGCCGAGCAGCAGCGCCTCGTCGGACTCGGAGAGGACCAACCGGCTCAGTTGGTGGCCGAACCGGAGGGCCAGGGCGAGGATCAGTGCCACGGTGGCCACCGCCACCACCACCGACGTGGCCGTCTCGGCCACGGTCCCGCCGACGATGAGGGCGGCCACGACGGGGAGGTAGATGGCCATCGCCAGGTCCTCGATGACGAGCAGGTTGAGGACGCTGGGGGTCTCCCGGAAGCCCAGACGGCCGAGGTCGGCCAGCGACTTGGAGATGATGCCCGACGATGAGATCCAGGTCACCCCGCCGAGTAGGACGGCGGCCAGCCAGTCCCATCCGAGGAGCAGGCCGGTGGCCACCCCCGGCCCGGCGTTGAGCACCATGTCGGCGAGCCCCGGTGGGAGACCGGTGCGTAGACCGTTGCGGAGTTCGACGTCGGAGTACTCGAGACCCAGGGTGAACAGCAGGAGCAGGACGCCGATCTCGGCCGCCAGGGCGGCGAAGTCTTCGCTGACGTCGAGCCGGGCGATCCCCCCATCGCCGAATGCCAGGCCGGCGAGGAGATAGAGGGGGACGGCGGTGATGCCGAGCCGGCTGGCCATGCGACTGAGGATGGCCAACCCGACGGCCAGCGCGCCGATCTCGATGAAGGCGAGCGCCGCCTCGGCGCTCCCGGCGGCCAGCAGCACGTCAGCGCTGGAGCAGCAATGCCCGGAGCTGGCCGAGGTCGTCGGAGGAGCCGACGGCCACCACCTGATCCTTGCCGGCCAGGGCGAAGTCGGGCCCGGGAGACGGGATCGGCTGGTCGCCCCGGATCACGGCCACCACGGTGGCCCCCGACCGGGCGGCGTAGTCGCCGGCGCCCAGCGTCGTTCCGTCGGCCTCGGAGCCCTCGATGATCGAGATCCAGGTGATCGACTGGCTCCCGACGACCTGCTGGGCCTCCTGGACCT
The DNA here is from genome assembly GCA_965262175.1 of Acidimicrobiales bacterium. Classification (GTDB taxonomy): domain Bacteria; phylum Actinomycetota; class Acidimicrobiia; order Acidimicrobiales; family SZUA-35; genus CADEDH01. The sequence continues at coordinate 2,219,491 of CBDHES010000002.1, read as the reverse complement.
CCTCGCTGACCTGGGTCGCCCCGAGGAGCTCGTTGAGGGTTCGAGCGTCGTCGTGGGTCAGTTTGACCACGGTCGAGCAGGCATCGGGGTCGTTCCGGTCGTAGACCAGGATCTCCCGACGGCCATCGTGGTGGACGAGCACACCGACCATCTCTCCCCGCTCGGTGGTGAACTCGTGCCGAACGCCGACGCCGGGAAGCTTCGTCTCGCTCACCTCACGCATAATGCAGGCTACCCGGACCGGCACTGGTCATGACGGGTCGAGAACACCATCCCGGGCCCGGTCATGCGCAACGATGTCGATCATGGACGACGTGAGCGAAGCTGATGCCCTGATCGCCGAAGCGGCGGCGGCACGCCGCAAGCACCTGGTCGACCGTCGGGGGGTCACGATCGAGTGCGGGCGGTGCGCCTACTTCCATCCCGGTGAGGACGACGGGCCCAACTTCGCGGTGCAGACCGTTGCCCAGTTCCTGGCCGTGGACGACGCCACGGCCGAGGACCTGGCGGCGGTGATGCACGACGACCGTGACCGGGCGCTCGCCCTGTTCTCCCACACCGCCGGCGAGGCCAGCCCCACGCTTCGGGCCCTGGCCATCGCCATCTCCGGACCGGGTCAGTGCCGGCGGTGGCCGCCCCACCCGACCGAGGGGTGGGCCCGGGTCCAGGGGACCGACTACTGCGGGGAGTTCTCGACCTACCCCGGCCGCTTCATCTAGAACCCGACCCGGGTGCCGTCCTCCGGTGCCGTCCCGTAGGTGACCTCCCACAGGATGAGCCCCTGGGGCGGGGCCGGCTGGGCGGCGGCCGACCGGTCGGCGGCGGCCAGGACCGCCGGGGTCTCGTCGGCCCGGCGCCGGCCACGACCGACCGCCACGCACCAGCCGACGATGCTCCTGACCATCTGGTGGCAGAACGCGCTGCCCCCGATCCCGAACCGGAGGACGTCACCCGGCTCGATGCTCGACCACTCGACGTCGGTGACCCGACGGACCAGCGAGGCCTCGGCGCCCCCGGGCGGCGGCTTCGGTCGCCGGCAGAACGACGAGAAGTCGTGCTCGCCGACCAGATGATCGGCGGCGGCCGTCATGGCTTCGACGTCGAGGGGTTCGGGAACCCACCATGCGGTGTCGGCCAGGAACGGATCGGGGACCTCACGGTTGACGATGTGGTAGCGGTACCGGCGACCGGTGGCCGAGTAGCGGGCCGAGAAGTCTTCGTCGGCCCACACCGCGTCCCGCATCACGATCTCGGGCCCGAACCGGGAATTGACGCTCCGCTTGATCCGATCGAGATCGGCATCGTCGGGCAGATCGGCGGACAGGACCTGACCCCAAGCGTGGACGCCAGCGTCGGTCCGACCCGACATGATGAGTTCCGGTTGGTGGCCCACCAGGTGCGCCAGGTGGGCCTGGAGTTCGCCGACCACGGTCCGGACCCCGGGGTTCGGGGCCAACCCCCGAAACCCGGCGCCGTGGTACGCGATCAGGAACCGTGCACGCAGGGGCCCGGGAACGCGCTCAGACGAGCTCGATGCGAGCCATCGGGGCGTTGTCACCCCGACGGGGACCGAGCTTCAGCACCCGGGTGTAGCCACCAGGGCGGGTCTCGTAGCGGGGACCGACGTCCTCGAAGAGCTTGGTCGTCATCTCGACGTCGCCCAGGTACGACAGGACCTGGCGGAAGTTGTGGAGGCCACCCTTCTTCGCCTTGGTGATGAGCCGCTCGGCGACCGGCCGCATGGCCTTGGCCCGAGCCTCGGTGGTGACGATGGCCTCGGCGGCCACCAACGACGCCACGAGGTTGGCCATCATCAGCTTCTGGTGTTGAGCGGAGCCGCCGAAGCGGCGCGCCTTGCGCGGTCGACCCGGCATCTCTAGCTCCTTCCACCGCGGAGCGTCAGGCCCCGCTCGTCCAGCTTGGCGATGACCTCATCGAGGGACTTCTGACCGAAATTGGTGATGGCCAGGAGGTCGTCGTCGGTCTTGGTCAGCAGCTCGCCGATCGTGTTGACCTGGGCCCGCTTGAGGCAGTTGCGTGGCCGCTCCGAGAGGTCGAGGTCCTCGATCGGCAGGTCGAGATCGGGCGATCCAGAGGCGGCGGCCGGCGCCTCGCCCAGGGTCAGGCCCTCGGGTTCCTCGCTCATCTCCTCGACCAGCTGCATGAGCGACCGAAGCGTCGCTCCGGCCGACGCCAGGGCGTCGCGGGGGGCGATCGATCCGTCGGTCTCGATCTCGAGGATGAGGCGGTCGTAGTCGGTCGACATCTCGACCCGAGTCGGCTCGACCGACACCGAGACCCGACGGATCGGGCTGTAGATGGCGTCGATGGGGATGACCCCGATCGTGCTCGACTCGGCCGGACGGGTCGACGCCAGCCACCCTCGTCCTCGACCGACGGTCAGGTCGATGGCGAGGCGGCCCTTGTCGCTCAGGGTCGCCACCAGGGCATCGGGGTTGAGGATCTCGACCTCGGGCGGGCACGAGATGTCGCCCGCGGTCACCGAACCGGGGCCCCTGGCGTCGAGCCGGAGGACGACGTCCTCCTCGCTCTCGCAGGTCAGCACCACGTCCTTCAGGTTGAGGATGATGTCGGTGACGTCCTCGACGACCCCGGGGACCGTGTCGAACTCGTGGAGGGCGTCGTCGAAGCGGACGGTGGTGATGGCCGCGCCGGGCACCGACGACAGCAGGGTCCGCCGGAGCGAGTTGCCCAGCGTGTGACCGAAGCCGTGTTCGAGGGGCCCGATGGCGAACGAGCCGCGGTTGGATTGTCCGTCGTCGAGTTGCTCGACGGTGGGTCGCTGAATCACCAGCATGGGATACCTCGTGAGTTGGACCGGGGCGGGGGCGGGAACGGGGGTACTGCTACTTGCTGTACAGCTCGACGATGAGCTGCTCCCGGATCGGGACGTCGATCTGCTCCCGGAGCGGCTCGGTGTAGACGGTGACCTTGAAGTCGTCGTTGCGCTCGATCCACGCCGGCGGGGTCCGGTCGAGCACGTCGCTGTTCCACTGGACGATGGCGTTCGTCCGGGTCTTCTCCTTCATCTCGATCACGTCACCCTTCCGGGTCCGGTACGACGGCACGTTGACCCGCTTGCCGTTGACCAGGATGTGACCGTGCGAGACGAACTGACGGGCCTGGGGCCGGGTCGAGGCCCAGCCGGACCGGTAGATGACGTTGTCGAGCCGAAGCTCGAGGAAGCGGAGCATGTTGTCGCCGGTCACGCCGTCGCGGCGGGACGCCTCGTCGTAGATCCGGCGGAACTGTCGCTCGTTGAGGCCGTAGGTGTAGCGGGCCTTCTGCTTCTCCTGGAGCTCGAACAGGTAGTTCGTGTTGTTGTTGCCCCGGCGACGGGTCCGGCCGTGGATCCCGGGCGGGTAGGGCCGCTTCTCGAGGGCCTGGGCCTCGCCCCGAGTGCCGAAGATGTTGGTGCCGAGACGGCGGGAGATGCGGGCCCGAGGGCCGGTGTAGCGCGACATGTCAGACCCTCCGTCGCTTCGGCGGGCGGCAACCGTTGTGGGGTACCGGCGTGACGTCCTTGATGCCGGTCACCTCGATCCCGGTGTTCTGGATCGACCGGATGGCGGTCTCACGGCCCGAGCCGGGGCCCTTGACCTGCACGTCGACCTTGCGGACACCGTGCTCCATCGCCCGCCGGGCCGCGACCTCGGCAGCCTGCTGGGCGGCGTAGGGCGTCGACTTCCGGGAGCCCTTGAAACCGACGTTGCCGGCCGAGGCCCACGACAACACGTTGCCCTCCTGATCGGAGATGGCGATGATCGTGTTGTTGAAGCTCGACTTGATGTGGGCGACGCCGTGCGTGACGTTCTTGCGCTGCTTGCGGGGTCGACGACCCCCGGAACCTTGCTTGGCCATGGCTACTTGGTCACCTTCTTCTTACCGGCCACGGTCTTCTTGGGACCCTTCCGGGTGCGGGCGTTGGTCTGGGTCCGCTGGCCGCGGACCGGCAGCCCCTTGCGGTGACGGATGCCCTGGTGGCACCCGATCTCCATCTTGCGCTTGATGTCCTGGGAGACCTCCCGGCGGAGGTCACCCTCGGTCTTCAGGTTCGTGTCGATCCAGGCCCGGATCCGCATGACCTCATCGTCGGTCAGATCCTTGACCCGGGTGTTGGCGTCGACGCCGGTGGCCTCGGCGATGAGGCCGGCCGTCGAGCTACCGATGCCGAAGACATAGGTCAGCGACACGAGCAGTCGCTTGTCGCGGGGGATGTCGACACCTGCGATACGTGCCATCGGTCAGCCTTGCCTTTGCTTGTGCCGGGGGTTCTCGCAGATCACCATGACCCGGCGTCGCCGGCGGATGATCTTGCACTTCTCACACATCGGTTTGACGCTGGGACGAACCTTCATGGGGGTTCCTGTACGTGCTCGGGGTGGTGGGAACTACTTGTAGCGGTACGTGATTCGCCCGCGGGTCAGGTCGTAGGGAGTCAGCTCGACCTGTACGCGATCACCGGGCAGGATGCGGATGTAGTGACGCCGCATCTTTCCCGAGATGTGACCGAGGACGGTGTGCCCGTTCTCGAGCTCCACCCGGAACATGGCGTTGGGCAGGGACTCGACCACGGTGCCCTCGAGCACGATCGCATCTTCTTTGTGCTTTGGGATGACAATCCTCCATGACGTTCCGTCAGAAACTGGCGTCGTGGTGGCCAAATCCTGCACCAACACGCAAAGAGCCAATCATCTATGCTAGGCGGCCCGGATTGACTCCCCAACCCGGTCGTGCGCCCTAGGTGCGCTAGTCTCCGGCAGTTTCGGTCCGGGCCGACGCATCCAGGGCGGCATCGATGGCCGCCACGAGACGTTCCGTCACTTCATCTTCGGTACCCAACCCGTCGACGGTGACCAGCACGCCACGCTCGGCGAACCAGTCGAGGACGGGCCGGGTCTCTTGCTCATACAGGGCGAGTCGCTGGGCGATCGCCTCGTCGGTGTCGTCGGTGCGGCCCCGGGCCTTCATCCGCGCCGTCACCTCGTCGAGGGGAACCTCGAGATCGATGGCGGCGTGGAGCGGGGTGCGGCCGAGCGCGTGGAACAGACCTTCGGCCTGGTCGATCGTTCGGGGGAACCCATCGAGGACGAAGCCGGCGGTGGCCGCATCGTCCTCGGCGATCCGGTTGGCGGCGATCGGGATCATGATGTCGTCGCCGACGAGGCCGCCGGCATCCATGATCTCGCCGGCTCGCTGACCGAGCTCGGTGTTCGCCGCCCGCTCGGCTCGCAACATGTCGCCGGTACTGATGTGGACGACGCCGTACCGCTCGACGAGACGGGCACACTGCGTGCCCTTGCCGGCTCCCTGGCGGCCGAAGATGACCAGCCGTGTCGTTTGTCCCATGCGTTCCTCCCGGTGTTCGTCGCCGCTCACGCCTGTCGCCGTCACTTGAGGAACCCGTCGTAGTTGCGGGCCATCAGCTGAGAGTTGATCTGCTTCATCGTCTCGAGCGAGACGCCGACGGCGATCAGGATCGACACGCCGGAGAAACCGACCAGGCTCGCTGCGTCGTTGCTGCCGGAGCCCAGCAGGCGGGCGAGGGCCGCCGATGGGATGAGGGCCACCATGGCCAGGAACAGCGCACCGGGAAGGGTGATCCGGTTCAGGATCTTCGACAGGTGCCGCTCGGTCTGGGGGCCGGGCCGGATGCCGGGGATGAAGCCGCCCGAACGCCGGAGCTCGTCGGCCCGACGGACCGGGTCGAAGGCGATGGCGTTGTAGAAGTAGGCGAAGCCGACGATCAGCAGACCGAAGACGAGGATGTACCCGAGGTTGTCGGGCTGGAACAGGTTGCTCGTGATGAAGCTCCGGACGTTGTCACCCCAGTTGGGGTCGGCGGGGTCCCCGCTGGTGGGGAGGACGTTGGCCACCAGCGATGGGAGTTGGAGGAGCGAGCTGGCGAAGATCACCGGGATCACGCCGGCCTGGTTCACCTTCAAGGGGATGTAGGTGTTCTTCCCGCCGTACTGGCGGCGGCCGACGACCCGCTTGGCGAAGTTGACCGGGATCCGGCGCTGGCCCTGCTCGACGAACACGATGCCGGCGCAGAGCAGCACCAACAGGCCGAGGGCGACGATCAGCCACGGCCACCCGGAGATCGTGTTGATCCGGATGCCGAGGGCCGGCAACCCGCTCACCACCGAGGCGAAGATGATCATCGACATGCCGTTGCCGATGCCTCGTTGGGTGACCAGCTCCCCCATCCACATCACGATGGCGGTGCCGACCGTCATACAGGTGACGGCGAGGATGACCCGTCCGAACGACGAGTCGGGGAAGAGCCCGACGTCGATCCCGAAGAACGCCTCCGGGTTGCGGCCGACGATGAAGACGATGCCCGTGCTCTGGACCAGGGCCAGCACCATGGTGATGTAGCGGGTCCACTGGGTGATCTTCCGCTGCCCGATCGCCCCCTGCGACTGCCACTCCTCCAGCTTGGGGACGGCGACGGTGAGGATCTGGATGATGATCGACGCCGTGATGTAGGGCAGGATCCCCAACGAGAACAGCGACAGCGACGCCAGGCCACCGCCGGTGAACAGGTTGAGGTAGCCGAAGATCCCACCCGACGTCTCGTCGGCCTGCGCCCGCAGCTGCTGGATGGCGTCGAGGCTCACCCCGGGTGCCGGGATCTGCACCCCGAGCCGGTAGACGGCGATGATGAAGATGGTGAACAGGATCTTGTTCATCAGCTCCGGCGTCCGGAGGATGTTCCGCAGCGTCGACATCGCCCGCGCCCCCTATCGGTTCGTCAGGGCGTTGCCCTGGGCCGCCGGCCGGACCTTGAACGGCAGCGGGAGCTTCTCGACCGACCCGCCGGCGGCGGTGATGGCCGCCTCGGCGCTTGCCGAAACGGCGTGGGCCGAGACCTTCACCGGCCGGGTGATCTCCCCCCGGCCGAGGATCTTGACCAGTGCCCCCTTACCGATCAGGCCCTTGCCGAACAGGATCTCCGGGGTCACCTCGTCGAGGCCCGACTCCGAGATCGTGTCGAGGTTGATCGGCTGGTAGCTGACCCGGAACGGGTTGTTGAAGCCCCGGAGCTTGGGCAACCGCTGCTGGATCGGCAGCTGACCGCCCTCGAAGGTGGCCGGGATCGTGTTGCGGGCCTTCTGACCCTTGGTGCCACGGCCGGCGGTCTTGCCGCCCTTGCCGCCGATGCCGCGACCGACCCGCTTGGCCCGCTTGCGGGAGCCTTCGGCCGGCTTCAGATCGTGGATCTTCATCGCTGGTCTTCCTTCCCGGCATCGCCGGCCGCCTCATCGGCGGGCACCACCTCGACCAGGTGGGGAACCCGGGCGATCATGCCCCGGATCTCCGGCCGGTCGGGCAGCGTGTTGGTCTTGCCGATACGGCCCAGGCCGAGAGCCCGGAGGCTTCCTCGCTGCTTGGGCTTGGTCCCGATCGCCGACCGGGTCTGGGTCACCGTGATCCGGGCCTCGGCCATCAGTGGGCCCCCACGGTGAGGTCCTCGCCGGCGGCGACGGCCCGCTTGCGTTCGTTGTAGGCGTCGAGCATCCCCTTGGGGGTGAACTCGCTGGCGTCGAGGCCCCGGAGGCGAGCGACATCGTCCGGTCGCTTCAGGCCCCTGAGGGCGTTGATCGTGGCCCGGGCGACGTTGATCTGGTTCGCCGAACCGAGCGACTTGCACAACACGTCGCTGATGCCGGCCTCTTCGAGGATGGCCCGGGCTGCGCCACCGGCGATGACCCCGGTACCGGGGGCGGCCGGCTTCAGCAGCACTCGGCCAGCGCCCTGCTCGCCGATGATCGGGTGGGTGATGGTGCCGCCGGCCATCGGGACGTCGAACATCAAGCGTCGGGCCTCCTCGGTGCCCTTCTGGATCGCCAGGGGCACCTCCTTGGCCTTGCCGTAGCCGAGCCCGACCCGGCCGGAGCCGTCGCCGAGCACCACCAGGGCGGTGAAGGCGAAGCGACGGCCACCCTTGACCACCTTGGCCACCCGGTTGATGGTGATGACTCTGGACTCCCGCCCATCGCCACGATCGTTGCGATCATTCTGTGCCATGTCGGTGCTCCTAGAACTCGAGTCCGGCTTCGCGGGCGGCGGTGGCGAGGGCCGCCACCCGGCCGTGGTACCGGTTGCCACCCCGGTCGAAGACCACCGAGGTGACGCCGGCGGCCTTGGCCCGCTCGGCCACCAGGGTCCCGACCCGGGTCGCTGCCTCCATGTTGCCGGTATATCCCTCCGTGCGGACATCGGCCTCGTAGGTCGACGCAGCGGCGAGGGTCCGACCGTCCACGTCGTCGATGAGCTGGACGCTGATGTGCCGGTTGGATCGGAACACCGCCAGCCGCGGTCGCTCGGCGGTGCCGGTGACCTTCTTGCGGACCCGACGCTGACGTCGGAGCCGTGCGGCGGCGCGGGGGTTGGTCTTGGTGGACACTACTTACCTGCCTTCCCGGCCTTGCGAACGACCCGCTCGCCGGCGTAGCGGACGCCCTTGCCCTTGTAGGGCTCCGGCTTGCGATAGGCCCGGATCTCGGCTGCGACCTGACCGACGGTCTGCTTGTCGATCCCCACGACGCCGATCTTGGTCGGCTCGGGCACGTCGAAGGTGATGCCCTCGGGGGCCTCGACGGTGATCGAGTGGCTGTAGCCGAGGGCCAGCTCCAGCTTGGAGGGACCCTTGGCGTTGGCCCGGTAGCCGACACCGACGATCTCGAGGTCCTTTCGGAAGCCCTCGCTGACGCCGATGATCATGTTGTTGAGCAGCGACCGGGTCAGGCCGTGGAAGGCCCGGGACTGCCGCTCGTCGTCGGTCCGGGAAACGGTCAGCGTGCCGTCCGAGAGATCGACGTCGATCTGGTCCGGAAGCGCGTGGTTCAGGGTGCCCTTGGGGCCCTTGACCGTCACCTCGCGACCGGAGACGTCGACATCGACGCCGCTGGGCACGGTGATCGGGGCGTTGCCTACTCGGGACATGACGCCTCCTACCAGACGTAGCAGAGCACCTCGCCGCCGATGTTGGCCCGGCGGGCCACACGATCGGTGACGAGTCCCCTGCTGGTCGAGAGTACGGCGACGCCGAGGCCGCCCAGTACTCGGGGAATCTGATCGCTCTTGGTGTACACCCGCAGCCCGGGCTTGGACACCCGCTTGATGCCGCTGATGACCCGCTCCCGCTCCGGGGAGTACTTCATGTTGATGGTCAGGGTCTTGCCCGGACCGCTGCTGTTCTCGGTCGCGGCGTACTCGCCGATGTAGCCCTCACGGTGCAACACGTCGGCCAGGGCGACCTTGAGCTTCGATGACGGCATCGACACCTCGTCGTGCATGGCGACGTTGGCGTTGCGGATGCGGGTCAGCATGTCGGCGATCGGATCGGTCATGGACATGGTCGGCCCCCTCTCACCAGCTCGCCTTGGTCACGCCGGGGATCTCACCGGCGTGGGCCATGTCGCGGAAGCAGACCCGGCAGAGATCGAATCGGCGGTACACCGAGCGGGGCCGGCCGCATCGCTGGCACCGGGTGTACCCCCGGACCTTGAACTTCGGCTTGCGCTTCTGCTTGTTGATCAGTGCCTTCTTGGCCATTACTGGGCCTGCCCTTCACGTCGGAACGGGAAGCTGAAGGCTTCGAGGAGCGCCTTCCCGTGCTCGTCGGTGGTCGCGGTCGTCACGACCGTGATGTCCATGCCTCGGGTGGTGTCGACGGTGTCGTAGTCGATCTCGACGAACATCAGCTGCTCTGCGAGACCGAAGGTGTAGTTGCCCCGACCGTCGAACGACCGGGGATTGAGGCCCCGGAAATCGCGGATACGGGGGATCGCCAACGTGATGAGCCGATCGAAGAACTCCCACATCCGGTCGTTGCGCAAGGTGACCTTGGCGCCGATGGCGTTGCCCTGCCGGAGCTTGAAGCTGGCCAACGACTTCTTGGCTCGGGTCGTGACCGGCTTCTGGCCGGCGATCAGGGTGAGGTCGGCCATCGCCGACTCGAGGTTCTTCGACTGGACGAGGGCCTCGCCCACGCCCATGTTGATCACGATCTTCTCCAACTTCGGCACCTGCATCACGTTTGGCAGGTCGAGCTGGTCCTTCAGCCGATCCCGGATCTCATTGGTGTACACCAGCTTGAGGCGGGGGACGATCGTCGGCGCGGCCGTCGCCGTGTCGGTGGCGGTCACTCGTTCACCTCCGGGATCTCGGCGCCGGTCCGCTTGCAGATCCGGACCTTGGTGTCGCCCTCGATCTTGTAGCCGACGCGGGTCGGCTTGCCGTCGGAGGGGCTGATGACGGCGACGTTGGACACATCGATCGGCATGTCCTTGTCGATGATGCCCCCTGGATCCTCGGCGGACCGGGGCTTGGTGTGGCGGCTGGCGGTGTTCACGCCCTCCACGATGACCTTCCCGGTGGCGGGGAAGGCTGCGGTCACGACACCCTCGGCGTCGCGATCCTTACCGCTGAGGACCTTCACCCGGTCACCCTTGCGGATCTTCATGGCTCAGATCACCTCCGGGGCGAGCGACACGATCCGCATGAAACGCTTGTCTCGGAGCTCCCGGCCGACCGGCCCGAAGATGCGGGTGCCGCGCGGCTGCTTCTGCTCGTTGATCAGGACCGCGGCGTTCTCGTCGAAGCGGATGTAGGACCCGTCGGGCCGCCGCCGCTCCTTCTTGGTCCGGACGACGACGCACTTCACGACGTCGCCCTTCTTCACCGCCGCGCCGGGCATGGCGTCCTTGACGGTGGCGACGAAGACGTCGCCGATGCCGGCGTAACGGCGCCGGGACCCGCCGAGCACCTTGATGCACAGCACCTCCCGGGCGCCGGAGTTGTCGGCCACCCGGAGGCGTGATTCCTGCTGGATCATCGGGCCCGCTCCAGGATCTCGAGGAGCCGCCACCGCTTCTTGGCCGACAGCGGCCGGGTCTCGACGATGCGGACCCGGTCGCCCTCGTTGAGGGTGTTCTCCTCGTCGTGGGCGTAGTAGCGCTTCTTGCGCTGCACGGTCTTGGAGTACTGGGGGTGGCGAGACCGGTCGGTCACCTCGACCACGACGGTCTTGTCCATCTTGTTCGAGACCACCATGCCGTCGCGGGTCTTGCGACGCTGTGAGCGGTCTTCGTCAGCCTGCGGCTCGGCCATCACGAGTCTCCTTCGGCGGCGGCCAGCTTCTCGGCCGCTGCGATCTCCCGGGCCCGGATCTCGGTTCGGTACCGGGCGATCTCCTTGCGGACCTCCCGGATGCGGGCGGTGTTCTCCAGCTGGCCGGTGGCGAGCTGGAAGCGGAGGTTGAACAGCTCCCGCTTCGAGTCGGCGAGGCCGTTGACCAGCGAGGCGATCGACGCCTCGGTGAGATCGGTCTTGCTAGGCATCGAATCCCTCCAACCGGCTGACGACCCGAGCCTTCACCGGGAGCTTCTGAATGGCCCGACGCATGGCCTGGCGGGCCACCGCCTCGTCGGGGTAGGACAGCTCGAACACGACCCGGCCGGGCCGGACGACGGCCACCCAGTGCTCCGGGTTGCCCTTGCCCGAACCCATACGGGTCTCGGCCGGCTTGGCGGTGACCGGCTTGTCGGGGAAGACGTTGATCCAGACCTTGCCGCCCCGTCGAACGTGACGGGTCATGGCGATACGGGCCGCCTCGATCTGGCGGGCCGTGATCCAGCCCGGCTCCAGGACCTGGATGCCGTAGTCGCCGTAGGAGACCGTCGTGGCGCCCTTGGAGCCGCCCTTGGTCCGCCCCCGGTGGGTCTTGCGGTGCCTCACCTTGCGTGGCATGAGCATCGTCAGTCACCGTCCCCGGGGCGGAAGGCGAGGTCGTCGCCGCCCTTGTCCTTGAGGCTGGCCTCGATGGCCTCCTCCTCGGCCAGGAGACGCTCGAACTCCGGATCGGCCTCCCGAACCAGCGGTGCCGGCTGATCCTCGGTCGGCGCGGCCGGCGGTGCGTCGGCGGCCGGCTGCTCGGCGGCCGGCTGCTCGGCGGCCGGCTCCTGGGCCCGGGGTCGCCGGGACGACGACACGACGGGCCGGGGGGCGTCGGCCGGCGCAGCGGCCTCGCCGACGGCCATCGCCGCCTCGCGGGCAGCCTTGTCGGTCGTGGCCTTGTAGGGGAGGATGTCGCCCTTGTACAGCCACACCTTCACGCCGATCCGGCCGTAGGTGGTGTGGGCCTCCCGGAGGCCGTAGTCGATGTCGGCCCGCAGGGTGTGGAGCGGGACCCGTCCCTCCCGGTACCACTCGGTCCGGCCCATCTCGGCGCCACCGAGGCGGCCCGACGACTGGATCCGGATCCCCTTGGCCCCGGCCTTCATGGCGTTCTGCATGGCCCGCTTCATCGCTCGTCGGAACGCCATCCGGTTGGCCAACTGGTCGGCCACGCCCTGGGCGATCAGTGCCGCGTCCAGCTCCGGCTGCTTGATCTCGACGATGTTGAGCTTGACCTTGGGGTTGCCGGTCAGCTTGGTGAGGCCCTGGCGGAGCCGGTCGGCCTCCGAACCCTTGCGGCCGATCACGATGCCCGGTCGAGCGGTATGGACGTCGATCTGGAGCTTGTCTCGCGTCCGCTCGACCTCGACCCGGCTGATGGCGGCGTTCGGCAGCTCGTTCAGCAGGTAGTGGCGGATCTTGTGATCCTCGAGCAGGTAGTCGCGGTACTCCTGCCGATCAGCGATCCACCGCGACTTCCAGTCGGTGGTGACCCCGAGACGGAAGCCGTAGGGATGGACTTTCTGACCCATTACTCGGCCTCCTTCTTCGCTTCCGCATCGTCACCCTCGGCCTCGACCTCGTCGGCTGGGGCATCGTCGGCGGCGTCGTCCGCCTCATCGGCGGCGTCGTCCGCATCGTCGGCGGCGTCGTCCGCATCGTCGGTGTCGACGTCGTCACCCGCCACGTCATCGGTTTCGACGTCGTCGGTGACGTCGGTGTCGGTGGTCTCGTCGGCCGGTGCGTCGTCGTCGAGGTCGGCGTCGTCGGCCTGGTCGGCGTCGGCGTCGGCGGCTCGGCTCTTGGCGACCCGGCGCCGACGCTCGGCGCTGGCGTCACCAGAGGACGAGGAGCCCTTCAGCTCGGCCCGGCGGCGCAGCTCGTCGAGCTCGTCGTCGCTGTACCGGCTCACGATCACCGTGATGTGGCAGGTCTGCTTGTGGATCCGGCCGGCTCGGCCCCGGGCCCGAGGCCGGAACCGCTTGAGCGTCGGACCCTCGTCGGCGTAGCACGCCGACACGTACAGCTCCTCGGGCGGGATCTCGTCGTTGTGCCCGGCATTGGCAACCGCCGAGCGGAGCGCCTTGCCGATCACCTCCGACGCCAACCGCTCGTTGAAGGCCAGGATCTGGCTGGCCTCAGCGACGTGCTTGCCCCGGATGAGGTTGAGCACGACGCGGGCCTTGGAGGCCGACATCCGCACGTAGCGGACCTGGGCCCGGGTGCCGGGCCGCTCGTTGGTCTTGGCACCAACCATCAGCGGCGCCCCGATCGCTCTTGGCCAGCGTGGAACTTGAAGGTTCGGGTCGGCGAGAACTCGCCCAGCTTGTGCCCGACCATCGACTCGGTGATGTACACCGGCACGTGCTTGCGCCCGTCGTGGACGGCGATGGTGTGACCGACCATGTCGGGGATGATCGTCGAGCGACGAGACCAGGTCTTGATGACCCGCTTGTCGTTCTTCTCGTTGAGCTCGTCGACCTTGCGGAGCAGGTGGTCGTCGACGAACGGGCCCTTCTTGAGACTTCTCGGCATGGCTACCTCCGACCCCGCTTCCGCCGGCGGCGGATGATGAGATCATCTGACTTCTTGCCCCGCTTGCGGGTTCGGCCCTCGGGCTTGCCCCAGGGGGAGACCGGATGGCGGCCGCCCGAGGTCTTGCCCTCGCCGCCGCCATGGGGATGGTCGACCGGGTTCATGGCCACGCCCCGGGTCTGGGGACGCTTGCCCTTCCATCGGCTTCGGCCGGCTTTGCCGACCTTGATCAGCTCGGCTTCGGCGTTGCCGACCTCGCCGACGGTGGCCCGGCAGTCGATCGAGACCCGGCGCATCTCGGTGCTGGGCAACCGGAGGGTGGCCGTCGCCCCCTCCTTGGCCACCAGCTGCACGCTGGTGCCGGCCGAGCGCCCGAGGCGGGCGCCGCCGCCGGGCTGCAGCTCGACGGCATGGACGACCGTTCCGACCGGGATGTAGCGGAGGTCGAGGGCGTTGCCGGGCTTGATGTCGGCCCCGGGGCCGGACTGGATCCGGTCACCGACCGATACGCCACGGGGGGCGAGGATGTAGCGCTTCTCGCCGTCGTGGTAGTGGAGGAGGGCGATCCGGCAGTTGCGGTTGGGGTCGTACTCGATCGACGCCACGGTCGACGGCACGCCGTCCTTGTTTCGCCGGAAGTCGACGATGCGGTACCGACGCTTGTGACCACCGCCCCGGTGGCGGGCCGTCTTCCGACCATGGTTGTTGCGACCGCCCGACGAGCTCTGCTTGGCCAGCAGCGTCTTCTCGGGGCGATCGGTGGTGAGGTCGGAGAAGTCGGAGCTGGTCTGGAACCGGCGACCGGGACTGGTTGGCTTGCGCTTGCGAATGGCCATGGGGGTCCTCAGCTGGTGAACAGCTCGATCTCGCCCTCGGAGAGGGTGACGATCGCGCGCTTGGTCGATGTCCGGTGGCTGACGGTGTTGGTCCGCCGATTGCGGACCCGCTTGCCCTTCCGGACCAGGGTGTTCACGTTCGACACCTTCACCCCGTCGAAGATCGCTTCGACCGCGTCCTTGATCTCCGGCTTGGTGGCGCTGGGATGGACGATGAAGGTGTAGGCGTTGTTGGCCTCGGTCTGGACGTAGGTCTTCTCCGAGATGACCGGGCGGATGATCACGTCGTGGGGATCCCTCATGCGGTGGCGACCTCCGTGGTCGGGAGCGACGCCTTGGTGAACACGACGTAGTCGTTCACCAGGACGTCGTAGGCGTTGAGCTGATCGGTCGCCAGCACGAACACGTTGGGGAGGTTGCGGAAGCTGGCCGAGACGGCGAAGTCTTCCCTGGTCACCACCAGCAGCACCTTGCCGTCGATCTCGAGGGCCTCGAGAGCCTTGCGGGCGGTCTTGGTGCTCGGCTCGGTGATCGCCCAGTCGTCGACGACGACGACCTTTCCCTCGGCGTGACGGTCCGAGAGCGCGGAGCGCAACGCCAGCTTGATCATCTTCTTGTTGGTCCGCTGCGAGTAGTCCCGTGGCTTGGGCCCGTGGGCGATACCACCGCCGACCCAGATCGGCGAACGGGTCGAGCCGGCCCGGGCCCGACCGGTGCCCTTCTGCTTCCAGGGCTTGGCACCGCCGCCCCGGACCTCGGATCGGGTCTTGGTGCTGTGGGTGCCGGACCGTCGGGCCGCCAGCTGGGCGGTGACCACCTGATGGAGGACCGCCATGTTGGGCTCGATGCCGAACAGGGACTCGTCGAGGTCCACCGAGTCGGCGTCTCCCCCCGAAGGGGTCTTGCAGGAAACGGTGATGCTACTCATCGGTGGCGCTCGCCTTCTTGATGGCGTTCCGGATGATGACCGTGCTGCCCTTGGGGCCCGGGACCGAGCCCTTGACCAGCATCAGGTTCTTCTCGGTGTCGGAGGAGACGACGGTGAGGCTCTGGACGGTGACCCGGGCCGAACCGGACCGCCCGGCCATACGGGTGCCCTTGAAGACCCGGGCCGGGGTGGCGCACTGGCCGACCGAGCCGGGCATGCGGTGGACGAGGTGGGCGCCGTGGGTGGCCCGCTGGCCGCTGAAGTTGTGGCGCTTCATCACACCGGTGAAGCCCCGGCCCTTGCTCGTCCCGATGGCGTCGACCGCCTCGCCGTCGGCGAACGTGTCGACCCCGATCTCCTGCCCGACCTCGTAGTCGGACACGTCGTCGAGCCGCAGCTCGATCAGTTCCGACCCTGGATCGACCCCGGCCTTGGCGAAGTGCCCGGCTTCGGGGCGGGTCAGCTTCTCGGCCTTCTTGGACCCGACGGTGACCTGGATGGCGGAGTAGCCGTCCGATTCGTTGGTCTTGACCTGGACGACGCGCGCCGGCGTCACCTCCAGCACCGTGACCGGGACTATCCGATTGTCGTCGTTCCAGACCTGGGTCATGCCGACCTTGTGGCCGACGATCGCCTTACGAGCCATTGCGTTCTCTTTCCCGTCAGAGGGTGCCCCGATCGACTCGAAGCACCGTTCACGCGAAGTGCCTCGCGTCGGAACCCTTCGGTGGGAGACGCCGCGAAGCTCTGTGTGGTAGCGCCGCCTGGTTCCTCGACTGGCAAGAAGAGGCCTGGACGGACCTGAGAGATGTTCGTTGCACCGGAGGCGGGCCGATGGCGGCACCGCGTTGCAACAGACCGAAGGATCCTACCGGCGGCCGGATTCACTTCCTCTCGGTGACCGCCAGATACCTGGCGCCACGGGGCGAGAGCTCGTAGCCGATCCGGAGGCTGATCGTCAGCCCGAGGTTCTTGAGCTTGCGGACGTCGACCTTGAACGGCTTGGTCTCCCGTCCGACGACCTCGGCCAGGTCCGGCGCCCGACGACCGGGATGGTCGGCGATCAGCCGAAGGGTCCGGCCGGTCCACGGGCCGTGGGTCGACGCCCGATCGTAGCGGTCGAGCCGAGCGTCGATCTCGGCGATGTCGTCCGGTCCCAGCCGGTCGTCGTTCGCCAGTTCGTCGCGAGGGTCGGGCTCGTCGAGACGCCGGAACTCGACCCGGAACACCGTCAGCTCCCCGTCGCCCCGGAGCGCCTGCCGGACGGCCTCGGCGGTGGCGTGACCGGCCCGTCGGGCGTCGTCGTCGGTGATGGCCGCCGGGTCGATCTCGGCCACGTTCAGGACCTCGATCCGGCCACCGCCGGTCCGGTAGGGGCGGCCGGCCACCACGGTGGGCCTCCGCCATCGCCGGAAGGCCACCGTGATCGAGCCGTCGCCGATCCCGTCCCAGAACGGTTTGGTGAAGCGCATCGGGCCAGTGTGGCGGGTCGGGATCAGGACTCGACGAGGGTGATCTCCCGGCTGGTTCCGATGTCGGTGCCGTCGGGGAGCGTGACGATCAACGTCACCCGGTACGTCCCGGCCACCACCGGCTCGATGGTCAACTGCTCACCCTGCTGCTCACCGTTGGCGTCGATCCATCGGGGGTTCGTGGCGCCGGCTGGCGCGGTGAAGGTGTAGATCGTCGCCTGACCGAGGGGGGCCTGGTCGGGACCGACGATCTCCGGGCCGTTCTCGGCTTCGACGATCGTGATCCGATGCTCGGTCGACGGCGACCGATCGCCGTCGCCGTCGATGCCCACGACGGAGAAGACGAGGGAACCGGGGGCGACGGCATCGACCCGGAAGCCGTCCTGTTCGACCGTCTGGCCATCCCAGTCGGTCCACTCGAACCGGTCGGCCTCCTCGAGGCGAGCCTCGAAGACGTGCGTCTCGCCGGCCTCCAGCTCGGTCGGCCCGACCACCTCGGGGCCCCGTTCCCCGCCGATCAGGACGTACCACCCGGCGGCCACGACGGCGGCGACGACGAGCAGCGCGGCGAGCACCCACCGGCCGGATGACCGGCCCGACGTTCCTCGGCCTCCCGACGGCCGAGGGGTGGAGCTCGCGACATCGAGCGGACCAGGACCGGACGACGGGCCGGACACCGGTGGGACGGACGAGCCCACCGGCGGCAGCGAGCCTGGGCGCGGCAGGGTCGGGGCCTGCCCCGGTGGCGGGGAGGAGGGGACCTGGCCGAGGTACCGGGTCGTCGGTGCCGGATTGGCGGCGAGGGCGGACGAGAGATCGTGCAGCCAGGCCTCGATGTCGGGATGGCGGTGATCGGGGTGGAAGGCCATACCGGTCTGGAAGAACTGGCCGAGGCGGCCGGCCATCCATGGTCCGTCGGTGAAGTGCACCACCTGGCGGATGTCGTCGAACACCGGCGGTGGGTGACCCGACAGGACCCGGTACATCACGCCGGTGGCGGCGTAGAGGTCGGTCCGGGCGCTCGGTCGGCCACCGAGCGTCATCTGTTCGGGGGCGGCGTAGCCCCTGGTCCCCGCCGAGATCGTGACGTCGACCGACTGCTGGAGCCCGAGGTCCTTGGCCAGGCCGAAGTCGGCGAGGACCAGCCGTTCCGACGGTCCGAGAACGCCACGGCCGGGGTCGGCGCCGCCGGCGAGCAGCAGGTTGCTCGGTTTCACGTCGCGGTGGATCAAGCCGTTGCCGTGCACGACCCGAAGGCAAGCCGCCACCTGGACGCCGATGGCGGCGATCTCCTCGCTGGTCGCCGCCGCCCGGTCGAGCCGATCGTCCAGCGTGCCGCCGGGCGCAAGGGCCATCACCAGGTAGGGCTGTCCGGTCGGCAGCTCGCCGACGTCGTGGATCGTGATGACCCGGTCGGAGTCGATGCGGCGGAGCAACCGGGCCTCGCGGAGGAACCGCTCCCGGAGTTCGGCGTCGCCGCTCCAGTTGTCGGCCAGGACCTTGATCGCCACCGCGCTGTCGAGCTCGGGATCGTGGGCCCGGTAGACGGTGGCGAAGCCGCCGGCTCCGAGACGGTCGACGATCTGGTATCTCCCGATGGTCGTCACCATGCCCGCCCGCCTCCCGTCGGCTCGTCTCCCCACCACGGACGGTAGCGGCGACCGCCCGCCTGCCGTGGCAGCTCAGGAGCCCTGGAGCGAGTCCCGGAGCTCGAAACGGCGGATCTTGCCGGTCGCCGTCTTGGGGAGCGCATCGACGACATGGATCTGGCGGGGCCGCTTGAAGGCGGCGATCTCGGCCCGGCAGTGGGCCTCGAGCTGGGCCGGATCGGGCTGGTGGCCGGCGGCGGGCACGACGAACGCCACCACCGTCTCCAGGCCGGCGCTGTCCCGGCTGCCGACCACGGCCGCTTCGAGGACCGAGGGGTGACCGATCAGGGCGTTCTCGACCTCGGCCGGGGACACCCAGATGCCGCCGGCCTTGATCATGTCGTTGTTGCGACCGAGGAAGGTCCAGTGGTCGTCGGCTGAGCGGGTGTACACGTCACCGGTCCGGACCCAGCCGTCGCCACCGAAGGCGGCGGCGGTGGCGTCGGGCCGCTGCCAGTAGCCGACGGCGGCCGATCGACCCTGGACGTGGAGGTAGCCGGGCGTGTCGGGTTGGGCGATGACCTCGCCCTCATCGTCGCGTAGCTCGGCCCGGTAGCCGGGGACGATGCGACCGCTCGAGCCGGGCACCTGCTCGGTCAGCGAGTTCGAGATGAAGATGTGGAGCAGCTCGGTCGAACCGATGCCGTCGAGCACCGGCCCGCCGGTCAGATCGCTGAACCGGGTCTGGATGTTGGCCGGCAACGCCTCCCCGGCGGTGACGGTGGCCCGCACGGAGGTGAACACCGACCGATCGAGGCCGGCGTCGAGCAGGGCGGCGCAGAAGCCGGGGCTGGAGAAGAAGAGGGTCGGTCCCTCGGCGGCGATCAGGTCGGCGACCGCTCCCGGGACCGGGGGATCGGGATTGAGGATGGCGGTCGCCCCGACCGACAACGGGAACGTCAACGAGTTGCCGAGGCCGTAGGCGAAGAACAGCTTGGCGATCGACAGGAACCGATCCTCCGGGTCGATCTCGAGGACCTGACGGGCATAGGTGTCGACCGTGGCCGGGATGTTCCCGTGGCGGTGCATGACCCCTTTGGGAGTACCGGTGGTGCCGCTGGAGTAGAGCCAGAAGGCGGCCGACGTCTCGGTGGTGGGAGCGACCGGGAGGCCCCGGTCGGCTGGCGGGGGTGCGGCGATCGACCACCGGTGGCGGCGGGGCCCCGAGGGCGCGTCGCCACCGGCGGGCACCGGGACGGGGCGGGGATCGGTGTCGGTGTCGGTGTCGGTGTCGCACACGATCACCTCGGCCAGCGCCGGGGCGGCCGCTGCCACCTCGGGCACCAGGGGGTCGAAGGCGTCCGAGAGCACGAGGGTGGTGGCCCCGGAGTCGGCCACGATGGCCCCCAGGTCCCGGCCGGTCAGCATCGTCGACAACGGAACCGGTATCAGCCCGCCCCGCATCGCTCCCAGATAGAAGGCGACGAACGCCTCGTCGTCGCGGACGACCATCGCCACCCGGTCACCCTCGCCGAGGCCGAGGCCGACCAGGAGGCCCTGGGCCCCGACGACGAGGTCGGCCAGCTCGGCGTAGGTGGTGGACCGACCCTGGCACCGGAGGGCGACCCGGTCGCCTCTCCCCTCGTCGAGGTGTCGGTCGACCAGCCACTGGGCCGCGTTGAACGTGGTCACGGAGTCTCTCCCCTTGCTCCGCCCCGGATCAGACCCGGACGTAGTCGTAGTCGATCGGTTTCTGATGGATGCCCTGCGACGGCGGGGCCACCCACCCGGCCATCTTGCCCGGTTCGACGACACCGTTCATCAGCGACACGACGTGCTCCCGGTCGGCATCGCTCGGAAGCCACCGGTCGGACTGCTGCTGCCAGTCGGCCTCGGCCACGATCGCGCCGTCGGGCGAGACCCGGTGGTCGCGGAACGTGCCGACGTTGCGGTTGAACCCGACGTGTGGGAGCTGGAAGCGAGTGTCGATGCCGGCCTCGGCCAGGGTGCGGTTCCACCGCTCGAGACCCTTGGCACAGTCGTCGAGGTAGTCCTCCCGCAGGGTCTCGTTGAGGGCCAGGAGCTGGGTGACCTCTCGGGTCGAGATCCCGTCGGCGCCACACTCCGGGACCAGACGGTAGGCGTCGCGAAGCTGGTGGTCGTCGTCCCGCTGCTCCTCCTGGAATCGGCCCTTGAGGCCGCCGGCGAAGTAGTTGGCGGCGTTGGTCGAGGTCTCGGCGCCGAACAGGTCGAGCGAGACCGAGCAGTGGAAGTTGATGTACTTCTGGAGCACGTCGAGGTTGATGCCGCCGTGGGGATGGACGTCGTCGGTGTCGTGCTCGGCCATCAACTCGACCGTTCGCTGGACGACCCGACCCACGCCGGTCGCCCCGACGAACATGTGATGGGCTTCCTCCTTCAGCATGAAGTCGCAGGTCCGGGACAACGGATCGAAGGCCGACTCCCGCAGCGAAGCGAGCTGGTACTTGCCGTCGCGGTCGGTGAAGTAGGTGAACATGTAGAACGACAGCCAGTCCGGCGTCTCCTCGTTGAAGGCGCCGAGGATCCGGGGGCTGTCGGCGTCGCCGGAATGGCGCTCCAGCATGGCGTCGGCCTCGTCGCGGCCGTCTCGACCGAAGTACCGGTGGAGGAGGTAGACCATCGCCCAGAGGTGGCGGCCCTCCTCGACGTTGACCTGGAACAGGTTCCGCATGTCATAGAGCGACGGTGCGGTCAGGCTCAGGTGGCGTTGCTGCTCGACCGAGGCCGGCTCGGTGTCACCCTGGACGACGAGGAGCCGTTGGAGGTCGGCCCGGTACTCCCCCGGCACCTCGTGCCACACCGGATCGCCCTTGTGGTCGCCGAAGGCGATCGTCCGGTCGGTCTCCGGGTCGGCCAGGAAGATGCCCCACCGGTAGTCGGGCATCGACACGTGATCGAAGTTGGCCCACCCCTCCCGACCGACGTCGATCGCCGTCCGGAGGTAGACCTCGTTGGTCTTGAAGGCGGCGGGGCCGAGCTCCTCCCACCACCGGACGAACTTCGGCTGCCACTGCTCGAGGGCCCGCTGCAGCCGGCGGTCACCGCCGAGGTCGACGTTGTTGGGGATCTTGGCGTCGATGTCCACCAGAGCCATGGGGTCACACCCTTCGTTGGTCGTAGTCCGGTCGGGAGCCGGTCCCGAACCGCTGGAGCGCGCCGTCGGGACCGACGGCGTTCGGTCGTTGGAAGATCCAGTTCTGCCAGGCGGTGAGGCGGCCGAAGATCTTGGTCTTCATCGTCTCGGGCCCGACGAAGCGGTAGTTGGCCTCCATCCCGGTCAGGGCGTCGGCCGACAGGCTGGCCCGCTCCTCCAGCATGAGGCGGACCTCGTCGTCCCAGTCCAGGTCGTCGGGGGTGAAGGTCACGAGCCCGAGCTGGGCCGCCTCGGCCGCCTCCAGGTCCTTGCCGGCCGCTCCCGCTGCGGTGTCGTGGGCACCGTCGCGACCCCAGAACCGGCTGCGGAGCCGAGACAGGTCGTTGGCCATCGGGAACCAGCCCAGGTTGGCGTCGGTCAGCCGGATGACGGCCGGCGGTGGCGGCTCGTGGGCGTCCTCCCAGGTCCCGTCGAGCATGAAGCTCCGGTCGGCGGCCAGCACCAGCTCGGCCAACAGCCCACCGAAGCAGCTCTCGGGGACGACCAGCGCAACCAGGGAGCGGGCCGAGACGTCCAGCCGCTCCAGTGTCCGGGCCCACAGCAGCCGGACCTCCCGGACCAGCCAGTGGTCGCCGTCGTCGGCCAGCACGCCCTCGGCGGCGACCACGGCGTCGAGGTCTCCGGTGGTCGTGAAGGCCCAGGTCCCGATCTCGGTCTCGTTGAGCCGGAGGTGGAGGATGGCGGCGTCGAGCTCCCGGGCCAGCCGGATCAGCCATGCGTCGGCTCCGGCGGCCACCAGTTCGGCCCCGGTGGTCGGCTGGTGCCCGTCGGGGCCGGCGACGGCCAGTGTGGCGGTGGCGGCGGGACGGTCGAGGGTCACCGTCAGGTGGCGGTAGCGGATGGTGTCACCGTCGAGGGTCGGGGTGACGGGCGTCAGCTCGATTCCCGGACCGCCGTCGGGCCGATCGGAGTCAGCGGCCCGGGCCAGGGCCCGCTCCCGGACGACGTCGTCGAACCGGGACGGCGGTGCCACCGCATCGACCAGACCCCAGGAGACGGCGGTCTCCCCCCGGACACCCTCGGCCCGGGTGGCGAAGGCGTCGGCCAGGTCGCGGCGGACGTGCCGCTTCTCGACCACCCTGGTCAGCCCGCCGGTCCCGGGGAGGACGGCCAGGAGTGGGATCTCGGGCAGCGAGACCGCCGACGCCTTGTCGTCGACCAGGATGATCTCGTCGCAGGCCAGGGCCAGCTCATAGCCCCCGCCGGCCGCCGTGCCGTTCACCGCAGCCAACCACACCTGGCCGGATCGGGCGGTGGCGTCCTCGATGCCGTTGCGGGTCTCGTTGGTGAACTTGCAGAAGTTGACCTTGTGCTCGTGGGTCGCCCCCGCCAGCATCTGGATGTTGGCCCCGGCACAGAAGATCTTGTCGAGCCCGCCGGTCAGCACCACGGCGTGGACCTCCGGGTGCTCGAACCGGAGCCGCTGGACCACGTCGTACAGCTCGATGTCGACGCCGAGGTCATAGGAGTTGGTCTTGAGCTCGTAGTCGCCGAGCAGCCCCGCCCCAGGGTCGACCGCCATCGTGACCGTGGCCAGCGGGGGCGCCAGCTCGACTCGCCAGTGGCGGTACTGCTGCGGATCGACCTCGAACTGGATCATCGTCGCCACCCGGGTACGTGGGCCGTCGCGACCCGTCGAACGCTTCCGGCAACACTCTACAGGAAGCTGGCGTATCGTCAAGATTGTGTAGAGCTTCACGGCGAAGGTACGCTCCGGTCCATCGTGGCCGATGCACCGTTTCCTCTTCGTCGGGACGCCGGTACCGGCACCGGCACCGACTCGGTCGGCGAGATGCTCCTGACGATCATGGGCGAGCTGCTCCTGCCCCACGGCGGCGAGGCGTGGACCCAGACCGTGACCGGGCTCCTGGAGCTGTTCGGCGTCCGCGATGCGTCGGCCCGCCAGGCCCTGTCGCGGACGGCGCAACGGGGGTGGCTCGACCGGGAACGGGTCGGCCGCCAGACCCGGTGGCGACTGACCCCGACCGCCACCTCGGTGCTGACCACCGGCGCCGACCGGATCTACTCCTTCGGCCGGGAGGATCGTCGGTGGGACCAGCGGTGGCTGGTGGTGGTGGCGTCGGTTCCCGAGAGCGATCGCCGGGTCCGCTATCGGATGGGGGTCGGCCTCAGCTGGGAGGGCTTCGGCTCGATCGGCAACGGGCTGTGGCTCACTCCCTGGGTCGATCGGGAAGCGGTGGCCGTCTCCCTCCTCGGCGAGCTGGGGGTCGAGGCCACGTCGTTCGTCGCCCACCTCGGGCAGCTCGGCTCGGCCGATGACCTGGTCCGACGGGCCTGGGACGTACCCGCCCTCCGATCGGCCTACGACGGCTTCTTGACCGAGACGGTATCGCGGTCGGGTCCATCACCGACCGGGGGCGCCGCGGCGGCCGAGCTGGTCGTCCACCGCTGGCGCCGGTTCCCGCTGATCGATCCCGGGTTGCCGGCCGCGGTGCTCCCGCCGAACTGGCCGGGACCGGCGGCCGTGGTGCGATTCGCCGAGGTGCGGCGATCGTTGCTCGACGAGGCCCATGCCTGGTGGCGATCGACCGAGCTCGCCAACACCCCGAGCCGGGCCTGAACCGGCCGCACGGGCCTCACGGGGGCGCAGTGCATGCCCCCGAGGAGGGCTCGCCCGCCGCGGCGCGATCCCGCCCCGCTACCCGAGGGTCGTCGCCGAGCGGATCCAGATCAGGGACGATGGCCTGCCGGGCAGTTCGATCCGCTCACCGCTCTCCGGGTCGAGAACGGTGAACGCCCCATCGCCGAAGAGCGTCAGCCGCCCATTCGGCGAGGCGATCGGTCCCCCGACGAACCCTCCGTCGGTGGTGACCAGCATCGCCGTGCCATCGGCGGCGAGGCGCCACAGCTGACGCTCGGACGGTGGCCCGTAGAGCAGGAAATCGTCACCGCTGGGGTGGAGGGTCGGTGTGAGGAGGAAGGCATCGCCGCCCCACGGTGGAAGGTCCAGGGCGTCCCCGGAGAAGTCGTGAACGGTGCCAGCGGCGGTGTCGATGACGATCACGTCCATCCGATCGACACCGATCCCGGTAGGCCTCATCCAGATCCGGGATGGTGGCTCGTCGATCAGCTGCCGCTCGAGCACGGCGAGGGCGTCGAAGTCCCAGACGAACTCTCGCTGTTCCCCCGTCTCACGGTGGACGAGCAGGGCCTCCTGGCCCTGGAGGAACGGAATCCATGGCCCGCTGGTCGGCGCCCCGTAGATGTCGTCGTCGGTGGCGACCCCGAGGTCGGTCACCAGGACGGGTTCGGGCTCTCGCAGCTCGTAGACCCCCCACCGATCACCATCGTTCCCGAGGAACTGGGCGTCGTCGAGCCAACGCGCGAAACGGAGGTCCGAGACCGTTGCGGCGACAAGGCGGCCGTCGACCACATCGATGAACGCCAACGCACTCACCTCGCCGCTCTCCCGCTCGGCATGGACCGGGAGCACCAACGTCGTCGAGGAGGGGGAGAACGCCCGGTGGAACGGTCGGCCGACGGACCAGCCGGGATCGACGATCACGGTCACCGTGCCCTGTCGAACCTCACGGTCGTAGACCGTGACCTCGAGCCCCTGGTCCGCCGTACCGGCGACGGTCGTCACGAACCGGCCATCGGGCGAGATGGCCGGTGCCGCCGATGGCGGATACGGCACCTCCTGGATCTCCAGTCGCACCGCGTCGGTCACCAGGGTCGGCTCATCCCGCTGGGATGAGACGGCGGCGACGTCGACACCAACGTCGTAGGTCCAGATGGGAGGCGGCGTCACCGCACCGACGATGGCGCCGGTCCCCGTGTCGAGGACCCATCGCTCACCGACACCGCTCTCGACCTCCAGGAGAACCCGGTCCGGGGCAGCGAGCCTGCGGAGCACAATGGAGCCCTCGGCGAATCCGACCCGGCCAACCGGTCGACCCTCCGGTGTGAGTACGACGACGGTTCGCCGATCGGCATCGACCGCGACGATCAGCTCGTCCCATCGCCCGGCCTCGGCGGCGTCCCAGCTCTCGATGCTCGGAGGTGCCAGGTCGCTCTCGTGGAGCCGGACACCAGGGTCCCCTACCGGCTCCACCACGACGAAGACCTCGTCACGGTCCCCGTCACCGGCCGAACCGGCCGGCGACGCCTCGGCGGTAGCGTCCCCCTCGCTCGGCTCGGTCTCCACCGCCGCCTCGCCCGACGTCGGCCCGCTCGCTTCGGGCTGGACCGTCGCCGAGTCGTCGGTGGTGCACCCGCCGAGGATCAGGCATCCGACGATCGCCGCACTCGACGCCGCTCGCCGCAGCCCGCCAAGACCCCTACCCATCCCCATGGACAGCGATCGTACCCCTCGGTTGCACGCTCGCCGGGGCCTCGCCCGGCGGTCCATCGGCCATGAACCACACCGGCCCGGGTCCTGGACCCCGAATGATCGGGGCCCGGACCCGGGCCGGTCGTGGTGTTCGATTGGTGGTCCGACCGGTGTGGTCTAGACCTCCTGGATCTTCAGTTCGATGTCGACCCCGGCCGGCAGCTCGAGCCGCTGGAGGGAGTCGACCGTCTTGGGGTTGGGCTCGAGGATGTCGATGAGCCGCTTGTGGACCCGCATCTCGAAGTGCTCCCGGCTGTCCTTGTCCTTGTGGGGCGACCGGATCACGCAGAACCGATGCTTCTCGGTCGGTAGCGGGATAGGGCCCCGGAACTCGGCGTTGGTCCGGGCGACGGTCTCGACGATCTTCTTCGTCGACTGATCGACGATCTCGTGATCGTAGGCCTTGAGGCGGATGCGAATCTTCTGTTTACCGGCCATGACTACTTGAGGATCTTGGTGACTCGACCGGCACCAACCGTCCGACCACCCTCACGAATCGCGAACCGCAACCCCTCATCCATCGCGATCGGATTGATCAACTCAACCGTCATCTCCGTATTATCCCCCGGCATACACATCTCCGTACCCTCCGGCAACGTCACCGTCCCCGTAATATCAGTCGTACGGAAATAAAACTGAGGCCGATAATTCGCGAAGAACGGCTTATGCCGACCACCCTCCTCCTTCGTCAACACATACACCTGAGCCTCAAACTGCGTATGCGGAGTAATCGAACCAGGCTTCGCCAACACCTGACCCCGCTGCACCTCATCCTTATCAACACCCCGAAGCAACGCACCAATATTGTCCCCAGCCTGACCCTGATCAAGCAACTTCCGGAACATCTCAACACCCGTACACGTCGTCTTCTGAGTATCACGAATACCAACGATCTCAATCTCATCGCCAGTATTGATCACACCCTGCTCAACCTTCCCAGTCACAACCGTCCCACGACCAGAAATCGAGAACACATCCTCAATCGGCATCAAGAACGGACGATCCAGATCACGCTCCGGCTCCGGGATGTACTCATCCACCGCAGCCATCAACTCCATGATCTTGTCACCCGCAGACGCATCACCCTCCAACGCCTGCAACGCCGACACATGCACCACCGGCACATCATCACCCGGAAACTCATACTCCGACAGAAGCTCACGAGCCTCCATCTCCACAAGCTCCAACAACTCCTCATCATCAACCATGTCAGCCTTATTCAAAGCCACCACGATCGCCGGCACCCCAACCTGCCGAGCCAACAACACATGCTCACGAGTCTGCGGCATCGGACCATCAGCAGCCGAAACCACCAAAATCGCCCCATCAACCTGCGCAGCACCCGTAATCATATTCTTGATGTAATCAGCATGCCCCGGCATATCAACATGCGCATAATGCCGACTATCAGTCTCATACTCAACATGAGACACATTAATCGTAATACCACGCTCCCGCTCCTCAGGAGCCTTATCAATATCCTCAAACGCCGTCGCCTGCGACCCCTCAACCCGATCAGACAAAACCTTAGTAATCGCCGCAGTCAACGTCGTCTTACCATGATCAATATGCCCCATCGTCCCCACATTCACATGAGGCTTCGTACGCTCAAACTTCTCCTTGGCCATGGTACGGCCTCCTTTCTATGTGTCTCGGGATGCCCGTGCGATCACTCACCCCGGACGCGCTGAACAATCTCTTCCTGCACGTTGTTCGGGGTCTGTTGGTAGCTGTGGAACTGCATGGTGTAGGTCGCCCGACCCTGGGTCTTCGATCGAAGATCGTTGGAGTAGGCGAACATCTCTGAGAGCGGGACCTCGGCGGTCACGACCTGGTTGAGGCCTCGAGCCTCCATTTGCCCGACCTTGCCCCGACGGGAGTTCAGGTCGCCGATCACGTCGCCCATGTAGTCCTCGGGGGTCACGACCTCGACGGCCATGATCGGCTCGAGCAGCACCGGCTTCGCCATGCGAGCGGCCTGCTTGAACGCCATGTTGCCGGCGATCTTGAACGCCATCTCCGAGGAGTCGACGTCGTGGTACTTGCCGTCGAGCAACTCGACCCGGATGTCGACCGTCGGGTAGCCGGCCAACACGCCGGTGGTCATCGCCTCTTCGATGCCGGCCGACACCGAGGGGATGTACTCCTTGGGGATGCGGCCGCCGGTGATCTTGTCGACGAACTCGTAGCCACCGCCGGGGCCCGAGGGCTCCATCTTGATGGTGACCTCGGCGAACTGGCCGGAACCACCGGTCTGCTTCTTGTGGGTGTAGGTGTCCTTCTCGACGACCGAGGTGATCGTCTCCCGGTAGGCGACCTGCGGCTTACCGACCGACGCGTCGACCTTGAACTCCCGGAGCATCCGGTCGACCAGGACCTCGAGGTGGAGCTCGCCCATGCCGGCGATGATGGTCTGACCGGTCTCCTCGTCGGTGTGGACCGAGAAGGTCGGGTCCTCATCGGCCAGCGACGTGAGGGCCTTGGCCATCTTGTCCTGATCGGCCTTGGTCTTGGGCTCGACCGCAACGTGGATCACCGGATCCGGGAAGTCGAGGGACTCCAACACGATGGCGTCGCCCATGTCGGTCAGGGTGTCGCCGGTCCGGACGTTCTTGATGCCGATGGCGGCCATGATGTCGCCGGTCATGGCGTGATCACGGTCTTCCTGCTTGTTGGCGTGCATCTCCAGCAGCCGACCCATCCGCTCCTTGGAGCCGGTTCGGGTGTTGAGGATCTGCGAGCCCTTCTCCAGTGCGCCGGAGTAGACCCGGAAGTAGGTGAGCTTGCCGACGTTGGGGGCGGTCATGATCTTGAACGCCAGGGCCGAGAACGGCTCGCTGTCGTCGGGCTTGCGCTCGGCGTCGTCGCCGCCCTTGACCAGGGTCCCGCTCACCGGGGGAAGGTCGATCGGGGCTGGGAGGTAGTCGACCACCGCGTCGAGCAGGGGCTGGACGCCCTTGTTCTTGAAGGCGGTGCCGCACAGGATCGGAACCAGCTCGCCGGCGATGGTCGCCTTCCGCAACCCGGCCCGGAGGGCGTCCTCGGTGAGCTCCTCGTCCTCGAGGTACTTCTCCATCAGCTCCTCGTCGACCCCGGCGATCGACTCGACCAGCTCGGCCCGGTACTCGTCGGCCTTGTCCTGGAGGTCGGCGGGGATGTCGACCTCTTCGTAGGTCGCCCCGAGGTCCTTCTCGTCGGTGGCGGCCGGCCACACCAGGGCCTTCATCTTGATCAGGTCGACGACGCCGACGAAGTCGGCCTCGGCCCCGATCGGGAGCTGGATGACGGCGATGTTGGTGGTGAGCCGCTCCTTGATCGTGTCGACCACGAAGTAGAAGTCGGCCCCGGTCCGGTCGAGCTTGTTGACGAAGCACATGCGGGGAACGCCGTACCGGTCGGCCTGGCGCCACACGGTCTCGGTCTGGGGCTCCACACCGGCGACCCCGTCGAACACGGCGACGGCGCCGTCGAGCACCCGCAGGGAGCGCTCGACCTCGACGGTGAAATCGACGTGGCCCGGGGTGTCGATGATGTTGATCCGATGGTCGTTCCAGAAGCAGGTCGTGGCGGCCGAGGTGATGGTGATCCCCCGCTCCTGCTCCTGCTCCATCCAGTCCATGGTGGCGCCGCCGTCATGGACCTCACCGATCTTGTAGTTCTTCCCGGTGTAGAAGAGGATCCGCTCGGTGGTTGTGGTCTTGCCGGCATCGATGTGGGCCATGATGCCGATGTTGCGATACCGGTCCAGGGGCGTCGGTCGGGCAGGCATGTTGCTTCCTCGGTTGGTCGATCGGGGGGTTGGCTACCAGCGGTAGTGGGCGAAGGCCTTGTTGGACTCGGCCATCTTGTGGAGATCCTCGCGACGCTTGACCGACGCCCCGATTCCGTTCGAGGCGTCGAGGATCTCGTTGGCCAGGCGCTCGGCCATGGTGCGCTCCCGGCGCTCCCGAGCGAAGTTCACCAACCAGCGGACGGCCAGCGTGGTGGCCCGTCGGGGCCGAACCTCGACCGGCACCTGGTAGGTGGCGCCACCGACCCGGCGGCTGCGGACCTCGAGCTGGGGCCGGACGTTGTCGACCGCACGCTTGAGGGCGGCGATCGGATCGCCGCCGGTCTTGTCGCCGACGGTGGCCAGCGCGTCGTAGACGATCCGCTCGGCGACGTTCTTCTTGCCGGCGAGGAGCACCTTGTTGACGATCTGGGTGACGAGGACCGATCGGTAGACCGGATCCGGTTCGAGTTCCCGACGCGGAGCCGGACCCTTCCGTGGCATCTCAGCTCTCCTTCTTCACGCCGTAGCGGCTACGGGCCTGCTTGCGGTCCCGGACGCCGGCGGTGTCGAGGGTGCCCCGCACGATCTTGTACCGGACGCCGGGGAGATCCTTCACTCGACCCCCGCGAACGAGGACGATCGAGTGCTCCTGGAGATTGTGGCCTTCGCCGGGGATGTAGGCGGTGACCTCGATGCCGGTGGTGAGCCGGACACGGGCCACCTTCCGCAGAGCCGAGTTCGGCTTCTTGGGCGTGGCGGTGTAGACCCTGGTGCAGACGCCGCGACGCTGGGGGGAGCCCATCAGGGCCGGCGTCTTGGCCTTCTTCGATTTGGTCTCCCGGCCCTTGCGGACCAGCTGTTGTATCGTGGGCACCGGGCACCTTTCACGGCAGGCGGCATGGTGGCGCCTGGCCGTAGCGTTCTTGAACTCACTCTGGGGGCGGACGAAGGACGACACGAGCCCCACGCCGGGCTTGCGGCCCTCTGCGTGAGACTCGGGGAAACGGCGGACCTGCCGTGCACACGCGCGTCAGAACGCCAGCAAACAAGCCTACGCCCGCTCCGAATCATTCACAACGAGCCTGACCCCCGGCCGAACGCCGGTGGGCGGTGGGGCCGATCGGCCATCACCCGAAGTCCGGAGCCCGCTTCTCGTTGATGGCCGCCACGCCCTCGTGGACGTCGGTCGAGGCGAACCCGAGCATCTCCAGGGCGACCGAGGCGTCGAAGGACGGCCCGGCCATCCGGAGCCAGTTGTTGAGGGCCAGCTTCGTCCACTGGATCGCCTGCTGCGAGCCGGCGGCCAGCTTCCGGGCCACGTCGAAGGCGGTGTCGATGACCGCATCGTCGTCGACCGCCATCGACACCAGGCCGATCCGCTCGGCCTCTTCACCGGTCAGGGGGTCACACGTCATCAGGTAGTACTTCGCCTTGGCCATCCCACAGAGGAGGGGCCAGATGATGACGGCGTGGTCACCGGCCGCGACCCCCAGCTTGGTGTGGCCGTCGATGATCCGCGTCGAGCGGCCGCACACCGACACATCGGCCATGAGGGCGGTCGCCAGGCCGGCCCCGACGGCCACCCGCTCGATGGCCGACACGACCGGCTTCGAGCAGTTGATGATGTTGTAGACCAGGTCCCGGGCCTCCCGAAACGTCTCGGCCCGGACCGCCGGATCGGCGATGATGTCGGCGATCATGTCCATGTCGCCACCGGCCGAGAACGCCCCGCCCTCACCGTGGACCACCACGACCCGGGTCTCGGGGTCCCGGTCGATCACCGGCCACACGTCGGCCAGGTTGGCGTGCTTGACCGAGTCGACGGCGTTGAGCTTGCCCGGGGTGTCGAGGATCATCCGCAGGATGCCGGGCTCGGGACGATCGATCCGGAGCCCGGTGAACTGCTGGTAGCGGTCGAGGGAGTCAGCCATCGCGCAACCCTACGGGGTCGGCGCCGTTGGCCGACAACTTCGAGCCGGCCCTCCGTCGACCGGGGGTCAGCCGAAGGCGCCGACGGCGGCAGCCGCCCCCACGGCGTTGAGCAGCACGTGAGCCAGGATGGCCGGCCAAAGCCGACCGACCGAGATCGTGATCGCTCCCAACACCGCCCCGACGGCCCCGATCGACGCCAGCAGCACGGCGGTTCCGGCCAGCGTGCCGCCGATGTAGTGGGGCAGGGTGAAGGCGATCGTCGATCCGACGACGGCCACCGTGGGACCGAAGCGCCGGTCGAGGGCCCGGAGGGTCATTCCCCGGAACACCAGTTCCTCGGCCACGGGGGCGGCGATCACCACCACCACGAGGAGGATGATCAGCCCGGGGCCCCATTCGGCGTCGGCCAGGAACCCGGTGTTCTCGGCTTCAGAGGCGTCGGACAGCCCGACGAGAGCGGTCGTCGCCGCCCCGGCCACGGCGGCGGCGCCGATGGCCAGCATGCCGGTCCCGACACCGATCGCCAGGTCGACGGGACGGAACCCGAGTCCCCAATCCTTGACCGGGCCGAGGCCCTTGCGGGCCGAGACGAAGAAGGGCCAGCCGGTCACCGCGAGATAGATCACGATCAGCACCACGCCGGTGATGATCGTGGCCTGCTCGCTGAGCTCGGCCGAGCTGGCCTCTGCGCCCTGACCGGGCTCGACCAGCTCGCCGACCAGGGCCAGGATGGCCGAGAGGCTGAGCAGCACCAGCGGCGGTACCGCGTCCCACAAGCCCCACCACGGTCGGATCCGGCCCCCCGGCGGCGGCACGATCGCCGCCGGCGGTCCGGTCGGTGGGGGTGCGTCGATCCAGGGGCCAGCCATCGGGGCGCTCACCTCCGGTCGTCGGTCTCGCTCGCCAGGACCCCGGCCAGCTCGACGAGCGAGGCGTAGGAGTGCCCCTCGACGAACCGGTCGACGTGGGGCAGGGCGGCGGCCATGCCCGCCGCCAGCGGCGCGTAGCCGGGGGTGGCCTTGAGCGGGTTGACCCAGATCAGCTGATGGGTGACCCGGTGGAGGCGGGTCATCTCCGAGCCGAGGAGGTCGGCCTCACCCCGGTCCCAGCCATCGCTCAGGATGACCACGACGCTGCCCCGGGCCATGCCCCGCACCCCCCAGGCGTCGTTGAACTCCCGGATGCCCTCCCCCAGTCGGGTCCCGCCGGCCCAGTCGGCGACCCGGGGGAACGCCCGGCGTATCGCTGCGTCGGGGTCCCGGCTGGCCAGGTCCTTGGTCAGGCGGGTGAGCCGGGTGCCGAGGGCGAACACCTCGACCTTGGACCGGGCCACCACCGCCGCGTGGGCGAAGCGGAGCAGGGCCCGAGC
Source organism: Acidimicrobiales bacterium (assembly GCA_965262175.1). Classification (GTDB taxonomy): domain Bacteria; phylum Actinomycetota; class Acidimicrobiia; order Acidimicrobiales; family SZUA-35; genus CADEDH01. Next base: position 2,186,300 of record CBDHES010000002.1, on the reverse strand, counting down.
GTAGGTCTCCATCGACCCCGACACGTCGAGGATCAGGACGAGACGACGGGGACGGCTGGCCGGCTCGGTGAAGGCCCGCCTCACCGGCTCCCCCTGATGGCGGAGGGCCCAGCGGACGGTGCGGCGGAGGTCGGGCCGATCACCGGCCCTCTTGGCCGGCGACCGGCGGAGGCTCTGGCGCCGGTAGGTGGAGAACCGGAGACCCGCCATCAGGGCGCTGAGCTCCCGGAGCTCGTCGGGGGTGCACTCGGCGAAGTCCTTGTTGGTCAGGACCTCGACCCGACTGAACCGGATCTGCTGGACCTCGCCCGGGGGATCCTCACCGTCCCCCTCGTCGTCGGCCTCGTCGTCGGGTTCGTCGTCGTCGGAGTCGAGGACCAACGTCGTCGGGGGAAGGGCGCCCTCGACCGTCATCCCGCCCGGTTCCCGCTGGAGCCAGTAGGCGTCGAAGACCCGGTCGTAGACGTTGAGATCCTCCGGGCGGTGGATCAGGGTGGCCCGGCCAGCCCAGTACACCGAGCCCCGGTCGGCCGCCCCCATCAGCCCCAGCGCTTCCCCGAAGTTGATCGTGGCCGTGGCCGGGACCTTCAGCCCGGCGGCCCGCAGGACCCGACAGAACCCGACGGCCAGGCGCTCGCCGTGGTCGACGAGCTCCGGCTCGACCGTCGGGTCGGCCGTCGTCAAACCGCTCCCCGCACGACGGCGGCCCGGACCATCTCCGGCAGGCCCTCGCCGACGACCCGCTCCTGGTCCTCCCGATACTTGAGGACCGTGCCGAGGGTGGCCCGGACCGATGCCTCGTCCATCTCGGACCGGCCGAGGGCGGCCAGCGACAGGGCCCAGTCGATCGACTCGGCGACGCCCGGCGGCTTGTACAGGCCGCGGCCCCGCATCTCGGCGGTGGCTGCCGCCACCTGACGGGCCAACCGGTCGCCGACCCCGGGGGCCCGGAGCTTGACGATCTCCACCTCCCGATCGAAGTCGGGGTGCTCGACCCAGTGGTAGAGGCATCGCCGCTTGAGCGCGTCGTGGACGTCTCGGGTTCGGTTCGAGGTGAGCACGACGATCGGCGGGACGGCGGCGGTGATCGTCCCCAGCTCGGGGATGGTGACGCTGTAGTCGGAGAGTGCCTCGAGCAGGTAGGCCTCGAACTCGTCGTCGGCCCGGTCGACCTCGTCGATCAGGAGCACCGGGGGTGGCCCCTCGGTGGGGCTGAGCGCCTCGAGGAGCGGCCGACGGATCAGGAACCGGGGATCGTACAGCTCGGCTTCGAGGGTCGCCGACGAGGCCCCGGCCGCTTCCCCCGTCGCCTCGGCGGTGCGGAGATGGAGCAGCTGGCGGGTGTAGTCCCACTCGTAGACCGCCTGGGCGGCGTCGATCCCCTCGTAGCACTGGAGCCGGATGAGACGCCCACCCAGCCAGCGGCTGAGGACCTTGGCCACCTCGGTCTTCCCGACGCCGGCCTCACCTTCGAGGAACAGCGGCCGCTTGAGGGTCAGCGCCAGGAAGATGGCGCTGGCCAGACCCTCGTCGGCGAGGTAGCCGTTGGCCGAGAGGGCGGAGCTGACATCGGCCACGGTCGGAGGGGCAAGCGTCGCGTCGGAGGTCACGGGTAGTGAGGGTACTGCTGACGGTGGCCGGCCCGCCTAGCCCGGCCGGCCACCGGGGCCCGCACCGGACGGGCCGGTGGTGATCAGGGTGTGCCGTGCAGCTCCCGGAGCTCCCGCTTGAGCACCTTGCCGGTGGCGTTGTGGGGGATCTCGTCGATGAACACCACCGACTGGGGGACCTTGTAGCGAGCGAGGTTGGCCCGGCAGTGGTTGATGATCTCGGCCTCGGTGATGCTCGCCCCCGGCTTGGTGACGACGATCGCTCGACCGACCTCGACCCACTTCTCGTCGGGGACGCCGATGACCGCCACCTCACCGACCGCCTCCAACTGGAAGATCACGTTCTCGACCTCGGCCGGGTACACGTTCTCCCCGCCCGAGATGTACATGTCCTTCCACCGGTCGACGATGTAGTAGAAGCCGTCGTCGTCCTCCCGGGCCGCGTCGCCGGTGTGGAGCCAGCCGTCGGTGATCGACTCGGCGGTCGCCTCCGGACGGTTCCAGTAGCCCGGGGTGATGTTCGGACCGCGGACCCAGAGCTCGCCGGTCTCCCCCACCGGGGTCGGCTGACCGTCTTCGTCGACGATCTTGACCTCGTTGTGCAGGGCCGGCTGGCCGGCGGACCCGACCCTGGTCTCGCAGTCTTCGGGCTTGAGCGCCAGAACCAGGGGGCTGGTCTCGGTCATGCCGAACGCCTGCTGGAGCGGCAGACCCTTCGACGCCCACGCCTCGATCAACGAGATCGGCGTCGGTGAACCGCCGACGGCCGGGGCCCGGAGGGTGGGGAACGACGCCTGCTCGAACGCCGGCACCTGGCTCATGAACAGCCAGTTGGCCGGAACGCCGATGGTGTGGGTGACCCCGATCTCGGCGCTGGTCAACAGGCCGAGCGCCTCGGCCGGATCGAAGGCCCGCATCACCAGCGTGGTGCCCCCGAAGTGAAACGCCGGGTTGGCGAACACGTTGAGGCCACCGGTGTGGAACAGCGGGAGGAAGGCCAGGTTGACCATCGGTTCCCCGCAGCCGAAGAACTCCACGCAGTTCACCGCGTTCCAGAAGGTCATCCCCTGGGTGATGATCGCCCCCTTGGGCCGCCCCGTGGTGCCCGAGGTGTACATGATCGTGAGGATGTCGTCGTGGGTGGTCGGCTCGGCAGCGGCCAAGGGGGCGGCGGCGGCGATCACGTCCTCGTAGGGGGCGGCGGTCGCCGCAGTCCCGCTCTCGGCCTCGCCCCACGACAGGCGATGGTCGATGCCACAGACCTCGGTGAGCTTGGTGGCGGCCTCGGTGAAGGGGCCGTCGTGGATCATCACCCGAGGGCTGCAGTCGCCGACGATGAACTCCAGCTCGGGGACGGCGAGCCGCCAGTTGAGCGGCACGAAGACCGCACCCAGCTTCCAGCAGGCGAACTGGACCTCGAAGAAGTTGGTGTTGTTCTCGGCCAGCACCGTGACCCGGTCACCGGCCGCGATGCCGAACTCGTCGCGCAGCGCGGTGGCCAACCGGCTGGTGCGGTCGTTCATCTCGCGGTAGGTGAAGGAGCGACCGGTGGCGAGGTCTCGCATCGCCTCCTTGGCCCCCCGGGTCGCAGCGTGGTGGGCGATCCAGTCGTAGGAACGAGTGCTCATCTCCCGACCCTAGAAGACCGGCCTCGCCCGCCGCATCTCCCCGGCCGGGTCAGCGGCCGATCTCGACCGGGGTCCCGAGCGGGAGGAACGTCGCCATCTCGTCGATCACGTCGTTGGCGACCCGGATGCAGCCGTGGCTGACGTCGGTGCCGAGCGATCCCGGATCGTTGGTCCCGTGGATCCCGATCACCCCGTCGCCGCCGTTGAACGAATCGAGGGTCTCGCTGAACCCCGACAGGCCGTAGGCATGGGTCCCGTAGGGCCCGTTCCCGTCGGGCGGCACCAGGAGCTCGGTCAGGTAGAACGAGCCGTGGGGGGTCGGGGTCTCGCCGGTTCCGACGGCGATGGCGGTGTCGATGACCGGTGTCGGACCGTCGAACACCTGGAGGCGGTGGGCGTCGGTGTCGATCCGGATCCGGTAGGCGGTCCGGCTCAGCTCGACCTCCGACGCTCGGACCCACCCGGTCGTCCCGTTGGGCCGGACCGGGAGCTGGACCTCGAGCCAGTCGGTTCCCATCCCGACCACGACGAACACCGCCGGGGCACCGGTTGGCCGGGGGTTGGCGATCGTCGCCACCACCGGCTCGTCGTCGGCCGGTCCCAGACGGGCGACGACCTCGGGACCGACCGCGGTGGCGACGACGGTGTCGGTGCCACCCGGAAGCTCGGCGCCAGCATCGAACGCAGGGGCGGCCGGGAGCGACTCATCGCTCCCGGTGGCCAACGCCACGCCGATTCCGGCCGCCACCCCGACCATCAGGGCGACGGCGGCAGCGAGGAGGTACGGGGGCCTCATCCGGTGTAGGAGGGGGCTCCAGGAACGGCGGCGGCCGGTGGGGCCTCGGGAAGGCCGGTGGGATCGAGCGATGCGGTGGTGGCCGGGGTGCTGTCCGGGGTCTCGACGTCGGTGACGGTGCGCTCGATCGACCCCGGAGGCGCGGTGGTCGTGGGGTCGGGGACCTCGACCGCCGGCTCGGGGGGTGGGGGTAGGGTCGGCGGGACGGTCGTGCTGGCCGTCGTCGAGCCGCCGACGGTCGGTGGGGGTGCCGTGGTCGAGGTGGCCGACGTACCGCGATCGTCCGGGCAGTCGACGGTGACCGAGAAGGCCAGGCTCGACATGCCGTCGGCACCGAACCGGACGACGAAGTCGATCACCTCGCCGAGCACGATCGGGTGGACGTCGGTCACCGTGGCCTCCGAGCTCTCCTCGATGCCGGGGATCTCCGTCTCGCCGCCACCGCTGCGGACCAGGAGGACGTTGCCGGGGTGGGTCGAAGCACCGTTGTGGGCGACCGCCTGGACGAGACACGTCAACCCCTGCAACTCGGGGTCGACGGGCTCGGTGGCGATGACGATCTCGGTGCCGGGGGCTCCGGCGATGATCTCGTCGGGCACGATCGTGATCTCGGTCTCGGCCGAGACCGGCACCGCTCCCAACCCGCCTCCAGCCACCGCACCGACGACGGTGAGGAGGGCGAGGGAGCCGACGACCGGACCCGAACGCGGGCGCGACAACAGCGGGGGAACCATGCGGCGGGACATGCCCCGAAGGTACCACTGGCGATCGTCGGTCCGGCGCGCCGAAACCGGCTTGCAACCCGACCTGGCGGTTTCGCCCACGATCCCGCCCGACGGCGGGCGGGGCGGCCGCTAGCTGGAGGCCGTCAGGGCCCAGAGGGCGAGGATCGCCTCGCGGTCGATGTTGCCCGACGAGCGGGCCACGAGCTGATTGTCGCCGTCGAGATAGACGACGTAGGGGTAGCTGCGTCCGCCGTACGCCCCCATCGCCGTGCCGGCGTCATCGTCCCTGATCGTGGGCGACACGAACCCCTCCCCCGCGAGCCACTCGCTCGGCTCGGGCGGGTTGTTGGGGGCGTCCGGGTCATACCCGGTCGACACCGCGTAGACGTCCATCCCCTCGGGCAGCTCTCCGCCGTCGATGAGACCCTGCACCACCGGGATCTCCTCCTGGCAGTGAGGGCACCAGTGGGCGACGAAGTAGACGGCCTTGGGTCGACCGTCGGCCTCGATGCGCACCTCGGAGCCGTCGAAATCGGTGCCGACCAGGGTCGGGGCGACCGTGCCGGCCACCGGGTCGTTGGTGGCGTCGGCCACGGCCAGCCCATCGGGCATGGGGGCCAAGGGGTCGCCCGTGACCTCGACCTCGCCGATCTCGGACGCTGCTCCTCCGGCCGTCGTCTCATCGTCGCTCCGCTGGGTGGCCAGCAGGGCCACCACGCCGAGACCGACCATCACGATCAGGGCCAGGACGATGATGAATCCCCGGTTGGATGAATCGGGGGGCGCCGTCGTCGAACTCATGTCTCGCTCCTCGTCAATGCGACCAGCATCAGGATGCCGGCGAAGGCGACCGCCGCCATCGTGGGAATCGTCACGAACCCGAAGTGGTTCAGCCACCGACCCGAGCACGGGTTGGCGATGTCGCACGCCGTGCCGATCTCGCCGACCGACTGCTCGATCCGGTGGAACACCGAAACGCCCAGTCCGACCAGGGCCAAGGCCCCGCCGACCAGGGCGACCGACCGTCGCCGGACGACGGCGGCGACGATCAGGATCACGGCCGCCGGATACATGAAGCCCCGCTGGACCCAGCAGAGCCGGCATGGGTCGAACCCGGCGACCTCCGACAGGTACAGCGACCCCAGGGTGGCGACCGCGGCAACCGCAGCCGCTCCCTCGTAGGCGACGCTGCGGGCGCCGGCCACGATCCCGAGCCGGTCCTGCCGATCGACGACCAGCGAGGTCACGACGGCGACGATGGCGACCGCCAGGGCACCGGCGAGCAGTGCGAAGAAGAGGGTCACCGTCTCCCGATCCACTCGACCACGCTACCGACGGGGGCCTAAGGGCAGGGGAAAACGGCCGGTGCCGGCCCGCCAGGGCCGGCACCGGTCACCAAAGGTCGGACGACGTCAACCGATCTCGTCGGCCAACCCCGTCGTGGTCGGGAGGGCCGTGACCTCGGCCCCGTTGCCGCCGGTGTCGGCTCCGATCGACGCCAACCACTGGGCCGGGTCCTGCTCCTCACCTTCGGAGGAGTAGAACGACATCGGCTGGTAGTCGGGGGCCCGGGTCTCGATGTCGCGGTGCCGGAGGAGACCGGTACCGGCCGGGATGAGCTTCCCGATAATGATGTTCTCCTTGAGCCCGATCATCGAGTCGGAGCGGCCCTCGATGGCCGCCTCGGTCAGGACCCGGGTGGTCTCCTGGAACGACGCCGCCGACAGCCACGAATCGGTCGCCAGCGACGCCTTGGTGATACCCATGATCTCGGGCCGGCCCTCGGCCGGCCGCTGACCCTCGGTGACGAGGCGCCGGTTGACGTCGGCGAACTGCCACTGGTCGCACCGCTCCCCGGGGAGGAAGTCGGAGTCGCCCGGTTCCTGGATGGCCACCCGGCGGGTCATCTGTCGCACGATCAGCTCGATGTGCTTGTCGTGGATCGACACACCCTGGTCTCGGTAGACCTTCTGGACCTCTTCGACCAGGTACTGCTGGGTCTCCCGGATGCCCCGGATCTCCAGCAGCTCCTTCGGGTCCCGGGGGCCGTCGACGATGGCGTCGCCGGCGGTGATCTCCTGGCCGTCGACGACCTCGAGTCGGGCCGCCAGGGGCACGAGGTAGTCGTCCTCGGTCCCGTCCTCACCGACGATGGTGATGACCTTGCCCTTGCCCTCGTCCTCGGCGATGCGCACGGTGCCCGAGATCCGGGCCATCGTGGCCTTGCCCTTGGGGCTCCGGGCCTCGAACAGCTCGACCACCCGGGGCAGACCGCCGGCGATGTCGGCCCCACCGGCGACACCACCGGTGTGGAAGGTCCGCATCGTCAGCTGGGTGCCGGGCTCGCCGATCGACTGGGCGGCGATGACGCCGACCGCCTCGCCGACCTCGATGTCGATCCCGGTCGCCAGCGACATGCCGTAGCTGGCGCCGGTGATACCGACCGGGGAGTCGTCGGTCAGGGGCGACAGCACCCGCACCCGGTCGACGGCGGGGTCGTCCCGGAGGGTGGCCATCTCCTCTTCGCGGATCATCGTCCCCCGGGCGACGACCGACCCGTCCGACAACGTCACGTCGTCGGCCAGGACCCGGCTGTAGAGACGGGTCTCCAGGTAGGTCCGGACCATCCGGGCGTCGGGGTCCGACGGATCGGAGGCGGCGCCGGTGAACCGGTTGTAGTAGCCATCGGGCTTGATGTCGTCGAGGAACAGGCCCCGCACCGGCTTCCCCTCCTCGAAGGGGTCCCGGTCGTTGATGATGACCTCCTGGGCCACGTCGACGAGGCGCCGGGTGAGGTACCCCGAGTCGGCGGTCCGCAGCGCAGTGTCGACGAGGCCCTTGCGGGCGCCGGGGGTGGCGATGAAGTACTCCAACATCGTCAGGCCCTCCCGGAAGTTCGACTTGATCGGGCGGGGGATCATGTCACCACGGGGGTTGGCCACCAGGCCTCGCATGCCGGCGATCTGCCGAACCTGCATCATGTTCCCCCGAGCGCCCGAGCCGACCATCATGTCGATCGGGTTGAACTGCCGGGCCCGGAGGCTGACCTCCATCGCTTCCCGGACCTCGTCGGTGGCCGCGGTCCAGATCTCGACCTCCTTCTGGCGTCGCTCACCGTCGGTGATGATGCCCTTCCGGAACTGGCCCTCGATCTTCTCCGCCTCTTCCTCATGCTCGTCGAGGATCGACTTCTTCTCCGGTGGAGTCCGCACGTCGTCGATCGACACGGTGAGGCCGGACCGGGCGGCGAACTTGAATGCCAGACCCTTGATCCGGTCGAGGCTGGCCGCCACCTCGGCCTTGGGGTAGCCGGTGGCCAGCTGGTCGACGATGGCGCCGATGTCGCGCTTCTTGATGACGTAGTTGACGAAGGGGAAGCCGTCGGGCAGCGCCTCATTGAGGAACACCCGCCCGGCGGTGGTCTTGGTGTAGACCGAGCCGGAGCCGTTGGACGACGCCTCCTCCAGCAGATCGGGGTGGCGGAACTCGATCGGGGCGTGGAGCCCGATCTGACCCGACTCGTAGGCCCGCTCGACTTCGTCGAGGCGACGGAAGACGCCGCCCCCCGGCTCGCTCTCGACGAACTCGCTCAGGTAGAACACCCCGATCACCATGTCCTGGGTCGGGGTGACGAGCGGCCGGCCATGGGCCGGCGAGAGCACGTTGTTGGCCGACAGCATCAGCACCCGGGCCTCGGCCTGGGCCTCGGCCGACAGGGGCAGGTGGACGGCCATCTGGTCGCCGTCGAAGTCGGCGTTGAACGCCGTGCAGACGAGCGGGTGGATCTGGACCGCCTTACCTTCGACCAATACCGGCTCGAAGGCCTGGATGCCGAGCCGGTGCAGGGTGGGAGCCCGGTTGAGCATCACCGGGTGCTCCTGGATGACGTCCTCGAGCACCTCCCACACCTGGGGTCGGCGCCGCTCGACCATGCGCTTGGCCGACTTGATGTTCTGGGCCAGCTCCTGGTCGACCAGCCGCTTCATGACGAAGGGCTTGAACAGCTCGAGAGCCATGATCTTGGGCAGGCCGCATTGGTGGAACTTGAGCGTCGGACCGACCACGATGACCGATCGGCCGGAGTAGTCGACCCGCTTGCCGAGCAAGTTCTGCCGGAACCGGCCCTGCTTGCCCTTGAGCATGTCGGACAGCGACTTGAGGGGCCGGTTACCCGGCCCGGTCACCGGGCGACCGCGCCGACCGTTGTCGAAGAGGGCGTCGACCGCCTCCTGGAGCATCCGCTTCTCGTTGTTGACGATGATCTCGGGAGCGCCGAGGTCGAGCAGCCGCTTCAGGCGGTTGTTCCGGTTGATGACCCGCCGGTACAGGTCGTTGAGGTCCGACGTGGCGAACCGGCCACCGTCGAGCTGGACCATCGGGCGCAGCTCGGGCGGGATCACCGGCACCACGTCGAGGATCATGGCCCGGGGATCGTTCTGGCGGCGTCCGCCCTCGTCGCGCCGGTTGAAGGCGGCCACGATCTTGAGCCGCTTGATCGCCTTCTGCTTCCGCTGGGCCGACAGCGGCTTGGAGCCGTCCTCGGGCTCGATGGCGAGGCGGAGCTTGATCTCCTCCTCGTCGAAATCGATCCGGTCGATCAGCTGGGCGATGGCGTCGGCCCCCATACCGCCCTCGAAGTAGTCGCCGAAGCGGTCGACCATCTCCCGCCACAGCATCTCGTCCTCGAGGATCTTGCGGGGGAACAGCTCCTTGAACTCCTCCCACGCCCGGTCGAGCACGTCGAGCTCCATCTCGTACTGCTCGCGGGTGGCGGCCAGCTCCTTCTCGAAGGCCCGCTGACGGGCCCGGATCTCGGTGTCCTTGGCCCCGTCGTTCTCCATCTGGGCGATCTCGCCCTCGAGCTCGGTGTGCTGCTCGGCGAGCCGGAGCTCCATCTCCTTGACGATGGCCTCCCGCTCGCCGATCACCTCGGCTTCGAGGTTGGGGAGGTCTTCCTGGCGGCGCTCCTCGTCGACCCACGTGACGAGGTTGGCCGCGAAGTAGATGACCTTCTCCAGCTGCTTGGCCTTGAGCTCCTCGCGGGGCTCGGTGCCCATGAGGAGGTAGGCCAGCCACGAGCGGGTACCCCGGAGGTACCAGATATGCACGCAGGGCGCGGCCAGCTCGATGTGGCCCATCCGCTCCCGGCGGACCTTCGAGCGGGTGACCTCGACCCCGCACCGCTCACAGATGATCCCCTTGAACCGAACCCGCTTGTACTTGCCGCAGGCGCACTCCCAGTCCTTGGTCGGACCGAAGATCTTCTCGCAGAACAGGCCGTCCTTCTCCGGCTTGAGCGTGCGGTAGTTGATGGTCTCCGGCTTCTTCACTTCGCCGTTGGACCACATCCGGATCGAGTCGGCGGTCGCCAGACCGATCTTCAGCTGATCGAAATCGTTGACATCAAGCATTCGTGAACCTCTCTTCAGCTGATCGGACTAGCGACGGGTCCCGGCGGCCCGGGCGGCGTCGTCTTCGTCGGATCCCCGCTCGGGACGGCTGAGGTCGATGCCGAGTTCCTCGGCGGTACGGAACAGCTCGTCGTCGAGCTCCCTCATCTCGATCTCGTTGCCGTCCTCGGCCAGGACCTCGACGTTCAAGCAGAGGGCCTGCATCTCCTTGATGAGCACCTTGAAGCTCTCCGGGATGCCCGGCTCGGGGATGTTCTCGCCCTTGACGATGGCCTCGTAGACCTTGACCCGGCCGAGCACGTCGTCGGACTTGATCGTCAGCAGCTCCTGGAGGCAGTAGGCCGCGCCGTACGCTTCGAGCGCCCACACCTCCATCTCGCCGAAACGCTGACCACCGAATTGAGCCTTACCGCCGAGCGGCTGCTGGGTGATCATCGAGTACGGGCCGGTCGACCGGGCGTGGATCTTGTCGTCGACCAGGTGGGACAGCTTCAGGATGTACATGACCCCGACCATGATCGGCCGGTCGAAGGGCTCGCCCGTCTGGCCGTCGTAGAGGGTGGCCTTGCCGTCCCGCCCGATCAGTCGAGTCCCGTCGATCGCCTCGGGGGTGAGGTTCTCGAAGATGCTCTGGATCGTGGGGTGCATCCCGGCCCGCTCGGTCTCGTCCCACTTGGCGCCGTCGAACACCGGCGTCGCGACCAGGGTGGCCGGGGTGGTGAACGGGCGGGTCTTGGTCTCGGTCCCCCGGATGGGCTCCTCGCCGACCTTGTTGCCGTCGACGTCCCAACCCCACCGGGCGGCGTACCCGAGATGGGATTCGAGGACCTGACCGACGTTCATCCGGCTCGGCACGCCGAGCGGGTTGAGGATGATGTCGACCGGGGTCCCGTCGGCCAGGTGGGGCATGTCCTCGACGGGGAGGATCCGGGAGATCACGCCCTTGTTGCCGTGGCGCCCGGCCAGCTTGTCGCCGACCGAGATCTTGCGCTTCTGGGCGACGTAGACCCGGACCAGCTGGTTGACCCCGGGCGGCAGCTCGTGGCTGTCCTCCCGGTTGAAGACCTTGACCTCGATGACCTTGCCGGTCTCGCCGTGGGGAACCTTGAGCGAGGTGTCCCGGACCTCCCGGGCCTTCTCGCCGAAGATCGCCCGCAGCAACCGCTCCTCGGGGGTGAGCTCGGTCTCGCCCTTCGGCGTGACCTTGCCGACCAGGACGTCGCCGGGGCCGACGTCGGCCCCGACCCGGATGATCCCCCGCTCGTCGAGATCGGCCAGGATGTCCTCGGACAGGTTGGGGATGTCTCGGGTGATCTCCTCGGGCCCGAGCTTGGTGTCGCGGGCGTCGATCTCGTGCTCCTTGATGTGGATCGACGTGAGCACGTCGTCCCGCCGGAGCCGCTCGCTGAGGATGATGGCGTCCTCGAAGTTGTAGCCCTCCCAAGGCATGAAGGCGACGACCAGGTTCTTCCCCAACGCCAGCTCGCCGTTGTCGGTCGAGGGACCGTCGGCCAGCAGGTCGCCAGCCTTGATCGTCTGGCCAGCCACCACCCGGGGCTTCTGGTTGATGCAGGTGTCCTGGTTGGACCGGGCGAACTTGAGGAGCCGGTGGACCTTCCGACCGGAGTTCTTGTACTCGACGGTCAGGGCCCGACCGTCGGCCTCGGTGACCACACCGTCGTCGACCGCCATCAGGGTGTCGGCGGCATCGGCGGCGGCCCGGCCCTCGATGCCGGTCCCGATGTAGGGCGCCTCGGCGGTCAACAGGGGGACCGCCTGACGCTGCATGTTGGCCCCCATGAGGGCGCGGTTGGCGTCGTCGTGCTCGAGGAACGGGATCAGCCCGGTGCCGATCGACACGATCTGCTTGGGGGAGACGTCCATCATCTGGACCTCGTCCCGAGGAACCTGGGAGATCTCGGTGGTCGCACCGAAGAAGACGTCGCGCTCGAGCTGCAGCTTCAGGTCACGAAGCGAGGCCGCCTGCGGTGACCGGCGGGCGAGGACCCGGTCGTCTGCCAGGTTGCCCTCCGGCGTCAGCCGGGCGTTGGCCTGGGCAACGACGTACTCCTCCTCCTCGTCGGCGGTCAGGTAGACCACCTCCTCGGAGACCTTGCCGTCGATCACCGGCCGGTACGGCGTCTCCAGGAAGCCGAAGTCGTTGACCCGGGCGTAGCTCGACAGGTAGCCGATGAGGCCGATGTTCGGACCCTCCGGGGTCTCGATCGGACACATGCGGCCGTAGTGGCTGAAGTGGACGTCACGGACCTCGAAGCCGGCCCGCTCCCGGGACAGCCCGCCCGGGCCGAGCGCCGAGAGGCGGCGGCGGTGGGTCAGACCCGAGAGGGGGTTGACCTGGTCCATGAACTGGCTGAGCTGGGAGGTCCCGAAGAACTCCTTGATGGCAGCCACGACCGGGCGGATGTTGATCAGGGTCTGGGGCGTGATCGCCTCGACATCCTGGGTGGTCATCCGCTCCCGCACGACCCGCTCCATCCGGGACAGGCCGATCCGGACCTGGTTCTGGATGAGCTCGCCGACCGACCGGACCCGGCGGTTGGCGAAATGGTCCTGGTCGTCGAGCCGGTAGCCGGGCTCGGCAATCATCAGGTGGAGGAGGTAGGTGGCCGATGCCAGCACCTCGCACCGGGCCAAGACCGGCTGCTCGAGGTCGGGCTTGTCGAGGTCGAGCATGGGGAACAACCGCTCGAGCTTCTCGAGCTCCGGCCCCAGCTTCCGGTTCAGCTTGTACCGGCCGACCCGCGACAGGTCGTAGCGCCGCGACTCGAAGAAGGCGTTGCGGAGGTAGGTCCGAGCCGCCTCCAGGGTCGGGGGCTCGCCGGGCCGGGCCCGCTTGTAGATCTCGATGAGGGCCTCGTCCTGGGTGGGAGCGATCTCCCGATCCTTCTCCCACTGTCCCTCGAGGAACTCGTAGTGACGGACGAAGGCCTCGAGGAAGCCGGGGGCGTTCTCCTCGTCGTAGCCCAGCGCCCGGAGCAGGGTGAACAGCGAGAGCCGCCGCTTGCGGGCGACCCGCACGCCGGCGGTCGGGTCCTTGCCCGGCTTCTGCTCGACGTCGAACTCGATCCACTCACCCCGGTACGGGTGGATGGTGCCGGTCACCATCTGGTGCTTGGCCAGGTTCCGGAGCCGGAACCGCTCACCGGGCTGGAAGATCACCCCCGGCGATCGGACGAGTTGGGACACCACGACCCGCTCGGTGCCGTTGATCACGAACGTGCCCTTGTCGGTCATCATGGGGAAGTCGCCCATGAAGACCGTCTGCTCCTTGATCTCGCCGGTCGTGGCGTTGATGAAGCGGGCCCGAACGAAGATCGGGGCCGAGTAGGTCATGTCCTTCTCTTTGCACTCCTCGACCGAGAACTTGGGGTATGGCTTCAGGTCCTCGTCGTGAGGATCGAACTCCAGTTCGAGTTGTAGAGTTTCCGTGAAGTCCTTGATCGGACTGATATCACGGAAGGCATCGGACAGACCCTGCTCCAGAAACCAGCTGAACGAGTCCCGCTGGACGGCAATCAGGTCGGGAAGCTCAATGGCTTCTTTGAGATTGCCGAAGGAGTAGCGATCGCGAGCGACAGTACGTGCAGGCAAGAGGCACCACCAGGTTGACCACGAGTAGCTACGGCGTGCTCGACCGTCTTACCTGACAACGCAGAGAATCCCAGATCCCGCATCAGAATCTGGGAGACAACGAGGCCTGGCGAGGAGAGCGAGCACGGCTAGACCAGCATAGGCTCGGCCCGCTCAACCAACAACCAAATTCGCGGTGGAATGGTAAAAGACCGGCAGCGGCAGGTCAAGGTTCTTTGTCGAATCAATGGGGCCCGGGTCCGACCGTGCGAACCCGGGCCCCAACACGGGCCTCGGTAGGGCCGGACGGGCCGGCCTCACCACCACCCGGAGTTTCGTCAGGCCAGGTCGGCGGTGCCGCCGGCGTCCTCGATCTTGGCCTTGGCCGCCTCGGCGTCCTCCTTGGAGGCGCCCTCGATGACCGGCTTCGGAGCGGACTCGACCAGCTCCTTGGCCTCCTTGAGGCCGAGGCTGGTCAGCTCTCGGACGGCCTTGATGACGGCGATCTTCTTGTCGCCGGCGCCGGTGAGCACGACGTCGAACTCGGTCTGCTCCTCGGCTTCGGCCTCGGCCTCGCCACCACCGGCGCCGGGTCCGGCGGCGACGGCGACCGGGGCGGCCGCGGTCACACCGAACTTCTCTTCGAAGTCGGTCAGGAGCTCGGAGAGCTCCAGCACCGACATGTTGGCGATGGCGTCGAGGATGTCGTCCTTGGTCAGGGTTGCCATGGTTCTACTCTTCTCCCTGGTCTGCGTCTTGGGTGTCGTCGGTCGATTCGGACCCGGCGTCGCCGGGGGCCTCGCTGTCGGAGGCGGTGTCGGATGCGGCTTCGTCGGCCGCAGCATCGTCGGCCGCTCCGTCGTTCGCGGCGTCGGCGTCGGGTGCCGGCGCCGCTCCTTCTGCGTCGGATGGGGCGGCGTCGGATGGGGCGGCGTCGGCCGGTGCGCCGGGCGCGCCGCCCTGATCGATGAGGGCCTTGAGGCCGTAGGCGAAGTTGCGGGGCAGCGCCTGGAGCAGGCCGGCGAACTGCTGCATCGGAGCCGACATGGCCCCGGCCAGTTTGGCCAGCAGCACCTCGCGGGGTTCGACGTCGGCCAGCCGGCCGACGCCGGCGGCGTCCATCGGTGCGCCGTCGAGGAGTCCGCCCTTGATCACCAGGTCGGGATTGGCCTTGGCGAAGTCCCGTAGGACCTTGGCCACCGTGACGACGTCGCCGGGCGAGCCATCGGGTGTGGTCTCGGTGAAGGCCAGCGCCGTCGGGCCGACCAGGTGGTCATCGAGGTCGACGCCGGCCTCGCCGGCCGCCCGGCGAACCAGCGTGTTCTTGTACACCTTGTACGCACCGCCGGCCGGCCGGAGCTCGCGACGCAAGTCGGCCAGGGCCTTCACGCTCAGGCCCCGGTACTCGGTCACGACGACGGCCGAGGATTCCTCCAGCCGCTCCTTGACCTCGGCGACGATCGCCACCTTCTCCGGTCTCGGATTCTCCATCTTCTGCACCTCCTTTCGTGTGGGTCGTGGGTTGTTGGTTGCTCGCATCGGATCCCGAGGCTCTTCGAGCTCGAGGATCGTCGACGGGCCACCACGACCGAAAGGGCGTGCAGACCGTGTTCGATCGCCTACCGCAGGGACTTCCGGAGCCAAGAGGCTCCCGCCTTGGGTCTCGGGCGAAGAGAACGGTTCAGATGTGAGATCTCAGGCTAGGCGGCGGCTGCCACCTCTTCGAGGCGGTTGGGGTCGATCTTGACGCCAGGCCCCATCGTGGACGACAGCGACAGCTTCTTGATGTAGCGGCCCTTGGCCGCCGAGGGCTTGACCCGATTCAGCTCGTCGATCAACGTCGCCAGATTGAGCCGGAGCGCATCGGGCTCGAAGCTGGCCTTCCCGATCGAGACGTGGATGTTGCCGTAGCGGTCGGTCCGGTACTCGACCGTCCCTCCCTTGAACTCGCCGACGGCCTTGGCGGTGTCGGGGGTCACGGTGCCGGTCTTGGGGTTGGGCATGAGGCCCCGGGGGCCGAGGACCCGACCCAACTTGCCGACCTGCGGCATCATCTCGGGGGTGGCGATGGCCAGGTCGAAATCGAGCATGCCGCCCTCGACGTCGGCCACCAGATCCTCGCCGCCGACGACATCGGCGCCGGCCTCGGCTGCGGCGGCCGCTGCTTCACCGGTGGCGAAGACCGCGACCCGGACCGTCTTGCCGGTGCCCGATGGCAGCGCCACGGTGCCCCGGACGATCTGGTCGGCCTTGCGGGGGTCGACACCCAAGCTCAGGGAGACGTCGATCGACTCGTCGAACCCGGCCGACGAGAGCGACTTGACCAGCTCGACGGCCTCGATCGGGCCGTGCAGGTGCTCGCGGTCGTAGCGGCGAGCAGCGTCGTTGTACCTCTTACCTCGTGGCATCGCTTCGTTCCTCCCTAGCCCCGGACACTGATGCCCATCTGGCGGGCAGTTCCGGCGACCTGTCGCTTGGCGGCCTCGATGTCGTAGGCGTTCAGGTCGGGCATCTTGATCTCGGCGATCTCGGTCAACTGGGCGTCGGTGATCGTCCCGGCCGGCTCCCGCAGCGGGTCGCTCGACCCCTTCTGCAACTTGGCCGCCTTCTTGATGAGCTCCGACGTCAGCGGGGTCTTCAGGACGAAGCTGAACGTACGATCCTCGAAGATGGTGATCTCGACCGGCACGACCTGGCCCCGCTGGGACTCGGTCCGAGCGTTGTACTCCTTGCAGAAGTCCATGATCGCCAAGCCGTAGGGCCCCAAGGCGGTACCGACGGGCGGCGCCGGCGACGCCTGCCCAGCCGGGATCTGGATCTTCACGACCGCGAGGACTTGCTTCTTGGCCATTGGCTTCTCTCGTCTCGACTTCCGATGCCCACGAAATGGGCGACCAACAATTCTGCCGGCCGATCGATCCGGCGACAACGCCGAGTCGACATGAGGTGACGCGACCGGCGATGCCGGCCCGCCAGATCAGATCTTGCCGACCTGAGCGAACTCCAACTCGACCGGCGTCTCGCGGCCGAAGATGTTGACCAGCACCTTGAGCTTGAGCTGGTCCTCGTTGATCTCCACGATCTCGCCCTGGAAATCGGCAAAGGGGCCTTCCTTGACCCGGACCGTCTCCCCCATGCCGTACTCGAGGCGGGGCCGGCCCTTCCGAGCCTGCTCGTCGCCCTCGACCTTGACCGACAGGAACGATTCGACGTCGCGCCGGGGCAGCGGCGAGGGCTTGTTGCCGGCACCGACGAAGCCGGTGACCCCCGGCGTGTTGCGAACGACGAACCAGGAGTCGTCGTCGAGGCGCATACGGACCAGCAGGTAGCCGGGGAACACCTTCTTCTGGACGACGACCTTCTTGCCGTTCTTGAACTCGACGACGTCCTCGAGGGGGATCACGATCTCGAAGATCCGCTCCTCCATGTTCATCGACTGGGTGCGGGCCTCGAGGTTGGTCTTGACCTTGTTCTCGTAGCCGGACTGGGTGTGGAGCACGTACCACCGACCGGGCCGGTCGTAGGGCGACTCGCGGCGGGGCGGCGCAACCACCTCGGCCTCACCGTCCCCGTCTTCGGCGTCGGCCTCACCGTCCTCGGCCTCACCGTCCTCGTTCTCGGCGTCGGCCTCATCGTCGGCCGAGGTGGCCTCGCCTTCGGGCTGGTCGGCCTCGCCTTCGGGGTGACCGGCGTCAGCGTGGGCATCGTCCTGGTCGGCCTCGACGTGCGCCTGGTCGGCGGCTTCGGTGTCCACCTCATCGACCGAGCCCTCGACGGGGACCGAGCCGTCGCCGTTGGCGGTCAGGTCGTCGGCCACCGGCTCGGCGGTCGTCGTGTCGTCGGTCTGGTTGGTCATGATCACAACCTCAGCAGTCGGATGACGCCCTCGCCGAAGACCCAGTCGAGCCCCGAGATGAGCGCCGTGAAGAACGCCAGCGTGGCCAGGACGACGATGGTGTAGTTCACCACCTCGCCGCGGGTCGGCCAGCTGACCCGCCGAAGCTCGGAGTTGACTTCGGAGATGTACCGGAGCGGGGTCACCCGCTCGTTGGGGGCCGAGGCCTGGCGACCCTCGCGTTTGGCCGCGACCGGGTTGCCGTCGTCATCCAGCTGGCCCTGCCGCTGCAGGTACCGTCGCTGTTCTCGGTTCATCGCCATGTCGGTAGTCCTCGCTACGAAGCGCGGCGGGGCATCGCCGTCCGAGCTTCGAGATGTCTGAGAGAGGAGAGGTGCCAACGGGACGCGCCGCCCGCACCCTCAGCAGGGCAGGAGGGAATCGAACCCCCAACCTTCGGTTTTGGAGACCGGCGCTCTGCCAATTGAGCTACTGCCCTAGGGCCTCTTGTGAGGCTAGCACCGCACCCGGCGCGAACCGCCCCGGGATTCGGGGCCGATCAGCTGGCCAGGCCGTCTCGGCTGGCCAGGCGGGAGGCGATGACGATGGCGCCAGCCGCTCCGGCGGTGGCCGCAGCAGCGATCCCGCCGATGTAGGCGGCGCGGCGGTTCCGGCGGTGGAGCCGGTGAACGGTGGCCGGCGGCCGCAGCGCATCGAGGATGTCGTCGAGCAGCCGCTCGTCGGGGACGATCAGCTCGCCCCGGAGACTGGTGAGGGCCCGGAGGAGCTTGCGGTACTGGGCCAGCTCCGCCTGACAGCGGAGGCAGGTCTCGACGTGGCGACCGGCGGCCCCGGCCAACTCGTTGTGCCCGTCGGCGACGTCGGCCAGCTGCAGGCTCATCGTCTCACACCGCATGGGCCTGCTCCTCGTCGCCCAACGGGTAGAGGCGCTCCCGGAGCCGCTTTCGAGCCCGATGGAGGCGGACCTTGGCCGCCGACTCGGTGATGCCGAGCTGTTCGGCGATCGTGTCGTGGGACAGGTCGTAGATATCGCGGAGGACGACGACGGCCCGCAGCTTGGGGGGCAACGACTGGAGGGCCTCGGTCAGTTGCTTGCGGAGGTCCTCGTTGCCGGCCCGGTGTTCGGGGTCCCGCTGGGGGTGCGAATCGGCGATGGCCGGGTCATCGGGAAGGGGGTCGTGCGTGTCGCGACCGCGGCGGCCGAGGAACGTGTTGGCGCAGTTGGCCGTGATCCGGTGGAGCCACGTCGAGAACTGTGCATCACCCCGAAACCGCTTCAGGCCGCGATGGGCTCGAAGGTAGGTCTCCTGTACCACGTCCCGAGCGTCCTCCTCGTCGCCCACCAACCTGAATGCCAGCGTGTAGGTGTCGGCATAGGTGTGACGAACCAGCTGCTCGAACGCGTGGTGGTCTCCCGCCTTCGCAACTTCGATCAGTTCGTCGACGTCGGCCGACTCCATTGGTTCTGACCTCGGGAAAGGGGACAAGGTTACGTTGCAACCGTAGCCGCCCCCGGGGGGCGACCGGTAGGTGATCGAGATCACCGGGGGCCGCCGACGGGGGCCGTGGTCGGAACGCGAGCTCAGAACGAGAGCGGCGAGGCGTTGCTCCAGGCGAGGTCGTTCTCGGCCACGTCGAGGCGGACTTCCTTCCACCGCACATCGATCGCTCCGTCGACGTCCGGGCGCTCGGCCGACTCCTCGACGAGCAGCTCGAACATGCCGAGGTCGGTCTCGTCGACCGGGCGGCTGAGCAGCTGAGCGAACGCCGCCGCGCACTCGTGGGTCTCGAGCATCCGGGGCTGCCAGCGGCCGAACACCCGCTCGTTCTCGGCGTACTCGCTCGTCATCCCGGTCCGGATGAAGGGGAAGAGCACGCTGAGGCACGAGACCTGCTCTGCCGAGCGGCCGAGGTTGACCTTCAGCACCTTGGGCAGCTGGAGGACCGCCCAGTTCGAGATGGCGTAGCCGGGGACCGACGGGCCCGGGTCGATGGCCTGGCGGGACGACACGTAGATGAACTGCACGGACTCGCCGTGGTAGACGGCCTCGCCGGCCCAGAGGTGGGTGGTGGCCAGGAAGCCGTCGATCTTGGTGTCGAGGACGTTGCGGGACTCCTCGAGGCTGTCGATGAAGTGCTGACGGACCCGGGCCCGCCGAATCGCCCGGGGTTCGTCGTCGATCGGGCGGAGGGCCCGGCCGAAGGAGTAGCCCGACTCGGTCAGCCCCGAGTTGCAGATGACCATGCTCGGCGGGAGCCCTCCCATCTGCTCGATCACGTAGCTCCGGGTGGCCCACAGGTCCCGGGTGTTGGTGACGTCGGCCTGGAGGGGGAAGGCGTTGACCCCGCCGTCCTGGAGGCGCTCGACGAGATCGAAGCCGTCCTCGTAGGAGCGGTGGAAGTGCACGCCGACCGAGGCGGCGCCGTTCAATCCGGCGGCGAGGGCGAAGGCCTGACCGATGCCGCCGTCCTTGCCGGCGCCGGTGATCAGGACCCGCTTGCCGGCGAACCCCGCCGCCAGGTCAGCGTCGAAGCGGAACAGCGACTCGTCAGCAGTGAACATGGATGCGGACCCTACTACTTGAGGATCTTGGTGACTCGACCGGCACCAACCGTCCGACCACCCTCACGAATCGCGAACCGCAACCCCTCATCCATCGCGATCGGATTGATCAACTCAACCGTCATCTCCGTATTATCCCCCGGCATACACATCTCCGTACCCTCCGGCAACGTCACCGTCCCCGTAATATCAGTCGTACGGAAATAAAACTGAGGCCGATAATTCGCGAAGAACGGCTTATGCCGACCACCCTCCTCCTTCGTCAACACATACACCTGAGCCTCAAACTGCGTATGCGGAGTAATCGAACCAGGCTTCGCCAACACCTGACCCCGCTGCACCTCATCCTTATCAACACCCCGAAGCAACGCACCAATATTGTCCCCAGCCTGACCCTGATCAAGCAACTTCCGGAACATCTCAACACCCGTACACGTCGTCTTCTGAGTATCACGAATACCAACGATCTCAATCTCATCGCCAGTATTGATCACACCCTGCTCAACCTTCCCAGTCACAACCGTCCCACGACCAGAAATCGAGAACACATCCTCAATCGGCATCAAGAACGGACGATCCAGATCACGCTCCGGCTCCGGGATGTACTCATCCACCGCAGCCATCAACTCCATGATCTTGTCACCCGCAGACGCATCACCCTCCAACGCCTGCAACGCCGACACATGCACCACCGGCACATCATCACCCGGAAACTCATACTCCGACAGAAGCTCACGAGCCTCCATCTCCACAAGCTCCAACAACTCCTCATCATCAACCATGTCAGCCTTATTCAAAGCCACCACGATCGCCGGCACCCCAACCTGCCGAGCCAACAACACATGCTCACGAGTCTGCGGCATCGGACCATCAGCAGCCGAAACCACCAAAATCGCCCCATCAACCTGCGCAGCACCCGTAATCATATTCTTGATGTAATCAGCATGCCCCGGCATATCAACATGCGCATAATGCCGACTATCAGTCTCATACTCAACATGAGACACATTAATCGTAATACCACGCTCCCGCTCCTCAGGAGCCTTATCAATATCCTCAAACGCCGTCGCCTGCGACCCCTCAACCCGATCAGACAAAACCTTAGTAATCGCCGCAGTCAACGTCGTCTTACCATGATCAATATGCCCCATCGTCCCCACATTCACATGAGGCTTCGTACGCTCAAACTTCTCCTTGGCCATGTTCTTCCTTCGTGATCAGAGGGTTTCGGCGGCCAGCCCCAAACAAGGAAACCGCGCACAAGGATGAGATCGAGATCTCACCCCTGTACGCGGGCTGGCAGTAGCGACGGTCGGACTTGAACCGACGACCTCTCGATTATGAGCCGAGCGCTCTCACCAACTGAGCTACGTCGCCACGGGTGACCGGCCCGGACTGCCGGGCGGTCGCGCTCCCTGAGAGAATCGAGCTCTCGACCACCGTTTCCGGGGCCTGGGGGCTTGGCAAATCGTACCAACCGCCCTTGGGGACGGCTACCGGGTAACGTCACGGGCGAACTCCGGGTAGCGCCTCACACCTCGCCGGCCGCGGCTCGCTGGAGGCCGGCCGCCAGCAGGGCGGCGACCTCATCGGCCCGGTCGGCCCGGCGAGGACGTCGCGGTGCGATGCGGCGAGCCTGGCCGCCCGAGCGCATCGCCCTGCTCCCCGACCGAGTCGTCGAGCCGTTGAGCCCCTCGGGCCCGGGGGGGGAACCTCAGTGACCGGTGAGGCGGTGTGCCAGGTGATCGGCCAGGGCCAGCACCATCAGGTGGGTGTTGGCCCGGGGGACCTCGGGAATGACCGAGGCGTCGACGACCCGGAGGCCCTCGAACCCGAGCACCCGACACTCGGCGTCGACCACGGTCCCCATCGCCGCGGTGGCGCAGATGTGCTGGGCGTCGGACGCCGTGGCTCGCAGCCACCGGTCGATGGCCGATGGGCCGTCGAGCTCGGCGGCCGGAGTACCCCGGGCGTCGATCGACACCCGCTCGGCGATCGCTTCGAACGCCGGCTGCCGGGTGATGTCCAGCATCCGCTCGGTGGCGTCGCGGAGCCGCTCGAGATCCCCGGGATCCGAGAGCATGTCCTCGTCGATGACCGGATGGTCGTCGGGATCGTCGGAGGCGAGACGAAGCGTGCCTCGGGAGAACGACTGATTGACCCAGCCGACGAGGAGGCCGCCCCGCTCGGTACGAGGTGAGTGGTTCATCGTCACGATCATCATGTCGTTGTCGCCCGCACCGGCCAGACCGGACGAGTACCGCAGACAGCAGTTGGTGTGGCGGTCGTCGACCGTCTCGGGGCTGTGGCCGGGTCGGTAGTCGAGGAACAACACGGCGTTGGCGTGGTCCTGCAGGCCTTCGCCGACCGGCAGGCCCGACCGGGGTCCGATGCCGGACCGGAGCAGGATGGCGGGCGAGTGGACGGCCCCGGCGGCCAGCAGGATCTCGCCGCCGGCGACGTCGGTCCACTCCCCGTCGAGCCGGACCCGGATTCCCCGGGCTCGGCTCCCCTCGTGGAGGACCCGGTCGACCAGGGCGTCGCAGACCACGGTGAGGTTGGGCCGATCCCGGACCGGATCGAGCCAGGCGTCGTTGGCCGTCACCCGCTCGTGGGTGTCGGGGTCGGCGTTGATGGCGTAGGGCGAGATGCCGGTCCCGGTCGGGGCGTTGTGGTCGTCGCAGGTGGGGTGGCCGAGGCCCCGCGCCGCCTCCCACAGAGCCCGGTCGACCGGACCCCATCGCTCGTGGGCCATGCGGAAGATCGGGAGGGGGCCGTCGGCCCCGTGGTAGGGCTCGCCGCCGAAGTCGACGTCGCGCTCGATGCGGGTGAGCGCGGGCAGGACGTCGTCGTGGCGCCACCCGGGCTGGCCCCACCGATCCCAGTCGTCGGGGACCGGTCGGATGGCGATGATCCCGTTGATCGTCGAGCTGCCGCCCAGGCCCCGACCACGCCAGAACAGCCGCCGAGGCTGGCCGTCGACCCGGGCCGCGGTGAGGGTCGGCCACTGGAGCGACTCGAACTTCTCCCGGGCGATGACGTGTGACGGGTTGAGTGAGCGCAGCTCGGCTGCGGCGTCGACCGGCCGCCAGTCGGGGCCGGCCTCGACGAGCAGCACCTCGGTCGAAGGGTTGGCGCTCAGGTGGGCGGCCAGCACGCACCCGGCCGACCCGCCGCCGACGATCACGTAGTCGAACGGCGACGACAGGTCCGAGAGAGAGGCCACGGCCCGTGGTCTAGCGGCGCTTCCGTCGCCCGGCAAGCCGGCCCGGTCCGCTCTTCAGGAAATCCTCAGCCTCCCCAGAAGGGGCGTTCACATTGGGAACCTACGTTCACCTCCATGAGCACCACAGAGACCACTCCCACCACGTCTGGTGAAGGCGGAACGACCGCGAACACGGCCGACGTGGCCCGCCTCGTCGGGGCGACCAAGGTGTACGGCACCGGTGACGCCGCCGTGACCGCCGTCGACGACGTCACGGTCGGCTTCCGCCGAGGCCAGTTCACCGCAGTGATGGGCCCGTCCGGATCCGGCAAGTCGACCCTGATGTACTGCCAGTCGGGCCTGGACCGGCTCACCGCCGGCCATGCCTACATCGGTGACGTCGACGTCTCGACCCTCTCCGATCAGGAGCTGTCGGTACTGCGCCGGTCGAAGCTGGGATTCATCTTCCAGTCCTTCCACCTGGTGCCGGCCCTCAGCGCCCGGGAGAACATCACCCTGCCCGTCGATCTCGACTCCGGGACCGACGTCGACGAGGAGTTCCTGGCCGAGTTGACCGGCGTCCTCGGTATCGGGCACCGGCTGGAGAACCGGCCGAGCCAGCTGTCGGGCGGCCAGCGCCAGCGGGTGGCGGTGGCCCGGGCGATGATCCCCCGTCCCGACGTGATCTTCGCCGACGAGCCGACCGGCGCCCTCGACTCGAAGACCTCGGGCGAGCTGCTCGCCTACCTCCGTCAGGCGGTCGACGAGCTCGGTCAGACGATCGTGATGGTCACCCACGACGCGGTGGCCGCCAGCCACTGCGATCGGGTCATCTACGTCCAGGACGGCCGGCTGGTTGGCGAGGCTCAGCACCCGACCGTCGACGACATTCTGGGCAAGATCCGGGAGCTGAGCTGACATGATCCGCCGCACCCTCAAGCTCGCCTGGTTCAAGCGGAACCGCTACGCCCTGACCGTCATCGCCATCGCCCTCTCGGTGGCCTTCATCGTCTCCACCCTGCTCCTGACGACCTCGATCGCCGACGTCGGTGAGCCCCTCAACGATGCCTACGACGGGGTCGATGTCGCCGTCGTCGGGGCCGAGGTGGCCGAGGCCGACGGCCCGGGGCTGGCCCTGACCGCCCCGGTGGCCCCGACCGTCGTCGACGACCTGACCGCCGCCGGCTACGAGGCCGTCGGCTTCTCGACCCCCTACGCCCAGGTTCTCGACGGCGCGGGCAACGCCGCCGGCCAGGACCAGGCGTCGGCCAACGTGGCCGAGCCGTGGCTCGGCGATTCGGCCCTCAACGGCTTCGCCGTCGAGAGCGGACGAGCCCCCGACGGGACCGGCGAGGTGGTACTCGACATCGCCACCGCCGACTCGGCGGGTCTCGACGTGGGCGACACCATCCAGTACGTGACCGACGCCGGCCTCGCCGAGGCCGAGTTGGTCGGCACGGTGACCTTCGGCGGGGCCGACAACGACCCGTACGTCTCGACCCTGCTCCTCGACCCCGCCGATCCGATCTTCACCCCGACCCAGGGCTACGACTACGTGCTGGTCGACGGTGGCGACACGACGGCCACCGTCGCCGACGTCGCCCCACTGGCGTCGGGGTCCGAGGTCATCACCGGCCAGGAATGGGTGACCGACCAGATCGACACCCTCGACGGGTTCCTCGGGTTCTTCAGCACCTTCCTCACGGTGTTCGCCGTGATCGCCGTCGTGGTGGGGATGGTCATCGTGACCAACACCTTCACGGTGTCGCTGGCCCAACGGACCGAGGAGCTGGCGCTCCTCCGCCTGGTCGGGACGACCCGGCGACAGCTGCTGAGCCAGGTCGTGTTGGAGGCCGTCCTGCTCGGCGCGGCCGGCACGGCGATCGGCGTCCTGGCCGGTCTGGCCGGCGTCAACGCACTCGGCTGGTTCCTCGACCTGCTGGGGCTGGCCATCGAGCGCTCCGACGCCATCTCGCCCACCGCCATCGCCATCGGGGTGATCGTCGGCATGGGGGTCACGGTGGTGGCTGCGGTGTGGCCGGCATGGAAGGCGACCGCCGTCGCCCCCATCGAAGCGCTCCGCTCGGCCGACATCGAGCCGCCATCGGCCGGCCGCAACCGGACGATCGCCGCCGCCGTGGCCCTCGCCATCGGCATCGGGGGCCTGGCCTACGGCATGATCCAGAGCGACATCTGGCTGACCGGGATCGGCATCGGCGGGGCCTTCCTGGCCCTGTACCTGGGGGCGGACGCCCTGGTCCGACTGGCCGCCCGAGCCGCCCGGCCGGTGCTGGGCCGAGCCGGGCCGACCGGGACCGTGGCCAGCCGGAACCTCGAGCGCAACGCCGGACGCACCGCCGCCGCCGCCAGCGCCCTGATGATCGGGATCAGCCTGATCGCCTTCTTCACCCTCATGGCCGCCACGATCGGTCAGTTCATCGCCGGTGACTCGGCCGAGGCCCTCCAGACCGACTACGTCGTGCAGGGCATCGGCGGCCAGCCGGAGCCGGCCCTCAACGACGAGGCCCTGGCCGCCCTCGAAGCGGTCGACGGCGTGGAGTCGGTCGTCCCGATCTACTCCACCTCGGTCAGCCCGGCCGACGGCCTGGAGATCGAGGTCGCCGGCCCCGGGGGCGGAGCGTTCGGCACGGCGATCACCGATGTCGAGGCGTTGACCGGGGCCTATGACTTCGAGGTCAACACCGGGTCGCTCGACGATGTCGGCGGGACGGCGGTGATCGTCGATCAGGCCACGGCCGACGCCGCCGACCTGGCGGTCGGCGACACCCTGGCGGTCCGGTCGCTGGCCGGGCCGGTGGACCTGGAGGTGGCGGCCATCGTCGAGACCTCACTGCCCGGCGCCCCCCAGCCGGCCATCATCGGTGAGCTCGACCTCGGCGAGGCCGTCGGCTACGACGAGCCGGCCACCACCGCCTACGTGGTCGGGGATGCCGACGAGGGGGCACTCACCGCCGCCGTGGGGCTGCCCACGGTCGACGTGCTCACGACCGATGACTACGTCGACGGCCTCAGCTCCAACCTCGACACGATCCTGGCCCTGGTCTACGCCCTGCTGGCCGTGGCGGTCATCATCGCCCTGGTCGGCATCGCCAACACGGTCTCGCTCGCCATCTCCGAGCGGGTCGGGGAGATCGCCGCCATGCGGGCCGCCGGGGCGTCGAGCCGCCAGATCTTCTGGTCGCTGATCTCGGAGTTCGGCCTCCTGGCCCTGGTCGGGGTGCTCTCCGGGCTCGGCCTGGCCTGGGTGTCGGCGACCGCCTTCTTCCAGGCCCTCTCCGAGGGGCAGATCACCTACCCCGAGACCGACGTGGTCACCGGGGTGCTGATCGTGGTCGCCGGGCTCATCGGCGGGGCCATCGCCAGCTGGTACCCGGCGATCAGCGCCTCCCGGTCCGACATCCTCGACGTGCTCCGAGCCGACTGATGGCCGTCACCTGATCCGACCCTCCCCCGACGAGAACCGACGGCCTGACCGATCGCTCGCCCCCGCCGGCAGCATCGGTCGGGCCGTTCGGCGTTCAGTCGGCGAGGTCGCGGAAGAACGCGCTGAGGCCGGCCTGGACCGCCTTGACGTAGTCGGCGTACACGGCTCGCAGGTGGCGTGCCCCCCAGCCGGCCGGCTCCAGCTCCTCGGGAATCCGGGGGTCGGCCACCAGGTGGCGAACGACCGACGCGGCGAGGACGAACCCGTCGACCAGCGCGCCGTCGTCGCCCCGTTCGAGCGCCGCCGTACCGCCGTCCATCGCCGCCACGAGCTCGGCCGCCCGTTCGTGCCATGGCTGGAGGTCGAACACCCGGGCCACCAGCTCAGCGGGTTGCTCGACGGGGCGGGCGACGAGCAGATCGGCCTGGGCGGCCAGCACGGCCCGATCACCGGGGAGGCGCCCCGGGTCGAGGTTGGCCGGTCGGAGCCAGACCCCGTCGCGGAGCTCACCGAGCCCGAGGTGCTCGGCCGCTCGGCGGAGGCTCGCACGGTCCTTCGGCGACCGTCGACCCGATCGGACGACCGCCTGCTCCCAGTCGCCGGTCCACGGCCGCTCGGGCCCGCCGAGGCCCAGCTCCTGCCGTTCCTGGCGGGCGAGCAGGTCGCCGGCCAGGCGATAGCGACCGCCGTCGACCCGCTCCAGCTCGCCGTGGCCGACCATGCGGGTCAGGGCCACGCGGGTCGCCCCGGTGTCGACCCCGAACTCGGCGGCGAACGCCACGAGCAACCGACCCGGCAGCTCCGGCGGATGGGTCCCGAGCAACGTCGACGCGACGATGCTGCGGGCCGAGAGGCCGGCCATCTCAGGGGGAGGTGGCCAGCGTCCGCCAGAACGACCAGTAGCCGGGATGGGTGATGGCCTCGGTGACGTAGCCATCCTCTTCGAGGGCTCGCTGCAGCTTCGGCAGGTTGGCCATCGGGATCCCCGAGTCGACGTGGTGGGCGAGGTGGTACCCGATCCCGTCGCTCAGGAAGACGTACCGGGAGAGGAACCCCTGACGGATGTGGTGGGTGGTCAGCCGGCGATCGTCGGACCGGGTCATCCCGGCGTGCTCGGCCAGGGCCCGCAGCCGGTTGGCGACCCGCCAATACGTCATCCACGGCAGCAACCAGAGGAAGAGGTACAGCCAGGGCTGGCCGGCGAGGACGAACACGGCGAACACCACCACCTGGCCACCCAGGAAGCGCAACGCCCGGACCCGACGGTGAGGCTTGAACAGCCCGACGATCGCCGGTCGGAGGTTCTTCCAGCCGGAGATGCCGATGGCGTCGCGGATCAGCTTGCGTCGGAGGGAGGCGGGCGACACCGGGTAGCGGGCGTAGAGCCCGAAGTCGGGCTCCTTCGGCCCGAACTCGTCTCGGTGGTGGGCGGCATGACCGAGGCGGTAGCGGTTGGTCCCGTCGCCAAAGGTCAACCAGCCGATGATCCGCTCACCGATCAGGTCGTTGAGGCGCTGGTCGGAGAACAGCAGGCGATGGGAGGCCTCGTGGAACAACGTGGCGGCCCGCTGGAAGAACGCTCCCATGACGAAGAAGGCCACGACCCACGAGATCGGGTGGTCGAGCCGGACCGCCGCGCCGATCACCACGAACGGGTAGGCGAAGACCACCGCCACCAGGGCGGCATTCCGCCAGTTGGGGATGCGCCGCAGCTCGGCCCGGAACGCCGGACGGGGGCGACCGTCGGGCCGCAGCCGGTCGCTCCCGGTGAACTCCGGCAGCGACGCCGGATCGGGCGTGAGACCCCCGGTGTTCTTCAGGACGAGCTGGTCATGGACGCTGAGATCCGCCATGGTTCCGATCCTAGTCGCCTGTTACATCGGGTTCAATGCCTGTGCTCACCGTTGTAACCACGGGGCTCCTACCTCCTCGCTCGCGGGACTTCGGCCTCTGGAGCGGACCGGACGGGCCGACGACGCTGAGGTTCGAGAACGAGGAAGGAGCCAACCCATGGCCCAACCCCATCGCACCGACCCGTCGACGGTGCCGATCAAGCAGGCCGCCGACCAGTTCCTCGCCCATCGACGGATCGCCGTCACCGGCGTCTCGCGATCGGGCGGCGACAACGCGGCCAACGGCATCTACCTCCGACTCCGGGAGCGGGGCTACGAGGTGTTCGCCGTCAACCCGAATGCCGACACCGTCGAGGGCGACCCCTGCTACGACGGGCTGGCGGCGATCCCCGGCGGGGTCGAGGCGGTGATCATCGCCACGAGCCCGGGACGGGCCGAGGCGACCGTCCAGGAGTGCGTCGACCTCGGCATCGACCACGTGTGGATGCACCGGGGCCCCGCCGCGACCAGCGTGTCGGCGAGCGCCGTCGCCCTCGGGCGGGCCAACGGCATCCGGGTGATCGACGGTGGCTGCCCGCTCATGTTCGGCCCGACCGGCGACGGCTTCCACGCCTGCATGCGGGCGGTGCTGACGCTGGTCGGACGGGTCCCCCGCCGCGTCGGCTGACCGTCCTGGCGCCGCCGACCGTCACCCGGCGGAGCTGGCCGGACGCTCCCGGGCATGGGAAGCTCGGCCCGGTCGCCGTCGACCGAAGCCGTGGATCTCGCCCCGGCGGCCGAGCCCAGGGAGGACGCCATGTCGAACCAGGACCGCCTGACGATGCCGCTCGGCGAGGCGATCTACACCCTGCGGGCCATCCGCCGGTTGAAGACCGACCCGATCCCCGACGCCGACCTCGACACCATCCTCGAGGCGGCGACCCAGGCCCCGAACGGCGGCAACCTCCAGCCGTGGCACTTCCTCGTCGTACGGGACGCCGACCTTCGCCGCCGGTTCGCTCCCCTGTACCACGAGGCGTGGTGGGCCAAGCGACGGGACTCGGGGTACACCGGACCCGACGACCTGCCGGACGCCTACCGACCGGCGATGCGGTTGGCCGACGAGATCGGCGACGCACCGGTGCTGGTGTTGGTGTGCGCGATGGCCAAGGGCTTCGGGGCCGCCGGGTCGGTCATCCCCGCGGTGCAGAACCTGTTGCTCGCCGGTCGGGCGCTCGGCATCGGCGGGACGATCACCACCCTCCACCCGACCGTCGAGGAGCGGGTCCACGCGCTGTTCGCCATCCCCTCCTCGGCCCAGATCGTGTACTGCATCCCGCTCGGCTATCCCCGGGGCCGGTTCGGGCCCGTGACCCGCAAACCGGTGACCGCGGTCAGCTCGTTCGACCGATGGGATCGGCCGACCGCCGGCTGAGCGGCCAGGCTAGGTTGGCGGTGGAGCGGCCGGACCCGGGGCCGGACGCCTGACGACGGACGGAGCGAGACGATGAGCGACGCGATCGATCTGGAAGGGGTCAAGGCCTTCGCCGCCGCCCTGAGCCCGTGGGCCCACCTCGCCACGGTCGGCGCCGACGGCGAGCCCGACGTGGTGCCGGTCCATCCCTGCTGGGAGGGCGACACGCTGTGGACCATGCTCGGCGCCAACTCGGTCAAGGCCCGCAACACCGCAGCCAACGACAAGGTCGCCCTCCACTGGCAGGTGACCGAGGTCGGCGATGGGGTCGAGCTGTGGGGCACCGCCGAGCTGTTCACCGACGTGGAGACCAAGCGCCGGCTGTGGGACGACGTGTTCGACTACGACCTCAGCGCCTTCGCCCCCGGCGGGCCCGACGGCTCGCCCGACGTGGGGTTCCTGGCCATCACCCCCAACCGAGCGATCGTGCTCAAGCAGTACGGCATGGGGGGCGTCCAGCGCTGGTCGGCCTGATGGAGGCGAGCCGGGACGGTAGGACGGCGGTCAGCGCGGTAGCAGAGCCCGATCACGGCTCGGGCAAGGCTCCACCGGTCCACTCGACGGCCCACGCCAGTGCGTGATCCGATCCTTCGGAGCCATCGATCCCGACGACGATCCCGTGCCGATCGTGATCATCGGTCGTGGTCGCCGGGTCGGTCCGTACCTCCGTCGATCGGGTCATGGTCGTAGCGTCCCCCCGAGCAGCCCGGATCGGCAGGGTCATTGGTCCCGAGCGTGCTCGCCGGTGCTCGGCCATCGTCGGTTCATCCACTCGGGCGGGACGGGGTCGGGAGCGCCCTGACCGGGACCCCACCGTAGAGACCCGACCCGAGGTGGCTGTGCTTCGGTACGTAGGACAACGCCCCGATCTGGCAACCGGGCTCGGTGGTGACACCGATCCCGACGATCGAGTTGACCCCGACCGTCGTTCCCCGACCGAGACGGATCGGAGATGTCTTCACCACGCCGTTCTCCACGGTGTGGGCCGACAGATGAGCGCCCGCGCCGATCACCACGTCGTCGCCGAGCTCCAGGAGTGGATTGTCGGTGACGCCGAGACTGTTGATCCACACCCGCCGGCCCAGCGCCGCGCCGTCGATCCTGGCGTACCACGACCACATCGGGGTGGCTCGCAGCGCCGTGCCGGCCAGGAGTCGAACCACATGGCTGATGACGCTGTAGCGGGCCCAGTCGAGCAGCGGTCGGTCCAGGTCGGCGATCACCATGGTCAGGTCGGGCCGGGGTCGCCACCCCAGCGCTCGACAGGTGAGGGCCGAGAGCACCATGAGGAGGTGGGCGAAGATCAGGTAGGCGGGAACCGTGGCCGCACCGAGCAGGACGCCCCGCACCCACCACGGCGAGACCCGCCAGTCGAGGTGCCACTGGTAGAAGACCGCCGCCGGTACGAGGGCGAAGGCCAGCAGCAGGCTCTGCACCACGAAGACGGACACGACCCCCCAGGTGAGGCGGAGCAGCGCCCGTCTCCCCCATGGTCGGTGGCGGTGGCCACGCCCCGGAGCCAGGTCATCGGTCACACCCTGACGATCGTCCCTCCCGATGTCGGCGGGCAGGGTCGAAGGTCCCCGCCGGCCGGAGACACGACCCGACGATGGCGAGGGGCGGGGCCGGGCCGGGGGCGGGGGATGTGACCTCCGACCCTTCACCGAGATCGGGCGCCGGCGCACCGTGGGTGGTATGAGCCCCATGTTGCGCACGGTCGTCACTGCTGTCCACGTCGGCGGCTGCCGGGCCCAGGCCATTGCGGTCGTCGCGCCGGTGCTCGCCGCCGTCCTCCTCGTCACCGGGTGTGCCGCCGACGACACCGACACCGCTGCCCCGACGTCATCGACCACCGCCGTCGCCACGTCTCCCCCGCCGTCCTCGACGAACGGTGACGAGGTCACGACGTCGAGCGTCGGAGGGACGACACCATCGACGGTGTCGTCGAGCGGCACCACCGGCTCGACGTCCGTCCCGACCCTGCCTGGCGAGCCGTTCGAGGGGTTCGCCGAGGCCGGTGACCGGCTGATCGTCGTCGGCGTCGCCCACGACGACTCCCTGAACGTCCGCGTCGGCCCGGGGACCGGGTACCCGGTGGCGGCGACGTTGGCTCCGACGGCGACCGGCGTCGTGGCCACCGGCGACGCCCGACTCCTCGACCAGTCGTTGTGGTACGGCGTGACCGTGGCCGGGGAGGACGGATGGGCGAACGCCGCCTTCCTCGCGTTCGAGGGGGGCGTCGACGATGTGACCTCCGAGATCGTGGCGAGTCTGGGGGAGATCCCGACGGCAGAGACGATGCTCGACCTCGGCCTGCTCGTGGCCGAGGATCGGTCGGCGACCGACGTGGAGTCCCGCGTGGTGGTGGTCGTCGGCCCGACCGTCGGTGATCTCGGCGAGGTCACCTACGACGTCATCGGGTTGGCCGACGATTCGCTGTACGGCGTTCGTCTCCACGTCTTCGGCCAGCCGCTCCCGGGCGGGGAGGGGTTCGGTCTCGGCTCGGTCGAACAGACCCTGTTGTGCGGCCGGGGGGCCGACCCGTCGGGCCGATGCGTATGAGCACCGCCGTGAGGTCGAGCGGCTGATCGGGCTCGGCGCTTCATCTCCCCGTGATCCCCGTTGGATCCCGCCGCTGGTGGTGGTGGAGACCTTCCACCGCCGCTCGGGCCACTCGGGCCACGACCGGTGAGGTGCGATGAGCGGCCGCCACGGCGGTCAACCAGGCCGCCTCCTCCTCGATCGTCGAACCGCCCCCGATCAGCAGCGTGCCCGCCCTCGGGCCACCGGTGGCCCCCGCTCGCCTGGCGGCGATGGCGACGTGGAGCAGGGCCGCCTCGACGACCACGTCGTGGTCATCGCCAGGGGGCACGAGCCTGGTCACCGTCGCTGCGGCCTCGGCCGGCACCGACGAGCGGAGGACGAGGTACGCATCTCGGATCTCGACGATTCGCCGGTAGAGCCGGCGGTCGATGTCGAGCAACCCGGTGGGATCCAGCCGATCCCCCGACGATCCGGGGAGCACGACATCGGGCACCGACCGGACCAGCTCGGTCCACAACCGACGCAACCTGCGATGAGCCTGCCGGGCCCGCCACCGTCGTGCCAAACCCGGCAGGTACCGGTCGGTCAGGATCGACACGACGGTGACACTCGCCGCAACGACGACCGCCAGGAAGGAGACGAGCACCTGGGCCTCGCCGTAGAGGCGAGCCGAGAGGCCATCGCCGTACGCGTGGATACCGACCTCGACGAGATTGCTCGCTACCTGGACGAGCCCCAGGACCTGGCCGACCTGGAGGAGGCGGAGGCTGGCCCGAATCGACGGTCGCGCCGTGCGGGATCGGATCTGCTGGGATCGGCGGAGGGCGTCGAGCAGGCCGGCGGCCAGGGTCAGGAGGTAGACGTGGCGATAGGCAAAGAAGGACCAACCTCCGTAGAAGATCATGTCGCTGACCGTCTCGACCTCGATCGGATCCACGAAGAACAACCCGACGAGGGCCGCTCCGGCACCCTGGGCCAGCCAGCGACCCCGGCGGCGGGCCACGGCCCGGACCGCAGGATCGGTCTCGGCCGACACGAGGAACTCCCGAAGAAAGAACACGGCGGCCAGCGCCAGCAGGTCGCTCAGCAGTCGAGCGAGGTTGGGGATCCCGGCCGCAGCATCGAGCCCGTAGTAGATGGCCGGGATCGCCAACGTCATCGACGCCGCCAAGGTCACCAGCATGAGCACGACCGCCGCCACGCCGGCGTCGAACCGGCGACCCGTCCACGCCGGCACCTTGGCGATGGCTGCCACCCACACAAGGGCGACCGGTACCAGGCCCCAGGGGGTGGACACGATCCGCTCGAGGTCCACGGACCAACGATCGCCGGCTACGACGGCCCGAACGGGTCGACCCGCAGGTCGAGGGCCGGTCCGACCCGGCGGTCGGCCGCCGTGTCGGGGCATCGCTGGCGCCACCGGTTGCGGTCGGCCATCTGGCGGATCATCCCCGCCAACAGCTCGGCCTCGCGCTCCTCAGCGGTTCCGTAGGCCGTCCGGCGCGCCACGTCGAGCACCGCGTCGGGGTCGACTCCGCTGACGAGCTGCCCGACGCCGTCGACGAGCTCGCCGACATCGTCGAGGGCGGCCCGCTCACCACCGAGGTGATCACAGAGGAGGTGTGCGAGCTCGTGGAGGATGATGTGGTCACGGTGGAGCTGGCTGGTCATCGAGTCGTACACCAGGTAGTCGGCGGCCGTCGTGGCCAGCCACACACCACTGGGGTCGGTCATCCCGGGAATGGCCAGCAGGTGGATCGGTCGCCGCCGCTGCTCGGCGACTCGACGGCAGAGCTCCTCAACGTCGAACGGGACCGGGAGCGGCAGCTCGTCGGCGAGCCGCCGGAGCCGGGCCGACACCGAACGACGCCGCCAGGCCATCCCCGCCGCCGGCCTAGCGCTCGCCCGCCGGGGAGGGGTCCAGCCCCTCCAGCACCCGGACCCGCTCGATCACGTCGGCGATCGTGCGGAGGCTGTCGGCCGAGAGCCCAGCCGAACGGAGGGCGATTCGTCGGATCGAGGTGTCACGGATCGCTGTCAGCAACTCCAACTCGGCGTCGACTCGGGCCGCCGCCTCATCGTCGAGGAAGTACGCCGGAGAGACGCCGAAGAACGATGCGAGGGCCTCGATATGCGACTTGGTCGGGTTGTCTCGCAACCCCTTCCGCAGCTGCCAGACGTAGGTGCTGGAGATCGTCGGGCCTCCCATCTCGACCACGGCGGCCGAGACCTCTGCCGACGAGTACTCCCGCCCGGGCTCTGGACGGACGACCTGGAACAACCGATCGAGCTTCGCCGCCAGCGTCAGCTGGCTCCCGGCCTCACCCGGCTCTCCGCTCACCGATTCACCTCACCAGACCGCTCACGAAGCGCTCGGGTCCCACACCTGGATCTCGCCGTTGAGGCCACCGGACGCCACCCGCCCGTCGTCGAGAAGAAGCAGCGACACGACCCACACCTCATCATCGGGGTGAGCGATGCGATGACCGCGGTAGACGTCCCGCGGACCGTCCAGATCGTCGGGGTACCACAAGTTGACGGTACCACCGACGGTGCCGCTGGCCACCCGCCCATCGGGGAGCACCGCCAGGCTCAGCGCACCGAAGGACTGCTCGTACACGATCGGCTCAGCATCGGGGCGGCTGGGATCCCAGACGTGGATGTCGCTGGCTCGGCCGCCCGATACGACCCGCCCGTCGGACAGGTGGCTGATGTGCCACACCGCATCCTGGTGGCGGTGGATCACCGGATCAGCCAAGGGGTCGTCGAGATCCCAGATCCTGGCCGTTCCGTCCAGCGCGCCGCTGGCGACCCGGTTGCCTGGCAGGGCCAGCAGGTCCATCACCTGGTCGTCGTGGCCGGTGAGGATCACCGGCTCCGCCGAGAGGTCGTCGAGTGGTCGGATGTGGATGTCGTTGCCCGAGGTGTGGATCAGTCGGCCATCCAGTTCGATCAAGGCGCTCAGCGGACCCGTGGCTTCGATCGCCTCCCGAGGACCACCCGGATCGTCCGGGTTCCAAACGTAGATCGTCCCGGCGGCGGAGCCCGAGGCGATCCGGCCGTCGGCCAGCGCGACGATACCGGCGATGGCGACGTCGTCGGCGGCGGCGTCCCGGTGGGCGTCGAACTCGACGGCGTCGACGGCCTCGCCGGTCGGCCCGTCGGGCCTCCACACCCTGACCGTCCCGTCGCCCGAGCCCGAGACCACCCGGCCGTCGGCCAGGCGGGCCAGGCTCCAGATGGGCTCACCGGTCGGGTGCCCGGCGAACACGACATCCGGTTCGTCGATCCCGCTCGGCCCGCCACCGGGCACGATCCGCTCGGGCAGGCGGTCGGGGTCCCAGATCTGGAGGGTGCGGGCTCCAGCGCTGGCGACACGGCCATCGGGCAGCCCAACGATCCCGCTGACGAGAAGGTCGTGCCCGGGGAAGCCGATCGGATCCGCCGCCGGATTCTCGGGATCGACCACCATGATCGTCCCGCTTCCCACACTGAACGCGACCCGCCCGTCGGCGAGCGCCGCCAGCTGAAAAGAGTCCTCGTCGCGGCGGCTCAGCTCGACCGGCTCCACACCCGTCGGGTCGACGTCGGGGTCCCCGATGTCCCACAGGTGGACGACGCCGCCCAGGGAGGCGGTCACCAACCGGCCGTCGGGGAGGATGTCGGCGGCGGTCAGGATGAACTCAGCCGACTCGTAGGAGTAGAGCAGCTTCTCACCCCGGTCCCCGACGACGTCAGAGGTGACGAGGCCGTCGGGCGTGTCGACGACCAACCGGCCATCCTCGTAGACCGCCAGCACCGAGCCAACGAATGCGAAGCCGGCGTTCTTCACGCCGGCTTCGGGGAGGTCGGGATCCCAGACGAAGCCCCCGCCAGACTCCACGAGGAGCTCGCCATCGGGCAGTGCCACCAGCCCTTCGATGGGGAACTCGAACGGCAACTCGATCGGATCGATCGTCGGGTCGGCGAGGTCCCAGATGAAAACCATGTGGCCGGGTTCGCCGATCGTCGTGGCCGCCGCCAGGTACCCACCGCCCAGGCCCGTGACATGGCCCAATCCGGCCGGGGCCCGGAACGACACCGGGGTCTGGTTCGGGGCTGCCGGATCCCGTACCACGACCAGGCCCTCGCCGTCGACGCTGACCAGGCGACCATCGTCGAGCAGAGCGATGCTCTCGATCCTGACGTCGTGGTCGTCGTACACCTCGATCGGCACGGCCTCGGCCGCCGCCTCGTCGGACGGCGCACCGCCGGCTGCGGAGCCGTCCGCGTCGTCGCCGCTGGCCAGGTCGGGGCCGGCGGCGGCATCGAGCGAGTCGGGCCCCTCGGTCGTCGCGTCGTCGTCGAACGAACCCGACACCAGCAGCGCCGTCGCCGTCAGGGCCAGCCCGATCGCCCCGGCGACCGCCGCCATCAGGATCATCCGCCGGCCCCTGCGGCCGGCGGTTTCGTCGGCCGCAGGCCGAACGCTCGGACCGGGGCGGCCGGGCGATCCCGCCCCGGTCGGGTGGGCGACGGCGACCGTGGTGTCGAGCGCCGTCGGCCCGGCGTCGGGGGCGTCGCCGACCACGCCCTCCACCGTGGACTCGAGGACCTCCGCCAGAGCCCGGGCCGACCCCGGGCGATCACCCGGATCCTTGGCCAGGGCGTTGGCCATGATGGCGTCGTAGCGGGCGCCGAGGTTCAGCGACGGTACCGGTTGGTCGGCGATCCGGACGATGTACGCCATCTGCGAGTCGGCCTCGGTGCCATCCGGGGCGAAGGGCGGGCGGCCCGCCACCAGGGTGAACAACGTCGAGGCCAACGAGTACACGTCGGAGCGTTCGTCGCGGCTGGCCGCCCCGCCGAGGAAGGTCTCGGGCGGTGCGTGGGCCATCGAGAAGGCCTGGGCCTCGGTGGCGGTGTGATCGACGGCGGCGGCGATGCCGAAGTCGGCCAGCTTGGGCACACCATCGGCGGTGAGGAGGATGTTCTCCGGCTTCACGTCTCGGTGGAGCACGCCCCGTTCGTGGCCGAACGCCAGTGCCCGGGCGATGGGCACGATGTAACGGACGGCCAGATCCCAGCTCAACGGACCGGAGCGACGGAGCTCGTCGGCCAAGGTCCCACCGTCGACGTACTCCATCACCAGGAACGGCTCACCGCTCGCGTTGTAGCCCGATCGGTAGGGGGTCACGACGTTGGGATGGCCGTCGAGGCGGCCCATGACCCGACGCTCCCGCTCGAAGCGCCGTCGCCCGTCCTCGTCGATGGTCCGCAGCACCTTGACCGCGACCCGCCGGCCGAAGTCTTCGTCTTCAGCGACATAGACCGTCCCGAATCCGCCCTGACCGAGGATCTGGGCCCCGCCCAGCCCGGGAATGCCGAGATCGACCGTCTGGTTCTGCCGTGCACCCACCATCCATCTCAGCATACTGAGCAGTCACGATTATCAACTCAGATGAGGGCTTCCAGTTGCGGCAAACCTCGGGCTGCAGCCGCAGGACGCGGTGAAGCGATCGAGATCGGCGCGTCGGTGGCCGTCTCGACATGGCGGGGCGTCCAGCGCTGGTCGGCCTGATCCCCCGTCCGGTCGGCGTGATTCGATGGCCAGCTACGAAAGGTCGCAGGTAGCCGACGCCTCGGCGAAGACCTCGTCTTCCAGTGCAGCGGCTGCCTGCTGTTGCCCCGACAGCTCGAGCACCCGCAACTCCTTGTAGCGATCGACGTCGACGTTGTTCCCGACACAGTCGAGCTGCTCGGTCGATAGCGGCAGGTTGGCGAGGCTGACGGCGATGACCTCCGCGTCCTCCGCCCCACAACCGAAGGACGCCTCGACCACGCCCTCGGCATCATCGGGTGAGAACGGCTCACCATTGCCGAAGAGGTCGTCGATGGTCAGTCCGTACCTGCTCTCGGCCCCCGACGCGCCGCCCATGGCGACAACCATCTTCTCGGCGACGCACCGGGTATCGATGCCGGCATCCTCCCAGGCGCTCCCGAAGAAGCCCTCCTCCGACACCATCGCTTCGACGAGGGCCGTGTCCTCCGCACTCAGATCGACCCCCGAGCCGTCCCCTCCTCCGCACGACGACACGACGACCATCCCGGCCACGATCAGTCTGCACAACCATCGACCATCCATACGAACCTCCACGGCGATGCCGGTCCAAGCGAGGTGTCTAGGGGAACCGCACGGAACGGTCAAGGCGGGCGCTCAGAGCAGGTACTCGTCGACGCCACCGGCTACTCGATCGTGATGCCGCCGTAGTCGTCGCCCGTGACCTGCTCCAGCTTGCGCCAGTAGCGGGGGCCGCCGCCGTTGTAGACGAAGTACCGGGTCTTGCCGTGCTCGTGGCCGTCGACGTTCGAGTTGTAGCCGGTGAACCAGCTCTTGGCGTTGCGCATCAGCATCATCGAGTACGTCTCCCGCATGTGCTCCGACCAGTCCTCCTGGGCGTCGGCGGTGGCCTCGAAGGAGGTGTGGCCGCCTTCGACGACGTGAGCGAGGAGGTCGGTGACCCAGTTGACGCTCGTCTCGATGCCCCGGGGGAAGTTCGACGAGGCCGAGCCGCTCTGGGGGCCGGCCAGCATGACCAGGTTGGGGTAGCCGTGGATCATGAGACCGAAGAACGTCGAGGGACCGTCGGCCCAGGTGTCGGCCAGCTTCCGTCCGCCCGAGCCGCGGATGTCGATCCGGTCGTAGGCCCCGGTCATGGCGTCGAACCCGGTGGCCCAGACGATGATGTCGAGCTCCACGTCCTCGGCCGTGGTCCGGATCCCGGTCTCGGTGACCCGCTCGATGGGGGTCTCGCTCAGGTCGAGGAGGCGGACGTCGTCGCGGTTGTAGGTCTCGAAGTAGTTGGTCTCCAACGGGACCCGCTGCACACCGAACCCGTGGTCGGTGGGGATCAGCTTCTCGGCCAGCGCGGGATCGTCGACCCGTTCCCGGATCTTCTCGGCGATGAACGCCGACAGCTCGGCGTTGGCCTCGGGGTCCATGAACGTCTCCCGGAAGTTGCCGAGCCAGATCCCGAAGCCGGGCTTGGCGTAGAGCTCCTCCCAGATGGCCCGTCGTTCCTCGGCGGTGAAGGCGTCGAAGCCTCGCCGGTCGGGCTCGTGCTCGAACCCGCCCGGGGTCCGGCTGCACACCTCGAAGATCTCGTCGTAGCGGCGACGGATATCGGCCATCTCCTCGTCGCCGATCGGGCCGTTGTGCAGCGGAGCCGCCCAGTTCGGCCGACGCTGGAACACCGTCAGGTGCTCGGCCTGCTCGGCCACCACCGGGATGAGCTGGATGGCGGTGGCGCCGGTCCCGACGACGCCGACCCGCTTGCCGGTGAGGTCCACCGGTTCGTGGGGCCAGTAGTAGGTGTGCCACGACTGCCCCCGGAAGGTGTCGACGCCGGGGTAGCGGGGCGGCGTGGCGGCCGACAGGAGGCCGAGGGCGGTGATGAGGAACCGGGTGGTGAAGGACCGGCCGTCCTCCAGCGTCACGGACCAGGTCTGGTCATCATCGTCGTAGTGGGCCGAGGTCACCACCGCGCCGAACTGCATGTGACGGCGCAGATCGAACTTGTCGGCCACGAACGAGAGGTAGCGGAGGTTCTCGGGCTGGCTGGAGAACCGCTCGGTCCAGTGCCACTCGTCCAGCACCTCCTGGGACCAGGAGTACCCGTAGGTGTAGCTCTCGGAGTCGAACCGGCACCCGGGGTAGCGGTTCCAGTACCACGTGCCGCCGAGGTCGCCGCCGGCTTCCAGAACGGTGGCCCGGAGGCCGAGGTCGGCGAGCCGCTTGATCTGGTAGATCCCGGCCACGCCGGCCCCGATCACGATGACGTCGTAGTCGAGGTCGGTGTCGTCGGTCCGTCGACCGGGGTCGACGAGTTGGTCGGTCATGGGCCTGTCTCCTGCGCTACTCCGAACGAGTCGGCTGGATTCGACCCTACGCCCGGTGGTCGATCGCGCTCGAATCCCCTGACGTTCCCCGGCTGCCCGACCCGGTCGATCCGAACGACCTGGTGCCGGGCTTTGGGGGTGCGCCGACGGTCGTCAGTAGGTTGTGGCCATCCCTTCACGCAGCTCACAGGCACTGGCGACCGCGGCGACCGCCATGTTGCTGGCCGCCTTCGTCGGCACCGCATCGAACATCGCCATCCCGATCCTCGAGGAGGAGTTCGCCGATGCGGGACTGGCCACGGTGTCGTGGGTGATCTCGGCGTTCAACGTGGCCCAGGTGACGTTCATGCTGCTCGCCGGGCGGTTGGCCGACCGGTTGGGGCGACGGCGGGTCTTCCTCTCGGGCCTCCTGGTCTTCGCCGCCGGCGCCGCCCTGTCGGGCATCGCTCCCACGATCGAGCTCGTGATCGCCGCTCGCATCGGTCAGGCGATCGGTGTGTCGGCGATGTTGCCGTCGTCGCTCGCCTGTGTCCTCCCGGCCTTCCCCCAGGAGCGTCATGCCACGATCGTCTCGTTGTGGTCATCGATGGGCGTGTTCGGCGCCGCGGCGGCCCCGACGGTGGCGGCCGGCCTCCTGCAGGTCTCGGGCTGGCGGGCCGTGTTCCTGTCGGCTGTCCCGATCGCGCTCGTCGCCTTCGTCGCCGGACGGCGAGTACTCGATCCCGGCGTGGTCGTGGAGAACCCTCCCCCCATCGACCTCTGGGGCGCGGCGGCCGGGACCGCCACCATCGGAGGCCTGACCCTGGTCATGGTGCAGGGTCGAGTCTGGGGCTGGCTTGACACCCGGATCGTCGTCACGACCGTCATCGCCGTGGTGAGCCTCGCCGTCTTCGTCCACCGATCACGGACCCACCCCGAACCCCTCCTCGATCTCGCCATCCTGCGGGTTCGCTCGTTCTCGGTGGTCACCAGCGCCGGTGCGCTCGTGTCGATGTCGACCGCGGCCACCTGGTTCCTCTACCCCCTGTTCATGATCGAGGTGTGGGACTACTCGGTGCTCCAGGTCGGTCTGGCCATGACCCCGGGCCCGGTGGCGCTCATCGTGCTGGCCCCCATCGCCGGACGGCTGGCCGACGCCCACGGCTATCGGAACCTGTTGATCGTCGGCTCGACCCTGGCCACGCTCGGCACGGCGTGGATGGCGTGGCGACTCCAGCCCGACGGGACGTATCTCACCGCGTTCCTCCCCGGCACGTTGACCATCGGCTTCGGGATGGCCTTCATGCTCGGCCCGGCCAACGCGGCGGCACTGCGCGAGGTGCCGGGAGACCAGCTGGCCTCGGCCAACGCGGCGTACAACACCGCACGGCTGGCGGCGTCGGCCCTGGGCGTGGCGCTGATGACCGCCATCATCGGCGACACGCCGGTCGGGAGCCGGATCGATGCCTTCCGGGCCGGATGGTGGACGATGGTGGCCGTCATGGCGATCGGCCCGATGCTGCTCACCCTGACGTACCCGAAGCGTGAGGCCGCCCCCGCCCCGGCATCGGTGTGAGGCCGACGTCGACCACCGGCGGAACGGCACGGGCGACGAGCGGCTCGCGGTGACGGGCCAGGCGTCGGCGATCTCGACCGGGTCGCGGCGCCCCCGTATGCTCGCGCCATGGAGATCATCCCCACGAGCCCGAGCGTCGGCGCCGAGATTCTCGGAGTCGACCTGCGGTCTCTGAGCGACGACGACTTCGCCGCGATCCATCGGGCGTTCGTCGACCACGGCGTCATCTTCTTCCGGGATCAGGAGCTGACCCCCGACGACCACATCGCCTTCGCCCAGCGATGGGGCGACATCAACGTCAACCGCTTCTTCACGCCCGTCGACGGCTACCCCGCCATCGCCGAGGTCCGCAAGGAGCCGGACCAACAGACCAACATCGGCGGGGCGTGGCACACCGACCACTCCTACGACCAGATTCCGGCGCTCGGCTCGATCCTCTACGCCCGGGAGGTCCCCCCGATCGGCGGTGACACCATGTTCGCCAGCCAGTACGCGGCCTACGAACTGCTGTCCGACGCGATGCGCGACACCCTGCTCCAGCTGTGGGCCGACCACTCCAGCCGCCACGTGTTCGGCGCCAAGGGCGCCGGCATCCAGAACAACCCGAGCGCGGCGACCCAGGACGCAGTCCATCCGGTGGTGATCGAGCATCCGCTCTCGGGCCGACCTGCGCTGTACGTCAACCTGGGGTTCACCCTGCGATTCCACGGCTGGACCGACGCCGAGTCGGCCCCGATCCTCGAGTGGCTCTACCAGCACTGCTCCCGGCCC
This sequence comes from Acidimicrobiales bacterium, assembly GCA_965262175.1. Taxonomy (GTDB): domain Bacteria; phylum Actinomycetota; class Acidimicrobiia; order Acidimicrobiales; family SZUA-35; genus CADEDH01. The sequence goes on along the minus strand of CBDHES010000002.1, from coordinate 2,143,416 downwards.
GAGGTCACCACCCGGTTCTCGTGGCGGCCGGGTTCCCTCGCCATGTGGGACAACCGGGCGGTCCAGCACAACGCGCTGAACGACTACCACGGCCACCGGCGGCTGATGCACCGCATCACGCTGGAGGGCACCGAGATCCACCCCGCCCGAGCCCAGCCCCGCCCCCAGGCGACCGCCGCGCCGGCCGCGGCCTGAGGACGACGCCAGAACGGCTCGGGCGACTAGCCGAGGGCGAGCCGGGCGATGGCGCCGTCGGCCCGCCCCACGAGAAGGCTCCGATCGTCGACCCACCGGACTCGGCTGGTCTCGGAGTCGGATTCGAGCTCGGTCACCGGCGATAGATCGCGCCCAGCACGAGTCGGTGCAGCCCACACGATGGTGCGGCCATCGCCTCCGCCGGTGGCGATCGCCGACCCGGATGGGCTCCAGGCCACATCCTCGATGTGCTTGTCGTGACCCGACGCGGCGGCCGGCGTGGTACGGGCGGGACCACGCCCGCCGAAATCCCAGATGGTCAGCTCGCCCAGGCAGGCCACGGCCAACCAGCGGCTGTCGTGGCGGAAGCTGATCCGTTCGATCTTTGACGGATAGCCGGACATCGACAGGTCGTTGGCGCTCCAGAGCTTCCAGATCTGAACCGTTGCGTCCTGCGCGCCGGCGCAGGCCCACCTGCCATCGGGCGATGTGACCAGCGAGAGCAGTGAGCCCTTCCAGTCGAATCGGCGGCGGCGGCCAGCTCGCTCGCCGACCACGTCGTGCCAGCCGACGCCGCCGTAGGCTGCGACACCGACCCGCGAACCGTCGGCCGACCAGGCGACGGCCGTCACGGTCGAGCGCTGGTCGGCGAAATCGTGGAGCTCGACGCCATCCTGATCGGTGATCAGTAGCCGGGACCCGGCTCCGATCGCCAGCAGGGAGGCAGTGGGCGACCAGGCCATGGCGGTGACCCACGCCGACACCTCGACGACACCCCGTTCCTCGCCGGCGTGATCGTAGATCCGGACGACCCCGTCCTGACCCCCGACGGCGACGTGGGCACCGTCGGACGACCATCCAGCACTCAGTACGCCCATCTCGTGACGTTCGAGTTGGACCGCCGTGCCGTCACCGGTGTCGATGAGCGCGGCATCTCCACCCAAGGAACCGGCAACGGCTCGGCCCCCCTCCGGGTGGACCTGGAGCACGTGGACGTAGTCGTCCATGTCGTGGCGCCACTGGGCGATCGGCCCGGTGCTCGTGGCCGTCATACCAGGCAGGCCCGGAAGCTGGCTTCGAGCTCGTCCCGATCGAGATTGCGCCCGATGAACACGAGGCGGTTGCGGCGGACCTCGCCCTCGCGCCACGTGCCGTTGGCCTGGCCATCGAGGAGCATGTGCACGCCCTGGAACACGTAGCGGTCGTCCCACCCGGCGATGGAGAGGATGCCCTTGGAGCGGAAGATGTCCGTCCCCTTGGTGCGCAGCAGATCGCCGAGCCAGCCGTTCAGCTTCTCGAGGTCGAGGTCGCCCTCGAACTCGAAACCCACCGACGTGACCGTGAGATCGTGCTGGTGCTCGGCATCGGGGTCCAGGAACTCGGGCTCGTCGGCCAGCACTCGGTCGATCGAGAACGCACCGACTTCGAGAACCGCATCGAGGTCGACCTTTCCGTGCTGGGTACGGATGATCGGCGCCAGCGTGTTGATCTCACGGATCCGGGCTTCGACCTCCTCGAGCTGACCGTCGTCGGCCAGGTCGATCTTGTTGAGCACCACGCGATCGGCGAACGCCAGCTGCTCGATCGCTTCGTTCTCGACCCCTTCCGGCTTCTCGTCGTCGAGGTGAGGGATGAGGTGCTTGGCGTCGACGACGGTGACGATGGCGTCGAGCCGCAGCTGAGCTGACATCTCGTCGTCGACGAAGAACGTCTGCGCCACCGGCGCCGGGTCGGCGAGCCCGGTGGTCTCGATGAGGATCTGATCGAACTTGTCCTTGCGTCGCATCAGGTTGCCGAGGATCCGGATCAGATCGCCTCGCACGGTGCAGCAGATGCAGCCGTTGTTCATCTCGAAGATCTCTTCTTCGGCGTCGAGCACGATGGCGTCGTCGATCCCGACCTCGCCGAACTCGTTCTCGATCACGGCGATGCGCTTGCCGTGCTGCTCGGTGAGGATGTGATTCAACAGCGTCGTCTTGCCAGCCCCAAGGAAGCCGGTCAGCACGGTTACGGGAACGCGATCGTCGGTCATCCCGTGATGATAATCGTTCTCATTCCGGGTTGGGGCGACAGGACCCTGAGCGCCGAGGGGCGATGAGAATAGTTCTCGCTCCCGGTACGATCTTCGCCATGCGAAGCACGAACTTGCAGTACCTGGTGGGCTTGGTGGCAGTGGTGGCCTTGGTGGTCGCAGCGTGCGGCTTGGACTCTTCGGACGAAGCCGACGGGACGGAGGCCGGTTCGATCTCGGTGACCGACGCGACGGGAGCGGTCATCGAGCTCGACTCGCCGGCGACACGCGTCGCCTGTGTCCACGAGCTGTGCACCGACATGATGTCGAGCCTCGGGGTCCTCCCCATCGCGGACTACCGTGATCCTGCGGCGACCGGCGTGGCCGCGTACTACGGCGACGACGCCAGCGACGTTCCGCTGATCGCCGACCGGGACTCGGTCGAGGAGGTGGCAGCACTCGAACCCGACCTGTTCGTGCTGCGCGACGGTCAAGAGGAGCGCAAGGCTGCCCTCGAGTCCATCGCCCCGGTCCTGATCGTCGACATCACCTCGACCGAGACGCTGGCTGAGGGGCTGCGGAACCTCGGCGTCCTGCTCGGCCAATCCGACGAGGCGGAGGCGTTCCTCGACGGCTACGAGTCGGCGATGTCGGAGCTCACCGACGGTGTTCCCGACGGTGCAGCCGAGACCAGGGTGGGGATCGGCTTCTCGGACCCCGGCGACTACTACTGGATGATGTGGGAGTCCAACGCCATGTGCCAGCTCATCCGGGAGATCGAGGCTGGCAGTTGTGTCTTCCCCGATCAGCCGGTCTCGGAGTACGGCTCGCCCGACGGTGAGTTCGCCGCCGAGTTCGTGCTCGAAGCCGATCCCGAGGTGTTCGTCTCGATGACGTGGGAGGGTGCAACGCCGGTGGAGGACCGCGACGGTCCGGTGTGGTCGGAGCTCTCATCGACGCAGGCCGGTCGGTTCTATGACGACTCGTCGAACGGAGCCTTCGGCAACGGCCTGACCGCGCTGTGGTACGCCGCCGAGCTGTATGCGTTCAACGCGTTCCCGGATGCCGGCTTCGACGATCCCGGGCCTTGGCCGACCTGGACGCCCTAGTCAGGCACCGCGTTCCGGTCGTAGTCGCTGGCGCGTCGCTGGCACTTCTCGCCGGTGCCCTCGCCTCGTTGGCCTGGGGCGCACCGTCGCTTCGACTCGGCGAACTGATCGACGTCCTGAGCGGCCGCGAGCCCGGCTCCAACGCCGACCTCGTGGTCCATCAACTCCGGCTTCCCCGGCTGCTCGGGGCGGCCGGGGCCGGCGCCGCACTCGGCGTGGCCGGGACGATCGTGCAGGACGTGCTCCGGAACCCCGTGGCCGGTCCCGAGCTGCTCGGGGTCTCGTCGTCGGCATCGTTCGGCGTCGCCGCCCTCTCGGTCGCCACCGCGACCGGGCCGTTCGTGGCCACCGGTGTCGCCCTCGCCTGCGGCGTCATCGGCGGGGCGGCGGTCATCGCCCTCTCGCTAGGTCGACGGGATCCGGTCGATGTGGTGCTCATCGGCTCGGCCGCCAACGCGGTGGTCGGCGCCGGGATCATCGCCCTGCTCACGCTGTCGCGCTACGCGGGGGGCTCGGCGGTGAACCGGCTCTTCCGCTACCTGATCGGAAGCCTCTCGACGGTCGACTGGCCAGCGGTCGAGCTTCTGGCGGTGTGGTGCGCGGCGCTGGTCCCCCTCACGGTGCTGGCCCGACGACCCGTCGAGGTGCTCCGTCTCGGCGAAGACGCGGCCGAGTCGCTCGGCCTGCGGGTGGTGCGGGCCCGGGTCCTACTGCTCGGCCTCGCTGCGGCCTGGGTGGCTCCCGTCGTCGCCATCGCGGGACCGATCGGGTTCGTCGCGCTGGCCTCGCCCCATGTGGCGAGGGGGGCCTCCGGTCGTTCGTCGTTCGGTTCCGTTGCGGCCCTGAGCGCCCTGATCGGCGCGGCCGTCGTCGTCGTCGCCGACGCTGCGGCGCGCCTGGTGGTCTTCCCCCACGAGACCCCGGTCGGGTTGTGGACGGTCGCCGTCGGCGCACCGACGATCATCCTCGTCATCGCCCACTACCGGACGCCGAGCACATGATGAGGCGCCGCACCTGGGTCGTGGTGCTCGTCCTCGGGGTCATCGGCTCGATAGGCCTCGGCTCGACGTGGATCGACCCGGCCGAGATCGCCGACGCACTACGCGGCGCCCCTCGCAGTCGAGCGCATGAGATCGCCATCTGGGACGTCCGCTTGCCTCGGACCGTCCTCGGCGTCGGTGCGGGGGCGATGCTGGGTGCCTCGGGGGCGATGCTCCAAATGCTGGTGCGCAACGCGCTCGGGTCACCGGATCTCACCGGGGTGACGGCCGGCGGCGTGCTCGGCGCCGTCGTGACCGTGACCGCTGGGCTCGGACCGACTACGGTCTCGGCCTCGGCCATCGCCGGCGCCCTGGTGGCCTCGACCGTCGTGGTGGCGATCGGCTGGACGTCGCTGAGCACCGACCCACGGCGATTGGCGGTCGTCGGCGTCGTGGTGTCGGCCGTGGTCGGAGCGTCGACGTCGCTGGTCCTGGTCATCGGGGGCGGCAACCCGGACACCATCGTCCGCTGGCTGATCGGCACGCTGGAGTCGCGCGGCTGGCCGGAGGCGCGGCGGCTCGGCGTCGGTCTCCTCCTCGCGCTGCCGCTGACCGCCCTGGCCATCCCGGCCTGCAACCTCTCGGCGCTCGGCCCCTCCCACGTGATCGCCCTCGGCGCTCGGCCTCGCACGCTGGCTGCGCTGATCCTCGGAGCGAGCTGCGCCCTGGCCGGGAGCGCCGTCGCCGCCGTCGGCGCCATCGCCTTCATCGGCTTGATCGCCCCACATATCGCCCGCCGGTTCGGCGGAGCCGACGCCCGCCAGCTCGTTCCCAGCAGCGCGCTGGTGGGCGCGACGCTGCTCATCGTCGCCGACATCACCGCCCGCGTGTTCACCATCGGTTGGATTCCGGGCCTGGCCGACTCCAGCCTCGGGACACGACGACTCCCGGTCGGCGTATTCACCGCCGTCCTCGGCGGGGTCGCCTTCATCCGGATCGCCCGCCGACCATGACCGACCCCACCGACCCCTCGCGCCTGTCCGGTCGGGCGATCACCGTGAGCGCCGGCGACAAACGTCTGATCGGAGAGCTCGACGTCGACTTGGCGCCCGGCACGGTGACCGCGATCATCGGACCAAACGGCGCTGGCAAGTCGACGCTCCTCCGGGCGCTCGGTCGCCTGACGCCCGTGACATCCGGCCGAGTCCTCCTCGACGGCATCGACATCCACACGCTGCGGCCGCGAGAAGTCGGCAGAGCGCTCGGCATCCTGAGCCAGACCGCGGAGGCGCCGACGGGCTTCACTGTCCGGCAGCTCGTCGAGCAGGGCCGGTACCCCCACACCGGACTGCTCGGCATGCTCCGGCAATCCGACAGCGATGCGATCCGGCGGGCGCTGGCCGACACCGCGCTTGAGGATCTGGCCACACGAACCGTTGCCTCCCTCTCTGGCGGTGAGCGTCAGCGGGCCTGGCTGGCTCTGGCCCTTGTCCAGGAACCGGACACACTCCTGCTGGACGAGCCGACCACCTTCCTGGACATCGCCCACCAGCTCGAAACACTGGACCTCATCGCCGAGCTGAACCGCTCGCGCCGAATCACCATCGCCATGGTGCTCCATGACCTGAACCAGGCCGCACGATTCGCCGACCGCATCCTGGTCCTCGACGAGGGCCGAATCGTCGCCGACGGAACGCCGACGTCGACCATCTCCAGCGAGTTGATCGCCGAGGTCTTCCGAGTCGACGCAACCGTCGACGTCGATCCGGTATCGGGGCGACCCAGCGCAACGTTCCATCGCTCGCTCGGAGCGACCGGCCAGAAGCAGCGAGGATCCGACGCGGCCGGCTGACCGCACCATTGGTCTGCTCTCCGGGGGTCGGGCCAGGTCGACGACCCAGCCGACAGGTGGTACCGAGTGCCACGCTCACTCGACATCGTCGGTACCGGCGCGCTGATCGCAGGCCCTGTCCCTGTCCCCTTGGCGGGTAGTGTCTCGACCGTGAGACGTAAGGCCTTCGTCGCCGTGGGGTTGACGATCAGCGTGCTCGCCGCCCTCCTCATGCTCGCCGATGTCGTCGATGTGGGGTGGGGCATTGCGATCGGAGCGGTCGGCGTCGGCGTGCTCGGTAGCTCAGCTGCGAAGCGATGAGTGGCGACCACGCCGCGTAGCGGCGGCCCGGCCCGGACGCGGGCAAAGCCGGTCGCTCGGGCCTTCGATGCAGTGACGGCTGGGTAAGGAGACCCGACCCCAATCGTCCGGCGGATCGGGCGGAGGTTCCACGGCGCAGGGATCGACGTGAGCATCCGCACAACCTCGATCGACACAGGGCGCTGGCGAGGGAGCGACTTCAGGTCGGGGTTGGATCGGCACGAACGAGCAAGCGCATTCGACCGGCGGGAATAGCTCGGCGGACGTAGAGCATCGGGTGCCCGGCGGCATCGCTGTTGAGGCCCGTCCGAACGAGGACTGGTGAGCCGAGCGGGACCGAGAGTTGCTCGGCGATACGGCGGGTCGCCGCTGCGGCTTCGAAGGCTCGCCATGTGTAGTACGTCTCGGCGCCGACGACGGTGTGCATGAATCCGCGGCCGAGGCCGTCTCGGGCCAGTGTTTCGATCTCGTCGAGGGGAATGGCGGTTCGAGTCCAGTGCTGGTTGTGCGCCATCAGCTCCCCGTCGATGGAGACCAACGTCTCGATCCAGGTCAACGGCCCGGGGCCGAGATGCTCGGCCGCCTCCCGTGGTGCCTCCGTCTCGCCGACAGCCAGGAGGGTCTCGGCGATGGACCACTCGGCCGTCGACGGGTCGGCAATGAACCGGTCGCGGAGCGAGTCCCAGCTTCCCGCTGCCATCTCGACTTCGATCGTTCTCGGCGGCTCGGCGACGAAGGTACCGACACCCTGGCGAGCCACGACGTGGCCGGTTCGAGCCAACTCCCCGAGAGCGTGACGAACGGTCAGGCGATTGACCCCGAAGCGACCGGCGAACTCGATCTCCGTCGGGAGTCGTTCCCCCGGCGTGAACTCCGCCCCTTCGATGAGGTCGAGGATGGCGTCGTAGAGCTGTGCGTGGAGCGGTGCAGGGTCCTCCCGGTTGAGTACCACCCCAGGAAGTCTTCATCGGGCGTATGTTCCCGCCCGACTGGTCGGAACTGGGGACCGCGGTTCGACTGATGTGGGAGACCCTCGGCATCGCCTTCACCGGCACGTTCTTCGGCTGCCTGCTCTCCTTGCCCCTCGCCCTCCTGGCCGCCCGCAACGTCACCCCCGAGCTGTGGATCCGCCAGCCTGTTCGCTTCGCGGTGAACATCGTCCGGGCCATTCCCGAGCTGATGTGGGCGCTGCTGTTCGTCTCGGCCGTCGGCCTGGGGCCGCTGGCCGGCACCATGGCGATCATCGTGGGTACCGCTGCTGGCGTCGGTCGCTTGTTCGCCGACATCTTCGAGGCGGCCGACATGAAGGCATGGGAGGCGGCGTCGGCGACCGGCACCAGTCGAGCCCAGCGGATCACGTGGGTGTTGTTGCCTCAACAGCTGCCGACCATGGCCAGCTACAGCCTGCTGATCCTCGACGGCAACGTGCGGGCCGCGTCCCTTCTCGGCTTAGTCGGCGCAGGCGGGATCGGGACAAGATGTCACTGCGCCCGTGCAGGTTCGCTGGCATGGATGCGGAGCAGCCGAAGGGCTCGTGAGCGGCGTTGAAGCCGAACACGATGTCGCTGACCTGAGTGATTCCCTTGATCCGGAAGAAGTCGCGGATTCGATGCAAACGGATGGCGAAGTGATCCGTCTCAGGACCATGCGAAGCTCAACGACCAACACCCCACTCCGCCGCAACCGGTTGCCGTTCCTGGCTGCCAGTGCGGTCATCGCGATCGCCGCTATCGCCAGCGTGATCGCCATCACCCGCAACGGCGACTCCTCGACCGAGGCCGAGGAGTCCGCGACATCAGAGGCAGCGTCCACCGGCGAGGTGGCGGTTCCCAGCGAAACCGACACCCCGGCCGCAAACACTCCGACGGACGCACCGGCGGAGACTGCCACCCCGGGCGACGAACCGGGCCCCGCCTGTTTCGCCAACGGCGACAGCGCGATGGTTGTCACCTTCAGCTCCCCGACGGCTTTCACCGGCGCAATCACCCACCTCGGCATCGCCCGGACCCTCGTAGGCGAGGCGACCGGCGAGGGGACCGACTGGCGGATCGCGGCCTGGAGCCCCGACGAGAAGGCCTCCGGGGTCGTGTTCGATCAGTTCTGGAGCCTCGAGACGCGAGGCATCTTCCTCACCGACGATTTCCTGGATGCTGTGAGCTGCGACGACATCCCCGACAAGGTCGCCGAACTCGAGGCGCTCATCGCCGAGATCGGCCTGCCCAGCCTGGATGACCTGCCCGAGTCGGATTCGGTGTCGGCTGGGCCCGCCTGCCTGGTCGGCGACCGTGACGCTATGGCGTTGGAGTTCGAGGGCACCGACGACGACCGCTTCACCGGCGTGTACCTGCGCGGCGACTCCATCCAACTGGTAGCGGGCGTACGCCTCGGCGACTCGACAGATCTGCCCTTGGACGTCCGCGTCGCTCTCCAAACCATCGGGTCTGCTGAGGACGGTGCGCCGATCGTCACCGAAGAGATCTGGACGGTGACCGAGGACGGAATGGGCACACCCGATGGCGATCTGATCGTCGTTGAGTGCTCCGACGTCGCCGACCGGATCGACCCAGCGCTCGACCTGGCGGGTGAGAACCGGCCCCCGTTCCCCGTCGTGACCGACTTCAGCTGCTGGGTCGAGGGCCTCGGCGACGGCGACCAGATCGCCCTCGACGACGACACCGTCAACGGTGACCTCTCCGGCGTCTGGCTCCGTGGCGACTCGACCCTGGTCTTCACCGCCGTCGCCCTCGGTCCGGAGACCGACGACGGCACCGACTACCTCGTCGCACTCGAAGCCATCGGCGCCACCGAAGACGAGGATCCGGTCGTGACCGAGGAGCGCTGGGCGGCCGGGACCGACGCCACGCTCGACACTGGTGGCACCGTCTTCGGACTCGTCTCGTGCTCCGAGGTCGGCCCCGAGCTGGCGTCGGCGGTCGACTTCGTCGGCGACACCCGGCCCGCAGCGCCGAGGCCCTGACCACACCACAGCTCGCCCAGCGCCAGCGTCGCCGGGGTCGGAGCATTCGAGAGTGATTGACCTGCGCCCTCCCGGCTGTAGTCCGGGAGGGCGCAGCTTCGAGTCCTGCCTCCAGGACTCCGATTGACCGCACCACTGCGGCACGATTGCAGCGCTCGGCATCATCATCTGCCCGCCGGCGCTTGCCGCTGTCGGTGACGACCAAGTGCTCGTCGACCCGGTAGCGCCGCATCCTGCCGGAGACAACCTTCCCGATCATCACACCGAGCGTTTGGCGGGGAGGGCATCAATCGACAGACGCTCGATCAACTCGTGGGCCTGTTCGAGCTGAGCGCGGATGACGGAGGGCCGGACACCTTCCACGGTCGACAGCACCAGCTGGCGTCCCTTGATGTCGAACCAGGCGGCCTGCTCGTGCAGCAGGTAGTCGATCAGCTCGGGACCGCAGAGCTGCCGGGCCAGATGTTCGTTGTCGCAGCGGACCTCGTAGGCGTCGGTGAAGGCCGCCGAATCAAACGTGATCGACCGGTCCAGGCGCATTCCCGCCTGCCGCAATCGGTTCCGGAGACGATCACCGACCGTACGAGTCGGCCGAGGGCCGATCGATATCCGAGGAAGGGGGTAGGGCACCGTCAACTCGATGACGACGTAGGTCATGTCGGGAATGTCCAGTGTCGTCTCACTCGAGCCGTCCGCTGCCCCGAAGACCAACATCGGTCGCCCCCTCCATTCGCCGCGCAGGGCATGGGACGTGCTCGAACGTGCTCGAAGCCCGCGGGCAAAGTGCAGGGATCGCCGTTCCCGACGGGTCAGCCGAGGGGAGTAACTCCAGCCGTGTTCGTCGGCCATCTCCTGGAACAGGCGCCGACGATCCCACCTTCCGATGAAGTCCCCGACGATGAGGAGGACGATGAACAGCACCCATCCAATGGTGAACGCCAACGTCACAGCGTCCAGCTCGCCCAACCCGGCGACCGCGAACCCCGCCATTGCTACCCCCTCATTGCGATCACACGTCTGGGAGTCCGCTCGATCTCGGGGTCTCGAGAAGCTGCGGACACGACGTCGACGTCAACCCCGGGCCGCCAGTTCGTCGCGCGTTGCCGAGCGGTCCGACCAGGCCGGTGTTCCGGTCGTGCGCCGAAACGCCGGCTAGACATCGAAGACCTTGACCTCGAACTGGATCTGGGCCCGGTGACCGCTGGTCGTCCGCCGCCAGGTCCTGGTGTTGACCGTCTCGCCCTGCTCGACATTGCCAACCCGGAACCTCGTGACCTCGACCAGCCCATCCCAGTCGCACCCGAAGAGCGAGCACCCGCCTGAGGACTGCACCCAGAGGTCGATGTCCACCGAGCCGTCGCGGTTGGCGGTGAGGTCCCAACCCCAGTGGATGCTTACCTCACCGTCGCACTCCATCCTGAACGAGGGCGACCCGCTGCGACCAGCGAGGGTCCGATGTCGCCGAACGTGACGCTGACGACAGACCTCGTCCGCTGACCAGGTGTCGCGGTCGACGAGCTTGATGTTCGAGGTGACCTGCCAGGAGGCGTACCCGGGGTTGTCCGAAGCTCCAGCCGGCCCGGCCGTCAGGAACGAGGTGATGACCAGGAGCAGGGCGAGCAGGCCGCCAAGCGCCCGGTTCCGTCGAATCGTCGTCGTGTATCGCATGGTGTTCAGCGTCTCCTTCGAGGTCGTCGCTCTCCGTACCTCGATCTTGTAGCAAGGCCGGTCGGGGCGGTCCCAGGACGGTGTCCGCCAACACCGGGACCGGCGACGCCACTACCATCACCCTTGTGGGGGTTGTGCCAGAGCGTGGGGCGCCAACGGTCCTGGCCGCCTGGACGGCCACCGTCGTGCGAGCGCTCGACATGCACGGCCACGACGGCGAGGACCTGGCCATCCGGGCCGGGATCGATCCCGCGGTCTTCTCCGATCCCGGTGGTCGGTTGTCGCTGGCCCAGACGACCGCGTTGTGGCGGCTCGCCATCGAGGCCACGCAAGACCCGTCCTTCCACCTCAGGGTGGCCCGACTGACCCGGCCGTCGACCTTCGCCGGGCTCAGCATGGGGATCGTCACGAGCGACACCTGGGAGGAGGCGCTCGAGCGGATCGCTCGCTACCAGTCGCTTGTCATCATGCCGTCTGAACCGATCGAGCTCCTTCGTCGAGGCGACCGCATCGTCTGGATCGACCGGTTCGCGCCGACGATGGCACCATGTCCCGAAGCGGTCGAGGCGATCATGGGATCGATCGTGCTCGGAGGCCGGGACCTCCTGGGGCCGACGTTCGGACCGCTCACCGTGCACAGCACCCGCCCGGCCACCGACGACCCGACGATGCTGGAGCGGTTCTTTCGGTGTCCGGTCATCCTCGGGGCGGCGGACTATCGGCTCGAGTTCTCACTCGACGACGCCCGCCGGCCGCTGCCGTCCCGCTCGCGGGAGATGGCCCTGGTGGCCGACCGTCTGGCCCGCGACTACATCGCGGGTCTGGCCAACTCCGGCAAGCTCCGCTCCAAGGTACGGGACCTGCTGACCAGGCTGGCTCCCCATGGCATGCCGAGCACTGCCGAGATCGCCACCGAGTTGGCCATCAGCCCTAGAACGCTCCAGCGACGGCTGAGCGAGGAGGGCACCAGCCTCAGCCAGCTCACGCGGGAGGTCAACACCGACATCGCCGCCCAGATGCTCGTCGTCGACGGTCTGACCGTCGAGGCCATCGCCTCCTCCCTCGGTTTCCACGACGCCTCGTCGTTCCGTCGGGCCTTCCGTCGCTGGACCGGGTGCACCCCGTCGGAGTACGTGGCCCGACAGGTCGACGAGGGGCAGGCGATCGACCGGTCAGCTCCATCGGCAACCGACGTCTGACCCTCGACCGCCCCGATCGCCCATCGCCGCGGCGGACCGTCACCCGGTTTGGCGCCTTGCCTAACCGGGACGTTGCGGATGTGGGCGCGTCGCATGGCCGCTCTGACGAGTTGATGGCGCTCGACACTTTGCTTCGGACGGGCGAGTGCTGAGACTGCCTCGCTGTCGAGGACTAGGACGGCCACGCGGTGTCGATCTGTTCGACAACCCCAGACGGGACCTCACCGAATTCGTCGTCGAGTTCGGTGAGATACTCGTCGAGTAGATCGCGTTCGAGTTCGTGGGCGACCGCTCGTGCAACGAAACCACTCAGACCTCGATCACCGACGCGCGCCTCGACGCGCGAGGCGAGGTCTTCGTCAACACTCACCGACCATTTCGTGACAGCCACGATTTCAGTCCTACCACGGTAGAAATTCCCTGGGAAGGGCGCCTTGCTGGCCGAGCCGAACTGTCGATTCCAAAGGTTCTGCGCGCTGATGGCCGGCTCCTTGCGCCGTCAGGTCCTTGCCGGCTTGAGGGACCGTACCGAGAAGGCGATCGGTGTCGGTGCGCCTCCCTCCGAGGCCTGTGCAACTCGGGAGTCTCGGTCGGTCAGCGTGTTCAACAACGTGGCCAGGGTGTAGTGCGCAGCGCCTACCAGAACGCTCGGCCGCCCCAGGCAGGGGTCGGTGGTTCGCGTTCGGGTTAGCAACTGCGCTGTCCCGAGTCCTCGACCATGCCCCGCCTGGAAGACTCGCCCTTTGACGAGGGCTTTGGTGGAGCCTCCTGAGAGAATCGAACTCTCGACCTTTTCCTTACCATGGAAACGCTCTGCCGACTGAGCTAAGGAGGCTGGCTCACTCACGGACGAGCGGCGGCTCGAAGCCAGCCACCGTCGAGGTGCAGTATCGAAGTCTGCCACGGCCGGACCGTGGCCCCAACACGGTTTCCCGATTCGGCGGCGGCGGTCAGGGGCCGGTGTAGCTGCCGGCCGGCAGGGTCAGGAAGTTGGGCCCTTCGTAGATCTGGAGCGGGTTGAGGGCGGCGAACTGGCGGGCGGTGCCGGTCTGGCCGAACGAGCAGTTGCGGGCCGCCCGCATGCAGCCGTCGATCCAGAGGTTCATGGCGTCGTCGTTCCACGCCCCGAACCAGTCGGCGTGGAGCGTCGCCCCCGGGCCGGTGTTGAACCCGGAGCCCAGGTCCGACGAGAGGTGCCATCCGTCGATCGAGTCGGTGCCGGGGAAGTACAGCAGGATGCTGATCTGGGGCAACCGCACCGGGTGCGACGCCGGGCACGACCGTTCCTCGGGAACGTACGCCATGTGGCTGATGTGGTCGGCGGCGTCGAGGTTCTGCCCGTCCCAGCAGTTGGGGAACACGATCGACGCGTTGATGATGTCGCCCCCGCAGTCGGGGATCCGGTTGGTGTAGTTGTAGCCGTGGCCGTTGGCCCCGCACGACCACGCCAGCTCCGAGCTGGCGGTGAAGGTCTCGGCCGTCGTGTTGCCGGCCACCATCCGGAGCCCCTGGGGCATGGCCTGGACCCGGTCGGGCTGCTTGGTCTTGTAGTAGAGGATGATCGTGTCGGGCACCACGGCGTTGCCGGCGCCGTCGATCAGGGCCGGCACCCAGTAGCCCGAGCGGTTCAGCTCGAACCCGTTGCACGTGCCGCCGCCGGAGTCGACCAGCGACTCGGTCGTCGAATAGGCATCGGTCTCGGTGTTGCCGAAGAACATGTGGAGATGCGACGCCCCCGGCTCACCGGGGAACACGATCGGATCGTCGTAGGCGAAGTGGGAGTACTCGCAGGCCAGGCGGAACTGGCCGTCGCCGACCGAGCCGTTGTCGGGCCGCTCGGCCACCTCGGTCAGGGCCCCGATGTCGAGCTGCTCGGAGGGCACGTCGGCGTACCGGGTGAACTCGGGCCGGGTGTTGCGGATCGGCTCGAAGACCGACAGCGACGAACCCGGATCGACCGACGGGGCCGGGTCGGCGGGAGTGGTCGACGCCCCGTCATCGTCGGCGGCCGGGGCGTCGCCAGCGGGACCGTCCGCGCTCGGTGCCTGCTCGTCGCCGCCGGTGGCGTCGCCCTCGCCGGTCGACGGGATACCGTCCGGCCCAGCGGACGAGGCCCCCTCGACCGTCGCCTGCTCGCCCGACGTCGGGAGGCCGGCATCGGGCGCGGTGGCTCCGCCGTCGTCCACCAGGGGCGTCGGCTCGCCGTCGGCCGCGGTCAGCGCTGCTCGACCGTCGCTGGTGACGACCGAGCCGTCGTCACCGGGCACGATCACGATGAACGCCACGAAGCCGATCGCGAAGGCGACGACGGCGGCTGCCAGCTTGACGGGCCAGGTCCACGACTGCACGACATCGAACGGTAACATGACGTGAACGGAACCGATACAGGTGATCGGATGTTGATCCGGCCGGCGAGATCGTCCGACGCCGAGGCCATCCGGGCGATCTACAACGCCGAGGTCGAGGGCTCGACCCACACGCTGGACCTGGTCCCCCGCACCCTCGACGAGCAGCTGGCGTACCTCGAGGCCCGATCGGGAGGGCTCGTCGTCCTCGTCGCCGAGCTGGCAGCCGAGGTGGTCGGCTTCGCCAGCCTCAGCTTCTACCGTGACCGGCCCGGCTACCGCACCTCGGTCGAGGACTCGATCTACATCGCCCGGTCCTACCACGGCCGGGGTCTCGGCTCGGCACTCCTCGGCTCGCTGGTCGACGCCGCCGAGCGGCACGGCTTCCACACCATGTTCGCCCGGATCGTCGGCCCTCAGCCGGCCAGCGTCGCCCTCCACGAGCGCCACGGGTTCACCCTCGTCGGCGTGGAGCGGCAGGTGGCCCGCAAGTTCGGCCGGTGGCACGACGTCGCCGTGCTCCAACGCATGCTCGGCCCGACCGAGGGCCCACCGGCCACCGGGGTCGACACCCGATAGCGGCCACCCGATCACCAGGCCGGGCCGGGCCGTCAGAAGTTGGGGTCGTCGGACGGTAGGCCGAGCAGCACCCGACCGGCCGTCATCATCTGATGGGGGGCGACGGTGAAGTGGCCGGCAACCGCCCGGACGTCGGCCAGGAGGCCGGGCAGGGGCGAGCCCGCGGCGTTGGCGGTGCTCCCCGCCTCGGCACAGACGACCTCGACGGCGGCGATCGACGAGGCCACCGAATGGGAGCAGGCGAGACGGAGACGGGCGTGGCGCTCGTCGTCGATCGGGCCGCCGTCTGCCACCACCGCCTCGATCTCGGCCAGCTCCGCCCGGACCCAGGCCACCCCCGAGGCCCGGGACGCCTCGGCGGTGGCGATCGCCTGCTGCGCCGTCGGCCGGTTGCGAAGCTCCGACCGGTGGAACAGCGGCCGCTTCCCGGCGGCCAGGTCCTCGAACTCGGCGATGGCGGCCCGGGCGATCCCCGACGCCACCGCGACCTTGGGGAACGGGAACCGGAGCCCGGCCGGCAAGCGGTAGTACGGCTCCGCCGGATGGGGCATGGCCAGCGGGGCCACGATCCCGACCCGCTCGGCGGGCAGGACCGTGTCGACCACCACGTCGTGGCTCCCGGTGCCCCGGAGGCCGACGGTGTGCCACGTGTCCTCGATCGTCGCCTCGTCCACCGACACCAGGGCGAAACACAGCCGGCGCTGCCCGCCCTCGTCGACCAGGGCCGCCAGGATCAGGTGATCGGCGGCGGTGCAGCCGCTGATGAAGTCCCACCGGCCGGAGATGGCCCATCGGTCCCCCATCGGCCAGGCCCGCCCCTTGGGCACCCCGGAGCCGGCCACCACCGCCGCCGGGTGCTCTCCGTAGAAGGCGGCGACGTGGTCCGGATCGAGGTAGGCGCTGACGATGCCGGCCTCCTCGTTGCAGGTCATCACCGTCCACGCCGTCGATCCGTCGACGGCGGCCACCAGCTCGACCACGTCGAACAGCTCGGTGGGGCCGATCCCCCGCCCACCGGCCGATGTCGGCACGAGGAGACGGAGCAGGCCGCGGGCCCCGAGATCGGCGAACAGGGCCTCGTCGGGCCGGCGGGCGTCGTTGGCCTGCGGCGCTCGGGCGGCCACCTCCGCCAGCACATCGTCGACCTCAGCGAGAAGCCCGTCCACCCCCGCCAGTGTGCCCCCGTCCCCCGATGCCCGGCGAGTCCACCGTCGAGGAACCGGTCGCAACCTGGTCCCGAGCTCCGCCCGAGCGTGGCGGAACTCAGCATCGAACGCCTCCGGCGTTCAAACGTGGGCCGGGTAGGATTCGAACCTACGTAGGCGAAGCCGGCGGATTTACAGTCCGCTCCCTTTGGCCACTCGGGCACCGACCCTTGGCTGCTTGATCGTATCGCCTCCGGTTCCCGGATCACGAGGGGTTTCGATTCTCGCTAGCGTTGGGCCATGCCCAGTTTCGACGTGGTCTCCGAGATCGACATGCAAGAGGTCCGCAACGCGGTCGACCAGGCCAGCCGGGAAGTCGGCAACCGGTTCGACTTCAAGGACACGAACTCGACGATCGCCCTCGACGACAAGGCCATGACGATGACGCTGGAGTCGGCCAGCGACGATCGGATCAACGCGTTCCGTCAGGTCGTCGAGGAGAAGCTGATCAAGCGGGGCCTCTCCCTCAAGGCGGTCGACTTCGGCGACGTGCAGGACGCGGCCGGCGGCCGGGCCCGGCTGGTGGCGTCGCTGAAGGCCGGGATCCCGTCCGACAAGGCCAAGGAGATCAACACCCACATCAAGGGGCTGAAGCTCAAGGGCGTCCAGTCCCAGACCCAGGGGGAACAGATCCGGGTGTCGGGCAAGAAGCGCGACGACCTCCAGGCGGTGATCGCCGCCCTCAAGGAAGCCGACTTCGAGCTTCCTCTCCAGTACGAGAACTTCCGGGACTGACGAGCGTCGCCAGCGACCGCTACCCGGCTCCCCGCAGCGCGGTGATCGGCTCGGTGTTGGCCGCCTTCCACGCCGGGTAGGTCCCGGCCAGGAGACCGATGACCGCCCCGAGAACGGGGGCGGCGAACGGCAGCCACGGATCGAGGACCGGCGTCCACTCCCGGCTCGCCGACACCGCCACCACCGTCAGGATCCCGACGCTGGCTCCGATCAGGCCGGCGAAGGCCCCCAGCGCCACCGACTCGCTGAGGAACTGCACGGCGATATGGCTCCGCCGGGCGCCAAGGGCCCGGCGGAGACCGATCTCTCCGGTCCGCTCCAGGACCGAGACCAGGGTCACGTTGGCGATGCCGATCGCCCCGACCAGCAGCGAGACGCCGCCCAGAACCAGGAACAACGAGTTGACGTCGGACTCGACGCTCGACCGGACCCGGGTCGGCGACGGGGGCGTCGTCACCCGAAGCCGCTCCGGGGTGTTGGGCGCCAGGGCAACCGGAGCCTGGTCGGCGATCAGTTCGGCGGCTCCGACGTCGACCTCGATCTGGACCTCCTCGATCCCCTCCAGCCCGAACCGGTCCCGAGCCAGGGTCTGGGGGACGATGATGGCGCTCAGCAGCTCCGGCTGCCGGGCGGTGTCGGCCAGGATCCCGACGACGGCCAGCGGCTCGTCGCCGACGAAGATCGTCGGGGTGTTGTCGACCCGGACGATGTTGAGCCGTTCGGCGGCGGCCGGGCCCAGCACCGCCACCGGATCGGACCGCTCGAGGTGGCCCTCGTCGAAGAAGCGGCCCGTGAGGAGCCGGGCCCGGGTGGCCTCGAACAGGCCCGGGCTGGCCGCCACCATCGGGATCTGAAACTCGGTCTGCCCGGTCGGATCGATCACCGGCACCGAGGTGGCGAGGGCGCCGCCGAGGTCGACCGACGACTTCGTCCCCGCCGCCACCACCCCGTTCAGTCGGACCAGCCGACTCTCGGCGTCCCAGGGGATGAAGCTGACCTGCCGGCCCTGCCCGGCGCCGGGGCCACCGTTCTGGTTGGCGGGCTCGACGGTCACCTCGGTCGCCTCCAGCTCATCGAACCGGGACACGATCTGGTTGCCGGCCGTCTTGGCCAGGCCGAGCGTGGCGACGAGGGCGGCCACCCCGAGGACGGTGCCCAGCGCGGTGAGCAGGGTCCGGGCCGGCCGGGCGGTGAGGGCCGCCGTCATCTCGCTGATCAGGTCGACGAAGGAGAACGTCGAGGTCGGGGGGTCGGCCGCCGGATCGGGTGCCTGCACCGTCGTCTCGTACTCGAGGATCGGGTCGCTCACGAGACCACCCCGGTCGACCGTCCGGCGAGGTGGCCGTCGGTCAGCTGCCCGTCCCGGATCGTGGCCACCCGTTGCGCCCGGGCCGCCACCGAGTCGTCGTGGGTGATGACGATGATGGTCATCCCCTCGGCATGGAGCCGTTCGAACAGCTCGAGGATCTGATGACCGGTCGTGGTGTCGAGGTTGCCGGTCGGCTCGTCGGCCAACACCAGGCTCGGCCCCGACACCAACGCCCGGGCGATCGCCACCCGCTGCCGCTCGCCGCCCGAGAGCGTCGTGGGGCTGGCGGCGAGCCGGTGGCCGAGGCCGACCCCTTCCAGGGCGGCCACCGCCCGGGCCCGACGGTCGGTCCGTCCACCCCGGCGGTAGACGTCGGCCAGCATCACGTTCTCGACCGCGCTCCGCTGCGACAGGAGGTGGAACGACTGGAACACGAACCCGATCTGGGACGCCCGAAGCCCGGCCCGTTCCGGCTCGGTCAACGACGTCGTGTCGATCCCGTTGAGGTAGTACGTACCGTCGGTCGGTCGGTCGAGCAGGCCCAGCAGGTGGAGCAGGGTCGACTTGCCCGACCCCGACGGGCCGACCAGGGCGAGGTAGGTCCCCCGCTCGACGACGAGATAGGCGCCGCTGAGGGCCGTCACCGGGGGCGGGCCGGGAAAGGTCCGGCCGACCCCGTCGAGAGCGACGACGGGCGTCATGAGCCGTCCTCGTCACGGTCGTCCTGGCTGTCGTCGCCGTCGTCGTCGGTGCTGTCACCGCCGCCGGGCAGCGACACGTCGCGGCCGACGACGACCCGGTCGCCCTCGTCGAGCTCGAAGTCGATCGGGTCGATCTCCACGAAGCCCTCGGCCCGGAGCCCGGTCGCCACCTCGACGAACCGGGTGGTGCCGTCGGCCAGCTCGACCTCGACCCGGGCCGTCCCGTCCGGACCGGCCGACAACGCCGACAACGGCACGGCCAACACGTCCCCGCCGCTGCTGGTGATCGGGATCTCGATCCGGAGGTTGACCCCGATGGCGTCCTCGGGAACCTCCTCGGTCGGCTCCAGCCGCATCCGGTACCGGTCGGAGGAGAGGTCCCCGCCGCCGGCCTGGTCGGCGACGAAGGTCACCACCGCCGGGATCGCCAGGCCGAGCTGGGCGTCTTCCATCATGGCCTCCGCCCCCTCCTCGATGAGGGCCCGGTCGGCCGCCGCCACCCCGGAGTCGACGATCGTCTCCGCTCCGGAGATCGTCATGGCCACCCCGGTCGGCTCCTCACCGACCTCGACCACGAGCGACGCCACCTGACGGGGCAGCGTGGTGAAGAACTCGACCTCGACCTCGGGGATCCACGCCCCGACCCGGCCCTGGGCCTCGGCCAGCTCCTCCTGGGCCTCCGCCAGGGACCGTCGGGCGTCGGCCACGTCGTCCCGCAGCTCGGCCACGTCGGGCGGGTTGAGACGCTCATTGCGGGACGCCCGGGCCTCGTCGAGAGCAAGCTGGGCCGCCTGGACCGCCACCGTCTGCTGGTCGGCGATCAACGGCTCGGCGGCGATGGCGTCGGCCAGGGCCCGCTCGGCGGCGGCCAGCGCGGCGGCCGCCTCGTCGTTCTCCCGCTCCAGGGCGGCCACCTCCTCGGCGGTCGCCGGGGCGCCGGTGTCGGGGTGGGTGCCGTTGCGGGCCTCGGTGAGGCGATTCGACGCCGTCGTGGCGGCGGTGGCCGCGTCGTCCCGAGCCCGGCGAGCGTCGGTGATGGCGGCGGCGGCCTCGGCGTTGGCCCGGTCGGCCTCGGCCTGGGCCGCCTCCAGAGCCACCTCGGCCTCCCGGACCGTCAGGTCGAGGCGGGCCCGCTCGGTGTCGGACACGTCGCCCTCGGCCGCCTCGAGGGCATCGACGGCGCCGTCGACGACCGCCTCCTGCGCGTCGACCGCGTCCTCGGCGGCGTCGAGGGCCGCCTCGCCATCGTCCGACGAGGGAGCCTGGTAGCCCCGGTCCCGGTAGAGGGCGGCCACCGCCGCCGCCGTGGTGGCCGTGTAGCTCTCGTCGACCGTTCCCGGGTCGTACCCCAACCGGACCAGCGCCTCTTCGAGTTGCTCGACGTCGGGGCCCTCCAAGCCGGGGATCAGGTTCCGGAAGGCCGGGAGCTCGCCCTCGAGGGCGATGATCGGCCGACCTGCGACCTCGATGAGGACGTCGCCCTCCTCGATGAGGTCCCCGGTCTGACGGGGAAGGCCGGTGATGACCGACTCGCCCTCGGTGGAGGCGACGATCAGCTCGGTCTCGTCGCTGGGGGTGATCGTCCCCCGGACGACGACCGACTGGGACAGCGTCCGCATCTCGATCGGCACCGTGATCAGCGACGGCTCGGGCGGCTCGGCCGAGGCGGCGATCTCGCCCGGCGACCGGATCTGCTGTCCCGCAACCCAGCCCAACCCGGCCGCCACCACCGCCACGACCGCCACCACGGCCAGAATCACCCGTCTATCCATCGGCTCGCGCACCATCCCTCGTCATCGCCATCCCGCCTTTCCACCTCCGCCCGGCCGCAGCGCGGCCCGTGACCTAGCTGCCCGAAGCCTCGAACTCGGCCAGCCGGTCGGCGTTGTCGTCGAGGAACTGCTGCTCGTACTCGGCGATGACCTCACGGAACAGCTGTGCCTGGGCCTCGAATCCGCCGCCGCACTCGTCGACGGCCACCGCCATCTCGATCTCCCGGGCCTGGATATCGGCCAACCGCTCCAGCTGGTCGTCGGTGAGGACCCGACCTTGACTGAAGATCTCCTCCAGCTCGGCCTCCGACAGCTCGGCGAAGTCCTCCTCGGAGAGCTCGTCGCCCGGCCAACCGATCTCGGCGTCGAGCGCCTGGACCTCGTCGTAGAACCCCTCGGTCACCTCCTCGATGTCGGTGTACTCGAGGCCCCGCTCGACGACGCAGTCGGCGACCTCCTGCTCGGCGGCGACGATCCGGGGATCGGCGAAGGCCCGCTCGTACATCTCGTCGAGCTCGTCGGAGAACTCGCTGTAGAACTGCATGGAGCCGCCCGAGTCCTCGTAGGCCTCACCTTCGCAGCCGCCGGGGAGGTAGAGGTCGGCCTGGTCGTCCTCGGCCAGTTCCTCCTCGCTCACCGTCTCGTCGACCTCGAAGCTCTCGAAGAAGTCGGCGCCGTAGAGGGCCTCGTCGTAGGCCTGCTGCTCCTCGAGCGACAGCGTGGCGTAGTACGAGGCGTTCGGGTCGTCCGAGGGCTCGAAGTCGCTCGGGTCGCCGAAGTCGTGACCGACGAGGTCGGGGCCGACCTCCTCCTGGCTGAACCACTGGGTCGAGGCACCGAACCCGTAGCGGGCGATCCACTCGTCGCTGCCGTACTCGAGGCCGTCGTCGGCATCGTCGAAGGAGAAGAACTGCTCCGGGTCGACCGGGGTGTACTCGAAGCCCTGTTCCCGCATGCAGGTGGCGATGAGCTCCTGCCGCTCCCGTTCCTCGGCCACGAAGGCCGCCTGGCCGGCCTCCTCGTCGAGGGAGAAGTAGTCCTCTTCGCCGAGGAACTCGGCGAGCGGCGAGGAGGGTCCGTCCGACCCGCTCGCCGCTTCCGTCTCTTCGCTACCACAGGCAGCGATCACCATCGCCATGCCGATCACCGGCGCCAACCAACGTCGCATCGATCCGTACCTCCTCCGTGAGCCCGCCGGATCGTGGCCGCTGGTCGGCCGTGCGGGCATCGTCATGAGGACAGACGCCGAACGCCGGTGATCGGTTCCGTCAGCCGACCATTCCCCGCCACTCGCCCTCGCGGAGCCGGCGGATCCGGTCCTCGGCGGCGGGGTGGGTGGCGAACAGGTTGGAGAAGCTGCGGCGCCGTCCGGCCAGCGGATTGATGATGTAGTGGCTGGCCTGGGACTCCGAGATGCGGGACGGGACCTGGGTCGAGAAGCCGTGCAGCTTCTCCAGCGCTCGGGCCAGCGGCTCGCCGTCGCCGATCATCCGGGCCGCCGTCCGGTCGGCCTCGTACTCCCGGCTCCGGCTGATGGCCATCTGGATCAGGCCGGCGGCGATCGGGGCGAAGATGGCGAACGCCAGGGCCACGATCGGGTTGCCGCCCTCGTCGTCGTCCCGGCTGCCGAAGATGCCGGCGAAGTAGGCGAACTGGGCGATGAAGCTGATGGCGGTGGCGATGGTGGCCGCCACCGAGCCGATCAGGATGTCACGGTTGCGGATGTGGGCCAGCTCGTGGGCCAGCACGCCGCGGATCTCGTCCCACGAGAGGGCCCGGAGGAGGCCTTCGGTGACACAGACCGCAGCGTTGTTGGGGTTCCGACCCGTGGCGAAGGCGTTCGGCTGCTGCTCGGGGGAGACGTACAGCTTGGGCATCGGCATGTTCGCCAGCTGGGTCAGCTCGGTCATGATGGCGTGGTACTCCGGCAGCTGACCGGGGGCGACCTCGACCGCTCGGGCCGACCGAATGGCCAGCTTGTCGCTGAACCAGTACGAGCCGCCGGTCATCACCAGGGCGATGACGAACGCGATGATGATGCCGGTCTGCCCGAAGAACGAACCGGCGAACAGGATGATGCCGCCGAGCCCCGCCAGGAGGACGGCAGTCTTCAACCCATTGGTCATGACAAGTGCTCCTCGACTCAATCAGGGGGTGTTAGGAGCAAGTCTACGCCGTTTGTGTCAGTCCTCGTTCTCCGACTCGGTCTCGGCCCGGGCGGCGATCTCGGACACGACGCCCGGATCGGCCAGCGTCGTGGTGTCGCCCAGCTCACGGCCGTCGGCCACGTCCCGCAGCAGGCGCCGCATGATCTTCCCCGAACGGGTCTTGGGCAGGTCGGGGACGATGATCACCGTCTTGGGACGGGCGATCTTGCCGAGCTTCACCCCGACGTGCTCCCGGATCTCGTTGCCCAGCTCCTGCGAGGCCTCGTGCGTTCCCCGGAGGATCACGTACCCGATGATCGCCTGGCCGGTCACCTCGTCGGTGCCCCCGACCACGGCCGCCTCGGCCACCGCCGGGTGGTCGACCAGTGCCGACTCGACCTCGGTGGTGCTGATCCGATGGCCCGACACGTTCATCACGTCGTCGACCCGGCCCAGCAGCCAGAGGTAGCCGTCGTCGTCGATCTTGGCGCCGTCGCCGGCGAAGTACCGGCCCTCGAACCGGGACCAGTAGGTGTTCCGGTACCGGTCGGGATCACCCCAGATGCCCCGCAGCATCGAGGGCCACGGCTTGGTGATCGTCAGGTAGCCGCCCCCGACCGTCACCGGGTTGCCCTCATCGTCGACGACCTCGGCCGACACCCCGGGGATCGTGTGGCACGCCGACCCGGGCTTGGTGGTCGTCACCCCCGGGAGGGGGGTGATCATGTGGCCCCCGGTCTCGGTCTGCCACCAGGTGTCGACGATCGGGGTCGTCGAGCCGCCGATGTGGGTGTGATACCACATCCACGCCTCGGGGTTGATCGGCTCCCCCACCGTGCCCATCACCCGCAACGTCGACAGGTCGTGCTTGGCCGGCTCCTCGGCCCCCCACTTCATGAACATCCGGATGGCGGTCGGGGCGGTGTAGAGCTGGGTGACCCCGTACCGCTCGACGATGTCCCACAGCCGGTCCTTGCCCGGGGTGTCGGGGGTGCCCTCGTACATCACCGAGGTGACGCCGTTGGCGAGCGGCCCGTAGACGATGTAGCTGTGGCCGGTCACCCAGCCGATGTCGGCCGCGCACCAGTAGACGTCGGTCTCGGGCTTGACGTCGAACACGTAGCGGTGGGTGAAGGCGACCTGGGTCAGGTAGCCCCCGGTGGTGTGCATGATGCCCTTGGGCTTGGCGGTCGTGCCCGAGGTGTAGAGGATGTAGAGGAGCTGCTCGGCGTCCATCGGCTCCGCCGGACAATCGGGCGAGGCGTCGGCCATCAGCTCGTGCCACCACAGGTCGCGCCCCTCGACCATGGCCGGGGCGGTGTCGCACCGGTTGACGACGATGACCTTCTCCACCGACGGGGCGCCGCCGTCGAGGGCGCTGTCGACGGTCGGCTTGAGGGCCGCCGCCGCCCCCCGCCGCCACCCGGCGTCGGCGGTGATGATGAGCCGAGCCTGGGCGTCGTCGCACCGGTCGACGATGGCGTCGGCCGAGAATCCGCCGAAGATCACCGAGTGGGCCACCCCGATGCGGGCGCAGGCCAGCATGGCGATCGGCAGCTCGAGGATCATCGGCATGTAGATGGCGACCCGATCGCCCTTCTGGAGGCCCTGGGCCTTGAGGACGTTGGCGAACTTCGACACCTCGGTCAGCAGTTCGGCGTAGGTCATGGTCCGGGTGTCGCCCGGCTCGCCCTCCCAGTGGTAGGCGACCTTGTCGCCGTTGCCGGCCTCGATGTGACGGTCGAGGCAGTTGGCGGTGATGTTGAGCTCGCCACCGACGAACCACTTGGCGAAGGGAAGCTCCCACTCGAGCGTGGTGTGGAAGTCGGTCGACCACGTGACCAGCTCTCGGGCCTGGCGAGCCCAGAAGGCCTCGTAGTCGGCGTCGGCCTCGTCGTAGAGCGAACGGTCGCCGGCGTTGGCCTGGGAGACGAACGTCTCGCTTGGCGGGAACCGACGGTCCTCCACCTCGAACACCCCGATGGTCTCGGACACCACTACCTCCCACGTCCCGATGGCTGCGGGGCGGCAACGTTCCCATCGCCGCCGATCGCCTGGGCATCTTAGTTTGGCCGCCGGGGGCGTCCACCAGCCGAGCCGCCCCGCGGGCCGTCGCCGGCCCGGGCCGAGGGTCAGGGGAGGTCGTAGTCGGCCCGGAGGCCGGCGACCAGGGAGTCCATCCCGGCGTCGAACATCCGGCGGGAGCAGATCGTTCCCCGCCGGCGGGCCAGGGCGATCAGGTCCGGATCCTCGACCCCGTCGAGCTCGACCTCGCTGCAGTCGCGGATGGCCGCCATCGCCCCCAGCTCGTTGGCCACGTGGCCCATCACGAACGAGACGCCGAAGTGCACGGCCAGCATCGCCTGCTCGACGTCGAGCCCGACCGCCTGGAACCGCTGGTAGCTCCACTGGAGCACCCGCAGCCCACCCTCGGTCTTCACCGGGCGGGTGGCGAAGAGCTGCATGGCGTCGGGGTGGCGGACCAACACGTCGTGGAACGAGCCGAAGCCGAGGCGGACCGCCTGCTCCCAATCGGCCTCGGGCAGCCCGACGGGCAGGTCGACCTCGGCGAAGAGGGCGTCGAGCACCGCGTCGAGCAGATCGCTCTTGTTCTCGACGTAGTGGTAGAGCGACATGGCCTCGACGCCGAGCTCGTGACCGAGCTTGCGCATCGACAGCCCGGCCAGGCCGACCTCGTCGATCAGCTCGAGCGCCTTGGCGGCGATGACCTGTCGGCTGAGCGTCGCTCGGTGGGTGGCCGTCACGGGGGGTACCGTAGCCGGACACGGGACTGGGTACATCCTCCCATGGGTCGCACCCTGGTCAGAGGTCGGCGGGCTGCACCCGAAACGTCACGGCCCGACCCACAGGCCGACCAGCCACGAACCGAGCCCGGACGGGTCGAGCAGGGCGGCCGCCTCCGGGGTGCGGCTCCGCATCCGGATGGCGGCCAGGTCGGGGGCCGCAGCGTTGGCCTCCCACTGACGGCGACCCTCGTCGACCAGAGCTTCGATACCGAACCGGCGAAGAAACGTGGCCTGGTCGAGGAGCTCGTCGGGGGCCGGCAGCTGGTCGACGGCGACGTCGGTGGTGATGTCCCACCGCCCCGGGTCGCGGTACGGATCGTCACCCCGCTCATGGGCCCGATAGGTCCGTAGCCAACCCCCTCGCCGGGCCAGCTCGGCCGTGGCGGCGCCGCCGTAGTCGATGACCAGCACGACCGCCGGACCCCGACCGAGCACGTCGTGCAGCCACCCGCGGGCGCGGTCGAGGACCGGGATCCTGACCCCGACCGCCAACTCGTCGAGGCCGGTGAGGGCGCCGACCGTGGCCGGCGGGTCGTCGAGGGGTCGGAGGACCTCGGCGGGCCCGCCGTCGTCGTCGGTGGCGACCCAGACCTCGTCCCAGCCGTCGGTCGTGCGCTCCAGGACCCGGAACGGGAGGTTGTCGAGCAGCTCGTTGGCCACCACGATCGCCCCCGACAGGTCGTCGGGAAGGTGCTGGCCCCGATCGATCCCCTCGACTCGGCGGGCCGCCGCCGAGGGGCCGTCGGCCTCGGCCAGCCCTCGGGCCAGGGTTCCGGGACCGGTCCCGACATCGAACACCGGCAGGACCTCGGGGCGGCCCCGCTCCTCCCACCAGTGGTCGAGGGCCCGGGCCACCACCTCGGCGAAGAGCGGCCCGACCTCGGGGCTGGTCACGAAGTCGCCCCGCCGACGGCCGGCCGAGCCGACCCCGGCGGCGTAGAAGCCGGACCGGGGATCGTAGAGGCACCGCTCGACGTAGTCGTCGAACCGCTCGAGCACGGGCCGGTCAGGGACGGGAGGCGACCTCGCCGAAGGTGGTGATGTCGGGCACGAACCCGGTCACACCGGCGATGATCGTCGCCACGACGGTGATCCCGAGGGCGGCGATGAGCGAGGTCGGGACCTCGGCGGTGGTGTCGACGTCGTTCGGGGCCTCGACGAACCACATCTGCTTGGCCACGTTCAGGTAGTAGAAGGCGGCGACGACCGAGTTGACGGCGGCCACGATCGCCAGGATCACGGCCGGCAGGGTGTCGGCCTCCAGCAGGGCGCTGAACATCTGCCACTTGGCGAGCCACCCCCCGACCGGGGGGATACCGGCCAACGAGGCGAGGAAGACCGTCATCGCCACCGTCAGGCCGGGTGCGTAGTGGAACATCCCGGCGAACGAGGACAGCTCCCCCGACCGGGTCTTGCGGGCGGCGGCGATCACCACGGCGAACGCACCCAGGTTCATGGCGGCGTAGATCACCAGGTAGGTGACGATGGCCTCCCGGGCCGAAACCGGGACCGAGCCGTAGACCGCCAGCGGGGCCAGCATGTAGCCGGCCTGGGCGATCCCGGAGTAGGCCAACATCCGGACGATGTTCGACTGGCGGAGGGCGATCAGGTTGCCGACGGTCATCGTCACCGCCGCCAGGACCCAGATGAACGGCTCGACCACGCTCGACTGGGCCGGGAAGGCCACGATCACGATCGTCACCAGGGCCACGAAACCGGCCGCCTTGGAGGCCACCGCGAGGAACGCCGTCAGCGGGGTGGGGGCGCCTTCGTAGGTGTCGGGGGCCCAGGTGTGGAACGGCACCGCCGAGACCTTGAACCCGAAGCCGATGATGGTGAACAGGATGGCCAGGGTCACCGCCGGGCGGGACTCGTCGCCGAGCGACTGGGCGATCTCGGCCAGCCGGGTATCGCCGGTGACGCCGTAGAGCAGCGACATGCCGTACAACATGATCGCCGAGGCGAACACGCCCATCAGCATGTACTTGAGGCCGGCCTCGTTGGATTTGAGGTCGCGTTTTCGCCAGGCGGCCATCAGGTAGGCCGGGATCGAAAGCAGCTCCAGGGCCACGAAGATCGTGACCAGGTCCCGGGCCGAGCTCATCACCACCATCCCGAGGACCGAGGCGGCGATGAGCTGGTAGTACTCGCTGTCGTAGTAGTCGCCCTCGGCCAGGTACGTCGTCGAGATGAGGACGACGACGTACCCCGACAACAGGAACAGGCCCTTCAGCACGAGCGAGTACCGATCGATGATGTAGGCCCCGACCCCGTCCCGGACGGCGTCGCCCGGTTCGATGACCGCGCCGTTGGCGTCGAGCTGATCGACCCCGTCGGTCACGACGACGCCGTTGTCGACCGCTGCTCCCGCCAGGAGCGCGGTGCCCTGGTCGTCGAGGACCACGTTGCCCTCGCCGTCGAGCAGCGAGTTCTCGAGGATCACCGTCCCCCGTTCGTCCCGCTCCAGGCCCTCGAACATGCTCCGGGTGTCGCCGGCGTCCCACAGGGTCAGGATCGGGATCATCGCCAGGAGGAAGCCGAGCCCGGTCAGTGCCGGCATGAACCGCCTCGTCCGCTCCAGACCGATGATGTCGATCAGGGTCACCAGGGCACCGAAGCCGAGGAGCACGAGCTCGGGGGCGACGGCGTGCCAGTCGATCGGCGGCCGGTAGAACGGGATCCGCTGGGGGACTTCGACGGTGGCCGAGGCGAGCGGCACGAGGAACGAGGACACGATCAGCCTCCTGCGGTTTCGGTGACCCCGGCCAGTGCCCGGATCGTGTCACCGACGGCCGTCGCCGGCCCGTTGGTGATGTCGAACACGAGGCCGGGGACGAAGCCCAGCACGACGATCAGGATGAGCAGGGGGGTCCAGGCGATCCACTCGGTGGTGACCGTGTCGTGGATGTGGGGGTCGTCGGCGAATTCCTCGGACGGGGTGCCGAACGCCGTCCGCTGGAGCAGCCACAGCAGGTAGGCGGCGGCCAGGACGGTCCCGATGGCCGCGATGACCATGTAGACCCGGAACACGGTCGTGTCGAGCTGGGGGGCCGGCTGATAGGCGGCGAGGATGGCCGGGAACTCACCCCAGAATCCGGCCAGGCCGGGGAGGCCGAGGGATGCCATCGAGGTGAACCCGAGGATCCACCCCATGCGGGGGGCCTGGATCAACAGCCCACCCAACCGATCGATCTCGAGGGTGTGGTACCGCTCCTTCACCGAGCCGGCGAGGAAGAACAGCATCCCGGTGATCAGGCCGTGGGCCACCATGCCGAAGATGGCGGCGTTGATGCCGAAGTCGGTCAGGGTGGCGATGCCGAGCATCACGTAGCCCATGTGGGCCACCGAGGAGAAGGCGATCAGGCGCTTCATGTCGGTCTGGGCCAGGCACCCGAGGGCGCCGTAGATGATGCCGATGACCGCCAGCAGGCCGATCCAGGGGGCCCACTCGACCGCAGCCTCGGGCAGGATCGGCAGGGCGATCCGGATGAACCCGTAGGTTCCGAGCTTGAGCAGCACCGCGGCCAGGATCACCGAGCCCTGGGTCGGGGCCTGGGTGTGAGCGTCGGGCAGCCACGTGTGGAACGGGAACATCGGGACCTTGATCCCGAAGCCCATGAACATGCCACCGAAGATCAGCACCTGGGTGCTGAGGGCGATGTCCCGGGCCGCCACCTCTTCGGCCAGCTGGGGAATCGAGAACGTCGTCGAGTCGGTCACCCAGAACAGGGCCAGGAAGCTGACCAACATCAGGGCCGAGCCGAACAGGGTGTAGAGGAAGAACTTGATCGCGGCGTAGAGGCGGTCCTCGCCACCCCACACCCCGATCATGAAGTACATCGGGAGGAGGACGACCTCGAAGAACACGAAGAACAGGACCAGGTCCTGGGCGACGAAGGTTCCCAGCATGCCGGTGTGGAGCACCAGCATCAGGATCAGGAAGGCCTTGGCGTTCCCCGGGGCCGGGATGTGGTTCCACGAGTAGATGATGACCAGCGGGGTGACCAGGAGGGTCAACGCCACCAGAGGTAGCGACATCCCGTCGAGGGCCACGAAGTAGCGGGCCTTGATCACCTCGATCCATGTGGCGTCGACCGAGAACTGGAGCTGTCGGGTGTTGTCGTAGTCGAACT
The DNA here is from genome assembly GCA_965262175.1 of Acidimicrobiales bacterium. Lineage (GTDB taxonomy): Bacteria > Actinomycetota > Acidimicrobiia > Acidimicrobiales > SZUA-35 > CADEDH01. The sequence goes on along the minus strand of CBDHES010000002.1, from coordinate 2,113,392 downwards.
CCCGCAGGAGGTAGGCGCCGACCACCAGCGAGGCCACCGAGAAGGCGAGGGCGATGATCTTGTGTGATTCCTCTTCCCGTTCCGGGATCAGCATCATGATGGCCGCCCCGACCAGGGGGAGGAACACCATGGCGGTTATGCCCCAGTCGTTGAGAAAGTCATCGGTCATGTGAGCATCTTTCGGTGGGTCGTGGGAGAAGGGGACGTCGGCGGGCGGGACTCTACACGGCGACGATGAAGACCGCGGCGAGGAGGGCGGCGGCTCCGAACATCAGCGTGGCGTACTGGCGGATCTGGCCGGTCTGGACCCGTCGCAGGAGCTGGCCGGACCCCGAGGCGGTCCGGCCCGAGGCGTTGACCGTGCCGTCGACCACCTCCTGGTCGATGAACAGGTAGATGAAGCGGCCGATCCCGACCGAGAGCAGACCGGCGATGTTGACGATCCCGTCGAGGATGTTCTGGTTGATCCAGTAGGCCAGCCGGGCCAGCGGGCCCTTCGTCCCGGCGGCGATGATCCCGCTGTAGAGGTGATCGAGGTAGTACTTGTTCTCCAGCACGTTGTAGCCGGCGGCGGCCAGACCGTTCCGGGCCCGCAGGCCGTCGGTGTACTCGGCGGCCATCGGATCCTTGGCGTAGAGCCGGCGGTAGTACTGGAGGACGACGAAGCCGGCTCCGACGGCCAGCAGGGTGGCCACGATGGCCAGGCTGAGGCTCGGTTTGGCGTGGTCGATGACCGGGAAGCTGGCGATCGCCGCCGGCTCGACCCAGTCCTCGAACTTGTGGGCCCAGCCGGCGGGGAGGCCGAGGGTCTCGACGAACGGGCTCGGCATGTTCAGGAAGCCGACCACGGTCGCCATGCCGGCCAGGATCACCAGCGGCCCGGTGATCCGGGGGCCGGACTCGTGGGGGTGGGCATGGCCCCGGTACTCCCCGAAGAAGGTGAGCCACACCGTGCGGGTCATGTAGGCGGCGGTCATGGCCGCCGTCATCATCCCGAAGATGAAGGGGATCAGGTAGTCGCCGTTGCCACCGGTTCCGGGCCACACCCCGGCGCCGACCAGGATCTCGTCCTTCGACCAGAACCCGGCCAGGGGTGGGATGCCGGCCAGGGCGGCCGAACCGACCAGGAACGTCCAGAAGGTGATCGGCATGTGCTTGCGAAGGCCGCCCATGTCGGCCTTCATGTCGAAGCTGTGGTGGCAGGCGTGGCTGACCGAACCGGCCCCGAGGAACAGGCAGGCCTTGAAGAAGGCGTGGGTGAAGAGGTGGAACATCGCCGCGGTGTAGGCCCCGACACCGAGGGCCATGACCATGTATCCCAGCTGGGAGACGGTCGAGTAGGCCAGCACCTTCTTGATGTCACGCTGGACAAAGGCCAGCAACCCGCCGCCGACGGTGGTCAAGCCACCGATGAAGGCCATCAGGTTGATGTTCGACCCGGCGATCGACAGCCCTTCCCAGAACACGGCGTAGAGCCGGCCGATCATGTAGACCCCGGCCACCACCATGGTGGCGGCGTGGATCAGGGCCGAGACCGGCGTCGGACCGGCCATGGCGTCGGGCAGCCAGGTGTGGAGCACGAACTGGCCCGACTTCGACATGACGGCGCCCATCAGGCACACCGCGGCCACGGTGAGCAGCGTCCCGTCGATCTCCCCCGCGGCGGCCATCGTGTTGATGGTGACGATGTCGAAGGTCTGCCCGGCGCCGAAGTAGAGCAGGATCATGCCGATGAGGAGGCCGATGTCTCCCACCCGGTTGGTGAGGAAGGCCTTCAGGGCGGCGTCGGAGTTCGGTTTCTCCTCCCACCAGTGGCCGATCAGGGCGAAGGAGCAGACGCCGACCAACTCCCAGCCGACGATCAGCTGCAGGGTGCTGCTGGCCAGGACCATGAACAGCATCGAGGCGGTGAACAGCGAGAGGAAGGCGTAGTAGTGGGTGTAGCGCCGGTCGCCGGCCACGTAGTCGGTCGAGTAGATGTGGACCAGCAGCGAGATCAGGGTGACGACGAACAGCAGCATCACCGACTGCCCGTCGACCAGCGTGCCGATCCGGAAGGTGTTGATCCCGCTCGAGAACCACTCGACGTCGGTGATGACCGGCTTGCCCCTCGGGGCGTACCCGCCCTCCCCCTCCTCGACGGCCAGTTCGAGCAGGCCGCCGGGCGCGGCCGACTCGCCGTCGACCAGGATCAGGCCCTCCTCGGCGTGGCCGTCGGCCTCGGCCCCCTCGATCTCGCCGACCCAGGTGAACATGGTCAACAGGGCGAGGACGAAGGACGCCAACACGGCGGCGATCCCGATCTCGGATCCCTTGAGCGGCAGCCGCTTCCCGAAGAACAGGATGAGGACGAACGACGCAGCGGGGAGGGCCGGGATCAGCCAGACGTTCTCAAAGAGCCAGGGCACGGCGCTCTCGGCGGCTTCGGCAGCAACGAACACGGGGTGACCCCTAACCCTTCAGGAGATTGGCTTCGGCGACATCGATGCTTCGCCGGTTCCGGTAGATCAGCAGCACGATGGCCAACCCGACGCCGACCTCGGCGGCGGCGACGGCGATCACGAAAAGGGCGAACACCTGGCCCCCGATGTTGTCGGTCATGGCCCCGAAGGCCACCAGGTTGATGTTGACCGAGTTGAGGATCAACTCGATCGACATCAGGACGAGCACGCCGTTCTTGCGGACGAGCACGCCGTAGACCCCGATGCAGAACAGAGCCGCGGCGAGGAGGAGGAACTGGTTGAGGTACATGGCGGGTCAGTCCCTCCGGGCGACGACGACGGCCCCGATGAGGGCGGCCAACAGGAGCACCGACAGCGCCTCGAACGGGATGATGTAGGTGCTGAAGATCTCGTCGGCCACCTCCTGGGTCCGCTGGGGAGCCAGGTCGGCGGGGAGCTTCTGGCGGCCGAACTCCTCCCAGAGGGAGTAGCTCATGACGGCCAGCATCCCGACGGCCACGAGGCCGCCGATCCATCGCTGCTCGTGGTCGAGGTCGGTCTCGGCCCCGATCTTGGCCCGGGTCAGCATCACCCCGAACAACAGCAGGACCATGATGGCCCCCAGGTAGACGAGGACCTGGGTGGCGGCGACGAACTCGGCGCCGAGGATGACGTACACGCCGGCAACCGCCGAGAGCACGACCAGCAGGTAGAGGGCGGCGTGGACGACGTTGGTGGTCGTCACCATGCGAAGGGCGGCGATCACCGCCACGATGGCCAGCGCGGCGTACACCGTGTTGACGATCGCGATCTCGGTGTTGTCGAGCGGCGTACCGGCGCTGGCCGATGCGAGGACGGAGGCGAGGATCATGGTCGGGGGACCTTCTTCGCCTTCACTTCGGCCCCCGACTCGTAGGACTCGAAGTCGGGCACGGTCTCCATCCACTGGCCGAGCCGTCCCTTGTCGTGGAGGAGGTCGGCGATGCGGGGTTCGGAGTACTCGTACTCGGGGCTCCAGAAGAGCGCTTCGAACGGGCACACCTCGACGCAGATCCCGCAGTACATGCAGAGCCCGTAGTCGATGTCGAACCGGTCGAGCTTGTTCACCTGGCGGGGCTTGCCACCGGCCCGTCGGGGCGGCGCCAGCTCCTTGTGACCCTCGATGTAGATGCACCAGTCGGGACACTCCCGGGCGCACAGCATGCACGCGGTGCAGTTGTCCTCGTGGAGGGCGATGACCCCCCGGGCTCGGGGGGCCGGGTCTTCCTTCTCGTGGGGATACTGGACGGTCTCGGCGCCCTTGGTGACCGTCTTCACGATCTCCTTGAACGTCACGCCGAGTCCGCTCACCACACCGGGTACGAGCGCCATCAGAACACCACCTTGAGCACGCCGGTCACTGCGATGTTCACCAGAGCCAGCGGGATGAGGAACTTCCAGGCGAAAGCCTGGAGCTGATCCTCCCGGAAACGGGGATAGGTGAACCGGACCCAGTAGATGATGAAGGTCAGCAGCAACATCTTGCCCCCCATCACCAGGGGCCCGATCACGTTCATGGGGGCCGCCCACTCGACGACCCGGGTCCCGTTGGGGAGCTCGGTGACCTCACCGAGGAACGGGAGCACCTCGATCAGGAACGGCGGCACCGCCCACCCTCCGAGGAACAACACCGACCCCAGGAAGGCGAAGATGTTGGCGGTGGCGAACTCGGCGATGAAGAACATCAGGAACCGGAAGCCGGAGTACTCGGTCATGTACCCCGAGACGAGCTCCGACTCGGCGATCGGCATGTCGAAGGGCACCTGGGTCAGCTCGGCCTGGACCGCCACCAGGAAGATGAAGAACCCGATGAACTGGGTGAGGATGAACGGGTTCCCGATCCCCCCGAACCCGAAGATCTCCTGGTTGCTCTGGGCCGAGACGATGCCCTGGAGGCTGAGGGTTCCGGCCTGGATGACCACCCCGACCACCGCCAGCACGAGCGGCAGCTCGTAGGCGATGAGCTGGCCGGCCGCCCGCAACCCTCCCAGCAGCGAGTACTTCGAGGCGCTGGCCCAACCGGCCATCAGGATCCCGATCACCGAGACCGACGTGACCGCCAGGGCGAGGAAGACCCCGGTGTCGAAGTCGGCGAACAGGGCGTCGGGCCCGAACGGCACCACCAGCACCAGCAGGAAGGTGCTCATCAGCACCACGTAGGGGGCGGCGGCGAAGACGAACCGGTCGGCCCGGGCGGGGAAGATGTCTTCCTTCTGGGCCGACTTGCCGACCTCGGCCAGCAACTGGAGCGAGCCGTAGGGGCCGGCCTCCATGGGCCCGAGCCGGCTCTGCATGAAGCTGACCATCTTGAACAGGTACAGGTAGACGGTGCCGCCGGCCGGGATGAGCACGGCGATGAACGCCATGACCAGCTTGAAGATCGTCGTCTGCCAGTACGGGAACTCGACGGCGAGGGGTGAGATCGAGAGAACGTCCATCAGCGGTCGATGTCTCCCAGGATGAAGTAGAGCGAGGCGAGGATCGTGATCACGTCGGGGACGTAGGTCCCCTTGAGCAGCCACGGGGTGATCGACATGTTGGAGAAGCTGGCCGACCGGATCTTGAGCCGGAACGGCTCGAGGCCGCCCTTGGAGACGATGTAGTAGCTCATCACCCCGAGCGGGTTCTCGGTGGCGACGTAGGCCTCACCCTCGGGAACCTTGATGATCCGGGGGACCTTGGCCATGATCGGCCCCCCAGGAAGGCCGTCGAGGAGCTGCTCGACCATCGAGCACGCCTCCCGTACCTCCTGGAGGCGGACCCAGTACCGGGCGAAGGAGTCGCCGTCGGGGTGGGTCCAGACCTTCCAGTCGAGCTGGTCGTAGACCAGGCCGATCCCCTCCTGGTCGCGGCGGAGGTCCCAGTCGACGCCGGAGGCACGGACATTGGCCCCCGAGAGGCCGTAGGACAGACCGACGTCGGCCGGGATGACCCCGATGCCCCGGGTCCGGGTCTCGAAGATCTCGTTGCCGACGAGCAGGTCTTCCATCTCGTCGCAGAAGTCCCGGATCTTGGCCAGCGAGTGCTTGGTCTCGGCCACCCACCCGGCCGGAAGGTCGTCCTTGATGCCCCCGATCCGGTCGAAGTTGGGGTGGAACCGGCCACCGGTCGCCGCCTCGATCTGGTTGAGGATGTGCTCCCGGTCGCGGAACGCGTAGAACACCGGCGTGACCGCCCCGAGCTGGACGCCCATGTCGCCGAGGAACAGCGTCACGTTGGCGATGCGGGCCATCTCGAACAGCAAGGTCCGAATCCACTGGGCCCGAGGTGGGGCCTCGATCTCCATCAGCCGCTCGGCGGCGAGGATGAACGGGACCTCGTTGGCGAAGCTGCCCAGCCAGTCGATCCGGTTGATCAGCGTGGTGACCTGGGGGTAGGTCCGCACCTCGGCCAGCTTCTCGTAGCCCCGATGCATGTAGCCCATGATCGGCTCGGCCTCGATGACCTGTTCGCCGTCGAGGCGGGCCACGATTCGCAGCGTGCCGTGGGTGGCCGGGTGCTGGGGCCCGATGTTGAGGGTCATCCCCTCGGCTTCGAGCTCGACGTTGACCCGGGCGTCGGCGGCCTGGGCGGCGATGTAGGCGAGTTGGCGGCGATCCTCGATGGCGGTCACGGGGAACCCTCCGGGTTCCCTGAACCCTCCGGGTTCCCTGAACCCTCATCGGACGGGGCCTCGGGCATCGGCTCGACGTCGACGATGCCCGGCCATGGCTTCACGATCCGGGCCAGGAGCGGGAAGTCCTTGCGGAGCGGGTGTCCCTCGAAGTCGCCCGGGAGGTAGAGGTTCCGCAGCCCCGGGTGCCCCCGGAACTCGACGCCGTACATCTCCCACGCCTCCCGCTCGTGCCAGTCGGCCCCGGCGTAGTGCTCGGTCCAGGTGTCGATCGTGAGGTCGTCGCCGATGTCGGCTTTGACCGTCAACCCGAGCTTGGTCGTCAGGCTGTAGACCCGGGCGATGGCCTGGAATCGGGTGTCACCGCCCGTGACCCCGTGGACGAGCTCGTCGTCCTCGGCATCGTCGGCCCCCTCATCGTCGGCGCCGACCACCGAGTCGAGGCTTCGGCCGAAGGGCGACGGCATCCAGTCGATGACCGAGAGCCAGTCGAAGAAACGGAACCGTTGCCGGTTGCGGAGGTAGTCGGCGGTCTCGGCCCACGATCCGGTTGCGACCCGGATCCACAGGTCGGTGCCGGTGTCGAGGTGGGAGGCCATGAGGGCATCGCCCAGCTCGGCGGTGAGAGCCTCGAGCAGCGCGCTCCGGCCCTCGTCGACGAGCTCGGCGCCGTCGTCGGCCGGTGCGTCGGACTCGGTGTCAGCTGATGGCAAGGGGATCACCCTTCCACTTCTCTTGCATGTCTTCGTTCTGGATCAGCTCCTGGAGCAGGACGATCCCCTCCAACAGCGCTTCGGGCCGGGGCGGGCACCCCGGAACGTAGACGTCGACCGGGATGATCTGGTCGACGCCCTTGGTCACCGAGTAGCTGTCCCAGTACGGGCCGCCGCAGTTGGCGCACGAGCCCATCGAGATCACGTACTTCGGTTCGGGCATCTGCTCGTAGAGCCGGCGCACCGCCGGCGCCATCTTGTCGGTCACCGTGCCCGACACCACGACCAGGTCGGCCTGGCGAGGGCTGGCCGGGAGCGGGATCACGCCGAGACGCATCACGTCGTAGCGGGGGGAGCCGAACGCCGCCCCCATCTCGATGGCGCAGCAGGCGAGCCCCCACTGGTACACCCACAGGGAGTACTTGCGGCTCATGTTGAGGAGCGTCGTGAGCCCCTTCGGCAGCTTGCCCGATTCAACCAATCCCATGCTTACATCCCCTCGACCTCTCCACCGACGGTGGCTCAGGCCCAGCGCAGCACGCCCTTGCGCCAGGCGTAAACCAGGCCGAGGGCGAGAATGAAAATGAAGATCACCATCTCGACGAGGCCGAAGTAGGCGTATTCCTCCAGGCGCGTCGCCCACGGGAAGATGAAGACCGCTTCGACGTCGAACATCACGAACAGCAACGCGTAGATGTAGTACCGAATCTGGCTCTGCGACCAACCGGAGCCCACCGGATCGACACCGCTCTCGTAGTTCTCGACCTTGCCCTGCGACGGCCGATTCGGCCGGAGGGCGGAAGCGATGGCGATGAATCCACCCACGACCCCGCAGGCGAGGAGAGCGAAGAGGATGACGAGGAGATACTCGCGAAGGAACTCCGACACGACTGGCGATCCTACCTGCGCGTAAGCGACCGATCCAAGATCATCCCGTGTGACGTTCTCGTGGAGATTTGGCGCCGGTTCGAGACTCTTCCCACCGGCTTCCAGCCGCTAGGTTCGACCCCGTGATCCCCGCGGAGCCCTCGTTCGACCACGGCGATGAAAGCGCTCTGACCAGGCAGAATGCCGGCGACAACCCGACCAGCGGCAGACGTCGACCCCACGGCGGTGAGCCACCGGTCGCGCACGTACTCCTCGCCTACGGAACCCTGGCGCCTGGCGAATCGAATCATGATGTGGTATCCGGCGTCGGCGGTCGGTGGTACCGAGGGTCGGTCCGGGGCACCAAGGGGGTCCGGCGGTCCGGCCACTACCGGGGCTTCCCGGCCTTCGTGCCCGACCCTGCGGGCCCGCCGGTCGACGTGGCGATCCTGGTCTCGGCCGAGTTGGTCGACCACTGGGACCGGCTCGACGAGTTCGAGGGACCCGGCTACCGGCGAATCGAGATCGAGGCCCGGACCGACCCGGCATCGGGCGCCCCCTGGCCACGGTGCCGAGGCTTCATCTACGAGTCGATCGACGACGACCCGGATGACACCGACGGCTGACCACGCCGCCGATCGGGGAGCCGCCCGGTCGTCAGGTGATGTCGAGGCCGAACAGCTCGGTGAATCGGGCCGCGTAGGCCTCGTCGTCCTCGATCGCTCCGAGGGCGATCCAGTCCGCATCGCTGATCGCCGCCCGTCCCGTGCTCAACTCGACCCCACCCCATCCACAGGTGTAGCGGAACTGGGGGTCGGGATCGGTGGCAGCGGCGTGGATCACGTCGGCCACCTCGGACGGGTGGCCCGGGGTCTGGAGCCCCTTGGCGTAGAAGGCGAACATCCGTCGGTAGTGAGCGGCGTAGGCCCCGGTGACGTCGGGGGCGTCGGTGTTCTTGGCCATGATCGCCGTCCGGACGATGCCGGGCTCGATGACCGCGACCCGGATCCCGTGGGGCGCCACCTCCTGGGCCAACCCCTCGCTCAGCCCCTCGAGGGCCCACTTGGACGCGACGTACGGTGACTGACCGATCGCCCCGATGACCCCGGCGATCGAGGAGATGTTGACGATGCACCCCGCCCGACGCTCGCGCATCTGGGGGAGCACGGCCTGGGTGCAACGGATGACCCCGTAGAGGTTGACGTCCATCACCTCGGCATAGGTCTCGACCGGTGTCTCCTCGGTCACCCCGTTGCCCCCGATGCCGGCGTTGTTGACCAGGACGTCGATCCCCCCGGAACGATCGGTGACCTCGGCCACCGCCCGCTCGACCGATTCCGCGTCGGTCACGTCGCACACGACAGGGTGAACGGTGACCCCGGCCTCGTCGGCCATTGCCGCGAGCTTCTCCCCCTTGTCGAGGCTCCGCATCGAGCCGTGGACCTCCCACCCCTGGCGGGCGAGGTCGACGGCCGCCGAGCGGCCGATTCCCGAGTTGGCACCGGTGATGAACGCAACCGTCATGGCCGAACCCTAGCCCCGAGCTCCGGGCCTGCCCATCCGACCCGGGTGGGGGTCAGGTCACAGGGTCAGGTCACAGGGTCAGGTCAAGAGGTGATGCAAGGCCAAGCGGAGGGGGCCATCCTGGGCCGAGAGCAGGGTGGAGCCCTCCGTGGCGATGGCCGACGCCATCACGACGGCGGCACGCTCGGCCGGCGGGAGCCCGTCGGCGACGGCGAAAGCCGAATCCCAGTCGAGCCACGCCAGTCGGCGATCGGCATCGACCACGATGCACCGGTCGAGGCGACCGAGCAGCTCCGCCTCGGCCAAGAGGACGACGGCCGCCTCCAGGCTTCGGTCGCCCTGGGCTGCCCTCAGGAGGCGGGCGGCATGGAGCTCCGGGGCGGTCTCTCGTGATGGCATCATCGAACCCTCGGTCAACGCACTCGGCCACTTCACTTGTGGTGTACGCGACGTTATGCCGACGGCCTTCTCGGTGTCAACCACGACGACGTATAGTGACAACCACCACCGCCGTCGAACCAGGGTTGCACATGACCAAGCGAGCCCATCCCCACGAGGCCATAGCCAGCGAGCTTCGGGCCGAGATCCTCGCTGGCCGTTGGGACGCTCCGGACGACCCGTTCCCGTCCAACACCGACATCGCCGACCGGTTCGGGGTGTCGCGGCCAACGGCGGCTCGGGCGGTCCAGGCGCTGATCACCGAACGGCTCCTCATCGCCCGCCACCGACAGCGGGCGATCATCCAACCGCCCGACCGTCGAGAAGCGCTTCGGGGGACCCAGGCGTGGACGGTGAGCGGTCGTTACCGGGCGGCCCGAGCCGCCGGCTCACTCGTCTTCGCCGGTGACGTCGACGGCGAGCTGACGAAGCGAACGCTCGACCGTCGATGGGTCGAGGCCGAGCCGCTGGTCGCCGACCTGCTCCAGGTCGATATCGGCTCGTCGGTGCTGGCCCGGTCGAGTCGCACCTATCTCGATGAGCGGCCCGTCGAGAACACGACGATGTACTTCCCGCCGGCGGTCGTCGAGGCGGCGCCCGATCTGGAGCGGGCGGAGGCGATCAGCGTGGTGGCGCTGATCGAGGCCACCGGTCGACAGATCGGCTGGACCCGCAACCTCATCTCGGCCCGCCACGCCACGACCGACGAGCGCGACGTACTTCGCCTTCCGGCCGACGGGATCGTCTTCGAGCACGTTCACGCCACCTTGACCACCGATTTCGAACCGGTCGAGGTGGTGGTCAACGTGAAACCGGCCGACGGCACGGTCCTCATGGTCGAGACCGACGAGGGCCCGGAGGTGGGGACATGACCATCGAGACCATCGAGACCAGCGAGCCACGGGATCGGGTGGCGATCGCCCTCGACACCGCCGACCTCGGTCGGGCCGAGGCCCTCGCCGAAGCCGTCTCGGCCCACGTCGGCGTGGCCAAGGTCGGCCTGCAGCTGTTCTCGGCCCATGGGGCGAACGCGGTGGCGGCCATGGTCGACCACGGCTTGGACGTGATGCTCGACGTGAAGCTCCACGACATCCCCAACACGGTCCATCACGCCGCCGAGGTGCTCGGCCGGCTGGGGGCCAGCCTGGTCACGATGCACGCCGCAGGGGGAGCCGACATGCTGCAGGCCGGGATCGAGGGCCTCCGGGCCGGCGCCGCCGCCGAAGGCTTCCCCGCACCACGGGCCGTCGCGGTCACCGTGCTGACCAGTCAATCGGCAACGGCCGACGTGCTGGGCGAACGGGTTGACGTCGCGGTGGCGGCCGGGTGCGAAACCATCGTGTGCGCCGCAACGGATCTGGCGATCACCAAGGGGCGCCACCCCCACCTGGTGGCCATCACCCCCGGCATCCGCCCGGCCGGGGTCGACGCCCACGATCAGAATCGCATCGCCACGCCGGCGGCCGCGATCGGTGCCGGCGCCGACCTGTTGGTGATCGGGCGGGCGATCACGGGGGCCGACGATCCTGCGGCCGCGGCCCGGGCCATCGGCGATGAGATCGCGGCGGCGATCCGGTCCAACCTCTCCGAGTAGCGACCGGTATCGGCCGGACCGGCCGGTCACGGCGCGGCCGGACCGGGCGACGTCCAGTGATCGGAGGGTGAGTCCCTAGACTGATTCGATGACGATCGTCGACGAGGCCCGACGGCCGGCGACGGGGCCCGGGCCCCTGCAGATCGGCCCGCTGGTGGTCGATCTGCCGGTCGTGCTGGCGCCGATGGCCGGGGTGACCAACGCCCCTTACCGGCGGCTGTGCCGGCGGTTCGGAGCCGGGCTGTACGTCAGCGAGATGATCTCGGCCCGCGCCCTGTGTGAGGGGAGCGAGAAGACCGAGAGCTTGGCCAGCTTCGCTCCCGACGAGACGCCCCGCAGCCTCCAGCTGGCCGGGGTCGATCCGACCTACGTCGGCGAGGCGGTCCGCCGCCTGGTGGGCGAGGGTCGGGTCGACCACATCGACCTCAACGTGGGCTGTCCGGTTCGCAAGGTGACTCGCCACGGTGGCGGTGGGGCGCTCCCCTACAAGCGGAAGCTGTTCGCCGCCGTCGTCCGGGCCGCGGTGGCCGGGGCGGGAACGGTGCCGATCACCGTCAAGATGCGGGTCGGGATCGACGACGCCCACCCGACGTACCTCGACGCCGGTCGGATCGCCGAGGACGCTGGGGTGGCGGCGGTCGCCCTGCACGGACGGACGGTGGCCCAGCTCTACTCGGGAACGGCCGACTGGTCGACCATCGCCCGTCTGGTCGAGGCCGTGCCCTCGATCCCCGTGCTCGGCAACGGCGACATCTGGGAGGCCGCCGACGCCCTGGCGATGATGGATCAGACCGGCTGCGCCGGGGTGGTCATCGGCCGGGGTTGTTTGGGTCGGCCGTGGCTGTTCGGCCAGTTGGCGGCGGCGATGACCGGCGCCATCGTGCCCGACCCACCGGCCACCGATCAGGTCCGAGCGATCATGGCCGAGCACGCTGCGGCGCTCGTCGACTGGTTCGGGCCCCACAAGGGGATCCGGGAGTTCCGGAAGCACACCGGGTGGTACCTGAAGGGCTACCCGGTCGGTGGCGAGCTCCGGGGCCGGCTCGGGAAGGTCTCGAGTCTCGACGAGCTCGACGATCTCTTGGCCGAGGTGCCCCTCGTCGCCCTCCCCCCGGAGAATCGGCGGGTCGCCCGGGGCCACACCCGAGGACCCCAGACCGTTGCCCTGCCCGACGGCTGGCTCGACGATCCCGACGACGATGCCGTGGCGGGGGCCGCCGGGGACGACGCCGCCTCCGGCGGCTGAGCGACCGGCCGGGGCCCTAGCTCCCGGCGGCGGTCGACGAGGTCGTCGCCTCGGTGGTGGTCGTCGGCGCTTCGGTGGTCGTCGTCGCCTCGGTGGTGGTGGTCGTCGTCTCCGCCGTCGTCGTCGTGGTGGTGGCGGCCGTGGTGTCGGTCGTCGACGGGGCGGTGGTGGTCGTGGTCTCGGCGTCGGACGTCGTCGTCGTGTCGTCGGCCGGTGGGGCCGTCGTCGTGGTCGTCGGCTGGGGCTCCGGCGTTGGGGGCGGAACCGCCGTCAGGTACCGAGGATCGATGGTGGGCGAATCCCAACAGTGGCGGCTGGCGGCCCACGGGCGCGTGCCGTCCTGCTGCCAGGTCAACAGGGCGGCCTCATCCTGTTGGGCCGGCGTGGCGAAGTGGGCCTCGGGGGCTCCGTACCGGTCGGCGTGGCCGTACCAGTCCCAGCTCCCGACCAGGAACTGGTAGGCACCCCGGGCGGTGGAGTAGGAGTTGGCTGCCCGGTAGTTGTTCGTGGACTCACAGAACCGGATCCGGAGCAGGACGTCGGGCAGGAGCACACCATTCCCGCTGTCGATCCATTGGGTCTCCGGTTCGGCTTCAGGCTCGGACCACTCCTGGGCCACGATGCCGTACTGCTCCGCCTCGGTGGCCAACGCCATGCCGAGTAGATCGAGCTCCGGGCCCTCGGGCACTCCGGGCGGCAACGGGCGGTCGTCGATGGTGGCCGAGAGAGCGACCGGATCGGGGTCGAGTTCCGGCGTGGTCGACGACGACGACGTGCCGCCGGTCGTCGTCGAGCCGGGCGCGCCGGCCGCCGCACGCCCTTCGGTGGCCACCTCCAACGGATCGTCGCCGGCCGAGCGGACGATCGGGATCAGGGCGATCAGGGCGATCACGGCTGCGGCCACGGCGCCGATCTTGGCCGCCATCGATGGGGTCAGCGACTCGATGGTTGGCCGCATCGCCGCCCATCGGGTCGGCGAAGCCTCGGGAGCGGGTCGGCTCTCGAGGTCGAGGTCCGACCCAGGCTCGATCACTCGAGCCGATCGGATCTCCGGCACCGCGTGGCCGGCCGGCACTGCGTGGCCGGCCGGCACCGCGTGGCCGGCGTCGAGGAGGCGGACCGATCCAGGCACCGACTTGCTATCGGCGACCGGGCCGTTCGACTCAAGCAACCGGGCCGACGAGATCACCGGAGCGTCGTCGGAGCGAGCCGGGTCAGGCGACGCAGCGGAATCGCGGCGAGGGCGGGGGGAGTTCGGCGTGGCGAAGCGCACCGTCATACGACCGTAGTCGGTCCGTCATCCAACTCCAATGGTGGATGACCATGTTGTCGCACCTCGACTAGCGGGGTTTCCCGCTCTCGGGCCTCGGGGGCCTAGCTGCCGGGCCGGAGGGTGGCGAGGTCACGGGCCGCCTGGAGCAGCAGATCCCCACCCAGGTCGGGCAGGAGCCCGAGGACCAGGGTTGCCACCGCGGCGAGGCCGACGGCGAACAGCCCGGTGGCCGACGGCGACAACACCGGTGGCGGCGAGGCCTCGACCGTGGCCTCGGCATCGTCGGCCTCGGCATCGTCGGCGTCGACGGTGGCGTCGGTGGCTGCTGCCACCGGCAGCGCGTCGGTCAGGAACATCGACACGATGATCCGCAGGTAGAGCACGGCGGCGACGACGGCGGCCAGCATGGCGACCGAGGCCAACAGGTACGACTCGGCGGCGGCAGCGGCGGCGATCACCCGGAACTTGGCGAAGAACCCCGAGGTGAACGGGATCCCGGCCTGAGCGAAGAGGAGGACCGACATGAGCCCGGCCATCACCGGGTACCGGCTCGACAAGCCCCGGTAGTCGTCGAGGTCGTGACGGCCGTCGCCCCGGCCCCCGACGATCGTGGCGATGCCGAACGTTCCGGCGACCATGATCGTGTAGGCGAGGAGGTAGAACAGGAACGCCTCACCGCCTCGGACCGCCGTCGTGCCGTCGGCCGACGCAGCGTGGACGGCGACGAGGATGAAGCCGGCGTGGGTGATCGAGGAGTAGGCCAGCATCCGCTTGACGTTTCGCTGGACCAGGGCCAAGAGCGAGCCGAGGAGGAGGGTCAGCACCGCGAGGCCGGCGATCAGGGGCCGCCAATCGGCGACATAGGGCCCGAAGCCGACCCAGAAGACCCGGACCAGCCCGGCGAACCCGGCGACCTTCACCGCGGAGGCCATGAACGCGACGACCGGTGTGGGCGAGCCCTCGTACACGTCCGGGGTCCACATGTGGAACGGGACGGCCGACACCTTGAAGGCGAACCCGACCATGATCAGGGCCATCCCGGCCAGGATCAGTGACGACTCAGAGGCTGGGCTGAGGCCTCGCTCGTTGACCCCGGCGGTGGCGATGCCCTGGAGGGCGGTGGAGCCGGTGGCGCCGTAGACGAGGGCGACGCCGTAGAGGAACAGGGCCGACGACACGGCGCCGAGCAGGAAGTACTTGAACCCCGCCTCCTGGGACTCGACCCGGCGAAGGTGGAGGGCCGCCATCACGTAGGCGGCGATCGACAGGATCTCGAGGCCGAGGAACGTGACGATGAGGTCCTCGGCCGATGCGAGCAGGACCCCGCCGGTGGCCGACATGAGGACCAGGACGTACCACTCGGGCCCATCGAGGCCCTCCCGGCGGAGGTACTCCTCGAGGAGCAGGGCGGCGAAGAACACGGCGACACAGATGACGGCGGTGACGAAGACGGTGTAGCCGTCGACCCCGATCGCCCCATCGACCACCAGCTGGGGGCCGTCGGGGAAGTCGACCCGGCGCCACACGTCGACGAGCGAGACGCCGGCCACGATGGCGGTGGCTGCGGTGAACAGCGCCGGGAACCGGTTGCTCCGCAGGGAGGGGACCAGCGAGGTGATCGTCACCAGCAGGATCCCACCGATCGACAGGACGAGGATCGGCACGATCAACGACCACTCGATCTCCGGTGTCTCCAACGTCTCGGTGACCTGAGCGAGCATCATTCGCCCCCTTCGCTGTGGGCCTCGTCATGGGCCTCTTCCGCCGCCTCGATCAACTGGGCGACCCCGGGCCGAGGCTCGACGACGTCGGGCTCCGCCTCGTCGAAGCTGTCGACCTGGGCTTCGACGTGGGCGATCAGCTCATCGACCGACGGGCCGATGCGGTCGAGTACCGGCTTGGGGTACACCCCGAGGAACACGATCAGGGCCAGGAGCGGAGCGATTCCGAGGAACTCCGACGCCCGGAGATCGGCCATCGTGGCGTTGTCGCCGGTGGCCGGGCCGTGGAAGGTCCGCTGGTAGGCCCACAGGAGGTACAGCGCAGCGAGGATGACACCGCTTACCGCCACCACCGCCCACCACCGCCCGCTGGAGAACGCCCCGAGGAGGATGAGGTACTCACCGACGAACCCGTTGAGGCCGGGAAGCCCGATGCTGGACAGCATCACCAGGGTGAACGTTCCGGCCATGACCGGGGCCGCCTTCTGGAGGCCCCCGAGCTCGGAGATCTGCCGGGTGTGCCGCCGCTCATAGATCCAGCCGACGAGGATGAACAGGGCACCGGTCGAGAGGCCGTGGTTGACCATCTGGAGGATGGCGCCGTCGAGACCCTGGTTGTTGAGGGCGAAGATCCCCATCAGGATGAACCCGAGGTGGGCGACCGATGAGTACGCCACCAGCCGCTTCAGGTCCTTCTGCATCGTGGCGACCGCCGCACCGTAGATGATCCCGATCACCCCGAGGGTGAAGAAGACCGGCGCCAGGTCGTGCACGACCTCGGGGAACAGATACACCCCGAACCGGACGAACCCGTAGGTGCCCAGCTTCAACATCACCCCGGCCAGGATGACCGAGCCAGCGGTCGGCGCTTCGGTGTGGGCGTCGGGGAGCCAGGTGTGGACCGGGAACGCCGGCACCTTCACCGCGAAGGCGATGGCGAAGGAGAGGAAGATCAGGAGGGCGGCCGTGCCGGACAGCTCGGTGGTGCCGGTGTACCCGAACTCCTGGGCCATCTCGCCGACGCCGGCCAGGTCCCGCACGTCGAAGCTGATGAAGCCGGCCCGATCGTTGGTCATGAAGACGAGGCTGACGATCCCGACCAGCATCAGCGCCGAGGCCGCCATCGTGTACAGGAAGAACTTCATCGCGGCGTAGACCCGGCCCTCGTGGCCCCACCGCCCGATCAGGAAGTACATCGGGACCAGCACGACCTCGAAGAACAGGAAGAACAGCAGGAGATCGAGGGCGACGAACGCCCCCATCGAGCCGGCCATCAGCAGCATGAGCCACAGGTAGTAGGGCTTCGGATCGTGGTGGGGCTCGGTGGTGATGATCGCCAGGGGGAAGAGGATCCCGGTGAGCACCACGAGGAAGAGCGAGATCCCGTCGACGGCCAGGAGCCAACTGACGTTGAGCCCCTGGATCCAGGTCTGGTCGACGACGAACTGGAACCCGCCGTCGTCGGCGTCGAACTCGGCCAGGAGGTAGACGGAGATCGCCCCGGTGATCGCCGAGCCGACCAGGGCGGTCAGCTTGAGGAAGTCGTGCCGGGTGGACGGCAGGAGGCCGATCACCACCGCGGTGATGACCGGCACCACGATCAGCGACGGCAGCACGGGGAAGTCAGCCGCCCCGCCCGCTTCGACCGCGAGCAACCCGGTCATCATGCGAACAACCTCCCCAGGAACCAGACCATGACGAATGCCGACCCCACACCGATGCCGAGGGCGTAGCTCCGGACGAACCCGGGCTGGGTCACCCGCAGACCCCGGCCGGCGTCGACCAGCGCCGAGGCGGTGCCCCGGACCAGGCCGTCGATCACCGTGCGGTCGAACCAGGCCAGCAGGTCGAAAAGGGCCCGTCCGGGACCGCCGAAGAACGAGGCATAGCTGGCGTCCACGTACCAGCCGTTTGCCAGCGGCTCCAGCTCGACCGAGTCGGGCCGACCTCGGCCCCGGAGGTAGAGGCCGAAGGCGGCCACGATGGCGACGATCCCGACCGCCGCCGCCACCAGAGCGAGGATCCACTTGGTGGCCGCCGAGGCCGACAGCTCGGCCTCATGACCGAACAGCGACGGCTCCAGCCAATGCTCGAGGAAGTGGAGGTCGGAGGTGAACGGCAGGTTGAGGACACCGGCCACGACGGCGAAGAACGCCAACACCGCCAGCGGGAGCGTCATCGTCCACGGCGACTCGTGGGGCGGGTGGTCCTGACGGTGGTGGTAGCTCTCGGGGAGATGCTCGGCGAGATCGTCGACCGGCGTGGCCGGCGTCCGGGCGGTGACGAACCGAGGCGGGCGGGGTGTCGCCATGCCGACGAGCTGGTCGAACCGGTGGCGGGCCTCAGCTGCGCCGGCCGTGGCGTCGTCGAGCGAGGCGGAGGCCTCCTTGGACGCATCGGCCGCCTTGACCAGGGCCGCTTCGGCCTTGGGCACCGCCTTCGACGCCTTGTCGAGCGCCTTCACCAACTTGTCGTAGCCCTCAGCACCCGACGACGAGGCCTCGACCTCGGTGGCTGCGGCGCTGGCGGTGACCCGGGCGGTCTCCAGGGCATCGGCCCGCTTCGTCAGCTCGGCCCGGGCCTTGGTCACCTTCTCCTCGGCGCCGAGCAGGGCCTGTTCCGCCTCGTCGAGCTCGCCCCGGCCGGCGTCGAGCCGGGCCTCGTTTGCCGCCTCGATCTCGTCGGCGGTGGCGTCGAAGAACCGGCTCCGACCGAGGAAGGTGAGGATCACCTGGCGAGTCATGTAGAACGCGGTCAGGAGGGCGGTCACCAGACCGATGGCCCACAGCGCCTTGCCCCCGATCTCGTCGGCGTTCCAGGCGTAGAGCAGGATCTCGTCCTTCGACCAGAACCCGCTGAACGGCGGCACGCCGGCGATGGCGAGCCACCCGATCACGAAGGTGAAGGCGGTGAGGGGCATATAGCGGGCCAGCCCGCCCATGCGGCGCATGTCCTGCTCGTCGCCGACACCGTGGATGACCGATCCCGAGCCGAGGAACAGCAACGCCTTGAAGAAGGCGTGGGTGACCATGTGGAAGATCGCCCCGACGTAGCCACCGACCCCGACGGCCAGGAACAGGTACCCGAGCTGGGACACCGTCGAGTACGCCAGGACCTTCTTGATGTCGGTCTGGGCGACGGCGATCGTGGCGGCGAACAGGGCGGTGATGGCACCGACCCAGGCGATCAGGCCCCGGCTCCACAGCTCGGCTTCGGCCAGGATCGGATTGAGTCGGGTCAGCAGGAACACCCCGGAGGTGACCATGGTCGCGGCGTGGATCAGGGCCGAGACCGGTGTCGGGCCGGCCATGGCGTCGGGCAACCACACGTAGAGGGGCAGCTGGGCCGACTTGCCGGCGGCCGCCAGGAGGAACAGGACCACGATCACCGTCGCCGCCCCGGTCGTGATCTCGTCGGCCCGGGTGAGAACGTCGGTGTAGCGGATCGAGCCGATCTGGGTGAACACCACGAACGTCGCCAACATGTAGCCGAAGTCGCCGACACGGTTGGTGACGAACGCCTTCTTCCCGGCGGTGGCGTTGGCCTCGTCGGTGAACCAGAACGAGATCAACAGGTACGAGCAGGCCCCAACGCCCTCCCACCCGAGGAAGGTCAGCAGGAGGTTGTCGCCCAGCACCAGGAGCAGCATCGAGGTGATGAACAGGTTCAGGTAAACGAAGAACGTCGAGAACTTCTCATCACCGTGCATGTAGCCGATGGAGTAGAGGTGGATCAGCGTCCCGACCCCGGTGATGAACAACGCCATCGTCACCGAGAGGGGATCGATCAGCAGGCCGGCGTCGATCGAGAACGAGCCCGACTCGATCCAGGTGAAGAGGCGCTGGATGTAGAACCGGGAGTCGGGCTCCTCGGCCGACAGTCCGACGTAGACGACGACGGTCGCCACGAATGATCCGGCGCTGGCCAGCGTGGCCAGCCACCCGGCAAGGGGCTCACCGAGACGATGACCGAAGGCGACCAGGAGAAGGAACCCGGCCAGGGGGAACGCAGGTATGAGCCAAGCGGCTTCGAGCATGGTTGATCAGCCCCTCAACGACGTCAGATCATCGGCGGTCAAGGTCGGCCGACGGCGCATGACCGCCACCACGATCGACAGCCCGACGACAACCTCGGCGGCCGCCACCACCAACACGAAGAACACCGCAGTCTGACCGGCCAGGTCGTTCAACGCCCCCGAGAAGGCGACGAAGGTGACGTTCACCGCGTTGAGCATCAGCTCGACGCACATGAACATCACCAGCGGATTCCGACGGACCAGGACGCCGATGAAGCCGACGGTGAACAGCGCTGCGCTGAGCAGCAGGTACCAGGTCTCGGTGACCTCCATCAGTCCCCTCCCCCGCTCAACGGATCGACTCGCCGGGCTCGTCGACCACCAGGTCCTCGGCCCCCCGGTTCCGGACCAGCACCACGGCCCCGACGGTGGCGATCGTCAGCAGGAGGGCGGTCGCCTCGAAGGCCAGCACGTTCCGGGTGAACAGGTCGTTGGCCAGCTGGTCGACATCCTCCTGCTCCGGGTCGATCGGCTGGGTCGCCCCCTGGGTTCCGGTCAGGGCGACCGCACCGTCGTCGACCCCCGGCCCGGACAGGAACAGCCCGGCCAGGATGAGCCCCAGGAGGAGCAGGCCGACCAGGACCCCGGCGCCCCGCTGGCCGGCCAGGGGCTCGACGGCGAGGTTCTCGGAGCGGTCGACGCCGAGCAGCATGATGACGAACAGGAACAACACCACGATGGCCCCGGCGTAGACCACGATCTGGACCAGGGCCAGGAAGTGGGCCTCCTGGAGGATGAACAGCACCGCCACCCCGAAGAACGAGGCGATGAGCGACAAGGCGGCCCGGACCGGGTTGGCGTTGACCACCACCCCGATCGCACCGCCGAGGATGATGGCGGCGGACACGATGAACACGAACACGTCGACCATCTAGTGGTGCCCTCCGTGATCGCCGTGGCCGCCATGATCGTCGTGGTCGGCGGCATCGGCACCGTGATCGGTGTCGTCGGCGGTCTGCCCGGCCTCGGCCGGCCGGACCCCGTACCCGAGCTCACCCGACCAGCCGACCGATCCCTCATAGGAGGCCCGGCCGGACGGGGAGGTCGCCCGCATCCAGGCCGAGGTGTGCTCGTCCTCGCCCGGTCGCCAGTCTTCCCACGGCAGCTCCTGCGGCTTGCCGTCGTCGGCGACCAGGAGCTCGTCCTTGGTGTAGATGGCGTCGGACCGGTTGGTGAACGAGAACTCGAACAGCTTGGTCTCGGTGATCGCCTCGGTCGGGCAGGCCTCGACGCAGAGGTCGCAGTGGATGCACCGGAGGTAGTTGATCTCGTACACGTAGCCATAGCGCTCGCCGGGCGAGCGGGGGCTCTCGGGAGGGTTGTCGGCCCCCCGGACATAGATGCATCGGGCCGGGCAGACACCGGCGCACAGCTCGCAGCCGATGCACTTCTCCATGCCGTCCTCGTACCGGTTGAGGACGTGACGACCATGGAGACGGGGCGGCTTGGGGGCCTTCTGATCGCCCTTCCGCTCCTTGCCACCCCGGTACTCCCGGGTCGTGACCCCCTCGGCCCACTTCTTGAGGGTGACACCGAATCCTTCGAGGTATCCCATGTGCTAGCCCACCTCCTCGGGCTCGGCCTCCACCTCGACCAG
Organism: Acidimicrobiales bacterium; assembly: GCA_965262175.1. Lineage (GTDB taxonomy): Bacteria > Actinomycetota > Acidimicrobiia > Acidimicrobiales > SZUA-35 > CADEDH01. The sequence goes on along the minus strand of CBDHES010000002.1, from coordinate 2,092,251 downwards.
CCCGGCTGCTTCCAGCCGCTCGACCCGGGCGGCCCGGATCGCTGCGCCGAGCAAGCCGACGGCCACCAGGCCGATCGCCAGAGCGATGGCCAGGACGATGAAGGTGTCGGTTCGGGCGGCCGTCGTCGAGTCGGCGGCACTGGAGAATCCGAAGCCACCGTCCTGGGCGACCCGGATGGCCCCGAGCGTCAGGAGCCAGCCGAGGGCGATCGGGATCAGCAGCTTCCAGCCGAGGTCCATCAGCTGGTCGTAGCGGAGCCGGGGCAGGGTGGCCCGGAACCAGACGAACATGAACAGGAACACCATCAGCTTCAGGAAGAACCAGACGAAGCCCCACAGCCACCCCGGCAGGAGCCCGAGCGCCGGCCCGGCCGGACCGCCGAAGAACAGGGTGACGATGATCGCCCCCATCGTGACGGTGTTCATGAACTCGGCGAGGAAGAACAGGGCGAAGCGGATCGACGAGTACTCGGTGTGAAAGCCGCCGACCAGCTCCTGCTCGGCCTCGACCAGGTCGAACGGCGGACGGTTGAGCTCGGCGGTACCGGCGATCACGAAGATGATGAACGGGACGACCCCGGTCACGATCACGTTCCAGTTGGGGATGAACCCGGCGAATCCTGCGCCGGCCTGCACGTTGACGATCTCGTTGGTGCTCAGCGACCCCGACACCAACAGCACCGATGCCAGCGACAGGCCGAGCGCCGCCTCATACGAGATCGCCTGGGCCGAGGCTCGAACCGACCCGAGCAGCGGGTACTTCGAACCGGACGACCAACCGGCGAGCATGATCCCGTAGATCCCGATCGAGCTCATCGCCAGGAAGAACAGGATCCCGACCGGGACGTCGGCCACCTGCAGGAAGGTCTCCCGACCGAACATGGTGACCGAGCCATCCTTGCCGCCGTTGAAGTCGCCGCCGACCGGGATGATCACGAACGTCAGGAACGCCGGCACGAGCGACAGGTAGGGGGCGAGCTGGAAGACGAACCGGTCGGATCGGGACGGGATGAGGTCTTCCTTGAAGAACAACTTGATGCCGTCGGCCAGGGTCTGGAAGATCCCGATCGGGCCGGCCACCGTCGGCCCGAGGCGGTTCTGGAGGCGGCCGATCACCTTCCGCTCGAACCACACCATCAGCATGACGGCCACGAGCAGCACGGCGAAGGAGACGACCGCCTTGCCGATGGCGAGGAACACGTCGCCGAGGTCGACGCCGTTGCTCAGGTACGGGTCACCGGGCCCGTCGACGACGGCGGCGAGGATCGAGGCGCCGATCACGACGACACCCCAGCCCGGCGGATCAGCACGTTGGTGACCGAACGGCCGGCCATGACCAGCTTCCGGGCATCGAAGCCGGGCAGCCGCAGGGGTAGCCACGCCGAGCGGGACACCACGCCCGGGTCCTCGACGAAGGGGATCTCGAAGGTCGCTCCGTCCCGGTCGATCACGACCGGGTCGCCGGCGGTGAGGCCCAGTTCGGCGACATCGGTCGGCGACAACCGGATCGACGCCTCGGTGGCCAGGCCGGCCAACGCCGGTGACTCCTGGACGAGAGTGCCGAGGTCCCACAGCTTGTGGTCGGTGACGAGGCGGAGCCCGTAGCGGCTGAGGGCGGGGGGAACGGCGGCCTCGCCGAACTCCAGCACCCACTGCCGACCGAGCTCGATGCGGGGCCCGTCCTCGGTGGACGCGACCGCGTCCCAGTCGACGCCGTTGAACGAGCGGGCGGTGGCGGCCAGCTCGGTCCGCAGCTCGTCGAGGGTCACGAAGCCGATGTCGAGGCCGAGCCCGGCGGCGATCTCGGCCGCCACGACCCAGTCGGACTTCGCCTGACCGGGCGGGGTCACCTTGGCCCGGAGCGGACTCAACCGGCCCTCCATGTTGAGGAAGGTGCCGTCGGCCTCGCCGTGGAGGGCAGCCGGCAGGATGACGTCGGCCTTGGACGTCGATTCGGTGAGGAACGCGTCGAGGGCGATGACGTTGACGCCGTCGAGGGCCTGGGTCGCCAGCTCCGGGTCGGGGAAGTCGCCGATCGGGTCGGCCCCGAGCAGCACGATCGTGTCGATCTCCCCGCCGACCGCAGCCCGCAGGATCCCGTCGGTCTCCTTGCCGTCGAAGTCCGGGGTGATCGTCCAGTTCGGGAGGTCGGTGCCCGATCGGCGCAGCCCCCCGGGGAGGAAGCCGGCGGCGAGCCCCATCTCCAACGCCCCGATCACGTTGCTCCGTCGGAGCATCGGGAGGAACGTCACGCCGGGGACCAGTCGCTGGAGGGCCCCGACGGCGTCGGCGGTGTAGCGGGCCGACTCGGCCACGTTGGCCCGGCCGAGGACGACCGTGACCGGGCGGCCGCTGGTGAGCAGCTCCCGGGCGGTGGCCAGGGCGTCGGCGTCGAGGTAGTCGACCGCCTCGGCGATCTCGCCGGTCGCCAGTGCCGCCGCAGCCTGACCGACCGTCCCCGGGACCACGTTCAACGACACGGTGGCCTGGGGGGCGAGGCCGCTGGCCCGGGGCGTCATCTCGATGAGGTCGACGCCGTCGGAGATGGCGGCGTGGCGGAGGCGGAGGTACAGGGTGGGGGCCACCTCCTTCGGGTCGGGTCCGAGCAGGACCACGACCCCGCCGGGGGTGCACGCCTCGTCGATGGTGGCCCGGGGCAGACCCAGCACCATCGGCGCCGGCAACCCGTCGCCCAGCTGGCAGTCGGTGTGATCGGTGCCGATCATCCCCTTCAGCAGCTTGGCCCAGGCGTACTGGTCTTCGAGCGACAGCCGGGCACCGCCGATGGCGGCGATCCGCTCCGGATCGCCCCGCAGGGCTCGGGCCGCGACCGCTACCGCATCGCTCCACCGGCTGGGAGCGAGGGCGTCGCCACCCCGGCGCAGCATCGGTTCGACGATCCGGTTCTCACTGCCCGACGCTTGGTAGGTGAAGCGATCCTTGTCGGACAGCCAGCCCCAGTTGACGGCGTCGCTGTCGACGCCGAGCACCCGCACGATCTCGTTCTGGGACGACTGGAGGGCGACGCGGGCCCCGGTGGTGTCGACCGCGGCGGTCGACTCGACGGCGTCGAGGTCCCACGGACGGGCCTTGAAGCGATACGGGGCGGCGGTCAGGGCCCCGACCGGGCAGATCTGGACCGTGTTGCCGCTGAAGTAGGACGAGAAGGGATCGTCGGGGAAGGTGTTCACCTGGGTGGCGGAGCCCCGATCGATGAAGTGGATCAACGGGTCGCCGGCCACCTCCGACGCGAATCGGGTGCAGCGATCGCACAGGATGCACCGCTCCCGGTCGAGATGGACGAGGTCGCTGATCGGGATCGGCTTCTCGAAGTGCCGCTTCTCCTCGACGAACCGGGACTCGCCGGGACCGAAGGCGTAGGCGTTGTCCTGGAGGGGGCATTCCCCGCCCTTGTCGCACACCGGGCAATCGAGCGGATGATTGACCAGCAGCAGCTCGAGGACTCCGTCCTGGGCCTGTTTCGTGGCCTCCGACTCGGTCTCGACCTTCATCTCGGGGCTGACCGGCACCATGCAGCTCGGCTGGAGGGCCGGGCCCCGGCCGGTGTCGACCTCGACGAGGCACATCCGGCACATGCCGACCGGCTCCATCCGGGGGTGGTAGCAGAATCGGGGGATGTGGACGCCGTTGCGATCGCAGGCGTCGATCAACAACTCGCCCTGCCGGGCCTCCAGCTCGGTGCCGTTCAGGGTGAACGGGACACCGGTCGGAGCCTCGGTCTCGCTTGGCTCGGTCGCGGTCATGTGGCTACCCCGGCGGACTCGCTGATCTTGGCTTCGAACTCGTGACGGAACCGCCGGATGGCCGAGGTGATCGGCGCCACCGATGACGGACCGAGTGGGCAGATCGTCGTCTGCTTCGGCGGGAACGGTACGGCGTCGAGGCCCTCGGCCCCGAAGGCCGCCACCGGGTACTCACCGGGGCTGATCTGGGAGCCGACCGACAGGAGGAGGTCGATGTCGTCGGGCCGGCCGTGGCCGTCGAGGATTCGCTGGAGGATCTTCTCCTCCCACGACGTGCCCTCCCGGCAGGGGGTGCACTTCCCACACGACTCCCGGGCGAAGAACCGCACCACCCGGAGGCAGGCTTTGACCGCGTCGGTCGTCTCGTCCATCGCCACGATCGCCCCCGAGCCCAACATCGAGCCGGCGGCGCCGACGGGACGGGCCTCGATGGGGAGATCGAGCTGCTCGGGGAAGAACCACGGAGCCGACCCGCCACCGGGGATGAACATCTTCAGCTCGTTGCCATCCCGGATCCCCTGGCAGAAGTTGTCGCCGTAGAAGAGATCGCGGAAGGTGACCTTGCCGTGCTCGACCTCGTAGACCCCGGGCCGGTTCACGTGGCCGCTGATCGCCAGCATCCGGGTTCCGGGCGAGGCTTCGGATCCGATCTCCTTGTAGGCCGCGGCGCCGTTGGTGATCAGCCACGGGAGATTGGAGAGGGTCTCGACGTTGTTGACGATCGTCGGCTTCATGTAGAGGCCCTTGGCCGCGGGGAAGAACGGCGGCTTGAGCCGGGGCATGCCCCGGTTGCCCTCCAGGCTCTCGATCAGGGCCGTCTCCTCGCCCACGATGTAGGCGCCGGCGCCCCAGTGGAGGACGACGTCGATGCTGACGTCGGTGCCCATGATGTCCCGGCCGACGAGGTTGGCCTCGTAGGCCTCGTTGAGGGCGTGAGCCACCCGCTCCTGAGCCTCGGCCATCTCCCCCCGGATATAGAGGTAACAGGTGTTGAGGCCGAGGGCGTAGCAGGTGATGACGCAGCCCTCGATCAGCTGGTGAGGGTCGCGCTCCATCAGGAGCCGGTCCTTGTAGGTGCCCGGCTCGGATTCGTCGCCGTTGACCACGAGGTACCGGGGCCACACCGGCGGCATGAAGCCCCACTTGACGCCGGCCGGGAAGCCGGCCCCGCCCCGACCGAGGAGCACCGCTTCCTTGACCTCGTCGGCCACCGCCTGGGGGGCCATGGTCAGCGCCTTGCGCAGGCCCTCGTAGGCGCCGGTGTCCCGGGCCCGAGCCAGCGTGTGGCTCTCGGGATCGGCGAACCGGGTCGTCACGACCTTGGGGCCGTCGTTGTCGACGAAACCCGGGGCGTGGGGGATGTAGGCGTTGGTCGCCATCGCTAGCTGGACTCCTCGGCGCTCTGGCGGGCCGCGTACCAGGCCGGCGTTCCGGCCACGTCGGGAGGTTCGATGCCGGCCGCCCGATCGGTGGGGATGTGCTGGCGGATCAGTCCCAGGGTGCCGTGGGCCGGTATGTCGGATCGGGCCCCCCGGCGGAGGTCATCGATCAGGGAGTCGAGACCCTCGGCGTCGACCCGATACTCGTAGCGGTAGTTGACCTGGAGGCACGGCGCCTCGGTACAGGCGGCGATGCACTCGACGTCCTCGATGGTGAACAGGCCGTCGTCGGTCACCCCGCCCGGGCGGACGCCCAACTTCTCCTCGGCCCGGTGGAGCAGGTCCTCGGCGCCGTTGAGCTGGCAGCTGATGTTGGTGCAGATGTTGATCAGGTACCGGCCCACCGGCTCCCGCTTGAACATCTCGTAGAACGAGCAGGTGCCGAGCACCTCGGCCGGGGTCACCCCGACCAGCTCGGCCAGGTGCGTCATCGCCTCGTCGGAGACGTAGCCCTCCTGTTCCTGCGCCAAGTGGAGGAGCGGGATGAGCGCCGACTTCGGCTTCGGGTACCGGCTGATGATCTCGTGGGCCAGGGCCACGTTGTCGTCGGTCAAGCGGGCCACGTCAGCGATCGACCTCTCCGAGGACGGGATCGACGCTGGCGATGACCGCCACCGCATCGGCCAGGAACCCGTCGGCCATCATGTGGGGCATCGACTGGAGGTTGACGAAGCTCGGACCCCGGATGTGCATCCGGTACGGCTTGGGCCCACCGTCGGAGACCAGGTAGCAACCGAGCTCGCCCCGGGGGGACTCAACGGCCACGTAGACCTCGCCCTCGGGGACCTTGAATCCCTCGGTGAAGATCTTGAAGTGGTGGATGAGGGCTTCCATCGACTCGTCGATACGGGCCCTGGGCGGTGGCGTGACCTTGGCGTCGGTGGCCCGGAAGTCGCCGTCGGGCATCCGGTCGACGATCTGGCGGACGATCCGGATCGACTCCCGGATCTCGTTGAGCCGGATGGCGTAGCGATCGAAGGCATCGCCGAAGCTGCCGACCAGCACGTCGAACTCGACCTCGTCGTAGGCCAGGTAGGGCTCGTCTCGCCGGAGGTCCCAGTTGACGCCGGCGCTGCGGAGCAGCGGGCCGGTGGTCGACAGCGCAACCGCCTCCTCGGCGGAGATGACGCCAACTCCCTGGAGCCGCTCTCGCCAGATCGGCTGACCGGTCATGAGGATGTCGTACTCTTCGAGCCGGGGTGGGATCTTCTCCATCAGCTCGACCACGTCGTCCTGCCATCCATCGGGCAGCTCGGCCGCCACCCCGCCGGGACGAATGTAGTTGTGGTTCATCCGGAGCCCGGTGACCTTCTGGAAGAAGCGGAGGACCTCCTCCCGCTCCCGCCAGCCGTAGATCATCATCGACACCGCCCCGATGTCCATGCCACCGGTGGCCATCGACAGCAGGTGGGACGAGATCCGGTTGAGCTCGCACATCAGCATCCGGATCCAGGTGGCCCGAGGGGGGATCTCGATCCCCAGCAGCTTCTCGGTGGCCAGGGAGAACGCCAGCTCGTTGAAGAACGGCGAGGCGTAGTCCATCCGGGTGACGTTGGTCGGGCCCTGGAGATAGGTGAGGCTCTCACCGGTCTTCTCCATGCCGGTGTGCAGGTAGCCGATGACGGGCTTGGAGCGGCGGACGGTTTCGCCGTCGAGCTCCAGCATCAGCCGCAGGACCCCATGGGTCGAGGGGTGGACCGGCCCCATGTTCACCAGCATGGTCTGGTCGTTCTCACCCTCCAGCCGCTCGCCCTCGGCCGAGGCCGCAGCTGCGACCTCCGACATCCGCAACACGGCGTGGCGGCGGGGCAGGTGGTTGAGTTGACCGGTGCCGACGGCGCTGGGCTCGGCGGTGTCGGTCGTCTCGGTGGTGTCGGTGGCGGTCATGGGTGCTCCTGGGGCGCCTTGAACTGCACCGGTATCGCTCCGATGGCGTAGTCCTTGCGGAGCGGGTGCCCCTCCCAACTCTCGGGGAGGAGGATACGGGAGAGATCGGGATGCCCGTCGAAGGTGATGCCGAACAGGTCGTAGACCTCCCGTTCGGAGAAGTCGATCCCCGGGTACACGAGGTAGAGCGAGTCGATCCGCGGGTCGTCGCCGGGGACCTGGGCCCGGGCCCGGAGCCGCTCACGGCGTCCGTGGGAGACGAACGAGGCCACGACCTCGAACCGCTCGGCGTCGACCCCGGCCGGCAGGGGCCGGCGACCTTCGTGGGTCAGGTAGTCGACCGCGGTCACGTCGACGCACATGTTCCAGCCATCGGCCAGGAGCTGCTCAGCGGTCGACCGCCAGGCGTCGCGGGGAACGTGGATCACCGCCTGCCCGGCCGAGGACGTGACCGGGTGGCCGTAGAGGTCGGCCTCGTCGCTCAACGGGCCCTCCCCAGCATGGTCACCTGGGGTTCGCCCTGCCCGTCGCGCTGCTCGATGACCAGGTTGGCCCCGCTCCCGGTGGCTTCCCGGCGTCGGAGCAGCTCACCGTTCTCGATCTTGTCGTGGAGGGTGGTGATGGCGTGGAGCAGGGTCTCGGGGCCCGGTGGGCAGCCCGGGGCGTAGACGTCGACCGGGACGACCTGGTCGACGCCCTGCACGATGGCGTAGTTGTTGAACATCCCGCCGCTCGAGGCGCACACGCCCATCGAGATGACCCACTTGGGTTCCATCATCTGGTCGTAGATCTGGCGGAGGACCGGGGCCATCTTCTGACTGACCCGGCCGGCGACGATCATCACGTCGGCCTGGCGGGGCGAGGCTCGGAACACCTCCATCCCGAGGCGGGCGATGTCGTAGTGGGAGCCCCCGGTCGCCATCATCTCGATGGCGCAGCAGGCCAACCCGAACGACGCCGGCCACGACGACCGTGCCCGCGACCAATTGACCAGCTTCTCGAGGGGGGCGGTGATGATGTTGTGGTCGAGGCCTCCCAGGCCCTGCTGGTTCACGTCTTCGACGATGCCCATCTCAGACCCCCACCTTCTCCGGCTCGCCGTCCGGGGCCGGCTCGTCGGCCGGCCCGGGGCCAGGCTCGCCCGGCTCGGAATCGTCGGTCGCCGCCGGCTCGGCACCGATCGGCACCGCGAGGTGGGTCCGGCCGTCCTGGCCGACCCGGCGGACGGTCGAGGTCGACGTCCGATCGGACGAGCGCAGGGGATCCTGCCGGCGCGACACCTGGAGCGGACCCCAGTCGAGCGCGCCCTTCGAGATGAGATAGACGAACGACTCGAACACCAGCGCCGAGAAGATGAGCACGGCCACCAGGCCGAACAGGCCGAGCGCCTCGTAGTTGACCGCCCACGGGTAGAGGAAGACGATCTCGATGTCGAAGATGACGAACAACATCGCCACCAGGTAGAACCGCACCGGGAAACGCTCGGGGAGGTCACGCCCGGGGGTGATGCCGCACTCGTAGGGAGCGAGCTTCTCGACGGTCGGCCGCCGGGGAGCCAGCAGGCGGGACGCAACGAAGCTCAAGGCCGCGAAGAGTCCGGCCAGTACGAGCAGGGCCAGGACCGGTAGGTACTGAGCCAAGGAGTCCTCCTCTCCATTCGATTCTTGCCGGCCGGAGCCGGCGAGCAGCAGAGCCCCCGGCTCTCAGGCGGCGGCCGCTGCGGCGCGTATCTTCGACTCTCGCTGATCCCGCAGGTGCATGTTCCAGGCCAGCGCAAGGAAGATGGCACCGTTGGCCAACGTGAACATAGCCGGTGTGAACCGCAATCCGCTGAAGAACGCGGGCAAGGGCCCACCCCGGTCCCGCTCCATGATCACACTCACCAGCGGAGCGTTCGGATCGGCGGTGGCCACCGGCGGCGCCTCACCGGGCAGGGTCGGCTGAGGGACGGCCGCTCGGACCTGAATGACGATCAGCTCCTCGTCGTAAGCCGGGTTGAGGAAGGTCTCGTCGAAGAAGTGGACGACCCGGTCGAAGAGGTTGGCGTCCTCGGCCAGGACCGGCTTGCCGTCGATCGTGAACGCACCGAACTGGTCGGGAACGAACTCCCCGGCCCCGAAGACTCCCTCCTCGACGAGGAAGGCGTCGGCCGACGCTTGCGCCTCGCCCCGGATGGCGTCGGAGGCGACCAGGTACCGCCAATCGTCGAGTTGGGCCGATCGGGCGACGAGGAGCGCCGCCTCCTGGGCGACATCGGGGTCCGGGATCTCGGCCACGGTGGTCGCGTCGCCGAGCAGCGAGGTGACCAGCGCGTCGAACTCGGCCGGTTCGAGCTCGTCGGCATCGGCCGGCAGGACCCGGTCGAGCACCGCGTCCCGATCGAAGGTGGCGTCGCCGAGCCCGCCGGCGGCGATGACGTTGCCATCGCCCCGGGTCAGGACCGCCGCCCCCGTCGTCTCGGAGAAAAGGAGGCCGTCGTCGAGGTCGTCGGCGTCGTCGACGTTGACCTCCCGAAGGGACCACACCGGCGCGTCGCCGACCCAGCCGATCCCGTAGATGGTCCAGATGATGCCCATCAGGAACATCCAGCCGAACAGGGCAGCGGCCGAGACCAGGAAGCCGAGCCGGGTCCCGGTGTTGGTCGCCACGATCAGGTACGTACTACCGATCAGTACGACGATCCCGGTGACGACGCTCAGCAGGCCACGGAAGAACGGGTCGAACCCGATCCCGTCGATGAAGGCCAGGTTGGCGATGGAGGCAACCAGTTCGGGCATCACAGGCCTCGCTCGTAGTCGACGACCGCTTGGATCAGCTCGGGCGGGAGGAGATGACCGAAGCCCGGCATCATGCCGGCGCCACTCATGCCGCCCCGGCCATACCCGGTACCAGCCTCTGCGCCGTTGTAGATGAAGTCGTAGTGGGCGTAGCTCGTCCGGGGCGGCATCTCGACGACCGTGCAGTCGCCGGCCAGCCTCCCGTCGGCCAGCTCCAACAGCTCGCCCGGCACGGCAGCCGGATCGAGCTCGGGCGGATCGATGAAGTCACCGTTCTCGTCGGTCTCGAGGACGTGGTCCGGGGCGAAGGGGTACGCCCGGCCGGAGCTGTCCTCCCACAACTGGGAGACGTACGCACAGGCCGCCAGATCGCCGTCCCGGCTCGCCTCGGGCTGCTCGACGCCTTCCATCAGGGGCGGATCGCTGAGGATCAGGTAGATCTGGCCGTCGTCGGTGACCGGGTTGCCGTTCTCATCGAGGCGGACCTGCGAACCGTCGGCCGCCTCGATGTAGAAGGAGGCCGGGGTGTCGCCATCGTCATCGGTGTCGCCGTCGTTGTTGGCGTCGACACCCTCGAAGAACAGGCCCTCCCTCGGAAGCCACGAACCATCGGCGGCGAGCCAGAAGTCGTCGGGGAAGGTCGAGGTGACCGAGCTGCCACACAGGTTGTAGCCGATGCCCGACGGGTTGCCGCCGCCGCAGCCGGCGACGCCCGGGGTGAGGATGTCGGGCACGACGTCGATACCGAGCGACCAACCGGCGGTATGGCAGCGAGCGCAGGACAACCCGCCGCCGTCGTAGCCCGAGTAGAGCCCGAGGTTGAACACCGCTTCACCGATGGTCTCGAACTCACCGGCCTCGAGCGACCGGTCGACCTCGGCCCGGATCTCGGCGGCGAGCAGGTCGGCCTCTTCCTGGGCTGCGACACTCTCGGCGTCGAGCGGATCCTCGGTGCCGGCCTCGGCGATCGCGACCGGGTCGAGGCTCTGCACCTGGAGCGTTCGGAGGTAGACGATGATGTTGTCGACCTGCTGGGAGGTGAGCGGACCACCACCCGGGGTACCCCAGGCCGCCATCGGCGACCCGGGACGCCCGAAGTTGAGGATGTACCGCACCTCGTCCTCGGAGTACCGGAGCAGGACGTTGTCGAGCGATGGAGCCTGCCACTGGGCGTTGGCCAGGAACTGGCCGTCGGCGTCCTGGAGGACGTAGTCGGCGACACCACCGACGCCACCGGCCGAGTGGCAGTTCACGCACTGGGCGCCCTCGACGTAGAGATCCTCGCCCTGCACCTCGAACGAGAGGTTGTAGGCGGCGACCGCACCGTCCTGTCGGCCCGGTTCGGCCAGCCAGTAGAACGGCAGCGCCAGCGCCAGCAGGGCCAGCATCACGAGGGCGAAGGTCAGCGACTGGTCGAGCTTGGTGCCCTCGAGCTCCTCGTCGCTGAGGTATTCCTTGCGATTCGGGGCGAGTTCGATCTCCGAGCCCAGCTCGGGCCGGGCGGTGAAGATGTTGCGGATCCAGAGCGCGAAGAAGGCGACGATGACGAGGACGAAGACGGTGAGACCGATCGCCCGGAACTCGCTTCCCTCCGTTGTCGCAGCGAGTAGGCCGATCATCAGTGGCCGCCGCCTTCGCCGAGGCAGTTCGGTCCCTCGGCCTCCTGGCCGGTGGTGTTGGTGCCGATCGGCGGGCCCTGGATGATGACGCCGGTGTCGACGATCAGCTCGCCGCCGCCGGTGACCGTCATCGGGAAGCGGTCCATACCCCGGGGAGCCGGTCCGCCCTTCTTCTCACCGACCTGGTTGTACTGCGATCCGTGGCACGGGCACTCGAACCACTGCGAGGTGGCGCACTCCGGCACCCGGCACCCGAGGTGGGGGCACGTCTGGAAGAGGGCCACGAACCCGGCTCGCAACCCCTGCTCGACCTGGGGGAAGAACGAGTAGCCGGTCTGGGCCTTGGCCACGGCGGCCGCCGGGTACTCGGTGACCCACATACGGCCCTCGGGCACGTAGAAGAAGCCATCACCGGCGCGGACTGCCGCCTCGATGTCGGGGAGCCGGCCGACGTTCACCTTCGAACCGAAGCCGCCGCCGGGCGGGGGCCAGAGGAAGGCCAGCGAGGCGGCGCCGAAGGCCGACAGGCCGAACCCGAAGGTGGCCACGATGCCGCGGTTGAGGAACTGGCGGCGGGTGACGCCGAGCGTCTCGGGGTCCGGCGGCACGTACACCGCCGGCGCCAGGTCGTCGGCTGCGACGAGGGCACCCGATCGGTCGGATCGTGCGGCCGCCTCGACGGAGCGGCCGGATGCCACCACGGCCGCCGACTCTTCGGCGGCCGTCGGCGGGGCAGAACGATCCCGCTTGACGGTCTCACCGGACAGCTGCCCGATGGCGGTGGCGGTGTCGCTACGCCGGATCGAAACGACGATCACGACGAGAGCGAGCAGCGCCAAGACGATGATGCCGATGATCAAGGCATTCATGATGTGCTCCCTGCTACCGAGATATTCGAACGTACGAAGTGCCTACAGATCGAAGAAGATTCCCTCGACCCAGGGGAAGACGAAGAGGAAGCCTGGGCCTCGGAAGAACGAACCGATCAGAACGAGCACCGCCCAGAACATCATGAACACGGTGAAGACCGAGATGGCGAACTTCCGGTCCTCCGGCTTGTTGCTCGGGTTCTTGTCGATGTAGGGGGCGAGGATCAGGGCGACGAGCCCGATGCCGGGGATCGTCACGCCGGCGACCATCGGGTGGAACATCGTCAGCAGCTCCTGGAGGCCCAGGAAGTACCACGGCGCCTTCGACGGGTTGGGGGTGGCGTTCACGTCGGCCAGGCGGAGGAGCGGGGCGTTGACGAAGACCGAGAAGATCGTGAGGAAGGCGGTGCAGAACAGCGCCGCCCCGAACTCCACGATCAGGAGGTGGGGCCACGTGTGGACCTTGTCGAGCGGCTTGGCCTTGATGTCCTGGATCGAGCCGGACTTCACGACCGTCAGCAGCCGCTGGGTGTGACCGGCGGGACCGGTCATCGTCGGGAGCGGACCGGAGGCGGTCGCGGCGGCGACCGTGGCGGTGGCCGCCGGAGCGACCGCGGTACCACCGCCGCCGCTGCTGGCCTCGGCCCCCTGCTGCTTGGCCGACTTCGACCGTTCCAGGAGGTGAGCCGGAATCTTGGACGCGGCCTCGGACTGCCCGCCACCCTCGGCGGACGCCGGAGCGTCGGCCGGCGGCTCGGTGCCTTCGGCCTTCTTCCGGGCCTCGGCGGCCCGCTTGCGGAGATGCTCTGGGATCTCGGTCATCGGTTCCTCTCCCTCCGGCGGCCTAGAGCGGGCCCGAGATGCCGCCGTCCTTCCGGACTCGCCAGAAGTGGATGGCCATGAATATGACGGTCACGAACGGGAGGAGCAGCACGTGGAGCACGTACCACCGCAGGAGCGTGTCGGTGCCGATCACCTGACCGCCCAACAGCACGAACTTGACCTGCGAACCGAAGACGGGGGTGAAGCCCATCATGTTGGTACCCACCGTCACCGCCCAGAGGGCCAGCTGGTCCCATGGCAGCAGGTAGCCGGTGAACGACAGCAGGAGGGTGAACTGCAAGAGGTTGACCCCGATCACCCAGTTGAACTCCCGGGGCGCCTTGTAGGCCCCGTGGTAGAAGACCCGGGCCATGTGGAGGAACACGGAGATCACCATCAGGTGGGCGCCCCATCTGTGCATGTTCCTCACGAGCAGACCGAAGGCGATCTGGGTCTGGAGCGTCTGGATGTCGTTCCAGGCCGCGGCTGCCGTCGGCCGGTAGAAGAACATCAAGAAGATGCCGGTGATCGTCAGGAGGATGAACAGGAAGAAGCTGAGTCCGCCGAGGCAGAGGGTGTAGCTCACCTTGACCGCGTGCCGCTTCACCTTCACCGGGTGGAGGTGATACAGCACGCTGTTCATGATCACGTACGAGCGGTTCCGGGGGCTGTCGGTGTAGCCCTTCCGGAAGACCGAGCCAGGCCGGAAGATCGAGTTCCAGGCCTGCGAGCCCTGGATGCTGTCCACGAACTGCGACGCGCCGCCGCTCATCCGCTCGGCGAAGCTCGGCTTGTCCTGGATCGACTTGGCCATTTGGGTTGTCCTCGTGACGGATCGGATCGGGTTGGAAGGTCGTTCGGTGCGACGGAGAGGGTAGACCGCCGCTCGGGCGTTCGCGTCAGGCGAGCCGCATTCCGTAGCCGTAGCCGTAGGAAGTGGTTCGCTGGTGGCGGTCGCCCGTCGGGGGTGGGTCCTCGACCTTGCCGAGGATGATCACGCCCGTCGGGCAGCGATCGACGCAGAGGGCGCACCGGGTGCACACGTCGTCGTCGATGGTGAAGATGAAAGCGTCGTCGGGGTCGTCGCCGGGCTTGGCGATGCCGTAGCTCTCGTCGACGCAGTCCACGGTCTGCATGTGGATGCACTTCCACGGGCAGATGTCGACGCAGCCCTCGCAGGCGATGCACTCGGACTGGTCGATGTGGATGAACTGCTTGGGCTTGACCGCCTTGGCCAGGTAGTCGGCGTCGACCTCCATCAGGAGGTAGTCGGTCCGGAACTCCGGGAGTGGTGGATTGGCGTCGGTCGTGACCATCGTGTCAGGCCTCCTCGTCAGCCCTGCTTGATCAGCGGGCGGCCGTAGCTGCTCTTGACGACATCGGTACCGGTGGCGCCGCGCTTGTCTCGACCCTGCCACCGGGCCCAGAGCCAGATCTGCCCACCGAGGAACACCACGTAGAACGCCGAGGCGATCGAATCCGAGATCGTCCGGTAGGTGATGTCGAACGGGAACCAGCTCCAGGAGAACTGCGGATCGTTCAGATCGCCGGGGCCGACGAGGATCCGGTCGGCCCGCCAGCTGAACTCGTTCTCGGCCAGGGTCAACCACTGGTGGGGGACGATCCCGTAGGCCAGAACGGCCAGGAAGAACACGTAGACCGCACCGAGCTGAGCCTCACCCCAGCTCACCGGCGTGCCGACCGGCCGGCGGCCGGCGTACCAGAGAACGCCCCACGTCATGACCGCACAGGCGATTAGTGAAGTGACAAGGGCGACCACGATGGCTCCTCAGGCAGATGCGGACTTTGTGAAGCTGTGCACGAATGTAGTCGGCCGAGCGACGAACGACTCAACCGTAGGGGCAGGTTTGACGGGTCGTCACGAGACCGTAGAACTAGCGACCTCGGGGCTGGAGACGACGCCCCAGCGGCCGATGACAACCGGGGGACGGTTTACCACCCGGTTGCCAGTCGAGGCCAATACTTCGGTAGTCTTTGCGCCGCCCGAGCGTGAATCGTGCCCAACCCGTGGCCGGCTGCCGATCCGACGGAGGACCGTTGACCGAGATCCCCGAACACCTGTTGAAGCGAAGCAAGGCGGCGAAGTCCTCCAAGACGGGCGAGCCGCAGCCGGCCGACGACGCTCCGGCCGAGTCTGGAGCCGCGGCGCCGGTGGCGGCGACGTCGGCTGCACCGTCGGTGCCCGCCGCCTCGCTCCCCAACCTCGATCCCGAGCCGGAGCCGCCGGCTCCCGAGCCACACTTCGTCACGGCGGCCAAGGCCCGGAAGAAGATTCCGGTCTGGGCGCTTCCCCTGGTGGCCGGCATCCCGCTGTGGGCTTACTCCTTCGCCGGCACGATGCAGCAGCCCGAGGTCGAGGATCCGCTGTTCGTCGAGGGCGAGATCTTCTACTCCGAGGCCGGGTGCGCCGGCTGCCACGGTGCCGGTGGTGGCGGCGGCGTCGGCTACGCCTTCTCGAACGGCTCGGTCCTCGAGACCTTCCCGGAGCCGATCGACCAGATCGTCCACGTCGCCCGGGGCTCGGCCGCCATCTCGGGCGAGGGCTACGGCGCCGAGCGGACCGACGGCCGCCGGATCGCCGGCGACTCGGGGGCCAACATGCCGGCCCAGGTCGGCCAGATCCCGCTCGTCGAGCTGGAGATGATCGTGTTCCACGAGCGTGCGGTGCTGTCGGGTGAGGACACGTCCGACCCGGCGTACCAGGAGTGGATGGAGCACATGCGGGAGACCTACGAGGCCGGGATCGAGACCGAGATCGACGTCGACTTCCTCCTGACCTGCGCCAACCCCGAGTACACCCCGGGCGCCAATCCCGAGGCCCTGGAGCTCGAGGCCGACGGCTCGAACCCGTGCCCCGGCCCCCACGGCGGCGAGGACGACGAGGCGGCCCTCGGGGGCTGAACCCTCGGGGACCCGGTCCTTGAACCAGCTCCGCGAACCTAGGGAAGCGTGCCGGTGGCGATCGTGAACTCGGCCGACTCGCTGAAGCTGACCATCATCTGGGCCCGGGACACCCCGGCCCCGAGCTGGCCGACCCAGTAGCTCCGCCCTCCGGCGTCGGCGGTCCGGCCGAGCACGTTCTGGTAGACGAGGTCGACGAACGAGCCGTCGGGCAACGAGCCGTAGGTCGAACCGAACTCCGACGAGGCGACGAAGGCGTCGGCGATCTGCTCAAGCGACAGGCCACCGGCCCGCTGAGCCGACCAGTGGGCCGCACCGGCGTCGTCGGGCCGGCGGAGGAAGAAGGCCACGTAGAGCCGGTAGACCTCGTCGTCGATCGCCGATGTGGGGGCCGGGGTGCCGGTCTGCACCACGTACTCGCTCGACTCGGAGAACCCGGTCATCACCTCACCCCGACTCGTTCCCGACGCCAGCCGACCGACCCAGTACGCCCGGCCCGCCTGATCGGCCGACCGGCCGAGGACGTTCTGGTAGATCAGCTCGACGAACTGCTCGTTGCTCAGCTGCCCGTACTGGGTCACGAACTCGCCACTGGAGGCGAAGGCGGCGGAGATGTCGGCCAGCGTCGCCCCGCCGGCCCGGAGCGACTGCCAGTAGCCGAACCCGGCCGGGTCGGGATCCCGGAGGAAGTAGGCCCGGTAGAGCCGGACCAGCTGGCCGTCGAGGGCCACCGGCCGGGCCACCCCGGCCGACACCCCGGTGGGGATCGAGTAGCCCCAGGCCCCGGCGCCGTGGGCGTTGTGGCCCCGGACCCGGAACTGGTGGACCGCCTCGTACAGGGTGACCGGGTAGCTGAGCTGGGTCACCGTGCCGAGCCGGGTCCAGGTGGTGCCGTCGGTCGACCACTCGACGTCGTAGCTGGTCACGTCGTCGCCGGCCGAGGTCCAGCTCACCGTCCGGTTCAGGCCCGAGCCCTCCAGCTTCACGATGCCGGGGCGCGGAGGTGGTGAGGGCGCGGCGCCGGCCCGCAGCGGCCACCCCATGCCCGACATCACCCCCAGCACCGAGCCGTCGAGGGTCCGCTCGACCTGGTTGGCGCCGATGCTGGGCGTCATGAGGGCCCCGGAGGTGCCGGCCGGGTTGGCCGTCTCGTCGAAGTGGGAGAAGCTGCTCCCCTCCTGCCACGTCCCCGGGGCGTAGAGCTGCTCGGTGAGACCGGAACCGATGTCGATGAACAGCGACCCGGATCGAAGCAGGTCGTTGCGGTTGCCGAGGCTGAGCAGCGGCTGGCCGCCGTGGCGGACCGCCTCGTCGAACACGAACGGGATGTCCTCCAGGGTCGGGTCGGGGCCGGCGTGGTTCCCGGTGCTGGCCGAGCCGATGAACCCGAGGCCGTGACCGATCTCGTGCATCACGACGCTGAACAGGTCGATCTTGCCCGAGGGCGGGGTGCCGGTCCCGACGTACCAGCTGGAGAAGGCCGAGTTCAGGTTGACGTTGACCTCGGGCGAGGAACCGTTGCGGTCGGTACCCAGCAGCGTGTTGTACAACCCGACCGGGTACCACGACGAGGTCGGGAGCTGGGAGCCCGACCGGTAGAGCCCGTTGGGCCCGGCCGACCCGAGGACCCCGCCGCTGCCGAGGTCACGCCACTGGACGGCGATGACGACCGGCCCGGCCGCGGTCGTGGCCAACGCCTCGTCCCACACCTCGACGGCGGCCAGGACGACCTCCTTCACCTCGACCGGGGGCGTGTGGGTGGCGTCGAACGACACCGACATCCCGCTCGAGGTGACGGCGGCCAGCGGGGGCCAGACGCCGGCCGGTTCGCCGACCGGTACGGTCACACCGGCCTCGAACGAGGCGTGCATCTCGGCCACCGAGGCGACCAGCGCCGGATCGTCGACGTCGACGGTCTCGTCGACCCCTTCGATCACGATCGGAGCCGGCGCCTCGTCGCCGACCACCGGAGCGGTCTCGGCGACGACGCCGGGCACGGCGGTCCCGACCAGGGCCAGGGCGACCGCTGCGGCGGCAACGATCCTGGTGAACCCGAACGGCATGGACGATGGTGTCGCACGGCGAGCCATGGTGGGGTAACGGCCACCACCCGACCGAAGTTGAGGGCTCGTCGGCGGGCACCGCCGGTTGTTGAGGGGTCGTGCGAATCAACCGGCGGCCAGCTCGGCCGCCACCTCCCCGGCCGCCGTCACGGTCCGATCGATGTCGGCCTCGGTATGGGCCAGGCTGGGGAACAGTGCCTCGTAGGGGCCCGGGGCCAGGGCGATGCCCCGATCGAGCATGCCGTGGAAGAACCGGGTGTAGTGTCCGGTGTCGGCCGAGGCCTTGGCGTCGTCGTAGTGCCGGACCGGCTCGGCGGCGAAGAACAACCCGAGCAGGGGCCCCACCGCAGGGACCTGGACGTCGATGCCAGCGCCGCCGATCGCCTCGGTGAGGCCGGCCGACAACCGGGCGGCGGTGGCGGCCAGGGCGTCGTAGCGGTCGTCGGTGAGCTGGGACAGCGCCGCCAGCCCGGCCGCGGTGGCCAGGGGGTTCCCCGACAGGGTGCCTCCCTGGTAGACCTCGCCGAGCGGGGCGATGTTGGCCATGATCTCGGCGCTGGCGCCGAACGCGCCGACCGGGAGGCCGCCACCGATCACCTTGCCGAAGGCCCAGACGTCGGGCCGGACCCCCGACCAGGCGGTGGCTCCACCCCGCCCGAGCCGGAACCCGGTGATGACCTCGTCGAAGAACAGCATCGCCCCGACCCGGTCGCACTCGTCGCGGAGGGCCTGGAGGAATCCCGGCTCGGGCTCGACCAACCCCATGTTGGCCGCCACCGGCTCGACGGCCAGGACCGCGGTGTCGGTGTCGAGGGTGGGCACGGTGTTGTAGGGAACGACGACCGTGTCGGCGACCGCGGCCGGGGTGACCCCGGCGGAGCCGACCAGGCCCTGGTTGGCCACGCCGGAACCGCCGGCGACGAGGAGCGAGTCGACGTGGCCGTGGTAGCACCCGGCGAACTTGACGATCTTGGACCGGCCGGTCGCCCCCCGGGCGAGACGGATGGCCGACATCGCAGCCTCGGTGCCCGACGAGGTCATCCGGATCATCTCGACCCCGGGCACCCAGGAGCAGACCAACTCGGCCAGCTCGACCTCCCGCCTGGTCGGCGCGCCGAAGGTGGTGCCGGCGGCCGCCGCCTCGGTCACCGCCGCCACGACCGCGTCGTCGGCGTGGCCCAGAATCGACGCACCGTAGCTCTGGACGTAGTCGAGGTACTCGTTGCCCTCGCCGTCCCACACCCGGGAGCCAGCACCCCGGGCGACGAAGTACGGCGTCCCCCCGACCGAGCGGAACGACCGGACCGGGGAGTTGACCCCTCCCGGTAGGACGGCCTTGGCTCGCTCGAACAGCTCGTGGTTGGTCTCAGCCATGGCCGGCCTCCTAGCCGTTCAGGCGGCGGGCCACCTCGCCCGCCAGGTACGTGAGGATGATGTCGGCGCCGGCCCGCTTGATCGAGCCCAGGATCTCGTCGGCCGCCGCGTCGCCGTCGATCCATCCGTTGGCCGCCGCCGCCTTGAGCATGGCGTACTCCCCGCTGACGTGGTACGCCGCGAGCGGTACGTCGACCTCGGGCCGGGCCCGAGCGATCACGTCGAGGTAGGCCAGGGCCGGTTTCACCATGACCATGTCGGCCCCCTCCGAGAGGTCGAGCCGGATCTCCTCCAACGCCTCCCGACCGTTCCGCCAGTCCTGCTGGTAGCCCTTGCGATCACCACCGCCGGCGATCGTGACGTCGACCGCGTCGCGGAACGGGCCGTAGAGGGCGCTGGCGTACTTGGCGGAGTAGGCGAGGATCGACGTGTCGACGAATCCCTCGTCGTCGAGGGCGTCGCGGATGGCCATGACCTGGCCGTCCATCATTCCCGACGGGGCGACGACGTCGGCCCCGGCCCGGGCCTGGGCCACCGCGGCGTCGGCGTAGAGATCGAGGGTGGCGTCGTTGTCGACCCGGCCGGCATCGTCGACGATCCCGCAGTGGCCATGGTCGGTGTACTCATCGACGCACAGGTCGGCCATCAGGACCACCTCGTCGCCGAACGACTGGCGGCACTCGGCCAGCGCCACCTGGACGATGCCATCGGGGTTCCACGCCTCGGATCCCGTGGCGTCCTTGCGGGCCGGGATGCCGAACAGGATGACCCCGGGGATCCCGAGGCCGATCAGCTCCTTCACCTCGGCCACCAACGTCGGCACCGTGTGTTGGACGACGCCCGGCAGCGATGGGATCGGTACCGGTTCCTCGATCCCCTCCCGGACGAACAACGGGGCGATGAGGTCGTCGGGCCGGACCTGGGTCTCGGCGACCAGGCGGCGGAGGGCGGCCGTGGTCCGGAGACGGCGGGGGCGGCGTTGGGGGAAGGACATGTCAGCCGAGCGTAGCGAGCAGGGCCTCGATGAGACCGGCGTCGGACGGGCGATCGGCCTCGATGATCGAGCCCAGGTCCCGGCCGATGGCCCGGGCCGTGGTCCGGGGGCCGATGGTGATCGTCGTCGGCGGGAGGCCGGTGGCGCCGAACCGATCGACGAACCGATCGACGACCGAGGGCGAGGTCAACAGCGCAGCGTGGGCCCGGCCGACGGCCCGGGCCTGCCGGTCGGCCTCGTCGTCGGCCACCGGCGGCTCGACCATCCGGTAGGCGTCGACCCGGTCGACCACCCACCCGGCGGCGGTCAGGCCCCGTTCGAGGTCATCGGAGGCGGCCTCGGCCAACGGAGCCAGCACCCGGCACCGTCCCGGTGGCGGCGGGGGGAAGGCTCGAGCGAGGCCGGCGGCGGTCGCCTCGGCGGGTACCAGCGCCACGACGAGCCCGGCCGCCTCGAGGGCGGTCGCCGTCGAAGGGCCGACGGCGGCGACCGACGGGAGCCGGCGCCCGGGGTCGGAGCCGGATGCGGGGTCGGGGGCGGGGCCGGCCGAGGCAGCCCGGAGCGCCTCGACGAAGGACCGGACGCCGTTGATCGACGTGAGGGCGACCCACGAGTAGGCCTCGAGCCGGGCGACCGCGGCGGCCAGGGCCTCGCCGTCATCGGCCGGGGCGGTCCGGGCCAGCAGCGGCACCGCAACCGGCTCGGCTCCGAGCTCGGCGAGCGCGGCGACCAGGGGGCCGGCCTCGGTGGCGGCCCGGCACACCACCACGGCCCGACCAGCGAGGGGTCGAGCCCCGGGGCTCACGACCCGACGGCGTCCCGGAGCCGGCGGGCCAGGGTCGTGCCGGGATCGTCGGCCGGTAGCTCCACCACCTCGGCCCGGTGGAGCGGGCCGAGGCCGGGGACGCCATCACGTTCGCCGGCCAGGATCGCCCGCATCGACAGCTTGCCGTCGGCCCCGACCGTGGCGCTGGCGCCGGCCGGGAGGTCGCAGTCGCCTCCGAGCTCGGCCAGGAAGGCCCGTTCGGCGGTGACCTCGGTGCGGGTCGGGCCGTGGTCGATGGCCGCCAACACCTCCCGGAGCCGATCGTCGCCGGTCCGGCATTCGACGGCCAGGGCCCCCTGACCAACCTGGGGGACGAAGGTCTGGGGATCGAGGTGGTCGACGACGGCCGGCTGGGTCCCGAGCCGCTCGAGCGCCACCGCCGCCATCACGAGGGCGGCGATCGGGTGCTCGGCATCGTCGAGCCGAGCCAGCCGGGTGGCGATGTTGCCCCGAAGCCCGACGATGTCGAGGTCGGGACGGAGGTCGAGCAGAAGGGCCCGGCGGCGGGCCGAGCCGGTGGCGACGGTGGCCCCGGCCGGCAGCTCGTGGAGGCGGGCCCCGACCAGGCAGTCGTGGACGGTGCCCCGGGCCGGGAAGGCGGCGATCTCCAGACCATCGGGGGTGAGGGCCTGGAGGTCCTTGGCCGAATGCACGGCGATGTCGGCCCGGCCGGTCATCACCAGGTGCTGGATCTCGGAGCTGAACGCCCCCTTGCCTCCCAGCTCGTCGATCGATCGGGAGAGGTCGACGTCGGCGCTGGTGTCGACGGCCACCAGCTCGCAGGTCACGTCGGGGTCGGCGGCGATCAGCGCCGCCATGACGTGCTCGGCCTGCCAGCGGGCCAGCGGACTGCGACGGGACGCGACCCGGATCGTGGTGGTCACGAGAGATCGAACAGCTCGCGGAGAGCGTCGGCCAGCCGCTCACCCTTGGCGCTACCGGCGGCGTCCTTCACCGCCACGGTCGGTTGGTGGAGCATCTTGGCCACGATCGATCTCGACAGGGCTTCGACCGCGGCCCGATCCTCTGGCCCCATCGCCGACAGGCGCGAGGCGTACCGGTCGAGCTCACCGGCCCGGATCGCCTCGGCCCAGGTGTGGAGGCTCCCGACGAGCGGGGCGACCTGGCGGGCGCTGGCCGCCGACCGGTACCGGTCGAGCTCACCGTCGACGACGCCGCGGGCCGCCCCGAGATGCGATCGGCGCAGCTCAACCCCCCGGTTGGCATGATCCTGGAGCTGGGGGAGGTCGATCAGGTCGAGCCCGTCGAGGAGACGGGCCTCGGCCGGAACGTCGGCCGGCAGGGCCAGGTCGAGCACGACCATCCGGGGCCGACGCCCCTCGGCGGTCAGGCGACCGGCTCCCGCCCGGAGGGCATCGATCCCGATCACCGTCGATGGGGCTCCGGTGGCCGAGATGATCACCTCGACCTCTCCGACCGCCTGAGCCAAGGCGGCGAAGGGGACGGTCCGGCCGCCGAGCTCGGCAGCCAGGGCCTCGGCCCGCTCCCCGGTCCGGTTGGTGACGACGACCTCGCCGAGCTGAAACTTGCGGCACATGGCGGCCGCCACCGAGGTGCCGACCTCGCCGGCCCCGACGACCAGGACCCGGGCGCCGTCGAGGGAGCCGGACCGCTCGGTGAGCAGCGAGACCGCGGCGTGGGGCAGCGCGGCGGTGCTCCGACCGATGTCGGTGTCGGTTCGGACCTTCTTCCCGGCCTCCACCGCCCGCTGGAACAGCAGGTTGAGGACGGGCCCGGTCGAGCCCTCCTCGCGGGCCAACTCCCATGACCGGGCGATCTGACCGAGGATCTCGTGCTCGCCGAGGATGACCGAGTCGAGCCCGGCGGCCACCTCGAACAGGTGGCGGGCGGCATCGTCGTGGTAGTGGACGTAGAGGTGCTCGTCGAAGCGCTCGGGGGCCACCCCGGCGAGGAGCGACAGCGCGGAGCGGACGTCGCGGAAGCCGTCGTGGAACCGCTCGGCGTGGACGTAGAACTCGACCCGGTTACAGGTCGACACCACGACCGCCTCGGTGACGACCGGGCTGGCCGCCAGCTCGGTCAACGCCTTGGGGAGGGTGTCGGCGGGGAGCGACACCTCCTGCAACACGTCCGCCGGCGCGCTGGCGTGGTTGAGACCTATGGCGACGACGGTCATCGACGACTCCTGTCGGATCGAACCATGGACGGGCGGCCCTGGTATTGACGATACTCCCGGTATCGGTTCGGAGACGCACCCGGTGAACCGACGGCCGGGCCGTGACGCCGCGTCACGAGTGCTCCAAGGGGAGCCCGGTCCCAGCCGAAGCGGCGGCCCCCCGCTGGTGGTAGAAGCTCAGGATCTGCAGCTCGGTGGCCAGGTCGACGCGGCGGACGACCACCGAATCGGGGACGACGATGGCCTGGGCCGTGAAGTTGAGGATCGAGGTCAACCCGGCACCGACCAGGGCGTCGGCCGCCTCCTGGGCGCCAGCGGCCGAGGTGGCGATGACCCCCATCGTCAGGCCGAGGGCGTCGGCCGCCTCGTCCAGCTCGTCGAGGTGGCGGATCGGGACCCCGGCCACCTCGGTCCCGACCTTGGCGTCGTCGATGTCGAACAGGCAGCGGATGGGGAAGCCCCGCTCGGCCAGCCCGCCGTAGTTGGCCAGCGCCCGACCGAGGTTGCCGGCCCCGATGACGGCCACCGGCCATTCCTGGTTGAGACCGAGCTCGACGCTGATCTCGAACATCAGGTACTTCACGTCGTACCCGACGCCCCGGGTACCGGTGATGTCCAGCGAGGCCAGGTCCCGTCGCACGGTGGCCGGATTGGCCCCCACGAGCTCCGCCAGGTGGTCGGACGACACCGTCGTGGCGTCGTCGGCCGCCAGCTCGACGAGG
Organism: Acidimicrobiales bacterium; assembly: GCA_965262175.1. Lineage (GTDB taxonomy): Bacteria > Actinomycetota > Acidimicrobiia > Acidimicrobiales > SZUA-35 > CADEDH01. The sequence continues at coordinate 2,068,015 of CBDHES010000002.1, read as the reverse complement.
GCGCGCAGGTAGCGGGGCAGGCGGCCGACGGTGGCAGCGGAGATCGGTCCCGAACTCACGATCCGAGGCTACGGACCGATCCCCGGCTTCACAAGTTCACGAACCGGGGGAACCCAACTCCCGCCGACGGAGCTTTCCGACCACCCCGAACGGCAGCTCGTCGGTCACCTCGAATCGGGTCGGGACCTTGTACCGGGCGAGGTTGGCCCGGCAGTGCTCGATCAGCTCGTCGGGTTCGGCGTGACGCCCCGGAGCGAACACGACGTGGGCGACGAGCGTCTCGCCGGTCGTCGTGCTCGGCTCCCCGACCACACCGGCACCGGCCACCGCCGGGTGGTCGACGAGCACCGCCTCGACCTCGGCCGGGTGGACGTTGAACCCCGACACGATGACCACGTCCTTGGCCCGGTCGACGATCGACAGGTGGCCCTGGTCGTCGACGACGGCGATGTCACCGGTGTGGAGCCACCCGTCGGCGTCGGTGCAGGACAGCGTGCCCGTCGGCCGGTAGTACCCGGGGGAAACCATCGGCCCCCGGACCCACAGCTCCCCGGGATCGCCGATCAACACGTCGCCTCCCTCGCCGTCGACGAGGCGGGCCTCGACGCCCGGCATGAGCCGCCCGACCGACCCGAGCGGGGCGTCGGTACCGACCGCGGTGGCGACGATGGCACTGGTCTCGGTGAGGCCGTACCCCTCGGACAGGGGCACCCCGAGTCGGTCCCGAGCGGTGGCCGCCACCTCCGGTGGAAGCTTGGCCGCCCCGGAGAGGGCGATGGCCAGGGTCGCCAGGTCGGCCGGCTCGATGCCGTCGGCGGCGGTCAGTGCCTGCCACAGCGTCGGGGGGCCCGCCAGGATCGTGGCCCGGTGGCGGGCCACCGCCGCAGCCAGCTCACCCGGCCCCCGATACTCCTCGAGGACCAGGGTCGCCCCGACGTCGAGGCCGAGGTTGAGGACGGTGTTGAAGCCGAAGACGTGGAACAGGGGCACGACCGCCACCGCCACGTGGTGGGTGTCGGCCAGCCCCAGCCCCAACGCGTCGATCGCTCGAAGGCTGGCATCGAGGTTGCCGTGGGTCAGGATCGCCGGGCGAGGCTGACCGGCGGTCCCGCTGGTGAACAGCAGCACGGCGGGGGCATCGGGTTCGACGGCGACGATCGGGGATGGCGGGCCGCCGTCGAGACGGGCCGGATCGAGGGTCACCGGTGCCAGTCGGACCCCGCCGAGCGGAACGTCGGGATCGACGAGCGCCGCGGCCGGCGCCACGGCCTCGGCCTCCCGGAGCAACTCGGGCGGCGGCGAGGCGGGGTTGAGCGGGACGATCACCGCCCCGCCGCCGACCACCGCCAGGTAGGCGAGGACGAAGCGCTGCGGGTCGTCGGTGACGACGACGACCCGGTCACCAGGACCGACCCCGGCCGCCGCCAGGCCACCCCGCCACCGAGCCGACCGGTCGGCCAGCTGGCCGTACGTCGTCTCGGGGGCCCGGCCGGTCAGTGCCGTCCGGCCCCCGGGATGTCGGAGGAACCGCTCGGTTATGTTCACGATGCTCAGGGTGCCACCCCGGACGGTCGATTCGTGACACAACCGGCACAATTGCGTGTTGCTTGATCGACCGTGGCCTTCGTACCGTTCTTCGAGGGCGACGGCAGGTTCATGGTTGGCGCGCAGACAGGACGCGGGCACGTGGCATCGATCCCCATTTTCGACCGGAGCCGAGACCGTCTCCGGCTGCCTCAGGAGATCCTCCCCGAGGCGCTCCGCCAGGCGGGCGGTGAGGGGCTGGCGAGTCCGATCGCCGCCGTTCGGCTGGAGACCGGCCGGATCCTGGTCGACGGCGAGTTGGATCCGGGGGCGGCCGAACTGCTCCGGGTCATCGCCCGGGCCAGCCTGATCGTGGCCATCGACGTCCGCCGGGCCGGCGATTCGAGCGTGACGACGATCTGGGCCACCCCCCACCACGCCGTCGTCTCCACCTCGGTCGACCCCCACGAGATCGACATCGAACCGGTCCGGATGAGCCGGATGGCCGACCGGATGGCCGACACGATCCTGCTCGGCCGACCGACCCTGGTCACCCGGCCACCGATCTCGGTGCCGACCAAGACGATGGCCGATGCCGACCGCCGGCGGCACGACCCCGACGAGGTGCGCCGGATCCTTCGGCGAGCCGGCGTCGAGCCCAACGACATCGAGCCGCTGGTCGCCTTCGGCGAGCCGACCACCCGGTGGTGGCGGATCACCTCGACCTGGGCCACCCCCAGGGGCCCGCTGACGGCCGACATCCGAGGCCTCGACGCCGCCGATCACGGGCAGTGGCTCATCGAGATGACCGGCGATCGCGACGGCGACGGTGCCCTCACGTTCACCCCCCAGGGGGACGGCGAAGTCTTGAGCGCGCTGCGGCGGGTCCTACCCAAGTCGTGGGTGGGGACACCGCTCAACCGTCCGGCCCAACCCGCCTAGTCCGGACGGCCCGCCTCATCGGAACGGCTCATCCCGTTCGACGCAAGGCCGACTGATCGTCATGACCTTGACATCGTTAGGGACATCGTTAGGGACATCGTTCGGGACATCGTTGAGCCGGGTCGCCGCCTCGGCGTTCCTGGTGATCGGGCTGATCGGGGTGGCCCCCCACCGGGTCGGAGCGGATCCCCACGCCGAGGTGGCGCTGGCGGCGGCGCCGGCCTCCCTGACCGCGGCCGATGCGGAATCCCGGTTCCTGACCCTGATCGACGAGCTGCGGGTGTCGGTCGGTCTCGGCCCCCTCGTCCGTCACCCGGAGCTGGATGCTGCGGCCCAGCGGTGGACCGATGTGATGGCCGGCGACGGCGACCTCCGTCACGCGGCCGATCTGGCCGAAGGGCTCACCGTCGACTGGATGGCCGTCGGGGAGAACGTCGGGGTCCACTGGGTCCACGACGTCGACGCCCTCTTCCAGGCGTTCGTCGACAGTCCCGGCCACTACGCGAACCTGGTCGATCCGCAGTACACCCATGTCGGGGTGGGGGTGACGTTCGGGGCCGACGGGCGGATCTGGACCACCCACCGGTTCATGGCCCTCCGGCCAGCCGCTGCTCCCCCGGCTGCCGCGCCGCCGGTCGCTGCGCCGCCAGCGGCCGGTCCGGGCGATGCGCCGGCGCCCGCGCCGGTCGCTGGCCCGACCGATCCGCCGGTCGAGGACGCGTGGCTCGATCTCCTCGACTGGTATCTGGCGCTGTTCAGTTGGCTGCGGGAGCTGGTGCTGGCGGGGCCGACCGCCGGCTGAGCTCAGCGGGTGACTTCAGCGGGTGAGGAAGAACAGCTGAAGGGCGCCTGCGCCGAGGATGGCCAGGAGCAGCAGGGCGAGGGTGGCGACGGTGCCGGGCTTCATTGGGGCGACTCCTCGGGTCGTTGTCTCGTTGGGGCGAGGTCGACCGGGACGGTGACCGTGGGCTGACGGCCGGCGACCGGCTCGAGGACGACGGCGTCACCCTCGGCGATACCGAGCTCGGCGGCGGCCGATCCTCGGTCGACGACGAGGGCGACAAGGCCGTAGGAGTCGACCATGAGCCCGATCGCCCCCCTCGGGGTATCGCCGAAGGCCCGGACCCGGGTGGCCACCCGGGACCGATCGTCGATCGTCACCTGGATCGTCGGCGGCCAGTCGTCGAGCTGATCGGGGTCGAGGTTGAGCTGGGCGTTGCCGAACCCGTCGACCCACAGGACCTCGGCGGCGAGCTTGCCGTCGGCGATCTCGCTGACCGGGAGCACCCCGGGCATCAGCTGGGCCGGATCGATGGCGGTGCCGAGGCGGTCGGGGTGGAGGCCGTTGCACAGGTGGGCGGCCACCGGGGCGAACACGTCTCGCCCGTCGAAGGTCGGCCCGGGCCGCTCCAGGTGGAGCTCGGTGTTGTCGAGGGTGTACGCCGCCGTCGCCCCGCCGACCAGTGCCACCGCTGGCGCCAGGAGACCGTTGTCGGGGCCGACGAGGTACGACTGGCCGCCGCCGACCTCGACCGCCACCGGTCGGCGTTCGGTCCCCACCCCGGGGTCGACCACCGCCACGACGACCCCCGGCACGAGGTAGTGGGCAGCCCGGGCCAGCGCCAGGCCACCGGCCCGGACATCGAATGGCTCGATCTCGTGGGTGATGTCGACGACGGTCACCGCAGGGGCGATCGATCGGATGACGGAGTGGACGACGCCGACGAACTCGTCACGGCGTCCGTAGTCGGACAGGAACGAGATGGTGTCGAAGGCCGTCATGCCCCCAGCTCCCGGGACCGATCGGCGGCCGCCATCACGGCGTCGATGAGCGCCGCCCGGAGGGCCCGCTGTTCGAGGACCCGGAGCCCGGCTGCGGTGGTGCCGGACGGGGTGGTGACCTGGGCCCGGAGGGCGGCGGGGTGATCGCCCGAGGTGACGAGCAGCTCGGCGGCGCCCCGGAGGGTCTGGGCCGCCAACCGGGCCGCCAGGTCCGCCGGGAGGCCGGCCTGGACGCCGCCGTCGGTGAGGGCTTCGGCGATCAGGAAGGCGTAGGCCGGGCCGGAGCCGGAGAGGCCGGTCACCGCGTCGAGCTGGGCCTCGGGGACCTCGACGGCCAACCCGACGGCGGAGAGGATGGCGACGGCCCAGTCGACGTCGGCTGCCGATGCGGCCGTGCCCCCGGCGACCGCCGAGGCGCCCGTGTTGACCAGGGCCGGCGTGTTGGGCATGGCCCGAACGACGGGGGTGGCCGGTGGGAGGGCCGCCTCCATCGCCGCGATGGTGATGCCGGCGGCGATCGACAGCACGCGGGTCGGCCGGTCGAGGTTGCGACACACGTCGACGACCAGCGGCGGCTTGACGGCGACGAGGGTGTCGACGTTGGCGATCGGTTCGTCGCGCACGTCGAGACCGTCGAAGCGCTCGGCCAGTCGGGCCCGCTGCTCGGGATCGACCTCCACCACCGTCAGGTCGGCGGCCGGGGCCCAGCCGGCGGCGATGAGCCCACCGAGCAGCGCCTGGCCCATCTTGCCCCCACCGATCGTCTGCAGCCTGGTCACGGGAGGGAGGGTACCGGGCGGGTGCTGCACGGGGAGCTTCCCCGATCTCCGCCGATCGTCACCCGCCCGGCACGACACAACCTAACCTGAGCTTGAGCGTATTCAAACGTAGTTTGACGAATTAAGGCTCAATCTTGGAATCGGGAGGCGAAGCCGATACGAATCGCCGGCCGGAAGTAGCCGTCGACCCAGGCGTAGATCGAGCCGAGGATTCGATCGAGCTCGTCGTCGGTGACCTGGTCGGCGGCGAGCTGGCCACCGAGGTAGATGGCGTCCTCGTCGCCGATCGAGAACGAGGCGCCGTACAACTTGGCGTTGCGCCGGAGCAGGTGCTCGTAGAGCTGGCCCGGGTTCTCCTCGGGGGCCGGCATGAAGTGGGTCTCGTAGCGGAGGGTCCGTTGACCGAGGTGGTAGCGGATCGTGTAGACGTCCTTGTCGTCGCCCTTGACCCGGACGTACCACGACCGAGGGCCGTCGACGGCCCGTTCGACGGCGAGGACGGCCGGGTTGTCCCGTTCCTGGACATCGAGCCACCGGTCGATCACCAGCTCGACCTCGGCGGGGTCGGCGGTCAGTCGCATGGCGTGAGCGAGCGGCTGGCGACGTCGCGGTACAGGCGGACCAGGCGCCGGGCCGACCCGGCCCAGGTGTAGGTCCGACCGCGGGCCGCGGCCGAGATCGAGAGCCGCCGGGCCAGGACCGGATCGGCGAGGATCGTATCGACGTGGGCTCCGTACTCGTCCGGGTCCCGGCTCTCGACGAGGTAGCCGGTATAGCCGTGCTCGACGAGGGTCACCAGCCCCCCGACCGCCGAGGCGATCGTCGGCACCCCGCAGGCCTGAGCTTCGAGGGCGACCAGCCCGAAGGACTCCGACCGGCTGGGCACGAGGCAGATGTCGGCTGCCCGGTAGAACGTCGACAGCAGGTGGTGGGGCTGGGGTGGCATGAACCGGACCCGGTCGTCGAGCCCGTTGTCGGCGATCAACTGACGGACCCGGGCAACCTCGCCGTCGCCTCCGGCTCCGGAGGCGCCGCCGACGATCCACAGCCGGGCGTCGGTCCGCTCGGCGTGGGCCAGGGCCTCGACCGCGACGTCGACCCCCTTGAGGGGTTGGATCCGACCGACGAACAGCAGGAGCGGACGATCGTCGGTGCCGAGCGCCCACCGCGCTCCCGACTGGCTGCCGGGCGAGAAGAAGGCGTGGTCGACCCCGGGGGCGACGATCTCGATCCGGTCGGGATCGGCGTGGTAGTGCTCGACCAACTGCTCGGCTTCGGCGGTGCAGTTGGCCAGGACGACGTCGGCGCAGGCCATGACCTCGGCCTCGGCGATGGCCCGCCGCTCGGGCTCGGGGTCGCCGAGCTCGGCCTTGACCCGGGCCAGTGTGTGGAAGGTGGTCACCAGCGGGAGGCCCAGTCGCTGCTTGATGAGCCGACCGGCGACGCCGGACAGCCAGTAGTTGGCGTGGACGACGTCGGGCCCCCAGGTGGCGAGGTCTTCGCAGACCCAGGCGGCGAACTCCTCGGTGTGGGGCTCGAGCTGCTCCTTGGTGAGGTCCGGTGGGCCGGCCGGGACGTGGACGACCCGGAATCCGGGCTCGACGTCCACCACCTCGGGGAGGTCGTCCCGCCACCGGCGGACGTAGACCCGGCAGCTGAGGCCGGCCGAGGCCAGGGCCGAGGCGAACTCCCGGACGTAGACGTTCATCCCCCCGCCGTCGCCGGTCCCCGGCTGGGCCAGGGGCGACGTGTGGAGGGAGAGGAGCGCCACCCGGCCCTCACCGCTCGGGAACTGCATCTACCCAACCTCCTCGTCGGTGTCCGGGGTGCCGTCGACGAAGGAGCGGTAGACCCCGAGCAACGCCTTGCGCTGCGCCTCGGTCAGCTCGGTGGCGCCGCGGATCGCCATCTCCAGGCTAGGGGTTGGCGGCTCGGCCTCGTCGTCGAGGAACCCGGCCTGGACGAACATGGTCTCGGCCGAGACCTTCAGGGCGGTCGCCAGTTGCTGGAGGATCTCGGCCGACGGCTTGCGGAGGCCGCGCTCGATCTGGCTGAGGTAGGGGTTCGACACGCCGGCCAGGTCGGCCAGGCGGCGGACCGACAGCTCGGCCAGCGTGCGCTGTTCCCGGATGAAGCTCCCCACGTCCCGCCGAGGTTCGCTCATCGCACTCAGTTCAAGAGCGACTCGATCGAGGCTTCACCGTCGCGATAGCGACGGGCGATCTCGTTCTGAATCGCGTCGATCCGCTCGTGCAGCCGGCGCCTCGCCGACGAGAGCTCGACCTCGAAGGTGCCCAGTGTGTCCATCAGTCCTGACAGTGTGGCGGAATCGAGGCCGTCGAGCGAAGCGAGCTGGGCCGGCGAGGCGATCTCGTCGAGCGCGGTGAGGAGATCCTGGGCCAGTCGACCGGGGGCCCCGATGGCCACCGAGCGCTTGGCCGACCCGCCGCCATTGCCCGCCGCCAAGATGTCGGGGAGGTCGAACAGGAGCCCCGAGACGTCGGGCTCGGCGTCGACGACGCCGGTCCTGCGGCGGGTCTCGTGACCGACGATGTCCAGTCGGCCCTGGGCCACGCGGCGGACGAACGAGACGTCGGCCTCGGCGCCGCTGCAGTCGGTTCGGAGCTGGCGGAGATCGTCCAGGGGCACCGCCGTGATGTCGGCGACCTCCCGTGCCAGCAGCTGATCTAGATCGGCGTGCACGACGACCGAGGGTACTCCTGCGGTCGGGGCAAAGGGGTGGACGTGGGTCAGAGGGCGGTGGTGTCGGGGGAGGTCTCGAGCAGGAGGAGCCACAGCGGGGCCGACAGCAGGTAGGAGTCGAGCCGGCGGAGCGCCGGGGCCCAGGCGCTGCCGTGGGGCAGGAGCGCCGAGGCGAGGATCTGACCGAGCGTGCAGCAGACCGCGGCCAGGATCCCGAACAGGATCATGCTGCGGTTGGTGAACGGCGCCGGGGCCGCCACCCACAGGATGAACAGGACCGTGCCGAGGGCGACCATGCCGGTGAGCGGTCCCTCGACGGCGTTCGACGATCCCGAGCCGATGAGGTAGTCGCCCGCCTCGTAGGCGCTGACCAGGAGCACGAGCGACACGATGGCCCCGACCTCGAAGCGGGACATCGCCACGACCGAACCGGCCGCCAGCCCGATCGGGATCGTGGAGCGGATCATGGCGTCGAGGTGCTGGCCGGCCGACCACCCGTACGTCGGGTTGGCCATGACCGCCCCGATGACCAGCACGAGGGCGACGACGAGACCGACCCCGAGCCCGGGGGCGCCGGCCACGCCGCCGACCGCGACGGCCACCGCGGCGAGCGCGGCCCAGAACTTCATCGGCCGGAACGACCCGTACCAGGCGTGGGCGGTCTGCAGCGCGGCGAGGGTCGCCACGAGACCCATCACCGCAGCGACCGCCACCGGGCGGGCGTAGAAGATGGCGCCGATGATGAGGGCGAACCAGATGACCCCGAAGGTGACCTTCGGTCCGTCGGTTCGGTAGGGAACGGAGAACCTGTTCTGCCGCCAGCGGGCCTCCCGGGCCTGAGCCTGTTGGCGCCACCGGTCCTGGCGGCGCCGGCGACGGCTCTCGGGTGGGGGTGGGCGCTCCCAGACCGCCGGCTGGCCGTCGTCGGAGTCCCAGGGCGACGCGGCCGGCTGGGCCATGTTCATCCGCCCGAGACCGGCGGCAGCACGGCCACCTCGTCGCCGCTGGCGACCGGGCTCGACCGCTCGACGGGCTCGCCGTTGAGCCAGACCTTGGATCCGGCGAGCACGGCGGCGAAGGAGTCGCCGAAGCGATGACAGGCCTCGTCGAGGACTTCACCGACCGTCGCGCCGCCCAGATCCACGCTCTTGGTGCCCGCCGATTCCCGGGCCTGTGCAAAGAGGCGAAGGGTTACCACCGACGTATTGTGCCAGCACGATCGCCGGGGCGGCTAGGTTGACCGGGCGTGTTCACCGAGCTCCTCATCGTCCGCCATGGGCAGTCCACGTGGAACGTGGAACACCGGTGGCAGGGCCAGGCCGACCCGCCCCTGACCGATCACGGTCGTGACCAGGCCCGAGCCGCCGCCGCCTCCGTCGGCGCCGTCGACGCCGTCGTCGCGTCGCCCCAGGTCAGGGCGCTCGAGACGGCGACGATCATCAGCCAAGCCATCGGGGTCGGCCCGGTCCAGGTCGTCGACGATCTCCAGGAGCGCAACGCCGGGATCTGGTCGGGCCTGACCACGACCGAGATCGAGACGACGTGGCCGGGGTGGATCGATTCGTCCCGGCGGCCCGAAGGCTGGGAGCACGACGAACCCCTCACCGAGCGGATCTTCGCCGCGTTGGACGCGATCGTCGCCGAGCTGGCGGGCGCCACCGTGCTCGCCATCAGCCACGGCGGGGTGATCGGCGCTCTCGAAGCCCACCTCTCGGTGCGGGACGGGCGGACACCGAACCTCCATGGGCGGGTGGTCCGGATCGATCAAGCCGGCGGTTTGGCGGCTGGCGACCGACTCGAACTCGTACCACCCGAGCTGACGACCGGCGGCGGCCGAGATCGGGTATGAGCGCCCGGCCTGCGGCCGACATCGAGGTCATTCGCAGCCCTCGGCGAACCAAGACGGCCCAGGCCCGCCTCGTCGGCACCCGACTCGAGATCAGGATCCCGGCCCGCAGTACCAAAGCGGAGGAAGCCGAGCTCGTGGCCCACTTCCGGGCCAAGTTCGCTCGGTCGCGAACGACGGAGGGGATCGACCTGCCACGTCGGGCGGAGGTGCTGGCCACGCGGTTCGGTCTCCCCCTGCCGACCGAGATCCGCTGGGTCGGGAATCAGGCCCACCGGTGGGGATCGTGCACGCCGGCCAACGGAACCATCCGGCTGTCGGACCGGTTGGCCGGCTTCCCGGACTGGGTCCTCGACTATGTGATCGTCCATGAGCTCGCCCATCTGGTGGTGGCCGACCACAGCGACCGGTTCTGGGAGCTGGTCGAGGCGTACCCGCTGTGTGAACGGGCCCGGGGCTTTCTGATCGCCAAGGGGCTCGAAGGGGCCTAGGGGTCATCGTCGACCTCCCACCCGTCGGCGGCGACGCCCTTCGCCTTGTTGTGCGGATCGCAGAGCACCTGACCGTTGGCCGTGGAGGTCGACCCGCCCCGACTCCAGGGTCGGACGTGATCGGCCTGGAGCCAAGCCGACGGTGCGTCACACGACGGGATCTGACATCGACCACGTGCCGCCGCCAGCAGCGCCGCCTTCAGGTGCGCCGGGAACGTCCGGACGCTCCGGCCGAGATCGAGCACCTCGCCCCGTGGGCCGAGCACGAGACGGCGCAGCGTGGCAACCGCTGCGACTCCAGCGGCGTGGCGAGGATCGACCGGGGTTCCGTCGACCAGCTCGCACCGCCCGTCGGGATCGTCCGCATCGAGGTGCGGCGTTTGCCCGACCAGGAGGCGCTCGGCTACTCGCTCCGACAGCACCAGGTGAACCAGGGGCCGGGCGCCGCTTGGCCGCATCGAACCGGCATGGTGCTCGCCGGTGAGGGCGTCGACGAGGGCATCCGCCCGGCGTTGCGCCGCCGACCGGCCCGACCCCGACTCGGCGTCGGCTCGGAACAGCCGCTGCTCGGCTGCCGAGAGGACCGTCATGACCGCCTGGCCGTTCATCGGGTCGAGGCGGAATCGGCCGGCGACCGTGCCGTCGCCGAGTTTGGTGACCCGACAGGATCGGGCTGCGACCTGCTCGGCCGGCTCGGGACCATCGGGGTCGGCCGCCAGGAGCCAGTACCGGGTGACCCGGAGGAACTCCGACCAAGGGCAACGACCGGCGGCCTCGATCAGGTAGGCCTGGGCGTCGATCAGCGCCAGGCGGGTTCGCCCGGTGTCGAGCTTGCGGAGCAGGCGGACGTGAGCCGTCGTCAGCCGACCGCCGCGGTGGGCCTCGGCGAAGTCGGGGAAGTCGACGAGCCAGTCGGCGAGACGGGCTTCGGCCGACACGGCGCGAGGATCGACCTGCGCTTCGGCGGCAACGAGGGCGGCGCCGCTCCGAGCCCGACCCGGCAGCGGCCCGGTCTGGCTGGCCTCGATGGCGTGGACCACCTGACCGCTGAGTGACTCGAGGCGGGCCCGGATCGAGTGAAGCTCGGCCGCCGCCGCCACGAGATGCTCGACGGCCACGCCGCCGAGTGGGACCGACTGCGCCTCCTCGATGCCGTGGTGGATCGCTTGGAGCGCAGCGGCCATAGGGTCGCGGCAGCCGCCCGGTGCTGACTGATCGTCCATCGTCGCCTCCCAGGTCGTGCGACCTGTCGAGTTCCGAGTTCCGAGTTCCGTCAGCTCACCGCTGCGATGCCGCCACGGTAGCCGAACACCTGTACGATTCGCAACCTTCGTGTAGCAGCCAGCGGCGGCCTTCGGGGCGCCGACGGACTAGGCGTTCGGGGCGTCGAGGCGGACGAGCACCGCGTCGATGTCGTCGAGTTCCCGGCTCAGCCGATCGAGATCCGCCATCGTCGGCAGTCCGCCGACAGGGCCGGGGAGCTCGCCCCCGACCCCGGACAACTCGCCGCCCGGCTCGCCGACCGCCAGCTCGCCGCCGGCCATCCCCTCGCCGGCCATGTCGGCCACGGGGGGATCAGCCTCCACCAGCGGGGCCTCGGCAGCCGGGGGCCACGGCGTTGGGGCTGGCGTCGGATCGCTCACCGGTCCAAGGGTACCGGCGTCCCGCCGTACGGTCGGGCATGCCGATCACCGGGCCACGGCATGACGATCGATTCCATCATTTGTAGCGATGACCCTGGCATTGGGAGCACCCGGCGTGGACAATCGGTGGGTACACCATCCACTCAGCTAGTGCGCAGCGCTCAGGCCGCTGCCCGGTTCGCTGCGCGGGAAGGAGTACCGTGTCACGTCGCACACGTAGCAATCGCGGTCGGAAGCCCGGGGCTGCCGCCGTCAATCGGCCACCTCGCCACACTCGCCAGGTCGAGCACCGGCGGATCCGCCGAGCAGCCCACGTCGAGCTGGCCACGATGGCCGAACCGGAGGACCACGCCCTCCCCCGCCCGGTCCATACCTCGGAGAAGTGCGACCCCCGAGAGCGGCCGGAGATCCCCGTCCAGCGGAGACGGTTCAAGGTGTGGAAGACGAAGGGGTGGAAGCGCCGAACCCGGATGCGGGCAGCCCGGGCCGAGGCGTACCGAATGCTGGCCTGAGGCGAGACCGGCGTGCTCGGGGGTCGGGGCCGCGCTCCCCGGGGTGACGCCGGATCCTACGACGAGGCCCCGGCCAACTCGAGCCGGGTGAACGAGACCGACTCGACGGTGGAGACCCCGGTCAACTCGATCGGGGTCTCCACCTCGTCGCTGATGACCAGCACCACCACCGCCGGGCCGAGGTCGACATCGGCGTCGGCTTGATCGACGCCCGGCTCCCTGAGGTAGACGACCCGGTCACCGTCGAAGGCGATGGCGGTGATGCGATCGCCATCCTCACCGATCCGGCGGCGGAAGAACTCGGTGTTGGTCGTGAGATCCCGGGCGACCAGCTCGGTGGCGACCTCGATCCCGTCGTCCCGGTAGGTGACCTCGGTGTAGACGACGGCCCCGGCCGCAGGACTGAGGGCGACCACCCCATAGGCCGGGCGTTGCGGGACGATGCAATCCGGTTCGTCGAGGTCGCTGAAGAAGACCCGGGTGCCGTCGGCCTGATAGAAGCGGAGGTCGCCGCACCGGTCGTTGGCGAGGACGACGGCGTGGAAGCTGCCGCTGGCCGACAGGTCGAGGACCTCCTCACCGTCGTCGAACATCACCATCGGCGTGCGGGCGTTGTCGACCAGGCGAACCCGGTCGATACGGTCCGGTCCGGCGAGGAGTACCGCCGACGGGGACCCGTCGACGTAGCCGACGTCGAGCAGGCGGGCGCCGCCGTCGTTGATCACCGCCGGCCCGTCGCCCTCCGCCGGGTACCACACGATCTCGCCGGTACCCGGTTCGCCGGTGGTCGCCGGGAGCTGGACGACGAGACCGCCGACGAGGTCATCGACCGCCCGCTCGGTGGTGAGGTCGGCCAGGGGGCCGTCGAGCTCCCGGAGCGATCCCGGGGCCCAGGCCAACACGTCACCACTGGCGCTGATCAGCACCTCGGGGAGGTAGCCGGGCTCTCGACGGGGCACGAACTCGGTGGTCGTCGAGGAGACCACCGGCGTACCCGACGACTGCTCCAACGCCCCGAGGTCGGGGTCGCCGCCGTCGGCGGAGGTCGTCGTCTGGGTGACGACGCCGAAGCCGTCCGGCTCCTCGATCTCCCCGCATCCGGCGCCGACCAGACAGAGCACGATCAGTCCAGCGAGCAGCGATCGACGAGGCATCGCCTCCGATTGTGGCAGAAACGGCCCGGGTCGCCCCCTCACCCTCGGGCTACCCTCAGCAACGCCCCTGTGGCGCAGTCTGGTTAGCGCAGTGGACTTTTAATCCAATGGTCGTGGGTTCGAATCCCACCGGGGGCACCGCGAAAACCGCTCCAGTACTGGCTGGTCAGGCAGTTGCCCCCGTGCCGCCCCGTCCCGCCGATCCCCCCGGATCCCGGCCGATCCCTCTCCGTTACGGGTGTCTCACGGGTGTGGGATGCTGACGCCGTGCCCTGATGGTCTCACTGGCGGCCGGCCCCAACCGCTCGGGTCGCGCTAAGGTCAACAGCCGACACATAACGGGAAGTGGATGCCCTCGCCAGGACATATTCCCTGGTCAGAGGGGGTGGCGCTGGATCGGCTGAAACCCCCTGCGGTGTGCAAGCCTGTGACCAGCAAAAACGCTAGGGATTCGCCGATCCGAGGTCGCTCTGCAGCCTGTGGATATCTCCGGTGTGTAAGCGGCCCGCGAAAGCCCTGGTCAGAGGCCTAGAAAGTGGGGTAGGGTCCGGATAGGTCTCACGCTCCAAGGCGTATTGAGACTTTTACTTCATTCTCATTCATTTGTACCTGCTCTTCAAGTCCGGATAGGTCTCACGCTCCAAGGCGTATCGAGACGCTTGGCAACGGTCGCACCGATGAGCGGTGCGACGAGGAGTCCGGATAGGTCTCACGCTCCAAGGCGTATCGAGACCCATCGGGAAGTTGGATGCAATCCACGATCTCAATGGTCCGGATAGGTCTCACGCTCCAAGGCGTATCGAGACTGTCAGCAGGTGTAGATAACTCTGTACCTCCTGTCCGGATAGGTCTCACGCTCCAAGGCGTATCGAGACTCCAGCGCTCGGTATGGCCCGTGCCGATCTCGACACGGTCTGTCCGGATAGGTCTCACGCTCCAAGGCGTATCGAGACATGTCCTCGGCGCCTTCCGGCCGGGTGAGCATGGTGTCCGGATAGGTCTCACGCTCCAAGGCGTATCGAGACGAAGTCGCCGTTATCGGCGAGGATATGGAGCTGTCCGGATAGGTCTCACGCTCCAAGGCGTATCGAGACAAATCGCTGGGAGACCCGTCCGTTGTAGGTCTCTCCGACGTCGGCCGGTCCGGATAGGTCTCACGCTCCAAGGCGTATCGAGACAAATCGCTGGGAGGATGTGTATTGGGTACGTCGCCGTAGTCCGGATAGGTCTCACGCTCCAAGGCGTATCGAGACGCGATCCCGGAGGGAATCATCCAGCCGGTCAACAGGTCCGGATAGGTCTCACGCTCCAAGGCGTATCGAGACCCGAGGCCAATAAGCATGCGCGTACGGGTGCGCCCGTCCGGATAGGTCTCACGCTCCAAGGCGTATCGAGACGTTGTGGTACGCGAGCCCGATGATGTAGAGGCCATTGGTCCGGATAGGTCTCACGCTCCAAGGCGTATCGAGACTCCTTTCGTTCGGCGCTGGGGTTGTCGTCTGATCACAGTCCGGATATGTCTCACGCTCCAAGGCGTATCGAGACCAAGCCGACCCGGCTCAGGTCCTCCGCAACGGTCTCGTCCGGATAGGTCTCACGCTCCAAGGCGTATCGAGACCCTTTCGGCGACCCTCTTCGAACGCCGCAATCTGCGGTGTCCGGATAGGTCTCACGCTCCAAGGCGTATCGAGACATCACTCGCGTCGGCATCTCAAAAGAGATGATGAGGTCCGGATAGGTCTCACGCTCCAAGGCGTATCGAGACGGCTGAAGAGCAAGAAGAGCAGCGCAGCGACGATGATGAACGTCCGGATAGGTCTCACGCTCCAAGGCGTATCGAGACACCACGCCGCCGGGCGATCTCTTCTTTCGCCGCTCGGTCCGGATAGGTCTCACGCTCCAAGGCGTATCGAGACTCGAACTGCTCCATGATCTCGGGCAGATTCTCGTTGGAGTCCGGATAGGTCTCACGCTCCAAGGCGTATCGAGACTATCGGTGGTGTGCGGCTCCTGCCAGATGGCCCGTCCGGATAGGTCTCACGCTCCAAGGCGTATCGAGACACCGGCACCCGGTGTGAAGGAACGTGAGCAACAGCGGTCCGGATAGGTCTCCACGCTCCAAGGCGTATCGAGACGTGATGATCCCGATGCTGTCGACCTCTCGGTGAACGGTCCGGATAGGTCTCACGCTCCAAGGCGTATCGAGACGGTGTGGGTCAACTGGCTCTTCGCGTTTCAGCGGGGTGTGATCGTGGCGAGTAGTGCCCAGTTGGGTCGGCCGGCATACAGCAGGGCCCGGATCCGGAAGTTCGCGAAGGAGCGGAACCCGAATGCGACTCGCTTGACCCGTTTGGCGAGGTTGTTCATCGACTCGGTCGGGCCGTTCGAATGGTGGCAGTGGTGCCAGGCCAGGATCTGGGATCGCACCGTCGCACGGTTCTGCCGAGGCGTTGCACCTCGGTGGGCATGTCGGGGTCGGTGGTGTCAGCGATGAACTCTTCCAGCCAGACCTCGGCGGTCTCGGGGTCGAGGTCATAGACGCCACGCAGGGTCTCCTTGGCGTTCCATGCGGTGCGGACCTCGCCATGAGGATCACCGGCGGCGAGCAGGCCGAGGACCCGGTCGCCCTGGCCGTCGCTCAAGCGCTCTGAGGCCATCGAGAGTCGCCGGCGCGCTCGGTAGAGCGGATCGTCCTTACGGCCCCGATGACCGAGCGTTTCTTGTTGGACTCGCCGTCGGCACTCGTCGAGGGCCTGGTTGGCGACCCGCACCACGTGGAAGGGATCAGCGACTTGAGTCGCGTTGGGTAGGACGAGATCGAACGCTGCCCGGTACGAGCCGGCCAGATCCAGCGTCGCCCACCCGACCCCGGCGATCCACTCATCGGAGCGCCCCTGGAACCATTCAACTGGGGCGTTGCTGTTGCGGCCCTCGACGATCTCGAGAAGCTGACCGCCGGCTACGTCAACGATCGAGCTCACCCACTCCTGGCGCCGGTAGACGCCTCGGCGGACCATCAACATCTCGTCGAGACCGACCGCTTCGGTGGCACCAATCCGGTCCGGGTCATAGATCAAGATCTCGCCGTAGGCGACCACCGCGTCATTCACGGTGTGCCACGCACAGCCCAGCTCAATGGCGACCTCGTTCACCGAACGTCCCCACCGGCCCACCTGCTCTGTCACCCCACCGACCAGCCCGACCGGTCATCGCCAGCCGTTCCGGGGCGATCGCCGGACACGTCTCGGTCCACGACCCCGACTCGCAGAACCCGTCAGGGCAGCACCACCGTCGCTTGCGGAGCTCCAAGATCGCCGGCGCCCGAAACACGGCAGATCGACCAGCTCGACGACTGGGCGGTCCTTGATCCTGGCCCGCTCGCCACAGGCTTCACACCAGGGCCGTTCGGTTCGGGTCTCGATCAGGACCCGGATCGGTTCGCCGGGCAGGTCCTCGACAGCGAGCACGTGCACATCAGCCAAGCCGACAAGACGCTCGCACATGCGCGTAGCGTTGATCTCCACAGGGGCCTCGAAGGTTCGTTCGTGTAGGAACTTCCGAGTCTTCGAGGCCCCGACCCCTCAACCGCGGACCCTCACACCCCGCTCAAACGCGAAGCCCCGCCAAACTTGGCAAGAACGGCTGTCCGTCGGGCCGGTACGCAAGCCTTCCCAGCTGACCCTGCTGGATGGGCGCTTCAAGATAGAATGGATACCTAGACAAGTGGAGGTCGCACCGATGCGAGGAAGGTGGATAACGCGAAGTGGGCCAGGCGGCAAGCTGGTCCAGAGTGCAGGCTTGTCATCTTCGCAGTTTGTCCCGCTCCAGAATCAACCACGATCTCGCCCAAGCTGGATCCTGGCCGAAGTCACCGCCGAGTTCATCGTCATCATGGGTCCGGGGCCCATGGGACACATCCTGTCGGTCCGCCCGGACCGAGTCGGCTGTCGGGCAGACATTGCGTACCAGCGATACGGGTCCGATATGTCGGAGATCGAAAGGAGAGTCGGGACTATCTCTGGTGGGCTCTCGTCGATCGCACTCCACGGCGGTGTCAAGGAATGCGTAGTCGATTACGATACGCAGAGAGCAGGAATCCGGCGAGCCTACCTAGCTGACCGACATGGCGCCCGCCCGGCAGCCAGCCCGGTACTTCTCGTACGCTCCGCTGATTGACCACCGGTCTGCTACCGCCCGGATCGTCAGAGTTCGAGGATTTCGCAAATCTAATCCGGGTGTTGCCGGAGGTGATCGATAGAGGACATGAACTGCGGAAACGTCACCATCTGCTGCCAGCTCGTGACCAGCATGGACCGCCAGTACTAGGGATGAGACTAGGGATGGGTGATCATCCCTCATCTCCATCGCTGCATGCCCTGTGATTGCCGGGAAGAGGTCATCGATCGGCCCTCGCTCTGGTCGATCGCTTGAGGTGAGACCCTCGTAGTGGTCCAGTTGGCGTGTCCCCCTGTTGGTGGACCGCGGGCGAAGCGTACTGGAACCTCGGATCCTACTATGGCCTGTACCTCAAGGCGGTTGCCGGCAACCTCAACCAACAGGACGTCGAAGCGCTCGGTCAGCACGTAAAGGCGATTGCCCCGAGTCTCTGAAGATTGATCGAGACCGAGACTCCCCTGCCGTAGCGACGTCGCCCCAGCAGGAGGCGTACTGTTTCGTAGCAGCAGCCTCCGCCTACACCGCCGATCACCCAATCGATCGGCCAACAGTCGATCGAGAGGCCATCGAGTTTGAGACCCTGGCCAGTGTCGCCGAGCGTCAAGATCGCCGAAGCGGCGTACTACCGGTCGGCTCCCTGGGGACACCACTCCATCGCTACTAGATATTCGGGCGCGCACTGATCGGCCTGGAACGTCCAACGTCGATCGTCGATCATCTCTCCGCGATTGCATCCGCATACGACGAACGCCTGCAACTAGCCCAGGTCAACCAACACCTTTGGCGCAACCTCGCAAGTTCATTCGATGCGGTGGATATCGACCTTTTCGGCGTTTCTGTCTTGGCAGCACGTAGGTTTGGTGAAGACCTGATCCGCCCGTTATGGATTGATTCACGAGGGTCCGCGTCGATGATCTTCGAGCTCGCGACACGTTTCGTTTCACAAGTTGAACCCAACGGGGACGACGGCACACCCGTCAATCGTCCCAGGGGCTAGGACATTGTTGGCATTCGCCAACGAGACCCCGGACTGAATTGGTCATCAGACCAAGTCATGTGAGGTTCCGGCTACAGCCTGCAACCGGTCCAGCATCCTACCGACAATATCTGCCTGCTCATGGCCATCAGTGGAGGCATATAGGGCTCGATGATACGATTCGACTCGCAGGCTCGGCAGGAGGGGATCTATTGCTGCATTCGCATGGACACCGAATGTGAGGTCGGCTTGAACCTACGTTATCTCTTCCGAAACGTGGACTGGTTCGTCGAGCACTGGCCGTGAGCTACCTCGATAAGATCGGGGTATGTCGGCGCTCCGCGTTTCAGTGGGGTGTGACCGTGGCGAGTAGGTCCCGTTCAGCCGCCCGGCGTAGAGCAGGGCCCGGATCCGGTAGTTGGCGAACTGGCGGAACCTGAATGCCACTCGCTTGATCAGATTGTTGATGGCATCGGTCTGCCCGTTCGACACCCGGGCCTGGTGCCAGGCAGCGATCTGATCACGCCAGCGGACGATAGTGCGGCCAAGTTGGCGGATCTCGGGAGGGCAGTCGTCGTCTTGGAGATCATGGCCGAGGCGGGTGGCGTAGTCGACGGTGATGTCGGAGTAGATGTCGTAGATGCCCTTACGGTCTCCTTGGCGTGCCAGGCGGTGCGGACCTCGCCATGTGGGTCGCCGGCGTCGAGGAGGCCCAGCAGCTTCGTTCGGCTGTTGTCGTCGAGGCGTTCGTCGGCCTTGGTCAACAACCGCCGGGACCGGTACAGCGGGTCGTCTCGCGGCCCCGGTGGCCAAGGGTCTCGTTATGCACACGACGGCGGACCTCGTCCAGGCGCTCGTTGGCCAACTTCACGAGGTGGAATGGATCGGCGATCTGGACGGCGTCGGGCAACATCGTGTCGAACGCCAAACGCCACGGCCCCGACAGGTCCAGCACCGCCCATTGGATGGGGTCGCACCAGGCCTCGCCCATGGTGGTCAGCCAGTCACAGAGCCCTGCGGCTGTGCGGCCTTCGATCGAGACGCGTGGGCGCACATCCTGGCGATCAACTCGACGGCGCTGTCCGGATAGGTCTCACGCTCCAAGGCGTATCGATACGATGCCGAAGCCTCCCACCCAGAATGCACCGGTGAAGAGGTCCGGATAGGTCTCACGCTCCAAGGCGTATCGAGACAACTCATGTCGTCGACACTGCCGTTTGCTCGTCCGGCTAGGTCTCACGCTCCAAGGCGTATCGAGACCAGTCCTGGCACCAGAGACCAGGGTGGAGTGGACCAGCGGGCGCAACCGCCTCGCAGGATCGACGACAAGACCACGCTCCCGGACCTCAGCGAAGGGGGCTTGCGACCGACAGCTGTTCGTCGATACAGCCGCCTCCGATGCCCGTGGTTGGCCGCTTGCGGCATGGAGACCGCAGGCCCCACCGCCCGCCGGGACTCGCATAGGCGCTCACCGACGTCGACGCCACACCACCTGGGATCCGAACGTGGGTTCGTTCGTCTAGGGTGGGCGGAATGGAATCCCGTGTCGAGCGTCGTCGGTCCGGCCCGGTACATGCCGGGTTCAGGCTGAATGACGCGGAGTTGGCGCGGTTGGCGGTGAGCACGGCCGTGGATGGTGTGGCTGCGCTGGAGCAGGTCGGTCTGGAGCCAAGCGACAAGCTCCGGGCCAGGGCGGAGGGCGATCCGGTCGAGATCGCAGCTTTCGTGGAGCGCCACAAGCGGCTCCAGGCCGAGACCAACGCTGCGTGAGCACCGGACGGCTCTATGTCGTCGGCCTCGACCATCAGGCACGGTTCGGGGAGGACTTCGACGCCCGCTTGGAGGAGGCGATCGACGGCTCGGCCGATCCCGATCAGCTTCGACTGGCACTGACGACGACCGAGTTGCTCATCGTCCTCGCGCACTTCGCCGGCGCCGGACCCTACTCACCCGACGATCTCACGACCCACGATCTGCTGTCGATGCTCGACGCCGACGAGGCGGACCCACGACTCCGCCGCTACCACTGGTCCTGGTTCCACGCCGGTGTCGAGCAAGGCCGGCTCATCTTCACAGGCGTCACCATCGCACCTGATCAGACCATCGTCGCCGCCGTCAGCTACGAACCTCGATAGACGCCCGGGACCGACCGTGCGTCATCGTCAGCCTCGTTGACGTGCGGCTTCGCCTTCGTTGAGGGCGGCGAGCTCAGCGCTTGTGCTGGCGTTGAGCCGGGTGAGCATGCGATCGACGAGGGCGGCTTGGAGTGGGATGCCGGTGGATTGGTAGAGCGCTTCGTGGAAGGACTCGATACGCAGGCTCGGCAGGAGGGGTTCGATGGTCGCTGTCGATTCGGCGCCGAACGTGAGGGCTGTCTGCAGACGGCCGATGGTGCGTTGCAGGTGGGCGAGCTGGACGCTCGGGTCGTGGCCGGCGTCGATGGGGGTCTCGTCGTCTTGGCGCTGGAGCCGGTGCAGGTCGTGGAGCACGTCGAGTGCTGCGATTCGTGTTCGGCGGAGGGTGGCAGCGGCGGAGATGGTGAGGGCGGCGGAGAGGACGAGGCCGTTCTCGACGTAGTCCTGGAGGCCCCAGATCACCGATCCGAAGCTGCCGACGGCTGCGAGTTGGCTGGGTCTGCGATTGAGTTCGTCGGGGTGGGTGATCGAGCTGTGCTCTTCGATGGCGTCGAGGTCGGCCCGATAGATGAGGCGTTGGATGGTCTCCCAGGTCGGTTCGTCCTGCTCGTCGGGCAGGAACACGAGCTGGTGGAACGGCTCGACTGAGTCCAGCGAGTTCGGCGGCGGGTCGTTGGCGCCGGCGTCATCCCATGCCGGGGGCTCCCCTCGAGCTGTTCGTAGTAGAGGTCCTCGAGGAGCTGGATGGTGTCGGCGAGCGACGTCCAGGGCGTGGCGAGTAGTCGGAGGTCGACGACCACACTGCCGGTGACACCGAGCCGGAGCCGTCGCCACTGAACCATCCGCCGACCAGATCGCTGTCCGGTGACCTGCAGGTCGGCACGGTCGGCGACGGCGAGGACGGTCGGGGCCAGGCTCCCGGCCGCTGCCACGAACCCGTTCAGCCGACCGACATCGAGGTAGTCGGTCAGCGGCTTCCCGTCGGCGCTGTGCGCGCTGGGGTCGCCGGTCGAGGTTGCTCGCACCTGACAAACTCGCAGCTCAGATCTTCGAGCGAGGGGACCTGCGGTCGAGTTCGATGCTGGGTTGCTCATAGTGGATTCCAGGTGGCTCGTTGATCGAGCGTAGCCACTCGGTGGATGGCCTCGTTTCTGGATTCCGGTCGATGCTCCCAGAGGGTGAAGAGCCAGGCAACCATCGTGAGCTGGCGGAGTTCGACGAACGAACCGAGGAGGTCGGGATCGATGGGACGGTTGTAGGCCTCGAGGTAGCGGTCCCAGTCGCCCGGGATGTTCTCGAATCGGGCGTAGGACGTCCGCATCGGGGCGAGGTCGATCTCCGGGCAGCCGAGGGCGACGTCGTCGAGGTCGATCAGGAGGTGACGCCCGTCGATCGTGACCAGGTTCCCGAGGTGGGGATCGCCATGGACGACCCGATCGGTCGACCAGCTGGGGAAGTCCGATTCGAGCTGAGCGAGGCGGGCTGTCACCTCGTCCACCAGCTCGCTCGGCACGTTGCCGGCCCTGGCCAGCGCGGTCCGGTAGTGGCCGCGCTCGAAACCCGCCCAGCGAGGAAGTCCGTCGACCGGGGCCACGTCGTGGAGCGCCGCGAGGATGGGGGCAAGGGACTCGGCCGGGTCGTTGCCGGGCGGGTCGCCGAGGGGCCACACGGTCGCCAGATGCCCGTCGGCCAACCGGAGCGGGCCGGGTTGGAGAGGAGGAACGATCGGCCCGTCATGGTCTTCGACCGGCCAAAGTCCGTGGCTTGCGCTGGTCGAGGCTCGACCTGCAAGCTCACACCCTCCGGGTCGACGCCCAGATGAATCACCGCAACGAGGTGGTGAAGGCCAAAACCCGCCGCTCGATCCGCACCGTCCGCATCGACGATGACAGCGTCGTGCGCCTCCGGCGATGGCGGACCAGGCAACGGCATTCGCTCGTCGGCTCGGGCGGGCCTGGTCGGGCGACACCGACGAGTTGGTCGCCACCACCGACCTCGGCACGGCGCTGTTCCAACGCAACGTCCATCGGACGATCGTCAAGGCGGGCGATGAAGCTGGGATCCGATCGCACATCTCTGCCTACGACCTCCGCCACTCAGCCATCACCCTCCAGGTCGAATCGCCGACTGGGCAGGAACGTCCGAGCGGATGATCGCCGACGTCTATCGACACAAGCTCGATGAGATCTATGAGATCGGACCGGGCACGTAGCCGGAACGGCTATCGCTCGACGAGTTGTTGTTGGATGTTGGTGAGTTCAGTTCGTGCCGCGGCAGCGTCGTTGGTGCGGCCGAGATCGTCGAGGGTGTTGGCGAGGTTGTTCAACGACAAGGCGAAGTCGCGGAGGTAGGCGGCGGGCTTGGCTTCGGCGAGTCGACGTTGGATGTCGACGGCTTCGGTGATGGCGTCTAGGCCCTCCTCGCGTCGCCCGAGCTCACCCAACCGAAGCGAGAGGTTTTCCAACGTCAAGGCGAGGTTGAAGAGGTAGGTGGCGGGCTTGGCTTCGGCGAGTCGACGTTGGATGTCGACGGCTTCGGTGATGGCGTCCAGGCCCTCCTCGCGTCGCCCGAGCTCACCCAACGAAACCGAGAGGTTGCTCAACGACATAGCGAGCTTGCGGAGGTAGGTGGCGGGGTTGGCTTCGGCGAGTCGGCGGTAGGCCTCGACGGCTTCGGTGATGGCGTCCAGGCCCTCCTCGCGCCGCCCGAGCTCACCCAACCGAATCGCGAGGTTGTTCAACGTCAAGGCGAGCTTGGGGTGGTAGGTGGCGGGGTTGGCTTCGGCGAGTCGGCGGTAGGCCTCGACGGCTTCGGTGCTGGCGGCCAGGCCCTCCTCGCGCCGCCCGAGCTCATCCAACCGATTCGAGAGGTTGTTCAACGACGAGGCGAGCTTGGGGTGGTAGGTGGCGGGGTCGGCCTCAGCCAACCGACGATGGCGGTCGGTCCAGTTGATCTGCAGCGTGAGCGCCAGACCGGAGAGGGCTAGGTTCGGCCGGACTGGGAACGAACTGAGAATCGCGCCGAGCTGATCAGGGTCGAAGTGGCAATTGTTCACGGCATCAGCCAAGACAGGCGCGAGTTGGCCCGAGCTGAGCATCTCAGTAGCGGCGCTTTGCTCCGCTTGGGCGATCGCCTTCTCGCATAGATCGGCGGCGAGCGACGTGATGATCTCGCTGAGGAGCTGTGCTTCGTCCGGTCGATTCGCGGCGAGGCGGAGCAGGACCCGGAGGCTTTGGGCAACGCTTCTTGGTGATCGGCCCAAGGCGGCACGCCAATGGTCTGCGGTCAGGGCGGAGAGGATCAGGTGCTCGCCGATGAGATCCGGCTCGACCGGCGCTACCCACATGTGATCGGTTCGTCCGGGGTAGTTGTCGTGTGCCCACCGAGCGAGCGCCTGCTCGTTGTGATGTTCACGGACTTCGTCGAGCAGATCGCAGAGGAGATGGCTCGTCGACGCCTCGTCATGGCTCGGGCAGAGGGTCGTCACGGCAAGCACTCGGTCGAGCACCACATCGTCTGTGGCGGTCGGTCGAGCTCGCCAGTGCCGCCGTTCGTGCTCGAGGAGTTCGCTGAGGAGCTCGTGCTGCGTGCTTGGTACGTCATCGTCGGATCGACGTTTGTTGGCCGTCAACCAGCCGGCAACCACGACGAGCAGAGGAAGGGAAAACGTCTCAGTTGTAAGGTCCGGCTCCTCGGCTTGTTCCACGGAGCCGAACTCCGTCAGGGCGTTCGAGAAGAGACGCCGGCGAGCATCGCTCGGAAGGTGATGCGCCCTGAGATCGATCGGTGCGTCGCAACGGCTCAGGAGGGATCGAGTCGTCCTGCCGGTTCCAGGGCCCAGAGCTTGGACAGACGTGAGCTCGCCCGACACCCGCCGGGCGAGCAACAGCAACCGAAGCGGTTGGGGGTTCGCTGACTCGAGGCACTGGGACACGAGCTCCTCGAGCTGGGCGGCTCGCGTCTCGGCGTAGTCGAGCACGACAAGCCGTGGCAGCTCAACCGCCAGGAGGGTCTCGATCTGCTCGAGGTCATAGTTGGCGCGCAGGAATCCAGCCGCCCAGTTTCGGCTCGTGAGAACTCGGCACAGTTCGAGAGCGAGGCGGGTCTTCCCCGAGCCGCCGGGCCCAAGAATGAGCTGGGCGCCGACTTGCAGGTCCACTGGCCGCTCGGCCCAGGTCACCAGCTCGTCGAGCAAGTCGTCTCGGCCGACCAAGGGCACTGGCGAGTAGAGCGGATGGACCATCGTCGACGGAAGGACCTTGAGGCGCCCTCCACCCGGTGGCTCAGGAGCAAGCAGCGGCAGATGGAGTCGGCCGGACCGAACGTGACCGTCACCGATCCGCCGTTGGTCGATCCAACGTCCTGGCCCTCGACCCGCTGGCTGCGAGTCTCACGGCCGTTACCGGAGTTGACATCGCCGCCACCGAGGAGACGTTCGTCCGACGTTCTGGGTGATGACGTCCGGCTCGGCGCTCGACTTCGTCCGAGGAGCCGGCCAACTCTGAGTCCTTCCTCGCTGCCTCGACCATCGGGGCGAGTGGCCAGCAACCCTGCGGCCTCGCTCAGCTCATCTGAAATGAGAGCCGCCCGTCGATGTCATCGCCGGCTCGTTGGCCGCCTCGACAGCGTCGAGCTTCTCGAGGGCCTTGTCGTTGTCGGAGGCGGAGAACAGGCCGCGGACCTTGCCGATCATCTTGTTGGCCAAGCCCCAACCGGCCTCGCCTGCTTCCGATCCGACCTTCTCGACCAGCTTCGTGCCGGCGAGAATCGCAATTGCTGTGCCGATGGTCAACGGGTCCACGACGCCCTCCTCTTTCAGTTCTCATCACACATCGTATGAGCGACCTAACCTGCGGCAACAGCACCCGAGGAGCCGACGGCTGTTGGTAGCCAGTCTGGTAGCCGACAGGTGCGGACACCGACGGACGACAGGCGACGCGTGCAGCCCCCTCGCAAGGGCAAACAAGTCGAGGGCGGACGGCTGCGGGGCACGTCGGTCTGGTCGACGTCGACGAGCTACCGGCCGAACGTCGTACCCGGTTCTTGTTCGACAGGGCGATGATCGCCATGCGCCGAGATGACCACGAGTCGGCGATCTCGGCTATGACGGAGGCCGAGACGATCGCGCACAGGTGCACAACCACCTGATGGCGCGGCAGATCGTCGCCCACCTTCGAGCTACGAATTTGGCCGCCAAGACCCTCGACTCGCCCAGCTTGACCAGTCGCTGGCCGGTACCGTCGCACGTGAGACGCTTCCCATGTCGCGGTCTTGCGACGTTCGCCTGGCCCGAATCGGGTGATCACGACGGCCGATGGCGCGTGCAGGCAGGTCTGCTCGGCGCTCTCACCTGACTCAAACGTCCTGTCCGGCATCGACCTGGGTCGCCGCTGGTGTTCTGTTCCTCGAGAGGCCGAAGAGAACGTTCTGATGGTCGTCCCCTCGTATAAGGACTATCTCGACATCCCTGGTGGCTTCGTCGAGATCGACGAGACCCCGGCCGCTGCTCGGTTCGGGAGGTCGACGAAGAGCTCGGCATTCGGCCTCCGGTTGGCCGCCTCCTGGTGGCCGACTGGTGGGAGGTCAGCCCCGAGCACAACGGCGAGCCGAAGCTGCTGATGATTTTCGACTCTCGGCCCGAGCTGGAGACGCAGATCAAGGTCGACGGCGACGAGATTGTCGAGCATCGGTGGGAGGCTCTGACGGAGCTCCGTCACGATCCCCGTCTCGCCAATCGCAGATGCGGTCGACGCTCGTGCCAGTGCAGCTCTACCTGTGCCGAGCCGATGGCGTGAGCTTCACGGGCTCTCCCTGTCCCTGCCGTCCTTATTCCTGGTCAGCCGCTCGTAGATCAGTGACACGGCTCGTGTTCGGTGTCCCTCCTGTCCCCGGGCGCCACTCAGCGGTAGCGGAGAGGTCGAGGTGACGAGGTAGCGCGTCCGCTTCCTGCGGCGCCCGAATCGAGGGCCTGAAGGGGGGCCAGATCTGCGCTACCTCCGTGTCCGTGGAGCCACCGTGCGTGATCATCTCCGATCACCTTCTCCCCCCCGTGGTTCAGCACATCTCAGTTCAGCCGAAGTCCGATCAGGCGAGCCGAACCACCCGGGGCAGAGGATCCCCCGGCAGCTATGGGTGCGGTTGGCAGCATCCTAGGAACCGCCGTGTGGAAGGCTTGCGATCGTCCTCGCATTCGCGCCCCCGAGATGAGCCAGTCCAGGATGCTCGCCGTCGTTCGTCCGCTATCTGAGGTGCACATGGTCGATGCCCGTGAGCAGTTACCCAAGTACCACGAGCTGATGCTTCCTGTGCTGCGGGCCGTAGTCGAGCTTGGTGGTTCTGGAGCCGCACGGGAGATCACGAGTCAAGTGATCGACGCAGAGGGTTTTGGCGACGAGATGGTCTCAGTCACCTACCAGGGGCAGGACAAGTCAGTGCTCATCGACCGTCTCGACTGGGCTCGTTCCTACTGCAAGCTCGGTGGGGTTCTGGAGAGCCCGAGGCGAGGTTTGTTCCTCGTTACAGACCTCGGCGAGCAGATCGCATCCTTGTCCGACGCGGAAGCGAAGGCCAGGCTTCGAGATCTCGACCGGGAGGTACGTCGCCGACGCAACCGGAGCGAGGCTGAAGACCACCCCGTCGACTCGGAATCGGATGAGGAGTCCGACCTTGATGCGGTGGACGACGAGGGGTGGAAGGACGAACTGAAGGCGGCGCTCCATCGCCTGTCGCCTGATGCGTTCGAGCGGTTTACCCTCTACTTGCTTCGCTCATATGGGATGAAGCTGACTCGCCAGGGTGGTCCTGGCGATGAGGGGCTGGACGGCATCGGTACTGCGCCACTTACGGACGTCCTGACCACGACGGTGGCTGTACAAGCTAAGCGCTACGAACCGACGAAAACCATCGGTCGTGAGGTTGTCGCGTTGTTCCAGAGCGACGCGGCGGCCAAGGGCGCCGAGCATGGGGTCCTCGTCACCACCGCACGTTTCTCGAAGCCGGCCGAACTCTCTGCACAGGGCCGCACTCCGACTATCGACCTGATTGACGGTGATCGACTAGCTGACCTGTGCCTGGAGCAGGGGATTGGTGTCGAGACTCGGCCCGTCGTCGATCGTGCTGCACTTGACAAGTTCGAGACGGGTCACTGAGAGGGCGCTATCCGAAGCCATGGGCGGGGTCGGTACCTCCGATGTAGGCCAAGGTGTGGCCAACTGGGGAGTACCCGGCCGGACCGAGACGGACGACCCCGGACTGTCGCCCCTGGTCAGGGCCGTGTATGAACGGTCGCACAAGCCTGATAAGGGTGAGGTCACAAGTTCAACTCTTGTTAGCCCCACGCAGACGAACGCCCCGACGCCATCGCGCCGGGGCGTTGCTCTATGCAGGGATCGGGTCGGGAGGTGGCGCCACCGGCGTCGAATCAGCGCTTCGGGCCGACGGTTACCGGGGTGGACGCCGTAAGGATGTCATAGACGGCGCTCCGCTTGACCGACGCCGCGATGAGGGCGTCGAGGTCGTCACGGGACGCGTCGCCTTGGACGTCGATCTCCAGGTCGATCCCCTGGAAGCCGTTCCGAACCTCGCGGTCGATCCCGAGGATGCCCCGGACGTCCATCTCGCCGACGACGGTGGCGTCGATCGAGGTCAGCTCGATTCCCCGATTGGCGGCGTTGGTGACGATGCCGGCCACGATGCAGCTCGCCAGGCCGTGGAGCACGTACTCATGCGGCGTCGGCCCGTGGCCGTGGCCGAGGGTCGGGTGGTCGCTGGTCGCCGAGAACTCCTCGACGTGGACCTGGTCGGCCCCGGCGCCATACCACTCGTGGATCGTCGACCGGGATGCGGTGCCCTCGACCCAGGTGTTGCGGGCGCTGAACCGGAACTGGGCCAGGTCGGGGTTGTCGGTCAGCTTGGCGACGGTGCCCCGCAGCTTCGGCAGGGGCACCCCGTTGAACTCGTCGGTGGTGGGATCGGTCACGGTCATGGCTCGGATTCCTCTCGAATCGGTTCGTGTTCGTGACCCCCACCATCACCCGCCACGACCGACCAGGCTTGGAGACGACGTGGAGGTTTCCTGGAGGACCCCACCGACCCTGCATACTGCAACGATGCGACCAGCGGACCCGCCCGGGACCCCTCCGACGGGGACCGGACCCCGATCACGATGACCCCGACCCAGCTTCGCTACTTCGTGGAGACGGTTGCCGCCGGCAGCATCCGCCAGGCCGCCGAACGCCTCTACCTCTCGCCGACGGCCTTGAGCAAGGCGCTCCGGGTTCTCGAGCGCGACGTCGGCACCGAGCTGCTGGTTCGAGGATCGGCCGGTAGCGAGCTGACCCCCGCCGGCGACGTCTTCCTTCCCGAGGCGAAGGCGATCCTGGCCGCCATCGACCGGGCCCGGGACCAGGTGTCGGCCCTGAGCGACGAAGAGGAACCGCTTCGGATCGGCACCTTCGACGAGGGGGCGGCCGAGCTCACCATGTCGATCATCGAGCGGTACGGTGCCGGTAGCCCGACGAGACGGCGGCCCACGTTCAACGCCCTCGGCTACGACCAGCTCCGATCGTCCCTGCTCGAATCGAGCGTCGACGCTCTGATCGCCGCCCAGGCGACCGACGTCTTCGAACCCACCGACGCCATCCGCCTGGCACCGTTGTTCGCCGAGCCCCGACTGGCGGTCCTCCCCACCACCCACCCGTTGGCCGCCGCCGACCGGCTCACCACCGCCGACCTGCTCGACGAGACCTTCGTGAACGTGTCGGGGTTCCCCGAACCGCTCCGCCGCCACTTCTTCCTGGTCGCCGAACGAGGCGGCCACGAGCCGCGGTACGGGCCGCCGATCCCGGTCGTGTCCAGCTTCTCCGACGTCCTCCGGGCCATCGCCATCGGCTCCGGGATCGCCACGGTCAGCGCATCGTCGGCCCGGTACTACGTCCACCCCGACGTGGTCTACGTGCCGGTCGCCGACGCCGCCCCGACCGTGGTGTGGATGGTGGGCCGGATCGACGACGGCCGTCCCGGGGTCGACGAGCTCCTGTCGGCGGCGGCCACGGTGGCGGCGACCGGGCTCGACGTCGTGCCGACGGCCGAACCGGTCGCCGAGGCCACCGTCGACCTCGCCGGCGAGACCTTCGCCGTCGTCACCGCGACCGATGGTTGACGGCGCGTCGACCAGGAGCATCTAGGCCCGGCGACCCCTTCGACGAATGATGGCGGTGTCGGGCCGATCGGCCCGGCCCTCGCCCGCACCATCGTCAGAAGGGGCACCGACCGGCCATGCCGACGCTCGCCATCATCTACCACACCGGCCTCGGTCACACCGGAGCCGTCGCCGAGGCGCTGGGGGCGGGAGCCGCCACGGTCGAGGACCTGACCGTCGCCCGGTTCCCCATCGCCGCCACCCAGATCGACCCCGCCGACGGGTGGAACGACACCGCGGTCCTCGACGAGCTGACGAGGGCCGACGGCATCGTGTTCGGCGCCCCCACCTACATGGGCAGCGTCTCGTGGCAGTTCCAGGCGTTCGCCGCCGCCACCGGCCAGTTCTGGATGACCAACGGGTGGAAGGACAAGATCGCCGGTGGCTTCACTGCGTCGAGCCTCCCGTCGGGGGACAAGAGCTCGACCATCGACTATCTCGCCACCCTGGCCGCCCAACTCCGCATGGTCTGGGTCGGCCCCGCCGCCCCGTCGTCGAACCTGACCGGCGATGACCGCCAGATCGACCGGTTCGGCTACTTCAAGGGCGTCGGAGCGCTGGGCGGCCGTCCCGGATCGGATCTCCCGACCGACGGCGACCTGCTGACCGCCGAGCTGTACGGCGCCCGCCTGGCCGAGGCCACGAGGCGGTGGGTGCTCGGACCCTCGACCTGATCCGGCCCGCATCCCGTTCACGCCGCCCGGCCCGCCCGCTCCCCGGCCCGGCCCGCCAGCGCATCCCGCCCGCACCGCCGATCCGTCCGCCCGCACGTCGTTCACCACCCACACCGAAAGCAGCACCACCATGTCCTCCCTCACCGACCTGTACCACCGGCTCCATCGACGACCCGGCCTCGTGCTGGCCGTCGTCGGGGCCATCACCTCCGCCCTCGTCGTCCCGTTCCTGACGATGGCCCCCGAGACCTCGGCCTCGACCGAGCCGACCGGCGACGTGTTCACCGCCCGGGACCGGATCGACGACACGTTCGTGTCATCGGTCTTCCCGGTGTTCATGATCGTCGAGGCCGACGGCGGCAACCTCCTCGAGGCCGGGTCGCTGGCCGCGTTGCTCGACGCCGAGGAGACGTTGCGGGACGACCCCGAGCTCGGCCCGAACCTGTTCTCCTACTTCGAGGCCGAGACCGGGACCGACGTCACCGGCGTCCTCACCATCGCCGACCTCGTCGACGAGCGACTCAGGGCCGAGGGGATCGACGGCGTCGGGGCCGCGACCGACGACCAGGTCCGTCGGGTGGGGTCGGACATCATCGACGAACTCGGCGAGCGGTCGGAGATCCTCGGGATCTCGGCCCAGTCGACCCGCAGCGCCGACGGGTGGACCGTCCCCGCCGTGACCACGCTCGTGCTGTCGGACAACGACGCGCTCGGCTTCGGCAACGTGGCGGTCGCCATCGGCGGGGGGACCGAGACCGAGGAGTACAGCCGGGAGATCCAGGAGGTGTTCCGGGTCGACGGGCTCCGGGCCAACGGCGTCGCCATCGACGTGAACCTCACGTCCCAGGAACAGGGCCAGCTGGCCGGACCGTTCATCGGGTTCACCATCCTCGCCGTGCTCGTCCTCGTCGGCCTCACCTTCCGGAGCTAC
Organism: Acidimicrobiales bacterium; assembly: GCA_965262175.1. Lineage (GTDB taxonomy): Bacteria > Actinomycetota > Acidimicrobiia > Acidimicrobiales > SZUA-35 > CADEDH01. The sequence goes on along the minus strand of CBDHES010000002.1, from coordinate 2,036,548 downwards.
TGGGTGCTGGCCACCGTCGGGGTCGCCTTCATCGCCCTCATCGTGTGGCTCAAGGGGATCTCCAACCTGATCGGGTTGGAGGACGACCTCGTCCTCTCCCTGATCGTGCCGGTGGCGATGATCAGCTTCGGGGTCGACTTCGCCTTCCACGCCATCGGCCGGTACCGGGAGGAGCGGGCCGAGGGGCACCAGGCGGGCCCGGCGTTCATCACCGGGATGGCTGCGGTGTCGGGCGCGCTCGTTCTGGCGTTGACCTCCGACGCCACCGCCTTCCTGTCGAACCTGACCTCGGGCATCGAGTCGATCAACCAGTTCGGCATCGGTGCCGCCATCGCCCTGGCCTCGGCCTACGTCCTGCTCGGCGTGGTCGCCCCGCTGGTCGTCGCCCAGCTCGAGGCGGCCGTCCCCCAGCCGGGCCCCGGACTCTGGTCGACCATCGCCCGGGTCGCGGCCGGGATCGGCGCCGCCGGGATGACGATGGCCTCGGTCCTGTTCCTCGTCTTCATCTTCCCCCCGGTCGGCGTCGTCCTCAGCGTCATCACCGTGCTGGCCGTCCTCGTCGTGCCCTACCTGGTCCGGCGACGCGGTACCGGGGAGCGGATCGGTGAGGTCCCGGTCGCCGCGGCCGAGGGTCGCCTGGCCCGGCCGGTCGGCTCGGTCGTGGCCGGCCTGTCACGGCAGCCCCTGCTGGTGGTGGCGGCGGCCGGTGCGGTCACCGCCGCCGCCGCCACCCTGGCGGTCCAGGTTCCGGCCGAGTTCGACGTCGAGGACTTCTTCGCGGCCGACACCGACTTCGTCGAAGGCCTCGACCAGCTCGACGTCCACGTCGGCGACCGGGGTGGCGAGCCGGCCCAGTTGCTCGTCGAGGGCGACCTCGCCGACCCGGCGAACCTGGCCGCCCTCCAGGGCCGCATCGACGAGATCCGGGCGCTCGACACCGAGTTCCTGGCCCGGGACGACACCGGCTCGGTCGGCATCGAGGGCGGCGTGTTCTCGGTGTTCGACGCCGCCTGGACCTCGGATCTGATGGGCGATGTCGTCGCCGGGCGGACCGGGGTGGTCCTCACCGACGACGACGGTGACGCCATCCCCGACACCGCCGAACAGGTGGCGGCGCTGGTCACCGTCGCCGCCGAGTCGGGCGTCCCCTTCGACGAGACCCGACTCCTCCTCACCCCCGACGACGTCAACACCCGGGTCGTGCTCGACGGTACCGACGGGTCGACCGTGTTCGAGATGGGGGTGGTGAACAGCCGATCCCAGGAATCGGTCACCGCCACCCGGGACCTCCTCGATCCGATCGCCGCCGCCATCGCCGCCGACCTCGGCAGCGACAGCTTCGTGCAGGTCACCGGCAGCGCCTTCGTCCGGGAAGCCTCGCTCGAGGCGACCAACCGGGCCCTCCAGGTCTCGCTCCTGGTGGCGGTGGTGCTGTGCTTCGCGGTGGCGTCGGTCTTCCTCCGGTCGGTCCGCTACGGCGTGGCGGCCATCATCCCCATCCTGATGGTGGTGGCCTGGCTGTACGCCTTCATGGAACTGGCCGGCTTCGCCATCAACCTCGTCACCGCCACCATTGCGGCGGTCTCGATCGGGATCGGGATCGACTTCGCCATCCACTTCATCGCCCGGTACCGGGAGGAGTTGGGCCGCCACGGCGCCCGATCGACGGCGGTCCGGGTGACGGGGGAGGGGACGGGCCTCGCCCTCGTCGCCTCGGCGGTCAGCTCGGCGGTCGGGTTCGGCATCCTCGCCTTCGCCCCGATGCCGTTGTTCGCCGCCTACGGGTTGCTGACGGCGCTCATGATCCTGATGGCGCTGATCGCCACGTTGGCGGTCCTGCCCAGCATCCTCGTCCTCATCACCCGCGACGTGGCGCCGCCCGCCGCCGACGCCGGCCCCGGCGAACGTGTCGCCCCGGCCGCCGACCTGCACGGCGTCGGTGCCGACGCCGACGCCGATGCCGATGCCGCGGCGGAGGCCGGGGTCGGCGAGGACGCCCCGGCCCTCGTCACCCGCCGGTCGGGGCCCGACGTGTCGATCCAACCGTCGTGATTCGATCGGCCCCGGGGTTCCGGCCTCGGGGCCGATCAGAGGATCAGCCGTTCAGCCGTTCAGCCGTTCAGCCGATCGACTGGTCAGCCGATCGTGCCCGTCGAGCGGAGCGCCTCGATCTCGTCCCAGTCCTTGCCGAGGTCGAGGAGCACCAGCTCGGTGTGTTGGCCCAGCTCGGGGGTCGGTTCCCTGACGACCCAGGTGGTGGCGCCGAAGTCGACCGGCGAGGCGACCATGTCGGCCGACGTGCCGTCGGGAAGCGGCGTCTCGACATAGCAGCCGGCGGCCGCCGCCTGGGGATCGGTCCGGAGGTCGAGGGTCGACTGGACCCGGGCCCACCACACGTCGTGGGCGTCGAAGATCGGTGCCCACTCGTCCCGGGTCCGGGTCGCCAAGACCTCGTCCATCAGGGCCACCAACTCGGCGCAGTGGTCCCGTCGGGTTTCGATCGAGACGAAACGGGGATCGTCCAACCATGCCGGCTGGTCGAGGGCGGCGACCACGTTCGGCCAGTGCCGGTCGGCCTCCATGCCGAGGAGCCACACCCACCGCCCGTCCCCGCACCGGTAGCCGTTGATCAGCGGATTGGGCGGGGCGGCCCGGGTCACCGGTTCGGTCTCGGTCCCCATCCGGGCGGTCACGTTGTGGTCCCACCCGTGCATGTAGGCCCCGAGCCGGAGCAGCGACGTCGACACGAGCTGCCCGACCCCGGTTCGCTCCCGGTGGAACAGCGCCGCGGAGATCCCGGCCGCCGCGGCCAGGCCCGTCATGTGGTCGCCCATCCCTCCTCGGGGGTAGGGGATGTCGTTGCCGTCGGGAGTGATGGCGGCGGCGACCCCGCCCCGGCTGTAGAACGCGCCGACGTCGTAGGCCGCCCGATCCCGCTCCGGTCCGTCCAACCCGTACCCGGTGACGTGGGCATACACCAGGCGGGGGTGCTCGGCCAGGAGGGTGGCGTGGTCGAGGCCGGCCCGCTCCAGACCGCCGGCCCGGTAGTTGGTGAGGAACACGTCGGCCTCGGCCACCAGCTCCCGGACCAACTCGACCCCGGCCGGTTGGGCGATGTCGACCGCGATGCTGCGCTTGCCCCGGTTGTCGAGCTCGAACGGGGGGTTGACGCTGCCCTCGAACAGCCAGGCCAGACCGCGGAACGGGTCGCCGGCCAACGGCTCGACCTTGACGACATCGGCCCCCCAATCGGCCAGGATCCCCCCGCACGACGGACCGGCGATCCACAGCCCGACCTCGACGACCTTCACCCCGTCCATCGGTCCCAACGTCGACCCCTTCTCCCGCCCGCTTCCGTCGGTGCCGGGTGGTCCGGCCAACGGTACGTGGCCCCACCGCGACCTGTCACGTCCACCCCGCCGGGCCCGGAGCCGGCGAGCGCCGAGGAGGGAACGGCTAGCGTCGGGGCCATGACCGTCCTCACCGACCGTGACGGCCCGGTGGCCGTCATCACCATCGACCGACCGGAGGTCCGCAACGCGGTCGACGGTCCGACGGCCGAAGCCCTCGACACCGCGATGGTCGAGGCCGACGCCGACGACGACGTGGCGGTGGTCGTGTTGACCGGCGCCGGCGGCACGTTCTGCGCCGGGGCCGACCTCAAGGCGGTCTCACAGGCCCGGGGGAACCCGGTCACCGAGCGGGACCCGGATGACATCGTCGACTCGCTCGGACCGATGGGCCCGACCCGACGAGTCCTCTCCAAGCCGGTGCTGGCCGCCGTCGAGGGTCACGCCGTGGCCGGCGGTCTCGAGCTGGCCCTGTGGTGCGACCTCCGGATCGCCGCCACCGATGCGGTGTTCGGCGTCTACTGCCGCCGGTGGGGCGTCCCCCTGATCGACGGTGGCACCGTTCGCCTCCCTCGCCTGATCGGTCACAGCCACGCCATGGACCTGATCCTCACCGGCCGCCCGGTCGGCGGCGACGAGGCGCTCCGCATGGGACTCGCCAACCGGCTGTGCGAGCCGGGGACGGCGGTCGCCACCGCCATCGAGTTCGGTCACGGTCTGGCCATGTTCCCCCAGCGCTGCCTGCGCAGCGATCGGCGATCGGCGATGGAGCAGTGGGGGCTCGAGTTGGGCCCGGCCCTGGCCAACGAGGTCGTCCGGGGGATGGCGACGATCCGCAGTGGAGAGACTCGGGACGGCGCCGCCCGGTTCGCCGACGGCGCCGGCCGGGGTGGTTCCTTCGAGGCGTTCCGGCCCGAGGCGACCTAGGCTCCGCCGTCCGGCGCCAGGTCCACCGCCCGACGGAGACCTCCATGAACCCTCCAGGCGGCCTCCAAGAGCCAGCGGCCCGTTCGCTTCATCGTGGGATCCATGGCGACCCCATCGAACCACGACTTCCTCGACCTCTTCGCCGCCGCGACCGTCATGACGGTCTGGGCCCATCCCGACGACGAGAGCTTCCTCGCCGGCGGCCTCATCTCGGCGGCCAACGACCGCGATGCCCGGGTGATCAACGTGAGCGCCACGCTCGGCGAGCTGGGAACCGACGATCCCGGTGCGTGGCCGCCGTCCCGGCTCGGGCCGAGGCGCCACGGTGAGCTCCAGCGGGCGTTGGACGAGCTGGGCGGGGCCGAACTCGAGACCCTTGGCCTCCGAGACGGGTCGTGCGTCGAGCTCGACGACCGCATGGGGGCCCGTCTGGTCGCCACGGTGCTCGACCGTCACCGGCCGGACGTGATCGTCACGTTCGGCCCCGATGGCGTCACCGGCCACCCCGATCACCAGGCCATCGGCCGCTGGACCGACCTCGCCGCCGCCACCGCCGACCGTACCGTCCCGGTCCTCCACGCCGTCACCGCATCGGTCTGGCCGACGGACCTGCTCGCCCCGATGGCCGAGGCGGGCGCCTTCTTCCCCGGCTACCCCGACCGGGCGACCGACCCCGGCGACCGTCGCCTCACCCTCGCCGGCCCGGTCCTCGACCGGAAGCTGGCCGCCCTCGACCGCCATGAGAGCCAGCTCGGGCCGCTTCGGGACAGTCTCGGACCCGATGGGTTCCGTCGGCTCTTCGCTACCGAGGCCTACCGGCCGGCCAACGCCGCCGCCCACCGTGCCCTCGCCGGTCGACGGTACGTAGGTGCCCTTGGCGGCCTGAGAGGCCTTGGGGCCCGGTCCGATCGGACGGGCTCCGGGGTCTTCGCCGGTGCGGGGGCCAGCTCCGAGCTGGTCGAACGGGTTCCGCGCCGGGCGCCCGGGCCGTCTCAGTCGGGGTCGCGTTCGGGTATCGCCGAGGGGTCGGGCTCGGCGACACCGGCGGCGAAGGCGGCGATGACCGCCTGGACCCGGTCCCGGACCGCGAGCTTGAGCAGCACCCGGCTCACGTGGGTCTTGATCGTCGCCTCGCTGAGGTAGAGGCGGGTCGCAATCTCGGCGTTGGAGTACCCGGCGGCCATGGCCTGGAGCACGTCCAGCTCCCGGTCGGTCAGCTGATCGATACCGGGGACGACGTGGACCGGCTTCCTCGAGCGGGCCTGGTCGACCACCGTCCGGACGACCGCCGGCGCCAGGACGATCTCCCCCTCGGCCACCGACCGGACCGCGGTCACCAACGCCTCGGCCGGGGCGTCCTTCAGCAGGAAGCCCGATGCCCCGGCCACGATGGCCGCCGACACGTACTCGTCGAGGCCGAACGTCGTGAGGATCACGATCCTGGGCGGATCGTCCTCGGCCAAGATCCGCTCGGTGGCGCTGAGGCCGTCGAGCTCGGGCATCCGGATGTCCATGAGCACCACGTCGACCGGCCGGGTCCGGCACACCTCGACGATCTCGTTGCCGTCGGCCACCGAGGCGACCACGGTCATGTCGTCCTCGTTGTCGACGATCAGCTCCAACCCCGTCCGCAGCATCTCCAGGTCGTCGGCGATCGCAACCCGGATCACGACGCTCGCCCCGTCGGCAGCCGGGCTCGGACCGCGAACCCGCCGCCGGGTTCGGGACCGGCGGCGAACGTGCCCCCCAACACCTCGGCCCGCTCGGCCATGCCGGCCAACCCGAACCCCGGGACCTCGCTCGTCGCCCCGTCGACCGGTTCACCACCGGACCGACCACCCGCCTCGTTCGCCCCGTCGTCGATCACCACGATCTCCAGCCAGTCCGGCCCGCAGGTCAGGGCCACCCGTACGTGGACCCCCGGACCAGCGTGCTTGACGGCGTTGGTCAGCGACTCCTGCACGATCCGGTGGGCACCGCCGACCACGACGGCGGGCGGCACGTGATCGTCGCACCCGGTCGTGGCCAACGCAACCGTCACCCCGGCGTCGGCCACATCGTCGACGAGCCGCCGGATCGAGTCGAGGTCGGGGGGCGGCCCGAGGTCGGCGCCGGTCGAGGTCCGCAGGCCGGCCAGGACCCGTCGGGTCTCGTCCAGCGCCGAGCGGGCTGCGGTGGCGATCGCCCCCACCGCGTCCCGGGCGGCGTCGGGCCGGCGGGACGCCACCCGGTCGGCCGCCTCGGCCCGGACGGCGATCGTGGCCAGCGTGTGGCCGATGATGTCGTGCAACTCCCGGGCGATCCGGGACCGCTCGGTCGCCACCGCCTCGGCCCGCTCGTGCTGCCCCCGGAGTCGGGTCGTCGTCACGGTCGCCGCCAGCTCGGCCGCCGTTCGCCGTTGCCGGTCGGCCTGGGCCCCGAGCAGGATCGCCGTTCCACAGGTCAGGGCGATCAACGGCAGCTGATAGACCGTCACGTCACCGGCGACCACCACGCCGAGGCCGGTCACCGCGGTCAGGACCGCCCCGGCCCCGATCGCCACCGGCACCCCCCGCCGCCCGCCGTCCGATGCCGCCGAGTACAACAGCACGATCAGGGGCAACAGCACGTCGGGCAGGCCGCTGACCCAGATCGCGGCCTGGGCCGCGGTGGCCGCCACCGTCACGCCAAGGGGCCAGGTTCGACGGGCGGCCACCAGCGCCGAAGGCGTGAGCAACAACAGCCACTGCGACCATGAGGCCGGAGCGACCGTATCGGGCCGGGCGCCGTCGACGTAGCCTCCGGCCAGGGCGGCCACCACCATCAGGCCGGCGGCCAGGGCGAGGTCGCCCCGATGGGGGACCGGCCGGCCGGCCGGGGCCCGGTCGTCGTTGGTGACGACGGCCAGGTCGGTCGTCGGGCCGGAGGCGTCGATGCCCGGCACCTTAGCGCCACCGATTCCGTGCATCAGGACCCATCCCGACCAGGGACGCCCCGCAGAAGGGCAGTCGCAGCCACAGTCCGGACCGGTGGCCGGCCCGGTGGGGGGTGGGGGTGGGGGTCGAGGATGGTCATGACGACGGTCCTTCGGCTCGGTCGGCGTCCCGGGTGGACGTCCTGCCCCACACTCTCGGACACCCGAGCCCGTGCCGGATCGGTCCTCCGTCGTGGCCGTCATCATCCGAAGGTCGCATTTCGGGGTTCCCTAACCTGCTCCTCACAATCGCCTGATACAAATCGACTCGGAAAAGGACGACGAGGAGCGAACGTGACCACCACCACCCGGAAGGGCAACCCGATCGGCCGTCTGGCCCAACGCCGATGGCCGAAGATCGTGATCGACACCACGTTGCTCGTGGCGTTCATCGCCGAGTTCATCACCCGGGAGGGACCCGACTACACGATCCACTCCTGGATCGGCATCGTCCTCATCCCGATCATCGCCATCCACCTCGCCGGCAACGCCAGCTGGATCACCCGGGTCTGGAACCGCAAGGGGTCCGACCCGGAGTGGGGGCTGGGCCTCCTCAACGCCGTTCTCGGCACGTTGGCCGTGGTCTGCATCCTCACCGGCTTCCCCCTCTGGTTCGGCTGGGCCGAGGGCGGGACGATGGCCGGGGTCCACACCTTCACCGGCATGGTGGCCATCCTGTTGATGTTCGTCCACCTGTGGCGGAACCGGTCCCGGATCGCCCGCCTGGCCCGGGTCAACCGGCCGGTCGCCGCCTAGCCGAACCCGGGGTCAGGCCGACGCACCACCCACGCCCGGGGGTTGACGGGCCGGGCGAGGCCGATCGGGCCGATCCCGGGGAGGGGACCGGCACACTGGTCGATCGTGACCCCACCTCATCGCCGCCCCAATGTCGTGATGATCCTGGCCGACGACCACGCCGCCCATGCGATCGGCTGCTACGGCTCGGTGGTCAATCGGACGCCCCGGATCGATGAGATCGCCGCCGCCGGCTGGCGGTTCGATCAGTGCTTCGTGACCAACTCGCTCTGCACCCCGTCCCGCGCGTCGATCCTCACCGGCACCTACAGCCACGTGAACGGCGTCTACACCCTGTTCACCCCGATCGACGCCAGCCAGCCGACGTTCATCTCCCTCCTCCGGGCGGCCGGTTACCGCACGGCGATGATCGGCAAGTGGCACCTCGGCCACGGACCGGGCCACGACCCCGAGGGGTTCGACCACTGGGACGTGCTCCCCGGCCAGGGCGACTACTGGAACCCGACGTTCCTCACCGCCGAGGGCTCTCGAACCGTCGAGGGCTACGCCACCGATGTCATCACCGACCTGGCCATCGACTGGGTCGAGGGCCTGGACGGCGACGACCCGTGGTGCGTCCTCGTCTACCACAAGGCCCCCCACCGGCCGTGGGAACCGAAGGAGGAGCACCGGGCTGGTCACGCCGAGCCGATCCCGGTCCCCGCCACGTTCTGGGACGACTACTCGACCCGCTCGGCGTCGGTCCGCCGGGCGGCGATGCGGGTCGCCGACCACCTGAGCCTCGAAGACCTCAAGCAGGCCCCGCCCGATGGTCTGACCTACGAGCAGCGGGCCCTCTGGTGCTACCAGCGCTATCTCCAGGACTACCTGGCCTGTGTCGACGCCATCGACGAGAACGTCGGTCGGGTCGTCGACTGGCTTCGGGCCCGGGGCGACTTCGACGACACCCTGCTGATGTACGCGTCCGACCAGGGGTTCTTCCTCGGCGACCACGGATGGTTCGACAAACGGTTGATGTTCGAGGAGTCGCTGCGGATGCCGCTGGTGCTGAGCTACCCGGCGCGGGTCGACGCTGGCCGCCACCACACCGGGATCGTCACCAACGTCGACCTCGCCCAGACGATCCTCGATGCCGCCGGGGTCGATCACCACCCCCGGATGCAGGGCACCAGCGTCTGGCCCGAGCTGACCGGCGAGCGGACCGAGCGCCCGGTCGCCGGCCTGTACTACCGGTACTGGGAGCACGACGACACCAACCACAAGGCGCCGGCCCACTACGGCTACCGGACCGACCGGTACAAGCTCGTCTACTACTACAACGACGGGTTCGGCCTCCCGCTCACGTCGTCGTTCGTCCACCCCCCGGAGTGGGAGCTGTACGACCTGGCCGCCGACCCCGACGAGGTCGACAACGTCTACCACGACCCAGCCTACGCCTCGATCCGGGACGAGCTGACCGCTGCCATGTGGCGGGAGCAGTCCCGCCTCGGCGATGCCCCCCACCCGTCGCAACCGGTTCCTCCCGGCTGCGAGAACGTGCCGGTCGCGCCCCAGCCGACCATCCCCCGGTATCGGTGGCTCGACCTGCCCGGCGAAGGGTGACCGGCGACGCGTGACCGGCGAGTAGCTGGCGGAGGTCGGGCCCCAAAGGGCAGCATGTGGGAACCAAGGGGGGAGGTGGCCAAGGGGGGTCGCAGCCGTCCCATCGACTCGACCACGAGGTGTAGTCATGGCATTGACCGGCGTTACCCGACCGGGCCACATTCAGCTCCGCATGCTGGATCTCGAAGCGGGCGTTCGCTTCTATCGCGACGTTCTCGGCATGGACGAGACCGGGCGCGACGCCCAGGGTCGCGTGTACCTCAAGTGCTGGGACGAGCGGGACCACTCGAGCATCATCCTCCGGGAGGCCGACGAGGCCGGCTCCGATTTCGTGGGGTTCAAGGTCCTCGACGAGGCCAATCTCGCCCAGCTGGAGCGCGACCTCAACGACTATGGCGTGACCACCGAACGGATCCCGGCCGGCGACCTGCTGGAGACCGGGGAACGGGTCCGGTTCGAGATTCCGTCCGGCCACCAGATCGAGCTGTTCGCCACCAAGACCCTGGTCGGCACCCCGCTCGGCCAGGTCAACCCCAAGTCGTGGTGCCACGCCTCCGATCGTGGCATCGCCCCGGTCCGCCTCGACCACTGCCTCCTCTACGGGCCGAACATCCCCGAGGTCACGAAGCTGTTCATCGAGGCGCTCGGCTTCCATCTCACCGAATACGTGACGCTCCCCGACTCCGATGAGATGGGGGCGACCTGGCTGGCCTGCTCCAACAAGGCGCACGACATCGCCTTCGTCACCCACCCCGAACCGAACCGGTTCCATCACGCCTCGTTCCTCCTCGAATCGTGGGAGAAGGTGCTCCGGTCGGCCGACATCATGGCCGTTCACGACGTGCCGGTCGACATGGGCCCGACCCGTCACGGCATCACCCGGGGCAACACCATCTACGCCTACGACCCGTCGGGCAACCGGTTCGAGACCTTCGCCGGCGGCACCCAGAACTACCCCGATTGGCAACCGATCCATTGGACCTGGGACGGTCTCGGCGAAGGCGGCGGGCTCGACATGGCCCACCGCCGCCTCCACGAGAACTTCCTGTCGATCGTCACCTGAGGTGTTCACCTGCACGGTGACCGGCGATGGCGACCCGATCGCCTTCCCGGTCTCCGACGGCCAACCGGTCCTGATCGAGATGGTGGCCCGAGCCGCGGCCGCGCTGCCGGTCGGCTGCCGGGGCGGGGGCTGTGGCGTGTGCCGGGTGCGGGTGGTCGACGGGACCTACGACACCCTCAAGATGAGCCGTCGCCACGTCACGGCCGCGGAAGAGGGCGACGGGTACGCCCTGGCGTGCCGGGTCCTGGCCCGGAGTGACCTCACGGTCGAACCGGCGCCCAGCCCCCGCGCCCTCCGGTCGGTGGGCCGACCGTAGGGCCGGTGGGCGTGCCCACCCGCCCCGGCCCGGTCAGGCCGGGGCGGACCCGGCCGGTTGTGACTCCGACGTCGAGGATCGGGCGGTCAGCCGGCGGATCGTCTCCCGGTGGTGGGTGGCCGACGCCCGCCACCCGTCCAGTTCCGCCGCCTCCCGCTCCATCTCCTGCCGGGCCCGCTCGATGGCATTGCCGAGCTGCCGGCGTCGGGTCTCGGCCCGGTGGGCGGCGGCGGCAGTGTCACCGCGGGTCTGGGTCTGGGCGAGCGCGCCCAGCCCGGCGGCGACCACGGCGGCCACCGCCACCAGCCACGCTACGGTCGCTCCGGCGATGGCCACGACGACGGCGATCAGGGCCACGATGGCGCCGATCACCATCGCCCAGTAGCCGCTCCGACCATCGTCGGGGGCCGAGGCCCGCTCGTCGAGCACGTTCTCCGCCTCCTCCCGCTCCGCCTCGTCGGGGCCGGCGGGGGTGACGGTCACCGCCGGGACACCGGAAAACGGCTTGACCTTCTTTCGCGGCGCGGTGGCGCCGGTCAGCGTTTCCATCTGAGCGTCGGCCCAGGTGCCGATCCACGACCGCCCGGCCCGGCGGGCCGGTGGTCCGGCCGGGCCGGCGTGGAGGGCGTCGGCCCTGATCAGCTCGAGGATGTCGCCGGTGGGATCGTTCCATCGGACGCGGGGCTCCGCCGCACCGTCCTCGATGATCTGGCGCAGCTCGTCGGCCCGCCGCAGCAACGGCACCTCCTCCGGGGAGCCCTCCGACAACAGGTCGATCAAGCTGCCGAGCAACTCGGCGTCGACGGGATCGGCCCCGGCGTCGAGCGGGTCGACCTCCGCTCCGACGGTGTCGGCCCCGATCGGTTGACGATCGGTCCTGGTCAGGTCGATCGCGGCCGGGATCGGCTCACGGTCGGCCTCGGTCGGGACGCGGCCGGTCTCGACGAGGGCGGCTGCCCCGGCGAGCCTGCTCCCGGCGGCCAGGGTCGTCGTCCGGCCGTGCTCACCCAGCTCGTCGAACAGGTTCGACCACCGGGTCTGCTCGGCGGCGGCGGCCTCGGCGTCGAGGGAGTCGACGACGGTCACGATGTGGGCCTCCGCGGCCCGGACGGCATCGGGGCCCAACCGGCCGGCGATCGACGCCCGGTAGAGGGCCTGCGACAGTCGGGTCGCCGGCCGCCCGGGGGTCAAACCCGCAAGGAGCTCGTCCAACCGCTCGGTGGTCGTCGCCCGGCCGGTGGCCAGCTCGCTCACCGTGAGAAAGGCGTTGGTCCGCTTCGGGTCGAGATCGGTGGCGCTGGCCACCAACTCCTCGATGCGATCGGGGTCGGCCGTCGACCCGTCATCGATCATGAGAGCCAGGGCCCGAGCAGCGGGCGAGAGCCAGTAGCCGGGAACGTGGTCGAGCTCGATCAACCGCTGGGCGGCGAAGGCGACCGGGTCGGCGGTCTCGGCGGTGGCCGCCGGCGCCGAGACCGCCGCCGAACCACCGGCCAGCAGCCCGGCCAGGAGCGTCCCGGTCCGGTGGCGGAGCGTCGCCTCATCACCGAAGGCGCCGAGTGTGACCCGTAGGTCGCTCAGCTCGACGAACGCGTCGAAGGAACGGCTCAGGCGATCGACCCGGGAGTCCAGGTCGCCCTTGACGGCGGCCAGCTGCGACCGGAGCCGACGGTCGTTGCGGCGGGAGATCGAGTTGAGCGCGGCCAACTCCTCGGCATGTTCCCGTAGCCGGCGGTTCTGGTACTCGTCGCCCCCGAAGAACTCCGCCCATGTCGACATCCTGCCAACCCCTCTGCTCGGCGTCGATCGTGGTTCGTCACGAACGTAGCTCGCGGTTCGCGCCCGATGACCGCGGGGTCGGTTCGTCGACCGTCGGTCTCTTCACTAGGGTCGACGCCACGACCGGCCGGGAGAGCGAGATGACGATCGACAACTCCGAGGTGACCGACTGGGTCACCGACTGGGACCACCACGACCCGACCTGGGTCGCCGATCCGTACCCGATCTGGAACGAGCTGCGGGAGCAGTGCCCGATGGCCCGGACCGGCCGGTACAACGAGGGCGTCTGGCTGCCGCTGACCTACGACCAGCTCCACCAGATCTCCCACGACACCGAGACGTTCTCCAACGTCCACTACGGCTTCACCGCCGGCGGGAGCCAGCCCCGGGCCCTGATGCCGCCGATCCACTCCGATCCTCCCGAGCACGGGGAGCTGCGGCGGATCCTGCTGCCGTTCTTCTCCCCACGCCGGATCGAGGCCTGGGAGCCCGACATCGAAGCCCACTGCCGGGGCCGGGCCCGCTCGGTCGCCGAACGGGGAGCCGGCGACGCCGCCGTCGACTACGCCCAACACATCCCGGTCGCCGCCATCGCCGCCATCCTCGGGGTGGCACCCGAGCTGGGCGACACGTTCCGCCGATGGGTGGTGCAGTTCATCGAGATCGGAGGCCGGGACCTCGCGGTCCGCGAGGAAGCCGAACGGTCGATCATGGACTACATGGCGGGCCAGATCGAGCATCGGCGGGCCAACCCCGGCACCGACCTCGTCACCCACCTCACGCAGGCCACCCTCGACGGGCGCCCCCTCGACGACGACCTGATCCAGCGGATGCTGCTCCTCCAGTTGGTGGCCGGGATCGACACGACCTGGAGCTCGATCGGGGCGGCCCTGTGGCATCTCGCCACCCACCCCGAGGACCGCCGCCGACTGGCAGCCGACCCGGCGCTGATCCCCACCGCCTCCGAGGAACTGCTCCGGGCCTACGCCCCGGTCAACGTGGCCCGTCGGGTGACCCGGGACACCACGATCGACGGGCTCGACATCCGGGCCGGGGAGACCGTGATGATGTCGTTCCCCATCGCCTGTCGAGACCCGCAGCAGTTCGACGACGCCGATGAGGTCGTGATCGACCGAACCCAGAACCGGCACATGGCCTTCGGATCGGGCATCCACCGCTGCCTCGGATCGAACCTGGCCCGGCTCGAGATGGAGGTCGCCATCAGGGTCTGGCTGGAGGAGCTCCCCGACTTCGAGCTGGCACCGGGGGCCGACGTCATCTGGTCGGAGGGCCAGATCCGTGGCCCCCGCTCGATTCCGGTCGTCGTTCCCTGACCGGATCGGACGGTCAGTCGGCCGCTGCAGCGTCCGGACGGTCGAGGTCGGCGCCGGCTACGACGGTCCCGTCGGCCACGAGGGCCTCGATCCGGTCGGGAGCCAACCCGATCTCACCCAGCACCGTCCGGGTGTGGGCGGCGAAGGTCGGTGAGGGGCCGGCCAGGGCGGCCTCGGCGGCCCCGAACCGGATCGGCATCCCGGCGGTGGTGTAGGGACCGAAGATCGGGTGGTCGAGGTCGACGGCGTAGTCGTTGGCCCGGACCTGGGGGTCGGACAGGGCCTCGACCGGGAGGTTGTAGCGACCACAGGGATACCCGACCGCCCGGAGGGCGGCGATCCACTCGTCGGTCGTTCGGGTGGCGAACAACCGCTCGGCAGCGTCCACGACCCGCCGGAACTCCGGATCGGTGGGCTCGGGCCGCGGCGGGTAGTCGAGGCCGGTGACCTCGTGGAACTTGTCCCGCAGACCGGCGCTCAGTCCGGCCACCGACACCAACCCGTCGCTGGTGGCGTAGTGCCGGAAGTAGAGCTGGAACGCCCCCTGCCCGGCCACGACGCGGTCCTCGTAGGCGGTGCGTTGGGCGTCGAAGTCGGCGCCGGCGGCCCGCATCGCCGTCAGGTCCTCCAGGAGCTCACCCATCGGCTCGGCGTCGACCTCCGGGAAGTAGCCGAGCACGGCGATCCCCAGGTTCATCGCCGTTCCCAGCAGCGAGGTGTCGACCCGCTGCCCCTCACCGGTGGCGTCGCGATGACGGAGCGCGGCCAGCACGGCGAACGCCGACACCATCCCGGTGCCGAAGTCGTTGATGGCGGGGCGTGTCGGCAGCGGCCGCCCATCGGCCGACCGGTTCATGATGAACCCGACGCCGCTGAGGGCCTGGACGAGCACGTCGTACCCGCCCTGATCGGCGTCGGGACCGTCGGGACCGAACGGGGTGTGGGTCAGGTGGACGAGCCGGGGGTTCACGGCCCGGGCCTGGTCCCAGCCGATCCCGTAGCGGTCGAGGTCGGACTGCTTGAACGCCACGAGTGCCACGTCGGCCCACCGGAACAGCCCGTCGAGCACCTCGCCGGCATCGGGCGAGGCCAGGTCGAGAGCCATCGACCGCTTTCCGGGGTTGATGACCGCGTAGGCCTTGGCTTCTCGATCGCCGAGCTGGGCCAGGCCCCGCATGGCGTCACCCTCGGGCGGTTCGACCTTGACCACGTCGGCCCCCAAGCCGGCCAGCAACCGACCGCACATCGGGATGGCGGCGTTCTGGGCCAGCTCCACCACCTTCAGATCGTCGAGGATTCCGGCCATCAGCGTCCCTCCCGGGATTCGATCCGCCGGCCCATCACCGGCTCCCGCCGAGGCGGGTCAAGGTCGACCGGGCTTCGTCGACCAGGTCGCCCAACACGTCGGCCACCGGCCGCACGGCCGAGGCGTACCCGATCGACTGGCCGGCGCCCGAGTGGAGCAGGGGCGCGACCTCGTGCTCGTCGATCGCTCCCAGGAGGTCGCCGACCAGGACGTCTTGATACGGCATCTTGAGCGGGGTCGGGGCGTCGGGAGCCTCCCACTCGTCGCTCCACGCCGATCGGATCTGGCGGAACGTCTTGCCGCTCTCGGACCGGGTGATCACCGTGTCGGCCGAGCCGGCGGCCAGGAGCTTGTCGACCAGTGCCGGCGCCAGGTGGGCGCTGTGCTCGGCGGTCGTCAGCCACATCGTGCCGGTCCACACCCCCTGAGCCCCCATGGCCAGCGACGCCGCCACGTGGCGTCCGGTCGCCACCCCGCCAGCGGCCAGCACCGGCACGTCGCCGACGGCGTCGACGATCTGGGGGATCAGGCTGAACGTGCCGATCGGGCCGGTGTGGGCGCCGGCGTCGTAACCCTGGGCCACGATCAGATCGACCCCCGAGGCGAGGGCCCGGGTGACATGGCGGGGGCTGCCGATCAGGGCCGCCGTCTTCTTCCCCAGCGACCGGGCCTCGTCGACCGCCGCTCGGGGCGCCCCGATCCCGCAGGCGAAGAGGTCGACGTCGGACTCCATCACCGCCGCCAACTGCTCGGCCTCGATCTCGGTGGAGCGGATGAACCGGGTCCGCATCCCGGGCCCCGATGGGGGCGGTACCTCATACTTGGCGGCGAGCTGCTCGACGAACGCCCGATGGCCGTCGGGAATGTGGGCCTCGATGGCCTCCCGGCTGTTGTGCTCGGGCATCCCGTCGGGGAGGACCAGGTCCACCCCGAACGGCCGGTCGCCGACCAGCCGCCGGATCTCGGCCAGCTCCTCCCGGATCTCGTGGGGGAACCGCCGGGTCGCGCCGTAGACGCCGAGACCGCCGGCGTTGGTGATGGCAGCCACGGTCGGGATGTCGTGGGCGAAGCCGAACACGGGGACCTCGATCCCGTAGGCGTCGCACAGCGGGGTCCGCAGCGGATCGGCCGAGCTCATCGGGGCAGCTCCCGGAACGGGGTGTTGCGGTCGGGGCCCGGCTCCCGGGGGAGGCCAAGTGCCCGCTCTCCCAGCGTGTTGCGCTGGATCTCGTCGGTCCCCCCACCGAGGCTCATGCCCCGGCAGTTGAGGATGTGGAAGGCGAAGTAGTCCTCGTCGTGGTCGTCGGCCCCCCAGGCCGGCGATGCCGGGAACGCCAGCTCGGCCGCCAGGTCGGCTGCCGCCCGACCCTGGCGAGTCCGCCACAGCTTGCCGATCGAGGGGTGCATGCCGGCCCGCTCCCGGAGGGTGGCCACGATCCGCTCCCCGGTGTGGAGGCGGGCCAACTCCTGGCGGACGATCGGATCGTCGAGCCGACCTCGCTCGGCGGCCAACTCGATGAGTTGGGCGACCGGGATCGGGACCCGGCCGGCCTTCGACTTCTGGGTCGACGAGCCGCTCATCGAGGCCGACCCGGTCTGGACGCGCTCGTGGGCCAGCAGGGCGACGGCCACCGACCAGCCGGCGTTGATCTCGCCGACCACCCAGTCGGCCGGGATCCGGGCCCCGTCGAGGAACACCTCGTTGAACTCGGCCTCCCCCGTCATCTGGATCAGGGGTCGGACCGTCACCCCCTCCTGCTCGACGGGGAGCACGAACATCGTGATCCCCTGGTGCTTGGGGGCGTCGGGGTTGGTGCGGGCCAACAGGATGGCGAACTGGCTGTGCTGGGCGCCGGAGGTCCACACCTTCTGGCCTTCGACCACCCACTCGTCGCCGTCACGGGTGGCCTTGGTGGCCAGCGAGGCGAGGTCGGACCCGGCCCCCGGCTCGGAGTACATCTGACACCATATATCTTCCCCTCGGAGCCCGGCCCGGAGGAACCGCTCCTTCAGCCCGTCGTGGCCGTAGTCCCGGATCGTGGGGAGGGCCATCCCGACCCCGATCCCGTAGACGCTGTCCTCCCTCGGGATTCGACCGGCCGACACCTGGCGGTAGGCCTCCAGGTGGGCCGGGCCCAGCTCCCGCCCCCCGAACGCCTCGGGGTAGTCGAGGGCGGCCAGGCCGTGATCGAACAGCGCCGCCCGCCACGCCCGGGCCCGGTCGAGGCTCCCGGTGACGCCGTCGAGGGCGGTCGGGAGCACGTCATCGAAGAAGTGGCGGACCTCGGTCGCCAGCTCGGCAGGGGTCGGGGAGGTGACCATGCCGACGACGCTACCCCGGTGCCCCGGGCCCTGTCAGAAGGCTGCGTACTTGCCCCGCCGGGCCGACACCTTTATCTTTGGCCCACGCTGCGCCCCCCCAGGCGCGCTCAACTTCGATCCAAAGGGGGAGAGATGACCCGAGCAACCCTGCGGCGCCTGCTGGCCGTGCTCCTGACCATCGCGTTCGTGGCCGCGGCCTGTGGCGGCGATGACGACGACGGTGGAACGGCTGCCGAGGACGACACGACGACCACCGAAGGTCGGTCGGTCGAGACGACCGTGGCCGACGGCGACGAGGACGCCGACGCCGACGACGACGCCGCCGACGATGAGGTGGCCGACGCCGCACCGGCCGAGGGCACCCTCCGCTACGTGGAGTTCTCGCCGGTGACCACCTTCGACCCGGCCGGATCCCAGACCGCCCAGAGCGCCTACCTCTACCCGGTCTACGACACCCTGACCCGGCAGAACAACGACTTCGGCCTCGAGCCGGCGTTGGCCACCTCGTGGGACCAGCCCGAGCCGACGATCTGGGTCTTCGAGCTCCGCGACGACGTGACCTTCCACGATGGCGAGGCGTTCGACGCCCAGGTGGCAGCCGACAACCTGCTCTACCACCAGGCGGCCGAGGGCAACCCCAACGCCGCGACGTGGGCCACCATGACCGGGGCCGAGGCGACCGGCGACTACGAGCTGACGGTGACCTTCAGCCAGCCCCAGCCCCAGTTCCCGATCCAGATGTCGATGGTGATGGGCATGATGATCTCGCCCGCCGCCCTCGGCACCGACCTGACCCGGAACCCTCAGGGGTCCGGGCCGTGGATCTGGTCCGAGGGAGACTCCGAGGCCGGGGTGGTCGAGGTCTATGACCTCAACGCCGACTACTGGAACCCGGCCGACCAGGGTGTCGAGCGGGTCGAGGTGACCGCCGTGCCCGACAACAACGCTCGGGCCAACGCCCTCCTCTCGGGCGACGCCGACATCATGGCCACCACCCGGGACGCCCAGATCGACGACCTGCTCGACGCCGGCAACACCCTGATCACGGTGCCCAACTTCTTCCCCTACATCGTGATCACCGGCCGGGACGGCGCCATCGATGAGCCGTTGGCCGACGAGCGGGTTCGCCAGGCGATCGCCCTGTCGATCGACCGGGACGCCTACAACAACGCCATCCACGCCGGCAAGGGCGACAGCCTGGGCGGCGTCTATCCGCCGGCATTCGGCGATTGGTACAGCCCCGAGCTCGACGACCTGCCCCAGTACGATCCCGACCGGGCCCGGGAGCTGCTGGCCGAGGCCGGCTACCCCGACGGTGTCACCATCCAGATGCCGATCATGCCGGCCATCCAGCCCCACGTTGAGCTGACCGTCCAGATGCTGGGCGCCACCGGTATCAACGTCGAGCTGATCCAGATCAACAACGGTGAGCTCGGGCCCCGTACCCGTCAGGGCGAATGGGGCATCACGTGGTTCCGGGACCTGCTCTACCACCCGGCCAACGATCTGCCGAAGTTCGTCGAGGGCGGCACCTACGACGTGTTCGGGGTCGGCGACACCGAAGACATCGCCCAGCTGCTGGCCGACGCGTCGGAGCTCCCGGTGGACGAGGCCCGAGAGGTCTACGCCGAGGCGACCCAGCTGCTGATCGAGCGGGGGATCCTGATCCCCTACGCCCACGGTGGCCAGAACGCGGTCCACGCCCCCGACGTCACCGGGGTGACGATGGGCCTCAACATGCAGGCCCCGATGCCCTACGGCGTCCGGGTCGGCTAGGTCTTCGGTCGGCGGCCCGGAGCGGATGGAGCCATGCTTCGTTTCCTCGTGATCAGACTGCTGGCGGCGATCCCCCTCATGTTCCTGGTGGGGACGATCGTCTTCTTTCTGATCCAGCTCCGGGACGTCGACCCGACCGCCGCTCTCCTCGGCGACGACGCCAGCCCCGAGGCCATCGCCGAGAAGCGGGCCGAGCTGGGTCTCGACCGTCCGCTGGTCGAGCAGTACGTGGCGTGGCTGGGTGACGCCGTCCAGGGCGACCTGGGTGAGAACTGGTTCACCGGCGAGTCGGTCACCACCGAGCTGACCCGGCGGGCCCGGGTCACGTTCTCGGTGGTGTTCGGCTCGCTGTTGGTGGCGGTCGTCCTCGGGGTGACCCTGGGGGTGATCGCCGCCCTGGCCGCCGGCCGATGGCCCGATCGGCTGATCACCGTCATCTCCTCGTTGGGGATCGCCGTCCCCAACTTCTGGCTGGCGCTGATCCTGGCCGCGGTGTTCGCCGTCAACCTCGGGTGGTTCCCCGCCATCTGGACCAGGGCCCGAACCGAGACCTGGACCGGGTGGGTCTTCACCATCATCCTTCCCTGTCTGGCGTTGGGGACGGCGTCGTCGGCGGCGATCGCCCGCCAGACCCGGTCGGCGATGATCGGCGTGCTCCAGCAGGACTACATCCGGACCGCCCTGGCCAAGGGCCTCCCGGTCCGGCGGGTGGTGCTCCGCCACGCCCTCCGCAACGCCGCCATCCCGGTGGTGACCCTGATCGGCTTCCAGCTGTCGGCCCTGATCGGCGGGGCCATCTTCGTCGAGCTGATCTTCAACCTGCCCGGCCTGGGCAGCGCCGGCGTCGACTCGGTCCTCCGCAAGAACGTGCCGGTGACGCTGGGCTTCGTCATGATCACCACGTTCGTGGTCGTCGTGGCCAACATCCTGCTCGACCTGAGCTACGCCTGGCTCAATCCCAAGGTCCGGAGGGACTAGGCGGTGACCGACGCGCTCTCGACCACCGACCCGGCCCTCTCCGGCGCCGATGACCCCACGCCGGAGCAGACCGGCCCGGCCACCGCCGAGGCGGCCCGGGGCAGCCGGTTCTGGCGCCGGTTCCGGCGCAACAAGCTGGCGGTGGCCGCCGGCGGCTTCCTGGTGCTGCTCGTGATCGTGTCGGTCTTCGCGCCGTTGCTGACCCGCTACGACCCGAACCAGGCCGAGGACTTCTCCGACTTCCTGCTCGG
This sequence comes from Acidimicrobiales bacterium, assembly GCA_965262175.1. GTDB lineage: Bacteria > Actinomycetota > Acidimicrobiia > Acidimicrobiales > SZUA-35 > CADEDH01. Next base: position 2,015,835 of record CBDHES010000002.1, on the reverse strand, counting down.
ACCGTCGGGCACCTACTGGCTGGGGACCGACGCCGTCGGCCGCGACATCTACACCCGCATCCTGTTCGGGGGACGGTTCGCCCTCACCGCCGGGCTGATCGCCACCGGCACGGCGCTGATCATCGGGATCCCGCTCGGCCTGGCGATCGGGTACTACCGAGGCTGGCTCGACCGCATCGTGATGCGACTGGTCGAGACCCTGGTGGCCATCCCGGCCGTCGTGCTGGCGATCGCCATCATCGCCGCCACCGCCCCCGGCCTGGTCAACGCCATGTTCGCCATCGGCGTGGTCTATTCGATGATCATCACCCGCCTCACCCGGGCCGAGGTGCTGGCCGCTCGGGAGGAGTTGTACATCGACGGCGCCCGAGCCGCCGGAGCGGGGTCGGCGCGGTTGATGTTCCGCCACATCCTGCCAAACATCGCCCCGGTCCTCATCGTCCAGACGACGCTCCTCTTCGCCCAGTCGGTCCTGGCCGAGTCGGCCCTCAGCTTCCTCGGGCTCGGTGCCACCCCGGAACAGGCCAGCTGGGGCCGGATGCTCGACAACGCCCGGGTCAACATCAACCAGTCGATCTGGCCGGCGATCCCGCCCGGTCTCGCCATCTTCGTCACGGTGGTCGCGTTCAACGTGTTCGGCGACGGGCTCCGCGACGCCTTTGGCCGCGAGGCCCGGGGCGGCCGGGTCGGGGTCGGCGACGTCGAACGGGTGGCCGCCGCATCCTCGGGGGCCGGTGCTCCCCCCGATCCCGAGGCCCTCGTCTCGGTCCGGGATCTCTCGATCCGGTTCCCTCGCCCCGGGACCACCGACGACGTGTCGGTCGTGTCGGGCGTGGATCTCGACATCGCCCCCGGGGAGGTGATGGCCCTGGTCGGGGAGTCCGGCTCGGGCAAGTCGATCTCGGCCCTGTCGTTGCTGGGGATGGTTCCCGACCCGGGCCGGGCCAGCGCCTCGTCGATCATGCTCGACGGGCGGGAACTGGTCGACCTCGGCTTCGATGAGCTCCGTTCGATCCGAGGCCGTGAGATCGGGCTGATCTCCCAGGAGCCGATGGCCGCCCTGAACCCGGTCTACACGGTCGGGCGGCAGCTCACCGAGCCGCTTCGCTACCACCTCGGCCTGTCGAAGAAGGACGCCTACGAGCGGGCGATCGAGTTGATGGTCCAGGTCGGCATCCCCGACCCGCCCCGCCGGATCGGGAACTACCCCCACCAGTTCTCGGGTGGGATGGCCCAGCGGGTCGTCATCGCCATGGCCCTGGCCTGCCGGCCGAAGTTGCTCATCGCCGACGAGCCGACCACCGCCCTCGACGTGACCGTGCAGGGCCAGGTCCTCGACCTGATCGGTGAGCTCAGCCGAGACCTCGACCTCGGAGTTCTGCTGATCACCCACGACCTCGGGGTCGTGGCCGATCTGGCCGACCGGGTGGCGGTGATGTACGCCGGCCAGATCGTCGAGACCGGGTTGCTGACCGACGTGTTCCACAACCCCCAACACCCCTACACCGAGGGGCTCATCAAGGCGATTCCCCGCAACGAGTCCCGAAGCGGTTCGCTTCCCACGATCGACGGGGTCGTGCCCCCACCCTGGGAGTGGCCCGACGGGTGCCACTTCGCTCCCCGCTGCCCCTATGCCGTCGCCGAGTGCCGATCGGGGTCGATCGAGCTGCGGCCGGCATCGACCGTCCATGCTCGCTGCGTCAGGATCGGCCAGCTCGATCTGGCCGGCGTGGCCGAGGCGGCGTCGATCGAGGGGGCATCGTGACCGCGGTGGCCGGCACCGGCGATGAGGTGGTGAGCGCCGACTCGGCCCCGCTGCTCGAGGTCAGCGACCTGACGATCACCTTCCCCGGCGGCCGGGGGGACTGGCCGTGGCAGCGACGACCCGATATCCGGGCCGTCCAGGGGGCGTCGCTGACGATCGCCCCCGGCGAGACGCTCGGCCTGGTCGGCGAGTCCGGCTCGGGGAAGACGACGATCGGCCGGTCGATCCTCCGGTTCATCCCACCCGCCGGTGGCCAGATCCGGCTCGGCGACTTCGATGTCACGGCGTTCGGTGGCCGGGTTCCCGCCGCCTACCGCCGTGCGGTCCAGGTGGTGTTCCAGGACCCGGTCGGCTCGCTCAACCCGTCGATGCTGGTCGGCGAGATCATCGGCGAGCCCCTGCGGATCCACTTCGGGCTCGACGCTCGAGCCCGGGAAGCCCGGGCCGGTGATCTGGTGGAGCAGGTCGGGCTTCAGCGACACCACCTCGATCGGTACCCCTACGAGTTTTCCGGCGGCCAGCGTCAGCGGATCGCCGTCGCCCGGGCCCTGGCCACCGAGCCCAAGCTCCTGGTGCTCGACGAGCCGGTGTCGGCCCTCGACGTGTCGACCCAGAGCCAGGTCATCAACCTCCTGGAGGACCTGCAGGACGCCACCGGCGCCGCCTACCTGTTCATCGCCCATGATCTGGCCGTCGTGCGCCACATCTCCGACCGGATCGCCGTGATGTACCACAGCCGGATCGTCGAGACCGGGGAGGCCGATCGGGTCTGCACCGAGCCCCGACATCCCTACACCGAGCTGCTCCTGGCCTCGATCCCCGACCCGGACCCCATCGTGCAACCGGCCCGTAGCGCCCGCCGCCGGGCCCTCACCGTCGGGGGCGAGCTCGGTGCGGCCGGCAACGCCCCGATCGACGCCTGCCCCTTCGTCGACCGGTGCCCCCACGCCTTCGAGCCGTGTCACACCAGCTTCCCCGAGCCCTACCCGATCGAGGGCGGCGGCGAGGTCCACTGCCACCTCCACACCGCAGGACCGGAGCTGGCGGGCCAGCCGGTGACCGCGCTCACCGAGCACTTCGGGCAGACGGGATTCGCCCCGACGTGAGCGCCGGGGGCGACGGAGACCGGCCCAACATCCTGTTCGTGTTCGTCGACAACCTCGGGTTCGGCGAGCTTGGCTGCTACGGGGGTGGGCAGCTCCGAGGCGCCCCGACCCCCCGGATCGATGCGCTGGCCGGTCAGGGGCTCCGCCTGACCAACATGAACATGGAGGCCCAGTGCACGCCCAGCCGGTCGGCGGTGATGACCGGTCGGCTTCCGATCCGGTCGGGAACGACCCGGATCCCCCTCCCCGGTCAGCCCTCGGGGCTGGTGACCTGGGAGGTCACGGTGGCCGAGCTGCTCGCGGCCGAGGGGTACGCCACCGGCCACTTCGGCAAGTGGCACCTCGGCTCGGACCCGGCCCGCCATCCCCAGCGGCGGGGTTTCGACGAGTGGTGGGGCCTGTTGGAGACCCACGACTCGTCGCTGTGGTCGTCGGCCCCCGACTACGACCCCACCGTCGTCCCCCCCGAGCAGCTCTTCGAGGCCACCGCCGGTTCCGACTCGACGGCGCTCGCCGACTACGACGTCGACGCCCGGCGGGTCTTCGACCAGGAGTGCTTCGAGCGGGCAACGGCATTCATCACCCGTTCGGTCGAGGCCGGTCGCCCGTTCTTCGCCTACCTCCCCCTCGCCTTCCCCCACTTTCCGGCGCTGCCCCACCCCGACTTCGCCGGGATCACCGGCAACGGTGACTTCGCCGACTCCGTCGTGGAGAACGACACCCGGGTCGGGTCGCTCCTCGACCACCTCGACACCCTTGGCGTGGCCGACGACACCATCGTGATCTACACGTCGGACAACGGCGCCGAGGACGTCGAGGGGTGGCGGGGCTGGACCGGGCCATGGGGCGGCAGCTACTTCACGGCGATGGAGGGCTGCCTCCGGGTGCCGTTCATCGTCCGGTGGCCAGGGCGGGTACCGGCCGGCGAGGTGAGCAACGAGATCTGTCAGGCCACCGACCTGTTCACCACCCTGGCCACGATCGGGGGAGCGACGGTGCCCGACGACCGGCCGATCGACGGCGTCGACCTCACCGGGTTCTGGACCGGGGAGCGAGCCACCTCGGGCCGGGACCATGTCCTGGGCTTCGTCGGCGACGCCCTCCACGCCGTCAAGTGGCGGCACTGGAAGCTCCACTTCATCTGGCAGGAGTACATGCTCGATCCGCCGGTGACGCTGACCATCCCCCGGGCGTTCGACCTGCACGAGGATCCCCGGGAGCGGCGGGACGTGTTCCTCCCCGGCAACACCTGGGTTCAGCGGCCGGTCATGGCCCGGGTTGCCGAGTTCTGGGCGTCGACCGAGCACCACCCCCTCATCGCCCCCGGAACCCCGGACCCGTACCGACCCTGACCGCCCGGCCGGGCTGCCGGCCGGGACCGAACGAGGTGGTCAGCGGAGGCGGCGGGGCCGGTCGGAGGTGGCGAAGGACGGGTCCCGCTTCTCGAGGAACGACCGGCGAGCCTCGCCGGCATCGGCGGTGTTGCGGGTCATCACCTGGGTCCGCGACTCGAGGGCCAGGGCATGGTCGAGGCTGGCGGCGTGGAGGTTGGCCCACATCACCTCCTTGGTCATCGCCACCGCCATCGGCGCCCGCTCGGCGAGCTGGGTGGCCAGGCTCAGGGCCCGCTCGACGACCGCGCCGTCGTCGGCCAGGGACGCGAAGCCGGTGCGACGGGCCTCCTCGCCGTCGACCCGGCGGCCGGTCAGCATCCACTCGAAGGCCACCGCGGCCCCGACCAGTCGGGGGAGGAAGTACGAGAGCCCGAGCTCGCACCCGGAGATGCCGCGGGCGATGAAGCCGTCGGCGAACCGGGCACCGGGCGAGACGACCCGGAGGTCGCTGGCCGCCGCCAGGGCGAAACCGGCCCCGATGGCGTGCCCGTCGACCGCGGCGATGACCGGCACCGGGACCTCGTGAACCGTGCGGATCATGGCCCCCAAGTGGAGGTGGAGGTTCTCGAACTGCTCCTCGATCGGGTCGAGATCGTCGCCACCGGTGGCGTCCCGTTGGGCCACCGACTTCACGTCGACCCCGGCGCAGAAGGCTCGGTCGCCGGCACCGGTCAACACGATGGCCCGGCAGGCCCGATCGGCCGCCGCGTCTCGGACCGCCTCGGTCAACGAGGAGACCATGTCCGGCGTCAGGGCATTGAACGCCTCGGGGTTGTCGATGGTGACGACGGCCGTCGGGCCCGAGCGCTCGGTCGAGATCGTCGGCACGGCGCTAGTGCCGCCCGTCGACGGCGACGGTCGTGATCGTCGGGGTGGTCGGGCTGACGTCCATGGGCCCAGCCTTCCACAACGAACGGACCGGCAGCCACTGTGTCCGGCGCCGCCGCTCACGATCGCCCAATCCCGCACGGTGGCGCTCACGATCGCCCACCTGCTCCCGACCGGCCCGCCGCCCGATGGGCCTACCTCGGCGTGAGGCTCATCGTCTCGGGTCCGGCGTCGCCGACGGTGGCGCACCGGTAGCGGCCCGGATCGGCGTCGTACAGCAACCGGAGGCACGTCCCCAGGGCCTGTTGACCGAGGGCGTTGGGATGGAGCGACTCCTGGGCCTCGCCTTGGATGAGGCCGCTCACCAGGAACCGACCCCATTCGGCGTCGGGGCCGGCGCCTTGGGATCGACCCTCGGCGCAGACCTCCCGGCCCTCCAGGGCGTCGGCCACGTCGAGCACCTCCACCCCGCGATCTGCGGCCACCGCCGACAGGTTGGCGCTCAACTGGGGGACGAAGGTGTCCCGGGCCCAGGTGGCGTCGACGTCCCAGAACGGGCAGCCGCCGGTGAAGGTCCGGGTCCAACCGCTCTGGCGATAGCGGAACTCGTCGCCGCTGGGGATCGGCGACGGGTAGGTCTGGAGCACCAACCGGTAGGCGTCGGCCGGATAACCGGCCGTCTCCATCACCGCCCGGATCTCGTCCAGGACCGTCCCGACGTCGGCCATCACCGTGGCCATGGCCGCGTCGATCGCCCGCTGCTTCTCCTCGTTGCAGGTGTTGGGGCTCCACGATGGGCTGAGGAGGTAGTCGACGGCGCAGTCGAGCACGATGTCGCCGAAGCCGAGGTCGTTGCCGCCGATCGACACCACGATCAGCTCGACGTCGTGGGTGCGGGCCACCTCGGCCAGCTGGTCGGCCTGCGACGGCTCGCCGTTCAGGCCCCGCCCCCCGGCTTCGGCCCGAACGAGGTTGGCCGTGGCAGCACCGGAGCACGCCAGGTTGATCAACGCGTCGACGTCGATGGCGCTGGCCACGATCGGTGCCACATCCGACCGGTGGCAGCCGGACGCCCCGCTCTCGCCGTAGACCCGAGCCTCGTCGTAGCGCCACCAGCCCCAACCGGCCCGGTAGGCGGCACGATCGGTTCCCCGCCGGTCGCCCCGGTCGGTGGCGCTGTTGCCCTCCCACCGGCCGGCCTCACCGGAGAGGTAGCTGTCGCCCATGGCCACCACGGCGCTGGGGCGCTCGTCGGCGGTGGTCGCCCCTGCCGATGTCGGCAGGACGGCGGCCAGTAGGCCGACGGCCAGCGCCGTGGTCATGGCGGTCAGTCTTGGGCCCACGGGTCCCTCCCTGCGACGGTGACCCTAGGCACCTTAGCCCACCGCCACGCCGCGCCGACACGCCGGGCGCCCGCGAGGTCGAGGCGAACCCGGAGACGCCGACAGCAGCCGATCAGGTCGTCGATCGGGGCGTCGGACCGGTCGGCGAGATCGTGGTCGGCTCGTTCCCGTCGTACAACGGCCCGACCATGCCGACCGTGGCGATCATCAGGCCCAACGTCGAGGCGACGGCGACGACGACCCCGGCCAGGGCGGCCAGCGACGACACGGCGATCACCTCCCGATCGGAACCTGGACCGGCGGGGGAGATCCGACCGGGATGACCCGGGATGGCCGGTTCGTCGCCGACGTCGGGTGCTCGACCGGATCCGAGAGACCACGGTGCGAGCCGGGCCGAGCCGATCAGCACCACGCCGGCCGAGGCCAGTGCCGCCCATCGACCCTCCCGGACCCAGATCAGGGGCAGCCCGGCCATCGGGACCAGGGTTCGTCCGACCGCCACGATCGAGTCCGGGGCCACCGGAGTCGAATCGTCGATCCCGTTGGCGTCACCGCGGGTCACGTAGTTGCCCGTGGCGGTGATGGCCACGACCCGGTGGGTCACGAGCTGACCTCGGGCCGGATCGTCGAAGATCACCACCGCTCCCGGTTCCAGCGCCCCGGTCGTCAGTCCGTCGGGGGCCGCGTCGACCGGCTCGGCGAGCAGAACGTCCCCCACCTCGATGGCCGGCTCCATCGACCCCGAGACGACGACCACCGTGCGCCACCCTCGGACGGCCGGGATCAGGGTCACCCAGACCGCGCACCACGTCACGAGGGCGACGATGGCCAGGCAGAAGACCCCGAGCAGCCGCCGCATCGCGACCACCGGGCCGAGACGGCGGAGCCCGGACCGGATCAGCTCTGGACCTCCCACGTGAACCCGAGGTTGGTCACGCTGTCGCCCTGGACCGAGTCGGGGGCGGCGGCGTTCATCGTCACCGCGAACCGGTAGGTCCGCGACGCCGGCGTGCTCGAGGGGTCCCAGGTTCCGGCGCCGGTGGCGTAGTCGGTGTGGTCGGTATCGAAATCGACCAGCGTGCCGCCGGTCTCGATCGTCGCTGCGCTGGTGAAGCCGGTGCAGTCCCCGGCGCCGAACGAGCCGCCCGATCCCTCCTGGATCGTCACGTCGAGCTGGGCCGCCAGGGTGCCGGAGTCGGTGTAGCCCCCGCTGTAGAGGCGTACCGCGGTAGGGTCGGGGATCGACCCCGAGTAGGTCACCACGATGCAGCGCTCGACGGTCTGACCAGGGGCCATGTTCGACACGTTGAACATGGCGGTGCCGGTGTCGTCGTCGGTCAGCACCACGGTGCCGGCGTTGAACTGGTTCGCGGTGTTGTCGGTGTTGGCGGTGAAGGCCGCTACCGAGTGGTTCACCACCAGGGCGCTGACGACGGCCAACGCCGCCAGGAAGGCTCCGCCGACCACCACCGCCTGGACCGTTGCCGGCGACGGCCGCCGCCTTCGGCCCTCCCGAGCCGTCTCGTTGTCGTTCTCGCTCACTGGTCCTCCGCTGGATCGCCCATCCGGCTCCCCATTCCGGATCAACGATGAGAACGGCCCGATCCGCCGGGTACTTGAGCGGTCGCCCGTCACGTTTGCTCGGGCCGGTCCCGGCCCGGGAGCGGGACTAGGGTCGGCCGGATGACCGACAAGCTCACGATCGCCCGGGACGGCGAGGTCGTCCTCCTCACGATGGACGACGGCAAGGCCAACGCCCTCGGCCCCGACCTGTCGGCCGCGCTGTCGGCGGCGGTGGCCGAGGCGTCCGCCGACACCTCGGTCGCCGCCATCGTCCTCGCCGGCCGGGCCGGCCGGTTCTCGGCCGGGTTCGACCTCGACGTCATGGCGGCCGGCGACCTCGACGCCGTCGCCGCCATGGTCGACGCCGGTGGCGCCCTGGTTCGTCAGCTCTACGGGTGCGACGTACCGGTCGTGGCGGCCTGCACCGGTCACGCCGTGGCGGCCGGCGCCCTCATGCTCCTCGGGTGCGACGTCCGGATCGGCCCGACCGGGCCGGTGAAGATCGGGCTCAACGAGGTGGCGATCGGGTTGACCCTGCCCGGGTGGGCCCTGGCCATCGCCACCGAACGGCTCAGCCGGCGCCACCTCCAGCGGTCGGTGGTCAATGCCCGACTCGTCGACGGCAGTGGCGCGATCGACGCCGGCTTCCTCGACCAGACCGTCGATCCGGAGGCGGTGATCGAGACCGCGGTGGCCGAGGCCAAGGGACTCGCCGGGCTCGATCGAGGGGCCTACGTCAAGACCGTCTCAGCGGTCCGAGGGGGCGTGCTGGATGCCATGGACGCCGACCTCGACCGGTGAGGTCGCTCCGACCAGGTACGACGCGATGGTGACGGTCGCTCGGAACCGATGGGTACCGACGGCGACGTAGCCAAGGTGTGAAAGAACCTTTGGTCCAGCCGCGATCCGACCTCATAATGGTTCAGGCATGAACGCATCGACCGCACGGGAGCCGACCGATCGCTTCGAGTGGGAAACGGTTCGAACTCTCGACGAACTGGAGCTCGACCCGGAGAATCCGCGGTTACCGCCCCGCTACCGGGGTGCTACCCAGCAGGAGCTGCTCGAGGTCCTGAGCGGCCGATTCGACGTCGAGGGCCTGGCGGAGGCCATCGTCGAAGCCGGGTTCCTGGCCCAGGATCCGATCGCCGGCTACGAGAGCTCGGGCCGGATCCGGGTTCGGGAGGGCAACCGGCGGGTGGCGGCGATCAAGCTGCTCCTCGATCCCGGCCTGGCCCCCGAGCGCTACCGATCTCGCTTCGAGCGATTGTCGGCCGAGCTTCCGTCCGAGACGAGGGACCACATCGCCGAGCTCCAGGTCCAGGTCTGGCACGACCCGGCCGACTCTCAGCTCATCGCCTACATCGGCTACCGCCACGTCACGGGCATCAAGTCGTGGCCGGCCGTGGAGAAGGCGAGCTTCATGGCCCATCTGGTGGCCTGGGGCGGGCTGAGCTTCGAGGATGTCGCCGGTCGCCTCGGAACCAAGGCCCGAGCGGTGGAGCGGCACGTCGTGGCCCACCAGCTCATCGAGCAGGCCTTCGGCCTCGATCTCGCCGGGGCCAAGCAGGCGGAGGAGACGTTCGGCGTCCTGTTGCGAGCCCTTCAGGAGGCCGGCATCCCCGAGTTCCTCGGCGTGGTGTTCGACGGCAGCCCGGATCGGGCGTCCAGCGGCCCGGTCCCGCCGTCTCACCTCCAGGAGCTGAGCGACTTCCTCCGATGGACGTTCGGCACCGAGGAGTCGGACAAGATCCTGACGGACTCGCACCACCTTCCGCAGTGGGCGGACATCCTCAACTCCGAGGAGTCGCTCGACTACCTGCGTCGGACGGCGAACCCGAGCTTCGATCGGGCGTGGGAGCACTCGGGTGGTGAAGCGACTACTCTGGTCAACAACCTGCGCAATTCCGCCGACCTCCTGCGAGACGCGGTCCCCATCATCGCCGATCACAACGACGACGACGATGTTCAGGCCGCTCTCGTCGAAACCGTCCGGTTCTACCGCCGACTGGCTCAGCAGGTTCCAGGGCTGGTCGAGGGAGCCGACTCACTCTAAGGTTGATAGACCCCCCGTCTTCAGTCGATGATCTCGAACTGATGGCCGATTGGGCGGAGCTTTCGGTCCTTGCTTCGACGCTAGGTGCTATCTCGCGCGACGATTTCGGTGAGTCGCTCGATCAGGCCGGGTTCCTCGGGTTGGAGGACGGCGGGCTGTTCCCCGGCGACGAGACGTGGCTCGACGATGATGCCACGAGTCCCGACGACGCCAGCGAGCGCTTCGCCGACGAGCTGTGGGCCAAACTCCACCTCCGACGGAGCCGGATCGGTGCACTCGACGCCGGGGCGTTCCCGTTCGAGCTCGACGATGCCTACCTGTCGGGCGGATCGTGGCACGAGCGGCCGGCCTACACGATGCTGCTGCTCCTCGACCACGGGCGCACCTACGGTGGCCTCGACGTGGCGATTGGGCCCGACTCGGCCGAGGGGCGGCTGTTCGAGAAGATCGTCGAAGCGAGCGCCGCCGGCCTGTTCGGCGGCCCGGTCGTCCGCTTCGGTTGGCCCATCGAGCCCGACTGGCCGACCCACCCTCGGGACCGCATCGTCCGGCTGGCCGACCGGCTGGGCCTGGAACCGGAGAACCTCGACATCGGGGACAAGGTCGACCCCCACGACAAGGACAAGGGCCTCGATGTGGTCAGCGGGTGGACCCGTCTCGACGAACCCGGAACGGCGGGCCAGGCGTGGGTGCTGGTCCAGTGTGCGGTCGGCGCCAACTGGAAGAACAAGACCGGCGAGCCGGCGCTGTCGGAGTGGCGGGACCTCATCGCCTGGGACGGGCCGCTCCTGAAGGGGGTTGCCGTCCCCTGGCGGGAGCTGGGGACGTGGACCGCGGCCCGGGTCAGCCGCAAGTTCGGCAACGCCCTCGTGCTGGGTCGGGACCGGCTCCTCCGTGGTCACCCCGACGCCCACCTCGACCCGGCGGCCGCCAGCGAGATCCGGGACTGGTGCGAGAAGCGGGTGGCGGCCCTCCCCATCCTCTAGGGACGGACGGCTCGTCAGGAGGCGGCGTCACCCCAGTCGGCGAGGGTGGTGGGGACGACCGGGGCGGCCCGGGCGTCGTCGGCCAGCCATCGGCGGATGGCCAAGGTGGCGGCGACGTCATCGGCGTTGTACGACAGCAGCCACCGCTGGGCCTCCAGGTCGCCGTCGACCGCTCGGGGATAGTGGACGACCTGGGAGACCGCGCCGCCCGGGTCGTCGACCCCCCACCGGTGACCGGCCAACGGCGCAACGGTCTTGAGCGAGCTTCCCGTACCGGTCACCCAGCCCTGGTTGAACACCGCTTCCAGGTCGACCCACCGGCTCGACTCGGCGAACGCCTCGACCTCGGCCCGCAGCTGGGCGTCGTCGTCGGTCGCCCGTCGCATCTGGGTCAGCTCGGCCGACCCGTGCCAGCAGTAGCAGCGCACGTCGACCCCGGCCGCGGTGGCCGCATCGACGAGGCCGGTCAACCAACGCCACAGCTCGACGAAGACCCGCGACACCTCGGGCTCGTCCAGTGGCTGCCAGGTCACGAATGGGTGGTAGCCGTCGTCGACCAGACCCAGGCCGGACCGGTCGGTGACGAGGCAACCCCACAGGTAGGCGCCCTCGGCGGCGCTCTCCATGTCGAGATCGATCTCCACGCCAGCCCGCTCGACGACGGGCACCTCGTCGCTCCGACGGAGGACCGGCTCAGGGTGGAGGGCGGCCCGAGCGGCCACGATGGCTCGGGGAAGGAAGCCCGGGTTGTCGATCTCGGCCGTCGGCGGATCGAGGGTGGTGACGAGGTCGCCGGCGGTGACGAGACCGGCCGTTCCGAGCCGGTCGAGCTGCCCGCCGGCTCGAGCCCACAGGCTCACGAGCGGGGTGTCGGGAGGCACCTCGGTGGCGAGGGCGAGCCACCGGCCGACATCGACCCCGGCCGCGGCGAGTGTGGCGGTCGGAAGGTCGAGGCCGGCGACTCCGGCCCGATCGGTGATCCGGGCCGAGCGGAGGCTTCGCCACTGGCGATACCCGACGCCGGGTACCAGCGACGGATCGCCGCTGCCGGCCCGCAGCTGTTCGTCGCAGCGCCACCGCCAGGGGCACGACGGGCACTCGGCACAGCGGATCGGTGGGAGCAGGGGGCGCCCGTCGTCGGCCGCGATCACCATGTCGTGCCGGAACGCGATCTCGGTGTCGTACCGCTCGAGCGTCGTCTGGCGGGGGGCGCCGCCCGGCGCCGACGGGCCCGGTTGCCAGAGCGGCTCGTCGAGCCGGTACCAGGCCACCAGTTCCTCGGTACCGATGATCCCACCCATCGCCGTGTCGGGGGCGGCCCAGCCGTGGTGTTCCAGCATGCGGTGGTAGTGGGCCAGCTGGAGCAGGTGGCCCCGCATCTCGGAGTCGGTCCGGAGCCGGTCGCCGGTCGGTCCTGCCGCATCGGGGTCGGGGGCCGCCAGCTGCGAGACCACGGCATCGAGGCGGCCCCCGCCGATCGTCGAGCGATGCTTGACGTCGACGGGGACGTAGCCGCCGGGGCCGCTCACCGGCCACCGCACCAGGAGATCGGGGCGGCCGACCCGGCCGCCGTCGAGATCGATGGGCAGGCGGGCCTTGGCGATCACGGGGGCGCCGGCATCGATCGCCGCCTCGGTCAGGCCGGCATCGTCGTGAGCGATGACCCATCGCGCCGCGGCGGCCGGTCGACGGCGGCTGGCGGCGGCGAACATCCGGGTCAGCAACGCCTCCTCGAAGTCGACGCCGGCGGCGATCCGGGCCTCGGCGTCGAGCGGGGTCGGAGCTCGGGGAACGTCCGGTTGGAGATGATCGAGCTGGACCCTGAGCGGGCACCGCTTGGCGGCGTAGGAACCGAGCGGCGGTCGGGGGGCGGGATCGGGGCGGCGGGCGTCGGTGGACATCGCGAATCGTCGGCGATCGGCGGTTGTCGGCGTCGCCGCCCCAATGCTATGCCAGGGGGCGACGTAGGCACGAGGGGGAAGGGATCGAGCCACGGATGACCGATCGACGAGCGAGCGACCACGGCCCGCCACCGGTACCGGCGTCGATGATGCCCGTGCCCACCAGCGGTGACTCCATCCAGGCTCGGCCCGCCACCGACTACGTGCTCCGGACCACCCAGCAGAACATGGTCCAGCTCTCGGCGTTGGCCGATCAGAAGGCCAGCATCGTCCTCGGCGCGTCCTTCGTGGTGGCGACCATCGTCTTCTCGGGCGCGGCCGACGACCCGCTCGGGACGGCCAAGCTGGTCCTGGCCATCACGGCGATCGTCGCCGGGGTCCTGGCCGCCGTGTCGCTGTTCCCCACCGTCGGGGGGAGATGGCGGCCCGGTGCTCGCACCGAGGGGCAAGCCGGGTCGGCGTGGAACCCGCTGTTCTTCGGGTCGATCGCCCGGGTCGAGGCCGAGGAGTACCAGGCCCGGATGCGGGCCATCCTGGCCGACGACGAGCGGGTCTACGGGGTGATCCTGGCTGACCTCCACCAGGCGGCCAACGTGTTGCTCCATCGGAAGTACCGGTGGCTGCAGGCCAGCTACCTGGCACTGATCACCGGGATGCTGACCACCCTCGGCGTCGCAGCCATGAGCTGAGCCCCTGTCGGGATCAGGCCCCGGCTGGGATCAGGCCCCGACTGGGATCAGGTGCCGTCGAGGATGCCCGTGATCTGGACCTCCGAGAGCCCACACTCCCCGGCGGCCCGTTCCACGGTCGGGCCCCGGAGCTCGGGGGGCACCGACTCGCTCTCGAGGAGAACGAACGCCTCGTCCTCGGGATAGGTCGCCAGCTCCTGGTAGGCGATGGTGAGCACGCAGACGGCGTCGCCCTGCTCGACGCCCTCGGGGAGGGCGAGGTCCTCGACGGCCAACACGGCCGCCGCTTCCGGGGCGCAGGCGCTGACGGCGAGGATGGCCCGGGCCAGCTCATCCTCCGATGCATCGAGCGAGAGGCCGGGGTCGAGGTCCCGCCCTTCGAAGCAGGCCACGACCTCCTCGGTCGGCTCCGTCCCGCTGGCGTCGAACACGAACATCAAGAACGGACCGAGCGGTCCCGGCCCGGCGGCGCCGTCGGCCCCGTCCGGGTTCCCGGTCGTGTCGTCCGAGGCGGGGAGGCCGGCGACGGCACCGTCGTCGGTGCCGCCGCCAGCGTCGGTCGAGCCGTCATCGTCGCCGGTGGCCGCCGGATCCCCGGCGGCCGTATCGGCATCCTCGTCGGGTTCGGCATCGCCGTCCCCGCTCGTCTCGACGGTCTCGCCGTCAGCACCCGTCTCGCCGCCGTCGTCCGACGAGCAGGCCGCGGCCACCAGGCCGAGGCTCAACAGGAATGCCAGGAGCTTCATCATCCGGGACCCGCCTCGTCCGGCCTACAACGATTCGAGAATGGCAGCGATCTCCGACTCGTCGACGCCGCACTCGTCGGCCGCGACCGCGGTGGTGGCATCGATGACGTCGTCGGGAACATCGTCCTCGTCGAGGAGGGCGATCGCCTCGTCCTCGGGCAGCGAGGCCAGCTCGTCGTAGGCCACGGTCAACACGCACTCGGCCAGCGCGGGGTCGGTACCCGGCGGCAGCTCGCTGTTCTCGACCGTCAGGATGGCCAGCAACTCGGGATCGCACGCCATCAACGCCAGCGCCGCGGCGGCGAACTCGTCGTCGCTCTCGCCGCCATCGATCCCCAGGCCGAGATCGACGCCCCGACCCTCGATGCAGTCGAGCAGCGCATCGTCGGGTTCGATGCCGGCCGAACCGAACAGGAAGCCGAAGTACGGACCGATCTCCCCATCACCGAACGCCAGCTCGGCCTCGTCCGTGTCGTCGGTCATGTCCTCGTCGGCCATGTCGTCGGTCATGTCCTCATCCGACATCTCGTCGGTCATGTCCTCATCCGAGCCGTCATGGTCGGCGTCGGCCATCTCCCCGTCGGCCATCTCCCCGTCGGCCATCTCGTCATCGCGGCCTCGGCCCTGTCGCCGTCGGCGTCGGAGCCCGCATCGGCGTCGGAGCCCGCATCGGCCTGGCCGGCGGCGTCGGTTGCCTCGGTCGTCGACTCGCCATCGTCGTCGCCGCAGGCGGCGAGCAGCAGGAACAGGGCCAGGAGCCCCGTCAGGAGGTGCTTCACGGTCGTCTCGTTTCCCTCGGGGGCCCGGCGGTTGGACCCACTCAACGGAGTATGTGTAGTCAACATCGCCGCCCAGGTGGTGGCGCCTCGGGGGTTTGTCGGCGATCAACCTTCGTCGGGTCGATCCCGAGCGAGGATCGTGACGTCCTCCTGCCACCGGGCGAGAACCCAGACGAGATCCGACAGGCGATTGAGATAGGCGACGACGTGGGAGTCGGCCGGGGCGGCGGCCAGGGCCGCCCGCTCGGCCCGCCGTATGACCGTCCGGGCCAGGTCGAGCGCTGCGGTGAGGCGCGACCGGCCGGGGATGGCGAAGTCGCTCGGTGCGGTGAACCGGCCGCCGATGTCGTCGATCAGCTCCTCCAGGTTCGTCACCATCTCGGCCGTGGTCGACGTCTGCCCCGGCGTCAGCTTGTGGTGGTTGGCCGGCAGGGTCGCCAACTCCGCCATCACGACGTAGAGGTCGCGGCATCGGGCGATCAGCAGCTCATCGAGCTCCGACCCGGGCTCGGCCTCGGCTCGGGCCAGGCCGAGGGCCGCCTGGGCCTCATCGACCGTCCCGTAGGCGACCGGCAGCGCGGTGTCCTTGCGGACCCGGCCCCCGAAGAACAGGCCGGTGGTCCCGTCGTCCCCGGTCCGGGTGTAGACCTTCGGTCCCTCGGTCGGCCGGTCGTCGCGATCCTCGCCCATGTCGGCGGAGGGTACCGGATGGCCGGACCATGACAGTTCGACACCAATCCCGAACCGACCGGTAACTGAGACTTGCGTCACAGCGTGACTGGTGCCACTTTGATGTCCACTCGAAAGGGGAGAGTGACGCGTGAACGCACGATTGACAAAGCTCCTGGGGGTGCTCCTCGCCATGGCGCTCGTCGCCGCCGCATGCGGAAGCGGCGATGATGAGGAGTCGACCGACGACACCACCGGCGTCGATTCGGAAGAGCAGCAGCAGATCGAGGCCGACCGGGCCGAGGGCGAAGCCACCGGAGAAGACAGCGGCGCTGCCGGTGACGGCGAACCGGTCCATGGCGGACGCCTCGTCTACGGCATCGAGGCCGACTCGGCCAACCCGTGGACCCACTACGCCACCTCGTGTGCCATCAGCTGCCGGATGATCTTCCGGGCCGTCACCGACGGGCTCTTCATCACCGACGACAGCGGGGAGATCCAGCCCTACCTGGCGGAGTCGGCCGAACCAAACGACGACTTCACCGAGTGGACGATGACGATCCGCGACGGGATCACGTTCCACGACGGCACCCCCCTCGACGGGGCGGCGGTGAAGTACAACATCGATACCTGCCGGTTCAGCCCCCTCACCGGCCCGGCCTTCCTCGGCCTGGCCGACGTGCAGGCCGAGGGCCAGACGGTGACCCTGACCTACGACCAGCCCGACGCCCTCGGCCCGGCCATCCTCCGGACCGAGGTCTGCGGGATGATGTTCTCGCCGACCTGGATGGCCACCCTGGCCAACAACCCGCTGAACCAGGCTCCGTTCGTGACCGAGGAGGAGATCGCCGAGCTCGATCTCTCCGGCGACCCGGCCGCCCCGGTCGGGGTCGGGGCGTTCCGATTCGTCGAGTACACGCCCGGCAACGGCAACAGCTTCATCGCCGAGCGCAACCCGGACTACTGGCGGGGTGATGGACCCAACTCCGTGACCGGCGAGGGTCTGCCGTACCTCGACGAGATCGAGTTCGTCGTGGCGGTCGACATCCAGGGTCGGTCGAACGGTCTCAAGGCCGGACAGTTCGACATCATCCACACCGCCAACGGCGACGAGATCGCGGCCTACGAGGCCGACGGCGAGTTCAAGCTGCTCCAGGCCAACGACTTCGGCGAGACCAACTACCTCATGCTGAACGTCGGCGCCGGGGAGAACCCGACCCTGGCCTTCGTCCGGGGCGAGGACGCCCTCAGCATGGACCCGGGCGACCTCAACTCGTCGAGCCCGTTGCTCCACCTGAGCTGCCGCCGGGCGCTCGCCCACGCCCTCGATCAGGAGCGGTTCGCCGACGAGCGGTGGGCCGGCATCGCCTCCCCGGCCAACGGACCCTTCCCGCCGGGCTCGATCGGCTACCTCGATGACACCGGGTACCCGTCCTACGATCCCGATGCGGCGGCCGAGAGCTGGGAGGAGTGCAAGACCGACCACGGCACCACCCCGGTCGCCTTCGCCTTCAACACCACCAACGACGCCTTCAACGTCGAGTCGAACGAGCTGATCGTGTCCATGTGGAGCGATGCCTTCGGCGACGAGATCGACGTCAGCATCACCCCGATCGAGCAGGGCCAGTACATCGGCCTCGCTCTGGCCGGCACGTTCGATGCCCAGGGGTGGCGCAACCACGCCGGCGTCGACCCGACCGAGCAGTGGTACTGGTGGAACTCTGCGACGGCGAGCCCCATCGATCCCGGCGTGCCGGAGCTGGCCCTCAACTTCGGGCGGTTCCAGGACGCCACGATGGATGAGCTGTACGCCACCATCCGGGCCAACCCCGATCCCGACGCCCGCCGGGAGGCGGCCGAGGGCGTCAGCCGGCAGTTCGCCGAGAACGTCTGGAACATCTGGACGGTCTGGACGGTGTGGGGCATCGTGGCCAACCCACGGGTCCAGAACATCACCAACCTCGAGATCCCCGATGGCGGGGTGACCAAGCCGGTGATCGCCGGGAAGCACCACCTGGCCCAGATGTGGTGCACCGACGGCGACTGCCAGGGCTGATCGAGCAGGCGACGAAGGAGGAGACCCGGTGGCCCGTCGACCACGTGAGCTGAACGATCAGCTGCTCCCGGCCGGGATCGCCCTGATCGTGGCGATCGTGGCGATCGTGGCCGGGCTGGCATCGGCCAGCCTGGCCCTGGGCCTCTGGGTCATCCTCGTCGTCTTCTTCACCACGCCCGGTGACCGGGACGAGGCGATCGCCCTGGCCGTCCCGACCGCCATCGGGTTGGCGGTCGCCGGCGCCGGATGGTTGGCCGGGCTCTCGGTGAGTCCAGCCTTCGGCCTCGGCTTCCTCGCCGCCATCGTCAGCGCCTACTTCGTCGGCGACTTCCGACGGCGGCCCGGGCTGTTCACCGTCCCGGTCCTGGTCGCCATCATCGCCTGGGCCTGGATCACCCGTCCCCCCTTCTCGTGGACCTTCGGCCTCGTGGTGGCGGCCGGGACGACCAGCGCCTTCCTCACCAACGGTCGGTACGCCATCCGCCGGATCCTGGGCATCATCCCGATCCTGCTGGTGGTGTCGTTCATCGTCTTCAGCCTGATGGCCAGCCTCCCCGGCGACCCCGCCATCAACATCCTCGGCCCCTCGGCGACCCCCGATGCCGTGGCCCGGGTCCGGACCGAGCTCGGTCTCGACGAGCCGTTCCTCGACCGGTACGGGATCTGGCTGGGCGACGCGGTCGTCGGCGACCTGGGCGAGTCGGTCCAGCTGCGGGAGGAGGTGGCCGACGGGATCTCCCGGTCGCTGACCCCGTCCCTCCAGCTCATGCTCTACTCGCTGATCCTGGCGGTCGTGATCAGCTTCCCCCTCGGGATCTACACCGCCTACCGGAACGGCCAGGTCCAGGACCGGTTGGTCAACACGGTCATGCTCGGCTTCTTCGCCGTGCCGCCGTTCGTGCTGGCCATCTTCCTCCTGCTGTTCCTGGCGATCGGTGGCTTGTCGCTGTTCGGTGCCCAGTTCGGGTTCAAGGTCCTCCCGGCCGCGACCTACGTGCCGCTCGGGGAGAGCGTCGTCGACCACTTCAAACACATGTTGCTGCCGTCGCTGTCCCTGGCACTGGGCCAGTCGGCGATCTTCATGCGGCTGCTCCGATCGGACATGATCGGCACGCTCCGGCTGCCGTTCATCGACCTGGCCCGCTCGAAGGGCATCCCGACGAGGACGATCCTGGTCCGCCACGCCCTCCGGCCCTCGATGTTCACCCTCATCACGGTGATGGGCTTCACCATCGGGACCCTGATCGGCGGGGCGCTGATCACCGAGGTGATCTTCACCCTGCCCGGCATCGGGACCTACATGTTCACCGCCATCTCCCAGCGGGACTTCATCGTCGTCCAGGGCGGAACGATGGCGATCTCCACGCTGTACATCCTCATCCTCGTCATGGTGGACTTCCTCTATCTCGCCCTCGACCCACGGATCCGGACGGGCGGATCCGGCCTTGGAGGTAGCGGTGGCTGACACCATCGAGACGGTCTCCGACCCGACCGTCGACACCGATTCCGTCGAGCCGTCGCCGCCGGTGGCATCGGCCGGCACGAAGAAGGCCAAGCCCCTCGGGGTGGTGTTCTGGGTGGCGGTGGGGTTCCTCGTCGCCCTGACCCTGGCTGCGATCTTCGCCGAGGTGCTGCCGATCAAGGATCCGGCCCAGACCTTCCGGGGTCAGAACGAGGCCGGACCGAGCGCCGAGTTCTGGTTCGGCAACGACGGCGCCGGCCGCGACATCTTCACCCGGATCATCTACGGGGCCCAGGTCAGCCTGATGGTGGCGGCCGTGGGAGCCACGCTGGCGTTGCTCATCGGCGGCCTGATCGGGATGGCCGCCGGGTACTACCGGTCGAAGGTCGACACCTACATCACCACCGTGGCCGACGGCACGCTGGTCATCCCCCCGTTGATCCTGGCGTTGAGCCTGATCCTGTTCCTCGACCCCGACTCGGAGCGCCGGGTGGCGATCCTCATCGTGGTGTTCGTCCTGCTGTCGATCGCCCCGATCAGCCGGGTGGTACGGGCCTCGACGTTGGTGTGGTCCCAGCGGGAGTTCGTGCTGGCAGCCAAGACGATCGGGGCCCGGGACGGTCGGATCATGTTCCGGGAGGTGCTGCCGAACGTCGCCCCGGCGCTCGTCAGCTACTCGCTGATCGTGATGGCCAACCTCATCGTCGTCGAGGGGGCCGTCGCCTTCCTCGGCCTCTCCGTCCCGCCCCCCAGCCCGACCTGGGGCGACATGATCAACAAGGGACGGTCCGATCTCGACGGCGCCGCCCACATCAGCTTGTTCCCGGCCGGGGCCATGTTCCTGACGGTGCTGGCCCTCAACTACGTCGGCGACAAGCTCCAGGAGCGGTACGAGCCGCGGGAGTCGGTGCTGTAGTGGCTGGTACCGGCAAGGCCCATCTCCGTCCCAGCGGCGACGCCCTCCTCCGGGCCGAGGATCTCACCGTCGAGTTCCCGATCGGGACCACCGGCCAGGTGGTCCACGCCGTGAGCGGTATCTCGCTCGACCTCATCGAAGGCGAGACCCTCGGGCTGGTCGGCGAGTCGGGGTGTGGCAAGTCGACGACGGGCAAGGCGATCATGCAGATCCCCCGGCCCACCGACGGGTCGGTGACCCTCGACTCGGTGGAGCTGACCGAGCTCGACTCGGAGGCCATGCGACGGACCCGCCCCGTCCTCCAGATGATCTTCCAGGACCCGATCTCGGCCCTCAACCCCCGGCGGACCGTTCGGGACATCATCGCCGAGCCGCTGGTCGTGTGGTGGGAGGAAGAGGAGGAGGGTCGGCCGGTCATCTCGATCTGGTTCGATCGGTGGAGCGACATCTTCGTCAAGGTGGCCCGGGTCGTGACCAAGCCGATGCGGTTCCTCGTGCCGCTGGCAGCGCTGGCCCTCGTCCTGTGGATCCTCGGCAATGCCGTCGACGACCGGGCCCTGTCCGACGAGCTGGGCTGGATCGAACCACCGGCCCAGGCCTTCGTGCTGATCATGGCGGCGGCCATCGGCGCCATCGGCGCCGTCCTCGGGGTGATGGGGATGATCTGGCTGTTCCTCGGTCTCATGGTCCCGTTCGGGTTGATGTCCCGACTCCTGGGCGACATCCCCAAACCGGTCGGCCTGGCCGGTGCCGCCCTGGCGGCGGCCATCGCCGGGTTCATGGTCTACCGGACCTGGAACAGCTGGACCGGCATCGCCGCCTGGGTCCTCCGGGTCAACATGATCGCCATCGCCGCCGTCCTCGTCGCCGCCCTGCTGTGGTCGGTGGTCCGCTACAGCCGGGCCGGGCCGTGGGGGGTGGCGGTCGCCCTGGCCGCCATCTTCGGGGTCCAGCTCTTCTACATCGCCGGCCTCGACGGGGTCCCCAAGCTCGGGGTCATCGTCGCATCGGCGGTGTTCGACTACCTCCTCTTCCTCGTCGTCCGGCGTCAGCTTGGCCGTCGGCGCGACGCGCTTCGGGCCCGGGCCGAACCAAAGGTCCGGGAGATGCTCGAAACGGTGGGGATCAACCCCGACAACGCCATGGACCGCAAGCCCTTCGAGTTCTCCGGTGGCCAGGCCCAGCGGATCTCGATCGCCCGGGCCCTGATCCTCGATCCGAAGGTGATCATCTGCGACGAGCCGGTGTCGGCTCTCGACGTCTCGGTCCAGGCCCAGATCCTGAACCTGCTGGAGGAGATGAAGGAGCGGTACGGACTGACGCTGGTCTTCATCGCCCACGACCTGGCGGTCGTCAAGAACGTCAGCGACCGGGTGGCGGTGATGTACCTCGGCAAGATCTGCGAGGTCGCCGACCCGGACGTGCTCTACGCCAACCCGGCCCACCCCTACTCCCAGCTCCTCCTGTCGGCGATCCCCCATCCCGATCCACTGGTCGAGGCCCGGGTCTCCCAGGAGGCCAGCGATCTCCCGTCGCCGGTCGCGCCGCCGTCGGGGTGCCGGTTCCGGACCCGGTGCCCGCTGGCTCAGCCCCGGTGCGCCGAGGAGGAACCGATCATGCGCAAGGTCTCCGACGACCAGTACGTGGCCTGCCACTTCCCGCTGGTCGATGTGGTCGACGACGCCTCGGCCGAGGATCGGTCGGCGGCCGCGAGCAACCGGGGCCTGAGCGACGAGGTGACGACGTGATCGATGACGACAAGCCGGTTCTCGAGGTCGAGAACCTCACCACCGAGTTCGCGACGCCCGCCGGACCCCTGCGGGCCGTCGACAACGTCTCGTTCAACCTCCGCCGAGGTCGGGCGCTCGGGATCGTCGGCGAGTCGGGCTCGGGGAAGAGCGTGACCGCCCGCTCGGTGATGCGGCTCCTCCCCAAGGCCAACGTGGCCAGCTCGGGCAAGGTGACGCTGAACGGGATCGACATGATGTCGCTGCGCGACGCCGACCTCCGTCGGGTCTGGGGTCCCGAGGTGGCGATGGTGTTCCAGGACCCGCTGGGGTCGCTGAACCCCGTGATGCGCATCGGGACCCAGGTCACCGAGGGCCTCCGCTACCACCACGGCGTTTCCCGGGGCGAAGCTCGGGAGATCGCCCTCACCCTCCTCCACAGCGTCGGCATCCCGTCCCCCGAGGCCAGGATCGACGAGTACCCCCACCAGCTGTCGGGCGGCATGCGCCAGCGGGTGGTGATCGCCATCGCCCTGGCGTGCGGCCCCAAGCTGCTGATCGCCGACGAGCCCACCACCGCCCTCGACGTGACCGTCCAGGCCCAGATCCTCGACCTGCTCCAGGACCAGCAGAAGGAGCGGTACATGCCGCTCATCCTGATCACCCATGACCTGGGGGTGGTGGCCGGCCGGACCGACGAGGTGATCGTCATGTATGCCGGGCGGATCATGGAGCGGGCGCCGACCCCGGTCCTGTTCCGCGACATGAAGATGCCCTACACCGAGGCGTTGTTCCGGTCGATCCCCAAGGTCGAGTACCCGAGCCACACCCGGCTGTCGATCATCCCCGGGCGACCGCCGAACATGGTCGACCCGCCCCAGGGCTGCAAGTTCGCCGCTCGCTGCCGGTACGCCCAGGAGCGGTGCTTCGCCGAGGAACCGGAGCTGACCCCGGCCGTCGACCGGGACCACGTCTACCGCTGCTTCTACCCGGTCGGCACCCCCGAGGCGGCCGAGGCGCTGGAGCGGAACAAGGCCAACGGGCGCCTCGACGAGGCGGGGGAGCTGGTCGGCGTCTCGTAGCAGCTGCCGGCGGCCGCACGGACAACTAGCATCCTGCGGCGATGAAGCAGATCATCCTCGAAAACCTCCACTGCACCGACTCGGAGGACTTCTTCGGCGACGAGTGTCGCCTGGAGGTCTACTGCGACGGTGAGCTCCACTTCGCCCACCGTCGAGACATGGACGACGGTGACGACTGGCCCATCGGGGCCAAGGCCCTGTTCGAATCGACCTGCACCTTGCGTCTCTACGACGAGGACCTGCCCTTCCCCGGAGGGGACGATGACGTCCTGGGGCAGGTCACCGTCGGTGATCTGGTCACCAGCGAGACGGCGGTGTTCGACCAGGAGGGGGCCCACTACACCCTCACCTACTCGGTCGTCGACCGTCCCGACATCACCGCCGAGGACCTCGCCTCCTTTGCCGCTGAGCAGTTCGAGCAGTCGGAGCGGGGTGGGTTGTGGGCCAAGATCTCCAAGAAGGCGTTGGCGGAGAACCTCCGGGAGCGCCGCCAGAGCGCCCTGGAGATCGACCAGGAGCGGTCGAACTTCTGCGGGCCCACGTCGATCGTGTACGAGCTGGCCCGAACCCAGCCCCGACGCTACATCGAGCTCAGCCGTCAGCTCTACGAGACCGGCGGCTTCTGGTCCCGGACCAAACGGGTCGAGGCCACCGAGAAGCTGATGGCCGACGACATCGGCCAGAAGATGGACCCGGCCGACTGGATGCTGATCGCCACCATGCGCAACGCCGAGAACACGCTGTTCAAGGTGGAGGCGGCGGCCAAGGGCCTGGTCAGTGGGCTCCAGGGCATGACCCACCCGTGGGAGATCAAGGGCTGGGCCGAGGAGATCCTGCTGAAGGAGGACGTCGAGGTCGACACCTGTTTCGTGGCGGGCGAGCTCGACGCCATCAAGGCCGGTCATGCCGCGTGGGAGGCCGGGGGCTCGGCCTTCATCCTGCTCAACATGGCGATCCTCAAGTCCGGGGAGCGGGACCTCCCCCCGTGGCCCGACCACTGGGTCGTGTACCAGGGGGGTCTGGAGATCGACGACGACCGGGTCGCCTACAACGTGTACAGCTGGGGGCGGATCATCGAACTCGACCTGACCCGCAAGCGGTTCGAGAAGAGCCTGTTCACCGTCGTCACCGCGGTGTGATCACCCGGGCCACCGGGCGTGGACGAAGTACTCGACCGCGCCCCGGTGGCCCCGGATCGCCGAGGGGATCGAGGCGAGGTCGACCCAACCGGCGGCCGCCACGCCGTCCCGGGCCACGGCCAGGGCCCGAGCGAGCTCCGGTCCCTCGGGGAGCTCACCGGTCCCCAACTCGAACATCGGCTTGACCAGGCCCACCAACCGGGTCCCGAGCTGGGGTACGTCGTTGTCGACCAGTTGCCGGACCACGTCCCGCAGGGCGAGCTTGGTCACATCGCACACCACGACGTCGGGGCGCTGGCCGAGGAGCTCGGGGGTGACCGCGGCGATGTTGGTCCGCTCGAGGTTCACCACCCGGGGGTCCTGGCGGAGCGAGCCGAGGAGCTGGCCGTAGCCGACATCGACGGCGAAGACCCGGCTCGCGCCCCGATCGAGGAGCACCTGGGTGAAGCCGCCGGTGCAGGCGCCGAGGTCGAGCCCGACCGCCCCGTCGACGTCGACGTCGAAGGCGTCGAGGGCCGGGGCGAGTTTGCGGATCCCTCGGGGCTCATTGCGGGGCCGAACGACGATCCGGGCGGTCGGCAGGACCTGGGATCGGGGGTTGGTCACGATCGCCCCGTCGACCAGGACCCGGTTCTCGGCCAGCGCCCCGGTTGGATCCTCGACCGGTGGGTCGAGATCGCCGAGAGCCCGGATCAAGGGAATCCGTCGCACCCATCCAAGCCTAGCCAGGACCCGGCCCGTGGCAGTACGGTGTAAGGCATGAGCGACGTTCGCAACTGGGCCACCGATTTCGACCACACCGACCCGGCGTACAACGAGAACGTCCACGAGATCTGGGACGACCTCCGAGAACGGTGTCCGGTCGCCCACACCGAGCGGTTCGGCGGCACCTGGCTCCCGACCCGTCACGCCGACATCGCCACCATCGCCTACGACACCGAGAACTACACGTCCCAGGGCGTCGTCGTCTCGCCCCAACGCCCCGAGGAGCCGCCGCCCCTCGGCCCGGCCCCGCCCATCACCTCCGATCCGCCGGTCCACCACGAGGCCCGGAAGCTGCTCCTGCCGCCGTTCTCCCCCAAGGTCATCTCCCAGTGGGAGGACACGACCCGCCAGCTGTGCCGGGACCTGATCGCCGACCTGCCGATCGTGGATGGCCAGGTCGACGCCGCCCAGCACTACACCCAGCACATCCCGGTCAAGGTGATCGCCGAGATGCTCGGCGTACCGGCCGAGGACGGCGATCTGTTCCGCCACTTCATCGGCCTGATCCTGGAGAACCCCGGCGGCCAGGATGACCTCCCGGAGGAGGAGACCCTCGGCTACTACCTGAAGCAGCGGGTCGACGAGCATCGGGAGAACCCGCGCGACGACCTGATCTCCTACCTGATCGACATCGAGTTCGCCGGGCAGCCCCTCTCGGAGAACCACATCATCGGGACCGTGCTCCTGCTGCTGGTGGCCGGGATCGACACCACCTGGTCGGCCATCGGGTCGAGCCTGTGGCACCTGGCGACCCACCCGGAGGACCGGGAGCGGCTGGTCGCCGAGCCCGAGTTGATGCCGACCGCCGTCGAGGAGTTCCTCCGGGCCTACGCTCCGGTCACCATGGCCCGGATCGTCGCCCGCAACCACGAGCTCAACGGGTGCCCGGTCCAGGCCGGCGAGTGGATGTTGCTCCCGTTCCCGGCCGCCAACCGCGATCCGGAGGCCTTCGACGATCCCGATAAGGTCATCATCGATCGGGCCAAGAACCGCCATGCGGCGTTCGGCCTCGGAATCCACCGGTGCCTCGGCTCCAACCTGGCCCGCCTCGAGCTGCGGGTCGCCATCGAGGAGTGGCTGGCCGCCTACCCCGACTTCTCCCTCGCCCCCGACACGACCGTCCGATGGTCGACCGGGCAGATCCGGGGCCCCCGGGAACTCCCCTTCGCCCTGGGCTGACCCACCCGGCTTCCCCCGCCAGATCCGCGGTCCGCTCGACGGGCCCGACCCGATGATGGGAAGCTTCCGATGTCGATATCCGAGGGTCAGCGTCGCCTGGTGCATGCGAGGCTGGAGGAGAGCATCGGCGGCGACGCCGCCGATCTGTTGATGCAGATGTTGCCGTATCAGTCCCACGATGAGCTGGTCACCCGCTCCGACCACGCAGCAACGACGACGATGCTCCGTGGCGAGATGGCCGAGCTACGGGCCGAGTTGCGGGGTGAGATGGTCGAGTTGCGTGGTGAGATGGCGGAGTTGCGGGCCGACGTTCGGAGCGAGGTCGCCGGCCTGCAGCGGTGGATGGCCGGCGTCGTGGCGGCCAACGCAGTGGCCGTCGTGGCCGCCCTCCTCGCATGAGAAGCCGATGGGTGGGGGGACGATGAAGGTCAGGATCGGGGTGGCGGCCGGCGCCGGTGCCACCGACGACCCCCGAGGCTATGTCGGTCTCGTCGACGCCCTCGACGACCTCGGGTACGACTCGATCTGGGTCCCCGACGTGATCACCGGCCAGGTCTTCGACCCGATCGCCGCCCTCGGCGTGGCGGCCGGGCGCCGGGAGCGGCTCAAGATCGGAACCCACCTGATCGTCCCCGGACGAGACCCGGTCCGTCTGGCCAAGGAGCTGGCCACCCTCGACCAGCTCTCCGGGGGTCGGCTCCTGCTGCTGTTCGTGCTCGGGCTCCGGACCCCCTCCGAGCTCGATGCGCAGGCCGTGGCCGCCGACGACCGGTCGGCGATGCTGGAGGAGGCGCTGGAGATCATGCGGACCCTCTGGGCCGGCGAGACGCTGCAGCTCGACGGGCGGTTTCACACCTACCGATCGGTCCGGCTGCCGGTCCGTCCCGTCCAGGACCCCCTCGAGGTCTGGCTCGGCGGTCAGGTCCCGGCCGCCCTGCGGCGATGCGGTCGCCTCGGCGAGGGGTGGATGCCCGGCCTGTGCACGCCGACCGAGGCCGCCGCCGCACGCGACACGATCACCGAAGCCGCGGCGGAGGTCGGCCGGTCGATCGACGGTGAGCACTACGGGATGAACCTGAGCTGGGTCGAAGGCGGGATCACCGACGAGGTGCGGGCCGCCATCGAATCCCGCCGCCCCGGCTTCGACCCGGCCGAGGTCGTCGGGGTCGGGGCCACGGGGTTGGCCGAGCGGATCGAGGCCTTCTGCGAGGTCGGGTTCTCGAAGTTCGTGATCCGCCCCGCCGTCCCGCCGACGTCGTGGCCGGCCGCCGTCGAATCGGTGGCCGATGTCGTGGCGCTGCAGACCTGAGATCGTCGACCTAGCTTGGGTGGATGACCGTCCCGAGGTTCGACGTCGCCGAGCGACGGGCCCGTCTGGCCAGGCGCCACGCCCTGGTCGAACCGCTCGACGACGTGGCGTCGGTCACCGAAGCCATGGTCGTGCTCCACGCCACCGATCCCGCCACGGTCTTCCTGTCGGCGCTGGCCCGGCTCGCCGACCCCGAGGTCGAGCAGGTGACGACCGCCCTCTACGTCGATCGGACGGTGGCTCGAGTTCTGGCCATGCGACGGACCCTGTTCGTGGCCCGGGTCGGCGACCTCGACATGGTCGA
Source organism: Acidimicrobiales bacterium (assembly GCA_965262175.1). GTDB lineage: Bacteria > Actinomycetota > Acidimicrobiia > Acidimicrobiales > SZUA-35 > CADEDH01. Next base: position 1,988,071 of record CBDHES010000002.1, on the reverse strand, counting down.
GCGGTCCTCGACCGACGCCGTGGCCCGAACCGAGCGCAAACGGCTGGAGGGCTTCCTCGTCGATTCCGGTGTCGCCGATCCTGGCCGGTGGCTGGCCGACGCCCGCGACGAGGTGATCGAGGTGCTCGACGAGGCCGACGACGGCCTCCCGGCCCGATCGATCACCGCCCGCGTCCCCCGACTGACGACCAAGCTGGTGATGGGGTCCGGAACCCGAAACGAGGTGACTGCCGGTGCCACGTCACGGGTGCTCGCCGTGTTGGCCAACGAGGGCGTGCTCATGCGGGGCCGCCCGGCCGGGAACTGGACGGGGCGCCAGTACACCTGGCACCTCCGCCACCGGTGGTTGCCCGGCGACCGCGACGGTGGAGGCCGTGACGCGGTCACGGCGGCCGAGGCATCGGCGGCGCTCGTCGAGGCATGGCTGCGGCGATTCGGCCCGGCGACGATCACCGACCTCCGGTGGTGGACCGGGTGGACGGCGGCCGCGGTGACCACCGCCCTGGCGGCCCTCGACGTGGTCGAGGTCGACCTCGACGGCCGGCCCGGACTCGTCCTCGGCGACGACGTCGAGCCGGAACCCGATCCCGGGCCGTGGACCGGGCTGCTCCCGTCCCTCGATCCGACGCCGATGGGGTGGAAGGAACGTGACTGGTACCTCGGGCCCCACCAAGGCCCGCTGTTCGATCGCAACGGGAACATCGGACCGACGGTGTGGGTCGATGGTCGCATCGTCGGTGGGTGGGCCCAGCGGCCCGACGGGGAGGTTGTGGTCCGGTTGTTGGAGGACGTCGGCGCCGACCATCGGGCGATGATCGACGCCGACGTCGAACGGCTCCACGGGGCCCTGGGCCCGACGGTGGTCAAGCCCAGCTTCCCGACCCCGCTCCAGAAGGAGCTGGCGGCCGGAGAAAACTAGGGTACGTAGGCCAGGCCGAACGGGTTGGTGCCGGCGGTGACCGTGGTGACGTCGCCGAAGCCACGCCGCTCCAGGTCGATGATCGACACCTGATCGGCCGCGGCGCCGGAATGGGTGATGAACATCTGGCGACGGCCGTCGACGGTGATGTTGTGGGGGACCGGCACCGAGGTGTCCACGATGTCCCGCACCCGGGTCAGCGCCCGATTCAGCTCCCACACCGCATCGGTCCCGCCGCCGGTGATGTTGGTGACCAGCACCTCGTTACGGTCGGTGATGAAGATGCCGTGAGCGGCCGGGATGTCGATGGTCCCCCGAGGCGCCAGGTCCCTGACCCGGTACCGGGAGACCGTACTCCCGAACTGGGACGCGACGTAGACGAACCGCCCGTCGACGAAGAGATGGGGGTCGCCGCCGGTGCTGATCCGGCCGGTCTCGGCGAAGGTCCGGGTCGAGTACTGGAGGACGACGCCCGTACCGTCGTCGAGGTTGAGGATCGACACGAAGGCCCGATTGCCGGCCACGAACACATCGTGGGGCACCCCACCCCGCTCGACCAGGTCGGCCGGGATGTCGATGGTGGCCAACACGCTGGCCTCGTTGATGTTGATGACGGTCACGGTGCGGGACGTGTCGCCGACGACCCACAACTGGTGGCGGTACGGGTCGACCCACTGGTGGAAGACTCCGTCGCCAACGGCCACCGAGTCGACGACGTCGTAGGTCTCGTCGTCGAGGAACCAGACCGTGCTGGCCGCCCGATCGCCGACCACGACCACGTCGCGGAAGCGGTCATGGTTGACGTACATCGGCTCGGCGGTGCCCGGCAGATCGACGGTCTCGGTGGTCAGCGTGGCCGAGTCGATGACGGTCAGATCGCCGGAGCCTCGGTTGGCGATCACGACCGCCGGGCCCCGATTCGATTCTTCGGCCGAGGCCATGGTGGGTAGGAGGAGCGCCGCCAGCGCGGCCACGAGCGCGAGGACGCCCGCCAGTTGCTTGGATCTCATGTCGATGGTCCCTTTTCGACGGATGGGTAGTAGCGACCACCGAGGTAGGCGGCGCCACGCCGCTGCGGCAAGGATTGAGCCGCAACGTTCCGCAAACGTTCACAACCAACCCGCCCATTCCCCGTCGCTCCGGCCGGCCGTGGGCGAACCTCCCCAACCGGGGGTTACTGCCAGGTCACCTCGAGCGCCGAGGGGTAGGGCACCGAGTCGAAGGCGGTGTGGACCGTCTGGGATCCCTCGGCGATCAGCCGGATGACCAGTCGTCGCCCACCGCCGAAGGAGTGGGCGACGGTGCCGAGGTCAGCCACGTGGGCCGCGAACCCGCCAGCGACATCGGCCGAGACCACGACCGACGTCTCCGCCAGGTTGGTGCAGCTCAGGTACCAGGTGTTGCAGTCGCTGAGGGCGACCCGGACCGTGACCGGGGGCCCGGCGCCGTCGAGGGCGGCGTGGAGGGTGAGCCGCACCGGTCCGTTCAGCTGCTGCCCGGAGCTCGGGTTGTAGCCGAACCGCTGGATCTGGACGAGATCCGACTCGCTCCATCCGCTGGTGGTGGGCTCGAGGCGGAGGCCGGGTACCGAGTCCCGGTTGGTGTCGAAGTTGGGTTGAGTGGCGTCGTCGACCGGGTCGGTGTCGAGCGTCTTGAACGTCTGCGAGGTCGAGTCGCCGGTCCCCGGGTTGTGCAGGTAGAAGACCGAGCCGGTGGGCCCGCTCGTGGTCGGTGGGGCGGTCGTCGTGGTCGTCGGTGGAGCGGTGGTCGTCGTCGGAGGTGCCGTGGTCGGGGGCGCCGTCGTGGGCGGGGCGGTGGTCGGGGGCAGGGTCGTCAGGGGTGCGGTGGACGGGGGCAGGGTCGTCAGGGGTGCGGTGGTCGGGGGCGCCGTCGTCGGGGCGTCCCCCGCCGGAGCGTCGGTCGTCGAGGTGGTGGTGGCCTCGGCGTCGACGGTCGCCGGGTCGGTCGTCGTCGACGGCTCGCTGGTCGTCGTGGCCTCCGGCGTCTCGGTGGTGGACGACGATGGCCCCTCCGAGACGTCGGGCTCCGACGACGAGGAGGGGGTGAACGCCAGTCCGGCCGGAGCCCCGGCGTCGACGGCCTGGAACGTGGCGGGCTCGGGGGCGATCATCGACGGGTTGGTGGCCATCACCGCCGCCATGGTTCCGGTGGCCACCACGGTGGTGACCGAACCGGCCAGCTGACCGAAGGCCCGGGGGACGGTGCTGAGCCCGACCTCCGACACCCAGCCGAGGAAGCCGGCGTTGCGCCGGGACCGCCGGAGCGACGACTGCAGCAGTGCCCGGACCACGGTCGGGTCGAACTGGGTACCGGAGCAGCGGACCAGCTCCTCCCGGGCCGCCTCCGACGAGAGCGCCTCCTTGTAGGAGCGCTTGGCGGTGATGACGTCATAGGCGTCGGCCACGGCCACGATCCGACCGGCCAGGCTGATGTCGGTGCCGGCCAGACCGTTCGGGTAGCCGCTGCCGTCCCACCGTTCATGGTGCTCGCTGGCCGCCAGCCGCCACGGGCCGAGCCAGTCGGCAAGGGGGGCCACCAGCTCGGCGCCCGCCTCGGGGTGACCCCGGAGGATCTGCCACTCCTCGTCGGTCGGTCGGCCGGGGCTGTTCAGAATCTCCGGCGGCACGGTCAGCTTGCCCACATCGTGGACCAGGGCCGCCCAGCTGAGCATCTGCCGGTCGTGAGGGGTGAGGCCCAGCTCATCGCCGATCAGGTCGCAGTAGGCCCGGACCCGTTCGGTGTGGCCCCGGGTCAGGGGTTCATGGCGCCCGAGACTGGTGACCATGGCCACCAGCTCCTCGGCTGCCTCCTGATGGTCGGCCGGCGCCTCGCCGTCGAGCGAACCCTTGAGCTGGCGGATCGTGCCCGACCGGAGCGCCAGCTTGAACCGGGACGGCGCCTGGTCGGGGAAGACCAGCGTCAGGTTGAGCAACTCGGCCAGGGGGAGGACGTTGCGCAGGGCACGCTCGGCGACGAGGGCGGCGAGGGCTCCGATGGCCCCGACCTGGACCACGAACACCGCCAGACCGAGCCACCCCGCCGGGTGCCAGACGACGGGGCTGGCCATCCGGGCGGCGAGGAACGAGGCGACGATGGGCAGGGCGAAGACCGCGACCCGGACGGCCATGGCCCGCGCTGGTCGGGCCGCCCAGGCCGACGGCTCGGAAGCTCCGCGCGTCGGACCATCTGCCACCTGGAGGTGAACGGCACGATGGCCCTCGACCTTGACCTTCGATGAGGTCGACGGCCTACCAGTACTCCTCGTAGTGGAGGTTGCCCGGCTGGCGGCGCCGGTCGAGGGTGAAGCCCTGGGCGGTCAACAACTCGACGACCCCGACCGTCTCGGGGAAGCTGACGGTTCCGTCGGAGCCCTCGTCGGGCAGCCCGATCATCGCCGGGTTGCCGCACAGGAAGACGTGGGTGGAACCGGGGTCGAGGGTCACCCCGAGCTCGGTGGCGAACACGTCGTCCCGGATCAGGTCCTGGATGTATCGCTTGGGAACGTCGGGCTCCCGGGTCGGCATCGGGAGATAGTGGTAGTTCCCGAACCGCTCCTCGAGGGCCCGGTGCTTGTCGCGGTAGCCGAGGTCGGCCCACTGCCGGACCGACACCGCCGACACGATCGGTCCGACGTGGCCCTTCTGGAGCAGCTCGACGACCATCGCGTTGTGGGGTGCCTCACCGGTGCCGGTAGCCAGGAACACGACGGTGGCGTGGGGATCGGTCACCGAGGCCAGGGTGTAGCGACCGGCGACCTTGGGCCCGAGGTAGATCTTGTCGCCCGGCCGCTTGAGGGCCAGCCGGGGGGTGAGGGCCGGGATGTTGTCGTCGGTCGGGGCGACGAGGACGATGTAGAACTCGAGCTCGTTGCCCCCCGTGTCGTCGGCCAGGTAGCCGTTGTCGTCGAAGATCCGGCTGGAGATCGAGTACGACCGGCGGATCAGCTTGTCCCATCGATCGTCGAGGCCGGGATCGCTGGCCTCGTCGACCCGGGCCTCCCAGTACCCGAGGCCGAGCGAGGCGTACTGACCGGGGATGTGGGAGGTCGTGCCCTGGTCGGGACGGACCCGCAGCACCCACAGGTCGGAGTGGGTCGGTTCGAACCGGGTGATCGTGGCGTTGTAGTGCTCCTCCCGGAGCTCGTCGATCGCCGCGGTGTGTTGCCGTCGCCGTTCGGCCGGGGGAGGCGGTTGGGGGAGATCGAGGTCGGGGAAGCAGTGGGTGGCGATGTCGACCCCGATCCGCCACCCGGGCGAGACCAGCCGACCCGCCTCGTCGGGCGTCGGATCGGTCGGGTCATCGGGACCGACCTCGGGCACGTCGCCCTGGAACCAGATCCGTCCCGCGGCCAGCGCCTCGTCGGTGATCCCGATCTCGGCCGGGAGGAGTAGCTGGCGGGGTGGGGCCATGACGACGGCGTCGAACTGGAGGTCGGGGGTCCGCCGGTCGTCGAAGTAGGCCATCGGGTACCCGCCGACCAACCCGATCGACTCCGGCATCGACCGGTAGAGCAGGGTCGCCTTCCGCTCCCGCTCCAGTCGCCGCAGGATGTTCTCGGCCGCCGGTGAGAGCCGGGTCGGGTCCATGCCCCCGGCGGCCAGGACCACCCGACCCCCTCGCCGGGCCAGCTCGGTGGTGATCTCGACGGCGTGGTCCGAGGTACCGACGACCAGGATGTCCTGCTCGTCGATCCGGTCGGGGAGGACGTCGGTGGTGATCCGGTCGCTCGTCGGGAGGGGGATCGGCGGGGTCCAGTCGCTCCGAGGCGGCCGTTGGGCGATCATCACCGCCCGGGTGGTGTAGGCCTGCTTGGCGGTCTGGACCCGGAGCCCGGCGACGGTCCCGTCGGCGTCGGTCGCCGCCTCGATCGACGACACCGGTTCCCCGTAGCCGACGTCGAGCTGCTCCTCGCCGACCAGCTCGGGGAACGCCACCGCCGAGTTGGCCTCGACGACCCGGACCAGGCCCAGCCCCGAGCGCTGAGAGGACACCGCCACCGAGAGCCCTCCGGCCGTCCCGCCGACGATCACCAGGTTGTAGGCGACGTTGTCCGCCTCGCTCATCGCTGTCTTCCTTCCGATGGTGTCCCCCGAAGGGTACGGCCCTCGGCGGTCACCCGAAGCGCTCGGCGCTGCGCAGCTGGGTCCGCTGGACCTCGGCGAACACCTCGGCGATGTCTTCGTTCTCGTAGAGCGACCACGGATACGAGGTGGGGCGGTTGGCGATCCTGGTGAAGCACTCCGAGGTGAGCTGGGCCGTCGTCGCGTCGGCCACCGTCATCGCCAGGGCGTAGGCGTTCAAGGTGGGCAGCTCGGCGGGGCCGGCGTCGGCCGGTGTGGCCCGAAGGAACGCCTCGAGGGCCGGGGTCAGCTCGGCCACCGTCTCGGGTCGGCTGAGGTGTTCGGTCAGGGTCATGCCCGACGAGTTGCCCAACCCGAACTCGAGGTGGGCGATCGGCAACACCATCCGGGCCGGCGAGTAGCTGGGGGCCTCGGCCTGGACCCAGCGGACCATGTCGAACAGGGCGGCGTCGGCCCCGCCCCGGCGGGCGCTCAGACCGAAGGCGTACTGCTGGCAGGCGTCGGGCCGGAACGGGGCCCGACTGTGGGCGTTCTCGAACCGGGTCCGCAGCTCCTGGAGGTCGATGCCGAGACCCCGCCCGCTGTTGAGGAGGTGGATCCAGGGGTCGGCCAGCGCCGGCCGCATCAGGACGGCCTTCTGGAGGAGCTCCTCGGCGTCGGTCAGCTCGTCCTGGAAGCGGTTGTCGATGGCGACGAACTCGTCTTCGGTGGTGTCACCGGTGATCTGGTCGAGCAGGCTCCAGGCGTCGCGGACCATGGCGCCGGCCAGTAGGGCCAGCGTCCGGGCCGAGGGGAGGGCGTCGTGGAGCCGGCGGAACACGACCGTCTCCACCGCGGCGTCATCGCTGGTCAGGATCCACTGGAGGAGCCACGACTGGCGCTCGGAGTCGAGCGCGTCGACGAACTCGTCCCACCGTCCGGCGTGGAGCTGGTGGTAGATGCGTCGGAGGTCCCGATCACCGAGGAACGGATCGAATCGGGTCGACAGCGACCGGGGCGCTCTCGGGGCCACACGCTCAGCCTACGTTCCCCGGCCGGGCAGGGGCAGTCCACAATGGGTCAAGTTTCTGACCGGCGGTAGCGGAGGGCTACGGTCTCCTCCGTGCGCATCGATGCCGACAGGCTCCAGGCCTTCATCACCGAGATCTTCGCCGCCACCGCCTGCTCCGACGCCGAAGCGGCCCGGGTCGCGGCCAACCTGGTCGAGGCCAACCTGACCGGACACGACAGCCACGGGGTCATCCGGACCGAGCGCTACGTCGGCTGGCTGGAGCTCGGGGTCCAGCTTCCGGACCAGGAGCTGGCGGTCATCAGCGAGACGCCATCACTGGCGATCGTCGACGGCAACTACGGCATGGGGCAGACGGTCGGCCCGCTCGCCACCGAGAAGGGGATCGCCATGGCCCGGGCCAACGGCGTGGCGGTGGTCGCGCTCCGCAACGCCGGCCACCTGGGGCGGATCGGTGCCTACGCCGAGATGGCGGCGGCGGCCGACATGGCGTCGATCCACCTGGTCAACGTCGTCGCCGGGTTGCTGGTCGCCCCGTTCGGCGGCCGGGAGCGGCGGATGGGGACCAACCCGGTCTGCATCGGCGTGCCCGTCGCCGGCGCCGATCCGGTCATCTGCGATTTCGCCACCTCGGTGGTGGCCGAGGGCAAGGCCTACGTCGCCCTCAAAGGGGGCAAGCCGGTCCCCCCCGGCGCCCTGATCGGCGGCGACGGCAAGCTCACCGCCGATCCGTCGGTGCTGTACGGCGACCCCGGCGACGACGGGGTGCGGACGGCGGCCGGGGGTGCCGGCGCCCTAGTGGCGATGGGCGACCACAAGGGCTCGGGCCTGGCCCTGATGTGCGAGCTGCTCGGCGGTGCCCTCACCGGCGCCGGCACGGCGGGACCGGGCCGACCCCGATTCTGCAACGGCATGCTCTCGGTCTACCTGGCCCTCGACGCCTTCGAGACCGGCCTCGACGACGACCGGGGCTTCGCCGCCCTGGCCCGCGACTACCTCGACTACGTCCTGTCCTCGGCCCCCGCCGAGGGCCACGACCAGGTCCTGACGCCGGGCGAGCCGGAGCGGCGGCGGCGGGCCGAGCGGCAGGCCGAGGGCATCGAGATCCCCGACGACGCCTGGGCCTCGATCGTGGCCGGAGCCCGTCAGGCCGGCGTCCCGGAGGACCGGATCGCGGCCTACGGGTGAGCGCTCCCTACGCTGGGTGGCGACAGATCAGTGGCGCCGGTCGACGGCCGGCGCCGTGACGTGGAAGCGGTGATGTCGTCATGATGGCGATGCACATGATGTGGCCCCGAGACAAGAGCTCGGTCGAGGGGGCCCGGATCGACCGCCAGTCGGCGCTCCGGGTGTGGCGGTTCGCCGCCCCCTACCGGGGCCTGGTGATGGGGTTCCTCATCACGGTGGTGATCGACGCCGTGCTCGGCCTGGTGCCGCCGTTGCTGTTCGGCCGGATCATCGATCAGGCCATACCCAACGAGGACCGGGGCCTCCTCGGCCTCTTCGCCTTGGCGATCGTCGGTGCCTCGCTGCTGTCGGGCATCGTCGGGCTGTTCGAGCGGTACTGGTCGTCGAGGATCGGTGAGGGGGTCATCTACGACCTCCGGGTCGCCCTGTTCGACCATGTCCAGAAGCTGCCGCTGGCGTTCTTCACCCGGACCCAGACCGGCGCCCTCACCAACCGTCTCAACAACGACGTGATCGGGGCCCAGCGGGCGCTGACCACGACGTTGGGGACCGTGGTGTCCAACGTCATCACCCTCGTCACCACCCTGGTGGCGATGTTCATCATCGAATGGCGCCTCACCCTGCTGGCCCTCGTCCTGACCCCGTTCTTCGTGCTGCCCTACCGCCGGATCGGTCAGATCCAGCAGTCGATCACCCGGGAGTCGATGGACCTCAACGCCAAGATGAACACGACGATGACCGAGCGGTTCAACGTGTCGGGGGCGTTGCTGGTCAAGCTGTTCGGTCGGGGAGACGACGAGCTGGGACTGTTCCGATCCCGGGCGTCACGGGTGCGGGACATCGGCATCCGCTCCGCCGTGTTCACCCGGGCGTTCATGACGATGCTGGCCCTCCTTGGGGCGATCGGCACCGCCCTGGTCTACGGGCTGGGCGGGCTGTTCGCCATCCAGGGCTCGATCTCGGTCGGTGACCTGGCGGCGATGGGCCTCCTGGTGGGCCGGATCTACCTCCCCCTCACCGGGCTCACCAACGCCCGCATCGACGTGTTGACCGCCCTGGTCAGCTTCGACCGGGTCTTCGAGGTGCTCGACGCCCCGAGCCCCCTCACCGACGCTCCCGACGCCAAGCCGCTGACCGAGCCTCGGGGCCGGATCGAGTTCCGGGACGTCTCGTTCCACTACCCACGGTCGGACGAGATGATCGTCCCCGGCCTCGAGACGCCGTCGTCGTCGGCCCCCGAGGACGACGTCGGGCCGGTGTTGGACGGGATCAGCTTCGCCATCGAGCCGGGGCAGCTCGTCGCCGTCGTCGGCCCGTCCGGCGCCGGTAAGACCACGTTGACCTCGCTGGTCCCTCGGCTCTACGACGCCACCGAGGGCTCGGTCCGCTTCGACGACCACGACGTCAGGGACCTGACCCAGGAGTCGCTGCGGGACGCCATCGGCGTCGTCGTCCAGGATCCTCATCTGTTCCACGAGTCGATCGGCGACAACCTCCGCTACGCCAAGCCCGACGCCACCGATGCCGACCTGGTCGAGGCGTGTCGGGCGGCCCAGATCCTCGACCTCATCGAGGGTCTCCCGTCGGGGTTCGACACCGTCGTCGGCGAGCGGGGCTACCGCATGTCGGGCGGCGAGAAGCAGCGGCTGGCCATCGCCCGCATGCTGCTCAAGGATCCGACGGTGGTGATCCTCGACGAGGCCACCAGCCACCTCGACTCCGAGAACGAGGCCCAGGTCCAGCTGGCCTTGGCCACCGCCCTCCAGGGCCGGACGGCCATCGTCATCGCCCACCGCCTCTCGACGATCGTCGAGGCCGATCAGATCCTGGTCCTCGACGACGGCCGGCTGGTCGAACGGGGGACCCACGGCGAGCTGGTCGATCTCGACGGCCTCTATGCCGATCTCTACCGACTGCTGGTACGGGGCGAGCCGATCACCGAGGAGGTGGTGGGATGAGCTCGCTCGTCGATCGGACCGCCGTCGAGCAACGTCGTCTGCTGGCCGATGGCGCCGTCTCGGCCCGGGAGCTGCTGGCCGCCCACCTGGAGCGGATCGACGCCGTGAACGGCACGGTGAACGCGGTGGTCGGGATGGATCCCGAGGTGGCCGAGCGGCGGGCGGCGGCGGTCGACGATCGCCTGGCCGCCGGTGAGGACCCCGGCCCGCTGGCCGGACTGGTCACCGCTCACAAGGACCTGGCCGACACCGCCGACTTCGTCACCACCCACGGCTCACCGCTCTTCGCCGGCCACCGCCCGTCGGCCGACGCTCTGCTGGTGGCCCGGGTGGCCGCCGCCGGAGGGGTGGCCCTCGGCAAGACCAACACCCCCGAGTTCGGCGCCGGGTCCCACACCTTCAACCCCGTGTACGGCACCACGGTCAATCCCTACGATCCGACCCGGTCGGCCGGCGGTTCGTCGGGTGGGGCGGCGGCTGCGCTCCGGTGCGGGATGGTGGCCATCGCCGATGGGAGCGACGCCGGTGGCTCCCTCCGCAACCCGGCGGCATGGAACAACGTGGTGGGGTTCCGCACCTCGCCCCGGGTCGTGCCCTCGGTGGCCCCGGGCAATCCGTGGGTGACGCTCCCGATCAGCGGCCCGATGGGGCGCACCGTCGACGACGTCGCCCTCCAGCTCCGGGTGCAGGCCCAGCCCGACTCTCGGGACCCGCTCAGCTACCCGCTGGATCTGCCGGCGTCGATCGATCCCCCCGACCGACCGCTGCGGGTGGCGTGGAGCCCGACGCTGGGAGGGCTTCCGGTCGAGGCCGACGTGGCCGCCGTCATGGAGCGCTTCGTCGCCGAGGCGGAGCGGTTGGGTTGGTCGGTGACCCCCGACGAGCCCGACTTCACCGGAGCCGACGAGTGCTTCGTGACGATCCGGGCGTTCCTCTTCGCCAGCGGGCTGGGAGCCCGCCTCGGGTCCCGACTCGACCAGCCCGACGCCGTCAAGGCCACCGTTCGGGACGAGATCGAGCGGGGTCGCGCCCTCTCGGCCACCGAGGTCGGCGAGGCGATGGTCACGGCCAACGAGCTGTGGCAGCGGGCCCACGCCTTCTTCGAGCGCTACGACCTGATGATCGGGCCGGTGACCCAGCTGTCGCCGTTCCCGGCCGACCGGGAGTACCCGTCGGAGGTCGCCGGTCGGCCGGTCGAGACCTACATCGACTGGATGCTCAGCAACTGCCGGATCTCCGCCATGATGCTGCCCGCCCTGTCGCTCCCGGCCGGCTTCACCGACCTCGGGCTCCCGGTCGGCGCCCAGCTGATCGGCCCGCCCCGGGGTGACGTCGCCGTGCTCCGGGCGGCCAAGGCTCTGGAGGAGGCGACCGGCCACCACGGCCGCCCACCCCGGCTCATCGAGCGCTAGGGGGGCGACGCCGACGGTGAAAGGTCAGCTCCCGTTCGGGGGGTCGGCCGGCCCGTCGGCCCCGCCGCCCTCGGCGGTGTTGCGGGCCACCAGGTCGTCGATCGAGGCCAGGCTGGGCGGGAAGCCGCCGGTGGCGATCGGGCCCCACCGGGTCGGTTCGATCGAGATCAGGCTCTTGTTCTGGCGGACCATGGCCGTGCGGTAGTCGTCCCAGTCGGGGTGCTCACCCGACACCGCCCGGTAGTAGTCGACGAGACCCTCGACGGCGTCGGGCACGTGGGTCACGATCGCGGCCCCATCGACCTGCATCCATGCGCCGCCGAAGTGGTCGCTGAGGACACAGACGGTGGCCAGCGGGTTCCGTTCGAGGTTCCGGACCTTGTCCCGCATCGGGTACGAGGCGACGACCAGCCGCCCCTCGTCGGTCACCCCACCGGTCACCGGCGACACCTGGGGGCGACCGTCGAGCCGGACGGTGGACAGGATCCACTGGTGCCGGGACCGCACGAAGTCGAGCATGCCGTCCCGGTCGACGACGTCGGTGGTTGCCAGTTTCCGAGCCATGGATGAGCAGGCTAGTCACCACCGACGGCGACCACGCCGTCCGCTCGTCGGGCCGCCCGCCGTCCCCCACTCACCGGAGGCCCGGTTCCTATCATCGGACCGGTGAACAACCCGCCGCCGCCCACCGACCTCTCCTTCGAGGACTACCTCACCATCGTCCGCCACCGGCTGGTGTGGTTCGTCGCTCCCATCCTGGTGCTGGGGTTGGCCGCGGTCGTGTACGGCGTGACTCGGAGCCCGCAGTACACCTCGACGTCGTCGGTCCTCATCGCCGACTCGGTGGCCCAGGAGCTCCTCGACCCCCGGAGCCAGAACGCCAGCCTCCTCACCCGACGGATCGAGAACGAGATCAACTTCGCCCAGAGCGACGCCACCGAGACGATCGTGACCGACGAGATCGGGTTCCTTCCCCCGGTGGAGATCACCGGCATCTCGTCTGCCGACATCCTCGAGTTCACCGCCACCGCCACCGATCCGGCCGACGCCGCCCGGTATGCCAACGCCTGGGCCAACGCCTACGTCGCCACCAAGCAGGCGGCGGCCGAGGCCAGCATCGACCAGGCGGTCGGCCGGTTGGAGGAACGACTGATCGACCTCCAGGGCCAACGGGACGAGATCCGGGCACCGCTCGACGAACTGGAGGACCGGCTGGCCGTCACGTCGAACGAGACCAGCCGGGCGGCGCTCCAGGCCCAGGCCGACCGGTTGGCTCGCGACCTGGAGCCGTCGCTCGAGCTGGTCGACGTCCGCATCGCCCAGGTCGTCAGCAACGTCGACGATCTGATGCTGAACCGGGAGGTGGCCGGCGCCGGGACCGCCCAGGTCCTGCAGATGGCCGCCCCGCCCCGGTCGGAGTCCAGCACCCCGCTGTGGCAGCTCACGGCGTTGGCGCTGGCGGCCGGCGCCGCCCTCGGGGTCGTGGTGGCGCTGGTGGTCGACAGCCTCGACAAGACGATCAAGACCGCCGAAGACGTCCTCGACGCGACGGGGGTCGGGGTCCTCGGGTCGATTCCCAAGGCCGGCAAGGACCTGAGCGGGACCGAACTGGCCCTGATCGGTCGGGACCGGCCGGACTCGCCGATCGCCGACGGGTACCGCCGGGCCACCACCGCGTTCCAGTTCTCGGTGATCGGCCGCGACACCCGCTCGGTCCTGGTCACCAGCGCCGACCAGGGCGAAGGCAAGACGACGACCGCCACCAACCTGGCCTACGCCCTCGCCTCGCTCGACCAGGAGGTGGTACTGGTCGACGTCGACTTCCGCCGTCCCCGACTGCACCGGGTGATGGGCGTCGAGTCGGAGCCCGGCCTGACCAACCACCTGATCCGGGGGACCGGACTGGCCGATCTGGCGTGGCCGGTCGACGAGACCCGGCCGCTGGCCCTGATCACCTGCGGCCGCCGGGACCACGCCAACCCGGCCGAGCTGATCGCCATGCCCGAGTTCGCCCAGGCCGTCCAGTCGCTGACCGAGCAGTCCGACATCGTCGTGCTCGACGGGCCACCGCTGCTGCCGGTGGCCGACGCGGTGTTGTTGTCCCGCCACGTCGACGCCGTGGTGTTGACCGCCTCGGCCGGGAAGACGAAGAAGACCCACCTGAAGCGGGCGGTCGACGGGGTGACCCAGGTCGGCAGCAAGGTCATCGGGGTGGTGCTGATCGGGGTCGAGGAGTCGGCTATCTACGGCGGCCACGGCTACGAGTACGGGCCCGACACCGAGAAGCGGTCCCGGTTCCGTCGGCGGTCCAAGGAGCTGAGCCTGGCCGCGTCGACGATCGACCTCAGCCAGTGACCGGAGGTCGGGGCCGGTGCGTCTAGTACGCGCCGTTCGATCCCGGACGGAGCAACAGCAGACCGGTCCGGGCGCAGATCTTGAGATCGGTGGTCAACGTCCGGGTCTCGACGTAGGTGAGATCGAGCATCACCCGTTCGGCGTAGCTGGTGTCGTTGCGGCCCGACACCTGCCACAGGCCGGTCATCCCCGGTTTGATCGACAGCAGCGTCGGCAGGTGCTCGCCGTAGTGGACCGTCTCGGAGGTGACGATGGGTCGGGGTCCGACCACGCTCATCTGGCCGATGACCACGTTCAGCAGTTGGGGGAGCTCGTCGAGGCTGGTCTTGCGGAGCAGGCGGCCGACCGGCGTGACCCGCGGGTCGCGTTTGAGCTTGCGGGTCCGGTTCCACTCGTCGGCCAGGTCGGCGTCGGTGGTCAGCAGGTCGGCCAGACGCTCATCGGCGTCGCGGTACATCGTCCGGAACTTCAGGCAGGGGAAGGGCCGCCCCATCGTCCCCACCCGCCAATGGACGTACAGCGCCGGCCCGGCCGACGTCAGCCTGACCACGAGGACCAGGGCGATCAGGAGGGGGCTGGCCACCACGCAGGCGACGAGGGCGAGGAACAGGTCGAACAGGCGGGTGATCGCTCGGCGGGCGAAGGGGATGGCCCGCTGCCGGCGCCGCATCGTCTCATAGACGTCGAAGAAGACCGACCCGGGCGGCCAGATCGGCGGGTCCCCACCGGGCGTGGCCCGGTGGCGATCGTCGTCTCGCCGATCGAGGGCATCTCGTCGGCCGTCGTCGTCGATCAGGTCCGGTGGCTGGAGCGCAAGGGTCATGCTGGCCTCCCAGGCTCGTGGTGGCGGTGGGGGATGGACCGGTGACCGTCGCCGGGTCGTCGACCACCGATGTCACGGTCGTCGAAGGGGGCGATCCGGTCGGCCCGTGGGCGTCCCGATGGTCGGCCCGGTCGCCGGTCGGTCCGGCGTTGGGGTTGGTGGCGGGGTTCGGGTTGGTGGCGGTCGGCAGCCTTCACGACGTGGCGCCGACCGGCGTGGTCGGATGGGACCGGTTCCTGGCCGCGGCCTTCGTCGCCGCCGTGGTGGCGTCGGCGATGGTGGTGGCCCGGCCCCTGCTGTTGACCATGTTGGTGTTCGTGATCGTCACCACCCCGTGGTGGTGGGCGGTGGCCGCCGCCGGTGCCCTCGTCGTGCTGGCGTTCGACGATCGGCGGCCATCGGTCCGGCTCATCGTCGGCGCGGTCGGTGGCCACGGGCTCCTCGCCGTCGATCTCGACCGGGCCCTCGGGTCGATGGTCGACGTGTTCTTCGGCGCCGAGAGCGTGACCGTCGGCGTGGTGGTGACGGCGTTGGTCGTCGCCGCGGTCGACACCCGGGACCGGGTCGTGCGGCGCCGGTTGGCTCGCCTGGCGACCGCCGTCGCGGTCGCCGCGGCGGTCGCCACCGCCGGTGCCGGGTACGCCGCCAGCCGGGCGACCGACCCGGCGCTCGACGGCATCGAGGCGCTCCGCCTCGGGCGGGACGCCGCCATCGAGGGCGATGCCGAGGCCGTCGAGGTGCACCTGGTCACCGCCCGGGACCGGTTCGCCGCCGCCGAGGCCGAGCTGACGGCGTGGTGGGCCCGGCCGGGTCGGTTGGTACCGATCGTCGGGCACCACGTGGCGGTGGCCCAGGTCATCGCCGGTCGGGCCGCCGCGGTCGTCGACGCCGCGCTGGCCACCGTCGAGCCGGCCGCGGCGCTCGACGAGGCTCACGGCTCGGACGAGCCCGGTTCGGACGCCCCCGGTTCGGAGGCCTCCGGGTCGGGGGGAACGTTCGAGCTCGAGCTGGTCGAGGCCCTCCAGGAGCCGCTGGCCCTCCTCGACGCCGAGCTGGCGGCGACCGTGACGGCGTTGGCCGAGGTCCGGTCGCCGTGGTTGGTTCCCCCGGTCGCCGAGCGGGTGTCGGCGGGGGCCGACGAGCTCGGTCGGGCTCACCGCACGACGGCGATGACCGCCTCGGCCGCCCGGCTGGTCCCCGGGCTGCTGGGGGCCGATGGGCCCCGCCGCTACCTGGTGTTGTTCGCCACCCCCGCCGAGGCCCGGGAGGCGGGGGGCATCGTCGGCAACGTGGTCGAGTTGACCGCCCGCAACGGCCGACTGTCGATCACCGCAGCCCGCCGGGATCGGGAGCTGAACGCCGCCGGGCCGGGGGAGCTCACCGGGCTCGACGCCTACCCGCCCCGCTTCCTCCTCGGCGAACCGGAACGGTACGCCCAGAACTGGACCGGGGTCGTCGACTTCCCGGCGGTCGCCGCCGCGGTCGCCGACCTCTATCCCACGATGGGGGGCCGGCCGATCGACGGGGTCATCTACGCCGACCCCCACGCCCTGGCCGCGTTGCTCGAGCTGACGGGGCCGGTGTCGGTCGAGGGCGTCGACCGACCGATCGGGCCCGATCAGGTCGCCCACTTCCTGCTCGTCGAGCAGTACCTGGCCTTCGACAAACCCGACCGGGAGGACTTCCTCGATCGGATCTCGGCGGTGACGTTCGCCCGGCTGCTGGCGGCCGAGGTGCCCTCGCCCCGACGGTTGGTCGAGATCCTGGGCCCGGCCGCCCGACACGGCCGGCTCCGGATCGCCACCTTCGACCCCGAGGCCAACGAGCTCCTGGAGCAGGCGTCGCTGCTCGGCCGGTTCGGGGCCATCGAGGGGTCGGACGTGTTCCGGGTGGTCCACGTGAACGGCGAGCCGAACAAGCTCGACGCCTACCTCCACCGCAGGGTGATCTATCGGGCGGCGGTCGAGCCCGACACCGGTTCCATCGAGGCCACCGCCACGATCGTGCTCGACAACGACGTCGTCGTCGGCGACCTCCCCGCCTACGTGGTCGGCGGTGACGATCGCGACGTCGAACCCGGGGTCAACCGGGTCGAGCTGTCGATCTACACCCCTCACGGGTTGGACCGGGCCGAGGTCGACGGTGCCGAGGTCGGCGTCGAGCCCCAGGTCGAGCATGGCCTGAACCGGTATCGGGTCGTGGTCGACGTGCCTCCCGGGTCGACGAGCAGGGTCGTGTTCCACCTGGAGGGCACGTTCGACGGAGCGGGCGGCGCGTACCGGCTGGCGGTACCGGCCCAGCCGGTGGCCAACCCCGACGAGCTGACCGTCGACGTCGAGGTCGGTGCGGAGCGGTTCATCGAGACCGTGACCCATGTCGAGACGCTGATCGTCGAATCGGGAGCCGGCGGGCCCTAGGCGATCACCCGACCGGACCGATTTCGAGCCACCCGGGTCAACGTCACCCCGGCGAAGAGCACGGCGGCGGCGATCGCCAACAGCACGCCGGTGTTGGCCCCGGTGGCCGGGAGCCCACCGCCCGAGCCGCCCCCGGAGCCCGACCCCGAACCCGTCCCGGCCGGCGCCGAGACCGACACGGTCGTCAACGAGATCACGATGCTGTTGGCCGCCACCTCCATGAGGTAGTCACCGGCGGTGAGCGTCGAGGGCATCGGCACGGTCAGGCTGTAGGCGCCGGCCCCGTCGGCCGTCGTCGAGCCGAGGAGCGTCCGCTGACCCTGGGCCAGCTCGAAGCTGGCGGCGGCCAGCTCCTCCCCGTCGCCCCCGACCGACCACAGCGCCGTCTCGTCCTCGGCGTAGATCGCCACCTCGACCAGGGCGAAGGGATCGGTCGTGCCGCTGATCGTGATCGACTGGCCGGGGGCCGGGGTCGGGTCGGAGTAGGTGGTCCCGCCACTGTCGGTGTAAGCGGCGGCGGAACCGGGCGTCAACGCCACCAGCGCCAGCGAGGTGAACAGAGCAAGGGTTCGAGCGAGAACGAGGTTTGATCGCATCGGGACCTCCGTAGGTACCCGCTGCCCGTCGGTGGCCGGTGATGGCAGTTGACGGCCGGTCAGCCGGTTGAGCCGAACGGCTCGTCGGGGACTGGGTCCGGGGCCCCATGATCTCGGACCTCGGTGCCGGACCGCGGTGCCGAGCAGCGGTGCCGGACCGGGGGCCGAGCGGTGCTCAGGCGGTGCCCTCGGCCAGGATCCAGGCCGCCGTCCGTTCGGCGAACGCCCGGTACGAGAACCGGGTGGCGTTGTGCCGGCACCGGTCGGGATCGGCGCCGGCCGCCAGCAGCCGGCGGGTAGCGGCGATGAGGTCGACGAGGGCCGGCGACGCTGCGTGGGCCCCGGTCTCGCCGTCGATGACGGTGTCGGTCGCCCCGCCCCGGCCACAGGTCACGACGGGGCACCCCGCAGCCTGGGCCTCGACCGGCACGATCCCGAAGTCTTCCCAGGCGGGGAACACGAGGGCCGTCGCCGATCGGTAGAGGCCTCGCAGCTCGTCATCGGTCGGTCGGATCCGAAACTCGACGGCGGCCTCGAGCGTTGACGCCAGCCGCCGGAGGTCGTCCTCCTGGGGGCCGGAGCCAGCCACGACGATCGGGTGGTCGAGCGCCGCCGCCACCCGGATGGCGTCGTCGATTCGCTTGTAGGGCACGAACCGGCTGACGGCCAGCAGGTGGGTGCGGGGCGGGTCGGGGTCTGGGTCGGGTCGGTGGCCGAAGTACCCGGTGGCCACCGGGGGGAAGATGACCTCGGCCCGTCGCCGGTAGACCTCGCCGATGCGGCGCTCGGTGGTCGTCGAGTTGGCGGCCAGGGCCTGGGTCCTCTCGGCCCGGGCGGTGGCATGGTCGAGACGGCGGAGGGCGGCCCGAGCCGGCCCGGTGACGGCCCGGACCGTGGCCGTCGATCGATGGTCGACCTCCGGAAACCACAGGTAGCGGGCCGGACTGTGGACGTAGGACAGGTGGCGTCCCGAGCCCCGGGGGGCGAAGCACCGGGCGAAGGCATGGCTGGAGGTGATCGTCAGGTCGAACGTCCGGCCCCGCCGCATCGCCCACCACCCGGCCGGCATCAGGGGCAGGGCGAGCGCCGGGCGGCGGCGGAGGAACGAGCGGTCGAGGGCGGTGGTGGTCACCGGTCGACCGTCGGTCTCGATCGAGGTCGACGGGTCCTTCGACAGGGCGAACAGCTCGGCATCGGGCAACAACGCGGCCAGCGCCTCGAACACCTTCTCCGAACCGGCCCGGGCGGTGATCCACTCCTGGGCCACGGCGATCCGGAGATCGGCCAGGTGGGGTCGGAGGGTCTCACCCACCTTGCGGACCTCGTCGAGATCGAACCGGTCGTGGTCCGCCCGGTCGGTGGGGTGGATGCGGTCGACGCGGTCGGTGGGGTGGGGCGGTCGGCGGGCGGCGCCGAGGTGGTCGACGCCGCCCCGATTGGCGGGCAACATCGCCTCAGGAGGCGATGGGGGTGGCGGTGTGGGCCGGGGAGACCGCGTTGGTCTCGATGGCCGCCACCACCGAGGCCAGGCTCCCACGAACGGCGGCGTCGAGCTCGGGATCGAGCCGCTCCGAGACGGGGGCCGCCACCGGGATGGCGAAGGTGGCGAACAGTTCGGTGAGGTCCTGGTCGACCTCGTCGATCAGTTCGTCGATGAGGTAGGGCTCGATCGTGGTTCGCTCGGCCAGGGTGCGGGCGGCGTCGAGCCAGCGGAGGCACTCGAGATACGAGAGGCGGACGCCGAGCGGGGGAGCGGGAACGGACAGCGGGGACGCGCCAACGGAGACGGCGCGGGCGGCGGGATTGAACATGTCCGGGTTCTCGACCGATCACCCCGTCGACCTTGAGCCCTTTTTCCTTACGATTCGATGACGACGCGCCGCCCGTCGACCAGCCCCCGGCTGCCCTGGCGGAGCTACCCTCGTCACATGAGCACCGCCACTGCCACGATCGACGGACTGGAGGGCCGGCTCCGCCAGGCGCTGCCCTCGGATGTGGACTACGCCTCGATTCGGTTCAGCGAGGAACGGGCCGAGTACCTGGCCGTCCGCCAGGGGGTGGTCGAGCCGGTTTCGACCAGCTTCGACGCCGGGGCGATGATCACCGTCTGGGCCGGCGGTGGATCGGGCTACGCCGCCACCTCCGACCTCTCGCCCTCGGGGCTGGCCGCCGCCGTGGCCCGAGCCCGCCAGTGGGCGGCCGCCACCGCCGGTCGAGGACTCGTCGACGAGCCTCCCCAGGACCACCCGACCGGCACCTACGCCTCCCCGGTCGCCACTCCGTGGGACGGCACGACGCTCGATGAGCGGCTGGCGATCCTGGTCGACGCCGACGCCCGGCTCCAGGGCCCCGAGGGCCGGCCCGACGACCGGATCGTCGACCGGTGGGCGACCCTGGCCCTGATCGAGACCGACTCGCTGCTCCTCACCTCGGAGGGCGGCCGGGTCGCCCAATCGACCCGGGTCACCCGCCCCGGCCTGGCCGTCGTGGCCAACGAGGGCTCGAACACCCAGCGGCGGAGCTTCGGCTCCGGGTCGTTCAATGGTCAGGGGGGCCGGGAGGTGCTCGACCGGTTCCAGTTCGCCGCCGCCCCCGAACGCCTGGTCGACGAGGCGCTGGCCCTGCTGGCAGCGGACAACTGCCCGACCGGCACCATGGACCTGATCCTGGCTCCCGATCAGATGATCCTCCAGATCCACGAGTCGATCGGCCATCCCCTGGAGCTCGACCGGATCCTCGGCGACGAGCGCAACTACGCCGGCACCAGCTTCGTCACCCTCGACATGTTCGGGTCCTATCGGTACGGATCGGAGTTGCTCAACGTCACCTTCGACCCGACGGTCGACGGTCAGTCGGCCAGCTACGGCTTCGACGACGACGGCACCCCGGCGACCCGCCAGCACCTGATCCGCGACGGGATCCTCGAGCGGCCGCTCGGTGGCACGTTGTCCCAACGGCGGGCCGGCGTCGACGGGGTGGCCAACTCCCGGGCCTGCAGCTGGAACCGGCCCCCGATCGATCGGATGGCCAACCTCAACGTCGAGCCCGGGACCTCGACCGAGGCCGAGCTGGTCGCCGGGGTCGAGCGGGGCGTGTGGTTGGAGACCAACAACTCGTGGTCGATCGACGACAGCCGGAACAAGTTCCAGTTCGGCTGCGAGCTGGGTCGCCTCATCGTCGACGGTGAGCTCGGTCCGATCGTCCGCAACCCCGGGTACCGGGGAATCTCGGCCACCTTCTGGCGCAACCTGACCGGCGTCGCCGACGGCGACAGCTTCACCGTCATGGGGACCCCGAACTGCGGCAAGGGCGAGCCGAACCAGGTCATCACCACCGGCCATGCCTCTCCGGCGTGCCGGTTCTCGGCGGTCGAGGTGTTCGGAGGGGTCGACTGATGAGCGCCCAGACGTACTTCGACGAGCTGATCACCTGGGTCGGTTCCGAGCTGCTGCAGGGTGACGAGGTGGTGACGGCCTCGATCTCCGGCGAGGACTCCGACTTCGTCCGGTTCAACCGAGGTGCCGTCCGCCAGGCCGGCGCGGTCAGCCAGCGGAACCTGAGCCTCGACCTGATCCGGGGCTCGACCCACGCCGCAGCGTCGGTCCAGTTGGCGACCGACGCCGAGATCGACCGGGCCCGCCTCACCTCGATCGTGGCCGGGCTCCGGGATCGGCTCGACACCGTCCCCGAGGACCCGTACCTCCTGATCAACACCGACGTCACCTCCACCGAGCGGATCTCGTCGGCGACGCTGCCGCCATCGTCGGACGCGGTGGGAGCGATCCGAGACGCCGCTGGTGATCGGGACCTGGTGGGCATCCTGGCGGCCGGGGACACCTTTGCCGGATTCGCCAACTCGCTCGGTCAGCGAAACTGGTTCCAGTCGACGACGTTCAACTTCGACTGGAGCTTCTACCTCGGCCAACAGGCCGACGCCGACGGGCCGGCCGACAAGGCGGTCAAGAACTCCTACGCCGGTGATGCGTGGGACGACGGGGCCTTCGCGGCCAAGATCGACTGGTCGGCTCGCCAGCTCGACGCCCTCGGTCGGCCGGCGGTCGATCTGGCCCCGGGCCACTACCGCACGTACCTCGCCCCGGCCGCCCTGACCGAGCTGATCGACATGATGAGCTGGGGCGGGTTCAGCATCAAGGCCCACCGGACCCGCCAGACCCCATTGCTCAAGATGGTGACCGACGACGCCACCCTGGCCGACGGGGTCCGGATCGTGGAGGACACCGCCAACGGTGTCGCTGCCAACTTCCAGTCGGAGGGGTTCCTCCGACCCGAAGAGGTCGTCCTGATCGACGGCGGCCGGTATCGGGATCACCTGGTGTCGCCCCGGTCGGCCAAGGAGTACGGCGTGGCGACCAACGGAGCCGGCTCGTGGGAGGCTCCCGAGTCGGTGGCCATGGCCGGCGGCGATCTGGCCGCCGATGCCGTGCTCGATCGGCTCGACACGGGGCTGTATGTCGGCAACCTGTGGTACCTGAACTTCTCCGACCGGGCCGCCTGCCGCACGACCGGCATGACCCGGTTCGCCACGTTCTGGGTAGAGGGCGGGGAGATCGTGGCCCCGGCCAACGTGCTGCGGTTCGACGACACCGCCTACAACCTCCTGGGGTCGAACCTCGTCGGCCTCACCACCGAGGTCGAGACCATGCTCGACCCCGGGACCTACGGAGGTCGATCGACCGCCAGCTACCGGCTCCCCGGTGCCCTGGTCGACGACATGGCCTTCACGCTGTAACTCGAACGAGGGCACCTCGTCGCTCCGCCGGGTAGTCCGGAGGTGACCACGCGGCCGGGGCGGGCAGGGCTAGGGTCGGCCCCCATGATCAACCGCCTGCTCGCCCTGCTCGCCGCCCTCGCACTCGTCGCCGCCGCTTGTGGCAGCGACGACTCCGATGACGAGGCGACCGCCGCCGACGACACCACCGCTGAGGCGGCCGACGATGGCGCCGACGACGACGGCGCCGACCGACGACGGCGCGGCCGACGACGGTGCCGTGGCCACCACCGCCCCACCGGCCGACGACGCCGACGGCGACGATGAGATGGCCGACGATGAGATGGCCGACGATGAGATGGCCGAGGAGGGTGGCGACCACGGTGGTGCCGCAGCCGAGGCGGGTTCGATCGTCATCAACGACGTCTCGTTCTCGTCCAACACCGTCACGGTGACCAACGTCGGCTCGGAGCCCATCGACACCGCCGACTGGTTCACCTGCAACCGGCCCCAGTACGACAGCGTCCTCGTCGGCGTGATCGAGCCTGGCGCCACGGTGGAGATCGACGTCACCGCCCTCGATATCCGTCCTTCCGGCGGTGAGTTCGGCCTGTACCGGTCCCGGTCGTTCGACAGCGCCGCCGACCTGGTGGCCTACGTCCAGTGGGGCGGTCCGGGCAACGGCCGGGCCTCGGTCGCCGTCGAGGCCGGCCTGATCGCCGAGGGCGAGTTCGTCGACAACGGCGAGGCCGACTTCTCGGTCTCCTAGCCCCCGTCCGGCCGCCCCCCGGGTCGGGGCGGCCGGTTCTCCCCGCCGTCGGGCGACAATGGTGGGGTGGATGTGCACATCGTCGACGGAACCTACGAGTTGTTCCGCCAGTTCTTCGCCCGACCGTCCCACCGAAACGACGACGGCCTGGAGGTCGGCGGGGCCCGGGCCGTGGTCCGGGGCATGCTCGTGATGCTGGAGGAGGGCGCCACCCACATCGGGGTGGCGACCGATCACGTCATCGAATCGTTCCGCAACGAGCTGTACGAGGGCTACAAGACCGGAGCGGGCCTCGACCCCGAGATCCTGGCCCAGTTCCACCCGCTGGAGCGGGCGTTGCAGGCGATCGGGGTGGCCACGTTCCCCATGGTGGAGTACGAGGCCGATGACGGGATGGCGTCGCTGGCGGCCGTGGCCGCGGCCGACGATCGGGTCGATCGGGTGCTGCTCTGTACCCCCGACAAGGATCTGGCCCAGTGCGTCCGGGCCGGCCGGGTCGTGCAGTTCGACCGACGGAACAACAAGATCCTCGACGTCGCCGAGGTGAAGGAGAAGTACGGGGTCGCCCCCGAATCGATCCCCGACTACCTCGGGCTGGTCGGCGACTCGGCCGACGGCTTCCCCGGCCTCCCCGGGTGGGGAGCGAAGTCGACCGCCGCCGTGCTCTCCCGGTACGGCCACATCGAGGACATCCCGCTCGCCGCCGGCCAGTGGGACATCACCGTCCGGGGCGGGGCCAAGCTGGCCAAGACCCTGGCCGATCACCTCGACGAGGCCATCCTCTACCGCCGCCTGGCCGTTCTCGAGGTCGACGCCCCCACCATCTCCTCGGTCGACGAGCTCCGGTGGCGGGGTCCGACCGACGATCTGGCGGCCGTCGCTAAGGTGCTCGATGCCGGCGATCTCATCCGCCGGACGGCGAAGCTCGCGGAGGTGCGATCGTGATCAGACCCTACGAGGCGCGGGACGAGGCCGAGGTCCTTGCCCTGAATGCCGCCTGCCTGCCCGAGGTGGGCGACATGGACGCGGCCAAGCTGTCCGGTTTCCTCTCGTGGGGCGCCTTCACCCGGGTGGTCGAGGTCGACGGGCGGATCGTGGCGTTCCTCATCGGCCTCACCGATGGCGTCCCCTACCAGAGTCCGAACTACGGATGGTTCGCCCAGCGCCACGACTCGTTCGCCTACGTCGATCGGGTAGCGGTGGCGGAGGCGGCCCG
The DNA here is from genome assembly GCA_965262175.1 of Acidimicrobiales bacterium. GTDB lineage: Bacteria > Actinomycetota > Acidimicrobiia > Acidimicrobiales > SZUA-35 > CADEDH01. The sequence continues at coordinate 1,963,578 of CBDHES010000002.1, read as the reverse complement.
GGGTGCCGGATGGGGACCCGCCCTCTACCGGGAGTTCGAGGCGTGGGCCATGGACGAACGCAAGCCGCTCCTGTGTGCCGAGGTCAACACCGAGCCGCCCAACCCTCGCTCGCTCCGGTTCCACGATCTGTTCGGGTTCGACATGGTCGACCAGTTCGAGCCGACCGGCTCCCCCGACTATCGGGTCGGGCTCATGGAGAAGCACCTCGCCCTCTGAATCGCAGCCCTCTGAATCGCCGGAGTTCGGGGCTTGTCGATCGAACATATGTTCGATAGTATGGGGACATGCCCCGTTGAGGTGGCTCACGCCGGGAGACGGCGTGGGGTTCTACCACACCCTCTTCACGACGTTGCCCGGCATCTCCGCCGTAGAGCCACCCAACGGGGCACCCCTCCTCGGGCCTTCGGACTCTTGTCCCCCTCCTCGCCCCGGGCGTAGGTTGAGGCGGCGATGGCCGCCATCATCACCGAACAGCTGACCAAGCGATACGGCTCGGTCCGAGCGGTCGACGGGCTCGATCTCGAGGTCGCCGATGGCGAGGTGTTCGGCTTCCTCGGCCCCAACGGCGCGGGCAAGACGACGACCATCAGGCTGCTGCTCGATCTGCTCCGGCCGACCAGCGGTCGGGCCGTGGTGCTGGGCCGCGATCCCCGTCGGGCCGCCGATCTCCGCCACCGGATCGGCTACCTCCCCGGCGACTTTCTGGTCGACGGCCGCCAGCGGGCCTCGACCCTCATCGGCCACCTGGCCGCCCTTCGTGGTGGGGTCGATCCGGGCCGGGTCGACGGGCTCGCCGAGCGCCTGGGGCTCGACCTGGGGCGGACCATCCGAACCCTGTCGAAGGGGAACCGGCAGAAGATCGGTCTCGTTCAGGCGTTCATGCACCGGCCCGATCTGCTGATCCTCGATGAGCCGACCAGCGGCCTCGATCCCCTGATGCAACGGGAGGTCAACGCCTTGATCGGCGAGGCTCGGGAGCGGGGTCAGACCGTGTTCATGTCGTCCCACGTGCTGAGCGAGGTCCAGGTGGTGGCCGATCGGGTGGGAATCATCCGCGACGGTCGGATGGTGGCGGTCGAAGTCGTCGAGGAGGTCCGCCATCGGGCGCTGCGGACCGTCGAGGTGGTGTTCGACGGGCCGGTCGACCCGGCGGCGTTCGCCTCGGTGGCCGGGGTTCGTGATCTGCGTGCCGAAGGGACCCGCCTCACGTGCCACCTGGCGGGGCGGGCCGACGAGTTCGTCAAGGCGCTGGCCGGGTACGGGGTGGTCTCGATCCTCTCCGAGGAGCCCGACCTCGACGAGGTCTTCTTCGACTACTACCGGGCGTCGACGTGAGCTCGTTGCTGGTGTCGACGATCGCCACCAAGGCGTTGTGGGACTCGCGGCGAGGGTTGCTCGGATGGGCGATCGGGATCGTGGCGGCGGCCGCGGTCTACACCGGCAGCTACGCCGCGGTCGATGCCGACGCCTACACCGAGGTGATCGATCAGTTCCCGGCCGAGGTTGTCGAGGCGTTCGGGTGGGAGGAGATCGGTACCCCGGCCGGCTACCTCGGTTCGACGGTGTACGGCCTGATCATGCCGGTGCTCCTCACCGTGTTCGCCATCGGGGCGGGGGCCAAGCACCTCGCCGGCGACGAGGAGGGGGGCACGATGGAGTTGGTGGCCGCCCACCCGGTGTCCCGCCGCTCATTGCTGCTCCAGCGGATGGTGGCCGTGGTGGTGATGACGGCGATCGCCACCGCACTGGTGCTGGCCACCGTCCTGGTGCTGCGGGGGCCGGTCGGGCTCGCCGTCCCGGTCGGTCGGTTGGTGGCGGCCACCGTGCAGCTCGGGCTCCTGGCGATGGTGATGGCCCTGGTGACCATCACCGCCGGTGCCGTCACCGGGCGACGAGGGGTGGCGGTGGCGGTGGCGGCCACGGTGGCGGCCGCGTCCTACATGGCCGACACCGTCGTCCCGACCATCGACGGCCTGGACTGGGCCGATCGGCTGTCGGTGTTCCACTACTACGACGGTGCCGGGGCGCTGCGGTCGGGCCTCTCTCCCACCGGCGTCGCGGTACTGGGCGGGGTCGTGATCGTGTTGGCCGTGGTGGCGGTGGCCGCCTTCGAACGCCGGGATCTCCGGAACGGCTGACTCGGCCCCAGCGGTCGGTGGAGGCTCGTCACTCGGTCTTCTTGGCCCGGCTGGGGGCGACCCTCGGCGGCTCGTGGGGCATCTTCGGGTACACCGGCGGCCAGGGCGCATCGGGGAGCCCGTTGGCCCGGTCGGCGGCGTGCATGGCCAGCAGCGGCTCGATCGAGCTCGCACCGTCGAACATGGCCGCCCACGGATCGCCTTCGGCATCGACCTTGGCCACCACGGTCGCCATCGTCAGCCCGTCGGGCTTCACGTCGTCGAGCTCGTCCCACCAGATCGGCGTGCTGACCTGGGCCCCGACCCGAGCTCGCACGCTCCAGGTCCCGAACACCGTCTTGTGGGGAGCGTTCTGGTTGTAGTCGATCAGGACCCGCGTGCCCCGCTCCTCTTTCCACCAGGCCGCCGTCAATCGGTCGGGGTAGCGGCGCTCCAGCTCCCGGGCGGCCGCCACCGCGGCCAGTCGGACGTGGTAGGAGTCCCACCGGGGCTCGAGCCGGGCGAAGAGATGCAGACCCCGGCTCCCGGTCGTCTTCACGAACACGGTGATGCCCAGCTCGTCGAACAGTTCCCGGGCCTTGTGGGCAGCGAAGCGGATGTCGGCGAACTCGATCCCCGGCGACGGATCCAGATCGATTCGCAACTCGTCGGTCACCCCGGGATTCGACGCTCGGGTCGGCCAGGGGTGGAACCCGAGGCAGCCCATGTTGGCCGCCCACACGAGATGGGCCACGTCGGCCGCCACCATGGCGTTGGAGGTCGTCCCGTTCGGCGTGCTCATCGTCGTCGTCTCCAGCCAGGCCGGCGCCCCCTTGGGAACCCGCTTCTGGTAGAACGACTTGCCCGATGCCCCGTCGGGGAACCGCTGCATCAGCGTCGGGCGGTCGCCCATCATGGCCATCAGGGGACCCTCGAGGGCGAGGTAGAACTCGATCAGGTCGAGCTTCGTCTCACCCCGCTTGGAGAAGAACACCTTGTCCGGATTCGAGACCGACACCTCCCGGCCGGCGGCCTCGACCGTTATCGATCCCCCCTTTGGGCTATTTGACCTAGTAGACAATTGCTTGGGATCTCCCGGGAACTTTTGACCACCCGTCCGCGACGTATAGCTCGTCGTGTGGCCGTGTTACAGCGGACGCGTGCCGCATGCGAAAACCGAGCGGTTCCTGTAAGGAGAGCCCGGCGGATTAGCTAGGACTGTCGGACTGGGCAGCAAGGACGCTTCCCAGTCCGACAGGCTCGGGCTCGTCCAACTGGTCGAAATCGCACTCGGTCGGCGTCTTGTCGGGGCGCCATCGCAGCACCTTGGTCACCTCCCGGAACCGGCCGTTCAACGTCGAGCCGTACTTCACCTCGACGACCCGCTCGATCCGCAACGGGACCCACGAGTGGTCCTTCTGGGCGCTCCACCGGTGGGGTGCGCCCGGCATGCGCCCCTCCTCCCGGGCGTGGGCCTCGGCCTCGGCCCATCCCCGCCACGGGTGGTCGTCCAGCGCTCCCTCGGTCAGGGGCCGCAGTTCCTCGACCAGCTGGGCCCGCTCCTTCTTGGTGAAGCTGGCCGCCACCCCGACGTGATGGAGATCGCCCCCCTGGTGCAGGCCGAGGAGCAACGAGCCGACCCCTTCGCCGTCCTTGTGCCACCGGAACCCGGCTACGACGGCGTCGGCGGTCCGGACGTGCTTCACCTTGAACTGGGTTCGTTTGTTCTCCACGTAGGGGTCGCCGATCGGCTTGGCGATCAACCCGTCGAGTCCCGCCCCCTCGAACACTCGGAACCACTCGGCGGCCACCGCCGGATCGGCGGTCACCGGTGTCAGGTGGAGCGGAGGTCCGACCCCGTCCATCACCGCTTCCAGCCGGGCCCGACGTTCGGCGAAGGGCCGGTGGCGAAGGTCGTCGTCGCCCTCGGCCAGCAGATCGAACGCCACGAAGTCGGCCGGGGTCTTCTCGGCCAACATCGAGACCCGCGATTCGGCCGGATGGATCCGCTGCTGTAGCGCGTCGAAGTCGAGATGGTCGTCGGTGGCGACGATCAGCTCGCCGTCGATGACGCACCGATCGGGCAGCGCGTCCCGCAACGGGGCCAGCATCTCGGGGAAGTAGCGGGTCAAGGGCCGCTCGTTGCGGGACCCGAGGACCACGTCTTCGCCGTCCCGGAACACGATGCACCGGAACCCGTCCCACTTCGGCTCGAACAGGAGGTCGTCCCGTTCGGGGATGCCGTCGATGGCCTTGGCCAGCATCGGCTTGATCGGTGGCTCGACGGGGAGGGTCACCGGCTCACCTCACCGGCCGGCGGAGCCGGTCGAGCCCGTCACGAACGTGACCGATTCCCGGAGCAGCTCGGTCCACCGGTCCTCGTCGTGGTCGGCGACGAGAACCCATTCCCGGAACACCTTGCCGGCCGGTGCGAACGGCGCCCCCGAGCCGGCCTCGATGAGCTCGCTCACCCGATCGCGAGGGAGCTTGACCACGAGGCCGGGGCCCTTGTGATGGGGCATGGCCACGAACTCGCCGTCGGCCCGGACGCAGGGTCCGCCCATGATCGTCCCCTCGGCGATGGTGCCCTCGGCCAGAAGGGGCCCGGCCACATCCCAGAACTCGTCGCTCATCACGTGCCTCCGTCGATCGCTCCTCGCCCCTCCGACGATCGACGGGCGGCGAATTGGACCGAGCCGGATCCAAGTTACCCTGCCAAAGGTGGCCGATCATCCCTTGAGCGAGCGACTCGCCGACCTGGAGCAACGGAAGCAGGAGGCCCTCAACGCCGGGCCCGAGCGGGCGGTCAAACGCCAGCACGAGAAGGGCAAGATGCTGGCCCGGGAACGGCTGGACTACCTGCTCGATGACGGATCGTTCCATGAGCTCGACATGCTGGCCCGAACTCGCCACCCCGAAGCCGAGTCCCGCCCGTACACCGACGGGGTTATCACCGGGTGGGGAACGGTCGACGGCCGGAAGATCTTCGTCTTCAGCCAGGATTTCACGATCAACGGGGGCTCCCTCGGCGAAGTCTTCGCCGAGAAGATCCACAAGCTGATGGACCTCGCCCTCTCGGTCGGCGCTCCCTGCATCGGCCTCAACGACGGCGCCGGGGCCCGGATCCCCGAGGGCGTCGTCAGCCTCGATGGCTACGGCGGCATCTTCTACCGCAACGTCCAGGCGTCGGGCGTCATCCCCCAGCTGAGCGTGGTCATGGGGCCGTGTGCCGGTGGTGCGGTCTACAGCCCGGCCATGACCGACTTCATCTTCATGGTGCGTGAGACGTCCCACATGTTCATCACGGGCCCCGACGTCGTGAAGACGGTCACCGGGGAAGAGGTGACCCTGGAGGAGTTGGGCGGCGCCGGCAGCCACTCGTCGCGATCCGGTGTGGCGACCTTCGTCGCCGCCGACGAGAAGGCCGTCCTCGACGACGTCAAGTACCTGCTCTCGTTCCTTCCCTCCAACAACCTGGAGGAGCCTCCCCACGCCGTAAGCGACGACGATCCCGAGCGGGCCTGCCCCTCGCTGACCGAGCTCATGCCGCCCAGCCCCAACATGCCCTACGACATGAAGGCGGTGATCACCGAGGTCGCCGACGACGGGGAGTTCATGGAGTATCACGCCAACTGGGCGAAATCGATCGTCTGCGGCTTCGTCCGCCTCGATGGGCATCCCGTCGGCGTTGTCGCCAACCAGCCGATGGTGCTGGCCGGTGTCCTCGACATCGAGAGCTCGTCGAAGGCGGCCCGGTTCGTCCGAACCTGCGACGCGTTCAACATCCCCCTGTTGACCTTCGTCGACGTGCCCGGGTTCCTCCCCGGCGTCGACCAGGAGTACGGCGGCATCATCCGCCACGGGGCCAAGCTGCTCTACTCCTACTGTGAGGCCACCGTCCCCCGGATCCAGGTCATCACCCGTAAGGCCTACGGCGGCGCCTACGTCGTCATGGACTCCAAGGGCGTCGGCTGCGACCTGTCGTTCGCCTGGCCGTCGGCCGAGCTGGCGGTGATGGGCCCCGAGGGGGCGACCGACATCGTCTACCGGCGGGAGATCCAGGCCGCCGCCGATCCCGACGCCCGCCGGACCGAGCTCATCGAGGAGTACAAGGAGCGATTCGCCAACCCGTGGATCGCCGCCGAGCGGGGCTACATCGACGATGTGATCGACCCTGCCGAGACCCGCCGCAAGGTGATCGCCGGGTTCGAGATGCTCCGGTCCAAGCGGGAGGAGCTCCCCCAACGCAAGCACGGCAACGTGCCGCTGTAGGCGGAGTCCGCGACGATGACCGACGCCCGGATCACCCCCACACCGACCGACGCCGAAGCGGCGGCCATCATGGCCGCCGTCGTCGCCGTCTGGCCCACCCCGTCCGAGGCCGACGACGAGGCCGGGAACGCCGACACGACGTGGCGGTTCAGCGGCCGGTGGTGGCATCGGGCACCGGCTCCGGCCGCCAACCGGCGCCGGCCCCGCTGACCCGCAACAAACCTGTCACAGCCGAGCGCGGGGCTCGGTGACGTAGTTGTCATGAGAACCCGGACACCGGCCCGGGGTCTCTACGCCGCGTCACCCATCTCACGGAGGGCAGCCACCCGATGGCCCTGTTTCCCCGCGCCCGTGGGTCCACGACCCGCGATGCCGCCCGCACCACGATCGCCGTCCCCGGCCGGCGTCGTCCCCGCATCCGTCCTGCGCCGTCCGACACCCCCAAGCTGATCGTCTTCCTGATCGTCGGCCTCGGTGGGGCGGCCGCCTCGGTCGTCGCGCTGGTGTCGGCCGCCACCGCCGAGCCGCGCCTCGTGCATCGGCCGTCGGTGCCCACCGTCGCCGATCACCTGTCACGGGTCGGGCCGAGCGACCTCTTCCGGGTCGAGTCGATCGACACCTCACCTCCGACCCCCTGAGGAGCCAGCGATGCCATCCCACCGGAGCCCAGCCCACCCCCAGCCCACCCGAGCCCAGCCCACCCGAGCCCAGCCCACTCCGGCCGTTCCCCGATCGCCACGCTCGGCCGGCTCGCCTCGCCTCGCCGGCTTGGCCGCCCTGGCGGCCTGCTCGTCACCCGGTGATCGATGGGCCGGATCGTGCCCCGCCGGGAGCGACGCGTCGACGTTCCACGTCGCAGCCATCGAGTTGTCTCCTTCGGAGCTCGACGACGGTCTGTTGGCCGACCGGCTCGTCGACCTCGAACGCCACGTCGGGGAAGCGATCGATTGCGACGCCGACCTCGAGGTCCTGCTCCTGGCCAACAGCCAGGCCACGACCTTGTACGAGGCGTCCTTCGACGCAACCCTGGGAACCGAGAGCGCTCGCGACCTCGAGCTCCCCGAGCGCCAGGCCGAGGCGATGGCCGAGATCGAGCGGGCCATCGCTGCTCACCTCGCCGATGTCGATGCCGCCGCCGGGTCGGACCCCGGGGCCGTCTACCGGGCGATCGACAATCGCCTGGTCCGGTTGAGCGGCGACGCCGAGGTCCGGCTCCTGGTCCTTTCCGACGGGGTCACCGAGACCCCGGCGGTGTCGCTCAACCGCCCGATCCGTCCCGACGAGGTCGGTGAGCTGGCGGCGGAGGTCGCCCCACCGGTCGACCTCGGTCGGCGGGTCCATGTCGACTGGCCCGACATCGGCCGGACCGCCGACCCCCGGGGGGCGCCGGGTGACTGGCTCGACCTCCTGGCCCAGGTCTGGGAGCAGGCCTGTCTCGACCGCCAAGCCGCCACCTGCCTGGTGACCGGCGCCTGACGAGGGAGACGACGCACGATGACGACGACCACACCCCCTGAACCGACCACACCGCCCTCGACCACACCGCCCTCGACCACACCGCCCTCGACCACACCCCTCAACCCCGCCGGGGCCGATCCCGCCGGGGCCCGCCAACGGCCGGGAGGACGGCGGCGTGACCTCGCCTCAGGTGCCGATGTCCCGCACCGTCAGGCAGGCGACGGCCCGGACCCGCGCCCTGCTCGGCGAGCGGGAGCGGATGGTCGTCGAGGGCAACGAGCTCATGCGACGCTGCTGGGAGCACCTCGACCACCACCGCCAGCTCACCGACTTCCACGACAGTGACATCCAGCGGCCGAAGTGGCTCAGCTCCTGGTTGAACTGGACGATCAAAGCGGCCCTGGTGCTGGCCGAGGTCTCGGTCGGTGCCGGTGCCCTGATCGTGGCCGGCGACCCACCGACCACGGCCTACCTGACCTTCACCGGGGTCGGCCTGTCGACCGTCGGAGCGGGGACCCTGATCGGCACCCAGTTCCGCCGAGGGGAGCAGGCCAGCTCCAGGGCCATGGTCGCCCTGGCCGTGCTGGCGGTCGCCGTCGCCACCGCGGTCCTGTCGATCGTCCGCTTCGCCACCCTGGAGATCACGGTCGCCGTCGGCCTCTTCACCGTGGTGGTGGCGATCGGCTCGGCGGTCTTCGCTTACCTGTGGGAAGACCCGGTCGCCGACCGGTTGAGCCGGCTCGGCGATCACCATCGGCGTCTCCGCCGCCGGGCGGAGCGCTGCTACCGCCATCGTTCCGTCCGATCCTTCGATCTGGCCCACGGCGAGCTCCGGGCCGCAGTGGCCGAGGGGCTCCAGGCGGCCCGCCGGGCCCGGGCCGTCCCCCGATTGGGGAGCCCGTCACCGGCCAGCGCCTCGGGCAACGGCGGCCACGGCAACCGCAACGGCCACCGCGACGACGGCCATCGTGACGGCGACGGCCACCCCGACGGGAGCACTGCGGACCCGACCGTCGACGAGGTGCTCCGCAACCTCGTCGGCGACCCGATCCTCCACCTGACGCCGATGGCCCCGTCGGGCCCGACCAGGCCGGCGGGATCGTGATGGCCGGGCGGGCTCGGTGCACCACCGCCCGGTTCCGGGCCGTGGTGCTCACGGTGGCGATCGGGAGCGCCCTGCTCGCCTGCCGGGGTCCCGTTCCGCCCCGGTGGGTGGTGCCCGAGGTCGGCAGCGACGCCGAGGCGGGGTGGTGGCTCATCGTCGAGCTGCCACCCCCGCCGGCACCGGCCGCCCCCACCTCCTCGACCGACCCGCCGCGCTGTCCGACGTTCCGGGTCCCGGCCGACATCCTGTTCGAGTTCGCCTCGTCCGAGGTCGGTCCGGCCGGGGCCGAGGCCCTGGCCGACGTCGCCCGTCAGCTCATCGAGCTCGACACGGCGATCCTGGTGATCGGCCACACCGACACCATCGGGTCGGAGTCGTTCAACGACCGGCTGAGCGTCGAGCGGGCCGAGGCGGTCGCCCGAGCCCTGATCGAGCTCGGCGTCCGGTCCGAACTCCTGACCACCGTCGGCCGGGGCTGGCACGACCCGATCGCCACCAACGACACCCCCCGGGGCCAGGCCCGGAACCGTCGGGTCGAGATCGGCCCCGACCCCGACGCCGCTCCGGCGTGCGCTACGAGCCCTGCTCGGGACGGGTGAACACCGGGGCGGTGTCGGTCGAGCGCTCGGGGTCGAGGCGGTACCCGAGCTCGTCGAAGTCCCGGATGCCGGAGCGGGTCGTGATCCGGTTCCGGATCATCCATCCCGCCATCGAACCTCGAGCCTTCTTGGCGAAGAAGCTGATCGTCTTGTACTGACCGTTCTTCTCATCGAGGAACGACGGGGTGACGATCGGAGCCTCGAGCAGTTCGGGCCGGACGGCGCCGAAGTACTCGTTCGACGCCAGGTTGACCAGCACCTTGGCGCCGGGGCTGGCGGCGATCGCCTGGTTGAGGGCGGTCGTGATCGAGCACCCCCAGTAGTCGTAGAGGGTCGATCCGGCGTCGGTCTTCAGCTTGCTGCCCATCTCCAGGCGGTAGGGCTGCATCAGGTCGAGGGGTCGGAGCACCCCGTAGAGACCCGACAGGATCCGCAGGGTCTTCTGGGCGTGGGTGTAGTCACGCTCGCCGAACCGGTTGGCGGCGTCCATGCCGACGTACACGTCGCCGGTGAAGGCCAGCAGGGCCGGGCGGGCGTTGGCCGTGGTGAACGGGCGCTCCCAGTCCTGGAACCGCTCGAAGTTCAGCTCGGCCAGCTGGGGGGAGATGCCCATCATCGTGGCGATGGTCGCCGGCGACTTGGCGGCCATGACCTCGACCAGCTCGGCGGCCTGGTCGAGCATCTCCGGTTCGGAGTGCTTCTTGGTCGGCAGCGGGCTCTCGTAGTCCAGTGACTTGGCCGGGGACAGGACGGTCAACACGATGCCGATTGTAGGCGCCGCCACGCACTCGACCCGAAGCCGCGGCGGTCACGGTCGGCGGTCGTCGGGTTCGTCGCCGGTGTCGTGCTCGGCTTCGAGGATCTCCCGCAGGTTCTCGGTCTCGTTGGTCAACTCGGTCAACGGCGACGGTTCCAGGAGTCGGCGCTGGGTCTGGCGGAGGGCGTCCGCCGCCTCGACCAGCTCGGTCAACTCGGCGGCGAGACGGGTCATGTCCTGCTCCAGGTCGGGGTCCTGCCCCGGTCGGTAGTGACCGCCCGACGCGGCGTGGGACCGACCGGCGGCGTCGTGGAGGGCGACGACGTAGTCGTCGGCGGTGAGCGCCAGGCGACGGAAGTGGTCGGCCACCGCCCCCTCCGGCGTTCGGTCGGCCAGTTGGCGGAGCCGGCCGGCCTGCTCGGCGGCCTTCACCACCGGCGCCGCCAGTTGGGGCGGGAGGTGGGCGACCGACAACCGGCGTCGGCCCCGGATCTCGTCGAGCCGGACCTGAACGACGTGCCAGCCGTAGGGGGCGCCGGCCCCCAGCAGCCCGGCCAGGGCGGTCAGGATCCATCCGATCGGGGTGGCGGCCAGCGACGCCATGGCCAGGACCACGGCGGCCATCAAGGCCGCAACGAGCGACGAGAACAGGGTGGCGCCTACCAGGTGGAAGTGCTGGTCGGCAGGGCTCCAGCCCTCGACCTCGACCGGCCGGTCATCGGCCCGGGCCGGAAGCGAGCGGTCCCGGCCCGATCGCCGAGAGGAATCCTCAGGGCTCGTTCCGCTCGTCACCAGGTCCGCTCCTCACGACATGGATCAGCGTACCGCGAGCCGGTCGCCTGGTCTGGTGCGGGGGCCACCCGACTAGTGTCGCCCCGATGACTCCTCCAACCGGTTCCCGCACCGACGGCCCGGGTGCAGGCCCCGACACCGGGCCGCGGTACTGGCCGCCGCCGGCAGCGGCCGGCAACGGCCCCCTGGCGAACGTCCGGGTGCTCGACCTGGCCGCCGTCCTCGCCGGCCCCGGCTGTGCCCGCCATCTGGCCGACTTCGGGGCGGACGTGATCAAGGTCGAGCGGACCGGGGTCGGCGACACCGCCCGCAATCTCGGCTGGCGGGACCCGTCGGACGGGGAGACGTACTTCTTCAAGCTCGCCAACCGCAACAAGCGGTTCGTCGAGCTCGACCTCCGCGACCCCGACGATCGGCAGCGTCTCCTCCGGCTGGCGGCCGAGGCCCACGTCGTGGTCGAGAACATGCGGCCCGGCAAGCTGGAGGCGCTCGGCCTCGGGCCCGATGTCCTCCACCAGCACAACCCCGACCTGGTGATCGTCCGGGTCACCGCGTTCGGGCAGACCGGGCCCTACCGGGATCGGCCGGGATTCGCCACCCTGGCCGAGGCGATGTCGGGCTTCGCCGCCCTCAACGGTGCCGAGGACGGCCCACCGACCCTCCCGCCGATCGCCCTGACCGACGAGGTGACCGCCCTGGCCGGGGCGTTCGCCACGATGGTCGCCCTCCACTCCGGCGTGGGGCAGGTCGTCGACGTGAACCTGATCGAGAGCCTCATGCAGATGATGGGCCCGCTCCCGTCGCTGTGGCTGGCCGGAGGCGAGCTCCAACCCCGGCTGGGGTCCGGCCTTCCATACTCGATCCCCCGGGGCTGCTACCGGACCGCCGACGACCGGTGGATCGCCGTGTCGACCTCGGCCGACACGGTGGCGGCCCGGGTGATGGAGCTGATCGGGTTGGGGGGCGACCCCCGGGTCGCCACCACCGACGACCGCATGATGCACCGGGCCCTGGTCGAGGATCGTATGGCGGCCTGGGTCGCCGAACGGACCCTCAGCGAGGCGTTGGCCCAGTTCGAAGCGGCCGACGCCGCGGCCGCTCCGGTCTACGACCAGGCCCAGCTGGCCGCCGACCCCCACGCCCAGGCCCGTGAGCTGTTCGTCGAGGGCGACGGGTTCCCCATGCAGGCCCCGACCGCACGCCTGTCGGCCACCCCGGCCGAGGTCCGGTGGCCGGGTCGGGCCCGAGGAGCCGACAACGCGGCGATCCTCGGTCACCTCGATGACCCGTCGGCCGGAACCGCCGGGTAGCGTTCGACGCCGTGAGTGCCATCGAGACCATCGACTTGTCCCGCTCGTTCGGGGATGAGCAGGCCGTGGCCGGGGTCGACCTCCACGTGACCGAAGGGGAGATCTACGGCTTCCTCGGACCGAACGGAGCGGGCAAGAGCACCACCGTCCGGATGCTCTGCACGCTGCTGGCTCCCTCGGGGGGAACGGCGTCGGTGCTCGGGCTCGACGTGGTCGATCAGGCGGCCGACGTGCGGCTCCGGATCGGCGTCGCGCTCCAGGAGGCGGCGCTCGACGAGAAGCAGTCGGGGCGGGAGATCCTCCGGCTCCAGGGTCGCCTGTATGGGATGACGGGTAAGGCCCTCGACGATCGGATCGCCGCCGTGCTCGAGTTCGTGGAGATCGGCGACGCCATCGACCGCCGGGTCGGGACCTACAGCGGTGGCATGAAGCGCCGGGTCGACCTGGCCAGCGCCCTGCTCCACGAGCCCGAGGTCGTCTTCCTCGACGAGCCGACGACCGGCCTCGACCCGGTCAGCCGGGCCAAGGTGTGGGACGAGGTTCGCCGGCTCAACACCGACCTCGGGGTCACGATCTTCCTGACGACCCAGTACCTGGAGGAGGCCGACGTCCTGGCCGACCGGGTCGGGATCATCGACGCCGGTCGGATCGTGGCCGAGGGGACCCCGGAGGCGTTGAAGCGGGAGGTCGGCAACGACGTGATCGTGGCCGAGATCGACGGCGCCACCCAGGCGCTGACCGGCGAGATCTCCCGGCTCGATGGGGTCACCGACGTCGCCCTCCGAGACCGGGAGCTGGTCGTGTCGGCCAGCGACGGGGCGGCGGTGGTCAACGACCTCGTCGTCGCCCTGAACCGGTCGGGCCTCCGGGCCCGGACCCTGACCCTCCGGACGCCGACGCTCGACGACGTGTTCCTCAACGCCACCGGCCACCGGATCCAGGCCGCCACCGGCGACCTCGACGGGTCTCCGGCCGATCCGAGCGACGCTGCCGACTACGCCGATCGGGGAACCCGATGAGTCTCGCCCGCCCCAGTGGCTTCCTTTCCGACCTGTTCACCGTCGCCGGACGAGCGTTGCGGTCGCTCCTGCGGGAGCCGGAGGCCCTGATCCCGGCCCTCACGATCCCGATGTTCTTCTACGCCATCAACATCGGGGCCCTCCAGGACGTGGCCGAAGGCTTCGGCGACATCGACTTCAAGGCCTTCCAGCTGCCGGTGGCGATCATCTTCGCCGTGACCGGCGTGTCGCGGGCCAACGTCGTCGTCACCGACATCCAGACCGGCTACCTCGACAAGCTGCTGGTGACCCCGGTCCGCCGGACGGCGCTGCTGCTCGGGATGATGGTGGCCGACTTCGTCCTCGTGTTCTGCCTGTCGCTGCTGGTGGCGTTGGTCGGGATGGCGGTCGGCGTCCGGTTCGCCACCGGCATCCTGGGCCTCCTCGCCTTCCTCCTGCTGTCGTCGGCCTGGGGGATGGCCTTCACCGGCTTCCCCTACACCATCGCCCTCCGCACCGGGAACCCGGCCGCGGTGAACTCGTCGTTCCTGATCTTCTTCCCCTTCGCCTTCCTGACCTCGTCGTTCCTCCCGCTGGAGCTGCTGACGAGCTGGCTCCGGGCCATCGCCCGGTTCAACCCCGTCACCTACCTGCTCGACGGGTTGCGGTCGTTGGTCTCCGAGGGGTGGGTCGTCGATGACCTGTTGAAGGCCATCGCCGCCGTTGCCGGAAAGCACCCTCGGCCACCTCTTCCTGGTGACGGGCCCCATCGTGTCGGCGGTGAGTCGTCGGCCGTTTGCAACACTGACCGACTACCGTAGGTCATGCCGTAGCTGTCAAGGTCCGGGTCCGTTGGGATCATCACCTTCACGATGGCCTTCTCGGCCCTCAACCGGCGGGTGTCGACCGGCTGATCGCCGTCGTCCCACCCGGTCACCCCTACTCGCCGGCGGCGGCGACCTCGATGCGGTCCTGGGGCCATTCCCGGGCGGTGACCAGGGCCTGGTCGGCGGCGGCCACGATCTCGCTGGTGGAGAAGGCGTGCGCCGGGTAGCAGGCGATGCCGGCCCACACCGTGAGGCCCTCGTTGGCTTCGGTCAGCTGGCGGCGGATCCGCTCCACGGTCCAGATCGCCCCGTTCTCGGGCGTGTCTTCCAGCAGGATGGCGAAGTAGCCGGAGCGGAGCCGGCAGGGGATGTCGGCCTCCCGGATCGTCTCCCGGATCCGGGCCGCCACCGTCGTGGCGTCGAAAGGTCGGGGATCGGTCGGGAGGCCCTCGACGACCTCGACCAGCACCATGGCCAGCGGGCGCAGGTGGCGGCGGGCCGCCGCCACCCGGGATTCGAGGGCGACGGTGAAGAAATCCTCGTTGAACAGGTTGGTCTCGGCGTCGGTCAGCGACTGGACGCCGGCCACCTCGACGTCGGACGACGGGCCGACCGCCCCGTTGGTCCCGGCCTGGTCGGCGGCCTGCTGGGTGGCCGCCCGATCGGCTTCGAGGAGGGTCACCCGGGCCTCGGCCCGGTCGAGGCGATGGCTGACGCGGACGGCGGCCAGGCCGGCTGCGAGGGCGAGGGCGCCGGCCACCGGGGCCAGCGCCGGCACGTCGACCAACGCCGCGACCACGCCGACGATCAGGCCGGCCACACCGGCTCCGAGACTGGGGAGTGCGTACTTCACGACGGGCCCTCCATCGGCGGGCGGCGGGCGACGATGAGCCCGCGTCGGGGCGTGGACCGAGATTAGCCGCGCTCGGCCAGGGCGAGGTCCGCCAGCGACTGGATGATCTCGCCCAGCTGGTAGTCCTTGGGGGTGAAGATGGCCGCCACGCCGGCCGCCCGCAGGGCCTCGTGGTCGTCGGCGGGGATGATCCCCCCGATCACCACCGGGGCCTCGACCCCCAACCGGCGGAGCTCGGAGATGGTCTCGGGGACCAGCTCGAGATGGCTTCCCGAAAGGATCGAGAGCCCGACGGCGTCGGGATCCTCGTCCCGGGCGGCGGCGGCGATCTGCTCCGGGGTCGATCGGATCCCCTCGTAGATCACCTCCATCCCGGCGTCGCGGGCCGCGACCGCGATCTGCTCGGCTCCGTTGGAGTGGCCATCCAGCCCCGGCTTGGCCAACAGGATCCGGGGCGGACCCCCGGGGACCTCCCGCATCCGGGCCGAGATGGCGGTGAGGGTCTCCGACAGGCCCGATCCGACGTCACCGCCGGCCGCCCCGACCCCGGTCGGGGCCCGGTACTCGCCGAACACCCCCCGGAGGCAGTCGGCCCACTCGCCGGTCGTTCCCCCGGCGGTGGCGAGGGCGATCGTCGCCTCCATGATGTTGTCGTCGCCGGCCGCGGCCCGTTCGAGGTCGGCCAGGCACCGGGCCACCTCGGCGTTGTCCCGGTCCCGTCGCCAGGCCTCGACGTCGGCCACCAGCGTGTCCTGGACCTCGGGATCGACGCGGAGGATCGACTCCGAGCCGCCGAGGGGCGACGGGGCCGTCTCGGTGAACGCGTTGACCCCCACCACCACCTGGTCGCCGGTCTCGATGGCCCGCATCCGTCGGGCGTGGGAGCGGACCAGGCGACCCTTCAGCTCGCCGATGGCCTCGAAGACCCCACCCAACTCCAGGACCTCGTCCAGTTCGGCCTGAGCCTCGTCGATCAACTCGGCGGTCCGGGCCTCGACGACGTGGCTCCCGTCGAAGATGTCGTCGTACTCCAGCAGGTCGGTCTCCATGGCCAGGATCTGCTGGACCCGGAGCGACCATTGCTGGTCCCACGGGCGGGGAAGGCCGAGGGCCTCGTTCCACGCCGGGAGTTGGAGCGACCGGGCCCGAGCGTTGCGGGACAGGGTCACCCCCAGGGCCTCGAGCACGATCCGGTGCATGTTGTTCTCCGGCTGGGCCTCGGTGAGCCCGAGGGAGTTCACCTGCACGCCGTACCGGAAGCGGCGGGCCTTGGGGTCGGTCACGCCGTAGCGCTCGTCGCAGATCCGGTCCCACATCTGGGTGAAGGCCCGCATCTTGCAGGTCTCCTCCACGAACCGGATGCCGGAGTTGACGAAGAACGACATCGACGCCACGACCTGGTCGAACCCGTCGGCCGGAACCTGTCCCGACTCCCGGACGGCGTCGAGCACCCCGATGGCGTTGGCCAGCGAGTAGGCGATCTCCTGGACCGGGGTCGCTCCCGCTTCCTGGAGGTGGTACGAGCACACGTTCATCGGATTCCACCGGGGCACGTGGCGGTGGCAGAAGGCGAACATGTCGACGATGAGCCGCCGGCTGGGGACCGGGGGGAAGATGTAGGTGCCCCGGCTCAGGTACTCCTTGACGATGTCGTTCTGGGTGGTGCCCCGCAGTGCAGCCGGCTCGGTGCCCTTCTCGGTCCCGTTGGCGATGTAGAGGCCGAGGAGCCACGGGGCGGTGGCGTTGATCGTCATCGACGTGTTCATCTCGCCGATCGGGATGTCTCGCAACAGCGTGGCCATGTGACCCCGGTGGACGACCGGCACCCCGACCTTGCCCACCTCCCCGCCGGCCAGGGGGTGGTCGGGGTCGTAGCCGGTCTGGGTCGGGAGGTCGAAGGCGATCGACAGCCCGGTCTGGCCCTTGGCCAGGTTCGTCCGGTAGAGCTCGTTCGAGGCTTCGGCGGTGGAGTGACCCGAGTAGGTCCTCATCATCCACGGCCGGTCGGGGGGTCGCGTCGTCACGAGCGTCAAGTGTGGCTGATCACCTCGGTGGAGGGCGAACGACCGTGCCACCCGCCAGGTCGCCCGGGCGCTCGGCGGCCAAGGCCGCCGGCAGGATCTCGACGTACCGTTGGCGGGGGATCTCGATCGCTCCGAGCGATTCGAGATGGGGGGTCAGCCACTGCACGTCGATCAGGGCCCCGACCTCCGCCCGGTCGGCGAGGAGGTCGACGAGGTGGAACAGCGCCACCTTCGAGGCATCGGTCCGGCGGTGGAACATCGACTCGCCGGCGAAGAACCCCCCGATCGAGACCCCGTACAGTCCGCCGGCCAGACCGTCGGCATCCCACGCCTCGACGCTGTGGGCCCAGCCCAGACGGTGGAGCCGGGTGTAGGCCCCGACGATGGCCCCGTCGATCCACCCGAGGGGGCGGTCGGGGTTGGCGCAGGCCCGGATCACCTCGTCGAAGGCCGCATCGACCGTCACCTCGTAGCGCCGGAGCGACCGCCGAAGCGACCGGGAGACCCGGAGCCGGTCGGGCCACAGGACGCCCCGGGGGTCGGGATGGAACCAGCCGATCTGGTTCCGGCGGACCGGCATCGGGAAGTAGCCCGAGCCGTAGGCGGCGAGCAGCGTCCCCGGCTCCAGGTCGGCCCCGGTCGCCACCAGGTCCTCGTCCGGCGGAAGGTCGGCGGGCGACGGGAAGGTCCAATCGCTCGCCGGGGGCTGGACCGGCTCCGACCGTCGGTGACGACCACCCATGAACGCGACGTTAGGGCCTCAGCTCTCCGTGATCGTGATCGACTCGATGTAGATCTCCTCGGAGGGCTGCTCGTTGGGGGCGGTTGGGATCGCCTCGATGTCGAGGGCGACGTCGAGCCCGTCGGTCACCGACCCGAAGAGCGAGTACTGGGCCGGCAGGTTGGCGGCCCCGGTCTCGCTGGTGAGGATGAAGAACTGGCTGCCGTTGGTGTCGGGGCCGCTGTTGGCCATGGCCAGCGAGCCGACCTCGTACTCCCCATCCTCCGGCAGCTCATCGGCGAAGGTGTAGCCGGGGCCGGTCGCCCCCAACGGCTCGGCCGGCGACCCGGCCTGGATCACGAAGTCCTGGACGATCCGGTGGAACGGGACCCCTTCGTAGAAGCGGTAGCGGGCGAGGAAGACGAAGTTGTTGACCGTGTTGGGTGCGGCGGCGGCGTCGAGCTCCACGGTGATCGTGCCGAGCGTGGTCTCGATGTCGGCGGTGTAGGTGGCCTCGGGATCGATGCACATCGGGGGCGCCTCGGCGAACACGGTCACCCGCTCGGCCGAGCCGTCCTCCGGCGGGCACTCGGGGGTGCCGTCGATCTCGCCGCCGGGATCCGGGGCCGAGATCGCCGATTCGAGCGGCGGCTCGGTGCTGGTCGTCGTGGCCAGCGTCACCTCGGTGGTCTCGGTGGCGACCTCGTCGTCGTCGCCCCCGAGGGACAACAACACGACGAGCCCGGCGATGCCGAGGGCGACCACCACACCGATGATGATGTACTGGCGGACCTGGTCGCGCCGATCGGCCTGCTGCTGTTCCTCCAGCTTCTTGGCCCGATTCGCTTTCTGACGTGCTCTCCGTTCGGTACCCACGGAAGCCCAAGGTAACCAGCTACCGTGACAACCCGTGGCGCCTGGCGTTGAGAAATCCCCCCTCGATCGAGCCCCGGCCACCCGCTCGGCGACGGTTGTCCAGAAGTACGGCGGCACCTCCGTCGCCGACCCCGACCGGATGCGGGCGGTGGCCGACCACGTGGCCCGGTGCCGACGCCGAGGCAACAAGGTGGCGATGGTGGTCTCGGCGATGGGCAAGGAGACCGACGAGTTGCTGCTCCTCGCCGATCGGGTCGCCCGGGAGCGGCCCGGACGAGAGATGGACATGCTCATCACCGCCGGCGAGCGCAAGGCGATCGCCCTGATGTGCATGGCGCTGGCCGACCTCGGGGTGCCGGCCGACTCCTTCACCGGGAGCCAGGCCGGGTTCATCACCGACACCAACCACCGCAACGCCAAGATCCTCGAGATCACACCCGGTCGGGTCGTCGAGTGCCTGGAGGCTGGCCGGGTGCCGGTCGTGGCCGGGTCCCAGGGCGTCTCGACCGACAAGAACGTCACGTTCCTCGGTCGGGGCGGGAGCGACACCACGGCGGTGGCCCTGACCAAGGTCCTGGGGGCCGACATGTGCGAGCTCTACACCGACGTGTCGGGGGTGTTCAGCGCCGATCCCCGCCTGGTTCCGGCCGCCCGGAAGATGTCGTCGATCACGTTCGACGAGCTGCTGGAGATGACGGCCACCGGGTGCCCGAAGCCGGCGATGCGATCGGTGGAGTTCGCCCACAACCACGGCGTGCCGCTCCACGTCCGCTCGGCGTTCACCTGGGAGCCGGGAACCTACGTCGTCGAGGAGGAGTCCGCGATGGAGCAACCGATCATCCGTGCCGTGACCCACGACCTGTCCGAGGCCAAGGTCACGGTCCTCGACGTCGAGGACCGTCCCGGCGTGTCGGGCACGCTGTTCCGGTCCCTGGCCGACGGCAACATCAACGTCGACATGATCGTCCAGAACGTGTCGGAGAACGGCCGGACCGACATCTCCTTCACCGTCCCCACCGACGACCTGGCCACCGCCCGGTCGATCCTCGAAGGCGGGATCGTTGAGAAGTTGGGGGCCAAGGCGGTCACCACCGACGACTCGATCGGTCGGGTCTCGGTGATCGGGGCCGGCATGAAGTCCAACCCCGGGGTGGCGGCCACCATGTTCGAGACCCTGGCAGCCCACGCCATCAACATCGAGATGATCTCGACGTCGGCCATCCGGGTCAGTTGCGTGGTGGCGTCGGACGCTGCCGAGGAGGCGGTCCAGCACCTCCACACCGCCTTCGGCCTCGACGCTCCCTGAGCGAGCCGCCGGGCGGGTGGCTGGAACCGAAATCGCTGGCGCCAGCGGGGCGTCGATCGCCTACCGTTGAGGTCATGCGCGTTGGAATCGTAGGAGCCACCGGACAGGTCGGCTCGGTCATGCGGCGGCTGCTCGACGAGCGGGCCTTCCCGGTCGAAGAGCTCCGGCTGTTCGCTTCGGCCCGGTCGGCCGGTCGGACCCTCCCCTGGAAGGGGACCGAGATCACCGTCGAGGATGCCTCGACCGCCGACTACCGGGGCCTCGACATCGCCCTGTTCTCGGCCGGTGGGTCGACCTCCAAGGCGCTCGCCCCGACCGTGGCCGCCGCCGGCCCGGTCGTGATCGACAACTCCTCGGCGTGGCGGATGGACCCCGAGGTCCCCCTCGTCGTGGCCGACGTGAACGACGAGGCGGCCGCCAACCGACCCAAGGGCATCATCGCCAACCCCAACTGCACCACGATGGTCGCCATGCCGGCCCTGAAGCCGCTCCACCTCGAAGCGGGGCTGGTCGCCATGGTCGCCTCGACCTACCAGGCCGCGTCGGGGTCGGGGTTGGCCGGGGTCGAGGAGCTGGCCGACCAGGTCGCCAAGGGGGGCGACGCCCGGGACCTGACCCACGACGGGGCGTCGATCGATCTCGGTTCGCCGTCGACGTTCGTCGAGCCGGTGGCCTACAACGCCCTTCCGTGGTGCGGGTCGGCGGTCGACGACGGGCTGGCCGAGACCAATGAGGAGCAGAAGCTCCGGTTCGAGAGCCGCAAGATCCTGGGAATCGACGATCTCGCGGTCTCGGCGGTGTGCGTTCGGGTCCCGGTGTTCACCGGCCACTCCCTGGCCATCAACGCCCGCTTCGAGCGGCCGATCACCCCCGAACGGGCCACCGAACTGCTGGCCACGGCCCCCGGCGTGGTCCTCGACGACGTGCCGACCCCGCTCAAGTCGGCCGGTATCGACGACTCTCTCGTCGGTCGGATCCGGGCCGACGAGACGGTCGACAACGGCTTGGCCCTGTTCGTCAGCGGCGACAACCTCCGGAAGGGCGCGGCCCTCAACGCCATCCAGATCGCCGAGCTGCTCCGGTAGCTCGGCGCGGCCGTTCAGGGGGCCGGCGGGTCGGTGACGTAGCGACGGGCCGCGTCCTCGAGCGACAGGTCGAGCTGGTTGGCCAGCGACGCCAACCACGCCAGGACATCGCCCAACTCGTGGAGCTGCTCGGCCGGGGTGCCCTTGCGGACCGCCTGAGCCAACTCGCCGAGCTCCTCGCACAACCACGCCACCGTCGGGGGAATCCCCCGGGCACGGTCGGCCTCGCCGTACAGCTCCTCCATCAGGTCCTGGAAGGCGCCGAGCTCCATGCCCGAGAGGCTACCCTCCGGCGGCCCGAACCTCGGTCCGATCGATGGTGGCGTCCTCGGCCAGGAGCCAGCCGATGGTGCGGGTCAGCACGGTGGCGGCCGGCCGGATGGCGATCGGGTCGGCCAGCGGTGGCAGGGGGAGACGGAGCATCGATCGGGCCCAGGTGGGGAGCATGCCGATCGCGCCGGCCCCGATGACGCCGTAGGCCCCTCGCATCACGAGGGGCACCCCGGGTGGGGCGATGAGGAACCGGACGGCGTCGCGGGCCTGCTGGCCCACCTCACACTCGGCCCGGTACCCGTCGATGACCTCGGCCAGGTCCCGGGTCGAGGTCGGTACGTCGGTCGCTCCCAGCCGGACGGCGATCTCGGCCATCTCGGCCACGTACCGGTCCCGCTCGGCGTCGGTCAGGCGGCCCTCGGCGTACCGGTCGTAGGCGGCGAGGAAGCTGTCGACCTCGGTCACGTGGACCCACCGCAGGAGGTGAGGGTCGTTGGCCGAGTACGGCCGGCCGTCGGGGGCGGTCCCGACGACCCGATCGTGGATGGTTCGGACCATGGCGATCGATCGCTCGGCGGTGGCCGTCGTCCCGAACGTGGTGGCACCGATGAACCGCCCGGTGCGGTGGAGGCGGCCCCAGGGGTCGGTCGCGTAGTCGGAGTGATCGGCCACGCCGGCCATCGCCAGGGGATGGAGGGTCTGGAGCAGGAGCGCCCGCAGGCCACCGATGAGCATCGACGATTCGCCATGGACCCGCCACACCACGCTGGCCGGGCCGAACAGGCCGTGATCGTCGGTCGATGCCAGCTCGGTCTCGGTGAGGCGCTCATCGCCCGCTATCACGCTCCGCATCCGCCGATTTCCTGCCCGTCGAATGGTCGTCACCGTGTCAGCGATCATCACCTCGATCGTAGAAAATCGAACGGACCCATGGAGAGTCGGGCCTGTCGCTTTATCATCATCGTTTCCCGCCCAAACCCAGCCGCAGAAGTTGGCTCAAGTTCGACCTGCCCGCCGGTCGATGTTGAGGGTTCGCGATGCGCGGATCCGCTCAAGGAGTCGCCGTATGCCTTCTCGCCTTTTCCGTCCCGCCGGACTGGCGCTCTCGGTCGCCGTGGTGGTGTTGACCGCCACGTTCGCCGCACCACCGATCACCGCGTCCGAAGCGGTCGAGCTCCGGGCCATCACCCTCCCGATCGCTCCCGACCGTGTCGACGACGTCTACTGGACCGACACCTTCGGCGCACCCCGGGGTGGTGGTCGGAGCCACATCGGCGTCGACATGATGGGGGAGAAGATGATCCCCCTCGTCGCCGCCCGCAGTGGCGTCGTCACCTGGGGCCGGCTCGACAACGCCCGGGGCAGCATCATCCGGATCCAGGACGACGACGGGTGGGAGTACGTCTACATCCACCTCAACAACGACACGCCGGGAACCGATGACGGCGCCGCGACCTGCACCCAGGTGTTCTCCCCCCGGCTGTGCGACGCCGTGGAGAGCGACGGCGATCTCCGACGGGGGACACCGGTGACCGAGGGCGAGGTCATCGGCTACATGGGCGACGGGGGCAACGCCGAGTCGACCCGAGCCCACCTCCACTTCGAGGTCCACCGACCGGCGGGTGACGACACCACCCCGGTCAACCCGACCCCCAGCGTCGATCAGGCCCGCCAGCGGGTGCTCGACGGGACCGCCGGCCGTACCTCGCCACCACCGGTCGCCGCTCCGGGGGAGGCGGGCTTCGCCGACCATGTCTGGTACCGGGTCCGCGGCCGCTACCCCACCGCCGCCGAGCGGTCGGCGTTCGACGCCGAGGCCGCATCGGCCGGGGTGTGGGCCGCCCTCGCCTCGGTCCTCGACGGCTCCGGCGCAGCCCCGGCGATCGATCGGCTCTACCTGGCCTTCTTCGGCCGCTACCCCGACGGGGACGGCCTCGGGTACTGGATGGCCGAGCGGTCCGAGGGCCACGACCTGGAGGACATCGCCGACTGGTTCGCCGAGTCCGAGGAGTTCCAGCTGCGATACGGCGGGGTCGATTTCGGGGTCTTCCTCGATCGGCTCTACGTCGACGTGTTGGGCCGGTCCCCCGATCCGGCCGGACGGGACTACTGGCTCGCCGAGCTCGAGGCGGGTCGGGTCGGGAGGGGCACGATCGTGGTGTACTTCACCGAGTCCGACGAACTGCAGGCCCTCACCGCGCGGCGGAGCGAGCTGGTCGCCCTGATCATGGTCCACCAGGGCACGGCCCCGAGCCCGGCCGACGTCGATGCCTGGGACCAGGCCCGCTCGACCTGGTCGCTGGCCGACGCCCTCTACTGGTGGTACCAGACCCGCTGAGCTACTGGCCCCGCCACACCGGGCGCTCACCTCGGGCCGCCGCCTCGCGGAAGGCGGCGGCGTCGTCGGTGGCACCGGCCACCTTTCGCATCGTCTCGCCGAACCGGATCGCCTCCACGAAGCCCATCTCCTGGCCCCGACGGGCGATCTCCTTGGTGGCCCGGACGGCCAGCGGCGCCGCGTTGGTGACGAGCCGGTCGGCCAGCGCCCGGGCCTCGTCGAGGAGGTCGTCGTGGGGGACGACCTTCATCACCAGCCCCATCTCCCGTGCTCGCTCGGCGTCGACCCGGTCGCCGAGGAGCAACAGCTCCATGGCGTTCTGCCAGCCGATCATCTTCGGCATCCGGACCGACCCCTGGACGGTCGGCACGCCGAGCTGGACCTCGGGAAAACCGAACGAGGCCCGCTCGCTGGCGATCACGAAGTCGCAGGCCGAGACGAGCGTCAACCCGAACCCGAGGGCGTAGCCGTTCACCGCGGCGATGATCGGCTTCCAGATCTCCTTGCCGCTCTCCAGCGACGTGAACGACGGAACCTCCCAGAAGGAGTGGTCGTCGTTGCCGACCGACGAGCCCGGGTCCTTCAGGTCGGCCCCGGCGCAGAAGGCCTTGCCGGCCCCGGTGACGATGGCGACCCAGGCGTCGTCGTCGGTTCGGAGCTGCTCCCAGGCGGCGTTGAGGTCTCGTCGGAGCTCACCGTTGACGGCGTTCATCGCCTCGGGGCGGTTGTAGGTGATCGTGGCGACGTGCCCGTCGCGCTCGTACAAGACCGTCCCGCTCATGGCCCCCCGCTCGCCGTTGTTGTCGGGTTGGGGAGATTTGAACTCCCGACCTCCTCGTCCCGAACGAGGCGCGCTACCAACCTGCGCCACAACCCGTGGTCAGGGCGACCAGGGTATCAGGGCGTGGCGTGCTCGAACACGGTGTTTCCGGCCAGCAGCGTCGTGGCCAGCCGGCGGAGGCGGAGCGAGTCGAGGGGCTTGATCAGCCAGCCGTCGGCCGACGACTGCTCGGCGAGGAACACGTCGACCGCCCGATCGAGCAGCAGGGCCACCGGGAACTCCCGGAGCCGGCCGACGGTCTGCTCCTGCTTGAGGGCGAGGCTGGCCGCCATGCCACCCATGTTGCCGATCTGGAGGTCGAGGATGACCAGGTCAGGGGCCAGCTGCTGGGCTGCCGGGAGCACGTCGGCCCCCGCCTTGACCCGGAAGACGTCGGTGTCGGCCGTCGCCAGGGCCGCATCGACATCGGTGAACAGATCGTCGGAATCGGTCGCGAGGAGGACGGTCGTCACCCCGGTGAGGCTATCCGGCCGGGCCACCTCACCCGCTCCCGGCCGCTACCATGCGGCCCAGCTAGCGGGGCCTGCCCTCGAAGCCACGAGAAGGACAGACCGTTGCTCGAGATACACATCGAAGAGACCGACTCCTACACCCTGTGCCGCCCGTCGGGAGAGCTCGACGCCTACACGGTTGGCACCTTCCGGGAAGCGTTGGCTCGCCTGGCCGGGGAGAACCGGTTGCTGATCGATCTGTCCGAGGTCCCCTTCATGGACTCGGCCGGTCTGGGGGCGCTGATCGGGGGCATCCGCAAGGCCCGGGAGGCCGACGGGGCGGTGGCGGTCGCCTGCTCTCGCCCGGCGCTGACCCGACTCCTCCACACCACCGGATTCGACCGCATCGTTCCGGTCACCGAGTCGATCGAGGAGGCCGAGGAAGCGTTGATCGAGGAGGCCGGTGGGTCTCAGGCGGCCGCCGAGGGCTGAAGCTCGGCCGCCAACTCGACCAACTCGTCGAGGGTCCGGGGCGGCACCACCCGTTCGTCGACGCCGACGACCGTCGCTCCATCGGGATCGCCCGTCAACTCGGCCACCAAGGCCCGCTCCTGGGCCACCAGCGCGGCCAGCTGCCGACGGTTGTCGCCAAGCGGATCGATGACGTCGACCGGACCGTCCGCATCCGGGGCCCCGGTGTCGAGGGGCCCGAAGCTCGGCGTGAGCCGGTTGACGACGTAGGTGGCGATCGGCTTGTCGCGCTCGGCCAGCCGGTCCCGGATCCAGCGGGCTTCGGCCATCGGCTGGCGGCGGGCGCTGGTCACGAGGGTGTAGGCGCAGTCCGGCCCGTCGAGGAGTGCCGACGTCTCGATCGCCCGCTCGTGGAACCCGGTGTCGAGGCCGTCGAGGTCGGCGAAGAGCCGGATCACGTCGTCGAGGAGGTCGGCTCCGACGAGGCGGGCCGTCCGGCGGACGAGCATCTGGGCCGCCAGGTTGACCGAGCGCCCCAGGCCGCGGCGGGGTGCCAGCACCCGACGGTAGAAGGGATTGTCGAGGAACGCCCGCACGCGGTCGGGACTGTCGAGGAAGTCGACGGCATGGCGGGACGGCGGGGTGTCGACGATGATCTGGTCGAACCGGTCGTCTCGGTGGAGCTCGTGGAGCCGCTCGGCCGCCATGTACTCGTTGAGGCCGGTCAACGAGTGGGAGATGGTGGCGAACAACCGGTTGTCGACCACCCGCTCGGCCTGGTCGGCCCCGCCGTGGGTTCGGACCAGGGCCTCCAGTGTCGCCGCCGGATCGAGCATCGCCGCCCAGAGCTGACCGGACCACGGGCCCTCGACTCGCCGGGGCTCGTTTCCCACGCCGTTCGCCGCCGTCCCCAACGTGTCGGCCAGCCGGCGGGCCGGGTCGACGGTGAGGACCATCGCCGAGCCACCCCGGCGGGCGACTCCGATGCCGGCCGCGGCGGCAACCGTCGTCTTCCCGACCCCGCCGGGTCCGAGGAAGATCCGGACGCGGGGATCGGGTGCGGTCACGCCCCACCCCCGACCGCCAACGGTTCGAGGCCGGCGGCGAGGGCGTCGGCCAGGGTGCCGATGGCGGGACCGTCGAGCCCGGCGGTGAACAGGTAGGGAAGTTCGACGATCGGGAGCGGCAGCTCGGACCGCAGCCGCTCGATCTGGGCCGACTGGGCCTCGATCCGGTCGAGCCGATACCGAGCCGCGGTGGCGTCGTCGGGATCGGGCGCGGCGGCGAGGGCGTCGGCCAACCCCGGGATCGACGGCCACGACCCGTTGACGACGACCGGCCCGAGCTTCACGTCGACCAGGTCCTCGAGGGCGTAGGCCGTCTCGACCACCTCGTTGACCGGCGTCTCCTCCGGCAGCGTGACGAGCACGACCTGGCACCGGCGCTCGTCGGCGAACATCTCCTTCGCCAGATCGGCCTGGTGGCGGACCGGGCCCGAGGCGGCGGTGGCCGCCATCGCCGTCGGAGCCTGGAGGAACGTGATGGCGTGGCCGGCCGCGGGGGCGTCGACGACGATCAGGTCGGCGATGTCCCGCTCGGCCAACTGGCGGATCTTGCCCAGCATCAGCAGGTCGCGGATGCCGGGGGCGGCGGCCGCCACCACCTCCACCGCCCCGCTCGATGCCAAGCGGCGGCTCACCGGCGACAAGCCGCTGTGGTCGAGGTAGTCGGCCAGCGCCGCCTCCGGGGTCAGCTTGCACCCCAGGAGTCGGCCCGATCCGGGGTCCGGCAGACGGCTGTCGAGGACCACCGGGGCGATCTCGTAGTCGAGCGGGGGCGCCCCCAGGGGAGCGACCAGGGTGCTGGTTCCCTCCAGCTCGACCAGCAGGACATCCACCCCCACCCGGGTCGCCGCGACGCCCAGCGCAGCCCCTACCGTTGTCTTTCCGACACCGCCCTTGCCGGCGACGATGAGGACCCTCGATGCAGCGAAGAAGTCAGCAACAGCCACTCGGACCGAGGCTAGCTCGGGCCGTTCTGGTCCTGGCCGGTGCGCTGGTGCTGGCCGCCCCGCTGGCGATGGTGGCCATCGGGGCGACACCCGCCCCCGCTGGGGCCGACGCCACGACCGGGACCGCGCCGGCCGACTCCGGCGAGCTGGAGCCGTGCCCCGCCGATCTGGGATCGATCGCCGCGTCCGACACCGAGGTCCACGTGGCCAAGGTCTCGGGCCTGATCGACCCGATCGTCCGTTCGTACCTCCTGGAGGAGATCGATCGGGCCGAGCGGCAGGGCGCGCTGGCGCTCGTACTGTGGCTCGACAGCAACGGATCGGTCCTCGACGACGACGACTACCTCTCGCTGGCCACGGCCCTCGCCGAGTCGACGACCCAGATCGTGATCTGGGTCGGGCAGAGCGGGGCGGTCGCCCGAGGCGGCGCCGCCGAGCTGCTCGGGGTGGCCGACCTGGTGGGCGTGTCGGCCGGCTCCCGGATCGGCGACACCGGCCCGGCCCGCCTGCCGGCGACGTTCCCGCCGGCGTTCGGTGACGCCACCGATCGTCTGGAGACGACGACGATCAGCGCCGACGAGGCGGTCCAGTTGGGGATCTCCCCGGGGCCCCTCAGCGACGTCAGCACCATCGGCTCGTTCCTGACCCTGATCCCCGGCTACGAGGTCGAGCGGTGCCTCGATGCGGACGCGGTCGCCGGCGGCGACGGCGGCGACCCGTCGGGCGGGATCCGGACGATCTCGACCACCCAGAACCTCCTCTCGGGATTGCCGCTGGTCTCCCAGCTGTTCCACACCGTGGCCAGCCCCGAGGTCGCCTACCTGCTGTTCGCCCTCGGGCTGGCGCTGCTGGTCTTCGAGCTGTACACCGCGGGGATCGGCGTGGCCGGGGTGATCGGCGCCGGCCTGCTGGCCCTCGGGTGCTACGGCCTGGCCGTGCTCCCCACCCGGTGGTGGGCGATCGCCCTCATCATCGTCGCCATGTTGATGCTGACGGTCGACATCCAGACCAACGTGCCCCGGTACTACACCGTCGGCGGGTTGATCGCCTTCGTCATCGGGACCTTCACCCTGTACGACGGCGTCTCGATGTCGTGGGTGACGATCATCGCCGGCATCGTCGGTGCCGTGCTCTACGCCTACGGCGGCATGCCCTCCATGGTCCGGACCCGGTTCTCGACCCCCACCATCGGCCGGAAGTGGATGATCGGCGAGATGGGGGAGGCGGTCACCGACGTCTCACCCGAGGGCGTCGTCCGGATCCGTGACGTGTCGTGGCGAGCGACGACCAATCGGGCCACCCCGGTCAAGGCCGGTGAACCGGTCCGAGTGGTCGGTTTGGAACGGCTCGTCCTGGAGATCGAGCCCGAAGAAGGCGGGGCGAAGGACTATCGACAACGGCGATGATCCAACCCCTTGTCTCGGTAGTCGGGCCGACATATTGTTCGTGTCCGAGCAAGGGGGTACTTCGAGCATGTGCGTCCAGGGATCATGAGCGTTCAGCAGGTCGACCTTCTGTGGCAGCACCGGGCGGCGTGCCGGGGCCCCAACCAGGCGATCTTCTTCCCGCCACCACAGCTCGAGCGGCGCTCGGAGAAGCGGGCCCGGGAGCGTCGGGCGAAGGAGATCTGCCAGACCTGCCCCGTTCAGACGGAGTGCCGGAACTACGCCATCGAGATCCGGGAGCAGCACGGCATCTGGGGCGGCCTCACCGAGGGTGAGCGCCGGGTCGTCGGCGGTTGGTGAACCGGTCGAGGCCAACGGCGCAGCGACCCGCTCCTGACCCGCCGATCGGTCGCTAGGCCACCGTCGGCAGGCGGGGACCGCCGATACGGACGTCGTCCCGCCGTCGGGTGACCCCGGTCCGGTCGAGGTGGGACAGCAGGGGGAGGACGAACTTGCGGGTCGTGGCCAAGACGTCCCGGGCCTCGGCGACGGTGAACCCGTCGGGATTGTCGGCGAGGAGGGCGGCCACACGCTCCGATGCGGCGGCGATCGCCTCGGCGCCGAAGTAGACCCCGTCGGACTCCACGACCGTTCCCCGCCGCACGAGCTCCCGGACCTCGGCCCGATCGACGCCGTCCGGCCCCGGGGGGGCGAACGGCGCCGCTTCGAGCGCCGAGACCCACGGATGGTCGGCGAGTGGATCGGCCACCTCGCCGAGCGTCGCCCGACCGGCCGACACGGTGGCCTCGTCGATGAGGTCGACGACGGCCCGCTGCTGGTCGGTCAGCGACGCGAGATCGAGCCCCAACGGGCCCGCTTCGGCGATCCGGTCCCGCACGTCGGCCACCGTCGTGGTCAGGGCGTCGGCGGCCACGACCCAGCGGTCGACCGTCGGCTCCCGTTCGATCCCGGTCAGCCGTCGGAGGGCGTCGACCGTCACCCACCCCCGCTCGGCGATGACCCGATCGACCGACCGGTCGGGGGTCGCCCGCGATGCGGGGAGGATCGGGTCGACGTCGAGGATCTCGCCCCCGCCGACCGTCTCGTCCCGGCCGCTCTCCCGCAGCACGTAGCGGTCTCCGGGCAGGAGGGGCAGGGGGGTCGGGAGGTAGAGCCGGACCGGGGCGGTGTCGCCCGGCTCGATCTCGGCCTGGCCGATGACCCGGACCTTGGTCGGGAGCTCCGCCGAGCCGACGTAGGCGAGGTACGCCCCCCGGCGGGAGACCGAATGGTCGAGGGCGGCCAGGACGGTCAGCTCGGCGTCGACGATCGAGGCGTGGTGCCAGTCGCCGGATCGGACCACCACGTGGCCCCGGCCGAGCTGGTTGTGGCTGACGCCGGTCAGGTTGACCGCCGCCCGGTTCCCCGCCTCGATCCGATCCAGCGTCCGGTGGTGGCTCTGGAGGCTCCGGACCCGGGCCGAGCCGTCGCCGGGCACGATGGCCACGTCGTCCCCCACCGCCAGCGTGCCCCCGGCGATCGTGCCCGTCACCACCGTCCCAGCCCCCGGGGGAGCGAAGACCCGGTCGACCCAGAGCCGGGGGGCGGCGGCCCGATCCCGGGTTGGGAGGTCGGCGAGCAGGTCGTCGAGGGCGGCCCGGAGCTCGTCGATGCCGGTCCCCTCGATCGCCGACACCCCGACCACCGGCGCCTCTTCGAGGAAGGTGCCGGCCACGTGCTCCTCGACGTCGAGCTCGGCCAGGGCGTAGAGGTCGTCATCGACCTGGTCGATCTTGGTCAGGACGACGAGCCCCCGGCCGATGCCGAGCAGCGACAGGATCCGCAGGTGCTCCTCGGTCTGGGGCATCCAGCCCTCGGTGGCGGCGACGACGAACAGGCACCCGTCGACCGCCCCGACCCCGGCCAGCATGTTACGGATGAAGCGAATGTGGCCCGGAACGTCGATGAACGACAGTTCCTGGCCCGACGGGAGCTCCATCGAGGCGAATCCCAGGTCGATCGTGAGGCCCCGGGCCTTCTCCTCGTCCCACCGGTCGGGGTCGGTCCCGGTGAGGCGGAGGATGAGGGTCGACTTGCCATGATCGACGTGGCCGGCGGTGGCGATGACCGTCATCGGTCGTCACCGGTCAGGGCCGTGACCAGCTCGGCGTCGTCGGCGGGGTCCACGGTTCGGAGGTCGAGGATCGTCGAGGATTCCTCGACCCGGGCGACGATCGGTCGTTCCCGTGCTCGGAGGGCGGTGGTCCGGTTCCCGGGCACCGACAGACCGCAGCTGGGGATGGTGACGGTGGGGAGCGTGCCACCACCGGGGACCGCCTCGGTCTCCACGGCGGTCGCGGCGGGGACCTCGGCCGCGATCGCAGCCGCCCGACGGGCCAGCTCCCGGTTCTGGATGCTGGCCATGCGCCAGAACGGAATGGCGTCGCCGTCGCGGGCCAGGTAGGCGAGCGTCGTCGCCTGGAGGGCCGACAGGACGAGGCTGCCCGGTCGAACCGCCCGGGCCAGCGGGTGCCGGGAGCAGGCGGTCACCAGGTCCTTGCGGCCGGCGATGATCCCCGCCTGGGGTCCGCCGAACAGTTTGTCGCCGCTGAAGGTCACCAGGTCGGCTCCGGCGGCCAACGTCTGGCGGGCGGCGGGCTCCCCCTCGAGCCAGGGCGGTGGCGGCCCGTTCAACCATGGGCAGGTGGCGTCGAGGAGGCCCGACCCGATGTCGGCCACGACGTCGACGTCGAGCGTCGCCAGCTGGGTCACGCTGGTCTCCTCGACGAACCCGATGATCTTGTAGTTCGACTGATGGACCTTGAGCACCGTCGTCGCTCCCCGGTCGGCGACCGCGCCCCGGTAGTCGGCGAGGCGGGTCCGGTTGGTCGTCCCGACCTCGATCAGCTCGGCCCCCGACGAGGCCATCACATCGGGGACCCGGAACGCCCCGCCGATCTCCACCAGCTCGCCCCGGCTCACCGCCACCCCTCCTCGGGGAGCCAGCGCAGCCAGGGTCAGGAGCACGGCGCTGGCGCAGTTGTTCACCACGATGGCCGCCTCGGCCCCAGCGGCGGTGGCGATCAGCTCGCCGACGGCGGCCTGGCGGCTCCCCCGCTTGCCGGTCTCGAGGTCGAGCTCCAGGTTGGCGTAGGCGGCCTCGGTTCGGTGGGCGACGGGCGCCCGGCCGAGGTTGGTGTGGAGCAGGACGCCGGTGGCGTTGATCACCGGGGTCAACAGCCGCCGGCTCCTCAGGCGGGCCAGCTCTTCGGCCCGATCGACGGCGTCGGTGGCGATCGCCTCCCGGGCCACCTCCACCAGCAGGGGATGGGGGAGGCCAATGGGGGCCAGACTCCGGGCCAACTGATCCACCGATGGGGGGCGCTCCACCCCTCGCACCCTACTTCGCAGCGGCCCCGGCCACCCCCGGCCGTCGGCGCCCGGAACGGTTCCAAGTCGGCGCCGAGCGCTCGGGCGGTAGACTATTCAATCAGATGTTCTCACGCGGTGCTGTCGTCGTCTTTGCGCTGGTGGTGGCTGAGATCTTCGTGTTCGGTCTCGCCGTCGGCTGGTTCGGTGTCGTCGCGGTGCTCGTCGGGTCGCTGCTGGCCTCGGCCGTCGGGGCCTGGATCATCCGTCGTCAGATCTCCGCACTCGTCGTGAGCGGGCGGGACCTCGTTGCCACCGACCTGGGGTCGATGGCCGGGGCCCGGGTCGGGGATCGAGGCCGAGGTATCGACCGGGCGATCGTCGCCCTGGGCGGTCTCCTGCTCGTGGTGCCCGGGCTGATCACCGGGTTCGCCGGCCTGCTTCTTCTCCTTCCGCCGATTCGGGCTGCGATCGGGCGTTCCGCCCGGGTCCGCATCGCCCAGTTCGTCCCAGTCGGGTGGCATGGCTCGTCTCGAGTCGATGTCGTCGATGTGGACGTCGTCAGTGAGGACACACCACAGTCGGCTCCGCCAGAGCTGAGCTGATTCACCCGAGCAGGAGATCATCGCACCGATGACCGAAGAAGCTGCACCTCTTCCCCCGATCACCCCCGGCGTGGCACGGGCCCTGAGCCCGCTGGTCCGCCGGATCGCCTCGGCCGACGCGAACGGCGATCCGGGCCTGAACACCTACCTGGTGGGGATCGACGAGATCGTCATCATCGATCCCGGTCCCCTCGACGACGGCCATCTCGACGTCCTGTGCGGCTGTGGCGGTGATCGGATCCGGTGGATCGTGCTGACCGACACCGCCGAGCGGTACTCGGCGGGGGCGATGCAGCTCAAGGAGCGGACCGGGGCCGAGCTGCTGGCGCCGGCCGGTTTCGACGGCGCCGACGAGGTGCTGGGCGATGGCTTCAAGATCGACGCCACCGAGTTCCGGATCACCGCGGTCGCCGTCACCGACGGGTCGGATGGTCGGTTCTCGTTCGTCCTGGAGCAGGAGCGGACCCTGCTGAGCGGCGACCACTGCCACGAGGGCGTGCCCGACGACCTGCCGGCCAAGGTCAAGTCGTTCAGGATCAAGTCGATCGCGCCGGGCCAGGGGCAGTACATCGAGAACGCCAAGACGGTCCTCACCGTCTGATCGGAGCCGCCCGGCGGCGCCGCCCGCCTAGGCTCGCGGTCCATGGTTTCCACCCGCCGCAACCCGTTCGTTTCGCGCGCCCCTCATGACGATGTGAGCCAGCTCCGCGCCGAGGTCCAGGACCTCAACGCCAAGCTGGATGGGCTCGGCGCCCAGCTCGAGGCCCTGCTCCAGGTCGACCATCGCTCGCCGTGCTTCGTCGGGCGACAGGCCGTCCTGGCGCCCACCCACTTCGACCGGTGGATCTACCTCGACGCCGACGATCGGACCCTGTGCCCGAGGATCCTCACCACCGGGACCTGGGAGCCGGGCACCACGCGGTTCCTCCAGACGTACGTTCCCGAGGCGGGGTGCTACGTGGAGGTCGGCGCCAGCTACGGCTACTACGCCCTCCAGGCGGCGTGCCTCGTCGGCGACGACGGGTCGGTCATCGCCTTCGAGCCGGCGCCCCGCTACTTCTCTCTGCTCCACCGGACGATCGAGACCAACGGCATGTGGAATCGGACCACGCTGCACCAGGTGGCGGTCTCGGACCGCATCGGGACGGCGTCGTTCCACCTGACCGGCGACTGGCATGCCGGCTCCGGGTTCTACCCGCCGGTCGACCCGGTCCTCCCGATCGAGGTCACCGAGATCGAGGTCCCGACGACCACGCTCGACGAGGCGCTGGCCGGACGGCCGGTCGACTTCCTCAAGATGGACGCCGAGGGCGCCGAGGCGCTGGTGATCGAGGGGGCCGACGAGACCCTGGCCCGAAGCCCCGATCTGGTGGCCGTCATCGAGGTCAGCTATCGGCCGTGGGACCGTGAGGCCAACGAGGCCGGCCGGCTCCTCGACCTGCTGGCCGACCGGGGCTTCCGGTTCTGGCTCATCGACGACGACGGAACGGCCCATCCCCGATCTCGGGCCGAGATCCTCGACGCGGCGGTCGTCGCGGCCCGCGACGTGTGCTGCGCCCGCAACGCCCCCGAGCCCCGGAACGGGTTCCCACCGCTCATCCGGTAGTCAGGCACGCGATCGGGGCGGTGGCGGCGGCCGCAGCCGGCTACTCGTCGCAGTCTGGTGATTCGCCGTCGAAGCGGGCCCGGGCAGCTTTGACCTGCTCGAGATTGCCCGAGGACCAGAGGGCGACCGGACGGAGCACCTCGACGAAGGAGTGGCCGATCGGGGTGAGTTCGTAGAACACCGCGATCGGGGGGCCGGGCTCCACGGTCCGGGTGAGGTAGCCGTCGCGTTCGAGCGAGCGGAGGTTCTCGGTGAGGACCCGCTGGGTGATGTCGCCGAGGGTCCGCTTCACCTGCCCAAAGCGGAGCGGGCCATCCTCCAGGGCCAGCAGGATCAGGATCTGCCACTTGCCGGTGGCTTTCGACAGCACGGTCCGGATCGGACAGCGGGCGGCTTCGACCTTGTCGGCAACGGTGATCGGCAGCACGGGGGTCCTCCTCGGTGGACTGACGACCACGAAGCTACTCCTTGGTATCCAGTCTGCACCAGGTGCGCCGCAGTGCGAGCCCAACCGTGGGGCGCAAGGCTGGCGAAGCCCTTGCGCCCCACGTCGCCAACGGGCCGTTCAGAACATGCCGTTGTCGTGGGCCATCTCGTCGGGGATGGCCTGGACGGTGTCCCAGTGTTCGACGATGCGACCGTCGGCCACCCGCCAGAGGTCGAAGAAGGCGGTGGGGGTGTCACCGAGTTGTCCTTCGGTCATGGTGAAGACGAAGTTGCCTTCGGCCACGATCCGGTGGAGCTTGGTGAAGGTCATGGGGTGGCCGGACGCAGCGAGGGCGGCAAAGCCCTCGGTCAATCCGTCGAGGCCGTCGGCCACCAACGGGTTGTGCTGGTGGTAGGCGCCGGGTTCGGCCACGATGAACTCGCCGGCCTTCTCGACGGCACCCCCGAGGAAGACCTCGTCGATGAACGACTGCACCAGCGCCTTGTTGTCGGCGGTTTTGTGGTGGTCGGTGGGCTCGGTCGGGCCGTCGGTCATCGATCGTCCGGATGCGGTCTGAGCCGGTGGGGCCTGGAGGCTGTCCCAGTGTTCGACGAGCTTGTCGCCATCGGCCCGGAGCACGTCGAAGGCCACCATGGTCTCGCCGCCCAGGAGCTGGGCGTTGTTGTAGGTGTTGTGGAGTACGACCAGGTCGCCCTCGGCGATCATCCGGTGGGTGGTGGCGCTGATGCCGCTCTCCTCGAGGGCGGGGAGCAGCCCGAGCAGGGGAGCTGCACCGGTCGGGATCGTGGGGTTGTGCTGGATGTAGTCGGGGTCGAGGAGTTGGGCCGCGGCCTCGGCGTCGAACCGATGGAAGACGGCGTCGAAGAGCGAGCGGGCGAGTTGCCCTGGGGTGGCCGATGTGGTCATTGGTGACTCCAGTCCGGTGGGAAGAGGCGTCGTTCGCCTCGCCCTTACGGTATTCGAATCGAACCAGGTGTCAATTACGCACTTTAGGGATACCCGGTATGCCGGACCACACCAGGTAGGGGCCATCCGAGTGGGCGATCGAGGCTGACGGCGCGACGAACGGCCCACCAGGGCCGAACGCGCCCGAGGCTTCCGGTGTCGTAGCGTGACGATCCATGGTGGATCGTGCGAGGTCAGAACCCCGACGGGGGCTCCCCGATGGGGGCGTCACCGCCCTCGTCTGCGCGGCGTTGGGGTTCGTGCTGAGCTTCGCCTTCACGTCGCAGACCACGGTCAACGGGGTGGTCACGAGCTGTACGTCGTTCGACGTCGTGAAGCTGGGGCTGGGGATCGCCGCAATCGTGTTCGGCGGGAAGGCCGCCGTCAGCGGCCAGGCAGAAAACCGGCTGGTGATCGGAGGCGCGATAGCAGCGGCGGCGGTCGCCGCCGGGATCTACCACGTGGTGGTCGGGCTGGGCCTCGTGGGGTGCGGCTGAGCCCGACCGGATGGACGGGCTAGGAGAACGACTGGCCGCAGCCGCAGGTGCGCTGAGCGTTGGGGTTGTCGATCGAGAACCCGGTCTGCTGCAGCCCGTCCTTGTAGTCGAGCGTCGCGCCGACGAGCAGCTGGGCGCTGGTCGGGTCGACCACGACCTGGACGTCGCCGTAGGTGACGGCCTGATCGTCGGACCCGACCTCACCATCGAAGAACATCTCATAGCTGAAGCCCGAGCAGCCGCCGGGGCGGACTGCGACCCGAAGCGCCAGCGAGGCGTCGTCTTCTTGGTCGAGGAGCTCCCGGACCTTGGTTGCCGCCGATTCTGTGACAGTGATCACGATTACCTCCTGGGTATCTCTAGTCTATCGGAGACTTCTACCCTGGAGCCATGGAAACCCCTGTGGCGCCAGAGGAGATCATGGCCGTGCTGCAGGGGGTGATCGACCCTGAGCTGGGCTCCAACATCGTGGAGCTCGGCATGGCCAAGGGTGCCACGGTCGATCCCGACGGGGGCGTGGTCGTCAAGATCGCCCTCACGACCGCCGGCTGTCCCCTCCGGGCCCAGATCCAGCGCGACACCCGGGCCCGCATCGAGTCCCTCCCCGGGGTGACGTCGGTCAAGATCGACTGGACCGAGCTGACGCCGGAGGAGAAGTCGGCCACGATGGCCGTCGCCCGGCGCAACGCCGCTGACCGGGCGACCGAGACCGCCATCCCGGCCACCGCCAAGGTGCTGGCCATCGCCTCGGGCAAGGGTGGGGTGGGGAAGTCATCGGTGACGGTCAACCTCGCCGTGGCCCTGGCCCGCCGGGGGTTCGCCGTCGGGGTGATCGATGCCGACATCTGGGGGTTCTCCGTCCCCCGCATGTTGGGGCTGGAGGGTCGCCTCCAGGCCGAGGCCCCGGCCGAGGGTGAGCGGCCGACGATCGTCCCCAACACGATCGAGATCGGGCCGGGCCGCATCGATGTCGTCTCGATGGGATTCCTGGTCGAGGACGAGGAGTCGGCCCTGCTGTGGCGGGGCCTGATGCTGAACCGGGCCGTCCAGCACTTCCTGGAAGACGTGTCGTGGGCCGACGACCTGGAGTACGTGGTGATCGACATGCCGCCCGGCACCGGC
The DNA here is from genome assembly GCA_965262175.1 of Acidimicrobiales bacterium. Lineage (GTDB taxonomy): Bacteria > Actinomycetota > Acidimicrobiia > Acidimicrobiales > SZUA-35 > CADEDH01. The sequence continues at coordinate 1,926,135 of CBDHES010000002.1, read as the reverse complement.
GACGTGGCGATGGGGCTGGCCCGCATGCTGCCCCGAGCCGAGCTGATGATCGTCACCACGCCGGCCACGGGAGCCCAGAAGGTGGCGGCCCGAGCCGTCAGCATGGCCCGCAAGTCGTTCCTTCGCGTGGCCGGCGTGATCGAGAACATGTCGGCCTTCGTCGCCCCCGATGGCACGTCCTACCCGTTGTTCGGTGAGGGGGGCGGGGCGGCGCTGGCGGCCGAGGCCGGTGTGCCGCTCGTCGGTTCGATCCCGCTCGAGCCCTCGGTGTCGGCCGGCGGTGACCAGGGCAGCCCCGTGGCCCTCGGCGACGGTCCGGCGGCCGAGGCGTTCGCCGCCATCGCCGAGCAGGTGGCGACCGAGATCGCTCCACCGGTCGAGATGTCGAGCTGCACCGCCCGGTTGTTCGACCTGGTCAATCAGGCACTCGAGGACCACGATCGGGATCAGGCCGCTCAATCGTGATCACCCGGTCGAGGAATCGGGATGACGGCACGAGCAGCGTCCGACCATCGGCGGTGTCGAGCTCGATCGCCGTCGGGTGAACGGCGACGACCCGGCCCCCGAGATCGTCGATCCGGACCAGGTCGCCGGTCTGGACGAGCCGCCGGACGGCCCGAGTCGAGGCGACCTCGGCTGCCACGTGACGGCCGCCGAGTGAAATCAGCAACATCAGTGACCCGGCCACCCCGAAGAAGATGGCGGCGACCCCGAGGTTGATCACCGTGGTGTCGAACCCGACCTGGCGGATCGCCAGCAGGGCGGCGAGGGCGATGATGGCGAAGCGGACCGTCGACAGGACCCGCCGCTGCACACCGGCCGGGAGCCGCCCCAGGGCGGGGGCCAATCCGGCGACGGCGAACGAGGCGAGGACGTTGGCCGCGATCACGATGATGGCCGCCGACAGCAACCGGGGGAGGAAGGCGATGACGTCCCGAGGGAGTTGGTCGAGCGCTTCGGGCGAGATCACGCCGAGCGTGACGAGCAGCCCGGCGATGATCCCGGCCCACAGTGCCAGGCTGGCCAGCGCCGGTGCCGCTTGGCGGATCGGCTCGGGTCGCTTGGGGGCGCCGACCACGGCCAGGACGATCCGGGAGCCGATGATGCCGATGGCGATGCCGCCGAAGATGGCGATCGCCACGGTGATCCAGTCGTTCGTCGTCATCGCCTCGTCGTCACCTCGTCTCGACCATGCACGCAGCCACGATCCTCAGCGGGAGTCGGTGCCCTCGGTGAGGATGAGAGCCGCCGATTGCAGCCCGGCCCCGAACAGATCGGCCACCACGTCGAGCACCTCCCGGGACGACAGCCGATCGGCGATGCCCTCCTCGAGGCGCTCGCTCAGGCCCTCTGGCGGGGCCAGGGCCAGCGCCAGCGACTCGCCGAGCGAGGAGTCGGGCCCGCCGTCGGTGGCGTCCAGCTCCTCGAGCAGGGCCGCGCACCGGGAGCAGCTCCCGATGTGGAGATCCAGGTCCGCGTCGCCCTCGCCGTTCAGCCAGCCGTCGAGCACGGCGGTGGAGGGGTGGCGTCGGAACATCAGGTCCATTCTCGCAGGGCCGAGCCGAGCTTCCGTCGCGATCGGAGGAGGCGGGTCTTCACGGTGGGCAGGGGGACGTCGAGCATGGTGGCGATCTCATCGTAGGAGAGACCTTCGAGCTCCCGCAGCACGACGATGCTTCGGGAAAGGTCATCCAAGGTATCGAGCGCATCGACGAACTCGTTGAGCACCTCGGAGCTTTGCACCCGGTTCTCCACCGAACGGTCGGGGTTGGTCGGCCGGTCTGGCAGATCGTGGGGATCGATCACGATCGCCCGCCGACTCCTGAGGGTCGAGATCGCCGTGTTGTGGGTGATCCGCAGCACCCAGCTCCGGAGTGACGTCCGCTCCCGGAGCGTCGGGAGGGCGAGCCACGCCTTGACGAGGCTGTCCTGGGCGACGTCCTCGGCGAGGGCCCGGTCCCGGACGATCGACAGGGCCAGGCGGTAGACGGCGTCGCCGTGCTCGGCCACCAGGCCGTGCATCGCCTCGCTGTCGGCGACCGACGACTTGGTGCTCGACACCGCGGTACCTGCGCCTGCAGCCGCGTCGGTCACTGGCCCGCCACAGCGGGAGCGCTCGCCCGAAGGGCCTGCCCTCGCCCTCGCCCACAGCTGAACATCCAGCCTGAGCGTAGGGGGTGGGTGGTGGTGGTGCCATGAGGCCGGGAATAAATTCGCCCGGAGTTCGCGACAAAGTCCCCGCACCAGTCGTCAGCAACACGCACGTTCACTCAACCCACACGAAAAGGAGCGCTTGATGCTCTCGACCACGACGTCGGACTCGACGTCATTTGATTGGCGGGGCCCCCTGGAAGACACCTGGGGCATGGTGGCCGACTTCGTCCCGAAGCTGGCCCTCTTCCTGCTCATCCTCCTCATCGGCCTGTTCGTCGCCCGGTGGATCCGGCGGATCATCCGACGGTTGCTCGGCGCCATCAACTTCGACAGCTACATCGACCGGGCCGGCATCGGTGGTCCGTTGGAACGAGCGGGGTACGCCGACAGCGGCCGGTTCGTGGCCCAGATCATCTACTACCTGATCGTCCTCCTGGTCCTCCAGATGGCGTTCAACGTGTTCGGTGAGAACCCGATCACCGATGCCCTCGAGGGCCTCGTGGCCTGGTTGCCCAAGCTCGTCGTGGCCATGGTGCTGATCATCATCGGTGGTCTGGTGGCCAACGTGGTCGCCGATCTGGTGGCCGGTGCGACCGCTCAGCAGTCCTACGGGTCGTTCCTGACCCGGGTGACGCGGATCGCCGTCTGGCTGTTCTTCGGCCTCGCCGCTCTCGACCAGATCGAGATCGGTCAGGACGTGGTCGACACGCTGACCACGGCCATCTTCGCCAGCCTCAGCGCCATCCTCATCATCAAGTTCGGTGTCGGTGGCATCTGGGCCGCCCGGGACCGCTTCTGGCCTGGCGTCTACGACGGGCTGTTCGGCGAGCAGGACGACACCCCGCAGGCTCCCCCTCGGGTCTGACGTCGCCCTGATCGGGCCTAGAGCTCGGCGAGGCCGATGAGCGCCTCGTCGAGCTCGGCTCGGTCGAAGACGTTGTCGATCCGGTCGACGACCACCCCCCCTCGGTCGACCAGGATCAAGCTGGGCTCGAAGGTGAGCCCCAGCCGGGAGACCGGCTCGGCGATCCGCAGCGCCGGATCGTCGTAGCCACCCGACACCTCCCCGGCGTTGGCGTAGACCTCCAGGTGCACGACACCGAGGTCCCGGTACGCCGCGCCCGCCTCGTCGACCGCGTCGATGAGCGTGTCGACCACCGGACCGCAGTACGCCGTGGAACACAGCGCCGGCGTGGCCACCAGGATGGCTACCGGGCGACCGGCGCCCACGAGCTCGGCGACGTCGAGCTCGTGGAAGGGACACGGCGCGGGGGCCCTGGTACAGAGGGGAGTGATCCCCGCCGGGGCCCCTGTGGTCGGCGTCGAGATCGAGGGCAGGGGCCGCCCCGACAGCGGGACGGTGATCCCGGCCGGGTCGAACGCCTGGACCGGGAGGCGCCCGGTGCCGGCCGCCCCGAACGCCACCTCGAGGTCGTAGATGCCGGGTTCGGGCAGCACCGTCCGGAGGGCGAAGTACCGGAGCAGGTCGGCGTGCTGATGGTCGGGATCATCGGCCTGGGCTCCGACGTGGTCGTGGTCGACGACCCGGCCGACCACGGTCGTGACGTCGACCTCCTCGCCGTCGGCCAGGACCCGGACCTCGACCTCGACGTCGTCGGCCAGCTCCAACTCGCCGATGTCGACCACGGCGAAGGGGATCCGCTGCGCCATCCCGGCGGCGATGACCCCGTCGGGGCTGAACAGGCTGACCAGGGTGGGTCCGGAAGCGTCGTCGTCGGCCGCCGTGCCACCACAGCCGATCAACAGGCCCGGACCGAGGGCGCCGGTGGCGGCGGCGCCGACGAGGAACCGCCGACGGGAGACTCGCATTCTGGTGACCGTATCCTCACCGCGATGGACCCCACTCCGATCGCTGGCTCCGACCCGCCTGCCGAGCCCGCCGGCTCCGACCGACCGACGGCGGCGCCCGGGATCGAGTTGGTGGTCGACGGCCGCCCGATAGCGGTCCCCGCCATGGGTGGGAGCCTCCTCGATGCCCTCCGGGACCACGCCGGCTGCCTGACCGTCAAGGACGGCTGCAGCCCCCAGGGCCAGTGCGGGTGCTGCACCGTCCTGGTCGACGGCGACCCCCGGGTCGCCTGCGTCACCCCGCTGCGGCGAGTGGCCGGTCGGGCGATCACCACCCTCGACGGCCTCGACGCGACCCGGCGGGATCGGTGGGCCGAGTCGTTCCTGGCGACCGGTGCCAGCCAGTGCGGGTTCTGCACCCCGGGCATCATCGTCCGCCTCGACGTGCTGGCGTCCCGGCTCGACGCCGACGGGGCCGACCCGGCCGATGGGGGGGCCGAGGTGGATCGGGCCCTGATGGCCCACCTGTGCCGGTGTACCGGTTGGCAGACGATCCACGACGCGTTCCGCCGGTTCCGGGCCACCCCGCCGGTCGAGACCCCGGTGGCGATCGCACGCGACCTCGACGCTGCGAGCCGTCGGGCCGCCGTCGAAGGTCGGGTCGATCAGCGGGTGGCGGCCGATGTCGCGCTCGGGCGGGGCGGGTTCGCCGCCGACACCGCACCCCCCGGTGCCCTGGTGGCGGTCAGCGACGGTCGGGGCGGCTGGGCGGTCGGTGAGACGATGGCCGAGGCCCGTGATCGGGCCGGCCGGGTCCAGGGGCGTCGAACCACGGCCGATCACGATTGGCCGCTGAGCGTCCCCGCCGGCTCGTGGGCTGCCGCGCTGCGCACGACCTGGGTCGAGCCGGCGTATCTGGAGACCGACGCATCGTGGTGCCAGCCCGGCGGTGAGCCGGCTCCGATCGCCGCCAACGGCGGAGCGTTCGGGGCCAAGGCCGCATCGCCGGTCGCCGCTGCGGCCCGGGCCCTGGCCGACGAGCACCGCCGTCCGGTGGTGGCGGTGGCCAGCCGGGAGGACGTCACCCGCTGGGGGCCGAAACGGCCGCCGGTCGCCGGCGGGGCCGACCCCGACGGTCGGGGCGTGCTCCGGGTGGTGGCCACTCCCGGGATCAGCGAGGCGGTGGCGGCCGTCGCCCCGACGCTCGCCGTCGAGGAGGTCGAGGTCCCCGGCCCGCCGACCTCGGCCGCCATCCGGGCCGCCGGTTGGGCCGAGGCGGTGGTGCTGCTGGCCGGCGCCCGGGGCGAGGTCGGGACGGTCCGGTCCCCCGACGGGGCCGAGGCCAGGGCCGAGATCGACGGCGGCACGATCCGGGTCGCCGTTCGCTGCGGCGACGTGCTCGATGAGACCGTGCTCCGCTCCTACTGCGTTGGGGCGGCCCACATGGCGTGGTCGTGGCTCACCGCCGAGGCTCTGACCGTCGGCGACGGCGGGTCGATCGTCGACCTCACGATCCGCAGCTTCGGGGTTCTGCGGGCGGTCGACACGCCCCGGATCGAGGTCGACCTCGATCCGGTCGGGTGGCCGACCGGTCGGGGGCCGTCGGACCCGGTCAACGGTTCCGATGCGGTGTTCGCCGCGGTCGCCGCGGCGGGTTGGCTTTCGCTCGGGTGCCCACAAGACTGGCCGGCATGAAACCGGTAGGGCCCTACACACCGATCGTCGAAGCCGGACCGTGGCTGATCTGCTCCGGGCAGGTCGGCATCGCCGACGGTGCCCTGGTGGCCGGGGGGCTGGAGCCGGAGCTACGCCAGGCGCTGGCCAACATGGCCGGGCTGTTGGACGGGGCCGGCGCCTCGATGGGCGACATCGTCAAGACGACGGTCTTCCTGACCGACATGGGCGACTACGCCGAGATGAACCGGATCTACACCGAGGTGTTCGGCGATCATCGGCCGGCCCGATCGGCGGTGGCGGTCGCCGCCCTGCCGATCGGAGCCCGGATCGAGGTCGAAGCCTGGGCCTACAAGGGGTGATGAGATGAGCTGGACCTGGGCAATTGTCTTCGCCTTCATCCTGGTGGTGGGAATCCCGGTCGGGTTCCTGATGAGCACCACGATCGCCGCCGGTGTGCTCGGTGAGCTGCTCCGATTCAACGCCGAGAAGGCCGATCCCGACAGCGAGTTGATCGACACCAATCGCTGACGATCGGCCGGCCGCCGGCACCGCCCGGCGATCGGTCCCAAACCTCCGACCGAGCGGGCAACAGACCCAGTACCGTACGCGAACGTGATCGATGTGCGCTTGCTCCGGGACGACGACACCTACCGCCAGGGGGCGATCGACAAGGGCGCCTCGGCCGAGGCGATCGCCGACCTGCTCGACGTCGAGGCGGCCTCCCGAGAGGCCCGATCGGTGACCGAGTCCCTCCGGGCGGAGTCGAACGCCGCATCGAAGGAGATCGGCCGGGCCAACCCCGACGAGCGGCAGGCCAAGATCGACGCCGCGGGGGCCCTCAAGGCCCGCCTGACCACGGCCGAGGCCGAGCTGTCGGAGCTGGAGGGCAGGCTCCGGGAGCTGACCCTGGCCGTGCCCAACCCGGCCCACGCCTCGGTCCCGGTCGGGGGCGAGGACGACTACCGGGTCGAGACCGTCGTCGGCGGCACCCCGCCCGAGCCGCCGCTCGACCATGGCACGATCGGCGAGCAGCTGGGGATCGTCGACACCAAGCGGGCGGTCCGCATGTCGGGTAGCCGCTTCGCGTACCTGATGGGCGACGCCGTCAGGGTCCAGTTCGCCCTGGTGCAGTGGACGATGGACAAGCTGGCCGAGCACGGGTTCGTCCCGGTCGTCACCCCGGTCCTGGTCCGGGAGGAGATGATGGAGCTGGCCGGGTTCTTCCCGACCGATCGGAGCCAGGTCTACGAGCTGGAAGAGGACGGCCTCTTCCTGGTCGGAACCGCCGAGGTCGGCCTGGCCGGCATCCACCGCCAGGAACAGCTGGCCGTCGACGAGTTGCCCCTCCGCTACGTCGGCTATTCGAGCTGTTTCCGGCGGGAGGCCGGGACCTACGGCAAGGACACGACCGGGCTGTTCCGGGTCCACCAGTTCGACAAGGTCGAGATGTTCACCTACTGCCATCCCGACCGTTCGTGGGAAGAGCTCGACCTCCTGCGGCGGTTGCAGGAGGAGATCGTCTCGGAGTTGGAGCTGCCCTACCGGGTCATCACGGTCGCCTCCGGTGACCTCGGTGCCTCGGCGGCCAAGAAGTTCGACCTGGAGGTGTGGCTTCCGTCCGAGCAGCGCTACCGGGAGATCACCTCGTGCTCCAACTACACCGACTACTCGGCTCGCCGGATGGGTACCCGCATCAAGACCGACGCGGGGAACGTCCTGGCCCACACGTTGAACGGCACCGCGACCGCCATCGGGCGGACGCTCCTGTACATCATGGAGAATCACCAACAGTCCGACGGGACCGTGGCGGTCCCCGAGGTGCTCCGCCCGTACTGCGGCGGTCTCAAGGCAATGGCGCGCTAAACCGACAGGAAGAACCATGAACGACGAGAGGCAACGGAGCCTCCATCAGGTCGCGGTCGACCAGTTCCAGCGAGCGGCGGAACTGATCGAGTTGGAGCCGGCCTATCGGGAGATCCTGGCCCACCCCAAGAACGAGATCATCGTGAACTTCCCCGTCCGTCTCGACGACGGGACGACGGAGGTCTTCACCGGCTACCGGATTCAGCACAACAACATCCTCGGGCCCTACAAGGGCGGCGTCCGGTTCCACCCCGACGTCGACCTCGACGAGGTCAAGGCGCTGTCGGCGTGGATGACCTTCAAGACGGCCCTCGTCGGCGTGCCCTTCGGCGGGGCCAAGGGCGGGATCACCATGGATCCGAACCGGTACTCCCGGGAGGAGATGCAGCGGATCGTCCGCCGGTTCACGGTCGCCCTCGGGGCCAACATCGGGCCCGAGCACGACATCCCGGCCCCCGATCTGGGCACCACCAGCCAGACGATGGACTGGGTGATGGACACCTACATGAACATCCACCCCGACCACCGGCAGCTGGTCAAGGGAGTGGTGACCGGCAAGTCGCTGGCCTGCGGCGGCTCGGTCGGCCGGGAGGAGGCCACCGGTCGAGGGGTGCTCTACAGCCTTCGTCACTGGTGCGGCGAGACCGGCAACCGACTCGATGATCTGCGGGTGTCGGTCCAGGGGTTGGGCAACGTGGGTGGCCACTTCGCCGAGTTGGCCGCCGATGCCGGGTGCACGGTCGTCGCCGTCGGCGATCACACCGGCACGGTGCGGGCCGACGACGGCCTGGAGATCGTGAAGTTGCGGCGGTGGGCCCGGGAGAACGGCGGGGTCGCCAACTTCCCCGGAGCGGAGGCGGTCGACACCGAGGCGCTCTTCGACGCCGACGTCGACGTGTTCGTACCGGCGGCCCTCGAGAACCAGCTGACCCTCGACCGGGCCGAGCGGCTCAAGGCCCGGCTCGTCCTGGAGGCGGCCAACGGCCCGACGACCGCGGCCGCCGAGGAGGCCCTGGCGGCCAAGGGTGTGGACGTGGTCCCCGACATCCTGGCCAACGCCGGCGGGGTCATCGTGTCCTACTTCGAATGGCTCCAGAACAAGTCGTCCCGGGCGTGGCCGTTCGCCGACGTCGATGAGCGGTTCCGGGCGCTGGTGTGGGCGGCCCACGACGACGTCGTCGCCAAGCGGGAGGAGTTCGCCTGCTCCCGCCGCGACGCGGCCTACGTCGTCGCCCTCCTCCGCCTGGTCGAGGTCTACGACCGGCGGGGCATCTTCCCCTAGCGAGCGAGGGCTCCCGGGCCCTGACCGTCGGTGATCGTGGTGGGGGCCGGGCCTAGTCGGCCTGGCCCTTCCACCGCGACTGGCCGAGCTTGTAGCCGACGCTGCGGACCGTCTGGATCAGGTTGGCGTTCTCCTCGCCGAGCTTGGCCCGAAGCCGGCGGACGTGGACGTCGACGGTCCGGGCTCCGCCGTAGTACTCGTAGCCCCAGACCCGGTTGAGCAGCGTCTCCCGGGTGAAGACCCGACCCGGGTTCGAGGTGAGGAACCGGAGCAGCTCGTACTCCATGTAGGTCAGGTCGAGGGGCCGTCCCCCGACGATCGCCTGGTAGGTCTCCAGGTTGAGCTCGATGGGCCCGTACGAGACGACCTCGGGGCGAGCGCCTCGACCCGACCGCCACAGGAGATGGCGGAGCCGGGTCTCCAGTTCCCGAGGGTGGAACGGGGTGATGATGAAGTCGTCGAACAGCTCGTCACGGGTCTGGAGGTCGTCGAGCTGGGCGCCCGAGACGAGCAGCAGCAGCGGTTCGACGGGGACGTCGCCCCGCCGCAGTTCCCGGCACAGCGCCCACGCCGTGTCGGGGTGCGCGTCGGCCGCCACCACCGCCCCGGTCCAGCTCTGACCCTCGGCGCCGGCGACCGCCTCGGGACCGGCGACCGCCTTCCACCCGTACCCTCCCAGGTCGAGGCACCGCGCCAGCTCCGGGGGCGCCGGGTCGGGGAAGACGACGAAGCGCTCGCTTGACATGTCACTCATCGACCCGACCTCGATCCCCGGTGCTCGCTCACCACGACGGTAGGTACCGGGCCAGCTCCCAGTTGCTGACGTGGGTCTTGTAGTCCCGCCACTCCGACCGCTTGTTGCGGAGGAACCACTCGAAGATGTGCTCCCCCAACGCCTCGTGGACCAGCTCGGACCGCTCCATCTCGTCGAGTGCGTCGTTCAGGCTCTGGGGGAGCGGGTCGACGCCGAGCTTGTCCATCTCGTCGGCGGTCAGCTCGAACAGGTTCTGGGTGATGGCCGGCGGGAGCTCGTAGCCGTCCTCGATGCCCTTCATCCCCGCCGCCAGGATGACCGAGAACGCCAGGTACGGGTTGCACGTCGGGTCGGGGGACCGGTACTCGACCCTCGTCGACGATGGCTTGTCGGCCCGGGTCACCGGTACCCGGACCAGGGCCGACCGGTTGTTCTGGGCCCACGACACCCACACCGGAGCCTCGTAGCCGGCCACCAGCCGCTTGTAGGAGTTGACCAGCTGGTTGGTGACGGCGGTGATCTCCCGGGCGTGGGTGAGCAGCCCGGCCATGAACCGGCGGCCGACGTCGGACATCTGGTACTCGGCCCCTTCGGCGTGGAAGGCGTTCTCCCCGTCGGCGAACAGCGACAGGTGGAGGTGCATGCCCGAACCCTGGATGCCCTCGAGCGGCTTGGGCATGAACGACGCCCGCCGACCCCGCTCCAGGGCCAGCTCCCGCACGACGAGGCGGAACGTCATGACCTGGTCGGCCATCGAGAGGGCGTCGTTGTAGCGGAGGTCGATCTCGTGCTGGGAGGGGGAGTCCTCGTGGAACGAGTACTCGACCGGGATCCCCATCGTCTCCAGGACCGAGATCGTCTCCCGGCGGAGGTCGGAGGCGACGTCGCTGGTCGTCAGGTCGAAGTAGGAGCCGGAGTCGAGCAGGGCCGGCGTGGTGCCGGTCTCGGTGCCGTCGTCGTCGAAGTAGAAGAACTCCATCTCGGGAGCGACGAAGAACTCGTAGCCGGCGTCGGTGGCCTTGGCCAGGTTGCGTCGGAGCACGTGGCGGGGGTCGCCGTCGAAGGGTCGGCCGTCGTGGTCGAGGATGTCGCAGAACATCCGGGCCGTGCCGCCGGCGTCGGCCCACGAGAGCAGCTCGAAGGTGGTCGGATCGGGCATCGCCAGCACATCCGACTCCTGAAGGCGGCTGAAGCCGTCGATCGCCGACCCGTCGAAATGGACGCCCTCGGCGAAGGCCGTCTCCAGCTCGACGGGGGAGATGGCCACCGACTTCAGCTTGCCCAGGACGTCGGTGAACCACAGGCGGATCAGGCGGACGCTCCGCTCCTCGACGGTCCGGAGCACGTACTCTTGCTGTCGTTCCACACGTCAGAGTAGTAACACCTTCTGGGCCGTCGGCCACCCGGATTCACATTCCGTTAACACTCGACACATTGCCTCGATCTGACCTGAGCGGTTTAGTGGCCTTGGAAGCGCCGGGCCGCTCTGCACCAGGGTCCCGGCTCCCTCTGATCATGTGGAGTGACGAAGGTGACCTATCGGGCTGAGTACATGTGGATCGACGGCACCGTGCCGACGGCGGAGATCCGATCCAAGACCAAGATCCTGGCCGACGGGGCCGAGCCCGGGATCTGGGGCTTCGATGGGTCGAGCACCAACCAAGCGACGGGCGACAACTCCGACGTCGTCCTCAAGCCGGTGTTCACCTGCCCCGACCCCATCCGGGGCGGCAACAACATCCTCGTGCTGTGCGAGTGCCTCCTGACCGAGGACCTGTCGCCCCACCCGACCAACACTCGGGCGGCGGCGGTGGCGGCCCTGGAGAAGTACGGCAACCAGGAGCCGTGGTTCGGCATGGAGCAGGAGTACACCATGGTCGACCCGGCCAGCGGGTGGCCCCACGGGTTCCCGGCGCACGGGTTCCCCGGCCCCCAGGGCCCGTACTACTGCGGTGTCGGTGCGGTGAAGATCGCCGGCCGCGACATCGTCGAGGAGCACACCACGCTGTGCATCGAGGCCGGCCTGGCCATCTCGGGCACCAACGCCGAGGTCATGCCCGGCCAGTGGGAGTTCCAGATCGGCCCGGTCGACACCGTCACCGTCGGCGATCACCTGTGGGTCGCCCGGTACCTGCTGTACCGCATCGGCGAGAAGAACAACGTCGAGATCTCGCTGTCGGCCAAGCCGATGAAGGGCGACTGGAACGGCGCCGGGATGCACACCAACTTCTCGACCAACGCCATGAGGGACGGCTACGACGCCGTCGTCGCGGCCGCCGAGGCCATGGGCGCCCCCGGCAAGCCGGAGGAGCACCTGGCCGGCTACGGCATCGGGATCGAGGATCGCCTCACCGGCGAGCACGAGACCCAGCGGTACGACCAGTTCAGCTACGGGGTGTCCGATCGGGGCGCCTCGATCCGGATCCCGTGGCAGGTCGCCAAGGACAAGATGGGCTACATCGAGGACCGGCGGCCCAACGCCAACGCCGATCCCTACGTCGTGTCGACCCTGATCACCAACACCTGCTGCGGGGCGCTGGCCTGATCCGTTCGGTATGACCGGAGGCCCGGCACCGGGGAGCGAGCGAGCTCTCCGGTACCGGGCCTCCGTCGCGTCCGGGACGAGGTGGGCCCGGGCGACCTACCGGAGGGAGCCGGAGATCGTGTCGACGGTCTCGCCGTCGGCCACGCAGACCGGTTCCTGCTGCCATGGTGAGCCGGTGGCGGCCCAGGTCCGACCGTCGGGGGCGACGAGGTCGAGCACGTAGCAGCCGGCGGACACCTCGACGTCGTAGGAGCCGTCCGGCCCGGAGGTGGCGTCCCGGATCCAGCGCCCCCGGCTGCCGTCGCCGGTCGCCCGGTAGAGCGCGACCTCGACACCGCTGACCGCGGCGCCGGAGGCGTCGGTGACCTGGCCGCCGAGGGTGGCGAGCGGTCCTGGCCCGGTCACCTCGACCGGGTCGACGGTCACCTCGTCACCCGAGCCGGGGCAGTAGCTCTGGTTGAGCCACTCGGTGCCGGTGGCCGGGAACCGCTGACCGACCGGGGCGATGAAGGTCAGCACCCCGCACGAGCCGCCGTCGACCTCGAACCGGTACCGGCCGCTGTCGTCGGTGTAGTCGAACCCGACGAAGGACGCACGATCGTCGGTGAAGAGATCGACGATGACCTCCGCCGCCGGGGAGCCGTCGGCGTGGACGACCGCCCCGGTCACCGTTGCCCCTCCGTCGGGGGAGGTGGTCGGCGGGCCGGGCTGGGTCGTGGTCGTCGTCGGCGGCTCGGGCTGGGGGTCGGGGTCGGGCTGGGGGTCGGGGTCCGGCGACGGCGGTGGCGTCGGGGAGGGGTCGGTGGTGTCCGGGGGCACGGCCCAGCCGCAGTCGCCGGGGAGGTGCCAACGGTGGACCATGTGGCCGATGTAGCGGTTGTCGGTGGCGGCGTTGATCGCCGCCTGGAAGTCGCACATCGCCTGGACGGCCTCGGTGGCCTCCGGCATCTGCTCCATGTTGCGGAGGATCCGCTCGATCGTGGCGTAGTCGGTGTCCTGGAGGATCCGGTACAGCATGGCCACGACCAGGTCGTGGGACTGCCGCTCGGCGTACTCCTCGACGAAGACCTTGTCGCTCTGCTCCCAGGCGACCAGGTCGTCGAGCAGCAGCCCGGGGATGCCCCGCTCCATCCCGCCGTCGCCCCCGAGCTCGTGGAAGGCGACGCCGGCCATCAGGTGGGGGAGGATCACGGTGTTGTTCGGCCATACGGCGTGGCCGTAGAACGCCTCCGGCGAGCCGCCCCGGCCCATCTCGTAGAAGAAGATCCAGTGGTCGACCCAATCCTGGGTGTCCTCCAGCATCCGGGGGAGGTAGCTGGGGTCGGCCTCGGCCTGCTGCTTGCTGCCGCACCCGGCCCCGCACGTTGCGACGTGGCCCAGGACCTTCATCCGCCGGTCGAGGGGTGGGACGTGGCGTCGGAAGACGTTGGCGAAGTCGGCGTCGGACCGACCCGACATCTGCCGGTAACGGTCGTCGACCCGGGCGTACCAGCCGAGCCACACGTTGGCGGTGTGGATGTCGATCTCACCGGGCGGGGTGTAGAGCGCGATGTCGCGGTAGGTCCAGAGGTCGTACTGGACGACGCCCTGGAAGAAGGTGTGGTAGTCGGTTGGACCGTGTTCCCGGCCGGCGACGCCGATGTGGGGGTAGTGGAGGCGCCCGACGTGGTCGTCGACGATCGAGGTGGTCCACAGCTGCCGGCCGTCGCCCCGGCGGCACGGCTCCTGGACCGCGGTGGTGCCGTCGAGGGTGAGGCACATGCCCGTCGAACGGACCTTGAACTGGATCTGGTCGGCGTTGTCCCAGCTGTCGACTGCGACCCAGGTTCGGTCCCGGTCGTCGGCGCAGCGGTCCTGCTCGATCGGGGCACCGGGTCGAGCCTGGTTGCCGTCGACGGTCAGACACAGGTTGGAGTGGCCGGCCCGGAGGTTGCCGTAGCCGTCGCTGGTCGGCACGTAGGTCCATTCCTGGCTCCCGGCCCCGGTGCAGTCGGCGCCCACGGCCGGTCGACCGGCGTCGGTGCCCGCTCCCTCCACCGTCAGGCAGGCTCCGGAGGCGACGTTGATGACCGCCCTCGGTCCGGGCGCAGCCGCCGCTTCGCCGCTCCCGGTACCGACCAGGAGCACCGCGCCCACCGTCAGGGCCAGCACCCCGGCCGCCACCCTGCGGGCCCGGGCCCGCAGGTTCGTCGTTCGATCCGATGTGAGGGTCTTCTGCCGCCACATGGTTCTCACCTCCACTCGCTCGACGCACTCGTTGACGTTCGCACCAGGGAAGAGGTCCCCACGTTCGGCTGGCCGTTACGGGTGGGGCGCGTTTCGACCACCGGGCGGGTTGCGGCCGTTCGGCGGTTCTTTCGCTCAGCTTTCTCCCTCGGGCCCTGATCGAGCCCTCACATCTCCCTAACAATCCGCCCCGAAGGTGGAAGACACACATCCCCACCTCCCCAAGGAGACCTACCCCCGATGACCCCCCGACCGAGCACACGTTCCTCCCGCCGCCGGACCTACCTGGCGGCCGGAGCCCTGGTCGTCGGCGGTGCGACCGCCGGCGCCCTGTTCAGCCCGATCGGTCTCGCCGGCGCTCAGACCGACGACGACGACGCCACCTCGACCGAGGAGACCCCGTCGACCGATGAGGCGCCGTCGACCGACGCCGACAGCACCGACGGCGCCGACACCGATGGGGAGGGTCGCCACCGGGGCCGGGGTCACCGGCTCGATGCGGTGACCGACCTGCTCGGGCTGTCCGGCGACGAGATCCGCGACCGGCTCGAGGCCGGCGAGTCCCTGGCCGAGATCGCCGGGGCTGAGGGCGTCGGTAGCGATGCCCTCGTCGATGCCCTCGTCGCCGCGGCCGACGAGCGGCTCGACGCTGCCGTCGAGGCCGATCGGCTGACCGCCGATGAAGCCGAGGACAAGCTGGCCGAGATCACCGAGCGGATCACCACCTTCGTCAACACCCCGGGCGATGAGCTGCCGACCGGCGGTCGAGGTGGGCCGGGCCACGGCCACCGCCATGGCGGACCGGGCCGGGGCATGCAGCTCGACGCCGTCGCCGAGAGCCTCGGTCTCACCGTCGACGACATTCGGGACGGCCTGTCCGAGGGCCAGACCCTGGTCGAGGTGGCCGAAGCGGCCGGTGTCACCGAGGAGGAACTGGTCGGGGCGATCGTGGCCGAGGTCACGGAGCAGGTCGCCGAGGCCGAGGAGGCCGGCCGCCTCGACGGAGACCGGGCCGATGAGATCCTCGCCGAGCTCGAGGACCGGGTCACCGAGATGGTCAACCGGGATCCGGGCGAGCGGGTCGACGGTGAGCGTCGGGGCTTCGGTGGTCGCGGCTTCCGGGGCGGCCCCGGCTTCGGTTCCCATGGCCCGACCGACGGCGACCTCGCGGAGACGGCCACGACCTGATCGACGATCTCGGTGCCGGATCGTCCCCGCGGTCCGGTACCGAACCGGGCGGGTGTGCCCCACCCCACCTCAATCCCACCCACACCCCCCAACGATCCAGCCCCGGGTCCCCCTCCCCCGGGGCTGGGTCGCGCCCGGCCCCTACACTCGGTCCATCATGCGACGACTGCGGATCGCGTCCTGCCAGTTCAACCCCCGGGTCGGTGACCTCGACGGCAACCTCGAGCGGATGATCGAGCTGTTGGAGGATGCCGAGGAGGCGGGGGCCGATGTGGCGGTCTTCAGCGAGCTGTCGATCACCGGCTATCCCCCGGAGGACCTGGTGCTCAAGCCGGGGTTCGTGGCCGACAACCTCGCCGCCATGCATGCCTTCGCCGCCCGGACCGGTGACTGCGCGGCCGCGATCGGCTTCGTCGACCTCGACCGTGATCTCCACAATGCGGCCGCCCTGTGTCACCGGGGCTCGGTGGCCCTCACGTACCACAAGCGGCTCCTCCCCAACTACTCGGTGTTCGACGAGCAGCGGTACTTCACCCCTGGTACCGAGCCATTGGAGCTGGTCGAGCTGCACGGGGTCCGGGTCGGGCTGTCGATCTGTGAGGACGCCTGGAGCCCGACCGGCCCGATCGCCGAGCTCGGTCGGGGCGGAGCGGAGGTGGTGCTGAACCTCAACGGCAGCCCGTTCCATACCGGCAAGCAGGCCGACCGGGAGACCATGCTCGCCACCCGGGCGGCCGACGCATCGGTCCACCTCGTCTATGTCAACCAGGTCGGCGGTCAGGATGAGCTGGTCTTCGACGGGGGCTCGGTCGTGTTGAACGCCGAAGGGCACGTCGTCACCCGGGCCCCGTTGTTCGACGAGGCGCTCGTGGTGTGCGACGTCGACGTCCAGCCGCTCTATCGCAAGCGGCGACTCGACCCTCGGGGCCAGTACGGCCCGCTCGACGAGCTACCGGTCCGGGTGTTGACCCCCGATCGGGGTGAGCCGCAGGGTCCGCCGGACGTCCCCGAGCCCGTGCCGGTCGACGACGAGTTGGCCCAGATCTGGAGCGCCCTGGTCCTCGGGACCCGGGACTACGTCACCAAGAACGGCTTCACCGACGTGGGGGTGGCGCTGTCGGGGGGTATCGATTCGTCGATCGTCGTGGCGTTGGCCGCCGAGGCGCTCGGCCCCGACCGTGTCCACGCGGTGCTGATGCCGTCACGGTTCTCGTCACCCCACTCGATCACCGATGCCGAGAAGCTGTGCCAGAACCTGGGGGTCGAGCACCGGACGATCCCCATCGAGCCGGCCCACGTGGCCCTGCTCGACATGCTCGACGACAGCTTCGCCGGTCGAACCGTCGACACGACCGAGGAGAACCTCCAGTCGCGGATCCGGGGCGTGACGATGATGGCGCTGTCGAACAAGCTCGGCTGGCTCATCCTCACGACCGGCAACAAGTCGGAGACGTCGGTCGGCTACTCGACGCTGTACGGCGACACCGCCGGTGGGTTCGCGGTGATCAAGGATGTGCCCAAGGTCGTCGTCTATGACCTGTGCCGGTGGCGGAACGCGACGGCGGGACGGGAGCTGATCCCCGCCAACGTGATCGACAAGCCACCGTCGGCCGAGCTGCGACCCGACCAGCGGGACGACGACAGCCTGCCGCCGTACGAGATCCTCGACCCGATCCTCGAGGGCTACGTCGAGCACGACATGACCGCACCGGAGCTGGTCGCCGCCGGCCATGACCCCGAGGTGGTGGCCCGCATCGTTCGCCTCGTCGACATCGCCGAGTACAAGCGGCGGCAGAACCCGCCCGGCATCCGGATCTCCCCCAAGGCCTTCGGGCGGGATCGTCGGGTCCCGATCACCAATCGCTACCGGGGCTGAATCGGTCGAGGCCACCGCCGACGGTCTCGACGATGGGCCCGATGGCCTACCTCGCCCCCCATGGTCACCCATGCGCGACCCGGGACGCGTGCGGTACTACTCTCCTCCAGGAGCGGGTGGCCGGAGTACATGCGCGTATTTTCTTTGCCCTCACGGTTGGCGTCGGGACGTCGCCTGCGGCTGCTGGTCGCAGCGGTGGTCGGGCTGCTCGTGGCGTCGGCCACGATCCCGAGCCAGGCCGACCTGGCCGACGAGCTCGCCGAGCTGCAGGAGCAGCAGTCCGAGGTGAGGGAGCGGCAGGAGGCCCAGGCGGCCGAGGTCGAT
Source organism: Acidimicrobiales bacterium (assembly GCA_965262175.1). Taxonomy (GTDB): domain Bacteria; phylum Actinomycetota; class Acidimicrobiia; order Acidimicrobiales; family SZUA-35; genus CADEDH01. The sequence goes on along the minus strand of CBDHES010000002.1, from coordinate 1,908,437 downwards.
GCCGCCACGTCCGAGGCATCGGATCTGTCGGCCGCGCTGGAGCTGCTCAACGCCGAGGTCAACGAGCAGGCGGCCCGGGTCGCCGACGCCGAGCGACGGTTGGCGGCCGCCCAGGCCGAGCTCGACGCGTCGATCGAGGCGCTGGTGATCGCCGAGGCGGAGATCGTCGATCTCGAGCGTCGGCTCGGGGAACGGGCCATCTCGTCGTTCATCAACCAGGGCGAGGCCCAGGCCCCGATCCTGGAGGAGCCCGACCCCAACCTGGCGGTCCGGATGCGATCGTTGGTCCAGTCGGTGACCGGCGACGGGTTGACCGTCGCCGAGGATCTGCGGATCGCCCGGGAAGACCTGGAGATCGAACGGGCGCTGGCCGACCAGGCGGCGATCGAGGCCGAGCAACTCCGCCTCCAGCTCGACGCCGAGCTGGCCGAGCTGGAGCGGCGGCGCGGCGAACAGGCCGACCTGGTCGCCGCCGCCGAGGAACGACTGGAGCGGGCGCTGGCCGAGGCGTGGGCGTTGGAGGAGCTCGACGAGTCGCTGTCGGCCGAGATCCTGGAGACGAACCGCGAGCTGGAGGCGGCCCTCGCCCGGCAGCGGAACCCGGCCCCACCGACCGGGGGTGGTGGGGGTGGCGGCGGGAGCTTCCCCTCGGCCGACGACATCGTGAACGTGGGCGGCATCTGGGTCCACCAGGACATCGCCGACAACCTCCGACGGCTGCTCGACCACGCCGCGTCGGAGGGCCACACCTTCAGCGGGGGCGGCTACCGAGACTCCGCCTCCCAGATCCGGCTCCGTCGGGCCCACTGCGGAACCAGCAACTACGCGATCTACCAGATGCCGGCGTCGCAGTGCCGGCCTCCCACCGCTCGACCCGGGGCATCGATGCACGAGCAGGGCAAGGCGATCGACTTCCGCTACAACGGCCGGACGATCTCCTCCCGCAGCAATCCCGGCTACCAGTGGCTGGCGGCCAACGCTGCGGCCTATGGCTTCTACAACCTCCCGAGCGAACCCTGGCACTGGTCGATCAACGGGCGCTGAGCCCCACCTGGGCGCCATCATTCGAGGAGATCGCGAAGATTGCGTCGATCTCGTCGCGCTTCGGTGACGGTGGTCATCGACCCTGGGTCGGCCTTGACACAAGCGACTAGCATCTGGCCAGGGCGCGGCCCCGGAGGGCCGCACGGAAGGGCGATATGGTCGAGGCGACCCCACCCGCGGTGAACGTGGTTCCGTGGGCCCGGCGCGAGCTGCCGGGTCGGTTCACCGTGGAAGAGACGGCGGTCCGGGTCGGGCACTACAAGTGGTTGGAGATGCGGCTGTTCGAGCTGCTCGGTGGCTGGGTGGCGTTCGTGCCCGAGCTCGAGATCAAGCACCGGCTCGGCGTCCACTGCCACCACCACGCGTTCCACGTAGAGCTGTGGCACAAGCGGCTCCAGGAGCTGGTCAACGTCGACCCGGAGCGGCTCACCGTGGCGCCCGGGCCCGAGATCGAGCAGTTGATGGGCGCCCTCGGCGACCCGACCGCATCGGGTGACACGATCGAGAAGCTGGTCGGGGTCTATCGGGTCGTGCTCCCGGCGGTCATCGCGGCCTACAGCTACCACCTCAACCATGCCGCCGAGATCACCGACGGCCCGACGATGCGGGCCCTCAGCCTCTGTCTCGACGATGACCGCGACGAGTGGCGAGAGGGCGAGATGATGCTCCAGTGGCTCATCGCATCGCCAGACGACGTCGATCGGGCGATGGCTCGCCAGGCGGAGTTGTCCAAGCTGCTCGTGGCGGCGGGCGGTGTGGTCGGCGCCGGCTCGCTTGGTCCTGCGGCCGAAGGGTCGGTCGGCGACCCGTCGACCGCCGCGGGCCGGTGATCACGGTGTCACCGACCGAGTTGGTCGGCGTGGACTACGGCGCCGATCGGATCGCTGAGCTGGCGGTCCAAGCCCGGCGGCTCGTGGCCGATGGTCGCCTCGACGACACGCCGATCGCCATCCGGATCGACGAGGCCAGCGTGACCCGGCGCATGTGGATCTCGTCGCTCGATCCGGTCGAGTTCCGGATCGAGCGGGGGGCACTGGAGGAACGCCATCGGCCCCGTCACCTGTCGGAGGATCGGGCGATGTCGGCGCTGGCCCGGCTCCAGCTCGAGCTCGGCGACCGTCGTGACGCCGACTTCGGGGCTCCGGCCCTCGATTCGCCGACCAGCCGGGCCCACGACCAGGCGTGGTCGGTCAACCTCCATGGGCGGGTGGCCCGGATCGGCCTGGCGGTCGATCAACCCCAGTTGCGGTACCGGTTCCGCAACCGGCACGGCTTCAGCGACAACGCCAATCGGATCTTCGAGCAGCTCTGGTCATCGGACGACCTCACCTGGGCGGCGATCACGTCGCTGTCGGATCGTGCCATCGATGCCGTCGTCACCCGCCCGGTCGATGACGGCCGTCTCCGCTAGATCGCGTTCCTTCCGCTCAGCCTGGGCCGGTCCACCTAATCGGCGCTGGTTCGTTCATCTCAAGCACGTTCCGGTTCCTGCCGACAAAACTGGTCGTGCGGGCGAACTGACCAGGAACCGACCTGACGCCTCGGCGGCCTCGCGATCTAGACTGTGAGGTCACAAGCTGGCTACGGTCTCGATAGCCTCAGAAGTAGCCCAGTAGTGCCACGACGGGGCAACCGGCTCCGTCGGTAGACGAGAGGTTGGATTCCTTGGCAAAGGAACGCGTCGAGCGGGACGAAGAAGACCTCGTCAGGCTGTATCTGACCGACATCGGGCAGTACCCCCTGCTCACCAAGGAAGATGAGGTTCGCCTCGCCCAAGCCATCGAGCAGGGCAAGGAGGCAGCGGAAGAGCTGGAGGCGGAGGCCGACCTGTCGGTCGCCCGGAAGCGAGAGCTCCGTCGCTTGGCCCGAAAGGGTCGCGATGCCGAGCGCACGTTCGTCCAATCCAACCTTCGGCTCGTCGTGTCGATCGCCAAGAAATACCAGGCATCCGGGCTCCCCCTGCTCGACCTGATCCAGGAGGGCAACCTGGGCCTGATGCACGCCGTCGAGAAGTTCGACTGGCGGAAGGGCTTCAAGTTCTCCACCTACGCCACGTGGTGGATCCGTCAGGCGATCACCCGGGGGATCGCCAACACCGGGCGGACGATCCGCCTCCCGGTCCACGCTGGCGACACGCTCGCCCGGTTGCAGAAGGCCCGGGCTCGGCTCGAGCTGAAGTACGGCCGGCCGGCGACGCTTGGCGAGCTGGCCGCCGAGGTGGAGATGCCCGAAGACAAGGTCACCGAGGCGCTGCGGTTCGCCGCCGAGCCGCTCTCGCTGTCCGAGCCACTCCGGGAAGATGGCGACGCCGAACTGGGCGACGTCGTCGAGGATCGCTCGGCCGACTCCCCGTTCGAGGTGGCGGCCACCGCCCTGCTCCCCGAGGAGATCACCCGACTCCTGGCCCCGCTCGACGAGCGGGAGCGGGAGATCCTCAAGCTCCGGTTCGGTCTCGATCGCGGTGAGCCGAGGACCCTCGAAGAGGTCGGCGAGTACTTCAACCTCACCCGGGAGCGGATCCGCCAGATCGAGGCCCGGGCGATGTCGAAGCTCCGGCACCCCTCGTCTGACACCGGCGCCCGGGATCTCCTGGCCGTCTGAGCCGTCCTACACTCGACGACCGTCTCGGCGCCATCGGGGCGTCGGCCGGAGAGGACAGGGCGGTCCGAGCATGACGACGCAATTCGATTTCACCAACGACCAGTGGGACCTGGTCGCCATCGCACCGGTCGTGGTCGGCCTCGCCGTCGCCAAAGCGGAAGACAGTGGGTTCTTCGGCAGCCTCCGGGAGACGAGGACCCTCCTCGGCGAGACGACCACGGTCGAGCACGACGGCCCGGCGGCATCGCTCATCGCCCAGGCGTCGGCCACCGACATCGGGGATCGGTACGCCAGCCTGCGGGAGGCTCCCAAGGAGCAGCTGGCCGACGACGCGGTCGCCACCAGCACCCGGCTGGCTGAGGTCCTGGCCGAGATCGCCACCGAGGAGGAGGCCGCCGGGTACAAGGCATGGGTCCTCGACGTCGCCCGATCGGTGGCCAGCGCCGCCAAGGAGCGGGGCGTGCGGGTCAGTCCCGGCGAAGCGGCCCTGGTCGACCGCATCGCGTCGGCGCTTGGCCTCGCCGCCGACCGCTGAGCGCCCCGCCGGGCCCGCTACCCGGCCGGCGGCGGTGGGTCGGAGGGCGACCGTTCAGTGAGGCGGCGCTCCAACTCGGCGATCCGCTCTTCGGCGGCGGTGGCATGTTCGGCGGCTCGTCGATCGGCCTCGGCGGCGAGGAACTCGGCATCGCTGCTGGCCCGCACGCCTGACGGCGTCACCAGCACGATCCGCTCGTCGTCGATCTCGAGCCGGATGCCGCCCAGCTCGTCGATCGGGGTGCCCGTCCACGCCCGGGGCTCGGCATCGTCGGGAGCCAGGCGCAACACCCGGGGCTGGGTCGGCCCGGGCACGATGAGGTAGGCGACGGTTTCGAGCGACTGATACCGGTGGGCCTTGGCCAACAACGAGACGAACGTGTCGCTGTCGGACGGGACCTCGACGACCGCCACCGGCGGCGGGCCATCGGTGCGGTCCTGGCGGTAGGAGGTCGGCTCGTCGCCGACCGCATCGGCGGGGAGCACCATCACGTCGGGAGCGATGGGACCGCCGCGACCCGGATACCAGTTCAGGTCGCGAAAGACCCGGAACTCGGGCTCGACGAGGGTGGTGACCGCCAGCCCGACGAGGTCGCAGAGGCGGCGGTGGGTCGACGTCTCCGGCATCTTCAGCTGGTCTCGGATGTGGTCGACGTCGACGACGGGAAGCTCGTCGCCGAAGCGGAGCGCGGGCATGGACACAATCGTACATCTCCCGTACGAACGGCTCGTCCGACGGCTCGTCGGCGAGCCCGGCCGATCGTGGGCCCCAGGCCCAGAGGTGGTGTCGCGCCCGTCCGCAGCGAAAGCGGCGACCGCGGCCCGTTGCGGTGAGCCTACCGTCGGCGAGGAACGGCTCGGCGCTCGGCCGGGCCGTTCACGGGCGGAGGGCGGCTGCCACCGCCGAGGCCCCCGGTTCGGCCACGAGGATCGTGTAGTGGTTGGTGTCGGCGATCGGCTCGGCCGTCAGATGCGGGAGCCGCGCCGCGGTCGCGATCGTCTCGGGCGGGTACAGGCCCGGGGTCTGATCGAGGAGCCCCCGGGGCGCCCACAGGAGGTGGGCCGGGGTGGCGATCCGCTCGATCGCCGACGCTGTCTCCGGCTCGACGATGGCCGCCCCGCCGTCGACGAGCACCGCGTCCTTGGCGACGCTCGACCGGACGTCGCCGGCCGGAGTGATCACGGCGTCGTACCGGACGTAGGCCTCGGCGGCGGGTGGCCACGGGTTGGGGTCGGACAGCGCGGGATGGCCTCGGAAGAAGTCGACGTAGGCGTCGACGTCGGGCCACCGCTGGTCGAGCCGGTCGAGGGCCGGGCCGATCACCGACCGGACCACCTCCTCGACGTCGGCACCGGCCGGCGTCGCCACCGGGATCGGGATACCGCCGTCGACCAGCACCAGCCGCTCGACCCGGTCGCCGTGGTTCTCGGCGGCCCGGGCGACGACGAACCCGCCCATCGAGTGCCCGGCCAGGGGAGCGGTGTCGAGACCGAGGTGGTCGAGGACCGCCACCAGGTCGGCGGCATGGGCGTCGAGGCCATAGGGGCCACCCAGCCCGGCACTACCGGCTCGGCCCCGATGGTCGACGGCCACCACGCTCATCTCCCCGTCGGTTGCGGCCACCGCAGCCTCGGCCACGGCCTGCCACGACAGGTGGTTGGCGGTGATGCCGTGGGACGCCACGACGACCCGAGGTCCCCGCCCCCACCGTCCGGCGGCCAGCATGCCGCCATCGACGTCGATCCCGAACCGTTCGTAGGGCACGTCCATGGTGGTGACCCTAGCGGTGGAGCCATGGCGGCGACCGTGCGAGGTCCGCCGTGTCGACGTCCGAGCTTGGACGGCGACGAGGTGCCCCTGGTAGGTTGTCGCAACATTTCGTCGTCACGGTCGGGGGACCTCGTGGCAGATCCAGTTCTGAGCCTCTCGGGGCTCACAACCCGCTTCCGTACCCGTTTGGGCACGGTCGAAGCCATCGCCGACGTCACCTTCGACGTCGGGGCCGGGGAGACCCTGGCCGTCGTCGGCGAGTCCGGTTCGGGCAAGAGCGTGACGGCCCTGTCGATCCTCCGGCTGCTCGAATCGACCGGCGACATCGTGAAGGGCTCGGTGATCTTCGGCGGCCAGGACCTGACCCAGCTGACCGAATCGGAGATGCGGTCGGTCCGGGGTCAGGAGATCTCGATGGTCTTCCAAGACCCGGCGACGTGCCTCGACCCGGTCTACACGGTCGAGAACCAGCTGGTCGAGGCCCTCACCATCCACGGCAACCACGACGGTCGAGCCGCCCGGGACCGGGCCCTGGAACTGCTCCGCATGGTCCGGATGCCCGACCCGGAGACCCGCCTCGGTGCGTACCAGCACGAGCTGTCGGGCGGCCAGCGGCAGCGGGTCATGATCGCCATGGCCCTCGCCCTCAGCCCGAAGCTGGTCATCGCCGACGAGCCGACCACCGCTCTCGACGTGACGGTCCAGGCCCAGATCCTCGATCTGTTGTCGCTCCTCAAGCGGGAGACCGGCGCCGCCATCCTCTTCGTCACCCACGACCTCGGCGTCGTGGCCGAGATCGCCGACCGGGTCGTGGTGATGTACGCCGGCAACGTCGTCGAGCAGGGCACGACCCGAGAGGTCCTCAAGGACCCCCAACACCCCTACACCGAGGCCCTTCTGGCCAGCATGCCGGGCACCGTCGTAGGCACCGGGCGCCGCCTGACCCCCATCGAGGGGGTGGTCCCGTCGCTGTTCGACATGCCTCCCGGTTGCCGGTTCGCCCCCCGCTGCGCCCACGCCCACACCGACGAGCGGTGCGCCGCCGAGCAACCTCCCCTGTTCGATCTCGACCACCTGGCCGTCGGGCGCCGGAGCCGGTGCTGGCTCCGGGCCCCCGAGCCGGTGTTCCCGACCTTGCGATGATCCCACCCGACGCCGAATGACGACCGCACCGCGCTGACCATCGACGCCGCCGACGAGGGATGACCCCCCTACCATGACAACCGATTCCGCCACCGCTACGTCGCTCGACGGCACCGCCCACCACCGACCGGTGGTCGAGGTCGAGGACCTGGTCATGCACTTCCCGATCCGCAAGGGGATCTTCCAGCGGACGGTCGGCTGGGTCCGGGCGGTCGACGGGATCAGCTTCACCGTCGAGCGGGGGACCACCCTCGCCCTGGTCGGCGAGTCGGGCTGTGGGAAGACGACGACCGGCCGCTGCGTCCTTCGATTGCTCCAACCGACCGACGGGACCGTCCGCTTCGAAGGCGACGATCTCGCCACGTTCTCGGCCGACGAGCTGCGGGGTCTGCGGCGTCGGATGCAGATCATCTTCCAGGACCCGTACAGCTCGCTCGACCCTCGGATGTCGACCGCCGACATCGTCGGCGAGGGGTTGGAGATCCACGGGATGGCCAGCGGGGCCGAGAAGCTCGACCGGGTCGCCGACCTGCTCGAGAAGGTCGGCCTCTCCCGCGACGATCTCCGGAAGTTCCCCCACCAGTTCTCTGGCGGGCAGCGACAGCGGATCGGCATCGCCCGAGCCCTGGCCACCGAGCCCGACCTGATCGTGTGCGACGAGGCCGTCTCGGCCCTCGACGTCTCGATCCAGGCCCAGATCCTCAACCTCCTCAAGGACCTCCAGGAGGAGTTCGGCCTCACCTACCTCTTCATCACCCACGATCTCAACGTCGTCCGCTACGTCTCGGATCGGGTGGCGGTCATGTACCTCGGGCAGATCGTGGAGCTGGCCGACACCGAGGAGCTGTTCACCCGACCGCTCCACCCCTACACCCAGGCGCTGCTGGCCGCCGTCCCCTCCCTCGATCCCGACGCCGAGACCCAGGACCGGGAGCACCTCGAAGGCGACGTGCCCAGCCCGTCGCGGCCACCGTCCGGTTGCCGGTTCCACACCCGCTGCCCCCACGCCACCCCGGTCTGCAGCGAGACCGAGCCCGAGCTGGCGTGGTTCTCACCGACCCATCAGGTCCGGGCCTGCCCCTGCTTCGCATCGACCTCGGGCGGCGAGCTGACCCTGACCTCCGGAAACGCCTCACGGAACGGGAGTCGATCGTGATCGAGTACGTCATCCGCCGGTTCCTCTCCGGTGTGCTGGTCCTCTTCCTGCTCACCACCGCCCTGTTCTTCGTGATGCGTCTCGTGCCGGGCGACGTCGTCAAGCTCCAGCTGGCCGACGCTGGCTCGGTCAGCGAGGAGCGGATGGCCGAGATCGAAGCCCAGCTGGGTCTCGACGAGCCGGCCCACGAGCAGTACCTGACGTGGATGGGTGGCCTGGTCCGGGGCGACCTCGGCGACTCGCTCTGGGAGCGCCGACCGGTCACCGAGATGATCAGGGAGCGGTTCCCGGTCACCCTCGAGCTGGCCCTGCTGTCGATCGTGATCGCCATCGTGCTCGGGGTGGCCATGGGGGTCGGCTCGGCCATCACCCGGGGTTCGGTGGCCGACAACAGCCTTCGGGTCACCGCGGTGTTGGGCTTGTCGATCCCCAACTTCTTCCTCGCCCTGCTGTTGATCATCGGTCTGTCGAACCTGTTCAACTACGTCGCCCCGCTGGGCTACGAGCGACCACAGGAGAACCTGTGGGCCAACCTCCAGCAGATGGCGATGCCGGCCTTCGCCCTGGGGATCGGCGTCGCCGCGGCCATCGCTCGCCTCACCCGATCGTCGATGCTCGAGGTGCTGGGCGCCGACTACATCCGGACCGTTCGAGCCAAGGGGGCGGGGGCGGCCCTGGTCAACTTCAAGCACGCCCTGCGGAACTCGATGGTCCCGATCATCACCTTGATCGGCCTCCAGTTCGGGGCCCTCCTGGGAGGCACCGTGATCCTCGAGACGATCTTCGGGCTCCCGGGGATCGGGAGCATGGTCTTCCGGGCCGTCGAGCAGCGCGACTACCCGGTTATCCAGGCCGCCGCGGTCCTCTACGGCACCATCTTCGTCTTCGTCAACATGGCGGTCGACATCTCCTACGGATGGATCGACCCCCGAATCCGCCGGAGCTGACTCTCCATGACCTCACCCACCAGCACCGCCCCAACCGATGACCTCGAGCCCGAGCTCGACACCGCCGGTACCGTCCGACCGGAGCGCCCTGAGGAGATCCGAACCACCACGTGGGGCCGGTTCGTCGTCAGCTTCAAGCAGTTCGTCCGCACCCAGCCCCTCGGGGTGGTGTCGGCCATCGTCATCATCGTGCTGCTGGTGGCGGCGATCTTCGCTCCCGTGTTCGCGACCCACGACCCGACCGAGATCGGTCGCCGGAGCCAGCTCGACCCGCCGTCGGCCCAGAACTTCTTCGGGACCGACGAGCTGGGCCGGGACATCTTCTCCCGGGTCCTGTACGGCTCCCGGATCTCGCTCATCGTCGCCACCCTGACCGTCCTGATCTCGACGGTGCTCGGCACCCTGCTGGGGGCGATCTCCGGATACTTCGAGGGCATCGTCGACATGGTCGTCCAGCGGATCGTCGACGCCGTGCTGTCGATCCCGGTCCTGATCCTGGCGTTGTTCATCGTGTCGCTGATGGGGTCGAGCATCCGCAACGTCGTGCTGGCGCTGTCGATCATCTACGTGCCCCGGTTCGCCCGGATCGCCCGGGGTGAGATGCTGCGGGTGAAGAACGCCGAGTACGTGGCGGCGGCCGAGGCCCTCGGGTCGAAACCGTTCCGGGTGATCCGCAAGCACGGGCTGCCCAACATCCTGGCCCCGATCATCATCCTGGCCAGCCTGACCTTCGGCCAGTCGATCGTGGCCGAGGCGGCCCTCAGCTTCCTCGGGGTGGGGGCGCCGATCACCGAGCCGTCGTGGGGCCAGATGCTGTCCCGGGGTGCCGAGTACACCCGGGTCGCCTGGTGGGGGGTCGTGTTCCCCGGTTTGGCGCTCAGTCTCGGCGTGCTGGCGTTCAACCTGCTGGGCGACGCCTTGCGGGACCACCTCGATCCGAAGCTCGTCCGGTAAGCGGCGAGCGACCGTTCGCAAGTCACATCAAACATTGCAAGGGGGAGAAGACATGCGAGACCCATCACCACCTTGGTGGAAGTTCCTCACCATCCTCACCGCGCTGGTGCTCGTCGCCGCGGCGTGTGGAGGGAGCGACGACGACGACGCCACGACCGACTCGACGGTCGAGGCCGACGCCGAGGAGGAGTCGTTCGACGACGCCGCCCGGGCCCAGCAGGAGGGCGAGGACGACGCCACCGAGCAGTCCGAGGAGCTGGCGGGCGACGAGGGGCCGGTCCGAGGGGGCACGCTGGTCATCTCCGGTCCGTCCGACATCGGCACCCTCGACCCGTTGGCATCGTCGTCGTTCAACACCCAGTACCGGCTCCAGCCGGTCCTGCAGCGGTTGTTCACCTTCGATACCGGACCGGACATCGGCTACACCGAGCAGGTCCTCCGCCCGGAGCTGGCCACCGACTACGAGATCTCCGACGACGGGCTCACCTACACCTTCACCCTCCGGGAAGGCGTGTTGTGGCACGACGTCGAGCCGGTCAACGGTCGGGAGTTCACCTCGGCCGACGTGAAGGCGACCTTCGACGCCGTGATCGCCGAGGGCCACCAGGCCAACCTGCTGGAGCGGGTCACCTCGGTCGACGCCCCCGACGACTACACCGTCGTGTTGAACCTCTCGGAGCCGTTCGCTCCGCTCCTCAACAACATGGCCAGCCACTTCCTGTGGATCCTCCCCGCCGAGGCGGTCGAGGAGGGCTTCGATCGGACCTCGACGGTGATCGGCACCGGGCCGTTCGTGCTCGTCGAGCGCGAGGTCGATGTCATCACCGCCTATGAGCGGAACCCGAACTACTGGGACATCGGGGACGACGGTGAGCCGCTGCCCTACATCGACCGGGTCGAGGCGGTCGTGCTGAACGACACCGAGCAGGTCATCGCCAACTTCCAGGCCGGCGAGATCGACGTCATGACCAACGCCATGCCCGACGCCCTCTGGGACCAGCTCCAGGACGACTATCCGGACGCCTTCTACGGCGAGTGGATCGACGCCGGCATGGGGCAGGTCGGCATCAACATGGAGCGGGAGCCGTTCAACGACATCCGGGTCCGGCAGGCGATCAGTCTGGCCATCGACCGTGAGGGCATGGGCAACGCCATCCGGGGCGGTGGCACGATCCCGTCCAACGTGGCGCCGGCCCTGGCCGACTTCGCCCTCCCCGAGGCCGAACGGGAGGACTACCTCCAGTACGACCCGGAGCGGGCCCGGGAGCTGCTGGCCGAGGCCGGCTACCCCGACGGCTTCGAGGCGACCCTGATCGCCACCGACCGTTACGGGGCCAACTACACGGCCCAGACCGAGTGGCTGGTCGAGGACCTGGAGGCGATCGGGATCGACGTCACCCTGGAGCTCCTCGACTATTCCACCTACTTCTCGAGCCGGTGGCCCGACGTCGAGTACGACATCCAGTTCGGTCCGCAGACGCCGTTCCTCGAGCCCGACGAGTGGCTCCGGAGCCAGTTGGCCACCGGGGCGAGCCGGAACTGGTACAACATCAGCGACCCCGAGCTCGACGCCCTGCTCGACGCCCAGCTCGGCCTCACCGACCCCGACGAGCGGGCCGAGGCGATCCAGGAGATCCAGCGCTACGTGTTGGAGAACCTCCTGAACCCGATCCCGGTGTGGACGTACCTCACCCGGTGGGCTTACTCGCCGGAGTTCACCAACTTCTTCCGCCATGCCTCCTACGGCTATCCGGGCCTCGAACGGGCCTGGCTGGCCGACGGCTAGCGGACCGACCGCCCGGGGGGGCCGCCGACCCGGCGGGTCGCTCGACACCGTTCGAGCGGCCCGTCGGGTCTGGGGCGGGACAGGCCCGTGCCACCCGTGGAAGACTGACGGGGCGTGAGCCTCTACTACGTTCAGAAGTTCCTGTTCCAGCTCAACCGCGATCCGGAGCTCCAGGACCGGTACCGGCAGGATCCCCGCGCCGTCCTCGACGGCTATGAGCTGAGCCCCGAGGAGGCCGAGGCCCTCGTTGGGCCCGACATCGGGCTGCTCTACCACCTGGGGGTCAACGGCCAGATCCTGATGCACTTCGCTGCCTTCCACCAGATCCCGTGGGGCGACTACCTCCAGCAGATGCGGGACGGCCTCGAAGCCCACGGCCCGGTTCGCGAAGGTGTCTACGCCGTGACCGGGTACGAGGGGGTCGATGCCCACGCCGCAGCGCTCGGGCAGTCATCCCCGGCGGGGACCGACCGTGAGGGAGCTCGCTGATGCCGCTCGTCTACGCCGGAGTCTGTAGCCACGGGCCGGGGATCACCGGTCGAGCCGACCAGGCCGACCCGGCCGCCAGGGACGCCCTCTATCGGGCGTTCGACGACATGCGGGCCGACATCGAGGCGACCCGGCCCGACGCCCTGGTGGTCGTGGCGGCCGAGCACTTCGCCAACTTCTTCATGGACAACATGCCGAGCCTGGCCATCGGTATGGCCGACTTCTACGACGGGCCGATCGAGGACTCGGCCTGGTTGGGGATCGAGACGTTCCGGGCCCCCGGAAACCGGGACCTGTCGGAGCGGCTCATCACCGAGGTCATGCAGACCTCCGATGTGGCCTACGCCGAGGAGTGGAAGTTCGACCACGGCATCGCCGTGCCGCTCCACTTCCTGACCCCCGGGTTCGACGTCCCGATCGTGCCGGCCAACATCAACTGCCAGGGCCCGCCGCTCCTCCCACCCCACCGGGCATGGGCCTTCGGGGAGGCGCTGCGGCGGGCCGCCGACGCCGTCCCGGAACGGCTCGCCCTTGTCGGTACCGGCGGCATCTCCCACTGGCCGGCCACCCCCGACAGCGGCAAGATCAACGAGGCCTGGGATCGGGAGTTCCTCGATCGGTGGTGCCGCCGGGACCGTGACGCCCTGTGCGGGTACGACGATCGCTCGGTGTACGCCGAGGGTGGCCAGGGCGGCTTCGAGATCCGGACCTACATCGCCGTCGCCGGCGCCGCTTCCGGGGGCACCGGCACGGTCCACCACTACACCCCCATCCCGATCTTCTCGGTCGGCTGCACGATCGCCAGCTACGCCCTGGGCGCCTGAGCACCGGGCCTCGGGTACCGGGGCCTCGGGGATCGGGCCGATCGGACCAATCGCCCCGTCGTCGGTCCCGATGGCGGGGGCGCCCCCTTCACCGCGGTGGTGATCGTGCCGACAGGGTTTGGGACACCGACGTTCTGACCCTCGACGGCTGGGAGTGACCGTGACCAGAGCGCGTTTCACCATCGATCGCCAGATCGTCGTCCTCGCGCTGATGGCGGCGGTCCTGGTCGCCACCGCGGTGCTGGCCAGCGCCTACTGGGGCTTCCGGCAGCTGGCGTCGTCGGCCGAGGAGTTGCAGGAGCGCTCGACCGACCAGACGGCGCTCAGCGCCAGCCGCGGGGTCTACGACCTGGTGACCGCTCAGTCCGACGCCGTCCAGGCCAAGGTCGACAGCGACCTCCGGGTGGCCGAGCACGTGCTGGGGATGAGGGGAGGCGCCCGGATCGACGAGACCGAGACGGCCTCGTGGGACGCCATCAACCAGTTCACCAGGGATTCGATGGCTATCGAGCTGCCCCGGATGGTGGTCGGCAACGAGTGGCTGGGTCAGAACGCCGACCCGGACCGTCACACCCCGGTCGTCGACGAGGTCTTCGACATGGTGGGCGGCACGACGACGGTCTTCCAGCGGATGAACGCCGAGGGCGACATGCTCCGGGTGGCGACCAACGTCGAGACTCTGGAGGGAACCCGGGCCATCGGCACCTACATCCCCGCCGTCAACCCGGACGGCACCGCCAACGTGGTGGTCGACACCGTGCTCTCGGGCGAGGTCTATCGGGGGATCGCCTTCGTGGTCAACGCCTGGTATGTCACGGCCTACGCCCCGATCTTCGATCCGGGCGGCGAGGTGGTGGGGATCATCTACGTCGGGGTGAAGCAGCAGCAGATCGACTCGATGCGGGCCGCCATCGAGTCGGCGACGATCCTCGACACCGGCACCGTCGCCGTCGTCGGCGGGACCGGCGACGACGCCGGCCGCGTCATCATCTCGGCCGATCTGGAGGAGGGGGCGGCGCTCGCCGACTCCATCTCCGGCGACGACCCGGCGTGGCTCGACACCCTCCTGACCGAGGCGGTGGCCGCCCCCGGCCAACCGGTCGAAAGCGGGTTGGTCGACGTCGACGGGCTCGGCGAAGCTCGCCTGTTGGCGACCTACTTCGCGCCGTGGGACTGGGTCGTCGTGGCCGTCGTCCCCGAGGCCGACGTCCACGTCCTGGGGGGCGCCCTGGAGAGCCAGATCGGTGGTGTGCTCGGTCGCCTGGGGGCGGTCGGCCTCGTGGTCACCGCCATCGTCGTCGGACTCAGCATCGTGGCCGCGGGCCGGATCGCCCGGACCATCCAGGGCCACGCCGGTGGGACCGACAGCTCGGTCCACACCATCGACCGTGCGACCCGGACGCTGTCGGCCACGGTGGCCGAGACGGTCAGCCAAGCGGACGAGATGGCCGGAACGAGCAACGAGGTGGCCCGCCACGCCCAGACCGTGGCGGCCGCAACCGGCCAGCTCAGCGACTCGTTCCGTTCGGCGAACCAGAACGCCACCCGGATGACCGACATCTCGCAGCGGGCGGTCGACGCCGTCGGTCAGGCGACCGGCACGGTCGAGGCGCTCGACGTGGCGGCCGATGAGATCGGGCGGGTCACCGAGCTGATCTCCAGCATCGCCAAACAGACCAACCTGCTGGCGCTGAACGCCACCATCGAGGCGGCTCGGGCCGGCGAATCGGGCAAGGGCTTCTCGGTCGTGGCCAACGAGGTGAAGGAGCTGGCGTCGAGCACCGGTCGGGCCACCGAGGAGATCGGTCAGCAGATTGCCCTGATCCAGGGGCAGACGACGACGGCCAAGAGCGAGATGTCCCGGATGAACGAGATCGTCGAGGAGCTCGACGAGGTCCAGAACGGCCTGGCCAGCATCATCGTCGAACAGGAGGCGACCTCGGGAGAGATCGCCCGCAGTATCGACGAGGCCGCCAGCGGTGCGGCCAGCGTCGCCCAGCAGGCCTCGGCGGTGGCGGCCAACTCCCAGCAGGCGGTGACCGCCGCCGACCAGGCCGAGGTGCGCCTGGCCGAGCTGAAGGACGTGGTCGCCGCCCTCCGCAGCACGGTGAGCAGCACCGGGCCCGGCGGGCCGCTCGTCACCGCTGATCCGGCCCTCAGCGGTTACGGCTCCGACGTCGGGTGAGGTCTGCCGCTAGCGTGCGGTGATGCGGACCCAGGAGGACCCGTCGGCGGCGATCGACCGGGAGGCATGGCTGGCCCTGGTGGTCACCACGCTCGTGTTCTTCCTCGTCGTCATCGACGTCTCGGCGGTGAACGTCGCGTTCCCCAGCATCAGCGACGACTTCGGGGTCTCGGAGTCATCGCTCAGCTGGATCATCTCGGGGTACAACGTCACGGTCGGGTCGTTGTTGCTGGTCGCCGGCCGCCTGGCCGACAGCCTGGGCCGCAAGCGGCTGTTCATCCCCGGCGTGGCGGTGTTCATGATCGGGTCGTTCCTGTCGGGGGCGGCCCCGACGGCCGGGCTCCTCATCGCCGCCCGGGTCGTCCAGGCGATCGGCGGGGCGATCGTCACCCCGACGGCGCTGGCCGTCGTGCTCCCCGAGTTCCCCCCGCACCGCCGGTCGATGGTGATCGGGATCGCCGGTGCCACCGGCGCCCTCGGAGCGGTGGCCGGGCCAGCCCTCGGCTCGTTCCTGATCGGGGTGTGGTCGTGGCGGGGGATCTTCTGGATCAACGTGCCGCTCTGCCTGCTGGTGCTTGCCCTGGCTCCTCGCCTGTTGCGGGAGTCCCGCAACCCGGCGGCGACGGGCCGTATCGACCTTCTCGGGGTGCCGATCGGTACGGCGGCGATCGGGCTGATGATGGTGGCGATCGTCCAGAGCGAGAGCTGGGGGGTGACCGACCCCCGGGCCATCGCGCTGTTCGTGGTCGGCCTGGCGCTCGTCCCCGTCCTGCTCTACCGGTCGGCCCGCCACCCCGAGCCACTGCTCGACCTCGGCCTGTTCTCGTACCGGTCGTTCGCGTCGACCAACGCCGGGGTGGCCTTCTACTCGCTGGCGTTCACCTCGGGCTTCCTCGTCAACTCGCTGTTCCTCCAACGGTTGTGGTCGTTGCCGATCGCCCTGGTCGGCCAGGCGCTGGTGGCGGCCCCGCTGCTGGCGACGGTGGCGTCACCGCTGTCGGGTCGATTGGCCGACCGCATCGGTCACCGGTGGATCCTGGCCGGTGGCTCGATGCTGTGCGCGTCGGCCTACGTGGCGTTCTTCCTGCTGTTGGGCCAGGACCCCCAGGTCTGGTTGGTCTACGTCCCGGTCAGCCTGCCGTTGGGGGTCGGGATCGGCATGACGATCGCCACCTGGTCCAGCGCCGGGTTGAGCGACGTTCCCGCGGCCCGGTTCGGCACCGCCAACGCCACGGTCCGCACCACCCAGCAGGTCTTCTTCGCCCTCGGCGTCTCGATCGTGGTGACGTTGCTGGCCACCGCCGACGGCGAGACGTCGCTGTCCGGCTACCGGCTGGCGTGGGGGTTCGTGGCGGCGAGCTACACCGCGGCGGCGGTGGTGATCGCCCTCACGTTCCCGTCCGGCTCGTCGTCGGACCGGGCATCGGGCGCCGCGGCCCCCGCCGGCTGACGCCGGCCGAGCGGGCCCGAGCGTGGCCGATGAAGGCGCTCAATGCATGTTGGACGTAGTCGACCCGGATGCGGCGATCCTTCTCGTCGACAGCGGTCCCCCCGGCAGCCGAACTCCGGGTGATCCTGGCCGGCATACCCCCGGCATAGGGGCCCGCCCGATACTGGCCACGCAGCAGGAACGAGATGCCGCGATCGATGATGTTGTCGACCAACGGCGTCACCGAGCCGAGGTCTACGGTGGCACGGGCGGCGATGAGCCCCTCCAGACGGGTGGCGGTGGGCGTGGTACGAAGGGCTGCCGTCAAGGCTCCTCCGTGACTCCGAGACGACGGAACCTTGCCGACGATCGACGCCACGACCTGACGGGCATGGTGTTCGACGGCCGCCTTGTCTAGCGTCGAGAGCGTGCCACCGTCGGTCTCGAGGAGCCGGGCCGTGGCCAGAAGGGCCCAGTGGTCGGCCGGTACCTTGGCCTCGCCGTTCCGGCTCCGGGCCAGGAAGCTGAGGGCGCCGACGGCGGCGTCCCGGAACCGCGCGCCGTCGGCGTCGACTTCTGCCAGTTCGATCAGACCCAGTGCCGCCTCCCCGGGGTAGTACAGCGAGACCCAGGAGTCGTCAGTGCCCATCGGGTCGTCGAGGTCAAAGAGCGAGACGAACCCGCCATCGGGCTTCTGCATGAATCGGACGAAGTCACCGATGGCACGAAGCTCGTCGAGCCGGACAGTGCCCGGTCGCAGCCGGTTGGCCGTGGTCAGGGCGATGAGTGCCAACCCGGACGCCCCGAGCTTGGCCACATGTCGGTGCTGGCCGTCGAGGTCGGGGAGGGTCGCGACGGCCAGCAGGGCCGGCGCGCCCGGTACCGGTGTGAGGCGTTGCCGCAGGTAGGTAGCGGCGCCGGCGATCGCTTCCGCCGACGCCGACGGCTGCACCTGGTGGCGGGCGGCTTGGCCGAGCGCGTACATGGTCCCGGCGTGCCGGAGGATGTTGTACCGCCGTGAGCGCAGCGACGGCCGCTTGGGGTCGACGACGTACATGAACGACCCGTCGTCGTGCTGGCTACGCAGGAGGTAGTCGGTCGCCAGTCCGATCGCCTTGTCCGTGTCGGCCAACACGTCGGTCGGTGCGTCAGCACGCACGATCGCCGCTTCCGTCTCGAAAGGTGCGCCGCCGGGCGGCGCCATCACGGGTGATGGTCGCCACCCGTGCCCCCTCCGTAGCTTCCGCCGTCGTCGTCATCGTCGTCATCGTCGTCGTCGTCGTCATCGTCGTCATCGCCGAAGTCGTCGTCATCGTCGTCGTCATCGCCGAAGTCGTCGTCATCGTCGTCGTCATCGCCGAAGTCGTCGTCATCGTCGTCATCGCCGAAGTCGTCGTCTCCGACGCCCGGATGGTGATCGCCAGGCCGATCACCACCAACGTCGTCGTCGTCATCGCCGAAGTCGTCGTCTCCGACGCCCGGATGGTGATCGCCAGGCCGATCACCACCAACGTCGTCGTCGTCATCGTCGTCATCGCCGTCGTCGTCGTCATCGTCGCCGGGTTCGGGATCACCGGGTTCGGGATCGCCGTAGCCGGGGCCGGGACCGCCCTGCCCGCTACCCGCGAACGGATCGTCTTCGGGGTCGGGGGGCAAACCGGCCACCGGGGAGTTTGTGTCGACGGGGTCCACCGGTGTGACCGGATCAGGCTCCGGTCGGGGATCGGGGATCGGCGGGTCGTCGGGTCGCGGCGGCGACGGAAGGTGCGAGGGAGGCTCGGGTCGCGGCGGCGACGGAGGGTGCGAGGGACGCTCGGGTGGGTCGCCCGGGGTGTGCGAGGGTCGCTTGGGCGGCTCCCCGGGGATCGGCGGGTCGTCGTCGCCACCACCTTCACCGGACTCGGGCTGCTCGGGGCCGTCCCCGTCGTCGCCGCCGCCCCCGTCACCGGGCTCGTCGGGTTCGAGCAGGTCCTGCAGGGCTTCGATCTCGGCATCGAGGCGGTTCACATCCTCGACCGCAAGATCGGTGGCGTTCTGGGAGGTGTCCCGGACGCCATCGGTGGCGAACACACCCCCGACAGCGCTGATGAGATCACCAAGGACCCCGGGAATCTGCTCGCCGAGATTGCCCAGGCCTCGCGAGAGAGCCCTGCTAGCCCTGCTGCTGATGAAGGAGCCGATGATGTCGGGGGCCGGCCCGGCCCGGAACGCCTCACCGGCGGCAATCTGGTCGGCGCGCGCCCGCCGGACGTCTTCCCGACGGGCGATCTCCGTGTTGATTCGGTCCTCGATGAGCTGGCGTTCCTCGGGGGTCTCCGCCTCGTCCAGGCGCCTCTCGAGGTCATCCACGGCCTGGTCGAACTCGGGAGACGTCAGATCGTCGGCGGCCAGCGCCAGGACATCGTCGCCCGCGCCGCCCAACAGAGCGTCATCGGAGCCTGCGACCGGCGGCCCCCCGTCGCCGGGAGTCTCGCCGGGGCCGAACAACAGATCGCTGACCGCCTCGAACTCCCGCAGATCAGCGCCGATCGTCAGGCCTACACCGGCGATGGCTGCCAACTCCGCATCGCTCAGGTCGCCAAGGGGCACATCCTCGACGATGGGGTTGCCGTCGGCGTCGACCTCGCCAGTGTCGACCGGCAGTGTGTCGGTACCGAGGGACAGCGCGGCTAGGCGCTCGGCGTCCTCGCGGCTGAGATCGGCCGGGAGTTGTCCGGTGGCCAGGAACTCGCCGAGTACCTCCTCGTCGAGGCGATCGATGAACTCGTCAAGCTCTGGATCCTCTCCGGGCGGCGGGAGACCGGGAAGCAGGTCCCGCACACTCTCCGGTGGCGGCAGTTCACTTCCGAGCTCGATCAGAATGGCCAAGGCATCGTTGCCGGTGATACCGGCCGCCTCGAGAATCGCCAGCCGAAGCTCGATGGTCTCTTCGTCCACGCCAGTCAAGGCGGCAAGTGTGGTCAGCGGGTCGATCGCTGCACCGTCGGCCTGATCAGCGGCCACCCGCAGCACCCCGGAGGTGAACACGTAGTCATCGGACGAGACGTCGAGCTGATCGGGAGCGGGGGACGTGAGATCGACCTGCCCCAGGATGCGACGGGCTGTCGCTGCAGCTGCGGCGCTGTTGTCGGCTGCGGTGATCATCCGTTGCGCCAACAGCCGAACGAGTTCGGTGTCGATAACGAAGTTCATCGGAAGGGGCCTCTCGTGGCAAGCAATGTTCACCGGTCCTACGTCTGCACGTGGCGGTTCGGTTCCGGATCGATGAACGTTGCGGCCGTTCGCCATGTGGTCCGCCGTGTCAGGGGCAGGGAGCCGGAACCATCCGGTCGAAGTGGAACGGCGCATAGGCCACTCCGCTGAGCTGATGGCGAAAGACGATGCCCATCAGCCGTCGGATGCCGACGTGCATCGCCCAGACCGCAATCGACCAAACCCGCCCCGCCCGACGCGACGTGAGGGCGACGGGGGCAGCCAACTCCAGAGCGTGGGCCGTGTAGCCCATGACCGAATAGAGCTGCCGATGACGTTCCGGTAGCGCGAGCCACCGATCGTTCTCCCGGGCCAGGTGCGGCTTGAGAACCGACTTGCGGATCCCGTCCGCCGCGATCTGAGCTCGGAGGTGCTCTCCGCTACCCCACCGCCATCCGAGCGGTCCCTTCAGCTTGGCCAAGCCGGCCAGCACGTAGACCGAGACGGTGAGCGCCTCCATGGTTCGCAACGGCCAGCCGTACTCCCACGATGCAACCTGTGCCGGTCGACCGGCGAGCGCAGCCACAACGCGATCGACCGACACCGCATCTGCGGCCGGTGCCAGGCCGAGCACGGTGAGGTGGAGCACCAGGAGGTTGTCGCTGTGATACACCATCGACCACGAGTTCCTGTAGGTCAGCGAAACCCAGGTCAGTGCGGCGGCAAACGGCCCGGTCACCCGGTAGCCCGCCCCGGCGGCAGCACAACCAGTGGCCACGATCGCGGCGACGGTGGTCGCGTCAATGAGTTCCGTTGGCAGCGGCCGACGGAGCGGACGCGCAATCCCGACCGGATCGAAGTTCGCCGAGTCACCGGCTGCGGTCCGACGGATCAGGTGCCGGCGTTGGATGAGATACCACGCGCCGTAGCCTGCGCTGGCCAGGCGTGTCAGGCCGAGCGCGGTCGGCGACGCCGGCCGAAACAGCCATCTGGAGGCGACGCGTCCGATGGCACCGGTGGCGGCCGCTCCGACACTCATGGTTCGTCCCCCCTGCTTCCGGGCGCCACACTTCCCCCACTCCCGTCGCCGCTGTCGCATCGCGATGTGGAGCAGTGGGATGCAGAGCGGTGGGATGCAGCAGACGGTGTCGCCTCGACACGCCGCACCGGGGCACGGGCGAGCACCTCCTCGGAGCGCAAGGCCCCGGGCCCTCGACCGAAGTAGTCGTCCAGACGAAACCGACCACGCACCAGTTGCACCTCGACCAGGTCGGACCGGCGGGCGCGCAAGCGTCGCGCCGCCAGCCGAACCACGCGATCGCTCCGGCCGGTGCGGGCTGCTCGTCGCAGTTGCTTTCGTTCCTGGTTCATGCCGCCTCCGGCCCCGAGGCTCGAACTGAGGGGTACCACCACCCCGTCGGGCGTCACCCCTCGAAGGAAGACGACCCGGATGTGGGTCCTTCGGCGATGGGAGAACATCGGGTAGTGCGACAGCGGAAAGCTATCCCGAGGATCGGTCCGCCACAGATTGACCACCGGTGCGAGCGTGGCCGCAACGAGAGCGGTGGCGGCCAGGGCAGCTCCGGGCCGTGAACGAATCATGGGCTCAACGTCCCCTGGACGGCAGAGGAGCGCCGGGCACCTGAGGCGAGAGCACGAACCCGTTACGAGGAGGAACTGTGTGGACGACCGTCATCGCGTTGCGTACGCCCCGATTTCCCCGGACGGTTCCATCACCGCTCGAAAACGACGAAAGGAGCCGGTCGAAACCGACTCCTCCCGCCGACTGACGCCGGCCGAGTGGGCCGTCCGGATCGGTCGATCTCAGGTCGTGCGTCGATCGGTCCGATTCCCTGACGATGGCGGGTGGCGGACCAACCCAGGGTGCGGAGCGCCAACGCGGCGCGGCCGGCGCCTGGCAGTCTCGTCCGTGGCGGGCGCGGCTGGTTCGGGTGGCGATCGTGGCCACCCCCATCGTGGTGGCGATCGTGGTCGGCCTGGCCGCCGGTCGGATCGTCCCGCCCGAGCGTCTGGGCCTCAACCGTTGGGTCTGGATGGGCGGCCTGATGGTCGTGACCACGCTCGTGGTGGCCGGTCTCCGGCTGGCCCTCCACCGGTTGGCGCCGCTGGCGGCGCTGATGGAGCTGACCCTCGTGTTCCCCGATCAGGCACCGTCCCGGAGCAAGGCGGTCCTGCGGCGGTCCAGCTCCCGCTCGATGCTGCGGCAGATGGAGGAGGCCATGGCCCGGGGGGAGGCGACCGGTGAGGCCACCCACGGCGAGTACCTGGCCCAGCTCCTCCAGGAGGTCCAGGCCCACGATCGGCTGACCCGGGGCCATTCCGAGCGGGTCCGCTCCTACTCGGAGATGTTGGGTGAGGAGCTCGGGCTCGACGACGACGAGATGAACAAGCTGCGGTGGGCCGCGCTACTCCACGACGTGGGCAAGCTCGAGGTCCCGGCCGAGATCCTGAACAAGAACGGCCGGCCCACCGACGAGGAGTGGGAGGTCTTGTCGGCCCACCCGGCGGCCGGGGGTCGGATGCTGGCCCCGCTCGCCGACTGGCTGGGTGATTGGGTCCACGCCGCCGACCAGCACCACTGCCGGTGGGACGGCACCGGCTACCCCGATGCCCTCGGCGGGACCGACATCGCGCTCGCCGGTCGGCTCGTGGCGGTGGCTGACGCCTACGACGTCATGACCAGCACCCGGAGCTACAAGAAGCCCCTGAGCGCCGAGGTCGCCCGGCGGGAGTTGACCGATTGTGCCGGCACCCAATTCGACCCGACGATCGTTCGGGCGTTCCTCAACATCAGCCTCGGCCGACTGCGGGCGGTCACGGGGCCGTTCGCCGGCCTCGCGCAGCTGGCCACCCTGCCTCAGGTTCGGGTTCCGTTGGTGTCGTCGGTCAGCGGTGCCACCGGTCCGGGACTGACCGCGCTGGCCGCGGTCGGCATCGTCGGGGTCACCGCACCGACCGAGCCGGCGGTCCCCGACGTCCTGGCGATGCAACCAGAGGTGACGGTCGAAGCAGCGGCCGACCCCGACCCGGTGGTCGTCGATGTGGCGGTCGGCGGGCTGGAGGACCAGCAGGTCGAGTTCACCGTGAGGGCCTCCGGCGGGTCGGGCGCGATCCGATTCCGGTTCGGAGTCCCCGACCACGGCAGCCTGGTCACCGGGTCGGCGAGCCCGGTCGACGATGGCGGGCCCGGGTGGACGACGACGGCAACCTACACCCCGGCACCCGACTTCGTCGGCGGTGATCGTGTCAGCTACGAGGCGTGCGACGACGACGACCGGTGCGCCGCCGCCGTCGTCACCATCGACGTCGCCGGGGTCAACGACCGCCCCGACGCCGTCGACGACCGGGCGACGACGGTCTCCGGGGAGGCCGTCTCGATCGACGTCCTGGCCAACGACGTCGACATCGACGGCGACCCGCTCGTCATCGTCGACGTCGTCGACCCCCCGAACGGTCAGGCCGCGATCCTCGACGAGGCGATCGTGTACGTGTCGGACGACGGCTTCGTCGGGTCCGACCGGATCGACTACGCGGTGGCCGATCCCAGCGGTGAGCGGGCGTCGGCCGTGGTCACCGTCGACGTCGGCGAGCCGCCGCTCCTCGCCCCGACCGCGGCCGAACCGGCGGCCAACCAGAGCCCGGTCGTCCGAGCCGACACCGCCGTGGTCGACGAGGACGGGACGGTCACCGTCGACGTCCTGGCCAACGACACCGACCCCGACGGCGACCCGCTCACCATCGTCGACGTCGGGTCGGCCATCAACGGGTTGACCACGGTCGTCGGTCCCGTTGAAGTCGGCGGCCGGATCCGCTACGAGCCGACCCCCGACTTCAACGGGACCGACAGCTTCGCCTACCTGGTCGGCGACGGGGTGGGCGACCCGGTGGCCACGGTCGTCACCGTCACCGTGGTGGCGGTCGACGACCCGCCGGTCGCCACCGGCCCCGCTTCGGTCACCGTGACCGAGATCGCCCCGATCGGGACCGTCCTGGCCGACCTCGACGCCACCGACGTCGACGGCGACCCGCTCTCGTACCGGGTGGCGGCCGGCGACCCCACCGGCCGGTTCGGGATCGACGGCGACGGGGTCGTCACCGTGGTCGCCGCCCTCGACCACGAGACCGCGTCCAGCCATGACCTGGAGCTCGAGGTGACCGATGGCTCGACCGCGGTGTCCGTGCCGATGGCGGTGACCGTGCTCGACATCAACGAGGCCCCGGTCGCCGCCGACGACGGCGGAGCCGGCTACACCACCGCCGAGGACACGGCGCTCACCACCCCGTCGGTGACCGCCAACGACGTCGACCCCGACCAAGCGGTCGACCCGGCGACGGTCACGATCGTCGCCGGCCCCGATCACGGCACGGCCACCGTCAACGGCGACGGCACGATCGACTACGACCCCGACCCCGACTGGTCGGGCACCGATCGCATCGAGTACACGGTGACCGACGACGGGGGGTTGTCGTCGGATCGGGCGACGGTCACCCTCGTCGTCGACCCGGTCAACGACGCCCCCCAGGTGACCGACCCCGGCCCCCGGTCGGCGACGGTCGGCGAGCCGTTCTCGGTCCAGATCGTGGCCACCGACGCCGAGGCCGGAACCTTGGCCTACGGAGCGGTCGGCCTGCCGGCCGGTTTGTCGATCGACGGGACCGGCCGGATCGGCGGCACCCCGACCCCCGCCGGCGCCGGGTCCCACTCGGTGGTGGTGACCGTGACCGACGACGGGACCCCGGCCGAGGCCACGTCGGTCACGTTCAGCCTCGACGTGGCGATGCACGGCCTGTCGGCCCACGCCGGCGACGTGGTGATCAACGAGGTCCTCTACAACACGGTCAGCGCGGCGGCCCCCGAGGAGCACGTCGAGCTCTACAACCCGACGGCGTCGCCGGTCGATCTCACCGGGTGGGTCCTGACCGACGCCAACCTCCGGGCCGACGGCGCCGAGGATCTGTCCCTCACGGTGCCGGCCACCGACCACTGGGGGTCGGCGTCGACGCTCGGTCCGGGGGAGTACGCCGTGATCTGGCTGGTGTACGACGGGGCGACGCTGCCGCCGGTGCTCAACTCGGGCGCCGGCCTGGAGTACGTCGTCGCCGCAGCCGGCACCAAGCTGGACGACGCCGGCGACGACCTGTGGCTGCTCGACACCCAGACCGCCATCGTCGACTACGTCGCCTACGGCGGAGGGCCGGCGGTCGGCACACCGCCCGACGCGGCCCTGAACCTGTGGGATGCCACCCATCAGGCCGCCCTGGCCACCGCCGGGGCCGAATCGATCGCCCTCAGCCGCAACGGGGTCGACGGCGATGGCAGCGCCTGCTGGGAGCCGACCACCTCGGCCGGTGCCGGGGGCAGGTGCGCCGGAGCGGCCACCACCCTCGACTCCGACTCGATGGGCTCGCTGGCCACCAGCGTCGGTCGTCACAACACGATCGCCGCCGTCGCCGGGACCGTGGCCACGATCGCCGAGGGCGGATCGATCGCGCTCGATGCGTCGGGGTCGGCCGGTGCCACCAGCTACGCCTGGGACCTCGACAACGACGGCGACTACGACGACGCCACCGGCGTGAGCCCCTCGGTGCCGTGGGCGACGCTGGCGTCCCTCGGGGTCGGCGACGACGGGGTCCTCCCGATCGGGCTGGCGGTCGATGGCGGCCTCGACGCCGACACCACGTCGGTCACGATCACCAACGTCGACCCGACCCTGGCCACGACCGGCTCGACCACCGCCACCGACGGCGGCGTCTACACCCTGAACCTGGCCGCCACCGACCCGGGAGCCGACACGATCACGTCGTGGACGATCAACTGGGGCGACGGCACGATCGACACGATCGCCGGCAACCCGTCGACCGTGACCCACACCTACACCGGCCAGGGGTTCACCTACGGGATCCTGGCCTCGGCGACCGACGAGGACGGCACGTACCTCCAGAACGAGCTGCTCGTCCCCAGCTTCACCGGCGACCAGGTGTTCCGCTTCGCGCCCACCACCGGTGCGTTCCTCCAGCGATGGGCGACCGGCACCAACCCGATCGAGACCCTGATCGGTCCCGACGGCCGGCTGTACGTGTCGGCCGACACGACGAGCGACGTCCGTCGCTACAACGCCCAGACCGGCGCCTTCATCGACGATTTCGTGGCCAGCGGAGCCGGTGGGATCAACGGTGCCGAGGGCATCGCGTTCGGTCCCGACGGTCACCTCTACGTGAGCGACTGGACGGCCGACGACGTCCGCCGCTACGACGGCACGACCGGGGCCCACATCGGCGTCTTCGCCACCGGGTCGGGCGGTACCTACGAGCTGGTGTTCGGACCCGACCACAACCTCTACGTGACCCGGTTCACCGACAACGAGGTCGCCCGCTACGACGGCACGACCGGCGCGTTCATCGACACCTTCGTCGCCGCCGGCACCGGTGGTCTCGACTCCCCGGAGCAGGTCGCGTTCGGTCCCGACGGCAACCTCTACGTCGGGGGTATCGACTCGGGCGACGTGCTCCGTTTCGACGGCACGACGGGTGCGTTGTTGGGGACCTTCATCGCCTCGGGCGGTCCGGGCGATCTCGATCGGCCGACCGGGCTGGCGTTCGGCCCCGACGGGAACCTCTACGTGGCCGACTACCACGATCACGCCATCCTCCGCTACGACGGTACGACGGGGGCGTTCATCGACACCTACGTGGCGCCGGGCGCCGGCGGCCTCACCGGGCCGGCGATGATGACCTTCCTCCCCGAGCTCCAGGTCACGGTCGTCCCCTGAGCCCCGGGGGCCGACCCCGGCCCCGTTCGAGCCAGGTCCCAGGCCGTGCTCGGCCCTTTCGGGTCGTTCTCGGTGACTACGGGTGAGCCGGTGCGCAGAAGTCCGCAGACGGTCACCCGCCGCTCCCCGATGCTGGTCGACGTCGTTCGTTACGACCACGTTCCTTGGAGGAAGCGATGTCCAACTGCTGCTGCCCATGCCCTTCGACCGGGGGGTCCGAACCGACGCCCGATCCGGCGAATCCCGATCCGACCGAGCCGCCCTGCAGCCGGTTCCAGGTCACGTTCACCAGCATCTCGGTGTCGAACGTCGACGACGGGTTCCTGGGCGGGGATCTCGAGACGACGTGGACCTTCGTCGTCAACGGTCAGGTTCGCACCGTCTCGATCGACCCGCTCGGAACGGGCGTGACCACGCTCGGGACCTCCTTCTTCGTCGAGGCGCCGGCGCAGACCGGTTCGATCGTCATCAGCGTCAGCGGGGTCGAGACCGACACGTTCTTCGACGATGACCTGCCGGGCTTCACCCACACCTGGGGCTCGGCCCAGAACTTCGGGCAGGGGGCCCGGCAAGGCTCCGGTAGCAACGATCACATCACCTACCAGATGAACTACACGATCGCCTGCGCCGGGCCGAGCATCGGGGTGATGTCGAGGGCCAATCTCGTCCGGATGGCCCAGGCCAGCCGGAAGGTGCGGGACCGGCAGGTACCCGACGACGTCCTGCTCTCGTTCGCCCTCGGGCGGCTCCGGGCCAAGGGCTTCGCCGTCGTCGGGACGACGGCGGAAGGGGAGTTCATGCTCGAAGGGCCGGGCAACCTGCTGTCCCTCTTCCAGCGCCAGGTCGGCGACGGCTAGGTCGCATGGCCGGGCCCGGCCCTGTCGCTCGGCGTGACGCCCGGTGGCCGCACCGGTAGCGTCCGTCGTCGAGGGGCCGGGCAGATGCCCGCCACCGCCGGAGACTGGAGGCCAGGGTGGAGCTGACGACCGTCGAGTACGAGAAGGACGGGCCGATCGCCCGGGTTCGATTGAACCGCCCCGAGAAGCTCAACGCCATGAACGCCGACATGCACGAGGAGCTGGGCCGGGTGTGGGCCGACGTGCGGGACGATCGGACGATCCGGGCGGCGATCCTGTCGGGCAACGGGCGGTGCTTCAGCGCCGGGGCCGACCTGTCATCCGGGGAGCCGACCGAGGAGTACGTGTACACCGGCGACTTCCCCGACATCTCCCAGACCCAGGGCCTCTACAAGCCGATCGTGTCGGCGCTCCACAGTCACGTGGTCGGGTACGGCATGTGGATCGCCATGGACACCGACATCAGGATCGCCACGCCCGACGTGACGTTCTGGTTGCCGGAGCCGCAGTGGGGCATCGCCACCATTCCCGCCGCCTGGTTCCCCCGGATCATGCCATGGGCGATCGCTTCGGAGGTCCTGCTCCTGGCCGACCGGATCGACGCCGAGCGGGCCCGGGAGGTCGGGCTGGTCAACAAGGTCGTGGCCACCGAGGACCTGATGGCCGAGGCCGAGCGGGCCGCCCAGCGGCTCTGTGAGCTCAGCCCCCGAGCCGTCCAGGGGATGAAGGAGTCGATGGTCCGGGGTGCGGCGCTCGACTACGCCGCCCTCGACCACATCACCAACCTGGTCCAGACCCGGGTCATGAACTCCGAGGACCGCAAACTCGGCGGCCAGGTCTTCAACGACCGGGGCACCGTGGAGTGGCCGGACTGACCGGACGAACCCCCGCGCCGGCCAGCGAAGCTAGCGGGCGGAAGCGCGTCCGGTCGTCAGCCAGTCGAGGATCGTCCGGTTGGTCTCGGCGGGCCGTTCCTGCTGGATCGAATGGCCGGCGTCGAGGCTCACCACCTCGACGTCGGGCACGAACGCGGTCAGGTTCTCGGCTCGTGCGACCAGATCGCGATCGCCGTAGATCATCAGCGCCGGCTGCCGGACGATCGGGTCGGCGTCGGCGAGGAGGTGCCAGTTGCGGTCGAGGTTGCGGTACCAGTTGATGCTCGGGGTGAAGCCCGACGATTCGAAGGCCGAGACGAAGACGGCCAGCTCCCCGTCACTCATGAGCGGCTCACCGAGCGGGGCGTCGGCCATGGCGAGGTTGATCATCGCCATCCCGGGCTGGGGTTCGCTCGGCGGGACGTTCGTCCGGAACAGGTTGCGAAGGAACCGGGGGGTGTTGGCGTCGAGCACGGCGTCGGCCACGCCCGGCTGCCGGTTGAAATGCACGAGGTAGAAGTCGCCACCGAAGGCGGCCTCCATCCACTCGATCCACGGCTGCTCGCCCCGCTCCTGGTAGGGCAGGCTCAGCGCCACCACCTTGCTCACCCGGTCGGGGTGCAGCAGGGTCAGCCCCCACACCACGAACGCGCCCCAGTCGTGGCCGACGAAGGTCGCATCCCGGTAGCCGTAGTGGTCGAGCAGGGCGACGAGATCGCCCGCCAGGTGCTGGATGTCGTAGTCGGTCACGTCGGCCGGACGTGACGAGTTGCCGTAGCCCCGCTGGTTGGGGGCGATGACGTGGTAGCCGGCTGCGGCGAGGGCGGGGAGCTGATGGCGCCAGGCGAAGGCGTGTTCCGGCCAGCCGTGGCAGAGCACGATGGGGTTGCCGCGATTGGCCTGGCCCGCTTCGAAGACTTCGAGCTCGACGCCGTTGACCGGGACGATGGTGGGCTTGGGGAAGTCGGACGGATCGAACATGGGGAGGTCCTCGTTGGGTTCGGGAGGGTGGGGGACGAACCCGAACCTAGGAACCATTGCGGACAGACTAGGTCCGCAATCGATGGGAGATTCTGAGGATGCGACACGATCCGACCGGGCGGGCGCTGCGACTCCTCTCCCTGCTCCAGACCCGCCGCCTGTGGCGGGGGGCCGAGTTGGCCGAGCGGTTGGAGGTCACCGAGCGGACCGTCCGGCGCGACGTCGATCGGTTGCGAGACCTGGGCTACACGGTCGACGCCGCCCCGGGCCGCGACGGTGGCTACCGACTGGCGGCCGGTGCCCACCTGCCGCCACTGCTGCTCGACGACGACGAAGCGGTAGCCGTCGCCATCGGGTTGCGAGCGGCCGCCGGTATGGCCATCGGCGGGATCGAGACGGCGTCGGTACAGGCCATGGCCAAGATCGAGCAGGTGTTTCCCGACCATCTGCGGCGCCGGGTGGCCGCCCTCGACACCGCCGTCGTCTCCTTGCGTCGGGCCCACGGCGACGACGACCTCGTCGACCCGGGTGCGCTCAGCCTGCTGGCGACGGCGTGCCGGGACCAGGAGGAAGTCCGCTTCGACTACGAGCGCCCCGACGGGGGCGATACTCGCCGGCTGGTCGAACCGCATCAGCTGCTCACCGCCGGCCGCCGGTGGTATCTCGTGGCGTGGGATCTCCGCCGAGACGATTGGCGGACGTTCCGCCTCGACCGGCTCACCGGCGTGAACCTGGCGGGGAGGCGCTTCGTCCGGCGGGAGATCCCCGGCGGCGACGGTGCCGCCTTCTTCGCGGCCTCGGTGGCCGCGTTGCCCCGTCCGGTCGAGGCGGTCGTCGCCGTCGACGCCCCCTACGACGAGGCCGAGTCGGCAGCCCACGCCCAGGTGGTCGACGCCGAGAAGGGGCCTTGACGGTCCGCCCAGCCGCCGCTGCGAGATGTTTGTCGTCGCAGCGACGATTTACTACGATCGGCCCCATGAGCACGGCAACGACCGCAACCATTCCCGAGTGCCACGCCGGCGACGACCTGAGCACGATGATCCCGGTGCTCGACGAGGCCGGCTGTCTCGTCATCCACGGTGCGGCGTCGGCCGAGGCGATGGCGGCCACCCGGGCCCAGCTCGAGGCCCCGATGGCGGCGGCCAAGGTGCGGTCCGACGCCCCGGAGGACTTCTACCCCGGCCACACCCGCCGGATCACCGCCCTCATGGGGCGATCGCCGGCGGCCCGGGAGCTGGCGATGGACGCCACCATCAGCGGCCTCTGCGACCATCACCTCCTTCCCAACTGCGCCGAGTACCACGTCCACGTGACCGCCGCCCTCGAGGTCGGCCCCGGGGCCCGCGACCAGGTGCTCCATCGCGAGGAGGATCCGTTCCGGTTCTTCGAACCACCCCGGCCGAACCTGATCCTCGCCACGATGTGGGCGGTCAGTGACTTCACGGTGGCCAACGGCGGCACCCAGATCGTCCCCGGCAGCCACCGATGGGAGTCGGGTCGCACGGCCGAGCCCCACGAGGTGGCCCGGGCCGAGATGCCGGCCGGCTCGGTGCTGGTCTGGCTCGGAGGGACGCTCCACGGTGCCGGCGCCAACGTCACCGATGGCGACTGGCGCTACGGGGTGATCATCACCTACTCCCTCGGTTGGCTCCGTCAGGAGGAGAACCAGTCGTTCACGATGCCGTTGAAGGAGGCGTTGGAGCTCCCCGCCGAGACCCAGCGTCGGCTCGGCTTCGCCATGGACTACAACGGCGCCCTCGGGATCTACGACCCCAGCATCCTGGCCTGAACGTCACCCCATGGGGCGACCACGACTGACCGAACAGCGAGGCGATCAGATCCTCGACGCCTTCATCGCGCTGGTAGGAGCAAACGGCCTCCACGCCACCACCCTCGATGACGTCGCCACGGCGGTCGACCTCCGCCGGGGCACGGTCCGGCACTTCGTCGGCAACCGGGAGCAGCTCATCGTCGCGGCGATCGACCGGCTCGTCGTCCGCTACGAGCAGGCGTTCCACGCCGCCGTCGCCGACGGGTGCACCGACGGCGCAATCGACCGGATGCTCGCCCGGCTCTTCGTCGCCGATGGCGAGATGGGGCTGGAGGATCGGGCGTTCGTCGCGCTGATGACTGCCGGCGACGACCCGGCGATCCGCCACAGCATCGCTCGGGCCTACGAGCGCTACCTGGAGGTCATCGATCGCGTCCTCGTCGCCGGGACGTCGGCCGGGGTCGAGCAGCGCCAGGACGTGGCGCTGGCGATCCTCAGCCTGGCCGAGACGACCAACCTCCTCCTGGAGCTGGGCTTCGACCACGACGTCCGCCACCGTGCTCTCCGCACGGCCCGGGCGCTGATCCAACCGCTGATCGGCGACGGCTGATCGAGGTGCCGGTTCGATCAGCTCAGGCTCACGCCGCAGGTCTCCGCCGCCTCATCGAGGGCGTCGGAGACCTCTTCGGTGATCGAGTAGTTCTCCGGCACCTGGCCGTCGGGGAACCAGGGCGCCAGCTGGTCGTTCATACAGGCCCTCTGATCGACCGAAACGAAGTCGGCGGGTAGGCCGAACACGGCGGCCAGGAGCTGGGCGGTGAGATCGCCGTCGGTCGAGGGGTCCCCGGCGGCGGCCTCGGCCTCGTCCTGTTCCTCAGCAGCTTCGCTCTCGGTGTCGGCGGCGGGCGTCGCCTCGTCGGTCTCGGCCGCAGAGGTGGCTTCCGGCGCCGCCTCATCGGAGGACGCGTTGGTGTCGTCGCTCTCGCCACAGGCGGCCAGCGTCAGCACGCCCGCCAGGAGGAGCGTGGCGCGAACGGTCGAGGTCGTTGCCCTACGGATCATGGGGTCAGTATGGCGCTGTGTCCTCAGCTCGCCTCGTCGGCGTTGCGCCGATCGCTCTCGGCTCGGGCCAGACCGTCGAGCCGGGTCCGCACGGCACATGCGCCGGCCGTTGTGGCTGTCCGAATCGTGGTCAGGGTGTGTGGGTTGGACGGGTGTGGGCCTGGTGGGCGTGTTTGGCGGAGGTGGACGGGAATCGAACCCGCCTACGAGGGATCACCCCGTACAGCCGCTTTGAAGGCGGTGGAGCCCACCAGGCGCTCGGACACCTCCACGACGCACCCTAGCCCCTCGCCCGGGCGGTGGTGGTCGGCGGGGCGCCCCTCAGCCCCGGCCGGCGTCGGGCGCGCCGGCGTCGAACACGTCGTGGGGGAAGTC
Source organism: Acidimicrobiales bacterium (assembly GCA_965262175.1). GTDB lineage: Bacteria > Actinomycetota > Acidimicrobiia > Acidimicrobiales > SZUA-35 > CADEDH01. The sequence continues at coordinate 1,875,670 of CBDHES010000002.1, read as the reverse complement.
GCGACCGGCCGACAGCTTCCAGGCCGGGTCCCGCTTCTCGAGGAACGATTCGACGCCCTCGACCGAGTCGGGCTGGTCGGCGACCCAGTCGAACAGCGGTTGCTCCCGGGCCATCATCGCCTCGACCCCGATCGACTCCCACAGCAGGCGTTTCGAGATGGCCATCGACACCGGGGCGGCGTGGCGTGCCATCTCCCCAGCCCGGCGGACCGCCTCCCCGAGCACCTCCTCGGCGGGCAGCGCCACCGACGCCAGCCCCAGCGCCGCCGCCTCGTCGCCGGCCACCGGCCGACCGCTGAGCAACAGGTCGGCGGCGTTCGAGAACCCGACCACCCGGGGAAGGATGGCGTGTGACGCCAACTCCGGGAGCATCCCCCGCCGGGTGAACACGAACCCGATCTTCGCCTCCCGGGCCACGATCCGAACGTCGCAGGCCAGGGCATAGGTCGCACCGACCCCGACCGCGTGGCCATTCACCGCAGCGATGACCGGCTTGGGCACGTCCCACGGGAACGTGGTCGGCGTCCTGGCCTCGGTGTCGTCGGCCCGGTCGGTGCCGCCACCCCCGGCGAAGGTCTCACCGCCGCCGCTCAGGTCGGCGCCGGCGCAGAACGCCCGGCCGGCCCCGGTGATCACCACCGCCCCCACGCCGTCGGCGTCGGCCACCCACCGAAGGGCCCGGTCGAGATCCCGGGACAGGGCCCCGTTCCAGGCGTTCATCGCCTCGGGGCGATCGAGGGTGACGACGGCGACGGCGTCGTCGACATCGATGCGGACGGTCTCCAGATCCGGTGTGGCTCCCATCCCCGCATCGTCGGTCGGGCCGGTCGGCCCGCACAAGCTGGTCGGACCGGCCCGCTGGACTACGGTCGGGCCGGTCCGACCGGGCCCCGGCGGCCCTCAGTCCCGTCAACCGGAGGTGGGAACCCCGATGTCCATCCCTGCCGACCTGGAGATCGCCCGGGCCGCGACGCCCCGACCGCTGCTCGACGTCGCAGCCCGTATGGGGATCGAGCCCCACCTGCTGCGGCCCTACGGCTCCGACGTGGCCAAGATCTCGCTCGCCGCCATCGACGAGTTGGCCGATCGCCCCCGGGCCCGCTACGTGGTGGTCACCGCCGTCACCCCGACCCCGCTGGGCGAGGGCAAGACCACCACCGCCGTCGGTCTGGCCCAGGCCATGGACCACATCGGGCACTCGTCGGTCCTGACGCTGCGTCAACCGTCGATGGGCCCCACCTTCGGGATCAAGGGAGGCGCCGCCGGGGGCGGCTACAGCCAGGTCATCCCGATGGAGCGGCTCAACCTCCACCTCACCGGCGACTTCCATGCCGTCACCGCAGCCCACAACCTGCTGGCGGCGATGGTCGACAACCACCTCCACCAAGGCAACGAGGCCGACCTCGACCTCGACCGGATCACCTGGCGCCGGGTGGTCGACGTCAACGACCGGGCGTTGCGCAACATCGTCGTCGGCCTCGGACCCAAGGCCGACGGGGTGGTCCGCCAGACCGGGTTCGACATCACCGCGGCGTCCGAGGTCATGGCGATCCTCGCCCTGGCCACCTCGATCGACGACCTCCGGGCCCGGCTGGGACGGGTCGTCGTCGGGTACCGCCGCTCCGGTGAGCCGGTCACCGCCGAGGAGCTCGACGCCGCCGGCGCGATGGCCGTCATCCTCGCCGAGGCGCTGGAGCCGAACCTCCTCCAGACCCTGGAGGGCACGCCGGCCATCGTCCACACCGGACCCTTCGGCAACATCGCCCACGGCAACTCCTCGATCGTCGCCGACCTGATCGGCATGCGGTCGGGCGACTACCTCATCACCGAGGCCGGGTTCGGGGCCGACATGGGGGCCGAGCGGTTCTTCAACATCAAGTGCCGGGCATCGGGCCTCGTCCCCGACGCGGCGGTCGTCGTCGCCACCGTCCGGGCCCTCAAGGCCCACTCCGGCCGGTACCGGATCGTGGCCGGACGCCCCCTCCCCGAAGACCTCGGCGCCGAGCGACCCGACGACGTCGCGACCGGCGCCACCAACCTCGTCGCCCAGGTCCGCAACGTCCAGGCCCACGGGGTCACCCCGGTCATCGCCATCAACGCCTTCGGCACCGACCACCCCAGCGAGCACGACGCCATCCGGGCCGTGGCGGCCGAGCTCGGGGTCCGGGTGGCCGTCACGACCCACTTCGCCGACGGGGGAGCGGGCGCCGCCGACCTGGCCCGGGCCGTCGTCGAGGCGGCCGAGGAGCCCAGCGGGTTCCACACCCTCTACGACGACGATCGACCCCTCCGGGACAAGATCGAAACGGTCGCCACCACCATCTACCGGGCCGGAGCGGTCGCCTACAGCCCGGCCGCCGATCGGGCCCTCGACGACTACGAGCGCAACGGCTATGGCCACCTCCCGGTGTGCATCGCCAAGACCCACCTCTCCCTCTCCGGCGATCCGAGCCTCGTCGGCGCACCGGAGGGCCACACCCTCACCGTCCGGGAGGTTCGGGCGTCGGTCGGCGCCGGGTTCGTGTACCCGATCTGCGGGGAGATGCGGACCATGCCGGGATTGGGGTCGAGCCCGGCCGCGGCCCGGATCGACCTCGACGACGACGGCCGGATCGTCGGCCTGTCGTGACCGGCGCGGCGGGCGCCGGCGAACCCATCGGGACGAGCGATCCCCCGGAGCCCGGCCCGGCCGCGTTGGCCACCCTGTGGTTCACGTTCTTCTCGGTCGGGGTGACGGTGTCGGTCGCCCTCGCCGAGCGGGACGTCGGCGGCGTCACCACGATGGTGACCGCCCTCGTCGCCTACTCCGCCACCAGCGAGCTGGCCTACCTCGCCGTCCGGGACGCCGGGGGCTCGGTGGCCGCCGCGGTGGCCAGCGGATGGCTGGTCGCCACCCGATTCGGGATCCTCACCGTCAGCCTCAGCAACCGGCTCGTCGGCGGCCGGCTCTCGCGGCTGATCGGCGCCTGGTTCTCGGTCGACCCCAACGTCGGCCTCATGATCCTGCAACGGGACCCGGCCCGGGCCCGCCGGGTCTACTGGCGGACCACCGCCGTGCTGGCCGCCGGATGGCTCGGTGGCAACGCCGTCGGCCTGGCGGTCGGCGACGTCCTGGGCGACACCAGCCGGTGGGGCATCGACGTCGTGTTCCCCGCCGCCCTGTTGGCCATCATCGGCCCGCTGCTACGGACCGTCCCCGGCCTGGCCGCCGGCCTCGGTGGGGCCGCGATCTGCGTCGCCCTCCTCCCCCTGGCCCCCGCCGGAGCGCCGATCCTGGCCAGCTCGCTCGCCGCCGTGGCCGTCGTCGCCGTCCGGTCCCGACGCCGGTCGACCACCGACGACGGCGGCGACCACACGGCCGACGCCGACGCCGACGCTGACGCCGACGGTGACGCCGACGGTGACCGATGAGCTGGCTGGTCGTCGTCCTCCTCGCCGTCGGATCGGCCGGGCAGCGCCTGGTGGGCATGTACGCCGTCGGCTCCCAGCTCGACCGTCGCCCGTTCCTCAAGGAACTGGCCGACCTGCTCCCGGTGGCGGTGGTGGCCGCCCTGGTCGCCCAGCTCACCGTCGGCCGCGGTCAGGGCCTGACCGTCGACGCCCGAGCGGTCGGGTTGGCCGTCGCCGCCCTCCTGGTCTGGCGGCGGGCGCCCTTCGTCGTCGTGGTGGTCGCGGCCGCCGCCACCACGGCCGCCATCCGAGCGGTGAGCTAGGGTCGCGGCCCAGGCGCGGCCGGGTGCGAGCTCCGGCCGAATCCCGGCGGAAAGGACCTCGACCCATGCCCCTCGCCCCGTCAAACGGCATCCAGCTGTACTACGAGACCCACGGCGACCCCGCAGACCCTCCGCTGCTGCTGGTCAACGGGTTCTCCTCCCAGATCAACGGCTGGTTCGACGGGTTCCGGGAGACCCTCGCCGACCGCGGTCGGTACGTGATCAGCTTCGACAACCGCGACGTCGGCATGTCGACCCACCTCGACGGCGTCGAGGTCGACGTTCCCGCCGTGCTGGCCGCGGCCGCGGGCGGGGGCGAGATGCCGCCGGTCCCCTACACGTTGGCCACCTTCGCCCTCGACGCGGTCGGCCTCCTCGACCACCTCGGCATCGCCGCAGCCCACATCGCCGGCTCCTCGATGGGGGGCATGATCGTCCAGCAACTGGCGATCGACCATCCCGATCGGGTGCTGACGATGACCTCGATCATGTCGACCACCGGCGAGGCCGACTACTTCGAGTCGACCCCCGAGGCGGCCGCCGCCCTCACCGCCCCCCGCCCCGCCGACCGGGAGCAGTTCATCGCCGGCGCCGTCGAGGGCCGACGGATCTTCGGCAGCAACCGCTACTTCGACGCCGAGGCCACGGCGTCCCACGCCGCCGAGTCGTTCGACCGGATGTTCTACCCCGAGGGTCTCCCCCGGCAGATGGCGGCCATTCGGGCCTCGGGCGACCGGGCCGCCGGCCTCCGGGCCCTCGACGTCCCGACCCTCGTCATCCACGGTCGAGATGACACCCTGATCCTCCCCAAGGGCGGGGAACGGACCGCCGAGCTGATCCCCGGGGCCAACCTGTTGCTGCTCAACGACATGGGCCACGACCTGCCCCGCCCGCTGTGGCCGCTCATCGTCGACGCCATCATCAGCCACACCACCCACGCCATCGGCTGACCGCCACCGCACCCCGCCACCCCGCCGCCCGCAACCCGCTGGAGCCGCCCCGGACGCAGCGGCCATCGGCCGTGCTCAAGACGATCCATGACGGGTCGATAGGGATGGTGTGAAGCGTGTCCTCCACATCGGCGAGAGCGCACCGCAACTCCCATCCGACGAGTGGGAGTTGCGGACCGCAGAGCCGGGCGCCGCCCCCGAGGAGGCCGCCACCACCGACGTGGTCGTCCTCGACGCCGTCCGGGCTGGAACCGCCGACCTGGTACGGGCCGTCGCCGCCGCCAGTCCCGGCGTGCCCATCGCCGTGCTCCGGGCCCCGGATCAGCCCTACGACCGGGCCATCGCCCGCCAGGTCGCCGTGTACTCGGCGAGGAGCGAGGATCCGCTCCGAGCCGAGTGGATCGTCCGTCGGGCGACCGGGTGCGACCGGTTCCCCCGCCGGCCGGCCGAACTGTCGGCCGGGCAGCTGCCGATGCTGCCCCAGAGCGCCGTCGAGTTGCTCGACGCCCTCGACAACCCCGAGCTCGGCGTCCGGGAAGCCGCTGCGCTCGTCGAGCAGGACCCGGCGGTCACCGCGCAGGTGATGAGCCTGGCCAACTCGGCCTTCTACGGCCTGCCCCGGCGGGTGGGTCGCCTGGCGGAAGCGACCGCCATCATCGGTCTGGCCACCCTTCGGCGTATGGTCCTCGCCGGGGCGATGTTCCGGGCGTTCGACGGCGTCGCCGACCGCGACTTCGTGGAACGGATCCGCGACGTCAGCGTCCTCCGGATGCGCATCGCCGGGTTGTTGGCCGAGACCCCGAACGAGGAACTGGCCACGGCCGCCCTTTTGATGGACGTCGGACGGTTGGCCCACCTGACGATGGAGGCAGAGCCGGAGCGGTCGCTGTTCCCGACCGCCGACCAGCTCGACGCCGAGGCCGCCCGCTGCGGGCTCGACTCCGGTCTGCTCGCCGGGTTCCTCCTCCAGGAGTGGGGGGTCCCGGCCACGATCGCCTCGGCCGTCGCCGGCGCATGGTGGGACGACCCGGTCCCGGTCGGGTCGGGTCCGTGGGAGCACCTCCTCCGCCTGGCGTCGGCCCTGGCCGCCGGCGGGATGGGCGAAGACCCACCGATCTCCGACGACTGGGTGGCGACCATCGGGCTCGCAGCCCGGTACGCCGGGTGGCGGGAAGACGTAGCCGACATAGCCATGCAGTGGCCCGCAGCGTGAAACGGAGCGGACGATGACCAAGAACGTCATGATCGTGGACGACTCGGCGATGATCCGGACCCAGGTGACCCGGGCTCTGGTCGACGCCGGGTTCCAGACCGTCGAGGCGGTCGATGGGCAGGACGCCTTCGACAAGCTCAGCGCCAAGGTCGACTTCATCATCTGCGACGTCAACATGCCCCGGATGAACGGCATCGAGTTCCTCCAGAAGCTGGCCGAGACCGGGCGGGTCGTGCCGCCGGTGATGATGCTGACCACCGAGGCCCAGCCCGAGCTGATCCGCGACGCCCGCCAGATGGGCGCGGTGGGGTGGATGGTCAAGCCCTGCCAGCCCGAGCTACTGGTCGAAGCGGTCGCCAAGATGGCCCGCTGAGATGAGGGTCGTCGTCGCCGGCCCGGAGCCGACGGTCCGGAACCGGATCGTTCGGACGCTGGCCGCTCGCGGCATGGACGCGGTCGCCCATGAGCGGCCGATCACCGACGAGGCGGCGTCGGCGTTCCACGCCGACGTGGTCCTCTGCCCGACCTCGGAGGTCTCGGTCGTCCGCCTGGCGACCGTCGAACAGGCCACCTCGACCGGCAGGCGGCCGTACGTCATCGGGATGCTCCATGTCGTCGACGAAGACGGCGTGATGGAGGCGATGGCCAGCGGGGCCGACGATTTCGTGGCGTTCGGGGCGACCGACGCCGAGCTCGTCGCCCGGGCCGAGATGCCCCGCCGGATCAGCGCATGGCGAACCGGCGGCAAAGCCGACCGAATCCAGGAGCTGTCGATCTGGCGGGACGCCCCCCTCGTGCTGTCCCAGGAGGTCGGCAACATGTTCGGCGTCCCGATGGACCTCACCGGGGCCGACGAGAAGGCCGCCGCCCCGGCCTACGCGGCGGCGATCGACGTGGTCGCCCCCGACCATGCCACCGAGATCCGTTTGCTGGTCGGCTTGAGCGAGGATTCGGCCCAGTCGCTGGCCACCCTGGTCTACGGCGGCCCGGCGTCGCCCGAGGCGCTCGCCGACGCCCTCCGGGAGATCGCCAACACGATCGGGGGCGCCTTCAAGCGAACGGCGCTGGTCGAAGGTGAGACGTTGACCGTGGGGCTCCCCAGCGACTGTGACGTCGGCGACGTGCTCCTCGCCGAGCGGGTATGGACCGCCCAGAGCGACGTGTTCGACGCGACGATCGCCATCGACAAGACCGTTCGGGAGAGCCGCCGGCTTCAGGCCAACGAGCTCCAGCCGGGCATGGTGCTCCGGCACGACGTCCGGACCGCCAGCGGCACCACGGTCGTCAGGGCCGGCACCGCGCTCACCGAGCGGACCACGGAGCGGCTCCGTGAGTACTGCGGCCGGAGCGCAGTGTTCGACGCCGTCCAACCCGGCGTCTGACCGGCGACCACCCTGTGGGGTGGAGCCGGGGGTGGACCGGACGAACCCGGGTCCGGCCCGGTGCGGTCAGCGCTGGTCGGGTCGGATCCCGCAGCGGACGGCGGCCCAGTGGCGGCCATCGAGGAAGATCGGCATCGAGAGATCGTGCATGATCTCACCGGTGTCCCGCTTGTAGGTCTGCAGCAGGAACGGGTTGGTGTTGGCCGAGATCCGGGATCCGACCGGATCGGTGAACAACCGCTTGGTGCGGCTGCGGACCACGTCGACGTCGACATCGCCGGTCTGGGGTTGAGAGAACGCCGCGTTATGGCACGGGACGTACCCGTGGCGGTCCTGGACGATCGCGTAGACCAGCAGCGGATGGGCGTCGAGGATCGGCTCCTGGATCGCCGGCAGGACCCGATCGAAGTACCCGTCGAAGGTCGTGGTGAACTGCTGGGGGTTGGTCCCCGGGATCGGGTCGTAGGTCGGGTCGAGGAGGTCGGCCAGGTGGAGCTCGCCGTCGGCGATACCGGTGGCGACCAGCTCGGCAACCGTCGTCGCCAGCTGGGTCAGGTCGTCGAAGATGGCGGCCCACTCGGTGTTGAAGCCGTCCCGACCGACGAGATCGAAGATCGACTCCGACTGATCGGCGACCGCCATCGCCGACTCGTCGGCCCGCTCGACCTCATCGGCTGCCTCCTGGAGACCGGCCAGGAGCTGGGAGATCGACGACAGGACGTTGGCCTGGTCGTCCCCGTCGCACCGCCCGCCGTCGGGGCAGTCCACCCCCTGGTGGTGATCGACGCCGACGACCCGGGCCACCAGGCATCGCATCGACGTGTTGGCCTCGGCGGTGAACCCGTTGATCTCGGTGGCCAACCGCTCGATCTCGTCGCTCGACCGGGCGGTCTGCCCGGCCAGGGCCCGGACCTCGTCGGCCACCACGGCGAATCCCCGGCCGGCCTCACCGGCCCGGGCGGCCTCGATGGCTGCGTTGAGCGCCAGCAGGTTGGTCTGATCGGCGATGCCGCTGATCGCCCGGGTGATGTTGGAGATCTGCTCCGCTGCCACCTCGAGCTTCCCGATCAGGTCGGCCGCCTGCTGGAGGTCGGTCCCGATCGTCGTGGAGGCAACGTGAACGGCTTCGGCTTGGGCGACCTCGTCGTCGACCCGCCGCTTGAGCCGGGAGCTGGAATGGGAGAGCTCGGCCGACGCGATGGCGATCTCGCTGCAGGCGTGGCCGATGGCCGACGCCGTCGACAGGCTCGACACCTCGGACGGGGGCTCGGCCGGCATCGGGGGATCGCCGTCGATCGGGTCCTGGTGCTCGGGCCGAGCGGCCGGGAGTGGTCGCGGTGGCCGGCGGCGAAGGCGGAGGACCATGGTTGGCTGGTCGGCCGCCCGGCCCGAGGGTTGAGCCTGGTCGGCTCCAGGGGCGTCGGTGCGGGTCAGCGGCCGGCCTTGGCCAGCTGCTTCTGCTTCCGGGACGACAGCTCCCCAGCCTCGGCATAGGACTTCAGCTCCGTCAGGAACGTGTCGAGGGCGTTCTTCAACCTGATGGCGAACATCGGCCCCATCACCTTGCCGATGGTATTGGTCTCCATCGAGATGCTGAGGCTGACCTCGGCCCGGCCGGGCCCGGCCGGGCGGACCTCGACGGTGTTCTGAGCCAGCGTGATGAACGACGGCAACCCGGTGGCCCGGAACGTGAACCGCATGCCGGCCTCGTCGTAGTCGGTGAACGTCTCGGCGATGTCGCCGAAGTCGGTCGAGCACACCCGGCCCCCGACCGTCGCCCCGGCCGGCACCGCGGCGTCGAGGTTGGCCCTGGAGGCCTGAACGGCCGACGACCATTCCCCGACCCGGTCGAAGTCGTGGGCGACGATCTCCCACAGCCGTCCGGCGGCGACGTCGACCTGGATGGACTTCTGGAACTGCATGACGGTACTCCTCTGCGTCGGGGCCGATCCGGCCCGTCGGAGCCACCCGATGTGGTCCGACGCCGGTCATCGAACCCCGGCGAGGGGTCGGCCGGCATCGCCCGTCGCGGCACTTCACCCGGTGATCACCCGCCCCCGGGTGATTCGGTCGGTCGGGTGATCCGTTCCCCGCCGTCGGGCGGCACGCTGGAGGGCGTGATCGCGCCACCGATCCCGCTGCTGTGGGCCAAGCTGACCCCGCCGAAGTTGCCGGCCGACGTGGTCCCTCGGGGGGAGCTCCTCGACCGGCTGGCCGGGTCGGGGGCGGCGTTGACGGCGATCGTCGCCCCGGCCGGCTACGGCAAGACCACGCTCGCCGTCCAACTGACCCGAACCCTGGGGCGGCCGGTGGCCTGGGTGTCGCTCGACGGGGCCGACGATGAGCCGGTCCGGTTCTGGACCTACGTGTCGGCGGCCCTGTGCGCCGCCGACGTGGTCGGGGCCGACGGCACCTACGGTCCCCTCGCCGCCGGTCGGGAACGGGTGGCCGACGCCTCCCTCCAGCTCCGATCGGCGGTCGAGGCCCACGGGACCGACGTCGTGCTGGTGCTCGACGATCTCCAGTCGATCGGCGACCCGGTGATCGTCCAGACGCTGGCCGACTGGCTCCGTCACCCCCTGGCCAACCTTCGGATCGTCTGCACCTCCCGCCGCGACCTGCCGCTGCCCGTCGGCCGACTCCGGAGCCAAGGCCACCTGACCGAAGCCCGGATCGATGACCTGGCCTTCGATGGGGTCGAAGCGGCCACCCTGCTGGCCGACGCGTTCGGGGTCGACGACCTCACCGCCGACCAGCTGGCCGCCCTCGGGCGACGGACCGAGGGGTGGCCGGTCGGCCTCTACCTCGCCGGCCTCGCCCTGCGCGACGAACCCGACGTGGCGGGGAGCATCGACCGCTTCACCGGCGACACCCGCCATCTGAGCGAGTACCTGGCAGCCGAGGCGATGGACGGACTCTCGGACGACGCCCGGGCGTTCGCCCTCGCCACCAGCATCCTCACCGTGCTCGACCCGGCGCTGTGCGACGCGGTGACCGAGAGCGTGGGCAGCCTCCGGCTCCTCCGGGAACTGGTGGCCGACAACGTGTTCACCTCGCCCCTCGACGACGGGGCGACGATTTTCCAGTACCACCCGCTGTGGCGAGAGCACCTGCGGTCGGACCTGGCCGAGAACCACCCGGAGCTGGTCGGCCCGCTCCACGCCCGGGCCTCGATCTGGCACGAGGCCAACGGTGACGTCGAGGCGGCCATCGAGCACGCCACCGCGTCCGGTGACCAGGTCCGGGCGGAGCGGTTGATCGGGGAGCAGTTCCTGCCCTACGCCAATGCCGGCCACTTCGGCACCCTCCTCAGCTGGGTCGACGCCCTCGGTCCCCGCCAGGGTCTCGGCGCCGAGACGGCGGTGATGATGGCGTGGCTGGCGCTGAACCTCCGCCGCTACGACGAGCTCGACCGGTGGCTCGCCCAGGCTGCGGCCAACGCCGCCCATCCGGCCGAGGAGGCCTCGGTGGCGCTCCAGGGGCCGACGATCCGAGCCCACCGAGCCCGTCACGAGGGTGACGTCGGCGCGCTCCTCGAGTGGGCGGCCGAGGCGGTGGCGGCCGCGACGACCCCGGTCGACCTCGACGTGCCGGTGCTGCGGTTCGGCGACGAGGGCCGGGGTGCCGCCCTGGCCGTGGCGGCAACCGCCGCCTACTGGGCCGGTCGGCCCGACCTCGCACGGGACCGGTTGGTCGAGGCCCAGGACGTCGGCCGGTCGAAGGCGATGGTCCTGGAGCAGGTCTTCCGCTACCAGTACCTGGCGATCATCGAGGCCGATGCCGGCAACCACCAGGCGGCGCTCGACCATGCCGACCAGGCGTTGTCGTCGGTCGAGGAGGGCACCGAGCACTACCAGCTGCCGACGTTGGCCCACCTGGCCCGGTCGGTCGCCCTGGCCGGTCTCGGACGGCCGGCCGACGCCGCCGACGCCCTGGCTTCCGCCCGCCGGGTCGCCGCCTACCGGCGCGAGCCGCTCTACGACGCGGCGATCGAGCTCCAGGCGGCCCGGCTCCACCACCTCGAGGGCGATCAGGACGAGGCCCGGGCTTCGGTCCGGGCGGCCCGGGCGATCGTCGCCGACCTCCCCGACCCTCGGTTCGACGAGCGGGTCCGAGCGACCGAGAACGCCATCCGGTTCGTGGCCGCCGACGCCGACGCCCTCCCGGTCGGGGCCCGGGAATTGACCGACCGGGAGCGAGCCGTACTGGGTTTGCTCCCCCACGATCTCAGCCGTCGGGAGTTGGCCCGTCAGCTCCACGTCTCGGAGAACACGGTCAAGACCCACCTCACCTCGATCCGTCACAAGCTGGGGGTCACCGGCCGGCAGCAGATCGTGGCCCGGGCCGTCGAGCTCGGCCTCCTCCCGAGCGACCGGTCGGTCGACCCGTAGCTGTAGTGCGTCGGGAGGTTGTCCCGCCTTGGGCCCGGGCCGAGGGACCGGACTAGCGTGGGTTGACGGCTCGGCCCGGGGAGGAACGCCATGCCGCTCGACATCGCTCCGCTACCCGACGCCCCCTTGGGGGCCCTCGTCCAGGGGTGGGACCCGTCCCGTCCGCTGGCCGACCCCGATCGCGACCGGGTGCTGGCCGGGTTGGCCGATCACCGGCTCCTGATCTTCCGGGGCCAGCCCCAACCGTCCGACGACGAGCTGGTCGCCTTCGTCGAGCAGTTCGGTGAGCCGATCAAGGGGTCGGAGTGGTTCCGCAACGCCGGTGCCCGGCCCGAGATCCTGCCGGTCACCAACGTCGTCGGTTCCGACGGGGTCCGGGTCGGGGCCGAGGGCGCCCGGGACCTCGAGTGGCACGCCGACTACTCCTACGTCGCCACGCCGGGCAAGGTCAGCTTCCTCAACGCCGTCGAGCTCCCCGCCGAGCCGCCCCGCACCTACTTCTGCGACATGGTCCGGGCCTTCGCCACCCTCGACCCCGAGCTCCAGGATCGGTTGCGGGGGCTCCGGGCGGTGCACAGCATCTCCGACTACATGGCCGACCCCGAGCAGGACTTCGCGGCCAAGGTGGCCCGGGACCGGGCGGCCGGCGTCGACCGGCCCGAGATCCCCACCGCCGAGCACCCCGTCGTGGTCCGCCACCCCGACACCGGCGCCGAGATCCTCTACGTGTCGAAGGGGATCACCCGACAGATCGTCGGACTGGAGCGGGCCGAGAGCAGCTCATTGCTCAAACGGCTCCACCTCCACGCCACCGACCGGGCCGGTGTCTACGGCCACGACTGGGAGGTCGGCGACCTCGTGATGTTCGACACGCTGGGCACGATGCACCGCCGCGACGCCTGGGATCCGACCCAGCGCCGGCTGATGCGCCAGCTCAGCACGGCCTGCCGGCCGTCGGAGGTGGCGTCCACCAGCGGCCCGGGGTCTCGCAGCTAGCATCGCCTCACGCCGGGCCGGGCGGTTCCGATGGGAGGATCATGCCCGTCCCCGCCTTCGTGCCCCTACGCGTCCGCTCCCTGGTCGGCGCCGTGGTCGTCGCCCTCGTCGCCGCAGCCGGCGTCGTCGCACCGGTCGCCACGCCACCGGCGGCGGCCGACCCCTCGGTCGGGGTGCTCCCCACCGCCGAGGACTTCGTCACCCAGCAATACGAGGACTTCCTCTCCCGCCCGCCCGACGACGCCGGCCTCGCCTACTGGGCCGAGCAGTTGGAGGCCGGTCTCGAGCCGTCGGCCCTGGTCGAGTCGCTCGTCCGGTCCCCCGAGTTCGAGGGCACGATCGCCCCGCTGGTCCGCCTGTACTACGCCTTCTTCCAGCGGGCCCCCGACTACGCCGGGCTGACCTACTGGGCCGGGGTCCTTCGCGACGGTGGGTCGCTGGGGGCGGTGGCCCAGCAGTTCGTCTCGTCGACCGAGTTCGTCGCCACCTACGGCGCCCTGGCCGACGACGCCTACGTCGATCGGGTGTACCAGAACGTCTTCGGCCGGTCGGCCGACGCGATCGGACGGACCTACTGGGTCACCCAGCTGGCCGGAGGGCTCGACCGGGGCGCCCTGATGGTGTCGTTCTCCGACTCGACGGAGTACCGGCGCCAGATCGGGTCCCAGGTCGAGGCGACGATGCTCTACGTCGGTCTCCTGGGCCGGGTCCCCGAGACCGACGGCCTGGCGTACTGGTCCCAGCAGATCGGGGGCGGCGCCCGCTACCGGGACGTGATCGCCGGGTTCCTGGGGACCGCCGAGTACGACGGCCGCATCCGAGAGATCTATGGCGAGACCCAGCCCCTGTCGGGGGTGGCGACCCGGGTGGTGGCGGCCCGCCCGGCGCTGGCGGTCAAGGTCGACAACGTCGACAACGCCCGTCCCCAGGCCGGATTGGGGTGGGCCGATCTGGTCTACGAGGAGATGGTCGAGGGGGAGCTGACCCGCCTCGTCGCCGTGTTCCACTCCCGGGTTCCGGGGGTGGTCGGACCGGTCCGGTCCGTCCGGACCACCGACTTCGACCTGCTCGACCAGCTCAACCGGCCTCTCCTGGCCGCCTCGGGCGCCAACGCCGGGATCCTGGCCCTGGTCGACCAGGCCGACCTGGTCAACGTCAACGCCCTGGTCGCCGGCGGCGCCTACTACCGGGCCCGGGATCGGTCGGCCCCCCACAACCTGTTCGCCTACTCCGCCGCCCTCTACGACGCCTCGAACCACGGTGGCGGCCTGCCACCCCAGCTCTTCCGCTACCGCTCGCCCGGCGACCCGGTGGCCGGGGGGACCCCCTCGACCGGGGTGTCGATCGCCTTCGGCCGGGCCGACGTGTCGTTCACCTGGTCGGCCGCCGACCGGGGATGGCGGCGGACCCAGAACGGGTCGGCCCACACGACCTCGTCCGGTGAGCGCCTCGCACCGGCCAACGTCGTCGTCCTGGAGGTGACCTACGGGCCGAGCTCGGTCGACGCCCGCTCTCCGGAGGCGCACACCGTCGGGTCGGGCACGGCCCACGTCTTCACCGCCGGCCAGCGCATCACCGGGACCTGGCAGCGGGGCTCGTCGACCGATCGGATCGTCGTCCTCGACGGCGACGGTGACGAGATCCTCCTCACCCCCGGTCAGACGTTCGTCGAGCTGGCCCCTCCCGGCACCGTCACGATCGACTGACCAGGGTTCAGCCGGTCTCGGCTCGGGCGGCCCCGATGATGTCGACGATCATGTCGTCGAGGTCGTACTGGGGGGTCCACCCCCACTCCTCCTGGGCGGCCCGGTCATCGAGGCGGATCTCCCGGGGCACGTCCCCCTCCGGTGGGGCGAAGGTGATCTCGGCGTCGGGCAGGTGCCGGCGGACCGCGTCGGCCATCTCCCCGGCCGACGGGGTCGGGCGGGGCCCGTCGACGAGGTAGTTGATCGACCGGATCGATTCGATCGGGGCCGCCGCCAGCTCCACCGCGGCCCGGGCTGCGTCCCGGTAGTGGAGGAGGGCGATCACCGCCTCGGGTGCCACCCATGCCTCGAACGGCTGGCCCTGGGCCGGCTTCTCGATCATCCAGCTCGTGTACTGGGCCACGCTCCAGGTCGTCACACCCGGCCCGACGATCGCCGGGTACCGGAGGCTCCGGAAGTCGAGGCCGTACTTGGCCTTGTAGTAGGCGCCGAGGTTCTCGCCGAACACCTTGGTGACCCCATACACGGTGGTCGGGCGCTGGAGCGAACGGTCGTCGATCGGGCCGGCGCCGAGGTCTCGGCCGTAGGTCCCGATGCTGCTGGCGAAGATCAGCTGCTCGGTGCCGGCTTCACGGGCCGCCTCGATCGCCCGGATGAACCCGACCGCGTTGGCCTGGAGCAGGGTCTGAGGGTCCTGCTCGCCGGGGCCGGTGAGGATGGCGCCGAAGTGGAAGAACCGGCGAGGGCGGATGGCGCCGATCACCCGGGCGATCTCATCGTCGTCGGTCAGGTCGAGGTGGTGGAGCTCGATGTGGTCGGCGAGGTCCTCGAGGCGGCCGAGGCCCGGTGATCGCTGGGCGACGTGGACCGGGCCCTCCCCGGCCTCGATGAGCATCCGGGCGATCTCGGCCCCGATGAAGCCGGTTCCACCGGTGATGAGCGTCGTCATCGGCCCACTCTGCCAGACGACGCGGGGTGGTGTCCCCTTCGCCATCGCCCCGATGGGGACGACAGGCCCGTCCGCACTAAGGTCGGTGGCGACGCCCTGGTGGGTCCGCGGGCCGGGCCGGGGCCGACATGGTGGTCAGGTCGGGGGTCGTCAGTGCCGAAGCCTCCCCGGAGGGCCAAGTCCTTTTGCAACCACTTTCGGTCCCGTGTCGTACCTTTGATCAAGATCCGATCAGGAGAGCAATTGATGGACACGGTCCCGAACCCCCCCGACGACCGGCAACCTTCCGCCCCGCCCTACCGGGACCGCTCGCCCGACGCCGAGGCCGACGCCGACGGGTGGCGGCCGCTATCGGGCCCGGATGCCCCCTCGGCACCCGCCCCGCCGTCCCGGCCCCCGGTCGTCGACACGCCGACGAGCCGGTTCGCAGCTCCCGCTCGCCCTTCGGTCTCCTCCCACGACGCGACCAGCGAGATGGCGGCGCCGTCCCGGCCCCCGGTCGCTGGTGACGGATCGACCGGCGGGTTCGCATCGCCGGGCCCCGTCCCCGGCTCGCCGCAGGCGGTGCCATCCCAGTACCCGGCTCCCGAGCGGCCGGCGGTCGCTCCCGCGGGAGCGTCCGGGGCCGCCGGGGTCCGCCCCCCCGGTGTCGACCCCTACCGGTTCGGCTCGACGACGTTGCCCCCGCAGTCGCCGCCGCCCCGTCCCCGTCCCGGGCCCGGTCCGCTGGCGTCGCCATCGCCCGGCCCTCACATCGCTCCGCCGGCCGAGGCCCCGCCGCCAGCCCCGGTGGAGATCGATCGCCGCTCGACCGGTCGCCGGTCGGCGCTGGCGGCAGCGGCCGTGGCGTTCCTCCTCGGTGGTCTGGTCGGCGCCGGAGGCTTCGCCATCGGCGCCCGCTCGGCCGACGACACGACCGTCGCCGCTGCGCCGGAGGAGACGGTCGACGTGGTCAACGAGATGTCGACGACCACCACCCCGTCGATCCCGGAGACGGTGACCGTCCCGACCCGACCCCCCGGAGGCGCCGTGTCGGCGGCCGAACCGGCGGTCGAGGTGGCCCGGACGCTCGGCCCGTCGGTCGTCCAGGTGGAGACCGAGATCGGTCAGGGGTCGGGCGTCGTCTACGCCGAGGACCTGGTGATGACCAACCACCACGTGATCGAGGGGGCCAGCACCGTGCGGATCCGGGACGCCGACGGCCGGGTGTTCGACGTCGAGGTGCTCGGCTCCGATCCCCGCAACGACATCGCGGTGCTGTCGGTTCCCGATAGCGGGCTTCCCGTCGCCCCGGTCGGATCGAGTGCCGCTCTGGAGCCGGGGCAGGTGACCGTGGCGATCGGGAGCCCCTTCCAGCTTCAGCAGACGGTGACGGCGGGGATCGTCTCCTCGATCAACCGGCCGGTGCCGAACGCCGATGGCAGCTTCACCGCCATGATCCAGACCGACGCCCCGATCAACCCGGGCAACTCGGGTGGCGCGTTGGCCAACGTCAACGGCGAGCTGGTCGGGATCAACACCGCCATCCGGACCGATGGGACGAGCAACACCAATGCCGGGATCGGGTTCGCGGTGCCGATCGACACCGCCCTCGACGTGGCGGCCCGCATCGTCAACGGCGACTCGCTCGATCCGGCCTTCCTCGGGGTGCAGGGCTCGTTCGAGGACGGTGACCTCGGGGTCCCGATCGCCGAGGTCACCGCCGGCTCGGCCGCCGAGGCGGCCGGCATCCAGAGCGGCGACCGGATCCTCACCATCGACGGGATCCCGGTCAGCGACATCCAGACCCTGGCCGGCCTGATCCAAAGCAACTTCGTCGGCGAGACGGTCATCCTCGAGATCCAACGAGGCACCGAGACCTTCGCCGTCGAAGCCCAGCTCTAGGACCCGCGCTCGTTCAGCGGACCGGTGGGCTCAGCTGGAGCAGCAGGTGCTGGAGGAGCAGCGGCTCGTTGGGGTTGCGGATGAGGTTCTCGGCGGTGGTCTGGATCGCCGCCAGGGCGGTCTCGGCGGCCGGGTCGGGGCCGGCGATGAGCCGGTCCCGGTAGACCCGGGCCAGGGTCGCCAGACCGAACCGGAGCTCGTCGGCTCGGAGGCGGCGGATCTCCCGTTTGTGGCGGGCGACCAGCTCCGCCCGGCCCGACCCCCGCTCACCGAACTGCTCGACCCGCTCGGCGAGGCGTTCGAGCTCCTCGCCGTGGCGGGCCTCGAGGGCCTCCTGGGCCTGGTCCATCCCGGCCCGGAGCGAGCCCACTAGCTCCACGACCGTCGAGCCCGAGCCGTCGAGCCGGTCGGGGACCGATCGCCACCCGTCGACCCGTCCCGCCAACGACTCGTCGGCTGCCAGCAGCGACGCCCGGGCGAGGTCACCACCGGCGGCGGTGGCGGCGGCGAGGGCCCGCTCGGCGGGGACGCCCCGGTCGACGAGCGTCCGTTCCAGCACGGCGATCGACAGCGGTCCGAACTCGACCGGCACGCAGCGGCTGGCGATCGTGACCAGCTCAGGCGGCACCTCTTCGGCCAGGAGGACGAACACCGCCGAGGGCGGTGGCTCCTCGATGACCTTGAGCAGCTTGCCGATCGCCGCCTCTTCGATCGCGTCGACCCCGCGGACGATGATCACCTTGCGGTCGCCTTCCCGAGGGGTCCGCAACCCGGCCCGGATGACCTGTTCGGCCTCGGCGACCCGGATCGTCGCCCCTTCCGATTCCACGACGATCAGGTCGGCGTGGGCCGCCTCCCGGGCCAGGCGGACGTGGCGCTCGGCGGTCGGTGAGCCGGCGGTATCGGAGCCGCCGGCGAGGATCAGCCCGGCGAAGCCCAGCGCGGCCTGATACGACCCGCTCCCGGGTGAGCCGAGGAACAGGTAGGCGTGGACCGGCGCCGCAGCGGCCGCCGACAGCATCGCCCGGGCCGACTCGTGCCCCACGACTTCGGCGAACGCCGGGTGATCGGCGGTGAGGCTGTCCGTCACGGCGTCATACCCCCTCGGTCAGCCGGTCCGAGACGGCCCGCCAGACCTCGTCGGCCACGTGCTCGACGGGAGCGTCGGCGTCGATGACCACCCACCGCTCCTCGGTGGCCGCGAGATCGAGGTACGTCCGCCGGACGCGCTCGTGGAAGGTCTCGCCCTCCTGCTCCAACCGGTCGAGGCCCCGCTGGAGTCGGGACCGGGCCGTGGTCCGCTCGACGTCGAGCAGCACCACCATGTCGGGCCAGCACCCGTCGAGGGCCCACTCGTTGAGCCGGCGGACCGCGTCGACCCCGAGGCCACGGCCACCCCCCTGGTAGGCCAGGGACGAGAACACGCTGCGATCCGACACGACGTGCCGACCCTCGGCCAGCGCCGGGCGGATCACCTGGTCGACGTGCTGGGCTCGGTCGGCCGCCATCAGGTACGTCTCAGCTCGGGGACCGACGGGATCCGATCCCGGGTCGAGGAGCAACGACCGGAGCCGACAGCCGAGCTCGGTGCCGCCCGGCTCCCGCGTCGCCACCGCACCGAGCCGCTCCGCGAGGCGCGATGCCTGGGTGCTCTTGCCCGAGCCCTCGCCGCCTTCGAGGGCGATGTACAACGGCGACCGGCTCAGGACTCGTCACCGTCGGGCGGCGTGGTCGCCCGCTTCGTCGCCTTCTTGGCGGCGCCCTTCTTGGTGGTCGCCTTCGTGGCTCGATTCGTCGCCTTGGCGGCGGCGGTCGTCTTCTTCGCTGCGGTCTTCTTGGCGGTCTTCTTCGCCGACTTCTTGGCGGCCTTCTTGGTGCCCGTCGCCTTCTTGGTGGTCTTCTTCGCGGCCTTCTTGGTCGACTTCTTCGCCGACTTCTTGGCTGGCGGGCCGTCGAGCTCCAGCTTCTGACGGCGCACCATCAGCAGCTCCGATGCCCGCATGATGTCGATTCGCTCGACCGAATCTCCGGTCTGGAGGCTTGCGTTCGTCTCCCCGTCGGTCACATAGAGCCCGAATCGGCCCTCCTTGACCAGGACCTCCTTGTCGGTGACGGGGTCGACCCCGAGGGCCTTGAGGGGGCCCTGGGCCCGTTGGCCGCGGCGTCTCTTCGGCTGGGCGAACAGTTCGAGGGCCCGGTCGAGGCCCATCGAGAGGAGCTCTCGCTCGTTCTCGAAACTGCGGGTGTCGTGGCCTTCTTCGCCCTTCGACGCCTTCTCGATGTAGGGGCCATGGGGCCCGTTCCGGGCCACGATCTCCAGGCCGTCGCCCGGGTCGACACCGACCACCCGAGGGATGCGGAGCAACTCCACGGCCTGGTCGAGGGTGACCGCCCCCATGTCCATGTCCTCGAACAGCGAACTGGTCTGGGGCTTCTCGTCGCCGTCGGCGTCGTAGGTGCCCATCTGGACGTAAGGGCCGTACTTGCCGTCCTTCACGATGACCGGCAGCCCGGTCTCGGGATGCTCACCGAGCGGGATCTCGTCGGGGACCGCCAGGATCTCCTCGGCCCGCACCGCGGTCAGCTCATCGGGCGGGATGTCGTCGGGGATCGACTTGGTGTCGTCACCGCGCTGGAGATACGGCCCGTACTGGCCGACGCGGGCCACGATCGGGACCCCATCGGAGTCGGGCCCGATCGGGATCGAGTTGACGGCCCGGGCGTCGATGTCGCCCAGCCGGTCGTTGACCTTGTCTCGGAGCCCCGGGTACTCCTCGGCCCCGAAGTAGAACTGGCTCAACCACGGGACGGACTCCTCGACCCCGTTGGCGATGTCGTCGAGGTCGTTCTCCATCTGGGCGGTGAAGGCATAGTCGACCAGGTCGGGGAAGTGCTGCTCCAGGAGGGTCACCACGGCGAAGGCCAGGAAGCTGGGGACGAGGGCGGTACCCCGTTTCCAGGCGTAGCCGCGGGCCTGGATCGTGCCCATGATCGAGGCGTACGTCGACGGGCGGCCCACCCCCAGCTCCTCCAACCGCTTGACGAGCGACGCCTCGGTGTACCGGGCCGGGGGCTGGGTGTCGTGGCCGGCGGCGACCACGTCGCCCAGATGGGCCGAGTCCCCCTCGTAGAGGGCGGGGAGACGCTTCTCGTCGGCGTCGTCTCCGTCGTCCTCTTCGTCGGTGCTCTCGACGTAGACCTTCAGGAACCCCTGGTGGGTGATGACGGTGCCCGACGTGGAGAACAGGGCGTTGCGACCGGCTCGGCTCTCGACGCCCAGCCGGAGGGTGACGGTCTCCCCGGTGGCGTCGGTCATCTGGGAAGCGACCGTCCGCTGCCAGATCAGCTCATAGACCTGACGGTCCTGGTTGTTGAGCTCACCCGCCACCTCTTCCGGGGTGCGGAAGGTGTCGCCCGCCGGTCGGATCGCCTCGTGAGCCTCCTGGGCGTTCTTGACCTTCTTCTGGTAGCTCCGGGGGCCGTCGGGGAGGTACTCGGTTCCGTACCGTTCGGCGATCTGGTTGCGGGCGGCGGCCACGGCGGTCTCCGACAGCGTCGTCGAGTCGGTTCGCATGTAGGTGATGTAGCCCCGCTCGTAGAGCCCTTGGGCGACCCGCATGGCCTGAGCCGACGACAGCCGGAGCTTCCGGCTCGCCTCCTGCTGGTAGGTCGAGGTGATGAACGGCGCGGCCGGCCGGCGCCGGTAGGGCTTCGCCTCCCGGCTCTTGACCTCGGCCGGCCGGTCCTCCAGGTCGCCGACCAGGGCCCGAGCGGCGGACTCGTCGAGGTGGACGACGTCGGGCTTGGACAGCTCACCGGTGGAGCCGAAGTCCTTGCCGGTCGCGATACGGCGCTCGTCGAGCTCGAGCAGCATGGCGGTGAACGGCCGCTCATCGCCGGCGGTGAACGTGCCGGTCAGGTCCCAGTAGTTGGCCGAGCGGAACGCCATGCGCTCCCGTTCCCGCTCGACGATGATGCGGGTCGCTACGCTCTGGACCCGGCCCGCCGACAGCCGGGGTTTGACCTTCTTCCACAGCACGGGCGAGACCTCGTACCCGTAGAGCCGGTCGAGGAGCCGCCGGGCTTCCTGTGCATCGACCAGGCGACGGTCGAGTTCCCGGGGGCTGTCGATCGCCCGCCGGATCGCCTCCGGGGTGATCTCGTGGAAGACCATCCGCTTGACCGGGATCCGGGGGTTGAGCACCTCGATCAGGTGCCAGGCGATCGCCTCTCCCTCGCGGTCCTCATCGGTGGCGAGCACCAGCTCGCTCGCCTCCTTCAACAGTGACCGGAGTTTCTTGACGTGATCTCGCTTCTCGTTGGACACCACGTAGAGCGGCTTGAAGTCGTTCTCGACGTCGATGCCGAGTCGGGCCCACTTCTCGGTCTTGTGGCTCTTGGGGACCTCGGCCGCCGTTTTCGGCAGGTCGCGGACGTGTCCGATCGACGATTCGACGATGTAGTCATCGCCAAGATAGCCCGCGATGGTGCGGGCCTTGGCGGGAGACTCGACGATGACGAGAGGTTGGGACACGATCGGCAGGCTACGAAGACGGATACCCATTTTGCCAACGCCGCCGGTCGATTTCGCGTTCACCCCTCGAAGTTCCGGTCGTGAATCGGGCCCTTCCGCCGTCTTCATCGGACGGCTGATCAGGCGTCGAGGAGGACTTCTTCGCTCGGTCCGCCGGACGGCTCTGGTTCGTCGAGGAGGCGGAGGACCAACCAGCCGAGGAGCGTTGCGGCGATCGAAGCGACCAGCACCCCGATGACCGCCTCCTCCTGGATGCCGGGGTCGTCGAACGCCAGGCTGGTGATGAACAGCGCAACCGTGAACCCGATGCCGGCGACCGCTCCCGCCCCCAGCAGGTGGGCCCGCCGGAGCCCGTCGGGGAGGGCGGCCAGCCGGGTCTGCAACGCCACCACGGAGAAGAGGTAGATGCCGATCGGCTTGCCGACGACCAACCCGACGATGATGCCCAGGGTCACCGTCGAGCCGAAGGCGGAGGAGATCGCACCACCGCTCAGCTCGACCCCGGCGTTGGCCAGCGCGAAGACGGGCACGATCACGAAGCTGGTCCACGGGCTCAACAGGGCGGTCAGCCGTCCGGTGACCGGGACCGACTCCCGAAGCCGGAAGCTGGCGTCGCGCAGTGAGGCGGGGGAGACCCGGTCGCCGGTGAGGTAGTCCTCAACGGTCTCGAACGCCCGATGGCCGAGCAGCGGTGTGCCAGGGGCCATCAGGCCGAGCACGACGCCGGCGATCGTGGCGTGGACCCCGGACTCGTGGGTGGCGAACCAGACGCTCGAACCGAGGACCACGTAGAGCGGCTGGTACCAGACCCGAAGCGGTCGGAGGGAGGCGATGAGCACCAGGAGCGCACCAGCCAGGGCCAGCCATCCGAGCTCGATCTGCTCGGTATAAAACAGTGCGATCACGAGGATGGCACCGATGTCGTCGACGATGGCCAGCGTCAGGAGGAACAGCTTGAGGGCCTGGGGGACGCGGGGTCCGAGCAGGGCCAGGACCCCGACGGCGAAGGCGATGTCGGTCGCCATCGGAATGCCCCACCCGCTGGCGGTGCCCTGACCGACGTTGAGCACGACGTAGAGCAGGGCAGGGACGATCATCCCCCCGAGCGCCCCGAACGCCGGGAGGGCCGCTACCCGGGGGTTGCGGAGTTCCCCCGAGACGAGCTCGGATTTGATCTCCATGCCGACGACGAAGAAGAACAAGGCCATCAGGGCGTCGTTGACCCAGGCGTGCAGCGAGAGGTCGAGGAGCTCGGTGTCGCCGACGGTGATCGCCAGGTGGGTCTCCCAGAACGTCTCGTAGCTGTCGCCCCACGGGCTGTTGACCCAGATGAGCGCGGCGGCCGTGGCCATCAGCAGCAGGATTCCCGAGGCGGTCTCCTGGGCCAGGAAACGGACCAGGGGGCGGGCGACGACTCGGGCCAGGGGGGTGTCGCCACCGGTCCAGGTCTCTTTGCGTATCTTCAGCGATCCTTCGGACACCGCGTGGCCTTTCGCAGCTCGTTGCGAACGCGGACCGGATTCGGCGCCCGACGCGACGGCTGCGTCCCGGCGTCGGCGGCTCCTCGGTGAGGCCGTCGCAACGAGAATTCAGTGATGTGGTGGTCGACCGGCGCGGCGCGGCCCAACCGTCCTGGGAGGATAGAGGGTGGCGCGCCGGCCGACCTCTTCGGCTACTGATGCAGCTCCATCTTGACCGTGGTGCCCTGCTGCCCCGAGTGGAACGACAGGGCGCTGCTGAGGTGCTGCATGAGGGGAATGCCGAACGCACCCTCGATGAACAGCCTCTGAGGATCGGTCATCTCGGGCACCGGTTCGAGCTGACGAAGACCGGGCCCTTCGTCCATCACCACCAGACGAACCAGGCCGTCCGCCACCTCGCATTGCACGGTGACCCGAGAGTCGCCACCGTGGGTGGTGAGGTTCGCCTCGATGGCGTTGGTCGTCGCCTCCGAGGTCACCCAGCTGAGATCGTCGAGACGATCACCGCAGATGGCGCCGACTGCGTCGGTCGCTGCGGCCACGATCATCCGGACGACCGCCACCATGTCGACACGGGAAGGGATCTCGATCTCCACCAGGCCGGTGTCCGTGATCGCGACGTCCCCTTCCATACTTACTCAACGGTACACCACGGACCCGGCATTACGGCCAGTTGAAGGTTCCGTGCCAGATTCCTGTCGGTGTGGTGGTGGTTGTCGGTGCTCACCGCAGCGAGCCCTTCCCGTCGTCGCCATCGAAAGTGCCGTCTTCCGCCGGTCGGCGGAACCACGGCCAGGGGTGGACGATCGCCAGATCGAGTCGCCCGGCCCGGGTCCGCCAACCCGGCACCGGGGCGAAGGTAGTGGCGAGACGCCGGCCGGTCAATGCGTCGATCGGATCACCGATGTGGATCTCGACCGGGCGCCGGATCGCCAGGTCGGCCAGCGTCTCGACGAGGAACGTGAGCCGCTTGGCCGAGAGGCGGAGCCGGTCGAGGAGCGGTTCGTCGAACACGAAGACGGCCGGCAGCTCGGGGTGGGCGACCAGGGCCGGGTCATCGTCGCCCAACGATTCTGCGGTCAGCCACACGGCCTCGGGCGGGCCGACGGTCTCGACCACCAACGCTCCGGCGGGGCCGGTGACGCCAACGTCGACCACGCCCCGCTCGATCACGGCCCGCTGAGTCGTCGGCGATCCCGCGGGACCGTCGGCTTCCGACGGCGACGGAGGTGCTTCGACCGGATGCCCGGGGGTGGCCTCCTCCCGGGGCCGCTCGATGGGGCACCGATGGACCAGCTCGCACGAGGCGCACAGGCCGGGGGCCCACTCCTCGACCTCCCACCGGGTGAACGGGTACCGATCGGCGCCGGCCCAGCCGACGGTCGCCGTGGCTCGGGATCCGTCGAGCAGGTGACGGAACAGGTGCTCGGCGGCGGGGGCCGGCTCGTTGCCGAGTTCGACGACCCACTGGGCGGCCAGCCACCGGCGTGCCTCGTCGACCAGGAACCCGTCCTCCTCCAGTTCGTCGAGGGCGATGTCGACGCACCCCATTCGTCGATCCCAGCCCCGGGCCGGTCCGGGGTCCTGGCCCCCGCCGGCTGGCTCGTGGGATCCCGTCCGCCGCCGCCGACGTTCGGCCGATGATCGCCGCTGGGCGGCGCGCTCGGCGTAGCGGTGGCGTGCCGTCTCCAGGCGAAGCAGCGCCGCTCGGAAGGCGGCAACGTCGTCGTCGGGTCCGGTGACCGTGTCCCAGACCCGGCCGACGGAAAGGAGGCCGTGACGGAGGTAGGGCGACAACCCGGATCCAGCCCTACGGGGAACGGGGTAGGCCCAGCGGTGCCCGGCGGCGTACCCCGCCACGTCGAAGGCATCGAGGGCGGCATCGGCCGCCCGCTGGCCACCCCGGAACACCGCCGACGACGTGGGATGGCCGGAACCCCGCCGATCGATGAGGTGACCGAGATGCTCGGTGGTGAAGGCCTCGGCGGCCCAACGGGTCGGTTCCGGGACCGGGACGGGGGCCGACCGAGCTCGCCCGGTCGGGTTCGTCGTGGCGGAGCCGACCCGATCGAGCTTCGATGGTGCCGGTCCTGCCATGGGCTCCCATCGGCCATCCGGTGAGCGTCTCAAGGGCCCCGTAGGCTGGTGGAGGTGGATGTGGCTCTCGACGCCCGCTCCGACACCCGCCGCTCGCTCGACGACGTGATCGACGCCTTGGCCGCCGACGGTCGCCTGGTCCACGTCGAGCGTCTGCCGGAGCGGCCGGCGGTACTCGATCGGCTGAGTCGGCCGGTCCCGGCGTCGATCGACCACTGCGTTCCGGCCGGTGGATTGTGGCGGCATCAGGTCGAGGCGATCGATGCGGCCCGCGACGGCCGCTCGGTGGTGGTCGCCACCGGCACGGCGTCGGGCAAGTCGTTGTGCTTCCAGCTGCCGATCGCCGAGGCGGTCGTGTCGGGGATCCGATCGGGCACGTCGCTCCTGCTCTACCCGACCAAGGCCCTCGCCCAGGATCAGCTGCGGAGCTTCGGGGAGCTGGAGGTGCCCGGGTTGCGAGCCGCCACCTACGACGGCGATGCCTCACGGGAGGAGCGCTCGTGGGCCCGGGCCAACGCCAACGTCGTGCTCACCAACCCGGAGATGCTCCACCACGGCCTCCTTCCCCACCACGGGAAGTGGGCCACGTTCCTCAAGCGGATGGAGTACGTGGTGGTCGATGAGCTGCACGTGTTCCGGGGGATCTTCGGCACCCACGTCGCCCATCTGCTGCGGCGGCTCCGCCGTGTCTGCGCCCGGTACGGTGCCGATCCGACGTTCGTCTTCTGCTCGGCGACGATCGGTGAGCCGGCCGAGTTGGCCGCCGAGCTGTGCGGCAAGCCGGTCCAGGCGGTGACCGCCGACGGGTCGCCCTGCGCCGAGCGGAAGGTGGCGCTCGTGCAGCCGGCCCTGATCGATCCCGATCGTGGGGCCCGCCAGTCGCCGGCGACCGAGGCCATCCGGTCGGTGACCGAACTGGTCGAGGCTGGGCATCGGGTGATCGCCTTCTGCCCCAGCCGAGCACAGACCGAGCGGGTGGCGATGGGGGTGGCCCGGGCCCTGCCGCCGGAGCTGGCCGACTCGGTCCGGCCCTATCGGAGCGGGTACCTGGCGGCCGAGCGGCGGGAGATCGAGGCGGAGCTGGCCACCGGCCGGCTCCGGGCCGTGGTGGCGACCAGCGCCCTGGAGCTCGGGGTCGACATCAGCGGCCTCGACGCCACCGTGCTGTGTGGGTTCCCGGGCACGATCGCCTCGCTGTGGCAGCAGATCGGGAGGTCGGGCCGGTCCGGCCAATCGTCACTGTCGGTGGTGGTGGCGGGGGAGGATCAGCTCGACCAATGGTTCGTCAACCATCCCGACGATCTCTTCCGTCGGCCCCCGGAGCCGGTCGTGGTCAACGTGGCCAATCCGAACGTGCTCGACCCCCATCTCGGCTGTGCGGCCTATGAGAGCCCCCTCCAGTGGACCGACGAACGGTGGTGGGCCGACCTCGACGACGGCGTCCATCGAAGCGTGTTGGCCGACGAGCTGCGGATTCGGCCCGACCATCACCGGCTCCCGCGGGCGGTGTGGGACGGTCGGGGCATGCCGTTCCACCGGATCGGCATGCGGTCGGCGTCGGCCGGCGAGGTCCGCATCGTCGACCTCGACGATGAGCTGATCGGTACCGTCGAAGACACCCGAGCCCCCAGCCTCGTCCACCCGGGGGCCATCTACCTCCACCGCGGTCAGGCCTTTGTCGTCGAGGACCTCGACCTCTCGGCTCGGGCCGCCGTCGTGCAGCGGGCCGACGGTCGAACCTGGACCCAGGCTCGGTCCGATATCCAGATCGAGGTGCTGGAGACCAGCGAGGCCAAGCAGGTCGGCACCGCGACCCTCCACCTCGGCATGGTCCGGGTCACCACCACCGTGATCGGCTACCAGGTCAAGGAGGTCGGCTCCCGAACGGTGTTGGAGAACCACGAGCTCGATCTGCCACCGCAGGAGCTCACGACGACCGCCATCTGGTACGACTGGCCGTCCGACGCGATCCGGGCCGCTGGCGTCCGGCCCCATGCGCTGCCCGGTGCGTTGCACGCCGCCGAGCACGCGGCGATCGGCATCCTTCCGTTGTTCACGATCTGCGACCGGTGGGACGTCGGTGGGGTCTCGATCGCCGAAGCTCCGGTGACTGGCCGGCCGACCGTGTTCATCTACGACGGCTACCCGGGTGGTGCCGGGGTGGCCGAGCTGGCCTACGGAGCCGCCGACCGACACCTGGCGGCGACCGCCGAGGTCCTCGACGGCTGCGACTGTTCGACGGGGTGCCCGTCGTGCGTGCAGTCGCCGAAGTGTGGCAACGGCAACGAGCCGCTCGACAAGTGGGCCGCCCTCGCGCTCCTTCGCAACACGCTCGGAGCCGAAGAGCCCTTCTAGTACCTGGTTGCCCGGCCCGGTCTGGGCGGCACCTCTACTCGACCCGAACCGTGACCTCCGCCGCCAGCCGGGCATCGGGCAGGAGGACTCCGACGAGGGGGACGTCGGTTGGCGAGCGGTAGACGACGCCGACCGTCAGCCGGTCGCCCGGTGACCGCTCGGGGCCGAGGTCGACCGTCAACCGGTCGGGGTCGAGGCCCGATGCCGAGCGGGCGGCGGCGGCCACCGCCGCTGGATCGGGGTCGACGGCGGCCGACCGGGCCGCCTCCCGAGCGACGTGGCCGACGACGACCCGGTCTCGGGCGACGAGCCCGATCTGGATCGCCGTCAGCACGAGCGCCACGATCACCGGCAGTGACAGCACCAACTCGACGGTGGCCTGGCCGGTCTCCGAGCGGTCAGGTCGCATCGCCGATGATCGTGTCCATCACCGTGTTGGCCAACCGCTCGACCCCGTCGGTGGTGGCGGCCCACGCCAGCAACAGGCCGGCGAGAGCGGCAGCGGCCAGCATCACGAGCGCGTACTCGGCGGTGGCCTGGCCACGTTCGGCTCGATGGGCGTCGGTGGGGAAGGAGCGCGCCCGACCGGGGTCGGCAGGCGTGGCGGTCGCGGGCTGGGTCGTCATGTTGGAGCTCCGGTCTGGTCCAGGAAGGTTCCGGCGGCTCCAGCCGCGATCGACTACCTAAAGTAACGCCATTTTCGGTTGATTCCACGAGATGGTCGAGCCCTGACGTCGAAGCCGGGGCGCCAGCTCAACTGGGCGGTTACGGCGTCCGATAGGACGCTCATGGCGGTGCTCCCCGATCGGTGCGTCACGTTCAAGGCCAGCGAGACCGGTGACCGGTTCCTCGCGTCGGTCACCGGCTCCGTCGGTCAGGTGCTCGAAGCGTTGACCTCCCTCGACGCCGGCCGGGCTCGGGCGGCTCTGGTTTTCGCCTCTGGGCCGTCGGCGCTCGAACGGGCCGGTAAGGAGTTGGCGACGCTGGCGCCGGACGCCGCCGTTGCCGGCTGCACGAGTGCCGGTCTCGTCGATCGGTACGGCCAGGTCGATGCCGAACTGCAGGTCACCCTGTTCGGGGGCACGGGGTTCGTCGGCGCCGTTCGCCGAGGCGACATCGGCGTCGGGTCGATCCGCGATGCCGGGGCGACCGCCGGTGGTGCTTGTGACGCGCTCGACGGGGTGGCGGGGGACCACACCGACAAGGTCCTCGTGCTGCTCGTCGACGGGTTGACCGGGGACACCAACCAGATCGTACGGGGCGCCTATGACGCGGTCGGGGCCGGCGTACCGATCGTCGGAGGGTGCGCCGGTGACGACCTGGCGATGGAGACGACTCATCAGCTGTGTGGCAACGAGGTGTTGACCGGTGGTGCGGTCGGCTTGGCGCTGGCGTCGACCGGGTCCTTCGGTCTCGGGGTTCGGCACGGGTGGCACCCGATCGGTTCGGCGATGACGGTCACGTCGGCGAGTAGGACATCGGTGCTGGGCCTGGACGATCAGCCCGCGCTCGACGTCTACCTCGATGCGATCGGGTTCAGCGGGGCCGACCTGACGCCGGCTGGTCTGGCCCGAGCCTGTCAGACCAGACCGCTCGGCCTCCACACCAACAGCGGTCACCACGTCCGGTTCGTCCGGGGCGGAGATCTCGATGCTCGCTCGATCGAGTTCCTGGTCGCCATCCCCGAGGGAGAGCTCGTCTCGGTGATGGCTGGCGATGCCGACTCCGTCGTCGGCGCATCGGGGAATGCAGCGGGGCAGGCCCTCGCCGAGCTCGGTGGACCGCCGCTCGGGCTCGTCGGGTTCGACTGCGTCGCCTGTCGAGGGGTGATCGGCGACGACGCCGTCGCCGACGAGATGCGCCAGGTCACGGAGGCTCTGCCCAACGACGCCGTGCTGGCCGGCCTCTACACCTACGGTGAGATCGCCCGACGGGGCGGGTCGGTCGGATTCCACAATCAGACGATGGTTGTCCTGGCCGTGCAATGACCGCCGAGATCTCGGCCTACTGCCTGGTCGGGCTCCTCGACATCTTCGGCTACGACGACGGGGCCGAGGTCCGCCAGCGGGTGCTCGACGTTGCCGCCGAGGAGTTCGGCGCCGAGGTCGTTGCGATCGTGTGCGGTGGTCGGATCGTCGCCGCCGTCGGCCTGGGCCGCAACGGCGATGCTGAGCGGCAGCTCCTCTCGGCGGTTGCCACCGGGGTCGACCGGGTCACTCTCGAGTCGGTGGGTTCGATCCACCTGTCGTCACTCCCGATCGATGGGAGCGACGAGACCCGGTTCGTGATGACCCGGGCCCGATCGGCCTTCGAGCCCGTAGAGCTCCGCCTCTGTCGGGCCATGATCCGGATCATGCGGTTGGCGGTCCGAACGATCGCTGCGTTCCACGAGCAGCGGGAGGCGGCCGATCGACTCGAATCGGAGGTTGCGCTCAACAAGCGCTTGGCCGCCGAGCTCCACGATCGGCACACCGACCTGATCGGTCGGATCTCGGACGACCGGGACAACCTCGCGGCCTACGTGGGTTCGGTCTTCCGTACCCTGGTCGACCAGGGGGGTGGACTGTTCGCCGGCGACGTCGTTGCGGTCCACCTCGTCGATGACGATGGTGTGTTGCGGCTCCGGCACCTCACCGAGAACGCCGACCCCGCACTGCAGGCTGCGTTGGCCGGCGAGGCCCTGTTGTCGACCTCCCGCCAGGCGGTGGCGACCGGAGCGCTGGTCACGAGCCACGGCGGCGACCCCGAGGATGGTGTCGGCCCGATCATGTCGGCTCCGATCCGACGGCAGCAGCGTCAGATCGGAGCCGTCTCGGTCGTTGCCGTCGACCCCGATCGCGTCTTCAGCAGCGACGAGAGGGACACCCTCTCACTCCTGGCCGGCTACGCCTCGGTGGCGGTCAACGATGCGGTCATCATCGATGAGCGGGAGCAGGCGCTGCAGCAGGCGGAGTGGCAGGCGACCCACGACGCCCTGACCGGCCTGGCCAACCGACGCCTCGTGCTCGAGACGATCGAAGAGCGGATGCTCCGGGGCGAACGGGTCGTGGTGATCTACCTCGACGTCGATCGGTTCAAGTCGGTCAACGATCTGTACGGCCATCAGGTGGGCGACGACTTCCTCCGGGCCATCGCCGACCGGCTCCAACAGGTGACCCGTCCGACCGACCTGGTCGGACGGCTCTCGGGCGACGAGTTCATCGTCGTCGCCGGTGAGCCCTTGACCGACGAGAAGATGAGGCTGGCCGCCAGCCGCGTGGCCAGCGACCTCGGCGGCACGATCGAGATCGACGGCCGGGCGATCCAACTCACGGTCAGCGTCGGCCTGGCGAGCAGTGATGGCCTGACCACCGCCGACCACCTGATCAACGCCGCCGACGTGGCGATGTATCAGGCCAAGGCGAGCGACGGTCACGAGACGGGGGTCTTCGACGGCGATCTCCAGTACCGGATCCGCCGGCGGGCGGCGCTGGGGGAGCGCCTGCGGGGGGCGGCCGCGACGGCCGAGGGCCTTCACGTCGTCTACCAGCCGATCGTCGATATCGAGACCCGCGCCATCTGCGGGCACGAGGCGCTCCTCCGGATGGACGACGAGGCGCTGGGTCGGGTGCCGCCCGATGAGTTCATCCCGCTCGCCGAGGAGCTCGGTGTCGTCGCCGCCATCGACAGCTGGGTGCTCGCCACCGCGATGACCGAGGCGGCCGCTGTTGGCACGTCGACGAGGTTGTCCGTCAACGTGTCGCCCACCTGGCTCATCAACCCTGACGTGAGCGACCTCGTCTCGGAGGTCGCCGATCGGGCCGGATTCCCGGTCGACCTGCTCTCGCTCGAGGTGACCGAGCGGGTTGCGGTCGCCGAGGGCGTGACCGCGACCCTTCGACAGCTCCGGGACCTCGGTGTTCGGATCCTCCTCGACGACTTCGGAACCGGCTACTCGTCGCTTGCCTACCTCCGTACGCTGGAGATCGACGGGATCAAGATCGATCGTGCGTTCCTCGCCGATGTCGAGACCGATCGTCATCGGGTGGCGATCCTGGAGGCGATCCTGACCTTCACCGACCGGCTCGATGCGCTGGCGATCGCCGAGGGCGTCGAGTGCGAGTCCCAGGCCAACCTGCTGCGATCCTTCGGTTGTCCCCTGGCGCAGGGGTTCTTCTTCGGACGACCGACCCGTGGTCCCGACGGACTGCTGACCCCAGCGGTGCCTGGCGTCTCGTCGAGGTACGACATCTTCCCTTGACAGCACATCACCGCTATAGTCAAGAAGGTGCTTGACTATAGGGAGGACATCGACCTCGATCGGATCTTCCGGGCCTTGGCCAACGAGAGCCGTCGGTCGATGGTCGACCGGCTGAGCCGTGGTCCGGCGTCGTTGGGCGAGTTGGCCGAGCCGCTGGCCATGACGTTGTCCGCTGTGGAACAGCACTCGAAGGCCCTGGAGCGGTGCGGCCTGATCCACACCGAGAAGCGGGGCCGTACCCGGTACTGCCGGCTGAACCCGGCGACCCTGACCGCAGCCGAACAATGGATCGCCGACCGGCGGTTGGCGTGGTCCGGGCGCCTCGACCGGTTGGGCGAGCACCTCGATGATGGAGACGAGACGACGACATGAGCCCCCATGACCTCGCCCACGACACGATCCGCCTCGACCGGATCTACCCCCACCCACCGGATCGGGTCTTTCGGGCCTACGCCGAGGTCGAGGAGCGACGACGGTGGAGCGCTCCCTCCGACGACGAGTACGTCACGTTCCAGCGTCACGACTTCCGGGTCGGCGGTGTCGACGAGTTCACGTGCGGGCGCCGAGAAGACGCCGAGCGCGGCGACGGCGCGTTCCACGGTGTCACCCGGTACGAATCGATTGTGGTCGACCAGCACATCGTCTTCACCGAACGACTGACCGACGCCGGTGGTGGCCTCCTGGCGATGTCGCTCGTCACCTTCCAGGTCGACGCCCACGACGACGGCTGCCGGCTGACGATCATCGACCAGGTCACCTCGTTCGCCGGCGCCGGGCCGATCGAGGGAAGCCGGCACGGCTACGGGGCAATGCTCGACCAGCTCGAGCGGTTCCTGGCCGGAACCCTCCCCGCATCCCCCGGCTGATCCGGCTGCACCGGTGGCGACGGCCGAGATCGCCGGCAGCTCAGATCGAGAGATGGCGAAGGGCGACGATGGCCAGCGGGACGACCGTTCCGATCAGGACCGCCGGCAGCGAGCAGACCACGAGCGGGACGAGGAGGGCCACGGGGAGCCGGCGAGCCCGGAGCTCGCCGGCGCGGCGACGGCTGGCCGCCGCCTCCACCGCCAACCGGGTGAGGACGCCATCGATCGCCCCGCCCTGGTCCCGGGCGACGATCAGCACGCCGATCAACGGTTGGTAGACGTCGCCCAGCTCACCCTGGAGCCAGCGGAGCCCGCCGGCCAATCCCGCCCCCCGGTCGGCCCGAGCCATCGCCATCCTGGCCGCCACGACGACCGGTTCCGGCCCCCGGTCGGCCAGGGCCTCGACACAATCCCGCACGGTGCCACCAGCCCCGAGCACCGCGATGCAGCGGTCGATCGAGCCGGGGAGGGCGGCGATGAGCTGATCGGTTCGTCGCCGGCTCCGACGGCGTCTGATCAGCGGCCTCCGAACGAGGACGACGACGAGCGCCACCGCCGACATCGGCCACCACCCCACCAGCGCGGCCATCACTGCGACGGCTCCGCCGACGAGATCCGCCGGCTCCCCGATCCCCCGCCCGGTCTTCGGCGGCGATCGTCCGGGCGGGTCGCCGGGCGCCGACCGCTGGGCACCGATCACCCCAGCCATCCACCACCAGCCGAGGTAGGAGAGGGCGGCTGCCACGGCCAGGCACGCCGCCCCGAGCGGCTCGACCAGGTAGAAGACGAGAAGCCGGCGGTCCAACGCGCCGAGACCGACGACGAACAGGGCCGGGAGGGCGGCCAGGAGGAACGCCGATGCCGTGGCCTGCCCGGCCTGAACGTCGAGCTCCGCCTCGACCGCTCGCCCCGACCGGATCGTCTCGTTCACCCGCTCGAGCGATGGCAGGGCCGGGCCACCCCGAGCGACGAGCACCGCCACCGTGTCGAGGTAGACGCCGAGGTCGGGCGGTTGGTCGGGCGGGCCGGCCCCGCTCCGCTGGAACCCCAGGGCACGGTCGAGACCCATCCCGGCCCGAAGCCCGGCCCGGAGCGGAGCGAGGTGGGGTTCGAGCGCGACCCCAGCCGGCGCCCGCTGAACGGCGCTGGCCAACGTCGCCCCGCTCCCGACCCGATGGATCACCGCTTCGAGGTGGGCGACCAACTGCTCGGCGGCTTGTCGCCGGCACCGCCGACGAGCCGACGACCGCCGCCAGTGGCCGACGCCGACCACGGCCAGCCCGGCGATCACCACCACCGCCGGACTCCCGGCCCAGAGCCCCGCCGCGACCCCCACCCCGGCCAGCCCAAGGCTGACCCACCGGCCCTGCCGCCCGGTCACGACGGTCCGCCCGCTGGCCACCGGCCGTGGCGCCACTCGGTGGTGAGGTGCCCATCGGCCCCCAACGTCGCAACCTCGACCACGCGGCGCTCGCCTCCCAGCCGGGCCACGTGGACGACGACGTCGATCGCCCCGGCGATCTGCTCCTGGATCGCCGCCAGCGGCACGGCGGCGTCGGCCAGCGAGGCGAGGGTCGACAACCGGCGGACGGCGCCGGTCGGATCGCTGGCGTGGCACGTCGCCAGCGATCCCCGGTGCCCGGTGTTGAGGGCCAGCACCAGGTCGAGGGCCTCCGGACCGCGGACCTCGCCGATCACCAGCCGGTCAGGGCGCATCCGCAGCGCGTTCCGAACCAGCTGGCGAAGGGTGACCTCGCCGACGCCTTCACTGTTGGCCGGGCGGGACTCGAGCCGGACCACGTGGCGGCCCGGCAGTCGAAGCTCGGCGGTGTCCTCGATCGTCACGATCCGCTCGTCGGCCTCGACGAACGCCCCGAGGGCGTTGAGCAGCGTCGTCTTGCCGGCGGCGGTGGCCCCCGAGACCAGCATCGTCCGACGCTCGGCGACCGCCGAGGCGAGCAGATCGACGACGGCGTCGTCGCCGAACTCGCCGATGTCGACCGCCACCGGGGCGAACCGGCGGATGGTGACGATCATGCCGTCGAGGGCGAGCGGCGGGACGATGATGTTGACCCTCGACCCGTCGGCCAGGCGGGCATCGACGAAGGGCGACGAGCGGTCGACCCGTAGACCCAACGGGTCGAGGATGCGTTCGGTGACCAGGGTGAGGTCGTGCTCGTCGAGGGCGACCGTGGTCGGCTCCAGCCGCCGACCACGGTCGACCCACACCGGGCCCGGCCCGTTGATCATGATCTCGGTCACCGACCGATCGGCCAGGAGGGGATCGAGGACGCCGAGGCCCCGATGGCGATCGACGATCCGGTCGACGATGGTCGCCACCGAGTCGAGATCGAGGAGCGGATCGGCCTCCCGGACCCACTCGGCGACCTCGGTGGCGCCGGCCTCGGGCTCATCGACGAAGCCCCGGGCAACCCGCTCGACGACCTCGGCCATCGAGGGCCGTCCCGACGGCATGCCGTCGATACCGCCGACGACCCCTCGGACGATCGGCGGCAAGTCATCGCGGCCCGCCGGTCGCGCCATGGCGGTCACCGATCGAGCCCTCGGGTGGGCCGCTCCGGGGCGGCGGCGAGGACCTGGTCGAGGCGGCGGAGCGAGCTGGGGAGTCGCCGGGGGAGGATCCCGGCATCGACCACCCGAGCGACGGACGGGTCGTGATCGAGCACGGCGAGGACCGGCGCCCCGACCGCACGGCCGACATCGGCCGGCCGCAACACCCGGCCTGGCTCCCGGATCGCCACGACGAGATCCGGATGACCGACCGGGGCCCGGCTCAGCGCCAGGTAGCAGCAGCGCGTGACCAGGACCGACACCGCCTCGGCATCGAAGAGGGCGACCAGACGGGGCCGGTTGGCCCCGACGTCGACGATCACGTGCCGGTCGTCGGCGGCGAGGGTGGCCACCAGTTCTCGACACCGCTCAGGCCGGCCGGTGAGCGGTAGCTGACCGGCCGGAAGGAGCGAGAGGCGGTCCCGGACCGGCAGCTCCAACCGGCCGAGCGCATCCGTCGGGGGGTCGTCGGCGGCGAGCCACTCGGCGATGCCGGCCGACCGGCGCCCCTCGTCGACCCCCAACACCAGGGGCAGGTCGCCACCGAGATCGACCACCACCGTGTCTCGGCGCCGTGACGACACCACGCCGAGCGCCGCCGCCGTCACCGAGCATCCAACCCCGCCCTTGGCGCTCCACAGGCACCACATGGCTCCACTCCTCGTCGAGGTAGTTGGCCGACCGCGGGGGAAGCGTCGATGGGGGGAGGGGCCGACGGGGATCGCCCGCCGGCCGCTGACTCTACCGGAATTCAGCGTGATTCGACGTGCTCGAACGCTGTTTGGTTCAGGCGTCGGCCGCCTGGTCGGCCAGCCACTGGGCCTTGGTGGCCCGCCAGCCCTCGTCATCGTAGTCACGTCGCCAGTAGGGGGAGATCGAGGCGTTGTCGACGTCGATGCCCCGGTCGACCAGCAGGTGCCGACGCACGGCCCGGACCTCGCCGGCCTCGCCGTGGACGAACACGTCGACCGGTCCCGGCTCGAAGTGGATGGCGGCCACGGCGTCGGCCAGGAGATCCTCGGGCCGGGGCGAGTCCTGCCGGTGGAGCCACACCACGTCGACGTCGCCGGGGCTGGTCAGCTCCAGCTCGTGGTCGGCCCCGTCGACGACGAGCAGGGCGATGGCCCGGGCGCCGGGCCGCAGCCCCTCCAGCGACGCCGCGATGGCCGGCAGGGCGCTCTCGTCGCCGACGAACAGATGCCAGGCGGCGGCCGGGTCGGGGGCGTAGCCACCGCTCGGACCTCGGAACTGGAGTCGGTCGCCGGGCTGGGCTCGGATGGCCCATCGGCCGGCGTAGCCCACGTCGCCGTGGGTCACGAAGTCGAGCGTCAGCTCGTGGCGGGTCGGGTCCCACGCTCGGACGGTGTAGCGGCGGGGCCGGGGTCGGAGATCGGCGTCGATCCCCTCCAGGTCGGCCGGATCGAAGGGCACGTCGTAGGGGGCGCCCTGGGGGACGAACGACGCGTTGATGTACTGGTCGGTGAAGCCGGTGGACTCGAGTTCGCTGAGCTCACCGCCACCGAGGACGATCCGGACCATGCCCGGCGTCAGTCGCTCGACCGATTGGACCACTCCATACATGGCGAGACCTTTCCGTTGGTTCGCTCGGCACCACCGACGCGGTGATGTTAGGTAAGCCTACCATTCGAGGAAAGCCGTTCCGATCCCCTGTGGCTCACGGGATGATGAGGATCTTGCCGGTCGTCTGGCGACCTTCCAGCGCCCGGTGGGCGTCGGCCACCTCGTCCATCGGATAGCGACCCCCGACCGGGATCTCCAGCTCCCCAGCGGCGATCCAGCCGAACAGCTCGTCGACCCGCCACTGTCCTTCGTCGCCGGCCATGTAGTGGCCGAGGCTGGGCCGGGTCACGAAGAGCGATCCCCCCGCGTTCAGCCGTTGGAGATCGAACGGGGGAACCTGGCCGCTCGAACCACCGTAGAGGACCATCATCCCCCGGGGCCGGAGCACCTTCAGGCTCCCGTCGAAGGTGTCGGCCCCCACCCCGTCATACACCACGTCGAGGCCGGGTCCGTCCCCGACGATGGCGGCGACCGCCTCGGCGAAGTCGGCCTCTCGGTAGTTGATCACGTGGTCGGCGCCGGTCGCTCGGGCCAGATCGGCCTTGGCGGCGGTCCCGACCGTGGTGAACACCTCGGCCCCGATCCGCTTGGCCATCTGGATCAGCAGCCCACCGACCCCGCCGGCGCCGGCGTGGATCAGGCACCGATGGTCGGCGGCCAGCTCAAAGGTGGACGTCACCAGATAGTGGGCGGTGAGGCCCTGCAGGGCGGCCGCCGCCGCCAGCTCGAGGTCGATCCCCGCCGGCAGGCGGTAGGTCCCGCCGGCCGGCGCCAGGCACTGCTCGGCGTAGGCGCCCCGGGTTCCGGCCGTGACCACCGGGTCGCCAACGGCCAGCCCATCGACGCCGTCGCCGACGGCGGTGACCGTGCCGGCGCACTCGTGCCCGAGCCCCATCGGCAGCGGCCCGGGGTAGGTCCCGCTCCGGAAGTAGGTGTCGATGAAGTTCAGGCCGGCCGCCGCCACCTCGATCCGCACCTCGCCCGGCCCGGGCTCGGGGACCGCCACCTCGACGGTCTGCATGACGTCGGGTCCCCCGGTCTCGGTGATCTGCACGGCCCGCATCGGCCCTCCTCGGCTCGTCGTCGCTCGTCGGTCGACCGGGGCCCGCCGACGGTGGGCCATCCCGGTCAGGGCCGCCATCATCCACCATCGCGACCGGCTCGGCCAGCGTTCCACTCGGCCGGCGGCCGCTCGGTCGGCCGGAGCGGCCGCATGCCGGCGCCGGCGCAAGGTCGCCGACGTCGGCCCTTCACCCCGAGGCAACGATGGGGAAACAGGGCATCGGTACGTTCGGCGGCCATGTATACGGAGCCGGATACCGCCACGACCGCTCCACCGGCGGAGTCGTGCCAGCCGTCGCGAGCGGCCTACGCCTACGCCGAGCTGAAGCGTCGACTCCTGATGGGCGACTTCCGGCTCGGGCAGCGACTCGGCGAGACCCAGCTCGGCGATCTCCTCGGAGTGTCCCGAACGCCGGTCCGCGACGCGCTGTCCCGGCTCCACGCCGAGGGCCTGATCCTTCGCCTTCAGGAGGGAGGGTACGCACCGGCCGCTCCCGACCTGACCGAGATCGCCGAGTTCTACGAGGTCCGACGCGGCCTCGAGGTGACCGCCATCGCTCGCCGGCACGACCGGGCTGCGCTCCGAGCCATCGGTGACGAATGGGCGGCGATGGAACCGCCGACGTCGGACACCGAGTGCGGTCCCGACTTCGTCCTGCTCGACGAGCGGTTCCACTGTGACCTGGCCCGGGCGTCGGGCAACCGTGCCCTCACCGAGCTCCTGTCCAAGGTCAACGAGCGGATCCGGTTCGTCCGTATGCACGACTTCCTGACCGCCGATCGGGTGACGAAGACGATCGCCGAGCACCAGGGCATCGTCGATGCCCTCCTGGAGGCTGGCGACGGTGCCGGAGCCGTAGCCGAACGCCGGCTGCGCAACCATCTCCAGATCTCGGAGCAGGTCGTGGAGGATCGAGCCGTCCGAGCCCTGGGCCGGATGCGATGGGGCACCATCGATGGCTGACCGAGGCGCTCCGCCGGTCCTCGAAGCGCAGGGGATCACGGTGACCTTCCGGGAGGTTGTCGCCAATGACCGGGTGACGTTTCGGGCGTTCGCCGGCGAGGTCCACGCCCTGCTCGGGGAGAACGGAGCCGGCAAGAGCACCTTGATGAAGGTCCTGTACGGGATCAACCGGCCGGACGAGGGTCGGCTGCTCGTCGACGGCGTCGACGTCGAGATCTCCGATCCGTCGATCGCCCGGGGTCACGGCATCGGCATGGTCTTCCAGGACCTTCGCCTCGTCCCGGCCCTGACCGTGGCGGAAAACATCGCGCTCGCGCTCGGCAAGCGACGCCATGCCGATCGCTCGACCCGCCGGGCGGTTCGCCAAGCAGGCGTCGAGGTCGGTCTGGAGGTCGATCCGGATCAGGTCGTGCGCAACCTGTCACTCGCCGAGCGGCAACGGGTCGAGATCCTCCGGGTTCTGATGGAGGGCGCCCGGGTGATCATCCTCGACGAGCCGACCAGCGCCCTCGCCCCCCAGGAGGTCGATGCCCTGTTCGAGACCGTCGACGGGCTCCGGGCTCAGGGTCTGGCCGTCGTATTGATCACCCACAAGCTTCGCGAAGCCCGGGCCAAGGCCGATCGACTCACCGTCCTCCGCGGTGGTCGGCTGATCCTCGATGGCGTCGAACCGTCGACCATCGACGACGACGGGCTGGTCGAGGCCATGGTCGGTCAACGGGTGCGGCCGTTGACCGGTGCGCCGGGCTCGCGGCGGGGCGGCACCCCGGCGCTCCGGGTACGAGACCTGTCGGTGGCCGCCGATCGGGGTGGGCTCGCCCTGCGGGACGTCGAGCTCGACGTCGACCGGGGGGAGTGGGTGGGCATCGCTGGCGTGGCGGGCAGCGGCCAGCGTGAGCTCGTCGAGGCCGTGCTCGGCCAACGTCCGTTCCATCGCGGCCGGATCCTCGTCGGCGACGCACCGGTCCGAAGCGATGAGCCTCGCTCGGCGATCGGAGCGGGTGCCGTCGGTCTTCCCGAGGACCCGATCGCCCACGGGGTCGTGCCCGGGCTCACCGTACTCCAGACCCTGTCCCTCGGCCGCCGGCTGCCCCGGCGGTGGCTCCGGGTCGATTGGCGGCAGGTCCGGCAGTGGGCCACGGGTCTGTCCCACCTCGAGTCGCTCGCCGTCGCCGATCTCGACCGAACGGTCGACACCTTGTCAGGGGGCAACATCCAGCGGGTCTTCTACGCCCGGGTCCTCGCCGCCGAGGCCGACCTGATGGTCCTCGCCTATCCGAGTCGCGGCCTCGACATCGCCACCGTTCGAACCGCCCTCAGCCTGGTCCGCCAGCGGTGCGAGGCCGGAGCCGGGGTCCTGATGGTGTCGGAGGATCTCGACGAGTTGCTTGCGGTCTGCGATCGCATCGTGGTCGTCAACGATGGCTGCGTCGCGGCCTCGGTCGCGGCCGGGGAGACCGATCGGCGCGAGTTGGGCCGCCTGATGCTGGGTGCCGCCGCATGACCACGGGAACTGTCGCCCCCGATCCGGCAACCGACGATGGGAGGACCGGCCCCGACCCGCGCCCTCCGGACGGTGGTGGCACCACCGATCGGTCGAGACTGCCGGTCTGGGCCCGCACGAGCTTGGCGATGGTCGCCGCCTTCGCCGCCTTCGCTGCGCTGCTCGTGGTCAACGGGACCGATCCGATCGCCGGGTACCGGGCCATGTTCGATTCGATCACCCGGGACTCGACCAGCTTCGGCGATGTGTTGGTCCGACTCACCCCCTACCTCTTGGCGGCGTTGGCCGTTGCCATCCCGGCCCGAGCCGGCCTGTTCAACATCGGTGGCGAGGGACAGCTGCTCATCGGGGCGGTAGGTGCCATGGGCATGGCCGAGGCGCTCGGTCAGGCGGTGCCGAGCGCTGTCACCCTCGCGGCGATGGCCGCAGCGGCGATGGTGGCCGCCGGGGTCTGGGCCGGGATAGCCGTTGCGCTGCGGATCGTGAGTGGCACCAACGAGGCGATCAGCACGCTGATCTGCAACTACCTCGCCTTCCTCGTCCTTGGGTGGCTCACGTTCGGCCCCTGGAAGGACCCGGCCGCCACGGGCTTTCCCCGGACCCGCATCCTCGACGAGGTCGAGACGCTGCCGACGTTGTGGGGGCGGGTCCATGTCGGGATCGTCGTCGCCGGGCTGTTGGCCGTCGCCGTCTGGGCGATCCTCCGATTCACGCCATTCGGTCACCAGCTCTCGGTGCTCGGAGGCAACCCCGAGGCAGCCCGGAGGGCCGGGTACCGCACGAGGGTGTTGGCTGCGTCGGCCCTGATGCTCGGCGGCGCGGTCGCCGGTCTCGGAGGCATGCTCCAGTTCGCCGGCGTCGAGGGCCAGCTCCGACCCCAGATGATGGCCGGGTACGGCTTCACCGGCGTGCTGGCGGCGTGGATGGTGAAGCACCATCCGGTGCGGATCATCGCATCCGCCGGCCTCCTGGCGGCGATCGCCGTCGGGGGGAACGGGCTCAAGATCCGGGCCGGGCTGTCGGCCGCATCGGTCAACATCCTGATGGCACTCCTCCTGCTGGCCGTCCTCGGCTGGGGGTCGACGAGGCTGAGCGAGGCCAGGCGGTGATCGTCGAGTCGATTCTCGTCGGGGCGGTCCGAGGTGGGACCTCTCTGGTGTTCGCCACGGTGGGCGAGACGATCGCCGAGCGGTCAGGGGTCATCAACCTCGGCGTCGAGGGGTCGATGCTGGCCGGCGCGCTGGCCGCCTACGCGGTCGGTATCGAAACCGGCAACCCATGGCTCGGTGTTGCCGCCGGTCTTACCGCCGGGTTGGCTCTGTCGCTGGTCCATGCCTTCATCGTCCTGCGCCGCGGGGCCAACCAGGTGGCAACCGGCCTGGCGGTCACCTTCCTGGGTCTGGGCCTCACCGCCCTGTTCGGCCAGGGCTACGTGAGCCAGGGGGTGGTGCCGCTCGACCCCTATCCGATCCCCGGCCTGGCCACCCTTCCCTTCGTCGGGCCGATCGTGTTCGATCACGACCCGTTGACCTACCTGTCGTTTGCCGTCGTCCCCGGGGCCTGGCTGTTTCTCCACCGGACCGGCCTCGGCCTTCGGATCCGGGCGGCCGGCGAGCGGCCCGAGGTGCTCGACACCACCGGCGTGTCACCCGAGGGTGTGCGGTGGCTGGCGGTGGCCGTCGGCGGAGGGCTGGCCGGCGTCGGCGGGGCTCAGCTGGCGACCGCCTTCGCTCGGACCTGGAACGAGGACATGGTCGCCGGGCGCGGATTCATCGCCGTCGCCCTCGTCATCTTCGCCGGATGGAACCCGCTGGTGACCATCGCCGGGGCCTACCTGTTCTCCGGGGCCGTGGCCTTTCAGTTGGAGCTCCAGGCCCGGGGCACCGGCATCTCGATCTTCCTCCTCGACGCCATCCCGTTCGTGCTCGTTCTGGCCGTCCTGGCCCTGCTCAGCCGTCGGCGCCGGTTCGCCGCCCCCGAGGCCCTCGATCGGGTGTTCGACGCCGAGGCCCGCCCGGCTTGATCACCGAACCCATCCCATCCAACGGAGGAGAGGAAACCACCGTGACAACGACCCCGAAGCCCCTGACCAGACTGCTCGCCCTGGCGCTCGCACTGGTTCTCGTCGCCGCAGCCTGCGGCGACGACGACACGACCGAGTCGACATCCGACGAGACTCCCGACGAGGCGGCTGGAGGCGACGGCGCTGCGGCCTGTGGGACCGAGGCGACCACGGTCGGGTTCCTCTACGTCGGGCCCAGGGACGACTTCGGTTACAACCAGGCGGCCTACGAGGCCGCAACCGCAATGGGTGAGGCGACCGGCGTCGAGATCATCCACGCCGAGAACGTCCCCGAGACGGTCGAGGACGCGGTGCCGGTCATGGAGGACATGATCGCCCAAGGTGCCACGATCCTGTTCCCGACCAGCTTCGGTCACTTCCTGCCGGCGGTCGAGGTGGCGAAGGAGCACCCGGAGGTCTGCGTCGTCCACCAGGGGCAGCTCGAGTCATCGCTCGAGGATGGGCCGCTCGACAACCTCGGCACCTACTTCAGCTCGGTCTTCGAGCCGGTCTACCTCGCCGGCATCGCTGCCGGGCAGGTGACCGACTCCGACACCCTCGGCTACGTCTATGCCTTTCCGATCCCCCAGACCCTGCAGAACATCAACGCCTTCGCCCTCGGTGCCCAGTCGGTGAATCCCGACGCGACAGTGATCGCAGTGGCCACCCTCGACTGGTGCGACCCGGCCGAGCAGGCTCAGGCCGCCCAGTCCCTGCTGGACCAGGGCGCCGACGTGCTCACCCAGCATCAGGATTGCACCAAGACCATCATCGAGGCCGCCGAGGCCGCGGGCGCCTACTCGGTCGGGTACCACTACGACGCCTCGGAGCTGGCCCCCGAGGGCTGGCTCACCGGCTCGGAGTGGGCGTGGACCGAGCTCTATACCGACATCGTCGAAACGATGGTCGCCGGCGAGTTCGTCGCCAGCGCCTACAACTCCGACTACCGCATCGGCTACCGGGACGTCGACGCACCCTTCGTCGCATTCGCCCCCTCCGAGGTCGGTTCGGCGGTCCCCGCCGAGACCCGGGCGGCGATGGACGAGGCGTTCGAGGCCTTCTTTGCCGACGATGACGGCGACGGCGTCGGTGACTTCGCCGTCTTCGCCGGACCGCTCGCCGATCGCGACGGCACCGAGCGGATCGCCGACGGCGAAGCCCCCGACTACGTCTCACTCGACGGCATCTTCGCCGACCCCTGGTTCGTCGCCGGCGTCGAGGGAAGCCTCGGCTGATGGATCGCGGCCGACGATCGTGGGGATCTGCTCCTCGCTCCGCGGTCGTCGG
Organism: Acidimicrobiales bacterium; assembly: GCA_965262175.1. Taxonomy (GTDB): domain Bacteria; phylum Actinomycetota; class Acidimicrobiia; order Acidimicrobiales; family SZUA-35; genus CADEDH01. Next base: position 1,831,882 of record CBDHES010000002.1, on the reverse strand, counting down.
CCGCGCCCGCTGATCATGACCCCGCTCACGCTGCTCCTCGTGCCCGGCGTCGGGATGTGGCCCGACCTGTTCGGCGGCCTCGCCGCACATCTCGATGCGGCCGGCGATCTCGACCATGCCGGCCGACTCGTCGAAGGGGGACGTCGATGGCGGACCGAGATCGTCACCAGGCCGACCGAACCCCCGGGATTCGACGCCCAGGTCGGCTACCTGGCCGACCGCTGCCGGGCGGCCGCCCCGGCCGTGATCGTCGGGGTCAGCGGCGGGGCGACGCTCGGCCTCGCCGTGGCCACCGCCCCACCCAACGGCTTGGCCGCCGTCGTGACGCATGAACCGCTGGTCGGCCCATTGGAGCCTGAGCTCGACCGTCGGGTTCGGGTCGCAGCCCACGAGCTGGCGGCCGCTCCCTCCGAGACGGGGGCGATCGAGTTCCTGGCCGGACTGTACGGTCCGGGTTGGACCGCCGTGCCCGGCCGGGCCCACGACTGGGCGTCCGGCCACCACCGGGTCATCTGTCGGGAGGTGGGCGAGTTCGCCACCTTCCGCCCCGGCCCCCGCGACCTCGCCGTCGAGCTTCCCCACCTGACGACCGTCGGGTCCCGGTCGGGCCCTGAACGCCACCGGGTGGCGGCGCTGCTGGCGACGGCCGGCGCCTCGGCCGTGGTCGTCCCTGAGAGTGGGCACCTCGTCCTCGTCGACCAACCAGCGGCGTTCGCCGCCGCCGTCGTGGCCTTCATCGCCGCCCGGCTGCCGACCGGATGACGGCGATGGCGATCGACGGCACGTCCCCCTATCCGTGGCCCTTCGACGGCGAGCTCACACCGACGGCCACCGCCCTCGTCATCTGTGGTGCCGGACCCACCTGGTCGGCCAGGACGGCCCTCGATGGCGAGGTGGTCGCCAACCTGGCCCTGCTCCGCTCGGTGGCGGCGGCCGCGGGCCTCCTGACCGTGCTGGTGACCCATGGGCCACCGCCCCGGGGACCGATCGAGGGGCTCCCCGATCCGTCGATGCCCCGCGTCACCGCCGCCCTCGGCGAGGTGACGGTGACCGCAGCCGGTACCGACGGCTTCTATGGCGGACCCCTCGACGTCGTCCTACGCCGGGCGGGTCGGACCCATATGCTCGTGGCCGGCAACGGCCTCGAGACCGCCGTCCACAGCACCCTGCGACGGGCCAACGACCGAGGCTACGAGTGCCTGACGGTGGGCGACGCATGCGCGGCGATCGACGGCTCGCTCCGGGCTGGAGCGGTGTCGAGCATCGAGTTGTCCGGTGGCATCTTCGGGGCGGTCGGGTCGACCGCTGCCGTGGTGGCCGCCCTCCGCACGATCGTTTCCCAACGAAAGGACCTCCCGTGACCGCGACCCCCTCCCCGATCGGCGCCGTGAACGCCGACCCGTACCCCTGGCCCTACGACGGTTCGATCGACCCGGCGAGAACGGCCCTGATGATGATCGACTGGCAGACCGACTTCTGCGGGCCCGGGGGGTACGTGGACGCGATGGGCTACGACTTGGACCTGACCCGGTCCGGGTTGGCCCCGGCCGCCGCCGTTCTCGCCGCCGCCCGGACCGCTGGGTTCACCGTGATCCATACCCGGGAGGGCCACGAGCCCGACCTGTCGGACCTCCCGGCGAACAAGCTGTGGCGATCGAAGCGAATCGGGGCCGGGATCGGCGACCCCGGCCCCTGCGGTCGGATCCTGATCAGGGGTGAGCCGGGTTGGGACATCGTCCCCGAGGTGGCGCCGCTCCCCGGCGAGCGGGTCATCGACAAGCCGGGCAAGGGCAGCTTCTACGCCACCGACCTGGAGCTCGTGCTACGGAACAAGGGCATCACCCACCTGGTGTTCACGGGCATCACCACCGACGTCTGCGTCCACACCACGATGCGGGAAGCCAACGATCGGGGGTTCGAGTGTCTGCTGTTGGAGGACTGCACCGGTGCGACCGACCACGGCAACTACCTCGCTGCCCTCCAGATGGTCAAGATGCAGGGTGGCGTGTTCGGCGCGGTGGCCCACTCCCGCGAGCTGCTCACCGTGCTCGGTTCCTGACGCCGCCCATCACACCAGCTCGCCACCTTCCCGCCACCGGGCCCGCTCCTGGTCGAAGGCCTCCCGCTGGGTCGCCCGGAACTCCTCGATGGAGGCCCGATCGGCTCGCAGGCGGGCCTGGTGCTCGGCCAGTGAGAAGTCGATCGGTTCGATCTTCAGCTCGAGCGAGCCGGCTGTCGCCCGATGCCGCAGGTCGACGAGCTCCTCGGCCGACACGGGATGGAACCGCAGCTGATCGAAGGCCCGGAGCAGCCAGGGGGTCTCGGGGTCGGGGCCGGGGGTCGGCCCGTCGAGATACCACACGGGCACCGTCCGCCCCACGAACTGGTAGCCGCCGGGTCCCTCCATGCCGTAGACACACAGGTAGGCCCCGCCGATCCCGACCGCGTTCTGGGGTGTCCAGGTCCTGGCCGGGTTGTACTTGGTGGTCACGAGACGGTGCCGGGGGTCGAGTGGTGTCGACACCGGTGCTCCCAGGTACACGTCGCCCAACCCGAGCACGAGGTAGCTGGCGTCGAACACGATTCGTCTGACGTCGTCGGCCGAGGCGAGGCCGTTGACGCGACGGATGAACTCGATGTTCGACGGGCACCACGGCGCGTCGTCCCTGACGACCGTCATGTACCGCTCGATGGCCTCGATCGTCGACGGGTCCTCCCACGACAGCGGCAGGTGGACGATTCGACCGGGGACCACCAGGTCGGCGGGGTCCGGCTGGTCGTCGAGCGCCGACCGGACCAGGGTCACGACCTCGTCGGCCGTCAGCGTGTCGGGGTCGAGGTGGATGAGGAGGGACCGGATGCCGGCGGTGAGATCGATCAGCCCGGGCACCGACCGTTCGGCCAGCCACCGCTCCAGTCCGTGGACCCGGGCCCGGAGCTCGAGGTCGAGCGTCATCGACCCGAACTCGACGAGGACGAAGTCGTCGCCGGCTCGTCGGAACAGGACGTCCGACTCGGTTCCGGTGACCGGCTCGACGGGTAGCCGGCCACCGTCGCGGGATCGGGTGGTTCCGTTCGAGGAGCGGCTGTCGGGCGGTCGGAGCAGTCGGATGGTTGTCGACTGCTCGTCCCGGGCTCGGGCTGCGGTGGCTGCGTCGACCGGGACGAGCGTCACCGAGTCGCCGGGAGCGAGCTGACCGAGCTTCCATCGATCGGCCCGGATGACGGTGAACGGGCAGGTGAATCCGCCGAGGCTCGGCCCGTCCGGGCCGAGGATGACCGGGGTGTCTCCGGTGAAGTCGACGGCGCCGAACGCATAGCCGGTGTCGTGGATGTTCGACGGGTGGAGTCCGGCGTCGCCGCCATCGGTTCTGGCCCAGTCCGGGGCTGGCCCCGAGAGGCGGACCCCGGTTCGGGCAGCGTGGGTCTGGACCTCCCATCTGGTGGTCAACAGTGCCTCGATCCCGTCCGAGGTGATGAACTCTGGTGCTCCGTGGGGGCCCTCGCAGACCCGGAGGTCCCAGCTGGTGGTGATGTCCGGTCGAGCTGCGTCCCGTAGGGGGAACGGGGTGAGGTCGAGGGTGGCCATGCCGATCGGTAGCTGATCGCCGTCCTGGAGCTCCCGGCCCTGGTGGCCGCCGAAGCCGCCGAGGGTGAAGGTCGCTCGACTTCCCAGCACAAGTGGCACGTCGATGCCGCCCCGCACCGCGACGTAGGTCCGCATGCCGGGGCCCCGGAGCCGACCGAGTCGGAGCACGGCACCGGCCGGGATCGGCAGCGGCTCCCACAGCGGTACCGGGCGCCCGTCGACGGTGGCCCCTGTATCGGCGCCGGTCAGGGCGACGATCGTCTCGGTGGCGAACCGCAGAGTCGGGCCGGTCACTGTGCACTCGAGCCCGGCGGCGCCGGGCTGGTTGGCCACGATCCGGTTGCCGAGAGCCAGCGAGTAGGCGTCCATCGCCCCACTCGGGGGGACACCGACCATCCAGTAGCCGAGGCGGCCATCAGCGTCCTGCACCGTCGTCTGGAGCCCGCCGTCTTCGACGAGGATCTCGGCGGGGCTCATCGGCTGGCCAGCCAGGACCGCCAGCCGCCGAACGACGAGATGTCGGGCGCCCCAGCGGCCGGCTCCGACTCGCAGAGGAAGCCGTGGACCGACGACCCGTCCTGCAGCTCGACGGTGCCGATGCCCAGCGGTGGTGGTACGTCCGCCACGAACTGGCCGAAGCCGAGCGGGTCGAGCCGCCACACCTCGACCTCGACCGATGCCGCACGGGCGCCATCCCGGAACAGGCCCGGCTTGGGTAGCTCGCCCTCGAGCACCACCAGCCGGTAGGCGGCGGCGGTCCGGGCGGTGCGGACATACGTTGCCCCCCGTGAGGTGAGTTGGTGGTTGAGTGGCTGACCCCGGAGGTGAGCGCCGACGACCGCCAGCTCGATTCCGCCGCCGGCCGAACCGGCGGTGGGGTCTCCGTCCTCGCCACCGAGGGTGGCCGCAGCGGCCCAGATCGCCTCGTCGGACCAGGCCGGTCCGAGCAGCTGCGCTCCGAACGGAACCGGGTCGTCCGTGTCGGGGATCGGCACGACCGCCCCACACCAGTCGACGAGATTTGCCCCCGACACGAACCGGCCGAGCCGTCCGTTGCAGCCGATGGGATCGGCGGCGACCTGATCGACCGTCGGGTGGAAGGGAACCGTCGGGGTCATCACGGCGTCGACGGAGTCCCAAACGACCCCGGCCGCCATCGCCAGCTCGGCCAGCCGGTGCCGGTCGCCGGCGTAGTCGACCGCTGTGGAGGTCTCGGCACCGCCGATGATGGCGGCCACCGCCGGATCGGCGTCGGTCGGCTCGGTGGCCAGAAACCGCCCGACCGACCACGCCCGCTCGGCGAGGAACGCGCCTCCGTAGAGCAGACCGCCAGCCGTGACGTAAGGGCTGAGGTCGACCTCGACGAGCTCGAAGCCGCAGGCGCCCGCCCGCCGAAGCGCGGCTCGGTACCCCGAGCGGATCTCGTCGTCGCATTCGGCGAGCGCACCGTCGCCGAGGACACCCAACCGGGCGACCGGTGCTGGTCGGCCGGCGGGCCTGGCCCGGGCCCGGGGGTCGATCCCGTCGGGTCCGGCCATGATGGTCAACGCGGTGGCGGCCTCGGCGACCGTCGTGGCCATGATCGTCGTGCAGTCGAAGCTGGGGCAGGCCGGGACGACCCCGGTCGTCGGGACCCATCCGACCGTGCCCTTGAGGCCGACGAGGCCACACAGCGCGGCGGGGACCCGCCCCGAGCCTGCGGTGTCGGTGCCGACACCGAGCGAGGCGGTTCCGGCCGCAACCGCCGCCGCCGACCCGCTCGATGAGCCACCCGAGATCCAGCCCGGCCGCCGGGGGTTGGGGACCGGGCCGTAGGGGCTGCGGGTCCCGACGAGCCCGGTGGCGAACTGATCCAGGTTCGCCTTGCCGGCCACCGCTGCTCCAGCGGCCAACAGCCGCTCGACGGCGGTGGCGGTGCGGCTCGGCTCGTAGCGGAACGACGGGCAGCCAGCCGTGGTGCCGTAGCCGGCTACGTCGATGTTGTCTTTCACGGCCAGCCGGTGGCCGGCGAGCGCTAGGCCCGGCCCGCCCGCCCCCTCCCGTCGTTCGATCCAGACCGCATCGTCGCTCATGATCGACCGTCGTCGATCACCAGCTCGACCGGGGTGGGATCGAAACCGTTGCAGGGGTTGTTGATCTGGGGGCAGTTGCTGATGATCACCAGGGTGTCGAGCTCGGCCCGGAGCGTGACCGACAGCCCGGGCGCCGAGATCCCGTCGACGATGCCCAGGCTCCCGTCGGGATCGACCGGAACGTTCATGAACCAGTTGATGTTCGACTGGATGTCGCGCTTGTCGAGACCCCACCGCTGGTGCTCGTGGACGAAGTTCTCGACGCAGGCGTGCTGCCCGTAGGTGTGGTGCCCGTAGCGGAGCGTGTTCGATTCCTTCGAACAGGCCCCGCCGAGGGTGTCGTGGCGCTCACACGTCGTGGCGGTGATCGTCATGAGGGGCCGCCCCTCGGTCGTCAGGAGCGTCGAGCCGGCGACGAGGAACACGTTGCGCTGGGCGGCCATCGTGTCGGGAGCGCTGTACCGCTCGATCGGGTCGTCGGCGACGTAGAGGAGGCAGTCGACCGCCTGGTTGCCCTCGAGATCGACGATCGTCAGGCTGTTGCCGGCGGGGACGACGCCGGACCACGGCGCTCTCCGGTCGACGGTGTGTCGGGTCATCGCAGCTGCTCCCGGGCCATCTCGGTGTTCTGGTACGCCCGTCGACCTTCGGGGGTGGCGGTGCGGATCGGGTCGTCCGGCGGAGCCGGCCGACCTCGCCAGGCGGTGACCCGGACCGGGGTGACGGTGTAGGCCGGTCGATCGTCGAGCGGGTGGGCGACATTCACGATCGTGACGAGCAGGTCGAGTTCACACCGCACGACGACCTCGCTACCGGCAGGGGCGCTGGCCAACAGCTCGATCGAGCCGTCGGGACCGACCCGGGTCCCCTTGAACAAGGTCACGTTCGGGGCGACGTCCCGTCGGGACCGGCCCTGCTTCGTGAGGGCCAGGGCGAACAGGTCCCGGCCGTTGGGCGCTGTCCCGTGGATCGAGCCGTCGCCATATCGTGCGTCGTTGGCCGCCCGGTTGGTCGTCCCACAGATCGTGTCGTGACGGCCGCTCGTGTCGATCACGATCGCCGCCAGGACCCGTCCCATGTCGGAGAGCAGCAGCTGACCCTGGCGGAGGTAGGCCTGCCACTGGATCTTGACCGTGTCGGCGACGTTGAGCCGCTCGCTCGGATGGTCGAGCCGGTGGAGCAGTATCCCCGCGCTGGCATCGCCGTCGCGGTCGACCAGCCGGATGTGGGTGCCGGTGGCGGCTCGAAACGCCGTGTACCCGCCCCCGGCGATCGTCTCGTCCCACACCACGCAGGCCGGCTCCAGCCCGGCCGGGAGGCCGGTTGCGTCGGAGGGCGGAACGGTCGGCATGGCGTCGACCACGGTTCCCTCCATCGATCGGGCATGGGCCCGGGCGGCGGTCGTCGTCGCCGTACCGCCGGTCTCGGGGTCGTCGGTCGTCATCGGTCGTCTCCGGTGGTGGGGAGGAGGAGGTCTTCGATCTCGTCGACGAGGTCGGCGAAGCGGGGGTCACGCTTCAGGCGTGGACCGCGGTCGGCGCCGAAGGGGACCTCGACCACCTCGGCCACCCGGCCCGGGCGGGGCGCCATCACGTAGATCCGCTCGGCGAGATAGACGGCTTCGGCGACGTCGTGAGTGACCATCAGGATCGTCGCTCTGGTCCGCCGCCAGACCGTTCGGAGGAACTCCTGGAGGGCCCGCTTGGTCTGAGCATCGAGTGCCCCGAAGGGCTCGTCGAGGAGGAGCACGTCGGGCTCGGGAGCCAGGGCCCGAGCGATGGCCACCCGCTGACGCATGCCGCCCGACAGCTCCCGCGGGAGCCGGTCGGCGTGAGCGGTCAGCTCCATGATCCCCAACAGCTCCTCGACCCGCGATCGTCGGGCGGCTCTGGACCATCCGGCCAGCTCGAGGCCGAAGCCGACGTTGCCGGCCACGGATTTCCAGGGGAACAGCGAGTAGGCCTGGAACACCATCCCCCGGTCGGGGCCGGGGCCGACGACGGTCTCCCCACCGACCTCGACCCGGCCCGATGTGGCGTGATCCAGGCCGCCGATGATGTTCAACATCGTCGACTTCCCGCATCCCGAAGCGCCGACGATGCACACGAGCTGACCGGGCGCGACGTCGAGGTCGACGTCCTCGACGGCGGTGATCGTCCGGCCTCGCCGTCCGGGGTAGGTCTTGGTGAGGCCCCGGACGACGACCCCCGGCTGCCCGTCGGGTACCACCGGTACATCCGGGTCGGCAGGTCCTCCGGCCGGCGCCGAGCGGACCGAATCCACTCCCGCGTCGTCGGGATCTGCGATCGGGTTCGGGTCGGCATCGGCCGCGTCGAGGGCGGTGATCCGGGGACCCATCAGTCGACCGCCCACCGGGCCGTGCGCTTGCGGATCGCGCGGAGGGCCAGGTCGCTGATGATCCCCAGCAGCCCGAACACCAGGAGGAGAGCGAACATCCGGTCGACCCGCCGGAACCGCTGGGCCCGGATGATCCGGAACGCCAGGCCGTCCTGGGCCGCCAGCAGCTCGGCGACCACCAGCATCAGCCACGCCGCCGCCAGGTTGATCCGGGTCACGTCGACGATGCCTGGCCAGGAGTGGGGGAGAATCACCCGGCGGAGTACGGTCAGCCGGCCGGCGCCGAGGGTCGAGGCGGCCTTGATCAGCTCGCTCGGCACGGCCCGAACGACGTCGGCGATCATCAGGATGTTGTAGAAGACGGTCCCGACGATGATGAGGGCGATCTTGGGGGCCTCGTCGATGCCCAACCAGATCAGGAAGAGTGGGGTCAGGGCGGTGGCCGGGATGTAGCGGAGGAAACCGAGCTGGGGCTCGAAGAAGGCGTCGATCGAGGCGATGCTGCCTATCGCCATGCCCAGCACGATGCCGATCCCCACGCTGACCCCGTAGCCGATCGCAACCCTCCGGGTGCTGGCCACGAAGTCACCGACCAGCTCGCCCTCGCGCCACATCTCGACCAGGGCTCGCCAAGTGGCCGGAATCGTGGGGACGGCGAACCCTTCGGTGGCCCAAACCGTTGACAGGGCGACCCACAGCCCGATCAGGGTCGCTGCGCCCAGCGCGGTTGCGCCCCATCGAATCGACGAGGGGATCTCTCCCCGGACCCGGAGGAGCGGACCCTGGGCCCGGCCCCTGGTGCCGGCGGTCGTGGTCGTTGCGCTCATGGTCGCTCAGGGTTCGTCACCGACGTTCCCGGGCCCGGTCAGCCGTCCATCCGCTCGAGGTAGTCCTCGGTGAAGCTCGGATCGAACAGCCCGTCGAGGGGCGCCTCGGTTTCGGTGAAGCCCGACTCGACAAGGAACGGGTTGATCAGCTCGGCGGTGAACTGGAGGGAGGTCGTGTCGTCGCCGGGTTGGAAGGCCGCCAAGGCGTCCTCGGCCGAGAACAGGGTCGTGCCCTCGGCCAGCAGCTCGTACTCCTCCACGGAGATCTCGGCGACCTCCGCCATGATCGCCAGCGACTCCTCGGGGTTCGCCTCGAGGTAGGCGAGCGTGAGGTACCAGGCGTCGACCAGTTTCTGGACCGCGTCGGGGCTCTCATCGACGATCTCCCGGGAGGCCACGATGTGGTCGGGGATCAGGCCCGGGAAATCGGCGGAGCTGAACAGCTCGGCCGAGCCCTCCCGCTCCAGCGCGGTCAGCCAGAAGGGAGCGAACACGCCGACGCAGTCGAACTCGCCGGCGGCGAAGCTCGCCGCCGCAGCGTCGGTGAGGACTCCTCGGAAGTCGATGTCGTCCTCGGTGAGGCCGACCGAGGCCAACCCCTGGATGAGCAGGAAGTGGTCGACCACGCCCGCTTCAGCGGCGATCGTCGCTCCCTCGAGATCCTCGATCGAGGTGATGGAGCCGTCGCAGATGATCTTGTCGTTCCCGGTCGAGTTGTCATTGACCACCACGATGACCTGCTCGTCGCCGAAGGCGACGCTGGCCATGGTGTCGTTGAGGGTCTGGGTGACGAAGTCGAGCTCCCCGACCGCCATGGCGTCGATGCTGGCCAGGTAGTCGGCGAAGAAGATCAGCTCCACGTCGAGCCCGACTTCCTCGAAGATGCCCGCTTGATCGGTGACGGCCAGCGGGAACCAGCCCGGCCAGGCCGAGTAGCCGATGGTGATCGAGTCGACCCCGTCATCTCCGGCGTCGTCGCCCTCCGGGGCTGCAACCTCGTCGGCATCGTTGTCGGTCGCCGACTCGGAGGCCGATCCGGACGACGTGTCATCGTCGTCGCTTCCACAGGCGGCGGCGAACAACGCCAGGGCGAAGATGGTCGCGAGGAACCGCAGGGTCGAGTTCGTCATGGGGCCGACCGTACGAACGATGCGTTTCTCTCGAATGTCATTCGAAATAAGGGCCGGTGTCGGCCGGCTGTCTCCTACCTTGCTGTCTCCTACCTTGCTATCCCCTACCTTGCTGTCCGGCCGGGCCCGGTGGCCCGACGGATGGCAGAGAGGTCCGTCGGGTCGGCGAGCAGGCCCCGGAGCGTCAGGTCTGCCAGGTGGAGCCCGATCTCGGCCGGCTCGAATCGGGCGAGGCCGTCTTCACCCGGCTGGCGCCGAAGGCCCGGTCGATACCAGTTTTGGATCGCCTCGTCGTTGGCCAGGACGGTCAACCCGGTCAGCTCCGGCTCGACCGTCCGGAACTCGCCCGAGGACACGCCCTCGACCACGAACTGGGACACCTCGGCCAGCAACCGATCCCGGTCGGCCCAGTAGCGCTCGAAAGCGTCGGGCTCCTGTCCGGCCAGCCGATGGATCTCGTTGATGTCGAACGGGAGCTGACACAGGGCGATCGCGTCGTTGCGGATGAAGCTGTGAAGCCGTTGGCCGGCCGACGGATGGTCGAGCCGGGCCCGCTCGGCGATCTTCAGCGGGACCTGGTTGACGTCGATCACGATCCGTTCCAGCAGGTCGTGCTTGTTGCGGAAGTAGTAGTAGATCGACGAGACCCCGAGCCCGACCTCGTCGGCGATCTCGGCCATGGTTGTGGCCGCAACGCCGTCACGAGCGAACAGCCGAGCGGCCGCGCCGATGATCTCCACATCGACCGGCCCCGTCTCGACCCGCCGGACATTGCGGGGCCGGCCGGCACCCGGCTTCCGGGTCCTCGGGCGATCGCCGAACCGCTGGGGGGCCATCGGGCGAGGCTAGCCCCGAGCCGAGGGGTGATCGATGTCGATCGGGCGTTTCGAACCCCGGCCGGGGTCCTAGCGTGGTCGGCCGATGGCTGACTACGGCGTGAGCTCGATGACCGGACCCCTGCGGCGGGTCCTGATGCGGCGACCTGGCGCCATGCTGAGCGCCGACCCCGAGCGCTGGCACTACGCCGGCCCGCTCGACGGCCCAGCCGTGCGGGCCCAGTTCGACGCCCTGGTCGCCGTCCTCGAGGGCCACGGCGTGGAGATCGACTGGCTACCCGACGACGATGGCGACGGGCTCGCCGACTCGGTCTTCACCTACGACCCGTCGTTCATCACCCCCGCCGGGGCGGTGGTGCTCCGGCCCGGCAAGGGGCTCCGGCGACCCGAGGCCGACCTCCACCGCCGGTTCTACGACGGTCGGGTGCCGATCGTCGGCGCCATCGACGCCCCGGGGGTGATCGAGGGTGGCGACTGCTGCTGGCTCGACGACGCCACGCTGGCCGTCGGTCGGGGCTACCGGACCAACCGGTCGGGCATCGAGCAGCTGACGGCGATCCTGGCCGATCAGGGGGTGGTGGTCGAGTCCTACGATCTCCCCTACCACACGGGCCCCGACGCCTGTCTCCACCTGCTGTCGCTCGTCAGCCCGCTCGACGGCGACCTCGCCCTCGTCCACGCCCCGCTCCTGCCCGCAGCCCTCCATGAGCGCATGACGTCGATGGGCTACGAGCTGCTCCACGCGCCGGCCGACGAGTTCGACCGCAGCGGCGGCCTGAGCCTCAACGTGTTGGCCGTCGCACCCCGCCGGGTCGTGGCGATCGACGGCTTCCCCCGGACCGCCGCTGTGTTGCGAGACGGCGGCTGCCGTCTCGACCTGATCGGTGGCGATGCGCTATGCATCCCCTGCGAGGGCGGGCCGACCTGCCTGACCCGACCGCTGTGGCGAGACTGAGCGTCGCCCACCGGAGCCCTGCCCTCGACCGCCCCGACCCCGACGGAGAACCCGACGATGCCCGACGTCTTCCACCTTGGCCTGAGCAAGGACCAGCTCGACGGGATCACCGTGGCCATCGTGCCCGGCGACCCCGGACGGGTCGCCCGCATCGCCGACCGGTTCGTCGCTCCCGTGCGGCTGGCCGAGACCAGGGAGTTCACCAGCTACCGGGGAACGGTGGCCGGCCATCCCCTCGTCGTCTGTTCGACCGGGATCGGCGGCCCGTCGACCTCGATCGCCGTCGAGGAGCTGGCCCAACTGGGGGTGACGACCTTCCTCCGGGTCGGGACGACCGGAGCCATCCAACCCGACATCGAGGTCGGGACGCTCATCGCCACCAGCGGCTCGGTCCGCCTCGACGGCGCCAGCCGCCACTTCGCGCCGCTCGAGTATCCGGCGGTCGCCGACCACGCCTGCACCACGGCCCTGGTCGAGAGCGCCCGGTTGGCCGGCGTGCCGATGCGGGTCGGGGTGACGGCGTCGAGCGACACCTTCTACCCCGGCCAGGAACGGTACGACACCGCCACCGGGTTCGTGACCGCCTCGCTGGTCGGGAGCTTGGCCGAGTGGCAAGCCCTCAACGTGCTCAACTACGAGATGGAGAGCGCCACCCTGTTCACCATGTGCGCCGCCAGTGGATGGCGGGCCGGGTGCGTCTCGGGGGTGATCGTCAACCGCCACGAGGGCGAGATCCCCGACGAGTCGGTCGTGGCCCGGGTCGAGTCCGACGCCATCACCGTCGCCATCGACGCTGCGGTCCGCCTCCTCGGCGGCTTCTGAGCTTCACGACCGGCGCTCCGGTCGCCCTGCTGACCTTCACCAGACAAGGCGATGGCGGTGGAGCTGACGGTAGAGGTCCTCGGCCTCGTCGACCACGGCCGCGGCCGGTGGCGACAGGTCGGCCCGGAGGCGATGCCGGTCGGGGCGCGACCCGGGGTCGGGCGGCGCTCGGAACGACGTCGAGGACCACACCGACCCGTACCAGTGGGGCGCCCACGGGCCGTCGCTGGACCGAGGTCCAGCCGGCCAGCTCAACATCGCGTCGGTGAAGGCCAACCCGAGGTGGGCGCAGAGCGCCTCGGAGTAGCGGCGAGGATCGGCGAGGAAGTCGTCGGCGTCGATCACCAGCTCGGCCCGGTCGAGCAGCTCCAGCTGCTGGGGGAGGCCGATGTCGTCGAGCGTGACCGCCTCCCGGACCCGGGTGTAGGAGGCCAGAACGGCGAGGGGGTCACGGATCAGGAGGAAGTGGCGGAGCTCGTCGAGCCAGTCCCGCTCGAGCGTGGGGAGCAGGTGGTGGCTCATGTGCTTCTGGTAGCCGACCTCGATCCCGGGCGGAAGCGGGGCCAGGCACCGGGCGATGGCGTCGGTCGGGGCGGTCGGACCGGCGGCCACGATCTCGTCCCGGGCCGGGTGGTCGAGCCCCGTCTCGGCGAGGTAGTGGGCATAGAGGGGCTCATCGAGCACGACGGTGTCGGACCGGTTCTCCCACGATCGCATCATCGCCGTCGACAGGTTGCGGGGCCCGGACCACATGGCGATCCGCACCGTCATCGATCGACCGCTCCTCGGCCCTCGCCGCCCGTCGGCCGGGCCGCCCGGTCGACGCTCGCCGGGGCCGGGTCGGCTCGGGCCGCGTGCCACCGGTCGGCCTCGGCCCGGCACCGTCGGCGGTAGGCGGCCTGGAGTCGATCGGTGATCGGGCCCCGGACCCCGGCGCCGATCGTTCGTCCGTCGACCTCGACCACCGGCGTCAGCCCGGCGAAGGTGCCGGTGACGAACGACTCCTCCGCGCCGTACACCTCGGTGAGGGAGAAGTTCCGCTCCCGGGCCACCAGACCCTCGCTCTCGCACAGCTCCAGCACGTTCGACCGGGTGATCCCGCCGAGGCAGTAGTCCCCGGTCGAGGTCCACACCTCCCCGTCACGGACGACGAAGAAGTGGGTCGAGTTGCAGGTGGCGACGAACCCGTGGGGGTCGAGCATCAGTGCCTCGTCGGCTCCGGCCTTGGCCGCCTGGATACAGGCCGTGATGCAGTTGAGCTTCGAGTGGGAGTTGAGCTTCGGATCCTGGACGTCGGGCCGGCCCCGGCGGACGTGCACGGTGAACAGGCGGATCCCCTCGCCCTGCACGGTGGTGTCGGGCGCCTTGTACTCGCAGATGACGACCGTCGTCGGGTCGCTGATCGTGAACCGGGGATCCTGGTACGGGGTCGACTTCACCCCTCGGGACACCATCAGCCGGACGTGGACCGAGTCGCCGTTGGCCGCCATGGCCTCCCGGGTCATCCCGTTGGCGTCCAGGGTGGCGAGGAGGAGATCGGTCAGCTCGTCGGCCGACCTTCCCAGGTCGAGGTCGATCGCTCTCGCTCCCTCGTCGAGGCGGCGGAGGTGACGATCGAGGAAGAGGGGGGCGCCGTCGAGGATCCGGATGCCCTCCCAGATCCCGTCGCCGAGCATGAACCCGGAGTCGAACACCGACACCGTCGCCCGGTCACGGGGCAGGAGCTCACCGTTGACGTTGATGACGATGTCGGCGTTGCGGGGATCGGGGACGTAGTCGTGGGTGCCATGGGCCATGGCCGGACCCTACCGACCCCGCACCGGCCGGGGCCGGGGAGGGCTCGCCCCGGTCGGGGGTCGGCTGGGTCGCTCACCGGGCGAGGCCCATCTCCTTGGCCGCCCGCTCGAGCTCGTCACGGTGGTGGGGGGCGGCCACCGCGATCAGGGCGGCGGCCCGCTCGGCCAGGGTCCGACCCCGGAGCTGGGCCACGCCGTGTTCGGTGACGACGTTGTCGACGGTGTTCTTGACCGTGGTCACCACCGCACCGGTCTTGAGGGTCGGGACGATCCGGCTGACCCGCCCCCCGTCGGTCGTCGAGCGGAGCACGATGAACCCGTCGCCGCCCCGGCTGTACTGGGCGCCCCGGGCGAAATCGGCCTGGCCCCCGCTGCCCGACCAGTAGCTGGTCCCCAGCGTCTCGGAGGCGCACTGACCGAACAGGTCGACCTCCAGGGTGCCGTTGACCGAGATGAAGCTCGGCTCCCGGCCGATGTTGCGGGGGTCGTTGACCTCGTCGACCGGCAGGAAGACGACGGCGTCGTTCCGGTCGCAGAAGTCGTAGAGCCGGCGGGAGCCGAGGGCGAACGTGGTGACGATCCGGCCCCGGTAGGAGCGCTTGTTGACCCCGGTCACCGCACCCGCCTCGACCAGGTCGATCACCGGGTCGGCCAGCAGCTCGGTATGGACACCGAGGTGCTGGTGCCCGGTCAGCCGCCGGGCGACGGCGGCCGGGATCGAACCGACCCCGATCTGGAGGGTGGCCCCGTCGGGGACCCGGTCGGCGACGTGCTCGGCGATCGCCTCCTCGGCCGGTGAGGCGTCGCGGGGGCGGGCCTCGACCAGGTCGTACTCGGCCTCGCACCACCCGGCGACCTCGCTGTGGTGGAGCCGGTTGGCCCCATAGGTTCGGGGCATGCGGGCGTTGACCTCGAGGTAGAACGGGACCCGGCCGATCATCGCCGCTGCGTAGTCGGCACTCACCCCGAGGCTGAAGTAGCCGAGGTGGTCGGGTGGGCTGGCCGCCGCCAGGACCGCAGCCGGCTCCTTGGCCAGGAGGAACGACGGGACCTCGCTGAAGTTGGCGGGGGCGAAGTCGCACCCCCCGGCATGGAAGTGGGGGCGGGTCACGTGCGACAGGAACCAGGCCACGTGCTCCAGGTGACCCCGGTGGGTCCCGGCCAGGTAGGGCCGCTCGTGGAGGGCGTGCATCTGGTGGACCCGGACACCGGAGAACCGGGAGGCCTGGCGCTCCAGCTCATCGATGAGCCCCACCGGCTCACCGTTGGCGATGGGGACGACGAGGTCGGCGCCGGCCGGTACCGAGCGGGCCAGCTCGTCGATGAGGTCGGCGGCGGTGGATGGGCGATCGCTGACGGCGTTCACGCCGACCAGGATGCCGGGCCGTTCCCTGCCATCGGCGTGGTCAGCGCCTCGATCAGCTTGAACTTCTGCACCTTGCCCATCGGGTTGCGGGGAAGGCTCTCGGCCACCTCGACCTGACGGGGTGCCTTGTAGCGGGCGAGGTGGCGGCGGCAGTGCTCGATCACGTCGTCGGGATCGACCGGTGCGGCGTCGCGCCCGACGACGACGGCGGTGACCCGCTCCCCCCAGGTGTCGTCGGGCAGACCGACCACGGCGGCCTCAACGATCGCCGGATGGTCGATCAGCACCCGCTCCACCTCGGCGCAGTACACGTTCTCCCCGCCGGTGATGATCATGTCCTTCACCCGGTCGACGATCCGGAGCCGCCCGTCGGGGTCCCGGATGCCGACGTCGCCCGACCGGCAGAAGCCGTCCCCGGTCAGGGCGTCGGCGGTGGCGGTCGGGTTGCCCAGGTAGCCCCCGAAGGGCGTGACCGAGCGGGCCACCACCTCCCCCGGCTCGCCCGGTGCACACGGCTGGCCGGCGTCGTCCCGGACCTGCACCTCGGTGCCGAGGATCGGCCACCCGACCGAGTGGGGGACGAGACGGGACCGGTCCTTGATCTCGTAGGTGACCCAGCCGCCCTCGGTCCATCCGTAGGCCTCGGTGATGGTGGCGTTGGGGAAGACGTCGAAGGCCCGGTCGAGGAGCGACATCGGGCCCGGTGCCCCCGACGACAGGAGCCACTCGAGGCGGTCGAGCGCCGGACGCCCGGCCCGCTCCCACTCCTCGACGATCAGGGCGGTCATCGACGGCACGAGGAACGCCCACGACGAGTGGTGGCGGTACTCGTCGAGGGCGGCCCGAGGGTCGAAGTCGACCATCAGGCGGTTCCGGCCTCCGGCCGCGAGGTGGGCCAGGCTGAGCCCGCCGTAGGAGAGGTGGAAGACCGGGCCCGGCGTCGACAGCACCTGGCGGGGCCCCAGCCCGAACGTCCACGACCACTGGGAGAGTCGGGTGAGGAGCCCGCGGTTGGAGACCACCGATCCCTTCGGAAAGCCGGTCGTGCCGCTCGTGTAGGCGATCAGGGCCGGCCGGTCGGCCGCCTCCGGTCCCGACGGGCCGGTCCAGGCCGAACCGGACGAGTCGCTCGGGTCGAGCAGGGTCGCCAGGTCGACGACCGCCGTCGGTGTCCCGGCGGCGGCGACCGCATCGCCGGCCAGGCCGACGTGGGGGTCCCGGGCCAGGATGATCGAGGCGCCCGAGTCGGCCAGGAGGAATCCGACCTCGGCCGGCGCCAGCCGATTGTTGACCGGGACGGCCGCCGCCCCGACGACCTGGCAGGCGAGGTAGGCGGCCAGGTGGTCGACCGAGTTGGGAGCGACGATGGCGACCGTCGGTCCGTGGGGCCCGGGCCGGGCCTCGGCCAGGCGCTCGGCGATCGTCTCCACCCGACGCCAGAACGTGCGGTAGGAGATACCGGAGACCGGCCCGACGCCCCCCAGCCGCGGGTCGATCGTCTCGATCGCCAACCGATCGGGATCGGCCGAGGCCATCGCCGCCACACAGTCGGCGACCGTCCACGTCGCTGGCGTCGTGGGCCCGGTCATGATCGGCCTGCCGGATCCCGGCCGATCACCACCGATGCGTTCTGGCCGCCGAATCCGAACGAGTTGACCTGGGCCACGGCGACCTCGACCGATCGGGGCTCACCGATCACGGCGTCGAACTCGATCTCGGGGTCGAGGTCACGGGTTCCGGCGATGTTGGGCAACCAGCCCGATTCCATGGCCCGGATGGCGGCCATGACACTCATCGCCCCCGATGCGGCTCCGGTGTGGCCGGTGTGACCCTTGATCCCGGTCACGACCACGCCGTCGTGGCCGTCGAAGGTCCGGTTCAGGGCCCGGATCTCGGCGGTGTCGCCCTTGGGGGTGCCGGTCGCGTGGGCGACCACGACGTCGACCTCGTCGACGGTGATCCCGGCCGCGGTGCGAGCCTCGGCCATCACCGCCTCCTCCCACCGGCCGTTCGGCTCGGGGGAGCTGGGGTGGTGGGCGTCGGCCAGCGAGCCGACCCCCCGCAGCCAGGCCCGGGCGGTCGCACCTCGGCGCTCGGCGTGGTCGGCCGTCTCGACCACGAAGAACGCCGACCCCTCACCCGACACGATGCCGGCCCGGTCGGCGGCGAAGGGGAGGAGCGCCCTCGTGGGGTCCGGGGCGTCACCCCGCATGCCGTAGCTCGCCTCGGCCGCGTTGACCGCGGGGAGGAAGTGGTCCTGGCCGGGGTCGCAGGTGTAGCCACCCTCGGTCGCGCCGACGATCACCACCTCGGCCCGGCCCGCCTCCAGGTAGAGGGCGGCGGTGGCCAGCGCGTCGAGCGACGAGGCGCAGGCGGTGGTGACGGTGGTGCACGGGCCGTGGAGGTCGTAGGCGAGGCAGATCTGGGCCGCCGCCATGTTGGTCCAGATCTTGATCTGGGTCTTGCGGTCGATGGCGTCGGGTCCGGCCCGGTCGAGGTCCCATTGGGCCCTGGCCAGGGAGAAGTGGCCGCCCATCGACGTGCCGTGGACCACCGCGGTCCGGCGGCGGTCGAGGTGCGCCGGGTCGAGACCGGCGTCGGCCAGCGCCTGGGCCGCCGCCGCCAGGGCGAATCGGGCGCAACCGTCGGTCCCGGCGACCACCCGGTCGTCCATCCAGGCCGAGGCGTCGAAGCGGTCGTCGACTGCGGCGTAGAGCCCGTCGGTCCCCGTCGCCTCGGCCCACGGGGCGGACCGAATGCCGAGCCGGCCCTCCACGAGCCCGTCGGCCAGTTCCTCGGCGCTGACTCCCAGCGGCGACACCGCGCCGAGTCCGGTGATGGCCAGATCCAGATTCGTCGCCAAGGGACCCCCTCCCGGTCGACCGGCCGGTTGCCGGTCACCCTACGCGCCGGGGTCAGCCGCGGCCCAATAGGTGGCGGAGCACGTTGGCCGTGATCGTCTGGACGGTGGGGTCGGTGTCGAGGCCGTAGGCCCAGTCGGTCGTGCCGGCGTTGAACACGGTTCCCCGGCCCCTGGTGAACGAGCCGAGCACGGCCGTCCCCTGCTCCAACTCGCCGATTCGTTCGCGCCACGACCGCCCGAACAGGATCATCGCCGTTCCCTCGAGGTCGCCCGGCGGATCGGTGGAAGCCCAGAGCGCCTCGGGCGCTTCACAGAGCTCGTCGGTGATGGAGATCAGCCGGGCCGGTGCGGTTGCGATGATCTCCAGGTCGGTCGGTGCGCCGTCGACCCCGGTCGGTCGCGGGCGCCCGTCGACGGTCTCGATGGCGCAACCGTCGACCTCGTAGCCGACGATCACGGCGTCGGCCCCGATGACGTCGTGCACCTGCAGTCCCGTGTCGGCGAGGGCCCAGTGGTTCGGCCGATGGACGGTGAACCCGCCGGGTCCGTCGGCCACCGCCTGCCCGACGCGGTGATACCCACCCCGGGTGAAGGTGAGCCCGATGGTCGAGGTCTCCGGTCTCCCGATCAGGGGGTCGGACCACATCGACGTCAGTCGCTCGTCCTGGTCGGTGGCGATGACCGGGTCGTCGACGCGGGCTCGGCCCTTGAAGCAGACCACCGAGGTCTCGTCGGAGCTGAACCGGACCTGCCAGAAGCAGGTGTTGCCGCTGAAGATGGCCCAGTTACCGCCGGCCCCGACCCACCGGTCGACCGTGTCCCGCATGCCCCACGACCAGTACTCGCTGTGGCCGACGGTGACCAGCAGTCGGCGGGAGTCGAGGACGGTCGCAGCAGTGGTCGGGTCGTCGAGGTCGGCGTCGACCGCATAGTCGAGCTCGAAGCCGGCTCCCTCGGCCCACTGCACGAAGCGGCGTTCCCAGTTGTGCCAGCCGGACGAGGCGCACCACAGCGGGTGGTCGGTGTCGGCGAGGTACGCCTGGAGCCGGCGGTGCTCCGGCTCGGGCTCCGGCTCGATACTGGCCACCCGCCCGTCGTAGTCGACCTGCCAGGGTGCGGCCGGGCGGCGGACGTAGCCGCGCTCCAGGGGACGGCGGAACGAGACCTCGGTAGCCCCGCTGTAGAAGCACCGGCCTCCCCACTGGTTGTAGGCCTGCCAGGTCGTCGTGCTCAGCACGAGCAGCGGCCGGTCGCCGATCCCATCCGACCCGGCGGGGGGCCGGAGGACGAAGAAGGCCTCGGAGGCGGAGGTCGGCCCCTCGGCGACGCCCTCGGCCTCGAACCGGATCTCGTAGAAACCCGACCGCCACATCGGGTCGGTGTCGATCTCGACGGCGACCGGCCAATCGCATCCGTGCGCCCAGGCCTCGTCGGGGACCGGATGGTCGTCGGCTCGGACCCCGGTCCTGCGCCAGACGGTCTCCCGCCGGGCTCCAACCCGCGTCACCTCGACCGTGAACGATCGGCACCGGGCCGCGACCGCCACGGGCACCCGTTCCCCGGGGAGGAAGCTCTGCCCCAGGCAGTACCCCTCGACATCGGGCCATCGGGTGAAGTGGCGATGGCGGTTCTCGGTCACTGCGACCCCTGATCGACGTCGTCGGAGGCCAACTCGTCGACGAAGGTCCGGAACGACGGGTTGGACTCGGTGAAGTCGGCCACCAGCCGGGCCTTCTCCCCGGTCCCCCGCAGGGCGGCCAGCGGGTCGGTCTGATCCCCGACGTAGCCGAGGGCGAACGCTCCCTGCTGGTACCCCATCATCTTGAGCAACTCGTCGTCCAGGGTCCGGGCGATCTCGGGCGGGCACGCCAGGTACTGGTTCTCCTCCTGGCGGACCCATCCGACGGCGTAGGTGAGGTTCACGCCTTGGCGGGCGCGGTCGCTCCGGTTGGCCCCGCCGCCGTGGAGCACCTTCCCGTCGTAGAGGAGGACGCTGCCCCGGGTCATCTCGGCCTGGACGACGGCCACCGAAGCTGCGTCGTCATCGGTCATCGGGCCGGTACCGGGCTGGATGCGGGTCGCGCCGTTGTCGGCCGTGAAGTCGGTCAGGGCCCACATCGTGTTGCACTGGACGTGGTAGTCGGGAGGGAACGGGTAGAAGTCGAACGCCATCTGGTCACGGTGCAGCTTCTGGTCGGTCTCGCCGGGCTCGATCGTGATGAGTTGGGTGAGGTGGAGCTGCACGGTCGACGCGTGGCCCAGGAGCTCGCCGACGCAGGCCAGCACCACCGGATTCATCACGAGGCTGCGGACGGCGGGGCAGCGGGCGATGAGCGCCCCGGTTCGCCGGGTGTGGCGCCCGTCGTAGTGGTCGCGACCGGCGGCGGAGGCCGCGACGTGGGGTGCCGCCTCGGCGGCCAGGCGATCGAGGAGGTCGGTCGGGGCGACGTCGTCGATGATGGCGAACCCGTACCGGCGGAGGTGACCGGCGATCGCCGCCGGGTCGGTGTCGGGCCGGAAGTGGGCCAGCGGGACGTCCATGGGGCGATCGTACGCGACCGGTCGGGGAGCCGGGACCTTGGGCCCTACCTGGCCGGGCGGGCGATCCGTACCGTCGAGGTGAACGACCTTCGATCGGTGGTTAGGAGACCGGCATGTCGACCAACGTTGTAGGCAATGAGGATCACGACCGGGGCCTGTGGGCTTCGGCCGGGTACGGGTTGCTGGGGGGTGTGATCGTCACCACGGCCCTGGCCGCGGCCCTGATCTTCGCCTCGGCGCCGGCGATGGACAACGTCGCCCGCATCGCCTTCGCCCTGTTCGTCGGGGTCGTTGGCGGACCGTTCTTCGGTATGACGGCCGGCGTCGCCTACCACGAGCTCAGGTCGCGCACGGTCGCCGATCATCGGCCGGCCACCGGCGACGGTCTCTCGCCTCGACCGGCCGCCGCCTGACCGGCCTCACCGGCCGGACCTCGGCGTCGGCTCGCCTGGGCGGTGGGACAAGCCGCCCGTCCCCCGCTCGCTACAGGCAGGAACCGCCTCGCCCCGTTCTCCAACCCTTGGGGGCGGGGCGGTTCCGTTCGCCCACCGAGCGGTGAGCCGGTCGACCGATCAGGTCGGGGTGGCGATCACCTGCACGACGGCCCCGTCGCCGGTGTGGCCGCTGCCTTCGATGACCGGGCGGACCAGCTCGACGCCGTGGACGATCTCGAGACCGGTCAGCTCGTCCCGGAGGCCGGTCAGCGACATCGTCAGCGCGGGGACCGGCGGGCCCCCGGTGCCCCGACCGATCTGGTCCGGGGTGTAGGCCTCGAGGATCAGGCGCCCTCCCGGTCGTAGGGCGGCGGCCACCGCTCCGTGGATCCGGGCCCGGATCGGGGGTGGGGTGTGGGCGAAGATCGAGACGATCAGGTCCCAGCGGCCGACCCCGAGGTCGTAGGTGGCGAGGTCGGCGACCTCGGTCGTCACGGTTACCCCGCGCCGTTCGGCGAGGCGGGTCGCCTTGGCCAGGCCCGATGCCGCCAGGTCGACCGAGGTGACGTCCCACCCGAGGGTGGCGAGGTGGACCCCGTTCCGGCCCTCCCCGTCGGCCAGGCACAGGGCCGTGCCCGGTGCCAGGTCGGCCACCGTCTCGGCCAGGAACACGTTGGGCTCCACCCCGTAGAGGAACTCGTCGCCGGTGCCGGCGTAGCGGGCCTCCCAGATCGCTCCCATGTCGGGAGGGGGGCCGTCGGGCTGGCTGGCGGTGTCGGGTGTCGACGGGACCGCCGAAGGGTTCTGGTCGCTCACGGCGGCCAGCCTAGGACCGGCACCCTCCCGACCGGGGCGCCGGTCGGCCGCTCCCTGGCGGGCCGTCGGCGGGAACTGCTACGACAGGCCATGACCGATCGACCCAGCCCCCAGATCACCGACGAGCAGTGGCTGAGCCTCAACGATGGGGTGATCGCCGAGTTCCGGGCCAACGGCGGCCGGTGCGGGGGTCGGTGGGAGGGCAACCCGATGGTTCTCCTGACGACGGTCGGGGCCCGGTCGGGGCGGGAGCGGACGTCGCCGCTCACCTACACCACGGCACCCCGGGCCGACGGCTCCGGCGACGACCTCGTCGTCGTCGCTTCCCGAGCTGGCGATTCCCGTCACCCGGATTGGTTCCACAACCTCGTGGCCAACCCGGCGGTCGTCGTCGAGATCGCCGGGGACGGCGGTGGGGTCGACCGGTTCGAGGCCCGGGCCCGGGTGGCCGACGAGCCGGAGCGGACCGAGCTGCTCGACGCTCGGGTGGCCGCGATGCCCCGGTTCGGCGAGTACGTCGAGATGACCGACCGGACGATCCCCGTCGTCGTCGTC
The DNA here is from genome assembly GCA_965262175.1 of Acidimicrobiales bacterium. Lineage (GTDB taxonomy): Bacteria > Actinomycetota > Acidimicrobiia > Acidimicrobiales > SZUA-35 > CADEDH01. The sequence goes on along the minus strand of CBDHES010000002.1, from coordinate 1,808,922 downwards.
GAGCGGACCTCGACCGGCTGACCCACGCCCCGGGGCGACGGTGCCGACCGAGCGGGTCCGCTCACTCGGCGAGGCCGGCGGCCTCCATGAGCTCGTCCGAAGCGGGATAGAGCTGACCCCGGATGTCGCCGTAGAAGGTCTGCTGGGCGGTGTGGATGTTGAAGTAGAGCTCGCCGTGGGAGGCGACGGTCGCCATGCCGGCGATCGTCCGGTGCCGGTCGGCCGGGATCGTCTGGATGATCGGGCATCCGGCGGTGGGGGCCCCGACGATGCCGTGGCCGTGGGTGGCGGCGGCGATGTCGTCGTTGGTGACCTCGTAGGTCAGGACCCCGTCGGCGAAGTACTCGGCGACGTCGCCGGTCGCGTCAGAGCCGGGGTCCCCCGTGGGGACGGTGACCTCGATCTAGGCTCACGGAGGTGTCGGACCGTTTCGATCGGGCCGGCCGGTTCCCCTCCCGCCGCAGTGATGCATCGCCCGCCGACCGGTTGGCGGCCGTCGACGACGAGCCCGACCCGGTTACCGAGCGATGGTTGGCTCGGGTCGCGGCGCGGGCTCCGAGCCGGGTGCAGGTGTTTGCCGTCGGGGCCCTCGGGGCCGGGGTCGGCTACCTGGCGGGCCAGGCGACCGCCAACCCGCCACTGGTGGCCTGGATCGCTGCCATCGCCGCCATGGCGGCTCGGGGCCCGGTAGCCCGCCGGGTAGCCGACGTCATCGGGCGCCGATCAGGTAGGCGCTGATCGCCACCACCTCGCGGACCAGCGATCGGCTGTCGTCGATCGTGTGGAACCGGGCGTGGTAGGTCGTGACGTCGTCGATTCCCTCCTGACGGAACGCCAGCCGGGTCCGGGGAAGGTGGTAGTACTGGCTGACGACCAGGGCCGAGGTCCAGCCTCGCTCCTCCATGGTGGCCCGGGCGTTGACGGCGGTGGCCCGGGTGTTGACCCCGTCGGGATCGAGGATCACGACATCGGGGTCGATGCCCCGCTCCTCGATGAGGTACCGGGCCATCACCTCGGACTCGTCCCAGCCGCTGCGGCCGATGCCGCCGCTGACGATGATCCACTCGGCCAGCCCCGCCTCGAAGGCGTCGGCCGCAGCATCGAGCCGGGCCTGCAGACGGGACGACGGGGTACCGTCGACCCTGGTCTCGGTGCCGAGAACCACCAGGACGTCGCTCCGCTCGGCCGAGTCGGTCAACCCGTCGATGGCGATCGCCGCCACGGCCAACGAACCGAAGACCGCCCCGATGAGGATCACGGTCCGCACCATCTCACCGATCGGTCGCCGCCGATCACCCCCGGGCCGATTCGCCGGTGCCCGGCCGAGATCGGCCACCGCCACGGCGGCATCGGCTCGGTCGTCCCTGTCGGTGCCGTCGTCCTCGGTCACGTGAACCGAACCTAGACGCCGCCCACGGTCGTGGGGTCGCGGGTCGGCGGGCGAGCGCCGCAAACGTTTCCGGGCTTCTACAGGCGATCTGGTCTGGCGCCGATGACCTCGGTAGTCCACGAGAAGCAAGCGCCCGGCGCGGGTTCGGGCGGGGGGTGGCGAAGGCCATGATGTACGGCGCCTTGGGATCGGGCGATGCCGGAATTGCATTGAACGGTGTCGAGGTCGCAGCGTTCACACTCGAACAGTTGGGCGTCGTCGACGGGGAGTACGAGCGCGACTTCGATGACCTGACAACGTTGGCCACCGATCTCCTGGGGGCCGAGGTGTCGCTGGTGTCGATCGTGCAGACCGAGCGGGATCGGCAGTACTTCAAGAGCCACATCGGCCTCGCTCAGCCGTGGGCCGATCGGCGGGAGACGCCGCTGTCCCACTCGTTCTGCCAGCACGTCGCGGCCAGCGACGAGGTCCTCCGGGTCGACGACGCCCGACTGGACGATCGGGTCAGTGACAACCGGGCCATCCCCGACCTCGGGGTCATCGCCTACCTGGGCGCCCCGATCCACGATCAACGGGGCCAGGCCATCGGGGCGTTGTGCGTCATCGAGCCCGAGCCCCGGGGGTGGACCGACGCCGACATCACCACGCTCCGCCGGCTGGCCAACTGCGTCGACAACGTGATTCGACTCAAGGCCGAGCTGCTGGCCGGCGAGCGCAAGAGCGACGAGATGCGAGACCTGGTCTACGCTCTGTCGCACGACTTCAAGGCGCCGGCCACCACCATGGTGCGTCTGGTCGACGAGCTGACGGCGGCCCTGCCCGAGGGGGAGCGGGATGCGATCGCCCCGACGGTGCATGCGATGCAGCGGACCGCCGACGGTCTCGGGAATCTGATCGACGATCTCCTGGCCTACGTCGCCACGCTGAGCATCGACCCGTGGGGCGAGCCGGTCGACCTCAACGAGGTCGCCGCCGGTGCGATCGAGGACCTGGCCGATGCAATCGACTCGATCGGCGCCACGGTCCAGGTCGGCGCCCTCCCGACGATCGTCGGCGACCGGACCCAACTGACCCGCCTCGTCCACCACCTCATCGCCAACGCCGTCCGCTACCACCGCCCCGGCGTCGAACCCCGGGTCGACGTCTGGGCCGACGACGACGTCGAGGCCGGGATGGCCCGGTTCACCGTGTCGGACAACGGGATCGGCATCCCCGAGCGGATGCAGGCCGCGGTGTTCGGGCTGTTCGTCCGGCTCGACACCGAGGCGGCTCGCCGCCGTCCGGCCAGCGGCATCGGCCTCACGACCTGTCGTCGAGTGGTGAGCAACCACGACGGGTCGCTGACGCTCGCGTCGGAGGAGGGGGTCGGGACCACGATCACCGTCACCCTGCCCCTCGACCGCTACCGCGACCAGGCCTGACGGCCGGCGCTCGACCCGGCACTCCGTCCCCGTCAGACCGCGGTCCCCGCCAGACCGCGGTCCCGGTCAGGCGCCCGTCCCGGTCACGGCTCGTCGCCACGGTGTCAGATCGAGGCCCGGGTAGCGGTCGGCCATGGCGGCCAGGGTGCCTGCGGTCCAGTAGGGGTGGCCGGGGCCGGGGACACCGAACAGGGCCAACTCCCGGGGCGTGCACGACTCGACGAACCGGGTGAAGCGACCGCTGGTCGACCGGGCCTGCACGTTCTCGTAGCCGACCCAATCCTGCTGGCCGAGCTTGAAGCTCAGCCCGAACAGGAACCGGGAGCCGCCCGGGCGGGTCAGGTCGACGCCCCGGTGCCACACGTCGGGCCGGTAGGCGAGGAACGAGCCCCGGGGCCCGGCCGCCGACCGCTCCGCCTCGTACAGGTCGGGGGCGTCGTCTGGGCCGAGCGGGGCGATCGCCTGCCGCCCGCCGCTGGCCGATCGGTCGACCAGGCGGGTCGGGGCGACGTCCTCGTCGACGTCCGACAGGTAGAGGAAGCCCTCCAGGTGCCACCAACCCGGCTCCATCCGGGGTGGGACGACCGAGTGGTTGTGATCCTGGTGGAGTGGCTGGGCGTAGTTGGTCACCCCGGTGTACTTGGCCCAGAGGCCCATCTGGTAGATGCGGAGGTCATCGCTGTCGAGCGTGGCTTCGGCGAAGTCGAGGAGACGATGGTGGACGGCCAACCGGTTGAGCCGGTTTGATCCCGGGAACGGAAACAACGAGCGACCGAGGAACTGATCGGGCCGGAATGCCGGCCCATCGGCTGGCACCCCATCGCGGGAGAACAGGTTCCGGGGATCGGTTCCCCCGAGGAAGGCGTCCCGCCGCTCCTCGCCATCGCCGTCGTGGAACTCCTCGGGCCGGGGGAACAGCAGCCACAGGTCGTCGAGGGCGGCGTCGATGTCGGCCGCCGGCACCAACTCGGGGACCAGCACCCACCCCTCGTCGCGCCAGCGCTTGACGTGCTCGTCGGTGAACGGGACCACGCCAGGAGCCTACGGACCGCCGACCGACGCCGCCAGGGCGGGATGACCAACCGGCGTTGAAGCGCAGCCCGATCGCTCCCCGTCGGGCCTCAGCCCTGGGGGGCGACGGTCTCGATGTTGAGCTGGCCGGCCAGGCCGGCGGTCCGGTGAACGGCCAGCGCCCGCCACTCATCGGAGCTGGTCATGGCGACCAGGGCGGCCCGGTTGGGGTACCTGGCGATCGCCACCTCGTCCCACAGCTCCTCGACCTGGCCGAGGGTGAGGAACGTGACGTCGCCGACGAAGACGACCTCGCCGCCGTACCCGGCCAGCAGCTCGGTAACGCCCCGGCCGTAGATCTGGTAGGCCTCCCGGCCCGTGAGATCGGTGGCTCGGCCGTCGTCGTACTCGGCCCGGTCCTTGAACGACAGCAGGTTGACCATGAAGATCGGGCCGTCGGGCCCCGGGGCCAGCATCTCGGTGATCTGGTCGGGGTCGGACGGCATCACCTCGTTGATGACTTCCACAGCGATCTCTCCTCTGGGTTGGGAACGGCGACGGCTCAGCCGGCCGAGGTTCGGGCGATGAAGTCGATCAGCACGTCGGCCAGCTCCGGGCCCCGGTCCTCCTGGAGGAAGTGGCCGCCGCCGACGATCGTGGTGTGGGCTTGGCCCTCGGCTCCGGGGACCCGGGCCTGGAAGACGGCCTCGCCGCCGGCGGTGACCGGGTCCTGGTCGCTGAAGCAGCACAGCACGGGGTTGGTGAACCGCTCGAGCACGGCCCACGCCTCCCGGTTGGCCGGAGCGGCCGGATCGTCGGGCGACGTGGGGACGAGGCTGGGCCAGATCCGGGCCCCCGCCTTGGAGGTGTCGTCGGGGAACGGGGCGTCGTAGGCGGCGATCACCTCGGGCGCCAGGTCGGTCGTCGTGCCGCCGTTGATGATGTCGCCGATGGGGAACACCTCGGAGGTCTGGGAGAACGTCTGCCATCGGAGGAACGCCTCCGATGGTGGTCGGGAGCCGTCGGGGAGGCCAGTGTTGGCGACCACCAGACGGGCGAAGCGCTCCGGTCGGGCGGCGACGAGCCGAAGGCCGATGAGGCCGCCCCAGTCCTGGCCGAAGAAGGTGATGTCCGACAGGTCGAGCTCGTCGAACACCAGGCTCGACATCCAGCCCACGTGGCGGGCGTAGGTGTAGTCGCTGGTCTCGGTCGGCTTGTCGGATCGCCCGAACCCGACCTGATCGGGCACCACCACCCGGTGCCCGGCGGCCACCAGGGGCGGGATCATGTGGCGGTACAGGTAGCTCCACGACGGCTCCCCGTGGAGCAACAGGATCGTCGCTCCGTCGTCGCTGCCGCCCTCGTCGAGGTAGTGGACCCGGAGGGTGCCGCCTTCGTCGTCGTCGATCTCGGCGTAGTGGGGCTCGAACGGATAGCCGGGGAGTCCGGCGAACCGGTCATCGGGGGTGCGGACGGTCTGCATCAGCGGTCCTTTCGGGGGTGGGCGACGTCGGTCATTGGCGGGACATCTCGGCTCGGGCCGTCGTCGCGGTGTCGGATCGGCTCCGACCGGCGAGCACGATCTCGACGTCGTGCAGGGTGCCGGTGAAGGGGTAGGCGCCCTGATAGCGACCGGAGACCGGCGAGCCGTGGTCGTAACCGAGGCTGGCCCCCAGCGAGCTGATCATCCGCATCATGAACCCCAGCTCGGCCGTGCCGCAGGGTTCGCCGTCGATCGTCAGCGCCACGGTGCCGGTCCGGCTTCCGGTCCGGGTGAGGCGGACGCCGAGCGTGCTGTCCCCGGTGGGGACCTCCACGGTCGAGGCGACGATCGTGTGGTCGTCGAAGGCGTTGTAGTCGACGACGAGCCGGTCGTCCTGGACGAACACCGAGAGGCCGGCGCTGGCGCTGCCGGTCGCCCACACCACGCCCTGGTCGCCGGCCGCCCGTGTCACCCGGGCCGTCAGATCCCACCCTCGGCCCCCGGGGCTGGGGGCGGCCTGGACCGGGATCGGCGTCATCGGGGGCCGGTACCGGTAGCGGCGGCTGGTCGGGTGGGGTGAGCGATCGTCCCGCCGGGAGGCGAACAGCTCGATCGTCCGGTCGTCGAGGGGGAGGACGCCGTGGCGCTCGGCCTCGGCGAACCACAGCTCGATCAGTTCGGCCAGCTTCTCGGGGTGGGTCGGGGCCAGGTCGTCGCACTCGGAGAGGTCGGCCGACAGGTCGTAGAGCTCCCACCGGTCGTCGTCGAACGCATCGCCCTGGTTGTGCTTGGCCACCGCCTTCCACCACCGCCCGTCCTGCTCGACGACGAGGGCCCGGGACCCGAACTGCTCGAAGTACTGGAGCCGGTTCGTGGCCGGGGCGTCGGCGTCGGCCAGGAGCGGGACGAACGAGTGGCCGGTGACCGGGAGCTGGTCTCGACCATTGAGGACCGCTGGCGGGGTGACGCCGAGCAACTCGTAGATCGTCGGGACGATGTCGGACACGTTCACGAACTGGGGGCGGAGCGTGCCCCGCTGGGTGGCGTCGATCCCGGCCGGCCAGTGGACGACGAGGGGCACGTGGACCCCACCCTCGTGGGTGTTCTGCTTGTACCACCGGAAGGGGGAGTTGCCGCACTGGGCCCAGCCCCAGGGGTAGTTGGTGTGGCTGTGGGGGCCGCCGATGTCGTCGAGCCGCTCGACGGCCTCGTCGGGGGCCTCGACCACCCCGTTGAAGTACTTCATCTCGTGCATGACGCCGAACGGCCCGCCCTCCTGGGACGCCCCGTTGTCGGCCAGGACGACGAAGATCGTGTTGTCGAGCTGGCCGAGCTCGGCCAGGCCGGTGGCCAGGCGGCCGATCTGGTCGTCGGTATGGTCGAGGAACGCAGCGAACGCCTCCTGGAGCCGGGCCGCCAGACGGCGCTGGTTGTCGGGAAGCTCGTCCCACGGGTCGACGCCGGGGTTGCGCGGGGCGAGACGGGTCCCGGGCGGGATGACCCCCAGCTCGAGCTGCCGCTCGTACCACCGCTGCCGGGCCACGTCCCACCCATCGTCGTAGCGGCCCCGGTACTTGGCCAGGTACTCGGGTGGGGCCTGGTGGGGGGCGTGGGTCGCCCCGAAGGCTAGGTAGGCGAGGAACGGCCGGTCGGGCCGGATCCCCTTCGAGTCGTTGATCATCCGCAGGAGCTGGTCGACCAGGTCTTCGCTGAGGTGGTAGCCGTCGTCGGGACCGGCCGGCGGGTCGGTGTGGTGGTTGTCGATCACCAGCTCGGGATGGAACTGGTCGGTCTCCCCTTCGAGGAAGCCGTAGAACCGGTTGAACCCCCGTCCGAGGGGCCATTGGTCGAACGGGCCGGCGGCCGAGATGTCCTCGGTGGGGGCCAGGTGCCACTTGCCGGCGCAGAACGTGGCGTACCCCTCGGCCCCCAGCACCTCGGCGATCGTCGCCGCGTGGTTGGAGATGTGGCCCCGCTGGTTGGGGAAGCCGGTGTTGTGGTTCGACACCGATCGCATGCCGACGGTGTGCTGGGATCGACCGGTGAGGAGCGAGGCCCGGGTCGGGGAGCACAGCGGGGTGACGTGGAAGTTGGTGAACTGGAGGCCGTTGGCCGCCAGGGCGTCGACGTTGGGGGTGTCGATGTCGGACCCGAAGCACCCGAACTGGGCGAAGCCGGTGTCGTCGAGGAGGACGATCACGACGTTCGGGGCGTCCTCGCCGGGGTGGGGTGCGACCTCGTACGAGGGCTCGGAGTCGGCCAGGGTCCGGCCGATGCGGCCGTCGAAGCCGGGTACCGGGATGGTCTCGGGCATGGGTGCCTCCGTCAGATCGTGATCGTGGTCAGGTCGTCGCCGATGACGATGTCGCCGTCGAAGTGGGCGGCGGCCAGGGCCACCCACTCCGGGTACTGCTCGGCGGTCGGGGCCGGCACGAGGTGGGTCAGCACGAGGCGGGCCACCCCGGCCCGAGCTGCGGTCTGGGCGGCGTCGGCGACGCTGGAGTGGTAGTCGAGGATGTCCTGGAACATCTCGCTGGGGACCTGCTTGACGAGGTCGGGACGGATCACGGTCTGGACGTAGGCGTCGGCCCCGGCGGCCAGCTCGTCGACCCCGTCGCAGGGGATCGTGTCGCCGACGATGGCCGCCACCGAGCCACCGTGGCTCAACCGGTACCCGATCGTCGGCTTGACCGGTGCGTGCTCGGTGGCGGCGGCGACGATCGACACCGCGCCGTCGCCCGAGCCGACCTCGAAGGTGTCGCCCGGCTCCAGTTCGGTGACCGCCACCCGGGGCCCCTCGGTGAGCTCCTCGTGGTGGGTGATCCGGTAGTCGATATCGGCCTCGAGGGCACCGAGCTGCCGCTCGACGAACTGGGCGATCCCGGGCGGGCCGTAGATCGACAGTGTGGCGTTCCCTTGGCTCATCACCCAGTGGGTGGTGATGACGTCGTTGAGGGCGCAGACGTGATCGCTGTGGAGGTGGGTGATCAGCACGCCGGAGAGCAGGGCCGGCAGCGACCGGGCCCCGGCCATGCGCATGACCGTGCCGCGGCCGGCGTCGATCAGGATGTGGGTGTCGCCCGCCTTGACCAGGGTCGACGGGCCGGCCCGGTTCGGATCGGGGAGGGGGGAGCCGGTCCCGGTGAGCACGATGTCCATCAGCGGAGGTACCTTCCTGCGGCGCCCAGCAGGTCGGCCGCCTCGTCGGCCATACGATGCACGACGTCGGCCGCCGGGACCACCTCGTCGATCAGACCGGCGATGTTGCCGGCACCGTTCATCGAGACACCCTCCCGGCCGCCTCGGTCGGTGCCCATCGCCCCGAGGGTCAGGTTGGCCAGGACCGGTTGGAGCGGCATCGGGAGGGGATCGACGTCGGCCTCCTCCCAGGCCCTGGTCCAGTCGTTGGGCAGCATCCGGAACCGCTTGCCGGTGTAGGCCCGACTGATGATCGGCGACTGGTCGGCGGCGGCGACGATCCCCGCCTTCTGCCACCCGGCGATGCCGGCCTCGTCGGTGGCCAGGAACCGTGTCCCCACCCACACCGCCTGGCACCCCATCAGCAGGCTGGCGGCCAGGCCGCGCCCATCGGCGATACCGCCGGCCGCCACCACCGGCACGTCGACCGCGTCGAGGACCTGGGGGAGGAGGGCCATCGTTCCCACGTGGCCGGTGTGGCCACCGCCCTCGGTGCCCTGGGCGATGACCACGTCGGCCCCGTCCTTGACCACCGCCACCGCCTGCTTGGTGCTCCCGACGATCGAGATCACCGTGGCGCCGGCATCGTGGAATCGGTCGGCGACGAAGCCGGGCGAGCCGAGGGCGCCGACGAACACCGGTACCCCTTCCTCGAGGATCACCTGGACCTGCGCCTCGGCGTCGGTCCCCAGCGCGTTACCGCCCGACGGGGGAGCGGCGCCCACCTCGACGCCGAGGTCGGCGGCGATCCGGGCCGCCGTCTCCCGGTGCTCGGCCGGGATCATCGCCGCCACGTCGCTGACCGAGGCGCCGCCCTGGTCGATCCGGGCCGGGAGGATCAGGTCGACGCCGAAGGGCCGATCGGTCAGCTCCCGGGTCTGGCGGATGACCGTCCGGACCGACTCGGGGGCCATCGAGGTGCAGCCGAGCACGCCGAGGCCCCCGGCGTTGGAGACCGCCGCCACCAGCTCGGGGCCGGCGATGGGGCCCATCCCGGCCGAGATGATGGGGACGTCGATCCCCAACCGGTCGCAGAGTGGGGTGTGGAGTGATGGGCTCAACGGGTTCCTCCCAGGATGGCCAAGAGTCCGGTACGAAGTGCGTGGGCCGCCTCGCTGGCCGAGAGCTGGCGGTGGCGGCGCAGGATGTCGATCGTGTCGAGTTGGGTCAGCGCGTCGCCGGCCGCCAGCACGGCGTCGCGCTCTGCACCCTTGTGACGTCCCAGCTCCGGAGCGAACTGCCGCTCGAACTGGCGCTGGAGGTCGTCGCGGCTGCGGGCCAGCTGGTCGCGGACCCGGGGGGCGGCGGCCGCGTTGTGGACGGTCGCCCGGTAGGTGGCGGCGAACCCGTCGTGGAGCCGGAGCCGCATGGCGACGAACGCTTCGACCCGGTCGACGAGCGGGCCCTCACCGATCGAGTGGAGGTGGGCCAACGGTTCGGCCAGCTCCCGGTTCCGCCTGATGGCGGCGTCGTGGAGCTCGGTCGGGTCGGCGAAGTAGCGGTAGATCGAGCGTGTCGAGACCCCCGATCGGGTCGACACCTGTTCGACGGTGGGGAACAGCGCCCCCTCGGTGAACAGCTCGATGACCACGTCGAGGACGGCGTTGATGTTCCGTTCCCGCCGGGCGGCCCGGCCGTCGACCGCCCGCTCGGCCTCGTCGACCTGCGTCATGACCGGACCCTAGGTTCGTGCCGGTCCGAGTGGCAATTTCGGTCAGGCGGTCTTCTTCGGGGCGACGATGGTGCAGGTGCCCTGGGCGAGAGCGACGAGGCGCCCTTCGTTCTCGACCTCGATACGCACGACGGCCAACCGCTTGGTCATCGAGGCGATCTCGGCGGTGGCGACGCAGGTCCCCCCGGTCACCGGGGCCAGGAGGTTGATCTTGAACTCGGTGGTGGCCGCCCAGTACCCGGGCGGCATGACCGGGTACATGACGACCCCGAGGACGTGGTCGCACATCGCCGACAGGCACCCGCCGTGGAGGTTGCCCATCATCGTGATCAGCTCGTCGGTGATCGGCATCTCGCACACCAGGCGGCCGGCCGTCACTTCGGTGACGGTGAGGCCGAGGTAGCTGTCGATGCCCTTCTTCGAGACGCGGCCGACGATCTTGTCGGCCCACTCCTGGTTGAACGTCTCGAACGTCGGACCGCTCATGGGCGGCCTCCTCTCTCGTGGCTCTCGGAGGGTTGCGGCGTCGGCCCCGGTCCGGCATCGGCCGGGGCGAACACGGCGTGGACCGGTGGGATGCCGGGCCGATCGCCGGCCAGGACCTGGATCAGGCCCTCGAGCTGGTCGAAGCCGGCGGTCTGGCGGGGGAGGTCGGCGAACGGGTACCGGCCAGCGATCAGCAGGTCGAGGGCCTTGCGGTAGGCGGCGACGTCGACACCCAACGCCCCGATCAGCCGGAGCTCCTTGTACACGATGTGATCGGGGTCGAACCCCGGGGTCTCGGTCGAGCCACGGACTCCGGCCAGCACGACGGTCCCGCCGGGACGGGCCAGCTGCACCGCCTGACCCAGGGCGGCCGGGGCCTTGGCGGTGACGTCGATGACGATGTCGGCCTTGCGGCCGATCGCCTGGCGGAGGGCGGTGTTGGGATCGGTCTCGGCGACATCGACGGTCAGGTCGGCCCCGAAGGCGGGGGCCAGGGCCAGCCGTTCGGCGTCCCGATGCCCGAGCCCGGTCACCATCACGAACTCGGCGCCGGCCTCCTTGACCGCCGCCGCGGCGCACAGGCCCCGGATACCCGGCCCGAGGATGGCGACGACGTCGCCCGGCCCGGTCTCGGGGACCTCGACCCCCCACCGGATCCCGGCCCCCAGCGGATTGAACAGTGTCGCCGTGATCGGATCGAGCTGATCGGGCACCGGGAGCAGCATGGCGTCGGGGCCGAGGTAGAGGTGGGTGGCGTACCCGCCGCCGAGGCCCGGTGGGCTGTCGGCATCGGTGAAGCCGATCATGGTTCGGGTCCCGTTCCGGACACAGCGCCGGTAGAGCCCGGTCCGGCACGGCTCGCAGTCTCGGCACGACTGGAAGACCTCGACCGCCACCCGCTGGCCGGCCTCGACCCCCCACCGTTGGGCTGCCCGATCGCCGAGCGCCTCGACGACCCCGATCACCTCGTGGCCGGGGACGACGGCGTGGTGGCTCTGCACGTCGCCGGTGTACTGCTCATGGTCGGTGCCGCACAGCCCGCACGCCTCGACCCGGAGCATCCCATCGTCGAGGCCCAGCTCGGGGAGGTCGAAGGCCCGCCGCTCGAAGCGCCGGGGAGCCGTCAGCACCAGCCCCGTCGCCGTTGCGTCCTCGGTTCCGCTGCCACCCATGGCCGCCTCCTCCCGTTGGCCCCGGCTGGTCGTTCCTCGGCCACGGCTCGGAGCCATCGTCCAACACCGGGCCGGCGTCGTTCCAGCTCGCAGGTCGGGCCGGGGTGGGGACCCCGGCCTGCTCGACACCGCCGGGCCACGGTGGGAGGGTGAGGCGATGGCCCCGATCGATCCCCGCCATGTGATCACCACCGCGGCGGAACTGCGGGCCCTGGTGCCACCGGCCCGTCCGGCCCAGCAGACCAAGGTGCTCGCCGCCCTCGACGATCACGGCCGACGATGGATCGGGCGATCGCCGTTCATCGTGATCGCCAGCAGCGACGCCGCAGGCCGGATGGACGTGTCGCCCAAGGGCGATCCGCCCGGCTTCGTGCGGATCCTCGACGATCGGACCCTCGCCGTCCCCGACCGCCCCGGCAATCGCCGCCTCGATACGTTCCTCAACCTGTTGGAGCGCCCGACGGTGGGGATCATGTTCCTCGTGCCGGGGCGGGGGGAGGTCCTCCGGGTCGGCGGCACGGCCCGGATCGTCACCGCCCCCGACCTGCTGGCCACGATGGCCGAGGCCGGGCGGGAGCCGGCGCTGGCCCTCGTCGTGGCGATCGACGAGGTCATGTTCCACTGCGGCAAGTCGGTCATCCGGTCCCGGCTGTGGTCACCCGACGGCTGGCCGCCGATCGACGACCTGGCCAGCTACGCCCAGTGCCTGGCCGACCAGACCACCTCCGACGAGACGGTGGACCAGATGGAGGCCCGGTTCGCCACCTGGCACGACGGCAACGAGCTGTACTGAGGCGGCGACAGATGGACGACGTGATCGACTTCCGGTTCCGGCCGGTCGGCTCGCAGAGCTGGACCAGGGACACGACCTTCCACTACCTGGAGCGGATGTTCCTCGAGCCGTGCCCGTCGTTCGTGCAGCAGTCGGCCGAGCTGATGGTGGCCGAGATGGACGAAGCCGGCATCGCGGTCGGCGTGGTCGGGGTTCCCGGGCCGACCGCCATCCGAGGGCTCGACCCCAAGGGCTTGGCCGACGGGCCACCCGAGGACCCGGTGGTGGCGGCCAACGCCCACCGGTTCGTTCCCTTCGGCTCGGTCGAGCCGTCCGACGTCGAGGCGGCGGCGGCGGAGATTCGGGCGATGGGGGCGGCCGGGATCAAGGGGGTCACGATCGACCCGTCGACCGCCGCGGTCCATCGCCGATTCCACGATCGGGCCCTGTACCCCCTCTACGAGGAGGCCCGCGACGCCGGGATGCTGGTCACCACCACCCAGAGCGCCCTCCTCGGCCCCTACCTCGACGACTGCCGACCGGAGTACGTCGACCACGTCGCCACCGACTTCCCCGATCTGACGGTGGTGATCCAGCACGGCGGCTGGCCCTACGTTCGGGAGACGATCGGCCTGCTCTACAAGCAGCCCAACGTGGTCACCGTCCCCGGGCAGTACGTCCACTACGACTTCGTCGGCTCGACCGACTACGTCGACGCCCTCCGCCGTCACGGTCGTCATCAGATCCTGTTCGGCAGCGTGTACCCCAACTGTGGGCCCCTGGTCGACCTCCGACGGATCGTCGCCGGCTGGGACCTCCCGCCCGACGTCGAGCGGGCCTACCTCCACGACAACGCGGCCCGGATCCTCGACCGATGAGCGACCGCCGCCGACAGCCCCGGGAGGGCCCGTGAGCAACCGACTGGCCGACGAGTCGAGCCCCTACCTCCAGCAGCACGCCGACAACCCGGTCGACTGGTACCCGTGGGGCCCCGAGGCGCTGGAGCGAGCCCGGACCGACGACAAGCCGATCCTGCTGTCGGTCGGGTACTCGGCGTGCCACTGGTGCCACGTCATGGCCCACGAGTCGTTCGAGAACGACGAGATCGCAGCCAAGATGAACGCCGGCTTCGTGAACGTCAAGGTCGATCGGGAGGAGCGGCCCGACATCGACGCCCTCTACATGGAGGCGGTCCAGGCGATGACCGGCCACGGCGGCTGGCCGATGACGGTCGTGATGACCCCGGACGGTGAGCCCTTCTTCGCCGGCACCTACTTCCCGCCGGCGAGCCGGCAGGGGATGCCGGGGTTCGGCGACCTGCTCGACGCCCTCGTCGAGGCGTGGTCCACCGAGCGGGCCGCCATCGTCGACCACGCCGCCGGGGTCACCGCCGCCCTTCGCCGACACGCCGAGCTGGAACCGGTCGCCGGTCTCCCCGGGCACGGGTTGGTGCAACAGGTGGCCCAGGTGTTGGTGCAGGCCCACGACCCGGTGAACGGGGGATGGGGCACGGCCCCCAAGTTTCCGTCGCCGATGACCATCGACGTGTTGTTCCGCCACCACGTCCACGCCGGGGGCGCCGAGGGGCCCGGAGGCGATGGGGAGGCGCTCCGGGTGGCCGAGCTCACCCTCGATCACATGGCGGCTGGCGGCATGTACGACCACCTCGGCGGGGGCTTCGCCCGCTACTCGGTCGACGAACGGTGGGCGGTCCCCCACTTCGAGAAGATGTTGTACGACAACGCCCTCCTCGTCCCCGCCTACCTCCACGGGTGGCAGCTGACCGGGCATGACCGTCACCGGCAGGTGGTGGCCGAGACGATCGACTACGTCCTCCGGGATCTCCGTCTCGACGGCGGGGCGTTCGCCTCGGCCGAGGACGCCGACTCCGAGGGGGTCGAGGGTCGGTTCTATGTGTGGACCGAGGCCGAGCTGGCCGAGGCCCTCGACGACGATGAGCTGGCGTTGGCCCGGTCGTGGTACGGCGTCACCGCAGGTGGCAACTTCGAGGGGGCCACGGTGCTCCATCGTCCCGAGCCCGGCCTGCTCGCTCGCTCCGAGCCGGTGGAGGCGCTCCGGGCCAAGCTGTTCGGCCTCCGCCAGGATCGGGTCCGCCCGGGGCTCGACGACAAGGTCTTGACCGAGTGGAACGCTCTCATGATCTCGGCCCTGGCCGAGGCGGGCGCGGCGGCCGGCGAGCCGACCTGGGTCGACGCCGCGGTGACGGCGATGACCTTCCTCGAACGGGAACTGCTCGCCGATGGACGGTGGTACCGGAGCTGGCAACGCCTCGGCGGTCGCCGCCACCTGGCCTACGCCGCCGACTACGCCGCCCTGGTCGACGCCTACACCCGGCTCGGTGAGGCGACCGGCCGGAGGCGGTGGCACGAGGAGGCGGTCGCCACCGCCGATGCCATGATCGAGCTGTTCTGGGACTCGGCCGACGGCGGCCTCCTCACCGTCGGCCGCGACGCCGAACAGCTGCTGGTCGACCGCAAGGACGTCTTCGACAGCCCGGTGCCGTCGGCCAACGGCAACGCCGCGGTCGCCCTCCGCCGGGTGGCCGCCATCTGGGACCGGCCCGACCTGGCCGAGCGGAGCGAGGCCATCCTCCGGCTCGTGGGGGAGTCCCCGGCGACCAACCCGCTGGCCCACGGCCGGTTCGTCGCCGCCCTCGATCTCGTCGTCGGGCCGATGAGCGAGGTCGTCGTCACCGGTGACCGGGACGACCTGGTGGCCGAGGCGCGACGCCGGTACCTACCCGGGGCGGTCGTCGTCCACGGCGAGCCTTTCACCAGCCCGCTGTGGACCGACCGCGACGAGGGCCGGGCCTACGTGTGCCGCAACTACGCCTGCGGTCTCCCGGCGACCGATCCCGCCGGGCTCGCCGCTCAGCTCGACGCGCTCGGGTGATCGGCTGCACGCCCGGCGACTGACCGACTGACCGACTGACCGACTGACCGACCGACCGACCGATCGGCCGGGCCGGCGGTCAACCCCGGTCGGTTCGGTCGCCCGATCCGTCACCGGATCGGCCCCATCGGTACGGTCACCGCGAGCCAATTCGAGAGCAGCCAACCCGAGAGCGGAGGATCATGGCCGGCAACGATCTCATCGTCTTCACCTATCCCGACGAGAACCAGGCGACCGTCGCCCTGCAGCGGGTGGTGACCGCCAAGCAGGAGAACACCCACGTCCCCCTGGTGGCGATCGACGACGCGGCGGTGGCGGTCAAGAACGACAAGGGTCGGGTGAAGGTCCGCCAGACGCTGGAGTCGGCGGTCAAGGGGTCCCGGGTCGCCTCCGGTGGGTTCTGGGGGCTGTTGATCGGTCTCCTCTTCGGCGGTCCGCTGGTCGGGGCGCTCGTCGGGATCGGTCTCCGGACCCTGTCGAACCGCCAGATCGACATCGGGATCGACAACACCTTCATCTCCGCGGTGTCCGATTCGCTGGCGCCGGGGCAGTCGGCGTTGTTCCTGCTGACCGACGGGGCGACGCCCGACGCGATCGACGAGGCCCTCGGCGATCACGACGGCACCCTCTTCCACACGACGCTGGCGTCGGAGACGACCGAGGCCCTGTCGGACATGGCCGGTGACGAGTCGATCACCACCGCCCTCGAAGCCGACGACGACTGACCGATCGGCCGGGCCGGCGCCCACCGGTGACGGGCGCCGGCCGCGGCCTCAGGAGAGGACGGCGTCGACGGTGTCGTCGACCTCGCCCGCGCCGACACAGGCGTACCGTTCGAGATACCGGGTCCCGGAATCGGCGAACGTCGCTCCGTCCGGCGCGATGAAGGTCACGACGTAGCAGCCGGGGGGCACGTCGAAGCCGTAGCGACCATCGGCGCCCGTGGTCGTCGTGCGGAGATAGGTACCCCGGGTCCCATCGGCCACGGCCTCGAAGAGATCGATCGCCACCCCGCCGGCCGCCGACCCGTCGGCGTTGGTCACCCGATCGCCGAGGCCGGCCCCGGCTCCGGTGGTCAGCGCGGCGTCGATCCCGTCGACCGCCTCGCCGGCCGCCGCGCAGTAGCCACGGTTCAGGTAGCCGGTCCCGGACTCGGCGAAGGTCTGACCGGCCGGCGCGATGAAGGTGTGGACGTAGCAGCCGGGTCCCGGCAGCTCGAAGCGGTAGGTGCCGTCGCCGGTCGTCGACGTCGAGTCGAGGTAGGTGCCCCGACTGCCGTCGCCGGTGGCGGCGAACAGGTCGATGTCGACCCCGGCCACCCCGACGCCGGCACCGTCGGCGACCGAGCCGCCACCGGAGGGCGAGCCGCCGTCGATCGGCGCCAGCTCGGCGTCGATCCCGCCGACCGGGTCCCGCCCGGCGCACAGCTCCCGGTTGAGGTAGGCGCCGCCGGAGTTGGAGCCCGGACCGATCAGCCGCCGCCCGGTGGGGGCGATGACGGTCACGGTGTAGCAGCGGTCGGCTGGCACGGTGAACCGGAACACCCCGTCGCCGTCGGTCGTGGCCGAGGCGAGCCACGTCGTTCGCGTCTCGTCGAACAGGTCGACGGCGACGCCGGCGACCGGCGGCCCGCCGGTCTCGGTCACCGTCCCCGACAGTTCGACCTCGTCGGGTGGCGGATCGGCCACGAGCTCGATCCGGGCGTCGTCGACCAGGTTGGCCGAACCACCGGCATCGACGCCCCGGAGGGCGAACCGGATCGTCGTCGCGTCGGCCGGGGCGACGAAGGTTCCGGTCGCCAGGCGCCAGGCGCCGGGTGGGTTGGTGACGGTGGCGACGACCGCCCCGTCGATCAGGACCTCCATCGTGTCGGTGCCGTCCCGGCCCCGGTGCTCGATCGACCACCGGTAGGTCGCCCCCGGCGTGACCGTCACGTCCTGACCGATCGTCGTCGGGCCGTCGATGTTGAGCTCGGCCAGCTGCTGGCCGTCGGCCGACCCGACATTGTTGTGGCCGGCGTCCCACAGTTCGAGGCGACCGTCGGCCCGGGTCGAGGTCCACCCCGGGGTGTCGACGACGGCGAACCCGTTCTCGGCGATGTCCGGCGCCTCGAAGCTGCCGTTGACCAGGAGGTTGGTCGGACGTTCCCTCGGCGGGGGCGGGGTGAGGCCGGTCCCACCGAGGTCGACGATCCGGGCCTCGGATGGCACCCCGGCGGCGTCGAGCACGAACAGCAGGTAGCGGCCCGGGGTGGCCACGGTGGCGTGGTCGGGAGCATCGACGAGGAGCTGCCCGCCCGACGGGGTGAACGTCAGCTCCTGGAAGATCTGGGTCGTCATGCCGTGGGTGTTGTTGCCGGCCTTGATCAGCGTGACCCGATCGACGGGCCCGTCGACGTCGATCGCGAACCGTTGCCCGTAGGTCAGCTCCGAGGGGGCGTTGAGGATCTCGGGCTGCTCGGCCCGGTTGCCGTCGGCCCCGTAGAGGTAGGGCGGGTAGAACACCTCGGCGTTGAGGTTGTTCTGGGGTCCGGGTGCTCCGCCTCCGCCGGTGTAGATCGAGCCGTCGGGGAGCAGCAGGGTGGTCGAGTGGTAGAGGCGGGGGATCTCGTTGGCCGCCAGCACCGTCCAGGTGTCGGTCGCCGGGTCCCAGACCTCGGGGCTGAGGGCCAGGCCGTCGTTGCGGTTGTTGACCTCCGACCCGCCGATCACCAGCACCCGGCCGTCGGGCAGCACGACGGCGTCGGCCCAGTGGCGGCGGAAGTTCATGGTGGCCGCGGCCCGGATCCGGGGCGGGTCGTAGTTGAGGTCGATGACGGTGGCCTGGTTCGATCCGATGAACCGTCGGTCGTCGCTGCCCCGCTCACCGCCGCCGACCTGGAGGACGAGGCCCGTGTCGAACATGACCGACGCCGACGATCCGCCGACGTTGTCGGTGGGGAAGGTGCCGAGCGGGATGACCGACCCCGCCCCGTCGGGGTCGAGCTCGTACATCTGGTTCCAGGCCAGGTTCCACACCTTGCCGGCCGGGGTCACGTGTGACTTGGGGTACCACCAGCCGTAGTTGAGGGTGTCCCACACCCCGGGGTTCCTGGTGCCCTCGAGGACCCGCCAGCCTTCACCGGGGGTGTGGACCTCGGCCACCGTGACCGGGTTGGCCCTCGACCCGAACCCGGTCGGCACGCCACCCTGGACCAGGATCCGCCCGTCCCACAGCGTGGTGGCGGTCGGATACCAGCGGGACTCGTTCATCGTGTCGAAGTCGGCCAGGTTCGACCCGTCGAACCCGGCGGTGAACGACGGTGCCCGCCCGTTGTGGAGCTGCCCGCCGAGCATCAGGGTCCGACGCTGGCTCGGATCGTCGATCGAGAACGAGCAGAACAGGTTGGTCCCGAGGTCGTTGGCGATCGTGGTGTGGGCCCCGGCGCCGAGCCCCTGGGCGGGATCCCAGACGTCGAGCTCGAACCCGCCCTGGCTCCCGGTCCGGGTCCCGCCGTAGGTGAGGACCCGACCGTCGTCGAGCAGCGAGGCGTGGATGGGGATGAAGTTCCAGTCGCCGACCTCGGACCACGCCCCCTGCTGGGCTTCGACCGCGACCTCGGCCGCGTCGGCCGGCTGAGGGGATCGGCCGGCCCCGACCAGGACGCCGGAAACGAGCAGCAGCGCCACCACGCATCGTGCCCGCCAGCGTCGCCCGTGCTGGTGCCCAGAGGTGCGCCATTCGTCGACCATCATCGTCTCCCTGCCCGTCGGATGCCGATGCTAGGCGGTGGTCGATCTGGGTCAGGCGAGCCGAATCACCCAGCGCCCACCTGATCCGACAACCGGTCGCCAAGCGGGCGACCCGAGAGCCCGACCCGGCGCCGACCGGTCGCCAACCCGACGACCGACCGGCGATCACCTGGCGGCGGTCGAGTCGTCGATTCGTGTGCCGTACGTTCGGCTCATGACCCGTACGCAGGCTCCCGTCCTGGCTCAAGGGGCCGGCTCGATCGGCCGGGCCGAGGCCGTCCGATTCCTCCAGCGAACGACCTTCGGGCCGACCCCCGAGGCCGTCGCCGAGCTCCAGGGCCTCGGCATCGAACCGTGGCTCGATCGCCAGCTGGCCATCCAACCGGAGCGGACCCACCTGTCCCGCCGGATCGAGTTCGGGGGGACGCTCCCCTCGATCTGGGAGACGTACCTCTCGGCGCCCGATCAGCTCCGCAAGCGCTACGCCTACGCCCTCTCCCAAGTCTTCGTCGCCTCCGGGTGGTCGTCGGCAACGAGCGGATGGCGGCCTACGCCGACCTGTTGGAGGCCCACTGCTTCGGCACGTACCGCAACCTCCTGGAGCGGGTGACGCGGAGCCAGGCGATGGGCCAGTACCTGACCTACGAGCAGAACCAGCGCGCCGATCCTCAGCGGGGCACGGTCCCCGACGAGAACTACGCCCGGGAGATCATGCAGCTGTTCAGCATCGGGTTGTGGGAGCTGAACCCTGACGGCAGCCGTCGCCTCGACGGGTCGGGCAACCCGATCCCGACCTACGACAGCGACGACATCGTCGGCCTGGCCCGGGTCTTCACCGGCTTCGAGCAGCCCTACGGGGATCTGACCATCTTCGAGCAGCCGATGCGGACCGACGGTGGCTTCACCCGTGAGTGGCACGAGAAGGGCGAGAAGCGGTTCCTCGGGTCGACGATCCCGGCTTCCCCCGATCGGACCCTCGACCAGAGCGTGGGCCTGGCGCTCGACATCATCGCCGCCCACCCCAACGTCGGACCGTTCCTCGGTCGGCAGCTCATCCAGCGGCTCGTGACCTCGAACCCGTCGCCGGCCTACGTGGCCCGGGTCGGGGCGGTGTTCGACGACGACGGTGCCGGGGTCCGGGGCAACCTGGCGGCGGTCCTGCGGGCGATCGTGACCGATCCCGACGCCACCCGAACCGATCCCCCGGCCGACTTCGGCAAGATCCGGGAGCCCGTGCTCCGCTTCACCGCCATCGCCCGGGCGCTCCGCATCTCCTGCACCGCCCGCCCCTGGCCACTCCACTCGCTGGCCGATCGGGCCGCGTCGCTCGGCCAGCAGCCCTATGAGGCGCCGTCGGTGTTCAACTTCTATCGACCCGGGTACACCCCACCCCGCACCGGGTTGGGCGACGCCGGGCTCACCGCCCCTGAGCTCCAGATCACCGACGAAACCACCACGATCGGCTGGATCAACTTCCTCCAGCAGTTCCTCGTGCAGCCGCCCCAGAGCGGCAACGCCCGGATCGAGTTCGACATCGCCGACCTGATCGCCCTGGCGCCCGAGCTGACCGTGACCGGGGCCCAGGCCGGGGCCGTCGTCGACGAGGTGGCCGCCCGCCTGTGTCCCTTCGGCTTGGACCCTGGCGTCCGGACCAGGATCGTCGACGCCGTCCGGGCCGTCGCCAGCCCCGACCTCGCACCGGGCGACACCCGGAACCGGGACCAGCTCCTCCGGGAGCGGGCCCTCGGTGCGGTCCTCCTCGTCGCCGCCACGACCGACTTCATCCACGAACGCTGATCGGCCCGGAGCCCACCATGACCGACCCTCTCGACCCCCACCCCGCCCGCCGCCGCACCGCCGAGGGGCCCGACGACCACGGGCCCGCCGACCGTCCGATCGACGTCGCCGGTCACCACACCCGGCGCCAGTTCCTCCGCATGGTGGGCCTGGTGGCCGCCACCGGCGCCATCGCGCCGTGGGCGGTCGAGCTGGCCTCGATGGCGACCTCGTCCGGTGAGGCGGCGGCCGCCGCCCCCGGGTCCGGCGACGACTACCGGGCCCTGGTCTGCGTGTTCCTCTACGGAGGCAACGACCAGTGGAACACCTTCGTCCCCAACGACCCGGCCGGCCACGCCGCCTACGCCGCGGGGCGCAGCGGCATCGCCCGAGGCCTCGACGAGATCCTCCCGATCTCTCCCCTCGACGGGTTCGCCGGCGCCGGTTCGTTCGGGTTCGCCCCCGAGTTGGGCCGGGTCCGGGGCTTGTTCGACGTCGGCGACGCCGCCGTGGTGGCCAACGTCGGCACCCTCGTCACCCCGCTCGACAAGTCGGGGTACGCCGCCGGTCGACCCCGGCCCCCACAGCTGTTCTCCCACAACGACCAGCAGTCGTACTGGCAGGCCGGCGCCGTCGAAGGGGCGTCGAGCGGGTGGGGCGGCCGGATCGCCGACGTGCTCCTCGACGGCAATGGCGACCACTCGCTGTTCACGTCGGTCTCGGCCGCCGGGAACGCCATCATGATGTCGGGCCGCAACGCCCTCCAGTACCAGGTGTCGAACCGGGGCGTCACCACGCTGCGGACCGACGTGTTCGCCGCCGATGCGATCGATGCCGGGCTGCGGGACGTGATGGCGATGCAGCGGCCCGGCCTGTTCCCCTCGGCCTACGCCGACACGACCCGACGGGGTCTGCTGGCGGCCGACGACCTGGCGACGGCGATCGACACCGCGACCGGGTCGCTCGATCTCGGGTCGTACTTCCGCCTCGACAACCCGACCGCTCCGGCGGCCAACCTGGCCAGTCAGATGGAGATCGTCGCCCGGCTCATCGCCGCCGGCCGCAACGTCTTGGGCCTGAAGCGTCAGGTCTTCTTCGTCGGACTCGGCGGGTTCGACAACCACAGTCGCCTGGTGGCCGACCATCTACCGCTCCTGGCGGCCCTCGATCACGGCCTGGCCGGGTTCCACGAGGCGATGGGCGGCATCGGCCTGGCCGACCGGGTGACGACCTTCACCGCCTCGGACTTCGGGCGGTCGCTCCTCAGCAACGGCGATGGGACCGACCACGGATGGGGCGGGCACCACCTCGTCATCGGCGGGGCGGTCCGGGGCAATCGGGTGGTCGGCACGGTGCCCGAGATCGGTGACGACGGGCCCGACGACGTCGGGCAGGGCCGCCTCCTACCGACGATCTCGGTCGATCAGTACGCCGCGACCCTCGGCCGGTGGCTCGGGGTCGGCGAGGGCGAGCTCGAGTCGGTGGCACCCAATCTCGGCAACTTCGGCGACCGCGACCTCGGCCTGTTCGACCCCGACTCGCTCCCCGAGCCGATCCCCGGGCCGTCGCCGACCCCGACGACCACGCCAGACGGCGGGGAGCACTGCCCGCCCCTCACCGAGGGCGAGTGACCTAGCCGGCGACGTCGGGCCCGGCGGACAGGATCTCGAAGCCGACGATGCACCGCTGGTCGTCGACCATCGCCCGCCGGTAGTCGTCCCAGTCGGGGTGGTCGCCCTGCAGGGTGCGGTAGTACTCGACGAGGGTGTCCATCGCATCGGGGAGCGACGTCACGGTGGCCCGGCAATTGAGCTGAACCCACCGCCCCAGCCACTTGTCGGGGAAGACGCACAGCGACGTGTGGGGATCGCGCCGGAGGTGGCCGACCTTGTAGGCCGTCTCCCGGGTGCTCATCACGATCGTGTCATCGACGACGGCGACCGTAACCGGCGCCATCGCCGGGCGCCCGTCCCGGCGGGTGGTGAGGATGACCGCCCGGCTGTTCGATCGGACGTAGTCGAGGCCTTCGTGTGTCTCCATCCCCCGACCGTAGGCGGCACGACGTCGGGTCCCGCCAGCCCGGCTCGGGGGCGACGCCGATCGTCGAGTGCTGATCGGACGGGCTGTGGACGGTACGTTGCAGGGGTGGCCGACCGGCAGCTGGCGAAGGTGTTCGCCCCGCTGCTCGCCTTCGTCGGGGCGTTCGCCCTGATCGGCGGGCTCTACAGCTGGGGGGCGGGCCCGATCTGGGAGCAGGACGACTCCGCCGAGCGGTGGCTGCAGTGGACCGACCTCCTCGTGACCACCCCGCTCTGTTGGCTCGCCGCCTGGGGGATCTGGCGGTGGCGATGGTGGATGCCGGCCGTCACCCTTATGACGTGCGGGGTGCTGTTCTATGGCTCCGTGGCCGTGTTCGTTCAGCTCGCAGTGTCCGACGCGCCACCGCCGATCACCTGGATCCTGCCTCCCCTCGGTGGCCTCGCCCTGGCCGGTGCCCTCGTCGTCTGGCTCACCCGAGGTAGCGGCGATGAGCCCTACCTCCGATGACGTCAGCATTCGGTGAACGTTGAGCACGGATCGGGTCTCGTTTTGCACCTGATGTGTTCGTCTTGGTGCAGTGCTTTCACGTCGTGGGGATCTCTACCCGGGTTGGTCTCGGTCGTGTTCGCCGTGGTCTACGTTCCAGCGAATCGTTACGAGATCAGCAAGAACCTCGCGCCTGTTCCTGTTCGTCCTCGGACTCGGGGCCTTCGTCTTCGCTGCGATTCCGCTCGAATCGTCACCGGTCGCCGCCGAGAGAGCGCCGGCCGATGATCGGGTCATCTATCTGACCTACGACGACGGGCCCCATCCGTCGGTCACCCCCCAACTCCTGGACCTGTTGGACGACTACGACGCCAAGGCGACCTTCTTCGTCGTCGGGAAGTGGACCGAGCTGTATCCCGACATCGTCGTCGATGCCCACCGCCGCGGGCACAGCATTCAGAACCACACCTGGGATCACCCCCAACTGACCCAGGTCTCCGACGAGCGGCTCATCGAGCAGATCCAGCGGTCACAGGATCGGATCGTCGAACTGACCGGTGTTGCGCCCGGATGCCTACGCCCGCCGTTCGGCGACACCGACGGCCGGGTGGAGCGCATCGTCGCCTCCCAGGGTCTCGTCCACCTGCTCTGGGACGTCAGCGCCCAGGACTGGCGGCAGCCAGGGGTGAACGTCATCGTCGACAGCATCAGGTCGGGCACACCACCGGCGTCGAACATCCTCCTTCACGACGGTCCGTTCTCCCAGCCCCGCCAGCAGGTCGTCGAGGCGACCCGCCTCCTCCTGGACCACTACGCCGAGCTCGGCTACCGGTTCGAGGTGCTGCCCCAATGCGGGCCAGCCGACCCACCGGCGGACGATGAGCCACCGTCAGCCGTCGACGACCCGTCCGATCCGGTCGGTTCCGATGCCGACCCGGCGGTGGGTTCCGGTGGGGGTGGGCCGGATGGTCCTGGTGGTGAGCCGGCCTCGTCGGGGGGTTCGGGTGGGGGGAGTCGGTTGGTGGTTCGTGTGGCGGGGGCGAGTGGTGAGGAGTTGGTGCGGGTTTCGGTTGATGGGGTGGTGGTGTTGTCGTTTGTGGCGAGTGGGAGTTCGAGTTTGTGGGGTGCGCCGGTTTGGGTGGATCACGAGTATGTGCATTCGGGGGTGTTGGTGCCGTCGCAGGTTCGGGTGTCGTTTGTGAATGATGGGCGGTCGGTGTCGGGTGGTGGTCGTGATGTTCGGGTGGATTACATCAGTATTGATGGGGTGAGGTTTGAGACGGAGGGGTCGTCGGTGGTGTCGACGGGGTCGTGGGGGAACGGGTCCCGGTGCACTCCTGGCTCCTGGTTGCTCGACAACCTCGTCTGCAACGGCTATTTCCACTATGGGCATCAGGCGGCCTCGGCCAATGTCCCGCCCGAGGCGATCGCCGGCGACGATGTCACGGTGATAGACGTCGACGGCACTGGCTCGGAGACCATCTCATTCGAAGGCGGTGCCAGCCTCGACGAGGATGGCTCGATCGCCGAGTATCGCTGGACCTCGAACGGCGCCCTTCTCGCTACGGGTTCCAACCCGGCGGTCGATCTCGACGTCGGGATCCACGAGGTCACCTTGACCGTGACCGACGACGACGGCGAGACCGACACCGACACGATCGTTGTCACGGTCGGGTCTCCTCCCGCTCCCGAGGATGTGGGCGTGGGTGAGGCGGAGCCGGTCCTCGACCCTGTGGCTCCGGGTGGGGGGAGTCGGTTGGTGGTTCGTGTGGCGGGGGCGAGTGGTGAGGAGTTGGTGCGGGTTTCGGTTGATGGGGTGGTGGTGTTGTCGTTTGTGGCGAGTGGGAGTTCGAGTTTGTGGGGTGCGCCGGTTTGGGTGGATCACGAGTATGTGCATTCGGGGGTGTTGGTGCCGTCGCAGGTTCGGGTGTCGTTTGTGAATGATGGGCGGTCGGTGTCGGGTGGTGGTCGTGATGTTCGGGTGGATTACATCAGTATTGATGGGGTGAGGTTTGAGACGGAGGGGTCGTCGGTGGTGTCGACGGGGTCGTGGGGGAACGGGTCCCGGTGCACTCCTGGCTCCTGGCAACTCGACAACCTGGCCTGCAACGGGTACTTCCAGTACTGAGCACTTCCAATACTGAGCGCCGTCACGACACGGCCGAGACCTCGCCTGGTTCGAGGAGCCGACCGTGTTACCGGCTGGTCGCCAGCCGGACGCCGAAGATGATCAGCAGCGAACCGATCAGCCGATCCAGCGTTCGGGTGTGCCTTCGGTACGCGGCCTTGATCCCGGGGCGCGACAACCCGAAGGCGACGAGCGAGTACCACCCGACCTCGAGCGCGAAGCCAGCGGCGAGCACGACGACCAGTGTCGACAGCGACGTCCCGGGTGGTACGGCGACTGCGTAGAGGCCGACGAAGAACGCGATGGCCTTGGGGTTGGAGAAGTTCACCAGTAGGCCAGCTCGAAAGCCGCTCAGAAGGTCGTGCCTAGGGTTGGCCGCGAGCATCGCACCATTGGTGGTCCTGCGGTTCTGACCGAGTGCCATTCTGGTGACCAGCGCAAAGTTGGGACCTGGGCTGACGACGACCACGGCGTACACGGTGAGGACCGTGGTGACGACCGACAGATCAACAGCCATCAGCAGACGCTACCGGTCGACATCTGGTCGTGCTTGCTTGGCGGCACCGACAACGCGCACGGTGATGCGCGCTCACCGCATCATCGTGTAGCCTTGCCACAGTGCGGACGACCGTGACGATCGACGACGACATCCGCAAGGCCCTTGACGAGTTGCGGCGCGAACGCGGTTTGAGCACGTCGGCAGCCCTGAACGAGCTCGCCCGACGCGGGCTGGCCGCCTCGACCGCAGACGCTCCGGAGCCCTTCCGGCAACGGACCTCACCGATGGGTCAGCCAAGGTTTCCGGTCGACAACATCGGGGAAGCACTCGAACTCCTCGAGGGGCCCGATCATCGATGATCGTCGACGCCAACGTGCTTCTGTACGCGCGCAACGAATCAGTCGACCAGCATGATCGAGCCAAAGCGTGGCTTGAGGGGGCGCTGAACGGCGAGACTCGTGTCGGGCTGCCTTGGTGGTCATTGGCGGCGTTCGTTCGGATCGCGACGAACGCTCGCGCCTTCGACCGGCCGCTGTCTGCTGACGAGGCGGCCCAACAGGTCGAGGAATGGATCAGGGCGCCGCGGGCGTGGATCGTCCAACCAACGGCGGCGTTCGGAGCCATATTCCTCAAGCTGCTACGCCAGTACAACATCACGGCAGGGCTGACGACTGACGCACAACTCGCCGCGCTCGCGATCGATCACGGCGTGCCACTGGTCTCAGCTGACGCAGACTTCGCGCGATTTCAAGAGATCGACTGGATCGATCCGTTCACCGTGATGGAATAGGTTCTGCCGGCCCTGAGCCGGTCGGCTGCGGGTTCGGACGAGACACACTCTCTTGTTCGCAGCGGTCCTAATGCGACAAGGTTCGAACCCCTGAGGGCGGAGGCCACCGATGAACCACGGGCGCCGACGGTCCGAGCGGAGTCGCAATGGCTGTCAGGTCCTTCACGTCACCGGTCAGCACATCGTCGGCGTACCTCAGAGCAACTGCCACGAGATGGGCGTCGACGACATCGTTGGAACCAGCAGCTGCCAGCAGACGGCCGACGAAACGGCCATCATCGAAGGGGATGACTTCGGTCGACTTGAGAAACGATGCCAGTCGGGCCTGGCGACCCCCGTCCCGCCACACCTGCGCCACGACGGGCTCGGTCGTCCGAAGGGCCGTGGCTCGCCTTTCGGCGGCTGCGAGAAAGGTCCTAGCGTCTCGTTCCGAACGATCTACTGAGACCAAGAAGCCTGCGTCGAGAATCACAACCCGTAGTGCTCGGCGAATGCCTCGACGGCCTCGTCAGTAGAGTCGGCCGGCTCCTCGGCCCACTCTTCCAACAGATCGGTCAACGCCCGTTGGCGCTCAGCTTGGGCAGCCAAAAGCTTGAGGGCTTGTCGGATCGCGTTAGAGCGGCCCCCGTATGATGCCGCCAGCTGGTCGAGCAGGCGTTCCTCGGCGGTACTCAGCCGCACCGTCGTCGTAGCCATCAGAAGTGCAGTGTAGCACACATGTACTACACTGCTGCCTCAACGGCGACGGATCACATCTGCTGTGCTCTACATCGAGACTGACGAGATCCTCGCTGGGGAACCCCCCCGGCATCGACCTCCCATCTCGTCGCCCCCAACCGAGGCATTCGGCCGTTACCGACCAAGACCCCACGCGTCGATGATCTCGTTGCTCACGCGCATCCACAGGACCCGCTGACCCCTGAGATCAGTCGGGTCGACCAAGTCGAGGCGATCCCTCGCACCCTCCCATCTCGTACCCGTCGGCAGATCCTGGACCGAGACTGCTTCAAAGGGTAGAAGTTCCTGCCAGAAAGACTCTCCCGGGGTTGGAGTGCAGTAGACGGCTGTTTCACCAAACGTTAGATCCATGGTCAACAACATCAGCGCTTCGCGAAGAAACTAGGAATGCAGCTCAGTTGCTGCTTCGAAGTTGTAGCTATCGGGATCGAATGCGAGACCGTTGGCCTCGATGGGCGACGGCTCAGCCTCGACATCATCCTTGGATGAGAACCACGACCCCTTGGCACGCCAAAGAAAGAGTTCGTCGGTGAAGTCCGTGAAGTTCGCATGGCTCATGCGGAGTTCAACACTGACGAGGTCGTCCATGAATATCCTCCACCCGCCCTGATCGCTGTCCTCAGCGCTCAGCCTTGTCCATGGTACGGCCGACTGTCCGGTGGAGACGTCTTTCGCAAAGCCCGCCACTCACAGGTAGGAAGAAGAGCTGTGGTGCCACGTCCCACATCGAAATCTACATTGTTGAAATTGCAGCGGTAGCGGAGAGAGGGGGATTCGAACCCCCGGGACCCGTGAAGGCCCAACGGTTTTCAAGACCGACGCAATCGTCCACTCTGCCATCTCTCCAGAGTCAACGATAGCGGCGTGGGGTCGGCTCATCGCCGGGATTCGGGGCGAGGGCTGGCCGGGTCGGCGGGTATGGCGCCGGAGACGACCGAGGGCCGGTTGGCGAAGCGACGCCAACCGGCCCTCGGGGTGCCCCACAACGGGCGAAGTGATCTGATGCGGGCCAAGGGCCCGTCCGCCGACGCCAGACGACGCCGAACCGCCAGGTCCGATACTAGCGCCGGGGAGCCCGGCCGGGCTGGCCGAGGAACGCCGGGGCCGACGAGCCGCAGGTGGCGCCGGGGACGTTCTCCGGGGTGGCGATGAACACGCCGTCGTAGGCGTGGTCGGCGACGGCGGCGTCGGTCACGAAGCTCTCGCCGATCCGGACGCCATGCTGGACCAGCAGCACCTGGTGGGCGGGGAAGGCGTTGCCCTGGGTCAGCTCCGGGTCGGTGACCTCGAGGCCCCAGGTGTCACCGGCGACCATCGCCACCTTCTTGTCGGCGAAGTACCGGGCCTCGGCCAGGTAGATCCCCGGCTCGCTGGCCAGGTACCGGCCCGGATCGTCCTTGACGTGGGTCCACCCGGTTCGGAGGATCGGCACGTCGCCAGGCCGGATCCGGCGGCGGATCCGCTGGCGGTACATGGCGTGCTCGATGTCGTCGATCGTGATCCGGTAGGTGTCGTTGAGCACCGGCTCACCGTTGGCGGCGATGAAGTAGGTGTCGGTGGCGCCCGCCGCCACCTTCATGCCGATGATGTCGAGGATCAGGCCCCGGGTCACGACCGGGCCCATGTGCTCGTTGCCCAGGTACTTCGTGCCGAGCGGATCGAGCATCTCGAACAGGTTGAAGCCGTTGTAGTAGGTCTCGCCGACCCCGATGTGGTTGAGGCCGTCGATCTGGGAGGCGATCTGGAAGGTGAAGTTCTCGGCGAACCGCTCCTCGAACCCGGTCAGCTCGTTGACCCCCAGCGGCGCGGTGAAGCCCTGCCGGCCACCGCCGTCGAGGAAGTCCTGGGGTGCCTCGATCCCACCGACGAGGAGGAACATGTCGTGGAGGCGGGGCGGGTCCGACGGGAACGCCGGGAACCCGTTGAACATCTCCTCACCGAGTTGGTAGGTCTTCACCGGGGCATGGGAGTTGAGGCGTCGCAGCGCCCGAGCGGTGCGGCGGGGGGTCAGCTCGTTGAACGTGCCCCGCTGGTCGCCCGGCCCGTACGGCCCCGGAGCCCACGCCCCGTTCTTGACGGCCTCGATGTCGAACATCTCGTCGTCGTACTTCGGGCGGCGGCCGTTGGCCGAGACGCCGTCGGACGACTCGGGCTCATCGACCTCGGCCCCGGCGACGCCCGGCAGGAGCGTCTCGGCGGCAACCGCCGCCACCGCCCCGGCGGCGCCGATCTTCAGTGCGTCTCGTCTGCTCATCTCGGCGTGCAGGCGCGCCAGATCATACTTCATGTGTCCGGTCCCCTTTCAGGGCGAGTCTCGCCCCTGTGGCGTCGGTCACGTTAGTTGTGATGATCAACACGCAACAAGCACCGGCAGCCATGGCTGGCCGGTCGATCGGTCGTCGGTGGCGCGTTCGCCGGCGCCCGGATGGCCCGCCCGCCGGCCCTCCGGCGGCGATCAGCCGTGCTTGCGTCGCTTCAGGTCCCGGGCCCGCTCGCCGGCGTCGAGCATCACCTTGCGGATCCGGACGCTGGCCGGGGTCACCTCGACGCACTCGTCCTCGGCGATCATCTCCAGGGCCTGTTCCAGGCTGAGCCGTAGCGGGGGCGTGAGGCGGACCGTGTCGTCCGACGCCGCGGCCCGGACGTTGGTCAGCTTCTTCTCCCGGCAGATGTTGACGTCCATGTCCTCGGCCCGGGGGTTGATCCCCACCACCATGCCCTCATAGACCGGGTCGCCGGGACCGACCAGCAGCGTCGCCCGCTCCTGGAGCGCCACGACCGCGTAGGCGGTCACCGGCCCCGTCCGGTCGGCGACGATGCTCCCCGTGGCCCGGGTCCGCAGCTCGCCGACCCACGGCTGGTAGCCGTCGAACACGTGCGACATCAGGCCGGTGCCCCGGGTCTCGGAGAGGAAGTGCGTCCCGAACCCGATGAGGGCACGGGCCGGGCCGGTGTATTCCAGGCGGGACCAGCCGGTCCCGTGGTTGGCCATGTCGACCAGCTGTGCTCGACGCTCGCCGAGGAGCCGGCTCACCGCTCCGACGTGCTCCTCGGGGACGTCGATCGTGATCCGCTCGAACGGCTCGTGGCGGGCCCCGTCGATCTCCTTGATCACCACCTGGGGTTTGCCGATCGTCAGCTCGAAGCCCTCCCGGCGCATGTTCTCGACCAGCACCGCCAGCTGGAGCTCGCCCCGCCCCTCGACCATCCACGTGTCGGCCCGCTCGGTCTGCTCGACCCGCAGCGAGACGTTCCCGATCAGTTCGGCGTCGAGCCGGGCCCGGATCAACCGGGCGGTGACCTTGTCGCCCTCGTCGCCGGCCATGGGCGAGGTGTTGGTGCCGATCGTCATCCGCAGGGTCGGTTCGTCGACGGTGATGACCGGCAACGGTCGGGGATCGTCGGGGTCGCTCAGCGTCTCGCCGATCGTCACCTCCTCGATGCCGGCAACGGCGATCAGCTCCCCCGGGCCGGCCTCGTCGACCTCGACCTGGTCGAGGTTCTCGGTGACGTACAGGTTGCCGACCTTGGCGGTGGTGACCGAGCCGTCGGCCCGGCACCAGGCGACCATCGACGACCGGCGGATGTGGCCGTGGCGGACCCGGCTGACGGCGATCCGGCCGACGTAGGGCGACGCCTGGAGGTTGGTGACCCACGCCTGGAGCGGGTGATCGGGCTCGTGGGTGGGGGCCGGGATCGTGCCCAGCAGCTCCTCGAAGAGCGGGGTCAGGGTGGCGTCGTCGGCCAGCGCCCCCTCGGGATCGGTCGACGCCTTGCCGTCACGGGCCACGGCGTAGATGACCGGGAAGTCGATGTCGGCCGCGTCGAGATCGAGGAACAGCTCGTAGATCTCGTCGAGCACCTCGGCGGGGCGGGCGTCGGAGCGGTCGACCTTGTTGATGACGCAGATGACCGGCAGGTTGGCCGCCATCGCCTTGCGGAGCACGAATCGGGTCTGGGGGAGCGGACCCTCGGCGGCATCGACGAGGAGGAGCACGCCGTCGACCATCGTCAACGCCCGTTCCACCTCGCCGCCGAAGTCGGCGTGGCCGGGCGTGTCGACGATGTTGATCTTGACCCCGTTCCACCGGACGGCGGTGTTCTTGGCCAGGATCGTGATCCCCTTCTCCCGCTCGAGGTCGTCGGAGTCCATCACCCGGTCGGCGACGACCTCGTTCGACCGGAACGCCCCCGACTGGCGGAGCATCCCGTCGACGAGGGTCGTCTTGCCATGGTCGACATGGGCGATGATGGCCACGTTGCGGAGGTCGTCCCGCCGCTCGGTCAGAATCTCGGTCACTACCGGTGCACGGTATCGGCCCCGGTCGGGCCCACTCCGGTCGGGTGACACACGGCGACCAACCGTCACCCTCCGTTCACCCCGATGCCCGATCACCCGGGTTCCGGACGCTCCGACGGGGGTGCGCTGGCCGATCCCGCGGGAGCGGCTCGGTCAGGGGCGGCGTCCGGTGAGGGCGTGGAAGCGGTCGGGGTCGACGTTGCCACCCGACAGGATCACCCCGACCCGCTGGTCGGCGACGTCGACGGCCCCGCTCAGCACCGCGGCCAGGGCACTCGCTCCGCTCGGTTCGAGGACCGCCCCGAGATGACGGTGGGCCGAGACCATGGCCGCCACGATCTCGTCGTCGGTCACCGTGACGAAGTCGGTGACGGCCTCGGCGGTGATCGGCCAGGTCAACTCGCCGGGGGCGGTGACCTGTTGACCGTCGGCGATCGTGCGGGGCACGTCGATCGTGACCCGCCGTCCGGCCCGGCGGGACCGACGGTGGTCGTCGCCGGCCTCGGGTTCGACCCCGTACAGCCGGGCATCGCTACCGAGCCCGGCGGCGGCCAGCGCGATCCCGGCCAGGAGGCCCCCGCCGCCGACGGGGACGACGATGGCGTCGAGGTCGGCGACCTCGGTGATCAGTTCGAGCCCGACCGTCCCCTGGCCAGCGATCACGTCGGGATGGTCGAACGGGGGGATGATCATCCGCCCGTCCCGTTGGGCGATGGCGGCGGCGATGGCCGCCCGGTCCTCGGTGTAGCGGTCGTAGCGGACGAGGCGACCGCCGGCCGACTCGGTCGCCGCCACCTTGATGCGAGGCGCATCGTGGGGCATGACGATGATCGCCTCGACGCCGGCTTCCGCCGCCGCACGGGCCACCGCCTGGGCGTGGTTGCCCGACGAGAAGGCGACGACGCCCCGCCGTCGGGCGTCCTCGTCGAGGGCGGCGATGGCGTTGGTCGCACCCCGCAGCTTGAACGCCCCGGTCGCCTGGGTGCACTCCGCCTTGCACCACACCTCGGCCCCGGCCGCCCCGTCGAGCCCGGCGTCCCGCCACACCGGCGTCGGGGTCAACCGGCCCCGCAACCGCTCGGCGGCCCGGACCACGTCGTCAAAGCTCACCGCCGTCACTGCGTCCACCCCTCCGGGCCTCGACCGAAGATCCGAGACGGGCCCGCCGTCGGGCCGCTACAATCGACGGACCTTGGAGAGGTGACAGAGTACGGCCGATTGTGCCTCCCTGCTAAGGAGGTGTCCTCGCAAGGGGACCGTGGGTTCAAATCCCACCCTCTCCGCCAAGGAGTCAACAGGGGTGACGCCGGTCGATGGCGGCCAACTCACCAGAGGCCCACCGTCCAGAGCCGTTCGTCTGCGCCGGCGGTTGTCCGTACGCGGTGCGAAGGGCCTCGGCCGGCCGTGCGCTGCTCCTGGGTACCCGGTGGCTCGCCTGCCGGCCCAGCGTCGATTGGCCGGCCGAGTCATCCCTCGGGCGTAGCGGGGTCCCAAACCTGGACCGTGCCATCGAGGCCGCCGGAGGCGATACGCCCGTCGGACAACTCTTCCACTGCGAGCACGTCGCTGGTGTGGCCGGTATAGGTGGCAAGTGTCGTTTCGGGATCACGCGGGTCCCAGATCTGGACCGTGCCATCAGCGCCGCTGGCGGAGGCGATCTGTCCATTCGTCAGCTCCACCACCGCCAACACCGCGCTGGTGTGGCCGGTATAGGTGGCGATCGTGTCATCGGGATCGGCCGGATCCCAAACCCGGACCGTACCGTCCCAGCCAGCGGAGGCGACCTCTCCATTGGACAGCTCCACCACCGCCCGAACAGCGTTGGTGTGGCCGGTATAGGTGGCGATCGTGTCATCGGGATCGGTCGGGTCCCAGACCTGCACCGTGCCGTCGAGGCCGGCGGACGCGATCTGTCCGGTGGACAACTCCACTACCGCCTCGACACCGGCGGTATGCCCGGTGTAGGTGCCGATCGTCGCCTCAGGATCACCCGGGTCCCAGATCTGGACCGTGGCATCGAGGCTGGCGGAGGCGATGCGCCCGTCGGACAACTCCTCCACTGCGAGCACGTCGCTGGTGTGGCCGGTATAGGCGGTACGTGTCGTTTCGGGATCATCGGGGTCCCAGATATGGACCGTGCCGTCAGCACTGCTGGCGGAGGCGATCTGTCCGTTCGTCAGCTCCACCACCGCCAACACGGCCGTCGTGTGGCCGGTATAGGTGGCGATCGTGTCATCGGGATCGGCCGGATCCCAAACCCGGACCGTACCGTCGAGGCCGGCGGAGGCGATCTCTCCGCTGGACAGCTCCACCACCGCCCGAACAGCGTTGGTGTGGCCGGTATAGGTGGTGACCGTGCGCTCGGGATCAGCGCCGATCGATGTGTCGACGGTAGAGCTCCTCGGTTCGTCGAGTGGATCGGCGGCTGTGGGCGGTGGTTGCTCGGTAGCAGTCTCCGAGGTCGGGTCCGTATCCCTGGCGTTGAGGTAGACGAGGCCGAACGCGGCCGAGATGGCGGCAGCGACCAGCGCGACGATCAAGATTCCTCGGCTCCGTTGTCTTGGCCAGGGTGTAGGTGATCGGCGTCGCGAGCGAGTGGGCTCGGGGGGTGGTCGATCAGGCTGGTCGGTCTTGGGGAGGTGCTCGCCGACGCCAGGCGACTTTGCGCCGACCGGTGGGGCGCCGCCGTGACCTCGGTCGGTGGCGATCGTGGGGTCGGGGTCCGGAGGATCCGAACGGACCGTGGTATCCCGGTTGCCGGTGATCGGGGTGGAATCTGGCGGTAGGGCGTGATCGAGGGCTTCGGTGAAGCGTGCAGCGGTCTGGTATCGGTGGTCGGGGTCCTTGGCCAGGGCCACGTTGAAGAACCGGTCCATCGCCTCGTGGCCGACCGACGGGGGAGCTTCGGTGATGATCTGGTGGATGAGGCTGGCCTGGCTCGGGCCGGCAAAGGGCGGCTGGCCAGCGCCGAGCGCGTAGAGCGCAACGGCGAGCGAGTACAGATCCGAACGCTCGTCGCGAGGGTCGACCAGCTCGCCGGTATCAGGATCCCGGTACGTAGTGAACGCCTCCGGTGGCGCGTATGCCAGCGAGTATGCGACCTGGCTGGTGGCGGTGGCTTCCTTGATGGCAGCGATGCCGAAGTCGGTCAGCTTCACGATCCCGGTCGCCGACACCAAGATGTTGGCCGGTTTGACGTCCTTGTGGACGATGCCGACCTGATGACTGAACCCCAACGCATCACCAATAGGGCGAATCAGCCGGACCGCCTCAGGCCACGGGAACGGACCGTCCGCCTCGAGACGGCCATCGAGCGCGTCCTGGAGCGATCCACCAGACAGATACTCCATGACCATGAACGGCTTGCTACCGGGCTCGGTATACCCGGCCCGAAACAGCGTGACGATGTTCTGATGGTCGGTGGTCTGGCCCATCGTCAACCGTTCCCGGTCAAAACGGCGGCGACCCGAATCATCGAGGGCGTCAAGAACCTTGACCGCGACCTGGCGGCCCTGACCGGCCTCCAACGCCGAGTACACGGTGGCGAACCCGCCCGAACCGATCTCCTTGAACTCGCTCAGACCCTCGATCCCGAGATCGATCTCGGCCATTCGTCGCCAGCCTCCTCGACCCAGAACCCTAGCCGCCGAGCTACAGGCCTCGGTCTCCGGCACCTGACCATCGTTCGTCCCCGAGCCCTGGGGGAGGTCCGACAGCACGTGGCCGACCAGCCGGCGCCCAGATCCGGTTGTCGAGGCGGCTGAATCCGACCTCCACGCCCCTGGGATCAGCGGGTCCCAGCAGCGCCGGCGCCACACGGTGGATGTCCGAAATCACACCGAGTCGCACCGCGTCAACCTACCGAGCCGGGGGGTTGGCCGCCCGGACTCGAAGGCCCCGGCCTCTGCTCATCCGGCGAGTCCGAAGAACACCAGGATCGCTCGACCCAGTCGGACGAGGTCCTCGTCATCGAGTCGACCGACGTGTTGGCCAAGTTTGGATCGGGGCACCGTCGTGATCTTGTCGACCATGAGGCTGCAGGGCTCACGAAGCCCGTTCGCCTCGGTCGGCTCGACCAGTAGTCGGAAGAGGGGCGCCTCGGTCGGATCCGTTGTGAACGCACAGACCGTCACCGTGTCCGTCCCGTCGAAGCGGTCGTCCTGCACGATGGCCACCGGACGCGGCTTGCCTACGTAGCCGGTACCGGCAGCCGCGGTCCAGACCTCGCCCCGTCTCACTCCTCGTCCAAGCTGAGGGCGTCAATGAAGGCTTGATCGTCGGCTGCGTGCTCACTGGCGGCTACCGCTACGGATTGACGGTGGGCCTCCCGTTCGAACTCTGGTGAGCGCACATCCGGTACCCAGATCTGCAGCGGGCGAAGCCCTTGAGCGCGGAGACGGCGCCGGTGTTCGCTGACCCGTCGCTTCACACCCGAGTCTTCCTGCGGACCAGCCATACAGCACATGTTACATGTAACGGCCAGCGCATGGTGCCTGCTCGATCTGGTCACTGACGGCGACGCTCGATACCTCGGCCCGAGAACCCCCCGGGGGGCGGCCCTGGTGGCGCCATGAGCGCACCATCATTTGCCACTGCCAACGCCAGGCTCAGCCGTCGCGGAGCCAGACCCGAAGCGGGCCGACGGCCTCGAAGCCATGGGTCAACCGCCGGCCTATGCTACCGACGGCCTCGAAGCCATGGGTTCGCGCCAGGTCGAGGGTGTCACCCGACTCGTAGCCGAGGAGTGTTGCCCCAGGGAACAGGGCGTCAGCCAACGCCAGGCATCCCGCC
The DNA here is from genome assembly GCA_965262175.1 of Acidimicrobiales bacterium. Classification (GTDB taxonomy): domain Bacteria; phylum Actinomycetota; class Acidimicrobiia; order Acidimicrobiales; family SZUA-35; genus CADEDH01. The sequence continues at coordinate 1,772,125 of CBDHES010000002.1, read as the reverse complement.
AGGCTCTCCGAGCGGATCGAGTCCTCGGCGAAGAAGTTGGAGATCCCGACAACGGTCGCACCACGACTGAGCACCGCTCCGCCCACGATCCGATCGTCGATCCGCGCCGCAAGGAACGTGACGGCCGTCGCACCGAGAAGGTCGGCTCGAAGCACGTGTGGTGGACCGTCCGGGCCGCGCCATGCGTCTTCCCAAGCCGTGAACGCCTCGACATCCTGCACGACCGTCCAGCGCGGGTTCGCCGGGGCCGGCGGAGGATCAGTCGGGCTCCGGACGACCCACTGCGCGTCGAGAAGCACTCGGAACCCGTGCGCGGTCAAGTCCAACGAAGCGAAGCTGTCCTTGATCGAGCAACCAGGAGAGGTGTCGATGCGGGCCAGCAACTCGGACGCCGATGGATCGGCCACGAGTGGATCGGCCACGAGTGTGACTGCGTCGGGGTAGAGCGGCGGCGTTCGCTTCGAGCTGGTCCACGCGGTGCCATCGTGTTCGGTCTCGATGCCGTGGGTCCGGCAGACCGTGTCGCACCACTCGGCGTTGTTGGCTGCCGCCAGGGTCGGCCACGAACTCACGCCAGCCAGCCTCGCCTCCGATGCCCGCGAACCCTCGGGGCGCTCCGATCGAGCCGCACTGGCTCAAGCCGAATCGAACGCGGCGACTGCCGCGCTCATCCAGGGCCGAGGCGGCTTCGGTGACTTCAGCGATGACGGTCATGGCCGCTCAACGCCCGGCCTCAGATCGCCAGGTCCTTGGTGTTGTAGTCGGGGATGATCCGGGCGTAGGTCTCGTCGTTGAAGCGGAAGTCGTCCTCCAACCCGGCGAAGGGCTGGTAGCGGTAGCGCTCCTCGCCAGGGCGGTGTTGGTGGCGGGCGTCGATCGCCAGCGCGACCACCGATGACCGCTCGAAGATCCGTTGCTCGTCGTAGACCTGCCCGGTCCCGGCCGTGGCGTGGATGGCCAACCGTCCCTCGACGCCGAGGACCGACCGTCGCCGGTGGAACCCGAAGGTGATCGAGATCCGGGGATCGGGCGAGGTGTTGGCGAAGCTGCCGTGGAGGATCTGCCGGTTGGCGATCGTGACGTCGCCGGCGCCGCAGTGGAGGGGGACGGCATCGGGGAGCGCCTCGCTCCCACCGTTGGCCGCGATCCGGGCCCGGATGTCGACCCGGCCCAGCTTGTGGCTTCCCGGCACCACCCAGAGCCCGTTGGCCGGCGTGCTGGGGTGGAGCTGGACCTGGAAGTTGAACCCGTGGATCCCCTCATCCCACTCCGGGTTGTCCCAGTGGGTCAGGCCGTCCTGGTGCCACGACACCGAGCCGCCGAGTCCCGGGGGCTTGACGAAGATCGCGTCGTTGTAGGGCACGAAGTCGGCCCCGTTGACCGCCTCGGCGATCCGCAGCAGGTCGGGGTGGCCGTAGAGGCGGAGGGCGGCCGGCGAGCCCTGGCACATGCCCGATATGAGGTACACGGTCTCGGCCGGGGCTTCGGCGTCGGGGGTCGGCTGGACCATCGCCACCGGGTGGCGACCGCCCAGCGCCTTGGTCCCTCCCCACGGATCCGACAGCGGTTTGGCGAACGTGTACGGCTCGACGGCCCAGTCCCGCCCCATGGCCGGGCGGCCGGAAGCGTCGAGTGCGGCCCCCGGCTCCACCGGTGCGCGGTCCACCATGTCGGCGACGCCGAGCCGTAGCTCCTCGACCTCGTCGGCGTCGACGACGTCATGGAAGACGTAGAACCCGTGCTCCCAGTAGGCGTCGAGGATCTCGGGGTGGAGTCGCCCGTCGACCCACCGCAGCGGGCCCCGGTTGCCCAGCGCCTCGGCGCGGCGTCGACCGTCCTCGTGATAAGCGGCCAGGGCCGCAGCGTGCTCGGCCGCCGATGGCGCCGGGCGGGTGGTGTCCACACTCGTCATGGCTCCCCCTTCCGTACGGCCAGGCTAGGTTTCGTCGCCGCATCGAGGCCAACTCCGCAGTCCGACCGTCCGAGGTTCAGGGGGCGTCGTGGGCGGCCAGGAAGTCGTCGGTCAGTGTGACGATCAGCCCATCGAGGTCGAGTGGTCGGTCGACGGCACCGCCGAGCGCGTCCTGATGGAGCAGGGCGGTCGTGACCGGGCCGAGCAGCTGGATGGCGCCTACCGAGGTGTCGTGGGGGGCCAGGCGGCCGGCGGCGACGAGGCGGTCGAGCAGGACCTGGAACGACTCCTGGAGCGGATCGAGAAGCAGTGTTCGGTACGTGGCGGCAGCGTCACGATCCTGGAGGCCGACGGCCAGGCCGACCGAGTGCAGGTTGCCGACGCCATACCGGCGCCACCCGTCGACGAGGTAGCGGAGGGCGGTGGCCAGGGCCGTGCCGGCATCGTCGACCGGGAGCGAGCGGAGGTATCGATAGTGGGGCTCGCCCCGGGCTGCGCCGGCCTCCAAGGCAGCCCGGACGGCGCCGTCCCGGTCGTCGAAGTAGTGCCGCAGCGTCGGGCGGCTCACCCCCGCCGCCTCGGCCATGGCCATGAGGCTCGTCGATGGGTCGTCGAGCAGGCAACCGAACACGGCATCGGCCAGCTCGGCCCGCTTCTCGGTGTACTCGCTGTTGCGGCTGCCCTTGGGCCTCGACACCCTTGTATTCTATCCGTAGTTGGATATACAATAGCGGAGATAAAACTCGCGGCCGTGCCGTCATGCCGGCCACCGACCGGATGAGGCCCCCATGTCTGACGCAACCGAGCACGCAACCGAGGAGGACGTCGTGCAGCCAGCGACCGAGCGACCGATGTTCCCGGCGATCGAGGCCGAGAACCTCCTCGGTGAGACCTGCCGCTACCCGGCCGATCTCCTGGGCCGGACGAGCCTCGTGCTGACCGTGTGGACCCAGGAGCAGCAGCGGGAGGCCGACACCTGGTTGGCCTCCCTGGCCCGGTTCGACGCCCGAGGGGTCGACGTCATCGAGCACCCGGTCGTACCCACCCGGTGGCGACCGATGAAGCGGGTGGTCGATGGCTGGATGCGGGACGGCATCCCAGGCGACTCGGCCCGGCGGCGCACCGTCACGCTCTTCACCTCTCTCCGCCGTCACGCGGCCCGCCTCGGCGTCGTCGATCGTGACGAGATCGACGTCGTCCTGGTCGACGACACCGGCCGTATCGCTCGACGCTGGCGGGGCGCTGCCACCGGGGCGGCGATCGACGACGTGCTCGCCACGGTCGACATGCTGGAGGGGCAACGATGATCGCGGGGTTCACGACCGCCGACGTGCCCGACCAGCGAGGCAAGACGTACCTCGTCACCGGGGCCAACACCGGCATCGGGTTCGAGACGGCGAAGGCCTTGGCCAGCAGAGGCGCCAAGGTCCTGCTCGGCTGCCGTGGGGTCGACCGTGGTCGGGCCGCCGTCGCCCGCATCGTCGCCGACCACCCCGAGGCCGCCGTCGAGGTGGTGGCGCTCGACCTGGGCGACCTCGGGTCGGTCCGGGCCGCAGCCGAGGTCGTTGGCCGGGAGGCTCGGCTCGACGGTCTGATCAACAACGCCGGGATCATGGCGACGCCCCGGACGATCACGGTCGACGGCTTCGAGGCGCAGCTCGGCGTCAACCACCTCGGCCACTTCGCCCTCACCGGGCTGCTCCTCCCGCGGCTCCAGGCCACTCCCGGGGCCCGGGTGGTGACGGTCTCGAGCATCGCCCACCGGAACGGTTCGATCTTCTTCGATGACCTCGACGGCACGGCGTCGTACTCGCCGTGGGACCGGTACGGCCAGAGCAAGCTGGCCAACCTCCTGTTCACCCACGAGCTCGATCGTCGGCTGGATCGGGGAGCGGCGACCACGATCGCCGTCGCCGCCCATCCCGGGTTGGCCGCCACCGACCTCGCCCGCAACATGGCCCGGCTCACTCGCCTCGTCACCCCGATCGCCAGCCTGCTGTTCAACTCGGCGGCTCAGGGGGCGTGGCCGACCTTGGCCGCCGCCACCCATACCGAGGTCGAGGGCGGGCTCTACCTCGGGCCCGGCGGCTTCCGCGAGCTCCGCGGTCCGGCCACCATCGTCGAGGCGAGCCCTGCCAGCAAGGACCCGGCGACCGCCGCCCGGCTGTGGGACCTGTCGATCGAGCTCACCGCCGTCGATCCCGGTATCTGAGCTGCCCGGTCAGCCGTCGGCTTCGGCCCGGCTTGCCTTCAGGATCGACGGCACGTTGCCGATAACTCATTAGATTATTAGCATATGTTCATATGACGGAGATCGAGGCTGCCGCCGAGCTCCTCAAGGCGTTCGCCCACCCCCTGCGGTTGGCGATCGTTCTGGAGGTCCAGCACGAGGAGCGATGCGTGCACGACCTCGCCGACGCGCTCGACGTCAGCCAACCGCTCGTTTCCCAACACCTCCGGATCCTTCGCCAGGCCGGTGTGCTCACCGGGAGGCGACGGGGCCGGGAGATGGCCTACTCGATCGCCGATCACCACGTCATCCACATCGCGCTCGATGCGATCGAGCACGCCAACGAGAGGAAGCAACGATGAGCACCTGCACCACCCATACCGACCACCCCCACACCCACGGGCCCGACTGCGGTCACGCCAGCGTCACCCACGGCGACCACACCGACTACCTCCACGACGGGCACGTTCACCGTTCCCACGAGGGCCACTGGGACGAGTGCGAGCTCACCCATGCCGTCGCCGAAGACCACGGGGATCACGTCCACGGTGACGGATGTGGTCACGAGGCCATCCCCCACGGCGATCACGTCGACTACCTCCACGATGGGCATCGCCACGCGCTCCACGGCGACCACTACGACGAGCACTGACCTTTAAGAACAATTCCCATTCCTGCTAGGGTGCGGTCGTGGACGCCCAACGACCGGAGATCGACGCCGAGGTGTGCGTCCTCGGGTCTGGACCCCACGGCCTCGCCGCAGCGCTCCACCTGCTGGAGGCGGAACCGGGGTTGAGGCTGGCGGTGCTCGACCGGAACGGGGCCTGGCTCCGCGGGTGGCACGATCAGCTGGCTCGGGCCGAGATCACGGTGCTGCGGTCGCCGATCGTCCACCACCCGGCCTCTGAGCCCTCGGCCCTGGCCGAGCACGTGACGGCCCACAAGCTGTCGCGTTCGGGGCTGCCCTACGACCCGCCGACCGCTGAGGCGTTCGCCTCGTTCTGTGCCGAACTCATCGTCGAAGCGGGCCTCGACGCGCCGATCGCCTCCGAGGTGCAGGCCATCACGTCCTCGCCGCGAGGTGTCCGGATCGAGACCGATCGGGAAATGATCCGGGCCGAACACCTCGTCGTGGCGGGGAACCCTCACCGGCGACGGATCCCGGAGTGGGTTTGGCCTCTCCTCGGAAACCGTCCGGGGCTGTTCGAGCACGGGAACGACGTCGACCTCCGCTCGTTCCCCGATCTGGACGGTGAGCGGGTCGTCATTCTCGGGGGCGGGATGACCGCCGCTCACCTGGCTTGCGGGGCGGCCGCTCGTGGCGCCGACGTGCACCTGGTGACCCGTCGACCCGTCGAGACCCGCGGGTTCGACACCGACCCCGGTTGGCTCGGACCGAAATACCTCCGAGCATTCGACGCCGAGCCGGATCCCCAGCGTCGCTATCGCCGAGCCGTCGAGGCTCGTGGAGGTGGGACGATCCCCCCGTGGTTGCGTCGACGCCTGGATGCCGCGGCGGAAGCCGATGATCTGGCGATCCATGACGGGTGTGGCGTGCGGGCCGCCGACGTCGATGGCGAGGGTGTCGCCGTCTTGGCGCTCGGCGACCAGAGCACCCTGCTCGCTGACCGTGTCTGGCTCGCCACCGGCACCACACCCGACCTCGGCGCGCTTCGATGCCTCGGCAGCCTGGTCGCCGACCTCCCCCTCGTCGAAGGGCTACCCGTCACCGAGTCCGACCTTCGTCTGGGGTCGCATCCGGTGTACGTGACGGGACGGCTCGCCACCCTCACACTCGGCCCGGCGGCCGGGAACCTGTGGGGTGCGCCCCGAACGGCCCGTCGGATCACCCACGCGATCACCGGTGTCGACCTTGCCCTCGAACCAGCCGGCTGAGGATCGCCCGGCCCGCGCCGAGCACCCCGCACCGACACCGGGGTCGCAGGTCGATGGGTACGATGACGCCATGGGTAGCGGAGCCGTCGACACCCACGAGCTGGTCGCGGCCCGGCTTCGGGGTGCCGGCCAGCGCTACACGACGGGGCGACGCGAGCTCGTCGAGCTGTTGGGCCATCTGGCTCGGCCGGCGACCATCGCCGAACTGCTCGAGGCCCGGCCCCGCCTGACCCAGAGCTCTCTCTACCGCAACATGGCCGACCTCGAATCGGTGATGGTCGTCCAGCGGGTGCTCGGAACCGACGAGCTGACGCGCTTCGAGCTGTCCGAGGACATCATCGGTCACCATCACCACACCATCTGCGTGGAGTGTGGTGCCGTCGACGATTTCACCCTGGCCAGCGGGTCTGAGCAGAACCTCGAGGCGAGCCTCGTCTCGGCGCTCGGCGACCGTGGATTCCAACCGAGCACGCATCGGCTCGACGTGCTCGGGACCTGCGCCGCCTGCTCCTGAGCCCAGGATGGCTCAGCTTGGCGAATGGAGGCGCACCCCTGTCGAAGGTCGGGGGCGCGTTGCCCGGCGAACGGTGTCCGGCTACTCTGCTGCTGGCCAGTATTGGTAATCATTCCTAGGAGCAAGCCATGATTCTCCGGATCTGGCGACGGTTGACCTACCTCGTCGCCATCGCTGCCCTCGTCTTGGCGAGTTGTGGCTCGGGCGACGACGACGCCGAGGCCACCGGTGACAGTGATGCGACCGGCGCCGCCAGCGGCGCTGACGGGGATCGCCCGACGATCGTCGTGACCACCAACATCCTCGGTGACGTCGTCGGCGAGATCGTCGGTGACCAGGCCGAGGTGATCACGATCATGCCCGTCGGGGCCGATCCCCACGACTTCCAGGCGTCGGCCCAGGAGGTCGACCAGCTCCTGGCAGCCGATGCGCTCATCGTCAACGGCGAGAACTTCGAGGAAGGCCTGGTCGATGTGATCGACTCGGCCGGCGACGAGGGTGTCCCGACCTACGAGGCCATCGACGCCGTCTCCACCATCGAGTTCGGAGCCGGTGGTCACGACCACCATTCCGACGAGGAGCACTCGGATCACTCGGATGAGGAGCACTCCGACGAGGAGCACTCGGATGAGGAGCACGATCACTCCGACGAGGAGCACTCGGATGAGGAGCACTCGGATCACTCGGACGAGGAGCACTCGGATGAGGAGCACTCGGATGAGGAGCACTCGGATGAGGAGCACGATCACTCGGATCGGAGGAGGAGCACTCGGATGAGGAGCACTCGGATGAGGAGCATTCCGACGAGGAGCATTCCGACGAGGAGCACGCCGAGGACGACCACGACCACGGCCACGATCACGATGGGGCCGACCCCCACTTCTTCACCGACCCGGCTCGCATGGCCGACGCAGTGGAGGGCATCGCAGCCTTCCTCGAAGCCGAGGTGAGCGGTCTCGACGACGAAGCGCTCAACGCGTCGGCCGATGCCTACGTCGCCGAGCTGGAAGCGCTCGACGCCGAGGTCGAGGGGCTCATCGCCACGATCCCCGAAGACGGCCGCGTCCTCATCACCAACCACGAGGTGTTCGGCTACTTCGCCGACCGCTACGGCTTCGAGGTCGTCGGCGCCGTCGTCCCCAGCGGTTCGACGTTGGAGAGCGTGAGCGCCGGTGACCTCGCCGAGTTGGCCGAGGTACTCGAGGACGAAGGCGTTCCGGCGATCTTCGCCGACACCTCAGCGTCGACCGAGCTGGCCGACACCCTGGCCGCCGAGGTCGGCGATGTCGAGGTCGTCCAGCTCTACACCGAGTCCCTGGGGGAGGCCGGCTCCGACGGAGCCACCTACGTCGACATGGTGCGCACCAATGCCACCCGGATCAGCGCTGCGCTGACCTGAGCACCCGGTCCCCGCTCAGGCGCAGCTGGCGCAGCTGCCGAGCGGGTCGAGGCGGTGGCGATCGATGCAAGACGTCGCCGCCCGACCCGCTCGGTGGAGCTCGCCCACCCGGGGATGGGCCGGAGGTAGGAGGTCAGTGGGCGTGATCGTGGGTGTGATGCGGGTCGTCGAGCACCAGCGTCGAGCCGACCTGGATGAACCGACCGCCGAACGCTTCCCGCAAGTTCGCTTCGCTGAGCACGGATGCCGGCGGGCCGAAGGCGATGCATCGGGTCGCCAGCAGCATGACGAGGTCGCACCGCTCGGCCTCGGCGAAGCTGTGGGTCGTCATGACCGTCGTCCGCCCCGCGACACGCTCGTCGTCCAGGGCATCGTTGATGACCGCCTGGGACACGACGTCGAGCCCGGTCAGCGGCTCGTCGAGCAGGATGATGTCCGCCTCTTGGGCGATCCCCTGGGCGACGAACGTCCGCTGGCGCTGACCGCCCGACAGGTGGTGGATCTGGCGATCGCTCAGGTCGGCCAACTCCAGACGCTGCAACGCCGAATCGACCGCTTGCCGATCACTGGCTCGAAACCGACGGAGGAGCCCCAGGCCGGCGAAGCGGGCCATGGCCACCGTGTCCCGAACGGTGAGCGGGACGCTCCGATCGACACCGGTCGCCTGGAGCACGATCGAAACCGAGCCGCCTGCGAGCTCGATCCGACCCGACGCCGGGCGGAGGATGCCGGCCACCGCCTTCAGCAGCGTCGACTTGCCCGACCCGTTGGGGCCGATCACCGCCACCGAGGCGCCGGCCGGGATCTCGGCGGTGACACCGTCGAGGGCGACGACGTTGCCGTAGCCGACGCTCAGCTCGTCGATGTGGAGCGCTCGGGGCATCGTGCCACGGTATCGAGACTCATTCCAGGTTTCGAGGCGGCCGGTAGGGTGACGTGGTGCTAGAGGCATTCGAGCCGATGTTCATGCAGCGGGCCCTGGTGGCCGGGTTGTTGGCCGTCGTCGCCACGTCGGTCATCGGCACCTGGGTCGTGCTGCGGGGACTCGCCTTCCTCGGCGACGCGCTGGCCCACGGGGTCATCCCCGGGATCGCCATGGCCGTGCTGTGGGGCTTCAGCCCGATCGGTGGGGCGCTGGTGGCGGCCGCCGTCATGGCCGGCCTCGTCTCCCTGGTCTCGTCGCGGGCGGCCATCCGGGAGGACACCGGCATCGGTCTGCTGTTCGTCGGGATGTTGTCGCTCGGGATCGTCATCGTGTCGAAGGCCCGGTCCTTCGCCACCGAGGTCACCTCGCTCCTGTTCGGCGACATCCTCGGCGTCACCCGGGACGACATCAACGGTCAGCTCGTCGCCACCGTCATCGTCGTTGTCGTCGCCGCGGTGCTCCACCGGCCCTTCCTCGCCCTGACCTTCAACGAGGACAAGGCCCAGAGTCTCGGGATGCACCCCCGCCTGGCCCACCTGGCGATGATGGTGCTCCTCGCCCTCAGCATCGTGGCGAGCTTCCGGGCGGTGGGCACCCTCCTCGTCTTCGGGCTCCTGGTCGGTCCGCCGGCCACCGCCTCCCTGGTCTCGAAACGCATTCCGGTGATGATGGTCGTCTCGGCGCTCTTCGGCGCGGTGGCCGTGGTGCTCGGCCTCACGATCAGCTTCCACTACGGCACCGCCGGTGGGGCGACGATGGCCGGGATGAGCGTCGCCCAATTCTTCGTCGTGCTCGCCGTGACCGAGATCGTGCGCCTCGTCCGGACCCCGAGCGTGCCCGAACCCGATCGGGCGATCGGCGCCGCCGAGAGCTGAGGTCGCGTCGGCCGACGTCAGCGGGCGGCCTGGGCCGCCGAGCGGACGGCGTCGATATCGACGTAGCAGCCCTGGAGATGGCGGCGCTCGGTGGCAGGGAACGCCCGACGGCCGTGGAGCACCCGCCGGTTGTCGAAGGCCACCAGCTCGCCCGGCCGGAGCGTGAGCTCCACCGCGTGCTGATCTCGATCGAGGAGGGCGACGAGTGCCCGGTAGGCGGCGTAGAACCGGCCGGCATCGGACCGCCCCGGGGGCAAGGCCTCCATCGACCGGTTGTTGACCGTGATCGCCCGAACCCGGCCGTCGCCATCGAGCTCGATGAGGGGCCGCCGGGCCCGAAGGTCGACCCCGGCGCCGTGGTAGCGGAACCGGACCTCGGTCGTGGCCAGCGTCTCGAACGCCGCCGGGTCCTCGGCCCGGAGCCGGTCGGCCACGGCGAACCCGTCGACGAACCGGCTCGCACCGCCTTCGGCCGCCGCCGTCAGGCAATGGAGGAGCTGCACGGTCGGACACGGCACCCGATACGGGTTGTCGGTGTGGGCCGGCAACCCGAGGGGGGTGTAGGCGAGGTTGATCGGGTCGGGCTCGGCGACCACGTCGAACAGGGTCCCGTAGTTGGTCTCCCGGACGAAGCCGATCGCCCGGCCCACCTCCAGCACGGTGCCGGGGACGGTGCCGCAGTCGCCCACCAGGGCGAGCCCCCGGGTCGCTACCCGGTCGACGAACCGGAGGCGATCCCCGGGCCATCGGTCGGCCTCGGCCCGGATCCGCTCGGCGAACGCCGCCGGCCACGGCTCGATCGCCAGATCGTCGGGTGGGGTGGTCGGGATCAGGCACACATGGCGGTCGCCCGAGCGGTGGTGGAGGGTCACCCGCATCGCCCCGTCGTCGCGGTCGGTGCGGACGACGGTCCAGCCGGCCAGTGCGGTGGCGTCGACCAGGTGCTGGTCGTTACCCGGGTCCCGGCACTCGTCGCACCGGCAGGCGTCCCGGGCCCACGCTGGCTCGATCGGTCGGCCGGCAGTCAGGACGGCCGCCAGCCGGCCCCGATGGGACTCGAGCGGAGGGATCGACAGCCCCTCCACCTTGCCATCGTCGTCGTAGGCCCGGAGCCGCAGCGCCTCGGCGGCGAACGGGTTGGCGGCGAACGTGTCGACCTCGGTCGGTGTCAGCGGCCCGCCCTGGTCGAGCAACGACATCCGGGAGGCGTGGCTGAGGTGCTCGTGATAGGCGGGGTCGACGGCGACCCGATACCGCTTGGCCTCGACGTGCCGTCGGATCGGTTCGACGATGGCCGGAGCCAGCAGCGGCTGCAGGGCGCGGGCCGCCACCTCGGCATGGTCGGGCAGACCCCACCGGCCGGCCCGGCCGAGCAGATGGCCGACATCATGCAACAGACCGGCCACCACCAGCTCGTCGCCCGCCCCATCGGCCAGCGCCAGCGCCGCCGACTGCAGCGAGTGGTCGAGCAGGCTGACGTTCTCGCCGTAGGCCTCGTGAGCCCCGGCCGCCACGAGCTCGAGCAGCACGTCGACCAGCGACTCCTCCCGGCCGAGGAGCGACGTCCCCTCCCAGCGGGGATCGGGGGCCACGCCGCACAGCTCGGCGATCGTCGGGGCGAGGTCGAGTGGGCCCGTCGTCGGCCATCCCGAGGCCGGTCGCACCACACCGGGAGCCCGCACGACGACGAAGGTCTCCAGCACCTCGGGGATCGCCTGACCGTGATCGGTGCCAAGGCCGCCGTGATCGGTCGACGCCACGACGGAGACGTCGGGGCCGATCGCGTCGAGGAGCCGGCCCAGCTGGGCGTCGGATCGGGTTGCCGCCGCCACGTACTCGGGACTGTCCCAGCCGTGGGCGTGGCCGTCGACGTCGGGCCGTGACAGGTAGACGAAGACGAGATCGTGGACGCCGTCGGCCAGCGCCCGGACCGCGCCGTCGACCGAGCGGCGATCGTCGTCGGGGCCGTACCCGCCGTCGATCACGAATCGCAGGTCGACTGCGTCCCGCTCCACGAGCCCGTCGAGGGGGAGCCAGTTGACGAACATCGCCGTCGATCGTCCGCCGTCCCGGCCGACCTTGAGGAACGTGGGGGCGTCGGTCGTCAACGGGGCCGGGGTGTTGTCGACCAGGCCGTGCCGGGCGGGGTCGACGCCCCGCAGCATCGAGGCGTGGATCGGGAGAGTCCACGACGGTGTCACCGTCCGGGCGGTGAAGCACGATCCGCCCTCGAGGGCCAGCGTCGTCAGGGCCGGCATGGTGGTGCGGGTGATGTGGCGGGGAGCCAGCCCGTCGATCGACACCACCAGGACCGGAGATCGCTGCGCCGTCACACCCGGCAGGATACGGGCCGTCGTCAGACGCCGCTGAGGAACTCCCAGGCCATGCGTGTCGTGTCGACCGACAGGTCATCGTGGCCCTCGTAGACGACGTGCCCGATCCCGGTGAGGGTCACCAAGGCCACGGTCGCCCCATTGGCGCAGTCGGTGCTCTCGACCCGATCGTGGTCGCCGTCCCGCCACACCTCGACCCCGGTGTCTCGGCAGCGGTTCAGGGTTCGCCACCGTTCGAAGTTGGCCTCCGCTCCTGGCCAGTAGTCGGCTCCGTACGGGGCGACGTCGTCGTCGGTCCCGTTGAAGGTGATGATCGGGATCGGGTCGTAGTCGGGCGGCGGGTCGACGAGAAGGAACCCGCTCATGCAGGCGACGCCGGCCACCACGTCACTCGCTTCGACCGCCACCCGTTGGGCCAGGAAGCACCCGGTGGAGAATCCGGAGAGGTAGACCCGATCGGGGTCGACCGGCCGGGTGGCGATCAGCTCCTCGATCATGGACCGGATGAAGGTCACGTCGTCGAGACCCTCGTTGAGGGCGTAGCCGCAGCAACCGATTCCGGGCCGTTCGTCGATCTCCCGCTCGGCCGGCCACGGATCACCACCGCCATTCCACGACCACCGGATCCCGTAGGGCCAGGCGACGATGAACCCCTCCTCGGCCGCCAACTCGTCGAACTCCGAGTAGTCACGCTGGGTGCCGGGACGGTTGAGGAAGCCGTGGATGTCGATCACCAGCGGCACCCGCTCGTCGGCCGCTGCGGGCGGGACGTACAGGTCCCAGCAGCGGAAGTTCTCGCCCTGCCGGTCGGCGAGACAGTCGTCGCCATGGGCCACCGTGTGATCGATCGGTCGGATCTGCAGCCAGAATCGGAGCAGGGGCAGGCCCACCGTCACCACCCCGAGGACGATGAGCAGCCCGACGGCGAGTCCGGCGACGGCCAACACCCGTCGCTTGCCCCATCCTCCCTGTCTGCCCCGTCCCGGCCGATCGCTCGGCTTCCGCCCTTTGCTCGGCTCTCGCGATGCCGCCATCCCACCGTCCCCCTCCGTTGACCGACACCTTGTCGGTAACCATCGCGCCGATGGTCAAGGGTGTCAATCGTCGGATGGATCGAGATCCCGGATCAGGTCGACGAGGCCGGCGGCCGCCTCCCGGCTCAGGTCGTCGGGACAGCCCAGACTCCCCACATGGAAGGTGGCGTGGGCGATGGCGGCGTAGACCAGCCGAGCCGTCATCGGATCGGCCCGCCGCTCCAACGCGGCGAGCATCTCGGCCACCTGGGCGATGCCGTTGGCCTCGGTCAGCTCCTGGCAGCGCTCCCAGCCGAGCGCCGGCAGCGGATCGTAGAGGTTGATCTGGCGACGAATCGGCTCCGCCCAGTAGGCGAACAGCTCCCGGAACGATCGGGCCACGAACTCCCAGACGTCGATGTCGGTCACCTCGGCCGCGGCCGACGAGGCGACGCTGTGGGCCGCCCACTCGTCCTGGAGGCTGATCCACACCGCCTCGAAGCACGCCTCCCGGCTGTCGAAGTGGTGGTAGAAGCCACCCCGGCTGAGGCCGACGGCCGAGCAGATGTCACCGATCGAGACGTCACGGAACCCCTTGGTGCCGAACAACGTCGTGGCGGCGGCGACGATCTCGGCCCGGGTTCGGCGGGCGTTCTCCTCCCGACGGGACGACACCGGGAACCTAGGAGTCGCCCTTCACGGTCACGACCAGGCCGTCCTCCGAGCGGAGATCGACCAGCTCGGTGTCGAGCCCGTCGAGCCTGTCGACCGAGAGCGTTCCGACGTCGGCCTCGGCGTTGTCGTCGGCCGGCTCGAGCCGCAGTTGGATCCGAGGGCCATCGGCATCGGCCGACGCCTTCTTGGTTGCCTTCTTGGTGCCGGACCGCCCGCCACCCTTCTTGCTCCGGCCGCTCGGCTTGTCGCTCGGCGTCTCGCCGTCGGCCTCCTCGGCCCCGCCGTCGACCTCCTCGGCCACCAACCGGAGCGGCTGGGGGTTGCGGGCCGCCGCCTCGAGCAGCTCCTGGGCGACACGGACGACCAGGTGACGACGGGCCGGATCATCGACCGGTGGGAGGCGCCAGTCGATGGCCACGAAGGCACCGACGTTCTCCCGCAACGCCGCCGCCTCGACCTCGACCGCCAGCCGGGCCGGGTCGTCGGTCGTGGCGAAGGGACCCTCGGCCACGGTCGGGTCGACCGCCACGCTGGTCCGCCAGGTCCGCTCGCTACGGGCCAGTTCCAGGGTCCACAAGGTGTCGGCCGGGACGCCGCCGGCAGCGCCGATCGCCTCCACCGGCACCCCCGAGTACCGGGCGGCAGCCTCGGTGGCCGCCGCCTCGGCCGCCCGGCGGGCCTCGTCGGCCGCCGCAGCTCGATCGTGGAGGGCGTTGTTGTCGGCCACGAGGGCCTTGATCTCGGCCGACTGGCCGTCGACCCGCTGCTGCAATGCCGCCTCGGTCTCCGACGCCGCCGCCAGATCCCCCTCGAGGGCTGCGGTCCGAGCCGCGTGCTGTTCGGCCTGTCGCTCGGCTCGCTTCTCGACCTCGGCCTGGTCGTTCCGGGCGGTCGTCACCTCCCGTTCCAGGGTGGCCACCGTTTGGCGGAGCTCGTCGCGCTCGCCGATCAGCGTCTCCTCCCGAGCGTCGGCCTGGGCCCGGAACTCGGCAGCCGAGGTCCGGGTCATGACCAACAGGCCGGCGAGGGCGACGGCCAGGAGGAGAACGACGATCAGGGCGTAGAGCATGGGGAGAGACCTTCTGAGCGAGCCGGACCGTACGCGCCGACGACGCCCCGCCGCCGGGGACGGCTTCGGGGAGAAGGGATGCCGCGCTGAGACAAAACGCTAGTCGGATCTCCGCGCTGGACCCAGCCAATCGGGATGGTTCGCCCTCCGACCAGGAGCGACACCGCCGACGGGGAAGGACCCGGACCCAGCCCGACCGTCACGGGTGGCGCAGCTCGATCCCGGCCGTTCCCAACACCATCCCGACCGATTGCAGCGAGTACGCGGCGGCGAACCGCAGCTCGGCCGGCTCCCCGTTGGCCACTCGGCGGACCGGACGGGACACGGCCTCCACCCCTCGCTTGACCGCTCGGGCCAACAGCCGGACCCGACCGTCCCGCCCGGCCCGGAGGTTGGTCACCGCCTCGGTGTTGCCGTGCCAGAGGTTGCGGTGGAGCTGGTAGCGGTAGGTCGCCCGCTCCGGTGGCTCGAGCTCCCAGTTGACGGCGTGGTGGCTGTAGTGGGCCTTCAGGCCGGCGTCGAGGGCGGCCCGGTAGAAGACCATGTCCTCACCCCCGGTCCGGCCCAGCTCGGTGGTGAACCGCACGTCGGGGTGGTCGCGGAGAAACGCCGTCGAGATGAGCGAGTTGGCCGTCTGCAGGTCGGTGACCGCGGCCCCGTCCGGTTTGGCCGGGGTGCACCACAGGTCGGCGAACGGCTGGTCGCGAAGCCAGCCCGGAGCGTCGTCGTCGAACCGGGCGTAGACCGGCGCGGTGACCGCGTCGGCCCCCTGCTCCCGCTGGATGCGAAGCAACTCGGTCAGCCATTCGGGGACGACGATCTGGTCGTCGTCGACCATCGCCACCCAGTCGGCCCGGGCCATCGCCTCTTCCAGGCCGGCGTTCCGGGCGGTGGCGATGTTGCCCGACCCGGTCCATCGATAGTGCAGGCCGAGCGGGAACTGTCGGGTCGAGGTGTCGACCACGATGCGGGCCGAGCGGTCGGGATTGTCGTCGATCACCACCACCCCGAGCCGGGCATCGCTTTGGGCCCGCTCGGCGGCGACCTCCAGCGAATCGAGCATCAAGCCGAGCGGCTCGTTGCGGCGGTAGGTGCAGACGTAGACGCAGACGGTCGTCGGAGCGTCGGGGGTGGGGGGGTCACCGGGTGCCATGGTCACGCCATCGGAGTGTGTCGGCGGGCGGGCCCGATTCCGCCATCGACCCCCTCGATGGCGGCGCTGGCGGCTCGATGGTGGTGAGTCTGCCCAGAGCGGCCCCGGTCTAGGGGCGACGACCGGCAAGTAGACTCAGCGAATCGCGCACAGGCCGGGCAGGGAGGGTCGCCAGCCGTGTGGTACGTCGTGGCAAGCAGCCCGGTCGACTTCGACCAGTTCATCACCGAGGGCGACGCCGACCGCATGCCCCGGCACCTGTTGCTGGCGGTGGCCGACGACCTGAACGGTGAGCTGGTCAACCCCGACCCTACCGAGGTGCGGTGGATCGATCGGCTCCTGGCCCGGGTCTACGGCATGCCTCACCACTGGGCGGCAGCCCGAGGCCTGGCGGCCCGCCTCGTCGATGGCGACGGGGTCATGTCGACCGGCAGCGACAGCGGCCTCGCCGTCGCCTTCGCCGCTGCCGTCCGGCGGCGGAAGGTGGCGTTGTGCCTCGCGTTCGCCGAGCCGATGAAGCCCCGAACGGTGGCGTTGGGCTGGCTGGCCGCCCTGCTGTTCCGCAAGCGGCTGGCGATCATGGTCACCCGCGACGAGCAACGGGATGAGGTCCGCCGGTCCTACGGGCGCCTGGTCAGCTCGGTCACATCGATCGGGTACACGACCGATTGCGACTTCTTCCGTCCCCCGACCCAAGCCCGGCCCCGGCGGGAAACGATGCTGGTCGCCGGTTCGGGAACCGAACAGCGCGACTACGACACGCTGGCCACCGCCCTCGAGGGGCTCGATGCCGAGGCCAAGGTCTGCTTCGTCTCGCCCAACTTCACCGACCGCACCCGCTACCGGGTGCCCGATCCGGTGCCGCCCACCATGGAGTTCCGGCACTACTCCTTCGCCGACCTCCGCTCGCTGTATCAGGAGGCCGATGCGCTGGTCATCCCGCTCCTGACCGACCGGTCGGTCGCCGGCCTGACCGCCCTGTTCGAAGCGATCGCCTGCGAGTGCCCGGTCGTGATGACCACCTCGCCCGGCATGATCCAGGGCATGGTCGACGACGACCTGATCCTCGGTGTGGGCGCCGGCTCGCCGTCCGACATCCGCCAGGCGCTCAAGGAGATCGGCGCCGATCCCGAGGCGGCGGCCGATCGGGCCCGCCGGGCCCGGGCCCACCTCCTCCGGCACCACTCGAGCGAGGAGTTCCTCCGCAGGTTGACGGCCGCGCTGGCCCCGCTGCGGGGCGTCGGCCACCGGTAGGTAGGCTCGCAGCCGTGCTTGAGGTCACCGAGCGGCAGTCTCAATCGAGGTCGGTCACACGGTCGTTCGACCCTCAGGGCCACCGGATGGGTCCGCTGGGAACGTTGGCCTGCCAGATCTCGATCGTCCTCGGGCTCATGTGGTCCTTCGGGGCGGTGGCGGCGCTGTTCCTCCCCACGTCGGTCGGGTTGCTGTCGCTCTTGCCGGTCATGGGAGCGGCGATCCTCGCCCCCCGCTCGCTGGTGATGCAGTTCCCGGTGTCGATCTCGGTGCTGGCCATGTGCACCCTGGCCACGGTGTCGTTCATGTGGACGGTCGACCCCTTCGCCTCGTCGGTGGTGATCCGGGCCCTGATGCCGGCCATCTTCGCGGTGATCCTGGCCGCCGGGCTCCTCCCCCTACGGGACGTCGGCGACGCCGTGGTGTGGTCGGTCCGGTTGACGATCGTCGTCACGTTCGCCGCGCTCGCCGTGTTCCCCGAGACCCGGGTCCACCTCAGCGACGACATCTACGTCCCCGACTACCCGGGGTGGCACGGTCTGTTCACCCACAAGAACAAGCTGTCGCCATTCCTCGTGTTCGGGATCGCCAGCGTCCTCATCTTCGACCGGTCCCTCCTCGCCAAGGTCGGCACGTTGGGCCTGATCGGCATCCTCCTCGTCGGTTCCCAGTCGGCGACCGGCGTCTCGGCCGGGGTGCTGATCGTCGTCGCCTACGTGTGGCTCCGGATCTACCAGAGCCAGGAAGACCTGCGGACGAGCACGATCTTCTTCGCCTCGTCGGTCGCCGGTTTCGTGGTGCTGGTCATCGGGGTGATCATGTCGATCGCCACCATCACCAGCGCCTACGGCAAGGAGACCACGTTCTCCGGCCGGACCTACATCTGGGAGGCGTCGATCGACGCCATCGAACGCCGCCCACTGTTCGGGTATGGCCTCGGTGCCCTCTTCTACCGCGACAACGTCTCCCCCGAGACCGCCGAGATCTGGCGCCAGGTGGGGTTCAAGAACTCCCACGCCCACAACGGTCCGCTGGACCTGGCCCTCCAGGTGGGCCTGGTGGGGCTGGCGATCTTCACGGTGCTGTGGCTGACGACGTTCGCCAAGGGTTGGCGAGCCCTGCGGGTCGACCCCGATCTCGGGCTGTGGGTGGTGGCCGTGCTCTTCGCCCAGCTGTTCATGGCCCTCTCGGAGGACGTGTTCTTCGGCGGGTGGATGGCGGTGGTGGGGATGATGAAGCTGTTGCTGCTCCGCAGACCGGAGTCGCTCCACGCTCCTCGGATCGCCGACATGTCCCGGTGGGCCTGACCGGGACCGCTCGTCGGGGTCGGACCTGGTCGGGCGTCAGCTGAGATCGTCGAGGATCTCGATCAGCCGCTCGCCGACCGCTTCGTCGGTGCAATGCCGAACGGCGAACGCCTCGGCATCGGCGTCCAGCCGGTGTCGGAGCTGGTCGTCGGACCACATGGCGTCGATCGCCTCGGCCATCGACTTGGCGTCGAACAGCTCGCACTGCAGCGCGGTCGAGTCCTCGAAGGCGTAGTCCTCGAGCCCGGGCCGGCGGGTGATGACCACCGCCCGGCCGTGACGGAACGTCTCGACGATGGTGACCAGCCCGGGGGCGATCGCCTGATCGGTGAGGGGGATCACGTTGACCCGGGCGTGACGGACCAATCGACGGATCTCGGGCCGGGGGAGCTGGTCGAGGATCGTCACGTTGGTCGGCACCGTGAGACCCTCCAGCACCCGGTCCGACGCCAGGACCAAGGTCCGGAGGCCGAGCTTGGACACCGCGGTGAAGAACGTCTCGTAGTCGCGGTAGCCGGAGCCGGTGGCGAACACGTAGGGCTCGTCCTGCCCGACTGGGGGTTCGGTTTCGACCGTCGCTCCGTACTGGAAGGGGACGAACTCGAACCGGCCGACCGGGAGCCGGAGCCGGCGGGCGTAGACGTCGATCTCCCGATGGGAGTGGACCACGAACCGATCGACCTGGCTCAGGGATCGACTGGCCACCATCCGCTTGGGTCCGGTCAAGCCCTCGGTGTTGAACATCCACGACACGAGCGGGCGGTCATCCCGCCGGGCCAACTTCAACAGGCCGCACGCCGCCGACAGCTGGGGGAAGACCGTGATGGCCCCACAGTCGCGGTGGGCGAAGGCGTGGTTTGCCTGGCGGACCCGATCGGCCCATTCCTTCACGCCGGCCCGGGGAGCCGCCAGGTGCCAGTTGCGGTCCTCGCCGACGCGGGGGACCAACCTGAAGGAATGGCCCCGGTCGGGCACGGCATCGGAGATCCACCGGTCGTCGGGGGTCTCGAAATACGGCGAAGCAACTACCCAATCCACATCTGCCCTCCCCGCCCTGTGCGCTCGGTCCCAGCCGCGAACAAACCGTACTGCGTCCCGCGAACGCCTTGGTTCGTGACCTCGTAGGTTAACCCTCTCAACGGCGGCGGGAGGAAGGAGTGGATTCACCCATCGGCCCGGGTGGTCAGGCGATGCTCGATCGCTCTGACGATCGAGCGTCGGCCGGAGCGGGCCATCGTGGCGGCAGTGCGAGCGCCGGCCACCATCGACCGTTTCACCCCTTGGCGGGCAACCACGACGTTCGACGACGGCACGATCTCCGAGGCCCAGGCTCGGAGGTAGTCGGCGTGGCCCGTCAGGAGATCAGCGCGGGTCGCTCCTTCCTCTCGGAGCTCGTTGAGGACGAGACCGGTGAACATCGTGCCCGGCGAATGGTGGCCGGCTGCCTCGGTGTACACCGCTGAGTGGAGGTAGGCGACCGGGCCGAGCCGGTGGGTGATGTCCGCCGCCAGCGGCTCGCAGCCCGCCCGCAGGACCCGCACGGTGGTCCTGCCTTCGGCGGCCAACTGCGGCATCACGCGCTCGATGAATCCGGTGACGCGATCGGTCCGGAACACCCCGATTCGACCCGCCTTCCAGCTCTGGGCGTGGATCGACCGGTAGATCGCCAGACCGTCCAGGATCGTCTCGGGGGTGCGGAAGCGGTCGATGGCGTAGTCGGGGACGTCCCGCTCGAATCGCTTGAACCGCTTCCGGAACGACTTGTGGGCGGCGATGAACTCCTCCCAGGACGAGGGGAGGTCGATGATCAGCCCGTCGCCCGCCGGCTCGTGGGCCACGGTCAGATCGTGCTCATCGCACCAACGGTCGAGTTCGGCGTGGAGCGGAGAACCCTCGGTCAGCTCGGCGAGGTGCCAGGCGTCCCACTTCAGTTCGGCGATCCGGGGGAGGACGGCCCGCCACACCCGTGACTCGGCCCCCGGCTCGGCGACGAGGCTGACCCGATCGACCTCGACGGTGGCGGCCGCTTCGAGGAGGACCTCCGCTCCTCGGAGCCGTCGGCGGAGCCGCAGGGGCAGGAGGCCGACCAACCGGCCGCCGTCGCGCACCACCATGACGATGAGGTCGCTGGCCCGATCGAAGTGGCGCCAACTGGCCAAGGTGTAGGTCGGGGTGTTGTAGATGCTCGGGGGCGACGACCGCACCGCCAGCCGATCCCATTCGTCCAGCAGCGCGTCATCGAGACCGCGCTCGTCCACCGCCACGACGTCCACCGTCGCCCCCCTTCCGTGCTGCCCACCGTTCCCACGCGGCGGACGGACAAGGAGGCTAGCCGGTAGCGGTTTTCATCGGCGGTCGGGCGTCAGTCGGCGACCCAACTCCCGTGAAATCCGAACGGAACCCGTCGGGGGAGCGCCACGGTGGCGATCGGGTCGGCGGCGACGTCGGCGGCGTCGAGGATGATGAACGAGCTGGCGTCGGCCGCCCGGTCATAGACGTAGCCCATGAGGTAGCCATCGTCCTCGGCGGTACCGCCCTCCCGCGGGGTGAAGACCATCTCGCCCGGTCGGATGCCGTCGGCGAACCGGTGGCTGGTCGCACTCGACGAGGTGAGGTCGTACTTGACGATCTCGGCCTCCGATCCCACGCCGGTTCCCACGGCATAGCCGTAGCGGTAGGGGAGCGCCACCCGGTCATCCCGGAGTCGGCCGAACTCGATCGAGCGATCGTCGAGCTGGGTCTCGGTGACCGTTCCGGCCGTCACGTCGATCTCCCACCGCCACAGCGAGGCCGAGTCGTCGAACCGGGTGTTCTCGGCCCACAGCTGGGGGTAGCGGGCGACATCGATCACGATCCGGTGGTCGTCGGCGCCCGCTTCGCCGGCCTCGAACGAGTTGACCGGGTGGAACACGTAGCACGGGTCGATCTCGAGCCACCGCAGGTCGGCGGCCGACCCGGTGCGGGGCATGACGCCCAGGCGGGCGCCGTTGTCGGGACGGAACACGAAGGGCATCTGGCCCGACATCGCCCGGTCGAGGTCGAACACCACCGGCAGGTCCATGAACACGACGTGGTCCCGGGTCACGTTGAAGTCGTGCATCATCACCGGCGCCGGCAGGTCGATCGGCTCGCTCTGGACCAGGGCACCGTCGGCCGAGACCCGGTGGTAGGTCAGGTAGGGCGGGCCGAGGGCGTAGCCGAACCCGATCATCTCGCCCGTCTCGGGGCAGATCTTGGGGTGGGCGGTGAACGAGCCACCGAGGCGCCCGTCGAAGTCGTAGGGGCCGACCGTGTCGAGCTCGGGCGAGATCTCGTAGGGGACGTGGCCCTCCTCCAGGCAGAGGATCCGCCCGGCGTGGGCCACGACGTGGGTGTTGGCCTTCGAGTCGGCCTTGTCGGCGGCGAACAGGTCGTCGTCGGCGACCGTGCCGGGCTCGACGATCGACGGGGTCCGGACGTAGCGATTGCGGTACCACTCGGCCCGGCCACCCGACAGGCGAACGCCGTGGATCATGCCGTCGCCGAAGAACCAGTGGAGGCTCTCACCGGTGACCGGGTTGGCGCCGTTTCGGAGGTACCGGCCCTCCAGCTCGGGGGGAATCGAGCCGGTGACCTCCAGGTCGGTGGCGGTGAGCTCGTCGGTCACCGGGGCGTAGTTGCCCTTGAGGTGGAACGGGAGGTCGTCGATCGTCGTCACGGCGGTGCTCCTCGGCTGGGGGGTCGGATCGGCGGGGCGGGGCCGCGACCACCGCCGTCGCTCGTGCGTCGTGTAAGCGTAGGTCCCCCACCGGGACGTTGTCGGATCCGCTGAGGGCCGAGGCCAGGCGCCCGCCGGCCACGGGTAGTCTCATCGGGGAGACGGAGGCCTGTTCGGTGGTTGAGAAGGTTCGAGAGATCGCCGGCTACTCGGCTGCCGAGCTGATCGGCCAGGGCGGATTCGGGGCCGTGTTCCGGGCCGCCGACCCCGAGCACGATCGTCACGTCGCCATCAAGCTGCTCCCCGGCCGGCTCAACGACGACGAGCGCCGCCGGTTCGACCGGGAGCGCCAGGCGATGGGCCGGCTCGGGGCCCACCCCTACATAGTCCCCGTCTACGACTCGGGCTACACCGAGGCCGGCGAAGGCTACATCGTCATGGAGCTGGCGACCGGCGGCACCCTCCGGGACCGGATCGACGGCGACGGGCCGATGCCGTGGGATCTGGCCACCCGCTACCTGATCCTGATCGCCGAGGCGGTCCAGTTCGCCCACGACCAGGGCGTCCTCCACCGCGACATCAAGCCCGACAACATCCTGGTCAACGAGGTCGGCTTCCCCAAGCTGTCCGACTTCGGGATCGCCGCCGTGCTCGACAACGAGACCGCCACGACGGCCACCACCGCCACCCTGGCCCACGCCGCCCCCGAGATGCTCGACGGGGTGGCCAGCGCCCCCGCCGTCGACGTCTACGCCCTCGGCTCGACCCTCCACACCCTGCTCTCGGGGATTCCCCCGTTCATGCGGCGTGGTGAGGAGGCCAACATGGCGCTGCTGATCAACCGGCTGGTGACCACCGCCCCGCCCGACCTACGGCCCCTCGGGGTGCCCGACGAGGTGGCCACCGTCATCGAACGGGCCCTGGCCAAGGACCCGGCCCACCGGCAGCCGACGGCCGCCGCCCTGGCCAACGAGCTGCGGGCCTGCCTCGGCACCGAGGTCGAGGGCCTCCCCAGCCTCGGCGCCCCGTCGCTCGACACGCCCGGCTCACCGACCTCGCATCCGGCCCCGCCCTCGGTCTCGCCCTCGACCCCGCCACCGGGCACCACCGCCCTCTCCGGGGCGCCGGCAACCGAACGGATGGCCGGCGGCCCCGGCGCTGCATCCGATGCCCTCACCGGCGGCCCCGGTGCTGCGTCCGATGCCGTGGCCGGGGGCCCTGGTTCTGCGTCCGATGCCGTGGCCGGCGGCCCGCAGGCTTCGGCCCCGGCTCCGACGGCGGTGATCGACGACTGGGTCAAGGCGCCACCGTCGCCCGCCACCCGGCGCCGGCCGACCGGGGGCGCCATGGCCGCCCTCATCGGGGCCGGGGTGGCCGCTGCGGTGCTGGCCGTCGTGGGCCTCGGCTGGGTCATGGTCGGGGGCGGCGACGACGGTGACGACGGCGGTGGCGAGGTCGCCACCGGCGATCTGGCCGGTTCGACGTTCGGCCCCGAGACCGAGGAGGGCGACGTCGCCTCTGCGGTCGACGCCGCCGAGGAAGCCGCCGAAGCGGCCACCGCGGCCGCAGCCGAAGCGGCCGCCGCTGCGGCCGGAACCGCGGCCGAGGAAGCCCTCGATGAGGTGGCCAGCGGCGACGACGGCTCGGAGATGTCGGAGCCGGTCGACGGCGACGATCCGGCGTCGGCCACCACCACTGCACCGGCGGCACCGGTCTCGCCGGGAGACGCCGACCCGACGATCGAGATCGACTGCCCCGACCAGGTGGCGATGGATCGCGAGACGTCGTGCACCATCCTGACCTCGGGCATCACGTCCGGCACGTGGCGGCTGCCGGCGTTCCAGGTCGGCGACGCCCCACTGACCGTCGGCACCGGCCGGACCGAGATCGTCGTCGAACCGATCGCGGCCGAGATGCTCGGGCGGAGCTTCACCCTCACGGTCAGCGGATCGACGGCCGACGGCCGGGCGATCTCCGCCGAGCACGTCTTCACCGTGGTGGCCGTGGCCATCGAGATCGACTGCCCGGCCGAGATCGCGGTGGGGACCTCGATCGTCTGTGAGATCGTCACGGCCAACGCCGCCGACGGCGAGTGGCGGATCCCCGGCTTCGGTGGCGACGTGCTGACCCCCGACCGGACCGTCATCTTCATCGAGCCGACCGACGAGGCCAACGTCGGTCGCACATTCACCCTCACGGTCGACGCTCGATCTGCCGATGGAGAGGTGGTCACCGCCACGGCAACGTTCGTGGTCACCGCCTGAGGTTCGGGTGGTGCCCGGGCGAAACCCCGTGGCAGGTGGCGCCATCCGGTCTACAGTGGTAGACCTCCAGCGCTTGTAGCTCAATTGGATAGAGCATCTGACTACGGATCAGAAGGTTTGGGGTTCGAGTCCCTACAAGCGCGCTGAGCTCGGTTGGTGATCGGTCAGGTCGTCGGCGCGAGCTGCTCCCGGAGCTTGAACTTCTGGATCTTGCCGGAGGGCGTGCGGGGCATCTCGTCCACGAGCACCAGCCGCTCCGGCCAGTACTGCTTCGCCATCCCGGCCTCGGCGAGCCCGCTCGTGAGGTCGGCCAGCGTGAGGCCGGGATCGGTGGCGGTGGCCACGGCGCACGCCCGTTCCCCCAGACGATCGTCGGGGATGCCGATGACGGCCACCTCGGTCACGGACCGATGTCGGAGGAGCAGCGCCTCGACCTCGGCCACCGGGACGTTCTCGCCGCCCCGAATCACGAGACGGCCACCTCCCCGAATCACGAGATCCTTGGTACGACCGACGATCCGGATGCCGCCGTCCGCCCGGAGCCGGGCGACATCGCCGGTGTCGAACCAGTCACCATCGGGCGCGGCCGCTCGGTAGAGGTCCTCCCGATCGAAGTAGCCGAGAGACTGGCTCGGACCGCGGGTCTGGAGATCGCCGCTCGCGCCGACCTCGACCGGACGGCCACCGTCGACGACCCGGATCTCCATCCAGTCGACCGGGGTGCCGTCGGAGTCCGACACCAGCTCGACCGGATCGCCGGGCCGGGTGGTCGTGACGATCATGTTCTCGGTCATCCCCCACACGGCGATCAGCTCGGCCCCGAGCACGTCGGCCGCCTCCTCGACGACCTTGGGTGGGATGGGCGCCCCGCCACAGACGAAGTACCGGAACGAGGCGAGATCGCGGGCCCGTCGCCGCTGGGCCGCCACCATGTCCATGGCGAACGCGGTCGCCGACACCGTCCACGAGATGCCCTCCGCCTCGACCGCGTCGAGCATCTGGTCGGCGTCCCAGAGGTCCTGGTAGACGACCGTCATCCCCAGCGACAACGGCACCAGCATCCCGTAGCCGAACCCGGTCTGGTGGGCGAGGGTCGACGCCATGAAGCAGACGTCGTCTCGGCCCAGGCCGTAGACCTCGCCGATGGCCCGACCCCCGGAGTACACGGTGTTGTGGGAGTGCAACACCCCCTTCGGCTCGCCGGTCGTGCCCGACGTGAACTGGATCTCGACGAGGTCGTCGGGACCCGGTCGGCGTCGCTCAAGCTCGGCGTCGAGGCCGGGGAGTTCGTCCCACGCGTCGTCGATCAACCGGCCGAAATCGAGCGCGTCGCCCGGATCGCCGACCACGACCACATGGCCCAGCTCGGCCAACTCGTCCCGCAGGCCGAGCGCCATCGCCGCGTGGTCGTGGCCCCGAAACCGGTCGGGAACCACCACCACCCGGCTCCCGGTCCGGCCGAGGATGAACTCGAGCTCCCGGTGCCGGAAGATCGGGACCAGCGGGTTGACGATCGCGCCGGCCCGAAGGGCGCCGTAGACCACCACGGGGAACTGCCAGGTGTTGGGAAGCTGGATCGACACGACGTCGCCCGGCCGGACGCCGAGGTCGATCAGGGCCGCGGCGCACCGCCGACTGAGTCTCGCCACGTCCTGGTACGAGTGGCGCTCGGGCGTCGACTGGCCGGCGTGGTAGCTGACCAGCGCGGGATCGTCGGGTCGTTCGGCGGCGCGGGCCAGGAAGTCATCGACCAGCGTCTCGTCGCGCCACCAGCCACGCCGCCGGTAGTCCGCTCGGGTCGCAGCCGGAACGTGCCGTCGGCCGGGCGTCATCGTTGAAGCCTAGCCCGGGGGGTGACCTAGGCTCAGGCCGTGAGCGACGCTGCGACCCCACCCCCGGTGTTCACCGCCGACGACGACAGGTTCCATGGCCACCTCAGCGGGGACGACTGGTGGTTCACCGAGACCGCCTGGTTCTCGTTCCATCACGCCGAGCGGCGGATCGGTGGGTGGCTCTACACGATGGTTCGCCACAACATCGGCACCGTCGCCGGCGGCGCCTGGGTGTGGGACGACCAGGCCCAGGCACCCTGGGAGGTGCCCTACTCCACCAACTACACCGCCCTGGAGCTCCCGGCCGACGCCGACCTCCGCGACGTCAGGTTGCCGACCGGGGTGGCCATCGCCGTCGAGGAACCGACGATGGCCTACCGGTTGGGGTACGACGACCCGGGGCGATTCGTCGCCGATCTGCGGTTCCGGGCGGTCGACCCGCCCCGCCCCCTCGTCGCCTCGGGTTCGACGTTCGGCCGGGCCGCCCACTTCGATCAGATCGGACATGTCACCGGGGCCATCGAGCTGCACGGCGAGACCATCGAGATCGACTGCTGGTCCATGCGGGACCGGACCTGGGGTCGCCGCCCGGAGGACCGACCCCGTCAGGCCGCCTACGTCACCGGAGCCGGGCAGGCCGGAACCGGCTTCCTGGCCGTCACCAACACCCGGGACGGAACCGACCGCATCGCCTACGGCTTCGTCAGACGGGCCGACGGGCAGGTCGGTCTCGTCGACGGCGAGCGCAGGGTGGTCCGGGCCCCCGACGGCTGGGTCGACGAGATCGGCATCGAGGCCGTCGACGCCAATGGCAAACGGTTTCGGGCCACCGGGCGCTCGCTCAGCCGGATCATCATCAACCGCCACAGCTTCATCGACATCAACAGCCTCATCCGGTGGCGGGTCGACCTCGACGACGACCGGGAGGAGTGGTGGGGCGAGGACCAGGACATGTGGCCGGTGCACCGGTTCTCCCGAGCCAAGCGGACCGACGATTGGAGCCTGCCGACGTGACGACCATCGAGACCGCCGACCTCCTCGGTCGCCTGGCCGAGACGCTCCGGACCGAGATCGGGCCGGCCGTCGGCGACGACTACACCCGGACCCAGGCCCACATGGCCGGGGTGATCCTCGAGCGGGTCGGCCGGCAGCTCCGCCTGGCCCCCGCCCATGCCGACGCTGAGCGTGGCGACATGGACGGCCTGCTCGACGAGCTCGGTCCCAGCCTCAGCTCGGCCCCCGACGACGTCACCGCGGCGGTCGAAGCCGCTCGGGCGTCGGGCCGGGTCGGGTCGCTCACCCCCCTGATCGATGCGCTCTACCGGTGGGGCATCGATCGGCCAGCCGCGGCCGACGCTCTGGCCCGGGTGCGGTCCGTGCTTCGTCGAGACATCGATCGGCGGATGGAGGTCGCTCGGTGACGGTGACCGACGAGCTGCCGATCGAGACCCGCCTCTCCGGGTACCTCGGGGAGCGCCTGGCCGGCGGCGATCCGGTGGCGATCCACGACCTGACCCGCATCGCCGTCGGATGGTCGCACGAGACCTGGCTCTTCGACGCCACCTGGACCGACGCCGACGGCGAGCACCGCCGGGGCCTGTGCCTCCGCCGCGATCCGGGCAACGCGCTGTTGCGGGGCATGTCGGATCTCGACGAGCAGTTCCGGGTTCTCCGGTGCCTGGAGTCGACCGCGGTCCCCGCCCCCAGGGCGTACTGGTTCGAGCCCGACCCGGGGGTGCTGGGGGCACCGGCCCTGATCATGGAGAAGGTACCGGGCGATTGCCCCAGCCCATGGCGCCGAAGCGGCCGGGAGTACTACGCCGCCGCCGCCGAACGGGGGGTGCTGCCCGTCAGCTTCACCGACGCCCTCGTGTCGATCCACACCGCCGACTGGCGAGCCGCCGGCCTCGACTTCCTGGGGGTTCCCGGCGACGGCGACGACTTCGCCCGGCGGGAGATCGCCAAGTGGCGACAGCTCATCGCCGAGTCCGGCCATCCCGGCCACCCGATCCTGGCCGACCTGCTCGGCTGGTTGGAGGCCAACGCCCCGTCGACCGACCACCTGACCCTGGTCCACGGGGCCTACCGAACCGGCAACGTCCTGATCGACGACGACCGGGTGTCAGCGGTTCTCGACTGGGAGCTGCAGGTGATCGGCGACCCGATGTTCGACGTCGCCTACGTGTTGACCGAACTGAACCGCGAAGGCACCGAGCTGCTGTCGAACGTCGTGCCCCGGGAGCTGTTCTTCGAGCGGTACCAGGCCGAGACCGGCATCGAGATCGACGAGGAACGGTGCCGGTACTACCAGCTCCTGTACGCCATGCGGTCCGCCGCGTTCTGGATGAGCGCCGCCGGCCTGTACGCCGACGGCCGGAACACCGACCTTCGGCTCGCCCGGACCGAGTGGTCGGTGACGGTCGCCCTGGAGCGGGCCGCCCAGGAGCTCGGCTACTAGCCGCCCTCCGCCGCCAACCGCCCTCCGCCGTTCGCCGTCCCCGACCTGATCGAGGGCTCAACCCTCGATCAGGTCGGCTCGGAGCCGTTCCACCCGGTCGGGGCCGAACCCGAGGGCCTCGGCCAGGTAGGCCTCCCGGCTCGGCCACGCCTCGTCGACCGCCGCCAGACCGGCCCGGAGGTAGTCCTCGTGGACGCCGAGGAACGGCTCGAGGGCGGAGAGGTCGAGGTTGTGCTCCTCGGCGAAGTGAGCCAGGCGGGCCGCCGGGGGCCGGTACCGGTTCGACGCCAGGTAGTGCTCGACCAGGGCCTCCTCGGTGACGCCGAGGGCCAACCCGACGAGGGTGGCCGCCCACCCGGCCCGGTCCTTGCCGGCCGAGCAGTGCCAGAGCACGGGCCGCCGGGCGTCGTCGGCGACCACGTCGAGGAATCGGGCGAACACGCCCTGCTTGACCGGGTCGAGGGCCATGTCGACCACCCCCTCGGCGGCGTAGGCCTTGGCCTTCCCGCCGCCGAACTTCTCGTCGATCAGGGCCTGGTCGCCGCTCATCAGGGTGGAACGGATCTCGTGGCTCCGACCGGAGGCGTCGATGAGGTCCAAGCGGAGGTAGTCGAGCTCGGTGGGGAGCCGGTTGGGTCCGCCATCGCCGGTCCGGTCGACGTCGGTCCGGAAGTCGACCACGGTGGCCAGCCCGTAGCCCGACAGGGTCGCCAGATCGTCGTCGGTGGCCTGGCTCCAGTGGCCCGACCGGTACAACCGGCCGGAGCGGACCCGGCCGCCGTCGACCGTCGGGAGCCCACCCATCTCCCGGAAGTTCAGCACCCCCTCGAAGGGGGTCTCCATCGGCTCGTCGGTCATGGCCCACCTCGTTCCGTCCCGGCCGTGCCGGCCGCCTCGGCGTTCGCTGCTGTCTCCTCGTCGTGTAGCACGTCGGCGTCCCGCCGGGCCACCAGTACCACCCCCAGGATCACCGTCAGGCACGACAGGCCGACGCTGGTGGCGAAGAAGATGTTGGCCCGGTCGTAGGCCGCCAGCACGTCGGGTCGGTCCTCGGAGCCGACGATCGCCACCGCGACCGAGATTCCGATCGCCGCTCCCAGGTTGCGGATCGTGTTGAACGTGGCGTTCACCTCGCCGTAGACCGCCTGGGGTACCCGCGACAGAACCCACGAGTTCATCGACGGGTTCGACATGCCCCACCCCAACCCGAAGCCGGCCACGGTCGGCAGGAAGTCCCGGACGTAGTTCGGCTCCTCGCCGAAGCGCCAGATCGAGTACAACACGGCCGTCGTGGCCAACGCCGACCCGCCGATCATCAGCCACCGCTGCCCGAACCGCTCGACGAGCCGACCGCCGAGCAGGCTGGCGGCGCCGGCGAAGATCGGCCCGGCGGTGATGGCGAGGCCGATCTGGGCCGTCGAGTAGCCCCACACCCGGCCGAGGAACAACGGCCACACCAGCCAGATCGCCAGCGACGTGTTCGACATCAGGAGGTTGGCGAGGTTGGCCGCCGCCACCTCGGGAATCCGGAACAGCGACAGGTTGAGCAGCGGGGTCGGGTGTCGGCTCGATCGGACGACGAACACCACCAGCAGGGCGATCGCCACCACCACCGAGGTGATCGTCGGCCACGATGCCCACCCCCAGCTCGGCCCCTGGGAGATCCCGAGGATCAGCGCCATGAGGGCCAGGGTGGCGATCACGGTGCCGAGGACGTCGAGCCGGCCCTCGACGTGGTCGGCCCGGGAACGGGCCACGAACCGGACCGACAACGCCAGCGCGATCAGGGCCACCGGGGCCGTCACCAGGTAGACCCAACGCCAGCTCGACACCTGGAGCAGGAACGCCGCGGTCGAGGGGGCGAGGGCCGCCGACAGTGGCCCGGCGGCGGCCCACGTCGCCACCGCCGAGGGCCGCCGGTGCTCGGGGAAGTCGGGGAGCGCCATGCTGAGCGACGCCGGGATGACCAGCGCCGCCGCCACCGCCTGGGCGGTCCGGGCGGCGATCAGGAACCAGATCGACGGGGCGACCGCCGAGGCGACCGCGGTGACGGCGAAGCCGACCAATCCGGCGTTGAACACCCGGCGCCGCCCGATCCGGTCGGCCAACCGACCGGCGAGGGGAAGGAACGCCGCCGAGGCGATGAAGTACCCCGACGCGGTCCAGGCCACCACCGACTCCGACACGTGGTCGAAGTCCTCGGCGATGGATCCGAACGCCAGGTTGGTCGCCGTCGAGTTGAAGCCGTACAGCACGAAGCCGGCCGCTCCGATGGCCAGTGCCCGCCACGCCCGGCGGAGATCGGTGGTCACGGTCAGAAGATGCTGTAGCCGCCGTCGATCTTGATCACGTCGCCGGTGTGCCAGCGGGAGGCGTCGCTCATCAGGTACACGGCGATCGCCCCGAAGTCGTCGGGCCGGCCCCACCGCCGCATCGGGATCCGGGGCATCACGTTGTCGACGAACTTGTCCCACGAGAAGACCCGTTCGGTCATCCCCGTCTCGACCCATCCGGGAACGACGGCGTTGGCCGTGATCCCGTACCGGGCCAACTCGACCGAGAGGGCGAGGGTCATGGCGATCATCGCCCCCTTTTGAGGCGGCGTAGGCCTCACCGCGAGCGGCCCCCTGGATCGCCGACCCCGACGACGTCGTCACGATCGTGCCCCCATCGCCCTGGGCCACCAGGTGCCGGGTGGCCGCCCGCAGGGTGTAGAACACGCCGTGGAGGTTGACGTCGAGGACGTCGTGCCAGTCGGCGTTGGAGTGCTCCCAGAACGGCTCCCGGTTCCTGGTCCCGATCCCGGCGTTGGGGAAGCAGGCGTCGAGCCGGCCGTAGCGGTCGATGACCTCGGCCATCGCCCCCTCGACCTCCTCCTCGTCGGCCACGTTGCACCGGATGGCCGACGCCGACGGGTTGATCGCCGTCAGCTCGTCGAGGGCGGCGGCGTTCTTGTCGGGGTTGGTCCCCCAGATCGACACGTCGGCCCCGGCGGCGGCCACCGCCCGGGCGAACCCGAGGCCGATGCCGCCGTTGCCCCCGGTGATCACCGCCACCTTGCCGCTCAGATCGAACTCGTAGGCCATCGTGGGGTTGCTCCACTCCTCGTCGGTGAGTTTCGTGCTCCACGAGGATCGCCGGTTCCGCCCGCCGACGCCAACGGGGCCAGACGCCGCCGGCGGTTCAGGTCGTCGGCGGCTCGGGTTCGGTCACGCCGGCCCGGCGGGTGATGGCCCGCACCACGACCCCGATGGCCAGCGTGACCGCCCCGCCCAGGAGGGCGGCCGGGGGGAGTGAGCCGATCAGGACCACGCAGCCGATGAGCCCGACGACGGCGATGGCCCGGGGCCACCGCCGCTGCTCGGGGGACAGGGTCAGGGCGGCGGCGTTGGTGATGGCGTAGTAGGTGAGCACCGCCACACCGCTCACCGCGATGGCGTTGCGCAGGTCGAGGAGGAGGACGAGCGCCACGACCACCGCCGCCACCGTCAGCTCGGCCCGGAGCGGTAGGGCCCGACCGGTGTCGACGTGGGCGAACCACGGCGGCAGTTCCCGGTTGCGGGCCATGGCCAGCGACGTCCGCGACACCCCGGGGATGAGGTTGAGCAGGACCCCGAGGGCGGCGATCCCCGCCCCGACCCGGATCACGCCACCGAGGCTGACGCCGGCCACGTCGCCGTCGGCCACCAGGCGGAGGGGGGCATCGGTGGCGGCCAGGTCGGTGGCGTCGACCACGGCCAGGGCCGTCACCCCCACCACGGCATAGAGCACCAGCACCGCGGCCAGGGCCCGGGGCACCGCCTTGGGGATCGTGACCTCCGGCTCCCGGACCTCCTCGCCCAGGGTGGCGATCCGGGCGTAGCCGGCGAAGGCGAAGAACAGGAACCCGGCCGATTGGAGGATCCCGTAGGGGCTGGCCGAGATCGGGGTCAGCCGATCGAGGTCGGCGTCGCCCCCCGTCCAGCCGGCCACGACCACCAGGGCGAGCGCCGCCAGCGCCACGACCAGCAGCACCCGGGTGACGGCCACGGTGCGGGACAGGCCGCCGAGGTTCACCGCGGTGATCACCACCACCGCGGCCACCGCCACCCACCGCTCCTGCTCGGGCCACAGGTAGGCGCCGACGGTGAGGGCCATCGCCACGCACGACGCGGTCTTGCCGACCACGAACCCCCAGCCGGCGAGGTGGCCCCACCCCAGACCGAGCTGGCGACGGCCATAGATGTAGGTACCACCCGATTCGGGGTGGATCGCCGCCAGCTGAGCCGACGAGGCAGCGTTGCAGAACGCCACGATCCCGGCGATGACCAGGCCGATCAGCAGGCCGTTTCCGGCCGCGCCGGCCGCCGGGGCCCAGGCGGCGAACACGCCGGCCCCGATCATCGAGCCGGCACCGATGATCACCGCATCGGACACCCCGAGTTGCCGCCGCAGCTCTCCGGTCGTCGCCATAGGCGCCTCACCCTAGGCCGTCGCCCGGTGGGGCGTCGGCTCCGGTGCGGATCCCTCTGCTCAGGTCACCGAGCGGTAGATCAGCGACGTCCAGGCCGGGGGATTGACCGTCTCGTCGCGGGTCAACTCGAACCGTGGTGAGGCGTCGAGCCGGGCCCGTTCCACCGGGTTGATGTAGACGATCCAGACCGGGCCGCCTCCGGCCTCGACCCGAGCCTCCAACGAGGCGACGACCTCGTCGAACACCGCCCCCCGGAACGGGTTGAACAGGCACACCACCAGCGGCCCAGGGCCGGCGGGCCACGGCACCTCGGTCGCCGAGTGGCATCGCAGCTCGACCGAGGTGCCGAGCGGGAGCCGGTCGCGGACCCGGTCGAGGTTGGCGACTGCGATCTCGTGGAGCGCCGAGTCGTACTCGACGCCGACGACCCGCCCGAATCCCATCGACGCCGCCACCAGGACGAGCCGGGCCTTGCCGGAGCCAAGGTCCCACAGCTCGGCACCGGTCCGCTCCACCGGCACCAGCCCGAGGATGTGGCGGACCACGTCGACCCGGGCCGCCTGGTAGCCCTCGGCCTCGGCCCGAAGCTGCTCGGTGCCTACCGTGGACGGAACCGAGGCCGTTCCCTCGTGGTCGATCGGGAAGTCGAGGTCATCGTCGTAGGCCTCGCTCCGGGGGCTCAGCAGCGTGGCGGCATAGGTCCGGACGGTGAACCGGAGCCCCAGGACCCGGACCGACCGGCGCAGCACCTCGGTTCGTCGCCAGACACCCACGTCGCCCTCGCTCCCTCCGGGGCCGGCCCGTCCCGCCGACCGGCATCGAACCTACCGCCGGCCATCGGCAACCCGGGCGCGCCCGGCCCGGCGGGAGACGGAACGACCAGAGACCGCCGTCAGGTCCGCCAGCGGTCGAGGTCGACCCGGTCGGCCAGCACGGCGAACACCTGGAGTCGAGGGCCTTCCACCTCGCGGCTGATGTGGCCCCGACCGGTCAGGTCGTCGGCCAGGAGCGCGTCGCCGGGACCGAACGTCCGCCTGGTGCCGTCGCCCAGCTCGATCTCGGTCCGGCCCGCCAGGTGGAGCGCGAACTGCCGGCGGGGGGCGACGTGGAAATCCCACACCGTCTCCCGGATCCCGGTGGTGTCCCGGAAGAAGATCGACTCGATGGGAACGGCGGACGACATCGCACCGTTCGGCGACATCGTCAGCGGGAGGTCGAGCTCCTCGAAGTGGCTCTCGCCGTCGTCGCCGCTGAAGATGCGGGTGACCAGCATCGGCTCGGTGTCCCGGGTTCGCCGGTCGGCGGTCAGCCGCTGACCGGTTCGACCCGGTCGCCGGTGGCGTCGACCCGGTCGCCGGCGGCATTGGCCGGGGCGTGGAGGGCATCGTCGGGCCCGAACGTCCTGGTCCAGCAGGCGAGCTCGAGGAGGATCCCGTCGGGGTCCCGGAAGTAGACCGAGCGGACGAACACCCCCTCGTGGAGCTCCCGGGCGATCGTCATCTCACTGTCGTCGTGGTTGAGGACCGGGCTGACCTCGATGCCCTTGTCCTTCAGCCGTTCGACGTAGGCGTCGAAGTGCTCGGCGGGGACGTCGAACGCCAGATGGTTCATCGAACCATGGGCCGACACGATGTCGCCCGATCCCGGCTTGGCTCCGGCGCTGGCGACGCCCGGGGCGTGGGCCGGGGCGCCGGGGAACCAGAAGAAGGCCACCGAGTCGCCGTTGCCACAGTCGAAGAAGAAGTGCTGGCCGCCCCCGGGGATCTCGAGGGTCTTGATCAACGGCATGCCGAGCACGTCTCGGTAGAACTCGACCGTCCGGGCCATGTCGCTCGAGACGAGCGCCACGTGGTTGACCCCCCGGAACTCGAACTCGGTGTTCTTCGGTGCCATGGGTACCTCCCGTTCCTCTGGCTCAACCGTAGGTCGGCCCACCTCGGTGCGGCACATCTCCTCGGCTTCTCGTCGGATCGTCCCGCCGCCCCGTCGTCTGTCGTCGCGGCATCGTCCGCAACGTTTCGATAGGCACCAATGAGTAGTTAACCCCATGTCAACCGATGGCCAGATGCCCGTAACCTCTACACGAATCGGCGGTACGGTCGATACCTATCGTCAGTCCGACCCGGCGGAGGGCCGGCCTCGGATGCGGAGCGGGAACGCAGGGGGCAGCTGCGATGTTCAAGACCAGGTACGAGGTCGCCGCCAGGGGTCTGGCCAAGGGAGCGCGCCACCGCGCCCGCCGGGCCCGGATCAAGTTCGGCCAGACCCGTCAGCAGCTCACCAACCGCCACCGCATCGAGCCGGTCGTGCTCGACGAGTCGGGCCCGGTGACCCTCGAGCGGTTGGGGCCCGACGCCACCCCCGAGGTGGTGGCCGCCCATCTCCGGCGAGCCGGCGGGGTCATCATCGAGAACCTGGTCGATGGCGAGGTCATGGACGCCATCTCGGCCGAGATGGCCCCCTACGTCGAGCGGGCGGTTCCCAGCGAGCGGGACTTCGAGGGCCAACTCACCAAGCGGGTGGGGGCGCTCATCGCCCGCTCGCCGAGCTGTCGGCCGCTGGTCCAGCATCCCACCATCCTCGGCACGGTTGGCCACATGCTCGGTCACGCCTCGGCGTTCCAGGTCCACCTGACCCAGATCATCTCGATCGCTCCCGGCGAGCCGGCCCAGAAGATCCACCGCGACATGTGGATCTTCGACGACTTCGAATTCCCGCCCGGGTTCGAGGTCCAGTGCAACACCATCTGGGCCATGAACGACTTCACCGAGGAGAACGGGGCCACCCGGATCGTCCCCGGGAGCAACCACGCCGGAAACAACGTGCGCTACAAGCAGCGCGACACCGTCCCGGCGACGATGACCAAGGGCTCGGTCCTGCTCTACACCGGCAGCGTGTACCACGGTGGCGGGGCCAACCGGGCCGATGGGCCCCGCAACGCCCTCAACCTGACCTACAACCTCGGCTGGCTCCGGCAGGAGGAGAACCAGTACCTGGCGGTGCCCCACCAGGTGGCCAAGACCCTCGACGACGACCTGCTCCGACTGATCGGCTACCAGCAGGGCGCCGGTCTCCTCGGGTACGTCGATGACCTCCGCGACCCGCTCGACGCCCTCCGCGTCGACCCGATGGAGCTGCGCTAGCCGACGTCGGCGTCGGCGGTGTCGTCCGGCCCTCCGCCTGCGGCGTGGCCGGCCCGCCCCCGGGCTCGGTCGACCCGATCCCGAACCCGCCGGACCGGACTCGACGTGGCGATGGTCGACACCGCCGTTCTGGCTCGATCCTGGGCGTTGAGCAGCCGGGACGCCCGGGTGGGGCGGACGATCGTCACCGACTCGGTCCGGGCCCGGAGGTCGGACCACCGGCCGAGGTAGCCGGCGTAGCCCGTCAGGAAGTCGGCCACGACGATGTCGGACTCGAAGCAGTCCTGGAGGCCGAGGGCGACAACGATCATGCCCGGCGAGTAGTCGTCGTAGGCGGTGTTGTGGTCGTGCATGTGACCGAAGAACCGGTCGCCGAACACCAACCCCATCTGGGCCGCCACGACCTCGTCGTCGGTCTCCAGGACACGGATGGTGGCTCGACCCTCGGCCGCCAACACCGGGAGGAGGCGACGGTAGAAGTCCCGGGTGGCGTCCGATTTCAGCAGGCCGACCTTGCCCGCCTTCCAGGTCGACGCCGCGAGCCGCTCGTACCGGGCAAGGCCGTCGAGGATCGTCTCGGGGTCGGCGTAGCGGTTCAGGACGACGTCCGGGTTGCGGCGGTGGAACTTCGACAACGCCTTGCGGATCTTCTTGTGGTCGGCGAGGAACTCGTCCCACGAGCCCGTCGTGTCGACCAGGGTCGTGTCCCCGCCGTCCTCCCGTAGCACCCGGACCCCGTCGTCGGCCGTGAGACGGGCGATGAGGCGCTCCAGGTGGGCGTGGGCCGGGGTGTCCAGCACCGACTCGTGGACCTCCCACCGGTCGAACGGCGTCTCGG
Source organism: Acidimicrobiales bacterium (assembly GCA_965262175.1). Taxonomy (GTDB): domain Bacteria; phylum Actinomycetota; class Acidimicrobiia; order Acidimicrobiales; family SZUA-35; genus CADEDH01. The sequence continues at coordinate 1,734,885 of CBDHES010000002.1, read as the reverse complement.
CGATGGCCGATGCGACGCCGGCCCACACCTCGGCCTCCCAGCCGGGCCGGGCCAGTACCGCCGGTCGGTCCGTCGTAGCCAGGCCGAGGTACTCGAGCACGGTCTCGTTGATCGCCCCCCGCCGCCGGTCCCGTAGCCGGAACGGGGCCAGGCCCACCAACTCGCCGCTGTCGGTGCGGACCGTGATCACCTGCGGTCGGCTCTGGTGGGCATCGAAGTGGCGCCAACTCGTGACCTGGTAGTCGAAGCTGTTGTAGATCAGCGGGTGGTCGACCGACAGGGCCAGCCGATCCCACTCGTCCCGAAGCTGGTCGAGCGCGGCGGTCGTCGTCACGATCTCGGTGCTGACCGAGCGGTCGATTCCGTCGCTGGTGCTCATCATGTTGGACCCACCTGGCACCAGCCGAGACCCTGTCCGTCCCGGTCGACGCGAGCGAGAACGATACTGACCGCCGCCGGTCGCCCTTCAGGGTGTGGGCGCAACTGCCTAAGGTGGGGGTGTGGGCGCGAGTCGACGATGACCATCGAGACAGAAGTCGGCCTCCGGGGCTACCGGTTGACCGGTATGGCCGATCGGGGTGGCACCGCCACGGTCTATCGGGCCGTCGACGGTGAGACCGGGGCCCCGGTGGCGATCAAGGTTCTGGGCCCCGACGTGGATCCGGCCCGGTTCCGGCGCGAGGTGGCGATGCTCCGCCGGCTCGACCACCCGGGAACCGTGACCTATCGGGACGCCGGCACCCTGGCCGACGGGTCGCGCTACCTCGTGAGCGACTGGATCGACGGTGTGACCCTCCACCGGCTCCTGGCGACCCACGGGCCGCTCCCCCCGGAGCGGGCCTGGGGCCTGTTCGTCCAGCTGGCGGCGACCCTCGACCATGTTCACCACCTCGGGATCCTCCACCGGGACCTGTCACCCCGAAACGTCATGGTCTCGGCCGGCGACCGGTTGACCGTGATCGACTTCGGCCTCAGTCGGGACGACGACTCGGCGACGGTGACCGCCGCCGCCGATCTGGCCGGCACGCCCCGCTACCTGGCCCCCGAGGTGATCGAGGGCGCCGACCCGGGCCCGGCCGCCGACCAGTACAGCGCAGCACTGGTGCTCTACGAGATGATCGGTGGCCGGTGGCCGTTCCCCGATGGCGGATCGGTGGCGACCGCCCTCCATCACCAGCTCCACAGCGAGCCGACTCCGCTCAGCGAGCTCGATCCGAGGCTGCCGGTGGCGCTCGACGAGACGATCCTTCGGGCGCTGTCCAAGGACCCGGCCGACCGGTTCCCGTCGCTGGGGGCGATGGTCGAGCACGGCGTCGCCCCCGGCTCGCCTCGGCGTCGGCGTCGACGGTGGTCGATCCTCGCGGTGGTCGCCGCCGTGATGGCGGCGGGGGCAGGGCTGGCCGCCATGGCTGCCGTCGGTCGAGAGACCGCAGCGGGTGACGGGTCCGAGGTGGTGGCCTCGGCGGCCACCCCCACGACCGGCACCATCCCGTCGGCCGAGGAGCCGGTCGGCCCGGGCGGCGAGGCGGGCGACGACGGAGGACCAGCGCTGCCGGCGAGGTCGGAGGGCCTCTCGACCGCGCCGACCGACCCCGACGGCGGTGGTGACGGGGCGGGGGAGGGCACCGGTTCGGGTCCGACCGACGGCGCAGGAGGCGGGACCGAGCCCGCCGAAGGGTCCGACCCCGCCGAAGGGTCCGATGGCGACGTGGCCCCCCGCAATGGCGACGCCGCCGCCCTCGGCTGCAACCTGCTCGACCAGCCCGACTTCGAGTCGGGCGTCATACCGTTCAACTTCTACCGCGACGAGAACGACCCCGAACGGGTTCGAATCGTGGCCTTCGGCGGCGCCGACAACTCGGCCGTCCTCCAGGTCGGCGACGCCGACGGGTACGGGCTCTACGGTGAGATCGTCGAGATCCTCCCCGGCCGCCGGTACGTGTTCGGTGGTTGGGTCGAGCGGTCGGGTGATGTGGCGCTCGCCACGCTCGACGTGCTCTGGCTCGATGCCGACTACCGGTTGCTGGGGCCGTCCGTCGACCCCCAGCAGGTCCCGTCCGGTGGTCCCACGTGGTTCGGGATCCTCACCGCGCCGGCCCCGCCCGAGGCCCAGTACGCCGTACCCCAGTTGTTCAAGGACGGGTCCTCCGGGGTCCTGCTGGCCGACGAGTTGGTCTTCGGGCCCGAGGGCTCGCCATGCGGGGCGTTCGTCGGCCCCTGATCCCACCGTCGGACCCTGATCCAGCGTCGGACCCGGCGCGACCGGGCCGGTAGGCTCGGGCCCGATCATGACGGTGCTCGGGGTGCTGGAGCTGGTGACGGTCGAGGAACGGACGGCGGCCGAGGTGGGGCCGGCGTTCGATGGTGGCCGGCGTTGGGAGATCACCGGACCGACCGTCATCGGGCGGTCGGCGGTGGCCGACGTGACGCTGGCCCTGCCCGCCCTGTCCCGGCAACACGTCGAGCTGGTGGCGGTGGCGGGCCGTCTCGCCGTCCGCGACCTCGGAAGCCGCAACGGGACGGCGATCAACGGGCGGCCGATCGGCGATGAGCCGGTCACCCTCGTCGACGGCGATGAGCTCGTCCTCGGCGGCTCGGTCGCCTTGCGGTTCACCGACCCGATGGCCACCCCGATCCGCCCTCGACTCGGCCGGCTCCACGGGGTGTGGATCGATCCCGACACCGACGTGGTGTGGCTCGATGCCCGTCCCCTCGACCCGCCCCTGTCGCCTCGGCAGCTGGCCCTCCTCCGCCTCCTCCACGACGCCGAGGGCGACGTCGTGTCCCGTCAGCGGATCGTGGAGGCGGTGTGGTCCGACGCCGAAGCCGAAGGGGTCAGCGACGAGGCGGTGGCGGCGCTCATCAAACGGCTCCGGCAACGGTTGGCCGATGCCGGGGGCACCGAACAGGTCGAGGTGGTCCGGCACCGGGGCCTCCGCCTCCGCATCGACTGACCCGTCCCCCGAAGCTCCGCACCCCTGCGGGCCGATATGGGGTGAATCTGGATCACCGTCGGGGCGCGCCCCCCGATCGCCCCGACACCGCCCGGTCGTCGCCCGGCCGTCGTCCGGCCCGTCACCCGGGGGGTTCGTAGCGTCGTCGCCATGACGACCTCCGCCCTCCCGCTCCGGTCCCGACGGGCCGTGATCGCCTTCGTCGCCGCGGTCCTCGCCGCAACCGGTCTGGCCGCCGCCGACCTGCCGGCGCTCGCCGCTGACCCTGGCCGCGACGTGACCGTCTACGACGACGCGCCCGGCGACGGGTTCGTCGACTACTCGTGGGGTTCGGTCGACCTGGCCTCCCCCCAGCCGGTGGCCTCGGGTTCGGCGGCCATGGAGGCCCAGCTCGGACCGTGGGAGGGCTTGTACCTCGCAGCCCCGGGGCGGGTGGCGATTCCGACCAGCGGCGAGCTCCGGTTCGCCATGCACGGCGGGACGAACCCCGATGCCGTCGTCCAGGTCCAGCTGATCGGGCCCGGCGGGGTGGCCGGAGCCCCCTTCGAGGTCCGACCGGACGCTGGGCGCTGGCAGCAGGTGACGATCCCGCTCGCCGACCTGGGGGGCTACTCGGCCATCGAGGGTCTGTGGTGGCAGGAAGCCCGGGGCGGCACGTTGGCCCCGATCCACGTCGACGACGTGGTGATCGTCGCCGGCGACGCCCCGCCACCGACCGACGGTCCGGCCCTGACCGTCGACGTCGGTGCCCGGACGATCGTCCGGTCGGTCACCGACCCGTACACCGATGCGACCACCGACGTTGTCGTCGCGTTCCCCCACCCGATCAGCGAAGACGTCTACGGCCTCAACTTCGCCCCCAACACCCTCCGGGAGGAGTTGGGGGTGCCGGTCAACCGATGGGGGGGCAACGCCGTCGAGCGGTACAACCATCGGACCGGCTCGTCGAACAGCGGTCGCGACTGGTACTTCGCCACGACCGACGGTGAGGTCGGAGGTGACCACGCCTTCGAGGCGGCCAACCAGGCCGACGGGGCAGCCAGCATCCTGACCATCCCGCTCATGGGGTGGGTCTCGGCCGGCGCCGCCGCCACGTGCAGTTTCCCGACCAATGACAGCCTCGGTCCCGAACACAACGCCGGGCCCCAGGACGCCGAGATCGATCACTGGCTCGATCCGTCGGTCAGCTGCGGCAACGGCTTCCGCGACGGCCAGTTCCTCGGCCCGGCCGAGCCGACGGTGACCAGCGTCGCCGTCGACGAGTCCTGGGCCGCCGACTGGGTCGGTGAGCTGGTGGCGACCCACGGCTCGGCCGCCGCCGGCGGGGTCGAGATCTACGCCCTCGGCAACGAGCCCGGCCTGTGGCACTCCACCCACGGCGACCTCCGAGGGGAACCGATCGGCCGGCAGGAGATCTTCGACCGGAACCTGGCCTGGGCGGCAGCCATCAAGGGCGCCGACCCGACCGCGGCCGTGATCGGACCGGTGTTGTGGAGCGGGTACAGCTACTACGTCACCACCCCCGAGGTCGTGGCCGGGCAGTACCCGGGCGTCCTGCCGACGTTCGTCGGCGAGTACCTGGCGACCATGGCGGCCGGCGAGGCTCGGACCGGGACTCGCCTGCTCGACCTGCTGGCGGTCAACTTCTACGACGACCGGGTCTACAACGGCGGGACCGACAGCCTCCGGCTCGAGGCGACCCGCAGCCTCTGGGACCCGACCTACGCCCCGCCCGACTGGTGGGTGACCCGGGACTTCCTCGAAGGCGACGGCTCGGCCGTCATCCCCCGACTCCAGAGCCTGATCGACGCCAACTACCCGGGAACCGGTCTGGCGATCACCGAGTACAACTTCGGCGGCCCCGACACCATCGCCGGCGCCCTGGCCCAGGCCGACGTCCTGGGGATCCTGGGCCGGGAGGGGGTCGATCTGGCCACCGTGTGGGAGCCCTACGCCACCTGGACCGGTATGCCGGAGGAGGAGTTCGCCGACCGGCCCCTGTTCTGGGCGTTCCGCCTCTACCGCAACTACGACGGCGCCGGCGGCCGGTTCGGCGACCGGTCCCTGTTCGCCTCGTCGACCGACGAGGGTGCGGTCTCGGTGTTCGCCGCGACTCGGACCGCCGACGGTGCGTTGACGATCATGGTCGTGAACAAGACGACCGGGACCCAGTCCACCCCGCTCGACCTGGCGGGGACGGCCGGGGGCCAGGCCGACGTCTACCGCTACGGCACCGCGGGGGCCCAGGCCATCGAGACCGTCGGATCCCTGCCGGTCGGTGACGGCACCGTGCTCACCTTGCCTCCCCGGTCGGCGACCCTGCTGGTGATCCCGGCCGACTCGACACCGCCGCCGCCGGAGGAGACGACCACCACCGCCGGCCCCCCGACGACGAGCTCGACCACGGCACCGCCCACCACCGGGCCTCCGACCCCACCGCCGGTCGGCGGCATCGTCGATGCGACGGTCTCCTACGGCGACGGTACGCCGGTCGCCGGGGTGGCGGTCGACGTGTTCGCCGACGCCGGCGGCGGGGCGAGGGGCCAGTGGCTGGGCGACGGTCGGACCGACGCCACCGGGTCGGCGACGCTCGACCTCTCCGGGTCGGCGTGCCACGTGCTGACCTTCGTCGCTCCGGCCGGCGAGCGGTTCCGCAACGGGACCGGGTGGCAGAACGTCCCGGTCTGTCCCGGGCCTGGCGAGCGGGTGGCGGCCTCGGCCACCCTGGCCGGGTCGCCCGATGCCGAAGCCGCCATCGGCGGGACGGTCGATCGGGGCGGCGCTCCGGTCGCCGACGTGGTGGTCGACCTGTTCCTGGCCCAGGCCGACGGGAGTCGGGGGCCATGGCTGGGGGCCACGTCGACCGACGACGCCGGCCGGTACTCGTTCGACGTCGCCGCCGGCTGTGCGGTGGTGACCATGATCGCCCCCGCCGGCGAGACCTTCACCTCGGGAAGCCCGTGGCACCAAGCTCGGCGTATGCGTCGAGGCGGGCCAGTCCCGCACCGACCTCGACGGCTCGCTGACGCCGTAGATCCGTCCGACGACGAGCCCCAGAACGGCCAGAGCCGGGAGGTCGGGTGACCTCCCGGCTCTGGTGTGCTCGCCGTGACGAGCGGGATGGTGGGTGGTCGGCCCGATCAGACGACCGGGCCGACCGGGGAATCAGAACAGGTCGTTGGTCATGACCTTGTCCCAGGCGGCGACGAAGTCGTTGACGAACTTCTCGCCGCCGTCGGAGGCGCCGTAGACCTCGGCCAGCGCCCGGAGCTGGGAGTTGGAACCGAAGACGACGTCGGCCGCGGTGCCGGTGTACTTCACGTTGCCGGTGGCCCGCTCGACCAGCTCGTAGACGCCGGCGTCGTTGGTCGACACCCGCCACGAGTAGTCCATGCTGAGCACGTTGACGAAGAAGTCGTTGGTCAGCTGGCCGGGCCGGTCGGTGAGCACCCCGTGCTTGGCCCCGCCGACGTTGGCGTCGAGGGCCCGCATGCCGCCGACGAGGGCGGTCATCTCCGGGGCGGTCAGGTTGAGGAGGAACGCCTTGTCGACGAGCAGCTCCTCGGCCGGCCGCTTGTGGAAGTCGGCGAGGTAGTTGCGGAACCCGTCGGCGGTCGGCTCCAGGTAGCTGATCGAGTCGGCCTCGGTCATCTCCTGGGTGGCGTCGCCCCGGCCGGAGGTGAACGGCACGGTCACGGTGACGCCGGCATCGGCCGCCGCCTTCTCGATGGCGGCGCAGCCGCCGAGCACGATGAGGTCGGCCAGCGACACGTCGATGCCGGCCGAGCCCTTGATCTCGTTCAGCTTGGCGATGACGTCACCGACGCCGGCCGCCTGGTTGATGGCCCAGCCGTTCATCGGGGCGAGCTGGATGCGGGCGCCGTTCGCCCCACCCCGGAGGTCGGTGCCCCGGAAGGTCGAGGCCGAGGCCCAGGCGGTGGCGACCAGCTGGGAGACGGTGAGACCGGAACCGAGGATGCTGGCCTTCAGCGTGGCGACCTGGTCGTCGCTGAGCTGGGGGCCGGCCGGGACCGGGTCCTGCCAGATGAGGTCCTCGGCCGGGACCTCGGGGCCGAGGTAGCGGGACTTCGGGCCCATGTCACGGTGGAGGAGCTTGAACCAGGCCCGGGCGAAGGCGTCGGCGAACTCGTCGGGGTTCTCGTAGAACCGGCGGGAGATCGGCTCGTAGATCGGGTCGAACCGCAGCGCCAGGTCGGTGGTGAGGAACACCGGGTACCGGGTGGCGTTGGCGTCGTGGGGGTCGGGCACGGTGGTGTTGGTCTCCCAGTCGGTCGGACGCCACTGGTTGGCACCGGCCGGGCTCTGGAACAGCTCCCACTCGTACTCGAAGAGGTGCTTGAAGAAGTCGTGGCTCCACTGGACCGGGGTGGTGGTCCAGATGCCCTCCAGGCCCGAGGTGATGGTGTCGTTGCCCATCCCCGAACCGTGGACGTTCTTCCAGCCGAAGCCCTGGTCGACCAGGTCGGCCCCCTCGGGCTCCCGGCCGACGTTGGTGTCGGGGGCTGCGCCGTGGGTCTTGCCGAAGGTGTGGCCGCCGGCGATCAGGGCCACGGTCTCCTCGTCGTTCATGGCCATCCGGGCGAAGGTCTCGCGGATGTCCCGCCCGGCGGCGATCGGGTCGGGGTTGCCGTTGGGGCCCTCGGGGTTGACGTAGATCAGACCCATCTGGACCGCGCCGAGCGGGGTCTCCAGCTCGCGGTCGCCGGTGTAGCGCTCGTCGGCCAGCCACTCGGTCTCCGGGCCCCAGTAGGTGTCCTCGGCCGGACCCCACACGTCTTCTCGACCGCCGCCGTAGCCGAAGGTCTTGCCCCCCATCGACTCGATGGCCACGTTGCCGGCCAGGATCAGCAGGTCGGCCCACGAGATCTTCCGGCCGTACTTCTGCTTCACCGGCCACAGGAGGCGGCGGGCCTTGTCGAGGTTGCCGTTGTCGGGCCAGGAGTTCTCGGGGGCGAACCGCTGGGCGCCGGTGCCGCCACCGCCCCGGCCGTCACCGACCCGGTAGGTGCCGGCGGCGTGCCACGTCAGGCGGACCATCAGGCCGCCGTAGTGCCCGAAGTCGGCCGGCCACCAATCCTTGGAGTCGGTCATCACGGCGGCGACGTCGGCCTTGAGGGCGGCGAAGTCGAGGCTGTTGAACTCGGCCTTGTAGTCGAAGTCGACGCCCATCGGGTTCGACTTCGTGTCGTGCTGGTGAAGGATCTTGAGGTTCAGCTGCTCGGGCCACCACTGCTGAGTGGCGGAGGTCCCGGCGGACGTGTTGGCGCCCGTGAACGGGCACTGGCTTTCGTTGTCCATGTTCTCTTCCCGTTTGTGCTCGTGTTCAACCAGTAAGGGGGGTAGCCGAGTAGGTGGCGGGGCCTCGGCGAGCGAGGGCACTCGTCAGCCTTGGAGGGTTCGACGCCCACGAACCATAGAGGCTGGCACCGCGGGCGGCTGGAGTCCGGCCAAGGTCAGTGTCAGGGCCCGGCGGCCGAAAGTCCAAGTGAATGTCATTAGACAATCGATAACCTCCGGCTATGAGGCCGACCCTTCGTCAGCTCGAGTACGCCGTCGCCGTCGCCGACCACCAGCACTTCGGGCGAGCGGCCGAGGCGGTGGCGGTGAGCCAACCGGGCTTGAGTAGCCAGATCCGGGAACTGGAGCGCCGCCTCGGGGTCACGCTCTTCGAGCGGGCGCCCGGGCACGTCGGCGTGACCCCGGCCGGGGCCGAGCTGATCGAGCGGGCCCGAGCGATCCTCCGCTCGGTCGATGACCTGACCGTCGCGGTCGCCCCCTACCAGCACGACCTGCGGGGCCTGGTTCGGGTGGCGGCGATCCCGACGTTGGCCCCGTACCTGCTGCCGGCCGTGGTGCGGGCCATCCGATCGCGGTGGCCGGCGGCCCGGCTCGATCTCCACGAGCTGCAGTCGGCCCCGATGGTGGCCGGCCTCGAACGGGGATCGATCGACCTCGGCCTCCTGGCCACCCCGTACGACACGGGCTCGCTCACCGTCGAACCCCTGGCCGACGAGCCGTTCGTCCTGGCGGTGCCGGCCGGCCACGAGCTGTGCGGCGATGCGCCCTACCCGCTGGCCGAGCTCCGAGCCCTGCCGCTCCTGGTGCTCCCGGAGGGCCACTGCCTCCGGGACCACGCCCTCGACGCCTGCGACCTGGCCGAGGCGGCCGAGGGTCGCAGCATCCACGCCGCAACCCTGGCCACCCTGACCCAGATGGTGGCGGCCGATCTCGGGGTGACCCTCCTCCCCGCCAGCTCGCTCCCGTTGGAGGCCCGCCCGGGCACCGGCATCGCCGTCCGCCCCATCGAGGATCCGGCGCCGGGGCGGACGATCGCCCTCGCCTGGCGGCCGTCCGACCCCCGCCACGAGCAGTACCGGGAGCTGGTGGCGGATCTCCGACCGGTGATCGCCGAGCTGGTCCGGACCATCGGTCGGTGATGCCACACCGGGCCACACCGGGCCACGGCGGCGAGCGGTGGGAGCCGGTCGCCGGGTGGTCGATCAGCCCCGGCCGGGAACGACGAGCCCGGTCTCGTAGGCCACCACCACCAGTTGGGCCCGATCCCGGACGCCGAGCTTGGCCAGGATCCGGCTGACGTGGGTCTTGGCCGTCAACGGGGACATGATCAGCGCCTCGCCGATCTCGGCGTTGGTCCGGCCCCGGCCGACCTCGGCCAGGACCTCCCGCTCCCGGTCGGTCAACGGATCGAGGCGCGAGGCGGCGTCGGTCGGAGCGACCCGGTCGGCGAACTCGGCGATCAGCCGTCCCGTGATGCTCGGGTCGAGGAGGGCGTCGCCGGCGGCCACCACCCGGATGGCGTCGAGGAGCCGGGCGGGCTCGGCGTCCTTCAACAGGAACCCCGACGCACCGGCCCGGAGGGCGTCATAGACGTAGGCGTCGAGGTCGAAGGTGGTGAGGATCAGGACCCGGGCCGTCAGCCGCTCGTCGGCTGCGATCCGGCGGGTGGCCTCGATGCCGTCGAGATCCGGCATCCGGATGTCCATCAGGACGACGTCGGGTCGGTGCTCGATGGCCAGGCGGACCGCCTCGTGACCGGTCGCCCCCTCACCCACCACGTCGATCCCCGGTTCGGCCTCCAGCAGGGCCCGAAACCCCCGGCGGACCAGCTCCTGGTCGTCGACGACGGCGGCCCGGATCGTTCGATCCACGCCGGGAGTCGCCCCGTCCACGCCCGGTGCCGTCATCGGCGGGCGACCGACGCCCGGTAGGGCAGCGAGGCGGCGACCTCGAATCGATCGGGTCCTACCGGACCGGCGGTCATCGACCCTCCGACCGCCTCGGCCCGCTCCCGCATCCCGACGATCCCCAGGCCGCCGGTCACGCCGTCGGCCGCCGGACCGGTGCTCCCGGGCTCGTCGGGCGCCGGGTCCGGATCGGTCGGTGCGGCCCGGTTATCCGGTTGCAGCGGGTTGGCCACCCGGACCTCGACCACCTGGGCGCCGTGGCGGATCGCCACCGTCGCCTTCGACCCCGGTGCATGGCGGCCGACGTTGGTCAGCGCCTCCTGCACGATGCGGTGGAGGGCGATGACGACCGACTCCGAGGTGCCGGCGGGGAACGCCCCGTCGACCTCCAACTCGACCGTCACTCCACCCTCGCTGGCCCGGTCGGCCAGGACCTGCAGGCCGTCGGGACCGAGGGACGCGGGGCGGAGCGGCGCGTCGGCCGTCGAGCGGAGCACCCCGACCATGGCCCGCAGCTCGTCGAGGGCCGATCGGCTCGTCCGGTTGATGGCGTCGAGGGCCGAGCGGGTCTCGGCCGCGTCGTCGGGCGGCAGGCGGGCCAGGAGGTGGGCGGCGACGCCGGACTGCACGGCGATCGTCGACAGCCCGTGGGCCACGACGTCGTGGAGGTCGCGGGCGATCCGGAGCCGCTCGGCCTGGACCCGGGCCGCCGCCTCTCGTTCGACGGCCACCCGGAGGTGCTCGTCGCGGGCCCTGACGAGCTCGCCGACGGCCAGCGCCAGGAACTGGATGGCCAGATCGCCCAACAGCTCGCCGACCAGCCCCTCGGAGGCGATCGACGCCAACCGGGCGGCGATGACGATCGACGCCGGCACCGCCACCGCGACCCCGACCGCGCCCCCCGGCCACAGGGCCCGCCGGCGGGTGGCGGTGTACAGGGCCACCGCCACCGCCGGGAGGAGGACGCGTTCGCTCCCCGCATCGATCGTGACCACCACCCGGGCGATCTCGACGACGGCCACCACCAGGAGCGGTCGATGGTGGCGGATCAGGAGCGCCCCACAGGCGAGGGCGATCGCACCGGACGACAGCGCCCCCGGACCGTCGATGGTGGCGGCCGTCGGCCGATCGAGATCGAGCCCGCCCCCGGTCATCACCGCCACCACGGCGAAGGCGGCCACCGCTCCGGCGACCGCGACGTCGGTTCGACTCGTCCACGACGATCGGTTGTCGGTCGAGACCATCACCCCAGTGTGACCGCCCGGACCCGGCCCGGCGTCGTCCCCCGGGAGGGTCCGGCGGGGCGCCCGGTACTCCCGGGGGAGTAGCCCCGGTCTCCGCCGGGCCGATTCGCCCCGTCGGGTCGGAGGAGGACGATCAGCCCATGACCGATCACCCCCCGACGCTCACCCCCTCCCGACCCGGCCCGCCGCCGGCGATGGACGAACCCGACCCGGGCGGGGCCGCCCTGCGTCGGCGCACGCGCTGGCGGGGCTTCAGCGGCCTCCAGCTGGCGGTGCTGGCGGGACCGACGGCCCTGGTGGTCGGCGTTGCCGGCGCCATCGCCGCCCGAACGGTGGGGCTGATCGACACCGAGACGATGATCGCCGTGGCCCTGGCCCTCGGCGAGGACGGCGGAACCCTGACCTTCGCCGCCATGCTGCTGGCCAGCCCCGTCCAGTGGATCACCGGCCGCAGCCAGGTCCGCGTCCGGAAGTGGCTGGGGATCCTCTTCTTCGCCCTTGCGGTGAGCAACGGGGCGATGTTCGTGGTCGAGTCGGGGTTCCTGGCAGCGTTCGGCGCGCCGTTCCTCGTCGCCGGCACGATCGCCCTCCTCCTGTCGGTGCCCCTGTTCGCCACCAGCACCCGATGGTCCCAACGGGCGCTGGGCCGGCGGCGATGGAAGGCCCTCCACCGGTTGACCTACGTCGTGGCCGTCGCGCTCGTCGCCCACCTGGTGCTCGCCGGTGAGCCCGACATCGGGGCGACGCTGATCGTGGTGGCCCTCGCCCTCCGATTGCCGCCGATCAGGCGGCGGTTGCTCGCCGTCGGGTCGTGGTGGGCCGCTCGACGGGCGGCCCCGCTGGTCACGGCGTGAGCAGCTCGGCGATCCGGTCGTCGGGGAGACCGGCGTCGGCCGCCGCCGACCGGAGCTCGGCGACGGTCCCGGCATCGACCGGGATGCCGTCGGCCCGGTCGGCCCGGCTCCGGGCCTCCGGCTCGCCCGGTGTCAGCACCTCGTCGAACCCCTCCCGGGCCCGGGACGAACGGACGTAGTCGAGGACCTCGGCCGCCTCGGCGGCCAGCGCCCCCCGGCCGGCCAACCGATCGGGGTCGATCACGATCGCCAGCATCGAGTTGAGCGCCGAGTAGTCCCGCTCGTTGTCGGGGGCGATCGTCGTCCCCCCGGTGAGGGCCGCTCCCAGCAGCTCGCACATGATGGCCAGGCCCGAGCCCTTGTGATCGCCGAAGGCCAGGATCGCCCCTCGGCGGGGAAGCGAGACCAGGCCCGCCGGATCCCGGGTGATCGCACCGTCGTCGTCGAGGGCGGCATCGGGGGGCAACGGCAGGCCCGAGTTGTGGGCCACCCGGGCCTTGCCGACGGCGATCACGCTGGTCGCCATGTCGAGCAGCGCGGCCGGCCGGTCGTCGTCGCCGGGGATGGCGATGCACACCGGGTTGGTCGAGAACCGAGCTTCGGCGCCGCCATAGGGGGCGACCAGCGGGTCGTTGCCGGCCACGTTGACGAAGTGGAGCGACACCAGGCCGGCCCGAGCGCACTGCTCGCCCCAGTGCCCGATCCGGCCGATGTGGAAGCTGTCCCGCAGGGCGAGGAGGCAGACCCCGGTCTCCCGGGCCCGGACGACGGCCATCGTCGTCGCCTCGAACGCCGCTACCTGACCGAACGCCCGGTTACCGTCCATGACGAGCAGCGGCCCGGCGTCGCTGGCGACCGAGGCGTGGCGGTTGACGAACAGCCGGCCGGCGCCGACCGACGCCACGTAGTAGGGCATCATCCCGATGCCGTGCGAGTCGTGGCCGGCCAGGTTGGCCCCGACGAGCTGGTCGGCCACCAGACGGGCCTCACCGCCCTCGCTGCCGAGGGCGGTGCACACCTCGACGACGTAGGCGTGGAGCTGGTCGGGGTGGAGGCGCGGGGTCTCGGTCACCCGGCGAGTCTGACCGATCGCCGCCCGCCGGCCCAGTCGACGATCGGCCAGGAGCCCGGTCGGGGCCGCCCCGCTACGACCCCGACCGGCCGGCGATCAGGACGTAGTCGTCGATGACGACCTCGGACTCCTCCCCGTCGACACCGCCCCGGACGACGGCGAGGTCACCGCCGGGTCCGGTCTGACCGAAGTAGACCTGGTCGCCGACGAACGAGACGGTCTCGACCTCGGGCTCGTTGTCGACCTCGACCACGCCCTCCCGCTCGAGGAGGAACAGCGAATCGTCGCCCGCACCCTCGACGGTGAGCCAGACCCGGCCGTCCTGGATCTCGATCACGACGAACGAGCCGTCGACGACGGCCTCTTCCCGACCGCCCGAACCCTCGATCCGGTAGATGGCCACCTGGTTGGTTTGGAGGTCCTCGGCGAAGAGGTAGATCACGTCATCGAACCGGAACGAATCGGTGAACGAGCCGCTCCGGTCCGTTTCCAGCACCAGCTGGGGTTGGAGGTTCTCGTCGAACCGGTGGATCCCGCCGTCGTCGTCGAAGATCAAGGTGTCCCATCCCAGGTCCTGATCGAGGGCCGTCTCCATGACGCCGGTCACACCGAGGGGGACCGTCTCGTTGGTCTCGGGGCGATGGACGGCAAAGCCGCCGTCGTCATCCGACAGCAGGATCGCGTCGCCTCCCCGCTCGATGAACTGGGCCGACTGGTAGCCGTCGAACACCCGGGACTGACCGTCGGCCAACAGCGCACCGGGGGCGGTGCCCGGGCCGAACCCGTTGACCACGGAAAGGCCGTTGTCGTTGAACCAGAGGATGTCGGGCTCGGCGACCGGCACCCGGCCCAGCTCGTTGCCACTCGGTAGCTCATAGACGACGATCTCGTCGCCGACGTCCACCCCGACCGCCTCGCTGAACAAAGCCGCGACGGGCTCGGCGTCGGGTACCCGGAGCAGCTCATCGCCCGATGCGAAGTCGTACGTGATCGTGTCGCCTCCGTCGCTGACCGTCACGAAACTGATGAACGGTGAGACCACGCACATCGCGACGAGTCCGAAGTCGATGCTGTCGCCGTCCGGATCCAGTCGATGACACCGTTGCTGGTCGCCGACCTGTTCGATGACCATCACGTCGTTGCCGACGATGACCGCCTCATCGATGTCGTCGGCCTCCAGGAGCTCGTCGACCGCCCGGGTCTCGGGATCGACCACGAGGATCACCTCGTTCCCGCCGTCGACCGCCCGCCCGATGAGGTGACGCCCATCGGCGGTGAAGCCGAGACCGAAGTCGCCCGCCCCGAACCGCTCGATCGGCTCGAAGCTGACCGGGAGGTCGTCGACGGCGTTCTCCTCGGACGGCTGCTCGTCGGGACCCAGGAGGTGCCAATCGCTCTCGCCGTTGCGGACGAGGAACAGGGCGGCTTGATCGTCGTCGAAGACGCCGAGGGCGAAGGCCGCACCGACCCCGACGCCGGCCAGGACGAGCAGTCCCACCACGGCGAGGAGGATCTTGCGGCCGGCACCCGATCCCCGGGTGACCCGGCCCGAGCTGGCGTGGACTGGCCCGGCTTGGTTCCCGGGCCAGCCCCCCTGCCCCGGCAGGCCGGGCGGCGGCTGGGGGTGGCCCTGTTGCGGATGGTGGGGCTGGTTGGCGTAGCCCGGCTGGGGGTAGCCCTGCTGCGGGTAGGGCTGGTTGGCGTATCCCTGCTGGGGGTAGCCCTGCTGGGGGTGGGGCTGGTTGGCGTAGCCCTGCCCTGCTGGGGGTAGCCCTGCTGGGGGTGGGGCTGGTTGGGGTAGCCCTGCTGGGGGTAGGGCTGCTGGGGGTGGGGCTGGTGCGGGGCCGGTTGGGCGTGGGGTTGTCCTGGTTGCGGTTCGAACCACATCCCGTCGGGCCGGGCCGGCGGATCGGCCCGTATCGTCCGGTCGCCCACGGTCGGATCATCGGCCCTGTCGTGGGGCTGGTCGTGGTGGCCGTCGGTCATCGTGCGTCCCTCCTCGTGGCGAGCGAGCGCACGCACCATCGTGTTCCCAACCGCCCTCTCCGGTCCCCTTGGTAGCACGGGTCGGCCCACCGGTGGCATCGGCTGCGATGGTCATCGGGTCCAGCCGGCGAACCAGGGGGCCCGGCCGGCATCGACGGGAGCTCAGCCGGACCGGAACGGCTCGCTGAACCGCTCGTCGGTGAGGAACCCCTCGTCGGTCAGCGTCCGGAGGAAGGCGACAAGCGCCGCCCGTTGGGCGTCGGTCAGCCCGAGCCGGATCGGCCGGCCGTCGGCGCCGATCAGCAGGGGACTGAGGTTCTCGTGGGGTTGGACGCCGACGTCGTAGTGCTCGATGACCTGCTCCAGGGTCAGGAAGCGGCCGTCGTGCATGTAGGGGGCGGTGACGGCCACGTTGCGGAGCGACGGGACCCGGAACCGGCCGATGTCGGCCACCTCACCGGTCACCTCGAACGCCCCGAGATCCGGCGGCACGAAGACGTCGGTCGGCGGGTCGAGCCCGTTGTTCTCGACGCCGAGCGGTGAGGTGAGCTGGAGCTCGGTGGCGTGGCAGGAGCTGCATCCGGCACCGCCGTCGGCGATCGGGGTCCCGAACAGGCGCTTGCCCTCGTTCTCGGCGTCGGTGAAGGTGGGAAAGTCGTCGTTCGGGTCGGCGACCTCGGCTCGGCCCTCGTCGTACCGGCTCCCGACGCTGACCATCGCCCGGATGAACTGGGCCAGGGCGTCGGCCACCCGCTCGAGGGTCACGTCGCCGTCGCCGAACGCGGCGGCGAAGAGCGGCTCGTAGAACGGTCGCTCCTCGATCCGCCCGATCAGCTGGTCCTCCGACAGCCCCATCTCGATCGGGTCGACGAAGGGCATCAGGACCTGGGCTTCCAGGGTCTCGGCGGCCTCGTCCCACAGGAACCTCCCGGTCGGGTTGAACCGGGCGTTGGCCAGTGGCATCGAGTTACGACGGGTCCGGAACCCGGCGAACCCCTGGCTGAAGGTCAGGGGGTCGGTGAACCCATTGGCCTGGACGTGGCACGACGCGCACCGCACCGTCCGGTTGGCACTGAGGTTCACGTCGTAGAACAACACTCGCCCCAGCGTCGCTCCCTCGTCGGTGATCGGGGCGGCGACGGCGGTATCGAGGTCGGCCCCGACGCCGGCCGGTCCGCCGGTGACGTGGTCGGGGAGGTTCGTCGTGTAGTCGAAGGGCTCGTCGGGCAGCGTCGGGGTCCGATCGGCGAAGCCGGTCGTGGGCGTCGTCTCGGCCGGTGGCACCCGCTCGGCCTCCTCGACCCGAGCCACCTCGTCACCGGGGCCGCCATCACCGTCGCCGCCCCGGACCGCCACCACGGCCGCGACGACCAGGGCGATCGCCACCGGCGGGAACCAGGTCAGCCATCGCCCGACCGGTCGGTCGGTCACCGCTCGAGGCCCCGATCGGGACGGTCGGTCATCGGGGGGCGAGCTCGGTCAGCAGGCGGGACCGGTCGGCCTCGTCCCACCCGTGGGGGTACAGGCAGACCAGATCGAGGCCCGAGTCGGCGTAGCGGGCCAGTTGCTCCCGGGCTCGGCCGAGATCGGAGGCCGGGAGGCAGGTCCCGGCCACGATCTCGTCCGGCGTGGTCAAGCCCTGGGCCACGAAGTGACGGTGGTAGTTGGCCAGCTGGTCGTAGTTGACGGCGTCGAGCCGGGCCAGCTCATCGGGCATGAGCCGGACATAGAGCACCGATCGCCCACCCCGCCCGGTCTCGGCGGCGGCGTCGCGGACCGCGGTCACCGTCGTGGCCGCCTCGTCGGGGGTGAGCCAGTTGAGCACCACCCCATCGGCCCGGGCCGCCCCCAGCTGGACCATCCTCGGCCGGAGGGCGCCGACCAGGATCGGCCACCCACCCCCGAAGGCCATGCCGTGCTGGGACCGGGTGCCGAGCTCGTCGACCCACCGCTCCATCTCGGCCATCGGCGACGCCGGAAACTCGACGCCGGCGTTCCGGGCCGACTCGGCATGGGAGATCCCGACACCGAGGGTGAACCGCCCATCGGACACCTCGTTGAGGGTCGAGGCCGCCAGGGCCAGCGCCGGCGGCTGGTGGAAGATGACCGCCGCCACCCCGACCGCGCCGAGCAGGGTCGACGTCGAGGCGAACATGGCCCCGAGGCTCACGAACGCATCCCGGCCGCTCAACGGCGGCCCGTCGAGCCCGGGCGACGCGCCCCGGATGTCGGGGATGAAGAGGTCGGTGTAGCCGAGGCTCTCGATCTCGGCTCCGAGGCGGCACAGCTCGGCCGCCGAAAGGTCACGCACGCACACTCCCAGATTCACGGGCCCGATCATCGCACCGTCGGCCGCCTCCGGCGACCCCCGGCGGTGCGACCGGTCGGAACCGGCCCGGAGACACGAGAGACTGCCGACCATGAGGTCCGTCCGTGCCCTGACCGTCGCCGTGGTCGTCGCCCTCCTCCTCGCCGCCTGTGTGGCCGACGACTCCGACTCCGAAACCGCCGATTCGCCGGGCGGGGCCGAGTCCCCAGGCGGGGCCGAGTCCGTCTCCGCTGGCGACGAGGACGGGGTGGCCCCATCCAGCGTGGCCGACCTGCTCGACGCCTCGACGACGCCGGTGATCGCCAACTCGCCGGGGACCGTGATCGCCGGGAGCCCGCAGCGGGTGATGGTCGCCCTGCTCGGTTCCGGGCCGAACGACTTCGTCGGTGGCGAGGACTTCGCCGCCACCGTCAGCTTCGCCAACACCGACGGCGACGGCGAGGGCGAGGTCGACGGCCAGTGGGTGTCGAGCCCCGGCGTCTCGCTCGGTCTCTACATCGCCACGTTCACCTTCGATGAGCCGGGCCTGTGGGAGGTACGGATCGCCGACACCGGGGACGAGGTGGCCGGAGCGCTCGTCCAGGTCGGGACCGATTCGATCGTCCCCGCCGCCGGCCAGCCGGCGCCGGTGTCGGAGACGCCGACCGGGGCCACGCCGGCCGAGCTGGCGGCGATCTCCACCGACCCCGATCCCGACCCCGACCTCTACGACCTGACGGTGGCCGACGCGGTCACCAACGGCCGGCCGACCGTCGTCGCCTTCGCCACCCCGGCCTTCTGCCAGACCGCGCTGTGCGGGCCGACGATGGACCTCGTGCGGGAGGTGACCGCTGGCCGGGATGAGCTCGACGTCGTCCACGTCGAGCCCTTCGACCTCGACGCTGCCCGGGCCGGTGATCTGGTGCCGATCGACGCCATGTTCGACTGGGGCCTGGTCACCGAACCCTGGGTCTTCGTCGTCGACGGCGAGGGGTTCATCACGGCGTCGTTCGAGGGCATCCTGGGACGGGACGAGCTGATCTCGGCCATCGAGGCCCTTTGAGCCGCCCCATCCCCCCTTTTTGGACACCGACCACTAAGCTTCCGTCGACGGGTGGAGTTCCGCACCTAGTTCCGCGTTCCCGAAAACGGGGACGAGGAGGAAGCGAAACGACACATGAAGAAATGGGCCTACCCCTTGTTGATCGCCTTCGTGGCGTTCTTCATCTTCTCCAACCCCGGCCGGGCCGGGGTTCAGGGTCGGGCGTTCGTGATCTGGCTGGGCGACCTGGCCGGTGCGACCACCGAGTTCCTCGAGGGCCTCTTCAACGACGAGAACGACCCGACGGAGCTGCCGTCGGGATCGGGATCTGGTCCGGGATCGGGTCCCGGCACGCCGAGCGACGTCGACCCCGGCGGCAACCCCCTCGACCCCAACAACGATCGGTTCGACACGATGGCTCCCCTCGGAGTGGTGCTCTTAAGCTGAGCGGCGTCGCCTCCTCGTCCTCGGGTCCGCCATGATCGTCGCCCTCTCCGACACGTCGTCGCTGCTTCGGCCGCTGACCGAGCGCGACGTCCTCGTTCCCGACGAGCAGGTGTACTACGCCGAACGGCAGCACTGGGCCTCGGTGGTCCAGCCGGCGTACGAGACCTTCATCATCCTGCTGATCGTCATCTGGGTGGCCGATTTTCGAGGCGGCGGGCCGAGCCCGGCCAACGCCTGGATCACCGTCATCCTCCTCTGCGCAGCGGCCCACGCCGTGCTGCTCACCCTCAACGGCCGTCGCCCGCCAACCTCTCGCCTGGCCAACGACCCCTTCCAGCACGGCCCCGACGCCGCTGGGAGCCCGCTCGTGCCCTGGGCCATCGGCGGGACCCTGGTGCTCATCCTCGTGTTCGCCGGGTTCCTGCTGGCTGCGGTGGCCACCGTGTTCCTCGTCATCGCCCGGTTGACGACGATCCTCGCCCGGTGGGCCTTCTACGAGCGCCGGTACATCACCAACCGGCGGTTGATCGAATCGTCGGGATTCCTCGGCAGCCGGATCGCCTCGATGCCGCTGTCGCGTGTCACCGACATCGTCTACGGCCGCAGCATCCCCGGGGAGATCCTCGGCTACGCCCAGATGCGGGTCGAGACCGCCGGCCAGGACCAGGCCCTGGGCATCGTGAAGTTCATCGCCGAGCCCGACCACTTCTACGAGGTCCTGGTCAACTTCAGCGCCCCCCGACCGGCCACCCAGAAGCCCGAGACGTCCAAGGGAGACGGCGGGGCCGACGGGACGCTCGGGGCCTGAGATCCCATGATCACGACCCGATGGTCGAGCGCAGCTCGCCTGCTCGTCCCGGCCCGATGGTTGCTGGCGCCGGTGGTCGGCGTGGCCCTCCTGGCGTTGGTGGCACTGGCCATCTCGTCCGATGACCGGTCGACCGAGCCGATCCAGCTGGACGCATCCCCCAACGAGTCCGACGGTGACCCGGAACCCTCGGGAACGGCTCCGGCGGCCGCCGAGCCGACCGGCGACGACGGCCCGACCGGCGAGGAGCCGAGCGGTGAGGAACCGATCGAGAGCGGCGGCGTCGAGGCGGCCTCGGTCGCCGTCTCGGCACCGGGTGGGGAGCTGGGCATCGCGCTGGGCGCCGGGCCGCCGGTCCTGCAACCTTCGGTCGGTGGCGCGGCGGGACCGACGACCGAGCTCGGTCCCGATGCCCTCGACGGCGCCCTCGGGCTCCGGCTCGGTGCCGACGGTGCCCTGGAACCGGTCGACGTCGGGTCGGCGATCGCGTCGAGCGACATCGTGGCCGCTCCCGAACCGTCTCCGGCCCCTGACGGTCCCGACGGGACGCCGGATCGGCCCGGCCAGGGTGTCGACCTCCTCCGGCCGGACGGGAACCGGGTCGAGATCAGGACCGGTGGCGACACCCCGAGCGGTATCGAGGTGACGTCGGTCGACGAGGCCGGCGGGACCGAGACCTTGACCCCCGATGGCGACGGACGAATCGACCTCGGCGGCGGGCTCGCCCTCCAACTCCCGGCCGAGGCGCCCGTGCCGCCGACCCCCGACGGCGCCGAGGCCGAGGCCGAGGACGACGGCGGCGGTCTCGGTATCCGGTGGTTGGTCCTGGCGCTGTTGGCCGCCGTCATGGTCGGGGCCCTCATCCTCCGCCGGCTCCGCTCCCGGTCGACCGCGATCGACGATCGACCCCCGGCGATCGTCGAGCCGCCGTTCGAGATCGGACCGATCGACGCCTTCGCCGCCACCCTCCGGGCCGACCCCGACCCGGCCCGGGCCATCCGGTTGGCGTTCCACGCCGCCAGCCGGGGGATGGGAACCCTCCCGCCCCGGGAACGGATCGAGACCCCGGCCGAGTGGCACCAGCGTGTCGTCGGGGCCCAGCCCCACTTCGGCCCGCCACTGGGGGCGTTGTGCAACCAGTTCGCCGCCGTCCGGTTCGCCCCGGTCCAGCCATCGGCAGCCGACCGGGAGGAGGCCGTGGCCAGCCTTCTCCAGGTCCACGACCTCGCCAACCCGCCGACGGCGGGCGGTCCCGGGTCGAGCCCCCAGCTCAGCCGGGCCGGGAGCCGATGACCGACGTCCTCGCTCCGCTGTTCACGCCCTTGGTCGTGCTTGCCGCGCTCGTCGTGGTCGTGCTTGCGGTCCTGCTCGATCGGCGGATCGGTCCGGGGCCGCGGACGGCCGGGCCCCGGGACCGCGACCGGCCGGCGCCGCCAGGCCAGGAGCGGACCCCCTGGGAGCTGAAGGCCATCGAGGAGCAGCTGCTGGTGGCCCGGGGCCTGGCCACCGCCGCCGCCCCCCGATACGAGCTGACCGTCACCGTCAACCGCCTGCTGGTGGCGGCCGGCCTGACCGACGTCCATCCCGAGCTGCCGGTCACGGCCGACGAGGCACAGCTGGCGACGGCGATCACGCTCATCGAGGACCGGCTCGGTCTGCCCCCGCTGGCGCGGACCGAGCGATCGGCCCCGTACCCTCGATCGGACGCGCTGGTCCGATCGACGTCGGTGGCGCCGGGGCCCGACGACGAAAGGAACGATCGCCGATGAGCCATGCCGACGTGCAGCAGGCCGCCGCGGCGCTGTTGGCCGAGCTGGAGCGAGTGATCGTCGGCAAGCGCAACGTGCTCGAGCTGCTGGTCAGCGCCCTCCTGGCCGACGGTCACATCCTGTTGGAGGACGTTCCCGGGGTGGCCAAGACCGTCATCGCCCGGTCGATGGCCGAGGCCGCCGGCCTCCGGTTCTCCCGGGTGCAGTTCACCCCCGACCTGATCCCGGCCGACATCACCGGGACGACGGTCCTCGCCGAGGCCAACGGCCAGCCGGAGTTCAAGCCGGGCCCGGTCTTCGCCAACCTCGTCCTCGGCGACGAGATCAACCGGGCCCCGCCCAAGACCCAGTCGGCGCTCCTCGAAGCGATGGAGGAGCGCCAGGTCACCGCCGACGCCCTGAGCCGCCGGTTGCCCAGTCCCTTCCTCGTCATCGGAACCCAGAACCCGATCGAGCAGGAGGGCACGTACCCGCTGCCCGAGGCTCAGCTCGACCGGTTCCTGATCCGGAGCGCGATCGGGTACCCGGGTACCGACAACGAGGTCGACCTCGTCATGCGGCGGGCCACCCGGGGTGGGGAGCGGGTCGCACTGACCAGCGTGCTGAACGCCAACGACGTCGTGGCCATCCAACGCCGGGTGGAAGAGGTCCACATCAGCGAGCCGGTGGCCCGATACATCGTCGACATCGTCGAGGCCACCCGGAACAGCCCCCGGACCGAAGCCGGGGCCAGCCCCCGAGGCTCGTTGGCCCTGCTCAAGCTCGGTCGGGCCCGGGCCGCCATGGTCGGCCGATCCCACGTGCTTCCCGACGACGTCAAGGCCATCGCCGTGCCCTGCCTGGCCCACCGGTTGCTCCTCCAGCCCGATCAGTGGGTGCGGGGGATCCGGTCCGAGCAGGTCGTGGCCGAGGTCGTGAGCCAGGTTCCGACCCCCCGGGCCATCGAGTCCGGCGACCGTCCCGGCGTGACGGGCTCGCCGACGGGTCCGGCTCCCGGTCGGGTGCCGGCTCCGCCGCCGGTCGCCGCCCGGGCGGCGGCACCTCCGGCCGGGCCGGGCGTTGCCGGCGGCGGCCGGTGACGATCGCCCCGGTGGCGGGCCCGGTGCCGTGCGCCGATCGCTGACCCCCCGATTCTGGTCGTGTGCCACCGTCGGCCTCGGCGGCTTGGCGGTGGCCCTCGCCACCCGGACCCTGGAGCCGGCGGCGATCGCCGCCCCGTTCCTCATGGTCCTCCTGGCCTCGGTGGCCGACGGGTGGTGGCCTCCGGTGACCCTCGCCGGGGTCTCGGTGGGAGCGGAGCGGGTGGTCGAGGGTGACGATGTCACGTTCACCTTCGAGCTGGAGGCCGACGGGAGCCGACCCTGGGTCGAGTTGGAGGTCCAGTTCCCGGCGATCCTCGAACCGGTCGGACCGTCCCGATTCGTGCTCGGGGTCGAGCGGCGACGTCGGGTGGCGGTGACGGCCAACGCCCGCCGATGGGGTGCCGCCGGCCCCGAGTGGGCCGTCATCACGACCCGGGACCGATTCGGCGTGTCGGAACTGACCGCCCGACACCCGGTCACCGTGACGGTCCGCATCCACCCTCCATCGGAGCGGTTGAACAGCCTGGTTCCCCTGTACCAGGACCGCACCGTGACCGGCGAGCACCGCAGCCGCCGGATCGGGCCGGGTTCGGAGCTGGCCGAGGTCCGGGCCTACCGTCCCGGTGATCCGGTCCGGGCCATCCACCCCGGCCTCACCGCCCGCCGGGGCACCCCGATGGTGTTGGAGCGGCACCCCGACCGGTCATCGGACATCGTCCTCCTCGTCGATTCGGCCCAGGATCTCGGGGTCGACCTCGACACGACCCTCCGGTGGACGGTGACGGCGGCGACGGCGCTCGCCGACCGGCACCTCCAGGCCCACGACCGGGTCGGGGTGCTCGATGTCGGTCGGGGGGTCCGGTGGCTACCGGCCCGGCTCGGTCGGCGGCACCTCCACACCGTCGTCGACCTGCTGCTGGCCACCGAGGTCCAGGCGCTCCGGGGTGACGACCACGTCTTCGTCGTCCCCAGCGGCCTCCCCCGTTCGGCCGGCATCGTCGCCATCTCCCCGCTGCTGACCGAGTTGGTCCTCGGGGCGCTGGTCGCCCTCCGGAGTCGGGGCCACGAGGTCCTGGTCATCAAGCCGGAGATGCCCGAACCCGAAGCTGCGGTCAGCGACCTGGCCCGACGGGTGTTCCGGGCCGGCAACGAGCTCAACGAACGGTGGCTACTCGAACGGGGGGCGGCGGTGGTTCCGTGGTCGAAGGGTGACCCCCTGGAGCACGTCATCCGTCAGGTCGTCCAGAACCTCGGCCGGGCGAGGCAGCGGCTGTGATCGGCCGACTCCGCGCCGTCATGGGTCGAGCCCGGGCCCGGCTCCGGGCGCTGGCTCACCCCGAGGTCGTCGCCGGCGGGGTGATCGCCGCGCTCGCCGGACCGGTCGCCCTGGCCGGCGTCGTCCCCCCGGTGCTGGCGCTCGCATCCGGGGCGTTCGGCCTGGTGCTCCACCTGGCGGCCGTCGACCGTGGCCGGTACTCGCTCCAGACGATCACCACCGCATGGTTGGTGACGATGGTCGGTGTCGCCACGACCTCGATCCTCGACGGAGCGGCGGCGGTCACGTTGGCCGCAGTGGCGCTCGTCGTGCTGATCCACCACGAGCTGGTTCGCCTGGCTTTCGCCCGGCGCCGGCGAGCTGTCATCGACCGGGGCATCTACCTCACGTCGGTCCTGGCGCTCGGTGGGGCGGGCCTGTTGGCGGTGCTGGCCCTGGCCGTCGTCGAGCCGCTGGCCACGCCCGCCGGTCCCCGTCCCTGGCGGTGGATGCCGATCGCCACCCTGGCGGTCGTGGCGGTGGCCATCGCGTTCGCCGTCGTCCCTCGACCTCGGCGGGCCGGGCCCGAAGCCCGAGGCTCGGCCACGGTGCCCGGTCGCCGGGACCGGATCTCCGCACCGGAGGGTCGCTGGGAGCCGGGGGAGCGGTTGGAACCGTGGCGGGGTGATGACGTCGGGGGGACGTAGCCGGTGGATCACCAAATGGCCGCCGGTAGTCTTGGTTGTTCTGTTTCGGGCGAAGCCTCGCCCGACCTGGGCCTGGCACCACCGGGACGGGCCTCGAGGTGAGCCGTCGGGGCCCGGTTCGGCCGGCGGCGCCATCGCGTTCGGAGAAGAGGAAGAAGATGTCCAAGATCTGCCAGGTCACCGGCCGGAAGCCGAGCTTCGGCAACACCGTCTCGCACTCCCACCGCACCAGTCGGCGCCGGTGGAACCCCAACATCCAACGGCAGCGGTTCTGGCTGCCGTCGGAGAAGCGGTGGGTCACGCTGACCGTGAGCACCAAGGGCATCAAGACGATCAACAAGAAGGGCATCGAGTCGGTCGTCGCCGAGATGCGTCGTCGAGGAGAGAAGATCTGATGGCCAAGAGCGACAAGCGCCCGATCATCAAGCTGCGCTCCACCGCCGGCACGGGCTACATGTACGTGACCAAGAAGAACAAGACGAACACCCGGGAGCGGATCGAGCTCAAGAAGTACGATCCGGTCATCCGTCAGCACGTCATCTTCAAGGAAGAGCGGTAGGGCCTTCCGGCCCACCCCACCAGACCAGCCGAGCGGGCGAGGGGCCAGGGCGGTGGCGGGCGCGATAGGGCGCCGCCTGATCTCGATACCGGCCATCATCGTCGCGCTCCCGCTTCTGATCGTCGCCGCACCGCTGTGGATCGTCGGGGCCGCGGTCGCCGATCTGCTGACCGGCCTCCGGCGGTTCCCCACCGTGCGGCTCGGCGGGTTCGGGGTCGTCTACCTGATCCATGAGTGGATCGGGCTCATCGTGTCCGCCGGCCTGTTCGCACGACGGGCGGTCGGTGCCGAGCCACGAGATCGTGTCCGGCGTCTCGAGCCGTACCGTCGCATGCAGGCCTGGTGGAGCGACTCGCTGCTCCGGTGGGCCCGGCGGATTCTCGGCGTCCGCATCGAGATGCCCGAGGTCTCGACGCTTCCCGAGTCGACCTTCATCGTGCTCAGCCGCCACGCCAGCATGGTCGACGCCGTCGTCCCGGCCGTGGTGGTCTCGAACCGGCTTGGTCGATTCATCCACTACGTGCTCAAGGCCGGCCTCCGGTGGGACCCCAACCTCGACCTCTACGGCCACAAGCTCGGCAACTACTTCGTGGCCCGGGCCGGCGACGGCGACGCCGAGGCGGCCGCCATCGCCCGCTTCGCCACCGAGGCGATGCCCGACTCGGTGCTCGTGATCTTCCCCGAGGGGACCTACTCCACGCCGGCCAACCAGGCCCGGGTTCGGGCGTCGCTCGATCGGCGGAGCCCGGAGCTGGCCGCCTACGCCCGGGAGCTGGACCACCTGCTCCCCCCGAAACCAGCCGGCACCCTGGCCCTCCTGGCCAACCAACCCGAGGCCGACATCGTGGTGTTCGGCCACGTCGGCCTCGAGGGTGTGGCCCAGCTGCGGGGCCTCCGTCGTCGCCTCCCGCTCACCGAGCCGGTGGTGATCCGGTGGTGGCACCATCCTCGGGGCGACGTCCCGATCGGAACGGCCGAGCAGGTTGCCTGGCTCAACGACGTGTGGCGTAGCCTCGACCGCTGGGTCGACCAGGTGAAGCAGGCCGCCCCGATCCAAGGCACGACGACCGGAGAGCACCCATGAGCCGATTGACCCCCGATGCCTACCACCGGCTTCTGGCCGCCGAGATCGACCGGTTCCGGGCGATCCCCGAGGCGTCGCTGGCCCGCGACGTCGCCCATCTCGAGGGGTGGACCGTGCAGTCGGTGGTCGGTCACACCGGCTGGGTCCTGCGGTTCATCACGCTGTGCCTGGCCACGCCGGGCGACGAACGACCCCCCCGTTCATCGGTCGGTGAGCCGCCGGTCGGGCCCGACGTGGTGCCGTGGTTCGCCGAGGCCGCCGACGGTGTCCTGAAGGCGCTGGCCGAGGCCGACCTGACCGTCGAGCGACCGACCTTCACCGGCCCCCAGCCGGCCGCATGGTGGCTCCGACGGGCCACCCAGGAGGTGGCCATCCACCGGTGGGATGCCCAGTCGGCCGACGGCGGCCCCGACCCGATCGACGCCGAGTTGGCGCTCGACGGGGTCGACGAGGTGCTCGAGGTCTTCGTCCCGAACCGGATGCAGTTCGACGTGCTGGCCGGTGCGGGGGAGACGATCCACCTCCATGCCACCGACATTGCCGACGGGGAGTGGCTGCTCGTGCTCGGCCCCGACGACGTGACCTGGGAGCTCCGTCACGCCAAGGGCGACGTGGCCGCCCGGGGCCCGGCGTCGGACCTCCTGCTGCTGCTGTGGGGCCGCGTGGGCCACGATCGGCTGGACACGTTCGGCGACACGAGCCTCCTCGATCGCTGGAAGCAGGCCGCAGCGTTCTGAGCATCGGGGTCACCGATGCTCGGGGGCGCGAGGGTCACGATGGCGCGGCGTCCGGTCGCTCGCCTGGTTCCGGCTCCGGCTCCGGTTCGAACAGGTCCCGGCAGCGGTCGAGGCCGGTCACTGCGATGTCGAAGTCGGGCCCTCCGGCCCGCCATCGTTCGACCGTGATCCGGTACCGGATCTGCTCCGCCCGACGTCCCCGGCGGAGGCTGTCCATGGTCCCGTTCCGCTCGTAGCCGGTCGCCTCCGACACCCGTTGGGAGGCGAGGTTGTCGAGGTAGGCGCCGCTGGTCACCGCTCGCGCCCCGAGATCCTCGAAGGCCAGATGGAGCACGGCGAACCGCATCTCGGTACCCAGGCCTCGGCCCTGGTGGTCCCGACCGAGCCAGGATCCCGTCTCGGCGGTCCGGAGGACGGGGAACCGCTTGGCCGAGAGCCCCTGGACGCCGACCACCGTCCCGTCGAGCACGACGGCCAGGATGAGGTTCCACTCGTCGACGGTGTGGGTCGACCGCGCCGCCCAGAAGTGCTGGGCGGCCTCTCGCTCGAAGCGGGGCGACGGCGTGTCGGTCCATGGGGTGGAGAAGGGCATCGTCGACGGCTCGTGGATGCCGGCCCGGGCCACGGCGATGAGGGAGCCGATGTCGTCGTCGGTCGGTACCCGCAGCTCCAGTCGGGGGGTCGTGATACGCAGCCCGAACAACGGCCAGTAGTCGATGGGGTCCATGGTCCATCGTTGCCCGAGTCGGGCAGTATCGGCTCGCCATTTTGGCGGCCGGTGGCCCGGGGCCTTGACCCTCCATCGGGGGGAGGGTCCACGATGGGCCCATGAGCGACGATCCCACCGATCGAACCGGCCCCGGACCCGGTGGTCGACCGTTGATGACGATCGGGGTGTTCTCCCGGGCCAGCCTGCTGTCGGTCCGGTCGCTCCGGGCGTACCACGAGCGGGGCATTCTCATCCCGGCGTCGATCGACCCCGAGACCGGCTACCGGGCCTACCACCCCGGCCAACTCTCCGATGCCGTCGCGCTCCGTCGACTCCGGGAGCTCGACGTGCCCCTCGACGTGATCGGGCGGATCCTCGATGCCCGAGACCCCGATCTGACGGGGAAGCTCCTTGCCGACCACGCCGAGGTCATGCAGGCCCGCCTGGTGGAGACCGAGCGGATCGTCGCCGAGCTCCAGGGTGCGGTCGCCGCCCCCGACCGGACCGACCTCGTCCACGTCCGGACCGTGGAACACCGTCATGCCCTGGCGATTCGGGACCGGATGCCGGTTGAGGGCTTCGCTCCGTTCTTCGCCCAGGCCTATCCCCGGCTGGCCGGTGCCATGGCCTCGATCGGGGTGGCGCCGGCCGGGCCGCCCTCGGCGCTGTTCGCCCCCGAGCTCCACGATTCCGCCGACGAGCCGGCGGTGGCCATCGTCCCGATCGTCGAGGCGGTGGCGCCACCGCCCGGCTCGGGGATCGACCTGATCGAGGTCCCGGCGGTGACCGCCGCCGTCGCCGTGCACCGCGGGCCCTACGACACGATCGGCGACACCTACGCCTCCCTCGGGGAGTGGGTCGCCTACCACGCTCGGGCCAGCGATGAATGGGTCCGGGAGTGCTACCTCGTCAGCTACGAGCAGACCACCGACCACCGCCAGTTCCGGACCGAGATCCACTGGCCGATCCTCGAGGAGGAACCATGACCCTGCACCTGGAGCACGTGGCGATCGACTGCGACGACCCGCCGACGGTCGCCGCCTTCTGGGCGGCTGCGCTCGGTCGCCCCATCGACGACGGTGCCTCGCCCTACTTCGCGTCGATCGGGCGGGGAGCCACCGAAGCCACCCCTGCGTGGCTGTTCCTCAAGGTCCCGGAGCCCAAGTCGGCCAAGAACCGGGTCCACGTCGATCTGGTGGCCGACGACCGGCCGGCCGAGGTGGCCCGGCTGGTCGAGCTGGGCGCAACCCACGTGGCCGACAAGGACGAGTGGGGCGTCTCGTGGGCCGTGCTGACCGACGTCGAGGGCAACGAGTTCTGCCTCGCCCAGGGCTGATGAGGGCGCCGGCTCAGCCGTTGATCGATGCGACGGGCAGGAGGGGCTCCTCGGGCACGTCGTACTCGGTGTCCCACCGGGTGAGCCGGTTCTTCCAGTCCGACGCGGTACCGATCGAGTCGATGTAGGCCGCCTGGCGCTTGGCCACCCGACCGACGGGCGCTCCCTCGGGCTCGGCGTCGGAGTACTGGGCTTCGATGCCGAGCTTCAGGTTCCGTAGCGCCTCGCTGCGAAGTTGGGAGATCCGGGACTCGGTGACACCGAGAAAGCGAGCCAGATCCTGCGACGTCTTTCCGTCCAGGAAGTAGCCGACGACGACGAACCGCTGCCGCTCCGGCAGGAGATCGATGGCGTCCCGGAGATAGGTATGGAGCTCGCGGGTCTCCAACTCTTCGAGCGGCTCGACCGCCGACCGGTCCTTGAGGATCTCGACCAGCGTGAGGTCCTCGTCGGAGTCGTCGCTGGTCTCGTGGTCGAGGGCGAGGACGACCGAGCGGAAGAGGCGATCCTGGAGCTTCGACAGCTCCTCGGGGCTGACCTCCAACTCGGCGGCCATCTCATCGAGGTTGGGGACCCGGCCCAACTGGGTGGCGAGGTGTTGCTCGGTCGCCTCCAAGCGGCGGGCCAGGAGCCGCACCGAGCGGGGAGCCCAGTCGGCGGCCCGAACCGAGTCGAGGATGGCCCCCCGGATCCGCTGGGCGGCGAACCGTTCGAAGGGCACGCCGCGGCTGTCGTCGTACCGGCGGGCCGCCTCGACCAGACCGAGCGCGCCGGCCCGGGCCAGCTCCTCGCGGTCCACGTGGCGGGGAAAGTGGACGGCGACCTGGAACACCACGTGTTTGACGAGCGGCAGGTTGGCCTCGATACGTGCGTTCAGGTCGGCTTGGGATTCGGTCATTGGTGGCGAGCCCTTCGTGTTCTTCCTCCGTGCACGAAGATTCCTCGTCACGATCGGTAGTGACCTTGAGAGGTTTTTCGAAACTCTTCCCGTCATCGATGATCGACGATTGGGGTCTCGAACTTGAGGGGTCCTTCGACATGTTGGACCCCGCCCCGACATGGGTCGCCCGGCCCACGGGCCCTGCCCGACGGATCGGCCCACCCGGTCCAGGGTCGTCGGCGCCGTCCCCCCCCGGCCCGGGGCCCGTCCACCGATCATCGCTGTCACAGGCCGTTCCTAGGGTCGGGGTATGGCTCGCAAAGGTCGATCGTTTGTCTGTCGAGAGTGTGGCGCCGAGACGCCCGCATGGGCCGGCCGGTGTAGCCGGTGTTCGTCGTGGGGCACGATCGAGGAGGTCGATCCGGCGTCTCACGACCCTGCACGGCGCCCACGGCCCCCCGTCGCCCCGTCGATCGAAGCGCTCGCCGCGTTCGACGGCGCCAGCGCCGTCCCCACCCCGACGGGGCTCGACGAGGTCGATCGGGTCCTCGGGGGTGGGCTCACGGCCGGCTCGGTCACGCTCCTCGGTGGTGAGCCCGGCATCGGCAAGTCGACCCTGACCCTCCAGTTGGCGGTGGCCGTCGCCGGCACCGGGGCCACGGCCATGGTCGTGGCGGGGGAGGAAGCGCCGAGCCAGATCGCCGCCCGAGCCCACCGGTTGGGTGAGGTTCCACCGACGTTGTCGGTGTTGGCCGAGGCGTCGGTCGAGTCGGTGGTCGCCGCCATGGAGTCGGCCCGCCCGCTGGTGGTGGTGATCGACTCGATCCAAACCCTCCGGGTGGCCGATATCGACGGCTCGCCGGGCACGATCACCCACCTCCGGGCGGCCACCGAGCGCCTGGTCGAGGCGGCCAAGCTCACCGGGGTGTCGGTGGTGATGATCGGGCACGTCACCAAGGACGGTGCGCTGGCCGGTCCCCGGGTGATCGAGCACCTGGTCGACACCGTCCTCGCCTTCGGCGGCGACCGAGCGGGCGAGCTCCGCTTCCTCCGCGCCGCCAAGCATCGGTTCGGCCCCACCTCCGAGGTCGGCTTGTTCGAGATGACGGCTACCGGCCTGGCCACCGTCGCCGACCCATCGGGCCGATTCCTGACCGATCGCCCCGTCGGTCTCCCGGGTTCGGTGGTGGTGCCGACGCTCGAGGGTCGCCGCCCCGTCCTCGCCGAGATCCAGGCGCTCACCGTCGACGTCTCACCCGACTCGGGTCACGTGGCGATCCAGGGCATCGATCGGCGCCGGTTGGCCCTGGTGTCGGCGGTCCTGATCCGCCGGGTCGGGTTCCCGTTGGCCTCGACCGACGTCTTCGTCTCGGCCGCCGGCGGCGCCGAGGTGGTCGAGCCCGGGGCCGATCTGGCCCTGGCGGTGGCCCTCACCTCGTCCATCCAGGACCTCGCCGTCCCTCCCGAGCTGGTGGCCTGCGGCGAGGTGGGGCTCGGCGGCGAGCTGCGGTCCGTCCCCCTCATCGAGCTACGGCTCCAGGAGGCCTACCGGCTGGGTTTCCGCTCTGCCCTGGTGCCGGCATCGGCCCCCGACGGGCCGACGGGGATGACGTTGATCCGGGCTCCGACGTTGGCCGATGCGTTGGCTTCGCTGCCCAATCGGCGACCACGGGCGGCCTGAACGGCAACCGTCCGCTCCGTCCGCGTCCTGTTTCGGGCTGCTGGTGGCGGCCCGGTCACCGGTGGCCGGTCCGGGGTTCCGTCATGCTCCTGACCGCGAGGTGGTCGTCTACCATGCCACCATGGAAAGCCGGGTCGAAGGTGCGTTGTTGCGGGCCATGGCCCAGGTCGCACCGGGCTCGCCACTCCGAACCGGTCTCGATCGGATCCTGCTGTCGGGTCGCGGGGCGTTGATCGTGATCGGCGACGGCCCCGAGGTCCTCAACATCTGCTCCGGTGGGTTCCTGCTCGACGCGGCCTTCACCCCCCAGCGACTCTCCGAGTTGGCCAAGATGGACGGTGCGATCATCCTCGCCGATGACGCCAGCCGGATCGCCCGGGCCAACGTCCATCTCGTTCCGAACCCCAACGTTCAGACCTCGGAGACCGGGACCCGGCACCGGACCGCCGAACGGGTTGCCCGATCCCTCAGCATCCCGACCGTCGCCGTCTCGGAGTCCCGCAAGGAGATCCAGATCTACGTCGGCGACCAGATGCACCATCTGTCGTCGGCCAGCCGGCTCCTCGAGCGATCCAACCAGGCGATCCAGACCCTGGAGCGGTACCGGGCTCGCCTCGACCTGGTCTCCCAGAACCTCACGGCGTTGGAGGTCGAGGATCTGGTCACCGTCCGAGACGTGGTCGAGGTGATCCAGCGGGCCGAGATGGTGCTTCGCATCTCCAATGAGATCGAGCGGAACCTGGTCGAGCTGGGCTCGGATGGCCGCCTGGTCCGCCTCCAGCTGGAGGAGCTGATGGTCGGGGTCGACGATGACCGGCGGCTGCTCATCAAGGACTATGTCCGCCACGTCGAGTCGACCAACCTCGACGAGACGATGGCCGCCCTGGCCGCTCTCGACGACGAGGCCCTGTTCGACGATGGCCACCTGGCTCGGACCCTCGAGCTCGGCGGCCTGGTCCCCGAGCTGGATGCGACCATCGAACCCCGGGGTCACCGGCTCCTCTCGAAGCTCCCCCGGGTCAGCGATCAGGTCGTCGCGGCCGTGATCGATGAGTTCGGGACCCTGGGGCGGGTCCTCCGAGCGTCGATCGCTGAGCTGGAGGTGGTGTCGGGCGTCGGCCCCGGCCGAGCCAAGGCCCTCAAGGAGGGAACGGATCGCCTGGCCGGGTCGACGATCCTCGACCGCTTCTGAGCCCCGCTCAGCGGGACCGGAGCTCGAGC
Organism: Acidimicrobiales bacterium; assembly: GCA_965262175.1. GTDB lineage: Bacteria > Actinomycetota > Acidimicrobiia > Acidimicrobiales > SZUA-35 > CADEDH01. The sequence continues at coordinate 1,701,924 of CBDHES010000002.1, read as the reverse complement.
TGGTTCCGATCCACGATGTGGTACCGCCGATCCCGTTGCTCGATCCAGCCGAGCCGGACGAACGAGGCGATCGCCTTGTTGACCCGCTCCCGGCTCGCCCCGACCATCCCCGCCAGCTCCTCCTGGGTCACCGGAAGCGAGAAGTCGTCGGCATCGCCGGCGATCTCGAGGAGCCGCTTGGCGGTCCGGCCGGTCACGTCGAGGAAGACCGAATCGGCCAGCACCCCGTCCATCGCCCGGAGCCGGGTCGAGAACAGCTCGACGACCCGCCACAGATGATCGGGCTGGTCGTCGTAGAGGACCTTGAGAGGGCTGTAGGGAATGGCGATGACCTCGGAGGTCTCCAACGCCCGCCCATCGGTCGACCGGTTCAGGCCGTCGAACAGCGGCATCTCGCCGAACAGATCGCCCGGTTCCATCAACGCCACGACCGACTCCCGGCCGTCGATCGACCGGTTCACCATGGCGATCCGGCCACTCACGACGACGTACAGCTCCGTCGGCTCATCGTTCTCGGTGAACAGCACGTCGCCCCGCGCCAAGCGGCGGACCGACGCCGCCCCGGCCAAGGCCCGGAGGGTCTCTGGGTCCATGTCGCGAAAGAGCTCGACCGCTGCCAGCTGCTCGACGTCAACCATGATCTCCTGCAAGGCTCCGGTTCGTGACGGCGCGTGTCCCGGTGGAAAACGCTTTGGCGGCGAGACTAGACCATCACGATCCACTTTGGCCGCCCCGACCTCGATAGCGTGGTCTCCTTGAGCGACGATCGAGCCTCCGTTCGGCCGTGGGCCATCGTGGTCGCCGGCGGGTCCGGCGCCCGGTTCGGCGCGTTGAAACAGCTCCAGATCCTGGGTGGGCGCCGGGTCCTCGACTGGTCGGTCGACGCCATCGCCCCCGTTGTCGCCGGCGTCGTCGTCGTCGTTCCGCAGGATCGATGGTCCGACCTCTGCGTCGAGCTCGCCGACCTCCCGGTCGACGCCATCGTCCCGGGCGGTGCCACCCGATCCGACTCCGTCCGGGCGGGGTTGGCCGCGCTCGGTCCCGAGGCGACCCACGTGCTCGTGCACGACGCCGCTCGACCGTTGGCCACGCCGGCCCTCGCCGAGCGGGTGGTCGACGCCCTGGCGGCCGGCGCAGCGGGGGTGGTGCCGGTCGTGCCGGTCACCGACAGCCTGCGGACGGTGGAGGGCGAGCCGGTCGACCGGTCCCGGTTCGTCGCCGTGCAGACCCCCCAGGGATTCCGCCTCGACGACCTCCGGGAGGCCCACCGCTCCGATCAGGTGGCCACCGACGATGCCGCGCTCCTCGACCGGCTCGGCCTCCCGGTGGTTCACGTCGACGGGGAGACGGCCAACCTCAAGATCACCCAGCCCCACGACCTCCGACTGGCGGAGGCACTTCTGGCGGAGGTCGAGCATGTCGGTTGAACGGCTCAGGGTCGGCCAGGGCTATGACGTCCACCGGTTCCTTCCCGAACCCGATCCGGATCGGCCCCTGGTCCTTGGCGGCGTCACGTTCCCCTCGGTGCTGGGCCTCGAAGGACACAGCGACGCCGACGTCATCGCCCACGCCTGCACCGATGCCCTCCTCGGGCCGAGCGACCTCGGCGATATCGGCACCCTGTTCCCGTCGTCGGACCAGAGCCTGGCCGGAGCCGACAGCCTCGGCTTGCTCCAGCAGGCGGTCCAGCGCCTGACCGAGGCCGGCTGGCAGACGGTCAACATCGACTGCACGGTCGTGTGTGACAAGCCGAAGCTGGCGCCCCACCGCGACGCCATCGAGGCCAACCTGTCGGCGATCGTCGGGGCGCCGGTCACGGTCAAGGGCAAGACGACCGAGAAGATGGCCGGGCTGGCGGACGGGATCACCTGTATCGCCGCCGCCCTGCTCCTCGCCCCATGAGCCGTCGATCGGGGGCCGGGGGTGGTTCGCGGGCCGGGGGGCGTCCGGGTTCATCCCGACGGGGCGGCGGTCGCGCCGGTCGAGGGGCCCCTGGGGCCGAGCGGAGCGGTGGAGCCCCCCGGCGGGGGAGCCAGCCCCGAGGCCTCGACGGAACCCAGGTCGAGGGCCGCCAGGCCGTCCGGGAGCTCCTCCTGGCCGGACGACGCCGGGTTCGTGAGGTGCTCGTCGCCGACGATCTCGACGCCTCCGACATCATCGATGACATCGTCGACCTGGCCGGCGAGCTCGGGGTCGCCGTCCGGCCCATCGGTCGGAAGCGGTTGGCGGCGGAAGCGGCCACCGGCTCCCATCAGGGCGTCGTCGCCCGCGCCGCCCCGCTGCCCGAAGCCGACATCGATGAGCTGATCGCCCAGCGGGAGGCCTTCCTGCTGGTGCTCGACGGGGTGACCGACCCCGGGAACCTGGGAGCCGTCCTCCGCACCGCGGAGTGTGCCGGCGTGACCGGGGTGGTGCTCGGCCGGCACCGTTCGGTCCATGTCACCCCAACCGTGGCCAAGACCGCGGCCGGCGCGGTCGAGCACCTACCGATGGCGATCGTCGGGGGTATCCCGGCCACGTTGTCGGCCATGTCCGACGCCGGGGTGACCACGATCGGCCTCGACGCTGGCGGCGACCGCCCACTGTTCGGCGGCGTGCCGGCCGAGGGTGGGGTGGCCCTGGTGCTGGGCGCCGAGGGGCGGGGCCTGTCTCGACTCGTCCGTGAGCGGGTGGATCTCCTGCTCGCTATCCCGTTGAACGGAGACTTGAATAGCCTGAACGTGTCGGCTGCGGCCGCCGTAGCATGCTTCGAGGTCGTTCGACGACGGCAACAGCCGGACCACCAGTGACTCCGACAGAGGTTTTGGACTCCTCCGCCACCGATTGGGGATCGCCGTGACCGAGGCAAGCTACACCGCCTGGGACGACAACCTGTATGAGTGGCCGCCACCAGACGGGTGGTACCAGGCCGACGATGGCAAGTGGTGGCCCCAGGGCTTCGGACCCCATGGCGCCCAGTCGGCCGACGGCGGCGGGGAGCGCAATGGCGCCGGTCCCGGGCTGGGACCTGCGGACCGGTCGGTCGAGGTCGACGATCCCGGTTTCGACGACGGCCTCCGGGTCGTCGACAGCCCGGCCGCCGAGCAGGCCCCGGCCGGTCACGTCGACGATGAACGGGTCGACCAGCCCGAGGCCGAGTCGGTCGAGCGGGGACCGGCCGGTGAGCCGGTGTCCGATCTCGATGCCGACGGCCTCGCCCTCGATCCCGACGGCGACGGGGCCCCGGAGCCCGATGACGCCCCGGGTCTCGATGACAGCCGGTCGGGTGAGGGATCTGCATCGGCGCCCGACCAGGTGGAGGCGGCCGGTCCGTCCCAGGGCCTGCTCCGGGCCGTCACCGAGACCGCCACCTTCCCGGCCGGCGATCCGATCACCGGGCCCGGCTCAGCGGCACCAACCGATGAGGGGCCGCCCGATCGCGACCCGTCGGCCGGCCGGGCCGACGCCGGCAGCGCCGTCCCGGATGCGGCGAGCGCAGCGGATGCCCCGACGGCTCCCGGTCCAGCCGATGCCGACGACGTCATCCGGGCGGCCAGCGAGACCGCCTCGTTCCCCGCGGGAGAGCTGCCGGGCGCCGGGGCGGCGCCATCCGCCGGTTGGTCGACCGAGGGCGGGCCGACCGGAGATGGGCCACCCGACGGGTCGACCGCGGATGGGGCCGATCGTCCGGTCTTCGAGGACCTCCCGAACATCGACGACGTCTTCGGCGACGGTGGTGGCGCCGATCCGGCGCCGACCACGGACGATGAGCCGACCAGCGCCGGTGTTCGGGGAGTCTCCGAGGAAGATCTCGACGCCGATCGGCTCCTCGAGGAGTTGTTGGGCGGTGACGCGACCGGCGCCGATGCCCCACCCGGCGCGACCTCGCCCGAGACCGAGTCGGGGCCGAGCGGCCCCTCGGTCGACGCCGACGCCCATCCCGAAGCCGACACCGGCCACGGCGGTGCCGAGACCCCGCCTCCGCCGGCCGGCGGCTCGGAGACGGGAGACGGTCCGGCCACCGTCACCGCCGTCTCCGGGTTCCACCTCGGTGAGTTGCCCGACGGTGGCGGCGACCGCCCCCCCACCCCGGACGACCCCGCCGCCAGTCCGCCCGGGTCACACGCCCCCACCGCCGGCCGGGAAGCGACCGACGCCGCCGCTCCGACCATCGAGGGGAACGGGCCGCCGAGCGTCGACCGGATCGAGGTCGACGCTCGGGTGCCGCCGGTCTCGACGGTCGGAAGCGCCGCCGAGCCGCCGCCGATCAGGGCCGATGACGTCCCGGCACACCTGGCCGGCCCGGTCCCGTCGGTCACGGGCGGCCAGGCAGGATCGCCCGACGGTCGCCAGGCGCCCCCGATCGACCCTCGGCCCGAGCCGGCCGCCATCGACCGTCCCGCAACCGGGCCCCGCCCGCCCGCCGCCGTTCCGCCTCCGGTCCGTGCCGACGATGCACCCCGGGCCCGACGGTGGCCGCTGGTGGCGGTGCTGATCGGGCTCCTGCTGATCGGAGCGGGCACCCTGGTCTTCTTGGTGGCGGCCGACGACGGCGAGGAGCCCCTCGATCTGGAGGCGGCTCTCAACCAGACCGGGCGCGGCTCGTTCAACGAGCCCTACACCTTCGGACTGGGAGTCGTCGTCTACTACCACGACGATGACCTCGACGAGGAACGACGGTGGGTGGTCCAGGTGACGGATCCCATCGTCGTCGAGTCGTCGGCCGACGATGATCAGGCATCGGGATCCGATGACGCCATGGTCGTGGCGGTGGCCCGGGTCCGGATCATGTACGAGTCTGGTCCGGTCCCCGGGCAACCATCGGATCTCCGCTTGTCGGCCATCGCCTCGGAGCCGGCACTCCTGGAGCCGGACGAGTGCCCGGCGATTGCCGATCAGCTCGATACCACGATCGAGCTGGCGCCGACCGACACGATCGAGGGCGACCTCTGCTGGGCCGTTCCGGCGGCTGACGTCGAGGATCTCACCCTGGCGGTCGAGGCGGCGCCGGTGCAGGGTGTCGTGTTCCTCAGCTTGAGCTGAGCCGCCGCAAGGCCCCGCTCGTCGCCGTGCTCCAGGAGCCCGAAGTCGGATTCGAACCGACGACATCTGCTTTACAAGAGCAGCGCTCTGCCAGCTGAGCTATTCGGGCCTGACGATCCGCTAGTGTACGACGGCGGAGTTGGGGCGCGCTGCTCCGTTCGGACGGCCCGGGGGCCTCCTTCAGGGTGAGCCCGGATCGCTCGGCGTTGTGGCACTGTTGAGACCGATCATCCCTGCGGAGCCTGGAGCAGCGCCCACCATGGAGCGAGAACGTCAATCCGCCGAGCGGTCGAGCCACCGGCGAAACGGCTATCTACGGGGCATCCTGGTCAGCCTCACCGCCCTGGCGATCGGAGCCTTCGTGCTCAGCCAGGGCCTCGACGGGGGCTCGGTGGCCGCCACCGACGCCGCCTCGGTCCCGACCGGGGCCGGGCCGATCGGTGACGACGACCCCTCGGCGACCGGGGAGCCCGCGGTGGCCGGGGCCGTGGCCGACAGTGGCGCAGGGGTTGCCCCGGGCGACGCCGCCGGCACCGCCCCCGACCCGACCGACGACCCGCCGGGCGCCGACGCCGACTCGATGGCCGGCGGCGATTCGATGGTCGACGAATCGACCGATCCGACCGTTTCCCCGGCGGCCGACGACGAGACCACCGACGACCCGGCCAACCCGGCCGACGATCCGGCCGACGACCCGGCCGACGATGAGGCCGACACGACCGACACCAGCGCCCCGGCCGGGCCCGAGACCCGGGAGCGGTCGGAGGTCTCGGTGCTCGTCCTCAACGGCGCCGGGGGCTCCGGGGTCGCCGGTCGGGGCTCGTCGATCCTCCAGGACGCCGGCTTCGACGTGCTCGCTCCGAAGAACGCCGACTTCCTCGGCCCGTCGCTCGTTCTCTACCTCGACGGGTTCGAAGCCGAGGCCGGCGACGTGGCCTCGGTGTTCGGCGTCGACCCGGCGGCCGTCGTCAACCCCTTCGATCCCGGGAATCGGCCGATCGGCGACATCGGCGACGCCGACATCGTGGTTGTCGTGGGTTCGGACGGGGTGATAGACGTCTGAGGTGGACGCCCACCCCGGCACTGTCGTGCTGGCTTTCGACAAGTTCCGGGGCACGGCGTCGTCGGCCGAGCTGGCGGCCGCTGGCGCCGCCGCGGCCGCCGATCGAGGATGGTCGGCCATCGAGGTGTCACTGGCCGACGGCGGCGAAGGCTCGTTGGCGGCGATCGGCGGTGCCAACAAGCGAACGACGGTGACCGGCCCGCTCGGCGAGCCGGTCGAGGCCGGCTGGCGGCTGGATGGTCGAGTGGCGTTCATCGAGATGGCGGCCGCCTCCGGGTTGCTGCTGGCCGGTGGTCCGGAGCACAACGACCCGGTGGCCGCGACCACGACCGGGACCGGCGAGCTGATCACCACCGCCATCGAGCTCGGCGCCCGACGGATCCACGTGTTCCTCGGGGGGTCGGCCACGACCGATGGGGGGTTGGGCGCCGTCGAGGCCATGCCGCCGGCCGCTCGTATGAAGGGCATCGAGCTGGTGGTTGCGACCGACGTCCGAACCCGGTTCACCGACGCCGCCGCCACGTTCGGGCCCCAGAAGGGTGCCGGCGACCGGCACATCGAGTTCCTGGAGCGCCGCCTGGAACGGCTGGTCCAGATCTACCACGACCGGTACGGGGTCGACGTGAGCGACGTGCCGGGCGCAGGCGCGGCCGGCGGGTTGGCCGGCGGTCTGGTGGCGCTGGGCGGGTCGATCGAGGCCGGGTTCGACGTCATCGCCGAGCGGGTCGAGCTCGACCGGCACCTCGAGCACGCCGACCTGGTCGTGACCGGGGAGGGGTTCCTCGACGCCGAGTCGTTCAACGGGAAGGTGGTGGGTGGGGTCGTGGACTGGGCCGCAGAGGCGGCGGTACCCGTGCTGGCCATCGTCGGCGAACGGGCCGAGGAGGTCCCCCTCCCATCCGGGTTGGAGGTCGTCAGCCTGACCGAGGCGTTCGGCCTCGAACGGGCGATGGCCGATCCGGCGGGCCTGGTCGGACAGGTGCTGGCCGACCGGCTCGGGGCCGACAGCTAGCCGGTCGAGCCCGCCCGGACGATGGACGTCAGCGGCGGCCTCGCCGGAGCAGATACGACGCGACCCAGGCGATGGCGATGAAGCCGAGCACGATCAGGGCCAACCGGAACAGCCACACGAAGAAGGCGATCGCCGCCTGAAGGATGAGCAGGCCGACCACCACCACCGCCGCCGCGATCAGCAACACGACGGGGAGGGGAAGGCGGGTCTTGACCGCCGGCATGTCCATGACCCCACGCTAGCTCCTGGGCGCCTCCGGCGGACCGCGGCACGCGGTGCAATTAGCACTCTCAGAGGTAGAGTGCTAACGCACCAATCCGATACTCGATAGCTCTGGAGGTCGCCAACCGATGGCGAAGACGATCTCGTTCGAAGAAAGCGCCCGCCGCAAGCTGGAGACGGGGATGAACACCCTGGCCGACGCGGTCCGGGTCACCCTCGGCCCCAAGGGCCGCAACGTCGTACTCGACAAGAAGTGGGGTGCCCCGACGATCACCAACGATGGCGTGTCGATCGCCAAGGAGATCGAGCTCGAGGATCCGCTGGAGCGGATCGGGGCCGAGTTGGTGAAGGAGGTGGCCAAGAAGACCGACGACGTCGCCGGCGATGGCACCACCACCGCCACGGTTCTGGCCTGGGCCATGGTGGCCGACGGCATGAAGAACGTGGCCGCTGGCGCCAACCCGATGTCGCTCAAGCGAGGGATCAGCGTCGGTGCCGAGGCTGCGGTGGCGGCGATCCGGGACACGGCCGTCGAGGTCGAGGACAAGTCCCAGATCGCCCAGGTGGCGTCGATCTCGGCCAACGACGCCACGATCGGTTCGCTGATCTCCGACGCCATCGACAAGGTCGGCAAGGACGGCGTGGTCACCGTCGAGGAGTCCAACACCTTCGGCATGGACCTCGAGTTCACCGAAGGCATGCGGTTCGACAAGGGCTACATCTCGCCCTACTTCATCACCGACCAGGATCGGATGGAGGCCGTCCTCGACGATCCGTACATCCTGTTCGTCGGATCGAAGATCAGCTCGGTCCGAGAGCTGGTTCCGGTCCTCGAAGCGGTGATGGGAACCGGCCGGCCGTTGGTGATCATCGCCGAGGACGTCGAAGGCGAAGCCCTCGCCACCCTCGTGGTGAACCGGATCCGGGGCACGATCAACGTCGCCGCGGTCAAGGCCCCCGGGTTCGGCGACCGCCGCAAGGCCATGCTCCAGGACATGGCGATCCTGACTGCGGGCCAGGTCATCCAGGAGGAGGTGGGCCTCAAGCTGGAGGGCGCCACCCTCGATCTGCTGGGCCGGGCCCGGAAGGTCACCATCACCAAGGACGAGACGACGATCGTCGACGGGGCCGGCGATGCCGGCGACGTGAACGGCCGGGTCGAGCAGATCAAGGCCGAGATCGACAACACCGATTCCGACTACGACCGGGAGAAGCTCCAGGAGCGCCTGGCCAAGCTGGCCGGCGGTGTCGCGGTGCTCAAGGTCGGGGCGGCCACCGAGGTCGAGCTCAAGGAGAAGAAGCACCGGATCGAGGACGCCGTCAGCACCACCAAGGCGGCCATCGAGGAAGGCATCGTGTGCGGTGGCGGGGTGACCCTCCTCCGGGCCCAGGACGCGGTCTTCGCCGCCGCCGACAGCCTGACCGACGACGAGGCGACCGGGGCCAAGATCGTGGCTCGGGCGCTCCAGCGGCCGCTGATGCAGATCGCCGTCAACTCGGGCGAGGAGGGCGGCGTGGTCGTCGACCGGGTCCGGGGCCTCGAGGGTTGGAACGGCTACAACGCGGCGACCGGCGACTACGAGGACCTCCGTACGGTCGGCGTCGTCGATGCCGCCAAGGTCACCCGTTCGGGGGTGGAGAACGCAGCGTCGATCGCGGGGCTGTTCCTCACCACCGAGGCGGTCATCACCGATGCCACCGGCAACGGCGACGACGACTTCGACGACTTCTAGCCACACGTCGAGGGCGACAGCTTCCCGACGATCGGCACGCACCATCCAGGGGCGTCGGGCCATGACCGGCCCGACGCCCCTGGCGCGTCCGGCAACCGGCCTCTCAAGGACGTAACGGTCGGGGCCGACGGTAGGGGTACAGGTCGAGAGATGGCGGGCCGGCCCCGCTGCCTGGAGTACGCCCGCCGGGGCGGGAAGGTTGGCCAGCGTGTTGGCATCCCTACGCTTGAAGAAGGCAACGACGCAGGATTTCCTGACCGCCGTGCTCGACCAGGCCCTCGATGCGGTGGTGACCATCGACCACCACAACATCGTCACCTACTACAACGCGGCGGCCGAGCGGCTCTGGGGCTACCGGGCCGACGAGGTGATCGGCCAGAACGTCAAGATGCTCGTCCCCCGGGCGATCCAGGCCAGCCACGACTCCTACGTCGATGCCAACAGGCACACCGGCGTCGACAAGATCGTCGGCACGTCCCGCGACGTGCAGATCGAGCGCAAGGACGGATCGACCGCCTGGTGCAACCTGTCGCTGTCGAAGGTGACGTTCGACGACGAGACGTCCTACACCGCGTTCGTCAAGGACATCACCGTCCAGCGCGAGGCGATGATGGTCATCGACCAGACTCTCGAGGGTTGCCTCGACGCCGTCGTCACCATCGACGAACGCAACCACGTGGTGTTCTTCAACGCCGCTGCCGAACGCCTGTGGGGCTGTACGCGGGATGACGTGATCGGGCGCAACGTCAAGGAGCTGGTCCCCCGGGCCATCCAGGCCGAGCACGACTCCTACGTCGACGCCAACCGGCGCACCGGCCGGGACAAGATCGTCGGCACCTCCCGGGAGATCGAGATCGAGACCCGGGACGGGCGGAGGGTGTGGGGCAACCTGTCGCTGTCGAAGATCGAGCTCGAAGGCAAGATCCTCTACACGGCGTTCATCAAGGACATCACCGAGGAGCGGAACCGCCGGGAGGAGCTGGCGACGCTGTCGCTCGTGGCCAACGAGACCGCCAACTCGGTCATCATCACCGATGCCGAGGGACGCATCGAGTACGTCAACCCCGGCTTCAGCACGATGACCGGCTACTCGGCCGCCGAGGCCATCGGTGAGAGGCCGGGAGCGTTGCTCCAGGGGAGGAACACCAGCTCCGAGACGCGGGCCCGGATCCGCCAGAACCTCAACGACCGGGTGCCGTTCTACGAGGAGATCCTGAACTACACCAAGGGCGGCGAGCCGTACTGGATCAGCCTGGCCATCAACCCGATCTTCAACGAGGCGGGCAACCTCGTGAAGTTCGTGTCGATCCAGGCCAACATCGACACCACCAAGCAGCGGGCCCTCGAGAACGACATCCGCCTGGCGGCGATCAGCGAGACCAACGTCGTGATGGAGCTCGATCCCGACGGTCGGATCACCGACGCCAACCACCTGGCCCTGTCCAGTTTCGGGTACGGCTCGACCAACGAGCTGGCCCAGCGCATCGGGAGCCTCCGGCCCCATGTGGCCAACGACGAGTGGCAGAAGATCGGCTCGGGCAAGCCGATCGGATGTGACCTCCGCCTCGACGACGGGCCCAAGCCGGTCCGCCTTTCGGTGGCGATGAGCCCCGTCCTCGACGCCGACGGCTCCGTGGCCAAGATCCTCATCTACGGCGAGGACGTGTCGGAGCGCAACGCCCTCATCGAGCGGACCCACGGCGCCATGGCCCAGGTCCTCGACCGGATCAGCAACATCATCCAGACCATCGATGGCATCTCCGACCAGACCAACCTCCTGGCCCTCAACGCCACCGTCGAGTCGGCCCGGGCCGGTGAGGCCGGGGCCGGATTCGCCGTCGTGGCCGACGAGGTCCGCAACCTCGCCCAGCGGACGACGGAGTCGGCGAAGCAGATCGACGAGCTGATCGCCGAGACCAAGGTCCACGTCGACCAGCTCTCGGCCTACATGGGCAAGTCCGACTGACCGGGTGGGGCGTGGCCGGGGCCGCTACGGTCGCCGGGGTGAACCCCACGCTCCATGCCGACATCGCCCCCATCGCCGCCCTGTTGGGGACCTGGCGGGGAACCGGCGCCGGCTCCTACCCGACGATCGAGTCCTTCGAGTACCGGGAGGAGGTCACCTTCGGCCACGTCGGCAAGCCGTTCCTGGCCTACGGTCAACGGACCCGGCACGCCGTCACCGACCTCCCGCTCCACGCCGAGACCGGGTACTGGCGACTCCCCGGTCCCGATCGGGTCGAGCTGGTCATCGCCCACCCGACCGGGATCGTCGAGGTGCTCGTCGGCTCCTTCGACGGTACGGCGTTCGACCTGCGGACCGACTCGGTGACCGGAACCCCGACCGCCAAGTCGGTCACCGAGGTCCACCGACGCGTCGAGCTGGACGGCGACGAGCTCCGCTACGAGGTGGCGATGGCCGCCGTCGGCCAGCCGCTCACCCACCACCTGGCCGCCACCCTCCACCGAGCCATCGAGGACTGACCGCCTCGCCGTCGCTACGGCCGGCGCCGTAGGCTCGACAGGGTGGTTCGCTCCCGCACCGAATCGGTACTGGCCCGTCGGGTCTCGGACGAGGCCAGCGGACGTCGACCCGACGAGGTGATCGTTGAGGAGCCGCTGACGATCCACCTCGACGACACCCAGGTGTCGTCGACGATGCGGACCCCGGGCCACGACTTCGAGCTGGCGGCCGGATTCCTGCTCACCGAGGGGGCGTTGGGCGATGCGCCCATCGTCGGCATCCGGTACTGCGGAACCGGCCCCGCGGCCGACAGCGACTTCAACGTCGTCACCGTCGAGACCGGTGGACGGGCCCCGGCACCAACCCCCCGGCTGGGCTCGACCACCTCGTCGTGCGGGCTGTGCGGTGCCGACGCCATCGCCGAGTTGACCGAGCGGCTCCGGGTGCTCGGCCCCCATGAGCCGTGGGCGCCAGATGCGCTCCGGGCGATGCCCGACCTGCTCCGGGCCAACCAGCCGCTGTTCGACGAGACCGGCGGCTCCCACGCCGCGGCGGCCGTCGATCGTCGGGGTCGGGTCGTCGTGACCCGGGAAGACATCGGTCGCCACAACGCGGTCGACAAGGTGATCGGTCGGCTCCTCCTCGACGGGAGGCTCCCGGCCACCGACCTGGCGCTGGTGGTCAGCGGGCGGGGCTCCTTCGAGATGGTCCAGAAGGCGTGGGCGGCATCGTTCACCGCGCTGGTCGCGGTCTCCGCCCCCTCCGCGCTGGCCGTCGCCACCGCCCGCCGGGCCGGCTTGACCCTCGCCGGCTTCGCCCGCCCCGACGGGATCAACCTCTACAGCCCCGACTCGGTCGTGTCGTAGTCGCTCCGAGCCTGCCGGCCGGTGCGACGCAGCGGGCCGGTCGGTCGCGAGCTGCTCGGTCTCCGACCCGGGGAGGCCCGACCCTAGAATCGGGCCATGAGCGACGATCTCGGGCCGGCGGCCTCCTCCGCCGACGACAGCGGTGCCACACCCAGCATCGGGCTGGGGGTCCTGCACCTCTTCTTCAAACCGGGCCCGGCCACCGATCGGGGGGCGATCCTCGACGCCGTCGGCAAGTTCGGTGCCGACGGCCGGCAGGTGGTGACCGTCGCGATGCTGGGCCACAAGGCCGACCTGGCCGTGATGGGCCTGGCCGACGACCTGTGGGCGTTGCGGGCGTTGCAGACCGATCTGGTGGCGACCGGCCTCGACCTGGTCGACAGCTACCTCTCGCTGACCGAGGTGAGCGAGTACGCGGCCGGGGTCCCCGACGAGATGAAGCGGGCCCGCCTGTACCCGGAGCTCCCACCCGAGGGGAAGCAGGCATGGTGCTTCTACCCCATGAGCAAGCGGCGCCAGCCCGGTCAGAACTGGTTCACCACCGAGTTCGACCGGCGCAAAGAGCTCATGTACGAGCACGGAGCCTCGGGCCGGAAGTTCACCGGTCGCCTCGTCCAGCTCATCACCGCCTCGACCGGGATCGACGACTACGAGTGGGGCGTCACGCTCTTCGCCCAGCGGCCAGACGACCTCAAGGACGTCGTCTACACGATGCGATTCGACGAGGCCTCGGCGGTGTTCGCCGAGTTCGGACCGTTCTACACCGGCATGGTCGACGAGCCCGGCGCCGTGCTCGATCGCATCGGGGTTCGGTAGCAGCCTCAGACCGAACTAATAGATGTAGCACCCTCTGGTGGTCGTTGCCTAACCTTTGAGAGATGACAAATGGGGAGGATCGAGCGCCGGAACCGCTGCACGAGAGCGTCGAGGGGGAGACCGGGCCTCCGCCCGTACCCACCGAGGCTCCGCTCGGTGGACCGGTCGACGCCGCGCCCGTCGGCGAGCCGGGTCCGGTCGGACCAACCGAGCCGGCAGCTTCCCCCGCCGAGCCCGAGCCCGCTATCGAGACGACGGCCGACGCTGTGACCGAGCCGGTGGTGCCGGCTGTCGACGTTGAGTCGCCGGAGCCGGTGGTCGAGGTGGAGCCGGTGGTCGAGGCTGAGCCGGTGGTCGAGGCTGAGCCGGTGGTGCCGGCTGTCGACGTTGAGTCGCCGGAGCCGGTGGTGCCGCCTGTCGACGGTGACGTGAGTCGCCGGAGCCGGTGGTGCCGCCTGTCGACGGTGACGTGGAGGCCGAAGCTCCTGCACTGGGTGTCGAGCCCGAGTCCGTGCATTCGAGCGACGCAGAGGTGCTCGGGTCCGACGGGGGCCCCGAGCCCGTGGTGGCCTCCGAGGCCGACTCGGCAACCGGTACGGCGTCGGAGGCCACAGCAGACGTCGACGCGGGGATCGTCACCGAGCTGGCGTCGGAGGCCGTCGTCGAAGCCGGTCCGGCCGCGGTGACCGAGCCAGCGGCGGTAGCCGATCCTGGCTCCGAGGCCCGCGCCGAGACCGGGTCGGATGAGGCCACCGGCTTCGAGCCGGTCGCCGAGGCCCAGGCCGAGCCGACGTCGGGTGCCGAGGCCGAGCCGACGCCGGGTGCCGAGGGGCCTGGTGGGGGCGCGCCGGCGGCGCCGACCGCGCCCCGGCAGCCACGAGCGGCTGGACGGGTCCTGGAGGGCGTGGTCATCCGGGTCAGTGCCGACGAGGTCGAGCTGACGCTCGACGACGGTCGGCCGGCGGTGATCAACCGGCGGAACTTCGGGTCCAACGACGAAGATCCGACGACGCTGGTCTCGATCGGCGACCGCACGTTCGGGGCCGAGCTGGCCCGGGAGGACCCGAAGTCGCGGGTCGTCCTGTCCCGGGCGTGGGCCTTGAAGAAGAAGGCCTGGGACGATGTCGTCGCAGCCAAGGGAACCGGGGCCACCGTCCAGGGCAAGGTCGTGTCGCTCGGCGCCAAGGGCGTCGTCGTCGACGTCGGAGTCCGGGGCTTCGTGCCATCGTCCCACCTGGCGTTGGAGCCCGTCGCCGACCTCGCGGTCTACAAGGATCAGACCCTCGAGCTCAAGGTCCTCGAAGCCGATCCCCAACGGGAGCGGTTGGTGCTGAGCCGGAAGTCGCTCCTGCTGAAGGAGCAACGCAAGAAGTCCCAGGAGTTGCTGGGTTCGCTGAAGGCAGGGGAGACCCGCCGGGGGGTCGTCACCTCGATCACCGACTACGGCTGCTTCGTCGACATCGGCGGTGTCCAGGGACTCGTCCACCTGTCGGAGCTGTCGTGGAAGCGGGTCCGGCGACCAAACGACGTCGTCGCCCTCGGCGAGGAGGTCGAGGTTCGGATCCTCGACGTCAAGACGAAGAAGCGGCGGATCAGCCTCTCGATCCGTCAGCTGCGTCCCGACCCGCTCACCGAGCTCCAGGTCGGGGAGGTCCGATGGGGCCCCGTCACCCGGCTCGTCGACTTCGGCGCCTTCGTGGCCCTCGGCGACGATGTCGAGGGCCTGGTGCACCTGTCGGAACTGGCCGAGTACCGGGTGTCGACCCCCGAGGAGGTCGTGGCCCCCGGCGACGAGGTCGGGGTCAAGATCCTGTCGGTGGACACCAAGCGCCGGCGGGTCGAGCTGTCGATCAGGCGGGCCGCCGAGTACGGAGGCTAGATGTCGGACGAGGCGATGAGCCGGTACGCCATCGCCTTGGCCGATGCCGTGCAGTCCTCGATCGGGCCGTGGGTGGTGGGTGCCGTCGAGCGCCGCCATCCCGGTCCGATGCCGCCGACGGTGGCCGAGGCCGCCGAGGCTGCCGCTCGGGCGGCGACCGCCGACGTCGACACCCGACTCCGTCAGCTTCTCGCCCTCGACATCGACGACCAGTGGACCAACCCGCTGGCCATCATCCGGTCGGCCGCCACCTTCCCGACCGAGGTCCTCCGCGAGGCTGGTGTCGCCCCGGTCGCTCGCGATGTCCACGATGCGAGGATCAACCCCGACGACGTCTACGATCTGGCCCCGGCGGCGTTCGCCGACCTCGGACCCGTCGTGCACGAGCGGGGAATCGAGTGGGGCGCAGCCAAAGCCCACCTCCACCTCCGGCGACGACGAAGCGAGGACCTCCCGTGACGATCGCGGCCCACGTCCCCAACCTGTTCGACCGGTCCCGGTTCGGGGGGCGGGCGACGTTCGTGGAGACCCCGGATCAGGCCCGGGCCTGCGAACCCTCATTGCTGATCGTCGATCTCGACCGTTGCGATGATCTGGACGGGTTCCGGCTGGATGGGCCCCGGGTCATCGGCTTCGGCCCCCACGTCGACAGCACCGGCCACGACCGGGCCGTCGCCGCCGGCTACGACGAGGTGCTCCCTCGCTCCGTCTTCTTCCGCCGCCTCGACACGATTCTGACCGAGGCGGGGGAGTAGGAGCCGTGCCGAAGAACACCCCGCTGCTCGTCGCTCCGGAGCTAGGGGGCCGAGCCTACGCCAGCGCCCACAGCGACGAGGCCGACCAGTGGCTCCGGTCGGTCTACCACAAAGCGATCGGCGGCCGACCGGGCATCGCCCTGGCCGCCGTCGGCGGGTACGGGCGGCGGGAGCTGAGCCCCTACAGCGACATCGACGTCGTCCTCATCCACGATGATCTCGCCGACGTCGGCGAGGTCGCCGAGGCGCTCTGGTATCCGGTGTGGGATCGGGGCCTCAAACTGGGCCACGCCGTGCTGACCGTCGACCAGGCCGAGGAGCTGGCCCGGGATGAGCTCCAGGCCGCGACCTCCTACCTCGACACCCGGCTCATCATCGGCGACCACCGGCTCCTGACCCGGCTCGATGACGTCGTCTCCCGGGTCTGGTCCGAGCAGGGCGACGACCTCCTCGACCAACTCGACCGGGCGGTGATCGATCGCCACGACCGGCACGGCGACGCAGCGTTCGAGATCGAACCCGACCTCAAGGAGGGCCGGGGCGGCCTCCGCGACGTCCACTCGCTCCGGTGGGCATCCCGAGCCAGCTCGTTGTTCGGCCCCCACCTGGTGGCCGACCTGGACACCGCGGCCGAGACCCTGCTCGAGGTTCGGGTTGCGCTCCACCGGTGGATGGGTCGGGCCAGCGATGTGCTGGCCCTCGACGCCCAGGACGACGTCGCGGCGGCCGTCGGCGACGAGAGCGGCCACCACCTCATGCTCCGGCTGGCCGCCGCCGCCCGCCGGATCGCCTGGTACAGCGACGAGGCGTGGTCGGTGTGGCGCCGCCGGACCGGTCGGGCCGAGCGGTCGATCGGCATCGGGGCGGCCATCCCGGTCGAGTTCGGCCTGGTCGACGGGCAGATCGAGATGAGCGAGGAGGCCGACCCGGCCGCCGATCCCGCCCTGCTGCTCCGCCTCGCCGCCACCGCAGCCCGGGCCGATCGGTCGATCGGTCGGCGGTCGCTGGCCCGTATCCGCGACGTCGGCACGCCGATGCCCGATCGCTGGCCCGCCGATGCCCGCCACCACTTCGAGCAGCTCCTGCTGGCCGGTCGTCCGGCCATCGCGGTCATCGAGGATCTCGATCAGTTCGAGCTCATGGCCCGCATCCTTCCCGAATGGGCGGCGGTCCGCTGTCATCCGCAGCGCAACGTGATGCACACCTTCACCGTCGATCGCCACCTGTGCGAGGCGGCAGCCAACGCCGCCGCCCTCGTCGATCGGGTCGGTCGGCCCGATCTGCTGGTGGTCGGCGCCCTGTTCCACGACATCGGCAAGGGGTTCCCGGGCCGGGACCACACCGACGTCGGCATGGAGCTCATCGCCGACATGGCCACCCGCATGGGCTACCCCGACCGCGATGTGAAGATCCTGGTCGACCTGTGCCGTCACCACCTCCTGCTCCCCGATGTGGCGACCCGGCGAGACCTCTCCGATCCCGGGACGATCGCCGCGGTGGCCGACGCCGTCGAGTCGGTCGAGTTCCTCGACCTGCTGGCCGCCCTCACCGAAGCCGACTCGATCGCCACCGGGCCCTCGGCCTGGGGGAGCTGGAAGGCCGGGCTGCTGCGGGAGTTGGTCGAGCGGACCGCCGGCGTGCTCCGGGGTGCGACGCCCGACGAGGCCATCACCCCCGACTTCCCGACCGCCGAGATCCTGGCGGTCATGGCCGAGGGCCGCCGTTGGCTCCAAGGTGAGGACACCACCCTGACCGTCGTCGCCCCCGACGAGGCCGCGCTGTTCAGCCGGATGGCCGGCGCCTTGGCGGTGTGCGGCTACGAGGTGTTGTCGGCACTGGCCGATTCGGGCGACACGATGGCCTGCTGCCAATTCTCCCTCCAGCACCCGTCGTCGGGCGACGTCGACTGGGACCGGGTGCTCGACACCGCCGAACGGGCCCTGGACGGTCGGGTCGCCCTCTCGGCCCGGGTGCGCCAGCGGGCCCACAGCCATCGCCGGTTCCGTCGTCGGATCGCCGCCGCCCCGCCCCGCCGGGACGTCGTGATCGACAACGACATCTCCGCGGTGGCCACCGTCGTCGAGGTCCACGCCGCCGACACCGTCGGCCTGCTGTTCCGCATCACCCAGGCCCTGGCCGAGCTCCGACTCGACATCCGCAGCGCCAAGATCCAGACCTTCGGACCGCAGGCGGTCGACAGCTTCTACCTTTGTGGGATGGACGGTTCCAAGGTCCGCGACGACGATCTCCTGACCGAGCTCGCCCTGGCCATCACCGAGGCGATCGACGGCGAGGACGGGTAGCGGTGTCGTCGGAGGAGGAGCTGATCCGCTGGTCGGAAGCGCTGGCCGGCATCGCCAGGACCGGCCTGGGGTTCACCACCAACCAGTTCGAGATCGAGCGCTACGAGGAGATCCTGGAGATCGCCTCCGACATCCGGGCCGCCTCGTCGGCCCCCGGGGCCGTGGCCGCCGAGTCGGCCCGCAACCAGTGGTTGCGGACCGTCGGGTCCGGCGTTGCCGGCTACGTGACCCCCAAGGTGGCCATCGGGGCCGTCGTCGGCAACGACGACGGCGAGCTCCTCCTCATCCAGCGGGCCGACTCGGGCGTGTGGCTCTACCCGACCGGGTGGGCCGACGTCGGCTACTCGGCATCGGAGGTGGCGGTGAAGGAGGTCCGGGAAGAGACCGGGATCCGCTGCGAGGTCGTCCGGCCGCTCGCCATCATCGACGGCCTCCGGGCCGGGTTCAGCCGGATCCCCCTGTACAGCCTCGTCTTCTATTGCCGGGCCACCGGGGGTGAGCTGGCCCCCCATCCCTACGAGTGCCTCGACGCCGGATGGTTCGACCGGGACGGCCTGCCCGACCCGCTGGCCAACGGCGACCAGTGGGCCGACCTGGCCTTCCGGGCGATCGACGGCTCGGATGAGCCGACCCAGTTCGACGCCCCCCGGACGCCGGTGTGGCGCCGGACGGGCGACGACGGACCCGGGGCCGAGGACGATCGGGGCGACGGGCGCTGAGCCCGTTCGGCCTCAGCGGTCCCGCAGGTACTCTTCGAGCTCTTCGATGAGGGCCGCCCCCGACTCGGGCCGCATGCTGTCGTAGGTCTCCTCGAGATGGGTCACATAGGCCCGGGTCTCGTCGTTGTCCTCGACCAGCTCGGAGATCTGCCGCTCGTAGGCGGCGGCCCCGATCTCCAGCGCGGTGGTGGGGATCGACAGGTCGAGCAGCTGACCGACCCGCTCGACGAGGGCCAGGGCGGCCTTGGGGGAGGTGGCGTTCGGCACGTAGCCGGGGATCGTCCCCCACAGCGACACCGACGCCGTGCCGTGGGCCCGGAGCGCGTCGTGGAGCACCCCGACGATCCCGGTCGGGCCCTCGTAGGTCGACGGTTCGAGGTCGAGCCGCTCGTTCAGCTCCGGGTCGTAGCCGGAGCTGTAGACCGTGGCCGGGCGGGAGTGGACGACGTCGGCGATCAGCGCTCCGAGCGAGACGACGAGCTTGACGTCGAACTCCTCGATCATGGCGATGATCTGCTTGGCGAACGTCTTCCACAGCAGATGGGGCTCGGTGCCGACCAGGATCAGGAGATCGTGGCGGGAATCGGGCACGCTGACCGCAGCGAAGGCGTTCGACGGCCAGTCGATGTGGCGCTCGCTGCCCTCGAGGCGCACGAAGGGTCGGGTGGCGGTGAAGTCGTAGAACGGCTCGGCGTCGATCTCGGCGAAGATCTCGCCGCCGAGGCGATCGCGGACATGGCTGGCGGCGGTCGACGCGGCATCGCCCGCATCACCCCAGCCTTCGAACGCCGCGATCATTATCGGGTCTCGGAGCTGGGGTCGTTCGGCTATCCAGTCGATGTACTCCACGAACACCACGTTAGTCGTCGTCACCCGGGTCCATCCTGTCGGACGGCGCCGGCCGGGCGTGCGCCCCGGCCATACTGGAGCGGTGCAGATTGACGAGGTGACCGAAGTAACCGACGACCTGGTCGCCGCCTTCGAGCGGTTGATCCCCCAGCTGTCGTCGTCGAACCCTCCCCCCGGCCGGGAGTTCCTCACCACGATCGTCGATTCGGAGGCGTCGACGCTCCTCGTCGCCGTCGACGAGGGGCAGATCATCGGTGGCCTCACGCTCGTCGTCTTCCCCATCCCCACCGCCATCCGGGCCTGGATCGAAGACGTCGTGGTCGACGAGGCCGGGCGGGGCAAGGGCGTCGGCCGAGCCCTCAACGAGAAGGCCCTGGAGATCGCCGCTGCCCAGGGGGCGACGACGGTCGATCTCACCTCCCGGCCCAGTCGGGAAGCGGCCAACCGGTTGTACCAGCGGATCGGATTCGAGCTGCGGGAGACCAACGTCTACCGCTACAAGCTCTGAGCAGGTGGCGTTGGGTGCTCGACGGCTGATCGACGTCGCCGGTCTCGGCGACGGTCTGGCGTTCCGCTACCTGGCGGTGTCGATCCTCAACGTCGTCAACCACCAGATCCTGTTGAACCTCGCCAACTCGGGGTGGGGGTGGGGCGGCGGCGTCTCCAACCTGTTCGCTGCCGTCATCGCCGCCATTCCCGCCTACTTCATCACCCGGTACTGGGTGTGGAACGTCCGGGGCAGCCATAGCGTCCGGGCCGAGATCCTGCCGTTCTGGATCCTGTCACTGGCCGGCCTCGTCATCTCCTCGGGCTTGGCCGAAGGCGCCGACCGCCTCTTCGGAGCCGGGCTGGCCGTCGCCATGGCCTCGATGTTCGGCTACTTCATCGTGTGGGTCGGCAAGTTCGTCATCCTCGACCGGCTCTTCGCCGCTCGTCGGGCCGCCCAGGAGTCGCCGATCCCGCCCGACGCCCTCGACGAGGCGCCGGTCAATCCGTGACCCGGCCCGATGGCGGCGTTGGGTCCGGGTCGGGTCCGCTGTCCGACGGCGAGCGGGCCATCGCCCGGGCCGCCCGGGGGTTCATGCCCGACGACGAGGGCCTGGCGCTGGCCGCAGCGGCCGATGAGGTCGACGTCGGGTTGGGTCCGATGTTGGAGGTCGGGTCCTACTGCGGGAAGTCGGCGTGTTACGTCGGGCCGGTGGCCGCCCGACGGGGAACGGTCCTGTTCTGCCTCGATCACCATCGAGGGTCGGAGGAGAACCAGGCGGGATGGGAATGGCACGAGCCCGACCTCGTCGACCCCGCCGTCGGGATGATCGACACGCTGCCCCACTTCAGGCGGACGGTCCGCGATGCCGGGCTGGAGGGGGTGGCGGTCGCCGTCGTCGGTGACAGCCCGACCGTGGCTCGGCACTGGGCCACCCCGCTGTCGTTGCTGTTCATCGACGGCGGCCACGGGGCCGAGGTGGCCCGAGCCGACTACGAGGCGTGGACCCCGCTCGTCGCTCCCGGCGGGCTCCTGGTGATCCACGACGTCTTCACCGACCCGGCGCTCGGGGGTCGAGCGCCCCACGACGAGATCTACCGCCCGGCGCTCGACTCGGGCCGCTTCGTCGAGGTCTCGGACACCGGCTCGTTGCGGGTTCTCCGCCGGATCTGACCACCGGCTGGTCGAGGTTGTCGCAAACCTCCGATTGTTGAATCGGGAAATCGCTGCTAGAAGGACTAGTGGAGTAGGCGAGCTTCTCGGGGCATGTCGTTCGCTGTGTTCAACGCCGCGAGGACCTGATGCATCATCACCATCGCCCCGGATCGGTCCGGCTGAGCCAGGAGACCGAGCTGTTGCCGGTCGACGCCGGCCCCGCCGCCCACCACCCCCCACCCCCGCCGGTGGCGCAACGGCCTGACGGCCCGCCGCCGGCGTGGGAGCCACCACCCTCCCCGTGGGACGCCGCCCAGGCCGGGGTCGACGGCAGCGGCCGGGACCAGTGGTCCCCCGGCCAGCCCGTGTCGTGGACCAGCGAGATCGGCACGATGCTCTCCGATCCCCGGCGGGCCGCCGCCGTCGGCGCCCTCGCGGCCCTGGTCGCGGCGGTCGCCATCACCAGCCTGCTGCTGCTCGTCGTCCTCGACGACGGGTCGGGCGGCGATGGCGGTCAGTCGGCAGCGATCGAAGCGGCCGGCAACGGGGCGTTGACGGTGCAGGCGGGCGACGGGTCGGACATCGCCCTCGACCCCGCCGAGGGCGACGGCGACGCCGGAGCCAGCGCTGCCGGTGCGCAACAGGAGACGTCGAGCTCCACCACGTCGACGACCGAGGCGACGACGTCCTCCTCGACGACCGAAGCCCCGACGACCACGACGACCGAGGCCCCGGCGACGACCACGACCGAGGCCCCGACGACCACGACGACGACCGAGCCCCCGCCCGAGACGGAGCCGTCGTCGACGCTGCCGCCCGAGACGATGCCGCCCGAGACGCTGCCACCCGAGACCGAGCCGCCGCCCACCCAGCCGCCGGCCGACGGGTCGGGCGTCGAAGGCCAGATCCTCAACCTGGTCAACGCCGAACGGGCGGCCGCTGGCTGTGGTGCCCTGGTCCTCAACGGCACCCTCAACGCCGTCGCCGATGCCCACAGCGAGGACATGGCGGCCAACGACTTCTTCGACCACACCAACCTGCGGGGCGAGTCGCCCTTCGACCGGATCTCGGCCGCCGGCTACGGCTACCGGACCGCGGGGGAGAACATCGCGGTCGGGTACCCCGACGCCCAGACCGTGATGGACGGCTGGATGAACAGCCCCGGCCACCGGCGCAACATCCTCGACTGCGGCTACACCGAGCTGGGGGTCGGCTACGCCGAGGGCGGATCGACCAGCGGCAACTACCGGCCCCTGTACTGGACCCAGGTCTTCGCCACTCCCCGCTGATGTCCGCTCGGCCCCGGCGGCGCCGCTAGGACGCGGTGAGCGCCGTGTGGTCGGTGAACAGCGGGGCGGTGGGGTTGGCCCCGGCCAGCGCGTCGGCGGCCAGGATCACCGCCGCCGCGGTGTAGGCCGACCGCTCCTCGGCGGGGAACGCCACCACGTCGGGGTAGACGACGCCGGTCAGGTAGCTGCCGTCGTCGCATCGGTGGGCTCGTGTCCATCCCAGCAGCGTGGTGGCCGCCTCCCGCTCGCCGACCGCCAGATGGGCCAGGGCGCACTCGCAGGTCTCGGCGGCGGTGACCCACGGCCGATCGGAGACACAGCGGACGCCTCGGCCGTCCATGATGAACTCGTCCCACCGGGCGGCCAGGCGCTTCGACCCGTCGTCGCCCCGGACCGCGCCGGCCAGCACCGGGTAGTACCAGTCCATGGCCCACCGGTCCTTCGGTTCGAACGCGTCGGGAACCCCGGCGATCACGTCGACGAGACGGTCCCGGGCGTCGGCCCACCAGGGCCGCTCGGCCCCCAGCACCTCGGCCAGCCGGAGCCCGCAGGCCAGGCTGTGACTGATCGACGAGGAGCCGGTGAGCAGGGCGTAGCTCCACGGCACCCCGTCGGCGTGGCGGGCCCAGATGATCTCCCCCCGCCTGGTCTGCAGGTCGAGGACGTAGTCGAGGGCACGATCGACGACGGGGAACAGCGTCGCCACGAACCCCTTGTCGGCCGTGGCGAGGTAGTGGTGCCAGACGCCGGTGGCCAGGTACGCCACACAGTTCACGTCGATCTTGGCATCCTCGATCCCGTCGGCCAGGTAGTAGTTGTGCCAGCTCCCGTCGGGCCGCTGCATGTCGACCAGCCACTGGTAGGCCCGCTCGGCCTCGGTCCGGAGACCGACCGTGGCCAACGCCATCGCCGTCTCGACGTGGTTCCACGGATCACAATGGCCCCCCGGGTACCACGGGATCATCCCGTCGGCCAGTTGCAGCTCGGCGATCGACTGGCCCGTCGCCGTCACCTCGTCGGCGGTCAGCAGCCCCTCGACGGCCGGAACCGTCATCAGCGGTGGCCCGGTCATCGCGCTCCTACCGGGGCCGCCGCTCGGTCGGCGTAGACGACGTAGCTCTTGCCCAGCACCGGGTTGAGGAGTCGGTCGGCGACCCGGGTGACCGGCGGAGCGTCGGTGATGTCCCACGTGAGCAACCTGAGGTAGGCCTTGACGAGCGGGTGGTCGTCGTTGTCGAGGCCGACGGCGCACTTCAGCCACCAGTAGGGGCTGTGGAGCGCGTGGGCCCGATGCCCTCCGAGCACGGCGAAGCCGGCACCCGTGAGCTTGGTGTGGAGCTCCGGCTCGCCGTAGATCCGGACGTGGCCGCCCTCGCTCTTGGGGGCGTGGTAGCCGTCGTTGAGCCACCAGCAGATCTGCTCGGGGATCGCCGATGGCACGGTGGCCGCCAGCCTCCCCCCGGGTCGCAGCACCCGGAACAGCTCGGCCATCACCCCCTGATCGTCGAGGACGTGCTCGAGGACCTCGGAGGCGATGATCCGGTCGAACGATCCGTCGGCGAAGGGCAGCGACCGCCCGTCGGCCTGGGCCACCGCCGTGGCAACCGTCGACGGCTCCCCGTCGAGGCGCTGCGCCCCGTCGAGGCGCAGCTCCCCGCTGAGGTACATGGCGGCGAAGGTGTCCCGGGTGGCCCGCAGCTCCTCGGTGGCGAGGTCGACCGCCACCACGTCGGCCCCCCGGCGGGCGGTCTCGAACGCGTGACGGCCGAAGCCGGCCCCGAGATCGAGGACCCGCATCCCGGCCTCCAACCCCAGACGGTCGTAGTCGACGGTCAGCATCAGCTCGCCTGCGACGAGCGCTCGGCCCGGAGGGCGATGACCTCCCGGTACTGGGCCGCGGTGTTCACCGCGGCCTGGCGCCACGTGTAGAGCCGGCTCACCCGCTCCCGACCGGCGCCACCGACCCGAGCCCGAAGGTCGGGGTCGTCGAGGCCCCGCCGGAGGGCCACCGCCAGGGCGTCGGCGTCGCCCGGCTCGCACCGCAGGACGGTCTCCCCGTCGACGCCGGTCACCTCGGGCAGGGCGCCGCCCGAGGTCGCCACCAGGGCGGTCCCGGTGGCCATGGCCTCGACGGCGGGAAGCGAGAAGCCCTCATACAACGACGGGACGACCGCCAGTTCGGACTGGGCGTACAGCTCGACGATCCGCTCGTCGGGAACGCCCGACACGAACTCGATCGAGTCGGCCAGGTCGAGGCGCTCGATCAGCTCCGCCGACCGGCCACCCTTCTTGGCCCGGCCGATGACGGTCAACGACACGTCCCGCTCGGTCCGCAGCTTGGCCATCGCCTCGAGGAGGAACCGCAGGCCCTTGAGCTCGACATCCGCGCTGGCGGTGGTGATCAGCCGTCCCGGGATCCGCTCGACACCCGGCAGGGGTCGGAACAGGTCGGGGTCGACACCGACGTGGACGAGCCGCATCCGCTCCCGGTCGACCCCCATGTCGGTGTGGATGTCGTCGATCGAGTTCTCCGACACGACCACGATCCGGGGCATGTGGCGGGCGACCCGGCCCTGCATCTTCACGAAGTCGTACCACCGGTGGGTGCTGAGCTTCTTCCAGATGGTGGGGGCGGCCGCCATCTCCAGCCGACGGTCGACGGTGATCGGGTGATGGAGGGTGACCAGCGTCGGGAGGAGCCGGTCGATGGCCAGGATGCCGTAGCCGAGGCACTGGTTGTCGTGGACGATGTCGAAGTCGTCCCGGCGGTCCTTGAGGGCGGCGTGGGCTCGGAGGCTGAAGGCCAACGGCTCGGAGAACGTCCCGAGCGAGTACTGCATGATCTCGACCAGGTCGGGGATCGACTTCAGCTCCCAGTAGGCCGGGAACCGGCCCGGATAGTGGTCGTTGAAGATGTCGAGGCTGGGGAGCTGATGGAGGTCGATCCGGTCGTCCAGCACCGGGTAGGGCTGTCCGCTGAACACCTCGACGTGGTGGCCGAGATCGACCAGGGCCTTGGTCAGGTGGCGGGTGTAGATGCCCTGACCGCCGACGGTCGGCTTCGATCGGTACGACAGGTATGCCAGGCGCAGCGGCTCGTCGGCTACGGGTTGGGGGGTGGTCGACATCGTCAACTCCTCGTGTCCTCATGGCTCGCCCGCACCGAAGCCACGGACCGATCACTAAACGCTGTAAGGCTACGCAGGGTTGCAGTCGATTCCGATTTCGATCCGGCGACGAGGGCGTGGCGGTCTCAACGGCGGTGGTCGGGAACATCTTCGTGATCTGAGGCGACTCACCGGTGCGTCGAGGCGGTGAACGGAGAGCGTCGGATGAGTGGCGAGGTGTGCAGTGCCCGGTTGGAGACCTTGCGGGGGTTCGCCGAGGCCGGGATCGATGGTCGGGTCGATGCGGGGCTGACGGGGCGGATCCATCGGGTCGGGCAGCTGTGGGACGAGGTCGAGGCGGCCAGCGAGTTCCGGGGCGTCGAGGGAAACCCGGGGCCGGATCTCGACGCGACGATGGACCAGTTCCGGGCGAACGAGTTGTGGGTTCGTTCGATCGCCGATGCGCTGGACGACGCGCCGGCGGTCGATGGGATCGCCACGATGGAGGCCGACGAGGTCGCGGTGGTGTTGGCCTCGGGATCGTCGGCGCCGGATGTAGACGCGATCGGGTTCGAGCCGTTGGAGATCGTCGGGTCGCCGGTCACGTCGGGGTTCGTCAACGACCCGGTGAACGCCGCCACCGGGAACTTCGTGCACGCCGATCGGGACGTCCGCTTCGCCGGGTTGGGGTCGGTGCTCGACGTGATCCGGGTCTACAACTCGCTGGCCGTCGGGGAGCCGGGATCGTTCGGTCGGGGGTGGACCGGCCCGATCGATGTGGGGCTCGACGTGTCCGATGCCGAGCGGGGCGTGGTCCGGGCTCGGCTGGGGGACGGGGCGGTGGTGCCGTTCGTCGCCACCGCCGCCGATGGTGGGAGCGTCCGGGCGTGGGGTCGGAACCGGCGACGGAACCTGGTGTTGACCGAGACCGACGGCGGGTGGGAGCTGAGCCGCGACGGCGGTCGGCGCCGCTGGTCCTTCGACGCCGACGGGCTGATGGTGGGGGGCCGGGAGGCGGGGGCTGGGTGGACGGTGTCGCGGGCGCCGGGCGAGGTCACGGTGGCCGAGGTCCACTCCGGGCGGTGGGTTCGCTACGAGATGGTCGACGGGCTGGTGGCCGGCGTCGAGGCGAGCGACGGTCGGTCGGCCCGGTACCGCTACGACCCGGCCGGGAACTGCGTGGCGGCCGAACGGACGGTCGGTGACCTGGTCTATGAGCTCGACGACCAGGGGTTCCTGGTCGCGTCCCGCGATGCGGATGGGGTCACGGCGTTCGCCAACACCTATGACGCGGCCGGTCGGGTGGTGGCCCAGGTGGCGCCCCACGGTCGGCGGACGGTGTTCGAGTACCTGGCGACGGGGGGAACCCGGGTCCTCGACGACGACGAGGACGGCCCGTCGAACCTCCTCTACCACGATCGGTGGGGGAACCTGACCGCGCTCTACGGGAGCGACGGGACGGCCCTTCGGGCCACCTATGACGGCGAGGGTCGCCTGGTTCGGGTGGTGAACCGGGGTGGTGGGGTCACCACCTATGACCACGACGACGACGGCAACATCGTCCGGCGGACCGACCCCGATGGCTTGGCCGAGGAGCGCCGCTACGACGAGCTGGGCCGGGAGGTGTGGCGGCGGGACCGGTCGGGGGCCGAGCACCGGTCGCACTACGGGGGCGAGATCCGGGCTCCGGAGGTGATCGAGGCCCCCGAGGGCGTCACGATCACGGTCAGCTACGACGACCGGTGGTTGCCGGTGACGGTTACCGATGGCGACGGGGTGGTCACCACCTTCGAGTGGAACCGCGACGGGCTGCTGACCGGGTTCGTCAACGGGGCCGGCGACCGGACCTCGTTC
The DNA here is from genome assembly GCA_965262175.1 of Acidimicrobiales bacterium. GTDB lineage: Bacteria > Actinomycetota > Acidimicrobiia > Acidimicrobiales > SZUA-35 > CADEDH01. The sequence goes on along the minus strand of CBDHES010000002.1, from coordinate 1,674,329 downwards.
GACTACGACCCGGCCGGCCATCTGACCGCAGTGACCGACCCGACCGGGAAGGCGGCGGCGTTCGAGTTGGACGAGGCCGGTCGGGTGGTCGTATCGACCGGGGTCGACGGGGTCGCCCAGGTCTTCGAGCACACCCCCGGGGGGCGGGTCCGGTCGATGCGGACCGTCGGCCCCGGGTCGTGGGCCGCGACCTACGGCCCCCATGGCGACGTGGTCACCGTGAGCGACGCGATGGGGGCGACCGTCGCCCTCGGCTACGACCCGGCCGGTCGGTTGACCACCATCACCGGCCCCGACGGCTCGACCACCCGGCAGGAGTGGGACGGGCTCGGGCAGTTGGTGGCGGTCACCGACCCGGCCGGTCGGGTGGCCCGCCAGGACCACGACCGCAACGGCAACTCGATCGCGGTGACCGGCCTCGACGGCCGGACCTGGCAGCGGGAGGTCGACCCGCTCGACCGGACGATCGCCATCACCGGCCCCGACGGGGCCCGATGGACCCGGACCTACCACCCCGATGGGCAACCGGCCACCCTGACCGACCCCGACGGTCGGACCACCCGCTACGAGATCGACGGCCTGGGCCGGGTGACCGCCGAGATCGGGCCCGACGGAGGCCGCCGGACCTGGGAGTGGTCACCGGCCTCTCGGCTGGTGGCGGTCACCACCCCGGCCGGGCGGACCTACCGCTATGGCCACGACCGGGCCGGTCGGCCGGTGTCGATCACCGACCCCGACGGCGTGACCACCGCCGTCACCCTCGGCCCCGACGGCCGACCGACCGAGATCACCACCACGCCGAGCGTCGCGTCGCCGAGCGCCACCACCGGGGAGCCGGGTCTCGGCGCCGATGGGGGGTCGACGACGATCGGGTTCGCCTATGACGACGCCGGTCGGGTCACCGGGTGGCACGACACGGCGACCGGGGCCCACCACCACGCCGAGCACGACGAGTGGGGGCTGTCGGTGACCCGGGGTGACGACGCCCCGGTCCGCTTCGATCGCGACGCCCGGGGCCTGCTGAGCCAGGTCACCGATCCGGCGGGGATGGTGACCGCCTTCCACCGCGACCTCCGGGGCCGGCTCACCGGCACCACCACCGGCGACCACACCACCGGCATCGCCTACGACCAGGCCGGGGGCTTCACCGCCGCCCTCGACGGCGCCGGTGTCACCACCACCGTCGACGGTGTCGTGTCCCCCGACGGCGCGGCACACGACCGGGCGTTGATCGGCGATGGCGGCCTCGGGTACCGCCTCGACCGGGACCGGGCCGGCCGGATCGTCGGTCTGGCCGGACTCGACGGGACGGTCCTGGCCACGTTCGCCCACGACCCCGCCGGACGGGTCGTCTCGGCCGCCACCGACGGCGTCACCACCACGATCGATTGGGACGACCGGGGTGCTCCGATCACCGTGGAGCACCGGACCCCGGAGGCCGCGGTCCACGATCGATCGCCGGTGACGCCCGGCGGGCCGGTCCGCTACCGGCGGGACGCCGACGGGCTCGTCACCGCCCGCCTCGAGGTCGGCGGCGCCGAACTGTCCTACGAGCGGACCCCGGCCGGACGGCTCCGCCGGTTCGTCGACTCCGAGGCCGGGGTGGTGGAGCTCCCGCCGATCACCGCCGGTGCGGCGGTGACGACCGACCGGGCGGGGCGGGTCACCGGCGACGAGCACGGCCGCCGCTACGGCTATGACCTGGCCGGTCGCCTGGCGTCGGCGACGACCGCCTCCGGTGCCACCACCACCTACGAGTACGACGACTACGGGCGCCTCGCCACCGAGACCGGCCCCGACGGTCGCCGACGGTTCCGCTACCACGCCAGTGGGCAGCTCCGGGCGGTCGAGGCCGACGACGGATCGACCACCCGGTTCGCCTACGACGACGCCGGCCGCCGGACCCGTACCGACCACGCCGACGGTCGCATCACCACCTACGCCTGGGATCCCCTCGGCCAGCTCCGAGCGGTCACCACCACCGACCCCGACCGGGCGACCACGACCCGCCACCTGACCCGGAACGCCCTCGGGCAGGTGCTGGCCATCGACGACACCCCGATCGGGTGGGACGACGCCATCACCGGCAAGGTCGTCCGCATCGGCCCCGACCGCTACCTGCGGGCCGGCCGGTGGACCCGGCCCGCCACCCCCGGCGGCACCTGGACCGACGGGACGACCGACGATCCGTGGGGCCGGGAGCCCGACGCCGGTGCCGATCAGGGGGCGATTCGCCTCGGCTACCGGGGTGAGCTGTGCGTCGACGGGCTGGTCCTGATGGGCGATCGGGTCTACGACCCCGACACCCGGCAGTTCCTCTCCAAGGACCCCCTGCCCCCGGCCCCGGGAACCAACGGGTCGATGGCGTCGCCCTACACCTACGCCTGGTGTGACCCGGTCAACCACATCGACCCGTCCGGTCGCCAGCCGGTGTCGATCGAGGAGTTCGACGCCTGGGTCGACCGCAACGACACGAGCCGGTTCACCCGTGCCGGCCAAGCGATGCTCGACGACCCCTGGGGCACCCTGGCGATGGCCGGCGTCGTGGTGGTCGGCACCGGTCTCATCGTCACCGGTGTCGGCGCCCCGATCGGGGCCGGGATCCTCATCGGGGCGGCAACGACCGCAGCGTTCGGGATCGCAACCGACGACTTCAACCCTCGGGAGGTCGCCCTCGGCGGCGCGTTCGGGGCGGTGCCCGGCGGTCACACGGCGCGGGGGGCGTTCCTCCTGGCAGGGGCCGAGAACCTGACCTCGCAGATCGTCATCGACGGCCGAGGCCTCGACGAGATCAGCGCCGGCGAGATGCTCTTCGCTGGAACCCTCGGCGCCGTCATCCCCGTCGGTCTCGACCAACTCGGCCGCCACGTCCCCACCGGAACCGCCACCGACATCCAGCCGCCGGGCGGCACCGTTCCCGACCGGGTACCGACCGGCGGTGGGGCGCCCGGGGGCAACCCGACCACGCCACCGCCGGACGGCTACGCCAACTGGGGAGGCGAGTACTTCGACGACGGCCACCGAATGGTCGACCAGCCCTTCGCCCCGTCGGTCCCTGGCACAGCGCTCGAGCTCCATCCCTTCGCCACCGGCGCCTCGAGCCTGACGACCGCGCGGGTTCGCTTGGCGTATGCCGATTCACCGCTCCTTTCGAGCCCCAACGGGATGTTCGTCGCCCCCCACGACCAGATCGATGCGCTGCTCGAGCGGGCCACCAGCCGCTACGAGATCGAGGTGGCCTTGGGGCTCGGCGTGGAAGGGCTATCGGACGGGACCAACATCGTGCGAATCGACATTCCCGACCCGTTCGACCGGAACCTGCGGCTGCCCGACCCGAAGATGGGGAACGAGTTCCACCGCCCGGGGACCGGCCTGACGACCGGTAACCTCAACGAAGGAGTCATCGATGCGCCGTTGGTCTCCGACCCCGATGTGACGATCACGGAGGTGGTCTTCCCGTGAGTGAGAGACTCAATCCTCGTGTCGCTCGTTGGTTTGACGAGGGTCATTTTGTTGAGGCGTTGTTGGGTGCTGAGCCGGATTTCTTCATCCGGAGTGCACCTGTGGGGGGTTCATGACCGGATGGTCGTGGCGGTGACGTTGCTGAAGTGGGCGTCGACGATGCTCGTCGGGTGGTGGCGAGGGATGGGTTGGAGCGGGCGTTGGCGATTGCGGCTGCTGATGGTGACGACGAGAGCGTGGCCGATATCGCGTACTGTCTGCTGACCCCCTTGGCGGAGCACGTTGAGACGGCGGCGTTTTTGTTTGGTGGTGAGGTTGGTGAGCGGGTGCGTCGGCTTGGTGAGGCGCCGTTTCAGTCGCGGCGGGTGGAGTTGTTGATGCCGGGGATCTTGGAGCGTCTCGACGAGGTCCTCAACGCCGCCAGCGGCCCTGAGATTGACGGGCTCACCGGGGTGAGGCGAGGTGGTCTTCCCGTGAGTGAGAGACTCAATCGTCGTTGGCGATGTTCGTTGGTTTGAGGAGGGTCATTTTGTCGAGGCGTTGTTGGGTGCTGAGCCGGATTTCCATCCGGCACCTGTGGGCGATCATGACCGGTTGCGTCGTGGCGGTGACGTTGCTCAAGTGGGCGTCGACGGATGCTCGTCGGGTGGCGGCGAGGGATGGGTTGGAGCGGGCGTTGGCGATTGCGGCTGCTGATGGTGACGACGAGAGCGTGGCCGATATCGCGTACTGTCTGCTGACCCCCTTGGCGGAGCACGGTGAGACGGCGGCGTTTTTGTTTGGTGGTGAGGTTGGTGAGCGGGTGCGTCGGCTTGGTGAGGCGCCGTTTCAGTCGCGGCGGGTGGAGTTGTTGATGCCGGGGATCTTGGAGCGTCTCGACGAGGTCCTCAACGCCGCCAGCGGCCCTGAGCATTGACACGGCTGTGAGCCAATGACCCGTGAGTGAGAGACTGAATCGTCGTGTTGTTCGTTGGTTTGAGGAGGGTCATTTTGTTGAGGCGTTGTTGGGTGCTGAGCCGGATTTCTTCATCCGGAATCACCTGTGGGGGGTTCATGACCGGGGTGGCGGTGACGTTGCTGAAGTGGGCGTCGACGGATGCTCGTCGGGTGGTGGCGAGGGATGGGTTGGAGCGGGCGTTGTCGATTGCGGCTGCTGATGGTGACGACGAGAGCGTGGCCGATATCGCGTACTGTCTGCTGACCCCCTTGGCGGAGCACGGTGAGACGATGGCGTTTTTGTTTGGTGGTGAGGTTGGTGAGCGGGTGCGTCGGCTTGGTGAGGCGCCGTTTCAGTCGCGGCGGGTGGAGTTGTTGATGCCGGGGATCTTGGAGCGTCTCGACGAGGTCCTCAACGCCGCCAGCGGCCCTGAGATTGACGGGTCACCGGGGTGAGGCACGAAGCCGTTGGAGGTGGTCTTCCCGTGAGTGAGAAACTCGATCCTCGTTCGTTGGTTTGAGGAGGGTCATTTTGTTGAGGCGTTGTTGGGTGCTGGCCGGATTTCTTCATCCGGAATCACCTGTGGGGGGTTCATGACCGGTTGATCTCGGTGACGTTGCTCAAGTGGGCGTCGACGGATGCTCGTCGGGTGGTGGCGAGGGATGGGTTGGAGCGGGCGTTGGCGATTGCGGCTGCTGATGGTGACGACGAGAGCGTCGGCGTACTGTCTGCTGACCCCGTTGGCGGAGCACGGTGAGACGGCGGCGTTTTTGTTTGGTGGTGAGGTTGGTGAGCGGGTGCGTCGGCTTGGTGAGGCGCCGTTTCAGTCGCGGCGGGTGGAGTTGTTGATGCCGGGGATCTTGGAGCGTCTCGACGAGGTCCTCAACGCCGCCAGCGGCCCTGAGCATTGACACGGCTGTGGCACGAAGCCGTTGTGGTCTTCCCGTGAGTGAGAAACTCGATCGTCGAGGAGGGTCATTTTGTTGAGGCGTTGTTGGGTGCTGAGCCGGATTTCTTCATCCGGAGTTGCACCTGTGGGGGGTTCATGACCGGTTGGTCGTGGCGGTGACGTTGCTGAAGTGGGCGGACGGATGCGTCGGGTGGTGGCGAGGGATGGGTTGGAGCGGGCGTTGTCGATTGCGGCTGCTGATGGTGACGACGAGAGCGTGGCCGATATCGACTGTTTGCTGCGGCCGATGGCGGAGCACGTCGATCGTTTTTGTTTGGTGGTGAGGTTGGTGAGCGGGTGCGTCGGCTTGGTGAGGCGCCGTTTCAGTCGCGGCGGGTGGAGTTGTTGATGCCGGGGATCTTGGAGCGTCTCGACGAGGTCCTCAACGCCGCCAGCGGCCCTGAGCTTGACCCCCATCCGGCAATGAGACGCCGGACGTGGCCTCTGGAGATCGAGCACACGCCGACCGGGGAACGGCATCCGGTGGTTGTGGTCTCGGTCGAGACTCCTGATGGTGGCGTCGAGCTGGTGTTGGACGGCGCCGAGGCGTCGATCGTCCCGACGTTGAGGGCGGCCGGGGTCTCGTACGAGGCGGCGCTCATCGATCTGTGGCGGCAGCTGGACGGCAAGGATCTCCTGCTGTTGTGCAACCGGTACCGGGACGTCGCCGCCCGGCTGGGGGCCGGCCGAGGGATCGGTTGTTACCTGACCCCGTGGCCGTTGCCGGTCCGCCCGGCAGAGCTCGTCGACTCGCTCGGGCCGGCCCCCCGGCACACGGTGCTCACCCATGGTGAGGCGACTCGGCGGCGCCGGCGACGGGAGCGGTTGGACCGGATGGTGCGGGTTCCCGGCGTCGAGCCGATCCTCGATGCGGTTGCGGCTCGTCGGGGAGCCCGCAACCGGGCTGGTGCCGGTGACGAGGTGCGGATGGAACCGCTCGGGCGGCCTCCGGAGCCCGAGCCCGGACTCATCGTGCGGGCCCGTTTCGCCGGGTCCGGCCCGACCGTGTTCGCCACCGTCGTGGGCGTCGATGGCGACCGCACCGGGGTTGGGCTCCGGTTCTACCGGTTCGTGGTCGCGACCCCCGACACGGTGCCGGCCCTGTTGTTCACCCCGGCCCATCTGACCGCCGAGACGCTGTCGCTCCAGCTGGTGGACTGGGGCACGGGCTGCTTCGCAGCCGTCGACGCCACGGGCTCCTGGCCCGACCGACCGGCGCCTCCCGTTCGTTGGCCGGAGCCCTTGCCCCTCGACCGGTTCGCCGAAGCAATCGGAGCGCAACTCGACATCGGACCGAGCTGGCTACTCCCCTGATCCCGGGCGAGGCTCGACGCTGGCGAGTCCGAGAACGGAGGGTCGCCGTCGTTGGTTGGTCAGGGGGTTTCGATGGCTTGGATTTCGCCGACGGTGTAGGTGAGGGCGGTGTCGGCGGTGACGGTGCCGAAGGGGCCTTGGTCGATGCCGTTGAGGGTCCAGGTGAATTCCCAGGTGGCGGTGATGGTGACGGGGTAGGTGGTGTCGGGTTGGTCGGCGGAGGAGCTGGTGTAGGTGTGTTGGGGGCAGGTGGCGTCGTCGGGGAGGCCGGGGGTCCAGGCGATGCCGGCTCCGTCGGGGCCGAGGCAGGTGATGGGGGTTGAGCCGTCGCCGGGGTCCCAGTCGGATTGGATGGGTGTGGCGGTGACGGTGACGGTGAGGATGCCTGCGGGGTCGGTGGCGGTTTCGGTGATTGGTTCCCAGTATCCGGGTTCGAGCCAGAACCAGGTTGGGATGTGGACGATGCCGAAGTGGTCTGGGTCGTCCCAGGGTGGGTTGCTTGCTGCTGGTGGGTCGGCGATCACGACCCGCGAAAGAGCTTCGGCCCGTAGCGCGAAGGGGTCGGGACCATCGGCGAGCTCAGGTCCGGAGAGTGTTGTGCGTAGGCCGCCTGGGGGGACTCCCGGAGCGATACAGCTGACGAGGGCGTCGAAGTAGTCGACGCCGTCTTCGAGGTAGCGGTAGCCGGGGACGTCGGGGTTGGCGTTGATCTCGTCGTAGTTCTCAGGTGGGATCTGCCCGAGCACCGTGAACTGGACCTCGTAGCCGTCCTGGAACGGGCCGTGGCGAAAGCACCAGCGTGCCCAGCGGGCAGCGTGATCGGGGACGCCGGGACGGGCCGGGCCGCCCCCACCCGGCGTACCCGATCCATCCTCACAACGGGCCTGACCCGATTCACTGTCGCGCCCCAATTCGCAGTCTGGCCCGGCTGCGGTGCCGGGGTCGTCGACGGTGGCAGCCCCCGAGGGATGGGCCGAGAACGCGACCGTGGCCGCGATGGCCACGAGCAAGCCAGTGAGTCCTGCTCCGAGTGCGGTTAGAGGAGTTGGTGGCCGGAGAAGCTGCGGTCGAGGTCGCATTCGCCGTAGGCCGTGCCGGTTGTGTCGTCGTAGAGCCATTGGTCCCCCACCTTGAGCATTCGGATGTTGTATTGGACTTGCCAGGGTGGCACCATCCCGTCGACTCGTTCTCCGTTGATGTCGAAGGTGCCGTAGGTCTCGTCGCCGTGGATGCACTCCCGGATGAGGATCTGATCGGGGAGGTAGCTGATGATCTCGATGATCTGATCCTGGTAGTTGTCGTTGAAGGTGTTGCCTTCGAGGACGTCGTATTCGACGAGGTCGTCGTAGAACTGGCGTCGTTTGACCATGGCGGCTTCGGTTTGGTTTTCGGTGAGTGAGGGGTGATCGGGGCGTGGGTCGTCCCAGAAGGCGCGAGCGTCTTCGACCCATTGTTGGTAGGTGTCGAGGGCGGCTTGTCCATCGTCGGCGGGGACGCAGTAGGCGACGGGTTCGAGGGTGGTGATGGCCGCGCCGCCTTCTGGGGTTGGGGTGGCGGTGGCGGTGAACCCGAGGGTGGTGGCACCGAGGAAGGTTGGTCCGTTGGTGTTGGCGCAGTCGATGATGGTGACCGACCCGTCGGGTTGTTGTTGGTAGCGGGCCTGGCTGGTGACGATCAGCTCGTCGTCGAGAACGACGTACCGCTCGGCGAGGTCGAGGATCTCGGTGGTGGGGACCCCATCGGGAGCTGCCGCGGCTGCGGTGGCCCGGTCGGAAGCGGGGGTCTCGAAGAGGTCGAGGGTGGCCTCCCACAGCCGGGTCGCCTCCACCACCGACACCCCCTCGGTCGCGGTTGTGGTTGGGGATGACGGATCGGGGTTGAGAGACGTGTCATCGGGGCCAATGCCGAGGTCAGGGGTTCGCGCCCCCTCACTCCCCGAACACGCCACCACCACCAGCATCACCACCGCGGCGATGGTGATCCCTCGTCGAGCCCGCCCACCGTGCATCACGGCCAAAGCCTACCCGCCGACCACCCACCAAACCGGTCAGCACCCAACACCAATCAACCCCTGCCCCCACCGACCGCCACCGATGCCGATTGGATCCCGTTCCGGGCATGATCGGTTGGTGCGAGCCGTGGTGCAACGGGTGTCAGAAGCGCGCGGTACGGGGTCGTCGGCGGTGTAGGTGGGGGCGTCGTGGCCGCGGTACTAGAGGAGTTGGTGGCCGGAGAAGCTGCGGTCGAGGTCGCATTCGCCGTAGGCCGTGCCGGTTGTGTCGTCGTAGAGCCATTGGTCCCCCACCTTGAGCATTCGGGTGTTGTATTGGACTTGCCAGGGTGGCACCATCCCGTCGACTCGTTCTCCGTTGATGTCGAAGGTGCCGTAGGTCTCGTCGCCGTGGATGCAGGCTCGGATGAGGATCTGATCGGGGAGGTAGCTGATGATCTCGATGATCTGATCCTGGTAGTTGTCGTTGAAGGTGTTGCCTTCGAGGATGTCGTATTCGACGAGGTCGTCGTAGAACTGGCGGGCTTTGGCCATGGCGGCTTCGGTTTGGTTTTCGGTGAGTGAGGGGTGATCGGGGCGTGGGTCGTCCCAGAAGGCGCGAGCGTCTTCGACCCATTGTTGGTAGGTGTCGAGGGCGGCTTGTCCATCGTCGGCGGGGACGCAGTAGGCGACGGGTTCGAGGGTGGTGATGGCCGCGCCGCCTTCTGGGGTTGGGGTGGCGGTGGCGGTGAACCCGAGGGTGGTGGCACCGAGGAAGGTTGGTCCGTTGGTGTTGGCGCAGTCGATGATGGTGACCGACCCGTCGGGTTGTTGTTGGTAGCGGGCCTGGCTGGTGACGATCAGCTCGTCGTCGAGAAGGACGTACCGCTCGGCGAGGTCGAGGATCTCGGTGGTGGGGACCCCATCGGGAGCTGCCGCGGCTGCGGTGGCCCGGTCGGAAGCGGGGGTCTCGAAGAGGTCGAGGGTGGCCTCCCACAGCCGGGTCGCCTCCGCCACCGACACCCCCTCGGTCGCGGTTGTGGTTGGGGATGACGGATCGGGGTTGAGAGACGTGTCATCGGCCCCAATGCCGAGGTCAGGAGTTCGCGCCCCCTCACTCCCCGAACACGCCACCACCACCAGCATCACCACCGCGGCGATGGTGATCCTTCGTCGAGCCCACCCACCCCGCATCACGGCCAAAGCCTACCCATCACCCACCCACCAGACCGGTCAGCACCCAACACCCCAACCGACACCAATCAACCCCCACCCCCACCGACCGTCACCGATGCCGATTGGATCCCGGTCCGGGCGTGATCGGTTGGTGCGAGCCGTGGTGCAACGGTGTCAGAAGTGCGCGGTATCGGGGTCGTCGGCGGTGTAGGTGGGGGCGTTGTGGCCACAGCACTAGAGGAGTTGGTGGCCGGAGAAGCTGCGGTCGAGATCGCATCCTTCGTGGATCGTGCTGAGCGTGTCGTCGTAGAGCCATTGGTCCCCCACCTTGACTATTAGGAACGTGAACTCGATTTGCCAGGGTGGCACCATCCCGTCGACTCGTTCCTCGTTGATGTAGAAGGTGCCGTAGGTCTCGTCGCCGTGAGTGCACTCCCGGACAACGATCCGATCGGGGAAGTAGCTGATGATCTCGACGAAGCGATCCTGGTAGTTGTCGTTGTGGGTGTGGCCTTCGAGGATGTCGTATTCGACGAGGTCGTCGTAGAACTGGCGGGCTTTGGCCATGGCGGCTTCGGTTTGGTTTTCGGTGAGTGAGGGGTGATCGGGGCGTGGGTCGTCCCAGAAGGCGCGAGCGTCTTCGACCCATTGTTGGTAGGTGTCGAGGGCGGCTTGTCCATCGTCGGCGGGGACGCAGTAGGCGACGGGTTCGAGGGTGGTGATGGCCGCGCCGCCTTCTGGGGTTGGGGTGGCGGTGGCGGTGAACCCGAGGGTGGTGGCACCGAGGAAGGTTGGTCCGTTGGTGTTGGCGCAGTCGATGATGGTGACCGACCCGTCGGGTTGTTGTTGGTAGCGGGCCTGGCTGGTGACGATCAGCTCGTCGTCGAGCGCGCCGTACCGCTCGGCGAGGTCAAGGATCTCGGTGGTGGGCACCCCATCGGGAGCTGCCGCAGCTGCGGTGGCCCGGTCGGAAGCGGGGGTCTCGAAGAGGTCCAGGGTGGCCTCCCACAGCCGGGTCGCCTCCACCACCGACACCCCCTCGGTCGCGGTTGTGGTTGGGGATGACGGATCGCTGGCGAGAGACGTGTCATCGGCCCCAATGCCGAGGTCAGGGGTCCGCGCCCCCTCACTCCCCGAACACGCCACCACCACCAGCATCACCACCGCGGCGATGGTGATCCTTCGTCGAGCCCACCCACCCCGCATCACGGCCAAAGCCTACCCATCACCCACCCACCAGACCGGTCAGCACCCAACCCCCCAACCGACACCAATCAACCCCCACCCCCACCGACCCTCACCGATGCCGATTGGATCCCGTTCCGGGCCCTGATCGGGCATGATCGGTTGGTGCGAGCCGTGGTGCAACGGGTGTCAGAAGCGTCGGTGACCGTCGGGGGTGAGTTGCTCTCATCGATCGGGACCGGCCTCTGTGTGTTGGTCGGGGTGACCCACGATGACGGGCCGGGCGAGGCGTCGAAACTGGCCGGCAAGCTGGCCAAGCTCCGGGTGTTCGCCGACGCCGAGGGGAAGATGAACCGGTCGGTCCTCGACGTCGGCGGCGAGGTCTTGGTGGTGAGCCAGTTCACCTTGTACGGCGACGCCCAGCGGGGCAACCGGCCGAGCTATACCGGTGCCGCCGACCCGGCCCTCGCCGAGCCGCTCATCACCCAGGTCGTCGAGGAACTGCGGGCCCTCGGTCTCCACGTCGGCACCGGCCGGTTCGGTGCCGCCATGGAGGTGGCCCTGGTCAACAACGGGCCGGTCACGATCATCGTCGACGTCCCCGCAGCCCCGGCCGGTGGCAGCTGACCCCGGAATGAACCGCCGCCATCAGTGGCCGTCGTTGGTTGGTCAGGAGGTTTCGATGGAGGGCTGTGGTGGTGGCGCGGTGGATGCATCCCGGCACCACGTCTGGTCACAGCACTAGAGGAGTTGGTGGCTGGAGAAGCTGCGGTCGAGGTCGCATTCGCCGTAGGCCGTGCCGGTTGTGTCGTCGTAGAGCCATTGGTCCCCCACCTTGAGCATTCGGATGTTGTATTGGACTTGCCAGGGTGGCACCATCCCGTCGGCTCGTTCTCCGTTGATGTCGAAGGTGCCGTAGGTCTCGTCGCCGTGGATGCACTCCCGGATGAGGATCTGATCGGGGAGGTAGCTGATGATCTCGACGATCCGATCCTGGTAGTTGCCGTTGAAGGTGTTGCCTTCGAGGATGTCGTATTCGACGAGGTCGTCGTAGAACTGGCGTCGTTTGGCCATGGCGGCTTCGGTTTGGTTTTCGGTGAGTGAGGGGTGATCGGGACGTGGGTCGTCCCAGAAGGCGCGAGCGTCTTCGACCCATTGTTGGTAGGTGTCGAGGGCGGCTTGTCCATCGTCGGCGGGGACGCAGTAGGCGACGGGTTCGAGGGTGGTGATGGCCGCGCCGCCTTCTGGGGTTGGGGTGGCGGTGGCGGTGAACCCGAGGGTGGTGGCCCCGAGGAAGGTTGGTCCGTTGGTGTTGGCGCAGTCGATGATGGTGACCGACCCGTCGGGTTGTTGTTCGTAGCGGGCCTGGCTGGTGACGATCAGCTCGTCGTCGAGCGCGAAGTACCGCTCGGCGAGGTCGAGGATCTCGGTGGTGGGGACCCCATCGGGAGCTGCCGCAGCTGCGGTGGCCCGGTCGGAAGCGGGGGTCTCGAAGAGGTCCAGGGTGGCCTCCCACAGCCGGGTCGCCTCCACCACCGACACCCCCTCGGTCGCGGTTGTGGTTGGGGATGACGGATCGCTGGCGAGAGACGTGTCATCGGCCCCAATGCCGAGGTCAGGAGTCCGCGCCCCCTCACTCCCCGAACACGCCACCACCACCAGCATCACCACCGCGGCGATGGTGATCCTTCGTCGAGCCCACCCACCCCGCATCACGGCCAAAGCCTACCCATCACCCACCCACCAAACCGGTCAGCACCCAACCCCCCAACCGACACCAATCAACCCCCACCCCCACCGACCCTCACCGCATGACCGATCGGTGCTAGAGGAGTTGGTAGCCGAACTCTGATCGCTCCAACGAGCACGGTCCACCGGTTCGGCTTACTCCCTCGTCGAAGAGCCATTCGTCCCCCACCTTCACAAGTCTCGCAACGAACTCTTCCTGCCATGGCTCGATCAAGTCATCAACCCGGTCCCCGTCCGAGCCGAATATCCCGTAGGTCTCGTCGCCATGAATGCACTCCCGAACCACGAGCCGGCCGGGCTCGTACCCGACGATCTCGACGTGGCGCTCGGTCGGGGCGAAGTTGAACCGGAGGCCGTCGAGGCCGCCCGGCTCGACCACCTCCTCGTAGTAGGCCACGGACGCGGCCATGGCGGCCTCGGTCTGGTTCTCGGTCAGCCACGGGTGGTCGGGCCGCGGGTCGTCGAGAAAGTCGGTCCGGCTGGCCGCGTAGCGATCGTAGGCCTCGAGCGCTGCCTCGCCGTCGCCCCGGGGGGCGCAGTACAAGACGGGTCGGAGGTCGACGATCGCCATGCCGTCGTCGCCGGGGACGGCAGTGGCGGTGAACCCGGCCGTTGTCGGGCCGAGACCGGTCGGGCCGGCAGTATCGGCGCAGTCGGCAATGGCGATGGTGCCGTCGGCCTGCTCGTCGTACCGCGCGTTGCTCGACAGATCGACGGCCTCGGGGATGACGAAGTACAGGTCCATGATGTCGAGGACGGTGTCGACGGGGACGCCATCGGGCGATGTCGCCGCTGCTACCTCCCGCTCATCCGGCGGGGCCTCGAGAAGTTCGATCACCGCGGCCCACAACTCGGCGGCGTCGGACGTTGACACCGCGGCCGGGGACGTCGAGGTCGAGGTCGAGGTCGCCTCGTCCTCGGGCGGCACGTCCAGGGTCACGGCTGACGGCGAGGCATCGTTCGAGCAGGCCCCAAAGGCCAGGACGGCAGATGCCGCCACCACCGTCCCCCAGGCCCGCCATGGTCGGCCCACACCGGGGAGCCTACCTCCCCCCTACCTGGTGATCGGCGTCGCCGCGTCACCTCCGGGGCTGGGCCGCAGCGGTCGACCTCGACGTTGGTCGATGGGCTCGCTACCGTCGGAGGCGGGGCTCGACGGGGGAGCGCGTGGGAGGTATCGAGCAGATGGTGACGCCGGCCGGGTGGTACGCCGATCCGTACGACCCCTCGCAGCTCCGCTACTGGGATGGGGCGGCGTGGACCGACTCGGCGACCGCATCGGCCACCGGGCACGGCGGCGGTCCCGGCCACGACGTCGGCGGCGGGTGGGGGCTGCTCGGCGGGCCAGGGCCGCCCCAGGGCTCGGAATCCGGTGGTCAGGGTGCCGCTGGCGACCTCAGCCGAGATCAGACCGCGGTGATGGCCACCGCCCCGGATCTCCGATCGGGCGCTGGCTCAGCACCCCGGTCGGCCTCCCGGTCGATCGGTGGATCGGCGGGCCTGGGCGAGGTCGGGAGCTGGCTGGAGTCGGTGTTCGGCGTCCTCGGCCGCCGGTTCGTCGCCGTCCTGCTCCTCGTCTACCTGATCCCGGCGGCCGGGCTGGTGACCGCCGCCCTGCTGGCCCGGGATGTCGCGGCCGGCATCCGGATCCGACCCGGCGTCGGCTTCGAACGGGAGGCGTTCGAGGGGTTCTCGGCCGGTGACCTGATCGCTCCCCAGGTCGTGCTGGTCGTCACCGCCATCGTGTCGGCCATCTGCGTGCTGGCCGCCCACCACCAGCTCCTCACCGCTCACCGCCGCGCACCGGCCACCCTGTGGTCGTCGTTGGCGGTCGGGCTCCGGCGCCTCCCCCGAGCGATCGGGTGGGGCATCGTGGGCTTCCTGGCGTGGATCGCGGCGTCGATCGTCATCGGGGCGATCGTGGTCGGGATCGTAGCCATCGCCACCGACCCGACCCCCGAGCGGTTCGCCATCGCCTCGGTGCTGATGATCCTGCTCGTCCTGGCGCTCATCGTGGTGGGCGTGTGGTTGTGGATCCGCCTCGCCTTCTGGACGACCGCGGTGGCGGTCGCCCCCCGCCGCCGAGACCCGTTCTCCGCGTCGTGGTCGGTGAGCCGGGGCCGGTTCTGGGGGGTGCTGGGGCGGCTGATCCTCCTGATCATCATCGTCTCGCTGGTCGCCGGGTTCATCGGCACGATCGTCCAGGTGGCGGTGGCGGCGGCGATCCCCACCCTCGTCACCGTCGACCCCGCCACCCAGGAGATCCTGTTCGACGGGCGACCGGTCGAGGACTTCGAACTGATCGCCCTCGGCGACTTCGTGCCCGGCCGGGTCGACACCGTGCTGTTTACCGCGCTGTCGTTGCTGTCGGCGGCGGTGGCCCGAGCGCTGACGATCTCCGGGTTGACCGGGCTCTACGCCCGGTCCGACGCCCCGGCTGCCGACTGAGCGGCGGCTCGCCGCCGCCGCTCGTCGAGGGCCCGGGCGCCGACGATCGCCGCCACCCCATAGGCCAGAACCGGCCAGAACCCGACCCGGCTGAACAGCGTCCGCCCCCGCCGCAGCTCGACCGGGCCCTCCAGCACCGCCCGTTCGCTGATACCGGTCCGCTCGATCACGTTGCCCTCGGGGTCGATGATCGCCGACAGCCCGGTCGGGGCCACCTGGAGGACCCACCGGTCGCTCTCCAACGCCCGGAGCTGGTTCGACGCCACCTGCTGGGTCTGAACCTGGGTCAACCAGTACGACGACCCGTTCGTCGGGTTGGTCAGCAGCAGGGCCCCCTCGACGACCGCCGCCCGGCTGCGGGTCTCGAAGAACCCCTCCCAGGAGATGGCCACCCCGACCGGCCCGACCGGGGTGTCGAGGACCGGCTCGGCGGTCCCGGGCACGACGTCACGGTTGGGGATCTCGTCGTTGATCAGCTCGATCAGGTCCCGGAACGGCACGTACTCCCCGAAGGGCACCAGCCGGACCTTGTCGTAGCGGTCGATCTCCTCACCGTCGGGCGTGATCGTCGAGTGGTAGTTGACGGTGCTGGTCTCGGAGACGGGCAGGAACCACCCGGCCAGCACGCTGGCGTCGTTGTCACGGGCCACGCCGTCGACGAAGGCCCGAGCGGTGTCGGCGGAGAGGAACAGCCCGGGGTTGACCACGTTCTCGGGCCAGATGATCAGGTCGACCGGGCCCTCGATGAGGCGGGTGGCCTCGACGTGGCGGGCCAGCACCACCGGCTCCTGGGTGGCCGAGGCCCGGGTCCGCTGCGGACCGCCGCCCTGGACGAGGGCAACGTCGACCACGTCGACGACCTCGGCTCGGGGGTGGAGGGCGCCGGCCGCGGTCAGCACCGCCGCTACGGCCAGGCCGATCCCGGCCGCCCGGAACCGGCGGTCGACGGCCGAGGCCAGGGCCTGACCGGTGACCACCACGATCACCACGATCAACAACGGCCCCCCGACCCGGGCCGCAAGCCCGATCGGGGTCTCGACCTGGCTCATCGCCAGATGGGCGAGGGGGACCCCGCCGAAGGGCCAGGTCCACCGGACCAGCTCGGCCAGCGCCAACGCCCCGGGGAGCACGATCAGCCGGGCCGGTCCGCCCGGGGTCAGGGCGGCCGCCACCGCGAAGTAGCAGCCGAACAGGGCCCCGGCCACCACGTACCCCGGGGCGGTCAGGTCCCACATCCACAGCGTGGCGGGGTAGAGCCAGGCGGCCGCCACGAGCCACATGCGGCCGAAGCGGGCGCGCCACCGCTGACCGGCGAGGAGCCGATCGACGAGGGCGATGCCGACGAAGGCCATCGGCCACCATCCCCACGGCGGAATCGACGCGGCGATGGCCACCCCGGCCCCGACCGCCCGGATCGCCACTCCGACCCGCCGATCCCACCAGCCCGCCGCTCCGCCCCCGCCGTCGGTCGCCGCCTGGTCGGTGGGCTCGGCCCGGCCCGCCCCGCCGTCGGTCGCCGCCTGGTCGGTGGGCTCGGCCCGGCCCGCCCCGCCGTCGTTGGGCTCGGTCACGGGCCGCCGGGCCCGTCCGAGCCGGCCGGCTCCTCGCTGCGGTGGGCGTCGATGATTCGGCGGGCGGTGGCCCGGGCGTGATCGATACAGGCCGGGATCCCGATCCCCTCGTAGGCCGCCCCCACCAGGTGGATCGACGGGGCGTCGGCGGCCAGGGCGGCGGTGATGGCCTCCACCCGGTCGCGATGGCCCGGCCCGTACTGGGGCAACGCCCGGGACCACCGCACGACCCGGGTCGCCGTCGGGCGACCGTCGACCGCCATCACCGTCCGGAGATCGGCCAGGAGCGCCTCGACCAGCTCGCCGTCGTCCAGCCCGGCCGGGCGATCGTCGCCGAAGCGGCCCGACGTGAGCCGGATCAGGACCGTGCCCGGGCGGCGGTAGTGGGCCCACTTGGTGCTGAACCAGGTCGAGGCGGTCAGCAGCGTCCCCTCGACCCGGGGGAAGAGGATGCCCGAGGCGTCGAGCTCCCAGGCCACGGCGTCGACCGGCAGCTCGACCGTCGCCTGGGCCACCGAGGCGTAGGGGATCCCGTCGAGCCCGGACGCCGCGTCGGGGCTCACCGCCCGCACCAGCTCGGCCGCGGCGTAGGCCGGGGTGGCGACGACGGTGGCATCGGGCGGCGGCCCGGCGACCGCCTCCGTCCCCGGCAGCGGGGCCGCGACCGGCCGGGACGACTCGATGGTGGCCACCGGGCCGGGGCCGTCGCCGGTCAGGACCTCGACCAGGCGCTCGACGATCCGGGCGATGCCCCCCGGGAGGCCGTAGAAGACCGGGCTGCCCTCGGCGGTCCCGAGCGTCGGTCCGGCCGCCGGGCGGAGTTGCCGCAGCCCGTCGATCAGCGACGGTGACCGGTCGAGGGCCGAGGCGAGGAGCGGAGCGCCGGCCCGCAGCCCGAGGTGGTCGATGTCGGAGGCGTTGATCCCGCCGAGCAACGGATCGACGAGGTAGTCGGTGATCTCGTCGCCCAACTGGGCCCGGCACACCGCACCCACCGACCGGTCCCCGGCCGAGCCGATCGCGGCCGCACCGGCTCCGGCCGCCCCGGTTCGGAGCTCGTCGGGCTGTGTGTCGCTGGTCAACCGGTCGAGGGCGGCCCGAGCGGCGGCGATCCCGTCCGGTGAGATCAGCGACGACCCCGTCAAGGCGTCGAGGTCGGTGGGGACACCCAGCATCGAAGCCGGAGGGAGGGGGTGGAGGTCGCCGTCGCGGGCGATGTAGGCCCCCACCGGCGACACCGGCGAGGTCAGCTCATCGGCCAGTCCCAGGTCCTCGCACAGCGCCCGCCCCGCCGGGGCCCGGGCCAGGAACGTGTCGGGGCCGGCGTCGACCAGACGGTCGCCGACCGGGCTGGAACGGATCTTGCCTCCGATGCGGTCGTCGGCCTCCCGGATCGTCACCGCCCACCCGGCCCGGCGGAGGTCGTGGGCGACGACCAGGCCCGAGATCCCGGCCCCGATCACCTCCGCCCTCGGGGTTGCGCCGGTCATCACCCCGGTCGACCGCCGGCGCCGGTGCCCGGCCCGCTGGTCTCCGCTGCGACCGCAGTCCCGTCGCCCGGTCCGCCGTCGGCTCGGCCCTCGGCGTGGACCAGCTCCACGACCCGGCCCAGGATCTCGGGGTCGGTCTGGGGGAGGACGCCGTGGCCGAGGTTGAAGATGTGGGCGGGATGGCCGCCGTTGTCGGCCAGGACCCGGCGGACCTCGGCCGCCACCGGCTCCCAGTCGGCGAGGCACAGCGCCGGATCGAGGTTGCCCTGAAGGGCGACACGCCCGCCGGTCCGCTCCCGGGCCACGGCGAGCGGGGTCCGCCAGTCGACGCCGACCACGTCGGCCCCGGCATCGGCGAACTGGTCGAGCAGCTCTCCGGTGTTGATCCCGAAGTGGATCGTCGGCACCCCCCGGTCGGCCATGGCGGCCAGGATCCGGTTGCTGTGGGGTGCCACGTAGCGGCGGTAGTGGTCGGGGTGGAGGGCCCCGGCCCACGAGTCGAACAGCTGGACCACCGACGCCCCGGCCTCGACCTGGGCGGTCAGGGTCGTGATGGCCAGGTCGGCCAGGCGGTCGCAGAGGTCGAACCACAACCCCGGCTCCGACACCATCAGCGACTTGACCTTGGCGTGGTCCCGGGACGGTCGTCCCTCGACCAGGTAGGCGGCGAGGGTGAAGGGAGCGCCGGCGAACCCGATGAGGGGCACGGCCAGCTCCTCGACGAGGATCTCGACCGCCTCGGTCTGGAAACGGAGATCGGCGTCGGCGTCGAGCGGCCGGAGCCGGGCCAGGTCGTCGGCCGAGGCGAACGGTCGCTCGCACTCCGGACCGACCCCCGGGGTGATGTCGATCCCGAACCCGGCGGCCCACACCGGGGTCACGATGTCCGAGAACAGGATGGCGGCGTCGACCCCGTACCGCCGGACCGGCTGGAGCGTGATCTCGGCCGCCCGCTCCGGGGCGGCGATGGCGTCGAGGATCGTCCCGTCACCCCGCACCGGGAAGTACTCGGGAAGGGAGCGCCCGGCCTGACGCATGAACCACACCGGCACCCGGTCGCCCGGTTCGCCGCTGATCGCTCTGAGCAGGGCCGAGGTGGCCGTGGTGAAGGGGGGAGGCACGGTGACAACCTACCGGGCCGGCCGACGCCCGGGTTCCGAGGAGCAAGGGCAGCCCGTAGGATGGAACGCCCCCGCATGTCAGGAGAGCGGTGACTGACACACATCCCGAACTGGCGGCCGAGCAGGCCCACATCGATCACGCCTACCAGCGTCTCGACGAAGCGAGGGACGAGGCGCTCCGACTCAAATCCATGGTCGAGGTCGGCCGCGGTGGGACCAACCAGGCCCGGTGGGAGCGGGAGGTCATCCACGAGAACATCGCCACCCGCCTCCGGGAGCTGGAGCTCGGTGAACGGTCGCTGTGCTTCGGCCGGATCGATCAGTTCGAGGACGACGGCGGCGGGAGCTACCACATCGGTCGAGTGGCGGTCTCCAGCGAGACCCAGGAGCCGCTGATCGTCGACTGGCGGGCCCCGGTGGCCGAGGCCTTCTACCGGGCCACCGGCAGCGACCCCCAGGGCCTGGTCCGCCGCCGGCACTTCACGTCCCGGGGCCGGACGGTCGTCGCCCTCGAGGACGAGTTCTTCGGCGAGGCCGCCACCGCAGCCAACGTGACGGTCAACGGTCGCGAGCTGCGGGGCCAGGGCGCCCTGATCGCCGCCCTCGAAGAGAACCGGACCGGCCGCCTGGGCGACATCGTCGGCACCATCCAGGCCGAGCAGGACGAGATCATCCGATCGCCGCTGCCCGGGGTCCTCGTCGTCCAGGGCGGGCCCGGCACCGGGAAGACGGTCGTCGCCCTCCACCGCGCCGCCTACCTTCTCTACACCCACCGGTTCCCGCTCGACGGGCAGGGGGTCCTGGTGATCGGCCCCAACCGGTTGTTCCTCGGCTACATCGAGCAGGTCCTCCCATCGCTGGGCGAGGCCGGCGTCGAGATGTCGGTCCTGGCCGACCTGATCCGCGACGTTCGGGTCACCGGGCGGGACGACAACGAGGCGGCCCGGATCAAGGGCGACCTGCGGATGGTGAAGGTCGTCCGCAAGGCGCTCCGGGATCGGCAGCGGCCGTGGCGATCCGACCTCGTGGTCGGGATGGGCATCCGCAAGATCCGGGTTCCCCAGGCGGTCAGCCGCGACATCGTGGCCGACGCCCGCCGCCGGTACCGGACCCACAACGCAGCCCGGAAGTTCGTCGTGGCACAGGTGTTCGAGGCGCTGGCCGAGCACCACCCCGATCAACCCGGGGTCGAGAACGTCACCGAGCAGCTCAAGGGCACCCCCGAGGTCTCGGCCGCCCTCAACTGGATGTGGCCGGTGTTGTCGCCGGCCGAGTTGATCCACGACCTGTACGGGTCGGAGCCGCTCATCGCCTCGGCCGCTGCTCGCCTGTCGGCCGCCGAGCGCGATGCCCTCCACCGACCGTGGGAGGAGGAGATGGACGCCTCCAAGGTGGTCTGGACGGTCGACGACGTCCCGGTCCTCGACGAGGCCCGGGAGCTGCTCGGCCCCCGGCCCCGCCGTCGCGACGAGGACGAGGTCCGGACCTACGGCCACCTCGTCGTCGACGAGGCCCAGGACCTGTCGCCGATGCAGCTCCGGATGCTGACCCGCCGATCCCTCAACGGCTCGATGACCGTGGTCGGCGACATCGCCCAGTCGACCGGAGCATGGGCCCACAACAGCTGGGACGAGATCCTGGAGCACCTCCCCGATCGTCGTCCGCCCCGCATGGCCGAGCTGACGGTCGGCTACCGGATCCCGGCTCCGTCGATGGCGCTGGCGGCCCGAATCCTGACCGAGGCCGCCCCCGACCTGTCACCGCCGGTCTCGGTCCGTTCCGAAGGCGACGAGCCCCGATTCGAGCGGGCTCCGTCGGCCGGCGACCTGCCGGCCACCGTCGTCGAGGTGGTGACCGACGAAGCCTCGATCAGTGGGGTCGGCAACGTGGCGGTCATCTGCCCCCGGTCGAGCTACGAGACCGTGGTCGAGGCGTTCGAGGCGGCCGGCGTCGCCATCGGGCGAGCCCCCCGGGACGGCCTCGACCGGCAGATCACCGTCGTTCCCATCCACCTGGTCAAGGGGTTGGAGGTCGACGCCGCGGTCGTGGTCGAGCCGGCGGCCATCAACGACGAGGAACCCCAGGGCGCCCGGTCGCTGTACGTGGCCTGCACCCGGGCCACCAAACGGCTGACGATCATCACCTCGGGCCCGGTCCCCGAGATCCTCCTCCCCTGAGCTCGACGTCGCGATCCCCCGCCCGCCGCTCGTTCCTCGCCGGGGTGGCGGTGGCCGTGCCGCTGACCCTGCCGGTGATCCCGGTCGGGTTCGTCCTGGGTCTGCTGGTCAACGGGACCGACCTCGTCTCGGGACCGGCCGGGATCGCGTCGGCACCGCTGATCATGGGCGGCGCCTCCCAGCTGGCCGCCATCTCGCTGTTGGCAACCGGGGCCGGGGTCGTGCCCGTCGTCGCCACCGTGGCGATCATCAACGCCCGCCACATCATGTACAGCGCCCGGCTCCGAATCTGGTTCCAGCAGTTCCCCCCGTGGTTCCGCTTCGTCGGCTCCTACGTCCTGCTCGACCAGGTCTACGCCCTCACCGAGTTGGCCATCGCCGAGGACGACGGCACCCCGACCGTCGGGGAGCGAATGGCCCGCTACCTGGGCAGCGGTATCACGCTGGCCGGGACGTGGATCGTGGTGGTGGCGCTCGGGGTGCTGGTCGGGCAGACCGTTCCGGCCGGGTGGTCCCTCGACTTCTCGGTCCCCCTCCTCTTCCTCGGGCTGCTCATCCTGTCGATCCGCAACGGCCCGGGGATCGTGGCGGCCGTGGTCGGCGGGGTGGTGGCCACCGCCGCCGCCGGACTACCCAGCGGGAGCGGCCTGCTGTTGGGAGCGCTCGGCGGGATCACGGCCGCTGCGGTCTCCGAGCGGTGGCTCCCCACCGGGCCCGAGGCCGACGACGGGAGCCGGGGAGCCCAGACCCCGGACCGGGGTGACGACGTGGCGCCCGACGGGGGACGGGAGCGATGACGGCCTGGACGGCGTTCCTCCTCGGCGGTGTCGTGACCTACGCCATGCGGGCGTCGTTCATCGTCCTGCTCGGCGACCGACCCCTGCCCCAGCCGGTCGAACGTGCCCTCCGCTACGTCGGTCCGGCGGTGTTCGCCGCCATCGTGCTCCCCGCCACGCTGGGCGACGACGGCATCGGTCGCCTCGTCGACCCCGATGCTCGGCTGCTGGCCCTCGTCGTCGGCGGGCTCGTCATGTGGAGGACCGGCAACCTCCTGGCCACGCTCGGGGTCGGCATGGCCGCCCTCTGGCTCCTCCAGGCCGCCGGCCTGTGACGGCGCCG
Organism: Acidimicrobiales bacterium; assembly: GCA_965262175.1. GTDB lineage: Bacteria > Actinomycetota > Acidimicrobiia > Acidimicrobiales > SZUA-35 > CADEDH01. The sequence continues at coordinate 1,651,641 of CBDHES010000002.1, read as the reverse complement.
CCGTTCCCGTCGGCTCGCTACCCCTCCTGGACCTCGAAGACCAGATCGACCAGGGCGCTGCGGCCCTGGGCGGCGTTGTCGCCGTCGACCCCGATCGTGAACCGGAACGTGCGGTCCGCCGGGGTCGAGATCGCGGTGAAGGTCGGGAGCCCCGACGGGAAGTCGGCGTGGGTGGCCGCCAGGTCGCCCAGGGTGCCGGTGTAGACCGTGGCGTCGGGGGCGAAGCCCGCGCAGTCGCCGAAGGCCCCGCCCCGGCCGATCTCGATCGTGGCGGTGAGGTACGGGGCGAGGTCCCCCACCGCCGAGGCGTGGAGGCGGATCGAGGCGGGGGTCCAGGTGCCGAGGTAGGTCACGGTCAGGCACTCGACCACCGTCGACGACGGCGAGATGTCGACCGCCTCGAACAGGGCCGAACCGGCATCGTCGTCGGTGATGTCGACCGTGCCGGTCTCGAAGCCGGACGAGCTGGGCGTGTACGTGATGAACGCCGCGCTCGACCGCTCGATCGAGAGGATGGTCACGAGGAGGAACGCCGCCGCGGTGGCGGTCAACCGGACGAGCTGGGTCCGGAGGCGGGCCCGGGACGAGATGATCCGGTCGGCGTCCTCGGCGGCTCGGGGGATGGTGGCCGTCACCGGTACGTCCCGTCACCCGGTCGGGCCACCGGGTGGTGGTCGTCGGCGTCGTCCGCCGTGAGTCCTTGGTGGCCACGATCGTCGACGTCGGTCCGGCGACGGTGCTGGGGCGCCGGTTGGGGGTTCCCGCCGGGGGTCTCGATGCCGTGCCGTTCGGCGGTGGCACCGCCGATCTCGACCCGGTCTCGACCGGCGTTCTTGGCCGCGTAGGCCGCTTCGTCGGCCTCCTTGACGAGCGCCGTCGGGTCGACGGGACCGGTGGCGGCCGAGACCCCGACGGAGCCGGAGACCTTGACCCGGACGCCGTCGATGTCGACCGGTTCGCCCACCTCGTGCCGAGCCCGCTCGGCGACGGCCAGCGCTCCTTCGAGCGGTGTCTGCCAGAGGACGATGACGAACTCGTCGCCCCCGTACCGGGCGGCCAGCCCGTCCCGGGCCACGACGGCGTCGAGCCGGCGGGCCAACGTGATCAACAGGGCGTCGCCTGCGGCGTGGCCGTAGGTGTCGTTGACCGGCTTGAAGTGGTCGAGGTCGATGAAGACGACGGCCACCGGCTCTCGCCGCGTGGCCACCTTGCCCAACACCCGCTCCAGCTCGCCCCGATTGGCCAGCTCGGTGAGTGGGTCGTGGGATGCCTCGAACCGGGCCCGCTCGAGGTGGGCCACCGCTTCGAGGGCGCTGGAGGCGTTGGTCACCAGCTCGCCCAACGCCCGGGCCAGGGACTCGTTGACCGGCTCCCGGATCCAGCCGGTCACGATGCCGCCCGAGTAGGTCTCGATCACCGCCACGCTGTGGACGGCGTCGCCGTTGGCGTCGAGCCACTCGGTCACGTCGATCACCCCGGTCGACGAGGGCTCGGGTCGACCGTCCAGCGGGACGAGGTCACCGTCGCCGGCCACGGTCGGCGCCCCGTCCGCCGGGTGGAGGGTGGCGGCTTCGAACCCCAGCCGGACGACGGCCGAGAGACACTGCTCGATGACCGCTCCCCGGGTCGAGCGTCGCATCTCGCGGGCTGCGGTCTCGATGACCGACAGCCGGGAGAGGCGATGCTCCGCCTCCCGGGTGGCGGCGACCTGGTCCTTCCACTCCTCCCGCATCCATCGCATCAGGAGGGCGATGCTGGCGGCCACCGCCAGCAGCAGCGCCAGCCGTTCGAACAGCGCCTCGCTGAGGGCTGCGGTCCGCTCCGGCCACACCCACGAGATCGCCACGTAGGCCACCGCCTCGGCGCACCAGGTGCCGAGCACCGCGACGTCGGTCAGTCGGGCGGCGGCGATCACCATCGGTACGACCAGCACCATCCAGGCGCCGTCGGGCAGCGCCTCGCCGAGGGCGGCGACGAGCCCGACGAACCACAGCGTCTCGATGACGTGGAGGACGACGGCCGAGGTCCGGGGGGCGCCGTCGTCGCGGGGTCCGATGAGCCGCCAGGCGATGACGATCCCGGCCGCCGTCGCCGCCAGGATCCCGAGGTGGAGACCGGTGGCCCAGCCGATCCGGGCACCGCTGAGAGCGACGACCGACACGGCCGTCAACACGAGGAGGACCGTGCGAACGGCGGCGACCCCGGCTTCGAGGCCCGATGACGGCCTCCGCGCCGCGTCAGCCATCGCCGCTGGCGGCCACCGGCCGGTCATCGGACGCCTGGTCGCCCGATCGGTCGGTGGTGCCGACACGGTCGACGGCGGAGACCGACCGGGCACCACCGAGTCGGGCGAGGGCCGAACCCCACCGGGAGACCCTGCTGCCGTCGCCGGCCAACCACCGGTTCGATGAGACGACCACCGCCGCCACGACGATCGCCGCCAACGCGGCCAACCGCCCCCACCGGCCCTCGGCCCACCACAGCTGAGGGTGGCCGATCAGCGGGATGATCATCACCCCGACGCCCTCGACGGCGTCCGGCTCGACGATGGTCGAGTCGACGGTCGGGTTGGCGTCACCCCGGGTGACGTAGCCGTCCTCGATCACGTAGAGGACCCGATGGATCACCGACCCCGACGGGGTGTCGAACTGGATGACGGTCTCGGGGCCGACGAGCCCGTCGGGTGGTTGGGTCATGACGATGTCGCCGGCCCGCAACGCCGGCTCCATCGAGCCCGACGTGACGAGCACCGGACGCATCCCGACGATCAGCGGCATGAGGCCGAGGCCGACGAGGGTGGCGGCGAGGGCGATCACGAACTGGCCGAGCGCGTTGACCAGGACCCGCCACGACGGCGGCTGCACCACGACGGTGGGGGGCCGCCAGGTCGCCTCCCCGGGGCCGTCGGTCGACCGGCGCCACCGGATGTCGGGAGGTCGAGGAGGATCGAGGACGAGCACGGAGGGGGCGATGCCCCGCCGCCCGATCTGGCGACGTTCCGAGCGGTGAATCTCAAACGTCGACACCCCCTGCCATCGGCAGCGGCTCCACCGGTGTTAGCGCCCTGACCGGCGCAGCCCCCGCACGCGATCACCTCGGCTAAGGATCGGGGTTAAGCCGGCCTTCTGCTCGTCGTTGCCAGTATGCTGGGAGCATGCCGTACCAGCCGAGCGAGCATCATCCGGCGTTCGAGGAGTACTCGGAGACGATCTTCGAGCTCGAAGAGGACGGCATCGAGGTGATCCAGGCCCGCATCGCCGAGCGGCTCGCCGTGTCCCGGCCGGCCGTCTCGGAGATGGTGAAACGCATGGCCAGCGAGGGCCTGGTCGAGATCGACGACCGCTCGATCATCACCCTGACCGTCGAGGGTCGGTCCCTCGCCACGACGATCGTTCGCCGCCATCGGCTCGCCGAGCGGTTCCTCACCGATGTGCTGCGCCTGGGATGGGCCGATGCCCACCAGGAGGCCGGCCGGTGGGAGCACGTCATCTCACCCCGGGTCGAAACGGCGATGATCGAGCTGCTCGACGACCCGACGACCTGCCCCCACGGCAACCCGATACCGGGGTCCGACTACGCCCTCCCGCCGACCGCTCGCCCGTTGAGCGAGGTCGTGATCGACGAGGAGTTCGCCGTCGAGCGGATCCCCGAGGAGCTGGAGTTCGCCGACGGCCAGCTCGATTACCTGGAGGGGGCTGGCCTCGTCCCCGGTCGGGTCGGGAAGGTCGTGTCGGTCGCCCCCGACGGCACCACCACCGTGGTGGTCGGGGGCAACCCGGTGGGAATCAGCGCCTTCGCCGCTTCCCGGATCGTCGTCACCGATCCCGTCACGGTCTGAGCCCGCCGGCGCTGGCCGCGCCGGCGGCGGGCGGGGCTACTGCAGCTCGCCGATGTCGTCGGCGGTGATACCGAGGGCATCCCAGGCCGGCAGCAACGCGGCCCGGACCTCATCGCCGTAGCCGTTGGCCCCGGGGTCGTTGGCCAGGTCGAAGATGGCGTTGATGGCCGCTCCGTCGGCGCCCTCGGCGACGACGATCGCCTCGATCACCCGCCAGAACGCCAGCCCCTCGGCCTGGTGGGCCTTGGCCCCCTCGTCGTCGTCCCCCGAGAGGTCACCCTCGATCAGGCTGGCGTAGCGGATCGCCGCCTGGGAGTAGGTGATCACGACGTTGCGCACCACCTCGGCGGCCGCGACCTCGGCCCCGGCGCCATCGGAGGCGAGGAGAGCGTCCCGGCCGTCGATCATCGCCGCCAGGATCGCCTCGTTGGCCGCCGCCGTCACCCCGTCGGTGCCGGTGGTTCCGAAGTTGCCGGCCCGACTGTTGGCCGTGGCGAACGGGGCGCACCCCGGCTCGGCGCCGTGGTAGAACGCCCAGCCCTCGTCCCAGTTGTGGACCGCCCCCTCGGCGACGTCGAAGTCCCCGTCGGCCGCCTTGGCCAGGGCCGAGTTCAGCTCATGGATCACCCAGGCGACCATGATCTGGTTCTGGATGCCCTTCTCGACGCCCTGGGCCCGGACGCCGTCGCTCTGGCCGGCGAAGGCACCGGTTCCGTCGAGGGCCTCGGTCACGAAGTCGTCGAGGGGGGTCGGCGTCCCGTAGTAGGCGTCGAGGCCGTGGTTGGCGTCGTCCCGGGCGGCGAAGCCGGCGATCGTACGGACCGAGCCGTCGGCGTTCACCGAGCTCCCGCCCTCGGTGTAGAGGGAGGCCACCCCATCGAAGTCGCCGGCGTCGAGCAGGTCGCCGATGGGGCAGATGTCGGCCACCACCAACCGGTGGGCATCGACGTTCGAGGCGTACTCGTAGCCGCCGTCACCGGCGCTGGAGCCGCCACCGGAGGCGATGGCCGACGCCGACCCGGACCCGCTGCCCGACCCGGACCCGCTGCCCGACTCGCCGTCGTCCGCCTCGAGCTCTCGGACGGTGGCGCCGTCGTCGTCACTCCCACAGGCGCCGACGAGGAGCGTGAGCGCGGCGAGCGCAGCCAACAGCTTGACGAGGGGAGAGGTCATGGGTGTCCTTTCGGTTCGACCGGCAGATGATAAGCACACTTACTGCCTAAATACAAGAGGACTTCACTCACCGATCGGGGGTGATCAGGAGGAGGCGGTGTTGACCTCTCGATAGACGGCCGGTACCACCCGCCGAAGGTAGGGGCCGAGCTTGATGAAGCTGTCGCCGGTGGTCCGGAACCGGTAGCTGATCGGCACCTCGACGTGGCGGTATCCCTTGGCCAGGAGGTCCAGGGTCAGGACCTGGGCGTAGTTGAAATCGTGGATGATCTCGGCTGCGGCCGCGGCTCGGGGCGAGAGTGCCCGGTACCCGGTCTGGCCGTCGGAGATGCGACGTCGGGCCACGATCGACAACGCAGCCGTGAGCAGCCGGTTCCCCAACCGGCGATGGGGCCGCATGTGCTCGATGTGTCCGAGGAACCGGCTTCCCGTGACGTAGTCGGCCCGGCCGTCGAGGATCGGGGCGACCATCGCCTCGAGCTGCTCCGGCGGGTACTCGCCGTCGGCGTCGCAGAACGCCACGGCCGCCACGCCCCGCTCGACCGCCGTCGCCAGGCCGAGTCGCACCGCCGCCCCCAGCCCGCGATTGGGCGTGACCCGCAGCACCTCGGCCCCCGCCTCGGCCGCCCGCTCGGCCGTGGCGTCGGTCGAGCCGTCGTCGATCACCAGCACCTCCACCGGCCGGCCCGCCACCGACCGGGGGGTCCGGCCGACGCAGGCTCCGACGGCCGCCTCCTCGTTGAACGCCGGCATGAACAACAGGACCGGGCCCTCCGGTGGCGGCGAGGCGGTCGGATCGACCGAATGGTCGCCTCGATGGGCGGGCGCGATCCGGAACCGGCCGAGGAGCGACGGGGCCGGGGTGACGACGGCGATCGCGCCGGCGACGATCGAGTACCCCGTCTTCAGCCCGTGGGCCCCCACCGCGGCGACCAGGGCCGGCTCGGCCTCGTACCCCAGCCCGACGTAGGCCGCGACCGCCGCCGCCTCATAGGTTCCGAGACCGCCGGGGGCGATGGCGGCGAACTGGGCGGCGATCGCCACCGTCGTGACGATCACCGCCTCGGGCCAGGAGAGGTCGAGCCCGGCCCACCCCGCCACCTGCCACACCAGCACCGCCTCGGCCAGCCACGCCGCAGCGCTCAGCCCGACGGCGAGCGGGCCCGGCAGCCGTACCTCGGATCGGCGGCTGGTGATCGATCGGAGCCACCATCCGGCGGCCACCGCGGCGGCACCGACGACGACGAGCATCGCCACCGCGGCCCATCCGATCAGCCCCAGATAGACCGCCGGGGCCGCCGCCAGCCCGATGGCCACGACCGTGACCATGTCGATCGCCCGGAGCATCACGGTCGATGCCGTCGCCGCCGGGGCTCCGATCGATGTCCGGCGAACGACGCTGAGCACCCGAAATGGCTCGCCCATGCGGAACGGCAGGAGATGGTTGGCCCCGAGGGCGAGATGGATCGCCGCCAGCGCCTGGCCGAGGGTCAGCGTGGGAAGCACCCGCCGCCACGCCACCGCCCGGAGGACGAAGGCCAGCCCGAACCCGACCCCGGCGACGACGAGCCCCACCGGGTCTCGACCCGCCTGTCGCACGGCGTCGGCCAACGCCGCACCGTCGACCGTTCGCACGAGGACGGCCGCCGCCAGCACCCCGGCCGTCACCCCCGCGGTCAGCACCAGCCAGCCCGGCAACCGCGACCGAGCGATCCTCAACAGGCTCACGGGCCGGTCGACTCCTGCAGCTCCTGCCATCGACTATTCACAGCCCATACTCTATGGAGTTAGGTGTCCTTGACCACACGGTGTCGGGGGTCGCTATCCTCGATCCGTGACTCGGGTCGATGGCAGTGGTCGTGCCGATGGACGGCTGGCGGTCGCCATGGTCGGCGTCGGCCTCGTGGCGATGGTGGTCGGGTCGGCCGGGCTGGGGGCCCGGGCCACCTACGGGGCGCGGGTCACCGCCGACGAGCCCCAGTATCTCCTGACGGCGATCTCTCTCGGCGAGGATCGCGATCTCGACATCAGCGACGAGATCGCCGACGGTCGGTACCGGTCGTTCCACGAGGTGCCCCTCAACCCCCAGACCGTGCCGCTCGACGCCACCGGTCGCCGGGTGAGCCCCCACGACCCCCTCCTGCCCCTCCTGCTCGCCGGGCCCGTCCTGCTCGGTGGCTGGGTGGGGGCGAAGCTCTTCCTCCTCGGTGTGGTCGGGCTCACCGCCGCCCTCACCCTCCGCTTCGCCGTCGACCGCCTGGGGGCACCGCTGGTCCCGGCGTCGGTGGTGGTGGCCGGCTTCTTCGCAACGCCGCCGTTGGCCACCTACGGCACGCAGATCTATCCGGCCACGCCGGCTGCGTTGGCGGTGATCGGCGGGGTGGTGGCCGTCACCGGCCGGCCCACCCGCCGGGGGGCGATGGTCGCCGGGCTGGCCGTCATCGCCCTGCCGTGGCTGGCGGTGAAGTACGTCCCGGTCGCCGCGGTGCTGGCGACGGCTGGGATCGTCGCCCATCGGCGCCGGGTCGGTCGATGGCCGTGGACCACCGTGGCCGTCTACGTCGTCGCCGCCATCGCCTACCTCGCCCTCCACCGCCTGCTCTACGGCGGGTGGACGGCCTACGCCACCGGCGACCACTTCGTCGACGGTGAGTTGCTGGTCGTCGGCGCCGACCCCGACTACGTCGGGAGGACCCGACGCCTCATCGGGCTGGTGGTCGACCGGATGTTCGGCATCGGGGCCTGGCACCCGGCCTACCTCGGCCTGTACCCGGCCCTGGTCTGGTTGGTCGTCCGTCGACGACCGGGGTGGCCGGTCGTGCTGGCGGCGGTCGGCGCCGGGTGGGCGGTCGCCACCTGGGTGGCGCTCACGATGCATGGCTGGTGGTGGCCCGGCCGTCAGATCGTCCCCGTCCTGCCGCTGGTGGTGGCGGCGATGGCCGCAGCGGTCGGGACGAGTCGTCGTCTCCTGGCGGCGACGTCGGTGGCGTCCGCCCTCGGCGTCGTCACCTGGCTCATCTTGGCCTGGGAGGCCTCGACCGGTCGGCTGACCCTGATCGTCGACTTCGACGACACCGCCTCCCCCTGGTACCGGGTGTGGCGGCTCACGCTGCCCGATCACCAGCGGATGGGCCCGTGGGACGTGGTGCTGACCGCCGGCTGGGTGTTGCTCGTGGTCGGCCTGTGTGTGGTGGTCGCCCGTCGCTCCGGCGATGCCAGGCCCACTGCGATTCGAGGCCCGACCGGAGGTCGATCGTCGGCGCCCATCCCAGCCGGTGTCGAGCCTGGCGATGATCGGCCCGGGTCGCCTCGGGGTCGCCAGCCGCGTCGGGGGCCGTTCGCAACCGGACCGTCGAGCCCGTGATCCCTTCGATCAGCTCGATCGCCGTGTTGAGGCTGGTCGCCGTGCCGCCGCCGACGTCGATCGTGGCGTCGGCCGCCTCGGTCCGCCACCCGGCGGCCAGGGTGGCCGCCACGACGTCGGCGACGTGGGTGAACTCGCGGCGTTGGGTGCCGTCGCCTCGCCGGACGAAGACCGCTGGGCCCGGTTGGGCTGCGTCGAACAACCGATGGAACGCCATGTCGGGCCGCTGGCGGGGGCCGTAGACGGTGAAGTACCGAAGGCAGGTCACCGTCAACCCCCGAGCTCGGTAGGCGGCCGCCAGGTGCTCGCCGGCCAGCTTCGTCACCCCGTAGGGGCTCACGGGCTGCTCGGCCCGGCGCCCTCGTCCCTCCGCCGACCGGCCGTACACCGAGGAGCTGGAGGCGTAGACCACCCGGTCGACCTCCAGGGCATGGGCCAGCTCGAAGACCCGCTGGGTGGCGGTCACGTTGCGTCGGGTCGACTCCCCGAACGAGGGCCCCCACGAGTCCTGGACCCCGGGCCGGCCGGCCAGGTGGAACACCACCGTCGGTGCCATTCGGCGCGCCGCCAGCCGCCCGGCGAGCCCGTCCTCGGTCAGGTCGGCGTTGATCAGCTCGAAGCGGTGGTCGGCACGGGCCGCCGCGAGGTTGGCCGCCTTGGTGGCCGGCGAGTACCACGGGTCGAAATCGTCGACGCCGACCACCCGGTGCCCCTCGGCCAGCAGGCCGTCGACCAGGTGGGAGCCGATGAAACCGGCGGCACCGGTTACCAGCACGGTGGTGGGCGGCCCAACGGTGGCACTGACGCCACTCGGACCCGAAGGGGAGGGCTCCCGATCCATAGTCATTAGGCTAGCTTACTCTTCACCATCCTGACTGCCTATCAGGAGTGCCGGGGTCGGGCCGGTCAATCGGCGACGACGTGGTCGGCGAACCCCCGGAGCGCCCCCGCCCACCGGCCACGGTCGACGCCGGCCGACGTCACGGCGGCGGCGGCCGCCTCGCCCATGGCCACCACGTGGTGGAGGTTGTCGGGAACCCCGAGCCCCTGCCGCCCGAAGCTGACCACACCGTCGAGATCGGTCAGCCACGTGTCGACGGCGGCCCGGGCGGTCTCCGTCGCCGTCTCGTACACCGGGTAGACGGCCGGGAGGCGCCGGATGACCACGTCGACGGGGCCGGGGTCGGGCAGGCCGGCCCGCCTCAGATCCTCGACGACCAGCTCGGCCAGCTGGTCGTCATCGGCCGACCACGTCGGGTCGCCCACCCAGCAGGGCAGCTCGGCGCAGAGGACGGTCCGGTCGGTGGGGTCGGGGCCGTCGCGGTAGTTCTTCGGCTCGGAGAGGCGGCTCGTCGTCAGATCGAGCGACGGGAAGTAGTGAGCGTCGAAGGGCGTGTAGCGGGGACGGGGGACCACCAGGTACACGAGCACCATGGCCCGGGTCCGGACGGCGTCGACGGCGGAGGCGATCGACGCCTCGACCGCCTCGCCCATCGCCGCCGCCAGGGCCGGGATGGGCATCGACGAGAGCACGACGTCGGCCTCCAGGTCGCCGGCGGCGGTGGCGACGGTCGGGGCCGCCCCCGGGACGACGGTGGTGACCGCCTCCCCGAACCGGAGCTGGGCCCCGGCTCCCTCCGCCGCCTCGGCCAAGGCCTCGGCGACCTGGCCATAGCCCCGTCGGGGATAGGCGAAGGTCCGTCCCGACACTCGCCGGGCCCGGACCGCCTGGTTCAGGACCGCCATCGGCGAGCTCGCCGACACCCGGCGGTGGGCCAACTCGGCCGACAGGGCGTCGGCGTCGACCCCGTACAGCTTCCGGGCGTAGGGCTCATAGAACTGCCGGGCCACCGTGGGCCCCAGCCGACGGCGGATCTCCTCGGCGAAGGTGCCGCCCGCCCCGGCCCGACCCTCGACCCGGGCCATGCCGACCAGGGTCTCCATCCCGACCCGGAGCCCGAAGGAGGCCGGGAGTTGGCGGACCATCGGCCCGATCTGGAGCGGGAACGACACCCACCGGCCGGCGAGGCGGATCCGACCGTTGCGGACCCGGGTCTGGAGGTCGTCACCCAGGAGGGACCGCAGCCGCTGGAGGAACCGGGGGTCGGTCGAGGCGTGGAGCCGGTGCGAGCCGTAGTCGACCCGGACCCCGGCCACCTCGAAGCTGCCGGCCATGCCGCCGACCGAGTCGGTGGCCTCGACCACGATGACGTCGTGGCCGGCCTCGGCGGCGTACACCGCGGCGCACAAGCCGGCCGGTCCGGCCCCGATCACCACGACCCGGCTCATCGAGCCGGGCTCAGCGGTACTCGGATGGGTCGGTGCCCTCGGCTCCCTCGGGGCCGTCGACCGGGATCGGCACCTGGCGATGGCCGGGCACCAGCTCGAGGTGCCCTCGGGTGCCGGGCTCGGGGGCGTCGAGGTGGGAGCTGGCGGTCAGCACGGTCGGGCCCTGGCCGAGCCGGACGGTGTGGAGCCAGGCGCTGCCCCGGTACTCGGCGGCGACGATCTCGTCGTCGCCCGCCGCGTCGACCACGAACGCGACGTCATCGGGCCGGACCATGGCCACCGCCGGCCCCGCCACGTCGTCGACGGCACCGAGCGGGCTGGTCGGTCGGCTGTCGTCGACCTCGATCGGCAGGAAGCTGGCCTCGCCCATGAACGAGGCCACGAACCGATCGACCGGCCGGTGGTACACGGCCTCGGGGGCGTCGATCTGAACGATCCGGCCCCGGCGCATCACGGCGATCCGGTCGCCGATGGCCAACGCCTCGTGCTGGTCGTGGGTCACGAACACCGACGCGGTCGAGGTGGCCCGGAGGGCCTGGACCACATCCCGCCGGAGCTGGACCCGCAGGTTGCGGTCGAGGCTGGCGAAGGGCTCGTCGAACAGCATCAGATCCGGTTCGGGGGCCAGCGCCCGAGCCAACGCCACCCGTTGGCGCTCCCCGCCCGACAGCTCGTGGGGGAATCGCTGGCCGTGGGTCGGCAGGTCGACCAGCTCCAGCATCGCCGCCACCCGGGCGCCGACGTCGAGCTTCGACCGACCCCGGACCCCGAACGCCACGTTGTCGGCGACGGTCAGGTGGGGGAACAGTGCGTGTTCCTGGAACACCAGGCCCACCGCCCGCCGCTCCGGTGGCACCCGACGGGTTCCGTCCTCGACCAGCTGGCCGCCGAGGACGACCCGCCCGTCGGTGGCGTCGACCAGTCCGGCGATCGTTCGCAGCAGCGTCGACTTGCCGCAGCCGCTCGGTCCGACGACGGCCAGCAGTTCACCGGGGGCCAGGGTGAGGCTGGCCCCGTCGAGGGCCACCACCTCGCCGTACACGGTCCGAAGGCCGTCGACCTCCAGGGCGGTCACGGGCTCTCCCCGCCGCGGGCCAGCTGCTTGGACAGCAGCGCCACCGGGATCAGGGCGATGACGACGATGGCGATCGCCGGCAGCGCCGCCTGCTGGAACCGAGACTCCGACGCCAGGTTGTAGGTCCACACCGACAGGGTGTCGAAGCCGAAGGGCCGCAGCAACAGCACGATCGGCAGTTCCTTGAGGGCGTCGATCGCCACCAACACCACCGCGGTGACCACGCTGGTCCGGGCCAGGGGGAGGTGGATCCGCCGCACGACCTCGATCGGGCGGCCACCGAGGCTGCGGGCCGAGGCGGTGATCTCCTCCGGGACCTGGGTCAGCCCCGACTCGACGGCGGTCAGGCCGGGGGCCAGGAACCGGATGCTGTAGGCGTAGACCAACCCGATCAACGACCCGGTGGCCACCACGCCGGGCAACCCGAGCCCGATCGCCTCCAACGCCCCGTCGAGGGCCACCAGCGCCAGGACGACCCCGATGGCCACCACCGGTCCGGGTACGGCGTAGCCGACCGCGGTGAGGCGGGCCGCCACCCCGACGGTCCGGCCGCGGCTGAACCGGGCGGCATTGGTCACCACCACGGCGGCGACGAGGCACACCGCCGCGGTGAGCACGGCCAGGGTCGCCGAGTTCTGGAGGAAGGTCAGGAACCGGTCGACCAGCGGGGTCCCCCGGGGGCCGGTCGCCTCCTCGACGGCCCACACGACGAGCTGGATCGTCGGCGCCCCGAACGCGGCCAGGAGCACGACCGAGCACACGGTGGTGGCCACCACGGCGCGAGCACCGGCCAGGCGGTGGGGTACGAGGCGGGAGCCCTCGCCGGCCGCCTGGCCGAATCGGGCCCGACCTCGAAGGGCCCGCTCGACGGCGATGATGACCAGGGCGACGACCAGGACCAGGGTGGCCAGCTCGCTGGCGGCGTCACGGTCGAACGTCCCCTGCCAGATCCGGAACACGCCGACCGTGACCGTGTCGACGCCGAAGTACTGGACCGTGGCGAAGTCGGTCAGGGTCTCCATCATCACCACGCCGAGGCCGGCCGCCACCGCGGGCCGGAGGAGGGGCAGCGCCACCCGGCGAGCGGCCTCGGTCGGTCCGGCCCCGAGGCTCCGGGCCACCTGGTAGGCCGAGCCGGCCTGGTCGGCGAGGGCCGCCCGGGTCAGGAGGAACACGTAGGGGTAGAGCACGAGGGTGAACACGATGATGGCGCCACCCATCGACCGGACCTCGGGGAACCAGGCGTCGGCCCCGAAGGTGTCCCGCCACCACCCCTGGACCGGTCCGGTGAACCCGATGACCGAGAGCGTGACGAACCCCAGCACGTAGCTCGGCATCGCCAGGGGCGCCACCAGCAGCCAGCCGAAGAGCCGGGAGCCGGGGAATCGGTAGGCGGTGACCAGCCACGCCAGGCCACCCCCGATGACGAGGGTCCCGATCCCGACCCCGGCCAGGAGCACGGCGGTGTCGATCAACTGGGACGGGAGCCGGGTCTCCCACTGCTGGCGCCACACCTCGGTGCTGGGATCGATCACGCTGGTGGCGAGGAAGGCGATGGGGATCACCACCGCGGCGGCGATGGCCATGGCGGCGATCGGCCAACCGGCGAGGCTCAGCCGGTCGGCCAGCGTCAGGCCGACCGATGCCCGTGGCCGCCCATCGGTCGGGCCATCGGACGGGCCATCGATCGGGGGGTCGTCGGCGGTCGGTCGAGCGGACGGCGCGGCGTCGGGCCTGGTGGCCACCTCAGCGGTAGCCGGCTTCGTCGAGGAGCCGCACCGCCTCGGCGTTCAGCGAGCCGAACTCGGCGGCGTTGAGCTCGTCGGCCACGAACGTCTCGCCGAAGGTCGTGGCGATGAGGGCCGCCGGGTCGACCGCCGGGTTCACCGGGTACTCGTGGTTGCCGTCGACGAAGGCGCTCTGGCCGTCGGTGGCCAGCCATTCGAGGAGCTGTTGGGCCAACTCGGGGTCGTCGGCGTAGCGGGTGACCCCGGCGCCGGAGATGTTGACGTGGGTGCCCCGGCCGTCTTGATCGGCCCACACCAGCTCGACGGGGAAGTCGGCGTCCTCCTCCAGGAGGCGGGCCAGGTAGTAGTGGTTGACGATCGCCACGTCGCAGAGGCCCTCGGCCACCGACTCGATCGAGATGACGTCGTTCGGCAGGATCTCGGCGTTCGCCGTCCAGCCCTCGACGATCGCCAGCGCCTCGTCGTAGCCGAGGTTGGCGATGAGGCTGGCCACCAGCGACTGGGTGTAGGTGTTCGTCGAGTTGCGGAGGCAGATCCGGCCCTGCCACCGGGGATCGGCCAACTCCTCGTAGGTCGTCGGCACCTCGTCGGGGGCGACCCGGTCGGGGTGGTACACGATCGTCCGTGCTCGCTGACTCAGGGCGAACCATCGACCCTCGGGGTCGCGGAGGTTGGCCGGGACCGCCTCCTCCAGCACCGGGGAGTCGAGCTCGGCGAAGATGCCCTGCTCGGCGGCCACCGCCAGGTTGGAGGCATCGACCGTCATGTAGATGTCGGCCTCGGTGTCCGCTCCCTCGGCGACGATCCGCTCCCGGAGCTCGGCGTCGGAGCCGGCCAGGAACTCGATCGACACGCCCGTCTCCTCGGCGAATCGGGTGAACGCCTCCTCGAGGTCGTAGTGGCGGCCGGTATAGATGCGGATCGTCTCGGCATCGTCGCCGCCGCTGCACGCCGTCGCCACGAGGGCCAGCGCCATCGCCACCGCTCCCAGGATCCGCATCGCGCCGTCGCTCTCCTTCTCGGCATCGTCGGTTCGGCCGTCGTCGGCGGCCATGCCCGCCATCGGTGGGTTCAGACTATCGGCCCGCCCCGGCTCAGCTACAGGCATGTTTCCAGATTTGGTTCGGTATGCCTAACCACCGCTTCGGCCACCGGCTCGGCCCACTTGGGCCCCACGGCCCCCTTGGTCGGCCCGCCGTCATCACCTACGATGACGGTGTTCGTTCGGTACCCCTTACCTCGGCAGGCAAGATGGTGGAAGGCACGGGAGAGACCAGGACCGCAGCCTCGGCGAAGCTCGATATCGGTGCTCCGCTGACGGTGGGTCGGATCGACGCCGAGGGTGACCGCACCAGCCTGTCGGCGGCGACGACCGACGGGCCGGTCCGGGTGGTCGTGCCCTGCCCGGCCGACGTCGCCGCCGCCCGCCGGTGGTTGGCCACGGTGCGCCGGGTCGACGGGGTCGAGATCGTCGTGAACCCCGATGGCACCCGGGCCAGGGTGCGGGGCCGTCGTCATCGCCTGCCGTTCGCCGCCATCGTCCCGCTCGCGGTGGGGCTGGGTCTGGTCCGGCTCGGTCTCCCGGCCCGGATCGTGAGCCCCGCTGGGCTCGAGGCGTCGGTTCGTTCCTGAGCCCGACCCGCTCAGGTTCCGGCCAGGCGCTCCACGACGGGGGCGAACGCCTCGAAGACGTCGGTCCCGACGACGATGTAGCTGAAGCCCCACCGGTCCCGGCGGGCCACGAGATCCTCGGCGATCTGGTCCGGCGTGCCGAGCAGGGCGAGGGGCGACTGGAGCCCGTCCTCGATCGAGATGTTCATCCCCGCCGACAGCATCTCGGCCGCCCCGGACCGATCGTCGGTGACCTGGACGACGAAGGTCCGGACCTGGAGCTCGATCTCGTCGAACCGGTCGCCGGCCCCCTCCCGGACCCACCCGACCTTCTCGGTGTAGCGCTCGGGGACGGCGTCGGCCGCGGTGTCGGCGTCGATCACGCCGGCCGCCAGGTTGGGGTTGATGCCCACGATGTCGGCCACCGCGCCGGCGGTGCGGAGCATCCGAGGGCCGCCCCCGCCGACCAGGATCGGGGGCCGGGGCCGCTGGACGGGCTTCGGCGTCCCCTCCATCCCGTCGATCCGGTAGTGGTCGCCGTCATAGGTGAAGGGACCGTCGGCGAACAGCCCGCTGAGGACGTCGACCGCCTCGACCATCCGCTCGATCCGGACCCCGGGCCGGTCGAGGTCCATCCCAGCCTCGGTGTAGTCCGACGTCATCCAGCCGGCGCCGAGGCCGAGCTCCAGCCGACCGTCGGAGAGGAGGTCGAGGGTGGCGGTCTGCTTGGCCAGGACGACCGGGTGGCGGTAGTCGTTGGCGAAGACCAGGGTGCCGATCCGGAGCGTGTCGGTGGCGTCGGCCGCCGCCATCAGGGCCACCGACGGATCGAGCTGGTCGTCGAAGTGGTCGGGCATCGTCATCGTCGAGTAGCCGAGGCCCTCGATGCGCCGGGCCAGGTCGACCCACGCCTGGCGGGATGGGGCGGTCTTGGCCTGGACGCCGAAACGGAACGGTCGTGTCATGGCCGGCCAGCCTACGGCCCGGCCCGGCCCGCTCGCCCGCCCCGGGCCCCCCGGCCCCGGCCGCGTCGCCCCGGCCCCGGCCCCGGCCGCGTCGGGCCCGGCCCCGGCCGCGTCGGCCCCGGTACCGTCGGCGTCGGCCCCGCCGGTGTGGGCGCGGCGCCGTGGGGTTGTCACCCCGGCTGCTTAGTGTTGGGGGATGGCGCCCAGCGTGCTCGACGGGTTCAGCCGGCCGGCGGCGGAGTGGTTCGCCACCACGTTCCCGGAGCCGACCCCACCCCAGGCCGAGGGGTGGCCCCGTATCGCCTCGGGGGATCACACGCTGATCCTCGCCCCGACCGGTTCCGGGAAGACGCTCACCGCCTTCTTCTGGGGGCTCGACCGGCTGACGGTCGCCCCCCGCCCCGACGATGTCAATCACCGCACCCGCATCCTCTACATCTCCCCCCTTCGGGCTCTGGCGGTCGACGTCGAGAAGAACCTGCGGGCCCCGCTCCAGGGGGTCCGCCTCGCCGCCGAGCGTCTGGGCGAGGCATTCCACGAGCCGCACGTCGCCCTCCGCACGGGCGACACCCCGGCCGACGCCCGGCGGCGACTGGCCAAGGATCCGCCCGACCTGCTGATCACCACCCCGGAGTCGCTCTACCTGATGCTCACCTCCCAGGTCCGGGAGACGTTGGCCGGGGTGGAGACCGTGATCATCGACGAGATCCACGCCCTGGCCGCCACCAAGCGGGGCGCCCACCTGGCGATCACGCTCGAGCGCCTCGAGCGCATCGCCGACTCCTCACCCCAGCGGATCGGGCTGTCGGCCACCCAGCGGCCCCTGGAGGAGATCGCCCGGTTCCTCGGCGGGTACGTCGACGGCCGGCCCCGGCCGGTCACGATCGTCGACGCCGGGGTCCGCAAGGAGCTCGACGTCGAGGTCGTCGTCCCCGTCGAGGACATGTCCCGGCTGGGGGAGACGATCGAGCCGGACGACCCCGAGATGCTGTCGGGCCCGGTCGCCGGCGGCCCGGCCCGGCGCAGCATCTGGCCCTCGATGCACCCCCGGCTGCTGGAGCTGGTCGAGTCGCACCGGTCGACGATCGTGTTCGTCAACGCCCGCCGCCTGGCCGAGCGCCTGGCCAGCCGGCTCAACGAGCTGGCCCTCCAGCGATCGGTCGACGCCGATGGCGGCGTCGACGGTGGCCTGTCCGAGGGGGGCGCGCCCGACGGCGACGGTGTCGGCGGTGTCGGCGGTCCGGTGTACGCCGGGGCCGAGGCGGCCGGCGTGTCGGCCGAACCGGGCCAGGAGCTGGTCATGGCCCACCACGGGTCGCTCAGTCGGGAGCAGCGGCTCATCATCGAGGATCGGCTCAAGCGGGGTGATCTCCGGGGCCTGGTCGCCACGTCGTCGTTGGAGCTGGGGATCGACATGGGGGCGGTCGATCTGGTGGTCCAGGTCGAGTCGCCGGGTGCGGTCAGCCGGGGCCTGCAACGGGTCGGGCGGGCCGGCCACCAGGTCGGCGCCCCCAGCCGGGGCAAGTTCTTCCCCAAGCACCGGGCCGACCTGCTCGAAGCGGCCGTCGTCGTCGATCGGATGGGCAAGGGCCTGATCGAGGAGACCCGCTACCCCCGCAACCCGCTCGACGTCATCGCCCAGCAGATCGTCGCCGCCTGCGCCCTCGACGACTGGCCGGTCGACGACCTCACCGCCCTGATCCGGGGAGCGGCCAACTGCGCCGAGCTGTCCGACGAGGCCATGGCCGCCACCCTCGACCTCCTCGCCGGCCGCTACCCGTCCGACGAGTTCTCCGAGCTCCGACCCCGCATCATCTGGGACCGGGTCGACGGCGTCGTCCGGGGTCGCCCCGGGGCCCAACGCCTCGCCGTCACCAGCGGGGGCACCATCCCCGACCGTGGCCTCTACGGCGTGTTCCTCCCCGACGGCACCCGGGTCGGCGAGCTCGACGAGGAGATGGTGTACGAGTCCCGCCCGGGGGAGACGTTCCTGCTCGGCGCCAGCACCTGGCGCATCCAGGACATCACCCACGAGCGGGTCGTCGTCACCCCCGCCCCCGGCCAGCCCGGCCGGATGCCGTTCTGGCACGGCGACGGCCCGGGGCGGCCACTGGAGCTGGGCCGGGCCATCGGCACCTTCGTCCGGGAGATCACCGCCACCGACCGGGAGGCCGCCACCGCCCGGCTCCGATCCGACCACGGCCTCGACGAGTTGGCCGCCGACAACCTCCTCGCCTTCCTCGATGAGCAGCTCGAAGCCACCGGCCGCATCCCGGATGATCGGACGATCGTCGTCGAGCGGTTCCGGGACGAGATCGGCGATTGGCGTATCTGCATCCTGAGCCCGTTCGGGGCCCAGGTCCACGCCCCGTGGGGCATGGCCCTCCAGTACCGGCTCTCCCAGCAGTGGGAATGGGATGCCGAGCTGATGTGGAGCGACGACGGGATCGTGATCCGCCTCCCCGAGGCGATCGACCAGCTCCCCCTCGACGAGCTGGCCATCGACCCCGACGAGCTCGACGAGCTGCTCGTGACCCAGCTCCCGAGCTCGGCGATGTTCGCCGCCCGGTTCCGGGAGTGCGCCGCCCGGGCCCTGCTGTTGCCCCGGCGTCGCCCCGACCGGCGGACCCCCCTGTGGCAGCAACGACAGAAGGCGGCCGATCTGCTGGCGGTGGCGGCCAAGTACCCGAGCTTCCCGATCCTGCTGGAGACCAGCCGGGAGTGCCTCAACGATGTGTTCGACGTCCCCGCCCTCCGCCAGGTCCTCACCGAGATCCGGAACCGCAAGATCCGGGTCGTCCCGGTCGACACCCCCTCGGCGTCCCCCTTCGCCCAGTCGCTCCTGTTCGGGTGGATCGCCCAGTACATGTACGAAGGCGACGCCCCCCTGGCCGAGCGGCGGGCGGCCGCGCTGTCGCTCGACCGGGAGCTGCTCCGCGATCTGCTCGGGGCCGAGGAGTTGCGGGAGCTGCTCGACCCCGACGTCCTGGCCAACCTCGAGGCCGAGCTGCAGCGGCGGGCCGACGGGTGGCGGGCCACGTCGGCCGATGGTGTCGAAGATCTGCTCCGCCACCTCGGTCCGTTGACCGTGGAGGCCATCGCCGAGCGCAGCGAGGGAATCGACCCGGCGGCGGCGGTCGAGGCCCTGCTGGGCGAACGTCGGATCATCGGGGTCGCCGTCGCCGGCCACCAGATGGTGGCGGCGGCCGACGACGCGGCCCGTCTCCGCGACGCCCTGGGGGTGGCCCTGCCTCCGGGGCTGCCGGCGGCGTTCACCGAGCCCGTGGCCGAGCCGCTGGTCGACCTGGTCTCCCGCCACGCCCGGACCAACGGCCCGTTCCTCACCGCCGAGGTCGCCGCCGCCCTCGGGGTCGACGCCGACCGGGCCGCCGCCGCGCTGGCCGAGCTGGAGCGTCAGGGTCGGGTCGTGCGGGGAGAGTTCCGTCCCGACGGCACCGAGCGGGAGTGGTGCCACAACGACGTGCTGCGGGTCCTGCGCCGGCGTTCGTTGGCCGCCCTCCGGTCGGAGGTCGAACCGGTCGAGCCCGAGGTGCTGGCTCGGTTCCTCCCGACCTGGCAGCACGTCGGCTCCCGCCACCGGGGGGTCGACGGTCTGGCCGAGGTCCTGACCGCCCTCCAGGGGGCCCCGCTCCCGGCGTCGATGTTGGAGTCGTCGATCCTGCCGGCCCGGGTTGCCGGCTACACCCCGGCCGATCTCGACGTGCTCCTCACCGCCGGCGAGGTGGCCTGGGTCGGGGCTGAGCCCCTCGGCTCGGGCGACGGCCGGGTCCAGCTCGTCTGGCGGGATCAGGCCCCGGCGCTCGTGCCCGAGCCCGCCGACCCGCCGGGTGGCGAGCTGCACGAGGCGCTCCGGGCCCACCTCGACGATCGGGGGGCGTCGTTCTGGCCCGAGCTGGTGGCCGCCGCCCAGGCCGCCGGCTGCGACTACGCCGACGACGCGGTCAACGCCGCCCTGTGGGATCTGGTCTGGGCCGGGGAGGTCACCAACGACTCGCTCACCCCGCTCCGGTCGATGGTCGCCGGGGCGACCCCCAAGCGGGCCGCCCCCCGACGGGGCGGCCGGGCCCGTCGCCCCCCGCTCCGGTCGTTGTCCCGGATCGGGCCTCCATCGGGGACCGGTCGGTGGGCGCCGGTCGCCCCGCTTCGCCAGCCGCCGGTGACCGGCACCGAGGCCGCCACCACCCGGGCCCTCCAGCTGCTCGAGCGCTACGGGGTGCTGACCCGGGAGATGGCCCTGGCCGAAGGAGCCGAGGGAGGCTTCGCCGGCGTCTACCCGATCCTCAAGGCGATGGAGGAGCGGGGCCAGGTTCGCCGCGGGTACTTCGTCGCCGGACTGGGGGCGGCCCAGTTCGCCCTTCCCGGCGCGGTCGACCGGCTCCGCGACGAACGCCGGTCCACCGACGGTGGTGACGGCGCCGGCGGGAGAGGGGACGAGGAGCGGCGGCAGCCGATCGCCCTCGCCGCCTGCGACCCGGCCCAGCCCTATGGCGCGGCGCTGCCCTGGCCCGAGACCGCCGGCCGACCCAACCGGGCCACCGGGGCGTTCGTGGTCCTCGACGCCGGGCGGCCGCTGGCCCACCTCGAGCGGGGCGGTCGAAGCCTGTCGCTGTTCGCGCCGCCCGACGGGGCCGAGCCAACGTGGGACTGGGTCGGACCACTGGCCGGTCTGGTGACCTCGGGCACCCTGGGCACGATCGAGATCCGCAAGGTCGACTCGGTCCCCATCGGGGAGCGGCCCGACGTGGCCGACGCCCTCGTCGCCGGCGGGTTCCGGCCCGGGTACCGGGGCCCGATCCTCCGCACCTAGGCCCCCAGAGCCGCCGCTCGGGGCCGTCAGGCCCCCCGTCCATGTCGAATCATGGCGAATCGAATCGCTGCAATGAGATCTATGGGGCCGCCGTAATCCTGCCTACTATCGGCAAAGAGATGGAGGTTGAAGTCTACGATTTCCCTCTATGGAACCCCGACCGACGCCGCCGCTGAGGTCGACCCCGGGCAGCGCCGTCGAGGGGTCGATCGATCTCTCCGCCGGATCCGGCGATGCCGTCCCCCCGCCCGGTTCGGCTTCGTCGGCCCCGACGGGTGGAGCGGCCGCCCCGGCCCGGCCGGCGGCGACGATGACCGCAGCCCGCTCGGTGACGCTGCTCCTCGGCAACGGCGGGCACGCCGACGTCGTCGAGAGCTCGTTCGGAGGGCCGATCTCGTCCCGGGTCGTCGCTCCCGGCGAACCGGCGACCGGCCCGGGCCTCATGGCCGAGTCGGCCGTCCTGGACCTCGACCCGGCGCAGGTGCTCCTCCTGAACGGCGTCGGGTTCATCGGCCGCTCCGACACCCGCCGTCGCCTCTACGAGCTGTTCCGGGCGATGAGCTTCGACTTCGCCACGGTCGTCGACCGGACCGCCGAGGTCCGACGGGCCGTCGAGCTCGGTCCGGGGTGCCAGGTCCTGATGGGTGCCATGCTCAACACGGGGTGCCGGGTCGGAGCCAACGTGATCGTCAACAGCGGCGCCCTGGTCGAGCATCACGTCACGATCGGAGCCCACGCCCACATCGGTCCTCGGGCCACGATCTGTGGCGACGCCGTCATCGGCGAGGGGGCCTTCATCGGCGCCGGTGCCGTCGTGATCCAGGGCGTCACGGTGCCCGCTGGCACCGTCGTCGGCGCCGGGGCCGTCGTCACCCGTTCCTTCCGGGCGCCGGCGACGCTCGTCGGCATGCCAGCGGTCCCGGTCGACCGTCCGGGCTCGGCCCCCGGTGCTCCTGCCCGGTCGCCGATGCCGGCCGGACCCGAGATCACCCCGGCGGCATCCCCGGCCACCGCGGCTCGCCCGGCCCCGGCGGCATCCCCGACCACCGCGCCGTCGCCCACGGCGGCGTCGACCCCGCCGGTGACCGGCGATGCCCCCGAGGCCGAGCCGACTCCCGACTGGCTCGACTACCCCCCTCCGGTCGTCGACCCGGAGCGGCGACGGTGATCGCCATCGTCGCCGGGCTGGGATCGATCGGGAGCCGCCACGTCGAGGTCCTCCGGGGGTTGGGGGTCGACGTCGCCACCGTCAGCCGGCGGGCCGGGGGCCACCACTCGACGATCGCCGCCGCCCTCGCCGCCCGCCCCGAGGCGTCGTACGTGGTCGTCGCCACCGAGACCGACCGCCACCGGGCCGCGCTCGACGAGCTGGCCACCGCCGGGTTCACCGGGCGGGTGATGGTCGAGAAGCCGCTGGCCGGCGTCCTCGCCGACGCCGCCGAGGCCACGACGCTGGGACTCGACGTCGTCGTCGGCTACAACCTCCGGTTCCATCCGGTCGTCGCCGAGCTCCGGACGTGGCTGAGCGCTCACCACGTGGCGTCGGTGCAGATCCGAGCCGGGCAGAACCTCCGACAGTGGCGACCGGGTCGGACTCCGGCCGCCACCGCGTCGGCCGCAGCCGGCAGCGGTGGCGTGTTGCGCGATCTCAGCCATGAGCTCGACTACCTCCTGTGGTTGTTCGGCGACTGGTCGCGGGTCGTGGCCATCGTCGGGCACCGCTCGGCCCGCCTCGGCATCGAGAGCGAGGACGTCGTGGTCTGCCTCGTGGAGCTGACCTCGGGGGTACTGGTCTCGGTCGAGTTGAACTACTTCGACGGGACGGCACGACGTACCGTGACCGTCACCGGTGACACCGGAACCGCCACCGCCGACCTCGTCGGCCAGACCTTCGACGACGGGTCCGGTCGGCGGATCTCGGCCGCCATCGCCCGCAGCGACACCTACCGCTGGATGCACCGGGAGTGTCTGGGGCCGGACCGGCCGGCGGTGACCTGCTCCCTCGACCAGGGGATCGCGGTCATGGCATTGATCGACGCCATCGAGCGCTCGGCCCGATCGGGTGGGTGGGTGATCAACGACCGGTCCGGGGCAGGGATCGACCGGTCGGTGGCGACCGTCACCGAGCCCGTCGAGATGGAGCCGATCGGGTGAGGGTCTGCACCATCTGCGCCCGGGGCGGATCCCGAGGGGTGCCCGGGAAGAACGTGCGCGAGCTCAACGGCATCCCGTTGCTCGGCTACACGGTCATCACCGCCCAGAAGAGCAACCTGTTCGACGTGGTCGTCGTCGACTCCGACTCCGAGGAGATCCTCGACGTTGCGGCCGGCTTCGGGGTCGATCTCACCATCCGCCGGCCGCCGGAGCTGGCGACCGACACCGCCGGCAAGCTCCCGGTGATCGCCCGGGCCGCGGTGGAGGCGGAACGGCGGACCGGTGTCCGGTTCGACACGATCGTCGACCTCGACGTCACCTCCCCGCTCCGGTTGGAAGAGGACGTGGCCGGTGCCGTCACCCTCCTGGAGAGCGGGGATGCCGACAACGTCATCTCGGTCGCTCCGGCCCACCGCTCGCCCTACTTCAACCTCGTCGAGCTGGGCCCCGATGGCGAGGTCGCCCTGTCGAAGCCGTCACGGATCCGCCGACGCCAGGACAGCCCGGTCTGCTTCGACATGAACGCGTCGATCTATGTCTGGCCCCGGTTCCCGTTCGTGGCCGAGCCGTTCCTGTTCGCCCCCCGGACCCGGCCCTACGTCATGCCCCGGGAGCGGTCGATCGACATCGATGACGAGCTCGACCTCCGGATGGTCGAACTGCTCCTCACCGATCGCCGATGACCACCGGCCGACCAGGACCGGACCCGTTCGGGCTCTCGGGGCGGACGATCGTGGTCACCGGAGCGGCCGGGATCCTCGGGCCCCCGCTTTGTCGAGGGCTGCTCGACGCCGGGGCCACCGTCGTCGGGCTCGACCGTGACCGCGAGGCGCTGGGGCGGGTGGTCGTCGGAGAAGGCCATGCCGACCGGTGGCACCACCGACGGTGCGACGTGTCGGAGGAGGACGACGTCGTCGATGTCGTCGCCGCCCTGTGGCGGGACCTCGGCCCGGTCGACGGTCTGCTCAACAACGCCGCCTCGAAGTCGTCATCGCTCGATGGGTTCTTCGCCGACTTCGAGGTCAGCACCCTGGCCACCTGGCGAGAGGTGTCGGCGGTGAACCTCGACGGCTCGTATCTGATGGCTCGGGAGGTGGGGCGGCGGATGGTCGAGGTGGGGTCCGGTTCGATCATCCAGATCGCCTCGATCTACGGGATCGTCGGACCCGACCAGCGGATCTACGAGGGCTCCGACTACCTCGGCCGCCAAATCTCCAGCCCGGCCGTGTACTCGGCGACCAAGGCTGGCGTGCTCGGCCTCGTCCGCCACCTGGCCACGCTCTGGGGGGCCGCCGGCGTGCGGATCAACGCGGTGACGCCGGGCGGGGTGTCGAGCGGCCAGAACGACGTCTTCGATCGGAAGTACTCCAATCGGGTGCCCCTGGGCCGAATGGCACAGCCAGACGACCTGGTCGGACCGGTCACCTTCCTGTTCTCCGACGCCGCCCGCTACGTGACCGGCCACAACCTGGTCGTCGATGGAGGACTGACCGCATGGTGACCCCGCCCCCGCCCCCGCTCCCGTCCCCGCCGCCTGACGCGGTGGCGGCCCCCGGCCCGCCGGTCGACGCCGTGGCCGCGCCCCGCAGCAACACGCCGGCGGCCGGACCGGAGATCGAGATCGGCTCGACCGTCATCGGCGGGACGCGACCGGCTTACGTGATCGCCGAAGCCGGGGTCAACCACAACGGCTCGGTGTCCCTGGCCCATCGCCTCGTCGCCGCTGCGGCCGACGCCGGAGCCGATGCGGTGAAGTTCCAGACCTTCGATCCCGGCTGCCTGGCGGTCGCCGGCGCCCGGACCGCCGCCTACCAGCAGGACCGGACCGGGCTCGACGACCAGCGGGCCATGCTGGCCGGGTTGACGTTGCCGGCCGAAGCGTGGGACGAGCTCCGTCACGACGCCGCCGAGCGAGGTATCGAGTTCCTCTCGACACCGTTCGACGAGCGATCGCTCGACGCCCTGCTGACGGTGGGTATCCGGGCGGTGAAGATCTCGAGCGGCGATCTGACCAACCATCGCCTCCTCCGAGCTGCGGGTCGGACCGGTCTCCCGGTCCTGCTCTCGACCGGCGCCTCCCACCTGGCCGAGGTGGCCGATGCCGTCGACGCGCTGGCCGACGCCGTCGCCGAGGCGGCCCCTCGGCTGGCGATCTTCCACTGCGTCACCGCCTACCCGGCACCGGTCGAGGCATCCAACCTCCGGACCCTGGCGGTCCTGGCCGACTCGTTCCGGTGCCCGGTGGGCTGGTCGGACCACACGATCGGCGCGACGTCGGCCGTCGCCGCCACCGCCCTGGGAGCCAAGCTGTTCGAGAAGCACCTGACCCTCGACCGCGACCTGGATGGCCCCGACCACCGGGCGTCGGCCGACCCCGATGACCTGGCGGCGTACCTCGCCGCCATCCGGGCGACCGAGTCGGCGTTGGGGTCGGGGGTCAAGGAGCCCCAGCCGGTCGAGCGGGACACCCGGCCGGTGGCCCGCCGAAGCCTCTACCTGACCCGTGACCTCCCGGCCGGGTCGGTCCTGGCGCCCTCCGACGTGATCGCCCTCCGCCCCGAAGCCGGCCTTCCCGCCTCGGCCGACGTGACCGGTCACACGACGACCCGGGACCTCCGGTCCGGTACGCCGCTGCAAGCCATCGACCTCACCCCGTCCGTCGCCACGCCGGCGACACCGATCACCCCGTCCCCGTCCGACGACCTCTCCCTCCACCTATGAACCTCCTCGTACTGACAAGCAGCCGCGCCGATTTCGGCATCCTCCAACCGCTCCTCGTCGAGCTCGACGACACCGACGGCATCGACCTCGGACTCCTCGTGTCGGGGACCCACCTCGCCCCGGCCCACGGCCTCACCGTCACCGACGTGGAGCGCAGCGGTCTCCCCATCGTGGCCCGGGCCGAGATCCTCGATCGCTCGCCGCCGCCCTCGGGCACCCCGGCCGGTCCCGGGTCCGACGCCGTGCCGTCCGGTGAGGACTGGCGGCAGGCGGCCGGCGTCCTGGGGCGGGCGGTCGACACCTTCGCCGGTGTCATCGATGACCACGGCCCCCACCGGGCCCTGGTCCTCGGCGACCGGTTCGAGGCGTTCGGGTTCGCCGCCGCCTGTCACCTCGCCGGCCTCCCGGTCGCCCACCTCCACGGTGGTGAGGTCACCACCGGCGCCTTCGACGACGGGTTCCGCCACAGCATCACCAAGTTCTCGTCGCTCCACCTCGTGGCGGCCGAGCCGTTCCGGCGCCGGGTCATCCAGCTCGGTGAGCATCCCGACACCGTCCACACGGTCGGAGCGCTCGGTCTGGACGCGATCCGCCAGCGGATGACGGGCCGACGCCACCTCCGCCGGACGTCGACCGCCGTCGTCGCCTACCACCCGGCCACCCGCTCCGACGAGTGGGAGCTGGAGATGATCACCACCATCCTCAAGGCGTGCCAGGCCGCCGACCTGGAGCGCATCGTGATCACCCGCCCCAACGTCGATCCCGGGGCCGGGGAGATCAACCGGGTGATCGACGAGCACCTCGACGTCGCCGGGGTCGAGGTCCACGAGTCGCTCGGCTCCGAGCGGTACCTCGACGAGTTGGCGACCTGCCAGGTCCTCATCGGGAACTCGTCGAGCGGGATCATCGAGGCCCCGTTCCTCGGCACCCCGTCGATCAACGTCGGCCACCGCCAGGACGGCCGACCCCGCCACCCGACCACCACCGACCTCCCGGCCCCCTCGGTCGGCGATCTGGTGGCGGCGATCGAGCGGACGAACGGGGCGGCCGAGGAGCCGCTGCTCCCCACCGTCTACGGCAACGGACGGAGCGCTCGTCGGGCCGCCGCCCTCATCGCCGGTGACGACTGGGCCGGAGGCTCCAAGCACTTCTTCGACCTCGCCCTCGGTCGTCTCCCCGAGCCCCGAACCGAGCCGCTCGACCTCGACGCCCACGACGACCTCGGGTTGGTCGGAGGGCGGGAGCGGTGACCGGGGACCTCGATGCCCTCCGGGTCTCGTCGGCCGGGTCGGTGGTCGACGCCATGGCCGCCATCCAGGCCGGTGGGGTCGGACTGTGCCTCGTCGAGCGGGACGACGCCGAACTGGTCGGGGTCCTCACCGACGGTGATCTCCGACGGGCGCTGCTCGGCGGCGCGAGCCTCGACAGCTCGATCGGGGAGCTGGTGTCGCCGAGCCCCGTCGTCGTGCCCGACACCGAGGACCGGGCCGCGGTGCTGGAGTTGATGCAGGCGCTCCGCCTCGACGCGATCCCGATCGTCACCGACGGTCGGGTGACCGGACTCCACACCCTGCAGGACATCGTCGGCCAACCCCGTCGCCCCAACTGGGCGGTGGTGATGGCCGGCGGCCGGGGGAGCCGACTCGGCGACCTGACCGCCGAGGTCCCCAAGCCGATGCTGGCGGTGGCCGGACGACCGATCCTCGAGCGGATCGTGCTCCACCTCCTCTCGTCGGGGATCGACCGGATCGCCATCACCGTCAACTACAAAGCCGCCGTCATCGAGGACCACTTCGGCGACGGCGACCGGTTCGGATGCCGGATCAGCTACATCCGGGAGGACCCCGGCCGGCCCTTGGGGACCGCCGGCAGCCTCCGGCTGCTGGCCGGGGCCGGGGTGGTGACCGACGACCCGATCCTGGTCATGAACGGCGATGTCATGACCCCGGCTCCGCTCGGCACCCTGCTCGACCGTCACGTCGAGCGGGGGTGGGCGATGACGGTCGCCGCCACCGTCCACGACTACCGGGTCCCGTTCGGGGTGCTCGACATCGCCACCGAGGACCGGCTGGTCGCCATCGATGAGAAGCCGACCTCGTCGTGGCGGGTCGGGGCGGGGATCAACGTCATCGATCCCGACCTGATCGACCTGATCCCGACCGACCGGCCCTTCGACATGACCGAGCTGTGCGCCGCCGCCATGGGGGCCGACCGACCGGTCGGGGTCCACGATCTCGACTCGTCGTGGATCGACGTCGGCCGGCCGGCCGACCTCGCCCTGGCCCGAGGCGAGCTGCGATGACCGCCGAGCGCAGCGACCTGGCCGGCGCCCGGGTGCTGGTGACCGGGGCCGACGGCTTCATCGGAAGCCACCTCGTCGAGCGGCTCGTCGCCGAGGGGGCCGAGGTCACCGCCCTCTGCGTCTACAACTCCAACGGGTCCTTCGGCTGGCTCGATGACAGCCCGACCGCCCGGTCCGAAGCCCGCCTCGTTCTGGGGGATGTCCGCGACCCCGGCCTGGTGGCCGACCTCTGCGACGGGATGGACATCGTGCTCCACCTGGCCGCCCTGATCGCCATCCCCTACAGCTACGCCGCCCCCCGGTCCTACGTCGAGACCAACGTCACCGGGACGCTCAACGTCCTCGAAGGGGCGATGCGCCACGGCGTGGGACGGATCGTCCACACCTCGACCAGCGAGGTCTACGGCACCCCCGACCGGACCCCGATCGTGGAGACCCACCCGCTCAAGGGCCAATCGCCCTACAGCGCGACCAAGATCGCCGCCGACAAGCTGTGTGAGTCCTTCGCCCGGTCCTTCGACTGTCCGGTCGTCGTCCTCCGACCGTTCAACACCTTCGGTCCCCGCCAATCCCGCCGGGCCGTCATCCCCACCATCCTGGCCCAGATGCTGGCCGGGCGGGACGAGATCGAGCTCGGCTCGCTGGCCCCCGAGCGGGACTTCACCTACGTGGCCGACACCGTCGACGGGTTCATCCGCATGGCCCGGGCCCCGGTCGCCCCCGGCGACGTGGTGCAGTTGGGGACCGGGACCGCCGTGTCGATCGGTGAGGTGGTCGACCGGTGCCGGGAGGTGACCGGGTCGGACGCCACGGTGGTGACCGACACCGATCGGGTTCGCCCGTCGGCCAGCGAGGTCGACGTGTTGGTGTCGGACCCGAGCCGGGCCCGGGAGGTCCTCGGCTGGAAGCCGACGGTGTCCCTCACCGAGGGGTTGGCCGCCCTGGCCCGCTGGCTCGGTGACCACCTCCCCGACGATCACCGCTACCAGCGATGACCGCAGTCGCCCCGCCGGCTCCGGTCTCCACCGGTGGCCGACCGACGTGGGGCGCCGATCCTCGCAACGAGATCGTCCGCCGCCGGCCGGCGACGGTCGCCTTCGTCGTCTGGGCACTGGTCGGCGGCACCGGCGCCGGCCTCATCAGCCCGACCGACACCTCCAGCCTGGTCGCCTCGACCGGAAGTCGGACCGGTGCCCTGTTCGCCGTCGTCGCCCTGGCCGCGGTCCTGGTGGCCATCCCCAAACCGATCCGGACGCTTCCGGCGCTCCTGCTGGCCGTCACCCCGTTGCTGTTCCTGACCGCGCTGGCCGGCGTCTCGGTGCTGTGGGCCGCCGAGCCGGCCCAGGCCACCCAAGGGGTGGTGCGGCTCCTGGCCGGGATCCTGGTCGCCGCCGCCCTGGCCCACCGGGTCCCGATCGGCGCCGTGTTCCGGGGCCTGTTCTGGATGGCCGGATCGTCGTCGACGGCGGCGGTGATCCTCACCGTCGCCGCCGGCGACCTGGTCAAGAGCGACCGGGGGGTGTGGTACGGCCTGTACGGGTGGAACAGCACCGCCGGTCTGGTGGCCGGGGTGGCGATCGTCGTCGGCCTGGTCGCGCCGCCGGCTGTGGTCCCCCCGACGTGGCGGCGGTGGCTGCTGACGACGGGGGCGGTGCTCGCCCTGCTCCTCTCGGCGTCCCGGACGGCCCAGATCTCGACGCTGGCCGGGCTCGGGTTCGTGTTGGCCATCCGGCTGTTCCGCCGGACCCATCGGTTGGCCCTGTTGATCGTGCCGTTCTACGGGATGATCTCCCTCGCCATGTCGAACCGGCTCCGGTTCGCCATCTTCGACCTGCTGGGCAAGGACGCCACGCTGACCGACCGGGCCAACATCTGGTCGGTCGTCGTCGACGAGATCGGCGTGCGGCCCCTCCTCGGGTGGGGGTGGCGGTCGTACTGGTTCTCCGACCGGGCGACCCACTCGTTCCAGGACTTCTTCCGGATCCCCCAGCACAGCCACAACCAGTTCCTGGAGGTGACCCTCCAGGTCGGGTTACTCGGTGGCTTCCTGTTCGTCGTGATCGTGTGGCAGCTCGGCGAGGCGCTGCTCCGTCTCAACGAGCGAGGTCCGACCACCGATGCCGATGCCGATACCGCGGGGGCCCACGTCGCCGATCGGTCGATGACCCCGATGCTGTTCGGCCTGTTCGGGCTGCTGATGACCCAGACGACGGCCAACGCCTTCCTCCTCCAGAACACCGCCTTCTCGGTGCTGTTCGTCCTCCTCCTGGCCGTCGTGCCGGGAAGCTCGTTCCCCCTCCGACGCTCGGCGCCGAGGGACGTCATCACCCTCTCCGACGAGGGCGGCGCGACGCTCGGCTCGGAGGCCCGATGACGTCGCCACACCTGACCGAGCTGCTCGCCCTGGGGGAGTGGCTACCGGCCGCCGTCGGGCGTCCGGTCGTGACGGTTCAGACCGAACCCCATGTCTGGCCCCGGATCCTGGGTGTCGACGGTGTCCACGGTGCCGGCCGTGCCGCCGGTGTCGACGGTGTCGACCATGTCGACCATGTCGATCTCCGTGCGACGGTCGCCTCGGCCGCAGCCTCGCCCGGTGATCGTCGGGCCGCCGTCCGCTCGTCGACGGCCGAGCTCCGACGTCGGGTACCGGCCGACGGCGTCGTCGTCTTCGACACGGCCGAGGGATGGCTGACCACCAACCTGAGCTTGTCCCTGCGGCGGACCGCGCCCTCTGCGATCCAGATCGGCATCCAGCACGGCCTGTTCGCCACGACCGGATGGCGGACCTGGACCCCGGTCCGGCGGGCCCGGATCGTCACCACCGACCTCGCCCACCGGTTGGTCGGGTACGCCCCGATCGGCGTGGGGTTCGGCAACCTGTCCCTCGATGGGCACCTGCTCTTCGGACGGGCGTTCGCCGAGTTCCTGGCCCGGGTCCAGCCTCGGGCGGCGACCCGGATCGACTTCGCCCGACTCCAGGGGATCGCCCCCGACGAGCCGCTGACCGGAGACGCCGACCTGCTGTTCCTCGGCCAGGAGCTCAGCGGCTACCTCCCGGAGGCCAACTCGATCATCACCCGGATCCTCGACCGGCTCGATCGGCTGGCGGCCGACGGGCGGCGGGTCGTCGCCCGCCCCCACCCCAAGGGTGATCCGACCCCGTGGCGGCGAGGGGCCGGTCCGGCGGTCATCGACACCGAGGGCGGCTCCTTTCGCCGTCACCTCCGGACCGACACCGTCGTCGTGTCGTTCTTCAGCACCGGTCTCCTCGAAGCGGCGAGCCTCGGCTGCCCGATCGTGGCCCTCCACCATCCCGGGCTCCCCGACGCCGTCTACGGCTCGCTGGCCGATCCCGTGCCCCTCGATCGGTTCCTCGACGACGGAGACGTCGACGCCATCAGCACCGTCCGGCCGGGCGTCATCGGATGACGGCCCCGGCCCCCGCATCGGTCGCCGCCCCCGCCCCTGCCCCCGCCCCGGGAGCGGTCACCGCCGGAGCGTGGTACGTGGCGATCGCCGGCCTCCAGGCGGCCGGTTCGCTGGCCCTGGTGCCGCTGGCCGCGGCCCTGCTGGCCCCCGCCCAGCTGGGGCTCGTCGCCACCGCGGTCGGCACCGCCCAGCTGGTCCGGTCGGTGGCGACCGCTGGGCTGCCCAGCGCCCTGACCGTGCTCCACTTCAACCGGCCCGAGAGCCGCGACCGGTCCCGGGCCCTGATCACCGGCGCGTCGGCCCTCACCGTCGGCCTGGGGCTGGCCGCTGCGGCCGTGCTGGCCGGGATGGCGGCGGTCGGGGTCGACGGCGTCGGCGGGGCGCTGGTCCTCGGCGCACTGATCGGCACCGCCGCCGGGGTCGCCCAGAACCTGCAGTCGTGGAGTCGGTGCTGGGGTCGGGTCGGACTGTACGGCGCCGCCACCCTGACCACCGGGCCGGCGGCCAACGCCGTGGGGCTCGTCGTGGTGGCCCTCGTCGGCGGGGCGGCGGCCATCACCGTCCTGGCCGGTTGGGCCGTGGCGGCGCTCGTCGGTGTGCTGGTGACCGTCGCTGCCGTCCCACCCCGGTCACCCCGAGCGGTCCCGGTCCGCCTCGTCGGCGACGCCCTCCGGATCGGCGCCCCGACCATCGTCCACTCGCTGGCCACCGTCGTGCTGAGCGTCGGCGACCGCTACGTCATCGAGGTGATGATCGGACCGGCCGCCGTCGGTCGGTACCACGCCCCCTATCTGCTCGCCTCCGGGGGCGTCGTCGTGGCGGCCGCCGCCTCGTCGGCATGGGCACCCCACGTGCTCGGCCATCGGCCCGGCGTCGAGCGGTCCGCCGCCCTCCACCGCAGCTCCGGGCTGTTCCTGCTCGGCGCCGCGGCGCTGGGCGGTGTCGCCGGTCTGGCCGCACCGGTGGTGATCGACCTGGCCGCCGGCCCGACCTACGAGCCGGCGGCGATCCGCCTCGTGGCCGGCCTCGTCGGAGCGTCGGCGGTGCCCTTCGCCGTCTACCTGGCGGCCCAGATCTCGCTCTTGGGGAGCGAGCGCTTGTCGATGGTGGCCGGCGCCACCGTCGTGGCGGCCGTGGCCAACCTGGGGCTCAACGCCGCCCTGATCGGCCCCCTCGGGCTCGACGGAGCGGCCACCGCGACCGTCGCCAGCTACGGGCTCCTGGCCGCGTTGAGCGCAGCCGGTGCCCGCCGGTTCGATCCGCGGTTCGCCGTCGACGGCCGGGCCCTGGCCGTCGGATCGGTCGTGGCGGCCGGGGCCGTCGCCGTCGGCGCCGGGGCGCCGGTGGCCGGGGTCGGCCTGGTCGTTCGAGTCGTCGCGGCGATGGCGCTCGCCGCGTGGTTGATGTCGGCGGTCCGCCGCCGACAGGGAGATCGCGAGGGTGCGGGCAAAGAGGAGATCCCATGAGAACGACACTCGGCCGCACCGAGTTGCAGGACTACGTCGGCGGACAGCTCGACCACTTCTTCCCCGACGGGAGCCCGGCCACCCGGCGCTCGCTGGCCGAGGCGGTCAGCGAGGCCCTGGTCCGGATGGAGCACTGCTTCAGCCGGATCGGCAAGAAGTACTTCCAGGTCGATGGTCGGCCGAGGTTCAACCACCTCCACTCCGACCAGTACGCCATGTTCCTCTACCTGGCGGGCAACGCCGAGTACCGGGCCAACGGGCACACCCCGCTGGCCGAGAAGCTGTTCCTCCTCAACAAGGCCCTCCACGGGGTCGACGCGTTCTACGCCATCGAGCTCCCACCGGTGTTCCTGTTCTGCCACCCGGTGGGGACGGTGATCGGCAATGCCCGCTACGGCGACTACTTCGCCGTCTACCAGAACTGCACGATCGGGTCGACCGGGCCCGACGCCTACCCGACGTTCGGCGACGGTGTGGTGCTCTTCGCCAACGCCACCGTGATCGGTGGCTGCGACGTCGGCGACGACGTCACCTTCGGTGCCGGCTCGTTCGTGCTGGGGACCGACGTGCCGGCCCGGAGCATGGTCGCCGGTCGGTACCCCGACCACCGGGTCCGGGCCGACCACCCCGGTTCCCGCCTCCAGGTCTTCGGCCCCGCCTGCCACTGAGAGCGGGTCACGGTCCCGGGTCAGGGTCCCGGGTCAGGTCGAGCGGCGCATCGAGCGGTAGCGGGCGATCAGGGCATTGGTCGACGGGTCGTGGCCCAACGGCGAGGTCGCGGTCAGCTCCGGCTCGATGGCGGTCGCCAACACCTTGCCCAACTCCACCCCGAACTGGTCGAAGGAGTTGATGCCCCAGATCGCTCCCATCGTGAACACCTTGTGCTCGTAGAGGGCGATCAGCCGACCGAGGGTCCGAGGGTCGAGCCGTTGGGCCAGGATCGTCGTCGTCGGCCGGTTGCCGTCGAAGGCCCGCTGCGGGTCGTCGTGATCCTGGCCGAACGCCAGGGCCTCGGTCTGGGCGAAGAAGTTGGCCATCAGCAGGTCGTGGTGAACGCCGATCGGGTCGGTCGCCTCGGCGAACCCGATGAAGTCACACGGCACCAGGTGGGTGCCCTGGTGGAGGAGTTGGTAGAAGGCGTGCTGGCCGTTCGTTCCCGGCTCGCCCCACACGATCGGACCGGTGCCGGCGGTCACCGGTCGGCCGTGGGCGTCGACCCGCTTGCCGTTGGACTCCATGTCGAGCTGCTGGAGGTAGGCGGGGAACCGGGCCAGGTGGTCGCTGTAGGGGAGGACGGCGTGGGACTCGGCCCCGAGGAAGTCGGTGTACCAGATCCCGAGCAGCCCCATCAGCGCCGGCAGGTTGGACGACCACGGCGCAGCCCGGAAGTGGTCGTCGATCTCGGCCATCCCGGCCAGGAAGTCCCGGAAGCCGTCCGGTCCGATCGCCACCATCAACGACAGGCCGACCGCCGAACCCACCGAGTACCGGCCACCGACCCAGTCCCAGAAGCCGAACATGTTGGCCACGTCGATCCCGAAATCGGCCACCCGATCGGCGTTGGTCGACACCGCGACGAAGTGGCGGGCCACCGCCCCGTCGCCCAAGGCGTCGGTCAACCAGGTCCGGGCCGACCGGGCGTTGGTCAGGGTCTCGATCGTGCCGAACGACTTCGACACCACGACGAACAGGGTGGTGGCCGGGTCGAGGTCGACCAGCGCTTCGTGGAGGGCCGAGGGGTC
Source organism: Acidimicrobiales bacterium (assembly GCA_965262175.1). Lineage (GTDB taxonomy): Bacteria > Actinomycetota > Acidimicrobiia > Acidimicrobiales > SZUA-35 > CADEDH01. The sequence continues at coordinate 1,616,936 of CBDHES010000002.1, read as the reverse complement.
GATGTTCGACACGAACCGGAACGTCAGGTCACGCCGGGAATGGGGCCGGAGGGCGTGGTGGGCCATGGCCGGACCGAGGTCCGAGCCGCCGATCCCGATGTTCACCACCGCCGAGATCGGCTCCCCGGTGGCCCCCCGCCAGGTACCGTCCCGGACCTGGTCGGCGAAAGCGGCCATCGAGGCCAGCTCGCCGTGGACGTCGGCGGTCACGTCGGTCCCGTCGACGACCAGGGGCTGATCGGCTGGGCGACGGAGCGCGGTGTGGAGGACCGATCGGTCCTCGGTGACGTTGATCCGGTCACCCCGGAACATGGCGTCCCGGGCGTCGGCCAGGCCCGCCTCGTCGGCCAGGCGGCCCAGGGCGTCGACGATCTCGGGGGTGACGAGGTTCTTGGAGAAGTCGACGGCCAAGCCGGCCGCCTCGATCGTCAGCCGATCGACCCGCTCGGGGTCGGCGGTGAACAGGTCGCGGAGCTGGAGCTTCGACCGGGCTGCGGCGTGGTCGGTGAGAGCCGACCACGCCGCCAGCTCGGTTGGTGGCGGGGGAGGGACGCGTCGTTCATCGGACACGCCCCGACCCTATCGATGGCCGGTCACTCGTAGGCGATGGCGTCCAGCACGTTGAGGTTGGCCGCCCGGCGAGCGGGGAAGTAGGCGGCGACCAGCCCGATCATGGCCCCGACGATCACGTAGGCCACGAGCTGGACCCACGGGATGCCGACCTCGCTGATGAAGCTGTCGGGGATGGCGACGACCGCCGCCCAACCGAGCAGCAGCCCCATCAACACCCCGAGGAGGGCGCCGAAGACGCTGACGACGACCGCCTCGGACCGGATCGTCGACCGCAGCTGGTCCCGGGTCATGCCGACCGCCCGGAGCAGGCCGATCTCCCGGGTCCGCTCCAGCACCGACAGGGCCATCGTGTTGATGATGCCGAAGAAGGCGACGATCAGGCACAGCACCAGGAGCCCGTTGATCACGATCTGCAGCTGGGCGATCTGGTCCTCGGTCTGCTCCTGGAACTCGGTGTTGTCCTGGGTGGTGAGCTGGGGGAAGCTGGCCGTCACCTGCTCGACGGCGGCCCGGCTGGTCTCGATGTCGGCCCCCTCGGGGAAGGTGACGCCGAGGAAGCCGATCTCGTCGATCGGGAGGTGCATGCGGGCCCGTTCCCGGTTGATCAGCCACGACGTCCCGACGACGGTGTTGTCGTCGTAGATCGCCTCGACGGTCAGGTCGAGGGTGGCCCCATCCTCGAACTCGACGGCGACCTGGTCGCCGAGGGTCAGGCCCTGCTCCTCGGCCGTCGTGTCGAGAACGGCGATCCCCTCGGTGGTGATGAACGGGGTCCCCTCCACGATGCCGTAGTTGATGACCTCGGTCCCGGTGTCGGTGTCGAACCCGGCAACGCTCTCGACGCTGTCGTCGATCCGCATCTCGACCGGGACGAACCCCGCCACCGCCTCGACCTCGGGCAGCTCTTCGAGCTGGTCGGCCAGCACCGACGAGAACGGCAGGCCCTGGGCCTCCTCGAACACGAACAGGTCGGCAGCGATGGCATCGTCGAGCAACCGGTCGAAGGTGGCCAGGATCGAGGCGCTCAACACCGCCACCCCGGTGATCAGCGCCAGGCCGATCATCAGGGCCGTCGAGGTGGCCGCGGTGCGCTGGGGGTTCCGGCTGGCGTTGTCCCGCGACATGTTGACCAGGGTCAGGGCATCGTCGCGGGTGAACAGCGACTTCACCAGCCGGTACCCGTCGATCAGGGTCGGCAGCCCGACCCGGACGAACGCCGCCCCGATGGCGATGGCGACGAGGCCGGCCACGATCCAGCCGATCGCCCCGCCGATCCCGTCGGACCCGAAGCCCTCCCGGATCAGGCCGATCCCCCCGATCGGTCCCCCCTCGTCGAAGGTGGCCGGGCCGAGCGCCGCAAGCAGCCCGCCGAGGACGAGGATCAGGCCGCTGACCAGGGAGGCGAGGGCGACGAAGGGCGGCCGGCCGATCCCCTTGACCGCCACCCCGGCGAACAGACCGGACAGCATGGCCACACCGATGAAGGTGAGGGCGGCGCCGAGCCCGATCGATCCCAGCCGCTGGGCGATGGCGTCGAACTCGCCGAACATGCCGGAGAACAGCAGGAACAGCCCGAACGCCAGCACCAGGGCGCCGAGGATGAACCGCACGGTTGCGCTCCGCTGCTGGCGGGCCCCGTCGCGGACCGCTTCGAGGGGCGACACCCGGGAGGCCCGGAGAGCGGGCAGGAGGGCCGAGAGGACCGTCACGACCAGCCCGACCATCACGACGACCACGATCGTCCGGGGCTGCAACTCGAGGGGCCCATCGGGGAACGAGTTGCCCCCCGAGTTGAACAGGCTCTTGAGGATCTGGGCCACGCCGAGGCCGCCGAAGAGGCCGATCACCGACGAGATGATCCCGATGACCACCGCCTCCAGGAGGACCAGGGCCCGGATCTGGCGGGTGCTGGCCCCGACCGAGCGGAGGACGCCGAGCTGGCGGGTGCGTTGACCGACCAGGATGGCGAACGTGTTGTAGATGATGAACGTCGACACGAACAGCACCACGACGGCGAACCCCAGGAGGATGTTGCCGAAGATGTCGATGAACGTCCCGAACTGGTCCTGCTGCTCATCGATGACCGTCTCCCCGGAGACGACCTCGATGCCGTCGGGTACGACGTCGCCGATGGCGGCCAGCAGGTCGACGTTGGAGACGTCGTCGACGGCGTTGACCACGATCGAGTCGACCAGGGGGCCGGCGTCGAGCACCCGCTGGGTGGTCGCCAGATCGAAGGCGTTGAAGTAGGCGCCGCCGGTGCCGCCCTCACCGAAGTCGATGATCCCCGACAGCTCGAAGACCTCGGGCTCACCGGTGGGGAGCACCATCGTGATCTCGTCGCCGACGGCGAAGCCGCCGGCCGAGACCTGGGCCGCGTCGAGGGCGACCTGCTGGCCGGACGGGGCGGTGCCCTCGACCAGGGTGTAGGGCGAGACCGGGCTCTCCCCGCCCCACGAGGTGGTGAACACCGGTGGGCCGTTCGGTCGGTTGACCTCACCGTCGGCGTCGAGGGAGTAGGTCTGCTCGAACCCGAAGATGCCGCCCTCGGCGAACTCGACCTCGGGGACGGCCTGGATCTCCTCGACCAGCGAGTCGTCGAACCGGGTGATCGCCGTCTGCGACGACTGGAGCTCGGGGCTCTCGGCCCGGATCTGGGCGTCGACCCCGGCGAAGGCGTCCTCGCTGATCTGATTGAAGACCGAGCGGAGGCTGTCGGCCAGGACGAACGATCCCGAGACGAACGCCACGCCCAGGATCACCGAGACGAGGGTCAGCACGAGGCGGCCGATGTTGGCCACGATGCCCCGCCACACGACCCGCCGGATGGAGCCGCGGCGGAGGCTGATCAGGGCATCGACCATGAAGTAGACGAAGATCGGAAGGGCGAAGACGATGATGAGGGGGACCGCGATGACGCGGGGCAGGCGAGGGAACGACATGGTGATCAGTCCCCCAGGTGCTTGATCGTGTCGAGCACCGAGTCGGGCGTCGGCTCGAAGATCTCGGTCACGATCTCCCCGTCGGCCAGGAACAGCACCCGGTCGGCGTAGGAGGCCGACGTCGGGTCGTGGGTCACCATGACGATCGTCTGGCCCAGCTCCTTGACCGCCCGCTGCATGAAGCTGAGGATCTCGGCCGAGGTCCGGGAGTCGAGGTTGCCGGTCGGCTCGTCGCCGAACACGATGTCGGGCCGGCTGGCCAGCGCCCGGGCCACCGCCACCCGCTGTTGCTGACCGCCCGACAGCTCGTTGGGGCGGTGGGTCGTGCGGTCGGCCAGGCCGACGGTGGCGATCACCTCGTCGACCCAGGCGTCATCGAACTTGGCGCCGCCGAGGTCCATCGGGAGGGTGATGTTCTCCCGGGCGGTCAGGGTGGGGATCAGGTTGAACGCCTGGAAGATGAACCCGACCTTCTCCCGCCGCAGCACCGTGAGCTGCTTGTCGGACAGCGACGAGATCGGGGTGTCGCCGACGAACGTCTCCCCCGAGGTCAAACGGTCGAGGCCGGCCATGCAGTGCATGAGGGTCGACTTGCCGGACCCCGACGGGCCCATGATGGCGGTGAACACCCCCTGTTCGAAGGTGACGTCGACGCTTCGGAGGGCGTGCACTTCGGTGTCGCCCGACCCGTAGATCTTGCTCGCCGCCTCGGCCCGGGCGGCCGGGAGGCCGCCGTTCGTCGAGTGGTCGGTGGCCAGCTGGGTCGCGCTGGCCGAATCGGTGGTGGCGTCGGTCATGGCAGGGCTCCGTTCAGGCGACGTCTTCGTCGGGGTCGAGCCCGTGGTCGCCACGGCGCGCCCCGCCATGAACCTAGAGCGGCCCGGTGACGGTGCCTTCCCCCTGGAAGATGATTTTCGGCCCGTCGGGCATCCTTCTCAGGGTGGATACCCGCCCTCGGCGGTGCCGCCTCGGGCCGGCCGACGGGCCGGGATCAGCGGAGCCAGGCCGCAGCGTCGGGACCGAGCGTCGAGGGGCTCTGGAGGTCGTCGCTGACCAGGAGCACCTCGGTGTGGGCCGGCAACTCGACCGGGGTCGATCCCAGGTTGACCACGCACGTCAGGCCGCTGCCCCGGCGGAAGGCCAGCACGTCGGGTTCGGCATCGACCCAGGTCAACTCTTCGTCGGCCACGCCGAGCTCGGCTCGGATGGCGATCGCCGCCCGGTACAGCTCGAGGGTCGAGGCACCGTCACCGGCCTGGGCCTCGGCCGACAGCCGCTCCCACCCCGGGGGCTGAGGAAGCCATGACGACCCCGACCCGAACCCCGCCGATGGCCCGTCGAGGGTCCACGGCAGCGGGACCCGGCAGCCGTCCCGACCCTTCTGGGTGTGGCCCGACCGCTCCCATACCGGATCGTCGAGTGCGTCGGTCGGCAGGTCCCACACCTCGGGCAGACCCAACTCCTCCCCCTGGTAGACGTACGCCGACCCGGGGAGGGCGAGCAGGAGGAGCGCTGCGGCCCGGGCCCGCTTGACCCCGAGATCGACGTCGAGCGCCCCGACGGGCCCCTCGAGCGGCCAGGTGCGCCAGTTGGTGCCGGCGGCGAGGCCGTAGCGGGTCGCTTCCCGCATCACGTCGTGGTTCGACAGCACCCACGTCGGGGTCGAGCCGACGGCGGTCGCGGCGTCGGTCGCCTCGGTGATCACGGTGCGCATCTCGCCCCCGTCCCACGGGGCCTGGAGCAGGTCGAAGTTGAACGACTGGTGGTACTCGTCGGGCCGGAGGTAGAGGGGGAGCCGCTCGGGGCGGACCCAGGCCTCGGCCACCATCATCCGATCGCCGGGGTAGTCGTCGAGAACCTTGCGCCACGACCGGACGATCTCGTGGATCCCGTCCCGATCCCAGAAGGGATGGTTGGCCGTCTTGGCCGACGACAGGATCTCTCCCGTCGAGCCGACATCGGGGAACGCCGGGTCCTTGACCAGGCCGTGGGCCACGTCGACCCGGAACCCGTCGATCCCCCGGTCGAGCCAGAACCGCAGCACCGCCTCGAACTCGTCCCGTACCTCGGCGTTGGTCCAGTTCAGGTCGGGTTGCTCGGGGGCGAACAGGTGGAGGTACCACTGACCGTCGTCGAGGCGGGTCCACGCCGGACCGCCGAACACGCTGGTCCAGTCGGTCGGGGGGAGCGACCCGTCTGATCCTCGGCCGTCACGGAGGTGGTAGCGATCCCGTCGAGGGTCGCCGATCGGGGCGGCGATCGCCTCCTGGAACCAGGCGTGGGCCTCCGAGGTGTGGTTGGGGACCACGTCGGCGATGATGCGGATCCCCCGGTCGTGGGCCTCGGCGATCAGGGCTTCGGCCTCGTCGACCGTCCCGTAGCGGGGGTCGATCTGGCGGTAGTCGGCAACGTCGTAGCCCCCGTCGGCCAACGGCGACCGGTACCACGGGTTGATCCACAACGCGTCGACGCCGAGGTCGGCCAGGTACGGGAGGCGGGACCGGAGCCCGCTGAGATCTCCGGTGCCGTCACCGTTGCCGTCGGCGAAGGACCGCACGTACACCTGGTAGACGACGCCCCGCCGCCACCAGGGCACCTCGCTGTTGTGACCGTCGTTCATCGTGTCGCACGGTACCGGGGCCCTGAGGTTCCCGGGTCGATCTCGGCCCGGGTGATCTCCCCGCTCCGGCACACTGGCCGGATGCCCGAGGGCGACACGATCCACCGCTCGGCCCGGCGGCTGTCGGCGGCATTGGCCGGGCGATCGGTCGTCTCGGTCGACCTGCCCCGATCGGTGGTCGACGGCCCGCCGGCGGGGACGGTGATCGAAGCGGTCGTGGCCGAGGGCAAGTTCCTGATGATCCGATTCGACGACGGGTCGGAGCTCGAGACCCACCTGAAGATGAACGGGAGCTGGTCGACGGCCCGCCGGCGGGGACGGTGATCGAAGCGGTCGTGGCCGAGGGCAAGTTCCTGATGATCCGATTCGACGACGGGTCGGAGCTCGAGACCCACCTGAAGATGAACGGGAGCTGGCACCTGTACCGGCCCGGCGAGCGGTGGCGTCGCTCCCGACGGCAGGCGGTGGCGGTCGTGTCGGTGGCCGACTGGGTGGCGGTCTGCTTCGCCGCCCCCCACGTCGTGCTGGTCGGGCCGGGCCGCCGCTCCCCGGGCCGACGGGCGAGGGGAGCCGGTGGCCTCGATCGCTCGGCCCTCGGCCCCGACCTCTGCACCCCGGACCCCGACCTCGACGAGGTCGTGGCTCGGGTCGACCGGTACTGGCTCCCCGGGACCCCGATCCTCGACGTCCTGCTCGACCAGCGGGTGTTCTGCGGGGTGGGCAACGTGTTCAAGAGCGAGGTGCTACACGCCTGCCTGGTTCACCCGCTGACCCCGATCGGTGCCCTCGATGATGCCGCCCGTCGCCGGCTGGCGGCGACGGCCAATACCCAGCTCCTGGCCAACGTGGAGGGCGGTCCCCGCCGGACGGTCCCCCAGGGCCTGGCCGTCTACGGCCGGCGGGGCCAGCCCTGCCACCGGTGCCACGACCGGGTGGCCGCCGATCAGCTCGGCACACCGCCCCGCATCACCGCCTGGTGCCCGACGTGCCAGCCGAAGGCCGTCCCGCGAGCCGGACGGTCGGAGTCGCCGCCCCCCGAGCCCGACTGATCGAGGGGGTGCGAAGGCTCTACCGTCGGTGCGGTCGTTGCGTTGGTGGTGGGGGACGCCTACCTCAGCGGAGCGTACGGAGCTGACCGGCCGTCAGGTAGGTGGTGAGGACGACGGCGAAGGCGACCGCGGCGGCACCGGAGATCGTGACCCCGATCCCGACCGCCGAGGCGATGAGCCCCAGCAGCAGGGCGCCGATCGGCATGAGCCCGATCTGGACGAGGGTGAACAGGCCCATCACCCGTCCCATCATCGCCTGGGGGGTGTTGGCCTGGATCAGGCCCTGGTTCATGTTGATGTAGAACCCGCCGGCCAGACCCATCACGAAGTTGAGGGGGAGGAGCTGCCAGTACTCGGTGGTCTGACCCATGAGGAACGTCATGGTCGATCCGACGATCATGGCCCGCTGGAACGCGGCGCCCTTGTTGGCCATGTCGCCCTTGCGCATGACCACGAACGAGCTGATCCCCATGCCCAGGCCCATCATGGCCAGCAGGGGAGCGGCGTCGCCCGAGCTCCGGCCCAGCTCCTCCTTCACGTAAGCCTGGACGGTCACCATCACGGTCGGGTTGACGGTCAGGCCGGCCACGGTCAGCAGGAGGAACAGGACCCGGAGGGCCGGATCCTTCAGCACGTGGGCCAGCGCCTCGCTCGTCTCGCTCACGATCGACCGTCGGGCCGGGAGCGGCTCGGTCCTCTCCGGGACCCGGAGGGGCCACACGACGACCAGTCCGACCGCCAGCAGCGCCACCAGGAACCAGACCGCCCCGTCGAAGCCCAGCTGGTTCCCCACGGCCTGAGCCAGGACCGGTCCGAGGATCATCGAGGTCGTCATGGCGATGGCGTTGAGGGCGATCGCCCCGAAGAGGTGTTCCCGGCCGGCCAGGGTCGGGATGAGAGCGGCCCGCAGCGGCTGACCGACCGTCGTGGCGGCGCCGGCCGCCACCGCCACGACGGCCAACGTGGTCACGGTTGCCCGGTCGGTGGCGATGAGGACGGCGGTGACGGCGAGGATCACCGCCGAGGTGGCCTGGGTACCCAGCAGCAGCCGTCGGGGATCGAGTCGGTCGGCCCACGCCCCGGCCGGCAACACCAGGAACACCGCCGGGATCCCGAGGGCGAACACGATCAGGCCCTGCTCCCGCTCGCCTCGGCCGAGGCCGTCGAGCACGTACCACCCGAGCACGAACCGGAGGGCGTTGGCCGTCATGAAGTAGGTGGCGTTGCTGGCCCACAGCCGCCGGAAGTCGATCAGGCGGAGGGCCCCGATGGGGTCGACCGCGGTCGGCTGGTCGGTGGCCCCGGGGGTGGTCTCGGTCATGGGAACCGCTCGGTCATAGGACCAACCACCCTGTCACCGATCTCGACCGGGGGCGAACCGGTCCCGGTTGCCGATGGGGGATGACCGGTCAGCCGGCGCCGGGCCGGACGACCCCCGATTCGTAGGCCATCACCACCGCCTGGACCCGGTCCCGGACGTCGAGCTTGGTCAGCACCCGACCGACGTGGGTCTTGACCGTCGTCTCGCTGACGAACAGCTTCTCGGCGATCTCGGCGTTGGACAGGCCCCGGGCCAGCTCGGTCAGGACCTCGGCCTCCCGGTCGGTGAGCGACGCCAGCTTGGCCACCGACGAGGCCGGCTGGGGCGGCGGCTCGGCCGTCTGGAACCGCTCGATCAACCGGCGGGTGATCGACGGCGCCAGGAGCGCCTCGCCCTCGGCCACGACCCGGATCGCCGCCACCAGCTGATCGGCCGGCGTGTCCTTGAGCAGGAACCCACTGGCCCCGTTCTGCAGGGCGGCGAACACGTACTCGTCGAGGTCGAAGGTCGTCACGACGATGACCCGGGTGGTGTCGTCGACGACCCGTCCGGTCGCCTCGACACCGTCCATCACCGGCATGCGCACGTCCATGAGGACCACGTCGGGCCGGCGGGACCGGACCATGTCGATCGCCGCCCGACCGTCCCCGGCCTCCCCGACGACCTCGAAGTCGTCCTCCGATTCGAGGATGAGGCGGAAGCCGGTCCGCACCAGCTCCTGATCGTCGACCAGTCCGATGCGGATCACGGGCGGGCGCCTTCCGGCCGTGACCGGGCGGGGTCTCCGTCGATCGGGAGCGACACCCGAACCGCGAAGCCTCCGCCCCGCTCCGGTCCGGCCCGGAACTCGCCGCCGAACACCTCGACCCGCTCCCGCATGCCCCGCAGCCCGTGACCGCCGCCCGGCTCGGCGGCCGCTCCCCGGCCATCGTCGACGATGGCCAGGTCGAGGGTCCGTTCGCCCTGGGCGATGTCGACGGTGGCCGTCGCCCCCGAACCGCCGTGCTTCAAGACGTTGGTCAGGGACTCCTGCACGATCCGGTAGGCGGTCAGATCGACGGTGGACGGCACCTCGCCCTCGCTCGGATCCGGCAGGCCCGAGGTGGTCACCGACACCCGGAGCCCGATCTGGCGCAGCTCGTCGACCAGCTCATCGAGATCGGAGAGGCCGGGGGCCGGCTTCCAGCTCTCGTCGGGATCGGTGCGGATGGCGCTCAGCACGTGGCGCATCTCGCCCAGCGCCTTCCGGCTGGTCTGCTCGATCTGGTTGAGGGCGCTGCGGGCCCCGTCGGGATCCCGGTCGAGGATCCGCTGAGCCGCCGCCGCCTGCACCACCACGACCGACAACCCGTGGGCCACCACATCGTGGAGCTCCCGGGCGATCCGGTTCCGCTCCTCGGTCAGCGCCCGATCCCGGTCGGCGACCATCGACCGCTCGGCGGCGTCGGCCCGGGCCTCGACCGCTTCCACGTAGCGGCCCCGGTTGGTGGAGGCGATGCCGAACGCCACCGCCGCGACGGCGTAGAGGGCCACGATCGGCACGGCGAACACCGGTGCGTTCCCGGTCACCACCCCGAGGGTGGTGTAGAGCGTCAGTGCGGCCCCGACCGCCCAGCTCAGGCGCCGACCGGTCGGTCCGCCATGGACCGTGGCCGAGTACAGCAGGATGCTGGTGGCGAGGAACAGGTCGGCGAAGCCGTTGGCCCAGGGCAGGGTCTGGAGCAGCCCCCCGACCACGACCGCCACCCGGGGGGCGATCCGCCGGAACGGCACGGCGTAGATCGACCCGAACGAGATGATCCACCCGACGGGCGTCACCGGTCCGGCCGAGTCGCCGAAGGCTCCGTCGGCACTGAACGTGACGAAGACCGCAGCCAGCGCGAGAAGCGCGGCCAGCCCGAGGTCGGTCAGGAACGGCCGATCGGCCAACCAGTTGAGCCGGTACCGGTTTCGAGGTATCAGGAGGGGAAGTCCCACGTCATCCACGGTACTCATCGGCCGGCTGGCCGTCATCGCCGGGAAGAACGACCCGCGGTCGTCCCGGGGGAGGACCGCGATCGGGTCGAGGACGTAGGATTGAGCCGATGAACTGCACCTCCTGTGGGCGACAGATCGGCGACAGCGCCCGGTTCTGCTCCCATTGCGGGGCGGCTCAGGTGGCGGCTGGTGAGGAGCGACGGGTCGTCACCGTGCTGTTCTCCGACATCGTCGGTTTCACCGCGTTGGCCGAGCACATGGACCCCGAATCGGTGAAGCACCTGATCGACCGGGCGTTCGAACGACTCGCTCGCGACATCACCAATCACGGGGGCGTCGTCGACAAGGTCCTCGGCGACGGCATCATCGCCCTCTTCGGGGCCCCCGTCGCCCACGGCGACGACGCCGAGCGGGCGGTCCGGGCCGGCTTGGCCATGCAGCGGACGCTCGGGGCGCTCTCCTCCGAGCTCGACCCGCCCCTCCGGATGCGGATCGGGGTCAACACGGGCGAGGTCCTGGTGGGGACGACCAGCGCCGGGGGCGACTACACGGCGATGGGCGACGTCATGAACTCCGCCGACCGGCTCCAGGGCATGGCCGAGGCGGGCCAGATCCTCGTCGGCGAGGCGACCCGGGTCGCCACCGGCGAATCGATCACCTACCGGTCTCTCGGTCCGCTCCCGGCCCGGGGGCGCGACGAGCCGATCAGCGCCTGGCAGGCGATCGAGGCGGTTCGACCGCCCGGCTTCCACCCCGAGCAGGGTGAGGTCTTCGTCGGCCGGCACAACGAGATGGACCTCCTCCTGGCCCAGTCCCGGCTGGCGATCGACGGCCACCGGGCCCAGCTCTCGGTGGTGTTCGGCGAGGCCGGGATGGGCAAGTCGCGCCTGGTCAAGGAGGCGTCGAGCCAGATGGAGTCCCGGTACGGGGCCCGGGTTCTCGACGGCCGGTGCCTTCCCTACGGGGAGGCCAACGCCTGGTGGGCGGCCGCCGACCTCCTTCGGGACCTGTTCGAGCTGCCCTTCGATCTGGCCCAGGCCGATGCCGAGACCGCGGTGGCCGCCGCCCTCGTCGAGCGGCTGGGGCCCGAGGAGCCGTCGATCCCCCGGTTCACGACCGCCCTGCTCCACGCGCTCGGCTATCACACCGAGCTTCGGGGCGGCGACCGGCAACGCAACCGGTCGGAGGTCATGCTGGCCTTCACCACCGTCCTCGACGCCGAGCTGGCCGCCCGGCCGATCGTGCTCGTGTTGTCCGACATGCACTGGGCTCCCGAAGCGGTCTCCCTGCTGGTCGAGCACCTGCTGACCGAACTGTCGCGCAGCCGGTTGGTGGTGGTGCTCACCGCCCGGTGGACCGGTGACGACCTGCTCCCCCGGGGTCGGCATGGCGTGTCGGCCATCCAGCTCGGCCCCCTCGACGACGCGTCGGCGACCGACCTGGTGGCCCAATTGGCCGCCGACCTCCCCGAGTCGCTGGTCGCCGGCCTGGTCGACCGGGCGGGAGGCAACCCGTTCTTCCTCGCCGAGCTGGTCAACCTCGTCGTGAAGGACGGTGACCCCTTCACCGGGGTCGACACCGCCGGGTTCGAGGTCGAGCCGGCCCAGCTTCCGGCAACGTTGACCGGGATCATCGCCGCCCGCCTCGATGCCCTCCACCCCGACGAGCGGGCCCTGCTCGAGGACGCCGCCGTCCTCGGTCGGACCGGGCCGATCGATGGGCTGTTGACGATGGCCGCCGCCGTGCGGGGGGCGAGCGGCATCGAGGCAGACCTGGCCGCTCTGGTCGAGAAGGACCTGCTCGAGGTCGACGGCCGCCGCTACCGCTTCGGCTCGAACCTGGTGCGGGACGTCGCCTATGGCCGGTTGACCAAGAGCGTGCGGGCTCAGCGCCACTACGGCATCGCCGAGTACCTGGAGGCTCGGGTCGACGGCCCGCTCCGTAACTCGACGGTGGTGGCGATCGCCGAGCACTACCGGGCGGCGGCCACCTTGGCTTCGGAGGTGGCCGACGTGTCGGGCCTGGAGCCCAGCGAGGTGCTCGGCCGGGCGTTGGTGTGGCTCGACCAGGCCGGCGAGCGGGCCCTCGACGTCGGGGCCCCGCTGGCCGCCGGCCGGTGGTACGACTTCGGCATCGAGCTGGCCAGCGACGCGACGGCGGCGGTGCCGTTCTACTTCGGTCGGGCCCGGGCCCGGGTCGAGGTCCACGACATCGCCGGAGCCCGGGCCGATCTGGAACGGTTGGAGGCCGTCCCCGGTCTCGCCCCGACCCTCGTCGCCCGGGCCGCCCTGGTCGACGGGGAGGCGTCGCGCAAGGCCGGCGACTTCGATCGGGCGGCGGCGACGCTGCGGGATGCCGCCGAGCGGATGGCCGTTCTCGACCTGCCCGACCAGCAGGCCCTGGCCCTCCGCCTCTGGGGTATGACCGAGATGGAGCGGGGGGCCAATGCCCTGGCCCGGCAGGCCCTGGAAGCGTCGCGGGCGGTGGCCACCGATGCCGGCGACCGCCGGGCCGAAGCGTGGGCCCTCCAGACGCTGGCCTGGCACGCCTTCCGGCTCGGTCGGGTCGTCGAAGCCCAGTCGTTCGTCGCCGAGGCGGTCGCCATCTTCACCGAGATCGACGATCAGGGCGGCCTGGTATGGACCAAGGGGGTCCAGGCCTGGGTCGCCTACCACACGGGTCGGTGGGACGACGCCCGGGCTCTGATCGAGACGGTCCTCCCCGAAACCCGTCGTCGGGGAGATCCATGGGCCGAGGCCATCACCCTCAACCTCGACGCCCTGCTCGATCTGTGGACCGGCCAGGCCAAGCAGGCCGCCGAGAAGGCCCGGGCCGCCCGGCTGCTCGGCGAGCGGCTCGCCGACGTGCCACTGGTGGTCGAGGCCCGGGCCGTCGAAGGTCGGGCCCTGGTGTCGATCGGGCACGTCGACGAGGGCACGGCGCTGCTCGACGAAGCCCACTCGGTGGCCGACCAGGCCGACGATCGGGGCAGCCGCCGCATGGCCGTCGTCGCCAGCGTCGCCTCGGCGGCCCGGCTCGGCGACGCCGACCGGGCCATCCGGTGGGCCGCCCGCTACGACGGGCTGGGCGACGACGCCTCGGTCGTCGGCGAATCCGACCTCGTCGTCTCTCTCGCCCTGGCCCTGCTCCAGCGGGGAGCGGTGGCCGAGGCCGAGGCCCAGCTGTCGGGCGACGAGACGACCGAAGCCGAGCGGTTCGGACACTACGCCTCGGCGGTGGGGGCGCTGGTGGCCGTCGCCAACGACGATCTGCCGGTCGCCGATCGGCTGATCGAGGTGACCGAGCAGGGCCCGTCGACCTACCTCGACCGGTTGTATGCCCTCCTCGCTCGAGCCACCATCGCCAATCGGCAAGACGACCAGGCTGGCGTGGAGCGGAGCCTGGCCGCGGCCCGGACCGTGATCGAGGAGACCGACGACCAGCCGTCGCGGCTGCTGATCGACCTCGTCGAGGCGATCTGCGATCGGGGCTCGGTCGAGGAGGCCGGTGCCCGGCTCCAGGCTCTCGGCGTCGACCCCACGGGCTGGCTGATCGCCTTTCGGGCCGCGGCCCTCGGCTCGGCCGGCGTCTGAGGACGGGCACACCGGCTGGCCGGGGATTAGCGTCGGAGGTGTCCCACCGTCGTCGGACCCGACCCCAGGAGCGAGCGTCATGAGCGATCCCGTCACCCCCAACCTGCCCGGCCGTCTCGGCACCCCCGACCTCCAACTCAAGGACGACCCCCGGGCCGATCCCCGGATGTTGGCGGCGATGGCGCCCTTCGCCCTCGACCAGGCCACACCCGAGGCACCGGTCGATGTCGGCTCCCCGGTGGAGGCGATCCACGAGTTCCTCACCGCCACCGAGGAGGGCTACGGCCAGCTGTTCACCGCCTTCTTCGACGGGCTTCCCCCGCTCGACGTCGAGCGGCGGACCGAGATCATCCAGGGTGTGGATGGCAACGACATCAGCCTCTACATCCACCGTCCGGCCGGGGTCACCGACCCGATGCCGGCCATCGTCCACACCCACGGCGGCGGGATGGTGATCGCCGCCGCCGCCGACCCGAACTACGTGCGGTGGCGGGACGAGCTGGCGGCGGTCGGCCTGGTCGTCGTCGGCGTCGAGTTCCGGAACGGCTCCGGGAAGCTCGGCAACCACCCGTTCCCGGCCGGTCTCAACGACTGCGCCTCGGGTCTCCAGTGGACCCACGACAACCGTGACGCCCTCGGCATCACCTCGATCGTCGTGTCGGGGGAGAGCGGCGGCGGCAACCTGGCCCTGGCCACCGCCCTCAAGGCGAAGCAGGACGGTCGGCTCGACCAGATCGACGGCGTCTACGCCCAGTGCCCCTACATCTCGAACGCCTACCAGAACGTCGATCCCGACCTCGTCTCGCTGGTCGAGAACGACGGCTACTTCCTGTCGTGCCAGATGATGGGCCCGCTGGCCCACATCTACGACCCCAGCGGGGAGCACGCCGCCAACCCGTTGGCCTGGCCGTACCACGCTCCGGTGGCCGACCTGGCCGGCCTGCCGCCCCACGTCATCTCGGTCAACGAGCTCGACCCGCTCCGCGACGAGGGCCTGGCCTACTACCGGAAGCTGGCGGCGGCTGGCGTGCCGACCACCGGTCGGACCGTCAACGGGACCTGTCACGCCGGTGACCTGCTGTTCCGCAAAGCGATGCCCGAGGTGTTCGCCTCGTCGGTCGCCTCGGTGCGGTCCTTCGCCTACTCGCTGTAGATCCGTCTCGCTGGAGGATCCGTCCTCGCTGGAGGTCTTTCCTCCCTGGAGGTCCGGCCTCGCACCCGTTCGAGGTGGGCTCGATTCCGAGCCCACCTCGGACGCGGCCGCTCGGCCGGCCCGTGCTAGTCGAGGTGGGCGAGGGCCTGGTCGCTGATCCGTTGGCCGATGGCCAGCGACGCCGTGGCGGCCGGCGAGGGCGCGTTGAGCACCGACACCACCCGGGCGGTCTCGGACCAGACGAAGTCGTCGAGGAGCTCGCCCCGCC
Source organism: Acidimicrobiales bacterium (assembly GCA_965262175.1). Classification (GTDB taxonomy): domain Bacteria; phylum Actinomycetota; class Acidimicrobiia; order Acidimicrobiales; family SZUA-35; genus CADEDH01. Next base: position 1,601,440 of record CBDHES010000002.1, on the reverse strand, counting down.
GGGAGACCGCCTGGGCCCGGACGCCGGCCTCCGAGGTGACCAGATCGTCGGCGGTGATGGCGGGGACGAGCTCCTGAAGGGCCCGGACGAACGCCCCCTTCGACAGCGACCGGTAGTACTCGCCGGCACCGGTCCGCCAGTAGGTGGCGGCCAGCCGCCACCACCCGCCGAACCGGGCGATCTCGGCCAGGTCGCCGAGATCGATGTCCCGCCAGCGGTAGCCCTCCCGCGCCAGGGCCAGCACGGCGTTGGGCCCGGCATGGATCGAGCCGTCGATCATCCTGGTCAGGTGGACGCCGAGGAACGGGAACGCCGGGTCCGGCACCGGGTAGATCAGGTTCCGGACCAGGTTGCGGCGCTCCGGCGTGAGCTCGTAGTACTCGCCCCGGAACGGCAGGATCCGGGTGTCGAGGTCGGGCTGGACGTGGCGGGCCAGACGGTCGCTGTGGAGCCCGCCGCAGGTGACGACGAGATCGGCCCGCAGGATCTCGCCGCTCGCCAGGTCGATGCGGACCCCGGTGTCACCCTCGTCGAGGCCGGTCACCTCGGCGCCGGTTCGGATCGTGGCTCCGCCGGCGGTCAGCTGGTCGGCCAGGGCCCGGCACACCGCGCCGAAGTCGACGATGCCGGCGTCGGGGACGTGGAGGGCGTCGGTGCCGGCGACCTCGGGCTCCAGCTCCCGGAGGGCGGCCATCGAGACCCGGCGGGCCGTCACACCGTTGGCCTCGGCCCGGGCGGTGAGCTCGTCGAGTGCCGGCACCTGAGATGGGCCGGAGGCGACGATCACCTTCCCGCACACATCGTGGGCGATGCCGTGCTCGGCGCAGAACTCGATCATCGCCGCCCGCCCGGCCCGGCAGGTCACCGCCTTGGTGGAGCCCGGCCGATAGTAGATCCCGGAGTGCAGCACGCCCGAGTTGTGGCCGGTCTGGTGGGTCGCCAGCTCCGGCTCCTTCTCCACCACCGTCACCTCGAGGTCGGGTCGGGCCGAGGCCAGCCGCCATCCGGTGGCCAGGCCCACGATTCCTCCGCCGACGATCACCACCTGCTGGGTCATAGGGAGAACAGGGTAGAGACCGTGGCCCGCCACCGCCCGCCGAACCGGATCACGAGGCCGGGGTGATCGGTGTCTCCTCGGCCGGGGGCGCGGTGTCGGTCGTCGTCGGCTGGCCCCCCTCGGCCGGTTGGCCCTCGACCGCCGGCTGGATCGGCTGGGCGGCGGGCGGGATGACGAGCTCCTCGCCGGGGGCGATGGCGTTCACGTCGACGATCCCGTTGGCCTCGGCCAGGGCCTCGATCGACACGTCGTAGTTGGAGGCGATGACCGAGAGGGTGTCGCCGGGCTGGACGACGTAGGTCACCTGGGCGACGGGGACCGCCTCGGTCGACGGGGGGAGCGTCTCGCCCGGGGTCGTGGCGACGGTGTCGACGACGGCGTCGGGACTGGTGACCGACACCCCGGCGATGTCGGGATCGCCGTCGAGGCCGTCGAGGGCGTCGTTGGGGGCCGATCGCCCGCAGCCGGCAGCCACGACGAGCATCGCGACCAACGCCGCACCACGGGCCAGCAGGGGTCGGCGGGTCGCGCTCCCGGGCCGGGTCGATGGGGACGATGTGGGCTCGATTGGGTGCATCACGAGGCTCCAGGTTCCGGGTCGAGTATGGCCCATGGCCCATCTCGACCGGGGGAGGGTCTCCTGGTCAGGCCGGTGCGGGCTCAGCGTCGACGCCCCCGTCCCCTGCGCCCCCCGCCACCCCGACGGGATCGCTGGTTGGTCCGGGCCCCGTCCCGGTCGTCCTCGGCCGCGGCCCGATCTCGGGACTCCGACCGTCGGGCGAAGTCCTCGAGCTGGCTCTCCTGCAGTGCCAGCTCGGCGGTGAGCTCCTGCCAGTGGTCGATCCGTCGGCGGTCGACGTCGCCCCGCTCGATGCCGGCTCGGACCTCGCACCCGGGTTCCGAGGCGTGCTCGCAGTCGGCGAACCGGCAGCGCCCGGCCGCATCGGCGATCTCGGGGAAGGCGAGGACGAGCCCGTCGTAGGCCTGCCACAGTCCGATCTCCCGGACGCCGGGGGCGTCGATGACGAACCCTCCGTCGGGCAGGGGGATCAGGTCCCGGGTCACCGTGGTGTGTCGGCCCCGGCGGTCGGCGGCCCGGACCTCGCCGGTCCGCTGGACCTGCCCCTCCGACAGGGCATTGACCAGGCTCGACTTGCCGATGCCCGACAGGCCGAGCATCGCCACTGCGGCGCCGCCATCGAACAGCGGACGGAGCTGGTCGAGGCCGAGGCCGGTCTCGGCCGAGACGGCCACCACCTGCACGCCGGGGGCGATGACCGCCGCCTCGTCGGTGGCATCGGTGGCGTCGTCGACGAGGTCGGCCTTGGTCAGCACCACGACCGGCTCGGCCCCGCTGTCCCAGGCGACGACCAGCTGCCGCTCGAGGCGGCGGGCGTTGAGCGGGCGGTCGAGGCCGTGCATCACCAACACGCTCCGAGCGTTGGCCGCCAGGACCTGGGGCTCGGGGACCCGGCCGGGTGCCCGCCGGGTCAGGGCGCTGGTCCGGGGGGCGATGGCGGCGATCACCGGCCCGTCGGCCGGGTCGTCCCGGACGACGACGAAGTCGCCGGTGGCCGGGGCATCGTCGACCCGCGACCGGGCGCTGCCGGAGGCGGCCAGCACGGCGTCGCCGCCGGTGAACACGACCGAGAACCCCCGACTGACCCGGGCCAACCGGCCTCGGATGAGCGGTCGATCGGGTCCCGAATCCCCGGCACTCGGCTCCCCGGCTCCCGGCTCGTCGGCGCCCTGGCCGTCGGCTCCCGGGGCGTCGGTTCCGAGAGCCTCGGTTCCCTCCTCGTCGACGACCAGGCCCTCGGCCCATCGGTCGTGGTCATCGGTCCAACCGAGCGCCGCCAGGTCGGGGGTGAGGCGGGTGAGGTCGTCGAGGTCGTCCACGTCGGCCTCAGGTCCGTCGGGCCGGTGGGGGCCCGATGGGATCGAGGCCGATCGTGGAGTCGAGGAAGTCGAGCTGGAGGCGGAGGAGGTTCTCGGCCACCGCCTCCTGGGGGGTCATGTGGGTCACCCCCGACAGCGGCAGCACCCGATGGGGCGAGCCGGTCGCCAGCAGGGCGGTGCTGAATCGGAGGGTGTGGGCGGCGACGACGTTGTCGTCGGCCAGGCCGTGGATGAGGAGCAGCGGGCGCTGGAGGCGGTCGAGCTCGGGTCCGTCGTCGCCGTCGAGGTACAGGTCGCTGCGCCGGTAGTGCTCGGGGTGGGTCGCCGGGTGGCCGAGATACCGCTCGGTGTAGTGGGTGTCGTAGAGGTGCCACGAGGTCACGGGTGCCCCGGCGATGGCGGCGTGGAACCGGTCGGGCCGGCGGAGGACGGCCAGCGCCGCCAGGTAGCCACCGAACGACCAGCCCCGGATGGCGACCCGGTCACCGTCGAGGTGGTCGTGGGCGTCGAGGGCGGCGTCGAGGGCCGCCAACTGATCGTCGAGGACCGGTCCGGCCAGGTCGCCCCAGACCGCCCGCTCCCAGGCCGGACCCCGGGCCGGGGTTCCCCGCCCGTCGGTGACGAGCACGGCGTAGCCCTGCTCGGCCAGCCACCGCGACACCAGGTGGGGATTGTGGGCCTTCAGGACCCGCTGGGCGTGAGGGCCGCCATAGGGGTCGAGCAGGACCGGCAGCGGGGTGGCCCCGTCGTGATCGCGGGGGAGGAACAGCGCCGAGGCCAGCCGGTCGGGGCCGAGGGCGACGAAGGTCGGGGCGGCGGCGAAGCCGGGCTCGGCCGACCGGTCCTCGATCGGGATGCCGTCGGCCGCCCTGCCCGCCAGGAGGTCGTCGAGGTCGTGGATTCGGGCCCGGGAGCGGGGCCGATCGGGCGACGCTTCGATCACGACGAGGGTCCGGCCGCCGAGGGCCCCACCGTTCACCGTCCCCGTCGGGGTCAGGAGGACCGGGTCTGGCGACCCGCCCGAACCCGGACCGGGGAGCGGGACGGCGTAGAGCCCGACCTCGGTTGGTTCGGCCGACGCCGCCACGATGGCCCAATCCTGGCCCGGCTCGCGGTCGGCTCCGTCGGCCGTCGCGGTGGCCGCCTGGCCGGCGTTCCCGTGGGACCCGGCCGACGACGCCGAGCCCGGATCGCCGGTCGGGGCGGCGACCACGCCGAGCAGGCGACGGACCTGGAGCTCGGGCCCGGTCACCGCATGGCCGTCGACCACCAGGCAGCGGGCCTGGTCTCGATCCTCGACCGTCACCAGGCCGGCCCGACACCATCGGGGCGTGCCGTCGACGAGCTCGACCCAGGTGTCGTCGTCGACCCGATACCGCTCGCCGACGGTCATCGGCCCGTCGGTCGCCCCGTCGAGGGCCACCTCGGCGATCGACACCGTCCGCTGGTCGCGAGGTTGGCGAACCACGAGCGGGGCCCGGTCGGCCGTCCAGACCACGTCCGCCAGGTACTCGTAGCGGCCGCCCTCGCTCCAGTCGACCGGCCGGGCCGTGCCGTCGAGATCGATCAGCTCCAGACCGACGATGGCGTTGGCCGTCCCGGCCGCCGGGTAGCGGATGGCGGTCGGGGGTCGATCGGGGTGGGCCGGATCGCCGATCCACCATTCCGACACCGGGTTCTCGTCGACCCGGGTGGCGAGCAGTCTCGTCCCATCGGGCGCCCACCAGAACCCCCGGCCCCGGCCCATCTCCTCGGCGGCCACGAACTCGGCCCGTCCGTGGCTGACGAGGGGATCCTCATCGATCCGGAGGACCCGGTCTGGCCCGTCGCCGTCTCGCAGGTCGCCGTGGTGCCCGTCGTCGTGGTGCCCGTTGTCGAGGACGTGGATCCGGAGCGCCCGTCCGGCGGTGTAGGCGACGGCGGTCCCCCCGGGGTCGAGCCGAGGGTCGAACACCCCACCCGGGGTGGGTAGCGACCGAACCTCTCCGGTCGACACCTCGACCACGAACAGCTCCCCACCGAGGGCGAAGCAGCACCGACGGCCGGACCGGTCGGTCGAGTAGGCGACGATGCCGGCCGCACTCTCCCGGGCTCGCTCCCGTCTGGCCCGCTCGGCGGCCGGGAGCTCGGTGCCGCCCCCGTCGGCGCCGTCGAGCTGGCGGGGGTCGACGATCAGCTCGGTGCGCCCGTCGTCGAGCGACACCGACCACAGGCACAGGACCGGGTCGTCGCCGTCCCGGGATCGGCAGAAGAGGACCCGCCGCCCCCCGTCGACGACCTGGAAGGTGCGGGGGGCGCCGAGGGTGAAACGAGCGGTCCGGGCGTACCGGATCGGGAACGAGGCGAGCGGGTCGGCGAGGGGTTCGGGGTCCACGACCGTCGACGTTAGCGACCTCAGGGAAACCACCGCTTGCGCCGATAGACTGAGACGAGCGGAGAAAGCCGACCAGATGCCCCCCGCATCACCGTTACGAGCGAGGAGTGGTCCGGGTCGCCCCTTTGGCGAACCAGCCCGCATACTCGTCGCAGCGGGACCAATCCGCTAGGCCAATAGAGCGAGGAGCTGCAAGACGACATGGTGAAGGTCTGGATCGACCAGGATCTCTGCACGGGCGATGGCCTTTGCGCGGAGATCGCGCCCGACGTGTTCTTCGGAATGGACGACGGTCTCTACTACGTGAAGGAATCGGCGGAGAACTTCGGTGCCGAGAAGCTCTTCGACGGTGTCGCCAACCCTGCCGGCGCTGAAGGCATGGCCCGGGTGCCCGACGGTGGACTCGATCGCGTGATCGAGTCGGCCGAGGAATGCCCCGGCGAGTGCATCTTCATCGACGTCGACGAATAGGTCCACCGGCCCACCGGTCCATGTCGGGACCGGATCGGACGCCTTGATCGACCCATCGAGCTGAGCCACCGGCTCAGCTCGATCCCGTTTTGGCCGACTGGCTTCACCATGCGGGTCGTGAAGCCGGTCCTTACGGTGGCGTTGTTGGCCGGCCTGGCGGTGGTGTGGGCGCAGCTCGACGTCGTCGTGTCGGCGTACGGCAACCAGGGGCGGAGCAACGCCGATGTTCGCCTCGGGGGCCTCGACCTCGACGTCGAGGTGACCCCGGTGGGGACCTCGCCCTATGTGATCCCCACCGTCCCGGGGTCGGGCTCGGGACCGGCCGGGCCACCGGCGGTGCTCGCCTTCGACGAGGGCTCGCCGCCTCCGGTCGCCAGCCCCTCACCGCCGCCGTCGATGACCGGTGGGACCGCTCGCCTCGGGGGGACGGTGACCGGCCCCGACGGCCCCGTCCCGGGAGCGACGGTTCGGGTCGAGCGGCACACCGCCGATGGGGTCACGGCTCGGGACCTGACGACGGGCCCCGATGGCCGATGGACGTTGGGTCGAGCCATCGGTGGCCGGTACCGGGTACGGGCCTGGCTCCCGCCGACGCTGGCGATGGCGTCGTCGCAGGTGTTGTTCGTCGATGCCGGGTCCGAGGTCGACCTCGACCTGACGGTGGCGCCGCTCGACCCCGAGCCCAGGGCCGGGATCGTGTCCGGTGGTGACATCTACGTCGGGTTGACCGGCACGGTGGCGGTGTCGATCACCACCGAGTCGATGGCCGAGGACGGCTTGGTGGTGGTGGCCGGCGTCGCCGACGCCACCGTCACGGTCACCGCCGGCCCCGAGGTCGAGCTCGCGCCGGCGGCGATCGGGCTGACCGATGCCGATGGGGTCGTCCGGTTCACCGTCCGCTGTCTCCAGGCCGGCGTGCCGAGCGCCCTCATCGGCTACCTCGACCGGATCACGACCGTCACGTTGCCGACGTGTCTCCCGATGCCGCCACCACTGATCGAGCCGGTCCCGTCCGACGATCCCGACGGGCCCGAGGGGCCGACCGGCCTCGACGGGTTGAGCGGATGGATCCGCGGCCCCGTCCTCGGGCTGGGGTCCGACTGATGCCGTCGCCGTCCGACCTGGAGCCCCGGGGGCTCCTCGACCGATTGGCGGTCGCCGTCACCGGCGCGATCCGGCTCGGCGTGGCCGTCGTGGTCGGGGCGGTCATGCTCCCGCCGGTGGTGGCTGCGGTCGGCGCTGCCACGCTGCTCTACGCCCCCCTCCCGGGGGGAGACCTGCCGGCCGCCCGGCCTCAGCCCCGAGCCGTTCCATCGGTGGTCTATGACCGCTACGGCGAAGAGATCGCCGTGTTCCGGGGCTTCGACCGGACCGTCGAGGTCGGGCGAGACGAGGTACCCCAGGTGGTCATCGATGCCGTCGTGGCGATCGAGGACCAGCGGTTCTGGGAGCACAACGGCGTCGACCTGGAGGGCATCGCCCGGGCGGCCCGGACCAACCTCGAAGTCGGGGAGGTGGCGCAGGGCGGATCGACCATCACCCAGCAGTACGTGAAGAACGCCTACCTGTCGCAGGATCAGACCCTGGAGCGCAAGGTGGAGGAGGCGCTCCTGGCCATCGAGTTGGAGGAGCGGCTGACCAAGGACGAGATCCTCTATCGCTACCTGACGACCTCGTACTTCGGTGAGGGGGCCTACGGCATCGGCGCCGCAGCTCGGGTCTACTTCGACAAAGAGGTCGGCGAGCTCGACATCTCGGAGGCCGCCACCCTGGCCGGCCTCGTCCAGGCGCCGACCAGACTCTCGCCCCGCAACGACCTCGATGCGGCCGAGCGTCGCCGCCGCCTGGTCCTCGAGGCCATGGCCGATCAGGGGTACATCTCCCGTGCCGACCTGGCCCGGGAGACCGAGCGCCGCCTGTGGTTCGCCACCGACGGCGACGCCCCCGGTGGTCCGGTCACCGTGCTGGCTCCCCGGCCCCCCAAGGGGGCGACCGACCATCCCTTCTTCGTGAGTTGGGTGGAGCAGGAACTGGTCGACACCTTCGGGCCCGACCTGGTCTACCGGGGTGGGTTGACGATCGAGACCACGATCGATCCCCGGCTCCAGGCCGCCGCCGAGCGGGCGGTGGCCGAGCGGCTTCGCGGGACCGAGTATCCGATCGAGATGGCGTTGGCCTCGATCGACGTGGCAACCGGTCATGTCGTGGCCATGGTCGGGGGCCGGGACCACGACGCCAGCCAGGTCAACCTGGCCATCGGGGGCTCGACCGGCTTCCAGCCCGGGAGCTCGTTCAAACCGATCGTGATGGCGGCGGCGTTCGAGGTCGGCACCGGCCCCGAGACCGTCTACCCCGCTCCCGCCCGGTGGTCGATCCCCGGGTGTACCCGCTCCGAGGCGGAGTGCACCATCAGCAACTACGACGCGGCCAATCGGGGGGAGCTCAGCCTCCGGGCGGCCATGGTCTCGTCGGTCAACACCGTGTTCGCCCAACTGGTGCTCGACACGTCGATCGAGGCCACCATCGACCTGGGGCGGCGGTTGGGGCTCGACCGGCTCGATCCCGGTGGAGCCTACGGGCCGTCGCTGGCGCTCGGCTCGGCCGAGACGTCGCCGCTGGCCATGGCTTCGGCCTACGGGACCTTCGCCAACCGGGGGGTCCGGGTCCCGCCGACCGGGATCCTGCGGGTCATCGACGGGGACGGCAACGTGTTGATCGACAACCGGAACCCGGCCGGCGATCAGGTCCTCGATGAGATCGTGGCCGACAACGTGACCGACGTGCTGGTCGATGTCGTCGAGCAGGGGACCGGCCAGCAGGCTCAGCTGGGACGACCCGTGGCCGGCAAGACCGGGACCGCCCAGGACTACCGAGCGGCGTGGTTCGTCGGCTACACGCCGGAGTTGGCGACCGCGGTGTGGATGGGGCACGCCGACCGGCTGGCGTCGCTGCGGGGCGTCAACGGCGTGGCGGCGGTCACCGGCGGGTCCCATCCGGCCATCGCTTGGCGGGACTACATGATCGATGCCACCGCCGGGACCGAGGTGACGCCGTTCCCCGAGCCGGCGGAGATCGTCCCGCTGGCGACGACCGCCGCCGAGGTGGCCCAGCTCCGGCCCGATCGTGAGCTGGCGGCCGGCGATCGACGGCCGACCAGAACGGTCGCCGCCGACTGCGGTGGTCCGTGCCGGACCGGGCCGCCGGCGCCCTGGGTTCCACCGTCGGAGGAGCCACCCGCTCCGGACGACGGGTCCGCCGGCGAGGTGCCCGGAGACGGCGCCGGTGATCCACTGGGCCCCGATGGTGGCCCGACCGATTCGACGGTACCCCCGGTTCCCGAGGGAGCAGGCGATGAGCCCGTGGCCACGACCGAGCCCGCCGCCGGGCCCGATCCAACGGCCGATCCGTCGCCGGGGACGAACCCGGTCTCCGACCCGCCGGCGGCCGACGTCGGGTCGGGCTCGGTCGGTACCGAGCCGACATCGGGGGCGACGAGTGCTGCCGGGCCACCATTGCCGAGGAGGTACTGATGCCGTCCGACCCTCGCCGAGCCGATCCCGGCACCACCCCCTCGTTCCTCGGTCGTAGCTCGACCGCCGGCAGCACCTCTCGGCGCCCTTCGGCGTCGGGGTCCGCCTCGACGTCGGGCTCGTCGACGTCGGGCTCGTCGAAGTCCGGTTCGAAGTCCGGTCCGTCGAGGTCTGGCTCTGCGTCGACGTCAGGTTCGTCGTCGAAGTCGGGTTCGTCGAAGCCAGGTTCGTCGTCGAAGTCGGGCTCTACGTCGAAGTCGGGCTCGTCGTCGAGGTCCGGCTCTACGTCGAAGTCCGGGTCGAGGTCCGGCTCCGTGTCGAGGTCGGGCGCGTCGTCGAGGTCCGGCTCTACGTCGAAGTCGGGTCGTCGTCGAGGTCCGGCTCTACCTCGACGTCGGGTTCGTCGTCGACGGGGCCGTCGACGTCACGTCGTGCCCGGGGGTCCAAGGCCGGCTCGTCCACGTCGACGTCCGGTGGCTCACGAGCCGGAGCGACCTCGACGTTCGGGTCGGGCAAGAAGAGCCCGTCATCGTCGGGCGCTGCCCGATCGTCCACGGCGAACCGGACGAGGGGGGCGAAGCGGTCGGCGGCGTCACCTTCGTCGCGTTCATCAGCCTCGTCGGGCGGCGGGCCAGGGCGGGTCCGGTCGCTCACCAGGTTCGTGACGGCTCCCCCGGGGCGGGCGGCCGTGCTGAGCCGCCTCGCTGGCACCCGGGGCGGGGTGGCGCCCTTCGTTCCGCCGACCGGTCGGCTCCGACGATCCCGGCTCCGTCGCCGGTGGGAGCGGCGGGGGTTCGTGCCCCTCAGCCCCGGTCGACCGAAGCTCCGCCACCGCATCCTCCCCCGCACGGTCATCGGGATCTCGTTCATGCTGCTCTCGTTCGCCATCGGGGCGGCGTTCAGTGGTGCATCGTTCTACGCCTACTACGACGCCCGGCTGTCGGCCAACGAGGAGACCGTGAGCCGGTTCGTCGAAGGGTTCGACCGCCAGTTCACCGACGCCTCGAGCGCTCTCGACGACATCCGGACCGGTGCCATCGACGACATCCGGGTCGAACTGGAGCCCCTCGGCGAGTACGTGGAGAACGCCACCGGCATCGTCGAGCTACCCGCTCTGGTCGGCCCGTCGGTCTGGCGTCTGGAGACCCGCGACGAGGACGGCCGACCGGTCACCGGGTCGGCCTTCGCGGTTGCACCACATCAGGGCGGGACGGCCTTCGTGACCAGCCTGTCGCTGGTTCTGGCGTCGACCACGAGCCCGAGCCCCGACATCGAGCTGGTCAAGGGCACCGATCGGGTGGCGGTGCAGCTGTGGACCTGGGACGCCGAGCGCGACCTGGCGATCGTCGTCGCCGATCGGGTGGTGCCGGCCCTCCCCCTCGCCTCCGACGACCGGGTCCGGGCCGCCACCGGTCACGCCCTGTTCGCCCTCAGCGGCGTCGGAGGCCGGGACGCCACCGCCGCACCGGGCCAACTCCTCGACCGGTCCGAGGTCGGGGTGCAGCACACCGCGCCGATCGGTCAGCTCTTCATCGGGGGCCCGTTGCTCACCGGCTCGGGTGAGGTCGTCGGTGTGGCCACCGCGGCCTACGAGCCCTACGGGGTCTCCGGCGGGCCGGTGTGGTCGGCGCCCGACGTCTCGGGACTGTGCGCCGCCGTGCTCGACTGCCCGGGCCCCGACGGCGGCCCGATCACCGTCTCGGGCGGAACCGCCGACGGGGGCCCCGACGGCGAGGGCTAGGTAGGCGACCGGGCGGGCGCGTCCCAACCCGCCATCCCCCATGCCGGGACTGGGATGGCGGGTGTGGCGGGCGCCTGGTCCACCGCCCGGGCGGCCAGGAAGTCAGGCGGCCAGGACGTCACGGCCGGGACGTCAGGGGGACGTGGTCGTGATCCTGCCGTCGGGCGCTCGGGTGAGGTGCCAGCCGCCTTCGTGGATGGTGGTGTGGTGGTGGCGGCAGACCAGCGTGAGGTTGTCGGCCGTTGTCGGGCCGCCGCAGTGGCGGGGTAGCAGGTGGTGAAGGTCGCACCAGCGCCAGGGACGATCGCAGCCGTGGAACTGGCAGTGCCGGTCGCGGAGCTGCACCGCACGTCGGAGTGCCGGCGGGATGTCCGGGGTGGCCCGGTTGTAGGCCAGCACCTGGCGGGGTCCGTCGGTGATCAGCGCTCGGTACGACGCATCGCACAGCAACCGGTCGAGCCCTGGCCCGCTGATCGGGGCACCTGACCCGAGCTCGGACCGCAGTCGCTCGACGGCGGTCACCTCGCCCCCGGCCAGGGTCTCGACATCGATCACCACGTCGACCCTCGGCCTCGCCTCGCGACCGGCTCGCCAGCCCCCAGGACCGGCACCGGCTCGGCCGACCGCGCCGACGTCGGCCCGTTCGCCGGGCTGATGATCGAGGCGGTCCCGGTCGATGCGCTCGTGGTGGGTGGGCTCGGGGGCGATGAGGTGATCGTGGCAGACGTCGACCAATCGGTCGGCCCTGCGCTGGGCCAGGGACCGGGGCTCCTCGATCGAGGCGGCCGGATCGGGGCGGGTCTCCAGCGCGGCGAGCACCGTCTCGGCGGCGACCGGGTCGAGCCGGAACCCGCCCCGACAACCCCCCTCCAGGTCGCGCTGCACCCACAGGCCCCGCTGCCGGTGGGAGCGCTCGCCGTCTTCGATGGCCAGCCGGCGATCCAACCGGTGACGGACGGAAGAGCACAACCGGGCGAACCCGTCCACGCCGAGATCCGGATCGTCGGCGGCGGCCAGGAGCAGCGACTCGAACTCGCCGAGCAGCGACGCGTCGACCCCCCGGGCGGCCCGCGCCATGACCTCGACCTGGGCCATCGTCACCCGACCAGCGGCCAGGGCCTGACCGGTCGCCGGGTGGGCCTCCAACCACGCTCCGACCTCCACCAGCGAACGGCCCTCGGCATTGGACAGCCCGACGCGATGAGCGAGGAGACGAGCCAACGATGGGTAGCCGCAGAACTCGGCCAACCCCGATCCCTCGAAGCGACCCAACACGGCGACCGCCTCGCTCCGCAGCCGCTCGGCTTCGGCCAGCAACCCGACGGCGTCGTCCAACGCCGACGCCCGCAGCGGATCGCGGGCGCCGCTCCCATCCCGCCGAACGCCTCCGGCAAACGCCGCATCTACGATCATCGTCATGCAACAAGCGTAACCAAGGGGTGTGACACCCGAACGGTCCCGCCGTCGGCTCAGTCGGGGCGGCCCCGGGAGAGGACGAACAGCGCCAGCAGGCCGCCGATGGCCTGGGCGAGGCTCAGCGGTCGCACCGGGGTGTCGCCATTCGTATCGCCACCACCTCGGAGCCCGCCCCGAGCGGCCAGGGCGGTCACCGGCGCACCGCCTGCGCCGAGCTCGGCGCCGGCCTCGGCACGGGACTGTTCGACCACGGCGTTGACCTCGGCGCCGATGATGGCGGCCAGTGCGGTCAGCTGGAGGAAGATCATGAGGGCGGCCACGGTGCCAAGCAGCCCGTACGACGCCGGCATGGCGCCGATGTTGGAGGCGTACCAGCTGAACAGGGCGGCGAACAGCATCCACACGACGGTCGCCACCACGGCGCCGATGTTGAACCACGGCGTCTTGGGGGAGCGATCCGGCCCGTAGCGGTAGAGGACGGTCAGCCCGCCGGCCATCAGGACGGCGGCGATCGGGAACTGGAGGATCCGGATGAGGGCCTCGGCCGGCCCGCCCAGATCGACGGCGTCGAGCACCGCCGGGATCACCCCCACCAGGGTGACCAGGGCGACGATCCCCACCACCGCGCCCACCGTCAGTGCGTAGGCCAGCAAGCGGACCTTCCAGCCGGGCCGGTTCTCTTCGGCCTCATAGGCGGTGGCGATCGTGGCCATCATCTTCTGCACCGCCCCCGACGACGAGTACAGGGCCAGCACCAACCCCACCACCAGGGCCAGGACGTTGCCGTCGCTGGTGGTGATGTCGGTCAGCTGGCCCTCGACGAAGGCCAGGGTCGACTCGTCCAGGGTGCCGGCCGCCTCGGCGATCTGGTCCTTGATCTCGTCCTCGTTGCCCTGGTTGACCAGGCCGTAGATCGACACGACGGCGACCAGCGACGGGACGAGGGCCAGCAGCCCGTAGAAGGCGATCCCGGCCGTCACCACCGCCACGTTGTGGGCGCCGAGCCGCTCGGGGAGGGCCCGAGCGGTACCGAACCACGATCGGCCCGCCCCGTCGCTCACCGGTACTCGTCCTCGTCGACCTCGTCCACGATGTGGGCCCCGGTCCGGTCGCGGGTCGCCCCGTGGGCCCCGGTCTCGATCCGCTTGGGATGGAAGGGCTTCTGGGGGAAGTTGACCCGATCGATCACCACCGCCAGGCTCCCGAGCAGCAGTGCGCCGAGGATCAGCCAGGTGATCGTGCCGGCATCGATGTTCACAGCAGCGCCTCGCCCAGCTCCCGCCAACCGTCGGCCGGCACCGATCCGTCGCCGGTGAGGATCTGGACGCAGACGTGGTCGGCTCCGGCCGCATGGTGCTCACCGACCCGGGCCACCACGTCGTCGACCGTCCCCCAGGCGACGATGGCGTCGACGAGCTTGTCGGACGGGTCGCTGATGTCGGATTCGGTGAACCCCAACCGCAGCAGATTGTTGGCGTAGTTCGGCAGCTTGAGGTAGATGTCCATGTTCTTCCGGGCGATCTCCCGGGCCGCGCTCGGATCGGTCTCGAGGACCACCATCTGCTCGACGGCCAGGAGCTTGTCGGGCCCGATGGCCTCCCGGGCGATGGGGGTGTGCTCGACCGGCACGAAGTAGGGGTGGGCGCCGTCGGCCAGCTCGGCCGAGAGGGCCAGCATCTTGGGCCCGAGGGCGGCGAGGACCCGGCTCGGCTTCTCGGCCGGCTGCACCGCCGTGAAGCGGGAGGCGTCCATCCGCTCGAGGTACTCCCGCATCCGGGTCAGCGGCTTGGCGTAGGTGTGCTTGCGGACCCACTCGGTCAGCGTGTGGTGGCTGACCCCGAGCCCGAGGAGGAACCGCCCGTCGTAGGCCTCGTTGAGGGTGAGGGTGGCGTTGTTGGTCGTGAGGGCGTCGCGGGCCCAGATCGAGGCGATACCGGTGGCGATGCGCAGGTTGGTGGTCGCCTCCAGCATCACGGCGGCGGCGACGAACGGGTCGCGGCCGACCGTCTCGGGTATCCACAGCGTCGGCCACCCCTGCTCGTCGAGCTCGGCGACCAGCTCCCGCACCCGTCCCGCCGGCTGCCCGTCGAGCACGCCCTGCCAGATTCCGACCCGTCCGATGTCGATCATGACCTCAACTTACCCGGCCCGTGGTCCGGGGACCGCTCCACGACGACGCACGACATCGGGATCGCCTCGTCGGCCCAGCGTCGTTTGTACTCGAAGTCCATGCCCAGGTCATAGGTGTGGACGCCGCCTTCGGCGTCGAGCGCCGAGATCTGATGATGTTGCAACAGGTGGCCGACCGACAGCTCCTCGGCATCGGTCGTGTAGCTCAGCTGCAGTCCTCGGTAGACGCCGGCCCGGACCCCACCGAGGATGTAGCCGACGTCCCGGCCGTCGTGCCGGGCGAACCACAACCGGAGGCGACCCGATGCCGCCAGGCGGCCGATCATCGTCTCGTAGGTCGCAGCCATCTGGGCCGAGGTGATCCCGCTTCCCTCCCGACCCTTCCACGACCGCCGCTCGGTGGCCATCACCCGCTCGAACGGGTCGGGATCGTCGGCGGCGTCGACGAAACGCAGGCCGGCCCCCTCGGCGGCCCGGATTGCCCGACGGAGGTTGCGGCGGAACCGGGCGCTCCGGCGGTCCAGCCAGGCTCCGGCGCCGTCGCCGAGGTCCGCCACCTGGCGGGTGATGACCGGGGTCAGCCGTGCCAGGCCGAGCTGGCTCACCGCCTCGAGGACCCGCAGCGGCCCGACCGCCGAGGCCTCGGGGCTCGGCATCCCGGGGAGGATCAGCACGTCCCAGTCGGTGACCTCGGCGAGGTGCTCGGCCACGCCGGTCGCCATCGTCGCCAGGTCGGGTCCGACGAGCGGCGAGGCGAAGCCCCACAGGGGCTCGAGGCCGGCGATCGCCGTCCCGCCGTCGTCGGTCGGGTACCGGGCCAGGAGGGCGAACCCGGTGCCATCGGGAGAGGCCAGGATGAGCGGCTCGACCTCGGGGGCGAAGCCGGCGTGGACCGACAGGACCCAGTCCGGCCCCGAGCACCACCGATCGATCGGGGCGTCGGTGCGGTCGACGGCGGTCTCCACATCGAGGCGGCGAGCCTCCAACTCGTCGAGGGTCAGGCGGATCACGACACCAGAGTTTGTCTCACGGCGACGATGGCTGATGGACTGGTCGGTGATGCCCCTCGACGCCACCTTCGGAGGGATCGGTGCGAACGGTGGATCCCGCCACCACCCCGATTCGTCTCAGACGCCGCCGCTGCGTCACCGCAATGGGTCGGACTTCCCCCGCCGGAACGCCGATCATGCTGGCCATTGTTGCAAGTTCGTGAGTCTCGCCCCCGACCGACCGGGGCCGTCGAGCCCGAGGTAGAACGAAATCATGGTCAGCGATGATGCAGTCTCGGCGTTCGCCCGGGACGGTGTTGTGATGGTCCGGGGGTTGGTGACCCCCAACGAGTTGGAGCTGATCACGGTCGGTATCGGCAAGGTGCTGGCCGATCAGGGCCCCTCGTCGGTGGTGGCCAGCTCCCCCGACGATCCCGGCCTGTTCGTCGAGGACTTCTGCCGGTGGGCCGAGATCGACGAGATCGGCAAGGTGGCCCTCCGCTCCGGCGTTCCCCGGGTCGCGGCCGAGCTGATGGATTCGTCGACGGCGCGCTTCTACCACGACCACATCCTGGTCAAGGAGCCGCACACCACGCAGGTCACCCCCTGGCACCAGGATCAGCCGTACTACAACGTCCACGGTCGGGGAATCAGCGCCTGGATCCCGGTCGACCCCGTTCCGAAGAAGGGGTCGCCCGAGTTCTGGGCCGGGTCGCACCTCGGGCCGTGGCGGCTTCCTCGCTCGTTCCTCGAGCGGGAGGCCCGGTGGTTCCCCGAGGGCACATTGGCCGAGATGCCCGACATCGACGCCGACCGCTCCCAGTACGACATCCGCCGGTGGGACCTGGAGCCGGGCGACGTCATCTTCTTCGACTTCGCCACCGTCCACTCGGCCCCCGGGTTCCCCTTCGAGCACCGACGTCGGGTGCTGACCCTTCGCTACCTGAGCGCCGACGCCCGCCACGCCCACCGTCCGTGGAAGACCTCACCGGAGTTCCCCGGGCTCCAGAAGGACCTGCCCGAGGGCTCGGAGTTCGACCACCCGTACTTCCCGCTCGCCTGGCCCCGTTGACGCTGGCCCGATGACGCCGGGGCCCGGGCCGGCGGACCGGCCCGGGATCGGTTCGGATCCGGTGATCAGCGGCCCTGCCAGTTCGGGGCCCGCTTCTCGGCGAACGCCCGGGGACCCTCGACGAAGTCGGCGCTCTTGCTCATCGCCGACACCGAGTCGTACTTGTGGGCCATCGACTCCTCCAGCGACGCCATGTCGAGGCTCCGGTAGACGACGTCCTTGCTGGCCCGGATCGAGAGCGGGGCACAGGCTGCGACCTGGCCCGCCCAGTCGTTGGCGGTCGCCATCAGCTCTTCGGGTTCGACGACGGCGCTGACGAAACCCAGGTCGTAGCCCTCCTCGGCCGACACGTGCCGCCCGGTGAGGATCATCGACAGGGCCCGCTTGGCTCCGATCTGGCGGGGAAGCCGCTGGAGGCCTCCGGCGAGGGCGGCGAGGCCGACCTTGGGCTCGGGAAGGGCGAACGTCGCCGCCGACGAGGCGAGGATGATGTCGCAGGCGAGGGCGATCTCGAACCCGCCGCCCATGGCCACGCCGTTCACCGCAGCGATCACCGGCTTGGTCAGATCGAACCGGGAGGTCAGCCCGCCGAACCCCCGGGGGGTGGCCACCCGCTCGCCGCCCTCGGCCTGATACCGGAGATCGTTGCCGGCCGAGAAGCCGCGCCCCTCACCGGTGATGATCGCCACCCACAGGTCGTCGTCGGCCGCAAAGTCGTCGAAGACCCGGCCCAGCTCCACGTTGGCCGGCGGGTGGAGGGCGTTGAGCCGCTCCGGCCGGTTGAGGGTGACGGTCATGATGTGATCGGCCTTGTCGACCGTGCAAAACTCCAGCTCCATCGGCCCATCATGGGCTAGGGGACCGGTCCGCTTCCAACGGCCTCATGGTCGCGGCCCACATCTGGACCTCGACCGACGTTCCCGCAATACTGCGAGGCCACGTGTTCGTGCCCGCTCGGGGCGCTGGGGGAGGTCATCCATGTTGTTGTCGTCGTACCGGGTGCTCGACTGCTCCGACGAGCGGGGTCAGATGGCGGGGAAGATCCTCGCCGACCTCGGGGCCGAGGTCATCCTCGTCGAACCTCCCGGCGGGTCGCCGGCCCGCCGGCTCGGCCCCTTCACCGACGGACACGACGGCGACCCCGACCACTCCCTGTGGTTCTGGGCGTACAACGGCGGCAAGAAGAGCGTCGAGATCGACCTCGACTCCTCGGCCGGCCAGGACCAGCTCCGGACCTTGGCCCAAGGGGCCGACATCCTCATCGAATCGGCCGGGCCCGACGTGATGGCCGGGCGGGGCCTGGGGGCCGACGACCTGCAGCGGATCAACCCGTCGCTCGTCTACACCTCGATCTCCCCGTTCGGGCTGACCGGGCCGAAGGCGTCGTGGCGGGCCACCGACCTCACGATCGTCGCGTCGGGCATGCAGCTCCTGCTCATGGGCGACGTCGATCGACCCCCGGTCCGGATCCCACTCGACCAGGGCTTCCTCCACGCGTCGGCCGAGGCGGCGGCGGCCACCATGATCGCCGTCTACGACCGCAACCGATCCGGTCTCGGCCAGCACATCGACGTCTCGGCCCAGCAGGCGATGCTCCAGGCCACCCAGTCGCTCGCCCTGTCCAAGCACTACAACTCCCCCGAGGGGAAGCGGATGAGCGGGGGAGCGGCCCTCGGACCGTTCAAGATCCGGCTCCGGGCCCCGGCCCTCGACGGCTACGTGTCGCCCACCGTGTTGTTCGGGGCGGCGATCGGGCCGTTTGGGGCCCGGCTGTTCGACTGGATCCACGAGGAGGGGATGTGCGACGACTCCGACCTGGAGATCGAGTGGATCGACTTCGTGGCCGGGGTGCTGGAGGGCCGGATACCGGTCACGGAGTACGACCGGATCCAGGACGTCGTCCACGCCTTCACCGCCACCAAGACCAAGGCCGAGCTGCTGGCCCAGGCCCTCGAGCGGCGGCTGCTGATCGTGCCGATCTCGACCGTGGCCGACGTGGCCGACTCCGAGCAGTACGAGGCCCGCGACTTCTGGCGTCAGGCCGAGATCCCGGCCCTCGGGCGGCCGATCAAGGTCCCCGGGCCGATGGCCAAGTTCTCGGCCACCCCACTGGAGATCGATGGCGTGGCCCCGTCGGTCGGGGCCGACACGTCGTCGATCGTGGCCGAGGCCCGGACCCCGTCGACCGCCGCGGTGCCGACCGCCGACGGTGACCGGGGGGAGCGACAGGGGGCCTTGGCCGGCCTCAAGGTCCTCGACTTCATGTGGGTCATGGCCGGTCCGGCCGCCACTCGGGTCCTGGCCGACAACGGGGCCCAGGTGATCCGGGTCGAGTCGGCAAACAAGGTCGAGGCGGCTCGGACGATCCAGCCGTTCCTCAACGACGAGGCCGGCGTGGAGAACAGCGGGCTCTACCAGAACATGAACGCCGGCAAGATGGGTCTCACGCTCGACCTGTCGAAGCCGGAGTCCCGCGATGTGGTGCTCGACCTGGTCCGGTGGGCCGACGTGGTGTGCGAGTCGTTCTCCCCCAAGGCGATGAAGTCGTGGGGTCTCTCCTACGAGGATCTCAAGGCGGTCAAACCCGACCTCATCATGGCCAGCAGCTGCCTGTTCGGTCAGAGCGGGCCACTGTCGGGCCTGGCGGGGTTCGGGACCATGGGGGCGTCGCTGTCGGGGTTCTACACCCTGACCGGATGGCCGGACCGCGACCCGGCCGGCTGTTTCGGGGCCTACACCGACTACATCTCCCCCCGGTTCCTCTCGTCGGCCATCCTGGCCGCCGTCGAGCACCGGGACCGCACCGGCGAGGGCCAGTACATCGACCTCTCCCAGGCCGAGGCGTCGATCTCGTTCCTCGCCCCGGCCCTGCTCGACTACGTGGTCAACGGCCGCGACGCCGACCGCCCCGGCAACCGTCATCCCTCCTTGGTGCCCCACGTCGTGGTGCCGGTGGCCGGCGACGACCGGTGGATCGCCGTGGTGTGCGAGGACGACGACGCCTGGCGGGCCCTGTGCGGGCTGGCCGGTTTCGGCGACGAGCTGGCGGCCCTCGACGCCGCCGGCCGTCGAGCCCGGGAGGACGACATCGAGGAGCGGTTGGCGGCGTGGACCGCCGACCGGGACGGGTCGGAGCTGGAGGCCGCGTTGCAGGAGGCGGGGGTGGCGGCTCACCTGCTGCTCGACGGGGCCGGCCTGGCCGCCGATCCCCAGCTGGCCCACCGCGGTCACTTCGTCGACGTGCCCCACGACGACAACGGCACGATGTGGGTCGAGGGCCCACGCTTCGCCATGTCCCGGACCCCGGGTGAGGTGACCAGCGCCGGGCCGACGTTCGGCCAGCACACCTTCGACGTGTTGATCGGGATCCTCGGCTACGACGAGGATCGGATCGCCGAGTTGGCGGTGGCCGGCGTCCTGGAGTGAGCGGGCTCGATCGGCACCGCTAGGTTCGGGCCATGGACCCCGGCTTCTTCTCGATCAGCCTGGCGGTGGCCGACCTGGCCACCTCCCGGGACTTCTACACCAAGCTCGGCTTCGCCGTCACCGGTGGCGACGGTGAATCGTGGGCGATCCTGGTCAACGGCGATCGGGTGATCGGCCTGTTCCAGGGGATGTTCGATCGCAACATCCTGACCTTCAACCCCGGCTGGCTCGGGCCGGGCCAGGAGGCCGAGACCTTCACCGACGTCCGCCAACTCCGGGACGAGCTGGTGGCGGCCGGGGTCGAGGTCCGGGACGATACGACCGATGAGTCGACGTCCGGTCCGGCGTCGTTCGTGATCATCGACCCCGACGGGAACCCGATCCTGATCGACCAACACCGTTGACCGGCCCCGGCCCGGTGGCCGGAGCCGGTCGGCGGGTCAGTGGTACCGGGCGACCAGGTCGTTGAGGCCGTTGGCCAACTCGGCCATGCTCTGGGCCGAGACCTGGGTGTCGTCGGTCGAGAGCTGGGTGCTCTTGGCCGCTTCGGCGACCTCACCGATCGATCGGGCGATCGAATCGGTGCCCCGGGCGGCCTCCTCCACCGAGCGGCCGATCTCGGCCGTGGTGGCCGACTGCTGCTCGACGGCGGTGGCGATCGTGGTCGAGATCTCGTTGATCCGATCGATCGTCTGACCGATCTGCTCGTTGGCCTCGACCGCGGTGTTCGTGGCGTTCTGGATGGCCTCGATCCGGGCCGAGATCTCATCGGTCGCCTGAGCGGTCTGGTTGGCCAGCTCCTTGACCTCGTTGGCCACCACGGCGAAGCCCTTACCGGCCTCGCCGGCCCGGGCCGCCTCGATCGTGGCGTTGAGGGCGAGGAGGTTGGTCTGCTCGGCGATCGAGTTGATGACCTTGATGACGTCGCCGATCTCCTGCGACGACCGGCCCAGCTCGTCGATCCGGGCCGAGGTCTCCCCGGCCACGTTGACCGCCTGGGAGGCGACGGTGGCGGCGTCGGTGGCGTTCTCCGCCACCTCCCGGATCGATGCGTTCATCTCCTCGATGGCGGCGGCCACGGTGTTCACGTTGGCCGACACCTCCTGGCCGGTGGCCGACACCGACATGGCCTGGCTCGAGGTCCGCTCGGCCTCGCCGCTCATCGAGCTCGAGACCCGGGTCAGCTCCTCGGCGGAGCCGGCCAGCTGGCGGGACGAGTCGGTCAGGCTGTTGATCATCGACCGAACCGAATCGATCATCGAGGCGAAGGCTCGACCGAGGTCGCCCGGGACCTCGGTGTCGAGGGTCGGGCTGGTCAGGTGCCCCTGGGCGATCGCCTCCGACTGGGCGCCGACCGTGTTGAGCATCGACGTCATGTCGTTGAACGAGTCCGCCAGGTCGCCGATCTCGTCGTTGCGCTCGATGTCGAGGTCCTTGACGGTCAGGTCGCCGGAGGCGATGCGGCGGGCCTGGTCGCGGACCTGGCGGACCGGGCGGGACACCCAACGGGCCAGGAGCAGGGCCAGGGCCGCGATGACCAGGGCCGACACCAGGGCCACCACCATGATCGCCCGGCCGAGCGACGAGGCGCTCTCCAACGCCTCGGCGCTCTCGACCCGGACCAGCACGCCCCAGTCGTAGCCGGGGAAGCCGAGGGCGCCGTCGGTCGAGGCGAAGCCGTTGAACTGCTCGACGCCTCGGCTGGGCGTGGACCTCGGTGGTGAACCCGGACCGACCGTCGCCGGCGATGGCCTGCTGGGCGGCCTCGATCCCGGCGTCGGCCAGGTTGAACTCGAGGATGGCGTCGGGGTTGGCGTCGTCGATCACCAGACCGTCGCTGCGGATGACCTGGGTCTCGATCCGCTGCAGCCCGCTGGCGTTCAGCTTGGCCCGGGCGTCGTTCATGATGTCGGTGACGACCCGCTCGAACGAGGCCTCGTTGTGCCACATGCCGACCATCGTGCCGCTGGCGTCGTAGATGGGAGCGGTGAAGGGGAGCGTGGTCCGGTTGTCGCCGTAGACCGACTCGACGAGCGGCGACCGTTGGACGTCGGTGTAGTAGGTGCCGCCGTCGGGGACGTTGCCCTCGGCGATCACCTGGAACCACTCCTGGTCGGACATGTCGGCGCCGAGGAGCGAGCTGGTGTCGAGCGCCTCGCCACCACCGTCGACCGTGTTGACCGCCGTCACCTCGCCGTCGAGATCGACGACCAGCATCAGGTCGTAGATCCCGTAGGTGGTGGTCAGGAAGTCGACGATCGTCGCCCGCTCGGTCGGGGTGCCCTGAGCGAGCGGGTTGGCGGCGAAGGCCTGCACGTCGCCGTACCGCTCGAACAGGTTGCGGTCGATCTTGTCGCCCGCCTCGACCGCTGCGGCCTCCATCCGCGCCCCTGCGGCGTCGGTGAGGGCCTGGTTGGCCTGCCTCACGCTCAGAATGCCGATCACTACCAGCGGCACGATGCTGAGCACCAGCACCGCCGCCAACAGCTTGGCATTGAGACTCCTCAAGACCTCGATACCAGAGAGCCTCGACATACCCACTCCTACTCTGCCGTTCGCTTCCGCCCGCTTGCGGAGGTCTCCCCGGCGTCAGCCGCCGCGGAGCCGTTCTCCTAACTCTCGATAGACATCGGAGCGTGAGGCGACGGCTTTAGGAGTTGGGGTCAGCCGTGCATACCGCCGTCGATCACGAACTCCTGGCCGGTGCAGTAGCTCGACTCGTCGCTGGCCAGGAACAGGATCAGGTTCGCCACCTCGACCGGATCGGCTTCACGGCCGATGGGGACGCCCCGCAGCATCCGTTCCTTGGGGAAGTCGGCGGTCATGGCGGTGTCGATGATGCCGGGGTGGACCGAGTTGACCCGGACCCCGGATGGTCCCAGCTCCTTGGCTGCGACCTTGGTCATCCCCCGGACGGCGAACTTCGAGGCGGCGTAGGCCATCGACCCGAACACCCCTTCCAGTCCGGCGACCGACGAGATGTTGATGATCGAGCCCGCCCCCTGGTCGATCATCGTCGGGGCCACGGTCCGCATGCCGAGGAACACCCCGGTCTGGTTGATGGCGATGACCCGATCCCAGTCCTCGGTCCGGGTGTTGACCAGCCGGGCGGCGTGGAGGATGCCGGCGTTGTTGACCAGGACGTCGATGCGGCCGCGACGGTCGACGACCTCGTCGACCACCCGGGCCCACGCCGCCTCGTCGGCGACGTCGTGGGGTAGGAAGTCGCACCCCAGCTCACCGGCGGTCCGCTCACCGTCGTCGGCGAGGACGTCGGTGATGACGACCGTCGCCCCCTCGGCCCGGCACCGGGACGCCTCGGCCGCGCCCTGACCCCGGGCCCCGCCGGTGATGAGGACGACCTTGCCGTCCAACCGGTGGCCCGGCCGGCTGGGGGCGATGATCGGATCGTTGCCTGTGCTGTCGTTCGTGCTCATCGGTCGCCCCCGAGGTCGAGGGCCCGGCCCCGGAGTCGGCGCATGCCCCGCAGCCACCGGTCGGGGTCGTCGGCCTTGCGCTTCACGTACTCGGCGACCTCGGGGTGGGGGAGCACGTGGAACCGCTCCTCCCGCACCGCCTCGACGACGACCCGGGCCAACTCCCCGGGTTCGATGATCCCGTCGGTCTGGCCGTCGCCCAGGCTGCGGGGGGCCATGGCGGTGTTGACTCCCTGGGGGCAGAGGACCGAGACCTTGATCCCGTCGTCGCCGTGGGTGATGGCCAGGAACTCGGCCAGCTTGACGGCGGCGGCCTTGGTCACCGTGTAGGGGCCGGACCCGATGGCCGCCAGCAGCCCGGCGGCCGATGCCGTGTTGAGCAGGTAGCCCTCGCCCCGGGCGATCATCGATGGCAGCACCGCCCGGGCGGCGTAGAGGTGGGCCATCACGTGCAGGTCCCACTGGAACTGCCACACGTCGTTGGTGGCGTCGGTCAACACGCCCGGCGAGCCGGCTCCGGCGTTGCTGGCGAAGAGATCGATCGGGCCGTGGGCCGCCAGGGTCGACTCGACCAACTCGGCGACCTGGGCCTCGTCGGTCACGTCGCAGACCCGACCCTCGCACCCCAGCTCCGTGGCGGCGGCGCCGATCGCCTCGGCGTCGAGGTCGGCCAGCACCACCGTCCGGGCCCCCTCGGCGAGGAACGCTTCGGCCATCGCCCGGCCGATGCCGCCGCTCCCACCGGTGATCACCGCCACTCTGTCGTTCAGCTCCATGGCGGTCGACACTACCCCCGGGGTGGGGACCGCTCGCCACTTGACGTCGGCCTCGGTGGGGGCGGCCGGGACCGCGTCGCCGACACCGGTCGGGCCCGGCCGAGGGGGCGACGGGTGGAAAGGCGATCGATGTCGTAGGGTAGAATGCCCCGTTCGGCCCTTCGGTGAACGACCCTTCCCTGGACGACCTTCTGTGAGCGGCCCCTCGTTTGAACGGCCCCTCGAGTGACAAGCCATGACCGTGACCAGCCAGACCGTCGATCAACATCTCGAGAAGATCAGGGGCGATCTCCTGGCCATGGTCGACGTCGTCGTGACGCGCGTCGACGAGGTGACGGCCGCGCTGCTGGAGCGGGACGTCGCCCGGGCCGATTCGCTCCTCGTCGGCGACGGTGGGCTGTTCGCCCTCAACCAGCACGTCGAGGAGCTGTGCGTCGAGGTGCTCCTGACCGCCCAGCCGGCCGACGACACGCTCCGAGCGGTCGTCGGAGCCCTCCACATCAACGGCGAGATCGAGCAGGCCTGTGACCTGACCAACAGCATCGCCAAGGCGGTGGGGCGGCTCCAGGGCTCACGGGTCGACGACCGCATCCGGGAGTTGATCGTGGCGATGGGCCGAGAGGCCAGTCACGTCATCGGCCAGGCGGTCGATGCGTTCGCCCGTCTCGACTTCGAGCTGGCGGCGTCGATCGACGAGCTGGACGACGTGCTCGACCATCTCCACGCCAACTACGTCCGGGCCGTGATCCGTGGTGCGACCCACGGCGCCCTCCACCCCCAGCAGTCGCTGCAGTTGGCCCTCGTCGGCCGGTACTACGAGCGCATCGGCGATCACGCCGAGCGGATCGGGGAGCGGACCCGGTTCGTGATCGACGGTCGATCGGTCCGGGGGGATGGCGTGCCGTCCGGTCCGGACCTGTCGCGGCTCGGCGTCGGGGAGAGGGTGGCTCCCAATCGGGGCCTGGCCGTCATCGACTCGATCGCCGAGGAGCGGCGGATCGACACCACCCGGCGGGACTTCGTGGCCAACGTCAGCCATGAGCTCAAGACCCCGATCGGGGCGATCGCCCTCCTGGCCGAGACCCTGGCCGATGCCGGACCGGACGACGACCGGGCCCGGTTGACCGACCACATCACCCGGGAGGTGAAGCGGGTCGGTGACATCATCGACGATCTGCTGGAGCTGACCCGGCTGGAGGAGTCGGTGGCCGAGGTGGGGCCGGTCTCGATCGACGAGGTGGTCCATCAGGCCCTCGACGTGGTTCGGGGCCTGGCCGGCGCCCACGACATCGAGCTCCGGGTCTCGGGGCTGCCCAGCGGGGTCACCGTGGAGGGCGAGCAGCGTCAGCTGGTCCGGGCGCTGGTCAACCTGATCGACAACGCCATCCGGTACTCGGAGCCCCGGAGCGCGGTCTTGGTCGAGGTCGACCGACTGGTCGGCGAGGTCGAGATCACGGTCTCCGACACCGGCGTGGGGATCCCCCGGCCGGAGTTGGAGCGGATCTTCGAGCGGTTCTACCGGGTCGACCGGGCCCGGAGCCGGGACACCGGCGGTACCGGGCTTGGCCTGTCGATCGTCCGCCATGTCGTCGACAACCACCAGGGCCGGGTGCTGGTCGAGTCGAAGGTCGGCGCCGGGTCGACCTTCTCGCTCCAGCTCCCGCTGGCCGAGCCCTCGCCCCGGGAGCAGGCGGTCTGATGGCCGAGGTCCGAGTCCTGGTCGTCGACGACGAGGTCGCGTTCCGGGAGGTCCTCGGTCAGGCGCTGTCGAAGGAGGGGTTCACCGTCGACACCGCCGGCGACGGTGTCGAGGCCCTGGAAGCCTTCCGCCGGTCGATCCCCGATCTCGTCCTCCTCGACGTCATGCTGCCCCGGTTGACCGGGATCGACGTCTGCCGGGAGATCCGGGCCACATCCGACGTTCCGGTCATCATGGTGTCGGCTCGTTCGGAGGAGATCGACACGGTGGTGGCTCTGGAGGTCGGGGCCGACGACTACATCACCAAGCCGTACCGGCTCCGCGAGCTGGTGGCCCGGATCCGTACCGTGCTCCGTCGCCGAGCGACCGGCGGCGGCGCGGCCGTCAACGGCGAAGTCGTCGGCGAGCTGGGCGACGGCTCGCCCGACCTCGTCGTCGGCAACCTGGCCCTCGACCGGGACCGTCACGAGCTCCGGGTCGGCGGCCAGCCGCTCGACCTGCCGCTGAAGGAGTTCCGCGTCCTGGCCGAGTTGATGGCCAACGTCGGTCGGGTCGTCACGAGAGACGAGCTGATCAACCGGGTATGGGGCATCGACTACGTCGGGGACACCAAGACCCTCGACGTCCACATCAAGCGGCTCCGGACCAAGCTCGAGATCGATCCGACCAACCCGGAGCTGATCGTCACGATCCGGGGCCTCGGCTACAAGATGATCGGGCCGGCGACCTAGCTGTCGCTGCTGTCTCTGGTCGGCACCGGTCGCCGGCGATCAGCCCGGCTCGACGCCGAGCGAGCGGAGGCGCTCCTCCTCCCATGAGGGGCGCCGGGGTGCGCCACCGTCGGCCAGGGAGGTGAGCAGCTCGCCGCCCTCGGCCCACACATGGCAGGTGTTGGCGTTGAGCCGGAGTCGCCGCTCCCGTCCGGCCGGATCGGCATCGGCCGCCACCCGTTCGCCGGGATCCTCGTGGAGGGTGGCCAGGCTCCAGCTGGCCTGGACGGCGACCGGACCCATCGCCTGGAGCAGGGCCCCGAGGTGGGAGCAACCACTCGGTCCGCCGAACAGCTCCTTCACCCGCCGGGAGTAGCCCCGGGTGATCGAGGTGCCGATCAGCTGGCGGTAGTCGGCCAGGACCGCCGGGCAGACGTCGTAGGGGTGGACCTCCATCGACGCTTCGACGTCGACGATCTCGAACGATGGCACGGCGACGACGAGGTCGATCGTCATGTCGTGGATGACCAGCGGTTCGCCGTCGGCCAGCCCCAGCCCCAGCGGCTTGGTGTCGACCAGATGGCCCCGGACCCGCATCCGGTCCGGGCCCTCCTCGAAGGCCTCGCAGTCGTAGCTCCGCCGATGGATCGGCTCGGTCATGGGTGGTCCTCTCGTCGCGTGGGCAGTCGGGTTGGTGGGGTGGCTACTCGACGGCGGCGGCCCGGAGGGCGTCGAGGTCGTAGATCCGGATCGTCCGGCGTCCGGTCTCCACCCATCCCTTGCTCCGGAGGTAGCGGAACGCCTGGACGATCCCGTCCCGCGACACCCCGATCCACTCGGCCAGATCCTGTTGGGTGAGGTAGTTGATCTCGATCGCCCCGTCCGATCCCGGGGCGGTTCGGTCGGCCAGCTCGGCGAGCCGGCCGCACAGCTGGGCCCGGGTGTCGCCGACCCCCGACTCCAGCCGCCGGTCGGTGGCTTGGCGCAGCTTGTCGGTCACGACCGACAACGCGGCCGAGGCGATCGAACCGCGGTCGTTGAGGAGCTGGCGGAACGCCGGGGCCTGGATCGTGATGGCGGCGACATCGTCGATGACGATGGCCGACGTGGACCGGGGGCAATCGTCGACGACGCCCATCTCCCCGACGACCGAGCCGTCGCCCCGGAGCTCGATCATGATCTCCCGACCATCGATCGAGCTGCGGGTCAGCTTGACCAGCCCGGTGAGGATGACGACGGCGAACGACGAGTCGTCGCCGTAGTCGAACAGCCGGATCCCGGCTTCGTAGGTCCGCCGGATCCCGACCGCTTCGATCGCCTGCTGGTCGTCTCTGCGGAGGGCGGCCCAGAACATCGGACCATTGTCGCCACCGCGGACCGCCGATGCGAGTCCCGGCCGGGGGATCGACGCCGTTACCATCGGCGCCGATGAGCGAACCAGGCGACCCACCCCGTCCCGTGGCCAGCGGACTCGGTCCCCGCTCGATCGACGGCGGCATCGACCAGATCGTCGTCGACGGGGTCGGGACCGGCATCTGGCTGTGCGGCAAGCGGGTGATCGGCCCGGATCCGGTGGGGGCGATCGATCGGGTCGGAGCGGCGGCCGGTGTTCCCGGTGACCGGGTCGCCGTCGTGTGCCTGTGCGAGCGGCACGAGCTCGATGAGCGCTATCCCGACTACGTGACCTGGCTCGACTCGAACGTCGGGGACCGGGCCCGGTGGGCGCCGATCCCCGACCTGAGCGCCCCGGACGTGGCGCTCGGTCAGGCCATCGCCGCCGACGTCAACCGGTACCTCGACGACGGCCGGGCGGTCGTCGTCCACTGCGGGGCCGGTCTCGGCCGGGCCCCGACCATCGCCATCTGCGCCCTGCTGGCCCGGGGTCACGATCTGGAGACGCTGCTCCAGGCGGTCGCCGACAGCCGGCCCCTGGCCGGCCCGGAGACGGGCGACCAGCGGGACCTGGTCGAGCTGGTCGCCGACCTCGATGGTGACCCGCCCACCGGGCGAGGTGAGCGATGAGCGGCACCGAGGTCCGGGCCATCCGGCTGGTCCGGGCGGTGTCGGTGACCGAGGCGGTCTCCTACCTGGCGCTTCTCGTGGCCACCGTGGTCGAACGGACCGGCGGGTCGGGTGCCGGGGTGAGCGTGCTGGGCCCCATCCACGGGATCCTGTTCCTGGCGTTCGCCGGGTTGGTGCTCCTCAACCGGGAGCTCCTCGGATGGTCGTGGGTCAAGACGTTCGGCGCCTGGTTCATCGGCTCGCTCCCCTTCGGGGGCTTCTTCGTCGAACGGCGCTGGCTGGCCCCCCGGGAGCGGGAGCTGGCCTCGGCCAGCACCGTCTAGCCAGCACCGTCTAGCGAAGCGAGATCCCGGCCGTCTTCACTTCGAGGTACTCGTCGAGGCCCTCGTGGCCCCCCTCCCGGCCGAGGCCGGAGTCCCCCATGCCACCGAAGGGGACCGAGGCCGACGTCGGGTTGACGTCGTTGATCCCGATGATCCCGAACCGGAGCTTCTCGAACGCCGACAGCGCCGTCTTGAGGCTCTCGGTGTAGACGTAGGCGGCCAGCCCGTAGTGGGTGTCGTTGGCCAGGGCGATGACCTCGTCCACGTCGTCGTAGATCACGACGGGAGCCACCGGGCCGAACGTCTCCTCCCGGTAGACGGTCATCTCGGGGGTTACTCCGGTGAGGACGGTCGGGGCGTAGAAGAACCCCTGGTCGAGGCCGTCGTCGATGAGGCGTTGGCCACCGACGGGAACCTCGGCCCCCTTGGCCGTGGCGTCGTCGACCTGGGCCGCCACCTTGGCCACCGCGGCGTCGTCGACGAGGGGCCCGACGCCGACCCCGGGCTCCATGCCGTTGCCGGTGACCAGCTTCTCGACCCGGCCGGTCAGGGTGCCGATGAAGGCGTCGGCCGCCGCCTCGTGCACGTAGAGCCGGTTGGGGCTGATGCAGGCCTGGCCGGCGTTGAGGAACTTGAGGGCGGCTGCGCCCTTGGCCGCGTTGTCGGGATCGGCGTCGGGGTAGACGATGAACGGGGCGTGGCCGCCCAGCTCGACCGAGACCCGCTGGAGGGAGGCACCGGCCTTGGACGCCAGCAGCCGCCCGACCGCCGTCGAGCCGGTGAAAGTGAGCTTGGCGACCCGGGCATCGCTGGTGAACACGTCGCCGATCGGCACAGGATCGGCGGCGGTGACGAGGTTGATCACCCCGGGCGGGACCCCGGCCTCGGTGAAGATGTCGAAGGTGGCCTTGGCGCACAGCGGCGTCGCCTCGGCCGGCTTGAGCACCAGGGTGCAGCCGGCGGCCAGGGCCGGTGCCATCTTCCGGGTGAGCATGGAGATCGGGTAGTTCCAGGGGGTGATCATCGCCACCACCCCGACCGCCTGGCGGATCGACAGGAACCGCTGGTCGGGGCGGCCCGACGGGAGCCACTCGCCGGTCAGGCGTCGGGCCTCCTCGGCGTACCACCGGATGAAGTCCGCCGCGTAGCCGACCTCGAAGGTGCTGGCCCGCAGCGGCTTCCCCTGCTCGGTGGTCATCAGCTCGGCCAGTTCGGTGGCCCGCTCGCCCATCAGCCGCCACGCCTCGAGCAGGATGTCGGCCCGCTCGTAGGCCGTGGTCTGGGACCACGCACCGAACGCGTCGGCGGCGGCATCGATGGCCCGGGTGGCGTCGGCCGCCGTCCCGTCGGGGACCGAGCCGATCTCCTCCCCGGTCGCTGGATTGGTCACGGCAAAGGTCCGCCCCGAGCTGGCGTCGACCCACTCACCTGCGATGAACATGGGGCAAGTGTGGGCGATGACGGGGCCCGGCCCCAACTCGGCCCGTCCGGTCAGCCGCTACGCCGGGTGGCCAGTCGCCGCCGTTCCTGGTCGAACCACCGGGAGGCGGCGTTGGCCCGCCGTTCGAGCTGCTCGACCGTGGCCTCCGAGACCCGGCTGACCCCCGAGAGCCGGTTCAGCTCGGCGTTGACCTTGGCATGGGTCAGGCCGGTGAGGGTGGCGAGATCCCGGGCCCACTGGGCGTTGATGCTCCGTTGGTGCTCCCGGGCTTCGCGGCCGGTGGGGCCTCGGGAGGGAGCGACGCCGGGGACCGGGGGGAGCTCGGTCAGGTCGATGACCAGATCGGGGTCGGGCGTATCGAGAGGGGGAGGAGACGCCAGGTTCGGCTCGTCGTGGACCGCCAGGATGTCGTCGGGATCGGGCTCGGCCTCGGTGGCGGTCGCCGAGTGGACGGCGAACAGCGAGAGCTGCTCGTCGTCGTTGCGCTCCTGGTCGGCCCGGGCCTCGGCCGCCTCCTCGTAGCGCTCGTCGTCGAAGAGCCGCTGGAGGCGGTGCCGGCGGGTCTCGGCGATCGACGACGCGTAGTGACGGAGCCGGGCGTCGTCGGGGAGGTACATGTAGGCCCGGCCCCGTCCGCCGGTATGGCGCACGATCCGGCCGACCGCCTGGCGGAAGAACAGCTCGGTGGTGGTGGTCGTGGCATGGACCCCGACCCGGAGCCGGGGGATGTCGACGCCCTCCGACACCATGCGGACCGCCACGATCCACGGGTCGGTCCCGGCGGCGAACCGAGCGATCTTGGCCGACGCCTCCCGATCCTCGCTGACCGCCACCGTGGCCCGAACCCGGAACCGGTCCCGGAGCAGCCGGGCGATGGCGTGGGCGTGGTCCTGGTCGGTGGCGATGACCAGGCCGCCGGCGTCGGGGTGATCGTCCCGCAGCCGGGTCAGCTGGTCGTTGGCGTGGCGCAGCACCGTCGGCAGCCACTCGCCCTCCAGGCTGAGGGCGGCCCGGAGCCGCTGGTTGGCCAGCGACCGGGGGAGGGGGTCCTCGAAGCTGGCCGACACCTCGGTGCCGTCGGGGGCGGTCCACTCCATGTGGCCCCCGAACCGGGGGAAGTAGACGGGGCGAACGACGCCGCCGTCGCCCAACGCCTCCCCGTACCCGTACTCGACGTCGGGCACGACCTGCTCGCCGACGTAGTTGAGGAACGGGATCGCGGCCTGATCGCTGCGGAACGGCGTCCCCGACAGGGCCAGCCGTCGGGCGGCGGGCCCGAAGGCGACGGTGACGCCGTCGCCCCAGGCGAGATCGTCGCCGGCGTGGTGGACCTCGTCGAGGATCGCCAAGCCGCCGCCGACGACCCGGGCCAGGTCGGGGGCGGAGCTGGCGACCTGCTGGTAGGTGGTGACGACGCCGTGCACGTCGGCCGGGAGCCCGGCCGACGGCGACCAGTCGGCGTCGAGGTGCAGGCCGAACGGCTCGGCGGCGGCCGCCCACTGCTGCTTGAGGTGGGTCGTCGGTGCGACGACGACCAACCGGCCGCCGAGGCGGGGCAGGGTGAGACGGGCCGCGGTCAGGGCGAACAGGGTCTTGCCGGCACCGGGGGTGGCGACGGCCAGGAAGTCGGGGAGGGCGGTCGCCAGGTAGCGGTCGAGCGCCTCCCGTTGCCACGGGCGGAGACGGAGTTGCGATGAGCGACTGCGGCCGCCGGGGCTGGACATGAGCCGAAAATTCTGCCCGGCCCGGCCGGGCTCGACAACCCAGCGAGGATGACAGCGAACTGTCTGTCTATCGTTCACGCGACGGTCACCGAGCTGTGGTGGACTTGGCCCCCTGCCGGTGTCGGTAACGAAGGAGAACCCCATGCAACCCATCTCACTGATCCGAGCGGCGGCGATCGGCATCGTCGTCGCCCTCGTGCTCGTCCTGATCACGTTCCTGATCGCCGACTGGGCGAGCGGGCCGCTCCGAGCCGCCCAGTTCGGCGGGTCGGAGGTCGAGGAGATCCCGGTCATCGGTGCCCTCATCGCCACCGTCATCGGCGGGTTGGTCGGCGTCGGGCTGGCCTTCGTGGCCAAGCGGTTCTCCGATCCCGAGCAGGTGTTCCTGACCGTCGCCGCGATCGGCCTGGTCCTCTACGGGATCATGGCCCTCGTCGCCGCCGACGATTGGCGGACCGGCTACTGGCTCAACGTGCTGCACATCGCGGCCGCCGTTCCGATCGTCGGCTGGTTGCGGGAATGGCTGGCGCCGGCGCGCCTGATGCGCACGGCAGCGGTCGCTTGACCGTCGGCGACCCCCGGGTGGACCACCGGCCGGTCGTCGTGAGCGGCGGCGAGGCGCTGGTCGACCTCGTCCCCGACCCCGTCCCCGGCGGCGGGCCGATGAACGTGGCGATCGCCGCCGCCCGCCTCGGCGGTCGGTCGGCGTTCGTCGGCGCCATCTCGACCGACGACCACGGCCGGATGATCCGGGACCACCTCGAGGCGAACGGTGTCGACCTGAGCCTCTGCAGCACCGTCGACGCGCCGACCGCCCGGGCGATCGTGGAGCACACCCCCGAGCTGGTGTTCCGGTTCGAGGGCGAAGGCACCGCCGACACCCTGCTCGACGACGTCGACCCGACGCTGCTCGGGTCGTCGAGGCGGATCGTGCACGGGGGAACCCTCGGGTTGTTCCGGGGCAAGACCGCCGAGACGCTGGCGACGTTGGCCGAATGGCACGACGGGCTGGTCTCGCTGGACCCCAACGTCCGGCCGTCGTTGGTCGACGATCGGGACCGGTGGGATCACTTCCATGACCGGTGGCTCGTCTCGACCGACCTCTACAAGGGGTCGGACGAGGACCTCGACTGGGTCTGGCCCGGTCGGTCGTCGGAGGCGGTCGCCGACGAGCTGATCGATCGGGGGATCGGGGCCGTTGTCGTCACCCGGGGCTCGGAGGGGTTGACCATCTTCTGTGGCCGAGGTGAGGTCAGCGTCGATGCCCCACCGGTCGACGTCGTCGACACCGTCGGGGCCGGCGACACGATCGTGGCCGCGCTGCTGGTGTCCCTCACCGGCCACCCGGCGGTCGACCGGGGCAACCTCGACGGGGTGACCCTGGCCGACTGGCAGCGATTCGGCACCCGGGCGGTGGGCGCCGCCGCCATCACCTGCTCCCGGCCCGGGGCCGATCCGCCGACCCGGGCCGAGATCCAGTGGTAGGTGGGTCCGGGGTCAGTCGAAGGCGATGACGCCCCGGATGTTCTTGCCGTCGTTCATGTCCCGGTAGCCCTGGTTGATGTCATCCAGCGGGTAGCGGGCGGTGATGAGCTCGTCGAGCTTGAGCTTGCCCTGCCGGTACTGCATGAGGAGCTCGGGGATGGCGTTGTTGGGGCTCGCCGACCCGAAGATCGTCCCCCGGAGCTCCTTCTGGGACAGGGTGAACATGGCCAGGTCGAGCTTGACGTCCTCCTGGGACATCGGAGCCACGGCGGTGGCCACCACCGTGCCGCCCTTGCGGGTCAGGTTCATCGCCGGCTGGATCAGGTCGCCGTGGAGGACGCCGGGGGTCAGGATGGTGGCGTGGGCCATGCGCCCCCAGGTCAGCTCGTTGACCAGGGGGAGGGCCTCCTCCATCGAGGCGACGGCGTGGGTCGCCCCGAACTCCATCGCCTTCTCCTGCTTGAACGGCACCGGGTCGACGGCGATGACGTTGGCCGCCCCGGCCGCGGCCGCTCCCTGGACGGCGTTGGAGCCGATGCCGCCGCAGCCGACGACGACCACCGTGTCGCCGGCCCGGATCTCGGCCCGGTTGATGGCCGACCCGTAGCCGGTGGCGACCCCGCAGCTGACCAGGCACACGACATCGAGGGGGAGGTCGGGCTCCACTTTGATGACCGACGAGTCGGCGAGGACCATGTGCTCGGCGAACGTGCCGAGCTTGGCCATCGTCCCCAGGTTGGTGCCGTCGGCGGTGTGGGTCCGGAACGTGCCGTCGGTGATCATGCCGCCACCGAAGGTCCCGGCCCCGAGGTCGCACAGGTTCTGCATGCCCTGGGCGCACGGTGGGCAGATGCCGCACGCCGGGACGAACGAGCAGGAGACGTGGTCGCCGGGCGCCACCTTGGTCACGTTCGGTCCGACCTCGACGACGACCCCCGAGCCCTCGTGGCCACCGATGAGGGGGAAGATGGTGCCACCGGGGAGCAGGTCGAGCAGCTCCTGGGGTGGCACGAGATCGCCGGTGACGAGGTGCTCATCGGAGTGGCACAGCCCGGCGTAGGCCGTCTTCACCAGCACCTCGCCCGGACCGGGCGGATCGATGTCGATCTCCTCGACACTCCACTGCTCGCCAACGGCGTGGAGTACGGCTGCTCTCGTCTTCATCGCGGTTCCCCTTGTGGTTCGGTCCGGGAACGGACGTCGGTCCCTCGCTGAACGGTAGGCCCCGGGCGGGCGGTGAGCCAGCGAAGGCGAGTGGTGTCGCTCATTGTCGTCTCGGGTGTCGTGGGCTAGCTTCACCCCCGGCCGATGGTGGTAGGAGAGCTATGACAGGGTCAGCCGCATCTCGACCCGAGGACTTTGGCGCGGAGTGGCTCAGCCTCCACGCGGCACAGGTCGATCTCCGACGAGCCATCGCCGCCGCGTCGACCGAAGCCGAGCGGGCCTCGCTCATCGAGCAACTGACGGGCAACCGTCAACGCCTGGCCGAGCTGGAGGACCGTCGGGACGACGACGGCGTGGACGAGGAGGAGTTCGACGGCTCACAGGCGGCGGACGACGCCCTCGACCGGGTCCTGCGCGACCTGGCACCGGCCCTCCCGGTCGACGATGATCTCGGCGAGCCCGGCCCGCTCGCCGAGGACCCTTCCGCCGTCGACGGGGCGCTCGACGGCGAGGTGGGCGACGGCGAGGTGGGCGAACGACTGGACGACGAGGACGGCGTCGCAGCCGACGATGGGCTGGACGGGGCCGGCGATGACCACGATGCGGCGGGGTTCTACGCCGGGGATGACCACGAGCTGGCGGGATTCTACGCCGGCGATGAGTACGAGCTGGCGGAGTTCTACGCCGGCGATGACCACGAGGCTGACCGGTTCGAGGAGGAGCCATCGGAGGGCTTCGACGGTGGCGGGGCCCTCAACGCCGATGACGTGATCGACGACGACATCACGGTGGAGGCCGTGGTGCCAGTCGACCTTCGGCCGGCGCCCGTTCCCCCGATGCCCTCCCCGGTACCGCCGGTGCCCCCGATCCCCGGACCGGAGGTGTGGCCGCCGCCGTTCGGCAAGCTACCGGTGCCCGACGGGGCGCCGGGCGGGCAGGCGGTCGGCGGGTCTCCCCCGGCGGCCTCCCCCACCGGGGTCGGCGGCGAGGGCCGCAGTCGTCCCCGGAGGCGGACGTTGCTCCTCATCGCGGTTCTGGTGGTCGCCTGCTTCGTGATCGCCTGGCTCCTCGGGTGGCTGCTCGGCTCGACGCTCCTCGGTTCCGACGACGGGCCCGACGATGCCACCACCGCTGAGATCGGACCATCCGAAGAGGGCGGCGCGAGTGCCGAGGCCGATTTCTCGGCCCCCGGCACGGAGGGCGACGCCGAAGGGTTGACCTCATCGGTGACCGCCCCGCAGCCAGCGGGTGGATCCGGGCCGTTGACGGTCGCCGTGATCCTGCCCGGCCGAGTCGACGACCTGGCGTTCTCCCAGAGCATGGCCGACGGGCTGGCCGTCGTCGCCGGCGATCGGCCTTCGGTCGACGTGCGGATCGACGAGCAGATCGACCGGGACTCGGTGACCGCCCGGCTGGAGGCGGCGGTCGATGCCGGGGCCGACCTCGTGATCGCCCACTCGGCGGTCTTCGCCGATGACGTGGTGACGATCGCTCGGGACCACCCCGAGGTCGCGTTCGCCGTCGGCACCGTCGACGACGAACCGTCTCTCCCCAACGTGTACACCTATGCCATCCGGGCCGAGGAGGGCGGGTACGTGCTCGGGGCGGTGGCGGCTCGGTTGACCACCACCGACGTCGTGGCGGCCGTCGGATCGGTCCAGGTCGGGACGTCGGGCCGCTACATCGAGGGGTTCCGGGCCGGCGTCGTCGCCGAGCGCCCCGACGTCGAGGTGATCGTCGCCTTCACCGGATCGCTGGCCGATCCGGCGGCATCCCTCGACCTGACCGAGGACGCGGTGATCGCCGGCGCCGACGTCGTGACCGGGCAGGGCAACGAGCTCGGCCCGGCCATGGCCGCCGCGGCCGACGGTGGCAGCCTCTGGCTCGGCAACCAGGTCGATCAGGGTCCCGCTGCGCCCGGGACGGTCGTCGCCTCCCAGGTGTACCGGTGGGAGGTGGTGATCGACGCGCTGATCGCCGATCTCGACGCCGGCATCCTCGACGGTCGTGCTCTGACGCTCGACCTGGCCAACGGCGGGTTGGCCATCGAGACCAACGACGCCCTGTGGCCTGGCGGCGGGTTGCAGGAACGGGTCGACGAGCTCACGGCCGCCATCATCGGCGGTGCGATCGATCCGCTCGCCTGACCCGACCGCCGCCCCCGACGTCCCCGCCGTCCCCGCTGGGTTCGCGGTGCCGGTGACGATCGCCGGTCAGTGGCCTCCCCGGCGGAACGCTCGGGCCCCCGCCTCGGCGTGGGTGTGGAAGGTCGAGCGGCGCTCCCGCCGTTCGGCGAGCAGCGCGTCGCGGTCGATGCGGCAGGCGATGGCCGTGGGGTCGACGTCGAACAACCGGGCCGCGTTCCACCCCAGGATCTTGCGCTTGATCTCGTCGGTCAGCGCCGGGTACCCGAACCGCTCCTGGAACTCGGCCGAGATCTGGAACGTCCGGAACGCCTGGATCTGGTCCTGGGGTGACCCGTACCAGATCGAGTCGGTTCCCCACAGGATGTTGTCCTCGCCGAGGTGGACCAGGAGCTTGCCGAGCACGTGGGCCGCCTCGTCGGGCCGGGCCATCAGGTTGCGCCACGTCGATCCCAGCTCGGCGTAGACGTTCCCGGCCGTCCGGCCGGCGCCGGTCGGGCCGCCGAGGCCGGCGTCGAGCACCGACCTGATCAGCCGGTTGACCCCGACGTCGACGGCGGGGTCGTACGGGCCCTCGATCGTCCCCGTCTCGTACGCCGAGTGGTAGACGAGGATGTCGACATCGGGGTGGCGGGCGGCCGCCGGGCCGACGTCGACCGGCGACGAGGCCGGGTCGTTGCCCGACAGGCCCTTGTGGACCGCGACGATCGGTACCCCGACCGCCTCGACCTGGGCGAAGAACCGGTCGCCGAGGTCGTCGTCGAGCCGCCACGGTGGGCCGCCGGCGTGGGTGTAGGTCTTGAACGCCCGGATCGGATACTCGGCGGCCACCTCGGCCATGGCCTCGATCCCCGACGAGGTGGGGAACGCCTCCCCCTGCATGACGACCCGGTCGGCGCACCCGAGGCGATCGGCGGCCTCGATGGTGGCGATCATGACCTCGGGCGACAGGGCCCCGTCACCGAACGGGATCGCCGACAGCATCGCGAGGTGGGTGTCGCTCTCGACGAACACCAACTCCAGGAAGTGGTCGATGCCGTAGCAGTCTCGGGGGTCGGCCTCGCCGCATGACGACTGCCCGAACCCGGGGGCGGTCGCCGGCGAGTCGTCGGGGTACTCGAGCAGGTGGTTCTGGACGTCGACGATGACCTCGGCATCGAGCGGGCCGACGGCCTCCTCGGCGGCATCGGGCTCCATCGTCGACGCCGAGTCGGCTTCGGGGGGCGCCGTGGTCGCCGACCGGTCACCGGTGGTCGACGGATCGACGTCGAACCGGCCGCCGGTCTGCCCCGACTCCCGGGTACAGGCGGCGAGGACGGCCAACATCGTGGCCGCTCCCATCGACGACCGCAGGAACTCCCGGCGACTGATTCCGAGCCGGCGGGCCTTGGCGTCGACGACCGCCTCGGTCCGGCGGGCGACCTCCCGGGCCAGTGGCGACGGGGGCGGTGGGGCGATCTCCCCGTTCGAACATGGGGCGAGCTTGATCGGCAGTCCCGGCTCGGGCGGCTCCGGCTTGGCCATGGCCCCAGTCTCGCAGCGACGGTCGGTACTGGGCCACGATGGAGCGATGGTCGACCAACTCCGGCACTCACCGGTCTCCGACCCATCCGTGGCGGCGGACCCGGAGGCGCCGGGCGAGGGCACCGCGTTGCCGGTCGTCGACCTGACGGGACATCTGGCCGGCGATCCGGCCGAGAGCGAGCGGGCGGCCCACCAGGTTGCCGAGGCGCTCCGAGAGGTCGGGTTCCTGTCGATCGTCGGCCACGGCGTCGATTGGGACGAGGTCCGGTCGATCTACCGGTGGGCCGAGCGCTACCACCAGCTTCCCCTCGAAGCCAAGACCGCCCACACCATGGGCCCGGCCACGATGGGGTACATCCCCCTCGGCGGTGCCCAGCAGGGCGAGCTCCCGGCCCTCAACGCCGCGTTCTTCATGGGTCGCCCGGGATCGCCCCGCAACCGGTTCCCGGCCGACGGGCTGCTCGACGGCTTCGCCGAGGCCGTCACCGACTACTACCGGACGATGGACCGGCTGGGCCACGCCCTCCTCCCGCTGTACGCACGGGCGGCCGGGATGCCGTCGGCCTACTTCGACCGGTTCTTCGATCCGGCCCTCGCCACCCTCCGGATGACCCACTACCCGCCGGTGGCCGCCGCAGCCGGCCAGTGGGGGATCGATCCCCACAGCGATGCCGGGTACATGACGATGTTGCCGTCGAACCCGGTGGCCGGCCTCGAGATCCAGGCCCCCGACGGGCGGTGGTTCGCCGTCGACCAGGAGCCCGAGTCGTTCGTCGTCAACGCCGGCGACATGCTCCGCCGGTGGACCAACGATCGGTTCCGCTCGACCCGTCACCGGGCTCGCAACGACGCGCCGGTCGACCGGTACGCCATCCCGTTCTTCTTCGATCCGCGGGTCGACACGGTGATCGACCCGGTGCCGAGCTGCGTCGACGACGCCCACCCGAAGCGCTACGAGCCCCTCGTCTACCGCGACTACCTCCGCGACTTCATGCGGCGGGGCTACGCCTCGACCCGGCCCACCGGCTGAGCCCGCGGTCGCCTCCATTGGAGAGGCGCCGGGAACGGTCACTACTGTGGGCCTGGCCCGAGCTGGGCGGTAGAGGTGTGCCCCCCCGGGAGCCGGCGGGGCCAGGAGATCTGAGGAGACACACCATGACCGAGGTCGTCATCGTCGAGGCCGGACGCTCCCCGATCGGGAAGCGGGACGGGGGCCTGTCGACGGCCCACCCGGCCGACATCCTCGGTCCGGTGATGATGGAGGTCCTCAAGCGGGCCGGGATCGCCTCGTCCCAGGTCGATCAGGTCGTCGGCGGGTGCATCAACAAGGTCGGCGCCCAGGCGATGAACATCACCCGGACGGCGTGGCTCAGCCACGGCGGCGCTGAGGAGGTGGCGGCCACCACGGTCGACGCCCAGTGCGGATCGTCCCAGCATGCCGTCAACACGGCCCACTCCCTGATCGCCGCCGGGGTCGAGGATGTCGTCCTGGCGTGTGGTGTCGAGTCGATGAGCACCCTGCCGATCGGGTCCGACGCGGTGGCGGGCGCCCAGGCCGGGTTCGGCAAGCCGGTCAGCCGGAGCTACTTCGAGCACTTCGAGTTCACCAGCCAGTTCGAGGGTGCCGAGCGGATCGCCGACAAGTACGGCCTCACCCGGGACGACACCGACCGCTTCGGGCTGCGGTCCCAGGAGCTGGCGGCCCAGGCGATCGCCGAGGGGCGCTTCGAGACCCAGATCATCCCGGTCGACGCGCCGGTCATCGGGGACGACGGCAAGAAGACCGGCGAGATGGCAACGGCCACCCGGGACGAGATCCCCCGGGAGACCAGCCTCGAACTGCTGGCAAAGCTCAAGCCGGTCGCCCGCGAGGACGGGGTCCACACCGCCGGTTCGTCGTCCCAGATCGCCGACGGTGCCAGCGCGGTGCTGCTCATGAGCGCCGAGAAGGCGGCCGAGCTCGGCGTCACGCCGATGGCCCGGGTCCTCCAGACCGCCCTGGTCGGCTGCGATCCGGAACTGATGCTCGAGGGGCCGATCCCGGCCACCCAGCGTGTCCTCGATCGTCAGGGCCTGACCGTCGACGACATCGACGTGTTCGAGATCAACGAGGCCTTCGCCTCGGTCGTCCTGGCCTGGGCCCAGCAGCTGAGCCCCGACATGGAGCGGGTCAACCCCAACGGCGGGGCCATCTCGCTCGGCCACCCGCTCGGCGGGACCGGCTGCTTCCTCACCACCAAGGCCGTCCACGAGCTGCAGCGGACCGGCGGTCGGTACGGCGTCGTGACGATGTGCTGCGGTGGCGGCCTGGGGACCGGCACCCTCATCGAGCGGATCTGAGACGCGCCGCTCCGCCCCGACACCGGGCGACCGGTCGGGGCGGAGTCGATGGCGTGGTCGGTGGCGGCTCGTCGGAGACGGCAGCCCTGGATCATGCCGCCTCGGTGAGAGCGGGGCTGTTCCGATGACCTCAGTGTCGAACGCCGAGGCCCGCCGGGCTTGGAGACGGCCGGGAGAACTCCTCGAGCTGTCTCGCCTCGGTCGACGCCGGTCGGACGCCGGCCCGTAGGAGCAGCCATAGCCCCAGCCAGCCTTCGCCGATGATCGACGGCACCGCCACCAGGGCCAGGAACGCGTCGGCGTAGGCGTCGTAGTCGGGTACGACGATGTGGGCCACGGTGTCGACGACGTAGGCCACGCCGGCCGCCATCAGGAGCCATCCCATCGCTCGGGGGGCGATCCGGGACCGGACGATCAGGGCGCCGAGCACCACCAGGTGCAGGCCGAACACGGCCAACCCGATCAACCAGGCGGCGTCGAAGGTCTCGACCGCCACCATCACCTGGGCCTGGATCAGGGCCGGGTCGAGCTCGACCAGGTTCGAGGACGGACCGAGAAGGGTCAGGACCTCGAAGAAGAACACCAGCGCCACCCCCAACAGCACCGTGTAGGTCAGGCGAGACCAGGCGGCGACCAGCGACAGGTCCCGGTCGGCCTCCCGGAAGACCACGTGGAGGGCCCAGGCCACGACGACGTCGATGACGAAGACGGCGAGGAACGCCACCATCCCCCACCGGAACAGGCCCAACGACGCCGAGAGGTTGTCGACGGTGGCCGCCGGGTCGTCGACCACCACCAGCCGCTCCCGAACCGCGAAGTTGGCGAAGAATGCCA
Organism: Acidimicrobiales bacterium; assembly: GCA_965262175.1. Lineage (GTDB taxonomy): Bacteria > Actinomycetota > Acidimicrobiia > Acidimicrobiales > SZUA-35 > CADEDH01. The sequence continues at coordinate 1,559,712 of CBDHES010000002.1, read as the reverse complement.
GGGCGAAGATGGCCACGTAGCCGACCCCGGCCACGATGGCTCCGGTTCGGATCGAGGTCACGGCTGGTCCTCCCGCACGACGATGACCGACTTGCCGGCCGCCCGGCCGGAGGCCAGGTCGTCGATCGCTCGGGGTACCTCGTCGAGCCCGTAGCGGCCGCCGACGGCCGGCACGACCGAGCCATCGGTCAGGTGCTCGGCCAGCCGGTCGAGGTACCGGTGGTGTTCGGTACTGACGAACATCCGGAGCCGCTGTGACACGAAGGGGGAGAGGGCGATGGCTCCCAGCGCCCGGCCCATCCCGCCGGTGAGCTGCTCCCCGCCTTCACCGCCGACCAGCACCAGCGTGCCGGTCGGCGTCAGGGCCCGGCGGAGGTGGCGGACCGGGTTCCGGCCACCGATGTCGAGGATCAGGTCCCAGGTCCGGCTGCCGTCGAGGTAGTCGCCGGCGGCGTAGTCGATCACCTCGGCCGCCCCGAGCCGGCGGACCAGGTCGGCCTTGGCTGCGCTGGCCACCCCGGTGACCGACGCCCCCTCGGCCACCGCCAACTGGACGGCGAAGCTGCCCACCCCGCCCGACGCTCCGATCACCAGCACCCGCTGGCCGGCGGTGATCGTGCCGACCTCGGTCAGGCCCTGGAGGGCGGTCATCCCGGAGACGGCGACCACGGCCGCCTCGACGAACGAGGACGTGGCTGGCTTGTGGCTCAGCTTCCGCTCCGCCGCCACGGCGTACTCGGCGAAGCTGCCCCGAGCCACCCCGAAGACCTCGTCGCCGACGGCGAACCGGGTGACCTCGTCGCCGACGGCCACGACCCGGCCGGCGACGTCGAGACCGGGAACCGCTTGCTTGGGTCGGGTCACCCCGAACCCGATCACCCGCATCAGGTAGGGGGTGCCGGTCATCAGGTGGTGGGTACCCCGGTCGACGCCGGCGGCGTGGACCTCGACGAGGACCTCGTCGGCGGCGGCGGTCGGTACGGCGACCTCGGCCATCGACAGGGTGTCGACCGAGCCGTACCGGTCCTGGACGACCGCTCGCATCGTGGCCGGCACCGGGTCGGGCGGCGGCTGATCGGTCGGGGTGGTGGATGAGCGGGAGCTTGCAGACATCGGGTTCTCCGTTCACGCGGTTTCGTCGTGCTGTTCGTACTTTGTACGGTCGTTGCTGACGCTAGACGTACTAAGTACGATCCGTCAAGGGTCACCGCTGGTGGCCATCGTCACCACCTCGCCGGGAGGGCCATGACCACCGAACGATCCGAGACCGCCCGACGCCCCCGCCTCACCCGGGCCCGGGTCCTCGCCGGGGCCCTGGAGCTGGCCGACCAGATCGGGGTCGAGGCCTTCACCATGCGGAAACTGGCCGACGTGCTCGAGGTCAAGCCGATGTCGATCTACCACCACGTCCCGAGCAAGGAGGAGATCATCGACGGCATCGTCGACCTGGTCTTCGGCGAGATCGACCTCCCGCCCGACGATCTCGACTGGCGGGCTGCGGTCCGGATCCGCTGCCAGTCGGCCCGGGAGGTGCTGAACCGCCATCCGTGGGCCCCGCCCTACCTCGAGGGTCGGACGACACCGGGGCCGGCCTCGCTCGGCCACCACGACGCGATGCTGGGGTGCTTCCGACGGGGGCTCCCGATCGATCTGGTGGCCCACGCCTACGCCATCATCGACAGCTACGTGTACGGCTTCGCCCTCCAGGAGGCCTCATTGCCGTTCGGAGGTGGCGAGGGCATCGCCGACCTGGCCGACGATCTGATCGAGGCCATGCCGGCCGACGTCTACCCCAACCTCGTCGAGTTCACCCGGGCCGTCGTGGTCCAGCCCGGCTACAGCTTCGGATCGTCGTTCGAGTTCGGGCTCGACCTCATCCTCGACGGCCTGCAGACCATCGCCGACACCCGATCGGGGTAGCCGGAGCAACGGCCCTCGGTCCGGGAAGCGGTCGAAGCGTCGGCCAACCCGGTGACGTCCACGGTCAGGACGCCGAAGGCCGGGCCCGATCCGGTCTCGGGCCGTCGGGGGAGCGACGCCGACCTCTGCCGGTGCCCGTGCGTTCAGGCGGGCGGACGGCCGGTCAGGGCGGCGACGGCGTCGCGGAACGCCCGGGCCCGGTCCCGGTAGTCGGCGAAGGCGTCGAAGCTGGCGGCGGCCGGCGACAGGAGGACGACGCCGTCTGGTCGGGCCCATTCCCACCCCCGGGCGACGGCCTCGGTGAGGTCCTCGCACGGAGTGGCCTCGACCGTCGGGCCCGGGTTTGCTTCGATGGCCCGCTGGATACGGGGGCCGGTGGTGTAGACGGTCAGCACCAGGGTCGGGTCGGCCCGCTGGGCGAGCCCGACGGCCAGGGGCTCGTAGTCGATGTCGCGGTCGAATCCCCCGGCGATGAGGGCGATACGTCGACCGGCGAACGACTCGACGGCGGCCAGGGTCGGCAACACGTTGGTCGAGAGGCTGTCGTCGACGAAGACCACCCCATCGAGCGAGCCGGCCGGTTCGAGCCGGCTCTCCAGGGCACCGAACCCGGCCGCGGCGGCCATCAGCGCGTCGGGATCGTCGGCACCGGGAACGTCCATCGCCTCCAGGCAGGCCCGGGCGATCCCGGCGTTGACCACGTTGTGGGGCCCCAGCAGGGCGAGCGGCTCGGCCCAGTCCGGCGGCCAGGTGTCGGGCGAGATCCACCGAACCTCGGGGCCGAGCAGCGACCGTCGCTCGACCAGCAGGGGGCTGGTGGACGCGGCCACGGTGAGCTCGGCGCCGGGCTGGGAGCACAGCGAGAGCTTGTCGGCGTAGTACCGCTCCTCGCCGCCGTGCCACGGCAGGTGGTCGGGGAACAACGAGGTCACGGCCACCACCGGCGGCGTCGAGGCGACGTCGGTGGCCTGGTAGCTGGAGGTCTCGATCACCCACAGGTCGGCCTCGGCGGCCTCCTCGGTGTCGGGATCCCACGGTGGCGCCCCGAGGTTGCCACCGGCGAACACCCGGAGGCCGAGCCCCCGACCCAGATGGGCGGCGATCGAGGTGGCGGTGCTCTTGCCCTTGGTGCCGGTGACGCACAGCACCCGGCTCCGGTCGGCTTCCTGGAGCCAGAGTCCGAGCCCTCCGACGACCGGCACCCCAGCCGTCGCCAGCTCTTCCACCTCGGCTCGGCGGCGGCTGATGCCCGGCGTCTTGACCACCGCGGCGCACCGGGCCATCGCCTCCAGCCCCGGCCCGTCGGTGGGCAGCGCCGACTCGTCGGTGATCCGGTCCGGGGCGTCGTCGACGATGATCGGCTCGACGCCGATCGAGCGGAGCTTGCGGAGGTTGGCCCGACCTTCGGTGCCCAGGCCCCAGACCGCCACCGGGGCCCGGCGGAGGTCAGACCAGGAGATCGTCGGGCGCATGGCGGTCGGGGATCCGATGCTCGCCGAGGGGGCGGGAGAGCTGGCGGGCCAGATCCTCGGGGTCGGCGTCGCCGGTCAGCGGTCGAATCTCCGCCACCAGCCGGTCGAGGGTCGGCGTGCCGGCCCGGTCCGCTCGGGCATGGGCCAGCAGCGCCGCCACCCGGCACTCGTCGACATCGCCGACGCACTCGAACGGCTTGATCTCACCCGAGAGCCCGCACAGGGTCCGGAACGAGTCGAGCAGGTCCGGATTGTCGAGGGGCTCGGGGCCGTCGAACACCGCGGCCAACGCCGTCCGAGGGAGGAAGGGGGCCAGGATCAAATCGATGAACACGCACTTGTCGCACACGCCGCACCAGTGGTCGAGCCGGTCGGCCCGGTTGATGTGGAAGGCCCGGTTACAGCTCCGGAAGCGATGGTGGTACTCCCCGAGCGACGCGAACCGGTTGGCCACCCACAGCTCGCTCCATGGGCGGAGCCACGAGTAGTACTCGACGCCCCGGGGTACCCCCTCGGCCAGGGCGGCCCGGAAAAGGTCCTCGAAGGCCAGGGTCTTCGACCACTGGTGGTTGACCTCCCGGCCCCCGGCCGTGGTGTTGCCCGACCCCGCCGACCACTCGTTCGACAGCACGACGGCACCCCGGCCGTCGAGGAGCGCGGCCGTCACCGCGATGGCCGAGATGATGCCGGTCACGGGGACGTGACCGTTGAGGTAGCCGAGCTCCCGGGACCGGAGGATCTTGTCGTCGAGCTGCCGCTCGGCCCGGACCACCGGCAGGCCGGTGACCTCGATGGCGACCTCGATGGCGTCGAACCGGTCGCCTTCCCGGGACACGACGAACAGCGCCCCGTCGTCGATGCCCCGACGGATGCCCTCGACGGTCACGATCGAGTCGAGGCCTCCGCCGAACGGGATGAGGGCCCGGGCCAGGTCGGGTTCACCGACGGCCGGGGTGGGGGCCCGGTCGTCGGCCTCGATGGTCACCCCCGAGAGGTCGAGCCCGTTCTGGAAGGCGAACTCACCGAGCCCGTCGAGGTAGAAGGCGTCGAGGAGCTTCCGCTCGGTCGGCGTCAGGCCGCCGGCCTCGACGGCGATGACCGGCGGCGCCCCGGCCTTGTAGTACGACACCCCGGCCAGGAGGTAGAGGAGCCACCGGGCCCGCTCGACCGCCTCGTCGTCGATCGGCTCGTCGACCGAGGGGTGGAACGTGATCCGCTCGGTGAAGGTCGTCTCGTCGAGGGCGTAGTGGCACAGCAGCCGACGCTCGGCCCGATCCCATTCGTAGCCGGTGTAACGGAAGCGCTCGGCCCGAGGGCCCGACGGTGACGACACCCGGGTCATCGTAGTGCCGGCCGGGAACGCCCGATGCCCGAACCGTCTGGCCGCCGTTCAGGGGACGTAGCGGCGTCGGGCGGCCTCGAGCTCGGTCAGCGCCTCGGCCCGATCCCCCCAGCTCCCGACCTCGGTCGTCTTCGACGGTTCGAGCGCCTTGTACACCTCGAAGAAGTGGCCGATCTCGGCCAGGAGGTGCTCGGGAACATCGTGGCGGTCCTGGATCCGGTCCCATCGGGGATCGCCGTCCGGCACGGCCAGGAGCTTGGCGTCGGGTCCGGCCTCGTCCCGCATCCAGAAGATGCCGATCGCCCGGGCCCGGATGTGGCACCCCGGCACCGTCGGCTCGTCGAGCAGGACGAGCACGTCGAGCGGGTCGCCGTCCTCGGCGAGGGTGTGGGGCACGAAGCCGTAGTCGGCCGGGTAGGCCATGGCGGTGAACAGGTGCCGGTCGAGCCACACCGCCCCGGTCTCGTGATCGATCTCGTACTTGTTGCGAGATCCCTTGGGGATCTCGACCACCACCTCGAACCACGTCTCGCTCACCCTCCGAGGGTGCCACGACGATCGGGCCGAGGCGGGGATCGCCGGCCCCTACGATGGGGTGGGTGCGGATCGCCATCGTCGGGAACTCGGGGAGCGGGAAGACGACGCTGGCCCGACGGGTGGTCGAACGCACCGGGGCCCACCACGTCGAGATCGACGCCCTGTTCCACCAGCCGGGCTGGACCCCGAAGGACCGGGACCTCCTCCGCAGCGAGATGATCGCCACGCTCGACGAGGTCGAGGACTGGGTCGTCGATGGCAACTACGACTCGTCGGTCGGCGACATCGTCCGTGGTCGGGCCGAAACGATCGTGGTGTTCGACCTGCCCCGGGCGAGGGTCATGCGGCAGGTGATCACCCGAACGGTCCGACGGGCCATCACCCGGGCGGAGCTGTGGAACGGCAACCGGGAGCCGCTCACCAACTTCTACCGGTGGGACCCGGAGCGCAACGTCATCCGCTGGTCGTGGGTCAAGCACGACGAGTACCGGCAGCGGTACCGGGCCCGTATGGCCGATGGCTCCTGGGATCACGCCGAGGTGGTGGTGGTCAGATCCCGCGCCGACGCCGCGGTCTGGCTCGAGTCGCTACCGGTCGCCCCGACCGGCCCGGGCTCGCCGGCCCCCGCTCCGGATCAGGACGGCGCCGGGTAGACGACCGGGCACTGCTCGGAATCGAGCCGGGCGCCGGCCTCCAGGCCGTCGATCAGCAGGGGGCCGCTGACCCCGATCCGGGGGTCGTAGCGGGCGTCGTCGCCGCAATACCGGACGGTGTAGCCCCGGCGGCGTCGAGCGTCGGTGGCGTTGCCGCCGGCGTAGTGGAGCGTCATGGCGCTGAACACGTAGACATCGCCCGGGTCGAGGTCCCAGGTGACGATGTCGTAGGCGTCGCGATCGGCTTCGATGTCGGGGATGATCTCGTAGTCGGGGTTCCGGGCGTAGGCGCTAGCCCCTCGGTTGGGGCCGAAGGCCTCGGGCTGGAACCAGCGGTCCCAGGCGTGGGATCCCCGGACGAACTCGAGGCGGCCGTTGCCGGCATCGGTGTGGTCGAGGGCGACCCACACCGACACGACGTCCCGCCCGCTGACCGGCCAGTACGGCTGGTCGTTGTGCCACCGCGTCGGATGATCGGCGCCGGCCTCCTTCACGAACAACTGGTCGTAGAGGAGGTTGAGACGGGACGCCCCGACGATGCGCCGGGCCACGTCGACCGCCGGGCCCCGCAGGCAGAACTCGGCGAAGTCGGGATCGTGCTCCCAGATCCGGAGGTTGCCGTGGAACCGGCCGCCGGCCACGTCGTAGCTGTGGTCGAAGGGGCCGGGCCGGGCGATGTCGCGCTCGATGGCCGCCGCCAGCCGGTCCCGCCAGGCGTCGTCGACCAGGCCCCGGATGACGACGGCACCGTCGGCCCGGTACCGCTCGATGGTCTCGTCGGTGATCACGTCCCCGATGCTACGCCTCCGGCTCCGGCCGGCCCAGGCGAGCCCGGACCGCGATTGTGACCTCGTCCCCTAGGCCGACGGCGCGATCCCGGCTTGGGTGGAGGGGAGGCCGCCGGGCCCGCACCCGTCGAAAGGAGGCCGGCCATGACCACCGACCACGCACCGACCCATCCGCCGATCGACGTCGAGGGAATCGGCCGCAGGTTCGGCTACCTGGTGGCGATCGTCGTCAACCTCGTCGTCCTGTACCTGGTGCGCCGGCTCGACGACTGGGACCTCCCGTTCCTCACCGACGACGTCACCCGGGTCCAGGGGGTGATGTCGGCCTCGATCGTCGTCGCCGTCGTGGTGTACGTCGCCTACCTCGTCCATGACCCGCTGTGGTTCCGCCGGGTCGGGGAGATGGTGTCGCTCGCCGCCTCGTTCATCGCCACGGTGGCGGTGCTCCAGGTGTTCCCGTTCGACTTCTCCCGGTGGGATGGCCCGTGGGAGCTCCTGGTACGGATCGTGCTGTGGGTCGCCGTGATCGGCACCGCGATCGGGTTCCTGACCCAGTTCGGCCGCCTGGTGACCGGAGCGCCGGCTCGCTCCGGCCCGTCGGGTCCGGACGCCCCGGGCCGGTGAGGGGACGATGACGGCCGGCCTCGTCGTCGCCATCCTGGTCAGCGCCGCGGTCGTCGTGGTCGCCGTCGCCGCCCGCTGGCTGGGACCCGGCACCGGTGGGGAGCGGTCGGTGGCCACGGTCCGGGAGCTGTTCCGCTTCGCCGTTCTCTACGGGGCGTTGTGGGCGACGGTCGCCGGGGCGGTCACCGTCGCCCAGGAGTTGATCGAACCGGACGACGGCGACAGCAACCTCGTCCTCGCCCGGGCGCTGGCCTTCGTGATCGTCGGGACCCCGGTGTTCGCCCTCACCCTCGTGCTCGGGCTCCATTCGGCGGCGAGGTGGACCCCGGCTCGACGGTGGGCATGGTCCCGGTACCTCGATCTGGCGTTGGCCACGACCCTGGCCGGAGCGATCGTCGAGTGGACCTCGACCATCGCCGAGCTGCTGGACCGGTTCGCCTCCTCCACGTCCGACCTGCCGGCCGACGCCGCGGTGGCCGCCGTGATCTGGTCGGCGGCGTGGGCCCTCCACTGGTTCGCCCTCCGGGGTCGGATCGGGATCGAGGGTGAGCTCCACCTGGCGACGGCGACGATCATCGGGCTCGTCCCGCTCGGGATCGGGGTGTTCGGACTGGTCACCGGGGCCCTCGACGCGTTGTTCGCCCTCGTCGACGCCACCCACGGGACCACCGGGCCCGCCCTGACCGACGCCGTCGCCCTGACCATCGTGGGTGGCGGTGCGTGGGCGTGGCACTGGCTGGCCCGCTACCGCCGCTGGCCTCGCACCGACCTGTGGCAGGTCACCGCCGTGCCCCTCGGGGCGTTGGTTCCGCTGGTGATCGCCATGGTGGCGCTGTCGTTGCTGCTCAACGAGATCGGGGTCTGGCTGGTCGGTGATCCGTCGGCCATCGACGCCGCCGAGCACTTCCGGTTCACCCCGTCGATGGGCGGCGCCATCGCCGCCGGTCTCGTCATCTGGGCCTACCACCGGGCCGTGGTCCGCTCCGAGCCCCGCCCGCCGACGGAGGCGACCGACCCCGATCGGGCGACCGCCGACCGAACCCGGCCCGCCGCGTCGGCACCGCCGGGGTTGCCGGAGCGGATCTACGGGTACCTCCTGGCGGCGGCTGGGCTGGGCGCCGCCGTCGTCGGAGCGACCACGACCCTCGCCGGGTCGTTGGCCACCGACGATCGGGTCAACACGATCATCGCCGGGGTCGCCATGGTCGCGGTCGGCGGGCCGATCTGGGTGTGGTCGTGGGCGGCCATCGACCGGCGGGCCCGGACCGGCGACCGGTTGGAGGCCGCCACGGTCCTCCACCGGTTCTATCTGATCGCCGTGATCGGGGTCGGGGTGGTCGCCACGGTCGTGGCGATGCTCGTCGCGTTGACCGTCGTCCTGGAGGACGTGCTCGACGGGGCGATCGGCCGAGCCTCGGTCGACGACGCCCGGGTACCGATCGCCACGGTGGTCGTGGTCGGTTCGGTGACCGCCTACCACCTGGTCGTCGCCCGCCGTCGGGGCGACCGACGTCACTCACCCGACGAGTCCCCGTCGTCGCGTGGTACAGAAGAAGCATGCAGCTCACCCCTCAGGGCCAGCGCGCCGTCGACGACTTCGCCGCCCGGCACGGCTTCAGCTCCGACGCCGTGACCCACATGCTGCTCGCCGTGCTCGGCGGGCAGGGGACCATGGCCCAGTTCAATCACCCCGAGTTCGGTGGTGGTGGTCAGTGGATGCAGGGTGGGATGATCATGGTCGGCGACCTGTTCGATCACGCCATGAAGAGCCGGGTCGACTCGCTGTGCAACGACCTGTCGGCGCTCCTCCAGAGTCAACCGGACCTGGCCCGTAGCGGGAGCCACCAGTCCCAGAGTCAGGGCGACGGCCCGATGGTCGGCCCGTCCGGACCGGCGGCGCTGTTCGTCCCCCAGCCCGGCGCGGAGTTCTGGCCGGCCGAGTTGGGTGCGCCGTCGGCGACCGGCCAGCAGAACAACGTCCGCTACGCCTACTTCGCCGCCGAGCGTCGTCTCGCCGTCCAGACCGGATCGGAGGTCTGGGTGTACGACACCGGCGATCACCAGATCGGTGGCTTCGGGCAGCAACAGGGCGGTGGCTCGTCGATCCAGTTCACCAGCCAGTTCGGCGCGGTCGACCTGGCGTCGCTGCCGGTCGTGTCACGCAACGGGCACCCGGTGGCCGCCGAGCAGCCGGCCCCCGCATCACCCGTGACCCCGTCGCCCGATCAGCCGGACCCGGCGGGCGCTCCCGACGCCGAGCGGGAAGCGATCCTGGCCACGATCGAGCGCCTCGGCGACCTCCACGCCCGGGGCGTGCTCGACGACGCCGAGTTCAGCGCCAAGAAGGCCGAGCTGCTCGCTCGGCTCTGACCACATCGCCCCGACCGGCGCGAGACGGAGCCCGACAGGCCCCCGTGAACGGTCCATGAACGGTACCTGGCAGGTGTGAACGGGCTACGAACACTTTCGTAACGTATCCGCAATGTCAGCGAGAAGTCACTACGTTCATCGACAAGGATCGAGTTGGTCGGAGTAGCCCAGAACGGTCCGTTCCCGCCGACAAGGAGACCGAGGACGTGGCGACCGAGCGCAACGAGACGCTGGGAATCATCGGCGGCATGGGACCGGCCGCCGGGTGCCTCTTCCTCCAACGGCTGATCGATCTCCACACCGACGCCACCGGCGACGCCGACCACCCCCGGGTGGTGCTGTTCTCCAATCCGGCCATCCCCGACCGGCTCCAGGCCCACCTCCACGGCGGCCGATCGCCCGTCGACGAGATCGTCGGCACCGCCGAACGGCTCCGGGCGGCCGGCGCCACGTTCGGGATCATGGCCTGCAACTCGGCCCACATCTGGTTCGACGAGATCCGGGAGCGCTCCCCCCTCGAGCTGCTCAGCATCCACGAAGCCCTCGAGGTCGAGCTGGCCAACCGGGCCCTGGTGGGGGAGGCCGCCCGCGTCGCCCTGCTCGGCACCGGTGCCACCGCCGCCTCCGGGCTGTTCCGATCCGAGGTGGCCGGGGCCGGGTGTGCCCTGGTCGTCCCCGACGCCGCCCTCCAGGCCCGGATCGACGCCACCATCTTCGATCCCCGTTACGGCATCAAGGCCACCGGCTGGGCGGTCCACGCCGAAGCCCGGCGTCGCCTCGAGGGCATTGTCGAGGACCTCCGGCGAACCGAAGGGGTCGACACGGTCATCCTCGGGTGCACCGAGCTGTCGTTGGCGGTGACGACCACCGAGATTGCCGGCACCCGGACCGTCGACCCGCTCGTGATCTCGGCTCGCCGCTGCCTCGGCCGCCTCCTCGGCGACCCCGTCCCCGTCTGACCCGACCATCCGGCGGCCGGGACCCGTCCCGCCCGCCGCCAAACCCCCCGACCCACCGCTTCAGCGAGATCCATGATGCTCACGCTTCTGACCAACGATGATGACCGCACCCTGGCCCGTTTCGTCGAGGAGGAAGGCCCGAGGCTTCACGCCGAGCTCCTCCGGGCCGGCGCCGTCCTCCTCCGGGGCTTCGGGGTCGACTCCGACGCCGCCCTCCAGACCGCGATGGACGCCTTCGGCGGTGCCCCGCTCGACTACATCGACGGCAACTCGCCCCGGACCAAGCTGTCGGACAAGGTCTACACCTCGACCGAGCACCCGGCCGACGTGACGATCTCGCTGCACAGCGAGCTGTCCTACGCCGCCCGGTGGCCGTCCCACCTGTTCTTCTGCTGCGAGGTGGCGCCCGACGCCGACGGCAACACCACCGTGGCCGACAACCGTCGCATCCTGGCCGCGCTCCCCGATGGCCTGGTCGACGAGTTCCGGGCCAAGGGCGTTCGCTACGTCCGCAACCTCCACGGTGGGCTGGGGGCCGGGCCGTCGTGGCAGGCGACGTTCGAGACCGACGATCGGGCGGCGGTCGAGGCCATCTGCCGCAATGCCGACACCGACGCCACCTGGAACGGCGACGAGCTCCGCCTCGTCCAACACCGTCCGGCCATCCGCCCCCACCCGGCCACCGGCGAGGAGTGCTGGTTCAACCAGGCCGATCAGTTCCATCCCTCGACCAACCCGGCCGACGTCTATGAGGCCCTCGTCCAGATCTACCGGGGTCGGTTCGACGAGATGCCCCAGCACGCCACGTTCGGCGACGGGACCGAGATCCCCGACGAGGCCCTGGCCGAGATCCGCCGGGTGTCCGACGAGGCGATCGTCCTGTTCCCCTGGGTCGAGGGTGACCTTCTGGTCATCGACAACCTCCTGTGCGCCCACGGCCGCAGCCCGTACCAGGGTCCCCGCCGGATCCTGGTCGGCATGAAGGACATCCCGGTCACCGTCGCGGCCGCCTGACCCCCGGACCGGGACCGTCCGGCCCGGTCGCCCCGATCCCGCCCGTCCGCCCCCCTCAGGAAACGGAAATCCCCCGATGGACCACGTCAAGACGCTGCTGATCGAGCTGGCCGAGAAGGGAGTCAGCCTCTCGCTGGTCGACGACAACATCCGGTTCAGCGCCCCCGACGGCGCCCTCACCCCCGAGCTGGTCGAACGCCTCCGGGCCAACAAACCGGCGCTGGTGGAGCTGCTCCAGGGCCAGCGGGAGGCGCTCCCGCCGATCGAGCCGGCACCCCCCGCCGACCGCTACCCGGCGTCCCGAAACCAGCAGATCATCTTCGACTCCCACAAGGTCGACACCCGGAGCAACCGGCGCCACAACCTGTGGCTCATCCCGGTCGACGCCGCCCACACCACCGCCGAGATCGAGGACGCCCTGGGCCAGGTCGTGGCCCGCCACGAGGGTCTCCGTACCGTGTTCGTCGAGGAGGTCGGCGACGACCCGACCGAGGCCCCGACGCTCCACCAGGTGGTCCAGCCGGCCGAGCCGCTCACCCTCACCCACCAGGCCGTGGGCTCCGACGATGAGCTGACCGCCTTCCTCCGCATCTTCTCCCGACCCCCCTTCGACCTCACCGCGGCCCCACCCCTCCGGGGAGCCCACGTCACCGGCCCCGACGGGGCCCGGGTGGCGATCTGCCTCCACGAGATCATCAGCGACGGATCGAGCCACAAGATCGTGGCCGACGACCTGGCAACCGTGCTCGGCGGTCAACCCCTCGAACCGCTCACCCTCCAGTACAAGGACTTCGCGGCCTGGCACCGCGGCGTGCTCGACTCCTCGGTCGGCGCCCGGAGCCTGGCCCATGTCACCGGGCGGTTGTCGGGGCCGCTGCCCCGGACCTACCTCCCCTTCGACCGGATCGGCTCGGCCGACGCCATCCGGGGCCGGCGGCACCGGGTCACCCTCGACCCCGACGCCTTCGCCCGTCTCCGGCAGGTCTCGGCCGACACGTCGGCCTCGCTCAACAGCCTGGTCCAGGCGGCTCTGACCCTGGTCCTGCACAAGCTGTCGGGCGAGCGGGACGTGATCTACTCCTCGGCGATCTCGCTCCGCCACACCCCCGAGCTGCACCGCGTCGTCGGGTTGTTCGTCGGGACCCTGTTCCTCCGTCACCGGGTCGAGGTCGACGACACGATCCGATCCCTGGTCGACCGGGTGAACGCCGAGAACCTCAGCGCCCTCGACCACCGGTACTTCGATCTGGTGGCGGCGCTCGACGAGGTCGACCAGCGGTGGGAGCCCGACCGGTTCATCGTCACCCCCGTCATCCTCAACCACCTCACCTACGCCAGCCGGGCCGAGTACGACGAGATGCAGGCCCCGCTGATGACCGACGCCTGGCGGGAGCCGAAGGTCGAGCTCGAGCTCTACGTCCGCGACTTCCCCGACGGGATGGAGCTGACCTGCGACTACCGGGCCGATCTCTTCTCCGACGAGGTGATCGAGGCGCTGATCGACGAGCTCGTGGCGGCCCTCGACGGCCTGGGCGACCTCGACCGGTCCCTGGCCGAGGTCCAGCTCCGGGACCCCGACCGGCTCCCGGCGACCGACCACCGGCTGGCTCGGACCGGGTTCGCCACCGAGCTACCCCACGACAACGTCGGCGCCTGGTTCGAGGCCGCGGCAGAGCGGTTCGGCGATGAGGTGGCGGTCAGCGAGTCGGGCACCGGTCGCTCGCTGACCTACGCCGAGCTGGCTCGCCAGGCCCGGGTCCTGGCCGCCCAGCTGTCGGCCGGTGGGGTCGATCCGGCCGAGCCGGTGGTCGTCTCCGTCGCCGATCCCCTGGCTCGGTGCGCCACGATCCTGGCCCTGATCCGGTTGGGGGCCATCTTCTGCCCGTTCGACCCTGCCCTGCCGATCGCCCGCCAGATGGCCCAGCTGGAGGCGATCCACCCCCGGGCGGTCATCACCGACGGCGTCGGCGATCTCACCGCCCTGGCCGCCGACGTCGGCTCCGGCAACGGGTCGGCCGCCCCGGTCGTCCGCCGGTTCCGGCTCGGTTCGGGCCCGGCACCGGCCGGCTTCGAGTCCCTCGACCCCGCCGTCGACGAGGCGGCGTTGCGGCCCGTCGTCCCGTTCACCTACGGCCATGACACTCCGAGCTACCTCTTCTTCACGTCGGGCTCGACCGGCACCCCGAAGCCGATCCTCGGTCGGATGGCCAGCATCGTCCAGTTCGTCGACTGGGAGCTGGGGGCGCTCGACCTGCCGTCCCAGCCCCGGGTCGCCCAGGTGGCGTCGCCGACGTTCGACGCCTCGCTGCGGGACGTGTTCGTCCCCCTCGTCACCGGCGGCACCGCCTGCTTCCCGGCCGACCGGGCGGGAATCGCCGAGGGATCGGCGCTGCTCGACTGGTTGGAGGCCGACGAGGTCCACCTCGTCCACTGCACGCCGACCACCCTGCGGACGATGCTGGCCGCCGAACCGACCGGCGACCGCCTGCCCGCCCTCCGGGCCGTGTTGTGCTCCGGTGAGCCGCTGCTGCCGGCCGACGCCGAGCGGTGGCAGGAAGCCTTCGGGTCCCGGATCGTGCTGGGCAACCTCTACGGCCCGACCGAGGCGACGATGGTCCGCACGTTCTCGGTCGTCCCCCAGCGGGCCGACCACGGCGACGAGCTGTCGGTCGGCAAACCGATCGCCGACACCGTCGTCCTCATCGTCGACGACGACCGCCAGCTGTGCGGCTTCGAGCAGGTCGGCGAGGTCTACATCGGCTCGCCGTTCCTGACCCTCGGCTACTACCGGCAGCCGGAGCTCACCGCCGAATCCTTCGTCGACCTGCACGACGTCGACCCCGAGCTGGTCGTCCCGTTCTACCGGACCGGCGACCTCGGCGCTCGGAACACCGACGGCACCCTGCGGTTGCTCGGCCGGCGGGACCGGCAGCTGAAGATCAACGGGGTCCGGGTCGAACCCCAGGAGCTGGAGGCCACCGCCCGGGCGGTCGACGGGGTCGAGGCCAGCGCGGTGAAGGTCGTCGACCGGGGCGACGGACCTCCCCAGCTCGTCCTCTACGTCACCGGCGGGGCCGACACCGACGATCTCCGTCGGGAGCTGGTGTCGCGGCTCCCGACGTGGCTCGTGCCGGCCCACGTCGAAGCGATCGAGGCACTCCCCCTCACCCCGTCGAACAAGGTCGACTACGAGCGGCTCCCGGTCCCCGACGCCCTCCAGGCGTCGGCGGCGGCCGACGCCGAACGGACCGAGACCGAGGAGCGGATGGCCGAGATCTGGAGCTCGATCCTCGATCGATCGGCTCTTGGCCCCGACGACAACTTCTTCATGCTCGGAGGGAACTCGCTCAAGGCGCTGCTGCTCATCTCCCAGATCGAGCGGACGTTCCAGGTGCAACCCGTCATGCGGGACATCTTCCTCAACGCCACCCTCCGGGCCTGCTCGTCGCACGTCGACGAGCTGATCCTCCAGACGAGCGTGTTCCGGGTCAGCGCCCCCGCCGAGGGCGAGGACGCCGAGGCCCGGACCGGCGGCTTCCTGTAGTGGACACCCTCCCCGAGCTGCTGCGGGCGCTCGCCGAGCGGGGCATCCGGCTCTTCGTCGAGGATGGTCGCCTCGGCTACGACGCTCCCGAGGGGGCGTTCGATGACGAGCTGACGGCCGCGGTCGTCGCCCGCAAGGCCGAGATCATCGCGCTGCTCTCCGAGCGTTCGGAGCACTCGGGGGCCGGGGTGGGTCAACCGCCGCCGGTCGAGTTCGAGCGGGGCCCCGTCGAGCGGGGACCGCTGTCGTTCGCCCAACGGCGGATGTGGTTCTCCGCGATGTGGGACCCGTCGAGCCCGGGCTACAACATGCCGATCGTCCTCGAGGTCGACGGCGACATCGACCCGGCGGTCCTCCAGGTCGCCCTCGACCGGCTCGTGGCCGACCACCCCATCCTGCGGACCCGGTACCTCAGCGACGACGGTGAACCGGTCCAGGAGCCGATCGACGAGGCGACCGTCGACCTCACCGTCGAGGAGGTCGCCGCCCCCGGCTCGACCGGCGACGACGAGGAGGCGGCCCTCGACCGGTTCTTCGCCGTGCCCTTCGAACTGGAGCGTCAGGTTCCGCTGCGGTGCCGGGTGGTGACCCGAGGCGGCCGGCCGATCCTGTTGTTGCTCAACCTCCACCACATCGCCGGCGACGCCCAGACGGCGAAGCTGGTCGTGGCCAAGCTGGCCGAGCTGTACGCCGCCGTACAGGCCGGCGTCGCCCTCGACACGACGAGCGCCTACTCCTACGCCGACTACGTTCGGTGGGAGCGGACCAGCTGGGACACCGGCCGGTTCGACGGTCAGCTCGAGTACTGGCGCCACCGGCTGGCCGACCACCACGACCCCGTCGTCATCCCGGGCGACCGCAAGCGACCCGAGGTGTCGACCGAGGACGGCGACACGCTCCTGTTCACGTTCGACGCCGAGGTCAAGGCCCGCGTCGACCGGTACTGCCAACAGCGGGGCCTCACCCCCTTCGCCTTCTTCCTCACCGCAGCGCTCCTCGTCCTCCACCGCTACGCCGGCCGGGACCGGGTGGCGCTGGGCTCGACGGTGGCCGGGCGGAACCGGCCCGAGATCGCCGACGTGCTCGGCTGCTTCATCAACACGATCGTCCTCACCGCCCATTTCGAGCCGGAGCGGTCGCTGGCGGCTTGTGTCACCGACGTCCAACGGGACGTGCTCGAAGCCCTCGACCACCAGGACATCCCGTTCCACAAGCTGGTCGATGAGCTCGACGTGCGGCGCGACCTGGCCCACGCACCCTTCTTCCAGAACATGTTCGTGTTCGACAACCTCGAAGGTTCGGGGCGGGGTCGAACGCTGGGCTCGGCAACGCTCCGCCAGCGGACCTACGAGCGCAAGACCTCCAAGTCGGACACCACGATCCGGATGCGGGAGTTGACCGACGGGTACGCCGGTCGGCTGACGTACCGCCGCGACCTGTTCGACCGGGAGACGATGGAGCGATACGTCGGCCACTTCGGCGAGGTGGTCGAGATCCTCCTGGTCGGCGACGACCGCACGGTGGCCGACATCGAGCTGGGGTCGGTGGCCGCCCAGCACGAGGCGTTGGCGGTGACCACCGCCAACGGCGACGACCGGTTGGCCGTCGAGCGGTTCCGGGACGCCGCGGCGGCCGACCCGGCCAAGGTGGCGGTCCACCACGAGGGCGAGACGATCACCTACGGCGACCTGGCCCGCCGGTCGGCAGCCGTCGCCCGGCACCTCCGGTCCACCCACCGGGCCGGGCCCGGTGTCCGGGTGGCGACGCTCCTCGACCGCTCGATCGACTCGGTGGTGGCCATCCTCGGTGTGCTCCAATCGGGAGCGGCCTACGTCCCGATCGATCCGGGCAGTCCGATGGCCCGCATCGAGCTGGTCCTCGGCCTGGCCCGGCCGGCCACCACGATCACCACCCGCTCGGTGCGAGACCTCCTCGAGGGCGACCTGCCCGGCGAGGTCCTCGATCTCGACGACCTCGATCTCGACGGCGCCGATCTCGAGGGTGCCGATCTCGACGGTGCCGCTCCCGGCCCCGACGGGCTGGATCTCGCCGGGGTGGGCGATGTCGGGGCCCGTCCGACGGCCGAGGAGACGATGTACGTCATCTTCACCTCCGGCTCGACCGGTGAGCCGAAGGGGGTGGAGGTCACCCACGGCAACATCCGCAACTACCTGAACGGGCTGGTGACCCACCTCGACCTGACCGCCGAGTGGTCCCACGCCATGGTGACGACCTTCGCCGCCGACCTCAACGTCACCACCCTCTACGGGGCGCTCACCACCGGGGCCACCCTCCACGTGATCGGCTACGAGCGGGCGGTGTCCCCCGCAGCCCTGGCCGAGTACTTCGAGGCCAACCCGATCGACGTCATCAAGATCGCCCCCAGCCACTTCCGGGCCCTGATCGACCACGCCGGGGCCATCATCCCCCGCCGGTGCCTGATCTTCTCGGGGGAGGCGTGCCCCTGGGACCTCGTCCGGACCGTGCGCCGGCTCCGGCCCGACGTCCGCATCGAGAACCACTACGGCCCGACCGAGACCACCGTGTCGGCCCTCATGAACACGATCGGGGTCCGGCTGCCGATCGACCCACCGGGGGTCGTGCCGGTCGGTCGACCCATCCCCAACGTCGTCCCCTACGTCCTCGATCGCAACCGCCGTCCGGTGCCGATCGGGGTGGCCGGCGAGCTCCACCTCGGCGGGCCCGGCGTGTCCAAGGGCTACCTCGACCGCCCCGAGCTGACCGCTGCGGTCTTCCACCCCGCGCTGGACGTCGCCGAGGAGGGGCCGGGTGGCGGAACGGGGCCGATCTACCAGACCGGGGATCGGGTCCGGATCACCAACGACGGGGTGATCGAGTTCCTCGGCCGAGGCGACAACCAGGTCAAGATCCGGGGCTACCGGGTCGAGCTCGACGAGGTCCGCCTGGCCTGCACCGCCCACCCCCGATGCGCCGACGGGGTCGTCCGGGCCTATGAGGTGGCCGACGGGGTGCAGGGCCTGGTCGCCTACGTCGTCGTGGTCGGAGACCGGGCCGAGGCGGTGGCCGAGATCCGGGCCCACCTCCGGACCACCCTCCCCGACCACCTCCGGCCCAACGTCATCGTCCCCATCGACGCCATCCCGGTGACGGCCAACGGCAAGCTCGACGTGGCCGCCCTCCCCGAACCCCGGGCCGAGCGGAGCGACACCGGCGGCGAAGCGGTCGCCCCCTCGACCGAGACCGAGCGGTACCTGGCCGAAGCGTGGGCCCAGGTGCTGGCCGTCGAGGGGATCGGGATCGACGACGACTTCTTCGACCTTGGCGGCGACTCGTTCACCGCCATCAAGCTCATGAACGGCCTCGACCCGGACCGGGTGGGGACGCTGTCGATCATGGACCTGTTCCGGTTCCCGACGATCCGGGCGCTGGCGGCCCGAGCCGACGGGACGGGTGGCGACGGCCCGGACGGCGAGACCGACCTCGACGACCAGGGTCGTCGCCGGCTGGTGACCCGGATGCGGGGAGCGGCCGACGCCGAGGTCTCGCTGGTCTGCGTCCCCTTCGGTGGGGGAAGCGCCATCAGCTACCAGCCGATGAGCTACCGGATCCCCGACGACTACGCCCTCTACACCGTCGAGCTCCCCGGCCACGAGTACGACCGGACCGGCGAGGAACTGGCGCCTCTGCCCGAGGTCGCCGACCGGTGCGCAGCCGAGATCGCCGAGCGGTGCCAGGGTCGGATCTACCTCTACGGCCACTGCCTCGGCGCATCGATGGCGATGGCGATCGCCGCTCGCCTGGAGGCCCGGGGCGTGCCCCTGGCCGGGGTGTTCCTGGCCGGTAGCCTGCCCACCGCCCGGCCCGACGGGTTCGTGTTCCGGTTGGCGGCACGGCTGTTCCCCCGGGACCGGTGGGGGTCGACGCTGCGGTACCAGCAGCTGATGCAGAGCCTCGGTGCGTCGGGTATGGACTCCGAGGATCAGATCGACTTCGTGATCCGCAACCTCCGCCACGACTCCCGCCAGGCCGAGGACTACAACACCGCCGTCCTGGCCGATCCCGACTACGTCAAGGTCGCCGCCCCGGTGCTGTGCATCTTCGGGGAGTACGACCCGTCGACCGAGAACTTCATGACCCGCTACCCGAGCTGGGAGGCCCACGCCGAGCGGGTCGAGGTGGCGATGATCCCCCAGGGCGGGCACTTCTTCCTCAAGGAGCTGTCGGACCGGATCGTCGACGTCATCGAGCGCCAGCGGGCGATCTGGGACGGGGCCGAGACCGAGCTCCCCGAGCCCTACCGGCCGCCGGACGCCGAGGAGCTGGAGCTGCTCGGCGCCTCGGCCGAGCGTCGGGTCCGGCCCAGCTTCCTGCTGTTCGTCAGGGTGGTGCTGGCGGTGTTCCTGTCGGGCATGGGGGCCCAGATGCTGACGTTCGGGCTCGGCGTGTGGGTCCTCCAGGAGACCGGCTCGGTCGTCGGGTTCGCCGCCACCCTGTTCTTCAACCGGATGCCCAACATCCTCCTCCTCCCAGTCGGTGGGGCGGTGGCCGACAAGGTCGACCGGCGGCTCGTGCTCGTCGCCTCGACCGCGGTGATGACCGCCGCCTCGATCGCCCTCGGCGTGGCCCACGTGACCACCGGGCTGTCGTTGTGGATGATCTATCTCCACGCGTTCGTGGTTGCGGCCGGAGCCGCGTTCGCCGACCCCGCCTACCTGGCGGCCCGGACCCAGCTCGTCCCCCGCTACTACCTCGCCTACTCCAACGGGGTCGCTCAGCTCGGCGGGGCGCTGGTCAACTTCACCGCTCCGGCCATCGGGGCCTTCTTCATGGTGTGGCTGGGCATCGAGGCCATGTTCGCCATCCGGTTGATCAGCGCCGTGGTGGCGTTGGCGATCCTGTTCGTGACCCCGTTCCCCCTGGCGACGATGGCCATGACGGTCGAGCCGTTCCTCGTGTCGCTCCGCCAGGGCTTCCTGTTCATCATCCGTCGCCGGGGGATGGTGGCGATGGTGCTGTTCTTCGTCGTGTCGAACTTCATGATGGGGGTCATCACCGCCCAGATCACCCCGATGGTGTTGGGGTTCGCCTCCGTGGCGGCGGTCGGGTTCGTCACCTCGTCCCGGGCGGTGGGTGGGATCGCCGGGTCGCTGGTGGCCAGCGTGTGGGCCGGGTTCCGTCGCCGGGCTACCGGGATGGTCGGCTTCGTGCTGTTGAGCGGGCTGTCGGCCGTGCTCATCGGCATCCAACCGTCGGTGGCCCTGGTCGCCCTCGGCGTGTTCGGCATGGGCATGGCCCAGGTGCTGACCAACACCCACTGGGAGACGATCATCCAGAACAAGGTCGGTATCGACCTCCAGGGCCGGGTGTTCGCCACCAACCGGATGATGGCCCGCAGCGCCCTGCCGTTGGGCATCCTGGCCGGCGGCGCGCTGTCGGGCTACACCTCGCAGCTGACGGTCGAGGGCGGCGCCGTCGCCGACACCATCGGCTGGTTCTTCGGGGTCGGCGCCCACCGGGGGCAGGCTCTCATCCTGGTCGGGGCCGGGGTCTGGCTGTCGATCTGGGCCGTCGCCGGATTGCGGTACCGGCCCCTTCGCTACGTCGAGGACAGCATGCCCGACGCCATCAGCTACGAGGGCTTCGAGGGCGACCTCGACGCCCTCCAGCGCCAGTTCGACGAGCTGTACCAGACCGGCGACCGGGTCACGGCCGGCGCCGATTCGACCGACGACCGGGCCGACGCCGCCATCGCCGACCCGTCCGGTGCGGCCGCCCCATCTGGTGGCGCCGCCCCACCCGGCGACGCCGCCATCGCCGACCGATCCGATGCCGCCGCCTCATCCGGTGGCGACGGATCGGCCAACGGCTCGCCGACCCCGCTCTCGACCGCCGCATCCAGCCCGGAGGCCCGACGATGACCACATCGACCGACACCCCCGCCTCGGCAGCACCCGCCCCGCCCACCGTCGACGTGATCAGCGTCGACCGTGCCCGCCCGGTCGATGATCTGGCGGCGGCCGTCGGTGGCGATCTGACATCGTGGTATCCGCTCCGGCTGGTGGCCCGCCCCGAGGGCCTCCGGCTGATCTGGGGTGACCTGTCGCCCTTCGAGCTGTCGTCGGAGGGGTTCTTCTCCCGGGTCCGGAACCGCCACGACCACGACGTTCGTCACGGCCTCCACCCGTCGGCGGTCGAGACCAGCCTCGACGCTCTGGGGGCCGGTCCCCGCTCCGGCCGGTGGATCGAACCGACGGGGTTCGTGTTCCACACGTCCCACAGCGGCTCGACCCTGCTGTGCAACATGCTGGGAGCGTCGCCGGCCAACCTCGCCGTGAGCGAGCCCCGCCCGGCCCAGGAGGGCTTCCGGCTCCTGTCGGGGGGCCTCCCGGCCGACGCGGCGGCCCGCGACGAGCTGTTGGCCGCCTTCCCGGCCCTGTTCCGGAGCTGGGGACACACCGCCGATCCGGCCCGGACCAGCTACTTCGTCAAGCTCAACAGCTACCACCTCCGCCACGCCGACCTCCTCCGGGAGTGGTTCCCCAACGCCCGGTTCGTCTTCGTGTACCGCAACCCGGCCGAGATCCTGGCCGGCCGGCTCCGCCGCTACCCCCACAGCAACCACATCTGGAACATCGAGGGCCGGGTGGTCGAGCCCGACGCCCACGAGCTGGCCACGACCCCGATCGTCGACGCCATGGTCGAGACCTTGGCCCAGCTCTACGACCTGGCCCGGACCGGCCTCCTCGGCGACGAACGGGCCATGGTCATCGACTACGCCGACTTCGCCGAGCCGGGCTATCGCCGGGTGTTCGACCACCTGGGGATCGGCGATGACGAGGCCCACGTGGCGGCCATGGTGGCCCGCACCGCCCACCACTCCAAGGAGTGGAAGGCCGACCTCGAACAGGGAGACCGCCAGCGGTTCACCGCCGACGCCGAGCGACGCCGCAAGGAACTGTCGGTCGAGCTCCAGGCGGCGATCGCCCACCGGGCCCTCCCCGCCTATGAGCGACTCCGGGCCGAGGCCGCAGCGCCCCGGACCGCACCGGTCGACGAGACCGGACCCCAGGCCGCCTCCGCTGCGAACGGTGCGGCGGCGGCCTCCTCGGATGGCCACGGGGTGACCCCCTCCGCCGCAACGATCTCCGCCGCAACGTCTCGGGCAGGATCCACGCTGGCCATCCACCACCCCACACCCGACGGCGGGGACGGGCCACCCGCCGTCGGGCCGCTCGCCGTCGGGCCGTCGGCCGGGAGCGGCTCGGCCTGGCGCTACGGGAGTCCGGTCGCCGGCCGGGTCGCCCCCGACGACCTGCTCGACCTCTATCCCGATCGGGTCGAACCGCTCGACGACGGTCCCGTCGTCGTGTTCCACGATCCGGCCGACGGCCCCCCGTCGACCCGCCCCGACGGGCACCTGCTCGTCGATCACCATCGCCGGGAGACGCTGGTGCCGGTCTCGGCCCTGCCGTCGATCGTGGCGTCGTTGCCGGTCGTGGCCCCGCCGCCAGCGGTCATCCTCGACTGGTCGCCGATGGCGTCGCTGCAGTGGCCCGAACGGTCGGGGTCGGCGGTGCCCGCCCTCCGCCTCCTGGAGGTCGGGCGGCAGCTCACCACCTTCGTCGATGGCCCGACGTTGTCCCGCCTGGTGACGTGGTTCGCCAACTCGATCGCTCGGGCCGCCTCGCCCGAGGCCGATCGCCCGGACGGCGGCGCCGACCACACCGGGGACGGGCGACCGGCTCTCGTGGTCCGGTCGATCGAGCTCGACGACCTCGACTTCGTCATCGACCACCTGCCGTCGGTCCCGGTCGCCGTCCACCTCCTGTCGCCCCTGACCCACCTCACCCGGGCCGCCCAGGGGTTCGCCGCTCGCCCGACCGACCGTCGGATCGAGCGGGTCCTCGACGCCGTCGCGCCGGGTCAGCGGCTGCGGATCGGTCCCCTCGAGGCCCACGCCCACGAGTACGCCGCCCTGGCGGCCGCCGTTCGGGATCGGGTGGCGGACGGTCGGGTGGTGCTGCTCGAGGCCGAGCACCTGGCCCCGGACCACCGCGACCGGTTCGAAGCGGCGGTCGAGGTGCCGTCGTTCCACGCCCCGCCACCGGCTCCGAGCCACCATCAGGGCCAGCCGGTCCCGTCGCTCGGTCCGGCCGAGCGGGATGCGGTGGTGGCCCTGGTCGAACGGCACGGGTTGATCCCCTTCGAGCAGCTCAAGGCGGCCGCTCGACCCCGCTCTGCCCCCACCCCGATGACCGTCCTGGATATCTGAGGAGCACCCGATGACGAGCACGACCCTGGCCTCGGTCCGCGTCCACCAGATGCGGCTCCCGTTCGACGCCGTCCACGCCGTCGAGGCCGACCGGTGGCCCTTCGGCGACTCGGTGATCGTCACGGTCACCGATGGCGAAGGCACGACCGGCTACGGCGAGGGCAAGCCCCGTCCCAAGATCACCGGCGAGACGCCGGCCCTGACCGCCGACTACCTGACCGACGTGGTCTGGCCGTCGCTCCAGGGGGTGGCCCTCGACGCCCCCGATCGGATCGCGTCGTGGACCGACCTGCCGGCGGTGGCCGACCTGGTCCCCAGCTTCAACGTGCCCGGGGTCCGGGCGTGGAACGCGACGCTGTGCGCCATCGAGACCGCCATCGTCGACCTCCTCCTCCGCCAGCGGGGTCAACGGTTGGCCGACATCCTCCCCGAGCGGCGGGCCGAGCTGCCGCCGTGCGCCGCGGTCAGGGTGTGGGAGCCCCACCTGATCGAGGAACGGGCGGGCCGGATGTATGGCGAGGGAGCCCGCAACTTCCGGCTCAAGGTGACCGCCGACTTCGAGAACCAGCTGGCGGCGTTCTTCGGTGCGGTCGGCGACGACGTCGAGCTCCACATCGACGGCAACGGGAACTTCACCGTCGACACCCTGCCCCACTTCGTCGAGCGGAGCGTGGGTCGCTACGACATCGCCGCCGTGGAGGATCCGGTCACCGGAGACGACCCGGAGACCCTGGCCGCCATCTCCGCCGCCCTGGGGCCGAAGCTCATGCTCGACAACTGGATCGTCACCGCCGACGACGTCGACCGGGTCATCGACACCTGTGGGCCCTGCGTGGCCTACCTCAAGGTGTCCCGGTGCGGAGGGATCGGGCCGACGGCCCGGATGGCCGAGCGGTTCGCCGACGCCGGGTTCCGGCTCGGGCTCGGCACCCATGTCGGGGAGACGGGCCTGATCAACATGGTGGCCCGCCGGATCAGCCACTGGCTGCCCGACCTGGCGTTCGCCAGCCCGTCGTTCGCCGGCCCGTCCCGGCTGGCCACCGACGTGGGGGCATGGTCGGCTCCCGATGAGGGCGGCCTCGGCTTCACCGTCGACGACGGCGTCCTCGACAAGTACGCCGACCACGTCACCGAGCTGAGCTGACCTGGACCTGGAGCTGGTCGGTCAGATCCGGCCGCCGAAGAGGGTGCCCCAGGTCTGCTTGCCGACCATGCCGTCGACGGCCAGCGCCGTTCCCCGCTGGAAGCCTCGGGTGGCGGCGTCGGTGGCGAGGGAGAACTCGCCGCTGGGGTAGAGGGTGTACTCGGCGTGGGAGTTTTGGAAGCCCCGGACGGCGGCCTCGGTGACGGGACCGAACGCCCCGTCGGCCGGGATCTTGACGTACTCCCAGCGGTCCGTCCGGGCCGCGGCCGAGAAATCTCCCGGCGAACCAATCCGGGGGACCGTTCGGCTCCGAACGATGGTCGTCAATCACCCGTCGTCGCTGGGGAGGACCGGGCCCACCTCGGGCCCTGCTTCGGCGATGCCCGACGAAAGGCGATCCCATGAAGAAGACCATCTCGGCGGCCATCGGGGCCTGTGCCCTCGTGGCCGGACTGGCGGTCGGCGCGGCACCGGCGCCGGCCGCCGATCACCTCGAAGCACCGCTCGTCCAACAGGACGGCCGGACCGACATCAACGACCTGTACGTGTTCCAGTCGCCGGACCAGCCGGACCACACGGTGCTGGTGATGACCGTCAACCCGGCCGCCGGTGTGCTCTCACCGACCACGTTCGACCCGAACGCCCGGTACCTCTTCCAGATCGACACCGACGGCGACGCCCGTCAGGACGAGACGATCCGGGTCAACTTCGGGCGGGTCCGCCGCGACGGCACCCAGCGGGTCACCTACCGGGTCGGCTTCGAGCGGGTTCGGACGCTGACCGGCCAGACCGCCGATCTGGCCGACGTCGGTTGGGCCACCGCCGGCACGTTCGACGACCCGTTCTTCTTCGACTTCCAGGCCTTCCAGGATCAGGTCAAGGCGGCCGGCGGGCCCCGGACCTTCTGCGACGGCAACGAGGTCGACTTCTTCGCCGGCCTCGACACCTCGGCGATCGTGATCCAGGTCCCCACCGATTGGCTGACCGGCCACGACTCGACCATCGGGGTCTGGGCCGAGACCCGGGACGGCCAGGGCAACGTCATCGACCGCATGGGTCGGCCGGCGATCGCCACCGTGCTGGTCGACGACGGGTCGGAGGACGCCTACAACGCCACCCGCCCGGCCGACCATCTGGCCGACTTCGGTGACCAGGTCCGCGACAACCTGCTGTTCCTCAGCGGGCTCGACGGAACCGGCTACACCGAGGCGGAGGCGACGGCGGTGACCGAGGTCCTGCTGCCCGACATCCTCACCGTCGACACCGCCGCCCCCTCCGGCTACCTGAACGGTCGGACCCTGGCCGACGACGTGATCGACATCAGCCTCAGCGTCGTCACCGGCGGGCTCGGGGCCAACGGCACGCCGGTGCTGTCGAGCGACTGCATCGACGGCAACGACGTCCCCTTCGCCGACACGTTCCCCTATCTGGCGCCGGCCAACACCCAGAGCTGACGCCCCTCCCGGGGCCGGGTCGGGAGCTGTCCCCCTCCCGGCCCGGCCCCGGGTCCCCACCACCCGATCGCCCCACACCTCTCGGAGGACCCACCATGACGCGCTACACCTTGGCCATCGCCGGCCTCGTCGCCGGCCTCGTGCTCGCCGCTGCTGGGCTCGTGCCCCGGCTCGCCTCGGCCGGCGACCCCGACCCCGACCCGGCCCCCGACCGGTTCACCTCGGTCGACGCCCTCGAACCGGCCCACGGCCTCATCCCGATCGGCGACGCCGTCGAGCTGTGGCGGACCCGGTCCGAGACCAACGAGCTCGACTACCTGAGCCGAACCCAACTCGGCGTCGCCCTCGCCGACCAGGCCCGACAGACCGGCGACGTCGCCGGGTTCGACGACGCCGAGGTCGCCCTGGTCGAAGCCCTCGACCTCAACCCCGACCACGACCCGGCGCTGTTGGCGCTGGCATCGGTCCACCTGGCCCAGCACCGCTTCACCGAGGCCCGCGACCTGGCCGAGCAGGTGGCGGCGGCCGACCCCGGCTCGCTCGGCGCGCTCGCCCTGATCGGCGACGCCAGCATCGAGCTGGGTGACTACGACCGGGCGTCGATCGTGTACGGGGAGCTGGCCCGCGTCGAGCGGAGCGCCCCGGCGGTGGCCCGACTGGCCCGCCTGGCGTGGATCGACGGTGACCCCGATCGGGCCGTCGACCTCGCCGCCGAGGCCGTGACCCGCAGTGAGGATGACGCCCTCCGGCCGGACCGGGCCGCGTTCTACCACTTCCAGCTGGCCCACTTCCGGTTCGAGGCCGGTGACGGGTCGGGGGCGGTGGCATCGCTCACCGAGGCGTTGGCGGTCGACCCGGGCAACGGCGGAGCGACCGAGCTGCTGGCTGCGGTCCACGCCGCGCTCGGCGACACCGATGCCGCCCTCGACCTGTACCGGGCGATGACCGACGAGGGGGCGGCGGCCGACGTCCACGGCGCCTACGCCGACCTGTTGCGGACGATCGGCGACGACGCCGAGGCCGACCGGCAGGACGCCATCGCCATCGAGCTGGCGGCCGAGACGATCGAGGAGGTCCCGGCCGAGCGTCGGCACCTCGTCGGCTTCTACCTGGGACGGGACCCCGAGCTCGCGGTGGCCTTGGCCGAGGCCGACCTGGCCGACCGGGCCGGGGTCGAATCCTACGACGCCCTGGCCTGGGCCCTGTACCACGCCGGCCACCACGAGGAGGCGGCCGACGCCATCGATCGGGCCCTCGATCGGGGGACCCGCTCGGCACCGTTGCTGTACCACGCCGGGATGATCCGGTTGGCGGTCGGCGACGAGGCCGGGGCCCAGTCTCTGCTGGAGGAGGCGCTGGCCCTCAATCCCCGGTTCGACTGGGCCGATGCCCCGGCGGCGGCCGAGGTACTGGCGTCCCTTCGGTGAACGGGGCGCCCCGGGGCACCGTGTGTCACGATGAGCGCCGTGTATCCCCCCGCTTCGGCTGATTTCGACGGAGCCGGCCCCGCCGTGCCCGGCGATCCGGCCGGGCGGGGGTCGGCCGTCGATCGGGCCTACCGGGCGGCCCGCGACGGCGACCGGGAAGCCTTCGCCCGGTTCTATGACCTCACCGCCGGGGCGGTCCACGGGGTGGTGCTGGCCGTGGTCCGGAACCCGGCCCTGGCCCAGGAGGTGACCCAGGAGGTCTACGTCGAGCTGTGGCGTCTCGCCCCCCGCTACGACGCCGAGCGGGGTGGGGCCAGGGGCTGGGCGTTGACCGTGGCCCGACGGCGGGCCATCGACCGGGTCCGGGCCGAGCAGTCGGGGCGGGACCGGGAGGAACGGGCCGGTCGGCTGCTGGCCACCGTCGACGAGGTCGAGCCGCCCGACGCCGGCGCCGACACCGACCGCCGGGTGGTGGTCGACGCCCTCCGGTCGCTGTCGTTGGCCCAGCGCCAGGCCCTGGTGCTGGCCTACTACGGTGGGTGGACCCACCGCGACGTCGCCGAGATCCTCGACATCCCGGTGGGGACCGCCAAGACGAGGATCCGGGACGGCCTCCGGAAGCTTCGGGACGTGTTGGGAGTCGAGCGTGGCGAGCGGGACGACCGCCGCCACGGGGAGGGCGGCCGATGACCACCGACGGTTCCGAGCCCGAGGTCCACGACCTGGCCGCCGCCTATGCCCTCGACGCCCTCGACGACGCCGAGCGGGCTGCGTTCGAGCGTCACGTGTCGTCAAGCGCCGCCTTGCAGGCCGAGGTGGCCGAGCACCGGGCCACCCTCGACCATCTGGCCGACGCCACCGCCGTCGAGCCACCGGCCACCGTCCGGGCAGATGTGCTGGCCGCCATCGCCGACACCCCCCAGGTGTCGGACCCCGACCCGGCCGAGGAGGCCGACCCGGCCGAGGGCCTGGGGGCCGGGGGTGGCCGAGCTGCGGTGCTCGATCTCGACCGGCGGGGCCAGAGATCGGGTCCGGACGCCCGGTGGTCGACCGGCCGTCGGGCGCTGATCGCCGGGGCGGCGGCGGTCCTGGTCGTCGCCGGGACGGTCGCGGTGCTCCTCGCCGTCGGCTCGTCGGGGGGCGGCGACGTCGACCCCGTCGACGCGGTGCTGGCCGCGCCCGACGCCACCACCGCCGACCTCGATCCGACCGAGGCCGACGATGACGTCGGCGCGATCGAGGTCATCCTCTCGGCCGAGCGGGGGCAGGTGGCGGTGGTCGCCGAAGGGCTGGCGCCGATCGGCGACGACGAGGCCTACGCCCTGTGGTTCGTGCTCGACGAGGGGGTGGCCCCGGCCGGGCTGTTCGTCCCCGACGACGGCGGCCGGGTCCGCGCCGTGCTCGACGTCGACCCTCCGGCGGTGACCGGGTGGGGGGTCACGGTCGAACCGGCCGCCGGGTCACCTCAGCCGACCTCCGACATCCTCTACCTCGGCGATGCCTCGTGATGCGGTGACGACGGTCAGACCGGGGGTTCGGCCAGCGTGGCCCTGACCCGGGGGATGACCCGGGTCACCAGGCGCTCCAGCGACGGGTTGAGGACCGACGGGGCCATCCCCGGCGGCGCCCCCCACGTGACGACGTCGGTCAGCCCGAACGCGGTGATGAACTCGACGAGCTCGGCGGCGCAGTGGTCCTCGTCGCCGACGATCCACCCTTGGGGGATGGATGTCTGGGTGCGGTCGAAGGCCGACAGCTGGTCGGGGGTCTCGGCGAAGAACCGGCCGTAGACCTGGTTGCGGTACCGCTCGGCGTCCCGGATGGGGGGCCAGTCCCGCTCGGGGTCGTCGGTGACGAAGACCGATCGGATGATGCCGACCCGATAGTCGTCGGGGTTCCGGCCGGTCGACCGCAGCTCGGCCCGCCACGGCTCGAGCACCACCTCGGGGGCGCCCTGGGGGAGGAGGTGGGTGTCGAACCGGGCAGCCCGGCGGGCGGCGTTCTCGCTCATCCCGGCGATCCACAGCGGTGGGCCGCCCTCCTGGACCGGCGTCGGGGTGACCAGCAGATCCTCGAAGCGGTACCGCTTGCCGGCGAAGCTGAACCGTTCCCCGGTCCAGGCCAGCTTCAGGATCTGGACCAGCTCCTCGGTGAGCGACACCCGGCGCGACTGGGGGATCCCGAAGCCGCGGAACTCGTGGGACGCGTAGCCCATGCCGATGCCCAGCTCCATGCGGCCTCCGGAGAGGTTGTCGAGGACGGCGAGGTCCTCGGCGAGGCGGATCGGGTGGGCGAACGGGGCGAGGAGGATGTCGGTCGAGATCCGGATGCCCGACGTCCGGGCCGCCACGGCGCCGGCCACCGGCACGAAGTTCGGCAGGTGCCCGTCGTCGAGAAAGTGGTGCTCGGTGAACCACACCAGATCGAGGCCGAGGTCGTCGAGCATCTCGATCTGTTCGAGTGCCTCGCCGTAGATGCGGGGGAGCGGGGTGCCGCTTCCCGGCGGGCTGCGGAGGTCATGGACGACGCCGAAGCGCACCGACGGAGCCATGGACCGACCTTAGGGCCCTGGCCGGCGATCGGCGAAGTGGGCGCGGCGCGCCCGGTCGAGGGATGGGGATGGGCCGGGATCGAGGCCGGTCTGGTGGGGCCGGTCCGGCGGCGGGGGCGACCCCTCGGCCTCCGGCGGGGCGCCTATGGTGCCCATTCCAGAAGGGGCGGGTGCGGGAGGATGACCTGATGCGATGGATGTGGACGATCGTTCTGGCGGTGGCGCTGGTCGGTGGCGCGGGGTGTGGGAGCGACGACGACGGCGGCTCGTCGGCCGACGTCGATGCTGCCCCGGCCGCCGCCGATGACGGAGCCGTCGACGATGGCGGAGCCGTCGACGATGGCGCCGGAGCGGACGATGGCGCCGGTGCCGATGATGGTGCCGGTGCGGACGATGGCGATGGTGGGGCCGCCGATGAGGGGGCCGGAGGCGATGCGGGCGGCGACCCGGCGAGCGGGGCGGCCGAGGTGGCCGGCGTCGACGGGGTGTGGTTCGAGAGCGAGGCCGACTTCACCTTCGTCGTTCCCGAGGGCTGGACGGTGGCCCGGACCAGTGGGTTCAGCGACGACGACTACAACTTCTACGTCGCCATCGACACCAACGCCGAGGTGCTGGCCGAGTTGGCCGAGCTGTACGGCCCGGACGCGGTGCCGACCGATCCGGTCGACCACACGGGCAACCCGGCGTTCGACGAGGCGTTGAGCGACGAGGTCGCCCAGGACCTCGCCTACCTCTACCTCTCGTTCGGCGAGCCGCCGTGGCGGGAAGTCGGCGGTTCCGAGCTGTGGCCGTGGAACACCGCCGACGACGTCGCGGCCTACGTGAGCGCGCAGTGGCCCGACCAGGACATCGAACCGGTCGAGCTCGGGACCCACGTCGGGGTGATTCAGACCGAGCCCGGGGACCCGTCGATCGTCTATGACCTCGTGGTCGAACCCGGGGTTCGGGTCTTCGCCATCAGCCAGGTCGGCGAGTCGGTCCATCGGCCGGTGATCGAGGCCATCATCGCCTCGGTCCGCCCCGCCTAGCGCTGGCCCGGGGCCTTGAGGTCGGAGGCGACGCTCCGGGTGTCGGTCGGTAGGGTCCGGCGTCGGTCGAACAACTCCTCGGCTGCCGACTGGGCAGAGGCGGCGATCGTTGCCACGTCGGCGGTCATGACCGTCCGATCGGCCACGAGGTGCCGTCCCTCGACCCAGACGTCGACCACGTCGCGGGCCGAGGCGGTGAACACGAGATGGGCCGGCACGTTGAAGTCGTCGCCGCCGAGCACGGGCACGAAGTGGAGGCTACGGAGGTCGACCAGCACCAGGTCGGCAGCCTTGCCGACCTCCAGCGATCCAGTCACCTCGTCGAGGCCGAGGGCCCGGGCCCCCGATCGGGTCGCCATGTCGAGGATGTCCCACGGGTCGCCGACGGTGGGGTCGAGGGTCGCAACCTTCTGGAGCAGCGAGGCGACCTTCATCTCCTCGAACATGTCGAGGTTGTTGTTCTCCTTCTCGCCGTCGGTTCCCAGCGCCACCGTCATCCCCGCCTCCCGGTAGTGGCCGACCCGGGCCGGGCCCGACGCCAGCTTCATGTTGGAACAGGGGCAGTGGGTGACGGCCGTGCCGGTCTCCACGCAGATCGCCACCTCCCGATCGTCGAGCCACACCCCGTGGGCGACGACGGCCGGTCCGTCGAGAATGCCCCGCTCGTGGAACACCTCCAGCGGCCGACGGCCGAACTGACGGAGGCTCTCCTGGACCTCCCACAGCGATTCCGACGAATGGGTGTGGAGGCCCGTGTCGAACTCTTCGGCCAGGGCGGCCGCGGCCCGGAACATCTCGGGGGAGCAGTAGAAGAGGTGCTCCAAGCCGACCCAGGTCCGAACTCGTCCGTCGGCGGCGATTCGATGGGTCTCGAGGAGCCGGCGATTGGTGTCGAGCGTCTCGAACCACGGATATCGATCGGCGGTGTAAGGGGCGAGAGTGGCCCGTATGCCGAGGGTCTCGGCCGCTCGGGCTGCGCCTTCCATGTGGCGCCACATGTCGAGCACCGAGGTCGTGCCGGCGAGCAGGCCCTCGGTGTAGGCCATCCACGATGCGGCCTCGGCGATCTCCGGGGTGAGGGCTCGGTGGGCCGGGTCGACGTGGTCCTCGAGCCACTCCCACAACGCCATCGACTCCGCCGTACCTCGCAGCAGACCGGAGTGGAGGTGAGCGTTGTGGAGGCCGGGCAGCACCGTGTGGGTCGGACGTGCGAGGCGGGGTACGGCCTCGGCCGCCGGGTGGTGGGCGACCTCGTCGGCCCGGCCGACGGCGGCGATCCGGCCGTCGATCACCAGCACCGCTCCCGGGTCATACCAGGTCCTGGTGCCGTCGCACGGCAACACGACGAGGTCGGTCAGCAGGAACGAACCATCGATCGGTGCGGGGGGCTCCCCGTTCGTGTCGGTCACCGGCTCGCTTCCCGCTCGTCGATCACCGACAGCGTCATGCGCAGCAGTGTCGTCGTCGGTCGTGTCCGGGCGATGTCGGCCGAGTGAAGAGCCCGTTTCGAGCGGTCCGCTCGGGTCGCCGGTGCCTCGTCAGGTCGCCGTGGCGTCGAGGGTGAACTCGAAGAACCGGCCGTCGGACCAGGCCGGGGTGCCGTGGTCCCAGCCGACGGTGCCCTCGGCGGCGATGAGGTCCCCGTTCGGTCCGGGTCCGTCGGCGGCGACGTCGGCACCGAAGGGTTCGTGGCTCGGGGGGTCGGTCCGATCGCTCCATCGTTGGAGGTCGACGGCGAGGAGGCGTCCGTCGATGTCGACGGTGATGTCGACGTCGATGGTGCCGTCGGGGACCGGCACCGCCACTCGGGCCCGGTCACGGTCGCCGTCGACCGGTTCCCATCGGATGCCGAGCTGGGGCACGACGGCCGATGGGAGCCAGGCCACCGTCTCGGCGGCGAGGCGTCCGGCGGCGCTGCGGTCGGTGTCGGGTCCGTCGGCCTGGGCGACCGGGATGAGGCCGTGGAGCCGGAAGTCGAGCCGGGCACCGTCCTCACCGAGGCTGTCGGCCCCGGTGAACCGGAGGAGGCGCCCTCCGACCCGGGGCTGCCAGACGAACCCGACGCCGGCCCGGAGGATCTGGCGGGCGGTGTAGGGCAGCCAGCGGCCGCCGATCCGGATGCGGCCGCCCATGGTCAGCTCGACGCTCTGGGCGAGGGGCGTTCCGGGGGTGACGGTCCGACGGAGCCACCGGGCGGCCGGTTCGGGGAGATCGTCGAGGGTCGACGGGTCGAACGTCTCGCGCCGAGCCGGAGCCCGGAGCGTCTCCCAGAGCCGGTTGTGGTCGGTCGCCATCGCCGTGTCCTCCTCCCCGTGATCGTGATGGCCGGCTCGGCTCCCGACAGGAGCCGAAGGTCCCGGGCCGACCCGCTCGGCGGCTGGCCGTGCGGGACGGGGAGTGGGGTCGTCAGCCGGCGGCCCGCTTGAAGGCGTTCGGAGGGAAGGCCGAGGCGTCGACGCAGCGGGCCGACCAGGCGGTCAGGTCGGCCAGGAGGCCGTCGACGTCGTCGCCGAGGCGGGCGACCAGCTGGGCCTGGGCGGTGTCGGTGGCGTCCTCGATGCGGTCCCGGAGGGCCTGCCCGGCGGCGGTCAGGGCGTCGCCGTCGAGGAGGCCGTCGGCCCGGAGCTGGTCGGCGGAGGCGGCGATCGCCTCCTCGGGCCACCCGCGGGTGCCGGAGTACTCGCCGAGCCCGAACCCGACCCACAGCTCGGTGAGGATGCTCATGGCGATCGGGTCGAGGCCCTCGGCCACGCAGGCCGCGATGTGGCTGTCGCCCCGGTGCTCCCGGATCATCTCGGCACTGCGCCACAGGGTTTCGACCGGGTCGTCGGACAGGGGGATCTCGGCCAGGCCGGCGTAGAGGGGGCGGCCGGGACGGTCGAGGTCGAGGGCGGCGTCGCGGAGCCGGTTGGCGACGGGGGCGACGTCGATGCCCTCCAGGACGGCGCTCAGGCTGGTGGTGGTGGCACCGAACCGGGTCGACAGGAGCTGGTCGCGGTCACAGGCCGCCCGACCGGCGTCGTAGACCCCGGCGATCAGGCTCGGTTCGAACACGGCGAACGACGACACGACCACGGCCGGTGCCGGCTCCCCGAGGGCGGCGGCCCGTCCCCAGGCGTAGCCGGAGAAGAAGTCGAGGCCGTGGGCGGCCAGGGCCTCGTTGGTCGTGCGGGACCAGACCGGGTGCATGGCGATCGGTTCGATGGCGTCACGGAGCCGGCGGGCCACCGAGGCCCGGGTCGTCGGCTGGGGAACCGTCCCGTCGGGGGTGGTGGTGAAGAAGGCGGCGACGGCTTCGTCGTAGTGCATGGGGGTCCTCGTACCTCTACTCGTGCTCGTGGTGGGAGTCGTGGTCGTGGTCGTGAGCGCCGTCATCATGCCCCGTCGCCGTCCCCCCTCGCCAGGAAGCGGCCGAGGTGTCGAGGTAGCAGCGTGAAAGTCGGCTCGTGCCGGACTCGGTCGCCAGGGCTTGCGATCGCCGATCGTCTGACGTACTTGAACGACAAAGAGATGCCGAGGGTCTAGGTAGTTAACGAGAAATGAACCGGTTGAAGCCTCCTCTGCTTCCATTGCGCGGCCTGGCAGGGGCCACTACGGTTCGGCCCGACTCGTAGGTTCACGGTCCGATTGCCGCTCGCTCCACCCCCCCTTCTCCGGGCGACGAACTGGGCCTGTTTTCACACTTCGGCGGCCGGTTCCATCGGGGCTCCTTTGGTGAGCTGATGGGGCTGAACACCTCAGGACTCGTTGCCTGCGGTCAACCATCAGCTACCAACTGCGAGGTCACCATGTCCGATTCGATCGATGTCACCGACGTCCCCCAGGCGGTGAAGGACTCCTTCGCCAACCTGTTCCCCGGCACCATGCCGACCCAGTGGGAGCTCGACGCCTCCTACGAGGTCGAGTTCACCAAGGACGGCAAGGAGGTGGAGGTCAACTTCGCCCCCGACGGGACCCTCCTGCAGACCGAGTACGAGATCGACGTCGACGACGTTCCCGACGCGGCGATGAAGGCCGTCATGACCAAGTTCCCGAACTGCGAGGTCGAGGAGGCCGAGCGGGTCGAGTACCCCAACGGCCAGGTCGTCTATGAGCTCGACCTCAAGTTCGAGATCCACGTCACGCCCGAGGGCACCGTGGTCGCCATCGGCAAGGACCTCTGATCACCCTGCGCTCCACGTTCGAGCGCTCGTGCGGCGGCCGCCTCCCCGGTGGGGGCGGTCGTCTCACGCCCAGGGGCCGATGCCGGTGACCCGCTCGATCACCACCCTGGTGACGTACCCGGCGGTGTACGGCGTGACCGTCGCCGGCTTCGGCTACCGGCCGAGGACGGCCTCGATGGCGGCGAGCCAGGCTCGCCTGATCTGGGTGTCGCTCCGCCCATGGGTCTGGCGCATGGTCCGGTAGGCGTCGATGGAGGTCATGGTGTCGATGACGGCGACCAGGTCGTCCCGGCGGGCCGGGGTGGCCTCGGCCAGTTCGGGGCCGAAGTGGGCATCGACCTGGCGAGCCAGGATGGTACGGAACCTGGCCTGGATCGGGGCCAGGCCAGGGTCGTCGGCTGCCCGCCCGCTGAGGTTCCGCTGGACCGGCCCGAAGGTGGCGCCGGCGTCGATCCTGAGGTCGACGAAGCGCCGCCGCCGTTCGCTCAGGTCGGCCTCGTCGGGCACGCTGGGCTCGAGGAGCTGGCGATGCTGCTCCAGGTAGCGGTCGGCCACCTGGTTGCGGAGGTCGTCGATGCTGTCGAAGTAGCGGAAGAACGATGAGGTCGAGACCCCGGCTCGCTTGGCGATCTCGCTGGCTGATGGCCGCTGGCTCCCGCTGGTGAAGATGTCGAGGGCGACATCGAGCACGGCGTTCACGCCCCGCTCGCGACGGGCCCGACGAAGGTCGGGGGTGTGGAGTTCGGCCTCAGCCACCAGGTCAGGCTACCCATCCCCGCCAGTCTTTCCCTTATCTTTTGGGAGTATGAGTCCCATAACCGAATGTTTTGGGAGTATGCTCCCACGAGATTGCTCGTCGAGCGCTGGTGTCCATGAGGGAGGCTCCCGATGTCCAGAGTGTTCTCCGCCTTCGCCGAGATCGTGACGGCCAGACCTCGGGCCGCGCTGGGAGCCCTGGCCGTCGCCACCGTCGCCCTCGGCGCGGGGATGGGCATCCTGGGCGAGCAGGCAGACAACACGGTGTTCCTGCCCGACGACAGCGAGGTGGCCATCGCCGCCGGCCAGCTCTCGGACCTCTTTCCCGACTCGGCCGGGCTGACCGGGATCACCATCCTCCACCGCGGTGATGCCCTGACCCCGGAGGGGCTGGCCCAGGTCGACGCCGTGGTGGCCCGGACGGTGTCCGATCCGGCCGTGGCCGAGCGCCTGGCCATCACCGATCCGGTGGTCTCGCTGGCCCCGATCTACAAGAACGCGCTCGGCGTCGACGACCTGTCGACGACCACCCAGGCCCAGATCGACCAGGCGACCTCGGCCCTGTTGGCCGACGACACGGCCAGCGCGGCACTGGCCAGCCTGAGCGGCGAGGTCGACGGCGAGGGGCTCGTCATCTCCCGGATCAGCCTGCGGGAGCTGGGCGACCCCGAGGGCCTGGAGGACACCGAGCTGCTCGTGGCCCAGCTGGTCGAGGAGGTCGACGGCCCGTTGGAGGTTCGGAGCCTCTCCGGTGCCACGATCGACGAGGAGTCGGCGGAGTCATCGTCGTCGTCGATGTCGACCCTGATGTTCGTGGCCTTCGCCGTGATCGTCGTGCTCCTCCTGGTCTTCTTCCGTTCGGGATCGGATGTGGCCCTGGCCCTGGCCGGCCTCGGCATCACCGTGGTCGGCACCACCGGCTTCCAGGGGCTGATGGGCCCGGACGGCCTCGGCATCATCGGCCTCCCGAACTCGATCACCACGATGGTGCCGATCATGCTGATCGGCCTCGTCGTCGACTATGCGATCCAGTCGGTGGCCCACTACCGGGAGATGCGGGCCGAGGGTGCGGCCCCGGTGGCCGCAGCCCGACGCGGCCTGCTCGGGGTCATGCTCCCGCTCGGGCTGGCCGCCGGCACGACCATCATCAGCTTCCTGACCAACCTGGCCTCGCCGATCCCGGCCAACCAGGACTTCGGCATCGTTGCCGCGTTCGGTGTCTTCTTCGGGCTGCTCACGATGCTGACCCTGATCCCGGCGGCCCGGAGGATCCTCGATCAGCGCCGCGAAGCCAAGGGTTCGCTGCCCGAGCCCCGGCTGATGACCGACGCCATCCCTGGCGCCGGGTCCCTCATCGCCCGCATCGGGGAGTTCGTGGCCCGGCAGCCGATGGTGGCCCTGGCCGGCGCGGCCGTGGTCACCATCGGGCTCGGGGCTGCGGCCACGGGGATCAGCACCGAGTTCGACTCGAACGACTTCCTCCCCGGCGACGGGGAGTCGCTGACCGACATCGACGCCCTCGACGAAGCCCTCGGTGGCCAGACGGAGGTGGTGACGATCCTGGTCGAGGCGGAGCTGACCGACGACCGGACCCTGCGCAACCTGCTGACCCTGTCGGAGGCATTCGCCGACGAGTTCTCCCGGCCAACCGGCGCAGCCAGCGGGATCACCGCATCGTTGGGGAACCTCTACCTGGACTGGAACACCGACAGCGGTGAGCCGGACGACAACTACGACCCCGAGCTGGCCGCCATCGCCGCCACCATCGATCAGGGGCTGACCCTCGATCCCGCCGGGGTCCAGCGCATCCTCGACCGGCTCGAGGCCAACGATCCGGTCGGCTTCGCCCAGGTCGCGGTCAGCGACCCCGACGGGATCGACCAGATGCTGATCCAGTTCAACGCCCTCACCGGCGACCAGGACCGGACGGCCCAGATGGTCGACGATATCGAAGGCCTCTGGTTCGGTCCCCGTGAGCAGATCGTGGCCACCTCGGGCGAGATCATCGCCCTCGAGGTCACGACCGCCATGACCGACAGCCAATCGACCTCGATCGCCATCACCATGGTCGCCGCCCTGATCGTGTTGATGCTCTTCTTCTGGGTGACCGAGTTCAAGCCCATGCTGGCCGTGATCGCCGTGCTGCCGATCCTCCTCGTCCTGCTCTGGGTGTTGGGCACCATGACCCTCCTCGGCATCCCCTACAACGTGATCACGGCGCTGATCACCGCGCTGTCAATCGGCATCGGCGTGGACTACACGATCCACATCATCCATCGCTTCACCGAGGAGATCGACCACGGGCGCAGCCTCCTCGACGCCACCAAGACCACCTTGGCCACCACCGGCTCGGCCCTGACCGGCTCGGCCCTGACCACCGCGCTGGCCTTCGCCGTCCTGCTGTTCAGCCCGCTGGTCCCCTTCCGTCAGTTCGGGCTGGTGACCGGGATCACGATCCTCTACGCCCTCGTCGTCTCGGTCGTGGTGGTCCCCCCGATGTTGATCGTCTGGGCCGCCTACCACCAGTGGCGAGCCGGGTCGGACGAGCCACCGTCCCCCGCTGAGGTCACCGACGACGAGATCGGCGATGACCTGGAGCTGGCTCCCAACCCGTGAGCCGACGGGGCCACGGCTCGGCCACCGCATCGATGCGGAAGTCGGTGGCGCGCTGTTGCCAAGGTAGAGGAAGGCGCCACGGTGGCGGGCTCCTGACCAGCCACTTTTGAAGGCGGGTGACAAGGGCGCCCCCGGCAAGAATCGAACTTGCGACGCACGGTTTAGGAAACCGACGCTCTATCCACTGAGCTACGAGGGCTGGGCAGGGTCCAGCGTATCGGCGGGGTCGGGGGTGGGCCGGCGCGTTCCGCGGGGCCCGGGGCCACCCGGGCTAGCGGATCTCGAAGCGTGATGGGGTCGTGAACCGTTGGGCGAGGAAGCGCTTGGTCGCCGGGGTCAGCCCGGCGTCGTCGTGGAACAGGAACCGCTTACCGTCGGTCTTGGCCACCAGCTGCTCGACCGACTCGGCGTGCGACGGGTCGTGCAGCCCGACGACGTTCTCCTTGGCCAGGGGCATCGGGCCCGTCCACCCGGCGCTGTTGAAGTACATGGTCCGCCCGCAGATCCCGTGGTAGCTGTGTCGCGCCAACTCCTCGACGCCGGCGAACCGGTGGGCGACCCGCCCGTACGAGGCGGCGTTCAACAGGAACGGGGTGTGTGACTCGTAGTTGACCGTTGGCAGGCCCTGGAACGCCAGCAGGTCGAACGTCCGCCACAACATCTGCTGCCACGGCCTCGCCCCACGAGACGTGATGTCGCGGAGGTCGCCAAGCGACTGGGGACCGAGGTCGCCGATCCCGGTCGGTTCGAGGAGGTAGTGGTCGTCCTCTGCGAACACGTAGCAACACACCTCCTTGGCGAACTCGTCGTTGAAGCGGCGGATCGCCGCCGACGTGAACAGGAGCTGCGGTGCCCAGAACCGGGTCTGTCGCCAGTGGACGACGGTGCGCTCGTCGATGTAGGGCGGCACGTCACCCACGATGTGGACCCGGCCGAGCTCGGTGAAGTTCTCCTCGAGGCTCCGGATCGAGTATCTCAGCTCCTCGCCCCACGCCGAGTGAATGTTGAAGTAGACGACGTCGACACCGTCACCAGCGTGGGGGCAGGTGCCGTCGAGCGCATGTGGTTCGGATCGCAACCGGTCTCCAATCTCGCGTGCCGTCATCGGGGATCGGGACGGCCACCGAACGGTCCGCCGCAGGGCGAGAGATCGTCGGCCCGGACACCGACGCCTCGAACCCGGTAGAGGATCCGATCCTCGGGGAGGTCCAGGGCAGCGAACGAGCGCAGCTCGGGCCGGTCGGCGAGCGAGGTGCACGGGGCGCTCGCTCCATCGAGCAGGGCGACCGTGCCGTCGCCGAGCAGCACGGCCCGCCGGTCGCCGTCGACGCCACCCTCGTCGGCAACCCCGGCCGGTGAGCAGGAGCCAGGCGACCTCCGCCCCGTGCGACGCCAACAGGTGCGCCTCGGCGGTGCGCCGGTCCAGCTTCCGGGCTCGTTGACCGAGCGGGGCCATGCCGTCGAGGTGCCAGACCGCGCCGGCCGCGACGGCCACTCGGGGGCTGATCGTGGCCCCGGTGGCGAGCCCTCCGAGCAGCGTCAGCGCGCCGTCGAGCATCGTCGCGACATCCTCGGCCGCCACCCCGGGATCGTCGGGCTCTGGCCCGTCGAGGCCCGGCCGGCCGAGCGCCAGCCCGTCGCGGCCCGGTCCGCCGATGCCTCGTCCACCAATGCCTCGTCCGCCGATCTGGGCGGCGATGGACATGCGCCGTCCGACCCGGATCATCCGGCCGTTGTCGTGCCGGTCACCGATGGTCGCAGCGACCACATCGGTCAGGGCCGGAGCGGCGCCGGCCTGGTTGGAACCGATCCCGCAGGCCCACATCCGAGCCCCCTCGGCCCCGGTCCGAGCCCCCAGGAGCCGCAACGGTGATGTCGCCCGCCAGAGCGCGAGCAGGAGGTGGCGACGGGACGAGGCGATCGCTCGACCGACCCGGCCGTGAAGCTCCTCGAGGCCGCCGACCAGGGCATCGACCACCTCGCCGGGCTCCTGCCGCCACTCGGGTCGTTCGGCCTGCACCTTCTGCGCCCGCCTCGCCAGGCGTCCGGCGCGCACGACCCCCACACCTGCGTCCTCGAGCTGCTGCAACGAGTCGACCGGGTCCTGGGTCAGCAGCAGGCTCGTGGCGGCGACGGCCCGGAGCCGCTGCCGTTGGAACAGCCGTACGTAGTCGAGCGCATCGGGGATGCGTCGCTCGCAAGGGGTCCCCACCTGGTGGGCGATGTCGATGCTCGGCCGCAGGGTCGCACCGGTGCCGGCCGGTCTGGTTGTCGTGATCGACGACACAGCCACTCCCTTCTCGTCTCAGGGGTCCCTACGGCCGAGCGGCCCTGATGGTTCGCCGATGTGAACGCTCACACGGCGTGCGCTGCGACCGACGAACTTCGTGGCGGCACCGCGCCGCAGCGAGGAGCACAACGATGTTGGCTGGGCTGAGGCGCAGGTCGGGGGCGGGGGACACCACCGAGTTCGACGCGACCCTCGACCTGATGCGGGCCATCCTCGACAGCGTGTCGTGCCGCATCCTGGTGGCCGACTTCGACTTCAACCTCCGCTGGTACAACGAAGAGGCCGGCGAGGCCCTCCGGGCCATCGAACCCCAGATGGTCGAGGTGTTCGGCGTCGGATGCGACGACCTGATGGACGGCACGATCCACCGCTTCCACCGTGACCCCGAGCGGGTCGAGCGGATCCTGGCCGAGCAGGACGGCTTCTCCCTGCCCCACTCGGCCACCTTCGGCTTCGGCACCGTCACCCTCAAGACGACGATCAACCACCTCCGGAGCCCGGCCGGCCACGCCGTCGGCTACCTCGTCACCTTCGACGACATCTCCGAGCTGGAGCGGGAGAAGGCCCGCTCGGCCCGCCTCCAGGAGCAGCTGGAGACCGCAG
Source organism: Acidimicrobiales bacterium (assembly GCA_965262175.1). Classification (GTDB taxonomy): domain Bacteria; phylum Actinomycetota; class Acidimicrobiia; order Acidimicrobiales; family SZUA-35; genus CADEDH01. The sequence goes on along the minus strand of CBDHES010000002.1, from coordinate 1,518,203 downwards.
CCCGCTCGATCGAGGAGCTCAACCACTCGATCGTCGAGATCTCCGGCAACGCCGCCGAGGCCGCCAACCTGGCCGACCAGGCCGAACACGACACCACCTCGATCTCGGCCGCCGCCGCAGCCATCGACGATCGGCGGGCGGCGATCGACCACGCCATCGCCGCCATCGACGCCGTCGCCGACCAGACCAAGCTGCTCGCCCTCAACGCCACGATCGAGGCGGCCCGAGCCGGCGAGGCCGGACGGGGCTTCGCCGTGGTGGCCGGCGAGGTGAAGGATCTGGCCAGCCAGACCGGGAAGGTCACCGCCGACATCGGCGCCCAGCTGAGCGCCAACGGCGAGTCGGTCAGCCACCTCCGGGCCGAGCTGGAGCGAATGGGCCACCAGATGTCGGAGATCAGCCACTACCAGACGTCGATCGCCGGCGCCGTCGAACAACAGCAGGCCACGTCGGCCTCCCTCGCCGAGAGCATCGGCAGCGCCGCCGCCCACGCCATCCGCGCCGACCACTAGCCGCCGCGGCCGGATCGCCTCCGGCACCGGCGCCTCGGCGCCGACCAGAAGCCGTGGCCGGCCTCAACCCGGCCTCAGGTGGCCAGGTTGAGGGCGCCTCGGAGGTCGGCGAGGCCCCGGTGGATCAGGCTCTTGGCCGTCCCCGGCGGCACCCCCATCGCCTCGGCGATCTCGGTGGTGGTCCGGCCCCCGTAGTACTTGAGGACGAGCGCCGTCCGCCGTCGGGGGGCGATGTCGGCCAGGGCGTCGGCCAGGTAGTGGGAATCGCCGTCGGGCCGGTCGATCAGCATGTGCCAGGCGTCACGCCGGACCCGGCGGCGTCGCAGCTCGTTGTGGCAGCCGTTGACCACCGACGTCCGGAGGTAGCTGGCCGGCGTGCTGATCGAGTCCCACCGCTGCCACAGCTGGCGGAACGAGTCCTGCACCACGTCCTCGGCCACCGTCTGGTGGTCGACCAGGTACCGGGCGAGGCGGACCATGTCGTCGTACTTGTCCTGGTACAGCTCGTCGAACGAGCGGTCCGGCACGCAGCGGGGGGTCGGCGGGCGGCTACACCGGTGGTCGGCGGCGGCGGCGGGGGCGGGGCGCGGGGCGGGTCGGTGGGTCCGAGGCTGCGGCCGGGCGGCCTCGGGGAGGGTGTCGGTCTCGGTTGGGGGGATCTCGAGGAGCGTCATGGTGGGGCCTGATCTGCACGGCTGCGGAGCGAGTACCGGTTCGAGCGGGGCTACGGCCCCCCGCCGACCGGTCGAGGTATGGGGTCATCATTCGACGAGAGGCGGGGACGGTAAATAGGGGCCGGACCCCATCGGCCGGTGGGGGAGCGCCCCGCCCGGTAGCGTTTAGCCTTCCGATGAGCACCATCTCGCTGCTGCTGAATCCTTCCGTTGCCACGAAACGCCGGACCAGGGCCGACGCCGCCATACGGGCGGTGCTGGACGCTGGTGGCCACGAGGCGGTCGATGTCCGTCCTTCCGGCATCGACATGATCCCCGGCGCCGTCCGTGAGGTCTGCCGAGAATCCGCCACAAGGCTGCTCCTGGCCGGGGGCGACGGCCTCCTCCATCACGCGCTGCCGGCCCTGGTCGGGTCCGGCCTCGACATCGGGATCGTCCCCGTCGGCACCGGCAACGACTTCGCCCGGGCCCTCGACCTCCCGACCGACGTCGCCGCCGCCGTCGACGCCGCCCTCCGACCGACCACCCCCCTCGACGCCATCGCCGTCACCGCCGGCCCGAGCCCCTCGGCGGGGCCGGGCGAGCCCGACGGGTACGCCGCGTCGGTGGTCACCGGCGGGTTCTCGGGCCGGGTCAACGAGCGGGCCAACGGCCTCCGGTTCCCCCGGGGCCAGCAGAAGTACACGATCGCCACCCTCCTCGAGCTCCCCCGGCTCCGCCCCGTCCCGCTCGAGCTCACGGTCGACGGCACCACCCACGAGCTGGAGTCCAGCCTGTTCGCCGTGGCCAACACCCGGTTCTTCGGCGGCGGGATGGCCATCTGCCCCGACGCCGACCCGACCGACGGACTCCTCGACGTGACCGTCGTCGGCCCGACCTCCCGATTCGAACTGGCCCGGGTCCTGCCCATGGTGTTCGACGGCCGCCACGTCGGGCACCGGTCGGTCACCTGCTATCGGGGAGCCTCGGTCACGGTCACGACACCGGCCCGGTTGTGGGCCGACGGTGAGCCGCTCGGGGTCGCTCCCGGCGGTCCGGTCACGCTCGCAGCGATGCCTCGGGCCCTGAAGGTGGCCGGTACTCTGGAACGGTCATGACCCTGGGGGCTCGCCCTTGACCGACGACCGACCGAGGCCCGACGGCGTCCCGGCGACGACCGGACAGCACCGGACGTGGGCGCCGTCACCCGACGGCCCCGCCCAGGGGCCGATTCTCGGCGCCGGCGGGGAGCCCACCGGTCCGGTGCCGGCCATCGCCCCACCACCCGACATCCCGGCCGAGCTCCACGGCCGTCCGACCACCTCGGCCTCCCACTACACCGACGACTGGCGCCGCCGGTCGGATCGCCCGGCCGGCCCCCTCGACGGGATCAGCTGGTCGACGGCGATCGCCGTCGCCTCGGTCGTGGTGCTACTGGTGGCCGGGGTGCTGGTGGTGGCCCGGGTCCGCACGGCCGACGACGGGGACACGTCGGCCTTCGGCGTGTCGGGCGGCCCCGAGACCCTCCCCACCGTCGACGACCTGGCCCAGGCCACCGTCCAGATCCTCGGTCTCGACGAAGACGGCGAGCCGGTCTGCGCCGGCTCCGGCACGTTCGTGTCGATCGACGGGCTCATCCTGACCAACGCCCACGTCGTCACCGCCGACTCGGTGTGTGACTTCGCATCCCTGGGGATCGCCGTCACGTCGGACGCCGGTCGCCCGCCCGACCTGCTCTACCGGGCCGAGGTGGCGGTCCTCGATGCCGAGCTCGACCTGGCGGTCCTCCGGGTCGTCGCCGGGTTCGACCCCGATGCCCCCGTCCCCGCCGTCTTCCCCGCCCTGACCCTCGGTGACAGCGACCAGCTGTCCATCGGCGACGACCTGCGGATCCTCGGCTACCCCGAGATCGGGGGCGACACGATCACGTTCACCAACGGCGCCGTGAGCGGGTTCACCGCCCAGGCGGGGCTGGGCGACCGGGCGCTCATCAAGACCGACGCCACCCTGGCCGGAGGCAACAGCGGCGGCGCCGCGGTCGACGAGCTCGGCCACCTCGTCGGCATCCCGACCAAGGCCGGAGCCAGCGAGGACGGCCCCGCCATCGACTGCCGACCGGTGGCCGACACCAACGGCGACGGCGGGATCGACGAGTTCGACACCTGCGTGCCCATCGGCGGGTTCCTCAACGGGATCCGCCCCGTCAACCTCGCCATCGAGCTGGTCAACGAGGCCCGTCGCGGCCTGGCCGCCTCCGACCAGGGGCCCCGCATCACCGTCGACCCCTCGACGGTCGCCATGTCCCGACCCCGGTTCAGCGCCGGCGAGGCCAACAACAGCCCGGCCCAGATCATCCGGACCGCCGACGCCGGCATCACCGAGCTGTGCCTGTTCGTCGATTGGGCCGGCATCCCCGACGGGATCATCTGGGACGGCATGTGGTGGCGGGACGGCGAGGTCATCGAGGAGTACAGCCTCGTCGGCCAGCGGTGGGAGTTCGGCGAGGCCGGTAGCAACTTCTGGATGTGTGCCATCGACCACCAGGACGGCCTCCAACCGGGCGTCTACGAGCTCGGGTTCTTCCTCGACGGCCAACTCATCTTCGCCGAGGGCATCGCCCTCACCCCCGAACCGGTCGAGGTCATCGAGACGACCTGGGAGAACGCCACGCCCGGCGATGTGTGCAGCCTGTCGATCAACCCCGACCGCTCCGGTCAGGTCGGCCTCAACGAGCTGTCGCCGGGGGCGATCATCCCCACCGGCGAGGAGGTCACGATCGAGCTCCCGGTCGGCACGGTCGTCGTCGAGGCCCGGGACTGCGCCGGCAACCCGGTGGCCGACTCGGCCGGCATCCAGATCGAGGCCGACCAGGTCTATCGGATCTTCGACCCCGACAGCCCGCCACCCCCCGACGACGACGTCGACGGCGAGGCGGGCGACGCCGAGGACGCCGCCGGGTAGGAGGGGCGCCGACGATCAGTCGTCGTGGCGGTCCTGGCGGAACCGCTTGACGCGGGACCGCCGCTTCTTGGCATCGAGCCGGCGCTGGTTGGCCCGCCGCCCTGGCCGGGACGGCCGCCGAGCCTTGCGGGGCCGCAGCACCTCGGCGATCCGGGCCGCCAGCCGCTCCCGGGCCAGTTCCCGGTTCCGGGACTGGGATCGGGTGTCGTCGGCCGCCACCGCCACCGTCGGGCCGAGAGCACCGACGAGGGTGGCCCGGCGATCGGGGCCGACGGCGGTCGTCGCCGCCACCTCCCACACCACCTCGGCCCGGGTGTTGGACGTGTTGGCGTGTTGACCGCCCGGCCCGCCCGACGTGGAGTAACGCCACGACAGCTCGGCGGCCGGGATCACGATCGTGCCGCCGGTGACCAGCTCGACCACGAGGTCGCCAGCGGGTTGGCTCACAGCTCCGACAGGCGGGTCACACCGCCCAGATCGTCGCTGGCCACACAGGTGACCGCCCCCGACCCGACCTGCATCCGGACACCCTCCAGCTCCACCGGGGCGGGGTCGTCGAAGTCGGGCTCACCCTCGATCCGCACCGTCAGGGTGTCGGGGTCGACGCCCTGCTCGATGAACTGCTCCCGGTAGGCCTCGATCAGGAGCTCCTCGGTGACGGTGTAGGCGGTCCGCATGCACTCGCTGCTCCCGATCACGGTCTGGGCGTAGGCGTAGGCCAGCGGGGTGAGGCCGAGGTCATCGTCGACCCACGGTACGACATCGGTCAACTCGCCGACGAAGCCCTGATCGACGTTCACCGAGTCGGCGGTCGCCACCGCGTCGACCCGGGGCCGGACGAACACGATCGACGACCCATCGATCACCACCTCGGTCGTGCCGTCCCGATGGCGGGTCAGGACCGCCGAGCTGCCGTCGACGCAGGTGTCGACGTCACCGACCGCGGTCAGGGTGACCGTGTCGGTCCGGTAGGTCTGCCCGAACAGCCGGTGCTCCCGGGTCCCCTCGACCGGGACCTCGGCGTGGACCCGGGCCCGGCAGTCGAGGGCGATGGACTCGACGCCGACGATACGGGCCTCGTCGGGCACGGTCACCGCCACCTCGACCTGGTTGAACTCGGGAAGCGACGGACCGCCGAACGACACCAGCCCGAGCTGGCCAACGGCGATGCCGGCAGCGAGCAGGAGCGCGCCGGCGAGAAACGACGGAATGATGTAGCGCATCGGGGAAACCTCCGCCAACTAGGACGTGCGAAACCGGGGGAAAGTCGCGTCCTTAGGCTTAATCGATAGAAAGCAAGGATGTCGCCCCATGATCGAAACTCCCTGCTCAACGCCCTGACCGTCGACGAGAAGGTCGCCCTGATGTCGGGGGCCGACACCTGGCGGACGGTGGCCGTCGACCGGCTCGGTCTCGGGGCGATCAAGGTGACCGACGGCCCCAACGGCGCCCGGGGCGATTCGATGTCCGGGGCCACCGCCATCTGCCTCCCGGCGGCGATCGGGCTCGGTGCCTCGTTCGACCGGTCGCTGGTGGCCGAGGTCGGTGCCCTGCTGGGGCGGGAGACGATCCGCAAGGAGAGCCAGGTCCTCCTCGCCCCGACGATCAACCTGGCCCGCCACCCCCTCGGGGGCCGGAACTTCGAGTCGTTCGGGGAGGATCCCCTCCTCACCGGCCAGCTGGCCGTGGCCTACGTGGAGGGGGTGCAGAGCGAGGGGGTGGCGGCCTGCGCCAAGCACTTCGCGGCCAACGATGTGGAGTTCGCCCGTATGACCGTGTCGTCCGAGGTCGACGCCACGACCCTCCGCGAGGTCTACCTGGCACCGTTCGAGGCCGTGGTGGCGGCCGGCGTGTGGTCGATCATGGCGTCCTACCCGAAGCTGAACGGCGAGCACTGCACCGAGAACCGGTGGCTGCTGACCGACCTCCTCCGCCGGGAGTGGGGCTTCGATGGGCTGGTCATGTCCGACTGGGGGGCCACCCACCACCGGTCCCGTCCGGTCCTGGCGGGGCTCGATCTGGAGATGCCCGGTCCGCCCGAGGCGTTCGGGTCGGCCCTGCGGCAGGCCATCGACGATGGCGAGGTCCCCGAGGGCGTCCTCGACGAGCGGGTCGGGCGGGTGCTCGACCTCGCGGGGCGGACCGGCCGCATCGGCGGTGCCCCCGAGGAGCCCGAGCGGTCGATCGAGCTCGACGAGGACCGGGCCCTGGCCCGCCGGGCGGCGGTCGACGGCATGGTCCTGCTCCGCAACGACGGCACGCTGCCCCTCGCCGCGAACGGGCCCGCCGAGGACGGGTTGCCGAGCCGGGTGGCGGTGATCGGCCCGAACGCCGCCGAAGGGGTGATCCAGGGCGGCGGATCGGCCCAGGTGCCAGCCCACCGGTCGGTGTCGGTGGTCGACGGGCTCATCGAGGCCCTGGGAACCGACCGGGTCTCGGTCCATCAAGGTTGCCTGGCCCACCGCTACCTGCCTCCGATCCCGGCCGAGCGCTGGGTCGGCGGGGAGCGGCCGATCCGCCACGCCGTCCACGACACCGACGACTTCGCCGGGGCCCCGGTCGCCGAGGGGGACCGGCGGACCATCGGTGCCTTCATCCACGGGCCTCGACCGTCCAACGAGGTCGCCGAGCGGTTCACCGGTCGTCTGGCGGTCGACGCCACCGGCCGCCACTCGTTCGGGGTCCTGGCCGTCGGCCGGTCCCGGGTCCTGGTCGATGGCCAGGTCGTGGCCGACAACTGGACCGACCCCCGCCCGGGCGACGCCTACTTCCAGTTCGCCTCGGCCGAGGTCGTCGGCGAGGTCGATCTCGAAGGGGGGACCACGGTCGAGGTGACGGTCGAGTGGTCGCCCGGAGCCGGCACCCCGCTCCGGGGCCTCCGGGTCGGCCACCTTCCCCCGGTCGACGAGGAGGCCCTGCTGGAGGAGGCCGTCGTCGCCGCGGCCGGGGCCGACGTGGCCCTCGTGGTCGTCGGGCTGACCAACGAGTGGGAGACCGAGGGCCACGATCGGTCCCGGTTCGAGCTCCCCGGGGCCCAGCCGGAGCTGATCCGCCGGGTGGCGGCGGCCAACCCCCGGACCGTGGTGGTCGTCAACGCCGGGAGCCCGGTCGAGGCGTCGTGGGCCGACGACGTGGCGGCGGTCCTGATGGCCTGGTACCCCGGTCAGGAGCTGGGCCACGCGGTGGCCGACGTCGTGCTGGGCCGGGCCGAGCCCGGCGGGCGGCTGCCGGTGACCTGGCCCCGCCGGCTGGCCGACACCCCCTTCGAGCTGCCGATCCCCGAGCCCGGCCCGCCCCGCCCCGGTGCCGTCCTCCCCTACACCGAGGGGGTCCTGATCGGTCACCGGTCCTACGATCGGCGAGGCGTCGGCCCGTGGGCTCCGTTCGGGTTCGGCCTCGGCTACACCACCTTCGAGGTCGGCGACCCGGTCGTCTCCCCGGCCGGGACGGGAACCGACCCGGTCCGGGTCGCGGTCCCGGTCGCCAACACCGGGGGTCGGGCCGGGAAGTGCGTCGTCCAGGCCTACGTGGCCGGCCTCCCCGACGACCCCGCCGACCGGCCTCGCCGGGTCCTCGGCGGGTTCGAGGCGGCCTGGGTCGAGGCCGGCGCCACCGCCGAGCTGGTGGTCGACATCCCGGCTCGGGCCTTCGCCCGGTGGGACGAGGCCTCGGGGGCCTGGGTCGAGCCGGCCGGACCCCGCACCGTGCTGGTCGGCCTGTCGAGCGCCGACCTGTCCCGGTCTCTCACGGTCGACCGGTAGGTGACCGTGGTCGATGCCCGGCAGCGCCCAGTAGCGTGGTTGTCCCATGTCCGTCCGTGATGACCTCGACCAGACCTCGGGAGCGGCCCACCTGACCGAGGCCGACGCCCGCCGGCTGCTGCCGGTCGACACGGCGCGCCCGGTCGACGAGCGCCGTCAGATCCTGAGCGACGTGCTGGTGGCCGACGATCCGACCGACGGCCTGTGGGAGCTGTGCGACTCGGCCGTGGCCGACGAGATCGTCCCCGAGCTACCGGCCCTCCGCCTGGAGCAGGATCCGATCCACCGCCACAAGGACGTCCTGGCCCACACGATCGCGGTGACGGCCAAGACCCGACCCGACCTGACCGTCCGCCTCGCCGCGTTGTTCCACGACATCGGCAAGCCGGCCACCCGATCCTTCGAGCACGGCGGGGTGACGTTCCGCCACCACGAGGCGGTCGGGGCCAAGATCACCCGGGCCCGGCTCCGGGAGCTCGACTACCCCCACGCGCTGATCAAGGACGTCACCGAGCTGGTCCGGCTGTCGGGCCGGTTCAAGGGCTACGCCGAGGGGTGGTCCGATTCCGCCGTCCGTCGCTACGCCCGCGACGCCGGCCACCTCCTGGGCCACCTCAACGAGTTGGTCCGCTGCGATTGCACGACCCGCAACCGGGCCAAGGCCGACCGCCTCCAGCGTCAGATCGACGAGCTGGAGGAGCGGATTCTCGACCTGGCCCGGGCCGACCGGCGGGCCGCCGAGCGACCCCAGATGGACGGCGAGGCGGTCATGGCCCACCTCGGCCTCGCTCCCGGTCCCGACGTGGGGGCCGCCCTCAAGTTCCTCCTGGAGCTGAAGCGGACCGACGGGGTGCTCTCCGACGATGAGGTCATAGCCCGCCTCGACGCCTGGTGGGCCGACCGGTCGGGCTGACCGGGATCCGACGATGGCCGACGGGTTCGAGGCGGCGGTGGTGGCGGTGCTGGCCGCCACCGGCCCCGGCGACGTGCTCACCTATGGCGAGGTCGCAGCCGAAGCCGGCTATCCCGGGGCGGCCCGGGCCGTCGGCAACGTCCTGGCCCGGGTCGAGGGCGTGCCGTGGTGGCGGGTGGTCACCGCCTCCGGCCGGCTGATACCTCACGATCCCGACCGTCACGCCCGACACCTGGCGGCCGAGGGCGTCCGATGCCGGGACGGCTACGTCGTCACCGGATAGCCATAGCGGACCAGGGCCGGGGCGGTGATGGCCGACACCAGCCGCCGTTGGGCGGGAGCGAGCCCGGTCCGCCACCGTTCGTCGGCCCGGATGGTGATCGTGTCGCCCCCGAACCGGAGCGGGTTGCCGGCCACCGAATGGAGGGGGGTCGACAGGGTGGCGGTGTCCCCATCGAGGAATCCGAGCCGGTCGGACGGGTCGAGGCCGGCGAAGGCCACGATCGTGGCCAGGGCCGCCTCCGGCTCGGCGACGACGTCCTCGTAGCGGAGGCGGAGGGTCGGGACCCGTGACGCCAGGGCGTCGAACCCCAGGTTGTCGGTGACCCACCGGCCGGCGGTGCGGGCCGGACGGTAGCGGGGCATCAGCTCGCCGTCGGTCTCGGGGCGGGCCACCTGCCGGGTCCAGGAGTAGGCGACGCCTCGGGGATCCCGGATCAGGTGGACGACCCGGAGGTCGAGGTGGTCGTCGAGGCCCAGCAGGGCCGCGGTCGACAGGTGCTTGGAGGTCTCGACCAGGATCGGGGGTCGTCCGCAGAACCGGCCCGGGTCCTCGTCGGTCGCCACGGCGGCGGCCGCCACGAGGGCCCGCCGAAGGTACGACCGGTAGCGGCTGGCTTCGACGTCGAGCTCGCCGGTCCGGTAGGCGGCAGCGATCCATGGCATCCGCCGGGTCCGGTCGTGGCGCCACCGCAGATCGATCACCCGGTCGACGTCGAGGTTGTCCCAGCCGCCGAACGCCTCGGCTCCGATGGCCGACCACCGGGGGCACTCGTCGAACGGGGCCCCGCAGCCACACCGCTCCCGGTTGGCCACTCCCCGCTCCCACAGATGGACGGTCTCGCCGACCCCGACCATCCCCGGGACCTCGTTGAGGAGCTTCTCGATCAGCGTCGACCCCGACCGGCCGAGGCCGCCGATGAACAGGACCGGTTGCGCCACCGTCAGCTCCAGCCCATCGACCGGCCGAGGAGCGCCTCGACGGCGGCGATGTCGGGGTCGAGGGTGGTCCGCAGCCGCTCCCGGAGCTCGGGGGCGATCGGGTCGTTGGCCGTCCGGTTCCACCCCGACAGCTCGGCCGGGTGGAACGGCTCCAAGCCGAGGAACCGGAGCACCGTGTCGAAGGTGGCGGTCGGGTCGGCGTAGAGGTCCTCGCTGCGGAGCACGAGGACCCGGTCGGGACCGAAGGCGTCGAGCCACCGGCCCAGCCCCCGGGCGTAGCGACCCTGGTCGACGTAGGAGAAGTGCTGGTGGGCGAAGCTGACGTACCCGGGCTCGGCCACCATCCGGGCCTCCTCGCCGGCCAGCCGCTCGTCCTCGGCAGCCAACGCCTCGACGAAGGGGAGCGTCTCGACCTGCTGCCGGCTCCGCTCGGCCCAGTGCCCGTAGGCCCGGTCGACCGGGTGGCGGAGCAGGGCGATCACCCGGGCCTCGGGGACGACCTGACGAGCCCGGATGGGGGCGTGGGGGTGGTGGAGGTAGTACGGGGTGGCCTCGCCGACCAGGAGCGAGCGGCCGTGTCGCCGCTCCCGGAGGCGGTGGGCGAACCCGGTCGGGAAGTGCGATCGGTACCACGCCTCGCCCCGGCCGTAGTTCACGTCGAAGTAGTACGTGCCCTTTCGGGTCTCCCGGGCCGGGAACAGCGGCCGGACCCCGGGGTGCTCGAGCAGCCACCGGGCCAGCGACGTGGTGCCACCCCGCTTGGTGCCGACGATCAGGTAGTCGGGCGACATGCGCAGCCCGGCCGTCAGCTCCCCGAAGGTCCGGAACCCGTCGCGGGCCACCGCCCGAACCTGGGCCCCGACTCCCTGCGGTGGCTCGTAGCGGGCCCCGTAGGGGGTCATCGGTGGGAGGTCGAGCACGGGCGTGGCCATCGGGTGCCCATCGGCCGATCGAGCGGGGGGCTGAGGGTGAGGTGAGGCGCAGTGTCAGTCGAGGGACCGGACGAAGTCGACCACCCGGCGGATGATCTCGTCTGGTTGGTCCCGGTGGGCGATGTGGCCGCAGTCGGGGATCAGGATCGCCCCTCGGCCATCGGGGACGGCGTCGTCGACGCCGGTGACCATGGCGTCGGTGGCGTACTCGTCGTCGGCTCCCTGGACGGCCAGGACCGGGCAGCCGATCGTCGGCAGGTACTCCCGGATGTCCCACGACTGGAACGCCGGGTCGAGCCATACGTCGTTCCAGGCGGCGAAGGTGGTGGCCGGCTCCCGGTGGTAGCGGGCCAGCCCGGCGATGATCCGGCCCCGCTGCGCCTCGATGGCCACGATGCCGGCCGCGCACTCCGGTTCGACGTAGATGTGGGGGGCGATGACGGCCACGCCGTCGGGGGCCACGGCTCCGCTCCCGGCCGCGATCAACGAGATCGACCCGCCATCGCTGTGGCCGACCAGCACGCAACGATCGATCCCGGCCGCGGCCAGGACTCGGGGCAGGACCTCGATCCCCTCGGCGTGCATGAACCGGACCCCGAACCCCTCGGGGGCCGGGGTCGAGTGGCCGTAGCCCCACCGGTTGTAGGCGAACACCGGCCACCCGGTCCCATCGTGGACGGCCCCCGGGACCTCCCGCCATTGGGCGATCGATCCGAGGCCCTCGTGGAGGAGCACGATGACCGGAGGGCCGTCATCGTCGCCGGTGGGCGCCGGGCCCCACCACGCCGCCTCCAGCGTCACCTCGTCGGGCGCCGGCGCCGATCGGGTGGCGAGGTCGAACGACGACGTGTCGAGCCGGAGCTCGACGGTCGAGGTCGGGGCGGGGGTCGGAGTCGGGCGGTGGGTCGGAGTCGGAGCCATCGAGTCAGTAGTCTCGCGCTCCGTGCGATTCACCCCAACCGTCGGGACCCTGGCCTACCTCCTCGATCGGGAGCGGGAGGCGGTTCTGATGATCCGCCGGGACGCCCGCCCCGACGACGATCACTACGGCAAGGTCAATGGCCTCGGGGGCAAGGTCGAGCCCGACGAGGGCGTGGTCGAGGGCCTCCGCCGGGAGCTGCGGGAGGAGGCGACCGTCGAGCTCGACTCGGTCGTGCTCCGGGGGACGGTGACGTGGTCCAACTTCGGTCCCAAGCGGGAGCAATGGCTCGGGTTCATCTTCCTGGTCGAGTCCTGGACCGGTGACGTCCCCGACGGCAACGACGAGGGGACGCTGGTGTGGATGCCGCTCGATCGGCTCCTGGCGGCCTGCGACGACGATCCCGCTCGCCGCGCCGACGCCGGGATCCCGATGTGGGCCGGCGACCGCCATTTCGTGCCGCTGGTGTTCGACGACGACCCCCGCCCGTTCCACGGCACGATGCCCTACGACGGCGAGCGGCCCCTCTCCTGGACCTACGAGCGCATCTGACCCTGCCGGGCACCGCGTGGCGCGGCGAGGCAGGCCGTCATTGTCGCTCCGACGCGGTGTCGTGGGTGGGTGCTGCGGGGTTGTCGCTGTGAAGCGGTTGGGCCCAGATGAAGGGGGTTCGGGGGTGGTGTATGGCCCTCGACTCCTGAGAGGTGCTCCGAACTGCTACTTTTGGCACCAGTGGTGTTTCTCTGCGGTCGACCCGGATGCGGACGTGAATCGTCGGCGACGCTCCAGATCGACGCGCCCGGCTCCACGATCTCGCTGGTCGACCCTCGGGTGAGCCGGGACGGCGTCCCCCTGTGCCCCCGCCACGCCGACGCCACCACCCCCCCGCTGGGGTGGACCATGAACGACCTCCGAAGCCAGAACCGCACGCTGACCCCGGTGCCCAACCCGAGCGGGCCCCGCACCGGCGAGGTGGTCTCGCCCTCACCCCCGCCGACCCCGACGTCGACCAAGCCGACCAACCCGCTGTTCACCAGCTCCCGCCCCACCGAACCGCGGCGCCGACGGTCCGAGTCCGACGGGCACGACCATCACGACCAGCCCGCCGAGGCCACCGGCGACGACACCACCGAGGCGACCCAGGGCGAGCTGACCTTCCAGGTGTCACGCCAACTCCGGTCGATGCCGGTCACCGCCGAGAGCCCCGAGCCGGCCCCCGCCGAGCGACCGGCCCGCTCGGCAGCCGACGGCAGCGGCGCCCGAACCTCCACCTCCACCGCCGGCGAGGAGGGCGACGCCCCCCAGTCCCGGCCCAGCAAGAGGCGGGACGTGGAGGACGAGGCCGACGAGCCGGAGGAGCGCTTCCCCTGGCACCACCAGTTCAGCGAGGACGACGAACCCCTCGAGCTGAAGGCGGAGAGCCCGCTGTTGTCGCGAGCCTTCCGCTACTCGGTCGGCTAGCGGATCTCAGCTCTCGTAGGCCGCCAGCGGCGGGCACGCACAGCTGAGGTTGCGGTCGCCGAAGGCGTTGTCGATACGGGCCACCGGCGGGAAGTACTTGTCCTCGGCCATCCCCGCGAGAGGGAACGCCGCCCGGGCCCTGGTGTAGGGCCGGCCCCACTCCTCGGTGGTCACCGCCGCGGCGGTGTGGGGGGCGTGACGGAGCACGCTGTCGGCCACGTCGACGTCGCCCCGCTCGATCTCATCGATCTCGGCCCGGATGGCGATCATGGCATCGCAGAACCGGTCGAGCTCGGCCTGGCTCTCGGACTCGGTCGGCTCGATCATCAGGGTCCCGGCCACCGGGAACGACATCGTCGGGGCGTGGAAGCCGTAGTCCGCCAGCCGCTTGGCGATGTCGTCGTTGGTCACCCCGCAGGAGGCGGTGATGGCCCGGATGTCGATGATGCACTCGTGGGCCACCCACCCGTCGGGCCCGGTGTAGAGCACGGGGAAGTAGTCCTTGAGCCGGGCCGCCACGTAGTTGGCCGACAGCACCGCGGCCTCGGTCGCCCGCCGGAGCCCATCGCCACCCATCAGCTTCAGGTACATCCACGAGATCGGCAGGATCCCGGCCGAGCCCCACGGGGCGCTGGCCACCGGACCGACCGGCGTCGTCCCCTGGGTTGCGGCCGGTGGGCCGAGGGTCGGATCGACGACCGGGTGGCCCGGAAGGTAGGGGGCGAGATGCTCGGCGACGGCCACCGGCCCGACGCCGGGACCGCCGCCCCCATGGGGGATGCAGAACGTCTTGTGCAGGTTCAGGTGGCTGACGTCGGATCCGAACCGACCCGGCTTCGCCACCCCGACCAGCGCGTTGAGGTTGGCCCCATCGGTGTAGACCTGCCCGCCGGCATCGTGGACCAGCCGGCACACCTCGGTCACGGTCGCCTCGTACACCCCGTGGGTCGACGGGTAGGTGATCATCAGCGCCGCGGTCGACGGGCCGTGCTCGTCGAGCTTGGCTCGCAGGTCGTCGAGGTCGACGTTGCCGTCGTCGTCGCAGGCCACGACGACCACCCGCAGCCCGGCCAGCACCGCCGAGGCGGCGTTGGTGCCGTGGGCCGAGGCCGGGATCAGGCACACGTCGCGATGACCCTCGCCCCGGTCCCGCTGCCACGCCCGGATCGCCAGCAGCCCGGCGTACTCCCCCTGGCTGCCGGCGTTGGGCTGGAGCGACACCGAGTGGTAGCCGGTGATCTCGGCCAGAGCGTCGGCCAGCTCGGCGATCAACAGCCGGTATCCCTCGGTCTGGTCGGCCGGGGCGTAGGGGTGGATGGCTGCCAGCTCGGGCCACGACACCGGCTCCATCTCGGCCGCCGCGTTGAGTTTCATCGTGCAGCTACCGAGGGGGATCATCGTCCGGTCGAGGCTGAGGTCCCGGTCGGCCAGCCGGCGAAGCCAGCGCAGCATCTCGTGCTCGGAGCGGTACCGGTGGAAGTTGGGATGGGTGAGGAACGGCGACGTCCGCCGCACCGCGGCCGGGATCCCGGGAGCGACCTCGGCGGGCCCGCCGGCCGCCGCCGATGATGCTGCCACCCCGTCGTCGGGGCCTCCGAAGGCCGCCACCACCGAGGCCACCACCTCGTCGGTCGTGGTCTCGTCGAGGCTGATCGTCAGCCGGTCGGCGTCGACCCGGCGAAGGTTGATTCGCCGATCGAGGGCGGCGGCGGCGATGGCGTCGGCTCGTCCCTTCTCGACGGTCACCAGCACGGTGTCGAACAGTTCGGTCGTCGTCTCGTGGCCCAGGTCCCGGAGGGCGGCGGCCAGGCCGACCGCTCGCCGGTTGATGGCGGCGGCGATCTCGGTCAGCCCCTCCGGGCCATGCCAGCAGGCGTAGGCCGCGGCGACGTTGGCCAGCAACGCCTGGGCGGTGCAGATGTTCGACGTCGCCTTCTCCCGACGAATGTGCTGCTCCCGGGTCTGGAGGGCGAGGCGGAACGCCGGCCGGCCCTCGGCGTCGACCGAGACGCCGACCAGGCGACCGGGCAGGGATCGGGCATATCGCTCGCGGGTCGCCATGAACCCGGCGTGGGGGCCACCGAAGAACAACGGCACACCGAACCGCTGGGCCGACCCGACCACCACGTCGGCACCGACCTGGCCCGGGCCTTCCATCAGGCAGCAGGCCAGCAGATCGGTCGTCACCGCCACCAGGGCGTCGGCGGCGTGGCACCGCTCGACGATGGGGGCCACGTCGACCACCCGGCCGGTGGTGTCGGGCGTGGCCAGCAGGGCGCCGAACACCTCGGTCGGGTCGAGGTCCCGCTCCGGGTCGCCGATCGTGAGCTCGATGCCCAGCGGTTCGGCCCGGGTGGTCACCACCGCCACCGTCTGGGGGTGGCAGCCGGCATCGACGAAGAACCGGTCACGGTCCGTCTTCGACACCCGGCGGAGCATCGTCATCGCCTCGGCGGCCGACGTCGCCTCGTCGAGCAGGGAGGCGTTGGCGATCTCGCACCCGGTGAGGTCGGCCACCATCGTCTGGAACGTGAGCAGCATCTCCAGTCGACCCTGGCTGATCTCCGGCTGGTACGGGGTGTAGGCCGTGTACCACGCCGGGTTCTCCAGGAGGTTCCGTCGCAGCACCGCCGGGGTGATCGTGTCGTTCCAGCCCATGCCGATCAGCGACGTGTAGACCTCGTTGCGGTCGGCCAGCTGGCGAAGGGCGGCCAACGCCTCGGCCTCGGTCATCGCCGGACCGACCTCGAGGGCCCGGTCCTGGATGGCCTCGGGAACGGCGGCGTTGACCAGGTCGGCCGCCGAGGCGATCCCCAGGGCGGCCAGCATCTTGCCCTCGTCGGCGGGTCGGAGTCCGATGTGCCGATCGGCGAAGGTGTCGGTCATGTCAGGCTCCTCGACGGTAGTTGGGGGTGATGAACGGGAGGGGGGCGATCTCGACCTGGACGTCGTTGCCCCGGACATCGGCGATCAGGGGGACCGGGTCGGCGGCGATCGCCGTCGGGACGTAGCCCATGGCGACCGGCCCGTCGACGGTCGGGCCGAATCCACCGCTGGTCACGACGCCGGCCGGTTGGTCGTCGGCCGTCCGCAGCGGCGTGCCAGCCCGGACCGGGCGGCGGCCGGTCGGACGGATCCCGACCCGGCGCCGGGACGGACCGTCCCGGAGCTCGGCCTGGATGCGGGCTGCGCCGGGGAACCCGCCCGCTTCCCGTCGGCGCTTGGGCATCGTCCACACCAGATCGGCCTCGACCGGGCTGGTCGTCTCATCGAGGTCCTGGCCGTAGAGGGCGAGGCCCGCTTCGAGCCGGAGGGTGTCGCGGGCTCCGAGACCGGCCGGGACGACCCCGGGCCGGGCCAGGATCGCTCGGGCGACCGCGGCCGCCGCCTCGGCCGGCACGCACAGCTCGAACCCGTCCTCGCCGGTGTAGCCCGACCGGGACAGTCCGACCGGGACCCGGCCATCGGTCCCCATCTCGATCTCGACCGGGGTGAAGTCGAGGAACACCATCGAGGAGACGTCGACCCCCAGCGCGGTCATGACGGCCCCCGCCTCGGGGCCCTGGAGGGCGAGGAGGGCGAGATCGCTCCGCTCGACGATCTCGACCCCTGCGAGGTGGCGGTGGAAGTGGGCCACGTCGACCGAGCGCCGCGATGCGTTGACCACGACCATCAGCCGATCGCCCCGGTTGGTGACGATGCAGTCGTCGATCACCCCACCGTCGTCGGTGGTCAGGACGCAGTACCGCTGCCGGCCCTCGCCCAGGGTGGTGATCCCACCGGGGGTCAGGGCCTCGAACGCCTCGCCGGCGGCGGGCCCCACGAGCTCGACGATCCCCATGTGGCTCACGTCGAACAGGGCGGCCCCGGTCCGGCACCCCTGGTGCTCGGCGATCACCCCCTCGTACTGGATGGGGAGCGACCAGCCGGCGAAGTCGACCAGGCGACCACCGAGCTCGACGTGGAGCTCGTGAAGCGGGGTCTGGCGCAGCGGCGGGGTCTCGGTGGCGGGCGGGGAGGTCTCGGGCATGGTCGGGCCTCGTGAGGAGGGTGGCGTTGGCCCGCGCCGGACGGCCCGATACAAGGGCAGCCCGAAGCGGAGCCCCCTCTGTCACCGGTACCTGAGAGATTGGCGGCCGGGCGGACCCGACCGGTTGCCCCTTCGGTGGCCGCCCGACCTCCTATGTGGGGAGGAGGCGACGCTTTCCAGAGCGGCTCGCGACCGTGCGGTAACGGGGCCTGAGAGTTTCCGGGGCGGTTGCTCCTTCGGCGGGCCGACCGGGGCCGACCACTCTCCCGCACGGCGCACTGAGCCGTGCGACGACTATAACCCCACGTGGGGCCGGGTGCCCCGTCAGGCTCGGGCGACGATCCGGTCGAGGGCCGTGTCGACGACCGGGGTCGAGAGATCGATGGCGCTGATCCGGCTCAACCAGCTGACCGAGATCATCCCCTCCTGGACCGCTGCGGTGTCGGTTCCGTCGGGCTGGTCGGTCTCATCGCCCCACGTGAGCTTGATCCGGTAGGCGTCTTCGTGGCCCAGCTTCGGTTCCAGCTCGGCTCGGGACATCGCCCGGGGAGGCACCCGGCCGACCTCGGTCCACCGCCAGCCCTTGAGGTCGTCCAGGTCGAGGTTGGGCACGTTGAGGTTGAGCACGCCGGGCTCGTCGGGCGGCTCGGCCAGCATCGCCTCCGCCACCGACGTGGCCACCCGGGCCGCGCTGTCCCACAGCTGGCCCTGCAGCATCTCGTCCCACCCCTGGCCCTCGATGGCGAAGTCCTTGACCGACTGCGACACCGCGAGGCCCGAGATGTTCCCGTTGCGACCGGTCAGGGCGGCCCCGATCGTCCCCGAGTGGTACACCGACCGGCCGACGTTCGCCCCCGGGTTGATCCCCGAGACGATCAGGTCGGGGAGGGGACCGAACGCCCCGAGCCGGGCGAACATCACACACAACGCCGGCGGGCCCGAGACGGCCCACGACGTGTCGATCCCGTCGATGCCGACGAGATGGGCTTCGGGCTGCATGATGTGGAGAGCGCCGATCGCCGCCCCGGCACCCGAGTACTCCTGGTCGGGAGCGACGATCGTGACCTCGGCGATCTCGGTCAGCATCCGGGCGAGCACGTGAAGCCCGACCGAATCGATGCCGTCGTCGTTGGTGACCAGGATCCTCGGCTTGCCCATCCTCCGAAGGTAGCGAGTCGTGGTGTCCTATCCGGCAATGGGTGTTGACCAGCGGTTGATCGTTCCGTTAACTTCGCTCCCCCATCGCCCCGGTCCGGGCCTCGGCCGACCGGTCGGCGACGGCGGATCAGCCCGGCTCGATGGTGATGGTCGTGTCGACCTCCTGGAGGAGGACGGTCGATTCCGCCCCCGGGCCGAACCCCAACTCCTGGACGATCGTCCCCTCGGCCACCGACGTCGGGACGAGGGCGGCCAGGTCGGTGGTGACCGCATTGGTCGATCCGCCCGACCACGACAGGACGGTCGCGTCGACGCCGTTGGTCGACAGCACCGTGCCCTCGTCGACCGACTGCTCGACGTCCACGGTCATCGTCAGCTCGGTTCCATCGATGTCCACCAGCTCGTAGCGCATCGTCTGGACGATCTCCAACCCGGGACCGGGGATGGTCTGGATCACCTCCCACCGGGCGCCGACCCCGACCGGTTCGATCGGCAGTGGGCTGGCGATCTGCTCGCTGGTCGCCATCTGCTCGATGGTGGCCCCGGTCGCGGGGTCGACACCCTCGAAGCCTGACAGCTCGCTGAGCAGGACCCGACCCCGGTCGTCGATGACCGACTCCGTCGTCACACCGATCACCGAGTCGAGGTTGGCCGAGAGCAGGTCGGCGATCTCCGGGTCGACGTCGTCGCCAACGGTCACATCGGTCACGACCGACGTCGACTGGTAGAACCCCGGTCCGGCCTCGGTGGTGGTCACCTCGGTGACGAACGCCAGGGTGACCGGCCCCGTCGAGGGGAGCGGCTCGCCGTCGATCGTCTGGGTGATCTCCTGGCGTTGGGTCATCAGGATCGTCTCGGTCCGGGGGGTTTCGATCTGGAGCCGCAGCTCCATCCGGGGCTCGGCCCCTGGATCGATGAGCACCACCTCGGGCCCGTCGTTCGGATCGATGCCCGGGAGCTGATCGACGATCGTCGAAGCGCCCGGCTCCTCATCGTCGCCGGTCCCCCCGTCGTCGCCGTCTCCACCGTCGCCCTCGTCGGTCGCGGTGGCCGCATCGGAGGCGGTCGACCCCGATCCGGCGTCGGTCGGGTCGTCGTCGCCCGAGCAGCCGGCCGCCGCCAGGACGACGGCGAGCACGAGGGCCGACCACCACCACGGGCGGCGGGAACGGCGGCGGGAGGAGATCATGTGGTCAGCCCAATCCGTCAAGGAGTCGGTTGGCTTCGTCGGCGAGGGCCTCGATCTGGACCCGGTACTCGTCGGTGTCGACCGAGTCGTCGGCCATGACCCCCTTCAGGTACCGGGCCATGACCCCCTCGACGATGGCGGCCAGCCGCCAGTTCTGGAACGCCCGGTAGTAGTCGATGTTCTCCACCACGAAGCCGGTCGCCTCGCAGTAGCGGTCGATCAGTTCCTCCCGGGTCGAGAAGCCACCCCGCATCGTCGGGTAGTCGGTGGCTCCCCGTGTGCTCTCCTCGCCGGGTTGGACCCAGTTGTTCAGCAGGTAGCCGACGTCGGCGAGCACGTCGCCGAGGGTACACAGCTCCCAGTCGAGCACCGCGGCAACCCGTCCCTCGGCCGCGTCGACGAGCATGTTGCCGAGCCGGTAGTCGCCGTGGACGATGCCGGAGTACCGCTGGTCCGGCTTCGCCTCGGTCAGGAGGTCGAAGGCCCGGTCCATCGAGGGCAGCTCCCGGGTCTTCGACGCCTCCCACTGCTTCTTCCAGCGCTTGAGCTGGCGGTCGAGGTAGGCCTCGGTCCGGGCCAGGTCGCCGAGGCCGATCTCGGCCGGGACCGCGGTGTGGAGGGCGGCCAGCACGTCGACGACCGACTCGCTCAGCCGGCCCCGCCGGTCGTGGTCCCCCAGCTCGGCCTCGGTCACCTCGGCATCGTGGAGCACGACGCCGTCGACGAACCCCATGATGTAGAACGGGGCGCCGTTGACCGTCTCGTCCTCGCACAGGCCGAGGGCGTCGGGCACCGGGACCTCGGTCCGGCCGACGCCGGTGATGATCCGGTGCTCCCGGCCCATGTCGTGGGCCGTGGCCAACACCGCGCCCAGCGGGGGCCGGCGAAGGACGAGGGCTCGTCCCCGCTCCGGGACGACCCGGTAGGTGAGGTTCGAGTGGCCGCCCGTGATCAGCTCGAAGCGGTACGGACCGCTCACCCCGTCGATCGACTCGTCGAGCCAGGCCGAGACCGGCCCCTCGTCGATCCCGACCACCCCTGTCCCGTCAACCTCTGGTTCCATGGCCACATTCTTAGCCGAGTACCTTGGTTCCATCGGAACGCACCTCGTCCCATCCCGGCTGGGGGCGGTGATCTTCTCGGCCCTCCTCCTGGTGGTTCCGGCGACGGTCGGATGCTCGGTCTCGTCACCCTTCGGCGGTGGCGACGAGGCTGGCGGTGACCCATCGGCCTCCGACGACACCGGACCGACCGTGCTCGACGACGGCACGGTGGGGGAGAGCCCCGACGGTGGCACGGTGGGCGAGGATTCGGGCGATGAGCAGCCCGACGGCGCGGACATCGCCGAGTCGGCGGCCGAGCTGGGCGCCACCGCCCGGTCCGCCCTCGACGGTGCCGACGGCACCCTGGCGGTGGCCGCCGACGGCCGGTTGGCCATCATGGCCCCCGACGGCACGGCGGTGACCTGGCTGCTCGACGACGACGCCCAGGTGGCGACCCAACCGACGTGGTCACCCGACGGGACACGGCTGGTGTGGCTCGAGGCGGCGGCCGACGGGAACGCCGTCGTCGTGGCCGGAGTCGGCGCCGACGGCGATCGGGAGGAGATCGACCTGCCCGGTCAGCCGGCGTTCTACTTCCAGTGGGGCCCCGATGGGGAGCGGATCGCCTACCTCCGCAACGCGCTGGCCGCCGGCGGCGTCGAGCTCGGCACGATCACCCTCGACGGCGGCCCGGTCGGTGTCGGGGTGTCGGCCCCGTTCTTCGTCCACTGGTCGCCCGCCGGGGGCGGGGTCCTGGCCGCCCACATCGGCAACGCCCAGGTCGTCGTGGTCGACGACGACACCGCGGGCCGGGGCGGGCTCCGACCCGACGACGTCCTCCTGGAACGGACCGGGACGTTCTCCACCCCGGTCTGGCTCGACGAGCGGACGCTCCTCGTCGCCGACCGGACCGGCCTGGTCCTCCTCGACGTGGAGGCCGCCGCCACCGAGCCGCTGCTGATCGTCGACCGGACCGGGTCGGCCGACGTCACGATCCAGTTCGTCGTCAGCCCCGACCGGTCCCGCCTCGCCTACCAGATCCTGGGCGAGGGCATCGGGGCGAGCCAGCCGGTCGGCAACCGACCCGACGATCTCACCGCCCAGCCGGGGCTGGTGGTGGTCGACCTCGCCACCGGGGCCAGCGAGGTCGTGTCGAGCGACCTGGCCCTCGCCTGGGAGTGGAGCGCCGACGGCCGGCGGCTGGCGTGGCTCACCCCTGCTCCCTCGACCGACCGGTTCCTGGTCCGGTGGAGCTTCTGGGACCTCGACGCAGGGGCCATCGGGTCGACCCCGGGCCACGAGCCCAGCCCCGTCGTCGCCTCGGCCTACCTGCCGTTCTTCGAGCAGTACGCCCACTCGGTGACCGGCTGGGCCCCCGACGGGGCCGCGTTCGCCTTCGCCGGCCGGGTACCGGCCGACGGGCCCGGTGCCGACTCGTCGATCTGGGTCCACCTTCCCGACGCCGGCGGGGAGGTGGCGACGGTCCGGGTGGCGGCCGGTGACGTGGTCACCTGGGGCCCGACGCGGCCGTGACGCCCCGGTGGGCGCCACGGTGAGGAGAGAACGGTCGGAGACCGGCCCGAAGGCCGATCCCCGACCGGTTGGTACAGGCGGGCCGGAGGCCCGACCGATCAGCCGATGAAGCCGGCCTGGGCCCAGGGGCCCGTGATGGCGAAGGTCACGCCCGGGCTCTGGACGTTGACGAACAGCCACTCACCGTAGAAGGTGGCGCCGGCCCACTCGCGGCTGGAGTAGTCGCCGACCGCGTCGTCCCAGAAGTTGGCCTTGGTGCCGGGGTAGATGGCGTCGATCGTGTCGATGTCGCCCGGCTTGAGGTCGATGACGTTCCGAGCGAACTCGAAGATCTCGCCCCGGAGGTTGAGACCGATGAGGCGCTTCGGATCCGAGTCGCCGTCCTCGCACAGCAGGATGTTGCCGCTGTGGTCGGTGGCGATGTTGTCCGGGCCGTCGAGGACGCCGGCGTCGGTCGACTCGTAGACCAGCTCGAGCTTCTTGCGGTAGGCGTCGAGCTTGTAGACCTGACCGAGGCGAGCGTCGCCACCGTCGGTCGAGACGAAGTACATGTCACCGGTCCGACCCTCGTCGAACCAGATGCCCTCGAGCCGGCTGAAGATGGCCCGGCCGGGGGCGGAATCGAAGGGGCGACCCTCGACACCCTCGGGATCCTCGACCTTGATCCAGTCGATCTCCCAGGTGGTGCCCATGGGGAAGCTGCCGGTCAGGTCGGCGTCGGGCTCACCCTTGATGGCCAGGGCGTAGAGCTCGCCACCGTCCTCGAGGCGGCGGTGCCGGCCCGGGTTGTGGTAGGCGTAGAGACCGGCGGGACGGGCGTCCTCGGTCTCGTAGACGATGCCGGTCCACGGGTCGACGGCGACGGCCTCGTGGGAGAACCGACCGGCCGAGCGGATCGGCTGGCCGTTACCGGGCCGCCACGCCGGGCAGTCGAAGATGTAGCCGTGGTTGAAGCCCTGGGGACCCTCGCCCCACGGGTGGAAGGTCTCCTCGCAGGAGATCCAGCTGCGCCACGGGGTCCAGCCACCGGCGCAGTTGCGGATGGTGCCACCGAGGGTGGTGAAGTCGCGGACGAACTTCTCACGCCGGAGGTTGAACACCAGGTTGGTGGTGCCGCCGAACTGGGCCGGGTTGTACATCCCGCCCTCGACGAAGCACTGCGGACCCTCACCCTCGGAGTTCTCGTGGTTCCGGACCATGGAGATCCGCTGACCCCGCTGAGCGACCACGGCCATGCCGTCGTGGTCGGTCGGGGTCGGGCGGCCGTCACCCATGATCTGACCGGTCCAGCCGAAGCTCTGGTAGTGGAAGCCCTCGGGGAGCTCGAGGAGCTCGAGGCCGGTGACCGAGTCGGCCACCGGACGGAGATCGCCCGGACGGGCGGCGCGCTGGTTGGCGCCGGCCGGCGTGCTGGCGAGGGAGGTGAAGGCGAGGCCGGCGGCACCGGCCGCCCCACCCTTGAGCATCGCCCGGCGACCGAACCTCTTCGAGGCCCCGTTCCGGATCGCGTCTACAGCTTGCTGCATTGCGTTTCTCCAACTGACGATGAGCAGGACGAAGGTCGTAACCTTCAGCAACAAGCTAGGAAACGGAACTTAACGGGCTCCGAGACGCCAATGACCGAGAGATGAGTCACGGCTGAACGTTGGTTGGAATCCAGGCAACTCATGGGTGGGATCACCCATGGTGCTCGAACGGTCAGCGGAGCGCCCCGAAGCGGGCTTCGGGGTTGGCCGCCAGGTAGTCGGCGGCCGGGATCGGCTCACCCTCGTCGTAGCCGACCGGGATGACGACGAGCCCCTCGGCGGAGAGGAAGTAGACCTGCCAGGCGTGGTAGCCGTAGTACGCCTCGGGGTCGGCCTCGATCACCGCGGCGTAGGACCGGATGGCGGTGACGTAGTAGTCGGAGTTGTTGTAGCCGAAGAGGGCCCGGTCGAGGTCGTCGCCGGCTCCCCGCTGGACCAGGTAGCGGGCGGCTCCGTTGATGGCGTCGTGGGGATCGGTCGGGTCGCCTTCGCAGCACTCGGCCCACGTGGTGGGCAGGAACTGCATCGGGCCGATCGCCCCGGCGCTCGACACGCCGTCGATCCGGCCCATTCGGGTCTCGACCAGGTTGATGGCGGCCAGCACCTCCCACGGGACTCCGGTCGCCGCCTCCGCCTCCCGGTAGTAGCCGAGCAGCTCGTCGGCCGGCCGGGGCTCGACGATCCGCCACGCCGGCAGCGTCTCGCTGAGGCGCTCGGTGTTGACCAGCGCCACCAGCTCCCGCTGGGCGGCCCAGTTGGCGGCGACGGCGGCAGCGATCTCGGAGTCGACCGAGGCCAGCACCTCCGCCTCCCAGCCGACGTTGAACGCCAACACCCGGTAGAGGGCCTGCTGGCGACGACCCCAGGGAGCGGCGTCGGCCTCGTCGATGCCCGGCTCGCGGAGCGCCAGCTCGGCCTCGTCCAACGCCGCCACCAGCTCGGCCGGCGAGGTGGGCAGGGGCCGTTCGTCGGGCGCCGGGTCGGTAGGGACCTCCTCGTTCCCGCCGTCGACGGGACCGCCGTCGACGACCGACCCCGGCGCCCCCGGCTCGGTCTCGTCGTCCCGACCCTCGGCATCGGCCGTCGTCGTCGTCGTTGTCGTTGTCGTCGTCGGGGGCCGGGTGGTGGTCGGGTCGGCCGAGCGGTCGTCGCTCGGCGCTGCCTCCGCCCCGACGTCATCGGCCGCATCGCCCCTCGCCTCGTCGGTCGCCGAGCCCTCGCCGCCGCCGCAGGCGGCGACGGTGACGAGCAGGACGACGGCGGCCAGGATCGCCCGGCCGCCGAGGCGCCTACGAGGCCAGTTGCCAGCCGAGGCGGTCCTCACCGATCGAGCGGGGGTAGAACACGACGATCCAGTCGGTTCGGGATCCAGCCTGGACCTGGATGTAGCGCCCGTAGTCGCCGTCGCCGCGGAAGACACCGTCCCAGTTGTAGTCGGTGAAGCCGGGGGGATAGGTGGCGCGGTTCATCAGGGCCTCGGTGTTCCCGTTGGCGTCGAGGGTCCACAGCGTCACCGGGTCGTCGACATCGGACCGGTTGTGGAAGTAGTAGTCGCCCCACACGCTGTCGCCCCGCAGCTCGGTCACCTCGACGGTCGCCGAGCCGATGTCGCAGTACCAGTGGGTGCCCGGCGGGTACCACCGGAGATAGCCGGCGAGCGGTTTCACCGTGCCGGTGGCGGTCACGAAATCGTAGGACTCGGTGATCGTCAACATCACCGAGCCTCGGGGATAGCCGCCGTCGAGGGCCCGGACCCAATGATCGAGCTCCTCCCGGGTCGGGGCCCGACCGAGCAGCGACTCGTACATCCAGGTGGTGAACGTGGTGCTGCTGATCAGGTTTCGGGTTCGGAACTCGGGTGACTGGGCGAACCACTCCGAGATCTGCTCCAGGTTCATCCGACCCGACTTGTACTGCCGGACCCAGTGGTCGAACCCGGCGGGGTCGGGGTCGCGCCCGAAGTAGGCCCGGTAGAGGCGGGTGATGGAGTCGGTCATCGCCGGGCACAGCGAGGGGTACGACTCGGCCTCGGCCGGACGGGGGATGGCAACGGGCACCGCCAGCGCGAGCATCGCTCCCAGCAGGAGGCGGACCAGGTTGCGCGACATCGAGGGCTCCCTTCAGGGATGCCAACTCCGCTCGGACGTGATCCTACCACGGGCCGTGGTGGGCCGATACCGGGCCCGGCGGGCGCCAGGAGATCGTCAGGCGTCGGTTCCGGTGGCGGCCGGGCGGTCCGGGTCGCTCGACCACTGGGACCACGAGCCGACGTACAGCCGGGCCCGGACGCCGGTCGCCGCTTCGAGCGCCAGCAGGTTGTGGCAGGCGCTGACCCCCGACCCGCAGTAGAAGACCGTGTCGTCGTCGGCCCCCAACGCCTCCAGCTCGGTGGCCAGGTCGGCGTCGGGACGGAACCGGCCGTCGGGGCCGAGGTTGGTGGCGAAGGGCCGGTTGCGGGCCCCGGGGATGTGGCCGGCCCGGGGATCGATGGGCTCCACCTCGCCCCGGTAGCGCTCGGCGGCCCGGCTGTCGACGACCAGTCCACCGGCCGACAGGTGCTCGGCGAGCCCCTCGATGGTCGGCAGCCGGTCGGCCGGCCATGGGCGGGGTCGGTGCTCGACGGCGACCGGGGGCGGATCGGGATGCCCGCCGGCGGTCGGGCCGTCCCAACCGTCGAGGCCCCCGTCGAGGAGGGCGGCCGGCGATCCGAGGAGCCGCAGCATCCACACCAGGCGGCCGGCGATCATGCCCCCGAGGTCGTCGTAGGCCACGACCGGGGTCTCCGGTCCGATCCCGACCGCCCCGAGGCCAGCGGCGAACACCTCGGGCTCGGGGAGGGGATGGCGCCCCTCGACCGGCGACGGGGGGCCGGCCAGCACGGTGGCGAGGTCGACGAACACGGCCCCCGGCAGGTGGCCGGCCAGGTAGGCCTCGTGACCATCGCGCCCGTCGAGGTACGAGCGGACGTCGGCGATCACGAGTCCGCCACCCGCACCGGAATCCGGTCGATCGGCGGGGCCGGCGAGCTGGGCGCCGAGCCAGGCGGCGTCGACGATCGGGGGCAGGGTCAGGGCCACGACGGCTCCTCCTCGGGACCGGAGGCCGGAGCGGACGGCCCACCCGGCCGGGCCGGGCCACCGTAGCGGACCGGGCCCCGCCGGATCAGCCCTCGGCCAGCGCCTCGTTGATGGCGTCGATGCGCTCCTGGGTCGGCGGATGGGTGTCGAACAGGGCCTCGATCGTCGACCGGTCCTCGACGTCGCCCTCGAGGGCCAGGAGCAGCTCGAGGGACGAGGCCGCCCCGTCGGTCGACCGGCCTGCCGCCTGGAGCAGGTCGAGGGCGACCAGGTCGGCTTCCCGCTCGTCGTCGCGGGAGTAGACGAGGAGCTGGAGGGCGTTGACGATCGAGTCGCCGTAGGCGAGGTAGATCGCCTCGGCCGTCATCTCGTCGCCGGCCAGCGACTCGATGGCGCCGATCGCCAGCGCCTGCCGTTCGATCTGCTCGGCGCCGTGGCGGCACACGATGTGGGCGACCTCGTGGGCCATGATGAACGCCAGCTGGTCCTCGGTTTCCATGAAGTCCATCAGCGCCGTGGTGAAGAAGATCTGGCCACCGGGGAGGGCGAAGGCGTTGATCTCGGTCGTCTCGACGAGGTACACGTCGTACTCGAAGGGGCGGTCGGCGGGGACCACGTCGGCCAGGAGGGCGTCGAGCAGGGCGTTTCGCTCGGGGTCGTTCGACACGACCGAGGTGTCGAGGATCTGCTGGGCCAGGCTCTGCCCGATCTCGGCCTCGACGGCCGGATCGAGCGGCGCGAACTCGATGCCCAACACCGTGATCGGCTGGGGGTCGGTCTGGCAGCCATCGACGAAGATCGAGCCGATGAGGGCCTGGTCGCCACCGTCGGTGTCGGCGGCCGGGTCGGCGTCAGCGGCATCGGTGTCGGTGTCGGTGTCGGCGGCCGGGTCGCCGCCGGTCTCTGCCGGGTCGGCATCGGCCGCCGGTTCCGGTTCGGCGCCGGTCGAGCCGTCGGTCGCCGGGTCACCCGCCTCGGGGTCGGCGGAGGCGGTCGTCTCGGCCCCGTCGGCCCCGGCGTCGGCGGCGATCTGATCGGGTGAGGCTGCGTCGGCTGCGGTATCGGTTTGATCGGCGCAGGCGCTGGCGACGACGACCAGGGCGAGTCCGATGACCAACCACCGAGGTGCCGACCGGGCCCGGCGGAGGAGCGTGGATGGAAATGCGGCCATGCCCCAGTATTCGCCATCGGACGGTGATCGGTTCCGCGCCCCCGGTGTGACGCTCGTCGCCATCGCCGCCGTCGACGCCGCGACCGGTCAGCCCGAGGGGGTTGCTCGACCGGCCAGATAGTCGTCGGCCAGGCCGCCCATCACGGCGAAGAACTCCTCGGCGCAACCGCCGATGATCTCGGCGACCGGCACGACGTCGTCGATGCGCCCCATGACCTGGCCGCCGAGAGCCAGCGCGGCCTCCATGTCACCCCCGAAGTAGAGGGACTGGGCGTCACCGAAATCGCCGAACACGTTGTGCTCGGCGAACTGGAGGCCGCTCGACCGGTCGGTCTTCAAGGCCCGCAACGCCGGCGAGTGCCGCTGGTTGAGGAACACGGTGTCGGTCTCGGCGCCGGCGGTGATCGACTTCTTCCAGTTGTCGTGGACCGGGCTCTCGGCAGCCGAGACCATGCGGGTCCCCATCTGGATGCCCTCGGCTCCGAGGGCGAAGGCGGCGGCCATCGAACGACCGTCGACCATGCCCCCGGCTGCGATGATCGGCACCTCGACCTTGGACCGGACGAGAGGGAGCAGCACCATCGACGCCACCGGGTCGGGGTTCTTGAACCCGCCGCCCTCGCCACCCTCGACGATCAACCCGTCGACCCCGGCCTCGACCGCCTTCTGGGCACCCCGGAGGGTCGGGACGACGTGGTACACGGTGAGCCCCGCCTCCTTGAGCTGGGCGGTGTAGCGGGCCGGGTTCCCGGCCGACGTCGACACGAACCGGACGCCCTGGTCGATGACGAAGTCGACGATGCCGGGGTCGCGGACGAAGGCCTGGGCGACGTTCACCCCGAACGGGCGGTCGGTCAGGTCCCGCATCCGGAGGATCTCGTCCCGGATGGCGTCCAGCTCACCGGACGAGGTCTCGATGATGCCCATGCCGCCGGCGTTGGACACCGCGGCGGCCAGCTGGCTCCTGGCGATCCACCCCATCGGAGCCTGGACGATCGGGATCTCGACCCCCAGCTGGCGGGTCACCCGGTTGTCGAACGTCTGCGCTGCGTCGGTCGTCATCGCCTCCGCGTCTAGCACGGCACCCCGCCGGTTGTCCCGCCCGGATCGTCGGGCGTCGGGGCCACCCGCTCATCGAGGTAGCGGTCGGCCGCCGCCGGGTCGAGACCCCACGACTGGCCGAGGCCCCAGACCATCACCTCGCGGTAGGAGCGGTGGGGTGGGCGCCGGGCGCCGGGCCGGGCGACGTCGGCACAGGTGAAGGTGACCGTCGGGCTCCCGTCGGGTCCGGCACCGAGATCGATGAGCCGGCCGTACCACGAGTCGGCGGCGTCGACGGTCCCGGCCGCGGCCAGCCGATCGAGATCGATCGGGGGCGGGTCGGCCAGGCCGTTCTCCTGGGCGAAGACGTCGGCGAACTGCTCGGCGGTCACCAACCAGGCCCGACCCCGGGTCCCGGCGGTCGGCTCGGGCCGGGGGTCGAGGAAGGCCACGCCGCCGCCGCCCCACCCGGAGGACGCCCCGGCGAAGAACAGCCGGTGGGGGATCTCGATCGGCCGGTCGTCGCGGGGGAGGACCGGGTCCCGGCTCCCGGCCTGGACGCGGCCGGCCGTGCTGTTGGGCACCGGGCCGCCGGTCAGATACACCGCCATCCGGGCGCGGTACAGGTTGGACCCGAAGGCGGCATACCAGACCAACCGCTCGGTCATCGCGCCGTACCGGGTCGAGCCAGGGTGAGCGCCGCCCAATCGTCGTCACCGGCCCGGTCGATGGCGACCAGCGGCTCGTAGATGGCCTCCACCTCCGGTCGCTGCGACTCGAGGATGCCGGTCACGATCACCCGACCGGCAGCCGTCACCGACCGGGCGATGCGGGGTCCCCATCGACGGTGGACGACGAGCAGCACGTTGGCCACCGCCACCTCGACGGGCTCGTCCCCCTCGTCGAGGGACTCGACGACGCGGGCCCGTCCCCGGTCGGTGGCCGACGCCAGGTTGTCACGGGCCACCACCAGGGAGCCGGGATCGTTCTCCACCGCGGTCACCGCCGCCGCTCCCAGCCGGAGGGCGGCCAAGGCCAACACGCCGGTGCCGGTCCCGAAGTCGAGGACCCGGTCGCCACTCGTCACGATCCGGGCCAGCAGGCCGAGCGCCAGCCGGGTGGTCGGGTGGCCCCCGTCGCCGAACGCCGGACCGACCCCGAAGGTGATCGGCCCACCGGCGATGGTCACGGTGGCCCGACGGTCCGGATCGGCCCAGGCGTCGGCGTCGACCGGCTCGACGGTGACCGATCCGACCGCGCCGGCCAACCGGGGATCGGTGGCGATGGCCTCCGCGGCGGCGGCCGCCGCCTGCTGGTCATCGAAGCCGGCCAGGAGGGTCGTCGTGCCCAGGGCGACCGGAGTCGACTCGGCGATCCCGGTAGGGTGCATGGTCCAGATCACCTCGGACAGGATCCCGGTCTCGGCCGATCCGGTGTCGACCCGCACGATCCATCCCACACCGCCCGAGGCTACGGGGAAATCATTGGTCAGGTGAGCGACGTGCACGCGGCGATCGACATCGGCACGAACTCGATCCACCTCGTCGTGGCTCGAGCCAACCCCAACGGCGGCTTCGACGTCGTCACCACCGAGAAGGAGTCGGTCCGGCTCGGATCGGGTCCGGCCGACCTCAAGGCCCTCGAGCCCGACGCCATCGATCGGGGCATCGCCGCCCTGGGCCGGATGATCACCCTTGCCGAGAGCTTCGGAGCCGAGATCACCGCGGTCGCCACCAGCGCCGTCCGGGAGGCGGCCAACCGCGACGAGTTCGTCGACCGGGCTCGCGCCGAGCTGGGCCTGGAGATCGATGTGATCAGCGGCTACGAGGAGGCCCGGTTGATCCACCACGGCGTGATCCACGCCGTGCCCGTCGCCGGCCGTCGGGTCCTGGTGGTCGACATCGGCGGGGGCAGCACCGAGTTCATCGTCGGCGAGGGACGGCACCCGATCGAGGCCCGCAGCCTCCGTCTGGGAGCGATCCGGCTCACCGAGCGGTTCGTCGCCCCCGGCCCCGACGGGGAGCGGCCGGCGCCGGAAGCCGTCGACGCCTGCCGGGCCTACCTCCGCGACGCCCTGACCGGGGTGTCCCGGGATCTCGGTGGCCATCAACCGGAGCTGGCCATCGGCAGCTCCGGCACCATCACCGCGGTGGCGACGATGATCGCCGCCACCCGAGGTGCCACCCCGAAGCAGATGAACGGGTTCTCGTTCACCGCCGACGAGGTGGCGGCGGTCGCCGAGCGGGTCGTGTCGTCCTCGGTCGCCGAGCGGCGGGCGATGCGGGGCCTCGACGACCGCCGGGTCGACATCATCGCCGGCGGGGTGTTGCTGCTCGACGAGGTGTTCCGTTCCTTCGAGCTGGAGGCGATGACGATCTCTGCCTACGCATTGCGGGAAGGCGTGCTCTACGACCGCTTCCCGGCTGGTCCCGACCACCTGTACGACCTGCGACGATCGAACGCCCTGGCCCTCGCCCGGGATCTCGATCCCGACCCCGAGCACGCCGAGGCCGTGGCCCGGTTGGCGGTCCAGATCTTCGATCGGACGACGGCGCTCCACGGACTCGACGGCTGGGCCCGGGAGTTGCTGGAGATCGCGGCACTGGTCCACAACGTCGGCGAGTTCATCGCCCGATCCGGCCACCACAAGCACGCCTACTACGTCATCCGCAACAGCGAGCGCCTCACCGGGTTCTCGGAGCGGGAGGTGGAGCTGGTGGCGGTCGTGGCCCGCTATCACCGCAAGAGCCACCCGACCCCCAAGCACGCCGAGTACGCCCGCCTCCCGCAATCCGAGCAGCGGCTCGTCAGCATCCTGGCCGGGATGTTGCGGATCGCCATCGGGCTCGATCGGCGCCATGGCGGGATCGTCCCCGCGGTCCGGGTCCACCATCAGGTCGACGATGGCGACCCCGGCCGGTTGGTCATCGAACCGATCGTCGGGCCCGACATCGACCTGTCGATCGAGCTCTACGCCGCCAACGAGCGGGCCGCCCTCCTGGCCGAGGCGCTCGACGTCGACATCGTGGTCGAGAGCCGGCCGGCCGAGCTCGACCCGTTGGAGTCGGCCGACGCCTAGCGTCGAGGTCGAGCCACGATCGACGGAGGCTCCCGGCGGAGGACCGTGCCATGCCCCAGCTCGTGACCATCACCCTCAACCCGGCCGTCGACGTGTCGACCACGGTCGACGTGGTCCGGCCCGAGCACAAGCTGCGGTGTGGCGACGCCCGCTCCGAGGCCGGTGGCGGCGGGATCAACGTGGCCCGGGTCGCAGCCCGGTTGGGGATCGAGGTGGAGGCGCTGCTCTTGGCCGGCGGGGCGACCGGCCATCAGCTCCTGGACCTGCTGGCAGCGGAGGGTCTGACCGCCACCGCGGTCTCGATCGACGCCGACACCCGGCAGAGCTTCACCGTCGACGAGGCGACGACCGGATCGCAGTACCGGTTCGTGCTGCCGGGCCCGGCGATCACCGGCGGCGACGTCGACCGGGTGGGGGAGGCGGTCGCCGCCACCGGCCCGATCGGGTGCCTGGTGATCTCGGGCAGCGTGCCCCCGGGGGCGCCACCCGGGGTGCTCGGCGCCCTGATCCAGCGGGCGACCGGCGGCGACGCGTCGAGCGCTGCGCCTCCGGTGATCGTCGACACATCGGGGCCCGAGCTGGCCCGCGTGCTCGGGGAGGGTCCGACCGTGGTCAAGCCGAGCGCCCGGGAGCTGAGCGCCCTCGTCGGTCGGGAGCTGGCGACCGAGGACGACGTGCTCGACGCCGCCACCGAGGTCGTCGCGTCGTCGACGGTCGAGGCGGTGCTGGCCTCCATCGGGGCCGGTGGGGCGATCCTGGCCCGCCGTTCCGGACCCCCGGTGAGGCTCCGCCCGCCGGCGGTCAAGGTGGTCAGCGCCGTCGGGGCCGGCGACTCGATGGTGGCCGGCGTCGCCACCGGCCTGTGTCGGGGCCTCGACCTCGTCGACGCCGCCGCGCTCGGGGTGGCGGCGGGGACGGCTGCGGTCATGACCCCGGGCAGCGAGCTGTGCCGGCCGGACCAGGTCGACGCCGTCCTCCCGTCGGTCCGGGTCGAGGAGCGGCCGTCCGGCCCCGGCACACGATCGTGACCGACGTCGCCGACTTCCCACGTCACAGCCCGATACCGAACCAGATCCGCCAGGCGAGGAACGGCACCGGCGCCCGTCTCAGGCGGCCGACCGACGTTCGTGGGCCAGCAACCACTTCTTGACGGCGAGGCCGTAGTAGTAGCCGCCGAGTGAGCCGTCGGTCCGGAGGGCCCGGTGGCAGGGGACGATCGGGGCGATGAGGTTCCGGCCGCACGCCGTGCCGGCGGCCCGGACCGCTCGGGGTCGATCGGTCATCGACGCCAGCTCGGTGTAGGTCCGCGTGGCGCCGGCCGGGATGGCCCGGAGGGCGGCCCAGGTCTGGTGCTGGAGGGCGGTGCCGGGCTGATCGACCGGCACCTCATCGAGAGCGTCGAGCCGACCGTCGAAGTACTCCTCGACGAGACGGCTGAGCTTGCCCAGGTCGTCCCGCTCGGTGAGCTCGCCCCGGCGATCGATGGCCAGCCGGGACCACAGCTCCTCGGGTTCGGTGAAGCCGGCGGCGACGACGACCTCGTCGACGGCCAGGAGGCTCAGGCGACCGGTCGGGGTCTCGATCCGGCAGGCGTGGACGGGCCCGGCGGCCCGGTCGGGGGTGGTTGGTGTGGCGGTCATGACGTCACCTCTCGGTCGGATTGGTCGGTCGGATTGGTCGGTCGGGTCGGTCGGTCTCGGGTCGGTCGGTCTGGGTCGCGGGCCGGGACTGCGTCGGATCGGTGGTCCACAGGTGGAGGGCGGCGTAGGCCCGCCACGGGCGCCACCGCTCGGCCCGACGCTCGAGATCGGTGGCGGAGAGGCCGGCCGAGCGCCGGAGGCCGAGGTCGCCCGGCGGCCAGCCGTCGGGGTCGCTCAGGGCCCGCATCGCCACGTAACCGGCGGTCCACGGGCCGATGCCGGGGATCGCTTCGAGGGCCGCTCGTAGCACGTCGGGGTCGACGGTGGCATCGAGGGGAATCGCTCCGTCGACCACGGCGCTGGCCGCGGCCTGGATCGTCGCCCGGCGCCGGCCCGGCATGCCGAGCGAGTCGAGATCGGCCGCCGCCACGGCTTCCGGCGAGGGGAACCGGCCTGCCTCGCCCTCGCAGGTCGCCACCAGTCGGCCGAGGAGCGTCCGGGCTCCGGCCACGCTGACCTGCTGGCCGACGATGGCCCGGACGACCACCTCGAACCGGTCGAACGCTCCGGGCAGCCGGGGCAGGGGGACCCGGTCGAGCCGCTCGGCGAGGAGCGGGTCGCCACCGAGCGCCTCGGCGATCGGCGCCAGGTCCGCGTCGAGGTCGAGGACCCGGCGGACGACGGGCACGATCGTGGTCAAGGCCCCCAATGCGGCAGGGTCGCAGGTCAGGGTGACCGCCGAGCCGTCGGCGGTGGCCGACAGCTCGATCCAGCCGTCGTCCCACCGGCGGCGGAACGACGTCGGGGTCGACGACTCCAGACCGGGGATGGCCCGGGCGGCCAGGAACCGGTGGAGGGCCTCCCACCCGAACGGTCCGCGGGCCGCGAGGTCGAGTGACACCGCCTCCGATGGGCCGTGGGCCGATCCGTTGACCGGTCCGCCCGGCCGGCGGCGGAGGGCCGAGGGCGGGGCGTCGAAGGCCCGTTGGAAGGAGTCGTTGAACTGGCGGAGGCTGCCGAACCCGGCGGCGTAGGCGATGTCGGTGACCGGGAGGCTCGTCTGGTCGAGGAGCAGCCGGGCCAGCCACAGCCGACGGGCCCGGGCCAGCTGGAGGGGGCCGGTTCCGATCTCGGCCGACAGCTCCCGCCGGAGGTGGCGCTCGCTGACGCCCAGCTCCCGAGCCAGGCCGGCCACCCCCACCCGATCGACCAGGCCCTCGTCGATCAGGGTGATCGCCCGGCCGGTCAGGTCGGCCCGACGGTTCCACTCCGGATGGCCGGGCGCCAGCTCCGGCCGGCACCGGCGACACGGCCGGAACCCGGCCTCCGATGCGGTGGCGGCGTGGGGGTAGAACCGCACGTTGGCCGACTTGGGGGTCCGGGCCGGACACGACGGCCGGCAGAAGATGCCGGTCGTGGTCACCGCGGTGTAGAACCGCCCGTCGAACCGGGCGTCGCGCCGCTGGATCGCCCGGTAGCAGGTTTCGTGGTCGAGATCGTGCATTGATGTCAGTATCACGGCAGGTCACGGACCTCGCCTAGCGGAAATCGGACAGGGCAGCGTTCGGCCTGATCGTCGGCCTCCACGGCGGCGAGGCCGTGGCCGGCTAACGTCGATGGACGTCGAGAGGTGAGGAAGTACCGGTCGTCCATGAGGGCACGCACGGGATCGAGGAAGGCGAGGCGGCGGCCATCGATGCTGCTGCTCGTGCTCGCCGTCGCCGCGGGGCTCGTCGGAGCCTGCTCGTCGGACGCCGAACCGGAGGAGGCCTCGGATCCTCGCTCGATCGCCGAGGGGATGATCAACGGCGAGATGGCGACGATCGTCGGCCTGGGGCCCCTCGTCGGCCTGTGCGGCGACCTCGGGCCCCTCGTCGTCGGTTCCACGTTCGGTTGCACCGCCACCACCGAGGCGGGCGACGTGATCCAGATCCGAGGCGAGGTCAACCCCGACGGTCGCCTCGAGCTGACCACCACGAACCTGGTGGCCGACACGTCGCTCCCCAGCTTCGAGCGGGAGGCGGCGGCCGCCCTCAACACATCGGTCGGGTCGAACTTCACCGCCGAGGCCGTCGACTGCGGTGGCGGTGCGGTGGTGCTGCCGTCCGACTTCACGATGCAGTGCGCGCTGATCATGCCCTCCAGCGGGCAGATCTTCGATCTGACGCTCACCATCACCGACCTCGACGGCCGGCGGTTCAGCCTCGTCGTGGCCGACGAGCCCCGCTCCTGACGGGCCCGCTCACTGAGCGGGGACGAGCGTCGGGTAGCGGGGCGACCAGAAGTACCGGTCGATCCGGGCGGCGAGCTCGTCGTCGGAGGCGCCGGTCGCTCCCGGTGCCACCCCGCCATCCCGGGCGGCGCGGGCGACCGCCGCCGCCACCCGGCGGGAGACCGCCCCGATCTCGTCGATCGACGGCAGGATCCCACTGTCGGGATCGTCGACGCCGGGATTGTCGATCGCCAGCGCCTCGGCGGCGGCCACGAACATGTCGTCGGTGACCGTCGTCGCCCCGGCCGTGATGGCCCCCAACCCCAGCCCGGGGAACACGTAGACGTTGTTGGCCTGGGAGATCCGCACGGTCCGACCCCCGGGGAGCGGCACCGGATCGAACGGGCTGCCGGTGGCGACCAGGGCCCGGCCGTCGGTCCACGCCAGGAGATCGGCCGGGGTGGCCTCGGCGCTGGACGTCGGGTTGGACATCGGCATGATGATCGGCCGGTGGTCGCAGCGACTGGCCATCGTCCGGACGAGATCCTCGGTGAACAGCCCCCCGGCGCCCGAGACGCCGATCAGCACCGTCGGGGCGTAGTTGGCGACGACGTCGGCCAGCGACGTCGGGCCATCGGCGGCGGCCCACGATGCCACGGCCTCCCACGGCTGGGCGTGGGGAGCCTGGTAGGGGGCGAGGTCGGTCCGGCGGTCGTGGAGGAGGCCCTGACGGTCGGTCAGGGCCAGGTGCAGCTCCGGCCGATCGACCCCGGCCGTCGTCAGGGCCCGACGGACCATCCCGGCGATGCCGGTCCCGGCCGACCCGGCCCCGACGATCAGGATGCGATGGTCGGCGAGGGTCGACCCGGCGGCGGCGACCGCGGCGTCGATCGCCCCCAGCGCCACCGCCGCCGTGCCCTGGATGTCGTCGTTGAAGCTCAGGATCTCGCCCCGGTACCGGTCGAGGAGCGGCGCCGCGTTGTCGCTGGCGAAGTCCTCCCACTGGAGCAGTACCCCGGGGAACCGATCCCGGACCACCGAGACGAACTGGTCGACGAAGGCGTCATAGGCGTCGCCGGTGATCCGCTCGTTGCACCAGCCGAGGTACAGCGGGTCGTCGAGCCGCTCGGCGTTGTCGGTCCCGACGTCGAGCACGACCGGGAGCGTCCGGCGGGGATCGATCCCCCCGGCGGCGGTGTACAGCGAGAGCTTGCCGATGGGTATCCCCATCCCGCCGACCCCTTGATCGCCGAGACCGAGGATCCGCTGACCGTCGGTCACGACGATGACGTCGATGTCGGCGGTGATCCCGTCGAACTGGTGGGCCATGCGGTCGCGGTCGGGGTAGGAGACGAAGACCCCATGGGGGCGCCGGTAGATGTGGCTGAACTGCTGGCAGGCGGCACCGACCGTCGGGGTGTAGACGACCGGCAGCAGCTCGGCCAGGTGGGCGCAGAGGAACCGGTAGAACAGGACCTCGTTGGTGTCCTGGAGTGAGCGGAGGTAGATGTGGCGCTCCATGTCGGAGTGGAGCCGGTCGTACTTGTAGCGCTGGCGGATCAGCTGCTCGTCGATCGTCTCGACGGCGGCCGGTAGCAGCCCCTCGAGGCACAGCGCCCGGCGTTCGGCTTCGGTGAAGGCCGTGCCCTTGTTGATCTCCGGGTCGTTGAGGACGGCGGCCCCCCGGGCGGCGACGGCGACCGGCTGAGCGGTCGAATCGGCGGGGCGTTCGGTCGTGGTCATCAGCTGCGCTCCAGGGTCACGGTCACCGTCGCTCCGCCCCAGCCGCTCAGCTGGTCGCGACCCTCGACGATCACCACGGCGACGTCGTCGGGGATCTCGATGCCGCTCTGGGATCGGGTGAAGGGCTGCTCGTCGGCGTGGTCGTGGGCCAGCTCCCGGATCCCGAACACGGTTCCGTCCTCGTCACGGACCCGCCAGGCATCGGCGTAGCGCGCCGGGGTGTCATAGGGGGAGCTGAGGGTGGCCGAGAACGTCCAGGTGCCGTCGTCGTCGAGGATCGCCATCGCGCCGACGACGTCGGGGAACAACTCCTCGTGGTCCCCGGCGTCGTCCATGGGCTCGTCGGTGTCGGTGTCGGCATCGCTGGTCTCGTCGGCCGGCGTGTCGGTGTCGGCATCGTCGGTGCTGGGGGTCGACGTGTCGGCCGCGGCGGTCGATGGTTCGGTTGCCGGTGCGGCGTCGTCGGTCTCGGTCTCGCCGCAGGCCACGGCCAGGACGAGCGCCACGGCGGCCGCGGCGAGGGAACGGTGGATCATGGGGCCCTACTGTTGCACGGCACCACCGGCCGGGCGGCGTCGGGTCGATCGGGATCGAGCGACGACCACGAAACCGGTCACAGCGGTCGGAATTCCACCGTGCGCCGGTCGAGGTCGACGGCGTCGAGCCGGACGGTGAGACGCTCGGCGAGTTGCCGACCTTCGTCGGGGACCGACGCCACGACGGCCGGATCGGCGATCTGGATCCGGGCCCGGTCCCGACGCCGATCGAGGTCGACGACCACCCCGCCGAACACCTCGCCCACGCTGTGCTCCAACACGACGGCCTCGGCGAAGTCGAGGATGGCCCGCTCCAGGGCCGACTCCCGCTGCCGGGCCCGGCCCATCAGCGACGGCAGCTCGTCGAGGGCCTCGACCGCCCAGGTCGGCGCCGGCCGCTCGGCGAAGACGGCCAACAGGATCTCGTTGCCGAACCGGTCGACGAGGCGCCGCAACGGAGCGGTGACGTGGGCGTAGACGGCGGCGATGGCCCCGTGCGAGGGCCGGTCCGGCCGCTCGCCGTCGAAGCCGACGTACCCGGCTCCCCGCAACGTCCGGGTGGCCTGGATGAGGAAGGCGTTGGCTGTCGGCCGGGAGCCGTCGAGGGTTCGGACGAAGTCGGCGTAGGCCACGTCGTCGGGCCAGTCCAGGCTCAGGGCCCGGGCCGTCAGCCGGAGCTTGTCGAGATCCTCCCGGTAGGGGTCGGGGAGGGTCCGGAGCACCCCGGTGCCGGCGTCCATCATGGTCGTCCCGGCCGCCATGCCGGTCAGGAGCGAGATCTGGGCGTTGGCGTCCTCGATGGGGAGGGGGCGGTCGAAGGCCAACCGGTAGGTGCCGCCGTGCTCGACCACCTCCTGGGCCGGGAGGTTGATGCTGATCCCGCCCCGCTCGGCTTCGCGGTCGTCCCGGAGCCGGCCGATCTCGGCCAGCAGGCTGAGCTTGTCGTCGGGGCCGAGCTCGTGGCCGTCGAGCCGGCGTTGGACCTCGGCGTAGGAGATCGCCTCCCGGTTGCGGACCAGCGCCCGCTCCAGATGCCACGCCGTGGCCGAACCGTCGGGGCCGAGGTCGATCGTCCACAGCAGGGCCGGCCGGTCCACGCCGGGGAGGAGGCTGGCCCGGTCCTCGCTCAACACCGGAGGGTGGAGCGGGGTGCGGGTGTCGGGGCTGTAGAGGGTCGTGCCCCGCAACCGGGCCTCGACATCGATCGGGTCACCGGGGGTGATGAAGTCGCCGACGTCGGCGATCGCATAGTGGACCCGGTAGCCGTCACCCCGTCGATGGGCCGAGTAGAGCTGATCGAGGTCGGTCGCCCCCGGAGGGTCGATCGCCACGAACTCGATCGAGCGGGCGTCCCGCCGGTCGCCGGGGGCGGTGGCCGGCCGGGCCCGCTCGGCCGCTTCCAGTACCTCGGTCGGGAACCGGCGGGGAACGTCGAGCTCGTCCCGGATGCGGGCGAACCCCTGCTCGAAGGCCCGGGGGGCGCGGATGACGAGGCGTGGCACCGTCCTCCTCCCCGCTCAGGAGCCCGGCTCGGGCTGGCTGCCGTACAGCCCGAGGGCGTCGGTCAGCTGCTCCGAGGCCGAGTAGGTCTCGTCCGGTCCGGGGAACCGGCTGGCTCGGACGTCGGCGGCGTAGGTCGTCACCGCCGTGACCTGATCGTCGAAGGCCGTGCCGTAGCGGCGGACGAACCGGGGCTTGAACCGGTTCTCCAGGCCGATCAGGTCGTGGTAGACGAGGACCTGGCCGTCGGTGTCGGGTCCGGCCCCGATCCCGATCGTCGGGATGTCGATCGCCTCGGTGACCATCGAACCGACGACGTCGGGCACGCCCTCGATCACCACCGAGAAGCACCCGGCATCCTGGAGGGCCCGGGCGTCGTCGATCAGGATCCGGGCCGCCTCGGCCTCCCGGCCCTGGATCTTGAACCCGCCCATGACCTTGGCCGACTGAGGGGTCAGCCCGATGTGGCCCATCACCGGGATCTCGGCGTCGATCAGCGCCGCCACCATCGGGACTCGCTTGGCCCCACCTTCCAGCTTGACGCAGTCGGCCCCGGCCCGGATGAGGGCTGCCCCGTGGTGGACGGTGTCGACCGGGGTGGTGTGGAAGCTCATCCACGGCAGGTCACCGATCACCACCGCCGTCGGGCGGGACCGGGCCACGGCGGCGACGTGGTAGGCGATGTCGTCGACGGTGACGCTGAGGGTGTCGTCGTAGCCGAGGACGACCATGGCCACCGAGTCACCGACCAGGATCAGGTCGACGTCGGCCTCGGTCGCCACCCGGCCCGACGGCGCGTCGTAGGCGGTGATCATGACGAGGGGGTCGGCGCCGTCACGTCGCTTGCTGGCCTGGATCTGGGGGACGGTTCGGGTCGTCACGTTGCCTCGGCCTCCTGGTGGATCGGGAGCTGGGTCCCGGCGTTGTCGATGAGTCTGGTCGACCCGACCCGGGCGGCGATGAGCAAACGCACCGCCGAGCCCAGCACCGTCGGCGTGACCAGCGTGGCGGGGTCGACGGCAGCGGCGTAGTCCAGCTCGGCGAGCGGCTCGGCGGCCACGACCTCGGTCATCGCCGCCTCGACGGCGGCCGGATCCCGATGCCCGGTGGCGAGCGCCGCCTCCCCGGCGTCGAGGGCCCGCCGGAGCACGGTGGCGGCCCGGCGCTGGTCGGGGTCGAGGTACACGTTTCGGCTCGACATGGCGAGCCCGTCCGGTTCCCGGATGATGGGGCAGCCGACGACCTCGACCGGGATCGACAGGTCGGCGACCACCCGGCGGATGATGGCCAGTTGCTGGAAGTCCTTCTCGCCGAAGTAGGCCCGGCACGGCCCGACGATGCCGAACAGCTTGGCCACCACCGTGGCCATGCCGGCGAAGTGGCCGGGCCGGCTCGCGCCTTCCCACCGGCTCGACAGTTCGGCCACCGACACCGAGGTCAGCACCGGGCCGCCGGGGTACATCTCCTCCACCGGAGGGACGAACAACAGGTCGACGCCGTTGGCCGCCGCCACCCCGGCGTCGCGGTCGAGGTCCCGGGGGTAGGCGTCGAGGTCCTCGTCGGCGGCGAACTGCAGCGGGTTGACGAAGATGCTGGCCACGGTGACGTCGTTGGCCGCCGTGGCCGCCGCCATCAGCGACCCGTGGCCGTCGTGGAGGTACCCCATCGTCGGGACGAAGCCGACCACCCGGCCGGCCGCCCGGTGGTGGTCGAGGGCGTTGCGGAGCTCGGCGATCGTCTCGACCAGAACCGGTCGGTCGACCGGTGCTCGGTCGGTGAGGGTCGGGGCTTCGCGGTCGGTCATCGATGGCCTCCTGGGTCGGGGGAGGAGCCGGACGGGCCGGACCGTGCCAGTCTGGCGGCTTCGTCGGCCAATGCCTGGTAGAGGTCCCGCTCCGACGGGGGGAGGGCCGCCAGGTGGGCCTCGATCGTCGACCGGTCCCCCCGGGCGGCAGGCCCGGTCAGCGACGGTCCGGCACCGTGGCGCTCGACGTTGGCCAGGGTGGTGGTCATCAGCGCCCAGTAGGCCTCGACCGGCACGCCGGCGGTCGCTGCCAGCCGTTCGACCTGGGCGCAGAGGACGACGAGGTGGTTGGCGGCCACCGCCGCGGTGGCGTGGTAGAGGGCCCGGCGGTCGTCGGCCACGGCGATCGGTCGCCCGCCGAGGGACTCCACGACCTCGGTCGCCACGCCGTCGCCGGCCACGGCGAACACCCCGCCACCGGTCAATCGGGCGAAGCCGGTCCGAGGGTCGGGGATCGACAGCAGCGGGTGGACCGACGCCCGCCGCCGATGGGGGGCCAGCACCGACAGGTCGGAGGCGCCCGACGTGTGGAGTACCGCCCCTCGCCCCGCCGCCAACCCGGCGGCCACCGTGGCGATGGCGTCGTCGGCGACGGCGATGATCACCGCGTCGACCGTGTCGACCAGCCCGGTCGGAGGTCGACGGCCGTGGATTCCCCGGCATGTCCAACCCCGGGCTCCCAACGCGGCGGCCATCGAGAGGCCGACCCGTCCCCGCCCGATCACGGCGAACGCCCGTCGGGGGGACACGGCTCAGTTGGTGGACAGCTTGGCGTCCATCCGGGAGACGACCGCGTGGACGACGGCCAGCTCGTCTCGGTCGAGCAGATCGAAGAACCAGGTCCGGATCGAGGCGAGATGGCCGGCCCGGGCCTCGGCCAGCGCCTTGGCTCCGGCCTCGGTGAGGATGGCGAACAGCCCTCGGCGGTCGTCCTCGCACTCTTCCCTGGTGACGTAGTCGGCGGTGACCAGCCGGTCGACGCGGTAGGTGAGCCGGCTCCGGGACACGAGCACCCGATCGGCCAGCTCGCTCATCCGCAATCGCTGATCGGTGGCGTCGGCCAGCTCCGAGAGGATCTCGAAGTCGGTCAGCGAGAGCCGGGACCGCTGCTGCAGCTCATGGTCCAGTCGCTCCAGGAGCTGCATGTTCGCCGAGAGGTACGCCCGCCACGTCTGCTCCTCCACATCGGTCAACCCCACGTCCATGCCGGAATCCTACGCGCCGACCCTTCCCTTGGGTCGAAGTGCGACACGACAGTTGTGCAAAGCTTTGCTCATCGTTCCTGACACCGGGGGCACCAGGTCGAGGTCCGGGCATCGATGACGCCGCTTCGGAGCGCGGTCCCGCAGCGGGGGCACGGCTCCCCGGCCTGGCCGTACACGGCGAGAAGCCCCTGGTTGCGGCCCGATCCGCCCTCGGCGTTGCGGTAGTCCCGGAACGTCGTGCCGCCGTTGTCGATCGCCTGGGCCAGGACGTGGCGGACCGCGTCGAGGAGGTCGGCAGCCC
This sequence comes from Acidimicrobiales bacterium, assembly GCA_965262175.1. GTDB lineage: Bacteria > Actinomycetota > Acidimicrobiia > Acidimicrobiales > SZUA-35 > CADEDH01. The sequence continues at coordinate 1,475,082 of CBDHES010000002.1, read as the reverse complement.
GCTGACGGCCGATCCGGGTGGCCCTGGGGTTGATGCCGGCCCGCCACAGCGCCTCATCGGCGTAGATGTTGCCGACACCGGCGACCGGCCGCTGCGAGAGGAGCTGGGTCTTGATCCGCCGCCTGCTCCGGGCCAGGAGTTGATGGAAGCGGGCCCCGTCGAGGTCGGGGTCGAACGGCTCGGGCCCGGCCGTCGCCAGGGTGGGGATGGTCCGGTAGTCGCCGGCCGGGACGACCCGGATCCGGCCGAAGCGACGGACGTCGACGAAGGCGACGTCGAGGGGGGCCGGATCGGCTCGGTTGGCGTCCGGCTCGGCCGGACCCAGCCGCCACCATGCTCGGAGGTAGGGCTGATGGCGGGGGCCGACGTCGGGCGGGGTGCCGTCGGTGGTGGTCCGGTCACCGTCGAGGAGGTGGAGGGCGCCGGTCATCCCGAGGTGGATGACGATCTCCCGACCGTCGGTCGTCGGCACCAGCAGGAACTTGCCTCGCCGGCCGGTCTCACCCAGCCGGGCGCCGACGGCGTCGGTCGCCGGGGTGAACTTCTCGGACGGGTGGGAGCCGGCGTCGAGCACGGTCCGGCCCCGGATCCGGGGGTCGATCTGGCGGCGGATCGTCTCGACCTCGGGCAGCTCGGGCACCGCTCAGTCGTCATCCTCGTCGTCGGGGTCGGGCTCGATATCGTCGGCGATGGCCGGCACCGCTACCGGTCCCTCGTCCTCGTCGGCCGGATCTTCCTCGTCGGCCGGGTCGTCCTCGTCGCCGTCGGTTTGGTCGGCTGCATCGCCGTCCTCGTCCTCGTCGACCGGGTCTTCCTCGTCGGCCGGCTCGTCCTCGCCGTCGTCGCCGTCGTCCTCATCGTCGCCGAGCGAATCGTCGTCGAGGTCGAACGGATCGTCGGCGGTGGCATCGAGGTCTTCGTCGCCCTCGTCCTCGTCGCCCTCGTCCTCGTCCTCGTGGTAGTCGGCGATGACGGCCGACGGGCTGTCGTCCAACCCGGCTTCGGACCACGAGGCGATGAGCACGCTGGCGGCGGCCCGGCCGGAGAACAGCGCACCGTTGATCGACGGGTCGGTGCGGTGGTCGCCACACACGACCACCCGGCCGTCATCACCGACCAGCGTCACCCCCGACCGGTCATGGCCGATCGGCTGGATCGGGTGGGCCCGCTCGATCTCGTCGACCCGGAGCACGTCCCACTCCTCGACGCCCTCACCGAACCAGGTCGTCAGCTGGTCGCGGAACCCGTCGACCAGGTCGGCCTCGATCATCGGGGCCGACACCGCGATGGTCGACCGCCCCGACGGGGCGTACTCGGCGGAGACCGAGCTGAGGACGGCGACCGAGTTGATCGGCCCATCGCCCTCACCGTTGAGCATCAGGATCGGCTCGTCGACCGGGGGCTCGTCGGCCCCGAACCAGACGGTGGTCGTCGCCCGCCAGCCGTGGTCGGTGACCTCGTCGACGAGGTCGGCGGCCACGGTGGCGTCGGTGGCGATGACGACGGCGTCGGCCACCACCACCTCCCCGTCGGTCAGGGTCACGGTGGCCCCGGCCTTCGATTCCTGCACCGAGCGAACCGGGGCGTTGAGCCGGATCGCCGATCGGGGAAGCCGGGCCGCCAGCTGGCCGGGGATGGCCGCCATGCCGGTGGCGGGGACGCCGGTCTGACCCGACGACAGCATCCGGAAGACGAACTCGACCATCCGGCTCGACCCGCTGAGCTCCGGGTCGAGCGTGATCCCGGCGAACAGCGGCCCGAGGAAGCGGTCGATCATCTCGTCGCTGAACCCGACCTCCTCCAGCCGCTCCCGAGCCGTCGTCTCCGGTCGGTTCCACAGGTCGTCGAGCGTGCCTTTCCGGACCTGGCCCCGGAACCGGAGGATGCGGCGCTTGTCCCGGAACGAGCCGATCGGTGAGCGGAGTGTCCCGATCAGCCCCGACGGGTCGCGGAGCGGGTCGGAGAGCCGGTGGAACCGGTCGTCGAACCGGACCGACGCCCCGGGCAGGAAGTACTGCAGGTCGAGGGGGGCGGCGTCGAGCAGGTTCCACAGCTCGGGGTAGGCGTCGAGCAGGACCTGGAATCCCCGGTCGACCAGGTGGCCGTCGACCTCGTCGGTCGCCACCCTCCCGCCGGGCCGGTTCTCGGCCTCGATGACCTGGACCGAATGGCCGGCCAGGTGCAGTTCCACGGCGGCGGCCAACCCCGCTAGACCAGCCCCTACGATCGCGACATCCACGGGCGCGGAGCCTAGCGGCCCGGCGGGCGCCGCCGGGGAGCGGGGCGGCATGGGCTCCGGCTCGGGGCCGGAACTACGATGCCGCGATGTCCGACCCCGCATCGCTCGACCAGCTCCCGACCCCGGCCCTCCTCGTCGACCGGCCGGTCTTCGAGGCCAACCTGGCAGCGATGACGGCCGCCCGACCGGGGCCGGAGCTCCGGCCCCATGTCAAGGCCTTCAAGTCGACGGCGATCGCCCGCCGGCTGGCCGAGGCCGGCCACGACCGGTTCTGCGGGGCGACCACCCGGGAGCTGGAGGGGCTGGCCGCGGCCGGCCTCGTGACCGACCTCCTCCTGGCCAACGAGGTCCTCGACTGCCGGCGACTGGGGCGCCTGGCCGATGGTGGCGCTCGGGTGACCGTGGCGGTCGACTCACCGGAGACGATCCGGGCCGCGGTCGACGGGGCCTTGACCGAGGTCCTGATCGACGTCGAGGTCGGCCTCCCCCGGTGCGGGTGCCTGCCCGACGAGGCGGGACGGCTCGCCGACCTGGCCCGATCGTCGGGACTGGAGGTCCGGGGGGTGATGGGCTACGAGGGGCACCTGATGATGGTCGCCGACCCCGACGACAAACGGCGGAGGGTGGAGCGGGCCATGACCAAGCTCCTGGCGGCCCACGAGCAGGTGGGCGGCGACATCATCTCCGCCGGCGGCACCGGCACCTACGCCGTCAACACCTGGGCCACCGAGATCCAGGCCGGCTCCTACCTGCTGATGGACACCCAGTACGCCACGCTCGACACCCCGTTCGAGATCGCGCTGTCGGTGTTGGCCACCGTCGTGTCGGTCAGCCCCAAGGGGTGGTTCGTGGCCGATGCCGGGCTCAAGGCGTTCGGCATGGATCACGGCGAACCGTCCTACCCCGACGGCGAGGTCATGTTCTGCTCCGATGAGCATGTGACGCTCCGGCCCCCCGACGGCGGATCGATGCCCAGGGTCGGCGACAAGGTCCGGCTCCTGCCGGCCCACGTCGACCCGACGGTGGCCCGCCACGAGGCCTACTGGGTCCATGACGGCGACGCCGTCGTCGACCGGTGGCCGATCGACGTTCGCCACTGGTGACCCGACCGCCGCTCCGGCCTCTGCCCGGTGGCAGCCTCAGGAGCCGAGGCGGAGGCCGTCGCCGCCCAGCGACAGCTTCGGCCCGTACCGGGGGGCCGAGCCCGACGCCTTGGCCAACCGGAGGACCCGCCACCGGTGCCCGGCGTAGGGTTCGAGGAGCTCGAGCATCCGATCGTCGGTCGCCCGCGGCTCGCCGGCCAGGAGCCAGGCCACCGTGTTGGGAAGGTGGTAGTCGCCGACCGGGACGGCGTCGGGATCGCCGAGGGTCACCGCCGTCACCATGGCCGTCGTCCACGGTCCGATGCCTCGGATCCGCTCCAGGCGACGCTGGAGCTCGCCGGGGGTCGGCCGGTCGTGACCGGTGCCGGCGGCGGAGGCATCGCCCGATGGGGTCGGGTCGGACGGCCCGATGGCCGGGTCGGTCGCCGGGTCCGGGTCCGGGTCCGTGGCAACGACGCGGGCCCGTTCGAACAGCGGCTCGATCCGCGGCATCTCCCGGGCGACCCGGATGAGGATGTCGGCCCGTTTCCGTTCGACGCCGAGCGGGTGGAACTGGTGGTAGCCCATGGCCGCCACGTCGGCCGGGGCGGGGAGGACCCATGCCGGGCGGGGTCCGGGTGCCCGGTCCCCGTAGCGTCGGGCCAGCGCCCGCCGGGCTCGGGCGGCGTTGGCGGTCTGGACCTTCTGCCCGAGGACGGCCCCGATCAGGGCGTCCCACACCCGATCGGTGCGGGCCAGGCGGAACGGCCGCCGCCGCCACAGCTCCCGGATCGGTCCGGTCGGCTCGAAGCCGTCGAGGTCGTCGCACGCCCCCAGCAACGACGGGCTCTGGTCGAGGAGCCACGCCGCCCCCGGTCCCCACGCCTCGGCTTCGATGTGGTCGCCCGACCGTCGGGCCAGCGACAGGGTCCCCGGGCCGTCGGGCGTCCGGGTGCTCCACCATGCCTCGGTCGGCCCGACCAGCACCGGGTTCTTGGCGCCTCGGACCGTGGTCCGCACGTCGAGATCGGTCGGAATCGCTAGAGTCCGCCGCAGATCGGGCGGCGGCTCGTCAGCGGAGGACGACGGGACCGTTGGCACCGCCATCGACCCTACCTGCACGCCGACCAGCCGGGAGACCCCAATGGACATCGACGTCGACCACGTCCGGGGCTGGTTCCCCGCCTTCGCCGAGCCCGGTCTCGACGGCTGGGCGTTCTTCGAGAACGCCGGCGGCTCCTACGCCTGCGGTCCGACGATCGACGCCCTCAACCGGTACTACGTGGCGACCAAGGTCCAGCCCTACGCCCCCTACCCGGCGTCGACGACCGCCGGCGAGGCGATGGACGCATCCCGGGCCCGATGGGCCGAAGCCCTCCGGGTCGGGATCGACGAGGTCCAGTTCGGGCCGTCGACGTCGATGAACGCCTACGTCGTGGCCAACGCCCTGGCCGACGGGCTCGGGCCCGGCGACGAGGTCATCGTGACCAACCAGGACCACGAGGCCAACACCGGAGCGATGCGGCGGGCGGCGGCCGCCGCCGGGGCCACGGTGGTCGAGTGGCGGATCGATCCGGTCACCGGCCTCCTGGCCCTCGACGACCTCGAGCGCCTCCTCTCGGAACGGGTCGAGGTGGTGACGGTGCCCCACTGCTCCAACATCGTCGGCCAGGAGAACGACGTGGCGACCGTCGCCCGGCTGGCCGCCGCCGTCGGCGCCCGGGTGGTGGTCGATGGGGTCTCGTTCGCCCCTCACACCCTCCCCGACGTGGCCGCCACGGGAGCCGACGTCTACCTGTTCAGCCTCTACAAGACGTACTCGGTCCACCAGGGCCTGATGGTCGCCCGTTCGGGCATCCTCGACGAGGTCCCCAACCAGGGTCACTTCTTCAATCGGGACCTTCCGACCAAGCGCCTCACCCCGGCCGGGCCCGACCACGCCCAGGAGGCGGCCGCCGGTGCCGTGCTCGACTACGTCGAGGCCCTGCACCGCCACCACGGTGGTTCGGAGGCCGACGGCCTGGCCGACGCGGTCGACGCCGTATCGGCCCGGTGGCGACAGCACGAGTCGGCGCTCCTGGCCGAGGTGCTCGACCTGCTGGCCGGGCACCCGGCGGCCCGGCTGCTCGGCCCGTCGACCATCGAGCGCGACGGCCTCCACCGGTGCCCGACGGTGGCCTTCGTGCCCCTCGATCGTGAGCCGGAGGACGTCGTGGCGGCACTGACCGAACGACGGATCATGTGCGGGTCCGGCCACTTCTACGCCTACCGGGTCTTGCAGGGGCTCGACGTCGACCCCGAGCGGGGCGTGGTGCGGGTCTCGTTCGTCCACTACACCAGCCCGGCCGAGGTCGCCCAGCTGCTCGACGCCCTCCGCCAGGTCCTGGGCTGACCGCCGGGCTGACCGGCCCTTCAGCGGTCGGTGGTACGTGGGAGGCGGTCGGCCGTCAGCCGAGGAGGTCCTGGATGACGAACTCGACCCGCCGGTTGCGGGCGGCGTCGTCGGTGTCCTCGTCCTCCGACGCCTCCTCCTCACCTCGGGCGTCGATGATGATCCGCGACGGATCGACGCCCTGGGAGATCCAGTAGTTGGCGACGGCCTGAGCCCGCTGCTCGGCGACCCGGAGGTTGACCTCCTCGGAACCGACGGAGTCGGTGCGGGCCACGATCGTGATCGTCGCGGTCGGGCTCACCTGCATCAGGGTGGTGCCCAGATCGAGGATCGGCAGGAACGGTGGGGCGATCTCGATGCTGTTGAACTCGAACAGCACCACGTCGGCCACGTAGACCGGGCCGCCCGCCACCTCGGGGGTGGTGGGGTCGACCTCGTACTCGTTGATGACATTGCCCGGTCCGAGGACCTGGGTCGCCACCGCCTCGATCTGGCCGCTCATCTCGGCGTCGGGAACCCGACCCCGGAGGAACAGCTGGCCCCCCTCGAGGACGGCGTAGCGAACGCTCCCGTCGGAGTTGTCGACGACCTCGCCGGTGTCGGCCTCGGGGTCGTCGGCCTCCGGGTCGTCGGCCGTCTCGTCGGCGGTCTCCTCGGCCGGATCGGCGGCGTCGGCGTCTGCATCGTCGCCGTCGGTCGACGTCGCCACCTGGGAGTCGGCGTCGGTGGTCTCGGCGTCGGTACCGTCGGCGTCGGCTCCGGTGCCGGTGGTGCTGTCGCCGTCGGCTGCGTCGGTGGTCGGGCTGGACTCGGCGCCCTCACCGGACTCCGAAGCCACCGTGCTGTCGTCGTCGGTCGTCAGGGTGGCCGCCAGGTACCCGAGGGCCGCCATCCCGGCCAGGGCCAGGACGCCCAGGAGGACGAACATGAGGGTCCGCAGGCCGCGCCGCCGGCGGGGCGGCTCGGGCGCGATCGGCTCGTTCGCGAGGAGGTTGCTTCCCGGCTGGTGGGTCCGGGCAGCCCACGTGGGTAGCTCTTGTCCGGTTTCCATGACGTCCTTCCGCCGAAGACGTGTCGATCCGTGTGGCGTTCGGCCGGAGGCAGTCTATCGAACGCGGTCGACCGACCAGCCGGCGCCCCGACCGCGCTGGTGTGCCCTCGGCCCGGGCCCAGGGCGGACGAGGCGGTGTCGCCGGCGTGCGGGCTCTCGGGAGCGTCGATCAACCAGCGAAAACCGTCTCGTCGAACACCACCCCGGCGGCCAGTGTCTTGTGGACCGGGCACCGTACCGCCACCTCCTCGAGCCGCTTCCGGGTCGCCTCGTCGAAGTCGCCGTCGATGAAGATCCGCGAGGTGATGCGGTCGATCATCCCTTCGTGCTCCTCATCGCACTGGGCGCAGTCGTCGGCGTGGACCCGATCGAAGCTGTACTCGGCGGAGACCGACGACAGCTCGATCCCCTTGTGGCGGGCGTAGTAGGCGAGGGTGATCGTGGTGCAGGCGGCCAGCGACCCGAGGAGGAGGTCGTACGGGTTGGGTCCGGTGTTCTCGCCGCCCAGGTCGACCGGCTCGTCGGCCCGCCAGGTGTGGGTGCCGTTGGTGATGTTGACCCGGAAGTTGGCCAGGAGCTCAGCGGTGATCGTCGTCATGGGCGACAACGTACCGCCGGGCACCGGGCGGCGGCGGGCCGATCGCTACTGCTTGACCCGGTTTGCCTTGAGGGTCTCGATGATGTCGTCGAGGACGAAGTGGAACTTGCGTGAGCCGGGGAGCCGGCTGGCCGGGAGCCGGCCGTCGCCGGCCATGTTCAACACGGTCCGGCTGTTGAGATCGAGCAGTTCGGCGACCTGGGCGGTGTTCAGGATCGGGGGGTAGGCGGCCCGTACTGCATCGTAGCCATCGTCGACATCAGCCATGGGGCGATGATATCACTCAACTACACTTATGCACGCTTTCCCTCCGCGAGGCTCCGTCAACGGGTCTCGTCGACGGAGCTACTCAACGAAATCGGGGCTCCCGCTTGGCCAGGAACGCCTCGACCGCTTCCCGATGCTCCGGGGTGCGGTAGGCGGCGTCGAGCGCCTCCAGCTCCCGACGTTGCACGGTGGTCAGGTCGCCCTCGGTGGCGTTGCGGGTGAGGAGATCCTTGATCATCCGGAGCTGCGGGTCGGGGTTGGCCCCGAACTCCCGGGCCTTGGTCATCGCCGCGTCGAGGACCTCGCCGTCGGCGGCGACGGCGTCGATCAGGCCGAGGGCGTGGGCCTCGGGGGCCTCGACGATCCGGCCCGACAGGGCGAGATCCGACGCCGCTCCCCAACCCATGCGGCTGACCAGGAAGTGGCTGCTGGCCAGCTCGGGGACGACGCCCATCTTCACGAACCGGCACGAAAGCTTGGCCGAGGTCGCCGCCACCAGGTGGTCGAAGGGCAGCACCATGGTCAACCCGACCCCGATCGCCGGCCCGTTGATGGCCGCCACGATCGGCTTGGATCGTCGGCACAGCTCGACCCAGTCGGGCAGGCCGCGGTCTCCCTCGGCCCCGCCGCTGCCAGCCCCATCCGATCCGTCACCGGCCGGCGGGGCAGCGTCGAGTTGGTCGAGACCCTTCTTGAAGGCCTGCTCGATGTCGGCCCCGGCGCAGAACCCCCGACCGGCGCCGGTCATCACGATCGAGCCGATCGAGCGCTCGTCGTTGGCCGTCTCGATCGCGTCGGTCAGCTCACGGCCCATCCGCCTGGTCCAGGCGTTGAGTCGCTCCGGGCGATCGAGAGTGAGGAGCGCGACGTCGTCCCGCTGCTCGTACCGGATCTGTTCGTAGGCCATGGCCGCCTCCTGGCGTCGGGCTTGTCGTTGGAACGGGCGGGCCCTCGGCGGCCCGTCGGATGAGCTCGCTACTTGGGAAGCTCGTTGAACGGGGTGTCCTTGTCGGGCCCCGGCTCCTTGGGGAGGCCGAGGCCCCGCTCGCCGATCACGTTGCGCTGGACCTCGTCGGTCCCCCCGTAGATCGGGGGGGCCGGGGAGAACAGGATCAGCTCCTGGAGGAGGCCCTCGGTGGCCGAGTCGCGGCCGACGACGGCGGCGTCAGGACCGAGGATCAGCCCCGCTACGTCACGGGCCTGGTGGAGGATCTGGGTGTTGAGGATCTTGGCCACGTTGCCCTCGACGCCGGCTCCCAGCCCGCTGGCCGGTCGACCCGAGCGCCGCTCGGCGGCCTGCCGCTTCATCGACATGGACGCCAGCCGGTGGAGCATGTGGAGCCGGGCCAGCCCGTCCCGCACCACGGGGTCGGTGTGCTTGCCTCGGGCCTCGGCTTCGCTGCTGAGGAGGCTGAGCACCCGTCGGCCGACGGCGCCGACCGAGATGGAGCCCCGCTTGCCGAGGAACTCGCCGACCGGGCGGTCGAGATGCCCGGCGATCGCCCCCGGCGAGGCGGTGCCGTAGCCTCCGCCGTGACCGCCTCCGATCCCGGCCCGTTCGAAGGCCAGGGTCGAGTTGGCCACCCGCCAGCCGTTGCCGTGGCCACCGATGACGTCGGCGTCGGCCACCCGGGCCTCGGAGATGAAGACCTCGTTGAACAGCGCCCGACCGGTCATCTCGGTGAGCGGCCGGACCTCGACGCCCTCCTGGTTCATCGGGAAGCCGAAGTAGGTGATCCCCTGGTGCTTCGGAAGGTCGGGGTCGGTCCGGGCGATCAGCATCCCCCAGTCGGCCTCGTGGCCGTTCGACGTCCACACCTTCTGACCGGTGATGACCCATTCGTCGCCGTCGCGGATGGCCTTGGCCTGGAGGCTGGCCAGGTCCGACCCGGCGCCCGGCTCGGAGAACAGCTGACACCACGACTCGGTCCCGTCGAGGATGCGGGGGACCCAGCGATCGATCTGGTCCTGGGCGGCGTGCTTGGCGATCGTCGGTGCCGCCAGCAACATGCCGAGGCCGCCGGGCGGGCCGACGACCCGTCGGTCGGCCAGGACCTTGTTGACCGTGGTGGCCTGCGCCGCGGTCCAGCCTCGTCCTCCGGCCGCCTCGGGCAGCGTGGTGTTGACCAGCCGGGCGTCGGCCAAGCGGGCCCACCACTGGCGGACCGAGATCTCGGGGTCCCAGTTCTCGTCGACGAAGGCATTGGTCAGGTCGGCGATGTCGGTGGGGGTCTCAGCGGACAACGGCGCTCCTCCTCGGGCTCCGGGGTGGGCAGAGGCCCGATGGCCGGGCCCTGCCACGGTAGGCGAGGGGCTCGGCCTCGGGCGACTCGACCACTCGGCCTCCGGGAGGGCTCGACCCGTCCCGGTCGGGTTCGTCCTGTACCGGTCGGGGGCCGATCGGCTACGGTGCCTGCCCGTGCTGATCGCTGCGGTTACCGACACCTCCTACAAGATCGTCCTGCTCATCCACATCCTGACGGCGATGGTCGCCTTCGCTCCGGCCTTCACCCACCCGTTCCTGGCCAACCAGTCGAAGGGTCTGGGAGGCGAGGGAAGGCAGGCGGTGCTGGGCTTCTTCGTCGCCAACGGACGGCGGATCTACGCTCCGGCGTTGATCGTCACCGGCCTGGTCGGGTTCGCTCTCCAGGGGATGTCGGACGGGGCCTGGGAGTTCGGCCAGACGTGGATCATCGGGGCCATCATCGCCTGGGTGGCGATGAACGGTGTCCTCCATGCGCTGGTCATCCCCAACGAGCGGAAGGTCTCCCAGGGGGACGAGTCGGCCGCTCGGATGGTCGACATCGGCGGGGCGGTCCTCACCGTGCTCCTCCTGGTGATGCTCTACCTCATGATCTTCAAGCCGGGCATTTAGCCCGGCCGGCGGGCATTTAGCCCGGCCGGCGGGCATCTAGCCCGGCCGGCGGGCATCTAGGGGACTGATCGGACGACCCGTCCCGGGACCCAACCGGCTACTAGACGAGAGGCCAGGGGAACCGGTGGCCGCCGGTGTCGTCATCGGGGAACGTGCCGGCCTCGAGGAGCGCCCCGGCCCGGGTGACCATGGCATCGGCTTCGAGGGTGTCGAGCAGTGCCAGCAGCTCGATCGGGGGGCCGTCGTCGAGGAACCGGTCGATGGCCTCCAGCACGTCGTCGGGTACGGGCTCGCCGACGAAGTCCCACATGACGGTCCGCAGCTTGAACTGGGCGTGGAACGACAGGCCGTGGTCGATGCCGTAGATCCGGCCGTCGCGTCCGAGGAGGCAGTGGCCCGACTTCCGGTCGGTGTTGTTGGCGATCAGGTCGAGGGCGCACAGGCGGCGAAGATCGTCGAGCCCGATCCCCTGCTCCAGCAGCGTGAAGTAGTGCTCGGAGAAGTCGGCGTCGACGAAGGCCTGGATCGAGCCCTCGCCCAGGGGCCCGGAGCCGATGACGGTCGGGGGGACGACGTCCCACCCGAGCGCCCGGGCCAGTCGGTAGGTGGCGACCTCCCGTTTGTAGAGGTCGGGCGGGAAGTCCCACAGGGGCCGTTCGCCTCGGCCGGGTTTGTAGATCGCTTTGTGGCACCGGTCGTCGTCGGCCATGACCACGAGGAACGTGGCGTTCGAGCTCCAGGGCATGCGGCCCTCGATGTCCATCTCGCCGTCGGTGAAGAGCTCGATCAGCTGGTCGCGATCGAGGTCGAACGCCGAGTCCGACACCTCCGCCGTCTCCTCGTCGGGTTCGTCCGCCATGGGCTCAGTTGAGTCGAGGACAGGCGTGTCCGGTCGGATCGAGCGGCTGACCGCACAGCCGACACGGGGGCCGACCCCGGCTCATCAGGTCGTCGGCGGTGGCGATGAACTGACTGGCCTGGGTCACGTCGATGTGGGCCCTGATGCGGGCTCCGGCCGGTTCGGTGTCGAACAGCTCCAACTCGGCGGCCAGCTCATCGTCGTCATCGTCGTCTTCCTCGGCGTCGGGGACGAGCTCATCGATGACCAGCACCACCCGCGACTCGGGCTCGTCGACCCCGACGGCGATCTGGCCGACGACCCACTCGGGGTCGGTCGGCTCCCGGAGGGCGACCGGCGTCGGGTTGTTGCCCGGCGGTTCGGGGAGGTCGTCGAGCACCGACCGGAGGAACTTGGCCAATGCCCGGACCTGGGTCTTCTCCAACCGGACGGAGATGTGACCCCGTTCGTCGCCGAGCTGGAGGTAGAACACCCGCTGACCGGGGTTCCCGATGGCGCCGGCGGTGAAGTGGGTGACCTCCTGGAACTCGTACGAGGTGCTCATCGCTAGCTGGGCACCAGGGCCGCCAGATCGTCGCCCATCGAGTTGACCCCCAGGACGATCGGGCCGGTGTGGGTGTAGGTGATCGCCGACACCGAGCAGGGGCCGACCACGATCCGCTGGAACAGATCGAGGTGGGTGCCCATGGCGGCGGCGACCGCCGCTTTGATGGGGTCGGCGTGGGAGACGGCGACGATCGTCTCGCCCGGGTGCTCCGCCACGAGGTCGGCCAGGGTGGTGCAGATCCGCTCCTGCATCTCGGAGAACGACTCACCATCGGGGAACCGGAAGCCGCTCGGGTACCGCTGGACCTGGGCCCACTCCGGCTTCTTCATCAGGTCGCCCAGCTTCGCGCCGGTCCACTGGCCGAAGTCGGCCTCGATGAGGCCCTTGCGGGACTGGACCCGCAGCCCGACCGCCTTGGCGATCGGGGCCGCGGTCTCCTTGGTGCGTTCCATCGGTGAGGCATAGACGGCCTTCGGCCGCCCTTTGCCGAGGGCGGCGATCCGCTCCGCAGCCCGCTCGGCCTGGGCCCTCCCGTCGTCGGACAGGTGAAGGCCCTTGGCCCGGCCCGGCAGGACCTGGCCGGTGGTCGGTGTCTTCCCGTGCCGGACGAGCAGGACCGTCGTCGGTTTCGGCGTCTTGGAACGTGCCATCGCCGACCACCGTATCTACCGTTGCCACCGTGACCTCTGCGTCGACCTCGTCCCACCCTCCGGTCGGTGGTGACTCCATCGCGGCGATCGGGGCCGAGGTGGCGGCGTGCCGCCGATGCCCTCGGTTGGTGGCGTGGCGGGAGGAGGTGGCGACCACCAAGCGGGCGGCCTACGCCGAGTGGGACTACTGGGGTCGGGGTGTCCCCCCGTTCGGCGATCCGGCCGCCGACCTCGTCATCGTCGGGTTGGCTCCGGCGGCCCACGGCGCCAACCGCACCGGTCGGATGTTCACCGGTGACCGGTCCGGGGATTGGCTGTTCCGGGCCCTCCACCGGGCTGGCTTCGCCAACCAACCGACGAGCGTCGACCTCGACGACGGGTTGCGCCTCGACCGGGCCCTCATCACCGCGCCGGTGAAGTGCGCTCCGCCGGCCAACAAGCCGACGCCGGCCGAGCGGGACGCGTGCCGCCCGTTCCTGGAGCGGGAGCTGGCGGCGATCGACCCGATCGTGTTCGTCGCCCTCGGCGGCTTCGCCTACCAGGCGTTGGCCGCCCATCTCGGGATCCGGCCCCGGCCGAAGTTCGGCCACGGTGTCGAGGTCGTCGATCCCCGTGGCCGCCACGTGGTGTGCAGCTACCACGTCTCCCAGCAGAACACCTTCACCGGCAAGCTGACCGAAGAGATGCTCGACGCGGTGTTCGGTCGTGCTCGGCAGTTGATCGACCGGTGAGGAGGTCAGCCGCTGACCGAAGAGATGCTCGACGCGGTGTTCGGTCGTGCTCGGCAGTTGATCGACCGGTGAGGGCGTTGGCCGGCGATACTGGGAGGGTGGGCTCCTTGGTACGAATCCCCTTCGCCGCAGTGGCGCTCCTCGCCTTCTCGGCCGCTTCGATGGGCTGTGCCGACAGCGTCGAGGCGACCGACTACTCCGACGAGAACCGGGTGGCGTTCGTCGCCGCCTGCACCGACGCCGAGGGCGATCCTCGCACGATCCGGGACGTGTGCGAGTGCGCCTACGAGGAGATCTCGGAGACGATGACCTTCGACGAGTTCGTCGAGTTGGACGCGACGCTCCAGCTCGATGCGCTGGCCCCTGTTCCCGACTCGGTCGCCGCCATCCTGGCCGACTGTTTCCTGGCCGAGACCGACCTCTGAGCCGGCCGCGGTCGGCGAGCCTCGGCGCGGCTCGCACGGCGACCGGGCTACGGCCTACCCTCCGACCATGACCGATACCGCGTCGCCCTCGACCGCTCCCCAGGCCAAGGCCCGGTGGACGTTCCAGTGGAAAGAGCTCTACGACGAGGTGATCACCTCGGGCCTGTGCACCGGTTGCGCCGGGTGTGTGATCGCCTGTCCCCATGACGTCATCGGCTACGAGCATGCTCCTGGGGCCTATACGCCGTTCCACTTGGAGGACGAGCTCGGCCCGACCAACTGCATCCACGGCGAGAAGGGCTGCACCAGCTGCACCCGGGCCTGTCCCCGGTTCCGGTCATGGGAGACCGAGGCCGACGAGCACCTCTTCGGCCGGACCCGCGAGGCCGACGAGGTGGCGGGTATCTACAAGGACATCCTCCTCGTCCGGGCGGCCGACGACAAGGTGTACGACGAGGGCCAGGACGGCGGCCTCGTGTCGGCAATCCTGATCTGGTGCCTCGACAACGGCATCATCGACGGTGCCCTGGTGTCGATGCTGGAAGGCGACGCCGGTGGCTGGAAGGCCAAGCCGGGGGTGGCCACCAACGCCGAGGAGGTCCTGGCCGGCGCCGGCAGCAGGTACACCTACTCGGCCAACACCATCGCCTTCGACGAGGCCCGGGAGCGCGGCCTGGAGAACCTGGCCCTGGTCGGGATGAGCTGTCAGACCTCGATCGGCCCGGTGATGTGGCACCGCAAGGTGGGCAAGGTCTCCAAGCCGATCAAGCTCAACATCGGTCTGTTGTGCTCGAAGAGCTTCGATGACTCGCTCTTCGACGAGCTGTTCTGGCTCAAGTACGGCCTGGCCAAGGAAGACATCGTCAAGATGAACATCAAGGGCGTCTTCCAGGTGTGGATGCGCAACGGCGACTACCACGAGATCAATCTGAAGGAGTGCCACGCCTGGACCAGGGAGGGCTGCAACCACTGCCCCGACTTCGCCGCCGAGCACGCCGACATCTCCACCGGCGGTATCGGTGACGAGACCGACTGGACGCTGACCATCGTCCGAACCGACCTCGGTCGGGCCGTGATCGACGCCATGATCACCGACGGCGTCATCGAGACCCGGCCCGGCGACGACGACCCGGGGGCCATCGCCCTCATGAACCGGCTGGCGGCCAAGAGCCGGGAGCGGTGGCCGGATTGGGCCAACCCGGAAGCCCGGGTGGGGATCACCAAGAAGAAGTAGGACGATCCGTCAGCGCTGGCGGCGGGCCATGATCGTCGTCAGGTCGTGGGCGACCCGTTCGGCGAACCCGGGGGAGACCCCGATCGGTGTGCCGGCGATCAGGTGGCCGTGGTGGTTGGTGAGCAGGCCGTCGCCCGATCGGTCGACCTGGAGCACCGTCCCGCTGTAGGACGGGAGACGCTCGACGGCGGAGTCGATGGCGATCACCGCCGCCTGGCGATCGATGATCTGGCGGGGATCGAGCCCGCTCCGGCCCAGCTCGGCCGTGCCGTCGACCAGCACGATGGGGAAGCCCTCGTCGAGTTGTGGTTGACCCGGCGTCGCCAGGTCGCCGGCCCAGGCCCAGTCGGCTGCCCGTTCGGCGTTGGCGAAGATGTGGAGCCGGAGGGCGGAGGTCGAGAGGCCGTAGAGGGTGACGAGGACGTGCCGGGCGCAGGCCAGCGCCGCGGCTCGGTCGCCGACGATTCCGAGCGGGCCGACCATCAGGTCGGCCACGATGGGGAGCGACGGGAGGTTCAGCATCGGCTTGAGGGCCTCGCCGACCTCGTCGGGGATGGCCGAGATGTCATCGAAGGACGGGATCCACGGCATGTCGGCCACCATCACGCCGACCTTGGCGAACAGTGGGTGCCCGGGGGGACGGACGCCCAGGATCGGGGCCCGCTGGATGGCCTGGTCGGCCAACTCCGCGGGATCGGGGTGGAGGGCCCGCTGCTGGTTCGCCAACTCCCGCCGGACCGCCTGGATCTCGTCGATGAAGGCGTGGGCGGTCGGGGTGAGGACGAGCGGTTCGTCGTCCTTGCGGCCCTTTCGCCGCCGACCGAGCAGGCCCCGCCGACGTCGACCCTCTGGCTCGGCCGTCAACCCGGCCGGGACGTGGACGACCGGCTCCGGCGTCTCGTCTCCCTCGGGGTGTGACAGCCAGTCGGTGGGCCGGTTCCGGATCAGCTGCCGACGGACCAGGAAGCGGGCGCTTCCGGCATCGATGACGCCGGCCGTCACCGCGGTCGGCGCTCCGATCGCCATGCCGTCGACCTTGAGCGGTGAGACCCCGGGAATCGCCACGACCCGGTCGTCGCCGTCGACGTCGAGCTGGAACCCGATCGACGCGCCGTCTTCGCTGAAGTCGTAGCGCTCGGCGCCCAGCCGCATCACGACGCCGGACGTCAGACCAGCGATCTGTCGGAGCTCGAGGGGGCCGAGGTCGGGATCGGTCGCCCGGTCGATCATCGGGGCGGTCGCTGGATCGGGTCCGGTCAGCCAACTGGACGCCGTGCCGTCGTCCGGGTCGATCGACAGGTCATCGTCGATCGGAGGGCCGGCCAGCCCCATCGGCGCGTCGTCGGTGACCGAGGCGGTGGAGGGCGCGGCGATCGCCGTCCCATGGTCGGCGCCGCCGGGGGTCGTGGCGGGACCGACGACCTCGGCATCGATGACGACGCCGCCGTCGAGTGCGTCGCCTGCCGGTGGCGCTGGTGCCGGTCGCTCGCCGCCCGCCGACGACGGGTCGGCCAACGGACCGGGGGGCGGCGGGACGAGCGTGGTCGGTGCCGCCGGTGGCCGAGGTGGTGGGGCGAAGCCGGCGGGAGGGTCGGGGAGCGGCCCCGGTGGGGGAGGGAGGAGATCGGCGAGGGGTCCGGGGTCGGGATCGGGTTCGGTCACCGGGCCGGGCGGGGAAGGGAGGAGATCGGCGAGCGGTCCGGGGTCGGGATCGGGTTCGGTCACCGGGCCGGGTGGGGAAGGGAGGAGATCGGCGAGGGGTCCGGGGTCAGCCAGTGGGTCGGCCGTGGGACCGGCCGGTTGGTCGGCGGGAGGTTCGCCGGCTGGTGCACCGGTCGGAGGGGGGAAGGCGTCGAGGTCCAACGCCGTCACCGGCGCCCCGGGTTGTGACGCCGGCTCGTCGGGTGGCGGCACGACCGGCTCGGTCGTCGACCCGTCGGAGTCTGCGGGAGTGGTTCGATCGCCGTTGGCGAACGTCGCCGCCGGCGGAGGCGCCGGCGGATCCGAGCCGAACCACGGTGTGGTGGAGGTGGTCGGCGTCGATGGGCGGTCGGGCGTCGTCCCGGTCCCCGTGTCCGAGCGGCTGGCGGTCGGGCGCCGACTTCGTCGGCTGCGACGTCGGCGATCGTTCGGGGCTTGATCGTCAACGGAGCTGGTAGCCGGGCTCGAATCGGCGGCCGGCGACGGCGACGGCACCGACGAGGGGCCGGGTGCGTCGGTGCTCTCGGTCCGCGTCGACGAGACGCGAAGTTCGCCCGGGCGACCGGGCTGATGGGGCGATGGGGGGCGGGGGAGGAGATTGGCTGATGCGCCGTTGGGATCCAACGGGCGCCCCGCGGGCGGCTTCGGCGGGGCGATCTCGGCCTCGGGCTCGACCGGCCGACGGTCCGACTGGCTTCGTTGTTCGCTCATGAAGTGGGTTGGGCCGCGCTCCTACTTCGACAGGAAGCCTCATTCTACTGACTCTCCTGGACAATCACCGACGCAGGCGTTCGCCTGACGGCCGGACAGGGGGCCCGGTTGCTAGCGTTGTCTGCTCAACCCCCTCCGCTTGGGAGCCCGTCCGTGACTCAGTGGTCGTCAGAGTGGCCGGAGCAGAACGCTGCGGCCCGGATCCCCCTTCAGCGTGCTCCGCTGCGCCGAACCTGGATGCAGCGACTGCTGATCGGCGTCGGCATCCTGTCGGTCATGGCCACGCTGGTCGCCGCCGCTGGCGTCGCCTGGGGCCTCCAGCGGTACCGGGGGATCGACTTCCTCGAGGTGGCAAACGTCGACCCGGCGCCCGTCGGGGAGCCGTCGAACTGGCTCCTCGTCGGCTCCGACTCCCGGGAGGGGATCGATGCCGACGATCCCAATGCCGGGATCTTCATCGGGGAGCCGGTCGACGGTAAGCGGACCGACACGATCATGATCGCCCGGGTCGACCCGGAGGGGAGGACGATCGACCTGCTCTCCGTGCCCCGCGACCTCTGGGTCCCGATCGCCGGGACCGACTCCTTCGGGCGGATCAACTCGGCGTTCAACGGTGAGGGCGGCGAAGAGCGGCTGGTGTCGACCGTCGAGGACGCGCTGGGGATCGACATCAACCACTACGCCGAGGTCAACTTCGTCGGCTTCCAGGCGGTCATCGACGCACTCGGCGGCGTCCCGATCTGGTTCGACAACCCGGTCCGGGATGTTCGCTCCGGTCTCGACGTGCCAACCGCCGGGTGCCACACCCTCAACGGCTTCGACGCGCTCGCCTTCGCCCGGAGCCGGGCCCTCGAGTACCACGACGGCGAGCAGTGGCGGGCCGACCCGACCGGCGACCTGGGCCGGACCGCCCGCCAGCAGTTTCTGATCGGCCGGCTGGCGACCGCAGCCTCGACCCAGCTCGACCTGACCGACATCGGCACGATCGACCGGATCCTCCGGGTGGGGGGCGAGAACCTGGTGATCGACAACGGGGCCGGGGTCGACGAGCTGCTCGGCCTGGCTCGCACGTTCTCCTCGGTCGGCGCCGAGGGAATCCACCGCCACTCCCTCCCGGTCAGCGACCGCCGGACGAGCGGAGGCGCGGCCGTGCTCGATCTCCAGCTCGAGGCCGCCCAGCCGACGCTCGATCTGTTCCGGGGGATCGAGCCGATCGATCCGACCGTCCCGCCGTCGTCCGACCTCGTCGCCGTCGACAGCTTCTCGGTCGAGGTTCAGAACGGCGGCCGGGTCGCCGGGCTGGCCGGCACGACGGCCGAGACCCTCCAGTCGGCCGGGTTCATCGTCGACATCGTGGGGAACGCCCCAGGGACGGTCGAGACGACCGTTGTCCGGTACCCGTCGACGCTGGCGCCGGCGGCGGCCACGCTCGGTACGGCACTGGCCATTCCCCCGATCTACGAACGGGACGACTCGCTCGACCACGTCGTGCTGGTCGTGGCCGCCGACTTCGCCGGCCTGGCCGGAGCGGAGCCCGTACCCGAGGCCACGACGACGACCACCCCGCCGGAGACCACCGCCCCGCCGGCCCCGGAGACCACGACCGGCGAGAACGAGGTCGGCGTCGTCCCCGGCCCGGGCCCGGCCGGAACCCCTTGCGCCTGAGCGCAGGCCGGAGCGGCTCCGACTCGGGACCCGGCGTCGGCTAGCTAGGTGGTGTCGCCCGAGCGGAGGAGGCCGAGGATCCGTTCGGCGGCCTGGGTGGCGTCGCCGTCGGCGGGGACGAGCCGGAGCTCGGGCTCGATGGGCGGCTCGTAGGGGTCGTCGATACCGGTCATCCCGGTGATCTCGCCGGCCCGGGCCCGTGCGTACAGGCCCTTCGGGTCCCGCTCCTCGCAGATCTCGAGGGGGGTGTCGACGAACACCTCGTGGAACGGCAACTCGGCCGAGGCGTGGAGGTCCCGGGCCAGCGCCCGACCGGCCCGGTAGGGGCTGATGAGCGGTACCACGGCCACCAGGCCGGCGTCGGCGAACAGTCGGGCCACCTCGGCGGTCCGACGAACGTTCTCCGCCCGGTCGTCGGCCGAGAAGCCGAGGTCGCCGTTGAGGCCGTGGCGGAGGTTGTCACCATCGAGGAGGTACGCCGGACGGCCCCCGGCCACCAGCAATCGCTCCAGCTCGACGGCGATCGACGACTTGCCCGACCCCGAGAGCCCGGTCAGCCACACCGTGGCACCGGCGCCGCCGTGGGACCCCCACCGACGGTCTCGCTCGATGGCGCTCGGATGCCAGCGGACGTTGTCCGAGACGGGGCTCACGGTTGCTCCGTTCCTCGTCGCTACTCGGTGCCGATGACCATCCCGGCCCCGACGGTGACGTTCGTCGTCTCGTCGACCAGGATGAAGCTTCCGGTGGAACGGTTCCGGTGGTACTCGTCGGTCAGCAGCGGTTGGGTCGTCCGCAGCCGGACCCGGCCGATCTCGTTGAGCGACAGGCTGGTGGCGTCGGTGTCGCGGTGGAGGGTGTTGATGTCGAGCCGGTAGCGGAACTCCTTCACCAGGGCCCGAGCCCACCGGGTGGTGTGCTTGATCGCCAGCTTGGAGCCCTGGGTGAGGGTCGCCGCCTCCGACATCCAACACACCATGACCTCGAGGTCCTGGGTGACGACCGGCCGGTTGTTCGGTCGGCAGATCATGTCGCCCCGGCTGACGTCGAGGTCGTCTTCCAGCTGCACGGTGACCGACATCGGCGCGGTCGCCTGGTCGACCGGGCCGGACGGCGTCTCGATCGACGCGATCCGGGTGGTGAACCCCGACGGGAGGACCATCACGTCGTCGCCCGGCTTCATCACCCCGCCGGCCACCGTGCCGGCGTAGCCCCGGAAATCGTGGTGGGCGGTGCTCTGGGGCCGGATGACGTACTGCACGGGGAATCGGACGTCGACCATGTTGCGGTCGGAGGCGATGTGGACCTCTTCCAGGTGGTGGAGGAGGGTCGCCCCCCGGTACCAGTCCATGTTGGCCGACCGGTCGACGACGTTGTCGCCGTGCAGGGCCGACATCGGGATGAACGTCAGGTCGTGGATGTCGAGCCGGCTGGCGAACTGGGTGTACTCATCCTTGATGGCGAGGAAGGTGTCCTGGTCGTAGTCGACGAGATCCATCTTGTTGACCGCCAACACCAGGTGGGGGATGCCCAGCAGGTTGGCGATGAACGAGTGCCGGCGGGACTGCTCGACGATCCCCTTGCGGGCATCGACCAGAACGACGGCCAGGTCGGCGGTGGACGCCCCGGTCACCATGTTGCGGGTGTACTGGATGTGGCCCGGGGTGTCGGCGATGATGAACTTTCGCTGGGGCGTGGCGAAGTACCGGTGGGCGACGTCGATCGTGATCCCCTGCTCCCGCTCGGCCCGGAGGCCGTCGGTCAGCAGGGCGAGGTTGGTGTGCTCGTCGCCCCGGGTGGCGCTGGTCGCCTCGATCGAGGCCATCTGGTCCTCGAAGATCGCCTTCGAGTCGTAGAGGAGGCGTCCGATCAGGGTGCTCTTGCCGTCGTCGACCGAACCGGCGGTGGCGAGGCGGAGAAGATCCATCATGGCTAGAAGTAGCCCTCCTTCTTGCGGTCTTCCATCGCCGCCTCGGCGGTCCGATCGTCGGCCCGGGTCGCCCCCCGCTCGGTGATGCGGGTGGCGGCGACCTCGGCGATGACCTGCTCGTAGTCGAAGGCCGATGATTCGACCGCCCCGGTGCAGGTGGCGTCGCCGATCGTCCGGAACCGGACGAGCCGCTCCGAGACCGGCTCGTCGTCCATCGGCTGTAGGTGGGGGGTGACCGCCAACCACATCCCGTCGCGGTCGAACACCGGGCGGTGGTGGGCGAAGTAGATGTGGGGAACGTCGATCTCGTTGTCCCGCAGGTAGTGCCAGACGTCGAGCTCGGTCCAGTTGGAGATGGGGAACACCCGGATGTGCTCGCCCGGCTTGTGGCGCCCGTTGTACAGGTTCCACAGCTCGGGGCGCTGGGCCTTGGGGTCCCACTGGCCGAACTCGTCGCGGAAGCTGAAGATCCGCTCCTTGGCCCGGGCCTTCTCCTCGTCGCGCCGGGCGCCGCCGAACAGGGCGTCGAACCGGTGCTCCTCGATGGCGTCGAGCAGCGCTGTCGTCTGGAGGCGGTTGCGGGACGCCCGGGGGCCGGTGTCCTCGACGACCTTGCCGGCATCGATCGCCGCCTGGACCGAAGCCACCACGAGGTTCACGCCCAGTTCGGCAACCGTCCGGTCCCGGAAGGCGATGACCTCGTCGAAGTTGTGGCCGGTGTCGACGTGCATGATCGGGAAAGGCACCGGTGCCGGCTGGAACGCCCGGACCGCCAGGTGCAGCATCACGATCGAGTCCTTGCCGCCGGAGAACAGCAGGGCGGGACGTTCGAACTCCGCCGCCACCTCCCGGATGATGTGTATCGCCTCGGCCTCCAAGAGGGCGAGGTGGGAGAGCTGGGTTCGCATGGTGGTCTCCACTCGGTCGTAGACCGTCCGGGTTGAGCGCTTCTCACCCAATCCTAGGGCCCGGCGGCCATCGCTGGCCGACGGAACGAACTTCTCAGTTCAGGTCGTCCGATGCCGACCGGATCGTCGAGCCAGCCCAGCGAAAGGACGAGACTCCATGACCGAGGGAGTCAGCTCGGTCGGACCGAGCACCGATGCACGAGGGGTCGTCGCGATCGAGGACTACGTCGGCGCGCTCCGGCGGGGTTGGCGGGTCGTGCTGGCCGGGACGATCGCCGGGGCCATCGTCGGGATCGGCCTGGTAGGGCTGGTCACCGGCGGGTACACGAGCGAGGTCCTGATCCAGGTTCGGCCGATCGTCAGCCAGAGCGACGACCCGAACCTCGACACCGGACGGTTCGTCAGCCCCGAGACCGAGGAGGCGATCGCCACCTCGGAGCGGGTCGCCGAGCGGGCGCTGGCTCTCCGGCAGGCATCGGCCGATCTGGGGAATCCCGACGTCGCCGCCCCCGACGTGGTCGCCGCAGCCCAGGACATCATCGCCGACGGGTCGATCGACCCGATCAGTGCCCGGGCCTCGATCAAGCTGCTGGAGGTGTCGGTCGCGCCCGACTCCCAGATCCTGGCCCTCCGGGCCACCGCCGGCGATCCGGGGCTGGCTCGGGTGGTCGCCCAGTCGACCGCCGTCGCCTACCTCGAGTTCCGGCGGGATCAGGCCACGGCCGAGGGGGCGGAGTCCCGGCGCCGCCTCGAGGCCCGGGAGGCCGAGCTCGTCTCCGAGCTGGAGGACCTGACCGGCAACATCGCCTTCGTGCCCGACACCCTGGCCTTCGCCGACCTCGCCTCCCGCCAGGAGCTGACGGTGATCGGCACCAAGTACGCCAACCTCGAGGCGCTCACCGTCGACCCCGGGGTGATCCTCACCGACGCCGAGCTGGCCCCGACCCGCGATGGGCTCCCCCCGGCCGCCGGTCCGTTGTTCGGCGTGATGCTCGGGTTGATGGCCGGGGCGGGGGCGGCCCTGCTCCTCGACCGGTCGGACGACCGGCTTCGCCATCCCCGATCCGAGCTGGCGGCCATCGGTACCCCGCTGCTGGCGACGACCCCGGTCGAGCAGCTCTACCCGCCCGACACGGTCGGCAGCGAGGCCTACCGGCGGTTGAGGGGGGCGCTGTTCGCCGAGCTCGACCGACGGGGGACGCGGTCGGTCCTGCTCGTCGGTGTCGATCGGGCCGGCGCAGCCAGCGCGGTGGCGGCCAACCTCGGGGTGGCGGCGGCCCGTGCCGGTCGCCGAACGTTGATCGTCGAGGCCAACCTTCGCAACGGGGCGGTTGGGCGGGCGCTCGGGCTCGGTTCCGGTCCCGGCCTGAGCGACGTGATCGTCGACGACGCCAACCCGGCCGACGTTGTCGAGGTGGCCAACGGAGACGAGAACCTGCTCGTGCTCCAGGCCGGTACGCGGCGGGATCGGCCGGCCGAGGTGCTGCAGAGCGCCGGGTTCGCCCGGCTCGTCGGCGCCGCCGGCACCGAGTTCGATCTCGTCGTGGTCGAGGCTCCGCCGGTGCTTCCGGTGGCCGACGCCCTCGACATCGCCGGGCTGTGCGACGGCGCGGTCGTGGTGGCCGACGAGCGTCGGGCCTCCCGGACCGAGATCGCCGAGGCGGTGGACCAGCTCAGAGGGGTCGGGTCCGATGTCGTCGGGGTCGTCGTCGCCCGCAGTCGCTGACCCCGAGCCCCGGTCGGCGCTGGACCTGGCTCGGGTCCAGGACCCGCTGCCGGCATGGCCGTTGGCGTGGATGGTGATCGGCTACCCGCTGTGGTTCCTCGTCGGGTTGGGCGGGTTCATGTGGGTCGTGTTGGCCGCGCCGATGGTGGTCGCCCTGGTCGGCCGGCGGGACCTCGTCGCCCCCCGAGGGTTCGGGTGGTGGCTGGTGTTCCTCGTCGCCGTGATCGGTTCGGCCCTCAGCATCGACACCGCCGGTCGGATGGCCGGCTATCTGCTCCGCCTGGCGTACTACGGCTCGGCCACCGTCTTCCTCGTCTACCTGGTGAACGGGGGCGAGTCGGTGTCCCGGGAGCGGATCGTCCGGGCCTTCACCTGGCTGTGGATGGCCACGGTGGCCGGCGGGTACCTCGCGTTCCTCGTCGGCGACCTGTCGTTCCGGTCGCCGGTGGCCTACGTGATGCCCGGGGCGCTCCTGGCCAACGAACTGATCGCCACGCTCGTCACCCCGGGCTTCGCCGACATCCACGACGTGATCGGCTTCCCGGTTCCCCGCCCCAAGGCGCCGTTCCCCTACACGAACAGCTGGGGGTCGATGGTGGCGCTGACGACGCCCTTCGCCGTCATCGCCCTGCTGGAGCCGAAGGTGGGGGTCGACCGTCGCCTCGTCCGGTTCGTGTTGGTCGCCTCGGCGGTGCCGATCGTCATCTCGTTGAACCGGGGGCTGTGGCTGAGCCTCGGCCTCGGCGCAGCCTACGTCGTGGGGCGGATCGCGATCGCCAACCGAGGTCGGGGCCTGGGCCGGATGGTGGTCGTCTCGGCCGCCGTGGCCCTCATCGTGGCGGTGAGCCCGCTGGGGTCGGTCGTCGAGTCCCGGGTCGACAACGGCCACTCCGACGGCGACCGGTGGGAGCTCATCACGGCCGCCGTCGAGGGGGCGGCCGAGCGCCCGGTGTTCGGGTGGGGGGCGCCACGGCCCAACGTCGGCAACCTCCCATCGATCGGTACCCACGGTCAGCTGTGGTTGGTGATGTTCTCCCACGGGTTCGTGGGAGCGGTCGGCTTCGTCGCCGCGGTGGCGGCGTTCGGCGTGGCCACGGCTCGGCAGCGGACGACCGGCGGTCTGTGGGCCCACGCCGTGATCATCATCGCCGCCGCCCAGCTCCCGATCTACCTGTGGGTGCCCCACTCGTTGTTCGCCGTCATGGCCGCGGTGGCGGTGGCGCTCCGCTCGCCCCGCTGAGCGCGGCTCGGTCGGTCAACGACGAGGCAGCCGGCGTGCGATGACGTCGGGGACGGGGAGGTCGAGTCGGGTGCTCCACGCCGCCAACCAGGTGGCGTGGAGGACGCCGGCGACGACGGTTGCGAACACGAGGCCGGTGAACCCCTCGGGGGCGGCCACCCCGATGGGGACGACCGCCACCACCGCGCCGAGCCCGGCGATGGCCGCCGCCAGCGACGGGGCCCGCAGCCCGGCCGCTCGATCGACGAGGTACGAGGCGCCGCCGTTCTGGACCGCGATCGCCGCCGCCCAGGCGATGGCCGCCCCCAGCATCCCCAGCGGAGGGATGAGGACGAGGGCGAGGACGACATCGGTTGCGAGGGCGGCGGCGACCGCCACCAGCGATGAGGTGGATCGTCCGAGCATCAGCAGCGCCAGGTCGACCGGACCGGACGCCGCATTGATCAGCAGCGCCACCCCCAGCACCACCAGGGCCCACCGCCCGTCGGTGAAGTCGGGGTTGAGGAGCGCCACCAGATCTGGAGAGCGGATCGCCAGGAGCAGGGCGTAGGGCCAGGTGACGGCGACCATCCACGAGGTCGTGGTCGTCAGGACCCGGCCCGCCTCGGCCATTCGGGCGGCGGCGACGGCCCGGCGCATGGCCGGTGCGGTGGCTTGACCGATCGAGAACACGAGGAAGTTGCCAGCCGTGACGTAGCGGGTGATGGTGCCGTAGACGCCGGCCGCCGCCGGGCCGGCCAGGGCGGAGACGAGGATCACGTCGACCCGTTCCAGCGCGATCTGGAACCCGGTCGCCACCGCCCGGGGGCGGGTGTAGCGCCAGAAGGTCCGGGCGTCGACCGGGCCCGGCCCCCGGCCCCGGAACCCACCCATCACCACGACCGCCCCGAGCGCGGCGACCGCGGTGGCCAGCACCGGAACGCCCCAGGCCAGGGCGAGCGCCGCCGGCGACGGTCCGATCACCAGCACCACGGCGGCGATCGCCGCCAGCTGGGCCAGCGGCTTGAACACCTGGTTGATCGCCACGGTCGGCGTGACCGAGCCCAACCCCCGGGTGGCGCCGAGCAGCCCGATGGTCAGGGCCCAGCCCGGCACGGTCGGAGCCAGGAGGACGAGCATCGTGGCGATGTCGTCGACCCGGTCGGCGGCGATGAGGCCGGCCACCGGGCCGGCGACGGCGGCCAGGAGGGCGGCGGTGAGCACCGACAGCGCCACGACCGGTCCGAGGGCCACCATCAGCAGGGATCGGGTGCCCGGTCCCGCGCCGTCGCCGGACTCGGGATCGACGATGGCCGGCAGGTGGTAGACGAGGCCGGTCATCGTGCCCAGGCCCGTCGTGTTGCCGAGGATGGTCACCACGGCGGTGGCGGCGAAGAAGACGCCCGCCTGGGCCGCCCCGGCTTGGGCCACGAGGAGGGCCGTTCCGAAGTTGGCGGCCATCGTCGCCACCGCCCCGGCAAGGGCCAGCCCGGCGGCGGCCCCGTTCGACTGCGCTGGCCGTCGTCCCCCCGGTGTCGTGGCCCCGGGGGGTGGGGCACCCCGGTCTGGCGGGGCGATCGAATCGGTCACCGGTTGGGTCGGACGGTCCCGGCCGGGGCCGGCCGATCGAGCCGGCGGCGGAGGAGCTCGCCCGCCACCGGGCTCAGATCGGTCGCCGTGCCGCCGGTCCACCGTTGCCCCTCGAGGCGGTGCTCCCGGGCGATCAGCTCACAGAGGTAGAGATCGACGGTCGCGGCCTGGGTGCGGCGGTTGGCGATGTCGAGCGCCTGGAGGGCCCGGGCGCTGCGGGCCACCATGGTTGCCAGGGCCGCCAGGGTCGACGCCGAATGGCGACGGCGGGTCAACTCGAAGAGCTGGTGGAGGCGATCGAACCCCAGGGGTCGGTCCTCACCGCTCAGCTCCCAATCCCAGACCCAGACCCGGTCCGCCGTCGTCGAGATGTTCCACGGGGTGAGGTCGCCGTGCCACAGGCCGGTCGTGAGCCGGACCGTGCCGTGGCGGGCCAGGAACGTCTCCACGTCGACCTGGTCGGCCAACCCCGACTCGGCCCACATCGGCCAGAGCTCGAGCTCGTCGACCCGCCGGTCGTCACGTCGCCCGACGGAGGCGATCGCCGCCACCAGGCCGGTCGGTGAGGGGGCGGCCTTTCGCCGCCGGAGACGACCCGGGTGGGGCGGCCGGTCGAGGGCCGTGACGACGGCGACCGGACCGGTCCGCCACGACTGGTGGTGCAGCACGACCGGGGCGCCGATCGTCGGTGGGAGCTGGCCGTCGATCCGTTCGAGGGCCGCCACCTCGGCATCGACCAGTTCGGCGGTGAGGGCCGACCAACCGACCTTGGCGAAGCCGGCGGTCCGCCCGTCGGGCGTGAGCAGTTGGAGCACCGGCTTGCGGTTCCTCCGTCGGGGTCCGAGGGTCACCGCAGCGACCAGGGTCGGCTCACCGAGGGCCAACGCCAGCTCGTCGACGAGATCGAATCGGGGCAGTTCGATGGCGTCACCGGGGGCGGCGGCCAGCAACCCGGTCCGGGCCAGGCCACGAGCGGCCAGGCCGATGGCACGCTCCTTGGCGGTCCGGTCGTCGTCGAAGCGGGCCAGGGCTGCGGCGGCGGCCCGGCGGGGTCGGGTCGGCACCAGGAACGACGGCTGGTCGGCCGACGGGCGGGCCAGGTAGGGCACGGGCGCCCCGGTCCCCGGACCGAGGATGTCGACCAGCCAATCGAGGTCGGCCCCATGGCCGGCGTTGAGGAGGTCGCCGATTCGGCGCGGGCTCCGCTCGGTCGCCGATGAAGCTTCGGTCACCGTCATGGTCGCTCCCGTCGGCCGCGGGGCGACCCAATCGAGCGATCGTCGGCCGAATCGTCGGCGGGGGCTCAACGCGATCGTCGATCGTGCCGATGCGGGTTCATGGTCGTTGCCACTGTCGAGCCCCGGTGGGCATCGGGCACCCGCTCGGGGGCCGCCCGCAAGCGGGTCCTGCTGGTCTGCTCATCGGGCGGCCACCTGGCCCAACTCCTCCAGCTCCGGCCGTGGTGGGAGCACCACGAGCGCCAATGGGTGACGTTCGACCTGGCCGACGCCCGCTCGAAGCTCGAGGGCGAGGCGATGGTGGCCGCCCATCATCCGACGACCCGGAACGTGGCGAACACGCTCCGCAACGCAACGCTGGCGTGGTCGGTGTTGGGACGATTCCGGCCCGACGTCGTCGTGTCGAACGGCGCCGGGGTCGCCCTCCCGTTCTTCGCTCTGGCCCGGACCCGCGGCATCCCCACCGTGTACGTCGAGGTCTATGACCGGGTCGACTCCCGGACCTTGACCGGACGGCTCTGCCGACCGCTCAGCAGTCGATTTCTCGTGCAGTGGCCGGAGCAGCAGGAGCTGTACCGCCGCTCGACCCTGATCGGACCGCTCTACTGATGGACGGAAGGCACCAACCACACGACGATCCGGACGATCGCCCACCGATCGAGCGGCGGGCCGACCGGATCGCCCACCTCCCCCTCGTCGTCGCATCGGTGGGGACCGACCACCACCGCTTCGACCGGCTCGTCGGTTGGATCGACACGTGGGCCGGCCGGTCCCGCTCGGTCCGGGTGGTGATCCAACGGGGGACGGCGGCGCCGGCGGTCAGCGCCGAGAGCGCCCCGGTCTTCGCCTCCGCCGAGCTGCTCGCCCTGTTCGCCGAGGCGACCGCCGTGGTGTGCCATGGCGGTCCGTCGACGGTCATGGACGTTCGGGCGGCGGGCCTGCTGCCGATCGTCGTCCCCCGCGACCCCGCCCTCGGCGAGCATGTCGACGGCCACCAGCTCCGATTCGCCGATCATCTCGCCCGCCACGGTCTGGCCCGGGTGGTCACCGACCGCACCCGGCTGGAGTCGACGCTCGATGCCGCCCTGGCCGAGCCCGATCGGTTCCGGTTGACCCTCGACGGCGATGGACCGGTCGGGGTGTCCTCGTTCGCCTCCGTCGTCGACTCGCTGCTCGGTATCGAGACCCCGGCCGTCGACGGCGACCCGGACCAGCCCATCGGAGACGGGCGATGAGCGGCCACCGCGAGGCGACATCGGTGGTGATCGCCACCCGGGATCGGCCGGTGCTGTTGCGCCGGGCCATCGCATCGGTCCTGGCCCAGGAGGTCGACGGGCCGCTCGAGGTGATCGTGGTGTTCGACCGGACCGAGCCCGACCGCTCGCTGGAGCGGGACGGCGTCGACGGTCGGGTGATCGTCACCTCGAACGTTCGCACGCCGGGACTGGCCGGCGCCCGCAATTCCGGTATCGACAAGGCGTCGGGGAGCTGGATCGCCTTCTGCGATGACGACGACGAGTGGCTGCCGGGCAAGCTCGCCGCCCAGTTCGCCGCCCTCGCCGCCAACCCCGCGGCCCGGGCGGCGTGCACCGGCGTGCTCATCCGGTATGGCGACGTCGACACGCCCCGGATCCCCGATCCGACCCAGGTCAACCATGCCGGGTTCATCCGGGACCGCATGACCGAGGTCCACCCGTCGAGCTGGTTGGTCGAGACGGCGACCCACGTCGAGCGCATCGGGCCCGTCGACGAGGAGATCCCGGGCGGCTACGGCGAGGACTACGACCTGTTGCTCCGGACCGCGGCCGTCACCGACATCGCCGTCGCGCCCGAGCCGCTGGTCCGGGTCTGGTGGCATGGGGGCTCGTACTTCTTCGAGCGGTGGAAGACGATCGACGAGGCTCTGGCCTACCTGGTCGACAAGCACCCGGCGTTCCTCGACGATCCGGTCGGTCTGGCCCGCATCGAGGGACAGCGGGCGGTGGCTCAGGCGGCGATGGGGCAGCGGCGGCGGGCGCTGTCGACCGCTCGTCGTACCGCCGGCCTCAACTGGCGGGAGAAGCGGGTGCCGCTGGCCGTCGCCGTCGCAGCCGGACTTCCGGCCGGCGTGGCCCTGCGAGCCGC
Source organism: Acidimicrobiales bacterium (assembly GCA_965262175.1). Classification (GTDB taxonomy): domain Bacteria; phylum Actinomycetota; class Acidimicrobiia; order Acidimicrobiales; family SZUA-35; genus CADEDH01. Next base: position 1,445,320 of record CBDHES010000002.1, on the reverse strand, counting down.
CCACCGCCTCGGCCGGGGCATCTGATCGCCGGCGGACCGCTCGTCGTCAGCGGGCGCCGTCAGCGGTCGCCGTCGAAGCACCCGACCTGGTCGCCGTTGGTGTCCAACCGGTAGGCGTCGTCGCCGGTGACCAGCACCGGACCGTCGAGATAGAGCGGGCCGTCAGCGTCAGCGTCGACGTCGGTGCTGGCTGCGGCGTCGACTTCGACCGGGTTCGGAGTGCAGTCGATGTCGTCGACGATCGGTAGGCATCCCGAGTACGAGGGATGGCACGGACCAGCGTGGTCGTCGGCGACGACGGACGACGGGTCGACCCCACCCGAGGGCGGCGGTCCGGCCGACAGGTCGAGATCGCCCCCGGGGTCTGGCGTGCTCTCCGTCCCGAACCGGGCCGTGGGGCCGATCGGCTCCTGGGTCGGTGGGGTGGTCGGCGTCGTGGCGCCCGGGGTCGGGGCTTCGGCGGCCGGTGGCGTCGGGGCGAACCACTGGGGGGCGATCGACGGGAGGAACGACCACGCCGTCCACAGCACGACCGGCGAGAGGGCGAACACGAAGCAGGCGGTCACGATCCAACTCTGCGTGTTGCGGATGAGCGGCTCCAGCGGCTCCAGCCAGTCGTAGCGGTCCAGACGCCGGTCCGACGGCTCGATTCCCCGGCGGTACGGCAGGGTCCGGTCGCCGTGATCGGCGCCGGCGACCGGCGCCACCGCGCCGGGGTGGGGTCGCTCGTCGAGGATGCGGGGCCCGGCCTCGTCGGTGGGTTGATCGAAGAGCACGTCACACCTTTCGTGCTTGCCCGCCGACCTGGTTGTCCGTCGTTCCGCCCTCGCATTCGACGCTGGCTTGCTCACCAGCGATCGAACTTCGGCGAACTATAGGGCGGTCGAAGCGAGGCGCGGCCGATCCGATCGGGCCCCGCCACGGCTGGTCACCGATCGGCCACCGACGGTCGACATCGGCGGGCTGCGGGTCAGGCGTTCCCCTCATCGCGGTACATCGCCGTGGTGATTTCCTGCCAGGTTCCCCGGCTTTTGCGTATGTCGTGGCGGGTCTTCTCGGGCACCAGTTCCTCGATGGCCGACATGCTGTAGCCGGCGAACAGCAGGAGCAGGACGCGGAGATCGAACTCGGTCGGCTCGACGCCGATGGCGTCCGCCGTCTGGAGCAAGGCGAGGAGGAGGAGGCCGAACCCCTCGGTGGATCGGACCGCGGCCGTGAGGTGGCGGTCGGTCGTCGAGCGGTGGTCCCGGGTGAGGCGCCGCTGGGTCGATCGGACGGCCGAGTCGCTCTCCGACTTGACCACCTGCTCGATGCGGGCGACGTCGAGCTTGTGGTCGGGGATCGACAGCCACTTGATGAGGGCCCGGTTGACCACATCGGGTGCCTCGTGTTCGCACACCGTCCGCATGCGCCGCCGTGAGAGGGCCTCGAGCCGCAGCCGGTCCGAGTCGTCGAGGGTCTTCCAACGCTGCTGCATACCCATCCAGACGCAGAATCGGTCCGTTCCTGACACGAAATTCCGAGGCCGGCGGCCAGCGTGGATCACGATCAGGGCCGGTCGAGGCTCCACGCCAGGGCCACGAGGTCCCGCTGGGTCGCCGCCACTCGTTCTGGGTCGGCCACCACCGGTCGGGCCAGCGAGTCGACGATCTCGAACCGGTCCCGCCGCCGATCGAAGTCCTCGGGGAGGGGGATCTCCCCCCGCCACCGGTCGTCGGCTGGGCGGAGCACGTCGACGCTGCGCAACTCCTCGCCACGGACGATGCGGATGAACAGCACCTCGGCCAACCCGGGGTGGGAGGCGACCTCGACCCGAGCCGAGCTCGGCTCGAACCGGACGGTCACCGCGCCATCGAAGCCCTCGTCGCCCGGGAGTTGCTCCTCGGCGATCAGTTGCCAGAACAGCGGCAGCCATTCCTCATCGTCGGTGCCCAGCCACTCGGGAGCGAGGGCGATCGGCTCCAGTTCGATCGGGTCGAGCTCGATCGGCTCGTCGTCGACCGATGGATCGGGGGTCGAGGTCGGTCGGGTCGCCTCCAGGGCGGCGACGAGGAGCTGGTGGGGCTCGGGGATGTCCTCCAGCAGGTCGTCGAGGTAGGCGCGTTGTCCCGACGCCAGACCTGGGACGGTGTCGAGGCGCCACAGCGCCGACGCGAGCGGCGGGCTCGCCTGGGCCAGGGTGAGAGCGTCGGGACGGGCCGCCAGATCCTGGAGCAGGGCGCACGCCTGGGTGGTCACGGTCTCGCCGGTGTCGAAGCCCCGATCGGCCAGGTCGGTGGCCGCCACGATGGCGTCGGCCCGCCGAAGGTACCGGAGGTCACGGGCGACGGGGAGCCGGAGCACGGCCAGGGCCCGGGCCAGCCGGGCCGCCGCCTGGAGCGCACCGGTCCGGGGTGCTGGCAGCTCGACGGTCGGGGCGTGCTCGACCACCATCAGCGTGGCGGCCGACGGTCCGACGAGCTCGGCCAGGAGGTCGAGGTCGCACTCGCCGGGGTCGAGGAAGGTGACCGGCTGGTCGCCCTGGAGGGCGAACCGGGTGACCAGCCCATGACCGAGAGACGCCCCGCCGTCTGGCTCGTCGAGATCTGGCGAGCGGTAGAAGCCGCCGTCGTACCGGTGGAGTCGTTCGGTTCGGATCATTGGGGGGTCTCCTCAGCAAAGACGTGCGCGATGTCGTGGTGGAGGCCGGAGAGGAGCCGCGCCACTCCTCCGGAGATGATGGGGTGGGGGGAGGTGTCCTGCCCGATCGTTCGCCGCCGGATCGTCTGGTAGTCGGACTGCTCGTCGGGGCTGTCGGAATCGGGGAGCTTGGACGGGTCGGGGTACCGGGAGCGCCACTCGACGTCGAGGAGGCAGCGGGCGTTGTGGACCAGGAGTTTGAGCTCGCGGCCGTCGGGGTCGTCGACGATGGCTCGGAGGGTGACCAGACCGCGGAGGGTGTGCGGTTCGGGCGTCGGTGATTGCTGCCGCGGGCCGGGGCGGCGGGCCGAGTCGAGCGTGGGGTCGATGAGCTCGTGTTCGAGTCGTTTGACGATGACGGCGAGGTGGAACAGCTCCCACAGCGCGGTTCGTTGCCGGGCGTGGGGTTTGGCGGCCCGTTGGTCGTCGATGACGCCGGCCAGCTCGATCCCGGCCCGGTCGAGGAGGCAGCCGGCCCGGTCGGCGATCCGGACGGTCGCCTCGAACCAGACGTCGTCGGGCGGGTCGGGGGTCTCGCCGGGTACGTTCTCCAGCTCGGCCTCGATGAGCGGCGAGAGCGGCGGGGCGATCGCCGAATACTCGGCGAGCCAGGTCGTGAGGTGTTGGGACACCACCCGCCAGCCGTAGGCCTCGGGGTTGTCGAGCTCTTTGGGGCCGAGGTTCAGCTTGTCGCGGAAGGTCCAGGTCCGCTCGACCGATCGCTCGGCCTTGTCGAGGAGGTAGGCGGTGATGGCCGGCCGGTCGAGCCGTCGCCCCCGGGAGCGGCCGAAGGTGGCGACCTTTCGGTCGGTCCGGTCGGTGATCTCCTCGGATCGGAGGACCTCGTACAGCGAGTCGAGCTCGGCCCCGATCGCGTCGTCGAACACGAACCCCCGGTGAGCGCGCCCCCGGCGGTACTCGCGGTCGAAGATCTCGCTCACGCCGCCGTCGAAGCGGTCGGGATCGAACCCGGCGTGCTCGACGATCTCGGTCACCGCTGTCACGGTGGTCTCCGGGTAGCTGGCGGCCAGCTCGGCCACGTCACGGCGCATCGTCACCTGGCGGAGGAACTGGCGGCCGACATGGTCGGCGGCGGCGTCGAGCTCGCGGTCCAGTTCAGCTGGGCTTACCTCGGCGTCGGGGGTGAGGTGGAGGTCGAGCTTGGTGAGGCGGGCCCGTAGGTGTCGCTTGGCGGCCCGTTGGAGCGACCGCTGGTTCGTCTCGTCGAGACCGGCGCTGCGACCGATCTCGGCGCAGGCCTCCACGAGACGCTCCAGCAGCCCAGGAGCGGAGGAACGGATCCGCTCGTTGGCCCACCGGTGGACCACGGCGGCGATCGCCTGGTCGACGAAGGCGAGCTTCTGATCGGTGGACAGCGCGGCGCTGGCCGCCTTCAGCTGGCTCCGAGCGACCCGGACCAGGCCGGCGGGGTCGCCGGGCCACCACGACCCGGCCTGGGCCACCGCCCGGTCCCGGGCGGCGACGAGGACCCGGTCGACCAGCTCGGCCGTCGGGGCCAGTTCCCGGGCGTTGAGTTCGTCCTGGACCTCGGACTTGAGATCCCACCAATCGTGAGTCGACACTCGGTCCTCCTCTCACTGGTGGTCGAGAGGGCCGGCCGACGACCTCCTGACAGAGAGCCGGGATGATCGGGCCGTGCTACCGGCATCATGGCGCGTCCAGGGGGTGCGTGTCGACGGTTCCTACGCCGCAGGGCGCCGCCGCTGGTCGACCGGGCTCGGAGCTACCGCTGGTCGTCGCCGTACCACACGGCGAGCTCTGGCTCGTTGCGCACGTCGACCGTGGGTCGAGGGGGTAGCGGCTCCTTGGGGTTGCCGAGGGCGAGGACGCCGACGAAGTCGCCCTCGAAGGGGTGACCCATGGCGTCCGGTCCGTCTGCCGATTCCCGATGTCGCCAGGTCGTTCAGCTTCTCCTTCACCAGGTCCTCGACGATGAGTATGTCGCCCATGAAGGTGCAGCCGAGGCCGAGCGCATTAGCCGCTAAAATCATGTTCTGGATGGCACCACCGAGTCCAAGGACCTCGAAGCTATAGCCAACGAGGGAGCCGATGCGACCTTGACGTATGGTCTCTATGAGGACGTCCCGTCCGGTCTTGAACCCGAGTTCGGTCATCTCCGAACGCTCATAGGTTCCCTTGGAGAACGTGCCTCGATTTTCGACAAAGATCGCGGCCGCCGCCCCGCTCAATACTCCTGCGGACTCCACGACCGTGCTCTCCCAATTCGTTCGGGGGAAGCCGGTCTTCGGGTCCAACGGCACGTATTCGTCGCGCATCGGAGCCGACGCGGCCTCGGCGGCGATCTCCTTGAGCACGCGAGGCTTGTCGATGACATGGAACCGCCACGGCTCGGCCCGCTTGGAGGATGGGGCTGCGCAGCCGCAGGCGACGATCGTCTCCAGGAAGCGAGGCGGGACGGGTGTCGGGGTGAACTCCCGCTGGCTCCGCCGTTCGAGGATGGCTCGGACGACCGGGCGACCTAACGGCTCGTCGCCGTCGCCGGCGTCGGCCGACGTCGCTTCGTCGGCCGGTGACACCTCGGCGACTCGGGTGTCGGAGACCCCCGCTCCCTCGTTGGCCATCTCCACACCCCTCGACGGATCACCTCGGTCTGCGTACGGTATCGGACGCGGAAACTATCACAATGGTTAGAATCGGCCGTGCATTTGGCCCGACCAGTTGGTCTAGTTGTCATGACAATGGTCATCGCCGGAGGTGGGCGATGACCGTGCTGGTGACCGAAGGTCACGCTCGTTCGAATCGATCTCCGGTATCCTGCTGCGGCCGGCGCCAAAGCGAGGGAGAGGTCGTGCTCACTTACGTCGAAAGGCTGAAGCTTCGGCTTCTGGATGGGGGCCTGTCAATCACGGCGGATGCGAGAGCGTTGATCGACGAACAGAACGAGGGTCGTCCGCTGACGCCGGCCGACTACGCGTCGACGAGCGGTATCATCCTCCAGCTCGACGGTGATGTTTGGGTAAATGCGCCTACGATCGAGCACAATCCCAACTTCGTCGAGGTCGGCCTGTCCGGTCTCGTGCTCGACAAGGGCCCGTCCGGTCTGGTCGTGAAGGATGACGACGTCGAGACCGGGGCTCGGTTCTGGAAGCTGCCGGACTACCACGGTCGGCACGGGGTCGAACGGCAAGCCCTACAACAACTACGTCTTCTCCCACGGCGACCGGGTGCGGTTGTCGCCGATCATGGGCTGCTCGATGGTCTGCAAGTTCTGCAACATCCCGTACGAGGACCGGTACGGGATCAAGCCGATCGACGCGATGATCGAGGCGCTCGACGTGGCGTTGAACGATCCGGTCCAGCCCGCTCAGCACATCCTCATCTCGGGGGGCACCCCTCACGAGCGTGATGAGGCGTACCTCAAGGATGTCTACCGGCAGGTTCTCGACCGCTTCGGTTCCACCTACGACGTCGACATCATGATGGTCCCGGTCGACGGGCTGATCGAGGTCGAGGATCTCCACCAGCGGGGGCTCCACTCGCTGTCGATCAACATCGAGGCGACCAACGTCGACCTCGCCCGCCAGCTGATGCGCCAGAAGCTCCAGCGGGGCCTCGACCAGTACCTCGGGTTCATCGAGCGGGCGTCGGGAGTCCTCGGCGAGGGGAGGGTCCGGTCGATGCTCATGGTCGGGCTCGAGCGGCCGGAGGACACCCTCGACGGGGTCCGGCTCATCACCGAGGCGGGCGGCACGCCGGTGCTCAGCCCGTTCCGTCCCGATCCGGTGACGCCGCTGGCCGACCACAAGCCGCCGACCGCGGTCGAGTTGGAGGAGATCTGGCTCGCCGCCCAGGAGGTCATGAGCCAGGCCGGTGCTGGGGCGCCCGGCCCGGACTGCCCGCCCTGCACCCACAACACCGTCACCTTCCTGGGGTCCGAGCCGCCCTACCCCCGCCCCACACCGAGGATGATCTGAGCATCATGGGGTGGCCACTGCTTTCGGTTGAGGACCTGGCCGTGGCCGATGTGACCGAGTGCCTTCGCCAAGCCGAGCGGCTCCGGACCGGTGACCTCAAACCGCCGCAACGGCGCGGCACCGTGGCCCTGCTGTTTCTGGAACCCTCGCTTCGGACCCGGACCGGGTTCGTCATCGCCGCCAACGATCTCGGCCTCCAGCCCGTCGAGGTCTATGAGCCGCGCTACGGCGAGACCTCGATGCCCGAGAGTTGGGCCGACACGCTCCAGGTCATGGCCGACGTCGTCGATCTGGTCGTCGCCCGCCCGGCGACCGCCTTCGATCGGGCCGAGGTCAACGCCCACTGCGATCGCCCGCTCATCAGCGGCGGTGACCGCGGTGAGAACGCCGAGCACCCGACGCAGGCCCTGATCGACCTGTTCGCCATCCAGCGCCTGGCGCCGGAGCCGGCCACGAGGGTCGTACTGCTCGGCGATCCCTCCATGCGGGCCGCCCGCAGCCTGATCCGACTCCTGGCCAAGGTCGGTGGCTTCGAGGTCGCCGTCATCGCCGATCGACACCACCATCTGGCCGACGAGCGGGTGATGGCCTTCCTCACCGCCAACGGGGTGAGGACCGCGTCGCCGGCCGACCTGCGGGATCTCGATCCCGACGTGCTCTATGTGACCGGCATGCACCACGCGTCACTTCCCCTGGATCGGCGGGACGAACTGATCCTCACCAAGGAGATGTTGGTGGGGGTCCCTGAGCGCACCATTGTGCTCAGCCCGCTGCCAGTCATCGATGAGATTGGTGGTCATGTCATCGGCCGCGACACCGATGTCAGGTCTGACCCCAGAATGCAGTACTTTGAACAGAGCCGGCTCGGCCGGTTCGTCCGTACTGCGATCATGATGTCTGCGCTCGCCGCCTAGGGGTAGTCCATGCCATCGCGCACTGCTGCGCTGGCTGGTCGGGAAGACCGGCTTCAGATAGACGTACTCCTCGAAGGCACCGGTCGGGGAATCGCCTCGCGCTATCCCGACGTCGACAATGGTGTCACAACGCGGCCCAAACGCTCTTATGTGCTGCCATTGAACCTTGCTACCGATCTCCGGCGCCGCCTTGATCGCCGAAAAATGTTGGCCGATGACATAGCGCAAGTCGGCACGCTACTCGGCCAAATAGCGTTCGCCGGCGCCGAAGCACTCGACTACTACCACGACGCCCGCAGCGCAGCGCATCGTCGGAACAAGACGCTGGAGATCCGGCTCCACCTCGCCACCCCAGAGCTGGAGCGGTTGCCGTGGGAGCTGATGATGCTGCGTCACGGTCATCCCGACGATCGCGACTATCGCTACGCCGCCCTCGACCCCCGGACCACGATGGTGCGGTGCCACTCCGAGGGTGTCGAGCCCCGGACGCCCCAGCCGTTCGAGGTCTTCGAAGCCGACGCCTATGAGCGCCAGCAATCGAGGCGGGCGAGCGGCAACGGCGACGGCGACGGCGACGTCGGTCGCTACCGGTGGTCGCCCCAGTTCAAGATCGATGAGATCGATCCCGACTCGATCCGCCCTCCCACGGCGTGCACCTTCGAACGGATCACCCACCGGCTCGACGGGCGCGCCGACGGCTGCGCCATCTTCTACCTCCTGACCCACGGCGAGCGGCTCCAGACCGGGAAGCCGGTGGTCGAGCTCAGCGGCGAGACCCTCGACGCACCTCGGCTCGGCTACCTGCTGGCCGGCCACGGCACCCAGCTGGCGATCATCGCCGCCTGCAGCGCCGGCGTCGGCGACCGATGGCTCGGTTTCGGGGCAACGTTGTCACGGTACGTGCCGGCGGTGATCTCCATGCAGTCCCGGGTCGACGTCTCGGCCGCCGAGCGGTTCGTCACCCACGTCCTCCAGGAGCTGCGCCAGGGATCGCCGGTCGACCGGGCCGTCGCCCACGCCCGGCGACAGATCGAGGCCAGCGGCCCCTTCGCCGACTGGTGGGTGCCGATCCTTCATGGCAACCGGTCGGCCGACGTTGGCTTCACCGTCACCGACCCGCTGCCGGTCGCGGTCCGGGGCGCGGTGTTCGTTCAGACCCGAGGCTCCGACGAGCCTCGCAGCTTCGTGCTGGAGGACGGGACTCCGGTCGTCCGCCCGGCCGGCAACCTGGTCACCCCGGGGCTGGCCGAGCAGCTCACGTGATCGCACTGTCGGCCACGGGGCGGACGATCGGTTGGACCGACGGGACCGACGTGAGCCTGGCCGTGCTCGACGACGACCTCCTCGTGCCGTGGCCGGTCGACCTCGTGGGGATCGGCCTCGGGCCCGACGTGAAGCTGCTGGCCATCGACGACGGCTTCATACCGGAGTCCGACGTGGCCCAGTGCCTCCTGAGCACCCGCCATGGCACCTACCGGGTCGAGGCCCACGAGTTGGGTTGGGCCGACCCGGTCGAGGTGTGGGACGACGACGGTGATGTCTTCGGCCCGGCCCGGGCCGGCCTGGTGTACCGGGACTCGCTCGTCGCCGTGCCGGCCGACGATCGTCCCGAGCGCCGACCGGTGTTCGTCGGCTCGGCCTTCGACGCCGTTCGCGACGCGGTCCGGGCCCGGTGGCGGGAGCTGCTGGCCCTCGACTTCGCCTGCTACGACACCGAGTCGATGGTGATGCTCCGCTTGGCCGACCGGGTCGTGCTCCACCGCCTCGACCAGTGGTTCGCCCGGGTCGCCGACGACGTCGACTCGGTCCCGGCCGACCCCCATGACCAGCTCGGACTCATCCGGGCCGAGACGCGGCCACCCCAGCCGGTCGGCCGCCTCTGATCGACGCCGGTCACGGTGCTGAGCGATTCCATGCGATCTACCAGGTGATGCCCTGTGCATACCGGCTGGTCAGGTATAGAGTCGTGTCGGCTCAGTGGGGATTCTCTGAGAATCGGAACGCCAGTCCCCGGATCAGGGGGATCACGGGCCGCGGTACGCATTCGGTCAACAACGATGTTGGGTGGTCGCCTTGGTTGCGCGCTTGGACCTGAAGAAGCAGGTGGAAGGCGGTCTCGGAGATCGGGCACTCGTGTGGTCGGGTCTTCGCGGGGGCGACATCGAGTCGCTTGGCGATATCCCAAACCTGTCGGCGTCGATCTCGATCATGGGTGGCTATGCCCGCCGGTCGAAGGTCGAGTCGGTCAGTCATGAGGAGCTGTCGGGCGTCCGCCACGACATGGAGCTCTGGGACATCGACTTCGACGACGACCACGAGGCCAAGGAGGAGTTCCGCAATCGGCTGATCAAGGAGCTCCGGCGGGGGCCGAGCGCCCTCATGCCGTACCGCCCGTCCCGGTTCCTGTCGTCGGTGGCGTTCGTCTGCGCCGACCCGACCCTGCCCCCGGGCCTCGACCGGGCCCAGCGGTGCTGGAACCTCGGTCCCGCCGCTCCGCTCCAGGCCGCCTTCGACGACAAGCCGTGGGTCGAGACCTCGCTGGCCGCCGACGAGGGGGTTCCGATCATCCCGTGGCGGTACGTGCCCGACTCCGCCCGCCAGGTCGCCAAGCAGATGGTCCGGGACGCTCCGGTCGTGCTCCGCCCGAGCCGGACCTCGGGAGGTGAGGGCATCCTGCCCGCCTACACCGAGCAGGACGTGGACGAGCTGTGGCGGGAGAGCGCCGAGGGGTTCATGAGCGTGGCTCCCAAACTCGACGAGGCCATCCCGCTCAACATCGGCGCCACCGTGTGGGACGACGGCGTGACGGTCCACTATCCGTCGTTCCAGCTGATCGGCATCGACTCCTGCACCAGCCGGTACTACGGCTACTGCGGCAACGACTTCGGGGCGGTCAAGGAGCTGGATCCGACCGTGGTCGACCTCGTCGAGGAGTACACCCGGCGGGCCGGTCGATGGCTCCAACGACACGGCTACCGGGGGACGTTCGGGGCCGACTATCTCGTCAGCAACACCCCCACCCTCCCGTCCCGCAACGGTGGGACGACGCAGGTGTTGTTCACCGAGATCAATCCGCGGTTCCAGGGATCGACCCGAACCTCGGCCTGGCTCTCGACCACCTCGGGCGAAGCGTGCCTCTACCTCGAGCATCTCGCCGCGATGTTGCGGATCGCCGCCCCCCGCCAGCGGCCGCTCCGGGAGCTCGTTGCCGAGGTCGAGGACCGGGCCCATGTGGTCGTCCACTGGATGGGCGCTGACGCCTCCCGGCTCAACGCCGACCAGCTGATCGCCAAGCTCCTCGACTTCGACGAAAAGGTCGACGCCGATCTGGTCGTCGATGACCAGATACTCGTCGAACCGGGCGCCACCGTGCTCCGAGCAACGACCAGCCGCCGACTCACCGCCGATGGCAAGAAGTTGGCCGACGGCTACGCTCAAATCGTGTCAGGGTGGCAGCGGAGCGCCGCTCCAACGAGGTAGCCGGCTCGGCGGGCCTGTCCGGGGTGGCTTGGGGGTGCACAGGCTCGTGTCGTTCGTACTCAATCACACCCACGATCCCGATAGCGCCAAGGCCTTCACCAGCCGGACCGACTATTTCGAGGAGTTGCTCCCGGGCCGAACGGTCGAACGGGAGAAGATGCGGCTGTGCAACGTCATGGCGGCGACCAACGCCCCCATCGCCCGGAGCAGCACCGATCGGATCCCCTTCGCCTGGTTGACCCCCGTTCTCGGCAGCGGTGCGATCACCGGCGTCGAGGCCGTCGAGGACGTCGAAGGCCAGGTGGTGCGGGCCATCACGTGGCTGGCCCTCCGCCAGGAGCCCGACGGCCAGCCCACCCCGGGGCGCCTCGAGTACAGCAAGTCGGTCGCCCGGTTCGCGGCGTCGCTCGTCGAGGATCGGCACGGGGTGGCGCTCGACGAGCAGGAGCTGGTGGCGGCGGCCGGCGACGTGGCGATCGATGACCCCCACACCCAGCAGTGCGGTCGTTCGCTTCTGGCCGCCACCCTGCTGACCCGGGCCTACTACCAGATCCAGTCGGTCCGGAACGTCGCCATGCCCCGGGCCGGTCGGGGCCACGCCGTGCTCGACGAGCGGGTGAGCGCCCAGGTTCGGCACCGGTTGGTTCGGGAACATCTCGAACCGGCCACCGAGGCCGTCCGCCAGGCCCTCGACCACGCCGACGGCGACCGGCAGGCTCGGGCGGTGTTCACCTTCGCCCGCGACGAACTCGAGCGGAACCCGGCCGAGATCTCCCAGAACAGCGTCCGGCTCCTCACCGAGTACTGCTGGTACCTGGTGAACCACTCACGGATCCCGGCCTGGTCGGATCTCCTGTGGAGCCTGTTCATCAGTGGGAACGACTGGCCCCCGGACGACCACGACCGTGGCCCCCGACCGATCTCGATCAACCTGGAGAGCGCGGCGCAGAAGGTCCGTGAGCTGTACGAGCGGGGCGGCGACCGCTCCCGCTCGACCGGTGGCGACCGGCCCGCGTTGTACGAGCGGGTGGCCGACGTGCTCCGGGCCCAGTCCCAGGTCCGGGCCCGCCGGAAGCAGGCCCGGATGCCGCCGGTGCCGAGCGCCTTCGTCACCACGTTCGACATCGAGCTGGAACAGGCGCTGGCCGAGCAGGGCACGAGCTTCGTCGTCGTCTTCCCCGCCACCGCCCCGATCGGTTCGCCCAACGGGCCGAGCCTGTTCCTGTGGCTCGGCTATCGGGTCGATCCGGCGACGAGCGACGACGTCTACCGCGACATCGTCGAACCGGCCGAGGTGTTCGTGCTCAGCCACGACCTGGCCTACGAGGCCAAGCGGGAGCTGAGCGACCTCCCCCACGTCGTCCACCTCACCGGGGCTCCACTGGTCAGCCTGCCCGACGAGGAGATCCGCGACCAGGTGGAACGGGGCCTAGCGGCCAATGCTCCCGACCGCGACAAGATCCTCGGGCCATGGCTGTCGGCCGGCTCGGAGGGCGGCGACCGGCAGATGGTCCACAGCGTGAGCCACGCGGTCATCCTCGACGAGTTCGCCGCCCTGAACCAGACGGTCAACGCGCTCAGTCGGCAGGCGGCCCTCGAGACCAAGGATCTGCTCTGGCCCGGCCTCCCCCGATGTGTGACCGGATCGGCCCGGGCCCACGAGTTCACCCGGTTCTGGTACCTCCTCGGGGTCCAGGGAGGTGACGTCCCGGTCCGCCACGCGGTCGTCACCCATCTCGTCAACCCCGACTCGGTCGGTCGGCCGGCCGCCGGCTCCTACCCGTCGCGCAACGGGGCGGCCGTCAACCGTCGCCTGAGCGGCGAGGCCGAGGACCTGATGCTCTGGTCGGGCCTCGACGTGATCCGGACCCCGCTCGAAGAGGTCAACGCCGACCTGGTCCACTACGTGGACCACCTCGACCAGGGTGAGGTCCGGCCGTTACCCAACCCCGCCAGCACCCCCTGCCGGTTGGAGGCGAGCTCGTGACCCCTCGGTTCCTCGAGCTTCCCCAGTGGGCCGAGGCCCACAAGCAGATCGAGACGTGCCCGTGGGCCGGCCCCCGACCGCTCCGGCACCAGCGGGACACCGACGCCCGGCAGTTCGTCGGTCGGGATCGGGACCGGACCGGGTTCCTCAACGACGTCCTGATGTCTTCGGTCGTGGTGCTCAGCGCCGAATCGGGGGTCGGGAAGACCTCGATGCTGGAGATGGCGCTCCGGCCCGAACTCGAGGAGAAGGGGTACACGGTCTTCTACTGCGACCAGTGGACGATCATCGATCCGGCGGGGTTCGGCGTCGACGACTACTTCGCCCAGTACTTCTCGGCGCCCGTCGACACCGGTGACGTCGTCGAAGCCAGCGACGAGGAAGCGCCGGACGCCACGTTCGCCGGCTGGCTCGACCGGGAGCACAGCGACGGCGCGGTGCTGATCCTCGATCAGTTCGAGGAGCTGATGCGGTATAGCCCTCAGCTCTTCGAGCGGTTCGTCGACTGGATCGCCGACGTCTCGGCCAACCGGGTGTTCAAGGTCGTCGTCTCGCTCCGGTCGGAGTACCTCCACCGGCTCCGGGACCTCGAGTCGAAGGTCGGCCCGTGGCAGATGTCGCGGTACGTCCTCGAACCGGTCCGGGACCTGGCCGAGATCCGGGAGCTGATCCTGTCGGCCAACCTCGACGATCGGGACGAGATCCGGCCCGAGGCGGTCGATGCCCTCATCGAGCTGTGGTCGCGGCCGACCCCGGCCGCCGCCCCGCCCGGCCTGCTCGAGCTCCACGCCCTCCTCTACTCGCTGTACTGGGAGCGATGGGAGCAGCGCCACGATCAGGTCGACGAGACGATCGTCGACCGGTTCGTGCAGGAGGCGGCCCCGCTCGACCCGTTCGCCAAGGCGCTCAACAAGTCGGTGAGATGGAAGCTCGATCTCTGCGAGTTGGCGATGGCCTTCGGGGCCAACGAGGACCCATCACGAGACGGTGAGCAGGCCGACCTCTGGCCCTACTACCAGCAGCTCCAGACCGGCTACGACGACTTCGCCTCCCTCCTGTTGGAAGGGGGCACCAGCGAGGGGGCCGGCCTCCCGGCCGACATCTACCTGGTCAACGGGACCCGGGGCGTGGTCGAGAAGCTCGTCCGCCACCTCTCCAGCGGGGGCTACAAGCTCGTCCGGGAGGAGTGGGAGCTGTGCGAGCGGACCCTGGAACGGGAGCTCGGTCTGTTGAGCGCCCCCGGCGGCCAGGTCGACCAGCTCCTCGGTGAAGAGCAGGTCGAGCGGCTGTTTCGCCGGATCGGGGCGGTGGCCCGGGACGGCGGCCCCCGCGACCTGCTGACCGTCGGGTGGGAGGAGCTCCTCCCGGCCGACGTGCTCGACGAGGTGCTGGACCTCGACCAGACCTGGGACGCCGACCCCGATCACCTCTCGTGTTCGGCGATGCTGGGCATGCACCCCCTCCTCGTGCTGATCGAGGAGATGCGCCGGCTCCACTTCGGCATCCAGTGGCTCCGCCTCTCCGACCTGATCCGGATCACGTCGCCGTCGGCGAACCAGACGATGGTTTCGCTGATCCACGATGGGTTCGGTCCGGCCCTCGACAACTGGTCGCGGAGTCGGGACCGGCCGCTGAACCGCCTGACCCGGATCACGGCCTCGAAGGGTGAGACGTTCGACTGGCTGCGTTCCGACGGCAAGCTGTGGCCGAGCTTCGACGCCCAGACGATCGTCAACATCCGCTGGCACGACTGCAACATCCGGGCCCACTTCCGTCAGGTGGCCTTCGTCAACTGTGACTTTCGGGGGTGCCGGTTCGAGAACTGCGTCTTCGAGGGCGCCCTGTTCCTCAACTGCCTCCTCGACGGAGCGACGGTCAACGACTCGTTGGTCGTGGGCGGGGTCAACCCGTTCGACGACGAGAACCCGCGCGGCATCCCCCCGAGCTTCGAGGTGCCGCTCCGGCGCCACGAGGTCGAGGTGCTGTCCCGGTACCGGACGGTCGGGGCGGGGCTGAGGGCCGACGTCAACGGATCACTGATCTCCCACACGTCGGGCATGCCGGCCCTCCCCTTCGACGACAGCCATCGGGCCGTGTTCGGGGCCGAGCTGGCCGACGGACAGCCGTGGCGGGTCGCGTGGCGACCCGAGGACGGTGGGCTGGCGATGTACGGGGGTCGTCTGTGCTCGCTGATGATGAGCCGGACCCGGTTCGCCGACGGGGGCACGATCGCCCTCCGGCTGGTGTCGGGCAGCGGGCTCGATCTGGTCGAGCACATCGGCGGCACGCTCCGCCTCGACGTGTACGGCAGCGCCATCCGGGGGTTGACGATCACCGGCGTCGAGGGTCAGACCACTTCGATCGACGTCCGCTCGTTGAGCGCTCTGCTGGTCAACACGTGGCTCGGTGATGGCTTGGAGGGCCGGGCCGACTTCGTCGACAACGAGCTGTGGCAGCTGATCAACCTCAATCCCGCCGATGCCCTGGCCGCCACGCTCGAAGACTGCGGCTACCACGGCGTGGTGAACGTCAGCACCCCGAGCGAAGGCTCCATCGATCTGTCCTCGGTCTACCAGATGTCGGGGATCGCCCAGCTCGACGAAGCGGCCCGGCTCGGCGCTCGTATGGACTACGAGAGCGATCCTGCCAAGGTCGAGTACGAGCGACGGCTGGTGCAGACCGATCCGCCCTGCGAGGTGTGGCCGCGGACCACCACCCTCGGTCGCTGACGGCAGCCTGGTCGGCCGCCCTCGTCGGGGACCGGGAGGCCCCTGCCGACCCCCCGGTCCGATCTGTTACCCCGGCGGGGCCCTCCGGCGCGATCACCCGCCGGCGGGCCGTCCGTCAGGCCTCGCCGCGGGCGCTGTCGAGCGCCGCTTCGAGCCCCGCCGGGGAGAGCTTGATCCCTTCCTGAGCCTGGACCCGGGCGACCCGGGCCAGCTCTCGAAGCGTTCGTCCTTCGGTGGCGTCGGCCAGCTGATCGCTGGTCGTCTCCCGATCGAGGCCGGGAAACAGATCCGGTCGTCGGGCGCCACGGGTGGCCAGGATGGTGAACAGTTGGCGCCGCTCGGCCCGGTTGGGCAGCTCGCTCACGATCTGCTCGGCACCGGTGGCGAGCAGCGCGTCGGGTGGCGTGGCCGGGCACCGCACGACCACGGTCACCCGATGGCCTCCGGCGGCGAGTCGCTGGTCGGCGACCACCGACCCGAGGGCCGCCGCGGTCCCGCCGATCGGTGCCGGGTCGGCGGTCGATCGGGTGTCGACCAGGTCGAGCCAGTCGAGAAACAGGCTGACCGGCTCCGGCCGGCTGATGAGGTGGTCGCGGAGGTCGGTCAACGCTTCGGGGACCGGGCGACCGCGGGCTGGTCCCCGGAAGTCGATCGAGGTGCGGCCCGGGGGGACGATCTGTCGGGTCCCTTCGGCCGGTGACCACCAGATGGCGGGGAGGCCGCTGTCGGTGGCGGCCAGCGAGAGGAGCTGGCGGTAGGGGAGCAGCGTCAGGTTCGGGCCGACGTGGAGGTCGGCGATGTTCCCGTGGACGATCGCCGCCCGCCCCCGGGACCACGCAGCACGAAGCCGGCTCACCAACGCCTCACTGGTCGTCTCCACGACAACCTCACCGGCTCCGGCCCATGTGGGGTCCAACTGCGCTCACGAAGGGGCAAGACCGGCGTCCACCGAGTGCCTGACACAAGCGGGCCCGATCGGTCGAAGAAATCGCGAACCGAGGTGCCCGGGTCGTCGTACCGGGTGGAACAGGAGTGATCGGCCCGATCGGGGCCCGGTCACGGCACCACCATCGTCAACGAAAGCGAACACCATGTCCATCCTCCGCACCGTCGCCCTCGCCGCCACCGTCCTGATGGCGGCCGCCGCCTGCGGCACCGCCGGTACCGCAGAGGCCTCCGAGGACGCCACCGCCCCCAACTCGTCCATCGGCGTCGCCTCGCCGCTCCTCGACGGTCCGGTCGAGGTGCTGGCCGGCGAGTCGCCGCTCGGGCCCATCCTGGTCGGCCCGAACCGGATGACCCTCTACGGGTTCACCAACGACGTCGATGCCCTCAGCGCCTGCTACGGCACCTGCGCCGACCAATGGCCGCCCGTCATCGTGTCGGACGACTGGATCGTCGATCCGGCGCTCGACGCCGGGATCTTCGCCACGACCGTGCGGGACGACGGCCAGCTCCAGCTCGTCGCCGGCCGGTGGCCGCTGTACTACTACCTCGGTGATGAGGTGCCGGGTGACATCACCGGGCAGGGCTCGGGTGGGGTCTGGTTCGTTGCCGCCGCCGACGGGAGCCTGATCCTCGATGGCGATGAGCCCTCGGACGACACCGAGACCGGGACACCGACTCGGACACCGATGCCGTCGACGCCGAGGATCCTCCGTCGGACACCGATGGTGCCGGCGACGAGACCGAGGCCGAGGCCGAGATGATGGGGGGAGCCGACGAGGAGGGCCCCACTGATGAGGACGGCTCGGGCGGCGGGGGCTACGACTACTGAGCGGTGAGGAGGAGGTCGATCAGCTTGCCCCGGGCTCGGTTGAGTCGGCTGCGGACGGTTCCCGGCGCGAGGCCGAGGAGCTGGGCGATCTCGTCGTAGGGTCGGCCCTCCTCCTCCCGTAGCACGATGACCGACCGATGCTCGGCCGAGAGCTGGTCGAGCGCCCACCGGTACCGGGCGTCGTCGGCCACGAGGGAGCTCAGCCGGCGAGCCGACGGGTCAGCGTCGGGGACCTCGTAGGTGGCCGGCTCGGTCCGCCGGCCCCGTCGCCGAAGCACCATCTTGACTTCGTTGCGGGCGATCCGATCCAACCACGTGACGTACCGGGCTCGGCCCTCGAAGGTCCCGATGCCACCGGCGACGGCGATGAGGGTCGACTGGATGGCATCGTCGGCATCGGGCGAGTCGAGCAGCACCGACCGGACCGGGGGCTCGATCAGGCCGAGGCTGAGGGTGGCCCGGAGCAGCTCGTTGAGCGCCGGTTTGGAACCGGCGCCGCTGAGCCGGGCCAGATCGTCCAGAGCCTGGTTGACCGCCTCCCGCTGGCTCCCCGGCTGGAGCTGGGCCACGGCCGCCCGGATCTGCTGCTCCTCGCCAGCAGCCACGGTGGGAGCCTAGTGCAACCACCAGGGCTCGGCAGGGCCCCGTGGATCGTTTCGTTCTGCTCGCCGGGCCGAGGGAACCCGGTGGGGGGTCGACCGCATCGGTACCTCCGACGGAACCGTCGAGGAGCGGGAGGTACACCGATGGGGGATGTCGTCGATCGACCGGGCGGAGCAGCGATCCGGCCCGTCGAGGTCGTGTTGTTCGGGGCGGTCGGCGCGACCGCCGAGGGGGAGCCGGTCGATGTCGGCCCGCCTCGTCAACGGGCCCTGCTGGCCCTCCTGGCCATCCACGCCCCGCATCCGGTGTCGAGGCCGATCATCGTCGAGTCATTGTGGGGGGCCGACCCTCCCCGGACGGTGATCAAGAGCCCAGAAGTACGTGTCGCAGCTCCGGGCCGGACTCGGTCGATCGGTCATCGAGACCACGGCCGGCGGCTACCGGCTCGACCTCGACCGCCGCTCGATCGATCTTCACCGGTTCCGTGACGATGTGCTCGGGGCCGTGGCGTTGGCCGAACCGGTCGAGCGGTTCGAGGGGGTCACGGCCGTCCTCGACCGGAGCCGCGGGGAACTGCTGCCCGAGGTGGGGGACCCGTTCGCCGCGGTGGAGCGGGCCGCCGTCGAGAGCCTCCGGCTTCGGGCCGAGGAGGCCCGGTTCAGGGCCGCGTTCGACCTCGGGAGCGACGACGTCATCGTCACCGAGGTACCGGCGGTGCTGGCCCGGAACCCGTGCCACGAGCCGTTGTGGGGGCTTCTGGCCCGCTCGCTCTACCTGGCCGGCCGCCAGGCCGAGGCGGTCGCCGCCTGCCAGGCCGCCCGACGGCACCTGATCGAGCTCGGGTTGAGCGGCCCCCGGCAGCCGCTGGTCGACCTGGAAGCGATGATCCTCGGTCATGACCCGCGGCTCGAGCGGTGACCGGCCCCGATCAGGACCCGCCGGCGGTGACCACCTCGAAGGAGTAGTTGCCGGTGGCGGCCGACCCGGTGGGGTAGGCGAACCACAGCTCCAGCTGGCCGGTGGTGTCGACGGTGATCGGACCGGCCCCGGCCGAGCACTGGCCGGACGGGGCGGCGATGGTGTCGTCCCACAGGTGGACCTCGTCGCCGTCGGCGACCGACGGGATCGTCAGCACCAGGCCGGGTGCGGCGGCGGCGCAGTCGTCCTCGACGAAGGTCTCGATCCACAGCTCCTGGCCCGCCTCGACGTCGACGACGTAGCGGTCGACGGCGCCCGGCGTCTCGATCCGACCAGCTCCCAGCCCGAGGGTCGCGGCCGAGACGACGACGTCGGGGTTGATGGCGAACACGTCGGGGGGAGGGACGTCACGCACCGCCAGCTCGTAGGAGCCGGAACAGGGGCCGCACTCGCCGAGGTAGAACACGAGGAGCCGGTATCGGCCCCCCTCAGGGAAGGTCAACGGGCCCTGGTCGGTCGTCCGGCAGGTCGATGACCCGCCGCCCCGCCAGACGTACTCGTCGAACCGGTCGCTGGTGCCGTCGAGCGTCGGGAGCCGCCAGACGAGGTCGGCGTCGCCCCGGCTGCCGCACGCTCCGCCATCGGGCCAGGCATCGAAGAACAGCTGCTGGCCGGGGTAGACCCAGAAGTCGATGGCGGCCACGTCGCCCTGGCCGACGGTGCCGGCGACCGTCTCCCCGATCTCGATCTCGGTGGTGGTGCCGGTCGGGCCGGCGTCGACGACGCTGACCGGGCCCCAGTCTTCGCGGGAGTCGGGGACGGCCACGGTCTCGGGGGGTAGGGCCGCCCCGACCTGGTCGGGTGGGACCTCGGTGGTCGGGCCGCCCGGGTCGGTGGCTGGATCGTCGTCTCCGGTCGGTGCGGTCGCCCCGTCTTCGGTCGTCGGGTTCGAGCCGAGGGTGGGGACGATCAGCACCGCAGCCAGGACCACCAGGACCAGGGCCACGCCGACGGCGATCAGGCGGTGGCGGGAGAGCCGGTGATCGTCGGCCGGTCCACGGCCGGACGGGGCCGGGGGGCCGGGCTCGGGACGGGTCGGGGTGCCGGCCAGTGGTTGGGCGGTGGGAGTGAACCCCTTGGCGGGCCCGGGGTCGGGTTGGGGGGTGGCGTCGAGGAGAGCGTCGCACCACTCGCCGATGTCGGCCGGTCGCTCGGCCGGTCGGAGGGCGAGGCCCCGTTCGAGGGTCGGTCGGAAGGGGCCGGTCATCGCCCACGCCGCCTCGTCGAACGTGTCGCCGACGCCCGGCCGAGGCTTGCGGCCGATCGACGCCACGATGAGCGCCGACGCGGCGTACACGTCGGCCGGTGGCCCGATCCGGGGATCGCCGACGAACTGCTCCGGCGCTCCGTACCCGGGGGTGCCGCCGGCGAAGGTCAGCCCGGTGGCGTCGGCGTCGACGACCTTGGCCAACCCGTAGTCGCTCACCACGAGCTCCTCGTCGGGCCGGAACAAGCGGGAGCCTGGGTCGGCCGGCGATATCGCCCCGCCGACCGGCTCGTTGCCGATCCGGATCAGGAAGTTGCTCGGCTTGAGGTCCCGGTGGATCACGCCGGTGCGGTGGAGCTCACCGACGGCGGCTCCGATGGCGGTGATGAGCTCCCGGGCCCGATCGTGGTCGAGGGGCGAGGCTTGGTCGGCCAGCCGGCCCTCGAGGGTGCCCCGCTCGCAGTACTCCATCACCAGGAACGGCTGGTCACCGTCGTCGACGATGTCGTGGATGGCCAACGTGAGCCGTCCCCGGGCCCCCTGCCGCATCACGCGAGCCTCGGACACGAAGCGTTCCCGGGCCCGGTAGTCGGCCGACCACCGGGCGGCCAGGACCTTGAGGGCCACGTCCTGGTCGAAGTTGGGATCGTGGGCCCGGTACACGGTGGCGAACCCGCCAGACCCCAGCTCCTCGATCACCCGGAACCGACCGAATCCCACCGGGCCACCTTAGGGGTCGACCATCTCCCCGTTAGGGCGGGCCTACCGGTCGGAGGGCCCGGGACTCCCCGACGATGGCCGTTACGGTCCTGCCCGGTCGAGGCGCTTCACCAGCGATCGTCGTCGGTGGGGTTACTCAGCCGGTGGGGGACGGGTTGACGTGGATCGCCTCGGTGCAGCGGAGGTCGAATCCGGCCGGGTTGGTGAACCGGGCTTTGACCCGCCACACCAGCTCCCGGTGTCGCATCGAGACGGCGTCGATGACCGCCACCGCCCCCCGGGCCCAGTCGGGGATGGTCGGGTCGGCCGTGGGGTCGGCCACATCGGGGACCTCGATGGCGAACTCGTCGATCCGATGGGCGCCGGCCGGCAACGTCAGCCCGGACCCGACCTGGATCGACCCCTCCCACACCGGCCGGGTCGAGGCTCGCCGCTCGGCGCCGACGCTCAGGCCCCGCCCACGGGCGACCGAGACGTTGGACACGGTCCGCTCGTCGCGCCGGAGGCATTGGAGGGTGACGGTCAGGTCTCCCGGTCCGAGAGCCTGGCGGGCGGTCAGGGTCACGTTGCCCTGGAGCCGGTCGCCGGGGTGGACGACGGTCGTCGTGAGCGACAGGCGCACCGACCCCCACCCGCTGCCGATCAGCCGCTCCAGCATGATCCGACGCTAGCAGGCTGCTCGCAGCGCAGGCGGGGGCCGTCCCTAGCGCTCGGCCCAGGTGCCCCGGGTGGTGGCCTGCTGGGAGGTGCTGAGCGGCGTCAGCCCGACGTCGATCGCCGTCATCTCCAGCCCGACGTCGAGGTAGTGGTCGACGAAGGCGTCGACCTCGGGTCGCCCGGTGGCGGCATCGCGGTTCACGTAGAGGTAGAGCACCTGGCGGAGTGGGTACTGGCCGCCGGTGACGGCGGCCAGGGTCGGGTCGACGCAGGTGCCGCTCGGGGTCGGGGCGATGGGGACCGGTCGGACCGCCTCGACCCCGACCGTCGACTCGAACCGGACGACGCCGAGGTTCGATGCGGCGCTGGTCACCGAGTCGAACACCACCCGGTCCGACGACACGACCTCGTAGTCCGACCGGAGCTCATAGCTCTCCCCTCGATCGTCGATGAACTCGGCCAGGGCGAGGTCGAGGATCGAGGTGTGGGCCGCCGCCCCCGGCTCGGGTCCGCTGATCAGCAGTGGCGAGGTGGGGAGGTTCCCGGCCCCTCCGAGGGCGACCGACAGCGGGTTGGCGTCGCTCCACTGGTCGAACCCGGTCGACTCGGGACCGAGGACGGCGTAGACGTCGGCCAGGCTCAGGCACTCGATCTGGTCATCGTCGGCGGCGGTGACGAGGGCGACGGCGTCGATCGCGACCGGCAGCTCGATGTAGGAGACGCCGCCGGCCGCGCAGCGCTCGATCTCGACGTCGCGGATCGGGCGGGAGGCGGCGGCGATGTCGGCCTGACCCTGGCAGAAGAGGTCGAGCCCGAGACCGGTTCCTCCGGCGTCGCCGACGACCTCGACGTCGGGATGGAGGGCGACGAAGGAGTTCCCGACGGCGTCGGTCAGCGGCGCCACCAGTGCTGAGCCGCTGATCGTGACCGTGCCGGTCAGGTCGCTCCCGGGGCCGGCCGGCGGGGCCGGGGTCTCGGACCGGTCGCCGGTCTCGGGGTCGGTCTCGTCGATGCCGTCTGTGCCGCCGTCTCCGGCGGTGTCGACGAGGTCGGCCTCCGCATCTTCGGCGACCGCAGGTTCGTTCCTCGGTGAGACCTCAACCGCCGTCCCGGTCTCGATACTGGGATCGGGGTCGCCGCTGACCACCACGACGATGAGGGAGGCGATCAGGGCCACCACCACCACGCTGGCCACGGCGGCGACGGCCCGGGTGCCGAAACCGGGCTTCCCCGCCGGGGCCGGGGATGGGGGTGGGGCAGGCGCACGAGGCCCGGTCGATGGTCGGGGCCCGGGGCCGGGGTGCGGCGGCGGACCGGAACCGGCCGGAGGGCTCCACGGGGCGATCGGCGGGGTCCCGGCCCCGCTTGTGCCGCCCGGCGGTGCGATCGGTGGGCCGCCGGCCCCGCTTGTGCCGCCCGGCGGTGCGATCGGTGGGCTGCCGGCCGGCGAGGGTCCGCCCGGCCTGCTCGGTGCCTGATGAGCGGCGGTGGGGGTGAACGGCTTGGTCGGGCCGGAGCCCGAGGCCCCGCCAGACGTCGCCGGGTCGAGCTGGGTCCACGGGCCGCCGTCGGCCGACCCCGGGTACTGGTCGGTGTCGGCTCCCCAGGCCGTCGCACCGGGGGCGAGGAGGCCGTTCATCGCTGCTGCCATGGTCGGCGCGTCGGCCGGTCGCTGGGTCGGGTCCTTGGCCAGCACGGCCTGGATGAACCGGTCGACCTCGGGTGGGGCCAGGTGTGACGGGACGTGGGGGGCCGGCTCGTTGATCAGGCGGTAGATGAGCGGGTTGATCGAGTCGTCGTCCTCCCGCCAGAACGGGGCGTGGCCCACGATGAGGTTGAACAGGGTCGAGCCGACGGAGTAGAGGTCGGACCGCTCCTCCCGCTGTCCGGTGAAGGTCTCGGGGGCGGTGTGGAGCCAGCTGGCCGTGAGGTGGGTCGACGTCGAGCTGTTCGAGTCCCGGAGGTTGGCCAGGCCGAAGTCGGTCAGGAGGGGGCGGTCACCGTCGAGGAGGACGTTCTCCGGCTTGATGTCTCGATGGAGGATCCCGGCCCGGTGGGCCGCCCCCACCGCCTCGACCACCGGGATCAGGAGCTGGACGGCGTCCCGCCACGGGAGACGGACCCGCCGGGCCAGGTGGGCGGCCATCGACCCGCCGGTCACCAGCTCCATGATGAGGTAGGGCCGGTCGTCGGCGGTGTAGCCGGCCGAGTAGACGGTCACCACGCCGGGCTCGCCCGACAGCTGACCCATGACCGCACATTCCCGATCGAAGCGGCGGCGGTCGTTCGGGCCGAGGTCGGCGTTGAGGATCTTGACCGCCACCCGCCGCTGGAAACGGGTGTCGGTGGCGGCGTACACCGAGGAGAACCCGCCCCGGCCGATCATCTCGGCGTCGGTCAACCCGTCGATTCCAAGGTCGACTTCGGGCATCGGTCCCTCTCCGTCCGCGTCGCCGCTCCGCAGCGAGGTTACCGGAGCGTCGCCGGGTGCTGGCCGCGGGATCGAACGGCGCGCCCGGCCGGTCGCCGGCCACCCTGGGGCTAGGAGGGGTTGACGATCAGCCGAGCCCAGTCGAAACGGATGGCGGGGTCGGGGTGGCGGGCGAAGACCGAGCCCGAGTAGACGAACAGCTCGCCGTCGATCAACTCGGAGGGCATCGTCGGCAGGGCCGTCTGGCGGAGCTGGACCCGGTCGTTGACCGACACCGTCACCGAGTCGGCGGTGAGCTCGATCCGGAACCGGTCGAGGCAGTCCCGACACCGCACCGGTGCCGAACCTGTCGAGATTCTCCTGGGCTCGACCCTCCCGGGACGGCGGCTACCCGTGCTCGATTGTCCATTCCTGTCGGATCGGCGACCACAATGGACCATGGCTCGACCCGATCGGCCGCCCCGATTCCCGGAGGCCGGAACCGGCTCCACCGCCCGGATCCGGGCCGACGAGCTGGCGACGACGGCCCACCTGCTCCGTTTCGCCGCCGGCCGGCCCGCCATCGGCGTCGTGGTCGGTGCCGCGGCGGCCGTGCTCGGCGCTCGAATGGTGGTGGGAGCATCCGCGTCGGGTGCGGCGGTGACGGTGGTCGATGGGGTGGTGGCGCTCGTGCTGGTGGCGCTGGCCGGACCGATCGAGTGGGCGGTGCACCGGTACCTCTTTCACGCACCGGCGAACTCGGCCCGTCACCGTCGTCTCGGCACCGGCGTCGGGCATCGTCGCCACCATCGCGACCCCACCGACCTGCGGTGGCTGTTGCTCGAACCCGGCGGGATGGCCGGCTTCGCCCTGGTCTTCGCCGTCGTGGCGGTCGCCGTCGCCTCGGTGGTCGTTGCCGTGGCCGGCGGCCGTGCACTCGGTCCGAGCCTGACCGGGGTGGCGGTGTCGTGGCTCCTGCTCGCCCGCTACGAGATCGTCCATCTCGCCCACCACAGCCGACGCCGACCGTGGACGGCCCGAGGTCGCCGCATCCGGGCCCATCACCTGGCCCACCATCATCGCCACCCGCACGCCCTCCTCGGCGTGACGAGCCGGCTCCCCGACCGGCTTTTCCGCACCGCCCCGTCGCCGTAGCACCCGGCTCCGCTCGACGATCGGTCGACACCGGCCCGTCTCGCTTCTGAGAATGGTTGCGGGCCCGCAGTTCGCCACCCGATCGCTCACGGTCGGGCCGGACCTGCCGACGGGAGGCCGGGAGAGCGGGCTGCTCGCCGGGCGATCGGTGATGCGGCTGGCTCTCGGACGGCAGCCGGTGACGGGCCGACGGGTCGTCACATCGAGACCGAGCGGACACATGGCGGGACCTGCGGCGGACAACGACAGCTTCCAGAGGTCGCCGGCGCTCGTCGTACGGTGGCGATGACGGGCGGCCGTTCGGTCCGGGCTCGCCTCGTCGTCCTTGGCGCGCTGCTCGCGGTGGTGGGGGTGACGGCCGCCGTGGCCCGCACCTCGTCGGTCCTCTTCGCCTCGGGGGCACCCGCCGAGAACGCCCCCACCCAGGAGCTGCCCGCCGGGGACTCGGGCCCGGATGGCGACGGTGCTGCGCCCATCGAGGACCAGCCCCTGGAGCAGGACGCGGACGGAGACGACGCCCCGCCAATCGAGGACCAGCCCCTGGAGCAGGACCCGGCCGATGAGGTCGCGCCGGCCGGCGACCCGGTCCCCGAGCTGACGTTCGTCGTCGAGGAGCCCGGCGTCCCCGACACCGATGTGACGGCCGATGCCGACGGCTACCACGCCACCCTCACCGGCGGCGACGTCGCATTGCTCGCCGACGACACCTCGACCGGCGACGGGGTCGTGATGGAGGTCGTCGGCGGCGCCGACGAGCCCGTCGTCGAACTGCTCGACGAGTCCCCGCTGCCCTCGACCGACCCGGACGCCGACCCACCGCATGCTGCCGCCACGGCGACGGCCACGGCGTCGACGGCCGAGGAGTCGGCGGCTGAGGAGTCGCCGGCGGCCATCGGGTACGACGACGTCCTCCCCGGCATCGACGTCGTGTACTCGGCCGACGGCGGCGACCTGGAGTACAGCTTCGTCATCGCTCCCGGATCCGACCCGAGCGAGATCTCACTGGCGTTCGACGGCGTCACCCTCGACGGCCTCCGGATCGATGGCCGAGGTCGGCTCGTCATCGACGCCGAGCACGGCCCGTCGTTCATCTCGTCGGCTCCCTACACGTTCCAGGAGATCGACGGCGCCGTCCGCGACGTCGACAGCTGGTACGTCCTCGACGACGACGGCACCGTCGGATTCGCCCTCGGCCCCTACGACACAACCCAGCCGGTGGTCATCGACCCCACGGTCGGCGTGGCCGACCTGGTCATGGTCACCGCCACCGGCGACTTCACGTCCGGCAACGACGCCGCCAAGCAAGCCCTGTTCCAGAGTTTCGGCTGGACGGTGACCGCCATCGACGACGACTCGTCGGCTGGCGCGTTCACCGCCGCGGCGTCGGCCAACGACGTGATGTTCGTCTCCGACTCGTCCCACGGCACGATCGCCTACGACGTCCGTGACCTGACGATCGGGATCGTCAACGAGAACCTCTCGGGGTGGAGCGGGTTCCTCAACGCCGGATCCCAGGATCAGAACTTCACCTTCGGCACGACGCTGACCATCGTCGACGACACCCACGACATCACGTCGCCGTTCTCGACCGGGTCGCTGACCATCCACGGCTCCAGCGACGACGTCAACTACTGGGACTCGGGGGTCACGGCCCTCCCGGCCGGGGTCACGGTCCTGGCCGACGCCCCATCGTCGGCCAGCCACGACACCCTCCTGGTCGCCGAATCCGGGGCCACCCTCTACTCCTCCTACACCGCGGCCGACCGGCGGGTCTGGTTTCCCAGCGACGGCGCCGACCCGGCCACCTTCACCACCGACTACGAGACCCTCCTCGCCCGATCCCTGGACTGGGCAGCCGGGATCTCCCTCTCCTGCGCCGCCGGTGACGCCGATGCCGATGGCCTCCAGGACTGTGCCGAGGACGCCAACACCGACGCCGACGGTGACCCGTCGACCAATCCGGGGCCCGACACCGACGGCGACACGACCCCCAACTACCTCGATGCCGACGACGACGATGACGGCACGCCGACCGCGTCGGAGAACGCCGACCCCAACGGCGACGGCGACCCTCGCGACGCGCTGGACACTGACCGGGACGGCCAGCCCGACTACCTCGACGCACCCACCGATGAAACGACCGGCACGGTCGCCGATGAGCAGAAGATCTCCTCCACCGCGGGTGGATTGGCTGGCCCGCTCGATGACCAAGACGACTTCGGTGCGCAGCTCTCGGCAATCGGCGATCTCGACGGAGATGGCATCGTCGACATGCTCGTCGGTGCAGAGTTCGATGACGACGGTGGCAACGGTCGTGGTGCGGTGTACGTGCTGTTCATGAATCCTGACGGGACAGTCAGAGCTGAGCAGAAGATCAGCGACCTCGAGGGGGGGCTCACCACCGCGCTAACCGACGGCGATGCCTTCGGGTCCGCCGTGTCTGGTCTCGGTGATCTCGACGGCGACGGTGTCGAGGACATCGTCGTCGGCGCTCGAGCAGACGACGATGGCTCCACCAATGCCGGTGCGGTCTACGTGCTGTTCATGAATCCCGACGGGACCGTGAAGAGTGAACAGAAGATCTCCGACACCACGGGCGGACTCACCACCACCCTGGGCTCGACCGACTTCTTCGGCGCTTCGGTGTCCGGCATCGGTGACCTCGACGCCGACGGCATCCCCGACCTCGCTGTCGGGGCACGGCTCGACGACGATGGCGGAAGTAATCGTGGCGCGGTCTACATCCTTCTGATGAACCCTGACGGGACCGTGAAGGCCGAGCAGAAAATCAGCGACACCACGGGTGGACTCACCACCACCCTGGGCGACAACGACACCTTCGGCTCTTCGGTCTCGGGTCTCGGCGATCTCGACGCCGACGGAACCGGAGACGTCGCGGTCGGGGCACGGGGCGACGACGGCACCTCGACCGACGAGGGCGCAGCCTACGTGCTGTTCCTGAACCCCAACGGCACGGTCAAGGCTGAGCAGAAGATCTCGAACACCGTTGGCGGCTTCACCGGAAGCCTGGCCAACGGCGACTACTTTGGCGAGTCGGTGTCCGGTGTCGGCGATCTCGACGCCGACGGCGTCGGTGACCTGGTCGTCGGCGCCCCCGGCACGGACGGCGGCGCGGTCGACGAGGGCGCCATCCACGTGCTCTTCATGAACACCAACGGCACGGTCAAGGCCGAACAAGAGATCGCCGAGGGCACCGGCGGGTTCGGCACCGCACTCGACATCTTCGATGCGTTTGGCTACGCGGTAACCGGCCTCGGCGACCTCGATAGCGACGGCCTCATCAACCTGGCCGTCGGCGTTCCCGACGACGACGACGGCGGCGCCGGCCGAGGCGCGGTCTACGTCCTCAGCCTGGCGCCGCCGTCACCAACGGTCACCGTGAACTCCACCGGCGACGGGACCGACGCCTCCCCCGGTGACGACGTCTGTGACACCGGCGGTACCAATGCGGAGGGCGATCCCGAATGCACCATGCGGGCGGCCATCGCCGAGGCCAACGCATCGACGATCGTCGATGCCGTCGTCTTCGACATCCCGACCTCCGACGGGGGTCACGCAGCCGGCGTATGGACCATCGCCACCGGCTCGGACCTGCCGGCCATCACCGCGTCGGTGACCATCGACGCCACCACCCAGGCCGGGTACTCGACGCCGGTCGTTGCCATCGACGGTTCGGGGCAAGGTTCGGGCGACGGGCTCTTGATCTCCGGAGATGATGTGACCGTCCGCGGTCTCAACATCCACTCGGTGCCCAGTGACGGCATCGACTCCGGCGGGGCCCGCACGATCATCGCCGACAACCACATCGGTACCAACGCGGCAGGCACCGTGGCCGACGGCAACGGCGCCGAGGGCGTACAGATCAACGGCCCGGACGCCGTCATCAGCGGCAACGTCATCTCGGCCAACGGGGGTACCGCCGGGGTGCAGATCCTCAATGGCGGCCACCGCGCCCGGTTGGTCGGCAACAAGATCGGCACCGATGTCACCGGCAACGTCGGGCTCGGCAACAGCGGGGAAGGTATCGAGCTCAGCGGCGCCGATGACGTGATCATCGGCGAACCGGGCAACGGCAACGTCATCTCGGGGAACGCGAATGCCGGTATCAACGGCTGGAGCTTGACTCCCTCGCGCGCCGTTATCCAGGCCAACAAGATCGGTGTCGGCGCCGACGGGGTGTCGGTGTGGCCCAACAGCACGGCAGCCAACGAGGGCGGCATCACGATCCGGACCTCCGCGCAGGACTGGTTGATCGGCGGGACCGGGGCCGGTGAGGGCAACATCATCTTCAGCAACCTCGGTGATGGCATCCAGATCGAAGCGGTCAACGGCACCGCCGACGACATCGCCATCCTCGGCAACTCGATCTACGCCAACTCCGATCTGGCCATCGACCTGGGCGACGACGGGGTCACCGCCAACGACGGCGGCGACGTCGACACCGGCATCAACGGCCTGCTCAACTTCCCGGTCATCACGTCGGCGTCCGAGTCGGGCGGCACGGTCACCGTCGACCTCGACCTCGACGTCCCCGCCGGCAACTACCGCATCGAAGCGTTCACCAACCCGTCCGGTACCGACCTGACCGGCTATGGCGAGGGTGAGGTGTTCGGCTCCGGCACCACGATCGCCCACACCGGGTCGGGCTCGGAGAGCTTCCAGGTCACCTTCGCCGGCTCGGCCGGCGACGTGGTCACCCTCACCGCCACCGAGGATCTCGGTGGCGGCTCGTACGGGTCGTCGTCGGAGTTCTCCGCCGCCGTCGTCGCCGTCTGCACGACCGATTCGGACTCGGACGGTCTCCTCGACTGCGAAGAGGATGCAAACACCGACGCCGACGGTGACCCGTCGACCAATCCGGGGCCCGACACCGACGGGGACACGATCCCCAACTACCTGGATGCCGACGACGACGGCGACGGCATCGCCACCAGCGCCGAGAACGCCGACCCAAACGGCGACGGCGACCCCCGTGATGCCCGCGACACCGACCGGGACGGCCAGCCCGACTGGCTCGACGCGCCGACCGACCCCACCGAGGCCACGGTCGTCGCCGAGCAGAAGATCAGCTCGACCCAGGGCGGGCTGACCGGTCCGCTCGACAACTTCGACTTCTTCGGCTCGATGGTCTCACCGATCGGCGACCTCGACGGTGACGGCGTCAACGACATCGCCGTCGGTGTGTTCAACGACGATGACGGGGGCACCGACCGTGGTGCGGTCTTCATCCTGTTCCTGAACGCCGATGGCACGGTGAAGGCTGAGCAGAAGATCAGCGACACCACCGGCGGTCTGGCCACCGCTCTCGACGACTCGGACTGGTTCGGCGAGGCGGTGGCCGGCGCCGGCGATGTCGACGGCGACGGGATCGGCGACGTGGCGGTCGGTCTCTCCGGCGACGACGACGGGGGCACCGACCGTGGTGCGGTCTTCATCCTGTTCCTGAACGCCGATGGCACGGTGAAGGCGGAGCAGAAGATCAGCGACACCTCGGGTGGGCTGACCGCCACTCTGGACAACGACGACTTCTTCGGTCGCTCGGTCGACGGGGTCGGCGATGTCGATGGCGATGGGATCGTCGACATCGTGGTCGGGGCCGACGGTGACGACGACGGCGGCTCCGGGCGAGGCGCGGTCTACGTGCTGTTCCTCAATGCCGATGGCACGGTGAAGGCTGAGCAGAAGATCAGCGACACCACCGGCGGTCTGGCCACCGCTCTCGACGACTCGGACTCGTTCGGCGAGGCGGTGGCCGGCGCCGGCGATGTCGACGGCGACGGGATCGGCGACGTGGCGGTAGGTCTCTACGGCGACGACGACGGGGGCACCGACCGTGGTGCGGTCTACGTGTTGCTGCTCAACGCCAACGGCACGGTGAAGGCGGAGCAGAAGATCAGCGACACGAGCGGTGGGCTGACCGCCACCCTCGACGACTCGGACTGGTTCGGTGGCTCGCTCGCCCCCCTCGGTGACGTCGACGGGGACGGCACCGTCGACCTCATCGTCGGCGCGCCGGGCGACGACGATGGCGGGAGCAACCGGGGTGCAGCCCACGTCCTGTTCCTCAACAGCGACGGCACGGTCAAGGCCGAGGGCAAGATCAGCGACACCGCTGGCGGGCTGACGACCGTGCTCGACGACGGCGACTGGTTCGGCATCTCCGTCGCCGGTCTCGGCGACCTCGACGGCGACGGCACGGTCGACCTCGGGATCAGCGCCGTCTACGACGACGACGGTGGCACCAATCGGGGTGCGATCTACATCCTCGACCTGACCGCGCTCAGTTGCACCACCGACGCCGACGCCGACGGCCTGTACGACTGCTGGGAGGACGCCAACACCGACGCCGACGGTGACCCGTCGACCAATCCGGGCCCCGACACCGACGGCGACACGATCCCCAACTACCTGGATGCCGACGACGACGATGACGGCACGCCGACCGCGTCGGAGAACGCGGATCCCAACGGCGACGGCGACCCTCGCGACGCCCTCGACACCGACCGCGACGGCCAGCCCGACTACCTCGATCCGGACGTCGTCGGTCTGTCGACCACCCCGCTCGCGGCCGAGCAGAAGATCTCCGACACCGCCGGTGGCCTGGCCGCGGCCCTGGGCACCGACTACAACTTCGGGCGATCGGTGGCCGCCATCGGCGACCTCGACGGTGACGGCATCGACGATCTGGCCGTCGGCGCGGCCCGGGATGACGACGGTGGCGCCGATCGGGGCTCGGTCCACATCCTGTTCCTGAACGCCGATGGCACGGTCAAGGCCGAGCAGAAGATCAGTGAGACCCAGGGCGGGCTGACGGCCACTCTCAACGACAACGGGTACTTCGGTTGGTCGGTCGCCGCCTTGGGCGATGTCGATGGTGACGGGGTCGGCGATCTCGCGGTCGGGGCTCGGACCGACGACGGGGGCGGGTCGTCCGAGGGAGCAGTGTTCGTGCTGTTCCTGAACACCGACGGGACCGTGAAGGCCGAACAGAAGATCAGCTCGGCCGACGGCGGTCTGACGGCAACGCTCGACACCGGCGACAACTTCGGCTCGGCCGTGGCCGGACTCGGCGACCTCGACGGCGACGGTGTGAACGATCTGGTGGTCGGGGCTGAGGGCGACGACGACGGCGGCAGCGGTCGAGGTGCGGTCCACGTCCTGTTGCTGAACGCCAACGGCACCGTGAAGGCCGAGCAGAAGATCAGCGACACCGTCGGGGGGCTGACCGCCGTGCTCGACGACTCCGACAAGTTCGGCTGGTCGGTCGGCGCTATCGGCGATCTCGACGGCGACGGCACCGAAGACCTCGCCGTCGGGGCCCGCTACGACGACGACGGTGGCATCAACCGGGGCGCCGTCCACATCCTGTTCCTCAACACGGATGGCTCCGTGAGAGCTGAGCAGAAGGTCAGCTCGACCACCGGTGGCCTCGGGGCCACCATCGCCGACTACGACTTCCTCGGCTCCGGCGTCGCCGGCGTCGGTGACATGGACGGCGACGGCGTCGAGGACCTCGTGGTTGGCGCCTACGGCGATGACGACGGCGGCACCTACGCCGGAGCGGTCCACGTCTGGTCGATGAACACCGACGGCACGGTGAAAGCCGAACTCAAGATCAGCGGCACTGCCGGAGGCTTCACCGGCCCGCTGACCGGCTCACCGTACTTCGGCAATGCCGTAGCCGGCCTCGGCGATCTCGACGGTGACGGAGCCCTCAACCTCGCCATCGGCTCGTTCGGCAATGATGACGGCGGCACCAACCACGGTGCCGTCTACGTGCTCGACCTCCAGTCCCTCATCGACAGCGACGGCGACGGGCTCTGGGACCAGCAGGAGGACGCCAACACCGACGCCGACGACGATCCGGCCACCAATCCGGGGCCCGACACCGATGGGGACACGATCCCCAACTACCTCGATGCCGACGACGACGATGATGGCACCCCCACCGCGTCGGAGAACGCCGACCCCAACGGCGACGGTGATCCCCGCGACGCCCTCGATACCGACCACGACGGCCAACCCGACTACCTCGACGATCCGGCGACGACTCCCATCGACGGGCAGGTCGGCGATGAGCAGAAGATCAGCGCCACCAGCGGCGGACTGACCGGCCCGCTCGACGGGTTCGACCTGTTCGGTCATGGGGTGGCCTCGATCGGTGACCTCGACGGCGATGGCATCAACGACCTGGCGATCGGCGCCTACCAGGACGACGACGGTGGCTCCAGCCGGGGTGCGGTCTACATCCTGTTCCTCAACGCCGACGGCACCGTCCGCGCCGAGCAGAAGATCAGCGACACCGCCGGCGGGCTGACGGCCACCCTCGACGACACCGACCAGTTCGGCCGCAACATCGCGGCGGTCGGCGATCTCGACGGCGACGGCCTCACCGACATCGCCGTCGGCGCCTTCCGGGACGACGACGGTGGCTCCAACCGGGGCGCGGTGCACATCCTGTTCCTCAACGCCGATGGCACGGTCCGCGCCGAGCAGAAGATCAGCGACACCGCCGGTGGCCTCGTCGCCTCGCTCTCCGACGGGGTCGAGTTCGGGCGGGACGTGGCCGGCGTCGGCGACGTCGACGGCGACGGCATCAACGACCTGGCCGTCGGCTCGACGCAGGACAACGACGGCGGCACCGACCGGGGTGCGGTGTACATCCTGTTGCTCAACGCCGATGGCACGGTCAAGGACGAGCAGAAGATCTCGTCGACCCAGGGCGGGCTCACCGGGCCCCTCGATGACGACGACGAGTTCGGTAGCGGCGTCGCCGGGATCGGCGACCTCGACAGCGACGGCGTGCCGGATCTCGTCGCCGCGGCCCACCAGGACGACGACGGCGCAACCGGCACCGGCGCGCTCTACGTCCTGCTGCTCAACGCCGACGGCACGGTGAAGAGCGAGCAGAAGATCAGCGCCACCAGCGGCGGCCTCCTCGCCGATCTCAGCAGCGGCGACACGTTCGGCGCCGGGGTCACCGCCACAGGCGATCTCGACGGCGACGGCGTCGTCGACCTGCTCGTCGGGGCTCCCGGTGACGACGGCGGTGCCAGCTCGACGGGGGCCGCCCACGTCGTGTTCCTCAACGCGGATGGCACGGTCAAGGCCGAGCGCGAGATCAGCGCCACCGCCGGGGGCCTGACCGGCCCCCTCGAGGGCTTCGACTCCTTCGGCTACGCCGTCGCCGCCCTCGGCGACCTCGACGGCGACGGCACGATCAGCATTGCCGTCGGAGCCCACGGCGACGACGACGGGGCCGGCTCGGCCGGCGCCGTCTACGTGCTGGAGCTGGCCGCCCTCACGACGGTGACCGTCAACTCGACCGGCGACGGGGGCGACGCGACGCCGGGCGACGAGGTCTGCGACACCGGCGGGACCAACGCCGACGGCTTGCGGGAGTGCACGTTGCGGGCGGCGATCGAGGAGGCGAACGCGTCGGTCGGGATCGATACGGTGCATTTCGCGATCCCGGCTAGTGATGGTGGGTATACGGCGGGTTCGCCGTCGTTCTGGACGATTGAGCCGGCTAGTGCGGCGCTGCCGGCGGTGACGGCGGGGGTGACGATCGATGCGACGACGCAGTCGGGTTGGGTTGATCAGCCGATTGTCGAGTTGGATGGCACGACGCGGGCGGGGTTTTCGACTGAGGACGGGCTCGACGTTCAGGCGGCGAGTTCGGTGGTTCGTGGTCTGGCGGTGATCGACTGGCCCGATGATGGTGTGGTGGTCTCGGCCGATGGGGTCACGGTGGCCGGGAGCTGGTTCAGCATCGCTGCGGACGGGACCCGCTCTCCCATCGGCAGCGCCGATGTTCTGGTCTCCTCCGGCGCCAACGCCGTCGTCGGCGGGGCAGGGGCCAACGATGGCAACCGGTTCGGTGGCACCGGTAGCCATGGCGGGGTCCGGTTGGACGGGACGGCGTCGGGGACTCGGGTGGAGGGCAACGTGTTCGGCGTCCTCCCCGACGGGGTCACCTCGACCACGCCGGGCACGTCGCTGCTCACCACGTCCGGCTCATCGACCGGTGTGGTGGTCCACGACAACCGGTTCACCTACTCTCCGCCCGGCATCTCCACCGTCGGGCTGTTCTCCGGCGGGACCAGTGAGTTCACCGCCAACATCCTCGGCATCGACGAACTGGGCGGCGACGTCACCCTCGGCGACAACGGCTTCTGGGTGGCCGGAACCGGGCTGGTCATGATCGGTGGCACCGACCCCGGCGATGGCAACACGATCCGCAACGCCACCCGTGGCGGCATCGTCACCCGCTACACCGGGTCACGGTCGACGATCCTGGGCAACTCGATCAGCGCCAGCACCGGCCTCGGCATCCAGCTCGGCTTCCCTGACGGTGTCCCACAGGCCAACGATGCCGGCGACGCCGACACCGGGCCGAACGACCTCCTCAACTTCCCGGTCATCACCGATGCCTCGGAGTCGGCGGGGACGGTGACGGTGACGTTCGATCTGGACGTGCCGGTCAACGGGGATGGGTACCGGATCGAGTTCTTCGCCAGCCCGTCGGGGGCCGACGCCTCCGGACACGGGGAGGGCGAGACCTACCTCGGCTTCACCGATGTGGCCGGCGCCGGCACCGGCTACACGTTCGCCTACTCCGGCTCGCTCGGCGACGTCATCACGGCGACGGCCACGATCAAGGCAGGGGCCGGGTTCGACGTGACCTCAGAGTTCTCGGTGGCCTACGACGGCTCGGTGACCGTGAACTCGACGGGTGATGGTGGTGATGCGAGCCCGGGCGACTACCTGTGCGACACCGGCGGGACCAACGCCGACGGCTTGCGGGAGTGCACGTTGCGGGCGGCGATCGAGGAGGCGAACGCGTCGGTCGGGATCGATACGATCCACTTCGCCATCCCGGCCACCGATCCCGGCCACAGCGCCGGCGTGTGGACGGTGGCGGTCGGCAGTGCGCTGGGATGGATGAGCACCGGGATCGACATCGATGCCACCACCCAGCCCGGCTACGGGTCGACGCCGATCGTCGTCCTCGACGGGTCCAGCCAGTCCGGTGGGGTGATCGGCCTTGCGTTCACCGCCACCGCCGACGACTCCCGGGTCGCCGGCCTTTCGATCGTGTCGTTCCCCGACGACGCCGTAAGCTCCGCCGCCGATCGCCTGACGGTCGAGGACAACTACCTCGGTGTGCTCCCCGACGGGGTGACCGCCCCCGGCAGCGGGTCGGAGAACGTGGCGCTGTGGGGCACGGCCACCGACACCATCGTCCGGGACAACGTGGTGGCCGGCTCGACCAACGCCAACCTGGCCATCACCGACACGGTCACGGGGTTGACGATCACCGGCAACACGATCGGCACCGACCCCGGCGGCACCCTGGCCCTGGGCGGGAGCCAGGGCATCTGGAGCGACACGACGGGGACGGTCGACATCGTCGGCAACACGATCGCCCACCATTCCTTCCAGGGCATTCAACTGGCGGGGTCGGCGGGCGCGGTCAGCATCAGAGGCAACGAGATCCGCGACAACGGCATGATCGGGATCGACCTCGCCGCCCCCGCTGACACCGGCGACCTCGTCACCCCCAACGACGGCGGCGACGGCGACAGCGGAGCCAACGACCTGCTCAACTACCCCGTGATCACCTCCGCCACCGTGGCCGGGGGGACGGTCTCGGTCGACGTCACCCTTGACGCCCCGGCCGGGACCTACCGGATCGAGCTGTTCGAGAACCCGTCGGGAGCCGATCCGTCGGGCCACGGCCAAGGTGAGACGTTCGTCCATGCCACCACGGTCGTCCACACCGGATCCGGCGCCGAGCCGTTCTCGACCTCCTACGCCTCGGCCGGCGGAGCGCCGATCACCGCCACCACGACCGTCGACCTCGGCGGCGGATCGTTCGGTTCGACCTCGGAGTTCTCCCTGGCGGTGACGACGTCCTGTGCCGCCGGTGATGCCGATGCCGATGGCCTCCAGGACTGTGCCGAGGACGCCAACACCGACGCCGACGACGACCCGTCGACCAATCCGGGGCCCGACACCGACGGGGACACGATCCCCAACTACCTGGATGCCGACGATGACGACGATGGCACCCCCACCGCGTCGGAGAACGCCGACCCCAACGGCGACGGCTCACCCCGCGACGCCCTGGACTCGGATCGGGACGGCCAACCCGACTACCTCGACGATCCGACCGTCCAGGCCACGTTGGGCATCGTCGACGAGCAGAAGATCTCCGACACCGCCGGCGGTCTGGTCACCGCCCTCGATGGCGGCGACGCCTTCGGCGGGGCGGCGGCGGCCATTGGCGACCTCGACGGCGACGGCATCACCGATCTCGCCGTCGGCGCGCTCTATGACGACGACGGTGGTGGCAACCACGGCGCGGTCTACATCCTGTTCCTCAATGCCGACGGGACGGTCAAGGCCGAGCAGAAGATCAGCGAGACCACCG
The DNA here is from genome assembly GCA_965262175.1 of Acidimicrobiales bacterium. Classification (GTDB taxonomy): domain Bacteria; phylum Actinomycetota; class Acidimicrobiia; order Acidimicrobiales; family SZUA-35; genus CADEDH01. The sequence continues at coordinate 1,407,611 of CBDHES010000002.1, read as the reverse complement.
GAGGATTCACCGGACCGATCGGGGGCGGCGACACCTTCGGCCACGGGGTGGCGGCCCTCGGCGACATCGACGGCGACGGCCTGCCCGACATCGCGGTCGGATCGAAGGGCGACGACGACGGCGGGGGTGGCCGAGGCGCCGTCTTCGTCCTGTTCCTCAACGCTGACGGTACGGTCAAGGACGAGCAGAAGATCTCGTCGACCCAGGGGGGCCTGACCGGGCCCCTCGACGACGGGGACCGGTTCGGCGTCCAGCTCGGCGGGATCGGGGACCTCGACGGCGACGGCATCAACGACCTGGCGGTCGGCGCCGACCTCGACGACGACGGCGGGACCAACCGTGGGTCGGTCTACGTCCTGTTCCTCAACGCCGACGGGACGGTCAAGGCCGAGCAGAAGATCAGCGACACCACCGGCGGCCTGAGCGCCACCCTCGACGACTCCGATCTGTTCGGCCGCGATGTGGCCGGCCTGGGCGACGTCGACGGCGACGGCATCCCCGACCTCGCCGTCACCGTCGAAGCCGACGACGACGGCGGCACCAATCGGGGGGCAGTCCACGTGTTGTTCATGAACACCGATGGGACGGTCAGGGCCGAGCAGAAGATCAGCGACACCACCGGCGGCCTCGGGATCAGCCTCGACGATGCCGACACCTTTGGCATCGGGATCGGCCCGGCCGGTGACCTCGACCTCGACGGCACCCCCGACCTCCTGGCCGGCGTGTACCTCGACGACGCCGGCGAGACCAACCGGGGCGCGGCCACCATCCTGCTCCTCAACGGCGACGGGACGGTCAAGGCGACCCGGCTCATCGACACCAGCTCCTCCGACCTCACCGGCCCTCTCGACGGGGCCGACCAGTTCGGGGCGACGATGGTGGGCCTCGGCGACCTCGACGGCGACGGGACCATCAACATCGCGATCGGCGCCCGGGCCGACAGCGACGGTGTCGCAGGCGCCGGGGCCGTCTACGTGCTCGATCTGTGCGCCGATGCCGACGGCGACGGGCTGTGCAACCACGTCGAGGACGCCGACGCCGACCTCGACGGTGACCCGTCGACCAGTCCGGGGCCCGACACCGACGGGGACACGATCCCCAACTACCTGGATGCCGACGATGACGACGATGGCACCCCCACCGCGTCGGAGAACGCCGACCCCAACGGCGACGGCTCACCCCGCGACGCCCTCGACGCCGACCACGACGGCCAACCCGACTACCTCGACGACCCGACGATACCGACGGCTCCTCCGGTGGCGGCCGAGCAGAAGATCAGTGCCACCGCCGGCGCCCTGACCGGGCCGCTCGACGATGGCGACACGTTCGGCTCCGGGATCGCCCCGATCGGCGACCTCGACGGTGACGGCGTCGTCGACGTCGTGGTCGGTTCGGCCACCGACGACGACGGGGGCACCGATCGTGGTGCGGTGTACGTGGTGTTCCTGAACGCCGACGGGACGGTGCGGGCCGAGCAGAAGATCAGCGACACCACCGGCGGCCTGGTGGCGGCGCTCGACGACGGCGACTACTTCGGTGAATGGGTCCGCAGCATCGGCGACCTCGACGGCGACGGCCGCAACGAGCTCATCGTCGGCGCCCGCCACGACGACGACGGGGGCACCGATCGTGGTGCGGTGTACGTGTTGTTCCTGAACGCCGACGGCACGGTGCGGGCCGAGCAGAAGATCAGCGACACCACCGGCGGCCTGGTGGCGGCGCTCGACGACGGCGACTCCTTCGGCGTTGCGGTCGACGGCATCGGCGACCTCGACGGTGACGGCCTGGCCGATGTCATCGTCGGGGCCGACGGCGACGACGACGGGGGCACCGATCGTGGTGCGGTGTACGTGTTGTTCCTGAACGCCGACGGGACGGTGCGGGGCGAGCAGAAGATCAGCGACACGACCGGTGGGCTGGTCGCGGCGTTGGACGACGTCGACCAGTTCGGCGAAGCGGTCACCGGACCGGGCGACATCGACGGCGACGGGACCCCAGATCTCGCCGTCGGCGTGTACGGCGACGACGACGGCGGCACCGATCGCGGTGCGGTGTACGTGGTGTTCCTGAACGCCGACGGGACGGTGCGGGCCGAGCAGAAGATCAGCGACACCACCGGCGGCCTCACCGCCACGCTCGACGACGGCGATTGGTTCGGTGGTTCGGTCGGCGCGCTCGGCGACCTGGATGGCGACGGTGTCGGCGACCTGGTGGTCGGTGTTCCCGGCTCCGACGACGGGGGGACCGATCGGGGCGCGGCACACCTGCTCCTGCTGAACGGCGACGGCACGATCAAGACCCAGCACGTGATCAGCGACACCTCCGGGGGCCTGACCGGCCCCCTCGACGACGGTGACTGGTTCGGCATCGCCGTCTCGGGGCTCGGCGACCTGGACGGCGACGGCACGATCGACATCGCCGTCGGCGCCATGTACGACGACGACGGCGGCTCCGATCGGGGCGCCATCTACGTGATCGACCTCACCGCCGACGCCGTCGTCGTCGTGAACGCCACCGGCGACGCCACCGATGCCTCCCCCGGTGACGACCGGTGCGACACCGGAGGCACCAACGCCGACGGCGATGCCGAGTGCACGCTCCGGGCGGCGATCGCCGAGGCCAACGCCTCGGCCCAGATCGACACGATCCACTTCGCCATCCCGGCCACCGACCCCAACCACGCAGCCGGGGTGTGGACGATCTCGCCCGCTAGCGCCCTCCCGGCCATCTCGGCCACGGCGACCGTCGACGGCTCGACCCAGACCGGGTACTCGACGCCGGTCGTGGCCATCGACGGATCCGGCCAGGGCTCGGGAGCCGGCCTCCACCTCACGGCCAGCGACTCGACGATCCGCGGTCTCAACGTCCGCAACATGCCGGACGACGGCCTCCACATCGACGGCGCCCGCAACACGATCGACGCCAACCACATCGGCACCGACGCCGCCGGCCTGGTCGGTGCCGGCAACGCCCGCGCCGGCATCGAGATCAACGGGGCCGACCACATCGTCTCGGGCAACCTGTCGTCGGCCAACGTCCGGGACGGGCTGATGGTCCGCAACGCCCCGAACGCGATCGTGATCGGCAACTTCCTCGGGACCGACGCCACCGGCAACGCCGCTATCGGTCAGGGGCAGGAGGGCATCCAGATCGAGGACGCCTCGCCCGACGTGACGATCGGCCAGCCCGGCGATGGCAACGTGATCGCCGGCAACGGCACCCACGGAATCCACGCCTTCGACGGCGCCCCCGACCGGCTGGTCATCCAGGCCAACCTGATCGGCGTGGGGGCCGATGGCACGACGAGTGTCCCCAACGGGTCAGCCGGCATCCAGATCAGCACGGCGGCGGTCGATGGGGTGATCGGCGGCACCGGGGCCGGCGAGGCCAACACCGTCGCCAACCACGGCGGCGACGGGATACGGATCTCCAACCCGGCCATCGACGACATGGCCATCCTCGGCAACTCGATCGTCGGCAATGGCGGCGAGGGCATCGACCTGGCCAATGACGGGGTCACCGCCAACGATGCCGGCGACGGCGACGCCGGCCCCAACGACCTGCTCAACTACCCCGTTCTCGGGTCGGCCGGGTCCGACGGGTCGACGATCACGGTCGACTACCTCCTCGACGTGCCGGCCGGGACCTACCGGCTGGAGGTGTTCGCCAACCCGTCGGGGGCCGACCCGTCCGGCCATGGCGAGGCCGAGACCTTCCTCGGGGCTTCGACGATCACCCACGGCGGCGCCGGGGTCGAGACGGGAACCCTCCAGGTCGCCGGAGGGGTGGGGACCATCCTCACCGCCACCGTGACCGAGGACCTCGGCGGCGGGAGCTACGGATCGACCTCGGAGCTGTCGAGCGCGGTGGTGACCGTGGCCGCATCGACGTTGGTCCTGCCCGACTCCTCGATCCGGCGGAGCGACGCCACCGCCGCCGGTGGCCTCGACCCGGCCGCCGACTCGGTCGACGGGATCGCCGGCACCGCCCAGGCGCTCGATGGGTCCAGCGACCGGCTGATCGGGCCCGGCCTCGACCTGACCGACGGGACCCTCACCATCGGGGCGTGGGTCAACCCCGACTCGATCGCCGGCGACCCCCGACTCCTCTCCAAGCGGGACGGCGCCGGCGCCGCGATCTACGAGCTGTGGATCGACGACGGCACCGGTGAGGCCGTCGCCACGATCGACGTCGGGGCCACCGCCACCGCCCGGGGCGGCACGATCGGCACCGGGTCCTGGCATCAGATCGTCGCGGTGTGGGACGGCGCCGAGCTGATCCTCTACGTCAACGGGTCGGAGGTCGACCGGGTCGCCGCAGTGGGGACCCTGGCCACCGATCCCGACACCGACGTGGTGCTGGGATCGACCGCCACCGTCACCAACGCCCTCGACGGTGCTCTCGACCACGTGACCGTGATCCACGGGGCGGTGCCAGCCGACCGGATCGCCGTCGACTGGGCGACCGTCACCAGCCAGGCCACCGTCGTCTCGATCGGGGCGGAGCAGACCGGCGCCCCGGGGCCGTGGACGGTGTCGGGAGCCCAGACCCGGACCGGAGCCAACGCCCTCGTCGCCCCGAACGCAGCGTCGACCGGCGAGGCGGCGTGGGCGGTGGCCACCGGCATCGACGAGGTGGGCCTGGCCTTCCGCTCGTGGTGGTGGGTGTCGACCGCCACCGGCGTCGATCTGGCGGCCGGGACCCGGGCCGGGGCCGTCCCCACCGACGAGTTCGAGGCCGCCCTCACCTCCGGGTCGGGGTGGATCCTCCGCCACCGGATCGCCGCCATGGACGTGCTCGACGCGGCGGCGGCCGGCACCCCATCGACCGGGTCGTGGGTCGAGGTCGAGATCCAGACCGACCAGACCGGCGACAGCCGGATCCTGATCGACGGCGCCGAGGTGACCGCCTTCACCAACCAGGGCACCGATCCCGCCTCCGGCTCGGCCGGCCTCCGGGCCGGCCTCCTCCCCGGCGGCCAGAACTGGTACATCGACGACGTCCGGGCCCGCAAGCTCATCACCCCCGAACCCGTCACCTCCCTCGCCCCCCTCGACCGCGACTGAACGACCCGAGCGCCCCCCTTCACGAGTTCTTCAAGGCCGGTTCGGTACAACGACTCCCATGGCAGTTCCACCGACCCCGGCCAACGCCGCCCACCTGCTCCGGCGGGCGGCGTGGGGCGGGCTACCCCCCGAGATCGAGCAGGTGGTCGACGACGGCATCGAAGGGGCCGTCGACCGGCTGCTCGACCCGGCCCCGGCCCCCGTCGTGGCCGAGCCGGTCGCCACCCCCGGGTTCTTCCCCTACGACGGGGAGGCGGTGATGGCGTGGTTCGTTCAGCTCTGTGCCCGGTCGCCGACCCCGGCCATCGAACGGCTCCTCTGGTTCTGGCATGGTCACTTCGCCACCAGCCTGGAGAAGGTCGAAGCCCCCGAGTTCATGGTCCGTCAGTTCCTGACCCTCCGCCGGTTCGGCCTCGGCCGGTTCGACGACCTGCTCGGGGCGATGGCCCACGACCCGGCGATGAACGTCTGGCTCGACCTCCACCTCTCGGTGGCGGGGAACGTCAACGAGAACTTCGCCCGGGAGGTGCTGGAGCTGTTCTCCATGGGCGCCAGCAACGGGTACACCCAGCACGACGTCGTCGAAGCGGCCCGGGCCTTCACCGGTCACGCACTGGCGCTCGACCCTGTCTACGAGCGGGAGGTCGACGTCCGCCTCGTCCCCAGCCTCCACGACTTCGGAACCAAGACGTTTCTCGGCGTCACCGGCCCCCACGACGGCACCGACATCGTGGCCATCGTCGTCGAGCGACCGGAGTGCCACCGCTTCGTGGCCGAGCGGCTGTGGCACCGCTACGCCGGCACCGCCCCGCCGCCCGAGGTCATCGACGACCTGGCCGCCGCCTTCGCCACCCGGCTCGAGATCCGGGATCTGCTCGGCGCCCTGCTCACTCACCCCCGGTTCTACGACGACGACGTCAAGGCCGGTCTGGTCGCCCAACCAGTGGAGGTCGTGATCCGGACCCTTCGAGGGTTCGGGCTCGTCATGCCCGACCTCACCGTCCACTCGCTGGAGGAGATCGAGGGGCGGGAAGACGAGCTCTTCGCCGACGGTGCGCTCCACCCCGGCGAGATCATCGACTGGTTGGCGACGATGGGCCAACTTCCCGCCCTGCCCCCCAACGTCGGTGGGTGGCCCCACAACGATGCGTGGCTCGACTCCAACCGGTCGGCCGGCCGGCTCCTGGCCGGCACCCGGATCGCCGAGCGCCTGATCCACGAGAGCCCGGTCGCCGACCACCTCCTGGCGGTGGGCGCCTCCGGCCCGGGCCCGCTCACCGCCGAGCTGATGGCCCGGTTCGGTCGGGAGCACTGGAGCGAGACGACCGAGGCGGCCATCGCCGCCGCCCTCGGCGGCGACCTGGAGACGGGTCTCGTCGCGGCGATCGCCGTCGCCTTCACCTCGCCCGAGGTGACGCTCGCATGATCTCGACACCGCCCACGGCCCCGACGCCTCCCCATCCGAAAGCGAACCGATGACCCCCCATCCTCCCCCCGGACCCCATCCCGATCCCGACCAACGTCCCAACCAACGTGAGGCCTCGGTCGGCCCCGCCGCCCCCTCGCCCGGCGAGGCCGGCGGCCGGTTGACCCGGCGTTCGTTCCTCGGCCTCGCCGGGCGGGGGCTCCTCGTCGGCGCCGCCGCCGCCGGTGGCGCCGCCTCGGTCGACCGGCTGCTGGCCGCCGCCGCCGGCGACGACGTCGCCATCGGCCCGGCCGGCGAGGCGGTCGACACCGGCCTGATCCTGGTGACGATCCAGCTCGAGGGCGGCCTGGACTTCCTCGACACCGTCATCCCGATCACGGCCAGCCGCTACGAGCAGCTCCGACGGTCATCGGGTGTCGACCTGGCCGCCACCCACGCCCTCGATGGCGACTGGGCGCTCCACCCCTCGCTGCCCCACCTGGCCCAGCGGTGGGCCGCCGGCGAGCTGGCCGTCGTCCACGGTGTGGGGTACCCGGACTCCAGCCTCTCCCACTTCGTCGACACCGCGGTGTGGGAGCGGGGCACGGTCGACGCTACCGAGGGCACGGGGTGGCTCGGTCGGAGTCTCGACGCCTACGCCGGGGCGGACGCCGACCCCCTGCTGGGTATCAGCATCGGGACGCTGACCCCGGCCATGTACGGGCCGACGTGGAACCCGGTCGCCCTGGCCGACGACGGGCGACTGCCGTGGACTCCCCAGTTCGTCGAGGAGTACCCGGACCTGGTCAGGGCCTACGGCCAGCTCGTCGCTTCGGGCGCCGCCGGAGGGGGTGCGGGCATGGGTCCCGATGCCGATCTCGCGGCCCGGGTCCGGGCCGGTCAGACCCTCGTTCGTGACGTGGCCGACACGGTCGGCGGAGCCACCGACCTCGAAGCGCTGGCCCGAACCGTCGACCTGTTCGAGGAGAGCGAGGTCGACGATGAGACGGCCACCGGCGGTGGGATCCTGGCCCACCGGCTCCGAGTGGTGGCCGACCTCATCGCCGGCGGCCTCCCGACCCGGGTGTACCACGTCGCCCACGGCGGCGACTTCGACACCCACGCCAACCAGACCGCCAGCCTCCCCGCCCTCCTGGCCAGCCTCGACGCCGGTCTCCGGACCTTCGACGACGCGCTCGGTCCGCTCCGGGATCGGGTTGTCGTCGCCACCTGGACCGAGTTCGGTCGCCGGCCCGACTGGAACGGCAGCGGAACCGACCATGGCACCGCCGGCACGCAGTTGGTGCTCGGCCCTCGGGTCGTCGGCGGCCACCACGGCGAGGCGGTGTCGCTCGACCGGTTCGACCACGACGACAATTTCGTCGTGACCGGCGACTACCGCCGGTATCTCGGCGCACTGGCCGAGGGGGCGATCGGGGTCGAGGCGGACCGGGTCGTCGGATCCGACGCCCGCCCCCTGGAGGTGATCGCATGATGTCCGGCGCCTCCGACACGTCCGGCCACCCGCTCCGGGACGACCGGCTCCCACCGGCACGCCGGCCTGGCCGCCGCGGCGCCATCACCGCCCTGGCGATGGTCGTCGCCGCCGGCCTCGCCGGGGGGTGGCGCTACGCCGCCGCCGACACCGGCGGCCCGGGGTCGTCGGCCATCGCACCGTCCCCGATCGACGATGACGATCTCGACCGCAGCACGTCCGGGGAGTCGGGGTCGATGGCGTCGATCGACGACGGGACCGGCACCGACGATGGCGGGATCGGCGAGGCGGCGTTCGGAGCCTCGGACGAGGTCGCCGACGCCACCCGGCTCGACTGCGAAGCCAAGGAAGCCGAGCTGGTCAGGCGGGAGGAGAACGACCTGATCGACTGGGAAGCCATCGAAGCGTCCGAGCAACGGATCGAGATCGACGACGACAACGAGGAGACGATCGAGCTGACCCTCCCGCCGGTCGACGGCTCGGTGGCGGCCCCCGGCGAGCGCCCCGCCCTCGAGCGGTTCGGCCCGTCATTCGATCTGTCCACCGCCGACGATCTCGACCTGGTCCTCGCCGTCGAGGCCTGCGAGGAGGGCGGCCACCTCGGCGATGAGGGCTTCGAGGACGAGGTCGACGAGGACGAGGTCGACGAGGACGACGACGGCGAGTCGTAGGATCGTCGGGCGTGCGCATCCTGGTCATCGAGGACGACATCGACATCGCCGACGCGGTCGAGGCCCGCCTCCGCCAGGCCGGCTTCGCCGTCGACGTCGCCCCCGATGTGGCGACGGCCACCGTCGCCCACGACGTCAATCACTACGACACCGTCGTGGCCGACCGGATGGTTCCCGACGGCGACACGCTCGACCTCGTCGCCGGTTGGCGGCGGGGCGGTGACGCCATCCCGGTCCTGTTCCTCACCGCCCGCGACGCGGTGGCCGACCGGGTCGCGGGATTCGAGGCCGGCGGCGACGACTACCTGGTCAAGCCGTTCGCCCTCGATGAGCTGGTCGTCCGGGTCCGGGCCCTGTGCCGGCGGGCCGGTCGGGACGCCCCGCCCGTCATCGAGATCGGGACCCTGGTCATCGACCAGTCGCGAGCCGAGGTCAGACGGGACGACGTCCTCCTCCCGTTGACCGCCAAGGAGCGTTGCGTCCTCGGCTACCTGGCCGACAACGTCGACCGGGTCGTGTCCCGGGCCGAGCTGATCGAACACTGCTGGGACGATGCCCACGACCCGATGTCCAACGTCGTCGACGTGCACGTCGGGTCGCTTCGTCGCAAGCTCGGTCGGCCGAGCCCGATCCGAACCGTGCGAGGGGCCGGCTTCGTCCTCGACCGAGCCGCCGGGGCGGCGGACCCGACGTGAGATGACCAGCTCGGCGACCGGCCCGCTCTCGCCGGCCACCACCCGTCAGCTCCGAACCCTCCGGTTCCGGCTGGCCGTGCTGCTGGCGTCGCTGATGCTGGTCGTGGTGTCCCTCTTCGCCTGGACCGTCATCCGGCTCGATGCCCGCCTCCGCGACGAGCAGAACGACGCCACCCTGCTCCGCGAGGTCGATGGGGTGACCCGGGAGCTGGCCTTCGATTTCGGGCAGCTGGAACCGACCGATCCGTCGCCACTCCTCGGCGACTCGGTCGCCGTCGGGGTGCGACCCGACTTCGACGTGTTGACCATCCTCGACGAGCAGGACCTGTGGGACGAGATCCCCGAACCGTCGGACGACGAGATCGATGACCTCGTCGACGAGGTCTTCTTCGAGCTCGAACCCGACCTTCAGGACGAGGTGTTGCTGTTGGCCCAGGCCGAAGGCGAGACACGGGACGACCGGATCGGTTCGCTGCTCGCCGACCCACCCGACGATTTCATCGACGAGGCATGGCGGATCTACGTCACCGACACGGCCGAGGAACGGGGGCTCGAGCTCATCTCGCCCGTCGATCTGTTCGCCCCGGAAGGCGTTCCCCTGACCGACGAAGAGCTGCTCGATGTGGTCGATCGGGTCACCGACGACGACCCCGGCCCCTTCACCGTCGTCTCCGACGGCGTACCCCTCGGCGTCCGGGGCACCGTGCTCCGCGATGGACCGGAGGTCCGGGGCGCGGTCGTCGCCTTCGTCGACCTCGCCTCCTCCGATGCCGCTCACCGTCGCCTCCGGAACCAGGTCCTGGCCGTGGCCGTCACCCTCGTCGCCGGATCGGCGCTCGTCGCCTGGTTCGTGGCCGGCCGCTCGATCCGTCCCACGGCGGCCGCCCTCGGCCAGCAGGAGCGGTTCCTGGCCGCCGCGGCCCACGAGCTGCGGACCCCGGTCGCCGCCATCCGGGCCACCGCCGAGGCGCCGTTGGCCTCCGACGACGACGCCCGGCGACCGCTGGCCCGGGTGGCCGAGCTGGCGGCCAACGCCTCGCGGCTCACCGACGACCTGCTGACCCTGGCCCGAATGGACGCCGACCGGGTCGAGCTGCACACGACACCGACCCGCCTCGATCTCCTCGTCGAGGCTGCGGTCGACGGCGACCCGGCCTACCGGCTCGACCTCGAACCGGTCGTGGCCGAAGCCGACGTGACGCTGCTCACCCGGGCCATCGAGAACCTCCTCCGCAACGCCGTCGTCCACGGCGAGGCCTCCGCCGAACACCCGGCCACGGTGATCGTCGACGGCACCGGCATCACCGTGGTCGACCGGGGCCCCGGCCTCCCGGCCGAGGAGCGGGACCTGATCTTCGAGCGGTTCCGCACCCGTCCCGGATCGCCCGGCCACGGCCTCGGCCTCCCCCTCGCCCGGTGGATCGCCCGGGCCCACCGAGGTGACCTCGTCGCCATCCCCGCCGATCGGGGTGCCCGGCTCCACCTCCGGCTCCCCGTCCACCCGGCGGACGGGTAGCCACCACCCAGGGAGGGTCCGCTCGGTACGAGGTTGCGGTGGCGACCCCCAGGCCCGCTACTATTCCCGACTAATCCGATCGGTTTTACTGAGAAGCCGACCTTCGAGACCAAGGGAGCCCCCATGACCGTGATCCAGCGGAACGACGTCGACATCGAGACCGTGGCCGGACTGGCCGGGAAGATCACCGAGAGCCCCGAGGTGGCCGACACCACGTGGCGGTCATCGGTGCGGTGGGACGGTGGGTTCCGCTCCTCGGCCACCGTCCGGCACTTCGAGCCGGTTCCGTCCGACGAACCGTTGGGCCTGGGGGGAACCGACAACGCGGCCAACCCGGTCGAGCAGTTGCTGAGCGCGCTCGGCAACTGCCTCGCCGTCGGCTATGCGGCGAACGCCACGGCCGTCGGCATCGAGATCGAGGAGCTGACGATCGACCTGGAGGGGGAGCTGAACCTCAAGACGTTCCTCGGTCTCGACCCCGCCGGCAATGCCGGCTACGACTCGATCCGGGTCTCGGTCGATCTGCGGTCGAACGCCACCCCCGAGCAGCTGGCCACCCTCCACGAGACCGTCGTCGGCACCTCGCCGGTCGGTCACACCCTGCAGCGCCCGGTTCCGGTGTCGATCGAGCTGGTCTGATCTCGAACCGACGGGCCGTGGCTGGCGTGTGCTAAGCCACGGCCCGTGTATTTCTTTGCCTCCGGGAAATGGTCGGCGGCCTGGGCCGTCGAAGGTACGTGCTGGTGATGGACTCGCACGAGACCCACGATGTCGACCTCGAACGGCGAGCCTGTTCCGGCGACGTCGCCGCGTTCGGGACGCTGATCCGCCAATGGGATGGAGACCTGCGCGGCGTGGCGTGGAGCGTGGTGCGGTCCGCCCACGCCACCGACGACGTCATGCAGTCGGCCTACGAGAAGGCGTTCCGATCGCTGGCCCGCTTCGACGGCCGCTCATCGCTCAAGACCTGGCTCCACTCGGTCGTCTACCGCACCGCCCTCGATCACGTCCGCTACGAGGGGCGACGTCGCCACGAGGACCTGGAGGTCGTCGATCGTGAAGGGCCGACCGGTGACACGACCTCGGCCCGGGCCCTCGGTCAGGCCGAGTTGCGCCAGGCCCTCGACTCCCTGGAACCGGAGTGGCGGGCGGCGTTGATGCTGACGGCGGGCCTCGGGTACAGCTACGACGACGCGGCGGCCATCATGGGAGAGGCCCGAGGCACGGTGGCGTCCCGGGTCAATCGGGCCCGCTCCCGGATCGCCCGATGGGAGGCGTCATGAACGACGATGAGCTGAGCCGATCGCTGCGGGACGAGGTCCCGGCTCCCGGGCCCGACTACTGGGCCGAGATCGATCGCCGTCTGGCCGCCGCCTCCGAGACCGCTGCCTCCGAGACCGCAGCCTCCGAGACCGCTGCCGGCGACGAGGCGTCGGTGCCCGGGGCGATGGTCTCCGGGGTGACCGGTGACACCCAGCTCGGTGGGGTCGAGCCGGAAACGGGGGCGACGGTCGTCCGTCTCAGGGACATGACCGACCAACATGCGCCCCGAACCATCACCCAACCGCTGACGCTCCTCGCCGCAGCGGCAGCACTCGTCATCGTCGTCGGCATCGGCTTCGTCGTCGTCCGCAACCTGGACGACGACGACAGCGCCTCGATCGCCGCCGACGGCGGCACGACCGACTCGACCATCGACGCCGACCCCGACGACGGCGCGGTGGAAGATCCGTCCGGCGACGTCGACGACGATGCGCTGACCGACGGTCCCGACCCCGACGACGCCACCGCCGATGGACCATCGGGCGACGGCCCGGTCGACGATCTCACGCTCGACCCGCCCGCGGTCCGGCTCTGCTATGCCGGCGGCGAGCTGGGCGAGGGCGTGACCGCCTTCGTCGACCTCTCCGGTCCGCTGGCCGAGCTGCCAGCGGTGACGATCCGGGTCCGGGTCGTCCTCAACGGCCAGGAGTTCTACGAGATCGTCGAGGGCGACATCACCGATGCCGACGGCACCGTCACCGGCCAGTACCGCAACCTGACCGAGGGCATCACCGTCCCGACACAGTTCGTCGCCGTCCAGCCGGGCGGGCTCGCACTGGCCGACGACGTGTTCGTCGAACCCGTCGACTGCGCGGAGATCGAGGACGAGATCCCGGCCATCGCCGCGGCCATCGCTGAGCTCGACGGCGAAGGGTCGTCGGGCGAGGGCAGCGGCGAACCGGCCGACGGCGGTGACGACACCGCAGACGGACCGGGCGCCGGATCCGGCGACGGCGAGGTCACGTTCCTCGCCGATGAGCTCCCCGAGGTCTGGATGGTCACCGGCATTAGCCCGGTCGACGCCCGGGTCGCCCCCGGCCTGGGGGCCGAGGTCTACGGCACCTTCCTCCCCGGCGACACCCACCTCGCCGACACGGGGCGACGGGCCGAGGTCGATGGCATCGTCTGGGTCGAGCTGGCCGAGTTCCAGGGCCGTCCCCCGGTGTGGATCGATGCCGACTCGCTGGCCCTGGCCGTACCCGGTCGGGTCTGCTACGCCACCGGCCTCGACGACGGCACGACGCCGACCGAGGTGCTGGCTCTCGATTTCAGCGCCGACGCCGAGACGTTCACCGGCGCCATCTTCGACGTCTCGGCCGGCACCTTCGACCCCGAGGTGTTCGTCCCGGTCGCCGGTCGCCGGACCACCGGCACCCGCTTCACCGTCAACGTCGACACCGGGTCCGGCGACCCGGTGATCGAGGAGTGGTTCGCCGTCGCCGAGGGCATGTCGGCCGCCGACCGGGACCTCTACCCGGCGGTCCGCTGCGCCGAGATCGTCGAGTGGCAGGCGGCGATCGACGACTTCGTCACCGAGTTCCCGGCCCTGCCGTGACCGATGATGCCGGCTACTGCTCGGCCAACCTGGTCTCCGCCTCCTGCCGGGCGGCGGCGGCCAGGTCGGCCCGGTCGTCGGCCAGCCGGTACTCAACCCACCGCAGTCGACCGGCGAAGGGGAACGGCCCGACGTAGGCCGGGGTGACCGTCGGTCCGGCGTCTCGCCCGATGTCCATCCCGTACATCGTCTGGCGGTAGGGGAGGAGCTCGACCGGGCCCCGACCCAGCTCAACCGCTCGGCCGTCCTGCTCGTAGGCCAGGGTGGCCGTCCCCTGGTGCTCGTCGGTCTTGTCGAAGGCCACGGTCACGTCGAGAGCTCCGGTCGGCAGGTCCCGATCGCCGACGATCTCGTGGTAGACGCCCAACCGGTTGTAGACGAAATGGAGCCGACCCTCCTGGACGTAGAGCGAGTACCCGCTGGTCCGGGCACCGCTGGCCACCAGGACCCCGTCGTCGCCGTCGGCCCGCTCGAGTCGGGCCCGGATCGACCACGACCGGTTGCGGATGTCGGGGACCTTGGACCGATCAAGGTGGGGCGACCCGGCCAGATACCGCTGGGTGTCGCCCGGCGGCTCGTGGCCCGGTCGGCGGATGATCATCACCTCGGCCCCCGGCCGGTCATCGAGCGGGAGCACGTTGTACCGACCGGCCTCGACCCACCACCGCTCGACGAGCTCCCGGACCTTCTCCGGGTGCTCGGCGGCCAGGTCGTGGCACTCGCTGAAGTCGACGTCGGTGTGATAGAGCGCCCAGTGGTCCTCGTCGAAGGGCTCGCCGGAGCGGTGCATGGTCACCGCCTTCCACCCCTGGTGCCAGATGGCCCGGTGGCCGAGCATCTCGTAGTACTGGGTCGTCTTGCGGGTCGGCTCGTCGGGCCCGTCGATCGAGTAGCGGAGGCTGATGCCCTCGATCGGTTGCTGGGCCACGCCCCGGTAGGTGTCGGGGGCCTCGATCCCGACGAGGTCGAGCACCGTGGGGACGAGGTCGGTGACGTGGTGGTACTGGTCGCGGATGCCGCCCCGGTCGGCGATCCCGTTCGGCCAGTGGACGATCAGCGGATCCCGGATGCCACCCTCATAGGTGTTCTGCTTGTAGAACCGGAGCGGGGTGTTGCCGACCTGGGCCCACCCCCACGGGTAGTTGTTGTAGACGTTGGGGCCGCCGATCTCGTCGACCCGGTCGAGCATCGTGTCGACCGGCATCGGGATCCGGTTGAAGAACGCCAGCTCGTTGAGGGTGCCGTGCTTGCCGCCCTCCTGGCTCGCCCCGTTGTCCGACACCAGCAGCACCAGGGTGTCGTCGAGCAGGTCCGTCTCGTCGAGGTAGTCGATCAACCGGCCGATCTGGTCGTCGGTGTGGTCGAGGAACCCGGCGAAGGCCTCCTGCATCCGGGTGTACAACGCCCGCTTGGCGTCGCTGAGCTCGTCCCACGGCTCGACGCCGGGGTTGCGAGGGGCCAGGGTCGTCCCGTCGGGGACGATCCCCATCGCCAGCTGCCGCTCGAACCACCGCTGGCGGACGACGTCCCACCCCTCGTCGTAGCGGCCCCGGTACTTCTCGACGTAGTCGGCCGGGGCCTGGTGGGGCGAGTGGGTGGCGCCGAAGGCGATGTAGCTGAAGAACCGGGCCCCGGGGGCCGAGCCCTGATGGGCGGTGATCATGGCCATCGCCTGGTCGACGAGGTCCTCCGACACGTGGTAACCGGGCTCGCTCGGCGGGTCGATCGGGTGGTTGTCGACCGTCAGCTCGGGGGAGAACTGGTCGGTGGCACCGCCCATGAACCCGTAGTACCGATCGAAGCCCCGCTGGAGTGGCCAGTGGTCCATCGGGCCAGCCGGCGAGCAGTCCTCCAGGGTCGCCAGATGCCACTTGCCGACGGCGAACGTGCCGTACCCGTGCTCGCTCAGCATCTCGGCCAGCGTCGCCGCCGACGGGGCGATGACCCCCCGGCAGTTCGAGAACCCCGAGTCGGCGTTCGACACGAACCGCATCCCCACCGAGTGGTGGTTGCGGCCGGTCAGCAGGCAGGCCCGGGTCGGCGAGCACAGCGCCGTGGTGTGGAAGTTGGTGTAGCGGAGGCCACCGGCCGCCAACCGGTCGATGTTGGGGGTGTCGATGTCGGAGCCGAAGCAGCCGAGGTGGGCGAAGCCCGTGTCGTCGAGCACGATCACCACGATGTTGGGCGCACCGGCCGGCGGACGCGTTGGGGGATCCCACCCCGGCGTCGACTCGTAGACGGTCCTTCCCACCCTCGGCTCGGTCATGGCCGCATCCTAGGGATGGCCCAACACCGTGGTGAAGGTGAGCGCGACGATGGGTGGGGTGCGATCACCGCCCAGCGGGTCGCGTCGACGAGAACGATGGATGAACGGTCGGTGCATCCATAGACGGTGCGACATCCTTCACCTACCTTCTTTCGTCAGGAGGTGAAAGAAGGTGGACAGTGTCGCCGAAGTGGCGAAAGTCCTGGTCAGCACGGGTGCACCGTTGTCCCGGGGCGAGATCGTGGTCCAGTGTGGCCGCAGCCACGCCGCGGTCTCGGGAGCGGTCGACGCGCTGGTGGCGGCCGGGTTGGTCGAGGTCGACCGGGCGGCGTTGCCGTCGTCGGGTGGGCGCCCGGCCGATCGGGTCGGGCTGGCCGCCTCGGGGGTCGACGTGGTCGGTCTCCACGTGGCGCCGTCCACCTACACCGAGTTCGAGGTCCGGGCCCTGCGGGCCGATCTCCGGGGCCGGGTCGTCGCCGACTCCGAGCGCCGGTGGGCCGTCGAGTCGTTCGAGGCGGCCCTGGGCCTCCTGCCTCGGGTGGTCGAGGAGATGACGACCAAGCCCGCCCCCCGGACCCTGGTCGGGATCGCCCTGCCCGGCGTCGTCACCGAGGACGCCGAGGGGCGGGGGGCGGTCGCCATGTTCAGCCGCCACGTCCGCAGCCGCCCGGCCAACGTCGTCGCCGACCTCGGCCTACAGGGGTGGCGCGCCTCGGCCCTCAACGCCCAGGACGCGGCGGCGGTCGGGGTGCTCCTGACACCGGGCTGTGATGCCCAATCGGTGCTCTACGTCTACTGGGGCTTCGGACTCGGCTCGGGCCTGGCGGTCCGCTCCGGACGGGGCTATCCCCGGACCAGCGGTGGCGAGATCGGCCACATGCCCGTCGCCCTCGATCCCGAGACCGCCCGGGGGCGACCCTGCTACTGCGGCGCCCAGGGATGCCTGACCGCCCATGTCCAGGTCCTCGATGGGGTCCGTTCGGCCGGTCACGACGTGGCCGACCTCGAAGCGGCCCTCATCCGGGCCGAGACCGATCCGACCGCCGGGGTCGTCGTCGAGCAGATGGCGGCGCTGGTCGGGGCGGGGGTCGCCGGCGTGGTGAACCTGACCGCCCCCGATCGGGTCGTCATCGGGGGTCCGGTCACCGGCGCCGCCCCCCGACTCACCCCGATCATCGCCGCGACGGTGACCGCTCGGGTCCTCGACCCCCACCGCGGTGTCGTGGTCGAGGCCGACGACCACGTCCAGGACCGGGCCATCAGGGGCGTGATCGACCACGTCCGCCACCGGTTCCTGAGCGGTCTCGACAAGCCCCGCATCGCCCGGCTCCGGGCGGCCCACACCCCCTAGATCTGCGGGACCTCGGAGGTCCCGTGGTGCACCCAAACCCCCGACCGAGGAAGTTACCCGTGACAGCACAACTGAGAAAGCTGCTCGTGGCCCTGTTGGCCCTGGCGCTCATCGCCGCGGCCTGCGGGAGCGACGACGACGAAGAGACCTCCGACTCGACCGAGGTCGAGTCGCCGACGGCGACCGAGGCATCGGACGACGAGGCGTCGGACGATGACGACGAGGACGGCGGCGATGAGCCGGCCGACGTCGTCACCATCGACTTCGCCTCGTTCGGCACCGACGACGAGGACATCGAGCGGACCCTGCTCGGTGCCTTCGACGAGAGCCGGGACGACATCGAGATCGGCAGCATCGAGTACCTGGCGCCGACCGACTACTGGACCCGGATGGAGGCCCTGGCCGCCACCGGCGATCTCCCCTGCGTGATGTGGATGTCGTCGGGCTTCGTCGACGGCTGGATCAACGATGGGCTGATCCTCGACATCCAGGACTACGTCGATGCCGACATCGACCCCGAGCTCTACTTCACCGGGACCTTCGACGTCGCCCGGAACAAGGACACCGACCGGATGCACGCCTTCCCGTTCCGGTTCGTCGAGACCGTCCTCTACTACAACATCGACGCCTTCACCGAGGCCGGTGTCGAGCCGCCGACCGACGGCTGGACCTGGGACGACTACCTGGCCGCGGCCGAGGCCCTGACCATCGACGAGAACGGCGACGGCCTGGCCGAGCAGTACGGCATCTACTTCTACGGGCGCTACGCCCACATCGAGTCGTGGATCTACCAGAACGGTGGGCGACTGCTGTCGGACGATCGGGGGACCCTCGATCCCGACGACGCCGCCATCGAGGCGCTCCAGTTCCTGTCCGACCAGGTCAACGTCCACGGCGTGGCGCCGCCGCCCCAGGAGTTCGACGGCGTCGGCAACGCCGAGGTCTTCACCCAGGGCTTCGCCGCGATGTGGATCGACGGCTCGTGGAACATCGGCAACTTCCGGGAGGACGCCGATTTCGAGTGGGGCATCGCCCCGGTCCCCCAGGGGCCGAGCGCCACCGAGCCGACCGCCTACGGCTGGCCGGATCTGTTCGCCATCACCTCGACCTGTGAGCATCCCGACGAGGCGTGGGACCTCATCAACTACATGACCGGCCCCGACCGGACCAACGACCTGATCTCTCCCGGGGGCATCCCGATCTACCGGCCCCTGGCCGAGGACCCGGTGTTCCTCGAAGAGGATCAGCTCCCGGCCAACAAGGACTTCCTGCTCGAGTGGGCCACCAACACCGGGCCCACCTCCTTCACCCCCGGCTGGGGCGAGTGGCGGGGCTACGTCGACGGCGCCGGTCTCGAAGGGCAGCTGAACAGCGTGTTCAACGGCCAGACCGAGCTCGAAGGGGCCCTCGAGGCCGCTGCCGGCGTGGCCAACGACGTCCTGGACCGGGAGTAGGCGGCCCGGCCATCCCGACCCGATGAGGGGCGGCGGGCCCGACCGGTCGACACCGGTCGGGCCCGGCCCGCCCGCCCCACCCGCCGGCCCAGGAGCTCCCCCCGATGACGACCCCCATCACCACCAGATCCCGACTCACGCCCTACGCCTTCATCGCCCCGATGATGCTGGGCCTCATCGTGTTCCGCCTCGGCCCGACCGCGGTCGCGGTCTTCGCCAGCTTCACCCGGTGGAACATCCGCACCCCGCCGGAGTGGGTCGGGTTCGACAACTACGTCGAGATGGCCGGCTCCGACCTGTTCTGGAAGGTCGCTGCCAACTCGGTGAAGTTCAGCGCCATGTTCGTTCCCGGGGTCATGGTGGCGTCGCTGCTCCTGGCGGTGCTCCTCAACCGCTCGCTCCCGGGCATGTCGTTCTTCCGGGCCGTGTACTTCCTGCCGTGGGTCACCACGATGGTCGCCGCCGCCTTCGCCTGGCGGTGGATCCTGGCCACCCGGTTCGGTGTCCTCAACTCGTTCCTCCGTGACACGGTCGGGATCGACCAGCCCCCGGCGTGGCTGTCGGATCCGGCGTGGGCCCTGCCGGCGCTGGCCCTCGTCTCGGTCTGGAAGGTGATGGGCTTCCAGATGATCATCTTCCTGGCCGGCCTCCAGGCCATCCCCTCCGAGCTGTACGAGGCGGCCCGGGTCGACGGCGCCGGGCCCTATCGGTCGTTCCGTCACGTGACGCTCCCGATGCTGGCCCCGATCACGTTCTTCGTGTTCATCATCACCCTGATCGACTCGTTCAAGACCTTCGAGGTGACGTTCGCCCTCACCGGAGGCGGTCCCAACAACGCCACCGAGACCCTGGCGTTCACCATCTACAAGAACGCCTTCAACTTCGGCCGGATGGGCTACGCCTCGGCCCAGGCGGTGGTGCTGGTGCTGTTCGTCGGCATCCTCGGCTGGCTGTCGTTCTGGTGGCAGCGGCGCCTGGTCGGTCGTCATGGGTAGTGCCCGGCGGCTGCCCTTGGTCGTCCTCACCTACCTGGTGCTGGCCACGGTGGCGGTCCTCAACGTCTTCCCGTTCATCTGGATGGTCGTCACCAGCTTCAAGTCGCCCGGCTCGGTGTTCGACATCCCACCCAACCTCAACCCCGACCGGTTGTGGACCGACGAGCGGTTCGCCGCCTACTCCGAGGTCCTGTTCGAGGAGAACTTCGATCGCTTCCTCCTCAACAGCTTCTTCATCGCGACGCTCACCGCCCTCGGACAGGTGCTGACCGGCTCGCTGGCCGGGTTCGCCTTCGCCAAGCTGTCGTTCCCCGGTCGGGGGGCGCTGTTCGGCCTCCTGCTCGTCTCGTCGATCGTGCCGATCGAGGTCACGATCATCCCCGAGTTCGTCCTCGTCGACTGGCTCGGCTGGGCCGACAGCTACCTGCCCCTGATCGTGCCGTCGTGGCTGGTCGGGACCCTCGGCACCTTCCTCTACCGGGAGGCGTTCCGGTCGATCCCCGACGAGCTGGCCGAGGCGGCCCAGGTCGACGGGGCCAGCCCGTTCCGCATCTACTGGTCGATCTATCTGCCGTTGACCATGCCGGTGTCGGTCACCCTGTTCCTGATCGCGTTCATCAACAACTGGAACGAGCTGCTCCGCCCGGTGTTGTACATCACCAGCGAGGACCTCCGGACGGTCACGCTCGGCCTGACCACGTTCCAGTCGGAACACGGCGCCGACTGGGAGCTGTTGATGGCGGCGTCGGTGATCGCCATCGTCCCGCTCCTCGTCCTCTACGTGGTGGGTCAGCGATGGATCGTCCGGGGCGTGTCGACGTCGGGGCTGAAGGGATGACGGGTCCACCGGCCAGCCCGTCGACCCGCCCTCGACCCCAGCGCTCGTCGGCCACGGTCGCCGCCGACTTCGACGTCGAGGTCTGGGTCACCGACGGGGGCCCGTCGGGGCGCCAGCAGTGGGTCCGATCGGTGATCCCGCCGGATGCGCTCCGACTCGTCGAGCGGACCGGCGGGGTCCGTGAGGCCGAGCTGCTGGCCCTCTACCACGCATCCCGACCCACGGCCGGCCCGGGCAGCGTGTACGTGATGGCCACCGATCCCGGCCGTCTCGCCGACCCCGGGCTCGCTGACCGGGCCGCCGAGCACCCGGGTGGTGACCGCTTCGGTGGCGAGCGGATGGTGGCCGCCGACTCCCTGGTGCTCCAGCTCGTCCGGCTGGGACTGAGCCGGGGGCTGATCCGTCTCGACGACGGCAACCTTCTGGCCGGCGGGGAGCTCCGGCCCTACCAGCCGCTGCTCGACGGCCGCGTTGCGTTCCTGTCGACGGGGGCCGGCATCGCGTTGTCGGCGGCCCCGGCCGACGTGGGCGTCACGGCGGCGGAGATGGTGCGTCCCGGGATCCTCCCGACCGACCTGGCCGCCGCCGGCCACGACCTCGTGATCAACACCGCGTTCTTCGTGCACGTGGCGTCCGACACCCGATCCCCCCACAGCCAGATCGGACGCCCCTACGGCCTCCACATCGACGGGGGCGAGATCGTCCGCCCGCCGATCCACCGTCGGGGGGTGCTGCTCCAGCGGGACGACGGCACCTGGACCACGGCCGCCGTCGGTCCCGACGACGTGGTGGTGGAACTCCCCGACGGTCGCCGCCTCACCACCGACCCGACCTCGCCCGACGGGCGGCTGGTCGCCCCCCATCCCGAGCCGCCGGACCCGGAGGTCGGGTCCGTCGCCCTCACCATCGTCGACGACCGGATCGTCGGCGTCGGCGTCGGTGTCGGTGTCGGTGTCGGCCGATCGGGCACCGGCCTGCCCCAGAACGGACTCCAGGTCCGGGTCCCGGCCGGAGCCGAGGCCGACGCCCTTCTCGATCGGGTGGCGGTCGACAATCGGGTCCGGTACTCGCTGCGCTCCGCCGAGCGTCATCGGGCGGCCATCCAGAACGGCCCTCGGCTCGTCGCCGACGGTCGGCCCACGATCCAGCAGTCGACGATGGCCGACGAGTCGTTCGGTGACGGCTCGACCGCCAACGCCGTGCTCCCGACCCGCTTCGATCCCCGGATCGCCGCCGCCGAGGCGGCCCGGATCGGGGTCGGTGTCCGTCCCGACGGTTCGCTGGTCGTCGTGGCCGCGGCCGGCGCCGGATCGGGGGAGCGGCTACCGGGGGAGAGCCCCGGGGTGACGTTGGTCGAGCTGGCCCGGGAGTTGGCCGATCAGGGCGCGGTCGAAGCGGTCAACCTCGACGGCGGCGGCTCGACCCAGGTCATCGTCGGCGGGGGGCAGGCCCTCCCGGTCGGCAACCGGCACGGCCTCCCCGGCGTCGTCTTCGAGCGCCCCGTCCCGTCGCTGGCGGTGGCCGACCTCGGCCCGGCATCGTGACCACGACCGGGACCGGATCGCCATCGATCGAGGGTCAGGCGGTGAAGAAGTCGGCCCGAGGGGTCATCGTGTCGTCGTAGACCGGCTCGGCCAGGTCGCACCGGAACTTCCGGACGTCGGCCGCCACCATCCCGCTCCCGCCGAGGGCGTCCCGCATGGCCAGGTAGTTGGGGTGCTCGAAGTGGGCGGCCAGGGAAGGCTCGTCGCGCCACAGCTCGTACACCTGGACCCGGGTCGGTTCGCAGGGATCGGCGGCGAAGCAGTACGCCTCGCAGCCGGGCTCGTCGTCCCGGGTCGCCTGCTGCAGCGACCGGCCGACATCGACCGCCCGATCGCGGCTCTCCGGGCTGTCGAAGTCGATCGTTCCGGCGATGATGATCATGGCGCCGAGTCTGGCATCCCGACCCTATACCGGCACTAGCGTGCGGTCGATGGAGGCCGCGCTCATCACCGGACTCGAGACCGTCGAGCTGATCGACTTCCCCGAGCCCGTCCCCGCTCCCGGCGGCGTCGTGGTCGACATCGACCTGTGCGGGATCTGCGGGACCGACGTCCACGCCTACCACGCCGATCGGCCCTACCCGCCGGCGATCTGTGGCCACGAGTGGACCGGGCTGGTCTCGGCGACCGGGGCCGACGTCTCAGGCCTCGCCGAGGGTGACCGGGTGGTGGTGGCGGTGACGCCGGCCTGCGGAGCCTGCGAACCGTGCCGGGCCGGTCAGGCCCGATGGTGCGGCACCGCCTTCGCCATGACGATCGGCCTCGACCCCGAGGCCCCGCCCCACGGCGGCTTCGCCCCCCGGGTGGCGGTTCCGGCCGGGCGGGTCGTCGCCGCCGACCCCGGGCTCACCGTCGCCCAGGCGGCCCAGGTCGAACCGGCGACCGTAGCCTTCCACGCCGTCCGCCACAGCCCTCCCCGCCTCGGCGATATCGCCGTCGTCCAGGGGGCGGGGCCGATCGGGTTGACCACCCTCCAGTGGGTGATCGCCGCCGGCGCCGGCCAGGTCGTGGTCGTCGAGCCCAACCCGGCACGGGGACGGTTGGCGGCCGAGCTGGGGGCGAGCACCGTCGTCACCCCCGAGGAGGCGCCCGAGGTCATCGCCGAGGCGACCCGGGGGTTGGGCGCCGATGTCGTCTACGAGTGCGTCGGCCGGCCGGCGGCGATCCAGCAGGCGGTCGACGCCACCCGCCGCGGTGGGACGATGTGCCTCATCGGCGTCGCCGAGGGGCAGGCCACGATCGATCCGGTGGCTTGGTTGGTGAAGGAGCTGGAGGTCCGCTCGGCCCTCGCCTACACCCACGACGACTTCGAGCGGACGATGGGGATGATGGTCGACGGTCGGTGCGTGGTCGAGCCGCTCCACACCGCCACCGTCGGGCTGTCGGGGCTCGGGCCGGCGCTGGCCGACCTGGGGAGCGGCACGAGCGCCGAGATCAAGGTCCTGGTCGATCCCCGAGCCTGAGCCCACCGCCCGGCCGGTCCCGGCCGCGTCGTGGTCGGACGGGCCTCCGCTCGGTGGCCCGTGTAGTTTTCGGCCATGGTCCGGGACCCGATCGCCGACCTCGTCCACCGCTACGCCGACGCCGTCGTCGAGCGGGACCACCACCGGTGGGCCGACACGTGGGCCCCCGATGCCACGTGGGACCTCGGCATGGGCCGCCCGATCGAGGGCCGGGACGCCATCGTCGAGGTGTGGCGGCGAGCGATGGCCAGGTTCAGCGCCGTCATCCAGACCGTGTTCAACGGCACCCACGACGTCGACGCCGGATCGGTCACCGGGTCGGGCCGATGGTACGTCCAGGAGCAGACGGTGGGGACCGACGGTGAGCGGGGCCTCCTCCTCGCCCACTACGACGACGCCTACCGGCTCGACGACGGTCGGTGGTCGTTCACCGCCCGCACTCTGACGGTTCATTACCTGGGGCCGCCCGACCTGTCGGGCCCCTTCGCCAACGCCGTACCCGACGGCGCGGCGACCGCCGAGGCCCCCCGATGAGCGGTGGGCGGCCGTTCCGGTTCGGGGTGCAGGCCTTCGCCGCCGAGTCCGGAGCGGCGTGGCGGGATCTGGCCCGGGCCGCCGAGGACCTGGGCTACGGCTGCTTCTCGGTCGCCGACCACTACATCGGGCCCGGTCCGGCGCTGACCGCCGCCGCCCACCCGGTCCAGAACCTGGCCGCCATCCCGGCCATGGCCGCAGCCGCTGCGGTGACGGACTCGATCCTGATCGGGTCTCGGGTGCTGTGCGTCGACTACCACCAGCCGGTGGTGCTGGCCAAGTCGCTGTCGACGATCGACGTGCTGTCCGACGGCCGGCTCGAAGCCGGTCTCGGCGCGGGGTGGATCACCAGCGAGTACGCCGCGATGGGGATCCCGATGGACCGGCCGGGTGTCCGCATCGACCGGCTGGTCGAGTACGTCGAGCTGACCCGGGCCTTCTTCGCCGGAGCCGAGCTGGCCATCGACGGCGCCCACGTCACGGTGGCCGACACCGCGGCGGTCCCTGCGGCGGTTCAGCCTGGCGGGCCGAAGATCATGGTCGGCGGCGGCTCGCCCCGGGTGCTGCGGACCGCCGGCCGCCTGGCCGACATCGTCTCGATCAACTTCGACAACTCGGCCGGCAAGCTCGGGGCCCACGGCATGGCGTCGGGGACCGCAGCGGGGACCGCCGACAAGGTCGAATGGATCCGGGCCGGGGCCGGCGACCGCTACGAGTCGATCGAGCTGGAGATCGGTGCCTACTTCACCACGGTCGCCGACGACGGCCCCGCCGCACGGGAGAAGATGGCGGCCGGTCTCGGGATGGGGGTCGACGACCTGGCCACCTACCCCCACGCTCTCGTCGGGTCGGTCGACGAGATCTGCGAGACGTTGCAGGCGCGGCGGGACACCTACGACATCAGCTACGTGACGGTCGGGGCGAGGGCGATGGCCGACTTCGCCCCCGTCGTCGAGCGGCTGACCGGAACGTGAGGAGCGTGCGATGACCGACGGCGACCAGGTGGACCTCGACGACTTCGGGCTGTTCGATCCGGCCGTCCAGCAGTGCCCCCACGCCTACTACGCCCGGATGCAGCGGGAGGCCCCGGTGTTCGAGGCGGCCGCCCCCGGGGCGCCGCTCCACCTCGTCACCCGGCACGCCGACGTCACCGAGGTGGTCCTCGATCCGGCCACGTTCTCGTCGCGCTTCGACACCACCGGCGGCGGCGCGGCCGGCGGTGACTACGCCCGCCGACTGCGGGAGCTGTACGAGGAGGAGGGTGGCTACGAGCGGGTCGGCACGATGCTGACCGTCGATCCTCCCGACCACACCCGGTACCGCCGGCTCGTGTCGAAGGCCTTCACCCCCCGGGTCATCGCCGGCCTGGAGCCGCTGATCCGGGAGATCGCGATCGGCTTGATCGATGAGCTGGTGGCGGCCGACGGCCCCGTCGAGCTCGTCGAGGCGTTCGCCGTGCCGCTGCCGGTGACGGTGATCGCCAAGGCCCTCAACGTCCCCGACGATCGTCTCGACGACTTCAAGCGGTGGAGCGACGCGTCGATCGCCGGGATCGGGACCAACATCGGGGTCGAGGAAC
This sequence comes from Acidimicrobiales bacterium, assembly GCA_965262175.1. Taxonomy (GTDB): domain Bacteria; phylum Actinomycetota; class Acidimicrobiia; order Acidimicrobiales; family SZUA-35; genus CADEDH01. Next base: position 1,381,861 of record CBDHES010000002.1, on the reverse strand, counting down.
GCCTCGCCGCCGAGCGGGAGGTGATCGAGTACCAGCACTACTTCGCCGAACAGCTGGAGCGACGCCGGACCGAGCCCCAGGACGATCTCCTCACCAACCTCCTCAACGCCCGCATCGACCGCGACGCCGACGGGATCGCCGACGAGGCGGTCTCGACCGAGCCCTTGACCGTGGCCGAGATGCTCAGCATCATCCAGCAGCTCCTCGTCGCCGGCAACGAGACGACGACCAAGATGCTGACCGAGATGATGCGACTGCTCGGCGAGCACCCGGCCGAGTGGTCGGCTCTCCGGGCCGCCACGCTGGCCGGCGACGACGGGGCGGCCAAGGCCGTCGTCGAGGAGACGTTGCGGCTGTCGACCCCGACCCAGGGCATGTTCCGGGTCGTCACCACCGACACCGAGGTCGCCGGTGTGCCCCTGCCGGCGGGGTCGAGGGTGGTGGCGATGTACGCCGCCGCCAACCGCGACCCCGAGGTGTTCGCCGACCCCGACGCCTTCCGCCCCGACCGGACGGAGAACGCAGCCCACCTGGCCTTCGGCAAGGGCATCCACCACTGCGTCGGCGCCGCCCTGTCCCGGACGACGTCCGTCGGTCGATGGTGATCGTGTCCCCGGCGGGCGTTGGCTCTCGCGCCGACTGGAGGGCAAGGTGGCGGCCGAGGAGCTGTCGCGCCGGATCGAGTCGTTCACCCTGGCCGAGGGCAACGAGTTCCGCTACGATCACCCGAGTTTCATGCTCCGGGGCCTGACCAGGCTCGACCTGGAGCTGACCCCCGCCCCGAAGGCCTAGCGCCTCCTCCATTGGGTCGGGAGGCTGAGGAGCCAGATCAGCCGGTGGTGGTCCTCGAGGCAGTCCTCGCAGTGCCAGGCGTGGGCTCGGGCCCCGGCGGCGTGCCGCCAGAACGACGGATCGCGCCGATGGAGGAAGGCGCAGCCCGCGCCCCGGCGGTCACGACGACAGACCCGACGACCGCAGTGGTGGCAGACGACGAACTCCAGGATCTCCCGGTCGAGGATCGTCTTCCCGCAACTGGAGCAGGGCGGGTGGCGGTAGCGGACGGCGTTCGAGTACGTGCGGGTCGTCGGCTCGGTCACGTCGGGTCTCCGTGCTCGTCGCCGCTCGGGTCGATCTCGGGTTGGAGGGCGCCGAACCCGGCGTAGCGGTACAGCGCCTCCTGGGCGAGCTCTTCGATGTTCTCCGAGATCGAGCGGAATCGGGCGTGGACCGCCTCGGAGTCGTAGACGGCCTGGGCCGTGACCGAGATGTCGGTGATCGCCGAGGTGTCATCGGTGCCGTCCCGCCGCACGTCGACCCCCTCCAGGCTCACCTGGAACTCGAGGGGCGTCAGGTTGGAGAAGTGCCGGCCGAACAGTTGCCACGAGCGGTTCAGGGCCGCCTGCTGATCGGGCGGCACGAACGACGACTCCCGGACCTCGTACACGTAGTAGCCCGCCTTGGTCAGGAGCTGGGCGACCTCGATCGCCGCCCCGTGGTCGGGTCGGACCCCCCTGATGGCCGACTTGATCCCCGGGATCGATCGTTCCCGCAGCACGAACGTCGCCTCGTAGTGGACCGATGCCATCGAGAGTCGGAAGTCGGCATCGAGGATCGAGGTCACGCTGCTCGGCGTGGGTGACGGCGTTCGATCGCCGATCGGGTCGAACCAGTCCAGGTCGACCACGCCGGCGAACGAGCCGTCGAACTCGATCGCCACGTTGCCGGTGAACGTCGTCTCGGGCGGGATCGGGTTCTCGAACCGCACGGTGAACGAGCGCGACACCTGCCGGGTCGACCGCTGTGGTGTCCGGTCTCGGCGGTGGTCGTGCGGGTCGAAGGCCGACCGCTGGTGATCGCCGTTCATGGTCTCGCCTGGCGTCAGCGGCTTGGCCTCCCACCGGATGCGCCTCGTTGCGGTGCCGGCCTCGGCCGCGACGAGCTTGGTCGACGATGGCTCGAACGGCTCGGGGTCGCCGAGGCGTACCGGCGCCTCGATCACCAGGTGACGGATCCGGCTCGGTCGGGCCCGTCGGGGGTCGGCCCAGCGCGTCGTGACGTCTCGGGTCGCGTCGCTGGGGAGCGACCAGGTGAGGTTGAAGGTCACGACCCGGCGGTCCGACTGGGGCACGAGGACCGGGACGATCTCGATCGGTGACCAACGCTCGGTTGGTTCCAGCCGTATCTGGTACGGGATCTCCCGAGGAAGCATCGAGGGCGGCAACCTGGTCAGGTCCTCGGTCGACGTGTCGCCGATCGGAACGAGCTTGTCGTCGGCACCGAAGGCCGCCACGGCCGAAGCTCCCGCATCGTCGAGGTAGGGGGTGTCGGACGACAGGCCCCGCAGGACGGTCGCCCCGACCGCGTCGTGGGCCGTCGTCCGGTTCAGGTCGATCGCTGCGCCATCGGGTCGTACCCGGGCTGCCATGAACCCGTAGGTGACGTCGACCGCCGTCGCATCGCCCGAGCTTCGTGCCTTCCTCACCCTGGCGACCCGCTTGGCGTCGTTGGGGCCAAGGCGGAGATTGGCTCGGGCCACGCCGTCGGCGATGCCCGGCTCGGCCCGGAAGGTGCCGTCGTCGTCGAGGGTGATCCGGTACCGGTAGGTCTCGATCACCGTCTCGTCCACGACCTCGGGGAACATCGGGCAGGGAAGCTGCCGGGTTCGGCCCCGGTCGACCAGCCAGACCGTCAGCGTCGCGGCGAACGGCATCGTCAGGAGGAGGGCGAGCAGGACGGCGTCGTTCACCGTCGGCACCAACGCCAGGCCGACCCCGGCCAGCGCCGCGGTGACGATCAGCATCCGCTGCGACACCCGACGGTGAGCGCAGGCCGGACAGTGGGCCGGCTCGGTGTTCCGCTTGGCCGACAGGCGCAGGCCCTTGAACTCGGGTGACCCCTCGGCTCCGGCATTGCGATGGATTCCGCAGAGGGCGACCCCGCAGTGATGGCAGACCGCCTCGATCGAGCGCCGCCCGCACACCTTGCAGCCGAGGGTGGAGGCCGAGGGGCTGAGCCCGATGTGGTCGTCGGTCATCGGGCGTCAGGCCTCGACGAAGGAGTAGAGGGAGCGACGAAGCTCGAAGTGCACGTCGTTCAGCTCGCTGGCCAGCAGGATGTGGTCGCCCTCGACCTCGCCCTCGAGGTCGATCGTGAGGTCACCGGCGGTGATGTACTCCCGGAGCCTCGGGCCACCGGCGCTGACATCGGTTCGCCGGACCTGCCGCTCGGTCCCCTCGATCGAGACTCGAAGCGTGACCTCCCGGCCGGCCACCTTCTTCAGGCACTCGAACCAGGCCCGGAGCTCGGCCGGGCGTCGTCGGCGCGGGCTGGCATCCGGGTAGTCGCAGGCTTGGAGCGACGACTGGATCCGCTCGATGACCTCCTCGGTCAGCTGGATGCCCCGGAACTTCAGTTGGTGCTGTTGCACGACGGTGCGGGAGGCCATCGCCTCGCTCATGTCGAGCGTGACGTCGGCCTCCAGCACGGTCCGCTTCCGGACCGGCGGGTCGGGTCGGAGCTTCGAGCCGTCGGCGCCGAACACCTCGGCCTCGAGACCGGAGAGGAGGTAGTCGTCGACCACGGTCGTGAGTCGAACCGTCGAGACCGACTCGTCGGCCAGCTGCAGCGGCCGGCTGAGGATCATGGCGATCTCGATCTCGTAGGTCGTCGTGTCGTCGGCGACCGGCTCACCGATCGACCACCCCCCGCCGAAGGCGTCGCACACCACCTCACCCCGGGTGGCGTCGAAGTGGACGTCGAGGGTCACGGCGTCGTCGTCGGCCGGGAGCCAGAGGGCCTCGATGGTGTCCTCGGCCACGACGTGGGAGGGCCAGGCGACCGAGAGGCGATCGAGTCGGGGCGGCGGTGGTGCCCCCTCGCCGCTGTCGGGGAGGTGGACGGCGATCCGGTAGACGAGGGCCAACCCGTGCCGCTTGAACCGGGGGTGCTCGTGGACTTCGACCTCGCACTGGATCGGCACGGTGTCGGGTGGGCGGAGCCGGTAGGTGGTCTTCTCCACCAGATCCCACCGCCCGGTCGAGAGCTGCTCGGCCGGCGGACCACCTTCGGGATCGACGGTGATCTGGAGGGGGACGCTGCCGTGGCCGAACCGGGCACCGAACCCGGCCTCGATATCGGTCCGCTGCTCGTTGTGGAACGCGAGGAAGGGACCGGTCGCCGGACGGTCGCCGGCGACCCCGAGCCGGCCGAGGCGGCCCAGATCGCTCCGGGCCGTCTGGGGGAACGAGGCGATGTCCCACCCGTGCATCCGGACCGCCACCGTCCCGGTCCGGGTGTACTGGCCGTCGGCGTGCTGGGCCTGGCCGAGCGTCCATCGGTAGCCGGCCCGCTCGATGATCTCGATCTCGGTGGGTCGAGCCCGAACCTGGCCGGTGTAGCGGTGGCCGACGAGCCGGTCCTGGATCGACGAGATCGTCTGGCCGTAGGCGTCCGCCAGCCTGTCAACGAGTCGACTCATCTGGCGCCTACCCCTGGGTGCCGCCCCGTCTTGCGGTCATGGTTGTCCGTGAACCTAGAGGGGGGTAGTTGTCAGATCAAGTGGCCGTTGGCTCGGCGTTGTCCCAGGTCAGCACTTTGTAGCAACCGCTACCGATGCAGTGTCGTCGCGACGACACGCGGCCCCGGCCGGCCGGGAACGGCGGCGGCGGTCACTGCTCAGGCGTCGACGACGGCGAAGTACTCGGTGCCGAACAGCTCCTGGAGGATGGTCTCGGGGAAGGTGTCGGCGGCCATCGGGTACTGGGAGCGGTGGCAGGCCAGGGCCCGCATCTTGTCGCCGGCGTGGGGGCCGACGTCGACCCGGATCAGGTTCCGGGCGGTGATCTCGCCGGGTCGGTTGAGCTGGTCGGTCGCCACGTAGTGGCCGCCGGCCGTCACCGGCTGGCCGGTCGGGGTCCGGGCCGGGCCGGGGGCCAGCACGAAGCTGGTGACGTGGTCCCGGGCCACGACGTGGGCGTTGCGGGTCCGGCCGGTGGCGATCCCCTGCTCGCCGACGAAGGTCCCAGGCCCACCCCGGGCCACGGGCACCATCGTCCCGTCGGGCTCCTCGCGGATGACGTCGACCTGGCCCGACAGCACGACGAACAGCTCGTCGGCGTCGTCACCCTGCTCGATCAGGTAGGTGCCGGCCGGGTGGAACCGGACCTCGAGCAGGTCGGCGGCGAACCCGAGGACCGACGAGCCGTTGGCGAACAGCATCAGCCCATGGGCCAGCTCGTCGCTGCCCCGGTGCCGGTCGTCGAGCGAGGCGAGCCAGTCGGCTAGCAGTCGGACCAGGAGCCGACTGCTCCGGGGGAACACCGCCTGGAGCACGATCGGTCGAGTCGAGCTGGCCGCCGCCGCCTCGGTCGCCACGGTCGAGGCGATCACGTGATCGGGGTGGCCGTAGCCGCCGTCGGGGCCGAAGCTGACGATTGCGTCGGGACGGAGCTCGTCGATGCAGGACCGGACGGCGTCGACCATCGGCCCGGTCGGTTCGTCGGCCAGGGTCCCGTCGAGCCAGCCGAGGCATCGGGTCTCGGCGATACCGAGGACGGCGGCGGCCTCGGCCAGCTCCCGCCGCCGGACCTCGGCCAGCGTCCGCCGGGACGCCACGGTGGCGTCCCGAATCTGTCCCGCTTCCCCCTGGGTCAGCGACACCACCGCCGCCGAGCCCCCTCGAGCGACGTGGTGGGCTGCGGTCCCGCCCATGCAGAAGATCTCGTCGTCGGGGTGGGCGAACACCCCGAGCAGGCGAGGCGGTCGGTCGGTCGGTCCGGGGAAGGCGGTCATCACGAGGGCGGTCGCTTTGGGATAGCGGTTGTCGGTTGAGAGCGGTCGTTGGTTCCGGGCGTTCGGGGGACCGGGGGCGGGTGCCGGGTCGGGTCAGGCGGCGGGGGCCTCTGCGGTGCGCTTGATGGCGGCGAGGGTGGCGGGGAGCATCTCCCGGGTCAGGGCGACCCGGGCCGCGAACTGTTCGGGAGTCGCCTGTTGCATGGCCGGCGTCTTGTTGACCAGCCACCACCGCTCGGTCAGCCGGGTGCCGGTCGCGGTCGGCTCCAGCTCATAGCTCCACCAGGTGCAGTTGGCCTCGACCCCGCCGACGACGAAGGTGAAACCCCGGCCCGGTTCGGCCTCGGCCACCTCGCACTCCCGGCTCCATTCCCGGTCGCCCGACTTGTTGAAGCCCTCGAACCAGTCACCGGCCTGGCCGGACCCGCCTCGGAGCCAGCGGCCGCCGACGGTCTCGGGGCTCCACTCGCCCATCCGTTCGATGTCGGACACGAGCCGATACACGGCCTCGGGTGGGGCGTCGATCTCGATCGAGGCGTGCTCGGAGGCGAGGGCGTCGGCCGCTGGTTCCATGAGCCCGAAGCTAGTCGGGCGAGGTCCATGCCGTCCCGCCCGCTCGGGGCGGCGACGCTCAGCCGACGATCCTCACCACGAGGCCGACGCCGGAGACGGCCAGCAACCCGAGGATGGCCCGATCGAAGGCGGCGGAGCTGAGCCGTCCCCGGATCCAGGTTCCGACCGGGATCGAGGCGAGGATCGGGATCATCGCCAGGGCGGAGGCCGTGGTCCGACCGGCGAGCTGGCCGGAGCCGACGAGCACGGCGCACTGGGCCAACCCGCCCACCCCGAACAGGGCGGTGATCGAGGCGACGTGGGCTCCCCGGTCGAGCCGGTAGCTGTGGATCCACGCCCCGACGATCGGGCCCGAGATACCGATCGCCCCCTGGAACAGGCCGGCCACGGTGCCGACGGCCGGCGCCCAGCGGGCCGTGGTGGCGGGGGCGAGCCGGGCGTCGGGCTGTAGCAGCGAACGGCCGAGGTAGAGGGCGATCGCCGCCACGAGCAGCACGAGAAGGGGTTCCTCGGGGAGGTTGACGAAGGCGAGGGCGCCCAGCACGCCGCCGACGATCCCGGTCGCCAGCAGGGTGGGGAGGTCCCGGGTCTGGTCGAGGTGGTGTCGTTCCCGCCACAGGAGGGCGGCGTTGGCCGCCAGGTTGGGAACGGCGATGACCACCACCGCGTCGGCGAGGTCGACGAACAGGGTGGCGATCGGGACGACGATGATCGGCAGCCCCATGCCGGTCACCGACTTGATGACCGCCCCGACCACGACGGCGGCCAGCACGATGATCAGCTCGCCTCCGGTCATCGGGCGAGTATGGCCGACCCGGTCGGCCGGGCCGAGCCGTCGGAGCCGGTCAGCCCAGCTCCAGGGCGTACCAGCCGCAGGATCGGAGGTCGCCCTCGAAGCTGCCGTTGGCGTGCTCGCCCCACGTGACCTCGGGGAACCGGCTGAACGTCAGCACGCCCCGCTCGTTGAGGAACAGGGTGCCGACGTCCCACCCCCGGGAGCTGATGCACTCGTAGGCGGGTTGGCTGGCGGCGTTGACCGCGGCCTTCTGGGCTTCGTCGAGGCTCGTTTCCCAGGCGACGTGGTCGTCGAGAACCTGGCGCATCGTCGTCGTCGGGTCGCAGCGCTCGATGGCCGCTCGGTACGCCGGATCGTCGGCTCGGGGGTGGTCGCTCTCGCCGGGGTAGCCGACGAAGATCTCGTTGTCGCCGCCGAGGCAGGCGTTGAAGTCGAACAGCTCGTTGAGCAACCGCTCCTGGAACGAGGCACCGATCGGGGCCGGGATCGAGACCGTGGTGGTGGGCTCGGCGGGCGTGGTGGTGGTCGCCGCCGTCGTCGTCGGTTGGTCGGACGGGCTCGACGTTGTCGGGTCGGCGTCCGGGGTCGTCGACGAGGTCGGCTGAGCCGGATCGTCGGTGGCCGACGGATCGGCACCGGGGCCGGGACCACCGGGACCACTCGGGGGCGAGGCGTCCTCGGCGGTGTCGGTTCCCTCGCCGGCCCCGCCTCCGGTCTCGATGGTGCTCGTGGACGAGGCCCCTCCGTTGGCCTCGTCGTCGCCGGGCGGCGGTGTCGTCGTGGTCGAGGCCTGGTCGGTCGGCTCCGATCGATCGGGATCGACGGCGGGCAGTCCCTGGTCGGTGGTGGTCTCGATGGCCGCTGGACGGTCGGCCACCACTTGCTGGACGGCGACCACGCCGACGGTGATCGCCACCGCGGCGGCTGCGGTCAGGGCCGTCCGGCGGACGATCGCCGCCCGCCGCCGACGGGACCGGAGCCGGGCGGACTCCTCCCGGAGAATCACCAGGTGTCGGGCAACGACGGCGTCATCGGGCGACCCGCCGAACTCCTCACGCAACGCTGCGGCCACGTCGTCGTCGGACGGCTCGGTGTCGGCCATCGGCGCCATCAGCTGGCGGCCCGGGTGGCGAGTGCTGGGGCGGCGGCCCGGATGGCGTCGAGCGCCCGGTGTTGCATCGACTTGACGGCGCCGACCGATCGGCCGGTGATCTCGGCCACCGTCTCGAGGCTGAGATCGGCGACGAACCGGAGGGCCAGCACCTCCCGCTGCTCGACCGTCAAGCACCTGAACGCCGTGATCAACCGCTTGTCGACCAGCGTCGGCTGGGGGGAGGTGGCCACCGCTTCGGGGCCGTCGATCGACGACATCAGGTCGCCGGCGGCGATGTCGGTCCGCCGGGCCTGGCTTCGGAAGTAGTCGACGAGGCGTCGGTGGGCGATGGTCAACAACCACGCTCGGAACTCCGAACGGTCGCCCTGGAACGAGGGGAGGCTCCGAACCATCGACACGAAGACCTCGGAGGCGACGTCGTCGGGGTCACCGACCCCGCTGGCCCGGAGGTAGCCGTGGACGAGGGAGGTGTGCTCCCGATAGAGGGTCTCGATGGCCTCGTCGTCGCCCTCGGTGGCCCGGGCGATGACGTCGAACTCTGCGCCCGTCCTGGTTCTCCGCCTGCGTTTGGCCGCCATGCTCCCGCCCGTACCGCACGGCGGGCGGACCCCGCGTTCGGCTACCGGAGGGTAAGCCTACGGCCCCGGCCACCGCCGTCTCATGGGTCGATCGCCCCGAGCGGTCGGAGGTCGTCCGTCCCAGGTCACATGTCGATGGCGTTGCGGGTCGTCTCGACGAGCTCCCCGAAGTCGGCCAGCTCGGTGGGGTCGAGGGCGGCGAAGGAGGGCTCGAGGATCCGGGCGGTGAGGACCTCGGCCTCGAGGCGGGCCGCCCGGATCTCCTCCGGATCCCGGAACGGCCCGGTGAACCCCATCCGCTCCGCCCACTCGGGTCCGGTCCGGGGTGGGGCGTTGGTCGAGGCCAGGATGGCGTCGACCGGGCTGAGCCCACTGGCGATGACGGCCGTGACGTGGGCTGCTCCCCGCATCTCCCGGAGGATCTGGGTGGTCATCGCCACCCGGGCCCCGACCGTGGTCGGCGGGGGGAGGCTGCGCCAGCCGGTGAAGATCGCCCCCATCGACGCCGGTGCGGCGTCGATGATCCGCCGCCCGAGTCGGTCGAGGCGATCCATCCGGTCGGGGTCGAAGGTCGAGATGACCCGGTCGCCCCACTCGGCGACCCGCCCGGCGTAGTGGTGGGAGACGGTGAGGTGGTCGAGTCCGTCCGGGAGGTTGTCCCAGGCGTCGGCCACGTGGTCGAGGGCGTGGAAGGCGAGGGCGGCCGCCGCCACCTCGGCGGTGCAGTCGCCCATGACCCCGGCCCGACCGACGACCCAGAACTGGCGGGGCCGGTCGAGGCCGAGCACCTCCCGGCCGTAGGTGTCGGTGTCGGGGCTCATCATCCAACCCCGGGTGAACTGTTGGATCGGCTTGAAGACGCGCTCGATCGTGTCGGGCACGGTCGCCATGTCGGGTCGGGTCATCGGTGGCCTCCTGGAACGGTCCGGTACGCGGTCGGCGGATCAGCGGACCTCGGGGCCGACGGTGTCGAGCCAACGGCGCATGAGGGTCACGATCGCACGCGGGGTCTCGCCGGCCGCGTACACCTTCAGGTGGGTCGCCCCCAGGTCGCGGTAGGCCTGTGCGAGATCGACCCAGGTGGCCGGGTCGTCGTCCGGTCGGGTCCTGATGGCGCACTCGATGCCGAGATCGTCGGGGTCACGGCCGGCGTCGGCGGCGTAGCCCCGCACCCGGTCGAGGACCGGACCCAACGCCTCGGGCGGGAACTGGGGCAGCCAGCCGTCGGCCAGGCGGCCGATCCGCTCCAGCACCTTCTCGTTGACGAAGCTGTGGAACGAGCCCATCCAGATGGGGATCGGGCGCTGGATCGGCAGCGGGTTGATCCCGATCCGGTCGAGCTGGTGCCACCGACCGTCGTAGGTGACCAGCTCCTCGGTCCAGTACCGACGGAGAACCTCGACCTGCTCCTCGATGCGCCGTCCCCGGGTGGTGAAGTCCTCGTTGAGCGCCTCGTACTCCATCCAGTTGCGGCCGACACCGACCCCGAGCCGGAGCCGGCCGCCGGAGAGGAGATCGAGCTCGGCGCACTGCTTGGCGGCCAGCGTCGTCTGCCGTTGGGGGAGGAGGAGCACACCGGTGGTCAACTCGACCCGCTCGGTGACGGCGGCGATGAAGCTGAGGAACACCAGCGGCTCGTGCACGCCGGTGGTGAACGTGTGGACCTTCTGCCCCTCGGCCCGATCGGGGTGGCCGCCGACGACGTGATCGTTGGTCGAGATGCCGTCGAACCCGGCTCCCTCCAGCTCGGTGACCAGCGCCCGGATCACCGGCCAGTCGATCCCCATGTTGATGTTGCCGAAGGCGGCGCCGAGCTTCACGGTCTGCTCCCTTTGAGCCGGTGGCCGGTTGAACTTAGCGTCCGTCGACGATCAGGGGCACGCCCGGGGATGACCGCCGGCACCGGCGGCGCCGTTGGGCCGGATCGATTTGTTGCAGTAGGTTGTCGATGCATGGGTCCGTCCGCCGCCGGATCGTCTGCTCGGAGTCGTCGTGTCCTGCACTATTGGCGTCTGACGATCCACGATCGCACCCTCAGTCGGGGCGTGTTCGACAAGGCCGACCTGAACCGCGACCACACGCGTGTCTCCGCTGGGGAACTCGTCGATGGCCTGATCAGGGCCGACGTTGCGGAGGCTGTCTTCGCCAAGGCCGAAGGCGACAACGAGGGCGGGGAGTTGGGGGACCAGGTCGAGGTGGAGATCCGTCCGTTCCTCTACATCCGGAAGCCAGACAATAAGCGACCGGTTCCTGCCCGGTATGGAGCGGTGTCCCCGATTGTGGCCAGGGCATGGCTCGGCCGAGATGGTCGGCTGTCGTTGCCGGGCCAGGTGTCGATCCCTCGGCAGCTGCTCGCTCCCCTCGGGGGTGACGACGCCTTCGATATCGGTGATCTGAGCGACTACCACGACGTGGTTGCCAGCCGATGGCCAGACCCGGGATGGTCGGGATTCGTTCGCTACTGGACGGAGCTGCTCGAGGCCGTGACCGGTCGGCCAGCCGACCAGGTCCCCGACGGGTTCCGGCAGGGTAGTTACGCGGCCGTGATCTGGTCGAGGCCCGATACGGCCACCGCACGGATCGCTACGCTGTATGGCCACCTGGCTCGGCGCGAGGGCGAGCTGCCGCCCTTGTTCGAACGGATCGCCAGCCCGTCGACGGAGCCGTCGGTTGATCCGCCGTCGGCGTTGTCGACGTTCACCCGGCGGGCCGGCCACGGCAGCGCCACGTTCGGACTGGCCCCGTCCCAGCGTCAGGTGGCGGGCGCCGTGGTCGACGCTGTCCCGGGGGAGGTCGTGGCCGCCAACGGTCCGCCGGGTACCGGCAAGACCACGATGGTGTTGTCGGTGGTGGCGTCGCAGTGGGTCGCTGCTGCGGTGGCTGGAGCCGAGGGGCCACCGCTGGTCGTGGCCACCTCGACCAACAACAACGCGGTCACCAACGTGCTCGATGCCTTCGCCGCCATGGTCGGGGTCGGCGAGGATGCGCTCAGCCGGCGGTGGCTGCCCGACGTCGACAGCTACGGCTCCTATTTTCCGGCGCCCACCCGGAAGCTGGAGTCCGCCGGCTACCACACCGAGGCTCGCTTCAACGACATGGAGTCCGACAGCTACGTCGACCGGGCCCGCGCCTTCTACCTCAACCAAGCCGAAGCGGCCTATCCCGAGTTGCGAGCACCGTCCGTCGACACCATCGTCGACGCCCTCCATGCCGATCTCCTCGCCACCGCAGCGGAGCTGGAAGAGGTGGCCGTGGCCTCCACCGCCCTGGCCACGGCCAACCACGACCTCCGAGCCCGAGTGGCCGACACCGTCGGCTCGACCAACCACCTGGCCGACCTGACCGAGACCGCGGCCCGAGCCGACTGGGCCCGGGTGGCGACGGCGCTGGTCGAGTTGGACGCCAATCGGTCGCCGTGGGCGGCGCTGTTCTCCTGGTGGCCGGGGATGACGGCCAAGCGGTTGGCGCAGGCCCGGTTGTCGGTCGAGCCCCACTGGCCGGACGGGCTACCGGTGCCCGACTGGGCGTCGATCGACGAGCTGCGAAGCGACGTCGGCGACTGGCGAGCCGCAGCCGATGCGGTGATCTCGGGTCACCAGCGGGTGGCCGCCCTCCTCGGTCGCCTCACCGCCCAGAGCCCAGACACCGGTGACCTGGAGGCGATAGACGCCCTGTGCGACGTGACACTGCGGCATCGGCTGTTCCTGCTTGCGGGCCGCTACTGGGAGGGCCGGTGGCTGCAGGAGATGACCGGTCTGGCCGGACGACACGAGCACCTTGCCGGGAAGACGGGACGCACCACGGTCGAGCCTCGGTGGCGACGGCGGATGATGGTGACCCCCTGCGCCGTCGCCACCCTGTTCACGCTGCCGAGCTTGCTGGAAGTGAGCGTTCGGAAGGGCGACGGCTTCGTAGACGACTACCTGTACGAGGCCATCGATCTGCTCATCGTGGACGAGGCCGGTCAGGTCGCTCCGGAGGTGTCGGGTGCCGCCTTCGCCTTGGCCAAGCGGGCGCTCGTCATCGGTGACACCAAACAGATCGAGCCGATCCACAGCGCAACACCCTCGGTCGACCAAGCCAACCTCGTGACCTCGGGCGTCATCGACACCCCGTCGCGCTACGACGACATCGTCGACGCGGGAACAGCCGCAGCGGCCGGCAACCTGATGGGCCACGCTCAGCTCGCTTGCCGCCATCATCAGGTCCCCGTCCTCGATCGGGGGCTGTACCTGTTCGACCACTGGCGGTGCCGAGACGAGATCATCGGGTACTGCAACCAGCTCTGCTACCACGGTCGACTGATTCCGTCCCGACGGGTCGACCCGTCGAACCCGCCACCTCTGCCGCCCCTGGCCTTCGTCCACGTCGACGGTTGGAGCGTTCACCGCTCCGGCCGCAGTCAGGTCAACGACGCCGAGGCCCAAGCGGTGGTGTCGTGGCTTGCCGAGCACAAGAAGAAGCTCGAAGCTCACTACCAGCGGGATCTGGCTGAGATCGTGGCCGTCGTCACGCCCTACCGAGCTCACGCCGAGCTGGTCAACCAGCGCCTTCGTGGCGCCGGGTTCGGTTCGAGGGGCCGATCGGCGACCGAGATCACGGTCGGAACCGTCCACGCCATGCAGGGGGCCGAACGGCCTGTCATCGTGTTCTCCCAGGTCGCTACCCGACACCTCGGGGGCGCGTTCATCGACCGCAGCCCCAACATGTTGAACGTGGCGGTCTCCCGGGCCCAGGACAGCTTCGTCTACCTCGGTGACATCGACGAGATGGCCTCGGCTGCACCCGGCACGCCGCGAGGTGCCCTCTACCGGTGGATGCTCGACCACGACGCCGAGCATCTCGGTCTGGCCGAGACACCCACCCGTTCGGACCTGACCGACGGACATGCCGTTCACCAGGTGATCAACCACTCCCAGCACGACGCGCTCTGGCAGCAGGTGATCGGTGAGGCCACCACCGACGTGCACGTCGTGAGCCCCTGGTTGCGGCCGGGGGCACTGAACGAAGCCGGAGTGCTGCCGTCCATCGCCGACGCCGTGGCCCGAGACGTGGCCGTCACGATCTACGTCGACCGCAAGGCGAACGTCGACTACCTGTCCAGAGACAAAGGCAGAGACAAGGCAAGGGGCGACGCACGTCGATGACCGAGAGTCAGGCCAAGGCGCGGTTCGATCGCGACGTGGCCGTGGTGGCCGGATACGGGATAGCGGTCGTGCAGGTCGGCAGCCTCCACACCAAAGCTCTCATCGGTGATCGGCAGGTCTACTGCCTTGGCTCGTTCAACTGGCTCAGCGCTCGACGGCATCCATCGGCCAGGCACGAGACGTCGATGGTCTACCGTGGCCACCACCTGGCCGACGAGATCGACCGTTTGCTCGGCGACCTCAGCGACCGCCGGATCGATCGACCGGACGGCCCCAGCGGAGCTCCGGTACGAGCTCGAAGCCGTCGACATGCCGGGGACGGACGACGCTGAAGTGTCGGCGGTCGAGCGTCGCCGCCGTCACCTGATCGAGTGGTTCCGCAACGGCCATCACGCTGGCGTCAGCGCCATCCAACGGCAGGTCGGCCGACCAGTTCAGCGATGCGTGCAAGCCGCCTGCCAGCAGCGCCCCCGGCAAGAATCGAACTTGCGCTCCTGGTTCCGGAGACCAGTGCTCTATCCACTGAGCTACGGGGGCTGGGGGATCTACGCTAGCCGCCGATTGGCGATCCGCTACCCGGATTCGGATCGGACTTCGCTGCCCGGGGGCGGCGGGGTCGGTTGTCGCTGCTACGCGGTGGCGGGCATCGGCCTGAGGCCGTGCCGGCTTCGTTGTCGCTGCAACGCGGTGACCGGGTCGGGTCGGCGGCCACCGACCCGGGGGCCTACATCCGCTCCGGCACCTCGATCACCAGCACGTCGAGCACCAACCCCAGCAAGCCTCGGGCGACCTCGACCAGGCCGAGCCACGAACCCTGGACCGCCGGATCGGCCTCCGACCGGATGTGGCACTGCTCATAGAACCGGTTGAACGCACCCGCCAGCTCATAGGCGTACTCCGCCACGACGGTCGGGCTGTAGCCCTCCAACGCCCGGGCCGCCACCTCCGGCCACCGCAGCACGCACAGCATCAGATCCCGCTCGGCCGGGCGGCTCGGCGCCAGGAGCGCACCGGGCTCGATGCCCTCCTCGGCCAGCTTCGACAGCACCGAACTCATCCGGGCCGCCACGTACTGCAGGTAGGGGCCGGTCTGCCCCTGGAACAGCGTGAACTTCTCCAGATCGAAGGCGTAGCCGCTCGTCCGGTGGTTCGACAGCTCCCCGTACTTCAACGCCCCCAACCCGACCAGTTCGGCGATCCGGGCCCGCTCATCGGGCGGGTAGTCGGTGGCCAGGTCGTTCTCCTCGAGCCGCTTCTCGGCCAGGGTCTTCACCTCGCCGATCAGGCCCGACAGGCTCGGCAGGTTCCCGTCCCGGGTCTTGAACGGCTTGCCGTCCGGCCCGTTCACCGTGCCGTTCCCGGCGTGGACCAGCACCACCCCGTCGCCAACGATCCCGCCCCGCCGGGCGGCCCGGAACACCTGCTCGAAGTGGAGCTGCTGGCGAAGGTCGACCACGTAGACCGCCTCGTCGAGATCCTGCTCGTCGACCCGCTGGGCGATCGTCGCCAGATCGGTCAGGGCGTAGGTCGCCCCGCCCCGGGAGTTGAGCAGCATCAACGGCGGCACCTCG
This sequence comes from Acidimicrobiales bacterium, assembly GCA_965262175.1. GTDB lineage: Bacteria > Actinomycetota > Acidimicrobiia > Acidimicrobiales > SZUA-35 > CADEDH01. The sequence continues at coordinate 1,366,292 of CBDHES010000002.1, read as the reverse complement.
GCCTTGTCGCCCTCCTCGGCGACCTCGACCACGATCGCCTCGTCGCTCTCGATCGCCACCCCCTTGGCCCGCAGCTCCTCGACCAACGGGTCGAGCCGGTCGGCGACCGTCGACTCCCCGTACCACAGCTCGAAGTGGACCCCGAGCTGGTCATAGGTCGACTTCAGATCATCGACCGACACCGCCCGCAGGTGCTCCCACAACGCCACGTACCCCGGGCGGCCGTCCTGGATCTCCACCGTCGCCCGCTGGGCCAGCGCCTGGAACTTCTCGTCTTCCTTGTACCGGCCCGACGCCTGGGGGTACATGACCTGGAGGTCCTCGATCGTGACCGGCGACTCGGTCGGGTAGCCGCCGGTGATCGACTCGTCGAAGTACGGCAGCTCCGGCCGGTGGATCGACAACCACGCCACGAGCTGGCCCATCGGCAGACCCCAGTCGCCGAGGTGGACGTCGCCCACCACCTCATGACCGGTGGCGGCGAACAGCCGCTTCAGGCTCTCGCCGATGATCGCCGGCCGGAGATGGCCGACGTGCAGCGCCTTGGCCACATTCGGGCCCCCGTAGTCGACGACCACCGAACGGACCTCGCTCGGCCGGCCCAAGCCGAAGGTCGCATCGTCGGCCGCCGCCGTGGCCTGCTCGGCCAGGAAGGCGTCGGTCACCGTCAGGTTCACGAACCCCGGCTTGGCCACGCCGGCCTCGGCGATCCGAGGGTCGGCCCCGGCGATCTCGGCGATCCGCTCGGCGATCTCGAACGGCGCCTTCCGGGCCACCTTGGCCGACGCCATCGCCCCGTTGCACTGGAACTGGGCCAGATCCGGCCGCTGCGACACCCCCACCGTCCCGTAGGAACGATCGAGCCCCTCGGCCTCGAAGGCATCACCGACCAGGTTCGTCAGCTCATCGACGATCGACATGGCCCCACTCTAAGGCCGGACGCCCCCACCGCCGGGGCCGTACACTCTCTTCCCCATGGCGCCCCCTCTCTCCTGGTCACTCCTCCCCGACAACTCCACCGTCGGGGCCGACGGGCAGCTCCTCGTCGGCGGTTGTGAGACGACCGAGCTGGCCCGGGAGTTCGGCACCCCGCTCTTCGTCTACGACGAAGACCACCTCCGAGCCCGATGCCGGGAAGCCGCCGAAGCGTTCGGACCCCACGCCGTCTACGCCACCAAGGCGTTCCTCTGCCGGGCCATGGCCCGGCTGGTCCACGAGGAAGGCCTCGGCCTCGACGTGGCCAGCGGCGGCGAGCTCCACGTCTGCCTCTCGGCCGGCGTCCCCGCCGACCGGATCACCTTCCATGGCAACAACAAGTCGCCGACCGAGCTGCGGGAAGCGATCGAGGCCGGCGTCGGCCGGATCGTCGTCGACAGCTTCGACGAGCTCGACCGGCTCGACGCCCTCGTCGCCGACGGCCTCCCCGCCCCCAAGGTCCTCCTCCGCATCACCCCCGGCATCAAGGCCGAGACCCACGACTACGTCTCGACCGGCCAGGACGACTCGAAGTTCGGCTTCACGGTGTCGACCGGCCTGGCCCACCGGGCCGTCGAGCGGGCCCAGGCCAGCGACTCGGTCGACCTGGTCGGAATCCACGCCCACATCGGGTCGCAGGTGTTCCGGGTCGACTCGTTCGCCGACGCGGTCGGGGTCATCGGTCGGTTCGCCAATCCTCTCGGCCTGCCCGAGCTGGTGGTCGGCGGCGGCCTCGGCGTCGCCTACGTCGAGGGCGAAGAGGCCCCGACGATCCCCCAGTGGTCCCAGATCATCGCCAAGGCGGCCGCCGAGGCCGGCATCACCGCCTCGATCGGGATCGAGCCCGGCCGGGCCATCGCCGCCGCGGCGGCCGTCACCCTCTACACCGTCGGCACCATCAAGGAGCTGGCCGGCATCCGGACCTACATCGCCGTCGACGGCGGGATGAGCGACAACCCTCGCCCCGTCCTCTACGGGTCCGGCTACGAGACGTTCCTCGCCCGGGCGGTCCGCGAGCCCCGACCCAACCGGGCCCGGGTGGTCGGCAAGCACTGCGAGTCGGGCGACCTGCTGGTCCGGGAGGCCGACGTGCCCGACGACGTCGCCGTCGGCGACATCCTCGCCACACCGGTCACCGGGGCCTACGGGCACTCGATGGGCTCGAACTACAACAAGATCCTCCGCCCCCCGGTCGTCTTCTGTCGCGACGGCGACGCACGCGCCGTCGTACGACGCGAGACCTACGAGGACCTCCTCGCCACCGACTGCTTCGAGCCGCCCGACCGATAGCGAATTCCGCACCGGCGGTCGGGTCGGCCCAATATCCTCCAACCGATGAGAGTCGGATTGCTTGGATGTGGAATCGTCGGCGGGGCGTTGGTCGAGCTGATCGGTGAGCGGCGGGCGGAGATCGCCACCGCCACCGGGGTCGACCTGGAGCTGGCGTCGATCGCGGTCCGCAGCACCAGCAAGGACCGAGGCACCGCCGTCGACCCGGCCCTGCTCACCACCGACGCCGACGCCCTCGTCACCGACCCGTCGATCGACGTCGTGGTCGAGGTCATCGGCGGCATCGAGCCGGCCCGGACCCTCATCCAGAACGCCCTCAAGTCGGGCAAGCCGGTCATCACCGCCAACAAGGAGCTGCTGGCCAACGTCGGCGCCGAGCTCTACCAGACCGCAGACGCCAACGGGGTCGACCTCCTCTTCGAGGCCGCCGCCGCCGGCGCCATTCCCATCGTCCGCCCGCTGCGGGAATCGCTCCTCGGCGAGGACGTGACCGCGGTCATGGGAATCCTCAACGGGACCACCAACTACATCCTCACCCGGATGGCCTTCGACGGGGCCACCTACGCCGACGCCCTCAGCGAGGCCCAGCACCTCGGCTACGCCGAGCGGGACCCGACCGCCGACGTCGAGGGCTACGACGCCGGGGCCAAGGCGGCGATCATGGCCTCGCTCGCCTTCGGGCAGAACGTCGTCGCCGGCGACGTCTACCACGAAGGCATCGCCAACATCACCCAGTCCGACATCGGCTTCGCCCGCCGCCTCGGCTACGAGATCAAGCTCCTCGGGATCGCCGAGCGATTCGTCGACCCGGGCGGCGACCCCCGCGGTCAGCTGGCGGTCCGGGTCCACCCGGCCATGGTCCCCGAGGCCCATCCGCTGGCCTCGGTCCGCGACAGCTTCAACGCCGTGTTCGTCGAGGGCGCCGCGGCCGGCGAGCTCATGTTCTACGGCCGGGGGGCCGGCGGCCGACCGACCGCCAGCGCCGTGCTGGGCGACCTCGTCGACGCCGCCACCAACAAGAGCCGGGGCACCCATCGCCCGGTGCCCAGCGGCGAGCGGGCCCGGATCCGCCCCATCGACGAGCTGGAGAGCGCCTACTACCTCAACGTCGAGGTCGACGACGCCCCCGGGGTGCTGGCCACCGTGGCCGGGGTGTTCGGCCGCCACGGGGTGTCGATCCGATCGATGGAGCAGGAGGGCCTCGGCACCGGGGCCCGGCTGGCGTTCATCACCCACAGCGCCCGGGAACGCAACCTCCGGGCCACCCTCCACGACCTCCGCGACCTCGACGTCGTCACCGACGTGCTCGGCTTCCTCCGGGTCATCGGCGACTGAGCACGGCAGGCGACGACGATGGCGATCCGCTACGGCTCCACCCGGGGTGAGGCACCCGACCTGGGCTTCGCCGACGTCGTCCTCACCGGCCTGGCCCCCGACGGCGGCCTGTACTGCCCCCTCGACGTGCCGCCCCTGCCCGACCTGACCGACCTCGGCGACGACGCGACCTACGCCGAGGTGGCGGCCCGGGTCATGTGGCCCTACGTCGAGGGCTCGATCGACGGCGACACCTTCGACGAGATGGTCACCGCGGCCTACGCCGGCTTCCGCCACCCCGACGTGTGCCCGGTCATCGACCTCGGCGACAACCACCACCTCCTCGACCTCACCACCGGACCCACCCTGGCGTTCAAGGACATCGCCCTCCAGCTCGTCGGCCGCCTCCTCGACCACGAGCTCAACGCCCGCGACCAGCGGGTCGTCGTCATCAGCGCCACCTCGGGCGACACCGGCTCGGCGGCCATCGAAGCCCTCGCCAACCGGACCAACGTCGACGCCGTCGTCCTCCACCCCCACGGCCGGGTGTCCGAGGTCCAACGCCGGCAGATGACGACCGTCACCGCCCCCAACATCCACAACCTGGCGATCGAGGGAACGTTCGACGACTGCCAGGACCTGGTGAAGGCGGCGTTCCTCGACCACGCCATCCTCGGCGGCCGAGCCCCGGCCGCGGTCAACTCGATCAACTGGGCCCGGGTCATGGCCCAGATCGTCTACTACGTGACCGCGGCCCGAGCCGTCGCCCCCGACGGGCGGCCGGTGTCGTTCACCGTGCCGACCGGGAACTTCGGCAACGTGCTGGCCGGGTGGTACGCCAAGCGGATGGGCCTCGCGGTCGACCAGCTCGTCGTCGCCAGCAACCGCAACGACGTCCTCACCCGGTTCTTCGAGACCGGGGCCCTCGAGGCCCGGACCGTCGAGCCGTCGCTCAGCCCCAGCATGGACATCCAGGTCTCGTCGAACTTCGAACGGCTCCTGTGGGAGGCGTCGGAGCGGGACGGCGCGGCCGTCGCCGATCTGATCGGCCGGTTCCGGGCCGAAGGTCGAGCCGAGGTGCCCGCCGATTGGCGGTCGATGATCGACGCCGAGTTCGCCGCCGCCCGGGTCGCCGACGACGAGACCCTGGCCGAGATCGCACGGGTCCATCAGACCCTGGGCCGCCTCGTCGACCCCCACACCGCGGTCGGCCTCGTCGCCGCCCGCCGGCTCCAGACCGACGACGAGACCCCGATGGTCACCCTCGCCACCGCCGACCCGGCCAAGTTCGGCGACGCCGTCGAAACCGCCACCGGGGTCCGCCCGCCGCTGCCCCCCTTCCTCTCCGAGCTGTTCGACCGGCGGGAGCGATACGAGGTGCTGCCCAACGATGTCGGTGCCCTGACCAGCTACTTCGAGACGCTCGCGACCTGACCCGAGCTCGCCCGGTGGTCGATCTCCGGCAGCGATGAACGTCGGGTCGGGCCCGACCCCTTGCTAAGATCGGCCCCAAGTAGGCCGGGGTGGCCCTGTGAACTGCCGGTCGGCGAGCGGCGCGAACCGTTGCATCGTGGGAGACAGCCCGCGACCGTTGCGGCAGCGTGCAGTCGGCCGGGTCGGCCTGTACGTCCGATCGGTGCTTCGGAGCCCCGACGGGCATGCAACCCGACGTGTGGTTGCATCCCCCTCCACCCGGCTGGTGTCCGACAACCTCGATTCCCTCTCACGGGCGGCCCGAGCCCCCGTGCAAACCAGGAGATTGCTCCATGACCGATCAGCTGATCGTCGAGCGCGGTGGCTTGGAGAAGAAAGACAAGAGCGAGCTGCAGGCCATCGTCTCCGCCCTCGGCGGCCGCCCGTCGAGCCGGGCCCGCAAGTCGGACCTGATCGACCAGATCCTCGAGCTGTCGGGAGCCACCCTCCCATCCGACGGCGACGACGACGGCGACGGCGCGGCCGCCGGTGAGAGCGACGACGCCGTCCTGTTCGACGAGGCCGGGCAGCCGACGACCACCGCCGACGATGAGACCGACGACGATGACACCGACGGCGAGGTCTCGGCCGGCGAGGACGGCGAGGACGGCGAGGTCGAGATCGACGCCGATGACGACGCCGACGCCGATGGCGAGCACGTCGAGGCCGAGGCGGACGTCGACGACGAGGACGAGGACGAGGACGAGGACAGCCCCGACGCCGAAGCGGACGCCACCGACGACGACGTCGAGGAGTCCGACGATGTCGACGACGACGATGACGAGGACGGCGATCACGACGCCGACGACGTCGACGAAGACGACGACGACGCGCGAGCGAGGACGCCGTCGATACCGACGTCGATACCGATGCCAAGGGCGATGCCGACGCCGACGGCGAGACCGCCGGTGGTCGGAGTGGGCGACGCCGCCGGGGCGGCCGGGGATCCCGGTCCGGTCGGGGCGGTGGCGCCGAGAACGGCGAGGCCGACGACCATCCGATCGGCCCCGACGGGGAACCGCTGGCCGACTGGGAGGTCGAGTTGGCCGACGGCGACGACGCCGGCGGTCGAGGCTCGGGCGCCAAGGGGAAGGCCCGGGACAGCCGCCGGGAGCGAGGCGGGAACCGCAACGATCGCAACGATCGAGCCGACGGCGACAAGTCCGACCGGTCGGCGAAGGGCGGCTCCGACAAGTCCGAGAAGGGCGGCTCCGACAAGTCCGGCAACGGGAACGGTACCGGGAACGGGAACAGCACCGGGAACGAGCAGGCCGCCGGTGATGAGACCGACCCCAACAACCGGCGCGGTCGTCGCCGTGGCCGCAACCGGGGGCGTGACCGCGACGATGCCGGCAACGAGCCGATCTCGGCCGATCCGGTCCCGGCCTCCGGCTACCTCGATCTGCGGGAGGAGGGGTACGGGTTCCTCCGGGTCAACGGCCACCTCCCCAGCAAGGAGGACGTCTACGTCTCGGTGAAGCAGGTCCGGCAGTACGGGCTCCGCAAGGGCGACCACATCACCGGCCTGTCCCGCCCGGCCAACCGCAACGAGAAGAACCCCGGGTTCCACCAGATCGACACGGTGAACGGGATGTCCCCCGAGCAGGCCCGCGATCGGCCCCGGTTCGATGAGCTGACCCCCCTGTTCCCCGACGAGCAGCTCGTCATGTCGATGCGGGAAGAGCCGCTCAACATGACCACCCGGATCATCGACCTCGTCGCCCCGATCGGCAAGGGTCAGCGGGGCCTGATCGTGGCCCCGCCCAAGTCGGGCAAGACGTCGGTGATCAAGGACATCGCCCGGGCCATCGAGACCAACAACCCCGAGGTGGCCCTCGTCGTGTTGCTGGTCGACGAGCGACCCGAAGAGGTGACCGACATGGAGCGGTCGCTGAAGCATGGCGAGGTGGCCGCGTCGACGTTCGACCGTCCGCCGGAAGAGCACTGCGCCGTGGCCGAGCTGACCCTGGAGCGGGCCAAGCGGGTCGTCGAGATGGGCGAGGACGTCGTCATCATCCTCGACGGCATCACCCGTCTGGCCCGGGCCTACAACCTGTCGGTCCCCCAGACCGGGCGGGCGATGTCGGGTGGGCTCGACGCGGCCGCCATCTACCCCCCGAAGCGCTTCCTGGGCGCGGCCCGCAACTTCGAGCAGGGCGGGTCGCTGACCATCCTGGCAACCGCCCTGGTCGAGACCGGGTCCCGGATGGACGAGGTGATCTTCGAGGAGTGCAAGGGCACCGGCAACATGGAGCTGCGTCTCGACCGGCGCCTGGCCGAGAAGCGCATCTTCCCCGCCATCGACATCGATGGGTCCTCGACCCGCAACGAGGAGCTGCTCTACCAGGGCAATCAGCTCCGCCAGGCGTGGAAGCTCCGCCGGGTCCTGTCGGGCCTGGGCGACGAGGGCAACTCGGCGGCGGGGATCGAGATGCTGATCGATCGGCTGACCACGTTCCCCACCAACGCCGACTTCCTGGCTGAAATCGCCAAGGCGCCGTCGGTTTGATCCCGACGGTCCGGCACACTGGAGAGGTTATGAAGGCAGAGATCCACCCCAACTACCGTCCGGTCGTGTTCATGGACGCGGCGGCCGAGTTCTCGTTCGTGACGAGGTCGACGGTCGAGACCACCGAGACGATCGAGTGGACCGACGGCAACACCTACCCGCTGTACAAGGTCGAGATCTCCTCGGCCAGCCACCCCTTCTTCACCGGCCAGATGAAGATCGTCGACACCGCCGGTCGAGTCGAGCGGTTCGAGCGGCGCTACGGCCGCCGCAAGAAGGGCAAGGGCGAGGAGTAGTCGCCTCCGGGCGTCGGTCCGTCCCCGGTCGGGGACGGCCGGACCAGCCCGGCGGGCGGGGCCCCGCCGGTACGTTGTGGTAGCCGATGAGCCGTCGCTGAGCCCTCGACTCGTCGAGACGAAGGTCCGGGTGCTGGCCAAGGCCGGCGCCTCGATCGACCTCGACGAAGCCGACGGCAGGGTCGGTGCCGGCCACGGTCGAGATGCCGACGGTCGACCCGTCGGCTTCTTCCTCGCCGAGGACGATCCCCGGGCGGTCGGCAAGGCCCTCCACTGGGCTGGCTCCAAGGCCTTGGCCCACGTGACGATCCTGGCCGAGGGGTGGGCCGGCGACCTGGCCCGCCGCTCCGAGCTGATGAGCGACCCCGGTGCGTCGGGTGTCGTCGACGGGCCCTCGATCGCCGTGCTGGCCGTGGTCGGGTCGACGATCGAGCCGGCCGTGGCGACACCACCGGTCGAGCCGCCCCCGGTGCCCGATGAGCAGTGGGCGTTGGCCGGGATCATCACCGAGACCGGCGCTCGAGCCATCGATGACCATGGGCGGTTGGTGGCCGAGGTCGCCGGGTTGGAGATCGGTCGGGTCGTCGACGGACCGGGTGACGGGCTGGGACCGACGATCGATGTCGGCGTCGGTCAGGCCGACCGGGAGTTGACCCAGCTCGTCCACCGTGACGCCCAGCCCGGTGACGGCCTGCGGCGGGTGATGGCCACCGTGGCCGAGCACCGACGGGCCGGGAGCCATCACCCGCTGACCCGGGTGGGGCGGGAGCGGTGGATCCGATCGATGCTGCTCGACGACCCGGCGCTGGTCGGAGCGGCCGAGCTGGAGCCGATCGTGCCCCTCCGGCCTCGCGCCGGGCTCAACGTGACCGAGCCGGCGCCCGCTGCCGGGACCCGCATCGATGGCGGACCGATCGTCGTGGTGACCATGGTCGGGATCGACCTCGACCTCGTCCCCGAGGCGGCCGATTATCGGCACCGCCACGATCCCGAGGCCGAGGTCGTCATCGTCGTGCCCGAGCGCGACGCTCGCCTCAACGGCGCGCTCCTCGATCGCCTCGCCGACGCCCGCTTGGTGACCCTCCGGCCGCCCTGGCTCTGATCTCCGCCTCCGGGCCCACTTCAACAGGGCCCACTTCAACAAGGCCCAGTTCGCCCTATAGTCGTTGTTGACGCTCGTCTGGGTTCTTGGCGGCCGGCCTGGATGGCAGTGGGGAGTGTGGCCACCCGTCGCAATCGAGCTGTCCGAGCTGTGCGAGGTGTTTGCATGGGTGCTCACCGGTTGGTGGCCGTGTGGTTGGTCGTTGTGTTGGCGGTGGTCGCGGGGTGTTCGAGCGATGGCGGCGCTGCGTCGTCGACATCGTCGACGTCCACCCCGCCGACACCGCTTCCCCCGACGTCGTCATCGTCGTCGTCGTCATCGTCGTCGTCGTCGTCGTCGACCACGGTCGATCCGCTCGCTGACTACGAGACCGCAGCGGCCCAGGCGGTGTTGGACCGCGCGGAGGCCTGGCGCATCTGCTCGGACAATGTGTCGACGTGTGAAGCGGAGCGTGCACTTGAAGCAAGCACAACGGGGGACTCGCTCGACAATCTGGTCAACGCGATGGCCGATTGGCAGGCCAATGGTTGGGAGACACGGCCACCTATCGACCCGAGCCACGATCGAGAGGAGATCCTTGGTGTCGAGTTGATCTCTGGACTACCGAATGCGGAAGCCAAGGTCACGTACTGCGTCGTCGATGGGGGGATCCTGGTTGATCCCGACGGCGGACCAGAGGGGACTGAGGTAGTCATCGATGACTCAGTGGTGTCCCTTCTCGTAGATGGCTTCGTGATCCTCGAGGAGGACGGGGTATGGAGGGTACGGGAGATCGAAGTCCGGAGTAGGACACCTGGAGGTGGGGGATGCACCGAATGAAGGTGGTAGCTACGAGCGTGTTGGTAGCTGCGCTGCTCGTTCTGTCCTCGGCAGAGCCAGCATGGTCCGCGGATGGGGCCGATAGCAGCGATGACGCGTATGCGGGTGGTGTGGGGGATCGGGTGTTTGTGGGGGCTGGTCGGGTGTTGGTTGTGGATGGGGGGTTGCCGGGGCGGGTGTGTGAGTGGTTTGCGGTTGATGGTGTGGGGTCGTCGGGGGATGGGGTGGTGGCGCCACCGAATTCGGTGTTGTTGGGTGAGTTTGTTGGGGTGTTGTTTCGGCGGGTTTGTGATGATGGGTCTGATGTGCAGGTGTTCGTCCCGCAGGGGGTGACGGTGGAGGACTTGTTACCGGATCTGGTGGCCTATGCCGAGGACCGGTTACCGGCCCCGGTTCCGGTGTTCTTGCCGTGGGATGAGGAGTTGGGGTGGACCTATGTGCAGGTCCCCATCGATTTCCGGACCACACCCGAAACGTGGGAACCGGTGGTGTTGACCGCCTATGTGCCCGGCCCCCCGGGCACGGTGCCGTGGGTCACCTTGACCGTCGAACCCGACCGGCTGCTGTTCGCCTCGGGCGACCCAACCGATCCCGGCCTCGTCGCCAGCTGCGTCGGCCCAGCCGCGGTTGCCCCCTATGACCCCGAGGTCCCCGGGGCGTGTTCCTACACCTACCGCAACGCGTCGACCACCGTCCCCTCCGGGGTGTTCACCGCCGAGCTGGGTATCTCCTGGACCGCTACCTACGAATCCTCCAACGGACCCGGCACCCTCGACCTGGCACCAACGATCACCCCAACCCCAATCCAGATCGCCGAGATCAAAGCACTCGTCATCTGCACCGGACCCGACCCCCTCCAAGGCAACTGCTAACCCACCCCACCCCTCACCGACACCGCGTAACAGCGACAACCACAAACCGATGCCACACGAGCCCCACAACAGCCACCCGGCCGATCCCGCCAGACCAACAACTGTCGCTACAACGCGGTGCGACGCAAGGCATGGCACGAGGCCACGTGCTGGCCGCTCGGGTGGTGCCAGTAGTCTCGGTTGGATGCTGGACCGCCTCGAGGCCTTGGAGAACGAGCACGCCGAGCTCGAAGCCCGCCTGGCCGACCCCGACGTCGCCGGCGACAACCAGCGCTTCGTCGAGTTGTCCCGCCGGTACTCGTCGCTGTCGGACATCGTCGCCGTCTCCCGCAAACTGCGGGGGCGCATCGACGATCTCGAGACCGCCAAGGCCCTGATCGACGAGGCCGACGCCGCCGAGCGGGACGAGCTCCGGTCGGAGCTCACCGCCGCCGAGGTCGACATCGCCGAACTCGAAGAGGAGCTGAAGATCCTCCTCCTCCCGCCCGACCCCAACGCCGGTCGGAACGTGATCATCGAGATCCGGGGCGCCGAGGGCGGCGAGGAGGCCAACCTCTTCGCTCGGGATCTGTTCGAGATGTACCGGGGCTACGCCCCGACCCAGGGTTGGTCGCTGGAGATACTCGGCTCCACCGTGTCCGACCTCGGCGGCTTCGACGAGGTCACCTTCGTCGTCAAGGGAGATGGGGCCTGGACTCGAATGAAGTTCGAGGCCGGACCCCACCGGGTCCAGCGGGTCCCCGTCACCGAATCGCAGGGTCGGGTCCACACGTCCTCGGCCACCGTCACCGTCCTCCCCGAGGCCGAAGAGGTCGACATCGACATCGACCCGAACGATCTCCGGATCGACACCTACCGTTCCTCCGGGGCCGGCGGTCAGCACGTCAACACCACCGACTCGGCGGTCCGCATCACCCACCTCCCGACCGGCGAGGTCGTGTCGATGCAGGACGAGAAGAGCCAACTCCAGAACCGGGAACGGGCCCTCAAGGTGCTCCGGTCACGCCTCCTCCAACGGGAAGAAGACAAGCGGCAGGCCGAGGCGTCGGCCGCCCGGAAGGGGCAGACCGGCTCCGGCGGCCGGTCGGAGAAGATCCGGACCTACAACGTCAAGGAGAACCGGGTCACCGACCACCGCATCGGCCTCACGATCCACAAGCTCGACCGCATCATGGCCGGTGAGTTGGCCGACATCAGCGACGCGCTGGTCCAGGACGAGCGGGCCCGGCAGCTGTCCGAGACCGACGGCTGACCCGTCGACCAGGCGCTCACCCCGCGGACCGATGGAGCAGTACATCACCTGGCAGGAGCTGGCGGTCGAGGTCGCCCAAGCGCTCACCGACGCACCGGCGACGACCGACCCGGCCCGAGAGGCCCTGGCCATCGTGACCCAGGCCTGTGGCGCCAGCGCCCAGGAGTGGCCGGGCGTCGCCACGACCCACGCCACCAAACGAGGCGTCGCGGCCATCGACGCCATGACGGCCCGCCGCCGGGTCGGCGAACCGCTGCAGTACGTGCTGGGGGAGTGGGGCTTCCGGTACCTCGAGCTGTTCGTCGACCGGCGGGTGCTGATCCCCCGACCCGAGACCGAGATCGTGGCTGGTCTCGCCATCGACGAGGCCCGCCGACTGGCCCCCGACGATGGTCCGATCCTCGTCGCCGACCTCGGCACCGGCTCGGGCGCCATCGGGCTGGCGATCGCCGCCGAGCACCCCGGCGCCACCGTGTGGCTGACCGACGCCTCGGCCGACGCGCTGGCCGTGGCCAGGGCAAACACCGCCGGCATCGGCCGAGCCGGGGCCCGAGTCCGGATCGCCGAGGGCTCCTGGTTCGCCGCGCTCCCCACCGACCAGGCCGGGCGGTTCGGGGTCATCGTGTCGAACCCGCCCTACGTCGCCGACGGCGACGACCTGCCGCCCGAGGTGCGGGACTGGGAACCCCCGACCGCCCTCTTCGCCGGAACCGACGGCACCGACGACCTCCTCCACCTGATCGACCACGCCCCGACCTGGTTGACCGCCGACGGGTCGCTCGTACTCGAACTCGCCCCGGGCCAGGCCGACCCGATCGAACGGGCCGCCCGGACCCGGTTCGCCGAGACCGCCATCGAGCCCGACCTGACCGGCCGGCCCCGAGCCGTCGTCGCCCGTCGCCCACACCGGTAGCCCGGGCCCCATCGACGGGCGCCATCGTTGCCCAGCCGGTAGCTTCACCCTCAACGGTGTGTCCCGGTGCGAGGAGGAGAGGCTCGATGTTCGGATTCAACAACAAGCTCGACGTCGACTGGTTGGGTCAGGTCGATTTCTTCGAGGGGTTCGGCCGACCGGAGCTCGAGTCGATCTCCGGGCTCGGTGAACGGGTCGACGCCAAGGCCGGGACCGAGCTGATCGACCAGGGCCGCATCGGCGACGTCTGCTACGTGATCGTCGAAGGTCGGGCTGCGGTCTACATCGGCGGTGAGTTCGTCACCACCGTGTCGACGGGCAGCATGATCGGCGAGATGGCGCTGGTCGAGCACCGGCCCCGCAACGCCACGGTCATCGCCGAGACCGACATGGCCCTCGTCAGCTTCGGGACCAAGGAGTTCGCCCAGCTCCTGTCGAAGAGCCCGACCGCCTACGACCGGGTGGTCACGATGCTCAACGAGCGGGTTCGGCAGAACCAGGCTCGAAGCTGACCGACCCCCGCCCCGCGGCCGGAGGAACTGGAGCCGGCCGAGAGTAGGTTCAGAGGTCCGACCATTCGTTCCCGTGGCCGTCGGTGGCCCAGAAGCGGAGGCGCCGTGCGACTCGTCGTCGGATCAGACCATGCAGGTTTCGAGCTCAAAGAAGAGCTGGCCGCCCACCTGCGGTCGGCCGGTCACGACGTTGTCGACGTCGGGACGACCGACACCGCCTCGGTCGACTACCCCGACTTCGGCGCCGCCGTCGGCAGAGCCGTGGTGGCCGGTGACGGCGAGCTCGGCGTCGCCGTCTGCGGGAGCGGCATCGGCATCGCCATCGCCGCCAACAAGGTTCCCGGCGTCCGGGCGGCCACCGTCCACGACGTCACGTCGGCCCGGCTCAGCCGCCAGCACAACGATGCCAACGTCGTCTGTCTCGGCCAGCGGTTCACCGGCCCCCAGGTGGCGATCGACGCCGTCGAGGCGTTCCTCGCCGTCGACTTCGAAGGCGGCCGCCACCAACGTCGGGTCAACAAGATCGCCGAGCTCGAAGCCCACAGCCACGCCGTGGCCCACGACTGAGGAGACCGAGGAGACCGCCATGCCCTGGCCCACCATCACCGACGACGACGTCGTCCGCCTCACCGCCGCCGAGGTCGAGCGGCAGAACACCGCACTCCAGCTGATCGCCTCGGAGAACTTCGCCTCACCGGCGGTCATGGCCGCCACCGGGTCGGTGTTCACCAACAAGTACTCCGAGGGCTACCCCGGCAAGCGGTACTACGGGGGCAACCAGATCGTCGACGAGGTCGAAGACCTGGCCCGCCAGCGGATCTGCGCCCTGTTCGGGGCGGCCCACGCCAACGTCCAACCCCACTCCGGGGCCAACGCCAACATGGCCGTCTACCAGGCCCTTCTCGAACCGGGCGACACGGTCCTCGGCCTCCGCCTCGACCACGGCGGCCACCTGACCCACGGCTCCCCGGTCAACGCCTCGGGCCTGATGTACGACTTCGTCGGCTACGGGGTGACCCCGAGCGACGAGCGCATCGACCTCGACCAGGTGGCCGACCTGGCCGCTGAGCACCGCCCGAAGCTGATCGTGACCGGGGCCACCGCCTACCCCCGCACGATCGACGCCAAGCCGTTCCGGGAGATCGCCGACCAGGTCGGCGCCGTCCTCATGTTCGACGCCGCCCACATCGCCGGGCTGATCGTCGGCGGCGTCCACCCCAACCCGATGGAGGTGGCCGACGTCGTCACCTTCACCACCCACAAGACCCTCCGGGGCCCCCGAGGCGGGTGCATCCTCACCACCGAGGAGCTGGCCGGCCCGATCGACAAGGCCGTGTTCCCCGGCCAGCAGGGCGGCCCCCAGGAGCACTCGATCGCCGCCAAGGCCGTCGCCTTCGCCGAGGCCGCCACCGACGAGTTCCGGGACTACGCAGCCCAGATCGTCACCAACGCCCGAGCCCTGGCCGAATCCCTGGCCAGCCACGGTTTCCGCCTCGTGTCGGGCGGGACCGACAACCACCTCCTCCTCGTCGACCTCCAGCCCTTCGACGCCGAGCTGACCGGCAAGGAGGCCCAGACCGTCCTCGACGAGGCCGGGATCACCCTCAACCGCAACGCCATCCCCGACGACCCCCGGTCACCGTTCGTGACGTCCGGCATCCGGCTCGGCACCCCGGCCGTGACCACCCAAGGCCTCACCGAAGGCCACATGGCCGAGATCGGTCGACTGATCGCCGCCACCCTCCGCGGCCGGGACGACGCCTCGGTCGTGGCCGGCGTGCGGGACGAGGTCCGTCAGCTGTGCGCCCCCTTCGCCCCCTACCCGGGGTGATCACCGCCGCCGACTACGGTGGATCCCCTTGCGCCCCGACCTGGTCTCCTACCTGCTGATCGCCGGGGTGGCGGCGCTGGTCACCGTGGCCACCGTGCCGCTGTTCATCTGGGTGTCCCGGGTGCGCGGCCTGATGGTGATGCCCGACGCTCGGCGGATGCACGACAAGCCAACCGCCAGCCTCGGGGGCGGTGCGATGTACCTCGGCTTCGTCGCCGCGTTCGTCGTCGCCTGGCTGAGCGGGGCGTTCGAGGCGTCGTTCGCCTCCTCGACCGAGCCGTGGGCCATCCTCGCCTGCGGCACCCTGGCCTACCTCGTCGGGGTCATCGACGACGTCCGTGAGCTGTCGCCCCCGGCCAAGATCGCCGGGATGCTCGTCGCCGCCGCCCTCCTGGCCGCCGGCGGGGTCAGCATCATCTGGTTCCGTATCCCGTTCCTCGACGTGTTCGTCCTCGACTACGACCTCGCCTTCGTCGCCACCGTCATCTGGGTCCTCGGGTTGGCCAACGCCGTCAACTTCATCGACGGGCTCGACGGGCTGGCGGCCGGGATCGTCGGCATCGGAGCGACCGCCTTCCTCCTCTACGGGATCCGGCTCGGTCAGGTCGAACTCCTCCTGCCCAGCAACATCGGCCCCCTGGTGGCGGCGATCGTGCTCGGGATCTGCACCGGCTTCCTCCCCTGGAACGTGTACCCGGCCCGGATCTTCATGGGCGACGGCGGCTCGCTGCTGCTCGGATCGCTCATGGCGGCCTCGACGATGGCGGTCGGGGGTCGGACCCCCGACCCGTTCAGCGGGCAGACGTTCTTCTTCTACGCCCCCCTGGCCATCCCGCTCGTCATCCTCGGGGTCCCCGTCCTCGACACCGCCTTCGCCATCCTCCGCCGAGCCAAGGGCCGCAAGGGCCTCGCCACCCCCGACAAGGACCACCTCCACCACCGGCTGGTGCGCCTCGGCCACGGCCACCGTCGCAGTGTGTGGATCCTGTGGGCCTGGACCGCGCTGTTGTCGGCCTTCGTGCTCTACCCGACCTACAACGAGGGCAGGGGTGACGCCATCGTCCCCGTCGGTGTCGGCGCCGCCGCATTGGTGCTGTTCACCCTGTTCCTCCCCAACATGGGCGACACCGCCAGGGACGCCGCCTAGGCCCTCGGGCCCACGCGCGATCGGCGCGATGATCCGGGCTGTGGGAATCGACCCACACCGGTGGCCCCAACCGGTCGCTGTCGAAGGTTGCGAACGGTCACCTGCGCTACGTATGGTTCCCGAGCGTGTTGGGGGCGAGTTGGACCCGGCACGTCCCTGCGCCAATCGCACGCGAGAGAACCGTGACAACTAGACGCAGCCGGCTCACCGGCCATCTCAACCAATCGTCGGGAGCCTATGAGCTCGTCGGTTCCGCAGTCCTGTTCGGAGGGCTCGGTTGGTGGCTCGACGGCCTGTTCGGCCTGACGCCGATCCTGTTGGTGACGCTGACGATGCTGGGATTCGTCGGTTCGTCCATCTCGCTCTACTACCGTTACCGTTCTGAGATCGGGCGGCTTCAAGCCGAAGCCGCCGCGGTGCGTGAGGCTGCGCAATGACGACGCAACCAGCGACAACGGTCGATCGCCTCGAGGGGCCCTCTCCGGCAGCGGCGATCGCCCGCGACATGGTCCGCCGGGGGCTCCCGCTCATCCCGGTCGGTCTCATCGTCGGCGCCCTGGTCGACGGGTTGGCCGGATCGGCCTCGGTCGTCTACGGCATGGCCCTCGTCATGGTCAACTTCCTCCTCTCGGCCTACCTGCTGGCGTGGGCCGCCCGCACGTCGTTCGCCCTGGTGGCGTCGGTTGCGCTAAGCAGCTACGCGATGCGCCTGGGCCTGATCTTCGCCGCGGTCTGGCTGGTTCGCGATGAGAGCTGGGTTCGCTTCCTCCCGCTCGGAATCACGATCATCGTGACCCATCTCGCCCTGCTCGTCTGGGAGCTCCGGTTCGTCGCCGGCTCCTTTGCCCATCCTGGTCTGAAACCGGCCAGCGGCTCACCGGCCGCTGGATACCGATAAGAAGGAGTACTCGGTGATTGTCGCCCTCGAGTTCCCCCCGATCGAGAACCTCGTCGAATGGCCCGCCTACTTCGGGGACGGCACGATCTTCGCGTTCAACAAGATCGGCCTGATCTCGCTGCTGGCGTTCATCATCCCCGCCATCTTCTTCCTCGTCGCCGGGAAGGACCTCGTCCCCCGGGGCATCCAGAACATCGTCGAGATGACGATCGAGTTCGTCGAGAACCAGGTGATCATGCCGGCCATCGGGCCCGACGGCCGGCGGTTCCTCCCGCTGCTGTTGTCGATGTTCATGTTCATCTTCATCGGCAATCTCTTCGAGGTGATTCCGACGTTCCACATGCCGGCCAACGCCCGCATGGCCAATCCGATGTTCCTGGCCCTCATCGTCTGGGCGGTGTTCATCGCCGTCGGGATCCGTCACCACGGCGTGGGCTACTTCAAAGAGGCGCTGTTCCCGCCCGGTGTCCCCGGCCCGCTCTACATCCTGGTGACCCCGATCGAGTTCCTCTCGACCTTCCTGCTCCGGCCCTTCGGCCTGGCGGTCCGGCTCTTCGCCAACATGCTCGCCGGTCACATCCTCCTGGTGACCTTCGGTGTCATGTGCATCGCCCTGTTCAAGGCATCGCTGGTGGCCGTCGTCCTCCCGTTCAGCTTCGCCATGCTGGTCGCCCTGACCGGGTTCGAGATCATGGTCTCGTTCCTCCAGGCGTTCGTGTTCGTCCTCCTGGCGGCGGTCTACATCGACTCGTCGCTGCACCCGTCGCACTAGTCGGGCGACCGGCCGCCGGCCCTCCGACACCCAACCCCTCCGATCTCGCCCTCGGGCATCACCAAGCAAGCTGCAATCGACCCACAGGCCCGCGCTGCGGGAACAACACAGGAGAAACAGCATCCAATGAGCGTCATTGAGTTGGCTCAGGCCGCCACCACCGCTGCTGACGAGCAGAACATCTCGGCTGCCTCCGGCGCCGGCTTCGCCTACGGTCTCGCCACCCTCGGCCCGGGCATCGGCATCGGCTATCTCGTCGGTCAGGCCGTCCAGGCCATGGCCCGTCAGCCCGAGGCTGCCGGCCAGGTCCAGACGGCGATGTTCCTCGGTATCGCCTTCACCGAGGCGCTCGCCCTCATCGGCTTCGTCGTCTTCGTTCTCCTCAAGTTCGCCTGAGGAGCCTTACGTGCTGACAGCGCTGCTGGCCGTTGAAGACGGCGCCGAAGAAGAGACCATCAACCCGATCCTCCCCGACTGGTCGGAGATGTTCTGGGGCGTCCTCACCTTCGCGGCCCTGTACCTGTTGGTCACCTATGTCTTCCTCCCCGGAGCGAAGCGGGTGATGAACGATCGGGCCGCCACGATCCAGGCCGACCTCGACGCCGCCGAAGCGGCCCGGGCCCAGGCCGTCGCTGCCTCGACCGAGGCCGAGGATCAGTTGGCCGGTGCCCGTTCCGAAGCGGCGGCCATCATCGACGCCGCCCGGGAGGAAGCCGAGGCCGAACGGCAACGGTTGGTCGGCCGCGCCGAGCGTGAGGTGAACGCGATGCGTGAGGTCGCCGAGGGCGATGTCGCCCGGGAGCGGGACGAGGCCTTGGCCGCGGTCGAGCCCCAGGTCGCCGACTTGGCCGTCGACGCGGCCTCCAAGGTCATGAACCGTCCGATCACCGCGGCCGACGCGGCGGCGATCGTGAACCGGCATATGAACAACTCGAACTGAGACGGACCCAGGGGATGACGGAATGCTGCAACTGATCGCCGCCGACGCACCGAACGGCCGGCACCTTCCCGGTGACATCAACGAGGTCTACTGGGGAAGTCTCGCCTTCTTCGTGGTCATCGGCCTGATGATCTGGCTGGCCGGTCCCGCCATCTCCCGGGCCCTCAAGTCCCGGACCGAGCGGATCGAGAAGGAGCTGGCCGACGCCAAGGCCGCTCGCGTCGAGGCCGAGGCCATGCTCACCTCGCGCAGCGCCGAGCTGCCCGACCTGGGCGTCGAAGAGGAGCGGATCCGGTCCGAGGCCGTCGAAACCGCGGCCCGGCTCAAGGCCGACCTGATCGCCCGGGCCACCGCCGAGGCCGAGGACATCCGGACCAGAGGAATGGTCGAGGTCGACAACTACCGTCGTCAGGCCGTCGCCGACCTGACCGCCGAGGTGGCCGAGGTCACGAAGAACTCGGCCGAGACGATCGTCGTCGAGAACCTCGACGACCGCTCGCACGGCGACCTGATCGACGCCTACATCGCTCAGGTGGAGCAGAGCTGATGCCGGCACCGACCACGCCCGATGGGCGCCCGGTGTCGACGAGGGAGGAGAACCATGTCTGATCGGATCGACGGCTACGCATCGGCCCTGCTGGCGGTGGCCCAGGCGGAGGGCAGCATCGAGACCACCCGGTCGCAGCTCACCGACGTGGCCCGGGCGGTCGAGGCCAACGACGAGCTCCGCTCGACGCTGAGCAACAACCTGCTCCCGGCCGACGTCCGGAGCCAGATCGTCGACGACATCCTGGCCAACAAGACTTCCGACACCACCCGGGCCCTCGTCGGGATGGTCGTCGGGGCCGGTCGGGGCGGCGAACTGACCGCCATCGTCGAGTCCTTCGCCCGTCAGGCCGCCGGAGGGAGTGGTAGCCAGACGGCCACCGTCCGCTCCGCGGTCCCGCTTACCGACGCCCAGCTCGACCGGCTGACCGCCGCCCTGTCGAGGAAGGCCGGGATGCCGGTTCAGCTGGAGGCGGTGGTCGACCCCGACCTCGTCGGCGGCGCCGTCACCACCCTCGGCGACACCGTCATCGACGGCTCGCTCCGCACCCGCCTCAACCAGATGCGCGACGCGCTGTAGTCGTCCCGTTCCGAACCGTCAACGAGCCAGCACCGAGTACAAAGAGAGAGATCTGATGGCATTGTCCTTCGACCCGGCCGACATCGCCGGCGCCCTCCGGAAGAACCTGGACTCGTTCGAAGCCGACGTCCGCTCGATGACCGTCGGTCGAGTGGCCGAGGTCGGCGACGGCATCGCTCGCGTGAGCGGTCTCCCCAACGCTTCGGTGAACGAGATGCTGCGGTTCGCCGACGGCACCATCGGTCTCGCCCTCAACCTCGACGAGGACACGATCGGGGCGGTGATTCTCGGCGACGTCGACGCCATCGAGGAGGGCCAGCCGGTCGAGGCGACCGGTGAGATCCTCTCGGTGCCGGTCGGCGACGGGGTCATCGGCCGAGTCGTGAGCGTGCTCGGTGAGCCGATCGACGGCAAGGGTCCCCTGGCCGACGTCGAGCCACGCCGGATGGAGATCCAGGCTCCCGGCATCATCGGCCGCAAGCCGGTCCACCAGCCCCTCCAGACCGGCATCAAGGCCGTCGATTCGCTGATCCCGATCGGCCGGGGCCAGCGGGAGCTGATCATCGGCGACCGCAAGACCGGTAAGACGACGGTTGCGATCGACACGATCCTGGCCCAGAAGGGCCTCGGCGTGAAGTGCGTGTACGTCGCCGTCGGCCAGAAGGCCTCGACGGTGGCCCAGACGGTGGCCCTCCTCGACGAGTACGGGGCCATGGACTACACGGTGGTGGTCGTCGCTGCGGCGTCGGACCCGGCGCCGTTCAAGTTCCTCGCCCCCTACGCCGGGTGCGCCATGGGCCAGCACTGGATGGAGAACAGCCAGCACGCGCTGGCGGTCTACGACGACCTGTCGAAGCAGGCCGAGGCCTACCGGCAGGTGTCGCTCCTGCTCCGCCGCCCGCCGGGCCGCGAGGCCTACCCGGGCGACGTGTTCTACCTCCACAGCCGGCTCCTCGAGCGGGCGGCCAAGCTGTCCGACGACAACGGCGCCGGCTCCCTCACCGCCCTCCCGATCATCGAGACCAAGGCCGGCGACGTCTCGGCCTACATCCCGACCAACGTGATCTCGATCACCGACGGCCAGATCTACCTCCAGGACGATCTGTTCAAGTCGGGGATCCGGCCGGCGGTCGACGTCGGTATCTCGGTGTCCCGGGTCGGTTCCGCAGCCCAGATCAAGGCGATGAAGAACGCCGTCGGCACGCTCAAGTCCGACCTCCAGCAGTTCCGTGACCTGGCCGCTTTCGCCGCCTTCGGCTCCGACCTCGACGCCGTGTCCCAGGCCCAGCTCGACCGGGGCTACCGCCTGACCGAGCTCCTCAAGCAGGGCATCAACTCCCCGGTCCCGGTCGAGGAGCAGGTGGTGACCCTCTACGCCGGAACCCGGGGCTACCTCGACGGCATCGACGTGGAGGACGTCCAGCGCTACGAGAGCGAACTACTCGAGTGGTTCCGATCCCGGCACAGCGACATCCTCGACAACGTCCGAAACGTCGGCACCGTTCCCGACGAGGAGGCGCTCGAAGCCGCTATCTCGGCCTTCACCGATTCGTTCGTCGGTTCCAACCACTCGGTCGACGAACCGGACCCCGAGGCGCAGGCCGAGGCGGAGACCCGCATGGTCGACGCCGCCAACACCCTGCCCGAGGAAGACGTCAGCCGGGCGGAGGGCTGATTCGATGCCAGGTGGAGCCGAACGGGTCCTCCGGCGCCGGATCGGCACCGTGAGGAACACCAAGAAGATCACCAGGGCGATGGAGCTGATCGCCGCGACCCGGGTCGCTCGGGCCCAGGAGCGGGCCCGGGCTGCCCGCCCCTACTCCGAGAAGCTGACGTCGGTCATCGAGGACCTGGCGGCCGGCGGGGCCGAGGTCGACCATCCGTTGCTGCGCAAGGCCGAGTCGGTCGAGACGGTGGCGTTCGTCGTCTGCGCCGGTGACCGGGGCCTCGCCGGGGCCTACAACGCCTCGGTCGTCCGGGCCGCCGAGCGGGAGATCCAGGCCGTGCGGTCGGAGGGGGGCGAGTACCGCCTCATCGCCGTGGGCCGCAAGGTCCAGGACTACTTCCGGTTCCGGGGCTACCAGATCGACACCTACTTCGGTGGTTTCACCGACAACCCGACCTTCGAGAACGCCCGGGACATCGCTCGGCGGGTCCGTGAGCTGTTCGACTCGACCGAGGTCGAGCAGGTCGACCTGATCTACACCGAGTTCGTGAGCCTCGGTACCCAGCGGCCGGTCGTTCGCCGGTTCCTCCCCCTCGAGTCGACGGCGGTGATGGCCGAGGCCGGCGGGGGTGACGCCGAGGCGTTGGCCAGCTACAACTTCGAGCCTTCGGCCGAAGGGGTGTTGGTCGACCTGCTGCCCCGCTACGTCGAGGCCCGGCTGTTCGCCGCCCTCCTCGACGCCGCGGCCTCCGAGCACGCCAACCGCCAGCGGGCCATGAAGGCCGCCACCGACAACGCCGAAGAGCTGATCACCAAGCTCTCCCGGGCCTTGAACCGGGCCCGCCAGGAGGCGATCACCACCGAGATCATGGAGATCGTCGGTGGCGCCGAGGCGATGGGGGCCAACGACGCCCCGATCGAGGAAGTCCTCGCCAGCACGTTGGCCGCCGGCCAGCAGGTCGGCGCCTGAGTCCCCACCAGCCGAGTACCACGTCCAGGAGCACCGCGAAGATGACAGCCACGGAACCCCAACTCAAAGACGGCCGGATCGTCGCCATCGCCGGCCCGGTGGTCGATGCCGAGTTCCCGGCCGGCTCGTTGCCCGAGATCAACCAGGCCATCGAGTTCGACGTCGTCATCGAGGGTGAGACCATCCCGGTGATGGCCGAGGTCGCCCAGCACCTCGGCAGCAACCGGATCCGGGCGGTCGCCCTCAAGCCGACCGACGGCCTTCGTCGGGGCCAGGTGGCCCGCAACCTCGGTCACGGCATCCAGGTTCCCGTCGGCGACGTGACCCTCGGCCACGTGTGGAACGTCATGGGCGAGCCCCTCGACGTGCCGGCCGATCAGCTCAACATCGAGACCCGGTGGGGCATCCACCGCGCCGCCCCGGCGTTCGACACCCTCGAGCCGACCAAGCAGGTCCTCGAGACCGGCATCAAGGTGATCGACCTTCTGACCCCGTACCTCCAGGGCGGCAAGATCGGCCTGTTCGGGGGGGCCGGCGTGGGTAAGACCGTGCTCATCCAGGAGATGATCACCCGTGTGGCCGCCAATCACGGTGGTGTGTCGGTGTTCGCCGGCGTGGGGGAGCGGACCCGTGAGGGCACCGACCTGTTCATCGAGATGGGCGAGGCCCTGATGGGTGACGGCGAGACGTCGGTGCTGTCCAAGGCCGCCCTGTGCTTCGGTCAGATGGACGAGCCCCCCGGGGTCCGGCTGCGGGTCGCGCTGTCGGCGCTGACCATGGCCGAGTACTTCCGCGACGTCCAGCACCAGGACGTGCTGTTGTTCGTCGACAACGTCTTCCGGTTCGTCCAGGCCGGTTCCGAGGTGTCGACCCTTCTCGGTCGTATGCCCTCGGCGGTGGGCTACCAGCCGACCCTGGCCGACGAGATGGGCGTGCTGCAGGAGCGGATCACCTCGACCGGCGGTCGATCGATCACCTCGATGCAGGCGGTCTACGTGCCGGCCGACGACTACACCGATCCGGCCCCCTTCACCACCTTCACCCACCTCGACGCCACCACCGAGTTGAGCCGTGACATCGCCGCTCTGGGGATCTACCCGGCGGTGGACCCCCTCGCGTCGACCTCGACGATCCTCGCCCCCGAGGTCGTCGGCGACCGCCACTACAACGTGGCCCGCCAGGTCCAGGAGATCCTCCAGCGGTACAAGGAGCTGCAGGACATCATCGCCATCCTCGGCCTCGACGAGCTCTCCGAGGAGGACCGGGTCACCGTCGACCGGGCCCGTAAGGTGCAGCGGTTCCTGTCCCAGCCGATGTTCGTCGCTCAGGTCTTCACCGGCCTGCCCGGCATCTTCACCCCGGTGTCGGAGACGATCGACTCCTTCGAGGCACTCGTCACCGGTGAGCTCGACGACCTCCCGGAGCAGGCGTTCCTCAACGTCGGTGGTGCCGACGACGTCCGGGAGAAGGCCGAGCAGCTCCAGCGCCAGGCCGGGGCCTGATCGGGCGGCTGGATCGATGGCCTTCCAAGTCGACTTCGTCTCGCCCGAGACCACCCTCTACTCGGGGACCGCGACCCAGGTCGTGGCCCGGACCCGGGGTGGGGGCGACATCGCCTTCCTGACCGGCCACGAGCCGTTCATCGGGTCGCTCATGACCAGCGAGGTCCGGGTCACCGAGGACGACGGCACGATGCGCCGGTTCGCCGTCCGGGGTGGCTTCGTGTCGGTCACCGGCACGATGAGCGACACCCGGGTGACCGTGCTGTCCGATGCTGCCCAGCCGGCGGCCGAGATCGATCGGGCTTCGGCCGAGGCCGACCTCGCCGCGGCCCGGGAGGCGTTGGCCGCCAACCCCGACGACCCCTACGCCCGTGAGGACATCCGCTGGGCCGAGGTTCGGCTGGCGGCGATCGGCGAGGCTCCGGGAGCCCACTGACATGACCTCCGAGGACCTCCGACCTGGCCGGAACCTGGCCCTCGACCTGGTCCGCACGACCGAGGCGGCGGCCATCGCCGCCGCGGCGTGGATGGGTCGGGGCGACAAGGAGGGCGCCGATCAGGCGGCGGTCGATGCGATGCGATCGGTGATGGCCGGCGTCGACATGGACGGCATCGTCGTCATCGGGGAGGGCGAGAAGGACGAAGCCCCGATGCTGTTCAACGGTGAGCAGGTAGGGACTCGGAACGGCCCGGCGACCGACATCGCCGTCGATCCGATCGATGGGACGACGCTCACCTCGCTCGGTCGTGGCGGGGCGATCGCCGTGATCGCCGTCGCCGACCGAGGGGCGATGTTCAACCCCGGTTCGGCGGTCTACATGGAGAAGTTGGCGGTCGGTCCCGAGGGGGCCGGCATCGTCGACATCCGGCTGCCGGTCGAACGCAACATCAAGGCGTTGGCCAAGGCCAAGGGGAAGTCGGTGTCGGAGGTGACGGCGGTCGTTCTCGACCGGCCCCGCCACGCCGAACTGGTGGCCGAGATCCGGGACTGCGGGGCCCGCATCCGGTCCATCCCCGACGGCGATGTGGCCGGCGCGATCGCCACCGCCTGGCCCGAGTCGGGAGCCGACATCCTCTTCGGCATCGGCGGTACTCCTGAAGGGGTCATCACTGCGGCGGCCCTGAAGGCCATGGGGGGCGATCTCCAGGGTCGGCTCTGGCCCCGCAACGACGACGAGCGAGAGGTCCTCATCGGTGAGGGGTTCGACCTCGACAAGGTACTCACCCTCGACGACCTCGTCTCCGGCAACGACAGCTTCTTCGCCGCCACCGGAATCACCACCGGGGATCTCCTGCGGGGCGTGCAGGCCCAGGGCCGCCATACCACGACCCAGTCGCTCGTTATGCGGAGCCGATCGGGCACCGTGCGGCTCATCGAGGCCACCCACCGCCAAGAGAAGATCGACCTGCTCAATCCCTGAGCGGGGGGACGGGTAGGTACGGGCTGCTGGCGACGGCGAGTCCCCCGGCTCGCCCCGTCGACCGCCCGTGCCCCGGGTTGGCACCGGGACCGCCCAGGTGGGCGTCGTGCCCTGTGTGGCACCGCGTTGTAGCGACAGTTGTTGTAGCGACAGTTGTTGATCTGGCGGGATCGCCCGGGTGGCTGTTGTGCCTCGTGTGGCATCGGTTTGTGGTTGTCGCTGTTGCGCGGTGTCGGTGAGGGGTGGGGTGGGTTAGCAGTTGCCTTGGAGGGGGTCGGGTCCGGTGCAGATGACGAGTGCTTTGATCTCGGCGATCTGGATTGGGGTTGGGGTGATCGTTGGTGCCAGGTCGAGGGTGCCGGGTCCGTTGGAGGATTCGTAGGTAGCGGTCCAGGAGATACCCAGCTCGGCGGTGAACACCCCGGAGGGGACGGTGGTCGACGCGTTGCGGTAGGTGTAGGAACACGCCCCGGGGACCTCGGGGTCATAGGGGGCAACCGCGGCTGGGCCGACGCAGCTGGCGACGAGGCCGGGATCGGTTGGGTCGCCCGAGGCGAACAGCAGCCGGTCGGGTTCGACGGTCAAGGTGACCCACGGCACCGTGCCCGGGGGGCCGGGAACATAGGCGGTCAACACCACCGGTTCCCACGTTTCGGGTGTGGTCCGGAAATCGATGGGGACCTGCACATAGGTCCACCCCAACTCCTCATCCCACGGCAAGAACACCGGAACCGGGGCCGGTAACCGGTCCTCGGCATAGGCCACCAGATCCGGTAACAAGTCCTCCACCGTCACCCCCTGCGGGACGAACACCTGCACATCAGACCCATCATCACAAACCCGCCGAAACAACACCCCAACAAACTCACCCAACAACACCGAATTCGGTGGCGCCACCACCCCATCCCCCGACGACCCCACACCATCAACCGCAAACCACTCACACACCCGCCCCGGCAACCCCCCATCCACAACCGACACCCGACCAGCCCCCACAAACACCCGATCCCCCACACCACCCGCATACGCACCATCGGTCTCGTTGCGACCTGGCGCTCCATAGGCGGTCTGGGTCGACCCGTGCATCACGACAACGACGCATACAAGAACTGCCACTAGGCATCGCATCCGCCCACCCCCACAGCGCGATTGACTACATCCGTTCGATGGACTCGCCATCGGTCGTCCGTTCCCCGTAACACGAAGTTCTCAACCACCAGAGAAACCGCCTCGTCGTCGATTACAACCTCCGAGCCGCCAGGCCCTCCATCGGGGTCGACCAGGCTGCCCGCCTCGATCGAACAGGTAACGACCATCACCTCAGCGACCGGTTCGCGGTCGATGAGCTCGACAGCCAAGACCTCCTCGCGCTGATCGCCGGGATTGAGCGGTGGGCGGGTTTCCCAGCCGTTGGCCTGCCAGTCTTCGATGGCCCGGGTCAGGTTGTCCAACGACTCCCCGGTGAAGGAATCGGTCAACGCGACAGCAGGGTCACATGCCGCCACATCGGCGATACAGGCCTCCCACGCGGCAGTGGCATCCAACACCGCCTGGGCCGCTGCGGTCTCGTAGTCAGCGAGCGGATCGACCGTGGTCGACGACGAAGACGAAGACGACGACGACGACGACGATGTCGGGGGAAGCGGTGTCGGCGGGGTGGACGACGATGTCGACGACGCAGCGCCGCCATCGCTCGAACACCCCGCGACCACCGCCAACACAACGACCAACCACACGGCCACCAACCGGTGAGCACCCATGCAAACACCTCGCACAGCTCGGACAGCTCGATTGCGACGGGTGGCCACACTCCCCACTGCCATCCAGGCCGGCCGCCAAGAACCCAGACGAGCGTCAACAACGACTATAAAGCGAACAGAGCCTCGTTGGTCCCTGAAACCGCAGACCGGGGCGGGCAGACCTGACACAAGACCTGACACAAGACCTGACACAAGGGCTAGGCGTCGAGCTTTACATTTTGTGTCGCATTGGCGTACGATAGCGACATGTCGCTGGGAATCGATGTCGAGATGCCGGTCGAGGGCCACGGGGCTCCCTCGGTCGCCGACCGGGCCCTCGCCTGGGGCGGGACCACGGGAAGCTCGGCCCGCTCGGTGTTGGCCACGATCTTCGGTGACACGGTGGCCCCGCTCGGGGGGACGGTCTGGCTGGCCGACCTGTTCTGCCTGGCCGAGCCGTTCGGGTTCAACGAGCGCCTGGTGCGAACCTCGATGTCGCGGCTGGCCGGCGAAGGCTGGGTCGTCAGCGAGCGGGTCGGTCGCCGGAGCCGATACTCGCTGACTCCCTTCGGCCGAGATTCCTTCGCCGAGGCCGATGCCCGCATCTACCAGGCGGCGGGCTCGTCGGCCGCCGACCGGTCGTGGGACGGCCGGTGGACCCTGGTGTTCCTCCCCGCCGGCGAGCAGAGCGACGACGGCCACCGGGAGCTGGTTCGCCATCTCCGCTGGCGGGGCTTCGCTGCGCTGGACCGCACCGTCTACGCCGCCCCCGCCGCCGAAGTCGAGCAGACCCGTCAGCTCGTCGAGCATCTCGCCATCACGTTCGAGCCATTGATCGCCTCGGCCACCTTCGACGACGTGGCCCCCCTCTCCAGCTCGGGCCCGTTCCGCGACGGCTCCGGGCTGACGGCGGCGGAGGAGACCTACGGCGAGTTCGTCGCCCGGTACCGGTGGCTCGAGGCCGCCCCGCTGGCCGACGTGGACGGGGTCGAAGCCTTCGCCCTCCGCACGATGCTGGTCCACGACCTCCGCCGGGCCCGGCTCCGGGACCCCGACCTGCCGACCGAGGTCCTCGGCCCCGACTGGGTCGGGCACCGGGCCCGCCAGCTGGCAGCCGCCGCCTACCCGGTGCTGGCCGACCCGTCCTGGCGGTGGGTCGACGGCGCCACCGAGCTGTCGATCGAATCCCTCCGACCCCCGCACACCACCCGCTTCGCTCCCCAGGAGGCCCCATGACCGTGACCGACCCCGACGTCCGCTCCGGCGCCGATCCCGACGCCGAGGGGCAGGCCCGGTTCGATGCGCTCCTCGACGCCGACGAGAAGATCGAGCCCCGGGACTGGATGCCCGACGCCTACCGCAAGACGATGATCCGCCAGATCGCCCAGCACGCCCACTCCGAGGTCATCGGCCAGCAGCCCGAGGGCAACTGGATCACCCGGGCCCCGTCGCTGCGACGCAAGGCGATCCTCATGGCCAAGGTCCAGGACGAGGCCGGCCATGGCCTCTACCTGTACTCGGCGGCCGAGACCCTCGGCATCTCCCGGGACGAGCTCAACGACCTGCTCCACAGCGGCCGCCAGAAGTACTCCTCGATCTTCAACTACCCGACCCTGTCCTGGGCCGACATCGGGGCCATCGGGTGGCTGGTCGACGGGGCGGCGATCACCAACCAGGTCATGCTCACCCGTACCTCCTACGGCCCCTACGCCCGGGCCATGGTCCGGATCTGCAAGGAGGAGTCGTTCCACCAGCGGCAGGGCTACGAGATCATGTTGACGCTCTGCTCGGGGACCGACGCCCAGCGGGACATGGCCCAGGACGCCCTCGATCGCTGGTGGTGGCCGTCGCTCGCCATGTTCGGTCCCCCCGACGCCGAATCGACCCACACCGAGCAGGCGGTGGCGTGGAAGATCAAGCGGGAGACCAACGACGAGCTCCGCCAGAAGTTCGTCGACATGACCGTGCCCCAGGCCGAGCACCTCGGCCTCCACCTCCCCGACCCCGACCTGCGGTGGAACCCCGACCGGGAGCACTACGACTTCGGGGAGATCGACTGGGACGACTTCTGGCGGGTGGTCAAGGGTGACGGCCCCTCGAACCGGGAACGGATCGCCAACAAGGTCCGGGCCTGGGAGGACGGGGCCTGGGTGCGGGAGGCGGCGACCGCCCACGCCGCCCGCCGCCAGGCCATCGCCGCCGCCGAGGAGGGCGGACGATGAGCTACGAGGTACCCCCGATCGAAGGTGAGGCACCGGTCGACGTGGCCGGCACGACCGGCGGCCATCCCCTGTGGGAGGTCTTCGTGCGGGCCGACCGGGGCCTGAACCACGTCCACTGCGGCAGCCTTCACGCCCCCGACGCCGCGACCGCGGCCCGCAACGCCCGCGATGTCTACACCCGCCGGGCCGAGGGGGTCAGCGTGTGGGTGGTCCCCTCCGAATCCATCTTCGCCAGCGACCCCGACGATCGGGAACCGTGGTTCGACTCCGACAAGCCGTACCGCCACCCGACGTTCTACGAGATCCCCGACGACGTGGGGCACATGTGAGCGCCGCCCCGCCGACCCCGACCCCACCCCCGAACCCGGCCCCGACCCCACCCACGCTGCTGACCTACGTGGTGCGTCTGGCCGACGACAACCTCGTCCTCGCCCAACGGCTCGGTGAGCTGATCGCCGGCATGCCCGACCTCGAGGAGGACATCGCCATCGCCAACGTCGCCCTCGACCACCTCGGCCAGGCCCGCAACCTGTACGGCTACGCCACCGAACTCGACCCCCACCATCACAGCGAGGACGACTACGCCATGCTCCGCTCCGAGCGGGAGTTCCTCAACGCGGTGCTGGTCGAGCAGCCCAACGGCGACTTCGCCCACACGATGGTCCGTCAGCTCTTCGTCGACGCCTACCAGCTGCCGCTCTACCAGGGCCTGGCGGCCGGGGCCGACGAGCGGCTGGCCGGCATCGCCGCCAAGGCGGCCAAAGAAGCGTCCTACCACCTCGACCGCTCGTCGGGCTGGGTGGTCACCCTCGGCGACGGCACCCCCGAGAGCCACACCCGAACCCAGGCCGCCGTCGACGCCCTGTGGCGCTTCACCGGCGACCTGTTCGCCACCGACGAGGTGGAGGACGAGCTGGCGGCGGCCGGTGTCATCCCCGACCTGGCCACGGTCAGGACCTCGTTCGACGCCACCGTGGCCGACGTCCTGGCCCGAGCCAAGCTCACCGCCCCATCCGACCCCTACCAGCGGCTGGGCGGGCGGACCGGGTTCCACACCGCCCACCTCGGCCACCTCCTCCCCGAGATGCAGTGGCTGCACCGGGCCCACCCGGGGGCGTCGTGGTGACCGACCAGGCCCCGGCCGAGCTCGACGAGCTGTGGCGGGTGGCCGGATCGGTGTGCGACCCCGAGCTCCCGCCCCTGACCGTCGCCGACCTGGGCATCCTCCGTTCGGTGGTCGTCGAGGACGGCACCGTCGTGGCGACCGTGACCCCCACCTACTCCGGTTGCCCGGCGGTCGAGGTCATCGAGGACGACATCCGGACCGCCCTGGAACGGGCGGGCTGTGACCGGGTCCGGATCGTCCGCTCGTTCGCCCCCGCCTGGACGACCGACTGGATCACCGCCGACGGCCATCGGAAGCTCCGCGACGCCGGGATCGCCCCGCCCCGGCCGGTGCCCGCCGGCGGTCCGGTGCCGGTCACCCTCGGGGCCCGGCCGATCGCCTGCCCCCGGTGCGGGAGCGCCGACACCGTCGAGGTGTCGGCCTTCGGATCGACCGCCTGCAAGGCCCTTCGCCGGTGCCGGGCCTGTGCCGAACCCTTCGACCACGTCAAGGAGCTGTGATGGCCGTCGAGTTCCACCCCCTGACCGTGACCGAGGTCCGGCCCGAGACCGACGAGTCGGTCAGCATCACCTTCGACGTGCCGGCCGACCTCCGGGAGAGGTTCCGCCACGTCCCCGGGCAGCACGTCGTCGTCCGGGCCGAGTTGGCCGGGGTCGACGTCCGACGGTCGTACTCGATCTGCACCCCACCGGGCAACGGTCGGCTCCGCATCGGGGTCAAGCGGATCCCCGACGGGGCCTTCTCAACCTGGGCCACCACCGAGCTGGCGGCCGGCGACGTGCTCGACGTCATGGCGCCGATCGGCGAGTTCACCGCCGCCCCGGACCTCGACGAGCCCCGGCGACACGTCATGATCGCCGCCGGCTCGGGGATCACGCCGATCCTGTCGATGATCACCACCCTGCTGCGGGATGAGCCGGGGAGCGAGGTGACCCTCCTCTACGGCAACCGGACCACCCGGTCGATCATGTTCCACGAAGACATCGAAGACCTGAAGAACCGGTACCCGACCCGGCTCCAGGTGATCCACGTCCTCAGCCGGGAGACGCACCAGGTCCCGCTGTTCGAGGGCCGGATCGACGGGGCCAAACTCCGGTCGCTGGCCGCATCCCTGATCGACGTCGCCGCCGTCGACCGGTGGTACCTCTGCGGCCCGCTCGACCTGGTCGAGACCGCCACCGCCACCCTGACCGACCTCGGGGTCGCCAGCGACCGGATCGGCTCCGAGCTGTTCTTCGACCAGCGGATCCCGCCGGCCGCGGCCCCGGACAGCCCGGCCGAGGGCTGGACCGAGGTCCGCTTCACCCTCGACGGCCGGACCTCGGTGATGCAGGTCGACCCCGACGGGCCGTCGCTGCTCGATCACGCCCGGACGGTCCGGTCCGACGTGCCCTTCGCCTGCAAGGGCGGTATGTGCGCCACCTGCAAGGCACGGGTCGTCGAGGGCGAGGTGTCGATGGCGAAGAACTACGCCCTCACCGCCGAGGAGCTGGCCGACGGCTACATCCTCAGCTGCCAGGCCCACCCCGCCGACGACGGAGGGCTGGCCATCACCTACGACGTCCACGGCGGTCTCGGCCGCTGACAGGCTTCGTCAGGGCGTCGGGCCCCACGGTGCGGGGTTGAGGAGCTGGTTCTCCTGGCTGGCGATCAGGGGACGGATCTTGGCGGCGAAGGCCATGAAGTCGTCGTCGGCGAAGAGCCGCTTCCAGAAGTCCCGCCGAGCGGCGTCGTCATCGAAGCGCCACAGGTGGACGAGCTGGTTGAGCTGACCGGTGTCGGAGACGAAGTAGCCGACGAGGTTGGCCGAGAAGCCACCGGCCTCCAGGGCCGGCCAACCGGCGTCACGGTAGTGGCCGATCAGCTCCGGCATCTTCCCGACGGTGACGTCATAGGTCCGCTTCTCGTAGATCGTCATGAGCGTCGACGCTAGTCGGTGGCGCGTTCGGGGGCCCTGTCTCGTCGAAGGGGTGACGGAACACGTCAACCGACGAGGAGCGCACGATGCGACACACCACCGACCACCAGCCCGAGGTCCAGATCATCGGAGGGGGGATCGGCGGCCTGCTGGCCGCCGCCCTGGCCGCCGAACGGGGGATCTCGGTCCGTCTCCATGAGCGTCGGACCGATCTCGGCGGCCGGGCCGGGACCCTCGACCACGACGGCTTCCGGCTGAACCACGGCCCCCACGCCGTCTACCAGGGCGGCCCTCTCGACCGTCAGCTGCGACGCCTCGGCGTCCGCCCCACCGGCGCCAAGCCGTCGACCCGGGGGGCGCTGGGCACGATCGGCGACCGGATCGACCTGCTCCCCCAAGGGCCGGTGTCGATGGCCCGGACGTCGTTGTTGAGCGCGGGGGAGAAGGCCCGCCTCGTCGGCCTCTTCGCCCGCCTGCCCCGCATCGCCACCGACCGCCTCGGCTCGGTGTCGGTGGCCGAGTGGCTCGACGACGTCGCCCCCAGCGAGGGCCTGCGGACCGTCCTCGGCGGTCTGATCAGCCTCACCACCTACAACCGGGCCGACTCCCTGACCAGCGCCGACGCCGCGGTGACCAACCTGGCCATGGGGGCCGGGCCCGGTGTCCGGTACCTCGACGGCGGCTGGCAGCAGATCGTCGACGCCCTCGACAAGCACGGTGCCGGAACCGGCCTCGTCGACCACGTCCACGCCACCGTCCAGTCGGTGGAGCGACGGGGTGCCGGGTGGACGGTCGTCACCGACCAGGGGGAGACCACCAGCCCGACGATCATCGTCGCCGTCGGGTCGCCGCGGGCTGCCGACCGGCTGCTGGGGACCGACCTGGCCGACCGGGCCGGGCCGCCGGTCCAGGCGTCGGTGCTCGACCTCGGCCTGGCGACCGCGCCCCCGACCCCGACCGTGATCGGGCTCGACACCCGGCTCTACGCCTCGCTCCACTCGGTGGCGGCCGGCCTCGCCCCCCAGGGGCGGTCGTTGATGACCCTCGCCCGATACCTGCCCCCGGCGGCCGACGACGATCAGGCCGAGGACCACCGGGCCAACCGGGCGGTCCTCGTCGATCACGCCCGCCGGGCCGGGATCGACCTCGACGATGTCGTGATGGAGCGGTACCTGCACCGCCTCACCGTCGCCTGGGGGATGCCGCTGGCTTCCCAGGGGGGGCTGGCCGGACGGCCGACGGCAACGGTGCCTGAGCTCGACGGCGCCTTC
Organism: Acidimicrobiales bacterium; assembly: GCA_965262175.1. Lineage (GTDB taxonomy): Bacteria > Actinomycetota > Acidimicrobiia > Acidimicrobiales > SZUA-35 > CADEDH01. Next base: position 1,332,416 of record CBDHES010000002.1, on the reverse strand, counting down.
GTCGCCGGCGACTGGGTGGGGCCGGTCGGGTTGCTGGCCGACGCCTCGGCGGCCAGCGCAGCGGCCGCGGTCGACGGCGTGGCCGCCGCTTTGGCAGGCTCGACGTCGTGAGTGATGACCCCCGGCACCTGTTCGACGGGTTCCGCCATCGGCTTCTGGCCGTCGCCTACCGGATGTTGGGGTCGATGGCCGACGCCGAGGACGTCGTCCAGGACACCTTCGAGCGGTGGTTGCGGACCGACACCACGGCGGTGGTCAACCCCGAGGCCTACCTGACGACGATGGTGACCCGGCGGGCGATGGATCGGCTCGGCTCGGCCCAGAAGCGGCGGGAGGTGTACGTCGGTCCCTGGTTGCCAGAGCCGGTCATGACCGCCGATCCGAACGACCCGGCCGACCTGGTCGAGCTCGACCAGTCGGTGACCCTCGGGTACCTCCACCTGCTGGAGTCGCTCAACCCGCTCCAGCGGGCGGTCCACCTCCTCCACGAGGTGTTCGACTACTCCTACGCCGAGATCGCCCCCATCGTCGGCCGGGAGGAGTCGAGCTGCCGTCAGATCGCCTCCCGGGCCCGGGCGAGGCTCAAGGCCTCATCGGGGCCCGAGGCCGGGCTGGTCACGATTCCGGCCGCCGAGCGGGTCCGGCCCGAGGAGGAGGCCGAACGGGTCGACCGGTTCCTGGCCGCGGTCAGCGTCGGTGACGTCAAGGCGGTCGAGGCCATGCTCACCGCCGACGTCGTCCACGTCAGCGACGGCGGCCCGGAGCATCGGGCGGCCCGCCACCCGATCGTCGGCGTGGAGCGGGTGGCCCGCCTCCTGGCCAACCTCGGCCAGCGGACCGTGACCGACGTCGGCGACGACCTCGTCATCGAGATCCACCGGGTCAACAACGAGCCGGCGATCCTGGTCATGGCCGGCGAGCAGCCGCTGACCCTGGTCGCCCTGGGCATCGTGGCCGACGGGATCCGGACGATCAACGCCATCGTCAATCCGGAGAAACTGCGGTCGATCATGGCCACCCGGGCATCTGGCCCACCGTTCTGACCAGGAGCTTCAGCGCGGGTCATCAAGATTTTGGCCACCTGTCGGTGGGTCACGGTCGATCTCCGTCTACGTTATGTGACGAAATGATGTCAAAGGCGGAAGAGACGAGGGCGGGCACCGCGCGGTTTGGTCGCGCCAGCCTGCGGCCCGGGAGCCGGTTGGCGATCATCGCCACCGTGCTCCTGCTGATGCTCGGAACCCTGCCCGGCGAGGCCCAGACCGGCACCGACGAGCCGACCGCCGAGGAGCTCCAGGCCGAGCGGGAGCGCCTCGAAGCCGCGGAGGCGGAGAACGCCCGACTGGTCGACGCCGCCTCGGCGGAGCTGTCGGAGATCACCGACTCGCTGCGGACCCTCCAGGAGCGGGTCGACGCCCAGGCCGCCCGGGTGGCGTACGCCCAGGAACAGCTCGAGATCACCGAGGAACTGGTCGAGATCCTCAACGAGGAGGTCGAGCTGGCCGAGGAGGCGCTCCTCGACCTCGAGATCCGCCTCGCCGAACAGGCGATCGACACGTTCATGGCCGACGCCGGCGACGAGGCAGCGATCGCCTGGGAAGACGACCCCAACGACATCATCCGCCGCCAGGAGCTGCTCGCCCAGGCGACCCAGACCGACCGCGACCTGGTCGCCGAGCTGCGGGCGGGGCGGCAGGACCTGGAGATCCGCCGGGACGAGGCGCTGGACGCCGTCGACGCCGCCGAGGCGCTCCGGCTCGAGGCCCAGGAGCGGTTGGCTGCCCTCGAGAGCGACCAGGAAGCCCAGCAGGCGGCGATCGACGCCGCCGAAGACCGCCTCGACCACCTGCTGGCCGAACGCCAGGCGCTGGCCGCCCTCGGCGAAGAGCTCGACGGCGACAGCGCAGCCGAGCAGGAGCTGGCCGACGAGCTGGCCTCGGGATCGCCCGAGCCGCCATCGACCCCGGTCAACCCGCCACCGGTCACCGGCCCCGACGACATCGCCTACGCCGGCAACGGCATCGACGTCAACGTGGCCATCGTCGACGACATCCGTCGGCTCCTCGAAGACTCGGCGGCCGACGGGGTCAACCTCGCCGGCGGCGGGTACCGCAGTCCCGAGGCCCAGATCGCCGTCCGTCGGAACAACTGCGGGACCAGCAACTACGCCATCTATGAGATGCCGGCCAGCCAGTGCCGCCCCCCGACCGCCCGGCCGGGCCGGTCGATGCACGAGCAGGGCCTGGCCATCGACTTCACCTGCAGCGGCACGTTGATCCGGTCGCGGTCCGGCCCCTGCTGGAACTGGCTCGTCGCCAACGCCGCCCGCTACGGCCTCCAGAACCTGCCGAGCGAGCCCTGGCACTGGTCGACAAACGGCCGGTGACGGCCGCCGGCCCGGTCAGCGATCGTCGCCGGTCGAGTCGGTGGGGCGCCGGAACGTGCGGGCCCACCGGTTCAGCGTGTCGGCCACGTAGGTGTCGGCGTCGGTGAACACCTTCTGGGCCGAGTCGGAGAACCCCTGGCGGGCGGCGTCGAGGTCGTCGACCACCGGCGGCTCCTGACCCCGGCGGACGTAGTGCCCGTCGTCGACGATCTGGCCGTAGTGCCCGGTGGCGACGAACGTGTTCAGCTCGGCGACCCGGATCACGGGGAACGGGTGGGTCCGGCCGATCGTCGACATGAACTTGTAGAAGACGTCGAGGCCCTGGGCGTCGAGGTACTCGTTCGACTGCTCGACCAGGGCCGCGTTGTCGATCTGGCCCTCCCGTCCCCGGATCCCGCCGGCCATCGTCCCGAGCGCCCCGACCGCCACGTCGTGATCCTGGACGGTGAGCAGACCGGCCCGGTCACAGGAGATCTCGGCCTTGCGGTGCCATTCCAGCAGGGCCAACGTGATCGGCAGGGTGGCCGCCGCCCCCAGCACCGGCACCAGCGGCCGGGCGAAGTCGAGCAGGAGGAACAGCAGCGTCCGGTAGAGGGCGTGCTCGCTCATGATGTGGGCCACCTCGTGGCCCAGGACGAACGAGACCTGGCCGGCGTCCATGATCTCGATCAGGGAGCTGTTGAGCACGATGAAGGGCCGGTCGACGCCCACCGCACCGGCGTTGACCAGCGGGGTCTGGGACACGTAGAGCGGGGGGACGTCGGTGTCGAGGATCCGGCACGTCTCGATCAGGAGCTCGTGGAGATCCGGGTACTGGGACGGGCCGACCCGGATGGCCTGGGCCTGGTAGTTGATCCGGATGTTGCGCTCGCCGAGCATCCCGATCACCTTGCGGAGCACGGTGTCGAACCCGGGGATGGTCTGGAGGGCGGCCAGAGCGGCGCGGTCGGTCGGGTGCTCCCAGGCCGCCGGGCTGATCTCGGGTAGGGGTTGGGCCATGGTCGCGATCCCTCCGCTCACCGGTTGCGTGTAGGGTGGTGGTTCACGAACCGTACTGCTGTGGCAGGGAAAAGGGCGGTCGCCATGAGCCTCCTGATGAGACCGGGTAGCGCATTGTTGGTCCTCGCGGTGATGGCGTTCTTCGGGCGCTATCTCGTCGGCGGCGTCCCCCTGATCGGCGGCACGCTGAGCTACATCCTGTGGTTCGCCACCGTGTTCGGGGTCATCGGCGGGGTGTTCCTGCTGTTCATGGGCCGCCGCACGGCTGAAGACGCCTGACCCTTCGCCGGTCTACTCGATCACGATCGACGCCAGGTCCGGGTCGGCCGGCGGGTACGACATGTCCAGGCCCTCCAGGGTCTGGATCAGGATCTCCGACACGACGAGGTTCCGGTACCACTTGCGGTCGGCGGGGACGATGAACCACGGGGCCGCCTTGGTGCTGGTGGCGGCGATGGCGTCCTCGAACGCCCGCATGTAGTCGTCCCAGTGGGCCCGCTGCTCCAGGTCGCCCTCGTCGAACTTCCAGTTCTTGTCGGGCTCGTCGAGCCGGGCCTGGAGCCGTTCCCGCTGCTCGTCCTTCGAGATGTGGAGGAACAGCTTGATGATCGTCGTGCCCTCGTCGGCCAGCATCTGCTCGAAGGCCACGATGTGCTCGTACCGCTTCGACCACCGCTTCTTCGGGACCAGATCCTGGACCCGGACGATCAACACGTCCTCGTAGTGGCTCCGGTTGAAGATGACCATCTCACCGTCGGCCGGGACCTGCTTGTGGGCCCGCCACAGGTAGTCGCGGGCCAGCTCGGCGGTGCTTGGCCGCTTGAACGCCGCCACCCGGACCCCCGACGGGTTCACCCCCTCGAGCACGCGGCGGATCGTGCCGTCCTTCCCCCCGGCGTCCATCGCCTGGAGCACCACCAGGATCCGTTCGGTGCCCTGGGCCCACAGGAGCTCCTGCAGGGTTTCCAACCGGTCGTTGAGGACGAGGAGGTGCTCCCGGGCCTCGTCCTTGTCGTCGGCGTCCCAGAACGGTGTGGCCCGGGTGTCGACCTTCGACAGGTCGACCGTGGTCCCGGGGGCGACCCGGAAGGCGTCGAGGTCGAACGGGCGACCGGGGGAGGATGGTGGGGTGTCGTCGGGCACGGGTGTACGGACCTCGGTGGCTGGGGTCCCCGGGTGCGCCGCTCGGAGGGGACAAGGGTTACATTGGCCCTTCTGTGATAGTGGCCGAGCTCGAGATCTTCCACTCCCGCCCGATCGCCCCGACCCGGCGGGTGGCGTTGGGGCTGCGGAACCTCCCGGTCGACCCGGCTCCGGGGGCCGGTGGCGTCCTGCTGGCCGGGATCGTTGCCCACAACGCCCCCAAGGTCGAGCCCGAGCTCCGGGAGGACCTCGTCGGGGTGATCGAGACGCTGGCCGCCGGTGGGCGGGTGGTGCAGCCCGTCGTCCGGCACCGGTTCCAGACCGACCGGGTCGGCCTCACGTTGAGCCAGCAACGGCTGGTCGCCACCGACGGGGCCCTCGGCTTCGAGTTCGAAGACGAGCTCGGCCGCCCGGTCCAGCTCGCCCTCGGTGCCATCTACGCCGCGGGGTCGCTCCCGATCGAGGTTCGACCCTCGATCTTCGACGCCATCCTCGGCTCGCTGGTCTGGGGCGGCGATGTCGATGCCCGGTTCATCTCCTCGGTCATGGGCGGCCGGACCGCCGAGCTGGCCGACCTGCGGGCCTGGAACGATCCGGTGGCGTGGGCCATGGAGGTGTTGGAGATCGACGGCGACCCGGGCGACGGGCCGAACAAACGAGTCGTTCAGCGACGGTTCCGGGCCCTGCTCCGGGAGGCCCACCCCGACCACGGTGGCGAGTCGGTCGAGGCGGCGTCACGGATCGCCGAGCTGACCGAGGCCCGCCGGATCCTGCTCGCGTCCTGACCGTCGCTCCCCGTCCGACCGGTCGCCCCCGTCCGCCCCGCCGGACCGGCGTTCCCGGTCGAGGGTCGGATCGTCGGGGTTGAACTCCTCCAGCTCGACGGCCGCCGTCTCGGGGAAGAGGAACAAGATGGCCGCCGCCACCAGCAGCGCAGCCCAGATCATCGAGCCGATCGCGTCGCCCAACGCCAGGCCCCGTCCGACCAGCCACCCGACGGCGACGAGCCCCACCGCGCTCCCGGCAACCCCGACGATGTCGAGGAGCCCTCCCACCTTGGCCCGGGTCCGGGTCGGGAACAGCTCGGTCTGGTACCCGCGGGTGGCGGGGATGGCGGCGCCGGTGAGGATGATCCCCAGCGCCCCGGTCACCCACAGCCCGGTTCCGCCCAGCTGGTAGGAGACCGCCAGCATGACCGCCCCGACGGCCAGGCCGGTCGACCCGATCACCTTGCGCCCGAACCGGTCGGCCGCCACGCCGGCGGCGACGATGGCCGGCCCGGCCGGGGTCGAGGTCACGACCTGGAACAGGCTGACCAACGAAGCCGAGTAGCCCAGGTCGTCGCGGAGGAACTCACCCCGGAGCTGCGATGCAGGGGAGAGGAACACCCCGCTGAGGAAGGCCGACGTCCCGAGCAGGGTGAACCGTCGCCAGTCGATCACCGCCGGCGCCCCGGTCTCGACCGCGGCGGCGAACCGGCGGGTCTCCGGCATGGTTCGGGCCACCCACCACAACGGCCCCAGGAACAGCAACGGCACCAGGTACACCACCCGCCAACCGCTGGGGATCACATCGTCGATCGGCACCACCCAGACGACCATGCCGGCCCCGAGGGCGGCGGCGATGCTGATCAGGCTGATGGTGAAGGCTCGGACCCCGGCCGGCACCTCCTCGGTCGTGGCCAGCACGAGGAGGGTGATCAGTCCCGTCGTCAGGCCCCGGGCGATCGCCTGGAGCACGCCGAGCACGGTCAGGTCGGGTGCCAGGGCCCCGACGGCGGTGAAGGCGATGGCACCGAGGGCGAAGCCGACGACCAGGGGACGGCGACCCACCCGGTCGGCCCGGTGGAGGAACACCACCGCCACCAGAACCCCGATACGGGTGAAGGCCAGCGTGTTGGCCACCGCCGAGTCGCCGCTTCCGAAGTCCCGGGCGGCGAAGGTGATCGTCTGGCTGATCACCACGCCGAGGTAGCCGGTCATCAGGCTGACCAGCACCAGCACGGCGACGAGGGTCGCCGTCTGCTCGGTCACCACCTCCCGGGGCCACCACCACCGGCTCCGGGGTCGACGTTCGGTCGAGCGCAACGCCCGCCGCATCAGGGGCTGGAACAACGGACCCCACAGGGGGATGGCCAGCCGGTAGTCGATGACCTCGGTCACCTCGTGGTGGTCGGTGCCGGTCGGGCGGACGCTCAGGCTCCGCTCGTAGGACCGGAACGGACCCTCGTCGACCACCCACCGGTCGGCACCGTCCGCTCGCTCGACGAGCAGGTCGGCGCGGGGCTGGCGCAAGCCGGCCAGACCGTCGGCGTCGACGGTGTGGGTGGTGGTGAGCCTGGTCATTCAGTCTTGGAGCTCGGACCGGTCCTGATCGAGCTGGGCGCTCACCCGCCGGTTGGCGATCCACAGGGCCAACCCGACCAGGGCCAGCGGCCCGACCACGAGCAGGATCTCGTCCCACCCGCCCTGGTGAGCCAACAGCCCGGCCGGAGCCGGGAGGGCCAGCGTCGGGCTCGAGGTCATGGTCTTCAGGCTAGAGCCCTATCCTGGGATTGACGGAACCCAGAAGGAGTGCCCAGTTGGCCGACGGAACCACGTCCTCCGACACGACGAGCGACACCACCTCGCCCTCCCTGGAGGACCGGGTGGCCGAGGTGATCAAGATCATCCGGCCCGCGATCCAGGCCGACCAGGGCGACATCTACCTCAAGGGTGTCGACGCCGAGACCGGCGTCGTGTCGGTGGAGCTGGTCGGTGCCTGCATCACCTGCCCAGCGTCGTCGCAGACCCTGAAGGAAGGGCTGGAGCGCATCCTGAAGCAGCGGGTCGACGGGGTCACCTCGGTCCAGCACGTCGGCGAGGCCCTGTTGGGGGCCGACGAGGGCACCGCCGTCTCCCTCTGAGACACCGGTGGGGGCCGGCTCCCGCCCCGGCCGATCCGGGGTCCGTTTCGGCCCCCTTTCACCGCTCCCGGTTACCGTTCGAGACGGTGCTGGACGACGACACGACGTGCTATCGACACGATGATCTGCGGGCGTCGGTGGCCTGCCAGCGGTGCGAGCGCCCGATCTGCAGCTCGTGCATGTCGTCGGCCTCGGTCGGATTCCACTGTCCATCGTGCGTGAGGGAAGGATCCCAGCGGGTCATCCGGCCCCGTGATCTCGCCAACCGCCGTCCCCCGGTCACCACCGCCCTGATCGCCGTGACCGTCATCGGATCGCTCCTGGCCCGGTTGCCCGGTCGCCTCGCCGCCGAGGCCGCCCTGTTCGGCCCGGCCGTCACCGACGGCGAGTTCTGGCGGATCGCCACCTCGGGATTCGTCCACCTCGGCCTGTTCCACCTCATCACGACGATGGCGGTGCTGTGGCTGGTCGGGCAGGAGGTCGAGTCGACGCTCGGCCCGGTCGCGACCGCCGCGGTGTACGGCGCCGGACTCCTCGGTGGCGCGGCCGCCGTGCTGGTGTTCGACCCCAACGCCGTCCACCTCGGGGCCACCGGTCCCGTCCTGGCGCTGGTGGCGGCGGCAGCGCTGCTGACCGCCCGGCGCGGCGGCTCCCTGGCCCAGACCCCGGCGATCGGCGTGGCCGGCCTGAGCGTCCTGCTCGGCGTGCTGGCCCCCTCGGTGTCGATCTGGTCCTATGCCGGGGGGCTCGTCGCCGGGCTCAGCGCCGCCTGGTTGGCCCTCCAGGTCCGTCGCCGCCCCGTCGGCGGACGGTCCCGGTAGGCGCTGCGGCGGGGTCTGGTCACCGGCGACGGCGATAGACCGAGATCGTCGCGTCGATCGCCGGGGTGATCGGGCGCTCCTCCCAGTCGGCATACCGCTCGACGAGGCCGAGGCCGGCCGCCGCGGCGTACCGGTCGAGCTGGTCGGGGGTCGACCATCGCACCCGCCACGGCCGCTTGCGGACGCCGTGGTCGCCGATGTCCACGTGCTGGCCGGCGATCGTCTGGGCCGCCGGATCGACCGTGCAGGCCACGACCGTGAGCCCCGACCGATGCCGTCGTCCGACCTCGACCGACGATCCGGCGGCGCCGTCGAGGGCGAGGTCGGAGGTCTCGACGACGATGACACCATCCGAGGTCACCAGCGAGGCAACCTGCTCGAAGACCGTGCGCTGGCCGGGCTCGTTGTCGACGTTGAACAGCGTGTTGAACCCGATCAGGACCGCCCCGAAGCCCCGGCCGGGCGCTCGGATCGGCAGGGCGGTCATGTCGGCCCGGACGAGGTGGAGGGCGGCCGGGGAGCGATCGGACGCCCCACGGCACCGGGCCAGCATGGACGCCGAGACGTCGACCCCGACCACGGTCACGCCCCGATCGAGGAGCGGCCGGGCCAGGCGCCCGGTCCCCACCCCGAGCTCCAGCACCGGTCGACCGCCGGCCCGGGCGGCGACGAACCGTGCCGTCGCCTCGGCGTCGGTCACGTCCCGGTACCAGTCGTCGTAGACGTCGGCGAACGACTCGCCATAGGTCTCGGATCGGAACGGCGTGGGCTCCGGGTCGTCGGTGACCATCGACGACCAGTTTGGGGGCCTGCGCTGCAATGGCGGCGATTGCGGGTGAGAATGTCGGGCGATGGTGCGGGCCGAACCGATCGCCGACACCCCTCTCGGGGTCATCGACCTCCTCGACGGGGCGTTCGCCGCCCTGCGGCAGCGACCCCAGCAGATCGTGGCCATCGTGGCCGGGCTCGTCGTCCCCCTCGGGTTGTTCGAGGCGTGGGCGGTGCGGAGCGCCGTGCTCGACGCCGGCGGTGTCGGCGGTTCGGCGTTCCCGCTGCTCGTAGGGGTCAACGTGTTCAGCTCGACCTACGCGGTGGCCAGCCTGCTGAGCTTGCTGGTGACGGCGGTGGCCGGCGTGGCGGTGTCCCACGTCGTCGGCGGCTGGCTCACCGGTCGGGACCACACCGCGCTCGGGGCGTTGGCCCTCACCGCCCGCCGATCACCCACGATCCTCGCCGCGTTCGTCGTGATCCATGCGCTGGAAGCGATCGGTTTCGTGCTGCTCGTCGTGCCCGGCGTCATCGTCGTGGTCGCCAGCTCGCTCACGTCGCCGGTCATCGCCGTCGAGGGGCTGGGACCGATCGCCGCCATCAGGCGGTCCTGGTCGCTGGTCCGCCGTCGGGCCGGGTCGGTGCTCGGCGTCATCCTCCTCCTCGGCCTGGTCCAGCTCGGGGTGGCCGGCGCCATCTCCAACGTCCCCGGCCTCGCCCAGTCCTTCCTCTCCCCGAACCAGGTCTGGGCCCTGGTCGCCGCGACCAACCTCCTCGCATCGCTGATCCTCGTCCCGGTCAACGCCGCCGCCATGTGCCTGACCTACCTCGACATCCGGTTCCGGACCGAGGGCCTCGACCTGCAACGACGGATCGACGCCGACCTGCCGGCGACCACCGGGGGACCGTGATGGCCGACGTCGACCAGTACCGGGACACCGCCGACGAGGTCCTCGATCGTCCCGAGTTCCGGGAGGAGGAGCCGAACCTCCTCGTCCAGGCCGCCGAGTGGTTCTTCCGGGAGCTCGGCGAGTTCCTCGGCTCGCTCGACCTGCCCGGCGGCGGGGCCCCCGGGGGGAGCGGGTCGGCCGTGTACCTCGTGGGGTACGTCATCCTCGGGCTGCTGCTGATCGGGGCCGTCTACCTCGCCTGGCGGGTGATGCCGGGGTGGCAGAAGCGGGTCGCGTCCGACGACGGGCCGACCACCAGGACCGAGGTCAGCCGGACCCGGGCCGAGTGGCTGGCCCGGGCCGAGGAGGCCGAGCGGGCCGGCGACTGGGACGGCGCCGTCCACGCCCGCTACCACGCCCTGACCACCGGCCTGGCCGATGCGGAGCGGCTCTCGTCCGAGGCGTCGACGACCAGCGGCGAGCACCGCCGGCGGTACCGGGAGCAGGGCGTCACCGAGCGGGTACCGGTCTTCGATCGGGTCTCGGACCGGTACGAGGTGGTGTGGTTCGGCGGGGTCGACGCCGAGCCCGACGACGCCAAGGCGATGGTCGACGACGACCTCCGCCTCCTCGACCGGGGCAGCCGGTGAACCGGCGGGGCGTCGCCTTCTGGGTGGTGCTCGCCGTCGTCGTGCTCGTCACCGGCTCCCTGGTTGCCGGCGGCCGGCGGGTGTCGGGGAACCCCCTCGATCCCGACTCGACCGACCCCTCCGGCACCCGGGGCCTGATCCTGTTCCTCGAACGGTTCGACGTGGCGATCGAGCGGGGCGCGCTCCCCGACGATGACGCCTCCCACGCGCTGCTGCTCGACGATCGGCTCACACTCGACGAACGAGACCAGCTCGTCGAGTGGGTCCGCCGCGGTGGTCAGCTCATCGTCACCGACCGGTTCTCCCCGCTGTCGCCCAGCGATCGACGGCCGGTGGGTGGCGATGGCCCTCCGGCGTCGGGGACCTGCACGATCCCGGCCATGGAGGGACTCGAACTGGTCGGCGACGACATCCAGCTGTTCGCCATCGACGGCGTCGTCCCCCGCCCGCTCCTCGCCCCGGCCGCCTCCCAGTGGTGCTTCGGAGGCGACATCGAGAGCTACCTCGTCGTCTATGACGAGGGCGACGGTCGGGTCATCGCCCTCGGGGGCGCCTCACCGCTGACCAACGAGTTCCTCGACCGGTCCGACAACGCCGTCCTGGCCGCCCGGCTCCTCATCGACGACAGCCTCGAACCGGCCGGCCCCCCGTCGGGCACCGGGTCCCCGACGATGGTGGTCCTCTACGAGCCGATCGTCGTGCCCGGCTCGGGGTCGATCCAGGACCTGATCCCCAGCGGCGTCGCCTGGGGGACCTGGCAGCTGGTCCTGGCCTTCGCCCTCTACGCCCTGTGGCGGGCCAGCCGGTTCGGTCGCCCCGTCGACGAGCCCCAGCCGGTCGAGCTGCCGGCATCGTTGCTGGTGCGAGCGACCGCCGAGCTCCATCGCCGGGCCCGGAGCCACCGGGTCGCCGCCGCGGCCCTCCGCCGCCACCTCGACCGCCGGCTCCGACGGGGCCTCGATGTCGCTCCCGACCTTCCCGACACCGAGCTGGCCCGACTGGCCGCCCATGGTCGGGACCTCGACCCGGCCACCGTCGACCGGGCCCTGGCCGGCCCCTCCCCGACGAGCGGGACCGAGTTGGCCGAGCTGGTGGCCGACATCGATCGGGTGTCGACCGCGGTGCTCGGCGATGCCCGGACCCCCGACGCCCCGTCCTACACTCCCGGTGCCGAGTAGCTGGAGCAGCCCGTGAGCGACTACCCGCCCCCATCCCCGCGCGGCCACGAGCCGGCACCGCCCCAGCGGTCGGGCTTCGAGCCGACGGTCACCAACCACCAGGACCACGAGCCGCACGAGCCGCCGGCCGACCTCCGGGGCCGGTTCGCCGCCATCCGGGACGAGGTGGCCAAGGTCGTCGTCGGCCAGGAGTCGGTCATGTCCGGCATGCTGTGCGCCCTGCTGGCCGATGGTCACGTCCTCCTCGAAGGGGTCCCCGGCGTGGCCAAGACGCTGCTCGTCAAGTCGCTGGCGGCGACGATGAGCCTCGACGCGTCCCGGGTCCAGTTCACCCCCGACCTGATGCCGTCCGATGTGGTCGGCCAGATGATGTTCGATCAGGGCTCGTTCCGGTTCCGGCCCGGGCCGGTCTTCACCAACCTGATGCTGGCCGACGAGATCAACCGGACCCCGCCCAAGACCCAGGCCGCCCTGCTCGAGGCGATGGAGGAGCACCAGGTGTCGATCGACGGCACCCCCCGCCCGTTGCCCGAGCCGTTCATGGTCATCGCCACCCAGAACCCGGTCGAGTACGAGGGCACCTACCCGCTGCCCGAGGCCCAGCTCGACCGGTTCCTCCTCAAGCTGCTGGTCGACTACCCGACCCAGCCCCAGGAGCTGGAGGTCCTCCGGCGCCACCACCGGGGCCTCGACCCCCACAATCCGGCCGGCGCCGGGGTCGGGGCGATCGCCGACGCCCAGGTCCTGACGGCGGCCCGCCGCGAGGTGGCGGCCATCACGGTCGAGGAGCCGGTCCTGGCCTACGTCGTCGAGGTCGTGCGGGCCACCCGCCAGTCGCCGTCGCTGTCGCTCGGCGTGTCACCCCGAGGGGCGACCGCCCTGCTCAAGACGGCCAAGGCGTGGGCCTGGCTCGTCGGCCGGCCGTTCGTGACCCCCGATGAGGTGAAGACGATGGTGCGGCCGACGCTGCGGCACCGGGTCGTCGTCCGCCCCGAACTGGAGATCGAGGGTGTCGGCGCCGACCAGGTGCTCGACGGGATCCTGGCCCAGGTTCCCGCTCCGTGACCCGACCGGTGCCGACGGCCCGGCTGGCCCTGCTGGTGGCCCTGGGTGCCGCGCTGCTGGTGGCCCTGCCCGATCTGGGTCGGACCGACCTCGGCGTCGTCACCCTCGACAACCGGTTCCTCTGGGTCAACCTGGCGGTGCTGGCCATCGCCGTGCTCGACACGCTCGCCGCCCCATCGCCCCGCCGGCTGTCGGTGACCCGCCGCCATCCGGTGGCGGTGACGCTCGACCAGCCGTCGTCGATCTCCTGGCACGTCGAGACCCCGACCCGGCTCCGGCCCGTCGGTTCGTCCCGCCGGGTCCTCGTGGCCGACGAGCTGGCCCCCTCACTGGGGGCCTCGACCCGTCGGGTCTCCCTCGACCTCGTCGCCCAGGGAACGTCGGAGACCGAGGTGCCGATCACCCCCACCCGCCGGGGTCGGTTCGAGCCCCGGGAGCTGGTCGTCCGGACCCGGGGTCCGCTCGGGCTGGTGGCCCGGCAGGCCCGACGGGACCACCCGACCACCCTCAAGGTCCTCCCCCCGTTCCGTAAGGCTCGGGAGGCCGAGCTGTCCCTGCGACGGGCCCGGATCCTGGAGATCGGCCTCCGATCGGCCCGGGGTCGGGGCGGCGGCACCGAGTTCGACAGCCTCCGGGAGATGGGCCCCGACGACGAGACCCGGCGGATCGACTGGGCTGCCACGGCCCGCAGCCAGCGGCCGATCGTCCGGACCTACCGGGCCGAACGGAACCAGACCGTGCTGTGCCTGCTCGATGCCGGGCGGACGATGGCCGGCCGGGTCGAGGGCGTCCCCCGCATGGAGCACGCGATGGACGGGGCGATGCTGCTGGCCGAACTGGCCACCGGCCTCGGCGACCGGATGGGACTCCTCGCCTTCGACCAGACGGTCGGTACGACGATCGAGCCCTCGAACCGTCGATCGCAGCGGGCCCTCATCGGCGAGCGGCTCTTCGATCTCGAACCGGCCCTGACCGAATCGAACTACGAGCGGGCCGTCACCCACGTCCTGTCCCGGTATCGGCGCCGGAGCTTCCTGGTGCTGCTGACGGAGCTGGTTCCCGAGTCGGTCGAGCAGTTCCTCATCCCCACCCTGCCCCTGCTCATCCGGACCCACGTGGTCGTGGTGGCGGCGGTCCGGGACCCGGACCTCGTCTACTGGTCGACCAACACCCCGGCCGACGAGGACGGCGCCTTCCTGCGGGCGGCGGCCATCTCGTCGCTGGCGGCCCGGGATCGGTTGGCGGCCCGGCTGAAGGGGATGGGCACCCTCGTCGTCGACGAGGAGCCCGACGGTTTCGCCACCGCCCTCGGTGACGCCTACCTCGACGCCAAGGCGATCGGTCGGCTGTGACGGGCACGCCGGCCGAAGGCCCCGACCACCCGGACCCGCCCGTCGACGGCCGGCCCGTGGCAGACCCGCCCTCCGAGGCACCGTTGGCCGACCGTCTGGCGGCGGCCGTGGTGGCCCACGGGGTCGACACCCTCTTCGGCCTGCCCGGGGGCGGTCCCAACCTCGACCTGATCGGGGCCGCCGCCGCCCGCGGTGTCCGGTTCGTCCTCGGCCACACCGAGACGGCGACGGCGATCATGGCGGCCACCCACGGCCTGCTGACCGGCCGACCCTCGCCGGTCGTCGTCACCCGGGGCCCCGGGGTGGCGTCGGTGGCCAACGGCGTCGCCCAGGCCACCCTCGACCGGTTCCCCCTGACCGCGGTCACCGACACGGTCCCGGCGGCCGCCGCCGGTCGGGTGGCCCACCAGCGGTTCGATCAGCGAGCCTTCCTCGCCCCGGTCGCCAAGCGGTCGATCACCGTGACCGACGGCTGGAGCGAGGCCGACCTGGCCGACGCGGTGGCCGCCGCCACCAGGTGGCCGTACGGGGCGGTCCACCTCGACGTCGACCCGTCCCGGGCCGATCGCCCGACACCGGACCACGCCCCGGCGGTCGAGGCGTCCCGGGCGCCGGTCGAGCGGTCCCGGACGGGGTCGATCGCCGAGGCGGCGGCGGCACTCGGCCGGGCCGAGCGGCCGCTCGTCATTCTCGGGATGGAGGCCGCCGCCCACCGCCACCGTGCGATCGGGGAGTCGGGCCCGGCGTCGGGAGCGGCCGATCGCCTCCCGAAGGCCCTCACCGCGCTGGGATGCCCGGTGCTGATGACCTACCAGGCCCTCGGCGCGGTGCCCACCGACCTGCCGATCTCGGCCGGGGTGTTCACCAACGGCGCCCTCGAGCGCCCGGTCCTCGAGCGGGCCGACCTGGTGCTGACGGTCGGCCTCGACCTCGTCGAGCCGATCCCGGCCCCGTGGTCGCTCGACGTGCCGGTGGTCCGCCTGTCGGCCCAACCCCAGCGCGACGACTACCTCCCGATATCGGTCGACGTCGAGGGTGACCCGGTGGCGGCGCTGGTCGCCATCGTCGACGAGGTCGGCGATCGCCGGTGGGGGTGGGAGCCGGGCGAGGCGGCCCGCCACCGCGCCGAGGCTCGGCGCCGCCTGGCCGACGTCGGACCCGACGACGCTCCGGCCGGTGACGGCACGGCGCTCGGGCCCCTCGAGGTCGTCGACCGGGTCCAGGCCGCCGGTCGACCGTCGACGCCCCGGACCGTCACCGTCGACGCCGGCGCCCACTTCCTGGCCGTCATGCCCAACTGGGACCTCGACCGGCCATTCGGGCTGCTGATCTCCAACGGCCTGGCCACGATGGGCTTCGCCGTCCCCGCCGCCATCGGCGCCGCCCTCGCCCGGCCGGACGATCACGTCGTCGCCCTGACCGGCGATGGGGGACTGTCGATGGTCGTGTCGGAACTGGAGACGATCGCCCGGCTCGATCTCCCCATCGTGGTCGTGGTGTTCAACGACGCCGCCCTCAGCCTGATCGAGATCAAGCAGCGGGACCATCACGGCGGCCCGGCCGCCGTCCGGTACCGACCGGTCGACTACGCAGCGGTGGCCCGCGGCCACGGCCTGGCCGCCTCGGTGGCGACCACCGGGCCCGAGCTGGCCGCCGCCCTGGACGCCGCCGGAGCCGGCCCCCACCTGATCGACGCCCGCATCGATCCGAGGCCCTACCGCCACCTGATCGCCGCCACTCGGGGCTGAGGTCTGCCTCACGCCGACCGGCCGGCTAGGGTCGCGCTCCGATACGACCCTGGCCACCAACCCTGAGCAGGTACACCATGCCGGTATCCGTCGCCAAGTTCCTCGACGTCGCCAACGGGCTCCAGCCCAACCAGTTCACGGTCGGCTCGAAGGAGACGATCGACTCGATCAGCGACCTCGACCCGATCTACAAGCAGCTGATGGACGAGCCGCTGGCTTGCGTGATGGCGGTCATGGGCGCCGACGGCCGACCGAACCTGACCCCGATGTGGTTCGACTACGAGGGCGACAAGGTCCTCGTCAACGTGGCCGAGCACCGCAAGAAGACCGAGTGGATCCGGTCCACCCCGCAGGTGTCGATCCTGATCATGAACCCGGCCAACATGTACCACTGGCTGAGCATCAAGGTCACCGTCGAGCGGGAGATCAGCGAGGACGACCCCACCGAGGGAGCCCGGGTGACCGAGCAGCTCAACCGGATCTGGCAGAAGTACATCGGCGAGGGCGACGAGTACGGCCTCCGGGACCCGTCGATCGACGAGCGCCGAGTCCTCTTCGAGTGCCGGGTCGACAAGATCGCCACCTTCGGTCAGCCGTAGCGTCGGGGCCGGGATGCCCGGGCTGGACATCGCCGTCGTCGGTGGCTCGATCGGAGGCTTGACCGCCGCCTGCCTCCTCCGGGACGGGGGCCATCGGGTCGCCGTGTACGAACGGTCGGAGAAGCCGCTGGCCGAACGGGGGGCCGGGATCGGGCTGCTCGAGACGACCGGGCGCTACCTGGTCGAACGGACCGGGCTCGCCCTCGACGACATCAGCATCGAGACCGGAGCGATCCGCTACCTCCGCCGGGACGGTTCGGTGGCGACCGAGAGCCCCCATCGCTACCGGTTCAGCTCGTGGAACACGGTCTACCGGAACCTCCTCGATCATTGGCGAGCGCCCAGCCCGTCGGGTTCCGGCCCGGTCGTCGAGGGTGGGCCCTACCACCTCAGCCACGAGGTCCGCGACGTCGAGCAGGGTTCGGACGACGTCCGACTCCGGTTCGCCTCGGGGGCGACCACCGAGGCCGACCTGGCGGTGTTCGCCGACGGGATCGGGTCCCGGGCCCGAGCCCTCCTCGCCCCGACCGTCCAGCCCCGCTACGCCGGGTACGTGGCGTGGCGGGGCGTCATCCCCGAGGCCGAGCTGTCGGCCGCCACCCGCCAGGTGTTCGACGACGCCATCACCTACTACCTGTACGCCAACAGCCACATCCTCGTGTACCCGATACCGGCCGTCGACGGCTCCCTCGATCGGGACCGGCGGCTGATCAACGTCGTCTGGTACCGCAACTACGCCTCGGGGGACGACCTGGACCATCTCCTCACCGACGTCGACGGCTCCCCACGGGAGCTGTCGATCCCCCCGGGGCGGGTGGCGCCGGTCCACCTGGCCGAGGCCCGCGCCACCGCCGCAGCCCGGCTCCCGGCTCCGATCGCCGAGGTCGTCTGCGCCATCGACGAGCTGTTCGTCCAGGTCATCCTCGACGTCGAGGTCGACCGCATCGCCTATGACCGGGTGTGCCTGATCGGCGACGCGGCGTTCGCCGTCCGCCCCCACGCGGCGGCCGGGACCGCCAAGGCGTGCGACGATGGCTGGACGCTGGCCGCCGCGCTGGCCGGCCAGGACCGGGCCGACGCGGCCCGAGCGCTCGCCGCCTGGGAGGGCCCTCAGCTCGATCTCGGCCGACGGTTGCTCGAGCGGACCCGGGCCATCGGGCGACGGTCCCAGGTCGACAACACGTGGGAGGTCGGCGACCCCGACCTCATCTTCGGTCTGTACCGGCCCGGTCACTGATGGCAACCGGTCGAGGAGGAGCACGATGAGCCCCCGACGGGAGCTGGCGTCGGCGATGGGCGCCGCCGCCGACGAGCTGGTGGCGTTGCTCGGTGACGACCAACGCCAGAAAGCCACCTGGCCGATGTCGGCCTCCACCGCCGACGAGCGGACGTCGTGGTTCTACACCCCGACCGATCACCACGGCCTGGCCCTGGCCGACATGACGCCCCGCCAGCAACGGGCGACCCACAAGCTGGTGGCGACCGGGCTGTCGACCGCCGGCTACGTGACGGTGGCGGCCATCATCGGGCTGGAGAACGTGCTCGATCACGTCGAGGGGTGGCAGGCCACCTTCGACCGTGAACGGGGCCGGGACCCCCAGCTGTACTGGATCGCCCTGTTCGGCACCGAGGACGGCGCCGTTGGCGCCGACCGGTGGGGGTGGCGCTTCGGAGGCCACCACATCTCGCTCAACTTCACGATCGACGGTGGCGAGGTGGTGGCCACGACCCCCCTGTTTCTCGGCGCCGACCCCGCCGCCGCCCCCCTCCTCGGCCCCCACCTCCACCGTCCACTGGGCGCGGCCGAGGACCTCGGTCGAGAGCTGGTCCGCTCGCTGGGGCCCGACCAGCTCGGCCGGGCCCTCCTCACCCCGGTCGCCCCGTCCGACCTGATCACCGGCAACCGGCCGCGGGTCGTCGACGGGGACCGGATGTTGCCGCTGCCGTCGGTGTTCCGGCAGCCGTTGGTCGATGACGTCCGGGTGGCGATGGAGGGCGCCCAGCGTCAGGCCGATGAGCGGTCGGGGATCACCGACGGCGACCACGACGCCCTGGCCTTCACCTCCCGACCGAAGGGGCTCGCCGTCGCCGAGCTCGACCCCGGCCAGCGCGATGCCCTCGGCGCCCTGCTCGACGTCTACCTCCATCGCCTGCCCGATGGCGTGGCCGACGAGGAGCAGGCCCGGGTGGCAGCCGACGTCGACCAGCTCCACTTCGCCTGGGCCGGTTCGATCGAGCCGGGCCAGCCCCACTACTACCGGCTCCAGGGCCCGGACCTCCTGATCGAGTACGACAACACCCAGCGCGACGTCAACCACGTCCACACCGTGTGGCGGCGCCTCGACGGTGATTTCGGCGGTCGGGGTCTCGGGGCCGACGCCTTGGCCGAGCACTACGCCACCGACCCCCACCACCGGAGCTGATCGCCCGTCGCGGGCCGGCGTCGCTCAGACCTGGAGGACCGATCGGGCGGTGTGGCCTTCGAGTTCCTCGCTGGCCAGCCCGGTCAGGCCGGCGGCCGCCGCCCGTCGACCGAAGGCGACGACGTAGAGCAGGAAGCAGATCTCGACCACCGCCCCGAAGCCGACCCGGGCCGCGGTCGGTAGCCCGCTCGGGGTGACGAAGGCCTCGATGATGCCGGCGGTGATGAACACCAGCACCAACCCGAGGATCACGACCACCGAACGGCGGGCGGCCTCGGTGAACGCCTGCCCCCGGGTCTTGTCGCCCGGCGCCACCAGCGCCCAACCGAGCGCCATGCCGGCCGCTCCGGCCAGGATGACCGCCGTCAGCTCGAGGAGGCCGTGGGGCAGGATCAGGCCCCAGAAGCGGTCCTGCTGGCCGGCGACGATGAACAGGGCCAGGGCGACGCCGATGTTGACGCCGTTGAAGGCGAGGAGGAACACCGAGCCCAACCCGAGCACGACCCCGGCGGCGAAGGCCAGGAACGACACCTGGATGTTGTTGACCGTGACCTCGGTGGCGAACTGCCCGGCCGGGCTGGAGCTGTAGTAGGCCTCGAAGTCCTCCTCGACGTAGGCGGCACGTGCCGCCTCCGGCCCGGCATAGGCCAGGGCCTCGTCGTTGGACGACAGCCACAGCCCGACGACGATGATCGGCACCCACAGGGCCAGCGTGGCGACGGCGACGAACCCTCGGATGTGCCACACCGCGGCGGGGAACGAGATGACGAAGAAGCGACGGAGACCGGCCAGGGGGCTGGCCGTCCGACGGTAGATCGTGGCGTTGGCCTCGGCCACCAGCAGGTTGAGCTCGTTGGTCACCCCCGGGTCGCCGTAGTGCTCCCGGGCGAAACTCAGCTGGGTCGACACCCGGCCGTAGAGGGTGATCAGCTCGTCGACCTCGTCGCTGGTCAGCGACCCGGGGCGGGACCTCGCCCGGCCCGACAGATGGGACAGGCGGGTCCAGGTCGGGCGGTTGAGAGACAGGAAACGGTCGAGATCCATCGGAGCGGCTCCGGGGCTACGGTAGCGGTCGTGGAGGTGGCATCGACAGCGGCCCGGGGGCCGACCGTGGCCGACACCCGGAGCGCCCGGTCTCTCCATCATCTGACGGTCGTCACCCCCGAGGGCGTCGTCCTCCGATTTCGGGCGGCCGGCATCGCCTCCCGCACGCTGGCCAAGATGCTCGACGTCACCATCCAGTTCACGGCCCTGTTCATCGGGCTGATCCTCACCGGGATCGTGTCCGCCGCCAGCACCACGCTGGCCACGATCGTGCTCGTCGTCCTGGCGTTCGCCATCTTCTACGGCTATCCGATCATCCTCGAGACCTGGTGGAACGGGCGGACGATCGGCAAGGCGGCTCTCGGGATCCGGGTCCTGACCACCGAGGGCGGCCCCGTCCGCCTCCGCCACAGCGCCATCCGGTCGATGATCGCGACCTTCGACTTCTTCGTCCCCAGCCCGGGCGGTCTGCTGGCGCTGGCGTTCGCACTGCTGACCGCCCGGAGCCAGCGCCTCGGCGACCTGGCGGCGGGGACGATCGTGATCCGGGTGCCCCGGGTCGGCCAGTGGCCGGTCTACTTCCCGACCACGGCCGAGACCGCCGGGCTGGCCGGTGTCCTCGACACCGGCGCCCTCACCGCCCGGCAGTACGCCCTGATCCGCGAGCTGATGCTGCGGATCACCGAGATGCGGCCCGAGGCCCGGTACGCCATGACCGAGCAGGTCGCCGACCGGGTGGCGGTGGCCATCGGGGCCGTCCGGCCGAGGGGCCTCGGGGCCGAGCCGTTCCTCCTCGCGGTGCTCAACGCCCACCAGGCTCGGCACTGGCCCGATGGGGTCCCCCCGCCGGTCGTCCACGGTGTCGGGCCGCCGTTGCCCGGCAACCGCCCCGGCGCCGCCCCGCCGTCCCACCCTCCCCCGCCCCTGGGCGGCCCGTGGCGTGGTGCGGCGCCGCCGGTCGCGCCGTCGGGCGGCCCGTCGGGCGGCCCGTGGGGTGGTCCTCCTGGCGGTCCGTGGGGTGGTGCGGCGCCGCCGGTCGCGCCCCCGAGCGGCCCGTGGGGTGGTCCTCCTGGCGGCCCGTGGGGTGGTGCGCCGCCGCCGGTCGCGCCGCCGAGCGCTCCGTGGCCCGGCCCGGCCGGGCCGATCCGTGGTCGCCAGTAACCTGGACCCATGGTCCACTACCTCGACAACGCCGCCACGACCCCGGTCCGCCCGGCCGTGGTCGAGACCATGGTCCCGTACTTCACCCAGCACTACGGGAACCCGTCGGGGGCCCACCGGTTGGCCCGGTCGGCCAACCACGCCCTCGATGACGCCCGCGACACCATGGCCGAGGTCCTCGGCGCCGAGCCGGGCCAGATCGTGTTCACCGCCGGGGGGACCGAGGCCGACAATCTGGCGATCAGGGGCGTCGTCGACGCCCGAGGCGGGGTCCCGGTGTGCTCGGCGGTCGAGCATCACGCCGTCCTCGACCCCGTCGAGCACCTCGGCGGGCCGGTCGTCCGGGTCGGGTCCGACGGGCGGATCGATCTCGATCACCTGGCGTCGGTCCTCGGCGACGAGGCCATCGGGCCGGTGGCGATCGTCTCGGTGATGGTGGCCAACAACGAGACCGGCATCCTCCAGCCCCTCGCCGAGGTGGTCGAGGTGGTCCGCCGGGTCCAGCCCGAGGCGCTCGTCCACACCGATGCCGTCCAGGCGCTGTGTTGGGTCGACGTGGCCGACGTCGCGGCCGGCTGTGACCTCATCTCGGTCAGCGCCCACAAGTTCGGGGGACCGAAGGGCACCGGTGCCCTCGTCGTCCGGGACCGGGCCACCCTGGCGCCCCTGTTCCGAGGCGGTGGCCAGGAGCGGGACCGTCGAGGCGGCACCCAGAACGTCGCCGGCATCGTCGGGATGGCGGCGGCCGCGGCGGAGACCGTGGCCGCCCGGCCCGACGCCGTTCCCCGGGTCGCCGCCCTCCGGGACCGCCTCGTCGACGGCATCAGCGCCCAGCTCGACGGTGTCGTCGAGAGCGGCGTGGCCGGCTCGGTGGGCGATGGCGCCCCCGACCGGCGCCACAAGACGGCCAACCTCGCCCACCTCTGTTTCGAAGGGATCGAGAGCGAGGCGCTGCTGTTCCTCCTCGAGAAGCAGGACATCATGGCGTCGGCCGCGTCGTCGTGTGCCAGCGGGGCGATGGACCCGAGCCACGTGCTGGCGGCCATGGGCGTGCCCCGGGAGTTGGCCGCCGGGTCGCTTCGGTTGTCGCTCGGCTACGCCACGACCGACGACGACGTCGACGCCGTGCTGGCCGCCGTGCCCGCCGCGGTTACCCGGCTCCGGGAGCGCCGATGACCACCGACCCGACCCCGTCGACGGGGCCCGGCAGGACACCCCCGGCCGAGGGGCCGACCGGGCCGACCGGGCCGGTGATGGTGGCGATGTCGGGCGGGGTCGACTCGTCGGTCGCCGCCGCCCTCCTCGTCGAGGCCGGCCACGACGTCGTCGGGGTCACCCTCAAGCTCTGGGGTGGCGAGAGCGACTCCGGTTGCTGCTCGGTGTCCGACGTCGACGACGCCCGGCGGGCGGCCCGCCGCATCGGTATCGACCACCACGTGTTCAACTTCGGCGACGACTTCGACGCCCACGTCGTCGAGCCCTACGTCCGGGCCCACGCCGACGGGTTGACCCCCAACCCGTGCGTCGAGTGCAACCGTCACATCAAGTTCGACAAGCTGCTCCGCCGAGCCGACGCGCTCGGCTTCACCACCGTGGCCACCGGCCACCACGCCCGGGTCGTGATCGACGACGGCGGCGTGGCCCGGATCGGCCGAGGAGCCGACCGGGCCAAAGACCAGTCCTACGTGCTCCACATGCTCGACCAGGCCCAGTTGACCCGGCTCCTGCTCCCCATCGGTGACCTGACCAAGGACGAGGTCCGACGGCTGGCGGCGGCCCACGGTCTGGTGACGGCCGACAAGCCCGACAGCCAGGACGTCTGCTTCATCCACTCGGTCGGCGGCCGGCAGGCGTTCCTCGGCGATCGAATCCCCCTCGCTCCCGCCACCGTCGTCGATCTCGACGGGAACCGGGTGGGGGAGGTCCCGTCGGTGCAGCTCGTCACGATCGGCCAGCGGAGGGGCCTCGATCTCGGCGGCGACGCCCAGCGCCGCTACGTGGTGGACGTCGACACCGCAGCCCGGACCGTCACCGTCGGTCACCGGGGGGCGCTCCTGGTCGAGGAGCAGCCGGTGACCGACGTCGCCTGGTCACACGGTCCCGTCGACGGGCCGCTGGCGTTCCAGTGCTCGGCCCACGGTCCGACCCGGCCGGGGCGCCTCGATGGCAGCACCATTCGGTGGGACGAGCCCCAGCAGCGGGTGGCGGCCGGCCAGTCGATCGTCGCCTACGACGGCGACCTGGTCGTCGGCGGGGCGATGGCCGCCGCGTCGGGGTCGTCGGCGGCGGGGACGTGACGGTCACCGTCGTCACCGAGCGGGTCGAGCTGGGGATCGAGATGTTGCGGGCGGGGGGCCTGGTCGCCTTCCCGACCGAGACCGTGTACGGGCTGGGAGCCGACGCCGCCAGCGGACCCGCCTCGGCCCGGGTCTTCGCCGCCAAGGGACGCCCGGTCGGACACCCGCTGATCGCCCACCTGGCATCGGCCGACCACGTGGCCGACTGGGGTCGCCTGTCCGGTGCGATCGCCACCCGGACCATGGCGCTGGCCGAGGCGTTCTGGCCCGGTCCGCTCACCGTGATCGTCCCCCGGACGGCCCGGGCCTCCTCGGAGGCGGTCGGGGGGAAGGCGACGATCGGGCTCCGGGTGCCCGACCATCCGGTCGCCCTGGCCTTGCTGTCGGGGTTCGGTTCGGCGGTCGTGGCCCCATCGGCCAACACCTTCGGCCGGGTCAGCCCGACCACCGCGGCCCACGTGCTCGACGATCTCGACGGCCTGGTCGACATCGTGCTCGACGGTGGGCCGACGACGGTGGGGATCGAGTCGACGATCGTCGACCTCATCGGACCCCGCCCAGCGCTCCTCCGCCCCGGGGCGATCACCCGGCTCCAGCTGGAGGATGCCCTCGGAGAGGTGGTGGTCGACGGCCGGGACGGCCCGGCCCGAGCCCCGGGGATGTTGGCGTCCCACTACGCCCCCGACGCCGCGGTCGAGGTGGTGACCGACCGGGGACGGTTGGCGGCGAAGATCGCTGCCCTCGAACGGGCCGGTGAACTGGACGACACCGTCGGGGTGATGGCTCCCGCGGTGGTCGACCACCAACCGTCGTGGCGGTTGCCGGCCGACGCCGCGGGCTACGCCGCCCGGTTGTACGAGACCTTGCGGGACGCCGACCGGCTCGGGGTCGAGCGACTCCTCGCCGTCCCCCCGCCGAAGGGTCCCCTCCGCCCCGCCGTCCTCGACCGCCTCACCAAGGCAGCCGCCCGCTAGGGCGGCTGCCCGGCGGCACGCCCGCTAGGGCGGCTGCCCGGCGGCACGCCCGCTAGGGCGGCTGCTTTGTCGGGGCGGTTCGGCTACTCCTCTGGGGGAGGGGCGACGACGGTGTTGTGGAGGGCGGCGACCCGCCACCCGTCGTCGGTGTCGACGATCACGACCGTCGCCAGGGTCGTGGTCGTGCCGGCCAGCGGACCGACCGGGCAGGTGAGGACGTGGCGGAGCTGTGCCACGATCGTTCCCGGGCCGAGGAGACGAACCCGTGTCGGTTCGATCGCCATCGTGCTGTCCCGGTAGATCGTGGCGTACAGCTCGGCGATGCCGGCCGTCATGTCGTCCCGGTCGTCGAGGTGGAGACCCTGGATGGTCACGTAGTCGGCGTCGGGGGTCAGCGGTTCGGTGTAGGCCGCGCCGTCGCCGGCGTTCCAGGCCCGCTCGAACCGGGCGGCGATGTCGGCGGCGATGGCCGCGGCGTCGATGGTGGTGGTGCTCATGGTCATGTCAGGCCCTGCTCAGAACGGCGACCGGGATCTGCCGGTCGGTGAGTTGCTCGTACGAATCGAAGTTCTCGAAGGTGTCGACCAGGAGCTGCCAGTAGCGGCTCCGGTCGTGCTCGTCGTCGACCTGGCGGGCCGTCACCGGCCACCGCTCGGTCCCGACCTCGACGTGGGCCGCCCCGGCGGCCATCAGGTTGCGGTACCAGTTGGGGGTCTCGGGATGACCGGCGTTGGAGCCGGCGACGACCAGGTCGTCACCGTCTCGGACCTCCATCAAGGCCACCGGTCGAGACTCGCCGCTTCGGCGCCCGACGACGTCGAGCACGAACACCGGAGCGCCGGCGATCTGGTTGCCCTTGGCGCCGCCGCTGGCCCGGTACTGATGCACCTGGCGGCGGGTGGCCCATTTGGTCACGCCGGGCAATCGCCGGCTCAGGAAATTGGTGAGGTAGCCGCTGGTCGTGGCCATGCGTTTCTCCTTCTCGGTCGGTTCATGGCTGCTGAAGACGAACCTAGGAACGGAGGCCCGATGGCGGAATACGCCAGTGGCCGAGCCTCTTGTCCGAGCGTCCAAACCGGCCATAGCATCGACGGCATGGATGATCCGGTCTCGGCCGCCCTGGAGACGATGAGGATGCAGGGTGCGCTGTTCTCCCGGGCCGAGCTGAAGGCGCCGTGGGGGATCTCCTCCGGTCCGCTCGAGGTCGGGGTCTTTCACGCCGTCGTCGAGGGCGACTGCTATCTGGTGGTCGAGGGTCAGCCCCCGATCCCGGTCACCAAGGGCGACGTCGTCTACCTCCCGATGGGGACCGACCACATCATGTGTGACGACCCGTCCCGATCGCCGACCCCTCGCGACGTGATGCACACCAGCCCCGGCCCCGACGGCATGGAGGTGCTGGCGGTGGAGGGCGACGGCCCCCACACGAGCCTCCTGTGCGGCACCGTCCACGTCGACGACAGCGAGATCCACCCCTTGGTCTCGCTGCTCCCGCCGGTGATCCACGTCGTCGGCGACGACGATCTGGCCGGGCGGGTCCCGGTGATCATCGAGCTCCTGGCCAGCGAGGTCCAGTCCCGGGCGGCAGGCTCGGCCACCGCCTCGTCCCGGCTGACCGATGTCCTCGTGATCCAGGTCATCCGCCGATACGTCGAGCAGCTCGGCCCGACCGGCCGGGGGTGGCTGGCCGCGCTGCACGATCCGGCCCTGGCCCGGGCGCTGGGCCTGATCCACCACGAGCCCGACCGGGGATGGACGGCCGCCGGGCTGGCCTCCGAGGTCGGCATGTCCCGCTCGTCGTTCTTCGCCCGGTTCCGTGAGGTGGTCGGTGAGCCGCCGACCGAGTACCTGACCCGCTGCCGGATGCACCTCGCCACCCGTCACCTGCGGGACGGGGAGACCGTCGCCACGACCGCCCGGGCGGTCGGTTACGCCACCGAGGCCAGCTTCTCCAACGCCTTCCTCCGCCAGACCGGGATGCGGCCGAGCGAGTACCGGGCGTCGCTGGCGGCCTAGGCCGACCCCCGCACCACGCCGCCGGGGACACCGTGGACGATCGCGCAAGCAGGGGCGACGCCTGGCCATTCTCCCCGGGCCCGAACCCCCGGACAATCAGGTCATGGTCGAACCAACCAACCGAAAGGAGCCGACCATGTCCCGTGCCACCATCGCCGCCCTCGCCAACTTCTTCCTCCCCGGAGTGGGGTATCTGATCGCCGGAACCAAGCAGCTGCTCGCCGTCGCCTGGCTGGTCGGTGCCATCGGCCTCACCTATGTGGAGCTGGGGATCCGCCAACCCGAGCCCCGCCTGTACGTGATCATGTTCATCAGCGTGCTGGTGATGAACACCGCCTTCGCCGTCGACGTGTTCCGCACCGTCCGGGCCGACGAGCCCGAGCTCCGGCCGGTCGCCGCCTGATCTGATCGGGCAGCTCGCCGTCTCGCCGCCGACACCTCGACCTCGACCCGACCGCCGGGTCAGGTCGCCAGGTGGGCCCTGACCGCCTCTTCGTCAGCGATGCGGGACAGATCCTGGAGCTGGTCGCTGAGGCTGGCGATCGACGTCGCGCTCTCGGCCACCGAGGTGGCCGAGGTGCGGACGCGCTCCATGTGGTCGATGGCATCGTCGACCCCGGTCGTGATCCGGGCGGTCAGCCCCTCGATCTCCTGGAGGGCGTCCTTGGTGTTGGCCGCCAACGACTTCACCTCGTTGGCCACCACGGTGAACCCTCGACCGTGGTCCCCGGCCCGGCTGGCCTCGATGCTGGCGTTGAGCGCCAGGAGGTTCGTCTGGTCGGCCAGGAGCCGGATGGCGTCGACGGTGCTCACCACCTGAGCGGTCAGCCCCTCGAGATCCGCCAGCTCCCGCCGGGCGTGCTCGACGTTGTGGTCGAGGCCGTGGTCCTGGTCGAGGGTCGCCGTTCGGAGCACCGCACCGACCTCGGCGAGGTCGCCGCTGCAGTCGGCGACCCGCTGGAGGTTGAGCAGGTGGTCGTCGCGGGCCCACACGAAAACCCGCATCGCCACCATGGCGATACAGGCACCGACCTTGGTGGTGGTGAACCACAGGTTGGCGGCCCGGTCCCGATCGAGGTCGGACTCGATCGCCAGGTCGTGGACGGTCCGGGCCACCGTGAACAGGTAGGGGAGGGTGGTCCCCATCTGGTCGGGGCTGTAGGTCCGCTCGCTGAACCGGACCTTGATGTAGTCCAAGGCGTGACGGTCGAGGGCCGACGTGTAGAGCCGGCCGAGGTGATCGGCCAACGAGGCGTGATCGAAGTCGTCGAACACCTGGCGGGCCTTGTGGCCCGGGTCGAGATCATCGAGCATCGTCCGCATGTCGTGGGCCATACGCGACGGTGCCTCGGGGTGCTGGGCGAGGAACCGGTGGAGTCGGCCGAGGGCCCGGTCCGACAGCTGGTAGCAGTCGGCCAGGGCGATGAACTCGTCGTCGATCACCTCCGGTGGCCCGTCCCACCAGCCCGGCGCCGGGGGCGTCGCCCCGGTCGGGCTCGTCGCTCCCCCCGGTCGGGCCCTCGGTCGCCACCTGCTCATGGCGTTCCGTCGGCCGTTCCCTGGTCGCCGTGAGCGGTCGCCGCCGTCGGGTGGGAATGGGCCCGCCCCGACGGTCGGCACTAGCGTTGACGTCACCGTCATTGCTTGGAGCTGCACACGAGCGCAGACGCATCAGGGGGTCAGCCATGCACGATCTGGTCATTCGCAACGGCGTCGTCGTCGACGGAACGGGGACCGAACGCCGGAGCGCCGACGTCGCCGTCGACGGCGGCACCATCACCGCCGTCGAGCCCGGGGTGGGCCCCGGACGGGAGGAGATCGATGCCACCGACCGGCTCGTCACCCCCGGCGTCGTCGACGTCCACACCCACTACGACGGCCAGGCCACCTGGGATCCCGAGCTGACCCCGTCGTCGTGGCACGGGGTCACCACCACCGTCTTCGGGAATTGCGGGGTGGGCTTCGCCCCGGCCCGGCCCGATGAGCACGAGTGGCTCATTCAGCTGATGGAGGGCGTGGAGGACATCCCCGGTGCGGCCCTGGCCGACGGGATCGACTGGCGGTGGGAGACCTTCCCCGAGTACCTCGACGCCTTGGCGGCGATGCCACGGGTGATGGACATCGCCACCCAGGTGCCCCACGGCTCGGTCCGGGCCTACGTCATGGGCGAGCGGGGCGCCCGGAACGAGGCCCCCACGGCCGACGACCTCGCCCGGATGGCGGCCATCGTCCGCCAGGGGATCGAGGCCGGCGCCCTCGGGTTCACGTCGTCGCGGACGATGCTCCACCGGGCCCTCGACGGCGAACCGGTCCCCGGCACCTTCGCCGGGGCCGACGAGATCGTGGCCCTCGGCCGGGCGGTGGCCGAAGCCGGCGGCGGCGTGGTCGAGGTGGCATCGGACATCGGGCTCGGCGGCCTCGAAGGCCGGTTCGGCGACGACATCGCCTGGATGCGGACCCTGGCCGCCGACCACGGCCTCACCGTGACCTACGCCCTGACCCAGGCCGACCGTCACCCCGACCAGTGGCGGGACCTGCTCGAGCTGTCGTCGGCCCCGATCGACGGCCCGGGGCGGGTCCTGGCCCAGACCGCCGGCCGCCCGGCCGGGCTGCTGCTCGGGCTCGAGACCTCGCTCCACCCCTTCAAGCGTCACCCGGCCTACGAGGCGGTCGCCGATCGGCCTCTGCCCGAGCGGGTGGCTCACCTCCGACGTCCGGAGGTCAAGGCGGCGATCCTGGCCGAGGAGAGCGGGTTCACCGGCCGCTTCAACCACGACATCGTCCACGGGTTCCACAAGATGTACCCGCTCGGGTCGACGCCCGACTACGAACCGGATCCGGCCACGTCGGTGGCGGCGCTCGCCACGGCGTCGGGTCGGGACCCCTACGAGTACTGCTATGACCTCCTCCTCGCCGATGACGGGCAGGCGTTGCTCTTCTTCCCCCTCACCGACTTCGCCGGCCACACGCTCGACCCCACCTTCGAGCGGCTCCGCCACCACGGCGCGTTCCTCAGCCTGAGCGACGGCGGGGCTCACTGCCGGCTGATCTGCGACGCCTCGACCCCGACCTTCCTGTTGACCCACTGGGTCCGGGACCGGACCCGCGGCCCCCGCCTCGATCTCGAAGAGGCGGTCAAGCTCCAGACCAGCGACACCGCCGCCGTCTACGGGCTGGGCGACCGCGGTCAGCTGGTCCCCGGCAAGAAGGCCGACCTCAACGTCATCGACTTCGACCGCCTCGCCTTGGACAGCCCCCGGATGGTGTATGACCTCCCGGCCGGCGCTCCCCGCCTCGTCCAGCGGGCCGAGGGCTACGACGCGACCGTCGTGTCGGGCGTGCCGACGTGGCGGGACGGGGAGCCGACCGGGGCCCGACCCGGGGCGCTCCTCCGGGGTCGCCGGTAGCCGACCAGCGGCGCCCGGCCCGCCTCCGAAATCGGGTCGCCCCCGCAACCGATCGGGTCCGCCCGGCATCAGACAGGGTGTATGGGTGGTGAGGTGACCGTCTGGGCCGACGCCGATCGGGCAGTGCCGGTCACCTTCGAGTGCCTCTTCGCCGACCGGTACGGCCCGATGGTGTTGTTGGCCACGGCCCTGGTCGACGAGCGGGCGATCGCCGAGGAGGTGGTCCAGGAGTGCTTCGGGCGGCTGTGGCAGCGGTTCGACACCGTCGACAACCCGGCCGGCTACCTCCGGACCTCGGTCGTCCACGGCTGCCGCCAGGAGCTACGGCGGCGGGAGGTCCGGCGCCGTCACGCCGCCGCCGAGGCGGCCCCCGACCGGCTCGATGGTGAGCACCACTTCCTGCTCGACGCCCTCGACCACCTGTCGGAGCGGAAGAAGACGGCTCTCGTGCTCCGGTTCTACGGCGGGTTCTCGATGAACGAGATCGCAGCCGCCATGTCGATACGGCCCGGCACGGCCAAGAGCCTCATCAGCCGGGGCCTCGCCGACCTGCGGAAGGTGATCCGATGAGCCGCTCCGACGACCGGCCCACCACCCCATCGGGGAACGACCGAGCGATCGCCGCCGACGACGCCGGGCTCGGCGCCCAGCTCGGTGAGGCGATCCGACGGCGGGTCGAATCCGATCCGGTCGTCGTTCCCGCCCTCGACACGGTCATCACCCGCCGCGCCGAACCCCGCCGCCGCCGGCCCCCCGCCCGCTGGGCCGCTCCCGCCGTCGCCGCGGCCGCAGCCGCCGTCATCGGGGTGGCCGGTGCGACGGCCATCGTCGGTAACGACGACGACATCGACCGGCTCGACGCCACCGAGGTCACCAATCCCGACCCGATCACGACATCGACCGGTCGGTCGACCACGACGACCATCGAGCCCGCTCCGGCCCGTGTGACGATCCCTCCGGTCACCCCGATCGAGGACGGGGTCGACGTCCCCCAGATCTCGGCCCGGCCCGAGCTGGAGTGGACCGAGGTGCCGCTGCCCGACAGCGTGGTGTCGGGCGGAGGCATGGAGCTGTTGGGGTCGGTCGGCGACCGGGTGGTGATCGGCACGTTCGATCGTGGGTTGTCGTGGTCGGCCGACGACGGGTGGACGCCGATCGATCTGCCCGAGGGGCATCGGCTCCTGCCGCTACCGGCAACCGACCCCGAGGCGCCGATCGCCGTCACGGTCGGAACCGATGAGGACACGTGGGGAACGTGGATCTGGACGCTCGATCCCGAGCGAGGCCTCGTCGACCCGTTCCCGCTGCGTCTTCCCGATCTGCCCGACCTGGCCGAGGACCACCTCGTCGCCCAAGGGGTCAACGAGCCGGTGGTGGCCGGGACCGTCGACGAGCTGATCGTCGCCAGGTCCTACATCCCCCGGCTCGACCTCCCGGGGTTGCTGGTCGAGCGCGGGTACCTCACCGACGACGACATCTTCTGCGACGTCCGAGGCGACGCCGACGTCCTGTCGATCACGGTCAGTGCCGCCGCCCGGACCGACGGGGAGTGCTTCTCGGTCAGCGATCGGCGGACCTTCGCGGTCACGGCGGCCGACCTTGGTGTCCCTCCGGCCGACTTCGCCCTCGAGATGGGGGTCCCTGGCGAGGATCGAACGCGCACCGTCATCTATGTGGTCGACGAGGGCGAGGTTGTGCCGGTCAGAGAGATCCCCGGGATGATCCACCAGATCGCCATCGGTGAGCTGGGGACGATCGTGGCCGCCGCCGCCCCGGCCGGGGGGACCGAGCTGAGCTTCCGTCCGGTCGACAGCGATCGGTGGATCGACCGGTCGATTCCCGGCACCGTGGTGTTGTCGTCCGGTGATGAGTTCGGGGTCGCCATCACCGAGTACGACGGCCGACCGGTTCTCCATCGGCTTGCGCCGGATGGGGCTGAGCTCGTCGGGCTGTTCCCCGAGCCGACGTGGCAGGTCGTGTTCGGCGGGTGGACTCGGCCCGGTCCGGCGACGGCGTTCATGGTCGACACCGACCCCGATCCGGCCATCGAGTCGTGGGCCGTGGTGGCGTCGACGTCCGGCGATTCCTGGGCCTGGACCGTCCCTCCCGACGACGCCGGTCACCGATTGGCCGACGTGGTTGTCGCCGGCGGCCGACTCGTGCTCCACGCCATCTCGGTCGACGGTTCGGGTGATCGATTGCTCGTGGCGCCGTTGCCCGACGGCTGAGAGGTCACGCCACCGGATCGGCGGTGGCGATGGTGATGGCCCGGATCCGGGCCTCAGCCAGGATCGCTCCCGGCAGCGTGGGGGCGAACGTGAGCCGGTCGGCCGACACGGTCTCGACCTGCCCCCGGGCCCGTCGGGTGAACGGCACCGGCTCGTCGAGGACCACCTCGAGGGCCAGGCCGTAGGCCCCGCCGGTGAGGTCGACGGCGGTGGTGCCGGCTTGGGCCGCGCCGAGCGAGGTGATCGTCGACCGACGGAGCAGGATCGACTCGGCCGGGACCACGTGATCGTGGATCACGAATCCGGCCGGCACGAACACGATCCACCGCCGTGACAGCTGGTGGAGCACCCGGAACCCGGCCCAGACCGCTCCCGCCCCGACCACGGCGGCGGCCGCGCCGACCACGTAGCGGCCCGAGGCGAGGACGAGGGGGCCGGTGACCGCCCCGGCGAACGTGACGACCCACGCCAGCTGAATGGGCCCGAGGAGGGCGAAGGCCGGTGGTCGAAGCGTCATCCGCCGCTCCGACCCGTAGGCCGCCCCGTTGACCATCCGGTCGCCGACGATCGGCACGTAGCAGACCCCGGTCACCAGCGCCCCGTAGACGAGGGCGAGGAGCAGCGACCGGGGCCACGCCCCGCCGAGCACGCCGGCCATCATCGCCAGGGCGGCCACGGCCGGGGTGAGGACACGGATCGCCGTCAGGCTCAGTGCGGTCGGCACCAGCGTGGCGACCAGGCCGACGAACCAGGCCGACCACAGCCCGATCTCGCCGATCAGGGGCCCGGGGTCGTCGAAGCGGTCGAGGGCCTGGGTCAGACCGGGCCCGGCGGCCACCGGAGCCAGGAACCACAGGACGCGCAGCGGCCAGAGACCGGCCCGGGCGACGAGCGAAGCGGGGTTCACCGGTCCATTGTGCCCATCGACGGGCCCAGTAGCCTCGGCCCATGGCCGGCGCAACCGACTCCGAGGCCCACCTTCGGGCCGCCGAGCTGCGGGATCTGATCGCATACCACAACGAGCGGTACCACACCCTCGACGCCCCCGAGATCCCCGACGCCGACTTCGACGCCCTGGTCCGGGAGCTGATCGAGCTGGAGGAGCAGCACCCCGAGCTCCGGTCCGACGATTCCCCGACCCAGGCGGTCGGGGGCGCGCCGTCGGCCACGTTCGCTCCGGTCGAGCATCAGATCCCGATGATGAGCCTCGACAACGCCTTCGATCGGGCCGAGCTCGATGCGTGGGCCGATCGGGTGGCCAAGGGCCTCGACCTGGGCGATGCCTCGGCTCCGGTGGGGTACGTCTGTGAGCTCAAGATCGACGGGGTGGCCTGCTCGCTGCGCTACGAGCGGGGCCGGCTGGTCCTGGCCGCCACCCGGGGAAACGGCCGGGTCGGGGAAGACATCACGGCCAACGTCCGGGGGATCGCCGCTATCCCCGACGCCCTGACGATCGCCGATCCGCCGGCCGTGGTCGAGGTCCGGGGTGAGGTGTACCTCCCGATCGGCATCTTCGACGCCCTCAACGACGCCCAGGAGGCGGCCGGCCTCCCCCGGTACGCCAACCCCCGCAACACCGCGGCCGGCAGCCTCCGCCAGAAGGACCCGGCCATCACCGCCGGACGGGGCCTGGCGTTCTGGACCTACGGCCTGGGGGTCGTCGAGGGAAGTCCGGACCTGGCCGGCCACAGCGACGTGCTCGACTGGCTCGCCGAGGCCGGGCTGCCGGTCAACCCCGAGCGGCGCCTGGTGACCACGATCGACGACGTCGCCGCCTTCGCCGAGCACTGGCTGGAGCACCGGCACGACCTCGACTACGAGATCGACGGAGCGGTGGTCAAGGTGGACCGCCTCACCCGCCAGCGGGCGCTCGGCTCGACCGCCAAGGCCCCCCGGTGGGCCATCGCCTACAAGTTCCCGCCCGAGGAGCGGACGACCAAGCTCCTCGAGATCCAGGTGTCGATCGGCCGGACCGGCAAGGCCACCCCCTTCGCCGTCCTGGAGCCGGTCTTCGTCGGCGGCTCGACGGTGCAGATGGCCACCCTCCACAACCAGGACCAGGTCGACGCCAAGGATGTCCGCCCCGGCGACACCGTCGTCGTCCGCAAGGCCGGCGACGTCATCCCCGAGGTCCTCGGCCCGGTGCTCTCCGAGCGGCGCCGAGGTCTCCGCCGCTGGCGGTTCCCGGCCACCTGCCCGGCCTGCGACCACGACCTGGTCCGCCCCGAGGGTGAGGCCCACATCTTCTGCGTCAACCCCCGATGCCCGGCCCAGCGTCAGACCCGGATCGAGCACTTCGCCTCCCGGGGCGGTATGGACATCGAGGGGCTGGGGGAGAGCCGGGTCCACCTGTTCCTCGCCGAGGAGCTGATCGCCGACGTCGGCGACATCTACGCCATCGACTGGGACCGGGTCGCATCCCTCGAAGGGTTCGGGCAGCTCTCGATCGACAACCTCCGGGCGGCGATCGAGGAGTCGAAGACCCGCCCCCTGGCCCGGCTCCTGGTCGCCCTCGGGATCCGCCACCTCGGACCGGCCGGAGCCGAGCTCCTGGCCGGGACCTACGTCGACATCGACGCCTTGATGGCCGCTTCCGCCGAGGAGATGGCGGCCATCGACGGCGTTGGGCCGACCATCGCCCGCAGCGTGGTCGACTACTTCGCCACCGACGAGGCCCGGGCCCTGGTCGACAAGCTCCGGGCGGCCGGGGTCAACCTGGTGGGCACCCCGGCCTCCGACGTGCCGAAGGTGCTGGAGGGGATGACGATCGTCGTCACCGGGACCCTCGACGGCTACAGCCGGGACGAGGCCGCCGATGCCATCAAGAGCCGGGGTGGCAAGAACCCCGGCTCGGTGTCGAAGAAGACCGCGGCGTTGGTGGTCGGCACCGAGCCCGGCGCTTCGAAGCTGACCAAGGCGACCGAGCTCGGGGTCCCGGTGATCGACGAGGCCGGCTTCACCGAGCTGCTGGCCACCGGTTCGGTGCCGGGGGTTCCCGCCGAAGGCGAGGCGCCGGACCCACCCGACGTCGATCCCGGCTGAGGTCGCCCGTCCCTTCGGTCAGGCGACGTCGAACACGTACTCGGCGACGGTGCAGGACTCGGGGCCATCCTCCAGCCGGTACACACAGGCCTGCATCACGTTGTCGGTCGGGCGGAGCACCCGACCGTTGGGGCAGTCCGGCTCGGGGCCGAAGGTGAACTGGGACAACGACCGGGACGCCGTGATCTCCTGGGAGATCTGCCCGTCGTCATCGAGGTTCACGTTCATCTCCTCGGGGGTGATCCGGATGCCGTTGATCGTCAGGGTGGCGGCGTAGCCGGTGATCAGGTCGACCCCGACCGGCTCCTGGCAGCCGCTGCCCTCGCCCGATCGGGGCAGGAACCCCTCGATCGGATTGATCGGTCGGGGGCTGGCGGTGGCCCCTCCGTCGCCGCCGGCACCGGCCGGTCGGTCGACGATCGGCTCGTCGTCCTCGATGGTCCGATCGCCCTGGAAGGCGATGGCGAGGACCAGGGCCATCGTCGCCACCAGAGCGAGACCCCACGTCACCAGGCGTTGCTGTCGGACCGTCACCACGACGCTCATTGTGCCAACCGGAGGTTCGGTCGGGGACATCCAACCAATATCCTCAAGAGCGGATACGGCGGGCCACGACCTCTTGAGACGACGGCATGCCTGCATCCCACCACCATCAGGATCCACCAAGATCGATCGACAACGAGGTCGCGGGCCGGGTCCTCGGGGGTCGGTACCGTCTCTTGGCGGCGATCGGCGAGGGCTCATCGTCCCGGGTGTTCCTCGCCGAGGACCTGTCGCTCGGCCGGCAGGTGGCGGTGAAGCGCCTCCGGGTCGGCCTCAGCGACGATCCGAGGTTCCGCCGCCGATTCCGGGCCGAGGCCCAGGCGGCGGCCCAGCTGAGCCACCCCAACCTCCTCACCGTCCACGACTGGGGGGAGGACCCGACCGCCTACCTGGTCACCGAGGTCCTGCTCGGCGGCAGCCTGCTCGACATGATCGAGCGGGGCCCGGCGCTGCTCACCCCGTCCCAGGGGCTCCTGGTCGCCCTCCAGGTGGCGCGGGGGCTGAGCTACGCCCACCAGCTGGGATGGGTCCACCGGGACATCAAACCGGGCAACCTCCTGTTCGGTGAGGAGGGCCGCCTGCGGATCGCCGACTTCGGCATCGCCCGGGCGATCGCCGAGTCGACGTGGACCGATCCGGGCGGGGTCCTGATCGGGACGGCCCGCTACGCCGCACCGGAACAGGCCGACGGCGATCCGGTCGACGGTCGGGCCGACGCCTACTCCCTCGCCGTCACCATCCTCGAGGCGGTCACCGGCCGGGTGCCGCTGGTGGGCGAGACCGCGGTGGCGACCCTTCGCCTGCGCCAGGATCAGGACCTCGACGGCTTCGGGCCGCTCGGGGCGCTCGGCGAGGCGCTCCGACCAGCCGGGCGAGCGGATCCGGCGCTCCGACCGTCGACCACCGAGCTCGTCGAATCCCTGACCGCTGCCGCCCGCTCGCTGCCCCGCCCCGAACGGTTGCCGCTCATCCCGGTCACCGAGCTGGACGATCGCCCCCGAGGCGACCCCACCGTCCAGCCGGTGTCACCGCCCCCGATCATCCCGATCCCCCGCCCGCCAGCCGGCGAGGACCCGGTGGTCGATCTCGGCCTCGACACCTGGCGTCTGGCCGACCTCGATCTCCTTGCCGGCCGCTCCTCCGGGGTCGGCGCCGACCTCGACGAGGACCTGGTGGCTGCCGAGGGCCTCAAGTCGCAGGTGATCCAGCGCCCGTCGCACACCCACGGCCCCTTCGGCGCGCCGCCGGAGGTCATCGGGTCGTGGCCGGCCCCCGAGCTGACCGTCCTCGGCGATGAGCATGGTCGAGACCGGTCGTCGGCCTCGACCGACTGGCCGCCTCCGCCGATGCCCGACCACGACCAGGACGGCGACGGGCCCGACGACGACGATGGTGTCGAGGTGATCGGTGCCGCCGGCCAACCGCTCGCCGGACCGGCCGCGCCGGCCGAACCAGCCGAGCTCAACCGCCGCTCCGGCCTGGACCCGGACCTGGACCTGGACGCGCTCGAACGGGCACCGAGCGCCCCGTCGTGGCTGGATCACTCCAAGCTCGACCCGTCGACCGCCGACTGGTCCGACGCCGGGACCGAGGGTCCCTGGTCGGAGCCCCGATGGCACCCGCTCGACGATCGGCGGTACGAGTCGACCGTCGAGCCAGACGGCACCGCCCACCCTGCCGACTCCGCCGGCTTGCCGACCCTGCCGACCCCGACCGCATTGCCGACACCGACCGGCTCGCCGGCACCGACCAGGTTGCCGACACCGCCCGCCCTGCCGACCCCGACCGCCAGGTCGACCCGGTCCACCCCACCGTCGCGGCCGACCCCTTCGCCGAGATCGTGGTGGAGATCGACACCGGCGACGGACTGGTGATCGCCGCCCCTGGCGACGACACGCCGGCAACGGCGTCGCCGCCCTGGCCACCACCCCATGAGGGCGACGGGTCGGTCGAGCCCCCGCCGGCCTGGCTGCCCCAGCGCGACCTCGACGGTTCGAGCCCAGGCGCACCAGCGTGGCCGGCCCCGTTGCCGGCGCCCGTCGATCGGTCGCCGTTCGCCGAGCCGGAGCGCCCACCGTCGACCGAGCCGGAACCGACGATCCCGCCCCGATCGGACGGTCGGTCGATGTTCGAGTTGGCCGAACGGCGGACCGACGACCCCGCCACCGGTCCGGCTCCCGAGGCCGATGACAGCGGCCGCCGCCGCCCCCGGGCCCGGGTCCGAGGTTCGGAGACCCCACGGCCGGTCCGGCTGACCCGGCTCTCCGGCGACACCGGGGAGCAACCGACGACCCCGGTCGCCGCGGCATCGATCCGGCTCCAATCGGCCCGACTGGGCGAGGCCCCCGATCCGGCCTGGACCGGACCGACCACCGGCTCACGGCGCCGATGGCTGGTCTCGGCCCTCGTCGTGGTCCTCATCGCCGTGGTCGCCGGCGTCGTCGCCTACTACCTCACCGGCACCGGGCTCCCCGGCGAGACGGCGGAGACCGAGACGTCGGTCTCGGCGGTCACCTCGGAGGCCGGCGACACCGCAGGCCCTGCGACCGTCGGCGACTACATCGGTGGCCCGGTCGGCGACGTCGAGGTCGACGCGCTCCGCAACAACTGGCAGCTGTCGATGACCGAGCGGCCCGAGAACGACCTGGCCCCCGGCCTCGTCGTCGACCAGCAGCCGGGCCCCGGCGTCGAGCTGGCCGAGGGCGAACGGCTGACGATCGTCGTCTCCGTCGCACCCGACCCTGGCGATGCCGTACTCCCCGACGCCGACGCCGACGCCGACTGCCGACGGCGACACTGCCGACGCCGACGACGGCGACGTGACCGAGCCGTCCGAAGGCGGTGCCGCCGAAGGGCCCGACGATCGGGGGAGCGTCGAACCGTTGCCCGACCTCGTCGGCCGGTCCGGGGAGGAGGCCGCCGAGCTGGCCGCCGAGCTGGGTCTGTCGGTGTCGGAGGCCTCGGCGCACTCCGATCGGTACGAGGCCGGGGTCGTGGTCGACACCGATCCTCCGGTGGGGGCGATGGTGGCCCCCGGCGACGAGGTGACGATCGTGGTGTCGTCCGGGGCTCGGCGGGGCGAGGTCCCCGACGTCGTCGGCCTGGACGTGACCGATGCCGTGGCCGCCCTCGAACGGGCCGGCTTCGTGGCCGGCACGATCACCGGGCCCGACGATGGCGTCGTCGTCTCGACGGCACCGGCCGAGGGCGAGATCCACCGGCGGACCAGTCCCGTCGACCTCCGGACCGAGCCCGCCCCCTAGGCCCGAGCTGGCCCGCCGGGACCGGTGCCGCCGCCGGTCGAGCAGCGCGGCCGATCAGCGTGGCCGATCAGGCGTCGTCGGCGGTGAAGGCCAGCATCTCGGCGTAGATCGACGCGGCCCGCTCGTCGGGCTCGGGCGGCGCCGCCTGGAGGGCCAGCAGCCCGCTGGCGTCGCCGTCGACGAGGATCTTCCCCCCGAGGAACGCCTGCATCACCGCCTGCTGGTCCCGCTCGATGAACGCCGACCGGGCGGTCCCGTAGTCGAGGGTGACGGTCAGGTCGACCTCGTCCAGGTGACCCTCCTCGATGATCACGCCCTGGCCGTCGGTCGTGTCGATGTGGCCCTGGAGGTCGCCGTCCCGGTGGGGGATGTCGGTCACCACGACGTTCAGGCGAACCTCGGCCGGTGGGCTGGGGAGGTCGTCGGCGTGGCGGGCCCGGAGCTGTCGGGCCGCCTCGATCCACTCGGCGGACAGGAACGGATAGGCAGACACGCCCGCCACGGTAGCGGTCGGCACCGGCGTGGAGGGGCGGGCCTCGGTGCTTAGCCTTGGGGTGTGACCGAAGAGCCCGCCGAAACCGCGAGCGTCGCCCTCACCCGGGACGACGTGGCCAAGGTCGCCCAGCTGGCCCTGCTCGACCTGCGGGACGACGAGCTCGACCGGTTCACCGGTCAGCTCGCCGCGGTGCTCGATCGGGCCCGGGAGCTGCAGGCGATCGACGTCGAAGGGGTGCCGCCCACCGCCCACCCGTACCACCTGGTGAACGTCTTCCGGCCCGACGAGATCGAGGCCCCGGCCGGGGTACGAGACGAGGCGCTGCAAGCCGCCCCGGCCATCGAAGACGGCCTGTTCCGGGTTCCCCCCGCCCTCGGGGAGGAGCCGTGAGCCCGGCGTCCAGCCCGGTGCGGACGGCGATCGAGCTGGCCGCCGCCGTGCGGGCCGGCGATGTCGGAGCCGTCGAGGTCATCGACGATCACCTGGCCCGCATCGAGGCCGGCGACGGCGAGCTCAACGCCTTCAACCACGTCATGGTCGACGAGGCCCGGGCCGCCGCGGCGGCCGTCGACGCCGCGGTGGCGGCCGGCGACGACCCCGGGCCCCTGGCCGGGGTCCCGGTCGCCCTGAAGGACAACTTCTGCACCCGAGGCGTGCCGACCACCTGCTCGTCGCGGATCCTCGAGGGATGGACGCCCCCCTACGACGCGACGGTCGTCGAACGGTTGGGCGCGGCGGGGGCGATCGTGATCGGCAAGACCAACCTCGACGAGTTCGCCATGGGCTCGTCGACCGAGAACTCGGCGTTCGGGCCGACCCGCAACCCCCACGACCCGACCCGGGTCCCCGGTGGCTCCTCGGGCGGTTCGGCCGCTGCGGTGGCCGCCGGGTTCGTCCCCCTGGCGTTCGGCTCCGACACCGGCGGCTCGATCCGCCAGCCGGCCTCGCTCTGTGGGGTCGTCGGGGTGAAGCCGACCTACGGCGGGGTCAGCCGCTACGGGTTGATCGCCTTCGCCAGCTCCCTCGATCAGATCGGTCCGTTCACCACCTCGGTGGCCGACGCGGCAGCGGCGCTGGAGGTCATCGGCGGTCACGACCCCCGCGACTCGACCTCCATCCCCCGACCAGCACCGGAGCTGGCGGCCCATCTCGACGACGGGGTCGACGGGCTGCGGATCGGGATCATCGACGAGCTCAGCGGGCAGGGCCTCGACGGGTTCGAGCCCGAGGTCCTGGCCCGGACCACCGAAGCCGCAGAACGGCTCTCTGCCGCAGGGGCGAAGGTCGAGTCGGTGTCGGTCCCCTCGACGGTGGCCGGCCTGTCGGCGTACTACATGATCGCCCCGGCCGAGGCGTCGTCGAACCTCGCCCGCTACGACGGCGTCCGCTACGGGCTCCGGCGCGACGGCCCCAACACCGCCTCGATGATGGCCGCCTCCCGGACCGCCGGCTTCGGCGACGAGGTCAAACGGCGGATCATGCTCGGCACCTACGCCCTGTCGGCCGGCTACTGGGACGCCTTCTACGGTCGGGCCCAGCGGGTCCGGACGGTGATGATCCGCCAGTTCGAGGAGGTCTACGCCGACCACGACCTCCTCCTGTGCCCGACCTCCCCCTGCGTGGCGTTCGAGCTGGGGGCGAAGGCCGACCCGCTCACCATGTACCTCAACGACGTGTGCACCATCCCGTCCAACCTCACCGGCCACCCGGCGATCTCGGTCCCGTTCGGAGCCGACGACGCCGGCCTGCCGATCGGGGTTCAGGTGATGGCGCCGGCCTTGGGGGAGATCGACATGTTCCGGGCCGCCCGAGCCCTGGAGGAGGTGGCCCCGTCATGACCACGACCGACACCGCCGTCGACGAGTCGGCCCTGCTCCCCGGCGACTGGGAGTTCGTGATCGGGCTCGAGGTCCACGCCGAGCTGGCCACCGAGACCAAGATGTTCTCCCCGGCCCGCAACGTGTTCGGCGGCGAGCCCAACACCAACGTCCACCCGGTGTGCCTCGGGCTGCCCGGCACCCTGCCGGTGGTCAACGGTCGAGCCATCGAGCTGGCCATCCGCATCGGACTGGCCCTCGACTGCACCATCCAACGGTGCGTCTTCGCCCGGAAGAACTACTTCTACCCCGACATGCCGAAGGACTACCAGATCAGCCAGTACGAGGAGGCGCTCAACGTCGATGGCCGCCTCGAGCTGCCGTCGGGGTCGACGATCCGCGTCGAGCGGGCCCACCTCGAGGAGGACACCGGCAAGACGACCCACGTCGGGGCGTCGGGGCGGATCAGCGATGCCGACTACTCCCTCGTCGACTACAACCGGGCCGGGGTGCCCCTGGTGGAGATCGTCAGCCACCCCGACATCCGGGGCCCGGAGCAGGCCAAGGAGTACGTCGAGGAGTTGCGGTCGATCCTGGTCGCGGTGGGAGCGAGCGACGGGAAGATGGAGGAGGGGTCGCTGCGGGTCGACGCCAACGTGTCGGTGCGCCCCTCGGGGGCCGATGAGCTCCGGACCAGGTGCGAGATCAAGAACGTCAACTCGCTCCGATCGCTGGGTCGGGCCATCGAATACGAGGCCAAGCGACACGTCGAGCTGTACGAGGCCGGCGAGCGGCCGATCCAGGAGACCCGCCACTGGGACGAGGAGGCCGGCCGGACCCGGCCCGGTCGGTCGAAGGAGGAGGCCGAGGACTACCGCTACTTCCCCGATCCCGACCTGGTGCCGATCGAGCCCGATCCGGCGTGGGTCGAGGAGATCCGGGCCGCCCTGCCGGCGCTTCCCCGGGACCGGCGCCAGACCCTGATCGACGCCGGCGTGGCTCCCGACGGCGCGGCCATGGTGGTCCTCCGGGGCCTCGACGAGCTGGCCGGGGCGGCGATCGACGCTGGGGCCGACCCCGACCGGGTGGCGACCCACGTCGCCAACAACCTGGCGGTCGACGGGGCCGCCGACCTCGATCCGGGTCACTTCGCGGCCTTGATCGAGATGGAGACCTCGGGGTCGTTGACCGCCACCCAGGCCAAGCAGGTGCTGGCCGAGATGGTCGAGACGGGGACCGAGCCGGCGGCGATCGCCGAGGCCCGAGGCTTCGAGGCGATGGACACCTCCGAGTTGGAGGCGGTCCTCGACGGCATCATCGCCGACAGCGCCGACGAGTGGGAGCGGTTCGTCGGGGGCGACGACAAGACACGGGGCAAGCTCCAGGGGTTCTTCACCGGCCAGGTGATGAAGGCGACCCGTGGCCAGGCCGACGGCAAGGTCGTGGCCCAGCTCCTGGCGGCCAAGCGGTCCGCCGCCGGGGGCTAGGTTCGGGCCGGCTCCCGGTCAGGTGGCGGCGTCGGGCTCCGAGGCCGGTCGGCCGGCGACCAACCACGCTTCCCCTCGCCACCGCCAGCCGACGGCCACCGCCCGGAGGGCCATGTAGGCGCACAGCGCCGTCCACAACCAGCCCAGGCCGGCCCCGGTGGTCAGCACGGCGGTCCCGAGCCCGGCGAACACGACCGACACCGCCACCATCGACCAGCCGAGGTAGGCGAGATCGCCGGCCCCGATCAGGATGCCGTCGAGGGCGAACACGTAGCCGTTGATCGGGGCCGAGATCGCCACCCACCACAGGATGAACACCGTGGCGGCGATCACCTCGGGATCGTCGGTGAAGATCCGGGCGATCGGCTCCCGGGCCGCCAGCAACGCCGCACCGACCACCACGCCGACCGCCACGTCGAGCTCGATCATCCGGCGGGCTGCGTCCCGGGCTCGTTCGACTTCGCCGGCCCCCAACCACCGCCCGGTCAGGGCCTGGCCGGCGATGGCCACCGCGTCGAGGGCCAGGGCCAGGGTCGACCAGATCTCCAGCCCGATCTGGTGGGCACCGACCTCGACCACCCCGATCCGGGCCGCCACCGCCGTCGAGAAGGTGAACGACCCCCGCAGGGCCAGGGTCCGGATCATCAGCGGCCGACCGGCGCGGAGGAGATCGCCGATCAGCGCCCGGTCGGGGGCGAAGGCGACGTCGAGCGCCCGGGCCCAGCCCAACACCCGGTGCCCGTAGATCAGGCCGACCCCGACCTGGGCGACGACGGTCGCAGCGGCCGAGGCGCCGATCCCGAACCCGAACCCGTAGATCAGCACGATCTCGATGACCAGGTTGGCGGCGTTGCCCAGCACCGCCAGGACCAGCGGCGTCCGGGTGTTCTGCCGGCCGTGGAAGGCGCCGGACCCGGCCAGGGTCAGCAACAGGAACGGGAGACCGAGGGCCGACACCTGGAGGTAGGTCACCCCGGCGTCGAGCTCCGGCCCCACCCCGCCCAGGATCCGGATCAAGGGCCGGGCGGCGGCGATCGACACCGCGGTGAACCCGACCCCGAGGGCCGCCGCCAACCACAGCCCCTGGACCGAGAGCCGGGCCGCGCTGGCCTCGTCACCGGCGCCGATCAGCCGGGCAACGGTCGACGTGGTCCCGTAGGCCAGGAAGATCATCAACCCGTGCACCGTCAGCAGCACCGTCGACGCCAGGGCGAGGCCGGCCAGCTCGACCGTGCCGAGGTGACCGACGATGGCGGTGTCGGCCAGGACGTAGGCCGGGCCGGCGATCAGGGTTCCGAAGGCCGGCACCGCCAACCGGGCGATGTCACGGTCGTGGACCGAGCGGAACCGCATCGCTCGACGGTACCCACCGGTA
This sequence comes from Acidimicrobiales bacterium, assembly GCA_965262175.1. Classification (GTDB taxonomy): domain Bacteria; phylum Actinomycetota; class Acidimicrobiia; order Acidimicrobiales; family SZUA-35; genus CADEDH01. The sequence goes on along the minus strand of CBDHES010000002.1, from coordinate 1,288,339 downwards.
GGGGACCGGAGCGAGATCGGTCAGGCCACGTCGGTGCGGTTCAGCCACCACCCGGTGATCGCCACGGCGACGATCGCCACGACGATCGGGGTGATGATGGCGGTCGACATGAGCCGGTCGGCCAGCGGTAGCTCGACATCGGTCATCCGGGCCAGGATCGAGCTGGGGTAGGTGTTGATCGACAGTCGGGCCGCCCCCTGACCGACCCGGGCCACGAAGAACTCCCAGATGAAGACGTAGATCATCCCGACGATCAGCGACCGGCGGACGACGAGTCCGAGCAGGACGAACAGCGCGCTGTAGACGAGGGAGGCCATCGCCACCGAGGCTGCCATCGCTGCGGTGGCGGTCGGATCGAGCCGGGTGCCGACGGCGGTGGCCACGGTCAGGGGGAGCACGGTGAGCGGGATGGCCACCGTCGCCGCCGAGAGCCAGGCGGCCAGCGCCAGGACCCAGCGGGGGATCGGTCGGAGCCAGAGGTAGACCAGGATCTCGTCCTCGACGAGCTGGCCGAGGGCCGACGTCGACAGCACGAGGCACAGGATCGGGACCATCAGCCCCAGGCCGAAGAACCACAGCGAGCCGACGATCGCTTCGAGCCGATCCCGGTCGTCGATGGCGTCGGCCCCGATCAGGGCCGCCAACAGGATGGCCATCGCCCCCATCACGCCGACCAGGATCAGTTTGCCGCGGGTCAGCTGGGACCGGAGCAAGAGCCGGTAGAGGGCCCACAGCACGGTGGTCGGCACCGCCGGGCCGGGTGGGTGGTGGCCGCCGTCGTCGATCGGGGATGGCGCCGGGGCCGGTGGTTCGGTCGGGGACGTCATACCTGCGGCCCTCCGACCAGGTATCGGAAGACGCTGTCGAGGTCTTCGTCGAGGGGGGTCACGTCGTGGAGGCGGATGCCGAGCCGATGGCACGCCGCCGGGAGGTGGCGGCGGAAGGTCCGGGCGTCGACCGAGGTCACCTCCAGCTGGCTGGCCCCCAGCACCGTGCACCCGGTGATCGATCCCCACTGGAGGAGGAGGGCGGCGACCTCGGGGGCCCGGTCGCAGCCGATCCGGATCCGGCGGGGCTGATCGTCCATCAGGTCCCGGATCGCCCGGAAGTCGCCTTGGGCCGCCAATCGGCCCCGAGCGACGACGACCACGTCGGACCCGAACCGCTCGACCTCCTCCAGGACGTGGCTCGACACGAGCACCGTCCGTCCCTCGGCCCCGAGACGCTGGAACAGCTCGATCATCGCTCGCCGCTGGCGAGGGTCGAGCCCGTTGAGGGGCTCGTCGAGGACGACGACCTCGGGGCCGTGGACGATCGCCTGAGCGATCTTGACCCGCTGCCGCATGCCCTTGGAGTAGGCGCCGACCGGGCGGGCCTCGTCGGGGTCGAGCTCGACGGTGTTGAGGGCCGCCCGGGCCCGATCGATCGGGTCGGGTAGGTGGGACAGGGTGGCGGCGAGGGCGACCACGTCGAGGGCCCGTTCCCGTTCGAACACGCCATCCTGCTGGGGCACGAGGCCGATCCGGGCCCGCGATCGACGGTCGCGCCGGGGATCGCCGCCGGCCACCCAGACCCGCCCGGTCGACGGCGGGGTCAGGCCGCACAGCAGCCGGATCAGCGTCGACTTGCCGGCCCCGTTGGGGCCGAGGAGGGCCGTCACCCCCGGACCGACGGCGAACGTCACGTCCGAGACCGCCACCAGACTCCCGAACGACTTCGACACCGCCTGGGCGGCCAGCGTCGCCCCGGGCGGGGGCCACGGGGCGGGCGGGGCACCGGGACCGGGGGCGGTCGGGGCTGGCCCGGGCCCGGCCGGCCCCGGGCCGACCGGGCCTGGTTTCTCCACGTCGATCGGCGGGCCGGTCATCGCCGCACCAGCAGGGTCCGGTACCGGAACCAGACCCAGGTGAGGGAGACCAACGTCCAGGCGGCCAGCGCCGCCCACAGGGTCCAGGTCGGGTTCTCCCTCGTCGGCCACCCGCCCAGCTCGTCGTGGATGCGGAACACGATGGCCCGGGGGAGGAACAGCAGGTTCAACAGGCGGACGGCCGGGTCGACCCCGGCCTCGTCGACCAGGAGGTCGGTGACGACGGCCGACCCGGGGATGAGGGCCATGATCGTCGCCGTCGCCACCGGGATGCGGTCGGTGGTGGCGCTGATCCCCAGCCCGATCGCGGTGTACAACACGCCGATCACCGCCGAGGAGGCGACGATCCGGCCGAACACCCTGATCCACTCGACGAACCCGTCCGGCCCCATGTTCTGGAGGCTGAAGGCGATCAGCATCAGCAGCGGGGGACCCAGCGTCACCAGAAGCAGGATCAGGAACACGCCGATCGCCTTGCCCTGGAGGTAGCGGGTCCGGTTGAGGGGGGAGGCCAGGTAGACACCGAGCAGACCGCTGCGCCGATCGGAGCACAGCAGCTCCGGCGCGGTGAACCCCGCCAGGAGATAGATCGTGGCCGCGACGAAGCCGTAGTACTCGGCGTAGGAGGGAAGGAACTCCTCGGTGTCGACCGGGATCAGGGCGGCGGCACCGATGAACACCGCCGCCGGGAGGTAGGCCATGACGATGATCCCGATCGGGACCACCTTGTGTTGGGTCTTGCGGCCGAGGCCGAGTGCGTGGCGGACGCTGTGCTTCACCAGCGACCGGATGGCGCCGGTGGTTCCGGTCCGGGGGCCGTCGTAGCGGCGGTAGCCCTGGTCGAAGATCCGGGCCTCGGTCATCCCAGCCGCTCCAGGAAGACATCTTCGAGGCTGAGCCGACTCCGACCGAGCCGGACGATGCCGGCTTCGGCGGTCACGCAGGCGTCACGGGCCACGTCGAGGGCGGCGTCGAGGTCGTCGCCGATCGTGATCGACAGGTGACGGCCCGACACGTCGACGGCCAGCCCCCGGGCCAGGAGGTGGTCGACCACCGCCTGGACCTGGCCTTCGGTACCGTCGACGACCAGGGTCAGCTCGCCCTCCGATCCGCCCTGGAGGTCGGCCAGGGCTCCCGACGCCAGCGCCTTGCCCTCGCCGATGATGACGACGTTGTCGCAGATCTGCTCGACCTCGTCGAGCAGATGGGACGACAGCAGGACGTTGATCCCGAACCCGATCGCCACCTTCCTGATCAACTCGAGCATGGCGTGGCGCTGGACCGGGTCGAGCCCGTCGGTCGGCTCGTCGAGGAGGACCAGGCGAGGGTCGTGGGCGATGGCCTGGGCCAGCTTCACCCGCTGGCGTTGCCCGGTGCTCATCGTGCCAAGCGGACGGAACCGCTCCTCGCCCAGGTCGACCAACCACAGGGCATCGCTGGCTCGGGTGGTCGCCTCGGCCGGCGGAAGCCCGTGCAGCTCGGCGATGTGGCGGACGAACTCGTCGGCCCGGAGATCGGGTGGCAACGTGTGGTGCTCGGGGGCGTAGCCGGTCAGGGCCCGCACCTCGGCGCCGTCGGACCACGGGTCGCGGCCGTAGACCCGGAGCGAGCCGTCGTCGACCGGGTGGAGGCCGAGGATCATGCCCAGCAGGGTCGTCTTCCCGCTGCCGTTGGCCCCGAGGAGCCCGGTCACGCCCTCGGCGATGTCGAAGTCGACCCCTTCCAGGACCCGGTGCCGGCCGTAGCTCTTGGTGACCCCTCGGGCCTGGATGAGCACCGGCGACGATGACATCGCCCCACTATTACCGGCTGGCGGCCCGGATTGGCGTCGCGACGGCGATATCCACCGAAGTCGGTCCCAGGGGTGGGGTCGTCACCGGTGGTGATCTCGATCGGGACCCGAGATCGGCGGCGGGTGGCGGGGCCACTCCTCGACGGCGACCGGCTCGTCGAACACCGCGGTGTCCACCTCGCTGGCATCGGGCTCGGCCAGCCCGCCGAACCCGGGCGCCGTTGCCAGCCCGCCGAACCCCGGGGCCGTCGCCGGCCCGGCGTGGGGTACGTGCAGCCCGACGGGCCGTTCGGGACCGGGGCCGGCCCCCAGCAGGAGATCTTCCGGCTCCTCCAGATCGGCGATCTGCCGGTCGGCGGTCGCCTGCCACCCGAGGCGGATCAGGCTCGTTCCCAGCCCGTTGAGGACGAGCAGGGCGGCGGCCACGACGGCGGCCGGTGTCAGCGCCGCCCCCAGGTTGGTGCCGAGCCGACCCAGGCCATCGATGACCTGATGGCCGAGGGACGGCGTCGTGGTGGTCGGCAGGAGGAACGACGCCGCGGTCAGGGCGGTGAGCGCCGCCGCGGCCACCAGGAATCCGGCCCCGACGACCCGGACCATCCCGCCGACGTCGGCCGACAGCGGCTCCCGACGGACCGCTCGGTAGCCGACCGGGATCAGGCCGACGGTCACCACCACCAGCATCGCCGCGTTGGGTCCCGGACCTCCGGGTGGGTAGGCGGCGGCCGTCACCGCCACCATCGGCACCAGCGGCCACCACAGCGCGTCGATGACCGCCCCCGGCACCACCTGGCCGGCCGGCCCGAGCCGCTGGTGGGCGACGACGAGCCCGACGGCGACGACGGTGGCCACCGCACCGGCCACGACCGCCGAAGCGAGCAGCGGCCCGAGCGCACCGAGCGCCCGGTCGACCGAGCCGTCGCCGCCCCGACCCCACCGGAGGACCGAGGCGACGATCAGGCCGATGGCACCGACCGCCGCCAACACCAGGAGGGTCGGCGACGACGGCGTCGTCGAGTAGCGGGCCAGCCGGAGAGCGGCCGGACTGGGTCGGGTGGGGCGGACCGGACGCAGCCCGACGATGTCGACGACGAGGGTCACCACCGCCGCCCCGGCGGCGACGAGCCCCAGCACGTCGAGGGCCAGAGCCGGGCGCTCGGCCAGCGGGCGACCGACGTCGACCCGGTCGAAGGCCACGGCCGCCACCACCACCCCGGCGATGAGGCCGGCGACCGGGAACCCGAACCGCCACCCCCGGTGGGGTTCGCTTCGGTCGGCGAGGAGCGAACCGGCCGCGGCGGCGCCGTAGTGCTCGCTGGCCGGCGCAGCCCGGGACCACATGGTGGCCAACGCCGGCATGAGAGGCACCGCGACCGCCACCGCCGGGGCGGCGAGGCGGCGAACGGCTTCCACGGGGTCGTCGAGCACCGAGACCGCCCCGGCCGGCGCCAGGCTCAGCCGTTCGACCGCCACGTAGGCGGCGAGCACCGAAGCGAGCGGCCCGATCGCCGAGACGAGCGGTACCCACAGGCCCTGGGAGGCCCGGCCCAGCCGGGAGCCGGCCACCGACCCCAAGAGGAGGCCCCCGATCGTCGCCACCACGGTCCCGCCGCCGATGAGTTGCAGCACGGGCTCGAAGCCGTCGACCATCTCGTCGATCCGCCAGAACCGACCGATCCAGTCGAGGTAGCTCTCGCCGGAGGGTTCGTAGGCGTCCGAGCGGGAGGCGAGGTGGTGACCGAGCGCGGTGGCGACCCCGAAGACGAGCACGGGGCGGAGCAGCAGCGCCACGACGGCCCACGACGCCGACCCGGAGCGCCCCTCAACCGGCTGCAGACCCCCGACCCACACCCATCCATGATGCCCCATGGGGCTCGACGGGCGGGAGCCGCCCGCCCGTCGGGTCACGCCGGGTCGGTCAGATCGATCGTGAGGTGCCGGTCGAGGAACTCGATCGTGCGGGTCCAGGCCAGCTCGGCGGCCTCGGGGTCGTGGGTCTTGCCATCCTCGAAGAACCAGTGACGGGTGCCCTCGTAGAGGAAGAACTCGGTCGAACGACCACCGAGGCGGATGAACGCCTCGGTGGTCACACGGTCGTCGTCGCTGACGATGTGATCATCGGAGGCGAAGTGGCCCTGATAGATGGCATTCGAGGCGTCGAAGTCGATCGACTGGGCACCGTAGAACGCCACCGCGGCCCGAATGGCGGTGGTCAACCGGGCCGAGAGCCACAACGCCAGCGACGCTCCCATCGAGAACCCGACCACCGCGATCGGTCGATCGGGTTTGGCGGTCGCGGCCCGGAGCGTGTGGGCCGACGACATCACCAGACCCGACAGCTCGTCGGGGTCGACACCGGCCAGCACCGCCTCCCCTTCGGCCTCGGTCATCGGTTGGACCCCATCGAACATGTCGGGGGCCAACGTCGTGTAGCCCTCGGCGGCCAGCCGGCGGCAGAAGTCCCGCACCCACTGGTTGAGGCCCCACCAGCTGTGGAGGACCAGCACGCCGGGACCCTGGACGCCGCCCGGGGGGTCGACGAGGAACGCCTCGCCGGCCCGGCGGTTGGTGAACGGGGATCGGGGTCCCATCGATCCGACCCTACCGGACCTGCGGCAACGATCCAGGGTGGTCGGGGATCCCGGCCGAATCGGGAACCAACCGCCCATCTGGCGACGTTCATGACGAGACGAGCCGCGACCGGTGTGGCAACCTGACCGGGCGGCGGAGGGAAAGAAGAGGTAGGTGGAGTGACCGAGTTCCTGGCAGCGATCACCAGCTTTCCCGCGGTCGTGTTCACCGTCGCCCTCGCCGTGTCGCTCTGTTACTGGGCGGTCACCTCGGCTCTGGGCATGGAGGGCGGCGACGCCGACGGTGGCGTGGAGCTCGACGGCGACGGCGTCGGGGGCTTCGGGGCGCTGTTGACCGGCCTCGATCTGCACCTGATGCCGCTCAGCCTGGTGGTCACCGTCATCTCGCTCGTCGGGTGGGTCATCACCACGATCGCGTCGCTGGCCATCGGCGTCGACGGGGCCGTCGGCCTTGCCGTCGGCGTCGTCACGCTCGTCGTGGCCCTGATCGTCGGCGTGATCATCGCCGGCCGCGTCGGCCAGGTGCTCGGCCCGATCTTCTCGCCCCCCTCGCCCCCCGGGCATCGCGACCTCGTCGGTCGTATCTGCACCGTGCGAACCGGCCGGGTCGATGCCGGCTTCGGTCAGGGGGAGGTCACCGACGCCGATGGTGGCTCGCACCTCGTCCAGATCCGCTGCCTCGACAGCAACCAACTCGCCTCGGGCGATCGGGCCCTCGTCGTCGACGTCGACGACGGGGTGTTCCTGGTGTCACCCGACGTCGACGTCCTGCGATAGCGCAAGAGAGGGGAACCATGAATCCAATCATCATCACGGTGGTCGTCGCGGTGCTGGTGCTGCTGGCGGTCGTGCTCGCGGTCGGGCTCGCCGTGTCCCGGCTGTACCGCAAGGTCCCCCAGGGCAAGGCGATGGTGATCAGCACCACCCGCAGGGTCCTGGTGTCGTTCACCGGCCGGGTCGTCGTCCCGATCCTCCACAAGGCCGAGATCATGGACATCTCGGTCAAGACGATCGAGATCGACCGGCGGGGCCGGGAGGGTCTGATCTGCCAGGACAACATCCGGGCCGACATCAAGGTCAACTTCTTCGTCCGGGTCAACAAGGCCGAGGAAGATGTCATCAAGGTCGCCCAGGCCATCGGCACCGAGCGGGCGTCGGACCCGGTGACCCTGGAGGAGCTGTTCGCCGCCAAGTTCTCCGAGGCCCTCAAGACGGTCGGCAAGCAGATGGAGTTCGTCTCGCTGTACACCGAGCGGGCCATGTTCCGGGACCGGATCATCTCGGTCATCGGCACCGACCTCAACGGCTACGCCCTGGAGGACGTGGCCATCGACTACCTCGAGCAGACCCCGCTCTCGCAGCTCGACGAGGACAACATCCTCGATGCCCAGGGCATCCGGAAGATCACCGAGTTGACGGCCATCGAACACGTGGCGACCAACGTGGCGTCGAACGACGAGCAGAAGCAGATCACGGCCAAGAACGTCGAGACCCGCGAGGCCGTGTTGGAGCTGGAGCGCCAGCAGGCCGACGCCGAGTCCCGCCACGCCCGTGAGGTCACCTCGGTCCGGCTCCGGGAGGAGGCGACCACCGCCCAGGTCGAGGCCGAGGAGCGGCTCAAGACCGAGATGGCGAAGCTGGAGGTCGAGCAGAAGCTCGGCATCGAGCGGGAGAACCTCCAGCGGGAGATCGACGTCGCCGGCAAGAACCGGGAGCGGGTCATCGCCATCGAGCACGAGCGGGTCGAGAAGGCCCGGGAGCTCGAGGAGATGAGCCGCCGGGTCGAAACCCTGTCGGCCGAGAAGAGTCTTGAAGAGGAGAAGTCGGCCATCGCCGACATCCGCCGGGACCGGGTGGCGGTCGAGAAGACCGTGGCCGTCCAGGAGGAGGAGATCAAGACCCTCCGGGTGGTCGAGGACGCCAACCGCTCGCGGGACTCGGTCATCATCAGCGCCGAGGCCGACGCCCAGGCGGCCCTGGTGAAGGACATCAAGGCGGCCGAAGCCGCCGAATCGGCCGCCGCCCACATGGCCAACGAGCAGATCGTCCTCGCCAAGGCCGAGTTGGAGGCCTCCGACTACGCCGCCCAGGCCCAGATCAAGCGGGCCGAGGGTATCCAGGCCGAGACGGCGGCCCCCGGGCTGGCCGAGGTCGAGGTGCAGGAGGCCGCCGCGGTGGCCAACGAGAAGCTGGGCCTGGCCGACGTCAAGGTCGAGGAAGCCCGAGCCACCGCCATCCGCCAGGTCGGCGAGGCCGAGGCGCTGAAGCTGCGGGAGGCCGGTCTCGCCGAGGCGGCCGTCATCGAGGCCAAGCTGCGGGGCGAGGCGAGCGGTTTGGCCGAGAAGGCCCAGGCGATGAAGGAGCTGGAGGGCGTCGGGCGGGAGCACGAGGAGTTCATCCGCCAGCTGGACGCCGACACCCAGGTCCGCCTGGCCGAGGTCGATGCTTCGATCGGGGTCGCAACCGCCCAGGCCGAGGCCCTCAAGGCCGGTCTGGAAGCGGCCGACATCGACATCGTCGGCGGTTCCGACATGTTCGTCGACTCCCTGATCGGAGCCATCGGCAACGGCAAGCGGCTCGACGGGCTGGTCGAGTCGTCGAACGTGGCGACCGGCGTCCTCGGCCCCTATCAGAACGGCGACAAGGACCTCGTGGCGACCCTGGCCGAGGCGATCGCCGGCCTGGGGTCGGACGGCATCCGTGATCTGACCGTGGCCGACCTGCTTCGGCGGATCGGCCACTCCGCCGAGGACTGATGGCCGACACCGCAGCGTCGGCCGCCGAGGCCGCCGGGCTCGGCGAGGCCGCCGGGCTCGCTGAGGCCGCCGACGGCGGCGAGTCCAACCCGTCCCCCAACGGTGACGGCGGCGGGCCCGCCGCCGTCGGGGCCAGCACCTACCGCCTGCTCCGGGGTCGCCTCGAGGCGGCGGCCTCCGAGCTGGCCGGTCGGGCCGAGGCCCTCAACCAGCGGCGGATCGAGACCTACGGGGCGGCCAACCTCGAGCTGGTGGCCACGGAGCGGGTCCGGACCGACAACAACGTCGTCCCCCGCGACATCGAGGCGGTCGGCGACCAGATGGTGCTGGCCTACAACGCCCAGGCCGGGGTCCGGGGCGAGCTCCGACCCGAGGACGTCTTCAGCGTCCACCACCTGATCGACGACACCGACACCATCGTCCTCAGCCCAAACCCCGAAGGCCTGGCGGGTTCGGCTCTCGATGACGATCGGTTCCGGCGGGACTTCGTCGAGCTCCACACCTACTTCAAGGACGCTCGGGTCCAGCAGGTCTACCGCCGGGGCGACAAGCTCCTGGCGGTGTTCCGGACCGGGACCGGGGTCACCGACATCCGGGTCCTGCGGTGGACGGTGGGGCCGGGCGGCGAGCTGGCCTACGCCGACGATCGGGGCGACCGGGACCACCGATTTCCCCCGCACCAGGACGTCGAGTGGGCCGCCACGACCCGGGTCGATCACGTCGCCAACCGCTACGTGGCGATCGACGGTCGGGTCTTCGTCGACCCCCTCGGGGGGACCCTCGACCTCCGTCTCCCCGACGCCACCGACGACGGCGAGCTGCTGATCTCGGAACGGCTGCTCGATGCCGACCAGAGCCTCCAGGACTGTGAGATCTCCTACGCCCTGGCCGGCGCCGACCTGGTCCTGATCCGGGTGCTGCCCTACCGGGAACAGACCCGGCGCCACTTCGTGGTCAACCTCCTGACCCGAACCGCGCTCCGCCTCGACGCCCTGGGTCAGGCCTTCCGTCGGCTCCCCGAGGGCCAGGGTCTGATCTTCCCCGAGGGGATCTACCTCCGGACCGGCGAGGTCCGGACCTTCGACCTCGATCCGACCGACATGCAGCTGCTGGAGGTCGTCCGGTCCCCGAACGGGGAGGACGTCCTCTACGTGTTCCACCAGCAGTCGGACGGTCGCTCGATCCTCCTGCCCTACAACCTGGTCCGCCAGGACGTGACGACCCCGATCTGGTGCCACGGCTACTGCCTGTTCGACGACGGGACGATGGCCGCGTTCCGGGAGGAACCCGAACCGACCCGGGTCCACCCGGTCCAGATCTGGTCGACACCGTTCTGCTCCGACGACTGGTACGCCGACAACCACCGCCGGGGTGGACCCCTCGACCGGGTCGGGAACCCGGGCCTGGTGGCCGGCATCGCCGACGCCCTGTCGCTCACCAGGCTGGTGGCCGACCTCGAGCCCTCGGTCGAGGTCTACGGCGACCTGCTCGGCTCGGCCGGCCGGGTCCTCGACACCCACCACTGGATCGGCGACACCGCCTTCGGGGACCTGGCGGCGCCGGTCCACGACATCCGCATGGCCGCCGAGGCGGTCATCGACGAGTTCGAGCGGCTCCAGGAGGTCCGAGCGGCGGCGGCCGCCGCGGTGGCCGAGGCCACCGATGACCTCGATCGGTTCCTCGACGAGCTCCGCCGGTCCCGGCCGGCCCGGACCGAGGACTTCATCGCCGCCCTCGACGCCATCCGGGACCGGCTCGGCCACCTGCAGACCATCACCGAGATGCGGGAGGTCGACGGGGAAGCGGTGGCGGCGCTGGTGGCCCGGGCCACCGATGCCAACGATGACCTGGCCCGCAAGGCGGCCGAGCACCTGGCCAGCGACGGAGCCTTCGTCCACTACCACGACGACCTGGCGGCCATCGAGGCCCGGGTGCCGGCGATCGACTCGTCGGTGGCGGCGGGCGACGTACGAGCCGAGCTCGACGGCGTCGCCGACGCCATGGAGCTGGTGGCAGCCACCGTCGGCGATCTCGTGGTGGCCGACCCCCGGGACCGCACCGCGGTCCTGGAGCAGGTGTCGGGCGTGCTGGCCGAGTTGAACCGGGTCCGAGCCGCCCTCGAAGGGCGAACCGCGACCCTGATCGAGGCCGAGACCGGCGCCGCCTTCGCCACCGAGCTCGGGCTCTACGGCCAGACCCTGGCTGCGGTGGTGGCCCGGGTCGACACCCCCGAGGCGTGCGACGACGCCCTGGCCCGCCTGCTCCTCCAGCTGGAGCAGCTCGAATCCTCGGGGCCTCGGACCGACGCCCAGCTCGATGAGCTGGCCGCCCGCCGGGATCAGCTCCTGGAGACGATCGGGGGAAAGCGCCAGCAGCTGATCGACGAGCGCCAGCGGACCGCCGACCGGTTGGTGACGGCCGGCGCCCGGACCCTCGACCGGGTCGCCGATCGGGGCGCCGACCTCCCCGGGGTCGACGAGGTCAACGGGTTCTTCGCCGCCGACCCGATGGTGGGACGGGTCCGGAGCCTGGTCGACCAGCTCCGGGACCTGGGCGAGCCGGTCCGGGCCGACGAGCTCCAGTCTCGACTGGGGGCCGTCCGGGACGGCGCCCTCCGGGCGGTCCGGGACCGGATCGACCTCTACGACGGGGACGCGATCCGCCTCGGCCGGCACCGGTTCAGCGTCGAGAGCCGGCCCCGAGAGCTGACCGTGGTCAACGACGGCGACCGGCTCGAAGCGGTCCTGTCGGGCACCGACCTCCGGGTCGCGGTCGACGACCCCGACCTGGTCGGGCATCGGGAGCTGTGGGATCGGCCGCTGCCATCGGAGACCCCGGCGCTGTACCGGGCGGCGTTCCTGGCCGGAGACCTCCTCCTCGACCTGCTCCGTCGGCCCGCCCCGGAGGGACGGGACGTCCTGGAGGCCGTGGCCGGGGGTGACGGTCGAGGGGCCGACCCGAGCGAGACCGCCCTGCGACTGGTCCGCGACGCGGTCGACCACCGGCTCGACGAGGGCTATGACCGAGGCGTCCACGATCTCGACGCGGCCCGGTTGTTGACCGCCCTGGCCGGCCCGGCGCTGGCCGCCGGGCCCCTGGTGACCACCGCCGCGGCCCGGAGCCGAGCGATCTGGGCCTGGGCCCGCCACCTCGATGACGCCGCCCGGACCCGTTGGGCGGCCCGGGGTCGGGCCGCAGCCGAGCTCGACGTCGGCCCGGAGGCGATCGCCGAGCTGGCCGACGACCTCCGCCGAGACGTCGACCTGGCCCCCACCGACGCCCGGTACCTGATGGCCGAGCTGGTCGTCCCGGCCCCGGCCGGAGCCACCGGCGGCGGTGGCCCCGTCTTCGCCCGCCCCGGGCTGGCCTCGGCCCGAGCGGTCGAGGTCGCCGGACAGGCTGCGGTGGCCGCCGCCCTGACCCATCTCGACGCCGACCCCGACGGGACCCGGGCCCTGATCGCCGGCTACGTCGCCCGGGACTGTCCCCCGGAGCTGGTCGACGACGTCGTCACCGAGCTCGTCACCCCCGAACTGGCCCGACGGTCGATCGACGTCGACCTGGCCGTCGCCGTCGACGGCTTGGCCGGTCAGCACCCGACGATCTCGGACGGCCGGCTGGCGGTCCGGGTCGACGAGCTGCTGGCCGCGGTCGACGACCACCGCCACGAGTCCATCCCCGCCCACCGGGCGTTCACCGCCACCCGACGGGCGGTCCTCGCGCGGCTGGCCACCACCTATCGACTGGACGACCTCCAACCCCGGGTTCCCGAGGGCTTCGTCCGCAACCAGCTGATCGACCGGATCTACCTCCCGTTGATCGGCGACAACCTGGCCCGCCAGATCGGCACCGTCGACGACGCGTCAGGAGCCCGGAGCGGCCTGTTGATGTTGCTGTCGCCCCCCGGCTACGGCAAGACGACCCTGGTCGACTACGTGGCCGACCGCCTGGGCATGGCCCTGGTCAAGGTGTCGGGCCCCGGCCTGGGCCACGAGGTCACGTCGCTCGATCCGGCCCGGGCCCCGAGCGCCACCGCAGCCCGGGAGATCGAGCGGATCAACCTGGCCTTCGCCCTCGGATCGAACGTGATGCTGTACCTCGATGACATCCAGCACACCAGCCCCGAGCTGCTCCAGCGGTTCATCTCGCTGTGCGACGCCCAGCGGCGGATCGAAGGGGTCATCGACGGCGAGGCGACCACCTTCGACCTCCGGGGCAAGCGGTTCGCCGTCGTGATGGCCGGCAACCCCTACACCGAGTCGGGCGAGCGGTTCCGGGTGCCTGACATGTTGGCCAACCGGGCCGACACCTACAACCTCGGCGACGTGGTGTCCGGCAACGACGAGCTCTTCGCCCGCAGCTATCTGGAGAACGCCCTCGGGGCCAACCCGATCCTCGCGCCGTTGGTCGGTCGGGACCGGGCCGATCTCGACGAGTTGCTCCGGGCCGGACTGGCCGACGTCGACGAGAGCCGGCTGACCCACGCCTACTCGTCGGCCGAGCTGGGGGAGGTCGTCGCCGTCATCGCCCACCTCCGCCGGGTTCAGGCGGTCGTCCTGGCGGTCAACCGGCAGTACATCGCCTCGGCCGCCACCGACGATCGCTACCGGACCGAGCCCCCGTTCCTCCTCCAGGGCTCCTATCGCAACATGGTCCGGATGGCGTCGAAGCTGCTCCCGGCGATGACCGAGGCGGAAGTGGAGGCGATCATCGACGAGCACTACCTCGCCGAGTCCCAGTCGCTGACCGGCGCCGCCGAGGCCAACCTGCTCAAGCTCGACGAGCTCCGGGGTCGGCTGGACGGCGCCGGCCGAGAGCGGTGGGACGACATCGTCGCCACGTTCCGGCGCCAGCAACGTCTCGGGGGCGACGATCGCGACCCCACCACCCGGGTGGTGGCGGCGATCGAGGAGGTAGCGGTGGCCCTCCGGCACGGTCCATCCTCGACAGGGTGAAGCGTCTCGCCGCGGTACGCCATGTCGTCGTCGCCGTCGCCGTGCGCTGGTATCGGGGCGGGGTCGGCGATCTGGCGGCCGGGGTCACGTTCTGGATTCTCGTCTCGCTCCCCGCCGCCACCCTCGCGCTCCTGGCGGCCCTCCGACCCCTGGAACGGGTGGCCAGCATCGGCTTCCAGGCCGAGATCGAGGACGACGTGCGGGCCTTCGTGGCCCGGGTGTTCACCGCCGAGGCCAGCGGCGTGCAGGACACGGTGGGGGCGCTGTTCGACCAGCGGCCCAACTCCGGCCTGTTGGCCGTCTCGATCCTGGTCGCCGTGTGGTCGGTGGGACGAGGCTTCGCCGGGTTGATGCGGGCCCTCGACGACATCTATGAGATCGAGCACGGGCGGGCCTGGTATCACACCCGGATCGTGGCCACCCTGCTCGGCCTGGGCAGCCTGACGGTGCCGGTCGGTCTGGTGGTCCTCGATCGGCTGGTGTGGGACCGGTTCCCCGACGGGATCTTCGAGGACGGCGCCCGATGGGTGGCCGGGATGGCGGTGTTGGTGGCGTGGGCCTCGACCCTGCTGCACTTCGGGCCGTCGCGGCGCAGCGCCTGGCGGTACGACCTCCCCGGCGCCATCACCGCCGCGGTGCTGTGGCGCCTGCTGTCGGGCGGCTACGGGTGGTACATCTCGCTGAGTTCGGGAGCCAACGACGTCACCGCGGCGGTCGGCGCCAGCCTCCTGGCCCTGACCTGGATCTGGCTGTCGGCCCAGGTCCTGTTGATCGGGGGGACCGTCAACCACGTCCTCGGTCAGCGATGGGGGATCTCCCGGGCCCGGCGGTCGATCATCAACGACGTGATCACCGATGTGATCACCGGCGAGATCCGCAAGGTCGTCGACGGTCCGCCGGAGCCCGGTGGCGCTACCCGAGACCGGCCAGGAACGCGATCAACGCCGCGTTGACCGCTTCCGGGTGCTCCTGCTGGATCCAGTGTCCGGCGCCTTCGATGACCTCGCAGTGGCGCAGGTCGCCCAACGTCCCCTGCATGGTGGCGATCGCCTCCGGGGTGTTGCCGGCGATCAGGTCGGCCGAGCCGCCGATGTAGAGCGACGGCTGGTCGATGGTGGCGCCGACCCACGGCGCGAGCGCCCCGGGGAGCCGGTCGATGTTGCGGTACCAGTTCAGCCCGCCCCGGAAGCCGCTTGCTCTGAGCTCCTCGACGTAGACCGCCACGTCATCGTCGGTCAGCCACGGCGGGAGCGTGTCGGGCACGATGAGCTGGTCGACCGCCCGCTCGCCGGCCGGGAAGTGACCGTCCCACGGCGTCGCCCGGTCGCCGTTGGCCACCGCGTCGCCGGAGATGGTGTAGAGGAACCCCCGGACCGACGCCTCGATGTCGGCCTCCAGCTCGGCCTCGGCCTTGCCCGGCTCCTGGAAGTAGAGGCGGTAGTAGTCCCGGTCGTCGCCCGCCTCCAGCCGCATCAGGTCGTTGACCGTCATCGGTTCCGGCAGGCCTCCGATCGGTGGGGTCACCGGCACGCTGAGCCCGGCGACGGCTCGGAACACGGTGGGGCGCATCAGGGCCGAGTACCAGGCGACCGGCGCGCCCCAGTCGTGGCCGACGATCACCGCCGACGACTCGCCCAACCCCTGCACCAGGCCGACCATGTCGCCGACGAGGTAGGGGAGCGAGTAGTGCTCGATCTCGGTCGGGGCGCTCGTCTTGCCGTAGCCCCGCATCGACGGGGCGACCGCCCGGTAGCCGGCCTCGGCCAGTGCGGGGAGCTGATGGCGCCAGGAGTACCACGATTCGGGGAAGCCGTGGCAGAGCACCACGAGGGGACCGTCGCCCTGGCTGGCGTAGTGGATGGTGATCCCGTTGGTGTCGAGGGATCCGTGCTCGATGTCCGACATGGCCCGGAGTCTAGGTACGGACCTCGCTGCGGGCCCCCCACGGCTGCTCGCCGCCCTCCGGCCCGACCCGGATCACCACCGGTTCCCGGGATCGGGTGAGCCCGAACGCGACCGGCCGGTCCCGGACGGTCCCCACCACCCAGTGGTGGATCGTTGCGTCGTCGAGGCTGCGGTCGTCGATGTCGGGACCGAGCCAGAGGTAGAGCTCGTCGTCGGTTCGGCTCAGCCGGGGCTGACGCTCGATGTCGATCAGCAGCCGCCCTCTGCGGTGGCGGGTCGGGTGGTGCTCGATCAGCGCCTCGATCGCCGTCTGGCCGTGGATCACGCCGGCCCGGGCGGCCGTGGTCGGCATGGCGGTGGCCCACGCCGGGTTCGGATGGCGGCCGAGGTCGAGGCCGACGATCGCCCCCGAGACCCGATCGACCGACAGCTGGCAGAAGAGGCGGCCGTCGAACCACAGGACGCGGACGGTGACCTCGTCGTCCCTGACCGGCGGGAGGCCGGTCAGGCGGTCGGCCCATCCGGGTGTCGGAGCGAGGGCCAGGGTGACGGTCACGAGGCCGATGATGAACAGCGCCGTGCTCCCCGACCAGGCCGACAGCAGGGCCAGGAACCCGGAGACGACGACGAGGAGCCCGATCGAGAACATGGTCACCAGGGCGACCAGGTCGAGGACCCGTTCGTCGGGGAGATGGCGGGCCGCGGCGAGGGCGGGGGCGACGAGGAGGGCGCCGATCACCGCCGGAAGGCCGACGACCGGGGGCACGCCGACCAGGACCGCCACACCGCCGACGACGGTGATCGCCAGCGCCCAGAGCGCCAACCACGGCCTCATCGGTCGGCGAGGGTGAACACGACCCCGGCGTCGTTCTCGAGGGCCACCGTGAACCGGGGGTCGTCCCGTAGGGCCTGCTCCAGCGCCGGCAGGAACGTCGGCGGGAGCGAGCCGACCGCCTCGGTCTCCGCCTGCTGGGAATCGGTCAGCAGCACGTAGGCGGCGGCGAAGGCGTCGTCGGTCATCCACCCGTACAGCACCTCGGCCGGATCGGCCTCGATCTGGGTGATCGTCGTCGTCGGCTCGTGGTTGATCGGAACGTAGACGAACTTCTCGTAGTCGACGTACTGGGCCGGGTAGTTGCGGGTGCCTTCGATCAGCAGCGACGTCGTCGGCGCCTGTTCGGCCAGGTCACCGACCAGCTCCACCTCGGCGGCGGAGAACGTGTAGAAGCTGTCCTTGCCGTAGTACGCCAGGCTGAACGGCACGAGGGCGGCGAGCGACAGCGACAGCGTGGCCAGCAGGCGGAGGGCGTGGGGGCGGATGCTCAGCAACGCCTGGGCGGCGAACAGGGCCAGGATCGGCAGGGTGAACAGCACCACCCGGAACAGGATCTCGCCGCCGAAGGCGAGGAACAGCCCGGGGGCGGGCGCGGCGGCCAGCACGTAGGGCGCCAGGTCCCGGTCGGGTCGGCGGAAGGCGAGCAGCCCCCCGGCCACGGCCAGGGCCCCGACGGCGGCGATCAGGATCCGCCCGGCCAGCGCCACCAGTGCCTGCCCCTCGCTGCGCTCGGCGGCCAGACCGAACGAGCCGGCGGCGTTGGACGATGGCGAGCCGAGGGTCTCGAGGTAGACCGTCACGTTGGCGACCACGAAGGGGAGGGCACCGATCAACGCCCAGGCCCCGATGGTCGCGGCGACCAGCACGGGGAGCCGATAGGGGATCTGGCCGATCACGGCCAGACCGGCCAGCGCCGCCAGCAGGAAGAACGGCGTGAGCTGGTGGCTCATCACCATGGCGACGATCGCCAGGCCGAGCGCCAGATGGGAGACGATCGACGGATCCGCCGATCGGTGGCGTCGGTAGTAGCGGAGCACGGTGCCGACGATCAGGAGGTAGAGCGCGACGGCCAGGGCCTGGGGCGCGAAGTAGTCCTGGCCGATCCAGTTGGTGAGGAAGAAGAGCAGGCAGCCCAACCACACCGCCCGGCGGGACGAGCTCAGCTGGCGCAGGGTGAGGGCCAGGCCCCCGAGGAGGATGATGTTGAACGTCACCGGCGCCCACAGCGCCAGGGGGATGGCGTTGTCGAGCCCGGAGAGGGCCGTGATCGAGGCGTAGCCCCCGAAGAACCCCGGCCAGTTGTGGTAGACGTTCAGCTCTTCGATGTGCCGATCGACCCGGCCGTTGCGGACGATGAAATCGACGATCCCGATGTGTTTGAACGCCCACGGGTAGCGCACCGTCTCGTACGCCACCGACGGCGCGGCCGACAGGGCTGCCACCACCGCCGCCACATGGGCCGCCGCCAGGCGTTCGCGCAGGATCTGACGGTCGATGGCCAGCACCGCGGTCACCACCACGACGGGGATGGCGGCCACGGTCAGCGGTGACACCACCGACACCAGGCCGATGTCGCTCAGACGGTCGTCGCGGACTTCCGACAGCCCGATCAGGGCGATGATGACCGCCTGGGCGGCAATGCCGACCAGGCCGACCCACTCCAATCGGGTCCGGCGGCGGGCGTCGGTCCCGGCGACCAGGTCGACCAATCGGCGCCCGATCGGCTCGACGATCGGGGTCAGCCGGTGGCGGAACCGCCTGGCCACCAACGCCGTGGCGACGATCGACTCCGCGACCAGCCACGCCAGCCCCACCCCGGCAACCCCCAGGGGTCCGATGGCGACGGCCGAGATCACCCCGACGAGGCCGACCTCGAGGGAGGCCACGCCGACGAGCGCCCCCACTCGTCGTTGGGCCCGGAGCGACGCCATCGCTATCGCCACCGGGATGTGGGCGATGCCGGCCAACAGCAGGAGCCGCAGGACCGTCACCCCCTCGGTGGCGTATCGACCCCCGACGACCGAGAGGAGTTGGGGGGCCAGCACGACGGCCACCAGCGCGGCCGGTACGACCAGGACCACGGCCTGGCGGGTGGCCGACGACCGCTGGGCGGCCAGCCGGTCGGGGTCGTTGGCCGCTTCGGCGATGAACGCGGTCCCGATGTTGGCCGACACCAGCATCAGGTTGTAGGCGATGGCCCAGCTCAGCGAATAGAAGGCGTTGGCCTCGTCGCCCAACCGGGCCAGGACGACGAGCGGGAGGACGCCGATCGCCCCGATCCAGGTGAGCGCCGAGACGTGCTCCCAGATCGAGAACCGGACCAGATCGCCGGTACCCAGCCCCTCGACCGCATCGCCCCGGGTCGTCGGGAGCCGGCGGATGATGATCAGGTTGACGGCGACGATGATCACCGCCAGCGGCGCCACCCAGGCGGCGAAGATGCCCCACCGGGGGATCACGACGACCGCCGCAGCCAACATCGCCAGCTTGGCGATGGAGAACACCGCGTTCTCGACCGGGACCACCCGGGTCTGGCCGATTCCGACCAGGGCGCTGTCCTGGAGCACGAACACCTGCCATGCCGCGCAGGCGACGACGAAGGCGACCACCCCCACTGGGCTCCGGAGGAGGGTCAGCTCTTCGTAGAATCGGCCGAGGCCGATGGCCACGCCGGTCGCGAGGAGCACCGTGATCGCCACCGCAACCGCGTAGGAGCGGGCGATGAGGGCCCCCGATCGGCCGCCGAAGGCCGGGATGAAGCGGACCAGCGCGGTCGGCAGGCCGAGGCTGGAGAGCCCGGCCACCAGCATCATCGTGCTGATGAGGGCGGCGTTGACCCCCACGGTCGCCTCGTCGAAGGCCCGAGCCGCCACGAGCCAGAACAAGAGCCCGAACGCCGCCCCGATCGCCGAGCTGGTGACCAGGTCGATCCCGGCTCTGAACTGGCGGTCGGGGCGGAACCGGAGCCGGCCGACCAGACCCCGATCTGCCGGTGCCGAGGGGTCGCTCGGCGGCGACCCGGCGAGCACACCGTCGGGGTCGGGCTCGGCCGGGCCGGGGGACTGATCTCGGGTGAGCGTCGTCACCGGCCGTTGGCGCGGAGGCTGGAGAGGTAGGCCATGGGTCCCCTCAGCATGCCTCGTCGCTGGGCCGCTCGGAGCTGACGATGGATCTCCTCGTCGGGATCTTCGTCACGTCCGGCGGCGTCGCCGTCCGGTCCGGCCCGATCCCGGAGCCAGGCCACGCCGGCCGGCGACCGTCGGGCCAGGCTGGCGGCGGCGATGGGACGGTTGACCACGATGCTGGTCAGGTAGGCCGTCAGGCCCGTCCCGTAGCCCTCGTACTGCCGGAGCAGGCCGTCCATCGTCCGATGGTGGTGGTGATGGACGATGGACGACGGCTGGTAGACGAGCGTCCCGCCGGCGGCCACGACCGAGTAGAAGGCGTGGAGGTCGTCGCCGCCCTTGGCCAGGGTTCCGGCCCCGAGCGCCTCATCGAAGCCGCCTATCTCGTCGAGGGCTGCGATCCGGAACGACATGTTGGCGCCCGAGCCCATCCGGCCGGCGTTGAAAGGGTGGAGCGGACCGAACTCGCCGTCGGTTGCGAGATCGAATCGGGCCTGGGAGAACCCTTTGTTGAAGCCGATGTTGTCCTCGGCCCACTGCTGGGCCCACGTCTCGAGCTCGGCGGGGAAGATCATGCCGGTCACGCAGCCGACGTCCGAGCCGCCGTCGAAGCCGGCCATCACCTCGGCCAGCCAGAACCGGTCGACCAGCACATCGTCGTCGGTGAAGGCGGCGACATCGGTGGTGACCCGGGTCAGGCCGGTGTTGTGGGCCCGGGCCAATCCCGGGGTCGGCTCGGCGACGTAGTCGATCGAGGGGAGCCGCTCGTCCCGCCAGCCTTCGACGACGGCCCGGGTGCGGTCGTCGCCCGAGGCGTTGTCGACGACCACGACCTGGTCGGGGACGAGCGTCAGGTCGCGGAGGGAGTCGAGGCAGTTCGCCAGCTCGCCCGGTCGATCGCGGGTGGCGATGACGATGGCCGTCGACGGCCTCGAGGATGGAGGCGCCGACTCGGCTCGGTCGATGGTTGGGCCGCCCGCGAGAACGAGGTCCAGATCGAGATCGAGCTGGTCACCGATGGCGGCCCGGAGCTTGTCTGGCCCCGGGCGGTCGTCGATCGCCACGACCCCGAGGGGGCGCGGTCCGATTCTGACCAGCGCGACGAGGCGGGCCCGGGGGGCGTGCTCGAAGCTGGGGAGGGGTTCGGCTAGGTCGATCGTCGCCACTTCGGCCGGGGTGTACGGCCGTTCGACGACATAGTGGGAGGCCACCATCAGCTCGCCCTTTCATGATGGATGTTGCCCGCATGGCATTCCCTGTCCAAGGTATCGGCAGGATCGGTCCAGATCGTTGGGTAACGTGACCGGACGCGACGGTTTCGTACGTTCCGGGTGGGGGCACCGGGGAGCGGAGTTCTTGGACATGCGCCCGACCATCACCCGGATGATCATTGCCGTCGGCATCCTGGCCACCTTCGCGCTCGGGGCGGTCCTCGGCGGGACTGCAGCCCGGACCCAGCAGGCGATCTCGGCCGGTGTGGAGGCCGAGGAGCCGGATCGGATGCGGGTGGTCGACGACGAGACGGCGGCCTACGACACGGTGACCGCTCCCGGCCAACCACCGTCGGTCGATCCCGCATCGGGAGCGGCCCAGGGTGTGGACGGCTCGGGGGCCGCTGGTGTCGTCGGGGAAGCGGCCGGTAGCGACGCGCCACCATCGGTCGGCGAGGGCGAGGTCGCCCCGCCGACATCCGGGACGGCGGCCGGCGAGGCAGGGCCGCCCGGCGTTCCCGAGGCCGATCCCGGCCCCGGGTCCGGGGCCGACGGCCCGCCCGGCTCGACCGATGGCGAACCGCCGGCCACGACCGGCACGACCGGGGCCGCCCCTGCACCGCCGGCGCCGGACCCCGATCCGGGCCGGCCACCGGCGACCGACCCGCCGTCGACCGAGGCGCCGACCACCCGTCCGCCGTCGACTCGTCCACCGACGACCCAACCGCCGACGACCCAGCCGCCGGCCACCCAGCCTCCCGGTGGTGGACCGGGCCCGGTCGGCGTTCCCGGCCGATGGGATCTCGTGTTCGCCGACGAGTTCAACGGCTCGAGCCTCGACACCTCCCGGTGGGAAGCCGGCTGGTTCAGCGGCTCGGGGTTCACCGCCCCGGTCAACGTCGATGAGCTCAGCTGCTACAACTCGTCGCAGGTCCGGGTGGTCGGTGGCGCGCTCGAGCTGACCGCCCAGCAGACCGGTGATCCGTCCTGTCGGCGGCGTGACGGATCGGTGGCCGGCTACGTCTCGGGGTTGGTCAACACCCGCAACTCGTTCGCCTACACCCGGGGCTACGTCGAAGCCCGGGTGTACCTCCCGGGGGCGGGGGGTCGGCTCCACAATTGGCCGGCGGTGTGGACCAACGGCGCCCAGTGGCCCTCGACGGGCGAGATCGACATCATGGAGGGTCTGTCGACCAACTGGCCGTGCTTCAGCTACCACTGGGGCTCGTCGGCCGACCACCGGTCCCGCACGACCTGTGTGGAGGGGGGCGACGCCACCGGCTGGCACACCTTCGGGGTCGACCGTCAGGCAGGCCGGCTCGACTTCTACTACGACGGGGTACTGGTCGGGAGCTACAGCGACGGGCTGACCCCCGACCCGCACTACCTGATCCTCAACTACGGCCTCACCGCCACCCACGGGGTCCAGGTCCCGTCGACGATGCGGGTCGACTACGTGCGGGTCTGGGTGAGGACCTGACGTCGGGGTCCGGTCCGTCGATCGGATCTCACGCCGCCCGGGCGTCGCGCCGGCTGCGGATCACCTCGATCGGGCCCATGATCCGACCGACGATGTTGGCCGCCCGGTGGATCGGTTTGATCGCCACGTCGTCGAGCGGGTCATCGATCTCGGCGACCGACGCCGGCAGCAGGTAGCGGGCGCCTCGGGGGATGCGGGCCATCAGCGGTCCCCGGGTCCGGGGATCGAGGAGGTGGCTGGTCAGGAAGGCGGTCAACCCCAGCCCGTAGGTGTACATGGTCGAGCGGAAGTGCTTGCCGGCCTGGTCGTCGGCGTGCCACCCGAGTGCCGCCGGCTCGAAGGCGACGTCGCCGCCGGCCAACAGCGCCCGGATCGGGGCGTCGAGATCCTCGCCGCCCCGGGCCCGGGTGCCGGGGCCGAGCGCCTCGTCGAAGCCGCCAGCCGACCGGAAGTACTCGGTGTCGAAGCTCATGTTGGAGCCGTTGCTGGTGGCGATCCGGTACGGGTACAGCGGATCGGAGGCCGCGGCCCGGCTCGCCAGGAAGGGCTCGAAGCCGTTGACGGAGCTCCATCGCAGCTGATGCTCGAAGCACTGCTGGGTCTCGGTGTCGAGGTAGAGCTGGGGGCAGTAACCGACGACGCACGTCACCCTGTCGTGACGGGCGAAGCCGCGGGCCACGGCGGCCATCCAGGTGCTGTCGACCAGGATGTCATCGGACAGGAAGGCGGTGATCGGGTACCGCGCCTCGGCCAGGCCGGCGTTGCGGGCCCGTGACAGGCCCGGGCGGGGGATCGACCGGTACCGGACCCGGTCGTCGTCACCGAAGCGCTCGGCGACGAGGCGTTCGGACGCATCGCTCGAGCCCGGTCCTCGACCGTTCTCGACGACGATCACCTCGAACGGGGCCGGGTAGTCCTGCTTGAGCAGTTGGGCGATCGACAGGCCGAGCTTCTCCGGACGGTCACGAGTTCCGATGACGACCGAGATCGGAGGGCAGTCGTGGTCGTGGCCGGCTACCATGGCGGTGGACAGGGTCCGCTCGGCCAGGGCAGCGATCCGGTCGCCGTGGATCTGCTCTGCCTCGGCGACCACGGCATCGACGTCCAGCTCGCCGTCGCTCAGCTCGTAGGTGGCGAAGGTCAGCGGCTCGCTCCCGACCCGGAGCAGCACGTAGGCCGACCGGTAGGGCCCGAGCCCGGGCGGTGACGGGGGGGCGATGATCCGTGTCGGTGGGGCCAACAGGTCGAGGTCCCGGACCCAGATCGGCGGGACGTGGTGCGTTGCGGGGCGGCCAGCCCGACGTTTCACCCTCTGCCACAGCCGACTCATCAGCCCTCCTACGCCCTGGCCCAACGTGCAGGGTACTGGGACGATCTCGACGTCGAATGGGAAGAGCGACCCGGTTTTGGCAGGTGGGAACGCCCAGCAGCGGCGATTTGGTGCGGTTTGGCCTCGGCTCAGGCGTCGATCCGCAAGACCTCGGTCACCGAGCAGGAGACCTCTTCGGGAGCGACCGTGCCGGCGACGACACCGAGGGGTGAGTCGCGGACCGTCTGGTCGGGGTCGACGTTGCTGATGATGACCTCGTCGCTGCCGAGGAAGTCGTCCGCCGGACCGAGGAGCTCGTACTCGACCCGGTAGTGGGACGGGACGCCGCTGGTGTTGGTCAGGGTCGCCTCGACCAGGTAGTCGTCGGAGCCGTCGAACTGGAAGCCGATGACGTCACACGATGCTGGATCGTCGGCCCGTTCGGCGCCGGTGAAGTCGAGCGTCGCCTCGTCGATCAGCTCGCCGAGGCTCGTCCCGGCCTGTTCGGCTCCCCAGTAGACGAGGCCGACACAGCCGGCGCATCCGAGGACGATGAGGCCGAGGACCACCGCCAGCACGATCCAGACCGTCCGTCCGCCGCTCTTCCTGGGCGGCGGGGCGCCGTAGGCCGGGTAGCCGGCCGGGGGCGGGCCGTAGGGCGGGGCACCGGCCGGGGCCGGTCCGCCGTAGGGGGGTGCGCCGGCGGGAGGGGGTGCGCCGTGGGCCGGCGGTCCCGACGGCGGTGCGGCCCCGGCCAACGAGGGATCGGCGGAGGGCGAGGCCTGACCGCTCGGGGGATACCACTTCCCGTCCGACGCCTGCCACCAGCCCTGCCCTTGCGGGAAGTCGCTCATCCTGTCGCTCCACCCTTGCCCGACGTTCCGATCGGTGACCCAGCCGTGATGGCCTCGACCGAGGAGTTCACGGTAGTGGAGCGGCGGACGATCCGGCGGGCGGCCGGGCGTACGATGGAGCGATGGGAATCGTTGAAACGGTGCGGTCGGTGGTGCAGCTCCGGCCGGTGGAGCTCGACCCGGTCGAGCGGCGCCTGGCCGGGGCGGCCGACGTGGCCGACCTCCGCCGGTTGGCCAAGCGGCGGCTTCCGGCCGGGGTGTTCGACTACATCGACGGTGGCGCCGAAGATGAGCGGACCCTGGACCGCAACGTCGCCTCCTTCGGGCGGATCGAGTTCCAGCCTCGGGTGCTGCGCGATGTCTCCAAGGTCGACACGACGTCCACCCTGTTCGATCGGCCGCTCCCCATGCCCCTCGTGTTGTCACCGACCGGCTTCACCCGAATCGCCGACCCTCAGGGTGAGCTGGCGGTGGCTCGGGCCGCGGCCCGGGCCGGGATCCCCTACACCCTGTCGACGATGGGGACCCGGTCGATCGAGGAGGTCGCCACGGTCTCCGACGGGCCGAAGTGGTTCCAGGTCTACACCTGGCGGGATCGGGGCCTGGTGCGGGACCTGATCGATCGGGCGGCCGCCGCCGGCTACGAGGCGATCGTCCTCACGGTCGACACCGCGGTGCTGGGCCGGCGGGAGCGCGACGTCCGGCGGGGTATGACCCTTCCTCCCAAGATCGGCCTCGACACCATCATCGACGGCATCGCCCATCCGTCGTGGACGCTCGACTTCCTCCGCAACGACCCGATCACCTTTGCCAGCGTCGCCGGCGACAACGACGCCGGCGACGGCTCGACCGCAGTCAACCTCAGCACCTACATCAACGAGCAGTTCGACCCGGCGCTGTCATGGGCCGACGTCGAGTGGCTGCAATCGGTGTGGTCTGGTCCGATCGTCCTCAAGGGGATCCAGACCGTGGCCGACGCCAAGCTGGCGGTCGACGCCGGCGTGGCCGGCATCGCCCTGTCGAACCACGGTGGCCGCCAGCTCGACGACGCGCCGTCGGTGGTCGAGCTGGTCCAACCGGTGGCCGACGAGGTCGGGGGGCAGATCACCATCCTGTGCGACGGCGGCGTTCGGCGGGGATCCGACATCGTGAAGGCCCTGGCCCTGGGGGCCGACGGGGTCATGATGGGTCGGCCCTACCTGTACGCCCTCGGCGCGGCCGGGGAGCGGGGAGTCGACCACCTGCTCCGGTTCCTGGCCGAGGGGATGGAGCGGACCATGGCCCTGACCGGCATCCAGCAGATCGCCGACATCAGCGCCGAGCTGGTCCGGTGGCGGGACTGACGCTGACGGCGATGGCCCGCCCCCTGCAGATGAGCTTCATCACGTCCGGCGACTCGGTCGACGCCCTCCCGCCCAGCGAGGCCGAGGTGGCGATCGTGGGCCGTTCCAACGTCGGCAAGTCGTCGTTGGTCAACGCCCTCGGGAACCGCAAGAACCTGGCCCGGGTCAGCAACACCCCCGGCCGGACCCGGCTCCTCAACCTGTTCGCGGTCGACGGCGGGGGCAGCGTCATGGACCTCCCCGGCTACGGCTACGCCGCGGCGTCCAAGCAGCTCCGGGCGTCGTGGCAGGCCATGATCGAGCGCTACCTCCTGGAGCGGGAGGGCCTGACGATGGTCATCGTTCTCGTCGACGGGGCGATCGGCCCCACCAACCTCGACACCGACATGTTGGCCTGGCTCCGGGCCAACGACCTGCCCCACACCGTGGTCGCCACCAAGCACGACAAGGTCAAGTCGTCGAAGCGGCACCGCCGCACCCGGGACCTGGCCGCCGGATGCGATCTCGACGTCGGCGACGTGGTCTGGGTCAGCTCGGCGACGGGGACCGGGATCGACCGGCTCCGATCGTTGATCCTCGCCTGGCTGGAGTGAGCGGCGCCGGTCGGCCGTCCGCTCAACCGGCGGGGGCCGGCCCTCGTCGCTCGGCCCGGGCCCGACGACGTCGTCGGCGGCGGCGGTAGAGCCGGATCACCCACACGAAGAACACCATGACCAGCACCGCCGCCACGACGGGAGCGAGGATGGCCAGGAGGGCGACGACGAAGGCGACGATGTCCTCGACGATCGACACCAACCAGTTGCCGGTCCCGGCGCTGGCCGCGGTGACGACCGGCCGGGTCGCCATCTTGGTGGTGTGGACACCACCGGCGAGCACGATCCCGAGGATCACCGAGAGGGTCGGGTCGAGGTCGGCGGTGGCGGCGAAGAGGATCGCCCCTGCGCCGGGCCGGACGACGGTCTGGATGACGTCGTTGATCGAATCGACGACCGGGATCTTGTCGACGAACAGCTCGACCACCAACAGGCCGGACAGTGCCGCGATGGCCCACCAGCTGCCGAGGGCGTCGTAGGGTGCGTCGAGCTCGATGAGCCCGAGGCGGGTCATGACCGCCACCATCAGCGTCGGGATGTAGGCGTTGAGCCCGGCGCTGGTCGACAGCCCGAACCCGCTCCCCAGCCCGACCAGCGCCTCCATCGTCGTCCTCCCACCCGGAGCTTCGAGCCCCGCCTTCCGTCGCCCGGAGCCTAGGGGGTCATGGCCGGCGACATCTCGGACCGTGTGACCGCCTGCCGGTCGGTTCCCACCGGTTCGGGCTCGGTCGACGACCTGGGTCGTGGCCGATCCATGCGAGACTGCGTCCATGGTGGCCCGGTCCGCGCTCATCGGACGCGAGGCGGCGCTCGACGCCGTCTCGGCGCTGGTCGGGACGCGAGCTCTGGTGACGTTGATCGGACCGGGCGGTGTCGGCAAGACCCGGTTGGCGCTCGAGGTGGTCGAGCGGCTCGACCGGGATCGGTTCCCCGACGAGGCCACCGTGATCGAGCTCGCCCCGCTGGACGAGGCGACCGATGTCGCGTCGGCCGCCGCCGCCCAGCTCGGGCTCGACGACCTCGGCGAGCTGGCGACGGCGCTCGATGGCCGACGGTCTCTGCTGGTCCTGGACAACTGCGAGCACGTCCTCGACGGCGTGGCCGACCTGATCATGCGCCTCCAGGAGCGGAACCCGGAGATCAGCTTCCTGGCCACCAGCCGCGAGCCGCTCGACCTCGACGGCGAGCACCTCGTCCCGGTCGATCCACTGGCGGTGCCCCTCACCGACGAGTCGGCCGACCCGGCGGCGTCACCAGCGGTCTCGCTCTTCCTGGAACGGGCCCGCTCGGCCGGTGCCACCCTCGACGACGATGACGTGACGCTGGCCACCGTCGGGGTGCTGTGTCGCCGGCTGGACGGGATGCCCCTGGCCATCGAGCTGGCCGCCGCCCGGACCCGATCGATCCCCCCGGAGGCGCTGCTCGACCTGATCGAGGAGCGGCTGGACGTGTTGAGTCGTCGCCGCGGCGAGCGGCGACACCGCAGCCTCACCGCCGCCATCGACGCCAGCTACCGGCTGCTCGACGACGGCGAGCGTCTCTTCTTCAATCGGCTCGGCGTCTTCCGCGGTCGCTTCGACGTCGCCCTGGCCCATGCCGTTGCCGGTCCTGCAGGGTCGGGCGAGACCGCCACGGTCGAGCTGCTGTCCGGCCTGGTCGATCGGTCGCTGGTGGTCGTCGAACCCGCCGGCGGGCCGTTCCGCTACCGCGTGCTCGAAACCCTCCGGACCTACGCCGCCGACCGCCTGGGCGACGACCTGCCGGTGGTGGTCGATCGATTCGTCGAGGTGATGACGGCTCGGGCCAACGACATCGTCGAACAGTCGCTCGGGGTGTGGTCGGGGGAGTTGCTCGGTCAGTTGATGGCGGTCTACCGGAGCATCATCTCGGCGATCGAGCACTGCATCGACGGCGACGCCACCGGCGACAGGGCCTTCGCCCTGTACCAGCCGCTCTGGGGGTTGGCCCACGACTCCCGGTCGGCCGAGATCGAGGCGGTGGGTCGGCGATCGCTCGAGCGTTGGCCGAGCGGCACCGAACCGCTGCGGGCCACCACCGGAGCGGTCTGGGCCACCGCCCTGCTCCTCGTGGGTCGGGTCCGGGAGGCGAACCGGGTGGCCAACGGCGTGGTCGATGCCGACGAGCGGATGGCTCGGTTCATGGGCAACCGGGTTCTCGCCTTCGCCGCCATCCACGCCGGGAACTGGGACGAGGCGGTCGGGGCCCTCGAGCGCTCGCTGGAGGCGGCGAAGCTGCTCGGTGCCCCGTCGTACGAGAACCTGATTCGAATCAGCCTGGTTTCCGCTCGGATGTCGGCCCGGCCGGATCGGGCCGTCCTCGACGACGTCGGAGCCATCGTCGCCGACGCCGCCGAGCAGGGCGACACCCTCAACCTCATCCTGGCCGTCGAGATGGCGGCCCGTGCGGAGCTCATCCTCGGCCACCCCGACCGGGCTCGCCAGCAGCTCGACGTGGTGCGCGACCTGCTCGCCCGGGTCGACTATCCGAGTGGCGCGGCGGCGCTGACCCGTCTCGAGGTGTGGCTGGCGGTCCACCAACGGGGATGGGACGGGGCGCTTTCGACCGTCCTGGCGGCGATCGAGGAGCACGCTCGGCTCGGTGACCTCCGTCAGGAGTCACATGTGCATCTGCTCCGCCTCCTGGCCTGGCTCGCGCTGCGCCACGGCGATGAGACGATGGCCCGCCAGCTGGTGCGGCTGGCGCCGGTCGTCCAGGGGTTCGTCTTCGAGCCCGGGATCGTCGATCCGGCGCTGGATGAGTTGGTCGGCCCGGCATCGATCGCCGGCCCCTCGGGATCCTGGGTCGGTCGCCTGGAGGCGGCTCGACGGGCGTTGGTCGCCGAGGTGGGCCCGGACGTCGGCGACGAGGCGAAGCACGATGGTCGACCGGTCGCCGCCGCAGGCGTCGCCGACGGGCGGTGGCATCGGGTGGCGGCCGGTTGGGAGGTCGGTCTCGGTTCGGGGGAGCCGCTCGTCCTCCCGGCGATGAAGGGGCTCGCCGACCTGGCCATCCTGATCGGGCGGTCGGGGGTCGAGGTGCACGCCCTGGAACTGATGGGCGGCGTCGACACCGGCGACGCCGGGCCGATGATCGATGAGCGGGCCACCCGGGAGTATCAGGCCCGCATCCGAGACCTCCAGACCGATATCGACGAGGCGGGGGCCGCCAATGATCCCGAGCGGGCGGCCCGGGCCGAGCTCGAGCTCGACGCACTCGTCGACCAGCTCGCGGCCGGCCTCGGCCTCGGTCGGCGGGCCCGGTCGGTCGGATCGGCCGCCGAACGGGCCCGGTCGGCCGTGACCTGGCGGCTCCGAGCCGCCATCAAGCGGGTCGGCGAGTACGACGAGGACCTCGGTCGGCACCTGGCGCACTCGGTCAGGACCGGGACGTGGTGCGTCTACGATCCCGAGCACCCGGTGGCCTGGTCGGTACGGACCGAGGCGTCGCCCTAGCGATCCGGTGCTGTGGCCGGAAGCGGCGTCCGGGCCGGGTCAGGGAAGACCGAGCCGGTCGGCGAGCTCGTCGAACGACCGGGCGATCATCGGCCAGGAGTTGTGGATCGACCAACCGGTCCCCTCGTCGACGGTGACCCACGCCAGTTTGCGAACCACAGGGTCCGGCCCCTGGCGGTAGTCGAGGATGATCGGCGAGTCCGAGCCCAGGCCGAAGTCGCCGATCAGGAGGGCTCGCCCAGGATCGAGCTGGTCGATCGCGCCGTGATCGGCCCAGAAGGTCGAGTCGGCCAGCTCCTGCTCCACCAGCTCGGTTGCGAGAGAGCGGAACGGCGGCCCGTAGAGGTTGAGGTCGACCTCGTCGGGGTCGACGACCGCCACCACCTCGGTGGGCGGCCCGCTGGCCGCGCTCCACGCCCCCGACTGGGTCAGCCGTCGGAGTCTCGGTGGGAGCGAGAGATGGTCCCCATCCACCCGGTCGAGGATAGGGCTGCGCCATAGCACGCGAGGTCACACGGTTGGTCGTCGTCAACCGGTCGTCGTGGCTTGGCGCACCGGGGTCCGGTCCGGGACAATGAGCCCATGACCAACACCCTCGACCCGTCAACGGGCATCGACGTTCCGGCCGATTCCGAAGCGAAGGTCGTCGCCGACGCTGTCGCCGAGCTGCTGGCCAACCACGATCCGGCCACGATGTCGAACCGCGAGTTTCGAGGTCACCGCTACGACGCCGGCCTGGCCTGGGTCTACTTCGACGAGGGGTTCGGGGGTCTCGGTGTCCGGCCCCAGCTGCAGAAGATGGTCGAGGAGCAGCTCCGGGCGGCTGGAGCCAAGCCGGCCGAGGCCGCCGGGTTCTTCCTGAACCTGGCCGGCCCGACCATCCACACCCACGGCACCGATGAGCACAAGCGGCGGTTCCTCCGCCCGATGTTCACCGGCGAGGAGCGGTGGTGTCAGCTGTTCAGCGAGCCCGGTGCCGGGAGCGACTTCGCCGGGTTGGCCACCAAGGCCGTCCCCGATGGCGAGGAGTGGGTGGTCAACGGGCAGAAGGTGTGGAACACGATCGCCCACCTCGCCGACTGGGGGATGCTCGTCACCCGATCCAATCCGGACACCCCCAAGCACAAGGGGATGACGTACTTCGCCCTCGACATGACGAGCCCGGGGGTCGAGGTTCGACCGCTCCGTCAGATCACCGGCGAGGCGGAGTTCAACGAGGTCTACCTGACCGACGTGCGGATCCCCGACGCCAACCGGATCGGCGATGTCGGCGAGGGGTGGCGGGTCTCGTTGACGACCCTGATGAACGAGCGGACGGCGATCGGGAGCGGCGGTGCCCCCAAGCGGGGATCGGGGACGATCGCCTCCCTGGTCGACGTCTGGAACGGCCTGCCGGTCGAGGACCGGACGGCGGTCCGGCGCGATGACCTGATGCGGCTGTGGGTCGACGCCGAGGTCCTCCGGTTGACCGGGATGCGGGCCGGCGCCAACCGTCGGGCCGGCAACCCCGGACCAGAGGGTTCGGTGGCCAAGCTGGCGTTCGCCGAGCTGAACCAGGCGATCATGGCCAAGGCCGTCGAGTTCTCCGGCGCCAAGGGCATGGTCGGCTACGACTACACCTTCCGGCGGCCGGAGGAGCTCTCGGCCACCGGGGCCGAGAACGGGGTCGGCCACGGGTTCCTCCGGGTCCGGGCCAACTCGATCGAGGGCGGGACCAGCGAGATCATGCGCAACATCCTCGGCGAGCAGGTGCTCGGTCTCCCCGGCGAGCCTCGGGTCGACAAGGACGTCAACTGGAGCGAGGTGCCCCGCAGCTGATCGGCGGCCACGGCCCGGCTCCGGTGCCCGGTGTCGCCGAGCCGCCAGCGATGATCGCCCGGTCGGCTCAGGTGCTCGGGTCGACGGGCGGGGCCGGTGGCGGGATCGTGCCGCCCCCGTAGGGGTGGTGCTCGATCGGGGTCCAGCCGTCGGTGGTGGGGGTGACGAGCCAGTAGTCGATTCGGTGCCGTTGGCAGAAGGCTCGTTTGGCGCCGCGGTCGGTGGCTTCGGTCGACGGGGACAGGATCTCGACCATGAGGTCGACCTGGCCGGGCTCGACCGGCGTCCGGGCCGCGGCCACCGTCGCCTCGCTCACCACGATGAGGTCGGGCACGATCCAGGCCTCTCCTGCGCCGACCCGCACATCGGGGAGCACCCGCCGATCGGCCGGGATGAGGGGCCGGAGGGCGACGATCAACGCGGCCACGGTGGCCTGATGGACGATCCCTGGGCGGTTCAAGACGTAGACCCCGGCGAGGTGCTCGGCTCTGGCTCCGGGGGCGGCGTCTTCCATGGCGTCGAGAACCGCCTCGATCTCTCGTGCCCGCTCGTCGGCCCCGTGGTGTTCCCGGTCGGGGTCGGCGTCGAGCGTCACGGCCATGTCGTCGAGGGTACCGGCTAGGGGTTCGGCGGGGCCGGTGGCGGGATCGTGCCGCCCCCGTAGGGGTGGTGCTCGATCGGGGTCCAGCCGTCGGTGGTGGGGGTGACGAGCCAGTAGTCGATTCGGTGCCGTTGGCAGAAGGCTCGTTTGGCGCCGCGGTCGGTGGCCTCGGTCGACGGGGACAGGATCTCGACGACGAGCGACACCTCGCCCGGTTCCAGCTGCGGCTTCGCCTCGGCAAGCAGGACCCGGGGGGCGACGATCAGGTCGGGCACGAGCCACATGGTGTCGTCTCGGACCCGGCAGTCGGTCACGACCGCTTCGGCCGGCGGGAGCACGGCGGCCACGGCCTGGAGCAGCATCGATTGGATCAGCTGATGGAGGCTGTGGGGGCGGTTCAAGACGTAGACCCCGGCGAGGTGCTCGGCTCTGGCTCCGGGGGCGGCGTGTTCCATGGCGTCGAGAACCGCCTCGATCTCTCGTGCCCGCTCGTCGGCCCCGTGGTGTTCTCGGTCGGGGTCGGCGTCGAGCGTCACGGCCATGTCGTCGAGGATAGCGACGCGGGGTGTCAGCGGTCCGGGGGTCGGTGGTGGCGAATCGGGCGCTCCATCTTGGTGAACGCCGGCCACCGCGACCAGGGGCGCCCGGCCTCGAACCCTCCGTCGACGACGAACTCCTGGCCGGTGATCCACCGTGATTCTTCGCTGGCCAGGAACAGCGCCATGTTGGCGATGTCGAGCGGCTCGCCGACCCGGCCCATCACCTGGGCCCCGGCCCCGGCGTCTCGCATCTTCTGGATCCGGTCCTCGTCGGCCCCGGGGTGACCGGCGGCCAGCGGGGTGGCGATGAACCCCGGGCAGATGGCGTTGACCCGGACATCGTGCTCGCCCAGCTCGAGCGCCACCGACTTGGTCAGGTGGATCACCGCGCACTTGGCCACGCTGTAGAGGTGGGGAGCGTTACCGGCCCGCAACCCGGCCACGCTGGCCGTCGAGATGATCGACCCCGACCCCTGGGCGGTCATCACCGGGGCGGCGTGCTTCATGCCGAGGAAGACGCTCTTGAGGAGCACGTCCATCGTGAGGTCGTAGTCCTCTACCGACGTCGAGGCGATCGGGCCGAGCGCCCCGCCGAACCCGGCGTTGTTGAACAGGCAGTCGAGCCGGCCCCAGCGGTCGGTCGCCTCGGCGATCATCGCCGCCACGTCGGACTCCTTCGACACATCGGTCGGGAGGAACGCCGCCGCCTCGCCAAGCTCATCGACGAGGGCCGCCCCCTTGTCCTCGTCGAGGTCGGCGACGAGGACCTTCGCCCCCTCCGCCACGAACCGGCGAGCTGTGCCCGCGCCGATCCCGCTGGCCCCGCCGGTTATCACCGTCACCTGATCGTCGAGTCGTCCCATGGCGGTTCATCTTTCCAGCCCGGCCGACGGTCGGTCGAAACGCCGGCCGGTCGAAACGTCGGCCGCCCGGACCGGTCCGGTCGGGTCGGTTCGGGCGGCCCGGGTCGCACACCACCGCCGGAGGGCCGCCGGGACGATCGTCCGCCGGGACGATCGTCCCCCGGGACGACCCTGGATGGCACCCGGGGATGATGATCGGTCGAAGATCGTGCCGTAGCGTCGAGGCATGAGCGAGGTACACCCCGGCCGTTGGTCGGCCACGGTCGACGGCGACTTCGTCGTCTTCCTCATCGGGATGCGGATCAACAAGCCGTGGAAGGTCAAGAGTTGGTTGCCGGTGGCCCGGGCGATGCGCCCGATGCAGGCCGAGCTGCTGGCCGACCCCGAGCTGGGCTGTCTCCACATCGAGAACTGGTTCGGTCGCACGACGATGTCGCTCCAGTACTGGACCGACTTCGACAAGCTCGACGCCTACGCCCGAGGCAACCTCCACCTGCCGGCGTGGCGGGCGTTCAACCGGGCCATCGGTGACTCGGGCGACGTCGGCATCTGGCATGAGACCTACCGGGTCGAGGCCGGGGCCTACGAGTCGGTCTACGGCAACATGCACCACTTCGGGCTGGCCAAGGCCGGCGCCCACCTGCCGACCGGGCGGGTCGGTCAGAGCGCCGCCCGCCGGGTCGGCGCCAGCGACGATGACCACCCGGCCGTCGAGCCGTACTGACCTCGGCGATCAGGGGCAGGCGAAGCGCGGGTCGGGGGCCGGCGATCGGAGCTGGGCGCTGACCGAACGGTCGGCGGCGTCGACGATCGGTCGGAGCCGCGACGCCCGGAGGGCGTTGAAGCCCATGGTCCGCACCACGTCGGCATCGGGTTCGAGGACGAGCACCTCGGTGCCGGTGGCGGCGACCCGGTCGAGATTGGCCAGGAGCCGGTTGCGGGGTGGGCGCTGCAACAGCCGCATCGCCGGGAACCGGGCCAGCGTCGTCGGGGAGATCGGCATCGGGGAGGAGACGATGACCACATCGAGGCCGGCATCGGCCAGCAGATCGGTGTTGTCGAGCGAGCTGATGCCCCCGTCGACGTAGGCCCGACCGTCGATCTCGGCTGGGGCGAAGAAGCCGGGGATGGCGCAGCTCGCCCGCACCGCGTCGGCCAGCGGCACGTCGAGCCGGTCTCGGCCGAACACCACCCGGTCGCCGGTCCGGAGGTCGGTGGCCGGGATCCAGAGCTGTCGGTCCGGCCCCTGGGGCCACGGCGCGTCGGGCTGATGGAACCGGGCGATGATGTCGGCCAAGGGTCGGGTCGCCACCCGCCCCCGGGGCAGCGCGCCGGTGACCAGGTTGACGACATCGAGCCGCCGCCCGCGGCGGAGCTCGGTCGCCACCAGGCGGGGGGCAGCCGGGCCGGCCCACACCCGGGGCAGCCGGAAGCTGCCCCGACCGACCAACTCGAGCAGCGGTCGATCGACCTCGGCCTGCTCGCCGGTGGCCAGCACCCGTTCCCGCTGTTCGATCGAGTCGACTCCGGTGGCCAGGGTGGTGGCGACGACCGAGCCCGACGAGGTGCCGGCGATCACCGTCGCCGTCCGCGGATCCCAGCCCGTCACCCGTTCCAGGGCGGCGAGGGCCCCGACGTGGAAGCCGTAGCCGGCCACCCCACCGGCGGCCAGAACGAGACCGACCCGGGCCCCCGCCGTGATGGTCGGGTGGCCCGGGTCGGTCGTCATCTCAGAAGGTGAAGCCGCTGATCGGGATCAGCGGGCGTTCTGGATCGCCGCCCACACCCGCTGGGCGGTGAGCGGCATGTCGATGTGGCGGATGCCGAGGTGGGAGACGGCGTCGACCACCGCGTTGTGGATCGCCGGGGTGGAGCCGATCGTGCCCGACTCGCCGATGCCCTTGGCTCCCATGGGGTTCCGGGGGCTGGGGGTCTCGGTGTTGGAGGCATCGAACGACGGCAGCTCGGCCGCCGACGGGATGGCGTAGTCCATCAGGTTGGAGGTGATCGGGTTGCCGTCGGCGTCGTAGGCCACGACCTCGAACAGCGCCTGGGCCGCACCCTGGGCGATGCCGCCGTGCTGCTGGCCGTTGACCAGCATCGGGTTGAGGATCCGGCCGCAGTCGTCCACCGCGAAGTGGCG
This sequence comes from Acidimicrobiales bacterium, assembly GCA_965262175.1. Classification (GTDB taxonomy): domain Bacteria; phylum Actinomycetota; class Acidimicrobiia; order Acidimicrobiales; family SZUA-35; genus CADEDH01. Next base: position 1,252,286 of record CBDHES010000002.1, on the reverse strand, counting down.
GAGCATCTCGACCGCCCCGGTCTCGGTGTCGACCTCGACCACCGAGACGTGGCTGCCGAAGGGATAGGTGGCGTCCTGACCGTCGAAGTCGAGCTCGTGGCTGAGGCCGGGCTCCATGCCGGCCGGCCGCTTCGAGTCGTCGTTGGCGGCCTTGGCGAGATCGGCCCACGACACGTTCGAGGTCGGGGTACCGGCGACCTGGAGGCCGTTGTCGCCGACGACGATGTCGTCCTCGTTGGCCTCCAGCAGGTGGGCGGCGAGGGTCTTGGCCTTGCCGAGGACGGTCTCGCTGGCGACGTGGACCGCCGAGCCGGCGGTCTGGAGCGACCGCGAGCCCATCGTGCCCTGACCGCGGGGGATCTCGTCGGTGTCGGACTGGATGAGCTTCACGTTCTCCATCGGGATGCCGAGCATGTCCGACACGATCATCGAGAAGGCGGTGACGTGGCCCTGACCGTGAGCGCTGGTGCCGACCCGGGCGACGGCGGTGCCGTCCTCGGTGACCTCGACCGCACCCCACTCGACGTGGAGGCCGATCGGGGCGGTGACCTCGACGTAGGTCGAGACGCCGATGCCGAGTTGCTTGGTCTCGCCGGCGGCCCGACGCCGCTCCTGCTCGGTCCGCAGCGACGCATAGTCGGAGGCCTGGAGGGCCGCGTCGAGGGTCTTCTCGTACTCGCCGGAGTCGTAGTTGGCCCCGCCGAGGGTGGTGAGGGGGAAGGCCTCGGGCTTGAGGTAGTTCCGCCGCCGCAGCTCGGCGGGGTCGATGGCGAGCTCATCGGCCGCCACGTCGATGACCCGCTCGAGGATCTGGGTCGCCTCGGGCCGGCCGGCGCCCCGGTAGGCGCCGATCGTGGTCGTGTTGGTCACGACGCTCGACGAGCGGTAGCGCATCTTGGGGAACTCGTAGACGCCGGGGAGCATCATCTGGGTCAGGGTCGGCAGCACGCCACCGATGCCGGGGTAGGCGCCGCAGTCGGCGATGACCTCGGCGTCGATGCCGACGAAGGTGCCGTCGTTGCTGAGGCCGAGCTTGGCGGTCATCACCATGCCCCGCCCCTGCATCATCGCCACCATGTTCTCGCTCCGCTCCTCGGTCCACTTGACCGGGCGATCGAGGGTCTGGGCGGCCTTCATGGCCAGGATGTGCTCGACGTAGACGCCGGCCTTGGGGCCGAAGCCGCCGCCGACGGCGGGGGGAGCGACGACCCGGAGCTTGTCCTCGGCGATGCCGGTCATCCCGACGTAGACCTCTTTGATGGCGATCGGGTTCTGGCTCGAGACCCACATGTCCATCGAGTCACCGGAGGGGATGGCCACGCAGCCGTTGGGCTCCATCGGCACGCCGGCGAGGCGCTGGGACTCCATCGTCACCTCGACGACGCGGTCGGCGCCGACCAGCGGGTCGGCATCGTCGAAGCCCTCGGCGGGGAGCATCGAGGGCATCACCATGTTGGAGCCGACGGCTTCGAACAGGACCGGAGCGTCGGCGTCGAGGGCCTTGGTCATGTCGGTCAGCGCGGGGAGGGGGGAGTAGTCGACGATGACCGCCTCGGCGGCGTCGGCCGCCGCCTCGCGGGATTCGGCCACGACGGCGGCCACGATGTCGCCGACGAAGCGGACCTTGCCCTTGGCCAGGCAGGGCCGGTTGAACTCGGCGGGGAACATCGGGAAGCCCTGGAAGTCCGGGACGTCGAAGTTCTCCGAGGTGTAGACCGCCACGATGCCGGGCATGCCCGACGCCTCGGCGACGTCGATGCCGTCGATGGTGGCGTGGGCGAAGGGGGAGCGGACGTAGTGGACGTACGTCAGCCCCTCGACCTTCATGTCGTCGTAGTACGTGTCGCCACCCGTCAGGAGGGCCGGGTCTTCTCGCCGAAGAACCGAGTTACCGAGGATCGAGCCCTGTGCTGCCATGAACGCTCCTTTACCTACCCTGTGGTTGACGGGTGCCCCGTGAACGAGGGCACCAGATTCTGCCCCTTTTCGCCGCTCTCGTCATCTTCATCGAAGAATTGCGCCGATCGGGTGAGCCGTCACCGCACGGTAGTGGGCCGGAGCACCCTGGCGTGGAACCGCTCCGGGCGCCACCCCGATCGATGCGGAGTGGCGCCCGGTGTGAGAGATACGGCGGTCGGACCACGGAGGGATGGGTAGGGCGACAGGCCCGACCGCCGTAGAACTGGCGACTTCAGAGGAGGGAACCCCGGCGGGTTGCCGGTTGTTCCCGGGTGGTCACCCGGGTCGATGGCGGTGCCTTGGGGGTCCCCAGATCCAAAGCTTCACCGTCCATCATACGACGTCGTTGTCTCCACCGACAGCCCCTTGTTTCACGTCACCGGTTTGGGCTGGTCAGGCCGCCACGGGGCGGCCTTCCGGGTCGCCCGGGGGCCCCTCGACGGCATCGTCGAGGGCGTGGCCCAGCACCTGGTCGATGTCGCCCACCAGGTGGATCGTCATCGCCTCCCGAACCTCGGCCGGGACGTCGTCCAGGTCGGGTCCGTTGGCCTCGGGGAGCAGCACCGTGGTGATCCCGGCCCGATGGGCCGCCAGCACCTTCTGCTTGACCCCGCCGATCGGGAGGACCCGGCCCTGGAGCGTCACCTCACCGGTCATGGCCACGTCAGACCGGACCGGCCGTCCCGACAGGAGGCTGACCAGGGCGGTGGTCATCGTCACGCCGGCCGATGGTCCGTCCTTGGGGACCGCCCCGGCGGGGAAGTGGACGTGGAGCCGCTTGCCCTCGGGGAGGGCGACGCCGTGGCGCGCTCCCTGAGAGGCGACGATCGAGCGGACGATCGTGGCCGACTCCTTCATCACGTCGCCCAGCTGGCCGGTGAGGATGGCGTCGCCGTCACCGTCGACCAGCGCCGTCTCGACGAAGAGGACGTCGCCGCCGGCGCCGGTCACCGCCAGCCCGGTGGCGATCCCGGGCCGGTCGATCCGGTTCTCGACCTGCTCCGACGGCAATGGCCGGCCGAGCAGATCGCGGAGGTCGTCGGGCGTGATGGCGATCGGCTCCCGGTCGCGGTCGGTGTCGCCATCGCCGTCGGCCGCCGTGCTCTTCGTGCGGTCGAGGATCCGCAGGGTCGACTTGCGGATCGCCTTGTCGAGGAGTCGCTCGAGCCGCCGGACCCCGGCTTCCCGGGTGTAGTCGGCGGCGATCGTGGTGATGGCATCGTCGGTGAAGACCAGCTCGCCGTCGTCCACGCCGTTGCGCCGGAGGAGCCGGGGTAGGAGGTGGTCGGTGGCGATGGCCGCCTTCTCGGCCTCGGTGTAGCCGTCGAGGGTGATCAGCTCCAGCCGATCGAGCAACGGGCCGGGGATCGTCTCCAACACGTTGGCGGTGGCGATGAACACCACGTCCGACAGGTCGAGCTCGAACTCCAGGTAGTGGTCGCGGAACGAGTGGTTCTGGGCCGGGTCGAGAACCTCGAGTAGGGCGGCCGACGGGTCGCCCTGCCACCCACCTGAGACCTTGTCGATCTCGTCGAGGAGGACGACCGGGTTCATCGAGCCGGCCTCGATCAGGGCCCGGACCAGCCGTCCGGGCCGGGCTCCCACATACGTGCGGCGATGGCCCCGGATCTCCGCCTCGTCGCGGATGCCGCCCAGGGCGAGTCGGACGAACGACCGGCCGAGCGACCGGGCGATCGACTCGCCGAGCGATGTCTTGCCGACGCCGGGCGGCCCGACCAGGGCCAGGATCACCCCCCGGCGTCGGGCGGCCGGGTCGTCGTCGTCGGTCACGCCCCGCTCGGCCCGCAGCTTGCGGACGGCGAGGTGCTCGACGAGTCGGTCCTTGACCTCGTCCAGGCCCGTGTGGTCGGCGTCGAGGATCGATCGGGCCTCGTCGAGATCGAGCCGCTCGATCGATCGCTCGCTCCACGGCAGCTCGAACACCGTGTCGAGCCAGGTCCTGATCCAGTTGGCTTCCATCGACTCGGTGCCGGTCCGCTCCAGGCGATCGATCTCCCGGCCGATCGCCGAGGCGACCGACTCCTCGACCATGGGCCCGTCGGGGCCGTCGACCAGCTCGGCCAGCTTGGCCCGGAACTGGCCGACCACATCGTCGTCGCCCTCGCCCAGCTCGGATCGGATGGCCGCCATCTGGCGGCGGAGGATCGCTTCCCGCTGACCCTTCTCCAGGTCGTCCGACACCTCCTTGCGGATCTTCTCCCGGACGTCGATGTCGGCCAACGCCTCCTTGACCCACTCGGTGGCGAGCCGGAGGCGGTCGTCCACGTCGACGGTCTCCAGCAGCTGCACCCGTCGCTCCAACGACAGATCGGGCCAGTAGCCGATCGAGTCGGCGAGGGCGCCGGGCTCGGTCAGCTCGCGCAGGGCGCCGGCCAGCTGCCGGCCGCCCATGCGATCGAGGAGGGAGGTGGCGGCCGCCCGGTAGGTGGCGGCCAGGCCCTCGGTCTCGGCGGTCGGGGCCGGGTCGGCGACCGGCTCGGCCTCGACCCACAGCACGGGGGCGGCGCCGACCACGCCCGTGCCGACCCGGGCTCGGCTCTCGGCCCGGACCGTCACGCTGGGGAGGCGACCAGCGAGCGTGTCGCGCTCGACGATCGTGGCGATCACCCCGGTCCGGGCGTAGGTGCCGTCGAGGCGGGGGACGAGGAGCAGCCGCCCGTCGGTGGCGGCCTTGATCACCTCGGCCGCTTCGGGCGACTGGATGGCGACCGTCACCACCATCTCCGGGAGGACGACGCCATCGGGGAGAGGGAGGACGGGGAGGGTTTCGATCGATGTTGGGGTGTGCGCTTGGTCGGGGCTGGTGCTCACGGTGCCTCCTGGCTTCGGATTCGTGCTCGCTTCCTGCGTCGGATGCGGTGATCCGGCTTGCGAATTACCAAATTACAGGTAATCTCTGAAACGTAAGATACCGGAACAGGCGGCGACCGCCTCCTATTCCCTTCGCTGACCCCCTCCTCCCCCGAGGGCGAGCCCGGAGGCTCCGATGCCCAAGCAACGACCGATTCCCCCCGCCGACGAGGCGGCCGCCTGGTTCGCCGGCCGCATCCCCGACGACTGGTTCACCGGCCCGGTGACCGTCGAGTACGACAAGGACGAGATCCTGGTGATGGGCCCGCTGGCCGCACCCGAAACGGTGCCCGACGGTCCCGACGCCGAGCGGGTCGCCGCCACGGCTCGGATCTCCGGGTTCCGGGAGGACACCCGGGCCTACCGGATCCGGATCGCCGAGGAGGCCGAGGCCCGGTGGCGGCGTCACGTCTCGTGGGGTGCGACCTGCGGCGAGGTTCGGGCCGTCTTCACCCACGCCGCGGTGCCGGTGATGACCCGGCTCCGGTTCGATGAGCGCAAGGTGCTCGACACGCTGATCGAGTCGGGAGTGGCGGGCAGTCGCTCCGAGGCCCTGTCGTGGTGTGTCGACCAGGTGGCCCAGAACCAGAGCGAGTGGATCGGGCGGTTGCGCGACGCCATGACCGAGGTCGAGCGGATCCGGGCCGAGGGGCCGACCGCCTCGGGTCCGGCCGACGCCGCCGGCTCCGACGCGACCGATGCCGCCGGCGGTGATGGCCCCGGCGGTGACGGTCCCACCGACGACGCCTAGACGTGGCGACCGGGGATCTCGGGCGCCGCTAGCCGGCCCGTTCGGCGATGGCGATCCACCGCTCGTAGCGGTCGGGGTCGATCCAGGCCCCGGTTGCCTCGGCGAACGCCCGGGCCGCCGGTGTCATCAACTCGAGGCGGCCTCCCCGGGCCGCGGTCGACGAGACGCCGTCGGTCACCTCGGGCGGGAGGTCGAGGGCGACGGACGGGGGGACATCGAGCGGGGGCCGGGGGGCCACCGCAACCTCCGGCAGCCGGGACAGGAGGGCGTCCCGGTGGTCCTCGTCCTCGTACCACTGGAGCTCGTGGATCTGGTGCCACTTGTCGGCGCCCATGATCACCACGTCGTACCCGTCGGCGATGTCGGCGACCAGGCGGTGCTCGGTCACGGCGGCCTCCAACCAGTCGTGGTCGGCGGCCACGGCGGTCAACACCTCGACCCGGTCCTCCCACCGGGGACGCTCGACGACGTCCTTGCCGAGCACCCGGCGGCTGTGGACCAGCACGACCCGGTCGAGGCGCCGTTGCCGGGCGGCCGCCTCGGCGATCGCCACGTGGGCGATCGTTGGCGGATTGAACGAACCCGGGTAGACACCGGTCCTCGGGTGGTGGTTGGGCGGCACGGCGACCAGCATGCCAGCCGAGACCCACCGATGAACATGTCGAGCGTGACCCTCCGATGACCGACGACCCGGCTTCCTCGCCCCCACCCGACCCCGCCTCCGCCTCCGACTCCGACTCGGCCTCCGACCCGGCCGCCGAGTCCGGCGTTGCCGCCCTCGACCGGGTGCTGCTGGCCCTCTACCCGACGGTCACCATCGACGGCTCGACGGCGGTGGCCGAGCTGTGGCCCCAGCCCGAGCACCGGGGCAACCCGGGATGGCTCCAGGGTGGGCTGGCGGCCACCGTCCTCGACCACGTGTCGGCCCGGGCCGGGGCGGCCGCCCTCGGCCATCCGGTGGTCACCGGGACGCTCGAGCTCCGGTATCGCCACCCGGTGGCCCTCGACGGTGGGCCGTACCGGGTCGAGGCGACGGCCGGGTCACCCCGGGGTCGGACGGTCCGGGTCACGGCGGCGATCGTCGATCGGGCCGGTCGGCGCCTGGTCGATTCGAAGGGCCTCTTCGTCGTCCGTCCCGCCCTGGGGGGATAGGTTCTCCCCATGTCCGAAGCCAACACCGAGGGTCTGAACCGCTTCTCGTCCCGCATCACCCAGCCGCCGAGCCAGGGCGCGTCGCAGGCCATGCTGTACGCCACCGGGCTCACGCCCGACGACCTTCAGAAGGCCCAGGTCGGCATCGCCGCCTGTTGGTACGAGGGCAACCCCTGCAACATGCACCTCGGCGACCTCGCCGACCACGTGAAGCGGGGCGTCACCTCGGCCGACCTGGTCGGGATGCGGTTCAACACGATCGGGGTGTCGGACGGCATCTCGATGGGCACCGACGGGATGTCGTACTCCCTCCAGAGCCGCGACCTCATCGCCGACTCGATCGAGACCGTCGTGGCCGCCCAGTGGTACGACGGGGTCGTCACCCTCCCGGGCTGCGACAAGAACATGCCCGGCTGCGTGATGGCCATGGGCCGCCTCGACCGGCCGGCGATCATGGTCTACGGCGGCACGATCAAGCCGGGGTGCGCCACCGTCGGCGGGGCCGAGGAGAAGGTCGACATCGTCTCCGCCTTCCAGAGCTACGGGCAGTCGCTGGCGGGCACGATCACCGAGGACGACCGACGCTCGATCGTGGCCAACGCCTGCCCCGGGGCCGGGGCCTGCGGCGGGATGTACACCGCCAACACGATGGCGACCGCCATCGAGGTGCTCGGCCTGTCGCTGCCCTACTCGTCGTGCACCCCGGCCGAGGATCCGGCCAAGGTCGACGAGTGCGTCCGGGCCGGTGCGGCCATGCGGGGCCTGTTGGAGACCGGCCTGACCCCCCGCCAGATCGTGACCCGGGCGTCGCTGGAGAACGCCATGGTCATCACCATGGCCCTCGGCGGATCGACCAACGCCGTGCTCCACCTGATCGCCATCGCCCGGGCCTTCGAGCTCGAGCTGACGATCGACGACTGGTTGGAGACCGCCAACCGGGTCCCGCTGCTGGCCGACCTCAAGCCGTCGGGTCAGTACGTGATGGAGGAGCTCCACGCCGTCGGCGGCGTGCCCGGCGTCATGCGGTACCTGTTGGCCGAGGACCTGCTCGACGGCGACCAGATGACGGTCACCGGGAGCACCCTGGCCGAGAACCTCGATGGCCTCGACGACCTGGCCGACGACCAGACGATCGTCGCTCGCCTCGACACGTCGGTGAAGGCCCGGGGCCACATCAGCATCCTTCGGGGCAACCTGGCGCCCGACGGCGCGGTCGGCAAGATCACCGGTAAGGAGGGCCTCCGGTTCAGTGGCCCGGCCCGGGTCTTCGACTCCGAGGAGGACATGCTGGCCGGCCTGGAAGCGGGGGCGATCTCATCGGGCGACGTGATCGTCATCCGCTACGAGGGTCCCAAGGGTGGGCCGGGCATGCCCGAGATGCTGACCCCGACCAGCGCCCTGGCCGGCGCCGGATTCCTCGACGACGTGGCCCTCATCACCGACGGGCGCTTCTCCGGGGGCAGCCACGGCTTCATCATCGGCCACGTCGTTCCCGAGGCCCAGGAGGGCGGTCCGATCGCCCTCGTCGTCGACGGCGACGTCATCACGATCGACGACGAGACCCACGCCATCACCGTCGAGGTGTCCGATGACGAGCTGGCGGCCCGCCGGGCGGCCTGGACCGCACCGCCGTTCAAGGCGACCAGCGGCACCCTGTGGAAGTACATCAAGTGCGTGGAGAACGCCAGCAACGGTTGCGTCACCGACGGCGCCTAGCGGAGCTCGCCCGTCGGGCGGTGGCCGACGGCCTCGTGGCCACCTGGTCGTGGGCCGGCCGGGCCGGGGTGGTCGGTCCGTCGTCGCGCCACGCGGCCCGGTTCCAGGCCGTCGGTTCGGGGACGGCCTTCGGCTTCCCGCCCGGCCCCTCGATGGGGGAGCGGTGGATCCGGATCGGGTCCGACAATCTGATCTGCCCCGACGTCGTCCTCTCGGCCGGGATGTGGCCCGACGAGCCGCTCCGTCCCGAGCGGGGGTGGGCGGTCCGGATCGGTGACGGCTGCACGATCGGTCGATCGACCGCCCTGGTCGGTCGGGTCGGCATCGACATCGGCGACGGGGTCACGATCGGTCCCGGGGTGTACATCACCGACCACAACCACGACTACACCGAGGTCTCGGTGCCGATCTCCCGGCAGTGGGTGGTGTCGGAGCCGGTGACCATCGGGGCCGGATGCTGGCTGGGGACCGGCGTGGTGATCCTCCCCGGCACCGTCATCGGCGACAACGTGGCGGTCGCGGCTGGATCGGTCGTCCGGGGGACGATCCCCGACCGGTCGGTGGTGGCCGGCACCCCGGCCCGGGTCGTTCGTCGATGGCGGGACGGCGCCGGATGGGACCCACCGCTCGCCGATCACCACCGACCGGAGGCCGAATCGATACCCCCCGGCTGGTACGACGGGATCGTCGGCCTGTCCGGGCAACCGGGTCCGAAGTAGCCTGACCGTTCGTGGAGGTCTCCTGGGACGACCGCCTGCTGACCGTGGCATTGGCCCGCGCCCGCTCGTGGGCCGGCGACAACCCGATCACCTACTCGATCGTCTTCGGCGTGCCGGCCATCGCCATCCAGGCGGCGATCACGTTCGGCGTGCTCCAGGGTGCGGGACTGGTCGCGGCCATCGTCAGCGTGGTGATCGTGCCGATCCTGATCGTCGGCTTCATGCTCGGCGCGGCGCTCCTCCAGATGTTGTACGAGGTTCGGGCGGCCATGGGTCAACTCCTCGACCCGACGCCGGTCGGCGGTCCGGCCGACAACTTCACCTGTGAGCTGGCCGACCACGACGATCGAGAGATCGCCATCCGGGTCACCAACCACGAGGCTGCCGGCGACTTCCACGCCAAGGTCGTCGACCTCACCGGCGCCGACCGGCGACCGGTACCGATCTCGATCCGGTGGCGGGACGATGCGCCGGCCCCGGTTCGTCGCATCAACCAGGGCGATTCGGAGGTCTTGCGGGTGATCCGCCTGCGGGGCCGACGACGGGTCGACTTCCTCGAACCGGCGGCCGACGGCACCGATTGTTTCTGCCGGGTCGTCGCCGTCGATGGCCACACCGGCGACGAGGCGAACGGTGCGAACGGGAACGGCGTCAACGGCCATGGCCATGATCCGGCCGCGGTCGGTGGCCGGCTTCCGACCGTGGCGGCGGTCGTCCAGGTGTTCAATCGGCGGGATGACGCCGAGGGCAGCCGGTCGCATCTCCTCGAGCTGGTCTTCGACGAGCGTGACGGTCCGCCCCGGACCGAGCTCCGCCCGATGCCGAGCCGACCGGAGCCGGGATCACCCGATCGAGGTGGCTAGAACCCGCCGTCGAGGTCCCGGTGGTCGAGCGTCGGGTCGGCGCCGTACGGGTACACCGGCTTGATCGCCCCGTCGTCGCTGCCCTGTGACTGGTAGACGCCGGAGAACAGCGGGTGGACGCACATGAGATCGTCGTCGCCGACCGACATCCGGTGGGGGAGGGCGTACTGGTACTCGGCGACGTGGTAGCGCTCCGTCTCGTCGGTCTGGCGGCCGAGGCACCCGATCTCGACCAGCATCGATCGGAAGTCGAAGTAGTCCATCTCCGACCAGGTGGCCTCCATCGAGCCGTAGCGGTCGGCCTTCTGCCCGAACCGACGATCCTCGATCCGACGGTACGCCCGCTGCACCGCCCCCTTGCCGACCCGGTTGTACGTCCGGTGCAGCTCGGCGTCGGTGAACCGGCGGGGAAGGTTCTTGAGCACGGCCCGGCACACCTCGTCGGCCACGGGATGGACCAACTCGTAGGCCTTGCACACCTCGGTCACGATGTGGTCCTCGACGTCCCGGATGCCGTGGACCACGGCGTCGGCCGACACGTCCACCCCGTTCCCGTGGGAGGCCCGGATCCAGATGGCGTTGAGCAGCCGGAGGAGGTGACGGGGCAGCAGCTGGGTGTGGCGGAGGATGTAGGCGACCGTGTCCTCCTCGACCTTCAGCTCGCCGACGACGGTGGGGGGAAGGACGCCCGCGAGGAGCCGGAGGGCGCCCTGTTGGGAGTCGATGTCGAGCTCGGCCAAGGAGGGGTTGGCGTCGAGGAAGCCGCGGTGGCTGCTCTCGAGGTACAGCCGGAACCGGTGGGCAGCGATCTTGATGAGCTCCCGGGCGCTCCACCGAAGGATGATGAACTGGCCGAAGTCCTTCAGCGGGTTGCGGGACATCTGGCGGAGCACCGGCCACAGCTCGGCGGGGAACGAGAACCGTATCCGGTACGGCGCGCCCGGGGCCGCCGACCGTCCGACCTGCATGAACAGGCCCTCGATGGCCCGGGTGTGGTAGTCGAGGACGTCCTGGAAGTCCTCGATCGAGTCCATCAGGAGGATCGGGCTGACCTCGGCCCCGCCCAGCAGCGACGTGGCGGCGCCGATCAGGGCCGTGAGGGGCGTGCCGTTCGACGGGTCCGCGACGTAGGTCGACGGGTGGCGGGCGACCATCGACCGCTGCTGGGCCTGGTCGTAGAAGGCGGCGCAGAAGAGCCCGATGATCGTGTCGGGGGCGGTGGTGTGGCCCTGGTTGCTCGTCAGGTCGTCGAGGTAGACGACCAGCTCCTCGAACCGGTCGTCGTTGGGGTCGACGCCGGCCGGCGGGTTCTGGACGATGCCGGCGAAGACCCCGTGCCAGAGCGCGGCCGACCAGATCTCGGCGATGTGCTCGGCGAAGAGGGTGGTGTTGAGCGCGGCGAGCCCTCGGAGGAGATCCTCGACCTCGGCGACGACGGTCGAGGTGTTGATCTCCACGTTGAGGGTCGGCTGGCTCGTGGTGATGGCGTAGAGGAACGCCGTCTTCCCCGAGCCCCGACGCCCGATGATGAACGCCGGGTCCCGCTTGATCAGGTGGGCGTAGACCCGGTTCTCCCGATCGAACATCTTCTCCCACAGCTCCCGGTCGCCGATCTGCTCGCTGGCGACCGGACCGAACGGGGCGTTGCGGTGGATATAGGTCCCGATGTCGATGGAGGGGAGTCTAGGTCTCCCGTCGCGGCCGGTCAGCCGAGCTCATAGGGGCCGATGTCGATGCCGGCGCCGACGATCCGGGGTCGGCCCGCCAGGTCGGTCGCCGCCGGGTTGGTCGGCGTCTCTCCCTGGTCGATCAGCAGGGTCGGCGTCACCTGCTCGGCGAACTCGACGAAGTCGGAGGCCTCGACGGCCGGGTAGGTCGTGTCGGTCACGTCCTGGAAGTCGGCCGATCGGGTGATCCGGGTCGGGCCGGTCCACAGGTGGGTGCCGTCGACCACCAGGCCATCGACGGTGCCGTCACCCCGGGTCACGGCGACCGACGTCGTCGTCCGCTGCATGGCGTTGTTGCGGATCGTCACGTTGGTGTTCCGCTTGGTGCCGTTGGCGCCGCTGAGTTGCAGGACGATCATCTGGAACCCGACCTCGCCACCGAGGTAGTTGTTCTCGATCGTCACGTCGGTCACGCCCTTGAGGTTGATGCTCTGCCCGTCGTAGGTCTCACACACGTTGTTCCGGAAGGTGATGTCGCGCAGCGTGGTGGTGTCGGTCCGGTTGTTCTCCATGATCAGGCATTGGCGGCTGACCCGGACGCAGTAGTTGTTCTCGATGAGCACGTCGGCGGTGAGGATGGGGTTGGTATTGGGGTTGTACGACTCGTAGGTGGTGAAGGTCTGGAAGCAGTCGACGTGCGGGGTGTCGCCACCGACCACCAGGCTCTGGTGCTCGTTGATGTCGTGGAGGTAGTTCTCGACGATCCGATGGCCCTGACCGAAGAACCGGATGGCGTCGACGTCGTGACCGGCCCTGGTCCGGATCAGCCCGTAGATGTTGTTCCGTTCGACGGTGTTGTTCGACCCGTGGATGACGATGCCGATGCTGTCGATGCCGGTGATCGTGTTGAAGGCGAACCGGGTGTTGGAGCAGTCGAGGCGCCACGAGCAGACGATCCCGTCGTCGGCCGGGGCTCCGTCGATGTAGGCGTTGACCACCGCGTTGCCGTCGCCCTCGACGCCGATCGCCTCGTCGAGCCGACCGACACGGGATCGGTCGGTGACCCGGACCCCGTCGATCGTGACCCGGTCGGCGTCGACGACCACGCCGCCCAGCTCGACCTGGCCTCGGGCCCGGATCGTGCGGTCGTCGGCGTTCACCGACAGCAGCTGGTCGCCGTAGTCACCGGCGTCGATGCAGATCACCGATCCGGCCGGGGCGCCGTTGACCACCGCCGACAGGTCGGACGAGGCGGTGTCGATCGTGCAGTCGTCGAGCGTCGGGCTCCCGGTGCCGTCGCTGCCGTAGCGGGTGTCCGGGTCGCCGGGATCCCCCGGGTCCCCCGGGTCGTCCCCGCCATCGGCGGCCACCACGGCGTCGACGGTGGCGGTGGCCCCGTCCTCGACGCAGGCCGCCTGCTGGCTCCAGCGGGTCCCGTTGGTGAAGGTCCGATCGGGAGGTGCGATGAAGACGATGACGTAGCAGCCGGCGATGACGTCGAACGCGTAGGTGCCGTCGGCGCCGGTCAGGGTGTCGTCGAGGAAGGCGCTGCGGGTGCCGTCGCCGTTGGCGCTGAACAGATCGACGGTCAGCACGACCGGTGCGCCGTCGGTGTCGGCCGCGGTGCCGGCGATCGTGGCGCCGGTCCCGGCCGGGGCCAGGACCGAGGTGTGGCCGACCTCGTCACCGTCGCCGAAGCACAGGGTCTGCTGGTCCCACACGGCACCGTTGGTGAAGGTTCGGCCCGACGGGGCGATGGCCACGATCACGTGGCAGTCGGCCGAGGGAACCGGGAAGCGGTAGGTGCCATCGGGTCCGGAACCGGCGGCGCCCAGCCACGTGGCCCGCGACCCGTCGGCCATCGCCTCGAACACGTCGACGGTGACGCCCGGTACCGGGGACCCGTCGGCCTCGGTCACCGCCCCGGCGATGGTCGGGCCATCGGCGGCCCGGGTCTCGTCGGCCGGCTGTGCGCCGGTGGCCGGGAGCCAGCCGGTCAGGAGCGCGGCGACGATCGCCAGCGCGGCGAGGGAGAGGATCGAGCGTCGGGTCACCGCTTCCGCCTTCGTGGTGGGTAGGCCGGACGAGCCGGCACGTGCGTCGATCTGCCCCGGGCGCACCCTACACGTTCGGCTCGTCCCCCGCTCGCTCGGTGGTGGCCCGCTCGATGTCGAGTAACGGCTGCAGGCCGCACAGCTCGACGAGCTCCCGGTGGAGGCCCATGCCGTCGATCGACACGTCGGTCGAGCCGGTGTCGCGGAACCGCTGGTAGGCGGCCCGGGTCTCGGTGATGGCCAGCGCCTGGGCGGTGAAGGCGTCGATGATCAGGTTCCACCCGAGGCGGGCCCACTCCTCGGGTCGGCGATGCCCGAGGCCGGTGATCGTCGACAACGGCACGTCGGCGAAGTGCCGGCCGACCGGCTCGACCTCGTCGTCGGTGCAGAACGCCATCAGCACGTCGGCGCCCGCCGCCCGGTACGCCTCGAGCCGGGCGATCCCGGCGTCGAACCCCTCATGGCGGAAGCCGCCGGTCCGGGCGATGATCTGGAAACCGTCGTCGGTCCTGGTGGCGACGGCGGCAGCGATCTTGTCGACCATCTCGCCGGTCGGTACCAGGTGCTCGACGCCGATGTGGTGGTGCAGTCGCTTGGGGGCGACCTGGTCCTCCAGCTCGACGGCGACCGCGCCGGTGGCTTCGAAGAGCATCACCGCCCGGGCGGTGTGGACCGGGTCACCGAACCCGACCCCGCCGTCGATGATCAGGGGCAGGTCGCTGCGGGTCGTGATCCGGGTCGCCACGTCGGCGATCTCGGTCGGGGTGAGCAGCGCCTCGCCGATCGCGTACTGGAACCCGAGCGCCCCGCCGCTCAGGTACCCGCCGGCGAACCCCATCGATGCCACCAGCCGGGCGCTCAGCGGGTCGAGGCACAGCGGGGCGAACACCGGCTCACCGCTGGCGAGGGCGGCCCGGAACCGGGCCCGGGGCGTGTCGCTCGGTTGCGGGTCGCTCGGTTGCGGGTCGGCTGAGCGGGAGCTCATCGGTGCTAGGCCGGGATGGGGGTCGACTGGTAGCAGAGGAACCGCCATTCGCCGGCCCGACGGAGCCAGATCGCGCTGTAGCGACCGTCGAGGTCGACGGTGCGGGTCTCGTTGACCACGACGGTGAACGCGCAGCGGCCGGTCACCATCGCGGTGTCGCCGAGGACGGTGATGGCCACGTCGGTCCGGTCCTCGCTGCGGTAGTCGAACGTCTTGTTGGCGATCGCTTCCAGGTAGGAGGCCCGGGTGTCGACCAGGCCATTGGAATGGGTGTACCGCATCTCGTCGGCCAGGAGCGCCCCGAGGGCCTCGACGTCGGAGGCCAGCATCGCCGCCCACCGCCGATCCTCCAGCGCCTCGATCTCGGCCACATGTTCCTCGGTAGCGCTCATCGGTGCCTTCCTTCCCGATCCCGACCGGCGATGCGCCGACCGTCCCAGGTCACCGCCTGGTCCGCCCCTTCCTACAACCTCGGCGAGGGTCGGTGCCAACGTCTGGCGTCGCGCCTGTCGTGGGTCGTTCCACCCGCGCAGGGTGCTGGAATGACATCGCTGTGGCATGCTGCGCGCCATGGGTGTACTTGGATTTCTGTGGTTCGCGATCGTCGGCTTCGTCGCCGGTTGGCTGGCGAAGCTGGTCGTCCCCGGCGATGAGGGTCTCAACTGGTGGCAGACGGGCCTGCTGGGCATCGTCGGCTCGATCGTCGGTGGGGCGCTGTGGAGCCTGGCGACCGGGAACGGTCTCGACCTCGAACCGTCGGGCTTCATCGGCTCGATCATCGGTGCCGTGGTCGTGCTGCTGGCCTACAACCTGATCACTCGACGGCAGCTGACCTCCGGCTGACCTTCCGCTACCCGCCCCCAGGCTCGTCGTCGTCTTCGTTGCCGGCGGCGGATGCCCCGGCGCTGGTGTCGACCGTGCCGCCCGAGCGCCAGTACTCGCCTCCGGCCCGGTCGACGAATCGCTCGTCGACCAGATGGCGGCGCAAGGCCGGCACGTCGGCGTGGAGTTCGCTGAGCATGGCGTTGACCTGGCGTTCGCGGTAGCGAACGCCAGGCTCGAACCGTTGGGCGATGTGGTCGAGGACGATCAGCCGTTTTGACCGCTTCCTCGGGAGGTGGACGAGCCGGCCGTCGACGATCGAGTTGCCGAGGATGCGCTCGTCGGCGCTCTGGTCGACGCGGCCGGGGTCGACGGACGATGCTTCGGCCGCCGACCGGGCGGCCAGCTTGAACGCCTCCTCCAGGACGACATGACGGCCCTCGGCATCGACCTCGACGAGGCCCGAGCCGACGAGCCGGTCGATCGCTTCGGCGGTCGTCCGCCTGTCGAGACCGGTGGCCGCCACGACGTCGTCGAGCGAACCCGAGGCGAGGATCAGCGCGGCGACGACCCGTCGTCGATCGGGCTCCGCCAGCAGACCTGCGAGCTTGGTCGCACTCAGCATCGGAGGTGAGCCTGCACCACCGGGGCCGGTCGCGCCACCGCTATTCGGGTGTCATCCCGCTCTGCGGCCCGGTCGTCGGACCGGGGACCATGCGCTGGCGTACGATCTCGTCGTGCTGAACGAGCAGATAGCCGATCACTACGACCAGGACGACCTGGTCGGCCGCATCGAAGCCGGTTTCGCGGCGTCGGGCAAGGCCCCGGACGACGTGACCGTCGACGACCTGGCGCTCGTCGACGAGTTTCACACCGGCGGGCGCCGGGCCACCGAGATCATCGCCGCCAACCTGGGCCTCGAAGCCGGGACCCGGGTGCTCGACGTCGGGAGTGGCCTCGGCGGGCCGGCCCGGTACGTCGCCTCGACCTTCGGGTGCACGGTCCTCGGCGTCGACCTGACGCCGAGCTTCGTCGATGCGGCGACGACCCTGACCGGCTGGGTCGGGCTCGAGGATCGGGTGACCTTTCTGTGCGCCGCGGCCCAGGATGTACCGGCCGACGCCGGGCCCTTCGATGCCGCCTACCTGTTCCATGTCGGGATGAACGTGGCCGACAAGGCCGTGGTGTTCGCCGGGATCGCCGGCCAACTCCGTCCCGGTGCCCGGTTGGCCGTCTATGACCTGATGCGGGTCGGGGAGGGAGAGCTCACGTTCCCCCTGCCGTGGTCGTCGGCCCCGGAGACCAGCTTTGTCGAACCGCCGACCACCTACGAGGCCGCGCTCGTCGCAGCAGGCTTCGCCGTCGAATCGGTGACCAGGCACGACGAGATCGCCGCCGGGTTTATCGAGGTCTTCCGGCAGGGCGCATCGGCCGGCGGGCCACCGCCGGTGGGGCTGCACCTCGTGATGGGGCCGACGACCCCGCAGAAGGGCGCCAACCTGATCGCCGCCATCGAACAGGGCGTGATCACCCCGGTCCAGATCGTCGCCTCGGTGTAGGCGGGCCGGGGCGTTCGGCTCAGGCCGCGGCCTGGAGCACCGGGCGGCTGTAGACGTCCTTCTCGGCGATCCGGCCATTGCGGAAGGTGTAGCGCTCGACGCCGATCCGCTCGAACGGCTGGTCGGTGGCGACGTCGGTCCCGGTGACCCGATAGGTCATGAACGTCGCTTCGGGGGCGTGGTGGAAGACCACGTCCTCGAAGCGCACGTCTTTCTGGATGCCCCGCCGCTCCTCGAAGAACGCCGCCACCTGGTCCCGCGACGTCATCTTCCGGGGCTGGTCGTCGACCAGGATCGAGTAGGCGAAGTCCTCGGTCACCACCTCGTACATGGCGTCGAGATCCTGCTTGAAGAAGGCTCGTCCGAAGGCCTTGAACAGGACCTCTCGCTCTTCGGTTGACGGGTTCACGGGCACCACCTCTTCGACACCGGCTTCGACTGCGGGAGCGCACCGACGCTGACGGGCGATGGCCAGATCGCGGCTCCCGGCCGCCAGGTTGTCGGCCGGCGACCCCTGCTGTCAACGCGAGCCGTCAGCCGTACTTCTCGGCTCGCCGTCGCAGGGCGCCGTGCATGCCCTCCTCCCGTACGGTCTGGAAGAACTCGACATAGCTCGGACTCTGGTGGAAGAACGTGTCGAGATCGGCGGTGGAGTAGCAGGAGGCGAGCAGCCCCATGTTCTCGAACCATCGGTTGGTCGCCAGCTTCGACATCCGGAGCCCGGTCGGCGCGGTCCGGGCCACATCGCGGGCCAAGGCCCACGCCTCGCCCTCGAGCTCCTCGGGGTCGACCGCGTGGTTGACCAGACCGATCCGCTCGGCTTCGCGCCCATCGATGAGCTTCGAGGTGTACAGCAGCTCCTTCGTCTTGCGCATCCCGATCAGCATCGGCCAGAACGACAGGGTGACGGGGATGCCGAGATCCCGCCCGGCCGGGTGGCCGAACCGGGCGTCGGTGGCGGCCACGACCAGGTCGGCCACGCCCAACAACTCACCGGCCCCGGCCAGGCACATGCCTTGGACCTTGGCGATGATGGGTTTGGGGAACTTCCAGAGCCGGAGCCAGCGTTCGAGGATCTCGGTCACGTCGTCCCGGTCGATCACCGCGTCGACGGGACCGTCGAAGTCGGCGCCGTACTGGCTGAGGATCCAATCCTCGGGTGCCAGGTCGTAGCCGGCGCAGAACGATCGACCGGCACCCTGGAGGAGGACGACGCTCACCGCCGCATCGGCCTTGGCCGTCGCGAAGCGCTCCTCCAACTCGTCGAGCAACGAGGCGCTCATGGCGTTCATCTTCTCGGGCCGGTTGAGGGTGATCACGCCGATGTCGTCGACGACCTCGTACTCCACTAGGGCTCCGCTCACGTTCATCCCTCCTGGTCGGGCTCTCATCTTGGTTCACATCCGCAAGGTGCACCCACCCTGCACCATCGGCGATCGGAGCGCGGCGATCGGCGAGGTCGTCAGCCCCGGCGGACCGGGCGAGCGATGGACGGCGGGCCGTCGGCGGCGGGGCGCCCGCCGGTGAACACGTAGAGCCCGGCGCCGGCGATGAGCGCGATGCCGAGCCACACCGCCGGTCCGGGAACCTCGCCGAACACGAGCCATCCCCACAGGACCGCCAGCGGCAGGGCCACGTACTCGTAGGAGGCCACCACCGCCGCCGTCCCGAGCCGGTAGGCCTGGCTGAGGCTGTACCCGATCATCGCCGACATGAGGCCGATGACGGCGAACACCCACAGGTCGCCGACCGCCGGCCACACCCAGGCCCGGAGGAGGAAGACGAGGGCGTCGTGGTCGAGGTCGGTGGCGAAGCGGCCATCGCCGACCGCGAGGAAGAAGACCAGGCTGACGACGATGAAGCTGCCCTGGATGTAGATGGCCATGGCCGAGGCGGCCGACGCCGCCCCCAGCTTGCGGGTCAGGATCTGCATGCCGGAGTAGCAGGCGGCGGCCGCCACCGGCAGCACGAGGTTCCACCGGGCGATGCCACCCCAGTCGACCCCGGGCGCCATCATGACCGCCACCCCACCGAGCCCGATGACGATGGCGATCAGCCGGGTCCGCCCGACCGGTTCCCCCAGCAGGGGGATGGCCAGGAGGGTGATGAACAGTGGGGCGACGAAGAACAGGGCGGTGGCGGCCCCGAGCGGCATCACCGACAGGGCGGCGAAGAAGGTCAGGTTGGCCACGACGACGAGCCCGGCCCGCAACGCGTGGAGCCCCGGTCGGTTGGTGCGGAGCAGCGAGAATCCTCCTTCGAGTCGGAGGAACACGATGCTGGCGGTGATGCCGATGACCGAGCGGACCAGCACCATCTGATGGAGCGGGTAGTCGCCGGCCAGGAACTTGATCAGCATGTCGTTGATCGAGATGCAGACCATGCCGGCGACGATGAAGGCGATGGCTCGCCGATCCCGGCTCATGACCGAGCCCGGTCGATGGCAGCCGGCTCGACGAGGGGACGGTGGGGCCGAGTGTGCACGAGCGGTGAGCGTACGGCTCGGGGGTCGTCGCCCGCTATCGGATTGCCGACGGCGACCGCCCTAGGGTGCGCTCATGGGGGAATCACCGCAGACGATGTTGGTCGAGTCGGGCTTCGAGGAGGTCGAGGCGATCGCCCGTCGCCAGCTCGAGGCCGGCCAGGGCGGCGCCCTTGCCGTGTACATCGACGGCAAACCGGTCCTCGACGTCTGGCACGGACCGAAGGACCCGGCCACCGGCGCCGCCTGGGAGCCCGACACGATGGCGATGGCCTTCTCGGTCTCGAAGGGGGTCTAGCCGGAGGTCCGGGTCCGAGCCGCCGGCATCCATCGCGGGCCGGCCGTGGCGTCGATCCTGGCCACGAACGCATCGTGGTGGGGCTCGACGGCATCGCAGAACGCCCTCGTCGCCGCCTCGCCAATGGCCTGCCAGACCGGAGCGGTGAGTTCGTCGGTGCGGTGCTCCAGGTCCCGCCGGAACCGACGGCCCGCGTCGTTGAGCGCCGCCCCGGCCGCCAGGCCCTTCGCCTCGAGGCGGGACCAGCCCCGGGCGATGGCGGCGTCGTCGGCCCCCCGACTCCGGGCGATCCACTCCTCGCTCCCGTACTCCCCGACGTCGACCAGCGCCGAGTGGAGCAGGCCGACTTCGACGTCGTCGAGGTCGGCCGTGGCGCACAACGCCCAGTGGTTGTCGCCCCGGAGTTCCCGCAGGCAGTTCGCGGCCAGCCATGCCGACAGCACCGGCTGGTCGGGACCCGGGCGCGGTTGGGCCCGGTTGGCGGCGAACAGGGGCCGGGCCCCGTGGTGTACCGCATCCACGCCCCGCCAGAGATCGTCGGCCAGCGGCGTCAGCATCGCCCCCAAACCGGGGGCGATGTCCTCCAACCCCGGTTCGATCGACGCGTCCCGCACCCGACAGATGGCGTCGGCGTCGGTCACGCCCCGCCACATCCCGAGCACCATCTCCACCACCTGGGGATGGATCGAGTAGGTGACAGCGGCGGCCGCCGCCGGCGGGATGTCGCCAAGCGGAGCGAGCCGCCACGCCTGGATCCAGCCGGCGCCGTTGGCCACCCCCAGCTGCTCGTAGCGGGCGATCGCGTCGGGGTCCCACATCAGCCAGCCCACGAGGTCGTGCCCCGCTCGACCTGCCCGGGCCGTCAGTTCATGCCAGTCGGTCACGACCCGCACCCTAGGACGATCCATCGGCCACGATGCGCTTGCGGGCCCGGCGATGTCGTCGGGAACCAGAGGCGTCGATCGGTCCCAGTTCGCCAACCTTCGTTGAACGGCCGTGTTAAAAACTGGGGAGGGCCCTCTCGTGTCAGCGATCAGGGGAGTGGGACCGGATGCCGAAGATCGTCGACCATGATGCCCGCCGCGAGGAGATCGCCCAGCACGCCGTGCGGGCCGTTGCGACGTACGGGCTCGACCGGGTGAAGCTCGAGCACGTTGCCGAGATGGCCCGGTGCACCACGGGCTCGCTGATGCACTTCTACCCCAACAAGCGAGCGATCCTCGACGCTGCGCTCAACGAGGTCATGTCCCAGCTGGCCCAGCGCTACGAGGCGGCCCTCACCGAGCCGGATCTCGTCGAGGCGCTGTCGGCGGTCCTTCCGCTCGATGCCGAGCGTCGGCGGGAGTGGCGCGTCTGGGTCTCGTACTTCGGGATGGCCGCGTTCAAGGCCCACCTGGAGCAGACCCATCATCGGTACTTCGCCACCAACCACGGCTGGGTGCTGGCGATCCTCGAGGCGGCGGTCGACCGGGGAGACATCAGATCCGACCTTCCGCTGGCGGCGATCGCCGATCACCTCATCAGCATCACCGATGGCCTCGGCATGCGGGCGACCCTGGAGCCGGAGTCGTGGGGTCCGGCCGACCTGAAAGCCCACATCGCCAGCTTCGTCGGCCTCCTCCGGTGACGAGGGGCGCCGAGCGCCCTCGACCGATCAGCCGCCGGTGTAGGAGCCGCCGTTGACGTGGACGACCTCGCCGGTGATGTGAGCGGCCATCCCGCTGAGGAGGAAGGCGGCGGTGTTGGCGACGTCGTGCGGGGTGGCCAGTCGACCGAGCGGGATCCGACCGCCGGCCCGGGCCAGCTGCGCTTCGGACAGCTGCCCCCGCGGCTGGTCGGTGTCGACGATGCCGGGAGCGATGGCGTTGACCCGGATCTGGTGGGGGGCGAGCTCCAGGGCGAGGGTGCGGGTGAACCCGACCAACCCGCCCTTGCTCGCGCTGTAGTGCACGCCGCCCGGGTATCCCTGGTAAGCGGCTATCGAGGTGAGGTTGACGATCGCTCCGGCTCGGCCGTCGGCCACCAGCCGCCGGCACACCGCCTGACTGGCCCAGAAGGCGGCTCGAAGGTTGACGGCGAGCACCGCATCCCAGTCGTCGTCGGTCAACTCCAGGAACGGTCGGCCCGGGTAGATGCCGGCGTTGTTGACCAGCAGATCGATCCCGCCGGCCACGTCGCCGGCCTCGACCATCCGCTCGACGTCGGCCCGATGCGTGACGTCGCCCTGCACCACGGTGGCTCGGCCACCCTCGGCACGGATCGTCTCGACAATGGCGTCGGCGGCGTCCCCGTCGTCGAGGTGATTGACCACCACGTGGGCCCCGAGGGCGCCGAGCCGCTCGGCGATCGCCCGTCCGATGCCCTTCTGGGCGCCGGTCACCAGTGCGCACCGGCCGTCGAGGTCGAGGTCGGTCATGGTCACAGCGCGTCGACAGCGGCGCGATCTCGCGCCGCTCGTTCGGTACCGGTCACGACACTCCCCCTGGTCGGTTCGGCCCCTCACCGGTTGCGAGCTCGGGGCCAACGGGGGCTTGCCGGCTCACCGGGTTTTATATTACGGTCGTGATATTACCCACGGGGGTTGGGGGACCGTCAAGTGGACGACACGACCGCACAGCTCGTCGACCGGAATCCGTTCAGCCCCGAGGCGATGTCGGCGGTTGCCCGGTTGGTTTCGACCGAAGCCGAACGCGACGCGGTGGCCCCGCCTGCGGCCCGCCTGGCCGCTGACGGCTACGCGGTGCTCCCGGATCTGATCGTCGGCGATGAGCTACGGGCCGTGGGGGAGAGCCTCGATGAGCTGTTGGCGGTGACCCGGCCGGTCGACTCGTCGTTCGCCGGTAGCCGTACGACTCGGGTCTTCAACATGCTCGGCCGATCCCGGGCGTTCGATGGCATCGCTCGACATCCGAAGGTCATCGCCCTCGTGGAGTCGCACCTCGCCGACCAGATCCAGGTGTCCGAGATGTCGTCGGTGTCGATCGGTCCGGGGGAGCCGGAGCAGATCCTCCACTTCGACGACGGCTGCTATCCGCTGCCCCGGCCTCATCCGCCGCTGATGGTGTCGGTGATGTGGGCGATCGACGACTTCACGCTCGACAACGGTGCCACCCACCTCGTGCGGGGGAGCCACCTCGAAGTCGAACCGCCGGTGACCGCCACCGACACCGATCGGTTGGTGATGACGGCGGGCTCGGCCGGACTGTGGGACGGTCGCCTCGTCCACGGTGCCGGGGCCAACACCACCGACCGGGAACGGCGGGCGATCGTCGTGCTCTACGCCCGGGCCTGGTTGCGGCAACAGGAGAACCAGTACCTGTGCGTCGACCACGAGACGGTCGCCACGTTGGACCCGGACTACCAGCACCTGCTGGGGTGGTCGCGCTACGGGCCCCACACCGGCATCGTCGACGGTCGCGATCCACGGCGAGTCCTGCCACGTTCGGAGTAACCCATGACGATCGAGCACTTCGCGAGCGACGCCTCCCTCGATGACGTCGCCGCCTCCCTCCATCGCAACGGCGTGGCCGTGGTCGACGAGGTCCTGCCGGCGACCGAGGTCGACAAGATCGTGGCCGAGTTCGGCCCGGTGTTGGCCGAGACCGAGGTGTCCAGGAGCGAGTGGACCGGCGGTCGGTCACAGGTGATCATGACGGCGCTTCGCCACAGCGAGACCTACCGGGCCGTCCTCGAGACACCGGCCTATGGAGGTGTCGTCGATCGGATCCTGGGCCCCAACTGCCACACGTGGCGCCTGTCGGCCAGCGCACTGATGGCGGTCGGCACCGGAGGTGTGTTGCAGCCACTCCATCGCGACGAGGACCTGTACGAACGCTTCATCGACCGCTCGCCGGGCGAGAAGCGCTACATCGTGACGGGTCTCATGCCCCTGACCGACTTCACGATCGAGAACGGTGCGACACGCTTCGTGCCCGGCAGCAACCACTGGGACGACGTCAGCGCCGTCCCCGACGAAGCGGCGGCCGAGCAGGCCGTGGCCCGAAGGGGCTCGATCATCTGGTGGCTCGGGTCGACCTGCCACGGCCTCAGCGTCAACTCGACCGAGGAGGTCCGGCTCGGCCTCATCTCCTTGTTCGCCGTCGGCTGGCTCCGGCAGGAGGAGAACTTCTACGGCTCGGTCGGCGAGGACCTGGCTCGAACCTGGTCGCCCCGCATCGGCCAGATGCTCGGCTGGCAACAGCACGGCGCCTTGGCCGGGCACGTCCCCGGCCGGAACCCGACGTCGCAGCTCGAACGTCTCTGACCGGCCGGTGCCCCCTGGCGCCCCCGGTCCGGCCGATACCGCCTCAGCGGCCGACGGCCCGGGGCACCCGCTCGCTCTGTTCGACGTAGGGGAAGTCGTCGTCGAAGCCGCAGAGTGTCTGGAACAGGCCGGGGTCGTCGCAGTCGACGGCGAGCGCCCGGTCGAAGCTGTTCCGGAACTCCTCCTGGGGCAGGACCATGAGGTGGCGGTAGTAGTTGGAGACCATCAGCCGCATGCCGGGGGTCCGCTTCGGGAACGCGCCGTGCCAGGTCGCGCCATGAAACACGATCATCGATCCCTTCGGCGCTTCGCAGGGCACCGCTCGCCGCACGGCGTCGGGAAACGTGGGCGGGGTCATGCGGCGGTGCGACCCCGGGACGTAGGCCAGCGCGCCGCCGTCGTGGGTGTACTCGGTGAGGCACCAGTTGGTGTTGGCGGTGAGGGCGTTGCGTCCCCAGGGGAGCGGAACGGCCAGTTGATCGCAGTGAAGGCCGAGGTTGGGCCCGTAGCCGTACTCGCCCTGCCATTTGACGAAGCCGTTGTGACTGCTGAACCGGGTGGCGTTGGCGCCGACCATGTGGCGGATGAGCGCCACCGCCACCGGGTTGACGGCAAGGTCGCGGAACCGGCGATCGAGGCGGCACAGCTGCTGGATGAGGAACTGCGACGGAACACCGGCGGGTTCCTCGCCGGCCAGTTCGGCGAGCACGTGGTCCGGAGCCGGGAACTCGATCTCACCCTGCGGTCCCTCGTCGAGATCGAAGGGGCAGCCGACGATCTCCTCGGCCCGGGCCAGGAGGAGGCCGGCCAGCTCATCGATCCGCTCGGAGGTGACGCCGTGCACCTCCGGCGGGACGACGGCCAGCCCGTCGACCTCCAGCTGGAGGACGTACTCCTCGAGCCCGAGCCGGGTGATCTCGGGCGCGAGGCGGGTGGGCGTGGCGTCGGTCGAAGACATCGAGTTCCCCTCGTTCGGCACCTCGACGCTACGTCACCCCGCCAAGGTGCACCAGATGCCGCACCGCCCGTCGGGAGAGCCAGGGCGACGGGCGGCTCAGGGGCGGCCGTGGTCGCGGTCGCCGGCCGGAATCGTCGAGCAGGTCCCGTCTTCGCACCGGTGCGACGACAACATTCCCGACACCACCGACCGGTTGGCCGACACGGCGTGGAAGAATCGCTCGGCCAGCGGAGCGAAGGCCCCACCGCGGAGCCGGAACGACATCGGCCGCCACCGACGGGTCGCCCAGAGGCACATCAGGAAGGCGTCGGCCCCGACCCACCCCCGGCCGGCGTCGTCGAGGACCAGCAGCTCGGTGCGGTACCACGGGGTCGCCCCGTACCGCTCGTAGGCCTCGGGGGTGCTGGCGGCCAGGAAGTCGATGGTCACGTGGCACGGTTGGCGGGCGAGCCAGTGTCGGCATCGTCGGCACAGCTCGCAGGTGTCGTCGTAGACGACGGTGAGCCGGTCGGGTGGCCACCGGTGGACCACCCGCTCTGCCGCAGCCAGCGACGTCACCGTCACCGCCCTGGGGCGACCGGCTGGGCGGTGGCCGGCGGTGGGGGGAGCTGGACTGACGGCATGGTCGGGGTCTGGAGCTTCTCGTCGCCGCTCCGGCGGATCTTCCAGAACACCGCCATGTTGATGAAGTGGATGACCCCCAGGCTCACCAGCAGCAGTCCCAGTTTGGTGACCAGTGCCTCGGTGGCTCCGAGGGCCGTCTCGGCCTCGTTCATCTGGAAGATCAACAACCCGTAGCCGAGGTTCAACATGTAGAACCCGGTGACCAGCAACCGGTTGATGGCCATCGCCATGGCCGGGTTCTCATCGAAGACCGTCTCCAGGAAGACGGCCCCGTTGGCGTGCAGGGTTCGGGCCAACACCCCGGTCAGCGCCACGGCCGAGGCGCCGTAGATCACGTAGGTCAGGATCAGGTAGTTCATCTCGTTCCCCTCTCTCGGGAGTTCGGTGGTTCCCATGATTGAGCGATCGCTCAATCACTGATCACCATACTTGAGCAGTCGCTCAAGTCAAGGAGGGCTCGGGCGGTGGGTGTTGCTCGAAGGTCGGGTTGATCGGGTCGATCGGGTCGATCGGGGAACCGGCGGCGATCGGGCGACGTCGGACACGTCATGAGACGTGCACTGGCCATCCTGATCGCCCTCGCCGCCGTGGCCGCCGCCTGCGGTGACGGGACCGACGCCGACGACGCGGCCGGTCCCGGCCAGGTGGCGGGAACCGACGAGATCGCCCCGTCCGACGGGGTCGAGCGGTCCCCGGTCGATGCGGCTGCCCCGGTCGAGGTGCTGGTCACCGGGTTCAACGACGCCGGCTTCGAGCTGCTCCGGACCCAACCGGCCGACGGCAACCTCGTGTTCAGCCCGCTCAGCGTTGGTCATGCGCTGCTGATGGCCCGGGGAGCGGCCGACGAGCCAACCGGGGCCGCCATCGACGCCGGCTTCGGGCTCCCGGCCGGCGACGACGCCCATCGGGCGTGGAACGCCCTCGACGCCGCCCTCATCGCCTCGACCGGGACCACCGAGGCCCTCGACGGCACGCCGACCCCGGTCGTTGAGCTGGCGGGGCGGATCTGGCCGGCGCTGACCACAACCCCCGACCAGGGCTGGGTCGACCTCTTGGCCGCCGAGCACGGCGCCGACGTGCAGCCGATCGACACCGGCGCCCCCGAGGAGTCCCGGGCGCTCATCAATCAGTGGGTGGCCGAGCAGACCAACCAGCTCATCCCCGAGCTGCTGCCGGTCGGCTTCATCGACGGCACCACCCGGCTGGTGCTGGTCGACGCCGTCTACTTCAAGGCCCAGTGGCGGACGATCTTCGGCAAGTACGGCCCCCTCGACGGGGTCTTCACCCGTCTCGACGGCACCACGGTCGACGTCAGCTACCTCGTCGATCTCGAACAGCCCGGTCCCCGGGGTCGAGGAGATGGCTACGTCGGGGCGGTGGTGCCCTACCTCGGCGACGACTACACGATGGTCCTGATCGTGCCCGAGGAGGGCCGGTTCGACGAGATCCGGGGCCGGCTGTCGACCGACCTCCTGGCCGAGATCGACGGCACCTTCACCACCGGGCCCTACGAGTTGCGGATGCCGGAGTGGGAGACGACGAGCGACATCGACCTGCTGGGGTGGCTCACCGATCTCGGCGCTGCTCCCGGCAACTACCCCGGCATCGGTCCCGGGGTGTTCCTCGACGGGGCGGTCCACGGGGCCGACATCGCCGTCGATGAGCTCGGCACCGAAGCGGCGGCGGCCACCGGCCTCGGGTTCAACGAGTCGGGCCCGGCCGAGCCGGAGCTGATCGTGGCCGCCGAGCGGCCGTTCTTCTACCTGGTCCGCCACGAACCGACCGGCGCCGTCCTCTTCGCCGGTCAGGTCACCGACCCGACGAGCTGATGACCTCGGTGCTCGGCGGTCGGCCCGGTCACCCCACCGGTGCCGGGCCGCCACCCGAGCCGAGGGGGTGAGGGGCTGGTCGGTGTCGGGGTTGATGCTGGCGTCGTGTGGACTACGACAGTCCGGCCAGGCGGTAGATGGCGAGCGAGCCTGCTACCGCCACGTTGAGACTGGCGCCGCGACCGACCATGGGGATCTCGATGACATCGTCGGCCAGGTCGACGACCTCGTCCGGCAGGCCGTGCCGTTCGTGGCCGAGGAGCAGGACGGTCGGTGCCCGGGCTGGTTCGAGGAGCGGCAGCGGCAGTGCATCGTCTGCCACCTCGACGGCGACGATTCGTCGACCAGCGGACCGCTGGTTGCGGACCCACGCTTCTTTGCCCGACCGGACCCAGTGGGTATGGGGCCGCTTGACCAGGGTGTCTCCCTTGTCGAGAGCACGCCGATAGTGAGCGGTCTTCGGCACCGCAATACAGGCGCCGACCGCATCGCAGGTGCGCAGGAGTGTCCCGAGGTTGGCGTCGAAGGCCACCCAGAGGGGGGCGACGATGAGGTGATCCCAGCAGCCGTGGACCCGGTGCTCCCGCTGTCGTCTGCTGGTCGAGGACCGCTTCGCCGTCATCGGCGCTTGCGGGGGACTCCCTCGGTCGACTGACGGTCTCTGTTGTGATTCATGTGGGTGGCGTACTTCGCGGCGACGCCGGACCATCGACAGACCCGGAGCGCTCCCCGGTGTCGTCTTGGAAGGGTAGACGCGTCGAAACGGCCGTGGTCTTCGCCGGGTGGTGCGTTGCGCCGCAAGTGCCGCTACGGGCAGAGGTCGAGCGGTCTGCGCATCAGCACCCTGGGGTAGCCATCGAGCACCGACTTGGTGTCACTGGCCTTGACGAATCCGGCGGCCTCGAAGAGTCCGACGGTCCCGACATAGGCCATGGTCGTGTCGATACGTCCGCCCCCGTTGTCGAGGGGGTAGCCCTCGATGGCCGGTGCGCCGTTCTCCGCGGCGAAGCTCACCGCGCCTTGCAGGAGGTGGTGGCCGATTCCCGTCTTCCGGTGTCCAGGTCGTACCCGTAGACAAAAGACCGACCAGACATCGAGGTCGTCGACGTGGGGAATGACTCGACTCCTTGCAAAGGAGGTCTCTGAGCGAGGGGCGACCGCGGCCCAGCCCACTACCTCGTCGCCGTCGTAGGCGAGCACGCCAGGAGGCCCTTGACCGACGAGCTGACGCATCCGATCCCCACGGGCCGGCCCTACCAGCGAGCGATTCTCCTTGGAGGGGAGCCGATAGGTCAGACACCAGCAGACGCTCGCATCGGGTCGCTTCGGGCCCACCATGGTGCCGACGTCTTCGAACGCAGTCGCCGGACGGACCTCGATTGCCATGCCAGGGATCGTAGTCACGAGCCGCCGCTGGTGGCCGAGTTCCGCTCGCTGTCGGCACTCCCAAGACCTGCCTCGGCCGATGGGCACAGGAGGTCGCGTTTCCGAGCGGCGAGAGCGCTCCAGTACGCCGGTCGTGCTGTGCTGGGCTGGGATCGGCTTGCCCGTAGTGTGTCGGCCAAACTAGGTGACGTGGTGTTCGGATGCCGCTAGTTCTCTCGACCTCGGCTCGCTGGATGATCACGTCGTCGGGCCGAGAAGATGCGTCGACGCTGCTGGCGCGACTGGGGCTCGACGTCGATGGCAACGAGCACCGCCTGGTCGACGCCGACGCGTTCTATGGGGTCATCGAGACGATCGTGTCCGACGGCGACGATCAACTGCCGTTCCGCTGTGCGGAGTCGCTCGATATCGACAGCTATGGCGCGCTGGGGCTCGCCTTCAAGACCGCGGTCGATCTGCGGACCGCGCTCAGTCGCATTCAGCGCTACGGAGTCCTCGTCAGCGATGCGATCCGATACGAGCTGCGCCCGGCCGGCGCAACGCCGGCAGCGTTCGTTATCTCGGGCCGGCCTGCGTCTCGATTGGGTATCCAGGTCACCAACGAGGCTGTCCTGGCCGGTGTCCTATCGTTCTGTCGACAGGCTGTCGCCCCGGGCCGATTGCCGGCACCATCGTCGGTGTCGTTCACCCACCGCAGGCCGACGAACTGGGAGCGCCACGAGACCTACTTCGGTTGCCCGGTCGAGTTCGGTGCCGACATCGATGGCCTCCACCTGGATGAGCCGTTCCTCGACACCCCAACTCGCCTCGGTGACGAGGCACTCGGCCGCTTCATCACCGACCAGCTCGACGACGAACTCCGAGCCGCCGAAGCAGCGCGAAGCATCGAATGGAGGGTCCGACACACCGTCTCCCAGAGTCTGGCTGATGGGGTGCCGCCAATGGGCGCAGTGGCCAAGCGCCTGGCGATGAGCGAACGCACCCTTCGGCGACGGTTGGCCGACGAGGGCCTCCGCTACGAGGACATCGTCGTCGACGTCCAGCGAACCGTCGCCACGGCGTTGCTCGCGACGACGGACCACCCACTGGTCGATGTCGCATTCCTGACCGGCTATTCCGACCAGACGGCGTTTCATCGAGCCTTCAAACGCTGGACGGGCAGCACACCACAAGAGGTGCGCCGCAGTTCTCTGGCAGGTGGTGGCCGGGGGAGTCAATCCTCTGGCCGCTGAGGCCAAGAACCACGGCGACCGCGCATCGTAGGTTGACGGTTGACAACCGAGCTGGCATCCGGCCAGCCCAGCACCGACACGCAAAGGAACGACCAATGTCGACGGAACGATCGACCGAGAGCAGCGACCGGCCGAACAAGTGGGCGCTCGATCCGGTTTCTGGAGCAGCTATGGGCGTCGGCGTCGGGGCGGCGCTGACCGCCGCCACCGGGGACGGTTGGTGGGTCGGCGCATTCGCCGGCTTCGGTGCCGCCGTGGCCCTCGCGCTGTCCGCCCTCGAACGCCACTGGCCTCGGGCTTCGAGCTGACCAACACACCTCGAGGGCCAGACCGCGACCCGAACCGCCGATAGGCAGGACAGCAGCACTACAGGCTCGATGGGTCCCAGATCTGCGCCGTGCCATCCTGACTGGCGGAGGCCACGAGCCCGTTAGCCAACGGCACCACCGACAGCACACCCTTGGTGTGGCCGGCGTAGGTAGCGATCGTCGTTCCGGGGTCGGACGGGTCCCATAGCTGCACCGTGCCATCGGCACTGGCGGAGACCACAAGCCCGTCAGCCAACGGCACCACCGACAACACCTCGTCGGTGTGGCCGGTGTGGGCGGCGATCGTCGTTCCGGGGTCGGCCGGGTCCCATAGCTGCACCGTGCCATCGGCACTGGCGGAGGCCACCAGACCGTCTGCCAACTGCACCACCGACTCCACACCGTTGGTGTGGCCGGTGTAGGTGGCGATCGTGGTCCCGGGGTCGGCTGGGTCCCATAGCTGCACCGTGCCATCCCAGCTGGCAGAGGCCACCAGACCGTCAGCCAACGGCACCACCGACACCACGAGGCTGGTGTGGCCGGTGTAGGTGGCGATCGTGGTCCCGGGGTCAGCCGGGCGCCACACCTGCACCGTCTCATCCCGGCTGGCGGAGGCCACCAGACCGTTGGCCAACCGCACCACCGACAACACCCAGCTGGTGTGGCCGGTGTAGGTAGCGATCGTGGTTCCGGGATCGGCCGGGTCCCAGAGCTGCACCGTCTCATCCAAGCTGGCGGAGGCCACCAGCCCGTCAGCCAACTGCACGACCGACTCCACGCTGCTGGTGTGGCCGGTGTAGGTGGCGATCGTGGTCCCGGGGTCAGCCGGGTCCCACACCTGCACCGTGCGATCGAAGCTGGCGGAGGCCACCAGACCGCTATCCAGCTGGGCAACCGCCCGGACGCTGTTGGTGTGGCCGGTGTAGGTGATCGGTAGCTCCAGGGTTGGGGGTCGTGGTGGTTCCGGAGCGATCGGATGCGAGACCACCGAATGGGGAGGCTGGCGCGTCAGCTTCGGTGAGCGCTCAGCCGCTACGCTTCGCGCCCGCCCGAGGAGGTCCGCCCGCTCGGACCGGCGGGATCAGCGGGGGTGGTTCTCGGTTCCCTGGCCGGCGGTGATGAACAGCGCGGTGCACGGGCCGTCGACGTCGGCGGTGTGCCAGTCGCCGGGCTCATTGATGGCGTACTCGCCGGGCTTGAGCACGGTCGTGACCTCGGGCCCGTCGGGCCCGCCCTTGCGCTGGATCAGCGTGATCTCGCCCTCGGTGCACAGCACGACCTCGGCACCGACCGGGTGAACCTCCCACACATCCCAACTCTCGGTGAAGGAGTGGTAGCTGACGAGCCGGCCTTCGATGCCGTCGGCCTCGGTCCGCTCGCCGTAGCCCATGTACCAGCTCACCTCACCGGTGAACGGGGGCTGGGGGATCGCCGTGGCCCCCAGGCCGAGGTGAATCGGGGTGGTCGCCAGGTTGTCGGGCATCAGCTCAAAGTACCACCACCGACCGGAGCACCTCGCCCCGTTCCATCTTGTGGAACGCCTCCTCGACACCGTCGATGTCGATCGTCTCCGACACGAAGCCTTCGAGGTTGAGCCGCCCTTGGAGGTAGAGGTCGATCAGCATGGGGAAGTCGCGGCTGGGGAGGCAGTCGCCGTACCAGCTCGACTTGAGCGCCCCGCCCCGGCCGAAGATCTCGATGAAGGGCAACTCGACCTTCATCTCCGGGTTGGGCACGCCGACCAGCACCACCGTGCCGGCCAGGTCACGGGCGTAGAACGCCTGCTCGTAGGTGATCGGTAGCCCGACCGCCTCGATGGCCACGTCGACCCCGTTCCCGCCGGTCAGCTCCCGGATCGCCTCGACCGGGTCGGTGGTGGAGGAGTTGACGGTGTGGGTGGCGCCGAACTCCTTGGCCCACTCCAGCTTCTGGTCGTCGATGTCGACGGCGATGATCGGGCTGGCGCCGGCCAGGCGAGCCCCCTCGATCGCCGCGTTGCCAACGCCGCCGCAGCCGAACACCGCCACCGAGTCACCCCGGCTGACGTCGCCGGTGTTCATCGCCGCCCCGAGGCCGGCCATCACGCCGCACCCCAGGAGGCCGGCCACCTCGGGCTTGGCCGCCGGATCGACCTTGGTGCACTGGCCGGACGCCACCAGGGTCTTCTCACAGAACGCCCCGATCCCCAACGCCGGCGACAGTTCGGTGCCGTCGGTCAGGGTCATCTTCTGGGTCGCGTTGTGGGTGGCGAAGCAGATCTGGGGGCGACCCCGGAGGCACGACCGGCACTGTCCGCACACCGCACGCCAGTTGAGGATGACGAAGTCGCCCGGGGCCACGTCGGTCACCCCGTCGCCGACCGACTCGACCAGCCCCGCCGCCTCGTGGCCGAGGAGGAACGGGAACTCGTCGTTGATGCCGCCCTCCCGGTAGTGGAGATCGGTATGGCACACCCCGCAGGCCTGGATGGCGACGACGGCCTCGCCCGGTCCCGGGTCGGGAACGACGATCGTCTCCACCGTCACCGGCTCACCCTTGGCTCGGGCGATGACGCCCCGTACTTCCTGCGGCATGGTTTCCTCCATCGGTCCCTCTTACGGGAAGGGAACGATAGACGCCCGCCCGGCGCCGAGGCGACCGAAGCCGGTCACGGCGGCCCGCATCGGGCCAGGTCCTGGGCGGGGAGGAGCTCGCCGTCGGCCAGCCGTCGCGGTCGGGGGAAACCGGCGGGCCCCGGTGGTCGGGCGGACCACGCCGTCCGCCCCGAGCCACCGGGTACCCGCCTACGTACCGGTGGTGTCGGCACGGTCGGCGCCGGGCTTGAGACCGCGCGACCGGCTGCCGGGTTGGGCCCGCTACCGGTCGTCGAGCGCCAGGTAGGCCTCGGTGAGCCAGTCGAGGATCACATCGTCGATCTCGGCGGGGTCGGTCACGTTGACCACGTGGTAGTACCGGCCGCCCCGGCCTCCGGCCGCCACCACCTTGCGGGACAACCGGGGATGCTCGAGCTTCACCGGCAGCATGAAGGTGAGTGCCGTCCACCGCTTCATCGGCCGCAGCTCGGCGAACATCGGTCCGTGCTTGAACAGGATGCCGATCCCGACCGGATCGACCTCGACCGGGCCGAGGTCGTCGAGGTGGGCCATGACGGCGGAGAAGATCGGCTCGACCCGCTCGTGCTCGGCGAAGAACTCGTCGAGGGGGAGGCCGGGGGCACAGAAATGGCCCTGGTTGGTCCGACCGAACGGTCGCCCGCAGTCGGGGCACGTCCAGCCCTCGGATGCCATGGCGC
This sequence comes from Acidimicrobiales bacterium, assembly GCA_965262175.1. Lineage (GTDB taxonomy): Bacteria > Actinomycetota > Acidimicrobiia > Acidimicrobiales > SZUA-35 > CADEDH01. Next base: position 1,218,495 of record CBDHES010000002.1, on the reverse strand, counting down.
CGAGGCTACGGTGCGAGGCGATGGGTTCCGAATCAGAACCGCTGGACGTGATCGACCTCGGCACCCGCCTGCCGACCGAGCGCCGGAGCCGCCTCGACGTGCACCGGCTCGGGCTGTGGCACCAGGTGTTCCACTGCCTCGTGGTCCGACCGGCGGCCCGGACGGTCATCCTCCAGCGGCGGGCGGCCACCAAGAAGGCGTTCCCCGATCAGCTCGACCTGTCGGTCACCGGTCACCTGGCGGCCGGCGAGGCCCCGCTCGACGGGATCCGGGAGCTGCGGGAGGAGCTCGGGGTCGACGCCGATCCGGCCGACCTGGTCAGGCTGGGGGAGCGGTTGCTGGCCGACGACCACGGCGAGGGCCGGAACCGGGAGATCGTCCACGTGCACCTCCTGGCCGACGATCGCCCCCTCGACGCCTACCGGCCCCCGCCCGACGAGGTCAGCGGGCTGGTCGAGATCGCCTCCGGGGACCTGCTCGACCTGCTGGCCGACCGGCGGGAGCGGTGCGCCGCCACCGAGTGGTCGCCGCTCGAAGGAAAACGGACCGTCGAGATCGTCCGAACCGACCTCGTCGTCGACACCTCGGAGTACTGGGTCGTCCTGGCCGTCATGGCCGACCGGTTCCTGGCCGGCGAGCGCCCGATCGCCATCTAGCGGGCCGCCGGGGAGGCGACGACCGGCGAGCTCAACCGGCGCCGTTGGTCGACGCCCGGTCGACGGCGACGGTGGCCGGGACGTCGCGGCCCTGCCGGGCCCCGTCGGCCAGCGACCCCCACGCCGAGCTGGTCAGCGTGGTCGCCCCGTTCTTCCGGACGCCCCGGACCGACATGCACAGGTGCTCGGCCTCGATCGAGACCTTGACGCCCCGGGGGGCCAGCGACGACGAGGCGATCGCCTCGACGATCTGCCGGGTCATCCGCTCCTGCACCTGAGGTCGTCGAGCGATGACATCGACCACCCGGGCCAGCTTCGACAGGCCGACCACCCGACCGTCGGCCGGCTCGTAGCTGACCTCGACCGTGCCCCGGAACGGGAGGAGGTGGTGCTCGCACATCGAGTCGAACCAGATGTCGGTCACGGTGACCACATCGCCACCCTCGCCGCCCTCGTCGAAGATCGCCCCGTCGATCAGCTCGACCGGGTCGATGTCGAGGCCGGCGAACAGCTCCAGGTACATGTCGGCGACCCGGCGAGGTGTCTCGACCAGGCCCGGCCGGTCGGGGTCCTCGCCGACCGCAGCGAGAATGTCGGAGACGGCCCGGAGGAGCCTCTCCCGGTCAACGGTCCGCTTGGAGTCCACTGGGCGTCCTTTCGCCATGGCCACGAAAGGGTCGCAGATGGCATCGTTCCAAGCGTAATCGGGCGGAAACGATCCCGGATCGGGCGCCTCCGCCGGCCGGGAACGGATTGCCTGCGGTCGAAGCTCCAGCCGTAAGGTGCCTCAATGGCCTTCGTCGACCCGTCCCGCCGCACCACGGGGCGAGCGCCCTTCTGGGGGTGGCGGATCGTCGTCGCCGGGGCGATGAGCCAGTTGTTGATCGCCGGCCTGGTGCAGCACGCCTACACCAACTACTCCGTCCTGCTCCGGGAGGAGTTCGGCTGGAGCACCACGGTGATCGCCCTCGGGTTCGCCATGAACCGGCTCGAGTCCGGCCTGCTGGGCCCGATCCAGGGGTGGATGCTCGACCGGTTCGGGCCCCGGATGGTGATGCAGCTGGGGGCGGTCGTGCTGTGGATCGGCCTGATGGCCTTCTCCACGGTGCAGAACCTCGTCCAGTTCTTCCTCTTCTACCTGATCGTGGCCCTCGGGGCGAGCCTGGCCGGGTTCATCACGATCGTCACCGCCGTCGTCAACTGGTTCGAGCGGCGACGGTCGCTCGCCCTGTCCGCCGCCCAGGCCGGCTTTCCCCTCGGGGGTGTGCTGACCCCGCTCGTCGTGCTGTCGCTCACCGAGCTCGGTTGGCGGGTGACCGCCTTCGCCTCGGCCTGGGTCGCCCTCGTGCTGGTGTTGCTGGCGTCCCGGGTCATGTACCGCAACCCGGCTGCGGTCGGTCAGGAGGTCGACGGTGGTCCGCCGCCGACCGTCGTCGGTGCCGACGGCGTCAGCCGGCCCGCCACCGGATCGGTCGGTCCGGCCCGGGACTTCACGCTGGCCGAGGCGGTCCGGACCCGGTCGTTCTGGACGCTCAACTTCGGTCACAGCGCAGCGCTGCTGGTGGTCGGCTCCACCATGGCCCACCTCTCGATCTACCTCACCGAGGAGCAGGGCTTCTCGCTGCTGATGGCCGGGTACCTGGGAACGTCGCTCCTCCTCACCCAGCTGATCGGCCAGATGATCGGTGGCTACCTCGGCGACCGCTACTCCAAGCAGGGGCTGGCGATCGCCGCCATGGCCGGCCACGTGATCGGGATGCTCCTGTTCACCTTCGCCGTCGCACCGTGGATGGTGTGGGCGTTCGTGCCGTTCCACGGGCTGGCCTGGGGCGTCCGGGGCCCGCTGATGCAGGCCATCCGGGCCGACTACTTCGGGGCCAGCTCCTTCGGCCGGATCATGGGGTGGTCGACGATGATCATCATGATCGGCACGATGAGCGGGCCGATCATCGTCGGCGTCCTCCGGGACATGACGGGGACCTACACCCTCGGCTTCACGGTCATCACGATCGGGGCCAGCCTCGCCGTGGTGTTCTTCGCCCTCGCCGGCCGCCCCGACCTCCCCGACGCCGCCCCGACCCCTGCGGCCGACCCGACACCGGCCACCATGGAGGAGTGACCTTCGGCGACATCCTGGTCTGGGCGATGGTCGGCGCCGCCATCGGGGCCTGCGTCCTCGCCGCCCCCTACGCCCGAGCCCTGCTGTGGGTCTCGGCGGTCGCCGGGATCGGGGCCTTCGGGCGACTGCTCCTGGCCTTCGCCGGGGAGGATTGGTCGTCGGCCTACGTCGTCGACCACGCCCGGCCCGGCCTGGGGTGGCCGATCCGGGTCGCCGGGGCATGGGCCGGGGCCGAAGGGTCGCTGCTGTTGTGGACGGCGATGGTGGCGGTCGCCGTCGTCATCGCCACCCGACCCGATCGTCGGCAGGCCGGCCCCGGCGCCACGTGGGCGATCCGGTCCGGGGCCGGGCTCGTCGCCGGCTACGGGCTCCTCGTGGCGACCGTGGCATCGCCGTTCGACGTGCTGCCCATCCCGGCCGTCGGGGGGCTGGGGCTCCAGCCGGTCCTCGAGTACCCGGCGATGGTCTGGCACCCCCCGATCCTCTACGCCGGCCTCGTCGGCCTGCTCATCCCCGCCCTGCGGGCGATCGGCACCACCGGTGACGCCCCGGAGCTGACCCGGTCGCTGACCCGATCGATGGCCGGGCCGCTGGCCGCGCTGACCGTCGGGCTGGCCACCGGGGCGCTGTGGGCCAACGTCGAGCTCGGGTGGGGCGGGTACTGGGCCTGGGACCCCATCGAATCGGCGGGGCTGGTGGCGTGGCTGGCCGGCGCCGCCGCCCTCCACCTCCCACCGGGGCCGTCGATCCCCGCCGCGGTCCGGACCGTCGGGTTCGTGGCGCCCGCCGTCGCCGCCCTGTGGGCCACGACGTTGACCCGGATCGGGGTCGTGACCTCGGTCCACGCCTTCGCCGACAACCCGACCCTCCGCCTCGGGCTGCTCGCCGTGGCCGGTACCGCCACCCTCGGAGCTGGTGGCGCGGTGGCCACCGTCGCCATCCGCCACCGCCGGGCGCAGCTCGACGTGCTCGGCCGGGACGGGGCGTTCGAGGGCCGGCGCGACGACGGGGACGACCCCGCAGCCCGGCGAGGCCGACCGGTCGGCGGCTGGCGGCGGTGGGGTCGACGGGAGGGGGCGGCGGTGCTGGCGGTGGCCGCGGTGTTCGTCGCCGTCGGGACCTATGAGCCGCTGGTCGAGGCGGCGACGACCGGCGACGCGGTCGCCATCGCCGGCCACTACTACACCCGGCTCCTGTGGCCGGTGGTGATCGCCGGCGCAGGGTTGGCGGTGCTGGCCGACCGGCGGTGGTGGCCGGCTGCGATCGGAGCGGTCGCCGGTGCGCTGACGGTGCTCGGCGGGGGTCCCTTCGCCGCCGCGGTCGGGGCCGCCGGAGGGGCGGTCGCCGTCTCGGCGGTCGCCGCCGGCCTCCGCCACCCCCGCCGCCCGGCGGCGGGCACCGCCGCTCGGCGGGCGGGGATGGTGGCCCACGTCGGGGTCGGGCTGACCCTGGTCGGGGTGGCGGGGACGGTCGGGACGACGAGCACCGTCGTCGATGCCCCGGTCGCCACCGCCATCGAGGTCGACGGCCTGACCCTGACCCACGAGTCGATCGCCCTCGTCGAGGGCAACGAGACGAGCGAGGCCGTCGCCACCGTGGCCGTCGGTGTCGGCGACGAACGCCGGGTCCTCGAACCGAAGCTCGTCGTCTACCAGCTCCGGTCGGTGTCGACCACCGAGGTGGCCCGGGCCCGGGTCGGCGTCGACGAGATCCAGGTGATGCTGCTCGACGGCGACGCCGGCGGCGCCACCTACCGGGTCACCCGCCTCCCCCGGATCGGGCTGGTGTGGATCGGGGCGGCGGTCATCGCCGTCGGTCTCCTGGGTCGGGCCGGTGTGGCCCGTCACTCGTCCCGGCGACGCTTCCGGGCCAGCAACGCCGACAGGGTCGACCCCTCGTCGTCGGTGGGCGCTCCGTCGTCGGTCGCCCCGTCGCGTGCCGGGTCCTCGCCGGCCAGCGGGGGCGACGATGGGACGGTCGGCGCCGAGGTGTCGACCCCGACCGCCCTCGGTGGCGGGCCGGGCGGACCGTCGACCACGTCCTGACCGGGCGGCCCGGAGCCATGGCCCCCCGCACCCCCCGAACCAGGCGGTTGGGTCCGGCTGGGGTCGGTTGGGCTGGTTGGGCTGGTTGGGCCGGGTCGGCCATCTTGGGGAGGCGGGACCGGAGCTCGGCCACCGTCGATGACGCTCGCCGGGCTCCGACGGCCAGCGCCCCCCGCCGCCACGCCAACCGGCTCGTGGCCACCGCCACCGGCCAGGTCAGCACGGCGAACAACAGCAGCCATGGGGTCAGATCGAGGACCCGGGTCCCCGGCACCGTGCCGGAACGGCTGAACAGCTCACCGGGATCGGGGTCGACCCGCCCACCGGTGGTGAGGGCCAGCGCTTCGAGCTGGCCCCGCTCCACCGGGCGGGGGGCGTACTCGGCCGGGTACGACCGGGTCGTGAGGCCGACCCCCGACCACGCCACATCGTCCCCGTCGGCGACCACCGCCCCCAGGGCGTAGGTGCCGGCTGCGTCGATCGGGACGGTGGCCGAGAACCTGCTGCCGTCGATCCGTTCCAGCGTGACCTCGGTGCTCGACCCGTCCGGCCCGGCGACCCGGACCGTGGCGGTGGCGTCGGCCGCCCACTCCTCGGCCCCCTCCAGGTCGATCTGGAGCTGACCGTCGACGATCCGGGCCGACACGCCACCCTGGTCGCCGGCGACGGGGAACGTGTCCTTGATCACCGCAGCCCAGAAGTCGGGGGCGCCATCCCAGCCGTTCCACGGGGCGGCCCACCGCTCGCCCCCGTCGCTCATCCAGGCCGACACCCGGCCCAGGCCGGCCCGCCACGACGCCAGGAGCGGGTCCTCGTCGGGGCCGATGGCCAGGTCGACCACCGCGGTCGGCTTGGCCGTCGTGGCCACGTAGCCGAGCAGGGCCGGTGACTCGGTGAGGGCCAGCGCCGGCTCCCGTGACGAGGCGATCAGCGGGAAGAACTCCCCTTCGTTGACGAAGTCTCGGGAGGCGAGGATCGCCTCCTGCACGATGATGTCGGGGAGCTGGTCGAGGTTGCGGCCAGGGTAGAAGCGGCCGCCGCCGGCCTCGGCGATCGGACGGAGATCCTCGGCCGCGCCCTCGCCGGTGGCCACCACCGACACCGTGATCCCCTCGGCCAGCAGCTCGGCCGCCTGCTCCTCCATGATCGCCAGGTTCCCCGGCTCGGTGAACCCGTCGCTGAACAGGATGATGTGCTTGAGGCTGGCGTCGGACTCCCGGAGGGCCTCGGCCGCGGTCAACAGGCCGGTGTCGATGAACGTGGGCCCGTTTGGCACGATCTGGGCCAGCCCGTCGTCGATGACGTCCTGAGGCGGGGACGGCTGGAGGTCGATGACCCACCGGTCGTTGGCATCCATCGTCAGCACCCCGACCTCGTCGGTCGCCGCCAGGGCGGCGATGGCCCGCCCGGCCGCCGCCCGGGCGATGGCGGTCTTCATCACCCCGCCGTCGATCCGGTTCCCGCCACCGAGGCCGTTGTTGCCCTCCTCGTCGCAGTGGCAGGCCCCCATCGAGCCGCTGGAGTCGATGGCCAGCACCTCGGCCACCGTCTGCCGGCGGAGCGGGTCGGTGATCTCGCTGATGACCGGGAGGATCTCCTCCAGATCGGTGCCCCGATAGCCACCGAGGGCGTAGGACCGGGTACCCCCGATGACGACCATGCCCCGCCCCAGGTCCCGGACCGCGGCGGTCAGGTCGGCGACCTGGCCGTCGCTGAGGTCGCGACGATCGACGTCGACGAGCACGATCGAGGCGTAGCGGGCCAACTCGTCGATGGCCGGCACCCCACCCGGTGGCTCGACGTCGACCGGGAGGCCCGCCGCCTCGAGGATCCCGACCAATCCGGCGGCCCGTCCGCCGGTGCCCTCGATGACCAGCACCCGGTCGGCACCCTCGACCGGGATCGCCCCGTAGCCGACATCGTTGGCCGTCACCCCGTCACCGGCGGCCTCGACCTCGACCTGGTAGCGGAGGACCCCGTCCGATGCCGCCACGTCGGTGAACCGGACCGTGTTCTCACCGGCGGTCAGGTCGACCGCCCGTCGCTCGATCTCCTCGCCGTCCCGCCGGAGGACGACGGTCGCCGTCGTGTCGGCCGGGGCGATGATCTGGGCGTCGATCCGGACCTCTTCCCCCGCCCGGGCCTGGGACGGGGTGTCGACCGCCGCCACCGCCACGTCGGCCCCGGAGCTGGCGTCGATCACCACCACGTCGAGGGGCACATCGTCGTCGGCCAACCGCTCGGCCTCGGCGTTGGCGTCGCCGGTCGTGGCCCGACCGTCGCTGATCAGGACCAACCGCTGGCGGGCATCGGCGGGGAGGGCCGCCGCCCCCAACCGCATGGCCGCCGCCAGATCGGTCCCACCTCGGTCGACGATCACGGTCACACCAGCGAACGAAGGATCCTCGCTGAGCAGCGTCTCCAACCGGGCGTCGCGTCCGAACACGACGATGGCCGAGCGGGTGTCGTCGGGTTGGGCGGCGAGGGCATCGCGGACCACGTCGGCCGCCGCCGCCTGGCCCCTCGGGGTCATCGAGTCGCTGGCATCGATGAGGAACACGGTGGCCACGTCATCGGCCCGCCGGTCGAGGGTCGGGGCGATCAACGCCGCCAGCAGGGCCAGGCCGACCGCCATCCGCATCGCCATCGCAACCCGCCACTGGCCGGTCCCGACGCCTCGACGTTGGCTCGCCAGCACCGCCTCGATCCCCAGCACGGCCAGCAACACCGCGATCACCGGAGCCCGGAACGGCAGCTCGCCCCGCCGGGTGGCGTCGCCGGTCCCCTCGAACGCCGCCTCGAAGGCCAGGTCGGGGGCCGGCGCAACACTCGACTCGGCCCGATCGGGACCGACCGCCACCAGGGTTTCCGGGCCATCGCCGGCCGCCAGCCGCCAGAACCCGATCTGGTCGGCCCGGGGATAGGACGAACCGGGGGGAATGGTCTCCGAGGTGAGATCGGGTGAGGTGATCGTCACCTCCAGTCGCGGATCGATCGGCAGGTCGGCCCCGACGACCAGCCGGGACGGCGGGGTGATCAGGTCGGTCAGATCGGCGATCGCCCGATCGATCAGCACCGGGAACGCCAGCTCGAGCGGCAGTGACGAGTCGGCCAGGTCGAACGCCAGGTACAGGGTCGGTGCCGGCTCGTCGACCGCGACGAGCAGCGGGGCCCCCTCGGCGCCGAGAATCACCTCGGCCGTCGGTGGGACCTCGACCCGCTGGGACTCGGCGATCAGGACCCCCGACAGGTCGAGATCCCGGACCAGGGGAACCTCGGAGCGGATCAGCGTGAGGACCGGAGCCTCGACCGTCCCCGACGGGGTGATGGCCCGGGCGCCGCCAGTCGGGGCGATCGCCAGCAGCGGGAGGTCGAGCTCGTCCGGCACCGCAACCCCGTCGACGACGACGAGGTCGACCACCGGGTCGATCGCCGTGACGCCATCGGCCGGGAACTGGTCGAGCCGGGTGACCGACACCCCGGGACTGGCCGCCAGGGCGGCCTCGATGAACCGGTTCGGAGGCCCGACCCACAGGACGTCCACCTCGGGCCGGCGGGCCACGGTGGCCACCGCCCGGTTGTCGAGGGCCAGGGCATCGGCGCCGTCGAGGAACGTCTCGATCATCTCGCCGGCCGGGATGGGGATCGTCAGGTTGGCGACCTCGCCGGATGCCAGCTCGATCGTCTCGGTGGCCACCGTGACCCCATCGACGTCGACCCGGACCGATTGGGTCACCGGTGGACCCCCGAAATGGGTGACCGAGATCCGGGCCAGCAGGCCGGTCGTGGCCGGCTCGACCGAGAGCTGGGTGATGCCCCGGTTGGTGGCCGACGAGCCGACCCGCTCGTAGATCGTTCCCACCGGCGCGGCTCGGACGTCGGCCGCGCCGATGCCGCCGTCGGAGATGAACACGACCTGGCTGTCGACATCGCCGGTGTCGAGGCCGGCGGCGAGGGCGAAGGCGGCTGCCACGTCGCCGGTGCCGTCGGTGGCCTCGATCCGGCCGAGGGCCTCCTCGAACGCCGCCTCGTCAGCGGAATCGGTCAGAAGCGCCCGGGCGTCGGCCCCGGCCACGATGAGGCTGGCCCGCCCGCCCTCGGGGAGTTGGCGTCGGAGGTCGAGGGCCCGGTCCCGGGCGGTCGCCAACCGGTCGGGGGCCCCATCCAGGGTCTGCATCGAGCCCGAGGCGTCGACGACGAAGATCGTGTGCTCGGCGACGACGTCGTCGGTGAGTCGAACCGGCTGGGCCATGAGGAGACCGAGCAGCAGGGCGGCCAGCACCTGGGCCGCCAGGAGCCAGCTGGGGATCAACCGCTGCCACGGTCTCGCCGCCGAGACCGGTTTCGACACCTGGCGCCAGAGGAACACCGCCGCCACCCGGGCCTGCACCCGGCGGGGCCGGAGGATGTGGAGGGCGATGATCGGCAGCGCCAGGAGGCACCACAGCAACCCGGCCGGATTGGCCAACCCCCACCCGGCGAAACTCATGACACGGCTCCTCGGCTCTTCGGGCGAGCCCTCATCGCAGGTTCTCGGCTCTTCGGGCGAGCCCTCATCGCAGGTTCTCGGCTCTTCGGGCGAGCCCTCATCGCAGGAGCCCGGCGTCGCGGGCTCGGCCGAGGAGGACCGACTCCAGGTCGTCGGTGGTGAACACCCGAACGTAGGCGCCGCCACTCCCGGTGACCCGCCCCGCCACGTCATCGACCCAGGCCGCCGCCAGCTCCCGATAGTCGGCCAGCACCGAGGCCGAGAGCGACACCTCCAAGCGGGCACCGCTCTCGGCGTCGACCAGTTCGAGGTCGCCCTCCAGATCGGGATCGAGATCGGTCGGGTCGAGGAGATGGACGACGGCCAGCTCACCCCGTCGGGCCGGTAGCCGGCGTATGCCGGCATCCCACTCCGGCGTCAGGAGATCGGAGATGAGGACGGTCAACCCCGGCGGGCCGGGTTGCACCAGCACCCGATCGACCGCCGAGCGGAGGCCCGTCTCGCCGCCGGCGGTGATGGCCCCGAGGTGGTCGAACAGCGGCGTGGCGGCGCTCCGGCCCCGGAACCGGGGCCCCGGACGATCGACCGGGAACGGGTGGACGGTGACGACGTCCCGTCGGACCAGGGCGGTGAACCCGATCGCCGCCGCCAGCTCCTTGGCCCGGGCCAGCTTCGGGCCGGCCATCGACGCCGAGGCGTCGATCAGGAGCCGGATGGTCAGATCGTCCTCGGCGTCGTACAGGGTGATCAGCATCCGGTCGAGCCGGGCCAGCGCGTTCAGGTCCAGCCGCCGCAGGTCGTCGCCCGGGTAGTACTCCCGGAAGTCGGCGAAGTCGAGCGACGAGCCCCGCTGGGGCGATCGATGGTCGCCGGCCAGGCCGCCCAGAAGGCGCCGCCGGGTCGCCAGCTGGAGCCGCTCGAGTCGGCTCAGCAGGGCCGGTCCGAGGAGGTCGTCGCTCACGGCGCGCCCCGGATGCCCGACGTCGGCTCGGGCACGGCCTCGAGCAGCGTCTCGACCAGCTGGTCGGTGCCGACGGCGTCGGCGGTCGCCTCGTAGCCGCTGACCAGCCGATGCCGGAGCGCCGGGACCGCCATGGCCCGGACGTCGTCGACCGCCACCGACGGTCGGCCGGCCATCAGCGCTCGGGCCTTGCCGGCCAGGATCATCGCCTGGACGCCCCGGGGTGAGGCCCCGAACCGCACGTACCGGCGGACCGCTTCGGGAGCGCCGGCGCCGTCGGGGTGGGATGCCACGACCAGGTCGACGGCGTGGCGCACGACATGATCGGGGACCGGGACCTGGCGGGTGAGGGCGATCATCTCGGTGAGGGTGGCCCCATCGCAGACCGGCCGGGCCGACGCGGTGCCGGCCCCGGTCGTCCGCTCGATCACCGTCACCAACTCCTCGGCGGTGGGGAACGGCACCAGCACCTTGAGCAGGAACCGGTCGAGCTGGGCCTCGGGCAGGGGGTAGGTGCCCTCCATCTCCAACGGGTTCTGGGTCGCCATGACCAGGAACGGGCGGGGCAGGGGGCGGGTCTCGCCGGCGACGGTCACCGCCCGCTCCTGCATCGCCTCCAGCATGGCCGCCTGGGTCTTGGGGGTGGCCCGGTTCACCTCGTCGGCCAGGACCAGGTTGGCGGTGATCGGACCGGGCCGGAACCGGAGCTCCCGGGACCCATCGACACCCTGATGGAGGACCTGGGTGCCGACGATGTCGGCCGGCATCAGGTCGGGGGTGAACTGGATCCGGGACCACGGCATGTCGAGCGACTCGGCCAACGTCTTGAGCAGCATCGTCTTGCCCAGGCCCGGGACCCCTTCGAGCAGGACGTGACCCTCGGCCAGTAGGCATCGCAGCACGTCGTCCACCAGCTCCCGCTGGCCGACGATCACCCGGCCGATCTCGGTACGGACGGCGTCGACGGTCTGGGCGGCCTGTTCGGGGGTCACGGGTTGTCGTCTCCTTGACTGGTTCGGGCGATTCGGGTCCGCCGAGCGGCGTGGTGGGGATGGGTCGTCGAGGTCAGGGTTGGTCGGTGAGGTTGTCGAAGTAGTCACCGACGAGATCCCGCTGGGACGGAGGCAGCTGCTGGCGGTCGGCGGTGCTGGTGGCCCGCTCGGCGTAGTCGGCGATGATCTCGCTGAGGGGCACCCGGGTCGGGCTCACCGTCGTCGGCCCGTCGCCCTGGCCGACGGTCTCGCCGTCGCCGGTCGGGGTACCGCCGAGGGAGAGATCCTCGCCGAGCGAGCCGGGGTCGACGATCGTCGGATCGTCCAGGTCGTCGTTGGCGTCGACCTGCGGTTGATCGGTACCGCCCGGCTCCCCGACACCACCCTGGCCGGCACCGGTCCCCCCGGTCGCACCGCCGACCTCGCCCGAGGGACTGCCGCCGCCCTCGCCACCGGTCCCCGAACCGCTCCCCGAACCGTCCCCGTTGCCCGATCCGTCGCCGTCGCCGTTGCCGGAGCCGTCACCGTCGCCGGAGCCGTCGCCCGATCCGTCACCGTCGCCGGAGCCGTCACCGTCGCCGGAGCCCTCGCCCGAACCGGCCAGGGCGGCATCGGACGATGCCAGCAGTCCCGACGCATCGCCGGCGGCCAGCTCGCCGGCCAGAGCCTCACCCGCCTGGGCTTGGGCCGCCGCGGCCTCACCGAGGGCGGCCGCCGCCGCGGCCGTGTCGCCGGCGGCGAGCGCCTCGGCCGCCTCGGCCAGGGCGGCCGCCACGTCGGGACTACCCGCCTCCTGGGTGGCGGCGAGGTCGGCGAGCCGCTCGGCGAGGGCCTCCTGCTCCTCGGCCGTGAGGTCGTCGAGGCCGTCGGCCAGTTCGGCCAACTGCTCGGTGGCGCTCGATCCCTCCTCGGCGAGCGGCCGGTCGGCCAGGCTTCGCTCGAGGCCCTCGACCGCCGCCCGCTCGGAGGCGAGGTTGTCGGATCGGGCTGCGTCGAGCGCGGCCTGAGCCTCCTGGAGGGCCTGGCGGGCCTCGTCGATGTCGTCGGCGTCCCGCAGCTCCTCGGCCAGGGCGTCCAGCTCGGCGGCCAGGTCCTCGGTGGCCGGATCGTCGCCCAGCTCCTCGGCCCGGTCCTCGATGTCGGCTGCCGTCGCGTCGATCAGCTCCCGGGCGTCGGCCCGCTCCTGGCGGATCTCGTCCTGGGGATTGGGGGCGAGGGCCAACCCGAGCGCAGCCACCCCGATCCCGGCCGCCACCAGCCACCGTCGACCGGGGGGCGGCAGGCTCCCGACCGCCGTGGGGTCCGACGACCCCGCCAGGCCCTCGGCCCGGTCGCGGATCCGTTCCCCGAACGGGCCGTCGAGATCGTCGAACTGCAGTGCGGCACCGAACGAGTCGCCGGTGCCGAGGCCCCGGTCGGCGGCCCGAGCCACCGCTGGGAGGGGAAGCCGCTGGAACAGCGCCCAGCCGCCGATCGCCACCGCCGAGGCGGCGACCACCCCCAACGCCGCCGGCTCGGGCCAGCCCCAGGGGCCGAGCCATCCCAGGGCCACCGACGCCAGGGCGACGATCATGACCGCCGGGGCGAGCCACGTCGCCATGGCCCACGCCCACACCAGCCGCAACCGCCGGCGGACCCGGGCCAGGAACGGGCCGATCACGTCCGGAGCTCCCGCTGTGGTGCGCGAAGTCGGACGACGCCGATGACCGCCGCCACCAGCGCCACGCCGACCTGGATCAGGAGCGACCACGCCCAGAGGGGAAAGCCCTCGTCCCCGTCGGGGAGCTCGACGGGGACCCCGGTCCGCTGGTCGATGGCGATGACCCCGCCCCCGGGTCCACCGAAATCGGCCTGGTCGAACACCACGACCGTCGACCCGAGCTGCGAGGTGTAGTAGATCTCGCGGAGCGGCTCGAACGGGCCGGGCGACTGCGCTCCCAGCGCCCCCGAGGCGCTGGCCAGCGTCAGGAACGGGTTGGGGTACATCGCCTCGATCCGGGGCTCGGCCTGATCGGTGCCCCGACTGGCGTCGATGACCTGGGTCAGGACCAGGCCGGCGGCCGTCCCCAGCGTGAGGAGGAGGACCAGCCCGTAGGCGGCCAGGGTGGCGGTCTGGGTGCCTCGGAAGAACGACGAGCAGGCGACCCCGACGACCGTCAGCGCCACCCCGATGACCAGCAGGCTGGCCAGCGAGAGCAGGATCTGGGTCAGCGAGATCCCGCCCACCAGGTAGGGGACGGCCATGATGGGGGCCGAGGCGATCATGAGCAGCAGGACGAAGCTGCTCGAGGCGAGGACCTTCCCGAAGAAGATCCCCAGCGGGCCGACGAGCGTGACCTGGAGGGGGATCAGCGTCTGGCGATCGCGTTCACCGGCCACGGCCGCGGCGCTGATCCCGGGCACGATGAACAACAGGATCACCAACTCGGCGACGAGCACCCACTCGAACATCGTCCGGCCGATCTGGGTGGTCAGGGCCGACACCGGGTTGAACCCGAACGACGGGGCCGTCTCGCTGGCCCGGTAGCTGACGTAGAGCACCCCGATCAACAGCGCCAGGAAGGCGCCGAGGAGGATGATCGACCGGGTGGACCGGCTCCGCTGCCGGAGCTCCCGGTCGAAGACGGGGTTGAGGGTGATGAGCCTCATTGGACGACCCCTTCGGTGATCTGGAGGAACAGCTCCTCCAGGTCGTCGTTGCGGACCGCGAACTCGACGACCTCCCGGCCCTCGTCGACCAGGCGCTTGAGGAGCGCCGCCTGCTCCCGCTCGTCGGCCACCGGGAACTCGGCGGTCTCACCGTCGAGGAACCGGACGGCGACCCGTCGGCCGGCGCCGAGCTGGTCGAGGATGTCGTCTGGCGGCCCGGCGGCCAGCAGCTTCCCGGCCTCGATGACCGCGATGTCGCTGCACATCTGCTGGAGCTCGGCCAGGATGTGGGAGCTGATCAGGATCGTCTTCCCGAGGTTCTTCAGCTCGGCCAACAGCTGGCGGAACTCGATCCGGGCCCGGGGATCCAGGCCGGACGCCGGCTCATCGAGGATCAGCAGCTCGGGATCGTGGACCAGTGACCGGGCGAGCGACAGGCGCTGCTTCATGCCCCGGCTGAGCCCATCGACCATGGCGTTGGCCTTCACGTCGAGGTCGACCAGCTCGAGGAGGCCCTCGACGAGGTCCGGCCACTCCGACCGGGGCACGCCGTGGGCCGCGGCGTGGAACTGGAGGTACTCGTCGACCCGGAGCTGGTCGTAGACCCCCATCACGTCGGGCATGTACCCCAGGCGCCGGCGGACCTCCTTGGGTTGACGGACCGGGTCGGCCCCGCACACCTGGGCCACCCCGGCCGTCGGTCGAAGCAGGGTGGCGAGGATGGCGAACGTGGTCGACTTCCCGGCCCCGTTCGGGCCGATCATCCCGAAGATGGCCCCCCGCGGCACATCGAGGTCGAGGTGGTCGAGGGCCACCAGCCGGCCGTAGCGCTTGGTCAGGCCCCGTACCGACACGACCGGATCGACGACCCGGTTCGCCGAGGGCGCCGATCCCGGCGCCGACGCAGGCGGTGGCGGTGGCGGTGGCGGTGGCGGCGCAGTTTCGGTCACGGGCCCTCCGTGGTGGTGGTGGTGAACGAGGGTCCGGTCTCCGTCGTCGTCCCGGTGCTTGGCGGGCCGGTCGTCGTGACCTCGTCACCGGGCGCCGTGGTCGGCACCGCCTGATCGGGTTCGGTGGTCGGGGGTGTCGTCACGCCCGGTCCCGTCCCGAGCGGACCACCGAGGTCGGCCGCTGCCACCAGCTCGTCGATCGTGAAACGCTCGTCGCCCCGGTCGGCGGCCCGGATCGCCGGGAAGGGGTCGGGGAGACCCCAGAAGTCGCAGCTCATCGTCATCCGGGCGTACACCGCGCCGGTGTCGAGGGCACGGGCGGGCAGCTCGAGAACGAAATCGTCCCGGGGCGCGCCCGCCATCCCGGTCGGGAGCCAGCTCGTTCCGTCCCACACGTCGAGGGCGGCGATCGCTCGGCCAGGGACCGCCAGCACGGCGTCGTCGGGAGCGACCGAACCGTGGGGGGTGAGCCGGACCGTGAGCGGGAAGTCGGAGCACTCGGCGCCGATGCGGTCGGACACGTTGGTGCTGTTCCACCCCCGGAGGAACTCCAGGCGCCCCCGATCGGGGGGCAGCTCCTCGGTCGTGAGCCGGGCCGACGCCAAGAAGCCGGTCCGTCCCTCGTCGACGGTGCGGCCGGTCGTGGCACTGACCGGGGCCGGAGCGTCCCGGGTCCAGCCGACGATGATCAGGTAGCCCGGGCGACGCAGCTCGCTGTGGTCGCTGAGCCAGTTGGACAGGACGACCGGGTTGATCACCCCGCCATCGTCGCCGCCGAACACGTCGATCTGCCACAGCCGCTCCATCAGCGGGTCGCCCTCCAACGTGGGGCGATGGATACCCGACAGGCTGACCTCGGCGGTCTCGCCGGCCTCGAGCTCGGGGATCCGGTCGAACCCTCGGCCCGACGAGACGAACACCTCCTCGAGGTCGTAGGCGGTCAGGTTGGTGATCGTCCCGACGAGGTCATCGCCGTCGACGGTCAGGTCCCAGTCCCACGACGGGGTGGTGACGGGCTGCGAGCCCTCGGCCGCGACGACGCCGACCCCACCGGGGGGAAGGTCGACGATGAGCTCGTCGCCTCGGACCTCGGCGGTCACGCCGGCGGCCGGACCACCGCCGAAGCCCTCCTCGAACTCGATGAACTCACCCTCCGCCGCCACCGGGGCTGCCCGCCACCCGGCGGGTAGGTCGACGCCGGCGATGCCCCCGTTGGGGGAGGTCACCAGGACCTGGCTGGTGATGATCCGCTCGCTCGGGAGGTCGGCGACGAGCGTGCCGTGGGCGGTGGCCGTGTCGTCCCGGATCGACTGACCGGTCAGGTAGATGCCCCCGGTCGCCACCAGCGCCACCGCCGGCATGATGAGCCAGAGCAGCGGCTCGCGGTTCCAGCGCCGCAGCACCAGCCACAGGATCGGGCCGACGACGGCGGCGTACACGATCAGGGCGATGACCAGCGACCCGATGGCCGGCACCGACACGCCAGCGTCGGTGGCCAAGATGTTGGTCCCCCCACCGACCCCGCCGAAGAACCCCCACGGGAACTCGTCGGGGGAGCGGGTCTCGGTCGGGGCCATGAGGTCGTCCCAGGAACCGGCCCCGGCCTGGCCATCGGAGAAGACGACGGTGCCCAAGCCGAGCTCGAAGGTGTCGCCGCTGGCCCCGACCTCCTCGGTCAGCTCGAACGGGAGATCGGTACCCGGCGCCTCGTCGACGACGAGCACCCCACCGTCGGTGGTCACCCAGGACACGAGGGCGTCGAGCCGGTCACCCTCCAGCGAGGCCAGGTCGCTGGCCGTTGCCACCACCTGGCTGAACGTGGCGAGGCCATCGGGGCCGACGTCGAGCAGCGACGGCTCGACCGGGTAGAACCGGGCGGCCCCGATGCCGGTGAGGATCGATGCGGTGGCCGGGAGGTCCCGGGCCGCCAGGTCGGGCAACACCCCGACGAGTTCGTCGCTCGACGGCGCCACCAGGTTGAACCGGGCCGTCTGATCGTTGGCGTCGCCGTCGGCATCGAAGCTCACCGAGCCGTTGCGGGCCCAGGTCGGGACGTTGACGACGAAGACGATCTCCTTGGAGGTCCCACCGGCGACGTCGACCTCCTGGGTGCCCGATGACGGCATGCCCTCGAAGCGGGCGGTCAAGGTCCCGGTCACGGCCTCGTCGGCCTCGATCGTCACGAGGAGGGGCACCGAGCTCCGCCCCGGCTGGAAGCCACCGTCGGCCGGCGTCGTCACGTCGAGGGTGGTCTCGGCCCCGGCCGGCTGGGGGCTCGCCAGCACCGCCAGCACCGCCAGCACCAGGATCAGACCGAGCCGCCGGGTCGGGAGTCGGAGGAAGGAGCGGATCGGTCGGTCCGTGTCGTCGTCACCCATGCAACCTCATCTCCACCACTCCACCACTCCACCCGTCGATCCCCCGCCCATCCCGGGGATCGACGTGACGGAAGTCTCCCACGGTTTGAGACGTCTCACGGGTCGGATGGGTTCCCGTTGTGCCGAGATTTCGGCACACGGTCGATCCGGCATAGGTTCGTGCCATGCGCACCTCACGGGAACTGGCCGAGCGCTGCCGGGCCGACGGCGAGTTCCTCCTCGCCGCCCGGCACTGGACCGGCGGCCTCCGCCTCGACTTCGGGTCCGCAGTGGCGGCCATCACGATCGCCGACGGCGAACCGGTGGAGGGCGAGCCCCCGCCGGGCGACGGTGTGATCACCCTCCAGGCCCCGACCGGTACGTGGGAGCAGCTGCTCGCCGCCACCCCGCCCCGGTTCGCCAACGACATCGCCCCGGCCCGGGCCCTCGGCCTCCGCCGGGTGGGCGACGAGCTGCTCTACTGGCAGTACGCCGCGGCCATCCAACGGGCGGTCGAACTCCTCCGCGATCCGGCCCCGGCCCCGGCCAACGAGTTGGTGGCGGCCTCGAAGCCGGCCGGCACGATCGACGCCGTCGTCGGCCGCTACCTCCACCTCGACCTGGGTGGGGTCAGCCACCGGATCTACGTCGAGGAGGCCGGCTCGGGAATCCCCCTGCTGTGCCAACACACCGCCGGGTCGCACTCCGCCCAGTGGCGCCACGTCCTCGACAACCCGGCGATCACCGACCGCTTCCGGGTCATCGCCTACGACCTCCCGCACCACGGGAAGTCGGTCCCGCCGGTCGGGCCGGCGTGGTGGGCCGAGCAGTACAAGCTCGACGGCTCGTTCCTCCGTTCGGTGCCCCTTGCGGTGGCCGAGGCCCTCGACCTGGATCGGCCCGTGTTCATGGGTTGCTCGGTCGGCGGGTTGCTGGCCCTCGACCTGGCGGCCCGCCATCCCGAGGCGTTCCGGGCGGTCATCTCCCTCGAAGGGGCGTTGACCGTCGACGGCGACTGGGATGCCCTGCTCGGCTTCTGGCATCCCCAGGTGTCGAACGAGGCCAAGGCCCGGATGATGGAGGGGCTGTGCTCGCCGACGTCACCGGTCGAGTACCGCAAGGAGACGATCCACACCTACGCCTCGGGCTGGCCGCAGGCCTTCCTCGGCGACCTGTGGTACTACCTCGTCGACTACGACCTCCGGGAGTTGGCCCCGACGATCGACACCGGCCGGGTCGGCGTCCACATCCTCAGCGGCGAGTACGACTACAGCGCGACGGTCGAGATGGGGCGCCAGGCCCACGAGGCGATCGCCGGTTCGACGTTCGCCGCCATGGACGGCATCGGCCACTTCCCGATGTCGGAGAACCCGGCCGCCTTCTTCCGCTACCTGCTGCCGGTGCTCGACCGGGTCGCGGCCGGCTGAGCAGCGGCCCCGATCGGGCTCAACCGGGGGGTTCGGCCCGGGCGGTGTCCCGTTCCTCGACGACGAGGCGGACCTGGGCCGCCATCGACCGGTCGAACCGGTCGGCCAGCTCCACCGCCAGGGCGTCGGCCGTCGGCGCGCCGTCGGCCGGGCCGATGATCACCGCCGTGACCTCGTCGCCCGCGATGCCGACCTCGACGAGGTCGTGTCCGGGATGGTCGGCCAGCCAGGCCTCCACCGCAGCCGAGGCGGCGCCCTCGTTCGCCACGTCCTCGGCCGCCTGGGCCCCGTTGAGCAGCAGCGCTCCGACGACCAGAGCCGCCAGGCCGCCGACGGCGGCCAGCGACGTCCGGGTCCGGTTCTGGTTCTCGGCCAGACGGGAGATCGGCGTCACGCCGGTGACGATGAACACGAGCCCGCCCATGATGAGGATGGCCACCATGTTGGTGGTGAACAGCAGCAGCGCCCCGGCGCCGGCCGTCAGGTCACCCTGGGAGTAGCTGATGCCGACCACCGTCAGCGGCGGGACGAGGGAGATGGCGATCGCCACCCCGGGCAGCGAGTCCGACACGTCGGGGCGGGACAGGCCGTAGGCCCCGGCCGCGCCGGCCGCCGTCGCCACCAGGAGGTCGAGGATGGTCGGCGAGATCCGGGACAGGATCTGGGCGTTGGTCGAGGTGTCGATCGGGGTCGGCGAGAACAACCCGACGAGGAGGCCGACGGTGATGGCCAGCAGGATGCCGGCCCCGGCGATCAGGGTGCTCCGGGCCAGCCGGCGGGGCCATCCCATCACCAGGGAGATCGCCATCCCCATGAGCGGCGTCATCAGCGGGGCGATGAGCATCGCCCCGATCACCACCGCCGTCGAGTCGCCGATCACGCCGGTCGAGGCGATGATGGCGGCGAAGGTCATCAGCGAGAAGAACCGGCCGATGCGCTTGGGCGCCGTCGGCCCGTCGTAGAGGATCTTCTGGTAGAGCTGCTGGCGATCATCGGCGCTCTTGGGGCGGGACTCCAACCAGTCGACGACGAGCTGGCCGGCATCGTCGTAGGACGCCGCACCCGGCGTTCGCCGATCGAGCGACATGGCGATCGCCACCGCGCCCAGCGCCGCCCACGCCAGGCCGGCGGCGACGACCGCCGCGGTCAGCATGGTCTGGGGGAACAGCACCAACAGCGCCCCGACCCCGCCGGTCAGCGAGGCCAGGGCCAGCGACCAGGCCCGTTGACCGCCCGGGTGCTGGATCCCCTCGATCACGTGGCGGGCGGCGACGAGAAGCGCCGCGGTGCCGAGCGCTCGGCCGAGCAGGGTCGAGGCCTCGCTCAGCGGCGCCGCCAGCAGGAGTCCGCCGCCCACCACCAGGGCCAGCGCCACCCCGGCCCGCAACCGATCGATCGGCCGCTGGCGGAGGGCGTCCCACCCGGTGAGCAGCCCGAAGGCGACGGCACCGAGCCCGATCAGGATGGCGGCGATGTTGTCGCTCCGCTGCGGCCAGACGAGCACGGTCAGGGCGACCACGACCCCCACCAGCGACCGGAGCACCATCGGATGGGCCAGGGCCGCCGGGTCGAAGTCGGCCCAAGCCCAGGTGTCGTCCTCCGACGCCGCCAGATCGGCGAAGTCGGGGTCCAGCGGGTCGATCGGGTCGATCGGGTCGACGGGGGCAGACCGATCGACGGTGATCGGTGGGTCGACGGGGTCGTCGGTCGGGGAGCCGTCGGTGGGGGTGTCCGTGTCGCTCATCGTTGCCCTTCGGGGCAGAGGTTCGTTCGGGGGTCGAGACCGATGGCTGGGCGAACCGGCCGTGGCCTAGGTTGCGGGTGGCCATCGTTGTCGATCACCCGATTGTTCCAGAGCGGGCGGCGGTCGTGCATGGGTGCGCTCGCCCGGGGGGGGGGATGCGATCCGGTCATGGTCCGCTGCCCCCTGCCGACCGGACGGTCCCGCCACCAAACCGAGTCCGCCATGTCCCCTCGCCGCTCCCGTTTCCACGCCGACCGCCCCGCCGCCCTCACCACCGGGCGCCCTCGTCGCCCCCGGCCCCGGCTGCTGGTGGCCGTCGTCGCCGCCGGGTTGGTCGCCGCCGGGTGCACCGACTCCCAACCATCGATGGCCTCGACGGCGGGTGAGGCGTCGTCCGGCCTCCACCATGCCCCGCTCCCGACGACCGAGGATCCGGCGCGGTCCGCCGAGGTGGCCGCCGCCGTGTCCGGCGAACCCGATCCGGCCCCGACCGACGCGGTCACCGATGGGACCGAAGCCGAGGTCGCGTCGACCACCGATGACGGTGGGGCCGGGGAGCCCGGCCAGCGGGGCCGGCGGGGCTCGGGTGAGCCGGTGACGATCGTGTTCGGGGGAGACATCCACTTCGAGGGCTTCCTGGCGACGGCCCTGGCTCAGGACCCGCTGTCGATGCTCGACCCGGTGGCCGACATGATGGCCACCGCCGATCTGGCGGTGGCCAACCTGGAGACCGCGGTGACCGAGCGGGGATCGCCGTCGGCCAAGGCGTTCAACTTCCGGGTCGGGCCGGAGGCCTTCGATGCCCTACGAGCGGCCGGGATCGACGTCGTCTCCCTGGCCAACAACCACGGGATGGACTTCGGCCTGGTCGGCCTGGAGGACACCCTGACCGCCGCCGCCGACGCCGAGTTCCCGTTGGTGGGGGCGGGACTCGACGCCGAGGAGGCCTACCGGCCGTGGTCGGTGGTGATCAACGGCCAGCACGTTGCGGTGATCGGGGCCACCCAGGTCCTCGACTCGTCCCTCATCAGCTCGTGGACCGCCACCGACGACCAACCGGGTCTGGCGTCGGCGAAGGAGGTCGATGCCCTCGTGGCGGCGGTGGCCGAGGCCAGGGCGGCCCACGACACGGTCGTGGTGTTCCTCCACTGGGGGATCGAGGGGGACCTGTGCCCGGCCGCACGCCAGATCGAGTTGGCCGATGCCCTGATCGAGGCCGGAGCCGACATCATCGTCGGCGGGCACGCCCACCGGGTCCAGGGGGGCGGCATCAAGAATGGGGCCCTCGTCCACTACGGGCTCGGGAACTTCGTCTTCTACACCGAAGGCGGCCTCGGAACCCGATCCGGCGTGTTGGAGGTGACGATCACCGGCCGGGACATCGATGACTACCGGTGGATCCCGGCTCGTCTCCAGCGGGGGGTGGCGACCGCCCTCGCCGGTGACGACGCGGCGGCCGCCCTCGACGACTGGCACGACCTGCGGGACTGCACCGACCTCGATGCCTGACCACCGCCTGGGTCGCTCGGACCCGGTCTCGCCTCCAGGGCGGGCCTCGGGCCATGATCGACGCCCATGGTCGATCACCCCGTCACCATCCTGACCAGCGCCGACGGCCAGCCGGTGGCCCTCCACGACTTCGGTGGCTCCGGTCCCCCGATCGTCCTCGGGCACGGCAACGGGCTCAACGCCGGCATGTGGGCCGCCGTCGTGCCCCATCTCCGCGTCGAGCGCCGGTGCTTCGGGCTCGACCTCAGGGGCCACGGCGCCTGCCGGCCCACCGATCCCCACTACTCGGTGGCCCGGGCCCGGTTCGGTGAGGACGTGCTGGCCGCCCTCGACGCCGTCGGCCGATCCGGGGCGGACCCGGCCCCGGTCGACTACGTCGGTCACTCCCTGGGTGGGGCGGCCGGGATCTACGCCGCCCTCGCCCAGCCGGACCGCTTCCGGTCGCTCTGGTTGTTCGAGCCGGTGGTGATGCCGGCCGACCGACCCCGTCCGCCCGGTGGGCCGGGCCCCCTGATCGAGGCGGCCCGGCGACGGCGGATGACGTTCGACTCGGTGGATGATGCGGTGGCCAGGCTCGGTGCCAAGCCGCCCTTCGCCGGGTGTGTGCCGGAGTCGGTCCGGGCTTACCTGGAGGTCGGGACCTACCCCACGGCCGAGGGTGTCCGCCTCTCGTGTGAGGGGGAGAACGAAGCCCGGGTCTTCTCGACCGGTGAACCGCTCGACTTCGACCTGCTGACCGCGATCGGGATTCCGACCGTCGTGGCGGCCGGGTCGACCGTGGCCGAGGCCCATGCCCTGCCGGCGGCGGTGGCCCCGCTGATCGCCGAGGCGCTGGGGAACGCTCGGTTCGAGGCCCACGACGGCCTCACCCACTTCGGTCCGATGGAACGCCCCGAGGTCGTCGCTCGATCGATCCTCGACCACGTCGGTACCCCTGGGGGGACCAGGGGCGGGACCTGACAGGGGAGCGGGTCTGGCACGATGGCGTCATGTCCGACTCCGATCCGGTGCTCGACGCCCTCCTGGCCGGGCTCGCCACCAACGACCATCCCGATCTCCGGGCGGCCATCGGCCGTCACCTGATCGCCACCGGCCGCCCGGGCGACGCGCTCGAACACATCCGGGTCGCCCTTGCCGGCCGCCCGGCCGACGTCGAGCTCCTCGGGATGGCGGCCGACGCTGCCGGTGCCTCCGGCGACGGCGAGGCCGCCGCCGGGTACCGGCAGCTCCTCGACGCCCTGGCGCCGCCGCCCCCGCCCCCGCCGCCGCCGACCGCCGCCCCGTCCGAGCTATCGCCGGCTCCCACCTCCGAGCCGCCACCGGCTCCGGCCCCCCAGCCGCCGCCGGCCCCGGCGGGGTCCGGTCCGTCGGCGGCCGCCGCCGAGCCTCCGGTGCCGCCGGTCGATCCGGCGGAGACGTCGCGCCTCCCGGCCACCGGAGCCACCGATGACGACTACGACTCGTTCCTCCGGGAGGTCCTGGCCGAGGATCGGGCCTCCCGGGTCCGGCTGAGCGACGTGGGAGGGATGTCCCAGGTCAAGGCCGAGCTCGAGCGGCGGTTCTTCCTCCCGCTCCGGAACCCCGACATCCAGAAGGCCTTCGGTCAGACCGTCGGCGGCGGACTCCTCCTCTATGGTCCACCCGGCTGCGGCAAGACCTTCCTGGCCCGGGCCATCGCCGGCGAGCTCGAGGCCAGCTTCATCCCCGTCACGCTCCACGACACCCTCGACATGTGGCTCGGGCAGAGCGAGCAGAACCTCCACGCCATCTTTTCCGCCGCCCGGTCCGAGACCCCGGCCGTGCTCTTCTTCGACGAGGTCGACGCCATCGGTCAGAAGCGGTCGCGGACGGCCAGCGCCGCGATGCGGGGTGTCGTGGCCCAGCTGCTGGCCGAGCTCGACGGCGCCGTCGATCGCAACGACGGGGTGTTCGTCATCGCCGCCACCAATGCCCCCTGGGACGTCGATCCAGCCCTCCGGCGACCGGGCCGGTTCGATCGGACGTTGCTGGTGCTCCCTCCCGACGTCGAGGCCCGGGAGGCGATCCTCGAGCTCCACCTGCGGGAGCGTCCGACCACTCGCCTCGACCTGGCCAAGGTGGCCCGCCAGACCCGGAACCTGTCGGGGGCCGACCTCAAGCTGATCTGCGACACCGCCACCGAGCTGGCCATGGAGCGGTCCGTGGCCAGTGGCGAGGTCGTCCCGATCGACCAGAAGCTGCTCGACAAGGCGGCCAAGGGCGTGAAGCCGAGCGTCGGTCCGTGGCTGGAGACCGCCCGCAACTTCGTGACCTTCGCCAACCAGCGGGGCGAGTACGACGAGCTGGAGCTGTACCTTCAGAGCCAGAGTCGCTGACGGGAGGCGGGCGGTGGACTCCTTCGAGCTGGTCATCGAACGGGCCGACCGGTTGATCGACGTCGGTCGCCCGGAAGAGGCGATCGAGATGCTGACCGCCGACGGCCGCTCGTCGATGGACGCCCGAGCCCAGGTCGTCCTCGCTCGGGCCACCTACCGGCTCGACCGAAACGACGAGTCGATCGCCGCAGCCGAGCGGGCCCTGGCCATCGATCCCGACGAGGTCGGCGGGTGGCAGATGCTGGCCCTGGGCCGCCTGGCCACCGGTCGCCCGGTCGACGCCCT
Source organism: Acidimicrobiales bacterium (assembly GCA_965262175.1). Classification (GTDB taxonomy): domain Bacteria; phylum Actinomycetota; class Acidimicrobiia; order Acidimicrobiales; family SZUA-35; genus CADEDH01. Next base: position 1,193,958 of record CBDHES010000002.1, on the reverse strand, counting down.
GCCGGCGGTCCAGAAAGCGGTCGAGCTGGCACCGTGGTTCAGCGGCGCCCACGGGCTGGCGGCCCAGGTCTATGCCGAGTTGGGACGATTCGAGCCGGCCACGTCCCACGCCCACCGGACCATGGAGCTCGACCCCGACGGAGCACGGGGTTGGATCGCCCTGACCCGGGTCCACCTCGCCCAGCAACGGTGGGACGACGCCGCCCAGTCGGCCCGGTCGGCCCTCGAACGGGACCCGGAGAACGCCGAGGCCAAGGTGCTGTTGAGCGCCGCCCAGGCCAGCGTGCCGGGCCGGCGGGGTCGGGAGCTGGCCATGGAGACCCTGGTCGAGACCCTCCGGGACAACCCCGACTCCGACGGGGTCCGCCGGTTCCTGATCGACGTCGCCCTCGGATCCAGTCCCGACCGTCGGTTCTGGCTGATCCTCATCGGGCTCACCTTCTTCGTCCGCGGCCTCGGGCTGCTCGCCATGCTGGTCGTGTGGACCTACACCGTGTTGTCCACCTGGGGGTCGATCCCGCCGGACGTACGGCGGCTGATCTGGGCCGATCGCCAGGGTCGGTACCGGGTCGTCGTCGGCGCTGTGGTGGTCGCCGGGTTGTGGCTGACCCTGGTCGGCTTCGTGGTGTGGGCCATCGCGTCGGGCTCGATCGACGCCACCGGGACCTAGACTCGGCGGCGATGAGCATCGTGGTGGCACTCGACGACCTGGCCGACGAGGTGGCGACGCGGGGCCCCGGGTACCTCCTGACGACCGGGTCGATCCGCCCCCACGTGATGCATCTCCGCTTCTCGATCGACGGCTCGACCCTGCGGGCGCCGATCGGTCGGTCGGCCTCGGCCAACATCGCCGCCCACCCGGCGGTGACCGTGGTCTGGCCGCCCACCGAGGACGGGGGCTACAGCCTCATCGTCGACGGCGACGCCACGACCGCCACCGACGCCGACGGCGGGGTGACGGCCACGATCGTGGCCACCGGCGCGGTGCTGCACCGGCCGGCCTGAATTCGAGCCGTTCGGGCCGTCAGCCGATGCAGGTTCGGGCCGCCTCGAAGAGGCGGACCGCCCGGGGATCGCCGGCGATACCGCCGCCCATCTGGTTCATGGCGTACCCGAAACCGATACCGGCCTCGGGGTCGGCCATGCCCAGCGAGCCGCCGGCCCCGTAGTGGCCGAACGATCCCGATCCGTACATCGGGAGGTGCTCGTCGTCGAGCATGAAGCCGTACCCGAAGCGGGTGGGCAACACGAGCGACCGGTCGGGACCCTGGACCCGCTCGGTCCGCACCGCCTCGACGGTGTCCTCCGACAGGAGCCGGATGCCGTCGACCTCGCCGACGGTGGCGGCGTACAGGCGGGCGATGGACCGGGCCGAGGCGATGCCATTGGCCGCCGGCATCTCGGTGGCGTGGACCTCACGGCTGTTCCACGGCAGGTCGTCGCCCCCGATCAGGAGCGCTCCGCTCATCGTCAGCGCCCGGCCGCCCTCGGTGCCGGGCCCGGCGATCTTCATCATCAGCTCGAGCTCCTCACCCTCGGGGCGGGGGGCGGCCAGCAGCCGGGCCACACGGTGCTCCTCCTCGGCCGGCAGCCCGATCCAGAAGTCGAGGCCCAGCGGGGCCGCCACCTCCTCGGCCAGGAACCGGCCGATCGAGCGCCCGTCGACCTGGCGGACCACCTCGCCGGCCAACCAGCCGTAGGTCAGGGCGTGGTAGCCGTGGGCCGTGCCGGGTTCCCACAGCGGCGCCTGGGCGGCCAGGGCCTCGACGACCGGGCCGACGGCCAGGATGGCCTCGATATCGAGCGCCGGCTCCGCGTAGCTGAGCCCGGCCTGGTGGCTCATGAGCTGCCCGACCGTGATCGCCTCCTTGCCGGCGGCGCCGAAGGCCGGCCAGTAGGTGGCGACCGGTTCGTCGTAGTCGAGCCGGCCCCGCTCGGCCAACATGGCGACGCAGATGGCGGCGGCCCCCTTGGTGGTCGAGAACACCAGGGCCAGGGTGTCCGAACTCCAAGCGGTGCCGGTGGTCGTGTCGGCCACACCACCCCAGAGGTCGACGACCGGGCGGCCGTCGACGTAGAGGCAGCAGGCGGCCCCGATCTCGCCCCCGTCGGCGAAGTTGGCCCGGAAGGCGTCGGCCACCGGGCCGAACCCGTCGTCGACCGACCCGTCGATCGTCACCCCGTCCCCGGTCATGAGCGGGCGCCGGTGGTGCGGTTCCGGGTCGGGTTCTGGCGATCGTCGCTGGCCATGTCGGCATTGGACACCAGGTGGGGAGCCGGTCGCCAGTTGGGGCGGTCGAGATCGAAGCGATACCAACGAATCGGCCAGCGGGGCTACGATCGGACGTCGAGCACGGGAGGGAGCCACAAGTGGCGGCCAAGACACGGGACATCGGTCCGTATCGAAACGCAGAGCTGTTGGGCCGAGGGGGCTTCGGATCGGTCTATCGGGTGAACGACCCCGAACACGGCCGGGAGGTGGCGATCAAGGTCCTGCAGGGCCAGCTCGGCGAGACCGAGCGGCGCCGGTTCGACCGGGAGCGTCAGACGATGGGTCGGCTCGGCTCCCACCCCAACATCGTCCCGGTCTACGACTCGGGCTACACCGAGGGTGGCGAGGGCTACATCGTCATGGAGCTCGCCACCGGGGGGTCCCTCCGGGAGCGGATCGACCGGGAGGGCGGTCTCGGGTGGAAGGAGTCGGCGGCGATCATGGCCGCCATCGCCAAGGCGGCCGAGGCCGCCCACAACGAGGGCGTCCTCCACCGTGACATCAAGCCCGACAACATCCTGATCGACTCCTACGGCAACCCGAAGTTGACCGACTTCGGCATCGCCGCGGTCGCCAGCAACGCCACCGCGACCACCAGCATGACGGCCACCGTGGCCCACGCCGCGCCCGAGATCCTCCAGGGCCAGACCGGCAACCACTCGATCGACATCTACGCCATCGGGTCGACCTTCTACAACCTGGTCACCGGCCTCCCGCCGTTCCAGCGGGCCGACGACTTCGGTGTCCCGGCGATGATCACCCGGGCCCTGACCGAGGATCCCCCCGACCTCCGCCAGCACGGTGTGCCCGATCAGGTGGCCCGGGTCATCGAGCGGTCCCTGGCGAAGGAGCCGGGGGCCCGGCAGCCCACCGCCGCTCAGTTGGCCGACGAGCTGCTGGCAGCCGTCGCCGAGGCCGAGGCCGGCGGGGGGCCGACCAGCCCGCCGGTGGCCGATGCGGGGGCGACCCAGATCGCCCCACCGATCGATCTCAACAACCTCGGCCCCGGTCCCGGCGGCGGTCCGCCGCAGTACACGCCGAACCCGGCTGGTCCGCCGCAGTACACGCCCAATCCGGCTGGTCCGCCGCAGTACACGCCGAATCCGGCTGGTCCGCCGCAGTACACGCCGAACCCGGCTGGTCCGCCGCAGTACACGCCGAATCCGGCCGGCCAGCCCCAGTACACCGGCCAACCCGGCGGCTACCAGACCACCGGCGGCGGTGGCTACCAGCCTCACGGTCTCGCCGGTGGCGGCGTGCCGCAGCCGGAGAAGAAGGGCGGCGGCCGGGGGCTCCTCATCGGGGCGTTGGCTGCGGTGGCCGTCGTGGTACTCGGCGTCGGCGGCTTCCTGCTGTTTGGCGGCGGCGACGATGACGACGGCACCGAGACCGCTACCGGCTCGTCGGAGACGACCGCCTCGACGACCGAGGACGGGACCGACGGGACCACTGGGGACGGCACCGGCGATGACGGGACCGGCGATGACGGCGACACGACGACGTCATCGGACACGACCACCACCACGTCCACCACCTCGACGACGACGACCACCACCACCACGACGACCACCGAGCCGTTGGAGGAGGGGGCGTTCGGGGCGATCAGCCTGGAGGCCGGCTTCCTGCCCGATCCGTTCTCGGTGTCGATCGTCAGCGGCGGCAGCAACGATGCCCAGGAGATCAACACCGCCTGCGAGGGGTTCATCGCCGGCACGCCCGACTACGTCGTCCGATGGGTTGGCAACTCCTCCGAGCTGACCTTCATCTTCCTGGCCGACACCGTCGGCGAGGACTCGACGCTGGTGATCGACGCCCCCGACGGGCTCTACTGCCAGGACGACTCCGACGGCACGGTCGATCCCCGCATCAGCATCGGGAACCCCGTCGAGGGGACGTACCGCATCTGGGTCGGGAGCTTCACCGCCGGGGACTTCCTGAACGGCGAGCTGTTCGTCACCGAGCGGCCGCTGGTGGTCGGCGACCTCCGCCCTTAGACCTCGGTCGGCTCTCGTCCATCCGGCGGCTTCCGACGGTCGATCCGGCCGGCGCCGGCCGCCGATACCGGTTCGATCGGTCGGGTCGGGGGCGGGGCCCGTACCATGATCGACATGGCCGAGCAGCAGGTTTCCCGGCACGAGTCCCACATGGTCCACGACCATCGCGATGTTCAGGGCGGCTCGGCCCGGGCCGCGGTGTTCGGGATCAGCGACGGGCTGGTCTCCAACGTGGCACTGATTCTGGGGGTGGCGGCGGCGGGGCCGGAGCCGTCGACCGTGCTCCTGGCCGGTGTGTCGGGCCTGGTGGCCGGCGCCGGCTCGATGGCCGCCGGGGAGTACGTCTCGGTCAAGGCTCAGGCCGAGCTGATCGAGCGGGAGCTGAACATCGAGCGCCGGTCGCTGGCCGAGCGACCCCGGGCCGAGCTGGAGGAGCTGACCGCCCTCTACGTCGATCGGGGACTACCGGCCGATCAGGCCGAGGCGGTGGCCGCCGCCGTCCACCGCGACCCGGAGCTGGCCCTCGAGGTCCACGCCCGGGAGGAGCTGGGGATCGCCCCCGAGGCGGTGGCCGACGCCCGGATGGCGGCGTTGAGCTCGTTCGTGGCCTTCGCCATCGGGGCGGTGATCCCCCTGCTGCCGTGGTTCGTGGCGTCGGGCATCGTGGCCATCGTCGCCTCGGTCGTGCTCGGGTTGGCGGCCTCGCTGGCCGTCGGCTGGGTGCTGGCGATCTTCACCGAGCGGTCGAAGGTCCGCACCGGGCTCCGTCAGGCCGGTCTCGCGGCCGCCGCCTGCCTCCTGACCTGGGCCATCGGGATCGCGTTGGGTGCCACGGTGGTCTGATCGCGACCGGTTCGTCTCGGGCCTCGACTCGACGTCCGCCGGGGGAGCCACCGGCGTCGGCGGACGGTTAGCGTGAGCCGATGACCTGGCACAAGTTGCTCGACCTCGACGCCCTCCCCGAAGGGCGGGTCACGACGGTGACGATCGGCCGCCGAAGCCTGGCGGTCTCCCACTACGAGGGCCGGTACGGGGCCCTCGACAATCGCTGCCCCCATCAGGGCGGCCCGCTCGGCGAAGGATCGATCGAGAAGGGCTGGCTCCGCTGCCCGTGGCACGGCTACGACTACAACCCCCTCGACGGGCAGCCTCCCAGCGGGTTCTCCGACGCCCCACCGTGTTTCTCGACCGAGGTGCGCGACGACGGGGTGTACGTCGAGCTGCCGCCGGAGCCGGAGCGGGTCCGTTCGGTGTCCGATGTGATGGTCGAGACGATGGTCAACTGGGGTGTCGACTCGGTGTTCGGCATGGTCGGGCACTCCAACCTCGGCTTCGCCGACGCCATGCGGGAGGCCGAGGCCCGGGGCGAGCTCCGCTTCTTCGGCATCCGTCACGAGGGGGCGGCCGCCTTCGCCGCCACCGCCTACGGCAAGCTGACCGGCCGACTGGCCGGCTGTTTCGGGATCGCCGGGCCCGGCTCGACCAACCTCCTGACCGGGCTCTACGACGCCAAGGTCGACCGGGCCCCGGTGCTCGCCCTGTCTGGCCAGGTGCCGTCCCGGGTGCTGGGTCGGGGGGCGTTCCAGGATCTCGACCTCCAGGCGGCGTTCGCCGACGTGGCCCGGTACTCCGAGACGGTCCATGCCGGCTCCGACCACGCCGAGCTGATGACCCTCGCCTGCAAGACGGCGTTGACCGAGCGCGACGTCGCCCACCTGGTGTTCCCCGACGAGGTCCAGGAGCTGCCCTCCGACGCCTCGGCCGGCGGACCGGCGGGCCGGACCGGGCTCCGCACGATCGCCCCGCCGACCGAGGCCCTCGACGCCGCGGTCGCCAAGCTGGCCGCCGCCGAGCGCCCGCTGTTCATCGTCGGGGCCGGGGCCCGCCACGAGATGGAGCCGGTACGGGCCCTGGCGGCCCAGATCGGGGCCCCGGTGGCGACCACCTTCAAGGGCAAGGGCCTGATCTCCGACCGCCACCCCTTGGGCTGCGGCGTTCTCGGCCGGAGCGGGACGCCGATCGCCAGCTGGTTCATGAACGAGAGCGACCTGATCGTGACCTTCGGGGCCTCGTTTGCCAACCACACCGGCATCGCCCCCTACAAGCCGATCGTCCAGATCGACGATGATCCCATGGCCCTCGGCCGGTTCCACCCGGTGGAGATCCCGGTCCAGGGGAACATCGGGGTCACCGCCACGGCGCTGGCCGAGGCGATCGGCGACTCGGCCCGCTGCGTCGATCACACCCCCGAGGTAGCCGAACGGTGGGCGATCTGGCGGGCCGAGAAGGCGTCACGATTGGCCGACGACACCGGCCACGGGGTCAACGCCGCGTCGGTGTTCGACGCCCTCGGTCGCCACACGCCGGCCGACGCCGTCCTGTGCGTCGACGTCGGCAACAACACCTACAGCTTCGGCCGGTACTTCGAGGTCGAGGACCACGACGTGCTCATGTCGGGCTACCTGGGCTCGATCGGGTTCGGCTTCCCGGCGGCGATGGGGGCGTGGGCCGCGGTCGGCGACCAACGGAAGGTCGTCTCGGTGTCGGGCGACGGCGGGTTCGGCCAGTACGCCATGGAGATCACCACCGCCGTGAAGTACGGCATGAACATCACCCACGTCCTGCTGGCCAACGGCGAGCTGGGCAAGATCTCCAAGGAACAGCGGACGGCCGAGCTCGACGTGTGGCAGACCAGCCTCCACAACCCGAGCTTCGCGGCCTTCGCCGAGCTGTCGGGTGCCCTCGGCATCCAGGTGACATCCCGCGATCAGCTCGACGACGCCCTGGCCCGGGCCATGGCTCACGACGGACCGGCCCTGGTCGAGGTGATGACCGACGTGGCCCTGGTCTGACCGGCCGTTGCCAGCCCTGTCGGAGGGATCTACGGTGCCCCTGGGTCGCCCCGTCCTGGTTCGGGGCGGCCCGTTTCGACGGCTCATGAGGAGGGTCCCGATGGCGCGGCGACGGTGGCGAGGCGGGTGGCGTGGAGTTCGCTGACCTCACGGTGCTGGCGGTGGGGATCGTCGCCTTCGCCCTCATCTCGGCCCGAGCCGGCAGCTGGGCCGTGACCATGCCGATGGTGTTCGTGACGCTCGGGGCGGTGGCCGACGGGATCGGCCTGGTCGACCTCGACGTCGAGACCGAGGGCGTCGTACTGATCGGCGAGATCACGCTGGCCGTGATCCTGTTCGGCGACGCGGTACGGATCGACCTGAACGCCCTCCGGCGCAGCTTCAGCGTCCCGGCCCGGCTCCTGGGGATAGGTCTGCCGCTCACGATCGTCCTCGGGGCGGTGATGGTCGGCCTGCTGCTGCCGGGGCTGTCGGTGTGGGAGGCGGCGCTGGTGGCGGCGATCCTGGCCCCGACCGACGCTGCGCTGGGCCAGGCCGTCGTCGAGTCGGAGGAGGTCCCGGTCCGGATACGCCAGGGCTTGAACGTCGAGTCGGGCCTCAACGACGGGATGGTCGTTCCCATCGTCACCCTGTTCCTGGCCCTGGCGGCCGGCGAAGCCGAGGCCGACGCCGGGTTCTGGGCGACCTTCGTCCTCCGCCAGGTCGGGTTGGGCCTGGCGATCGGGGTCGGCGCCGGGGCGATCGGCGGGCTCCTCTTGAGCCGGGGCCTGCGCCACGGCTGGGTCGCCGGCCTCTTCGCCCAGCTGGGGACGCTGGCCATCGGCTTGGGGGCGTTCGCCGGCGCGACCGCGGCGGGGGCCAACGGGTTCATCGCCGCCTTCGTGGCCGGCCTCGCGTTCGGGGCGGTGGTCGGGGAGCCGACCGCCGAGCACCTCGACGAGTACAGCGAGGACTCCGGCCAGCTGCTGGCCATCGGCGCCTTCTTCCTGTTCGGGAACCTGTTCGTGCTCGATGCCCTCGACGCCGCCACCGTGGCCATCGCCGCCTGCGCCGTCGCCGCCCTCACCGTCGCACGGATGGTCCCCGTTGCGATCTCGCTGCTCGGCATGGGGCAGAACTGGCGAACGACGGTGTTCCTCGGCTGGTTCGGACCCCGAGGGCTGGCGTCGATCCTGTTCGGCCTGCTGCTGGTCGAGGAGGAGCTGGCCTCGGCCGAGGAGCTGTTCGCCGTGATCTCGTTGACGGTCCTGGTCAGCGTCTTCGCCCATGGTATGACGGCCAACGTCGGGGCCCGGGCCTACGGGGCGTGGTACGGCTCGATGGCCGATGACCCCGACGAGATGGCATCGATGCCCGAGGCGGTCGAGGTGGCCGAGATGCGCTCCCGGTGGGCGGAACCGTCCCGCTGAACCGGACCGGGGGGTTGCGACTGCCCGGCGGCGGTGCTTGACTGACTTCGATGAACCCGAGCACCGCCGTCGCCAACCTCATCGGTGTAGTACTTGTGTAGCGCACGCTGCCCATACCGACGCGTGCGCTGAGCCTCCCACCTACGGGGGGCTCTCTTGCTTTTGTCCCACCCACAGTCGCCCGACCCGCAAGCCATCGAACCAGGAGCCCACGATCATGTCGCCCGACGCTGCCGACGCCCGATCCCTCGAAGGGAGGGAGCTGAACGGAGGACAGGCCCTCATCAAGAGCCTCGAGTTGGAGGGGGTGGAGGTCATCTTCGGCTACCCCGGCGGAGCGATCCTCCCGGTGTACGACCCGATCATCGACTCCAAGATCCGCCACGTGCTCGTCCGTCACGAGCAGGGGGCGGGCCACATGGCCGAGGGCTACGCCCACGCCACCGGCAAGCCGGGGGTGTGCATGGTGACCAGCGGCCCGGCGGCGACCAACGTCGTCACCCCGCTGGCCGACGCCTACCTCGACTCCGTCCCGATGGTCTGCATCACCGGCCAGGTGGCGATGGCCGCCATCGGGACCGACGCCTTCCAGGAGTGCGACACCACCGGGATCACCCGGTCGGTGACCAAGCACAACATGCTCGTCACCGACGCGGCCGACATCCCGGCCGCCATCGCCGAGGCGTTCCACATCGCCACCACCGGACGGCCGGGGCCGGTCCTGGTCGACATCCCGAAGAACATCGTCGACGCCAACAACCCCGATGCCTACTTCACGTTCTCCTACCCGGGCGCCGTCGACCTCCCCGGGTACCGGCCGTCGGTCACGCCGTCCGACGCCTCGATCGCCGCCGCCGTCGACCTGATGCTGGCCGCCGAGCGGCCGGTGCTCTATGTCGGGGGCGGGGTGCTCAAGGCTCGGGGCGCCGAGGCGCTGCTGGCCCTCGCCACCGAGGGCAACCTGCCGGTCGTCACCACCCTGATGGCCCGGGGGGCGTTCCCCGATGACCACGAGCTGTGCCTCGGCATGCCGGGGATGCACGGCAACTACACCGCGGTCACCGCCATGCAGCAGGCCGACCTGCTGATCGCCATGGGGAGCCGGTTCGACGACCGGGTCACCGGCAAGGTCGGTGCCTTCGCCCCCGACGCCAAGGTCATCCACGTCGACATCGATCCGGCCGAGCAGGGCAAGGTCCGCCGCCCCGAGGTCTCGGTCGTCGGCGACTGTCGGATCGCCATGGAGCTGATGAGCGCCGAGATCGCCCGTCGGGGCGGTGGGGCGGCCTACGCCGACCACGGCCCGTGGCGGCAGCAGTTGAGCGGGTGGCAGGAGCGGTACCCCCTGACCTACGAGCCGTCGGCCGCCGGCGAGTACCTCAAGCCCCAGTACGTGATCGAGCGCCTCCGCGACGCCTGCCCGTCGGACACGATCGTCACGTCCGGGGTCGGCCAGCACCAGATGTGGGCCAGCCAGTACTGGGCCTTCAACCACCCCTACACCTGGATCAACTCGGGCGGCCTGGGCACGATGGGGTTCTCCATCCCGGCCGCCATCGGCGCCAAGGCCGGCATGCCGGACCGGTTGGTGTGGGCCATCGACGGCGACGGGTGCTTCCAGATGACCGCCCAGGAGCTGGTCACCGCCTCGGTGGAGCGCATCCCGATCAAGGTCGCGCTGCTGAACAACGCCTACCTCGGCATGGTCCGCCAGTGGCAGGAGCTGTTCTACGAGGAGCGGTACTCCGAGGTCCACCTGACCCACGACATGCCGGACTACGTCAAGTGGGCCGAGGCGATGGGGTGCGCCGCGTTCCGGGTCGAGGAGCCCGACGAGGTCGACGTGACGATCGCCAAGGCCAACGAGATCGATGACCGTCCGGTCGTGGTCGAGTTCCGGTGCATCAGCTCGGAGAAGGTGTACCCGATGGTCCCGGCCGGCGGGTCGAACGATGACATCCTGGTCGACCCGACCCAGCGAGGAGCGTGAGGTTCCGATGACCACCGAAACCACCACGTCCCAGCGGACGATCGTCGTGCTGGTCGAGAACCGGGCCGGGCTCCTGGCCCGGGTGGCCGACCTCTTCGCCCGCCGGGGGTACAACATCGTTTCCCTCGCCGTCGCCCCCACCGACGATCACCGGTTCAGCCGGATCACGATCGTCGTCGACGTCGAGTCGGCCCCCCTCGATCAGATCGTGGCCCAGCTCTTCAAGCTCATCCACGTCGTCGAGATCGCGGTGTTGGAGCCCGGTCACGCCGTCGAGCGCGAGCTGCTGCTGGCCACCGTCTCGGCCACCTCCGCCACCCGGGGCCAGCTCGTCGAGCTGGCCGACATCTTCGAGGGCAAGATCCTGGCGGTGTCGAGCGAAGCGCTGACGATCAGCCTCGACGGCCGGCCCGACAAGCTCGATGACTTCGAGACCCTGCTGCGGGACTTCGACATCATCGAGCTGCACCGTTCGGGCCGGATCGCCCTCCCCAAGATCGGTCGCCAGATCCCCCGGTTGCGGGCCGTCGGCTGACCGTCGGCGTTCCGGTACCCCGCCGTCGGCCGACGGCGGGGCGTCGACCGCTACCGTCGTTCACCTGCAAAGGAGCGTTATCACATGGCCAACATCTACTACGAAGCCGATGCCGACCGGTCGGTGATCGCCGGGCGCAAGGTCGCCATCCTGGGCTACGGGTCCCAGGGGCACGCCCACGCCCTGAACCTGAAGGAGTCGGGGATCGACGTCCGGGTCGGCCTGCGGGACGGGTCGTCGTCGGTGGCCAAGGCGGCCGAGGCCGGGCTCGACGTCAAGTCGATCGCCGATGCCGTCGCCGAGGCCGACGTCATCATGATGCTGATGCCCGACACCGAGATGGGGGCGATCTACGCCGAGCACGTCGCCCCCAACCTCAACGATGGCGATGCCCTGTTCTTCGCCCACGGGTTCAACATCCGCTTCGGCCTGATCGAGCCGCCGGCCTCGGTCGACGTCTGCATGGTGGCCCCCAAGGGCCCCGGTCACCTGGTGCGCCGCACCTACGTCGAGGGAGGCGGGGTGCCGGCCCTCATCGCCGTCGAGCAGGACGCCACCGGTTCGGGCAAGGCCCTCGCCCTCGCCTACGCCGACGCCATCGGTGGGGCCCGGGCCGGCGTCATCGAGACGACGTTCACCGAGGAGACCGAGACCGATCTGTTCGGGGAGCAGGCGGTGCTGTGTGGCGGGACGACCGCCCTGGTCCAGGCCGGGTTCGAGACGCTGGTCGACGCCGGGTACCAGCCCGAGGTCGCCTACTTCGAGTGCCTCCACGAGCTCAAGCTCATCGTCGACCTCATGTACGAGGAGGGCATCGCCGGCATGCGGTACTCGGTGTCCGACACCGCCGAGTACGGCGACCTCAGCCGTGGTCCCCGGGTCATCAACGACGCGGTCAAGGCCGAGATGAAGGTGATGCTCGACGAGATCCAGACCGGCAAGTTCGCCGACGAGTGGGTCGCCGAGTCGCGGGCCGGTCGCCCCAACTTCCTCCGGCTCGAGGCCGAGGGTCACGAGCATCCGATCGAGACGGTCGGCAAGGAGCTCCGGGGCATGATGCCGTGGATCTCCCAGGGCAAGGCCAGCGTCCGGGAGACCTCGGGCGGCCAGGGCTGAGCGACCGCCGGGCGGGCGCCGGCACGGCCAGGGGCCGCCGGTGTCCGCTCAGCGGACGACGATCGTCGCCACCGTCGGGTGGTAGGCGACGGCGCTGGCCACCGAGCCGAGCAGCAGGTGGGCCAGGCCGCTGTGGCCCCGAGCGCCGACGACGAGGAGGTCGGCGCCCTCGGCCGCGTCCCGCAGCCGCAGCCGGGCATCGCCGGCCACGCTCTGCCCGGTGACCGGCCGCCCCCGGTCGGCGACCGAAGCCAACGTCTCGGCCACGACCTCCTCCGACCAGCTCCGGAGCTCGGCGTCGGTGGCGACGACCGCTCCCATCGTCGAGACCGGCACGTCGCCATAGGCGTGGACGGCCTCGATCTTGGCCGCCGGTGGGGCATGGTCGATGGCCCAGCCGAGGGCGGCCAGGGCGTCGTCGCTCCCGTCGATCCCGACGACGACCCGGTCGTGGCGGTCCTCGATCGGGGCCGTCGGGGGGATCACGGCCACCGGCACCGGGGCGTGGTTGACGCAGTGGATGCTGACCGAACCCAACAGCGCCGAGGTCGCCTGACCTCGACCCCGGGTGCCGACGACGAGGAGGGCGGCGTCGGCGGCGGCCCGGACCAACGAGTCGCCGGCCGAGCCGTGGATCGCCACCGGGTCGAGGACCCCGGCGTCGGCCCGGGAGGCCAGCGTGGTCCGGATCCGTTCGACGACGACGTCGCGGTACACGTCCTCGGCCGGGCGGGGGAGGGGGCTGGCCAACGGGACGCCGGTGGCCCACCACGGGTAGTTCCAGGCGGCGACCGGCTGGACCGGTCCCAGCGCATCGGTTCGGGCCAACGCCCAGTCGAGCGCCCGCTCCGCCTCCGGTGAGCCGTCGATCCCGACCACCTGGCGACGTCGAGTGGTGTCCGTCTCGACCCGGTCGATCACTGCGTCATCGTCGGTCATGGGCCGACGATGATCGATTGGGCCCGACGAGGCCAGGGTCCTACGTCCCCGGCTGTCGGGCCGGTCGCCGTTCAGGCATCGTTCAGCTCCCGAACGACGGGAGAACGATCGGCAACCACTCGACCAAGGTTCGATGAAATGACCGTCGATTGCCTCGATCCGGACCGTGACGGGAGAGACCCTTGGTCTCGACATGTCGATCGTCACGACCTCCAGTCCCCTCGTGGCCGACGACCCGATGGTCGCCGGCTCGGTCGGGGAGCGAGTTCCGCTCACCACCCCCGAGGGGCGCACGATCTCGATCTGTACCGGGCTCCCCCGTCCCCGATGGCGGGGCCGGGTCCACACCTGGGCGTTCGCGGTGGCCATCCCGGCCGCGCTGGTCCTGGTCCGCCTGGCCGACGGTGGGCCGGCGACCCGGCTCGGGGTGGCCGTGTTCGGCGTCAGCCTGGCCGCGGTCTTCGGCGTCTCGGCCGCCTACCACCGGCTGGCCCGCAGCCCGGCCGCTCAACGGTTGATGCGACGGATCGACCACAGCATGATCTTCGTGTTCATCGCCGGGACCTACACCGCGGTCGGAACCGTCAGCCTGTCGCCGGTGGCCCTCGGGGTGTTGATGGTCGTCGTGTGGACGATCGCTGCCGCCGGCATCGTGGCCAAGGTCAACGGCTCGGGCCGCCTGTTCACGCTCAGCAACTGGCTCTACCTGGCGATCTGTGGCCCGTGGTTGATCGTGATGCCGGCGTTCGTCGGCTCGGTCCCTCCCGGCCCGCTGGTCCTGATGCTCTTCGGCGGCGCGTGCTACGGCCTGGGGGCGATCGTGTTCTACCGGGCCTCGCCCGACCCGGACCCCGACGTGTTCGGGTTCCACGAGATCTGGCACGTCGCCACCGTCCTCGGCGGGGCGTCGCACGTGGCGATGGTGGCGGCCCTCACCTGATCGGATCGGCGGTGCCGCTCCGAGGGCCGCTCGCCTCGTCGAGGCCCAACGCCGCCACGACCTCGGCCATCCCCGGGTCGGCCGCCAGGTCGTCCGATCGCTGCAGCATGGCCAGCTTGGTCCGGCGGCGGAGGAAGTCGTCGAGGTGGACGATCATCTCCCGCTCGGCGTAGAGGGGGAGTTCGCCTCGGAGCAGATCGCTGCCGGCCAGCACCGGCTCGCCCTGGGCCGGATCGGCGGCCACCGCGGCGGCGACCGCTGTGGCGGCTCGGCCGTGGCGCCGCCACAGCACGTCGGCCACGGTCGCTTCCCGCTCGACGTCGGGAGCCCGGTCGAGGCCGGCCGCGGCCGCCTGGGTGAGGAACCGTTGGCGCTCGGCGGGCGCCGCTTCGCCGTACCAGCCGTCGGTGGCCGGCCCGGTCCGGAGGCCGATCCGGCCGAGGGCGGCGACGACCTCGTCGCCGACGTTGAGGCAGTCGGTCAGCTTGCCCCCGAAGATCGTGACCACCTTGTGCTGGTCGTCGACCTCGATCTCGTGCTTGCGGGACAGGCTGGTCCAGTCGGTGTCGCGTCGGTCGTTGCCGTCGTCGGCCACGACGAGGGGCCGGACGCCGCACCGCTCGGCGATGATGTCGCCCGTCGTGAGCGGGGTCGGTCGGTCGAGGCGGGCGTTGAGCTGCTTGAGCAGGAAGTGCCGATCGTCGTCGGTCACCCCCTCGTTGGGGTCGGTGGTCCGGGTATCGGTCGTGCCGATGATCGACCGGTTGGCCATCGGGATGACGTAGAACAGCCGCTGGCTGTCATCGAAGAACGCCAGCACCCGCTCGGAGGGCGTGAGCTGGGGCACGACGAGGTGGATGCCCTTGGAGTAGACGATCCGGTGGTCGGTCTCGATGCCCCACCCGTCGTTGAGACCGTCGACGAAGGGACCGGCCGCGTTGACCACGGCCCCCGCGCTCAGGCTCATCGTCCGGCCGGTCGCGGTGTCGGTCAGGTCCAGGTGCCACCGCCCCCGTGACCGGGTGGCGGTGGTCAGGTCCACGTAGTTGGCGGCCGCGGCCCCATGATGGATGGCCGAGGACACGAAGCCCCACACGAAGCGGGAGTCGTTGTCCTTCAGGTAGGCGTCGCTGTACTCGATCGCCGCGTCGGCGGTGTCGGTCCGCACGATCGGCTCCAGCCGACGGATGGTGGAGGGCCGATGGAGGGCCGGGCGCCGGGTGGCGAAGCGGCCGATGCCCCAGTAGCCGACCGATCCGAGCGCGGCCAGCCACGACGGGAACGGCGACGACTCGTCGAGCGTGGCCAGGAACCGCAGCTCCGACATCACGGTCGGGTAGGCCCGCATCAACTCGTTGCGGGACCGGCACAGCTTGGCCACCAGGCCCAGCTCGTAGTTCTCGAGGTACTTGAAGCCACCCCACACGAGGTTGGAGGACTCCTGGCTGGTGACGCCGGCGAAGTCGCCCCGGTCGATGAGCGCCACCCGGATCCCCCGGGAGGCCAGCGCGGCGGCCGAGACCGCCCCGTTGATGCCCGCACCGACGATCGCCACGTCGAAATCTTGGCCCTCCAGGCGGGCCAGCATGTCGTCCCGAAGGGCCATGGTCCCACACGGTATACGGCACCGACCCGGCCCGGCTGATCCTGTGACCAACCCCACGAGGTGCGGCCCGGGAGCGACGCCCGTCCGGTTAGGGTGGAGCGGTGGAGATCGGTCTGGTCACCCTGGTGGTCGAGGACTACGACGAGGCGGTCGACTACTTCGTCAGCCGGGTCGGGTTCGAGCTGGTCGAAGACAGCCCCACCACCAGCTCAACGACCGGCCAGCCGAAGCGATGGGTCGTCGTCCGCCCGCCGGGGGCCGGCACCGCCCTGCTGCTCGCCGAGGCGGCCGACGGTGATCAGAAGGCGGCGATCGGCACCCAGACCGGTGGACGGGTCTCGTTCTTCCTCAACGTCGACGACTTCGACGCCGCCCACGATCGGATGGTCGACGCCGGGGTCGACTTCGCCGAGGCGCCCCGGGTCGAGCCGTATGGCAAGGTCGCGGTCTGGGAAGACCTCTACGGCAACCGGTGGGATCTGATCGGCCCGAGCCCCGAGCAGCCGGTCGCCGCCTACCCGCCGCCGGACGACATCGATGAGGTGCTGTACAGCGAGACCCAGATCGCCGATCGGGTCACCGAGTTGGGGGCGGCCATCACCGCCGACTACGACGGGCGGGTGCCCCTCCTGGTGTCGATCCTCAAGGGGTCGATGGTCTTCGCCGCCGACCTGATGCGGGCCGTCGCCGGCCCGGTCGAGATCGACGTGATGGCGGTCTCGTCCTACGGCGAGGCGACCGAGAGCAGCGGCGTGGTGCGGATCATCAAGGATCTCGACCAGGACGTCGCCGGGCGTGACGTGATCGTCGTCGAGGACATCGTCGACTCCGGCCTGACCCTCCGCTACCTCCTCGAGTACCTGGGGCGGCAGGGCCCGGCCAGTCTCACGGTGTGCACCCTCCTGCTCCGCGACGGCAACCGGATCGAGGAGGAGATCGACCTCGACTACGTCGGTTTCCGCCTCCCGTCCGACGCCTTCGTGATCGGCTACGGCCTCGACGTCGCCCAGCGGTACCGGAACCTGCCGTTCATCGCCACCTACGCCGGGTGACCGCGCGGCCCCGTCGGTCGGGGTCGGACGATTCCCGACCGAGATCGTCGGGAATCGGTTCCGGTCCGCACTAGGCTTCGTCCTCCACACCGATCGCGCGAGGAGACGACGATGGCGAACGACGCATGGGGATTCGAAACCCGGCAGATCCACTCCGGCCAGGAGCCCGACTCGGCCACCGGCTCTCGGGCCGTGCCGATCTACCAGACGACGGCGTACCAGTTCCGGGACTCCGACCATGCGGCCAACCTGTTCGCCCTGGCCGAGCCCGGGAACATCTACACCCGGATCATGAACCCCACCCAGGGGGTGGCCGAGGTCCGCATCGCCGCCCTGGAGAACGGGCTGGCCGAGACGGCGGCCGGCGTCCCCGGCGGGCTCTTCGTCGCCTCGGGTCAGGCGGCCGAGACGATGGCGATCCTGAACCTGGCGGAGACCGGGTCCCACATCGTGTCGGGCGCCGCCCTCTACGGCGGCACCTACAACCTCTTCCACTACACGCTGCCCAAGATGGGGATCGAGGTCACCTTCGTCGATGAGGTCGACAACCTCGACGCCTGGCGGGCCGCCGTTCGGCCCAACACCAAGGCGTTCTACGGCGAGAGCATCGGCAACCCGATGAACAACATCTTCGACATCGAGGGTGTGGCGTCGGTCGCCCACGACGCCGGCGTGCCGCTCATCATCGACAACACGGTGGCCACCCCGTACCTGATCCGGCCCCTCGACTGGGGGGCCGACATCGTCGTCCACTCCGCCACCAAGTTCCTCGGCGGGCACGGCACCGCCATCGCCGGCTGCATCGTCGACGGAGGGTCGTTCGAGTTCTCCGACGCCGAGCGCTACCCCAACTTCAACGAGCCCGACCCCAGCTACCACGGCCTCACCTACTGGCCGGCGTTGGGCGCTGGGTCCTACATCGCCAAGGCCCGGATCCAACTCCTGCGCGACCTGGGCTCGGCGATCAGCCCGTTCAACGCGTTCCTCGTGCTGCAGGGCATGGAGACGCTGTCGCTCCGGATGGAACGCCACGTCCAGAACGCCCAGGCCGTCGCCGAGTGGCTGGCCGGTCGGGACGAGGTCGAGCAGGTCTTCTACGCCGGGCTTCCGTCGTCGCCGTACCACCAGGCGGCACAGAAGTACGCCCAGGGCCGAGGGGCGGGCTCGGTCCCGGCCTTCGTCATCAAGGGCGGCCGGGAGGCCGGCAAGCGCTTCGTCGACGCGCTCGAGCTGCACAGCCACGTTGCCAACATCGGCGACGTCCGCTCGCTGGTCATCCACCCGGCTTCGACCACCCACAGCCAGCTGACCGAGGACGAGCAGCGCTCGACCGGTGTCGAGCCGGGCCTGGTCCGGTTGTCGGTCGGGCTGGAGGCGATCGACGACATCCTGGCCGACCTCGAGAACGGGTTCCGGGCCGCCAAGTCGGCCTCCTGACCAGGACCTTGGGCCAGCGGGGGTGTTTCGACGCCCCCGCTGGGCCCATATGGTGGTCGATCAATCTTTGACGACCTCAAGGAGTTCCCATCCGTGCCTGTTTGCCCCGCCGCCGACGGATCGAGCCCCCGCCAGACATCGTTTGACGGCCCGTTCGACCTGTGCATCGACCCGTCGAAGCGCTACACCGCCGAGATGGTCACCAACTACGGAACGCTGGTGATCGCCCTCGATGCCTCCGCAGCTCCCCAGACGGTCAACAACTTCGTGTCCCTGGCCCGCTATCACTACTACGACGGGCTCACCTTCCACCGGGTGATCAAGGGCTTCGTGCTCCAGGGCGGCTGCCCTGAGGGAAGCGGCATGGGTGGTCCCGGCTACCGCTTCGAGGACGAGCTGCCCAAGCCCGGCCGCTACGAGATCGGTTCGGTGGCCATGGCCAACGCCGGTCCCAACACCAACGGCAGCCAGTTCTTCGTGATCAGCGGGCAGAGCGGCGCCTCGCTGCCGCCCCAGTACTCGCTGTTCGGCAAGGTCGTCAGCGGCCTGGAGCATGTCGAGGTGATGGAGAAGGTCCCGACCGGGAAGGACGATCGCCCGGTCGATCCGATGACCATCGAGTCGGTCACCATCACCGAATCAGACGACTGAGCCATCCTCCGGCCGCCTGGTCACGTCCGGTGACGGCCGGTACGCTCCGCCCCGCTGCGATGCGGTTGTCGCGGCGGAAGGCGGAGCGCGGGTGTCAGGGCCGTAGCGACCGGAGCCGGAGCTGCTCGAGATGGGCCGGGAGGTGCATCCGGGCCTGGGTGGCGACGGCGATCTGATCCCACGGGCGCCGCTCGTCGAGCATCGGCGCCCCGTCGTGGTGGAGCCGGCAGTGGACCATCGTCGCCCGCTGCTCGGGCCCAAGGCGGCGAATGGCGGCGATCGCCTGGGTGGCGCAGGCCCGACCGAAGCGCATCAGTCCGTCGTGGTCGTCGCAGCCCTTGATGACCTCGGCCAGGTTGGCTCCCTCCTGGCAGGCGACGTTCTCGAACACGAGCCCGTCGACGGTCGGCCACCGGTGGACCAGCGACTGGGCCACGCCGACCATCGCCAGGTCGTTGAGCGCGACGTGGGCCACGACCTCCTCGGCGCTCCACTCCCCATCGGGCGGCGGACCGAACCCTCGCCGACCCGCCTCGGCGAAGAACGCGTCGTACGCCGCCGCCAGCTCGTCGAGAAGGGGCCCGTCCGGACGGGTCTCGGCGCCGTCGGCGAAGTGGTCGAGCAGGCTGCCCCAGGCCGACGGGCCGACGTAGCCCCGACGGCGGGCCATGCCGTCACGACCGAAGGCCTCCCACCCGTCGTGACGAATCTGGACCAGGGTCCCGTCGCCGTCCGGCCGGAACGTCACCTCGACCCGGCTGGCCGGCCCGTCGGGCCGCCCGGGGTGCCAGGCCAGGACGAACCCGTCGGGTGGGGTCCACGCCTCGACCTCGGCCCACGTCGACCGTTGGCCGTCGATCGCCACCTCGATCAGGGCATCGTCGGCGAACATCACCCCGCCCGAACGATCCTCGAACACGCTGTGGGTCGGCAGGGGCCACCACGCCCCGATCTCGGTCGTGAACACGGCGAAGGCTCGCTCGACGTCGATCGGCACGATGGCGGTTCGGACAACGGGTGGCTGACCGCCAGGGGCGGTCGTCGGGTCGGAATCGGTCACGGTCTACTCCTCTTCGGCGCGAGATGGCACGACGGCATCGGGCGGAGGTTCGTCGGCCGACGCAGCGACGTGCTCGGCGAACGAGCCGAGGACGTCGTCCCAGAATCGGTCGACCCATGCCCGCACCTCACCGAGGCCGTCGAGGTCGACCGAGTAGAGGTGCCGTCGGCCCCGTTCGGTGACCTTGACGAGCCCGGCCTCCCGCAGCACCCGGAGATGCTGGGAGATCGCCGACTGGGTCACCGGTAGTCGCTGCGTCAGCTCGGCGACCGACGATTCGCCGGTGCCGAGCAGCTCGAGCACCGCCCGCCGGGTCGGGTTCCCGATAGCGTCCAGCGCCGCCGTCGAACCATTAGTCATAGCTAATGATTAGCAGTAGCTAATGATTGGGTCAACCCTCGCGTACCCCGAGCGTTCACCCCACGCCGGCGGGCGACGCGCCTAGGACCCCTGGGTCCCGACCTTGAGCTCCTTGAACGGCACATCCCGGTCGACGGCGATGTCCCGGGGAAGGCCGAGGACCCGGTCGCCGATGATGTTCTTCTGGATCTCGTCGGTCCCGCCGGCGATGTTGGAGCTGAAGCTCCGGAGGGTGGACTTCGAGAGCGCGCTGGGATCGGCGCCGTCGTCGCTGCCCGAGGTCGACCACGCCGCACCGGCCGGACCGGCCAGGTTCATCATCACCAACCGGGTCATGCGGGCGATCTTCGCCCCATGGAGCTTGCCGAGCGACCCTCCGGGCCCCGGCGTCTTGCCCGCCTTCAGCTCGGCCCGGGTCCGGAGCGAGACCAGGCTCTTGGTCGTCTCCTCGGCGTAGATCCGCATCAGCTCCTGGCGGACACCGGCCTCGTCGAGGCGGTTGTGGCGGCGGGCGGTCTTGATGAGGAAGTCCGATGTCGGCGTCTTGATCCCGGAACTCGAGCCGGTGCCGATCGCCACCCGCTCGTACATGAGCATGGCGGTGGCCAGGCGCCACCCGGCGTTGAGCTCGCCGATCAGGGCGTCGGTCCCCAGGCGGACGTCGGTGAAGAAGATCTCGTTGAAATGCTGGCCGCCGTCGATCTGGTTGATGGCCCGGATCTCGACCCCCGGGGCTCGCATGTCGACCACGAACATCGAGATCCCGGCGTGCTTGGGGACCTCGGCGTCGGTCCGGGCGATGATGATGCCGTAGTCGGACACGTGAGCCAGGGTGGTCCACACCTTCTGGCCGTTGAGCGTCCACTCCTCGCCATCGAGCACCGCCCGGGTCTGGAGACTGGCCACGTCCGACCCCGCCCCCGGCTCGGAGAACATCTGGCACCAGACCGTCCGACCGGCGATGGCGTCGGGCAGGTACCGCCGCTTCTGCTCCTCGGTGCCGTACTCGGCCAGCATCGGGACGCACATCCCGTGGCTGATCGTGAGCTGACCGGTCATGTCGTGGTGCTTGGCGTACTCCTCACGCCAGATCCGGTCGTAGCTCTTGGGGTAGCCGAGGCCGCCGTAGGGGACCGGGTAGGTCACGCCGGCCAGACCGGCCTCGGCCACCTTCTGCTGGAAGACCTTCGCCGCCTCCAGTTCGTTGGCCCCCCGGGGATCGGGGTCGAAGACCAGGCCGGTGGCGTGGTCGGCCAGGAACGCCTGGCACCGGGCCCGGAACTCGTCTTCGGACTCGGCGGGCTGGGTCTGGTCGGCTGCGGTCTCGGTCGCGGTCATGACCCTTTCTTAGCCGGTCGCGAGCCGGTCGGGCACTTCCGCCCATCGTCGATCCGAAACCGATGGGGCGGTCGGGTTGTCTAAGTGGATGGCGGAACCCGATCGGCTCCCGGGCCGACGATTCGCTCGCAGGCACAACGGCGTGTCGGACGGCGGGCCGGGCTGGCGCGGGCCGGCCCGCCGTCGTTGCGCCCGGCTGCGGTGGGGGCCGAGGGCGGATCTAGACTGGACGTCGTGGGAGAGATCCTCGACGTCGATCTGCTGGCCTTCGAGAACGGGAACGATGCCGACCGCCGGGCGGTTGTCGATGGCGTGATGCGCAGTCTGAGCACCGGGTTCGTCTACACGAGCCACGACATCAGCGCCGACCTGCTCGACACCGCCTACGGCATGCTCGAGGCGTTCTTCACGCTCCCGACCGAAGCCAAGGTCAACGCGAAGGTGCCGGGCACCAACGGTCAGGTCGGGTACACCGGCCTGCTCGTCGAGACGGCGGCGATCAGCGACGTTCCCGACTGGAAAGAGATGCTCAACTGGGGGATGGCGGTTCCCGACGGCCATCCGCTGGCCCGGAAGTACCCGGGCCGGTACCGGGGCCCTCAACTTCCCGACGGTCTGGTCCCGGGCATCACCGAGGCCCTGGTCACCCTGTACGACCGGTTGCTGGAGCTTCAGCGGCGGTTCCTGCGGATCATCGCCGTCGGCATCGGGTGCCACGAGACCTTCTTCGACGAGATGACGACCAACGGCACGACCCTGGCCCGGGCCATCCACTACCCGGCCATGGATCTGGCCCCCGGCGCCGAGCACGTGTGGGCCGCCGAGCACGGCGACATCAACCTCATCACCGCCCTGCCCCGGGCCACCGCCCGGGGACTCCAGGTGAAGGTGGTCGACGATGACGGGTCCGACCCCCGCTGGGTCGACGCCCTCCCACCCGACGACAAGGTGATCATGAACACCGGCATCATGCTGGAGCGTCTGACCAACGGCGTCGTCCCCCAGGGGATCCACCGGGTGGTCGCCGATCCGGCGCAGCCGGGCGACCGGTACTCGGTCGTCCAGTTCTGCCACCCCACACCGTGGACGATCCTCGCCCCGGTGGCGTCGTGCATCACGCCCGACAACCCTCAGCGGTTCGCCCCGATCGAGGCCGGCGATCTGCTGGACCAGGTGCTGTTCGACATCAACCTCGTCGAAGGCGCTCGGCGGGTGGCGGCCGACGCCGCCTCGAGCTGAGCTCCTCCCCGACAGGCCCTGACCTATCCCACCCCAATCGAGAAAGCGGAACGATCGACATGGCGAAGAAGACGTTCACCGAGGCCGAGCTGCGGGAGCGGCTGACCCCCGAGCAGTACGAAGTGACCCAGAACGCCGGCACCGAGCGGGCCTTCACCGGCATCTACCACGACACGAAGGACGACGGCGTGTACCGGTGCGTGGTGTGCGGTGAGCCGCTGTTCACCTCCGACACCAAGTACGACTCGCGGAGCGGGTGGCCGAGCTTCTATCAGCCGATCGACTCCTCGAAGGTCGAGACCCACGAGGATCGGAGCTTCGGCATGGTGCGGACCGAGGTCAGCTGCGGGACCTGCGGCGCCCACCTCGGCCACGTGTTCCCCGACGGTCCCCAGCCGACCGGCGACCGGTACTGCATGAACTCGGCGTCGCTGGTGCTCGTACCGGCCGACGATGCCGCCGATGAGGCCGACCAGGTCGAGGAAGCGGCCGGCTGAGCGTCGTTCAGCTCGCCACGTCGTCGAGGAACCAGTCGACCAGTCGCTGGCACTGGGCGACGTTGCGGGCTTCGTGGGCTCGGGCCTCGGCCCGGGCCCGCTCCTGGTCGACGCCGTTGGCCGCCAGGTACTCGTCGCCGGCCAGCTCCAGCCAGGTGTCGATGTGGGCCGCGTTGACCTCGGGGTGGAACTGGGTGCCGACGCTTCGGCCCGACCGGAACAGCTGAGGGGCGACCTCGGTCTCGGCCAACAGCTCCGACCCGGGCGGTGGATCGAACCGGTCGTGATGCCAGGCGAACCAGGGGCCCGGCCCGACCGGATTCTCGGCGCCGGCCGGGGTCGACAACTCGTACCACCCGATCTCGGGGCGAGGGGCCACCTCGACCGAGCCCCCCAGCGCTTCGGCCAGCAGCTGACCTCCGAAGCACACGCCCAGCACCGGGAGACCGTCCCGATGGGCCCGGGCGATCAGGTCGATCTCGGCGCCGACCCAGGAGTCGATGTCGTCCCGGGCGGGCAGCGACCGGATCGACCCCATCACCACCAGCAGGTCGAGATCGTCGATCGGGGGGAACGGAACCGCTTCGTTCGGACGATCCAGGTCGGCGGTGACGATGTGGGACCGGCAGGCCCACCCTCGGGTCTGGAGGTGCGCGCCGACCTCGCAGGCACCGCCGGCGAAGGGCTCGTGCTCGATCACCAGCGCGGTGGGGGAGGCCATCGGGTCAACCTAGCGCCACCGGCTGAGCCGATGAACCTCGTTTGGTTCGCCCGTTGTCCGATGTTGAACGATCGGTAGAGTGGGCCGCCGTTGGGGTGTCTCGGCGCGTTGCGGTGAAGCGTGCACAATCGGAGGCAGGGATGACGATGGGACCGAGCCGCAACTCCCGGTCGAGCTGGGACGGGGTGCGCCGAGGGGCGCTGGTGGTGGCGATGATCGCCGCCGTCCTGCTCGCCACCGGCGGCCCGACGGCGGCCGCCGGGCCCGACGACGCCCCCCTGGCCCCACTGATCTCGGACGAGGCCGGCTCGGCCGTCGACGACGCCTACCTGGTGGTGCTGCACGAGGGCGGGGTCGATCCCGCCGGTGGCCAGCGCGCCCTGGTCGAGGTGGCGGCCCTGGCCGAGGCGTCGGGGGCGACGGTCACCCACCGGTACGCCGAGGTGCTGACCGGATTCTCGGCGACCATGGACCAGGCGACGTTGGCCGAGGTGCGATCTCGACCCGAGGTGGCCTACGTCGAGCAGGATCGGGTCGTGACCGTCGACGAGGTCCAGGACGGCCCGCCGTGGGGCCTCGACCGGGTCGATCAGCCCGCGCTCCCCCTCGACGGCGCCTATGCCTACGCCGAGACCGGGAACGGGGTCGACGTCTACGTGATCGACACCGGGGTGTGGCCGACCCACCCCGACTTCGGCGGCCGGGTCGTCGGTGGCCGCTCCTTCATCGACGACGGGCTCGGGTGGACCGATTGCCGGGGCCACGGCACCCACGTCGCCGGCACCATCGCCGCCTCGACCTACGGGATGGCCAAGGAGGCGACCGTCCACTCGGTCCGGGTCCTCGGGTGCGACGGCACGGGGACCGTGTCGGGGGTCGTCGCCGGGATGGACTGGGTGGCGGCGACCGCCAGCGGGCCGTCGGTGGCCAACCTGAGCCTCGGCGGCGCCCGGTCGGCGGCGCTCGACACCGCCGTGGTCAACCTCAGCGCGGCCGGCGTCTCGGTCGTCGTGGCGGCCGGCAACACCGGGACCGACGCCTGCGACACCTCGCCGGCCGCCGTGCCCGAGGCCATCACCGTCGCCGCCTCCGACCAGGCCGACGGCCGCCCGTCGTTCTCCAACTGGGGCCCCTGCGTCGATCTGTTCGCCCCCGGCGTCGACGTCGAGTCGCTCGTCGCCGCCGACGGCGGTACCGCGACCCGTTCGGGGACGTCGATGGCCGCCCCCCACGTCGCCGGGGCGGTCGCCCTCCTCCTCGAGGCCGAGCCGACGGCCTCGCCGGCCCAGGTGGCGGCGGCCCTCGTCGACGGGGCGACGACCGGCGTCGTCGGTGATCCCAACGGCTCGCCGAACCGGCTGCTCCGCTCCCCGTCGATCCCCGAACCGGAACCGGAACCAGACCCCGAGCCGGGCACGATCGCCGGAACCGTGACCACCGTCGACGGCGACCCGGTCGCCGGGGTGGTGATCGACCTGTTCGACCAGACCGACACCGGCGACCGGGGAACCTGGCTGTCGAGCGGCTCGACGGCCGCCGATGGCTCGTTCCGGGCCGAGGTCGTCGACGGCTGCTACGTGTTGACCTTCATCGCCCCCGAGCCCGACCGCTTCGTCGGGGGGAGCCGCTGGTTCCAGCCTGCGGTCTGCGTCGGTCCGGGTGAGGCGGTGGTCGGGATCGACGCCGTGCTGGTCGGCGGGCCCCCCGAGCCCGGCGTCGTCGGCGGTTCGGTGGTCGATGGCGCCGGCGTCGGTGTCGGCGGCGTGGTCGTCGACCTGTTCGTGGCGAACGGTGACGGGTCCCGGGGGCGGTGGCTGGAGGCGGTGACCACCGGCGCCGACGGTCGTTTCGAGGCCGAGCTCGTCGCCGGGTGCTACGTCTTGACGTTCATCGCCCCCGAGGGGCGGACGTTCGACGACGGTCAGCGGTGGTACCAACCGAGCGTCTGCGTCGCCTCCGGTGAGTCGCGCCTCGGGCTCGATGCCGCGCTGGCCTGATCGGCGAGGGAACGGCCGGGGCCGCTGAGCCCCAGGCGGTATCGTCGGCTCGATCCGCCACGGGCCGGCCGAGAGGTCGGGCCATCAGATGGGAGCAGCCAGTCATGACCGACGGTCGAATCGCCACCCGAGTCGCCGCCATCGCCCCTTCGGCGACCCTGGCGGTCACCAACAAAGCCAACGAGCTCCGGGCCGCCGGTGAGCCGGTCATCGGGTTCGGCGCCGGTGAGCCCGACTTTCCGACCCCCGACTACATCGTCGAGGCGGCGGTCGAGGCCTGCCGCGACCCCAAGAACCATCGCTACAGCCCGGCCGGCGGCCTCCCCGAGCTGAAGGCGGCCATCGCCGCCAAGACCGAACGCGACTCGGGGTACGTGATCGACCCGGGCCAGGTCGTGGTGACCAACGGCGGCAAGCACGCGGTGTTCAACGCCATCGCCGCCGTGGTCGACGAGGGCGACGAGGTGCTGATCCCCACCCCGTACTGGACGACCTATCCCGAGCCGGTCCGTCTCGCCGGGGGTGTGCCGGTCCCGGTGACGACCACGATCAGCTCCGGGTTCCGGGCCTCGGTCGACGATCTGGAGGCCGCCCGGACCCCGAAGACCAAGGCCATCATCTTCGTCAGCCCGTCCAACCCGTCGGGGGCCGTCTATCCCCGGGACGAGATCGAGGCCATCGGCCGGTGGGCCCACGCCAACGGCGTGTGGGTGATCACCGACGAGATCTATGAGCACCTGGTCTACGACGACGCCGAGTTCCATTCGATGCCCACCGTGGTTCCCGAACTGGCCGACACCTGCCTGGTCCTCAACGGTGTGGCCAAGACCTATGCCATGACGGGGTGGCGGGTCGGGTGGGCCATCGGCCCGGCCGATGTCGTCAAGGCGATGACCAGCCTCCAGTCGCACCAGACCTCGAACGTCACCAACGTCGCCCAACGGGCGGCGCTGGCCGCGGTGGCCGGAGGACTCGAGGCGGTGGCCGAGATGCGCGACGCCTTCGACCGCCGCCGCAAGGCCATGCACCAACTCCTGGCCGGGATGGACGGTGTCGAGTGTCTCCCACCCCAGGGGGCCTTCTACGCCTTCCCGTCCTTCGAGGGGGTGCTGGGTCGGACCATCGCCGGCCGGGAGATCACCTCGACCCTCGAGCTGGCCTCGGTGGCCCTGGAGGAGGCCAAGGTGGCCATCGTGCCGGGCGAGGCGTTCGGGAGCCCCGGCTACGCCCGGTTCTCCTTCGCCCTCGGCGACGACGATCTCGGCGAGGGCCTCAACCGGTTGGGCGACCTGCTGGCCACGGCCCGATGAGCGAGCCGACCAGCGCTCCGAACCGAACCGCCCCCTACGGCACCTGGCCGTCGCCGGTCTCGGCGGCGGTGCTCGCCGCCGGAGGGATCCGGCTCGGCGGGGTCGCCTGCCGAGGCGGTGAGCGGTGGTGGTCGGAGCTGCGACCCGCCGAGGGCGCTCGCAGCGTGGTCGTCCGGGCCGCCGACGGTGCCCGGTCCGATGCCCTCCCCGCCCAGCTCTCGGCCCGGACCCGGGTCCACGAATACGGTGGCGGCGCATGGTGGCTCGGTCGGCGGGCCCTCTACGTCGCCAACTGGGCCGATCAACGGCTCTACCGGCTCGACGTCGAGGACGGGGCCGACCCGGCCGCGGCGATCGCCGAGCCGATCACCCCCGAGCCCCCCGAACCGGCGGCCTGGCGGTACGCCGATGGTCGGGAGCACCCGGTCGACGGGTGGGTCGTCTGCGTCGTCGAGCGCCACGGCCAGGGAGCCGAAGCGGTCAACCATCTCGCGGCGATCGACCCCGACCGCCCGGACGATGAACCGGCCGAGATCGGGACCGACACCGCAGCGGGGCCCCGGGCCGACTTCGTGGCCGGGCCCCGGTTCTCGCCCGACGGTCGGTGGCTGAGCTGGTTCCGGTGGTCCCACCCCGACATGCCGTGGGATGGCACCGAGCTGTGCGTGGCCTCGGTCGAGGGGCCGGGACGGCTCGGCCCGATCCGGGTCGTCGCCGGGGCCGAGGAGCCCGAGGCCATCCACGGCGCCGACTGGACCGCCGCCGGCGACCTGGTGTTCTCCTCCGACCGGTCCGGGTTCTGGAACCTCCACCGATGGTCGCCCGGCGGGCCGGACGGGACCGACGCCGAGCCGATCACCAACCTCACCGGGGCCGAGATCGGAGGCCCGCAGTGGGTGTTCGGCATCCAGCGGTGGGTCGAGACGACCGATGGTCGCCTCGTGGTCGCCGTGACGACCGACGGGGCCGACCACCTGGCCGTCGTCGACCCCGCCTCGTCCGGTACGCCGACCGAGATCCCGACCCCCTACGTGGAGATCGAGTCGTTGGCCGCCACCGACTCGGGCACCGTCGTCGTCCAGGCCGCCACCCCGACCTCGCTGGTCGAGATCGTCGAGCTCGACCTCGATGGCACGGTGGTGGCGACCCACCGGCCACCCGACGATGTCGGGATCGATCCCTCGTGGTTCAGCACCGCCACCCCGCTCCGCTACGCCTCCGGGTCCGGCGACCGGGAGGCCCACGCCTGGATCTACCGGCCGACGGCCCCCGGCCTCCAGGCCCCGGCCGGGGAGCGGCCGCCGCTGGTGGTCATGGGGCACGGAGGGCCGACCGCCCACTCGTCGCCGGCCCTCAACCTCCGGGCCCAGTACTGGACCAGTCGGGGGTTCGCCGTGGCCGACGTCAACTACGGCGGCTCGACCGGGTTCGGCGCCGAGTACCGGCGGCTGCTCGACGACGCATGGGGCATCGTCGATGTCGAGGACTGCGTCGAGGTCGCCCGGCGGCTGGCCGACGATGGCACCGTGGACGGTGCACGGATGGCGATCAGGGGCGGATCGGCCGGCGGGTTCACCGTGCTCACCGCTCTGATCGTCAGCGACGCCTTCGCCGCCGGGACCAGTCTGTTCGGGGTGGCCGACCTCGAAGCGCTGGCGGCCGAGACCCACAAGTTCGAGAGCCGCTACCTCGATCGGCTCATCGGGCCCTACCCGGAACGGCGGGACATCTACATCGAGCGCTCACCGATCACCCACGTCGATCGGCTGGCCCGCCCGTTGCTCGTCCTCCAGGGGCTGGAAGACGAGATCGTCCCGCCCAGCCAGGCCGAGGCGATCGTCGCTGCCCTGGCGGCCAAGGACGTGCCCCACGCCTACGAGACCTACGAAGGCGAGCAGCACGGCTTCCGCCAGGCGGCCAACATCATCCGCTCCTACGAGGTCGAGCTGTGGTTCTACGGTCGGGTCTTCGGGTTCGACCCGGCCGACGTGATCGCCGCCCCCGACCGGGCCGTCGGCCTGTGACCGCGGCGGCGATCACCGTCGAGTCGACCGACGGGGTCGAGGTGGCGGTCACCGACCACGGACCCGACCGGGGCGACGACCGGCCGGTCGTGGTGCTGTGTCACGCCACCGGCTTCTGCGGCGGGGTGTGGTATCCGATGGTCGAGGCCCTGGCCGCGACCTACCGGTGCATCACCTTCGACTTCCGGGCCCACGGCCGTACCGCACTCCCCGACGGCGTCGAGCTGGTCTGGACCGGTTTCGGTGATGACCTGACGGCCGTCGTCGACTGGCTGCGAGCCGACGGCGGTGTCGGCCCGGGGGCGCCGATCCGGGTGGTCGGCCACTCGATGGGGGCCACGGCGGTCGTGTTCGCCGAACACCGCCGGCCGGGAACGTTCGAACGGGCCTGGCTGTTCGAACCGATCCTGTTCCCCGCTGGGCCCGTCGACACCGGTGACGCGGCGCCGGAGATCGCCAAGGCGGCCCGGCGTCGTCGGGCGGTGTTCGACTCACGGGCCGAGGTCCTCGAGCGATACGGGAGCCGTCTCCCGCTCAGCCTGCTCGACGACCGGGTCCTGGCCGCCTACGCGACCCACGGCTTCGTCGATCGACCCGACGGCTCGGTGGAGCTGGCCTGCGCACCCGACCAGGAGGCGTCGGTCTTCGAGCACCACAACACCGGGGCCGAAGCCCTGCTCGGTGAGCTGAGGTTGCCGGTGGTGTTGGGAGCCAGTGGAGACGGGGGCGAGCCCGCTGATTCCGTGGTGTCTGCGGCGGCGGACCGCCCCCACCTCACACTGGTCTCCTATCCCGATCTCACCCACTTCGGACCGCTGCAAGAACCGGATCGACTGGCCGTCGACGTTGCTCGCTTCTTCGCAGGTGAGTCGGTTGGCGACGGCTAGGCGCTGGCCACCTCGGTCGCTGTTCCGAGGTGGGTGCGTCGACGATCGCTGAGCTCGTCGACGGCCTGGACGTCGCCATCCTCCGATCCGTCGGGGGGATCGGACTGGAGGAGCGGACGGAGCCGGTCGGCGGCCACGCGGGCCGCCGGCCGGTCCTGGGGGGTCGAGATGGTCAGATCGATGATCAGCGACCCGAGCCGATCGTCGATCTCGGCGGCGTCGAGGATCTCGGCCGAGACCCTCTCGCTGCGGCGGAGGAGGCGCCCGGTGGTGAGCTGGTACAGCAGGGCGCCGAGGGCGTAGGCGTCCATCGTCGGGGCGATCTGCTCGCCGGCCAGCTGCTCGGGGGCCACGCCGCCCCGTCGCTGGGGCTCACCGCCCCGGGGGAGCCGAGCCCCGATCGGGCCCGCTCGCTTGAGGTCGACGACGACGGCCCCGTCGGGGCTGATCCGGATCCCATCGAGACCGAGGTCGAGGTGGGCGTAACCCCGGCCGTGCATCTCGGCCAGCGTCGTGGCGAGGTCGTGGCCGATCTGGGCCGGGTCGAGGATCTCGGTGCCGGCCAACCGGGTCGAGAGGAGGTGGACCAGCAGGTGGCCCTCGACCCGCTCGTACACGGTGTGGGGGATCGGACCGTCGAGGTCGGCGGCCAGGGGGCGGGGGAGGCGGGGGAGGTCGAGCCGGTTGGCGATCTCGAACTCGGCTGACAGCTCGACCCGGGCCGACTCGATCGCCGACGCCCACCGGGGGACCCGGAGGTCGACGAGGTCGGCGGTCTGCTCGTGCCACGCCAGCCAGTTCTCGGTGAACACCGATCGGCGGAGGAGGCCGGCTGCGGTGTAGCCGCCCGGGAGCTCCTGGCCGACGTCGACCACGCCGGCCGGTCGGAGGTCGGCCGCCGGTGGGGCGATCACCTCGGCGGCGTACGGGTCCCGGTCGGTGACCCGTCCCGCCTCGAGCCGGAGGAGCTGGTCGGCGACGCTTCGCGACGAGTCGAAGGTCTGGGAGGTCACGATCGTCGTCCGGTCCTTGGCCGCTCGGCGGAGCGCCTTCAGGGCTCGGGTCTCGTCCTTGGCCGAGAGCCCGCCCATCGGATCCTCGAGGAGCAGCACCCGGGGATCGCGGAGCAATACCCGAGCGAGGGCGATCAGTCGACGATCGCCGGCCGAGAGCTTGGCGCGGTCGATCGGCTCGTCGAGGCCCTCGGGGTACTGGGCGGCGAGCTCATCGACGCAGGCCAGGCGGGCCACGGTGAGGATCCGTTCCCGGCTGACGGCCGGGTCGCCGAAGGTGATGTTGTCGGCGATCGTGCCCTCCATCATCCACGGGTCGTTGAGGACGAGGGCGACGAGCGATCGGGTCGTGACCGGTGGGAGGTCGCGGTAGTCGGTGCCGTCGAGGCTGATCGACCCGGCATGGGGGGCGTACATGCCCACCAGCAGGCCCAGCAGGGTGCTCCCGTCGGCTGCCGAGTGAACGGCGACGTGGGTGATGGTGCCGGGGTCGGCGACCAGGTCGAGGTCGACGAGCGCACCGGCCTGGCCGTTGGCATAGTGGATGCCAGCGGCTTCGAGCCTGCCGGTTATCCCGGCGGGCGGACCGATCTCGACTGCGGCGTGTCGAGGAGAAGGACTGATCAGCAACGAGGTGCTCCTCGCTGCGGACCGAGTCCTCCGGCCCGACGGGAGAGAGGTGCGGCGACCCGTCGAGCGGTATCTTCGGTTGTCATCGGTTGTCTTTCTCGGGAGTGGTGAGGTCTGGACTCGCCCATACCGCCAAGAAGTGCGCCCTGCCCAAGCAACGCCAAAAATACGTCACACAGCGTGATTGTCAACCGCCAGTTGTGACGACAGGGATCGGGATTGATGAAGAACGTTGTCCAACCGCTCGTCGCTACCAGGCAAGAGGCGCGATGAACGGCTCCTCGAACACCGTGACCGACGACCGAGAAAATATTCCGAGCACCCGTCTCCGGAGGGTGCTCGTCATTGACGTCGCCTCACGTCCCACCGTGCTCCTCGGCGCCACCGTGCTGTTGCTGCTGCTCCAACTGGTGGGTTCGGGGTGCGGCGGGGGTCCGACGGGGTCAGATACGTCGGCGACAACCGCTGGGCAAACGACCTTAGCATCGGCCGCTCCGGCACCGACGGAGGGGCCGGCGCTCGATCCCGGTCCGTCCGATTCCGACCTGTCGCCCGGTTTGCCGGCGGTCGGCGAGCCGTCGCCGGTCCGGGTCGGGGCCGAGGTCCTGGTCGACGAGGGGTTCGCCTCCCTGGCCGGTCTTCGGGTCGGCCTGATCGCCAACGAGGGCTCGATGGTCGACGGGGTCCCGGTCTTCGACGTGGTGGCCGCCGCGGCCGACGTCGAGCTGGTGGCCGCCTTCGGACCCGAGCACGGCCCCCGGGGCGATCTCCCAGCCGGGGCCGGGGTCGACGACGGGATCGACGCCGCCACCGGGATCCCGGTCTACAGCCTGTACGGGCAGCGCCAGGCGCCGACCCCCGAGATGCTGGCCGAGCTCGACGCGCTGGTCTTCGACCTCCAGGACGTCGGTGGACGGTTCTACACCTACCTGTCGACGATGGGCCTGGCCATGGCGGCGGCGGCCGACGCCGGCATCCGGTTCGTCGTCCTCGATCGGCCCAATCCGGCTGGGGGTCTCGCGGTGGCCGGCTTCGGCCGCGACGTCGACCAGGAATCGTTCGTGTCGCTCTACCCGATCCCGGCCGTCCACGGGCTCACGGCCGGGGAGCTGGCGTTGGCCATCCGTGGTGAGGGGTGGCTTCCCGGACTGGCCGACCTCCAGCTGGAGATCGTCGAGCTGGACGGCTGGCGACGAGACCACCGCTGGCAGGACCTCGACCGACCGTGGGTTGCCCCGAGCCCCAGCCTCCCCAGCGCCGCAGCGGCCCATGCCTACCTCGGCACGGTCCTGTTCGAGGCCACATCGCTGTCGGTGGGACGGGGCACCGCCGAGCCGTTCACCACCATCGGGGCCCCGTTCCTCGACGCCGAGGCGGTGGTGGCAGCCTTGGCCGGGCTCGACCTCCCGGGGGTGACCTTCGACGCCGTGACCTTCGTCCCCGAGCCGAGCGCTGCGGTGCCCGACCCGCCCCACGCCGGCGCGGTCAACGCCGGTGTCCGCATCACCTTCGACCCCTCCCGGACCGGGACCGGGGCCGGGGCCGGTCCCGGGGGTGAGGGTGACGACGGCTCGGCGATCGATCCGGTGGCGGTGGCGGTCCACCTCCTGGTCGCCATCCGCGACCACGGGCTGGGACTCGACGATCCACCGCTGATCGACCGGCCCGACGGCTTCGACCTCCTGGCCGGCACCGATCGGCTCCGCCTCGGCCTGGCCGACGGTCGGTCGGCCGACGAGCTGATCGCCGCCTGGGCGGCCGATGTCGAGGCCTTCCGGGCCCTTCGCCAGCCGTACCTGCTCTACGGCTGACGGTCGGGTCCGAGGGCGTCGACGGGCGCTCCCGGGCCGAGGTCGGCGACGAGCGCCCGGTCGAGGTCGAGCCACAGCTCGTCGAGCCAGGCGACCCGCTCGTCGCGCCCGGTCGGGATGGCCGCCCGGTCGATCCGCCGGGCGGTCACGGCCACGGTGGTGTCGACCGGCACCTGATCGACGAGGGCGCCGACCGACGGCCACCGGTCGAGACCCCGGTGGTCGACGACGACCACGTCGGCCTCGGGAACGGCGTCGAGCAGGGCGAGCACGCCGCCCGGACGGGGCGGGAGCAGGCGCCGGATCGAGGCCAGCCGGGCGGCCCGGTCGGGGTCCGACGACCGGAGCCGGTCGAGGAGGCGGTCCCGCACGTCGGGCCGGTACAGCCGGCCCTCGGGGTAGATCACGTACGCCGTGTCGGGCCCCGCCCCGTCGGTCATGGTT
The DNA here is from genome assembly GCA_965262175.1 of Acidimicrobiales bacterium. Classification (GTDB taxonomy): domain Bacteria; phylum Actinomycetota; class Acidimicrobiia; order Acidimicrobiales; family SZUA-35; genus CADEDH01. Next base: position 1,159,834 of record CBDHES010000002.1, on the reverse strand, counting down.
CGCACCGCGGCCAGCGCTCGGGGCCCGTCGTCGCGGGGGATGAACACCGACCCCAACCGGCCGTAGAGGAGGTCGAACCCGGGATCGGCCAGGAGCTCGGCCATCACCACCCCCCGGACCCTCATCGACCGCTCCTGGTAGAGGAGACCGGCCAGCGAGGCGTCGAAGAGGCTGACGTGGCGGCACAGCACGATCACCGGACCGGGGGTCAGGGCCTCGGCCGACGCCTCGTCGACCCTCACCCGGAGGCCCAGGAGGCGGGCGGCCCGATCGACCAGCAACCGGACCGACCACCACTGGAGCGCCTCGTGGCGGGCGATCGAGGCCTCGGAGCCGATTCGGGTCCCGAACCCGGCTCGAACCCACAGCAGCGGCATGGCCACGATCTCGACCGAGTCGTTGACCAGGTACTGGAGGGCGAAGAGGTAGACCCGCAGGGTCGGCAGCCGGCGACGGAGCCGGACCAGATCGTAGGCCACGGCGGCCGGGGCCAGGAGCGGGAACCCGACGACGGCGACGACGGTCGCCCCGAGCATCGCCGGGATGGTCACGGCCCGGCGACGCCACCGGTGGACGAAGTCCGACACGCCCCCACCAACCGGGGGGCGGGCCGGCCCATTCCGGCTCAACCGCCGACCAGCCCCACCGCCATCGCCTCGCCCGCCGACCGACCCGAGGTGTAGGCCCCCTCGACCTTGGACCCGCCGAACCCATCGCCGGCCACCATCAGCGGCCCCCGCCCATCCCGGGGCGGGGCCAGGGTGACGAACGGGTCGGGGTGGGCCGCCACCGGGCCCGAGTACCCCCATCGGTGGAGCTGGAGCCCCACGATCGACGCCGGCGCCACCAGCGCGGCGGCCCGGGGGCGGAGCGAGGCGATGATCTCGTCGTCGGGGGCGTCCCACAGCTCGGCCGACAGGCCGTGGGCGGTGTGGAACGTGACGGCCGGTTCGGCGCTGATTCCCTTGGCCTGGTTGTCGGCCACGAAGCTGAACGTCGGATCGGCCGGCTGCTGGAGGGCTCCGGGTTCGGGGAGCTCCGGCGACCGGTCGAGGACCGTCAGCAGCGCGAGGACCTTGTGGAAGGCCATGGCCGCCAGATCGTCCCTGGTCGAGCCGTCGAGGGCGTCCTCGGCGGTCGCCACCAGCTCCAGGGTCTGGGGGATGGGGGCGGTGACCAGGATCGTCCCGGCCCGGTCGGCCGGTCGGATCGCCGGCCCGGAGGTGGCTGCCCCACCCGTGGCCGTCGTGTAGTCGAGGATCCACCGGTCGCCGTCGGCGGTGATCGAGGCGACCCGGGTGGCGGTGGCGATCGTGACGCCGGCACCGGTCAGCTCGGCCGCCAGGTGGCGGGGCAGGGCGGTCATGCCGGTCGCCCCCCGGTAGCGGGGGTACCCATCGACGGTTGCGAAGCCTCGGCACCATTCGACGACGGCGCCGGACTCCACCCAGCCGGTCACGTCGGCGGCGAAGTCGTCGGATCGGACCGTGAAGAACTGGGCGCCGTGGTCGAGGGTGGCCCCGTCGATGCGGCGGGTGGCCATCCGACCGCCGATCCCCCGGCCCTTGTCCACGATCAGCACGTCGCCCGGCGGGACGCCCCGCTCGACGAGGCGGCGGGCTGCGATCAGGCCGGCCAGCCCGGCCCCGATGATCACGACCGGTACATCAGCCATGGCCGCACGGTAGTCGCCGCCGGTCGATGCGACGGTGCCGGGGCCGAATTCCGACAAGGACGGTGTGGTTTTCGTCTCCGGGCATTGTCGCCGGCCCGATCGGTGGCGATGCTCTTGTCCTATGAGTCGCATCCTGGTAGCCGAGAAGATCGCCGATGCCGGCCTCGACCTCCTCCGGGCAGCCGGCCATGAGGTCGACGTCCGCCTGAAGTCGTCGCCCGCCGAGCTGGCCGAGGCGATCGTCGGCGCCCACGCCCTGATCGTCCGGTCGGCGACCGACGTGACCGCCGAGCTGCTGGAAGCGGCGACCGACCTGGTCGTCGTCGGTCGGGCCGGGGTGGGCCTCGACAACGTCGACGTCGACGCTGCCACCAAGCGGGGGGTCCTGGTGGTCAACGCCCCCCAGTCGAACATCGTGTCGGCCGCCGAGCAGACCCTGGCCCTGATCCTGGCCCAGGCCCGCAACGTGCCCCAGGCCGACGCCGCCCTCCGGGCCGGCCGGTGGGAGCGCTCGGAGTGGACCGGGATCGAGCTCCAGGGCAAGACGCTCGGCATCATCGGCCTCGGCCGGATCGGGAAGCTGGTCGCCGAGCGGGCTCGGGGGTTCGGGATGCAGCTGATCGGCCACGATCCCTACGTGTCGGCCGAGCGGGCTCGGGAGATGTCGGTCGAGCTCGTCTCGCTCGACGACCTGGCGGCCCGGGCCGACATCGTGACCGTCCACGTCGCCCGGACCCCGGAGACGGTCGGCCTGATCGGGACCGAGTTCCTGGCCAAGGCCCGGGATGGGATCCGGATCATCAACGTGGCCCGGGGCGGGATCGTCGACGAGGCGGCGCTCCACGACGGGTTGACGTCGGGCAAGGTGGCCGCCGCCGGCCTCGACGTGTTCGCCACCGAGCCCTGCACCGACTCGCCGCTGTTCGGCCTGCCCAACGTGGTGGTCACCCCCCACCTGGGGGCGTCGACCGCCGAGGCCCAGGACCGGGCCGGGGTCACGATCGCCGAGCAGGTCATCCTGGCCCTCCAGGGATCGTTCGTGCCCTTCGCGGTGAACATCGATGCCGCCGAGGTGGCCGGGATCCTCGAGCCCTACCTCCCCTTGGCCGAGAAGCTGGGGGCGTTGATCGGCTCGCTGGGCCGCGACGCCGTCGGCAACAGCCTGGAGATCGCGCTCGAGGGCGAGATCGGGGGCTTCGACAGCTCGCTGGTGCCGCTGGCGGCGGCCAAGGGGGTCATGAGCCAGCTGACCGATGAGCCGGTCAGCTTCGTCAACGCCAAGGGGCTCCTGGCCGAGCACGGGATCGAGTTGCGGGTGTCGAGCGCCACCCGCTCCCGGGACTTCATCAACCGGCTCACGGTGCGAGCCGAGCACCGGTGCCTGACCGGCACCCTGATCGGCCTGCGGGACGAGGCCCGGATCGTCGAGATCGACCAGCACGTGATCGACGTGCCCCCGAGCCCCCACATGTTGATCGTCTCCAACGACGACCGACCCGGCGTCATCGGTCGGGTCGGGACGATCCTCGGCGACGCCGAGGTCAACATCGACAACATGGACGTCGGCCGAACCCGGGACTCCCAGTCGGCGGTGATGGTCATCGCCGCCACCGGCACCGTCCCCACGTCGGTCGTCGAGCAGCTCCGGGCGAGCGACGGGGTGCTCTCGGTCGACGTGATCGACATCCGCTCCTGACGCCGACGGCCCCGGCCCCACGATGGGGACCGGGGCCGTCGAGCGGGGGAGCGGTGGGCTGGCGGCCCGATCAGCCGAAGGGGATCCAGGCCACCTCGTCGAGACCGTCGAAGACGTTGACCCGCACGCCGGCCGCCGACACCGTGTACAGGTCGCCGTCGATGATCACCGACCGCTGGATGGCCGGCGCCCAGGTGAAGCAGTACTCGTCCGGAGCGGGGACCAGCACCTCGGCCGCCGGCTCGTCGTCGTCGACGAACGAGGCCTCGGCGTCGCCCGACGGCTCCTCGGGCTCACCGGTCGCGGGGTCGACCAGCTCGTCGGCCGGGACCTCCTCGAGGTAGACCCCCGACTCGCACTCCCGGGTGATCGGGTGGCTGACCTGACCGATCGGGGTCAGCGTGCCGTCGTCGCCGACACGGACGAGGACGACCGCGGCGCCCTGCTCCTCGCCCTGGAAGCCGCCGGTCTCGTCGTAGCGCCACCATTCGACGGGGATGAGGGCCACGTCGCCCCACAGGGTGAAGGCTCGGGCGTCCCAACTGACCGGGGTGTAGGTGTCGCCGCCGCCGACGCCGATGACGTCATCGAAGCGGACCTTGGCGATCAGTTCGGGATTGGAGAGGTCGCCGACATCGAACAGCTGCACCGCAGCCCCGTCGGTCTGACCCTCGAAGTCGCCGTCGGTGCCGACGCCGAGGAGGTGCTCATCGTCGATGCGATGGAGGTAGCTGGAGAACCCGGGGATCTTCAGCTCGCCCAGGACCCGGGGGTTGGCCGGATCCGACAGGTCGATGGTGTAGAGAGGATCGATCTGGCGGTAGGTGACCACGTAGCCGGTCTCGCCGTAGAACCGAACGGCGAAGATCTGCTCACCCCGACCCAGGTCGCCGACCTGGCCAACCTCCCGCAGCACCGATCCGTCGGCGCCGAGGACGGTCACGAAGCTCTCACTCTGCTCCTCGGCACCCCACCACGGGTCGCCGTCGGTGGTGGCGATCCGCAGGTAGCCGCCGTACTCCGACATCGAGTACTGGTTCAGGAGGTGGCCCCGAACCGAGCCCGAGGCGATGTAGCTGGCCCGGTCGGGGTCGGTGATGTCGAAGGTGTGGACCGCGGTCCGGTAGTCGCTCGCCTCGGGGGCGAACTCACCGGTGTCGGTGAGGAACGGCCAGCGAGGGCTGGCCACCGCCACGATGTCGGTCGAGGCGTAGACGGTCTGGGCGTCGGTGAAGACCGAGAGCGAGTCTCGGATCTCGAGGCCGTCGGCGAGATCGGCGGTCAACACCACCAGCGACCCGAATCCGGCGAACTCGTTCGGCAGGTGGACCCGGTCACAGTCGACGAGGCGACCCTCGGTGACCGTGTCGCCGTCCTCGATGATCCGGTAGGTGGGGAGCCAGTGGTCGATCGTCGACTCCTCGATGAGCTGGCGGTTGGCCTCCAGGGCCACGTCCTCGGCGCCCTGGTTCGACGGGTAGACCCAGGCCAGGCGCTGGCCGGAGGCGGTCAGCACGATCCGGATCGTCCCGTCGATCTCCCGGGCCGAGAGGTAGCCCCCCTCGAACTCCAGCGTTCGGACGACGTCGCCGCCGACCAGATCGATCTCGATCAGCGTGCCGACCGGGGAGCCGGGGTACCAGCTGGTATCGATGCTGGCGTCGAGGAACGGGCGCTCGGTCCAGCCGGTGCTCATCAGCAGGGCCCGGTCGCCCTCGAGGAACAGCTCGCCGCCGTAGGTGTCGCCGGGCAGGGTGATCGTCCGGGTCAGCTCCGGGGTCGAGCCGGTGGTGTCGATGACCTGCATCCGGTTGCCGAACACCGCGACCAGCCACCGCCCGTCGGTCTTGACCAGGTCGGCCTCGTCGACGCCGAGCTCCTGGTTGTTGGTCTCGGAGAACGAGCCCTCGTCGTCGGTGCTGGCCAGGTTCCCGGAGCCGTCGGCGGCGGCGTCGTCGCCGTCGGCCGCCGGGGCCGCGGCGTCGCGGCCGGCCTGGGGGGCGGCGAACTCGCCGCCTTCGGCCGCGGTGGACGGTGCGACCTCGGCGGTCTCGGCGGCGTCGGGAACGTCGGTGGCCTCGAAGTCCTCCTCGAAGGCGAAGCGACCCTCGGCGGCGATCGGGCCCCCGAGATCGAACCCGTAGGGGCCGACCCGCTCGTAGGCGTGGTCCTGGATGCGGGCCAGGAGGGCGTCGCAGTCGTCGACGGTCACGAGGCCCGACGTCAGGAGGATGTCGTCGGAGGTGAGATCGGTGGTCCCCGAGCCGTCGGGGTTGCCGACCCCGTCCCGGCCGGGGTCGAGGCCGCCGGGGCGGTCGCTCGCCGTCCCGGATGAGTCGGTACAGGCAGTCACGGCCAGGAGACCGGCCAGTAGCGCCGGCGCCAGGCCCCTCAGCAGACGAAGGTCCATCGGAGTCATCCCTTGTTCCCGGTCACCCTGCCGATCAGGGTGGCGGCGATCCTATGACGTTCGCCGTCCGATGCTGGTTCCCGGCAACCCTCCGGGTTGCTGGCACCCCTCCGGGTTGCTGGCACCCTCCGGGATCGTGGCCGGGCCGGGCCGGGGCGACGTCGTCACTGCTCAGCCACCGCGTTGTAGCGACAATGGACGATGGCCGATGCCAGCGACGCCCCGGCGCCCGATCTCGGCACTGGCTCCCGTCCTCGGCGGCCGGGTGGGTTGTCGCTGTGACGCGGTGCGGCGGGGGGCTGGGGTTGGCGGCGAGAGCGGGGTTGTCGCTGTGACGCGGTGCGGCCGGGGGCTCGGGGCTGGGGCTTCGCCCGGGGGCGGTACCCTGACCCGGGTACGGTTCGGGCCTCGTGGACCCGGGTCGACGACCCCATCGACCCATGACGCCCGACCCCGACGATCACCGCCTCGCTGCGGACCTGGCCGAGCGGGCCGGTGACGCCCTGGTCGGCCTGCGCGATCGCAGCATCGGCTCGATCAGCCAGTGGGCACTGCGGGACCGGGGCGACCAGCTGGCCCACGACCTGATCGCCGCCGCCCTGGCCGAGCACCGCCCGGCCGACATCCTCCTCTCCGAGGAGGGGGCCGAGGATCGCCGCCGCCTCACCGCCGAGCGGTGCTGGATCGTCGATCCGCTCGATGGCACCTACGACTACCCCTTCCGGGACTCGATCGAGTGGGCGGTCCACGTGGCGTTGGTCTCCGCCGGCCGGGCGATCGCCGCCGCCGTCGCCGTTCCGGGGATGGACCAGGTCTTCGCCACCGACGACGACGCCACGACCGCCGCCACCGTCCCTCGACGTCCCGATCGGGACCGCCCGATCGTCGTGTCCGGCCGCTCGGCCGGCTACGCCGCCGCGGCGGTGGCCGACGAGCTCGGGGCCGAGCTGACCGCCTGCGGGTCGGCCGGGGTCAAGGCGATGCTCGTCGTCGGCGGGGCGGTCGATGTGTACGTCCACGCCACCGGCCTCTGGGAATGGGACGTCTGCGCCCCGGCCGCAGTGGCCGCCGCCCACGGGTTCACCGTGACCGACATCGACGGTGACGAGATCGTCTACAACAAGGCCCGACCGATGGTCCGGGGCCTGGTGGTGGCCCGCCCGGAGTACGCCGACGCGACCCGCACCGCCCTCGACGAACTCCGCTGGTAGGCGGTCACGTCGCCGGTAGGGCCGCCTCGAGGTCGGCCCACAGATCCTCGACGTCCTCGATGCCGACGCTCAGGCGGATCAAACCGGGTGGCAGGTGCTCCTGGCCGGCGAGCCCGGCCCGCCGCTCCATCGTCGACTCGACCCCGCCGAGCGATGTGGCGTGGCTGATCAGCTCGACGCCGGCGCACACCGCCTCGGCCGCCGGCCCGCCCCCGACGACGTCGAAGCTCAGCATCGAGCCGAACCCGTCGAGCTGGGCGGCGGCGATGGCGTGCCCCGGATGGCTCTCCAGCCCCGGGTAGCGGACCACCTCGACCGCCGAATGGGCGACCAGGCGAGTGGCCAGCTCACCGGCCGAGGCCTGGCTCCGTTCCAGCCGGACGGCCAGGGTTCGGGCTCCCCGCAACGCCAGGAACGACTCCAGCGCTCCCGGGGTGGCGCCGTGGAGGCCCCGGTGACGGTTGAGTCGGGCCAGGAGCTCCGGATCGCGGGCCGTGACCAGACCGCTGAGCAGGTCGGAATGACCGCCGATCAACTTCGTCGCCGACTGGACGGCCACGTCGGCCCCCAGATCGAGCGGTCGTTGGTTGAGCGGGGTGGCGAAGGTGTTGTCGACCACCACCAGGCCACGTCGGCCTCGGGGGGCCGAGGCGATCGTCGCCAGGTCGCCGATGGCCAGCAGCGGGTTGGACGGGGTCTCGATCCAGGCCAGATCGGCCTCGGCGACCAGCGCCACCCACGCTTCGGTGTCGGCGGTGTCGACCCGGCGGACCCGCCACCGGCCGCTCGCCGCGGCCTCGGTGGCGATCGCCGCCACCCCCTGGTAGCAGTCGGCCGGAATCCCCACCAGGCCCCCGTCCGGCACCAGGGACAGCACGGCCGAGCAGGCCGCCATCCCCGAGGCGAACGAGATCGCCTCGGCGCCCTCCACGTCGCCGGCGAAGGTCTCGAAGGCCCGCCACGTCTCGGTGCCCGCATCGCTGCGGGCGTACGGGGAGGACCCGTCGGAACGGAACGTCGAGGCGGCCACGATCGGCGCGCTCAGCGGCGCGCCGACCCCCTCGGGTCGGCCACTGGCAACGACCCGGGTCGACCGGCTCCACGGGCGGGTCACACCGATGGAAGCCAGGCGACCCGGTCCGCCTCGAAGCGGTCGATCGCCGACTCGTGCCGGAGGCTGATCCCGATGTCGTCGAGGCCCTCCAGGAACCGCTCCCGGGTCGAGTCGTCGAGCGGGAACGGCTCGGAGATCCCGAGGGCCGGGGCCTCGAGCAGGCGACGATCGACGTCGATCGTCAGCTCCAGCGTCGGGTCGGCATCGACCTCGTCGAGCAGCCGTCGTCCCAGTTCGGGGGAGACGACCACCGGCACGAGGCCGTTCTTGGTGGAGTTGTTGCGGAAGATGTCGCCGAACCGGGGCGAGATCACGGCCTGGAAGCCGGACTGCTGGATGGCCCACACCGCGTGCTCCCGGGAGGAGCCGACCCCGAAGTTGGGTCCGCCGATGAGGATCGAAGCGCCGGCGAAGCGCTCGTCGTTCATCACGAAACCGGGATCGTCCCGCCACTCGGAGAACAGGCCCTTCTCGAAGCCGGTTCGCTCGACCTGCTTCAGCCAGTCGGAGGGGATGATCTGGTCGGTGTCGACGTCGGATCGGTCGAGCGGGACCGCGGTCCCGGTGACGACTCGGACGGGTTGCATCGGATCGGGCTCCTCAGGCTAGGTCGGTCGGGGCGGCGAAGCGGCCGGCGATGGCGGTCGCCGCCGCCACCTCCGGCGACACGAGGTGAGTGCGGCCCCCTCGGCCCTGCCGGCCCTCGAAGTTGCGGTTGCTGGTCGACGCCGACCGCTCGCCGGGCGAGAGCTTGTCGGGGTTCATCGCCAGGCACATCGAGCACCCCGGCTCCCGCCAGTCGAACCCGGCGGCGGTGAAGATGCGGTCGAGGCCCTCGGCCTCGGCCTGGGCCTTGACCGCGGCCGAACCGGGGACGACGAGGGTCCGGACGCCCGACGCAACCGTCCGGCCGTCGGCCACCGCCGCCGCGGCCCGCAGGTCCTCGATGCGGCTGTTGGTGCACGACCCGATGAACACGGTGTCGACCGCCACCTCCCGCATCGGGGTGCCAGCGGTCAACCCCATGTAGTCGAGGGCCCGGGCTGCGGCGTCCCGGAGGCCGGGCTCGTCGAAGGAGTCGGGGGCGGGGACGGCGGCGTCGAGGGCCATCACCTGGCCGGGGTTGGTCCCCCACGAGACCTGGGGGCCGATCGCCGAGCCGTCGAGCACGACCTCGGTGTCGAACGTCGCACCGGGATCGGTCGGCAGCTGGCGCCAGGCGTCGAGCGCCGCCTCCCAGGCGGCGCCGGTCGGGGCGTGCTGACGCCCCTCGAGATAGGCGAACGTCACGTCGTCGGGGGCGATGAGACCAGCCTTGGCCCCCGCCTCGATCGACATGTTGCACACGGTCATCCGGCCCTCCATCGACAGGTTCCGGAAGACCTCGCCCCGGTACTCGATGATGTGGCCGATGCCGCCCCCGGTTCCGATGCGGCCGATGACGGCCAGGATCACGTCCTTGGCCGACACGCCGGGCGCCAACTCGCCATCGACGGTGACCGCCATCATCTTCGGTCGGACCTGGGGGAGGGTCTGGGTGGCGAGGACGTGCTCGACCTCGCTGGTCCCGATCCCGAAGGCGATCGAGCCGAACGCCCCGTGGGTCGCGGTGTGGGAGTCGCCGCAGACCACCGTCATGCCCGGCTGGGTCAGGCCCTGCTCGGGGCCGATCACGTGGACGATGCCCTGACCGGCCGAACCCATCTCGTGGTTGACGATGCCGAACTCGGCGGTGTTGGCCCGCAGCGTCTCGACCTGCTTGGCGCTGATCGGGTCGGCGATCGGCGCATCGATGTTCTCGGTGGGGACGTTGTGGTCCTCGGTGGCGACGGTCAGGTCGGGTCGGCGGACCTTGCGGCCCGCCAGCCGGAGACCGTCGAAGGCCTGGGGGGAGGTCACCTCGTGGACGAGGTGGAGGTCGATGTAGAGCAGGTCGGGCTCGCCATCGGCACCGCGGCGGACGACGTGGTCGTCCCACACCTTCTCGGCGAGGGTACGGGCTTCGTTGGCCATACGGGTCGGGTCCTCTCGTGGGCGGCCGCTCGGTCGCGTCGGCTGATCGGCCTGGTCGGGTGGGAAGGAGTGCGGCGGGGGTGTCGGCCGGGTCAGGCCTCGATGTCGACCACGACGACGTCGAGGGGCCCGTTGGGTGCCTCGAAGGTCACGGTCTCGCCGGGAGCCGCCCCGATCAGGGCCTGGCCCAGCGGGGAGCCGGGCGACATGACGGTGAGGTCTTCCCGCCGCTCCTCGATCGAGCCGATCAGGTACTTCTCGGTGTCGTCGTCTCCCGGGAACCGGATAGAGACGACGCACCCAGCCTGGACCGTCCGGTCGCCGTCGAGGTCGACCGCCACGATCTCGGCGTTGTCGATCAGGCCCGACAGGTGGGCGATCCGGCCCTCCATCTTGCCCTGCTCTTCCTTGGCCGCGTGGTAGTCGCCGTTCTCCGACAGGTCGCCCAACTCCCGGGCGGCCTCGATCTTCTTGGCGATCTCGATCCGGCCTCGGGTGGTCAGGTCGTCATACTCCGCCTGGAGCCGGTCGAACGCCTCTCTCGAGAGTTTCTGTGCTTCGGGCATCCGGCCAAGGCTAGCGCCGACCGGTGTCCGATTCGGCCGATCAGCGGTGGCGGAGGAGGTAGCTCAACCGGGCGGTAGCCACCGCACCCATCACCAGACCACCGACCATCAGCGGGTCGGCGAGCCGCCCGAACCGGAGCTGTTGCTCGATGTCGGCCGGCGACGGCGTCGACCCGTAGAGCGAGAGGTAGTCGGCCCGGCCGATCAGGAGCAGCGAGACCGTCACGGTGACGAGGTAGAAGCCGAAGGCCATGGCGGCTCGAAGGCGGTGCTCGGCCTCCCCGCCGGCGAACCGCAGCGACAGGGCGATGACGACGCCGATGACGACCGGGATCCACGGATAGGACGCATCGGAGCCCGCCTCCGCCACGTACCAGGCGTAGGTCGACACGCCGGAGAGGACGATCGTGATCATGACCGCGCTGAACGCGTTGTACTGCTGCCCGAGGGGCAGGCCGCCCGGCAGCTTGGACCGGGTCAGCCGCCCTGGCACCGGCTCGGGCGCGTCGGCCGCCGCCTCATACCATTCGGCCGGGATCTCCGCCGTGCTGAAGTCGTACTGATCTCGAGGACCCATCCGTGCCCCTTCCGCCGGGAAGGTTGTCGACCGCTCGGCGAGCAGACTTGAGCCGGTTAGGGTGACCCTCCAGCAATCGACCGGGGGAGTCTGAGACCATGAGCTATCGCGTTGGAGTCGTCGGCGGCGACGGCATCGGCCCCGAGGTGATCGCCGAGGGCCTCCGGGTCATCGAGGCCACCGGCGTGGCCCTCGACACCGTCGACTACGACCTGGGCGGCGCCCGCTACCTCGCCGACGGAACCGTGCTCGATGACGCCACGCTCGACGAGTGGCGGTCGCTCGATGCCATCTACCTCGGGGCGGTCGGCACACCCGAGGTGCCGCCCGGGGTCATCGAGCGGGGTCTCCTGCTCAAGATGCGGTTCGAGCTCGACCTGTACGTGAACCAGCGGCCCTTCGTCGCTCCCGATCACGACTTCATCGTCATCCGGGAGAACACCGAGGGCACCTATGCCGGCGAGGGCGGCTTCCTGCGCAAGGGCACGCCGCACGAGATCGCCACCCAGGGCTCGGTCAACACCCGGATGGGCGTCGAGCGGTGCGTGCGCTACGCCTTCGACCTCGCCTCCCGTCGACGCAAGCACCTGACCCTGGTCCACAAGACCAACGTGCTCACGTTCTCCGGCGACCTGTGGGAGCGGACCTTCACCGAGGTGGCGACCGAGTACCCCGACGTGGCCACCGCCTACAACCACGTCGACGCGGCCTGCATCTACTTCGTCGAGAACCCCTCCCGCTACGACGTCATCGTCACCGACAACCTGTTCGGCGACATTCTCACCGACCTCGGCGGTGCGGTCTCGGGCGGCATCGGCCTCGCATCGTCGGCCAACCTCAACCCCGACCGGACCGGTCCCTCGATGTTCGAGCCGGTCCACGGGTCGGCCCCCGACATCGCCGGGCAGGCCAAGGCCAACCCGATCGCCGCCATACTGTCGGGAGCGCTCATGCTCGACTTCCTGGGCGAGGAGGGCGCCGCAGCCCGGATCACCAAGGCGTGCGAGGCCGCCGCCGGCACCGAGGGCTCCACCTCGGCCATCGCCGACGCGGTGATCGAGCGGCTCTGAGCCACGACCCGGACCGACCCCACCACCACCTCAGGCAGTGACGAGATGACCAGCGATGACGTGACGGCGACGGCCGACCAATCGATGACGATCACCCGCCTCGGCGAGCGCGATCCGGCGTGGCCCGAGGCGGTGGAGATCTTCGACACCACCCTCCGGGACGGGAGCCAGTTCGAGGGGATCGCCCTCACCGCCGACGACAAGCTCCGCATCGCCGAGCAGCTCGACCTCCTCGGCGTCCACTACATCGAGGGCGGTTGGCCGGGATCGAACCCCCGGGACGACGAGTTCTTCCGGCGGGCGGCCGCCGGCGAGCTGTCGCTCACCACCTCCAGCCTGGTCGCCTTCGGGTCGACCCGTCGTCCCAAGGGCAAGGTCGACAGCGACGAGACGCTGGCCAACCTGCTCGGGGCCCAGACCCCGATCTGTTGCATCGTCGCCAAGTCGTGGGACTACCACGTGCTCGAGGCGCTGCGCACGACCCTCGACGAGGGGGTGGCGATGATCGCCGACTCGGTCCGTTACCTGGTCGGTGAGGGGCGTCGGGTCTTCGTCGACTTCGAGCACTTCTTCGATGGGTACAAGCGCAATCCCGAGTTCGCCCTCCGGGCCCTGGAGGCGGCGGCCACCGCCGGCGCCGAGGCCCTCGTCCTCTGCGACACCAACGGCGGCTCCCTCCCCCACGAGGTCGAGGGGGCGACCAGGGCCGCGGTCGAGCTCTTCCCCGAGCTGGTGGTCGGGATGCACACCCAGAACGACACCGGATGTGCGGTGGCCAACGCCGTCGCCGGGGTCCGGGCCGGCTCGACCCATGTCCAGGGCACGATCAACGGCTACGGCGAGCGCACCGGCAACTGCGATCTGACGACGTTCGTCCCCAACCTGACCCTGAAGATGGGGATCCGGACGCTTCCCGACGGGGGGATGGCCCAGCTCACCGCCGTCAGCAACCATGTGGCGGAACTGGTCAACCTGCCGCCGATGTCGCAACAGCCCTACGTTGGCGTGTCGGCCTTCGCCCACAAGGCCGGCCTCCACACCTCGGCGATCGCCCGCCGGCCCGACGCCTACGAGCACGTCGACCCGGCCCTGGTCGGGAACGGGACCCGGTTCCTGGTCTCCGACCTGTCGGGTCGAGCGACGATCGAGCTCAAGGCCAAGGAGCTGGGGATCGAGCTCGACGGGGCCCAGATGAAGACGGTGCTGGCCGAGCTGAAGGAGCTGGAGCACGCCGGGTACCACTTCGAGGCCGCCGACGCCTCGCTCGAACTGTTGATGCGCCGCGCCGGGGGCTGGGTCAACGACTTCTTCGAGCTGGAGTCGTTCCGGGTCATGGTCGAGCATCGGCCGGGAACGACCCGGGCCGCCGAGCAGAACCCGCTCGGCCACTACGACGGCGTCGAGACCGAGGCGACCGTCAAGCTCCACATCGACGGGGACCGGATCGTGGCCACCGGCGAGGGCAATGGCCCGGTCAACGCCCTCGACGCCGCCTTCCGCCGGGCGATCGAAGGCCGGTTCCCGGCCCTCGACGGCGTCCGCCTGGTCGACTACAAGGTTCGCATCATCGACTCCGGTGAGGGGACCGGGGCGGTGACCCGGGTGCTGATCGACGCCACCGACGGCGAGCGGTACTGGAGCACGATCGGGGTCAGCGAGAACATCATCGAAGCCTCGTGGCAGGCCCTGGCCGACTCGATGGTCTACGCCCTGCTGGCGTGATCGCCCAGCGGGGCCGTCAGATCGTGGCGACGGCCGGGAGGACCTCGTCGGTCAGCAGGTAGAACGTGTCACCGCTCAGCGGGGCGGCCATCAGGTAGTCGAGCGGCAGCCGTTCGCCCAGCTCGGTCAGCTCGTCGATCACCTTGGCCGGCGAGCCCCAGACGATCACCTCGTCGACGTAGCGCTCGACGGGATCGACGGGGTCGGATGGTGGGCGGCCGTCCATCGAGATCGATGCCACGACGTTCGCCGGGTTCGACACGTAGGAGCCGAGCATCCACGAGGCGCCCCGGCGGGCGATGGCCTCGGCCTCGTCGTCGGTTCGGGCGATGGCCAGGAGACGGGCGACCGGGATCGGGTGGTCGAGCGGGTCGTGGCCGGCCCCGTCCATCGTGTCGGCCCACAGGCGGCGCTTGCGGCCGATCTCGTCGTGGGAGCTGTGGGGGTCCATGAGGATCGGGAACCCCTCGGTGGCCGCCCACTCGATGGCGGCCGGTGAGCTGACCGCCATCCACGTCGGCGGCCGAGGTCGCTGGACCGGTTTCGGCAGGAGCTCGACGTCGTGGAACGCGACGAACCGACCCTGGAACGATGCCCGCTCCGAGCTCCAGGCGGCCAGGATCGCCCCGACGTTCTCCCGAAATCGCTGGGCGCTCTGGTCGTTCTCGACGCCGAACGCCCGGAACTCGGTGGCGTCGAAGCCACGGGCCGCTCCCCAGTTGAGCCGACCGTTCGACAACACGTCGAGGAACGCCAACTGCTCGGCCAGATGGAGGGGGTGGTGGAGGCCGGCCAGGGTGCCGGCGGTTCCGATGCGGAGCCGCTCGGTTCGGGCCGCCACCTGGGTTCCCATCATCGTCACCGACGGGCACACCGAGAACGCGTTGAAGTGGTGCTCGGCGAGCCAGACCGCGTCGTACCCGGTCCGGTCCATGATCTCGATCCGTTCGAGGGCTCGGTCGTAGACCGACTCGATCGGGATCGACCGGGCCGGCCATCCGAAGAACTGGAGCACGCCGACATCCACCCGACGATCTTGGTTCGGCGACGGGTCGTCGAGCCAGACGGCCCGGGTCCGGCTCGCGCTCGGGGTGGATCTACCCAACGCCTCGAACTCGATGTGTTGGATGCATCTCGTTCGGGGGAATTCCTGATCTACTAACGAATTGGTTCGGGCGGATTCGATTCTATTTAGTCAATTGATCGGGAAGATCCGCCATGAATATAGCTAGATGGACGTGCGTCTACATTCCTCGTTCGGAGGGTTGATTCGTGTCGGTCCTCGATGTTCGCACCCCATGGGTCGGCGAGGACGCCGTCGACGGCTCCGGGACCTTGGCCGCCGAGGCGCCCCCCGCGGCGCCCGTCCACCGGCCTGGCCTGCTCGAGCGGATCCTGGTCGTCGCCGCCACCTTCATCCTCTATCACCAGACCCCCAACGCCTGGTCGTTGACCGTCGACGACATCGACGCCGACTACTCCAACAGCGCTGCGGTGATCGTCCAGCTGGGTCTGATCGCCCTAGCCCTGAGCCGGATCGTCGGTAGCGTCGACGTGATCGTCGACCTGATCCGGTCGGAGCTGTCGGTGTTCGCCTTCACCGTCCTGACCTTCCTGTCGGTGTTCTGGTCGGCCGATCCGTCCGAGAGCTTCCGGCGGTCCGTGATGTTCATCGCCGTCACGGGCTTGGCCGTCTACCTCGTCGTCCGGTTCGCCCTGGCCGAGATCGTCGACCTGTTGGCCTGGATGTTCGTCGTCAGCGCCGTCATCAACGTGACCTGGATCGTGCTGTACCCCGAGTACGGGGTCGATGGCGCCAACCGGTTCACCGGCGTCTTTCCCCAGAAGAACGGTCTGGGGTACGTCGGGGCCTTGGCCGTATCGACGCTGGTCATCGCTGCTCTCAACGCCCGATGGCTCCGTCCCGTCTTCGGCGGGGCGGCGCTGGTCCATGCCGCCCTGATCCTCGGCTCGGAGTCGAAGACGATGCTGGTCGCCGGCTTCCTGCCGGTGATCCTGATGGTCGTCTACCAGAAGTTCCGCAGCCGGCGGACCCTGGCCGGCGCCGTCTTCCTCAGCCTGGCGGGGAGCGGGCTGTTCTCCCTGGCGTTTGCCACCGCCAACCTCGACGTGCTGGCCCGATGGCTCGACAAGGACGTCTCGCTGACCGGCCGGATCCCGCTCTGGGAGTCGCTGGCCGCCGTCGCCCTCGAGCGGCCGTTCGTCGGTCACGGCTGGGCGGCGGCCTTCGGCGGCTACTTCAGCCCGGTCCATGAGGTCTGGATCCAGAGCGGGTGGGAGCCGGGCGATGCCCACAACGCCCTGCTGCAGATCTGGCTCGAGTTGGGCCTGGTCGGCGTGGTCCTGTTCGGCTGGCTCTTCGGACGATCGTTGGTCGGGGCGATTCGGATCGTGGCCATCGTGTCCGGTCCCATCGGCCTGTGGCCGCTGGTGATGTTGACGATCGCCACCCTGGTGTCGGTGACCGAGTCGGGGGTGCAGTCCGACTACCTCGGTTGGGCGATGTTCGCCGTGGCCGTGCTCTCGGTCGGGAGCCACCTCAAACATCGGGCCGCGCTGGGGTTGTCGAACGAGATCTCCCACGCCACCGAGGCCAACCGGTTGAAGATCGCCGCCCGCTGAGGGCGGCGCTCAGGGCTGGTGCGCCGTCAGCGCAGCGACCGCCGCCGCGCTGGCCGGGCTCGCCCCGGCCGATGAGAGCAGGCTCGTCAGCGCCCCCAGCAGTCGTCCGGTGACGGCCACAGGACCGCCGATCGGCGCCGCCGCGGCCATCGGGACGGCCGCGGTCGCGTCCGGCGTCGGATCGACGAGCCCCGGGCCCAGCTCGGCTCCGACCCCGACCCCGACCCCGTCGGCCCCGACCCCGACCTCGGCCCCGACGGTGTCCGCCGCAGCCTCCATCACCGGTGCCTCGGTCGTCGGCGCTGCGGTCGTGGCCGGTGCCTCGGTCGTCGGCGCTGCGGTCGTGGCCGGTGGCTCGGTCGTCGGCGGTGCGTCCGTCACCGGTGGCTCGGTCACCGGAGGTGCGATCGTGGTCGGGATCGGCGCGTCGGCCGGGTGGTCACCGCCGGCCGGATCATCGATCGGGGGTGCGTCGGTCGAGGGCTCGTCGACCGGCGGTGCTTCGACCGGCGGTGGTTGCTCGGTCGACGCGGTGGCGGGGACCTCCTGGAACACCGTGGTCCCCGGCGTGCCGTACTCCCCGGTCGACGCCGGAGCGACCACGAGCGCCAGGGCGGAGCCGGGGCCGGAGCCGGCGTCGGCCGCGCCCCCCGACCCGATGGCCGGGATGGGCCCGACGAAGTCGGCCGCCGTCACCGTGATCTCGGCGGTCGTGCCGGCCGGCCCCCGGTTGCCGGACGAGACCACGTTGGGCGACGGGTCGGGGTAGCCGGCGGTCACCCAGGCCCGCTCCAACCAGAAGGTGTTCCCCTCGATACGGATCGGGTGGGGCCCGAAGCTCTGGCGACCCTGGACCCGGACCCCTCGGGTGTTGTAGTGGATGCGGAAGCCCCAGACCGTGTTGTCGAGGATCTCGACCCCGCCGTGGCCGACCCAGATGGCGGCGTCGCTGGCCAGGTGGGCTCCGTTCAGGTTGTGGTTCCAGATCCGATTGCGCTGGATGACCACCCGGTCGAGCTCGCTCGGTTTGGGGTTGGGGAGGATGTGGACGTAGTGGGCCGAGATGGCCCCGCCGTAGATCGGGGCGATCTCGTGGAGCAGGTTGTCCTCGACGACGATCTCCCGGGTCCCCGGCTTGATGTCGATGGCCTCGGCCGTGGTGTGGGAGACGTCGTTGCGGCTCACGATGATGTTCGACGTCTCGTCGACCCATTCCGTGCCGCCGTGCCCGAGGTAGATGCCCTCGCCGAACTCGGGGGTCTTGCGGCCGGTGGCCGAGATCAGGTTGTTGTCGATCGTGACGTGAGAGCTCGGGGCGTGCGTGCTGAGGTGGCCGCCGACGTGGATGCCGACGTAGCCCACCGAGGTCACCCGGTTGTCGGCGATCCGGAGCGGGGCCTCGGCCGAGCCGTGGCACTGGAGGCACCGGATCCCGTACTGGCCGTTGCGGATCGACAACCCGACGGCGTGGACGTGATCGACGTACCACAGGTTGAGCACCGCCAGGTTGTGGCTGTTGTCGACGCCACCTCCGTCGATCCAGACCCCGGCGTCGGCGGTGATCACGATCGGGGCCGACGCCGTCCCGTCGGATCCGGTCGCCGTGCCCCCGTCGTTGTCGCCCCGGTAGGTCAACGGCTCCGAGATCGTGGCCGTCAGGCGGATCACGTCGCCGGGCCGGGCCGCGGCCACCGCCGCCGTCCACTGCTGGGCGGTGGCGACGTGGTGGGTGGTGCCGCCGGCGACCGGTGCCACGACCGGCCGGGCGTCGTCGGTCCCCTCGGGGTGGGCGTCGTCGGCCGACCGGTCGCCGAACACCACGACCATCGCCACGACGATGACCCACAGCGACGCTGCGGCGGCGGCGATCCGGGCCCGTTGGGCGCCGACGGGGTGGTCCTGCATGGTGTTCCATCGGCACCATCACCAGGGCGCTTGACGAACCGGGATAGGGCGGTTGCCCCGGTCGGGGGCGGCGGCCGGACCGCTACGATCACCCCGATGAAGGTCCCGCCTGGGCCGAGGACGCTCGTTCTCGGCACCTCCTTCGTGCTGCTCATCGCGCTGGTCGCCGCCGGCGGATGGATCTGGACGATCCGTAACCGACCCGAGGTGCTCGACGCGCCCGACCTCTCGCTCGCCGGGCCGGTGGTCGAGATCACCGTGCCCCCGGACCGGCAGGCGTTGCTGGTGTTGAGCGACGACGCGTCGTTCGGTTCCTCACCCGATCAGCCGGTCGAGGGTGACCCCGACTCGCTGTACGTGTCACCCACGACCGGTGACGACGGCAACGACGGCCAGACCATGGCGTCGCCGTGGCAGGATCTCCAGGAGTCGCTCGACCGCCTCGAACCGGGCCAGACCCTGTACCTGATGGACGGCACCTACCAGGGTCCGATGGCCGAGCCGCCGGCCATGTTCGTCGTCCGGGTCGACGGAACCCCCGACGAGTGGGTCCACGTGGCGGCGGCCCCCGGCCACGAGCCGCTGATCGTCCCGACCGAGGGCAACGGTCTGGTGGTGAAGGCGAACTACGTCGAGGTCCGGGGCCTGACCGTCCGGGGTGAGGGGTTCGGTCCCGACAACCCGTACGGGTGGGGCCTGGTGGTTCGCAACAGCCACCACGTTCGATTGGTCCACAACACCGTGTCCGACATGCCGGTCGGCGGCATCTCCGGCGTCGAGTCGTCGAACCTCGACATCATCGGCAACGTCGTCCACGACAACAGCTTCTGGGGAACCGAGCAGGGGAGCGGGATCAGCCTCTGGCACTCCCGCGATTGGGGCCAGGAGGCCGGACCCGACGGGTACCACGACCGGATCATCGGCAACGTCGCCTACCGCAACGAGAACCGGGTCTACTCGATGTGGCACCCGGGCGAGGATCGGATCACCGACGGCAACGGGATCATCATCGACGAATCCCGGGACTTCGGGTACACCGGCCGGTTCCTGGTGGCCAACAACCTCCTGTTCGACAACGGCGGCCGGGGGATCCTCGTGACCAAGGCCCACCACGTCGACGTCGTGTTCAACACCTCCTATTGGAACGGGCGGACCACCGAGCTCCACTCCGCCCCGACCGAGATCGGGGTCACGTACGCCACCGACGTTCGGGTGCTCAACAACCTGGCCATCAGTCGGCCCGGGGTGCTCGACTTCCGGGTCTTCGAGGCGATCGACGTCGAGTCGGCCGGCAACGTGATGGTCACCGACAGCCCATCGGGTTCGGCCAGCCCCCTCGACCTGGTCACCGTCGACGATCCGGGTCTCGTCGGCCCGTCGACCGACCCCGACATCGCCGACTTCCGGCCGGGGGAGGGATCGCTCATCATCGGGCAGGGCGTCGACTACGGTGTGTGGCTCGACCGAGACCTCGAGGGCCAGCCTCGGGATCCGGGTCGGGTGGACGTTGGCGCATTCCACTTCGGCTCCGACGGGTAGCGACCCAAGGGAGAAAGATGGACGTCGATTCCGCACCCGCCGACGAGGCTGGGAATGAGCCCCGTGCCCGGCGACGGTGGCCGGTCGTGGCCGGTGCCGCCGTGGTGGTCGCCCTCGTCGGGGTGGTGGCGACCATGGCCCTCCGTTCCTCGCCCTCGGCGGAGCTGACCGCCACCGACGACTCGACGACCACCGTCACCGTCGAGGACGACCTTCCCGAGGCGGCCGAACCCGAGGGGACCCCTCGACCCGAGGTGGTCGACGGCGCATCGTCGGAAGCCCCGACCGGCCCGGGGCCGACCGAGGCCGGCGCCTCGTCCCGCGACGGCCGGTCGCCGTCCTCGGAGGCCGCGCCGGTGGTCGTGGAGCCGACGACCACCACCGTCCCACCGGGCACCACCCACCGGGTCGCCACCCACCAGCAGTGGGCGGCTGCGGTGGCGGCGGCCCGCCCGGGCGACGTGATCCGGCTGACGGCCACGATCACCGGCCCCCTCACCTACCGGGGCGACAACGACGGCGGCGCTGCGGCTGGGGCCGACGGGACAGCGTCGGCCCCGATCGTGATCACCGCCGATCCGGGGGTGTGGCTCGACGGCGGGGGGATCGACAACGGCAGCAACCTGGCGGCCCTCAACCTGTGGTACGTCGATCACGTCCACGCCGTCGGGTTGTCGATTCGCAATGGCCAGTACGGGATCCGGTGCCTCCAGTGCCACGGCTCGGCCGAGGCCCCGCTGCGGTTGGCCAGCAACACCGTCGAGGCGGTCGGCTACGTCGGCATCCATGTCGGTGGCCACCTGACGACCCACGCCCCCAGCTCCCACGTGCTCATCGAGGGCAACGTGGTCCGCTCGACGGGGCTGTTGACCGCTCGGTTCGGCGAGGGCATCTACCTGGGGCACGGGGCGACCGAGTGGGTCGACGAGACGTCGCACGTGACCGTCAGGGGCAACGAGATCTCCCTGACCACGGCCGAAGCGGTCGACATCAAGCCCGGGACCAGGGAGATCGTCGTCGAGGGCAATCTCATCCACGACGTCGCCCCGATCGACGGTGGGGCCATCTCCGCCCACTACGTCCACAACGCCCCCAACCCCCGGCCG
Organism: Acidimicrobiales bacterium; assembly: GCA_965262175.1. GTDB lineage: Bacteria > Actinomycetota > Acidimicrobiia > Acidimicrobiales > SZUA-35 > CADEDH01. Next base: position 1,138,587 of record CBDHES010000002.1, on the reverse strand, counting down.
GACGAGCTGGATCGGGTCGTCGTGCGGGCCAACCGGATCTGGAACCACAACCTGAGCGGGGCGGCCGGCGCCAGCGACGCCGCCATCTGGGTCGGCCACGGTGGGGTCGAGATCGTCGACAACATCATGTGGGGCTTCCGGTTCCACGCCAACACCCGGGCGATCCGGGTCCAGGGTCGCCAGGACTTCGGTCCCCACCCGATCGTCATCGAGCGCAACACCTTCTGGTTGCAGCGGGGTTGGGTGGCCGCCGGGTGGCCCGACCCATCGGGCAACATCGTCTCGGCCGACAATCGCGGTCCGGCCTCGGCCGCCGTCGAGATCGTGGTCGACGCCACCGCCTTCGTCGGGCCGGTCCCCCCGGTCGGCGAGGCCGGTCCGGCCGATGCCGGCACCGGTCCGGGCTCGGCGTTCACCCTCGTGCCGGGCTGATCCGCACCCCGGTGGCGAGCGGCCCGATGGCGGCGCCCGGGGCGTCGGCCGTCAGGCCCCCGGCTGCCAGATCATGAGGACCAGGGCGATGGCCAGCAGCAGCTGGGTGGCCGCCTCGCCGATCATGAGCCGCCGGGTGGCGGCGATGGCCGCGTCATCGTCGTCGAGGCGGGCCCCGCCGATGGCCTCGGCCCGTTCGGTGAGGGTACGGACGGCGGGTCGGACGGCGCCGTGCATCGCTCCGACGAGGGCGAACCACACCACGAAGCTGGCCGAGACCCATGGCTCCCCGTAGCCGAAGGCGTCGTCGCTGATCGCGATCAGGACGATCCCCAACGGGAGCAGCAGGTAGACGCCGATGTCGGCCAGGCGGGTCACCGATCGGGCCGCCCCCAGCACCGGACGGGCCTCGGTCGCCGGCGACCGGAAGGCTCGGGCGTGGAGGATGCCGTTGGCGATCATCGGCCCAAAGGCGATGATCGCCGAGGCGATGTGGGCCAGCAGGACGATTCGGTACAGCAGCGATGTGGTACCCATCGGGCTCCTCGTTCGGGTTCACCGGCCACGGTAGCCTCGGGTTCGTGGCTGCTCCCGACTTCGTCCCGACCGATCCCCGCCAGCGGGTCCGCACGTACAGCTCGCCGCCCCGCCGGCCCGGCGGTTGGGCCGCCGATCGCCCCGGCGACCTGGCCGGCGGGCAGCCCAAGGGGGCACGGCTGGGCAGCATGGGCCCCGATCAGGGCTACGCCTACCGGCTGGTGACGATGATCGAGGAGAAGCTTCACCTCGGGCGGATGAACCGCGATGACGTGGTCGAAGGTTGCGTGGCGGTGGCCATGCGCCGTTCGGCTCTGTACGGCCGGGCGCCGGTGATCCACGATCTCAACGTGGCGTTCGGCGTGTTCGGCTTCTTCGACGCCAACCCGCCGGCCGAGCTGGTCTCGTGGCGGGAGGAGCTGTTCGCCGAGGTCCGGTCCGACCACCACTACGTCGAGCGCCGGGAGCTGGTCGACCTCGTCCCCGACGAGGTGCTCCGCCGCTCACCGGAGCAGGTCCTCGGCGCCTACGAGACCGACTGGCGCCAGAGCTTCGACCTCCCCGACGAGTAGCCCCGAACCCCCGTCGTCGAGCCCGGCAGTAGAATTGGGGGGTGACCGTCCGCGTTCGCTTCTCGCCCGCCCCCACCGGCTACCTCCACGTCGGCAGCGCCCGCTCGGCGCTGTTCAACTGGCTCTACGCCCGCCACACCGACGGTCGGATGGTGCTCCGGATCGAGGACACCGACGCCGAACGCAGCACCGACGCCCACGTTGCGGCCATCGGCGAGAACCTGCGGTGGTTGGGGATCGACTGGGACGAGGAGTACCGCCAGTCGGATCGGTTCGATCAGTACCGCGACGCAGCGGCCAGCTTCCTCGACCGGGGCCTGGCCTACCGCTGCGACTGTTCCCAGGACGATGTCAAGGCTCGGCTGGAGGCGGCCGGCTCATCCGGGGGGTACGACGGGTACTGCCGGGATCGCGACGTGTCCGCCGCCGAGGGGACCGTCGTCCGCTTCCGGACCCCCGACGACGGTGAGACGGCCTGGGACGACGTGATCCGGGGGCGGGTCAGCTTCGACAACGCCCTTCTGGAGGACTTCGTCATCGTCCGCTCCAACGGGACCCCGATGTTCCACGTGGCCAACGCCTTCGACGATCTCGACATGGGCATCACCCACGTCGTCCGGGGTGAGGACCTGGTCAACACCACCCCCCGGGTCCTGCTGCTCCGCGAGGCGCTCGGCGCCACCGACCAGCCGGTGTACGCCCATCTCCCGCTGATCGTCAACGAGAAGCGGCAGAAGCTGTCGAAGCGGCGGGACGACGTCTCGGTCGGCGACTACCGCGACCGTGGGTACCTGCCCGAGGCGATGCGGAACTACCTGGTGACGTTGGGCTGGGGGACCTCCGACGGGATCGAGATCCGCCCGATCGAGGAGATCGTCGAACTGTTCGACATCGCCGATGTGACCAGCTCGCCGGCGTTCTTCGACGTCAAGAAGCTCGACCACTTCAACGGCGAGTACATCCGGGCCCTCGACACCGCCGAGTTCATCGAACAGGCGACTCCCTTCCTCGACGCCGGATCCCATCCGGTCGCCCCCGAGCTGTTCGCCCGTCACGGGGCCGAGATCCAGCAACGGGTCAGCCGGCTCGACGAGTCGGCGTCGTTCCTCGACTGGGTGGTCGGGGAACCCGGGGAGCCGTCGGCCAAGGACTGGAAGAAGACGATGGGCCGCGACGGGGTGGCCGACGTGCTCGACGGGGTCATCGCCGGCCTGGAGTCCGTCGAGTGGACCCCGGACGCCCTGGAGAAGCTGGTGTTCGGCGTCGGTGAGGAGCTGGGCGTCAAGTCCCAGCTGCCGGTGCGGATGGCGGTGACCGGGAGCCGGGCCGGGCTCCCGTTGTTCGAGCCGATGGCCGAGCTCGAGCGTGGTGAGGTCCTTGACCGACTCCGAGTCGCCCGTGCCCGCCTCTGAGTCCGGCCTCGTCGCCGACTCGGCCCGGTTCCCCGAAGGGGGGTCGGGTCCGGCCGCGCCCTCGACCCCGACCGGCGGGGATGCCGCCCCGACCGGCCGGATCGACGCCCCGGCCGGCACGACCGGTCCCCGTCGCCGGTGGCCGGCCCGGCTGCTCCGATCGCCCCTGGTGTGGGCGATGGTCCTGCTCGGGTCGGGGTCCCTCTACGGGGCGGTCAACTTCGTCGACGTGTGGATGGCGTCGCGTACCGAGTACGTCGCGACCGGGATGTCGCCCGACGGGAACCGGGCGGCGATCGTGCTCGGGGCCGCCCAGTACAACGGCGAGCCATCGCCGGTGCTCCGGGCCCGGCTCGACGAGGCGGCCGCCCTCTACGAGGCCGGCGAGGTCGACCTCGTGGTGGTGACCGGCGGCGGGCAGCCGGCCGACATCACCACCGAGGCCAAGACCGGCTACGACTACCTGCGGGAGGTGTCGGGGATTCCCGACGAGCGGCTCCGGTTGGAGGTCCAGGGCTCATCGACGTACGAGTCGCTGGCCGCCTCGGCCCGGTTCCTGGTGCCCGACGGGATCGTCGACGTGGTCCTCGTCACCGATCGGTACCACGCCCGCCGGTCGCTGCTGATCGCCGACGAGGTCGGATTGCGGCCCGTCGTCGCCCTGACGCCAGCGCCGCCGACCATCCAACGGTTGGCGCAGGAGACCGCGGCGGTGGCCCTGGGTCGGCTCATCGGCTTCCGTCGACTCGATCAGATCTAGCCCGGCCGTGGGTCGTTGCGCCCGCCGCCGCGATGTGGTCGACGACCACCCCGAAACCGGCGCTGATCCGGCTCCCGCTCGGCTAACCTGGTTGGCCAGCGTCGACCGACGCCAACGGTCGGGGATGGTGTAATTGGCAACACAACTGGTTCTGGTCCAGTCATTGGGGGTTCAAGTCCTCCTCCCCGAGCAAGTCGTGCCCGAGTGCCGCTAGGCTTTCCGCCTGCGTCTCGCACGCCCAGCCCCGTTCGTCTAGCGGCCTAGGACGCCGGCTTCTCATGCCGGTAGCACGGGTTCAAATCCCGTACGGGGTGCTCGCTCCTTGTGATCTCGACAACCGGTCCGGTTGTCGATGGTTGGCCTCGATCTGGGGCCTCCACCATGCCGATCGGTTGGTCACGGGGCTCCACGACAGCGAACATGGGCTCCCGACCCAAGGGAGGAGCTGCGCCCATGGTCAGCCCGGACTTCGCCTCGCTACTCGACGCTGCGGCCGATGCGTGCGACCGCCCGCTGGTGGATGCGCTCGGCTTGCCATCCGAGACCTTCCACGATCCGAGTTGGTTCGCCGCCGAGCGCGAGCTGTTGGCCCGAGAGCCCGAGTTGACCTCCTGGTCCGGTTCACCGACGGTCACGAGACCATCCTCCCCATTGCAGAGGTCCAGGCCGGTGTCCCCCGCCCCGCCATGGATCGCTTCGGTGACCGGCGCCCGTCGATCCGGGACCGGCCCGCCGCCGACCGCGCCGCCGACGTCGAGGTCGGGCGCCGACCTCAGGATCCGGTCGAAGCCAGCTCCGACGCGATGCGGTCGATGTCGGCGACGACCAACTCGACGATCGCCGGGTCGAGCGCATCGGGGTGAGGCGGGGCGAAGCCGCCGCCATCGTTGTCGTAGTACCGACCGGAGGCCGAGGCGAACTCCTCGGACAGCGCAGCCCGGATGACCACGTCGGCGCCGGCCCCGACGTCGTAGCCGGCCAGGCCGTAGCCCTCCCGGACCATCTTGGTGGCGAGGAACGATCCAGGGTTGATGGCGATCACGGCCGGGCCGCCGTCGCCGAGCTGCTCCGACAGGTGACGGGACCACATCGTGATGGCCAGCTTGCTCTGGGCGTAGGCCTCGATGTCGGCCAACGGGACCTGCCCGCCGAGGGCCTGCCGGTCGACGGGCGCCTGTGCCGCCGACGACAGGTTCACCACCCGGCCCGACGGTGGCACGAGAGGCAGCAGGAGTTGGGTCAGCCGGTACGGGGCCAGCGCGTTGACCACGAACCTCACGTCGAGCCCGTCGGCCGTCCGGGGTGAGGCGGTCTTGAACACGCCGGCGTTGTTGATGATCACGTCCAGTCGGTCGTGGTGCTCGGCGATGGTGGCAGCGAGCGCGTCCACCTGGGTCAGGTCGGACAGGTCGGCGAGGTAGGTCTCGACCGCCCCATCGGGAGCGGTCGAGCGGACGGACTCGGCGGCGGCGTCGAGCTTGGCCTCGCTGCGCCCGTGCAGCAGCAGGCGGTGCCCGAGGGCGGCGAGGCGGGTCGCCGTCTCGAGGCCGAGGCCATCGGTGGCCCCGGTCACCAGGATGACGTTCGTGGACATGGCGGAGGCTCCTCAGGGGGTGAAGTCGGGCAGGATCTCGGTCGCCAGCCGTTCGAGCGTCCGCTCGATGCCGGCGACGTTGAACCGGAGGTTCAGGGCTACGTGGTTGATCCCCACCCGCTCCAGCTCGGTGAGGTGGGAGCGCAGGGCATCGACACCGGAACGGAACCCGAGGTGGATCGGTTGGGGCCGGATGCCCGGATCGTCGGCGAGGTCGATGTAGAGCGGCTGCATCACGGGCCGGGGCGGGAGGTCGGCGCCGGCGACCCGGGCCCGCCAGTCGGTGACGATCCGGGCCTGGTCGGGAACGGGCCGGGGGTAGAGCATCCACCCGTCGCCGTTGCGGGCGATCCAGTCGGGGTCCTGTTGGCTGCCGCCGGTGATGAGCAGTGGAAGCGTTCCCGACGCCGGCTTGGGGAGCAGGTCGATGTCCCCCCGGAGTCGGCCGAACGGGCTGTCGATCGATGGGGCGTCATCGGCCATCGCCCGTAGGTAGTCCACGCCGTGACGGAACCGCTCCCCGCGGTCGGCGAACGGGATGTCGAGCGCCGGATACTCGTCCGGTCGATCGCCGGAGGCGACTCCGAGCAGGAGCCGGCCGCCCGACAGGTCGTCGACGCTCGCCGCAGCCTTGGCCACGTGGGCGGGATGGCGGAGGGGGAGCACGATGCTGGCCACCCCGAGCGCGATCCGTTCGGTCACGCCGGCCAGGAGCCCGAGGTAGACGAACGGGTCGTACACCTGGCCGGCGTCGCCGAACGACGGCACGTCGAAGGGGACATCTCGCAGCCAGATGGCGGCGAACCCGAGCTGTTCGGCCAGGCGGATCCGGTCGAGGTGGTGAGCCATCGTCGGGACCGCCGAGGAGCGGTAGCTCTCCAGTGGTGCGACGAGTCCGACGGTGAGGCGGTTCGGCTGGAAGACCTCGTTGTAGGCCGGGTTCATCGTGGTGAACGACGTGTCGTCGAGTCGTCCGCGGCCGGCGCGGCGCATGGGCTCGGTGGGGGTGGTGGTCATGCGGGATCCCTCGGGGGTGGGTTGCCTCGATCTCCATCAGCGATCATCATCGAGGTGGTCGCGCAAGAAGGCACCCTGTCTGCACATAGGCACCTCTTGGATACCACCTCTGACCAGTGACGTCGCCGGCCAGGCCTGTGCTCAGGAGGGGTTTTCGGTGATGGGTGTCGGTCCGACACGTAGGCCGCGAGAGACGATCGAGGCGGCACGTCGGACGAGCTCGTCGATCTCCGGGTCGTCGTCGAGCGACCGCTCACCGGACGGGTAGAGGCTGACGATCCCGTGGCACGTCGCCCAGAGGGTCTTGGTGGCGTACGTGAGGTCGACGTCTGGTCCATCCGCGGCTGCCGCGACCGTCTCCGCCACCAGGTCGTAGGCTCTCGTCGCCATGGCGAGGTAGTCGGGGTCGGCGGTGTCGACCAGGTCGCGGCGGAACATGACGGCCATGTGGCCCGGGGCGCTGATGCCGACGTCGACGTACCGGCGAGCGTGTTCGACCAGGCGACGATGTGGATCGTGGTCGCCCAGGTCCTCGACGGCGTCGACCAGCTTGCTAAAGCCCTCCACGGCGACGGCGGTCAGGAGGCCTTGGGCATCGCCGAAGTGGTGTGACGGGGCGGCCGGGGAGACGCCGGCTCGGCGAGCGACCTCCCGGAGGCTGAAGCCGCTCGGGCCCCGCTCCTCGATCAGTACTGCCGTGGCGTCGATCAGTGTCCGTCGGAGATCCCCATGGTGGTAGGTCGCTCGGGCCACGGTGGACAGCCTAGTGAAGCCATAGGTCTGGACGCTGTCGAGAATATTGACACTGTCTAGTCTTCTCGGTATGGTCCCTCTCGAGTCTTATCTAGACATCGTTCAGATGAAGCATTCGGAAGGATGAGCACATGGCCAGCACGAGCCAACCGATCACCATCGTCACCGGGGCCAGCCGTGGCATCGGGGCCGCCATCGCTGAGCGGTTGACCGCTGATGGCCATCATGTCATCGGGACTTCCCGAAGCGGCCGACCAGCCGTCGATGCGGTCGAGATGCGCCCCTTGGATCTCACGGTCGACAGCTCGGTCGACGACTTCGTCACCTCGGTCATGGCCGATCACGGCCGCATCGATGTCGTCGTGAACAACGCGGCCCAGACGATCGTGGCGCCGGCCGAGGAACTGCCGATCGACGAGACCCAGCGGCTGCTCGACGTGAACTACCTCGGGCCGATCCGGCTGGCTCAAGCGGTGCTCCCGTTCCTCCGGCGCCAGGGGCGGGGCCGGCTGGTGTTCATCAGCTCGCTCGGGGGACTCATGGGCATCCCCGGCCAGGGGCAGTACTGCGCCTCCAAGCATGCGCTGGAGGGATGGGCCGACGCCCTCCACCTGGAGATGCGCCAGTTCGGTATCGACGTGACGCTCGTCGAGCCGGGTTCCTATCGGACCGAGATCATCTCCTCGTCGCCCCGGCCGGCATGGAAGACCCTCGACGCCTATGACGGCTACCGCGAGCACCTCCTGACATCGATCGAAACGATGACCGCGGAGGGTGGGGACCCGGCGCGCGTCGCCTCAACGGTGGCCAAGGTCGTCGCTGCTCGACGTCCGAAGCTCCGCTACCGGACCGAGCTCGATGGTCGCATGGCCAACTTCTTCCGGAGCACCATGCCCCAGCGAACGTTCTACAACGTGATCGCCCGTCGGTTCGGCGCCACGGCGCCGGCCGGAGGGTAGTGCTGTCCCGGCCGCAGTGGCGGCGGCGGCCGGTGCGGTACCTCCTCTGGGCGCGGCCCGGGACGGGGTGGCATGCTGGCGCCATGAGCGTCGATGTCCGCCACGATCTCGCCGAGGCCCACCGCCTGGCCTGGGACCACGTGGCCGCCCCGGGCACGTGGTGGAGCGCAGCCCAACGGATCGAGATCGCCACCACGGTCCTCACCGCCCTCTTCGAGCCCGAGCCGTTGCCCCCGTGGGTCGGCCCGTCGTCGGCCGGTCGACTCCCCGACGACACCGAAGCCCCGGCTGTGGCCCACGACTTCGTGTACCGCCTGGCCCGCCACGCCGGGACGGTGACCGACGACGTCCACCGGGCGGTGGCCGACGAGGTCGGTGAGTTGGCCTTCGTCGAGCTGTGCGCCATCACCTCGACGGTGGCTGCGGTCGCCCACTTCCACCGCAACGTGGGGCTGCCGATCCCCCCGTTCCCCGATCCGATCCCCGGTGAGCCGACGAGGGAGCGGCCCGACGAGGTGGTCGACGCCGAGCTCAACTGGGTCCCGGTGGCCGCCCCGGCCGACCAGACCGCCGCCGTCCGCCAGGCCTACTCGGCGGTGCCGGCCGAGCAACGCAACACGTGGCGGATGGGCGCAGCCCAGTACATGCCGCCCGATGAGATGGGCCAGGCCGATTGGATGCGGAGCCCCGACGGGTTGACCCGCCCCCAGGTGGAGCTGGTGGCGTCCCGGGTCGCCCAGCTCCGGGAGTGCTTCTATTGAACGACGGCCCACGCCAGCATGCTCAGTTGGAGCAGCTCCAAGACCACCGGTGACGCCGTCGACCTGACCGCCCTCGCCGATGGCGACCGAGCCGAGGTCGGCGTCGACCACGGCGCCCAGCTCCTCCGGTTCGCCTCGGCCTGCGCCGACATCGACGACGCCGAGCTCGAAGCCAGCCGGTCCGCCCTGCTCGACGCGACGACCGAGCGGTTCATGGTCGACGCTGCGGCGGTAGCGGCGAACTTCGAGATGATGACCCGCCTCGCCGATGGAACGGGGGCCCGACTGGGCGACGACGTCGTCGAACGGCAGGCCGCCACCATCGGAGCCACCGGCATCGCCGACCTCACCAGTCGCCGATAGCGGGCCGCGGGATCGGCCGCCGGCGGTGGTCCACGCGGTCAGGACGTGGACTGGCTCATCGGGCCGATGGGCGGGGGGTGACCTGGACCGGGAGGTGGGTGTAGCCCTTGACGAACGACGAGAACGTCCGCTCCGGCTCGGCCTGGACCTCGATCCGTTCGAACCGGGGCAGGATCTCCTCCCACAGGATCCGGAGCTGCAGCTCGGCCAGCCGGCTGCCCATGCAGTAGTGGACGCCGTAACCGAACGACAGGTGACGGTCGGCGTTCGACCGGTCGAGATCGAGGTGCTCGGCGGCGTCGCCGAACAGCTCCTCGTCGCGGTTGGCCGAGATGTACCACATCAGGACCTGCTCGTCCTTGGCGATCCGCTTGCCCCCGACCTCACAGTCGGTCGTCGCCGTCCGTCGCATGTACGACAGCGGGGTCTGCCACCGGAGGACCTCCGGGACCAGGTTGGCGATCAGACCGGGGTCGGCGTTCAGCCGGTCGTACTGCTCGGGGTAGCGGTTGAGCCCGTAGACGCTGCCCGACATCGTGTTCCGGGTGGTGTCGTTCCCGCCGACGATGAGCAGGATCAGGTTGCCGAGGTGGGCTGCCGGGGGCATCTCGCTGGTCGCCTCACCGAAGGCCAGCATCGAGACCAGATCGTGGCCCGGATTGCGGCGGCGCTCCTCCCACAGCCCTTCGAAGTAGTCGAGGCACTCCGCCAGCTCCTGCTGCCGCTGGGCCGACGTCTCGATCAGGCCGCCCGGCTCCGGGATCGTCGTCACCACATCGGACCACCGGGTCAGCTTCCGCCGATCCTCGAGGGGGAAGTCGAACAGGGTGGCCAGGAGGAGGGTGGTCAATTCGATCGACACCGTCTCGACCCAGTCGAAGGTCTCGCCGTGGGGCAGGGCGTCGAGCACCGCGCTCGTCCGCTCACGGATCAGCGGCTCCAGGTTCCGGAGGCTGGCCGGGGCCGAGATGCCCCGAACCGTCTTCCGCTGCTCGGTCTGGCCTGGCGGGTCCATGGCGATGAACGCCTGCTGCTGGAAGCCGCCCGGAAGGGGGGTGCCGACCCGAGGACCGGCCGTGATCCCCTGGGCCGAGGAGAACGTGGCCCAGTCGCTCTCGACCGCTCGGACGTCCTCCCACTTCGTCACCGACCAGTACCGACCCGACGAGCCCAGCTCGTTGAGGTGGACCGGGTCCTCCCGGCGGAGGCGGGCGAAGTGATCCTGCCACCGGTCTTCCCGGAACAGGTGGGGGTTGAGGGGGTTGATCTCCTCGATCGACAGCTCGGCGGCATCGGGGACGTCGCCGGCGAAGATGGCCTGCTCCACGTCGGGGTTGCGGGCGGGAGCGGCCGCCAGCCAGGTCTCGCGGTCGGTCGTGATATCGGTCATCGGATCTCCATCGTCGCACCCCGCCCCGTCGCCGGCGGGTCGGCCCGACCATTCCACCACATGGTTGGCCCGGACCGGCAGCCCGCTACCACGCACCGCTCGGGCACCCCCTCGGCCCGACCGGGACCGGACGACCGTTCGAGCTAGCGTCGGGTGGCGTGAACGAGTTGATCGAGTCCGGCGGTCGGCCGGAACATCGCCACCGCGCAGCCGCCCCGGTCGGGGCCGACCCGACGGCCGCCCTCGACCGGGCGATCGCCGCCCTGTCGACGGTCGGGTTCCGCATCGAGGACCGCCGTCCGGACTCGGCTCGCCTGACCGGACCCCGGCTCACCAGCACCCGCCAGAACCCCTTGCTGGGAGCGGGCACGGTCGAGTTGACCGCCGGCCACGGTGAGCTGGCCCTCGACGCCGACCTCGCCGGCACCCGGTTCCTCCGCCAGTTCGTCACCTGGTTCCCGCCGTTGCTCGTGCTGGCGCTCACCCTCCCGTGGCTCGTCCTCGTGGCGGTGGGGGTCCTCCCCCCGGCTCAGGCGATCGCCCCGGCGGTGGTGGCCGGGCTCCAACTCCCGCTCTGGCTCGCCCTCGGGCCACTGATCAGGCGACGAATCATCCGGGGAACCGAGCAGGCCCTCGACACCCTCGTCCACAACTCGGCGTTCGGGAGCTGACCGACGACCGGCCGAAATCGGGTGGCGCGACGGTGGAGCGGCCACCACGATGGCGGCGTGTCCGACGGGATCTTCGACGAACGGATCGCCCCCCACTACGACGCCGGGGCCGCCGCCATGTTCGACGACGCGGTCCTCGGCCCGACGGTCGAGTTCCTGGCCGACCTGGCCGGCGACGGTCGAGCGCTCGAGCTCGCGGCGGGGACCGGTCGGGTCGCCCTCCCCCTGAGCGATCGGGGCGTCCCGGTTGCCGGGATCGAGCTGTCGCAGGCGATGGCCGACCAGATGCGGGCCAAACCGGGGGCCGAGCGGGTCCCGATCACCATCGGCGACATGGCCACGGCCCGTGTCGATGGCGAGTTCCGTCTCGTGTTCCTGGTCTACAACACGATCAGCAACCTCCTGACCCAGGGCGAGCAGGTGCAGTGCTTCCGCAACGCCAGCGATCACCTGGAGCGGGGCGGGTACTTCGTGATCGAGCTGTTCGTCCCCGACCTTCGTCGACTGCCGTGGGGTGAGCGGTTCGCGCTGTTCGACACGTCGGACGGCCACGTCGGCATCGACGAGTACGACGTCGCCGAGCAGCGGGTCGTCTCCCATCACTACGACGTGACCGACGGCAGGGTCGCCACGTTCGCCTCACCCCACCGCTACGCCTGGCCGAGCGAGCTCGACCTGATGGCGACCCTGGCCGGCATGGAGCTCCACCAGCGGTGGAGCTCATGGGACCGGGCCCCGTTCACCAACGAGAGCACCTCCCACATCTCGGTCTGGCGCAAGGTGTGAGCGCTGCCTCGTAGGGGGCGAGCCGTCAGCGGTCCCGGAGGCCCTTACCCGACAGGATCTTGGCCACGTACTTCTCGACTCGGGAGGCCCTGGTCGCCGACTGCTTGGCATCGGAGACGTAGAGGTTGTAGCCCCGCTGGCGGCCGGGGGTGAGGGCGGCGAACGCCGCCGCCAGCTCCGGATCCTGGTCGAGGCGTTCCTGGAGCTCGGCCACCAGCTCCAGCTCCGGGGCCGGCTCGACCTCGAGGCCGGCCTCGGCCACGTCGATCGCCTCGCCGACGTAGGCCTCGATCGTCGACGCCGACGAGGTGACGGCGTCGACCGAGGTGAAGCACATCCGTCGAGCCGAGCGGGAGTTCGGTCCCTGGTCGACCAGGACCCCGTCGGGGTCGCCGAGCAGCATTCCCTTGAAGAACATGAGGGACAGGTGATCCTTCATCTCCTGCATGATGACGATGTTGCGGCCCTCGTGGGTGTAGCAGGGCATCCGCCACTTGATCTCCTCGGTCAACCCACAACGGAGGAGGATCGGTCGCAGCGCCGCCATCTCGTCGGGCCAGATCTCGGAGCGTTCGAGGAACGCGTCGACCTCGGGGTTCACCCTCTCGACCTTACCGCTCCGACCCGGACGGTCGCTGGCGACCTCAGCCGGCCCGGTCGAGGTCGACCACGAGCCGATCGACCAGCGCCTGACGAACCCGTTCCGCCGTCGGCTCGTCGGCGAAGCAGGCCACGGCGGGATGGGCCTCCAGCGCCTCGACCACCAACGCCCGATACCGCTCCCGGTCCGGCGGGGGGCCGTCGCCGACCGCTTGGGGTCGTGGCTCGAAGCTCAGCCAATAGTCGGCGGCGATGGCCCAGCGGTCGACCCCCAGCAGGTCGAGGAGGCTCGCCACCACCAGCCCCGATCGGTCCTGGCCGCCGTGGCAGTGGACCACGACACCGCCCGGTGGGGCCTGGGCGATGGTGGTGATGGCGTCGGCTACCCGGTCGCGATGCTCGGCCAGGAACTCGGCGAAGAAGTGGGGGCTGTGAAGCTTCCACCGATCTTCCCGGGAGCGCCACCGGTCGGCGTAGCCGGGCGGCTCCAGCGGTCGGTTCAGGAAGCGGACGCCGGACGGTCGACGCTCGGGCGGTACGCCGTATCGGTCGACCTCGTCGGGTCCCCGGAGGTCGAGCACCGTGGTGATCCCGTGGTCGGTGAGCTGGCGCCAGCCGGCGTCGGACAGCGTATGGGGCGAGGCCGACCGGATCAGGGCACCGGTTCGGATCGCACCCTCGACCGTCGTCAGGCCGCCCAGCTCCCGGCCGTTGACCATCCCGTCCCATCCGAGTCGTCGTTCGAGGTCCCCCTCCATGGGTTCCAGTCCACCACACCGGCGACCCCTTGCGTCCCCACCCGGCGTCGGCGACGATGACAGGGCTATGAACACATGTTCGAGTTCGGTTGGTTCGGATCGTCGCATCCTCCACGCCGACCTCGACGCGTTCTACGCCTCGGTCGAACAGCGGGACGATCGACGGCTCCGAGGACGCCCTGTCATCGTCGGGGCCGGCGTGGTGCTGGCCGCCAGCTATGAGGCCCGAGCCCACGGCGTCCGAACGGCGATGGGTGGTCGCCAGGCCCGGGCGCTGTGCCCGGGGGCGATCGTGGTCCCACCTCGAATGGAGGCCTACAGCGAGGCGAGCCGGCGGGTATTCGAGATCTTCCGGGACACCTCCCCCGAGGTCGAGGGGCTCTCGATCGACGAGGCGTTCCTCGACGTGTCCGGTCTGGCTCGCCTCGTCGGCCCCGACGCCGAGGTGGCCCGACGGCTCCGGGACCGGGTCCGCCACGAGGTCGGTCTGCCCCTGAGCGTCGGGGCGGCGTCGACGAAGTTCCTGGCCAAGGTGGCCAGCACCGTGTCCAAACCCGATGGGCTACTGGTCGTTGCCCCCGGCGACGAGCTGGCGTTCCTCCATCCGCTGCCGGTCGGGCGCCTGTGGGGGGTCGGTCCGGTGGCCGAGGCCCGGTTGGCGGCTCTGGGAGTCCGGACCGTGGGCGACGTGGCCGAGCTCGACCGGCACCACCTGGTGAGCCACCTCGGTTCGGCGTGGGGGAGTCATCTCCATGCGCTGGCTCACAACCTCGACCCCCGCCCGGTCGACACCGGCCGCCGGCGACGGTCGATCGGCTCCCAGCGGTCGTTCCCGGCCGGGACGGTCGATCGCCCGGCCGCCGAGCAGCTCCTGCTCGAGGTGGTCGATCGGGTCACCGCCCGCCTCCGGGGCGCCGATCGGGTCGCCCGGACGGTCGTGCTCCGGCTCCGCTACGGCGACTTCGCCGGGGCGACCCGGTCCCGGACCGTGTTCCAGGCGACCGCCTCGACCGCCGCGGTGTGGGGCGTCGCCACCGACCTGTTGGCCGAGGCGTGGCCGACGATCGCCGAGCGAGGCTTGACCAAGATCGGGGTGGCGGTGACCGGCCTCAGCGACGCCTCGACCGTCCAGCTGGCCCTGCCTTTCACCAAGCACGATCCCGAGCGGCTCGACGCCGCCGTCGACGAGATCCGGGACCGGTTCGGCTCGACGTCGGTGGTGCGAACCCGGCTCCTCGGCCGTGAGCCGGTCGAGATGCCGATGCTCCCGGATTGAGCCCCCGGCCGGACGAGACGGGGGAACGATGGAATGGGGGCCGACCGCCGGGGCACCCCCGACGATCGGCCCCCCGCCTCACCGCAGCTGCTCGAACAGGACCACCCGGTTGGCCGCCAGGGCCTCGGGGGAATCGCCGGCGGCGAACTGGTCGGTCTCACCCCGACCCTCGGCCATGAGGACCGACGGGGCGTTCCCCCACTCGAGGAGGTAGTTCATGACGGCCTCGGCCCGACGCTGGCTGAGATCGAGGTTGGCCGCCTCGTCGCCGACGGTGTCGGTGTAGCCGATGATCAGGATCTCGACGTCGCCGGCGGAGTTGATGAGCTCGGCCGCCTCGTCGAGGTCGGCGAAGCTGACCGGCAGGATCTCATCGGAGCCGGTGGCGAACTGGACCTGGGGCAGGTCGTTGAGGTCGTTGACGACACTCAGCGCCAGCTCGTCGGTCACCTCGGTCACCCCGGGGATGGCCGCCACCTCGGCCAGGAGCGGTTCCCGCTCCTCCTCGGACTGGATGATGCCGTTGACGATGATCCGGGTGCCGTTACCCAGGGCCCCGGCGGCGACGACCCCGGCATCGTCCATGATCTGCTGGGCCTGGGGGATGAGGAGCACGAGCTGGTTGTCGACGTCGTCGACTCCGTCGATCGCCCGGACGCCCTCCTCGACCGCCGCGCTCTCCTCGGCATCGGCCACGAAGCCGGTCAGGGTCACCAGCGACCCGTCGGCGGTGGCGGTCACGTCGGTGTCGGGGACCGCCGTCGCCGCTGCCAGGAGGGCCGCCTCGTCGGGACCGGCCGGCGGCGCGGCCGTCGTGCTGGTGGTGGTCGCCGACTCCTCGGCCTCGCCCTCGCCGTCGTCGGTGTCGTCGGCGCCATCCGCATCGTCGTCGTCGGTGTCGTCGGCCCCGACCGCAGCTGCGGCGGCGGTCTCGCCGGCTCCATCGCCATCGCCATCGCCATCGCCGTCACCCCCGGCGGCGCCGTCGTCGCCGAGGACCTCGGCCGCCACGGCGCTGGCGACATCGTCACCGTCGAACCAGGTCCGCCAGGCGAACAGGCCGCCCAGGATGGCGAGCACCGCCAGCCCCACCAGCACGACCTGGTTGTCGGCGCCGAGCCCCCATTCGGGGATCAGCTTGTCTCCGGGCGCCGCCGCGCCCTCCTCATCGTCCGAAGGGGTCCACTCGTCATTCGTCACGTCGGGGAGGACGTCGACCGACCGCGAAAGGTCGCGTCTTTTCTGGGCCGATCGTCCGGTACCGTCACCGCGGTGAGCATTCGTCGCCACCGACGGTGGGGTTCGCTGGTTGCTACGGCCGTCGCAGCGCTCGCGGTCGCCGGCTGTACCAACGAGGAGACGACCCCGGTCGAGCCCGGCGCCCCGCTCCCCAGCCCGGCGGCGACCGCGGAGACCACCCCTCATCTGCTGGAGCCGACCGAGCAGATGCGGGAACTGGCCGAGCAGCAGTGTCGCGATGACCCCGACCTCGACGAGGGCGTCGTCAACGCCGTCGACCCCGCCGATCCCGACCAGATCCTGTCCTCGGTCGTGGTCGACTGTGACCAGGTCCGCTGACCTGACCAGGTCCGCTGAGCCTCAGCCGAGCTGGAGGCCGACCCAGGCGGCCAGCACGCCGCAGGTCATCGTGGCCCCGAGGTAGAGGACGGCGGCCCGGGCCTCGCCGGCTCGAGCCAGCTCGGCGGTCTCGGCAGCCACCGTCGACCAGGTCGACATCGCCCCCAACGCTCCGATTCCCACCACCGGCTGCCACATCCCATCGATGTCGGCCACCACCCCGAGCAGGCCGGCGGCGACCACGTTGACGACGAGGGTCCCGTACGGGAGCCGGCGGTTCAGCCGCTCGGCGACCACGTACCGGACGCTGGCCCCGAGCCCGGCCGCAACGACCACCACCACCCCGACCGCGGCGATGATCATCGGCGCCCCAATCGGTAGCCGAGACCACAGCCGATGACGGCGGTGACGGCGGTGGTGACCGCCACCGCGCTCGCCAGGACGATCTGACCGTTGTCCAACGCCGAGGCGACGCGGAGCGCCCAGGCCGAGAAGGTGGTCAGGCCACCGCAGAACCCGGTCCCCAGGAGGAGGTACTGATTGGCCGTCAACGGCGGTCGCCGCATCGATGGATGGCTGGTCCCGCGGCGTCGACGGGGGTGGAGACGTCCGACGAGGAACCCGAGCAGGACCGACCCGACGACGTTCATCACCAGGACCGCCTCGGTCGCCCATCCAGGGTCGACGGTCTCCAGCACCCCCCACCGCACCAGCGCCCCGGCCGCGCCCCCCGGGGCCACGTAGCGGAGCGGCAACAGCTGGTTCACTCCCTCAGTGTGGGCGGTGCCGGGTGAGTACCCTCACCAGCGATGAGCGATGTGACCGTCCAGACCGACCTGACCGCCACCCGGGATGGCCTGACCCAGCTCCAGCGGCGCTGGCTTCCGGCCCCCGAACCGGACGGGCCACGGTCGGCGGTCGTGCTGGTCCATGGGTTGGGCGAGCACTCGGGCCGCTACGAGCACGTGGGGCAGTTTCTCGCCGAGCGGGGCCACGACGTGCTGGGCTTCGACAACCGCGGATTCGGACAGTCGGGCGGGGCGCGGGGCCACGTCGATCGGTTCGACCTGTTCCTGGATGACATCGAGGATCTGGTCGTCGAACGCCGCCAGCTCGGCGTCCCCGTCGTCGTGATCGGTCACTCGCTGGGAGGCCTGATGGCCGCCACCTACGCCACGACCGACCGCCCCCAGCCCGACGTGCTGGTCCTGTCGGCCCCGGCGTTGGGGGCGGAAGCGCCACGGTGGCAGCGGGTGGCGGCCCCGATCCTGGCCCGGGTGGCTCCCGAGCGCTTCGTCAAGAGCGAGATCGACCCCTCGATCCTGTCGGCCGACCCGGCCGTCCAGCGGGCGTTCCGCGACGACCCGCTGCGGGTGGCCGGCGGAACGGCCCGCCTCGGCGACGAGATCTTCACCACGATGGCCTCGACCCGGGCCGCGATCGACCGGATCTCGATGCCGACCTACGTGCTCCACGGTTCGGCCGATCGGCTCGTTCCCAGCCGGTACAGCCGCCCGCTCGCCGATCTCCCGAATGTCACCTATCGGCTGTGGACCGGGCTCCGCCACGAGTGCTTCAACGAGATCGGCCGGGAGGACGTGCTCGACGAGCTGGCCGGCTGGCTGGACGGAGCGGTGACGGGGGCCGCCGCTCAGGACCGCCCGGAGTCGCCGTCGACGTAGCCGACGCCCTCGACCCACTCGGCCCCGAAGTCGTCGTCGGCCGCCGCCCGGGCCGGGTCGATCTGGGCGAAACCGGCCCCGTCGGTGTAGACCTCGGTCGGCGGTGCCGGCGGCCGGTATGCCGACGCCGGGTCCTGCGGCGGTGGCTGGGGTGGGTGGTGCCTCGGGGGCTGCGGAGGGTGCGCCGACGGGGGCGTCGGTGAGGGCGCCGGCGCGGCCGGGGCCGGCGCGGGCCGGGTCGCGCTGTAGACCTGGGGGAACTCGGTCGTCGCATCGGGCGGTGGTGCCGGTGTGGCCGGACCGCCCCAGGAGGCGCCTGCGCCGGCCGCTGCCGCCGTTCCGGCGAGACCGGGGGGTGCGACCATGGTGTGGTCGGCGGCCGGCGCCGGCGCAGGCGGCCGTCGGGGGGGCGCCTGCATCGTGGGGGCGTCGCCGATCGGCCCCCGGTACTCGCTCCGGGATCGGGGTTGAGCGGCAACCGACGCCCGAGCCGGGTTCGGGGGCCGGTCGGGACGGTGGGCCAGGTCGGGCTGACGTCGGGCCGCCCGGTCCAGCTTCGCCGCCGGCCGGCGCCGGGTCACCGCCGGCCAGATGAAGCTGACGACCAGCAACCCGACCCCGATCACGGCCAACGTGACGGCCGGGGGGATCATGGCGCCGATGAAGACGTCGATGATCGCCGCCGCCACCGACGCCGACCGACCCATCGCTCCGTCGAGGAGCCGGGGGATCCCGAAGGCCACGAGCAGCCAGAACGCCGACGCCCCGAACGCCCAGTAGGCGACCCGACGCAGCGCCGCCGGCCGATTGCGGGCCAGGAGAAAGGCCAGCGCCACCCCGGAGGCGGCGACGATCCCGGTCAGGAGCGTGAACCGCTCGACGAACCGCTTGACCGCCCCCAGCCGGGCCAGGCCGGCCGTCGGCAGCTCGACCTCCAGCTCGGGAGCGGCGGGCAGGACCGGGTCGAGCTCCGGCTCCTGGGCCACCACCGCGGCCCGACCGGCCGAGCCCAGGGCTCCGGCGTCGAGCAGGACCGGCTCGTCGACCCCGGCCAGGGCGTTCTGGTGGGCCCGGACCAGCCCATCCCGGATGACCCGCTCGACCTCCGGGTCGTCGAGGGCGATGGCCGCCCCCTCCTCGATCGTGGCCCGGGTGACCGGGACGTCGTCGGGAACCTGGGCCTCGACCGCGTCGGACAGCCGGTCGACGATCGCCGCCCGGATCTCTTCATTGTCGAGCAGGGTGTCGGCCAAGGCCTCCGACCTCCCAGGGTCGAGCACGGTTCGCAGCATGACGAATCCGGCCCAGCTCATCGTCGCCATGAGGAGCGACAGGCCCATGATCAACGAGGCCAATCCTCTGCCCATTCACGTGCTCCCGTTCATCCGGCCGTCGGACGGCCAGTATCGCACCGCCCCGGGGCCCGATGGGCGGCGGGGAACGCCGGTCGATATCGTGCCGCAGGTGTCACCGGTCGATGTCATCGCCCTCCTCGTCGGCGGATTCTTCGCCGGGGTGATCAACTCGATGGCCGGTGGCGGCTCGCTGATCACCGTCCCGCTGCTGTCGCTGGTCGGGGTTGGCGGAACGACGGCCAACGGGACCAACCGGGTCGCCGTCCTCGTCCAGAACGTGACCTCGGCCTGGGGGTACGCCCGGCGGGGCGTCGGGTCTCGACGGGAGACGCTGCCCGTCCTCCTCCCGGCGGCGGTCGGCTCCCTCGTCGGCTCGGGCGTCGCCTCCCAGATCGACGACCGCCTCTTCGAGCGGCTGTTCGGTGTGCTGATGATCCCGCTGCTGGCGCTGTCGCTGTGGAAGCCGTCGGCCGAGACGGCCGAGAAGCCGTGGCCGGCGTGGGTGAGCGCCGTGGCCTTCTTCGGGATCGGCCTCTACGGCGGGGCCGTCCAGGCCGGCGTGGGCATCCTCCTGCTGTTGGTCCTGGCCCGTTCGGGCCGAGACCTCGTCACCGCCAACGCCATCAAGACGATCGTCATCCTCGTCGTGACGCTCATCGCCGTGCCGGTGTTCGTCCTCAACGATCAGGTCCGGTGGCTCCCGGCGCTCGTCCTCTCGGTGGGGACCGGAGCCGGTGGCTTCGCCGGGGCCAACCTCGCCGTCGAGGGTGGCGAGGCGGTCATCCGGCCGGTCCTGGTCGTCGTCGTGCTCGTCCTGGCCAGCCGGATGCTCGGGCTGTGGGAGCTGGTCGGCTGATGGCCCCGATCCTGGTCGACCTCGACGGGGTCACGATGACCCGTCCCGGGCGCCCGCTGTTCGAGGAGGTGTCCCTGACCGTGGCTGGCGGGGACCGCATCGGCATCGTCGGGCTCAACGGCACCGGCAAGTCGACCCTCCTCGGGGTCCTGGCCGGCGCCGTCGAGCCCGAGGGGGGGACGGTCCGCCGGGGCCGGTCGGTCCGGGTCGGGGTGCTCGACCAGCAGCCCGAGTTGGACGGCCCGACCGTCGTCGATGCCGTCGGCGAGGGACCAAACGGTCGGTGGGAGGCCGAGGCGGTGCTCGACCGGCTCGGGATCCCGGCCTCCTTCCACGACCGGGCGGTCGACAGCCTCTCGGGCGGCCAGGCCAAGCGGGTCGCCCTGGCCCGGACGCTGGTCAGCGGGATCGGCACCGACGCCGGCGACCTCCTCATCCTCGACGAGCCCACCAACCACCTCGACATCGACGGCATCGCCTGGCTGGAGGACCGGCTGGCGGCACTGGCCGGCGGGCTGGTCCTCGTCACCCACGACCGGCACCTCCTCGACGCCGTCACCACCCGGATCGTCGAGCTCGACCGGGGCGCCGGCTACGTCCACGACGGCGGGTACGCCTCTTACCTGGAGGGCAAGGCGGAGCGGGCGGCCCGGGCCGCCGAGGCCGAGAAGGTTCGCCGCAACCTCGCTCGGCGGGAGCTCGAATGGCTCCGCCGGGGGGCACCGGCCCGCACCTCCAAGCCGAAGGCCCACATCGCGGCGGCGACCGCCATCGTCGAGGGCCGCCCTCAGGCCGAGGCCCGACCCGGCGAGCTCGACCTCCACTTCGGTACCCCCCGCCTCGGCGACAAGGTCGTCGAGCTGACCGGCGTGGGCCACGGCTGGGACGATGCGGCCGAGCCGTTGTTCACCGGGGTCGACCTCGCCCTCGACCCCCGAGAGCGGCTGGGGATCGTGGGGCTCAACGGCACCGGCAAGTCGACCCTGCTCGACATCATCGCCGGTCGACTCACCCCTCGGGAAGGGTCGGTCGAGGTCGGGACCACGGTCCGGCTCGGCTACCACGATCAGCTCGGTCGACGGCTCGATCCGTCGGCCACCGTGCTGGCCACCATCGCCGGACCCCACCAGGCCCCGGACTGGACCCATTCCCGGTTGGCCGAGCGGTTCTGGTTCGACGCCGACGTCCAGCACAGCCCGGTCGAACTGCTCTCCGGTGGTGAGCGGCGCCGGCTCCAGCTCGTGGTCACCCTGGCCGCCAAGCCCAACGTCCTGCTCCTCGACGAGCCGACCAACGACCTCGACGTCGACACCCTCCGGGTGTTGGAGGACTTCCTCGACGCCTGGCCCGGGGCGTTGGTCGTGGTCAGCCACGACCGGGCGTTCCTCGAGCGCACGGTGGCCGACGTGGTGATCCTCGACGGCCAGGGGTTCGCCGGTCGCCGTCCCGGCGGCTACGCCCGATGGGAGGAAGAGCGGCGGGCCGCCCGGCGGGGTCCGGCCGCCGGCGGGGGGAACCGGGAGGCGACCGACCGGACCCGGTCGGGCTCCGGGCGTCGGGGCAAGCCGAAGGACCCCGAGGCCCCGAAGCGCACCAGCTCCAGCACGCTCGGCCACCGGATGCGGGAGGCGGAGAAGGCGATGGCCCGCATGGAGCGCAAGGTCGCCCAGCTGACCGAGGAGTTGGCCGACCACACCGGTCGCTCGAGCCCCGACGGGTCGGAGATCGCTCGGGTCGGCTCCGCCCTGGCCGAGGCCCAGGATGAGCTAGCGTCGCTCGAAGAAGAGTGGCTGACGCTGGCCGCCGAGCTCGAGGAGCGGGACTGACCATGGCGACGCAGGTGATCCTGGAGGGGCTGTCGTTCGGCGAGGGACCGCGGTGGCACGACGGTGCGCTGTGGTTCTCCGACTTCTACCGCCACGGCGTCTATCGCTTCGTCGACGATGGGGCCGATCGGGTCACCGAGGAGCTGGTGGTCGAGGTCCCGACCCAACCATCCGGTCTCGGGTGGTTGCCCGATGGCGACCAGCTGATCGTGTCGATGACCGACCGCAAGCTGCTCCGCCGGTCGACGGCCGGTGCGGTCACCGAGCACGCCGACCTGTCGGCCGTTGCCGGCGGCCACTGCAACGACATGGTCGTCGCCGCCGACGGGACCGCCTACGTCGGCAACTTCGGCCAGGACCGCGGCCCGGCGACGCTGGCCATCGTCGATCCCGACGGGCGGGTCCGCCCCGGGCCCGAGGAGCTGGCGTTCCCCAACGGCACGGTGATCACCCCCGACGGTCGGACCCTGATCATCGGTGAGTCGATGGGCCGACGGCTGACCGCCTTCACGATCACCGACACCGGGGATCTGGTCGACCGGCGTCTCTGGGCCGACCTCGGCGAGGGGATCCCCGACGGGATCTGCCTCGATGCGGACGGTGGTGTCTGGGTCGCCGACCCCCGCAACGCCAACTGTTCCCGGGTGGTCGAAGGGGGCGAGGTCACCGACCGGATCGACCTCGAGCTCAACTGCTTCGCCTGCATGTTGGGCGGCGACGACCGCCGCACGCTCTACCTCGTGACCGCGCCGACCAGCGGCGATCGGGCCGCCGCGACCCGGGCCGGTCGGATCGAGCGGACCCGGGTCGACGTTCCGGGCGCCGGTCGTCCCTAGCGGCGGCCCCCCCGGGGGGGCCGTCCTACAGCGCCCAGTAGGGGTGGCTCGACGGGGCCGACGGGGTGGTCAGGATCTCCGGCCCGTCGTCGTGGATGAGGATCGTGTGCTCGAACTGCGCCGTCCGGCCCCCGTCGGCGGTGACCGCCGTCCACCCGTCGGACCACATCCGGGCCCGCCACGACCCGACGGTGATCATCGGCTCGATGGTGAAGGTCATCCCGGGCTCGATGATGTCGGTCAGCCGGGGGTTGTAGTAGTGGCAGATCTGGAGGTCGGTGTGGAACTGCTCGCCGATCCCGTGGCCGACGAAGTCCCGAACGACGCCGAACCCCTGGCCCTCGGCGTGGCTCTGGATGGCCCGACCGATCTCGTTGAACGGCTGGCCGGGGCGAGCCGCCTCGATGCCCTTCATCAGGCTGTCCCGGGTGACGACGACGAGCCGCTTCGACAGCTCATCGACCTGGCCGACGAAGAACGTGGCGTTGGTGTCGCCGTGGACCCCCTCCTTGAAGAGGGTGACGTCGAGGTTGATGATGTCGCCATCGGCGAGCGGGCGATCGTCGGGGATGCCGTGACAGATGACCTCGTTGACCGAGGTACACAACGACTTGGGGTACGGCGGGGCGCCCGTCCCGCCCGGGTACTCCAGGGGGCTCGGGTAGGCGCCGCGGCTGATCGCTGCGTCATGGCAGGCGGCGTCGATCTCCTCGGTGGTGACGCCGGGCCGGCACAGCATGCCGAGCATCGCCAGGGTGTCGGCCGCGTCGCGACCGGTTCGCCGCATGGCCTCGATGACCGCCGGAGACTTGACCCGGGGCTCATCCCACCGCTCGACGGGGCGGCCGCCGGCCCACGACGGCTTGGCGATCGTGTCGGGGACGGGGCGCAGGGGAGAGATCCGGCCCGGCCTGACCGGGGTGGTTGCCGTCTTGTGGCACCGCTTGAACTTCTTCCCGCTGCCACACCAACACTCATCGTTGGCCTTGGGTAGGGCTCGCATCCCAACCAGTCTACGGGTCGGATCCCCGACCCGGAAGGCGGACCGCAACGGCTAAGAAGAGCGCTCGGCCGGCCGATGGTGAGCGATGTCATCGGGGCGAGCACGGCGTGGACCGAGGCGAGGAACAGCTAGGTGAACGAAGCAGAGGTACCCTTTGTGCACATGGCGCCGTCGTTGTCGGGCCGGCTCCTCATCGCCCGGCCGGAGTTTCACGATGAGACGTTCTGGGCGACGCTGACGCTCATTCTGGAGCACAGTGATGAGGGCGCGCTCGGGCTCGTCCTCAACCGGCCGTCGCGGCTCTCGATCGCCGATGCCTTCCCCGACTGGGAGGACCTCTCGGCGGCTCCCGATGTGGTGTTCGCCGGCGGTCCGGTCGACCGCGACGCCCTCATCGCCCTCGGCCGGTCCGACACCCATGAGGGTGGGCTCGTCCTGGGGGCCCACTCGGTCGACCTCGACGCCCAACCGACCCTGGTCGCCGCCGAGGGAATCGCCGAGATCCGGGTCTTCGCCGGCTACGCCGGCTGGGCCGCCGGCCAGCTCGAAGGCGAGATCGCCAACCATTCGTGGTGGGTGGTCGACGGCGACATCGGTGATCTGTTCACCCACGATCCGGCCAAGCTCTGGGCCAACGTCCTGCGCCGGGAGGGGGGCGAGCTCGAGTGGTACGCCCACTTCCCGCTCGATCCCTCCCTCAACTAGGAGCTGGCGGTGCGGTTGCTACAGCTCAGCGGCCCGGAGCCGAGCGAACCCCGGCTTGATGATCTCGTTGATGATCCGGAGCCGTTGCTCGAACGGCCAGAACGCGCTCTTCATGGCGTTGATCGTCAACCACTCCATGTCTTCGAGCGTGTAGCCGAAGGCGTCCCGCAGCTTGGCGAACTCGTCAGAGAGCTTCACGTCGCTCATCAGCCGATTGTCGGTGTTGACCGTGACCCGGAACCGGAGCCGTCGCAGCAGCCCGATCGGGTGCTCGGCGATCGAGCTGGCGGCCCCGGTGTTGACGTTGGACGTCGGGCACATCTCGAGCGGCACCCGGCGATCTCGGACATAGGCCGCCAGCCGACCCAGCTGGGCCCGGCCGGCATCGTCGACCTCGATGTCGTCCACGATGCGGACCCCGTGGCCCAGGCGTTCGGCACCGCAGTAGTGGAGGGCCTCGGCGATCGAGGGCAGACCGAACGCCTCGCCGGCATGGATCGTGATGTGGAAGTTCTCCCGCATGACCAACTGGAAGGCGTCGAGGTGGCGGCTCGGGGGGTGACCGGCTTCGGCGCCGGCGATGTCGAACCCCACGACGCCCTCGTCGCGATGGCGGAGCGCCAGTTCGGCGATCTCGTAGGAGCGGGCTGCGGTCCGCATCGCGGTGCACAACGTGCCGATGGTCAGCGTGCGGCCGGCGGTGCCGAGCCGAAAGCCTTCGAGGACCGAGGTCACGACCTCGTCGAGGGTCAGGCCGCCCTCGGTGTGGAGCTCGGGGGCGAAGCGGATCTCGGCGTAGACGACGCCGTCGTCGGCCAGATCCTCGGCCGCCTCGGCGGCCGCCCGCATCAGGCCATCCTTGGTCTGGGTGACGGCGACGGTATGGGCGAAGGTCTCGAGGTACAGCTCGAGGTTGCGGCGATCGGCGCCTCGGGTGAACCAGCGGGCCAGGTCGTCGGGGTCGGTCGTCGGGAGTCCGTCGTAACCTTGCTCTTGGGCGAGCTCGATCACCGAGGCGGGGCGCATGCCCCCATCGAGATGATCGTGGAGAAGGACCTTCGGCGCGGCGATGACGGGGTCGGTCTCACGGTCGGGCATGGTTCAGCGTACCCCGACGATCGCCGTCGTCTGGCGGAGGTCGACCGACGGGAAGCGGCCGAGGGTCATCGGCTACCGTTGGCCGTCCGATGTCTGGCAGGCCCACGATGAGCAGGTCGACGATGAGCAGGTCGACGATGAGCGGGCTCACCGTGGTGGGCCTCGACGCCGATGACACCCTGTGGCACTCCGAGAGCCACTTCGCCATCACCGAGCAACGGTTCCGTGACCTGCTCGAGCCGTGGATCGGCCACGACGACGTCTCCGCCCTGCTCCTGGCCCGGGAGCGGGCCAACCTCGAGGTGTTCGGCTACGGGGCCAAGGGGTTCACCCTGTCGATGATCGAGACCGCCCTCGAAGTGACCAACGGGGCGATCGAGGCGTCCGCCGTTCAGCGGATCATCGACTGGGGCAAGGAGCTGTCGAGCCACCCGGTCGAGTTGCTCGACGGCGTGGCCGAGACCGTCGAGCGACTCGGCGCCTGCTACCGATTGGTGCTGATCACCAAGGGTGATCTGTTCCATCAGGAGTCGAAGATCGCCGAGTCGGGCCTGGCCCGCCACTTCGACCGCATCGAGATCCTGACCGAGAAGTCGCCCGAGGCCTACGGTCAGGTGCTCGACCGGATGGAAGCCGCTCCCGACGAGTTCGTGATGGTCGGCAACTCCCTGCGGTCCGACGTGCTCCCCGTCATCGAGATCGGGGCTCGGGCGGTCCACGTTCCCTACGACATCACCTGGGGGCACGAGAAGGTGGACACCTCGGGCCATGACGTCACCTGGGACACGATCGAGCGGATCGATCAGCTCCCGGCCCACCTCCATCGCTTGTGACGCCCGGCGTCGGCCTCAGCCGTCCCGACCGGCCCAGGCCAGCCACATGGCGGCGGTCCAGGCGAAGGATGGCCCGCCGACCGGCCCTCCGCTGATCGGGTCGAAGCTCTCCCACATGCCGCTCCGGAGGATGAGGTCCCGGGTCGATGCTCGGACCCGGTCGGCCCACTCGGTGGCCCCGACTTCGCCGAGCCCGGTGGCGATCAGACGGTTGACCACCCCCCACACCGGGCCACGCCAGTAGCGGCGGGGCTCGAAGGCGGGATGGCGGGGGTCGAAGCTGGGGACGAGGTATCGGCAGGCCTCGGCCCACTGGCCGAGCTCATCGAGCAACCGGTCGGTTCGGTCGTCGATGCCGGCGTAGGGGGCGAGGAACGAGGCCGACGTCCCCACTTCGCCGTGGCGCCCGGTTCGGAGGTCGAGCGAGCAGTAGGTGCCGATCGCCGGGTTCCACAGCTGGTCGAAGCCCCCGGCCAGGCGGTCGATCCGCCCGTCGACGTCGGTCGCCGCCACCGGAGACCGGTCCCCGGCTCGGGCCACCAGCCAGGCCAGATCCCGTTCGGCCCGGAGGAGGATGGCGGTGATCGCCGGGTCGGCGACCCAGAACGGGCTGGCGGCGGCGATCGCCTCGTCGTCCCAGCCCGAGGTCACCCCGAGCTCGACGAGGGCCAGGTACCGGTCGTAGTCCGACTGGTGGGGTCGCATCGACGGGTCGACGACCTCGACGTCGAGGCGCTGGTAGGGAGCGACCCGGGAGGTGTCGACGGCGGCCAGGGGACGATCCCAGTCGGGGAGGTTGTCCCGACCCGACTCCCATGGGTGCGAGATGGCGATCACGCCCTGCTGGTGGGGGTCCCGGGCCCGGTGCCACCACCGGTGCCACCGGTCGAGCGCAGCGAGGGGAGCCCGGTCGAGATCGTGGCCGGCCTCGACCAGCCACCGAACGATCGTGGCCGCAACCGGCGGTTGGGAGATGCCCGAGGCCGACGGCTCGAGGGGGTCGGTCCGCCAGACGTCGGGACCGGGGAAGTAGGACGACTCCTCGGTCCAGAACACGATGTGGGGGACCATCCCCGACGGTCGCTGAGCCTGGAAGAGCGTGTCGATCTCCTTCCATGCCCGATCGGCGTCGATCTCGGCCCAGCCGAGGGCGACGAAGGCCGAGTCCCAGTTCCACTGGAAGGGGTAGAGCCGGGGTGACGGGACGGTGTAGCCGCCCCGGTCGTTGGCCGCCAGGATCGCTCGGGCCTCGGCCGAGCGGTGCTCGTGGTCGGCGTCGACCTCGGAGGTGCCGGTGGTCATGGGTAGAGGACGTCCTCGCTGATCGGGTCCGGGGGTCGACCGGGCCACCCCCGGGGTAGGGCCGTCGCCGTACCCACGCCGGGTTCACCCCTCGGCCAGGCGCTCCGGGGTGAAGCCGTTGGGGAGGAGCTCGGCGAGGGGGACCGGCGGAGTTCCGTCACCGGTCCCGTCGACGAGGCAGGTACCTCCGCCATGCTCGAACAGCAGCTGGCGGCATCGGCCACACGGGGTGCAGGGCGCGCCCGAGCCCGACACGATCGCCACCGCCACCAGCCGACCCCCGCCGGTGCGGTGAAGGTCGGACACCAGGCCGCACTCGGCGCACAGGCTCAGCCCGTAGGAGACGTTCTCGACGTTGCATCCGGTGACGATGCGACCATCGTCGACCAGGGCCGCCGCCCCCACGGCGAACTGCGAGTACGGGGCATAGGCCTGTTGGGAGACCTTGCGGGCGGCATCGCGGAGCCGGTCCCACACCTCGCCTTCGATCGGCGGACGATCGGCGGTTCGATCGTCGGGGTGGGCGCTCATCTCGTTCCGTAGATCCGGTCGCCGGCATCGCCGAGGCCGGGCACGATGTAGGCGTGCTCGTCGAGACGCTCGTCCAGGGCGGCCAGCGTGATCTCGACGTCGGGATGCCGATCGTGGACGGCCGCCACGCCCTCCGGGCACCCGATGATCCCCAGCAGGTGGACCCGGTGACAGCCCTCCTCGGTGAGGATGTCGAGGGCGTGGTTTGCGCTTCCCCCGGTGGCCAGCATCGGGTCGACCAGGAGCACCTCGCTCTGGCCGACGTCGGCCGGGAGCTTGCGGTAGTACTGGACCGGCTGATGGCTGTCGGGATCGCGATAGAGGCCGACGTGGCCGACCCGGGCGTTGGGGATCAGGGTCAGGATCGCCTCGACCATCACCAGGCCGGCCCGGAGGATGCCGACGACGCACGGCGCCGGTCCGGCCAGGACCGGTGCCTGGGTCTCGGTGATCGGGGTGGTGACCGTCGTCTCGGTGACCGGGAGATGACGCAGCGCCTCATAGGCGGTCAGGAGCGTGATCTCGGTGCACAGGGCCCGGAACGCGCTGGGCGGCGTGTCGACGTCCCGCAGCATCGTGACCTTGTGAGCGACCAGAGGATGGTCGACGACGTTCAACGTTCGGTTCATGGGGCTCCGGTCACGGTCGGCGGCCGAAAAGGGCCGCTTCGGCCCGGCGGGCGAGATCCCGGGCCTGGTCCATGTCGTCGGCCAGCGCCGTGACGTGCCCCAGCTTTCGGCCGGGACTCGGCCGCTTGCCGTAGAGATGGATCTGGGCTCCCTCGATCAGGAGGGCGTCGGGGAGGTGGTTGGCGGGATCGGTCCCGTCGAGGCCGCCGATCACGTTGACGGTGACCACCGCCGGGGCGTTGGCCCACGTCGGCCCGAGGGGGAGATCGAGGACGGCCCGGACGTGGTTCTCGAACTGGGAGGTCGGGCTGCCCTCGATGGTCACGTGGCCGGCATTGTGGGGCCGGGCCGCCAACTCGTTGACGATGAGGCCGTCGGTGGTCAGGAACTGCTCGACGGCCAAGACGCCGACCGCGTCGAGCTCGTCGGCCAGCCGGAGGGCCACGTTACGGGCCTCCAGCGCCACCCGGTGGCCGATGGCGGCCGGGGCCCGGATCTCGCGGCACTCGCCGTCCTGGTTGGTGACCTCGGCGACGGGGTAGGCCCGGGAGCTGCCGCCGGGCCGGCGGACCACCAGCACGACGAGCTCCTTGACGATGGCCTGGAACGACTCGGCCATCAGGTCACGGTCGGCCTGCTCGGCCAGCACCCGGAGCCCTTCGGTGCGGTTCTCGACGATCCACACCCCCCGCTGGCCGGGGAGCCCGGCCCGGACCGACTTCAGCACGACCGGGTAGCCGTGCTGGGTGGCGAAGTCGATGAGGTCGTCGGGGCCCCGGACCGCAGCGAAGGCCGGCACCGGGAAGCCCCGATTCTTGAGGATGCGACGCTGATGGAGCTTGTCGAAGGCGGCCCGGATCGTCTTGGTGCCGGGACGGACGACGGCGCCGGCGTCCTCCATCATCTGGACCAGGCGGAGATCGAGACGCTCGTGCTCGACGGTGAGCACCTCGCAGCACTCGGCGAAGGCGGCCAGGGTGTCGGGATGGCTGAACAGCGCGTCGGGGGCGGCCAGAGCCGCCGAGTCGTCGACGTGCTCGGCCAGCAGTCGGGGCGTGATGCCGAGCTTGAGCGCCGCCTGGTGGGTCATACGGGCTATCTGACCTGCGCCGACGATGCCCAGGCGATAGAGCGATGGAAGCTCGGGCTGCACGACACCCCACCGTAGCCGGTCACCGACCGACCGCTTGACAACGGCTAGGTTCTGACGTGGTGGACGACTCGCCGCTGCTGCCGTCCCGCAGCCGCCGCCGGCTGCTGGTCGCCCTGGGGTACGGGGCGGCCAACGCGGCGATCGTGGCCGCGCTGGGGGTTCGCCGCCCGATCGCCGGTCGGAACCCGGTCACCGAGGGGGTCGTGGAGCTGACCAGCGGTCACCGGATGGCCCCGCCGGCCCTGGACACCGCCGGCCCCGAGCCACCCCCCGACCACACCTTCGACGTCGTGGTGGCCGGCGGCCGGGTCATGGATCCCGCCACCGGCTACGACGAGGTGGCCGACGTGGGGATCGACGGTGCGACCGTCACGTCGATCCGGCCCGTCGAGGGTGGTGCCGCCGACGGGGAGGCGGTGATCCGGCTCCGGGGTCGGGAGGTGATCGACGCCACCGGGCGGGTCGTCTCCCCGGGGTTCGTCGACCTGCTCTCCTACGAGCCCGACCCGTTCGGGATCTGGTACAAGCTGGCCGATGGCGTCACCACCAACCTCGCCATGCACGGCGTGAGCAACTACGCCGAGGCCTTCTTCCGGCGCTACGAGGACGAGACCCCGATCCACTTCGGCGGGGCGTTCCACCAGCACTTCATGCGGGCCACCGATCTCGGGGTCGGCGTCGAGGACGAGCTCGATCGGACGACGCTGGCCCGGTTCGAGACGCTGGCCCGAGACAGCCTGGCCCAGGGGTTCGCCGGGGTGTCGTTCTCCCCCGAGTACTCCCCGGGCACGACGACCGCCGAGATGGTCCGGCTGGCCGCGGCGGCCGCCGAGCTCGGCCACGTGGCGTTCTTCCACGTCCGCTTCAGCGACCCCCATCCCCCGGGGACCAGCCTCGAGGCGATCGCCGAGGTGGTCGAGATCGCCCGCCGGACGGGTGTCGCGGTCCACGTCGAGCACCTGTCGAGCACCGGTGGTACCCACGTGATGGCCGAGGCCCTCGACCTGATCGAGGCGGCCCGCGGCGAGGGGCTCGACGTGACCGCCTGCCTCTACCCCTACGACTTCTGGGGCACGTTCCTCGCCAGCTCCCGGTTCGCCCTCGGGTGGCAGGAACGATTCGGCCTCGACTACGGCGACCTCCAGATCGCCGGGACCGACCAGCGACTGACGGCGGCCACGTTCGATGCCGCCCTGGCCGAGAACCGATTGGTGGCGGCCCTCGGCTCGATCCCGTTCGACGAGATCCGCCTCGCCCTGGCCAAGCCCTGGACCATGATCGCCAGCGACGCCATCCTCAAGGTGGAACTCAACAACCACCCGAGAGCCGCCGGTACCTTCGCCCGGACCCTGGGGCCCTACGTTCGGGACCTCGGGGTGCTCGACCTGATGACGGCGCTGGCCAAGGTCACGATCCTGCCGACCCGACGGGTCGAGGGCATGATCCCGGCCATGGCCCGCAAGGGCCGGCTGCAGCGGGGGGCCGACGCCGACCTCGTCGTGTTCGACCCGGCGGTGATCGCCGACCGGGCGACGGTGGCCGATCCCGGGCAGGCCTCGGTGGGGATCGACTGGGTGCTGGTCGAGGGGTCGATCGCCCTCCGCCTCGGTCAGCCGCTGCGCAACGTGCGGGCCGGTCGGGCCCTCCGAGGGGTCGGCTGACCCGAGCGGTTCAGTCGACCGCGAGCCGGAGCTTGGCCCGGATCTGGTCGGCGTAGTGCACGTGGCCCATGCCTTCGGCGTCGAGGGCGTCGACGAACGAGTGGAAGACGTGCATCGTGAAGGGACGCTGCCGCATCGACTCCTCGGGGGTGATCCGGGCTTGAACCGTTCCCGAGAGGAACACCTGCTCCAAGCCGTGGAGGAGGTACTCGCCGACCTCGGCGTCGAGCGGCTGCGACCATCGGAACCACTCCGACCCGGCGGCCAGGGCCCACTGATCGATCAGTCGGGACCACTGGCAGAGCACGTCGTCGTCGACGACGCCGGCCAGGTCTCCGGCGTCGACCCGCAACTCGGCGATGATCCGCCTCGACAGTCGAATCCAGCTCCGCACGTCGGCCGACTGCACCGGCCCAAGTTCGACCTGCATCGTTTTCGAAGGTTACCACCCGGTTGTGTCGACAACCTCGGTGAGGAGGCCGACGATGGGGGCCTGCCCCTTGTGGAGCTTGGCCGCCGCTGTCGTCAGCGGGATCCAGGCCGCCCGGTCGACCTCGGGGAACTCCGCCATCCGGCCCGAGCGGGGCGGCCACTCCATCTCGAAGGTGGTGCTGACGATCGTCTCGGGATCGAGATCGCCTCGCGCCGCGAAGGCCCGGAGGCGCTTCCCCGACCCGATCCGCACCTCGCCGAGCGCGTGGAGGGGACCGTCGGGCACCGGATGGCCGGTCTCCTCGGCGAACTCCCGTCGAGCTGCCGCCTCGACGTCCTCTCCCTCGTCGACGAGCCCCTTGGGGATCGACCAGGCATGCTCGTCCTTGTTCCGCCAGAACGGGCCGCCCGGGTGGACCAGGAGCACCTCGACCGCTCCGTCCCGTCGCCGGAGGAGGGCGACCCCGGCGCTGATGGTCGGGCCGGTGGTCAGGTCAGGTCCACCCGGTACTGGGGGAGGCCGATGCGGTCGAGGACCGAGTTCACGACCCGGGCATCGTCGTCGAATCCGAGGGCGTCGCCCAGGTCGTCGCTGGCGTCATCGGCGAGGAGGAAGTACTCGACGGCGCCCCGGATGAGCGCCCGCTGCTCACCGTCGAACGAGTGACCCCCATCGAGGAGGGAGGCCAGGGCCGCCCCGATCCGGTTTGCCGCGTCGAGGTCGGCGACCGGGGTGGCGGCCTCCCGGAGTTGGTCCAGGTGGAGGGTGACGACCTCGCCCAGCTGGGCCAGCTCCTCGGCCGAGGTCTCCAGGCACAGACGGCGGAAGCGGTGCTGCTCGTCGGGATTGAGGAGGCTCTCGAGGTCGAGAGGGCGGTCGTCGCTCACGATCATCAAGTATGTCACAGCCCCCCTAGTAGACGATCTGGGCCCGCTTGCCGGTCGGATCGACCTCGCCCCCGAGCCGGATCGCCGAGCCATCGACGACGCGGGCTGCGGTGACGGCCAGCACTGTGGCATCGAGGAGGTCGATCATCGGGACCGGAGCCTCGTCGACGAGGCGACCGACCGGCTCCGTTCCCAGGACCTGCTCGACCAGCTGGCGGCGGCGGCGACGGCCCTCGGCGGTCCGCTTCGGGGGGAGGGGTTCACCGGCGAGGCGGGCGAAGGCGCACTCGGGGTGGGCCTCGACGATCCGGTCGCCGTCGCTCGGGCTCAGGAGCCGATCGAGCGCCCGGATCGGTCCGAGGAGGTTGAACGTCTGGCGGGACAGGGCTCGGCCGGTCCGGGCCCGGCTGAGTCGACAGGCCTCGTCGTAGTCGGCGGCGGTCAGGGTCACCCTCGCCGGGGCGGGGAACACGGTGGACCGGCGGGGTCCGAGGAACCGGCGGGCTGCTCGGTCGCACGGCCGGGGGCCGGAGTCGAACAACCCGATCGGCATGTCGACGGCCACCGCCGCCATCTCCCCCCGACGGGTCGCAGCGACGAGATCGGCCAGGTCGTCGACCAGTTCGCCGGTGAGGTGGCCCGGACCCCGATCGTGATCCTGACCCCGGTTCCAGGTGACGACCGCCCATCGGCCCCGGCACCCGTCGACCCCGGCCACCCGGATCGTCATCGGCGGGCCTAGAGGTCGTCGATCAGCTTGAAGACCTCGGCGTGGGTCACCCCGCCGGCCCGGCCCCCCTCGCTGAGCTTGGCCCCGACCCGGTCCCGGAACCCGACCAACTCCGGATCCTCGCCCGAGCCCATGGTGGACACGAACTGGCTCTGGTGGGAGAGCAGGGCCGCCAGCTTGGCATCGAGGTACCCGGTCACGTCCTCGACGTGGTCCGGTTCATCGGCCTCGAACAGCAACAGGGCTCGGGGGCGATGGTGGGGGTGGGGTTGGTCGGGGAAGAACTTCGGGTCCCGGGCGGCGACGATCCCCTCGACGGTGAGCAGGCCGGCGTGGCGGTGGTCGGGGTGGAGGCGGTACCGCTTCCAGGGGTCGTGCCCGAGCACGACGTCGGGGCGGGTCAGTCGGATCCACTCGGCGATCCAGGCCCGGGCGGCCAACGAGGAGTCGAGCTCGCCGTCGACGTAGCCGAGGAAGCCGACCTCGCCCGTCGCCCCCAGTGCCTTGGCCGCCGCCCGCTGCTCCCGCTGGCGGGTGGCGATCAGCGTCGCCTCGTCGGCCGACGGATCCCAGGTGCCCTTGGAGCCGTCGGTACAGACCAGCACGCTCACCTCACACCCGGCCGCGGCCCATTTGGCCAGGGTCGCACCGCACCCGAAATCGACGTCGTCGGGATGGGCTCCGATGGCCAGGGCCCGGGTCGGGGTGGGGAGGTCCCGGGAGGCGACGGTCATCGTGAGGGCGGCCGGGGTCAGGGGGTTCTGCGCTTCGGTCATGGGGCACTCCGTCGTTGCTCGAACCGTTGCTCGAACCGTCGTTGCTCGAAGACGGCGAGGTCGTCGGGGGTGTCGACGTCCCAGGCCAGGTCGGGATCGTCGACGATGCGGACGCCGAGCCCGAGCCGCTCGGCCTCGGCTCGATGGGCGGCAGCCGAAGCGGAGCCGTAGGCGAAGCGGAACCCCGAGCCGGTCGGGACCGACAACACGTTCGTCCCGTCGCCCCGCCGATCGGGCACGATCGTCACCCGGTGGGGGTCGGTCGGATCGTCGAGGTGGTCGAGGCGGCGGGCCAGGGGGAGATCGCCATGGGCCACGATGGCCCGAGCGAACCCCTCGCCGAGGAGGAAGTCGACCCCGGTGGTGACGGCCTCGTTCAGGTCCGGCACCGCCCGCCACACGACGCCGGCGCCCCGGTCGAGGGCCCATGTCGAGACTTCGTGGCTGTCGCAGACCACCCACACCGGAAGCGGGGCGGCGGCGGCGATCACCCCGGCGGCCATCTCCCGGGCGAGCTCCGCCCGCTGCCGGCCGTCGAGGATCGAGGCCAGCCGGCCCTTGGCCAGCTCGAAGGATTTGACCGGCACGACGACGGCCGCTCGGGGTACCGGTTGGGTCATCGCCGTCGAGCTTAGGATGTGCGACATGACGGTGGCAGGATCGGATCTGCGGGTGCTGGTGGTCGGCGGGGGATCGTGGGGCACGGTTGTCGCCCATCTGGCGGCCCACAACGCCGCGACGACGTTGTGGGCCCGGGATCCGGCGACGGTGGCCGACATCAACGACCACCACCAGAACCGCCGGTACCTGCCCGACCAGCCGCTCCATCCCGAGCTGGTCGCCACCGACGACCTGGCCTCGGCCGTTGCCGACACCGACCTGCTGGTGATGGGTGTGCCGACCGGCGCCTTCCGGGCCACGTGTGAGACGATCGCCCCCCACCTGCGGCCCTGGGTGCCGGTGGTCAGCCTGGCCAAGGGCTTCGAGCCCGAGACGCTGCTCCGGATGACCCAGATCGCCGAGCAGGTTCTGCCCGATCGACCGGTCGGGGTCCTGACCGGCCCGAACCTGGCCAAGGAGGTCCTCGCCGGGCAGCCGGCGGGGGCGGTGGTGGCCCTCACCGAGCAGCACATCGCGGCCCGGCTCCAGTCGGTCTTCAGCACCCCGACGTTCCGGGTGTTCACCCACCACGACGTGATCGGGTGCGAGTTGGGCGGCGCCCTCAAGAACGTCTACGCCATCGCCGCCGGGGCGGTCGAGGGCCGGGGGGTGGGGGACAACGCCCGGGCGGCGATCATCACCCGAGGACTGGCCGAGCTGATCGACCTCGGGCAACGGATGGGGGGCGAGGCCCTCACCCTGGCCGGCCTGGCCGGCATGGGAGATCTGCTGGCGACCTGCATGAGCCCCCAGAGCCGGAACAGCACCGTCGGCCGCCAGCTCGGCGCCGGCCGGACGATCGACGAGATCCTGGCCGACATGAACCAGGTCGCCGAGGGGGTCAAGGCGGCCCGGGTGGTGATGGAGCTGGCCGAGCGTCACGACGTGTTCATGCCCATCGCGGCGCAGGTCCATGCGATCTGCTGGGAGGGCAAGACCCCCGACTTCGCCCAGGAGTACCTGCTCCGGGGCCGGCTCGGGCACGAGTCGGGGTGGGACTCGATCCCCGGCGCTCCCGGGTGACGGACCGTTCCCGTCCACCGAGGTCGGGAACGCTACGCTGAGCGTGGTGCAGCCGGAACTCGTCCTGGGGCCCCGAGCGATCGAGCGCCCCCGCGATCAGGGATGGACCCTCGTCGCCACCCTCGATGGTCGGCGACCGGCCCGGGTCGACGGTGCCGGGCTGGTCACGCCCCATCGGGCGGGTTGGTCGCTCGACTGGTGGATCGGGGGAGACGATCGCTGGTACCTCCCCTCCCGCGAGCCGACGATCCGGCAGCGGCGCCTCGGAGCGGGGCCGGTGATCGAGACGACGATGCGGATCCCGTCGGGCGACGCTCGCCATCTGGCGTACGCCGCGCTGGTCGATGGTTCCGAGGTCACGGTCGTCGAGGTCCACAACGACTCGCCGGTCCCGGTCGCCTTGGCCTTCGCCCTCCGGCCCTACACCGTCGAAGGTCCCGCCCATCTCGACGAGATCCGGCTTATCAACGTCCAGGACCGGTCGGTCCACCTCGGCGGCGGCTCGACCGTCCTGCTCCCCCGACCGCCGAACGAGTCGGGAGGATCGGCCGACACCGACCTGCTCGACACCCTGATCGCCGGCGATCCCCTCGGTTGGGACCGGCCGGGCTGTGGGCCGATCGAGGGAGGCATCCCCAACGGGGTCCTGCTGTATCCGCTCCCGCACAGGACGTCGTTGCGGGTGGCGATCGTGACTCCCGAGCGGGCCGAGGTCACCCAGCGGAGCCCCCGCCGGTTCGGGCCGAGCCGGGCCCTGGCTGCCCCTGCGCCCTATTCGATGACGACCGGCGCCCTCCTCGCCCCCGGCGAGGCGTTGTCGGTCGACGCCGCACCCGAGGCCGAGCACGTCGCCCGGGGGTGGACGTCGGTCGTGGAGTCGGCCGCCACCTTCGTTCTGCCCGACCCCGGCGTCTCGGACCTCGTCGCCGCAGCCCGGTCCCGGCTCCTGCTGGCCGCGCCGACCCTCGGCCGGGACCTGGCAGATCTCCGACCGGGGGCCGGCCTGGTACTGGAGGCCCTGGCCATCGGCGGTCACCGGCGGGAGGTGGCGCGGGCCCTGGCCGAGTTGGCCTCGTCGTTCCCCGCCCGGCTCCGGACCGACCCCGCCTCGGCGGCGGCGGTGCTCGATGGGGTGGCCCGCGCTGCCGAGCTCCGGGGCGAGGCGCCGTCCGAGGACCTGCTGGGGACCGCCACCCAGATCACGTCACTGATCGAGCGGGCCGGTCGGCGACGCTTGGGCCGGCGACCGGAACCCGAGATCGCCCGCCTCGGTCGGGTGGCCCGCCTGGCGTTGGCCGACCTGGCCCGGTTGGCCGGTGATCGCATCGGTGCCGGTCGGCTCGACATCGATCTCCGCAACGAGGGCCCGGCATGGGCCGAGGCCGGGCGGAGTCACGAGGTCCTCGCCGCCCTGACCGCTGGGGTCAGCCCCGCCGGAAGCTGGGACGACGACAGTCCGACGCTGGCCGCCCGGTTCGTGCTGGCGGCTCGGGCCGCCACGGTGCTCGATCGGGGATCCGACCTCATCCTGCTCCCCGACTTCCCCTCGGCGTGGCGGGGTGGTGGGGCCGAGGTCTCCGGCGTCCCGACCCGTCAGGGGACGCTGTCGTTCGCCCTCCGGTGGCATGGCCCCCGTCCCGCCCTGCTGTGGCAGCTCGATCCGTTCGAAGACGGTGGCCGGAGGGACGAAGACCCGGTTCGGCTGCGTTGCCCCGCTCTCGATGGGGAGTGGTGGACCGAGGAGCTCCGGGGTGAGGTACTGCTGGCCGGTTCGGCCGTGCCGCTCCCCAGCGCACCCCGACCCGGCGACAACTTCCAGTGACCCCGGCCCGGCCGGGCCAGCGGTAGGGTCGGGGTATGGCGACGGCGACGGTTCCCAAGCTGCGCAAGGCGCTGAAGGCCAAGCCCCCGGGCTTGGCCGAGGAGCGGGCGCTGTGGCGGGACGGTCATGCCGTCGTGGTCGGGGTCGACGAGGTCGGCCGGGGGTCGTGGGCCGGGCCGCTCACCATCGGCGCCGCAGTGGTTCCCCACGATCGGCGGATCAACAAGGTCCGAGACTCGAAGATGCTCACCGAAGCCGAGCGGGAGGCGATGTTCGATCGGGTGGCGGCATGGTGCGACGCCTGGGCGGTCGGTCATGCCTCGGCCGACGAATGCGACCGGTTGGGGATGTCGGATGCTCAACGGTTGGCGGCGCGGCGGGCGATCGACGGTCTCGGCGTGTCGGCCGATGCGGTGATCCTCGACGGCAAGTGGGACTTCGTCGGTCACCCGGTCACCCGGAAGCTCGTCAAGGGCGACGCGACCTGCCTTTCGATCGCCGCCGCCTCGATCCTGGCCAAGGTCACCAGGGACCGGATCATGCGGGCCGAGGCCGAGCAGTACCCGGGCTTCGATTTCGAGCTCAACAAGGGCTACCCCTGTCCTCGTCACAAGCTCGCCCTCCAGGGGTACGGGCCGACGGCGATCCACCGACGCTCGTGGGTGTTCATGGAGTCGGTCCGGTGGCCCGGTGTGCGCCGCCATCCGTGTCGATTCGACCAGCTCCACCTGGATCTAGATGTAACGTTCTTGTAACGCCACGATCCGGATCATCGCAGAAAAAAACCTTCTGTAACAGGTTCTCAACATAGGCATGGGTGTCTAGTATCGGCGCTGGTTGTGGGCGGAGCTGCGAGGCACCATGACCACCACACCGCGAAACCCCACACCGCGAACTCCCACACCGCGAACTCAGAGCATCGAGCCCGGCGACCCGGACGATGGTCTGGGGTCAGAAGACGCCGATCTGGCCCTTGACGATCGCCTGGATCCCGACTGGGAGGCCTACAGCGCCCGAGCCGGGGTGGTGGCCGGGAGCGATCCGGATGCCAGCTTCTGGTCGGAGTCTCACCTCGAGATCGGCCTTCGAGTCACCCGCCGGGCGATGGGGGAGACGTTCGGGTTCGTCGTCGCCGACGCTCGGGCCGCCGGCGCCTTCCTCGCCGATCGCCTGGTCCCCCGCCTTCGAGCCGGGGTGATCCGACTGGGGTCGGCCCCGATCGGCACGGTCGTGGTCCGGACGGTTTCGTCCCGAGACTTCGCCCGCCGGGTCCAGGTGGGCTCGCTCGGTGTCGTCGTGGCGGCTGGGCTCAGCCTGGCCTGGGTCGTGGCGACCGACGACGGCGGTCGGATCCAGACGACATCGACCGAGGAGCCGTCTACCACGTGGCTCGCTGTCGAGCGGGCACCGGTCTACGGTGCCTCGGCCCGGTCGCAGGTGTCGGTCACGACCGCGCCCCGTCTCGACCCCGCCCCAGCGCCGTCGTCGACCGTGGGTGCGCTGGTCGAGTCGGCGGATCCCGACCCAGGCCCCGCTCCCGACCCAGGCCCCGCTCCCGACCCAGGCCCCGCTCCCGACCCAGGCCCCGCTCCCGACCCAGGCCCCGCTCCCGACCCAGGCCCCGCTCCCGACCCAGGCCCCGCTCCCGAGTTCGACGCCGAGTCCTCGCCGGATCCGAGTTTCGACGCCGAGCCGATCGTCTCCCCTGCCGAGCCGGCCGGGACCAGCTCCACGTCGACCACGGTGCCCTCGACCACGGTGCCCTCGACGACGACCACGGTCCCGACCACGACGACCACAGTCCCGACCACGACGGCAGCGCCGACGACGGTCACCACCGCCGAGGTCACGACGACCACGGTCCCGTCCACGACGACGACCACGGTGCCCTCGACGACCACGGTCCCGTCCACGACCACGACCACGGTCCCGTCGACAACGACCACGGTGCCGTCCACGACGACCACGACGGCAGCGCCGACGACGGTCACCACCGCCGAGGTCACGACCACCACCGCCGAGGTCACGACGACGACCGCGCCCTCGACCACCGTGCCCTCGACCACCGTGCCCTCGACGACGGCGACCACGACCGGTTCAGCGTCGTGTGCGGCCGCCGAGCTTCTGGTGCTGGCGGCCGGAGGTGGCGGGGTCGCCCCGAGCACGCCGGCCGACTACCTGGTGGCCATCACCGTCACGTCGTGTTGACCGAGCACGGAGCCGAGCGCTTCTACCAGGCTTCGATCTGGTGAGCGATGCCGCCGGCCAACTGGCTGAGCTCTTCGGCCGAGGCGCCGGTTCGGGCCGAGATGTTCAGCCCGAGGACGGCGGCCAGCAGGAGCTCGGTCCGGGCCGCACGTTGATCGGCACTGGGGCTCAACCGGTCGACGGCCGGTTCGATGAGCCGACGGAGCGTCGCTCGGTAGTCGTTCATCCGTTCGCCGGTGTCGGCCTCGGCCGCCAGGTTGAGGAGCAGGCAGCCTCGGTGGGCATCGTCGGCCACCCAATGACGGACGGCGTCGACGAAGCGGAGCAGCTTCGCCCGGGCCTCGTCGGGGTCATCGTCGGGGGCGACACCGGTCAGGTGGGAGAGAACCGCTGACTCCAGGCGCTCGCTGTAGCGATCGAGGGCCCGAGTCACCAGATCCTCCTTCGAGCCGAAGGCGTTGTAGAGGCTCGACTGGCTGATACCCAGCTCCTGCTCCAGTCCCCGGGTCGTGGTCCCGACCGACCCCTGTCGCCAGAACACCTCGACGGAACGGTCGATGATCTCGTCGATGTCGAACGTTCGGGGACGGCCCCGGGTCGGCTGGCTCATGATCCAACCAACGGTACCGGCGCTGTCAATCGTAGGTGGCCTCGATGGTCCAACATTGATGCTCGAGGGCCAGGAGGTGGGCCGAGCCATCGTCGAGGATGACTTGCAGCCGAGCTCGACGGCGGTGGGCCAGCGGATCCCACCATCGCTGGTCGGCGGGCCACGGGCCGGCCCATCCGGTGATCGTCCGGTCTGGAGCGCCGGTCTGTCGGATGGTGACGGGAGGAGCGGAGATCGCCCCCCGCCCATCGACTCCGACCGGGCTGGCCTGCCGGTCGAGGACCGCGACCGGGGTCGGGTCGACGGGGACTCGGGCCGGAGCCGGAGCGGGCACGTGGCCCGGCCACGGCTCGGTGAGCCAGGCGGGGGTGGTGGCGGGGCGCTCCTCGGACAGGTCGACAGCCGCCGCTGGGACGAGGCGGATCCGCTCGGATGGGCCAAGCCCCCCTTGGACCTCGGGGACGGCCACCGCGTCGGGGTCGAGCAGTGTCTGGAGGCGGGCGACGGCTCGGGTCACGTCGTCGGCCCGCTCGTTTCGGCCTCCCCAGAATCCGAGCTGGTGGCCGGTTGCCGCTACGACCTCGTCGGGGATCAGGGTGAGTCGGGCGGCTCTGGACCGTTCGCTACGGAGCCAGCCATCGAGCTGCCAACGGGTCCGGTCGGCAATGGCTGCCGCCGACAGCGCGCCTTCGTGGCGCCAGAGGCGGACGTGGGTGTCACCGTGCTCGGTCTCGACTTCGATCGCCACCCTGATGCAGGCCAACCCGTCGGCTGCCAGCGCGGCGTGGAGCTCGTCGGCCAGCATCTTGGCCACGAAGGCACAGCTCTCGATCCGGTCGGCCGGGGGCTCGAACTGCCAGGTGACGGCCAGGTCGGGGGCCGGCCGGCGGAGGTCGGGCGGGTAGTCGTCTTCCCCCCGGGCCAGCCGGTGGGCCAACCGGCCCGGCTGGCCGAATCGGCCGACGAGATCGCCGGCCGGGAGGGCAGCCAACGCTCCCAGGGTGTGCAGTCCGAGCCGCTTCAGCACGTCGACGAGGTCGGGGAGGTCGAGTGTGTCGATCGGCAGGTTGGCCAGGAAGGCCTCCGATCCACCGGGCTCGATGACCAGGGGTTGGCTTCGGGCCCGACGGGATCGGGCGGCCAGCCGGGCGGCGAACACCCCGTCGGCGATGCCGATCCGGGCATCGCCCCGGGTGGCCAGGATCGGGGCGACCGCCGCCAGCATCTGGTCGGCCAGGGCGGCATCGCCTCCGAAGAATCGGGACGGGCCCCGGGTCGGGAACCCGACCAGCCCGGGCCCGCTCACTTCGATGCGCGGAGTGAGTGACTCCAGGGCCGCCGCCACGGGCTCGAACAGCCGGGCCTCGCGGGCCTCGTCCCGCTCCAACACGGCCACCTCAGGGCAGCGGCCTTGGGCGTCGCGCCGACGCTGCCCGATCTCGACCCCGTCGGCCCGCGCCGCCGGTGAGGTGGCGACCACCCGGTTGGCAACGGTCACGACCGCTGGCTCGTCGAGCGGTACTCCCCACGACACGATCGGCCAATCGGGGCACCACACCACGGCCATGCGGATCCCGGGCATGGGCTACTGCGCCAGCTGGAGGAGGGCGGGCGCCTCGACGCAGGCCCCGCCGGGGCCAGGGAGGAGGACCGTGGTCCGCCGGGGTCGAGCCGACGATCGTCGCCCGCCGGCGGTGATGGACATCCGACGATGCTGGAGGTGGCCATGGCCGGCTCCGAGGCCGGTCCACCCTTCGGGGCGGGCGGTCAGCGTGAGGGAGACCGCCTCGGGCCAGGAGCGACCGCCGTCGAGGTGGAACAGCACCGTGCCTCGCTCCCGAGCCCGGGCCGTGAGTCGGCGGGCGGCCCGCCCGCCGATCGGCCGACGGGGATCGAGGGCGACGATGTCGACGGCGTCGAGCAGAGCGGCGATCACGGTGGCCAGCCGATCCGATCCGGTCTCCGAGACCACCAACAGCCGATCCAACCGCACTCCCAGCTCGGCTGCGGCCAACAAGCCCAGCTCCTCGACACCCACGACGGCCATCCACCGATCGTCGCCCAGCGCTGCGGCGGCCACGGCCAGCGCTACCGATGTGGATCCCGGGCCGGCGAAGCCGACCGAGGTGCCCCGTTGGAGGCCGCCATGGGGGAACAGCGTTCGCAGCGGCGCGGGAACATCGAGGAGCTGCTCCTGGGGCAGGGTGACCGGGGCCAGCTGGTCCCGGAGCTGGCGGAGGGGAGGGGCGAGGTCCGGAGCGGCCATCCCGCGATGATCGAACACCTGTTCGTGTTCTGTCAAGGACCCCCGCCGTCCTCGGTCGACGTGCCCTTGGCCTTGTTGTGGGGGTCGCAGAGTATCTGCCCGTTGGAGGTGGCGGTTGGCCCACCTCGATGCCAGGGGTGGATGTGGTCGGCCTGGAGCCAGGGCGGAGGGGCGTCGCATCCCGGGATCTGGCAGCGACCCCGGGCGGCGGCGAGGAGAGCCTGGCGGAGGTGGGTGGGGAAGGTTCGAGACCGACGCCCGAGGTCGAGGATCTCGCCTCTCGGGTTGAGCACCAGGCGACGGAGGGTGGCGACCGCCAGCACACCGGCGGCGTGGCGAGGGTGGAGCGGGGTGCCGTCGACGAGCTCGCAGCGGCCGTCGACGTCGATGGGGTCGAGGTCGGGGTGTTCGCTCCGCAGGAGAGCCTCGACGACGCTCTCGGACACCACGAGGTGGACGAGGGGCTTGGCCGGGCGGCCAGCCCCCGGCGATGCCCCCCGGGCGACCAGCTCGACCAGGGCATCGGCCCGGCGCTGGCTGGGGGATCGCAGGGAGCCGGTGGCCCCGTCTTCCCGGAACAGGGCCTGCTCGGCTTGACCCAGGGCGGTTGCCATCGCTTCCCCGGCCACCGGGTCGAGGCGGAATCGGCCCGTCACGACACCGTCGGCGGAACGGGTGAGGCGACAGAATCGACGGGACGGTTGGTCGAGAGGTTCGGGCCCGTCGGGGTCGGCGGCCAGCTGCCAGTACCGGGTGGCCTGGACGAACTCGTGCCACCTGCACGACGACGCAGCCTGGATCAGCAGGTGCTGGGACTCGATGAGGGCGCCCCGGGTTCGGGGGCCGTCGAGGCGTTGGAGGAGACGGAGGTGGGACGTCGAGAGCGTCCCGGTGGCATGGGCGGCGGCGAAGGCCTCGAACGAGCGGAGCCACGCGCCCCGGCGGACCTCGCCCGACAGCGCCCGGGGATCGGCGCCACAGGCGGCGGCGACGGCGGCGGCGACCGAGCGGGGCCGGCCTCCGGTCGCGCCGTCGCGATCGCCGAGCCCGATCTCGCCGATCGCTCTCAGCAGCGAGCCGCTGAGGGCATCGAGGCGAGACCGGAGTCGCTGGACCTCGCTGGCTGCGGCCAGCAACTCATCGCGCCCGCACCCCGACGGCGGCACATCTCGAACCGCATCGATCGCCACCCCGAGATCTCGCACCGCTTCGGCCATCCGACCACAAGACACGTTCCACCGCTCCGTCGCCGTTCACAGCTCCGGCAGCGAGAACGCTGCGATGCGCTCACTCTATCGAACGAATGTACGATTCACGAGCCTGGGTGGGGTGGGCCCGACGGGGTCTCGCTCAGACGCCGGTACCGGCAGCCGAGCCGGTCTTCGGGGTGCCGTCGAAGTTGC
This sequence comes from Acidimicrobiales bacterium, assembly GCA_965262175.1. GTDB lineage: Bacteria > Actinomycetota > Acidimicrobiia > Acidimicrobiales > SZUA-35 > CADEDH01. The sequence continues at coordinate 1,094,080 of CBDHES010000002.1, read as the reverse complement.
CGAGGAGGCACAGGACCTCGCGGTCACCGATGGCGTCCCAGCTCTGCTGGGTGGGGATCAACGACGTGAAGCCGTAGATCGACACCGCGTACTCGATGCCGACGAAGGGGTCGAACGCCGCCAGGCACCCTTCCTCGGCTTGGCTGGAGACCGAGACCTGGCCCGGGAAGTCACCATCGGGGAGATCGAAGGCGTGGTACACCTCGTACTGGTGCTCCTGGTCGCACGGGATTCCCTGCGCCGTCTCGATCTGACCGCTCTCCTCGATGGTGCCAAGGCAATCGCCGACCTGGATCCGGAAGGCTCCGATCTCCCCCTCGTCGACGATCGATCCGTCGTCGTCCCGGGTGGTCTCGTCCGACTCGCTGGCCTGGCTGCAGGCCCCGACCGCCAGCGCGCAGGAGATCAGAACTGTGAAGAGCATCCGCCGATTCATGAGCACGAGATCGGAGTGTAGAATTGGGAACTTGAACTGGGTGGTACATCTCGGTCAATCATCGCCGTCCGCCGCCGGAGGCTCCGCTCGACTCCGGAACGCCACCACGTTCGACGGGAGCTCTCCCGAGTCTTCGGGCTCCTCGGCGGGAACCGTGCCACAGTCGAGCGGGATGGCGTCGGCCCCGATGTCGGCGTAGGCGTCCCGCATGGTCTCGAAGGTCGCGTCGAACGTGTCGTCGTCGCCGAAGGAGCCGACCACCGCCCCACCCGAGCCGGCGAAGGTGGCGGAGGCGCCGAAGGCCTCGGCCAGGTCGACCAGTTCGAGTTGGCCGATCGGCAGGGGCCCGAGCTGTTTGCGAAGGGCCATGTTGCGGCCGATCAGCGAGGCGAACCGAGCCCGGTCGCCCCACCGCAACGCCGCCCTGCCCTCGACAACCAATCCGGCGAGCTCCCGCATCGTCTCCCGCACCACCGGGTCGCCCGACTCGAACCGGTTCCGCAGATCGCGGTGGTAGGTGTTGCTCGGCTCGGCGACGACCTCCCGGTACGCGACGAACAACCGGGGGAGATCGTCGGTGGGGACCGGCTCGTAGTCGCCGTAGCTGACGCCGAACCGGGTGTCGACCTGGAGGTCGGAGAAGTCCATGGCCACCAGTCCCCCCATCGTCTGGACGACCCGGTCCTGCAGGCCGGCCGAGAGGCCCAGTTGGGACGTCTCGGCCCGGAGGGCGATCGAGGGGAGGAGGAGGTCGGGGATCTCGATGTCGTGGAAGTCGCCGAGACACCGGAGGGCGGCCACCACCAGGGCCGACGATCCCCCCAGCCCGACCTGGCGGGGGATCGTGGTGTCGTAGTCGAGGCGGAACCCGGTCCGGAGCTCGGCCCCGGTCGATCGGGCCACGTCGGCGAAGGTCCGGACCGCGGCGGTCAGGAGCTGGGGTCCCGTCCCGTACCCGTGGCGGTCGACCTGGTCGATCAACGCCGTGGCCGATGGCCATCGGGCCTCGTCGTCGGGTCGGGGGGTGATGGTGATCCCCTCGCCGGGGGTGAGGGTGACCGTGGCCGAGAAGGCCGGCACGGCCAGGGCCAGCGTTCGGCCGCCGTAGCCGTCGGACGGGTTACCCAGGATGCCGACCCGTGACGGGGCGGCGTGGGTGATCATCCCTCCGTGGCGAACGACTCCGGGGTGGGCACCTCGACGCCGGGCCGGTAGTAGGTGTACAGCTCCTCGATGATCTCCCGAAGGCCGGCGGAGCCGGCGCCCTTGAACAGCTTGACCGTGATCGCCTGGCCGTAGATGTGGACCTCGTCGACCTGGTGGGTGTCGAACAGCCGCTGGGCCAGGACGTCGGGCGGACGATCCCGGTGGATGATCTCGCCCGCCTCGTAGTGCTCGTGACCCATCCCGGTCAGCGACCGGTTGGTCTCGAATCGCACGAAGCCCGGACGACTGGACGGCTTCTCGACGACCGCTACTGGTTCACCCATCGTCTGGCAAGGATAGCGGGGAACCCCACCACGACGATGCTCAGCGCGATCGTCACCAGGGCGAGGACGGTGTGGACGGCGATGAACCCGACCGGATGGTCGCCGAGCGCGATCTGGGTTCCCCGGATGGTCCAGACGACGATGCCCCACCAGGCGAGTGCCACCCCGGCACTCCGCCACCGGCGATCGATGGCCAGCGCCACCAGCACGACGGCTGCTCCGACGAGGAACGAGCCGGCCAGGGCCAACCGCCAGGTCGTTCCGAAGCCGGTCAGCTCGTCGTCGGCGATGACGTTGCGGATCCGTCCGCCCCACACGATGACGGTCCAGATGGCCAGAACCAGGGACGGGAGGCGGGAGATCGAGCGGGGCGGCGCCCCGATGTCGGAAACCAGGGTCGAGCTCACCCCGCTCAGGGTACGTTCAAGAGCGTGGTTGACCGCAACGGTGAAGACTTCGTCCGGGCCAAGATCGTCGATGACAACGCCGCAGGGCGGTTCGGGGGCCGGGTCCAGACCCGGTTCCCACCCGAGCCCAACGGCTTCCTCCACATCGGCCACGCCAAGGCGATCGGCACCAACTTCGCCATCGCCGCCGAGTTCGACGGGGTCTGCAACCTCCGGTTCGACGACACCAACCCGGAGACCGAGGAGGAGCGCTACGTCGAGGCCATCCAGGCCGACATCGCCTGGCTCGGCTACGAACCGGCCGAGGTGCGGTTCGCCTCGGACTACTTCCAGCAGCTCTACGACTGGGCCGAGTCGCTGATCGAGCGGGGCCTGGCCTACGTCGACGACTCCGACGGCGACACGATCTCGGCCCAGCGGGGCGGGTTCGGCCAGCCCGGCGTCGAGAGCCCCTACCGGGACCGCGACCCGGCCGAGAACCTCGACCTGTTCCGCCGCATGCGAGACGGCGAGTTCGAGGAGGGAAGCCGGGTCCTGCGGGCCAAGATCGACATGCAGGCCGAGAACATGCAGCTCCGGGATCCCGTCCTGTACCGCATCAAGCGGGCCCCCCACGTCCGGACCGGCGACCGGTGGTCGATCTACCCGACCTACGACTGGGCCCACGGGCAGTCCGACGCCATCGAGGGCGTGACCCACTCGCTGTGCACGCTGGAGTTCTCCGACCACCGAGCCCTCTACGACTGGTGCCTCGACCAGCTCGAGCTGCCGAACGACAAGCCGGAGCAGACCGAGTACGCCCGCCTCAGCCTCACCCACACCGTCCTGTCGAAGCGGAAGCTGCGCCAGTTGGTGGAGGACGGCTCGGTCGACGGGTGGGACGACCCCCGGATGCCGACCCTGCGGGGACTGCGGCGGCGGGGCTACCCGCCGGCCGCCATCCGGGCCTTCGTCGATCACATCGGGCTGGCCCGGACCAACAGCATCCACGACATCGAGCTGCTCGAGTCGTTCGTCCGCAACGAGCTGAACCGGACCGCGCTCCGGCGGATGGCGGTGCTCCGCCCCCTCGCCCTCGTCATCACCAACTGGCCGGACGGCCACGAGGTCACCGTCGACGCGGTCAACAACCCGGAGGACCCCGACGCCGGGACCCGGCCGGTGACCTTCACCGGCCGACTGTGGATCGAGCAGGACGATTTCCGCCTCGACCCGCCTCCCAAGTACTACCGGCTCACGCCGGGCCGTGAGGTCCGGCTCCGGGCCGGGTTCTACGTGACGGCGACCGATGCGGTCACCGACGACGACGGGAACGTGATCGAGGTCCACGCCACCTACGACCCCGAGAGCGAGGGCGGGTCGACCCCCGATGGCCGGAAGGTCAAGTCGACGATCCACTGGGTCTCGGCGGCCGACGCCATCGACGGCACCGTCCACCTCTACGACCGTCTCTTCACCGCCCCCCATCCCGGCGCGGACGGCGGCGATCCACTCGACGACCTCAACCCGGCGTCCCGGGAGACCCTGATCGGGGCCAAGCTGGAACCGGCGCTCGGTGGGGTGATGGCGGGAGAGGTCGTCCAGTTCGAGCGGTTGGGCTACTTCGGAGCCGACCTCGACGATCCGACCGTCTTCCACCGAACGGTCGGCCTGCGAGACGAGTGGGCCAACATCCAGAAGCGAGCGGCCAAGGGCGGTGGCACGTCGAAGCGATGACGCGATGAGGCGAGCGGACGGCGATCGCACCGCGACAACGCCACCTCGCCTCGCCTCCGGGTCGCGGGGTACCGTCGCGCCATGGCCGACATCACCCTCGAGGAATTCACCGCCGCCGCCCGAGCCTTCCTCGACGCCAACGCGTCGTTGAAGGCCGAGACCAAGGCATTCGTCTGGGGTGAGGGCCCCGACGACGCGTCGCTGTTCGAAGAGGTCGACCGCGACAAGGAGCAGGTCGAGCTCGGGGCAGCCAAGGAGTGGCGGGCCAAGCGGTACGACGCCGGCTTCGGGTGGATCACCGGCCCGGTCGAGCTGGGGGGCCGAGGCCTGCCCCGCGCCTACGAGAAGGCCTACGGCGACCTCGAAGCCCGCTACGACGTGCCCGACCAGGGGTTCTTCGGGATCGGGCTCGGCATGGTGGCCCCGACGATCCTCGATCACGCCACCGAGGAGGTGTCGGCCGACCTGCTCCCGAAGATGTACCGGGGCGACATCGTCGGTTGCCAGCTGTTCTCCGAGCCCGGTGCCGGGTCCGACCTGGCCAGCCTCCAGATGAAGGCCGAGCGGGACGGCGACGAGTGGGTGATCACCGGCCAGAAGGTGTGGACCTCGGGAGCCCACTACTCCGACATCGGAGAGGTCATCTGCCGGACCGACTTCGACCTGCCGAAGCACAAGGGCCTCACCGGGTTCGTCGTCGAGATGGACGCGCCGGGCGTCGAGGTCCGCCCCCTCCGTCAGATGACCGGCGGGGCCAACTTCAACGAGGTGTTCTTCGACGAGGTCCGGGTGCCCGACACCTACCGGCTGGGCGACGTCAACGACGGCTGGCGGGTCGCCCTCACCACCCTGATGAACGAACGGGCCTCGATCGGTGGAGGCAGCGGTGGTGGTGGCGGGTTCACCCGCCTCCAGGAGATGGTCCGTCACTACGGCTTGGCCGACGATCCCGTGGTCCGCCAGGAGCTGATGGACATCTACATCAGGGGCAAGATCCTCGGCTACACCAACCAGCGGGCCATGGCCAAGATGAAGGCCGGCCAGCTCCCCGGTCCGGAGATGTCGGGCGGCAAGCTGGCCCTGACCGAGAACATGCGCCGGACCTCGGCCTTCGTGTCCCGGGTCCTCGGGCCCAAGCTGGTCGCCGATACCGGCGAGTGGGGCACGTTCTCCTGGGCCGGGTACGTGCTGGGGATGCCGGCGATGGCCATCGCCGGCGGCTCGGACCAGGTCCTCCGCAACATCATGGGGGAGCGGGTACTGGGCTTGCCCAAGGAGCCGGGCATCGACACGACGAGCTCGTTCAAGGACCTGCCGACCAGCTCCTAGCGATCACCTCGGCGGCGGCCGCCGCTCCGGACTCGGCGATCGGCACACCGGTGGCACGGAGGGCGGCCTCGATCGTTCCCACCGTTCCGAGGATCATCGGCGGGTTGAGGTGGCCCATGTGGCCGATCCGGAAGGCCCGGCCCCCGAACGCTCCGATCCCCAGGCCCAGCGTCAGCCCGGCAGCATCGTCGCAGAACCGGGCCAGCTCACGGGAATCGGCGTCGCCGGTGAGGACGGTGGTCACCGCGTTCGATCGGGCGGCCGGATCGGTGATGTTGAGGCTCAGCGCATCAGGGTGGGCCCAGGCGTCGACTGCGGCCCGGACCGCATCGGCCAACACCTGGTGGCGGGCCCAGACCGCCTCGATCCCGCCCTCCTCGGCGATCATCCGCATCGCTTCGTCGAGGGCGAACAGGTGGGAGATGGGCGGCGTGCCGCAGAAGATCTCGTAGTAGACCGACGGGTTCCCGCGCGGGCCCCAGTCGAGGTAGCCGATGGTGAGGTCCGACCGTTCGTGGGCTGCCCACGCCTTCTCCCCGGCCCACACGAACGAGACGCCCGGCGGCACCATCAGGCCCTTCTGACAGCCGGCGACCGTCACGTCGACCCCCCAGGCGTCCATCTCATAGGGGTCGCAACCGAGGGAGGCGATGCAGTCGACGAGGTACAACGCCGGGTGGCCGACCGAATCGATCGCCGACCGGATGGCGGCGATGTCGTTGCGCACGCTGGTGGCGGTGTCGGTCTGGGCCACGAGCACGGCGGCGATCCGGCCGTCGTCGCGGCCCAGCCGCTCGGCCACCGCCGCCGGATCGACCGGCCCTCGATCGCTCCCCGGGAGGACCTCGAGCTCGATCCCCGACACCGCCGCCATCCGACCCCACGACACGGCGAACTGGCCCGACTCCAGCGCCAGCACGGTGTCGCCCCGGCGCAGGGTGTTGGTGATCGCCATCTGCCACGCGCCGTGGCCGTTGGCGATCAGGAGGAAGGGGGTGGCGGTGGTCCGAGCGATGGCCGGGAGGTCGGCCAGGAGCCGCTCGGTGATCTCCACCACTTCGCCCTCGTACATGTTGGGCATCGGGCGGGCCATGGCCGCCAGGACACGGTCGGGGATGACCGAGGGGCCCGGGGTGGCCACCATCGGACGGCCGAACCCGAGGTTCGGGGAAGACGAGGTCACAGCTTCAGACTGTAGGTTGCCGTCGTGACACTGACCGCCTTCGGACCGGACTTCCCCTTCCCCTTCGACGACTGGATCGCCCACCCCGACGGCATCGGTCGTCTCCCGCCCGAGCGGCACGGCACCGAGGTGGCGATCATCGGGGCCGGGATCTCGGGGATGGTGGCCGCCTACGAGCTGCTCAAGATCGGTCTGCGGCCGGTCATCTACGAAGCCGATCGGATCGGGGGGCGGCTGCGGTCCGAGCCGTTCCGAGCCGCCCCCGACATCGTCGCCGAGCTGGGCGGGATGCGGTTCCCCCGTTCGGGGACCGCCCTGTACCACTACATCGACCGGTGCGGCCTCGAGACCCGCGACTTCCCCAACCCCCTCACGCCGGCCGCCCCCACCACCGTGGTCGACCTGGCCGGCAGTCCCCACTTCGCCCGGACGATCGACGATCTCCCGTCGCTGTTCGTCGAGGTGGCCGAGGCGTGGGACGCCGCGCTCGAGTCGGAGGCCCGGATGACCGACATCCAGGGGGCGATGGCCCGGCGGGACGTGGCGGCGATCAAGGAGATCTGGAACCCCCTCGTGGCGGCGTGGGACGACCGGACGTTCTACGACTTCGTGGCCACCTCGGAGCAGTTCTCGGCCCTGTCGTACCGCCACCGCGAGGTGTTCGGACAGGTCGGCTTCGGCACCGGCGGCTGGGACTCCGACTTCCCCAACTCGATGCTGGAGATCTTCCGGGTCGTCATGGCCGGGTTCGAGGACGACCAGCACTTCATCGTCGGCGGGGCGGAGCAACTCCCTCGGCGGCTCTGGGCCGACGAACCGTCGAGCTTGGTTCACTGGCCTCGGGGCACCTCGCTCGAGGGGCTGCACGACGGGGTCACCCGGCCGGCGGTGACCGCCGTCGGCCGGTCGGAGGACGGGCAGCTGGCCGTGACCGATCGATGGGGCCAGACCACCCGCTACCCGGCGGTCCTGATCACCACCCAGAGCTGGCTCCTGACCACCACCCTCGGGGTGGCCGAGGACCTCATCCCCCAGAAGGTCTGGATGGCCCTCGATCGGACTCGGTACACCCAGTCGTCGAAGACCTTCGTCATGGTCGACCGCCCGTTCTGGCACGATCTCGACCCCGAGACCGGCCAGCCGGTGATGAGCATGACGCTGACCGATCGCAACACCCGGGGCACCTACCTGATCGACAACGGCCCCGATCGGCCGGCGGTGATCCTGCTCTCGTACGCCTGGCAGAGCGACGCCATGAAGGTGCTGCCGATGTCGGCCGAGGAGCGGGCCGAGCTGGCCATCGAGACCCTGAGCCGGATCTACCCCCGACTCGATCTGCGAGCCCATCTGGTCGGCGACCCCATCACGGTGTCCTGGGAGGCCGATCCCAACTTCCTCGGGGCCTTCAAGGGCGCGCTACCGGGCCACTACCGCTACAACCGGCGGATGCACAGCCACTTCCTCCAGGAGCGGCTCCCCGAGCAGCAGCGGGGCCTGTTCCTGGCCGGCGACGACGTCTCGTGGACGCCGGGGTGGGCCGAGGGGGCGGTCCACACCGCGCTCAACGCGGTCTGGGGGATACTCCACCACCTGGGAGGAGCCACCGCCCCGGCCAACCCGGGGCCCGGTGACGTCTATGGGGCGATCGGTCCGGTGGAACTGCCGGACGGCTGACTCAGCAGCCGCCGCCGTAGGACCAGACCCGCACCCAGTCGACCTGCATCGTCGTGTTCTGGCCGACGGCGTCCTTCCAGGCGTCGAGCTGGATGGTCAGGTAGTGGGGGTTGTCGGGGATCAGGTCCTGGCTGGTCTCCGTGATCGTCTTCACCAGCACGCCGTCCCGGTAGAGCTTGATCCAGTCCGGCGTCCACTCCATGGCCATCGTGTGCCAGTCGGCGGCACTCACCGGATGGACGGTGTAGTCCTGATCGTGGACGGTGCCGTAGGGCTCGTGGATGAAGGTGTAGAACTCGTGCCGGTCACCAGGGGTGGCCAGGGTCTCGTAGATGTTGTTCTCGCCGTCGCGGGGGTGGGCGTTCGACTGCGGCCAGGTCAGGACGACGCCACTGGTCGCTTCGGACGGATCCCGATCGGTCCGGACCCGGAACTCGTAGCGTCCGTACTGCTGGCTGTGGCGGTGGCTCATCCCGCCCGAGTGGAGAACCCCGTTGATCATCGAGGCGGTGATGTTGAGGTAGCCGTTGCCGACCCAGATCGCCGCCGGGTCCCGGCGACCGTACCCGGCGTTGCCGGCCGAGTTGTACGGCGACCAGACCGAGGTGTTCAGCGACGAGCCGTTGAACTGCTCATCGAGAACCAGGTTCCAGGTGGCGCCGGAGCAGGCGGTGGTCGACGTGGTGGGGGCTGCCGTCGTGGTCGTCGGAGCCTCGGTGGTCGTGGTCGACGCTTCGGTGGTCGATGTCGTCGACTCGGTCGTGGTGGTCGACTCGTCGGTCGTGGAGTCGGCCTCGGTGGTCGACGTCGTCTCGGAGTCCGCCGGGTCGTCGCTCAGGTCGTCGGAGGCGGACGGGAGGGCGACGGCGTCGTCGTCCTCGTCGCTGGCCGACGTGGTCGTCTCGTCGGCCGAGGTGGTCGTCTCGGCCTCGCTCGTCGTCGAGCCGTCGGTCGGTTCGGTCTCGCCGGTGGTGGTCGACTGCTCGTCCTCGAGGGACTCCGACGTGGTGGTGCCGTCACCGTCGCCTTCGCCGTCGAGACCGGTTTGGCCGGTGAAGGCCTGGGCGCCGGGGAGGACCGCGTCGACCGCAGCCGTCTCCGAGCCATCCTGGGTGGCCGGGACCAGCAGCGCCGCACCGACCGCCAGGCAGACCAGGACCGCCATGCCGATGCCAGCCCGGGTGAGGAGCTGGCGGCGGTCGCCGCTGACCAGGCTGGCGGCCATCTGGCGGACGGCGGCCAGCCGGTCGGTCGGTCCGTCGTCGGCCGCCGGGGTGGCGTCTTCAAGGCGGACGGTGCGGTCACCTGGGCGGCGGGGGACGTCGGACCCGATCGCCGGGTTCTCGGCCGTCGCTGCGCCGAAGAGCTCGTCGTCGTCGACCGGTGCAGCCGGGCGGACGGCCTGGGATCCGGGTGCTTCGACCCGGGGCCGGCGATCGGCCGGCCGTTCGGCCGTTGCGTCGGCGGCCGGCTTGGCCTTGGCCGTCGAGGCGGCCTTGGCCTTGGGAGCGGGCGGGGCCTTGGGAGCGGGCGGGGCCTTGGGAGCGGGCGGGGCCTTGGGAGCGGGCGGGGCCTTGGGCGTCGGTACCGACGCAGCGGGCTTGGCCTCGGATGGCTTGGCCTTGGGGGCCGGGGGTTTGACCGGGGCCTTGGCGGCCGGCTTCGCCTCGGGCGTCTGAGCCTGAGCCTTCGGGGCGGGCGGGGCCTTCGGGGCGGGCGGGGCCTTCGGGGCGGGCGGGGCCTTGGGCGTCTCGGCCTTCGAAGGCTGGGCCTTGGCCGGTCGGTCCTTGGGGGTCAGCCGGGCGGGCGGAGCCGGGGGAGCGGGCGGAGCCGGGGGAGCGGGCGGAGCCGGGGGGAGGTCGAACGAGGGAGCGGGCGGGCGGACCGGCTCGGCTTCGGGGGTGTACCCGTCCCACTCGGTTGCCGAGGGCGGGGTGATCGCCGTGTGCTCGGACGTCAGGTGGCGGAAGTCGGAGACGAAGTCCTCGGGCCGAGGGGCTTCGGAGTCGTCGAAGTACGCCGACCACGCCTCCTCGTCGATCTCGTCCGCTCCGCTCTGCCACGCGCGCGCCTCGATCGAGGGCTCGGTGTCCCGCCGTGATCGGCGGGCACGTCGCGAGTTGAACGCGTGCCCGTTGCTCGGGTCGTCAGCCATGGTTGATGCCGCTCCTCACATCCCTGCACTGTCTCTGCCCCGAGACCTCGAAGATCATAGACCGAGATCCTTATATGACGAACACGTTGCGGTGAATTTCTTTCGGATCGAGAGTAACAAGTTAGAATCTCGAAGTGACTCGACCCTGGTCCGCCGCCGGCGCGTTCTCATCGTTTCAGGCTCCCGGCTACCCGACGCTGTGGTGGTCCAGCCTGTTCTCCTTCCTCTCGGTCCAGATGCAGTTCCTCCTCCGGGGCCTCCTGGCGTGGGATCTGACCGAACGGGAGAGCGCGCTGGGGCTCACCTACCTCTGCTTCGGGGTGAGCATGCTGATCGCCACCCCCCTCGGCGGGGTGGCGGCGGACCGCCTCCCCAAGCGCATGGTCCTGATCGTCAGCCAGGGGGTCATCGCCCTTGCCGCCACCCTCATGGGGTTGGCGGTGCTGACCGGCATCGTGCAGTTCTGGATGCTGCTCGTCGCCGCCGTGCTCCAGGGTGGGGCGTTCGGGTTCTTCGGTCCGGCCCGAGTGGCCATCGCCTCCGAGATCGTCGGCCGTGAGCACCTGGGCAACGCCATCACCCTCACCCTCCTGGCGATGAGCGGGACCCGGGTCTTCGCCCCGTCGTTGGCCGGTGTCCTGGCCGGCGTGGCCACGGTCGGGATCGGTGGTGCCTACCTCATCGCCGGTGTGTTCTCCCTCGTCAGCTTCGGGTACCTGGTCTCGCTGGCCGAGCCACGGCGCGATCGGCCGACGACGGCGCCGGCCCGGACGGCGGCCAACCCCTTGGCCGACATCATGGTCGGTGTCCGCTACGTCCTGGCCCGACCGCCTCTGCGTCGCCTCGTCGGCAGCTCGTTCTTCGTCATCATGTTCGGCTTCAACTACGTGGCCTTCTATCCGGCGCTGGTCGAAGGGGTGTTCGGGCTCGGCGACAGCTGGGTCGGACTGCTCAGCTCGGCGAGCGCCATCGGGGCCGTCGCCGTGTCGTTGCCGCTGGCGGCCCGGGCCGACTCGCCCTCGGCCAAGGCGGCGATGGTCGTGGCCGGGCTGGCGTTCGGCGTCGGCGTGGCGGCGGTCGGGTTGTCCCCCTCGTTCTGGGTCGCCTTCGTCGTGATCTGCTTCGTCGGGGCGGCGACCACGATCTACCAGTCGCTGTCGAACACCCTCGCCCTGGCCATGGCCGACGATGCCCACCAGGGTCGGGTCCAATCGCTCATGCAGCTGTCGTTCGCCGGGTTCGGCATCGCTGCCCTACCCCTCGGCGCGCTGGCCGAGCTGGTGGGGCTGCGGGCGGCGATCCTGACGATGGGGGCGGTGACGGTGGCCGCCGTGGTCGTCTTCGTCATCGCCGAGGGTGGCCTGTCCCGGCTCACCACCGTCGAGCCCGACGACCTGCCGGCCGCTGCGCCCGGAACCTGACGGCGGACCCTGAGCTAGGTTCGGGCCCATGCCCGAGCTCGATCACCTCATCTTCGCTTCGGCCGACCTCGACGCCGGGGTCCGCCACATCGCCGACCTGACCGGGGCCGAGCCGGTCCCCGGTGGGCCGCACCCCGGGATCGGGACCCGCAACGCCCTGCTCACCTTCGATGACCGGACCTACTTCGAGATCATCGCCGTCGATCCCGGTCAGCCCGATCCGGCCCAGCCCCGGCCCTTCGGCCTCGACGACGCCGGTGGGCCCTCGCTGGCCGGCTATGCCATCCATCCCACCGCCGACGAGACGATCGACGAGGTGGCGGCCCGGTTGCGGGCGGCCGGTTTCGATCCCGGCCCGGTGGCGGGTATGAAGCGGGTCCGGCCAGACGGCACCGAGCTGTCGTGGCGGCTGACGTCGGCCGTCGGAGCCCGCCCGGCCGACGGCATGGTTCCGTTCGTGATCGATTGGGGGACGACGCCGAGCCCAGCCACGACGTTGCCGTCGATGGGGTCGCTCGACCGGGTCGAGGTCGCCCACCCCGACCCCGACGTTCGAGCCGCGATCGAGTCGTTGGAGCTGGGGGTCGTGACCGTCGAGGGGCCGCCCCGGTTGCGGGCGACGGCGACCACCCCGGCCGGGGTGGTCGAGATCGTCTGACCGACGGCGTCGTCGGGTCGACTACCCGAAGGCGATCACGCTGCGGGCGACCCGGCCGGTCTTCATCTCGGCGAAGCCGTCGTTGATCTGGTCGAGCTGGATCGTTGCCGACACCATCTCGTCGAGGAGGAGGCGGCCGTCGAGGTACATGTCGACGAAGCGGGGCATGTCGGTCCGGAACTGGTTCGACCCCATGTTGGAGCCGGTCAGGGTCTTCTCCGAGAGCAGCTCGGGCCCGTGGACCTCGACCGTGGTGCCGACCGGGATCATGCCGATGACCGTCGCCTGCCCGCCGTTGCGGAGCATGCCGAACGACTGCTCGGCGGTCGCCTTCAAACCGACTGCCTCGAAGCTGTTGTGGACCCCGCCCCCGGTCAGGTCCTTCACCGCAGCCACCGGGTCGTCGGCCGAGGCGTCGACGACGTGGGTCGCCCCCATCGACTGGGCCATCTCCAGCTTCGATGCCACCATGTCGACGGCGATGATCTTGTTGGCTCCGGCGATCCTGGCCCCCTGGATCGCCGAGAGACCGATGCCGCCGCAGCCGATGACGGCCACCGTCGAGCCGGGCTCGACCTTGGCGGTGCGGAACACCGCCCCCAGCCCGGTCGTCACCCCGCACCCGATGAGCGCCGCCTTGTCGAGGGGCATCTCGGGATCGATCTTCACCAGGGCGTGCTCGTGGACCAGCATCTGCTCGGCGAACGACGAGAGGTGGAGGAACGAGTTGACCTTCTCCCCATCGCGGGACAGCCGCGGCTTCTCGTCGCTCCGGCGAACCAGGTCGGTGTTCTTGTTCTCGCACAGCGACAGGTGGCCGCTGATGCACTGCTCGCAGTAGCCGCAGAACGCCGACAGGCAGGTGATCACGTGGTCGCCCGGCTGGACGTAGCGGACGTCGCGCCCGACCTCCTCGACGACGCCGGCCGACTCGTGGCCGAGGACCGCCGGCGTGGGGTAGGGGTACTTGCCCTCCATGAAGTGGAGGTCGCTGTGGCAGAGCCCGGCCGCTGTGGTGCGGACCAGCACCTCGCGGGGTCCGGGACTGTCGACGGCGATCTCCTCGATCTCCAGTTCGCCAGGAATGGCGTTGAGGACCGCAGCTTTCATGGGGGGCTCCTTCGTTGGGGCGACGGCGATCGGCCGACGATCAGAGGTTCTCGGCGTGTCGCTCGACGTAGCGATCGAGCGACTGCACGTAGCGCTCGAGGTAGTCGGCGAGCTGCACCTGCTCATCGGCCGAGAACTCCGACAGGATCTCGTCGAGCCCGGCCGCGATCCGGGCGTTGATCACGTCGGCGCGCTTCTGGCCGATGTCGGTGGCCGACACGAGGATCGACCGGTGGTCGTCGTCGGCCTTCACCCGCTGGGCGAGGCCCTTGTCGACGAGGCAGCTCACGGCCCGGGTGGTGGAGGCGGGGGTGATCTGCAGCGCCTCGGCCAACTCGCCCATCCTCATCGTGCCGTGGTTGCAGATGACGACCAGCGCGTCGGCCAAGGCCAGATCGAGCGTGTCGCCCTCGTGGGAGTAGAAGAGGTCCTTCACCCGCATGGCGCTGGCTCCCCGGCGCATCGTTCGCCAGGCGAGGCCAATCCGGCGGCGAACGTCGGCATTGACGCTTTCTGCGGTGATCATCGGATCAAGTCTGCCGGTCGTTCGTGGCGGATGTCACGTTGAGAGTCCGAGATCTTCGTCACGGCCGGTCTCGGCAGACCGGTGGGCGGCGAGGGCTTCGGCAGCCAGCACCCGGATCGGGGCGGCCGTGGCCCGGGCCACGGCGACCAGATCGCGGTGCTCGGGCTTGGCCCCGGAGGGGCCGACCTTGATCGCCACCCGGTGCCCCCGGATGGTGACCTGGTCGAACCGTCGGGCCGCCACCCGCTTGGTGGCCGGGGTGACCCGGAGCCCGAGCGTGCCGGTCTCGGCGAAGACGATGGCCGCCAGATCGTCGAGGAGGTCGGGTCGGCACAGCACCCGCAGTTCGTGGGCCGGACGGCTGCGTTTCATGACGATGGGGACGACCCAGGCGTCGTCGGCTCCGGCGTCGAGCAGCCGGTCGATCGTGTACCCGAGCACCTCGGGGGTGACGTCGTCGACGTTGGTCGAGACGACCACCGACGATCGGGCCTCCCACCGGGCACCGGCCGCTGGGCCGGGGATCTCCTCGATGACGGTGGCGGTGACCACATTGGGGTGCGTCGACGGATCCCGTCCGCCGGCCCCTCGGGCGGTGGCCACCAATCGGCCCGAGGGAAGAGGCCCCCAGCCGGAGGCCATGGTGGTGAGGAGGGCGGCTCCGGTCGGGGTGACGGTCTCGGTCGTCAGGTCGAGCCCGGTCACCGGCGCGCCGGTCAGCAGCTCGAGGGTGGCGGGAGCCGGGAGTGGAAGTCGACCGTGGGCCGCGCCGACCGTGCCGCCACTACCGAGCCCGACCGGGCCGACGGTGACCGAGTCGACCCCGAGCTGGTTGAGCGCCGACCAGGCACCGACGATGTCGACGATGGCATCGACGGCGCCGACCTCGTGGAAGTGGACGGCGTCGAGGTCCACCTGGTGGATCTTGGCCTCGGCCTCGGCCAGGGCCCGGAACGTGGACCGGGCCCCCTCTGCGACCGGTGTCGGCAGGTCGGCGTCGGCCAGGAGCCGATCGATCCTCGACCAGGACCGGTGGGGCGGTGGGCCGTCGCCCTCGATCAGGGCGACGTCGACCTTGGTGGCGCCGATACCGGCCCGGGTGACCGGCGAACTGGACAGCGCCCACCCGTCGACGGCCAGGGCCGACAGCTCGCGGCGGATCTGATCGAGGGAGGTGCCGAGGCCGACGAGGGCGCCGAGGAGCATGTCGCCCGAGGCACCGAAGGTCGGGTCGAGCCAGAGCGCGGTCATCGCCGGCCGAGCAGGCCCAGGATCCGGTGGGCGGCGCACGCGGCGCCGTAGCCGTTGTCGATCCCGACCACCGCGACCCCCGGCGCGCAGCTCGTCAGCATCGAGGTCAGCGCGGTCCGCCCCTCGAACGCCGTCCCGTAGCCGACCGAGGTCGGCACGGCGATCAGGGGCTGGGCCACCAGCCCGGCCAACACGGTGGGGAGGGCACCCTCCATCCCGGCCACCGCCACCAGCACCTCGGCCTCCGCCAGCTCATCGAGGACCGCCAATAGGCGGTGGAGTCCGGCCACCCCCACGTCGACGATCGTCTCGACGTCGTGGCCCAGGGCGGCGAGGGTCAGGCGACACTCGTCGGCCACCGGCAGGTCGGATGTGCCGGCCGCCACGACGGTGGCCGAGCGACCGGAGCTGGCCCGGGGCCGCCAGATCAGGGTCGTCCCCGTCGCCTCGTCGGGCTCGAGCGCCGACAGGGCGTCGAACTGCTCGGTGGTGGTTCGGGTGGCGATGACGGCGTCGGTGCCGCCGGCGAGCATCTCCGACACGATGGCCACGCACTGGTCGGTGGTCTTGTGGAGGCAGTAGACGGCCTCGGGGAGGTCGATCCGCCTGCTCCGGTCCAGGTCGATGCGGGCGTCGGTCACGGCCTCGTTCACGATCCGGTCAGGGCGGCGTTGAGGTTGCCCGAGCGAAGGCCGGCCAGGTCGAGGGTCACGTAGCGGTAGCCGGTCGCCGTCACCGCCGACACCAGTTCATCGGCCGACTCGACGGCCCGGGCGAGATCGGCCCGGGGCAGCTCGAGGCGGGCGGTGTCGCCGTAGTGGCGGACCCGCAGGTCGGTGAAGCCCAGATCCCGGACGGCCCGCTCGGCCCGGTCGACCCGGGACAGGAGCGAGACGGTGACCCGGGTGCCGTAGGGGACCCGGCTGGCCAGGCACGGCATCGCCGGACGATCCCAGACCGGGAGGTCCCACCGCTTGGCCACGGCCCGGATGTCGGCCTTGGTGAACCCCGCCTCGACCAGCGGGAACCGGGCGCCCCGGGCCGCTGCCGCCTCCTGGCCGGGGCGGTGGTCGCCGAGATCGTCGACGTTGACCCCGAGGGTCACGATCGCCCCCCGCTCGGCGGCGAGGGGTTCGAGCCGGTCCATCAGGGCCGACTTGCACCAGTAGCACCGGTCGCCGGCGTTGGCCGTGTAGCGGTCGTCGTCGAGCTCGACCGTCTCGACCGCCCGCCACGGCAAACCCCATCGGGTGGCCAGCTCCCGGCACTCGTCGAGCTCGCCGGTGGCCAGTGAGGGGGAGTCGGCGGTCACCGCCAGCACCCGCTCGGCGGGGAGGGCCCGGCTGGCGGCCACCGCCAGCAGCGAGGAGTCGACCCCACCGGAGAAGGCCACGACGATCGACTCGAGCGTCGCCAGCCGGTCGAGCAGGTCAGCCACGAGGTCGTCGAGCCGATCGTCGGCGCGGGCATCGATGGGCCGTTCGGTCCGTTCGATCACGCCCCTCAGGCTACCGTCCGGCAATGGACTGGCTAGACGAGATCGATCTCGATCCGGCCACGAGCTGGCTCCGGATGGGGACCCGGGCCCTCGGCGACCGGCCATGGCTGGTGGTCGACGACGCCCGGGACGCCGAGCTGGCCCTGAAGGCCGACCTGCTGACGTCCCGGCGGGACGAGGTCCTGGCGATCGTCGGCGATGTCATGGTTCCCGCCGGCCGGACCCTCGACCTCGTCCGGTCGGAGGGGTTCGACATCGAGGGCCTCGCGGGCGCCGGTGAGATCGCGGGCCGGCACCCGCTGGAGGTGGCGGGGCGGGCCGTGCAGGAGGACCTGTGCCTCCTCGAGCGGCGCACCGAGGGGTGGATCCTGGTCGCCGGGGTGGTCTGTTTCCCCAGCCGATGGCGGCTCCGGGACAAGATCGGCCTCCCCCTCGGAGCGGTCCACGGGCCGGTCGTCGGGTACGACCCGGTGCTGGTGAACCGGGTCGACGGCCTGCTCGATCGGCTCGACGAGCGGATCGTGTGGCGCCGGAACTGGTTCATCCATCCCGACCCGTCGCTGTTCCAGCCCGATCGGCCGCCGGACGGCGATCCGGTGGTGGCCGGCGAGCGGTGTGGCGCCGATCTCCACCTCCGCAGCGAACGCCAGACCCTCCGCCGCCTCGGTGGGCCCTTCGCCCTCTTCACGATCAAGATCGACCAGGCACCACTCGATCGGTTCGTGGCCGACCCCGACCGCCGCCGCGGCCTGGCCCGGTTCGTGGCCGAAGCCGAGGCCGACGACGCCACCCACCGGGGCATCGGCGAGGCTCAGCGCCGGGAGCTGGACCGGTGGCTCGGCCGGTGATCGGCGGCGATGCCGCACATCGGCCCCTTGACCGGCCACAATTGATCCGTGGTTCGCAAGCAGTCCCGTAGCGGTCAACAGACTCGGGAGCGGATCATCGACGCGGCGCTGGAGACGGTCCGGACCGAGGGCCTGATCGGCACGAGCGCCCGGGCGATCGCCCGGACCGGGGGCTTCAACCAGGCGCTGGTGTTCTACCACTTCGGCTCGGTCGACGATCTGCTGCTGTCGGCCCTGGAGCGAGCCAACGATCGACGGATCGAGCGATTCCGTCCCAAGCTGGCCGAGGTTGCCGATCTTCGGGCCCTGGTGGCGGTGGCGGTCGAGCTGCAGGCCAGCACCAACGACCCCGACGAGGTCGCTCTATCGGGGATCGTGGCCGGCTGGTGTGGCAAGGCCGAGCTGATGCCCCGGATCCGGGAGATCCTCCAGCCGTGGGACGACATGGTCGCCGAGGCCCTCGATCGGAGCATCGCCCACACCGCGATCGGGTCGCTGATCCCGACCGGTGACCTGGCCCATGCCATCTCCGCCCTGTTCCTCGGGATGCAGCTGATGCGCCGGTTCCAGGGCGACGATGAGCGGGCCCGCTCCTTGCTGGTCGCCCTGTCGACGTTGGCCGAGCTGGCGGAGCCGATGCTCGGCGCCCTCGAGGCCGGCCCCGAGGGTCATCCACCCCATGGCCGGTTGGCCGGCCCGGCCGCTACAACGGGGTGAGTGGGGTTCGCGGTCGGGTCACGACGTCGACGAATCGGTGCGGTACGAGCCGGGGTTGTTGCCGTGGCTTCCGCTGCGGCTGCCGTGTCGACCGCAGCGATGGCCGGGTGCACCACCGGCGGTGATGGCGACCAGGTCGGGGCCATGGAGCTCGACGTCGGCGACTGCTTCAACGCACCTTCGTCCGGCTCGGCGATGCTGGTCGACCAGGTGACCGTCGTGCCCTGCGCCGAGCCCCACGACTTCGAGGTCTACCACGCCTTCGACCTGACCGGCGATGCCTTTCCCGGTGACGATGTGATCGAGGATCGATGGATCTCCGGATGCCTCGACCGCTTCGAGCCTTTCGTCGGGATCCCGTTCGATCAGTCGGTGCTCGACATCTCGGCGATCTTCCCCACCGAGGAGACCTGGGAGTCGCTCGACGACCGGGAGGTGGTCTGCTCGGTCACCGCGGTCAGTGGTGAGCCCCGGTCGGGGTCGGCGGCCGGGAGCGCCCAATGACGAGGGCGGTGGCGATCAGCGCCACCAGCACCAGGTAGCCGACGTTGTCGACCGCCGGAGCGACCAGCCACGGCCGGTCGGAATCGAGCCGGATGTGCTCTTCGAGAAACAGCGTGTTCACCGTGGCGTTGGCCATCGTGTGCATCACCACCGCCGGCCACACCGTGCCGCTCCGGCGCCGGACCTCGCCGTAGATGACGGCGGTCACAACCACCCCGGCGAGGAACAGGGGCCCGTAGACCGGCCACCGGAGATCGTGGTAGATGCCGCTGAAGCTGTCGAGGTACGGCAGGTGCCAGAGACCCCACACCACACCGACCACCACATGGACCTGGAGCGGCGACAGCGATCGGTCGTCCAACTCGGCGGTCAGGTACCCCCGCCAGACCAGCTCCTCGAAGAGGTTCTTGACGAAGCTCGCCGGAATGGCGATGGCGACGGCCGCCACGACCGCTCCCATCGCCAGCTCCGGCTCGACGATGACGGTGTCGACCAGGTCGCCGATCCCGACGAGGACGACGGTGGTCGCCGGGAACACGAGGGCGGCGAAGAGGTACCACGGCCAGGACGTGGCGAAGCGTGGTCGGAGCCCCCACGGGGGTGACGGTCGGCCGGCCCGACGGTCCCGGCGTCGACGGAGGGTGGTGAGCGCCACGGCGGCCGCCAAGGGGGTCACGAGCCACAGGAGCTGACCGGGTCCCGGGGCGGTGGCGTCGACCTCGGCGCCGTCCAAGGCCCGGCCGGCGACGCCGGCGACGGCGATGGCCACCAGGAAGATGATCAGGAAGACGATGGGGTGGCGGCTGGAGCGTCGGTCGTCGGCGTGGGGTTCCACCTGGTCAGGTTGCCTCGCCGCCCCCGGGGCCGACCAGGGCCGAAGGCCCCGGTCGACCTCGACCGAATCGACCGAACACCTGTTTGTGGCGAACATCTGTTCGCTACGGTGGGGGAATGGGTTGGCAGAATCCTCCCGTTCCCTGGCGCGACGTCGAGCGTCGGCTGCGCGATGAGCCCCCGGCCGGCGCCCGTCACGACCATCGCCCTCCCGACGCCGTCCCGTTCGGCCCCGGGGCCGACGGGGGCGACAGCCCGGCCTGGTCCCGCAAGCGCCAGCCCTACACCGCCCCCGAGATCGTCCGGGGCTCGTCGTCGGTCCCGTACGCCGAGCTTCACTGCCACTCCAGCTTCAGCTTCCTCGATGGGGCGTCCCATCCCGAGGACCTGGCCGCCGAGGGGGCCCGGCTGGGATTGGAGGCCCTGGCCATCACCGACCACGACGGGTTCTACGGGGTGGTCCGGTTCGCCGAGGCGGCCCGGGAGGTCGGGTTGCCCACCGTGTTCGGGGCCGAACTGACCGTCGACAAGCTCGACATCAGCCCCGGCCAACCCGATCCCGACGGCTCCCACCTCCTGGTGCTGGCCCGGGACCCGGTCGGCTACGGCGCTCTGGCCCGGGTGATCAGCGAGGCCCAGTTGGCGGGGGAGAAGGGGGCGCCGCGGTTCTCGATGGACGACCTCGACCGTTGGGTCGCGCCCGACGAGCTCTCCCACTGGTTGGTGCTGACCGGCTGTCGCAAGGGCCTGGTCCCCCGGACCCTGGAGCGGGAGGGGCCGGCCGCCGCCGGTCGAGCCCTGGGTTCGCTGATCGAGATGTTCGGGCGGAACAACGTCGCCGTCGAGTTGTGGGACCACGGCCTCCCGCTCGACAGCGCCCGCAACGATGCCATGGCGGAGTTGGCGATGGCGGCCGGCGTCGAACCGGTGGCGACCAACAACGCCCACTACGCCACCCCCGGCGAGCGGCGGCTGGCTTCGGCGATGGCCGCGGTCCGGGCCCGTCGATCGCTAGATGAGATCGAGGGGTGGCTGCCGGCGATCGGTGGGGCCCACCTCCGATCCGGCGACGAGCAGGCCCGCCGCTTCGCCCGCTACCCGGGGGTGGTGGAGCGGGCCGCCGAGCTCGGTCTGGCCTGTGCCTTCGACCTGTCGCTGGTCGCTCCCAACCTGCCGCCCTACCCCTGCCCCGACGGGTTGACCGAGATGGCCTACCTCCGGGACCTGGTGGAGGAGGGGGGGACGAAGCGGTACGGCCCTCGGGGGTCGTCACCCCAGCCCGAGGCCTGGGTCCAGCTCGATGCCGAGCTCGACCTGATCGAGAAGCTCGAGTTTCCCGGCTACTTCCTGGTGGTGTGGGACATCGTCGAGTTCTGCCGGAAGCAGGGGATCCTGTGCCAGGGGCGGGGGTCGGCGGCCAACTCGGCGGTCTGCTACGTGCTCGGCATCACCGCTGCCGATGCGGTCAGCCTCGGTCTGTTGTTCGAGCGGTTCCTGTCGCCGGAGCGGGACGGCCCGCCCGATATCGACCTCGACATCGAGTCCGATCGGCGGGAGGAGGCGATCCAGCACGTCTACGACCGCCACGGCCGCCGCCATGCCGCCCAGGTGGCCAACGTGATCACCTACCGGACCCGGTCCGCGGTTCGAGACGCGGCCAAGGCCCTTGGCTATGCCCCCGGCCAGCAGGATGCCTTCTCCAAGAGCCTCGACCGGTGGTCGGGGTTGGGCACCGACGGCGAGGTGCCGGCCGACGTGGTGGCTCTGGCCCGGGAGTTCGAGCATCACCCCCGCCATCTGGGGATCCACTCGGGAGGGATGGTGATGTGCGACCGGCCGGTCACCGAGGTGTGCCCGGTCGAGTGGGCTCGGATGGAGGACCGGACGGTTCTCCAGTGGGACAAGGACGACTGCGCCCGGGCCGGGTTGGTCAAGTTCGATCTCCTGGGCCTGGGGATGCTGTCGGCCCTCCACTACGTGAAGGAGCTGGTCGCCGCCCACCACGGGCTCGACGTCGACCTGGGAGCGCTCAAGCAGGAGCCGGCGGTGTTCGACATGCTGTGCCGGGCCGATTCGATCGGAGTGTTCCAGGTCGAGTCCCGAGCCCAGATGGGCACCTTGCCCCGGCTCAAGCCCCGCACCTTCTATGACCTGGTGGTCGAGGTGGCCCTGATCCGGCCGGGGCCGATCCAGGGCGGCTCGGTCCACCCCTACATCCGTCGCCGCAACGGTGAAGAGGAGGTGACCTACCTCCACCCGTTGCTGGAATCGGCGCTGGCCAAGACCTTGGGGGTTCCGCTGTTCCAGGAGCAGCTGATGCAGATCGCCATCGACGTCGCCGGGTTCACGGCCGGGGAGGCCGATCTGCTCCGCCAGGCGATCGGGGCCAAGCGGAGCCGGGAACGGTTGCTCCGTCTCCAGGACCGCTTCTTCGACGGGATGCGGGCCCGGGGCATCACCGACGACCTCGGGGTCCAGATCTGGAACAAGCTGGCGGCGTTCGCCAACTACGGCTTTCCCGAGAGCCATTCGATCAGCTTCGCCTACCTGGTGTACGCCTCGTCGTGGTTCAAGCTGCACTATCCGGCCGCCTTCTGCGCCGCCCTGCTCCGGGCCCAGCCGATGGGGTTCTACTCCCCCCACTCCCTGGTCCAGGACGCCCGCCGCCACGGGGTACCGACGCTCGGTCCCTGCGTCAACGCCTCGGGGGCGACCGCCGACCTGGAGCCGGTGGCTCCCGATGTCGAAACGCCGCCGATCATCGTGGCCGGAGCCGATCAGATCGACGCCGAGCGCTTCGACCACGGGTGGGCCGTCCGGTTGGGTATGGGGTCGGTCCGGACGATCTCGACCGACCTGGCCGAGGCGATCGCCGCCGGCCGACCCTATGCCTCGATCGAGGATGTCGCCCGCCGGGTGGCGGTGAAGGGGCGGCCGATCGACGGTGAGGCGCTCGAAGCCCTGGCCACCGCCGGAGCCTTCGACTGCTTCTCCGATGCCATGGACCAGAGAACCAGTCGCCCGGCGGGGACGGGCGACCAGAGAACCAGCCGCCCGGCGGGGACGGGCGGCCAGAGAACCAGCCGCCGTCGGGCGTTGTGGGAGGCGGGTGCGGTGGCCCAGGGTGGAGTCGACCGGCTGGCCGGGATCATCACCGGTCTGGAGGCCCCCCAGCTGCCCGGCATGAGCGAGCACGATGAGGCGATGGCCGACCTGTGGGCCACCGGGGTGGCTCCCGACGGCCATCCCACCCGGTTCCTCCGTGCCGGGTTGTCGGCCCAGGGAGTGGTCTCGGCCCGGGATCTCGCCGATCTCGATCACGGATCGAAGGTGCTGGTCGGTGGGGTGGTCACCCACCGCCAGCGGCCGGCCACGGCCTCGGGGACGACCTTCCTCGGTCTGGAGGACGAGACCGGGCTGATCAACGTGGTGGTGTCGGTCGGGTGCTGGACCCGATACCGCCGGGTAGCCCGAACGGCCCCTGCGTTGTTGATCAGGGGCCGGGTCGAGCGTCAGGAGACGGTCGTCAATATCGTTGCCGAGAAGCTGGAACCGCTCCCCGTCGGGACCGTCCCGGCCAGCCGGGACTTCCGCTGAGCTTCAGCTCTGGCGGCCGCTGGCCACCAGGCCGATCGAGGCCAGCAGCAAGCTGATGCCGCTGAACACGGTCCGGGTCTGGTTCCAGAACTGCCATCGGCCGGAGTAGTCGTCCCAGATCTGGCGGGCCTGGTCGATGTCGGCCGGGACGGTCACCGCCGCCAGGTCCTCGTTCATCGGGACGTTGATCGTCATGGTCAGGACGGCACCGCCGAGGAGGTAGACGATGGCGGCAGCGGCGAAGAACCGGGCCGACAGCCCCCGTCCGGTCGCCCGGAAGCCGTAGGCGGCGATGCCGAGCACGACGGGGGTCAGGAAGAACGCCGGGAAGAAGACGGCGTTGCGGACCGAGGCGTTCATGGCCTGCATGGCCTCGATGGCGACCCGGGGATCGGCGTCGTCGAGGCCCCACATCGTGGAGCAGACCCAGGCGTAGAAGAAGCCGAAGATGGCGCCGCTGAAGAGCGTGGCGACATAGGCCAGGACGTTGGTGGTGCTGGCCAAGCTGGAGGGTGGAGGTGGAGCTGGAGGTGGAGGTGGAGGTGGAGGTGGTCATGTGCTGGTTCCTTTGTTCGGGGCACCCTCGGTGGGTGCCGCTGGAACTCAGCATCGATCGGGACCCCGGTCCGGCGAGTCGGCCGAATGTCGGCCGCCTCATCATCCGAAGGTCGCTACGCGCCGACCCAGGGCCCGGTTCAGCCGGCCCAGAGTCGGATCCAGCCCGACTCGACCTCGAGGTCGGCGGTCTCGTAGCCATCCTCACCGGGGAGGAGGACCCGATAGTCACCCTCGGGGTCGGCCACCCGGACCCGCTGGTAGGGGAGCCGGCGCCGGGCCATGGCCAGGACCTCGTCGGCCGAGCCGCAGCGGTCGAGGCAGGCCAGCATCCGCACCGTCGGGGTCATCATCGTCATCTCGTCCCGCTGCCACCTCGCCACGGCCTCACCAGGGCCCATCCACGCCAGGTTGACGATCTCCCCGTCGTCGAAGTGGGCGAACTGATCCTTGGGGGCTCGGGCGACGAAGAAGCGGGCATCGAACCGCCGGGGCGGTCCCAGCGGGGTGATGAACCGGCCGACCTCCTCGATGGCCGAGACGTCGAGCGTGATCCCGTGTTCGAGCAGGAGGTCGATGAACACCCCTTCGTCCTCCCGGACCCGATCCCGGATCGACGCCACGTCGAGGTCGGGGTCGAGGTCGTCGGCCAGGAGCAGACCCGCCTCCTCGAGGGTCTCCCGGCAGGCGGCCAGCCACCATGCCAGGCCTCCCCGGCCGACGTCGAGGATGGTCGACGCCTCCCGGTCGGTGAGGCCGGTGCAGAGTCGGTCGAAGTCCTCGACGTGGTCCTCCGGGTCGACCCGGCCACCGGGGAACACCCAGTGGTCGGGGCCGAACACGACCTTCGTCGTCCGCCGCAGCATCAGGACCTGCAGGTCGGGCCGGTCGTCGACCAGCATCACCGTGGCCGCCGGTCGGATCTCGACGGCGTGGGGGTCGAAGTCGTCGCTCGAGGGGAGGGAGGTCACGCCCGCACCGTATTCGACCGGCGTCGGGGGGACCCCACCCGCTCGGCCCGTCAGCCCATCCAGCCCTGTCGGTTCGGGCGGTGGGCGATGCGGTAGTGGTCCCGCCATTCGGCATGGGACGGCCGGGCCCGTTCGACGATCAGCTGGGTCAACCGGCCGGCGGCGAAGGCGGCCGTTCCGTCGGCGTCCGATGCGAACTCGCTGAGCCACGCCTCGGCGACGGCAGCATCGTTCAGCTCGCCCAGGGCGTCCTGGATGCCGGCCATCGACTTGGCGAACCGTCGCGCCGGGCGGCCGACCGCCGGTGAGACGGCGTCGGCGGCGTACCGGGCCCGCTTGGCCAGGATCCGGACCCGGTGGAGCTCAGCGACCGGCGGGTCGTCGTCGAGGGAGTCGACCAGCTCCTGGAGTCGACGCCACCGCTTGGCGGCGAGCCGGGGGAGTCGATCGGCGGCCGGTCGATCGGCGGCCGGTCGGGTCGGCGGGTCGGCGGCGGCGGCGGCGAGGCGGTCGAGGAGGTGGTCGGCCCCGTTGCGGTCGAGCCAGTCGAGGAGGACGGTGGTCCGCTGGCTGCGTTGGCGTCGGAGGTGGTCGAGGATCGCTGCGCCGCCGGCGGGGTCGATGTCGTCGGGGTGGGCGTCGATCAGGGCCGAGAATCGGTGGAGGAGGACGTCGGCGTCGCGGACCCCGCCCAGGTCCCGGGCCAGCCACCCCAGATCCCGTTCCACGCCCCGGGCCCAGTCGGGGTCGAGGAGCGGGCGGAAGGTCCGGAACAACGAGCGAAGTCGGCGGATGGCGACCCGAGCCTGGTGGACGCCCTCGATGTCGGCTCCCAGGCGGGCCGCCGGGAGGTGGAGCACGAGGTGGGCGGTGGCCCGGGCTACGGCGGCGATGATGACGTCCCGGCCGGTCGGCTCGTCGCCGAGGTCCGGCTCGACGACGTCGGGCGGGGCGGTGGCGGGCTGGCCCAGGGCCCGGATCAGCTTCGGGGTGCCCCCGAGCCGGGCCCCGGCGTCGGTGAGGGCGGTGACGAGGCCGTCGAGGCTGGCCTCGTCGATCCCGGGCGACAGCTCGACCTCCAACTCTCGCCACCGGTGGTGGCGGTCATCGCCGGCGCCGAGGACGGTGACCGACACGGCGTCATCGACGAGCTCGGCGACCTGCCGACCGTCGGCGTCGGTCCATGCGTGGACGCGACGGGTGGTGTCGAATCGGGCCACCTCGACGAGGCGGGCCCCTCGGGTCAGCGACCGGACGAGCGCGGTGGCTCGGGGGTCGGGGCGGTCAGGCGGGCCGTCGAAGGTGACCTCGGTCCGGGTGAGGGCCCGGCCGGTCGACGGAACCGGGATCTTGACCACCCACCCCTCGTCGGGGCGATAGCGGAGCGTGCAGCCCCACCGGGCGAGGCGGAGGTCGTCGGTGTCGTGGTAGACGTCGCCGATCGGTCGTTGCTCGACCGGACGCAGCTGGGCCCCGGGGATGGTCCCCGCCAGCTCGGGGAGCCCGAAATCCTCATCGACGATGAGTTTCACTTCGCGTTCGAGCACTGCGTTCCTCTCAGCGTGCCGCGCCCAAATGCCTGCTACTTCCTTACGGGAGAGCTAAGCGTAGGTGAACGTAGATTGAACGACAACCATCGCCATGAGAGATCGTCAGGTCCGCATCAACAGCGTGGCGCTATCGGTGGCCTGAGCCCGGAGGCTGGCCCACGCCTGATTCCCCGGGTCCCCGCCGGCGAGGCCCGACGGCTGCTCGAGAAGGTAGATCCGGAACTGGAGGTCGCGGCCGCCGCCGCCCAGGGTCTCGATGCAGGGGTCGCCGTAGCCCAGCCGGCCGTAGTCGTTGAGCGACTCGAACGAACCAGCCGGCGGAACGCCGGCCTCGATGGTGGTCGTCGAGGCCGGGATGCCGGCCATCAACCACAGCAGCAGTGGCTGCTCGGGGTCGGTGTGATCGGTGAGGGTCACGGCGATCTCAACCGTGCCGGTGCCGACACCGGCCCACACCAGGGTCGGGTACTGGTTGGCCCCGCTGCAGGTCGTGTCGACCGGGGCCTGCCCGCCGGGATCGAAGTCGGGGCTCGACAACGCCAGGCCGCTCGGACTGATCTCCTGGGGGAGGGCCGACGTGGGGGGCGGGGGGCGGGTCGTGGTCGTCTGATCGGCCGAAGGCTCCCGGAGCGCCCGGCCGTCGCTGGCGCAACCGGCCGCGACGATCGCGGCCACCATCAACAGTGCGACGACGCGAGATCTCACCGGGGGCCAGCCTACTGGTCGCCGGCCGTGGTTCTATGCTGAGCGCTCCCCGGGAGAGCAGGAGGTGGAACATCGTGGCTCGGCGACGTCCCCTCCGTCCGATCACCCGGGCCTGGAGGCCCCTCGGTGGTCTCCTCGGGCCGGCTGCCGCCGACGCCCGGCAGAGCCTCGGCGCGCTGGCTCTGTCGGCGACCGCCAGCCTCGTGACCGGCCTCGTGTTCGCCGCCTTCACCGGGAGCCTCCGGACGTTCCCCGGTCTGCTGCTGTTCATTCCCGCCGCCTTCGGCCTCCGGGGCAACGTGTTCGGGCCGTTGGGGAGCCGATTGTCGACCGCCATCCGGGCCGGGACCTTCAGCTGGACCTGGCGCTACGACTCGCTGCTGGGTCAGAACATCGTCGCCGCCATGGTGACCTCGCTCGTCGCCGCCGTCGCGTTGGCGGTGGCCGCCGAGGGGGTGGCGCTGATCGTCCACGACGGGGAGGGCGCACTGATCGGGGTGTCGGACTTCATCGTCGTGTCGGTCATGGGAGGCATGGTCGCATCGGTGGCCGTCCTCGGCATCACGATCGGCTTGGCCGTCGCCTCGGCCCGATTCGGGTGGGATCTCGACAACGTGACCGCCCCCCTGGTTTCGGCATCGGGAGACTTCGTGACGCTGCCGTCGATCGTGCTGGCAACCGTGCTCATCGGCCGGGGAACCACCACCCACCTCCTGGCGGTCGGCTGCGTGGTGACGGCGGCCATCGCCGTCGTGCTCGTCGTGCGGTCGCCGCTGTCGATCGCCCGACGGGTCGTCGTCGAGTCGCTCCCGGTCCTCATCGCCGCCGGCACGCTGAGCCTGGTGGCCGGGGCGGTCCTCGAGCGCTCGATCGGTCGACTGCTGACCTTCTCGGTGCTGCTGGTCCTGCTTCCGGGCTACCTGACCACGGCCGGTGCCCTGGGCGGCATCCTGTCGAGCCGGCTCTCGACCAAGGTCCACCTCGGCCTGATCGAGTCGGCCCCGATCCCCCGGGGCGGGGCCCGGGACGACATCAAGGTCACCTTCGCCCTCGCCCTCCCGATCTTCGCCCTGCTCGGCCTGCTGGCCGCCGCCGTCGGGGTGGTGGTCAGCCTCACCTCGCCCGGGGTCGGCCTCCTGGTGGCGGTGGCGGTGACCGGCGGCGTCGTGGCCACCGCCTTCGTGACCGCCCTCGCCTACTACGGCACCTTGGCGGTGGTCCGGTTCGGCTATGACCCCGACAACCACGGGATCCCGCTGGTCAGCGCCAGCCTCGACGTCGTCGGCGCGTTGACCCTGATGGGGGCGCTCATCGCCTGGCAGGTGGCGTGAGCCGACCCGGGGTTCCACCCTCTCAGGCCGGCGGAGCGCATGGCATGATGACGGCGGTGGCATGATGCGGAGCGTGGAACCCAGGAACCTCCGGGAGATGCTGGCCGAGGCGAAGGACATGAGCGAGCTCATGGTCGACCTGGCCTACGCCGCACTGTTCTTCGACGATCCGGACATGGCCGACGAGGTCGAGCAGCTCGAGGCCCAGATCAGCGATCTCGTCCACAAGATGCGGGCGCTGGCCATCATCGCGGTCCGCAACCCCCGGGAGGCCGAAGCGATGTCGGCCGTCCTCCAGGTGATCAGCGCCGTCGAGGGCATCGCCAACGACGCGGTCGACATCGCCAAGATCGTCTCCCGCCGCCTGGGGATACCCCGCCAGCTGGTCGTCGACATGTCCTCGGCCGAGGAGGTGTCGCACCGGGTCGAGGTGGCCGCCGGGTCCCATTTCGCCAACCGGCCGCTCTCGGCCTTCGAGCTGCCGGTGGTGACCGGTATGCGGGTGCTGGCCGTCCGCCGGGGCCGGACGTGGCTCGTCGACCCCGGCGGTGACGACATCCTGAATCCGGGCGACGCCCTGTTCCTGCGCGGCTCCCCCGACGGCATCGTCCGGCTCCGGGAGCTGGCCGGCGCCCCGATGTGGCACGCCCCGGCCCCGGAGGAGGGCGGGGCATTGTCCGACCTCGACCGGGCGGTCGACACCCTGATCGAGATGAAGGACCTGTCGGAGGTGGCGGTCGGCCTCGCCTACTCGGCGCTGGTGTTCCGCGACCGGAGCCTGGCGGCCAAGGTTCGCCACCTCGAGGATCGCCTCGACGAGATGAAGATCCGCCTCGAGCTGTGGGTCCTGAGGGCGGCCGGTGATGACGTCGACCCCTCCCGGCTGCGGGGCCTGCTCCACCTCGGCGCGGCGGCCGAAGATCTCGGCGATCAGGCCAAGCAGATGGTGTGGATCATCGAGCGGTCGAGCGACGATCTGCACCCGGTGCTCCATGTCGCCCTGGGTGACACCGACGACATCGTGGTCCGGATGCCGGTGGCCGACGGGTCGAGCGCCGACGGCAAGCGGCTGGGCGAACTCGACCTGGCGATCGAGCCGGGGTTCAACGTTCTGGCTCTCGAACGCGGAGGGCGCTACCTCTACCGGCCCCGTCGACACGTCGAACTCCGGTCCGGCGATCAGATCCTGGCCAACGGGCCCGAGGAGGGCCGGGCAGCTCTGGCCGAGCTGTTCGGGTGGCGGCTGGTCGAGGGCGACGACGACGAGGAGCCCGAGCTGGAGTCGCTGGTTCCCCCCGCCCCAGGCTCGGTCGCCTGACCGCCCTGATCGCCCGTGACCGCACCGTGGCCCGGATCTCGACCCGGGGCCCCGGCGCCGGATCGGATCGGCGCCGGGGATGCGGTCGGGGTGGGCCCGGGGATCAGCTCCGCTCGGTGGGAGGCGGGAGGTCCTCCAACCGGTCGCCGGCCCGGGGCGGCATCGGAGGCTGGCCGATCTGCGGCGAACCGGCGCTGACCGCCCGGGATCGGGCCGCGGCCACCGGTCGACGGTCGTCGTCATCGTCGTCGTCGTGATCGTCGCCGTTGATGCCGTCTCGGACGACCTCGGCGATCCCGCCGATCGAACCGAGGGCCGCGCTCATGTCGGCCGGCACGAAGATCTTCGTCGCCCGACCGTCAGCCATCCCCTGGAGGGTCTCCAGGTACTTGATGGCGATGACCCGCTCGTCGGTGCCGGCGGAGTTGATGGCGCCGTACACGCTGTGGATGGCGTTGGCCTCACCGAGGGCCACCACCTCCTGACGGAACTGCTCGGCCGCGGCCATGGTCTTGATCGCCTCGGCCTCACCCTCGGCGGTGAGGATGTCGCGCTGCCTGACGCCCTCGGCGGAGAGGATGGCCGAGGCCTTCTCGCCCTCGGCTCGGGTGATGGCCGCCTCCCGGGAGCCTTCGGCCTCGGTGACCACGGCCCGCCGGGTCCGCTCGGCCTTCATCTGCTCGTGCATGGCGTGCATGACGTCCTGGGGCGGGTCGATCCGCTGAATCTCCACCCGGACCACCCGGACGCCCCACTTGTCGGTCGCGTCGTCGAGGATCTGCCGCAGGGCGGCGTTGACCCGCTCCCGGGAGGTGAACGCCTCGTCGAGCGTCATCTCACCGATCACGTTTCGGAGGTTGGTCTGGGCCAGCTTGGTGACGGCGAGCACGAAGTTGGAGATGTTGTACAGGAGGCGCTGGGGGTCGGTCGGCTCGAAGTAGATGACGGCGTCGACCGACACCGCCACGTTGTCCTCGGTGATCACCTCCTGGGGAGGGACGTCGATCACCGACTCCCGCATGTCGACCCGACGCATGCTCTGGACCACGGGGTAGATGAGCCGGAGGCCGGGCTGGACGGTGCCCTTGTAGCGGCCGAGCTGTTCGACGACCCCCTTCTGGTAGGGCCGGACGATCTTCACCCCCATGGCCACGTACACCACCATCACCACGAAGATGATGAGGAGGAGGACCAATACGAATCCAGTCATTGGAGGTTGCCTTTCTCAGTGGGCTGGTGACGGTAGAGCTCGGGGAGCGGGGCGGCGGAACGTACGGGGTTCACGTCAGCTCGGGGAGGTCGGGCAGGTCGGCGATATCGGCCGGTTCCACGACGAGCCGGGTACCTCGGACCTCGATGACCCGGATCCGGGTGCCGACCGGGACCAGGACCTCGGCGTCGGCGTCGGCCTTCCACTCCTCGGCGCCGATCCGGACCATGCCGGCGTCGCCCGGGGCGGCCGGGATCTCCTCGATCACGCTGCCGGTGACGCCGACGAGTCGGTTGGCCCCGATGCCGGCGATATCGGGTGTGGCGGCGTCGAGTCGGCGGGCCAGGGGCCGGAACCCCAGGAACACCAGGAACGAGACGATCAGGAACACCGGGAAGCTGACCAGCAGCGGCGCGCTCAGGAGGCTGACGATCGCCGCCGCCAAGGCGCCGACGGCGAACGGGAGCAGGAAGAAGCTCCCCGCCATGGTGAGCTCGCCGATGCCGAAGCCGGCCGCAAGGACGAGGAAGATCCCCGCCCAGAGCACTGGATTATCCATTCTTGGCCCTCATTTCGTGACGTTCGACCTCTGCCTTCCTCATACGCCGCCGGGACCGGCACCGGGAACCGGCGTCGGTAGCTCGTCAACGTCGAGGCGTTTCGGTTGGTTCCGTCCTCGGCGGAAGCGGTTAGCTTGATTCTTATGGCCCGGCTTCTCTCCGTCCACGCCCATCCTGATGACGAGGCTTCCAAAGGGGCGCCGACGGTGGCCCGGTACGTGGCGGAAGGCCACGAGGCCTACCTAGTCTGCGCCACCGGCGGGGAGGAGGGAGAAATCATCAACAAGGCGATGGACCTGCCCGAGGTGCGTGACAACCTGTCGGCGGTCCGAGCCGACGAGCTCGACCGCTCGGTCAAGGCGATCGGGTTCCACGAGCTGGTGATGCTCGGCTACCGCGACTCCGGCATGCCCGACTCCGAAGCCAACGGCCATCCCGACTGCTTCGCCCAGGCCGACATCGACGAGGCGACGGGCCGCCTGGTCGGCATCCTCCGCCGGCTCCGCCCCGAGGTCATCATCACCTACTCCGACGATCAACGGGGCTACCGCCACCCCGACCACCTCCGGGTCCACGACATCAGCGTGCTGGCCTTCGAGCGGTCGGGCGACGCTGCCTGGTACCCCGACGCCGGCGCACCGTGGACGCCGTTGAAGCTCTACTACTCGGTGTGGAGCCGGGCCCGGCTCAAGGCCCACCACGACGCCTTCGGCGAACTCGGTCTGGAGTCGCCCTACGACGAGAAGTGGTTCAGTCGGCCCTCCCACGATCATCGGATCACCACCAAGGTTCGGATCGACGACCACTACGGCGCCCGGCGGGACGCCCTGCTGGCCCACGCCACCCAGGTCGATCCCACGTCGCCGTTCTGGTTCGGCCTGCCCGACGACGTGGCGGCCGCCGCCTACCCCTGGGAGGACTACATCCTCGCCGAGGCCCGGGTGCCGACCGCACCGCCCGAGGACGACCTCTTCGCCGGGGTGGTGTGATGGCGCTGTCTCTCGACGATCTGGTGGGTTCGGCGATCGTGACCGCCAGCGACCATCGGTCCGGCTCATCGGGGCAGGTGGTCCTGGCGGTCGGCAAGACCAAGCGTGCGCTGCTCGACATCGACGACGGCCGGGTCGTCGCGGCCCGGATGGTGCCGGTCGAGGAGGCTGGCGAGGTGCCGGTGACGGTCCCGGTGACCAGCACCCAGCTGGGAGCGCTCGTGGCCGGCGAGGAGTCGCTGGCCCAGGCCTTCATGCGGGGCGACGTGAAACCCGAGGGGGCCACCGGACCGCTGCTGGCGCTCATCGAGCTGTTCGAGGACCCGACGTTCCGGTCTCGCCTGGCCGATCTGGTGCCCGACGCCTGATCAGCGGCGCTGGGCCCGCCGGAGCGCCCGGAAACCGATCAGCTCCGCACCGCTTCGGGCGATGGCGGCCCGGAGCGTCCAGTCGGCCGTTGCCAGGTGGGCGTCGCTGACCCGGGCCGGCCAATGCGGATCGAGGGCCCGCAACTCGGGGGAGTCGACCGCGGGGCGAATCTGGATCTCGGTGACGCCGGGATCGAGGTCGGCGATGGCGGCGTCGACCGCCGCCCGCGACTCGGAAAACGGGTGGGCGGCGACGACCCGGTCGGGGACGAGGATCCCCTCGTTGGCCGCCAGTTTCCGGGCCGGGAACCCCAGATCGATCCCCGGATCGGGGAGGCTCATGGGGAGGTCGTACTCGACCGCCAGCTCGAGGTGCACGTCGAAGAACTCGGGACGGCTGGACAGGGCGTTGAGGTGAGCCCCGAGATGGCTGGGATCGAAGCCCCACAGGATCGCCCGCTCCAGCTGGGCCCGGCACTCCCGCCGGGTCTCGTCGAGGTCGGCGTGGTCCCAGACGTCGGCCGGGGTGCGGGGGAAGCCGCCGTCGCCGCCCAGCAGCGATGGGGCTTGGGTGATCGGGCCCCACCGATAGGCCTCGTACTCGGCGTTGACCGTGAGGGCGACGCCGACGTCGTCGCCCTGGTGGGCGACGGCTGCTCCCCGGGCCCAGGGGCACGGCACCTGGAGCGAGGCGGTGGTGGCCACCCCATCCCGGAGTGCGGTCACCACGGCCCGGTTGGCGGCATTCGACGAGCCATACCCGTGGCAGGCAATGATGACGAGCCGGGCGTCGTCGGGCCGATCGAGCCGTTCCAGGAGGGTGGAGGGAGCCACGCCTAGGACGCTACCGGAGCGGCTGGTCGGGCCCGTCACAGGTCGCCCACAAGCCGGTCGGGCCGGCCGTCGCCCGCCGTTCGGCACCGGCCAGGGCTGGACGGTGGGCGGTGTTCGGCTCATAGCTCACGGCGGCGGCATATCCCGATGCCACCAGCCATTCGTTGACGAAGAGCCCATCGCTGGATCGCACCAGGTAGAGCAGGAGCCGGCCGTAGCGATCTCGGCTCTCCGCATCGCGGGTGATCTCGACCGCGGTGCCGGGCGGGAGCAGCTCGGCGAGGGCGGCCGATGCCTCGGCACCGAAACACTGCTCGGGGACGTTGACCGCCACCGACTCCGGGGCGTCGATCCCCAGCAGGCGAACCCGTTCCCGCGTGCCGCCGATCGTCAGCTCGACGGTGTCGCCGTCGATCACCGAGACGACCTCGGCCCGGCCGGCGGCACCCGATGACCGCCGTTCCGCCGTCGGCCCACAGCCGAGCACGACCGACCCGGTGGCGGCCACGGCGAGCGCGATTCCGATCGTGCGCATCGATACCTCGCAGGGGAGGCGACTGGACGAGGGAAGGAAACGAGCGGAATCAAGCGTAGGGCGACTCAGGCGGCGTGACGGTCGGCGTCGGCATAGGGCCGGCGTGACCGGGCCAGCGCAGCCCGGGCCTCGGCCAGACCCTTGCGGCCGACCCGGATCGTGCGCTCGTCGAGCTTCCACATGTCGTCGTCGATGTAGATGAGGTTGAGCTGGGCGTGTGCCATGGATCGAGTATCCGCAGGGGGTGTGACACTGAGCTACGTTGGGCCGCCATGAGTCGCTATGGCATGTCGGTCCCCTTCGCCGGAACCCCACTCGTCGACCACCAGGAGCTCTTCCGGGAGCTGGTCGACCTCGGCTACACCGACGTGTGGTCCTCCGAGGCCGACGGCGCCGACGGCTTCACCCCGCTGGCGCTGGCCGCCGCCTGGGCCCCCGAGCTGCGCCTCGGGGTGGCCATCATCCCCGCCTACACCCGGGGCCCGGCCCTGTTGGCCCAGAGCGCGGCCGCCCTGGCCGACGCCGCGCCGGGACGGTTCGTCCTGGGGGTCGGTTCGTCGTCGAACGTGATCGTCGAACGGTGGAACGCCATCCCCTTCGCCGAGCCCTACAAGCGGACCCGCGACGTGGTCCGGTTCCTCCGGGCCGCCCTCGGGGGCGAGCGGATCGAGGAGGTGTACGACACCTTCGAGGTCAAGGGGTTCCGGCTCGGGGTCCGCCCCGAGCAGCAGCCGCCGATCCTGGTCGCTGCCCTCCGGGAGGGGATGCTCCGCCTCGCCGGTCGGGAGGGCGACGGGGCGATCATCAACTGGCTGTCGGCCGACGACGTCGGGACGGTCGCCCCCATCGTCGCCGGAGCCAGCACGTCCGATGCCGACGTCGAGATCGTGGCCCGGATCTTCGTCTGTCCCAGCTCCGACGCCGACACGGTCCGGGCCCAGGCCAAGCGAGCGATCGCCGCCTACCTCAACGTCCCGGTGTACGCCGCCTTCCAGGAGTGGATCGGTCGAGGGGAGAAGCTCCGGCCGATGTGGGATGCCTGGTCGGCCGGCGATCGGAAGCTGGCGCTGGAGGTCATCCCCGACGAGGTGGTCGACGAGCTGATCGTCCACGGCTCGCCCGAAGCGTGCCGGGAGCACATCGGGCGCTACGTCGAGGCCGGGGTGACCACCCCGGCCCTGTCGATCATGCCCTTCGCCGGCGTCGAACCCCGCCAGGCGGTACGGGACCTGGCGCCGGCCGCCGGCTGAGCCGGCCCGCCCCCGCGGAGGGCGGTGCCGTCACCGGTCGACCGGGAGCCAGACCAGGATCAGGTCATCGAGGCTGATGTCGCGCTTCTCCAGCGGAACCTCGAAGGGCTCGATCGCCTCGCCCTTGACCCGCCACTCGTCGTCGATCTCGATCAGCGCCTCGGCCAGGTCGAGTTCGAGCTCATCGAGATCCTCGATCTTCTCCGCCACCCGGTTGCGGGCCGTGGCCAGCCGAGCTTCGGCCGAGGCCGACTGACGCCGGCCCGACGACATCCGGCGGGCCGCCGAGGCGAGGCCCCGGGTGCGGCTCCGGCCGCCGAGGAGCCCACCGAGGACGCTGGTGCCGACATCGATCCACTGCTGTTGCTTGCGGCCCTCGGCCGCCACCTCCAGCTCGGCCACCCGATCGGAGGCCTTGGCCAGCGCGGTCTCGATCGTCTCCCGCTTCTTCTCCAACCGGTCCCGGATCTTGGTCGCCTCGGCGTCGGCCGACTCCTGGGCCGCCTCGTCGCATCGGAGCTGGAAGTCCTCGATCGACTCGCCGGGCCGGGACCACAGCTTCAGCTCCCGGTTGGTGTGGATCTGGTAGGTCTCGTCGGTGTAGAGCGCCGTCTTGAGATCGGCCTTGGCCGATCGGACCAGGCCGGCGGTGATCTCGACCGGGGGGAGGATGTAGACCGGGGGGCGGTCGTCGGGGGCCGTCGGGGCCTCGGCGAGGTCGCGGTCGTCGAAGTCGACCGGAACCGCGTCGTCGAAGGCCGGCCCATCGGCCCCGAGCGGCACGATCGCCTCCCAGGTCTCGGTGTGGCGGAGATCGGCCTTGGCCTCGTCGAAGAGCAACTCGACCCGAGCGGCGACGTAGGCCCGGAGCCGATCGCCGTCGGGGCTGGCCCCGACCTCGCCGAGCCAGGGTGCGGCCGACCGGGCATACCGGACCGGGAGCGACGACGGAACCTCCGGTGGCACCACCGTCTCATCGTCGGCCACCGCGGGCCCGCCGTCGCGCTCGCCGCCCCCGTCGGTGTCCGGACCGGCACCCTCGGCCTGCGAGCCGCTGTCGGCTCCGGCCGGGGGACCATCGCTCGGCTCCTGGTCGTCGGCCTCCGATCCGGTCAGGGCAGCCCGCTCGTCGGCCATCAGCGTCGAGAGGGCATCGCCGGTGACCGGCCCGGCCAGGTAGCTCATCGCCCATCTGGTCGTCAGCAGGGGGAGTTCGGCGTCGCGGGTCGTCCGGAGCACGAACTGCCGCTTGCCCAGCCCGCTGATCATCGTTTCGACCGCGTCGATGTCGGTCGTGCCATCGGCCGACCGGAGGCCGTCGACCAGCCGGTTCTTGTCCTGTTCGGTCTGGAGCCGCCCGATCAGCCACGTGCCGGCGTTGCTGATCGCCTTGTAGTCGAGGTCGACCGGGTTCTGGGTCGACAGCACCAGGCCGATCCCGAACGCTCGGGCCTGCTTGAGGAGGGTCAGGATCGGCTTCTTGGTCGGCGGATTGCCGACCGGCGGGGCCAGGCCCATCACCTCGTCGATGTAGACCAGCGCCCGCAGCTCGCCGGTTCCCGGCTTGGTCCGCATCCAGCTGATCAGCTTCGACAGCGTCAGGGTGATGGCGAACTGCCGCTCGGTCTCGGTGAGGTGGTGGAGCGACAACACGGCGGCTCGGCTCGCTCCGGCCGGCGTCCACAGCATCCGCTCGATGTCGAGCGGCGCACCGGTGGCCCAGGCGGCGAAGCTGGGTGAGGCCAGCAGGCCGTTCAGCTTCAGGACGAGGGCCTGACGGTCGTCGGCGGGGTAGAACGTCTCGAGATCGAGCACCCCCAGCTTGCGGATCGGAGGGTCGAGGATCTGACCGAGCAGGGTGGCCAGGTCGAGGTTGCGCCCATCGTTCCAGGCCCGGGCGACGAGGTTGGCGAGCAGGATGTGCTCCCGGCCCGACAGCGGGTCGCTGTCGACACCGACCAGGGCCAGGAGCCCGCCGACCGTGCTGTCGACCTCGTCCTGGAGCACGGCGGGGTCGTCGGTCTCCGGCGCCGACAGCCGACCGAGGACGTCGACGGGGACGCCGGTGGCGCTGCCCGGGGTGTACACGATGGGGGAGGCCGCTTCGGCCAGGGCGGCAACGTCGGCGGAGCCGAGGCCCCAGCTGCCGAGCCCGGAGGCCCAGGTCTC
This sequence comes from Acidimicrobiales bacterium, assembly GCA_965262175.1. Classification (GTDB taxonomy): domain Bacteria; phylum Actinomycetota; class Acidimicrobiia; order Acidimicrobiales; family SZUA-35; genus CADEDH01. The sequence continues at coordinate 1,056,381 of CBDHES010000002.1, read as the reverse complement.
GGCGGTGTCGGCTGCCAGTTCGGGGATCGACGTGCCCGCCACCCGGGCCGCTCCGGCGTCGACCCACGGCTCGAAGTCGCCGGGGGCGAGGTCGGGGAACGTCAGGCAGAGGTTGGCCAGGTCACCCTTGGGGTCGATGGCCAGGACCGGGATCCCGGCCAGCAGGGCCTCCTCCATCAGCACGACGCCGAGGCCGGTCTTGCCCGAGCCCGTCATGCCGACGATCACCCCGTGGGTGGTGAAGTCGCTGCTGTCGAGCAGGACCGACTCGCCGGTGCGGTCGCCCGAGGCGGGTTCGACCCGCTCGCCGATGAACAGCTCTCCCGGTCCTCTCATCGGCCCGTACCTCGCCCTCTCCGATGCATGGCCCCACCGTAGCGACGGTGACCGCCGCCACGTTCCTCCGGCGGCGGTCGCCGTTGCGTGAACGGTCGACCAGCGAGGGGTTACATCTCGATGTCTGAATCGACAGCGAGATGAATGAAGAGCGAAACATGTCGAATGGGTATCGAGCTTCGGGCCGACCGGCGCTTTGGTAGTGGGGCCGATGCACGTCCCTCCGTGCCTATCGTGCGTCGCCCCGCCGGTGCGCCCGATGCCGGGACGGAGTCGTTCCTCGGAGACTGTGTTTGCGTCAACCGATACGAGGGGTAGTCCCGCAGTGACTCAGAACATGGACGACGATTTCGTCGTCAACCCAACCGACAACCGGCCGTTCCGCGACGTTCTCGACGCGCGTATCTCCCGCCGGGGCCTGATGGCCGGTGGCGCTGCCACCATGGCGGCCACCTTCCTTGCCGGCAGCGGCGTCCTCGGCGCCGAGACCGGCGACGGGGCCAGCGCCAGCGGGCACCGGGGGGCCAGCGACGACATCAACTTCGCGCCGTTGCCCAACGAGCGGGCCACCGGCCCGCTCCCGCAGATCTCGGACGACTACGAGTACAGCGTCCTGATCCCGTGGGGCACCCCGATCCAGCCCGACGGCCCCGAGTTCTCGTGGCCGCCGGCGTCGGCCGAGGTCGCCGAGCAGCAGGTCGGTATCGGGCACGACGGGATGTGGTACTTCCCGATCCGCGACGATCGTGGCTACCTGTGCATCAACCATGAGTTCGGGCGGACCTCCCACGTGCTGGGCAAGGACGAGCCGGAGTCGCTGGAGGAGGTCCGCATCATGCAGGCCGTCCACGGCGTGTCGGTCGTCAAGATCCGCAACCGTCGAGGTGTCTGGGACCGGGTTCGGAGCAACAAGAACCGGCGCATCACCGTCAACACCCCGGTCCGGTTCCGGGGCCCGGTCCGGCGGTCGGACCTGCTGAAGACCAAGGCCGGCAACGAGCCGCTCGGCACGGTCAACAACTGCGCCAACGGCTACACCCCGTGGGGCACCTACCTCACCTGCGAGGAGAACTTCAACGGCTACTTCGGGGCCACCGACCCGAACTGGACCCCGACCCCCGAGCAGGAGCGGTACGGGTTCTCCTCGGGCGGCTTCGGCTACGCCTGGGAGAAGTTCGACCCCCGCTTCGATCTGTCGAACCCCGACTACGTCAACGAGGAGAACCGGTTCGGCTGGATCGTCGAGATCGACCCGAACCGGGCCCGGCAGAAGCCGACCAAGCGGACGGCTCTCGGTCGGTTCAAGCACGAGGGCGTGGCGATCACCGTCGGCAAGCACAACCGGATCGTGGCCTACATGGGCGACGACCAGCGCTTCGACTACATCTACAAGTTCGTCTCGGCCCGGAACTACCACCGGATGCTGTCCCAGGGCAAGAGCCCGCTCGACGAGGGCCGGCTCTACGTGGCCCGCTTCGACGACGACGGCACCGGCGAGTGGCTCGAGCTGACGATCGACAACCCGGCCCTGGCCGCCCGGTTCTCCAGCCAGGACGAGGTCCTGACCTACGCCCGGATCGCCGCCGACATCCTCGAGGCGACCCCGATGGACCGTCCCGAGTGGACCACCGTCGGCCCCAACGAGGAAGTGTTCTGCACCCTCACCAACAACAGCCAGCGGACCGAGCCCAACGCGGCCAACCCGCTGGCCCCCAACAACGACGGCCACATCATCCGCTGGCTCGACGACAACCAGCACCTCGGCACCACCTTCTGGTGGGACATCGTGGCCTTCGCCCAGGACAGCTTCGGCACGGGCCACGACTACTCGGACCCCGACGGCCTGTGGGCCGACCCCGACGGTCGGCTGTTCATCGAGACCGACGGTGGCCAGCCGCCGGTCGTGCCTGGCGGCGACGTCCGGCTCAACAACCAGCTGCTCGTCATGAACCGTGACGGCTACATCCGGCGCCTGTTCAGCGGTGTGACCGACGACGAGATCACCGGTCTCACCGTCACCCCCGACCGCCAGACGCTGTTCTGCAACACCCAGCATCCGGGCAACGGCGATCCGACCCTGACCAACTTCCCGGTCATGAACGAGACGCCCGACGGCGTCACCGTCCCCCGGGACGCCACCTTCGTCATCCGACGCAAGGACGGCGGCATCGTCGGGAGCTGATCCCGACCGCCGGGCATCCGCTCGGCAGCTTCGTACCGGGGCCCGGTCGGCCGCGATCCCGCAAGGGAACGCGCTCGGCCGGGCCTTTGGCCGTCCCGGGGCCGGCACTTCTGCCCGGGGAGGTTCCTTGACAAGCGACCCAAACTGCGCATCGGGCCCGTTCCGGCCCCGGTTCCGATCTCGCTCCGGTGTTCTCCCTGGTCAGAGCGCTACTGCTTCGGAGGGCGAGCAGGATTGGGTTACAGTGACGCGAAGAGCGGGCTGACGTGGAATGACGGCGGACCGCTCGCCGTTACCGGCAGGTAAGAGATCTCCGTAGCTTCGAGGAGGAGCAATGACCGAGGTCGAAGACATTGACATCACCTCGATCGAGGCGGCACTGGCGTTGATCGATGCCGGCCTCGGCGTGATGACCGACCGTCAGCTGGTATCGACGGCCGAGGTGACCGATCTCCTGCTCGACGTCCGCTCGCTGTTGAGCAGCGAGCCGTCGTCGGTGAGCTGAGACGGGCATCACCGGAGCGGCCAGAGCCGCTTGCTGAGGGCTGCGAAGAGAAGCCCGACACCGAACCCGGCCGCCACATCCGACGGGTGATGCATCCGGTTGTAGACCCGGCTGGTGGCGACCGTGCCGGCCAGCACGACCCACAGGGGGCGTAGCTTCGGCGCGGCCTCGCCGAGCAGCACCGCCGCCAGGGTGGCCGAGCTGGCGTGCCCGCTGGGGAAGCTCCCGGTCGTCGGTTGGCGGACGGCGAAGCTGGCGTTGCCGTCGCCGGCCGGGCGTGACCGCCGCAGGACTCGCTTCAGGCCCTGATTGACCACCAGCGACTCCACGCCCAGTGCCGCGGCGAGCCGGAAGGTGTGGCGCCGACGGGCCGGGTCGGTGGCGGCCAGGGCGATCCCGATGCCGTGCCACAGCATCGAGTAGTCGGCCGCCTGGCTGGCGACGTAGAACACGGCGTCGGCCCCGGGCTTCGATCGAAGCCCGTCGAGGGCGGCGTCGAGCTCGCGGTCGATCAGCTCGACGACGGCCGACGCCAACGATGGAGGCTCGGGGTTCTCGGGGTGGCGCAAGCCCGTCAGTCTAGGTCCGGTAGAAAGGACCGATGACCGACCCCACCCCGACCCCGATCCGCTTCGGCATCCTCGGTGCGGCCCGCATCGCCCCCAAGGCGCTCATCGACCCCGCCCGCAAGCTCGACGGCGTCGAGGTGACCAGGATCGCCGCCCGGGACCGAAGCCGAGCCGAGGCGTTCGCCGCCACCCACGGCATTCCGGCCGTCTCCGACGACTACCGGCAGGTCATCGAGGCCGACGACGTCGACGTCGTGTACAACCCGCTCCCGATGTCGCTCCACGCTCAATGGACGATCGCCGCTCTGCGGGCCGGGAAGCACGTGCTGTGCGAGAAGCCGCTGGCCTCGAACGCCACCGAAGCGGCCGAGATGGTCCGGGTGGCCGAGGTCGAGAGCCGGATCCTGGCCGAGGCGTTCCACTACTACTACCACCCGATGTTCGAACGGATCCTGGCCACGGTGGCCAGCGGTCGGATCGGGGTGGTCGAGCGTCTCGACGCCGTGTTCGACGTGCCGATCGCCCAGCCCGACCTGCGATGGGACTATGCCACCTCCGGTGGCTCGCTCATGGATCTCGGCTGCTACCCGGTCAGCTGGGTGCGGCAGGTGATGGGCGCCGAGCCAGAGGTCATCTCGGCGTCGGCGGTCGAGGGCCCGCCCCGGATCGACGCCCGCCTCACCGCCGAGCTGCGGTTCCCCACCGGGGCCACCGCCACGATCGGGAGCGCGATGGACCGGGGGCCGACGATCACCCTCGACGTCATCGGGACCGAAGGGCATGTCACCGCGGTGAATCCACTCGCCCCCCAGAACGGGAATCTGCTCACGATCACCACCCCGGCCGGGACCACGACGGGGCCGGTCGACGCCGGGAACACCTACGAGCACATGGTTCGGGCCTTCGCCGACCACGTCGTCCACGGCGCCCCGTACCCGACCCGGGGCGAGGATGCGATCGCCAACATGGCCGTCATCGACGCCATCTACGACGCGACCGGGCTCGGTCGTCGAGGCGCCTAGCCGGCCGGCGGGGCCAGCAGGGGCGTCATCGTCTCGGCGACCTCGACCCGATCGCCCACCGCCACCTCGGCCCCCACCGGGCCGATGGCACAGCCGATCCCGAAGATGCCGTTGTTCTCGACGATCGGTCGGACCGCCGGCGGCAGGTCGGGAGCGTCGGTCACCCACCGGTGGGCTCGGAGCACCTTGGCCGGCTCCCGGTGGCGCTCGGCCGTGTCCTGGTCGACCTGGGGGACGGCGCACCGGGGCCACACCACGCCGTGGCGGAGCTCGGCCCCGCCGATGGCGAACCGGGCCCAGGTGTCCTCGGCGAAGGGCTCGTCGTTCTCGACGACGAGGTTCGCCCGGAACCGGTCCATCCCGAACGGCTCGGATGCCCGGTCGACCAGCCAGTCGAGCGAGGCCGTCGTCGCCACCAGGACCGGGGCGAGGTCGACGAAGGAGATCGGCTGGTTGAACAGATCGATCGCCTCGGGGATCGACAGCTCGGAGTCGGCCGTCCGGCCCCGGAGCCTGACGTCGGCTCCCAGCAGCTCGGAGAACCAGCGGGCGGCCTCGTCGCCGGCGTCGCCGACCTCGACCTTGACCCCGATCAGCGAGCCGGTGGTGGCGTCGGTGGCCGCCGGTCGCTCGACCTCGATCGTCGGTCGGCCCGGGGCCGACAGCCGGAGGCCCCCGTCCAGCAGCTCGGGCTGGACCGTGGCCAGGATCGGGTGCTGGCGCTGGGTCACCGGCGAGATGCCTTCGGCGACCTGCCACTCCCGGTCGCCGACGAGGCCCGTCGCCGACACGGTCGCCCGATCGACCGTGATCCGGCGACACGACTTGATCGGATGGAGGTGGATGGAAGCGATCGATCCCGTCATGGTTGGCGACCCTAGCTCCTGCTCGATCGGTGGGAGTAGGCGTCGCCCCAGCACACGGCTCGATCGGTTGGTTTGCAACGCGATCCCAATCGGCACCGGCTACGTTTGAGCGGTCTCACAGACGGACGTGGGGCAAAAAGAGAGGGAGTGACAACCATGCGGATCAAGCTCATCGGGATCGTGGCCGGGGCGGCGTTGGCCGTCAGCGCCTGCGGCGGCGGCTACGACCGGCAGGAGTTCATCGACGATCTCCAGGACGAAGGCATCGACGAAGCGACGGCCACCTGCATCGCCGACGGGGCCGAGGCCCGCATCGGCGAGGAGCGCCTCGGGGAGCGTGACGACCCCACCGCCGAGGAGGAGCAGGTCCTGATCGAGATCACCACCGAGTGCATCCTGGGCGGTTGATCGCCGCCCGACAGGGGAACTTGCCGGCCCGGTCCGGCGTCGCTGAGACTACGACCCATGTCGAGTGCGAGCGATGCCGGACCGGGGGCCGGGGCACCAACCAACGGCTCCCACCAGGGGGCTGATCCGGCGGCCGGAGCGCTGTCGCACATCCGGGTCTGCGACTTCACCGGCCAGCTGGCCGGAGCCGGCGCCACCCGGTGGCTGGCGTCGTTCGGGGCCGAGGTGATCCGGATCGAGGATCCGGTCCGGCAGGGCCGCTGGGACATCCTCCGGGGCTCGCCGCCGTTCAAGGACGAGCGGCGGGGCGTGGAGGTCGGCTCGGGGTTCAACAACCACAACGTCAACAAGCTCGGCGTGACCCTCGACCTTCGCACCGATCGGGGGCGCGACCTGCTCCGCCGCCTCGTCGCCATCTCCGACGTCGTGGCCGAGAACTTCGCCGCCGGGGTGATGGAACGGATGGGCTTCGGCTACGACGACCTGCGGGCGATCCGATCCGACGTCGTCTACGTGTCGAACTGCGGGTTCGGGCACACCGGACCCTACCGAGACTTCAAATCCTGGGGCCCGATCGCCCAGGCCGTGTCGGGCCTGACCCACTCGTCGGGCCTCAACGGACACGAACCGGCCGGTTGGGGGTACTCCTATATGGACCACACCGGCGGGTACTACATGGCCATGGCCATCCTCATGGCGCTCTGGCACCGGGAGCGGACCGGCGAGGGGCAGTGGGTGGACATGAGCTGCACCGAGGCCGGGGCCAACCTCCACGGGTCCGACCTGCTCGACCACTCGGTGAACGGGGTCGCCCTGCGGGCCGACGACCGGCCCGACTCGAACCGCTCGACGTCGCCGGCCATGGCTCCCCATGGGGTCTACCGGTGTCGGGGGGAGGACAACTGGGTGGCCATCGCCTGTCGGGACGACGACGACTGGACTCGGCTGCGATCGGTGGTGGCCGATCCGGTTCTCGACGATCCCCGGTTCGCCACCCTGGAGGGCCGGCTGACCGCCATCGACGAGCTGGATCGGATCGTCGAGGGGTGGACCGCCGAGCGGATCCGGTTCGACGTCGAACGGCAGCTGGCCGACGAGGGGGTGCCGGCCGCCGCCGTCCGCCGCCCGGCCGAGCGGATCGACGGCGACATCGCCACCGGCGGGCGGGCGTTGTGGCCGATGGTCGACCACCCGGTGGTCGGCGGGGTCCGCGTCGACGGCATCCCGGTCGAGCTGTCGGTCACCCCGGGGGCGATCACCCGGGCCGGGCCGACCCTCGGCCAGGACAACGCCTACGTGCTGGGCGAGCTCCTGGGTGTGACCGACGACGAGCAGGCCGCCCTGGCGGCCGATGGGGTGATCTGAGTGGCCGCTACCGATCGATCGGGCGCCGGCATCCCGCTGGCCGCACCCTGGCCGGTCGCCGTGCCGACCCCGGCACCGCTCGACGCCCCCGGACCGCTCGACGGGCTCCGGGTCATCGAGTTGGCCCATCCGTTCGGGGCGTTCGCCGGCAAGCTGCTGGCCGACGCCGGGGCCGACGTGATCGTCGTCGAGCCGCCCGATGGGGCCGAGCAACGACGCCATGGGCCCTTCGCCGACGGTGAGCCGGGGCTCGAGCGGAGCCTGGCCTGGTGGGCCGAGAACACCTCGAAGCGGAGCGTGGTCGCCGACCTCGACGAGGAGGTCGGGCGCCGGTTGGTGGCCGACCTCGTGGCCGAGGCTGACGTGTTCCTCGAGTGCACCCGGACCGGGTGGCTGACCGACCGGCGCCTCGACTTCGATGACCTCCGACCCCGGAACCCCGACCTGATCCAGGTCGCGATCACCCCCTTCGGCCGGGACGAGCGGGGCGGAAGCCCCGACATGACCGATCTGACGGTCCTGGCCCGGGGCGGTCCGATGTGGTCGTGCGGCTACGACGACCACGAGCTGCCACCGGTGCGGGGGCGGGGCAACCAGGGCCTGCGCATCGCCGCCCACCACGCGGTGATGGCGGTGATGACCGCGCTCCTGGCCCGATCCCGGCACGGCGGCCAGTTCATCGACGTCTCGATGGTGGCGGCGGCCAACGTCACGACCGAGTTCGCCAGCTACGGCTGGTTGGCCGGCCAGCAGACCGTTCAGCGACAGACCGGCCGTCACGCCGCGGCCACACCGACCGAGCCGACCCAGATCCGTTGTGCCGACGGCCGGTACCTCAACACCGGCGTCCCGCCTCGCCGGGGACGGGAGTTCGAATCGCTGTTGGGTTGGATTCGGGAGCTGGGGGAGGAGGACGGCTTCGAGCTGGCGTCCCTGTTGGAGCTGGGGGCCTCGTACGACGTCATCACCCTGGCGATGCTCCAGGAGGATCCCCTGGCCGGCGAGGTGTTCCAGGCCGGTCGGGATGCCATGGCGTTCCTCGCCTCCAAGCTGTCGGCCCACGAGGCGTTCTGTGGGTTCCAGCGCCGGGGGATCGCCGCCGGTGTGGTGTGGTCGCCCGACGAGGCGATGATCGATCCCCACTTCGTGGAGCGGCGCTTCCCGACCGAGGTTCATCACGACCAATTGGGCCGGTCGGTGACCTACCCCGGACCTCCGATCCGGTTCACGGCGTCGCCGATGGCCATCCGGAGCCCGGCCCCGACCCTCGGCCAGCACACCGCCGAGGTGATCGACGAGCTCCGACGGGTACCCGGCGGGCGCGAATCGTCCGACTTTGAAGGTTCGTGATGCAACCTTCGGCCACTAGATTGGCGGTGCATGGTCACTCGACCGAGGCCGGGTCCCCGCCGTAGGTTTCCGCGGCTCCCCTCGCGGGCCGCGCTGATGGTCGACCGCTTCGGTGGCCGTGTCGGCCCGTGGCTCGGGGCTGGGGGCGGCGCCCTGCTGGCCATGCTCGCGCTCGTGCTCCTCGGCTGGGTGACCGTCAGTCGCACGCTGGGCCTCGAGACGCCGCTGGCCATGCTCGGCTCGGAACCCGCACCGGATGCCATCGGGCCTGTCACCGGCGGTGACGGCGAGGTGGCCGCCGGTCCCGAGGCCGGGGCGGCTCCAACGGGCACGAGCCCGGCGGGCCCCGAGACGCCGGCCGTCGCCGACCCCGACCGGACGGCCGGTGACGACCCCGACCGGGGCGACACCGATGCGGCGACTGATCTCGGTCCGTCGGCGGGTGCGCCCCAGTCCCCAGGATCCGGCGACGCATCGGACGGTGGAGCTGGCGGGGGCGATGCCGACGGCGACGGCGGGGGTGGCGACGGCGGGGGTGGCGACGGCGGTGGGTCGCCGCCCGGCGAGCCCGGCATGCCGCCCGGCGAGCCCGGTATGCCGCCCGGCGAGCCCGGTATGCCGCCCGGCCCCGGTGGGCCGACGACCACCGACGGGTCGACGACGACCTCGACCACGACCTCGACGAGCACCCAACCGACGACCACGTCGGTACCGCCCACCACGCCCCCGCCGCCGACCACGCCCCCGCCGCCGACCACGACGACGTCGGCTCCCCAGCCGACGCTGACCATGGTCTCGCTACCGCCGACCACCACGACCACGGCCCCCCCGACCACAACGACGACCGTGCCGTCGACCACGACCACGACCACGGAGCCGACCACGTCGACGACCCGTCGGCCCCGGTGCACCCTCGAGGTGGTGGGAGCGGTCAACCTCCGGGCCGAGCCGATGTCGGGGACCGAGATCGTCGGCCGGGCCACCGCCGGCTTCTACCCGGTCCAGGACCGCGACCGGAACTGGTACCTGATCGAGGCTGACGGCGACACCGGCTGGGTCCGGGCCAACGAGTATCGGGTGCCCGAAGGCGACTGCGACTTCGGCTGAGGCTCCCGCCCCGACCTTCCGGGGCGGCGTGCTCAGTAGGCGTACTGGTCGACCCGGGACTGGGCCTGGGTGAGTCCCTTGCCCCTCACGATCCGGGGGTCGAGCCAGGAGTCGAGGGCGGCGAGCTCGTAGCCGAACCCGACGTCGTCGGGAGCCGACTCCAGCTGCGACCGGCCGAGCCACCGGGCCCCCTCGAAGGGAACCCCGAACCCGTTGCCGTTCAGCGTGTAGCCGTAGACCCGGCACAGATGGTCGCCCTCGTCGTAGTCGCCGAGGTAGGAGACCCAGGGCACCTCGATCCGCAGCTGTTCTCGAATGCCGGCGTGAAGGGCGGCGATCACGTTGCCCTGGTCCCAGTCGGGGATGGCCCGCTCGACGAAGGCCGGCCCGCCGGGCAGCGCCCGCTGACCGTCCCGATCGAGAACGAGGATCGACGGATCGTCACCCGCCCGGTGGAGGACCAGGCGGGTGGTGGCGATCGCCTTGTCGCTGTGGACCGCCAGCAGCGACCGGTTCTCCGGTTGGAGTGCCTGATGGACCTCGTCGTCGTAGAGGTAGTACCCGGTGGCCGGCGGAGCGTCGGCCGCGGCGTACTTGTTGAAGGCGCCGACCCGGTGGTGGTCGGACGTGTTGGGGTTGGCCCGATGCCACAGATGCATGTTCATCAGCAGCAGATCGCCCCGCTTCAGTTCGGGGTCGATGTAGTCGGACTCGGCCGGTCGGATCGGGGGAGCGACACCCAGGGGGCGTTCCCGCCCGACGGTGATCCGGTCGAGCCGGTGAGACCCCGGTGCGACCAGGAGCTCGCCGGCCGCAGCATCGAAATCGCAGAACGGCACGATGGTGAACGCCCAGTTCATCGACGAACCGACCGGTCGCCACCGCTTGTAGTCGTTGTGGGACGGGATGCCGGGGCCGCCCGGCGTGCGGTCGTAGATCACGTAGGCGGTGAGCCGGACCTCGCCCCCCAGCACCTCGCTGACGGGACCGACGATCCGATCGTGCTCGGCGAGGAACGCCAGGTCGGGATCCTTGAGGCAGTTGGTGGCCAGCGTGTAGCGACCGGGCTCGGGATAGGAGAGACGGTTGGTGTCGAGGGTGCCGTCGATCGGCGGGTTGCGGGCGAAACCCTCCTCGGCCCGGACGATGTCGGCGTCGGACAGCCACCCCCGCAGCACGAGGAAGCCGTCTCGCTGGTACTGCCGGCGGAGGTCATCGGTCAGCCATGGCTCGACGGCCGCGGATGCCGGGGCGGCGGCGGTCGACCCGGAGGCCGGCGCCGGCGTCTGGAGGGCGGTGGGGGCGATCACGGCGAGGTCACGACGTCGTGGAGCCCGTACAGGTCGACCACGTTGCCCCCGACGATGCCGGCCCGGGCCTCGGGGTCGAGGTCGGCGGTCTGGGTGGCCAGCATGTGCTGGCTGTAGGGCCAGGTGGAGTCGCTGTGGGGGAAGTCGTTGGCCCACAGGAGCCGGTCGACCGAGATGAGGCCGGCCTCGGCCATCCGCAGCGCCGACCAGTCGTCCTGGAACGTCACGTACACGTGGTCGGCCATGTACTCGCTCGGTCGGCGCTGGAGCTCGGCCGAGCCCCGCAACCAGTTGCGGTGCCGATGGTAGGCGTGGTCCATCCGGTAGGAGTGGTGGGGGACCCAGCCGGCATCGGCCTCCACGCACACGATCCGCAGATCGGGGACCCGGTCGAACACCCCACCGAAGATGAACGTTCCGATCAGGTCCTGGTTGCCCCGGATGATCGACATGAAGTTGTTCAGCTTGGGCCCCCGGGCCCGCTGCGACTTACCGGTCAGGATGTGGAACGACAGGACCAGGTCGAGATCGAGGGCGGCTCGGTAGAGCTCGTCCCACGCCGGGTCGTCGTAGTCGGGACCGTCGTCGTAGGCCGGGCCGGGCGTGCCGGGAAGCATCACGCCCCGCAGGCCGGCGGCGGCGATCGCCTCCAGATCGGCGATCCCCTCCGACACCGACCGCAGCGCGGTCTGGCCACAGCCGAACAACCGGTCGGGAGCGACGGCGCAGTACTCGGCGATCCACCGGTTGTAGGCGTCGAACATCGCCTTCTTGAGGTCGAGATCCGGGTGGTTGCAGAGCAGCATCCCGACCGACGGGTACAGCACCTCGCCGTCGATGCCGTCGGTCCGCTGGGCTTCGACCCGGGCGGTGGCGTCCCACCCGGCCCGGTGGAGGTCGTCGAAGGGCGTGCCCTTCATCGCCAGCGCATCGGAGGACCGGCCGGCCGCCGAGTGGAGTCCGAGGTGGATCGTCTGGTTCATGCCCGGCACGTGGAACGCCGCGCCGTCGGGCTGGACGTCGGTCAGGTACGGAGCCCGATCCCGGTAGGCGGGATCGATGTTGTCGACGTAGGTCCACCCCGGCTCGGTGATGTGGGAGTCGGCCGAGATGATCGGGCTGTCGACGATCCGGGGCGCGCTCTCGACCAGGTCATCGGTCGTCAGGGCCATGGGACCTCCTCATGGTGGCTGTGGCGCCAACCTTAGGAGAAGCGACCTCGGTGGGTACATTTGCAACCGAGGGGCCAGCGCTCCCCGGCGCAACAGGCGAGTGGTCCCGAGGAGATGACGCAGCGATGAGCGACTTCAACCAACAGGTGATCGACGAGTTCCGGCAGAACCGGGGCAAGGTCGGCGGGCGGATGGAGGGCATGGACGTGGCGCTGCTCACCACCACCGGCCGCCGGACCGAGCGTCAGCTCACCACCCCGCTGGTCTTCTCGACCGACGACGAGGGCCGCCACATCGTGGTGGCCTCGATGGGTGGCGCCCCGACCAACCCCGACTGGTACCGCAACCTCGCCGAGAACCCCAACCTGACCGTCGAGGTGCCGGGCGAGGCGTACCGGGCCCGGGCCGAGATCACCGAGGGCGACGACCGCCAGTCGCTCTACGACGCCCACGCCGAGCGGTACCCGATGTTCGTCGACTACGCCACCAAGGCGGCCGAGGCCGGCCGGACGATCCCGGTCATCCGGCTGAACCGGGTCTGAGGCGAGACGATGGCGATCAAGGTTCACGGCGCCCTCTGCGGCCACCTCGAGACCGACTTCGGGTCGATGCTGCCCGGTCAGACCGGCACGGTCCAGCTCCCGATCCCGGCCTACGTCATCGAGCATTCCGACGGCGTCCTGGTGTTCGACACCGGCCTCCACGCCGACCTGATGGACGGCCAGGACAAGCTCGGTCGTAATGCCGCCGACTTCACCGCCTTCCTGCCGGCCGGCGGTGACCTGGCCGGCCGACTCGACGGGTTGGGGATCGACCCGGCGGCGGTCGACTACCTGGCCAACTCCCACTTCCACTTCGACCACGTCGGAGGCAACCGGCTCCTGCCCAACGCCCGGCTCCTGGTGCAGGCCGCCGAGTGGAAGGCCGGGCATCACCCGAAACTGATCGAGTACGACGTCTACGATCCGGCCGACTTCCACGCCGGCCAGGATGTGCAGCCCCTCGACGGGGAGCACGACGTGTTCGGCGACGGCGCCGTCGTCCTCGTGCCGACCCCGGGCCACACCGCCGGCCACCAGTCGCTGCGGTTGACGACCGGATCGGAGACGGTGGTGCTCACCGCCGACGCCTGCTACTTCCGTCGGTCGCTCGACGAGCTGGCCACGCCGACCTTCGGCTATGACCTCGATCGTCAGGTGGCCTCGATGCGGCTCCTGGCCGAGATGGAGGCGGCCGGGGCCCGGCTGGTCTTCGGCCACGACCCCGATCAGTGGGCCGATGTCGGGCCGAACGGGACGACCGTGCTCGCATGACCGCTCCGGATCCCGGTCCCGCCCCGGAGCCCGCGGATGGGCCCGACGGCGCCGTCAGCCGGGCCAATGCCGCCTTCTACGAAGCGCTCGAACGGGGCGAGCCGGAGGCCATGGCCGAGGTGTGGGCCCACGATGACGACGTGACCTGCGCCCACCCCGGGCGGTCGCCGCTGCGGGGATGGGATGCGGTGCGCCGATCGTGGGAGACGATCTTCGCCGCCGACGGCAACCCTCAGATCATCCTCACCGACGAGGTCGTCAACCGTCGGGGTCCGGTGGCCTGGGTCACCGTGACCGAGAACATGCTGGCCCGCGGCCAGACGGCGACGGCCACCGCGGTCAACATCTTCGCCGAGCGGGACGGCCGGTGGTTGCTGGTGGCCCACCACGCCGGCCCGATCTTGTCCTGAGCGGCGCCCCGGGGGACCGGTGCCAGCTTGGCCCCACCGGGGCGTGCCCGGTACGTTTGGGCAACCAGGAAGGGGAAGCACCGATGAGTGATGACGCCGTGCTCTATGAGGTGCGTGACCGCACCGCACTGATCACCCTCAACCGGCCCGAGCGGCTCAACGCCTGGAACTCGGCCATCCACCAGGGGTACTTCGATTCGCTCGACCGGGCAGCCGCCGATCCCGAGGTCCGGGTGATCGTGGTCACCGGGGCCGGGCGTGGATTCTGCGCCGGGGCCGACATGAACGTCCTCCAGGGGATCGGCGACAACGACGGCGGTGAGGACTCGGGCCGGGAGCCCGACCCCCGGAACCACACCCACGCCATGACGATCCCCAAGCCGATCATCGCTGCGGTCAACGGCGCCTGCGCCGGGCTCGGCTTCGTCCACGCCCTGGCCTGCGACCTCCGCTTCGCGGCCGAGGGGGCCAAGTTCACCGTCGCCTTCAGTCGGCGGGGCCTGATCGCCGAGCACGGGTGCTCGTGGACCCTTCCCCGGTTGGTCGGCCAGGCGGTGGCCCTCGACCTGATGCTGTCCGGCCGGGTGTTCCTCGCCGAGGAGGCGAAGGAGCTCGGCGTCGTCAACCAGGTCTTCGCCCCCGATGAGCTGCTCGACGCCACGATGGCCTACGCCAAGGACCTGGCCGACAACGTGTCGCCCACGTCGATGGCGGTGATGAAGCACCAGGTCTACAACCACCCGATGCTGCCCATCGGCGATGCGCTGGCCGAGTCGAACCAGTTCATGCGTGAGTCGCTCCGCCGGCCCGACTTCAAAGAGGGCGTGGCCAGCTTCGTCGAGAAGCGACCGCCCGAGTTCGCTCCCTACACCGCCTAGCGCTCACCGAGGCCGAGACAGGCCAGGCACTGCTCGGCTTCGGGGACCGCCTCGGCCGCCATCCGATCGTCGTCGCTCTGGTAGACGGGGTCGGCTGAGCGGGCGGTTCGGGTGTCGGCCCTGCGCCCCTCGCCGGCCGGGCTGGTGGTGCCACCGGTCCGGCCCCCGTCCTGCCGCTTGCGACTCCAGCTCAGCGGCTCGTCCTTCCAGTCGTCGTCGACGTAGCGGAGATCGAGGTCGACGATCGTGCCCGGCTCCGTGATGGCGGCGGCCGCGTTGAGGCCGTCGGTGAGGATGAGACGCTGCCCGTCGGCGTCGCCGGGGAGACCGGTGGTGTGGCCGAGGGGGAGGTCGACGAACACCGAGCGGGGCGGGTTGGCGCTGGCGGTGATGGTTCGAGCCGAGGTGAACCCGATCGTGGGGAGACCGGCGGCTTCGAGGTGACGTGCGATCAGACCGACCGACTGGTGGCAGACCGGTCAGACCGGCACGAGGAGCACGACGTCGGGCTCCTGGGCCCGGCAGCGCTCCACGAGGAGCGGGACGGTCTCGCTCTCCAAGCGACGGGTCGAGTAGATGCCGCCCATGAAGGCGTAGGACTCGGGGGTGAGGCCACCGATGACCCCGGCCTCGGTGAGCTCCCGCAACCGGTCGAGGGGGAACACGCAGTTCGGGTCGACCCGAGCGTCGGTCTGGTCATAGGCGAAGTGGGCCGTTCGCAGCTCGCTGGTCGGGGTGTCGGTCGGGATCACCCGGACCGACGTGTCGTCCTTGGTGTGGAAGGCGATCTGCCCCTTCCGGTAGAGCCCGCCCGATCCGATCAGGGTCACCCGGCACTCGGCGAGTGGCTTGGCCAAGGGGACGAGCGGCGGCCGCTCCGATCGCTCGGCCCACCGGTAGGAGTCGTAGCCCAACGAGTCGTAGAGCGCCTTGGTCTCGGCGATGTAGTCGGCGGGTGGGCGGTCCGACCGCCCCGTCAGCAGTTCAGGCACGCCACCACCATGCCACGGCGGCGCTCGGTCCTGAAACCGTCAGGCCGCCGAGGGCGCGGCGTCGGCCGGGAAGGCGCCCCGCGGGGAGAGCAGCGCCCGGCTCCACCGACCGGGCGTGAACAGGGCGGCCCGGGGGTAGTCCTCGTAGAGCCACCGGCCGAACTCTCGCCGGGTCCAGGGGGTGAGCGCGGTGGCGGCTATCGACGCCTCGGCCAGTCGGCGGTTGCCGAGGGCCGACGACAGCATCCCGGCCAGGCGATGGTCCCGGACCATGCCCCGCCCCAGCTCCCGGCGGTACCACGCGGTGGCCCGGTCGGGGTCGACCAGGTGGCGGCGGATCGCCCCGACCGCCAACCGGCCGGTCTCCAGAGCCTGGCCGATGCCCTCCCCGGTCATGGGGTCGGCGGCCCCGGCCGCATCGCCGACGAACAACACCCGGCCGTCGGTGAGCGGGAGCTTCCCCAGGCGGGCCGGGATCGGCCAGGCCCGGTGGGGGGCCTCCGGTCGGGCGTCGGGGCCGAGGGCGGTCGCCACGTGGCGGCGCTCCAGGAGCTGAGGCCAGAGGTGGTTCATGTCCTGGATCCGGTGGGCGCCGCCCCGTTGGATACCGAAGCCGACGTTGACCGCCCCATCGCCGAGGGGGAACGACCACGCATAGCCGGGGAGCAGATCGGGCTCGAACCAGACGAGGAGCCGATCGGCGGCCGGACCGTCCACCCGATCGAAGTACTGGCGGAACGCATGCCAATCACCCCGGTACGACGTCGGCCCGGCGCCCAACAACTTGCGGGTCGGGGACCACATGCCATCGGCGGCGACGACGTAGGGGGCCTCGAGACGGGTGGCGGCCACATCGACCGTCACCCCATCGGGATGGGCGGTGATCGCCTCCAGCGGGTGGCCCTCGAGCACGGTCGCCCCCCGGCGCCGCGCCAGCTCGACCAGCGCCCGATCGAGCTCGGCTCGCCGGCAGACGGCGCCGAAGTATCGGCCGTCGGTCGTCGGGAGCGGGAGGGCCACGTCACGGCCGGCCGGGCTCCGCAGGTGGACGTGGTCGAGGCTCTGCCAGCTCGGGACGGTGGACGGGTCGAATCCCAGCTCGTCGAGGTGTCGGAGGGCGCTCGTCGTCAGGCCATCGCCACAGCACTTGTCCCGGGGGAACCGGGCCTTGTCGACGACGACCACGTCGAGCCCGGCGTCGGCGGCCTCGATCGCGGCCGCAGTGCCGGCCGGACCGGCACCGATCACCACCAGGTCGCAGCGCCAGCCGTCGCGGTCGGAGTCGTCGGGGTCAGCCACCCCAGCGAAGGGTAGGCCGCCCGGCCCGCTGGCGACGCACCGGGAAGGACGGGCTCAGCCGCCCGGCGGTGCGCCGTCGTCGACGCCGCCATCGGGTGGCGTCTCGCCGGGCCCCTCCTCGTCGGTGACCGTACCGTCCGGTTGGGGCGCGGTCGGTCCTTCCGGCTCATCCTCGTCCTCCTCGGGACGGGTCGAGTTGCCGGCGCAATCGAACCCTTCGCCGGGCCGGTAGGTGGCGAAGACCGAGTCCTCGACCACGGTCCCGTCGGGGTAGGTCCGGATCCGGGGGGTGGTGTACCGGGTGCAGGCTGCGCCGACCGTCGACCGCAGCAGGTCGAGCGCCTCGACCTCGATGTGGTCGGTCGAGTAGAGCGTCACCGTGATCGACGTGTCGGTGTAGGTCGGCCACACGAGGATGCCGTACTCGGTGGTGTTGTGGATCTCGAGGTCGGGTGCCGGGAACGAGATCGTCGCCTCCCGGCCGCGGGGGTAGCGGGAGATGTACAGCGAGTGTGACTGGTACTCGATGAAGTCGCCCCCGGCGAAGAACCAGGCGTTGAACAGCGTGGTGGCGAACTGGCTGATGCCGCCGCCGACGCTGGGCTCGAGGATGCCGTTGATGATCGAGGGTGCGGCCACGAACCCGTTGTCGGTCGTCCGTCGGCCGATGAAGTCGTTGACCGAGAACCGTTCGCCGGGCCGGATCACCACCCCCTCCATGAGGTCGGCGATGCGGTGGATGTTGGTGACCCGGGGCTCGCAGCAGCTGTGGTTGGTGGTGAAGCTCGCCACCTCCTCGATGATCCCCAACGCCTCCAGCTCCTCGACGCCGGCGTCGGGGGCCACGGTGATCGGTTCCAGCTCCACCAGGCGGAGCTCCGGCTCGGCCTCGGGGTCGTCGTCGACGGCTTCGTCGGCGTCGGTCTCCGCGTCGGCCGGTGGGGGCCAGGGCTCGGTGAGGGCGTCGGCCAGCTCGGCGATCGAGTCGGGGTCGCAGCAGATGACGGTCTCGGCCGCAGGGACGACGATCGGCTCCCCATCGATCACGTTGAACCGGGCCTGCTGGTCCTCGGCTCCCAACGCCGGGAACAACGCCTCGAGCTCGTCCGACGCCGCGTCGGGGTCGATGGCCCATCCCAGCTCGTCCCCGTTCGCCACCGTCACCCACGAGCGGAGCAGGTTCGGCTGGATCTCGGCGGTCTGATCGAGGACCCGGACCTCGATGGGCTCGGCGGTGGCGTCGTTTGCCTCGTCGACGACGGTCTGCAGCTCGGCGTCGGTGCGGGCGGGGTCGATGGCGACCGGCTCGACGTCGAAGGCGAACGGCGCATTGCCCGTCAGCTCCTCGGCCAGTGCGGTCGTCAGGTCATCGACGTCGACCGTGGTACCGCTCGAGCTCTCGGTCACCGAGAGGGTCGCGCCGTCGAAGGCCAGCTCGGGCTCGATCGGCTCCGGGAGCTCGTCGGCCAGCACGGTGGCAACGGCTTCGGCCGCCTGGTCGCCGTCGACCAGGTAGCTGGGCTCGATCGTCTGCCCGCCGGTGAAGGTCCCGAACCAGGCGAAGGGCCGGGCGACGATCGACGAGTCCCGCCCCGCCGCCAGGGCCTGCTCGGCGGTGGTCTCGCGATCGATCCGGGCTCCGAGGGCGGCGGCGTCGGTCTCGATCGACTGGCCGTCGACGGTGACGGTCACCGGTGCGGCGGCGAGGTCGGCGTCGAGCTCGTCGAACAGCTCGTCCAGCCCGTCGGCATCGAGCCCGCCGATCGGGGTCGTGCCCAGGGTCGTGTTGCGGACGACCCGGCCCGAGGTTCGGGCGGTGTCGAGGGCCCACGCACCGAGGAAGAGGACGACGACACTGCCGACGACGAGGGCCAGGATCTTCAGCGCACCGCCGCTGCCGGCACCGGGTGCCGCATCCGGTGCCGGGGGAACGGCGCCGGGGGCCGGCGGGCCGGCCGGCTCGCCGGGTGTCGCGTCGGTGTCGGGCGCGGCGACCGAGTCGGCGACGTCGGCGACGTCGGCGGCCCGTGCCGGGCCGGTGGTCGCAGCGGCCGCCATCGCTGGCGACTCGGTCGACAGGGGCACGGCATCGATGACCTGGGTGGCGTCGGCCGCCGGCGTGGTCGGACCGGGCAGAGCGTCCATGGCCCGGGTCACGTCGGCCGGCGTACCGGCCGCGCCGGCCGGTACCTCGATCGGCACCGTGGCGTCGGCCGGTGGGGTGGAGGTGGACCCGGCCGGGCCGGACGAGGGCGCACCGGCGGCGCCCGGGATCACGTCGATCGGCTGGGTGGCGTCCAGCGGCGGCGCGTCGGGCACGGTGCCCTCGCCGGCGATCGGACCCGTCGGGTCGTCGGCTCCCACCGCCGTCGTCGCGGCCGACGCTACGGCCGTGATGGTCTCGGCCGGGGTGTCGGCGGTGTCGGTGCCGAGGGTGGCGTCGGGCGTGATGGCGTCGGCCGGGGTGTCGGCGGTGTCGGTGCCGAGGGTGGTGTCGGGCGTGATGGTCTCGGCCGGGGTGTCGGCGGTGTCGGTGCCGAGGGTGGCGTCGGACTGGGTGGCGGAGGGTGAGGCGTTGGCGGAGATGTCGGTCTCGTCGGCCGGCTCCTCGCCGGGTGAAGCACTCGGATCGGGCTCGTCGACGTCGGTCGAGCCCGCCGCCTCCTTCAGGTCGGCCGCGTCGGGCGCCGCCCAGCTCGGCTCCAGGCCCACGATGTCGCTGATGTCGGGTACGTCGGCCTCGGCGTCGGCTGTGTCGGCGTCGGCTGTGTCGGCGTCGGATTCGACCGCTGCTTCGTCGGCGTCGGCCTGATCGGCTCGGTCTTCCGACTCGTCGGTGGCATCGTCGCGGCCCGTGGTGGTGGTCGCGTCTTCGTCCGGCACACCATCGCGGTCGGGGCCCGTCTCATCGTCCCGGGCCTCGTCGAGGGGCGCGTCGATAGATGCGCCTGCGCTGCCCCCGTCACGAGGTGCCGATACGCCTTCTCCGTCGCGCTCGTTCACCGTGGTCCAGTGTGCCACGAGAACGCCTGATCGATCGGTCACCCATTTTCGGACTGGGATGTTCGCTGTGCCATGATCGTTCACCGGAAACGGGAGGTACGACATATATGAGTGGTCTGTGTGAAGGCCGGGTGGCCATCATCACGGGTGCCGGCCGGGGCATCGGTCGCGAGCACGCCTTGATGCTGGCCCGCGAGGGAGCAAAGGTCGTCGTCAACGATCTCGGCGGCACCGTCGATGGCTCGGGCGGCGATCTGAGTCCCGCCCAGGAGGTCGTCGAGGAGATCAAGGGGATGGGTGGCGAGGCGGTCGCCAACGGCGACGACGTCTCCGACTGGGAAGGTGCCCAGCGGCTGATCAACACCGCCGTCGAGAACTTCGGCGGCCTCGACGCCATCGTCAACAACGCCGGCATCCTCCGTGATCGGATGCTGTCGAACATGACCGAGGCCGAGTGGGACGCCGTGATCAAGGTGCACCTGAAGGGCACCTTCGCCCCCGCCCGGTGGGCCGCTGCCTACTGGCGGGAGCGGGCCAAGGCCGGCGAGACCAACGACGCTCGGATCATCAACACGAGCTCGGTCTCGGGCATCTACGGCAACCCGGGGCAGACCAACTACGGCGCGGCCAAGGCCGGGATCGCCTCCTTCACCATCATCGCCGCCCAGGAGCTGCACCGGTACGGGGTGACGGTCAACGCCATCGCCCCCGGGGCCCTGACCCGGATGACCGAGAACCTCGGCATGGGCCAGGCCAGCGACGAGGAGAAGGAGATGATGCACCCCCGGTGGATCGCTCCCATCTGTACCTGGTTGGTCAGCAAGGAGTCGGCCCCGGTCACCGGTCGGGTGTTCGAGGCCAGCGGCCGGGTGCTCGGGGTGGCCGAGATGTGGCGCCGGGGTCCGACCGTCGAGCCGGTCGACGACCCCAACGAGGTCGGCGCTCTGGTGAAGGATCTCATGGCCGCCGCCGCCCCCAACACCGACATGCAGGGCCGGCCGGTCACCGGTCCGGGTCGACCCAACCCGTTCTAGCACCGTCCACATCATCACCAGACCCCGACAACGGAGAACCGAGGTACTACTGCCATGCCCGTGAACCCTGATGCCGTCGGCGCCAAGGGCGAGCCCCGCCGGGCCTCGTGGACCGCTGACGACTGCCTGCTGTACGCCCTCGGAATCGGAGCCGGGGTCGACGACCCGGTCGGCCGGGAGCTGGAGTTCACCACCGAGAACACCGCCGGGGTCGACCAGCAGGTCTTCCCGACGATGGTGGTCCTCCACGGCTTCACCGCCACCGGCGGCAAGTCGGCCATGTCCCAGGCCGGGACCTACGACCCCCGGATGCTGGTCCACGGCGAGCAGGGCATCACGCTCCACCGCCCGGTGCCGGTGAGCGGCGAGGTCGAGACCGTCGACGAGATCACCGGGATCTACGACAAGGGGAAGGGCGCGGTCGTCGAGACCCGGACCGTGGCCACCCTCGTCGCCGACGGCCAACCCCTGTACGAGACCAGCTCGTCGGTGTTCATCGTCGGCGAGGGGGGTTGGGGTGGCGACCGGGGCCCGAGCGAGAAGCCCAACGTCGCCCCCGATCGCGATCCGGACTACACCGTGTCGGCCCAGACCCGGCCCGATCAGGCGCTGCTCTACCGGCTGTGCGGCGACCGCAACCCGCTCCACTCCGACAAGCAGTTCTCCGATGTCGGCGGGTTCCCCAAGCCGATCCTCCACGGCTTGTGCACCTACGGCTTCACCGGTCGGCTGCTGCTCCACACCCTGTGCGACAGCGATCCCAACCGGTTCACGGCCATGGAGGGTCGGTTCTCGTCGCCGGTGTTGCCCGGTGAGAAGCTGACCGTCCGGGTGTGGGACGAGGGCGATGGCCGGGCCATCTTCCAGACGCTGGGAGACGACGATCGGGTCGTCATCGACAACGGCGGCGTCTCCTTCTCCTGAGGGACATGTCCCGACCGACGGTCCGATGGTCGGGTCGGTGGCGTTCGCCCCGGCCCGACCACCGCTCCCACGGCCCGATCGGTCGAGGCCCGATCAGAACAGGGTCTGTTGGGGTCGTTCGATGCCTCGAAGCTCGTCGTAGTCGACCTCGACCCAGTCGATGGAGCGATCGGAGGCCAGGGTCTTGGCCTGGAGCTTGATCTCCTGGGCGACGAACAAGCCCCGGACAGGGCGGAGGTCGGGCTGCCGGTTGAGGAAGTCGAGGTAGCGGGTCAGCTGCTCGACCCCGTCGATCTCGCCTCGCCGCTTGACCTCGACGGCCACCACGTGACCGTCGCCATCCCGGCACAGGAGGTCGACCGGACCGATCTCGGTCGGGTACTCCCGGCGGATGAGCCGCATCCCGTCGCCGAGCTGAGCCGGGTCGACGGCCAACAGTTCCTGGAGGTGGGCCTCGACGCCGTCCTTCTGGAGGCCGGGGTCGTCGCCCAGGTCGTGGCTCACGTCGCTGACGAGCTCGTGCATCGTGATCGTCAACGTCTCGCCCTTGGGGTTGGTGACCGTCCAGGCGTCGGGGGTCTCGGTCAGGACGTTCGGCGCGGTCATCCAGTTGAGCGGCTTGTAGGCCCCGCCGTCGGCGTGGACGGCGACGCACCCGTCGGCCTTGACCATGATCAGCCGAACCGCCCGGGGGAGATGGGCGGTCAGGCGACCGTCGTAGTCGACCGTGCACTCGGCGACGACGAGGCGCATCGCTAGTCGAGGGCCTCCCGCCCGCTGAGCCGACGCTGGATCAGCGACCGTCGCTCCTTGAGCTCGGCGTAGGTCAGGCTCGACGTCTCGTCGGGGTCGACGCCGAAGCCGGCCTTGAGGCCGTAGGTGTCGATCTCCCAGGAGCCGTCGGTGACCCCGAGCTGTGAGGCGATCGTCGAGCCATGGGTGGTGGCGAAGTGCATGGCGATCTTGGTGACGATGGCGAACATGTCGAGCTCGGGGGCCAGGGTGGCGATCGCCCCGTCGATGAAGATCAGGTTCTTCACGTACAGCATGAGCGGCTTGGGCATCCGGGCCCCGTAGCCCAGCAGCGCCTTGATGATGCGCTGGAGCTCGACCACCAACTCCTCGGGGGTGAGCTTGGTCGGATCGAGTGGGGGACCGTCGAGGCCCAGATCGGCGATCACGGCGTCGATGTCGGTGTCGGGCGGGAGCGCCCCCAGATCCCGGAGGGCCGCCACCTGGCCCTTCACGTCGTTCATGGTGGCGGTCATCATCATCCGGAGGAACGCCAGCCGTTCCTCCTCGGTCAGCCGCCCGGTGATCCCGAAGTCGACCAGTGCCACTCGGCCGTCGGGCATGACGAAGAGGTTGCCGCCGTGGAGGTCCCCGTGGAAGACGCCGTGGAGGAAGGCCCCTTCGAGGAAGCCGATCATCGCCGTCTCGATGACGTCGTGGGTGTTGATCCCCGCTTCGGTCATGCCGACGACGTCGTCGAACTTGAAGCCGTCGACCCGCTCCATGACCAGGACCCGCTTGGTCACATGGGTCGGATGGGGGCGAGGGACGACGAAGCCCGGACGGTCGAGCTTCACGAACACCTCGGCCACATCGAGCATGTTGGCCGCTTCGAGCCGGAAGTCGAGCTCCTCGACGATCGTCTCGGCGAACAGCTCGACCAGGGCCGGCGGGTTGGCCAGGGCCGAGACCTTGATCCGCCCGACGAGGAACGGTGCCAGCCAGGCCAGGACCCGAAGATCTCGGCGAACGATGGCGTCGATCCCCGGCCGCTGGACCTTGACCACCACCGACTCGCCGGAGCGGAGCACGGCCCGGTGGACCTGGGCGATCGAGGCGGCGGCGATCGGCTCCGACTCGAACTCGGCGAAGATCTCGAACAGCGGACGCCCCAGCTCGTTCTCGACCTGCTCGACGATCTCGGGGTAGGGCACCGGCGGGACCTGATCCCGGCACAGCTTGCACTGGTCGACCAGTTCCTGGGGGAACACGCCCTCACCAGCGGAGATGATCTGAGCGAGCTTGATATAGGTCGGACCGAGCCGCTCCGCTGCTTCCCGGAACCGCCGCGACACGCCGACCCGGGACCGGTCCGAGCCCCGATCCCGGACGTACCACCCACCGAAGGCTCGGCCGAGGTGGCCGACCACGATCGTGGCCCTGGTGACCGGTGGGAGCTTGGGCGCCCGGGTCAGCCGGGGCAGCTGCCGGGCCTGGGCGTTCCGGAGACGGTCGACGCCGGCTCGCCAGGAGAGTTTGGAGGTGGCGAGGCTCCACGGCGGGTGCTCGGAGAACGAGCCGAGGTGGAGATCGTCGGGAGAAGTCGTAGCCACGGGTTACCAGTCTGGGAGGGAGGTGCCGCCGATGGAGGATCGGAGGCGCGAGCGGCCGTCGTCCGGCGGGGGTGGGGCGGGGGTCGTCATCCCCGGTTCAGTATGTCGAGGGCCGGGTCCCGCCACTCGGGTCGGCAGATGAGCAGATCGGGCAGGTAGGGGTCGGGGCGGTTGTAGGCCAGCGAGGTGCCGTCGAGCCGGCTGCAGTGGAGCCCGGCCGCCTCGGCGACCGCGACCGGGGCGCACGAGTCCCACTCGTACTGGCCTCCGGAGTGGGCGTAGATCTCGGCGTCGCCCCGAACCACGGCCATCGTCTTCGCCCCGGCCGAGCCCATCTCCACGTAGGTCCCGCCGAGTCCGTCGGCGAGGTCGAGCGCCGGCTGGGGCCGCCGGGTCCGGCTGACGATCACCCGCGGCGGGCCGTCGAGCGCGTCGGGCAGCGTCGGGGGTGCGCCGGTGTGGAGGACGAGGTCCTCGGCCGGGAGGGCGACCGCCCCGACGGTCGGCTGGCCGCCGACGACGAGGGCGATGTGGACCGCCCAGTCGACGCGGGGCGGCTCGGAGAACTCCCTCGTCCCGTCGAGGGGGTCGACGATCCACACCCGTGTGGCGGTGAGCCGGGCCTGGTCGTCCTTGCCCTCCTCAGACAGCACGGCGTCGTCGGGGCGCTCGGCGGCGAGGCGCTCGACGATGAGCTCGTGGGCAGCCCGGTCGCCGGCGGTCTTGAGCTCGTCCGCCGAGCTCTGGGCCTCGACGTGGTGCTGCCGTACGGCGAGCAGGGCTTGGGCCGTCTCGGCGGCGATCGAAGCGGCGAGACGATGGTCGTCGCGGAGGTCGTCCATGCCCGCAACCCTAACCGTCGACCCCATCGCCCGGCGGCCCGATCGGGTGGTGGCGTCGACCGTCAGATCGGCTCGCCGTGGGGATGCCCAGCGTCTTCGTAGCACTGGGCGTGATACTGCTCGACCCGTTGCCAGACGCCGTCGACGTAGACGTTGCAGATCACCTGCTGATCGCGGTGGCGAGCCCGATACTTGACCCGCTCCCCGCAGTAGGGGCAGTCGGCGGTACAGCCGGCTTCGATCAACCGGGTGACCGCCCGGCTCTCGCGGGGCGGCTCCACCGGTGCGGTGCGCTCGGTGTCGGTGGTCGTGCTGCTGCGCGATGGCATTGGGTTCCATCGGCGCCGACCCCGCGGTCTTGAGGTCGCCCCTTTCGGGGCGGTGGATCAGCGGGCGAGGGGCTTGTACGTCACCCGGGACGGAGCGGTGTCGGCCCCCAGCTCGCGCGCCCGGAACTCCTCGTACTCCGAGAAGTTGCCCTCGAACCACCGGACCTGGGAGTTGCCCTCGAACGAGAGGATGTGGGTGGCGATCCGGTCGAGGAACCACCGGTCGTGGCTGATCACCACCGCGCACCCAGCGAACCGCTCGAGGGCGTCCTCCAGCGCTCGGAGGGTGTCGACGTCGAGGTCGTTGGTCGGCTCGTCGAGCAGCAGGACGTTGCCCCCTCGCTTCAGGACCCGAGCCAGGTGGACCCGGTTCCGCTCGCCACCCGACAGCAGGCCGACGCTCTTCTGCTGGTCCGAACCCCGGAAGTTGAACGAGGCGACGTAGGCCCGACCGTTGACCTCACGGTCGCCGACCTCCACGATGTCGTGGCCCTCGGTGATCGCCTCGTAGACGGTGTCCGCAGAGTCGAGGACCTCCCGGGACTGGTCGACGTAGGCGAGGTCGACGGTCGTCCCGACGGTGATCGCCCCCGAGTCCGGCTGCTCGCCGTCGCCGGTGGCGGCGGCGATCAGCATCTTGAACAGCGTCGTCTTGCCGGCCCCGTTGCCGCCGATCACCCCGACGATGCCGGCCGGGGGGAGGGAGAACGACAGGTCCTCGATGAGGAGCTTCTCGCCGAATCCCTTGGACAGCCCCGCCACCTCGATGACCTGGTCACCGAGCCGTTTGCCGGGTGGGATATGGATCTGCACCTTCTCCGAGGCCGGGTCGTACTCCTCGGCCTCGGCCCGCAGGTTCTCGTAGGCGCTGAGGCGGGCTCGCCCCTTGGCCTGCCGGGCCTTGGGCGCCATCCGCACCCACTCCAGCTCTCGAGCGAGCGTCCGCTGTCGGGCCGCCTGGGCCCGTTCCTCGGAATCGAGCCGGGCCTGCTTCTGCTCGAGCCAGCTGCTGTAGTTCCCCTCGAAGGGGATGCCCCTGCCCCGGTCGAGCTCGAGGATCCAACGGGCGACGTTGTCGAGGAAGTAGCGGTCGTGGGTGATGGCCACGACCGTTCCCGGGTAGTCGGCCAGGTGACGCTCCAGCCACGCCACCGATTCAGCATCGAGGTGGTTGGTCGGCTCGTCGAGGAGCAGCAGATCGGGCCGGGACAGCAGGAGACGGCACAGCGCAACCCGGCGTCGCTCGCCGCCGGAGAGGTGCTCGACCCCGGCGTCCTTGGGTGGGAGGCGGAGCGCCTCCATGGCGATCTCGATCGTCCGCTGGAGGTCCCAGGCGCCGGCGGCCTCGATCTTGTCCTCCAGCTCGGCCTGGCGGGCGCCCAGCTTCTCGTAGTCGGCCTCGGGGTCGGACCAACCGGCCAGCACCTCGTCGTACTCGGCCAAGAGCTGGACCGTGTCGCCGGCTCCGTCCATGACGTTGCCCTGGACGTCCTTCTCCGTGTCGAGCTGCGGTTCCTGCTGGAGGTAGCCGACCGAGAACCCTGGTGTGAGGCGAGCGTCCCCGGTATGGCCGTCGTCGATGCCGGCCATGATCTTCAACAGCGACGACTTGCCCGCACCGTTCGAGCCGAGAACCCCGATCTTGGCGCCGGGGTAGAACGACAGCGTGATGTTCTCCAGGACCTGGCGGTCGGGCGGGTGGAACCGGCCGACCTTGTGCATGGTGTAGATGAACTGTGCTGCCATCCGGCCGAGGGTAACCGTTCACAAAATCGGTCGAACCCCACCTGCCGCGCACGGCCCGTCGACCACGGTCACGCGGTCACCGGGCGGCGTTCGTCGATCAGGCGGTCGTGGAAGCCGGGGTGCCGCCGTCGGCGACGGTGGAGCTGGCGGCGTTGGCTGCGGTGCCAGCAGCGGTGGCGGTGGCCTTCTTGGTGGTGCGCTTGGCCGGGGCCTTCTTGGCGGTGGCCTTCTTGGTGGTGCTCTTGGCCGGGGCCTTCTTCGCCGGGGCCTTCTTGGCGGTCGACTTGGCCGGGGCCTTCTTGGCGGTGGCCTTCTTGGTGGTCGACTTGGCCGTGGTCTTCTTGGCGGTGGCCTTCTTGGCGGTGCTCTTGGCCGGGTCTTCTTGGCGGTGGCCTTCTTGGTGGTCGACTTGGCCGGTCTTCTTGGCCGGGGCCTTCTTGGCGGTGGCCTTCTTGGTGGTGCTCTTGGCCGTGGTCTTCTTGGCGGTGGCCTTCTTGGTGGTCGACTTGGCCGGGGCCTTCTTCGCCGTGGTCTTCTTGGCGGTGGCCTTCTTGGTGGTGCTCTTGGCCGGGGCCTTCTTGGCGGTGGCCTTCTTGGTGGTGCTCTTGGCCGTGGTCTTCTTGGCCGGGGCCTTCTTGGCGGTCGACTTGGCCGGGGTCTTCTTGGCGGTGGCCTTCTTGGCCGCTCCGTTGGTGGAGTCGGTGGCCGTCTTCCGTGCGGTCGCCCGCTTCGCCCGGGCCGACGTCGTTGCCGTGGCGGCGGTCTTGGCCGACGCCTTGGCCGTCGTCTTCGCTGACTTCGTCGCGTTCTTGGCCCGGGTGCGAGCCGCAGACTTCGTAGCCACGTTGGTTGTGCTCCTTGTGAGATGCCCCTCGTCGGCAACCTGCTCGTCGGCGACGGCCGGTCCCCCTTGAGGACGTTTGGCGGGATTCCTGCTGCGATCCGGAGATGAGCCCGCACGCGGCGGCGACCCCGGGTCATTGCTTCGTTCGCCATCCGAAGGGATGGCTCGCACCAACGCAACGTTGATGCCGCGACGGTCGGAGTCGAGCGACTCGACCTTCACGATCACGGTCTGCCCCTGGGACACGACATCTCGTGCCCGGCTCGGGGGCGGGTCACCCATCGCCCTTGACGGGAGGTAGCACTGTGCGTCGGCTGCGGTGAGGTAGCAGCCGTGAGAGGAGAAGCGCTCGACGGTCGCCTCGACCTCGTCACCGATCGAGTAGCGGGCGACGAAGCCCATGAACGTCCGCGGGTCGTTCAACTCGGCCGGCGTGCGGGATCGCTTGTCGGCCGACTTGCTGGTCGCCTTCGACTTCTTGGCCGCCGCCTTGGCAGCCTTGGATCCGGTGGCGACCGGCTTGGCGGTCTTGGTCGCGGGCGGTGGCGTGGTGCGCGACGGTTTCGGTGGCGGGCCGCTGGCCGTCGAGCGTCGGGAGCGGCCGGAACCGGACCGTCGGGATCCGGGACGGCCGCCGGCGTCTCGCACCGCACGTCGGCTGGCCGGTCCCCGGACCGGCGCCCGCTCGACGAAGACCCAGCCGACACCCTCGATCGGCTTGCCGCCGATCAGGCGGCCCGGCTCGAAGAGCCACTCGTGCTCGCCGTGGAACTCCTGAAAGGAGTCGTTGGAGAACACGACGGCGCCGACCTTCTCGGCGACCTGGAGGATGAACGCGTCACCCCGACCGATCGCTCCGGCCGGCGGCGTTACCAGCTCGCCGGCGAGGACTGCCGCTTCGAACTCGGGTCGTTCGGCATCGTCGATGCGATGTGCGAACGTGGCGTCGACGACGACGGTCAACGACTCGTACGAGTACTCGGCGGTGATGGCCCGGACGGCCTCGTCGAGTTGAGCGAGGCTCGGCAGCGTTCGCCCTTCGGTTGCGATGTTCGATCCATCGACGACTAGGTGTCGATCGGTTGATGTCATGTGTGCCCAATGATCTTCAGGAGGCCGATCGGAGCTGGCGGCTGAGTCGGAACCCATTCGGACGGGACCACTCACTGCGCGCCAAGCTCACGTGTCGAGCCTAGAGGTCGGCAATAGTATCGTGAATGTGATCAAAGCAGTGATGTTTGACTTCGGCGGTGTCGTCACGACCAGCCCGTTCGAGGCGTTCGCCCGCTACGAGTCCGACAACGGACTCCCCGTCGGACTGGTCCGGGAGATCAACTCCACCAACCCCGACGACAACGCCTGGGCCAAGCTCGAGCGGTCCGAGGTCGACACCGCGGGCTTCGCCGAACTGTTCGAGGCCGAGGCCCGGGTGCTCGGTCACTCGGTCGACGGTCGGGCGATCCTCGGCCTGCTATCAGGCGAGATCCGACCGGCCATGGTCGAGGCGATCCGCCGGATCAAGGGCGCCGGCTTCGCCACCGCTTGCCTGACGAACAACATCCGCTCCGCCGACGGCACCACCCAGCGTCCGGAGGCGGCCGAGGTGATGACGATGTTCGATCACGTCATCGAGTCGTCGGTGGTCGGCATTCGAAAGCCGGAGCCCGAGTTCTATCGGCGAGCGCTGGCCGCCCTCGGGATCGACGCCGCCGACGCGGTCTTCCTCGACGATCTCGGCATCAACCTCAAGCCGGCCAAGGCGATGGGCATCACCACCATCAAAGTCACCGACCCGGTCGAGGCGCTCACCGAGCTGGGCTCGATCATCGGCATCGACCTGCTCTGAGCCGACCGAGTCGGCGACCGAGTCGGCGTCGCCGGAAGAAGCCGACGACGCCGATGCGCTCGGTCGCCGGGGTGCGGTCAGTCGCCGAGGCCGCCGAAGGCCCGGCTGAGCAGCTCCTCCTGCTCCTGGCGATGGATGGCGTTGGAGCCGGTGGCCGGGCTGCCCGACTCGGTGCGGCTCACCCGCCGGATCTGGTGGCTGTGCTCGTGGGCTTCGTAGAGGCGGCCCTTGACCGAGTTCCACGCTCCCATGTTCTCCGGTTCCTCCTGGAGCCAGACCAGCTCCCGGGCGTTGGGGTAGCGGGCGATCGCCTTGGCCACGGCTTGGACCGGCCACGGGTAGAGCTGCTCGACCCGAACGACGGCCGCCGCCGAGGTTCCCAACTCGGCTCGCCGGGCCAGGGCCTCGGTCGTCACCTTGCCGCTTCCGAGGATGACCCGCTGAACGTTCTCCGTCCGCTCGATCTCGTCGTTGATGACCTCCTGGAACGACCCGGAGGTGAACGACTCGACCGGTGACCGGGTCGCCTTCGACCGCAGGCCCGACTTCGGGGTGAACACGACGAGCGGCTTACGGACGTTGCGGATCATCTGCCGGCGGATCAGGTGGAAGAACTGGGCTGCGGTGGTGACGTTGGCCACCTGGATGTTGTCCTCGGCGCACAGCAACAGGAACCGCTCCAGCCGGCCCGACGAGTG
This sequence comes from Acidimicrobiales bacterium, assembly GCA_965262175.1. GTDB lineage: Bacteria > Actinomycetota > Acidimicrobiia > Acidimicrobiales > SZUA-35 > CADEDH01. Next base: position 1,025,686 of record CBDHES010000002.1, on the reverse strand, counting down.
CTCCGGTCCCTGCCCCTCGTAGCCGTGGGGCAGCAGCATGACCAGCCCGGAGTTCTCCCGCCACTTGTCCTCGGCGGCGACCAGGTACTGATCGATGATGATCTGGGCGCCGTTCACGAAGTCGCCGAACTGCGCCTCCCAGATGACGAGGGCGTCGGGGTTCGCCAACGAGTAGCCGTACTCGAAGCCGAGGGCGGCGTACTCCGACAACGTCGAGTCGTAGATCCAGAAGTCGGTGTGGGGACCGGTCATCGCCCCTAGCGGGGTGTATTCCTCCCCGTTCTCGAAGTCGAGCACGGTGGCGTGGCGATGGGCGAACGTTCCCCGACGGGAGTCCTGTCCGGCGACGCGGACCGACACCCCTTCCTCGAGCAGCGACCCCCAGGCGAACGCCTCGGCCATCGCCCAGTCGACCTCACCCGACTCCCACATCTCGTGGCGGGCGTCGAACTGCCGGGCCAGCTTGGGGTGGACGGTGAACCCGTCCGGCTGGGTGGTCAGCGCGGTGTAGACCCGGTCGAGCGAGTCGCGGCGGACCCCGGTCTGGACGTGGGGCAGGACGCCGACCGGCGGCGGTGCCGGCTTGGCCTTGATACCAGCCGGCGGGGCCGACTCCCGGGTCTGGTCGAGTGCCTTCTGGAGGACGGAGTCGAAGTAGGCCATGGCTCGCTCGGCCTCATCGACGGTGATGTCGCCCCGGTCGACGAGCGTCTGGGTGTAGATGGCCCGGACCGGCGGACGCTGCCCGATCTTGCGGTACATCATCGGCTGGGTGTAGCTGGGGTCGTCGCCCTCGTTGTGACCGTGTCGGCGGTAGCCGATCATGTCGATCACGACGTCCTTGTTGAACCGCTGCCGGTAGGCGACCGCCATCTGGGCGACCCGGACGCACGCCTCGGGGTCATCGGCGTTGACGTGGAAGATCGGCGCCTGGACGGCCTTGGCCACGTCGGTCGAGTAGTCCGACGACCGCGACTGGTGGGGGGCGGTCGTGTAGCCGAGCTGGTTGTTGATGATCAGGTGGACCGTGCCCCCGACCTTGTAGCCGTGGATCTGCGAGAGGTTGAGCGTCTCGAACACCACGCCCTGGCCGGCGAACGCCGCGTCGCCGTGGATGAGCACCGGCAGGATCGGGTAGTTCCCCGCGTCGCTCTGGTCCATGTAGGCCCGGCACATCCCGACCACGATCGGGTCGACCGCCTCGAGGTGCGACGGGTTGGCGGTGAGCTCGATGTCGATGGCCGCCCCGGCCCGGCTGGTGTGCTTGCCCCTGAACCCGAGGTGGTACTTGACGTCGCCCGAGCCCTGGATGTCGTCGGAGTCGATCGCCCCCTCGAACTCGCTGAAGAGGTCCCGGTAGTGCTTGCCGAGGATGTTGACGAGCACGTTGAGTCGCCCCCGGTGGGCCATGCCGATGACCGAGCGCTCGATGTTGGCGTCGGCGGCGGCCGACAGGATGGCGTCGAGGGTCGGGATGGCGCTCTCCGCCCCCTCGAGACCGAACCGCTTCTGTCCGACATAGCGGGCGGCGAGGAACTTCTCGATCGCCTCGGCGGCGCTCAGCCGCTCCATGATGTGGTGCTGGGCGTCGCGGTCGAAGGGGGCAAAGGGGCGTTCGAGCTGCTCCTGCATCCACCGCTTCTCGGTCGGGTCGGCGATGTGCATGTACTCGACGCCGATCGACCGGGAGTAGGCGTCGCGCAGGATGCCGAGGATGTCGCCCAGCTTCATTCGCTGGGCGGTACCGCCGACCGCAGCGTAGATGCCGTCCTTGTGGCCGGTGAGGAACTCCCGGTCGAGGTCCCAGATCGTGAGGCCGTAGGTCGCCGGGTCGAGCTCCGGGTGGCCCTTGGAGGTCTTGTCGAACAGTGGGTTGGTGTTGGCGATGAGGTGACCCCGGACCCGGTACTGGTTGATCAGGGTGCTCACCGCCATCTGCTTGGCGATGTCGTTGTCGAGCTCGTCGGCGTGGTCGACGGCGCCGTGGTCGGAGCGCCACTGGACGGCCTCGTAGGGCACCCCGACATCCTCGAAGGCGTCGGCGTAGAACTCGTGGTTCCCGAGCAACAGCTCGTGGACCCGCTGGAGGAACAGGCCCGACTCGGCGCCCTGGATGATCCGGTGGTCGTAGGTCGAGGAGATCGAGATGACCTTCGACAGGCCGAGCTTGGCCAGGACCCGAGGGTCGGCCGCCTCGTACTCGGCCGGATAGCCGATGGCCCCGACCCCGATGATCGCCCCCTGACCGGGCATGAGTCGGGGCACCGACTGGAGCGTGCCGATCGTCCCCGGATTGGTCAGCGAGATCGTCGCCCCGGTCAGGTCGTCGATCGAGAGCGAACCGGCTCGGACCTTGGCGATCAGCTCCTCATAGGCGTCGACGAAGCCGGCGAAGTCGAGCGCCTCGGCGCCCTTGATGACCGGCACGATCAGTGAGCGGGAGCCGTCTTCCTTCTGCTGGTCGACGGCGATCCCGAGGTTGATCGACTCGTTCCGGATCAGCCGGGGCTTGCCGTCGGACCCCTGGACGTAGGTGTTGTTGAGGTTGGGGACCGTGGTCTTGATGGCCTGGACGACGGCGTACCCGATGATGTGGGTGAAGCTGACCTTGCCCCCCCGGATTCGCCGGAGGTGGTTGTTGAGGATCTTCCGGTTGATCTCCAGCAGCTTGGCCGGGATCTGACGGAAGCTCGTCGCCGTCGGGACCTCGAGGCTGGCTTCCATGTTGGTGACGATCCGGGCTGCGACACCGCGCAGCTGTTCGCCGGGCTCGGGCTTCGATTCGGCTGCGGCCTGGGCGCCGTTGGACGCCGGGGGCGGGGTGGCCGTGGGCGTCGCTGGTGCCGGGGCGGGCGGCGCAGGTGTCGGGGCGACGGCGGGCGGTGCGGGGGCCGGGGGCGGGGTGGCCGCAGGCGGTGTTGGGGCCGGGGCCGGGGTGGCCGCAGGCGGTGCGGGGGTCGGCGCCGCGCTGGGCGCGGCCGGGCCGGCCGCACGGCGGCGCTCGAACTCGGCCCGCCACTCGTCGGGGACCGACTGGGGGTCGCCCCGGTACTGGTCGAAAAGCTCGTCGATCAGCCAGGCGTTTGGGCCGTTGGCGGGGCCATCGTTCGTGCTCACGGTTCGCACTTCCCTCACAGTGAAGACGGGTCGCGGGCGCCTCATCGTCGCCCCGGATGACCCCGAGCCTAGTCGCCGGCAGGGGAGTGGATCGCCCCGTGCGGGCCCGGTGTCTTGACGAGTCGAACGAGGGGGCGTAGCTTGAAGATTCAAGTATCTGGTTGATGAATCAACGACCGTTGACCGGTTCGGCATCGGCCCGACCGATCGACGACGACACGAAGGAACGGCTCCATGAAGGTCCTGGCCATACCGGCGACCAACCACCGCAACGGTTTCAACACGCAGCTGCTGCGCTACGCCGCCGACGTGCTCGCCGAAGAGCTCGCCGCCGACGGCAGCGAGGTCGAGGTCGAGATCGTCGACCTCAACGACTACGAGCTCCCGATCTACGGCCAGGACCGAGAGGCCGAATCCGGGATTCCCGAACTGGCCACCGCCCTCTTCGACAAGATCGGGGCAGCCGACGCCGTGCTGCTCTCGTTCGCCGAGCACAACGGGTCCTACACCGCAGCATGGAAGAACGTCTACGACTGGATGTCGCGCATCGATCAACAGGTCTACCAGGCCAAGCCGGTGGCGATGCTGGCGGCGACGCCGGGGCCGAGGGCCGGGGCTGGCGTCCTCGCCAGCGCCACCCGGTCCGCCCCGTTCTTCGGGGCCGAGCTGGTCGGTGAGCTCGGGATCGGGCGGTTTCCGACCTGCTTCGACGCCGACACCGGCCGCCTCACCGACCCCGAGATCGACGGGCGCCTTCGCCAACTCCTCCGGGGCCTGGTCCCGACCGCAGCCACCAGTCCCTGATCGGCTCCCCCGCCGCCGTTCGGGGTTCGCCGACCGTAGGTCGTTCCGGCCCCTGGGTGCCTTCGGAAGGGCGCTGCCACGGGGCAGTCCCCGGGCCGATAGCGTCGTGGCGATGCTCGTGGCGACCTGGAACGTCAACTCGCTGAAGGCCCGGATGCCCCGGGTCGAGGACTGGTTGGCCAAGACCGAGCCCGACGTCGTCTGCCTCCAGGAGACCAAGCTGGCCGACGACGCCTTCCCCGCCCTGGCCTTCTCGGCCCTGGGCTATGAGTCCGTCCACCACGGCCAGGGCCAATGGAACGGGGTCGCGATCCTGTCCCGGGTCGGGATCTCCGAACCGACGTTCGGCTTCGCCGATGACATCGAGGCCGATCCGGACGCCCGCTTGGTCGCCGCCACGTGTGGTGGGGTCCGGGTCCACAGCGTCTACGTCCCCAACGGGCGGGAGGTGGGCCACGACCACTACCACTACAAGCTGTCGTGGCTGGCTCGACTCCGTCAGCACCTCGACGCCACCTGCGATCCGGCCGACGAGGTCGTGGTGGCCGGCGATTGGAACATCATCCCGACCGACATCGATGTGTGGGATCCCGCCCGCTTCGAGGGCCACACCCACGTGACCCCCGAGGAGCGCTCGGCGTTGGCCGAGATCGTGTCGTGGGGGCTGGTCGACACCTTCCGCGATCGGTACGAAGGCGTTGGCGGCCTCTTCAGCTACTACGACTACACCGCCGGCCACTTCCACAAACGGGAAGGGATGCGGATCGACTACGTGCTCTCGTCGGCTTCCCTGGCCGAACGGTCGGCGCTCGATGTGATCGACCGCAACGCCCGCAAGGGATCGAAGCCGAGCGACCACGCCCCCGTGCTGGCCCGCTTCGGCGACACGGCCACCGGGTAAGGGCGACGACGCCGGGAGGGGTCGACCGATGCTGAGCAGTTTGAGTCACCACGAGTTGCTGGTCTTCTGGATCCAGTTGCTCACCCTCTACGCCGCGGCCCGTCTGCTCGGTGCCGCTGCCCGCCGGCTGGGCCTGCCGTCGGTCGTCGGCGAGCTCAGCGCCGGGCTCCTCCTCGGGCCGAGCGTGTTCGGGGTGCTCTGGCCGACCGGGTTCGACTGGTTCCTGCCCGACAGCGAGGTGCAGTCGGCGATGCTCCTGGCGGTCAGCTGGTTCGGGGCGGCGTTCCTCCTCGTCGTGGCGGGATTCGAGACCGACCTCCAGCTCATCCGTCGGCTGGGGTCGGCGGCCGCCTTGGTGACGGCGGGCAGCGTGGTGATCCCCCTCATCGGCGGTCTCGTCGTCGGGTGGGCCATGCCCGACACGTTCTACGGCGACAGCGCCAACCGCTTGGTCTTCACCCTCTTCATCGCCACCAGCGTGGCGGTGTCGGCGCTGGCGGTCGTGGCCAAGATCCTGGGCGACCTCGGCCTGATGCGACGAGACGTCGGCCAGATCACGATCGCCGTCGGGATGGCCAACGACCTGATCGGTTGGGTCATCCTCGGCGTCATCGCCGGCTTGGCGGCCTCCGGCGAGATCTCGGTGGTCGACGTCGGCCTGACCGTCCTGGGGCTGGCGGCGTTCATGATCGGCGCCCTGACCCTCGGTCAGCGAGGTATCGACATCGCCCTCCGGTCGGTCCGACGCAACGGGAAGAATCTCCAGGGGGCGCTGACCGTCGCCATCGCCGCAATGTTGAGCTTCGGGGTCGTCACCCAGTGGCTGGGGGTGGAGGCGGTGCTTGGAACGTTCGTTGCCGGCATCGTGCTCGCCCGCTCGCCGTACCAGCAGCGCGAGGGCGAGCACGTCATCGAGGACCTGACCACCGTCCTGTTCGCGCCCCTCTTCTTCGCCACCGCCGGTCTCCGGCTCGACCTCGGGCTGTTGCAGGGCGGGGCGCTCGGCTGGGCGCTGATCCTGCTGGCGGTTGCCATGGTGCTCAAGTTCGCCGGCTCGTTCCTCGGGGCCCGACTGGCCGGTCTGACGACCCGGGAGGGCCTGGTCCTCGGTTCAGGGCTCAACGCACGGGGGGCGTTGGAGATCATCATCGCCACGGTCGGACTGTCGCTCGGGGTGCTGAACGAGACGGCCTTCACGATCGTGGTGATGATCCCCCTCGTCACGTCGCTGGTCGCGTCGATCGGACTCCGGGTCTTCGGGCGGAACCTGACGGGGACGGTCGCCGAGCGGGAGCGTCTGGCCATGGAGGAGGCGCTCGATCGCAACCTCCTGGTCCGGGACAACCGGATCCTCCTCCCGTCGATCGTCGAGGCCAACGCCGTCGTGGCCGCCCAGATCGTCCACTTCGCCTGGCCCGAGTCGCTCGCTGCCACCGTGGTCGCGGTGCGGACGAACGGCGGCGAGCCGGCCGAGCTGGAGCCGCTCCGGAACGTGCTCTACGGCCGCAAGGTCGAGGTGCGGGTGGCCAGACCCGACGACGCGGTCGAGACCGTGGCCGCCGAGGCCCAGTTGGGCTACGGGGTCATCGCGGTCGGGACGGTCGCCGACCCCGGTCGTGGCACGTTCTTCTCGCCCCTGGTCGACGACCTCCTCGGTCGGGTCGACATGCCGGTGGTGATCGTCCGGAACGCCCGCAACCTGGAGGGCCGCCTCCCCGGCGCGTTCGCCCGGGCACTGGTTCCGGTGATCGCCAGCGAATCCTCACGGGCCGCCGAGGAGTTGGCGGCCAACTTCGCATCCCGCCTCGGCACCCAGCTCGTCCTGAGCCATGTGGTCTATCGGCCAGCCGAGGTCGCCGCGCCGGGCGGTCGGTTCTTCGACCGGTTCCGGGCGGTGGCCTTCCCCGAGGACTCCGACGTCGCGGAGCGGGTCCTGGCCCGGGCCCACCAGCACGCCATCGAGGTCCAGGCCTCGGCCGAGACCGAGATCCGCTTCGCCTCGGCCCCGGCCGAGGAGATCGTCCGCCACGCCGACGAGGTCGACGCCGACCTGATCGTCATGGGAGCCCAGCTCCGCAACCTCGACGGGCGGCCCAGCCTCGGGCCGACGACCGAGTACGTGTTGGAGCATGCCACCCAGACCGTGGTGGCCGTGGTCATGCCCGACCGGAGGCCGACCTAGCTCCCGGACTCACACCCTCCCGGGGTCGGTGGTCACCCCGGGGATGCGGTGTGGTGGGCGATCAGCCCGAGCAGCTCCTCGCCGTACCGGGCCAGCTTGGCCGGACCGAGCCCACCGACCTCGGCCAACTTGCCCCGGGTCGTGGGTCGGGTGGCGGCGATCGTGCGGAGGGCGTGATCGGAGAGCACTGCGTGGTGGGCGACGTCGGCGGCCCGGGCCTTGCGGGCCCGCCACTCGACCAGGGCCTCGGAGAGGGGATCCGGCGCCCGCGCCGCGCCACGTCGCCGGGGACGGGCCCGGCGCCCTGGTTGGACCGACTGCGGGCCTCTCCGGGATCTGGCGGCTGGCTCGGCACCGGCGTTGACGATGCCGGCATCGAGCGAGCGCCGACTCTCGGCCAGCTTCGCTCGCCAGTCGACCCGATGCAGCGGGGCGACACCGAGACGGTCGACCGCTTCGGCCACCGGACCGAGCAGCGGTGACGGTGACCGGTCGATCGGTCGGGTGGTGAAGGTGCGTTGCCGGGCCCAGGACAGGTGGAGCTCGGTCCGGGCCCGGGTGATGGCCACGTACAGCAGCCGCCGCTCCTCGGCGAGCTGCCCACCGGTGGTGGCGTAGGCGACCGGGACGAAGCCGTCCTCCAGGCCGGCGATGTGGACGACCTCCCACTCGAGGCCCTTGGCGGCGTGGAACGACGCCAGCTCGACGGCGTCGGTCTCGCCGTCGACGTCGTCGACCCGGACCGTCTCGAGCCAGGCGGCGAGGCCCGCCCCCGATGGGGTGATCTCGACCGCCAGGTACTCGCCGACGAGACGGACCAGTGCCGCCAGGTTGGCCCGTCGTTCGATGGCCGCCACCGACGATGGGCCGTCGGGATCGGCGTCGAGTTGGGCGACCAGATCGTCGTAGGCCGCAACCAGCTCGGGGGCATCGACCAGCAGCTTCAGCTCGGTACGGACCTCCGGCGCGGTCAACGGGCCCGACTCCGATCGGAGGTGGACCGGTATCCCGGCGTCGAGCAGAGCCCGTTCGATCGTCGGTAGCTGGGCGTTGGTTCGGGCGAGGACCGCCTGGTCGGACCACCGGGCACCCTCGGCGTGGGCCTGGGCCACCCGGCGGGCGATGCCGATCGCCTCGGCCTCGGCGTCGGCGTAGGCGGTGATCGTCGGAGCCGGGCCGTCGGCCCGGGTGGCGTCGAGGGCCCGAGCCTCGATCGTGGCGGCCGCCACCGCCAGGATCTGCGGGGTCGAGCGGTGGTTCTCCCGGAGCTCGATGACCGTTGCCGCCGGCTCCCGCCGAGCGAACGTGGCCAGGAGCTGGGGGTCCGAGCCGTTCCACCCGTAGATCGCCTGATTCGGGTCGCCGACGACGAACAGGTCGTCGCTCTCGCCCCGCCACTGTTCGAGGAGGGCGAACTGGAGGGGGTTCACGTCCTGGAGCTCGTCGACGTAGAGGTGGCGGTAGCGCCATCGGATGGCGGCGGCGAAGGACGGGTCTCGGCGGAGGTCCCGAAGGGCGAGCTCGAGCAGATCGTCGAAATCGACGACCCGTCGCCGCTGCTTCTCCTGGGCGTAGCGCCCCAGCAGGTCGGTGATCCGCTCTGCGGCGACCGGCGGGGTTCGGCCGTTGGCTGCGGCGACGGTCGGATAGTCGTCGGGATCGATCAGGCGAGCGCGGGCCCAGTCGATCTCGGCCACGACGTCGAGAGCCAATGTTCGCGAGCCGGATCGATCCGATCGACTGCGGGTGGTCGACAGCAGCGAGGCCACCAGACGGGTCTTGCCCTTGAGGAGCGTGGGGGGGACGATGCCGCGGTCGACCCACCGCTCCCGGAGCTGGAGCAGGGCGACGGCATGGAACGTGCCGGCTTGGATGCCGTCGCGCAGGCCCAGCCCCGCCAACCGATGACGGAGCTCGGCGGCCGCTTTCCGAGTGAAGGTGAGGGCCAGAACCCGTCGGGGATCGGTCTCGTCGTCGAGGATCCGCCGGGCGATGCGGCGGGTGAGGACCCTGGTCTTGCCCGAACCGGCACCGGCGAGCACGACGACGGGGCCACCGGCGGCGGTGACGGCCTGACGTTGGGCGTCGTTCAGCCCGGCCAGCAGCCCGTCGGCCGGTGCTTCCGGCAGCGTCAGCAGGGGCTGGGGTCGAGCCTCGACCCTGGTCTCGGCCCGGGGTTCGTTCATCGTGGACTGGACCCGGGGCTGCGGTGCATCCATCCGACCCTACCGGGGCCCACCGACACCGGACCCCGGCCCATTCGGCCTCGACCCAAGCGATGGGCGGAGGCCCGGGCTAGAGTCTCCGCCGTCGGGCGGGCTCTGATCCGGGCCCCGCGTATGAACAGCGGATGAAGACCAGAAAAGGGACGAGGGCGGCCGGCGCAGAATTGGTCGTTCCCGTGGGGCGGCTGAGATCGAACGGGTACCGTCGCCCCGCGGGATGGCGCAAGTGAGTCGATCCAAAAGGTGAACGATCGTGACTGACACACCCGAGAATGACAACAACGAGCTTCATCCATATGGCCCCGGCTCGCGTGCTCCGTTGGAGGATGCGCGGGAGATGCCGGCGTGTTATCCCATCAAGGGGAACATGCGTGGTGATGGTCGTCGGTATTATCACCGGCCTGATTCGCGGAACTATGGGGCGACGCGGGCTGAGGTGTGGTTTGATTCGCCGTCGGCTGCTGAGGCGGCGGGGTTCGAGTTGTCGCCGTCGCATCCCGAGGGGTCGACGCCCGATGCGTTCGAGCCGGGTGGTGCGGAGCATCCGTGTTCGGTGGACGAGGTCGAGGCCAATCGGCGGGCTGCGGCCGGCGAGGCTGGGTTGGGCGTGCTCGGTGGCGCTTCTGCGGTGACGCTGGCCGCCGACGCGGTCGATATCGAGCTCCACCCGTACGGAATCGGCTCGCGTGCTCCGTTGGAGGATGCGCGGGAGATGCCGGCGTGTTATCCCATCAAGGGGAACATGCGTGGTGATGGTCGTCGGTACTATCACCGGCCTGATTCGCGGAACTATGGGGCGACGCGGGCTGAGGTGTGGTTTGATTCGCCGTCGGCTGCTGAGGCGGCGGGGTTCGAGTTGTCGCCGTCGCATCCCGAGGGGTCGACGCCCGATGCGTTCGAGCCGGGTGGTGCGGAGCATCCGTGTTCGGTGGACGAGGTCGAGGCCAATCGGCGGGCTGCGGCCGGGTTGGGTGTGCTCGGTGGCGGTGCGGTGGTGATGGCCGGCGCTGAGGCGGTCGATGCCGAGTTGTATCCCTATGGGGTTGGTTCTCGTGCGCCGTTGGCTGATGGCGGTGAGGTGCCGGCGGGGTATCCGATCAAGGGCAATGTTCGGGGTGATGGGTCTCGGCGGTATCACCGGCCGGACAGCTCGGGGTATGAGGCGACGCGGGCCGAGGTGTGGTTCGATTCGCCGTCGGCTGCCGAGGCGGCGGGGTTCGAGATGTCTCCGACCCATCCCGAGGGGTCGTCGGGTGACGACTATGAGATCGGTGGGTCGGCCCATGGCTGGTCGGCCGACGAGGTTCGGGCCAACCGGTTCACGGCGGTCGGTGGCGAGGCCGAGGCCGTCCGCCTCGGCGCTCTGGCCGACGTCGACGGTGGCGTCGATGCCGACTCGGGCGGCTCGGGGCGGGGCGTCGCGGCCGCAGCCGGTGCTGGCGCCGCCGCGGTGGCGGCCGGCGGCGCGGCACTGATCGGACGTTTCCGTGGTCGGGGCCGAGGCGCTGCCGATGCCGGCGGTGACGCCGATGCCGATATCGATGCTGCCGGTGATGCGGCGCTCGATCTCGATGGTGATGCCGACGTCGATGCTGGCGGAGCCCTCGATCTCGATGGCGATGCCGATCTCCGAGGTGCCGATGCTGATATCGATGCCGACCTGGACCTGCCGTCCGGTGATGCGGCCTCGATCGATGCCGGGACCGGGTCGGGCCGGGTCGTCACCGGGGGATCCCGAGGCGAAGCGGCCGGTGGTGCGTCGGATCGCCCCGAGGTCGATGACCTCGACGTGAACCGACTGGCCGACACCGGCTCGTCCGGCGACGACGACGATGACGACGGGGGCAACCTCGGTCTGGCCGCTGCAGCCGGTGCGGCCGGCGTGGCAGCTGGCGCTGCGGCCGCCGGTCTCGCGGGCCGGGGCGGTGACGCCGCCGATGTGGCCGGCAGCGCCGCCGACGTCGTGGGTGATGCGGCCGCCGACGTGGCGGCCGGGGCGGCCGACACGACCGCCGAGGTGGCGGCCGGGGCGACCGACGCAGTGACCGGAGGCGTCGACGCCGCTGCGGACGCAGTCGGGGCCGGCGTCACCGCTGACCTGCCGGCCGATGGGGTCGACATCGACCTCACCGCCGGTGACGTCGATCCCGGGGCGACGATCGACCTGGCCGACGCTGATGTCGATGGCCTGGCCGGCCTCGACGCCGACGCCGACGGCGGTGCCGTCGACGGGGGCGGAGTCGACGACGGTGCCCTGGTCGGAGCCGGGGCCGGTGCGATCGCCGGCCGAGGAGCCGCCCGAGGAGCCGGCGGTGCCAACGAGACGGTCGACGTGTCGGCCAGCGCAGCCAGCCCCGGTGGGGTGTCGGCTGCCACCGACGTCGATACCGACGCCGCCGTCGTCGGGGCTCCCTCCGGGCTCCGGCGGTGGTTGACCTACGGGCTCGGCCTCCTTGCGTTGCTGATCGTGCTCGGCCTCCTCCTGGCCCAGTGCGGCGACGACGACAGCACGGTGGCCGGTGACGGCGGAGCCGCTGCAGAAGACGGCACGGCGGGCGACGGCGACGGAGACGGCGCGGCCGGCGGAGCCGATGACGAAGACGGATCGGGCGACGACGACGGTGGTTCGACCGACGGGGCGGCAGCCGACGATGACGGCGGTTCGGGCGACGACGCCGATGCAGATGCCTCGGCCGCGGCCGGCGACGACGAGGGCGATGAGGTCGCCGGTCCGGACGCGACCGACCCGGATGTCGACATCGCTGCCGCCGCGGTCGCCGCGCTCGCCGCAGCCGGTCTCGACGGCTTGGCCGTGGAGGTCGATGGCGACATGATCCGCCTCTCCGGTGAGGCCTCCCAGGAGGACATCGACGCTGCGGTGGCCCTCATCGGGGACCTCGACATCGACGACATGTCCGACATGTCGATCGATTCGAGCGCCATGGTCATCGCCTCGACCGACGGCACGGCCGCCGACGACGGCGACGACGAGGTCGCCGACGGCTCGGATGGCGACGACGCCGAGGGCGACGACGCCGCTTCGACCGACGAGGACGCTGCTACCGACGAGGACGCTGCTGCCGACGACGAGGAGTCCGACGACGAGCAGTCCGACGGTGGCGACTCCGAGGCCGATGGCGACGACTCGGCCGAGGAGGAGACGCCGGCCGCCGACCCGGTCGACCAGGACCCGAACTACCCGGGCTGATCCACAGCCCGAACCCCGCGGGGAGACGCCGGTCCGATCAGTCGTAGATCGAGACCGGCGTCCCCAGCGGGAGGAACTCCGACATCTCGGTGATCACGTCGTTGTCGACCCGGACGCAGCCGTGGCTGACGTTCCCGCCGAGGAGCTCCGGCTGGTTGGTGCCGTGGATGCCGATCAGTCCCGGTCCGCCGTTGAACGAGGTGAGGGCGTTGCTGAAGCCCGACAGCCCGTAGGCGTAGGGCCCGTAGACGCCGGTCGGGTCGGGTGGTCGGAGGAGCTCGATCAGGTAGAACTCGCCACGCGGGGTCGGTGTCGACCCGGTCCCGATCCCCACCGTGGTGACCAGGATCGGCTCATCGTCCCGGTAGATCGTCAGCTCGTACCGGCCGACGTCGAGCTCGATGCGGTACGGGTTGCGGGTCAGCTCGGCATCGGCGGTCCGGATCCAGCCCGTCACCCCATTGGGTCGGACCGGGACCCGGACCTCCAGCCACCCGTCGACCGGCTCACCGAGGCCCTGGAAGACCAACGGCCCGCCCCGTTCGGTCGGATTGACGAACCGCTCGATCACGGGCGACGTCGGGTTGGGCGCGGTGTGGACCGCGATCTCTGCGGTGGTGGCGTGGGCGACCAGCGTGCCGGCCGGCTCGACGGCGTCGGCCTGATCGGCCGGCCGGTCAGGGTCGGTCGTCGACGTCGCCCGCTCGGTCTCGTCGACGAGGGTGGCCGGGGGAGCGGTCGGGGCCGGTACGTGGCCCAGTTGGCCAAGCGCCTCAGAGCCCGGCGAAAGGACCTGGGTCACCGTCGTGTTGGCCATCGGCCCGCAGTTGGCGAGGATGACCGCGGCCAACAACACGGCCGACGGCGCAGCCCGATTCATGACGTTGGAGGGGGGCAGGTGACCATGGTTGGAACCGGAACGGCGCCATCGGTCGGGATGGCTTCAGGCCGGCCGGTGCGGTGTCACGATACCCCAGCCGTCGTCAACGATCGACGCCCAGCCACTTCTGGTTGAGTTCCTCGAGCGTCCCATCCCGGGCCATGGCCAAGAGGACGGCGTTCACCGCCTCCCGCAGCTCGCTACCGGGTTCGAAGGCGATCCCGTACGGGTCGGGAGCGAACGTCGTACCGGCCAACTCGACCTGGCCGGAGAAGTCGGTGTTGGCCCGGTAGGCGAGGACGGGGGCGTCGTACACCACCGCCTCGTAGCGGCCCTCGGCGACCGCAGCCAGCGCGGCGTCGACATCGGGGACGGTGGCGGTGGTGAGGTTCTCGTCGCGTAGGTAGGACTCGGCGACGGTCCCTTCGACGGTCACCACGTCACGACCGGCGAGATCTTCGACCCCGTCGATGTCGCTCTGGAGGCTGTTGAGGGTGATCGTCGAAGCGGCCTGGGCGGTGACGAAGGCGAAGAGGAACAACCCGATCACCATCCACACCACGGCCAGGATCCGAGACAGCGGCCGGCGGATGTCCTTCACCGCCTCGCCCCCGGTCACCATCGAGACGGTCGACCACCACAATGCCTCGGCGATCCCTTCCCGGTATCCCATGGGGAACTCCTCGTTGTGGCGTCGCTCGGTCCACCACACCGCGTGGGCCACCGCCGTCGTGGCCAACACCAGGAACCCGACCAGGCTGAGGACGGTCCGACTGGTGGCGACGCCGATCACGGTCCGGAACGTCGACTGGTTGGCGTCGGGCCGGATCGCGACCTGGAGGCCGGAGTCGTAGTAGGGGTGGGAGAAGTCGACGAAGGTCTCCCGCTCGGCCGTCATCGAGATCCCGGCGATGGCGGCGTCGACCTCGCCGTCCCGGGCCCGGTCGAGGATGTCGCCGACCGTCTCCTCGACGACCCACGTCGTCTCCAGGCCCAGCCGGGTGGCGACCTCTTCCCACACGTCGATGCTGTAGCCCCGCAGCTCGGACCCGTCGGCACCGTCGACGATGACGAACGGATCCAGGGCCTTGGTGGCCACGGTCACGGTCGGGGTCGAGTCCCCGTCGGGTCCCGGGTCGGCGCCGTCGTCCCCCTGGGCCATCGCCGGGGTCGCCCAGACCAGCGCCAGACCGAGCAGCGTGGCGAGGATCGAAACCCCTCGTCGAGGGAGGGGGCCGGATCGGGGTCGTCGTCGCACCGAGTGGAGAGCGTACCGGTCGGTCGCTCCGACCAGCGGTCCAGCCGCCACGGGGGACAAGCGGCGGGCTGCAGATCGCGTCATCCGATCGCTTGCCGGGGCACGGGCTGGCTACCATCGAGGCGTGCCGGATCTCGGTGAGAAACTCAACGACGAAGAGCAGGTCGTCCTCGACCTGCGTCCCCACTGGTGGTTCTTCACACCCCAGGTGCTCGTACTGGTCGCGGTGATCGCCGTCGGACTGGTGGCCATCGCCTTCTCGGCGCCGGCCATCGTCCAGATCATCGTCGCGGTGGCGATACTGGCCGTGCTGGTCTGGTTTCTCGCCCGATACCTCGTGTGGCGATCGACGAACTTCGTCATCACGACCGACCGGCTGATCAACCGAACCGGCCTCATCACCCGGTCGGGCATCGAGATCCCGCTGGAACGGGTCAACACGGTGTTCTTCAAGCAGAACATCTTCGAGCGGATGATCGGGATGGGTGATCTGGCGATCGAGTCGGCCGGCGAGCAGGGATCCCAGGTGATCGACAACATCCGCCGGCCCCTCAACGTGCAGAACGAGATCTACCGCCAGATGGAGAGCAACGAGAACCGGAAGTTCGACCGGGTCGGCCGGTCGGCGCCACTCTCCATCCCCGAGCAGATCGAGAAGCTGGCCCAGCTCCACCGCGACGGGGTTTTGACCGATCAGGAGTTCAACTCCAAGAAGCAGGAGCTCCTCGACCGGCTCTAGCGGCCGGGCAACCGATCGTTGCGTTCGAACCAGTAGCGTGTTCGGCCTATGAGCGCGAACGCTGCTGCCCAGTACTCGGTGACCCTCAAGGTCCGTCTCGACAACCAGCCCGGCGTACTCGGTCGGCTGGCCACCGAGATCGGGGCCGTCGGAGGCAACATCTTCGCCATCGACGGGTTCGTGGCAAAGGGCCCGACCCTCGAGCGGGACATCGTCGTCAAGTGCGCCAGCGAGGCTCACCAGGAGCAGGTGGTCGCGGTCGCGGCGGCCGTTGACGGGGTCACCGTGCTCGAGTCGTTCGACCGGACGTTCCGGATGCACGAGGGGGGCAAGATCGAGGTCCTCCCGCTCCACCCGGTCGGCGACCAGGACGATCTCTCGATGGCCTACACACCAGGGGTGGCCCGGGTCTGTCTGGCCATCGCCGCCGACGAGTCGAAGGCCGACAGCCACACCATCCGCAAGAACACGGTGGCCATCGTCTCCGACGGCACCGCCGTGCTCGGCCTGGGCGACATCGGCCCCAAGGCGGCGATGCCGGTGATGGAGGGCAAGGCCCTGCTGTTCAAGGAGTTCGGCCAGGTCGACGCCTTCCCGATCTGCCTCGAGGCCGACTCGGCCGAGGACATCGTGGAGACCGTCGTCCGACTCGCCCCGACCTTCGGGGGGATCAACCTGGAAGACATCGCCGCACCCCGCTGCTTCCACGTCGAGGACGAGCTCAAGAAGCGGCTCGACATCCCGGTCTTCCACGACGACCAGCACGGCACCGCGGTGGTGGCGTTGGCCGGCCTCTGGAACGCCCTGAAGCTCGTCGGCAAGCGTCTCGAGGACGCCACGGTTGTCGTTGCCGGCGCCGGGGCCGCCGGGGTCGCCATCACCCGGATCCTCCGCCTCACCGGCGTCGGCGACATCATCGTCACCGATCGCAAGGGCGCCATCCACGGCGACCGCGACGACCTCAACCCGGCCAAGCAGTGGCTGGCCGACAACACCAACGCCTCGGCCCGGGCCGGCACCCTCGGTGAGGTCCTGGCCGGTGCCGACGTGTTCCTCGGGGTCAGCGGCCCCGATCTCGTGACCCCCGACGAGGTCCGGGCCATGGCCGCCGACCCGATCGTGTTCGCCATGGCCAACCCCGACCCCGAGATCCGGCCCGAGCAGTGCGACGGTCTGGTGGCGGTGATGGCTACCGGCCGTAGCGACTACCCGAACCAGATCAACAACGTCCTGGCCTTCCCCGGCATCTTCCGGGGCGCCCTCGACGCCCGGGCCTCCGACGTCACCGAGGGGATGAAGCTGGCCGCAGCCACCGCCATCGCCGAGTCGATCCCGGCCGACGAGCTGCGGCCCGACTTCATCGTCCCCTCGGTGTTCGACAAGTCGGTCCCGATGCGGGTCGCCGTCGCGGTCGAGAAGGCCGCCATCTCCGACGGCGTCGCTCGCCGCTGACGCGACCGCACCGGGTAGGGCCTAGCTCAGGCCCTCGTGGGACACGATCTGCCCGGCCCCGGGGAACGTGCTGTTGTTCGTGATGTAGACGGTGCCGTCGTCGGCCACCACCACCCCGCCCGGCAGGGTGAGGCCGTCGATGGTGGCGATCGGCGCACCGGCCGGGTCGAACACCCGGACGCTGCCGTCGAAGGCGCCCGAACCCAGCCCGCCGACACCGGCGTCGGCGAACTGGACGACGTACACGTTGCCGTCGGCATCGATGTCGATGGCGACGAGTGAGGTCAGGCCATCGGCGAAGACCTCACAGCCGACCGACGGGGCGATGGGGAGGCCCGAGCAGTTGGCCGTCCCCTCGAAGTCACCGTCGATGCGGTAGACCACCGATCCGCCGACGGCGAACGGGAACCCACCGAGGGTGGTGACCAGGTAGTCACCGTCGGCGGTCTGGGCGACGTCGGTGGGCACCGCGTCGGCCGGGAACAGGCTCTGCTCGCCACAGGGGTTGGCCTCGGGCGGGACCGGGTTGGGGAACGGCTGGTTCCAGGCGACGCAGATCGGGGTGAAGGTGGCCAGCACGTCCACCGAGTCGTTGCGGTTGGTCCGGATCAGCGAGTTGCCGCCGGCGTCGGCCGCCACGGTGACCCCCCGGCCGGTGCGGAGCACACCGTAGGCGTTGGAGTCCACGCCGTCGCCGTTGGGGTCGAACGCCGCCTCGAAGTCGACCAGGCTGATCGTCGAGGGCAGCGGACCGCCCAGCTCGGTCACCGACGAGAAGTCGTACGCTTCGACGACCGCGGCCGACAGGGCGTCCCGGTCGGCGTCGTCGCCACCCAGGCCCAGGCTGAAGCTGGTTCCGCCCCGGATGACCGACACGTCGTGGATCCCGGTGGCGAAGGCCCCCGACACGCAGGCGCCGTCGACCGCTGTCGTCACCGACGGCAGGTAGTCGAGGATGACCCGGGTGCGGCCGTTGCGTGGGTTGACCCGGGTGATCGAGCCGGTCAGGCCGACGCACACCGGCCCGCCCTCACCGAGCACCACATCGACGAGCGTGTCGCCCCCGGTGCCGGCCTCGGCGACGTAGATGGCCCCTCGGGGTGCGATGTCGAGCCCCCGGGGGTTGTCGAGGCCTTCGGCGACGACGGTCAGGTGGTCGTCGGCCTCGGCCGCCCCTGGCGCCATGACCAGGACGAGGACGAGCGCGGCGGCGATGGCCACCGCGGTTTGGATCCCGCGCTTCATGTGGTTCCTCCTGTGCGAGGCGGAAGCGTGGTCGCCGTGGCCCTTCGGCCCGACGACGGCACACCCGGTGACCGTCACCCCCCGTAGCGGTCCGCCTCCGGGCCCTCGTTTAGCAAAGGATTTGAGTGGTTGGCAATGACGAAGCCGGTTCGAGCGTCGTCCGTGGGTAGGTCAGCCCAGGTCGGCGATGGCGTCGGCGACGGCCAGGACCCGCTTGGCCGTCTCGACGTGGAGGTTCTCGATCATCCGACCATCGACGGTCACGACACCTCGGCCGTCGGCCTCGGCCTCGGCGAAGGCGGCGATGATGGTCCGGGCCTCGGCGATCTCGTCGTCGGTCGGGGCCCAGGTCTCGTTGGCCGTCTCGACCTGACCGGGGTGGATGAGGGTCTTGCCGTCGAAGCCCAGCTCGGCTCCCTGCCGGCACTCGGCGGCGAAGCCGTCGGCATCGGTGATGTCGTTGTAGACCCCGTCGAGGATCACCGTCCCCGTGGCCCGAGCGGCCAGTACCGCCGTCGCCAGGTGGGGGACGAGCGACGACCGGCCGGCCCCGGCGGAGGCCCGAAGCTCCTTGACCAGGTCGTTCGTGCCCATGACCAGAGCCGCCACCCGCTCGACGGCGGCGATGGCCCGGGCGTCGAAGATGGCGGTCGGGGTCTCGATCATGGCCCAGATGGCGAAGTCGGCGGGTGCGCCGGCCGCGTCGAGCCGACCGGAGATCTCGGTCAGGTACGCGACGCTCTCGACCTTGGGGACGACCACCGCCGCCGGCCCGCCGGTCGCCGCGGCTCGGCCGATGGCATCGAGATCGTCGGCCCCCCACGGGGTGTCGAGGCCGTTGCAACGGATCGTGACCTCTCGTCGCCCGTACTCCCCGGAGGTGGCGGCGGCCACCGCCTGGTCCCGGGCGGTGCCCTTGGCGTCGGGAGCGACGGCGTCCTCGAGGTCGAAGATCAGGGCGTCGGCCGGGAGCGACTTGGCCTTCTCCAGGGCCCGGGCGTTGGCCGCCGGCATGTACAGCACACTGCGACGAGGGCGGAGCGAAGCGGGGGTGGGGGCGTGGTCGGACATCGGTACCTCGTTGGTCTCGGCAGCGTGCTAGAAGCCGTAGGCGGTGGCCAGCTCGGGGTCCCGGTCGGCCAGGTTGCGAGCCAGCTCGACGACCACCTTGCACTGCTTGCAGGAGGCGTCGTCCTCCATCTTCCCGTCGAGCATGATGGCCCCGGTCCCGTCGCCCATCGCCTCGATCACCCGCTGGGCGTGGCGGACCTCGTCGACCGAGGGGGAGAAGACCCGCTTGGCGATGTCGATCTGGGCCGGGTGGAGGCTCCAGGCACCGACGCACCCGAGCAGGTAGGCGTTGCGGAACTGGTCCTCGCAGGCGGTCGTGTCGGCGATGTCACCGAACGGGCCGTAGAACGGCAGGATGCCGTGGGTCACGCAGGCGTCGACCATCCGGGCCAGGGTGTAGTGCCACAGGTCCTGCTGGTAGGTCGCCCGGGCGGCGTCGGGGTCGTCGCCGTCGGGATCCTGGCGGACCAGGTAGCCGGGGTGGCCGCCCCCGACCCGGGTCGTCTTCATCCGCCGGTTGGCGGCCAGGTCGGCCGGACCGAGCGATAGGCCTTGCATCCGGGGCGAAGCCCCGCAGATCTCCTCGACGTTCGCCACCCCCCGGGCCGTCTCCAGGATGGCGTGGACGAGCAGCGGCCGATCCAGCCCGGCCTTCGCCTCGAGCTGGGCGAGGAGCCGATCCACGTAGTGGATGTCCTCGGGACCTTCGACCTTGGGCACCATCACGACCTGGAGTCGATCGCCGATCTCGGTGACCAGCGTCGTCAGGTCGTCGAGGGCCCAGGGTGAGTCCAATGAGTTGATCCGGGTCCAGAGCTGGGTCGAGCCGAGGTCGGCGGTCTTGCCGACCTGGACGAGACCGGCCCGGGCCGCCTCCTTGTCCGACGCCGGGACCCCGTCCTCCAGGTTTCCGAGCAGGATGTCGACCCGGGGGGCGATGTCCGGCACCTTGGCCACCATCTTCTCGTTCGACGGGGGGAAGAAGTGGATCATCCGGCTCGGCCGGAACGGGATCTCCCGAACCGGCTCGGGAGCCCCGACGGCCAACGGCTTGAAGAAGTCCTTCGCGCTACGCACGATCGGCCACGGTACCGACCAGTGGCTTGGCCCGTCGACTCGGGCTGTCGCCCTCACCATCCCCGGTCGGCGGCGAGGCGATCGGCGACGGCCAGCATCCGCCGTCCTTCCGGTTGGAGGTCGATCCGGGTCGCCACCAGACCGGTCGAGACCCGCTCGATGACCCCCCACTCGTCGATCGCCGTCGCGTCGAGCCCCGCTCGGGCGGCCAGGTGATGGGCCCGGGCGTCGACCGCGGCCGAATCGGGCAGTTCGTCGGGATCCTCCCGCATCAGCACGCCCAGCTCGTAGGCCGGGTCGGCGATCAGGCCGTCGGGGTCGACGAGCTTGAAGCCCCGGTCCGAGGAGAGGGCGTTCCACTGATGGACATCGCCGTGGAGGAGCATCGATCGCTCGTCGTCGTGGGCGGCCCGACGCCGCTCGGCGACCGCAACGGCATGGTCGATCGCCCGCTCCTCGCACGGCCGGCCCAGCTCGTCCCATGCCGCCGGGATCATCTCGGCCAACCGGGCCGCCTTCTCGGCGCCGGTCGGGAGGCCGGGTATGGCCGCCAGGGCGTCGGCGGTCACCGGTCGCCATGCTCGGTGGGCGACGTCGCAGAGGATGTCCCGTCTGGTCGGTCCGGCGATCCCGAGCTCGTTCATCGGTGCGCCCAGCCGCTCGATCAACAGGGCGGCCCGGGACCGGTCCGAAGCCAGCATCCGGGCCCACCCGTCGTCATCGGCATGGCCGCCGCGCTCCGGTCCGGGCGGGGAGGGGGAGGTGTGGGCGAGGGCGGCGTGGAGGGTGAAGGCGGTGATCTCGGCGTCGACCTCGTCGTCGTGGGGGACCAGCAACTTGAGGACCGCAGGGGTGCCGTCGGCCTGCGTCGCCTCGGCGACGAAGGCCTCGGTGCCGCCGCCGAGGATGCTCCCGAGCCGCAGGTCCCACCGATCCGCCATCTCGGCGATCAGGTCGGGGAGCCGGTCGAGCCACCACCCCGCGCCCGAGGTCGTGATCTTGGCCATCACCGTCGGGGGCAGCGTGGCCGCCAGACGGGTCGCGGTCCAGTCCGTCCCGGCCCCGTCTGATCCGATCGGCGTCACGGCGACAAGGGTGCCACACCCGGCGTCGTCGCATTCCGAGCGCGCTCGACCGGCGAGCCGGTCCGTCTACCCTCGGGAGGGAAACCGGCGCGGCGCCGGTGGTGGCGGACGATCCGGCATGAGCAGCTCCGAGCCCCAGGACCCCGACGTGGTGAGCGACGACACCGTCATCGGTGGGCGATGGCGCGTCCTTCGACCGATCGGTGAGGGGGCCTTCGGCCAGGTCTACGAAGTGGTCGACACCTCCGACATCGGGATCGGGCTGGCTGCGGTCAAGCTCGTCCACCCCGACCTGTCGCCCCGGGACCGCGAGGCCTTCGCCGTCGAGGCCAAGAAGATGGCGACCCTCCGCCACCCGAACCTCGTCGGGTACCTCGACTCCGGGACCGACCTCGTCGAGGGCCAGCGCCGGCCCTACCTGGTGACCGAGCTCTGCGACGGGAGCCTGTCGGATGTCCTGGCCGCCGGTCCGCTCGGCCGGGACGACGTGATGACGTTGGTCGGCGATGTGGCGGCCGGCCTGGCCCATCTCCATCGACGGGGTCAGATCCACCGGGACGTCAAGGCCAGCAACGTGCTGCTGGCCGCCGAGACCTGGAAGCTCGGCGACTTCGGCCTGATGCGGGACCTCACCGCCACCGGCACCTATCACCGTCAGGATCAGCTGATGGGCACGCCGATCTTCATGGCCCCCGAGCTGTTCTCCGAGCCGGCCGCCACCGCCGCCTCGGATGTCTACGCCCTGGGCGTTCTGACCCACCTGGCCGCCACCGGTCGGGCGCTCCATCGGGGCGTCGGTCAGGCCCTGATCCACCAGATCGCGCTCGGGCACACCGACATCGACCCCGGACTCGATCCCGACCTCCGATCCATCGTCGAGTGGTCGACCCGGTCCGAGCCCGGCGCCCGCCCGACGGCGGCCGAGTTGGGGGTCTGGCTCGACGGCGGTGAGCGCTGGGCCACCTCGGTGCTCGGTCCGTCGATGGTGGGCTCGGGCCCGGTCGGCCCGGGTCACGGATCCGACGTCGAGCACACTCGCCGCCTGGATGATCCAGTGGATCATCCGCCGGTCGCCGTCGCCGCCGCCACGACCGGCGACGTGGACTGGCGACCGCCGCCGGCCGCCGGGTCGGATACCGGATCCCGGGTCCCCTGGATGGTTGTCCTGCTGGCCGGCCTCGCCGGGCTGGTGGGGGCCACGATCGCGCTCGTCGCCTTCCAACTGGGGACCCGAGCGGCTGGCGACGACCGCCTCGACGAGGGGACCGCCGCCCCGACCAGTTCGACGGAGGCCACGTCGACCTCGACCACGTCGACCACCGAGGCGACGACGAGCACCACCGAGGCGGCGGCCTCCTTCGCCCAGCTGGAGACCCCGGGGGGCGGGGTGCCGAGCCGGGTGGACACGATCGTCCTCGACGAACCGGTCGAGGTCGCCGGGGCGATCGAGATCGAACGGGACGCCCACCTGTTCGCCTTCGACGCTCGGGCCGGCGAGGAGATCTCGGTCGTCGTCGATGAGCTCAACGGCGAGTGCGGCCTCGCCGTGTGGGACATGCGGGTGTCCCTGGTCGACGAGTTGGGCCGCGTCGTGGGGGAGCCGGTCACCGAGCTGGTCTGCGGGACCGCGGTCGGCCCCTGGACCGTGCCGGCCGATGGTCCCCACGCCGTGGCCGTGGTCGGAGGGCCCGGTGCCCTGTTCCGGGGGCCGACCGGCTCCTATGAGCTGACCATCGGCCGGCTGGAACGGGTCTCGGTCCCCGTCGACGTGCGCGACGAGGTCGAGCTGATGGGCGAGATCGACGTGGCGCTCGACTCCCAGGCGTTCGTCTTCACCGCCGAGGGCGACGAGCGGCTCGTGGTGCGGGTCGAAGCGCTCAACGGTCAATGCCGGGCCGCCGGTCGATGGGACGTCCAGTTCCAGCTGATCGGCCCCGGTGGGGAGCGGTTCGGGCAACCGGTGACCGAACCGACCTGCCGGACCGTCGAGCGGTGGCGGCTCGACCGGGGCGGCCAGTACACCCTGCTGGTGACCGGCGGCCCCGGTGGTCTCTTCCAGTCGCCGACCGGCAGCTACGAGATCTCGGTCGAGCTCGACGACTAGGCCTGGTCGAGCCCGGCCAGGAAGTCGAGGAGGAGTCGGTTGACCTCGTCGGGTCGTTCCTGCTGGGTCCAATGCCCACACCCGGCCAGGATCTCCGAGCGGACCAGACCGGGCAGGGTCTCGCCGAACCGCTCGATGGCCCGCTGCCCGAGGCGGGTCGGACCGTCGAGCTCGCCGCCGATGAACAGGGCGGGGACGACGATCGGAGCGTCGTGCCAGGGGGCCAGCTCGAGCCAGTCCCGGGTGATGTTCCGGTACCGGTTGAGACCGCCGGTCAACCCGGTCCGCTCGAACTCCTCGACGTAGAACGCCAGATCGGCGTCGGTCATCCAGGCCATCTGGCCCGGCCCGGGCTGCTGGATCCGATCGCGGAGCTGCCCACCCGGGGTGACCAGGCCCATCGGGGGTTGGGACGGGTCGGCCTCGCCAGACGCGGTGAAGTAGAAGCCTCGGAGCCAGGCGGCCACGTCGGCCTCGATCTCCGCCTCCGCCACCCCCGGCTCCTGGAAGTAGTCGATGTAGAAGATGTCGGGGGCCGCCATGGCCCGCATGGCGCCGAGCGGCTCGGTCTCGGTCCTCGGGCTGTAGGGGACCGACAGGCCGGCGACGGCCCGGACCCGGTCCGGGCGGAGCAGCGCGGTGTTCCAGGCGATCGGGGCTCCCCAGTCGTGGCCGACCACGACCGCCGACTCGTCCGACCGGCCCCGCCGTCGGCCGTGGTCGTCGATGACTGCGATGACGTCGCCGACGAGGGCGGTCATGGCGTAGGCGTCGACCGCCGCCGGTGCCGCCGATCGACCGTAGCCTCGCACGTCGATGGCGACCGCCCGGTAGCCGGCCTGGGCCAGCGGTCCCAGTTGGTGGCGCCAGGAATACCAGCTCTCGGGGAACCCGTGGACCATCACCACCAGCGGACCGTCGCCCGCCTCGGCGAGGTGGATCCGGTGTCCGGACGACTGGATGTGGGAGTGGACGACGTCGGTTGGGTTCATGGCCCGAACCCTAAGGCCTGAACCCTGGAGCCCGAACCCTAAAGACCACCGCATTTTCGGTCGACTCCAACCGACGATGCGCAGTGTTCAGGAGACGGTGATGGTCTGGCTCACGCCGACCAACCTGCCTCCCGGCGATGAGGACGCCGAGCGGCGGGCTCGATTGGTCATCCTGTTCGCCGGGGTGGGTGGCGCCGGGTCGGCCGTCGCCCTGCTCGTGGCCGCCCTGATCGGTTCGGTCAGCGCGGGCAGCTTCATGGCCTTTCCCGCCTGCGTGGCCTCGGTCATCGTCGCTCGACGCTTCGGTCGGACGAGCCTGGCCGCCAACCTCACGCTCGGCGGCGGCTGGCTGGCGCTCGTCCTGTCGGGCCCGGCGAGTGGCGGGATCGACTCGAGCGCCCTCGGCTTCTACGGACTCCTCGTGATCGGGGGTGTCCTCACCGCCGGCCGTCGGTCGGGGCGGTTCTGGGCGATCGCCGGAACGGTGACCCTCGTGGTCTTCTACGTCGCCGACGCCCGGGGCGTCGATTTTCCGGCTGACGAGGCGTTCACCTCCGCCGAGAACAGCCTGCTGTTGGCCATCCTCTTCATTGCCATGCTCTACCTGGTCGGCTCGCTGTTCGAGACCAATGTCGACCGGATGCTCACTCGGATCGCCGCCGCCACCGAAGAGCTCGCCGCTGCCCGAGACCAGGCCGAGATCGCCCACCGGGAGGCCCGGTTGGTGCTCGATCACGTCGAGGAGGGGTTCCTGGTCGTCGACGGTGACGGTCGACCGGCCGGCCAGTGGTCGGCGTTCGCCGTCGACCTCCTCGGCGATCCGACGTCGGGCCGCCGGTTGTGGGAGCTGTTCGCCCCCCAGGCACCCCAGGTGGCGGCGTTCCTCGAGCTGGGGTGGGAGATGTTGTTCGAGGGGATCATGCCCGTCGGGGTGACCATGGCTCAGCTCCCCCGGGAGTGTCAGCTCGGGGACCGGCACCTGCGCCTCACCTACACCCCGCTCCGCGGCGACGACGGCCGGCTCACCCAGGTGCTGGTCGTGATCACCGATGCCACCGAGCTCATCGAGCGGGAGCGCTCGGAACGGGACCGGCACCTTCAGGTCGAGGCCATGAAGTGGCTGGTCAGGGACCGGACGTACTTCGTCGACTCCTTCACCGAGCTCGGTCAGCTCCAGGCCCAGGTCCTCGATCGGGCCACGCCGCCGGTCGAGCGGTCCCGATCGCTCCACACCTTGAAGGGCAACGCCGCCGTCCTGGGCTTCGACGATCTGGCCAGAGCCTGCCACGAGCTGGAGGACGAGCTGGTCGACACCGGTCGGTCACCACTGACCCGACGGCAGCGTCGGACCATCGGCGATGCCTGGTCGAAGACCTGCGAGTTGGTGGCTCCCCTCCTGGGCGACGTCAACCGGCACATGATGCTCGTCCCGATGGCCGACATCCAGCAGGTGATGGATCGAGCCCGGCTCGATGCCCCCGAGGTCCATGAGTTGGTCGCCCGGTGGTCGTGGGAGTCGACCGGGCTCCACCTCCAGCGCCTCGCCGGGCGGGCCCAGGCGATCGTCGGGCACCGGCCCGAGGTGTCGCTCAACGTCGTGGTCGATGACGACGGGGTCACGTTCCCCTGGATCGAGCACCCCCACTTCTGGTCGGCCGCCCTCCACGTGGTCCGCAACGCCATCGACCACGGCATCGAGCCCCACAGCGAACGTCGGGCGGCCGGGAAGCGTGAACGGGGCACCCTCATCCTCCGGTCCCGCCAGGCCGATGGCGAGCTCACGATCGACATCGAGGACGACGGCCGGGGGATCGACTGGGACCGTCTCCGCCAACGGGCCCTCGAGCTGGGCCGGCCGGCCGGCGACCGGGCCGACCTCGAACGCCTGCTGGTATCGGACGGGTTCACCACCCGCGACCATGCCACCGAGCTGTCGGGGCGGGGCCTGGGCCTGTCGGCGTTCGCCGCCGCCTGCCGAGCTGCCGGCGGGACGATGAGTATCGACTCGTCCCTCGGGCGGGGCACCCGGATCCGCTGTGTGCTCCCCGCCCCCGTGGCCATCGCCGTCGGCTGACCGCCGGAGCTTTGTCGGTTCCCCCGGCTCGATCTAGGTTGGCCTACGACACTTCTCGCTGCACTCTCGGAGGACCGACCCATGGGACCCTTGCACGGCGTCACGATCATCGAGCTGGCCGGGATCGGCCCCGGCCCGTTCTGCGCCATGATGCTGGCCGACATGGGGGCGGACGTGATCCGGATCGACCGGGCCGGCGCGGTCGGCAACGCCGATCCGGACAGCCCACCGCTCGACACCCTGACCCGGAACCGGCGCTCGATCGGCATCGACCTCAAGAACCCCGACGGGGTCGAGGCGGTCCTGAAGCTGGTCGAGTCGGCCGACGGGCTGATCGAGGGGTTCCGGCCCGGGGTCACCGAGCGCCTCGGTCTCGGCCCCGACGACTGCCTGGCCCGGAACCCTCGCATCGTGTACGGCCGAATGACCGGGTGGGGTCAGGACGGCCCCTACGCTCAGGCCGCCGGCCACGACATCAACTACATCGCGCTGGCCGGTGCCCTCGACCCGATCGGCCGGCGGGGTGAGGCCCCGGTGCCGCCGCTCAACCTCGTCGGCGACTTCGGCGGCGGCGGTATGTATCTGGCGTTCGGGATGGTGTGCGGGATCCTCGAGGCCCGGTCGTCGGGCCATGGCCAGGTGGTCGATACCGCCATGGTCGACGGGGCCGCATCGCTGATGAACATGTTCTGGGCGCTCAAGGCCAATGGCCACTGGGTCGACGAGCGCGGATCGAACCTGCTCGACACCGGATCCCACTTCTACGACGTCTACGAGTGCGCCGACGGCGGCTACGTGTCGATCGGCTCGATCGAACCCCAGTTCTACGCCGAGCTGCTGGAGAAGTCGGGCCTGGCGGCCAGCGACGACCTACCCCACCAGATGGACCGTGGCCAGTGGCCGGCCATGAAGGACCGGGTGGCCGAGATCTTCCGGTCCAAGACCCGGGACGAGTGGTGCGAGATCATGGAGCACAGCGATGTGTGCTTCGCCCCGGTGCTCAGCATGGACGAGGCGACCGGCCATCCCCACAACGTCGCCCGGGGCACGTTCGTCGACGCCTTCGGCCTGACCCAGGCCGCGCCCGCCCCCCGGTTCAGTCGGACCGAGCCCGAACTGTCCCGCCCTGCGCCCCATCCGGGCCAACACACCGACGAGGTGCTGAGCGGCTTCGGCTTCGACGCCGACGACATCACCAAGCTCCGCCAGACCGGAGCGATCGCCTAGGGCTCGTCGGTCGGATCCTCGGGCGACTCGAAGGTCGCCGGATCGAAGCCGTCGAGCGTGCCGACGCCCCGGAACACATGGGATCGACCGTCGGAGCGGACCAGGATGGCCGGACCACCGAACGTTCCCTCGGGGCCCTCCATCTCGAGGTCGTAGGGCTCCTGGGCAAGCCGATGGCGTTCGGACGAGCGGTAGATCAGCTCCCAGTCGATGTCGTCGTTGGCGTCGGTGGTGGCGACCAGGAGGTCGCCACCCCGGGCCGGTACCGGGAGTCCCGACGTGCGGAGGGTCTCGATGTAGTACCGGCGGTGGCGCATCGGAGCCACTGTGGCACGGCGCCGGCCCCGTTGCACCCTTGGATGTCGGACCGGCCGCCACCGTCGGTACGCTCCCGGCCGTGACGTTCGGCGATCTGCACGGCTGGTGGGGGTGGGTCATGGTCGTCGCCAACCTCGTCGCCGGGGTCTGGGCGCTGGCCGCCCACTGGCGTCCGGTGCTGCGGGGCCGGCCGCTGTGGTTGACGGTCGGGGCGGCCCAGGTCTCGGTCGCCGTCCAGGCCGTCCTCGGGGTGCTGGTGCTCCAGGTCGA
This sequence comes from Acidimicrobiales bacterium, assembly GCA_965262175.1. GTDB lineage: Bacteria > Actinomycetota > Acidimicrobiia > Acidimicrobiales > SZUA-35 > CADEDH01. Next base: position 997,457 of record CBDHES010000002.1, on the reverse strand, counting down.
CGGCCGGGAGGCCGACCAGCTCCACGTCATCTACGGGTTCGTGGCGCTGGCTTCGGTCGGGATCCTCTACAGCTACCGCCAACAGCTCCTCGATCGCCAGTACCTGCTCTACGGCTATGGCGGTCTGTTCTTGATGGGCATGGGCATCCGGGGCATGATTTTGTAGCGGCCGACGGAGCGATCGTCGAAGGAGGCCCCATGACGAGCGTGCGCGAGGGATCGCCTCCCGACTCCGAGGGGGTCGAGCTGATCGAGCAGGGCTCGCTCGGCGGTCTCGAGCTCGGCGGCGGTGACCCCGAGGTGAGCGCCGAGGCGGATGTCGTCCGATCGCCGGTCGTCGGGCCGATGGGCTTCGCCGCCCTCGCCCTGGTGGCGATCCTGGTGGCCCTGGTGCTCATGTCCCGACCCGGCGTCGAAGAAGATGCCGGCATCGAACGGGCCCAGACGACCCTGCCGGTGGCGCCGACAACCACCGCCCCGGCTCCTCGGGCGTCGACCCCGTCCGACGAACCGGTGCTCCTGCCGGCGATTCCGGCCTTTGACTCCAACCTCCCCGACGGGCTGCCGGGCGTCATCGACGCCGTCGCCGAGACCGGCTCCCGGATCGTGATCGACCGCACGACGCCCGGCCCTACCGAGGTCGACGATGGGTCGGAGCCCGAACCGGACGGGGTCGCGACCGGTCTTCCGGCGTCGGGGCTCGTGCCACTCGGACCGGCCAGCGACGATGGTGAGACCGTGGTCCACCTCGCCGGGCGCATCTGGGCCGTCGACGCCGACGGTGGGGAGCGCCTGGTCGCCGAGGGTGCCCCCTTGAGCTATGACGGCGTCAATCTGGCATGGCTGGATTGCCCGAGCCTGGTCGGCTGCGAGCTGGTGGTCGGGACCCTCGACCGGCCCGATCGGTGGCGCCAGCCGCTCCCCGACGTCCTGGCCGACCAGCCGATCGACGACTGGGCGTCGACGGTCAGCGTGTCGCCGGAGGGGAATCGGCTGGCCCTGATCTACGGGAACGGCGCCCTACCGCAGCCGATGGTCATCGACCTGGCGACCGGCGATCGCCAGCTCCTGGCCGACGGTGTCAACCTCGGCTCGCCGGTCGCCTGGTCGCCCGACGGGCGATGGTTGGCCTACCTCTACACCGACGATGTGATGGTGTGGAGCTTCGACGACGACCGCTCGTGGCGGGTCATCGTCAATCGACCGCTCGAGACCGTGCAGTGGCGGTGAGGGGCCCGCGGGCGGTGCCGCCGCCGTTGGGCGCAGCGCCGTTCGCTCCGGAGCCCGGTCGGTTGCCTCGGAGGTCGGTGCTCCCGTTGGCCGTCGTCAGGGCCGGGATCGGAGCGGACGATCCGGGTGAGGCCACCGACGGCTCCAGCCGGTCGGCCAGGACCGCCAGCTGACCGGCCCGCCGAGCCAGGCCGTCGGGGATCTCCATCCCGGCCAGGGTGAAGATCCGGATCCATCGGTGAACCCAGTCGTGACCCCGGAGGGCAAGCTGCACCTGCCGCCGACGGCGAGCCTCGTGATTGGCTCCGGCCAGGTCGCCGATCAGGTCGGCCGCCCGGCGACGGTCTGCGGGAAGCGGGATCACCACCGGCTGGCCGATCAGCTCTCGTTGCAGCGTCTCGTCGGGGGGATAGCCGACCATCACCGCCCCGCCGGCCAGACCCTCCCACAGACGGCCGGGGGTCTCACGCTGATCGCCGATCACGTCAGGTGCGTCGAACTTGGCGTGGTGGGTGATCGCCAGGCTGGTCCGGCGGTACAGCTCGCCGAGGTACTCCCGGTGCTCGACCGGGTCGATCGTGGTCGCCGCCGACAGCGTGTCGTACATGTAGAGCGCCATCGTCCGCCGGGACCACGCCACGAGACCATCATGCAGCTCCGGGTCCCGCCGGCCGATCCCCAGCACGTCGATCGGGCGGGGGGTGTGGGGCGGGGCGGCGAATCGGGTGACGTCGACCGCCGGGGGGAGGTGGTGGACCGGGCAGGGAGCGAACGAGCCCATCAGCTGCGCCGTCGCCTTCATGCCGACGAAGATGTGATCGGCCAGGCCGTAGGGCTGGTACTGGAGGCGGGCGTCCTCGAACTCGGTGGCCCACACCTCGGGAACCCACACCACGACCCGGTCGGCGATCGACCGGAGCCGGGGGACCCCCTCGAGGAGGGGGAGGTCCCAGAAGGCGAAACCGACGAAGACCGCCAGATCGTAGTGCTCCCGGAGCTTCGTCGGCCGGACCGTCCGGGGGGAGACCAGCGGCGCTCCCGGCAGGCTGTTCGGCGAGCCGGCCAGGCGCCGGGCCACGCCACCCGACAGCCGCCACGCCTTGGCGCCGAGGCCGGTCGGGTCGGTGTCGATCATCACGACATCGGCGTCGGTGCTGGTCGCCAGGACGTCCTCGGCCTCGGTGAAGGCGACGTAGCCCGGCTTGCGGGCGTAGCCGTCCGGCCGCTCCCGCTGGCTGATGATCAGCACCTTGCTGGCTCTGTCGGACACCACCCCTCCTACGCGGCCCAGGCCGGCCCCATCAGGGTACCGGCCCGGGCCCGCAGGTCGAGGATGAGCAGCGGCCCCCAGAGCCACCGAGCAGGTTCGCTCAGCCGGCGACGGCCTCGTCGAGCCGGGTTTCGAGGGCGTCGAGCTGGGCGCCGAGCGCCGACGGCAGCCGATCGCCGAACGTGGCGTAGTGATCCCGGATGAGCTCGATCTCGTGCTGCCAGGAGGCCGGGTCGACCGCCAGCAGTCGGTCCATCGTCTGATCGGTCACCCCGAGGCCCGACACGTCGATCCCGTCGGCGGTGGGGACCCGGCCGATCGGGGTCTCGATGGCCTCGCCCTCGCCGGCCACCCGCTCCAGGACCCACTTGAGGACCCGGGAGTTCTCGCCGAAGCCGGGCCACAGGAACGAACCGTCGTCGGCCCGGCGGAACCAGTTCACCCAGTACAGCTTCGGGAGCTTGGCCTTCTCGGCGTTCTTGCCGATCGACAGCCAGTGGGAGAAGTAGTCGGCCATGTTGTAGCCGCAGAACGGGAGCATGGCGAAGGGGTCGAACCGGACCTGACCGACCGCTCCGGCCGCCGCCGCCGTCTTCTCCGAGCTCATGATCGAACCGAGGAACACGCCGTGCTCCCAGTCCCGGGCCTCGGTGATGAGGGGGACGTTGGTCGCCCGGCGACCACCGAAGAGGATGGCCGAGATCGGGACGCCCTTGGGATCCTCCCACTCGGGGGCGATCGACGGGCACTGGCTGGCCGGTGCGGTGAACCGGGCGTTGGGATGGGAGGCCGGGGTCTCGCTCTCCGGCGTCCAGGTCTCGCCCTTCCAATCGGTGAGCCGGGCCGGCGGCTCGTCGGTCATGTCTTCCCACCAGACCGTGTTGTCGTCGGTCCTCGCCACGTTGGTGTAGATGCAGTTGCCCGACAGGGTGGCCATGGCGTTGGGGTTGGTCTTGTCCGACGTGCCCGGTGCCACGCCGAAGAACCCGGCTTCGGGGTTGATGGCGTACAGCCGGCCGTCGTCGCCGAACTTCATCCACGCGATGTCGTCGCCGACGGTCTCGACCTTCCAGCCGGGGAGCGTCGGGATGAGCATCGCCATGTTGGTCTTGCCGCAGGCCGACGGGAAGGCCGCCGCCACGTACTTCTTCTCACCGTTGGGCGGGGTGATCCCGACGATCAGCATGTGCTCGGCCAGCCACCCGTCGTCGCGGGCCATGGTCGAGGCGATGCGGAGGGCGAAGCACTTCTTGCCGAGCAGGGCGTTGCCGCCGTAGCCCGAGCCGTAGCTCCAGATCTCGGAGGTCTCGGGGAAGTGGACGATGTACTTGTTCTCGCCGTCGCACGGCCACGGCACATCGGGTCGGCCGTCGGCCAGCGGGTACCCGACCGAGTGCACGCAGGGCACCCAGTCGCCATCGCCGAGCACTTCGAGGGCACCCTGGCCCATGCGGGTCATGATCCGCATGCTGGCCGCCACGTAGGCCGAGTCGGTCAGCTGGACGCCGATGTGGGCGATGGGCGAGCCGAGGGGGCCCATCGAGAACGGGACGACGTACATCGTGCGGCCCCGCATCGAGCCCCGGAACAGCGCCGTCATCTCTTCCCGCATCTCGGCCGGGTCCCGCCAGTTGTTGGTCGGTCCGGCAGCCGCCTCGTCCGCCGAGCAGATGAAGGTCCGCTCCTCGACCCGGGCCACGTCGGCCGGATCGGACAGCGCCAGGTAGCTGTTGGGAAGCTTGTCCTCGTTCAGCTTGGAGAACGTGCCGCCGGCGACCAGCTCAGCGGTGAGCCGGTCGTACTCCTCTTCGGACCCATCGCACCAGTAGATCGTGTCCGGTTCGAGAATCTCTGCCCACTCGCTCACCCAGTTGAGCAACTTGGTGTTGGTGGTCGGTGCGGTGGTGGTCATGGGAACGACTCCGTTGTCGGTGGGTGTGCTAGGGGGTGGGCACGGGTCAGCTCTCCTCAGCGAGCCAGGCCGGTGTGCCCATGTCGACCTCCGAGCCGAGACGAAGGCTCGTCGCCCTGTTCGAGTCGTCGAGGTCGAAGACGACTCGTTGGCCGGGTCGGAGCATGCGGAAGACCGAGCCTTCCAGCGCTCCGGGAGCGAGGTCGTACTCGGCCAAGCCGACGTCGGTGATGATGACGCCGTCCCGGGTGATGGGGTCATAGAGCTTGACAACGCCTTGCACGGAACCGAACCCTCTCCGGCCAAGTGAATTGGGGGTAAACGCTACTTCATCCATCGCCGCGGGTGAAGGGCAGGGCCCCAGGTATCACCACTGCGAATACCCCTATCGGTGTGGCCTATGTCTCAGTGGGTGCATCGACCCAGCTCACTGGGTCGATGTCCTGGACTCGACGGTCGAGCCCGGCCGTGACGGTAGTGGGCTCCGAGCCGATGGTGGTGCGGTCTCCTACCATTCGGGCGATGTCGGACGGTTCTGGGGACTCCCCGTTCTCCCTCGAGGGGCTGGCGGCGATCGACGTGGAACGGCTCAACGGGGTCGGCGCCAAGAAGGCGGCCGGGCTCGCCACCGTCGAGATCCACAACCTCCTCGATCTCCTGACCCACTACCCCCGCCGGTACCTCGATCGGACCAAGGAGGCCCGGATCGCCGAGCTGGTCGAGGGCGACGAGGCCAGCGTCTTCGTCACCGTCGAGCGCACGTCGTCCCGCCGGGTCCGGGGCGGCCGGGTGATGGTGACGTCGACGGTGAGCGATCCGAGCGGATCGCTGCGGCTCACGTTCTTCAACCAGGGCTGGCGGGAGCGCCAGCTGACCGCCGGTCGGGGAGCGATGATCTACGGCAAGGTCGAGCTCTACCGGGGGCAGCGGCAGATGACCAATCCCGTCGTCGACCTCGTCGGCGACAAGACGGGCAAGATCGTCCCGATCTACGCCCAGTCGGAGAAGAGCGGCATCCATACCTGGGATCTCTCGGAGTGGGTGGCCGAGGCGCTGCGGCGCACGGCGATCGGCCCCAAGGCTCGGGGCATTCTCGATCCGGTACCGGCCGGGATCGTCGCCCGGCACGGCTTCATCGACCGGGAGCGGGCCCTGGTCGCCATCCACCAGCCGGAGTCGATGGCCGAGGTGTCCGACGCCCGGCGGCGGCTGGTGTTCGACGAGCTCTTCCGGCTCCAGCTGGCGCTCGTCCTCCGGAAACGGGCGATCGAGCGGACCGAGGTCGGCATCGCCCACCGGCTCGGGGGTCCCCTCGCCGAGGGGTTCGCCGAGCGCCTGCCGTTCGAGTTGACCGGGGCCCAGCGTCGAGCGATCGCCGACATCGAGGTCGACCTGGCCCGACCCATCCCGATGCACCGGCTGCTCCAGGGTGACGTCGGCGCCGGCAAGACGCTGGTGGCGGTGGCGACGATGCTCCGGGCCGTCGACGGGGGCCATCAGGCGGCCCTGATGGCCCCGACCGAGGTGCTGGCCGAGCAGCACTACGCCGGGATCCGGTCCCTGGTCGAGGGGCTGACGGTGACCGACGACTCCTCGCTGTTCGCCGATCGGCCCCTCCGGGTCGAGCTGTTGACCAATCGGATCGGGGCCGCCGACCGGAAGCGGATCCTGGCCGACCTGGTGACCGGGGCGATCGACATCGCCATCGGTACCCACGCCCTGATCCAGGAGTCGGTGACGTTCGGCTCCCTCGGGGTGGCGGTGATCGACGAGCAGCACCGGTTCGGTGTCGAGCAGCGGGCGGCGCTACGAAGCCAGGGCTACGGGGAGGAGTCGCCCGACGTGCTGGTGATGACCGCCACGCCGATTCCCCGGACGGCGGCGATGACGGTCTACGGCGACCTCGACGTCTCGGTCCTCGATGAGCTACCGCCGGGGCGTACCCCGATCCTGACCCGGTGGGTCCGGGCGTCGGGGTCGCTCGACACGCCGCCTGGTGAACTGGACGCGGTGGCCGATCTGGAGGCGATGTGGAGCGAGATCGGCGACCAGCTCGACGCCGGCCGCCAGGCCTACGTCGTCTGCCCCCTGATCGATGCCTCCGAGAAGCTGGAGGTGGCGTCGGCCGAGGCGACCTTCGAGCGGTTGTCGTCGGTGGAGCTGGCCGGTCGGCGGCTAGGGCTGCTCCACGGCCGGCTGACCCCGGCTGAGAAGGATCGAACGATGGAGGTGTTCCGGGCCGGCTCGCTCGATGTACTGGTCGCCACCACGGTGATCGAGGTCGGGGTCGACGTCCCCAACGCCACCGTGATGGTCATCCTCGACGCCGACCGGTTCGGCATCGCCCAGCTCCACCAGCTGCGGGGTCGGGTCGGCCGAGGGGCCCACGCCTCGACATGCTGGCTGGTCGGCGAGGCGACGACGGCCGACGGAGAGGCCCGCATGGAGGCGCTGGTGGCCAGCACCGACGGGTTCGAGCTGGCCGAGATCGACCTCGAGCTGCGGGGCGAGGGGACGATCCTCGGCGAGCGGCAGAAGGGGCGCAACGACCTGAAGCTGGCGTCGTTGGCTCGCGACAAGGCCGTCGTGGCCGACGCCCGCCGCGACGCCATCGAGCTGCTCGACGCCGATCCCCAGCTCGGCCGGCATCCTGGGCTGGCGGCCGAGCTGGAGCTTGTTCTCGACGAGGCCGACGCCGAGTTCCTCCTCAAGGGCTAGCAGTATTCGTCGTGGCGGCGGGTCCAGCCGTAGGGATCCTCCTGGGGCCAGCCGGGTGGTGACTGCTCCCAGCTCTCCCGCCGGCCGTAGGGGGTGAGGTCGAGGTAGGTCCAGTGGCTGCCCAGATGCTCGATGCCGCGGTCCGTCGTGTGGTACGTCCGGAAGATCGCATCATCGACGCGGAGGAACGCGCTCAGTCCATGATGCTCCTCGCCATCGACCGTGGCCCCCATGTCGTCGTTGAAGGTGGTCCCGGCCGACGAGTACCACTCGATGTCCCATCCCATCCTGGTGCGGTACCGCTCCAGGGTGTCGAGCTCGGCGCGGGAGACGGCGACCAGCGAGGTGTCGCGGGCGTGGAGGTGGGCCCGGTGTGGCATGGCGTCGACCACCCATGAGCACCCGGGGCAGCCGGCGTCCCAGTCGGGTCCGAACATGAAGTGGTAGACCAGCAGCTGGCTCCGTCCGGCGAACAGATCGAGCAGCCCGACGGGACCGTCGAGGCCCCTCAGCCGGTAGTCGGTCGTGATCTCGACCATCGGCAGACGACGGCGTCGAGCGGCCAGCTCGTCACCTCGATGGGTGTGGGCCTTCTCCGCCGCCCGGAGCTCGGCCAACTCCCGGCGCCAGGTGGCGGCGTCGACCACCGGGGGGCGGCCGGGGGGCGGGTCGGTCATCCTCGGCGGGGGCCGGAGCTACTCGGCGAGCTCGGCCGGCATCGGATCGAGCTGAACCAGGCTCCCGCCGTCGAGGATGACGGTGTGGCCGGTCACCCAGTTCGCACCGGCGGCCAGCCACAGGGCGCACTCGCCGACGTCGGCCGGCTCGCCCAGGCGCTTGAGGGGGAGGCGGTCGGCGACGGCGGCCCCTCGCTCGCCCTCCCAGAGGATCTGAGCGAACTTGGTCCGCACCACCGACGGGGCGATGGCGTTGACCCGCACGCCCGGGCCCATCTCCGCCGCCAGCTGCTCGGTCAGGTAGACGAACGCCGACTTGAACATGCCGTAGACCCCGAGGTCCCGGCTGGTCTTGTAGGCGCCGACCGACACGACGTTGATCACGCTCCCGCCGTGCTCCTTCATCCACTTCTCCCACGCCAGCTGCGTCCAGGCCAACGGGCCCCGGAGGTTGACCTCGTAGGTCTTGTCGAGCTTCGACAGCTCGACGTCGATCACCTGACCGGCGTGGGGGTTGGTGGCGGCGTTGTTCACCAGGATGTCGAGGGCGCCGAACCGCTCGATGGTGGCGTCGATGCAGGCTTCCCCCTGCTCCGGGTCCCCGACGTGGCTGACCCGCCAGTCGACATCGCCGCCGATCTCGGCCACCGCCTCTTCACACTTGTCGGCCTTGCGGGAGGTGATCATCACCGACGCCCCGGCATCGGCGAACGCCTTGGCGATACCCATGCCGATCCCGGCCGACCCTCCGGTCACGAGGGCGACCTTTCCATCCAGTCGTAGCTCCATGGGCGCCGACCGTAGCTCAGCCCGCCGGCCGGGCCCCAAGAAGGCCGGGCACCGGCGCCGGGATGGTCACCAGTCGTCGTCTTCGACCCCGACCACGATGTCCCACCGGTCGAGGCAGTCCCGGCACCGGTAGGGGATCACCGTCCCGTCGGGAACCTCACCGTCGGAGGGTCGCCAGCCGAGGGGGAAGCAGGCCCCGCCGCAGTCGACGCAGGTGATCTCGGGGTCGGGGATCGCCATCGCTCGGGACTGGTCCTCCCATCACCCGAAGGTGATCTCGAAGGTGGCGGTGCGGAGGTCCCACGGCCAGTCGAAGTCGGCGACGACCGAGGGGAAGCCGGCCTCCAACACGACGGGGTCGCCGGTCCGGGGCACGTCGAAGGTCATCGTACCGTTCACCACCTCGCCCTCGTCGACGGTGGTGTTGAGCTGGGTGACCGGGTCGTACCACTCGCCATCGACCTGCATCCGGAACGCCTCGTCGAAGAAGTTGCCGCCCCGACCGACCGTCATCGCGAACTCGACGACGATCAGCCGGGTGTCGGACGAGGCGGTGGCGTCGAAGGTCTGAAGGGTCGAGGTCACCGAGACGATCTCCAGCGTGCCCCACTCGGCATCGTCGGGTTGGAGGTTGAAGGCTGCATCGGGGCTGATCAACTCGATCGCCGTCGTCGTCGCTTCGACCGCTGCATCGTCCATGGTCACCATCTCGGGCTGGCCCGGCTCGAGCGCCAGCTCGTAGGTCGCCCGGCGGGCCGGGCCCTGTGATTCGGGGAGCCCACCCTCGAAGGTCACCGTGGTGGCGTCGGCCGGGATCTCGAACACGACCACGTCGTTGAAGACCTGTCCGAGCGACAGCGTCGTGTTGATGCGGATCGCCGGTGAGATCGTCGTGTCGCCGACATGGACCCGGAACGCCTCGTCGAAGAGGTTGCCGCCGTCGACCGGATGGATCGACACGTCCACGATCAGCAGCTTCGCTCCCGAGCCGGGAGCCAGATCGCCGTAGGCGCGGTCGGTGCGGGCGCCGTCGACGAACAGCAGCCCCCACTCCTGGTCGTCGGGTTGGAGGTTCATCTCGTTGCGGGCGCTGGTGAGGGTGATGGCGGTCGCCACCTCCTGGTCGCCGGTCGCGCCGCCGGGGGCGGGATCGGCCCCGGTCGGCGTTTCGGAGGTCGCCTCCGCCGTGTCGGTGTCGGTGTCGGTGGCGCTCGCCTCGGCCTCGTCGGTCGTCCCACCGGCGGCCTCCTCGCCGTCCGTCGCCGCCGCGGCGTCGGCATCGGCATCGGCGCCCTCTGCCGGGTCGACGTCCACCACGACGATCTCCGGTTCGTCAGCCTCCCCGCCACATCCGGTGGCGACGATCGCCGCCACCGCCGCGGCCGTCATCATCCGGCCCACGTGCCACCACTTGCTCATCTCGCTCCCTCCCATGCTGCGACGGCGCCGGGGCGCGTTCCCTCAGGTGGCGCCCACCCTCCGTCTGGTCGTACCCAACGACCAGACGTAACGTAGCCGTCGGCGACGGTCGGTGGTCGTCGGGGCCGACCGGTACCGTGTTCGAGATGCGGGTTATCGCCGGGTCGGCCCGGGGTCGAAAGCTGGCCGCTCCGCCGGGGAGGGGAACCCGCCCGATCACCGACCGGGCCAAGGAATCGATCTTCAACATGCTGGCCAGCCAGGGAGCGGTGGTCGGCGACACGGTCCTCGACCTGTTCGCCGGGAGCGGCTCGTTCGGCATCGAGTGCCTGAGTCGGGGGGCCGAGCGGGTCACCTTCGTCGAGCGGGACCGCACGGCGGTCGCCACGATCGAGGCCAACCTCGCGACCCTCGACCTCGCCGACGGGGCAACGGTGTTGACCGGATCGGTCGAGGCGCTGCTCGACGGGTTGGGGCCAGCCGATCTGGCGTTCTGCGATCCGCCCTACGCCGACCGGGCCTGGGATGAGCTCCTGCCCCGGATCCCGGCCGAGGTGTTGGTCGCCCATGCCGAACACGACATCGAGCTGTGCCGGCCGTGGGTCGAGGTTCGGCGGCGGACCTACGGCCGCTCCCGAATCCTCATCGCCCGGCGGTGCGTCGACGGCTGACCGGGACGGTCCTGCCTCCCGGCCACCCGGGCCGGCTAGGTTGGACCCAATGGCCGTGGCGCTCTACCCGGGTTCGTTCGACCCCGTTCACAATGGACACGTGGCGGTGATCGAGGTCGCTGCCGCCCTGTTCGAGGAGGTCATCGTCGCGGTCGGGTTCAACGCCGAGAAGCCGTCGGGCACCTTCACCCCGGCCCAGCGGGTCGAGCTGATCGAAGCGGTGACCGGGTCCCTGGGCAACGTGCGGGTGGTGTCGTTCTCCGGGCTGGCCACCGCCGCCGCCGCCGACCACGGGGCGACGTGCCTGGTCAAGGGGGTTCGCAGCTCGGCCGACTTCGATGCCGAGATGCTCCAGGCCAACATGAACGTCATCTCCGGCGGCATCCCGACGGTCTTCGTGCCCGGCATCGGGGCGGATGCCCTCGTCTCCTCCCGATACGTCCGGGAGATCAGCGCCGCCGGCGGCGACGTCTCATCGGTGGTGCCGCCGGTGGTCGACCGGGCGCTGCTCGATCGGAGATCGTCATGAGCGGGCAGCTGCCCTATGACGACGAGCTCGACGGTGACCTCGACGACGAACTGGACGGACCGCTCGACGATCTCGACGAGTTGCCCAACCCCTATGCCGTCCCCGAGGTCGAGGCGCTCCTCGAGGAGGCGATCGAGATCTTGGCCGAGGCCCGACCCCTCCCGATGTCGACCACGGTCAAGGTGGCCCGCGACGATCTCCTCCACCTGCTCGAACAGGCGCAGGATCAGTTGCCCGAGGAGCTTCGGGCGGCCCGGTGGCTCCTCAAGGAGCGCGACGAGTTCATCGCCAAGGCCCGCCGGGAACATCAGGCCCTGATCGACGAGGGACGGGCTCAGGTCAGCCGGATGGTCGAGCGGCAGCAGGTGGTCAAGGACGCCGAGGCCCGGGCCCGTCAGATCCTCGACGAGGCCCAGGCCGACGCCAACCGGATGAAGCGCCAGGTCGAGGAGTACTGCGATCGGAAGCTGGCCCGTTTCGAGGCCGTGTTGTCCCAGACGACCGAGATCGTGCGCCGGGGCCGGCAGCGGTTGGTCGGCGCCGATCGCCCGGGCGCCGACGATGAGCTCGGTGGCGGGTGGTCCCGGGACGGGGCCGGTTCGCTCGCCGTCGACGATCTGGAGATCAGCTTCGACGACCATGCCCGGATCGAGGGCGAGCGACGGTGACGTCCGAGGTCGCGCCCACCGGCCGGCCCCCGACCCGGCGGCTCGTGCTCAACGTCGCCGACCTCCGCCGTCGGCTCGGTCAGCGACGCGACCAGCCGATCGAGCTGGTGGTCGCCGAACAGGTCGTGGTCGACACCCGGACGCTCCCCGAGCCGGTGGTGGGATCGGTCACCGTCGAGTCGATCGAGCGCGGGGTCTCGGTGCTGGGCGAGGTCACGATGGGGTGGGAGGGTGCCTGCCGACGGTGCCTCGAACCCGTGGTCGGCACCGCCGACGTCACGATCGACGAGATCTTCCAGGTCGGGGCGCCGCCCGACTCCGACCTGATCGACTTCGACGGTGATCAGATCGATCTGGTCCCGGTCGTGACCGATGCGGTGGCCCTGTCGCTGCCCCTGGCGCCGCTGTGCCGCCCGGACTGCCCCGGCCCGGATCCCGACCGGTATCCGGCCCGGACCGAGGCCGAGCTCGCCGCCGCCGAGGCGGCCGAGGGGCCGGCCATCGATCCCCGGTGGCAGGCGCTCGACGAGCTCGATCTGACCTGACTACCCGGCCTCAGGGATGGGATCGAAGGCACAGATCCGCCAGTCGCCGTCGATGTTCTCCAGCTCGAAGTTGGTGGCCACCGGCTCACCGTCGAGTTCGATCGTGCCGCTGACCACCGTCCGCCGTTCGAACGGACGGGGCGAGCCGAGGAACGTGTAGCCGGTGATACGGGAGGCCCCGACCACCACCTCGGCGAAGTCCTCCTCGGCGAGGTCCGCCTGGAGTTCGGGGCACAGGTCGTCGTAGGCGTCGTCGATCCGGCCCTCGTCGAGGGCGGCGACGAACCCGTTGGTGGCGCTGACCGGGCCTCGGGTCGACAGGCCGAGCAGCACGACGATCCCGATCGCCGCGATGACCACGACCACGATGCCCAGGGCGGCGATCGCCAGGATCGCCCGTGCCGCCCGCCCGGCCCTCGACCGGCGGGCCCGGCGGGGTTCGGGGCCGCCGACGGCCGGCCCCGGGCCAGGGCCACCGCCGGGGGGTGGCGGTGTCGGCGTCGGGGCCACGCCCCAGGTCCGGTCCCAGTCCGGGGGAAGCTGATCGGTCACGGGCGGCGGATCCCTTGGTCGTCGGTTCGATACGTCCGGAGACCCGCTAGCATTGCATCTTCGTGCGTGGCGCGTGGAGGCGCCGCCGTCGAGCCCGACTCCGCAGGATCTCATCATGGCTGTTCCCAAGAAGAAGAAGTCCAAGGCCAAGACCCGCAGCCGCCGGGCGTCGGCCTGGTCGCTGGGAGTCCCGGCCCGCAGCGTCTGCCCCCGATGCGGTGAGGTCATGCGACCGCATCGCGTCTGTGGAGCTTGCGGTTGGTACAACAACCGCCAGGCCGTCGAGGTCGACTGAGGCCGCAACCGGCCCACGGTCGAACCCCCCCCACCGACCAGCGGAGCCACATGACCACCGAACAGCTCCCCGTCGCCGTCGACGCCATGGGCGGCGACGACGCGCCCGCGGCCGTCGTCGCCGGTGCCCGGCTCGCCGTCGAGCGGTTCGGGAGCCGGGTGCTGCTCGTCGGTGATCCCGACCGCCTGGGTGATGTCGGCGACCTGCCGGTCATGCCGGCCTCCGAGGTGGTCGACATGGGGGCCGAGCCGGCGTCCAGCGTTCGACGCCTGAAGGACTCCTCGATCGTTCGGGCCGCCGAGGCGGTCCGCGATGGGATGGCGTCTTCGATGATCAGCGCCGGCAACACCGGCGCGGCGATGGCCGCGTCGTTGTTGCGGATGGGTCGCATCAAGGGGGTCGCCCGGCCGGCCATCGCCGTGCCCTTCCCCGTTCAGGGGTCGACGCCCACCACCCTCCTCGACTGCGGGGCCAACGCCGACTGTCAGCCAGACTGGCTCGTCCAGTTCGCCATGATGGGGGCGGTGTACAGCCAGGAGCGGTTCGGGGTGGCCGAGCCCCGGGTCGGGATCATGACCATCGGCGAAGAGGCCGGCAAGGGCAACACCCTGGTGAAGGAGGCGTCCAGCCTCCTCGAAGAGCCCGAGTGGGCGGCCCGGGTGGGGGCCAACTACGTGGGGAACGTCGAGGGTCGGGACCTGATGATCGGTACCGCCGACGTCATCGTGACCGACGGGTTCACCGGCAACGTCATCCTCAAGTCGCTCGAGGGAGGCTACGCCGTGTTCGAGACCACGGTCCGCAACGCGCTCCGGTCGACGGCCGAGGTGGCGGCAACCGCCGACATCGTCGACCCGATCCTCGATCCGGTGTTCGAGGGCTTCGATCCGGCCTTGACCGGAGCCGCCCTCCTTCTGGGAACGCGAGGCGTCTCGCTGATCTCCCATGGATCGTCCTCACCAATTGCCATTGCTCATGCAATCTCGACCGCCGATCAGCTTGTGGATATTGCGATCGTCGACAAGCTTCGACACGTCCTGACACCCACAGTCTGATCAGGCAGAAGAGACGTTCTCCGGCTCGCGAAGTTTTCCACAGACCCCGACTTCTGGGGGGCGGTGCGATAGGCTTGGACCCCCAGTCGGGGCGACTTGACCGACGCCCCCATCGTTCTGGGAAGGATCGCCATGCCCGCAGAGACCCACATGGAGCAGTCGCCGATGAGTCGCGACGATGTTGCGACTCTCGTCCGCGACCGGTTGGCCGACATTCTCGAGATCGAGCCGACCCAGATCCGTGAGGGCGACTCCTTCGCCGATGACCTCGATGCCGACTCGCTGGCGCTGATCGAGTTGGTCGAGGCCCTGGAAGAGGAACTGTCGGATCGAACCGTCGGTTTTCGGATCGAGGACGAGGATCTGCAAGACTTGAAAACGGTACGTGATGCGGTTGATTACGTACACGGCAGAGTAGGGAAGTAACGCTGGTAGACGAGGGTCGGTTGGACGCGTTCTGTGAACGTCTGGGTCATCGCTTTCATGACCCGGGCCTGCTGACCCTTGCCCTCACACACCGCAGCTACTGTGCCGAGCACCCGGCCAACGATCCTAACGAGCGACTGGAGTTCCTCGGTGATTCGGTGCTTGGGTTGGTGGTCACCGACCACATCTATCGTTCCTATCCCGAGCTGGCGGAGGGCCAACTGGCCAAGCTGCGAGCTTCGGTGGTGAACACGGCGACCCTGGCCGATCTCGGTCGAGCCATCGAGGTCGGTTCGTTGCTCCGACTCGGAAAGGGCGAAGACCAGTCCGGTGGACGCGAGAAGGAGTCCATCCTGGCCGACGCGGTCGAGGCGCTCTTCGGGGCGGTCTACGTCGACGGAGGCTGGGAGACCGCTCGTCGGGTGATCCTGGCCCACACCCTCGATGCGATCGTCGAAGCGGCCGAACAGCCCGGCCGGAAGGACTACAAGACCCAGCTCCAGGAGTTGACGGCTCGGTTGGCTCTCGGCACGCCGGTCTACCAGATAGACGGCACAGGCCCCGACCACGACAAGCGGTTCACGGCGGTCACGATCATCGACGGCGTTCCCCGAGGCCACGGGGCCGGAACGTCAAAGAAACGGGCCGAGCAGGTCGCCGCCCGATCGGCCTATGCCGCGGTCATGACGTCCGTGGCCAACGAGTCGTCGTCAACCGAGGACCAATCCGATGGAGAAACTTGAGCTGCCCGAGATCGAGACGCTTCGTCGAGATCTCGAGCGTGAGGCTGTGGGTCGAAAGATCAAGTCGGCCGAGGCCGTCGTGCTGAAGTCGATGCCCCGCCACAAGACGAGAAAGAGCTTCGAGGAGCATCTCGTCGGGGCCAAGGTGGCCGCCGCCGAGCGGGTCGGTCTGCAACTCCTGCTCCGGCTGACCAACGAGCACACCGCAGTGATCGCTCTGGGCGAGGGTGGTCGACTGGTCCGTGAGGCGACCAAGACCAAGCAGAGCGACGACACCGTGGCCGTGATCACCTTCACCCAGGGTGGCGATCTGCGGGTCCTCGACGGCAACGGGACGAGCGCCATCCACGTCGTCCACGACGACGAACTGACCGAGGTGCTCCCCGAGCCCGACGAGCTGGGCCTCGATCTGCACGTCCAGCCGGTGTCGTGGATCGAGTTCGGCCGGATGGTCATGAGCCGGAAGATGCCGTTGAAGCTGTTGTTGACCGATCCGTCGATCTTCGTCGGCATCGGCGACGTGTACTCCAACGAGATCCTCTTCGATGCCGGCCTCCGCCACGACCGCCCGTGCAATGAGCTGTCGACCCAGGAGATCCGGCGCCTGTACCGGTCGGTGGTGGGCATCCTCCACGACGCCATCAAGTACGGCGGGACGTCGCTGGAGAACCGGCCCTTCGTCGACCTCAGCGGCAAGGCCGGCGAGTACACCGAGCACCTCTCCGTCTACGGCCGGGCCGGCGAGCTCAGCCCCCGGTCTCGGGTCCCGATCCAGAAGACGAGCTTCAAGCACCAGGTCGTCTACTTCTGCGCCACCCAGGTCTGAGTCGGAGGATGGCACCGATGAGCCCCGAGACCATCGCCCTGATCCGCCGACCGAACTTCGCCCACCTGGCGACGTTGCGACCCGACGGCTCGCCGAAGCTCGATCCGATCTGGATCGACGTCGTCGACGAGTCGACGGTGATCATGGCGACGGGACGCAACTCGCTCAAGGCCAAGAACATCGTCAACGACGGCCGGGTCGCCATCTCGATCGTCGACATGGACAACCCCTACGAGGAAGCACAGCTCCGGGGCATCGCCGAGATCGAGCCCGATCCCGGGATGGCGGTCATGGATCGGATCAGCCACAAGTACATCGCCAAGCCGTTCCCGATGCGGGACAACATCGAGGATCGGGTGGTGATCCGGGTCACCGTCACCCACAGCCGTTACGCCAACCTGCCCTTCGAGCACACGCCGGCCTCACCGACGACGCCAGCCTAGGTGCCGGCCCCACCGCTCCGGCGCCCGGTGGCCAGGGGCGCCTCCAGGGCTCGGCCGAGGCTGGCCGCGGCGTAGCCGGTGAGGACGATGGCGGCACCCGGCACGAGCGGGACGTGCGGGTGGCGCTCCAGCTCGTCGACCCCTCGGGCCAGCATGGCGCCCCATTCGGCGGTCGGCGGTTGGGGGCCGAGGCCGAGGAACGACAGACCCGACAGCAGCAGCAGCTTGCCCGGGAAGCGGAGGAAGGCGTGGGCCAGGAGCGGTCGGGCGGCGTTCGGCAACAACGTCAGGCCGATGAACCGCACCGGACCGACCCCGGTCATCCGGGCCGCCAGGGCGTAGTCCGATCCGAGCAGGCGGCCGACGATCTCGAACGAGAGCCGGGCGAAGGGCAGCCACCCGGTGACGATCACCGCGATGATCAGCGACACGAGGTTCGTGCCGAGGAGCGATACCGCGATCAACGCCACCACGATCTCGGGCACCGCCACGAGTGAGTCGGTGGCCAACGCCAGGCCCGAACCGGCCCAGCCGCCCCGCCAGGCGGCCAGGGTCCCGAGCAGCGTGCCGATGATGGCCGTGGCCACCAGCGCGGCGGAGGCGGCACCGATCGTGACCACGCCGCCGTACACGAGTCGGCTCAACAGGTCACGCCCGAGCTCATCGGTACCCAACGGCGAGGTTCGGGACGGGACGGCGAAACGGCGGGTCAGGTCGATGGCGTTGGGGTCGTGGGTCAGCGCCCACCACCCGAGGAAGCCGATCGTCGCGACCGCCACGGCCCCCACCAGCCACCGGATCACGATTCCCGCTCCGGTGGGCTGAGGAGGGCCGAGAGCCCGTCGCCGATGAGGCCGACCGTGATCCCGACGGCGACCGCCACCAGGAGACCGCCCTGGAACAACGGCACGTCGGCGGTGACGAGGGCGGTGTGGAGGAGACGACCGAGGCCGGGTACCCCCAGGATCACCTCGGCGATCACCGCACCGCCGAGGAGGCCGGCGATGAACAGCGACCCGAGGGTGAGCACGCCGACCAGGGACACCCGGGCGGCGTGGAGCCAGACCACCCGCCTCCACCGCAGCCCCTTGGCCAGAGCGGTCCGGATGTAGGGCTGTTCGAGCGTGTCGAGCATCTCCGACCGGACGATCTGGGAGAACAGGGCGATCGGCCCGATGGCCAACGCCACCACGGGGAGTACGAGGTGCTCGGCCGTGCCCCAGCCACTCGTGGGGACGAGATCGAGCCGAAGGGCCAGCCCGTAGACGAGGATCGGGGTCAGGACGTGGACCGGGATGGCGACGAGGACTCTCGACGTTCCGGTGATCAGCCGGTCGGGCCACCGGTTCTCGTTGGCCGCAGCGACGACCCCCAGGATCGAGGCGATGACGACGGCCGAGCCGATGGCGAGGGCGACGACCGTGCCGGACACGATCGTCGCCCGCCAGACCTGGGGCCACACCGGCCGACGGGAGATGTTCGACTCGCCGAAGTCACCCGTGACGATGTCGCTCAGGTAGCGCCCGTAGCGGACGTGCAGCGGGTCGTCGAGGCCCAGCTCGGCCGAGATGGCCGCCAGCGTCTCCTCATCCGGCTCGGCGAACTCGGACCGGGCCAGCAACGTGGCCCGAGCCTGGTTCACGCCCTGCAGCTCGGGGAGCATGAAGGCGAAGAACGAGAACGCCAGGAGCAGGAGGGGGGCGCTGAGCAAGCGCTGGAGCCTCGACGACCTCATCGCACGGTCAGCCCAGCGAGACGTCGACCGTGAGGATCGTCGTCTCGAACGGGTCGATCACCAGGCCCTGGACGTCGGTCCGGGCGGCGTAGCGAGCCCGGTCGTGGACCAGCGGGAACCCGATGTAGCCGTCGGCCAGGATCTGCACGGCCTCGGCGAACAGCGCCTGCCGGTCCGCCGCGGTCTCGGCCAGGCTCAACTCCTCGATGAGGGCGTCGAACTCCGCCGAGCAGTACCGGTTCAGGTTGTACCCACCCTCACAGGTGAAGTCGCTGGTGAGCACCGCCCCGGCGTCGGCGATGTCGAAGTAGTAGCCCCGGGAACCGAGGAACAGGTCGTGCTCACCGTTGAGGACCCGCTCCTCGAGCGGCGTGTACTCGCCGACCTCGACCTCGACGTCGAACCCGACCGCCTCCAACTGGGCCTGGGCGACGGTGGCGATGTCGGCCAACTCGGGCCGGCCGCCGTAGGTCCAGATCGAGATCGAGCGGTTCTCGGGGTCGACGCTCTCGACCAGTGCTGCCGCCTGCTCGACGGCATCATCCGGGTCGGGCTCGCCCTGGGGTGCCCAGGCGTTCTCCTCGCCGAAGTACCCGAAGGCGGGGGCGAACTGGCCCTCCAGCAGCCCATCGGCGATCGCCACCTCGTCGATGGCCAGGCTGATGGCCTCACGCACCGTCGGGTCCGACATCGCGCCGCTGGCCGTGTTGGCGTACAGGGTGGCGGTACGGGGAAGGCTGAACCGGATCAGCTCGACGTCGGCGTCGTCCTCGATGGCCTGGAGGTCGGGGATGGCGATGCCGTCGGCCACGTCCACCTCGTCGGCCCGGATGGCCGCGGCGCGGGAGCCGGCGTCGGGCAGGAACCGGAAGATGGCGCCGTCGAGCTGGGCCGGTCCGCCCCAGTAGTCGTCGAACCGCTCGACCGTGAGCGAATCGGGCGGGCTGAAGTCGGTCACGGTGAAGGCGCCGGTCCCGATCGGGGCGGTCGGCTCCGAGTCGTAGGCGGCCGGAGCGAGGATGGCCATCGACCGGCTCGACAGCCGGAGCGGCAGGATCGGATCCGGGTCGGAGGTGATGATCCGGACCGTCAGGTCATCGACGATCTCGGTCGACAGCTCCAGTCCGCTGAGGCTGCGGGGTGGAGCCGCCACGTTGGTGATGTAGGTGATGGCCGTCTCGACCGCAGCGGCGTCGAAGGCCGAGCCATCGTGGAACGTGACATCGGGGCGGAGGGCGAACTCCCACGTCGTGTCGTCGATTCGCTCCCAGGACTCGGCCAGGGCCGGCACCGGCTCGCCCGAGGCGTCGGAGCGGACAAGCCCCTCGACGACGGCCGCCTTGACCAGGATCGAGGCGTCGTCGGACTCGATGGCCAGGCCGGAGTCCGGCGCGAACTGCAACGCCACCCGGAGGATGGCGCCCTCCTCATCGGTGGCGTCCGAGGCGTCCTCGTCGGCGTCGGTATCGGCGTCGGCATCGATATTGGCGTCGTCGTCCCGGGTCGCTGGGGCTTCGGGGTCGCTGTCGCTGTCGGCGCTCGAGTCGTCGTCGGAGCCACCGCAGGCGGCGGCGAAGAGGGCGAGCGCCAGGATCATGGCCAGGAGGGCCAGAGGCGAGGTGGTACGTCGCATGGGTTGGTCTTCTCCTTGGGTGTGCAGGGTGATGGTCAGACCGGGCGGACGGTCCCGTCGGCGACGGTGTAGATCCGGTCGCTCTCACGGTCGATCAGGGACCGCTCGTGGGAGATGAACAGGTAGGCCGCGCCGGTGGCGTCCTGGAGGTCGTGGAGGATGGTCAGGATCTCGGCTCGGATCGACCAGTCGAGGGCCGATACCGGCTCGTCGAGCACCACCACAGCCGGCCGGCGTACCAGGGCCCGGGCGATGCCGACCCGCTGGCACTGACCGCCGGAGAGGGCGGTCGGTCGGCGATCGATCTGCGCCGGCGTCAACCCGACCTCGGTCAACAGCTCTCGGGCCCGGTCCCGGGCCTCGGTGGTCGGCCGACCGGCAGCGATCAGAGGCTCGGCCACCTGGGACAGGGCCGACCGCCTCGGATTGAGCGACCCGAACGGGTCCTGGAACACGTACTGGACCAGGCCCGCCTTCTCGACCCGGTCGACACGGTCGGCGCCGGTGATCGGCCGCCCGCCAATCCGAACCGAGCCCTCGGTCGGCGCCAGCACGCCGGCCACGATCTGGGCCAGCGTCGTCTTCCCCGACCCGGACCGGCCGACCAGTCCGATCGTCGTCCCGGCCGCCGCCGAGAGCGTCACGTCCTGGAGGACGGCGGTCGAGGGCCGCCCCCGACGCTCGGTCGACCGGTAGGTCTTCCCGACGCCGACGATCTCCAGGACGGTGTCGTCGCCACCCTCGCCGTCCTGGTCGAGCGCGCCTGCGTCGTCGGTCGTCGCCGGTCGGCGACGAGGCCGGGCTTCGGGTAGCGCCTCCGGCGAGGTCTCGGGTGGCGGCTCCGTCGAGGGGCCCGTTGCCCCGTCGACGATGGTGGTCACCTCGTCGGCCATCTGGTCGACCACCCGTTGGTCGTGGGTGATCAGCAGCACCCCGAGTCCGTCGCGCTCGACCCGGTCCCGGAGGAGGGCCAACACGTGACCCTGGGTGTCGTCGTCGAGGGCGGTCGTCGGCTCGTCGGCGACGAGGACCGACGGGCGGTTGCAGAGCGCGAGGGCCAGGGCGACCCGCTGGCACATGCCGCCCGAGAGGTGGGCGGGATGGGAGCGGGCGATCCGCTCGGGGTTCGGGAGGTCGACCGCGGCCAACTCCTCGACGGCCAGTGCCCGGGCCTCGTGTCGGGGCAGCCGCCGGTGGCGTCGGATCGTCTCGACCAGCTGACTCCCGATCCGGTAGGCCGGGTGGAGGCAGCCGAGCGCGTTCTGTCCCACGTAGCCGATCGACGAGCCCCGAATCGAGCTCCATCGGCGCTGGTCGAGATCGAGCAGCTCGTGGTCGACCCCGGTCAGACGGATCGATCCCGAGGCGGTCGCCTGCGGTGGGAGCAGGCCCACCGAGGCCAGCGAGGTCAGCGTCTTGCCGCTGCCCGAATCGCCGACGAGGCAGTGGACCGACCCCGGTCGCACGGCCAGCGAGACGTCGCGGACCGCGACCGCGTCGCCGATCTCGACCCGGAGGTGGTCGATCGTCAGATGGTCGGAGGCCGCACCAGCCTCAAGGGTCGCCGCAAGAATAAGAATCGTTCTCCTTAGTGAACCTGGCGAGCTTACGTTTCCTGCACGGTGATCGCTACCCGGCGACCGCACCGACCCGTCCCACCTCGGTGCCGAGGTCCGGTCTTGGGTAGCGTCCGGCGTCGAGAGGTATCCCCCGGATCAGGAGCCAGGCCCGTGTCGAACCCATCCAACGACCACGACCCGTCGCCGGTCGTCATCGCCGGTGGCGGCATCGGCGGGCTGGCCACCGCCCTGACGCTGCATCAGATCGGTGTGCCGTGCATCGTGCTCGAGTCGGTCGCCGAGCTGAAGCCGCTCGGGGTTGGCATCAACCTCCAACCGAACGCGGTGCGGGAGCTGAACGACCTGGGAATCGGCGCCGACCAGCTCGACCAGATCGGGCTGCCAGCCAGGGAGTGGGCGCTGGTCGGGCTCAACGGCTCCGATGTCTACGCCGAGCCCCGGGGACTCGCCGCCGGCTACCGATGGCCCCAGTACTCGGCCCATCGCGGTCGGCTCCAGATGCTGCTCTACCGGACCGTCCTCGACCGCCTGGGGCCCGACGCCATCCGGACCGGGGTTCGGGTCACCGGCTACCGCAACCACCGGGACGGTCGCCGTCCCGACCGCGCCGGGGTGACGGTGATCGCCGCCGACCGCGACGGCCACCCCCTCGAGTTCCCCGGCCGCCTCCTGATCGGAGCCGACGGGTTGCACTCCGCGGTCCGGGCCCAGATGCATCCCGACCAGCCGCCGGTCCACTGGAACGGGGCCATCATGTGGCGGGGGACGACGCCGGGGGTCCCCATCCGGACCGGGGCGTCGTTCGTCGGGCTCGGGACCCACCGCCACCGGGTCGTGTTCTACCCCATCTCGCCGCCGGATCCCGTCACCGGTCTGGCCGACATCAACTGGATCGCCGAGGTCACCTTCGACAACGCCGGCGGACTGGCCGAGGGCGACTGGACCAAGCGGGTCGAGATCGACGATTTCATCCACCACTTCGACGGCTGGGACTACGACTGGGTCGACATCCAGGCGATGCTCCGGGGGGCCGACGAGGTCTTCGAGATCCCGATGATCGACCGGGACCCGATCCCGACATGGGTCGACGGCAACACGGCCCTCCTCGGCGACGCCGCCCACGTCATGTTCCCCACCGGCTCGAACGGTGCCAGCCAGGCCATCGTCGACGCCCGGGTGCTGGGGGCGGCCATGATCGATCACGGGGTGACCGGCGACGCCCTGGCCGCCTACGACGCCCAACTCTGCGAGGAGGTCTCGGCCGTGGTGCTGCGCAACCGGGGGGCGGGCCCGTTCGGTCTGCTCGTCGAGCTCGACGCCCGGTGCGGTGGGATCTTCGACGACATCGACGAGGTCTACCCGGCCGTCGAGCGGGCCGCCTTCATGCGGCGCTACCAGGAAGCCGCCGGGTTCGCCAAGGACCGCCTGAACGCCGCCCCGCCCACCATCGCCCCCGGGGCCACCGTCGCCTGATCATCAGGCGAGCCTTCGGGCCGGTGGCCCGCCGACCCCAGCAGGTGCTCGCCGCCGATCAGACGACCCGGTCGGCTCGGAGGGCCGTGATCTCGTCGGCGTCGTAGCCCAACTCGGCGAGGATCTCGTCGGTGTGTTGGCCCAGCGTCGGGGCCGGGCGGCGGATCGAGGTGTCGGCGGCCGACATGTCGACCGGGAACCGGGTGATCGGGGCCGGCTGGGGGAGCCCACCGTCGTAGTCGATCGGTTGGAGGAACCCGATGGCCGCCACGTGCTCATCGTCGAGCACCTGCTGGGGTCGGTAGACCGGGGCCGCCGGGACCTTCAGCTCGGCCAGGGCGTCGAGGGCCTCGGCCACGGTCCGGTCCCGGCACCAGTCGTCCATGATGGCGCACAGCTCGTCCCGGTGATCGCCCCGGCCGATGTCGTCGGCGAACCGCTCGTCGTCGACCAGCTCCGGTCGGCCGACCAGCTTGCACCACCGGTCGAACAGCGGCGCGCCGATCACCGCTGCGGCCAGGTAGCCGTCTCGGCATCGGAAGTAGTCGCTCGGGGCTGCGGTCTGGCCCCGGTTGTGCGTCGAATCCCGGTCGGGTCGGAGCAGGGCCTGCTCGATCAGGGTCCCGTCCATCATCATCATCGCCGTCTTCAACAGGGCGGTCTCGACCACCTGGCCCTCGCCGGTGGCGTCCCGATGGCGGAGGGCGGCCAGCACCGCCACCGCCCCGAGCGTCGCCGAGCAGAAGTCGACGAAGGGGGCCGACGACCGGGTCGGGTGGTCGGCCGGGCCCGACATGGCCGCCGCCCCCGACATCGCCTGGGCCAGGCCATCGAACCCGACCCGCTCGCTCCACGGTCCGCCCGACCCGAACACGTTGTTGGTGGCGAGGATGATGTCGGGCTTGATGGCGGTCAGCGACGGGTAGTCGACCCCCATCGCCACCAGCCCCGCCGGGGGCATGTTCGCCACCACCACATCGGCCCCCGCCACCAGTCGACGCAGGACCTCGGCCCCGTCGGGTCGGGTCGGGTTGAGCGTCAGGCCCCGCTTG
Source organism: Acidimicrobiales bacterium (assembly GCA_965262175.1). Lineage (GTDB taxonomy): Bacteria > Actinomycetota > Acidimicrobiia > Acidimicrobiales > SZUA-35 > CADEDH01. The sequence goes on along the minus strand of CBDHES010000002.1, from coordinate 973,216 downwards.
TTCCGGCCCAGTTGGAGGAACAGGGCACCGGCGCCGTCGTCGGCGACCGGGGTCATGAACCGATCCTCGGAGCCGTCGACCTTCTCGATGCGGATGACGTCGGCCCCCAGGTCGGCGAGGTGGGTTGCCAGGCACGGCCCGGCGATGTATCGGCCGAAGTCGAGTACCCGGATGTCGGCAAGGATGGCGGTGGTCATGTGGTCCCCCTCAGGTGGATGGCAGCGGGTCGGCGGTCAGTCCTCGCCGGCCAGCTGGCGGTTGAACGTGGCCTCGTCGAAGAAGTCGCGCCACAGGGTGATCTTGCCGTCGGCGACCTCGAACACGCCGGCCACCGGCAGCTCGATGCGGCGGCCCCGGACGGTCATCCGGTCGATGCGATCGTTCATCACCGTCGTGTCGTCGCCGACCTGGCGCAGCACCTCGAACTCGACCGGATCGTCGCCGGAGAGCAGCGGGGCCAAGAACTTCTTCATGTCGTCGGGCCCGGTCATGCCCCCGATCGGGATGTTCTCGTAGTAGACGTCGGCCGAGACGTGCTCGGCGGCCCGGTCGAGGTCCTTGGCCTCGATGGCGGCGATGAACGAGGTGACGATCTCCGATGGGGTCATCTTCCGACACTAGGCGCCACCGGTGCCGCTGCGCCCACCGGCACCGGGACGAGAAGCCCCCAGGTGCCCGGGACCGGGCGGTAGTCTCGTGTCGGTGTTCCTCAAGACCCTGACGATCAAGGGCTTCAAGTCGTTCGCCGACACCGCCAGCCTCGATCTCGAACCGGGTATCACCGTCGTCGTCGGCCCAAACGGGAGCGGCAAGTCCAACGTGGTCGACGCCATGGCCTGGGTGCTTGGCGCCCAGGCCCCGACGTCGGTCCGGTCCCAGAAGATGGACGACGTCATCTTCGCCGGGACGGCCTCCCGCAAGCCCCTCGGCCGGGCCGAGGTGTCGCTGACCATCGACAACAACGACGGCGAGCTCCCCATCGAGTTCAACGAGGTGACGATCAGCCGGACCCTGTTCCGCAGCGGCGACTCCGACTACGCCATCAACGGGGTGTCGTGCCGGTTGCTCGACATCCAGGAGCTGCTGAGCGACTCCGGGGTCGGTCGTCAGCAGCACATCATCATCTCCCAGGGGCGGATCGACGACGTCCTCAACGCCAAGCCGACCGATCGGCGGGCGATCATCGAGGAGGCCGCCGGCGTCCTCAAGTACCGCAAGCGCAAGGAGCGAGCGGAGCGCCGGCTGGCGGCCACCGAGGAGAACCTGCAACGGCTCCAGGACCTGCTCCGCGAGGTCCGTCGCCAGCTCCGACCCCTCGAGAAGCAGGCGGCGGCGGCCCAGCGTCACGGCGAGCTGGTCGCCGAGCTCCAGGTGCTCAAGGTCCACCTGGCGGGCCGGGAGATCGCCGCCCTCACCGGTCGCCTGGAGACGATCAAGCGGGATCAGCGCTCGAGCACGGAAGCCGAGGAGCGGATCAACGGCACCCTGGCGACCCTCGACGCCCAGGTCCTGGAGCGCGAGGCGTCGTTGGCCGCCCTCGGCGCGTCGGACGTGGCCGACGTCGCCAGCCGGGCCCAGCGGCTCCGGGAGCGGATCCGCGGCCAGCACAACGTGATCGGGGAGCGCCGCCGTCGTCTGGAGGGGGAGCTCCAGTCGGCGGTCGACGATGGCCTGGTGGCCAACCTCGAAGCCGAAGCGGCCCGCCTCGCCGGTGAGCTGCGGGTCGTCGATGCCGACGCGCGGGAGCTGCGACCCCAGTTCGCCCACCTCGAAGAGGTCGAGTCCCGTCTCAGCAGCGAGCAGCTCACGTTCGACACCGAGTGGGGCGACGAGCTGGCGCCCAAGCCGACCCGGGCCCCCGAGCTCCGGGCCCAGCTGGAGGCGCTCGGTCGGGCCGCCGAGCGCAGCGGCGCCGAGCTCGAGCGGGTCGACCGGCAGCTGGAGGCCATCGAGACCCGCCGGGCGGCCGCCACCAACGACCGGAACGCCGCCGCGGCCACGATCGACCGGATGGAGCGGGAGCGCCCCGAGGCCCGGGACGCCGCGGCCGCCGCCACCGCCGACCGGGATCGGCTCGACCGGTTGGTCGAGGAGCGGACCGAGGCTCGACGGGAGGCCGACTCCGAGGCCAGCCGCTGGCAGGCCCGGCGCGATGCCCTGACCCAGGCCCTCGACGAGGCCCGAGCCCGGGCCGGGGCCGACGCCCTGGCCGATGCCGACGGCTACGTCGGCACCCTCCTCGACCTGGTGGGGATCGACGACGGCTGGGAGTCTGCGGTCGAGGCGGCCGCCGGCGAGGCCCTGGCTGCGGTCGTCGTCGACAGCCCGGCCAACGCCGCCGCAGCGCTCGCCGCGCTCGACGGTCGGGACCTGTCGGGGGCGGTGCTCGCCCTGGCCCGAACCCAGGGCCCCGCCCGACCTCTCGCCGACGGTCTCGACACCATGCCGACGGTCCCCGGGGTGACGGCCACCCCGATCCGGGGGCGGGTGACCGCCCGCCGGGCCGACCTGGACCCCGTGCTCGACGCGCTGCTGGCCGGGGCGGTGGCCGTCGACGGCGACTGGCGCCAGGCGATGGATCTCGCCCTGGCCGATCCGGGCCGGATCGTCGTCACCCGGCGGGGCGACCGCTTCGGGCCCGGCGGCTGGCGGATCGGGGTCGGGGGCACCGGAGCGACCGGCGCCGCCCTCGAGGAGGCTGAGAGCGCCGCCCTCCACGCCCGGGAAGCCGCCGAATCGGCCGCGTCTGCGCTGAAGGCCGCCCGCGACGAGCTGTCCGGCGCCGAACGGGCGGCCCGGGAGGCCGACGACGCCCTCCGGGCGACCGGAGCGGCGCTGGAATCGGCGGTCGCCACTCGGGACCGCAGCGCCGAGGCGCTCGTCCAGCTCGACGACGACCGGCAACGTCTCGAGGAGCAGCGCCGGACCGCCGCCCAGCAGCAGCGGACCGATGCCGCCGCCGCCGAGCGCCTGCGGACCGAGCTGCCTGCGGTGGAGAACGAGGAGGCCGAGTATCTCAACCGGGTCGAGGCGCTGACGATGTCCCGGGCGTCGCTCGAGGAGCGGGTCCGGTCCGCCGCCGAGTCCCGGCGGGAGCTGGAGGTCAAGGCGGCCGCCATCGATCAGCGGCGGGAGCTTCTGACCTCTCGCCAGACCGAGACCGAGGCTCGGCTCGTCCGCCTCACCCATGAACGGGATCAGGCCCGGGTCCGCCGGGAAGCGATCGAGGCCGCCCTGGCCGAGATCGACGACCTCGGCGCCCGGTTGGGGGCCCGGTCGGACGAGCTCGATCGGTGGATCGAGCTGCTGGCGGCCGAGCAGCGGATCCAGTCCGAGGCGGCGCAGGCGGTCTCGGCGGAGCTGACCGCCCGCCGGTCGGAGCGGCAGCGGGCCGAACGGGAGCTGATCGAGCTCCGGGAGCGGCGGAGCCGGTTGGAGGTCGACGAGACCGAGAACCGGGTGAAGCTCGAAGCCCTGACCGACGCCCTCCGCCGGGAGCTGGAGGTGGAGCCCGACGCGGCCATGGCCGTCGAGCAGCCCGAGATCCCACCCGGCGACGACGGTCGGATCCCCACCCCCAGGCCCGGGTCCGAGACCTCGAACGGGAGCTGAAGCTGATCGGCCCCATCAACCCGTTGGCCCTCGAGGAGTACGACACGCTCAAGGAGCGTCACGAGTTCATCGACGGCCAGCTGAACGACGTCAAGACCGCCCGGAAGGACCTCAACACCCTGATCCGGTCCATCGACGGCGAGATCGTGAGCGTCTTCTCCGCCGCCTACGCCGACGTCGCCACCAACTTCGTCGATCTGTTCGACACGCTGTTCCCCGGTGGCAAGGGGGCGGTGACCCTGACCGACCCCGACGATCTGCTCGACTGTGGGATCGAGATCGAGGCGAAGCCGTCGGGCAAGAACGTGAAGAAGCTGTCGCTGCTTTCCGGTGGCGAGCGCTCGCTCGTCGCCCTCACGTTCCTCTTCGCCGTGTTCCGGAGCCGACCGTCTCCGTTCTACGTGATGGACGAGGTCGAGGCGGCCCTCGACGACGTCAACCTCAGCCGGTTCCTGTCGCTCGTCGAGGACTTCCGGGCCGACGCCCAGCTCATCATCGTCAGCCACCAGAAGCGGACGATGGAGGCCGCCGACGTGCTCTACGGCGTCACGATGAAGCCGGGTGGTTCGTCGAAGGTCGTCAGCGAGAAGGTCGAAGGCCGACGAACCGGCGAGCCGGTGATCGACCTCGAACGGGAAGCGGCGGCCGTCAACCCCTGACCGCCCCGACCGCCCACCGGTTCAGGGCAGGCGCTGGAACCAGAGCAGGCTGAAGCCGGACGCCAACGCCAGCAGCACGATCCCCAGGCCGACGAACCAGTCGGTGATCTCCCGGGGGACCTCCTCGAACCCGATCGCCGAGCCGATGTCGTCGTAGACGGCATCCAGCTCCTCCAAGGTCGACGCGCTGAAGAAGGTGCCGCCGGTTCCCTCGGCGATCTCTCGCAGGTTGTCGTCGCCGACCGGTACCGGGATCCGGTCGTTCTCGATGACCGGGGTCTCCGGATCGTCGTAGACGATGAGCCCGAACGGTGTGCCGAAGGCGATCGTGGAGACCGGGATCCCGGCGTCGACGGCGGCTGCCACCGCCTCCCGGTCGGGTCGGCCGACGGTCGTCTCCCCGTCGGACAGCAACACGATGCGAGCCGGCGGGAGCTCCCCGGTCTCGTCCCGGGGGGCGTTGGCCAGCGCGTCGAGCGAGGTGAAGATCGCCTCGCCGATCGCCGTCGACTCGGCCAGGCGGAGGTTGTCGATCGCGGTGTCGGCGGCCGACCGGTCCTGGGTCGGGGGCACCAGCACCGCCGCCGAGCCGGCGAAGGAGACCACGCCGACGTTCAGCGTTCCCGGCAACTCGTCGATGAACCGTTTGGCCGCCTCCTGCGCCGCCTCCAGCCGGTTGGGCTCCACATCGGGGGCCTGCATCGACAGCGACACGTCGATGGCCACGATCACCGTCGCCCGTTCCCGGGGCACCCGGACGGTCCGGGCCGGTTGGGCGAAGGCGGTCACCAGCACCGCCAACGACAGCAGGAAGACCCCGGCCGGGACGTGGCGCCGGAACCCCGGGGTTCGGGGAGCGACGCTGTCGAACAGGTCGCCGGCGCTGAACCGTAGGGCGTACCGGTTGCGTCGCCGTTGGAGCAGCACGTAGCCGACGGCCAGGGCGACGACCGCCAGCAGGAACCACAGGCGCCAGGCGGAGAGGAACGTCATCGCCGCACCGGGACCCGGCCCAGACGGTGCTTGCGGGCGGCCACGAACTGGACGAGGTCGTCGAGCCAGGGCCGGTCGGTCGACAGGACGACATGGTCGACCCGCGCCGTCCGCAGCGTCTCGGCGATCCGGTCCTGGCGCTCGGCGGCGGCGGTGGCGAACGCCTCCCGCACCGAGCGGCGCTGGGTGGCCACCTCCCGTTGGGCGCCGGTCGCCGGGTCTTCGAGGAGGACCACGCCCACGTCGGGGAGCTCCCGCTCCCGCGGGTCGGTGATCTGGATGGCCAGCACCTCGTGGCGGCGGGCCAGGATCCGGATGGCCAGCTCCCACCCCTCGGTCACCAGGAAGTCGGAGATCACCACGACCAGGCCGCGGCGCTTGGCCACGCTGTCGAGGAGGACGAGGGCCTGGCGGAGATCGGTCACCCCGACCCCGTCGGGTGCGTCGTGCTCGGCGATCTCGGCCATGATCCTCAGGAAGTGGCGCCGCGACCCCCGGGGCGGGCGGAGATCATGCCCCGGCCCAGGTTTGGTGGTCGGGCCATCGACCGGGACCGAAGGTCCGGCGAAGACCGCACCGATTCGATTGCCGTCCCGGTTGGTGAGGAACCCGACGGCGGCCGCCGCCGCCAGGACGAGCTCCCGTTTCTCGGCCAGGGCCGTGCCGTAGGACAGTCGGGGCGAGCGATCGACCACCAGCCAGGTCTGCAGCTCCCGTTCGGCGATCGTCTCCCGGATGTGGGCCTCGGACAACCGGGCCGTCACGTTCCAATCGATCCGGCGGACGTCGTCGCCGGGGGCGTAGCGCCTCGTCTCGCCGAGCTCCGAGCCGTGACCGGGTACGAGGCCCCGATGGTCGCCGTGGAGGAGCCCGTCGAGCCGGCGGGTGACCTCCAGCTCGAGACGGCGGAGCAGGTTTCGGGTCTCGGGGCTGAAGGCGCCGAGACCGGCAGGTCCCTCCGGCGGCGTCGAAGCGGGTCGACTCACGGGCGAACCGCCCGATCTCGGGGATCGGACTCCGGGCCGGGGATCACGACGGCTCGGGATGGGGGCGGGGATTCGCCGGCAACTTGCTGGTCACCTGGTCGAGCACGGTGGCGGGGTTCGGTGCCCCGACGTCGGGCCGGGACCCGGCCGCCTCGTCCCCATCGGACGAGGCGTCGTCGCTTGGTGCCGCCGGGCGATCGGCGGGCGCTCCGGCCCCCGGTGCCGAGGGCTCGGCCGTCGTGTCGTCGGTCGGAGCGGAGGTCGGGTCCGGCGTCGACGGCGTCGGGGCTCGACCGGCCAGGGGCTCACCCCACCGGAGCGAGGTCGCCGCCCGGTCGCCGCTCGTCGTCGTCCGGCCGCCACCGCCGGCCGAGCTCACCGCCGACGGCGGGGTGGCGGTCGACGGGGGAGCTGGGCTCGATGGGGGTGCTGGGGTCGAAGGCGGGGCCGGAGTCGATGGGGGTGCCGGGCTCGATGGGGGTGCCGGGCTCGACGGCGGGGCCGGGGCGGGGGGTTCGATCCGGGCCTTGGCGGCGGCTGGCGCCCCGGCCGTGCCGTTGCCGGCCGACGCGTCCCGGGACCCGACGGCCCGTCGCTCGATCTCGATCGGCGAGATCGAGCTGGCGGGGACGGTGGCCAGGATCCGGTTGAGCACGTCGTCGGGTCCGAGGCCCTTGGCCAGCGCCTCGTAGCTCAACATGAGCCGATGCCGCAGAACGTCGCGGGCGACGTCGAAGGTGTCCTGGGGTACCACGTAGCTCCGGCCGCGCAGCAGCGCCAGCGCCCGGGAGGCGGCGACCAGCCCCAGCGACGCCCGGGGGCTGACCCCGAAGTCGATCAGCGGCTCGAGATCGGGAAGTTGACGGTAGGCCGGCTCTCGGGTCGCCATCACCAGATCGACCGCGTACTGGGCGATGGCGGTGTCGACGTAGACCTCGTCGGCCAGCTTCTGGAGTCGGGTCACCTCTTCGAGCGTCAGCACCTGATCGGCCTCGGGAGCCGACACCCCCATCCGGCGGATGATCTCCATCTCCTCGTCGGGGGAGGGGTACCCGACGATCACCTTCATCAGGAAGCGGTCCCGCTGGGCTTCGGGCAGCGTGTAGACCCCTTCGGACTCCACCGGGTTCTGGGTGGCGAGCACGAGGAACGGATCGGGGAGCGGGCGGGTGGTGCCCCCGATCGACACCTGCCGCTCGGCCATCACCTCGAGCAGGGCGGACTGCACCTTGGCCGGCGCCCGGTTGATCTCGTCGGTCAGGACGAGGTTGGCGAAGACCGGCCCCCACTCGATGTCGAACCGCTCGTCGCCCGACCGCCAGATCCGGGTCCCCACGAGATCGGAGGGGAGCAGGTCGGGGGTGAACTGGAGCCGGACGAAGGTCCCCCCGGTCGCCTGGGCCAGGGTCGACACCGCCAGGGTCTTGGCCAGACCGGGCAGACCCTCGAGCAGCACATGGCCCCGGGCCAGGAGGGCCACCAGCAGCCGTTCGACCATGTGGTCCTGACCGACGATCACCCGCTTGATCTCGAACAGGACCCGCTCGAGCTCTCGCGCTGCTTCCTGGTTGGTGGTCATGGTCCTCCACGAGTCGGTCGGCGGTGACCCAATCTTCGCCTGCTCCACGACCAGTGAACCCGCAGCGGCGGAAAGTGCGTCGAAAGTCACGATCGATACGTCACGGCGCGCGAATCTCGAACGATGGAATCCACTCCGAACACGGTGGTGCTGGTCCACGGGGCGTGGCACGACGAACGATGTTGGTCCGAGGTGACGGCCGAGCTCGACGTGCGGCGGGTGCCGTGGGCGAGCCTCACGCTCCCCAGCACCGACCCGGTCGACCGGACCGGCCTGGACGGTGCCGCCGACCTTCCCGGCTTCGCCGATGACGTTGCCGCCGTCCTCGACCTGCTCGACGGGCTCGACGGCGCCGTGACCCTCTGCGGTCACGGCTACGGCGGCATGGTGATCAGCGAAGCCGGGAACCACGACCGGGTCGAACGTCTCGTCTACCTGGCGGCCTACTGCCCCCGTCCCGGCCAATCGGTCCTCGACCTGACCGGCGGGCGGGAGCCGGCGGTCTCCCATCAGGCCGACGGGCGGATGACCGCTCGCCCGGCTCGGGCCGCCCGGCTTCTCTACAACGACCTGGACCCCGACCGGGCGGCGTCCAAGGAGGCGTTGCTCCGACCGTCGACGGCCGCCATCCATCGGACCCCGGCCATCAACCCGGCATGGGAGACCAAGGAGGCGACCTTCGTCGCCGGCCGGGCCGACCGGGTCATCGGTCGTCGCCGGGCGCACCGGATGGGCAACCGGCTCGTCCGGAACCAGATCGCCCGGGGGCGGGCCGCCACCCACCTGGCGACCCTCGACACCGGCCACTGCCCGTTCTTCTCGGCGCCGGGCCAGGTCGCCGACCTGGTGGCCAGCGCCACGGTGCTCCGCACCGGCAGCCGAGGCTGATCCCGAACCCGGCTGGCGCCGGGCGCCGGCTCTAGCCTGGCTACCCGATGAGGATCCTGGTGGTAGAGGACGAAGCGGAACTGGCCGAGGCGGTGGCCGCCTCGCTGCGCCGCGAGGGGTACGCCGTCGACGTGGCCGGCGACGGCCAGGCGGCCCTCGACCGGCTGATGGTCACCGGCTATGACCTGGTCACCCTCGACCTCAACCTCCCCGACATCGATGGGCGGGAGGTGTGCCGCCTGATCCGGACCGACGAGCAGTTCGATCCGGCGACCCGGGTGCTGATGGTCACCGCCCGGGACGATGTCGACGACCGGGTCGCCGGGCTCGACGACGGCGCCGACGACTACCTCGTCAAGCCCTTCGCTTTACGAGAGCTTTCCGCCCGGGTCCGTACGCTGCTACGGCGGGAGACTTCGGGTGCCGACTCGGTGCTCACGGTCGGCTCGCTCCGGCTCGACACCGCCCGTCGCGACGTGGCGTGGGACGGTGCTCCCATCGAGCTCACGACCAAGGAGTTCGCCCTCTTGCGGTACTTCATGAGCCATCCGGGCGAGGTGCTGTCCCAAGAGCGGCTGCTGGAGCACGTCTGGGACGAGATGGTCGACCCGTTCACCAACACCGCCCGGGTGACGGTGGGGACGCTGCGCCGCAAGCTGTCGGCCGTGGCCGGCGATCAGCTCATCGAGACGGTGATCGGCTCTGGCTACCGGCTGGTCGATTCCGGACCCGGTGCCGCCCCCGACCCGGGCGACGACCCGACCGACGAATCGAGCTGACATGCCGCGGTGGGCCCAGTCGATCCGGTTCCGGTTGGCGCTCGCCTACTCACTGGCGGTGTTCGCCGCCGGCGCCATTCTCATCGTCACCCTGCTCGTCTGGCAGACCCGACGGCTCGACGAGCCGATCATCGTCCGGGGCCAGCCGCTCGTCATCCGGGATCAGGTGACCGGCGAGGAGTTCGAGACGCCGTTCGGCTTCGTCGATCCCGGCGAGTTCCAGATGGCGTTCTATGAGGCCTTCGAGCGGCAGGCCTACCGGAACTCGCTCGACGAGCTGCGCCGGGCGTCGTTGGTCGGCCTGGCGGTGCTGGCCGTCGTCGCGTTCGGCAGTGGCTGGCTCCTCGCCGGATGGACGCTGCGCCCGATGGGACGGATCGTCGGCGTCGCCCGGGACATCTCGGGGACCGAGTTGTCCCGACGGATCGCCCTCCGGGGCCCCGACGACGAGCTGAAGGAGCTAGCCGACACCTTCGACGCCATGCTCGATCGGCTCGAGGCGTCGTTCGACGACCAGCGACGGTTCGTCCAGGACGCTTCCCACGAGCTTCGCAACCCGCTGGCCGTCACCCGGACCAACCTCGAACTCGTCCTCGACGACCCCGACGCCTCGGTCGACGAGCTGCGACGGGCGGTCGGGGTCGCCCACGGGTCGAGCGAACGGCTGGGCCACATCGTCGATGAGCTGATCCATCAGGCCCGCCAGGGGGTCCCGGCCACCGCCCAGGCCGACGTCGACCTGGTGGCTCTGGTCCACGACGTGGCCGCCGAGCTCGAAGCGAGCGCCGCCCGGCGGGACCTGACCCTCCTGGTCTCGGTCGGGTCCGGGATCGACGACGGCACGCTCGTGGTCAAGGGCAGCGAGGCGGCGATCCGCCGGGCGGTCACCAACCTCGTGGTCAACGCCGTGCGGCTGGCACCCGAGGAGACGACGGTCGAGCTGGTGGTGAAGGCCGAGCGGGACCTCGCGGTGGTGTCGGTGATCGACGAAGGGCCGGGGATTCCCACCGAGCACCACGACGCCGTCTTCGAGCGCTTCTGGCGGGGTTCCGAAACCGGCGGCGGGCTCGGGCTCGGCCTCAGCATCGTCCGCCAGGTCGCCCGGCGCCACGGCGGTGACGTCTCGCTGGTATCGGCGGTGGGGGAGGGGTCGACCTTCAGCCTCACGCTGCCCCGTCCCATGCCGTCCTGACCGTCCGGCCGATGGGCCGACCCCACGCGAGCCGGTGCGGTGACGAGGGGGGCGAGCGACGGGATGGAACCGGCGACCGCACCGTCGGTAGCCTGGCGGCGGGACAGGAGGCCCACATGGCGACCGAGGACCGCAACCACGGGGGCGAGACCGGCCGCCCGTCTCGGCTCGGCCCGCCACCGGCCGCCCTGCGCCGAGCGCCGTCTCGTGCCGAATCGGTTCCTGCGCCCCCTGGGCCATCGCCCGCGGTCGTCGACGGTCCGAGCGGCGGGTCCGCTGTCCGGCCGTCGTCGTCGCCGCCACCACCGCCATCCCGGCCGCCGTCGCCATCACCGAAGGGCGACTGGGGGTGGCGGACCCTGGCGGCGTTCGTGGCCGGCGGCATCCTCACCGGCGGTGGGTTCGCCGCCGGCCGTCTCCTCGACGGCTCGCCACCGGTCACCGCCGAGGCGTCCGCCGGTGATCCACCGGCCGCCGTCGAAGCCCCTCCGGTGGACACGGTGCCGGTGGTCCAGATCCCGTCCGACCCGGGCCGGGAGCCGGCCACGGTCGTCGCTGAGGTCCTCGGACCGTCGATCGTCCAGCTCGAGACGACCGCCGGCACCGGTTCCGGTGTGGTCTACGACGACGGGCTGATCATCACCAACCATCACGTGGTGGGTGACGCCACGTCGGTCGTGGTCCAGGTCGGCGACGGTCGCCGCCTGGCCGGAGAGGTCGTCGGGCGGGAACCCGAGGTCGACATCGCCGTCGTCTCGGTCGGTCCGGACCACGGGTTGCCGATCGCCTCGTTGGCCCTCGACGAGCGGCCCGAGGTCGGCCAGACGGCGATCGTCATCGGCTCGCCGTTCCGGCTCCAGCAGACCGTGACCCAAGGGATCGTCTCGGGTATCGACCGACCGGTCCAGATCGGTGACGCCTACACCGCCATGATCCAGACCGACGCCCCGATCAACCCCGGCAACTCCGGCGGGGCGCTGGCCGATCGGACCGGGCGGGTGATCGGGATCGTGACGTTGATCCAGGCCGACATCGTGTCCAATGACAACGCCGTCGGTTTCGCCGTGCCGATCGGGACCGCGATCCGGGTCGCCGACCGCATCGTCGCCGGGCTCCCGTTCGAGGCCGGGTTCCTCGGGGTGTCCGGTGACGTGGCCGGCGATGGGGCGGCCGGTCTGTCGGTGACCTCGGTCACCCCGGGGAGCGCCGCCGAGGTGGCCGGCATCGAGGTCGGCGACCTCATCGTGGCGATCGACGGTGCCCCCGTCACCGCCTTCGAGGAGTTGGCCGGCCTGGTCGCCGCCCGTCGCCCCGGCGAGGTGGTGGTCGTCGAGCTCATCCGCGACGGGGAGCTCCTGGCGGTCGACGCGACCCTCGACGCTCGACCCGGCTGAGTCCCTGGGTGGATCGACCCAGCTCGCTCTGCCCACTGGCCCACCGGCAATCGACAATGATCTAGCTGGTTGGGTACATCCCCTCCTTGGCGCTGCCGGGGAGGCCGGTACCCTCGATCGCAGTAGGCGGGGGACCACCAGGACGGGTCCCTTCACAAGTTCCAGATGCCGGCTTTCGTCGTCGGCGGCTGGTCAGGAGGGCAAGCATGCGTCAATTCGTCGCGCTCGTGAACGCATCGGAGCGGTTCCGGTACTTCCTCCTGTTCCTGGTCGATGCGTCGGCGTGGCTGATCGCCCTGGCCGCCGCCACCGCCACCCGCCTCTCGATCGCCCAGGTCGAGGTCCCGTGGCGCAACCTGATCCTTCTCGTGGTCGTCGCCACGCTCGCCACCCTGGTCGTCGGCCGCCTGCCGCAGTTCCACCCCAGCCGGTCGCGGCGGGGGTCGATGGACGACGCCTCCGACACGTTGCGGGTCTGGGCGATCGTCTCGCCGATCGTGCTGATCGCCAACTACTTCGTCCTCGACCGGCCGGTGCCGACCCTGGCCGCAGCGATGGGCCTCCCGCTGGCCCTGGTCGTGATGTTCGGCGCCCGCATCGGATGGCGCCTCGTCTACGAGCGCATCCGGAACCGCAACCGGAACCCCAACAGCAAGCGGGTCATCGTGTTCGGCGCCGGCGACGGTGGCGAGCAGATCATTCGGGCCATGCTCCGAGATCCGCACTCCGACTACCTGCCGGTGGCGGTCCTCGACGACAACCACGACCGTCGGTCGATCATGGGGGTCCAGGCCCTCGGCACCCGCGACGACATCGGCGCCGTCGCTCGCCGGGTCGATGCCGACGTGCTCCTGATCGCCATTCCCAGCGCCAACTCGAAGCTGATCAACGAGCTCAACGAGCTGGGACGGGAGGCCGGGCTCGAGGTGCGGGTGCTGCCATCGACGACCGAGCTGTTGGGGCGAGCCCAGATCGGCGACATCCGGGAGCTGACCGACGCCGACCTCCTCGGCCGGGCCGAGGTCGGGGTCGACATGGAGATGATCGGCCACTACATCACCGGACGTCGGGTGCTGGTCACCGGGGCCGGCGGCTCGATCGGCTCCGAGCTGTGCCGCCAGCTGTCCCAGCTCGCTCCCTCCGCCCTGTTCATGCTCGACCGTGACGAGAGCGCGCTCCACGCCCTTCAGCTCTCGATCGAGGGCAAGGCGCTGCTCGACACGCCGAGCTTGATCGTGGCCGACATCCGCGATGCCGAGCGCATCGACCAGATCTTCGCCGACGGCCGGTTCGACGTCGTGTTCCACACCGCGGCCCTCAAGCACCTGACGTTGCTCGAACAGCACCCCACCGAGGGCGTCAAGACGAACGTCTTCGGCAGCGCCAACCTGGTCGACGCCGCCCGCCGCCACGGCGTGACCGAGTTCGTGAACATCTCGACCGACAAGGCGGCCGACCCGACGAGCGTTCTCGGCGCCACCAAGCTCCTGGCCGAGCGGTTGACCAGCCAGGCCGCGGCCGAGACCGGGTTCCGGTTCCTGTCGGTCCGATTCGGGAACGTGCTCGGGAGCCGGGGCTCGGTCCTGCCGACCTTCCGGTCCCAGATCGCCCGGGGCGGTCCCGTGACCGTCACCCACCCCGACGTCACCCGATTCTTCATGACGATCCCCGAGGCGGTCCGGCTCGTGCTCCAGGCCGGAGCGATCGGCAAGCCCGGGGAGATCATGATCCTCGACATGGGCGAACCGGTGAAGATCGTCGATGTGGCCCGGCGACTCATCGAGCAGAGCGGCAAGAACATCGACATCACCTTCACCGGCCTTCGGGAAGGGGAGAAGCTCCACGAGGTCCTGGTCGCCAACCACGAGACCGGCGTGACCCGGGAGCATCCCCTCATCACCCACACCGACGGGTCGATCAAGCTCAACATCATCGGCGAGATCGCGCTGAAGGAGCCGGGGCTCAGCGCTCTGGCCGACGCGGTCGGTCAGGCCGCGGTCCGGGCGCCGATCGGCGCCCGCCTCGTCAGCTGACGTCGGCCCGGCCCCCGTTCCGGCCCGCGGTCGCAGCCCATCGGTCATAGGATCGAATCGATGGACCCACTGCTGCTGATCATCCTCATCGTCGTGGTGCTGGCCGGCGCCGTCGGCGCCTTCGTCGCCGTGCGGGCCCGGCGGGGCGACGTCGAGCTCGAGCCCCGACCGGGCGATCGTCCGGTCGCCACCCGGACCCCGACCGTCGAGGCCCCGACGCTCGATCCGAGCGTGCTCGACGCCCCGGCGGACGTCGAGGCCCCACCGGACGTCGCCGAGCCGGTCGACGACGTCGATCTCGACCAGGTCGATGTCGTCGAGGAGGTCGACCAGGTCGATGTCGTCGAAGAGGTCGAGGTCGTCGAGGAGCCGATCGTCCGCCCCAGCTTCTTCGAGCGGTTGGGCAAGGCCCGTTCGGCCTTCACCGGATACCTCGGTGGGTTGGTCGGCCTGTCGAAGATCGACGACGACGAGTGGGAGGAACTGGAGGAGGCGCTGATTCAAGCCGACGTCGGGGTCGCCACGTCGATGGCGCTGATCTCCGACGTCCGCGACGAGGCGGCCGATTCCGGCGCCGACGACGGCGGCGCGGTCCTCGAACTGCTCAAGGCCCGGATGCACCGGGAGCTCGAGGGCAAGGACCGCTCGCTCAACCTGGCCGACGGCGAGACCAATGTCTGGCTCTTCGTCGGGGTGAACGGGGTCGGCAAGACGACGACGATCGGCAAGGTCGGGAAGCGGCTGGCCATGGATGGCCACAAGCCGTTGATGGCGGCCGGGGACACCTTCCGGGCCGCCGCCGCCGAGCAGCTGACGATGTGGGCGTCGCGGGCTGGAGCGGAGATCGTTCGGGGCAACGAGGGGGGCGACCCCTCCGCCGTCATCTTCGACGGGGTCCAGGCGGCCAAGGCTCGGGGATGCGACGTCGTCCTGGCCGACACCGCCGGCCGTCTCCACAACAAGTCGAACCTCATGGACGAGCTGGCCAAGGTCCGCCGCGTCGCCGGCAAGGAGCCGGGCCACGTGTCGGAGGTGTTGCTGGTCATCGACGCCACGACCGGCCAGAACGGGATGTCGCAGGCCAAGGTGTTCACCGAGGCGGTCGACGTGACCGGCGTGGTCCTGACCAAGCTCGACGGTTCGGCCAAGGGGGGCATCGTGTTCGCCATCGAGTCCGAGCTGGGGATCCCGGTCAAGCTGGTCGGTCTCGGGGAGAAGGTGGGCGACCTCGTCGACTTCGAGCCGACCGAGTTCGTCGACGCCCTCTTCGAGTAGCGGCGAGCCGCGGGGCGCGGCGGACCGGGCCACCTACAATGGGTAGGCCATGTTTGAAGCGCTGACCGACAGATTCGAGGGCATTTTCAACCGCCTGGGGCGGAAGGGCGTCCTCACCGAAGCCGACGTCGACGAGGCGTTGAAGGAGATCCGGGTCGCCCTCCTCGAGGCCGACGTCAACCTGAGCGTCGTCAAGGGCCTGCGGAAGCGGATCAAGGAGCGGGCGGTCGGCGAGGAGGTCCACAAGGCCCTCAACCCCGCCCAGCAGGTCATCAAGATCGTCAACGAGGAGCTGACCAACAGCCTCGGTGGCGAGACCATCACGATCTCCTACGCCGCCAAGCCCCCGACGGTCGTGCTCATGGCCGGGCTCCAGGGCTCGGGCAAGACGACGACATCGGCCAAGCTCGCCCGGTGGTTCAAGAGCCAGGGCCGTAACCCTCTCCTCGTCGGGGCCGACCTCCAACGTCCGGCGGCGGTCCAGCAGCTCGAGACCCTCGGCCGGGGCATCGAGGTGCCGGTCTTCAGCGAGCCGACCGATCCGGTGCAGGTCGCGGCCTCGGCGATCGACGAGGCCCGCTCGGCCGGCCGCGACGTCGTGATCGTCGACACCGCTGGCCGGTTGGCGATCGACGAGGAGCTGATGGAGGAGGTCCGCCAGATCTCCCTCGCCGTCGACCCCGACTACACGTTCCTGGTGGTCGACGCCATGACCGGCCAGGACGCGGTGAACACCGCCGAGGCGTTCCATCAGAAGCTGGAGCTCGACGGGGTCATCCTCACCAAGCTCGACGGCGACGCCCGCGGCGGCGCGGCCCTCTCGGTGAAGGAGGTGGTCGGCCGGCCGATCGCCTTCGCCGCGACCGGCGAGAAGGTCGAGGACTTCGACCTCTTCCACCCGGACCGGATGGCCAACCGGATCCTCGGCATGGGCGACATGCTCACCCTTATCGAGAAGGCCGAGCAGACCTACGAGCAGGAGGAGGCCGAGGAGGCCGCCGCTCGGCTCCTGGAGGGGCAGTTCACCCTCGACGACTTCCTCGAGCAGATGCAGCAGCTCAAGAAGATGGGCCCGCTGCAGAACCTGGTCGGCATGTTGCCCGGGTTGCCCAAGGAGGTCCGCGATGTCGACATCGACGACCGGGAGCTCGGCCGGATCGAAGCCATCATCCGCTCGATGACCAAGGCCGAGCGGGCCGATCCCAAGATCATCGACGCCTCTCGACGGTCCCGCATCGCCAAGGGCTCGGGCACGAACCCCACGCAGGTCTCTGGACTGGTCAACCAGTTCAACGAGATGCAGAAGATGATGAAGCGGTTCGGGGGCATGGGCACGAAGAAGGCCAAAGGCGGAGGCCGGAAGAACAAGAAGAAGGCCAAGGGCGGCGGCCGGGTCACCCCCAAGGGGGGTCGGGTGGCGGCCGGCTCGGGCGGCAAGCGAGCCACCAAGGGCGGCGGCCGGGTCACCCCCAAGGGGACCAAGTCGACCAAGGCTCCGCTGATGCTTCCCGGGCTCGATCGGATCGATCCCGACGATCTCGATCGGCTGGCCGAGGAGTTCGATTCCCGGTCCTGACCAGGCTCGATCCCCGTCATCGGGCGATCAACGTGGAGCGATGGGCCCATCCCGGTACGATCAATGGTCGTTCTATTTCACGGTTCCCACCCCGCCCCGTTTCACGATTCCCGACGTAGAGAGAGAAGCCTGTGGCCGTTCGACTCCGCCTGATGCGGATGGGCAAGAAGAAGCAGCCGACCTACCGAGTGGTCGCCGCCGACCAGCGCTCGCCCCGAGACGGCCGCTTCATCGAGATCGTCGGTACCTACAACCCGCGACGCGACCCGTCCGAGATCCTCATCGACAACGCCAAGGCGGTGCGCTGGCTCCGCAACGGCGCCCAGCCCTCCGACCGGGTCCGCAAGATCCTCGAGATCTCGGGCGCTTGGGAGGCCTACACCAGCGGCACCTCGGTCGAGGACCTGGAGGCCCAGCAGGCTGCGGCGGCGGCTGCGGCCGCTCCCGACGCCGATGCCGCCGAGCCGGCGGCCGCCACGGCTGGGTCCGAAGCGTGAGCGACTCGCCGGCCCCCACCGCCGAGGCGGTGCTGCTGCACCTTTGCAAGTCGGTGGTGAGCTACCCCGACGACGTCTCGATCGAGGCGACCGCCAACGGCGACCGCGTTCGTCTCGACGTCACGGTCAACAACGACGACATGGGTCGGGTGATCGGCCGCCGGGGGCGGGTGGCGTCGGCCATCCGTACCGTCGTCGGTGCCGCCGCCGCCAAGGACGGCGTGACGACCGAGGTCGAGTTCGTCGAATAGGGCGCTGGCCTCGATGTCCACCCGACGCACCGACGGGCCGACCCTGCTCGAGGTCGGCCGGATCGGTCGCCCCCACGGACTCAAGGGTGAGGTCGTCGTCGACTTCGTCACCGACCGGACCGCCGAGCGGGCGGCACCGGGCGCGGAGCTGTTCATCGACGGCGAGCCGATCGAGGTCGCGACCGCTCGACCTCACCAGCAACGATGGCTGGTCCGGTTCGTCGGCGTTGCCGATCGTGACGGGGCGGAACGACTCCGAGGGGCAACGCTCGAAGCCGAGCCGCTCGACGATCCCGATGTCGTGTTCGTCCACGAGTTGATCGGCCGGCATCTCGTCGATCAGCACGGAACCGATCACGGTCCGGTCGTGTCGGTGGTCGCCAACCCGGCTTCCGACCTGCTCGAGCTGGGCGACGGACGGCTCGTACCCTTGGCGTTCCTCGACCCCGACCCCGACGCCAACCTCGACCCTGGCGCCGACGCCGGCTCGGCACCGGTCGATGACGACGGTCCGATCCGGGTGACGGTGCCGCCCGGGTTGCTCGACGACGAGCCGTCGTGACCCGATGAGTGCAACGCCGACCGGGGCGACCGGGCCGGCGACCGGGTCCTCGCCGCTGCGGATCGAGGTGATCACCATCTTCCCCGATCTCGTCGAGGGCTTCGCCTCGTCGAGCCTGCTGGGCAAGGCCCGGCAGCGCGGCCTGCTCGACATCCGGGTTCACGACCTCCGCTCGGTCACCCTCGACCCCCACCGCTCGGTCGACGACAGCCCGTTCGGCGGCGGGGCCGGCATGGTGCTCAAGCCCGAACCGATCTTCGACACCGTCGAGGCGGTCGGGGCGATTCGACCGCTGTACTACCTGTCGCCGGCCGGACGTCGACTCGACCAGGCCCTGGTCGAGGAGCTGGCTGCCGGTGAGGGGTTCTCCCTCCTGTGCGGTCGCTACGAGGGCGTCGACGAACGGGTCCGGGAGCATCTGATCGACGGCGAGATCTCGATCGGCGACTACGTCCTCGCCGGGGGAGAGGTGGCGGCGGCGGTGGTGTTGGAGGCCGTCGGTCGTCTCGTTCCCGGCGTGGTCGGCAACCGCGAGTCGATCGGCGATGACTCGTTCTCCACCGGGCTGCTCGAGTACCCCCACTACACCCGGCCGGCCCACTACCGGGGCTGGGGGGTGCCCGAGGTGCTGGTCTCGGGCGACCACGGGCGGGTCGACCGGTGGCGCCATGCGCAGGCCCTCGTCCGAACCGCCCGCCACCGTCCCGATCTGTTGGCGGCTCGGGGAGGGCTGAGCGTCGACGACGAAGCGGCTCTGGCCGAGTTCGGCCTCACCGTCGAGCCGCCGATCGACGACGGGGGTGGGACAACGGCCTGACGGCCGTAGCATAGATAAGCCCACGGATGGCCGATCCGCCTTCGTCCCCGAGCGAGACCCAGCGAGACTAGGACCGACGATGAACCCCACCGATCTGGTCGAGCAGACCCACCTCCGCGACAACATCCCGGACTTCGCCCCCGGCGACACCGTCAAGGTCCACGTGAAGGTGGTCGAGGGGAACCGGGAGCGTGTCCAGGTCTTCGAGGGCATCGTGATCGCCCGCCGGGGCAGCTCGGTTCGGGAGAGCTTCACCGTCCGCAAGCTCAGCTTCGGCGTCGGCGTCGAGCGCTGCTTCCCCCTCCACTCGCCGATCATCGACAAGATCGAAGTCGTCACCCGGGGTGATGTTCGCCGGGCCAAGCTCTACTACCTTCGCGACCGTGTCGGAAAGGCTGCGAAGGTTAAGGAGAAGCGCGACAACTGAGCTCGTCGTGGAGGTCATGAGCCCCTCATGAGCAGCGAAGAGGTCGAGCGCTACGAAGCCGAGATCGAGCTGGCGCTCTACAAGGAGTACCGGGACGTGATCCCCATGTTCCGGTACGTCGTGGAAACCGCCCGCAGGTTCTATCTCGCTAACCAGATCGAACGGGTGAGCGAGCCGGGGGCGACGTTCATCGAGTACGAGCTGACCGACGCCTGGGTCTGGGACATGTATCGGCAGTCCCGGTTCCTGACCAAGGTGACGGTGTCGACGACGCAGGTGATCACCGTCGAGGAACTGCCCGAGAGCCACCTCTGACCGCTCGGCCGGCGTCGGCCGGTCCCCCGGGCGGAACCGGGAGCGCAAACGGTGAACGACAACCAGGCATTCGGCCGATGGGGCGAGGACGTCGCCGCCCGGTGGTACCGGGCGAACGGCTATGCGATCAGGGACCGCAACTGGCGCCCCCCGGCCGGGTCGACCCCGACCGGCGGCGAACTCGACCTGATCGTCGAGCGAGGCGAGGCGATCGTGTTCTGCGAGGTCAAGACCCGAAGGTCGGCCCGCTACGGGACCGGCGCTGAAGCGGTGACCTCGGCCAAGCAGGCCCGGATTCGCCGTCTGGCCCGGGCCTGGCTCCACGGCACCGATCGTCACTATCGGGAGATCCGCTTCGACGTGGCGGCGGTCACCGCCACCGGGCAGGTCGAGGTGATCCAGGCCTGCTTCTAACCGCTTCGGTCCCCGCCGTCGCCCAAGCCCAGGTGCGGTTGGAGGAAGGCGGCGATGCGGGCCAGGGCCTCATCGGCCTCGGGTACGAAGCCGGCCGATCCGTGCCACACGTGGATCATCTCGGGCCACACCTCGAGGGTCGCCGAGCCTCCCGCCGCGGCGACCGCCGCCGCCAATCGGGTGGCGTCGTCGAGGAGCACTTCGGCGTCGCCGACCTGGATCAGCAGCGGAGGAAGACCGGCGAGATCGGCGTGGAGCGGGCTGATGAGCGGATCGCGAAGGTCACCGTCGGGCCCGACGACCTGCTCGGCGAGCAACCCGAGGTTGGTCTTGTTGACCATCGGGTCGACGTCGGCCCGGGTCGTCATCGACTCGCCGGTGCCCTCCATATCGACCCATGGGGAGATGGGCACCGCCGCCGCCGGCGCCGTCACCCCCTCGTTCCGGAGCGCGACCAGGGTCGCCACCGTCAGGCCCCCACCGGCGGAGTCGCCGGCGATGGCGATCCGATCCGGGCTGATGCCCTCGGCCAGGAGGCCCCGATAGGCGGCCACCCCGTCGGTGACCGCCGCCGGGTGGGGGTGCTCGGGTGCGAGGCGGTAGTCGGCGGCGAAGACCCGGCAACCCATCGCCTCGGCCAGGTGTCCCAGCAGGTTGCGGTGGGAGTCGATCGATCCGGCGACGTAGCCGCCACCGTGGAAGTAGAGGACCACCGCGTCGTCGATCGCCCCCTCGGCGGCGATCCACGCACCCGGGACCCCGCCGACCGTGGCTTCACGGCCGGTCACCCCATCGGGGAACCGGCCGCCGGCCGCATCCAGGTTGCGCCGCATCGAGTCGATCTTCACGACCCCTTCCGGGGGGCGGTTGGCCTCGACGAGGGCCCGGAACTTGTTGAACTTGTCGCTCGCCATGGCGGCAGTATCGGCCGACGCCGGATCACATCGCCATTCCGGGGCCCGAGCGGGCGGACCCGTCACGCCCGAAGGGCTCGATCCGCCGCGCCCGGCCGGCCGGCCCGGCTAGGCGCCGATCAGCGCCGGCACCCGGTCCCGGGGTCGGCCGATGATCGCCTTGCGGCCCTTCACCACGACCGGTCGCTGGAGGAGCTTGGGGTACTCGGCGAGCAGGTCGACCACGATCTCGGGATCGTCGAGGGTCGACTCGTCGAACCCGTTCTTGCCGACGATCGTCTCCTTGAAGAACTTGTCGCGCCGGACGAGGTCACCCGGCGGATCCTCCAGCTTCTTCACCAGTGCCGCCAGGGTCTCCCTGCTCGGCTTCTCCTTCAGGTAGAGCACCACCTCGTGCTCGACCCCGGCCTCCTCCAGCACGTCCAGTGCTGCCTTGGAGGTGCTTCAATTCGGGTTGTGGTAGAGGGTGACCTTCGCCATGGGGCGAGCGTAGTGGGTGGCGCGCCGTCACCGGCGGCTCAGTAGCGGGTCTTGCGGTTGTTCCAGCATCCCCGGTGCCAGTGCCGGCGGAGGTCGGGGGCATCGGGCGGCACCGCCACCATGTGGCCCTGGCCTGGCGGGATGTCGCGGTTGCACCCGGGGCAGAGGTACGTCTTGGTCGCCTCGTAGGGCTGGATGTAGCGAACCTCGGCGTCGGGGGTGTCGGACGGGTCGACCGGTCGGGGCCGACCGGCACCGCTCCGCCGGCGACGACCGCCTCGCTTTGCCGCCATCACCACAGTGCCCAGAGACACAGGGCGATGACCACGGTCACCCCCAGACCGACGAACCAGTAGTCGAACGATGACCTCGTATGCTTGCGCGTCGGATCGAAGCCCACAGGAGCAGTATGGCCACCCCCCGTCCCCTCCGCGCAACGGTCGTCGCGATCGTCGTCCTGACCTCGGGCCTGCTCGCCGGCTGCGTGAGCAGCGACGTGCCGGAGGTCCCGGCCGGCGACACCGAGCTGTCCCTCGGCCGGGATGTGTGGTCGGGCCAGTGCGTCGCCTGCCATGGTTCCGACGGGGCGGGGGGCCGGGGCGATCGGCTCAACCGGGGCCTCGTCCTCGACCGCTACCCCGACCCGGCCACCCAGCTGGAGCTCATCCGAAACGGGGTCCGGGCGATGCCGGCGTTCGGTGGGCGGCTGAGCGACGAGGAGTTGGCGGCGGTCGTCCGTTACACCCGGGAGGTGATCGCCGTTCAAGAATGAGGCGATCGCCGCTCAACAATGAGGTCATCGCCGTTCAAGAATGACGCGATCGCCGGCCAACAATGAGGTCATCGCCGTTCAAGAATGAGCTCGGGCGGGTGCGCTCCCGTCCCTTCCGTCGCTAGCCGAGGGTCGATCGATGTCCCCGACGCGGCGAGCGCTCGGACCGTCACACCCCCCGGATAGCGTCGACCCCATTCCCCCTCGGCGGTCCGCTCTCGGGTCGCCGTCGTCGTCAGCGTCGAGTGGGTGCGCCCCTGGATCGGGGCCAGGCGCCCAGAGAGGGGAAGCGCGATGTATGCCATCGTGTCGTCGGCGATCGTCGAGGGAGTCGAGGGGCTCCCGGTGACGGTCGAGGTCCATGTGAGCGACGGGTTGCCGTCCTACACCCTGGTCGGGATGCCCGATGCGGCCTGTCGCGAATCGCGGGATCGGGTCCGAGCGGCGGTCTTGTCGAGTGGCCTGACGTGGCCGATGCGGCGGGTCACGATCAACCTCGCTCCGGCCGGGTTACGCAAGCAGGGCGCCTCCCTCGACCTGCCGATCGCCCTCGGTGTGCTGGCTGCGTCGGGGCAGCTCCGTCCGGAGGCGTTGGAGGGTCTGGGGGCGGTCGGGGAGTTGGGCCTCGATGGTTCGGTGCGGCCGGTCGTCGGGCTGGCTTGCCTGGCCGGCGCCGTCGCCGCCGCCCGGGTCGTCGTGCCCTGGCGGGGTGCCGCCGAGGGGGCGATCGTTCGCCCCGGCGCGGTGGTGGCGGTCGAGCGCCTCGGCGAGCTGGTAGCGGCGATCGACGGTGAAGGCCCGGCGCTCGAGCCGGTCGAGCCGCCGTCCGAGCGGCCGGTCGACGTCGCCCGGGGCGATCTGGCCGAGGTGCGCGGTCAGCATCTGGCCCGGTGGGCGTTGGAGGTGGCGGCGGCCGGCTCGCATCACCTGTTGATGGTCGGTCCCCCCGGCTCGGGCAAGACGATGTTGGCCCAGCGGTACGTCGGTTTGCTGCCCGACCTCCCGGCCGACCAAGCCCTGCTGGTGACCCGGGTTCATTCGGCGGCCGGCGTCCACCAGGGCGGCCTCATCCGGCGCCCGCCGCTGCGGGCGCCCCACCACGGTGCGTCGGCGGTGGCCCTGGTCGGTGGGGGCACGGCCGCGCTCCGGCCAGGCGAGATCAGCTGTGCCCACGCCGGCGTGCTGTTCCTCGATGAGCTGGGGGAGTTCGCCCCCACGGTTCTCGATGCGCTCCGTCAGCCGCTGGAGGAGGGGGTGATCAGAATCGGTCGAGCGGCCCGGTCGGTCACCTTGCCGGCCCGGTTCCAGCTGCTTGCGGCGATGAACCCGTGCCCCTGTGGTGAGGGCGGGGAGCCGGGCCGCTGCCGGTGTAGCGACGTGGCCCGGGCCCGCTACGTCCGCCGGTTGTCGGGTCCGCTCCTCGATCGGTTCGATCTCCGGATCGAGGTCCGGCCCCCGGTTCCGACCGCCCTTCTCGACGAGTGCCCGGCCGAGTCGACCGCCGAGGTGGCGGCCCGGGTGGCCGCCGCCCGGGCCAAGGCGGCCGACCGGGGGGTCACCTCCAGCGCTGCCATCCCGACCGACCGGCTCGATGAGCTGGTCCCGCTCGACCGGTCGGCCCGAGCCGTCCTGGGCGCCGCGCTCGAGTCCGGTGAGCTGTCGGGTCGAGGCCTGGCCCGGGTTCGCCGGGTCGCCCGGACGGTCGCCGATCTCCTCGGGGCCGACACGATCGACCGGGAGATCGTCGGATCGGCGCTGTCGCTCCGGTCGACGCCGACCTCGGTCCTCGTCGCCCGATGACCAGCACCGAGCACCTCTCCCGCCTGGCGCTGGTCTCGTTGCCCTCGCTCGGCCCGCTCCGGGCTCGGTGGCTCCTCGGCGGCGGCTCTGCAGCCGACGTGCTCGACGAGCTCCGTGCCGGTCGGCTCCCGGTAACGCTCGGGCCTCGCCCCCCGGGCGTCACCGCCGACCTCGTCACCCGCTGGCAGGCGGCGGCCCTGAAGGTCGACCTTCGATCGGCCGCCGAGGGCATCGAGCGTCATCGGATCACCCTCCTCGGTCCCGACGATCCGGCCTGGCCCTTCGTCGACGACCCCGACCCGCCGGTGCTCGTGCTGAGTCAGGGCGACCCGGCGCTCATCGGGCGCCGACCGGCGGTCGGCATCGTCGGGACCCGCCAGTGCACGTCGATCGGGCGGGAGGTGGCGATCCGCCTCGGGCGTGAGCTGGCCGAGGCCAACGTCGTCGTCGTGTCCGGGCTGGCCGCCGGTATCGACGGGGCGGCCCACCGCGGCGCCCTGCAGGTCGGCGGGCCGGTCGTCGGGGTCGTCGGCACCGGTCTCGACGTCATCTACCCCCGGGTCAACGAGTCGCTGTGGCAGCAGGTCCGGTCGCAGGGCGCCCTGCTGACCGAGGCGGCCCTCGGCGCCCGGGCCACCCGGTGGCGCTTCCCGGCCCGGAACCGCCTGATCGCCGCCCTGGTCGACGTGCTGGTCGTCGTCGAGTCCCACCGGTCGGGCGGGTCGCTGTCAACCGCGACCGAGGCCGCCGATCGGGGTCGGACGGTCATGGCGGTCCCCGGATCGGTGCTGAGCCCCGCTTCGGAGGGGACCAACCGCCTCCTGGCCGACGGGTGCCCACCGGCCTGTGGGGCCGACGATGTCCTCCTCGCCCTGGAACTGGACGGAGCCCGGGCGCCGGAACCGAGCGACCATGGCAGCCCGTCCGACGTGATGGAGCCGGTGCTCGGCCCGCTCGAAGCCCGGATCGTCGAGGAGGTCGCGGCCGGCGCCTGCCACCTCGACCGGTTGGTCGAGGCCACCCACTCACCGATCACCGAGGTCTTGGCTGCGGTCCGCCAGCTCGACACCCGGCGGGTGGTCACGCTCGAGGGCTCGACGGTGTGCCTCAGGGGCGACGGCTGGCAGCCGACGTTCTGGGAGAGTTGAGCGGCGCCACGTGATCGGACATCGAGCCGGTCCAGGCCAGCAGCAACCACAAAGAGTGACAGACATCACTTAGAGCGTTCGTATCGCTACGGTCGACGCCATGACCGATCGAGCCCGATCCCGATACCTCCGCGCGGCCGGGTTCCGAGCGAGTCGACCTGGGTCCGATGGTCCAGAGCCCCTGGGTCGAACGACGGAAAACCCGCCAGAAGCTGAGGAACCTGCCGCTGTAGCTCACGTTACGTGGTTAAGCGCCGACGGAAAGTGGGAACGAGTGGCGGGATCCACTCGGAGCCCTACTCATCGACACACGTTGGCGGGAACCGTGGCGATAGACAACGACACCGATCTGGAGCGGGCCTGGGCCCGCTTCAAGGAGCGACAGGATCAGACCGATCGGGATCAGCTGATCATCTACTACTCGCCGCTCGTGAAGTACGTCGCGAGCCGGGTGGCGGCAGGGTTGCCGCAGAGCGTCGACCAGTCCGATCTGGTCAGCTACGGCATGTTCGGGTTGATCGACGCCATCGCCAAGTTCGACCCTGCCCGGGGCTTCAAGTTCGAGACCTACGCCATCTCCCGCATCAAGGGCGCGATCCTCGACGAGCTCCGATCGATCGACTGGGTGCCACGGTCGGTCCGCTCGAAGGCCAAGTCGGTCGAACGGGCCATGTCCAAGCTGGAGAGCGAGCTGCACCGAGCCCCGACCGACGACGAGATCGCCGTCGAGCTCGGGCTCAGCAACGATCAGCTCAACGGGATCTACAACCAGATCTCGTCGCTCGGGATGGTCGCCCTCGACGAGATGCTGTCGTTCAACGGCGGGGAGAGCCTCACCTTCGGCGACACCCTCGCCGATCGATCCGACGGTCCCGGTGGCCTCTACGAACAGGTCGAGATGCGACAGCTCCTGGCCGACGCCATCAACCGCATGACCGAGCGGGAGAAGATCGTCCTGACGCTCTACTACTACGAGAGCATGACGTTGGCCGAGATCGGACGGGTCCTCGGTGTCACCGAGAGCCGCATCTGTCAGATCCACACCAAGGCGGTGCTCCAACTCAAGACCCGGCTGAGCGCCATGGAGCGCGAGTCGGCGTAGCCTCGACCGTGAGGTGTGGGTCTCGTCCCCGCACGGGCCGGCGTCGCCGGCCAGCCTTCCCCCGATGCCGACCTGCTCGAGGGGAGCGACCGTGCCACCGATCTTCGCAACCGCCGCCGTCCATCTGATCCTCACCATCACCCCGGTCGCCGTACCGGGTCTTGCCGGGGGCGACGGGTTCCTCGCCCGGCGGCCGTCGGTCGCGGCCGTCTCGGACCGCTCCGGTGGGAACGTTCCAGCCGGCCCGTTGTTCCTCGGTCCCGCCGGATCGGAGGGGTGCCGGTGGCGCTGGCCCGCCGATGCTCCGATCGTCGATCCGTTCCGCCCCCCATCCCACCCCTACGGCCCGGGCAATCGCGGCGTCGAGCTCGGCGCCACCCCCGGTCAGTCGGTCGTGGCCGTCGCCGACGGGACGGTCACCTTCGCCGGTCCGGTCGCTGGGGGTCGGTGGATCGTGGTGGAGCACCCCAACGGGCTCCGATCGACCCTCGGTCCGCTCGAGTCGGTGGCGGTCGTCGTCGGTCAACGGGTCGATGCGGGGGCCGTCCTCGGCCGGTCCGGGTCCGGGCTCCACCTCACCGCCCGGTCCGGCGACCGCTATCTCGACCCGCAGCCCCTCCTCGAGGGCAGGTGCGGGCACCCCCGTCTCGTCGCCCCTCAGCTCGTCGCCCCTCACCTCGTTGCCCCTCACCTCGTTGCCGCCCCGGCCCGGTAGGGGGCCAACAGTGGCCCAGCTAGACTCGTCACCGCACGGATGCGGTGTCGGTTGCATGAGCGCGGCCGCCCACCCATCACCACCTAGCACCATGGCCGGCCGAATCCACGGTCTCCGAGCGCTGTTCGCTCGGAGCGGGTCGGCCATCGAGAACCAACCGGAGGAGCGAGCGTGACCGCAGTCGTCACCATGAAGCAGATGTTGGAGGCCGGTGTCCATTTCGGACACCAGACCCGCCGTTGGAACCCGAAGATGAAGCGGTTCATCCACGGCGATCGCAACGGCGTCTACATCATCGATCTCGAAGAGACCCTGCGCCGGATCGAGCGGGCCTACACCTTCGTACGGGACACCGTCGCCGAGGGGGGCACGGTCCTGTTCGTCGGGACCAAGAAGCAGGCTCAGGAGCCGATCCGTCGCCACGCCCGGTCGGTCGGGATGCCCTATGTCGACCAGCGATGGCTCGGCGGCATGTTGACCAACTACCAGACGATCTCGAAGCGGGTCGGCAAGCTGCTCGACTACGAGCGGATGCAGTCCTCGGGCGAGTTCGAGGAGATGCCGAAGAAAGAGGCGCTCCGCTACACCCGGGAGCTGGAGAAGCTCGACCGCAACATCGGCGGGATCAAGACGATGGGCAAGCTGCCGAGCGCCGTGTTCGTCCTCGACACGATCGTCGAGCACATCGCCGTGACCGAGGCCCGCAAGCTGAACATCCCGATCGTGGCGGTGGTCGACACCAACTGCGACCCCGACCTCATCACCTATCCGATCCCCGGCAACGACGACGCCATCCGGTCGGCCGAGCTCATGACCCGGGTCATCGCCGAGGCGGTGGCCGAGGGGAAGATGATCCAGGGTCGCCGGAGCGGCGCTCCCGACTTCGACGAGCCGGCCGAGCGCAGCGCCGAGACCGAGGCCGAGATCGCCGAGGCCCAGGCCGAAGCTCGCCGCCAGGCCGCCGCCGAGGCCGCCGCCCGCGAAGCTCGGATCGCCGCCGCAGCAGAGGCCCAGCCCGGGCCGGCCGCCCAGGCCCAGGCCGAGCCGGCCGCCGCGGCCCAGGCCGAGCCGGCCGCCGAGGCGCAGCCCGAGCCGGCTGCAGAGGCGCAGCCCGAGCCGGCCGCCGAGAACGGCGCCGTCGATGCCGCCGGGTCGACCCCGGCCGAGGCCGGAGGCGAACAGCCGACGGTCGAGAACGGCACCGGCGACGCCTGAGTCCCCATTCCCGACGAACCACTCGAAACCCCCACACCGCACAGAGGTAGGCGACATGGCAGCATTCGGTGCCAAGGAAGTCCAGGAGCTCCGCAAGGCGACCGGAGCCGGGATGATGGATGCCAAGAAGGCCCTCACCGAGGCCGATGGCGACTTCGAGGCCGCGACCCAACTCCTCAGGGAGAAGGGCCTGGCCAAAGCGGCGACCCGAGGCGAACGGGAGAACGCCGAGGGCGTCGTGGCGATCGTCGAGGACGACGCCGGGGCCGCCCTGGTCCACCTGAAGTCGGAGACCGACTTCGCGGCCAAGTCCGACGACTTCCGGGCGCTGGCCCAGGAGATGGCGGAGCTGGTGCTGGCCGACGGACCCGACGCGGTGAAGACCAAGGACGCCGAGCTCGAGGACCTCAAGCTCAACGTCAAGGAGAACATCGAGGTCGGCACGGTCGTCCGTTACGAGAAGTCTGCCGACACCGTGCTCGACGCCTACCTCCACGGCGATGGCCGGGCCGGGGTCCTGATCGAGGCTCAGGGGGTCGACGCCGAGACCCTCCACGAGATCGCCCTCCACATCGCGTTCGCCAAGCCGGCGTACCTCTCCCGGGACGAGGTCCCGGCCGACGACGTCGAGAAGGAGCGGGCCGCCCTCCTGGAGATCACCAAGGCCGAGGGTAAGCCCGAGCAGGCCTGGCCGAAGATCGTCGACGGTCGGGTCAACGCCTGGTTCGGTGAGCGGGTCCTGCTGGAGCAGGGCGTGTTCGGCGAGAAGGAGAAGGTCTCCGACAAGATCGGCGATGGGTCGATCACCCGGTTCACCCTGGCCCTCGTGGGCAACTGATCGGGGGTCATGCCCCCCGATCGGGGGGTGTGGCCATCGTTGGATCGGCTCCGGTGGCTACAATCGACCACGGGATCTGATCGAGCGACGGCCGGGGGCGGGCGCCGCGGCTCGAGTCCAACAACTCAGGAGGCTCGTTGAGCGACGCAAACCCACGCTGGCGACGGATACTGCTCAAGCTCTCGGGCGAAGCCTTCGCCGGTGAGGCCGGGTACGGGATCGATGGCAAGGTCGTTCGCCGTATCGCCGATGACATCCTGGCGGTGAAGGACGATCTCGGTGTCGAAGTCGCCGTCGTCGTCGGTGGCGGCAACATCTGGCGAGGCCTGACCGGTGCCGAGGGCGGTCTCGACCGGGCCCAAGCCGACTACATGGGCATGCTGGCCACGGTCATCAACGCCCTCGCCCTCCAGGACATCGTCGAACAACAGGGCGTCCAGACCCGACTCCAGTCGGCGATCCGGATGCCCCAGGTCGCCGAGGAGTACATCCGGCGGCGGGCGATCCGGCACCTCGAGAAGGGGCGCCTGGTCATCTTCGCCGCCGGCACCGGCAACCCGTTCTTCACCAGCGACACGTCGGCTGCCCTCCGGGCGGTCGAGATCGATGCCGACGTCCTCCTGAAGGGGACCCACGGCGGCGTCGACGGCATCTACACCGACGATCCTCGAAAGAACCCCGAGGCGACGAAGATCGACCGCCTCACCTACCTCGACGTCCTCAACCGCGATCTCCGGGTGATGGACTCGACGGCGATCACCCACGCCATGGAGAACGATCTCCCGATCGTGGTGTTCGACCTCCTGGCCGAGGGGAGTTTGCGAAGCCTCCTCTGCGGGGAAGCCATTGGTACGATTGTCGAGTGATCCCGACGACTGTGAGTCAGCATGAGTGAGATCGCCGAGTTGATTCTCGAAGACGCCCGGGAGCGCATGGACAAGGCCGTCGATCACTCGCGGGAGGAGTTCTCCTCGATCCGCAGCGGTCGGGCCAGCCCCACGCTCGTCGAGAAGCTCCTCGTCGAGGCCTACGGCGTCGAGATGCGGCTGGTCGAGATGGCCTCGATCTCGGTTCCCGAGGCTCGCCAACTCCTCATCACCCCCCATGACCCCTCCAACCTCGACGCGGTCGAGCGGTCGATCCGCAACTCCGACCTCGGCCTCAGCCCGAGCAACGATGGCCGGACCCTCCGCTTGTCGTTCCCGCCCCTCACCGAGGAGCGGCGCAAGGACCTGGTCCGGATCGTGAAGAAGATGGCCGAGGATGGGCGGATCGCCATCCGCAACATCCGGCGAGACGCCCGCAAGGAGCTCGAGAGCGCCGAGAAGGACAACCAACTCACGGCCGACGAGCTGGCCAGGGCCGAGAAGGACCTCGATCGCATCACCCAATCGAGCGAAGCCACCGTGGACGGGGCGCTGGCGAGCAAGGAAGAGGAGCTCCTCGAGGTGTGAGCCTTCCCCGGGGCTAGCCGACCGCACGGCGACCGCGTGTCGTCCGTTGCGGCCGGCCCACGAAAGGAAAGACGATGGCAGACAACAAGCGGCGAGGCTTCGGTCGAAGCTCGTCCGATGACGCCAACCAGAGCATCTTCGATCTGTTCGAGCCTCCTCCCGAGGAGGAGGTCAGCTCGTTCGGGAAGATCCCCGTCGTCCGTGACGACGACGGCCTGGATCTGACCGAGAGCGAGTTCGTCGAGGCTCAGGCCGCGGCCGAGGCCGAGGCCGCCGGGCTCGCCCACTGGACCGAGCCGGCGACCGGGGAGATCCCGGCGTCGCTGGCCGCCGACCTTCGCGGTCGTACCAGCGACGTCAAGGGGCCGAGCTGGCGAGGGGAGGAGCCGAACTGGGCCGGTGCCGAGCTGTCGGATGTCTTCGCCGACACCGACGCCATCCGCCACGATCGCCTGCTGGCCGACGATGGCGACCACGTGTCGATCGACCCCAACCCGACGACCCCACCCCCGCCCGGGGCCGCAGCCCCGCGCCGCCGCTCCGAGGGCCGGTCGGTGTTCGATCGCGGCGCCCCGGCCGCCCAGACCGGCGGTCTGCCGGTCCCCGAGCCGGAGCGGATCGCCCGCCAGGCCGCCGCAACCGAGGCCCCGGCGTCCCGCCCGGCGCCCGTCCCCCGAACTCGCCGCCGGCCCCTCGACGACGGGATCGACGCCGCCGCCACCGCCGCGCCCACCGACCCCCGGGTCGCCCCGGCGGCCCCGGCTCCGGTCCAGGGCAATGGTCACGACACACCGCCGCGGCCCAGCTCGGTGGCCGACGGTATCGATGGTCGGGCCCGTCGCGGGGCCCACGACTTCAGCGCCGGGATGCCCGACCGCGAGGCCGCACCCCGGATCGCTCGGGCGATGACCAACCGGGTCCCCGAGCCGCAGCGACCGGGGCGGGCCGCCGCCGACCGGGGAGCCGATTCCGCCGATGTCGGCCGGACCCGGCCGTCGGCCGCCGATGACGGGCCGGGTGGGGTTCTCCAGGCCACCACCGACGAGCTCGGTGGTGCCGTACCGGGCCCGGAGCGGGTCTCCCAGCAGCACTACGACGACGCCGAGCTCGATGACGCCCTCGGCTACCGGAGCGACGGGCGGAGCCTGAGCCAGTCGGTCATCGTCGGTGTCGCCATGGCGGCGATCGTCTTCACCGCGCTGCTGTTCGGCCCGGAACCGACCATCGTCCTCGTCGGGATCTTGACCCTGCTCTCGGTCCTCGAATTGTTCAGCGCCATGCGGTCGGCCGGGCTCCGACCGGCGACCCTGCTCGGGCTGGTGGGGGCGGTCGCCCTCCCGGCCGCCACCTACCTCCGGGGCGACGCCGGGTACCCCCTGGTGATCGGCCTCGCCGTCGTGTTCGGCATGCTGTGGTACCTGATCGGGGCCGACACCGAGCGCCCGGTACTCAACCTCGGCCTGACCCTGACCGGGGTGGCCTGGATCGGTGGTCTGGCCGGATTCGCCGCCCTGATGCTCCGCGCCGACGGCGGGACCGGGCTCCTCCTGGCGACGATCATCATCACCGCCGCCTCCGACACCCTCGCCTACTTCGGCGGCCGGGCGTACGGCACCAAGCCGTTCCACTCGGCCAGCCCGAACAAGACCTGGGAGGGCACGGTCACCGGGTTCTTCGGGGCGATCTTCGCCGGTCTGACGATCGGCGCCATCAACTTCATCGACGTCTTCGACGACCAGTTCACCAGCGTCATGGTGCTGGCCCTGGTGGTCGGGATCCTGGCCCCGATCGGTGACCTGGCCGAATCGCTGGTCAAGCGGGATCTGGGCGTCAAGGACATGGGCTCGATCCTCCCCGGCCACGGCGGAGTGCTCGATCGGGTCGATGGCCTGCTGTTCGCCCTTCCCGGCGCCTACTACGTCGCCATCGTCTACGGGCTGATCCCGTAGACGCCGAGGTGGCCACCACCGTCGGTGTCGTCGGCTCGACCGGCTCGATTGGCACCCAGACCCTCGACCTGGTCGACGCCGACCCCGATCGGTACGACGTCGTGGCGTTGGCCGCCGGATCGAACGTCGAGGCGCTCGCCGACCAGGTCCGCCGGCACCGTCCCCGCTACGTGGCGGTCGGCGACGACACCCGGACCGCCGATCTGGTGGCCGCCGTCGACCCCTCGGTGGAGGTGATCGGGGGCCCCGGCGCCCTGGCCGAGATCGCCACCGTGGCCGACGTCACCGTCAACGGGGTGGTCGGCTTCGCCGGACTCCCGGTCACGTTGGCCACGCTTCGGGCCGGCCGCCGCCTCGCCCTGGCCAACAAGGAGTCGCTGATCGCCGCCGGCCCGGTCGTGCAGGCCGCCCGCCGGACACCCGGCTCCGAGCTCGTCCCGGTCGACAGCGAGCACGCCGCCATTCACATGTGCCTCCGGGCCAACGACGTGGCCGAGCGGGTCGACCGCCTCCAGCTCACGGCCTCCGGGGGTCCGTTCCGCGGCCGGACCCGAGACGACCTCGCGTCGGTGACCATCGACGACGCCCTGGCCCATCCGACGTGGTCGATGGGCCCGAAGATCACGATCGATTCGTCGACGCTCATGAACAAGGGTCTCGAAGTGATCGAGGCCAACGAGTTGTTCGGGGCGCCGGCCGGCCCGGCCGGGTACGGGATCGACTTCGACCGGATCGACGTCGTCGTCCATCCCCAGTCGATCATCCACTCGATGGTCACGTTCTCCGACGGGGCCACGATCGCCCAGCTCTCACACCCCGACATGCGGTTGCCGATCGGATACGCATTGGCCTTCCCCGATCGCTTCCCCGTGCCGTACGGAGCCATCGATTGGACCGCGCTCGAGCGGCTCGACTTCGAGGCCCCCGACACCGACGCGTTCCCCTGCCTGGGCCTGGCCTACGCCGCCGGGCGGGTCGGAGGAACGGCCCCGGCCTGGTTGAGCGCGGCCAACGAGGTCGCGGTCTCTGCGTTCCTGGAAGGCCGGCTACCCTGGATCGACATACCGGCGGTGATCTCGACGGTTCTCGACGAGCACGATGGCGGCCCGGCCGACTCACTCGAGGCGATTCTGGTTGCCGATGGCGAGGCCCGACGGCGGGCGGTCGAGGTCCTCGAACGGGCCCCTACCGCCCCTTGAGACGAAGACGTACCACATGAGCGACTCACCCCCCAACGACACCGTCCCACCGGACCAAGGCAACGACCGGCCCCCGTGGGTGATGGCCGACCCGCCCGACATCGAACCGGGCCAGGAGCGGACGAACCCCATCGGTCTGGTCATCCTCGCCGGGCTGTTCGCCATGCTGTGGTTCTGGGCCGGTCCCCGGTACTTCCTGGTGGTCATGGGCCTGCTGGTGATGATCTTCCTCCACGAGCTGGGCCACTTCATGACCGCCCGGTGGACCGGGATGAAGCCGACCCAGTTCTTCCTCTTCATGGGCCCTCGGGTGTGGTCGTTCCGGCGGGGCGAGACCGAGTACGGCCTCCGATTGCTCCCGATCGGGGCGTTCGTCCGCATCATCGGGATGAACAACCTCGATCCGTGTCCCCCCGAAGACGAGCCCCGGGCCTACAAGAACAAGCCCTACCGCTCGAAGATGCTGGTCATCACGGCGGGGTCGATGATGCACTTCATTCAGGCCCTCATCCTGTTCATCGTGCTCTCGTCGGTGATCGGGGAGCGGGACCCGGAGCGGTGGGCCATCGGCGAGATCTCCGAACTCGAAACCGGCGAGACGCCGGCGGTCGAGGCCGGGTTGGCGCCGGGCGACACCGTGGTCGCCGTCGATGGCATCTCGACGGTCAACTTCCGAGACCTCCAGGACTACGTCAGGGAGCGGCCGGGTGAGGAGGTGACGATCGACGTCACCACCGCCGAGGGCGGCGCCCGTACCATCGAGACCACTCTGGCCGTGGTGCCGACCGACGACGGTGGCTCGATCGGATTCCTCGGGGTCGCCCCGGAGTTCGAGCGGGACCGGCTCAGCCCGCTCGTCGGCATCGAGAGCTTCGGCTCGGCGTTCTGGCAGTCGTTGAGCGCCATCCCCCGGATCCTGTCTCCCGAGACGTACCTCAACCTCGGTCAGTTGGCCCTCGCCGGCTCCGAGTCGGTCGACATCGAGTCGGAGGAGGCCCAGACCCGGCCGGTGTCGCTCATCGGCGCCACCCGGATCGCCGGCGACCCCCAGTTCAACTGGGAGGTGCCGATCACGATGTTGGCCTTCATCAACATCTTCGTCGGCATCTTCAACCTGCTCCCGCTCCTTCCCCTCGACGGCGGACACGCCGCCATCGCCACCTATGAGCGCATCCGCTCGATCGGTGGTCGTCGCTACCAGATGGACGTGGCCAAGCTCCTCCCCCTGACCTACGCCGTGGTCATGGTGCTCGGCTTCCTGATGTTGACGACCCTCTGGCTCGACATCGTCCGTCCCATCGGCTGATCGGCGCCACCGCTCGGCCCGGACCGAGATCGCGCCAGCCCGATCGGCCGAGCGGGGCTGGTCGGCCAGTAGCCTGACCGCTGGCGCCGATGATCGATTGGAGTGCCATGGAAAGTGGCGTGACCTTCCCCCGCAAGCCGACCCGCCAAGTCATGGTCGGCGACGTCCCGGTCGGTGGTGGCGCACCGATCACCGTCCAGTCGATGACGATCACCAAGACGGCCGACGTCGACGGCACCCTGCAGCAGATCTACCAGCTGGCCGCCGCCGGGGCCGACATCGTCCGCTGCACCTGCAACGAGCCCGAGGCGGCCGAGGGGCTGGCCCGGATCGTGCCCCGCAGCCCGGTGCCGATCGTCGCCGACATCCACCACCAGTATCGACGGGCGCTGGAGGCGCTGGAGGCCGGTGTCGACTGCCTCCGGCTCAACCCGGGCAACATCCGCCGCCCCGAACACATC
The DNA here is from genome assembly GCA_965262175.1 of Acidimicrobiales bacterium. Lineage (GTDB taxonomy): Bacteria > Actinomycetota > Acidimicrobiia > Acidimicrobiales > SZUA-35 > CADEDH01. The sequence continues at coordinate 937,614 of CBDHES010000002.1, read as the reverse complement.
AAGGCGGTGGCGGCCGAAGCCAAGGACCGCGGCGTCCCGATCCGGATCGGGGTCAACGGCGGCAGCCTCGACCCGGCCCTCTACAAGAAGTACGGCGACCAGGTCACCCCTGAGGCCATGGTCGAGTCGGCGCTGCAGGAGATCGCCTACTTCGAGGAGGTCGACTTCGACCTCATCAAGATCTCGGTCAAGGCATCGAACGTGCCGTTGATGATCGAGGCCTACCGCCAGCTGGCCGAGGTCACCGACCACCCGTTGCACCTGGGCGTGACCGAGGCCGGTCCGCCCCCGGCCGGGATCGTGAAGGCGACGGCCGGTATCGCCACCCTGCTGGCCGAGGGGATCGGTGACACGATCCGCTACTCGCTGACCTCCGACCCGGTCGACGAGGCGAAGTTGGGCCGTCTGCTCCTCGAATCGTACGGTCTTCGGGAGCGGAAGAACGTCGACCTCATCGCCTGCCCCTCGTGCGGGCGGGCCGAGATCGACGTCTACCAGGTCGCCCAGGACGCACAGGACGCCTTCGCCGACCGGGAGATCCCCCTGCAGGTGGCGGTCATGGGTTGCGTCGTGAACGGACCGGGCGAGGCCCGTGACGCCGATATCGGCATCGCGGCCGGGAATCGCCGGGGTCACCTCTTCATCAAGGGCACGAACGTGGCCGTCGTCGCCGAGGACGAGATGGTGCCGGCGCTGGTCGAGTGGGCCGAGTACATCAACGACCACGGTGTCGATGCCGCCATGGAGCGGGCCCAGTCGACGCGCGACGCCGCCCGGAAGGCGGCGGAGGAAGACCGGCAGCGGAACCTCGACGATCGGGGCGACGACGCCAACGCGTCGGAGCAGCTGGTCGAGCTGCTCCGCAAGCAACGAGACGGTTGACCGACCCCCATCGATCGCGTCGGCGGGGTGTCCCCGCCGTGATCTAGGGCTCGGAGCCGGGCTCCACCTCGGTCGAGTCGAGATCGAGCACGTCGTCGTCGGCCTCATCGGCCGCCGCTTCGGCGGCGTTCAGGTCGGCCATGGCATCGGCCCGGGCCTGGGCTTGGCCGATCTTGTCCTCGAGCGCGGTGAACGAGCTGTCGTCGTCGATCTCGGCCTGGATCCGCTCCATCGCCTCCATCGGGGTCTCGTTCAGCCGCCGCTCCCGCCGGCTGATGTCGGCGTCGAGGTTGGCTTCGAGCTCCTGGGCCGAGCTCTGGAGCTCCGCCCCTTCCCTGCGCAACCACGACCTCAGAGAGTCAAGGAATCCCATGGTTGCCAGGCTAGGCGCCGCCGCCCGGGGCGAGCCGGCGTGCCGACCTCGGAACCGCCGAACGTCCCGATATCGTGTGATGGTGCTGAAAGGCGTGGGCTCGGGCCCACGCCTTTGGTCTCCTGTGAGCACAGCCCCATCGAGCGCCTCGGCGGGGCCACGCTCGCTGGCTGGAGACCGGGTGCCACCTGGCTCGGTGGAACGATGCGATCGGGCGGGTGGTTCCGAGGTCGCAGCGGAGTCCGGTGCAAGCCCGATGAGCCGAAGGAGGTGGTTACCGATGAGTGTCCAGGAGCGAGTTCACGATCTGCTCGACGGGGTCGTGGCCACGCTCGACGTCGAGCTGGTCGATGTCGAGTTCACCGGTGGCACCCTCCGGGTCACGGTCGACGCCGAGGGAGGGGTCACGACCGAATCCCTGGCGGAGGTCAACCGCCTGATCTCGCCGATCCTCGACCAGCACGATCCGGTCCCCGGTCGCTACACCCTCGAGGTCTCGAGCCCGGGGCTGGAGCGTCCGCTCCGCCGGCACGACCACTACCGGCGGGCGATCGGCGAGCAGGTCGTCGTCAAGCTCGTACCGGCGGCCGACGTCCGCCGTCTGCGGGGCACCCTCCTCGCCCTCGACGACCCGCTGGGCGCCGACACCGATCCGACCGGCCCCGCTCCGACCGACCCCGAACCCGTCGAGACCGACGCCGGCCCCGATCCGGCCCCGGGGCCGGCGATCACGATCGAGGTGGTCGAGATCGACGGTGTCGAGCTCGACGATCCGGTCGAGCGCCGGGTCGAGCTCGACGAGGTCGCGTCGGCCCGGACACTGTTCGAGTGGGGGCCGACCCCCAAGCCCGGAGGCCCGAAGGCGGGCCGGCCTTCGAGAGGACAATCGAAACCGAAGCCGCGAGGTGCGCGATGAGCAATGAGATGATCGATGCGCTGCAGGCGCTGGCCGAGGACCGAGGCATCTCGGTCGAGAAGCTGTTCGGCATCATGGCCAACGCTCTGGAGTCGGCCTACAAGCGCATGCCCGACTCCTACGAGTACTCCTGGGTCACGATCGATCCCTCGACGTTCGACATTCGGGTCTTCGCCCAGGATCTCGACGAGGAGGGTGAGCCCTACGGCCCCGAGATGGACGTCACGCCCGACGCCTTCGGTCGTATCGCTGCCCAGACCACCAAGCAGATCCTCACCCAGGGCATCCGGGAGGTCGAGCGGGAGCAGAAGTACGAGGAGTACGCCGGCCGGGAGGGCGACATCGTCACCGGCATCGTCCAGCAGACCGACTCCCGCTACACGCTGCTCGACCTGGGACGGGTCGAGGCATTGCTCCCCCAGGCCGAGCAGGTGTCGATCGGCCCTCGCAACGAGAACGGCAATCGGATCAAGGCCTACATCGTCGAGGTCCGACGGACGGCCAAGGGCCCGCAGATCGTCGTCAGTCGGACCCACCCCGGCTTGATCAAGCGTCTCTTCGAGCTGGAGGTCCCCGAGATCGCCGATGGGGTCGTGGAGATCAAGGCCTGCGCCCGGGAACCCGGCCATCGGACGAAGATCTCGGTCTGGTCGAACGACCAGAACGTCGACCCGGTTGGCGCCTGCGTCGGGGCCCGCGGCTCGCGGGTCCGGATGGTGGTCAACGAGCTCAACGGCGAGAAGGTCGACATCATCCCCTACAACGAGGACCCCTACGAGTTCGTGGCCAAGGCGCTCTCGCCGGCCAAGGTCAAGGAGGTCCGGATCGACTTCGACACCGCCACCGCCGAGGTCATCGTTCCCGACTTCCAGCTCTCGTTGGCGATCGGCAAGGAGGGCCAGAACGCCCGGCTGGCCCATCGCCTGACCGGGTGGCGGATCGACATCAAGAGCGAGACCCAGCTGGAGGAGGAGGCCCGCCAGGCCGAGGCCTACGACAGCGAGGACTACGCCGGCGAGGAGTGGGCCGAGGGCGAATGGGTCGTCGACCCCGAGACCGGCGAGCAGATGTGGCAGCCGGCCGACGGGAGCGCGGCGATGACGGTCGACGAGTGGAACTCGGCGGCCGACAGCGAGGCCGCCGAGGGCGACGACGATCCTGCGGCCGATGGTGAGGCCGGCGATGTCGCTGATGGAGCCGCCGTCGAGGCCGGCGAAGACGCCGACGCCGACGTTGCTGAAGCGGCTGAGGTCGAGGCCGACACCGAGGTCGACGACGAGGTCGATGACGCGGCTGAGGTCGGGGTCGATGACGCTGCCGACGTTGCTGAAGCGGCTGAGGTCGAGGCCGACGCCGACACCGACGTTGCTGAAGCGGCTGAGGTCGAGGTCGACGACGAGGTCGAGGCCGAGGTCGAGGTCGAGGTCGACGGTGATGTCGAAGGCGATGCCGATGACGAGGCCGACGAGGCCGTCGACGCCGGTGACGAGGCTGACGAGGTGGGCGACGACGACTGACGGGAAGCGACCGGCGCCGTCCTCGGCGCCGGTCCGGACCTGTATCGCGTGTCGTCGGGCGGCGCCGGCCGGCCAGTTGGTCCGATTCACCGCCGACGACGGCCGGCTCATCGAAGGGCGACCCGGCTCGGGCCGGGGGGCATGGCTGTGCCGGGCCACGCTCGGGCGGTGCTTCGTCGAGGCCACGAAGCGTCGACAATGGTCGCGGGCGCTCCGAACCCGCATCGATCCGGCCTCGATCGAGGCACTGGGCGCTCGGCTCGGCGTCGCCGACGACGTGGGGTGATCGGGTCAAAGCCCCGCTAGGCTTTATCCTTCTACGAGGTTCTGTCGATGGTGTGCATCGTCGCCCATCTCTCGGCCTCCGATCGTCACGGGTCCGATGGTCATCGAACCAGGCGATCACTGTCTCGTCCCGTGTCCCACGGCGCTAGGCTGATGAGTCGTTCGTCGTCTCCGTTGTACCGAAAATCCCGCAAGGGTGGAAAGACCAGGTGCCATCTAAAGTCCGCGTCTACGAGCTCGCCCGAGAAATGGGTCTCTCGAACAAAGAGGTCATCGACCTTTGCAATGACCTCGGCATCGGGGTCAAGAGCCATTCCTCGAGCATCGTCGAGGCTCAAGCGGACCGCGTCCGGCGGAAGGCCGGCCGCGAGGGCATGATCAAGGACGACGCCGGCGGCGACAGCGGCTCGTCCAACGGGTCCGCCGGAGCCAGTTCCGGCGAGGTCGTCTCGACCAAGAAGCCGCCGCCGAAGAAGAAGGGCGGCCCGGCCGGCCGTCCGCCCCCTCCGCCGCAGCGCGTCGTCTCGTCGGCTGGAGCCCGCGAAGGTCGGCCCATTCCGCCGCCGCCGGCGGCCATCAAGCCCGCCGATCGAGTATCGAGCCGGCGCCCGGTCCCGCCGCCGCCCAGCACGCCGGTCGCGCCCGCGGCCAAGGCGGCCCCGCCGCCACCACCATCGGTCCCCAAGGCGCCGCCGCCGGCCGCCCCGCGCCCCGCGGCCGAAGCGCCGGCTGCACCGCCTGCGCCGCGCCGGAGACTGCGCCGGAGACCCCGGCCGCGCCGACGGCCCCGGCTCCGGCCCCCGACGTTCGCCCGGCGGCCGAAGCGGCGCCGCCTGCGCCCGTCGAAGCCTCTGTGCCGGCCGCCCCGTCGCCCGCGGCCGCTCCCGCCGAGGCGAAGTCCGCGCCGGCTGAGGCTCCGGCCGGCAGACCGCAGGCCCCACCCAAGGCCCCCCCGCCCGGTTCTGCGGCTCCCAAGCCTCCGCCCGGTTCTGCGCCTCCCAAGCCGCCGCGCGGCCGCGGCGGCAAGCCGATCCCCCCACCCCCCGGCCCGCCTCGCGGTCGGAGCGGCAAGCCCATCCCCCCACCCCCCGGTGGTGGTCGCCCCCGTCCAAGCGGCGGCGGCTCCAGCGGTGGGCCCGGTGGCGGTCGTCCCGGAGGGGGCGGCTTCCGGTCCGGTCCCCCCGGTGGTGGCGGCGGCGGCGGTGGCCCCCGCGGTGGCGGTGGCGGTGGCGGCGCGCCGAGCGGTGCGCCTCCCGGTCGTGGCGGCCCTCCGGGTCGCGGTGGTCCCCCCGGGCGTGGTGGACCGGCCAATCGTGGCCGGCCCCGTCGCAAGAGCCGTCGGCGTCGCTCGATGGAAGAGCTCACGCCGATGGACGTCCCGACCTACTCGGCCGAGGATGCCCCGGTCCCCGACGGGACGATCGTCGTCGAGCGGGCCTCGACCGCCCAGGACCTCGGTCCCAAGCTGAACCGGACGGCGGCCGATGTGGTCCGCTTCCTCCTGACCAACGGCGAGATGGTGACCGCCACCCAATCGCTGACCGACGAGATGATCGAGCTGTTCGCCGCCGAGATCGGCGCCGACATCAAGCTCGTCGATCCCGGTGAGGAGCAGGAGGTCGAGCTGCGGAAGCTGCTCGACTTCGACGTCGACGCCGAGCTCGACGACGACTGGCCCTCCCGGCCGCCGGTCATCACGGTCATGGGTCACGTCGACCACGGCAAGACGCTCCTGCTCGACCGGATCCGGTCGAGCAACGTCGTCGAGGGCGAGGCCGGCGGCATCACCCAGCACATCGGTGCCTACTCGATCGGCCACGAAGGGAAGACGATCACCTTCCTCGACACCCCCGGTCACGAGGCGTTCACCGCCATGCGGGCCCGGGGCGCCGACGCCACCGACATCGTCGTGCTGGTGGTGGCGGCCGACGACGGTGTGATGCCCCAGACCCTCGAGGCGCTGGACCATGCCCGGGCAGCCGAGGTGCCGATCATCGTCGCCATCAACAAGATCGACCGTGAAGGCGCCGACCCCCAACGGGTGATGACCCAGCTCTCCGAGCGGGAGCTCATCCCCGAGGCGTGGGGTGGCGACACGATCATGGTGCCGGTCTCGGCCATGACCGGCGACGGCATCGACGATCTCCTCGAGAACCTCCTCGTGGTCGCCGAGCTCGAGGATCTCCGGGCCTCTCCGGACGACCGAGCCTCGGGCACGGTCCTCGAAGCCCACCTCGACATCGGACGGGGCCCGGTGGCCACCGTGCTCGTCGAGCGGGGCACCCTCAACGTCGGCGATCCGCTGGTCTCGGGCGCGGCCTGGGGCCGGGTTCGGGCGCTCATCAACGACCGAGGCGAGAACGTCAAGTCGGCCGGCCCGTCGACCCCGGTCCAGGTTCTGGGCTTGAGCGACGTCGCCGAGGCCGGCGACAGCTTCGTGATCGCTCCCAACGAGAAGGTGGCGGCCAAGGTCGCCTCCACCCGGGAGCACTGGCACCGGCTGGCCAGCCTCGGCCGTGACGCCTCCGCCACCAGCGGTGGGGCCAAGCTCGAAGACATCTTCAAGCAGATCCAGGCCGGCGAGGCGACGACGCTGAACCTGATCGTGAAGGCCGACGTCAACGGCTCGCTGGAAGCGGTGTGCGACAGCTTGAAGAAGCTGGAGCGAGACGAGGTCAAGCTGGCCTTCGTCCTCCGCGGCGTCGGCGGGATCACCGAGAACGACGTCCAGCTGGCCGCGGCATCGAACGCCACCATCCTCGGCTTCAACGTCCGCCCCGATCGCAAGGCCCGGGAGATGGCCGAGCAGGAGAAGGTGGAGATCCGTACCTACGAGATCATCTACAAGCTCCTGGAAGACATCGAGAACGCCATGCTCGGCCTGCTCGAGCCGGAGTTCGAAGAGGTCGTCACCGGCGAGGCCGAGGTTCGGGAGATCTTCCGGATCCCCCGGATCGGGGCGATCGCCGGCTGCATGGTCACCAACGGCGTCGTCACCCGGGGCTCCAAGGTCCGGTTCCTCCGCGAGGGCACCGTCATCTGGCACGGCGCGGTCAATTCGCTCCGACGGTTCAAGGACGACGTCCGAGAGGTTCAGGCCGGGTTCGAGTGCGGTATCGGGCTCTCGGACTTCCAGGACCTCAAGGAAGGCGACGTCATCGAGACCTACGAGGAGCGGGAGATCCCCCGGGACTGATCCCCCGTGCACGTTCTCATCGCCCGGATCGAGCTGCACCTCCCGGTGGCGCAGTCGCTGAAGGCGAAGCGGTCGGCCCTGGTGCCGATCCTTCGCCATCTCGACCAGCAGTCCGGGGTGGCGGCCTCGGAGGTCGACTTCCACGACAAGTGGCAGCGGGCGGCGATCGGCATGGCGCTGGTCGGTGCCACCGTGAGCCACCTCGAGCAGACGCTGGATGCGATGGAGCGCTACCTGTGGTCGCGTCCCGATGTCGAGGTGATCGAGGTGGCCACCAGCTGGTGGGACGAAGAGTGAGGGAGTGACCATGGCCCGACGATCGAGCGACCGCAAGCGGCCCCGACCGGCCACCAACCGCCAGTACCCCCGGACCGCCCGGCTCAACACGCTGTTTCAGCAGATCGTGGCCGACTTCCTGGAGCGGGTCGACGACGAGCGCCTCGGATTCCTGACCGTCACCGGCGTCGAGGTCGACGCCGACCTGAACCGGGCCCAGGTCTACGTCTCGGCCCTGGCCGACGAGTCCCAGGACGACGAGATCCTGGAGGCCCTCGAGGAGTACCGCAAGCCGATCCAGGCCGAGATCGGTCGGACGGCCCGGATCCGCAAGACGCCCGAGGTGGCGTTCGGGTTCGACCCTGCGGTGCGGGCCGGGGCCCGCATCGAGCGGATCCTGTCGTCCCTGAAGGACGAGCCCGAGCCCGAGCCGGGCGACGAGTCGTGAGCCGATCCCGCCGCCGTCGCCCCGACTCGGGAGCGACCGGCTGTGCCTTGATCGACAAGCCCGCCGGGTGCACCAGCCACGACGTGGTCGACGACCTACGACGGGCCTTCGGCACCCGCAAGGTGGGCCACGCCGGGACCCTCGACCCCGACGCCACCGGCGTGCTGGTGATGGGGGTCGGGGCGGGGACCAAGCTGCTCCAGTTCGTCACCGGGGCCGACAAGCGCTACGCCGGCGAGCTCCGGTTCGGGGTCGAGACCTCGACCCTCGACGCCTCCGGTGAGGTGGTGGCGACCCACGACATGGATCCCGATCCCGAGGCGGTGACCGCCGCCGCCGAGCGGTTCGTCGGCCACATCGAGCAGGTCCCCCCGATGGTGTCGGCGGTCAAGGTCGACGGTCGTCGGCTGCACGAGCTGGCCCGGGAGGGCAAGGAGATCGCCCGAGAGCCCCGCCCAGTCACCGTCCACGGCTTCGAGGTGACCCCGACCGACGACCCGCTCGTCTATCGGTTCGACGTCCACTGCTCGTCCGGGACCTACATCCGGACGCTGGCCGCCGACCTCGGCCAGGCTCTCGACGGCGGGGCCCACCTCGTTCGTCTCCGCCGGACCGAGGTCGGACCGTTCACCCTCGACGATTGCAGCCCCCGGGCCGAACCGGTGCTCCGGCCCCTGGTCGACCTCGTCCGGGGGATGGCGGTGCTCGACGTCGACGAGGTGGTGGCGGCCCAGGTCCGCAACGGGCGCTCGCTCGGTCCCGCCCCCGGCTCGGGTCGCCTGGCGGTCCGAGGCCCGGACGAGGAGCTCCTCGCGATCTACGAGGCCCGCAACGGCGAGCTCCACCCGGTGAAGGTCCTGGCCGGGGTCTGATCGGGCCCGAGCCGAGGCCGGTTCGGTCTGACGATGCCGGGTCTCGACCGGTAACGTACTGGAACTGTGGAGCTGTATCGCGACCTCGCCGCCGTCCCCCGACTCGAAGGTGGGCACGCCGTCACGATCGGGGCCTACGACGGGGTTCACGTCGGCCATCAGACCGTGATCCGGGCCGCTCAGCGGGCCGCCGAGCGGTTGGGGGCCACGATGGCCCTGGTCACCTTCGACCCCCACCCGGCCTACGTGCTGCGTCCCGAGTCGGCGCCCAAGTTGCTGACCGATCTGGACCAGAAGCTCGACCTCCTCGAGTCGCTCGGAGTGGGGCGGGTCGTCGTCCTCCCGTTCGACGATGAGCGCTCGACCGAGACCGCCGAGGAGTTCGTCGACCGGGTGGTGCTCGGGGCCCTGGATGCCCGGGCCGTCGTGGTCGGGAGCGACTTCCACTTCGGCAAGGATCGGTCGGGCAACGTCGACCTCCTGGCCAAGCTCGGAGAGCGGCAGGGGTTCGAGGTCCAGGGGATCCAGCTCCTGCCCCGCCCGAACGGGACCGACGAGGCGGTGTCCTCGACCGTCATCCGTCGAGCCTTGGCCGGGGGCGACGTGGCCGGGGCGTCGAAGCTGCTCGGCCGGTACCACGAGATCCGTGGGCCGGTCGTCGAGGGCGACCAGCGGGGTCGGACGATCGGGTTCCCGACGGCCAACGTCGCCGTCGAGCGCCGGATGGCGCTACCGGCCGATGGGGTCTACGCCGGGTGGTACGTGCGGCCCGACGGCCAACGATGGCCGACGGCCATCAACATCGGGAAGCGACCCACCTTCTATCGCGACGCCGAGCACTCGTTGCTCGAAGCTCACCTGATCGGCTACGAGGGCGATCTGTACGGCGAGCCGGCCCGGGTCCAGTTGGTCGAGCTGCTCCGATCCGAGCAGCGGTTCGACGGCATCGAGGCCCTCACCGCCCAGCTCCAGCGAGACGTGGCCCGCTCGGCCGAGATCCTGGCCCGCGCCGACTGATCGGACCCCGGCGGCGCTGAGGGCGATGCTCCGCACCAGGTGGGGCTGGATCGTTCGCGCCGCTGGTCGCCCCACGGCCGCGCTGGACGGCCCAACCATTCATCGACTATCGTCGATCATCGATGAATGATGCGGCCATCGACCGGGCGAAGGCGACCGAGTGGTCGAGGTGGTTCGCCGCTCTCGGCGACCCGACCCGGGTGCTGATCCTCCACCTGCTGTCGACGGTGGGCGAGCCACTGTCGGTGGGCGAGATCACCGATCGGCTCGATGTCGGCCAGTCGACGGTGTCGCACCACCTGGCGAAGTTGGCCGAGGTGCGCTTCGTGCTGGTCGACCGGGTGGGGACGTCGAGCCGGTGGCGGGTCAACGCCGCCTGTATCGCCCAGTTCCCGTCGGCCGCCGAGATCGTCATGGGCCGGGCCGATCCGGCCTTCGTCGACGCCATGGAGGACCCTTGTGACCAACCGACCGACCAACTCCCCCGACGCCGCTGATCTCCACGCCGAGGTCCGCCGCTACTACGCCGCGGCCGCTCGAGCGGCCGGTCCGACCACGGCCGAACCCCCGGCGACCGATGACCTGACCGGCCGAGGGGGCGACGCCGCAGCCGGTGATGGTGGTGAGGTCGACGATGACCGGTGGGGGGCGGCCCGCTACGACGCCGACACCCTCGCCGACGCCGGGGATCGGGCGGTCGAGTTGTCGATGGGGTGCGGCAACCCGTACGCCCTGGCCGATCTCCAACCCGGTGAGACCGTGCTCGACCTCGGCTCCGGCGGGGGCCTCGACGTGATCCTCTCGGCCCGCCGGGTCGGCCCGACCGGGAAGGCCTACGGGCTCGACTTCCTCGACGAGATGCTCGAGCTCGGTCGGTCCAACGCCGCCGAGGCCGGGGTCGACAACGTCGAGTTCCTGCCCGGCATGATCGAAGCCATCCCGCTAGGAGACGACTCGGTCGACGTCGTCATCTCGAACTGCGTGATCAACCTGGCCCCCGACAAGCGGCCGGTGTTCACCGAGATCGCCCGGGTCCTACGGCCCGGCGGCCGGGTGGCGGTGTCCGACGTGGTGGCCGACGATGGGTACCGGCCGCCGGCCGACGGCGAGGAGTGGGCAGAGTGCGGTGCCGGGGCGCTCCCCCGGGGCGAGTACCTCGGCCTGCTGGCCGAGGTGGGGCTCATCGACGCCTCCATCACCTACACCCACGACACCGGCCCCGGCCTCCACGCCGCCGCGGTCCGGGCCCGGCGGCCGGCCTAGGCCCCCGAGGCGGCGACGAGGGTGTCGGCCTGGTCGGCGGTCGTCAGGCGGAGGATCGCCCCGCCCTGCTCGAGGGCGTAGATCTCCCCGTCGCCGTCCCGGCCGAACCCGATCACGTTGATCGGCGACCGATCGGTCGCCAGGATCGCTTCGACCACCGAGCCGTCGGCGGCCCGGATCACCCCGTTGAGGCCGCCCCGGCAGTAGTCGCTGTAGAGAAACACCCCGTCGAGCGAGGCGATGTCGGCCCCCCGGTACACGTGGCCCCCGGTGATCGAGCACCGATTGTCGGAGTGGCCGTAGGCCAGGATCGGGAGCACGTGGTCGGCGGGCTCGGCGCCCGACACCTCGAACCCTTCGACGATCGCCCACCCGAAGTTCAACGGCCGATCGCGGTCGGCGGCGGCGACGACGTTGATCTCCTCGAACTGGTTCTGGCCCACGTCGGGGATCCACAGGTCGCCGGTCTCCGGATCGAAGCTGATCCGGAAGGGGTTCCGGAGCCCCCAGTACAGGACCTCGGGCTGGGCGGCCGGATCGCCGACGAAGGGATTGGCGGCGGGGACCTGGTAGCTCCCGTCGCCGGGGCGGGGGTCGATTCGGAGGACCGATCCGAGGAGGGTGGCCGGGTTCTGGCCGTGGCCCTCGGGATCGTCCCCTGAGCCGCCGTCACCCATCGTGATGTACAGGTACCCGTCGGGGCCGACGGCGACGTCGGCGCCATTGTGGTTCGAAAACGGCTGGCGGATGCTGAGCAGAACCTGCTCGGTGCCGGGGTCGATCACACCCGACGCCGACGCCGGGAAGGCGACGATCTGGCTGTTCCCGTCGAGGTCGGTGTAGTGGGCGTAGAGGTCGGCACCGTCGGGCGACAGCGCCATCCCGAGCAGGCCGCCCTCACCCCGGGTGGTCACCCGGTCGGTGATGTCGAGAATCGGGGTCGGGTCGACGGTGAGCGACTCCCGGTCGCCGTCGGCGGTGATCGAGAGGCGCCGGACCCGCCCCGCCCGTTCGGCGACCCAGAGATCGCCCGTGGTCGGGTGGGGGATCAGCACCATCGGTTGGCTCACGACGGCCATCGGCACCATCGAGTACGCGATGGTCCGCCAGTCGGTTCCGGCACCGGCTCCGGGATCGGGGGCCTCGGTCGACCCCGGTTCGTCGTCCGCCGAGGAGCTGGTCGCCTCGCCGGCGGAACCGTCGTCGTCACCGCTGCCGTCGGTGGCCGGGATCCCCGGGTCCTCGGTCGCCTGGGCTGCGTCTGTGTCGGCGTCGTCGTCGTCGGCGTCGGGCGATGGTGGCGTCGAGGCGGTGATCACATCGGGGGAGGAGCCGACCGAGCCGGTGGTCGTCTCGCCGGACTCGTCGCTACACGCACCGGCCAGCAGGGCGGTCAGCGCCAGGGCGGCCACCGGGCCGAACCGGGGTCGTCGTCGATCATCGTGGAACACCCGCCCAGTGTGGCCCCCCGCCCACCCGTCGGGGGGTACCGGAGCCCCGGAGTCCCGGATCGACCGGGGCGACCAGGGGAAGCGAACCACGGGGGTCCCGGATCGACCGGGGTGGATGGCTGGTGGCGGAGCGAAAGGGGGCGATCCCCGGCGGGCTTGGCGGAGACCCCGCCGGGGATCGCGTCTGGCGCCCGCCGGGCGATCGGCGGTGAATGCCGCCCACGGTGGGGGAGCGGTCAGCGGAGGGGAGCCGTCGATCCCACTTTTGGCCAGTGACATTATAGGTCGTCATGCACACGTGTCCAAGTCGAGGTGTGGTAGATCTCGAACCCGGCGACGTTGGCGTCCTACACTTGGGCTCGCCTCGTCGTCGGCGTGCGGAGATCAGCACCTGCTGAGCGCCGGCCCGGGGCCCGTCAGTCGAATGCAGCAGCCGTCAACCCACAGTGAGTCGACCCCGCCGGTCACGATCATCGACGTGGCCCGGGCCGCCGGTGTGTCCCACTCGACGGTCTCCCGCGTGCTGAACCGTCACCCCAACATTCGACCCGAGACCCGGGAGCGGGTCGAGGAGGCGGTGGCCTCGCTCGGGTACGTCCCCAATCTCTCGGCCCGAAGCCTGGCCCGGGGGCGGCCGAGCGTGGTGGCCATGACGTTGTTCAACATCGGCAGCCCCTATTCGGTGGGCTTGGTCCGAGGCGTCGACGCCGAGCTGATCGACGCCGGCCTCCACCTCCTCCTTTACGCCACCCGCCGAGGCCAAGGGACCGAGTTCGCCGACCTCATCGCCTCGGGCCTGGCCCAGGGCCTGCTGGTGGCCGGGGTGTCCGACGGTGATGCGTTCATCGAGGAGCTCGTCCAACGGGAGTTCCCCGTCATCCTCATCGACCAGATCGGCCCGACGATCGCCGATTCGATCGTGGGCGACAACGAGGCCGGCGCCGCGGCGGCGGTCGACCACCTGCTCGACCTGGGCCACCGTCGTATCGGGATCATCACCGGCGATATCGATCGGGCCGTGGCCCGGGTGCGGCGGGATGCGGCGTTGTCCCGGCTCGCCACCCGGGGGCAGGCCCCGATCCCGGGGCTGGTGGTCGACGGATCGTTCCGGGAGCGAGGCGGCTACCTGGCGGCCGGCGACCTGCTCGATCGGGTGGAGCCGCCCACGGCCATCATCGCCCCGTCCGACGCCGCGGCGTTCGGCGTCCTCCGAGCGGCGCTCGAACGGGGGGTCGCCGTCCCCGAGCAGCTCTCGGTCGTCGGCTATGACAACGTTGCCGACGCCGCCTTCTCGGTCCCTCCGCTCACCACGATCAACCAGCCGCTCGGCGACATGGCCCGCTGTGCGGTCGAGATGCTGTGGCAGCGGATGGCCGACCGGAAGCGGGACATCCAGCACGTGGTGCTCCCGGCCGAGCTGATCGTCCGATCGTCGACCAGTCCGCCCCCGGCTTGATCACGTCTCGCCGGCCGGCACGGTCACCGGGGCCGCCCCGGCCCGGCGGGCTCAGATCCGATAGACCCGGCGGGCGGTGCCGACGAAGAGGCTCTCCCGCTCGGCCGGGGTGTAGCGGGCGGCGATCTTCTTGAGCCCGTTCCACAACACCCGGTAGGAGATCGAGAAGCGGTCGACGGGGAAGTTGCTCTCGAACATGCAGCGCTCGGGCCCGAACAGCTCGATCGTGTGGTGGTAGTACCGGCCGTGGGCGGCAACCAGCTCGTCGGACGTGGCGGGCGTGGCCCGCTGATCCCAGCCGTAGCCGTTGTCGGGCATGGCCAGCCCGCCGAGTTTGGCCACGACATTGGGTTGGGCCGCCACGTCGGCGATGTCGCGCCGCCACTCGTCGAACACGTCGTCGGGTCGGCCGGCGTAGCGGCCGACGCCGATCGGGGTCCCGAAGTGGTCGAGGACCATCGTCGTCTCCGGGGCCGACGCAGCCATGGCGGCGAAGTCGCGGTTCTGGTGGTGGTAGTGCCACCCGTCGTAGGTCAGGCCCCGGTCGCCGAGGCGGCGGAGGCCGCCCCGAAAGGCCGGATCCATCGCCAGACCCTCGGGGGCGGCCCCGGGGATGGTGAGGGCTCCGGGGTCGGGGTCCCGGGCGATGGCGTGGCGGACCCCCCGGAACCGGCCCCGCCCGGCCGCCTCGTGGGCGTCGAGCACGTCATCGAGCCGGTCGCCGAGCCGGAGGTCGGCTCGGCCGACGATGCCCCGGATCTCGGCCTGGCCCGAACGCTGGGCCGAGGCCTCGGCGGCGTCGGCCACGAACTCCGTCTCGCCGACCGGGCGGAGGGCGGTATCGCCGTCGGGCCGGTAGGCGGCGCCGCATTCGACGAACACGGTGGCCTCGACGCGGTGACCGTCTCCCGTGTCGCGATGGAGGTCGTCGAGGCCGTAGGGAAGCGCCCCGCCCGGCGGCCACAGGTGGTGGTGGGGGTCGATGATGAGCTGGTCGGGATCGACGACCTCCTCGTCGATCTGGCGAAGCCAGGCGTCGGTTCCGGCCTCGGGCGGTGGTGTCATCGTCGGGACCCTAGTCGAGGGTGGTGGCGCCGGGCCCGTGGAGCCTGGCGTAGGTGGCGGGGGCGGTGCCCACGGTGCGGGTGAAATCCCGGATGAGGTGGGCCTGGTCGTAGTAGCCGAGCCGAGCGGCCAGCACCGCCCAGTCGACGGCCCCCTCGTTGACCGCGGCGGCCGCCGCTTCCTGGAGCCGATAGCGGCGGATGATGGCCTTGGGTCCC
Source organism: Acidimicrobiales bacterium (assembly GCA_965262175.1). GTDB lineage: Bacteria > Actinomycetota > Acidimicrobiia > Acidimicrobiales > SZUA-35 > CADEDH01. Next base: position 922,379 of record CBDHES010000002.1, on the reverse strand, counting down.
AGCCCGACGTGCTCGGCGAGGTCCCGCTGGAGCCGCCGGGGGTGGGACCCGGTCGCCTCGGCGAGGCCCCCGAGGTCGGTGATGGTCCGGTCGGAGGCGATCAGGTCCACCGTCTGGTTGACCGCCGTCATCCGCCGTGCCGCGTCCCGGTCGACCTCGACGTCGGCCTCGGCCCGTAGACCGGCCAGCCCGGCCCCCAGAGCGGCCATGGCGGCCGGGAGATCGTCGTCGTGGAGCGCGATCGTGGCGGTGGCGACGGCCGGGGACAGACGATCGACCCGATCCCGTCCGAGGACCTCGGCTGCCGGGACCTGACGGTCGACGAGGGGGCCGATCGGGCCGGCCAGGAACGGTCGGAGCCCCGCCGGCTCGAAGCGTGCCGCCACCACCCGACCCGAGCCCCGAAGCGTCCGCTCGAAGCGGGTGCGCCGAGGGCCGTGAACGGTGACCCGGTCGTCCTCGATCACCAGATGGGCCGACGGGTGGGGCAGGGTGGCCTGGCGGTGGGGGCCGAGGTCGGTCAGGTCCCACGACACCGCCCACAGCCACGCCACGTAGCCGACGAGGTCGACCGGTGGCTCGCTCCGTTCCAGCCGCCAGGCGCCCGGCGGCGGAGGGGCCAGGACGCCGACCGGCACCGGGAGGTCGTCGAAGGAGGTCGCCACCGGGGCCAGTGTCGCAGATTTCCAATCGCTGGCCCTCGCCCACCGGTACCGTCGCCGATCGTCACCCGACCGAGGAGTTGCCATGGCCAGCGCCACCGGCCCGTTCGATGTGTCCCTGACCCCCACCGCCACCGATGGCCCCGACGACGGGGTGGCCACGATGTCGCTCGACAAGACGTACCGGGGCGACCTCGAGGGCACCGCCCAGGGGGCGATGCTGGCCCACACCACGAGCGTCGACGGCTCGGCCGGCTACGTCGCCCTGGAGCGGGTCGAGGGAACCCTGCACGGTCGATTCGGGACGTTCGTGCTCCAGCATCACGGCGTGATGGACCGGGGCGAGGCCGCCCTGACCGTGACCGTCGTCCCCGACTCGGCGACCGGTGAGCTGGCCGGCCTCCGGGGCGAGGTGACCATCGCCGTCGCCGAGGACGGCGCCCACACCTACACCTTCGACTACGAGCTGCCGGTCGCCAGCGGTTGATCGGCCGACCCACCGGCGTGCGCCGGCGCGGCCGAGGCCCGGGGCGCGGTGGGGAAGCGGTCGAGGGCCAACGCCTTGACCGCGGCCGGGATCTCCCGGCACCGGGCCCGGACGAGGGCGGCGTTCGGCGGGCCGTCGTCGACCACCGCAACCACCGCGTCGAGGCCGGCCCGGCCGGCCAGGTAGGCGGTGCGGTGGGCGTGGAACGACTGGGTCACGAACACGATCCGACGGTCGGGCCACCGCTCGGCGGCGAACCGGCACGACGAGGCGGTGTCGACCCCGCTCGGGTCGAGCTCGATGCGGCCGGGGTCGACCTCGAGCTCGACGGCCAGGGCGGCCATCGCCCGGGGCTGGTCGCCGTTGCCGTCGTCGGCCCCGCTCATGACGAGGAGATCGACCCGGCCCTGGTGCCACAGCCTGGCCGCCGCCTCGACCCGGGCCGATAGCACCCGGCCCGGTCGGCCATCGGGCCGTAGCCCCGCCCCCAGGACGACCGCAACCCCGGGCTCGGTGTCGCCCCGGCGGTGGGGCGGGGCGGGTGCCGGTGGGCCCGGGTCGCGATGGGACGGACCGGTGGGAGGGGGCATGACCATCGTGCGGTCGAGCCGGGGTTCGCCGATGGCCTTGACCACCAGTCGGCACGCCAAGGGAAGGAGCACCGCCACCGCCAGCCCGGACCGAGCGAGGGTCCCGGCGGTGCCGGCACGAAGTCGTCGGGACATCTGGTCACCATGGCACAATGGTCGTGGTGCACAACCCCACCTCGGTTTCGATTTCGCAGCAGATGGTCGAGGGCATCCGTGCGCTCGCCCGGAGGGACCCGTCCGAGTGGGGTGCCCTCGTCGAGGTCCTGTCCGGCTACGAGCCGACCCACGCCAAGTCCCGCCTCATCGCCGAGCTGGCGGCGACCGGCCTCCTCTCCACCGACGAGGCGTCCGATCTGGTCACGGTCATCTTCTCGGTCCACGACATCGCCCAGTTCGTCGGCTTCCGGGACCTCGACCGGCTGCTGGAGGCGGTCGGGGTGCTCGACGAGATCGACCCCGGCCTCCATCACCGCCTCCGGGACCGGGTCGAGGCGGTCCTCGCCCTCGACGCGGTGCATCTCCGGATCAAGGCCGACGCCGTGAACCTGGAGTACGACTCCATCTTCCGGGACTGCCAGGTCTTCGTCGACGTCCGCCCGGTGTACCTCGAGTCGGTCGCCGACCGCCGGGGCCCCGACGCCCGGGAGCCGGCCGGCTTCGTGCTGACCCACACCCTCAAGGTCGAGTATCAACGGGTCGACGTGGGAGCGATCCATCTGTCGATGGACGCCGACGACCTTCGACTGCTTCGGGACGAGATCGACTTGGCCCTCCTCCGAGATGAGACGATGCGCCGCCGGACGATCGGCGACGGGCTGCCCGATCTGTCACCCTCCGAGGTCGAGACCGAGATCGAGCCGTGAGCGCCCGCCGAAGCGCCCTGCTCCGCCGGCTCGGCCTGTGGACGATCACCGCCCACCGGGTCCAGCTGGAGCGACGCCACCGCCGCCCGGTGCTCAACGCCCGGACCAACAAGCGGGTCTACGTCGGCGACTCGGCCGACCTGACGTGGTCGTCACCCGACCGGATCCGGGCCAAGGAGCTCGACCGGTTCCGGCTCCGACCCAGCCGCCGGGGCCAGGAGGTGGCCCGCTGGCAGGAGGCGGTCGACGCGGCCCGTCTCCGGGCGATGCGGGCCGGCCTCGACGAGCCACCGCCCCGCCCGGCCGGTGCTACCGCCCGGGCCCTGGTCACCCGTATACTGGGCCGATCAGATGCGGCTGCGAGGGGGGATGTCGATGCCGGGTCCGATGCACGGCCGGAGGCGAGATCCGATGCCGAGTTGCACCGGCTCAGCCACGTTCTCCTCGAAGCCCGGGTCGACTCAGGGCGGACGGCGATCATGAGAGCACTCGACATCGACGGGCAACGGCGGGGCATCTCGATCGGTGCGCCTCCTCGGGAGCCGCTCGACCAGCGCCCCGCACCGGCCGATGAGCCGTCGGCCGTGACGACCACCACCGGCGTGCTCGACGCGTTCGACACCGAGGATCGGGTGGTGATGGTCACCTTCGCCGAGGACGGCGATGTCCACCACGTCGAGTTCGACTACAACCAGGTCCAGCCCGCCCCGAGCGAGGTCCCCTTGGTGCTCGGTGAACCGGTCACCTGGCGGATCGAGCGCCGGGCCGACGGCAACCTCCACCAGCTGCTCCGCGAGCCGGAGATCCTGTCGGTCCCGCCGACGATGAACTAGCCCCCAGGGGTCCGCCGCCATCGAACCCCGCCGCCGGTTCCCCGACACACCCCCCGCCGACGACGAGCTGGAGATCTCCATCCTCGGGCCGTCGGTCGGCGAGAGCATCGTGGCCCACGTCGGCGCCGGTCAATGGATGGTCGTCGATTCGTTGGGGCCGCGCCAGAAGGTGACGACCCGGACCTTCCTCACCGACCGGGGGATCCCGTTCGACGCAGTGCGGGTCCTGGTCGCCACCCACAGCCACCGGGACCACGTCGACGGGATCAACGAGTTGGCCGGCCTGTGTCCGGAGGCGGTCGTGCTGCTCCCGGCCCCGCTCCGGAAGTTCGAGTCGATGGCGTCGACCATCGTCGCCACCGACCCTCGGGGCCTCCACCCCTTCGTCCGGCTGTTCACCCTCGTGCGCGACCACCCCGACCGGATCCGGTGGGTCGGTCGGGGCGACGACCTGGCCGGGTTCGTCCCCGAGGCGCCGGTCACGATCGGCTGCGTCGCCCCGGCCCCGGAGGACTACGCCGACGCCGCTCGGAGCCTGGCCCGGATGCTCGAGCACCCGCCGGTCGAGATCCGTCGTGTCCAGGCCGGCGCCAACAACACCTCGATCGTGGTCGTGGTGGCGGCCGGGCCATGGCGGGTACTCCTGGGGGCCGACCTGGAGCGGTCCCGGTGGTCGGCGGCGGCCGACGAGCTCGACCGGTACCTGGTCGGCACCAGGGTCCAGGTCGTCAAGGTGCCCCACCATGGCTCGTCCAACGCCTTCAGCGCTGACCTGTGGGATCGGACGACCGGCGAGGCGACCGGCATGCTGGCCCCCTTCCAGCGGACCCCCAAGCAACGGGACCTGGGCCCGCTCATCGCTGCCGTCGGCCGCGGCTTCGCCTCGGCCCCACCGAGCTGGTCGAAGGCCAAGCGGTACAAGGACGGGCAGCCCCTCGTCGGTCCCAGCCCCGACCCGTGGGTCACCGTCCGCCTGGGGCCCGACGACACCGAACCGGAGATCTACCTCGGGGAGAGCGCCGTCTCCTGGGATGCCATCGCCTAGCGGGGCGCCGGTCTCGGGGTGATCGCCGATAGCGTGGAGAGCCGCTGTCGGGACGGTCTTCGTCGCCGACGGCCGGGCCGAAGTCCCACCCGCCGACCGGAGCGGTCGGCGGCTCGCCACGTTCCGTCGAGGAGATCGAGATGAGCAAGCCTGCGTCCAAGCTGCCGCCCAAGGCACCGACGATCGAGAAGTTCCAGAAGTCGGAGAACGACACTGGCTCGGCCGAGGTCCAGATCGCCCTGCTGAGCGATCGGATCAGCCATCTCACCGAGCATCTCAAGGTCCACAAGAAGGACCACCACTCCCGTCGTGGCCTGCTGATGCTGGTCGGCCGTCGCCGTCGCCTCCTCGACTACCTGGCCCAGATCGACGTCGAGCGCTACCGGACGGTGCGCGACGCCCTCGGTCTCCGTCGCTGACGTTCCGCGCCCTCGAACTCCACCGTTCCCGATCCGTCGGCCCCGTCGCCTCCTGCGGCGACATCGGCCGGACGGTTCGTCGCGCCGAGAAACCACTTGACGCCGCCGGGCCGATAAGCTCGCACCAACGCATGGGATATCGATATCCCGGCGCCCGCGAGGTCAGCTGCCAGTTTCCGGCTCCTCAGCTATCCCGGTAGGGACGAGTCACCGCTCAACCGTTGGGTGGCCGAAATCTGGGATCTGGCCCGCGACCAGCGAGCGATCGTCGCTCGCGTCCACAACCAGATACCAAGGAGTTCCCCTATGACGGACGCTGTTTCCGTTACCGGGACGGTCACGAGCGGTGACGGTCCCGATCTCTATCTCGAGACCGGCCGCCTGGCCGGACTCGCCGGCGGGTCGGTGATGGCCCGCTACGGCGACACCAGCGTGCTCGCCACCGCCACCGGCGCCTCGTCCCCTCGGGAGGGCGCCGACTTCTTCCCCCTCACCGTCGACGTCGAGGAGCGCTCGTATGCCGCGGGCAAGATCCCCGGCTCGTTCTTCCGTCGTGAGGGCCGGGCGGCCGACACCGCCACGTTGACCTGCCGGCTGATCGACCGGCCGCTGCGCCCGTCGTTCCCCGAGGGGTACCGCAACGAGACCCACGTCGTCATCACGATCCTGTCGGCCGACATGGAGAATCCCCACGACGTGCTGGCCATCAACGCCGCCTCGGCGGCCCTGATGGTGTCGAACATCCCCTTCGACGGCCCGATCGGCGCCGTCCGGCTCGCCTATTCGGCCGATGGCGAGTGGCTGCCCCACCCGACCTACACCGAGGGCGACGAGTCGTCGTTCGAGATCGTCGTCGCCGGGCGCCAGCTCGACAACGGCGACGTCGCGGTCATGATGGTCGAGGCCGGCGGGACCGAGTCGTCGTGGTCGAACTACGACGGCGGCGCACCCAAGGTCGACGAGGAGGCGCTGGCTCAGGCCCTCGACGCCTCCCAGCAGTACATCAAGGAGGCGATCGCCCTCCAGCTCCAGCTGGTCGAGGCGGCCGGCGGCCCGAAGGAGGTCATGGAGTTCCCGACCATGGCCGACTACACCGACGAGCAGTTCGCCGCGGTGAGCGAGGCGGCCGACGCCAAGCTGGTCGAGGTGATGAGCATCGCCGACAAGGCCGAGCGGACCGACGCCGAGGGATCCCTCCGCGACGAGGTCGTCTCCGGTCTGACCGAGCGGTTCACCGCCGACGGTGCCGACGCCGGCGACGTGACCAAGCAGCTCAAGGCGGCGTTCCGGTCGGTCGCCAAGGCGGTCGTCCGCCGCCGCATCGTCGAGGACAACATCCGCATCGACGGTCGTCGCTCCGACGAGATCCGGCCCCTGTCGGCCGACGTCGGGGTCCTGCCCCGGGTCCATGGTTCCGGCCTGTTCCAGCGGGGCGAGACCCAGGTGCTGAACGTCACCACGCTCGGCATGAAGAAGATGGATCAGCTGATCGACGGGATCGACCCGACGACCCGTAAGCGGTACCTCCACCACTACAACTTCCCGCCGTTCTCCACCGGTGAGACCGGCTTCATGCGGGGCCCGAAGCGGCGGGAGATCGGCCACGGCCTGCTCGCCGAGCGGGCGCTGGTCCCGGTCGTCCCCTCCCTCGAGGAGTGGCCGTACACGATCCGGCTGGTGTCGGAGGTGCTGTCGTCGAACGGCTCGACCTCGATGGCCTCGGTCTGCGGGTCGACGCTGTCGCTGATGGACGCCGGTGTGCCGATCAAGGCACCGGTGGCCGGTATCGCCATGGGTCTGGTCTACGCCGAGGGCAAGTACACCCCCCTGACCGACATCCTCGGCGCCGAGGATGCCTTTGGCGACATGGACTTCAAGGTCGCCGGTACGGCGGAGTTCGTGACCGCACTCCAGCTCGACACGAAGATCGATGGCATCCCGGCCGAGGTGCTGGCCCAGGCCCTCAACCAGGCCCGCGACGCTCGGCTCCAGATCCTCGAGGTGATGGCGGGGGCGATCGCCGAGCCCCGGTCCGATGTCCGGGATGGGGCCCCGAAGATCGTGTCGTTCGAGATCCCGATCGACAAGATCGGCGATGTGATCGGCCCCAAGGGCAAGGTCATCAACTCGATCCAGACCGAGACCGGCGCCGAGATCTCCGTCGACGACGACGGGGTCGAGGGCGTGGTGTCGATCTCGGCCACCGAGAAGGCGGTGGTCGACGAGGCCGAGCGGCAGATCCGGCTCATCCTCGACCCGCCGACGGCCGACGTCGGAGAGACCTACAACGGACGGGTGGTCAACATCACCAAGTTCGGTGCCTTCGTCAACATCCTCCCCGGCCGTGATGGCCTGCTCCACATCTCCAAGATCGGTGGCAACAAGCGCATCGACAAGGTCGAGGACGTGCTCGACCTGGGCCAGGAGGTCGAGGTCGAGGTCGAGGACATCGACCCCAACGGCAAGATCTCGCTGAAGATGGTCGGCGACGACGACGGCGGCTCCGATGGGGGCGGCTCCGGTGGTGGCGGCGGTCGCCGTTCGGCGACAGCGGTGGCCGAGCGGACCGAAGCCGAGGCCGACATCGAGGTCGTGGAGAAGTCGTTCGAGGAGTCGTTCGAGATCGACGGGTTCGGTGAGCTGGGGCCCGAAGGGGATGCCCTGGCCAGCGACGATGATCGAGGCAACGGCCGGCGCCGCCGGAGCGGCGGCGGTGGCCGTGGCCGTGGTGGTGGCGGTGGTGGCCGGGGGCGCCGTCGGGACTGATCCCGGCGCCGCGTCCAATTCCGGTTCCGCCGTACGTCGTGTGACCGAGCCCGTCGCCCCCTGGCGGCGGGCTCGGTCGTTCCACCGACGAAAGGCAGAAACCCATGACGCTGTCCGCATCCGATCACACGGTCGTCGACACCGACGCCTGGTACGCCGCCCAGCGGGAGCACCTGGCCCGGGAGAAGGCGTTCACCCGTGAGCGGGCCGCCCTGGCCGCCGCCCGGCGCGACCTCCCGTGGCTGGAGATCACCGAGCGCTACGTGTTCGACACCCCCGAGGGTGAGGTCGACCTGGTCGGCCTGTTCGGCGGCCGGTCGCAGCTCCTGGTCTACCACTTCATGTTCGGACCCGACTGGGGGGTCGAGGGTTGTCCAACCTGCTCGTTCTGGGCCGACAACTACAACGGCACCGATGTTCACCTGGCGGCCCGGGATACGGCGTTCGTGGTGGCGTCCCGAGCTTCGCTGGAGCAGATCGGCACCTACCAGACCCGCATGGGGTGGGACTTCCGGTGGGTGTCGAGCGGCCGGAGCAGCTTCAACGTCGACCTGGGCGTGTCGGCCACGCCCGAGCAGCTGGAGGCGGGGGAGCGGACCTACAACCTCGGCACCGCAGCCCCGATGGGTCCCGAATCACCGGGGGTCAGCGTGTTCGCCCGCGATGGCGAGCGGGTGTTCCTGACCTACCAGGTCTTCGCTCGGGGCCTCGACCTGTTCAACGGGGCGTACCACCTGCTCGACTTCACCCCCAAGGGCCGTGACGAGGACGATCTCCCGTGGACGATGGCCTGGCTCCATCGCCACGACAGCTACCCGGCCTGAGGTGCCGAGCGGGTCGCCGCCGGCTTGGGGACGGTGACGGTGAACCGGGTACCGGATCGGGGGGTGGTGGCGACGTCGATCGTGCCGCCCATGTCGGCGACGGCGTCGGCCAGGGCGGTCAGGCCGACCCCTCGTCCGGACACCTCCGTCGCCTCGGCGGTGGTCGAGAACCCGGGTCGGTAGATGAGCTCGAGCTGGTCGAGCTCGGTCATCGATGCCAGCTCGCCATCGGTGATCACCCCCCGTTCGACGGCGATCCGGGCGAGACGGTCGGGGTCGATGCCTCGACCGTCGTCCTCGACGGCCAGCTCCCAGTGGGTCGGGTGGTCGGCGCAGGTCAGTCGGACGGTGCCGATGGGGGCCTTGTCGACCCGTTCGTAGCCGTGCTCGATGCCGTGGACGACGGCGTTGCGGACCAGGTGGTCGAGGCGGTCGACGACCGGCCGGGCGTGGTCGAGGTCGACCAGGACGTCGGCGCCGGCCATCTCGACCGTGACCTCCTTCTCCAGCCGCTGGGCGACGCGGGCGGCGCCGTTGGCCAACGGTCGGAGGATGGTGCTCGCTGGGCGCCATCTGGTCCTGGTCAGCCATCGCCCGACCTGGGTTCTGACCTCGTCGACGCTCGCCGCGCTCCCGATGATGGCCTCCAGCTGCTGGAGGCGGCTCTCGGGGATCTGGTGGACCGGGTCGGCGTCGTCGCCCTCCACGAGATCGCCGAGCACCTTCCGGTTGTCGTCGAGGAAGGCGGCGAAGGAGCCGGCGATCTGGTCGAGGTGGGCGTCGGTGATGCAGGGTGCGTCCTCGATCCGGTGGATGAGTCCGGCCACCGAGGCCACGCCGAACTGGGCGAGGTTCCCCTTGAGGGTGTGGAGGATCGTTCGCCGGTCGCGCTCGGGCTGGTGGCGGGCGGTGGCCAGGTTGTGGCTGACCGTGGCGACGAAGCGCCGGAAGGCGTCGCCGTTCGAGAGGATGTGGAGCAGCGCCTGGTTGTGGCGGTTGGCGGCCGCCTCGGCCACGAGGGTGGTGGTGTCGCGGACCGAGAACAGGAGCAGTTCGGGGTCGCCGGTCTCGCTGCGGACCATCGTCGGGGTGATCGTGACCGTCGTCGACTCGCCCACCAGATGGTCGCCGGTGAGCAGAGACCGTGACACCACCTCGGGCATCAGGTCGTCGAAGGCCTGCTCGACGGCGAGCTGGAACGCCCCGGCGTCGGCCGCGCTCAGGCCCAGGATGTCGGTCAGGCGTGCCCCTTTGGCGACGCGGTCCCCGAGGAGGGTCCGGCAGGAGTCGGTGAAGCCGTCGAGGATCGTGCCGTCGGACGTCAGGAGGAAGAAGCCGACATCGAGGTTCTCGATGATCCGCCGGAGGTTGCGATCGAGGGCCGCAGCCTTCTTCTGGACCGCGACCATGTCGGTGACGTCCTGGTGGATAGCGACGAGGTGGGTTGGACGACCGCTCTCATCGAGGAGGGGGATCTTCCAGGTCCAGGCCCATCGGCCGTCTCCGGCCAGGGTCGCCGGGACGTACAGCGGTTCACGACCGGCGAAGCACTCGACGTCCTTGCTGCGGAAGTAGGTGGCGGTGTCGTGGTCGAACAGGTCGAAGTCGGTCGCCCCGAGCGCGGTGTCGCGGTCGATGTCGGTCTCGTCGACGACCGCCTGGTTCCACACGACGTGGCGGAACTCGGCGTCCTTGGCGTACACGTTGAGGGGAAAGGCGTCGATGATCCGTTCGAGCAACTCCAGCCGGTCCACTGTCGTCCTGTCGGTTCGTGGGGGCCGAAGTGTGAACGACCGGCCCGGGAAACGCAGACTTGGGCATGCCCGATGCCCTTCCCGATGAGTTGGTCGATCTCCGTCACCGCGCCGAGCGGTTGGCTGCCGAGGTCCTGGTTCCGCTGGCGGCCGAGGGTCGACCCGATCCGGCGGCGGTCGCTGCGGCGTCCCGCCAGGCCGGCTGCTTCGGGTTGGGTGTCCCGGTCGAGCACGGCGGGCTCGGCGGGTCGGCGCTGGCACTGGTGGTGGCCCGGGAGGCGATCGCCACCCACGGGGTCGATCACGTGCGGGGGGTGTTCGGGGCCGGGCCGGGACTGCTGGCCGGCGTCGCCGAGCCGCTCCGATCCCGCTACCTGGCGCCGTTGCTGGCCGGGGAGTCGCAGAGCGGTTTCGCCTTCACCGAGCCCGATGCCGCCCCCCGCCCCACCTGGGCCGTTGCCGACGGCGACGAGCTGGTGATCAACGGGCAGAAGTCGTACGTGACCGGCGGGGGTGACGCCGATTTCCTCACGGTGCTGGTCGAGGTCGAGGGGCAGGGCCCAGCGATGGTGATCGTCGATACCGACCGGGACGGGGTCGAGCTGGTCCGCCGGTTCGAGTCGCTCGATCGGAGCCACCACGCCGCCTTCACCTTCACCGACGTCCGGGTCCCGGTCGGCCATGTCGTGGGGGCGGCCGGGGAGGGCATGAAGCGGGCGATGACCCAGGTGACCGGTGTCCGGATGGCGATCGCCGCCACCGCGGTCGGGTTGTGCCGGTTCGTGGTCGGTGAGGTGGCGGCCTACCTCCAGGCGCCGCATCGCAGTGGGCAGCCTTTGGCTGCGGTCGAGCGCCACCGCCTCCGGTACGGCGAGCTGCGGATTCGGGCCTATGCCGCCCGGGCGGCGGTGTATCGGACGGCCCGGGTGATCGACGGTGGCGATCCGGGGATCAACGAGGCGATGGCGGCCAAGGTGATCGCCACCGAGGCGGTGTCCGACATCGCCGACGCCGCGATCCAGATCGTGGGCGGTCAGGCGTTGGTCGAGGGGCATCCGCTGGTCGAGGTGTATCGGCGGGTCCGGGCCCTCCGCATCGCCGAGGGCCCGACCGACGTCCTGGCGCTCAACGTGGCCCGTGGCCACCTCGATCTCGACGCCGGTCGGCTCTGAGAGGCGACGGGGCGCCGACGCTAGAATTGGGTCATGGCGCTGCGTGTCGGAGTGGTCGGAGCCGGAGGGCGGATGGGGATCGAGGTGTGCCGGGCCGTGGCCGCCGAGGACGATCTCGATCTCGTGGCGGCGATCGATCCGGGCCATGCCGGCGCGTCGGTGGCCGAGCTGGCCGACATCGAGACCGAGGTCACGGTCGCGGCGACCCTCGATGAGCTGTCGAGCGCTGGGGCCGAGGTGGTCGTCGACTTCACCACCGTCGAGGCGGCCCGTCCGGCGCTCGGGTTCTACTCGGCCAACGGGATCCACGCCGTGGTGGGGACGTCGGGCTTCACCGAGGATGATCACGCCGAGATCGAGGCTCAGTTCACGTCGTCGAACTGCGTCGTTGCGCCCAACTTCGCCATCGGGGCGGTGCTGTTGATGCGGTTCGCCGAGCTGGCCGCGCCCTACTTCGAGACGGCGGAGGTCATCGAGCTCCACCACGATCAGAAGGTCGACGCCCCGAGCGGGACGGCGGTGGCGACCGCGGAGCGCATGGCCGCGGCCGGCGGGGAGTGGGCGCCCGATCCGACGGTGACCGAGACGATCTCCGGTGCCCGGGGGGCCAAGGGGGCGGGAGGGATTCCGATCCATTCGGTTCGGATGCGGGGGATGACAGCCCACCAGGAGGTCGTCCTCGGCACGATGGGCCAGTCGCTGTCGCTCCGACACGACTCCTACGATCGGTCGTCGTTCATGCCCGGCGTGGTGTGGGCGGTGCGGCGGGTCGGCGAGCTGCCCGATCGGTTGACGGTCGGGCTCGACCGGATCCTGGGGCTGTGAGCCGGTTTCGCCGGCGCAATGATCCGCCCCCCGATGGGCCGCCGTCGGCTGCGCCTCCGCCGCCCGGCTCGGCGCCGCCTCGGCCGGGGGGTACCCCCGATCTGCCGCCCGGTGCGTCGCCGCCCCCGGCCCCCCGCCGGGGCCAGCCTCAACCGCCAGCCCCGCCACCGCCAGTTCCTGCACCGTCGGCGCCTGCATCGCCAGCCACTGCACCGCCGGCGCCTCCGGCCTCGACCGGCGAGTCGGGCCCCCTCTCGCCGGTACCCGTGGATCCCGAGGCGGTCGCCGACGATCTGGCGTCGATCGACGCGTCAGCGACCGAGGTGGTGTTGCGCCGAGCGGTCCAGCTAGCGGGCGACGATGTGGTGGTTGCCGAGCGGATGCCGGTCTCCGACCTGGCGGAGGCGGCGGCCGAGCTCCACCTGCCGGCCGCCGCGGTGGCTGATGCCCTGGCCGAGTATCGGGCCGGTGCCCTCAACCTGCCGACGGGGTCGGGGGCCAGCTTCGATGAGCCGACCACGCCCCGGCCGACGATGCTCGATCGGGTGGTGGGCCCGGGGACGGTATCGGTCGTGCACCGCACCGGGCTCTCGGAGGGGGAGGCAGCGGCGTCGCTGGGCGAGTGGTTGAAGCGGGGTCATCGGTTGCGGATCCGTACCAACCGGCGGGGGGCGATCGTCGGCGTCCGGCGGCGCGGGGTGGTGCCCAGCGTCGAGCGGGGGGTCCGGTCGGCGACCGGGACGGCCGGGTTGGCCGGGGTGCGAGAGGTGCGGGCGGCCGCCGTTGGTGCCGACGAGCGGACGACATCGATTTGCCTGGTGGCCGACGTGTCCGACGCCCGAAACCGATCGGTGGCCACCGGGGGAACGGTGGCGGCGGGGGGAACGGTCGTCGTGTCGGCGGTGGCGCTGCTGACCGGGCCTGCGGCCCTGGCCGGTGTGCCGGTAGCGCTTGGCATCGGGTGGGTGACGTCGAGGATCGGCCATGCCCGCCGGCTCCGCCGAGTGGCGGAAGAGGTCGAGATGACGGCCGACAACGTCGCCGCCGGGGCCCGCCCCCCGACCATCGTCGACAACGTCGTCGACCGCTTCGGCCGTCGCCCCAAGCCGACCTAGCCGGCGACTCGGCCCTGCCCGCCCGCCGGTGCCCGCGTAGGAGCGACAGGGTGTGGGTTGGTTGGTGCGAGGGCTGGCTGTCGGGCTGTGGTCGGCACCGCGTAGGAGCGACTGGGCGTGTGGGTTGGTTGGTGCGGGGGGTTGGTTGTCGGGCTGTGGTCGGCACCGCGTAGGAGCGACTGGGCGTGTGGGTTGGTTGGTGCGGGGGGTTGGTTGTCGGGCTGTGGTCGGCACCGCGTAGGAGCGACTGGGCGTGTGGGTTGGTTGGTGCGGGGGGTTTGGTTGTCGGCACCGCGTAGGAGCGACTGGTGTGGGTTGGTTGGTGCGGGGGGTTGGTTGTCGGGCTGTGGTCGGCACCGCGTAGGAGCGACTGGGCGTGTGGGTTGGTTGGTGCGGGGGGTTGGTTGTCGGGCTGTGGTCGGCACCGCGTAGGAGCGACTGGGCGTGTGGGTTGGTTGGTGCGAGGGCTGGCTGGTCGCCGGGCGGGTTCGACCATGGCGGTTGCCGGAAGCCGTCGGTGCGACAGGCTCGGCCGGCTGACCGGTGGCGGTGCGATTGTGTCGCTATGACGCGGTTGTTGGGTCCGGGTCGGCGGTGGGCGTGGTTGTCGCTATGACGCGGTGTCGGGAGGGTGCCGGGTCGGGCTTGGGAGGACGGGGGCGGCGGGGCCTCGGTGTCACATGATCGAACTAATGTTCGAACCATGGTCTACCACGCCGATCACGCCGACCACGCCGACCGACTCGACGAGTTCCCACCCGAGAGTCCCTGGGTCCTCACGGGGCGACCGCTCCGGCTCCTCCTGAGCTATCACCTGCTCGTTCGCTCCGAGGCCACGGTGGCCGAGTTGACCGACCTGCTCGCCACCGATGGGTTCCTGGTCGTCGGGCGTCCATCGAAGACGATCTCCGATGCCCTCCGCTGGGAGGTGAGCGCCGGTCGCGCCCGTCGCCTCGAACGAGGCCGCTACCGGTTCGGCACGGCGCCCCCCACCACGAGGCGTCGGATCCGGTTGTTCGGCGAACGGTGCCGGTCATGGGCCGATGCCTCGGCCGCTGGAGGTCGTCCGGTGCCGGCACCACCCGACCGGCGTTCCCCGAGATGGCGAGCCGAGCGGCCTGAGACCCGACCCTGGTCCGATCTGGGTTGGCTGTGGGCGGCCTGACGCCGGCAGGAGTCAGGCCGCAGGTGGGGCAGGCACGATACTCAGCGTCTGGAAGGTGCGATCGCCGATCTCCTCCGGAAGCTGGTAGCTCATCCAGGTCCCGTCGGGGCTCTGGAGCTGCAGTTCTACCGGCGACGGCCCATCGCCGGTGGTGACGACGAACCACGTGCCATCGCCGGCCGTCACCGCCTCGGGCTCGACGACGCCCCCTTCGACGATCGAGCCGTCGGGGCGTACCGCTCGGGCGGCCACGATCGGCTCATCGGGCGGCAACGAGTCGACGGTCAACGCAGCGATGGCCCCGTCTCCGCCGGCGGCGAAGATCGCCCACCGGCTGCCATCGTCGGCAGCGACCGGCGGGCCCTCGGTGCAGGTCTCGAACGTCCACTCGGCCGCATGCCCGGCCAGCATCACGCACGCCTGATCGTCGGTGTGGGAGAGGATCCATCGGTCGCCGTTGGGGAGGGTGGTGGCGGTGACCGGCGTGCCCCTCGTCGGGATGTCGGCCACCGGGCCTTCCGCGACGGCGTCGTCGGCTCCCGGGGCGTCGACCGGGTCATCGCCGAGAATCTCCTCGCCGGTCCGGCGCAGAGCCGCCACCTCATCGGCGGTCGCGGGGCGGACCGTGATCGCCAGCGCCGCCAGCCGGTCGAGATCGATGCCGTTCGATTCGTCACCGGCCTGGGCCACGATCGACCGGACGGCGCCGGTTGCGTCGACGATCTCGACGATCGCCAGTTCGCCGAACAGGCTCGGCTGGTCGATCACCACGATGTCGACGTCCCGGCCGTCGGCGACCGTGATGGACTCCAACCGTCGGGCGTCGTAGGCAGCTGCCGGCCCGCCCTCGGCGTCGAACCACGACAACCAGGTGGCGAGGAGGATGACCTCATCGGTCGTTGGTTGGGCGCCGTCCTCGACCCCCGACCAGAGCCGGATCCACGCCGTGCCGAGGGGGTTGGGATCCTCGGAGACGTAGAAGGTTCCGTCGAAGTTGATACCCAGCGAGACGATGTCGCGGTCCACGTCGGTGGCGAGCAGGTCGAGTCCGCCGGGGTCGAGTTCCCCGGCGGTGATCGTCGAGCTGGCCACGTCGAGCAGTTCGGCCTCGGTCATCGACCACGACAACACGGCGCGTGCGCCGCCGTCGGCGTCGATCCAGGCAATGTTGACGCCCTCGGGGGCAGTGGCGTCGACCCAAACCGTCGTGTCGCCCACGGTGCGCGGTACGCCGGTGTCGATCTCCTCCGCTGAGAGCACGCCGGCCTCGGCCCGGGCGAACACCAGGTCACCGTCGACGAATGGGTTGTCGGCATCGGCCCGTCCGTAGATATCGAACAGGACCGCCCCCGACCAGTCGCCGCCAGGGGCCACGATCGCCGCTTCGTGGCCCTCGACGGGGGCGTCGAAGACGAGGATCTGCTCGTCGGCACCGTCGGCACCGCCGGCGCCGTCGGCCACGGTGCCGGGGTCCTCCGTGTCGTCATCGTCGGTCCCGCTGGTGGCCTCGTCACCGGGTCCGGCGCCGTCACCGGGTTCGGAGCCGCCTCCGACTGCGGCCACGTCGTCGGTGACGGTCCCCGAGTCGGTCGTCCGCCACCAGACCCCGAGTCCCAGGATGGCGACGGCGACGATGGCCGCCGCCGATACGGCGATCGCCCGCCCCCGGCTCTGGGGGGCGAACGGGCCGGGGTCGAGGGTGGCGGTGGCGTGATCGATGGCTTGCCGGGCCCGTTGGGCCCGGTTGTCGAGTCGATTGGTCATCGTCCATCCTCCTCGTCGTCGGCGATTCGATCGGTGGTCGGATCCAGCCCCAGGGCGTCGGCGAGGCCGTGACGACCCCGGTGGAGGTGGGTCTTGACCGACCCGATGCTCACGCCGAGGATCTCGGCGATCTCGCCGACCGGTCGGTCCTCCAGGTAGTGGAGGGCGACGGCCTGGGATTGGCGGGTCGGCAGCCGGCGGACCGCGGCCCAGAACTCGTGGTCGGCTTCGGCCAGCTCGGCGGCCAGCGGACGCCGGTTCCGGAGCCGGGTCAGGGCCCGGAGCTCGGCCCCGCGCCGTCGCCCCCACGATCGGCTGGCGTTGACCAGCACCCGGCGGACCCAGGTCGCTGGCTGGTCGTAGCCGCTGACCTGGGCCCAGTTGCGGTAGGCGGCGGTGAAGGCGTCCTGGGCCAACTCCTCCGCCACGGCCCGGCTCCCGGTGAGGGCGTAGGCCAGCCCGACGACCGGGCGGTACTCCCGCTCGTACAGCTCGGCGAACGACCACCGGCCCCCCGTGGGGTCGGCGTCGGGCCCGACCCTCGCTCTTCGAACCATGTGCATGGTGGTACCACGCACGAGGGGGCCGTCGGGTTGACGCCGCGGCGAAGAATTCCGCCGATCGGTGGCCGGTGTCGGGGAGGCCCCGATCGGGCGGTGCCGGCTAGGGTGCCCGACATGCCCGGCTTGCTTCCCGATGTCGATCCCGATGGCCTGCTCGAGTACTCGGTCGTGTACACCGACCGGTCGCTCAACCACATGTCGCAGTCGTTCCAGTCGGTGATGCGGGACATCTCGTCCACGTTGAAGTCGGTCTACCGGGCCGACGCGGTGGCGGTCGTCCCCGGCAGCGGCACGTTCGGCATGGAGGCCGTGGCCCGTCAGCTCGCGACCGACAAGCGGGTCCTCGTGATCCGCAACGGCTGGTTCAGCTACCGGTGGTCGCAGATCTTCGCTGCCGGTCGCATCCCGGCCGCCGAGACCGTCCTCAAAGCCCGGCGGGAACGGCCCGGTGCCCAGGAGCCCTTCGCCCCGGCTCCCATCGACGAGGTGGTGGCGACGATCGCCGCCGAGCGGCCCGACGTCGTGTTCGCCCCCCACGTCGAGACGTCCGCCGGGATGATCCTGCCCGACGACTACCTGCGGGCGGTCGCCGACGCCGTCCACGGTGTCGGCGGACTGTTCGTGCTCGACTGCATCGCGTCGGGGGCGGCGTGGGTCGACATGGCCGATCTGGGGGTGGACGTGCTGGTCAGCGCCCCTCAGAAGGGGTGGAGCGCGTCGCCGTGTGCCGGGTTGGTGATGCTCGGGGCCGAGGCCCGGGCCGCGGTCGAGGCGTCGACCAGTTCGAGCTTCGCCTGCGACCTCGGTAAGTGGCTGGAGATCATGGCGGCCTACGAGGGTGGTGGGCACGCCTACCACGCCACCATGCCGACCGACGGGTTGTCGGTGTTTCGAGACGTCATGGCCGAGACGGCCGACTACGGCTTCGACAAGGTCAAGGACGAGCAGCTGACCGTCGGCCGACTGGTGCGGGAGCTGCTGGCCGCCCGGGGGTTCACCAGCGTGGCTGCCGATGGGTTCGGCGCCCCCGGTGTCGTGGTCAGCTACACCGACGACCCGGGGATCCGCAACGGCTCGAAGTTCGCCGCCGCCGGGCTCCAGATCGCCGCCGGGGTGCCGCTCCAGTGCGACGAGGGCGACGACTTCTCGACGTTCCGGCTCGGGTTGTTCGGCCTCGACAAACTCCACGACCCCGATCGCACCGTGTCGTCGCTGGCGGCGGCCCTCGATCGCCTGTAGGTCGCCGCTGGTGGTCGAGTGGCGGGAAAGATCGGGCGCTGAGGCCGGACCGAGCCCGCTTGCTGCCACACTCATGACGTGACGACCGAACGACGGCGGACGCCGAGCAAGTGGATCGTCTGGATCGTGGCCGGTTTGGCCCTCGTCTCCTGGGTCGTGGCGCTGGTCGGCGACCTGACCGCCAGCCTCATCTTCGATTCCCGGCCGGGGCTGCTACTGGCGATGAACCCCCGCCTGCGGTACCTGGTCAACGGGGCCAACGAGCTGTCGCCGGCGGTGTACTTCGCCGTCGGCTTCGCCCGGCTCGTCGCCTCCGATCCGCTCTACTACCTGCTCGGCTACTGGTTCGGCGATCGGGTGTTGCCGTGGGTGGCCCGCCGGAGTCGGACCTATGGCCACATGGTCGAGGACGGCGCCCGCATGTTCCGCAAGGCGGCCTATCCGATCATCTTCCTGTCGCCGAGCAGCCCGATCTGTGCCATGGCGGGGGCGACGGGCGTCGGGCCCGTCACGTTCTTCGTGGTCAACATCACGGGCACCATCGTCCGCCTGGGCCTCGTCTGGTTCGTCGGTGATCTGATCGGGCCCCAGGTCGACGCCGTCCAGGGCTGGATCGCCGGCAATCGGATCTGGTTCTTCCTGCTGTCGATCGCCGCCCTCGCCTGGACCCTGTTCGGCGAGTTCCGAGGCAACAACGGCGAGGTCGCCGGCCTCCGCGCCCTCACCGACGACGACGCCGGTGACGAATCCGGCGATCAGCCGGCCGGCGACGGCGCCACCGGTACGGGCCCGGCGGGCGGCGGCGATCCCGCCCCGGACAGGGTCGAATAGGTCCCGTCGCCCGAGTCTCGGCCGTCGGCTGCCGATCCCTACACTCGGACCGTGGCTCTGGCTCCGACATCCGACTGGTCGTTCGCCCGCCGGCCGTTCTGGTTGTTCTCCCATCTCTTCGCCCTTGCCGTCGTGTCACTGTTCGTCGTGCTCGGGCTGTGGCAGCTCAGCCGACACAACGAGCAGGCGGCCTTCAACCGGGACCTCGAGGCCCGGGCCGATCCTCCGGCGGCGTCGATCGGCGATGCCCTCGACACGGCGGCCGCCGGCTCGGTCGACGACGTCGACTACCAGCTGGTCACGGCGACCGGTCGATTCGTCGGCGACGAGATCGTCCGGGTCGCCAACCGCAGCCAGGGTGGGGTCGCCGGTCAGCACGTCGTCGCGCTGTTCGAGCTCGACGACGGGCGCCTCGTGCTCGTCAACCGAGGGTTCGTGCCCCAGAACAACGACTCGATCGAGGTCGACCCGGCGCCGGTCGGCGAGGTGGCGATCACCGGCTGGCTGCGGACCACCGTCGAGCAGGGATGGTTGGGGGCGGCCGACACCGGCGAGGGGACCGTCGTGCCCCGGCTCGACGTTTCCGCCATCGCGTCTCGGCTCGATGCCGCCACCGCCGGGCGGGTCGTCGACGTGTGGCTCCTCCTCGACGGCGGCGACAACCAGGGCCTGGCCCGGTTCCCCGATCCGGTCGGGTTGCCCCCTCGCGACGCCGGGCCCCACCTGGGCTACATGGGTCAGTGGTTCGTGTTCGCCGCCCTCGGGGTCATCGTCTACGGGCTCCTGCTGCGGCGGACGGCGTCCGGCCGCCAGCGGCGGGCCCCGACCGAGGAGGCACCGGGACCGTTGGTCGACCAACCCCGGACCGATGAGGTGGCCCATGGCTGACGACATCACCGCCTACGACGACATCGAGGGCTACTGCGGTCGGCTCAGCTACCGACCCGGTCAGCTCGCCACGCTCCACACCTCGACCCGGCACGCCAGCTATGACGTCGCCGTGCACCGGTGGGGGGCCGACCGAGAGCTGGTGTGGGAGGCGACCGGGCTGCCGGGCGCCGAGCGCCCGATCCCGGCCGATGCCGACGCCAACGGGTGCCGATGGCCCGTCTCGGTCGAGATCCCGATCGGGGACGGGTGGCGGTCGGGGTTCTACCTGGTGACGATGACGGTCGGGGAGCGAGCGACCGACCCGACCCGGGCCACGGCCCACGCCTGCTTCGTCGTCGGCGGTCACCCCGAGCGGCGGGCGTCGATGCTGTTCCTGTTGGGCACCAACACCTGGAACGCCTACAACACCTGGGGCGGGCGGAGCCTCTACACCGGCGGGACCCAGGTCAGCTTCCGGCGACCGTTCGGGCGGGGCATGCTGGCCCGGCCCGAGGTCGATCGCGACGATCGCAAGGCCCGACCGACCCGCTGGGGCGAGAGCCCCGACATCGACGGCGACCGCTTCCAGGCCTATCGGCACGGCGCCGGGTACCCGGCGGCGATCGGCTCGACCGGTTGGTTCAGCCACGAGCGCCGGTTCGTCGAGTGGGCCGAGCGGGCCGGTTGGCGCTTCGACTACGCCGTGTCGTCGGACCTCGACGAGGACCCGACGATCCTGGACGGGGTCGAGGTGCTCGTCGACGTCGGCCACGACGAGTACTGGTCGGCCGCCGAGCGCGACGTGGTGGAGCGCCACGTCGAGCGGGGTGGCCACTGGGCGTCGATGTCGGGCAACACCATGTTCTGGCAGGTCCGTCTGGAGCCGGCCGCTCCCGCCGACGGCCCTGCCTCCGGCGGCCCTGCCGCCGACGGGCCCGACCCGACCGCGGTGATGGTGTGCCACAAGTACGGGGCCCACCAGACCGATCCGGTGGTGGCGGCCGGCCGGCCCGAGGCGATGTCGGGCCTGTGGTGCGACCCCCTGGTCGGCCGACCGGAGTGGTCGGTGCTGGGGGCGGCATCGGCGTGGGGCCTCTACAACCGGTTCGGATGGGCGACGCCCCGGGGCTCCGGGGCGTTCACCGTGTACCGCCACGACCACTGGCTCCTGGCCGGCACCGACCTCCGCTACGGCGACCTGCTCGGCGCCGACGACGGCGTCGTCGGCTACGAGACCGTCGGGTGTCGCATCGATCTCGACGAGTACCAGCTGCCCGTGGCCCGACCGCACCCGGGCCTGCCCGACGACATCGAGATCGTGGCCCTGACCCCATCGAGCAATCTGGGGATGGGCGAGTACCCGGCCTCGATCTCGGCTCTCAGCGACCAGGGCGACCTGGAGTTCCTCGCCGAGCGGCTGTTCGGCCGGGTCGATGAGGATGCGCTCGCCCGGGTCCGGTACGGGAACTCGGTCGTCTCGGTGTGCCGCCCGTTCGGCCCGTCCGGCGGTGAGGTGGTGGTGATCGGCACCACCGACTGGGTCTTCGGCCTGGCTCGGGATCCGGCCGTCGGGACCGTGACGGCCAACATCTGCCGCCGGTATCTCGGGGTCCCCCCGGGAGGTCATGACCGCTCCCGAGTGCCGGCCCAGTAGGCCTGATCGTCGGCCCGGAGCGAGGTCAGGTCGTACACGGTCAGGTCGAGGACCAGGGTGCCGTCGGAGGCCGGCTCGGGGTCGGTGAAGCTGACCCCGAGGTAGGAGCCGACCGGAGCGACCGTCATCGTGACGTGGAGGTCGCCGACCGGGTGGTCGATCGCCAGCTCGACGGACTCGGCGGCGACACCGGCGGGCACGGCCAGGGTCGCCAGCCACCCGGGCTCGGTCGCCCAGGCCACGACGGCTTCGGTGTCGTCGTTGCGGTTGACCAGGATCTGCGCCTCGGCGGTGATCTCCGAGCCGGCGCCGAATACCCGGCACTGCGGCCGGGGTGGCATGCCGGGCAGATCGACCAGGAAGCAGAAGCCACCCTCGATCGGGGCTGCCCGCAGCGTGACCTCCTCGGGCCCGATCTCCTGGCGGGCGACCTCGGCGAAGGCGTCGGGTTGGCGGGGGAAGCCGACCGGCACGGCGTAGTCGCGTGCGATCTTCCACCCCCCGTCGAGGCGTTCGAGCCACACCACGAACCCCATTCGGGGCACCGACCGGGCCGGGATCTCGTCGACGACGGCTCCGGTGGTGTCGCGCTTGATGATCGGGCCGGTGGTCGAATCCTCGACGTAGAGCAGGACCGTGTCGTCGTCGACGACCTCGAACACCTCGACGAGGTGGATCTCGTAGGTGTGGCCCGAGGTGTCCCACGCCGTGTCGGTGTCGGCGGCCTCGGCGGTGAGGTCGGCGATCGATTGCCGGTTGGACGAGACCTGGGACAGCGCGTCGGGGTCCTCGGCGTCCCACGCAGCCTCCCGGGTGGCGTCGAGCGCCCGGTACAACCGGTCGAAGTCGATGGCTTCGACGGCGGCGAGCTCGGCGGCTGCGATCACCTCGGGCCCGGTGGCGGTGGCGGAAGGGTCGCCCCCGCCGTCGGCGGCGTCGGCTTCCGCTGGTGGCTCGGAGCCATCGGCCGACGCCGTGGGATCACCGACCTCGGGTGGCACGGAGCCGGCGCCCGGGACGGGGGCGATCGTGCCGATCGGCTCGGTGCCGGCGGGGGCGAGCTGGGTCGTCGATCCTCGGGAGCACCCGGCGGCCAGGGCGCCGCCGACGACGATGGCCGCCAGCAGGGCTCCGATCCGGCCGAGGATCGGGGTCGACGATGGGGGACGGGTCTTCCGGGACTGCACCATGGGGCCTCCCTCGGCGCACGGGAAACGGGCGATGCCGCAAACCGGGCGCCAGGAGTAGGTGGGTTGGGAGGGGGAAGACGGGGGCGTACGGCAACGGGATCACCGGCGCCGGAACCGATACTAGCTACGGTTCTTTCGATTGGGAACGCTGAACTTCGTTTGATCGTTTGATTCGTTCGATTCGGGTGTGACCAGCCGGAGCTGACCGGCCCGCCGGGCCTGATCGGCCCGGTCGGCATCGCTCGCCCATCGGGCGGCCGACCGGGCCTTGGCCCGCTCGGACAGCTCGGCCCGGCGGTCGACACCACCGGCTCGGGTGGCTCCCAGCGCCCGGAGGCGAGCCTGGTACCGCCGGACCGCTCGGTCGTCTCGGTGCTGCGCACCTCGGGTGTGGGTGGTCATGGTTCGGTTGTACCGACAGGGTGTGACAGCGAGCGGGTCAGAGGCCTCGGACCTGGGTCGATGCGCCCGCGGCCGTTGGGCAATAGCCACCGTTGTCACCGGTTGGTAACGAGGCCCCCGCCTACCATCTCGCCCGAGAGGTTCCCGCCGATCCACCTGAAGAAGGACATCGTTCCATGCTCAATGAGCCGACGCCCATCGTCTTCTATTTGCCGTTGGCGAACGCCAAGGTCGACGACGAAGGGGCCGTCGACACCGCTGATCTCCTCGATCGCATCGGGGCGACCGGGATCAACTTCCTGCTGGCCGACCTCCACGAGGCCCAGTGGGCTGGGCTGACGGTCCACGCCAGCGCCCAGCGGGCCGAGGAGCTGGTCCGGCTGGTCCTGGAGTTTCCGGTCATGGACTGGATCGACATGCGCCTGTGCCGCCCCGACAGCTCGTTGATCAACCCGGAGCCGACCCGACGGCTGCTCGACGCCTTCGGCACGGCGGCCGATGCGCTCGACTGCCTCGTGGCGTTCAAGTCGATGACGACCCTGCCGGCCGGTTGGGCCAATTGGGATCTGTTCCTCCCCGATTTCGACCGGGTGGCGTCTCGCCGGACGGTTCGTGAGTTGATCCGGGAGCCCGTCGATTTCGGGTACACCTCGAACGAGTTGGAGGGCGTCGAGTGGCAGACCGACCGCCCGGAGGCCAGCGAGGAGGGCCTGGTGTTCGACTCGACGCCCGGTCTGTTGACCGACAAGGGCACGATCTGGTTGGGGGAGCGCCTCCCGGCCCTCGTCTGATCGCCGGCCGGGGCCGGTAGTCGAGCCCGGGGCCGTCAGCAGAGCCCGGGGCCGTCAGCACAGCCCGGGGCCGTCAGTCGACCCGGGGGAGGTCCCGGCAGAGGGCCACGATCCGCTCGCAGCCCTCGACGATGCGGTCCTCGCCGATGGTGAACGCCAGCCGGATCCACCCCTCGGCGCTCGGCCCGAACGCTCCGGCGTCGAGGGCCGACACGTTCTGTTGCTCGAGGAGGGCCCACGAGAACTCTCGGCTGGTCAGGCCCCGGCCTCGGATGTCGACCATGAGGTACATCCCGGCGTCGGGCACCACGACGGGGAGGTCGGGGGCCGCGGCCAGGGTCTCGACGGCCAGGTCACGCCGCCGGCGGTAGGTGGCCCGCATCCCGGCGGTGATCTCGTCGCTCCGTTCGAGGGCCTCGATCGCCGCTTCCTGGACGAAGCCGGGGAGGCCGTACAACATGGCGGTCGAGAGCTTCCGGAGGTAGTCGATGAGCTCGGTCGGGCCGATGACCCAGCCGCAGCGCCAGCCGGTCATGGCGTGGGATTTCGACAGGCTCGACACCGTGACGGTCCGCTCGGCCATCCCGTCGAGGGCGGCGATCGAGCGGTGTTCCCCGTCGAACACCAGCTCCCCGTAGACCTCGTCGACGATCACCCACAGGTCGTGCTCGATCGCCAGCTCGGCGAGGCCGGCCAGCTCGTCGGCGGTGGCGACGACACCGGCCGGGTTGGACGGGGTGGTCGCCACGATGGCCCGGGTGGCGTCGGTGATGGCGCCGGCCACCGCGGCGGGGTCGGGTCGAAACCCGGGCCCGGTGGGTACCGGGACGAGGGTTGCCCCGCCGGCCCGGAGGGTGGCGTCGTAGGTGGCGTACATCGGGTCGAAGGTGATCACCTCGTCGCCGTGCTCCAGGAGGCACAGCGACGCGGCGAACAGCGCGTTCTGGGTGCCGGCCACGATGATCACGTTGTCGGCCTCGACGGCCAGCCCGCTGTGGCCGGCGAACCGCTTGGCCACGGCGGCCCGCAGCTCGGCCCGGCCGGGGATGTCGGCGTAGTGGGTGTCGCCGCCTCGCAGGGCCCGAACCGCCCGCTCGACGATCGGTTCCGGCGTGGCGAAGTCGGGGTCGCCGATGCCGAAGAAGATGACGTCCTCACCGGCCGCTTCCCGCTGCCGGCCCACGTCGTGGACCCGCCAGGCGTCGGCGCCGGGCCCGGCGAATCGTTCCGCCGCTGATGAATACCGCATCCGCCGACGTTATCGGCCGCCCAGGCCAGGCCCGATCGGACCCGACAGGCCGGGAGGCCGGCGGGTCGGCGGGTCGGTGTCCGGCCCGATCCGATCCCGGCCGGCCGGGTGGCTCGGTGTCCGGGTCGATTCCGGGCGGCCGCCGGTGGTAGAACCGGGCCGATCATCCTCGCTGGAGGCGCTCCGTGCTGTCCGAGTTGTTCGACTTCCCCCGCCCGCCGACCGTGGTGCTGGTCGTCATCGTCCTTGCGATCCTGGCGGTCGGGGCGTTCTTCCTGTTCCGGTTCATCCGGACGTTCCGGTTCGTTCAGAGCAAACTGATGCCCTTGGGGGGAAAGGCGGCGTTCTGGGGGACGACCGCCTACCTTCTCCTCCCTTTCGACCTGCTCCCAGAACCACTCGTTCTCGATGACATCGTGCTGATGGCCGCTACCACGAGCTACATCATGGGGTTGGCCAAGAGCCGGGGAATCATCGGCGGCGACGACGATGAGGTCGATGGCCCGGTCGACGACCAGGTCGGCAACATCGACGAGTTGCCTGGTGGGGGCCTATCCATGGGGCCACCCGGTGACGGCTCACCATCCGAATAGAGCCACCAACACCCAGAGCTAAACATGTAAATGGTAAGTCGGCGCTAACGTCGATTTACCTATGATCAAATCTCGAACGGTCGTTGTCGGGCGTGAAAAACTGGTCCTACTCTCGCCTCCATCGGGTGGGGCTAGGTAGATCAGGATGTTGCTATGGATGAATCCATCGGCTCTCAAGCGCCTCGATCGGCCAGTTCGGCGGGAGAGCATTCCCCGGGCGGGTACGACGCGTGGCTCACAGGTCCCAGCGCCCGCTCGGCGGTCCCGGCGGTCGACGCCGACTTCGGTCATCGGGCAGGGAACATCAGCTACTCGGGTCATGAGGGCTTCGAAGACGTGAGCGGCGATCTCGATCCGTACCACCTCGACGCTCCGTCGGCCGATCGGGTCGCAGCGTCGCCCGGCGGTGGCTTCTTCACCGCTCCCGGCATCCCCTACGAGCGGCCCGGTGCCGCCCTGGATGAGGGTCGGCGGGGGCGGGCCCACCAGCACCCGGGCCACGAGCATCAGCTGCTGCCGAGCGCTCGGGGTCAGGTTCCGCCCAGCGCTCGAGGCCAGCACCCCCCGGCCCACGGCCAACATGCGGGCGCCCACGCCCAGCAGCACAGCGCCAGCGCTCACGCCCACGCCCAGCACGCCCAGCATCCGGGAGCTCACACCCAGCAGCATCCGGGAGCCCACGCCCAGTATCCGGGCGCTCACGCCGAGCAGTATCCGGCCCCCCACGCCCAGCAGCATCCGGGTGGTCACGCCCAGCAGCCCGGCCCTGGCGTCCAGCGGTCGGGCGGTCGCGGTCGGGCCGACGATGGTGCTCGCCGGGCCGGGGCTCGGGCGAGGCGGGCCGGTCGGCGGGAGGTCGTCGAGGCGGGAGCGGAGCCCCATCGGGAGCCGTCGGAGCCGGAGGCGTTCGTCCCCGGCGATCAGGTGACCGACCTGTTGTTCTGGGTCTACCGCCAGCCCAAGTTGTTTCCGCTCGTGAGCGATCTGGCGATCTGGCCGGTCGGGCTCGTGGCGGGGGCGATACTGAAGCTGGTGGTGAGCACCGGCGACGCCTGGCTGCCATTGCTGGTCAGCGCGGTGGTGGCGATCGCCCTCCAGGCCGGGATCGGGATCGCGGTCGGGTTGTACCGGCAGCGGTGGCGGGTCACGTCGTTCCCCGAGATGTCGGCCCTGGGGTTGGTGTGGGCCATCACGTCGGCGGTGCTGATCATCGGCAACTTCTCAGCCCGCAACCTGGGCAGCCCCCTGCCGACCTCGGCGGTGATCACCGGCTGCCTGGCCACCCTGGGGATCCTGGGCGTGGAGCGGATCGTGTGGCGCCGGTACTGGGAGGCCAACCGTCGGCCCGACCCGTTGTTCTGCAAGCCGACGATCGTGCTGGGGGCCGGGGAGGGCGGGTCGCAGATGATCCGGGCCATGCTCCTCGACCCCGACAGCGACTACTACCCGGTCGCCCTCCT
The DNA here is from genome assembly GCA_965262175.1 of Acidimicrobiales bacterium. Taxonomy (GTDB): domain Bacteria; phylum Actinomycetota; class Acidimicrobiia; order Acidimicrobiales; family SZUA-35; genus CADEDH01. The sequence continues at coordinate 895,253 of CBDHES010000002.1, read as the reverse complement.
CGACGATGACCCAAACAAGCGGCACCGTGAGGTGCACGGCGTGAAGGTCCGGGGCACGACCGACGACCTGGAGTTCGTGGCCCAGGCCACCCGGGCCGAGGTGCTGCTGATCGCGGTGTCGAACGCCTCGTCGGAGCTGATCTCCCGGGCCAGCAAGCGGGCCACGGCGATCGGGCTCCAGGTGCGGGTGCTGCCGGCCGCCTCGGAGCTGGTCGGCAAGATGACCCTGGCCGACGTTCGCCCCCCGACCGTCGATGATCTCCTCGGTCGTGACCCGGTCGAGATCGACCTCGAGGCCGTCTCGGGCTACATCCGGGGCCGTCGGGTCCTGGTGACGGGGGCCGGCGGGTCGATCGGGTCGGAGCTGGCCAAGCAGATCTACGAGTTCGAGCCCGAGCAGCTCTACCTCCTCGATCGTGACGAGAACGCCCTCCACTCGGTGCAGTTGGAGCTGGAGGGTCGGGCCCTGCTCGACACCGACATGCTGGTCGTGGCCGACATCCGGGATCGGGACCGGATGTTCGAGTTGTTCAACCGGTACCAGCCCCATGTGGTGTTCCACGCGGCGGCCCTCAAGCATCTGACGCTGCTGGAGAACCATCCGGCCGAGGCGGTGAAGACCAACGCCCTGGGCACCAAGAACATCCTCGACGCCGCGGTGAACGTGGGCGTGGAGCGGTTCGTGAACGTGTCGACCGACAAGGCGGCCGATCCGACCTCGATGCTCGGGGCCTCCAAGCTGGCGGCCGAGAAGCTCACCGCCCTCATCGCCGCCCAGACCGGGCTGCCGTACGTGTCGGTCCGCTTCGGCAACGTGCTGGGGAGCCGGGGGAGCGTGCTGCCCACCTTCCTCCGTCAGATCGAGCGGGGTCAGCCGGTGACGGTGACCCACCCCGAGGTGACCCGGTACTTCATGACGATCCCCGAGGCGGTCCGCCTGGTCGTGCAGGCCGGGGCGATCGGCGAGGCCGGCGAGGTGATGGTCCTCGACATGGGCCAGCCGGTGAAGATCGTCGACCTGGCCAAGCAGCTCATCGAGACGCTCCGGCCGGGCACCCCGATCGAGTACACGGGCCTCCGCCCGGGGGAGAAGCTCCACGAGGCGCTCCTCTCGGATCGGGAGGTGGGGGTGGCCCGCCACCACCCACGGATCATGCACACCAAGGCTCAGCTCGTCGATCCCAGCGGGCTCCTGGCCCGCAAGTCGGGGGTCGATGAGCGGGAGCTCCGCCGCATGCTCGGTATCCGCCTTCGGGGCCGGGCCAACGACCTCCAGGAGGCCGTCCGATGACCACCCCCAAGCGGGCCACCAAGCGCAACGGCGCCAAGGTGAGCAGCTCCAAGCCGGCGGCCGACGCGGCCGCCCCCGATCTCGATCCGGTCGACGGCTCCGTCGCTGATACCGCCGCCACCGACGAAGCTGTCGGCCGGATCGATACCCCCGCTCCCGTTACGGCCCCTGCCGCCCCCGAGGCGAGCGACCCCGGGCGGGCCAGCACCAAGGTCGTCATCGTCGGCCAGGGCTATGTCGGGTTGCCGGTGGCGATGCGGGCCGTCGAGGTCGGCTACGACGTGGTCGGCTTCGATCTCGACAAGCGCAAGGTGTCGGGCCTGGTCGACGGGTTGTCGCACATCGACGACGTCACCCCGGCCGACGTGTCGGCCGCCCTGGCCACCGGCCGCTACCGGCCGACCGAGACCGTCCGCGACCTGGTCGGGTTCGATCTGGCGGTCATCACCGTCCCCACCCCCCTCACCGACGGTGCCCCCGACACGTCCTACATCGAGTCGGCGGCGGCCACCCTGGGCCGGTTCCTCCGTCCGGGGGCGACCGTCATCCTCGAGTCGACCACCTACCCCGGCACGACCGAAGACATGGTGGGGGCGATCCTCGAGGCCGAGTCGGGCCTGATCCCGGGGGTCGACTTCCACCTCGGCTACTCGCCGGAGCGGATCGACCCGGGCAACGCCACCTGGGATTTCCAGCGGACCCCGAAGGTCGTGGCGGGGATCGACGAGACCTCGTCGAAGGTGATCGCCGACTTCTACGCCACCCTGGTCGACACCGTCGTCCCCGTCCGGGGGACCCGGGAGGCGGAGCTGACCAAGCTCCTGGAGAACACGTTCCGCCACGTCAACATCGCCCTGGTCAACGAGCTGGCGATGCGGTCCCGGTCGATGGGGATCGACTTCTGGGACGTGATCCGGGCCGCGTCGACCAAGCCGTTCGGGTTCATGTCGTTCTACCCCGGGCCCGGGGTCGGGGGGCACTGCCTCCCGGTCGATCCGTCGTACCTGAGCTGGCAGTTCGAGCGCCAGCTCGGCACGGCGTCGCGTTTCGTGGAGACGGCAAACGAGATCAACCGGGCCATGCCCAGCTACGTCGTCCAGCGGGTCCAGGCCAGCCTCAACGAGCGCCGCAAGCCGGTGAAGGGGTCGCGGGTGCTGGTGTTGGGTGTCGCCTACAAGAAGAACTCCAACGACGCCCGGGAGACCCCGGCCACCGAGGTGATCGACGGGCTGATGGGGTTGGGGGCCGAGGTTGCGGTCCACGATCCCCACGTCGAGGACTATCCCCACGACGACGTCGTCGACCGGGTCGAGCTGACCGCCGCCGAGGTGGCGTCGGCCGATGCGGTGGTGCTGGTCACCGACCACGACGCCGTCGACTACGACCTGATCCTGGCCAACGCCCCCTACGTGTTCGACGCCCGCCACCGCCTCGACGGCCCGATCGTCGAGCACCTGTAGCCGTCGCCCGTCCGGTCGTCGGCACCGCGTAGGAGCGACAACACCGTCGCTCGGGCGCCCCGCCGCCGTCCCGCTGTCAGAACCCTCCGTCCCGCCGCTGGTGCCCGTCGTTCGATCGGGCCCGAGGAGAAACCGCCGTGAAGATCGTTTGTGTCGCCGGAGCGCGGCCGAACTTCATGAAGATCAAGCCGGTCATCGATGCCCTCGATGCCGCCGGCCACACCACCGAACTGGTCCACACCGGCCAGCACTACGACGCCGCCATGAGCGACGTGTTCTTCACCGATCTGGGGCTCCGCCCGCCCGACGCCCACCTGGAGGTCGGCTCGGGGTCGCACGCGGTCCAGACGGCCCGGGTGATGATCGCCTTCGAGGAGCACGTGGCCCGCAGCCGCCCCGATTGGGTGGTGGTGGTCGGCGACGTCAACTCGACGCTGGCCTGCGCCCTGGTCGGGGCGAAGGCCGGGTGCCGGGTGGCCCACGTCGAGTCGGGCCTTCGGAGCCGCGACTGGCGCATGCCGGAGGAGATCAACCGGGTCGCCACCGACCGGGTGTCGGATCTGTTGCTGGCCCCGTCGCCCGACGCGGTGCAGAACCTGAAGGCCGAGGGGTTCGCTTCCCATCAGATCGCCATGGTCGGCAACGTGATGATCGACACCCTGTTCGCCAACCTGGAGCGGGCCCGTAGCGAGCCAACCCTCACCGAGCTGGGGGTCGGGTTCAAGGAGTACTGCCTGCTGACCCTGCACCGGCCGGCCAACGTCGATGACGTCGAGGTCCTCCGGGGGTTGATGGGGGCCGCCAACCGGGTCGCCGAGCGGCTGCCGGTGGTGTTCCCGGCCCACCCCCGCACCGCCGGCCAGCTGCCGAGGGTGACCGTCCACCCCAACGTGCTGGTGATCGAACCGAAGGGCTACCTCGACTTCATCGCCCTCCAGGACGGGGCCCGGCTGGTGATGACCGACTCCGGCGGCGTGCAGGAGGAGACGACGGCGCTCGGGGTGCCGTGCCTGACCCTGCGGGAGAACACCGAGCGGCCGATCACGATCATCGAGGGCACGAACCGCCTGGTCGGCGTGGAGGAGGAGGCCATCGTGGCCGCCGCCACCGACGTGCTCGACAACGGCGTGCCCCACCGCAGCCCCGAGCTGTGGGACGGCCACGCCGGGCAGCGGATCGCCACGGCCATCGACGCCTTCCAGAGCCGGGTCATCGATCTCGACGCAGCCGCCGCGTCCGCTTCGGCGGGCGCAAGCGGTGAGGCTGGTGGCTCCGGGGCCGCCGCCGAACGAGAGGCGGTGGGGGCGTGACGATCACCGTCATCGACCACCAGGCCTCCGGCCTGGCCCCGGGCCGCCAGCTGATGCAGTCGGTCAAGTCGGGTGAGCTGAGCCTGGTCGAGATCCCGGTCCCCACCCCCAACCCGACCCAGGTCCTGGTGGCCACGAGCCGGTCGGTCGTGTCGCCCGGCACCGAGCGGGCCGTGAAGCAGCTGGCGTCGTCCAGCCTGTTGGCCAAGGCCAAGGCCCGGCCCGACCTGGTCCGCCAGGTGATCTCCAAGGCCCGGGCCGAGGGGATCCGCACCACGGCCGAGGCGGTCCGCAACCGCCTCGACGATCACATGCCCCTCGGGTATTCGGGGGTCGGGGTGGCGGTCGAGGTGGGGGAGCACGTCGACGGGATCCGGCCCGGGATGCGGGTCGCCACCGGCGGCGCCGGCCACGGCGACTACCAGCTGGCCGCCGGCCTGCTGTGCGTGCCGGTGCCCGATGAGGTGTCCGACACCAACGCGGCGTTCGCCACCGTGGCCTCGATCGCCATGCACGGCCTCCGCCTGGCCGAGCTGGGCCCGGGATCGCGGGTTGCGGTCATCGGGTTGGGCCTGGTCGGCCAGATCACGTGCCGGTTGGCCCAGGCCGCCGGCTACCTGGTGGCCGGCATCGACCTGAAGGACCACGCCATCGCCACCGCCGCCGAGTCGGGGGTGATGGCCCTCGCCGAGGAGGGCGACGCCACGACCCGCCGGATCAGGGAATGGTCGAAGGGCCGGGGCGTCGACGCGGTGCTCGTCACCGCGGCGTCGAAGTCGTCGGGCCCGGTCCAGCGGGCGACGGCGATCCTGCGGGATCGGGCCCCGATCGTGGTGGTGGGCGACGTCGGCCTCGAGCTCGACCGCCGCCCGTTCTACGACGGTGAGCTGACCCTCAAGGTGGCGCGGAGCTACGGCCCCGGCCGCTACGAGCGCCCCTATGAGGAGTGGGCCGTCGACTACCCGGCCGGTCAGGTCCGCTGGACCGAGGGCCGCAACCTCGAGTCGGTCCTCGATCTGTTGGCGGCCGGCCAGGTCGACTTCACCGACCTGGTGACCCATGAGTTCCCGCTGGCCGAGGCGAGCCGGGCCTACGACGTGATCGAGGGCACCGAGCCGTTCTTCGGGGTGCAGCTCACCTACCCGATCAACGTGGCCGCCCTGGAGACCACGGCCCGCCGCACGATCGACACCGGTCACCGGTTGGCGGCGGTGGCCGATGGCGGCGGGCGCCGGGTGGGGATGATCGGCGCCGGGAACTTCGTGAAGGCCACGCTGTTGCCGGCGATCAAGGAGTCGGGGTTCGGGCCGGTGCAGGCGATCTGCTCGGCCAGCGGCACCTCGGCCCGCCTCCTGGCCGACAAGTACGGGATCCCGGTGGTGGCGACCGACGCCGACGAGGTCATCGGCCGGGACGACGTCGACGTGGTGTTCATCGCCACCCCCCACGACACCCACGCCGACCTCGTCGTCCGGGCCCTCGACGCCGGCAAGCACGTGTTCTGCGAGAAGCCCCTGGCCATGACCGAGGAGGAGCTCGACCGGATCGAGGCCGCCGTCGAACGGTCGGGCAAGGTGCTCCAGGTCGGCTTCAACCGCCGCCACGCCCCGGCCGTGGTCGAGGCCAAGAAGGCGCTCGGAACCGGGGGCGGGCCGCTGGTGATCACCTACCGGGTCAACGCCGGTGAGCTGCCGGCCGCCCACTGGTACAAGGACCGCCGCTTCGGGGGCCGCCTGATCGGTGAGGCCTGCCACTACATCGACCTCTGCGGCTACTTCTGCGACGACGAGGAGCCCGAGGTCCACGTGTTCGGTTCCGGGGTCGGCGAATCCCAGCTCGACGAGGACTTCGTCATCTCCCTCCGCTACCCCAGCGGCAGCCTCGCCACCATCACCTACGCCTCGGCCGGCCACGCCGCCATGGGCAAGGAACGCATCGACATCATCGGCCGAGGCCACGCCATCGAGATCGATGACTGCCGGAGCACCCTGGTCGACGGGCGCCGATCACGGGTCGACTCCGAGCGGGGACACGTTGCTCAGCTCCGTGCCTTCGGGAGCAGCCTGATGGAGCCGACCGATAGCGGCCGGGTCACCCGCTCGCCTGCGCTTGCGTTGGAGAGCCAGGCCATTCCGGTCGCCGGTGGGGTGAGCCTTCGGTGAAGCAGATCTCCTGGCGGATGGCGGTGACGATGGCGGGGAACCTCGTTCGCATCGGTTCGCAGTTCGTCGTCGCCATCGCCGCCAGCCAGTACCTCGGCTACCGGGACTTCGGCCTGTTCGCCGCCTGCCTGGCCCTGGCCCGGTTCGTGGCGCCGCTAGTGGAGCTGGGCGCTCGGGTCCTGTACTACCGGACCGAATCGTCAGTGGTCGAGGCCGGCTACGGCTCGGAACTGGTCGCCTCCCGACTCCTCGCAGCGGCGGCCTCGGTGCCATTGATCGCCGGGGTTGCGGCGCTGGCGCTCCCGCTCGGCTTCGTCGATGCCGTCCTGATCAGCACCGTCATCGTCCCAACGGTGCTGCTGGCGATGTCACGAGCGTTCCTACTGCGAGCCGACCGAATCGTAAGTGCCGCTGCGCTCGACATTGCCAGGGCTCTGACCGGGTTGGCACCACTGCTGCTCATCGTTGCGCCGTCGTTGCAGATGGGCGCGGATCGACTCCGGACCTGGGCGGCCGTCCACGCCATCGCCGCCGGTGTGTTCCTGCTTGGCAACCTCTGGCATCTGGCTGCCGAGTTCGGCGTTCGGCCGGTGCTTCACCTTGGCCACTCGTTGCGTGAACTGCGGGCAGGGTTGTCGATCGCCCTGGCGCTGGTCGCCCAGGCGGGATCGGCGTTCGTGGACCAGTTCCTTCTCGGGGCCTTTGGAGACCCCGAAGACGTCGCGGTGTACAGCCTCGCCGCGGCCTCGGCCCTGGCCACGATCGCGCCGTTGACGGCGATCAACGAGCTGCTGATGCCGCGGATGCTGGGGGCCGTTCCGTCCGAGCGCCTGGTGGCCCGGTACCGGCGAGCGATCGTGGTCGGTGCAGCCGTCGCAGCGATGGCGATGTATCCGTTCTGGGCCGTCGTCGACCAAGTGATCGGCGTGTCCCGTTCGTCGTTGGTGGGCAGATCGTGGCAGCGTTGCTGGTTCTCAGCTACGTGCCGAGAGCGCTTGGGTTTCCGACCGTGATGGCTCTCCACCGAGCCGATCGACATGATCGACGGCTTCGAGCCGACGTCGTCGCGCTCATGACCAACGTCGCGCTCAACATCGGGCTCATCCCCGTCTTGGGCTTGTGGGGGGCGGTCGCAGCAACGGCAGCCGCCGAGCTCTGCTTCCTCGTGGCCCTTTCCTCGGGTAGCTCGGAGCCGACCGAGTTCCGGCCCGGACAGGCCGAGAACCGACGTGATCCTAAGCAGGTCGTCACATGACGGTCGTTCGCCACATCGGTGCGCTCCCGCCCCCGATCGGCGGGGTCACGGTGCACTGTCAGCGAGTCACCACGTGGATGATCTCGGAGGGTCACGACGTGGCGGTAGTGAATCCCACGACGCGTCGACCTCCCGTCGATGAGTGGGAAACCACGAGGCCTATCTCGGCCGTCGGTGAGGTTCTCGCCTCGCGGTGGACCGATGCGTTCTACTTCGTTCACTTCTCGGCGATGGCCTCGACGGTGAGGAGTCTCCGGCTCCTCGTCGTCTGTCTTCTGCTGCGCCGATCTCGACTTGTCCTGGTGCCTCATAGCGGGTCATTTCCGGTCGATCTCAGGCGCGCCACAGCCTCGGGCCTCATCGTGCGGAATCGGTCGTTCGGCGAGCTGCGGCCGTGGTGTGCTTCAGCTCGGCGATCGAGCGCGCTGTCGGCGGCAGCGCACCGAGGACGGCGACGGTCCGCTGCGAATCGTTCATTGCCGACGAGACCATCACGCGGTTGGCGGCCAAGCCGACCCCCGGGCCGACACCGGTCGGGAAACGTCGGACGATCATCTCGAGTGGCTATCGAACCGCGATCTATCGCTACGGCGAACTGATCGACGCGGTGACGTCTCCGACAGCGGCCCGCTGGCCGGAGCGGAGCTGCACCTCTACGTCTATGGCCAGACCGAGCAGCCGTACTGGGGCGGGGTGGAGCGACGGGCCGACACGATCCCGAACGTGCAGGTCCATCACGACACCGAGCATGGTGCGTTCCTGGCGGCACTTCGCCGCGCTGATCTCTACGTGAGGAACACCGACCACGACAGCTACGGCGTCGCGGTCGCCGAGTCAGCGTTCCTCGGCACACCAGCTGTGGCCACCGACGTCTGCGAACGACCGGGCGGAGCTGTCCTCTACGCACCGGGCGATCGTGCCGGGCTCGATCAAGCCGTCGCGCAGGCGCTGGCGACCCGGCGGGAGAGAACGACGATGAATGGCGACGGTCGGTCGGGCTATCGGCTCGCCCTCCAGCTCATTGGGGGATGTTCCTCCGAGCAGGTCGCCTCCGAGAAGGAGCTTGTTCGATGAAGAAGGCACTCAAGGAGCGGATCGTAGACCTCCGGTCGTCGGTTTCGACTCTCCGGCAACGCGACGAGTCGCAGTACTGGGAGGACCGGTATCGACGAGGAGGCAACTCGGGCGACGGCTCGTACGGTCGGCTGCGTCAGTACAAGGCAGACGTTCTCAACAAGCTGGTCACTCAGAACGATATCGGCCGAGTTGTCGAGGTCGGGTGTGGCGATGGCGCTCAATTGGAGCTGGCCAACTACCGAGAATACATCGGTCTTGATGTCTCCCGCTCAGCAATATCGATCGCGTCCCAGCGCCACGACGGAGATAGCAGCAAGTCGTTCTTTGCGTTCGACCCAGCCGGTTTCATCGACAACCTCGGCCTTTTTCAGGCTGACATGTCCATCAGTCTCGACGTCATCTACCATCTCTTGACCGAGTCGAGCTTCCTCGGCCATCTAGATCTCCTCTTCTCGCTATCTCGCAACTTGGTCGTTCTCTACACCAGCGATAGCGGGTCGTTGCCGACGGGTCTTTCTGACCGAGCACACATACATCATTGGCCAGTTAGAGAGGTCATTGCCGACCGCTTCGGTGCATCCTGGCAGCTCGCCTCCTCTGAGGTGAATCCATACCGATTCGATCCCTCTGACGAAGAACCGACATCATTCGCCGAGTTCCTCGTCTACAGAGAGCGCGAGGGGTAGCGCTATGGCGCTTCGCTTCGAGGCAGACAGGTAGACAGAGCATCGAGCATGTTCTTCGCTATAGTATCGTCACTGCTTCTTCTACTACTCCTTCGTGACCTGGTCAAGAAGGGAGAGTGTGCACTCCTACCCGTAACCTTCCTCGTCGCGTTCTGGATCGTTTATGTAGCCATACCGCCCGTGCTCGACTACTCATCGTCGGGTGCGAACGTGGAACTCGCTCATGCCGCGACGGCGGCATCAGTAGGGGGGATGTACCTGGGCTACTTCGTCGTTGGGAGGGGTGTCGGGCAACGTACCTTTGCCAAGGTGAATGGTCGGCTCGCCGTTCTCGAACAGGCACCAAGGGGCTACCTTGCATTGGTTGCTTTTCTCGCCGGACTCGTCGGTCTTGTCGGCGTAGTTATCATGCCCGTCTACCTCGCTGGAGGCGTTAATCAAGCTCTGACCGTTGGACGATTCGAGCTCAGCAGGAGCGGGCAATCCCCTGCTGACAGTTCCCGCGGATCATGCGCAGGTGACGACTCTCTATTGGTCTCGGCCTTCGTGTTGCTCCGCTATCAAATCTTCCGGAGTCGATTTCCTTCCGGTACGGCTAGCGTCATCCTCGCCTACGCGAGTCTCAGCCTTTGCGTTCAGTCGCGGTGCTCGGGGCCTCGCGATTGGCCTGATCGGACTCCTGCTGGTGACGGCAGACGCTCGCAGGTGCAGCTGGAATGTCGCGAAAGACGATCTTCCGTGTTGGTGTCGGTGGGGGTGCACTCGCCTGGTTGGTTTCGGGTTTGTACTTCGGGCGTCGAGTGATGTCCGAACGGTCTGGATGCGGTCGTTCCGGTGATCTTGCGATCACAGGCCCTAGCTGACGGAGGGCGCGTTCGGAGTCTGACCCCTTCAACTACTCGATGTTCACAGCCGAAGCGGCGGGCAGGTATGCTCAACGGGCCGGCACCCGAGCAGCTGCTTGGCCCACTTCGGCGGCTCATCTTTGCGCCGTTGACCTCCGGCGGCCTCAAGCCACCGGACACCAACGCCGCCTTCGGTACGGCTATAGGCGCAGGGGAAGGGGTGACCGTTCCTCCTTCCATCCCAGGTGAGGGGATGATGGTTCTAGGAGGGGTCATGGGCGCGTTCGTCTGGAGCTTCCTGCTTGCAGGTCTGCTTCTGGCGTTCTACTCGCTTGCGTCTCGTAGCACCGGTGCTGCCCTGGCCCTTGGCGGTTCGTCGGTCGAAGTCGCACTGTTCGCGATCCGAGGCGACAGCTCTACGAGGCGGTTCGGGGAAGCGTCCACCTCGCTGGTCATGGGTACGGTCATCGTGACTCGGCGACAACAAGTCTCTCATCTACGACATGGCCATTCGGTCGAGGGTGACGACCAGTTACGCACCGGGGGCGTGCGCCCTCGCTGGTATCCGACGGCGTGATGAACTCAGGGCTGGTTCGGATCTGCGGTAGTAGTACGGTGCTGCCAATCGTGTCGGTGTATGGACCGGTACCGTCGGCGGAGGAGATGTTACCCGGAGATGGTGCCGCTCTTCGACTCATCGGGCCAGTCGCCCCACAAGAACCTGGTGAGGCGGGTCATCTGCTCGCCGCCTTCGGGGTGGGGGCCGTTGTGCCACTTGCTCTCGGTGAGGTCGGGTTCGTCGCCTCGGGGTTTGTAGCTCCAGGTGCCGGGGTCGAACACGGTCTGGACGCCGTCCTCCCAGAGCTCGACGTTGCCGAAGTCGCATTGGGGTGGGCGGAAGAGCTGGTAGGGGCCACCGCGGACGAGGGCCCGGTCGCGGCCGTTGATGACGATCGAGATCCCGGCGAAGGGGAACACCTCGACGTGGGGGCCGACCGGCTCCGGAGGTGATTCGGTGAACCGGTTCGGCGGTCCCCAGAACCACCAGACGGCTTCCTCGGCCTCCTCGCCCCAGTGGTAGGGGGCGCCGTGGAGGATGGTGGCGGCCATCATGATCGTCGATCGGACGTCGAGGAACCGGGTCGACGTCAGTGGCAGCAGGTGGGCGCCGTCGTTGTTGCCCCAGTTGCCGGCCGCCCCGTCGGATCGTTGGGTGATGGCCACCAGGAACCGGTTGGTTCGCCGCAGGGCGGTCACCAGCTGGCGGGGTGGGGTCTCCTCCACCGAGCGATACAGCCAGATCGCCCAGATGAAGTTCTCCATGAACACCCGGTGGTAGTTGAGCGAGTACTGCGACGTCCCCCCGTCGGGGAACACCAACCGCTCGCACGCCTCGGCCAGGAGCTTCTCGCCGAGTTTCCGGGCCCGCCCGGCGATCGCCAACCCCGGGAACGTGAGGGCGACGGTGATCAGGCCGACCGCCTCGGAGACGATGTGGTTGTTGTCCTGGCTCTTGGCGTACCGCCAGTGGGCGAGGATCCGCTCCGCCGTCACCTGGGCGAACGCCGCCAGCAACCGCTCCCGCTCGGGGCTCAACCACCGGGGCCCGAAGGCGTTGACGGCGAAGGTCACCGCCATCAACCGGATCGCCGACTCCTGCCCGCACTTCCAGTTCACCCCGGCGTGGGGCTGGTTCTCCCCACACCAGCTCTCGAACAGCTCCCAGAACAGATCGGGCGCGGGGGTGTCGGGGTCGATGGCGTGGAGCCGGGCCAGGTGAAAGGCCCACGAGAACCGCGACGGCTCCCACACCAGTTTGAGGTCGGCATCGGGGAGCTCGTCGACCTCCGACCAATGCCGGTCGGCGGGATAGGAGGCGGGGGTGATCGGCTCGGCGTGCCACGAGTCGAGTCGGCACCACGTGCCGAAGATGTCGAACTCGCCTCCCTTGAGCCGCTCAAGGTGATGGCGGAGGCCGGCCTCGACCTCGGGATCGAGTCGGCGGAGGAAGTCGCCGGCCGCATCGGTGTGGATCGTGACGGGCCGCATCGTCAGATCACCCTCGACCGGGTGGTCGTCCCACCCCGACAGCGGCGTCCGGCGCTTCAGGACCCCGGAGCGGTGCTCGGCCTCGAGGTAGCAGGCGGGTCGCCGCCCACCGCCACCCCAACGTCTCGACCACCTTGGCCGCCCGGCGGACCTGACCGATCCGGCCCCGGTACTTCGGGTCGAGGGGAACGGGGCGGACCGGCGGCGGCGGCGTGACGTCGGTCATCGCTGGTCGAGGAGCGTCTCGAGCTGGCGGGCCAGGGCTGCCCGAGAGCGGTGCTCGGTCATCCACGCTCGGCCGTGGCGGCCCAGCTTGGCCCGGGTCGAGTGGTGGAGCTCGGCCAGGTGCCGGACCCCGTCGGCGATCTCGGTCGGCCCGACGGCAGTGCCGGCGCCGGCCTCCTCCACCATCTGGGCCACCTCGCCCGGGGTGTTGGTCACGACCGCCAACCCCGGCCGCCATGTAGTCGTACAGCTTGTTGGGGCTCACCCCATGGCGAAACAAGGGCACGTCGGCCAGGCAGTGGAGCCCGATGTCGGCTGCGGCGAACACCCGGGGGATCTCGGCCTTGGGGATCGGGTCCCGGAACTCGACGTTCGCCAGACCCCGAGCCTCGGCGTCGGCCATCAGCTCGGCCTTGGCCACCCCATCGCCGATGAAGACGAACCGGGCCTTGGTGTCGGCCAGCTTCTCGGCGGCGTCGAGGGCCAGATCGAGGCCGTTGGCCGGGCCGTGGGCCCCGGCATAGACGACGACGATCCCCTCGAACCCCAACTCCTGGCGCAGCTCCTTCCGGGGCTCATCGACCTCGAAGTCGGCCGGTTCGGCCCCGTTGGGGAGGAAGTGGATCTTGGCCTCGTCGATGCCCTCGCCGGCGATCACGCCCGCCGAGCCCCGGGCCAGCACCACGATGGCGTCGGCCCGCCGATACAGGAACCGCTCCAACACCTTCAGGCCCCGGTACACGAGGCTGGTCTCGGGGAGCATCCCCGAGTCGGCCAGGATCTGGGGCCACAGGTCACGGACCTCCAACACGAACGGGGCCCGCCGCACCGTGGCGATCAGCCACCCGGCCAGCGCCGCCCCAAGGTGGGGCGACGATCCGTAGACCACGTCGACCGGGCCCGACCGAAGGCCCTTGACCAGAGACCCCCGCCGAGAACGACGCCCAGTTCAGCACCCGGGACGGACCGTTCCCGCTGAACCGGGTCACCGGCACGGTCTCCAGGCAGCCCTCGGCCGGGACCGGGGCCTGATCGAGCATCGACTTGTCGCCGGCCAGCACGGTGGCCTGCCACCCCTCCAACCGCTCGAACAACTCGACGTGGCGGGTGCCCCCCGGGGCCGAGCGGGGCAGGGCGAACTGGTTCAACACGAGCACCCGGCGGGCGAGCACCGGCGCAGCGTCGAAGTGGGCAGCGGGGGAGCGCCGACGTTCGATGAGATCTCGGGCGAAGGTCACGACGTCACCGCGCCTATGGTCGGTGCGGTCGCAACTGCAATGGCGCCAAGAAATATAGACGATGGGGCCGATGGTGCGACACTGATGAATCGCTTTGTCGGACATTGCAGGCGGCGTGACACGGGGTACTCCGATCGAATGTGTACTCGACTCTTGTGCCCGGCGCCTTGACCTAGCTTCGGGAAACTGTAGCCGCCGGTCTGCCCGCATCACGCCCCAATGGGTCGGCTCGCTCTCCTTTGGGCAGGCTTGAACCAGGACATTGCCCATGTGCTGATCCAACTCTTGTGGTCACCGGCACGGTCTCCAGGAAGCGAGGTCCGCTGCGCCGTCGCTTGTGGTACGACAGGCTGGAGATCCGATGCGTCGTCCCATCCGAACAGCCTTGGTTGTCACCACGGTCGTCGCCGCCGTGTCGGCCGCCATCGGCGCCGACGCCCTCCGTCGCGTGCTCGCTCCGACCAGCACCGCCCCAGAGTCGGCCGATGTCGTCGTCATGTTGGCCGGTGGGAGCGGTGAGCGCCTTGCCCGCAGCCTGGAGTTGATGAGGGCCGGCGTCGCCCCGACGCTCGTACTCAGCGCCGGGAGTGACAAGCCGGCTGCGCTGGCCCGGGCCCAGCGGATCTGCGGTCAACCGCACGACTTCGAGATCGTCTGCATCGTGCCCGACCCGGAGACAACTCAGGGTGAGGCCGCCGTCGTCGGCCGCCTGGCCGCCGAACGGGGCTGGCGCACGCTGGTCCTCGTCACCTCCGACTACCACCTCGATCGGGCGACGTTTCACCTCTCCCGCTGTTTCGACGGGACCATCGAACCTGTGGCGGCGCCGTCGCCGCGACGCCCCGAACTGATCCGCCACGAGCTCATCGGCTTCGTCCACGCCCGCACCATCGGGCGGGGGTGCCCCGCCGGCGGACGGGTTCTGTAGTCGCCATGGCCGGACCACCGGTCGCGCGACCTCGGGTTGTCGTCACCGTTGGCGTCGGGAACGTCATCGGTCGCCCTCCTCGGTGGTGGCCCGGGCCGGAACGCCGACCACGGTGGTGTCGGGGCCGACGTCGTGGGTGACGACCGCCCCCGCTCCGATGACCGCCCCGTCGCCGATCGTCAGGCCCTGGAGGATCGTGGCATTGGCACCGACCAGCACCCCCTCGCCGATCGTGACGTCACCCCCGATGCAGGCCTGGGGCATCAGGCTGGCGAACGCCCCGACCTCGGTGTCGTGGCCGATCGTGACCCCGTAGGAGAGGTGGGTGTGGCGGTCGAGACGAACCCACGGCGAGATCCACGTCTGGCCCATCACCACCACCCCGGCCTCCATGCGGACCCCGGCGCCGATGTCGGCCGACGGGTGGACGAACGGTGCCGCCGGCTCACCGCCGGCTGCGATCGCCACATCGTGGACCGCCCGCCGGGCCGCCGGGTAGCCGACGCACACCAAGAACGGACCGAGCATCGCCCCCGCTTCGACCGACTCGACGAGCTTCACGTCGCTTCGACCGTCGAACCGGTCGGGCCTGTCCCACCAGTCGTCGGAGATGTAGATCGTCTCCGGATGGTCGCTCTGCTGGAGCACGGCCTCCACCACGCTGAGCACGTCGCTGGCGTGGCCGCCACCGCCGAGGAGAACGAGGGTCATGGCCGAGTTCCTTCCGTCGATACGGCGGGGTCGGGGCCGCCATCGGCTCCGGGGGAGCGGGGCCGATCGGTGAGGTCGATGTGGTTGAGGTTGGGGAGCACGATCTCGATCCCGTCGCCCGCCAGGCGGCTGGGGCGAACCGGGGACGTGGTGGTCGGAACAGTTGTGCCCGGCGAGGTCGACCTCGGTGTCGAGCCGGTGAAGGCCGGCATGGTGGCCGCCCCCTCGGCCGAGATCCCGCTCCGCTGGCCGACCTTCACGATCGTCTGCCCGGCGATGCGGAGATCGATGATCGGTGAGAGCCGCTCGACGTAGGTGGCGTCGAGCTCCAGGCGCTCGTCCCACGGCAGCTCGTTGCGGCCGCTGACCTGGGCCAGGCCGGTGATCCCGGGCCGGACCCGGTGGCGGGTGGCCTGCCGGTCGCTGTACAGCGGCAGGTACTCCATCAGCAGCGGCCGGGGCCCGATCAGGCTCATGTCGCCCTGGAGCACGTTCCACAGCTCCGGTAGCTCGTCGAGGCTGGTCGACCGGAGGAACCGGCCGACGGCGGTGAGACGGTCGCCGTCGTCGCCCGGCCCCGACCGCATCGTGCGGAACTTCACCATCTCGAACGGTTCCCCGTTGCGTCCGGGGCGCTGCTGGCGGAACAGCACCGGCCGCCCCATGGTGACCAGCACCGCCAACCCGACGGCGGCGAGAACCGGGATGAGTAGAACGAGCAAGAGTGCCGATACAGCGACATCCATCAGGCGCTTTATCGGTCCATAGAGGCGGCGGGCCACGGGTACTCCGATCCAAGGCGTACTCGACGATGAGTGCCCGGCGCCGGCTTGGATGCGAGACTAGTCGCTCCGAACCATGAATCCTGTGTCGGATCTGCTCACATATAGAGCGACAAGCTTGACGGAAAACCCGGTTCCTATACCCCGATATCCTGAGGTGAGAGTGGCTCGGGCTCGTGCTCGGTATGCCGCTATGGGCGGGTCAAGTGTTGTGCTCGGCCCGTCGCCTCAACACCACCAGCAATGAATGCAGATCTCGAATCTGGTACCAATCGTCTCTTGCGTACCTCTGCATTCGGCTCAAGCAGTACTCCAGCGACCGAGCAGCCTCGGGGCTGATGTCGTCGGAGTGGTTGAGCGTGATCCTGACGAGAAGTCTGATCGACTCCACCGTCAGGGCGTGCATGGCGGCTGCGGGGGGAGTCGAACTTCTCACGGTGGGGACGGGCTGAGTCGAGATGGACGACCTAGCGGTGTCAGAATCTGGCTCAGACCATTCAGCTGGCTCCACGGCCCCGGCCGGTCCCACGGTCGCCCGCCGTCTCCGCCGTTGTCGATCGGCACGTGAGAACATGCTGGTGATCTGATCACGACACGTGCCGGCCCAACAGTCCAGCCGCGGGTTCAAGTTGGGTTCATCTCTGCCTCAGGTTGCCCTGCCCGTGGCATCATCGGCCTTGGAGGACGTGCTCGCTGTCGTACGCTCGTCGGAGGCGTTGCCCATGACCACCCGCCGGGAAGAGCTGGTCAAGCTGCGGGTTCGAGCTGGCTTCAGTCAGGAGGCTCTGGCTGAGCATCTCCAGGTCAGCCGCTCCTCTATCGCTCGTTGGGAGCGAGGGCCGACTGAGCCCTACCCAAGGGTGCGAACTGCCTACGCTGCCGCGCTTGGCGTAACGGTGGCTCAGCTCGAGGTGGTGCTTCGCAGCGAGCGGCGGCCCGCACTTGGCGGTCCGCCGGTCTATCCTCACGCCGATAGGTCGACTGACCCCACCCGCCGACAGGTGATAGCGGGACTGAGTGCGATGGCGTTTGATGCTCTCGCCCTTGGTGTGAAGGTCCCCAACTCGAAGCGACTGTCTCATCCAACCCCTATCGAGCACTTTGCTGAGCTGCGGCAGACGCTCATCGACGCCGATGCGATCTACGGCGGTGGGCATGTCCTGGCAGCGGTGTGTGATCAAGCGGTGCAGCTCGATCATCTGCGGCGGGCTGCCCGACCAGGTGATGTCAAGGCAGTGACTCGGGCCCAGGCCGAGTTCGCCGAACTGGCCGGCTGGATTACGCAGGACCTGTGTGACTACGCGAGCTCACTGCGCTGGTTGGACCATGCTCTGATGCTGGCAGAGATGAGTGAGAGTCGGGACACGGTGGTGTTCGTGCTGTCTCGCCGCAGTCAGTTGGCGGCGGACATGGGGGATGCAGGCGCAGCGGTCCTGTCAGCGCAGCGGGCTGGTCAGCTGGCCGAACCGGGTTCCCGTACCACAGTCCTGACGAAGGTCTACGGCGGCAATGGCATGGCTTTGGCTGGTGAGCCGGATGATGCCTATCGCCTCTATGAAGAAGCTCAGATCGAGCTGGAGTCAGCTCGCTACGACGACACCAGGCCATGGATGTCTTGGCTCGACGACTCCTACCTTCAAGCCCAGTACGCCACATGCCTTCTGTCAGTCGATGAGTATGAGGCAGCCGCCGACGAGTTCGATCACGTGTTGGAACAACTGTCGGCAGCCTTTCATCGCGAGCGAGGGTTGTACTTGGCCCGAGCTGCGCGGGCGAAGACCTGCAGCGGCGAAATCGATGACGGCGTGCGCTACGGCTCCCAAGCTCTTGACATTGCTGCTACGTCAACCTCTGCTCGTCTGCAGCGTGAGGTGCGCCAACTCGTTGCTGAATTGCAGCATCGTGCAGGTCCCGAAGTCGATGAGTTCGTTCAAGCTGCGAGTGCAGCTTTGAAAGTAGAGAGCGAGAAGGCAACTCAAGTATGAAGCCGTACATCATACTCAAAGCAGCCCAGAGTCTCGATGGCCGTCTCGATGACATCTCCCCTCAACGTCTCCTGCTGTCCAGTCCCGAGGACCGAGAGCGAGTCGATCGCCTGCGGGCCGAGCATGACGCCATCATGATCGGCGCCAACACTATGCGTCTGGACAACCCTCGACTCATCATCAATGACGAGAAGCTACGCAAACAACGGGTGGAGGCTGGGAAGCCAGAGCACCTGCTCAAGGTCACGCTGTCCGGCTCCGGCAACCTGGATCCTGAGTTGAAGTGGTTCCACCACGGCGGCGAGAAGCTGGTCTACACCACCGAAGCGGTAGCTCCCGACCTGCAGCGCCGACTTGGGGATCTGGCCGAGACCGTCGGGGTAGGCTCCGAGGTGAGCCTCACCGCAGTTGTCGAGGATCTTGGCAAACGGGGAGTCAGCTCGCTCCTGGTCGAGGGCGGCGAGACCATCCACACCCAGTTCCTTGTCGAGGAGCTTGCGGACGAGATCCAGTTGGTGATCGCGCCGCTGCTGGTGGGTGACGGGCCTCGCTTCGTCAGTTCGGCCAGCTTTCCGTGGTCAACGGTGCACCGACACGAGTTGCTGGAGGTACGTCAGGTTGGGGATGTGGCGCTCGTGCGTGTGGGTCTGGACTACACGACGGGTCACGAGCTGAACGGGTAGTGCGAGATGCGTTTGCCGAGCCCCGGCAGGGTCAGCCCATCAGCACGCCGCCGCCCCCGCCGCCGGCTCCACACCATCCAGTCGGCCCTCCAACGCGGTGCCCCACGCCCATCGGATCACCGCGGCGTGACATCGCGGCTCCGCCCCCCCCGCAGAAGCCCCGAGGGCGGCGCGGGTGGGGCCACAGGCGGGCACCGCACCACCGCCTAGAGCAGGCCGTTGGAGTTCTCGTAGTCCTCGGCTGGGCCCCCGAACTCCTCTCGCTCGGCGTCGGTGATCCCGCCGCTGCCCTCCCGGTCTTCACCATCTTCGCCCGGGGTACCGCCGGGATTCTGAATCGCGTCGAGCTCTCGCTGATACTGCTCCTTCAGCTCCTTGGCCCGCTCGATCGCGTCCTCGATGTCCTGTCGGGTGTCGTCCGCATCGTCCTCGATGTCGTCGAGGGGATTGTCGATGAGGTCCCGGAAGTTCTGATCGTCCCTGTCGGAGCCGCCGTCGTCACCGTCGATGCCCCGGTCGCCGGGCCTGGCCGCCAACTCGGTCGCCACGTCGATCATCGCCCGGGCTTCGGCGTTCGAGACCCCCAGCTGGGCCGCCACCTCGGCGACATCGGCATCGGCCGGGTTCCCGCCGGTCATCCGGTTGACCATCGACACGCCATACCGGAACTCCTGGCCGAACGACGCGTTCGCCTCGACGAACACCAGGACGCTCTCGATCGGGAGGTCGGTGATCGGCACCTCGTAGGGGACCTCCCGGGTGTGGTCGTCGCCCTGGTTGGCCTCGTAGCGCTCGGTCCGTGTCCTGGTCACGGTGATCTCGTCGCCGCCCAGGGCCGCAGCCAGGATGCGGAGGTCCCGCTTCTGCTCGTCGGTCAGGTCATCGGTGTCGATCGGCTCTCCGTCGGCGATCTTGTCCAACAGGTCCCGGTCGAGCCGTTTGATCGCCAGGTCGAGTCGTGGGTCAACCCCGGGCGGCGGCAGGCCGACGAACACCTCCCGGAGCGTCTCCGGTGGCGGGTTGAGCAGGGCCTCGATGGCGGCCGGGGTCGGCTCGGGTCCGAGCACGATCAGGATCGCCAGGACGTCGGCGGGGTCGGTGATGCCCTCGGCCGCCAGCGCCTCCAGGATCGCCGCCGCCTCGGCCCGGGAGAGCCCGGTCGCCGCCGCCAGATCGGCGGCCGTGATCTCGGCATCCTCCACGAGGGCGATCGCCGCCCCCAGAAGCACCGCCACCCGGTCGTAGTCGGCGGCCTGCAACCGAAGTACGGCAGCCAGCGCCGTCATCTCGACCTCGCGCTGCCCCAGCCGGTCCCGGATCGACGCGACCCGGCCGGCTGCCGACTCGGCATCGTCGGCGGCCCGCCGCATGCGGGTGATCAAGACCTCAACGGCCGGTGGATCGATGAGAAACGTCATCGCAGCCTCCTCGCGCAACGGAGACGTCCGACCCGGTACGCAGCACCGGGCCCGGGCGGTTCGCGCCCGATCGGGCCCCGAGCCGGCAGCTCGGGACCCGACCGGTCAGGTCGTTCAGGACTCGCTGGGGGTCAGCAGTTGACCACCGTGTCGAGGGCCGGCGCCCCGATGATCGACAGCGGATCCTCGAAGCACGAGTCGATGGCCACGCCGAGACCACCGTCGAGGTAGTCGCTCCCGTCGGTGCTGACGACGCCGTCACCGTAGAGGACGTCGCCCCCTCCGTTGCCGTACAGCTCGTCGTCGCCCTCGAGGCCGACCAGGACGTCATCGCCCGGCCCGCCGGTGATGAAGTCGTCCAGGTCGCCGCCGTACAACGTGTCGGCGCCGAGGTCACCCCGGATCTCGTTGACCTGCCCGTTGCCGCCGTAGACGTCGTCGGCGCCTCGGCCACCGTCGAGGATGTTGGTCGGCCACGCTGGCTCGGTGTCGGTGCCACCGTAGATGGTGTCGCTGTGGCGGCCGCCGAACAGCCACTCGTTGCCGTCGTCGCCATACAGCCAGTCCTCGCCGTGCTCGCCGTAGGCCGAGCCGCCGCCGGGGCCGACGACGAGGATGTCGTCGCCGTCTCCGCCCCAGATCTCGTCCTCCGCCCCACCGGCGAAGACGACGTCGTCGCCCTCACCGGCGAACACGAAGTCGACGGCGTCGTAGGTACAGATGAGGTCATTGTCCGGGGTGCCGTAGATCGTGTCCGGCTGGTTGGTGCCCTCGAAGACGTTGGCGAAGACGATCGACGGCGCCGTCGGGTGGTTGGCCGACCAGACCAGCCACGCATCGAAGCAGTCGAACGTCGGATCGATAGCTCCAACGTTTTCTATCGGGTCATCGAAGTCGATCCCGGCGTGGGCCGGATGACCCCACAACGCCACGATCAGGACTCCTAGCAGTGCAGTTACCTTCTTCATGCCACTCCCTCCTTGTTTGGTACTCAGTGGCGAAAACATGACGAAGCATTGACGTTCACCAATACGCCGAATGCCGTGATAACGGTCACGGCCCGTTGTGGGGTGATCCCGATCCCGGTACCGCCGTCGTTCCGCCCGCCCCGGGCCGTTGCCTACCGGCCCGACACCCACCGTGGCCGCCGGTCTGCTTAGCTGGCTCCCCTCAGGAGGAATGGGAGACCTATGGGGCACGACAAGAACGAGACGAAGCCGGCGCGGTCCCGGCCACGGGCCGCCCGCTGGCGGCTGATGACGCTGGTGATCGCCGTTGCGGCCTTGATTGCCGCCGGGTGCTCGTCGAGCACCGAAACCGCCGGCGAGGCCGGCAACGACGACGACGGCGCCGACACCACCGTCGAGGTTGCCACCGAGGGTGACGACGGCACCGGCGATGACGGAGCCGGCGACGCCGGGAACGACGACGGCAAGGACGACGCCGAGGGCGCCGGCGAGCCGGAGAACCAGGACATCGAGATCAAGGCCGTGATGGCCGCCACCGACGACGGGCGCAAGCCGGTCTTCGCCTACGCCGGGGGCGACGGCAGCTTCGGTCGCCTGGCGTCGGGTATCACCCGCGACGACACCGACCCCGGCGCCGCCACCGAGGGCACGTTCGGTTCGGTGGCGTTGGAGGCCGGGTTCACCCCCGACCCCTACGTCTGGGAGATCGTGAGCGGCGGCTCCGAGGAAGCCGCGACGTTCGCCGACCCGGCCTGCGCCGGCTTCATCGCCAGCCAACCCGACTACGTCGTCGAGTGGGCCGGATCCTCGGCCCAGCTGCGGATGCTGTTCCTCGCCGAGCTCGAGAGCGACGACACCACCCTGGCCGTCCTCGGGCCCGACGGCACGTGGACCTGCGGCGACGACACCGACGGGGCCCTCGACCCCTCGATCACGATCACCGATCCGGCACCGGGCGCCTACGCCGTCTGGGTCGGCAGCTACCAGCCCCAGGAGTACTACTTCGGGCACCTCTACGTCACCCAGCTCGACCTGGCGATCGGCGACCTCGACCGGGGCACGATGAGCTACGAGGGCGGCTCGATGAGCGAGGGCTCGTTCGGCTCGGTCGCCCTCGACGCCGGGTTCGAGCCCGACGTGTTCCAGCTGGCCATGGTCAGCGGCGGCCCCGACGAGGCCTCGGCCGTCGCCGGCCCCGACTGCGTCGGCTTCGTCGCCACCTACCCCGACTTCATCGTCGACTGGAGCGGCGAGACCGACGAGTTGACGATGCTGTTCCTGGCCGACGACATCGGCTTCGACACCACCCTCGTCGTGCTCGGCCCCGACGGCACCTGGACCTGCGGCGACGACGCCGACGAGGGCGTGCTCGACCCGACGATCACCATCGACGACCCGGCGGCCGGCGAGTACGCCATCTGGGTCGGGAGCTACCTGCCCGACGAGTACATCAGCGGCGTGTTCTACCTCAGCGAGGACTCCCTCGACGTCGACGACGTCGTCCGTGGTTCCGGCGCCCGGGGGCCGGGCAACGACCTCGGCCCGTTCGACGGCGGAGCGTTCGGCTCGGTCGAGCTCGAAGCCGGGTTCACCCCCGACCCCTACGAGGTGTCGGTCCGGGCCGGCGGCGACAACGTCGCCTACGACTACGCCGCCCCCCACTGCGCCGGCTCGATCGCCACCGAGCCCGACTTCGTCGTCGACTGGAGCGGCAACTCCGACTGGCTGCGGGTCTTCTTCGTCGCCGAGGCCCTCGGCGGTGACGGCACCCTGGCCGTCCTCGGCCCCGACGGGATCTGGACCTGCGGCGACGACAGCGTCGGCGGGCTCGACCCGATGATCACCATCGAAGACCCGGAGCCCGGCCAGTACGCCATCTGGGCCGGTAGCTACTTCCCCGACGAGCGGGTGCCCGGCACCCTCTACCTCACCGAGACGCTGATCACCCCGCTCGACTACGCACCCGTCGGCGCCCCCACCGACGGCCAGCCCTTCGATCCCACCGGGCCCTTCACCGACGGGGCGTTCGGTTCGGTGGCTCTGGAGGCCGGCTTCCAGCCCGACCCGGTCGTGGTCGACATCGTCAGCGGCGGGGTCAACGACGTCTTCGCCAGCCTCGGCGAGGGCTGCGTCGGGTACGTCGCCACCGAGCCCGACTACGTCGTCGACTGGAGCGGCACGGCCGAATGGCTGCGGTTCCTGGCCGCCGGGGAGGACGAGGCGGCCGACATGACCCTCGTGATCTCCGCTCCCGACGGCTCGTGGTACTGCGGCGACGACAGCGCCGACACGTTCGACCCGTCGGTCACCGTCGAGTCGCCGGCTGCCGGTACCTACGCCATCTGGGTCGGCAGCTACCGCCAGGACGAGTTCCACCCCGGCGTCCTCGCCATCACCGGGCTCGACCTCACCCCCGCCGACCTCGGCTAGCACCGGCGCCCCAGGCCACCCCGACGCAGCGAGCCCCGCCCCGATCCGGGCGGGGCTCGCCGCGTCCCCCGCCTGCTAGGTTCGGGCCCACAGGACTGGGGAAGGAGGGCGGTCCGATGGCGGCGATCTGGAACCGGTTCAGGCGGGAGGCCACGACCGCCGTCGTCTGGGCCGTGGCCGGGATCGCCATCTCGGCCTACGCCGTCCTCCGGGAGGCCGACGCCCTCCTGGGTCGCATCGCCGGGGCCGACGGTCGAGGATTCGACGCCGGGACCTTCACCTCGCTCAGCGTCCGGTTCTACGACACCACCGACCTGGCCGCCGCCCTCCGCCTGTGGACCGCCCCCACCAGCCCCGACGCCGAGGTGGCGACCCGGATCCTCCAGTTCCACGTCGTGGCCGACTTCTTCTTCATCGCCGCCTACGGCTACCTCCTGTGGGGCCTCCTGCGGTGGGTCGGGGTCGGTCCGTCGGTGGCGATGCGAGCCCCGATCGCCATGGCCGCCGCCGACTGGGCCGAGACCACGCTGTTCGGGATCGCCGTCGCCGCCCGGTCGACCTGGAGCCCGCTGCTGGTCGCCGTCCAGTGGTTCTCGCTCGTCAAGTGGGCGGCGTTCGCCGTGGTTGTCATGGCCGCCGCCATCGCCTTCGTCCGGGGCCGGGCACCGGCCGGGGGCACCACCCCCGGGCCCTACCGATTCAACCTGGAGGCGGTCGGCTCCGCCATCGGGGCCTGGCGCCGCAACGAGCGGTTCCCGGTGCCCCTGGCCATCGCCGGCCAGCTGGGGCTGGTGGCGGTGTTCGCCGTCCTCGTCGGGGCCCCCGGCGGCTCGATCCTGGCCCAGGTCCCCGACGTGATCCGAGCCCAGGTCGATCCGCTGGTGCCCGGCTCGGCATCGAACGACATCACACCGCTCCTCCTGTCGA
Organism: Acidimicrobiales bacterium; assembly: GCA_965262175.1. GTDB lineage: Bacteria > Actinomycetota > Acidimicrobiia > Acidimicrobiales > SZUA-35 > CADEDH01. The sequence continues at coordinate 870,823 of CBDHES010000002.1, read as the reverse complement.
CCGTCGCCCTGGTGCTACTCATCGTGGCCGCCATCACCAGCACGACCATCGGCGGCGAGGTCCCCGCCGCCTACCCCCAGACGATCGGCTCGGCCATCCCCCTCGCGGTCGCCTTCATCATCAGCGGGGTCCTCGCCCTGCTCAGCCTCATCGTCGACCGCACCCTCCGCCTCTCGGCCTGGGCGCCGCTGCTGGTGGTGGCCGCCGTCGCCTTCGCCGCCTGGATCGCCGCCCGCTCGGGACGCGACCTGCCCCGACCCCGGATCGCCACGGCCACGGGCGTCGTCGGACCACCGGACGCCCTCGGCGCCGAGGGATCGGCCGCCCCCCGAGACCCGATCGTCACCGACGAGGGCCTCAGCCGCTGGGCGTCGGCCATCGGGGCGGTGATCCTCATGGCCGGCGGCGTCGGCCTCATCCGGGCCGCCATCCCCGTCGTCATCCTCGGGTCGGCCCCGGCCATCTGGTACGGCGTCGCCGCTCTCGGCCTGATCGTCGTCGTCATCGGCGGCACCGGGCTCCAGATCCTGCTCTCCCGGCCCTGGCTCCTCGCCATCCTGGCCAGCCCCCGCCGCCGGCAGGGCCTGGTGATCGTCGTCGTCCTCGTCGTCGCCCTCCTCACCGCGCTCCTCGCCCTCCGCCCGGCCGACGCCCGCCACTGGGGATCGAACGGCACCGTCGCCATCGCCTTCTCGGCCTACGCCCTGGTGATCGGCGGCCTCCAGCGCCTCGGGCGCTCGACCCCGCCATGGCGCGCCACCCAGCGGCTCGGCCTCGGCCCCCGGACCCCCTACGGCTTCCTCGTCGTGGCGGTATGGGTCACCAGCAGCTTCGTCAACACCGACCCCGGCTACCACGAGATCCCGACCATCACCCTCGACGAGCGGGCCGCCCCCGACGAGGCCCGCTACGGCTCGATCGACGAGGCGTTCGGCGCCTGGGTCGACGCCAACCTCGACGCCTCCTGCGGACGACCCGACGCCGCCGACCCGGCGGCCGGCCCGACCGCCGATCCCACCGCCGAGCCGGCCACGGTCCCCCTCGTGCTGGTCGCCGCCCCCGGCGGCGGCATGCGGGCCGCCTACTGGACCGGAAGCACCCTCGAGGCGCTGTTCCCCGCCGAGTGTCGCCACCGGGTGTTCGCCGCCAGCGGCACGTCGGGCGGCGCGGTCGGCATCTCGGTGTGGGCCGCCATCTCCACGTCGATGGCCATGGCCTCCTCGATCGACGGCAGCCCCATCGACGGCTCGATCGACGGCTCGATCGACGGTGATCCCTCCGGCGACGGGGTCGAGGACGACGGTCCGGCGCTGGCCTCGCTCCAGGCCATGAGCGAGGACCGGGCCCTCGCCGCCGCCGTCGCCACCCTCCTCCTGCGGGACCTCCCCCAACCCTTCGTCGCCGTCCACGGCGGGTGGGCCGACCGGGCCGAGATCCTCGAACGGGCCTGGATCACCAGCACCCTCGACGAGACCCCGAGCGGCGTCGCCCCCTTCGGTCCCGACGTCGAGCGGGCCCGCCCCCTCTCCGACCTCGGGCCGGGCTCCGACCCCGACGGGTGGGCGCCGATCATCGTGCTCAACTCGGCGTCGGTCGTCGACGGATGCCGGGTCCTGCTGACCACGATCAACGCCCTGCCGACCGCGGCCGACGGCGACTGCCTGTCGACCGAGCCGGTCGCCCCGGCCGCCGGCCCGGCCCGGGTGGCGATCGATCCCGTGCCCCTCCTGACCGCCGACGGGCGCTGCGAGCCCGACCGGGCACCGCTCGACGTGTCGATCGGGTCGGCCGCCCTCGCCTCGGCCCGATGGCCCTACGTGACCCCATCGGGTTCGATGCAGGTCTGTGTCGACCGGGGGTCCGGTCCGGCCGCCGAAGATCTCTACCTCGTCGACGGCGGCTACTACGAGAACAGCGGGATCCTGGCCATCCTCGAGATCTGGTCCGAGCTCGAACCCCTCGTCGAGGCGTTCAACGCCGAGGCCGGGGACGGAGGTGTCCGCATCGAGCCCTGGATCCTGTTCCTCGACAGCGGCTACCGCAGCGGGACCCCGATCCCGCCCGCCGACCGTCCCCTCGAGCTGTTCGTCCCGCTCCAGACGTTGCTGTCCAACAGCGTCATCGGGTCGAGCGCCCTCGAGCAGCGGGCGGCGTTGGCCATGGACCGCTTCCACGGGCCCGCCCCCGAGGCTGGCGGCCAGCCCGACGACGTCGAGCCGTCGCCCGACGGGACCTGCCAGCCGTTCTACGCCCGGGTCGGGCCGACCCAGCGCCCCGAGGTCGCGGCGCCGCTCGGGTGGGTGCTGTCCGGCGCCTCCCGCCGGTCGCTCGACGGGTTCCGCGACGAGGTCCTGGCCAGCCCGGCGGCCTGCGTCGCCGATCTCGTCGCCCAGCTCCAGCCCGGGGCGACACCGTGATCTTCGCCGCCCTCCTCGCCCTCTTCGCCGGCCTGGGATTCGCCGGCCTCGTCGCCGCCTACCGCCTGTGGTGGCGCCAGAGTCACCGCAACCCACCCCGCCTCGTCGATGAGGCATCGGTCGGCACCCTGACCTGGCTCGACCGGAGCGACGCCGGGCGGCTCGACCAGCTCACCACCTACGAGTTCCAGGCCCAGGTTCTCGGCCGGCTCGGCGACGTCCCCCTCGAGATCGCCACCCGGTACCTCGGCCTGCGATGGGAACGGAACGTGCCGGACGACGTCACCCACCCCACCACACCCTTCGCCGACGCGGTCCGGGCCCGGTGCGAGGCCATGCCGGTTCCGTGGCTGGTGAACCACAGCAAGCGGACCTATGAGCTCGCCTACCTCTACGGCCGGAAGCGGAGCTTCGAGTTCGACCCCGAGGTGCTCTACGCCGCCGCCCTCCTCCACGACGTGGGCTTGGCCGAACGCTCCGACCCGGCGACCGCGCCCACCGTCGCCGAGGGGTGCTTCACCATCACCAGTGCCATCGTCGCCGGGCGAATCGCCGAGCAGCACGGTTGGAGCCCGGGCCGGATCGCCCGCATGTGCGAGGCGATCACCCTCCACCTCAACCCCAACGTCGACCGGTTCAAGGGGGTCGAAGCCTGGCTCCTCGCCTTCGCCACCGGCCTCGACATCGCCGGGGTCGGGTTCGGCAAACTGCACTCGCCGGCCATGGCCGGGATCTACGACCGCATCCCGCTCCTCGACCAACCGGACAAGATCATGCCGCTGTGGCACGACGAGGCCCAGCGGGAGCCGCGGTGTCGGGTCGCCGCCCTCGACGACCTGTGGCTGTCGCACCTCGTCGACACGTCGCCGGTCTACCGGACCCGCTGACGCCAGCCGGGCCGGGACGAGACGTGGCCGGCCCGAGATGTGGTCGGGCCGAGGTTGGGTGGTCTCCGCTCCCCTTGGCGGCGGCATGTTCCGCTTTGCGGAGGTAGCGGAAGATCCAAGGAACGGAGACCACCCGAGCAGCCGAGCCCGAAGGCCCGGTCGGCCTCGGCAACACCGAGCGGGGGCGCCGACAGGCATCATCAAACCATGGCCCCCCTGGCGCATGTCTGACAGATTGAAGAAAGATTTGCGTAAGGCGGGGCCTGACCGCAACCCTCGGGGCCGGTCGGCGGCGGGCGGGCGCCAGGGCGGGTGCCTCAGGAACCGAGCGGCTCCCGCAGCCACCCCCTGGCGGCGACCAGGGCGATGCCCTCGGCTCGGGACGCCACCCCGACCTTGTCCCATACCGTCCGGAGCTTGCGATAGACCGACCGCTCGGAGTGGCCGAACTCGACGGCGATGTCGCCGACCGCCTTGCCCTCGACGAGGGCCCGGACCAACTCGGTCTCCTCGTCGGTCAGCGGGTTGTCGTCGGTCAGATCGATGACCAGGGCCCGTTCCACGGCCCGGGCCGCATCGTCGAGGACGGTGACCGCCTCGGCCGAGGAGAGGTCGCCCAACAGGTCGAAGCGGAGGATGAAGTTGGGCGGGAACTCCTCGTCGCACACCGGGGTCCCCTCCGGCACCATGTCGAGCAGCCGATCGGCGAAGATGCGGACCAGGCGCTCCACCATCTCCCATTCGGTGGCCACGGCCTGCGACGGCGCGCCCCGCTCGCCCATGAAGCGGGCCGTGTCACGGGCCCACTGGGCCCGGGCGGCGACGACCGGCCACGGCAGCCGCCGGGTATAGGCCTGGGCCAGCTCCTCGATGTAGTCGCGGGTCAAGACGTTGTCGAGGGCCGGGGAGCCGGTCCCCCGGGCGCCGTTGCGTTGGTCGGACAGGACACCCTCCATCGGGGCCGGTCCGGTGCCGAGACGATGGCTCTCGGCGATGCCCTGGCAGAGCCAGATCACCCGGCGGGCCAGGGCCACGACATCGTCGTCGGTCGGGTGATCCAGGTCACCTGGAGGGTCGGCGTGCTCGGCCACGGGTCACGTCCTACGGAGCGGGATGACGTTCGGCTTGGGGCGATCCGGTGACGCCGACCGTCGGCCAGCGTGACGCCCCCCGGGTCTCATCCCCAAGCGCTCCAGAATACCACCGAAGCGTTTTGGGTCGGCGCTCGCCGCCCTGTCGGGTCTGTCACCTCGTCCGGCACGGCGGCCGGCTGGGTCTCGACCGACCCGAGCCCCTAGGAGGCGTCGGGTCGGTTGCCGTTGGCTCCGTCGCCGCCGGGAAGCCGGGAACGGCCACGGTGCTCGTCGAGCTGATCGAGGCCCGACCGGCGGCGGGCCACCGCCCGCGACCGGGCGGCGGCGGTGTTGACCACCAGCGAGGCGACGAAGGCGACCGCACAGCCCGCCACGACGAGGGCGACCGTCCGCTCGACCAGGAACGGGACCACCCCGACGACGACGACCAGCGTCGCCGCGACCACCGACGCCCCGATCGTCACCCCGACCGCAGCGGAACCGACGGCCTCGACGGTCACCGCACCGGCCCCGCCGCCGGTCGATCCCACGTCGACGAACGACGGGACCGTGGCGGGCCGGTCGAGGAACTCGGGGGCGACCGTCTCGGGCGGCGACGACGGCGTCGTGGCCAGCTCATCGGCCTCCAACCGGAGCGCGGTGTTCTCCATCGCCAACCGGGAGATCTCGTGGCGGGACGCCTCCAGCTGATCCGACATCCGGTCCATGGCCTCCTCCAGCCGATCGGCCTGGGCCCGCTGGGCCTCCACGAGGCGACGCTGCTCGGCCAGGTCGTCGTCCCGGCCCCGGTTGACGATGCCGTCGATGGCCCACGGCAGCACCGTCCCCATCAGCGATGATGCGATCACCCCGACCGCCGAGGTGATGGCCGGTACCTCGCCCGACTGCCAGACCTCCAGCAGGATCCACAGCGTGAAGACGACGACGGTCGAGTACACGACCACGAACGCCACCACCAAGCCCTTGTGATTCCTCATACGGCGTGGTCGGCAACGTAGTGTCCGCACCGGGCGGGGTCAACGCGCCCCTCGGGCGTCGCCTCGACGCGGCCGCAGCCGGGCTCGGCTGTGCTGTCATGGAGGGTGGACGTCCGCCAGCAGCCGGGGTGAGCATCACAGAATGGGCAGGCCGTGAACGAACCGAGATCACCGTTGGGTCGACGGCCCCGACCGGCTCGCGCCGGCCTCCCCGCTCGCCTGCTCGTCGTGGCGCTGGTCGCCGTCGCCGGCCTGACGGTCGCCGGCTGCGGCCTCGACGTCGGCCCCTTCGCCAGCGACGACGAGGGCGATGACGCCACCGCCGGCCAGGCCGGGAACGACCCGACCGCGACCGACGACGACGGCGACGACCCGGCAGCCGGCGGCGGGTCGGCGACCGAGGACAAGGCCGGCGACGCCGAGGGAGACGCCGAGCCGCCCGACGTCATGACCGGGACGTCGGGCACGGTCGATCTGGCGGCCGGGTTCCTCCCCGATCCCTACGCCCATGACGTCACCGGCGGCGGCTCGGAACCGGCGGCCTCGTTCGCCGACGCCGGCTGCGCCGGCTACATCGCTCCCGAGCCCGACTTCGTCGTCGACTGGAGCGGCGACACCGCCCAGCTCCGGGTGTTGTTCACCGCCGAGCGAGCCGGCACCGACGCCAGCCTCGCCGTGCTCGGACCCGACGGCGTGTGGACCTGCGGCGACGACAGCGACGGCCTGCCCGACCCCTTGGTCCTCGTCGACCGCCCGGCGGTCGGGCCCTACGGGGTCTGGGTCGGAACCCCGGAGCCGGGCGGTTCGATCGAGGGTCGGCTGTTCGTCACCGAGCTGGAGCTGAGTGCCTCGGCGTTCCAGGTCGAGGCCCGACCCCAACCGGGCTTCGGGACCGGGTCGTTCGGTTCGGTGGCCCTCGAGGCCGGGTTCAGCCCCGACCCCTACACCGTCGAGGTCGTGAGCGGCGGCGACCAGTTCGCCCCGGCCTACGCCGGCCCGGAGTGCGCCGGCTTCGTCGCCGTCGAGCCCGATTTCGTCGTCGACTGGAGCGGGACCACCGCCCAGCTCCGGATGGCGTTCGCCGCCGACCTGGCCGGCGAGGACGCCACCCTCGCCGTGCTCGCTCCCGACGGCGTGTGGACCTGCGGCGACGACACCGAGGGATCGCGGGATCCGGCGATCACCATCGCCGAGCCGGCGTCGGGGGAGTACGCCATCTGGGTCGGGAGCTTCCTGCCCGGGGTGACCATCCCCGGGCAGCTGCTGCTCACCGAGCAGGAGCTGTCGCTCGACGACATGCGGGGAGCCGACGCCGAGCCGCCAGGCGACGGTCCGCCCGACTACGCCTCGGGCACGTTCGGCGGGGTGGCGTTGACCGCCGGGTTCACCCCCGATCCTCATATCACCGAAGACGTCCTGTCGGGCGGGGCCGAGTCGGCGGCGGCGCTGGCCAGCGCCGACTGTGTCGGGTTCGTCGCCGTTGAGCCCGACTACATCGTCGAGTGGAGCGGGACCGCCGCCCAGCTCCGGATCTTCTTCGTCGCCGACCTCTTCGACGGCGACACGACCCTGGCCGTCCTCGGCCCCGACGGGCGATGGACGTGTGGCGACGACAGCGAGCTCCTGTTCGACCCGGTCATCACCATCCCCGACCCCCTCGCCGGGCAGTACGCCATCTGGGTCGGGAGCTACTACGAGGACGAGACCCTCACCGGCGACCTCTACGTCACCGAACAGGACCTCCGTCCCGAGGACTTCCCCCCGTCGTTCTAAGGGTCGGATCGTCGGGCCGCCCGGTGGGGCCCGCTACGTCGGCAGGCGCCCGGTCACCGCCACGACCCGCCGCCCGCCGATGTCGTGGTTGGTGATCTGGGGCGTCGTGAACCCGTGATCGAGGAGCCGACCCGCCATGGCGTCGGCCTGGCCGGCGGTCCAACCATGGCTGGCGGTTCCGGTCGCCCCCGGCGCGGATCGCTTCTCCATGGCGATGAACCGACCGCCGGGGCGGGTCACCCGCCGAACCTCCCGCAGGCCCCCGTCGAGGTCCGGCCAGTGGTGGACCGATGCCAGCGACCAGCACACGTCGGCCGACCCGTCGGGCAGGCCGAGGTTCTCGGCGCCGGCCAACCGCCAGGAGATCGCCCCCGCCGGTGGTCGAATCCGGGTCAGCGCTCGGGCGAGGCGAAGCATCGGCGCCGAAGGGTCGACCCCGGTCACCCGGCACCCTCGGCGGGCCGCGACCCGGACCGCGGTTCCCGGGCCGCAGCCGATGTCGACGACGTGCTCATCGCCGCTCAGGTTGGCCAGCTCCGCCACCAGGTGGGCGTCCCGGCCCCGACCCATGGTCATCGTCAACCCCGCCAGATACCCGAACGCCCCGGTGAATTGGGGGTAGTCGGCGTGATGATTCGGCGGCAGGTCGCTCATCGATGCTCAACCATAGCCACCACCGTCCGTGAGGGCCGGGCCGTCCCGTCCACGACCGATCGTGGTGAGCGCCGAGTTCTCGGCAGACCGATCGGGTCGGCCCTCCTATCGTCGCAGCCATGACCTGCAGCGGGGATCCAGCGGCCGGCACCACCGGCACGGCCACCACCGACACCGTGTCGCGGGCCCAGTTGCTGCGATTCGCTCAGCCAGACGAGGCGGGCGCCGATCGGGATCTCGACCGATCGGTTCCCGAGAACGAGCTGCTCACCTTCGCCGTGGCCCGGCTGCGGTCCGAGGGGGTGCAGGTGGTCGACGTCACCGCCGACGGCGACTTCGTGGTCGAGGGTGACGACCGTCGCCTCGATCTCGTTCGACGCCATCTCGCCGTCGGCTGACCGCCGGCGGCACACGATCTGACCGGCCGGGCCGGGTCCGGAGGAGGGACCGGACTCGGCCCGGCCGGTCGCCCAACCCCCGGTCGTCCCAGTCAGGCGGCGATGGCGAGGGCGGCGGGCTCGGGGTCGAGGGTCGATTCGACCGCCCGGCGGCCCACGATCGTGCCATCGTCGAAGTGCAGCTCGAACCCCAGCGACCGGAACAGGGCCAGCGCCGGCCGGTTCTGCGGGTGGACGTCGATGGTCAGCTCCACGATGCCGACCGAGCCCGCAGCGTCGGCCGCGGCCTCGATCAGCCGTCGGGCCAGGCCCCGTCCCCGGGCGGCGCCGGCGACCGTGACGGCGAGGTCGGCGGTGTCGGGCCGGCCCGAGTACCGGACGAACCGGGCCACGCCGAGCGCTCGTCCGCCGGGGTCGATGGCACCGACCGCGATGTGGTCGACGCCGTCCATGGCGGTGAGCAGCCGGACCATCGACGGCGGATAGCTCGGCATCGGGCGAAGGAACCGGTAGTAGCGGTCGGCGTCCGACAGCCCCTCGAACAGCTCGATGACGGCAGCCCGATCGGCGGGCCCCAGCTCCCGGACGACGATCGGCTCCGCCCGGTCGAGGTCGGTGGTGGTGATCAGGTGGAGGTTGGTCATGGGGTCATCGTCCTCGTCGCCGGCCCGGCAGGCATGGAGCCGATCTGGAGATCCCGTGGAGACCCGGCGACGGCGCCGACCCCGCTCCCGCCGAGGTCGAGGCGCGGGGTAGGTTTGAGCTGTACGGGTCGGGGTCGGCGAGGGGGACCGTTGTCAGCTGAGGTGGATCTCGGGATTCCCTACCTCATCGACGTGAGACCGCTCGGGGCCGGCGGGTTCGGCGCCGTGTACGCCGCGTTCGATACGAGGATGGACCGACCGGTGGCGGTCAAGGTGCTGACCAGCCCGGTCGAGGCGACCGGCGGCCGAGGGTTCGACCGGGAACGCAAGGCGATGGGCCGGCTCTCCAGCCACGAGAACATCGTCACCCTCTTCCAGGCGGAGCGGATGCCCAACGGCCAGCCCTATCTGATGATGGAGCTGGTGCCCGGGGGGAGCTTGCGGGATCGACTCGACCGCGACGGGGCGATGCCGTGGCGGGAAGCGGTCCGTCACGTCATCGGCGTGTGCCGGGCGCTCGAGTTCGCCCACGGGCACGGGGTCGTCCACCGCGACATCAAGCCGGCCAACATCCTCCTCGACGGCGACCGGGCAAAGCTGACCGACTTCGGGATCGCCCAGCTCGCCGATCACTCCCGGACCGGGTCGGGCGAGGTGGCGATGTCGCTCCTCCACACCGCCCCCGAGAGCTTCTCGGGCCCCCGCGACCACCGATCGGACCTGTACTCGGTCGCCTCGACCCTCCACCACCTGGTGACCGGCCGACCCCCGTTCTCGGTCGAGGGCGCCGACACCGATACCCAGATCCTCCGGCGGGTCGTGACCGATCCGGCCCCGCCCCTTCCCGACCACCTGGCCCCACCGGCGCTGCGCGACCTGATCCTCCGCACCCTGGCCAAGGACCCGGCGGCCCGCCCCGAGTCGGCGGCCGAGCTGGCCACCGCCCTCCAGACGGTGCTCGACGGCACCGACCGGAACGGGCCGGCCCCCGGGCTCGGGACGGGCCCACCGCAGCCCTCCCTCGGAGCCGGCCGGGGGCCCGGTGCCGAGACCAGGCATCCGCCGCCGCCGACCCTTCCCCAGCCCCGTCGAGGCGTGAGCACGGTGCTGGTGGGGATCTTGGTCGGTGCCGTGGTGGTGGCGGTCGGCGTCGTGGCCCTGGTCACGTCCGGGTTGCTGGCCGACGCCGAACCCGACGCCGACCGGGACGCCGACCCTGCCGCGGCGACGGCGACCGATGGGCCGGACGAGGCCCCGGCCGGCGAGGGCGACGTGACCGACGCCGACGTCGCCGAAGCGATGGAGGCCATCGAAGCGACCGGCGGCGAGGTGGTCGAACTGGCGGGCCATCTCACCGACGGTGACCCCGGCCTCCCCGAGTTCCTGCGGTCCGAGCCGGCGGTCACCGACGCGGTGTGGCTCGACGATGGCCGGCTGGTGACCGCCAGCAACACCGGCGAGGCCCTCGTCTGGGACGCCGACGACCCGGCGGCTGCGCCCTCCCGATTCACCGGCCACCGGGGGGCCGTGTGGCAGTTGGTCGCCCTGGCCGATGGGCGGGTCGCCTCGGCCGGTTGGGACAACCGGGTGCTGGTGTGGGACCCCGACGACGTCGACGGTCCGGTGGTCGAGCTCGACCACCCGGCCGACGTGTGGGCCATCGCCGAGGTCCGGGATGGGCGACTGGTCACCGGGACCGGCTTCGACCGGGTCGACGGCACCCGGTGCTGCGACGATCACGCCCTCCGGATCTGGGACATCGCCTCACCCGACGAGCCGGTGCGAACCTGGTCGGCCCACGCCGCTCCGGTCGTCTCGCTCCTCGTGCTCGACAACGGCGACATCGTCTCGTCGAGCATCGACGGAACCGTCAAGGTGTGGGACCCGGTGGCCGGCGATACCGCCCTCGGCACCTTCGATGCCCATGCGGTGCCCATCGACGGCGACGTCCTCCCGGTCTGGGCCGTCATCGCCCTGGACGATGGGCGGGTCGCGTCCGGCGGCGCCGACGGCACGATCTACCTCTGGGACCCCCGGTCGCCCGCCGCCGATCCGGTGGCGTTGCGGACCGGGACCGCTCGGGTGCTCGACGCCGACCAGGCCATCCTGTCGCTCGCCGCCCTGCCCGACGGGCGGCTCGTGGCCGGTACCGAAGCTGGCCGGCTCGTGTGGTGGGACCCGGCCGCGCCAACCGAACCGGACGACGAGTCCCAACTCCACAGCGAACAGATCCTGGCCATCGCCGTCGACGGCCCCGGCGGCCGGGTCGCCTCGGTCGGGTGGGACGACGTGGTGCGGGTGTGGCCGGCCTGAAGCCGGCCTAGGCGGGCGCCGACCTGCCGGGGACGCCCGGACGCTCGACGACGGGGAGGAGCCGGCTGTCGAGGAGGGCGGCGGTCCGGTGGCCGATCCCGGCCAGGTAGGCGGCGTTGTCGGCGAAGGCGAAGAAGTCCTCGATCGACGTCTGGCGGACGAGCATGACGAGATCCCACCGCTCCTCGGCCGGACCGATGAACACATGCCCGCCGTCGCCCAGGAACGTGAGCGAGCCACCCGACGCCTCGAGGAACGGCAAGGTGTGGGCGATGTACCGGTCGTAGGCCTCCCGGCCGGAGATCGGCGCCGCCGGGGCCAGGTCGGGGAACGGGTCGTAGTCGGCGATATCGCGGAACCGGAGCAGGTTCAGCATCGTCACCGGACCGGTGAGCCCTCGCTCCAGCAGGTGGACGAGGTTGCCATCGGTCGGATCGAGGTGCACGTCGACGAACGGTACCCGACCGTCGTCGGCCCGGTCCCCGGGATTCAGCCCCTCGGGCCGGCCGGCCGGTCGGGCCGAACGTCCACCCGGCGTGAGGGGTGGACGGCGCCGGTATCGCCGAGACGGAGCCGGAGCACCGGCTGCCCGGTCTCGTCGTCGACCTCCCGGGAGACCTGGGTGAACCCGTAGGCGTCGTAGAACCGGCGACCGATCGGGTTGGCCTCGAAGACCTCGAGCTCCAGGAACGGGTGGCGATCCCGGACGTGGTCCATCAGGGCCCTCCCGACGCCGGCCCCGTGGTGGTCGGGGTGGACGAAGAACCCGCCGACATCGTGGCCGGTCATCGACAGAAAGCCGACGACGACCCCGTCGTGTTCGAACACGATCGTTTCCGACGCCGGCAGCCACTCCTCGGCGATCAGGGTTCGCTCGGTGGCCAGGAACTCCTCGGAGAGGAACGGGTGGGCGAGGCGCGACGCCCCGTACCAGGCGGCCAGGACATCGGGGAGGTCGCGGGCGTGGAACGGGCGGATCACCCCGCCATCATGACGGATCCGGATCGTCGGAGGAGGCGGTAATCGGTCGTCGAAGCGGTCGAGGTCGGCCGCGCCACCCGTCGCCTGTAACCCTCGGCGCCCAATCGGACGATGTACGGGGTGCATGCGCAGATCGATCGGTGGCCGCGCCGGGGACGACGAGTTCCAGAGCGTCCTCGGGGCGGCCCGTGCCGGCCGGGGCGAGGCGTTCGACGACCTCTTCCGCCGGTACCGCCGGGGGGTCGCCGCCTTCCTCGCCGGTCGGGGCGTGGTCGACGTCGACGACGTCGCCAGCGAGACGTTCCTGGCGGTGTTCCGGTCGCTCGGCCGGTTCGAGGGCAGCGAGGCCGACTTCCGGGCCTGGCTCTACCGGATCGCCCGTAACAAGGCGGTCGACTGGTTTCGGGCTCGGGGCCGTCGCCCCGAGACCGTCGCCTTTCCCCACGGGTTCGATCGGGAGGGGGGCGACGTGGAGGACGACGCCGCCCGGTCGCTCGGCCGGGCCGAGCTGGTCCGCCTCTTCGGCGATCTGACCGACGATCAGGCCGAAGTCCTGCTGTTGCGGGCGGTCGGTGACCTCACGATCGCCCAGATCGCCGAGGTCATGGGTCGCTCGTCGGGGGCGATCAAGGCCCACCAACGACGCGGCCTCGAACGGCTCCGGGCCCGGATCGAGGCCGACGATCGCCTCGATGGGACGACGACCAGTACCCCTCCGGGGGCGACCGAGCGATGAAGAGTATGAGATGAGCGGACAGACCAGCGACCCGGACCCCACCGGCCAGCTCCCCGGAGCGGCGAGGTCGGGAGCCAACGGTCACGACCTCACGGTCGAGGCCGTCCTCGACCAGGCGCGGGACCGGTGGCTGACGGTGCCCGACCCCGTGCCGAACGAGGATCTGGCGTCGTTCCTGGCTGCCCCGGCTCCAGACATGGTCGCCGCCGTTGGTGACCGCGGTGGGAGGAGATCACGCATGCTCGACGTCTTCGAACGATTGGCCCGAACCCGAGGGCGCCTCGCGGTCGGTGGCGCCATGGCGGCCATCGGGGCCGCCGGTGTCCTCGGCATCGCATCGTTGGACGCGCCCGACGACGTGGTCGCGTCGGCCGCCGATCGACCCGACCCCGGACCGTCGGCCATCGCCGAGGTGATCCAGCTCGACGCCGGGTTTTCCCGCCCCGTGGTGGTCCAGGTCCTCGACGCCGGGCTGGCCGAGATCGTGGTCATCGACGGCGATCCCATCGTCCTCTCGGCCGAGGCCGCCGACGGATGGGACGCCACCGTGGAACCCGAGGACTCCGACCGGGTCGGGGTCACGTTCCGCCGGGGTGACGAGTGGGTCGAACTGGAGATCGAGCGGGAGGATGGCCAGGTTCGGGCCCGCATCTTCGATGGTCGAACCGGCGACGAACAGGCCATCGACCTGATCTCCGGTCGGCCGCTGTCCGGCTCCGGGCTCGACGACCCGGACCACGACGATGACGACCACGGCGACGACCGGGACGATGACGACCACGGCGACGATGACGACCACGGCGACGATCGGGACGATGACGACCACGGCGACGATGACGGGACGGTGACGATCGGGACGGTGACGATCGGGACGACGACCACGGCGACGATCGGGACGGCGATGCCGTTGACGACGACGGCGATGACCACGGTGCCGGCCCGACCGGGGACGATGGGACCGAGGGTGACGACGGTTCGAGCGACTCCGATGACGGCGACACCAACGGCGACGACACCAGCGGCGACGATGGCTCGGACGTGACCGACGGGTCGCCGGGAGACGACACCGGCGACGAGGGAGCCGGCGGATCGCCGGCCGACGACGGTCAGGGGAGCGGCGATGCTCCCGGGGACGGGCCTGGCGACGCTCCGGGTACCCCGGGCGGTGACGACGGCGATGACGGTGGCGACGACGACGGCGGCGACGATGACGACGGCGACGACGATGGTGGCGACGACTAGGACCCGGCGCCACCCTCGGCGATGACCTCGATCACCGCCACGGCCTTGTCGTCGTGGCGCTTGGTGCGAGGCCATCGGACGCCGTCGGGATCGCCCTCCTCGGTGGCGTGGACGCCAGCCAGGAACCGGCCGGGATCGCGGCGGGCCTGGGCGATGGCCTCCGACCAGGTCGCCGGGACGCCATAGGCGTCGACGCCGGCCGCCGCCCCGTCGGTCGCCGCCACCACCACCTCGACCTCGGCTGCCGGGAACCGACGCTCGATCGCATACCGGGCGGCCGAGGGGGTGGCCGACGCCACCCAGAACCCATCCGGGTGGTTGCGCCAGCCCTCGAACCGCTCGACCACGTCGACCCACCGGGGGTCGGTCATGTCCCGCCGGCCCGGTGGCCACGTGAACGACGCCCACAGACGGGCCAGGCGCTCGTCCCGGACCTGATGCACCGCCCCCGACCGATCGAGCACCACGACCGGGCTATCGCACAGCACGTAGACGTCGATCCATGCCCCGTCCAGGCGGACGATCGACACCGTCGTCGACGGTGCGGCTCCCGGCTCCAGGCCGAACGCCGCGACCAGATCGGCCAGACTCGCCTCGACCAGCGGGCCCAACGGGGTCGACGGTGCGTCCTTCAGGCCGTCGGCCACCAGCCGCCCCAGCGTCTCGGCGATCCAACCTCCGCTCCGGTCGAGCGGCACCGCCTGGGTCGCGCCGTCGAGCACCACGGCCGCGGTCGGCGTCACGAAGACCCGGTCCTCCGAGGGTCGGTCGCCGCCCGGTCGTCCGGCGGTGCGGATCCTCAGCCGAGCCACGGTCGGGGAGCGTAGTGGGGGAGGGCGACCGGTGTCTCTCGGGTGGCCTTTGTCGGTGGCCCCCGGGGGTCGGGCCCCACAAACCCGACCCCCGGAGATGGGCCACCCGGGGAATCCGCCGCCCCGAACGGGTGCGATCACCTCGGACCGGAAGAGTCCGGGGCGTCGCTGCCCTTTCCGGATCGGTCCCCGGCCGTGCGACATGAGGTCTTCCCGATCCCTGGCCGTCGGAAGGGTCGAACGGCTCATGTCGACGGTGAGCCCTCACCCACAGAAGTGGCCGAGACGCCGCGATGCCCATTGCTAGGCTCGGGGCGCCATGATCAGCGGTCAACACACCACCGGCATCCGGTCCGACCTGGGTTTGCTCGCGCTGCACGGCCTCCGCCTCAAGGGCTTCGCTCCCAGCTCGACCGTGGCCGCGTTCTACGGGCTCGACGAGGCCGAGCTCGACCGCCACTACCGCCGGCTCGCCGACGAGGGCCTGGTCAAGGCCCGCCACGACGGCTCCGGTCACTGGCTCCTCACCCCCGCCGGCCGGGCCGAGGGCGAGCGGCGCCTCGCCGCCGAGCTCGATCGGACCGCCCAGCGAGGGGCCGTCATCGCCGCCTACCGGGCCTTCCGGGCCCTCGACGGTGAGCTCAAGGCCGTCTGCGTCCGATGGCAGGTGATCGATGTCGAGACCCGACAGCTCAACGATCACACCGACCGGGCCTACGACGACGCGGTCATCGCCGCCCTGGCCGACCTCGACCGGCGGGCCCGACCGGTCCTCGCCTCGCTCCGTACCGCCCTCGCCCGGTACGCCCCGTTCGATGTCGGGTTGGCGACGGCGCTCGCCGAGGTCACGGCCGGCCACTATCGTTGGTTCGCCGATCCGATCGTCGCGTCGTACCACACCCTGTGGTTCGAGCTTCACGAGGATCTGCTCGCCACGTTGGGTCTCGACCGGGCGGCCGAGGCCGGAGCCCCGGTCGACGGTGGCTGATCGACACGGCCAGACGGCCAGGCGGTCGTGTCGGATGGTCCGATCGATCGAGAACGACGCATCCAAGGAAAGACGCAGGTAGATGGCTCAGTTCGGACAAGTGCTCACCGCCATGGTCACACCATTCGACGAGGCGGGAAACCTCTCCCTCGATCGGGCCCAGAACCTGGCCAAGCATCTCGTGATGAACGGCAACGACGGGGTCGTCGTGGCCGGGACGACCGGCGAGGCGCCGACCTTGACCGCCGCCGAGCAGCGTGACCTGTTCACGGCGGTCCGGGAAGCGCTGCCCGACCACACGGTCGTGGCCGGGACCGGCTCCAACGACACCCGATCGGCGGTGGCCACCACCGAGGCCGCCACCGAGATCGGCGTCGACGGGATGTTGGTGGTCACCCCGTACTACAACCGCCCGTCGCAGGAGGGCCTGGTGGCCCACTTCACGGCGGTCGCCGCCGCCACGCCGGCCCCGATCATCCTCTACGACATCCCCGTCCGGACCGGGCGCAAGATCGAGACCGACACGCTCCTCCGCCTGGCCGAGATCGACAACGTCGTGGCCATCAAGGACGCCGCCGGTGACCCGGCCGAGACGGCCAGCCTCCTGGCCCGGGCCGATGGGGCCTACGAGCTCTACTCCGGTGACGATTCGCTCACCCTGCCGCTCCTGTCGGTCGGCGGGGTCGGCGTCATCGGTGTCGCCACCCACTGGGTCGGGCAGCTGATGGCCGAGATGATCACTGCGGTCGAGAAGGGCGAGGTCGCCGAGGCGATCGCCCTCAACGCCACCATGATCCCGTCGTTCGACTACGAGTCGATGCCCGACGCCCCCAACCCGGTGCCGTCGAAAGCGATGATGAACCTGCTCGGGGTGCCCGTCGGATCGTGCCGCTCGCCGATGGGGCCGGCCCCCGCCGACCTCGACGATCGAGCCCGGGCCGTCCTGGCCGGCCTCGGCCGGAGCGCCGCCTAGTGGCGGCCCCGGTTCGAGTCGTCTTCCTCGGAGGACTGGGCGAGATCGGTCGCAACTGCGCGGCCATCGAGGTCGACGACCGCATCATGCTGATCGACTGCGGCCTCATGTTCCCCGACAACGACATGGCCGGCGTCGACCTCGTCCTCCCCGACTTCACCTACCTGAGGGAGAACGCCGACCGGGTCGAGGGAGTCGTGGCCACCCACGGCCACGAGGACCACATCGGCGCCCTCGGGTTCCTGTTGGCCGACGTGCCGCTCCAGATCATCGGCTCTCCCCTCACCCTGGGCATGGCCCGGAACCGGATCGAGGAACGAGGCGTGCTCGGTCGGGCCAGCTTCATCGAGGTCAGCGACGGCGACCGGATCAACGTCGGGCCCTTCGACCTCGAGTTCTTCGCCGTCACCCACTCGGTGCCCCACGGGTTCGCCACCGCCTTCCACACCCCGCAGGGGGTCATCCTCCACTCGGGGGATTTCAAGCTCGACATGACCCCGGTCGACGGACGGCTGACCGACCTGGCCGGCATCGGGCACCTGGCCAAGGACGAGGGCATCCGCCTGCTCCTCTGCGATTCGACCAACGCCGAGGAGCCGGGGTTCGCCGCCTCGGAGACCTCGATCGGCAAGTCGCTCAACGAGCTGTTCCAGGCCCGGGCCGGACAGCGGATCATCGTCGCCTGCTTCGCCAGCCACATCCACCGGGTTCAGCAGATCGCCGACGCGGCGATCGCCGCCGGTCGGACCGTCGCCACCCTCGGGCGGTCGATGAACTCCAACGTCGCCTTGGCCCGCTCGATGGGGCTGCTCCGCATCCCCGAGGCCAAGCTCCGCAGCATCGAAGACGTGGGCGGGATCCCCGACTCCGAGCTCTGCGTCATCTCCACCGGCTCCCAGGGCGAGCCGATGTCGGCGCTGGCTCGGATGGCCGCCGGCGACAATCGGTGGCTGGAGGTCGCCGAGGGTGACTGCGTGATCCTGTCGTCCCACCCGATCCCGGGCAACGAGTCGAGCGTCAGCCGAACGATCGACGGGCTGCTGCGGCGGGGGGCCGAGGTGGTGCACTCGGCCAACGCCAACGTCCACGCCACCGGGCACGCCAAGGCCGAGGAGCTCAAGGTCTTCCACTCGATCGTCCAGCCCGAGTGGTTCGTCCCCGTCCACGGCGAGTACCGCCACCTGGTCGAGCACGCCCGGCTGGCGACCCAGATGGGTCTCGCCGCCGATCGGGTCGTGATCTGCGGCGACGGCGACTCGGTCATGCTGTCCGACGAGGGGATCCAGCGGGGTGAGAGCGTGCCCGCCGAGTACATCTACATCGACGGCTCGGTCAGCGCCCTCGACGCCAACGTCCTCCTCGAACGACGGATCCTCGGCGAGGACGGCTTCGTCAGCGTCGTGGTCCCGATCTCGCTGACCAGCGACGGTGCGGAGCTGATCGACGAGCCCGAGGTCCTCAGCCGGGGCTGGGTCGACGGCGACGAGGGTGAGCAGCTTCGCAAGGAGGCCCGCTTGGCCGTGCGCCAGGCCGTCGAGGTCGCCCTGGCCGACGGGGTCCGGACCCGTCAGGAACTGGAGCGCATCGCCCGCCGCACGATCGGCCGGTTCGTCAACCGGGAGACCCGCCTCCGACCGATGGTCGTACCGGTCGTTCTCGGGGCGCTGGAGGGTGAGGGGCGGTAACCCCTCGGACGCCCCGCCCGGTCGGTCATGGGCGATGGCTGACGAATCGAGCGGTCCGTTCTATATTGTTGATGTTCCCGCGTCATGAGAAGGTCAACCCCCAACGCCGCGCCCTGGTCCAGCCCCGGTGATGTTCTCCGGTGGTGGCGACTCGACGTGCTGGGCATGTCCCAGCAGCAGGTCGCCGACCGCCTGATGGTGAAGCCGACCGCCCTGTCGAACTGGGAGAACGGGACCCGGGCGATCTCCATCGGTTTGGACCACATCGACGAACAGCTCGATGCCGGCGGGGCCCTGGCCGGCCTGCTGTGGGCGTTCGGGACACCGGCGGGTCTCGAACCCTCCCCGGTGTGGACCAAGGTCTTTCCCGGCGAGTCGACGCCGGCCTGGCTCTGGATCCGGTCCGATGCACCCCGGCTCGACTTCGAGGGGGAGTGGGGGGTGGCCCGGGTCGAGTCCACGATCGAGCCCGGTCCCAACGGCCTGTTCATGACCGTCGCCCAGTCCGTCGCCGAGTCGCCGATCGTCGTCCGCTTGTCGGAGCGGTCGTGGGTCGACTTCGGTCGGGGTGAGATGCCAACCGACGTCCCCGGAGCGTCGGTCGTGCCGGCGATCGCCCACGCCGCCCGATCGTCGGGCTCGGGCACGTTCACCGACATGTTCTTCGGGAACCTCCCCGAGCGCTTCGCGCCGACCCGTTCCAAGGACCTGGCCCGGCTCCAACGGATCGCCCCCCGGGCGGTGACCTCGTTCCTGACCGCCTTCACCGGGCGCCCCCACCGGCCCCGGGGCGGGGCGTGGCCGACCCTGCCCGACGAGCAGGACGATGCCTCCCGTCGCCGATTCGCTCAGCTCCGCCAAGCCCGGGGCCTGTCGTTGGTCGATCTGTCGAACCGGCTGGTCGAGCGGACCGGCGTCGAGGCGTCGAAGGACACCCTGCGTCGGTTCGAGACCGACGTGGGCGAACCGCACGATCGGATGCTCCCGGTCGCCCTCGATCACGTGCTCGGGGCCGATGGTCGCCTCGCGCTCGTTGAGCTGCGCGCTGACCGGGGTTCGGGATCGGTCCAGTTTCCCCGGTACTGGACCGGGCCGGTCTGGTTCGAGTTCGAGGACCGACCCGCCGACGGACCGATCCAGTTCCAGTGGGGCGACTGGCAGCGGGAGCTGACCCCGCCGCTCGCCGTCCGCTACGCCTACCACTACTGCGAACCGAGCGCACCGCTCCGTATCTCCGCCCCCGATTCGGTGAGCTGGCGGGTGGGCGTCGGTCGCCGGGCTGAGGCGGTCGCCATCAATCAGGGGTGGAATCCGATCAACGTCGACGTGGCGCACCGGGCGATCGACGAGACCGAGCGGGCCCTCATCGCCTCCCTGGAGCAGAGTCGGGCGACGCCCGACGGTCGACGAACGACGACCGACCCCGGTGGGGATGCGCTGGCACCAGCCGGCGACTAGCGACGCCACGATTCGCGTGGGTCCACACTTTGGCTCACCCCGGTAGACGGTGAGAAAACACTGAACTAAACCGCTACATAGCGCAGGGCCTTATAGAGGAAAGAACCGGTATGTCCGCCGCACTTACCGCTGAATTCCCTGCCTCATGACCGCGCTCAATCGCTTGGCGCTCGACGGGGGCACTCCAGCTCTAACAACTGACGATGTCGGGTCGTGGCCCCAGTTCACCAGTGGGGACGACCACCGGGCATTACGCGCCGCCAACCGGACGGACCGCCAGCGAACGGTCCGATCGTGGGGCTCGGCCGAGCGCCTGGAACGATGCTGGCGAGCCGTGACCGGCCAGGTCGAGGTGATCTCGTGCCACACGTTGGCCAGCGCCGTCCGTTTGGTCACCGCTGGTCTCGGCCTCGACGCCGGAGACGAGATCATCATCCCCATCGGTGCCGAGGCCGAACCGGCGTTGCAGGCCGCTGGCCTGCGTCCGGTGCCGGTCGACCTCGACCCGGTGACGCTCCACATCGATCCCCGGGCCGTCGAGGTGGCGACGACCGACCGCACCGCCGCGGTCCTCGCCGTCGACCGGTTCGGCACCACCGCCGACTACGACCAGCTCCGGACGATCGCCGGTCGAGCCCGGCTGGCGATGATCGAAGACGCGTCGGAGTCGATCGGGGCCACCCACCAGCTCCAGCCGGTCGGCGGCCTCGGTGACGCCAGCGTCTGCCGGCTCGACGTCGGCCTCGGCCGTCCATCGCTGGGTGGTGGCGCCCTGTGCGCCACCGACGATCGACGGGCCGGGCTCGGCGCCCGGAGCGCCGCCCTGGTCGAGGGCCGCATGCCGCGGCGCATCGACCGCCCGGCCGAGTACCAGCCGCTCGACGAGGTCGACGCCGCCCGGGCCGTGGCCCGACTGCTCGACCTCGACCGCCGCACCGAGCTGCGGGCTGCCGCCGGGTGCCGCATCCGACGGGAGCTGCAGCCGGTGGCCGGCATCGTCCTCCCCGAGGCCAGCCGAGGGGCGAGCCACGTCTACCGCACCCTGCCGCTGGTCGTCCTGGCCGACGAGCTCGGTCTGCCCGACTGGGCCACCGCCGGACTGCGCGACACCGTCGTCGACTGTCTGGCCGCCGAGGGCCTCGACGCCACCGTGCCGGTGGTCGGTCCGACCCGGCCCGCCGACCGGTTCCCGGTCTACGGGCACGTCCTCGCCGCCGGACTCCAGATCGAGTTGGCCGACGAGTCGACCGACCATCGGGTCGACTCGTCGATCGTCGACTGCGTGACCAAGATCCTGGTCGATCACACCGACCGGGTTCGCGAGCTCGCCCTTCAGCGGGCCGGAGGTCATCGATGACCGCGGTCCGCTGCCGTTCCGTCCACCCGTCGCACCGCACCAGCGGTCGCACCGAAGTCGAGCGCCGCCCGCCGCAGAGCTGGTTCCCAGATGGCGCTCGTCGACGTCGAGGTACGCCTCGAGGTCGCCAGGAGCCTTCGCATGGTCATCTGACCGTCATCATGCGAAGGTCGCCTGGATCGCGCGCTCCGACCCTCCTCGTTCCGCCGCAGGGGAGGGTCGGGCGCGTGTCCCGCACTTGCTGAGGCCGGCCGGCTACTGTTGTCTCCACTGTGGCAACTACGAATCGGAACTCGACGCGTTCCGGTCGCGGGGCTACGGGCGGACGATCGACGAAGGCAAAGCAAGCTCGTCGCGCTCAGAATCAGCGCGATGTGGTCGGCTTGGCCTTGATCGCCCTCGGCCTGATCCTCGGGCTGGGGCTCTACACCGGGGCGACCGGCGTGATCGGCGACGCCCTGGCCAACGCGACCGGTGCGCTGGTCGGACGGGCCCGGTATCTCGTCCCGCTGGCGGTGATCGCCGTCGGTTGGTTGGTGCTGCGCCCCTCGAGCGGCCGGGGGTCGGGATCCCGGAAACGCAAGTCGAAGAAGCGGGCGCCCCGGTTCGGGGTCACCGAGTACCTGGCCGGGGCGTTCCTCGTCGCCGCGGCCGCCTCCGGTCTCGACCTTCTCGGCGGCCAGCCGTACTGGTCGTCGCCGGTCTCGGACCTGAGCCGGGCCGGCGGGTGGCTCGGGGTGTGGATCGGGGGATCGCTCAGCACCGCCTTCGGTGACTGGGGCCAGGGCATCCTGACCGTCACCCTCCTGGCGATGGGCGCCGTCCTGTTGACGTCGGTCTCGGTCGGGGCCGTGGTCGAGTCGATCGCAGCCCGCACCGGATCGTTGGTCGGGGGCGCCCCCAACGTCGGGCGGGCGCTGGCCGAACGCCGTCCGGGTCTGCGCCGGCGTGGCGGCCGGTCGTCGACCCGCACCCGGGCCGACGACGACCCCGGGGCCGACCCACCGGGCACCGACGTCCTCGATCCGGACGATGCCGAGACCTACATCGATCTTCGCGACCCGGGCCACGCCTGGACCCCCGATGGGCCCGACCACGACCCGGCGGCCGATCCGGCTGCCGACCTCGACGATTGGGACGACGACCTCGACCATCCCGACGGCGACAGGCGCGGCGACGATGGCTTCGACGACGACTGGGACCTGGCCCCCGAACCGGTCATCGAGGTCCCCGAGCCGCGGGTCGTCGAAGGCCTGGTCATGGCCGGCCCTGAACCGCCCGACGGGAGCTGGCACCTCCCGCCCCTCGACCTGCTCGTCCGGACCGAGACCCAGGACGTCGACCGGGCCCTCGTCGAGCAGACCGGCCGCCAGCTCGAGCACGCCCTCGCCGAGCACGGGGTGGAGACCCGGCTGATCGGGGTGGTGGTCGGTCCGACCGTCAGTCGGTTCGAGCTGGAGCTCGGGCCGGGGGTGAAGGTGGCCAAGGTGACCTCCCTCCACAAGGACATCGCCTACGCCATGGCGACCCCCGACGTCCGGATCCTGGCGCCGATCCCCGGCAAGCAGGCCATCGGCGTCGAGGTGCCAAACGTCCGCCGCCAGATGATCACCGTCGGCGACCTCCTCTTCTCGGAGGAGGCGGCCAACGCCGACCACCCCCTCGACGCCACCCTGGGCCGTGACATCACCGGCCGGACGGTGATGATCAATCTGACCAAGATGCCCCACCTGCTCGTGGCCGGTCAGACGGGGTCGGGCAAGTCGAGCTTCCTCAACTCGATGCTGGCCTCGATCCTCATGCGGTCGACCCCCGAACAGGTCCGGATGATCCTGGTCGACCCGAAGCGGGTCGAGCTGACCCAGTACGAGCGGCTTCCCCATCTGCTCACCGAGGTGGTCACCGACCCCAAGAAGGCGGCCAACGCGCTGTCCTGGGCGGTTCGGGAGATGGAGCGACGCTACGACCTGCTGAGCGAGGTCGGCGTCCGCGACCTCAACGGCTACAACAAGGCCGTTGACGAAGGCCGACTCCAGCCCAAACTGGCCTTCGAGGGCGACACGCCGACCGAGTACCAGCGGCTGAGCTACATCCTGGTCGTGCTCGACGAGCTCGCCGATCTGATGATGGTCGCCGCCCGGGAGGTCGAGGAGTCGATCTGTCGGATCGCCCAGAAGGCCCGGGCCGTGGGCATCCACCTGGTGATCGCCACCCAGCGCCCGTCGACCAACGTGATCACCGGCCTGATCAAGGCCAACGTCCCGGCCCGGTTGGCCTTCGCCGTGTCGAGTCTGACCGACAGCCGGGTGATCCTCGACCAGCCGGGCGCCGAGCGGCTCGTCGGCAAGGGCGACGGGCTCCTCAACGACGGCACGACGAGCACCCCGGTGCGGTTCCAGGGGGCCTGGGTCTCCGAGGAAGAGGTCACGGCGATCGTCGAGCAGTGGATCGAGCAGGCGCCCAACGTCGACTACGACACCCAGGTGGTGGGCGACGAGGCGGCCGATGCCGGCGCGGCGCTCCCGGGGGGCACGACCGGCGACGACGAGGACGACGAGCTGCTCCTCCAGGCCATGGAGTTGATCGTCCGATCCCAGCTCGGGTCGACCTCGATGCTGCAGCGCAAGCTGCGGGTCGGGTTCGCCCGGGCCGGCCGATTGATGGACCTGCTGGAGGAGCGAGGCGTGGTCGGCCCGTCGGTCGGCTCCAAGCCTCGCGACGTCCTCATGACCAGCGACGACCTCGACGCCGGGCGATGGCCGGCCGGCGCTGGCGGGGCGCGCGGGCCCGCAGCCGATGGTGCTCCGAGGCCCGGCCCCGGCCGGGCCCCCGGTGCCGACGGCCCGGGCTCGGCACCGGCCGACCCTTCATCGGGCGGCGCCCCGTCGACGGCGGGAACGGGTGGGCCCCGCCCGGCGAGCCGGCCCGAGACCCAGCCGACGGTGCCCGAGCCTCGAGCTCGCCGCAAGACGCTGGCCGATCTCCAGTTCCCCGGCACGCCACCCGATCCCACCCCCGAGCCTCCGGACCTCGAACCCGATCCGGAGCTGGGCCTCGGGCGGCGAGCCCGGTCGACGGAACCGGGACCGCCACCCGACGCACCGGAACCGCAACCCGATCGCCCGACAGCGCCGACCTCGCCCTCAACCTCGACTGGTGGCGGCACGGCCGCGTCGACCCCGGCCCCGGTCGGCGACGATCCGGCGCCCGGTCGTCCCCAGCTCCGGGTCGTGGCCGATCCCGATCCCGACCCCGATCCGCCGTCGCCGCCACCGAACGAAGCCAACGGCGACGAGGTGCCGGCCGATCCCGACGCCTTCGTCCGCCCGCCGGCCCGCCGCCCGGCCGACGGTCGGCGGTCGACGGTGCTCGAGGGCGACGACCGGACCGACCCACCGAGCGGTGGCGATCGGCCTCCGCCCCGCCACCGGCGGGTGCTGCGGGACGATCCCTGGCTGCCCGAGGCCGAGCCCGACGGCGGCCCCCCGCCAGACGACACCACGCTCGATGACGACTGGTACGACGACGATGTCGACGCTGACGACCTCGCTGACGAGATCGTCGACGACATCGACGAGGCGTTCGACCCGGCCCTGGCGCCACCCCCCGGCTACGAGCCTCGTCCCTGACCGAGCCCCGGTTCGGCCGACGGCCAACGTCGGGTCCCGGGCCGGCCACCCACCTCACCCCCGAGATTCGTTCGTTCCGGTGCTCGCTACCCTCTCGCTGTGCACATCCTGACCGAGCCGACCTTGATCGTCGCCCTGATCGAGGTCGTCGTCGGGATCATTCTCCTCTCGAGGGCGGCCGACGAGTTCGTCGAGGGGGCGGCCTCGGTCGCCCGCCGAGCTCAGGTGTCTCCCGTGCTGGTTGGTGCCGTCATCGTCGGGTTCGGCACCAGCGCCCCCGAGCTGCTCGTGTCGGGCCTGGCCGCCGCCGACGGCGACCTCGAGCTCGGTCTGGGCAACATCGTCGGCTCCAACGTGGCGAACCTCTCGTTGGTCCTCGGGGCGGCGGCCCTGCTGGTGCCTCTGGTCGTGACCCGCTCGGTGCTGATCCGGGAAGCACCGCTGTCGCTCCTGGCCGTGCTGGCCTTCGCCTACGCCACGATCGGGGGCCTGACCCGCGTCGAGGGTGTGCTGCTCCTGGTCGGGTTGGTCGGGGCGCTCGGGTGGGTCATCGTCGGCGGCCTCAACGGCCCGTCGACCAAGGTCGCCAGAGACGTCGATCCCGGTCCGATCGGTGTGGAGCTGCTGCGGACCGTCGTCGGGCTCGTCGGCACGGTGATCGGGGCCCAGTTGCTGGTGTGGGGGGCGAGCGCGATAGCGGCCGAGATCGGGTTGAGCGGCGGCTTCGTCGGATTCACCCTGGTGGCAGTGGGCACCTCCCTACCCGAGCTGGTCACCGCCGTCCTGGCGGCCCGGAAGCAGGAGACCGAGCTGATCCTGGGCAACCTCCTCGGCTCGAACATGTTCAACAGCTTGGCCGTGGGCGGGGTGATCGCCGTCGTCGGACCGGGTCCCGTCGACGACGAGGGGCTGCGGACGATCGGCATCGCGGTCATGGTCATCGTGGCCACCGGCGCCTGGATCGCCATGGCCACCCTCCGGCGGGTCCATCGGCTGGAAGCGATCATCCTCCTCGCGACCTGGCTGATCACGGTGGCGCTCCTTGCTCAGAACGCCACCGACAACGACGATGGGGCCGAGACCCGGATCGGGGCGGCCACCGCGGCGGTCGGGGCCAGCCCCTAGATCCGGAACGTGATGGCGGGGCGACGATGAGCCAGGACGGAAGGGCAGCGATGGAGACGATCGAGTGGGCCTCGGGGCTTCGGTTCCCGGAGGGGCCGATCTGGCTGCCCGACGGTTCGGTGGTGGTGGTCGAGATCGCCCGCGGCACCCTGACCCGGGTCACCGCCCAGGGCGACATCGATGTGATCGCCGAGTGCGGCGGCGGGCCGAACGGGGCGGCGATCGGCCCCGATGGGAAGATCTACGTCTGCAACAACGGCGGGTTCACCTGGGCCGAGGTGAACGGGATGATGGTCCCCGGCGACCAGGCCCCCGACTACACCGGTGGCTCGATCCAGCGGGTCGATCCGATCAGCGGCGAGGTCGAGACCCTCTACGACTCGTGCAACGGTCAACCGCTCAAGGGTCCGAACGACCTCGTCTTCGATCCGACCGGGGGCTTCTGGTTCACCGATCACGGCAAGACCCGACCCCGGGACCGGGATCGCGGCGGCCTCTACTACGCCAGAGCCGACGGGTCCGAGATCCGTGAGGTGGTGTTCCCCCTCGACGCCCCCAACGGGGTCGGGCTGTCGCCCGAGGGCGATGTGTTGTACGTGGCCGAGACCCATCAGGGTCGGCTGTACCAGTGGCCACTGGCCGGGCCGGGGCAGATCGCCGGCTACTTCGGCCCCAACCATCGGGGGACGATCGTGGCCGATCCCGAGGGAGGGCCGTTGTTCGACTCCCTGGCCGTCGATGCCTACGGCAACGTGTGTGTCGCCACGCTCCGCAACGGCGGCATCACCGTCATCTCGCCCGAGGGGAGCCACTACCACCGGGCGTTCCCCGATCCGCTGACGACCAACATCTGCTTCGGCGGCCCCGATCTCACCACCGCCTTCGTGACCCTCTCGGGTACCGGCCGCCTCGTGTCCCGGCAGTGGGACGCCCCCGGCCTGCCGCTGGCGTTCCATCCGGGCCATCCCGACACCCCCGGCCTGGGCCGCTGACCGTCCCCCGGTCTCGGCTGGACCGGTAGGGTGGCCGCTCGTGGCTCCCCGCTCTCCCAGACGTCCCGCCCGCGTTGTCGCCCGCCGGATCGTCGCCGTGCTGGCCGTCGTCGTGGCGACGGGCGCGCTGGTGGTCGGGCTCGTCGGCGCCGGCCCGGCGGCCGCTCACACCGACCTCCTCCAGGCCTCTCCCGGGCCCGGGCAGCGGGCCGGGGGGACGATCGACTTCATCGATCTCGCCTTCACCGAGCCCGTCACCGAGGCCGCGGTCCAGGTGCTGTTCGGCGGGAGTTCGCTTCCCGGGCAGGTCACGGTGGGCGAGGGGGCGATCATCCGGTTCGAGCTCGACGAGCCGCTCGCCCAGTCCGGCACCTACGAGGTCCGGTACCAGATGATCTCCTACGACCTCGACCCCACCGAGTCGTCGTTCTCGTTCCTGTTCGAGCCCGACGCTCCCCAGGCGTTCCGGATCGGGCAGGTTCCCGAGGAGGACACGGGCCGCAACTGGACGCAGATCATCGCCACCGCCGTCCTGGTGGCGAGCCTGGCAGGCTTGGCGTTCCTGTTCCTGAACCGCATCGAGTCCCGCCGTCGCCTGACCGCCGCCGGATCGGCCTCCGGCGGCGCCGGCTCGGGATCCGATGGTGCCGGGTCGGGGGAGAGGCCGTCGTCGGACGACGCCGGCGGGCCCGCCGAGGGTCCCGGCGGCTGAACCAGCGCCCTACCCTTGAGTGGATGGCCCGCCACTACTGGGTGGAAACCCTCGGGTGCCCCAAGAACCAGGTCGACTCCGACAAGCTCATCGGCACGCTGGCCGCCGACGGCCTGGTCGCCGCCGCCCGGCCGGAAGATGCCGACGTGGTGGTCGTCAACACCTGCGCGTTCATCGAGGAGGCCCGGCAGGAGTCGGTCGACACCATCCTGGCCCTCGACGACGCCCGCAAGGACGGCTCGGAGCTGGTGGTCACCGGCTGCCTGGCCGAGCGGTCGGGCCCCGAGTTGGCCGAGGCGCTGCCCTCGACGGTCGTCGCGCCCTTCGGGGTGCCCGTCACCCTCGGGCCGACCAAACGGGCGCCCGGCCAGCCGGTGTCCGGCCAGCCGGTGCCCGGCCAGGTGCCGGCGTTCGATCTCCTCGAACTCCCCCGGCCGGCGGCCCAAGCGCCGTGGGCCTATGTCAAGATCGCCGAGGGCTGCGACCGCAAGTGCGGATTCTGCGCCATCCCCAGCTTCCGGGGGCCGCAGCGGTCCCGATCGATCGACTCGATCGTGGCCGAGGTCGACGCGCTGGGGGCCGCCGAGGTCGTCCTGGTCGCCCAGGACCTGGCCGCCTTCGGGCGGGACCAGGGGCAGGGTGAGCGGCGGATCATCCCCCTGCTCGAAGCCGTCGCCCAGCGGGTCGAGCGGGTGCGGCTGCTCTACCTGTACCCGTCCGACCTGACCGACGGGCTCATCGACGCCATCTGCGGCACCGGCGTGCCGTACTTCGACCTGTCGCTCCAACACGTCTCGGCTCCGCTCCTGCGCCGGATGCGGCGTTGGGGTTCGGGGTCGGTGTTCACTCAACGGATCGCCGACATCCGCCGACGGGAGCCCGACGCAGCGTTCCGATCGAACTTCATCGTCGGCTACCCGGGCGAGACCGAGGACGACCACGACGCCCTGCTGGCCTTCGTCGAGGCGACCCGGCTCGACTGGTGCGGCTTCTTCGCCTACTCCCCCGAGGAGGGGACCTACGCCGTCGGACTCGACGGCCAGGTCGCCCCATCGCTGGTCGCCGAGCGGCTCCACGAACTCCGGGAGCTCCAGGACCGCATCACCAGCGAGAAGCGCGACGAGCTCATCGGTCGCCGGTTGACCGTCCTGGTCGACGGGCCCGGCGTCGGCCGATCGGAGCGCGAGGCCCCCGAGATCGACGGGGTCATCCACGTCCCCTCGACCCTCGACGTCGGCCGCCTCCACCCGGTCCGCATCACGGCCGCCGAAGGACCGGACCTGATCGGTGTCGAGGTCGACGACGGCGACGCCTCGGCGACGGCGGCCCGGTGACCGGACCGGTCCCGGGCCACGTCGGGCGGCGCCCGATCCGGCTCGGGGGATCCGGCTGGGCGGTGGCGGCCAACGGGCTCACCATCTTCCGGTTCGCCATGGCACCGGTGCTGGCTGCGCTCGTGGTGATCCAGAACCCGTGGTGGCTCACGTTCTGGATCGGGTGGTTCCTCGGCGCCACCGACGTCGTCGACGGCGCCCTCGCACGGCGGGCCACGCCGACCAGGCTGGGGGCCTTCCTCGACCCGCTGGCCGACAAGGTCGTTGTGCTGTGCGTTGGCTACGCGCTGGTGGCGATCGGCCGCTTCCCGCTCCTCCCGGTGGCCATCATCACCGCCCGGGAGGTGGGGATCATGATCTACCGCTCGTACTGGAGCCGTCGTGGTCTTGCCATCCCGGCCCGGCGATCGGCCAAGCTGAAGACCCTCGTCCAGGGGATCGCCCTCGCCGCCGCGCTGTGCCCCCCACTGGAGGACGTGCCGTGGGTCGCCGATGGGTTGCTGTGGGTGGCCGTGGTGTTCACCGTCGTCAGCGGCGCCCAGTACCTCCTCGACGGCCGGGATGCGCTTCGTTCGACCGGCCGCCGATGATCCGGCGCCCCCCGCCGACTACGATCGGGCGGTCCCTACCAGGCAACGAGGGTTCCCGCCGATGACCCACCCGCTCCGCCGCGGCCTACCCACTCGACCGGTGGCCGGTCGTCGGCTCCGTCTCCTGGCCGCCGCCGTGTTCTTCGCCGTGACGGCGTCGGCGTGCACCGACTCGGCGCCCGAGCGCACCCAGGGCCCCGCCGACGCGCCACCGCCGGCCGCCGACACCGCACCCGAGGCCGCCGGCCCGAGCGAGGGCGGAAGCGACGACGAGGACGGCGACGAGGACCGGGTCGAGCGGGATCGGCCCGTCGTGGTCGACGCCGCCTTCGAGCCCGGACCGTGCGGGTTCGCCGTGCCGCCCGGCACCGAGCCCCGATGCGGCACGGTGGCGGTCCCGATGGACTGGCAGACGGGGGAGGGTCGCGTCGAGCTCGCCGTCGCCGTCTTCCCCGCTCGGTCGCCGGATCCGGCGCCCGACCCGATCGTCTACCTGGAGGGCGGCCCCGGGGGCCACGTCCTCGACGCCGTCCGCCTCACCCACGCTCAGCTCGTCGCCCCGCTCCAGGATCGGCGGGACGTCATCCTCTTCGACCAGCGAGGCGTTGGCCGCTCGACACCGGCTCTCGGCTGCCCCGAGATCACCGCCGCCACCCGGGAAGCGGAGGACGGCGGCCCCGAGGTCGGCGCCGCCGAGGCCGAGCGGGCCTTCCTCGACGCCCTGGTCGCCTGCCGGGCCCGCCTGGAGGCCGACGGGGTCGATCTCGCCACGTTCACCACCATCGACAACGCCCACGACGTCGAGGCGATCCGGGTCGCCCTCGGGTACGAGTCGTGGAACCTGTTCGGGATCTCGTACGGAACGCGGCTGGGTCTGGAGGTCCTGCGACAGCACCCCGATGGGGTTCGGTCCGCAGTCCTCGATTCCGTCTTCCCTCCCGACGCCGACTCCGTCGCCGAGAATCCCGGCTCGTTCCTCGCCAGCTACGAGGCGGTGGTGGCGGCCTGCGCCGCCGAGGCGTCGTGCGAGGCCGCCGGCCCACTCGACGAGCGGCTCCGAGCCGTCGTCGAGCGCTACGAGGCCGATCCGGTCCGGGTCGAGGTGACCGATCTCCTGACCGGCACGACCGACGAGATCGACCTCCGGGGGGACACGATCGTCGGCATCGTGCTCCAGGCCCTGTACTCACCGGAGTGGTTCGGCGATCTTCCCGAGCTGGCGGCCGACCTGGAGGCGGGTCGGCTGTGGGCCGCCGAGACGTACCTCAGCCGAATGAGGTCGACCGAGTCGCTCTTCTCGCCCGGCATGTTCTACGCCGTTGTCTGCAACGACGAGGTGGCCTTCGCCGACGAGGATGCGGTCGCCGCCGCCCTGCCCCCGGATCCCTTCGGGCTGCAGGACGAGTTCGACTACGGGTCCAACGTCGGTGCCCAAGCCTTCCTGACCTGCGACGCCTTCGGGTCCAACCCGTCGCCGGCCGTGGCCGACGAGCCGGTGACCAGCGACGTGCCGACCCTGGTGCTGGCTGGCCGCTACGACCCGGTCACCCCGGTCGTCTGGGCCGAGCGGGCGGTCCGAACCCTCCCTGGCTCCCACCTCGTCATCGACGAGTTCGGCTCCCACGGGGTGTCGATCGGCCCGTGCCCGATGGACATCGTCAACACGTTCGTCGACGAGCCGTCGATCCGACCCGACACGTCGTGCCTCGACGGGGGAGCCGTCCGGTTCCTGGCCCCGGTCGACGGCTCGGTCGTGCTGGAGACGGTGGAGCGGGCCACGGCGTCGGGGCGGGTTCTCGTCACGGCCCGGCCCCAGGAGTGGCTCCACGGGGAGCTGCCCGGCGACTCCTACCGGCAGTCGTCGCTGCTCGACCCGACCCAGCTCATCCAGGTCGCCGACGACCCCCTCACGGCCCTCGGCCTCGAGCTGTACCTCGACCAGACCTACGACGTTCAGCTCGGCCCGGGGACCGACCGCCCGCCCGATGGGCGGGGCCGGGTCTGGCGGGAACGGACCGGACGATCGGAGGTCGCCGAGGTGGTGTGGTCCGAGGCGACGATCGGGGACTCCGAGGTGGTCGTTATCCTCGTGTCGGCGCCCGGCGAGCTCGACGCGAACCTGGCTTCGGTCGGCCTCCCGGCGTTGGAGGCGATCGAGGTCCGCTGAGGGAGCGAGCCGCCGAGCAGCGCCATCGAGGAGAACGTGGCCTGCATCGCAGGCCCGGAAAGGGTCGGGGCATGAGGGTCGAGATCGTCGCTGTCGGAACCGAGCTGCTGTTGGGGCAGATCGTCGACACCAACTCGTCGTGGATGGGGGAGCAGTTGGCCCTGGCCGGGCTCGACTCCCACTATCAGACCAAGGTCGGCGACAACCCGGCCCGGATCCGGGAGGTCCTCGACCTGGCCCTCGGGCGGAGCGACGCCGTCATCTGCTGTGGGGGGCTGGGCCCGACCCAGGACGACTTGACCCGCGACGTGATCGCCGACGTCCTCGGGGTCGACCTGGTGCTGGACGAGGCCATCGCCGAGCGGATCGCCACGATGTTCCGGTCCCGAGGTCGGGAGATGCCGAGCAACAACCTCCGCCAGGCGATGGTCCCGGTCGGGGCGTCCCCCATCCCCCAGCAGCCGGGGACCGCTCCCGGCCTGATCTGTCCGGTCACCGTCGACGGGATCGACAAGGTGATCTACGCCGTTCCCGGCGTCCCCTATGAGATGAAGGTGATGGTCAACGAGACGATCGTGCCCGACCTCATCGAGCGCTCGGGGGAGCGGGCCGTGATCCGGAGCCGGGTCCTGCGGACGTGGGGCACCTCCGAGTCGGGCCTGGCCGAGGTGCTGGCCGACCGGATCACCGAGCTCGACGAGGTCGGCAACCCGACGATCGCCTTCCTGGCCAGCGGTGTCGAGGGCCTCAAGGTCCGGGTGACGGCCAAGGCCCCCGACGACGGGGCGGCGGCCGCCATCCTCGACGCCGAGGAGACCCGACTCCGGGGGCTCCTGGGCGACATCGTCTTCGGCCTCGATGAGCAGAACATGGAGGCCGTCGTCATCGATGCCCTCTCCGAGCGGGGCCTGACCATCGC
This sequence comes from Acidimicrobiales bacterium, assembly GCA_965262175.1. Taxonomy (GTDB): domain Bacteria; phylum Actinomycetota; class Acidimicrobiia; order Acidimicrobiales; family SZUA-35; genus CADEDH01. The sequence goes on along the minus strand of CBDHES010000002.1, from coordinate 837,966 downwards.
CGTCGCCGAGTCGCTGACCGGCGGCTACGTGGCCGGTCGGTTGGCTGCCAGCCCCGGTGCCTCCGAGGTCTTCCGGGGCGGGGTCGTGGCCTACGACCTCGACGTCAAGCGTCGGGTTCTCGGGGTCGGTGAGGGCCCGGTGGTGACCGAGGCGACGGCGGCGACGATGGCCCGGTCGGTCCGGGACCTGCTCGGTGCCGACGTCGGCCTGGCCACGACCGGGGTGGCCGGTCCCGACGAGGTCGAAGGCCAGAAGGTCGGCACGGTATGCCTGGCGGCGGTCGTCGGGGCTGGAGACGACGACCCGACCGAGATCACCACGACCGTCCAACTCCCGGGTGATCGGGAGCGGATCCGCCAGTTCTCGGCCATCACGATCCTCGACCTCCTCCGCCGGCACCTCGCCCTCCGCTGACCCGGTTGGAGGGCGGCGCCTGGGAAAGGTGTCGGCGTCGGGGCTCGCCGACCGCTAGAACTAGAGCGTGAGCGAAGCACCCGACCCCTTCTCCGCGCCGTTCGGAACCCTGTTCGGCGACCGCATGACGCTGGCGACGTTGACCGACGGCACCTACCACTACGACGGGTCGGCCCAACCGCTCGAGAACTTCTCCCTCCATCCGGGCAGTCACGTCTTCCACTACGCCAGCGCCTGCTTCGAGGGTCTCAAGGCTCACCGTCAGATCGACGGGTCGCTGGCCATCTTCCGCCCCGGCGACCACGCCCGGCGGATGGTCCAGAGCGTCGAGCGGCTCCAGATGGCACCCCCGACCGCCGAGCTGGTGGGGGCGATGATCGTCGACGCGGTCGAGGCCAACGCCTCGTTCACCCCCGACCCGCCGGGCTCGCTCTACATCCGCCCCACCCTGATCGGGACCCTGCTCAACATCGGGGCCGCCGCCGCCCCGAGCAACACCGGCCTGCTCTACGTGCTCTGCTCACCGGTCGGCGACTACTTCGCCGGGGGGATCCGGCCCCTGTCCATCTACATCGAGACCGAGATCCCCCGCACGACGCCCCAGTTCGGGATGGTCAAGAGCGGGGCCAACTACGTGATGGCGCTCGGCCCGACGCTCGACGCCAAGCGGGACCACGCCGCCGACCAGGTCCTGTTCGCCACCGGCGACGACATCACCGAGACCGGGGCGTCCAACTTCTTCCTGGTCGACGACGACCGGCTCATCACCCGCCACCTCGACGAGTCGTTCCTCCACGGCGTCACCCGGGACTCGGTCATCACCATCGCCCGGGACCTCGGCTACACGATCGAGGAGCGGTCGATCCCCATCGACGAGCTCCGGGCCTGGGTCGACCACGGCGAGGCGTTCCTGTCGGGAACCGCAGCGGTGCTGGCTCCCGTCGGCAAGATCGCCGTCGGCGGCGAGCACCTCCAGGTCGGCGACGGCCAGCCGGGCGCCAACACCCTTCGCCTCCGCGAGGCCCTGACCGACGTCCAACTCGGCAAGGCCGACGACCCCTACGGCTGGCGGGTTCCGGTCGCCGGCTGAGCGGCCTCGCCGGCTCATGCCGGCCCAACCGTCGATACGACAACGAGGTGAACGGTGCGGGGCGGCGGCGCCTACCATCGGGCGCCATGAGATTCAGCTTCTGGGTCGGAAACGGCCACCCCTGGTCCGAGATCATGTCGAGCGCCAAGCGGGCCGAGGACACCGGGTGGGACGGCATCTGGTTCCCCGACCACTTCATGCCCTTCCAGGGCGAGCCGACCGGCGAGGTCCACGAGGCGTGGGCCGTGCTGGCCGGCCTGGCCATGGTCACCGACCGGGTCCGGCTGGGGGCGTTGGTGTGCGGGAACACCTACCGGCATCCGGCGGTCCTGGCCAAGCAGGCGGTGACCACCGACCACCTGGCCGACGGCCGGATCGTGCTCGGGCTCGGTGCCGGGTGGCAGGAGAACGAGCACGTCGCCTACGGGATCGAGTTCGGGACGTTCACCGACCGGTTCGAGCGGCTCGAGGAAGCACTCGTCCTCCTCCGCGGCCTCCGGGGCGGCGACCTGACCACGATGGCCGGTGCCCGCTACCAGGCGACCGACGCCCCGCTGTCGCCCAAGCCGATCGGCGACCTACCGATCATGATCGGCGGGGGAGGGGAGAAGAAGACCCTCCGAATGGTGGCCCAGTACGCCGAAGAGTGGAACGTGTGGGCCACTCCCGAGATCATGGCCCACAAGGCGTCGGTTCTCGATCAGCACTGCGAGACGCTCGGCCGCGACCCGAGGGAGATCCAACGGTCGGCGGCCGCACTGCTGTTCCTCTGCGAGGACGAGGCCCGGGCCGACGAGCTCCGGGCCAGGGGGATCGAGCGCCCGTCGCTGATCGGCACCGTCGATCAGCTCGGGGAGCAGGTGGCGGCCTTCGCCGAAACCGGCCTCGATGAGCTGATCATCCCCGACTTCAACCTCGGCACCGGCGCCAAGCGGGACGACGTCCTCGACCGGTTCCTCACCGAGGTCGCCGCTCCGTTCCGCAACTGAGCGGACCCGACGCCACCGTCCGGCCCTCCGTCGGGCGGGCGTGGTCCGTCACCGATCGTTCGACGGTCGGGTGGTGGTCGACCGTCCATCCGACGATGGGGTCGACGTCGTCGAGCCGGACGAGGTCGACCCCGAGCCGGCTCCTCGACCGCTCGTCGAGCGGTCCGCGTCGTCGTCGGCGTCGGTCGTGGTCGTCGTCGGCGGGTCGGTGGCGTCGGTCGTGCCCAGGTCGGGTCGGGTCTCGGCGTAGAACGAGGTTCGGGCCGGGCATCGCTGGCCGAACACGAAGTCCTGGAACTCCAGCTGGCGGGCGTCGAGCTCGCGCCAGATGTCGGCCAGGATGCGCTCGTCGAAGCCACACAACAGATCGGCCATCGCCAGCTGTTCCTCGATCTCGGTCGAGGTGAGCGGTCGACCGGCCAGCTTCACCAGCTGCTGCTCGGTCGACAGGTCGTCGTCGACACCGCCACATCCGGCCGCGGCCACCACGACCGCCACCATCAGCGCCACCGGCAGGAGACGACGAGCCACCACGCCGGCCACACTACCGGCCCCGCTCTCGCCCGGGTCGGTCGGGAAGGGGGGCGGGGAACGACCATGGACGCCGGGCCGCCGTTGGCCTAGGTTGCCCCTGGCTGCTGGCGCAGCCTTCGGATCGGAGGTCGGTGGGGCGCGGCCGAGCCATGAAAGGTCTGGCTTCATGCACCCCGCTTCTCGGATCTCGACCCTGATGGTGGCCATCGGGGCCGTCCTGTCGTCGGTGTTGGTGGTGCCCGGAGTCGCCGCCGGTGCCCCCGGTCCGTCGGATGGCGTGCTCGCCGGACGTGTCGTCGACCACGACGGGGACCCGGTGGCCGGGGTCAAGGCCACGTTCTTCCTGGCCCAGGCCGACGGATCCCGAGGCCAGTTCTGGGGTGAGGTGTTCACCGGCGCCGACGGTCGCTACCGGTTCCCGGTGACCGCCGGGTGCCACATCGTCACCGTCGTCGCCCCGGACGGGGCCACGTTCGACCGGAGCCGGTGGTGGCAACGTCCGCTGTGTGTCGACGCCGGCGAGACGGCGACCTTCGCCGACGCCACCCTCGACGCCCCGATCGACGCCGCGGTGGGCGGCACGGTCACCTTCGCCGACGGTCGACCCGGTCCGGACGTGACCGTCGACGCGTTCACCGCCCTGGCCGACGGCTCCCGGGGCCGGTTCCTGGACGACACCCGGACCGGACCCGACGGCCGGTTCCGCTTCGAGCTGGAGGCCGGCTGCTACGTGCTCACCTTCATCGCCCCCGAAGGGACCCGGTTCGGGGGGAGCCGGTGGTACCAGCCGGCGGCCTGCGTGACGGCGGGCGAGGATCGGACCGACGTCGACGCCGTCCTCGACGGACCCGGCCCCAACCCGGACCCGGACCCCGATCCCGATCCGTTGGCCGAGTGCCGGGTGCCGGCCGGAGGCTCGACGACGGTGGCGGACTTCGTCGCCCTCCAGGCCTCGGGGGCGCCGGTCGACCAGCTGAACCAGGGGCGGGTCGACGGGGAGCGGACCTTCGTCCGAGCGGTGTTCGCCCTCGACCCGGCCCGGATGCGTTGGGGCGGGGCCGGTGTGGAGCTGGCGTTCGACATCGGCATCCCGGGACCGATCGACAACCGGTATCGAGCCGAGCTGCGGGAGACCCTCATCGACCAGCCCATCCCGGCCGGGACGACCCAGGCGTACTGCATGCGGTTCGGTGTCGATGAGCTGCCCGACCTGTACGGGCCGGTCACGATCTTCCAGCGGTTCAACCGGGACCTCGACGCCCCCGACATCGCCCTCGAGCTGACCGGAGCCAACCAGTTCTCCGACGCCGTGCCAAACGAGATCCAGGTGGTGGCCTTCGACGGGCGGCACCGGATCCGGGGAGTCCAGCTGGCCGAGGTCAACACGCTCCTGGTCGTGGTGTACAACGACGGCGACCAGGGGGCCTATCGGGTGGTGCTCAACGGCCAGGTCATCCGGGAGGGGTCGGGCCTGGACACGATCGGCTCGCCGGACGGTGGGTGGGCCCAGTTCGGTCTGTACCCCCACGGCCTGTACGACAGCGACGGCCCCAACCGCCAGGACCAGATCGACTCGGGGCGAACGAGGGTCCAGATCGAGTACCTCGATTTCGCCATCACCGACTATGCGGTCGGGTCGCCCGATCTCGACGGTTTCTCCGTCGGCTGAGATCGATTGGCCCGAACGCTTGTGTGAACAGGTGTTCGTAACTACAGTGGTGTAAGCATCGGTGGGCCGGTCGGCTCTCCGATGGATCAACGCCCGGCTGCTCGGCCACGGTGACGCGCCTTCTCCCGAGGTGCCGGCCCGATCAGTGTCACAGCACCCGAGTACCGTCCCGGTAACGCACTCCCGTCACATCCCCCGTCACAACGTTCGATCTTTCCTGACGAACAGGAGCACCTCGTGGAGAAACAGAAGGCACTCGATCTCGCGCTCGGCAACATCGAGAAGCAGTTCGGCAAGGGATCGGTCATGCGCATGGGCGACCGGTCCGACATGAACATCGAAGCGGTGGCGACCGGGGCCCTGTCCCTCGATCTCGCTCTGGGGGTCGGCGGTCTACCTCGCGGTCGGATCGTCGAGGTCTACGGGCCGGAGTCCTCCGGTAAGTCGACCCTGGCCATGCACGTGGTGGCCGAGGCCCAGCGGAATGGCGGCATCTGCGCCTACATCGACGCCGAGCACGCCATGGATCCGACCTACGCGGCCAACATCGGCGTCGACGTCGATGAGCTGCTGATCTCCCAGCCCGACACCGGCGAGCAGGCGCTCGAGATCGCCGACATCCTGGTCCGGTCGGGCTCGATCGACGTGCTCGTCGTCGACTCGGTGGCCGCCCTGACCCCCCGAGCCGAGATCGAGGGCGACATGGGCGATTCCCACGTCGGCCTCCAGGCCCGGCTCATGTCCCAGGCGCTGCGCAAGATCACCGGCAACCTCAGCCGGACCCAGACGATCTGCGTCTTCATCAACCAGCTCCGGGAGAAGATCGGCGTCATGTTCGGCTCGCCCGAGACGACCCCCGGCGGGCGAGCCCTGAAGTTCTACAGCTCGGTCCGGCTCGACATCCGGCGCATCGAGTCCCTGAAGGATGGGGCCGAGGTGGTCGGCAACCGGACCAGGGTCAAGATCGTCAAGAACAAGGTCGCTCCGCCGTTCCGCCAGGCTGAGTTCGACATCATGTACGGCCAGGGCATCAGCCGCGAGGGCTCCCTGCTCGACATCGCCGTCGAGCACGACATCGTGAAGAAGTCGGGTGCCTGGTACACCTACGAGGGCGAGCAGATCGGCCAGGGTCGGGAGAACGTCAAGAAGTTCCTCACCGAGAACCCCGATCTGATGATGGAGATCCAGGATCGGGTGCTGCGGGAGGTCGGCCTCATCGCCGATGAGTCCGCCCCGGCCGAGGACCCGGTGGCCGAGGTGGCAGAGGTGGCCGAGGAGCCACCGGCCAGCAACGGTCGGTCGTCCAAGGGCAAGTCGAAGGGCAAAGCCAAGGCGAGCCTCGACCCCGACGACCAGCCGATCACCCTCACCTGAGGTGGGTCGGGTCGAGAGGCGACCGGTCGAACCGGGCCGGTAGGTTGGATGGGCCGGCCGTCGTCCGGCGGCCCATCCAAGGAGATCCGACGTGCCGATGAACAACCTCCGCCTGGGTTTGACGTTCGACGATGTCCTGCTGGTCCCGCGGCGGTCGAGTGTGCGCTCTCGCCGAGACATCTCGGTCGCCACCCAGCTGACCCGATCGGCAGCCCTCGGTATCCCGATCGTCGCCGCCAACATGGACACGGTCTGCGAAGCCGAGATGGCCCGCACCATGGCCCAGCTGGGCGGGATCGGCATCCTCCATCGGTTCCTGACGATCGACCTCCAGGCCGACATGGTCCGGAAGGTGAAGGAGGCGCCGGCGGCTGCCCAGGCGGCGACCGACGCCGGCGGTCGGCTCCTCGTCGGGGCCGCAGTGGGCACCGACCACGACGCCATCGACCGCAGCGCCGCGTTGGCTGATGCCGGCGTCGACGTCCTGGTCCTCGACATCGCCCACGGCCACGCCGACCACGCCATCGACATGGTCGGCGAGATCAAGGCCAAGCACCCCGACACCGGACTGATCGCCGGCAACGTGGCGACCCGCCTCGGCGCCGAGGAGCTGGTCTCTGCCGGAGCCGACGCCGTCAAGGTCGGCGTCGGCCCCGGAGGGGTGTGCACGACTCGCCTGGTCGCCGGCGTCGGCGTCCCCCAGCTGACCGCCATCAGCGATTGCGCCGGCCTCGTCGACGGCGACGGGAGACCGGTTCCCCTCATCGCCGACGGCGGCATCCGGACCTCGGGCGACATCGCCAAGGCGCTGGCCGCCGGGGCCAGCACGGTGATGATCGGCAGCCTGTTCGCCGGTACCAAGGAGAGCCCTGGCGACGTCGAGCAGACCAGCCGGGGCCTGGTCAAGCGGGTCCGGGGCATGGCGTCGTTCGAGGCGATCGAGGCCCGAGCGGCCCGGTCGGGCGAAGACGTCGACGACGAGTACTTCGAGCACCGAGCGCCCGAAGGGGTGGAAGGCACCGTCCCCTACCGCGGTGAGGTGTCGAAGTTGGTTGCCGGCCTCATGGCCGGCGTGCGGTCCGGAATGAGCTACAGCGATGCCCGGACCATCCCCGAGCTGTGGGCCAACGCCGAGTTCATCCAGGTGACCACGAACGGGGTCCGGGAGAACCTGCCCCACGCCACGATCGACTGAGCCCCGGCCGGCTCGTCCGCCATCGTTCGGGTTCCGGGCCCACTAGGGTCGGCGCCATGACTTCCGTGGCCGACACCCAACCACTCACCGACTGGGCTGCACCATCGACCCCGGCCGACGGTCCGACCGGCTCGGACCCCATGCTCGGGCGGTCGATCCGGCGGGTCGAGGACCGGCACCTCGTCACCGGGGCCTCCACCTTCGTCCCCAACCTCGACCTCGAGGGTGCCCTCGTCGCCCACTTCATCACCTCGATCCAGGCCCACGCCCGGATCGGCGGGATCGATGCCGCGGAGGCCCGAGCCCAGCCCGGAGTGGTCGATGTCGTGACCGCCGCCGACGTCGATCTGGGCCCGATCGCCGGGCTGTCGGAGTCGACGCCCCGGTACCCGCTCGCCCGGGACAAGGTTCGCTTCGTCGGCGAACCGGTGGCGGTCGTCGTCGCCGAGTCGGCCGCCGCAGCAGCCGATGCCGCCGAGCTGGTCGTCGTCGACTATGAACCCCTCCCCCCGGTGATCGACCCCGTCGCCGCCGTCACCAGCGATTCGTTGCTGTTCGACGAGCTCGGATCGAACGTAGCGGTCACCGCCACCGGGCCCGGTGAGCGGCAACCGTCCGACTTCTCGACTTGCGAGGTCGTCGTCGAGACCACGATCGACGTCGCCCGCATCGCCCCCTGCCCGATGGAGACCCGGACCGCGGCGTCGATGTGGACCGACGACGGCCGCCTCCTCCACTACGCCGCCTGCCAGGGCGTTCACCCGATCCAGGCCGGACTCGCCGCCTACTACGGTCTCGAGACCGACCAGGTCCGGGTCGTCACCAGCGACGTCGGGGGCAGCTTCGGGGCCAAGGCCCGCATCTACCCCGAGGATCTCCTCCTCCCGTTCCTCGCTCGGCGGGCCGGTCGAGCAGTCCGGTGGACCCCCGACCGGTCGGCGGACATGGTCGGCCTCGGCCACTCCCGGGCGCAACGCCAGAAGGTCCGGATCGGCGGCGACCGGAACGGGCGGATCGCCGCCCTCGACGTCGAGCTGATCGCCGACCTCGGGGCCTACCCGGTGACCAACGGCGGCCTGGCCCGCAACACCGGCATGATCCTCCCCGGCCCGTTCGACATCGATCAGGTCCACTGGTCCCTGACCGCCGTGGTCACCAACACCACGCCCATCGTCGCCTACCGGGGCGCCGGTCGCCCCGAGGCCGGATCGCTCCTCGATCGGGCCGTCGACGCCTTCGGGGCCGAGATCGGGATGGATCCTGTCGAGGTCCGCAGGATCAACCTGATCCCCGCCGAGCGGATGCCGTTCACCAACCCCACCGGGCTCATCTACGACTCCGGCGACTACGGGGAGGCGTTCGAGCTGGTGGTCGAGGCCCTCGGCTACGACGCCGTCCGGGCCGAGCAGGCCGAGCGCCGCTCGGCCGGCGGCCCCCAGATCGGGGTCGGGTTCTCGAACTTCATCGACCGCACCGCCGGCATCCCCAACTCGGAGTACGGCAGCCTCGAGCTACGGGGCGACGGGTCGTTCCGGGTCGTCACCGGCTCGTCCCCCTACGGCCAGGGCCACTACACGACGTGGGCGATGCTCGTCGCCGAACGGACCGGCGTCCCTGTCGACCGTATCGAGGTGGTCCACGGCGACACCGATGTCGTTCCCCGAGGGGGGATCACCGGTGGCTCGCGATCGGCGCAGCGGGCCGGATCGGCGTTGATCGAAGCGACCGACGAGCTCGTCGAGATGGCCAAGGCGACCGCCGCCGGCCTGCTCGAAGCGGCGATCGACGACATCGTCCTCGACGTGGCCGAAGCCCGATTCCACGTCGCCGGCGCCCCCGGGGCATCGACGGTCACCTGGACCGAGATCGCCACCGCCCTCCCGGCCCGTCCCGAGGCCGCCGATCCCGTCCTGAAGTGCGAGTCCGACTTCCTGGGCGACGGACCGACCGTTCCCTACGGCGCCTACGCGGCGGTCGTCGAGGTCGATCCCGAGGTGGGCGACATCGTGCTCACCCGGCTGGTCACCGTCGACGACGCGGGGACGGTCATCAACCCGATGATCGTGTTCGGTCAGGTCCACGGGGCCCTCGGCCAGGCGGTCGGCCAGGCCCTCTACGAGGAGTTCGTCTACGACGCCGACGGCAACCCCCTGACCTCCAACTTCCTCGACTACGGCTTCCCGTCGGCGGCCGAGATGCCGTCGTTCGAGTGTCAGGTCACCCAGACCCCGTCGCCCAACAACCCGGCCGGGTTCAAGGGCATCGCCGAGTCGGGGTGCATCGGGGCGGTGCCGGCCATCCAGAACGCGGTGATCGACGCCCTCAGCCACCTCGGCGTCCGTCATCTCGACCTCCCGGTCACCCCGGAACGGGTCTGGCGAGCGGTGGCCGAGGCGACCGGCTGATCGCCACCGGGCGCCGACGAAAGGGGGCGCGGGCCGAGTGGTGACCTAAGATCCCGCGGTGACCACCGACCGAGCGGACCGACCCCTGGCCCACGCCGCCGAACCCGACGAGCACGAGCTGGAGGCGATCCAGACCCGGACCCTGCGGGTCCTGTTCGCCAGCGCGATCTTCGCCCGGGCCGGGATGTCGGTCGCCTTTGCGGTGGCGGTCCTGATCATCGCCGAGATCCTCGGCGAGGGGACCTGGGCCGGCTCATCGACGGCGGCCATCACGGTCGGGACCGCCTTCAGCGCCTCGATCCTTTCCCGCTACATGAGCCGCCGGGGCCGTCGGCCGGGCCTGTCCGTCGGCTACATCGCCGCCGCCGTCGGCTCGGCGGTGGCCGTCGCCAGTGGCCAGGCGTTGCTGCTCTTCCCCTTCCTCCTCGGCCTGGTACTGATCGGGGTGGGGCAGGGGGCGACCAACCTCGCCCGCTACGCCGCCGCCGACCTCGCCAAGCCCGAGGTTCGGGGCAAGGCGATCTCGGCGGTCGTGTTCGCCTCGACCATCGGCGCGGTCGGCGGGCCGGCCCTGCTCGGCCCGGCCGGTTCGATCGCCGAGTCGTTGGGCCTCGACGAGTTGGTCGGCGCCTACCTGTTCGCCCTGCTGTTCTTCGCCGCCGCCGGTCTCGTGCTCTGGATCGGGCTTCGGCCCGATCCGCTCGTCATCTCCGGCGGCATCCAACCCAAGGTGGCGGAGGTCGACCCCTCGGTCGACGGCCCGCCACAGGCGGCCAAGGCCAAGGGCGGCCTCGGCGACGGGTTTCGCTCGATCATGGCCAACCCGGTGGCCCGGGTGGCCGCCGGCGGTCTCGCCGTCTCCCAGGCCGTCATGGTCATGGTGATGGCCATGACGCCGCTCCACATGGACGCCCACGGCCACTCCGTGGCCGCCGTCGGGTGGGTGATCTCGGTCCACACCGCCGGTATGTACGCCTTCGCCCCCCTCGCCGGGTGGGCCTCCGACCGGTATGGCCGGCTCCCGATCCTCGCCCTCGGCGGTCTCGTGCTCATGGTCTCGACCGTCCTCTCGGCCCTGGCCGGTGAAGCCCCCGCCAGCCTCATGTTCCCCGCACTGTTCCTGCTCGGCCTGGGGTGGAGCTTCGGCATCGTGGCCTCCAGCGCTCTTCTCACCGAGGTCGTCCCGGCCGATGAGGCGGTCGGTGCCCAGGGGGCGGCCGACTTCCTGACCGGCTTCGCCAGCGGCGCCGGCGCCCTGGCCTCCGGCTTCGTCTTCACCATGGCCGGCTTCCACATCCTGTCGATGATCGGCATCGCCGCCAGCGGCCTCGTCCTCGTCGCCGCCTACTACCGCCATCGGCTCACGGGGCCGACGACCGCCCCCGCCGCCACCTGAGCCGGCGTCCGACCGCCCGACCGCCGCCGCCACCCGAGTCGGCGTCCGACCGCCGACCCTGGCCACCCGTACGGTCAGGACCGGCGAGGTGGGACGTCGATCGTCATCAGGTCGTCGGCCACCACCACGTCGTCGTGGATGGCCGATGCCTCGGCGGCGAAGACCTCGTTGTCGGGATACCGGGCCGAGAAGTGGGTCAGGACGAGCCGACGGGCTCCGGTGGCGACGGCCAACCGGGCCGCCTGACCGGCGGTCAGGTGGTGAAACCGGGCGGCCAACTCGGCGTCGCGGTCGAGGAACGTCGACTCGCAGACGAGCAGGTCGACGCCATCGGCCAGGTGGGCCGCCCCATCACACAGGCTGGTGTCCATCACGAACGCCAGCGACTGCCCGGGCCGCATGTGGGACACCTCGGCCAGACCGACCGTCCCCGCCTCGGTCTCCAGCCGGCCGTCGGCCACCAGTCGGCCGACGTCGGGGCCCTCGATTCCCCGGGCGGCCAGAGCGTCGGGATCGAGCCGGACGGCATCGGCCTCGTCGAGCCGGTACCCGTAGGTCGGGATCCGGTGGTTCAGCCGCCGGGCGCTGACCGTCAACTCCGGCGAGAGGTCGAGCACCGGGCCCTCGGCGCCGACCGGCACCGGCTCGATGTTGCTGGTGTCGTGGAACTCGCTCGCCCACCGGAGCCGTTCGAAGAACTCCTGACCCTCGGCCGGGTAGACGATCGGGAGCGGAGGTCGTGGCTCCGCCGAACCCCGGTTGTCGAGCGCTCGGCGCTGGATGACGCCGGGTAGTCCGAGGCAGTGGTCCCCATGGAAGTGGGTGACGAACACCGCCGTCGCCCGGGCGATGCTGAGCCCGGCCACCAGGCACTGACGCTGGGTTCCCTCACCGGGGTCGAACAGGACGAGCTGCTCGTCCCACCGGAGGGCGTAGCTGTTGTGTTGGCGGAGGCGGGTCGGAGCTTGGCTGGCGGTACCGAGAGCGGTGAAGTGGCGAGCGGTCACGTCGGGGCTCCCTCCTGGTCCGGCACCGGTCGGTGAGCGGACGGTCGATGGTCAGCATCGCAGTGCCGACGGTCCCATGATGAACCCGATTCGATGTCGATCGGGCACAATTCGGCGATGGCACCGCCCACCCCCGATCGAGCCGACTGCCTCGTGCTGTTCGGCATCACCGGCGACTTGGCCCGCAAGAAGCTGTTCCGCTCCCTCTACCAGCTCGAAGCGGAGGGAACCCTCGACCACCCGGTGGTCGGTCTGGCCCGCTCCCCGTGGACGGTCGATGACCTTCGGGCCGCCGCTCGGTCGGCGTTGGACGAGCAGCTCGACGTGGACCCCGGTCTGTGGCGGAAGCTGTCGGATCGGCTCCGCTTCGTGTCCGGGGAGTACCAGAACCCCGACACCTACCGTCGGCTCGCCGATGAGGTGTCGAGCGCGGCCTGCCCGGTGTGCTACCTGGCGATCCCCCCGTTCCTGTTCCCGGCGGTGGTCCAAGGCCTGGCCGGGGCCGGACTGAACCGGGGCCGGTTGGTGCTCGAGAAGCCCTTCGGGAGAGACCTGGCGTCGGCCCAGGAGCTCGATCGGGCGGTGCTCGCCCACTACCCGGAGGAGCGGATCTACCGGATCGATCACTTCCTGGGCAAGGAGGCCGTGCTCAACCTGCTCGTGTTCCGGTTCGCCAACTCGTTGCTCGAGCCGCTGTGGAACCGACACTACGTGTCATCGGTCACCATCACCCTGGCCGAGGACTTCGGCATCGAGGGTCGAGGCTCGTTCTACGACGACGTCGGTGCGTTGCGGGACGTCGTTCAGAACCACCTCATCCAGGTCATGGCGTTCCTCGCCATGGAGCCACCGGTCTCCGACTCCTCGACCGATATGGGCGCCGAGGTGATGAAGGTGCTGCGGGCGATGCGGCCGCTCGATCCCGACCGGGTCCAGCGGGCCCAGTACGAGGGCTACCGCGACGAGGACGGCGTCGCTCCGTGGTCCGACACCGAGACGTTCATCTCGATCGAAGCCGAGATCGACTCGTGGCGGTGGGCCGGGGTCCCGTGGACGATCCGGGCCGGGAAGGCCCTCGATCAGACCTGCACCGAAGCGGTCATCGAGTTCTCCGACACGCCGCGGCCGCTCTTCACCGACGCCGAGTGCGACCCGGCGCCCAACCGGCTCCGATTCGAGATGAAGCCGTCGGGGACGATCGAGCTGCAGATGCAGGCCAAGCGTCCCGGCCACCGACTGACGAGCGACCCGGTCTCGCTGCTGGTCGAACCGGATCGGGACGGACCTCTCGACGGGCCGCCGCTCGGAGACGACGCGTATGGGGCGGTCGACCCCTATCATCGGCTGTTGGGCGACGCATTGATCGGAGACACCCGGCTCTTCGCCCGCGGCGACCAGGTCCTCAGGGCATGGGAGTTGGTCCAACCGGTCATCGATGCGCCGCCACCGGTGACGACCTACCGCTACGGGGCGCCGATCTCGGAGGTGATCCGACCATGAGCCGCTACTTCGCCGCCCTCGATCTCGGGGGTACCCACGTCCGGGCCGCCGTCGTGGCCGACGACGGCACGATCCGGGCCCGGGTCCGGGAGCGGACCCCGACCACTGCCGAGCGGCCCGACTTCCTCGTCGACCTGGTCGAGCGGGTTCGCAGCGAGTCGGCGTCGGTGGACCTCGACGGTGCCGTGGTCGGGATCCCCGGCATCATCGACCACGTCGAGGGCCGACTGGTGAAGGCGCCCAACATCCCTGACCTGTGGGACCCGTGGATCACCGAGGACTGGCTCGGGGCCCAACTCCGCCTGCCGGTCGGCCTGGCCAACGACGCCGACCTGGCGGCGGTCGGCGAAGCCCGCTTCGGGGCCGGCCGCGGGCGCCACGACGTCGTCTACGTGACGATCTCCACCGGCGTCGGAGCCGGGATCCTCGCCGGTGGCAAGCTCGTTCGGGCTCGCCGCTCGGGGGGCGAGATCGGTCACACCGTGATCGACGTCGGCGCCGCCCGAGCCGGCCGACCGGCAACGGTCGAAGAGCTCGGCGCCGGCCCGGCCATCGCCAAGGCGGCCGCCGAGGCCGGGCTGGTCGAGCGCGACGCGGCCCTGGCCGACCTCGTCCGGGCCGGGGATCCGACCGCCACCAAGCTGTGGAACCGGGCGATCGGCGCGGTCGGGGCCGGCGTGGCCAACCTGGCGTGGCTGATCGGTCCCGAGGTCGTCGTCATCGGAGGAGGGGTCGGCAACAACAGCGACATCGTGCTCCCGGTGATCGCCGCCACCCTCGCCGACCTTGGACCGGCCAACGCCGAGCAGATCGACGTGGTCGGGGCGGCCCTCGGCGACGACGCCGCCCTCACCGGGGCCGCAGCGTGGTTCGATGCCATCGGTCGGCCCCTCGACCATGGCGTCGACCGATGACCGATCCCGCCGTCCCGGTGACCACCGATCTCCACGAGCTCCGGATCGCCGACGGCGAGGACTGGGCCGTCCGCTCGGCGGAGGCGCTCGCCCAGGAGATCGCCACCGCGGTCGCCCGGAGGGGCCAGTGCCTCCTCGCCCTGTCTGGCGGGTCGACGCCCTGGCCGGCCCTGGCGGCGTTGGCCGACCGCGACCTGGCCTGGGACAAGGTCATCGTGCTCCAGACCGACGAGCGGCTGGTCCCCCTCGACCATCCCGATCGCAACCTGGCCGCCCAGCGGCAGGTCCTCGACGGCCTGGACGTGACCTGGCTGCCCCTCCCGGTCGACGAGCTGCTGGCTGCCCTCGACGGCGCCCCGTGGCCCGACGCCGCCTTCGACGGTTCGGCCGAGGTCGGCGTCGACCGACGGCGGGGCCCCGGAGGGGTGGCCCCTGCCGAGCTGGACCGGATCCTGGGCGAGTTCGCGGCCCGTCTGATCTCGGTGGCCGACGACCCGCCGGTCATCGATGTCGCCCAGCTGGGGTTGGGGGTCGACGGCCACACCGCGTCGTTGATCGAGGGTGACCCGGCGATCGAGGAGCTGCGGCGCCCGATCGCGGTGACCGACCGGTACGACGGTCACCGCCGGGTCACCCTGACCCGGCCGGTCTTCGATCGGGCCCGGGCGATCGTCTGGCTGGTGGCCGGCCGGGCCAAGGCGGCGCCACTGGGACGGCTCCTCAGCGGTGACCTGTCGATGCCGGCCGGCCTGATCCGGCCGGCCCGCTCGGTCGTCGTCGCCGACGCCGACGCCGCCCGCCAGACCTGAGCTCGCCTCGGTCGGATCAGCGACGGTCGTCGCGGTCCCGGCCCGAGACCCGGCGGCCGAGGGCTCGCCACCGCCTCCGGCGCTCTGCCCGGGGATCGGTTGCGGCCGCTCCGGCCTCGGGGTCTCGACCCCCGGTCCGGCGATCGTCGTGGTGGGGTTCGTATCGGCCGAGGTCCCGGTGCTGTGGGGTGTAGCGGCCCAGATCGTGGTGCTCGTGCTGGTGGCGGCCCAGTTCGTGATGCTGGTGTTCGTGATGCTGGTGTTCGTGATGCTGGTGTTCGTGATGGCCCCCGTCATGGTGGGAGGGCTGATAGCGGCCGTGATCGCGGTGGGGGTGCTGGTGGTGAGCGGGCCCCGGCGGGCCGGCCGTCCCTCCGGTGGCTTCGGAGGTCAGCGCCCGCAGGTTGTCGGGGAGGATGTCGATCGCCTCGCCGCCGACCTCCACGGTGGCCAGCGATGGCCACACCAGGTTCCGGTCGAGGGGACCGTGGATCTGGACACCGGTCAGCAGGCCGTGGTCGAGGGGTGTCGACGAGCGAACGGCCAACCGGTCGAGGATCGCCGCCGCGTCGGCCTCGATCCGGGCGAGGGCCAGCCGGGCCAGATCGGCCAGATCGGCGCCGGTGCCCGGCGGAAGGGGCCCCAGCGCCGCTTCGACATGGCTCTGTTCCAGGTCGAGCGCCGGGTCGACCACCCGCCGTCGTTGGCGACCCGACCCGTCGAGGAGGCGGCGGAGGCTCCCACAGGCGGCGACCGGATGGTCGAGCCCGGGGCGGCGAAGGGCGCCGACGGTGCCGTCGTCGGCGATCCCCACGTGGCTCATGGCGACCACGACGAGCCGAGCCCGGCCATCGACGATCGGGGCATGACCAAGCGCCGCCTCGACGCCGGTCAGGCCGGCCGAGAGGAGCCCGGCCAAGCCGGCCAGGTCGAACACCGGACCCCACCGGGCCTCGATGGCCGCCGGGAGGGAGCTGGTCAGCTCGTCGCGGCAGCGCCCGACGGCGACCAGGGTCGTGTCCGGGGCGAACCCGACCCGTCGCAGCTCGGCGTCGATCAACGACACGTACTCCCGCTGGGCGATGCTGCCGGGAAACCGGTGCCGGACCACGATGTGGAAGCTCATCGTGGCCATCCTGGCCGATCGGCCGCCGGCCGAGGAGTCGGCGGCCTCGACACCGCCACCTACCCTGGACCGGATGACAGATCCCGATCGGCCCCGGCGCTACCTGGTGCAGACGTTCGGCTGCCAGATGAACGAGCACGATTCGGAGCGGATCGCCGGGCTCCTCGAAGCCGACGGGTACGAGGCGACCGACCGGCCCGAGGCGGCCGACGTCGTCGTCCTCAACACCTGCTGCATCAGGGAGAACGCCGACAACAAGCTCTACGGGACGCTCGGCAACCTGCGGGCCCTGAAAGATCGACGCCCCGACGTGCAGATCGTCGTCGGCGGGTGCCTGGCCCAGAAGGACCGCGACCTGATCCAGCAGCGAGCGGGTCACGTCGACGTCGTGTTCGGGACCCACAACGTTCATCGGGCTGCCGAGCTGGTGGCCGAGGCGGCCGCAACGGGACCGATCACCGAGATCTGGGAGGAGGCGGTGATCGACGAGTCCGAGGCCTTCCCGTCGGCCCTCCCGGCCAAGCGAGAGGTCGACTACCGAGCCTGGCTCACCATCCAGATCGGGTGCGACAACTCCTGCGCCTTCTGCATCGTCCCCGCGGTGCGGGGGGCCGAGATGAGCCGTCCCTTCGATGACATCGTCGCCGAGGCGGCTTCGCTGGCGGCCGACGGGGTCACCGAGATCACCCTCCTCGGGCAGAACGTCAACTCCTATGGCCGAGACCTCACCTTGGCCGCCCGAAAGGCCGGTGGGAGCGGTCGGGTCCGGCCCCTGTTCGCCGACCTGCTCCGGGCGGTCGGCTCGATCGACGGCATCCGCCGGGTCCGCTTCACCAGCCCCCACCCGAAGGACATGACGACCGAGGTGTTCGAGGCGATGGCCGACACCCCGGCCGTCGTTCCCCACCTCCACTTCCCGCTCCAATCGGGGTCGGATCGCATCCTGGCCGCCATGCATCGGGGCTACCGGGCCGAGCGCTACCTGGAGAAGGTGGCCGAGGCCCGCTCGATCGTGGACGACCTGGCGGTCTCGACCGACATCATCGTCGGCTTCCCCGGTGAGACCGAGGACGACTTCGCGGCGACGCTCGAGGTCGCGGCGGCCGCCGCCTTCGACAGCGCCTACACCTTTGTGTTCTCGCCTCGCCCGGGGACCGAGGCGGCGACGATGACCGACCGGTTCTGCGATCCGGCCGAGGTCCAGGATCGTTACGCCCGGCTCCGGACCGTCATCGAGCGCTCGGGCCTGGCCCGCTACCGGGACCGGGTCGGGCGGACCGAGCTGGCCGTCGTCGAGGGCCCCTCCAAGAAGGACCCGGCGGTCCTCACCGGTCGAACCGCCCAGAACAAGCTCGTCCACTTCCCGGCCGATCGTCTCCGCCCCGGCACCTACACCGCCGTCCGCATCACCGACGCCGCCCACCAGTACCTCCGGGGCGAGTTGGTGGAGGTCGTCGAGCGGCCCCGCCACCGGACCAGGATCCCCGTCGTCGCCGGCTGACCGCCCCGCCCGGTCCGAAGCGGGTTGGGAGCCGGTCTGAGGGTTGCCGTATGGTGCGGTACTGCGCCCGTGCGGAGGTTTGATGCGTGTGAGTCCCCTGCGACGCCGGTGGTACCTGGTACCGAGCCCGCTCCTGGGCCCGGCCAGCTGGCAGGGCGTGGCCCGGGTCCTGATCGCCCTCGGCCACGAGGCCCTGGTCGCCGACCCCCGCATGACGACCCGCGACG
Organism: Acidimicrobiales bacterium; assembly: GCA_965262175.1. Lineage (GTDB taxonomy): Bacteria > Actinomycetota > Acidimicrobiia > Acidimicrobiales > SZUA-35 > CADEDH01. The sequence goes on along the minus strand of CBDHES010000002.1, from coordinate 819,815 downwards.
ACGTCGACCACCTCAGCCCATGGATGGCCGACATCCTCGCCACGCCGGCCCCCGGTGACGACCTCGAGGTCGCCGTGGTCGGACACTCGGCCGCCTGCCCCCGGATGCCGTACGCGGTGCACCGCCTGCTCGATCACGGCTGGAACGTGTCGACGATGATCTGCGTCGACGGCCGGTACCCCGACGGACTCGCGTTCACCTCCTCGGAGCCGACCTACGGTCCGATGCTCGACGCCCTCGTCCGTCCCGACGACTACCTCCCTCCGTGGCCCCGGTGGTGGGGTTCGCTCGTCGAGGGGTTGGTGGTGGACCCGTCGACCCGGGAGGAGGTGTTCCAGGAGGCCCGGCCCGTCCCTCGGGCGATGTTCGACCAGGCGTGCCCGGTCCCGTCGTTGCCCACCGACGTCGGCCGAGGCTTCCTGGCGTTCGGCGCCGGCTACCTCGAATCGTGCAAACGGGCCGAGGCCGATGGGTGGGCCACCTTCCAGCTGGCAGGCGACCACCTCCACCAGGTCGTCGCTCCCCGGGTCGTGGCCGGCACCCTCCTGGCCATCGCCGCCTGCCTCGACGGCACCTGCTGAGGAGCCCGCTCGCCGGCTCCTAGAATCGAGCCCTTGATTCCGTTGGTCCCCGAATCGGTTCGAGCCCTCGTGGGCGGTGACGACGGTTGGGAGCAGCTCGGCCCGGCGCCCGCCCGCCCCGACGTCGAGCCCGTGGCCGGCTCCGACCCCCAGGCCGGCTGGGGTGTTCGGGCCGGACCGGCTGTCCAGGACGGTGCCGGTGTCCGGGCCGGGCCCGATCCCGGCCTCGATGCCGCCGCCCTGTATCGCTGGCCCGGCCCGGTCTGGGAGGTCGACCGCCACGAGATCCGGTGGGCCGGCGGGCCGGTCCCGGTCGAGCCAGCCGGCCCGGTCGAGCCAGCCGGCCCGGTCGAGCGACCGGCCCGGTTGAGCGAGCCGGCCCGGTTGACAAAGCTCGGTCCGGGGCACCCGCCCGGTCGGTCGCGGCGGATCCGGTCGGCGACCTCGTCGCCGGCCACGCCTGGCTCGCCTCGTCGGTCGACTCGGTCGCCCCGGTCGAGCGCCACGGCCGGTGGATCGTCACGCCCGTCGCCGGCCACGGCGCCCACCGACCGGAGCGCCAGCCCCGCCCCGACGAGGTCCCGGTCGCCATCGGTCGCGCCCTCCGGGCCATCCACGACACCGCCGTGCCCGACGGGGGCACGGAGCCGGTCCCGACCTCGGCTCCCGACCGTGGCTCGGCTCGGCTCCTCGACGAGTTGGCAAGGGCGGTCGAAGCGGGGACGATCGACCGGAGCCGCATCCCGGCCCCCTACGACCGCTACCCGCCGGCCCGGCTCGTCGAGCTGGCCATCGAGACCCGACCCGAGTCGGCGGGGCCTCCGGTCGTGGTCCACGGCGCCGCGACGGTGGCCAACTTCCGGCTCGACGGGGGCGAGGTCGTCGCTCTCACCGGCGGCCACCGGGCCGGACTGGGCGACCGCCACCTCGACCTCGCCGTCGCCCACCGCAGCCTCCACGCCCTGTTCGGCCCCGAGGCGGTCACCGGCTTCTACCAGGGCTACGGGGATCAGCCCGACCTCGTCCGCCTCGATCACCACATCCTGTGCGACGTGATCGCCGAAGCCGTGCTCGGCGGTGGCCCATGACGATCCTCGGGTCGAGCCCCGGCCGGATGGTGCTCGCCCCGCTGGTCGTCGTCGGGCCGACCGCGGTCGGTAAGTCGTCGCTGGCGGTGGCGCTGGCGAGCCGGATCCCGGGGAGCGAGATCGTCTCGGCCGACGCGATGGCGGTCTACCGGGGGATGGACATCGGGACCGCCAAACCGCTGATTGCCGAGCAGGGGGGCATCACCCACCACCTGGTCGACGTGGCCGACCCCTCCGAGGAGTACACGGTCGCCCGGTTCCAGACCGACGTCCACCAGGCGGTGGCGTCGATCACCGGTCGGGGCGGCATACCGATCGTCGTCGGCGGCACCGGGCTCTACGTCCGGGCCGTGGTCGACAACTTCCGTCTCCCCGGCCAGTTCCCCGAGGTCCGGACGGCGCTGGAGCGGGAGCCGTCGACCGAGGCGCTCTGGGCCGAGCTCGACCGGCTCGACCCGACCGCGGCGACGAAGATGGAGCCGACCAACCGGCGCCGCATCGTCCGAGCCCTCGAGGTGACGATCGGGTCCGGTCAGCCGTTCTCGAGCTACGGACCGGGTGTCGACCACTACCAGCCGAGCACCTTCCGCCAGGTGGGGTTGCGCCTCGACCGGGCCGAGATCGACCGGCGAATCGACGAGCGGTACGACGCCCAGCTGGCGGCCGGCTTCCTCGCCGAGGTGGCCGACCTCGCACGCCGACCCCTGTCCCGCACCGCGTCGCAGGCCCTCGGCTACCGGGAACTGCTCGACCATCTCGCCGGGGCGATGACCCTCGACGAGGCCATGACCGTCGCCCGACGACGGACCAAACGGTTCGCCCGCCGCCAGGAACGATGGTTCCGGCGGGACCCTCGCATCGAGTGGTTCGACGCCGACGCCCCCGATCTCGTCGATCGGGTCGAGCGGTGGTGGCGGGAACCAGGGGGCGAACCGGTCGACCGACGTGCCAAACTGGCAGACGGGCCGGACGGCCCGGGTAGCTACGACGGGCGACACGGACGAGAGCGATACCGGACTTGACATCGATCACCCTCACCAAGCACCACGGCCTGGGCAACGACTTCCTGATCGCAGTGGAGCCCAAGATCGAGATCGGCTCCGATGACGCCCGACGGTGGTGCGAGCGGCGGCGGGGGATCGGGGCCGACGGATTGATCGTCGCCAGCCGCACCGGAGACGACCCCTGGGGTTGGACGATGTCGCTGTGGAACGCCGACGGGAGCCGGGCCGAGCTGTCGGGCAACGGGCTGCGATGCCTCGGGCAGGCCCTGATCCTCCACTACGACGACGGGACCGCCAGCCCCCGCTACGACATCACGACCGACGCCGGCATCCGCAGGGTGGCGGTCGCCCCCGACCGTGGCTCCTCGACCGATCAGGTGACGGTCGAGATGGGTCGACCGACGACCGGCCCGCCGCCCTACCCCGACTGGGACCTGGTCGGTCTCCAGGTCCAGCGCCAAGCCGGCGTCGACGTCGGCAACCCCCACGTCGTGACCCTGGTCGACCGGCCGGACGCGATCGACCTGGCCACGATCGGACCGATCGTCGAGGGTGCCTACGCCGGCGGTGTCAACGTCGAGCTGATCGAGATCGTCGATCGATCACGGATCAACCTCCGGGTCTGGGAACGGGGGGCCGGGCTGACCGAGGCCTGCGGCTCCGGAGCCTGCGCGGCCGCCTGGGCCGCCCGGACCTGGGATCTGGTCGATGATCGGATCACGGTCACCATGCCCGGCGGCGACGCGATCGTCGACCTCGTCGACGGTGCCGCCTACCTGACCGGCCCCGCCACCTTCGTGGCGATCATCGAGATCGAGCAGGGCGAGTGAGCGGTTCCCCCGGGCACGGCGACGACGACACCGGCGACCTCGATCCCGACCGCTCCCGGGTCGCCGACAACGAGGCCTGGCTGAGCGAGCTGGCCGACGACGGGATCGGCCGCCCCGCCGGGGCCGACGAGGGCGAGACCCACCGCGGGGCGTTCGGCGAGTTCGGCGGGGCCGAGGACGGGTTGTTCGACCGGGCGTTCCGGGAACGCATCGTGCTCGTCGGGATGACGACCGAGGGCCAGACGCCCGACGACACCGAGGCGTCGCTCGACGAACTGGAGCTGCTGGTCGACACCGCCGGGGCCGACGTGCTCGACCGGGTCATCCAGCGTCGCGACCGACCCGACCCGGCGACGTTCGTCGGTCGGGGCAAGGTGACCGAGATCCTCGATGCGTCCCTCGCCATCGACTCCGACACGGTCGTCTTCGACGATGAGCTGACCCCGGCCCAGCAGTTCAACCTGGAGAAGATCCTGGAGCGCTCGGCCCTCGACCGGACCGCGGTGATCCTCGACATCTTCGCTCAGCACGCCACCTCGGCCGAGGGTAAGGCCCAGGTCGAGCTGGCCCAGCTCCGCTACCGCCTGCCCCGCCTGCGGGGCAAGAAGCACTTCAGTCAGCAGGCGGGCGGGATCGGAACCCGAGGGCCGGGCGAGACCCAGCTCGAGGTCGATCGGCGGCGTTTGTTGCGGCGAATGCACAAGCTGGAGCGGGACCTGGCCCGCATCACCGAGCGTCGCTCCAACCAGCGCAAGGCCCGGGCTCGCTCGCCCTACAAGAGCGTGTCGATCGTCGGCTACACCAACGCCGGAAAGTCGTCGCTGCTCAAGCGGCTGACCGGGACCGACGTCCGGATCGAGGATCGGCTGTTCGCCACCCTCGATCCGACCACCCGCAAGCTCCAGCTCCCGGGCGGCGAGCAGATCCTGGTGACCGACACCGTCGGGTTCGTCAAGAAGCTGCCCCACCAGCTGGTCGAGGCGTTCAAGTCGACCCTGGAAGTCGCAGCCTCGGCCGACCTCCTCATCCACGTGGTCGACTCCTCGACGCACGATCCCGACGCCCACATGGCCGCGGTCGCCGATGTGCTCGCCGATATCGAGGCCCACGAGGTCCCCCAGCTCCTCGTGTTCAACAAGGCCGATCTGTCGACCGAGGCCAAGCGCTACGTCGACCTCAACCCCGGATCGGTGGCGACCTCGACCGTGACCGGTGAGGGGATCGACGAGCTCCTGTTGGCCATCGGTGATCGGCTGCGGGCCATGAGCACCGTCTATGACCTGTTCGTCCCGTGGGCCCGGGGCGACGCGCTGGCCGCCGTCCACCGGGAGGGGCAGGTCGTGGTGGAGATCACCGAGGAACACGGCATGCGGCTCCGGGCCCGCCTCGAACCGGCGTCGGCCAGCCGCCTCGCCGAGTTCATCGCCCCCGACCAGATCCCGTCACCGGAGAGGGCCGGCGGCTGAGGGCTCCGCCCCGACCCGGCCCGGAACACCATCGAGGAGCAGGAACCAGTGGGCTTCGTACCGCCCCCGTATCCCTACGACCGGCTCGACGAGCTGGCCGAGGTGGCCGGCCGCCACGACGGCGGCATCGTCGACCTGTCGATCGGCACCCCGTGCGACCCCCCGTCGGAGGCGGTGCGGCGAGCGGTCGCCGACCTCGACGATCCGGTCGCCGCCGGCCGGATGGCCGGCTACCCGCCGTCGATCGGGACCCCGGAGCTGCGGGAAGCGGCCGCCGACTGGTTGGCCGCCCTGGTCGGGGTCGACGTCGGACCGGGCGGCATCCGGGCCACGATCGGCTCGAAGGAGTTCGTCGCCGGGTTGCCCCACTGGTTGCGGCTGCGCACCCCGGATCGCGACACGGTCCTCTACCCGGCGATCAGCTACCCCAGCTACGAGATGGGGGCCACCCTGGCCGGCTGCCGGGCGGTACCGGTCCCGGTGGACGACCGGTGGCGGATCGATCTCTCGGCCATCGACGACGCCGACGCCGAGCGGGCCCTCTGCCTGTGGGTCAACACCCCCGGCAACCCGGCCGGTGGCCTCGACGACCTCGAAGCGGCGGCCGCCTGGGGAAGGGAGCGACAGGTGCTGGTCGTGTCCGACGAGTGCTACGTGGCCTTCACCTGGGACGGGCCGCCCCGCTCGATCCTCGAGCACGGCACCGAAGGGGTGCTGGCCGTCCACTCGCTGTCCAAACGGTCGAACCTGGCCGGGAACCGGTCGGGCTTCTATGCCGGCGATCCCGATCTGCTTCACTACCTCGGCGAGGTCCGCAAGCACGCCGGCTTCATGCAGCCGGGCCCGTCGCAGGCGGCGGCGGTGGCGGCGCTGCGAGACGAGGAGCACGTGGAGGAACAGCGCCGACGGTACCGGCGACGCCTGGAGCTGATGCAGCGGGTCGTGGCGTTGTTTGGCGCCGAGGCCCCGATGCCGGGTGGCGGGTTCTACCTGTGGGTTCCGGCGCCCGACGGCGACGCTTGGACGTTCGCCCGCCGGCTGGCGACCGAGGCTGGCGTCCTCGTCAGCCCGGGGGAGTTCTACGGGGCCCAGGGAGCCGGCCACGTCCGGATCGCCGTCGTCCAGCCCGATGAGCAGCTCGGCCTCGTCGCCGCCCGGGTAGGTGTCGAGCTGACCTGATCCGGCCTCGGCCCGGCCCGACCGGATCTCGACCCGGTGCTGGGCTGGCGCTTCCGGTCAGGTGGTCTCAGCTGTCGGCGGCCGAGGTCTTGGTCCGGGCTTCCATGAGGTACCGGCTGCCCGAGGTCGCCACCAGCCGGGCCCGGCCCTCGGCGATGTTGGAGGTGAGCAACTTCTCCGACGCCACGCCCGACATCCAGTCGAGGACGGCGAAGCGGGGGTCGGCCATGGCTCGGGCCAGGGCCTTGGCCTCGATGATCCGCCCCGGGGAGTAGTCGCTGTAGGCGGTGTTCATCCGGCCGTCGTACACCCGGTAGGTGTCGCCGTCGAGCAGTGCCACCACGTAGGCCGCCAGTTCGCCGTCGAGGCGGAGCGAGGCGATCTCGACCTCCCACAGCCCGTCGGGCGACTCGACGACGTGACGCCAGAAGGCCCGCTCCGAGGGTCGGTCGAGGTCGCTGGCCCGCCGGGCCTCACGGTCCCGGGAGACGTGGACCGACTCGACCTCGTCGATCAGTCCGGTGGTGATGGCCTGGCCCCGATCGAAGGCGATCGTCATCTCCGCCCCGTCGTTGCGGATCCGGTTCTCGGCCCGCCGGAGCTGCTTGCGCATGCTCTTGCTGAGCACGTCGTTCACGTGGTGGGCGGTCGAGAACACGACCCGGGGCACCCGGAGCTCGGGCAGCACCTGGGCGTGCTCCAGATTGCCCGACAGGCGGAGCAGGGCGACGTCGAGATCGTGGATCTGTTCCAGCTCCAGCGACCACGCACCCTCCATGTCGTTGAGGGTGGTCGCCACGGCGTCGGCCAGCGCCTTGGCCGAGGCGTCGTCCCGGGCCGGGAGGGCCGAGAAGAGGGAACTGCCGTGCCCCATCGCCACGATCGCCCGACCTTCGGCTCGCTCGTTGTAGGCCAGCAGGGCGTAGCCCGACAGATCGCTGGTCTCGGTCGAGCGGAGCTCGATCATCATCGGGGTCCAGTTCTCGAACGACCGGGCCCAGGCGCTCAGCCACGGCCAGCTGCCCATCACCGGGATGTCGAGCGAGGCGTTCAGTTCGTTGATGTCGGCCGCCGCCCGGCGGATGTGCTCGAGGCCGGTCCGGACCTCGACGTCGAAGATCCTCTTCTGGGCCTGTTCCGACGAGCGCCGCCACGCCATGAGCGGATCGGTCTCGTTCGACAGCTGCTCCTTGAACAGCGCAGTCAGGGCGGTGGCGCCCAACGGTCGGCAGAAGTAGAAGCCCTGGCCCCGGTCGCAACCGAGGCGGCGCAGCACCCGGGCCTGGTCGGCGTACTCGATGCCCTCCGCCACCGTGTAGGCCCCCAGGGCCTTGGCCAGGTTGACGATGGCGTCGATCAGGGCTGTCGAGGTCGAGGAGCGCTGGAGCTCCTGGATGAACGACCGGTCGATCTTGATGGAGTCGACCGGGAAGCTGCGGAGGTAGCTGAGCGAGGAGTAGCCGGTGCCGAAGTCGTCGAGGGCGAGCTTGACCCCGATCGTCTTCAGCTGGGCGAGGATCTCGGCGCTGCGCTCCGGGTCGAGGGCCAGCATCGACTCGGTGATCTCGAGAACGAGGTGGGAGGCGTCGAGGCCGGAGTCCTTCAGTGCCCGGGTGAGCGAGTTGATCAGTTGGTTGTCCTGGAGCTGACGCATCGACAGGTTGACCGTGACGCTGATCCCGCTGCACCCTTCGATCCGCTGCCAGCGGGCCGCTTGCTGGCACGCCTCCCGCAGGACCCAGTCGCCGATCTTGACGATCAGGCCGCTCTCCTCGGCCAGGGCCACGAACCGGTCGGGCATGATCAGACCCCGCTCGGGGTGGCGCCACCGGATGAGGGCCTCGACCAGGGTCACCCGCCCGGTGTGGAGGTCGAAGATCGGTTGGTAGTCGAGGGTGAACTGGTCGTCGTCGAGCGCCCGCTGGAGGTCGGCCTTGAGGTCGAGGCGTTCGATCGCCTCCTCGTGCATGTGGGTCTCGAAGAACTCGAACCGGCCCTTGCCCCGGGTCTTCGACAGGTACATCGCCACGTCGGCGTTGCGGAGCAACGACTCGACGTCCTTGGTGTGGTCGTCGTAGGTGGCGATCCCGATGCTGGCCGATGCCCGGACGTGGCGAGCCCCGAGGTCGATCGGGTCCTGGATCGCATCGATGGCCCGCCGGGCCAGCGCCACCACATCCCGCCGCTGGGGTGTCGTGGTCAGGAGGACGGCGAACTCGTCGCCGCCGAACCGGGCCACGATGTCGTTGGGGCCCACGCAGTCCGAGAGTCGGTCGGCCACCTCGGCCAGGAGCGCATCGCCGGCGGCGTGGCCGAGGCTGTCGTTGACGTTCTTGAAGTCGTCGAGGTCGATGAAGAGCACCGAGACGCCGGTCTCGTTGTGCTCGATCGCCGCAGCGATCCGCTCGGAGAACATGGTCCGGTTGGTCAGGCCGGTCAGGGAGTCGTGCCCGGCCTCGTGGCGGAGCTTGTCCTCCCGGGCCTCGATCGCCTTCATCAGGCCGAAGACCCGGATCAGGATGAGCAACGACATGAGACCCGAGGTGACGATGGTCACGACTCGGTCGGCCTGGGTGCCCCAGATCAGGTCGATCAGGGGGACGCCCAGCATGGCCAGGAACATGATCATCAACTGTCGGCCGGTGAGCCGGTCGACGATGGCCGGGGCCTGGCCGGGTGAGCGGACCGCCGGGTGGAGGGCGGCGGCAGCGAACAGGATGTAGAACGCCAGCCAGAAGGCGTCGATGAACAGCCCGGTCTGGAAGGCGCCGTTGGCGTTGTAGATGCCGTAGGCGGTGTCGGCTATGGCCAACGATCCGAGGCCGCCGAGGATGAGGGCGAACGGCGGGTGCTTGAGGTGCAGGGTCACCACCAACCGGGCGGCCACCGCCAGCAGGGCCACGTCCATGACCGGATAGGCCAGCTGGGTGACCAACGCTGCGGTGGTGTTGGTGGCCGTCTCGAACACGGTGTCGACGAACAACACCCACAGCGCCCCGAACATGGCGATGCCGACGATGGCGGCGTCGATGAACGTGGCTGCGTCGCCCTGGTCGGGGCGACGTACCGCCCGAACCATCTTGGTCAACCCCACGATCATCAGGGGGTACATGAACAGATAGAACGGATCGGCGATCGACGGGAACGGAGGGCCGTCGGGGAGGGCCAACTCGAGGAGGTAGAAGATGACGTCGGCGGTGAGGAACGACGTGAGGCCGGCGGCGAACCAGAGCCACGGCTCCCGCGGCGTCGCGTCGTTGATCTTGATCCCCAGGAGGAGGAGCACGACCGACAGGAACCCGAGGCCGTTGTAGAGCACGAGCTTCGACTCGGGCGTGTTGGGGACGGCGAAGTAGACGATCGTCAGCGACGTCGCGAAGACCAGCCACACCTGCCAAGCACGAATTCTGCCCACAGAGCGGGTATCGGCCGGTGGCCCCCCACCCTGTACGGAACCGGACCCAACGAGGCCGAGTTCGGGCCGATGGGCCCAGCCTCGTGGGTCGACCGGGTCAGGTCGAGGCGCCGACGCCGACCAACACCAGCGATCCGGCGGCGGCCACCATGCCCCACCGTTGGCTCGCCACCATCCGCTCGCCGAGCACGCTCCGGGCGAGCAGCACGGTGCTGATCGGGTAGAGCGAGCTGATGGCGGCGACCCACGTCAGGTCGCCGAACCGGAGCGCCGAGAGGAAGAGGCTGTTGGCCGCACAGTCGAGGAGGCCACCGATCATCAACGTCGGCCACCAGCGGACCGGCACGGTCAGGGCCGTGCCCCGCCAGCCGATGGCGACGGCCAGGCCGGCGATCGATGCCATCCGAGCCCCGACGAGGGGGAACAGCCCGGCGTCGGCCGATGTCCGGGAGAGGGCGACGAGGAACAAGCCGAACCCGATGCCGGCCACCACCGCCAACCGACGGGTCCGGGCCTGCGACCCAGCGCTCGGGGAGCCGGTCTGGGTGCCGTGGTCGGTGGCTGGGTCGACGGGGTGGTCGACGGCGTGGTCGGCGGGGTGGTCGGCGGTCTCGGCGTCGTCGTTGTCGTTGCCGGCGGCCGAGGCGAGAACGCCGGCCGGGATGGCGAGGACGACCCCGAGGAGGGTCAACGACCCCGGTCGGTCGCCGAGGGCGAGCCCGGCGGCGATGGGGATCACCGAGCCGCACAGCGCGGTGATGGCCGCCGCGACCGACATGGGCCCGAGGGCCAGCGCCCGATAGAACGTCACCAGTCCGACCGCGGCGCCGAGGCCGCCGACCACGCCCCACCCCAGATCGGCCACGGTTACCGCAGCCGGCGGGAACGTCACGACGATGATGACCAACGCCACGAGGCTGACCGCTTGGACGATGAGGGTCACGACCTTGGCGTCGTTGCCCTTGGTGGCGATCGCCCCCGAGAAGTCCGACGCCCCGTAGGAGAGGGCCGACGCGGCGGCCAAGGTCACGCCGAGCATCGATCGTCCCCTCGCGGGAGTCGAACCGGACCGTTCGGCTCGGACCGGGCATCGGTGACGGGGGACTCCATGCTCCTGCCGATCGGCCCGGGGTCGACGGTGATGAGGACCCGGTTGCGATCGTCGGGGGAGCTCCGGCGGCGGATGGGTCGACCGGATCAACTTGGGTTCATCGGCGGGCCTCGCCGTCAACTCGGTCGGTCGTCCGACGATGGACGCCCATGCTCCGACACGCCCAAGACCCACAGGTTCGATGGCTCCGCCGGCGGCTCGCTCGGGGCGTGGTCGGTCTGACGCTCGGCTGGGCCACGATCGGCGGGGGCATCGCCGCCACCGCTCAGGCCCTCCTGCTCGGTCCGACGGCGATCGTGCCCCTGTGGATCGCCGCCGCCGCCGTCGGCACCCCGCTGCTGGCCCTCGGGCTGGCGGCGACGACCCATCGATGGGGCCCGGTCGGACAACGCAAGCTCCGGCGGGGTCCCCGCCGGTACGGGCTCTCCGACGGTCGGCCGGCGCCCGACGTCGCAGCCGTGCTCGGGGCCCACGGGTTCCGGCACGTGGTGACGTTGGCGCCCTCGGGCCGGGTCCGTCCCGAGTTGGACCTCTACCAGAATCGGGAGGCGACGATCACCGCGGTGTGGCGCCGCCGGTCGTCGACCGTGGCGTACTACAGCCGGCTCAGCGACGATCGGATCGTCGTGACCGATCCGACCCTCCCCGTTCCCCACGAGCGGCTGGTGGTCAACGCCACGGCCGACCCTTCGGTGGCCAGCCTGCTGTTGGTGCATCACCACGCCCTCGACGGCCTCGGCTTCCGTCGGTGTCGGGCGATGGCCGACGACGGGTACGTGTTCATCGAAGCGGTGGCGGTCGAGCACCAGGCGGTCCGTGAGCTCGGGTCGCTGCTGGCCCCGTTTCTGGGCCGGACCGGCAGAACGAGCGTCGTCCAGTGCAAGGTCGGCGTCGATCTCGACGAGCTGGCGATCCAGGTCCCCGACCACCCGTCCAGCGTGGTGGCGCTCCTGTCGGCCTGATCGGTGTCAGTCGGTCGCCCCGGCCAACACGACCTCTCGAGTCGGCACCTGCAAGGCCACGTACCAGACGCCGATGGCTCCGACGGTCGCAACCAGGAGCCGGATCGGCAACGGTTCGATGAGGAACAGGGCGCTGATCCCGGCCGCGACGACGATCGAGCTGACCGCCGCGATCTTGGCCCGTCTCGGCATGCCCAACCCCGAGCGGTAGTCGCGAACCATCGGCCCGATGCCGGGGAGGTCGAGCACCCACCGCTCCAATCGTGGGCTGGAGCGGGAGAAGCACCACGCCGCCATGATGAAGAAGACCGTTGCCGGAAGGCCGGGAACGATGATCCCGAGCCCGCCGAGCCCGACGCAGCACAGACCGGCCAGGAGCCAAACCGCCCGCACGGGCTCAGCCGACCAAGGCTCGGATGTCGAGGTAGAGAAGCACGACGAGGAGCGCGATGACGCCGACGTGAAGCGCCGTGACCGGTCGCTTGAAGCGGTGATCGGCCTTCCAGAACCGTCGGATGCTGAAGACGTTGGCGGCGATGGCGATCGTACCGACGACGAGGCCGACCCAGGGACCGACCCCCGGGGCGAGCCCGACGAACGGCGTGACGAACGGCAGCACGATGTAGGTCAGCAGGCAGCGGATGCCGGAGACCATGATCGAACGGCTGAAGCCTCGCTGGGCCTCGTCGGCGCTCACCGGCTGGGTCTGGGTACTGGTCGTCACCACCGAAAACCGTACCGGACGTCGACCCGGGTTGGTCGAGCCGAGCCGGCGGCCGCCGTCGCCAACCCGTGGTTCCGCTACCGTGCGGAGTGATGAACGACCCTTCGATGGTCCCGCCACCGGCCGCTGACCTGCTCGAGGTCACCGCCGACCTCGTCGATCGGCCGTCGGAGTCGTTCGAGGAGGGTCCCCTGGTCGGGTGGCTCGAAGACGAGCTCCGTACGCTCTCGCACCTGGAGGTCACCCGGGTCGGGGACAACCTCGTCGCCCGGACGACACTCGGCCGACCTCAGCGCCTCATCCTCGCCGGCCACACCGACACCGTTCCGGCCAACGGGAACGGGAAGGCCCGTATCGACGGCGACATCCTCTGGGGGCTTGGGTCGGCCGATATGAAGGGCGGCCTGGCGATCTTCCTCGACGTGGCCCGGCGAGTGCCGCAACCCACGATCGACCTGACGTTCGTCTTCTATGCTCGGGAGGAAGTCGCCCAGGAGCACAGCGGCCTCATCGAGTTGATCGAGGCCCGGCCCGATCTCGTGGCGGCCGACTGCGCCATTCTCGGCGAGCCGACCGCCGGAGCGATCGAAGCTGGTTGCCAGGGCACGCTGCGGGCAGAGATCACCCTGAAAGGGGCGCGAGCTCATACCGCCCGACCCTGGATGGGTCGGAACGCCGTGCACCGTCTCGCACCGTTGCTCGCCGAGATCGCCGGCTATGAGCCTCGGACTCCCGACATCGACGGATGCCGCTACCGGGAAGCGCTCCAAGCGGTGTCGGTCGAGGGTGGGGTCGCCGGCAACGTCGTTCCCGACTCGGCCTCGCTCCGGATCCATCATCGGTACGCCCCCGACCGGACCGCCGAAGAGGCGGAGTCGTTCGTGCGCAATCTCGTGGCTGCCCACCTCGACGACGGCGACCGCCTGACGATCGTCGATGCGTCGCCAGCGTGCGCACCGTCGCTCCGCCACCCCGTCCTCGATCGGTTGGTTCAGGACAACGACCTCGAGGTTCGGGCGAAGCTCGGGTGGACCGACGTCGCACGATTTGCCGAACTGGGCATCCCGGCGACCAACTACGGCCCGGGCGACGCGACCGTCGCCCACACCGCCGATGAACACCTCCATCGGTCGCGGCTGGAGCGATGCCACGAAAGCCTCGTCCGGCTCGTGACCACAACCTGGTAGCCGCGCTCCGCAACGGGCACCAGCAGTGAGTTGTGGCCGACGTCACGCCGACCGGGTAGTCTTACCCAAGAGCTGGCCGCGTCGATCGCGGAATCGGGAGCCGCCGGGATGCGGTCGACATGTCCTTTGGGGGGACCAGCCAATGGGGGGACCAGCCAATGGGGCTCGGGTCCATGACCCGGGCCCCATGGCCGTCAGGCTCGCCGTCACCCAGACGATGCACGTCGTTCTAGCATCATCGGTCACAATCGACGCATAACGGTGACAACTCGTCCATAGATCGTCACGTCCGAGGGGTCGAACTCCATCGGCTCCATCGACGAGTTCGCCGGGAGCAGAACCGTCTTGCCCTTCTTCGACGTGAAGGTCTTGACCGTCGCCTCCTCGCCGGGGATCCCGGCCACGACGATCTCACCGTTGCTGGCGGTCTGCTGGACGCGGGCGACGACGTAGTCGCCGTCGAGGATCCCGGCCTCGATCATCGACTCGCCACGGACGGTGAGCATGAAAAGGTCGCCGTCGCCGGTCAGATCGGCCGGGACGGGGAACGTCTCCTCGATGTGCTCCGTCGCCAGCACGTCGGTGCCGGCTGCGACGTCGCCGACGAGGGGCACGTGCCGGACCGGACGACGCTCGATGTCGACCGCGCCGCTCGTCGAGTCCCACGAGACCTTGATCGCCCGCGGTTTGCTCGGATCCCGCTCCAGATACCCGAACCGCTGGAGGGTCGCGAGGTGGGCGTGGACGCTCGACGGCGACGTCAGACCAACCTCGGCCCCGATCTCCCTGACCGATGGCGGGAACCCTCGTTCCCGCATCTGCCGTTCGATGAACTCCAGTATCGATCGCTGCCGATCGGTCAATTGGTGTTCGCCGCTCATGGCGACCTCCTCTCGATGATCACGTTCTTCACGTGCGTTGGGGTACGGCCGGCTTTCGGCCGGCCGAGGTGATTCACGGGACCAAAGGCGTCAGGGACCGCCGCGTCCGAACAGGTGTTTGCGTGTCACTATGGCATAGATCGACGTACAGGTGTTCGATGGGCCCAAATTTCGCAAGCGGAGGGAGCTGGAACATTTGTTCGTCCGGCCGGTTGACCCGAACAGACGTTCCTCCTATGCTCAGCGAACATCAGTTCGCCACACCGAGGCGAGCGAGTGCCTCCGGCCGCAACGACCTCGTCGACCGGCCGGGGATGATCAGCCCGCCGCTCACGCCGCATCGGACCGCACCCCCGACAGCTCGTTGTCCTACAGCTCGTTGTCCTTGGGGTCTGGCTGTGCGGCGGCGGCATCCCTCCGTTCACTGTCACACCCTCCGAGGAAACTGCTTCCATGGTCGCACTTCTCAATCCGATCGATGGTCCCGTCCCCGGGATGGTGCAACGGCGGCGTGTCGCGTCCGCCGGCGGGCTTCGAACTGCCGCCACGGCTCGGCCGAGGGCCAACCGCTCTCACCTGAGGCTCGTGGAATCTCCGCCCCGCGAGTCTCGTCTCCATGGTGTTCCTGTGGCGGGAACAGCGGTGGCTGTGGCGGTGGTGTTCGGCCTGTTGCTGGCGGTCCGGCTCTCTCAAGGGGCCCCACCGGCAACATCATGGGCCGAACTCCAGGGCGATCCCCGGGGTACGGCTTTGGCGTTGGCCGGCCCCGGGGATCAGCTCCGGGTGGTCGAGCCGGGCGACACGATGTGGGCGATCGCCCTCGAGGTGGCGCCCGATCGAGATCCTCGCCTGATCGTGGATCGCCTCACCGAGGCGAACGGTGGGTCGAGCGCCCTCACGCCGGGCCAGCAGCTGGTCATTCCGGCCGAGGTGGTGGCTGGTGGTTGAGCTGATCCACCTTGGGGCCGGTAGTGATATGGCACTCGTCGGTCGTTCTGCTGGCGCTACGGTGGTTGAGGTGCGGTGTCCGTTGTGCCACAACGCTGAGACGAAGGTGGTCGACTCTCGCTCGACCGATGACGATGCCGTTCGTCGTCGGCGACTGTGCACCGGGTGCGATGCGAGGTTCACGACGTACGAGCGGTATGAGGTCGGCCCCGTCGTGGTCGTCAAGCGCTCGGGGACTCGCGAACCGTTCGATCGGGTCAAGATCGTCCACGGGCTCGAGCTGGCAGCGAAGGGTCGTCCGATCGGCTCGGAGCGGATCGGCCTGCTGGTCGATGAGATCGAGGATCAAGCTCGGGCTGCCGGTGGTGAGGTCACCTCGGAGTGGGTGGGGCTGGCCGTGTTGGAGCGCCTCAAGGCGGTCGATGCCGTCGCCTGGCTCCGGTTCGCCAGCGTCTACAAGGACTTCTCGAACATCGACGACTTCGAGCGGGAAGCTCGGCTGATCAAGCTGGAACGCTGAGGCGTTCGTGATCCGTCACCGCTGACGCAGCCAGCGGCAGAACAGCAGGTCGTCGGCCTGCCAGACCCGAGTCAGGGTCATGGCTCGCTCGAGGGTCGGCGGGTGCCGCCCGTGAGCCGGGCGCTTGGCATCGCCCGCTACCAGCAAGGGCGCAATCGTGAGGTTCCATTCGTCGAGGAGGTCGTCGGTGATGAGTTGGGCATTGAGCGTCGGTCCGCCCTCGGAGAGGACGGTTCGAGCGCCCCGTCGATGGAGTTCCCCGGCCAGGGTCGTGAGGTCGACCGAGTCCTCCCCGCATTCGATGACGTCGGCGACCGCGGCGAGCGCCGCGACCCGTTCTCGGGGCGCGGCGGAGACCGTGGCGACGATCGGCCGGTTGTCGGGATCGGAGAAGAGGCGGCGGTCGGGGGCGAGCGAGGCACTGGCGGTCACGACGACGACCGTCGGCCTTGCGGCCTGGCCTCGCTGTCGGCGGCCTGCCTGCACGGCGTCGGAGCCCGGTCCCGGTGGCCGGTAATCCTCGGCGTCAACCGTTGCCGAGCCGACCAGGATCATGTCGGCGATGGCTCGCAGCGCGCCGAACACCGCCTGGTCGGCCGGTCCACCGAGACCACCCGATACCCCATCGAGCGCCGTTGCGCCGTCGGCCGATTCGATCATGTTCGACAGCACGTAGGGCCGGCCGGCGGGAGCCGGGCGATCCTCGGCCTCGATGGCGGCGAGCGGATCGAGCGGCCCGCTCGATGGCGGGGGGTAGAGGGCGATCATCCTCGCTCGATTCCGGCGCGGGCCCCACCGTGTTGGCCGGGCGCGGACGTGGGGTTGGGCACGAACCGCCGACGGTGAGGGGATTCACACGGCGAGTGAGAGTCGGTCGCGATCCCCCGTCGAATCCCCAGGAAATAGTTCGAATTCACAGTGTGCTCCACTTTTGATCCACAGATGGCCAAACCTAGAGTGACCACTCGGGCCCATGTGGGGCATCGACGTGACGGAGGCTGGCGCAGCGCATCAGTATGGCAGGGCGACCCCAGACGGTTGCCCTTGGGGGAGATCGCGATTCCGTCGGTGGTTCAAGCACGCCGTCACCCGCCGAATGCGCCGCCCCTCGACCTGTTCGCCCTGGGCCGGTCTTCGTCACAACCCGATCGCCATGGCCGGCGTTCCCGTCCTCGCGGGCGGGCGTCGGCCAGCCTTCGGCGTGGCCTGGCCACGGGCTGTGTGGTTGCAGTCACGGTCGGTCCGCGTTTTTGGGCCTCGTCATTGACAGTCGTGTAGTTACAGTGTTGTAATTACCTACCACATCTTGTGCGTCTCTCGTTCCGGGTAGGCCTCAGGCACAAGATCTAGTGGCTGAGCCATTCGGCGCCGACTCTCCGCCCTCGCCGGGCCTGGAGTGAAGGCCTCGGCGGGGGGCACGGGCGCTGGGTCGGAGTGTCGCGGCTGGTGCGAGCGGGCCCGCAGGAGCAACGGAGCCGAACCGCTCGGTCTCCGACCCAATCCCGCCTGGCGCCGACCCTGCAGCGCCATCGACCCACGACCAACTGGGAGATGCAATGTCCCTGGCACCCGACCAAACCGGTATCGGCCTCCGCCGTCACTTCACGACCGCCGGTGTCCACCCCTACGACACGGTCGGCTGGGAGCGGCGCGACGCCCGCATCGCCAACTGGAAGACCGGCGAGGTGGCGTTCGAGCAGGCTGGTGTCGAGGTCCCGGTCGGCTGGTCGATCAACGCCACCAACATCCTGGCCCAGAAGTACTTCCGCGGCACGCTGGGTACCCCTCAGCGCGAGTGGTCGCTCAAGCAGGTCGCCGACCGGGTGGTCGAGACGATCACCCGGTGGGGTATCGAGGGTGGCTACTTCGTGAGCGGCGAGGCCGAGATCTTCAGCGACGAGCTGAAGTACCTGATCGTTCACCAGAAGGGGGCGTTCAACTCCCCGGTCTGGTTCAACATCGGCGTGGAAGGCGTGCCGCAGCAGGCCTCCGCCTGCTTCATCCTGGCCGTCGAGGACACGATGGAGGCCATCCTCAACTGGTACGTCGAGGAGGGGGTCATCTTCAAGGGTGGCTCCGGTGCCGGTATCAACCTGTCCCGCATCCGGGCCAGCAGCGAGTTGCTCCGAGGCGGGGGCACGGCGTCGGGGCCGGTCAGCTTCATGCGGGGCGCCGACGCCTCGGCCGGCACCATCAAGTCGGGCGGCAAGACCCGCCGGGCGGCGAAGATGGTGATGCTCGACGTCGACCATCCCGACGTCGAGGAGTTCATCTGGTGCAAGGCCAACGAGGAGCGCAAGGCCCGCGTCCTGCGGGAGGCCGGCTTCGACATGGACCTCGACGGCACCGACAGCCACTCGATCCAGTACCAGAACGCCAACAACTCGATCCGGGTGAGCGACGAGTTCATGGAGGCCGTCGTCAACGACGCCGACTGGGACCTGCTGGCCCGCACCGACGGCTCGGTGATCGAGACCGTCAAGGCCCGGGACCTGATGCGGCAGTTCGCCCAGGCGTCCTGGGAGTGCGCCGATCCCGGTATGCAGTTCGACTCCACGATCAACCGGTGGCACACCTCGGCGGTGACCGGGAAGATCAACGGCTCCAACCCGTGCAGCGAGTACATGCACCTCGACAACTCGGCGTGCAACCTGGCCAGCCTCAACCTGCTGACCTTCCTCGAGGACGACGACACCTTCGATGTCGAGGGCTTCAAGGCGGCGATCGAGATCTTCTTCACCGCCCAGGAGATCCTGGTCGGTCGGGCCGACTACCCGACCGAGCAGATCGGGCAGACCTCACGGGAGTTCCGCCAGCTCGGTCTGGGTTACGCCAACATCGGGGCGCTGCTCATGAACCTCGGCCTCCCCTACGACTCCGACGAGGGTCGGTCGCTGGCCGCTTCGATCACCTCCCTCATGACCGGGCACGCCTACCGGACGTCGGCCCGGACAGCGGCTCGGATGGGTCCCCACGCCGGCTTCGTCGAGAACCGGGAACCGATGTTGCGGGTGCTCGACCAGCACCGCCAGGCGGCAGCCGAGATCGACTCGTCGTCGGTGCCGGCCGAGCTGAGCCAGGCTGGCTTGGACGCCTGGGACGACGTCGTGGCCCTGGCCGCCGAGCATGGCGTCCGCAACGCCCAGGCCACGGTCCTCGCCCCGACGGGGACCATCGGTCTCCTGATGGACTGCGACACGACGGGCATCGAGCCCGACCTCGGGTTGTGCAAGCTGAAGAAGTTGGTCGGCGGGGGGACGATGATGATCGTCAACCAGTCGGTGCCCCGGGCGCTGAAGCGGCTCGGCTACGCCGAGCGGCAGATCGCCGACATCACGGCCCACGTCGACGAGAACAAGACGATCCTCGGCGCCCCCGGTCTCGACCCGGCCCACAATGACGTGTTCGCCTGTTCGATGGGCGACAACCCGATCCACTACACCGGCCACGTGAAGATGATGGCGGCGGTCCAGCCCTTCATCTCCGGCGCCATCTCCAAGACGGTCAACATGCCCGAGGACGTCACCGTCGCCGACGTCGAGCAACTCCACATCGACGCCTGGCGGATGGGGGTCAAGGCGATCGCCATCTACCGGGACAACTGCAAGGTCGCCCAGCCGCTCTCGATGGCCAAGAAGGACGACGAGAGCACGGACGAGCCGGTCGAGGCGGCCGCCCCCGAGCCGATCATCGAGACGAAGGTCGTCTACAAGCCGATCCGGGAGCGGTTGCCCCGCGATCGTCGGTCGCGGACCTTCGAGTTCCGCGTCGCCGACTGCAAGGGCTTCGTCACCGTCGGCGAGTACGACGATGGCCGACCGGGTGAGGTGTTCCTCCGGGTCTCCAAGCAGGGGTCGACCCTGGCCGGGATCATGGACGCCCTCGCCATCTCCCTCAGCCACGGGCTCCAGTACGGCGTCCCGCTGCGGACCTACGTCGAGACCTACACCGGCATGCGGTTCGAGCCGGCCGGCATGACCGACGACCCCGACATCCGGATCGCCAGCTCGATCATGGACTACCTGTTCCGAAAGCTGGCGGTCTTCTACCTGAGCTACGAGGAGCGGGCCAGCATCGGCATCTTCACCACCGGCGAGCGGACCCAGCAGACGCTGCCCGGTGTCGACGAGGCCGCCTCGACGTTGGGCAGCGAACTGCCCGCCGATCCGCCCTCGGTGGAGTCGGCCGATGAGCTCGTGGCCCGTATGGACGCGGTCTCCTCGGCGGCGTCAGCGGCCTCGGTGGTCGACCCCGACGCCCCTATCTGCATGCAGTGTGGTATCACAATGCAGCGAGCAGGGAGCTGTCATGCCTGCCCCGACTGCGGCAACACGAGCGGTTGCAGCTGAGGGAACGGCCCGCCGGTGCTCTGCAACTGGGTGAGTGAGTAGCGAGACGGCCAGGAGTCCTGTGTGGGGCTCCTGGCCGTCGTCAGTTTCAGCCGTGCTCGGAGTCCACTAGCGTTCCAACGGTCCAATCCACGGAGGATCGCACCACATGGGAGAAGTCGAGCAGAAGTCGGTCGATGTCGTCGGCGTCGGGAACGCCATCGTCGACGTGATCGCCCGAGCGAGCGACGAGTTCCTGACGGCCGAGGGCCTGACCAAGGGAGCCATGGCGCTCATCGACGAGGCCCGGGCCCACCACCTCTACGACCTGATGGGCGACACGATCGAGGCGTCCGGCGGGTCGGCAGCCAACACCGTGGCCGGTGTCGCATCGTTCGGTGGGTCGTCGTCGTTCATCGGCAAGGTCCGGGACGACGACCTCGGCACGGTCTTCGCCTCCGACATGCGGGACTGTGGTGTCTCGTTCGACATGACCCCTGGCGAGGCCGGGCCGACGACCGGGCGGAGCCTCATCCTGGTCACCCCCGACGCCCAGCGGACGATGAACACCTTCCTCGGTATCTCGTCGCTCCTGACTCCCGACGACATCGTCCCCGAGACGGTCACATCGGCCTCGATCTTGTTCTGCGAGGGGTACCTGTGGGACGTCGAATCGGCCAAGCAGGCCATCCGACGGGCGATGGAGGTGGCCCGAGCGGCCGGGACCAAGGTGGCACTGACGCTCTCGGACACCTTCTGCGTCGAGCGGCACCACGAAGAGTTCCTGGAGCTGGTCGTCGGTCCGGTCGACATCCTCTTCGCCAACACCGGGGAGCTGTCGGCGCTCTACGGCACCGATTTCGAGAACGCCATCGACAAGGTCCGCAACGACGTCACGCTGGGATGCCTCACCCGGGGCAAGGATGGCTCGGTGCTGGTCAGCGCCGATGAGGTGGTCGAGGTCGAAGCGGTCGAGGTCGGGCCGGTCGTGGACACCACCGGGGCCGGCGACCAGTACGCCGCCGGCGTCCTCTACGGACTCTCCCACGGTCTGAGCCTGGCCGACGCCGGCCATCTCGGCTCGCTGGCCGCGGCCGAGGTCATCTCCCATGTCGGGCCCCGACCGGAACGGCCCCTGCGCGAGTTCCTCTGATCCCGGCCGTCAGCCCGACTGTCGGGGTTCGGGAGCGCCGAACAGGTTGCCCTGGCCCCAGTCGACCTCGAGCGAACGGAGGACCCGGGCCTGTTCCTCGGTCTCGACGTGCTCGGCGACGACCCAGGCGCCGGTTCGATGGGCGAGGTCGACCACCGCCTTGATGATCGCCACCGCCTCGGTGCTGGGCAGCGAGGCGATGAGCTCACCGGCCAACTTCAACACGTCGGGCTTGAAGCTGGTCGCCACCCGCAGACTCGAGTAGCCGTCACCGACGTCATCGATGGCCAGTCGCACGCCCGAGCTGCGGAGCTTCGTCAGTTGGGCGGCGGCGAGATCGAGATCGACGTAGCGGTTCCGCTCGGCGGTCTCGAAGACCAGCTGGTCGGCCTCGAGCCCGATGTCCTCGGCGTGGCGAATCGTCCGGCGGGCGGCCGACAGGTCGAACGTACCGTCGGGGGCCATGATGTTCAGGAACAGCAGGCCGGCCCCCAACCAGGGCCCGACCCCACGGATGGCGAGCTGGCGACCGAGCTGATCGAGTTCGGGGAGCCAGCCACCCTTGGTGGCTCGAGTGATCAACTCGTTGGCATCGATGATGTCGTCCCCCAGCTTGGCTCGCAGCAACGCCTCGAACCCGACGACCGAGCGGTTACTGAGCCGGACGATGGGTTGGTACCGGATCTCGTAGTCGAGCGGTTCGCTGGCCAACTCCTCCTGCTCGAGCTGTTCGGCCACGACGTCGAGCGTGGCGGCCATGAGCGCGTGGTGGACGAGATCCTCCGGGGTCGTGGCCGGTGCAGCGAACGCCACCCGCACCTCGTGGCGGCGATCGGGCAGGACGGCGTCGAGCACCTGACCGAGGAACGATCGGCCGTCGGCCACCTCGACCCACAACACATCGGCCCGGAGGTCGATCGCTTCCACCGAGGCGGCCAGCGACCGATCGAGCCGCTCCAGCGTCTCGGCCCGCTGGGAGCCGAGCAACACCAACGTCGGCTCCGCCCTGGGAAGCCGAGACCTCCGGTCGGTTGCGTTCACCCGGATGAGGATAGTCGCCCCCACCAGGGTCCGTTCCAGGGGGAAGTCCACCCCCCGGCGTGGGCCATCCGGTCGACGGCGACGCTCAGGGATCGTCCGGCGGGGAGAACGTCAGGGGGAGGTCGCCCAGGCGGACCAGGGCCGAGGTGATCCACCCGCCGATCGCGGCGAAGTGCTCGTCGAGGGCGGAGCCGTCCTCCAGGGTCTTCACGTCGAGCTCGTAGGAGCCGCTGTAGCTGATCTCGACGGCGTGGGCGACGATGGCCAGGTCGGCGTCGTACTCGGTCTCGAGCGTCGGTCCGAGGCCGGTCAGCTCCTCGTTGCCGATCAGCGGCGCCGACAGCGGCAGCCCCTTCATGATCATCGCCGGGTCGGGTGCCTCGGCCAGTCGCTGGATCCGGAACACGACTTCGATCTGGATCCGGGGGCCCTCGGTGAACTGCTCATCGACGTACCAGGTCCGGTAGGCCGTTTGGGCCCAGGTCGGCCACATCAGGTTGAGCGCGGCCTGGACCCGGGGTGGCGATCCTTCGCCGGGGAGGCCGTAGCTCGTCTCCCACGACACGTCACCGAGCAACACATCGGCTTGGAACCGTTCCTCGAACGCGTGGCGCTCCAACAGCGCCGACTCGAGCGCATCACGCAGCGCACCGATCGCATCCGTGAACACATGGTCAAGCATGAGGCACCGAGGGTAGACGAAAGGCCCGGGAGACGATCTGCACCCGATCGGCCGGGCGGGCGCACGGGACGGGAACCGCAGGACCAGACTAGGGACTCCGCGCCGGCCCCGGCGCCCCGGGCGGTCGACGGCCGATCCGGGGCCGACCCGATGGACCGGAGCGGCGTCGGCGCTGGGGGTGGGCCCGTTCAGCTAGGGTCGCCCTCGTCGAGCCAGGAGCCAGGAGGTGACCGTCATGAGCAAGCCGGACGATCAGGGTCGAGGCGAGGTCGAGCCCCGGGCCGAGGACTTCTCGGTCATCGACGTCGACCTCGCCGATGGCGTGGTCACCGCCACGATCGACAACCCGCCCCTGAACCTCATCGACCGATCGCTCTACAAGGACCTGGCCCGCCTTCCCGACTACGTCGAAGCGCAGCCCGAGGCCCGGGTCCTGGTGCTCCGCAGCGCCAATCCCGACTTCTTCATCGCTCACTACGACGTCGGGCTGATCCTGACGGCACCGACCGAAGGCGAAGCCGAGCGGTCGTCGGAGCTCAACGGGTTCCACCAGATGTGCGAGCGGTACCGGACGATGCCGGTCCCCTCGATCTGTGAGATCGCCGGACGGGTCGGCGGGGGAGGGGGCGAGCTCGCCGCATCGTGCGACATGCGGTTCGGGGCGCTCGACCGGACGGTCCTGTGCCAGATGGAGGTGCCGCTCGGCATCCTCCCCGGCGGAACCGGGACCCAACGACTCCCGGCCCTCGTCGGCCGAGGTCGGGCGATGGAGATCGTGCTCGGGGGCGACGACATCGATGCCGCCACCCTCGCCGACTGGGGGTGGCTCAACCGGGCCCTGACGGCCGACGAGCTGCGCCCCCACGTCACCGCCCTCGCCGCCCGCCTCGCCGCCATGCCCCCCGA
Organism: Acidimicrobiales bacterium; assembly: GCA_965262175.1. Lineage (GTDB taxonomy): Bacteria > Actinomycetota > Acidimicrobiia > Acidimicrobiales > SZUA-35 > CADEDH01. Next base: position 795,809 of record CBDHES010000002.1, on the reverse strand, counting down.
GGCGGTGTCTCGGGCCAAGGCGGCCGTCCTGGCGGCATCGGCCGATCCGACGCCGGGGCTCATCGAGGAGGCGTTCCTCTTCCAGCAGACGCTACGGACCGACGCGGCCCAAACCCGGATGCGCAACTTTCTCGAACGGGGTGGTCAGACCCCCGAAGGCGAAGGCCGGGTCGGGGCGTTGGGCCTCGAGCTGGGCTGAGGCCCGACCAATGGCACCCGATCCGTCGTCCGACGCGCCGGCCGGCCTCTCCCCGGAGGTCGTGGCGGCTGCCCAGCGGTGGTCGGCGCTCGACCCCGACCCGGCCACGGTGGCCGAGGTCGAACGGCTCCTGGTCGATGATCCGAGCGCGGTGGCCGAGCTGTTCGACGGGCGTATCGGCTTCGGGACCGCCGGCCTCCGGGCCGAGATGGGGCCGGGGCCGACCAGGATGAACCGGCTGGTCGTCCGCCAGACCACCGCAGGACTGATGCGGTGGTTGCCCGACGGGCCGACGGTGGTCGTCGGCTTCGACGCCCGGCACAACTCCGAGGCCTTCGCCCGCGACGTCGCGGCCGTGGTGACCGGTGCCGGGGGGCGGGCCGAGCTCCACCGGGCCCCCATCGCCACCCCGGTCCTGGCCCGCAGCGTGCTCGATCGTGGTGCCGACGCCGGCATCATGATCACCGCCAGCCACAACCCACCCCAGGACAATGGCTACAAGCTGTACCTGGCCGATGGCATCCAGCTGGTCGATCCGGCCGACGCCGAGATCGCCGCCGCCATCGACGCGGTGGCGGCCGCCATGGCCGATCCAGCGGTGTCGGTGGCCGACGCCGAGGCCATGATCAGCCTCGCCCCCGACGGCGTCGTCGACCTCGCCGAGGAGCCGCTCGATCGCCATGCCGAGGTGGCGGTGGCGGCGTGCGTGACGCAGTACCGGGCGGTGTCGGTCCTGTACACGGCGATGCACGGCGTCGGCGGACGGCACCTCCTGCGGTGCTTCGAACGGGCCGGCTTTCCCGTTCCGGAGGTGGTGGTCGAGCAGTTCGACCCCGACCCGGACTTCCCGACCGTCGCCTTCCCCAACCCCGAGGAGCCGGGAGCGCTCGATGCCTCGGTGGCCACTGCCGAGGCGATGGCGGCCGCTGGGCGGCCGCCCGACGTGATCCTGGCCAACGACCCCGACGCCGACCGGCTCGCGGTGGCGGTCCCGGACCGGGCCGGGCGGTGGGTTCGGTTGACCGGCGACCAGGTCGGGGTGCTCCTCGCCGATCACCTGCTCCGACACCGGAGGGGTGCGGGTCGGCTGGTGGCGGCGTCGGTGGTGTCGTCCCGTCAGCTGGCGACGCTGGCGGCCGACGCCGGCGTCGAGGCCGTCACCACCCTCACCGGGTTCAAATGGGTGGCCCGACCGATCGTCGACCGGCCCGACACCACCTACGTGCTCGGCTACGAGGAGGCGCTCGGGTACTGCGTCGGCGACGCGGTCCGCGACAAGGACGGCATCGCGGCCGCCCTGGTGGTGGCCGAACTGGTGGCCGAGGCCCTCGCCGTCGGCGAGACCGTGTGGGACCGCCTGGATCGACTGGCCGTCGCTCACGGGCTCCACCTGACGGCCCCCGCCACCGTGCGCTACGACGGCCCCGGCGGCGACGAACGGCGGACCGCGACGATGGCTCGGCTCCGCTCCGAGCCACCGGCCGAGCTGGCGTCCGTGGCGGTCATCGAGGCCGAGGATCTGCTGGCCGGCCGCCGGCTCCCGCCGACCGACGGCTTGGTGTGGCACCTCGCGGACCGGTCCCGGGTCATCATCAGGCCGAGCGGCACCGAGCCCAAGTTGAAGGCGTACCTCGAGGTGATCGTCCCCGTCGCCGGCCCTGACGATCTCGGCGATGCCCACCGGCGAGCGGAGGTCCGGCTCGCCGCCCTCCGCCAGGCCACCGAGGAGCTGCTCGATCGCTGATGCCGACGCTCGGCCGTCGGCCGGACAGCATCAGGGTCGATCGAGGCGGCAGGCGTCGGTCGCGCCCGGGAGGCGGTACCGGTTGGCGGCCACGGCCCGGTAGACGGGCGCGGCGAGCCACGACACCGGCGGGCGGGCCATCACCCACCCGAGCGGCTTCCACGGCCAGCCCAGCGTCGACAGGGTCGCTGCGACCGCCCGGTGACCGGCCAGGCGGGTGCGATCGGGTTCGACGACGTAGGCGGCGCTCGTGACCTCGGCCTCGGTCAGCCCGAGCTGGTCGAGGTCGAGGGCCTGCCATGGCTTGACGTCGATCCGGTCGCCGGCCCGAGCGGCCACCCAACGAGCGGACGAGGTGCAGAACCCGCAGTCGCCGTCGTAGACGAGGATCGGGACCTCGGGGTCGAAGCGGGCAGCACCGGGACCGGTCACCGGCGCCACCGATGGATCAGTTCCGGCCGACGGTCGGCTTCCGGCCGTGGTTCGCCTTCTTGCGACGAGCCAGCAGCCGCTTCTTCTTTCTGCGCTTCGACATCCCTTCACCCTACCGGCCCGACGGGCCAGGTCCCCGGGCCCGCCCTACCCACATCGACGAGCGATCACGGTCCGAGCGGAACAGGGGGGCCGGCGGGGCCCTCATCGTCGACCTCGTTCGGCCGACGAGAACACGTGAGGCGTGGTGCCCGCGACGTTCAGGAGTTGACATGTACGGCATGGTGAATCGGGCGATCAAGGACCTCGTCGAGGCCAGCGCCGGCGAGACCGCATGGGTTCGAATCTGCGACCGGGCCGGCCTCCCGGGACAGACCTTCAGCAACACGACCGTCTATGACGACGCCGTCACCTACGACCTCGTCGCCGCAGCCAGCGTCGAGCTGGACCTCGATCCGGCCACGGTGCTCTATCGGTTCGGCCGGCACTGGATCCTGTTCACCGGCCGGGAGGGATGGGGGCCGCTGTTCGACATGGCCGGACACGACCTGCGGACCTTCGTGGGCGGTCTCGATGCCTTGCACGCTCGGGTCCAGGCCAGCATGCCCGAGTGTCGTATGCCGTCGTTCTCGGTCGCCGAGGAGGACGACGGCTCGCTCGACATCGAGTATCGCTCCACCCGTCAGGGACTGGCTCCGATGGTGGCCGGACTCCTGGCCGGCCTCGTCGAGTACTTCGACGAGGCGTGGGAGATCGAGCAGCTCCCTCGGGAAGACGACCAGAAGGCCGATCACTTCCGCCTCCGTCCGGTGCCGAGCGCCATCCGAACGAGCGATGTCGTCGGGAGCGCTTGATGCGGGCGGCCGAACCCATCGGTTGATCGGCGAGCTGTTCCCGTTCCATCTCCTGCTCTACCTCGGGTCGGAGCCGATGATCCAGGCCGCGGGCTCGACGCTCGAGCGATGGACGGGGCAGGCCCTTCGGTACCGACCCTTCGGTGCACACTTCTCGATCGAGCGGCCGGCCATCGCCGAGCTCACCGCTCGGTCGCTGCGGGCCAGGAGCTCGTCGGTGTTCATCCTCGACATCGCCGGCGGTCAGCGCCAGCTCCGGGGTCAGATGCTGGTCATCGCGCCCGATCAGGTGCTCTTCGTGGGTTCGCCGGTGCTCACCGCCTCCCTGAGCATCGACGACCTCGGTCTGTCGATGGCTGATCTGGCACCCCATGACGCAACGCTGGACATGATCGTCGTCCAGCGGTTCTCCGAGATGCAGGTCGACGATCTGAAGGAGCGGGCCACCGAGTTGCGGGAAGCGGTCGCCGACCGTGACCGCTTCATCCATCGGGCGACGACCGATCCGCTGACGGGGTTGGCCAACCGCCGCGCCTTCTGGGATCGGTGCGAGGACCTGGTGGCCACCGATCAGCCGTTGGCGTTGCTCTTCGTCGACGTCGACCACTTCAAGGCGGTCAACGACGTGCACGGCCACGCCGCGGGGGATCTCGTCCTCCGCTCGATCGCCGACCGGCTGGCGAGCTCGGTCCGATCCGATGATCTCGTGGCCCGGCTCGGCGGCGACGAGTTCGCCGTGGTCCTGGCCGGGGCCGGGCCCGACCTGACCGAGCGGAGCGTGGCCCACATCACCGAGACGGTCGCCACGCCGGTCGACGTCGCCGGGGAGCGCATCCCGATCTCGGTCAGCGTCGGCGTGGTGACCGACGACGGCACCAAGGACGTCGACGAGCTGATCCAGGACGCCGACGTGGCGATGTACGAGGGTCGCCAGGCCGGGCCCGGTCGGGTGACGTGGTTCGTCGACCGGATGCGCCGGGACCGGGCCGAGCGGCGCCTGCTGGCCGACGAGCTGCGGAGGACGCTTGACCGTGGTCGGATCGACACCGTCTACCAGCCGATCGTCCGGCTCGACGATCGGTCGATCGTCACCTGTGAGGCGCTGGCTCGATGGCACCACCCGATCCAGGGGCCGATCCCGCCGACGACCTTCATCGAGGTGGCCGAGGGGGCCGGGCTCATCGAGCGCCTCGACCTCCTCGTGCTGGGTAACGCCCTCGCCGAGCTCCGGTCGTGGCGGACGACCAGGCCCGACCTGGGTGTCCAGGTGAACCTGTCGGGCGGCTCGATCCGCCACGGGCTCGACCGGTCGATCGCCGCCGCCCTCGCCGAGGCGGGCGTGCCGGCGAGCGCGTTGACGATCGAGGTGACCGAGAGCTGGCTCATCCGAAACGAGTCCGAGGTCGCGGCGGTGCTCCACGAGGTGGCCGACCTCGGCGTCCGGGTCCACCTCGATGACTTCGGCACCGGCTACTCGTCGCTGACCCACGTCCAGACCCTGCCGATCGCCGGGCTGAAGATCGACCGCTCCTTCGTCGGGCAGGCCACGGCGTCCGAGCGCAGCCGGCGGGTCGTGGCGGCGACGGTCGGACTCGCCCGGTCGCTCGACCTCGAGGTGGTGGCGGAGGGGGTCGAGACCGAGTCGGTGGCTGCGCTGCTCAGCCAGCTGGGATGCGACCTCGCCCAGGGGTTCCTGTTCGCGCCGCCCCAGCCGGCGTCCGAGCTCGGCCGGGCCCTCGGGATGCCGGCTGCACGGTGACCGGCGCACCGGACCTGCTCGCGGCCGGTCCAAACCCCGCTAGGTTGCGTGGCGTATGGAGAAGTTCGGGTTCGTCGGTCTTCCCAACGCCGGGAAGTCGTCGCTGTACAACGCGTTGACCGGCGGGGGCGCGCTCGCCGCGCCCTACGCCTTCGCCACCACCGACCCCAACGTCGGGGTGGCCAAGGTGTTCGACCACCGGCTCGACGCGCTCGCCGAGATGAGCGGCTCGAAGAGCGTCGTGCCGGCCAGCGTCCAGTTCAACGACATCGGCGGCCTGGTCGAGGGCGCCAGCCGGGGCGAGGGCCTCGGCAACAAGTTCCTGGCCGGGATCCGGGAGGTCGACGCGATCGTGTTCGTCCTCCGGGCGTTCCGGGACGACGACGTTCCCGGCGCCCAGGACCCCCTGGAGCACCTCCGGATCGTCGAGCTCGAGCTGACGTTCGCCGACCTGGAGACGGTCGACAAACAGCTCGACAAGAAGCGAAAGGCGGCCAAGGGCGACCGGGGGCTGGTCGAGGAGGTGGCGGCGGCCGAGGCGGCCCTGGCCATCCTCTCCGAGGGCACGCCCCTCTACCGGGGGAAGCTGAGCGACGAGCACGCCGAGCTCCTCAGGCCGTGGTTCCTCCTGACCAACAAGCCCGTCCTGGCGATCGTCAACGTCGACGAGGAGCAGCTCGCCGACCTCGACTCGGTCATCGAACCGGTGCGGGGCGAGCTGGGCGAGCTGGCCCCGGTGTTCGGCGCCTGTGTGCAGCTGGAGGCCGAGGCGGCCCAGCTCGACGTCGAGGACCGGGCCGAGATGCTCGACGCCTACGACCTCGGCGAGGGAGCGCTGCCCCGGTTCATCCAGGCCGCCTACCACACGTTGGGGCTGCGGACATTCCTCACCACCGGTGAGAAGGAGAGCCGAGCCTGGACCTACCGGGACGGCTCGACCGCCCCCGAGTGCGCCGGGCGGATCCACTCCGACCTCCAACGAGGCTTCATCCGGGCCGAGACGATCCGGTGGGACGAGCTGCTCGAGGTCGGGTCGTGGGCCAAGGCCCGGGATGTCGGCAAGGTCCGCCAGGAGGGCAAGGACTACGTCGTGCAGGACGGCGACGTGCTCGAGATCCGGTTCAGCGTCTGAGCGTCGGGTCGGGTCGGGTCGCCGGGAGGGGGTGTCGAGGTTGGCTGGAGTCGAGCCCGACCGCTCGAGTGGTGGATCTCGCTGGGGCTTCGACGGCGGGTGGTTGGTGCGCGACGGCGACGTGTTGGCATCGGTCGAGATCGCCCGGGGGTGGCGAGCACGGGCTCAGGGTCTGCTGGGACGGACCGGTATCGAGGGGGCGATCGTGTTGCCCGGGGCCCGGTCGGTGCACTCGTTCGGGATGCGATTCGAGCTCGACGTCGCCTTCTGCGACCGCGACGATGTCGTCATCCGCACCCTCCGCCTCCACCCCCACCGTGTCACCTTGCCGGTGCTGCGATCCCGGTGGGTGGTCGAGGCCGAGGCGGGGTCGTTCGGAACCTGGGAGCTGAAGATCGGGGATCGGATCGACGTCCGTGCTGCGTCCGAGGGTCTCGCCGGTGGATGAGCCCGAGCCCGATGCGCCGGGTCGCGTCGACGGAGCATCGCCCGGGGCGCTGGTCGTGATCGGCACCCCGATCGGCAACGTCGCCGACCTCAGTCCGCGGGCCGCCGAGGCGCTCGGCCGATGCGGTGCCATCGCCTGCGAGGACACCCGACGGACCGGGGGGCTCCTTCGTCGGATGGGGATCGTTCCGCCGCCCCTGCTCGTGGCCAACGAGCACACCGAGGTCGCCCGGATCGCCGAGATCGTCGACCGGGTGGCGGCCGGGGAGCGGGTCGGCCTGGTCAGCGACGCCGGTATGCCGACGGTCTCCGACCCCGGCTCGGCGGTGATCGCCGCCGTCGCCGCAGCCGGGCACCGGGTCGAGGTCGTCCCGGGGGTCACCGCGGCCATGACCGCCCTGGCGGTGAGCGGTTTCCGGGCCGACCGGTTCGTCTTCGAGGGGTTCCTGCCCCGGAAAGGCTCCGCCCGGACCGAGCGGCTGGCGTCGGTCGCCGCCGAACAGCGAACCGTGGTGCTCTACGAGGCGCCGCACCGAATCCGCCGGACGCTCGACGACCTGGCCACGACGTGTGGCGCCGATCGACGGGCCGTCGTGGCCCGTGAGCTGACCAAGCTCTATGAAGAGGTGCTGCGGGGAACGCTGGCCGATCTCATCGGTCACTTCGCCCGGGTCGAGCCGCGGGGTGAGCTCGTCGTCGTGCTCGACGGTGCGGTGACCGCCGAGGGGCCGGTGCCCGATGCGATCCTGTTGGAGGCGCTCCAGGAGGAGCTCGGTCGTGGGCTGTCGAAGCGAGACGCGGCGGCGACGGTGGCGGCGGCGACCGGCACCCCCAAGCGGCGGGTCTATGCCCTCTCGACGACCATCGGCAGCGGGGAGGGCGACGCCGATGATGATCCTGATCCCGACGGCGACCGGTCGGGGACGGTGGCCGGCTGATGGTCGAGGCCGATGCGGTCAGGGTCGACAAGTGGCTGTGGTCGGTCCGGGTGTTCAAGACCCGATCGGCGGCCACCGACGCCTGCACGTCGGGCCGGGTGACGGTCGGGGACGACGTCGCCAAGCCGGCCACCAAGGTTCGGGCCGGTGACACGGTCACCGTCCACCGGCGGGACCGGAACGTGGTCTACGTCGTCGTCGAGCCCATCGCCAAGCGGGTCTCGGCGGCCCGGGCCGCCGAGTGCTACGACGACCACTCCCCACCGTTGCCCGAGCGCGACCCGTTGATCGCGCCTCCAGGAGGGGCCCGGGCCCGGGGTGAGGGGCGCCCGACCAAGAGGGATCGTCGCCGCCTCGATCACCTCCGGGGGCGGTAGGCCAACGGTCCTCCAGCCTCGGCGGCCCGTCGGCGGCGACCCACCGACGCCCCGACGCCAACCCGGCCGGCACCGATCTGGGTATGATCGACCAGCCTCGACGGCACCGGTGGGATGGCGGGGCACCATGGAGAGGACCACCGGTGGAAGCTGAGGACCGGCTGGGGTACGGGCTGGTCAGAAAGGTGGCACAGCATGCCGTCCATACTCGATTCGTTGCACAGCCTCGTCGATGATGCCGACGGTTTGGCCACGCTCGGTGGGATCGTCGACGGCGATGCCGATGCCGGGGCCGACGCCCTGGACGCTGCCGGTCCGGTCCTGATCGGGGGCTTGGCCGACCGGGCCGAAGCCGACGACGGATCCGCCGAGGTCGGGCGACTCCTGGACGATGCGGACGGCTCGATCCTCGACGACGTCGGAGGCTTCCTCGACGGAGGCGACACCGAGGCGGGCGATGGCATCCTGGCCGCCATCTTCGGTGACGGCCTGGGCGATGTCGTCGGCGGCCTGGCTTCCTCGGCCGGGATCGGGGTCGACGGTGCCGGTCGGCTCCTGTCGATGGTCGCTCCGATCCTGATGGCCACGTTGGCCCGACGTCGAGCCGACGACGATCTCGATCCTGATGGGGTCGCCACCCTCCTCGGGACCGAGCGGGACGAGCTCGATGAGGCCGGCCGACTCGGCGATTGGCTCAAGCCGCTCCTCGGCGCCGGAGCCGGGGTCGTCGGCGCGGTCGGAGGCGTGGTGGCCGGGGCCGGGGACGCCATCGGCAAGGCGGCCGACGCCGCCGGGGGCGCGATCGGTGACCTGGTCGACGGCGATGACTCGGACGACGGCGATGACTCGGACGATGGCGATGACTCGGACGATGGCGACGACGACGACGACGACAACGACGAGGACGACGAGGACGAGGGACGAGGACGGGGTGGTGGCCGGAGCCGCAACCACCGGCGCCGGCGCAGCCGCAGCCAGCACGACGACGACGGCCGCCGATGACGACCGGGGTGGTCGGGGTCTCGGCTGGCTCTGGTGGTCGATCGGAGCGGTCGTTCTGCTCGTCGCCCTGGCGTGGCTCCTGAACCAGTGCGGCGGCGACGATGACGACGATGCGGGCTCGTCGACGGCGGCCGTCGATGCCGAGGACGGTGTCGAGGACGACGGCGACGGCGATGTTGCCGGGCCCGACGTCGATCTGCAGGCGGCGGTCGATGGTGTCCTGCCCGATGGGGTGACGGCTGTGCTCGATGGTGGTGCGGTGACGTTGTCGGGTCCGGTTGGCTCGGAGGATGAGCGGGCGGCGTTGGTCGCTCAGGTCGAGGCCGTGGAGGGTGTCGAGTCGGTCATCGACGAGCTGGAGGTCGAGACGGGCGACTCGTCGGCCGGGGATGGAGACGGGACCGATGGCGGCGATGCCGAGGACGGTGTCGAGGACGACGGCGACGGCGATGTTGCCGGGCCCGACGTCGATCTGCAGGCGGCGGTCGATGGTGTCCTGCCCGATGGGGTGACGGCTGTGCTCGATGGTGGTGCGGTGACGTTGTCGGGTCCGGTTGGCTCGGAGGATGAGCGGGCGGCGTTGGTCGCTCAGGTCGAGGCCGTGGAGGGTGTCGAGTCGGTCATCGACGAGCTGGAGGTCGAGACGGGCGACTCGTCGGCCGGGGATGGAGACGGGACCGACGGCGGCGACGAGACGAACGACGACGAGGCGAACGACGGCGGGACCGACGACGGCGGCACGCCGGCCGGCGCCGAGGGCGACACGATCAACGAGCTTCTGGACCTGGCGCCGATCACCTTCGAGTACCGCTCATCGGTGGTGGCGGCCGACGGCCAGGCGGTCCTCGACGAGGTCGTTGCCTACCTCGAGGCCAACCCCGACGTGGCGATCGAGATCCAGGGCCACACCGATACGACCGGCACCGACGCGGAGAACCTGGCGCTCAGCACCGAGCGGGCCGAGTCGGTCCTCGACTACCTCGAGGGAGCCGGCATCGCCGCCGATCGGTTGACCGCCGTCGGCCTCGGCGAGTCGGCACCCAAGGTCGACGAGCTGACCGCCGAGGATCGGGAGACCAACCGGCGCATCGAGCTGGTCATCCTCGGATAGGTCCCCCACGGGCGGGCGAACCGAACCACTGACCGAGCCTCTGAACGAACCGGGCCGGGCCACCGCACGGCGTGGTCCCGGCCCGGTTCGCGTCGAGCCCCGCCGTCGATGTCACAGGCCCGATCTACGGTCCCGGCATGGACCTTCTCGCCGCGCTCTCCCTGGTTCTCGCCCTCGCTGCCGCCGTCGCCGTCGGTGTCGCCATCGGTTGGCGGCTCGCCACCCGGCTCGGTGGGGAGCGCCAGCGTGACCTCGCCGAAACGGTCGATCTCGCGCTCGACGCCGTCCGCCACGAACGAGCCGAGACGATGCAGGCCGCCCTCGACACCGTCCTCACCGTTGCCTCGTCGAAACTGGGCGATCAGCTCGACGCCGGCCGAGAGGTGATCGACCGGGAGCGGGGCACCGTCAGCGACCAGGTCGAGGGTGTGCAGGCCGAGCTTCGTCGGATCACGGCTCTCGTGGCCGAGCTCCAGCGGGACCGAGCCGAATCGTCGGGCCGGATTACCTCCCACCTCGAACGAGCGCTCGAGGTCACCTCATCGCTCGACGCCACGACCAGGTCGTTGGAGCGGGCGTTGGCGTCGCCGAAGGCCCGCGGCCAGTGGGGGGAGCGAATGGCCGAGGATGTCCTGGCCGCCGCCGGGTTCATCGAGAACGTCAACTACGAGAAGCAGCGGAAGCTGGCGACGGGCGGCATCCCCGACTACACGTTCCGCCTGCCCCAGGGCCACGTGGTCCACATGGACGTGAAGTTCCCGATCGACAACTACCTCCGCTGGCTGGATTGCGCCGAGTCCGATCGGGGCCGGTTGGCCAAGGCGTTTCAGCGCGATGTCCGGGATCGGGTGAAGGAGCTGGGTGGGCGGTGCTACGTCGACCCGGAGACGACGGTCGACTACCTGCTGCTCTTCGTCCCCAACGAGAGCGTCTACGGGTTCCTCCACGAGCACGACCCGGACCTGATCGACAACGCACTCGCCCAGAAGGTCGTCCTGTGCTCGCCGACCAGCCTCTTCGCTGTCTTGGCGGTGATTCGCCAAGCGGTCGACGCGTTCCTCGTCGAGCGGCGGAGCGACGAGATCATGGCCGCCCTCGGTGGCGTGCGGGAGCAGTGGGAGCGCTGGTCCGAACCGATGGACAAGCTTCGCCGCGGCCTCTCGTCGGCCCAGCGGGCCTACGACGAGTTGGCGGGACCGCGAGCCCGCCAACTCGACCGACAGCTCCAGAAGCTGGAGCAGATCCGCCGGTCGCCCGAGTCGGGCGATCCCGCCAACGAACCCCAGATCGCCCCGCCGGCGGCCGAGCCGATGGTCGGCAACGACCCGGCCGATGGTCGACAAGCGGCCCCGGTCGACACCGCCCGAAGAGACTCGTCCGATGAATCGGCGGTGTCCGACGGGTCGTTGCTGCCGCCGAGGTCGACGACGGTGGAGGGGCCGATCCAGCTCGACCTTCGGTCGGTTGGCTGAGGGGCCCAGACGGTGGGAAAGGGCCAGGGCCGTCGGGGCCTCGGCGGTAGCCTGATCCGATGGGCCGCTTCTACATCACGACGCCGATCTTCTACGTGAACGACGCGCCCCACATCGGGCACGCCTACACGACGGTGACGGCCGACGCCATCGCCCGGTGGCACCGGCTGCTCGGCGACGACACGATGTTCCTGACCGGGACCGATGAGCACGGGCTCAAGATCCAGCGGGCCGCCGAGGCCAACGGACTCTCTCCCCAGGCCCACGCCGACCTGACCAGCCGGCGCTTCCGCGACACCTGGGCCGATCTCGACGTGGCCTACGACCAGTTCATCCGCACTACCGAGCCCCGCCACCATCGGGCCACCCAGGAGCTGCTCTGCCGGGTCCGTGATCGGGGCTATATCTACGAGAGCACCTACGCCGGGCACTACTGCGTCGCCTGCGAGGCCTACTACAGCCCCGACGAGCTCGGCCCCGACGAGACCTGCCCGATCCACGAGCGCCCGGTCGAGTGGCTCGAGGAGGACAACTACTTCTTCAAGCTGTCGGCGCTGGAGAACGAGCTCACCGACTGGCTGACCAGCGGGGCCGTCCTCCCGGACGGCAAGCGGAACGAAGCCCTGGGCATCGTCAAGCAGGGCCTGGAGGACGTCTCGATCACCCGGACGTCGATCTCGTGGGGTGTCGAAGTCCCGTGGGATCCGGCCCACGTCTTCTACGTCTGGTACGACGCGCTGATCAACTACGCGACCGCGGTCGGTTTCGGTGACGACGAGGAGTCCTTCGCCACGTGGTGGCCGGCCGTCCACCACGTGATCGGCAAGGACATCCTCCGATTCCATTGCGTCTACTGGCCGGCGATGCTGATCGCGGCCGGCCTGGAGCCGCCCCGCCAGGTCAACGTCCACGGGTTCCTCCTGCTCGGTGGTAAGAAGCTGTCGAAGACCGGCCTGACGCAGATCGCCCCATCCGACCTGACCGCCGAGTTCGGCGTCGATGGGTTCCGCTACCACTTCCTGCGCGACGTGTCCTTCGGCCCCGACAGCGACTTCAGCTACGAGGGGATGGTCACCCGGTACAACGCCGACCTGGCCAACAACCTCGGCAACCTCCTCTCCCGGGTGGTCACCGTCGTCGGGAAGAAGTGCGACGGGGTCGCCCCCGCCCCCGCCCCCGAGAGCCCGCTGGCCGCGGTCGCCGCCGAGTCGCTGGCGGCGACGGTCGCCGGTTGGGAGGCCATGGCACCGTCGGTGGCCCTCGACGCCACCTGGCACCTGGTGCGGGAGACGAACGCCTATCTCGAACAGCATCAGCCGTGGAAGATGGAGGCCGGGACCGAGGAGGTCGCTCGGGTACTGGGCGACGCCCTCGAGGTCCTGCGGATCACCGCCATCCTCGCCAGCCCGGCGCTGACCCGGGCCTCGGAGCGGCTGTGGCAGGCGATCGGCCTCGACGGGAGCCCGACCGAGCGTCGGGTCCCCGACGATGTGGCCTGGGGCCTCTACCCCGGCGGAGCTCGACTCGAACGCGGCGAGCCACTGTTCCCCCGGCTCGATGTCCGGGCCGACGGCTGACGGGAGCCCGACCATGTGGTTCGACAATCACTGCCACCTCACCACGATGAAGGGTGAGCCAGCCGATGCCGTCACCGAGGCCCGGGAAGCCGGGGTCGACCGGCTGCTCACCGTGGGCTGCACGGTGGCCGACTCGGCGTCGGCGTCGGCCATCGCCGACCGCTTCGACAATGTCTGGTCGACCGCCGGCGTCCACCCTCACGACGCCGCCGGCGGCACCGAGGGCCTGGTCGAGCTGCTCGACCGATCCAGCGTCGTGGCGGTGGGGGAGTGCGGGCTCGACTACCACTACGACCACTCGCCCCGCAACGACCAGGCCGACGTGTTTCGTCAGCAGATCCGGCTCGCCCACGAGCGCGACCTGGCGCTCGTGATCCACAGTCGCGACGCGTGGGACGACACCTTCACCATCCTCGACGCCGAGGGTGTCCCGGCCCGGACCGTCTTCCACTGCTTCACCGGCGGGCCGGCCGAGGCCGAGCAGTGCCTGGCGCGAGGGGCGATGCTGTCCTTCAGCGGCATCGTCACCTTCGGATCGGCCGGCGACCTCCGCGACGCCGCGTCCATCACCCCCCTCGATCGGATGCTGGTCGAGACCGACTCCCCGTACCTGGCGCCCGTTCCCCACCGGGGCAAGCCCAATCAGCCGGCCCACGTCGCCGTCGTCGGCGAGTTCCTGGCCGACCATCTCGACGTCGACGTCGCCGAGTTGGCGGCGGCGACCACCGCCAACGGCCGAGCCCTGTATCGGATCTGACCGCCCGGTGGCCGAGCCGTTGACCCGCCGCCGGGTCCGGGAGCTCCTCGATCGGTACGAGCTGGCCCCCAGCCGGGCACTCGGGCAGAACTTCCTCTGCGATCCCGGCACCGTCGACAAGATCGTCCGCCTGGCCGACGTTGGCCCCGAGGATCGGGTCATCGAGATCGGCCCCGGTCTCGGCTCGTTGACCGTCGGCCTCGCCGCGGCGGGTGCCGAGGTCGTGGCGGTCGAGATCGACCGCTACCTGATCCCGGCCCTCACCGAGGTCACCGAGGGTCTCGGGGTCCGGATCCATCACGGCGACGTGCGTGAGCTCGACTGGGCGGCGGTGCTCGGCGACCACCCCTGGAAGGTGGTGGCCAACCTCCCGTACAACATCGCCACCCCGCTGATCCTCGATCTGCTGGCATCCCAGCCGGCGCTGGTGTCGTGGCTCGTCATGGTCCAGCGGGAAGCCGGCGAGCGCCTCGTGGCGGAGCCCGGTAGCCGCACCGCCGGCATCCCGTCGATCCTGGCCGCGTACTGGGTCACCGGCCGGATCGTCGCCTCGGTCGCTCCCGACCTCTTCCTCCCCCGACCCAAGGTCGACTCGGTCCTGGTCCGACTCGACCGGCGGGACGAGCCGCCGTACGACGTCGACCCCGGGGCGCTGGCCACCGTGGTCCGGTCGGGATTCGGGCAACGGCGGAAGATGGTCCGCCGGTCCCTGGCACCGCTGATCACCGTCGAGGGCCTGACCGCGGCCGGCGTCGACCCCACCGCTCGGGCCGAGGATCTCACGCTCGAACAGTGGTGTGCGGTCGCGAACCACGTCGAGCAACGTCGCTAGGCTCCGGAGCATGAGCGTGACCTTGAAGGCCCCGGCCAAGCTGACCCTGAGCCTCCGGGTCCTCAGCCTCCGGGACGATGGCTTCCACGAGATCGACGCCGAGATGGTCACCGTCGACCTCCACGACGAGTTGACCGTCACCGAGGCCCCCGAGACGACGATCGAGCTGATCGGGGCCACGCCCGACGTGCCGGCCGACGATCAGAACCTGGTGGCCCACGCCTTGGCCTACGCCGAGCGCACGGCACATGTCCGACTGGTCAAGAACATCCCCAGCAAGGCCGGCCTCGGCGGCGGCTCGGCCGACGCCGCCGCCGTCCTCCGCTGGGCCGGGTTCGAGGACCCGGTGGAGGTGGTGGCCATCGGGTCCGACATCGCCTTCTGCCTCATCGGAGGTCGGGCCCGGGTCACCGGAGCCGGCGAGCGGATCGACCCGATGCCCTACGAGGAGCGGGTCCTGACGCTGTACACGCCGCCACTCGAGTGCTCAACGGTCGAGGTGTTCAAAGCGTGGGACGAGCTGGGCGGGCCGCTCGGCCGAGGGGCCAACGACCTGGAACCGGCGGCCCTCCATGTCGTCCCCGAGCTGCGCCGCTACCGGGACGCGTTCGCCGAAGCGACCGGCCAGCGACCGGAGCTGGCCGGAAGCGGGTCGACCTGGTTCGTCGAAGGCGCCCACCCCGGTCCGGGGCACGTGGTGGTACGCACCGTGCCGAGGTCCTGGGGATCGTAAGATCCCCGACCGATCGGTCTACTTGTTCCGGCGCTGCACCCGCGTCCGCTTCAGGAGCTTGCGGTGCTTCTTCTTACGCATGCGCTTGCGGCGCTTCTTGATCAGCGATCCCATGCCGGAAAGCAGACTAGCCGTCGATCCGTTCCATCCCACCCGGGGTGGTCGCCGGATCGGCCGCCATCGGTCCGGCCCACCGGCTACCGTGGGGGGTGGTCGACGGGCGATCGGTGTCGGCCGATCACCGCTCGCGGGTAGTTCAACTGGCAGAACACCAGACTTTGAATCTGGGGGTTGCAGGTTCGAGCCCTGCCCCGCGAACCCACCACACCTCCGGGCTCGGCCGACCGCTCACGTCGGCGGCCCGAGCGCCGATGGAGCGGCATCTCCCCCGATGCCGCAGAGGCCGGTCGCCACGTGCGTCCGGCCTTTGTGGTCTTTTGGCACCCGTCGCCGATTCGAGGGTGGTATCCGACGCCCGACCGACTCGGCGGCTTAGATTTGGGGATACGGCCCGGCTGGGCGAGGCTGTGAAGCCACGGCGCCGGACAACCCTCCGAAGGACATCATGAGCAAACGATCGATCTCCGGTCTGGTCGTCGCCACGAGCTCTGGCGCCCCGATGCGCTCGGCCCGGCCCAAGCCCATCCACCTCCTCTGCGGTCGGGCGATGGGGTCGTACGTGCTCGACACCCTCGACGGTGCCGGGGTCCGCCAAGGCGTGGTCGTGACCGGCGTCGAGGGAGGCCGCATCTCCAAGCGCCTCCTCGAGGATCCGCCGGGCTTCCCGGTCCGCTTCGTCGAGCAGAAGATCGATCGGGGGACGGGCGACGCCGTCCTCATCGGGCTCAGCGGATTCGACGACTTCAACGACGACGAGGATCTCCTGATCGTTCCGTCCGATCTGCCGCTGCTGCGTCCGGCCATGATCGAGCAGCTCGTGGCGGCCCACACCGAGGCCGGCGCCGCCTGCACGGTGCTGACGGTCGCCGTCGATGCCGACGGGCCGATCCCGGACGGCTTCGACCACATCGTCCGCGACCGTCACGGACGGCTCAGCGCCCTCCGCCCGATCGATGACGAGCCGGGCATCGACCGGGCCTGGCCCGGCGACTCGGCAGACGAGACCGAACCCGAGCGGACGACGGTCGAGGTTGCGGCCGGCGTGTTCTGCATCCGGCGGGGCCTGCTGGCTCCGGCGATCCGCCGCACCGGCGCCGACGACCCGCTCGGTCGAAACGATCGCCTTGGTCACGGTGGCGGTCTCCGACTCTCCGGTGTCGTCGAGGTGTTGGTCAGTTCGGGTCACGCCTGCGAGACGGCGCTCGTCGAACCGATCCAGGACCTGACCCCGGTCGGCAACCGGCTCCAACTGGCCGAGGCCGAGGCCGAGCTGCGGCGCCGGACCAATCGCTACTGGCTCTCGATGGGTGTGACGATGGTCGACCCGGACCGGACCTACATCGACGCCACCGTCCGACTCGGCACCGACGTCACGATCTTTCCCGGGACGATGCTCCAGGGGACGACCACGATCGGCGAAGGATGCGAGCTCGGACCGGACGTCCGACTCGACCGGTGCCAGGTCGGGCGGAACACCCGAATCGGACAGACGACGGCTCGTCAGGCCACGATCGGCGACGATTGCGACGTCGGGCCCTACGCTGTGCTCCAGCCGGGCTCGGACGTGGGTTCTGGGACCACGACCGGTCCGTTCTATGCTGGTGGCCCGGCGACCTAGATCCTCGATGTCGACGATCCCGGGCCGAACTCGGATGCCGATGCCCCCTCGTTCCGGACGGGGGCGTCCTGATCGGGTGGGGGACCCATGAAAGTTGTCACGACAAAAGAGCTCCATCTCTTCGCCGGCCGACACAACGTCGAGCTCGCCGAGCTGATCGGGGAGAGCCTGGGTGTCGGCTTGACCGAGGCCCACGTGAGCCAGTTCGCCAGCGGAGAGACCCATTGCCGGTTCGGCGAGTCGGTCCGCGGCTCCGACGTCTTCATCGTCCAGAGCCATGGGGAGTTCGAGGGCCGATCGGTCAACGACGCCATCATGGAGCACCTGATCATGGTCGACGCCGCCCGGCGAGCGTCGGCCAAGCGGATCACGGCGGTGATGCCCTTCTACGGCTACGGCCGCCAGGATCGCAAGGCCGAAGGTCGTGAGCCCATCACGGCCCGGCTGGTGGCCGACCTGTTCGTCGCCGCCGGAGCTCACCGGCTGGTTTCGGTCGACCTCCACAGCGGTCAGATCCAGGGGTTCTTCAACGGTCCGGTCGACCACCTGACCGCCATGCCGGTCCTCGTCGACCGACTCGGCGACCTGGGCGACGATCTCGTCGTGGTCTCGCCGGATGCCGGCCGGGTGAAGGTCGCCGAGCGATACGCCCAGCAGCTCCACGCCGACCTGGCCATCGTCCACAAGCGGCGGACCAAGAAGAACATGGTCGAAGCCAAGGACGTGATCGGTGACGTCGCCGGCCGCCGGTGCGTGCTCATCGACGACATGATCGACACCGCCGGCACGATCTGCCAGGCCGCCGAGCTGCTCGTCGAGCGGAACGCAGTCGAGGTGACGGCGGCGGCGACCCACGGGGTGTTCAGCGGACCGGCCATCGACCGCCTCAAGAACTCGGTCCTCGATCGGGTCATCGTGACCGACACGCTCCCGATGGGGCCCGAGAAGCGGTTCGACAAGCTCGAGGTTCGCTCGGTGTCACCGATCATCGCCGACGCCATCCGGGCCGTGTTCGAGGACCTCTCGGTCAGCCAGATCTTCGACGGCCACAACCACGCCTGACGCCCCGCAAGGGGAGATGGCCGGCGCCACCGCTAGTATGGAATGCCGGCGTTTGGCCCGCCCTGGGCCGAGGTGCGAGCCCGACCGTCGGCCGGCCATGACGCCCTGAGGACTCTCGCGAAGGATCGTCTGCGATGAACCAGACCGTCGTTACCGCTTCCACCGGCCGGGAGCTGGGCAGCCGCCCAGCTCGACGGCTGCGGGCCGAGGGCCAGCTCCCCGGCGTCATCTACGGCCGAGACCAGGACCCGATCGCCGTCACGGTCGCCTACGCCGAGCTGCGGGACGCGCTCAAGAACGAGTCGGGGCTCAACACCGTGTTGACCCTCGATCTCGACGGTGACGGCACCGAGACGGTCATCGTCCGAGCCGTCCAGCGTGACCCGATCAAGCGGATGGTGACCCACGCCGACTTCCTCCGGGTCGACCCCAACGTCCCGATCAAGGTCAAGGTTCCCATCACCATTCGCGGTGAAGCGACGGCGGTGCTCAACGCCGGAGGCATGATCGAGCAGAACATGTTCGAGCTCGAGGTCGAGGTCTCGCCGATGAACATCCCCGACGCGGTCTACGCCGACGTGTCGGAGATGTCGCTCGACAGCCGGGTGGCGGTTCGCGACGTCGACCTGCCCGACGGGGTGACCACCGCCCTCGCCCCCGAAATCGCCGTGGTGTCGCCCATCATCTCCCGGGCGGTGAAGATGGCGGCCAACGAGTCCGATGAAGACGGCGACGACGCAGCCGCCGACGCCGACGGCGACGGCGGTGGCGACGGCGGCGGGGACGAGTAACCGCCAGCGTGTCCCAGTTCGCCCGCCGCCTCGGTAAGCCGGGCCGCAAGGGCACCCCGGCCGATCTCCTCGTCGTCGGCCTCGGAAACCCCGGTGAGCAGTTCGCGGGAACCCGCCACAACGTCGGCGCCGACGTGGTCGACGAGCTGGCTGATCGGGCCGGCACCGAGCTGCGAAAGAGCAAGGCCCGGGCCCTGGCGGCCGGCGTGCTCATGGCCGACAAGCGGGTCGTGCTGGCCTTCCCCCAGACGTTCATGAACAACTCTGGTGAGTCGGTGCGGTTGCTGGTCCGGAGCTACGGCATCCAAGAGGCCCACCACATCATCGTCGTGCACGACGAGCTCGACCTCGACGCCGGACGGCTCCGGCTCAAGGCGGGTGGCGGTCTGGCCGGCCACAACGGGCTCCGCTCCATCACCAACCACCTCGGCACCACCGAGTACGTCCGTCTGCGGATCGGTGTCGGGAAGCCTCCGGCGTCGCAATCCGGTTCCGACTGGGTGCTCCGCCGACCCGGCAAGGCCGACCAGGAGATCCTGGCCGACGCCGTGGCGCGGGCCGCCGACGCCATCGAGCTCCTCACCGCTGAGGGCGTCGAGCGGGCGATGGCCCAGGTCAACCAACGACGACCGACATCCTGACCACCGCCCCCCGGCACCAGGAGGATTCCCCGTGACCTTCACCCACCTCGCCGGCCTCGTGGCCGAGGACCCGGCGCTGGTCCGGATCGTCGGCCGGGCCGCCACGGTCTGCGCCGTGGCCGAGCCGGCCCGGGCGATGGCCATTGCCGGCCTGGTCAGCGCCTCCGGTCGTCGCCCGGTGGTCGTCGCCCTGCCGACGACCACCGAAGCCGAGCGACTGGCAACCGACCTCGGCCTCTACCTCGGCTCCGACGAGGTGCTGACCTTTCCCGCCTGGGAGACCCTGCCCTTCGAGCGGGTCAGCCCCGCGACCGAGACGATGGGGCGTCGGCTGGAGACGATCTGGCACCTCCAGGACCCCGACCGGTGCCCATCGGTGGTGTTGACCTCGGTCCGGGCCCTGATCCAGCGCCTGGCCCCCGGCGTGACCGACATCGAGCCGATCGTGGTCGGGGCCGGCGATCAGATCGACGGAGAGCGTCTGGTCGAGCAGCTCGTGGCGGCCGGCTATCGGCGGGAGCACCAGGTCGAGCATCGGGGCGAGTTGGCCGTTCGAGGTTCGATCATCGACGTGTTCCCCTCGACCGCCGACAGCCCGATCCGGATCGACCTCTGGGGTGACGAGGTCGACCGGCTCTGCGAGTTCACGGTCAACGACCAGCGGTCGACGGTCGACGTCGCCGAGGTCGAGATCTTCGGTTGTCGAGAGCTGCTGCTCACCGACGCGGTCCGGGCCCGGGCCGCCGAGCTGGAATCATCCCAACCGTGGGGCCGGGAGCAGTGGCAACGCCTGGCCGATGGCGAGCAGTTCGATGGGATGGAGTCCTGGCTGCCGTGGGTGTCGGACTCGGATCGGCTTCTGACCGACCTCCTCCAGAGCGACGCCCTCATCGTGCTCGTCGAACCGCGGCGGATGCGGGACCGGGGTCGGGACCTGCTGGCCGAGGAGGCCGATCTGGCCCGCTCGCTCGCCCGGACGTGGGGGGTCGAGCGGATCGAGGGTGCCGACGGCGACGGCGACGGCGGCGACCCGGTCGAGGAGTCCGACGGCTCCTTCCCCCGGCTCCACCTCGACTTCGACCGCCTGCTGTCGACGATCGATGCGCCGTCGATCACCATGACGGCGGTCCCCGAGGGGCCCGATGTGGCGGTCCTCACCGGATCCGGATGGGAGGCCCCCGGCGAGGCCCTCACCGGCCGGGTGACCCAGCTGGTCAGCGACGGCTACCGGGTGATCGTGGCGGCCGACGGCGCCGGCTCGGCGGCCCGGATCTCGGCCACCCTCCGGGACTGGGGACTGGCTCCGGCCGACCACGGCACCACCCTGCCCGAGGTGTTCACCCCGGGGCTCCACCTCGTGGTGGCGGCCATCGAGCGGGGGTTCGTGCTCAACGACGTCAAGGTGGCGGTTCTCACCGAGTCCGATCTGACCGGCCGTCGTCGAGCCCATCGGCGGGCCCGGCCCCGGAAACGGCAGAGCGAGGGGTTCTTCGACGATCTCTCGACCGGCGACTACGTCGTCCACCACCAACACGGCGTCGGTCGGTTCGCCGGGATGGTCAAACGGGCGATCGGCGGGCACGAGCGCGACTACCTCATGCTCGAGTACAAGGGTGACGACAAGCTCTACCTCCCGACCGATCAGATCGACCTGATCCGCCCCTTCACCAGCGGCGACACGCCGACCCTGCACCGCCTCGGCGGCTCCGACTTCGCCAAGTCCAAGGCCAAGGTCCGCTCGGCGGTGGCCGAGATCGCCCAGGAGCTGGTCGTGCTCTACCAGAAGCGGCGTTCGGCGACCGGTCACGTCTTCGCCGACGACACGCCGTGGCAGGCCGAGATGGAAGCGGCCTTCCCCTATGAGCTGACCCCCGATCAGGCGACGGCCATCGCCGACACCAAGACCGACATGGAGTCGACCACTCCCATGGACCGCCTCGTCGTCGGCGACGTCGGGTTCGGCAAGACCGAGATCGCCATCCGGGCCGCGTTCAAGGCCGTTCAGGACGGTCGCCAGGTGGCGGTCCTGGTCCCCACGACGCTCCTCGCCCAGCAGCACCACCAGACGTTCTCCGAGCGGTTCGCCCCGTACCCGATCCGGGTCGAGGTCCTCAGCCGGTTCCTGACCAACGCCCAGGCCAAGGCGGTGGTCGAGGCCTGCGCCGCCGGCGAGGTCGACGTGCTGATCGGGACGCACCGGATCCTGTCCGGCGACCTCACCTTCGCCAAGCTGGGGCTCCTCGTCGTCGACGAGGAACAGCGCTTCGGTGTCGGCCACAAGGAGAAGATCAAGGAGTTCCGGGCCGACGTCGATGTGCTGACGCTGTCGGCGACGCCGATTCCCCGGACGCTGGAGATGAGCCTCACCGGCATTCGCGACCTGTCGCTGCTCAACACCGCCCCCGCCGACCGCCAGCCGATCCTGACCTACGTCGGGGAGTACGACGAGCGGGCGGCGGCCGAGGCGATACGCCGGGAGCTCCTGCGAGAGGGCCAGGTGTTCTTCGTCCACAACCGGGTCCAGAGCATCGAGAAGGTGGCGGCCGATCTCCAGAACCTCGTGCCCGAGGCCAGGATCGCCGTCGCCCACGGCCAGATGGACGAGGGGAGCCTCGAAGAGGTCGTTCTCGACTTCTGGGAGGGCTCCTACGACGTTCTGGTCTGCACGACGATCATCGAGTCGGGGATCGACATGCCGACGGTCAACACGCTCGTGGTCGACCGGGCCGAGTTGCTCGGCCTCGGACAGCTCCACCAGCTCCGGGGCCGGGTCGGCCGGTCGGGTCAGCGGGCCTACGCCTACCTGTTCACCCGACCCGACGCGGCGCTGTCGGAGGAGGCCTACGAGCGACTGAAGACGATCGGCGAGGCCACCGAGCTGGGGGCGGGGTTCAAGATCGCCATGCGGGACCTCGAGCTCCGGGGCGCCGGCAACCTCCTCGGGACCGGCCAGTCGGGCCACATCGCCGCCGTCGGCTACGACCTCTACTGCCAACTGGTGATCGAGGCGGTGGCCCAGCTCAACGGCGACCCCGTCGCCGAGCCGGAGGAGATCACCATCGACCTCCCGTTCGCCGCCCACCTCCCCGAGACCTACGTGGCGGCCGAGACCCAGCGGCTGGAGGCCTACCGCCGCCTGGCCGCCGTCACCTCCCAGGCCCAGGTCGACGACATCGCTGCCGAGTGGGCCGACCGGTACGGCCCACCCCCGGAGCCGGCCCAGCGGTTGCTGGAAGTGGCCACGGTCCGAGCCCACTGCGCCCGGCTCGGCATCCGGGAACTGACCACGGTCAAGGGCCCGGGGTTCGGCGGCCCCGAGCTGGTGGCCAAGCTCGGCCCGGTGACCCTCAAGGTCTCCCAGGAGGTTCGCTTCACCCGTCTGTTCCCCTCCGGGGTCCACAAACCCCGGGAGTACGGCGAGGACGGCGGCCAGCTCCAGGTGGGCCTGATGAAGAAGAACAACGTGGCGGCCGACCTGGTGACGTTCTTCGAGACGATGTTTCCCCCGCCCGACGAGGATCAGTCCTGATCTGAGCCGGCTGGGACCCTGAGCGGATCCCGACCCGGCACCGGGGTCGACCCTGAGCCCGGTGGGGGGCTTTCCGGGGTTGGCCCCCATGGTCGCCACGCGGGGCGGGGCCAAGACTCGGACCCATGATCACGCGACGCAACCGGACCGCCTCGACGCCGGCCGACCGGGGGGACTCGGACCTCACCGGCGGCCCGTTGGTGTCGGCCCGCAACATCCACAAGACGTACCGGACCGGTGAGGTCGAGGTCACGGCCCTCCGGGGGATCGACCTCGACATCGCCGCCGGCGAGCTGCTCGTCATCATGGGGCCATCGGGCAACGGGAAGACGACCCTGCTGAACTGCTGCTCGGGGATCGATGACATCGACCAGGGCACGGTCGCGATCGACGGGCTCGACATCCACCGGCTGTCCGACCGGCGCCGGACCGCCCACCGGGCGGCCCGAATGGGGTTCGTCTTCCAGAGCTTCAACCTCATCCCGGTCCTCAGCGCAGCCGAGAACTGCGAGCTGCCGCTGCTGGCGGCCGGGGTCCGCCCGTCGGAGGCCCGGCGGCGGGCCGAGGCCCTTCTCGGGCGGGTCGGACTGGCCGACCGTCGGCGGCACCGCCCGGCCGAGCTGTCGGGCGGTGAGCAGCAGCGGGTGGCGATCGCCCGGTCGCTGGTCGCCGAGCCGGCCGTTGTCTGGGCCGACGAGCCGACCGGCAACCTCGACTCGGCCACCGCGGCCAACGTCCTCGAACTGTTCGGCGAGGTCCACGCCGAGGGTCAGACCCTGGTCGTGGTGACCCATGACCCGTCGATCGGCGACCGGGCCCAGCGGGTCATCACCGTGACCGACGGGTTGATCACCGGTGAGCGGCTGCCGCTGGCGGAGGCGGTCCGATGACGATCGTCGCCGCCATCATCCTCGCCGTCCTGGCGCCGTTCATCCTGTTCGACGCCGTGTTCCGGCCCACCATCCGCCGCCTCGCCATCCGCAACATCGTCCGCCGTCCGGCCGAGGCCGTCCTCGTCGTCGTCGGTTCCCTTCTCGCCACCGCGCTCATCACCGGATCGTTCATCATCGGCGACAGCTTCGGGGCCTCGATCCGGGGCATCGCCATCGACCGGTGGGGACCGACCGACGAGATCGTCATCCTGGCCGGAGCCGACGACATCGGTCCCGCGATCACGGCTATCGAGGCGGCGGGGCGAGGCCCGGCACCGGTCGTCGAGCGAGATGCGGTCACCACGGCCGACGCCACCGCGACCTCGGCGACCACCGACGAGCCGCTGTTCGACGGGCTGCTCGGGGTCACGTACCTCGACCTCGCCGTCGGATCGTCCGGCGACGATCCGGTCGTCGAACCCGAGGTGCGGTTCCTGGAGGCCGACCCGTCGGCGGCCACCACCTACGCCGGGACGACCGACGCCGTCGCCGGGTTGACCGAGCTGGCCGCCGACCAGGTCGTCGTCAACCAGACGGTGGCCGACGACCTCGGGGTGGCCACCGGCGACGAGCTGATCGTGTACCTCGAGGGCCGGCCCGTCGCCTTCGAGGTCGCCGGTGTCGCCCCGGCCTCCGGGCTCAACGGCTTCGCCCCGATCGTCGCCGCCCCCGGAGCGGTGACCGGTCTCCTGCCCCAGCCCGACGCCGTGACCCGGAACGCGGTGCTGGTGTCCAACGTCGGCGACACCTTCACCGGCGCCGAGCTCACCGACGACGCCGTCGCCGCGCTCACCGAGGCGGTGGGCGAGGGGGTCGACGTGTTTCCCGCCAAGCAGGATCTGCTCGACGACGCCGACGAGGTCGCCGCCGACCAGACCGAGCTGTTCGGCACGATCGGTGGGTTCAGCGTGGCGGCCGGGATCCTCCTGGTCGTCAACCTGTTCGTGATGCTGGCCGGCGAACGCAAGAGCGAGCTCGGCACCCTCCGGGCCGTCGGCCTCAGGCGGGGGCATCTGATCCGGTCCTTCGCCCTCGAAGGGGCGGTCTACGGGGTGCTGGCCGCCGGGGTCGGGGTGGTGGTCGGTATCGGCCTCGCCGCGGCCGTGATGACGCTGGCCGGCGACCTGATCGACGCCACGATCACCATGCGGCTCGACGTCGTCCCGACCAGCCTCGTCTCGGGCGCGGTGATCGGGCTGATGGTGTCGCAGGTGACGGTGCTCCTCACCAGCTGGCGGATGACCCATCTCAACATCGTGCGGGCCATCAAGGAGCTCCCGGCCCCCCGCCGGTCGGGGCATCGGTGGCGGGGGCTGGTCGCCGGGTCGGTCGGTGTCATCGCCGCCGGGGCCGTGCTGGCCACCGCTGGTGACACGCCGGCGGTCGCCATGGCCGCACCGGTGCTCGCCGCGGTGGCGGCGATTCCGCTCCTGAGCCGGCTGGTGCCGCCGAGGGTGGCGGTCGTCGTCGCCTGCGGGGCCGGGCTGGCGTGGGCCGGGATGGTGTTCGCCCTGATGCCCGACACGATGGCCGAGCCGGAGATCTTCCTCTTCCTGATCCAGGGCATCCTCCTGGTCGGCCTGGCGACGGTGATCGTCGCGGCCCTCGATCGGGTCTGGCTCGGCGCGGCCGCCTCCGTCTCCCGGGGTGATCTGGCGACCCGGCTGGGCCTGGCCGAGCCGCTGGCCCGCCCGACCCGCAGCGCCCTGCTGGTCGCCATGTACGCGCTGGTGATCTTCACCATCACGTTCATGCTGGTGATGAACGCGGTCTTCCAGGCCCAGACGCCGTTGTTCGCCCGCCAGGCCGGCGGCGACTACGACATCTACCTCGACCTCAACGACGCCTCCGGGTTGACCGCGGCCGAGTTGGAGGCCGACGGGTCGATCGCCCACGCGGCCGGCGTCCGGCAGGGCAGCGTGGCGTTGCGGCCGGTGGCCGACGACGAGGCGAGCGACACCGGCGATGAGTTCGTGGCCCTGGTGGGCGGCATCGATGCCGACTACCTCGAAGCCGGCCCCCCGGCGCTGACCGACCGGCTCGACGCCTTCGCCACCGACGGCGACGTCTGGGCGGCGGTCGCCGACGGCGAGGCATTGCTCATCATCGACGAGGACTGGGGCTTCGCCGTCGGTGACCGGATCGGCCTGGCTGCGCCGGGCGATCCCGACTCGATGATCGTCACCGTGGCCGGCACCACCGAGCAGGCGTGGATGACCGACTCCGAGGTCGTGGTCGGCGGTGCCGTCCTCGCCGGATTGGTCGACCCCGACACCCCGGTGAGCCGGTACTACCTCGACCTGGTTCCCGGCGCCGACGCCGAGGCGGTCGCCGACCGGCTCACCGCCGACCGGGTCGCCGATGGCGTCGACGCCCGGACGTTCCTCTCGGCGGCTGAGGCGGCGACGGACGAGCAGGAGGGGTTCCTCAACCTGCTCCAGGTCTACATGGGCCTCGGTTTGCTGATCGGCATCGCCGGGTTGGGGGTCGTCCTGATCCGGGCGGTCCGGGAACGACGGCGCCAGTTCGGCGTCCTCCGGGCGCTGGGAATCTCCTCGGCGGTCATCCGCCGAGCGTTCGTGATCGAGGCGTCCTTCGTCGCCCTGCAGGGTCTGGTGCTGGGCGTCGCCCTCGGCATCCTCAGCTCGTGGCAGACCCTGACCCGGTCGTCGGCCATCGAGGCGGACCTCACCTTCCGGCTACCGGTCCAGGGTCTCGCCATCGTCGCCGCCGGTTGCCTGGCCGCCTCGCTGGTCATGGCCGCCGTCCCCGCCGTTCGGGCCGGCCGGGTCGTGCCCGCCGAGGCCCTCCGCCTCACGTGACGGTCGGGGGTCGGGGTCGGCCGGCGGCCGACCCCGACCCCCGGCTCCGGACTTCGGTCGTCAGGCCGAGGGGGTGGCGATGACCGCGGTGCCGTAGGCCAGGATCTCGGCCCCCGCCCCCATCACGTCGGCGGTGGCGTAGCGCAGGTTGATCACCGCGTTCGCTCCCAACGCCTGGGCCTCGGCCGTGAGGCGGTTGACCGCCTCGGCTCGGGCCTCGGTCATCATCTCGGTGTAGCCGGCCAGCTCGCCGCCGACGATCGACTTGAGACCGGCGCCGATGTCCCGACCGATGTGCTTGGTTCGAACGGTGTTGCCCTGGGCGACCCCCAGGGCCTGGGTGATGGTGTGCCCGGGGATGGTGTCGGTGGTGACGATCATGACCATGGCCTCCGAACATAGCCCGGGTATCGGCGGCGCGGAGGCCGGCTCGATCCGATCCGGTGAGTCGGGAGTGGACGGCGGCAGGGGCACAGGGCAAGGTGGGCCCCAGTCCAGCCGATGGAGGAGCACCATGACCGAGACCGCCCCCGACGCCGATCGCACCGACCCCGGCCAGGCCGTCCACCTGGCCGGCGCCCCGATCGACTGGACGAAGCTGGTCGACGACCTCAACCGGCTGCTCCGGCTCCGAACGACCCCGATCGGGATGAAGCTGTTCGAGACGGTCGAGGCGATGGAGGCCGTGCCCCGGATCCGTCGCCCCGACACGATCCACACCACCGACCAGATCGTGGGGATGGCGGCCCGGCTCAACTGGACGGTCGGCATCACCAACGACGACCTGGTCGGGGCCCAGTGCGGCGCCGTCATCGGGCTCCACCCCCAGGACGACGAGTGGCTGTCGGGATCCCGGATGACCGGCGTGTGGTACGAGACGCTGGAGGACTCGACCGCCCACCAGCACGCCATGCACACCGTTCCCTACGGGACCTACCAGGCCATGGCGGTCTCGCCGCTCGTCACCGGACGGCTCGACCCGCCCGACATCTGCCTGATCTACGCCACCCCGGCCCAGATGATCCTGCTGATCAACGGTCTCCAATGGGCGGGCTACAAGAACTTCGAGTGGGGGTGCGTCGGCGAGTCGGCATGTGCCGACTCGTGGGGGCGGGCCCTGAAGCTGAAGGAGCCCAGCGTGTCGATCCCGTGCTTCGCCGAGCGGCGCTACGGCGGCGTGCAGGACGACGAGCTGCTGATGGCCACCCCGCCCGAGTTCCTCCCCAAGGCGATCGCCGGATTGGAGGCGTTGTCGGGCAACGGGCTCCGCTATCCGATCCCGCCCTACGGCATCCAGAACGACGCCCAGGCCGGACTCGGGCGCTCCTACGGCTGAGCGTCGGCCAACGCCCTGGTCAACCGATCGAGGTCGGCCAGGCGGGTGTGGTCGAACGAGGCATGGTGGTCGAACGGGTCGAGCTGGACGACCTGCATCCCGGCGTTGCGGGCCCCGTGGACGTCGGCATGAACCGTGTCGCCGACGTAGAGCACGGTGGACGGCTCGCTGACCGCCAAGGCGTCGAGGGCCGGGCGGAAGATGGCCGGATCGGGCTTGGCCACCCCTTCGAGGCCGCTGTCGACGATGGCCGCCACCGTCGGGAGCGGACCGGGCCCGACCTGGCACACGCCGTGGTCTCGCATCTGGTCGGCCGCGGTGCCGTTGTTGTTGCTGACGATGGCCACCGGGAGACCGGTCGCCGCCAGCCGGTGGAACGCCTCGATGTTGGCCTCGTAGGCCCAGTCCCACGCCGAGCGAACCGCGGTCGCCACCTGCTCCTGGTCGTCGGTGGCGACCCCCAGGCTGGCGGCGTAGGCGTGGTCGTAGGCCGGCCAGAACTCGGCGTTCGTCTCATCCGGGTCGTCGCCCGAGGCCAGCACCGCTGTGGTGAGGGCCAGGACGGCGGCGTGGTGGGCGCTCCGGTAGGCGGCGTCGTCGGCCGGCGGGGCGATCCCGACCGAGGGGAGCAGGGCTTCGACCGGCCGGTACGCGGGATAGAGGAACACGCCGCCGATGTCGAACACGGCGGCCCGGACCTGCGACGGATCGAAGGTCGACCCAGGGGAGTTGCTCGTCATCGGCTCAGTCTCCGGTCAGGCGGGGCATCGGGTCGGGGTTGCGGGCGTCGAGGACGGCGGCGAACCGGGCGGCGAGCCCGGCGACCATCGTCATGTCGGTGAACACCCAGAACCGATCCTCGACGATGGCGTCATGGACCAGGTCGGCCACGTCGTCGGGAGCCATGCCCGACGCCAGCGCCTCTCGGACCACCGCCATGCGGGCCTCGGCCTCCTCCGAGGGCGTGGCCAGCGCGTCGGGGGCCGCCCACTCCGGTCGGTTGCGGGAGGACTCGGCGATCCGGGTGTCGACCCAGCCGGGACACAGGCACGACACGCCGACCGAGGAGCCGCGGGCCTTGAGGTCGTGGTAGAGGCCTTCCGACAGGGACACCACGGCCCACTTCGACGCCGAGTAGGCGCTGTGGCCGGGGAAGTGACCGGCCATCGAGGCGGTGTTGACGATGTGACCGTCGCCGTGTTCCAGGAGGTGGGGGAGGAAGGCCCGGTGGCCGTGGACGACGCCCCACAGGTTGACGTCGAGCACCCACTTCCAGTCGGCCAGGGCGATGTCGCCCGGACCGACGGTGAGGGTGCCGCCGGCCACGCCGGCATTGTTGCACACCACGTTGACCTGACCGTGGGCCTCGATCGCCGCTGCGGCCAGCGCATCGACCTGTTCGGCGTCGGACACGTCGGCCATCACGCCCGTGGCGGGACCGATCGCCGCCACCTCGGCCACCGCATCGGCCAGGGCCGGCTCCTCAACGTCGGAGAGCACCACGTTCATCCCGGCCCGAGCGAACCGCTTGGCGAACGCCAGGCCCATCCCGCTCGCCGCTCCGGTGACGACCGCCGTCTTGCCTTCGAGAGACTGCATCCCGGTCACCGTAGTCGGCCCCGGACAGCGTTCGTGGCGTGGTTCGGCGGCCGCCTCCGCCGAACCACGCCGTTCCTGGGACCCGCCGCGTTTGTCGGGGGCGGGTCCGCGTCCTGCGACCGTGATGCTCTCTTCTTCGGCGCTGGTGGTCGCTCGCTGAACCCAAGTGTGACGAAGGTGTCGTAGGCCCCACGGGCACGATCGGTGAGTCGATCCGCCGCCCTATCCTCACCGGGTGCCCAATGACCTATCGCCGGGCGGGATCACCGCTGTGCTGTTCGACATGGGAGGGGTCCTGGTCGAGCTGGGGCCGCTCCAGGACTTTCTCGGGGTGTCGATCTCGGCCGAGGAGTTCTGGCCCCGGTGGCTGGCAAGCCCCACGGTCCGGGCCTTCGAGCGGGGCGAGTGCTCGGTCGAGGAGTTCGGCGTCGGCCTCGTCGCCGAGCTCGACCTGTCGTTGAGCCCCGACGATGTCGTCGAGCGGTTCGGTCGGTTTCCTCGAGGCCTGTTCCCCGGTGCCGCCGAGCTGGTCCGAGCCGTGCCCGATGCCGTCGTGACCGGAGTGCTGAGCAACACCAACGCCCTGCACTGGGACCACCAGATCGACGGTGAGATCGTCAGGAACCTCTTCGATCGGTGCTACCTGTCCTACCGACTGGGCCTGGTCAAGCCGGACGCCGCGATCTTCGAGGCGGTGCTGGCCGACCTCGACCGGCCGGCCGCCGAAGTCCTGTTCGTCGACGACAACCAGGTCAACGTCGACGGGGCGGCCGGGGTGGGGATCCGGGCTCATCTGGCCCGGGGGGTCGACGATGCCCGCCGGGTCCTGGTCGACCACGGCGTCGTCACCGGCTGAGGATCACCGCCCGGCCGTCACCGGGTGGCGCTCTCGAACACGAACGTCCGACGGCCGAGCGCCACGGTCGCGCCGGAGGCGAGCGGGATCGGTTGGTTGACCGGGATCTGGTTCCACCGGTTGTTGACCGAGTCCCAGATGAACGTTCCGTTGGTCGAGCCGAGGTCGACGATGTGGACGATCCACTCGATCAGGCGGATCTCGGCGTGGCGACGGGACAACGTCTCGTTGTTGTCCTGGATGGTGAGGGGAGCGGTGTGCCGGTCGCCGGTCTGGCCTGGCTCTCGGCCGACGACGTAGCTCCGGTCGAGCCCGAACGTCGATCCGTCGTCGAACACCACGAACCCCAGCGGCGGCCGCGGTCCGGCCACGAGGGTGTGGGTCTGCTGGACCATCGAGATGCCGCAGATCATGCAGAACGCCGCGTTGGGGTTGTTGAAGTGCTCCTTGATGCACCGGATCCCCTGCACGACGACGCCCTCGTCCTCCGCCGGCGTCGACGGCTCGGCCGGTAGCGGCTCCCGCTCGGGCTCGGGTTGGGGTGCGACCACCTCGGTCGCACCGGCCACGACCCGCCTGTCGCCCCCCTTGGGCTCCGGGGCGGTGACCTCGTCGCCGGTCGGTGCCGGGCGTTGGGCGATGGCCAGCGCCGGCCGGGGGGCGAGCGTCGGCACGCCAGCGCCGACCAGCAGCTCCGACCGGAACGGGACCTCGATCTTCTCCGGTTGGGCGTCGGGCACCGGGATCGCCCGGGGGCTGACGCTCGTCGCCGGGTCGTCGTCGCCTCCGGTGATCTGCGCCGGGGGTCGGGGCGTGGCGTCGAGCGGGGGCGGCGAGAGATCGGTGGTCCGGACTCGGACCTCGCCGAGCGTGATCCCCCCGCCCGGGGTCACGCCCCGGCGGAGGTCTGAGGGCGCCAGCGGGTCGTTGGCGCCATCCCCGTTCGAGCGGACGGTGAACCGATTGCCGGCGTTGATGTGGATCTCGTTGGGGCCGCCGTCGCCGCTCAGGGTCACCTGGTCGTCGACCAGGATTTCGGTCGAGCCGTGGGCGAAGGCCAGCGGGCCGCCGGTGGCCGACATCAGGTAGGCGGCGGCGGTCAGGGTGACCTGATCGATCGTCAGCTCCCGGATCGCCCGGACGACGTCGGCCGGGTCGGGGTTGGTCCCCAGTTCGGCGAACATCTCGGCCACGGCTTCGGTGTGGGACGGGTCGTGGGGGATGACGACCACGACGCCGGGCCACCGGGCCACGACGCCGGCACCGTCGTGGACGACGCCGGGGGGGAGGTCGATGTCGGTCACGGGCTACCGTCCCCCCTGCGAGACCTTGGCGGCGATGGCCGCCACCTCTTCGGCGAACTCCAACGCGGTCAACGGTCGGTCGGCCGGGTCGGGAGCCAACGAGCGGGAGATCAGCGCCCGTTCGTCGGGCCGGAGCGACTCGTTCAACGTCGGCTCGGAGTCGAGCAGGTGCCGGAGCGACTCGAGCAGGCTGGCGTCGGGGATCTCCGGGTACACCGGCCGACCGGTCAGGACCTTGTGGAGAGTCGCCCCCAGCGCCCAGATATCGGTCGCTCGCGACGCCGCCTGGCCCCCGGCGACCAGCTCCGGGGCCAGGTAGCCGAGCGAGCCGACATGGTCGAGGCCGGTGACGGTCTGGCCCGGGTTCAGGACGTGGGCGAGGCTGATGTCACCCAGCTTGGCCCGCTCGCCGTCGATCATGACGTTGCCCGGCTTGATCGACCGGTGGGCGATCCCCGACTCGTGCAGGGCGTGGGCGGCCAGGGCCGCGTCGGCCATCGCCGAGAGGACCCCGGCCTGGCTGAACGGTCGGGCCGGCTTGTCGAGGGAGCCGTCGGGGAAGTACTGCCCGGCGTAGTAGAGCATTGAGCCCTGCTGACCCACGTCATAGAGCGGGACCAGCTCGCTC
Organism: Acidimicrobiales bacterium; assembly: GCA_965262175.1. Classification (GTDB taxonomy): domain Bacteria; phylum Actinomycetota; class Acidimicrobiia; order Acidimicrobiales; family SZUA-35; genus CADEDH01. The sequence goes on along the minus strand of CBDHES010000002.1, from coordinate 763,205 downwards.
GATGGGACCGCCACGTAGTGCCGCAACTCCTCGACCAGGCGGGCAAAATCCTCGTCGGTGGCGTTGTGGGCCAGGGTCTTGACCGAGACGTAGTCGAGGCCGAGGCCGAGGCGCTCGGGGCACCGGGCGAGCCAGAAGGTGCCGTGGCTCCCCTCGCCGAGCGTCTGGACGAACTCGTAGTCGGCGATGCTGGTCAGCACATCGACCTCCCGGCGGAGTCGGCTGGTCCGGTCATACGATCCGCCCGCCCCGGTACCGCCATCGGAGGAAGATGACCCGCATCGGGCCGTTGGCCACCAACCACACGACGAGCCACGTCGTCAGGAAGTGGATGAAGAAGCCGACCAGGGCCGGCCCGCCGATGACGATGGCGTCGACGACGAGGAACGTGGTGATGCTCTCGGGGATCCCGACCAGGAGCCCGAGCAGGATCGGCCAGTCCTTCTCCCATCGGTACTGCTGGATCAGGTGGTAGAGGAACTCCCAGGCGATGCCGACCACCGCAGCGACGACGAGCGCGATGATCGCCACGATGTAGAGCTCGATCACCGTCGCCCCGCCCTTGGGGAGCACGGGCACGATCAACGCCGTCCACAGCAACCCGACCGTGAACAGCAGGAAGAACCGGGTCTGGATTCGGCCCATCAGGGTTGGAGTCATCGTTGCGCACCAGGGATCCGAGCCGACGGGGTGCCGGCGTCCGACATCGTAGCCATCAGGCCGGGATCGGCTTGTTGCGAGCCCACCGCAGCCACTGGCCGATCGAGCGGCCGACCCCGATGCGCTTCCCGAACCCGATCGTCGCCAGGTCGTCGGCGATGGCGAGGGCGGCGTACTGGAGGCCGAGGAACGAGTCGACCCCGGCGTAGTAGCCGCCGAGGGTCGACGACCCCGAGGCATACATCCGGCCTGGCTCGTTGCGGGTTCCCCGGATCTCGAAGGATCGTTCGACGTCGAGCCGCCCCGAGGGGTTCCGGCCGGCGCCCCCGAAGGTCAGCAGATCCGACAGCAGCCGGTGCTCGGAGATGTCCGACTCGAGGCCGGTGGCGTCGATGATGAAGTTGGCTCCGAGCTGGATCGTCCGGCTCTCCGGGTCGACGATCGTGGTGGTGATCGTCTGGTTGGGGCCCGGCTCGACCGATGAGACCTGCCCGATCCACTGCTGGTAGTACCCGCCCTTGCGCCCGTTGTCGAGCAGTCGCTCCCAGGGCCGGCGGTAGGGGGTGTTGGTCCCGCCCATCACCCGGATCAGTTCCGCTCGCTCGGCTCCTTCGAGGGCTTCGAGCTGGTTCTTGAGCTGCCCGCCCCAGGCTGCCTTGGGGTAGTTGAACCCCTGGTAGGCGAACCCATTGGCGCCCTTGCGGCGCATCCGGGAGCTGTCGCCCTGGGGTCCGTGGACGTACGTGCGGAAGAGGTGGAGCACCGTGGTCTGGGCGCCACGCCGTTCCCGGTCTTCCAGGAGCCGGACCAGGATGCGTGACGCGACGATCCCGCTGCCCCGGACCATGACCGTGCTCGGCCGGCGCAGCAGTTCCTCGTACACGAAGTCGTGCGGTTCGTAGGCGTTGACCACCCGGGAGAAGTCCTGGTGGTTCTGCCGGTACTGCTGGAGGTCGGGTAGGAACTTGACCCCCGGATAGCCAACCGCCAGGTGGACGTGACTCGATCGGTAGACGACCCGCTTCGTCGGGCCATGGCCGGGGGGTGGGGGTGCGCCCTGGGGTGGGGTCAGGACGGTGAAGTACCCGCCTCCGTGACGAGGGCGGACCATGCGGACAAGGCCCTTCACCGTCATGTCGTGCCAGCCGATGCGGGCGGCCTCCTTCGCCACCGAGTCGTAGACCTGGCCCGACTGCGGGGTCCAGAAGTCGGCGAACAGCGGTTCGACGAACACGTTCCACCACGGCTTGAGCTTGTTGCCGAGCCCCTTGGCCGACCAGCCCTCCCGGATGGCGTAGCTGGGAAACCCCCAGATGTTGTCCATCGTCGACGCCGAATCGGATCGAAGCCGCTCGTGGTCGGGGATCTGGGAGTTGCGAGCCAGGTAGCGGTAGGTCTGTTCGGGGCGGTCGATCGGGGTGAGGACCCGCATCGCCGAGCTCGGGAGCCCGGCGATGCGCAGCGTGTTGACCAGGGCGAACGATCCGAGCCCGCCGCCGACGGTCACCAGTGGGACGTCGACGATCGGGAGGTTGGCCGCCGCGACGTCCTGGTCGGTCCAGCGTTGGGCGTCGATCAGTTGGGGGGTGAGATCGGCGATGTTGGTCATGCTGACACCCAGTGTGAATCGGGGGCGGTGCTCATTCGGGTACGTATTCGGTGTTCAGCTCGAGGGAGTTGCGGATCACGTCGGCCGCCGTCCGGTCGTCCTCGGAGACGATCTGGACCCGGATCACCGCCACAACGTTGCCGGTGACGTACACCGCATGGACCAGCGCGGTGTCGCCGCCGCCGCAGTCGGTGAACCGCTCGATGCGTCCCACGTACGGCGAGGAGAGGGCATCCCGGCCCTGGCTGATGCAGTTCGGGTCGACCCATCGCTCGAGCACGGCATCGAAGTCGGTCGCCTCGGTGGTCCGGGTCACCGCGACCTGCACCCCGGGCACGTTGTACGTTCCGTAGTAGCCGTCCTCGAGTTGGGGGGCGGCGGCCAGGGTCGGCACCGATCGCTCGCCGGTCGAGCCGATGCGGTCGTCGCGATCGGCCCACGCCGTCGGGACCTGGAGGACGATCGAGCCGGTGATGTCGGAGATCTCCTCGTAGCTGTAGCCGGCCCCGCCGTCTCCGCCGGTGGCCCCGTCGGCCCCGTCGATGCCGCCGGTGTCGGTGGTGGCGCCGCTGGGATCGGCGTCGCCGATGACTTCGGTGTCGCCGCCATCGTCGCCCCCGCCGCCGAGCACCAGGGCCAGGCCGGCCAGCACGGCGACGATCACCGCAGCGGCGACGCCGACCGGGACCAGCCAGCCAGGACGACGGCCGGACGGTGTGTCGGTCGCCGGTGGGGCCCAGTCACCACCGTCGGGGGGCGGGTCGCCGGGCCCTGGACCCGGCTTGGCGTCGACGTTGGTCCGGGCGTCGATGCCGCCCGCCGGATCGGCGCCGCTCGTCGGTGCCGATCCGCCACCGAGGCCGGCCCCGGCGCCAGCGGCCGGGGCCGAGGCGCCACCGGAACCGGCCGCGCCGGTAGCGAGACCGGGCCGGGCGCCGCCGGATGGCGCCGCGGAGGTGGGGTCGGGGCCGATGGCCGCCCCTGGATCGACCAGGGGTGTCGCCCCTACCGGGCCGGGGGCCCCTCCGGTGGCGTCGCTCGTCGGCGGAGGTGTCGGCGGCTCGTCGAGCGGCGCCGAGAACTGGGTCCGGCCAGCCGTGGACGACGGTTCGTCGCCCGCCGGCCCGTCCGATGCCGGGCCGCTCACGACCGGCGGCGCCCACGCCGCCGGGTCCTGTCGGCTGGAGATCATGGTGGCGTCGGCCGCTGCCATCTCACCGGAGGCGGCGGCCGCTGCGGCCGGGTTGACCATCGTCGCTGCGGCATCCGAGGTGTCGCCCGGGCGTGGCCCGGTGACCGGGGGACCGGCGTCGGCCCCGGCCGGGCCCCCGGTCGTCGCCCCCGATCCGGCCGGCGTCGACGGGCTGAACTGGGACGGTGCGGGGAGCGGGCCGGAATCGGTCTCGGGGAACGGCACGTGCTCGGCCGAGGTCCCGGCCTGGGCCCCCGGCGCGACCGCCTCGATCGGAATCGGGGTCGGCGCGAGGCCCAACCGACGTTGGGCCTCGACCAGCCGCTCGGCGAACGCCGCGGCCGTCGGCGGCCGGTCGTCGGGGTCCTTGCTCATCGCCTCCGCGACCACCTCGAACATCGGTCCCGGCATGACGGTCTCCGACAGCGTTGGTACCGGATCCTGGGTGATGCGGGCCAGGATCGGGACCATCGACTCGTCGGTCGGGCGGACGAACGGCGGTGACGTCGTGACCAGCTCGAACATGGTCGAGGCCAGTGAGTAGACATCGGATCGGGCATCGGGGCGGGCCCCGCTGACGATGTCGGGCGGGGCGTGGGACAGGCTGGCGGTGATCACCGAGCTCTTGGTCTCCGGCGCCCCCTGGAGACGGGCGATGCCGAAGTCGCACAGCTTGGCGTTGCCCAGGCTCGACAGGAGGATGTTGCCCGGCTTGATGTCGCGGTGCAGGACCCCGGCTCGGTGGGACGTTTCGAGGGCACCGCTCAGCTGCACGGCGAACTTGAGGGTCTCCTGCCACCCCATGGCACCGACGTCGGTGAGCCGATCGGCCAACGAGCCCCGGTCGAGGAACTCCATCACCAGGTAGGCGTTGCCCCCGTTGGTGAAACCGCTTCGATACACGGTGACGATGTTGGGATGCCCGGACAGGCGGCCCATCGCCCGGCGCTCTCGCTCGAAGCGGTAGCGAGCACCCTCGTCGAGGTTCCCGGTGAGGACCTTGACGGCGACCGTCCGACCGAGGTCGTCCTCGACGGCCCGGTACACCGTGCCGAATCCACCGCTCCCGATCTCGACCGCATCGGTGATCCCGGCGATCCCGAGTTCGTCACCGGGGCCGCTCATCGGCCGAGGACCTCTCGCTCGCACATCGCCACGGCGAGGACGTCGGGGTCGTGGTGCCTCGCTCGTCGAGCCCTCGATTGTCGGCCGTTGCTGGCCATCGGTCCCTCTCCGCTCGACGAGGGGCCTCCCCGGCCGGGTGCGGGACCTCGTCGAACTGCTGCTTTCCGGTACGTCCGTGGTCACCCGACGCCGGGGGCGCGCTCGCCCTGCGCCCGTCGGAGCCCGACGCTCGACCAACAGTATTCCGGGTGTCGAGGGTAGGCGACACGTCACCCAGCAATCCTTCGCGTCGCTGCTACCTTGAATCCCTCCAACTACCGAGAAGAGTGGGTGACACATGGGCGTGTTCGATTTCGTGCGTGAGGCTGGGGCCAAGATCGGGTTCGGCGACGGTGCCGACGACAAGGCGGCGCCGAGCGGTGGGAGCGCCGCCGAGGTCGCGGCCAAGGCCGCCGCCGAGGCCAAGGCGGCGTCGGACGACCGGGCGGCCGAGATCGCCGACCGGGTCAAGAACCGCAAGTCGGCGCAGGCTCGGGCCGACCGGATGGAGCGGATCGAGGAGTCGAAGAAGGCTCGGGGCCTCGAGAAGTACGTGAAGGACCTCGGCTTCGAGGTCGAGAACCTCGACGTCCGCTTCGACGACGGCCGGGCCACGGTCAGCGGCAAGGTCGCCGATCAGGCCACCCGGGAGAAGATCATCCTGGCCATCGGGAACACCGAGGACGTCGGCCAGGTCGAGGACGACATCGAGATCGCCGAGCCGGCCGAGGAATCCGAGTTCCACGTCGTGGTCAGGGGCGACACCCTCTCCAAGATCGCGCTCGCCCACTACGGCGACGCCAGCAAGTACCCGGTCATCTTCGAGGCCAACCGCCCGATGCTGACCAACCCCGATCTGATCTACCCCGGTCAGGTCCTCCGCATCCCCGAGCAGTAGAGCCGAGGATTCGAGGGGCGCCGGCCGACGGCCGGCGCCCCTCGGCGCGCCCGGGGCCACGTCGGCTCCTACCATGCAGGTCCGGCGGGGGAGGAGATCCGAGGTCAAGGACATGGAAGGGATCGACCACGAGGCGTTGCTGACCCGTCACCTCCCGGTCCTCCGCTTCGATCATCGGGAGCTGTTCTTCCCGGTCGCCGTCGACGACTACGTGGCCGCCAGCGCCCTGATCGTCGGCGACGTCGAAGCGGGAGCCCCCGGCGACGTCGTGCTCGCCGACCTCGACCATCGCCACGGACCCGACACCCACCTCAGGTTCGTGTCGGAGACCGATCGTCGGTCGGTGGTCTCGGAGGAGGCCCGACGGTTGGCCGGCAAACTGCTCGGCCCTCGGCTGGGAAGGGTCGGGTTCTTCGGGCGCCTCCTCGATGCTCTGTTCCTGTTGAGCGTCGTCGTGCGGCCGACCACCCCTCGCCTGACGACCGTCGCTGCCTCCCTCAAGGCCGAGCGGCAGGGGCTCCACCACCAACCGGTCTGCTACGCACGGGTGGTACCGGTCGGCGACTGGCTGGTGCTCCACTACGCCTTCTTCTACGTCATGAACGACTGGCGGAGCGGCTACCGGGGGGTCAACGACCACGAGGGCGACTGGGAGCAGGCATGGGTCTACTGCGACCCGGCCGACGCCACCCCGGTGTGGGTCGCGGCGTCGAGCCACGAGAACCGCGGTCCCGATCTGCGTCGGCACTGGGACGATCCCGAGCTGGTCCGCCATGGCGACCGCCCGGTGCTGTTCGCCGCCGCCGGTTCCCACGCGCTCTTCTTCCGTCCCGGCGACTACATCAACCGGATCGACATCCCGGCCCTGCGACCGCTGCTCCGCTTCCGCCGTCTGACCCGTCTGGCGTTGCGGATCCGGGACGCCGAGCCCGAGCAGGGGATGGGTCCGGCGCTCGGTGCCCCCTTCGTCGACGCCGCGGTCGGCGACGGTGCGGAGATCACCACGTGGCGGCTCGAGCATCTCGACGAGACCGAGCCGTGGCTCGGCGCCTTCCGAGGCTTGTGGGGGCTCGACACCGGCGATCCCCTCAACAGCGAGCGTGGACCGGGCGGCCCCAAGTTCGAGCGGAGCGGCGACGTCCGGCTCTCGTGGGCCGACCCGGTCGGGTTCGCCGGACTGCACGGCACCGCCCCGCCGTCCTTCTCCGACCCGGCGGCCCGGCTGGCATCGATCGAGGCCGGGCTGGCCGGCCTCGACGAGGAGCTCCGGTATCGCTCGAGGCTCCAGCCGCTCGTCGGCGGCGACGGCGGGGACGGCGGGTCATCGGGCGACGCGATCAGCTCGCTCCTGCGGCGCCGCACCGAGCTCCTCGACCTCCGACGCCGGGTCGAGCAGGGCGACGTCGATCGGCCGGGGCTACGGGACCACCTGATCCGCCCCGCCGTGCCGATCGCCCGGCCCCGGGACGGCGGGTGGGTGCTGGCGATCTGGGCGGCGGTCAGTGTCCCGCTGATGATGGTGGCCGTCGCCGCCCCGCTCGTCCTCTCCGAGGTGCGGGCCTTGGGTCCATTGCTGGCCGCGGCCGCATCGTTCACCGTCCTCGAGCAGCTGGTCCGGCGGCGGTTCAACGCCGCCGCCCGGCTCTCGGTGCTGTACGTCGCCCTGGCCGCCCTGTTCGGCTTCGTCAGCGTCGTGGCCGTCAGCCTCGTGGCCCTCGGCGCAGCGTTGGCGGTTGCCGCGGTGGTCCTGTTGATCGGCAATCTCGGAGAGCTCGGCGCACTCCGTCGACGACCGCCGACGATCGACCTCCGCGATCGGTCCCAGCCGGGGTGACCGGTGCCGGTGGGAGGGTCACCCGCCACCATCGGCCGGGTCGTGGGAGACGGTGCCGATTCGCCGGCGCAGCCCGCTACGGTGGTGCCGTCTCCGATTCGTACGGACGATGTAAGGGTGTCATCGTGTTACTACGTGATGAGCCACGACGGCCGCAACTGGGCAGCACGTCCGGCCGGCGCGGTGACACCTCCAGCAACGGTGCTGGGCTGCCAGTTCGAGCGGTCGAGCCCGAGATCTAGGGGAAGACGTGACCAATACAGCCGAACGGATCGAGACCGAGCTCGATCACGTCGTGATCCGATTCGCCGGCGACTCGGGCGACGGCATGCAGCTGACCGGTGACCGGTTCACCTCGGCCAGCGCCCTGGCCGGAAACGACCTGGCCACCCTGCCGGAGTTCCCGGCCGAGATCCGGGCACCACAGGGGACGCTGGCCGGTGTGTCGGCGTTCCAGGTCCATATCTCGGATCACGACATCCACACCCCGGGCGACGCGCCCGACGTCCTGGTCGCCATGAACCCGGCGGCGCTCAAGAGCGAGCTCGATCGGCTCCGGTCGGGCGGGACCCTCATCCTGAACGAGGACGCGTTCGACGAGCGCAACCTCGAGAAGGCGGGCTACGACGTCGACCCCCGCGACGATGGCTCGCTCGCCGACTACGTCGTCCATCAGGTCCCGATGACCAAGCTCACCCTCGACGCCACCACCGACATCGACGTGAAGAAGCGGGACGCCGAGCGGTCGAAGAACTTCTTCGCGCTGGGGCTCATCTCCTGGATGTACTCCCGCCCCCTCGAGCCGACCCTCGACTGGATCGACTCCAAGTTCGCCAAGCTGCCGGCCGTCGTCGCCTCCAACACCGCAGCGTTCAAGGCCGGGCATGCCTACGGCGAGACGACCGAGCTGTTCGGCAGCCCGTTCAAGGTCAAGGCCGCCCCTCAGGAGCCGGGCCTCTACACCAACATCACCGGCAACACGGCCACCGCCTGGGGCATGGTCGCCGCCGGTCAGCTGGCCAAGCTGCCCGTCTTCCTCGGCAGCTACCCGATCACCCCGGCATCCGACATCCTCCACGAGCTCAGCAACCACAAGAACTTCGGTGTCCGGACCTTCCAGGCCGAGGATGAGATCGCCGGGGTCGGCGCCGCCCTCGGGGCGGCGTTCGGCGGCAGCCTGGCCTTCACCACGACCTCCGGTCCCGGTGTGGCGTTGAAGGGCGAGACGATGGGCCTTGCGGTGAGCATCGAGCTGCCGTTGGTCATCATCGACGTGCAGCGGGGCGGCCCCTCGACCGGCCTCCCGACCAAGACCGAGGCCAGCGACCTGATGATGGCCATGTACGGCCGCCACGGTGAGGCCCCGATGCCGATCGTCGCCGCCTGCACGCCGGCCCACTGCTTCGAGATGGCCATCGAGGCGTCGCGGATCGCCCTCAAGTACCGGACGCCGGTCATCCTGCTGACCGACGGCTACCTGGCAAACGGGGCCGAGCCGTGGAAGCTCCCGTCGGTCGACAGCCTCCCCGACATCAGCGTCGAGTTCGCCACCGAGGCCAACGGCACCGACGATGCCGGCGCCGACGTCTTCCTGCCCTACCTGCGGGATCCCGAGACCCTGGCCCGCCCGTGGGCCATCCCCGGAACCGCCGGCCTCGAGCACCGCGTCGGCGGCTTGGAGAAGGCCGACGTCAGCGGCAACGTCAGCTACGACCCGGCCAACCACGGCGCGATGACCGACATCCGCCAGGCCAAGGTCGATGGCATCGCCAACGACATCCCGCCGGTCGTCGTCGACGGCAGCGGCGACGCCGACGTCCTGATCATCGGGTGGGGGTCGACCAAGGGGGCGATCACCTCGGCCGCGGAGCGGCTCCGGGAGTCCGGCACTGCGGTCCACACCGCTCACCTGACCCACCTCAACCCGTTCCCCGCCAACCTCGGCGAGGTGTTGGGGGGTTACCGCAAGATCTTCGTGCCAGAGCTGAACAAGGGCCAGCTGGTCCGCTTGTTGCGGGCCGAGTACCTGGTCGACGCCATCGGCATCAACAAGGTCATGGGCGTTCCGTTCACCGCGGCGGAACTGGTCGATGCCATTCGGGAAGGAATCTGACATGTCAACCAACGTGACCCTCGATCCCACCAACCGGGGCCACTGGACCTCGGACCAGGACGTCCGGTGGTGTCCCGGCTGTGGCGACTACGGCATCCTGGCCGCCATGCAGTTCCTCCACACCGAGCTGGAGGTCAAGCGGGAGGACACGGTCTTCGTGTCCGGCATCGGTTGCGCCGCCCGGTTCCCGTACTACATGTCGACCTACGGCATGCACACGATCCACGGTCGGGCCCCGGCGATCGCCACCGGATTGGCCGTGTCCCGCCCCGAGCTCGACGTCTGGGTCGTCGGCGGCGACGGCGACATGCTCTCGATCGGTGGCAACCACCTGATCCACGCCCTCCGACGCAACGTCAACCTCAAGATCCTCCTGTTCAACAACCAGATCTACGGGCTGACCAAGGGCCAGTACTCGCCGACCAGCGAGGTCGGCAAGGTCACCAAGTCGACTCCGATGGGGTCGGTCGACCAGCCGTTCAACCCGCTGAACGTGGCCATCGGGGCCGGAGCGACCTTCGTGGCCCGGACCCACGACCTCGACCGAAAGCACATGATCGAGGTCTTCCGCCAGGCCCACGCCCATCGGGGCGCCGCCTTCGTCGAGATCTACCAGAACTGCAACGTCTTCAACGACGGCGCCTACGACCCGATCCTCAAGCGAGACAATCGGGCGGCGATGATGGTCAACCTGGAGCATGGGCAACCGATCCGGTTCGGGGCCGACAACGATCGCGGCGTCGTGGTCGATGGTCGGGGCGCCCGGGTCGTCGACGTGGCCGATGTCGGTGAGGACGCGCTCGCCGTCCACGATGCCGAGACGACCGACCCCACCGTGGCCTTCGCGCTCGGGAACCTGTCGAACGACAACCACAGCCCGACCCCGTTCGGGGTGTTCCGGTCGATCGAGGGTCCCGACTACGGCGAGGCCGTCAACAACCAGCTCCTGGCGGCCAACGAGAAGGCCGGGCCCGGCGATCTCGAAGCGCTGCTGCGGTCCGGCGCGACCTGGACCGTCGAGTAGGAACGTATCCCGAGCGTTCGGCGGGGCCGGGCAGGGCCCCGGACCCCGCCGTGCTCGATAGCCTGCAACCGTGCTGAGCCGCTTCGTCATCCTCGTCATCGCCGCCGCGCTCCTGACTGCCGCCTGTGGCGTCAGCCGCGACGAGGCGGTTGCCATCGACACACCGGTGTCGGCCGGCGACGGCGCCGATGCGGCGCCCTCCGACGATGGCGCCCCGGCCGACGGCGGCGACACCGACGCCCCGGCCGACGACGGAACGACACCGACCGCCCCGCCGGTCACCGCACCCCCCTCCACCGGGACCATCGCACCGCCCACGACGGCGGCGGCCGACGAGGTGGCGGTCACGATCGGCTTCGAGGACGGCTCCTCGGTCGAGATCCTCCATGGGACGCTGAACGACGTCGTGGTTCCGACCCGGGACAACGACGAGTTCGTCGACCTGATCTACCTCGGCCAGGTGCCGCCGGGGTTCGAGGCCGACGTGTTGACCCAGGCCGTCCTGGGGACGATCCTGACCAACCAGCTGGAGTCGATCGGCGCCGAGCCGTCGGCCGAGAACCTCGACGAGGCCCGGTCCCAGCTGCTGCTGCAGCTCGAGCCGGCGTTCGGTGCCACGTCGCCCGATCCGGCGGCCGACGCCGCCCGCCTCTACGACGAGGTCCCGTACCTCCCGTTCCTGGCCGACCTCGTCTCTCGGCAGATCGGACTGGCCGAAGCGCTGGCCGAAGCATCGGACATTCCCGGCGAGCCCTGCGTCCGCCACATCCTGGTCGAGCAGGAGGACGAGGCGGCTGACGTGCTGGCCGAGCTGGAGGCTGGAGCCGACTTCGCCGACCTGGCGGCCGAACGGTCGATCGGACCGACCGGTCCGAACGGGGGCGATCTGGGGTGCGCTCCGGCGGCGTCGTACGTCGCCGAGTTCGCCGACGCGGTCACGGCGGCCGAGGTCGGGGAGTTCGCCGGTCCGGTCCAGACCCAGTTCGGATGGCACGTCCTGGTGGTCGAGCGGTTCGAGGTCAACGGCGACCAACTCGCCCAGGAGGCGCTGACCGTTGGCCTCCAGACCTCAGAGGTGACCGTCGACGAGCGGGTCGGCTTCTGGGATCCGACGCTGCTGACCGTCGTCCCCGCCGGTAGCTGAGCGTCGCCGCGCCCCCTCATCGACCACGGCCGAGGAGCGCCGATGAACAGGCCAACCGTGACGATCTGCGGTCTGGGCCCGGGCGGTCTCGATCGGGTGACCGGGGCCACGACGGCGGCCATCGAGCGGGCACCGGTCCGGTTCCTCAGGACACGGCGGCACCCGTCGGCGTCGATCGTCGGCCCCGACGCGGTCTCCTTCGACGACCTCTATGACCGGGCCTCGTCCTTCGATGCGCTCTATCGGGACATCGCCGACTCGATCGTGGCCGCGGCCCTGGACGTGTACGCCGACGACGGAGGGCTCGGGGGTGAGGAAGCGCCCGGTGTGCTCTATGCCGTCCCCGGCTCGCCGTTGGTCCTCGAAGCCTCGGTCCGTCACCTCCGGGCCGACGACCGGATCGACGTCGAGTTGGTCCCCGCCCTGTCGTTCCTCGACGAGGCCTGGGCCCGTCTGGGGGTCGACCCGATCGAGGAGTCGGTCCGGCTCGTCGACGCCTACCGGTTCGTCGAGCAGGCGGCGGGCGAGCGGGGGCCCCTGCTGGTGGCCCACGCCCACGACCGGCTGCTGCTGTCCGACATCAAGCTGGCCATCGACGCCGGCCCCGAACAGCGGGCCATCGTGCTCCAGGGGCTGGGCACGCCCGACGAGTCGATCGTCGAGGTGGCGTGGCCGGACCTCGACCGGGTGGTCGACCCCGACCATCTCACGTCGCTGTACCTCCCCCACGTCGCAGCGCCGGTCGGCCAGGAGCTGGTCCGCTCCGTCGAGTTGATGCGCCGGCTCCGGCGCGACTGCCCGTGGGACCGGGAGCAGGATCATCGGACGCTTCGTCCGTACCTGGTCGAGGAGGCCTACGAGGTGCTCGACGCCATCGACGGGGTCGTGGCCAACGGCCCGGCCGATGAGGCCACCGTCGTCGTCGCCGGGGCGGACCTGGCCGACGAAGCCTACGCCGACCTGCTCGAAGAGCTGGGCGATCTGTGGTTCCAGATCCTGTTCCACGCCGAGTTGGCCACCGAGGTCGGCCAGTTCACGATCGCCGACGTCGCCAGTGGCCTGCACGAGAAGATGGTCCGCCGTCACCCTCACGTCTTCGACCCCGTCACCGGGGAGCACGACGGCGATGCCGCATCGGCCGAGGTTGCCTGGGATCGCCTGAAGGGGCAGGAGAAGGCCCGGGCGTCAGCGATGGACGGCATCCCGAGCCAGCTTCCGGCACTGGCGTTGACGGCCAAGATCCTGGGGCGGGCCGGTCGGCAGGGGGTCGACCCGGGGGTGACGGTGTCCGACGAGGTCGACCGGCTGGTCGAGGGCATGGACGGTTCGCTCGACGAGGCGTCGGTCGGCCGGCTGCTGCTCGTGGTGGTCGAGGCGGCCCGACGACACGACATCGACGCCGAGGACGCCCTTCGTCGGGCCGCTCGGGCCGCGGCCGATCGGTTCCGGGCGGCCGAGGCGGCGGGACGAACGCCGGGCTCGGGTTGGGTCCTCGGCTAGGCCCAACCGAGCTCGTCGACCACGACGGCGACCAGCTCGTCGAGTCCCGCGAGGTCGCTCTCGTCGGCCGAGGCCAGGGTCAGCTGGACGACATCGGCCCGGTAGCGGACCAGGACCACCCGGAGGAAGACCCGGCCGTCGGGATCGTCGGCCACCAGGTCGTACTGCCGGGTCTCGTCGGCGTAGCGGTTGACCGGGCTCGACTCGATGACGGTGAACTGGAACGCCGATCCGGCTCGGTTCGTCGCCTCCCACGAGCCGCAGGCGGCGATCGTCGAGTGCGAGGCGACGAAGCCGGTCGCCTCGACGTCGGTCTCGAAGCGGACGAGCTGTTGGATCACCCGACGGCTGTCGCCGGCATCGGTGAGCCGGTTGGCCGCCCACAACGTCAGTCCGTCGGTGATCGGTGCCTGACCGCAGAAGCTCGTCGCCCCCGGCCCCTCATCGTCGGCGAGCAGGGTGACGGTGCCCCCGTCGAACCCGACATCGACCAGGTCGAGGGGCAGGAACACGGGATCGGCCGAGACCTCGACCTGATCGGGCTCGGTCCCGCCCCGGCCCGACAGCAGGACCACCGCGGCGAATGCGCCCGTCACCGCCAGCACCGCGACGACGACGCCGATCGTGGTCCACGCCAACCAGCGGCGGTTCCCGGGGCCACCACCCTCGCCGTAGCCGGGGGCCCGAGGCCGTCGCGGCATGCGACCGTTGCGCCTGCTCACCGCCGATCGCCCCGTCGGGTCATCGGGTGGATGGTCAAATCCCCAGGCGCTCCGTCGCCAGTCGGAGCAAGCGGTCCAGCTCGTCGAGGTCGGCGGCGTCGATCGAGGTGACCGACATGATCAGCACGTCGGTCCCGCTGAGGACGAGGGCCGTTCTGGTCTGGGTCGTGACCAGGCCGGCCGCTTCCGCTTCGTATCGGACCTCTTCGGTCGCATCGCCGAACGAGGTTACCGGGTCGGTGACCTCGGGCCGGGCCACGAGCTCGGGGAGCCCTCCGCTCGAGGGGATGGTCCATTCGGTACAGGTGACCGTCCCGACGTAGGAGGCGACGTAGGCCTCCGCCTCGGCGGGGGAGTCGAACCGGGCCAGGAGCTGGTGGATCGAGGGGAAGCCGCCCGGGTCGGGGGTGAAGGTCTGCCCCTCCCAGGTTGCCAGGCCAGTGGCGTCGGGTCGGTTGTCGCAGAACAGGGTGGCGTCCGGTCCCAGCTCGACCACGGCGGTGGTCACCTCGCCATCGAGCTCGACGTCGGCGGCGTCGAGCGGCAGGGCCAGCGGCACCGCCGAGGCCGTCTCGACCGGGACCGACGTCGAGGGATCCGACGGGTCACCGTCGCCGTCACCGCCGACGGATGCGGCGATGAACACCACCAGACCGCCGAGCAACAGGATCCCGCCGAGGGCCGCTCCGATGAGCCGGATCCGGTCCATGCCGGAGCTCCCCTTCTGGCCGTCGACCCGGGGCGGGGCCCATGTCGACGGCACGGCGGTCGGCGGGGCCTGTGCGGCCGTTGCGCTCGGCGGAGCCTGTCCGATCGGCGCCGATGTCGGAGTGGCGGGCGGGCCGGTCGTCGTGGCCGGGCTCCCGGCTGGCGGCGGTCCGGGGGACGGTCCGTCGGCTACGGGAGCTGCCGCCAGGCCGGACGGCTGGCCGGCGGTCGCCGACGGGGCCTGGGCAGGGACGGGGGCCGTGGCACCGGGGGACGGGGCAGCGCCTGGCGCCCCCGAGCTGGGTTGGGTGTCGGTCACCGTGGCCGCTGCGGCAGCGTTCGAGGCCTCGAGCTCGGCCAGGGCATCCTTGAGGAGCTGGCCGGCGGCGGCCGCGGTGACCGGCCGCTTGAGCGGGTCCCGGTTGAGCATGGTGGCGATGGCCGTGGCCAGCGTCGGTGCCACGCCGTGCTCGGAC
Source organism: Acidimicrobiales bacterium (assembly GCA_965262175.1). Classification (GTDB taxonomy): domain Bacteria; phylum Actinomycetota; class Acidimicrobiia; order Acidimicrobiales; family SZUA-35; genus CADEDH01. Next base: position 748,161 of record CBDHES010000002.1, on the reverse strand, counting down.
AGGTCGGGGATCTTGTCGCTGAGCACCCGGTTGATGATCGGCTGGATCGACTCGTCGGTCTTGTCGACGAACGGCACCGACCGGAGCACACAGGCCAGGAGGCAGACCCCGACCCCGTAGATGTCGCTGGCGGTCGACGCCGAGTCGCCGGTCAGGATCTCCGGTGCGGCGTAGGCGACACTGGCGGTGATGGCGTGCGAGGTGGTGTGGGCCCCGTCGTGGAGGCGGGCGATGCCGAAGTCGCCCAGGACCGCTTCGCCGCCGGTCCGGAGCAGCACGTTCTCCGGCTTGAGGTCCCGATGGAGCACGCCGGCCTCGTGGGCCACATGCAGCGCCTCGCAGAGGTCGATACCCACCCGGCACAGCTCGGTGTCTCGCAGGGGTGCTCGCTGGAGGCGCTGCCAGAGGGTGCCGCCGTTGACGAATTCGAGGACCAGGTAGGGGCGGCCGTCCTTGGTCTTGCCGGCGGTGAACACCTCGATGATGTTCGGATGACCGGACAACCTTCCCAACGCCCGGCACTCCCGCTCGAAGCGGAGCTGGACGGTGTCGTCGTCGATCGGGGCATGGCCGATCTTCACGGCCACCATCCGATCGATGTTGGTCTGCCGGGTCAGCCAGACGTCGCCGAAGCCGCCGCCGCCGAGCTTGGTCACGGGCTCGAACCCGTCGAGCACGAAGGGGGCGTCGTCGGCCATCGTCTCAGGAACCGCGTCCTGGCTCAGCCCGGAACATGAAGGTGAAGCGGCCGAGGCGGAGCTGATCCCCGGGTTCGAGAGGGCGCGGCTCGGTCGACAGCGCGGTCATCGGCCCGACGCCGGCCTGGATCCAAGCGCTCCCGAATCCGGACTCCTCGACGGTCGCCTGCCGCCCATTGACCTTGATCCGCACATGAACCTCGTGAACGCTGGGATCGTCGACGGTGATGATAGTGGCTGCACCGATAACGACCTCTGGGTCGTTCGCCGGGTCCGACCCGATGATGGTCGTCATCGTTATGGGATGGACCGTCCCCTCGGGCTCGGCGATCAGGAACCCGATCGGTTGACCGGCCCCCGGCTGCGGAGGCGGGGGTGATCCACCGGCGCTCGGGCCGGGGGCCGGCGGCTGCGACGCCGGGTTCACTCCAGGTGGTGGCTGGCCCGGCCGATCGCCCACTCTCGGTGGTGGCGGGCCAGGATTGGGGCTGCCGCCGGGCGGCGGCGCCAAGGGGGGTAGGGGCATTCCGGGCGGCGCGGGCTGGGGCAGCGTGCCGGCGCCTGGTGGTGGTGGGTCCGGGATCGGGCCGGTGGAGGGCGGAACGCCTGGTGGTGGTGGGTCCGGGATCGGGCCGGTGGAGGGCGGAACGCCTGGTGGTGGTGGCCCTTGGTTGGGTGGTCCGCCTGGTGGTGGTGGCCCGGGGTTGGGTGGCGCGGCGGGAGGTGGTGGGCCCGGGGCGGGTGATCCGCCGGGGGGTGGCGGGCCGGGGTTGGGTGATCCGCCGGGTGGCGGCGGTCCGGGGTTGGGTGGCGCGGCCGGTGGTGGTGGGCTCGGGATCGGGCCGGTGGTGGGCGGGACCCCGGGAGGTGGGCCGGCGATGGGTGGGACGCCGGGAGGTGGCGGGTTCGGGATCGGGCCGGTGGTGGGTGGGGTGCCGGGTGGTGGTGGTCCGGGGTTGGGGGGTGCACCAGGCGGTGGTGGGCTGGGGATCGGGTCGGTCCTCGGCGGCGGGGGACCCGGGTGGGATCCCGGTGAGGCCTCGGGCGCCGTCGGCGTCGAGGGTGGCCCCGGCGAGGCGAGGCGGGTGGCCCCGATGTGGGCCGGGTCGACCACGGTCGTCCTCGACATGTCGTCGTCGTCGAGGTCGACGGGGTCCTCGATGTTCGGCGCCGCAGCGAACAAGGCCACCTCGGGCTCGGCCGGTGTCGAGATGGGGTCGGCGGGGCGGCCGGTCGTCGCCGGAGGCTCGATCTCGGCCGAACCACCCGCCGGCCCCGGGGCGCTGGCCGGCCCAGGCGGGGCCTCGGCCCCGGACTGATCGTCGGTCTCGAGCTCGACCACGATGCCGCCGGCGATCACCACCCCTGATCGGAGAAGCTGCCAGCCTTGATCGTGCTCGCCGGCGTCGCCGCCGAGCCGGACGGCCCGGCCCCGGACCGGTCGCTGGGACCATCCGTCAGGATCGGGATCGGGCTCCGAATCGCCGTTCGGGACCTCGTGGGTCGTCTCGATGTCGATCGCGCCCCAGACATGCAGCGAAGCCCGGCCCGGCTCGGCGCGGAGGATGGCCGCCCCGGCGGGGTCGAGCTCGGTCACGACGGCGGTCAGGCCGGCTGGCAGCGCGGGGCCGTCGAGTTGATCGTGCTCGTCGAGCGCGGCCAGTAGCCGGCCGGCCCAGGTCGGGTCGGCGGGTGGGCTGTCGACGCCGACGAGGATGACGGTGAGCGGCCCCGAGCGGGCGACGACGCCCTCCCGCCCGAAAACGGGCGCGGCCGCCGTCGCCGCCTCAAGCCCGTCAGCACTCATGCAACCCTCCCCGACTGCCTCGACGAGGCTCCTGCCCTCGACACGAATCTAGTGGTCGGCCACCGCAACGAGGGAGCGCCCGAGGGAGTGGGTACGTTCCGGGAGGTGAATCTCCCCAGCCACGAGGGCCGCCCCGGCGCACCCCGTCCGGTCCCGGTCGATCACCGAGATCCGACGATCGTCGGGGTTGGCCGACTGCCGGCGCACGGGCTCCCCGTTCCCGCCGATCGCCTGCCTCTCGACGGGACCTGGCGCTTTCGCCATCACATCGGGGAGCTTCCGCCGCTCGACTTCCTGACCGGCGAGGAACGAGCCGACGACGACTGGCGGGATGTGGCCGTGCCGGGCTCCTGGGTCCTCGACGGTGCCGGAATCCCGATCTACACCAACGTCGTCTATCCGTTCGACGTGGACGACTATCCCACCATCCCCCTCGATGACGAGACGGGTGACCACTGGCGGTCGGTCGAGATCCCGTCTCGGTGGGCCGGGAAGCGGATCGTGCTCCGCATCGGGGCGGCCGAGTCGGCGGTCGAGGCCTTCGTCGACGGCCAGACCGTCGGCTTCGGAACCGACAGTCGTCTCCCGACCGAGTTCGATCTGACCGGCTCGGTCCAGGCCGGCCAGCGGGCGGTGATCGCCCTCCGGGTGCACCGGTGGAGCGCCTCCACCTGGCTCGAGGATCAGGACATGTGGTGGATGGCCGGTCTTCACCGGTCGGTCGAGCTCTACGCCACGGAGCGGACCCACCTCGACGATCTCGTGGTCACCACGACCGAGCTCAGCCCCTCCCTCGACCGGGCCGTCGTCGTGATCGAAGCCGTCACCGCCGGCGACGTCGACCAGGGTGGTGGGGCGAGGGTGCAGGTCGAGGTGGTGGACCCGGACGGTGAGTCGATCGTCGATCTGGCCCTCACCCCGGTAGCCGAGTCGATCGATGAGGGGGCCCCCGAGCCTCGGCGGCGTTGGAGCACGACGATCGAGGTGGTCGACCCGGCGCTGTGGTCGGCCGAGCGTCCGCTCCTCCACGACCTGACCGTCCGGTTGGTCGACGCCAGCGGCCGCGTGCTCGACGAGCGACAGCGGGCGGTCGGGATCCGCACCGTCGAGGTCGCGGGGGGTCGCCTGCTCGTCAACCACGCACCGGTCACCATCCGGGGCGTCAACCGCCATGAGCACGACGGGGACACGGGCCGGGTCCAGAGCGACGCGCTACTCGAGGCCGATATCGCGCTGATGAAGGCGGCCAACGTCAACGCCGTGCGGACCGCTCACTACCCGAACGACGAGCGGTTCTACGAGCTGTGCGATCGCCATGGCCTCTACGTCGTCGACGAGGCCAACGTCGAGAGCCACGGTCTGGTCGGGCATCCCGCCCATCTCCCGGCCGACGATGAGCGGTTCGCTGCCGCCTTCGTCGCTCGAGGGGTTCGGATGGTCGCCCGGGACCGCAACCACCCGTCGATCATCGCCTGGTCGTTGGGCAACGAGTCGGGCTTCGGGGTCAACCACCTGGCGATGGCGGAGGCGATCCGGGCCATCGATCCCCTCCGGCCGATCCAGTACCACCCGGCCGAGACCGATCGGGTCGTCGACATCATCGCCCCCATGTACCCGACGCTCGGCCAGTTGGCCCGGTTGGCCGATCGAGCCGACGGACGCCCGATCGTGATGTGCGAGTACAGCCACGCCATGGGGAACTCGAACGGCGGGCTCAGCGACTACTGGGAGCTGATCGGCGGCCGCCCGGGGTTGGCCGGCGGGTTCATCTGGGACTGGGTCGATCAGGGCCTCCGGCGCCGGGAGGGCGACGGCACGTCGTGGTGGGCCTACGGCGGCGATTTCGGCGACAAGCCGAACGACGCCAACTTCAACTGCAACGGACTCGTCGACCCCGATCGGCGGCCCCACCCGGCCCTCCTCCACGTCGCCTGGGTCCATCGGCCGGTCGCGGTCCGGCTCGGCGGCGTTCCGCTGTCCGGTGCCGAGCCGATCGAGGTCGTCGTCGAGAACCGGCGGGATCATCTCGACCTGGCCGACCTGGTCCTGGTGGTCGACGTCGTGGTCGACGGCCGAATCGTCCGGGAGGTGGCGGTGCCCGATCTTCCGCCGATCCCTCCCGGAGCCGACGCGCCGGCCGTGCTGCCCCTCACCCCGGACGATCTCCGGCGAGCGGTGGCCGACGACCGCCCAACCGGGACCGCGGAGTCGATAGGAACCGCCGGGCCGGCCGGAGCCGATCATGGCGCGGTCGATGGCATCGACTCGACCGAGCCCGAGATCCACCTCCGCTTCCGATGGGAGCCGGCCGAAGGTCCGGAGGTCCCGAGCGGTCCGGCCCGCCCGTGGCCCATCCCGGTCGACCGCTGGCCCGACCGGCCGGCCGACCTTCGACGGGCGGTCGCCTGGGACGAGGCGGCGATCTCGCTCACGGACCGAACCGATCGCTCGCCCCGCATCCACCGATCATCGGCCGGTCGCGGTGCCCGGTCGGGCGGAGGCCCGGGTGCGACCGTCGAGCCCGACGGGTCCGGTGCGGTCCTCCACACCGGCGGGACCGTGCTCCGTCTCGACGAACGGGGGACGGTCGTCGAGCTGCTCCTCGCCGGTCGTCCGGTGCTCGCCGACCCCGGCCGGGTCGGCATCGACCGCCCTCCGACCGACAACGACGCCGCCACCTTCGGCGACAGCCGCCTGGGGACCCGATTGGCCCAGGCCGGCATCGGGGACCACGCCATCGAGGTCCTCGGACCGGTCGAGACCGCCACCGACGACGGCGGCATCGCCACCGCCACCGTCGTCCTCGGGATCCCCGGGGCGCTCCGGATTCGCTGTCGGTGGTTGGCCGGGCCCGACGGTGACCTCGCGCTCGATCTCGACGCCGACGGCGAGCTGGAGATCCCACCGCTGCTCCGACTGGGCATCGAGATCGGGCTCGACCCTGTGCTCGATCGCCTCACCTGGTTCGGGCCCGGACCGGTCGAGTCCTACCCCGATCGGGTCGGGGGCCTGCCTACCGGACGCCACGCCGTCGACGTCGCCGACGCCGCCTTCCCCTACCTCCGCCCCCAGGAGACCGGCAACCGGACCGACCTCCGGTGGCTCGCCGTCACCGCCTCGTCGGGGTGGGGGCTGGTGGCGATCGGCGATCCCCGGTTCGACGGTGCGGCCCTCGACGTCGACGGCGAGGCGATCGCCGCCGCCGCCCATCCCCACCGGCTCGAACGGGCCGGCCACACGGTGCTGCGGCTCGACGCGGCCCACAGCGGCCTCGGGACGGCGAGCTGCGGGCCGGGGGTCGCCGACCGGTTCCAGCTCCATCCCCCGCCGGTCTGACCAACCGGATCATCCTGCGGGCACTGGCCGACGGGGACGATCCCGGCCGGATCGCTCGCCGATCCTCCGTATTGCGACGCCACCAGCGCTGGCGGTACTGATCGCGACCGGCGGCCGAGGCCATGGAAGACCCCGCCGGATCGGGCCGGGCTGGTAGCGTTGGGCCGTCCGTCAAGGCGTTCCGTCCCGCGAGGAGAGCGACGCGTGAGCACCATCGAACAGGTCATGGGCCGTGAGGTTCTCGACTCCCGAGGAAACCCCACCGTCGAGGTCGAGGTCGAGCTCGACTCCGGCGCCACCGGCCGAGCCCTCGTGCCCTCCGGTGCCTCGACCGGCCAATTCGAGGCGGTCGAGCTCCGAGACGGCGGCGACCGCTACAACGGCAAGGGTGTCCTGACCGCGGTCGGCCACATCAACGGCACCGTCGCCGACACCCTCTACGGCCTCGACGGGTTCGATCAGCGCCTCGTCGACCAGGCCCTGCTCGACCTCGACGGCACGCCCAACAAGTCCCGGCTCGGGGCCAACGCCATCCTCGGGGTCAGCCTGGCCGTCGCCCGGGCGGCGGCCATCGACCACGGCCTGTCGCTCTACCGCTACGTCGGCGGAGCCAACGCCCACCTGCTGCCGGTGCCGATGATGAACGTGCTCAACGGGGGCGAGCACGCCGATAACAACGTCGACTTCCAGGAGTTCATGATCATGCCCGTCGGGGCCGCCTCGTTCTCCGAGGGGCTGCGGTGGGGGGTCGAGACCTACCACGAGCTCAAGCGGGTCCTGTCGGCCCGAGGCCTGTCGACGGCCATCGGCGACGAAGGCGGCTTCGCCCCCGACCTGGGATCCAACGAGGAGGCCCTCCAGCTCCTCATCGAGGCGATCGAGGGCATCGGGCTGACCCCGGGCGACGACATGGCGCTCACGATGGACGTCGCCTCGACCGAGTTCTACGAGAGCGGCAAGTACTCCCTGGCCGCCGAGGGCCGTGAGCTGTCGTCGGAGGGGATGGTGGAGCTGTTGGCCGACCTCGTCGACCGCTACCCGATCGTGTCGATCGAGGACGGGATGGCCGAAGAGGACTGGGAGGGCTGGGCCGCCCACACCGCGTCGATCGGCGACCGGTGCCAGCTCGTCGGCGACGACCTCTTCGTCACCAACACCGAACGTCTGGGGCGGGGGATCGAGACGTCGGTGGCCAACTCCATCCTGGTCAAGGTCAACCAGATCGGTTCGCTGACCGAGACCCTGGAGGCGGTCCGCCTCGCCACGTCCAACCGCTACACCTCGGTGATGTCCCACCGTTCGGGGGAGACCGAGGACACGACGATCAGCGACCTGGCGGTCGCCACCAACTGCGGGCAGATCAAGACCGGGGCGCCGGCCCGAAGCGATCGGGTGGCGAAGTACAACCAGCTCCTCCGCATCGAATCGGAGCTGGGGGACGCCGCCCGCTACCCGGGGGCGGCCGCCCTCGCACGGGGGCGCTGAGGGCATGGCCCGCTCGGCGCCTTCCGGTCGCCTGCGGCCCAGTCGGCTGGCGGCGCCGCCGACGAGACGTGGCGCCGCCGCGGCCCGGTTGCGGCGCCTGGCGCCGGCGCTGGCCCTGGTGGCCGTCGTCGTGGCGGTGTTGGCCGCGCTCGCCGTTCTCCCGGCCCGAACCTGGCTGGCCCAGCGGCAGAACACGACCGACGCCGAGGCGGAGCTGCGGGAGGTCGAGGCCGAGGTCGCCGAGCTCCAGGCGGAGTTGGAGCTGCTCCAGACCGACGAGGAGGTCGAGCGGATGGCCCGCGAGCACTTCGATCTCGTCCGCCCCGGCGAGGAGAGCTACCGGATCGTCACCCCCGACGATGCCGAGCCCACCGACCTCGACCGGTCGGACGTCGATCCGATCGGCCCCGGCGCCAACGGCGACGCCGACGCCGGCACCGACGCAGCTGAGCCCGATGCCGGCTGATCGGATCGGCGTCTCGGCGACGGTGCCGTCGGCGCGACGGGTCAGCGCGCTGGTCACCAACTCACAGCCCCGGTTGGTCACCGCGCGTCTCGAACGGCTCGTAGGCCGGGGTGTGCCGGGAGGCAGTGCTCCAGCGCCGGTGACCAGCCGTAGTGGCGACGGCACCAGCCGACGGCCACCGGTGCGGTGGGCGAAGGCCATGTCGGCCACCCACATGGCCATGGCCTGGTCGTCCGGGCAGGGAAGCCGCAGGTCCGGGTCGTCGAAGAGGTAGCGCCGGAAGCCGCCGGTGGGGATGGCGTTGGTGTTGGTCCGATCGATGATGCGGTCGAAGTCGACGGTCACCGGTCACCTCCGGGCCGAGACGGCCTCTCGAGGGCGAGCCCCGAGGCGACCAGTCGCCTCGAACGACGGACGGGTCACGGCTCTGGGGTAATGGTCCGCCGGGTCGCTTCGACGAGGCGGCGGTACAAGGTCTCCCCGACCTCGCGGGAGAGCGCAGGGCGTTGGTGCGAGACGAACACCAGGTAGGGGCCCGAGACCCCTTCGAAGGTGGCCAGTCGATCTCCCGGGGTGTCAGGTTGCCATTGGACGGAGTCGTATCCGTCGATCTCGATTGACTCCATCGAGCCGGTCTCGATCAGGTCTCCGTCCTCGTCGACGACCGGGCCGAAAATCTCCTCGTACTCCGCGAGATCGCGAACGACCATGGCCGCCAGTGGGCCCTCGTCATCGGACCAGCTACACGAGAGGGTGATGTTGCCAGGGCGCATCGATGTCAGTTCACCGCGGACCCCGAGATCGTCGTCCGACTCGGTGAGCAGATCGCAGATCTCGACGTCCTCGATACGACCATCACCGAGATTCTCGGTCTCGGCGAGCGATTCACCACACGATGTGGCCAGGGCAGCGACAACGAGCCACCCGAACACTCGCAGCCCATTGGTAGAGGTCGGGAGTCGATGCACCACCGTGACCGTACCGGTGAGCCGAGTGGTTGTCCGGTCGCCCCACCGTGGCCCGCCGGTGACCGTCGCCCGTTCCGGCCGGGCCTTCGAGAGAGGCTCTCGGCTCCGGCCCCAGGTGGAGAAGAATGGCGGCGGGATCGGAGGGATGATCCCGCCGCCGTGATCCGCCGCAGTGGAGGGGGGGTACCACGGCGGATCGAAGCGTCGAGGGGCGGTGTTGGGGGGGACCGACCAGACCTCGACGGCGATCTGGGCTGGAGCGACCCGCAGGGGCCGCTCGCTACCTTCGAGTGTAAGACTCCCCGGGTGCTGATGCGGTCGCGAGAAGCATGTAGGTTTCTTGCCCGAAGAAGTCTCACCAGGTCGGGGCGAGGACGAAATTGTGTCGGAATTGGTGAGGTCGGTCACAAAACGTGCAACAATCCCGTCTGGCCAACGTCGAGACCGAGCCAGACCGCCCGACCGATCCGGCCTTGTGGACACCAGCGAAAGGGGATCCAGTGGAGATAACCGTTGAAATCAACGGACAGAGTCACACGTCCGACGTCGAGCCCAGGACGCTGCTCGTCCACTTCATTCGAGATGCGGTCGGCCTGACCGGCACCAACATCGGATGTGATACGTCGTCGTGCGGGGCGTGCACCCTCCACGTCAACGGCGAAGCGGTCAAGTCGTGCACCATGCTGGCGGTCCAGGCCGACGGCCAGCAGGTCACCACCATCGAGGGCCTGGCGAACGGCGATCAGCTCCACCCGATGCAGGAGGCGTTCATGAACTGCCACGCCCTGCAGTGCGGCTACTGCACGCCGGGCATGGTGATGGCGTCGGTGTCGCTCCTCGACGAGGTGCCCAACCCGACCGAGGCCCAGGTCCGGGAGGGGCTGGAGGGCAACCTCTGCCGCTGCACCGGCTACCACAACATCGTCAAGGCCGTCCTCGAGGCGTCCGGAGGTGCCCAGTGATCCCCGTCGCCTTCGACTACGTCCGGGCCAACACGGCCGACGAGGCCCTGGCCGCTCTCGCCCAGCACGGCGACGAGGCCAAGCTGATGGCCGGCGGCCACTCGCTGCTGCCGATGATGAAGCTCCGCCTCGCCTACCCGTCGGTGATCGTCGACATCGGTCGCCTGTCCGATCTCTCCTACGTCCGTGACGGTGGCGACCACGTGGCCATCGGCGCCCTCACCCGTCACCGTGACGTCGAGATCGACCCGCTGGTCAACGAGCACGCCCCCCTCCTGGCCGAGGCGACCCGCAACGTCGGTGACCCCCAGGTCCGCCATCGGGGCACCATCGGTGGAGCCCTGGCCCACGCCGACCCGGCCGCCGACCACCCGTCGGTCTTCCTCGCCATGGGGGCCTCGGCCGTCGTGCGGGGCCCCAACGGCGAGCGAATCGTGTCGGGCGCCGACCTGTTCGGCAGCTTCCTCGAGTCGACCCTCGAGCCGACCGAGATGATCACCGAGGTCCGGGTCCCCAAGGCGACCGGCCAGGGTTGGAACTTCCAGAAGTTCAACCGCCGGGCCCAGGACTGGGCGATCGTCGGGGTCTCCGTTCAGCAGACCAACGGCTCGGCCAACGTTGCGTTGGTCAACATGCACCCGATCCCGATCCGGGCGACCGCCGTCGAGTCGGCGCTCGCCTCCGGGGCCGATGCCGCCACGGCGGCCGAGGCTGCGGCCGAGGGCATGGAGCCGTCGAGCGACCTCAACGCCAGCGTCGAGTATCGCCAGCACCTGGCCCGGGTCCTGACCCGGCGGGCGCTGAACGCCGCCGGCATCGCCTGATCGGGCGATCTCCACTATCTCCTCGAATCTCCGTGGCCGACAGGATCGTTTCGCTCCTGCCTTCGGCCACGGAGATTCTGTTTTTCCTGGGCCTCGGCGACCGAGTGGTCGGCGTCACCTACGAGTGCAATGAGCCGCCAGAGGCCGCAGCCCGACCTCACGTGACCGACACCATCATTCCGGTCGGCTCGACCCCGGCCGAGATCGACGCCGTGATCCGTGAGGCGATGGCCGAGGGACGGGAGCTGTACCGCCTCGACCGGGAGCGGTTGGCCGCACTCGATCCCGATCTCATCGTCTCCCAGGACCTGTGCCGGGTCTGTGCCCTCCCATCGGGCGACGTCGACGCCGCCGTGGCCGAGTTGGGGTGCCGAGCCGAGGTGTTCAGCTACGACCCGATGACCCTGGAGGGCGTACTCGACGAGATCGAGCGGCTCGGCGCCCTCGCCGGCGCAACCGGCGCCCACGCCGCGGTCGAGGGGCTACGAGCTCGGCTGCGGACGCTGACCGAGCGGCTGGCCGACCGGCCCCGACCCCGGGTGCTGCTGCTGGAGTGGATCGATCCGCCGTTCTCGGCCGGCCACTGGATCCCCGATCAGATCGTGGCCGCCGGTGGCGAGCCGGTGCTGGGCCACCCCGGTGCCCGGTCCTCGGCCCTCGAGTGGTCTGCGGTCGAGGAGTCGGCGGCCGAGGTGCTGATCGTCGCTCCGTGCGGCTTCGACGAGGCTGGCGCCCGTGACCAGCTCGAGACGGTGCTGGCCCGCCCCGAGGTCGCCGCCCTCCCGGCCGTCGCCGCCGGGCGGGTCCATGCCATCGACGCCGATGCCTACGTGGTGCGGCCCGGTCCCCGCCTCGTCGACGGGGTCGAGCAGCTGGCCCGTCTGATCCATCCCTGATCGCAGCGTCCGCTGGCCCCTCCGGTGGGGCAACTCGTCACAACGAGACTAGTCTGGATGTATGAGAGAGATACTCGGCGATCTGGAGCGGTGGCGGCGACAGGGCAAGCGCGTGGCGCTGGCCCGGGTCGTCGATGTCGAGGGGTCCGGTCCCCGGCTCCCGGGGGCGGCCATGGCCGTGACCGAGGACGGTGAGGTCGCCGGCTCGGTGTCGGGCGGGTGCGTCGAGGGGGCGGTGGTGACCGAGGCCCTCGATTGCCTGGAGTCCGACAGCCGCCGGATCGTCACCTTCGGCTACAGCGACGACGAGGCGTTCGCCGTCGGGTTGACCTGTGGGGGCACCATCCACCTCTATCTCGAACCGCTCGACTGGTAGACCGATGGTCGACGACACCCCCTCCGCCGCTGACCGGCCGCCCATGTTCGAACGCCTCCGTGAGGCGATCGCCGCCGAGGAACCGATCGCCCTGGCCACCGTGGTCGAGGGACCGGGCGTTGGCTCCAAGCTCCTCCTCGAACCGAACGCCGAGCCGGTCGGCACCCTCGGCAACCCCGACCTCGACCGGGTCGTCATCCGCGACGCGGTCGGCGAGCTGGCCGCCGGTACCACCGGTATCCGCCACTACGGGCCCAATGGCGAAGCCCGCCAGGAAGAGGTGATGGTCTTCATCGAGACCTTCGCCCCACCGCCTCAGATGTTGATTTTCGGCGCCGTCGACTTCACGGCCGCGCTGAGTCGGGTGGCCAAGATCCTCGGCTATCGGGTAACGGTGTGCGACGCCCGTCCGGTGTTCGCCACCACCCAGCGGTTCCCCCACGCCGACGAGGTGGTGGTCGACTGGCCCCACCGGCTGCTGGCCAAGGTCGGGCCCGACCTCGGGCCTCGCGACGCGATCTGCGTCCTCACCCACGACCCGAAGTTCGACGTCCCGGCCGTCATCGCTGCGCTCGACACCGAGGTCGGCTATCTCGGCGCCATGGGCTCGAGGCGAACCACGGCCGATCGCAACGAGCGGCTCCGGGCCGAAGGGGTCGCCGACGACCAACTGGCGACGATCATGGCGCCGATCGGCCTCGACCTCGGCGCCCGAACCCCGGAGGAGACCGCCATCTCGATCTGCGCCGAGATCATCGCCCTTCGGGCCGACCGGCGGCCACCCTCCCTGCGGGACACCGAGGGCGACATCCATTCGTGAGGCCCCGATCGTGATGGTGCGGTGACGGTCGCCGGGGCGGTCCTGGCCGCCGGTGGCGGGACCCGGTTCGCCGCTCCGGAGCACAAGCTGCGGGCCTCGTTCCGGGGTCGTCCGGTCGTTGGCTGGGTGCTCGACGCGGCCCGGGACGCCGCGTTCGATGAGCTGCTCGTCGTGGTCGGGTCGGTCGACCTGACCGACCTGGTGCCCGACGGCGCGACCGTCGTGGTCAACGACCGGTGGGCCGAGGGGCAGTCGACCTCGGTCGGCGCGGCGATCGACGCCGCCCGGGCCGGAGGCCACGATGCGGTGGTGATCGGGCTGGGCGACCAGCCGCTTGTCCCCGCCGAGGCGTGGCGGGCGGTCGGCGAGGCGGCGGGAGCGATCGTCACCGCAACCTTCGAGGGCGCCCGTCGGCCCCCGGTCAAACTGCACGCCACCGTGTGGGACCTGGTCGAACGAACCGGCGATGCCGGGGCCCGGAATCTGATGAGAGGGCGGCCCGACCTCGTGGTCGAGGTACCGTGCGGGGGGAACCCCGTGGACATCGACACCGTGGAGGATTTGCGGCGATGGAGTTGACCAACGAATTCGTGATCGACCGGAACGTGGAGGAGACCTGGACGATCCTCAACGACCTGGAGTTCATCGCTCCCTGCATGCCGGGCGCTCAGCTGACCGAGGTCGAGGGTGACGAGTACCGGGGTCTGGTGAAGATCAAGGTCGGTCCGATCACCGCCCAGTACAAGGGCAAGGCGTCGTTCGTCGAGCAGGACGTCGCCAACAAGGTGGCCAAGCTCAAGGCCGAGGGACGCGACCCCCGTCAGGGCAACGCCAACGCCCTCGTGACGGCCCGGATGGAGCCGGTCGGTGACGGGCAGACCACGGTCAACATCCACACCGACCTCGGTCTCAGCGGGCGGATCGCCAGCTTCGGTCGAGGGGCCATCGAGGACGTCTCGAAGAAGCTCCTCACCCAGTTCACCGAGAACCTCCGAGAGAAGCTGGAGACCGAGGGTCGGCCGGCTGCCGCCGACGCCAACGGGGCCGGGGTCGCCGCCGCCCCCAGCACGCCGACCGCTCCCGCCGCCTCGGCCACCCCGACCGCAGCGTCGGGCGCCGCTGCCATGGAAGAGGGTGTCCGCAAGATCGACAGCCCCGAGGCCCAGCCGGTCGACATCATGTCGGTCGCCGGTGGCACGATGGCCAAGCGGGCGATCCCGGCAGCTGGTGGCCTGGCCGTCGTCGCCCTCATCCTCTACTGGCTCCTCGGTCGGGGCTGAGGCCCACCGGAGGGCCGATCGCTCTGGACACCGCTGACGATCGGGAGGTGGTGACCCGGCTCCTCGGCCGTCGGCCACAGGGGTCGTTCGCCGTCGCGCTCCGTCGCGACGATGGGCACCCGGTCGTCCTGGCCAACGAGCCGCTCCTCGACAGCGGGCGGCCGATGCCGACCCGGTTCTGGCTCGTCGACCGGCGCCTGGTGAAGGCGGTCGGCAAGCTGGAGTCGATCGGCGGGGTGAAGGCGGCGGAGGCCGAGGTCGACCCCCGGGCGCTGGAAGCGGCCCACGCCCGCTACGCCGCCGAGCGAGATGCCCGCATCCCGGCGGGCCACACCGGCCCCCGTCCCTTCGGTGGGGTCGGAGGCACCCGGACCGGCGTCAAGTGCCTCCACGCCCACTACGCCAACCACCTGGTCGGGGCGGACGATCCGGTCGGCCGGTGGGTCGAGGAGCGCCTGTCCGCCACCGGTGACGCATTCGACCCGACCCAACCCGCCGAGCTACCGAAGGAGCAGTGATGGACTGGCGAGGGGTGGTCGACGTCGGTTCGCTGTCGGCCAAGCTGGTGCTGACCGACGGGCAACGCCGGGTCCGGCGGAGCGCCGACGTCGCCCTGGGTGGCGTCTCGATGTCGAGTACCGGTCGGCTGACCCCGACCACCATCGAGCCGGCCGCCCTCGAGCGGCTGGCCACCGCCCTGACCGGCTACCGCCAGCTGGCCGCCGACCGGGGGGCCACCCTTCGGGCGGTCGGGACCGCCGCCGCCCGCCACGCCGTCAACGGCGCGGCGATGGCCGCCGTCGTCGCCGACGCCCTCGGCGTCGAGCTCGAGATCCTCGACGGTGAGTCCGAGGCGCGGTTGGCGTTCCTCGGGGCGTGCTCCGATCCGGCGCTGGCGGCCGGACCGGTGGCCACGATCGACCTCGGCGGGGCGTCGACCGAGTTGACGGTCGGGACCGCCGACGGCCCGGTGGCCGCCCACTCCCTGCCGATCGGGGGCTCGCTCCTGGCTCGCACCTACGTCGAGAGCGATCCGCCGCGGCCCGAGGAGCTGTCGGCCGCGTTGTCGGTCGTCGCCCTCCACGTCGAGGACCTTCACCGGGAGCTGGCCGAGCTCCGACCGGCACTCGACGACGGGGCGACCGTGCTCGCCCTCGGCGGGGTGGTCACGATCGCCGCGGTCGAGGTCGGCCTGGTCGACGACGACCCGCTCAACGGCGAGGGCGACGGCCCGCTCCACGCCTTCGAGTTGACGAGGGAGGCGGTCGAGGACGTGTTTCGCACCGTCGCCACCGAGTCCCGAGCCGACCGGGCCCACAACCCGGGACTGCCGTCGTCCCGGGTCGACGACATCGTCGGCGGCTGCGGGTTGCTGGTCGAGGTGATGCGACGGCTCGACGTCGAGACCGTCCTCGTCTCCCAGCGAGGGTTGGCCGACGGGGTGCTGGCCAGCTGGTCATGATCGGCCTCGCCGGCCGTGGGAACCGACCCCCCGACCCGGGGCGTAGACCCCGTCATGAGCCGTACCACAGCGACGATGAGCCGCTCGCGACGAGGGACTAGGATCGCCCGGGTGTCTTCGACGACTCTGCTCGGGCGCCGGATCGTCCTCCGACAGCTCCTACCGTCCGACTTCGATCAGTGGCGAGAAGTACGCCGGCGCAATGTCGAGTGGCTGACCAAGTGGGAGCCGTCCCGGCCGCCAAACGCCCCCGACGTCGTCGAGGACCGGAGCGCGTTCGCCATGCGGTGCCACGCCCGTGAGCGGGAGTGGCAGCTGGGCACCGGGTTCGGGTTCGGGATCTTCGTCGACGGCCAGGTCGCAGGCGAGATCAACCTCAACTCCGTCCAGCGGGGCCCCTTCCAGAACGCCTACGTCGGCTACTGGATCGACGAGGCATGGGCCGGCAACGGGTACATGCCCGAGGCGGTCGTGGTCATCGCCAAGTTCGCCTTCGAAGACCAGGCCCTCCACCGCATCCAGATCTCGATCGTGCCCCGAAACAAGGCATCGCGACGGGTGGTGGAGAAGCTGGATGTCCGGTCGGAGGGGATCGCCGAGCGGTACCTGGAGATCAACGGGGTGTGGGAGGACCACATCCGCTACGCCATGACCGCCGACGAGTGGCAGGCCCGCCGGGCCGACCTGATCGCCGACTGGCTGTAGCCCTCGGTCGACCCGGCTCCGAGCCGGGCCTGACCGGAGGCCCGGTACTGCTCAGCGGCTGGAGATGCGGGCCTTCAGCTTGTCGAGGGTGGCCCGGAACAACGGCCGGCGGGTCGACCACGCCTGGGGGCCGAGCTCGTGGTCGACGGCGGCCCGCTGGCTGGTGACGTAGCGGATGTCCTGGATCGTCTGCTTGGTCCGCATGATCAGCTCCCGGTCGTTGGCGCCGGCCCGGGCAGCCATCTCGTGGGCCGCTCCGAGGAGCTCGTCGTCGTCGTAGCACCGGTAGGCCAGGCCGACCCGCTCGGCCTCGGGGCCGTCCATCACCTCGCTGAACAACACCGCCGCCGCCGTGACCTGGGGGTCGGTGATGTTCTGGAACATCCAGGTGTGGCCGCCGCCGGGGTGGATGCCGAGGTTGAGGAAGCGGTCGTCGAACTTGGCCGATCGGCCGGCGAGGCGGACGTCGCAGATCAGGGCCAGGTTCATCCCCGCCCCGACCGCCGCCCCGTTGACGGCGGCGATGGTCGGCAGCGGGCAGCGACCGACCCGGAGGAACCCCTCGTAGATGGCCAGCAGACCCTCCTCGGCGGAGTCGCCGAGGTGGCTCAGGTCGGCCCCGGCGCAGAAGGCCGGCGGCGCGCCGGTGATCACCAGCGCCTTGACCGAGTCGTCGGCTTCGAGAGAGGTGATGACCTCGTCGAGCTGGGCGCACATGTCCAGGGTCACCGCGTTGCGCCGGTCGGGGTCGTTGAGGGTGATGGTGCCGACACCGTCGGCGGTTTCGACTCGTACGAGATCCATGGCGGCCAAGTGTGGCACCTGGCTCCGGCCGGCGAAAACCGCAGGCCCCAGCCGGCCCCGGTCCCGCTGGCGGATGTGGCCGGCGGTCCGAGCAGGGTCGGCAGCGGGCCCTGTCTCCCCTGGTCGGCAGGGGGAGATGGGGGCCGTGCCCATGACTGGTTCGACCGCTCCCCCTACCATGGAGCCATGACTCCCAACGGTGTGGGTTCGCGGCCGCGGCTGGTGCTGGCCTCGGCTTCGCCGCGCCGTCGGGACCTTCTCCGGGCGAGCGGCGTCGAGGCCGATCTGACCCCGGCCGACATCGACGAGACCCCGCTGCCATCCGAGACGCCGGCGGCGCTGGTGGTTCGACTGGCCCGGGCCAAGGCCGATGCCGTCCTGGCCCGTTACGTCGCGGGGAGTGGGGGCACCGTGCCGTCGCGCATCGTGGTCATCGGGGCCGACACCACCGTGACGATCGACGGCGAGATCTTCGGCAAGCCGACCTGCCCCGCCGAGGCGAGGACGATGCTGAGCCGGTTGTCGGGTCGGACCCACACGGTCATCACCGGGGTGGCGGTCGTCGACGCCGACGGCGTCGAGGTCGGTGACGAGTCGACGGCGGTGCGGTTCCGGTCGCTCGACGCCGCCGACATCGACTGCTACGTCGCGTCCGGCGAGCCGGTCGGCAAGGCCGGCGCCTACGCCATCCAGGGGCGGGGGGCGCTCTTCGTCGAGCGGATCGAAGGCTCCTATCACTCGGTCGTCGGCCTCCCCGTCCACCTCGTCGACCGCTTGTGCACCGACCTGGGGTGGCCCCTCACCACGTGGGCGGGTGCCCGGGCGTGATCGACGGGACCGGCGGGGACGCGGCCGACGGCTACGCCAACGACGAACTGACCGACGACGAGCCGCTCGGCGAGGAACTCGATGATGGCGAGGCGGTGACGGTCGACACCGAGCAGCTGGCCGACCTCCGCTCGGCGGAGGTCGTCGAGGAGATCAAGCACCGCCCCGGCGGCCTGCCGCTGATCCGGCGGATCCTGGTTCGGGGGGTGGTGCTGGCGGTCGGGGTCCTGCTGCTGTACCTGGTGCAGCAGGAGCTGTTCGACATCCTCTCCTCGGTCGATCAGCTCCGGGACGTCGAGGTCGGCTGGATCGTGCTGATGGTCGTGTTCGAGACGATCAGCTTCCTGTGCATGTGGTGGCTGATCAAGGAGATGCTGCCCGGGGTGTCGTGGTTCGTGGCGGCCACCAGCCAGCTGGTGTCGAACTCGGTCAGCCGGGTCGTGCCCGGCGGGGCGGCGGTTGGGGGCGCGTCCCTGTACCGGATGCTGGAGGTGAGCGGTGTGGCCGCCCCCCAGGCGGCCAGCGCCATGGCCGCCACCAGCATCCTCAGCAACGCCCTGCTGTTCGCCATCCCCACCGCGGCCGGCCTGCTGGCCCTGGCCGGGGCCCCGGTGCCGGAGCGACTGCTGCCGGCGGCGTTCGTCGGGGCCGTGTTCTTCGTCGTGCTGATGGCGTTGGGGGTGATCGCCGTCCGCTACACCCGTCCGCTTCGGGCCGTCGGCCGGTTCACCGCTCGTTCGGTGTACCTGATCGGTCGTCTCTTCGATCGGCGGTGGCGGTTCGATGCCGAGCGGGTGGTCACCGAGCGGGATCGCCTCGTCGAGGTGCTGGGTCCCCGGTGGCCGAAGGCCGTCGGGGCGGCGGCCGGCAACTGGGCCTTCGACTACCTGGCCCTGATCGCCGCCCTGTACGCGGTGGGGGCCGAGCCCCGGCTGAGCCTGGTGCTGCTCGCCTTCGCCACCGCCTCGGTGCTGACGATGATGCCGTTCACACCGGGTGGGGTGGGGTTCGTCGAAGTCGGCCTGTACTCGACGCTGACGCTCTCGGGTATAAGCCAGACCCACGCCGGGCTGGCCACGATCGTCTACCGGTTGGTGTCGTGGCTGTTCCCGGTTCTCAGCGGCCTCGCCGCCTGGTTCCTGTTCCGGATGGTGTACCCACCGCCCAACGCCGACGATCACTCGGCCGTCAACCGCTGAGCCCGGCCCGGCCCCGAGCCCCGGTCGGCCCGGCGAGCCCGGGTCGGCCCGGTGGGCCGGCCTGGTCAGTCGGCCTGGTCGGCCTCGCCCTGTTCGCGGGCGACCCGATCGGCTTCGGCCCGTTGGCCGTCGTCACAGGTCGGGAACGCCGGACACCACCGGCACATCGGGCCCGGCGAGGTGGCCGGGGTGCGAGGGGTTCGGGCGGTCAGCTCGATCAGCTTGGCCACCCCGTCGACCAGCCGCTTGGCGGTCGACCACAGCAGGTCTTCGGTGACCTCCTCCCGCCGGGGTTCCCCCGCCTCGAGGTAGTAGCTGACCAGGAGCCGGGGCGGCACGCCGACCTTCATCGTCTCCAGCAGGGCGTAGAAGCGGAGGTCCTCGATGTGGGCGGTGGCCGGTCGGCCGGTCTTCAGGTCGATGAGGACCTTGCCGGCGACGTTGCCGTCGGGGCGACCGAGGCTGAGGTCGACCCGCCCCTGGAGGGAGAGCTGGTCCTCGCACAACTCGGCCCGGACCCGGGATTCGGCGACCGGCACCCACCGCCGGTTGAGCGGGGGGAACGTGTCGAGGAAGGCGGCGACGTAGTCGTTCACCTGACCGGCCAACTCGGCCCGCTCGGCGGCGTCGAGGGCGGCGATGAACGTTCCGACGCCTCGCTCGCTCTGCTCCAGCCGCCCCATCGCTGCGTCGACCAGGTCCATCGGGATCGGCTCGCCCCTCCAGGTGACCAGCAGCTCGATCGCCTTGTGGGCCACCGTGCCCCGGGCCATCGGCACCGTCCAGGCGAACTCGACGTCGCGCTCGGCCACGTAGCGGGCCTCGCAGCCGTGGAGGGTCGAGAGGTCGTGCTTGGTCACCGACAGCGGCAGCTTGGGGACGTCGGTCAGGAGCGCCGCCAGCGACTCCTCGATCTCGTGGCGGAGGTGCTCACGGAGGTCGTCGCGGAAGCTCGGCCGATCTTCGCGGCGGGCACCGAGGTCGTCGGTGACCTGTTGCTGGGCCGGGTTGAGCTTCGGTTTCTCGATGAGGTCCGACATGGTGCGCGCCGACGACAGCCGTCGAAGGCTTGGCCGGCGCCGCCGTGACCCCGACCACCAGGCACAACGTAGGAGGTCGGGCGGCCGAACGGGGTGATGGTCGGCCCTCCGCGGTGCCGGACCGGGCCGGGCGCTCCGGTGGCTGTCACACGCCCGACCCATACTGGTCATCAGCAGAAGCACCACGAGGCAGCTGAGCGATTCAGCGGGTCGGAGACGACGATGGCCACCCACCACGGGCCAGCGAATCAGGAGATCGACGGTCACCCCGGCTCGGCCGGGGGCGAGCTCACCTCGGTGCGGTTCGCGGCGATGGCCCGCCGCCTGAGCGATACCGCCCGCGATCGGGGCCTGATGGTGCCGGCGTTCCGCAGCCCGCCAAAGGTGGCCGGGCTGCGGCGGTCGATCCGGCGCGGCCGGGACGGATCGGCCACGGTCTCGGTCGCGCTTCGGAACCGTCCGGCGATGGCGGTCGCGGGCGACATGATCGATGGGATCGTCGCCGCGGCGGGCCTGTCGGGGGTCGAGGCCGGAGCGGCCCGTGATGAACTGTGGCAGGCGGTCGGCCCGCTCTTGATCGAGGCTCCCGGGTTCAGCGGGGGAGTGGCTCCCGGTGAGCGGCTGGCCGCTTGAGCGTTCCCGTGCGCCAGACCAGCTGCCGATGTGCTCGATCGGCGGCGATGCCGGCCTCCACCGTCGCGAAACGAGCCGGGCGATGCTGCATACTGGCAGGGTTCGCCCGTTCCCTCCGCTGACGAGGCCCGATGTCGCAGCCGGTCGCCACCCCGAACCAGCCGTTCCTCTCGGACCGGCAGCTCGCCAAGTTGGCGGTCTTCGCCGCCATCATCATCGTCGGTCTGGTGGGCTTGTTCGTGGCGCGGCGAATCATCGACCCGCTCGATCGCCTGCTGACCGAGACGACGTGCTCGGCGTTCGGGGAGGACGAGCTGAGCCGGGAGCTGGTCGACTTCGAGCCGTCCAACCGGTTCGCCGTCGTCGACCGGACCCAGGGCTCGTGCACGTTCGGCCCCGTCGTGGTGTTCGACGAGGACGGCAACGTCCTCGAGGATCCGACCCCCGAGGAGGTGGCAGCGGCTGCTGAGGCCGCCGAAGCGGCCGCGGCGCTCGACGCCGAGGATGCCGACGCCGAGCCGATCCCCGAGGTGATCGCCAACGCACCCGACGATGAGCCGCTCATGCTGGCCCTCCCCGACGTCGAGACCGGCGGGTTCTATCGAGGGATGAAGTGGGTGTTCGTCCTGGCTCAGCTCGGGGTGGCGTCGAGCGCAGCTCGGGTCGTCGCCGACCCGCTGCTCGACCGTTTCGTCCGCCGCCCCGGTTGAGTCACCGGCCGACCTGCCGTCTCGCCCGACGACGGGTCACCACTAGCATGAGCCGTCCAGCCCGGGTGGCGGAACGGCAGACGCAGAGGGCTTAAACCCCTCGGATCGAAAGATCGTGCGGGTTCGAATCCCGCCCCGGGCACACCTCTGAACAGGTAAAACGCTGAAGCTTGGCTATGGCACCGAAGCCCGCTCGCATCCCGTCCGGTTCAGCAAGGGAGTTCGCCCGGCAGGTCCAAGCCTCCGCCCTACCGAAGCTCCGCCTCCACGACCTACGCCACCCTCGCCCTCAAGGCCGCGTCCACCCCAAGATCGTCAGCGAACGCCTCGGCCATGCCACCACCGGCATCACGCTCGACCTTATTCCCACGTGACCCCGGCCATCGCCGAGACGCAGCGGACGTCGTGGTCGACAAGCTGTTTGGGGCCCACGGTGGTCGATAGTGCCACACATGTCCGAGGAGCTCATCGATACTCCGGGATTGGATGACGACCTCAACTCGCTAGATGCAGTAGAACAGGCATCTGCGGACGGATGCATGAACGGCTTCCGTGCTGGCGGCTGGATCTCGTAATCCCGCGGAGGAGGACGGGGCGCTCGCTGGGCATGTCCCTCGCTACTTCGCTTCGATCGTCATGTCCAACCCATTGTCGGGATGAAGTCTCCAATAAGCGATCCGATCCTCAGCGTCCGCCGAAAGCTCTCCATCGAGTGCTCTTGTACCCTGGACTCGGCTGAATATCGCATCGCCGAATCCGAAATCCTGAGTCAGGATATCGAACAGCAGTGAGCTGCACTTTGGCGTCGACTGACCTGAGCTGAGATCGAACTCGATGCTCGATTCTCCGGCTTCGGAAAGGAAGCCGGGAAAGTACCCTGGATCGACGAGATCGCTACACTCATCGTTGAACCGTCGCTCGATCTCTTTGAGGAATTCGCTCACTGGTTGCGTTGATGGAGTTCCGGTCGGAGTCGACTTCGCCATTGTCGAATCCGTGGAGAATGTCGTCGACGAGGCAGCGGACGCTTGACCCATCTCCACCTCTGCACCGCACCCGACCGTCGCGCACCCGAGCAATACTACTGACCAAGGCGACTGATGCACGCAAGCAATCGACCCGAAGCTTCGTGTTCCATAGGCAACCACCCACAGGGTCTCTCCCGGGCTCATCGGTCGTTTCACCCACTCCGGGTGTGTCCGCGTTCATGTAGGTCGCGGCCGGCTAGGTTCATACCCAGATTGGCTATGACGTTAGTTGGATGGGGGAGCAAGACAGTGAGTGAGATGCAGAGAGCGCGTCTGATTCCGACGAGTGGGATCGGGAACGATCGTGAAGCCGAACAGCGAGCGACCAGTGCGCTCCTGGCAGTGATGACGATCGTTCGTGACTTCTCTATCGCCGTGTTGTCACCCCTCGGAGCCAGTCGAGCAAAGAAGGCCGAGGTCGAAGCGTTCACGGAGGTCGAGATCTCGCTGCCCGAAGGATCCAAGGTTCGCCCCGACGGCCTGCTACGGGTGACCTACGGTTCGACTACCTGGACCGCCTTGGTCGAGGTGAAGACAGGTGATAGCGAGCTCGAAGCCGACCAACTGAACAGCTACCTACTCGGGGCTCGCGAGGTCGGGGCCGACACCGTGATTTCGATCTCTAACGAACTCGGCATCGCAGGTGCGCACCCGACTCCCGGGTTGAAGGTTCGGTCGAACTCACGAGTGATGATCAACCACCTATCGTGGACGGAGATCCTCTCGGAAGCCATCCAGTGCAAGGTTCACGCTGGAGTCGACGACCCGGAACAGGAGTGGATCCTCGACGAGTTGATCCGCTACCTCGAGCACCCAGCGTCAGGTGCATTGGCGATGAACGACATGGGACCCGGATGGGTCGAGGTTCGAGACGGGGCCAAGGAGGGCAATCTCCGCAAGTCCGACGAATCCGTGCAGGACGTTGCGACGAAGTGGGGTCAGCTCACGCAGTATCTGGCCATTCGCATCCAGTCCGAAACGGGTGCCGACGTAGTTCGAGTCCTTCCGCGGAGTCAGCGCGATCCGAAGGCACGCTTAGCTCACCTTGCCGCTCACCTGGCAGAGAAAGGGTCGCTTTCGGATCGAATCCGCATCGCCGGTGCGGTCGGTGAAGTCGAGGTCACCGCCGATCTTCGGGCTCGTCGACTGACGGCTTCGGTGGAGGTGCCGGCCCCCGGCGATCGGAAGGGTCGAGGCTCGGTCACCTGGCTTCTCCGACAGATCAGCAGCACGGCCAACCCAGCGCTGGTGATCGACGCGTATGCTCCCCACGCTCGGACCCCGATGTCGACGAGCCTGCAGCAGGCTCTCGATGATCCAGACCTTCTCGTGCCCGAGGCCAAGGACATCAATCGCTTCCAGCTGACCTACCGAGCTGAGATGGGGCAGGCCCGCAAGGCAGGCGGTCGCAAACCCGGCTTCATCGATACGGTCATCTCTGTCGCTGAGCGGCTGTACGGCGAGGTCGTGCAGAACATCACGCCATGGACACCCTCGGCTCCGCAGGTCAAGAAGATCGACCGCCGAGATTCAGAACCGCAGCCTTCCCACCCGCAAGCGGCTGCCGACCCGACTGATGCGCAACGTGCCGGATATTCCATGGATCGGGAGCTTGCTCATCAGGTCAATCGGGATTCGACCCGCGACCAGGCTGCAGGAGCCGCGCAGCCCAGCGGCCCCCATCTGGAAACGGCATCAGCATCGCCCGTCCTCGGGTACCGAGAATCCGATGACAGGAGCGAGGGACCGAACGAGGACGATCCCGATCAACTGACATAGCCCGTGCACGAGAGTGCACCGGACTCTCCGGGGCCCCGTCGAACGGGCCGGACGGCACCGGACTCGCCGGATTGTTTCCCCTGATCAGGGCGCATCAGGCGGACTGGGGCGCATGGTGCTGATGGGAGAGCGAATGCATAAACCCCTCGGATCGCAAGATCGTGCGGGTTCGAATCCCGCCCCGGGCACACCTCGATACGGGACGATGGGCCTGCACCCCTCGGCGCTTCGGTCGGAGGGCGGCACGCGCTGGCTAGTGTCTAGCCGATGCAGCTCCCTGACTTCCGACTCGAGACCTACTTCTCGAGGTGGGAGTTCACGGCCGAGAAAGCCGTGCGACCCGGAACTAGCGTCGACGCGTGACCGTCAACGTTCTCGGCATCCCCTACGACACCCACTCATCGTTCCTACGGGGCCCCGCCGCGGCCCCAGCCGCTGTACGCGCCGCACTCGTGTGCGGGTCGGCGAACTGGTGCAGCGAGGACGGACGAGACTGGAACCCCGACACGTCGTCGTTGTGGACCGATCTTGGCGACCTCGAACTACCAGAAGATGTAGAACGGGCATTGCCGATGATCCGCGCTGGGGCCGCGGCAGCAGTTCGCGACGGGAGCAAGCTCTTGTCCATCGGTGGCGACCACCTCGTCACCTGGCCCGTCGTGCAAGCCATCACCGAACGCTACGAGCAACTCACCATCGTCCACTTCGACGCACATCCCGACCTCTACGACAACCTCGATGGTGACCGGTACTCCCATGCGTGCCCGTTCGCACGGATCATGGAGGAGAGCAAGGTCAGCCGGCTGGTCCAGATGGGGATCCGGACGATGACCCCCCATCAGCGCGAGCAAGCGGATCGTTTCGGTGTCGAAGTCATCGAAGCCAGGACCGACCCGAATGCTGTCCCGGCTCTCGAGGGCCCGGTCTATGTCTCGATCGATATCGATGTGCTCGACCCCGCCTTCGCCCCTGGCATGTCGCACTACGAGCCGGGCGGCTGGTCAACCCGCCAACTGCTCCAAGCCATCGCTGACCTCGCCGCTGCAGACGTCGACATCGTCGGCGCCGACCTCGTCGAGATCAATCCAGAACGCGACGTCGATGGGATGACAGCGATGGTGGGTGCCAAGCTGTTCCGCGAGCTTCTTGCGCTCCTCAGCCCATTGCGGGCGGCCCCTTCGCCGCTCAACAAGCGACTCTCAGCCTGACCGTGGGGAGCGTCAGGTCAGGCAGTGCGATCATCAGGCGCAGTTGACAACTCCGCCCGGAAACCAAGGCAGCTCGACGCGCTCCAGTCCCGGCGAACCCGAACACCCTGGCCCCCCGGAAACGCGACCACCGACGGTGCGCTGAGCGTTCCGGGCGCCGGCGGCCACGGTCAGTGCTGGCGATGGGCCAGGCGTTGTCGTTGTCGAGCGTGCTGGTAGTGCCGATTCCGGGCGTTGCTATCGGTGGTAAGCAAGAGCAAGGACCGGCAGCTCGCCGACCTCGATCCTGCGCCAGTTGACGAAGGCGGCACACTCGTTCAGCGCCTCGAAGACATCTGCCGGGATCTGTCCGGCATTGGCGAGGCACACCGTGACCAGATCGCCCTTGGCGCAATGGACCGACGTCAGCCCGTCATTAGGCTCGTCGAGCGAGGTCATGCAGTCGATCCAGGCGTTCATGTTCCTGCCGTAGAAGTCAGGAAAGCCGAACTCCCGCTGGAAGGTGTCGTGGAAGCTCGGGAAGCTCTGGAGATCCCCGGAGTCAAGGAGGACGATGACCACCTGGTCACCCTAGGCGTCCGGCTGGCGCCATTGGTGAGCATACTCATCGGCACACCAGGCCGGAGCTTCCGGATGCCCGACATGTGCCGCACTTCGTGGTGGCGACACCTGGTGGCAAAGTGGTTCAGTGCAGCGAGATGATCAGCTGGCGGCCGCACGTCGGGCCGTTGCCGAGGCATGGGGCGAAGGGTGCCCTGTTGCGTCGAGTGTCGAGGAAGTCGCGTCGCAAGCGGTCCGGAGATGGAACTCCTTCCACCGCCGAGGTGGTGCCACTGACGATCGGGCCCGCAGGACCGAAGACCTGGCGAAGGGGCTGATGGGTAGCTTCGAGCTAGACCCCAAGTCCGTCGGCCCGCTCATTGAGGACTATCGCTATCTCGCCTCGAAGATGGCCGATGCACTGTGGACGAACACGACTGGCTAGAACTCGCTAGCGGGGGCCGGCCAAGGGCGCTGCAGTTTCTCAGCGCTCGCGTCGTGCCGCAGTGCTGTGGCCCTCAGGTGCCGGAGCGGAGCATCATCGAGCGGCTCGACCGGGCGGTCCGCGAGGCTACGGCCCCTGCCGGACCCCCATCGGGATTGCCGACTATGGGCGGGTCCAGCCGTTGGTATCGTAGGAGTCGTGCCGGACCTCAACCACATCATCGTCTGGAGTCAGGACAGGCGGCGGGGAGCCGAGCACGTCGTCGATCTTCTCGGCCTCGACGAGCCCACTGACTTCGCTGGCCAGTTCCTGGTGGTCAACCTCGGCAATGGCGTCTCTCTCGACTACGCCACCTGGTCCGGCGGCGCCATCACCCCTCAACACCTCGCATTCCTGGTGAGCGACGACGAGTTCGATCAGATCTACGGACGCATCCAAGAACGCGGGATCAGCCATTGGGCCGATCCGTCGAGGCGCATGCCCGGCGAAATCAACCACAACGATGGTGGGCGCGGCGTCTACTGGGAGGACCCCGACGGCCATCTTCTGGAGATCATCACCCGCCCCTACGGAGCAGAGACCGAGGCGTCAGGCGGGTAGCTCCAGAACAGCGCCGTAGCGGCACATCCGATCGGTCAGACCAGACCGAGCCTCGCTTGCCAGGAGCCGCCCGGCATCACCGCTCGGAAACGCTCCGCCACCGTGCGCGAGTCCCGGCGATGTCGAGCAGGTCGAGCGATCGGAAATCTCGGGGCCGGTCGCTAATAGTGGTCGTGGCCACTCAGGGTCGTTGTGTCGCCGGCTGACCGGTGATGTCGAGCACAGGGTAAGTGCCGTTCCCGAGTGGCTTCTGTCGCTGGCTTCAGTTGACGGCTCCATCTCAGATACGCACTGTGCGCGTTATCCCAGACCGACGGGTCACCCACTCTCCGGTCACTTGACGCTCGTAGACCTCGTTCACCTCGATCGGGCCGGGATGCCCGATGAAGCCGGTCGGTCGTGGGGGCCGGTCACCATGATTGCGTGCTCGGTCGCCGGGCTGTTGGCGTGCCCGAAGGCGGTGGCGCATGATCGAGATCAGTCGACAGTCCAACTCGACCCGTTGTTCGTTGTTCGGATGATGCGCTCGGCGAGGATGAGGTTGGGGATCCAGCAGAGCCAGGCGACGGTGCGATAGGCGTCGGTGAACTCGATGCCGATGGCCACGCTGAGCAGAGGGAGCCAGATGCGCAGGGTCACCGCCGCCAGGGTGAGGGCGTAGTTTCGGACCATCCAGTCGCGGTGGGCCTGGATGTCGCCGCTTCGCACTCGGGCGAGTGCCATGGCGCCCGTGGAGAGCCAGAGCACTGCGAGGGTGGCGAAGCCCAGGCTCGACACGATGCCGCCGTAGGCGAGCCAGGCCATGAAGAAGCCGAACACTGAGCCGACGCCGACGCCTGCGAGATACAGGCGGCCTGCCCAGCGGTGAAGGCCGAGCAGACGTTTGCGTTGTCCTGGGAGGAACTGGAACGGACCGAGAATCATCGCGATCGACGCGCCGAGAATGTGTCCCAGGATGGCGAACGTGTTGTCCTCGTAGACGTGCCGTTGCTCGGCGAAGTAGGTGTCGGGGTCGGCTGGGAGGTAGCGGGCTGCCAGCAACGTCATCAACAGGGCTAGGACCAGCATCAACCACCACGACACACGTGCTCGCCGATTCCACCCGCCGTCGACTTGCCGCCGTGTTGCTATCGCCATGGATCGTTCCCTCCCTCCTCGTCGGCGCCCGGTTTCGTCACGTGGCACCTGGCGAGGTGCAGGCCACAGTGGCGGCTCATCGAACGAGTGCGTGGTGTTGTTCTCAGCTTGTGGCGTCGGTGGTTAGGCATCTCGTGCTCGTTCCAGGATGTCTCGGCGTTGACGGGTCAGGACGGAGAAGTGGCCGGCCCCTGGAACGACCTCGAGCCTGGCGTTGGGGATGTGGCTCGCCAGGTACTCAGCCCAGGATGGAGCCGCTTGGCTGTCGGCGAGGCCCTGCCAGATGTCCACGGCGGTGGTGATGTCGGCCAGGTCGAAGCCCCAGGACCGGCGATAGAGCCGATGCTCTTGGAGGATGCCCTCGATGCCGTTCCGGGCGACCTCTCCCATCTCGGTCTCAATCATCTCCCGGATCTCGGGATGGGCCTCGAAGAGCGCGCCATCAGCCGGTGAGATCCGTCCCCACTGCTGGAAGAAGCGATCTGGGGTGTTGAGCACCTGATCGGCCCATCGCTGTTGCAGGCGACGATTGAGGGTTGGGGACGCCCGCATCAGCAAGTTGGCGAAGCGGAACAGGGGGTGGAGGCCCCGGTCGCTGCTAGCAGCTGGGGCGGGGCTGGCGATCAGGGCAGCAGTGGTGCAGCGTGACGGCAGCGCGTGGGCCACGGCTGCTGCGTGCGGCCCACCGCCCGAGTGGCCGGCCACCGCGAAGTCGTTCACGAGCAGGGTGTCGATGAGCCGCTCCACGTCGTTCGGCCAGTCGATCAACCTTCGGCCCGGTTGATGGTCGGACTGCCCGTAGCCGGGCCGATCGGGGGCGATCACCCGCACGCCGATCTCGCTGGCGTCACGGTGGAAGATCGCTGCTTCCAGTCGCGAATCGTTGCCTCCGTGAAAGAAGAGCATCGGTGCTCCTCGCGGGCTTCCGTACTCGGCGAAGGCCAGCGTGCGTGCGTCCCGGAGCCGGATCTGCTGGTTCGATCGATCGTCGCTGCTCATGGATTGGACGCCTCAGTGGCGGGTCCGTCACCAGGCGATCTGCCGCTCGTCTGGAGGAGCGCGACGACCGCGTCCGGATCGTCCGGGGTGACCGTCGGGCGGAAGAGGCGGCCGACGTCGAGGGCCACCGCCACGCTGCTCCGCGAGCGTCCCCGCTCCCAGGAGAACCAGTTGCGGGGCCGGAGTGGTGAGATGCCGACGAGGCGATGGCGCCCCGACAGGAGGCCCGTTTCGAAGGTGTCGATGTGCCGTATCTCGGATCGAGGGATGCGACGGGATCGCCGGAGCCAGGTGTAGCGCTTGATGACGACTGCGTCGTCGTCGACGGTGATGGTGTGGTCGTCGTAGATGGTCATGATGCTGGCTCCTGGTCGAGGCCCGTCGAGATGAGGGTGGTGGTCCACCGCGAGATGAGTTCGAGCACGACCGGGCTGAGGGGGCGTTCGGCCTGTCGCTTGTAGGTGCGGACAGACGGTGGTCCCGGGTCGGCTCGGAGGAGGTGGGTGACATCGGACGGGTTGGCGCCGGTGAACGGCCCAGCGACGAGCTCACCCATTCGGGCGACGTCGTCGGGGTCGACCTGGATGTCCTTGTCACCGGTGATGGCCAGGACTGGCACCGTGACCTGGGGGAGCAAGCGGGCCGGGTCGCTGGCAATGAACTCGCGGTGCCATTTGGCGTTGGTCCTCGCGAAGAACGGTCCGGTCGTATCGGTGGTGGTGCTGGCCAGTTTGTGGATCTGCCGCTGCTGGAAGCGGAGGACGAGCGCTCGGAGCGGCCTGGGCATCGACCGTGTGAGCTGCTGACCCTGCCACCGGAGGACGTCGCCCCCGGGTTGCGCCGACCCGGCGAGAAGGACGATGCCGTCGATCGTCAGGTCGGAGGCCGCGAGGTGGAGGGCGATTAGCGCTCCTTCGCTGTGTCCGATGACGATCAGCGGCCGGTCGCCGGTCGAAGGGTGCTGACGGAGCATGTCGATGGCGGCGTCGGCGTCGGCCACGTTGTCGTGCAGCCCGGCGGCGTGGTAGCTGCCGCCGCTGTCTCCGATCCCTCGTTTGTCGTAGCGGTAGGTGCCGACGCCGGTCTCGGCCAGGTGCCCGGCGACCTGGCGCATGACATCGACGGGCAGCCGTTTTGTGTTCGAGTCACGATCGATCGGACCCGACCCGCTGACTAGGAGCGCCATGGGCGTCGCCGTCAGGGAGGGTGGGATGAGCGTGCCGGTCAGCTCGACCCCGTCGGCATCGAAGCCGATCTCGGTCTCGGTCGGTTGTGGTGTGGTGGGGGTCATCGGTCTAGCGCTCGATCTCGAAGGCGTCGACGACGGTCGGGGTGTCGATGGTGACGTGGGGGACGATGGCGTGGTAGCCCCACAGGTGGACCCATGAGTTGCCGGTGCGGAGGGTGAGGATCGACTTGATCATCCCGGGCCCGGTGAACTGGGTGAAGACGAGGATGACCGAGACGGCGGTCAGCCGGGCCGTGTCGAAGGTGGCCCAGTATTCGGTCAGGTGGAACGCTGCGTAGGTCAGTCCGCCGAGGATGGTGCTAGCGGTGAGCGAGCCCGTCAGCTGGTGGTAGCGGGGGACGAGGATGGCGTAGATGCAGATCATGATCGGGATCGCCGTGCCGGCCAGGTGGACGGCGAACGACAGCGGCATACCGATGAGGAGCTGCCGTGCGCTCAGGTCGAAGATGCCGGTGAAGACGGTCAGCTCTTGGACTGCTTCGATGGCGATGACGATCAGGATCAGGCGGACGTCGGCTCGGAGGTTGCCGCTGCGGAGCCCGAGATCACGGTTGGAGTAGCCACGCGACCGGATCCACAGGTAGGGCACCAATCCGAAGACGACGAGGTTGAAGCCCGCCCAGGTCAAGAAGTCCGACCGGGTGGGAGGATCGATGGGCCCGTAGACGGCGCCCTCGGGGTGGAACCCGAAACCGAGGAAGGCGCTGACCACGAGTCCGACCGCCACGTAGGCCCCGAGCGTCAGGATCTCCACTCGGCTCCGATCCGGGGTGCCGACTCGTTCGCTGAAGTCGACTTTGGTGCGGTTGCGGGTCAGAGCACAGATGATGGCGATGAACACCAGGTAGCTCACCGCCAGCACGAGTTGGAAGGAAACGGTGGCGCCAGCGGAGTCCTCGACGACGACATCGGGCATGCCGTCGACGCCAAGTGCCAGGAGGGCTACGAAACCGGCCAGCCAGCCGGCGGCCAGCAACCTGACCGAGCGGTGACCGAGCAGGGATCGCAACGGTGGGCGGGCCCCGTGGCCGGGTTTGTGTTGGGTTGACTGGGTCGTGGTCATGAGGATTCTCCTTCGCCGTTGATTGGCTCCAGCCTCGATCGTGGGTAGGGGGAGCCGCCCCACCCCGGGCCGTACGCACGAGGGGGGGCCCGGCCGCCAGGCGCTGGACGGTCCGGCACGTGACCGCTTAACTGGTCTCATGCCGGGGCCGCTCGCAGACCTGCCGTCGCTGGCGGTGACTAAGCTCCGGCCACCGCCTGTTTCCGATCTCGTCGTCGAGCGGCCTCGTGTCAGCGCGATGCTCGACGCTGCGGTCGAGCAATCGAGGGCGTTGGGTTTGGTCAGCGCTCCCGCCGGTGCCGGCAAATCGATGGCGGTCGCCACCTGGCTGGCCGGCCGTGAGGACTTGGAGTCGCTCTGGCTGCACCTCGACGACAGCGACAACGACCCGGTCCGTTTCTGGGCTGGGGTCGCGGCCGGACTGGACGTCATCCACGCTGGCTTCGAGGACGAGTTCCTCACGACTGTGCTCGCCCCGAACACCGCATTCTCAGTCGGAGCGTTACCCATTCTGGTCAACACCTTGAACGACGGAGAACCGCTGGTCATCGTGCTCGACGACTACCACGTCGTGGCCAATCCGGAAATCCACGACGGCCTTCAGGCGCTCGTCGACTCGCTGCCCCCGCAGGTCGCCGTCGTGATCTCGACGCGGCTCGACCCGCCCCTCCGCCTCGGGCGACAACGGGTTCGAGGTCGGTTGGTCGAGATCCGTGCTCGCGACCTGGCCTTCAGCCCGAGCGAAGCAACGTCATTCTTCCCCGACCATGAGTGCGTCGACGCTCAGATCGACCAGTTGGTCGAGCGGACCGAGGGATGGGCGGCCGGGCTCGCGCTGGCCGCCGTCTCCATGCGCCAGAGCGCTGACCCGGTGTCGTTCGTCGCCGACTTTGCCGGTGACGATCGTCTCGTCGTCGACTATCTGGCGACCGAGTTCTGGGACGCGCTGACGCCGGAGGCTCGGGACATCATGCTGGCGACGTCGATCCTCGACGAGCTCTGTGGCCCACTGGTCGACGCCGTCGCTGGCATCGACCGTGGAACGTCGTGGCTCGAGCGCGTGGCGGCGGACAACCAGCTGGTGCTGGCACTCGATGGGCAGCGGCACTGGTACCGCTACCACAACCTGCTCCGCGACCTACTCCGGGCCGAACTGGAGCGGACCCGGCCCGACCAGATCGAGGCGCTCCAGCGGCGAGCGGTGACCTGGTTCGCCGAGAACGGCCTGGAGGAGCAGGCGATCCGGTGTGCGCTGGCAGGGGGAGAGCTGCTCGACGCGGCCGACCTCATCGCGACGGAGGCGTACCGAGCGACCGACCGTGGCCTCATGCCGACCGTCATGAGCTGGCTCGATCAGCTCGGCGACGACATACTGACCCAGCACCTGGGCTGCGCCATGGTCCAGGCCTGGCGACTCATCTTCGAGGGTCGCTTCGACGAGGTCGAACCGTGGCTCGCCACCACTCGGCGTCTGTCGGATGCTGTCGATCCGGGGGACATGCCGTTCGCTGCCGAGGAGGTCGACGCTGCCGAAGCCCTCACCTGTCGTGGCCTGGGCGACGTCGGGGGTGCTCTGGCTGCGGCTGAGCGGCTGATGGTGAGCAGCGGGCCCGACGGTCCTTCCGCGTTTGTGGCCGACATCGTGGGGGACTGCTTCCTGTGGGCCGGTCGTCTCGACGATGCCCGGCCGCTGCTGGAGTGGGCGGCCGACGAATGCGTCAGGATCGGCCGCCATGGCACCGCCTGCACCTCCCGGCGAGACCTCGCCGTCCTGGCGATGGAGGACGACGACCCGGGCCAGGCCCGCCACCATGCGCACTGGGTGTTCGACCACGCCGAGAAACACCACCTCACCGAGTACCACCACATCGCGCTGGCCCACAGCGTCGCAGCACTCACCACCCTCGACGAGCAACGGCAGATGGCCGTCGATCACGCAGACCGGGGAGTCGAGCTGGCCCGCCGATCCAAACGGCCGACGATGTTGGCCTACGCCCTCGCTGCCAGAGCCCAGGTCCGACTGGCCTCCGGTGAAGGCGACCTGGCCAACGTCGACATCAGGGAGGCGCGGAAGGTCCTGTCCCGCTGTCCTGACCCGGGCATGGTCCTGACCGTCATCGCTCGTCGTGAGGCGCACCTCGCTGACCGCACCGGAAGGGTCAAACCTACTCGGCTGAGCGAGCTACCCGAGGCCATTACCCCTCGCGAGCTCACCGTGCTGCGACTGCTCCCGAGCCGCCTCAACGTGCCCCAGATCGCTGTAGAGCTGAACGTGTCGCCCAACACCGTCAAGGGCCACGTCAAGGCCATCTACCGAAAGCTGGGCGTCAACGAACGCGCCCTCGCCGTCCAACGAGCCCGCGAGCTACGGCTGCTCTAGCAGAAGCAACGACACCCGATCGGGCCGAAGCCCACCCCTTGATCGGTCGCGAGGGTGGTGCGCCCCCACCCCGGCCGAATCGACACTTCGTGCGATGACGCACGGGCGCCGAGCCGAACCGACCTCGAGATCCCGACCCGAGCTTGCCCCGGGTCCTGTCGAGGTCCTTCTCCGATGAGCAGCGTCTATCGCATCGCCCTGCGGGGCCCGGTACCCGACCGCTTTCTCGTCCCCTACATCGACGAGTTCACTATCGAACGGACCGACGTCGCGACGATCCTGACCGGTGCCATCACGGACGGGTCGCAGCTGCACGGCCTCGTGGCCCACCTCAGCGCACTGGGTATCGACATCGTCGAACTCCACGAGCAGTCGGGCGACTCGACCCCGGACCGAGCGGGAGATGAGCGGCCACGACGACCGCCAGCCAACAACGATCGATAACAGGGCGCCCTCGACAAACGCGGGATTGGATGTTCCGGATGCGCCTCGACGTTCGCCAACTGGCCCAACTATCGGGTCCCCCTCACCCGGAACCATCGAGGTGTGAGCTGCCGGTCGATGTCATCGAGGGCCGAGTCTGCGAGGCGAACTGCCCTCAACGACGGCGCAGGACTCGATCGATTGCGGCCTGGTGCTCTTCAGGCGTAGGGGAGTACCCACTCAACGCGCCTTGATCAACTGATCGGTTGACAAAGGGGGGGCGGTGCCCCTACCCTAATCAACCTAGTGGTTGACCAAGGGGGCCGCCGAGGTGGGATCTGAAGCTGAGGACATACTCTCTGGTGTCTTCGCCGCTCTTGCCGATCGCACCCGGCGGGACATGGTCGCTCGCTTGAGCGCGGCTGACGCGACCGTGAACGAGCTGGCGGAACCCTATGACATGAGCCTCCAGGCAGTCTCGAAGCATCTGCGGGTACTCGAGGACGCTGGCCTTGTCTCGCGGCGTCGTGACGCCCAGCGACGCCCGGCCCACCTCGAAGCGGAGGTCTTCGATCTGATGACTGCATGGATCGAGCGGTACCGGCGCCAGGCCGAACTCCGGTACCGCCGACTGGATGCGGTGCTGGTCGAACTTGCTGACGAGCCAGACCAGACGACATCAACAGACCAAGGAGCATCGTGAGCACAACAGCCCATCCGGACACCGAGATCGTGGCGGACGACACCGTACCGGTGATCCGGATCACCCGAGAGTTCAACGCTCCTCCGGCGATGGTCTTC
Organism: Acidimicrobiales bacterium; assembly: GCA_965262175.1. Lineage (GTDB taxonomy): Bacteria > Actinomycetota > Acidimicrobiia > Acidimicrobiales > SZUA-35 > CADEDH01. The sequence goes on along the minus strand of CBDHES010000002.1, from coordinate 713,210 downwards.
AGGGCACACGTAGAGCCCGACCTGTTCGCCAATTGGATCGGACCGCACGAGCTGAATACGACGATCGACGAATGGGATTGCCGGACTGGCGGTTTCTGGGCTTTCCATCAGACCCAGGGCGACCATGTCTTCGCGTTCTACGGATCGTTTCACGAGATCCGACCCTCGGAGCTGATCGTGCAGACTTTCACCTTCGCCGAGTATCCCGACGGCGTCTCGCTAGAGCGAATCGTTTTCGATGCGATCGACGGCGGCCGGACCCGGCTGGTTGCGACATCGCTCGTCGACAGTTTTGAGGGGCGTGATGCCATGATTACGAGCGGGATGGAGAGCGGCGTTCGTGAGGGATACGACAAGCTCGACGACCTCCTCCTCGTTGCTCGAAGGGGCCGTGTCGATGACTAGCACCAGCACCGCCCCCAGCCCCACATCGGTCCTTGGCATCCGATTGGCTTGGCTGCTGTGTTCGGCGTCGCCACCGTGGCGGCCGGGATCTTCCGAGCCGACCCGTGGAACGGCTACCCGCCAGCATCAACGGAAGACGTAACGTGGCACGGCGTCGTCCACGCCACCGCCGCCGGTGCCGGCGGCCTCGCCCTCATTCGATTCCCCGGACCCGAACTTGGGCACCCCTATGCCTAGGGATGTCCCTGGATCGGGCGGAAGCACCGGTGTTGGGTCACCGGTGGAAGGTGACAGTCTCAGCCTGCAGGTCGACTGCCCTCGTCCGCCACCCCGCATCCAGGCCCCTGGCGGGATCAGGACGATGCCTGGGGAGCGAGGGTGACGGAGGCCGATCCCGGTGTGATCACCTCGCCGGCGGCGTTCTCGATGAACAGGTCGAGTTCGATGGTGCCGTTCTCGGCGTCGACAGCGGTGACCTGGCCGCCGCTGGTCAGCGTCTCACCGAGGAACGCAGCCTTCCGGTTCGAGTAGCTGAACCGGGTCAACGCGCCGTGGTCGCCGATCCAATTCAGGACGACCTGCGTCAACCAGTCGCCTTGGAGTGGTCCGTCGATCACAACCCCCGGGTGGCGTTCGACTTCGGTGGTGTAACGCTCGTCGTAGTGGATCCGGTGCGGGTTCCACACGGCGGCGTTGTAGAGGAACAGGCTCACGTTCGTCGCCGTGTGGGTTCGCCGAGGAAGCTCGTGGCCGACGGCTATCGGGTCGATCGACGATGTGATCTCGTTCGTGGTCATCAGCGGCTCCTCCGCTTCGTCCTAGCGGACGATCGCTGTCTGCCGTTCCTCCAGGACCGGCTCATCGTCGGTCGTGGCGACCCGGAGGACCCGCTCGACAAAGATGAGCGGTCCGCTCCGGCCGTTCTTCTCGTAGATGTCGGTGATGGTCCGGATACCGACGAGCGTGTCCCCTGCCCGGATCGGGCGCTTCAGCGCCAACTCGGTTCCACCCGCCATGATCCGCTTGAGCGGGAGCGATGGTCCGGGGGTCGTGGCCGTCGCCAATCCATCGTCCCTGAGGTCGGCGAGTGCCGGGATAGTCGAGAAGAGATTGAACACGAACATCGGCGGAGCCTCGTCACCGCACAGGTAGCGCTCCTGTCGTTGCTCGGTCGCTGCTGCGTACTTCTGAATGTCGCGGCGGCTGACCTCGACGGTGACCGGCGGCTCGGCGGTGCCGATCCACGACCGATGCTCGTCAGTCAACAGGCCCATGGGGCGACGTTACACGGCGGAGGCTCGGCGGTTCATCTCGGCGTGGCCCTCAGCCGGGCACGTGCTGGAAGTGGTTGTGGATGGAGCGGATCTGGGGGATGATCCACGCCGTCCAGGCACCGAGGGCGACGGCGACCGGTAGAACGGGCAGCACGACGAACGCGGCGATCCACAGGACGACGAAGCCGGCCAGGCGCCTCATGGCCCGTCGGATGCGCCGGGTGTGGGATGGCCCACCCTCCATGAGCGGGAACGGGCGGCCCCGGATGAACCAACCGTTGGCGATCAGGATCGCGACGAAGAGCGGCCAGATGACACGGGGTGCGTCCATCGTCGGTCGCTCGTCGAGCGAGACGTCCGCCGCTTCGGTCAAGCCGGCCTGGGTCTGCTGCCAGACGTGGTCGGCCGTTGGGCGCACGGCGGCCCCGCCCGCGTTCGATCGGTTGGGGATCGACCGCCAGCGATAGGCGACCCGGGCGTCCCTGGTGAGCACCAGGATGCCCGGCTGGTAGTAGCCCTTCGGGTGGGTCGGCATGTAGCCCAGCGACGGGGCCTCGCGCTGGAGGAGGGAGGGATCGGTGTTGACGATCAGATCCAGCCAGCCTCGATCTCGGCAGGTCTGGGCGATTTCGTGGTGGGGGTCGCCGATCGTGTCGAAGGTGAGATCCCAGGCCGGGACGGCCCGGTCGGCCAGCGTCTGTGGCTCGCTGGTGACCGCGTAGATCTCGCCGCCCGCAGCACGGATCTCGTCAACGACTCCTGATGTGATGAAGCCACGCAACTCGTGGCGGCAGGGTGGTCACCAGAACCCCCGGTAGAAGAGGATGACCGTGAAGGCGTGGTTGCCGAGGGTCTGGTCGACCCAGTTGGCCCGCGGTCCCGGCGGCGGGTCGAGCTCGGCGACGGCGCCGGCGGGCACGGCGGGGGAGTCGATCTGTTCGGTCGTCGGTGTGCCGGCCGTGCGATCGACGACGAAGGTGTGCTGCTCGCACCGGTCCCCGCCACACAGGATCAGCTTCAGCGTCTTCACCTGAGCGTCACCCTCGACGTCCTCGGGGTCGATGATGCCCGTGACCTTGAAGTCCTGCGTCTCGCCGGCGTTGAAGTGGGCCAGCGCGAGCGCCGCGTCCTCCCGCAGCGCCTCAGGGATGGTCTCCACCACGTTGACCACGTGCGTCTCCAGAATCCGGCCCGCCGGCCAGCTCGATCCTGCCAAACGTCCCGCAGTACAGCCGGGGGTGTCAAACGCCGGGGCTCGCGTTCGAGGAGGCCCGGGCGGGGTGACGGTCCCCGCCGACCGGGTCGACCTGACCGGCCTGACCGGTCCGAACGGACCGGCTCACTAGAATCGCCGCCGTGCCCGCCCCAGAAGTCACGCGTGGCGGGATCGACCTGGTCAGGATTCCCCGCAAGCAACGAGCGCCGTTGGCCGACGTGCTGCGCCGCATCGGCCTGGCGCTCGCCCTGGTGGTGTTCGTCGCCCTGGTCGTGTGGCTCGGGCGCGACGGGTACGCCGACAGCGCGACCAACGATGAGATCACCTTCGTCGACGCGCTCTACTACGCCTCGGTGACCGTGACCACCACCGGCTACGGCGACATCACGGCGATAGAGCCGAGCGCCCGACTGGCCACGATCCTGCTGATCACCCCGGCCCGGATCCTGTTCCTGATCCTGGTGGTCAGCACGACGGTCGAGGTACTGACGATCCAGTCCCGCGAGCTGCTTCGGGCGAGACAGTGGAGGAATCGGGTGAAGGACCACATCGTGATATGCGGCTACGGGGCGACCGGTCAGGCCGCGGCCGCCGACCTGTTTCGGCGCGGTGTCGAGCGGCGCGACCTCGTCGTCGTCGATATCAGCCCCGCCGCGCTCGACGCCGCCGGGCGCGACGACCTGGTGGCCATTCGGGGCGATGCCACCCAGAACGCGGTCCTCGAGCAGGCCGGCGTCGCCCGGGCGGCCGCCGTCATCGTCACGCCGAACCGGGACGACACCGCGGTGCTCATCACCCTCAGCATCCGGGAGCTGTCCGATGACGTCCACATCGTGGCCGGGGGACGCGAGCAGGAGAACCTCAGCCTCCTCCGCCAGGGTGGGGCCAACGAGGTGATCGACGCCACCGCCGCCGTGGGTCGCATGCTCGGCCTCGGGACGTCGGCTCCCGGCGCGGTACGGGTGCTCGACGACCTTCTCGACGCCGGCGATGGGCTCGAGCTGGTCGAGATCGCCGTGGACGACTCCGGCCCCACGCCGATCGTTCCCGACGGCTGCAACCTGGTTGCCGTCATCCGCGATGGCCGCCGGTTGCTGCCCGACGAGACCAACACCGACGCCCTCCAACCGGGCGACCGCCTCGTCGTCCTCCGCTACTCGGAGTGAGTGCCTGAGCCCTCGGCCGGGCCCGGCCGCTACCGGCCCAGGACGGGCTCGGGATGGTCAACTACGGTCGAGCCAGGACGACGAACGGGAGGGTCATCTTCGACGAGCGGGGAGACGAGGCGGGCGGTCAGCGGTGCCGCGCCTATGGTGCAGGGCACCGGTGCTGGTCCTGTTGTGTGGCGACACCGTGGTCGGTGGCGTGACGTCGACTATGTGCGACGCCTCGCCGCCGACTTCACGGTCGACGCCGCTCGGTCACGGCGAGAGCGCCAAGCCCCACACCCTCGATGCCTACGGGCCGGCCGAGCTGCGACCGCACTCGGGTGGTGATGGACCAGTCGGAGAGGCTGTGCTGTGGGGATCCTCCCGCGGCTGGGGTGGGCCATGGCCGATCACCCCGAGCGGGTCGAGTTGGTCGTGCTTGGCGGGACGCCGGTCGGGGTTCCGGTCGAGGTGATCGCCGCCGTCGCAGCTCGACGCACTGGGAGGGGACTGGGCGGCGTTCTGGGACGGGTTCCCCGCCCCGTTGCCGGACCGGTGAGGGCGTACATGTCGACGACGAACGACCCGAAGGCGATGGCCGCGGTCTTGGGAGCCTGGGCCGCCACCGGTGGGCCCACCAACCGGCCATCGGTGCCGATCATCGCTCACCTCGGCGATGGCGAACCGCAGCCCGTGTTCGACTCCACGGTGGCTCGATGTGCCGAGCTCGGCATCCCATGGCCGTCCTCCCGACCGGTGGCCACGCCGAGACGTTCGCCGCCATCGACGTCGTCATGGCCGCCACCGAGCCATATCTCCGCCGCTGAGGGCTCGACCGTTCGACGGTGGACGCTCGGTGCGATTCGGTCTCGTCGGCCACTCCGTAGCATGCGGGGGGTGGATGATGAATGGGACGGGTACGCCGACGACTGGGATCACCACGAAGGAACCAGGGCCTACGCCCGGGCTGCCTTCGGCTCACTGCTGACCCTCCTCGGCGGATCCGGCATCGACCTGGCGGGAGCCCGGGTCGTCGACTTCGGGTGCGGGACCGGCCTGTTGACCGAGCGACTGGTCGACGGCGGGGCCCAGGTCGTTGCCGTCGACACCTCACCGGCCATGCTGGCGGTGCTCGATGCCAAGATCGGCGACCGTGGCTGGACCACCGTCGCCACGACCGGTGACCTCGCCGAGGTCTCCCCGGGGCACGACGTGATCGCCTGCTCGTCGGTCTGTTCCTTTCTCGACGACTACCCGGGGACGGCCCGTCACCTGGCAGGGCTGCTCCGACCGGGCGGGTTGTTCGTCCAATGGGACTGGGAGCGGGGCGACGACGACCATGGCCTCAGCAGGACCGAGGTGACCGACGCCCTGGTCGCTGCCGGTCTCGACGGTGTCGCCGTCGAGACGGCGTTCGAGATCGACGTCGAGGGAGAGACGATGCGGCCCCTGGTCGGCTCGGGTCGCCGGCCGCTCGGCGGCTAGCCGGATCCACTCCGGCGGCCGTGCTCAGAAGATCCCGCGGCAGGCGTCGTCGCCCGCCCGCTCGACCGCCTGCCCGACAGCCGACTCGGGCTACGGCTCCCAGATCAGGTTGCAGAAGCCGTTGGTATCGGTGGCGGTGTTCATCACACACGTGGGGCAACCCTGGCGGGTCGGCTCGGCCGGGCAGACACGGCACGTCTCGACCAGGTCGAGCGCCTCGTCGAGTTCCCGGCGGAGCCCGACGAGGTGGTCGATCAGGCCATCGAGGTCGGCGGCCAGCCGGTGGCCCAGCTCCCCGACGTGGGCGGACGCCTCGGCTCCGGTGGCGTGGGCCGATCGCTCCGTCGCCAGGGACTGGATCTCACCCAGCTTCATACCGGCCCGGGTGCAGGCGGCTATGGCGTCGAGCCGGTGAAGGTCGCCGGCCCGGTAGCGGCGGGTGCCGCCCGGCGTCCGGGCCGGGGCGAGGATGCCGAGATCCTCGTAGAGCCGAAGCGCCCGCTCGGTCAACCCGGTCCGCTGAGCAGCCTCGCCGATCTTGAGCCACTCGTCGGACTCGGAGCTGGCGCCTGATCGATGGCCGGCTGTCATCCCGTCATCCTAGCAAACTTGACATGCGCGTAAGATTTTCGATCTAATCTGACCCTAACGTCAGAAATCGTGAGCACCTGCGGTGCCGACCATCAGGAGACATCTGGATGACCACCACCGGTAGCGAGCGATCGAACGTCTCTCCGACCTCGCCCCGCCGCAGCTACGACGAGCCGGTCGTGACCCGCGACGGGCACCGGCTCCACGTCCGCGATCACCCCGGCCGGGGGCCGGCCGTCCTGCTGCTCCACGGGTTCCCCGACAACCTCCACCTCTACGACCACGTCGTCGATCGTCTCGAAGGCATCCGGACGATCACCTTCGACTTCCTCGGCTACGGCGCCTCGGACAAGCCGGCCGGGCATCGCTACACCTTCGACGGCGTCACCCGCGACTTGGCGGCGGTGATCGACACCCTCGCCCTCGACGACGTCGTGCTCGTTCCCCACGACTACTCGGGCCTGCCGGCGTTCGACTGGGCCCTGAGCAACCGGGATCGGGTGGCCGGCATGGTGCTGCTCAACACCTTCTACGGCAACTGGCCGGGGCTGCGGACCCCGGAAGCCATCTTCCTGTTCTCCCGGCCCGGGCTGCGGGTGGTCGCCCGACCCGTCTCGGCCCGCTTCGACCTCTTCGCCCGCCTCTATCGCTGGCAGATCGGGACCCGCTTCATCACCGAACCGGAGGTGGCCCGGGCGATGGTCCCCACCCTGCTCGCCCAGTTCGAGGCAACCCCCAGCGCCAAGCAGGCGTTCTTCGATCTCAACGCCGACCTCCGTTCCGCGATCGGGTTGCGCACCGGCCGAGCGTCGGAGCTGGCGGCCCTCGACGTGCCGGTCGACGTCGTGTTCGGCGAGTTGGACCACACCCTGACCGGCGACCTCGGTCGGTACGTCGCTTCGCTGCTGCCCGACGCCCGGCTCCGCCCGATCGCCGACGCCGGTCACTTCCCCCAGCTCGATCGACCGGCCATCGTCGCCCAGCGGATCCTCGGCCTGGTGGGGCGGACCGCCTGAGGTCGCCCACCGTCGGGCCGGCGCCCTCCGGGGTGCCGACCCGACGGTGCGCGACGGTCATCCATCGATGTCGTACAGTCGACGGTCAGCACGGGCCCCGGTACCGAACCGGGCCATCGGCAATCGCTGACCAAGGATGTGAACGTGGGCCAACGGCTCGAGGAGTGGGTCGACCCGGAACGCGAGCGGCTACTGGCCGAGCTGGCGGACGCCAACGAGCGCCTGACCGGTGCCCGCCTGGAGCTCGACGAGCTCCGGTCGCATCTCGAGGCGTTGATCGAGTTCCATCATCGCCGCCTGGCCCCGCTCTACGCCGAGCTCGACGAGGTCAACGCCCGGGTCGCCGAACGCCTGGCCGATCACTCGGCCCGACCGGAGGATCGGGAGCTGGCGATCAGGGCCCGAGCCCAGGCCGATCGCTCGGCCGCCGAGGCCCGGGCGCTCGGCAACGCCGATCGTGATGACGACCCGGCGCCCCCGCCCCCGCCGAGCCCACCCCGGGGTGAGCCCTCGGACGAGGCCCGGCAGCTGTTCCGCCGGTTGATCAAGCTCTGCCACCCCGACCTGGCGACCGAGGCCGACGAGCGCCGGCGCCGCGAGGCCTTCTCCCGCAGGGTCAACGACGCCTACGCCGAGGACGACCTTCCACTGCTCGACCAGTTGATGGGGGAGTGGCAGTCCGGTCTGGTGACCAGCCTGGCTGGGGGCGGTGCCGAGCGTCTCGATCTGGCGCTGATGATCATCGGTGCCCGCGATGAGCTCGACCAGATCGCCGAGACCATGGGCGACCTGGCGGCGTCGGACCTCGGTTGGCTGCTCGACTGCGCCGACCCGGTGGTCGAGATCGAAGGCCTGGCGTGCCAGGTTCGCGACGAGGTCGCCGAGGCCCGACGGTTGCTGGCCGACCTCAGCCCCTCGGCCTGAGGTCGACCGAACCTCACCAGGTCACCAGGACCCGCCGCCTCCGCCGCTTCCGCCGCTGTCCGACCCGCCCCGGGACGCGCCCGAACTCGACGATGACCCCGTCGACGGTTTCCGGGTCGAGTCTCGGCCGCGGTCACGGAGGTCCGACCCGATGGCCGCGAGCTCGTAGGCCCGCTGGTCGGTCCGGCCGGTCGACGTCGTCGAGGCTTGGCTGGCCCGGGCCGCCTCACGCACCGACCGCCCCCAGCTGGTGCTCACCCCCAGGGCGACCGCCCAGGCGGTGAACAGTGGCAGCCTGCCGTCGGATGACAGTCCGGCGACCTGGCGGATACCGGTCGTGGTCAGATAGCGGCGGAAGCCCTCGACCTCGAGCCAGAGATCGGTGCCGCGAGGCGAGCGGGAGAACAACGACCCACTCCGGGTGAGCGCCGCCCACCCGAGGCCGAACAGCGAAGCCAACCCGAGGAACACGAAGCCGGCGATCCCCCCTCGGCCGATGGCGAAGATGGCGGCGATGACCACACCGAAGAACCCCACGCCGGTCCCAAGCAGGCCCACCAGGAACGCCCGGTTCGGCCGGCCGACGCTGGCCGCTTCCCACAGCTCGGACGACCGGCGCCATGTGGCGAGCTCGGTCTTGACCGCAGTCCATCTACGGGCCGTGGCGGGGGTGTAGGTGCCGAGCCGAACCTCGTCGTCGCCGTCGAAGAACCGTTCGAGGACGTCGTCGGTGGCGTCGACGTCCCGCCGGGTGACGGTGGCCCGGCGGTCGTCACCGTCGAGATCGATCGTCCCGTCGATGGCGTGTTGGAGCAGCCAGGCTGCGCAGTGGTCGTCGGTGACGACCTCGTCGAGGAGAAGCCCGCCCTGCCACGGCGCCAACCGGTCGGGCGGGGCGGGGACCGGCTCGACGCGCTCGTTGAGGTGTCGGGCATCGACCCGGCGACTCCGGCCGCCGGCCCCATCCGTGGTCCGATCGCGACCGACGAACGCGATCACCCCGCGTCCGACAATGAGGGCCGCGCCGGCGACCAGGGCGGCCAGTGCGGTGAGGGCCAACCGCCCCCACCCCGGGTCGTCGGCCGGACCGTCGGGCGGGGCGGGGGCAGGGCCCGGCTCGACCGCCGTGTCCCCGAGGACGGCGGTGATGACCAGGCCGGTACCGGGGGCCAGTTCCTCCGCGGTGGCGGTGATCCGGCCCGACTCGTCGACGTCGACCGTGCATCGGCTGGGCCGGCAGATCACCTCGGTCGGCACGGTCGGCACCACGAGGTGGGCCTCGACGTCGCGGACATCGACCTGCCATCGCTGGCCGACGACCCACCACTCGACCACGGTCGACCCGGAAGACGCGTCAACGACCGGGTTCGTCCCGTCATGGCCCACGTCGAGCGGATACTCGATCCGGTACCGATGGCGCCCGTCGATCGTCGATGCGGGTGAACCGATCCGGAGGCGGACCTCATCCGTACCGTCGGCGACGGTCGGCCGTCCCCCGACCTCGACGCTGTCGAGGTCGAGGCGTTCGATGTCGAGATCGGCCGGAGCGGTCGGCGATGACACCCGGATGTCGGCCCCGGGATCGAGGCCGGGAACGTCACGAGTGATCCCGTGGCGGTCGTTGTCGCCGAAGTCGTAGTCGATGACCTCCACGATCGCCGCCTCGCCCCGCTCGTCGACCTCGGCCCGGGCCCAGTATCCGGTCACCCGCTCGGCATCGCCGAGCGACGCCCCGAAGAAGGCCAGCCCTGCGGCGACGGTCGTCGGCAGGATGATCGAGCGGATCGGGTGCCCGTCGCCTGTTCCCTCCATCGTGCCCCAGTCTGATCGGTCGAAGCCCCGAAGTGGGATCGCTCGACCCGCTAGGGTGTCGCCGGGGCAGGTCAACGTTTCGCTGGGGCGGAGAGGGAACCGATCGTCATGTCACCGGAATGGTCGCGGTCGCCGGCCGTGCGGCTCGCCGTCGTGGCGGTTGCCGTCTGCTCGCTACTGGCCGTGCTCACCACCACCCCGTCGGAGGCCCAGGGCGGCGAGCCGTCCACCCCCGACCCTGCAGCGGCGTCGATCATCGGCCGGGTGTTCCACGACGAGGCCCCGCCCGTCCCGGTGGCCGGGGCGCAGCTCGGGGTCTTCCAGGCCATGGCCGACGGCAGCCGGGGGCCGTGGATCACCGACGCCTTCACCGATGCCGCCGGCGACTACGCCTTCACCCTCGGCGCCGGAGCCTACGTCATCACCTTCATCGCCCCCGACGGCACCTCCTTCGCTCCCGGCGGGGCCAGGTACCGGAGCGAGGCGGTGGTCGTGGCCGACGGGGCGACGGCGATCGTCGACGGCCCCCTGAACCCGCGGGGTCAGCCGGGCACCGTCGTCGGACGGGTCGTCGACGACAGCCCCGGATCAGCGCCGGTGGTCGACCAACGGCTCGGGGTCTTCACCGTCCAGGCCGACGGCAGCCGCGGCCGGTGGCTCGCCGACACCTTCACCGCAGCGGACGGCTCCTACCGGTTCACGTTGCCGGCCGGTCTCTACATCGTCACCTTCATCGCCCCCGACGGTGCGACCTTCGTCGAGACCGGCTCCCCGTACTACAACGCTCCGGCCCGGGTCATGAGCGGTGAGGCGACCGACGTGTCGGCCGTGGTCCGCCGCGACCCCGGCCAGGATCTCCCCGACTCCGATCCGATCGTGATCGACACCCCCGGGGCGGTCGTCGACGGTCTCCACATCACGGCCCGCGGGGGCCCAGCGGTGCTGATCACCGCGCCGAACGTGACGATCTCCAACCTCCACATCGAGCACGACGACGGCCCGGGGATCCGTGCGGTCAACGCCGATGGGCTGGTCATCACCGACGTCCGGGTCGATCACATCGGCGCCCCGGCCACCGGCCCCCACGATTCGGCCGGCGAGAACAACATCGAGATCGAGAGCTCGGCCGGCGTCGAGGTAAGTCGGGTCCGGCTCAGCCGAGGCTCGACCGGGATCTACCTCGTCGGCTCGCCCGACGCCACCCTCCGGGTGATCGAAGGCCACGACTTCCGGGGACCGTTCCCCCGGGGTCAGCTCGTGCAGTTCAACGCCTCCGACCGGGGCCTGCTGGAGGACTTCTCGGTCATCAACCCGCCCGGGTCGTGGCCCGAGGACAACGTCAACGTCTACCGCAGCGTCGACGTCGTGATCCGCCGAGGGTTCATCGACGGCAACAACTCACCGAGCGGTGTCGGCGTCATCTTCGACGGCGGGACGGCGACCGGCGAGGTCTACGACGTCGATGCCGTCCGCATGGGGAACGGTTGCTTCAGCAACTACGACGGAGCGTCCGCCGACTTCGTCCGGACCCGTTGCCGAGACAACATCTGCGACGACCAGGGCCGGGGCGTGCCGTCATCCAATGCCCTCATGTGGGCCGGCAACCCCGCCGTCCCCGGCGGGGCCAGGATCATCGAGGGGACCTACGCCGCCTCGTGCAACGGCAACCTGGTCTGGCCCGCCGACGGGTTCAGCGAGGTCGACCTCGTCGAGGCCGACTTCACCCCCCGTCCCCCCATCGAGCTCGACTGGCCCTGGAACCCCCGCTGATGCCGCGGCCCCTCGGCCCGGCCACCGGTCGAGGTCAGGGGCCGACCCGATAGTTGCGGTCGATCTCGGCCGGGCTCAGGGCCCGGTCGTAGATCGCCACGAGGTGGAGGGTCCCGAGCCATGGACGGTCGCCCGTCGCCTCGTTGGCCAGGATCAACGGGAACGACGCATCCCAGGTGGAGAGATCGCCCTCGACGCGACCCTCGGCCCGGGCGACGCCGTCGACGAAGAGCACGACCGTGCCCTCGGGGGACCGGGTCAGCGCCAGGTGCGTCCGTGCCCCACCGGTGGCCGTTCCGGGTTCGGTCGTGATCGCCGGGAGGCCATTGGCTCCGGTCGTGGTGGTCCGCACCCGGCCGGACCAGAAGGTGCCACCGTCACCTCCGGGGCCGCCCTGGGCCAGGGTGACGTTGCGCTGCAGCGGGTCGATCGACAGCGACACGATCCGGGCCGGGCCGTCCTGGTCGGCGGCCGGGGTGACCCAGGCTTCGACCGTCAGCTCGTTGGACTGGGCGATGATCGGGGACACCACGGGACCGGTGTCGACCGCGGTGATGCCCGTTGGAGCGGTGATGGTCAGTGCCCCCGGCTGCCAGGTCACCGCGTCGGGATCGAGGATCTGGAGATCGGAGCCCGGTCCGGTTGACGAGCCGACGACCGAGCCTCGGCCCTCGTTGAACTCATAGAGCGCCGCCAACCCGTCACTGACCCGAACCGGGTCGGGGGCAGCGGCGGGCTCGACCGTGATGGTCAGCTCCGTCGTGCTCGACATCGGCGGGGTCCCGTCGTCGGTGGCGACGAGCGTCACCCGGTGCATCCCCGCGACACCGTCCGGGGCGTCGGCGATGAGCACCGCTCCGCCGCCGTCGAGGCGTTCGACGGTGACGAAGTCGGGCCCGTCGGGCCCGACGGCGAGGGCGACGGTCTCGGAGTCGACGTCGGTGAAGGTGACCGTCACCGACTGCCGCTCGCCCTCGACGAGCTGGATCTCGGGCGGTGGCTCGATGGTCGGGGGGTCGTTCGTGCCGGTCACCACGACCGGCACCGTCAGCTCCGCCGAGACGCCGTCGGCGGTGGCGACGACGACCATGAACTCGTCGACCGCCTCGTCGCCGCCACCGAGGGTGGCGAACGCATCGGCCGGGTCGTAGCGGAACGAGCCGTCGGCGGCGACGGTCACGGTGGCACCGGAGTCGAGAACGACCGGTTGCCCGACCTCCCGGCCCTCGACCGTGGTGACCACGACCCCGTCGGGAACCTCGGCACCGATCGCGGTGCCTTCGGCCGGCCCGTCCTCGCCGACCTGGACCGCCGGCGGGGCGACGGGCTCGAACGGCGCCGGGGCGGTAACCGGCGGGCTCGTCGTCGACGGTGCCGCCTGCTCGGTGTCGCCGCCGCCGGTCATCGCCACGACCGCCACGGCGACGGCCGCCGCCGCAGCGGCGACACCGGTGCCGACGGCCACCGTCTGGGCCGCCGAGCCTCCGGCCTGGCCGGCGCCCGCCGCTCCCGATGAGGCGGCCCCTCCTCCCGCCGCACCGCCACCGGCTGTGGTGTGGCCGAGTGCTGCTGCGCCGTGGGCCAATCCCTCGCCGGCGGCGTGGCCGAGGCCGGACTCGGCGCCTCGAGCTCCGACCAACCGCCCGGCCGCTCCCGACACCGCAGCGAGGAGGCCGAGCCGGCGACGACCGGAGGCCGCCCGACCGCTCCGGCCTGCTGGTTCGGTGCGCTCGGTCCAAGTTCCGTGGTCGGGATCGGGATCGGGAGTGCCGGCGGGGTGCAGCTGTTCCGTCTCACGGGAGGTGAGGTTCATGTGGTCGCCCTGGTTCGTCATGGCCCAATCGGCCCGTCACCTCGTACGGTAGTAGTTCCATGTTGAATCGCCACGAAGGTGGTGTCTGGCTGAAGGGGGGCGACTGACCGTGGTCGATCTCGGGATCGACAACATGGCCGATCCTGTCGTCATCGGAAGCGGCGGGTCGGGTCGGGTCTATGCCGCCACCGACGTCGCTCTCAACCGGCGGGTGGCGATCAAGATCCTCGACAAGGTCGACGCCGAGTCCCAACGACGGTTCGAGCGGGAGTGCCGGATCATCGGGACGCTCTCCAATCATCCCAACGTGGTGACCGTCCACTCGGCCGGCTCGACCGCCAACGACGAGCCCTACCTGGTGATGGAGCTGCTGACCGGTGGCAGTCTCGGCTATCACCTGGCCGAGACCGGCCCGATCGACTGGCGGGAGGTTGTCGGCTACATGATCAAGGTCGCCGACGCCCTCCAGGCTGCCCACGAGGTCGGCATCCTCCACCTCGACATCAAGCCCGACAACATCCTCCTGCACGGCGGCGAGCCCCACGTCGTGGACTTCGGCATCGCCCGGCTGGCCACCGTCGACACCACCGACAGCATGGCCCTCAAGGCCAGCTGGTACCACACGGCACCCGAGACCATCGATGACGCCCGGGACGAGCGCTCCGACATCTACTCGATCGGGTCGACCATGCACACCCTCATCGCCGGCCGCCCGCCATTCTGGGATCCCGACGACCGTGCCCTGGTCAGCGTCATGCGCCGGGTCGTCGACGATCCGCCACCACCGGTCGGTCACGGGCCACCGGCGCTCGACGCGATCCTCGGCCGGATCCTGGCCAAGAATCCCGAGGACCGTCCCCAGACCGCCCGCCAGTTGGCGTCGGAGCTCAGGGAGCTCCTCGAGCCCCCTGAACCCCCGATCGAACCGGAGCCAACCGGGTGGCGCTCGCTGCGCAGCCTTGTGGTCACCGCCGCCGTCGTGGTGGGGGCGGCGCTGGTCGGGGCGCTCGTCGGTGGGGTCGTCTCGCTCGGGTCGATCCGTGAGGTCGTCGCACCCTCGGCCCCCACCGTCGGCAGTCTGGATCAGCCCTACCCGGCCGGCCAGCCGGTGTCGCTGTTCTACGACGGCGACGCCGACGGACCCGACTACGAGTGGAGCGTGCGGGTCCTCGGTCCGGCCGAGCCGCCGCCGGGGGCGGATGGACGCCGGTCGGTCCAGGTTCGCCTCACCTATCGCCGCGGTCCGGCCCCGATCGCCAGCCCGAGCGATATCCGGCTCGCGGCGGCGAGCGAGGGAGGGACACCGGTCCCGGCCGAGCCCTGCGAACCCGCCGCCCTCATACCGGCTGGGGTCGAGGTCGGAGGGGACGTCGTACTCGGCCTGTGCTGGTCGGACGGTCCAGACCCGCAGGTGGTCCAGGTGGAGGTCGTGGGGACGAACGGCACGGTCTACCTCGCCATCGGGTGACCGGCCCCCTCCGCGGCGCGACTCAGACGGTGGCCGGGCTGGCGGCCGGGATCGGGCGACCGAAGATCCGCCACCCGAGGGCGATCACCAGGCCGAGGCCGGCCAGCACCAGGTTGACGATCAGGAAGGTGGCTGGATCGCCGGCGTCGTCGGGGAGCGGGTCGACGGTCAGGAAGTTGTTGAACCCGGCCGCCCCCAGTTGGACGATGAGCAGCCCGAGGCCGCCGAAGATCCGGGTCGGTGGGGGGATCAGCGCCACGGCGACCACGATCTCGACCACACCGACCGCAAGGTAGAACCACGGCCCGAGGTCGGACCCGGCGATCTCGTACAGGTCGTTCATGTCGTTGCGGAAGCCCGTGAGGGCGACCTTGGTGACCCCGGCCACCACCATGATGAGCGCCCCGATCAGGGCGAGGATCGTCACTGCCGCTCGCATGGGCCCCGACCATAGACGAGGACGGCTACCGCCGGCCCCTCGCCTCGTCCCGGGTCCGGCGGACCGGTCGGCCGCTACTCCCGGCCGAGTTCGGCTCGTCCCGACGCGTCGTGGTCGACGTCCTGGTCGGGGTCCAGCTCGACCGTCACCTTGATCAGGGTGCCGGTGAAGGCGAACGGACCGGTGTGCCGGCCGGTGCCGTCGTAGTCCGAGACCGTCGTGCCCCGATCGAAGCCGACATCGAGGCCCGACCAGGAGATCATCAGCCAGAAGATGCGGTCGGTCTCGAGAACACCGGCCGCCTCGCCGTCGATCATCAGGGTCCCCGTCCCCCGAGGGTACGGACCGTCGCCCGGCGATCGGGCCATCCGGAAGCCGAGGCTGACCGGTCGGCCGGTGGGGACGGGTCGGTCGGACACGACGACCTCGTGGGTGCCTCCGACGTTGAGGTCGTGGACGAGGCGGCCATCCCGCACGAACAGCGAGTACCCGCAGGTCGCGTCGCCGTGGGCGATGAGCACCCCGTCGGCCCCCTCGGCCGGCATCTCGACCTCGGCGGTGATCGTGTAGCTCCGGCTCCTCAGATCGGGGGCGACGTCGGAGGGCAGGTGGCCCATCCCGGCCCAGAACGTGTAGGTCCGCCGGTCTCCGGTATGGCGGATGGCGTTCTCGGCGAAGCGTTCCCCGAACCGGTCGTCGAGGGGCAGGACCCGGTTGGCTCGGGCCTCGGTCCACCACCGGTCGACCAGGGCCGCCACCCGATCCGGCTCGGCCGCCGCCCGGTCGTCGATCTCGTTGAAGTCGTCGTCGAGGTGGTAGAGCTCCCAGGCGTCGTCGTCGAAGGGCGTGCCGGGCTGGTGGAACGCCACGGCCTTCCACCCGTCGTGCCAGATGCCCCGGTGACCGAACATCTCGAAGTACTGGGTGGTCTTGGCCGGTCGAGCCTCCGGATCGGCGACGGTGGCGGCGAAGCTGACCCCGGTCATGTCGGCGCCCGGAGCCAGACCCAGCAGCTCGAGCGCCGTCGGGGCCAGGTCGGCGACGTGGCAGAACCGATGCCGGAGCCCGCCAGGGTCCGGCACCCGCCCCGGCGCGTGGACGACCAACGGATCCCGGATGCCGCCACCATGGGTGTTCTGCTTGTACCGCTTCAACGGGGTGTTGGCCGCCATCGCCCACCCGTGCGGGAAGTTGGAGTGGGTGTCGGGGCCGCCGATGTCGTCGATCCGGGCCAGCTTCTCCTCCATCGGCTCGGGGACCCGGTTGAACACCGACATGGCGTTGATGAACCCCAGCGGACCGCCTTCCTGGCTTGCCCCGTTGTCCGACAGCACCATCACGATCGTGTCGTCGGCCTGGCCGGACGCCTCCAGGTAGGCCATGAGGCGGCCCAGGTGGATGTCGGTGTGCTCGAGCATGGCGGCGTAGGCCCCCTGGAGCCGGGCGAACAGCCGTCGCTCGTCGGCCGGGTGGTCGTCCCACGGCTGGACGCGCTCGTTGCGGGGCGGGAGCACGGTGCCGGCCGGGACGATCCCCAGCTCGATCTGACGGGCCAGCCGGTCGGCCCGGGTCCGGTCCCACCCGGTGGCGAACCGTTCGCTGTACTTGTCGATCAGCTCCCGAGGCGCCTGGTGGGGTGCGTGGCACGCGCCAGGATTGACCATCAGGAACCACGGAACGGACGGACTGGCCGCCTGATGGCCCTTGAGGAACGTCAACGCCTCATCGATCAGGTCCTCGGTCAGGTGGTAACCGGTCTCGTACGTTCCCGGGGCGGTGATGTGGGTGTTGTCCCGGACCAGCTCCGGGGAGTACTGGTCGGTCTCGGCGTCGAGGAACCCGTAGAAGCGATCGAAGCCCCGACCGAGCGGCCACCCGTCGAACGGTCCGCTGGGGCCGGTCTCGGTCAGTCGGGTGGCGTGCCACTTGCCGACGAGGTAGTTGCGGTACCCGGCCGTCCGGAGGTGCTCGGCGAGGGTCGTGGCGTCGGCCGCGATCTTGCCCCGGTAGCCGGGGAACCCGCTGTCGAAGTTGGCCAGACACCCCATCCCCACGTCGTGGTGGTTTCGGCCCGTGAGCAGGGCGGCCCGCGTCGTCGAGCACATCGCCGTGGTGTGGAACCCGGTGTACCGCAGACCCTTGGCCGCCAGGGCATCGATCGCCGGGGTGTCGACCTCCGACCCGTAGCATCCGAAGTCGGCGAACCCGACATCGTCCAGGAGGACGACCACGAGATTGGGTCCGGTCGGAGGTCCGGGTTCCGGCCAGTGGGGGGTGGATTGGGCGACGGTGTCGCCGATGTGGGGCGCATCGATCGGTTCGGTCACCGGCCAACCCTCGCCGTTCGTCGGCGGCCGGTCAATCCTCGCTGGCCCCGGTGTCGATTCGCTCATCATCGAGGGCCCGCCGTCGACGAGGGTGGGTATGTCGACTGCCGACCCGACCGGTCGCGGCTCATGAGGATCCTCTTCGTCGACGACGAGCCCCAGATCCTGACCGGGATCGAGAACGCCCTCGGCGAGCTCGATCCTGCGGCCGATCCCTGGCAGGCCGACTTCGCCACCGACGGCGCCGAGGCACTCGCTCTGATGGCGACGACCGACTACGACGTGCTCGTCACCGACATGAAGATGCCGGGGATCGACGGTGCCGATGTGCTGGAGCGGGCCAAGCTCGACCACCCCCGGGTCATCCGGCTGGTGCTGTCCGATGAGATCGATCCGTCGGTCGCCGACCGGGCGCTGCCGTTGGCCCACGATCTGGTGGCCAAGCCGTGCGACCCCGGCCACCTCTTCGACGTGATCACCCGGGTCCACGATGCCTCCCGGTGCCTGATGGAGGGTCCGCTGGGTCGGGCCGTCGGGTCCCTGGAACGGCTGCCGGCCCAGCCGGCCCTCCACATCAAGGTCCAACAGGCGCTGCAGAACGGTGAGGGGGCCGACGCCGTCGCGCTCCTCATCGAGGGTGACCTGGCGATCGCCTCGACCATCGTGAAGACCGCCAACTCGGCCTTCTACGGGTTCCGGGCCCCGGCCGAGACCGTCCGGGATGCCGTGGTCCGGCTGGGCATCCAGACCGTGGCCGGGCTGGTGCTCAACGCCGAGATCCTCCAGTGGGCGGCGCCCGAGCTCCGGAGTCGGGTGGCCCGTATCAACTCCCGATCGGCACTGGTGGCCGAGATCGTTCGACGGTTGATCGGCCGGGGGATCGGTCAGGCGTCGCTGGCCGCGCTCCTCCACGACATCGGACTGCTCGTGCTCGTCACCCAACTGCCCGACGAGTACCGGGCCCTCCAGAAGACCTGCGGGCGGGGTGGGAAGCCCAGTGAGGAGATGGAGCGGGAGTGGTTCGGGACCACCCATGCCGAGCTGGGGGCCTG
This sequence comes from Acidimicrobiales bacterium, assembly GCA_965262175.1. Classification (GTDB taxonomy): domain Bacteria; phylum Actinomycetota; class Acidimicrobiia; order Acidimicrobiales; family SZUA-35; genus CADEDH01. Next base: position 694,470 of record CBDHES010000002.1, on the reverse strand, counting down.
CCTCCTCGAACTGTGGCGGGTCGATCGCCTGGTCGTGGACGCGACCCGGGCCCACCACCACAAGGACCTGGGATCCCTCGATCGCGACGTCCGGCTGGTGGTCGAGGCCATCGCCGCCGCCGAGCTGGCCCAGGAGCCCGACGGGGACTGTCCCGACGACCTCGATCCCGACCTCGCCAAGCGAGCCCGGCTCCTCGTGTCCGACATCCGCAACGCCGAGCTCAGTACGTGATGATGCCCCGGACGTTGCGGCCGGCCAGCAGGTCGTCGTAACCCTGGTTGATGTCCTCCAGGCGGTACCGGGTCGTGATGAGCTCGTCGAGCAGGAGTTGGCCCGATCGGTACAGCTCGAGCATCCGGGGGATGTCGGCCAGCGGGTTCGAGGCGCCGAACAACGCGCCCTGGATTCGCTTCTGGAACAGCACGAGCTCGCGGGCGTTCACCGCGGCATCGAGCTCGTCGCCCCCGCCGAGGGCGGTCACCACGACGGTGCCGGCCTTTCGGATCGAGGCGAACGCCGAGCGGATATCGGCATCGGTCAGGACCCCGGTGGTGACGATGGCGGAGTCGGCGCCCTGGCCATCGGTCACCGACTGGGCGAACGCCGTGGCCTCGTCCATCGAGGCGAAGGCGTGGGTCGCCCCGGCCCGCTGTGCCATCTCCCGCTTCAGCTCGATCGGGTCGACGGCCACGATGTTGCTCGCTCCGGCGTGGCGGGCTCCCTGGACGGCGTGGATCCCTATCCCCCCGATCCCCATCACGATCACCGTTTGACCCGGCTGGACCTCGGCCGAGTTGACCGCCGAACCCCAGCCCGTCCCGACCCCGCAGCCACAGAGGCAGACCGCGTCGAGGTCGAGCTCCGGCTCCACCTTGATCGCCGCCGCCACGTCGACCAGGGCGTGCCGGGAGAACGTGGCCAGGCCGCACATCTGGGGGACCGGCGTTCCATCGGGGAGGTGGACCCGGTAGCTGCCGTCCGACCGGGTGCCGTCACGGATCCACCGGCCCATGTCGCACAGGTTCTGATGCCCGGTCGAGCACCATCGGCATCGGCCGCAGACGGGAAGGAACGACAGCGCCACGTGGTCGCCGACCTCCCACCCCGGGGTGGCGGGCCCGACGGCGGCCACCACGCCGGCGCCCTCATGGCCCCCGGCGAAGGGCAGCCGGGGCACCGGGGAGTCGCCCTTGGTGTAGTGGTCGTCGGAGTGGCAGAGCCCGGCCGCCCGCATCTCCAGGAGAAGCTCGCCCTGACGGGGCTGGTCGAGGTCGAGCTCGACGATCTCCCACCGACCGGGGACGTCGGTCAGGACCGCACCTTCGGTTCGCATGGGGGGATCGTAGGGCCGGGGGCCAGGGGTCCGGCAACCGACGGTCACCGCGGGGCGGGCCGGCCGTCGACGTCGGCGCTCAGTCCGGCGGGTCTCGTCGTTCGAGGGCACCGAGCACGATCTCGGCGATCTCGGCCAGCGTGTCGAGCTGGTCGTCGTCGAGGTGGTCGACGAACAGCTCCCGGACTGCGGCCACGTGGCCGGGCGCCGCGGCGGCGATCTCGGCTCGGCCGGCGTCGGTCGCCACCACGTACCAGCCCCGCCCGTCGACCGGACACCGCTCCTTGGCTACCAGGCCCCGGCTCGTCATTCGGGTGACGTGGTGGGACAGCCGGCTCTTCTCCCAGCCCAGCGTCGTGCCCAGCTCGTACAGGCGGAGCCGCCCCTCCGGGGCCTCCGTGAGGGCCACCAGCACGACGTAGTCGGGGTAGGAGAGGCTCGATTCGGCGGCCAACCGGCGGGCGAGCTCCCCGTCGATGCGGAGGTGCATGAACTGGAGGCCACGCCACGCCTGGGCCTCTCGCTCATCGAGCCACCGGACTTCGTTCATGACGGTAGAGCCTACCCGTCGATAGTTGACAGGTCACCTTTCTGGTCGTACGGTACGGGCACCGATATCGATGACGTGTCAACCACTGCTGTCTACCACTGCCGTCAGCCACTGCCAGCAGCACGGTCAACGGCACGGTCAACGGCACGGTCAACGGCACGGTCGACCGGATCAGCCGAGCGAGGAGCACGACGTGAGCGACCAGACCCCTACCGTGATGCCGGCACTCTTCGTCGGTCACGGCAGCCCGACGAACACCTTCGACGACAATCGGTGGACCCGGGCCTGGGCCGAGGTCGGCCGGTCCCTGCCGCGGCCGAGAGCCATCCTGGCGATCTCGGCCCACTGGTACATCAATGCCACCGCGGTGACGGCCATGGCCCAACCGCCGACGATCCACGACTTCTTCGGCTTCGGGGAGGATCTCTTCGGGTTCGAGTACCCGGCCCCGGGCGACCCCGACCTGGCCGACGAGATCGTCGAGCTGGTGGATCCGATCTGGGTCGGCCTCGATCGGGACAGCTGGGGCCTCGACCACGGCACCTGGTCGGTCCTGGCCCACCTCCACCCGACCCCCGACGTGCCGGTCCTCCAGCTGTCGGTCGATGCGACCAAGCCGGCCGCCTACCACGTCGCCCTCGGGGCGGCGCTGGCCCCGCTGCGGCGCCAGGGCGTGCTGATCCTGGGGAGCGGCAACGTCGTGCACAACCTCGGTGGCATGAACCCGGCCGACCCCGAGGGTGCGTTCGACTGGAATCGTCGATTCGACGAGGCGGCCACCGCCCTGCTGGCCGATCGCCCGGGAGACATCGCCGAGCTGGTCGATCATCCCGACTACGCCAGGGCCGCCCCGACCCCCGATCACCTCCTGCCCCTGTTCTACGTCGCCGGCGCGGCGTCGGCCGATGGGGTCGGGGCCGAGGTCATGGTCGACGGCTATGCCTATGGGTCCCTGTCGATGACCAGCTACGTGGTCGGAGGGTCGCTCGACTGAGTGGGCCCACGGCGTGGCGGGCCGAGCCGGCCGGGCCGGGCCGTCAGGCTTCCACGAAGTCCGTCACCCGGTCGGTCCAGGTCGCCAGGTCGTCCGCGGTCGACGCCAGGTGGAGCGTGCTGTCGGGCAGGAGCCGGTGCAGCTCGGTGGCGGTCGACGCCGGATGGGCGGCGTCGCCGGTCCAAGCCAGGATCAGGGCCGGTTGGGTCAGGGCCGCGACCGATTCCCTCGCCGGGAAGTCGGCTTCCGCTGCGCCCCGGAACACGAGGGCCAGCCGGTCCGGGTCGTAGGCCCGGAGGTAGGCGGCCCGCCGCTTCGGGCGCTCGGTGTCGCCGACGTAAGGGTCGGGGGGTGCCACGGCCGCCCCGGCCTCGATGACCGGTTCGACGCCCCGGGTGGCGACCACGTGGGCCGTCGCCCGGTATTGGTCGACCTGGGCGGCCCGGGTCTCCCATGCGGTCGGCGGGATGACGAGGACCAGCCGATCGATCCGATCGGGGGCGGCGACCGCGGCGTGGAGGGCGGTGGCGCAGCCCATCGACGCGCCACCGGCGACGTAGGATCCGACCCCCAGGGCGTCGGCCAGAGCCAGCTGATCGGCGGCCAACGCCGCCCACCGGTAGGCGGCGAGCTCGGGGGTTGCCTCGGAGCGGCCGTGGCCCCGGGCGTCGTACCGGGTGACCCGGGCCGGCACCCGGCGCCAGTCGATCAGCGGTGCCTCGTCCTCGTTGGCCCGGCTGGAGGTCAGACCGTGACCCCAGATCAGGTCTGGGCCGGCGCCGGTGGTGGCGTGGACCAGTTCGACGTCGGCGACCGTGGTGCGGACGTCGCTGGTCGTCGCAGTCTCGGCCTCGCTCGGGTCGGCCTGGTTCGGTTCGGACATCGCTCGCTCCCCGTGGTCGGCGAGCGCGACGTTAGCCCCGGTGCTGGACCTGCGTGGCGCTGCGATCTCAGCCGGTCGCCGCCGCCACGAACGCCTCGAGGCGCGATGCGGTGCCGGGCATCGGCCCGGCACCGCATCGGAGGTCACGAACTCACCGTCAGGTCGGTGGCACCCCCGTCAGGCGGGTGCCACCGATGCCACCCTCAGAGTCGCTCGACGGGGCAGGGGTCGCTGTTGCAGTACCGGGTGCCGGTGATCCCGTCGAGGCCATCGAGACGCTGACCGCGGATGCCACCGTTCAGATCGACCGGATCGCCGACCCGCCCACTCCGGTTCCGGGGTGAGCCGATGGCGGTGGTGGTCGTCGACCCGATGGTGGTCGTCGTCGACGGCGCCACCGTCGTCGGGGTCTGACCCGACCCGGCCTGGGTGGTGGTCGTGGCCCCGGGAATGGTGGTGGTGGGACCCGAACCGCTTCCGCCGGATCCGCCCCCCGAGCCGCCGCCTCCGCTCGATCCGCCCGACCCCGGATCGGGGTCGACGAACAGGAACGCATCGGGGATCGTCAGCACGGTCCCTTCCTCGCCGGAACCGGTCCGGAGTGTCATGTCGACCAGACCGGCCGTGCCGACCCTGGGGGTGTCGACCAGGATCCAGCTCGACAACTGGAGCACGATCGTCCCCGGCGTGTCGCCGAACCACACGTCGACGTCGGTGGGGAAGTTGCCGAGCAGGCTGACGAGGGTCTCGCCCCCGGTCGGGCCGGTCCGGGGTGAGACGGTCTGGACCCGCCAGTCACCATCCTCGACCGGCTCGAGGGGAGGTAGGGAGGGCACGCCGGTCCCCGGGGTCGGGGTGGTCCCCCCGCCGCCGGAGCCGCTGCCGCCGCCGGTGGAGCCGCCGGAGCCGCTGCCGCCGGAGCCGCCGGAGCCGCTGCCGCCGGAGCCGCTGCCGCCGGAGACCCGCCGCCCGAGAGCCGGAGCCGCCTGAGCCACCCGAGCCGCCGGAGCCGCTGCCGCCCGAGCCACCCGAGCCGCCGGAGCCGCCGGAGCCCGAGCCGCCGCTGCCGCCGGAGCCCGAGCCGCCGCTGCCGCCGGAGCCCGAGCCGCCCGAGCCGCCCGAGCCGCCGGAGCCGCTGCCGCCAGACCCGCCGCTGCCGCCGGAGCCGCTGCCGCCAGACCCGCCGCTGCCGCCGGAGCCGCCCGAGCCGCCGGAGCCGCTGCCGCCAGACCCGCCGCTGCCGCCTGAGCCGGAGCCGCCCGAGCCGCCGGAGCCGCTGCCGCCAGACCCGCCGCCGCCGCCAGACCCGCCGCCTCCGCCGCCTCCGCCGCCAGACCCTCCGCCGCTTCCGCCACCGGCGGTCGGTGCTTCGGCGACGATGAAGCGGGAGACGAAGGCCTGACCCAACCGGGTCTCGGGGTCGTCGGTCGGAACCGCTTCGACGACGAGTGCGTAGTCGCCCGCCGGCAGGGTCGTCGCCAACACCGCGAGATCGGAGGCGTCGGTGCCGACGGTGACCGAGCCCCGGTCGTCGGTGGTGAGGGTCGTGCCGTCGACGTCGACCGGGAGGTCGAGGACCCCGTAGGGCTCACCCCCGACGATCGCCACGAACGAGGCCTGCCAGTTGAACGGTCCGCCGAGCTCGTCGGCGGCGTCGCCGAACAGGATCTCGGCCTCGACCCCGTCGGTCGTCGACCCGGGAAGGCCCATGATCATGAGTTCGCTCGGGGTGACCGGCTCCGGGTCGGGCTCCGGGTCGGGGTCACCGCTACCGCCCGGATCATCGCCGGGGTCGGCGGGGCCATCGCCGACCGCCAGGGCGGCGTTGATCCGCACCGGGTTGGCCGCCAGGCCGTCCAGTGCCGACGAGGCGTCACCGGTCGCTGCCAGGTGGGCACCGACCTCGGTCGGGCTCATGCTGGGGTTCTGGCTGAGGACCAGAGCGGCGACGGCCGCCGCCATCGGGGCAGCCTGACTCGTGCCGCTCATGAACACGTACCCGCCGGGGGTTGTCGACAGGATCAGCTCGCCCGGGGCGTAGAGATCGACGGTCTGCCCGTAGTTCGAGAAACCGGTCTTGGTATCGGCGGCGCTCGAGGCACCGACCGTCAGGAGGCCGGGGGTATCGGTGCTGGCCGGATAGACGGGGAGGGCGTCGATGTCGACGCCGCTGTTCCCCGCTGCCGCCACCACGAGCACGCCGGCTTCGTCGGCGTAGCGCACGGCGTCGATGATCGGCGTGACCGCGGCGGCCGCGGTGCCGGGAGCCGAACCGAGCGACAGGTTGATGATGTCGGCGCCGTTGTCGGTGGCGTACCGGACGGCTCGGGCGATGGCCGACGTGGTGATCGAGCCGCTGGGGGAGACGCTCAGATCCATGATCTTGACGTCGGGGGCCACCCCGGCGACGCCCACGCCGTTGCCGGACGAGGAGGCGATGATCCCCGCCACGTGGGTGCCGTGATTGTGATGCCCGGCCTGGTAGGGCTGATTGTCGTCGGCCGCGAAGTCCCAGCCGTAGCAGTCGTCGACGTATCCGTTGGCGTCGTCGTCGACACCGTTCCCGCAGTTCTCGTCGTCGTTGATCCAGCTCTGCCCGGCCAGGTCGGGGTGGCTGAAGTCGACGCCGGTGTCGACCACCGCCACGACCACCCCGTCGCCGGTGGCGGTGGCCGCTGCGTCGGTGTAGTCGATGTCGGCGTCGGGGACCTGAGGAGGAGGCGAGCCGACGGCCCCGTTCAGGTTGCTGCCGTTGTTCTCCAGCCCCCACTGGTAGTCGAGGTAGGGATCGGTGGTGAGCGTGATCGGCGTGTCGTGGGCCACCTCCAACTCGGGGAGGTCGGCCAGGATGGCCGGGTCGTCGGTCTCGACGGCGTAGCTGCCGTCGCCGATGGCCACGATCCGCAGCACCGACTCCTCGGCCGCCAGGGCATCGATCATCGGGTGACCGAAGCTCTCGACCGCGTCGTCGTCGTCGCCGTCGGCGGGATCGCCGTCGGTGTCGGGATCGGGATCGGGGTCGTCGGGGAGTGGGCTGATGGCGCCGCCGCCCGACCGGTCGCCGGCGGCCAGCGGCCCCTCACCGTCCTCGATCGGCACCCAGCGGCCGTCCTCGTAGTAGCCGAGGACGCCATCCTGGAACACCAGCGTCGAGTCGGCCGGAACCTCGGCCAACCCGTCGTCGCCCAGGGCCCAGGCGTCGTCGTCCTCGTCGGGGAGGGCGGCGGTCGGCTCGTCGTCGGCCGCAGTGGCCGCCGTCTCCTCGGCGCTCGCCTCGTCACCGATCTGGCCAGCGTCGGATCCGGCCTCGTCGTCGGCCGCGGTCCCGGCGTCGGTCGCTCCTGCGTCGTCGTCGGCGGCAGCCCCCGCGTCGTCGGTTCCGGCCTCGTCGTCGGCCGCGGTCCCGGCGTCGTCCTCGGCCGAGCGGCCGTAGGGCCCCTCGGTCAGGGTCACCTGGGGAACGCCGGACGACGTCGGCGTGACGATGAAGCGGAACACGCCGTCGTCGGGGTGGGCCGGGGTCGGATCGTTCATCTCGGCCACCGGTGGGGGAGGTGGCCGTTCGGCAGCGACCGCTTGGTCGGTGACCGACGAGCTCGAGCAGGCCGATGCGACCAGGACCCCCGAGGCGAGCAGGGCGATTGAGCTGAGTCCGCGTTTCTTGTTGATGGGTCCGTCCCTCTCCGAGCGCCGAACAGTGCGGTACTGCATCGACAATCGGCGCGTCGAATCTTGAGCCGGTGTTCGACCGGGCTCCAGAACGGCACGAGCCGCCACCCCCCGACCGGGAGATGGCGGCCCGCAGACCCGATGAGCGAGGTGGTGGCTATCGCTTCAGGTTGACGATCTCCCCGAGCAACTCGTCGGCGGAGGTGACGACCCGGGAGTTGGCCTGGAAGCCTCGCTGGGACTGGATCAGGCTGGTGAACTCCTGGGCCAGGTCGACGTTGGACATCTCGAGCGAGCCCGGAGCGACCAGGCCCCGACCGCCCGTGTTGACCTGGCCGACCTGGGGGAGGCCGGAGTTGACCGTCGGCCGCCACGTCGACCCGGTGACCCGCTCGAGACCACCGGGGTTGGCGAAGATGGCGAGTGCCAGCTTGGCCACCGGCTTGGTCTGGCCGCTGGAGAACGAGCCGGCGATCGTGCCGTCGGGACCGATCGAGATGGTCTGGAGCAGCCCGGCCTCGGAGCCGTTCTGGTTCGACACCACCAGCGACGACGACACGCCGAACTGGGTGACCCGTCGATCGGTGTCCGGCCCCCCGATCGTGAGCGAGATCGCACCCATGTCGGGGATGGACCCGGCGGCGATGTTGATGTCGAAGTCGGCCGGAGCGAGGACCTCACCGTTGTTGAAGGTGACGACGTTGTCGGTCATCGGGACCGCCGTCGGCGGATCGCCGTAGGTGGCCGAGGCCGTCCACTGGTCGAGCGCCGTCTTCTGGAAGGCGATCGTCAGCGGCACGCTGTTGCCCTGATCGTCGTACATCTCCAACCCGGTGGTGATCGTCTCGCCGACCAGCGACGTGCTGGGCAGGTTGCCGCCCAGCGTGATCTGGGAGGTGACGACCGGGGGCTGGAGATCGCCCATCGGGATCCGGATGATGCCGGCCTCCTGAGCGGGGTCGAACGACCCGTCGATCTCGGCCGCCCATCCCTGGACCAGGGCACCGTCGCTGGTGACCATCCGACCGTCGGCGTCGAGGAAGAACGACCCGGCTCGGGTGAAGAGCCGCTCCACGCCGTCGTCGACCACGAAGAAGCCGTCGCCCTGGATCGCCACGTCGAGCTCCCGGTTGGTGACCTGGAGGAAGCCCTGCTCGAAGGTCTGGGGGGTGCCCGAGACCATGCTGCCGAGGCCGACCTGGTTGGGGTTGGTGCCGCCGGTGGTCTCGGTCGGGGCGCTGGCCCCGGTCAGGTACTGGCTGAGCACCTCCTGGAACATCGATGAGCTGCGCTTGAAGCCGTGCGTGTTGACGTTGGCGATGTTGTTGCCGACCACGTCCATCATGAGCTGATGGCTCTGCAGGCCCGACACCGCGGAGTACATGGATCTGATCATTGGGCATCTCCTGAGGAAGAGGAACTCCCGGTTGGGGAGTCGGACGGTGCGGGGGCGGGCGGGGATGAGACGGCGGCCGGAGCCGTCGCCGAGAACGAGGGTTCGGTGGGGGCGGGGCCGACCTCGATCACCGACTCGAGCGGGATCGGACCCCGATCGGTGACGAGGTTGACCTGGCTGCCGGCGATCTGGCTCCGCTCGACGATGGCGGTCATCTGACCGTCGCCGCTGGTCGCCACCACCTCCCGGCCGAACAGGCTGGCCGCGGTGGCCAGCGAGTTGATGAGGGCCGAGTTCTCGCCCTGCTGGGCGAGCTCGTCGAGCTTCTCGACGACGGTGAACTGGGCCGACGTGGCGATGAAGTCGTCGGATGAGGTCGGCTCCAGCGGGTCCTGGTGCTTGAGCTGAGCCACCAGCAGCTGGAGGAACTGGTCCTTGTCGAGGTCGCTGGTCGGCTCCCGGACCCCGGTCGGCGGCAGTTGGTAGGCCGGCGGGACGACGGTCTCGCCGGCGGTTGCGGTGACGAAGTCGGTCATCGAAGGCTCGCTTTCTCGAAAGGGTCTGGTCGGGCGGTCACAGGTCGAGGTCGACGAGGCTCGCCCGGCTGGCTCGTCGAAGGTCGAGGGGGGCGAACCGGTCGATGATGAGCCGGCCCGGGTGCTGCCCCGGTGAGGGTCCATCGCCAGGACCGCCGAAGAGGTCGTCGCCAGCCGTTCGGCCGTCGCCCGCCGCCGACCGGTTGCCGGCATCGCCGTGGAGGCCGGCCTCCGGCGCCGGTCGGCCACCGTCAGAGCGCCCCCCAAAGGCATCGCCGGCGCTGACGTCGACCGCCACGTCGAGCCCGTTGAGGCGGAGCTCGCTGGTGAGGAGCGATCGCTGGGCCTGGAGCCGGGCGAGGCCCTGGGCCGAGTCGGCGACGAGGCCGATCGTGGTTCCCTGCTCGCCGGCCGTGACCCGGATGGTCACCGACCCGAGCTCGGCCGGGTTGAGTCGGACCGTGAGCTGCTGCTCACCAGCCTGGTTGAGCCGGAGCGACCCGACGGCCCGCCGCACCTGGCGCCAGACGGGATCGTTGCCATCGACCGAAGCGTCCAGGGCACCCTCGGGCGACGTCGGGGAGCCGGAGCCGGTCGAAGCGTCGACCCTGGCGTCACCGGTGACAGCGGTCGGGCCGCCGTCGAGCCGGATCGACGGTGAGGTCGATGGCGTGGCGCCGCCCTCGGTTCGGACCGGTCGGACCGCCGACTCGGGGAGAGCGGCGGCCTCGCCGTCGGGACGGTCGCCTCCGCCCTGGCCCTCGGCACCGGCGTCGGCCGTGGCCTCGCCGCTACCGGACGCCGAGCCGGCGGTGGGATCCGGCGGTGCCTGGTCTTGCCCGTTGGCCGCGACGGTCGCCTCGACCGGGGCCGACACTGGCGCCCCGGCGGCACCCGCTACCCGATCGGGGGTGGCGTTGGCCGTGGCGTCGGTGGTGGTCGACGGGTTGACCGCAGCCCGGTCGGCGGCCACGGTGGCCGAGGCGGCACCGACGATGGCGGGGTCGGTCTGGGTCGGTGTCCCGACGGAGGCCACGACCCCCTCGACGGGGTCGGCGTCGACGGCGATCGCCGTTTCCGGGCCCTCGCCGGTCGCCGCCGGGTCGAGGGCCTGCACGTCGGTGCCCTCGACGGCGGGGAGGATCGCTCCGTCGGTCGTCTCGGCGACGTTCAGCATCGCCAGCAGCTCGGCCGACTCGGTGGCCCCACGGTCGCCCTCGCCGCCGTCGGCCTCGCCGTCGGCATGGCCGTCGGGCGGGCCCTCGGGTGGAGGGTCGCCGGCTTCATCGGACGGACGCGAGACGGCCTCATCGGGTCCCTCGGAACCGCCCGGGGGCCGGTCGGCGTCCATGGCGTCGTTGAGGGCGTCGTCGAAGCGGTCACGTTCCGATCGATCGGCCTCCGAGCGTCGGTCGTCACGGCTCGGCCGCTGGGTTGCGTCGGCCCGTGGTCGGTTGGCGGCCCCGGGCCCGGCAGGTTCCGGTCCGGCCGGGGCTGCCGGTGGTGGCAGCATCGGGGCTGGTGCGCTCATCATGCGTATCCCTTCCAGGCGTCGAGCACCTTCTGCACATAGCGTTGTGTCTCGGGGAATGGCGGGATGCCCCCGTGGCGGGTAACTGCTCCCCGACCGGCGTTGTAGGAGGCGATGGCGAGATCGTCGCTTCCGAACTGGTCGAGGGAGATCCTGAGATAGCGGGCCGCACCGTCGATCGCCGAGGCCGGATCCCATGGATCGACCCCCATCTCGGCGGCGGTGGCCGGCATGAACTGCATGAGTCCCTGGGCTCCGACCGGGCTGACCGCACCGGGATCGAAGGCCGACTCGGTCTGGGCGATCGCCGCCAACAGCGCGGGATCGACTCCCCAGCGGCTGCCGGCGTCGACGAACAGGGAGCGATAGGGGGCCGCCCCGGGGCTGTCGAGGGCCGGACCGCGGTCGGTGGCGACGGCGGCCGGTGCGTCGGTCGTTGTCGTGGCCGATGGGATCGTCAGCGATGGACCGGCCACCGAGGGCCCTGCGGATGGGGTTCCGATGACCCGCCGGATGGTGGCGATCGGCCGGTCGACCGTCTCGATCTTGACGACGTCGCCGGTCCGGGGGGCGTGGAGCATCTGACCGTCGCCGATGTACAACCCGACGTGGTTGACCGGCTCCCCGAAGGCGATGATGTCGCCCGGTTGGGCCTCCGCCAGGGATGGGACCTCGACGCCGATGGTCGCCTGGTGCCGACTCCACTTGGGAATCTCGATCCCGATGTCGCGGTAGGCGTGCTGGATCAAGCCGGAGCAGTCGAACCCGGTCTCGGGGTCGGTGCCCCCCCACAGGTACGGCACGCCCAGATACTCCATCGCCGCGGTGACCACGGCCTGGCCGGCGGCGGTAGGCGGTGGGTTGGCGGTGGTCGTCGAACCGAGCTCGTCGCCGGTCCGCAGGTGCCCCCCGAGAACCGCCGGCCCCAGGCTCTCGGTGCCGAGGGTGCCCCCGACCCCGCCGGCCCGGGCCAGGAGGGCATCGAAGGTGGCGCCGTCGCCGGTCGACTGGACCCGGCCGAACCGGGATCGGATCTCGGCGATGCGGGCCGGGACGGCGAGGGGCGGGCCCCCGGTGAAGGAGATCGGATCGGGCATCGTCAGGCCTCCCCAGTGGTCGGGACGGTGTGGCGGGTTGCGGTGGAACGGCTTCCCGCCGGGCGGGCTTGGGCCGAGTGGTCCTCGGCGCTGCGGGCTCCGGGCGAGCGCGGTTCGGATCGAGGGGGTTCGGATCGGCGGGCCCCGGCGCGGCCGGTGGGGGCGCGACGGGCGGCCAGGTCGCGGGCGGCGTGGACCGCGATCAGGTCCCGGTAGGCCTCCAGCTCGGCCGCCTCGATCCGCTCGTTCGCCGCCGCCGCCAGTCGCTGGGCCAGCCGCTCGAGGGAGCGGGTCCGGGTTCGGGCGGCCACCAGCTCGGCCCGTTCCCGGTCGGTGATCGTCGCCTGTTCAAGTCGCTCGTCGGCGAGGTGGTCGAGTCGGCGGGCTCCGGCCCGGGTCAGCTCACCCTGGAGCGCCGGCGGGGTGGCCGTCGGATCGATGGCCGCCGCCTGGAGGAGCAGGTCTCGACGCTTGGCGTCCTGCTCGGAGAGGCGCCGGGACGCGGCGGCCAGCCGGGTCTCCGCCCGAAGCTCCGCTTCCGAAGCAAGTGCCGCCGCACGTAGGATTCGTTCCCGCCGTTGGTTCACGCGATGGCCGCCTCACCGGGTTGACCGACCACGGCGGCCAGCCGCTGCCACGACTCGGGGAACGATGAGATCTCTCGGAGATCCTGGCGACGGAAGGCGTCGAGGGCCGGGGCGACCGCGACCGCCCGGTCGACCTCGGGATCGCTGCCCGGCACGTAGGCCCCGACCTCGATGAGATCGCGGGCCCGGTCGTGGACCGCCAGCAGCCGGCGACCGTCGGCGGCCAGTGCCCGTTGCTCGGGGGTGGTCACCGACGGGGCGACCCGGGACGACGACGCCAGGACGTCGATGCTGGGGAAGTGGCCGGCGTTGGCCAGGTCCCGGCTCAGCACGACATGGCCGTCGACGATCGACCGGACGGTGTCGCCCACCGGATCGTGGAGATCGTCGGCCTCGACCAGCACCGTGTAGAAGCCGGTGATCGAACCGCCCGACGCCGCCGTCCCGGCCCGTTCCAGCAGGGTCGGGAGCGAACCGAGCGACGACGGGGGGTAGCCCCGGGTGGTGGGCAGCTCGCCGGCCGCGAGGCCGATGTCCCGCTGGGCGAGGGCGAACCGGGTCACGCTGTCCATCAGCAGGTTGACGTGGAGCCCGTCGTCCCGGAACCGCTCGCCGATCGTCGTGGCCACGTAGGCCGCGTTGCGCCGGACCAGTGCCGGTTGGTCGGAGGTCGCCACCACCACCACGCTCGACGAGAGCCCGTCGGGCCCGAGGTCGTTGTCGAGGAACTCCCGGACCTCTCGGCCCCGCTCGCCGACCAGGCACAGCACGTTGACGTCGGCCTCCGAGCCGCGGATCAACATCGACAGCAGGCTGGACTTGCCGACGCCCGAGCCGGCCAGGATGGCGATCCGCTGGCCACGGCCACAGGTCAGGAACGTGTCGATGGCCCGGACGCCGACCGGCATCGGTCGGGTGATCCTCGGTCGGCTGAGCGCCGAAGGAGGCTCGTCGTGGAGCGGAGCGGTCGATGCCTCGTCGAGCGGTGGTCCGTCGTCGATCGGTTGGCCGAGCCCGTCGAGGATGCGGCCCAGGAGCTGACCGCCGGTCGGCACGCCAGGGGTCCGGCCGGTGACCTTGGCCGGCTCGCCGACCCTCCGGCCCCGCAGCGGCCCGAACGCCAGGACGGTGGCCCGGTCCCGGTCGACGGCCACGACCTCGGCTTCGATCGGGCGTTCGGCGCCCAGCACGACGAGGTCGCCGAGGCCGACCGGCAGGCCGGCGATCTCGACCTCGTACTGGCCGACCCGCTCGACCCGTCCCTCGACCCGGGGTCGGGCTGCGTCCCGGAGGCGGGCCCCCCGCTCGGTTCCCGAGAGCGTCATCGGAGCAGCGCCCGGACCCGCTCGATGGCGGTCGACCGGCGAGCATCGATCGTCGAGGAGTCGACGGTGACGATGGCGTCGCCGGGCTGGAGCGACGGGTCGGCGACCACCTTGAGCTGACGATCGAGGAGGCCGGCCACCTGGCCGACGTTCTCGGCATCGTCGGGATGGAGTCGAGCGACGAGGTCGCCGTCGGCGGGGGCCAAGGTCAGGCACCGGGCGATCGCCTCGGCTCCCGGGTCGTCGGCCACCGAGACCTCCCGATCGAGGATGGCGCCGACGATCTCCAATGCCAGCTCCGCCACCTCCCGTACCATTCGGCTCTCGACCTCGGTCTCCCGGCGGGAGAGGGCGTCGAGCGCCCGATCGACCGCCGCAGCGAGCCGGGTCCGGTCGGCCGACAACTGGGATGCCGCGGCCGCTTCGGCGGCGGCGAAGCCCTCGGCTCGGCCTTCGGCCATGCCCTGGCGGCGAGCCTGGGCCAGCACCCGGTCGATGTCGGCGGCCCATGGGCCGACCGGCTCGATGGTCGACGGCTCGGTGGCGTCGAACGCCTCGAGCGGCTCGACCGGCCGGTTCTTGCCGAGCCCGGGCAACAGGATGCGTCGCTCAGCCGACAAAGTCGCCCCCTCCCCGGTTGATGACGAGGTCGCCCGACTCCTCGAGGGTCCGGATCGTCTCCAGGATCTCGGTCTGGGCCTCCTCGACGTCGCTCATCCTGACCGACCCGAGGAGCTCGAACTCGTCGAGGAGGTTCTCCTTGGCTCGGCTCGACAGGTTGTTGAGGAACTTGTCCCGAACGATCTCCGAGACGCCCTTGAGCGCCAGCGGGAGGCGGGACGCATCGACGTTGCGGAGCACCATCTGCATCTGGCGATCCTCGATCAGCTCGATGTCGTCGAAGGTGAAGAGCTTGGCTCGGACCTCGGCGGCCAGATCGGCGGCCTTGGACGCCAGACCCTCCATCATCTTCTCTTCGAGGTCCTTGTCGGCCGCCATCAGCAGCTCGACCAACGAGTCGACCCCACCGGTCGGCTCCTCGTGCTTGGCGTCGAGGGCGGTGGTGCACCGGACCCGGACCGCCCGTTCGACGGCCAGCAGGGCGTCGGCGGTCACCTTCCCCATCGTCCCGAGGCGGACACCGATCTGCACGGTCAGATCCGGTGGGAGGTGCTCCAGGATCTCGGCCGCGGTCTCCGGCGACAGGTACGACAGGATCAGGGCGATCGTCTGAGGGTGTTCGGTTCCGAGCGCCTCGGCGACGGTCTTGGACTCCAGCAGGTCGAGGAAGTCGAACGGGATGTGGATCGGGGTTCCGTTGAGCTCGGCGATGACCTGCTGGGCCACCCGCCGACCGAACGTCGCCTCCAGGTACTCGAAGGCTCGCTCCTGGTCGCCGGGTTGGAGGTTGTCGGCCTCGACCTCCCGGACGAACTCCTCGACGACGGCCTCGGCCAGATCGGACCCGACCCGACCCAGCCGCGATACCTCGTCGACCGCGGTGCTCAACTCCGGTCGGCGGAGGGCCTTCAGCAATGGGCCCGAGTCCTCGGCACCCAACTTGAGGAGGAGGATCGCCGCCTTCCGCTTGGCGGGAAGCTGACTCACGTCGGTCATCGGACCGCCGCCTCGTCCTCGTTGAGCCACGTCCGAAGGACCCCGGCCACGTCGTCCGACTGGTTCTCGATGAGGCCCTGGAGTCGGACGTCCGCCGGCTCACCGGGCTCGTCGTCGTCGCCACCCTCCGGTAGGGCGGCCCGGGCGGGATCGACCAGCTCGTAGTCGACGATCTCGGTCACCTCGGCCGCCTGCCGGGAACCCCGGGCCAGGTAGCGGAGCCCGAGGAGGATGACCACCACACCGATCAGCGAGGCGAGCACCATGCGGATGAGTCCGAAGATGTCCAACCCGCCGGCCGAGGTTCCCTCGGCGGCTGCGCCGGCCTCGACCGCTTCGATGAAGCCCTCGTCGAGGGGCATCAGGGTCACCGCCAGCCCGTCGCCCCGGGCCGGGTCGAGCCCGGCGGCGGCCGAGACCATCTCCTCGATCTCGGCGACCCGGGCGGCGTCGACGGCGTTCTCGTCGACCAGCACCGAGACCGACAGCGAGACGACCTCACCGACGGCGTTCTCGGCGTTGGTCACGACCTTGTCGACGGCGTAGGTGGCGTCCCGCTCGTCCAGCGAGTAGTCGACGCCCGTTCCGGCGGCCTCGCCCTCCTCGACCTCCGGGGCCTCCTCACCCTCGGGAACCTCGATGTCGAGCGGCTCCTCGACGTCGACCTCGGCGTCGCCGTCCCGGTACTGCTCGTTCCGGGTCGTCTCGGCGATCAGCATCTGGTCGCCGTCCTCGGTCTGGGTCGGCTGGTACTGCTCGGTGACGGTGACGACCGAGTCGAAGTCGAGCTCGGCTTCGACGGTCACCAGCGCCATGCCCGGCCCGACGACCGCCGCCAGCATCTGCTCGAGATCTGCCTCGAGGGTCGCCTCGTAGCTCTGCTTGGCCCGGAGCTGGTTGTCGCCCTCGAGGCCGACAACGCCGTCGCCCTGGCCGGGGGCGGCCAGAACCCGTCCGGTCTCGTCGGCCACCGACACCTGATCGGGGGTCAGGCCCTCGACCGCCGAGGCGACGAGGTTGACCACCGCGTCGACCTGCATCGGCGACAGCGCTCGGCCCCCGGTGTCGACCAGCACCGACGCCGACGCCACCCGATCGTCCTCGGTCAAGAAGTCGTGCTCGGGGATGACGAGGTGGACGCTGGCCTCCGAGACGCCGTCTATCGAGGCGATCGTCCGGGCCAGCTCGCCCTGCATGGCCCGCTGGTAGCCGACCCGCTGATCGAAGGCCGAGGTGGTGAGGCCCTGATCCTCCAGGACCGACCAGCCGGTGCTGCCGTTCGGCAGGCCCTCCGAGGAGAGGCTGAGCCGGAGGCTGTGGACCTCGTCGCTCGGGACTCGGACCACCCGGCCGCCGGCGTCGAGCTCGTAGGGGACCCCTCGACTGTCGAGCTCCGACACGACCGACGCCGCGGAGTCGGGGTCGAGGTCGGCGTACAGGGTGCTCATCGGCGTGCTGCTGGTGACCCGGGCGATGGCGAACATGCCGGCGGCGGTGGCGATGAACGCCAAGGCCAGCGTCAGCTTCTGAGGTCCGCTCATCCGTTGGGCCGACAGCGCGGCACTTCGCCCGATGGCCTCGATGTCGACCCCCGCCATCAGATCTGCATCCGCATGATGTCATTGAAGGCGGAGATGGCCCGGTCCCGAACGGCGACGGTGATCTCGGTGGTCAGCTGGGCTTCGGTGGCGGCGACCATGAAGTCGCTGACCGACTCCAGGTCGCCGACCGCAGCCCGGCGGGCCAACTCGTCGACGGCGGCGTCCAGGTTGCTGACCCGCGACAGGGCGTTGCTGACCGCCTCGGCGAAGGCGGTGCCGGCGTCGGAGTCCCCGGTCAGGGCGGGCTCGGAGCTCTCGGCTGGCGAGACACCTCCGACGCTGATCCCGGGTACGCGGATGGGGCGGATTGGAGAAGTCATCGGGTCCCGATCTCCAGGGCTCGTTGGTAGGCCTCTCGGGCGCTACGGAAGGCGGACGCGTTCGCCTGGTAGGCCCGCTGCGCTACCAGGAGACTGCTCATCTGCTGGGCCAGGCTGAACCCCGGCCGTCGAACCATTCCCTCTTCGTCCGCCAGGGGATGGCTCGGTTCATAGACGACGATGCCGTCGGGGTCGCCGCGCACCACGCCGGCGGTTCGGACACCGGCCGGGCGGCCGCCCTCGTGCTTGGTGCCGACCACGATCAGCTGCTCTCGGAACGCCTCCTCCTCGGTGGAGGCGACGGTGTTGACGTTGGCGACGTTGTGGGCGATGGCGTCGAGCCAGGTCTGGTACGTGTGGAGGCCGGAGCTGGCGATCGAGAGGCTGTGGAACGGTCCGCTCATGTCAGGATCCCAATGCGGTGCGGATGCGGTCGTAGTGCGAGTTGAGGGCCGTGGTCACCAGCTGCTGGCGGAGGGCGTTCAGCTCCAGCTCGGTGACCTCGGTGGTCGGGTTGACGTTCGACCCGTCGAGGCGGAGCGGACCGGTGCTCTCGGCGACGGTGATCCGCGACCGGGAGGGGGTGCCGGCCTCGATGGCCGCCCGGAGCGACGCCTCGAACGACACTCGACGGGCCCGGAACCCCGGGGTCTCGATGTTGGCGATGTTGTGCTCTGCGGCCTGGCGCTGGGCTTCCAGGCCTCGGAGGGCCGCCGCCAGATACTGAGACTGGGTACCGCCGACGTTCATCGACAGCTCCTTCGGGAACGGGGAATGCGGGGGTGCCCGGTCCCTGGGCATCGATGCCGAGCATCCAGCTCGCCCGTCTCCATCGGACGGGCGGTCTCAGCCTTCGTAGGCCGGGGTGCTCATTCGCCGGTCGGCCGATGGGTCGGGTGGCCCAATCGGAGCGGTGGCCGGCGTCAGGCGGAGCGGTCGAAGCGGGACGGGGAGGTGGCGGATCGACGACGACCGGACCCGAAGGCCCGGGAGGGAAGCGGGGGAAGGGCGGCGCGGCGGGCCATGAGATCCTGCTCGAGGGCTCGGCCGGCGGCCAGGAGCGCCTCGGCTCGGGGGCGGAGCTCGGCCGGCATCGGTCCGGCGGCGATGAGCTCGGGGGTCGGCCACCGCTCCAGCTCGAAGGTGGGGAGCGGCTCGGGATCTGCGCCCGGTTCCTCGACGATCTCGTCGAGGAGGCGGCGGCATCGCCGCAGTCGCCGCTCGAAGGAATCGAGACCGTCGGCCCAGGCGCTCATCGATCAGGCGGTCGCTCCGGCCGCGCCGGTGCCGGTGGGGCGGTGGCCGGCCGGCGGGGTGCCGGGGGTGCCGCCCTCGGACCGGATCATCCGATCGGCCTCGGTCCAGGTCTCGGACAGTGGCACGACGATCTCGAGGCACTGGGCGACGATGGTCGGGTCCTTGGTCAGGTTGGCCTCGATCATGCGGTCGATCAGGTAGTCGTAGATCGCCTGCAGTTTGGCGGCCGGCGGCCACTGATCGGGATCGAGGGCGAGCCGGAGCTCGAGCACCAGCTCCTGGGCGTTGACCAGGGTCTGGTGGGCGGTCTCGACGTCGTTGCCGGCCGTCGCGACCAGCGCGTTGCGGAGGTCGCGTTCGAGGCGTTCGAAGACCGCCAGGAGCAGGTTGTTGGGAGACGTCCCGGCCATGCCGTCGGCCCGGTACGCTTCGGCCGCTGCGGCCCGCCTATTCGGCGTCACTGCTCGTTCCGCCCCGGCGACAGTGAGCTGAGCTGCGAGATCTGCGACTGCAGGTAGGCCGACTGGTCGGCGAGTCCCCCGAGGGCCACCTCGAGGTTGGCGTAGACCCGACGCAGGTACTCCTCGCGGGCCTCGAGCCGCCGCTCGTAGGCCTCGATCTGGCGGTCGTAGTCGGCGATGACCCGATCCGACGACTCGGCCGAGGTGTACAGCAGCCCGTCGCCGGTCGATGCCATCGCCTCGGCGGTCTCGATCAGCCGATCGAAGGCGCCGGGGACGGCGTCGACCCCGGTCCCCGAGGTCGGGTCGATGAACAGCGACATCACATCGGTGGCGCCGTCGACCAGCGCCTGGGCGAACGCGTCCTGATTGAAGGTGATCGCCCCATCGCGGGTCAGCTCGATGCCGACCAGGCCGACCGAGGTCAGCGGATGGTCGTCCATACCCTCGAAGAAGGTGCTGCGGAGCTGGTCGGCGGCCCGGCGGGCCTCCCGGTTCCCCTGGAGGACGGTCCGCTGGCCGTCGGGGTCGTTGCGGGTCGCGTCGGCGATGCGGGTCAGCAGGGTGTTGAAGGTGGTGATGAACTCGTCGACCTTGGTGGCGACGGTCTCGGTGTCCCGCTCGGTGGTCACGGTGACCGGGCCGGCCGTCACGTCGTTGACCGTGATCGTCACCCCTGGCAAGAGGCCGTCGAAGGTGTTGTCGGTCGACGTCACGGTGAAGGGGTTGACCCCGTCGATGGTCAGCTCGGCGTCGGAGCCATCGGCGAGGACGGTGAAGGCCATGCCCTCGAAGATCCCGGCGTCGGGCGTGAAGTCGGAGTCGGCGCCCGGCTCGTCGGCGGTCAGCTGTATCCGGTAGCCGGCGCCGGTGTCGACGGCCATGGCCGTGTACCCGAGATCGGCCTGGTTGACCTCTGCCACCAGCTCGGCGACCGTGCCGCCGTCGACGGGTGAGTTGGTCACCGTGGCGGTGCCGGAGCGGATCGCCCCTCCGATCGTGGCGTCGATCGAGCCGCCGGCTCCCGAGGGGAGGGTCACCACGACGCCGTCGGTCGTGTCGGTGATCGCGGTCTGGGTGCCGTCGACCTCGACGATCCCGTCGGTCCCGGTCGCCGATGCACCGGGCGATAGCCCGAGGCTGGCCGCCGCGGTGCCGCCGGTGATCGTGATCGTGTGGTCGCTGCCCTCGGCGATCGTGCTCAGCTGGACCGCCGAGTTGGCGTCGTCGGCCTCGGCGATCATCACGTCGCCGGCCGTGCCGTGGGCGGCAACGGCGTCGGCCACCGCCCCGGCCAGGGCGTCGTAGTCGGCATAGGAGCCGTGGGCCAGGGTCAGGGTGTAGGAGGTCCCGTTCACGTCGACGATCAGCGAGTCGTTGCCGGCTCCGATCGTGTAGGGGCCGCCGGTGAGACCGGCCCCCCGGACCGAGGCCGCGGCCGAATCCTGCACGACCTCGAAGGCCACCGGGCCCGAAGCCAGGCCCGTCCCGGTCAGGTCGGAGAAGCCGAGGCTCTCGTAGCTCGACGCCTGGAACACGTCGGCCCCCGGCGTCGTGACCACCGTGTCGAGCCCGGCGTAGAGGTTCGTCGAGTACATGGCGGCCGCAGTGGCCACCGAGGTCACCTCGAAGGTGTAGGTGCCGGTAGTGGCCGCCGTGCCGGGAACGACCGACACCGCGGTCGGGTTCGATGACGTCGCCGAGACCGTCTCCAACGTCGAGTTGAGACGGAAGTCGGCCGCCAGGTCCCGCAGGGCGTTGATGTCCGACCGGATGGCCGACAACTCGGCCTTGGCCGCCTGACGCTGGTCCCGCTGTTCGATGAGCGCCAGCTGAGGCCGACGCTCGATCGCCATGAGCTGGTTGATGATCGATGTGGTGTCGAGACCCGACGACAGACCGTCGATGAACGACATGCTGGCTCCTTTGCGATCCACTCTTTCTTCGGCGTTGGCCGGCGGCGACTAAAGCAGGCTCTCCAAGATGGGCCGGTTGGCCGGCCCGGCTGGTCACCGGGAACGCCGAGGAGGTCCGGCCCACCGGCCGGACCTCCTCGACGGCGGTGGGTCGATCAGCCGAGGAGCTGGAGGACTCCCTGGGGGATGGTGTTGGCTTGGGCGAGCATGGCGGTGCCGGCCTGGCTGAGGATCTGGTTCTTGGTGAAGTCGACCATCTCGGCGGCCATGTCGGTGTCGCGGATGCGGGACTCGGAGGCCGAGAGGTTCTCGGTGGTGACCTGCAGGGTGCGGACGGTGGACTCGAAGCGGTTCTGGACCGCACCGATCGAGGCCCGGGTGGTGGAGACCGCAGCGATCGAGGCGTCGATGTCCTCGATCGTGGTCCGGGCCGCAGCGGCGGTGGTCACGTCGAGGGTCGTGAGGTTGGTGCCGCCAAGACCGGTGTTGTCGAGGACGCCGACGGTGAGCTGGATCTGGTTGCCGGCGGCGCCTTCGGAGCCGACCTGGAAGTTCAGGGCGGTGGCGCTGAAGACGGTGGCGCCGGAGAAGGTGGTGTCGGTGCCGATGCGGCCGATCTCGGCGGCCAGGGCGTCGAGTTCGGCGTCGATGGCGGTCCGGGAGGCGGCGTCGTTGGTGTCGTTGGCGGCCTGGACGGCGAGGTCTCGCATGCGCTGGAGCATGTTGTGGACCTCGCCGAGGGCGCCTTCGGCGGTCTGGGCGAAGCTGATGCCGTCCTGGGCGTTGCGGGTGGCTTGCTTGAGGCCCGAGACCTCGGCCCGCAGCTTCTGGGAGATGACCAGGCCGGCGGCGTCGTCGCCGGCTCGGTTGATCCGGTAGCCCGACGACAGCTTCTCCAGGTTCTTACCCAGCGCGTTGTTCGAGACCGAGAGGTTCCGGCTGGCGTTGAACGCCATGATGTTGTTGTTGATACGCATTGCTGCTCGTGTTCCTTCCTCGTTGAGCGGAGCGCCTTCTCAGTCCGTTGATCGGGCCGGGGTTTCCGCTCCCTGCTGCCAGAGCCTCGACCGCAACCCCCGATCCAACAGAGGCCACCCGACTCATTCGGTGCCGGGCCGAACGGCCGGTGTCCGCCGGGCCGATGGTCAGCCGCCGAACGTCAACGAGACCGGGGAGGCCCGGCCGATGGCCGAACCTCCCCGGTGGGGTAGTGCTGAGTTGTCGATCGACTCGGGGTCGGTCAGCCGAGGAGCTGGAGGACTCCCTGGGGGATGGTGTTGGCTTGGGCGAGCATGGCGGTGCCGGCCTGGCTGAGGATCTGGTTCTTGGTGAAGTCGACCATCTCGGCGGCCATGTCGGTGTCGCGGATGCGGGACTCGGAGGCCGAGAGGTTCTCGGTGGTGACCTGCAGGGTGCGGACGGTGGACTCGAAGCGGTTCTGGACCGCACCGATCGAGGCCCGGGTCGTGGAGACCGCGGCGATCGAGGTGTCGATGTCCTCGATGGTGGTCCGAGCGTTGGCCGCCGTCGTGACGTCCAGCGCCGTCAGGTCCGTACCACCGAGCGACGTGTTGTCGAGGACGCCGACGGTGAGCTGGATCTGGTTGCCGGCGGCGCCTTCGGAGCCGACCTGGAAGTTCAGGGCGGTGGCGCTGAAGACGGTGGCGCCGGAGAAGGTGGTGTCGGTGCCGATGCGGCCGATCTCGGCGGCCAGGGCGTCGAGTTCGGCGTCGATGGCGGTCCGGGAGGCGGCGTCGTTGGTGTCGTTGGCGGCCTGGACGGCGAGGTCTCGCATGCGCTGGAGCATGTTGTGGACCTCGCCGAGGGCGCCTTCGGCGGTCTGGGCGAAGCTGATGCCGTCCTGGGCGTTGCGGGTGGCTTGCTTGAGGCCCGAGACCTCGGCCCGCAGCTTCTGGGAGATGACCAGGCCGGCGGCGTCGTCGCCGGCTCGGTTGATCCGGTAGCCCGACGACAGCTTCTCCAGGTTCTTACCCAGCGCGTTGTTCGAGACCGAGAGGTTCCGGCTGGCGTTGAACGCCATGATGTTGTTGTTGATACGCATTGCTGCTCGTGTTCCTTCCTCGTTGAGCGGAGCGCCTTCTCAGTCCGTTGATCGGGCCGGGGTTTCCGCTCCCTGCTGCCAGAGCCTCGACCGCAACCCCCGATCCAACAGAGGCCACCAGACTCATTCGGTGCCGGGCCGAACGGCCCGAAGGCGCCGCCCCGGGGGAGCGGCGCCCTCTCACTGCATGACGAACGACGTGAACAGGACCCGGACGACGGTCGAGTCGTCGTAGGCCGCCCTCATGAGGCTGCCCAGTTCCTCCTTGGCCGCCTGCCGCCCGCCGGGAGCCCGGAGCTCCTCGGTCGTCAGCGACGAGAGGTACTCGACGGCGATGTCCTGGGCGATCGGCTGGTCGATCTCGAAGTCGGCCATCGCCACGCCCTCCTCGAGGACGACGGCGAGCCCGACCCGGAGGAAGCCCGGCGGTTCGCCGGCGGTGTTGAGGATCAGCTCCTCCATCTGGACGATCTCGCCCTCGACCAGTTCCGGCTCCTCGTCGACGGCCTCGACCGCCTCCTCCGGGGGAGGGGGCTTGAGGACGAACTGGTATGCACCGCCCAGTGCGGCGAGCACGACGACGCCGATGATGATCATCTTCTTCTTACCGCCGCCGGATTCCTCTTCTTCTTCGTTGTCGTCGGCCATGGGCCTACCTCCCTGATTCGGTTGCTCGTGGGTCGGGATCTCGTCGTCAGCCGTCGGCTGCCGTCGGCGGTGTTCTCGGAGCCGCCGTCGGCTCCTCCGAGGTCGACGCCGGTTCCTTCGAAGGGATCGATCAGTGGGACGTCGCTGGCCTCCATGCCGCCGACGAGGATCACGATCTCGACCCGGCGGTTGTTCTGACGGCCGTCGACGGTGTCGTTGGTGTCCCTCGGGCGGGTGTCGGAGTAGCCGATCGCTCGCAGCTGGACGTCGGGAATGCCACCCGGCTCGATCAGCCACCGGACCACCCGGGCGGCCCGGGCGCCCGACAACTCCCAGTTCGACGGCCACAGGGTGCCGGTTGGGCGGTTGTCGGTGTGACCCTCGACCTCGATCATGTTGTCGACCACGTCCAGGGCCTGGGCGGCGATGGTCAGCAGCGCAAGACCTTCGTCGTCGAGGTTGGCCTCACCGCTCGGGAAGAGGACGTGGCCGTCGAAGCGAATGAAGACCCCCCGCTCGTCGATACCGACCTCGACGACCTCGGCCGCGCCGACCGCGTCGAACTGCCGCTCGAGGAGGTCCCGCAGCGCCTCTGCGTTCTCCGGCGTGACCAACCCAGTGTCCTCCAGCTCCTGGATCAGCTCGTTGTCGCGGGCGGTCGCCGGGGCGGTGGGGCTGATGTCGGGCATCACCCCTGACCCCTGGCTCAGGATGCTGTTGGTGTTGTCGGTCGCCGGGTCGGGAATCCCGAACGTGGCCGCCACGCCGACCTTGAAGTCGTTGAACTTGTCCTCATCGATGATGGCGAAGGCGAACATCATGATGAAGAAGGCCAGCAGCAGGGTCATGGCGTCGGCGTAGCTGGCCAGCCAGCCCTGGTCCGGGCCGTCGTCCTCGGGTGGTGGGTCCAGCGCCATGGTGTCCTACGCGCTCTTCTTGTCGTCGAGCACGGCCTCACGGTCGCCCGGCGGCAGGAACGACACGAGCTTGCCGGCCACGGCTCGGGGGTTGGAACCGGCCTGGATCGAGAGGATGCCCTCCAGGATCAGCTCCTTGGCCCCCAGCTCCTCGGCGGCCAGCTTCTTGAGCCGGGCGGCGATGGGCAGGAAGAAGTAGTTGGCGATGAAGGCGCCCCAGAGGGTGGTGAGGAAGGCCACCGCCATCGCTGGGCCCAAGGTCGAAGGATCGTCGAGGTTGTTGAGCATGTCGACGAGGCCGATCACGGTGCCGACCATGCCCATGGCCGGACCCATGGCAGCCGCGGTGGCGAAGAAGCCGGCCCCGTCCTTGTGGCGGGCCGCCATCTTGGAGAGGTCGAGCTCGAGCATGTCCCGCAGCTCGGTCGGGTCGGTCCCGTCGACCGCCAGCTGCATGCCGCGCTGGAAGAACGGATCCTCGATCTTCTCGATCTCGCCCTCCAGGGCCAGCAGGCCCTCCTTGCGGGCGGTGTCGGCGAAGCGGACGAGCTGCTTGATGATCTCCGGCCGGTCGAGGGCGCCACCACCGGTGAGCCCCTTGACCAGCGCCTTGGGTGCTCCGAGGGCCTGGCTCATCGTGCCGCTGGCGGCCGTGGTGCCGATCGTGCCCCCGACCACCAGCAGGATCGAGCCGGGGTCGCCGAGGAAGATGGCGATCGGGTTCATGCCGGCCATGAAGGCGGCGACGACCATGGAGACGAGTGCGAGGGCGATACCACCCAGGGTTATGGGGTCCATCAGCGGATCTCCGAGTCGCTGGTCGGGTAGGGGGTCGTGGCCGGAGCCGGGATGAGCTCGACGTCACCGACCGGGGCCGGATCGTCTGGCGCGGTCACGATCTCGTTGGGGACCACGTGGAGGGTCGGCCGGTCGGGCTCGGTGATCGTCAGGTCGCTGGAGCGGGCGATCACATAGGCCCGGTAGTCGACGATCAGGCCCAGCACCTTCTCCAGGTCCTCGGCGACGAGGAGCTTCTTCCCGTCGACGAGCGTCAGGACGGTGTCGGGCGTCGATTCGGCGCGCTCGATCAGGTCGGGGTTCACGGCCACGGGGCCGCCGTTGAGTCGGTTGAACAGGATCATCGGCACTCCTGGTATCGGAATGGAGCTGCGTGGCCTTGATCCGCCACTGGGGACACTGGTGGCCTGTGCAGTGTCTCGACACGTGGGCGCGGGACTTGATAGGCCCAACCGCTCATGTCGGCGGTGGTCGGGCCGAATCGGTCCTCGTGGCTGAACCCGCCGAGGATGCCCCCGCCGCTGACGACGATGCCGTCGCCCCCGACGCCGCCGATGACGACGCCGTCGCGTCCGATGACGACGTCGTCGACAACGCCCCGGTGCCTGCCGACCGGAACCCGTTCCGGCAGACCCGCCTCGTCACCGCCGACCGACGACCGCTGCTGGCCCAGACCGCCGACGATCTCCGAGAGCGCCTGGCCGAGGAGCTGTCCCGGTGGGTCAGCGAGGCCGAGCTGGTGGCCGAGCCGATCGAGCAGGTCGACCTGTACGACCTGGCTGACGCCGAGCGCGACGTGGCGGTCATCCGGGCCCAGGACCATCTGGCCTACGGCCTGGTCTCCACCGAGCTGGCGCTCGCCCTCCCGCTGGTGGCCGCCCTCTGTGGTGGGGCGGCCGCTCCCGAGGAGGAGATCCGCCCCCTGACCAGGATCGAGGCGTCGGTGTTCGACCTGATCGTCGAGGCCACGGTCAACCTGGCGGCCCAGGCGTTCGGCGTCGGACCGTGCCAGGTGGCCCATCACGTCGTCGGAGCCGCCGCCCTCCCCAGTGGGACCGACGAACCAGCCCTGGCCCTCCCGTACCGGATGACGATCGGGGAGACCACCGGACTGGTGACGTTCGCCTTCCCCGCCTCCCAGCTGCAGCTCCACCTCGAGGAGCTCGATCAACGCATCTCGGGTCGGGCCGCCGAGCGTCAGCGCCGGTCGGTCAACCGGTCGGTCGCTCGAGCCCTGGTGCCGGTACCGGTCGAGGTGGTGGTGGGCTTCGAGCCGATCTCGGTGCCGACCCACCAGCTCGCCGCGCTCGCACCCGGTGATGTCATCCGGACCGGTCAGCTCCTGTCCCGGAGCCTGGTCGCCCGGATCGGCTCCGAGAACCTGTTCTACGTCCGGGCAGCCCAACGCGGCCAGCGGCTGGTCGCCGAAGTGCTGGGCCCGACCCCCTCCGGAAAGGAACGTATCTGATGCTTGACACCACGACCGAGCTCGAGGCCGCGCTGGCCGACGTGGCGGGACAGGTCGGGCTCCAGGTGGCGGCCGACGTCGGCGACGCCGAGCTGGCTGCCGCCCCCGGACCGTTCACCACCTCGATCCTCAGCGACGGTCCGGGCGGCGACCCCCGGGCCTGCGTCGCCGTGCGCGACACCTTCTCCCCCGACGACAGCGCAGTCGCCGCTACGTTGGCCACCGCGTTGACCAAGGCGCTCGGCGGTGGTCTCCAGGCCACCCCGTCGGATCCGGTGGCTGACGCCGGTGAACTCCTCGGTCGGTTCCCCACGCCGACCACCGCCGTTGGCTTGACCGACGGCGAGGCGCTGCGGGCGCTCGTCGTGGTCGCCGTCGATCGGCGAGGTCCGGCCTCCGCCGGAGGTGGGGCATCGGCTGCGGCCGCCGGCGCAGCGTTGGGGGCGGCCACCGGTGCGCCGAGCCGACCGGCTGGGTCGCCCGGCGGGCTCGACAAGCTGGTCAACGTCTCCCTCGACGTGTCGGTCGAACTGGGTCGGACGCAGGTCAGCCTGGCCGACGTGATGCACTACGACGTCGGGACCGTCGTCGAGCTCGACCGGGCCGCCGGCGCACCGGTCGACATCCGGGTCAACGGCGTCCTGTTGGCCCACGGCGAGGTCGTCATCATCGACGACGAGTACGCGGTGCGGGTCACCGAGGTGTTCGACCCCGAGGGAGGCCGGTGATGGCCGAGTCGGGAACGGTCGAGCTGACCATCCGCATGCTGCTCGGCCTCGTCGTGGTCGCCGGTCTGCTCTGGGGTGCCACCCGGTTCGCCTCCAAGCGCCTCAAGCCGCTCGGGGCGACGGCGTCGGTCGTCGTCCGGGGGCGCCTCCAGCTGACCCGGAGCTCGTCGGTCGCGGTCCTCACCGTGGGCGAGCGCAACCTGCTCATCGGGGTCAACGACCATGCCGTGTCCCTGTTGGCCGAGGGTGATGACCTCGTCGCGGCCCCGGTCGTCGACGTTCGAACCGACGTCGGCCCAGGTTC
The DNA here is from genome assembly GCA_965262175.1 of Acidimicrobiales bacterium. Classification (GTDB taxonomy): domain Bacteria; phylum Actinomycetota; class Acidimicrobiia; order Acidimicrobiales; family SZUA-35; genus CADEDH01. Next base: position 666,471 of record CBDHES010000002.1, on the reverse strand, counting down.
GGGCCGGCCGCCACGACCGGTGGCGTCGGTAGCGGCCAAGGCCGCGTCGGCGACCAGGTCGACGACGTCTTCGACGTCGGGTCCCGTCCGGCGAGCCCGGCCGGGAGCCGGCGCCGGTCCCGCCTCCTTCCTCGACGCGCTCCGGGCGAGGACCGTCCGGCGCGGGTGACCATGGACGGGGACCGACGATGAGCGGGCGATGGCCGCTCCGGGCCGTGGGCCGGGTGGCTGCGCTGGTGGCCACCGCGCTCGTGGCCACGACGGTCGCGGTCGTGGCCCTGGCCGGGGTGACGCCGGCCGCGGCCGACGGTATCGACGCCCCACAGCCACCGCTCATCCCCGAGCTGCCGGTGCCCGATCCGCTGGGCGACGGCGACGACGATGGCCCGATCACCGACGACGGCGCCATCTCGATCGACATCGGCACGTCGAGCGACGCCCCTTCGCAGTCGGTCCTGCTCATCGTGGGCCTGGCCGTCCTGTCGTTGGCGCCGTCGCTGATCGTGATGCTGACGAGCTTCGCCCGCATCGTGATCGTCCTCACCCTGACCCGCAACGCCCTCGGCCTGCAGAACGTACCGCCGAATCAGGTGCTGGTCGGGCTGGCCCTGTTCCTGTCGTTGTTCATCATGTCGCCGACCCTCACCGAAGTGAACTCCGAGGCCCTTCAGCCGTACCTCGACGGTGAGATCAGCCAGGAGGTGGCGCTCTCCCGGGCGACAGGCCCGCTACGGGCGTTCATGCTCGAACACACCGCAGCGGCCGAGATGGAGCTGATGCTCGACGCCTCCGGACAACCGGATCCGGCGTCGACCGACGACATCCCCCTCACCGCCATCATCCCCGCCTTCATGCTCTCCGAGCTCAAGACGGCGTTCACGATCGGATTCGTGATCTTCATTCCGTTCCTGGTGATCGACATCGTCGTGGCCGCCGCGCTGATGGCCCTCGGCATGATGATGCTGCCGCCGGTGTTCGTCTCGCTGCCGTTCAAGCTCCTGCTGTTCATCATGGTCGGCGGGTGGTCGATGATCGTCGAGACCCTCCTCGCCAGCTTCGGGTGATGACCGCCGAGGAGGGAATGCCGTGACCGACACCATCGTCGTCGAGTTGATCACCGCTGCCATGTGGGCCGCGGCTCGGGTCTCGGCACCGATTCTCATCACCGCGGTCGTGGTCGGCGTCGTGATGGGTCTGTTGCAGTCGGTCACCCAGATCCAGGAGCCGACGCTGGCCTTCGTGCCGAAGTTCGCCGCGGTCGGCCTGGCCCTGGTGGTTGCCGGGAGCTGGATGCTCCGGGTCATGACCGAGTTCACCGTCGAGCTGTTCACCCGGATCCCGACCCTGCTGTGACCTTCTCGGTCGACCCTCAGGCCGTCGTCGCCTTTCTCCTGGTGATGACCCGGCTGGTCACGGTGTTCACCGTCGCTCCGCCGTTCGCAGGTGGGCTGTTGCCCAATCGGGTCAGGATCGCGCTCGGCGCGTCGATCGCCCTGGTCGTCCCCCCGGTCCAGGGAGCACCGGTGCCGCTCGAGCCGGCGCCGCTGATGGCGGCCATCACCTACCAGGTGGTGGTCGGCGCCCTCTTCGGCTACCTCATCCAGCTCCTGCTGTCGGCGCCGGTGATCGCCGGCACGTACCTCGACACCGTCGCCGGCCTCTCGGCCGGCGGTCTGTTCGACCCGACGCTCAACACCTCGACCTCGCCCGGCGGCCGGCTCCACCAGATGATCACGATGATCATCCTCATCTCGACCGACGGTCACCTGTTGATGATCCGGGGCGTGGTCCGAACCTACGAGGCGGCGCCGCTGTCGGGGCTCCGCATCGAGCCCCTGGAAACGATGCTGCGCGATGGCCTGGCCCTGGCGGTGCTGGCGGCGATCGAGATCGCGCTCCCGTTGCTGGTCGCCCTCCTTCTCACCGAAACGATGCTCGGTCTCGCATCCCGAGCCGCCCCCCGGCTCAACGTGATGGTGGTCGGCTTCGCGGTGAAGAGCCTCGTCTTCATCCTCGGGTTCACGCTGACGGTGCCGCTGCTGATCAACGCGGTCGGCGGCCTGGCCGACCGCTCGCTCCGGTGGGCGGTCACCGTCGGCGGGGGATAGTGGCCGTGGTCGCCGGAACCGTCACCGGGCCCATCGTCGGAGGTGAGGGGCGGTGAGCGCCAACGACAGCGGGCAGCGGTCGGAAGCCCCGACGCCGAAACGGCGCCAGGAGGCTCGCCGTCGCGGCCAGATCCCCCGATCGGCCGACCTCGTCTCGTGGGTCACCCTCGGCATCGCCAGCTTCGTCGTCCCGACCTTCATCGGCGTCGTCTACCGGCGTCTCGCCGACTACTTCTTCATCGCCGCCCAGGCATCGGCGGTGGGGGATCACCAGGCGGCATTGGAGGCGGCCCGCAACCTGACGATCGCCGTGGGGGCGATGCTGGGGATCTTCCTGGCCGCCGTGGCCGTCGTTGCCGCAGCGGGCATGGCGGTCCAGGGCGGGGTCACGCTCACCCTGCAACCGATGAAGCCGAAGTGGGAGCGGATCTCCATCGTGGCCGGCTTCAAGCGGCTCTTCGGGCCCCAGAGCCTGGTCGACACCACCAAGGCGTCGATCCGCCTCGTCGTCCTCGCGGCGCTGGTGTTCTTCGTCGGGGTCAGCGTGGTGGCCAACCAGCTCGGCACCACCCCGCGACCGCTCGGCTCGGCCGGGCAGCTCCTGGCCGGGAGCCTGCTGTTGGTGGTCCGGCTGGCGGCGGTGGCCGGCATCGTGGTCGGCCTGGCCGACTACGCCTTCCAGCGGCAGCGGGTCGGTCGTCAGTTGAAGATGACCAAGTACGAGGTCAAGCAGGAGAACAAGAACACCGAAGGCGATCCGGTCATCCGGGGTCGGCGTCGATCGCTCCACGCTCGGGTCAGCCGGAATCAGATGCTGGCCGCGGTCGGCGACGCCGCTGTCGTCGTGGTCAACCCGACCCACCTGGCGGTCGCGCTCGCCTACCGGGGTGATGGGGTGCCCGAGGTGGTGGCCAAGGGAGCCGACGACCTCGCGCTCCGGATCCGGGAGCGGGCGCTCACCGCCGGGGTGCCGGTGGTGGAGAGCCGGCCCCTGGCTCGCCTGCTCCATGACCACCTCGACATCGGTGCCGAGGTGCCGCCGATGCTGTACGAAGCTGTGGCCATCGTCATCGCGTTCGTGATGCGGCGCTCGGCGACCCGCCTCCCCGGGGTGGTCGACCGCCTCCAGCTCCCGGCCGGGACGCTCCACCGGACGATGGTCGCGGTCAACGCCGCCGAAGCCGAGGCGGCCCGGACCGAGCGGGCGCCCACCACCGCCACCGATGACGGCGGTGGTGGGGTCGGCGATGGGGCCCGGGTCGGGTAGCCGGCCGGGGTCGGCCGATCGGTGGTCGGTGATCCTCAACTCCTGGCCTGGGTCGCCGACTGAGAACGGGTGTCCGAGGAGTTCTGGCCCGACTATGAGCAGGCGTGCGTCGAAGCCGAGCTCTTCCGGTTGCCGATCGACGTGGCGGCCATCGCCGTGGTGGGTCCCCTGGCCCACGCTCAGGTGGCCGTCGACCGCCATCTCCAACGGGAGGACGGCTCGATCCGACCGGTTCTCGTCTACACGACCGGCGAGCGGTCGACGATTCGCCGGGATTGGGTCCGGATCGACCGGCCATCGGACCTCGTCACGGCGCTCGACCGGTTCCGGGCCGACGGACCGATCGTGGTCATCGACGTGGTCGGCGAACCGCCGCCATGGCTCCGTCCGTTGCTCGGGCGGCTGCGGGCCGAGGGGCTCGAGCTGATCCACTGCCTGATCTCGGATCCCGAGCCCGACCCGGTCGAGCTGACGAGCTGGCGAGAGGAGATCGGCGACGGGGTGGTCGTCGACCTGGTGTTCCCGCTGGCCCCGGGCCGGGTGGTCGACCTGCTCGACCGGGGCGAGCCGGTGGTGAGCGTGGCCGGCCTCCCGATGACCGGCCCACTCCTCATGGCGCTACGGGCGGCCCGGTGCTGAGTAGCATCCACCGACCGGCGTCCCCCGGGCCATACCCTCGGGTCATGCAGATCGAATCCACCCGTTTCGGTGAGTTCGAGGTCGACGATGATCACACGATCACGCTCGACGACGGCCTGCTGGGCTTCCCCGACTCCCACACCTACGTGGTCATCGAGGTCGAGGAGTCACCGTACGTGTGGCTCCAGAGTGCCGAGGAGCCGGAGGTGGCGTTCCTCGCCGTCAGCCCGTTCGTCTTCTTCCCCGACTACGAGCTCGAGCTCGATGCCGAGGCGGAACAGGCGTTGGCGGTGGCCGACGAGTCGCAGGTCCATGTCTTGACCCTCCTGACGGTCCACCGCGACGGCGACGAGCCGGAGCAGATCACCACCAACTTGATGGGGCCGATCGTGATCAACGTCGAGACCCGCCGGGCCCGTCAGGTCGTGCTGGACGGCGATGATTACTCTTCGACCCGGGTTCCGCTGGTGGAGGCCTGATGCTGGTGCTGTCCCGCCGTGAGGCCCAATCGATCGTGATCGGCAACGATGTCGTCGTCACCGTGGTCTCGATCAGGGGCGACCAGGTGAGGATCGGGATCGAGGCGCCCCGATCGGTGGCGATCCATCGGCGGGAGGTGGCCCAGGCCATCGAGGAGGCGAACCGAGCCGCCCTCGCCGCCGACGACCTCGACCCGGCGACCCTGCCCGCTCCCCGCTGACGGGGAGCGCTCGGCCACGCTCGGCGTTCGGGATCAGGCCGTTGAGGCTGCTGCCTCCGTCTGCTCTGAGGACGTCGCATCCACCTCGGCTGCCAGGCGCTGCAGATTGGTCACCGCCCCGGGAACCGCCGCCAGGAGGCGCTCGAACAGCGCCCGCTCCGGCCCGTCCTCCGGGCCGATGTTCCGGATCTGCTCGGCCAGGGCGTTGAGTCGGCACCTGCCGAGCCAGCGCGACACCGCCGGCTCGGCGATCCAGGCTCCGGCGTTGAGCAGGCCATCGGCCTGAACGGTGAGCCAGTCGGCCACGGTGTCGGTCATCGGGGTCGGCCGGGTCATGCCGGGCTTCGCCTCATCGGCCACCGTGGCCTCGATCCTGCCGAGCAGCGCGGCGCTGAAGCACGGCTGGAAGGGGCGGATCATCTGGAGGCGGATCGTGTCGTCGGCGAAGATCGGAGCCCGGTGGTTCACGTTGGCCGCCGCCGCGCTGGCGGTGCAGTCGACGTGGAGGGCGTCGGGCTCGGTGGCGATCTCACCGCCGGCCAGCACCATCCGGCCAGGCTCGATCGCCGAGACCCGTCCCATCCGCACGATTCGGGCGATGCGGCGCATCTCGGCCAGCTCGTGCTCGGAGATCGTGGCCGAGTGGAACATCTCGGGCCACACGTCGGGGTCGGGCCGGAACCAGATGCCCTCGGTCTCGTGACGCAGGCACAACTCCTCGAGCGTGGAGGCCTCGGCGCAGATCTCGTTCTGGACCGCAGCGCCGCCGACCGACGCCTCGAAGAACTCCATCCCGGGTTGGATCGTGGCCCGGTTGATCAGCCAGGAGTCCCGGGGGATGACCCAGGTGATCCGCTCGGGGGGATACCCACTGCCGAGGAGCCAGGTCACGCAGTCGATCCCGGTCTTGCCGCCACCGAGGATCACGATCGAGCCGTGCTCGGTGGCGAGCCGGGGGAGGTGGTTCGGCGGCTCGCAGACGACCCCATCGGCGACGTCGAAGCCTCGCCGGTGGGTTAGGGGAATGCTGATCCCGAGCACGGTGGCATCGACCACCGTCCGCCACCGGACGTCGATCGTTCGACCGGAGAACAGCGACACGACCGCTCCGCCGTCCTGGGGCCGGTACTCGGCCGACGGGAGGTAGTGGACCCGCCCCGATGGCAGGAGAACCTCGTCCATCACGGCGTGGAAGTACGCGGTGACCTCGACGCCCGATGCCAGCTCGTAGTAGCCGCGGTTCAGGCCGGCCGTGTCCTTGCGGTCGCGGCCCAGGTCGCGCGACGCCACGCCGTAGAAGGCCGACGGCTGGTGGAGTCGGACGAAGGGGTAGGCGTCGTTCCAGTGGCCGCCGGGGACGTGGCGCCGGTCGACGATGGCGAAGGTGGCGTCGGTCTCGGTCACCATCGAGTCGACGAACGCCAGGGCCGAGGCACCACCGCCGACGACCAGATAGTCAACGTCCATCGCGTCCATCTCGACCTCCCTCGGACCGTACCAGCCCGTATCTTACCCGGCGGTAACTTGAGTGCAAGGGGCTAGCGGTCAGCAGGGATCGAGCGCGATGGAGAAGTCGACGGTCGGGCCGGACACGAACGGCTCGTCGACCACGATCGCCCCCTGCGGATCGAGGACGACCAGCGAGGCGACGTCGGTGTCCACCAGGTAGGTGAATCCGTTGTTCTCCGCGATGAAGACCCCGGTGCCGACCACGAAACAGGCGGGGATCTCGATCTCGTCATCGTTGGTCCGATTGGCCCCGCGGTAGGTGAGGGAACCGTCCGAGGCGGCGCAGATCTCCACCTCGAATCGAGTCGTCAACCCGTCGACCACCCGGGTGCCGCAGCCCGGGATGAGCGGTGCCGTCGTCACGCTGGTCGTGACCGTCGACGACGTGGTGGTCGTCTCGGCCGCCGTGGTAGTGGTGGTGTCGCCGCTGGAGCTCGTGGTCTCGGCCGCCGAGGTGGTCGTGTTCTCGTCGAGGTCGTCGCCCGGCGTCGTGGTCGCGGTCGTCGTGGTCGTCGAGGTCTCGTCGGCCGCGGTGGTCGAACCGTCGCCGCCCAGGATCAGGGCCGTGGCGACGACCGATGCGATCACCAGAAGGGCGGCGACGGCACCGAGCACCAGCCACGTTCCCATCGATCGGCGGGGTTGCGGCTCCCCCGGTCCACCGACCTGCGCTCGGCCGATCAGGGTGGCGTCGGGGTCGAAGCCGGGAGCCGGGACACCGCCGGTACCGATCGCCGGGGCGACGATCGTCGGGTTGGCCACCGGCCCCGGAGCCGGGCGGGGGCTGGTGGCCGTGGCCATCGCGGTATCGAGCTCGTCGGCCAGCCGGGAGGCCGTCGGCTGGCGGTCGACCGGTCGCTTGGCCAGCGCCCGTTCGATCACCGTCGCCACACCGTCGGGGACCCCGTGGGGTCGGAGGTCCGGTGGCGGTTCGGTGAGGGTCCGGGCGATGAGGGCGGTGACGCCTCCCTCACCCGGCCGCTGGAACGGGGCCGATCCGGTGATCAGGTTGAACGCCGTCGATCCGATGGCGTAGATGTCCACCGCGGGAGATGGCGTCTCACCCTCGAGGACTTCGGGGGCGGCGTGGGCCAGGGTCGCCGTGGTGCTCGAGGTGGCGGTGGCGTTGCTGGCCACCGAGGCGATGCCGAAGTCGGTCAGTCGAGGATTGCCGTAGGTGTCGATCAGGATGTTGTCGGGCTTGATGTCGCGGTGGAGGACGCCCTGGTCGTGTGCCGCCTGGCCCGCTCGGGCGATGGCGGCGGCGATCGTCACCGCCTCGTTCCACGGCAGGGGACCCCGCTTCGACAGCCGTTCCCCCAGCGAGCCGCCGGGGGCCAGCTCCATCACCAGGAACCCCTCGCCATGGTCGGTATAGCCCGACTCGTGGACCGGGATGATGTTGGGGTGGGATCCGAGCCGACCCATCGTCTGGCGCTCCCGGTCGAAGCGACGGCGCTCGGTCTCGTCGAGGGCCCCCCGGAGGACCTTGATGGCGACGTCCCGGCCATGGTCGGGATCGCTGGCCCGGTAGACCGAGCCGAACCCGCCCCGGCCGATCAACTCGGCGCCGACGAAACGTCCGATGTCGCGTCGATCGGCCATGGCCTACCTCCCTCCCGTCCGGTCCCATCGTGTGGGGTCGGCCGATTCGCCCGACGCCACACGATAGGACAGGGCCGCCAACGGTGGCGGCCGTCGCTCCGTCCAACGCCCGTACCGGCGGCGACCACGATCGGGCCGGCCGACATCGCCCGGGGCCTGCACGCGCCGGTGGGCGGGCCCGAGAGCCCGCCCACCTCGGAGCGCGACGACCGGCGGAACCGGTCGAGGTCGGGGTCGATCAGCCGAGGAGCTGGAGGACTCCCTGGGGGATGGTGTTGGCTTGGGCGAGCATGGCGGTGCCGGCCTGGCTGAGGATCTGGTTCTTGGTGAAGTCGACCATCTCGGCGGCCATGTCGGTGTCGCGGATGCGGGACTCGGAGGCCGAGAGGTTCTCGGTGGTGACCTGCAGGTTCCGAATCGTCGACTCGAAGCGGTTCTGCACCGCACCCAGGGCACCCCGGGTGGTGGAGACCGCGGCGATCGAGGCGTCGATGGCCTCGATGGTGGTCCGGGCCGCAGCGGCGGTGGTCACGTCGAGGGTCGTGAGGTCGGTGCCGCCAAGACCGGTGTTGTCCAGCAGACCGACGGTGAGCTGGATCTGGTTGCCAGCGGCGCCTTCGGAGCCGACCTGGAAGTTCAGGGTCGTGGCGGTGAAGACCGCAGCCCCCGAGAAGGTGGTGTCGGTGCCGATACGGCCGATCTCGGCGGCCAGGGCATCGATCTCGGCGTCGATAGCGGTCCGCGCCGCCGCGTCGTTGGTGTCGTTGGCGGCCTGGACCGGCGAGGTCTCGCATGCGCTGGAGCATGTTGTGGACCTCGCCGAGGGCGCCTTCGGCGGTCTGGGCGAAGCTGATGCCGTCCTGGGCGTTGCGGGTGGCTTGCTTGAGGCCAGAGACCTCGGCCCGCAGCTTCTGGGAGATCACCAGGCCGGCGGCGTCGTCGCCGGCTCGGTTGATCCGGTAGCCCGACGACAGCTTCTCCAGGTTCTTACCCAGAGCGTTGTTCGAGACCGCCAGGTTTCGGCTGGCGTTGAACGCCATGACGTTGTTCGTTATGCGCATTGCTTCTGCCTTCCTTGATCCTTAGGTCGGATCATTCCTTCGAGCCGACCACCGTTCCTTCTCCGGTGCTGCTCCTGTCGGCGTCATCGACACGATGAACAGCCGATTGGCGGACTTTGAATCGATCGGCCCATGGCGCCCTCGTTTCGGACGTGGGCCGGCGGTCATCGGAGGAAGTCGAGGAGCGACCGGCTGAGCGCTCGCGACGTCGCCGAGAGGGAGGCTTCATAGCTGGCCTGGGCCGACTGGAGCGCCACGATCGCCTCGACGACGTTGGTGTCCCGCAGCTCCGACGTGTGGGCCTGCACGGTCTCGGACTCGTTGCCCTGGCGTTGCTGGGCGGCGTCGAGCTGGATCGTGCGGGCGCCGATCCGGCCGCTGGCCGCCCCGAGCCGGTCGATGGCGACGTCGGCCGCCTCGATGCCGTCGCGGATGGCGGTCACGTTGCCGGCGTCGATCGCCGTCGCCAGCTCTTCGAGCATCTCGAACACCGACCCGTTGAGCGGGTCTCCGGGGTTGGCGACCCCGAAGACGTTGGGGCCCGGCTCGCTGAGGATGATCGTCTCCGACGAGTCGATGTTGTGCTGGACGTTGCGGAGGTCACCCTGGTAGGCCCCGGTCGCGTCGTAGACCTCGGCAACGGCCGCGGTCCCGGCGAAGACCGGTCGGCCCGACGCCTGGGTGTTGGCGATCACCAGCATCTCCTCCCGGATGGCCCGGATATCGGAGGCGATGGCCGCTCGCTGCTCGACATCCCGGACGGTGTTGCCGGCCTGGACGGCCAACGTCTTGGCCCGGATCATGTTGTTGGACGCCGACTGGAGGGACTGGTCGGCGACCGACACCCACTGCCGGGCGATGCCGATGTTCCGCTGGTACTGGTCGATGCGGAGCAGTCGGAGGTCGTGCCGCATGACCCGGGACGCCGCCGTCGGATCGTCCGACGCCTGATGGATCTGGCGGCCGGTGCCGATGTCCCGTTCCAGCTTGGCCGCCCGGGCCCGGTTGTCGCCGATCCACTCGATGCGGGATCGGGCCTGTTGGAGGTCGGTGATTCGCGAGGTCATGGCGCTCCTATCGTCCGACGACGCCGATCGACATCAGGACCTGGAGCATCTCGTCGACCGCGGTGATGACCCGGGCCGCCGCTTGGTACGAGCGCTGGGCGGTGATCAGGTTGGTCAGCTCCTCGTCGAGGCTCACCCCCGACTCGCTCTCGGCCATGGCGTCGGCCTGGAGACTGGCCGCCTGGGCCGCCTCGGTGGCCGACGTGGCGGTCACCACCCGGCCGGCCAGCGAACCGACCCGGTCGATCAGCAACGTGACCGGCCCACTCGGTTCCTCGGCGATGGCCGCCAGCTCCCGGGCGATCGTGTTGTCGAGGGCGCCGCCCCCGACCGCGGCCGCCCCCAAACGCTCCGGGGCTCCGTCGATGTCGGACGACACCTCGATCCGGCCCGAGACAGCGCTCCAGGCGAACACGTCGAGGCCGGTCGAGGAGTCGAGGCCGACGCCGGTCTGGTGGAGGGTGTTGACCCCGTCGACCAGCGCCGTCGTCACCTGGTCGAAGTCCCGCCGGGCGTCGGGGATCACGTCGGACAGGGCGAGGAGGTTGGCTGCCATCGTGCCGCTCTCGATGTTGAGCTCCCGGCCGTCGGGGGCGACGACCGACACCCGGTTGTAGCCGAGGGGGCTGAGGCCCGGATCGGCCTGGATCTGGATGGCGAGGTCGCTCGACGAGCTGCGGGAGACCAGGAGTTGGCCGTCGAGGGACACGGTGACCTGGCCGTCGTCGAGGTGGACGACGTCGATGTCGCCGAGGAGAGCGAGATCCCGCACCAGGGAGTCCCGCTGGTCGAGCAGTGAGTTGTGGTCGGCGTTGACCGCGGCCGAGACCTTCAGCTGGCCGTTGAGGTGGGCGATCTCCTCGGCTGCCTCGTTGACCGCCTCGACCTGATCGTTCAGGTTGGTGAGCGTGCGCTGGAACAGTTCGCCGAGCTGGTCGACGGTCCGGTTGACGCTGTGGGTGACCGTCTCGATCTGCTGGAGCACGACGCCCCGGACCGCCAGGTCGTTGGGGGCGCCGGCCATGTCGTCGAAGTTGTTGAACAGCGTCGTCATCTGGTCCCGGAGTCCGCCCGAGTCGAGCCCGCCGTAGGCCAGCTCGATCTCGGTCAGGACCTGGCGGGCGGTGTCCCGGGCCTCGGCGACCCCGGCCTGCTGCTCGGCGTGGGTCGCCAGGAGCTGGTTCCGGACCCGGGTGATCTCCTCGACGCTGACCCCGGCCCCGTTGCGGGAGACCCCGGAGTGGATGCCGATCGAGACGCCGTCCGATGGAGCCAGGTCGACCCGCCGACGGTGGTAGCCGGGGGTGTCGACGTTGGCGATGTTCTCGCCGATGATCTCCATGCGCTTGCGCTGGGCCAGGAGCCCCGTCTGGCCGACGAAGAGTCCGCCGAACTGTCCGCCCATGTCACGCCCGCCCGTCGAACAGGACCGCCGGGGTCGACGCCCCGGTCGGCACCAGGCGGAGCCGGCCGTCCCGGTCGTAGCTCTGCCCATCGCCGTCGCCGGTCGGCGATGCCTGACCGGTCGCAGCGATCAGCTCGTCGATGAGGGCCGCCACGCCGGCCAAGCCCTCTTCGAGGGCCTGGACGTTGCGCTGGCGGAGCCGGCCGACCCGAGCCACCACCGCCTCGAGCTCCTGCTGTTGCTCACGGAGGATCTCCGACCACGGCTCGGGTGCCTGGTCGGCGATCTGGCCGATCGTCTGGCCCGGCCCCAGCAGCGCCTCCCGTTCGAGGTCGAGGGTGGCGATCGCCCGGGCCTGCTGCTCGAAGAGGTCGGCGAGGTGTCGCTGCCAGTCCTGGCGGCCCGACGCCCCGACCATCAACTGGACCTCGAGGAGGAACTCGAAGCGGTCCATGTACGGCCGGTAGCGCCAGAGGAGCCCGTTCAGGTGGTTGTAGTCGACGGTGGCGTCGGTGCTCATGCATCTCGACTCGGCCGCGACCGGCGGATTGTTAGCCCCTGGAGGTCGACGTCACCAACTCGGCTCGCAACTTGCCGAGGGCCTCTTCCTTGATCTGGCTGACCCTCGATGGGCTGATGTGGAGGAGGTCGGCCAAGCGGGCCACGGTCCGACCCTCGAAGAAGTAGCCGACGATGACGATCCGGTGGCGCTCGCCGAGGCGGGTGAGGCCCAGCCGAAGGCTGGCCCGCAACTCCCGGTCGGCCAGATCGTCCTCGATCGAAGACCGGTCGTCGACGATCAGGTCGGCCAGCGAGGACAGGCCGTCCTCACCGGCCGGCTTGTCGAGCGACACCAGGTCGATACGGGCGAGGTCCCGCCGGAGGCGGTCGAGCTGCCGGTCGTCGAGCTGGAGTCGCTGGCCGATCTCGCACCACGACGGCGACTCGCTCCCCGCGTCGCGCAGTTCCCGGACCTGGCGTTGCATCGAGCGCACCGACCGCGGGGCCCAGTCGGCGGCCCGCAGGGCGTCGATCACCGCCCCTTCGATCCGACGACCGGCGAAGGTGGAGAACGCCGCCCCGGTCGACGGGTCGAAGCGGGTTGTGGCCCCGATCAGACCCAGCATTCCGGACTGGACGAGGTCATCGCGGCTGTGGCTGGCCGGAAGTCCACGGGCGACCCGCTGGACGATGTGCTCGACCAGCCCGACGTTGGCCAACACCATCTCCCGCTGCGCGCGGGAAAGCACTTCGCTCACACCCACCCTCCTTGGTGGCGGCGACCCCTCCATGGGTCGATCCCCACGTAGGGCTACGACGCCGGCACCCCCGGCCTTGAGGGCGCAGCGGGACCATCGTCACCGGGTCCAACGACTCACATCACCGCCAAGCCAGCCGACCTGGATCCAGCGAGCCGAGCGACCCGGTGACGGCTGAATGGAGCGGATCGATGGTGACCAGGGGAGGAGGAGGGGTGTTGTCGGCGGGCATGATCGCCGTCGTCGCGCTCATGGTCGTGCCCCTGCCCGGGATCCTCCTCGACCTCCTCCTGTCGCTCAACATCGCCTTCGGCGTGTTGTTGCTGTTGACGACGATCATGACCTCACGGGCCCTCGACCTGGCCGCCTTCCCGTCGCTGCTGCTCATCGCCACACTGTTCCGGCTCGCGCTCAACGTGTCGTCGACCCGGCTCATCCTCACCTCCGGGTCGGCCGGTGGGGTGATCTCGGCCTTCGGCTCCTTCGTGGTCGGCGGCTCGGTCGTCGTCGGCCTGGTGGTGTTCCTCATCCTCGTCGTCATCCAGTTCGTGGTGGTCACCAACGGTGCGTCCCGGGTGGCCGAGGTCGGGGCCCGGTTCACCCTCGACGCCATGCCCGGCAAGCAGATGGCGATCGATGCCGACCTCGGCGCCGGCCTCATCGATGAGGAGACGGCCCGCAAGCGGCGGAACGAGATCAGCTCCGAAGCTGACTTCTACGGGGCGATGGACGGTGCGTCGAAGTTCGTCAAGGGCGACGCCATCGCCGGTGTCCTGATCACCCTGATCAACTTGATCGGGGGGCTCGTCATCGGCATCGCCCAGCGAGGTCTGCCCTTCGGCCAGGCCGTCGACACGTACTCGACGTTGACGATCGGCGACGGGCTGGTCTCCCAGATCCCGGCGCTGCTGATCTCGATCGCCAGCGGCATCATCGTCACCCGGGCCAGCGGTGATGGCGACCTGGGAAGCGACGTGGTCGGGCAGCTCTCGGCCCAGCATCGGGCGCTGCGGTACGGGGGGATGACGGTCCTGATGCTCGGTCTGGCCCCGGGGTTGCCGCTCCTGCCGTTCGGCCTCGTCGGTTCGGGCCTGTTCCTGGTCGGCCGCCAGCTGGCGGCGCGGGCCGACGCCGAGCAGGCCGAGCACGACGCCGAGGAGGTCACCGAGGAGGAGGTGCCCGAACCGGTCCAGCTGGCCTACGAGATCCGACCGGAGCCGCTCGAGCTGGAGTTGGCGGTCGACATGATCGACCTCGTCGACCCGGCCGAGGGCGGCGACCTGCTCGACCGGGTCCGGGCCCTCCGCCGCAAGATCGCCCGGGAGATCGGGCTGATCATTCCGCCGGTCCGGACCCGGGACAACATCGACCTCGGTCCCGGCGAATACTCGGTCACGGTCCACGGGGTCGAGATGGCCCGGGGGAAGGCGCCGCCCGGCCACGTGCTGGCGATCGCCGACGACCTCGATGCCCTCCCCGGTCCGGCGGCCGTCGAGCCGGTGTTCGGGCTCCCGGCGAAGTGGCTGCCCGAGACCTCCCGGACATTGGCCGAGACGGTCGGAGCGACGGTGGTCGACCGAGCGTCGGTCATCACCACCCACCTCGCCGAAACGATACGCCGGCTGGCCTCCCAGCTCCTGAGCCGCCAGGAGGTCAAGGAGCTGATCGAACTGGTCCGCCAGAGCGATCCGGCGGTCGTCGAGGAGCTCAACGCCTCGGAGCTGACGATCGCCGAGGTCCAGCGGGTCCTGCAGGACCTCCTCAACGAGCAGGTCCCCATTCGGGACATCGTTCGAATCCTCGACGTGCTCAGCGAGCGGGCTCGGGTGACCCGCGACCCGACCGAGCTGACCGAGGCGGTCCGGGTCGCGCTGGGGCCGTCGATCTCCGCCGGCTGCGCCGACGGTGACGGGCGGCTCCACGTCATCACCATCGATCCGGTGCTCGAGCAGGGTTTGCTCTCGGCGCTGGAGACCAGCCCCCAGGGGACCGACTTCGTCCTCGATCCCGGCCTCCTCCACAAGCTGGCGATGGCCATCCGGGGCGAGGTCGTGAAGGTCGAGCAACGGGGTCGGTCGCCGGTGTTGGTGGCGGCCAGGGGCCTCCGGCGGCCCCTCCGAAAGTTGTTGTCACTGACCGAGGTCCAGGCTCCGGTGATGAGCCCCGAGGAGCTCGGTCCGCAGGTCCAGGTCGAAAATGCAGGAGTGGTGAGCCTTGAACACGCAGGCGTCAAGCCCGAACCGCCAGCGATACTCGGGTCCGGAGCTGGCTGAGCTCCTCGAGCGGGTCGTGACCGAGCACGGCCCCTCGGCCTCGATCGCGGCCGTCAACCGCATCCGTTCCGGCGGTATCGCCGGGTTCTTCTGCCGCGAGGAGTTCGAGGTGTTGGTCGATGGCGACCCGACCGGTCGCCCCGTCGAGGGGGCGATGGACCACGAACCCCCCGCATCCTCCTCCGACCGGGGCGAGCGGGTACCGGAGCGGCCGTCCGGCTCCGGTGGTGGGGAAGAGGAGAAGCGCCCGGGAGGAGCCGGTCGGGCCCTGCAGGACGGGTGGGAAGACGACGAGGACACCTACGACCCCGAGCGGGACGCCCGGTTCAAGCGGCTTCTGGAGCAGCGGCTGGCCGAGCTCCAGATCGTCGACTCGGTCGACGTGGCCGGCCCCGCCGAGCCCGTGGAGGCGATCGACCGTCGCCCGGCGGCCGAACGCCGTCTGGACGCCATCGACCTCGTCGATCGGCGCGACCGACCCGAGGTGGAGGTCGACGTCCGGGACGACCGTGGCCGATCGGACGAACCCGACGGGTCCGACGAGCCGGTCGTCGTCGACGAGTCGACCGTCGAGACCGAACGACGAGGGGGAGAGACGCCCCCACCCGGCGGCAGTGTCCGGGTCGTCGCCTCGGAGGCGTTGCACGTGCGCCGCCTCGACGGCGAGCAGGTCGATCACCTGGCCGGTCGACCCACCGCCCCCCGAGCCGATGTCGGGCCCGGCGATCCGATCCCCGTCGAGGGGGTACCGGTCGATCGTCACCCGATGGCCGGCGACGATGAACCCGGCCGAGCGGCTCACGATGATTGGTCGCCCGAGGCCGGCGGGACCGACCGAGCGGACGACGACACGACCCCCACCGACGACGCCCCCGAGGAACGGCTGGTGCCACCCCACCCACCGTCGCCGTTGTGGCACCGGATCGACCGGACCAACCGTGAGCTCGACGCGTTCCTCCCGATGCCGGCCGCCCGTAATGTCATCGTCGGTCCGCTGGCCGCCGCCATCCCCGTGATCCGGGCCCACCAGGGAGGCTATGGACTCGGACCCTCCGACGTGGTGGTCCTGACCGCCCGGAGCACGGCCACCATCGACGCCCAGTGGACCTTGGTCCGTTCGTCGGCCCAGTTGCTGGCCACCGCCGTCGCATCGAACCCGTCGCCGACGGTCCTGGTGATCGACGCGCCAACCGCCATCCCGTCCTGGGTCGGGCCGCTGGTGAACCGCCTCTCGGGTGAGGCCGGGATCGGCCTGGTCCGGTTCGTCGTGCCCGGTCTCCCCGACGACGATGGGCTGGCCCGCTGCAGGACCGGTGGCGGGGGGCGGCCCTACGTGATCGACCTCACCGCCCGGGTCCCGCCCGGCACGGTCCTCGACCTGCTCGACGACGGTCATCCGATCGCCACGGTCGGTGGCGCCGACGTGACGGGCGAGCTGGTCGTCGCCATGCGGGATCGGACGACCGATGCCTGATCGCCCCGATCCCGACGAGCCCACGGTCCGGGTCGGGCCCCGGGTGGCCTATCGAGGGCCGGCGGTCGGCGCCGGGCTGCTGCTCTCGCTGGTCGTCGGGTGGGGGCCCTTGACCGACGCCGTCACCGGCAGCGGGTCCTACGAGAGCGCCCTCATGCGGTTCGTCGCCTGCGTCGTGGTCAGCGTGGCGGGGGCGGCGTTCGTCGGCGCGGTGCTCGACCAGTCACCCCGGGCCGATCGGTCCTCATCGTCGGGCGGTAGCGGCCGACAGGGAGCCCCGTGAGCGGAGCACACCACAACCCGACCGTCGAGGGTTCGAGGGCCGACGTGACCATCGAGGAGGTGGTTGCCGGCTTCGGCGACCTCACGACCCTCGCACCGGTCGCCGTCGAGATCCTCCGGATCGCCGACGACGAGAACGCCTCGATGACCGACCTCGTGTCGGCCATCGACCACGACCCGGCACTCGCCGCTCGGCTCCTCCGGATGGCCAATTCGGCCTTCTACTCGCCGGGGGCCGAGGTCACCAGCCTCCTCCGGGCAGCCACCCTGCTCGGCTTGACGACGGTCAAGATGTTGGCGCTCGGTTTCAACCTGACCGCCAACCTCGAGGCCGAGCAGGTCGACAGCGCCCTCCTGTGGCGCCACAGCCTGGCGACCAGCGTCGTCGGGCGCTATCTGGCCGAGGTTCGCTTTCCCCGTGCCTGCGACCAGATCTTCGTGGCCGGCCTCCTGGGCAACGTCGGCAAGTTCGCCCTGGCGTCGGTTCCGGCCTACGCCGAGCGCTTCACCGAGGTCGGCATCAGGCTGGGCCCCGATGAGGAGCGAGCCGTTCTCGGCTTCACCAGCGATGAGGTGTCCGCGGCGATCCTCGAAGGGTGGCAGCTCCCGTCGCCGATCAGCGGGGCGGTCCGGTACCGGCCCAACCCGGGCGACGCCCCCGACGAACTGGCCGATGCCGCAGCGGCCCTCGACGTGGCCGGCGACGCCGCGTGCTTCCTCCTGACCGAGCACGCGGAGCAGATGGCCGCCCTGGCCCAACTCGAGCTGTCCGCCGCCCGGCGGCTGGGGATCACCGAACGAGAGATCGAGGACATTCTCAGCCGGGCCACCGTCGACCTCAACGACCTCGCCATCCTGTTCGACCTGGGCGAGATCGCCGCCGCCCCGATCGTCGATCTCATGGCCACCGCCCAGTCGCTGATGGCCAAGGTGAGCCTCGAGATGGCGGCCGCCCTCGGCGGTCAGCAGGTGCGGGCCAACGAGTTGGCCGAGGCCAACGAGAAGCTCCACGTCGAGGTGACGACCGACGCGCTGACCGGCCTCCCCAACCGCCGGATGTACGACTCGTTCATCGACTACCAGGCGACGAGCCACTACCGGCGGCCCCGGACCACCGGCCTGGCCCTGATGTTGATCGACGCCGACCACTTCAAGTCGGTCAACGACACCCACGGTCACGCCGTCGGTGACGAGGTGCTGACCGAGATCGGAGCCCGGCTGGCCAAGACCACCCGCCGGACCGAGCTCACCGCCCGCATCGGAGGCGAGGAGTTCGCCCTCGTCATGCCCGACGCCGCCCCCGAGGATCTGTCCGGCGCCATGGATCGGGTGCGCCGCCTGATCGCCGAGGAGCCGATCGAGACCTCGGCCGGCCCTCTGAAGGTCACGGTCAGCATCGGCTCGGCGATGTTCGATCCCAACGACGGACCCGACGTCAGCAACCTCTACAACGCCGCCGACCGGGCCCTGTACGCCTCGAAGGCCAACGGACGGAACCGGGGCACGGTCGCCAGCGACCTCTGACCGACCGAACCCGGGGCCGGTTTGGGCCGATCGAATCGTTCCGGCCCGCGCCGCGGGTCTGCGGATACAGATCCGCAACGTCGGGGCCGATGCATCGTGCGCAGCATCGTCTACTCACTGGAGCCCCCATGAGCGGTCATCCTCCCCAACCGATCGAGGTGCCGATCGACCGGATCCGGCGACCGGTCCAACGCATCCTCCACCTCGAGAGCCTGGGCGGCATCGCCCTCATCGTCGGAGCGGTCACCGCTCTGGTGCTGGCCAACTCGCCGTTCGGTGAGTCGGTCGACCACTTCTGGCATCACCACATCATCGTCCAGATCGGTACCTTCACCGTCGACGAGTCGCTCGGCCACTGGGTCAACGACGGCCTGATGACGATCTTCTTCTTCGTCGCCGGGCTCGAGATCAAGCGCGAGCTGGTCGCCGGCGACCTCCGGGACCCCAAGAAGGCGGCCTTGCCGGCGATCGCCGCGTTCGGGGGCATGGCCATCCCGGCCCTGTTCTACGTGCTGGTCGCCGACTCGGCGACCCGGGGCGGTTGGGGCATCCCGATGGCAACCGACATCGCCTTCGCCGTCGGCATCCTCACCCTGCTCGGCGACCGGGTCCCGTCCCGGCTCAAGGTGTTCCTCCTGACCCTGGCCATCGTCGACGACCTCGGAGCGATCCTCGTCATCGCCCTGTTCTACACCTCGTCGCTCAACACCACGGCGCTGGCCATCGCCGGCGGCCTGGTCCTGACCATCGTCGCCATGCGGGCCCTCGGCGTCTGGTGGATCCCCCTCTACATCCTGGTCGGCACCGGCCTGTGGCTGGCGGTGTTCGAGTCGGGCGTCCACGCCACCCTCGCCGGCGTGGCCTGCGGGCTCCTCGCTCCGGCCAAGCCCCGCCGGCCCGCCGCCACCGAGGTGACTGCCCATCCCACCGACTCGATCGACGAGCTGGCGGCCGTCGTGTTCGACACCAGGGAGACCAAGTCGGTCGCCGACCGGCTGATCCACACCCTCCACCCGGTCACCGCCCTGCTCATCGTGCCGGTCTTCGCACTGGCCAACACCGGGGTCGTCGTCTCCGGGGCGGCGCTCAGCGAAGCGGTCGGGGCGGCCGCCGCCCAGGCGATCGTGCTGGGCCTCGTCGTCGGGAAGCCGGTCGGCATCATCGTGGCGTCGCTGATCGCGGTCAAGGCCGGCATCGCCGTCCTCCCGGCCGGGACGAGCTGGAGTCACGTCGCCGGGGTCGGGTTCCTGGCCGGTATCGGGTTCACCGTGTCGCTGTTCATCACCGAGCTGGCCTTCGATGACCCGGCGGTCGTCGACAGTGCCAAGATCGCCGTGCTGGCCGCATCGGTGCTGGCCTCGGTGGCCGGCGCCGTGCTCCTCGTCCGGGCCCCGGCCGGTCTGGTCGACGGTGGTGACGACGGCTCGGGCCATGGCCACGCCGACGATCGGATCTCCTACGCCGAGCTGAACGCCACCGCACCCCAGGCCTACCTGGCGTCGGGCTCGGCGCCGGCCGAGGACGCCGCCAGCCAGAACGGTCACCAGCCCCTGAACCGCTGACCGGGACGGGTCGGGTGGGGCGGGCTGGGCCCGCCCCACCCGACCCATGCCATACTCCGTTCATGACCGACGCGGCGGCGCTGATGGCATCGGGTCCGATCGACGGACTCAAGGTGATCGACACCGACACCCACTGGTCGGAACCGGCCGACCTGTGGACCTCCCGAGCTCCGGCGGCCTACGTCGACCGGGTCCCTCAACTGGGGGAGCGAGGTGGTCGCCGCCGGTGGTGGTTCGACGGTGACATCGCCATCGGTCTGCCGATCGCCTCCAGCGTGATCGACACCGACGGGCAGAAGATCACGGGCACCGCGTTCTTCGAGATGGACAACGACATGGTCCACCGGGCCAGCTTCGACCCCGAGGCTCGGGTGGCGATGATGGATGCCCTCGGCGTCCACGCCCAGATCATGTACCCCAACGTCGCCGGGTTCGGGAACCAGAACTTCCTCAAGTCGCCCGACGACGCCCTCCGCAGGATCAGCGTCGAGATCTACAACGACGCCCTCGCCGAGTTCCAGGACGCCACCGGCCACCGGGTGTTCGGCATGGCGCTGTTGCCATGGTGGGACCTGGACGCCGCCGCCGACGAGATCCGGCGGATCGACGGGCTTGGCCTGCGGGGGATCGTCACCTGCTCGAACCCGGAAGAGGCAGGCCTTCCCGACATGGCCGAGCCGGCCTGGGACCCGATCTGGGCCCTCTGTGCCGAGCTTCGGCTCCCGGTGAACTTCCACATCGGCTCCTCCCGGGGCAACCTCGACTTCTTCGGCAAGGCGCCCTGGCCGTCGTTTGGCGAGGAGCGGAAGCTGGCCGTCGGGTCGGCCAACCTCTTCCTCGGCAACGCCCGGGTCATCGGCAACCTGATCTACGGCGGGGTCCCGGAACGCCACCCCGACCTCCGGTTCGTGTCGGTCGAGAGCGGGGTGGGGTGGCTTCCGTTCTTCCTCGAGAGCCTCGATCACCAGCTCGGGGAGACGGCGCCGAACGAGTTGGCGTTCCTCACGATGGCGCCGTCCGACTACTTCCGCCGCCAGTTCTTCGGCACGTTCTGGTTCGAGTCGGCGATGGTGGCGCCCGCCGTCGACTACCTCGGTGCCGAGTCGGTCATGTTCGAGACCGATTTCCCCCACCCGACGTGTCTCTACCCCCGCGACGACGACCGCCTGGCCAGCACCCTGGCCGGCCTGTCGCCGGAGGCGGTGCGGCGGGTCATGCAGGACAACGCCGCCGACCTGTACCGCATCGACGTCTGACCCGGGCCCGGCCCGGGGCATACTCCGGGCCATGTCCAAGCGCTGGATCGCCCTGCTCGTCGGCATCGTCGCCGTGGTCGCCGTCCTCGGCGGCGCGGCCTGGTATCTCGGGTTCTTCGAGGAACCGGAGGAGGAGGTGTCGATCGAGGACGCCCTGGAGTCGGCCCAGCAGGTCGAGGACGGGTCGGCCGACGGCGACACCGGCGTGGACGTGGACGGCGGTGACGGTGACGGCGACCCCGACGGCGCGGCGAGCGGCGGTGAGGTGACCGACCTCTCCGGTACCTGGTCGGTCGTCGCCGGCCCCTCGTTCGTCGGCTACCGGATCGATGAGGTCCTGACGACGGTCGGCGACTTCACGGTCGTCGGGCGAACCGAGGACGTCGCCGGCTCGATCGAAGCGTCGAGCACCGAGGTGTCGGCCGTCGAGCTGGTGGTCGACATGACCACCCTCACCACCGACAACAGCAACCGGGACCAGGCGATGCGCGGTCAGGCATTGGAGACCGACCAGTTCCCCGAGGCGACGTTCTCGCTGACCAGCCCGATCCCCATCGAGTCGGTCCCCGCCGAGGGGGAGACGATCGAGGTGACGGCGACCGGTGATCTCACGATCCACGGGGTGACGCAGTCGGTCGACTTCCCGCTGACCGCGGCGATCGAGGGTACGACGCTGGTCGTCGTTGGCCAGCTCACCGTGTTGTTGGCCGACTATGACATCAGCGCCCCGAGCGCCCCCATCGTGGCCAGCGTCGAGGACGACGCCATCCTCGAGTTGAGCCTCGTCCTGTCCCGGAACTGATCGGGTCGGGCGTCGATCGGCCCACGGTGCCTCAGCTCAGCGTCGCGTCGATGTTGGTGGTGGGTTGGCCGGTTTGGGCGCAGGCTGGGGCTTGGTACCAGGGGCTGTTGTTGGTGAAGGTTCGTCCGGTTGGGGCGATGAAGGTGAGGACGTAGCAGCCGGGGTCGACGTCGAGGGTGTAGGTCCCGTCGGGGCCGGTGGTGGCGGTTGCTTGGTATTGGCCTCGGCTGCCGTCACCGTTGGCGGTGAACAGGTCGACGAAGACGCCGGCTTGGCCGTTGCCGGCGGTATCGGTCACCTGACCGTTGATCGAGGTCGAGTCGCCGGTTGGGGTGGTGAGGGTGGCGTCGATGTTGGTGGTGGGTTGGCCGGTTTGGGCGCAGGCTGGGGCTTGGTACCAGGGGCTGTTGTTGGTGAAGGTTCGTCCGGTTGGGGCGATGAAGGTGAGGACGTAGCAGCCGGGGTCGACGTCGAGGGTGTAGGTCCCGTCGGGGCCGGTGGTGGCGGTTGCTTGGTATTGGCCTCGGCTGCCGTCACCGTTGGCGGTGAACAGGTCGACGAAGACGCCGGCTTGGCCGTTGCCGGCGGTATCGGTCACCTGACCGTTGATCGAGGTCGAGTCGCCGGTTGGGGTGGTGAGGGTGGCGTCGATGTTGGTGGTGGGTTGGCCGGTTTGGGCGCAGGCTGGGGCTTGGTACCAGGGGCTGTTGTTGGTGAAGGTTCGTCCGGTTGGGGCGATGAAGGTGAGGACGTAGCAGCCGGGGTCGACGTCGAGGGTGTAGGTCCCGTCGGGGCCGGTGGTGGCGGTCGCCAGGTAGGTGCCCCGGGTCCCGTCGGGGCCGGCGGTGAACAGGTCGACGGCGATCCCCCCGACGGCCCCGCCGCCCTCGTCGGTCACCCGACCGGTGATCGACGTCGGGTCGTCGGGCGGTGGTGCCACGTCGGTGGTGATCGTCGTCATCCACGCCTCGCTCGGCGTGCCGTCGGCGTCGAGGGCGAACAGCATGTAGCGGCCCGGCACCGCGATCCCCGGGTCGGCCGGTGCGGTCACCTGGTAGGTGGTGGCCCCGGTCTGGGTGAAGGCGACCGGGATGCGGCGCTGGTCGTTGTTGACGGCGTGGGTGGCCGACGAGTTCCGGACCAGGACGAGGTCGGTGATCGGTGCCGAGGTGCTGATCTCGACCCGCTCGCCGAGGTCGATCGAGTCGGGCCCGGCGGTGATGGCCGGTCGTACCGCGGCACTCCCGTCGGCCTCGAACAGGTAGGGCGGGCTGTAGATCTCCACGTCGGGGTGGTTGGTGTCGCACGACCCGCACAGGCCGCCGCCCCCGGCCATCACCCGCCCGTCGGGGAGCAGGAGGGCGAAGCTGTGGTAGGTGCGGGGGATGGCCATCGGTGCCACCGTGCGGAACGTCCGGGTGTCCGGATCCCACAGCTCGGCGGCGAGGATGGCCCGATCGTCGCTGAAGGGAACCGGGACCTCCTGGCCCCCGATGACCAGCACCTCGCCGCTGGGAAGCACCACGCTCGAATGGAACGCCCGCCGGAAGCTCATCGCCGCCACGTCGGTGGTCGTGACGGTCGGGCCGGTCAGATCGATGACGGTGGCGTTGGTCGTGGCCAAGGCGTTCTGGTAGGCGGCGGCGCCGCCGATGGTGAGGATCCGGCCCGGCTCGAACATCACCGCGTTGCCGTTCATGGCGTAGGGGTCACTGCCCCGGTCACCGGCGGTCGAGACCGACCCGTCACCGGTGACGTCGATCCAGTGCATCTCCCGGGTCGGGCCGGCGTGGAAGACCCGGTCACCGCTCCAGGCGAAGAGCCACAGGTGGTTGTCGCCCCGGTACACCCCCTGGGGGTCATCGGCCGTGAACGGCTCCGCCCGGACGCCGGGCAGCCGTCGCCAACCCTCGCCCGGTGTCCAGATCTCGGCGTGCTTGTTGCCCTGGCCGCCCGACCATGAGCCGCCCAAGGTGAGAGCCGAACCGTCGCTCAGCAGGGTCGTCCCCTGATAGCCACGGGGGATGTTCATGTCGGCGGCGTCGATCCAGGCATCGGAGGCCGGGTCATAGATGCTGGTCTCGGCCGACGACGAGCCGCCGTTGACCAGGATCCGGCCATCGGCGAGGTTGGCGATCCCGGGGCAGAACATGTCGTGACCGGTGTTGGCCACACGACGCTCGCTGACCGAGCCGGTCGCCAGGTCGTAGAGGGCGGTCTGGGTGTACCCCCGGTCGCCGCCGAACGTGAACCGCTCATAGGCCGACCACATGAGCACCTTGCCGTTGTCGAGCGTGGAGGCCGCCACCGGTACCAGCGGCAGCGTGTCGGGGGAGCTCCAGCGCCCGACCTGGGACGGGTCGGCGCCGGCCCCGGCATCGAAGGTGAACCGCTGGTTGGGTCCGCCGTGACAGCCGAACTGGATCAGCGCCGCACCGGCGGCCGTGGACCCGCCCTCGACGTCGATGCACGATCCAGAGTGGCGGGCGACGATCCTCGAGGGCTGACCGTCGGGGATCGAGAACTGC
Organism: Acidimicrobiales bacterium; assembly: GCA_965262175.1. Classification (GTDB taxonomy): domain Bacteria; phylum Actinomycetota; class Acidimicrobiia; order Acidimicrobiales; family SZUA-35; genus CADEDH01. Next base: position 642,150 of record CBDHES010000002.1, on the reverse strand, counting down.
TGGTGGAAGCCGGTGTGGCAGGTCCAGAGGATCAGCCGGGCGAGGTTTGCGGTCGAGCCGCCCTCGACGTCGAGGCACAGCCCGCTGTGGTCCGACTGGATCCGCCAGTAGCCGCCGCCGAGGTCGGTCGTCGTCCACCGTTGGGGGGATGAGCCGTCGCACGGCTGTTGGACGACCGCCGCGCCGGCAGCCAGTGAGCCGCCGTCGACGGCGAGGCAGAGGTCCGAGTGGGACGCCACGATGGCGCCGTCGGCCACCATCGCGGCGGCCGGTCGGGGGTCGAGCAGTGCGTCGGCCCCCGAGAGGCCGAGCGCCATCATCACCAACACCACTGCCAGTCGCCCATACGGACGCCGGCCGCGCCGTTCCATCGTCATCGCCGTCTCCCCGCGTTCGGGAACGGCCCGGCATCGATGCCGCACCGTCTAACTGCCCACCGGCGAGGCTAGGTCGACCGTCCTGTAACGACAAGGAGATGCCCGGGTTCGATGATGGGCAGATCGCCCCCGGCTCGGTGGGCGGCCTACGCTCTCGACACGTCGCCGTGACCGACCGGCGGCCCCGTCCCGACGTCAGGAGAGCCCGGGTGCTGGATGAGGCCATCGAGGTGCTCGACGGGCGGTTCCGCCGCTACGCGATCCACAACACCCACATCGACCGGCTCTGGACCGGGGCCCGCTGGGCCGAAGGCCCGGTGTACGTGCCGGCCGGCCGGTACCTGCTGTTCTCCGACATCCCCAACGACCGAACGCTTCGCTACGACGAGCTGGCGGGCACGGTGTCGGTCTTCGAGCAGCCGGCCCGGAACCAGAACGGGCACGGCCTCGACCTGGAGGGACGGGTGGTCTGCTGCGAGCACCGGGGCCGGGCCGTGACCAGGATCGGCCACGACGGGCATCGGGAGGTGCTGGCCGATGCCGTCGACGGCAAGCGGCTCAACTCCCCGAACGACGTGGTCGTCAAGAGCGACGGTTCGATCTGGTTCACCGACCCGACGTACGGCATCGACAGCGACTACGAGGGTGATCGAGCCGACTCGGAGATCGGCTCGTCGAACGTGTACCGGATCGACCCGTTCGACGGCGCGGTCCGGGCCGTCATCACCGACATGGTCCAGCCCAACGGGCTGGCCTTCTCCCCGGACGAGTCGACCCTCTACGTCGCCGACACCGGCGTCTCCCATGTCGGCGCGGCCTGCCCGCCCGACATCCGGGCGTACCCGATGGCGGCCGATGGCGCATCGCCCACCGGTTCGTCGACCACCTTCGCCACCTGCACCGAGGGCGTGTTCGACGGGTTCCGGGTCGACACCGACGGGAATCTGTGGTGCTCGGCGGGCGACGGCGTGCACTGCTACGCCCCCGACGGGACCCTGATCGGCAAGATCCGGCTGCCCGAGGTGGTGGCCAACGTCGAGTTCGGTGGCCCGAAGCGCAACCGACTCTACATCTGTGCCACGACCAGCCTCTACGCCCTGTTCCTCAACACCCGGGCCCCCGACCGACCCGGCGGTCGGACCGGGGGCGAACCGAGCTGAGGGCCGGCCGGCCTACCGACCGTTGCCGTCGTTGGCCAGCACACCCTGGAGATGGCCGTCGAGTCGGGCGATGAAGTTCGGCTCATAGGCCGCCTCGGGGTCGGCCCGAACTGCCTCGTCGAGGGCGTGGGCGTCGTCGCCGACGAGGATCCGCCACTTCTTGTCCTCGATCCCGGCGAGGATGATCGCCGCCGCCTCGTCGGCCGTCGTCGGCGCCGAGTTGCGGAACTGGTTGCCCATCTCGACCACGGCCGGATCGTCGCTCGGACCGCCGTGGACCGCCCAGGAGTTGGCGGCGATCCCGGTGCCGATGTGGCCCGGCATCACGACCGAGGCAGTGACGTGGGGGGCGTTGAGCCGGAGATCGGAGACCAGCGCCTCGGTGAAGCCCTTCACCGCGAACTTGGCGGCGCTGTAGGCGGTGTGGGGCCGATCGGGCCCGAGCGAGGCCCAGAACCCGTTCACACTGCTCGTGTTGACCAGGTGACCTTCGTCGGAGGCGACCAGCATCGGAAGGAACGCCCTGGTCATGTGGTAGACCCCGCCCCAGCACACGGCGAACGTCCGATCCCAGACCGCCCGATCGTCGGCGATCATCGAGCCACCACCCCCGATGCCGGCGTTGTTGATGACCAGGTTGACCCGGTCGGTGGCGTGGGCGGCGGCGACCTCGTCTCGGAAGCGGGTGACCTGGGCCTCGTCGGAGACGTCGCAGACGTGGGTCGTGACCTGCACACCGTCGGCCCCCTCGGCCTCGCAGAGTGCCTTGGTCTCGGCCATCGGGTCGGGGAACAGGTCGCAGATCGCCAGGTCGGCACCGGCGGCGGCCAACTGCCGGGCCAGCGCCCGCCCCATTCCGTCGCCCGCTCCGGTGATGACAGCGAGCTTGTCGCTGAAGCTAGTCATCCGGCGATTTTATGCCCGTCGCGGGCCGGGAACGGACCTTCGGCCCTTGACCAGCCTTGACTCTCCACCAGGTGGAAGGGCGACGATGGCCGACGTGCTGCTCCGCATCGGCGAGTTCGCCCGCCTCATTCCCCTTCCGGTTCGGACCGTCCGGTACTACGCCGACATCGGGCTTCTGCCCCCGAGCGCGACCGACCCCGCCACCGGGTACCGCCGCTACGAGCTGGCGTTGCTCGACCGGGCCCGACGTCTTCTGGCGCTACGAGCGATGGGGCTCGCCCTCGACGAGATCGGCCCGATCCTGGACGACGAGCTGAGCCCGGACCGGTTCCGGGCAGTGCTCGAGGCCCATGTGGCCGAACTCGAAGCGGAGCGGGCTCGTCTCGACGAGCGGCTGCGGTTGGCTCGGGCCTGTCTCGCCCAGCAGGTGCCGCCGCTGTCGGTGTCGGATCAGCACCGATCCCATCCGCCGACCCCAGACCTTTCGACCCCCACCGAGGAGGCCCCCATGACCGACATCACGATCATCACCACCGAGCCGAAGCGGATCGCCTCGCTTCGAGATCGGCTCACCACGATCGAGCAGATCCCGGACCTGTTCCCCCGGCTGTTCGACGTTGTCGACCCGACCGTTGCCGTTGGTCCCGCCGCCCTCCTGTACCACCACTTCGCCGAGGACGGCAGCGACATCGATCTCGAGGCGGTCCTACCGATACCGGACGACACGCCGACGGACGCCTTCGCCGAGCGGGGGGTCGAGGTCCGCACGCTGGAGCCGCTCCGGGTCGCCACCTACACCCATCATGGATCGTTCAACCGGCTCCATGAGGCCCACGAACGGCTCCTGCGGTGGATCGACGACCACGACTTCGAGGTCGTCGGACCGTCCTACGAGTGGAACATCGTCTGCACCCCGCCCGTCACCCAGGACGACGAGAGCTACGTCACCGAGATCCACATCGAGATCGCCGAGCGGACCTGAGGGCCAGGCCCGTTCGATCGGTGCCTTTTCACCAGGGGCCCGGTGGTGGCTACCGTGGACCGATGGTTGGTGAGGGAGCGGGCCCCGACGTGCTCGTCGCCGGAGCGGGCAACGCTGCGATGTGCGCCGCCATCACCGCGGCCCGAGCCGGACGGCGGGTCCTCGTGGTCGAGGCTGCCCCCAAGCACTATCGAGGCGGCAACACCCGCCATACCCGGAACATGCGGATCGCCCACGACGAGGGCAACGAGATCCTCACCGGGCCCTACCCGGCGGCGGAACTGCTCGACGACCTCCGAGCGGTGACCGGACCCGACAGCGACCCCGAGCTGTCCCGGCTCCTCGTCGAGGAATCGCTCGACATGTGGGACTGGATGCAGGCCCAGGGTGTCCGGTTCCAGCCCTCGCTCGAAGGCACGTTGAGCCTGGGCCGAACCAACGCGTTCTTCCTCGGCGGCGGGCGGGCCATGCTCAACGCCCTCCATCGGACGGCGGCCGAGCTGGGGGTCGAGGTGTGGTACGACGCCGAGGTCGTCGCCCTGGACATCGACCGGCCGAGCGGTACGTTCCGATCGGCGACCGTCCGTCGCCCCGACGGCGACGTCGTCGTCGGAGCCCGGGCCTTCGTCGCCGCGTCCGGAGGGTTCGAGGCCAACCTCGACTGGTTGGAGGAGTCGTGGGGTCCGGCGGCCCGGAACTTCCGGATCCGGGGGACCCCCTACAACACCGGGACCGTCCTCCGCCTCCTCGACGACGCCGGCGTCGAGCTGATCGGCGACCCTCGCCAGTGCCATGCGGTGGCGATCGACGGTCGGGCCCCGACCTTCGACGGCGGGATCGTGACCCGCCTCGACTGCGTCCCGTTCGGGATCGTGGTCAACGCCGACGGGCGGCGGTTCCACGACGAGGGCGAGGACTTCTGGCCCAAGCGCTACGCCATCTGGGGTCGATTGGTCGCCATGCAACCCGACCAGGTCGGGCACGTGCTGATCGACGCCCGCTCGATCGGGGAGTTCATGCCGTCGGTGTTCCCGCCCGAGCGGGCCGACACCATCGAGGAGCTGGCGACCCGGATCGGGATCGATCCGGCCGCCACCCGGGCCACGGTCGAGGAGTTCAACGCCGCCTGCCAGCCGGGGACCTTCGACCACACCGTCCACGACGACTGCCACACGGTCGGCATCGAGCCGCCCAAGTCGCACTGGGCTCGACCTATCGTCGAGCCGCCGTTCTACGCCTACACCGTCCGGTGCGGGATCACGTTCACCTACCTGGCGGTCAAGGTCGAGGCGGGGACCCACCTCGTCATGGACGACGGCACCACGTCGCCCAACCTGTTCGCCGCCGGCGAGATCATGGCTGGCAACGTGCTCGACCAGGGGTACCTGGCCGGTCTCGGCATGACGATCGGCAGCGTCTTCGGTCGGATCGCCGGCCGGGAGGCCGCCGCCGCAGTCGGATCCGACCGCCGCTCGGACGCCGCGGTCGAGGCGGAGGCGGAGGTGGTTCGTGGTCGCTGACGGTCCCGGCGTGCTCAACCGCGCCAGCACGAGTCTCGGCGAGGCCGACCGGCTGATGACGATCTGCAACGCCTGCCGGTACTGCGAGGGGCTCTGCGCCGTCTTCCCGGCGATGGAGCGCCGACGGTCCTTCACCGACGGCGACCTCGACTACCTGGCGAACCTCTGCCACAACTGCGGGGCCTGCCTCTACGACTGCCAGTACGCCCCGCCCCATCCCTTCGCCGTCGCCGTGCCCTCGACCCTGGCCGAGCTCCGGGTCGACACCTGGCGGCGCTACGGGTGGCCGCGGTGGGGCGGCGGCCTGCTCGCCGATCGACCGGTGGCGGTCGCCGCCGGGGCGACGGCGGCGGCGATCGTCGTCTTCGTGATCGGAGTCCTCGCCGTTCGGGGCGACGAGGCGTTCACGGCCCAGCGGGGCGAGGGGGCCTTCTACCGGGTCGTGCCCCACGATGTCATCGTCGCCGTGTTCTCCATCGCGCTCCTGGCGGCGATCGGGGCCCTGGTCGTCGCTCTCCGCCGGTTCTGGGTCGGGATCGGAGGCGGTCCGGTCCGGTTCCAGCACCTGGCCGGTGCCGGTCGGTCGGCCTCGACGCTCGAGTACCTCGACGGCGGCGGGGTCGGCTGCATGAACGTCGACGAGCACCCGACCGACTCCCGCCGCCTCTACCACCACGCCACCTACTACGGGTTCGCCGCCTGCCTCGCCTCGACCACGTTGGCGGCGATCCTGGAGACGGGGTTCGACCAGCAGGCGCCGTTCCCCTTGTTCCACCCGGTCGTCGTGCTCGGCACGATCGGCGGCATCGGCCTCGTTGTCGGCCCGATCGGGCTCCTGGTGGCCAAGTTCCGGCGAGACCCGGACCTGTCCGACCCGTCGGCCCGACCGATGGAGCTGACGTTCCTCGCCCTGCTGTTGGCGGTCAGCGTGACCGGCTTCGCCGTGCTCGTCGCTCGCACCACCGCCGCCATGCCGATCCTCCTCGCCGTCCACCTCGGGGTGGTGCTGGGGTTCTTCGTCACCCTCCCGTACGGCAAGTTCGTCCACGGCGGCTACCGGTACCTGGCCCTGGTCAAGGATCGCCAGGAGCGGTCGGCGGCCGCCGTGCCCGACATCGTCTGACCAGGTTCGACGCGCCCGTTCCACCCGAGGGGACCCGGCCCCGTCCTCGGCGGTCGGGGCTGCCGGTCATCCCCGGAGGCGACCGGGTCCTCCCTCCGGCCGACCGCCGGGTCCTTCCCGCGGCCTAGGGGGAGACCCCGAGAAAGGGTCGGGGTGATGAGGGTCGAATCAGTAGCAGGCCCGATGCCCCGGGGACCCCTCGTTTCGTAGGTTCGAAACCACGAAGCACATCGAATCGCAACGAGGGGAAGCCCTGTCATGACCTCCATCCTGTCCCATCCGGCCACGGCGCTCGATCGTCCGATCGAGTACCGCCCGACGCCGCTCGAGCCGGCCGCGGCGGCGATCTCGGCGGTGAAGATCTACGGCAAGGGCGACACCGAGGTCGTGGCCCTCGACCACGTCGACGTCGCCTTCGCCGGCGGCCGGATGACCGCCATCATGGGCCCCTCGGGCTCGGGCAAGTCGACCCTCATGCAGTGCATGGCCGGGCTCGACCGGCTGACCGGCGGCCAGGTGATGATCGGCGACACCGACGTCTCGACCCTCAACGAGAAGCAGCTCACCCGGCTGCGGCGGGACCGCATCGGCTTCGTGTTCCAGTCGTTCAACCTCATTCCGACCCTCACCGCCATCGAGAACATCACGCTGCCGATCGATCTGGCCGGGTCCAAGCCGGACCGGGAGTGGCTCGACCACGTCGTGTCGACGGTCGGTCTGGCCGATCGTCTCCGCCACCGCCCGAGCGAGCTCTCCGGCGGCCAGCAGCAGCGGGTGGCCGTGGCTCGGGCCCTGGCCAGCCAGCCCGAGATCATCTTCGCCGATGAGCCGACCGGCAACCTCGACTCGAAGACCGGGCACGAGATCCTCCAGTTCATGGCCGATGCCGTCGTCCAGCTCGGCCAGACGATCGTGATGGTCACCCACGACCCCGTCGCCGCTTCCTATGCCGACCGGGTGGTCTTCCTGGCCGACGGTCGGATCGTCGCCGAGATGGACGACCCGACGGCCGACTCGGTCCTCGATCGCATGCGGGGCCTGGGCGACTGAGCCCGGAACCACTACGGAAGGGAGTTCACCATGTTCCGCTTGACGCTCAAGAACCTCGCGGCGAACCGGGTCCGGTTCGCCCTCACCACCTTCGCCGTCGTTCTGGCGGTCGCCTTCGTCGTCTCGTCGTTCGTCCTGACCGACGGACTGCGCCGCAGCTTCGAATCGCTATCCGGGGAGATCGTCGGGACCACCGACTTCGAGGTCCGGCCCGAAGAGGTCGCCCTCGGCGATCCGGAGCCGTTGCCCGAGTCGCTGCTGGCCGAGATCGAGGCGGTCGACGGGGTCGCCGCCGCCGCACCCCTGGTCCAGTCGGAGATGCTCCTCCGGCCGGTCAACGGCGACGGCGACCAGATCCCGGTCAACGGCCCACCCCAGCTGGCGTTCGGCTACGTCGATCAGCCCCGGTTGTCGAACCTGACGGTCGTCGAGGGCTCGGGCCCTGCTGCGGCCGACGAGTTCACGATGGACCTCGACGCCGCCGCCACCCACGGCTTCGTCATCGGCGAGACCTACACCATGATCACCCCGGCCGGAACCGATGAGCTCCGGCTGGTCGGCCTGACCCGGTTCGGGGACGACAACGACACCCTCGGCGCCACCCTGATGCAGGTCGACCTGGCCTACCTCCAGGAGACCCTGGGCCGTGACGGGTACGACTCGATCTCGGTCGCCCTGGCGAGCGGGGCCGATCGGGCGGCCGTCGAGGCCGAGTTGACCGCCGTGGCGGTCGGGGCGACCGTCGTCGACCAGGCGACCCTGGAGTCCGAGACCCGGGCCGAGTTCAACAGTGGGATCGACATCCTGGGCAACGTCCTGCTCGGTTTCGCCGGGATCTCGCTGTTCGTGTCGATCTTCATCATCTACAACACCTTCGCCATCGTCCTCGGTCAGCGGACCCGGGAGCTGGCGCTGCTCCGCACCGTCGGGGCCGACCCGACCCAGCTCCAGCGATCGGTCCTCGGAGAGGCCATCGTGATCGGGGTCTTCGCCTCCATCGTCGGGATCGGGGCCGGTGTGGGCGTCGCCTTCGGCCTCCGGGCCCTGTTCGACGCCATCGGGGCCCAGTTGCCCGACTCGCCGGTCATCGTGTCGCTGAGGACGGTCGCCGTGGCCGCCGCCGTCGGCGTCGGGGTCACCCTCCTGTCGGCCATCGGTCCCGCTCGCAAGGCGTCCCGGGTGGCGCCGATGGCGGCCCTGCGGGACGGTGCGACCGCGGGCGACGTCTCGAGTGGGGTCCGCTTCGCCATCGGGGCGCTCCTGACGCTCGTCGGGATCGGGGTCGGGGCGTTCGGTCTCTTCGGTGCCGAAGGGGTCACGTCGATCATCGCCGCCCTCGCCGGTGGGGCGATCGCCGTCTTCGTCGGCGTCACGCTGCTCAGCCCGCTGGTCGCCGTGCCGGTGACGAGGATCCTGGGATGGCCGTCGGCCCGCCTCACCGGCGTGTCGGGCGGTCTGGCCCGGCACAACGCCGGCCGGAACCCCCATCGGACGGCCACCACCGCAGCGGCGCTGATGATCGGTCTGGCGCTGGTCGCCATGACCCTCACCGTCGGGGAGTCGACCAAGGCCCAACTCCGGGCCACCCTCGACGGCGCGGTCCAGGCCGACTACATCGTCGACAGCCCCGAGCTGCTACCGGCGGCCGTCGGTGAGGAGCTGGCCGCGCTCGACGAGACGGCCCGGGTGGCCGGCTTCCAGTACGACGAAGCGCTCGTGGTCACCGATCCGGCGGCCGATCCGGCCGGCGAGGTGGCGTTCGTCATGGGGGCCGATCTGGCGGCCATGACCGAGGTGTTCGACATCGACCTCCAGGAGGGGGCGATCGAGCCGGGCAACGATGCCGGCGTCCTCGTCTCGGATGAGCGGGCGGCCGCCGACGGGCTCGTCGTCGGCGACGTCGTGCCGCTCACCTTCGCCAGCGGCGCCTCGGTCGAGGCGACGGTCACCGGGATCTACGGCGACGACATCGTCGTCGAGGACGACTTCCTGGTCGACGCCTCGCTGTGGCGCTCGGTCGACGCCAACCCCCAGTACGGATGGTTCGGGGTCCTGCTGGCCGACGGCGTGTCGATCGCCGAGGCCGACGAGGCGATGGCCCCCATCGGGGCCGCCTTCCCCCAGGCGACGATCGAGACCGCGGGTGCCTTCGTCGAGGGCATCGAGGGACAGATCGACCAGGCGCTGGCCACGGTCAACGTGATGGTGGCCCTGGCCGTCATCATCGCCCTGATCGGCATCGCCAACACCTTGGCCCTGTCGGTCTTCGAGCGGACCCGGGAGCTGGGGCTGCTGCGGGCGGTGGGGATGACCCGTCGCCAGCTACGGCGGATGGTCCGCATCGAGGCCGGCCTGGTCGCCTTGTTCGGGGCACTGCTCGGGGTGACCATCGGCGTGCTCTTCGGCTGGGCGGCCGTGGCCGCTCTCCCCGCCGAGCTGACGTCGACCCTTGCCATCCCGGTCACCCGGATCCTGATCCTGGTGGCGGTGGCCGGTGCGGCCGGTCTGCTCGCCGCACTCGGTCCGGCCCGGCGGGCAGCGAAGCTCGACGTCCTCGACGCCATCGCCACCTGAGCACCGTTCGGGCAGGGTCTCGCATCCCCCTTCCCCGTACCTGCGGGACCCTGCCATCCTCCCCGGTCCATCGACGCACCGGGCCACGCGGCTGCGGCGCAGCCCCGCCTTCGGAGGCGGGAAGCTGCGCCGCAGTGGCGCGTCCGGCGAACGGTCAGGCCGGTACCGGCGGGGTGGTCGGGGTGTCGGGGGCGTGGGTGCCGACGGCGTCGCCGGTCAGCAGCTCGTTGTCGGCTCCGCATGTCGGGCACGACCATGCGAGGAGGATCACCCCCCGGTCGAGGTTGTGGGCGCCGGTGACCCGGCCCATCCCGAACAGGTGGGCCCGGCCGCAGTGATTGCAGGTTCGATGCCACATCGTCGATGTCCTCTCTGATCTCGTCGGCAACTGGCTGGTGGGTTGATGCGGTGGTCGGTTGATGAGGTGGTTGGCGTGGGCGGTCGTCGGCCGCGAGGGGTCAGCGGGTGGCCCCGAGGCGGGCGGTGGCCCGAAGGTCGTCGAGTCGGTCCAGCAATCGGGCCCGCTCGTCGTGGGGGTGGGACCGGCGCTCGCCGTTGCGGTCGAGCGTGGCCAGGATTCGGCGGTGCAGGTGGCTCATGGGAATCGTCTCCTCTCGTCTGCTCGGTGGTGGAAGGTGGGCCCGACGATCACGTTCGCACGACAAAGACGAAAGCAAAAGCGACGAGTTTTACCGCGCAACGTTCAGCTCCGCTTACGAATTGGTGGGGGCGAGCGATAGGTTGGAGCCATGGACCTGACGTTGCAGCAGCTCCGCACCCTGCGGGAGGTGGCGGCCCGAGGCACGATCGCCGCCGCCGCCGACGCCCTCGGCTACACCCCGTCGGCCGTGTCTCAGCAGTTGAGCGGTCTCCGCAAGGCGGTGGGTGTCGAGGTCCTGGAACGGATCGGGCGCAACGTGCAGCTGACCGACGCCGGCCGGGAACTGGTCCGTCACGCCGGTGAGGTGCTGGAGCGGGTCGAGGTGGCCCAGGTGGCGATCGAGCGGGTGACGAACGAGGTCCGGGGTCAGCTCACGATCAACGTCTATGAGTCGGTCGCCTCGACGCTGCTCGTGCCGTTGCTCCAGGCGCTGCGCGTTCGCCACCCCGACCTGGTCCTGCGGAGCAAGGAGCTCATCCCCGACCTGGCGGCCGACTCGGTTGCCGCCGGGCACAGCGACCTGGCGTTCGGCATCGACTACCGCCACTCGCCGGCCGCTCCCCGAAGCGACGTCGTCCGAGAAACGGTGGCCGAGGACGCCTTCCGGCTGTGCGTGGCCGACGGCGACCCCCTGGCCGACCGGCACCCGGCCGTGGTCGATCTCGGCGAGCTGAACGGGCGCGACTTCATCGCCGAGTCGCCGGAGGGGCACTGCGGTCGGTGCGTGCTGCTCGCCTGCCGGCGGCACGGCTTCGAGCCAACGCTGGTCCACGAGCTCGACGACTACCCGACGGCCCTCCAACTCGTCGCCGCCGGCGAGGGGATCACCCTCGTCCCCGACCTCGCCCTGGTCGCGATCCCGCCCGGTGTCCGGGTCCTCGACCTGGCCCAGCCGGTCGGTCGGACCATCCAGCTCCTCTACCGGACCGCCAGCGCCGACCGTCCGGCGATCCAGGCCGTGCGGTCCGTCCTGGCCGACGTCGTCGCCGACTACCTCCCGGTGGGCCCGGCCGCGGCGCCGGTCCCGGCCGTTACCGGATCCACTTGGGGGTGACCTCGTCGGCGTCGGCGGTGGCGAGCTGGATCGCCTCGTCGACCGTGGTCGCCCGGCGAGCCAGGGCGGCGTTGGCGGTGTTGACGAACCCGGCGCCGACCGCGGTCTCCATCTGCTCGAAGAACGGCCGGTAGAACCCGGCCACGTCGTAGAAGACGACCGGGTTCGCCGTGAGCCCGAGTTGGTTCCAGGTCAGGAGCTCGACCGCCTCCTCCCAGGTTCCGAAGCCGCCCGGGAGCACGATGGCCCCGTCGCTGAGGTCGACCATGCGGGCCTTGCGAGCGTGCATGGTCGGCTCGACCTCGAGCTTGGTCAGTCCCTGGTGGGCCACCTCGGCCGCCAGGAGCTGCTCGGTCATCACCCCGATGACCGTGCCCCCGGCGTCGAGGACGGCGTCGGCCACCACCCCCATCAGGCCGACGTGGCCGCCGCCGTAGACCAGCTGATGGCCGCGTCCGGCGAGCACGGCGCCGAGCTCCGCCGCCGCTCGCCGGTAGACGTCGTCGAAGCCGGGACTCGATCCGCAGTAGACGCACAGGGAGACGCTCATCCCGTCCACCCTGCCCGAATCAGCGCCACTTCACGCCTCGGCGGGCCTCGTTCGGCCGCGGTATCTCGGGCGGCCGTTCGGCCGCGGTATCTCGGGCGGCCGAGCGGCCGCGGTGTGGGAGGGGCCTAGTCGGGGCTGACGGCCGCTCGCTCGTCGATGCGGTCGAAGGCGGCCCGGGCGGCCCGGATACCTTCGACGCCCCGGGGGAAGCCGCCGTAGACGGTGAGCTGGACCATGATCTCCTCGATCTCGGTCCGGCTACAGCCGTGGTTCAAGGCCCCGGGGATGTGGATCGCCAACTCGTCGGGCCGGGCGAGGATGGCCAGGATGGCGACGGTGACCATGCTCCGGTCCCGCCGGGAGAGCTGGGGGCGGGCCCACAGCTCACCGAACGCCCAGTCGAAGGCCAGCTCGCCGACGCCGCCCAGGGCGTCGACGACGCCGGCCCGGGCAGCCTCGGGGTCGGACGGCGTCCGGCCGGCGAACAGCGTGCCCATCACGTCGGCCGCCGCCCGGTGGCGGTCGAGGTCGTCGATCGCCGGGCCGGGCTCCCGGTCGGGGAGGTGGTCGACCCCGTCCAGTGAGGCGAACGTCCGATCGACGACCCGGGTCGCCTCCATGGCCATCGGGAAGCCCCCGTAGCCGGCCACCTGGTTGATGATCTCCCGGACCTCGTCCCGGGTCAGGCCGTGGTTGAGGCCTCCGGCGACGTGGGCCGCCAGCTCCCGGTCCGAGCCGATCGTGGCCAGGAAGGCGATCACGATCAGGCTCCGATCCCGCCGCGACAGCTGTGGTCGGGACCACAGCGTCCCCAGCACGTGATCGATGGCGAAGGTGCCGAGGTGGCCGTGGCGGTGCTCCATCGCCGCTCCCGCCTCGGGGTTGGCCGGCCGGCCGGTGAGCGTGGCCAGCACGTCGAGGGCCGCCGCTCGCCGCTCGGCGTGGGTGCGGGGTCCCCGGTCGACCGCCGTTCCGTTGCCGTTGCCTGCCGTGGCCGTGTCGTCGGCCGCAGCCCCGGGGATCGGTCCGTCGTCGTTCGCCGTGCCGCTCACGGTGCCACCTCGCCAGCCTCCTGGCCGGTGACCTTGGCGTAGTTCCGGTTGAGGAACCACCGCTGGTAGTCGCCGTAGGTGATCGGCTCGTGGCGGGCCGGATTGTCGGCATCGACGCAGGTCGGGAGGGCGTCGATCAGCGCATCGTCCCGGGCCCCGAAGAAGAACGGGATGGCGTACCGGTCGACGGTCGAGGCGTTGCGGGCCCGGTGGGCGGTCGACCGGAACCGGTGGTTGGTCCACCGCTTGAGCATGTCGCCGCTGTTGACCAGGAAGGAGTGGGGGAGCGGCGGCGGCTCGATCCAGTCGTGCCCGGCCGGGCGGATCTCCAAACCGGGCACGTCGTTGGCCGGGAGGAAGGTGAGGATGGTCGAGTCGGTGTGGGGGGCGAGGCCCCAGTCGTGCTCGCCGTAGTCGAGCACCGGATAGTGGGACATCCGCAGCGTGCACGACGGATCGTCGAAATGGGCGTCGAAGTGGTCGGCTGGAAGGTCGAGGGATGCGGCCAGCACCGGCAACAACCGACGACCGAGCGCCGTCAGCTCGTCGAGGTACTGCTCGACGAGCTCCCGGAACCCGTCGAGCGGAGGCCACCGGTTGTCGAGCCGGTACCCGCCCCGGTGGGCGAAGAACGCCGCGTTGAGGTTCGGCGTTCGGACCTCCCCGGCGATCTCCGAGGCGTACGACGTGCCCCCGCCGAGGCCGAGGTACCCGCCGTGTTCGGTGTCCATGGGGATCGAAGCCAGCGAGGCCGGGTCGAGGGCGTGGAGCTCCCGGGCCGCCTCGTAGCAGCGCTCGACCAGCGGCCAGGGAACGCCGTGGTCGACGACGAAGAAGAACCCGACGTCGGTCAGCGCCGCTCGGAGCTGGGCTCCCAGGGCGTCGATGTCGGCCCCCGGACCGAGATCGAGGACCGGGATCACGTCGGTCGTTGTGGTCTGGGACATGGCGTCTCCCCCTCGGACGTCGGTCCCCAAACCCTAGGGACCCGGCTGTCCGAGGGCGAGTTCGGGGCTACCGGAACTGCCGGAAGCACTCCCGGATGTCGGCCACGAAGGTCTCGGGCCGCTCGAACGCCGCGAAGTGGCCACCGCGCTCGTGCTCGCTCCAGTGGCGGATGTCGGTGAAGCTCTCCGAGACCCAGGCCCGGACCGGCGGGACGATCTCCTTGGGGTAGACCGCGAATCCCGACGGGATGCTCACCGTCTCCCGGGGGCCTCGGCCGAAGCTCTCCCAGTAGATGCGGGCCGACGACGCGCCGGCGCCGTTGACCCAGTAGAACATCACGTTGTCGAGCAGCTCGTCGCGGGTGAGGACGTTCTCCGGGTGGCCGTCGCAATCGGTCCAGGCCCAGAACTTCTCGAGGATCCAGGCCGCCTGGGCCGCGGGCGAGTCGACCAGGCCGTAGCCCAGCGTCTGGGGGCGGGTGGCCTGCTGCTTGGAGTAGCCGGAGTCCCACTGCTGGTAGTACGTCAGGCCATCGAGGGCCCGTTGCTCGGCCGGCGTCGGCTCACCCTCGACCTTCGGTCGGGCCCCCATCGCCAGGGTCACGTGGATCGCCGCGCAGTGGTCGACGTCGTTGGCGCCGATCGTGGTGGTGATCGCCGACCCCCAGTCGCCGCCCTGGGCCACGTAGCGGTCGTAGCCGAGCCGAGCCATCAAGCTGGCGAACACCTCGCCGATCTTGGGTACGCCCCAGCCGGGGGCGGTCGGCTTGCCGGAGAACCCGAAGCCGGGCAGCGATGGCGCCACCACGTGGAAGGCATCGGCCGGATCCCCGCCGTCGAGTGTCGGGTCGACGAGCGGCTCGATGATCTTGTGGAACTCGACGATCGATCCCGGCCAACCGTGGGTGATGAGCAGGGGCAACGCCCCCGGGTGGGGGGAACGGGCGTGAACGAAGTGGATGTCGACGCCGTCGATCGGGGTCGTGAACTGGTCGAAACGGTTGAGGGCCGCCTCACGGCTCCGCCAGTCGTAGCCCGTGGCCGGATCGGGGTCGGCCCAGTACCGGCACACGTCCTGCACGTAGGCCAGCGGGATCCCCTGCGACCAGTCGTCGACCACCTCGGCCTCCGGCCACCGGGTCATCGCCAACCGCTGCCGGAGGTCGTCGAGCACGTCGTCGCCGACGTCGATGCGGAACGGGGTGATCTGGTCGGTCATGGGCCGCAGCGTAGGGAGCCCCGGTCCGTGGCGCCAGGTCGAACGTCGCTAGATTCGGCACGCTGGTCACAACACTCGAATCGCTGAGGGGTCCTCATGCAACCGCAGAAAATCGCCACGTGGAGCGAGCTTCCCGACCGGGAGCCGGTCGGGGTCGTGGTATCCAACGTCGATCTGGTGATCGTCCGCTGGTCCGGTGATCCCGGTGGCGACGGGGACCACCACTCCGTGCTCTACGGCCGGTGCCTCCATCGGGGGGCCCTGCTGGCCGACGGTCACGTCGCCGGCACGAACCTGCTGTGCGGGCTCCACGGCTGGGACTACCGGATCGACAGTGGCATCTCGTCGTACAACAACGACGAGGTCCTGACCCGCTTCACCTCCTGGGTCGAGGGTGACGATCTGGTGATCGACCTCGACGAGCTCCTCCAGTGGGAGAACGACAACCCCCAGCCGTACGACCGGACCGCCTACCAGGGTGCCTATGCCGACATTCACGGCACCCCCGAGGAGCCCCACGTCAACCTGATCCAGCGACTGGCCGACTCGGGGCTGGAGTCCTACGGCTCCCACGGCCCGGCGGTGGCGATGGGCGTGCCCCGCCAGGAGCTCCCCAGCTGGGACTCGATCCAGCTGGTCACCGCTCAGCTCGCTCGCCGGCCCCTCCTCGACGACGTCGAGGTCGGTCGATCGGTGACGATCGGCCCCAACGCCGTCCGCCCCCTCCAGCTCGAGATCCCACTCTTCGTGTCGGACATGAGCTTCGGGGCGCTGTCCGAGGAAGCCAAGGTGGCCCTGGCCGCCGGGGCCGAACTGGCCGGGACCGGGATCTGCTCGGGTGAGGGGGGCATGCTGCCCGACGAGCAGCAGGCCAACGGTCGCTACTTCTATGAGCTGGCGTCGGGCCGGTTCGGGTGGTCGCTCGACAAGGTGGCCGCCGTCCAGGCCTTCCACTTCAAGCTCGGTCAGGGAGCCAAGACCGGCACCGGCGGCCACCTGCCGGGTTCGAAGGTGGTCGGCCGGATCGCCGAGGTCCGAGGTCTCCCCGAGGGACAGACGGCGGTGTCGCCGCCGACGTTCGCCGACTTCACCTGCGAGGAGGACTTCGCCCGGGTGGCCGAGCAGGTACGGGAAACGAGCGGCGGGATCCCGATCGGGGTCAAGATGTCGGCCCAGCACATCGAGGACGACATCGACGCTGCGCTCCGGATCGGTGTCGACTACATCATCCTCGACGGCCGGGGCGGCGGAACCGGGGCGGCGCCGGTGTTGTTCCGGGACAACATCTCGGTTCCGACGATCCCGGCCCTGGCCCGGGCCCGCCGTCACCTCGACGCCCGCGGTCGTCGGGACATCACGCTGGTGGTCACCGGCGGGTTGCGCACGCCGTGGGACTTCGTGAAGGCCCTGGCGCTCGGAGCCGACGCCATCGCCGTCTCCAACGCCGCCATGCAGGCCATCGGGTGCCTGGGCATGCGGGCCTGCCACACCGACAACTGTCCGGTCGGCATCGCGACCCAGAAGGCCGACCTCCGGGCCCGGCTCATCGTCGACGAGGCGGCCCGACGGCTGGAGCGGTTCTTCACCGCCAGCGTCGACCTCATGGCGGTCCTGGCCCGGGCCTGCGGCCACGACCACCTGAATCAGCTCTGCGCCGATGACCTGACGACCTTCGATCGGGACATGGCCCACCTGACCGGCATCGCCTACGGCGGCGTCTATCGCTGAGCGCAGCCGCCGGCCGGGCCCCGCGGGAAACCGGCCGGCCGCTCGCCCTCAGGCGTCGTCGAGGGCGTCGAGCCACTCGCTCCAGAAGAACTTCCACTCCGCCACCTGGTCGAAGAGCGGGAGCCGTTCGTGGGCGACGGTGACCTTGGTCCGGCCGTCACCGGCCGGGCTGAGGTCGACGACGGCGATCCCCGGGTCGATCGCCAGCCGGATCGACTTCGAGGTTGGCTTCGACCGGAGCTCGGCGTCGACCCCGCCCAGCAGGTCGGCCCGGTGGTCGTCGTCGAGCAGGAGGCGGCGGAGCTCGTCACCGTCGACGGCGACGGTTCGCGACTTGCCGGCGGTGAACGTACCGTCGGCCCGCTGATGGGGGAGCCGGAGGCCGGTGATCCGCTCGTAGCCGACCGTCACCGTCTGGGCCCACCACTGATCGACCCCGTGATCGCGGTGGAGGTGGGCGGCGATGGCGGCATGGCCCTCGGTTCGGCCCGGCCAGCCGTCGATCAGGTCGCACCACTCGTCCCAGCCTCGTCCCGTGCCGGCGGTGACCGCCTCCTCGCCCATCTCGGGCTCCGAGACCCAGACCCGGCTCTGCCCGCTCGAGGCCTTGGCCACCAGCACCCGACGGGCGGCGGCGTACCGCTCGCCGGTCGCCGCCATCCGGGCCCGGACCCGCTTCTTGAACGACTCCTGCTTCGTCATCGGTGATCCTTCGGTCCCCGCACGGTGGCCCCGTGCCCCACGCACACCGAACAGCCCCGCCCGGGGAGGCGCTCATCGACGAATCGGCTCGATGTGTCGGGCACGCAGGGTCCCCTTTGCCTTCACGATGCCGACCGCGTGGGGATCGGACGAAGGTTGGGCGTGACACGCCGCCGCCCCCGAGGATAGTCCCCGGGGGCGGCGCGCACCGTGCTCGTGATGGTTGGTCGGCCGGGCATCGGCCGAGCGGGCTCAGGGGACGATCGGCGTCGGCGCGTTGTCCGGGATCCGAGTCGGGTGGAGCTGGCTGGCGGGAATGACCTCCCGCTCGCCACCCGGTGCCTCCCAGTACAGGTCGAAGAACCAGGCCCGCCACGGCACGCTCCGGATCTCGTTGTCCCGGAGCTCGATCACGATGTCGTGGCGGCCGGCCGCCAGGTTGATCGTCTCCTGGTGGTAGCCGGAGCTGTATCGGTCCTCGAAACCACCGTTGAGGTCGGTGTTGTCCCAATCGTCGATCAGGAGCTGACCGTCGATCCACACCCGGATACCGCCGCCGAAGGCGGCCAGGATGTTGTGGGGCCCACCATCGCCGGGCGACACCTCCAACTGGCCCGAGAGTCGGGCACCGGACCCGCCCTCGATGTCGATGAGGTGGTGGGCGGGGAGCACACCGAACGCCGGGCGGTTCACGTCGGCTTCCCACTCCTCGGTGAGGCCGGGCATCACCGTGGTGTAGGCGAGGTCGGTCAAGGCCCGATCGTGGAAGTACTCGGCGGTGAGACCGATCCCGTCACCGAACACGTCCCGGACCGGCCGCTCGATCGGGGTCGAGGAACCGTTGGGCAGGTAGCGCACACTGCCCGATGGGTTCACGACCTCCAGCCACGACCCGTTGCCCGATTGCCCGTTGAAGCCGACCACGTCGGCCCCAGCCGGGATCGTGCAGTCGATGCAACGGATCCGATGGACCCCTCCGCTGGTGTGGAAGTCGAAGATGGGGGCGCCGCTGCTTCCCCGGAACTCGACGTTGCGGAACACCGCCGGCTGGTCGGCCGGGACCGCCGAGTGGGCGAGGACCACGTGGGCACCCTCGGCGACGCCGCCGGTGTCGATGATCGTGTTCTCGAACGAGATGGGCGTCGGATCGGAGGTGGCGAGCAGGAGCACGCCGGCCTCACGGTTCCCGTAGTAGTGGGCGTTGCGGTACACGTACCGGTTGCTGTACGCACCGTGATCGATCGCCGCCCCCCAGTTGTGGTAGGCGACGTAGCCGTCGACGACCTGGGGGATGTCGGCGTTCTGCCACACCCGCACGCCCGACGACATGTTGTTGTGGGCGATGACGTTCTGCACCGTCCAGGTGCCGACCGCCCCGTTCTCCCATTCGTAGCCACCGTCGTTGAACTGGTTCTGGACGGCGACGGCCACCGAGTTCCGGAGGATCATGTTGGTCCCCCGGCCGAGGTAGAACGCCGAGTGGTCGGTCCCGGCGACCAACACCCGGTCGAGGAGCAGGTCGCTGGTCTCGTCGCCCTCGTCCCACCAGACGGCGTCGCCGCCCGAGATGTCGTAGGCGACGATGTCCCGCATGGTGATCCCATGGCTCTCGTGGGGCACGAGCGCGTGGTGCTCGCCCCCGACGACCGTGACGCCCTCGACGAGCGAGCCTGCTGCGCCGCCCTGGGCGTGGTGGAAGTGGAGCGGATAGCGGCCCATGGCCGAGCCGACACCGAGCTGCTCGAGGGCCACCCACCGGATCAGCTGCGGCTTCTGCATGGCGTGGATGAAGACGTGGGCGTTGCCGGCGTCGGTACCGGTGATCGTCACGTTGCGGGTCAGGTTGGCCAGCTCGGCCGTGTACTGGCCGGCCACCTCGGGGTGGGCCCGGGTCGTGGCGTCGGCGAAGGTGATCGTGTTGCCGTTGATGGCGGCGATCGTGGTCTCGTGGAAACCGGTCCGCCGACCTTCGCCCTGGACGCCGTCCTGGCCCGGTGCGGCCGTCGGCATCAGGACGATCCGGTCGCCGACCTGCCACCCGAAGGCGTCGTCGACCTGGACCGACGTCGCACCCCGGGCCACCGAACCGGTGACGTTGGTCCAGCCCCGGCGGGCCGAGCCCTCGAGGAGGAGCTGGCCGCTCATGTCGACCCAGAGCCCGACGTCGGAGGCGATCGGACGCATGCCGCCACCCCGGAACCGGGACTCGTCGACGCCGGTGAACTCGATGACGTGGTCGACGGCGGTCGACGCCGGCTGCATGTGGAGCAGACCGGTGACGACGATGTTCTCGTCGCTGGAGATCGTCACCGACCGGGTCGGATCGACGTACAACTCACCGGCGATGTCGATGCCCGAGACGACGATGTCGGTGTCGACCCGGATCCGGGTGCCGGCCGGGATCGTGACTGCGTCCCCGTTTGCCGGGACCCGACCGTCGGGCCAGCTGGCCGGATCGGACCACGCCGGGACCGACGGGATCGACGGGTCATCCGGCGACGGGTCGGGCGGAGGCGGGGGTCCAGGATCGGGACTCGGCCCTGGGCCTGGTCCCGGGTTCGGGGGTGGCGGTGTCGGATCGGGTCCCGGGTCGGGATCGGGTCCAGGATCCGGTGCGGGTGGTGCGGGCAGCGTCGGGAACGGCAGGCCCGGGAAGCTGATCACCGGTCCGTTGCCGGCGCCCGGATCGTCGATCGTGGGAGCCTCGGGGATGCCCGGGGCCTCGGGGATGCCAGGCGCCGCCGGGTCGTCGGGGGAGCCCGGAGCTTCGGGGATGCCCGGGGCCTCGGGGATACCGGGCGCCGCCGGGTCGTCCGGGGAGCCTGGAGCCTCGGGAGCGCCTGGGTCGCCGGGCGCTCCTGGTGCCGTTGGATCCTCGGGCACCGGCTGGATGGACATGGTCACGTCATCGTCGCCGCGGACCGGCAGACCGGGGGTGACCTCCGTCGTCGTCGACCGGGTCGGCCGATCTCGCCCGGGGCCACGGTCGTCGCCCCGTCGCCAGCGGCTCGCTTCGGCCGCCTCGCCGCACGATGCGGCGATCAGGGCCAGTAGCAGGACGATGGCCGTCAGCCGTCGTCGGACTCGCCGTCTTCGGGGCGAGCCATCGGGGACGCCCCTCGCGTCACTGATGGAACTCATGTTCTCCTACCCAGTTCTCCGCCTGCGCCGTGCGTGTCGGCTAGGTCTGCCCCGCCGCGAGACTAGGCGACGGTGCGGGTCGTTGCACCCAGATGGTGAGAAGTGGACAGGGCTCGACGAGACGCCGTTCGACGTGCCCGACGGACCGGGCCGGAGACCTCAGCTGAGGGCCGGGGTCGGTGAGTTGTCGGGGATCGTCGTCGGGTGGAGCTGGTTGGCCTGGATGATCTCGAAGTAGGCCTCGCCGCCGGGGACGTCCCACATGAGTGAGAAGAACCAACTCCGCCAGCCTCCCTCGGTGAGAGAGTCCCGCAGCTCGACGACGATGTCGTGCCGGCCGGGCGCCAGATCCAACTCGGCGATGTTGTAGCCGGTCGAGTAGGGGTCGTCGAAGCCGCCGTTGAGGTTGACGTTGTCCCAGTCGTCGATCAGTAGCTGGCCGTTGATCCACAGCCGGAGACCACCGCCGAAAACCGACCCGAACCGGTACGCGCCCCCGGCGCCCTCGGCGATCTCCAACTGACCGGACAGGCGGGCGCTCGACCCGTCCTGGACCGAGATCAGGTGGTGGGCCGGCATGACCCCGAACGCCGGGGCGTCGGGGTTGATCTCCCACTCTTCGGTCAGACCGGGCATGATCGTGGTGAAGGCGAGGTCGGTCAGGTCGGGCCCGTGGAAGTACTCGGCGGTGAGACCGACGCCCCCGCCCGACAGGTAGGCGGCGGGCGGCGTCTCGATCTCGGCCACGTTGCCGTCGGACTCGTAGCGGACGCTCCCGCCGGCGCCGATCACCTCGAGCCAGGTCTCGGCCTCGTTGGAGCCGTGGAACTCGACGACCTGGGCGCCCTCGGGCCACCGGCAGTCGATGCACTGGACCTGGTGGATCGCTCCCTCGGTGAAGAAGTCGAACAGGGCGAAGTCGGTGCTCCCGATGAACTCGACGTCACGGAACACCGTCGGCTGGTAGGCCGGCACCGCCGAGTGGGCCATGACGACGTGGGCTCCTTCGGAGATGCCGCCGGTGTCGATCACCGTCTGTTCGAGGGCGATCGGTGTGGGATCGGACGTGGCGAGGAGGATCACGCCGGCTTCGCGGTTCCCGTAGTAGTGGCCGTTGCGGTACACGTACCGGTTGCTGTAGGCGCCATGGTCGATGGCCGCCCCCCAGTTGTGGTAGGCGACGTAGCCGTCGACGATCTGGGGGATGTTGGAGTTCTGCCACACCCGGATGCCCGAGGAGTTGTTGTTGTGGGCGACGACGTTCTCGACCAGCCAGTTGCCGACCGCGCCGTTCTCCCACTCGAACGCCCCGTCGTTGTAGAGGTTCTCGACCCCGACGCCGACCGAGTCCCGCACGATCATGTTGGTCCCCCGCCCGAGGTAGAACGAGGAGTGATCGCTCCCCGCGACCAGGACCCGGTCGAGGAGCAGGTCGCTGGTCTCGTCGCCCTCATCCCACCACACGACGTCGCCGCCGGTCGTGTCGTAGGCGACCATGTCCCGCATCGTGATCCCGTGACTCTCGTGGGGGACGAAGGCGTGATGGCGGCCGCCGACGCTGACGACCCCCTCGAACAGGCTGCCGTAGGAGCCCATGCCGGCGTGGTGGATGTGCAGCGGGTACCGCCCCAGCGCCTCGGCCACCCCGAGATCTTCCAGGCCGACCCACCGCATGAACTGGGGGTGGTCGTGGGAGTGGATGAAGACGTGGCCACCGCCCTCGGGAGTTCCGTGGATCGTGACGTTGCGGGTCAGGTTGGCGAGCTCGGCGGTGTACAGGCCGGCGACGATCGGGTGAGCGGCGGTCGTCGGGTCGGCCAAGGTGATCGTCGTGCCGTCGATGGCGGCGATCGTCGTGTCGTGGAAGCCGGTGGTCAGGCCCTCCTCCAGCACGAAGTCCTCGCCTGGCGGGGCGGTGGGGGTCAGCACGACCCGGTCGCCGACCTGCCAACCGGCGGCGTCCTCGACCGTCACCGTGGTCTCGCCGGCCCCGACGCCGGCGGTGAGGTTGGTCCAGCCCCGCCGGGGCGAGCCTTCGAGAAAGGCCTGGCCGCTGTCGGTGACCCAGAGCCCGACGTCGGAGTCGACCGGCTGCATGCCGCCACCGACATGGCCCGAGCCGTCGAAGCCGAAGAAGCGGATGACGTGCTGGACGTCGGCCGAGGCCGGCTTGGCGTAGAGGAGGCCGTTGACGACGATGTTGGCGTTGCTGGCCAAGGTCACCGACGCCGATGGTGAGAAGTACAGCTGGCCGTCGACGGTCAGCCCGGCCAGCTCGGCGTCCTGGTCGAGGACGACCGCCTGGTCGGCGGCGATCGTGACCGTGTCGCCGGCCCCGGGGACCCGCCCATCGGGCCACGTGGCCGGGTCGGACCACGGCCGTGCGTCGTCGATCGCCGGGTCGAGGCCGGAGGGCACCAGATCGGGTGCGGGGTTCCGTTGGAGATCCGGGGCGACGCCGCCACCGTCGCCGCCGGCTCCACCCGAGGTCGCCGGGAGTCCCGGGTCGGCGCCATCGGCTCCGTCGCCGGTGTCGGTGGCGGATCCTGTCGCCGCCTCATCGCCGTCGCCGTCTGACGAGCCGATGCCCGACAACGGGTTGCTCCCTCCCGAGCAGGCCGCGGCGATCAGCGCCAGCGCGACCAGCACGGCGAGCAGGGGGGACTTGCTTCGAAGGTCTCGCATCGTGTCGCCGTTTCGCTTGCACCGACCGGGCGAGCCGATCGGTTCGGATCCCATCATCGGCGGTGGCTGCATCCCGGTGTCGTACCGATCCTCAGCTACACCCTCCGGCGACAGGATAGCGGGCACCCCCGGCCCCGGCGTGGGTCGGGTACCCCGCTCGAAGCGGCAGATCTACCGTCCCGATCGACCGGCGAGGGGGCCCCGGAGGAGCCGCCCGGGAGTGGATCCGGTCGGCTGACCGTGCTCGACGAGAACCTCGCCGTTGACGATCGTCGCCGCGAACCCGGTGGCGGTCTGGCGGAGCCGGCGAGCGCCGCCCGGAAGGTCGTGGACCAGCTCGGGCAGATCGGGACGGACCGTCGCCAGATCGAACACGTTCAGGTCGGCCGCCAGACCCTCGGCGACGACCCCCCGGTCGGTGAACCCCCAGGCCGTGGCGGGGACCGCGGTCATGGCGTGGACCGCCTCGTCGATGGTGAACGCCTCGGTGTCGCGGACCCAGTGGCCGAGCAGATGGGTCTGGAGCGACGAGTCCATGATCTGGCTCACGTGGGCCCCGCTGTCGCTGAAGGTCGGGATCGAGCGGGGGTGGCGGAGCAGTTCGAGCACCACGTCCTGGTCCTGGTTGGCTGCGGCCTGGATGAAGAACGATCGCAGGTCGCCTTCCAGGGCCAGATCGAGGAACGTGTCCATCGGGCTCGTGCCCCTGCGGGCGGCGATGGCGGCGATCGACTCGTAGGGGGGGAGGCCGCTGGTCAACGGGTAGACGTGGTCCCAGTCGGGCTTGCGGGCTTCGGCACCGATCGCCCGGCCGTAGTCGCCGTCGTCGGCCGCGGCGACCAGGGCCGAGCGGGTCGCCGTGTCGAGGAGCGCCCGGCGCTGCTCGTCCAGGGGCTGGGTCCGGATGTCCGACCACAGCGGCAGGCCATCGAAGGGGAGCCGGGTCTGGAACGACAACAGCACGCCGAACTGGCGGGTGTGAGCCTGGGCCCACGACGTCCCGCCGGCGGCGTTGATCCGGTCGAGCAGCTCGACCACCGGGCGCCACAGGTGCTCCTCGGAACCGAAGGCCAGCATCCCGTAGGTGATCGGTACCTTGGTCGAGACGGCGAGGTCGACCAGCCGGGCGATGTAGGCCTCCCGCTTCTCCGGGTCCCGGGATCGGAGGTGGGGATGGTGGGAGAGTTCGAAGATGCCGGCGCCGAGCCGACCCATCGCTCCGACCAGCTGTTCGATCTCGCTCCAGGCCGCCAGCCGGCTGGCCACGGGGCGGTCGTCGGAGGTCTCGTGGTTGGCCGAGATCGACGTGGTGAAGCCGATCGCCCCGGCCCGGATCGAGTCCTCGACCTGACCGATCATCAACGCCAGATCGTCCTCGTTCGCCTCTTCGGTGAACGCTCGCTCGCCCATGGCCCAGGTCCGCAGCGCCGAGTGCCCGATGTAGCCGGCGTAGTTGATGCCCTTGGGGGTTGCGTCGACGAAGTCGAGGTACTCGGGGAAGGTCTCCCAGCTCCACTCGATGCCGGCCGCCATCGCCTCGGCGGCGATGTCCTCGGCCCGCTCGAGGTTCCGGACCACCAGTTCCCGGGCATCGGATCGAACCGGGGCCAGGGTGAAGCCGCAGTTGCCCATCACCGCGGTCGTGACCCCGTGGAAGCATGAGCTCTCGCCGAGCGGGTCCCAGGCGATCTGGGCGTCCATGTGGGTGTGGACGTCGACGAAGCCCGGGCTCACGATGTGGCCGTCGGCGTCGATCGTCCGCTTGGCCCGCTCGCCGGCGAGGTCGCCCACCGCGGTGATCGTGCCGTCGGTGACGCCGACGTCGGCTCGCCGACTGGGTCCTCCGGTCCCGTCCACCACCGTGCCATCGGTGATCAGCAGGTCGTACATGGCCGCTCCTCCCGTCTCGGGTACGGGTGCCCGGTCCCCGGGGGCAAACCCGTTGCGCACCGACGACGCTAGGCGATGGATCGGTCCCGGCTCGATTCCGGGCCCGTCGACGGTCCACCGGTCGGTCGGCCCGAGGGTGGTGGGGCGAACGACACCACCGCCCGGGTTCCGCCGAGCGGACCGTCGGTGAAGGTCAGCGAACCGCGGTGGGCCCCGGCGACCTCGGCGACGATCGCCAGGCCGAGGCCCGAGCCGGACGACGACGGCCCCCTGGTGAAGCGTTGCACCACCCGGTGGCGCTCGGGGGGCGGTATACCGGGGCCGTCGTCGTCGACGATCACGACCGGTCCGGCGACCGTGACGACGACCCGGACGCCGGCCCCGTCCGACCGTTGGCCGTGGGCGAGGGCGTTGCGAACGAGGTTGGCCACCGCCAGCTGGACGCCCTCCGACCAGACCCGCTGCACGTTGGGTCCCGTTCCCGCCTCCAGGGCCACGGGAGGATCCGCCCCCCGGGCCTCCTGGGCGACGGCGGCGTCGACCAGGTCGTCGAGGTCGGCGTCGACGAACGCGGTGGCGTCGACCAGCTCGGCCTGGGCGAGGTCCCGCACCGCCCCAAGGGCTGCCGCCATGCGGTCGATCTGCTCGGTGGCCAGGACGACCAGCTCCCGTCGGGCGGTGTCGCCCAGTCGCTCGTCGGCGGCGACGTTGAGGTTGGTCATCGCGCCCTGGAGGGGCACCCGGATCTCATGGCTGGCCGAGGAGGCGAACGCTCGGGCGGTGTCGAGGGCTCGACCCCGGCGCTCGGTCTCTGTCGCCAGCCGCGCCAGGGTGGCGTTGAGGGTCATCGCGATGTCGTCGACGTCGGGCGATCCGTAGCCCCGACCGACCTGCCAACGTTCCGGGTTGGCGTCGTCGACCAGGGCGGCGTCGCGTCGGAGCACGGTCAACGGGCGGGCCGCGTAGGCCCCGAACAGGTACCCGAGCCCGCCGGCGACAGCCGCTGCCAGGAGCCCCCCGACGGCGGCCCGCCGTCGGATGCCCCGGGTCTGGGCCTCGATGTCTCCGAGCGGGGCGGCGAACTGGACCAATGCCTCGTCGCCGATGGCCGGCACGTCGTCGACGGCCACGGTCAGGAGCCGCCACCGCTGGCCGTCGGCGGTCTCGGTCGACCAGCCGGGCTCGACGGGATCGGGCAGCGGATCGACCGGGAGCGCACCGACCGGCACGACCCGGCCCTCGACGGCGACGCGGGCGCCCTCGACGGTGCCGCTCAGCTCCGACTGGGCGAGCCGCTCGGCGATCACGACCAGGATCGGCGCCGACGACGCCCGCTCCTCGAGCCGATCGTCGACCCGATCGAAGAGGATCCGGGTCGCCAGGACCTGGAACAGGACGACGAGGATCAGCAAGGAACCGAGGGCGGCGGCGAAGGCGGCGAGGCCGGTGCGAGAGGCGAGGCGCAACGCCGTCAGGGCTCCCGGAGCACGAAGCCGACGCCCCGTACGGTCTGGATCATGCGGGGCGTCCCGCTCGCCTCCAGCTTGCGGCGGAGGTACCCGACGAAAACGTCGACCACGTTGGTGTCGGTGTCGAAGTCGTACCCCCAGACGAGCTCCAGGAGCCGGATCCGGCTCAACACGAGGCCCTTGTTGGCGGTGAAGGCGGCCAGGAGGTCGAACTCCCGTCGCGACAGCTCGACCGGCTGGTCGTCGAGCATCGCTCGGCGCCGGTCGACGTCGACCCACAACGGCCCGCAGGTCAGGGCGTTGGCGGTGGTCGTGGCGCCCGCCCCCCGACGCCGGAGCAGCGCCTGGAGGCGGAGGGTCAGCTCCTTCAGGTCGAAGGGCTTCACCAGGTAGTCGTCGGCGCCCGCTTCGAGGCCGACGACCCGGTCCTCGACCTGATCCCGAGCCGACAGGATGAGGATCGGGAGATCGAGGTCGACCGTTCGGAGTCGGGTGCACAGCTCGACACCCGACATGCCGGGCAGCCCGACGTCGACGATCAGGACCTCCGGCTGCCCGGCGGCCACCACCTCGAGCGCCGCCTCGGCATCGGGGACCGATGTGATCGTGAAGCCGTTGAGGGCGAGGCCCCGCTCGACCGCTTCACGAACGGCGTGGTCATCCTCGACGAGGAGCACCCGTCCGGTGGCGATCGAGTGGGGGGCGCCGGGTGAGGTCAATCCTGCTCCAGGTCGGCTTCGAGATCGGCGATCAGACGGTCGATGTCGTCCAGTGTCGCCTCCAGATCCCGCAGCTCCGCATCGGTGAGGGTCGATCCCTCACCGGTCGCACCGTCGCCGGTCGCACCGTCGCCGGTCGCACCGTCGTCGGGGGCGGGTTCGGCGCTGGCTTCGGCGGATTCCTCGACCTCGTCGGTTCCGGGTTCCTGAACGACCTCTTCCCGTTCGTCGGTGGCACCGGCACCATCGCCGGTTGCGTCCGTCCCGGCTGCCGGGACGCCATCGGCCGTCGTCGATCCGGTCCCGGTTCCGGGATCGCGATCGTCGCCGCTCGTGGGGTCGTCGACCGTCACCGCCTGGCTTCCGCCGACGCTCGTCACGTCGCCGGAATCGGTTCGCTGACCACAGGCCGCCCCGGTGACCGCAAGGACTGCGATCAGGGTCGACGTCGTCCAGCGACGACCGGTCACGGCTCGATACCGTTGTCGGCGCAGATGCCGAGGATGTGCTCGATCTCCACCAGCCGGAGCTCGATCACGTCGATGGCCTGGGTCCGGGTGGCTCGCCGATTCTCGAACACGACGGCCAGCTGCTCCCGTCCCTCTTCCCGAGCCTGGGCTGCCTTGGCCGTGAGCCACTCCAGCGAGCCGACGACCGACTCGTCGCCATTGATGCGATCGAGGATCCGGTTGCCCCGGTTCTCGAGGCGGGCGCTCCGACGGCAGATCAGCTCCAGCCGGGGGTGGGTGTCGCTGTCGCCGCTGTCGGCCGGATCGGCGCTCACCGCCGTCGCGCTGGCGGTCGTCGGGGTCGCTCCGGCCGGGTTGGCGATCATCATCGTCCCGGTGAAGGCAAGGCCGGTGGCCACCAGGGCCGCCGTCGCCCTCCGGTGGAACGTCGGGGTCGGATCGAGATCGGACATCGGTACTCCTTGGTCGTCCCCGTCGTCGGGGAGGTCGTGGTGTTGAGCACACGGTGACCGTCGTTCCTAAGACGGCTCTGTGAGTCGAATGTGTCGTTGGTCACACCCGATTCGGTCCGATGGATCCGCTTTGGCCCACCGAGGTGACGTCGTGCGAGACTCGTTGGGAAAGCAGTCCGGTACCGGATGGCCGCCATCGGCCAGGTGGAGGAGCTCGGAGTTGAGCGACGTCGTTGAAGAGAACACCGCGGCCGCCGAGGGCGGTCAGGTCCCACTGGTCGACTACCTGGTGCTCGGCGACCGGCCTCATCTCCAGGCCAACGAGTGCACGTCGTGCGGGGCTCGCTACTTCGATCGGCGCAACGCCTGCGCCGCCTGCTTCGCCACCGACTTCCGCACGGTGGAGATCCCCAACGAGGGCGTCCTGACCGCCTTCACCATCGTCGCCCACGCCGCGCCCGGGATCCCGGTCCCCTTCGTCGCCGGCGTCGTCGACTGTGGCGGCACCTCGGTCCGGGGCAACGTGATCAACACCCCACCCGACGCCGACCACGTGACCCTCGGCATGCCGGTACGCCTGGCCACCTATTCGGTCGGCGTCGACGACAACGGAACCGAGGCCGTCGGTTTCGGCTACGAGCCCGCCTGAGCCCGTCGGGCTCGCACCTCTGAGCAAGGAGACCCACCATGAGCGCAAGCGACGACATCTGGATCCTCGGTATCCACATGACGAAGTTCGGGAAGCATCCCGACAAGGACACGGTCGACCTCGGAGCCGAGGCCGTGATGGGCGCCCTGAGCGACGGGGGCGTGACCATGGCCGACATGGGCATCCTGGCCGCCGGCAACCTGATGGGGTCGGGAGCGATCGGCCAACAGATCCAGAAGCAGGTCGGCCAGACCGGCATCCCGGTCTACAACGTGTCGAACGCCTGCGCCACCGGCGCTACCGCACTGCGGACGGCGATCATGGCGGTCAAGGCCGGCGAGTGCGACATGGGCCTGGCGGTCGGTGTCGAGAAGCTGGCCGGCGCCGGCCTGCTCGGTGGCGGTGGCAAGGCGGCATCCAAGGCCAACGTGTACGAGCCCCAGGGCCGGTTCGGTGCGGTCGCCGGCACCGACGGTCGCATCGGGACCAACACCATGCCCGGCGTCTTCGCCCAGGTCGGAATGGAATATGGCCACAAGTACGGCGGGGCGAGCTTCGAGCTGTTCGCCCAGATCTCGGAGAAGAACCACGGGCACTCGACGCTGAACCCGCTGGCCGCCTACACCAAGGCGATGAGCACCGAGCAGATCATGAACGACGTCATGATCGCCTACCCCAATACCCGGCCGATGTGCTCGGCCAACTGTGACGGGGCGGCGGCGGCGGTCGTGACCAACGGGGCGAAGCTCAAGACCCTGTCGCTCGAGCAGCAGCGGCGGGCCGTGAAGGTGTCGGCCTCGGTCCTGACCTCCGACCCCTGGCAGGAGGCGTGCCAGGTCCTGCCCGACGTCAACACCTTGACCCGCAACGCCGCCACCCAGGCCTACGAGCAGGCCGGCGTCGCTCCGAGCGACCTCGACCTGGTCGAGCTCCACGACTGCTTCGCCACCGCCGAGCTGGTCCACTACGACAACCTGATGCTGTGCGACGAGGGCGGTGCGGTCGACTTCTTCAAGTCGGGGGCGCCCCATCGTGACGGCCGCCTCCCGGTCAATGTCTCCGGTGGCCTCCAGTCGAAGGGGCACCCGATCTCGGCGACCGGCATCGCCAACATCTGGGAGGTGTGCCAGCACCTCCGCGACGAGTGCGGCGACCGCCAGATCGAGGGGGCCAACGTCGGCCTGGCCCACGTGATCGGGCTCGCCTCCGCCTGTGGCGTCCACGTCCTGGAGAAGGCTGCCGCCTGAACGCGATGACCGCCGACCGGTTCGACCCGGTCCGAGCCATGATGGAGGTCGACCCCGTCCCGTCGGGGTCGACCTCTGTGATTTCGGGACGACGATCCGGGAGGTGGTGCGGGATGTGGTCGAGCGGTCGGATTGCGGTCCTGATCATGGCCGCCGTCGTCGGGTTCGGCCTCGCGGCGTGCTCCGACGGCGACGGCGAGGGAGGCGAGCGCACCCCGGGCGGCCAGATGGCGATCGTCGACGGGGGCGGGGACCGGGCCGAGGGGGCGACGACGACGGAGGCGGAGACCACGACCTCTGCGGCTCTGACGTTCGCCGGTGACGACGCCAGCGGTTACGTCCCGCTCCCGCCCCAACCCGATGGGGTGCCGTACCCGACCGACGCCTGGCCCGAGGGTGACCTGGCCGCCGCGCTCGACGGGCCCGGCGTGACCGCGGTCGAGGCGGCGCTCGACGCCGCGTTCGACGAGGCCGCCGATCCGTACGGACGGGTCGAGGCCGTCGTCGTCGTTCACCAGGGAGAGCTGATCGTCGAGCGCTACGGGCGGGGCTACGACGGATCCGAGCGTCACCCGAGCTTCTCGGTGGCCAAGAGCGTCACCCACGCACTGCTCGGCATCCTCGCCCGGGACGGCGAGATCGACATCTTCGCCCCGGCGATGATCGAGGAGTGGTCGGAGCCCGGCGACCCTCGTGCGGCCATCACCCCCGACATGCTGGCCCGCATGTCATCGGGGCTGGAGTGGCGGGAGGTGCCCGATGCCGGCCTGCTCTTCATGTCGGCCTCAGCCGATGAGGTCGCCGGTATCGCCGCCCGGCGGGACCTGGCCGATGAGCCCGACACGGTCTTCACCTACAGCACCGGTGCCACCGCCATCAACGGTCGCCTGATCGGCGACGCCGTCGGCACCGGCGGCGACGTCATCACGTGGGCCACGGCCGAGCTGTTCGGCCCGCTCGGCATCACGTCGGCTCGGCTCGTGCTCGACCGCGAGGGGTACTTCGTCGCCGGCTACGGAGCCGACATGACCGCCCGGGACTTCGCTCGGTTCGGGCTGCTGTATCTCCGGGACGGGGTGTGGGACGGGCAGCGGATCCTGCCCGCCGGGTGGGTCGACTACGCACGGACCCCGTCCCCGACCAACCCCGGGTACGGGTCGGGGTTCTGGCTCGACGGCGACCGGTTCTGGGCCGCTGGTCTTCAGGGCCAGCGGGTCGTGATCGTGCCCGAGCACGACCTGGTCATCGTCGTCCTGGCCAACGAGATGCGGGCGTCCGACATCGATCGGCTCGTCATCGATCTCGTCGAGCCGTTCGAGGGCTGACGGCCTTGAGGGGCGACGCCTCCGGCCAGGGTCAGGAGCGCCGGCCCAGCCGTTCGGCCATGTCCCGGGGGCGTCCGTAGGGAGCCGACCGCTCATAGGCCAGGGCGTCCGCCCGGTCCATCCCCCTGGCGTCGGCCAGGATGGCCTTGTCGAACCGGCTGGTGTCCCATGAGTTGGCGACGATCTCGGCGGTGAGCTCGGTGACGACGGCATCGAGCTCGGCGGGTGGGCACGCCCGGTTGACCAGGCCGATGTGGGCCGCCTCGGTTCCCGAGATGCGGCGAGCGGTGTACATCAGCTCCTTGGCCCGGCTGACGCCGACGCGCTCGGGAAGTCGGACCGTCATGCCCCATGCGGCGACGAGCCCCCACTGGCCATGGGTGTCGCCGAGCTGGGCGTCGTCGGCCGCCACGAGCAGGTCGCAACCCAGCGCCAATTCGAGACCGCCGGTGAAGCAGTGGCCCTGGATCCTGGCGATCGTCGGCTGAGGGAGGGCCTCGAGGGCGTCGATCGTCTCGGCCTGGAAATGGGGTGTCGGCGCCTTGGCCCCGCCGGCAACACCACCGAGGTCGTTCCCGGCGCAGAACGAGCGCCCGGCTCCGGCGAGAACGACGCAGCCGACCGACTCGTCGCCGGCCAGGGCGTCGACATGGGAGCGGAGCTCGATGAAGAGCTCGGGGGTGAGGGCGTTGAGCTTCTCGGGTCGGTTGAGGGTGAGGGTGGCGACGCCACCGTCGTCGTGACGCAGGACGAGCGCCGTCTCGGTGGTCATCGGTCGAGGTCGACAGCCAGGATGTGGCTGTTGTCGTTGTAGGCCGGGAGCTCGGTGACGACCCGGATCTCGGGGTGGGCGGCGGTCAACTCGGCCCAGGCCTTGGCCTCGCCGAGGCCCCTGTCGGCCAGACCGCACGAGTGCCAGTCGTCGAAGACGATCACCGTCGGGCCGGTGAGGTGGGGCACGGTGAACTCGAGCGCCTCGGCGGCGGCCGAGTAGATGTCGCAGTCGACCATGATCAGCGGTGCCGAGCCCAGGCCGAGTCGGGACCGGGTGGCCTCGTTGAGGGTGTCGGAGAACCAGCCGACCACCAGCTCGGCGTCGATGCCGGCCTCGACGAGCCGGGCCTCGGTTCGTTCCTGATCCGACATGAACGAGCCGACCTTCCACACGCCGTCGTCCTGGGCGCTGGCGTTGGCGGGCAGACCCTCGAAGGAGTCGAAGCCGACGAAGTCGAGCCTTGCGTCGGTCCGGCCGGTGAGGGCCTCGTGGAGGGCGATCATCGACGAGCCGGTGCACACGCCGAACTCCAGGTACGCCCCGTCGACCGTCCCCCCTCGAGCGTCGGCCAGCCAATCGAGCGCCTGGCCGAAGGCGCCGGTCAGCTCCTCGACCGGGACCAGCTCCCGGGCGTAGGACCGGTCAGACAGCTGGCCGCGGGCCCACCCCGAGATCACCGGGACGTTGGCCTTGTAGACCGCATGCAGTGCCTTGCCGCCGTACCAGAGCGCCGCGTCCGCCGCCCTGCTTCGTTGGATCGTCGCCTTCATCGTTCCCCTCGGATCTGGTTGTTGCACCTTAGCCAAGTCAGGTGTCGGCGAACCGTTCGATCGTTGGTTGCCATGCCGCCACATCGTCGGGCGTGGCGATGGCGGTCGGCAGGCCGGCCACCGAGCTGACCGGAACCGCGACCCGGGTGACCCCCAGCGCCGCCAGGGCCGGGATGGTCTCCAGGTCGTCGGGGACGGCGGCGGTGAACTCGATGGCGTCGGGATCCCGTCCGTGGGCCTCGGCGGTCCGTCGGGCGAGGTCGAACAGGTCGGCGGGGGCACCCCGGGCCGGGAAGTAGCCGTCGCCGATGCGCCCGGCCCGGCGGGCGGCGACCTTGGAGTCGCCCCCGATGATGATCGGCACCGAGCCCTGGGCGGGCTGGGGCCGACAGTAGGCGGCGTCGAAGTCCACGAAGCGTCCGTGAAACGTCGGCCGCTCGGCGGTCCACAACTCCCGCATCGCCGCCACGTACTCGTCGGTCCTCGGCCCCCGGTCGTCGAACGATGCGCCGATGGCGTCGAACTCCTCCCGCATCCAGCCGACGCCGATCCCCAACTCGATGCGGCCGCCGGAGAGGTGGTCGAGGGTGGCGACCTGCTTGGCGGTGATCACCGGGTTGTGCTGGGGGAGGATCAGGATCGCCGTTCCCAACCGGATCCGGCTCGTCGTCCCGGCCACGAACGCCATCCACATCAGCGGGTCGGGGAGCGGGAGGTCGTCGACCCCGCCGGCCATCTTCCCATCGGGGCTGTAGGGGTACGGTGAGGCGTAGTCGGCCGGCACGACCGTGTGCTCGATCGTCCAGGCCGACTCGAAGCCCGCCTCCTCGCCGGCCTGGACCAGCTCGATGGCGGCCGCCGGGTCGACGTAGCGGCCGGTGTTGCAATAGCGAAGCCCGAACTTCACGGACACCCCCTCCGATGGGCGCCGACGCGCCCGTCCACCGCGACGCTAGCCGGTGGCCGCCTCCTCGAGCCCGGCGACGAGGGCCTCGACCTCGGCGAGGGAGACCGAGCCCGGCTCCTCCCGGCTTCGGGCCATCCGGTTGGCCAGGCGTCGCAACGCCTCGTTGACCGGTGTGGGCACGCCATGGCGACGTCCGAGCAGCACGATCTCGCCGTTGAGGTAGTCGGCCTCGATCGACCCCCGCCCCTTGGCCAGGCTCTGCCACGACGAGCTCCCGGACCGGGCTTCGCCCCCGATCTCGACGGTGGTGAACGGCTCGCGGCGGGCCGCCTCCTCGTCTCGGGTGGCCACCTCGATGCCGGCCGCGGCGAACACCTGGAGCGCCTCGGCCGAGGCTCGGCGGGCCAGATCCGACCCTCGGGCCGGTGGGCCGCAGGCTGCGTCGAGGGCGTTGCGGGTGTTGACCCGAAGCTTGGCGTACTTGTGGCGCATGATCTCCGGGTCGGCCCGGGAGCGGAAGCCGGCGTCGGTGAGGGCGGCGGCGAGGTCGGTGGCGACCTGGTCGACCCCGGCCGGGTAGCGGCCGATGTCGAGGATGCCGAGGACCGGGGAGCCAGCGCCGACGACGACCCCCGGCTCGAGGTGCGAGGCGGGCAGCATGACGCACATGCCGTAGACGGCGGCGAACCGGCGGAGCGCCAGGCGCTCGTTCTCCACGCCGTTCTGGGCGCACACCACGGCGATGTCCGGGGGCGCAACGGCCGACAGCGCGTCGAGCGCCGCCCCGCTGTCCTGGGTCTTGACCGCCAGGATCACCACGTCGCCGGGCGCGATGGCCAGGTCGGCCGGGTCCTCGACGGCTTCGAGGGGCACCGTGTGACGGCCGTCGGCGGTGTGGAGCTCGAGGCCCCGCCGCTGGATGGTGTCGAGATGGGCGCCTCGGGCCACGAGTGAGACCGACTGGCCCCGCAACGCCAGACTGGCGCCGATCACGCCGCCGATGGCTCCCGCTCCATAGACGATGATGCGGTTGGTTGTCGGGGCGATTGGTGGCATTGGCTCAGTTTGGCTCATCGAGGCCGCTCCGGCCGCAGAGCGCCCGGGGGGCCTGAGGTACAGTCGCGGCAATGTTCGGTCTGATCACCGGGTCCGGCTTCTATGAGATCCCGGAGCTCGAGGACGGGGCGACCAGCGCCGTCGAGACCCCCTACGGAACGGCTGCGGTCACCGTCGGCTCGTGGCGGGGGCGCCCGGTCGCGTTCGTGCCTCGCCACGGCCGGGACCACTCGATCCCACCCCACGCCATCAACTACCGAGCGAACGTCTGGGCGCTCCGGTCCGTCGGTGCCCGATCGATCCTGGCCACCGCGGTGAGCGGGGCGATCGACCCCGCCCTCGCCCCCGGGCGACTGGTCGCCATCAGTGACGTGCTGAACTTCACGTCGGGCCGGGCCGACACCTTCTTCGACGGGATCATCGACCCCGGGTTCGGACAGGGCCCACGTCGCGTCACCCACACCGACATGACCACCCCCTACGATTCGGCGATGCGAGCACTGATTCGACGCGCCGCCGAGGTCGAATCGATCGACGTGATCGATGGTGGTGTCTACTGCGCGACCAACGGCCCCCGTTTCGAGACGCCGGCCGAGATACGGATGATGGCCACGCTCGGCGGCGATCTGGTCGGGATGACCGGGTACCCCGAGGTCGTGCTGGCCGCCGAGGCTGGCCTCCGCTACGCCTCGATCGGGGTGGTCTCCAACCCGGCCGCAGGGCTGGGTGCCGAGAGGCTGTCGGCCGCCGATCTCATGGCGGTGGTCGACGAGGTCACCGGCCCACTGCATCGACTGATCGGTCGAGTCGTGGAGCTGGACGGAGAGGACGACGATCCCGAGGGGGAATCGGCATGAAACTGGCGATCGACATCATCGCCACCGCCCAGGGGATGAACGCCGCTGGCATCAACTCGGGGCGGGCCGGCAACGTCTCGGCCCGGACCCAGACCGGGATGCTGATCACCCCGTCGGGCATGGACTACGACCAGCTGACCCCCGACGACATCGTGGCGATGGACTTCGACACGACCTGGTTCGCGACCAGCAACCTGCGGCCATCGTCGGAGTGGCGCTTCCACCTGGACATCCTTCGCTACCGGCCGGACGTCAATGCCATCGTCCACACCCACTCGACCCACGCCACCGCGCTCGCCGTGCACGGCCGGGGGATCGGTCCGTTCCACTACATGGTGGCGGTGGCCGGCGGCCACGACATCAGGTGCGCGCCCTACGCCACGTTCGGGTCACAGCAACTTTCGGACGCCGCGTTGACCGCTCTCGACGGGCGAGCGGCCTGCCTGTTGGCCCACCACGGGGTCATCGCCACCGGATGGGACCTGCCATCGGCGCTCGACCTGGCGATCGAGGTCGAAGATCTTGCCCGGAAGTACGTTGTGGCGTTGGCGCTCGGTGAGCCACCGGAGCTGTCCCCGGCCGAGATGGACGACGTCCTGACCAAGATGGCGGCCTACGGGCCCCAGCCCGACGGTGCCCTCGTGACCGGGCCCGACGGGGTGCTGGACCTCGAAGGGTGAGCCGGCCCGACCGGCGGGGAGTGGCGTGGTGACGGTCTCGGAGACCAGATTGACGGCCGACTGGGTCGTCCCCTGCGACGGGACCGGGCAGGTCATCGCCGATGGCGCCATCGACATCGGGGTCGACGGCCGGATCGTCGCCGTCGGACCGGTCGCCGACCTGCCACCACATCCGGCGCCCCGAGCGGTGGGCGGTCTGCTCCTGCCCGGCCTGGTCAACGCCCACGCCCACACGCCGATGACCCTGGTCCGCTCGGTCGGCGACGGCCTGCCGCTCCAACGGTGGTTGACCGAGGCGGTCTGGCCCCGGGAAGCTCGCCTGACGGCGGATGACGTCTGGTGGGGGATGGCCCTTGGCTCGATCGAGATGCTCCTGGCCGGGGTCACCACCAGCTGCGAGATGTACCTCCACGAGGAGGCGATGGTCGATGCGGTGACGACGACCGGGGCCCGGATGGTGATCACCCCGGGTGTGATCTCGGCCCTCGCCCCGGGCGGCGACGTGGAACCACGGATCGACCAGATCACCGACTTCCATCGCGACCACCACGACCCTGCCGGCCGGATCTCGGTCGGCTTCGCCCCCCATTCGATCTATGACCTCACCCCCGAGCAGTGCGGCGAGATCGGGGCTCGGGCCCGGGCCGTCGACGCGCTGTTCCACATCCACCTCGAAGAGACCCGGACCGAACGGGAACAGGTCATCGACCAGCACGGCGCGTCGGCAACCCGGTTGCTCGCCGACCAGGGGGTGTTGGAGGGTCGGGTCCTGGCGGCTCATGGCGTGTGGCTCGACGCCGACGATCGCCGGCTGCTCGCCACCGGAGGCGCCGCGGTCGCCCATTGTCCCCAATCGAACCTGAAGTTGGGCTCGGGCATCGCCCCCGTCGCCGACCTCCTCGACGACGGGGTGGCCGTCGCCCTGGGGACCGACGGGCCGGCCTCGAACGACGACCTCGACCTGTGGGAGGAGCTCCGCCTCGCCCCCCTCCTCGCCCGGGGTACGTCCCTCGATCCCGGCGCCATGGCCGCCCCCCGGGCCCTCGAACTGGCGACCGGCGACGGGGCCCGAGCGCTCGGGCTGGCCGACGTCGGCCGGCTGGAGGTCGGGGCCTGGGCCGACGTGATTCGGCTCGATCTGGACAACCCGACCTTCACCCCCCTCGACCCGGCGTCGCTCTCGACGCAGCTCGTGTTCGCCGGTGGAGCCCGTCACGTGACCGACGTGTGGGTCGCCGGCCGTCCGGTCGTGGCCAGCGGCGAGATCACGACCATCGACGTGGGTGAGGTCCGGTCACAGTGCCGGGATCGAGCCAGACGCCTGGCGAGTTGACGGTCGCCGTGGCCGCGGCGCCTGTGTTACAGATCGCGGTCGCCGTGTGAACGACTCGGCCGGCTCTGTTAACACTCGGGGCCGAAATCGTAACCATCAGTGTGGTCTCCTACACCCACCGTTAAGCTCCGCGCCACCATTGACGCATCGGGAGATGACAGACATGCGCAAGAAGCTCCTTTGGATCGTGGCGCTGATGGCCGCGTTTGCCCTGGTGGCAGCGTCGTGCGGCTCGGACAGCGACGACGAGGCGGAAACCGAGACCGAGGAGTCGTCGGGGTCGGACACGGCGGACGACGGCGAGGACGGAGGTGACGCCGACGAGGGTGACACCGACGCTGAGGGTGACACCGACGCCGAGGGTGACACCGACGCCGGTGACCCGGCCGCCGTGGGACTCGTCTACGACATCGGTGGCCGCGGTGACCAGTCGTTCAACGACTCGGCGGCAGCCGGGCTGGAGCAGGCCGCCGCGGAGATCGGCTCGTCGTTCACGGAGGCTTCGCCGAACGACGACGGTTCGAACCGGGCCGAGTTGCTCCAGTTGCAGGCCGACAGCTCCGACATCGTGATCGGGGTCGGGTTCCTCTTCGCCGAGGACGTGCGGGAGGTGGCCGGGAACAACCCCGACGTCAACTTCGCCGTGGTCGACGACGCCATGCTCGACTTCGACAACGGCGCCGTGCCGTGGGGCGACAACATCGCCGGCCTGACCTTCGCCGAGGAGGAGGGCTCGTTCCTGGTCGGTGTGGCCGCCGCCCTGACCACCGAGACCGACCGGCTCGGGTTCATCGGGGGCGTGTGCTGCTTCGGCCTCATCGAGAAGTTCGAGGCCGGCTTCACCGCCGGCGCCCAGGCCGTGAACCCCGACATCGAGGTCGTCGTGCAGTACATCACCGACGCCCCCGACTTCGATGGGTTCAACCAGCCCGACCGGGCCCGTGAGATCGCGGCGGCCATGTACGCCGACGACATCGACGTGATCTACCACGCGGCCGGTGGTGCCGGTGCCGGCATGTTCGAGGCCGCCCTGGAGTACAGCGAGGCCAACGACACCCAGGTGTGGGGCATCGGCGTCGACTCCGACCAGTACAACACCGTCGATCCGGCGCTCCAGCCCTACGTGCTGACCTCGATGCTCAAGCGGGTCGACGTGGCGGTGTTCGAGATCATCAACGCCCACCAGACCGGCACCTTCGCCGCCGGTAACACCGTCTACGACCTCTCGGTCGACGGGGTCGGCTACAGCACCGCCGGTGGCTTCATCGACGATCTCGTCCCCCAGATCGAGGAGTTCCGGGAGATGATCGTGGCCGGCGAGATCGAGGTCCCGACCGAGCCCTAGATCGCCACCGCCATCGGAACGGTCGATGGTGAGTTGAGGTCGACAGCTGTCGCCGAGAGCGGGACCGGACTACAGTCCGGTCCCGCTCGTCGGCTGATCGGAGCGGGCTGGTGCGTCGTGGCAACTGAGCGAGATGGAGGCGTCGAGGCGTCGCCGGTGAGCGACGCTCCGTCCGCGTTGGCCATCGAGCTGGTCGGTATCACCAAACGCTTCCCCGGGGTCGTGGCCAACGACGACGTGAACCTGTCGGTTGCCGACGGGGAGATCCACGCCATCGTCGGAGAGAACGGCGCTGGCAAGTCGACCCTGATGAAGATCCTCTACGGAATGCAGGCGCCCGACGAAGGGCGGATGCTGGTGAGGGGCGGAGAGGTCTCGTTCTCGTCGCCGAGCGACGCCATCGAGTTGGGGATCGGCATGGTCCACCAGCACTTCATGCTGGCCGATCAACTGACGGTTCTGGAGAACGTGATCCTCGGCACCGAGCCGACGAAGTTCGGGGGCCGGATCGACTTCGCCAAGGCCCGGGCCGAGCTCCTGGCCGTCACCTCGGCCTACGGGCTCGACGTCGAGCCCGACGATCTGGTCGAGCATCTCGAGGTCGGCGAGCGGCAGCGGGTCGAGATCATCAAGGTCCTCTACCGGGGAGCGCAGATCCTGATCCTCGACGAGCCGACCGCCGTACTCGTCCCCCAGGAGGTCGAGGAGCTGTTCCGCAACATGCGGGAGCTGGCAGCCGGCGGGGCCACGATCCTGTTCATCGACCACAAGCTCGATGAGGTCTTGGCCATCGCCGACACGATCACCGTGCTCCGCCAGGGTCGGACCGTCGCCACGGTCAAGCCGTCGGAGGTCACGGCGGGTGATCTGGCCGAGCTGATGGTCGGCTCCGAGTTGCCGAGCCCCGAGATCTCCGATGACACGACGACCGGCGAGGTGGCACTGGCCCTCGACGGGGTGACCGTGCTCGATCTCGACGAGCGTGTCGTCGTCGACGACGTGTCGCTGTCGGTTCAGCGGGGCGAGATCGTCGGCATCGCCGGCGTCGAAGGCAACGGTCAGGGCGAGCTGGTCGACGCCGTCATCGGCGTCGCGCCACTCCAGCGTGGTCGGATCACCCTCGGCTCCAACGACATCACCAACTGGTCGGTCCGTCGTCGGCGGGAGGCCGGTCTCGGCTACGTGCCCCAGGATCGGCACCGGGAAGGGCTCCTGCTGAGCGCCCCCTTGTGGGAGAACGCCGCGCTCGGCCATCAGACGACGCGGCCCTATGCCCGGGGAATCTGGATCGACCGGGCCGGTACCCGGGCTCGGACCGAGGAGATCCGGCGGGACTTCGACGTTCGCACCCCCTCCGTCGACGTCAGCGCCCAGGCGCTGTCGGGCGGGAACCAGCAGAAGTTGATCATCGGCCGCGAGCTGTCGGCCGACCCCGACCTGCTCATCCTGGCCCACCCGACCCGGGGCATCGATGTCGGGGCCCAGGCCGCAGTGTGGAACGACGTCCGGGCGGCGCGGGCCGAGGGCATGGCCACGATCCTCATCTCGGCCGATCTCGACGAGCTGATCGGTCTCAGCGACCGGATCCTCGTCATGTTCCGCGGCCGGATCGTCGCCGAGCTCGATCCCTCCGACGTCACGCCCCGAGATCTCGGGGCCTACATGACCGGTGCCACCCTGGAGGTCGCCGCCGAGGACGGGGACGGCCGATGACCACCCCCCTGCTCCGACGGATCGGGCTGGCGCTGGCTGCTCCGGCGTTGGCCGCCGTGTTCGCCTTCGGGTTGGCGGCGTTGGTCCTGGTCATCTCCGGCAGCAACCCGTTCACCGCCTTCTCGGAGATGTTGGAGAACGCCTCCCGCCTCGAGACCATGGTCGACATCGTCAACCGGGCGATCCCGCTGTTCATCTCCGGGGTGGCGGCGGCCATCGGGTTCCGTATGAACCTGTTCAACATCGGTGTCGAGGGTCAGTATCTGGTCGCCGCGTTCTTCGCCGCTGCCGCCGGTGGGGCGGTCGATCTGCCACCGGTGCTCCACGTCGGTCTCATCCTCGTCGTGGCGATGGCGGTCGGGGCCACCTACTCCGGCGTCGCCGGCGTCCTCAAGGTGACCCGGGGCATCAACGAGGTGATCTCCACCATCATGCTCAACGGCATCGCCGTGGCCGGGCTCCTCCCCTGGCTGATCCGGGAGTGGGCCGGCGACGGTGGCACCGACTCCGGCACCGAGACCCTCGCCGAGTCTGGTCGGCTGCCCAACCTCAACGGTGTCGTCGAGCTGGTAACCCGGGAGATCGGCAAGGGTCGGGAGCTGAGCTCGATGCTCATCGTCGCCATCGTGGTGGCGGTCGTCTACCACCTGTTCGTCAATCGAACCCGTCTGGGCTTCGATCTCCGAGCGAGCGGGGCCAATCCGTTCGCCGCCGAGGTCAGCGGCGTCAACCCGAAGCGGATGGTGCTGATCGCCATGCTCCTCTCGGGGGCTGTCGCTGGCCTGGTCGGAATGCTCGAGGTCCTCAGCGAGCGCTACCAGTACGACCAGAGCTTCGTCCAGGGCCTCGGCTTCGCCGGTATCGCCGTGGCTCTGCTCGGCCGGAACAACCCGGTCGGGATGGCGGTCGCCGCCCTGTTGTTCGGGTTCCTCGACGCCTCGTCGGGCGTGCTGCAGATCAGCGGCTCGGCGTCTCGAGAGATCGTGGTCATCATCCAGGGCGTCATCATCCTCGCCGCCGTCGTCGCCTACGAGGTCGTGCGGCGGATCCGGGAACGGGAAGAGACCAGAGCCGCCGCCACGGCGCTGGCCACCCCGGGAACACCGATCGCCGGTATGGACGGGGTGCCCCAATGATCAGTGGTCTCCTCGGCCGATGGATGGCGCTCCCGACCTGGTTGCGGTGGATGATCATCGCGGCGCTCGGCGTGCTGATCCTGACGCTGGTCCAGGCGCTGGGCAAGGACGACACCGACGATCTGACGTCCGACACCGCGGCCCAGGCCATGCTCCGATGGAGCATCCCGATCCTCCTGGCCGGCCTCGGTGGCCTCTTCTCGGAGCGGGCTGGAGTCGTCAATATCGGTCTCGAGGGGATGATGATCCTCGGGACCTGGTTCGGGGCATGGGGTGCGCTGAACTACGGGCCATGGTGGGGGATCGTGGCTGGTATGGCCGGCGGGGCCATCGGCGGTCTGATCCATGCCATCGCCACCGTCAGCTTCGGCGTCGACCACATCGTGTCGGGGGTCGCGATCAACATCCTGTTCGGTGCCGGCGGGGCAACCCGGTACCTGTCGGACCAGATCTTCACCGGCTACGACGGTGGCGCCATCACCCAGTCGCCCCGGGTCGAGCGCGTTGGCACCTTCACGATGCCGTTCCTGGCCGGGGGAGACATAGGGAGTTTGTCGACCCCGGATTTCCTGGGGTGGGTCGACGATCAGGACTGGTTCTACCTCTCGGATGTGGCCGGGTTGCTCCGCGGTCTGGTTGCTCAGATCTCCTGGTTCACCGTGATCGCCCTGGCCCTCGTGCCCCTGTCGGCCTGGTTGCTGTGGCGGACCCGATTCGGTCTCCGGCTCCGGATCGCCGGCGAGGATCCCGTGGCGGGGGAGACGCTTGGCGTCAGCATCTACCGCCACAAGTACGCCGGCGTCATCATGTCGGGTGCGCTGGCCGGGATGGCCGGGGCCTACATCGTGATCGAGTTGACCCAGATCTACCGGGAGGGTCAGACCGGGGGCCGAGGGTTCATCGGGCTGGCCGCGCTCATCTTCGGCAACTGGCGTCCCTCGGGGGTGTTGGGCGGCGCGCTGGTCTTCGCCTACCCCGACGCCATCTCCCTGCGAGACCTCGATGGCAGCGCGACCCACGCACTCCTGGCGGTCGTGGCCATCGGACTGTTCGGCGTGCTGGCCATCTCGATCGCCCGGAGCAAGCGGTCCGACGCCATCATCGCTGGCGTCCTGGCCGTGCTGGTCTCGTTCTGGTATCTCGTCACCGACGAGGTGCCGACCTGGGTCCCCAACATCATGCCCTTCGCCTTCGTGCTGCTGGTGCTGGTGTTCAACAGCCAACGGCTCCGGATGCCGCGGGCCAACGGTCAGCCCTACCGAAAGGGCGAAACCTGACACTGGGTCGGGTCGGCCGAGATCGCTCTCGGCCCCGGAAGTGGCACACTGAGCGGTGATGACCAAGACGACGACGTTGTCGCCGGAGCAGCGCCAGAGGTTCGAGGCCGACGGGTACCTGGCCCTTCCCGGCTTCTACTCCGCCGACGAGTGCCGCTCGCTCCGGGACCGGATGGCGTCCATGCTGGCCGAGTTCGGTGCCGGTTCGGGTACGACGATCTTCTCGCCAACCGACCAGTCCCACGCCAGCGAGGAGTACTTCCTGACGTC
This sequence comes from Acidimicrobiales bacterium, assembly GCA_965262175.1. Classification (GTDB taxonomy): domain Bacteria; phylum Actinomycetota; class Acidimicrobiia; order Acidimicrobiales; family SZUA-35; genus CADEDH01. The sequence goes on along the minus strand of CBDHES010000002.1, from coordinate 598,379 downwards.
GGGCGGTGCCATCCGAGCCTTCCTCGAACCCGACGCGGTGGGCGACGACGGTGCGCTGACCGTCGCCCCCGAGGAGGCGATCAACAAGGTGGGTCACGCCCTCCACGACCTCGATCCGACCTTCGACGCGTTCTCCCGCAAGCCGGCCCTGGCCGGTCTGGCCGCCGGGTTGGGGATCGTCCAACCGTTGCTGTTGCAGTCGATGTACATCTTCAAGCAACCCGGCATCGGTGCCGAGGTCAGTTGGCATACCGACCACACGTTCCTGTGGACCGAGCCACAGTCGGTGATCGGGTTCTGGGTGGCCTTGGAGGATGCGACGATCGAGAACGGTTGCCTGTGGTGCCTCCCCGGACAGCACCGAGACCGTGCCAGGTCCCGGTTCCGTCGCACGGCGTCGGGTACGACGATGGAGGTCCACGACGCCGCGCCCTACGACACCTCGGAGGCGATTCCCCTCCCGGCCGAGACCGGCACTCTCGTGGTGCTGCACGGAACTCTTCCCCACCAGTCCGGGGCCAACACGTCGGGCCGTTCGCGCCACGCCTACACCCTCCACGTCATCGACGGTGAGGCGGCGTACCCCGACGACAACTGGCTCCAACGGCCGGACCTTCCGCTCCGTGGCTTCTGAGGGCGGGGTGACGGTGTGATCTCTGCCGGGTTCGACCTCGTCAACTCGATCGTCGACTGGTTGGAGACGTTCACCTCGAGTCCCTGGTTCTACCTCGTGATCTTCACGATCGCCCTCCTCGACTCGGTGTTCCCGATCGTGCCGAGCGAGACGACCGTGATCCTGGGCGGGATCGCCGCTGGCCAGGACGAGCTGTCGATCATCTGGGTGATCGTCCTCGGGGCCATCGGCGCCTACATCGGAGACTCGGCGTCCTACGGCCTCGGGCACTGGGCGGGGGCGCCCATCCAGCGCACGCTCTTCCGGGGCGAGAAGGGTGAGGACCGTTTGCGGCGGGCGTCGGCCCAGATCCGCAAGCGGGGCGGTCTGCTCCTGATCACCGCCCGGTTCATTCCCGGCGGGCGCACGGCCCTGACCTTCACCTGTGGTCTGACCCGGGTCCCCTTCGTGTCGTGGTTCACCCGCTGGGATCTCGTGGCCGTCGTCGTCTGGTCGAGCTACGCCGGGCTGCTCGGCTTCTTCTTCGGTGACCGCTTCGAGGATGACCACACCGAGGCCTTCTGGTGGGCATTCGGCACGGCGATGTCGATAACCGTCGGCATCGAGTTGGTCCGAGCCGGTCGAGGACTCGGTCGTCGCCTGGGACGGCGGGCCGCCACCGACGACAACCCGGTGTCGCTCGCCGTCCAGCCGCTGTCGGCCGGTGGCCGATCCGGACCGGTCGACGACGACGAGGCGCCCGGGGCCGGGGATGCCTCCGCCCCCGACCCTGACTGAGCCGTCAGCTCAGCAGTCGATCGAGGATCGTCGCGAACCGGTGGATCTCGACAAAGGAGTTGTAGAGCGGGACGGGTGCCACCCGGATCACATCGGGGTAGCGGTAGTCGCACGCCACCCCGGCGGCTTCCAACCGCCCGTGGAGGGTTCGGGCGTCGACCACCCCGTCCCGACCGGCTCCGGTCACGGTCAGCGCGTGCTGGGCTCCCCGCTCGGCCAGCGGGCGCGGCGTGAGCGACCGGATCCGGTCACCGAGCAGCTCATCGAGGAGATAGTCGAAGTAGGCGACCTGGAGCTCCGACTTGTCCCGGAGGGCGGTCATCCCGCCGGCATCGTCGATGACGTCGAGTGACGCTCGGAGCGACGCCATCGACAGGATCGGGGCGTTCGAGAGCTGCCACGACTCGACGGTTGGGGTCGGGTCGAACACCGTCGACATCTCGAACCGTCGCTCGGGGCGGGTCCCCCACCAGCCGAGGAACTTCGGGAGCCGGTCGTCGGCGATGTGACGGTTGTGCACGAAGGCCCCACCGACCGCTCCCGGGCCGGCGTTGAGGTACTTGTAGGTGCACCAGACGGCGAAGTCCGCGCCCCAGTCGTGCAGGTCGAGGAGGATGTTGCCCGCAGCGTGGGCCAGATCGAACCCGACCAGCGCCCCCACCGCGTGGGCCGCCCGCGTGATCTCCGCCATCGGGAAGACCTGACCGGTGTAGTAGTGGACCCCGGGCAGCAGGACCAGGGCCAGCTGATCGCCGACCGACTCGATCCGGTCGAGCAGGTCGTCGGGATCCACGGTGTCAGACCCCGGGGTCGGTTCGACCACGACGAGCGACGACTCGACGTCGTAGCCCCGCTGGCGGATCTGCGACTCGACGGCGAAGTGGTCGGAGGGGAACGCGCCCGCTTCGATGAGGACCTTGTGGCGGTCGGCGGTGGGTCGGTAGAAGCTGACCATGAGGAGGTGGAGGTTCACCGTCAACGAGTTCATGACGACGACCTCGTCGTGGAGGCCGCCGACGATCATGGCCATCTGGTCGGTCAGCAGCCGGTGGTAGGGCGCCCACGCCAGATCACCCTCGAAATGGCCGGCCACCCCCAACTCGGCCCATCGGTCCAACTCGGTGGCCACGTACTCCCGGGCTGCGGTCGTGGGGAGGCCCAGCGAGTTGCCCACGAAGTAGATCTGCTCGTCGCCGTCCGGTCGGCGCGGGATGCTGAACCGTTGCCGCATCGCCGCCAGCGAGTCGGTACGGTCCAGTTCTCGGGCCAGGTCGACGTCGGTCGTCCACTGGAGTCGGCGACCGGCCATCCCGTCGTCGGTCATCATCGCGGCCCGCCATGGGCCGGGTGCGCGGCGTCGGTGGTCACGGGCGGGGCTCCTGGCTGTTCGGTGCCGGCGGGTGTCCGATCGTTCGCCGGTCGTTCATCAAGCATTGACCTGGTTGGATGGCGTTGTTTCACCAGCATCGCTAGGGTCTGCGGGTCCCTCATACCTAGTACAAGAGGTAAGCGAACCATGGATTTTCTCTGGTCGGCACTCGTTGCCATCGTGGCCGGCGCCATCATCGGCGGCCTCGGCCGGGCCATCCTGCCGGGTCGGCAGGACATCGGCCTGATCCGCACCATCCTCCTCGGCATCGTGGCGGTCGTCGTGGTGAACTTGCTCTTCACCGCCCTCGACATCTCGGGCGGGCTGATCGTGTCGACCATCGTGGGCGCAATCGTCGCGGCGGCGTTGCTGTGGCTGGCCATCCGTCAGGGGTGGCTCAAGGCGGCCGCAGCCTGATCGGTACCGGCGAAGCGTGAGGGCCTCATCGGGGTCCTCTCTCCAGACGAACGACCGCCCGGCGCCTGTGCGCCGGGCGGAGCTGTTTCCGGCCCCGCTCCGGGGGCCTGCTGATTACTCGGTCGTGATGGCGAACTCCGGGCAGTTGTCGGCGGTGAGCTGGGCCTTCTCCTGGAGTTCGGCAGGGATCTCGCCCTCCAAGCGGAGGATCGCGTAGCCCTCATCGTCGACGTCCCAGATCTCCGGGGCCAGCGAGTAGCACCGGTTGTGGCCACAGCAGAGGCTGCGATCGTAGTTGATCTTCATCGTGACGCTCCTGGTCTGGTGCGGGCAGAACGTCGCCGAGTGTATGGCCCACCGGTCCTTCGGCGCATGCTGGTGGCGCCAGCTTCTGGGGCGGCGGCGCCAGGCGGGGATCGCTGTCATTGGCCACGCGGCGCCCATCTTCTACCATCGTGTCGATGGGAGGCGTGATGCAGACCACCGCGCCGCGGCGCTCGCCGGGGCTCCGGTCGCTTCGGCCCTACCTCCTGCCGGTCGCGGCTGGCGTCGTCCTGATCGTGGCGGTGGTCCTCCTCGCCCTCCGTATGGCGTCGGTCACCTCGTTCTCCTCGACCTACAGCGGGGAGGGTCGATTCGAGGTCGAGCGGTGCACGACCGAGGCTCGACTGGGGGGAACGACGATCACCTGCACCGGGCTGCTCGTCCCGGCTGGCGACCCGCAACCGATCTCCACCGAACTGGTCGGTCCCGCGGCCGGTTTCGGATCGGCGGCGCCGGCGGCCGGGGAGGCCGTCGACGCCTACTACGAGGTCGGCAACACCTCCCGGGCGTTCCCGGTCGAGGCCCGATCGGTGGAGTTCGCCCGGTCGCTGGCCAGCGTGGTTCCGCTGGTGCTGATCGTGGGCGGGCTGCTCGGGTGGATGGTCGGATGGATCGTGACCCGCAACGTCCATCCCGTCGTGGCTGAACGCTACGCCGAGCAGACCTCGTGGCCGGCCCGGTTCGAGCTGCGCCCCCGCGGCCTCCGATGGATGGTGGTCGGGTTCGTGTGGTTCCTGATCGACCGGTGGGTGGTCGACGGTCTCCTCGGCACCGTCGGCCTCATCTGAACACCAGTCGTGGGGCTGAGCGCCAGCCCCACTAGGCCTGGAAGTCGTGGGGCCAGAGCGCCGTTCGAGGCCAGAACTGGCTCCAGGCGAACCAGAACGCCTGGTGTCCCGAGGCGTCGGTGCCGTCGTCGATCCACTCGGCCCGTATCCCGTCGCCGTCCAACCGGAGGCGGATGCCGTCGATCTCGATCCGGTCGCCGGCCGCCAGGATCTCCCGGGCGGTGGCGACGTGGAACGCGATCGGGTCGCCCTGCCGGGTCCGGACGCCGAGCACCTGGTCCTGGATAGTCAGTCGGGTGTCGACCGCCCCGACGGGGAAGATCGGGCCGTCATCGTCCCGGCCCCCCAACGGGTCGAGGTCGTAGGAGCGACCGAGCCCGCCGTCGGAGGCGATGATCGTCGTGGTTGGGTGGGCCGCCCGCCACTCCGCCCACGTGGCGGTCACGACCGAAACCTGGGGGAAGGTGATGTCGGCCGCAGCCAGAGGGCCGGCGTTCGCCTGGCCGGTGAAGGTGTCGATGAACGACTTGGTCGTCAGGTCGTACATCATCTTGTTCGACCGGCTGAGGAGGCCCGAGGTGCGGAACACCGGTTGACCGAACTCGGCCCCCAACTCGTCGGTGAAGTAGGCCTGGGCCGAGCCGCACAGGGTGCAGTACGGCATGGCGATCCGGCGTCCCCCGAGGGTGTCGTTCACCATCTCGTGGACCTCCATGATGTTCTTGGGGTAGGCCCTGGCCTCGCCGTTGACCACCACGCCGAACACGATGGCGTCGTCGGGGTACCAGTCGCCGTCGGCGGCGGGGGTCACCACCGGATCGTCGAGAGCCGGAATGCAGTTGCACGGGTCGGTGCTGCCGGCCGGGCGGTCGTCGATGAACACCCCACCCCAGCCGACCAGGCGCCAGTCGATCGTGTTGGTGTCGCTGAACAGCTCACCCCACCGCGGATCGAGCGATGAGTAGAAGCCTCGTTTGAAAGCGAAGTACTCGGGCGGCGCTGGGGTGTCCCATGCGAGCAGGTGGTCGACGAGGTTGCTCCACGGCCGAAACGGGTCGTTGGGGACCCCGGTCAGCTCGGTCAGGGCGTTCTCGAAGAGTGGCCGGGCGTCGGGGTTGATCAAGGGGACGAACTGGAAGATGTCGGCCAGCGGCCAAGCCAGGCGGGCGTCTCCGGTGGCGACGACGGTCTGGAGCAGCGGGCTCGGATCCTGACCGGCGGCCAGAGCCGGGGTGAGTGCCCCGAGGGCATCGCTGACCTCGGCGGGGAGCGGCCCGTCGGGCACCGCGGGCGGTGGTCCGAAGTCGACCGGCTCGCCCTGGGGGATGGCGCTCAGGTCGACCGCAGGGTTCAACTCCCCCTGGCTCTGGCTGGCGCTGGCCAGGGCGGCGATGAGGAGGCCGGCGATGGCCACCACGGCGATCAGTACTCTGCTCATATCTCGACAACCTCGCTCGCCGTCCGCCGCTTCCTGATCGGTGCTGTCCCGGCGCCACCACGTCCCGTCCAGGCCCATCAGCCGGACCCGGACCGCCGAGCATCGGGCCTCCCGAGTCTGACAGCGCCCGCCGGCCCTGGCCACCACCGGGGCCCAGCGTTCGCCAGATGTTCGTGATCGGCGCGGACGGCCGAGCGGTACGGTGGCGGCGTTGAAGGTCGACACGATCGTGGTGGGCGCCGGTCCGGCCGGCTGCGTGGTCGCTCGGCGACTCCTCGACGCCGGCCATCGGGTGGTCCTGATCGAGGCGGGTCCGGGGGCGCCGTCCCCGGCCATCGAGTCTGCCGATGCGATCGCCGCCCTCGGGGAGGACCGATGGCTGTGGCCGGGCGTCGAGGCCCATCGGCGAGGTCGACCGTCCGTGCGGTACCGCCGGGGTCGCGGACTCGGTGGCGGGTCGGCGATCAACACCCTCGTGGCGACGGTCGGCGACCGCCGGGACTACGACCGGTGGGTCACCGATCAGGGATGCAGCGGATGGGACGGAGCTGCGGTGACCCCCTGGCTCGGGTCGGTGGTGGAGGCCATGGGCCCCCAGCCGGCGACCTTCGGCCCGCTCGCCACCCTGCTGACCGCGACCGTCGAAGCGGCCGGCCACCGGGTCGGCGGCGCCTCCGTCGACCTCGATGGGACCGGCTACCGGACTGCGTCGCTGCTGGTGGCCGGCGGTCGTCGTCGTTCGGCCGCCGGGGCCTATCTCGGCGGTGTCGGGTCGGCTGGACGCAGCGCCGGGTCAGCGCCTGGCGCCGGAAGGTCTCCAGGGTCATCGGGGCAGCGGTGGAACGGACGGTTGAGCGTGATGACGTCGACGGTCGTGCGCCGGGTCTTGGTCGATCGAGAGCGGGTGACCGGCGTCGAGCTGGTCGACGGGGGAGTGGTGGCCGGCCCCCGGGTCGTGATCGCTGCCGGTGCGCTCCAGACTCCCGTCCTGCTGGCTCGTTCGGGGATCGACCATCCGGCGCTGGGAGCCACCGCTGAGGACCATCCGTCGTTCGTCTTCACCGTCGATCTCCCGCCCGAACGACGCCATCGTCCCGGCCAGGTCATCCCTCCGATCTCGGCGGTGCTCCGTTGGTCGTCGTCCGGGGACCTGTCGGCCCCGGGCGCCGACGGAGCCGATCTGATGGCTCTCGTGATGGACCACGTGGGGGTCGGCGCCGCCGGCCGGCGCTTCGGGGCGGTGATCGTCACCCTCACCGATGTCCGGTCACGGGGCCGGGTCGAGCTCGATGGGCGGGACCCCGACGTGGGTCCCCGGTTCTGGCCGGGATGGCTCGATGATCGGTCCGATCGCCGACGTCTTCGACTGGGCGTGCGTCATGTCGCCCAGCTGCTCACCGGCGATGACGGGTCCAGGGTCGGGGCCGTCGGTGAGGGTGACGACGGCCCGGTGTCGGTCGACGATCGGGGTACGCCACTGCGGCACCTCAGCGAGCTCGACGATGACGAGCTCGATCGCTGGTTGCTCGACCACCCGGGCCCGGTCAGCCACGTCGCCTCGACCTGCCCGATGGGGCCGGGGCCAGACGCGGTGGTCGACCTCGACGGTCGAGTTCGGGGCGTCGAGGGTCTCACCGTGGTCGACGCTTCGGTCCTTCCCCACCTCCCCAATGCCAACCCCCAGATCCCGGTGATGGCGGTGGCCGACCGCATCGGGGCGGCATTGGTGGGCCGCTAGCGGACGGGGATCGCCGTCAGGCCGGGTCGACCGCTGGGTCGTCGCTGTCGGCGACACAGTCGCGGCACCGGCCGACGAGGTCGACCCGGTGGTGGTGGCCGGCGAATGACAGGCGGACGGCCTCGCCGACCAGCGCCTGCTCCAAGGCGTGCTCCACGTCGGATGGAAGGACGACGTCGTGGATGAGCCCGCAACGGTCGCAGATCAGGTGGTGATGGTGCTCGCCGGTGATGTCTTCGCTCAGCTCGAACCGGGCGTGGTCGTCCGAGGTGACGATGCGGTGGACCACGCCGGCCGATTCGAGGACGACGAGGTTCCGGTACGCAGAGCTCTGGGCGAGCCGCCCGTCGCAGGCGAGGATGCCGGCGATCGACAGGGGTCCATCCGACCGCAGGAGGATCTCGACCAGCTGGCGTCGGTTGGCCGTGTAGCGGTGGCCGATCGTCACCAGCCGGGTCGCCGCCAGCTTGTGGGCGTCGCTCGGGACAGAGTCGTCGGGGGTCGAGGTCGGAGCCGGGTCGGAAGCCATCGAATATCCGATGGTAGCTGGGTCGATCGGATCTTTTGAGAACTTCTGGGAACCATCGCCTGGTCGTCGGCCTACCATGGAGTGACGAGGTCATCGTGTCGAGACACGATTCGGTCGTTGTGCAACGATGTCCTCGCACGGATCCCACCAGGAGGCTGCCCAGACCATGGCTTACCCCCATCAGACGATGACCCCGGTCGTCCACGCCGATGAGAACACCCGCGTGGCGTTCCTGGTCAAGGTGTACCAGCACCTGGCGTTGGCGCTCGTGGCGTTCGTCGCCTTCGAGACGGTCCTGTTCGTGACCGGCCTGGCCGAAGCGATGTACAACTTCCTCGCCTCGGCACCCTTCGCCTGGCTGCTGATTCTCGGCGGGTTCGCCATCGTCAGCTCCATCGCCAGCAGCTCGGCCAACAACCTCGGCAACACGGGGGCTCAGTACGCCGGGTTGTTCGGGTTGGCGTTGGCCGAGGCGGTCATCTTCGCCCCCTTCCTCTACCTGGCGTTCAACCTCGAAGGCGGCACGACGACGGTCGGGCTCGCTGCGGTCGTCACCGCCATCGCCTTCGCTGCCCTCAGCCTGGTGGCGTTCACCACCCGCCGAGATCTCTCGTTCCTGCGTCCGATCATCATGTGGGGCAGCATCGTGGCCATCGGCCTGATCGTCGCTGCGGTGATCTTCAGCTTCGACCTGGGCCTGGTGTTCACCGTCGCCATGCTCGGCCTCGCCGGTGCCTCGATCCTCTACCAGACCCAGCAGATCATCCGCCGCTACCCGGAATGGGCCTACGTCGCGGCGGCCGTCAGCCTCTTCGGCTCGGTGATGCTCCTGTTCTGGTACGTGCTGCGGTTGTTCATGCAGCTTCGCCGCTGACGTTCACTCCACGAGAATCGTTCCGGTGTCGGCCGGCCGCTTCGGCGGCCGGCCGACCCGCGTCCGGCGACGGTGCTGCGGGGCCCGCCGGCCGGACGGTGACCCCGGTCCCCACGATGCTGGTCACGATCGGTCGTTCGCCGCGACTTTCGGCGGTGGCGATGCGTCAACAACCTGCGTACGGTGCTACCAGTTCCCTGAACCGCTGACGACGGTTCACCCGGAGCCGGGCCGTGCCCACGGTCGTCGAACGACACCGCCTGGTTCGCGGCGGTGGGTGGCCGTGTACGCCTGAGGCGAGTGTGGAGTGTGATGACTGACAACGTTGCGTCGAATGACACCGAGGTGGAGTCGACGAGGGATCTGGAGGTGGAGTCGGCGAGGACCGGCGGCCGTGTGACCCGTCGCTGGCTGCTCCTGCTCGCACTGGCCCTCCTCGTTCTCTTGGTGAAGGCCTGTGTCGTGGGCGGCATGGTCCAAGCCGAAGCTCGACAGCTCGCCGCCGACGCGGCGGGTATCCCCATCGAGCGGGTCGAGGTGGTCGATGGCCTCGATGTCCGCCTCACCGGGTTCACCGAAGTCGCCGCCCGTGACGAGGCGGTCGCCGCCGTCGAGGCGCTCGACTCCAGTTGGGAGGTCGAGGGCCTGCTGGCCGAGCCCGTCGATGGTGCCGACGAGGTCGTGGCCGCCGACGAGCCCGATGACGTGACGCCGTCGACATCGGCGCCGACCACGACCGCGGTACCGGACCTGAGTCCTGCCGCCGTGACGCTGACGCCGGGATCGGGCCGGGTGGTCGTGGCCGGGACGGTCGGCGATCGGGCCTCCGCCGATGCGCTGCTGGCCGTCGCCGGCGAGCGGTTCGAGGACAGCGAGATCGTCGACGAGATCGTCGTCGATGATGGCGTCACGACCGACGGTGGCACCCTGATCGTGGCCGGCCAGGCGAGCAGTGACGAGCAGCGGGCCGAGTGGGTCGCTGGTGCGACTGCGATCGCTGATCAGGCGGATCTCGACCTCGTCGACGAGGTCGAGGTCGTCTCGGTCGAGCAGCAGCTGAACGCCCTGTTCGAACTGGACCCCATCGAGTTCGACACCCTGCAGGCAACGATCCGCGATGAGTCGGTGCCGACGCTCGTGGAGGCCGCCGCGTTGATCAACGCCAATCCCGATGCGGGCCGGCTCCGCGTCGTCGGTCATACCGACACCGACGGTGGCGCCGCCCAGAACCTCGCGCTAAGCGAACGTCGAGCGCAGGCGGTCTTCGACTATCTCGTCGACGTCGAGGGCGTCGATCCGGAACGGCTCGAGACCGAGGGTCGGGGCGAGACGGAGCTGAAGGTCGACCCCGAGATCACGCAAGAAGACAAACAGCGCAACCGGCGCATCGAGTGGGAGCTGATCGAGTGATCAGTCATCGGCCGGTAGACGCGCACCCACAAGACCCGCACGAAAGGACCTTCTCATGCCCTGGTGGCTGACCACGATCTTCCTCGCCCTGTTGCTTTGCTTCCTGATGGGCCTTGCGATCGGCCTCCTGTTCTGGTGGTGGCGACGACGTATCGAGATCGCCGAGGCCGAGCGACGTCGCCTCGAGGCCCAAGCCGAGACGCAACGCCTGCGGCTGCGCCTCGGTGAGCTGACCGAGAGCCACGACCGCGCGGTGCAGCTCGAGGAAGACAACCTGGCGCTCACCGGCAGGTTGGAGCGCTTCGCCGAGATGGAGGGCCAGCTCGACGACGCGAAGGAACGGGCCGACCTCGTCCCGGAGCTGGAGACTCGGGTGACCGCTCTGCAGGCGCAGCTCCGAGACGCCGACCGACTTCGGACCGAGGCAGCCGAGCTCCGGGTGAAGGCCGAACGTCTCCCACAGGTGGAGGCCGAGTTGGCCACCGTCCGTGCCGAGGCCGACCGGTTGGGTGAGGTCGAGACCTCGATGTTGGGGTTCAAGGCCGACGCTGACCGGGTCGGTGGTCTTGAGGCTGATCTCGCTGCTGCTCGGGCCGAGGTTGATCGTTTGGGTGGTCTTGAGGCTGATCTCGCTGCTGCTCGGGCTGAGGTTGATCGTTTGGGTGGTCTTGAGGCTGACCTTGTTGCTGCCCGTGCCGAGGTCGACCGGTTGGGTGAGGTCGAGACCTCGATGTTGGGGTTCAAGGCCGACGCTGACCGGGTTGATGGTTTGGAAGCCGAGTTGGCTTCTGTCCGTGTTGAGGCTGATCGGGTTGGTGGTCTCGAGGCTGATCTCGCTGCTGCTCGGGCTGAGGCTGATCGGTTGAGTGGTCTCGAGGCTGATCTTGCTGCTGCCCGTGCTGAGGCTGATCGGGTCGGTGGTCTTGAGGCTGATCTTGCTGCTGCTCGGGCTGAGGTCGACCGGTTGGGTGAGGTCGAGACCTCGATGTTGGGGTTCAAGGCCGACGCTGAGCGGGTTGATGGTTTGGAAGCCGAGTTGGCTTCTGTTCGCGCCGAGGCCGATCGATTGAGTGGTCTCGAGGGTGATCTTGCCGCTGCTCGGGCCGAAGCCGATCGGGTTGGTGGTCTGGAAGCCGAGTTGGCTGCCGCTCGGGCCGAGGCTGATCGGGTTGGTGGTCTTGAGGCCGATCTCGCTGCCGCCCGTGCCGAGGTCGACCGGTTGGGTGAGGTCGAGACCTCGATGTTGGGGTTCAAGGCCGAGGCTGACCGGGTTGGTGGTCTTGAGGCTGATCTTGCTGCTGCTCGGGCTGAGGCTGATCGGTTGAGCGGTTTGGAAGCCGAGTTGGCTGCTGCCCGGGCTGAGGTTGATCGGTTGGGTGAGGTCGAGACCTCGATGTTGGGGTTCAAGGCCGAGGCTGATCGGGTTGGTGGTCTTGAGGCTGATCTTGCTGCTGCTCGGGCTGAGGCTGATCGGTTGAGCGGTTTGGAAGCCGAGTTGGATGCCGCTCGGGTCGAGGCTGACCGGGTTGGTGGTCTTGAGGCTGATCTTGCTGCTGCTCGGGCTGAGGCTGATCGGTTGGGTGAGGTCGAGACCTCGATGTTGGGGTTCAAGGCCGAGGCTGACCGGGTTGATGGTTTGGAAGCCGAGTTGGCTGCCGTCCGTGCCGAAGCCGATCGCCTGAGCGGCTTGGAGGCTGATCTTGCTGCTGCTCGGGCTGAGGCTGATCGGGTTGGTGGTCTTGAGGCTGATCTTGCTGCTGCTCGGGCCGAAGCTGACCGTTTGACCGGTTTGGAGGCTGATCTTGCTGCTGCTCGGGCTGAGGTTGATCGGTTGAGTGGTCTTGAGGCTGATCTCGCTTCTGTCCGGGCTGAGGCTGATCGGTTGAGTGGGTTTGAGGCCGAGTTGGCTGCTGCCCGGGCTGAGGTTGATCGGTTGGGTGAGGTCGAGACCTCGATGTTGGGGTTCAAGGCCGAGGCTGATCGGGTTGGTGGTCTTGAAGCTGATCTCGCTGCTGCTCGGGCCGAAGCTGACCGTCTGAGCGGCCTGGAAGCTGAGTTGGCTGCCGTTCGGGCTGAGGCTGATCGGGTTGGTGGTCTTGAGGCTGATCTCGCTGCGGCTCGGGCTGAGGCTGATCGGGCTGAGGCTGATCGGCTGCTCGGGCTGGTGATCGTCTTGAGGCTGATCTCGCTGCTGCTCGGGCTGAGGCTGATCGGGTTGGTGGTCTTGAGGCTGATCTCGCTGCGGCTCGGGCCGAAGCCGATCGTCTGAGCGGTTTGGAAGCCGAGTTGGCTTCTGTCCGCGCCGAGGCTGATCGGGTTGGTGGTCTTGAAGCTGATCTCGCTGCTGCTCGGGCCGAAGCTGACCGTCTGAGCGGCCTGGAAGCTGAGTTGGCTGCCGTTCGGGCTGAGGCTGATCGGGTTGGTGGTCTTGAGGGTGATCTTGCCGCTGCTCGGGCTGAGGCTGACCGGGTTGGTGGTTTGGAAGCTGAGTTGGCTGCTGCTCGGGCCGAGGTTGACCGGGTTGGTGGTCTCGAGGCTGATCTCGCTGCTGCTCGCGCCGAGGTCGACCGGTTGGGCGAGGTCGAGACCTCGATGTTCGGGTTCAAGGCCGACGCTGACCGGGTTGGTGGTCTCGAGGCTGATCTCGCTGCTGCTCGCGCTGAGGTCGATCGTCTGAGCGGCTTGGAAGCTGAGTTGGCTGCCGCTCGGGCTGAAGGCGACCGGGTTGGTGGCTTGGAAGCTGAGTTGGCTGCTGCCCGATCGGATGCTGAGCGCATCGAGCCCCTTCAGGCCGAACTGGTCGCAGCGAAGGCCGATGCCTTGCGTGTCGTCGACCTTGAAGCCGAGCTGTCGACCTCGCGTGCCGATGCCGACCGGTTGGCCGAGGCTCTCGAAGTGGCGCAGTCCAGCGCCGCCGATGTTTCCCGACTCGAAGCGGACCTTGCACAGCTCCAGCAGGCCGATGCCGAGCTACGGAGCCGAGCCGACCGGGCTGATGACCTGGAGCGTCTCCTCGCTGCTGCCATGGAGCGGGGCGACGAACTGACATGGACACTCGACGCTGCGCAGATGGAGCTCGACGCGACCTCCGGACTCCGAGATCGCCTTGAAGCGGCAGAGGCCACTGCACGGCTCGTCCCGGAACGCGATCTGACGATCGCCGACTTGGAGCGTCGACTTCGCGAACTGGAGGCGGCAGACCGACTGCCGGCTCCGGCCAAGAAGGCAGCCGCCAAGAAGGCAGCTCCGGCCAAGAAGGCGGCTCCGGCCAAGAAGGCGGCTCCGCCAAGAAGGCGGCTCCGGCTAAGGCGGCTGCGGCGAAGAAGGCGGCTTCGGTGGTGTCGGGTGGTTTGTCGGGGCCGTTGGGGGTGGCTGAGGTTGAGTCGTTGGTTGCGTCGGGTTCGTGGCGGTCGGGTACGACGTCGTTGGGGACGCCGGGTGCGGATCATGTTGATGATTTGAAGGTGATCAAGGGGATCGGTCCGGTGATGGAGCGGACGTTGAATGGGTTTGGTATTCAGACCTGGGAGCAGATCGCGGCGTTCAGTCCGGCTGATGTTGAGATGGTGAGTGGGGCGTTGGAGGTCTTCCCGGGTCGGATCGAACGGGATGATTGGATCGGTGGCGCCAAGGCTCTGCTTGCTCAGGGTCATCCTGATGTGGCGGCGGCACCGGCTCCGGCCAAGAAGGCGGCTCCGGCCAAGAAGGCAGCAGCGAAGAAGGCGTTGCTCCGGCCAAGAAGGCGGCTCGGCGGCCAAGAAGGCTCCGGCTAAGGCGGCTGCGGCGAAGAAGGCGGCTTCGGTGGTGTCGGGTGGTTTGTCGGGGCCGTTGGGGGTGGCTGAGGTTGAGTCGTTGGTTGCGTCGGGTTCGTGGCGGTCGGGTACGACGTCGTTGGGGACGCCGGGTGCGGATCATGTTGATGATTTGAAGGTGATCAAGGGGATCGGTCCGGTGATGGAGCGGACGTTGAATGGGTTTGGTATTCAGACCTGGGAGCAGATCGCGGCGTTCAGTCCGGCTGATGTTGAGATGGTGAGTGGGGCGTTGGAGGTCTTCCCGGGTCGGATCGAACGGGATGATTGGATCGGTGGCGCCAAGGCTCTGCTTGCTCAGGGTCATCCTGATGTGGCGGCGGCACCGGCTCCGGCCAAGAAGGCGGCTCCGGCCAAGAAGGCAGCCACCAAGAAGGCAGCCACCAAGAAGGCAGCACCTCGAACCGACCGGGAGGGTCGGCGGTACGTGCGCCGGTGGCGCTCGGGCACCACGTCGCTCGGCACGGCCGGCGCCGCCCACCGAGACGATCTCAAGGTGGTCAACGGCATCGGACCGGTCCTGGAAGGGACGCTGAACGGGTTCGGCATCCAGACCTGGGAGCAACTCGCCAACCTCACCGAGGACCAGGTCGCAACGGTGAACGAAGCCCTTTCCTTCCAGGGGCGGATCGAGCGTGACCGGTGGATCGAGCAGGCGGAAGACCTGATCGAGCGGTTCCCGCTCACCGAGCCTTATCACCGTCCAACCCGGGAGACCTACCTCAACGCCTCTTCCGACGACGATCCCTGGAACTGATCCCTACGGCGGTGAGGAAGCTTCGGCGGCCGCATCGAACGGCCGCCGAAGCGTGGCCCGGCGGAGGACCCCTCAGGAGTAGTCGTAGAAGCCGCGGCCGGTCTTCCGGCCGAGCAGCCCCGCTTCGACCATCCGGGCCAGGAGCGGAGGCGGGGCGTAGAGCTGCTCCCGGAACTCGTCGTACAGCGACTCGGCAACGGCCATCGTGGTGTCGAGGCCGATCAGATCGGCGAGTCGGAGCGGCCCCATCGGATGGGCGCACCCGGTCTCCATACCCTGGTCGATGTCCTCCTTGGAGGCGAACCCGGACTCGAACATCCGGATCGCCGACAGCAGGTAGGGGATCAGCAGGGCGTTGACGATGAACCCGGCCCGGTCCTTCGAGGTGATGGCGTGTTTGCCCAGCTGGTCGACGGCGAAGGTATGGGCGGTCGCGATCGTTTCGTCCGACGTGTGGAGCGACGTCACCAGCTCGACGAGGTTCAGCACCGGTACGGGGTTGAAGAAGTGGATCCCGACGACGTTCTCCGGTCGAGTGGTGGCCATCGCCAGCTTCATGATCGGGATCGACGAGGTGTTCGATGCGAGCACGGCATCGGGGGAGGCGACCGCCTTGTCGATCGCCTCGAACACCGCCGTCTTGGCCGTCTCGTCCTCGACGATCGCTTCGACGACCACCTGACGGTCGGCCAGGTCGCCGATGTCGGTCGAGAAGCCGACCCGGGCCAGGACCTCCCCCGGCTCACCCGCCAACTTGCCGGCACCGGCCGCCCGGTTCAGCGACCTCTCCATCCGGGACCTCGCCGCCTCGGCCGCCTCAGGGCCGGCCTCGACGACGATCACGTCCATGCCGGACCGAGCCGACACCTCAGCGATTCCCGAGCCCATCAGCCCGCCTCCGACGACGCCAACCCGCTCGATCCTGTCGTTGGTTGTCATGACACAACACTGGGGGCGCAGGAGCTGATTTGCAACGCATCGGCCCGCGCTCGCAAACAGGGGGGCCGCCTACCTACCGTGGGCGGCGCTATGACTCCCGAGCAGTTTCGCCACGCCGGCCATCTCCTCGTCGATTGGATCGCCGATTACCGTTCGACGATCGAGCAACGCCCGGTGAAAGCCCAGGTCGGGCCGGGTGAGGTGGCAGCCGCGTTCCCGTCCACCCCGCCGGACGAGCCGGTCGAGGTGGCAGACATGCTGGCCGAGCTCGATCGGGTGGTGGTCCCCGGCGTGACGATGGTCCAGCACCCGATGCATTTCGGCTGGTTCCCCTCGAACGCCTCGCTGGCCTCGGTGCTCGGCGATCTGGCGTCGTCGGGGATCGGTGGCCTCGGCATCTCCTGGGAGAGCTGTCCGGCACTGACCGAGGTCGAAGAGGTCACTTGCGACTGGCTACGTCAGCTGACCGGGTTGTCGGACGCCTGGTCCGGCACGATCCACGACACCGCCTCGACCGCCTGCCTCGTGGCCCTCCTCGCCGCCCGCGAGCGGGCCACCGACCATTCCCAGGTCGGTGGAGGCCTGGCCCGCATCGATCGACCACCGGTCGTGTACACGACGCCCGAGGCACACTCGTCGGTCCGCAAAGCGGCCCTGCTCGCCGGGTACGGCGGTGACCACCTCCGAGTTGTGGCGACCGACGACACCACGCTGGCCATGCTCCCCGAAGCGCTCGCCACCGCCATGGCGGACGACGTTGCGGCCGGACTCGAACCCGCCGCAGTGGTGGCGTCGGTCGGAACTACCGGCTCGACGGCCATCGACCCCGTCGACGCGATCGTCGAGGTGGCGCGGCCGCATGACGCCTGGGTCCATGTCGACGCGGCGATGGCCGGCACCGCCATGCTCGTCCCCGAGCTGCGATCGTTGTGGGACGGCGTCGAAGGCGCAGACTCGATCAGCTGGAACCCCCACAAGTGGATGGGAACCCTGCTCGACACCTCACTGTTCTACGTCCGCGACGTCGAGCATCTCGTACGGGTCATGTCCACCAACCCGACCTACCTGCGATCGGCTCGCGACGGTGAGGTCACCCAGTACCGCGACTGGGGGATTCCGCTCGGCCGACGGTTCCGGGCCCTCAAGCTCTGGTTCCACCTGGCGATCGACGGCGTTGAGTCGATTCGGGCTCGGGTTCGACGCGACCTCGACAACGCCCAGTGGCTCGCCACCCAGATCGAAGCCGAACCCGACTGGCGCGTCCTCGCCCCGGTCCCTCTCCAGACCCTGTGCGTGCGTCACGAGCCGCCCGCCGCCTCGGCGTCGGAGATCGACGACCACACCCAGCGATGGGTGGCCCGCATCAACGACTCCGGTCGGGCCTACCTGACCCCGGCGGTCGTCGGCGGTCGGTGGGTGGCCCGGGTATCGGTTGGTGTCGAGGGGACCGAGCGGCACCATGTCGCAGCGCTGTGGGAGCTGATGAAGGAGGCCGCAGCATGACTCACCCCCCGGTCAAGATGATCGCCACCGACCTCGACGGCACCCTGCTCCGGACCGACGGCAAGGTCTCGGAGCGGACCCGGGAGGCGATCCGTCGAGCCCAGGCCGCCGGTATCGAGGTCGTGCCCGCCACCGGGCGGCCTCGGGTCGTTGCACTCGACGTGATCGAGCAGCTCGATTTCGTCGACCATTGGGTCTTCGCCAACGGGTCGGTCACCTGGCATCTGGGGCGGGCCGAGCTCATCCGAGGCTTCTGGCTCCCGCCCGACCACGCCCGCGACCTCGTCGTCCGCATCCGTCGCCAGCTCCCGGCGGCCGGGTTCGCCATCGAGTTCGAGGACGACGTCGCCTATGAGGCCGGGTTCGAGCAGGTCGTGCCCCAGCTTCCGACGAGCCCCCCGACCACGGACCTGATCGACCTCATCGATCGCCGGGTCCAGAAGCTCCTGGTGTTCGACACCACGAGGTCGATCGACGATCTCCTCGAGTCGGTGACCGCCGCCACCGGAGACGACGGGGTGGTGAGCTACTCGGGGCTCAGCTTCGTCGAGCTGGCGGCCAGCCTGGTGACCAAGGCGACCGCGTTGGAGTTGCTCGCCACCGATCTCGGGATCACCCGCGATGAGGTGGCGGCCTTCGGCGACAACCACAACGACGTCGCCATGCTCACCTGGGCCGGTCGCTCCTACGCCATGGTGACCGCCAGCGACGACGCGCTGGCGGCGGCCGATGAGATGATCGGGGCCAACGACGCCGATGCCGTCGCCGACAAGATCGATGAGCTGGTCGCCGAGCGGGACCGGGGCTGAGCGGGCTCGGGATCTCCGATCAGAGCCAGAACCGGAACCGGTCCAGCCCGTCGATCGCCAGGTCGGGGTCGACCGAGAACCACTCGACCAGCCACAGGATCGTGTCCCAGAAGATGCGACTGGCGCCGTCGACGTACCACAGGACCCCGAACAGCAGCAGAAGGCCCCACTGTCGCACCGGGGCCATCAGCTCCCGGAAGCCCTGGGGCAGGAACGGCTCGATGGCGCCATAGCCGTCGAGGCCCGGCACCGGGAGCATGTTGAGCACGAACGCCGTGATCTGCAGGAAACCGAGGAACGCCACGGCCTCGGCCAGTACCGGGCGAGCCTCGACGTCGATCGTGCCCGCGGCGAGCGGGACGAGGCAGGCGGCGGCGAGCGCCAGGTTCGTCGCTGGTCCGGCCAGCGAGACCAGCGACCGGATGGCCGGCGACCGCAATGCACGGGTGTTGATCCACACCGCCCCGCCGGGCAGGCCGAACCCACCGAGGATCACGAACAGCAGCGGCAGGGCGATCGAGGTGACCGGGTTGGCGTAGCGGCGAGGGTCGAGCCGGAGGTAGCCCTTGGCCACCACCGACTGGTCACCGCCCCGCCAGGCGGTGAACGCGTGAGCGAACTCGTGGAGGATCAACGACAGGATCCACCCGCTCAGCACGAAGAAGAAGGTGGCGAGGCCAGCATCGATGGGAAGCGCCACGCACAGCCACAGGCCGAGGATGGTCGCAGCCACGACGATCACGAACGCCGGGCTCGGCCTGACGGGGTTCGACCGAACGCCTGGTCTTGCAAGATTCACCTGGTAGACGCTAGTACGCTCACCCGGTCGGTGTGATTCGGGCGGCCTGGCACTCCCGATGGGGATCACTCAAAGCGCGCAGCCGCCACGCCAAGTACGCTTCGTTCGAAGAGGCCCGGTGCGTTCCCGGATGCCCACGAACGTCGGGTGTGACGCGCAAAATATTGCATTCACGTTACGACAACGCGCGTTGTCCCCTTGGTTGCAGCGCCACTCCCAGCGGACATCCCGGATCTTGGATGGACAAGCTTGATGTGTCTCGTTACGATTTCGGTAAGCTCGCAGCGTAGGCGACACGACGGCGCAGTGGCAGTGTGGCAAGAAGGCGTCTCACGGAATGCAGGGTGTGCGATCGGATCCGTGGCCTTTGGGTCCCGAACCTGTGAGCGACTGACTACGGCGGAGATGGATACCAGATGGACATTGCGCAAGTAGCGATTGGGGCAGCGATCGGCATCTTGATTGGATGCTTTTTCGTGTGGCTTCTCGACCGTCGTCATCAGAAGACGATCAAGAAGCTGATCGAGAGTCGCAAGAAGATCGAGCGACAGCGGACCCAGGCGGTGAACGACCTGTTCGCCTATCGGTCGGGCGAGAAGCTCGACACCCGGGTCTCCGAGCGTCGACCTCCGAGCGCCATCCCCTCCGAGAACGAGCTGATGCAGCAGAACGCCGAGCTCCAGGCAGAGATCGCGAGTCTCCGCACCCTGATCGCCAGGGCCGACGGGGCGCTGACGGCGGCCCGTCGCAAGCGCGACGCTCACGAGTCGGAGATCGCCAGTCTCCGGGCGCTCGTCGACTCGATGGGGGCAAACAACCTCGACCTCCGCGACGACGCCATCGGCCACGAAGCCGCCCGGCGCCATTTGGCGAGTTCCTGATCCTTCGCCGAGTTCCAGTCGGTTGGCACGGGGTCGGCTGGTTCCAGATCGGGCCCGATCGATCGGTCGCCGTTTGACCTGGTCAGAAACGCCATCCCGTCATCGGAAGCGGTTCGCGCCCAGGTAGCAGTCGCCGCCGTGCGCTGCGAAGATACATGGCTATGTCCAAGACGGTTGCGGTTCTCAATCAAAAGGGCGGGGTCGGCAAAACGACGGTGACCCTCGGATTGGCCTCGGCGGCGTGGGCCAGCCAGACCAGGACGCTCGTCGTCGACCTCGACGCCCAGGCCAACGCCACCTGGGCACTCGGTGTCGATCCATCCCGCGAGTTCCTGGGGACCGGTGACGCGCTCGCATCCGGCAAGACCGGTGCCGCCAAGGACATGATCGTGGAGTCCGGATGGGGGAGCGACGTCTGGCTGCTTCCCGCCGCAGGGGATCTCACCGAGCGAGAGGCCGACACCCGCAACGCCGCCGGTCGGCGCCGACTGGCCAAAGCCCTCAAGGGTGTCGCCGACGACTTCGAGCTGGTGCTGATCGACTGCGCCCCGTCGCTCGGTCTCAACACGACCAACGGGCTGGCCGCAGCGTCGGGCGCGGTGCTCATCGTCGAACCGTCGATCTTCGGGCTGCGAGGGGTCGGACCGGTGCTCGACCTCATCGAGGAGGTCTGGTCGGCCGACAACGACAAGCTCGACCTCGCCGGTGTCGTGCTCAACCGGGTGCCGTCGGTCTCATCGGCTGCCCGGGAACGCATCGAGGAGCTGAAGAAGATGGTCGGCTCCGACAGCGTGTGGGACCCTCACATCCCGCAGCGGGTCATCGTCAACCAGGCCCACCACGAACGCTCGCCGATCCACTCCTTCGGAGCCCAGGGCCGTGAGCTGGCCACCATCTTCGACGCGCTCCTGAAGCAGGTGATGGCCACCGTCGTGTGACGGCCCCGCCCCGTGCCCGCGGGGCCCCGACGGAGCCGGCGCGGTACCGTGGTCACCCGTGGACATCGAGCGACTGTTCGCCTGGACCAATCGCTGGCGACTGCCGATGACACTGGTGTTCCTCGTCCTGATCGGGGGCACCGCCTACCTGGCCTATCGGTCGCGCCTCGAGCCGGCCGAGCAGCTGACCGCCGCCGGCGACCCGGTCGTGTCGCCCGATGACGACGCCGGCGCCGACGGTCAGGAGCGATCGGCCCTCGACGAGCCGATCTCGGCTGATCCCGACCGCCGCGACGATCTCGGTGGCACCGCCGGCTCCCACCGACATCGACATCGACATCGACCCCGGTCCCGGATCCGGGTGCCCCGGTCGGGCCCGGGTCGTCGGTCTCGGTGCCGGCGACGACGCCAGGCGCCACGACGACCACGAGGCCACCGGCCACGACGACCACCCGGCCTCCCACGACGTCCACCACCACGACGACGACCACGACGACCACGCCCCCACCGGTGCCGCCGGCGGGCGAGCTCGTCTTCATCGGCGACCGGATGACCCGGGACCGCTGGGACGGTCCCGGACTGGGGGGGCTGACCGTACGACTGTGGCTCGACACCGATGGCGACGGCGGGCCCAACCAGCTGGTGGCCGTCACCACCACCGATGGCGATGGCCGCTACGGGTTCGATGCCGCTCCGGGGTGCTACGTCGCCGTGTTGGAGGTCCCGGGAGGGCTGACCGTGATCGACGGCGGCGACCGGTGGGCGTTCTGCCTCGACGCCGGCGAGAGCTTTGGTCGGGCCGACGCGGTGTTGTCCGGCTGATCGGCCACCTGGCGCTCCCGTGACGAAACCGAGCGAAAGCGCCGTATTCGACGTCGGACCAGCCATCCTGGAGCTGTGCATGTCGTCATCGTCGGCGCTGGCGAGGTCGGGTGGTTCCTGGCCCAGCGGCTCCGGGCCGAAGGGATCGACGTCGTGGTGGTCGAGATCGACCAGCGGCAAGCCGAAGCGCTCGGTTCCGATCTCGACGTCCAGGTGGTCAACGGGAGCGGGACCAGTCCCGCCGACCTCAAGACCGCAGGGATCGAGTTCGCCGACATCCTGGCGGCCGTCACCCAAAACGACGAGGTGAACCTGATCGCCTCGCTCCTGGCCAAGGAGTACGGGGTCGACACCACGATCGTCCGGCTCCAGTCCGCCGAGCTACGGGGCGACGGAGGGGCCAACCTCCGGCTCGCTGTCGGGGCCGACGTGGTCGTCGACCCCGATGCCGACACCGCCGATGAGATCTACGCGTTGGTCCACAACACCGGACTCGACGAGGTCTATCCGATGGGACAAGGCGAGCTGGTCGTGATCGGCGCCGTACTGGGCGAGAGCTCGCCGCTGGCCAACCGCTATCTGGCCGAGATCGGCCAGGCCATGGAACCGAACTGGAACTTCCTGTTCGGCGCGGTCACCAGGAACAACGAGACCACCCTCCCCCGAGGCGACCAGCAACTCCTTCCCGGCGACCACCTTCGGGTGATCTGCAAAGCCTCGGCCAAGGCCGAGCTGCTGGAACTGATCGGCGCCGCCGGCTCGACCCCCCGCCGGGTGATGGTCCTCGGTGGTGGTGCCGTGGGATCACGCGTCGCCGAGCGCCTCCAGGATGAGGGGGTCGATGTCGTGCTCATCGAACGGGACCCGTCCCGGGCCAAAGCGCTGTCGAAGCGGCTGCGGCGGGTCGTCGTGGTCGAGGGCGACGTCACCGACACCGAGCTGCTCCTCGAAGAGTCCGTTGGCAGCATGGACGCCGTCATCGCCGCTACCGGGGAGGACGGGTCCAATGCCCTGGCCTGCGCCTTCGCCATCGCGGAGGGGACGGCGTTCACCGTCGTCGTCCTCCACAGCCTCGCCCTGCTGCCCCTCGTCCGGCAGTTCGGCGTCGATGCAGCCCTGAGCCCCCGGACGGCGTCGGCCAATGCCGTCCTGCGACGGGTCCGCGGTGGGGCAGCCGTCAACACGTTCCTCGAGAGCGACTCCGAGGTCGACGAGATCGAGATCCTGGCCGGCAGCAAGGCCGACGGCGCAACCGTCGCCGATCTCCACCTGCCCCGCGACATCCTCATCGGAGCGGTCAGCCGGCCTGACGCCGACGCCGAGATCGTTCGGGGCCGGACCCGTCTCGAAGCTGGCGACCACATCATCGTCTTCGGACGCCCGAAGGCCATCTCGGCAGCCAAGGCGATCTTCACCGGATGACCGACCTCCGTCCCGGAGCGGTGAACCGCCGGGAGGTCCGGTCGGTCAGGCCCGACCGGACCCGGAGCGGACCTCGACCCCACCTGCTGCTCCACGTCCTCGGCCTGGCGGTCGCCGTTTGCGGCACCGGCATCGGCGTCTCGGCGGTGGTGGAGCTCATCAACGGAGGCCCCCACGTCGCCGCGCTCGGGATCATCGGTGCCGTTGCGGTGGTGATCGGCCTGACGGCATGGCGCCTGACCGTCGCCCCTGCCCGGATCGCCCGCATCGAGGTCTTCGCCACGGTCACCTCGGCATGGCTGGCCATGGCCGTCGTCGGGGCGATCCCGTACCTCGTCACCGGAACGTTGACCAGCGTGATCGACGCCCTCTTCGAGTCGGTCTCGGGCTTCACCACGACCGGGGCAACCGTGCTGCGGCCGATCGAGGACGCGTCGGCCGGGGTGCTGTTCTGGCGAGCCATCACCCAATGGCTGGGTGGCATGGGCGTCATCGTCCTCGTCGTCGCCGTCCTCCCGACCGTCGGCATCGGCGGCATGGACCTCCTCCAGGCCGAGGCGCCCGGCCCCACCGGGGAGCGCCTCACCCCCCGAGTGGCCGAGACCGCCCGCCGACTGTGGGGCCTCTACCTCGGGTTCACCGCCGTCCTCGCCCTCGCCTACCTGGGGGCCGGGATGAACCTCTACGACGCGCTGTCCCACAGCCTGACCACCGTCTCCACCGGCGGTTTCTCCAACCACAGCGCTTCGATGGCCCACTTCGAGTCGGCGGTCATCGAGTGGATCGCCATCGTCGCCATGTTCATCGCCGGGTCGAGCTTCACCCTCCTCTACAAGGTGATCCGGGGCAACCCGGCCCCGCTGCTCCGTTCGGCCGAGTTCCGCCTCTACTGCGGGCTGGTCGCCGTGGCGACCCTGGTCGTCTTCCTCACCGCCGAAGGGATCGGCCGCAACCCCGATGGGCTTCGCCAAGCGTGCTTCACCGTCCTCGCCATCGTCACCACGACCGGGTACGGCCTCGCCGACTTCGGGGCGTGGAGCCAGGCCGCCCAGGCCGTGCTCCTCGTGCTCATGCCGCTCGGCGCCATGGCCGGCTCCACGGCCGGGGGGGTCAAGATGATACGGATCCTCGCCGTCGCCAGCGTCGCCCATCGTGAGACCCTCCGCCAGCTGCACCCCAACATGGTCCGCCCGGTCCGGATCGGCGACGCGGTCCTCGAGGACCAGGTCGCCAACAAGGTCCTGGGGTTCCTCGTGCTGGCGTTGGCCGCCTTCGGCGCGACCGGGATCCTGATCGTGCTGACCGGCGCCGACATCGTGACCGGATTCTCCGCCGCGGCCACCCTGGTCGGCAACGTCGGCCCGGGTCTCGGCGACGTCGGGCCGACCGCTGACTTCCGGAACATCTCGCCGCTGGCTCGCCTCGTCGGCATCGCTGCCATGCTGCTGGGCCGGCTCGAGATCTACCCGATCCTCCTCGCCCTCTTCGCCCTCCCCGTCCACCGTCCGAGAAGTGCTCTCCGCCGGTTGGCGAGGCTACGTTCGGGGCCGTGACCAACGAATCAACCAACGCCCTGAAGAACGCCTGGCGGCGAGGCGACCAGACCCTCGGGCTCTGGATCTCGACGCCGAATACGGCCACCGCCGAGATGCTGGGCGACGTCGACTTCGACTACATCAACCTCGACCTCCAGCACGGTCTGATCGACTACACCGAGGCGGTCCCCGTGATGCAGGCCCTGGCCGGCACCGAGGCAGTGGTCACGTGCCGGGTCCCGTGGAACGAGCCGGGCATCATCGGGAAGGTCCTCGACGCTGGCGCCATGGGTGTCATCATCCCCATGGTCAACACCCGAGCCGAGGCCGAGGCCGCCGTTCGGGCCTGCCGCTACGCCCCGGCGGGCGCTCGCAGCTTCGGGCCGATCCGGGCCGCCCGGGTCTTCGGTGCCGGCTACGCCGCCAAGGCCAACGACGCCGTCGCCTGCATCCCGATGATCGAGACCGCCGAGGCGATCGGCAACCTCGACGCGATCCTCGACGTCGAGGGGATCGACGCCGTCTACATCGGCCCCGCCGACCTCAGCATCACGCTCGGTCTCCCACCGGGAAGCGACCAGGAGGCCGCGTCGTTCAACGAGGCGCTCGACGCCGTCCTCGCCGGCTGCAAAGCCCGAGGGATCGCCGCCGGCATCCACTCCGTACCCGAAGTCGCCCCGAAACGCCTCGCCCAGGGGTTCCAGATGGTCACCGTCACCAGCGACTCGGCGGCCATGGTCTCGGGTGCGGTCGCCGCGCTGAAGAAGGCCAGGAGCGGTACGGCCGGCGAGTCCTCGGAGTCGATGTACTGATCGGCCCGACGCCCGGCCCGATGTCCCTACCCCTCGGCCGGGAGTCGCCAGTCGATCGCCTCGCGACCGGCAGCCTCCAACGCATCGTTGATTCGGGAGAACGGTCGGGATCCGAAGAACCCTCGGTGAGCCGAAAGCGGCGACGGGTGCGGGGACTCGATCACCACGTGACGGGTCCCGTCGATCAGCTGCTTCTTCCGGCGGGCGTAGGAGCCCCACAACACGAACACCACGGTGTCGGGCTTGTCGTTCACCGCGGCGATCACCTGATCGGTGAACGTCTCCCAGCCCTGCTTCTGGTGAGAGCCGGCCTTGTGGGCCCGGACCGTCAGGGTGGCGTTGAGCAACAGGACCCCCTGTTCCGCCCACGCGGTCAGGCAGCCGTGTCCGGGCGGCTCGATGCCGAGGTCGTCCCGTAGCTCGACGAAAATGTTCTGGAGCGACGGCGGTGGTGGCACCGGGGGTCGGACCGAGAAGCACAGGCCATGGGCTTGACCGGGCCCGTGGTAGGGGTCCTGGCCGAGGATCAGTACCTTCACGTTGGCATAAGGCGTGAGGTGGAGGGCTGCGAAGACCTCATCGTGCGGTGGGTAGACCTCATGGGCCGCCCGTTCATCCTGGACGAACTGCTGCAGCTCGGACCAGTAAGGCTTGGACAGCTCGGCCCGCAATACCGGGTTCCAGTCTGTTTTTGCCATGAGCAGATCCTACGCTCAGGGGGTGCGAACCTCCGCCGTGCCGCCTGGGGCGGTTGCCCGGACATCCCCCAGTCGACCACGATCGGAGCAGATGGCGGCGACCGTCGCCACCGTCATCGCCCTGGCGTTGGCCCTCGTCGGCTGCGCCACCAGCAGCGCCGCCAGCCCCGATGACCCGGCCCAGTGGTTGCAGTCCGAGCCGGCGGCGACCGCCCCGGCCGATGAGCGGACCGTGACCACGCCTCAGGAGGCCGACCCGGCGGGTCCCAGCGCCGCCGAAGAGCTCCTGGCGACCCTCACCCTCGAACAGAAGGTCGGCCAGCTGTTCATGCCGGTCGTATGGGGCGACGATGCGTCGGCCGTCACCGAGACCGACGGGCGGCGCAACATCGACGTGTTCGGCTACCGGACGCCGGCCGAGATCGTCGACGCCTACCACCTGGGCGGGATCATGTACCTCGGTCACAACATCGTGGACGCCACCCAGGTAGGCAGCCTGTCGGCCGAGCTGCAGCGGGCCGCCTTGGCCGACACCGGCATCGGGCTCCTGGTCGCGGTCGACCAGGAAGGGGGCCGGGTCAACCGGATCACCGACGGGGTCACCGTCTTCCCGCCGGCAGCTCTGCTGTCCGGTGACCAGGCCGCGGTCGAGGAAGCCGGCTACCTCACCGGCCGTCAGGTCTCGGCCCAGGGGGTCAACGTCGTGCTGGCCCCGGTGGCCGACCTGGCCGAGCCGGGGACGAGCGGGGCGATCGGCAACCGCTCCTACGGCTCAGACCCGGCGGTGGTCGCCGACATGGTGACCGCAGCCATCAGCGGGCTCCAGGGGTCGGGGGTCGCCGCCGCCGTCAAGCACTGGCCGGGCCACGGAGCCACCGAGGTCGACTCCCACGTCAGCCTGCCCGAGTTGACGATCAGCGAGACGGTCTGGATCGACCGAGAGCGGTTCCCCTTCGAAGCGGCCATCGCCTCCGACGTCGCCATCGTCCTGGTCGGCCACCTCGCCCTCCCCGCCATCGACCCGTCGTCGACGCCGGCCACGATCTCACCGATCCTGATCGACCAGGAGCTCCGCGGTGAGCTCGGCTTCGATGGCGTGGTCATGACCGACGCCCTCAACATGGGCGCCGTGTCGACCATCGATCCGGGCGACCTGGTCGTCGAGGCGGTCGCCGCCGGGGCCGACGTCATGCTCTACCCGCCCGATCTCCCGACGGCCTACGACGCCCTCATCGCCGCCGTGTCGAGCGGCCGGCTCGAGGTCGCCCTGCTCGACGCTGCGGTGCTCCGAGTGCTGGAGCTGAAGGACGCCCTCGGGCTCCTGGCACCACCCTCGGTTCCCTCCCCGTCCTGACGCCGGCGAAGCGGCGAGGTCAGCGGTCGGCGGCGCCGCCCTGCCCGGTCTCACGGGCCGCTCGGCGGGCCAGCTTGCGGCTCATCGTCCCCACCAGGCGCTCCGCTTCTCCCGGCGTGCTCCAGGGGCAGACGGCGAGACAGACGGCGCAGCCGTAGGTCTCGGCGAAGTAGGGGAGGCACCGATCGAAGTCGACGTACCACTTCTCCTCACCCCGGACGAGCTGGCGGGTCGAGAAGATTGCTCCCGGTGGACAGGCGTCGATGCAGACACGGCAGTCCCAACAGAACTCGTCGGCCCCGAACCGTCGACGTTCGTCGGGTCGAAGCGGGAGGTCGGTGAGGACCACGGCCAGCCGGAACCGCGATCCGAGGCGAGGGTGGATCATCGAACCGTGCTTGCCCAGCTCCCCCAATCCCGCCTCGATCGCTGGGGGGATCAGAAGCAGCGGGCCCCCTTCGGGGCCGCCGTGACCCCGAGCCTGGTAGCCCTGCTCCCGGATCCAATCGGCCAGCGCCCGGGCGGCATACGTGCCACGGTTGTAGGCCCGCTGGACCTCAGCGCTGGCCGGCCACTCGGGGGCGGTGGCCAACTCGTCGTAGTCCATCTCGACGACCAGGACGATGGCGAAGGGCTCCTCGACGTTGCGATCCTCGAAGACCCACGAGGGGTCGATCGCCGCCACACCAAGATCGTCGACCGGGAACTCGGCATGGTGAAGCGCACGATCGGTGACGGCCTCCATCCATGCAGCGGGTGACCGTTCGACCCGCTCGGCAGCAACCGGCGGCGGTTCGTAGCGGTCCCGACTCCCGAAGCGGAGCACCTTGGCGATGTCGGGATGGTCGCGGTGGCGGGTGGCGATCAGCTCCTGCACCCCCCGGTGCGGAAACTGCTTCTGCCAGTTCCACATCACCTCGGTCGGGCGGCGGGGTTCGGTATCCCCGTGGCCGTTGAGGTCGTTGCCCGAGACCGACCCCATGAGGTCGGCAAGCGCCGGCGGGGTCTCCCAGCGGGGACCCCGCCGCTCGGGCGGTGGGCGTCGGCTCGCCGGTCGCTGACCGCCCGACCCATCGGTGGCGTCGGGGGCGGTCACAGGAAGGGGGCCGGGATGGCCCCGGTCGCCAATCGGAAACCCCAAATGCCGACGACGACCGCTGCGTTCGCCGCCACCAGCACCGAGCTCCTGGCTCGGAGCGACCGCCATCGCTCGGGATCGACCACCGCCCACACGGCGAGCACGATCGCCACCTGGATCGCCGCCACGAGCACGAACGGGTGATGCCGCCAGCTGCCGACCAGATCACCCCGCAGCGCTGCCCCGATACCCCGGGTCATCCCGCAGCCGGGACAGTAGCCGCCGGTGCAGATCCGGAACGGGCAGAGGACCGGGCCGTCGTCGCCTGAGGCGGTGAGCCCCAGAACGATCACGCCGGCCCCAACGAGGCCGTACCGGTGCCAGGTCGCCAAGCCCGGTGCGGTGGTGGTCATCACGTTGCTCAGCCCCCCATCGTCGCCGTGGCCGCAACCACCCAGAACAGTACACCGGCGAGCCAGAGTGCGGTTGCGAACGATCCGAGCAGCAGGGCCCCCCGTGCGGTGCCGATATCGGCCGGGTCGGTTGCCCCTCGGTGCATCGCACGGATCTCGACGAGCGCCATCAGGACACCGATCATGGCTGGCACACCGCAGCAGACCAGCCCCAGCGCCGAGAACAGCATCGCGGTCCGAGCCTGGCTGGCGCGCCACGGTCCGGGCGAGACGCCTTCCGACGCTTCGCCGGTCCAGCCCCGGCTTCCGTCGTCTCCCCTGAGATCGGCCCCTGCCGTCCGGGCCGGCTGCTGGGGTGGCGTCGGTGGGGCACCCCAGCGAGGGGCGCCCCAGTCGTCGGGCAGGCCGTCGCCGGACGCCGGAGACCGAGGATTGGGGAACGGATCGGACATCGGAGCCGGCCGGTGCGACGGGAAGGCGGACGGGGCAGCTCCATCGCCGCCCACATCGATCGTAGCGGCTGAGATGTCGACGCTCCCAGGCCGGCCCGATGGGCTCGCCGGCTCCCGACCCGTCAGGGCTGGGAGGTCGAGGTGGTGGTCTCCTCGCCACCCTCCGAGGTCGACGTGGTGGTCTCCTCGGTGGTGGTCGTGGTCTCCTGCTCGCCGAGCGACGTCGACGGACCGGACGATGACGTCGTCTCGTCATCGGTCGTGGTCGTCGTCGCGTCCGGGTCCTCGGTGGTGGTCGTGGTGTCGCCGGGGTCGGTCGGATCGGTCGGCGCGGCCGGGTCCGTCGTCGTGGTCGTGTCGGGAACCGTGGTGGTCGGCTCTGTTTCCGGGTTGGTCAATGCCGTCTCGTCGGCCGGGGCCGGCTCGGGCGTCGTCGTCGGACTCCCGGGCTCGTCGGACTTCGAGGTTTGCCCCTGACCCTTGGCATGAGGCCGGGCGTCGATACCGCCGAGGTCGCCCCCCGAGGTGTCGAGGGATCGGTCGGGGAGGGCCACATCGTCGGCGCCGCCACCGTTCGGCCCATCCGCGGTGAACGTCGGTTCGTCGGCCTGCACCGCTTCGATGGCCAAGGGCGCGGCAACAGCGATCGCCGTCAGAGTCGACAGCGTGAGAGCTAGGAGGAACCGGGTTCTTCCTGCTGCGTCGCGTCGTTGGTACAGGGCCATCGTGTCGGTGTTGCTCGGGGTGTCGTCAGCGATCAGGGTCGCCAACAGCCACGGTATTGCCACCAGGAGGTGACAACTACATCTAACTACTCGATGTCTACCCGTAGTCCCGCCGCCGCGGGAATCGTCGGGAAGTATGACTTACGGGATTGTCTGGCCCCGGCCGGGGGCCGCCGCCGCCCCCTCCGTCGATAGCCATCGAGCATAGATCTCGGCGGCGCGATCGAGCTCGGCGATGGCGATCCACTCGACGGCCTTGTGGGCCTGGTCGATCGACCCGGGGCCGAAGACGACGATCTGATCGGCGATGTCGTCGTACACGAGGGCGTTGCTGCCATAGCCGGCGGTCGCTGGGCGTTCGCCCCCCAACTCGGCGAGGATCGTGACCAGCTCGCAGTCGGGCTGCTGATAGAACCCGGTGCTTCCCCGCCCGTTGCTCATCTCCACCGTGACCGGAAGCGGGGCCGCAGCTTCGCGGGCCAGCTCGGTCAACTCCTGGAACACCTGATCGGGGTCCTCGCCGGGTGCGGTGCGTCGCCCGGCATAGAGCCGGCACGCATCGGGAATGATGTTGCGGGCCAGGCCGCCCTCGATCGTCGTCACGCTCAGCGTTCCGTTGCCGACGTCGGTGGTCGGCTCCGCCGCGGTCAGTTGGTCGTGGGCATGATCGAAGGCGGTGATGATCCGGGCGGCGGCGGTGATGGCGTTGGCCCCGAGCTCCGGCTTGGAGGAGTGGGCCGCCACGCCCGACACGGTGATCTCGAGCCCCACGCCGCCCCGGTGACCGTGGACCGGCGCGCACAGGGTCGGTTCGGCCACGACCAACTGGTCGAGCCGGATCCCGCCGTCGGCGGCCCACTCGGCGAACCGATGGGCCCCGATCAGCCCGCCAGCCTCCTCGCCGACGGTACCGACGAGGTACACCGTCGGCATCGAGGCCCGTTCGGCCGGGCCCATCGCCTCCAGCAACGGCAACAGCACCGCCAGGGTCGCCTTCGTGTCGACCGAGCCCCGGCCGTAGACCCGATCGTCGGCCACGGTCGCTTCGAACGGGTCACCCTCGACGTGTTCGACGCCGACCGTGTCGAGGTGGACGTCGACGGCGACCGTCCGATCGGCGCCCCCATCGAATCGGGCGTACACGTTCGGCCGGCCGGGCGCCGCCTCGTCGAGTACCACCGCCGCGCCCGAGCGCTCCGCCCGTTCCGCCACCCAGCGGGCGAGCTCACCCTCGCCCCCCGGACCCGATCGCTCACCGGCCTGGAGGGGGTTGACGCTGTTGATCCCGACCAGCTCGGCCAGCAGGTCGGTGCGGGTCGCGTGCTGACGTGAGAGATGATCGGTGGCCGCCATCGTCCCAGGGTAGGCGAGCTGGCGCTACCGTGCAGCCGGCGATGGCTCAGCGGACTCGACGGACCAAGGCGGAATGGCGAGAGCGGGCCCGGGCCGCCCGCTCGCGCCTGGTGATCGATCATCGCGGTCACGGTGAGGCGCTGCAGGCGTTCCTCCGGCGCGAGCCCCGGCCCGGTTGGGTCGTGACCTACGACGCGCTCGACGGCGAGGTCGATCTCCGTCCGCTGTTGCGCGTCGAGGAGCTCGGCCCGTTCGCCCTGACCCGGACCCCTCCGGCCGCCGGTGGGGCCGACGACGGCGGGTTGACCGTGCATCCCGCCGCTGGTCCGCGGGAACGGCACCCCTACGGGTTCGAGCAACCGATCGCCGGCGCTCCGGTCGTCCCCGACGACGAGATCGCCACGGTCCTGGTACCGGGCCTGGCTTTCGACCGTCTCGGTGCCCGTCTCGGTCGGGGAGCCGGGTACTACGACCGGTTCCTGGCGCGACTGACGGCGGGCACCCGCCTCGTCGGTGTCACCGGCGGCTATGTGGTGGCCGAACTACCGGTCGACGAGCACGACGTGGTGATGACCCACCTCTGTGGACCGTTCGGCGTGCTCCCGGTACCGCTCGACGAGCCCGACGGCTAGGGCCGCCGAGGGTACGAGGTGGAGCGGGGCGCCCGGACCGCATCCGAGCGAACGATGCCCATCCGAGCGAACGACGAGGATCCGGGCGGGCGTTGCTGCCGGCCCGGATCCCTGGCCGCAATCGTCAGCGGTTGGCCGCAGCGAGGTCGGCGAGGACCTCGGCGGCGTGGCCTCCGGGGTCGGTGACGTCGTAGGCCTTCACGATGACACCCTCGCCATCGATCAGATAGCTGTGACGGTTCGGGAAGTTGGCGTACTGGTCGCCGGCGTCTCGGAGGACCTGGTAGGCGGTCCCCACCGCCTTGTCGGCGTCGGAGAGCAGGGCATAGGGGAAGTCGTTGTCTTCCCGGAAGGTCTTGTTGTCCGCCGGGGAGTCGAAGGAGATGCCGAGGATGGTGCAGTTGGCATCGGTGAACGCTTGAGCCTGATCACGCAGGCCCTGGCCTTCCATCGTTCAACCGGGGGTGCTGGCCTTGGGGTACCACCACAGCAGGACCCACGATCCCCGATGATCGGCGAGCGAGACCTGGTTGCCGTCGGTGTCGGGGACGGAGAAGTCGGGAGCCTGGGAGCCGACTGAGAGCATGGTCGATGGTTCCTCCTCGTGAGGGGGGTTGGAGCCCGCCGCTCGGCGGGCGAGGATGACCCTATCCAGCGCCCGTCGACGAACCAGGGGATCATGGGGGTCGACGTCACGGCGAGGGCGTTCGCCGATCAGGGAGAGACGAGATGAGCGACGTGCAGACCGTAGAGATCACCGAGACGGCGCGGACGCCGGAGCTCGACGACGGCGGCGACCACGACCGGTTCGCCCACTACGTCCGCAAGGACCGGATCGTCGAGAGCGCCGTCGAGGGGACGCCGGTCGTCGCCCTCTGCGGGAAGAAGTGGGTTCCGACCCGCAACCCCGATCGTTACCCGGTCTGCCCGGCCTGCAAGGAGATTTTCGAGCAGCTCGGCTCCGGCGGCGGCGACGCCGGCGATCAGGGCTAGACGTCGGTGACCACCGCGGCTCAGGGGGGCGACCGGCCCCGGATCATCCTCGACTGTGACCCCGGGCTCGACGATGCGGCCGCGATCGTCCTGGCCCACCATCGATCCGAGCTCATCGGCATCACCACCGTCGGTGGCAACGCCCCGCTGACCGACGTCACGACGAACGCCCTCCTGGTCACGCAGATCTTCGGGTTGGACGTCGAGGTCTTCGCCGGTGCCGAGCGCCCGCTGGTGGCCGCGCCCCGCCACGCGCCGGAGATCCACGGTGAGCACGGGTTCGACGGGCCAGACCTGCCGCCCCTCACACGGCAGGCCGCCGACGGCCACGCCGTCGACTACCTGGTCGAGACCATCCGCGGCGAGGAGGGCCTGTGGCTGGTCGCCACCGGCCCGTTGACCAACGTCGCGCTCGCCGTCCGGCGGGCCCCGGACCTGACCGACCGACTGGCCGGCATCAGCTTCATGGGTGGCTCGGCGACGTTCGGCAACCACACCCCGGTCGCCGAGTTCAACATCATGGTCGACCCCGAGGCGGCCGAGGCGGCCCTGTCCGCCGGGGGGCGGATCCTGATGGCGGGCCTCGACCTGACCCACCAGTTCGTCGTCGACGATCTTCTGGCCGACCAGCTCCGGGGCATCGGCACCACCGGGGGGCGTGTCCTGGCCGATCTGGTCGCCGCCTACCTCGACATGGTCGGGGCTGTCCGGGGGCATCGGGTCGGCGGGCTCCACGACCCCTGCGCCGTCCTCGCCGTGACCGATCCCGAGACGATCGCCCACACCCTGCGGCGGGTCCAGGTCGAGCTGGCCGGCTCGATCACCCGTGGCATGACCGTCGTCGACCAGCGGCCGCCGGCCGGGGTCGACGACGAGTCGGGCAACGTGTGGCACGGCCACACCCTCGACCACCCACGGGCCCTGGCGCTGTTGCTCGACGCGGTCGCCGCCTATGACTGACCCGCCGGTCGAGGTCGACATCGCCGTCGTCGGCAGCGCCAACGTCGACCTCTCGATCGTGGTCGACACCCTCCCGGCTCCCGGCGAGACCGTCCTCGGAGGTGACGTGCTTCGGGGCGGCGGTGGCAAGGGGGCGAACCAGGCGGTCGCTGCGGCCCGACTCGGGGCCCGGGTCGCCCTGGTGGGACGTGTCGGCGACGACGACGATGGTCGATGGTTGCGGGATCGCCTGGCCGCCGACTCGGTCGATCTCCGGGCGGTGCTGGCGACACCGGAGGCACCGACCGGCCTGGCGGTCATCACCGTCGATGCTCGGGGGGAGAACTCGATCGTGGTCAGTTCCGGTGCCAACCATCGGGTGACCGCCGATGACCTCGACCGGGCAGCGCCGATCCTGGCCGTCGCTCCGGTCGTCCTGGCTCAACTCGAGATCCCCCCTGCGGTCGTGGCCGACCTGCCCGGCCGGTGCCGGGGTCGGGTCGTCCTCAACCCTGCACCGGCCGTGCCCGGTTTCGAGCTCGGGGGGTTCGACATCGTCGTGCCCAACCGGGGCGAGCTGGCAACTCTGACCGGGGCCGATGAGACGCTCGACCTCAACGTCGTCGCCGACCAGGCTCGGACCCTCGACGTGCCAGCGGTCGTGGTGACACTCGGCGAGCGGGGGGCGATGGTCGTGGTCAACGACGGCAACGGAAGCGACCGCGATCTCGTGGTCGTGCCTCCCGCTCGGGTCCAGGCGGTCGACACGACGGCCGCCGGAGACTCGTTCTGCGGCGCGCTGGCGGTGGCGCTCGTCGAGGGGGCCGACCTCGTCCAGGCCACCAACTGGGCCGTGCGGGCAGCCGGCGTCACCGTGACCGCCCGTGGCGCCCAGGCGTCCCTCCCGGAGCGATGGGCGGTCGGGTCGTGGGCCGACGATCAGGAGCCGTCGGGCGAGTCGTAGCCCTCGGGGTGCTTCGATTGCCAGCGCCAGGCGTCGGTCAACATGACTTCGATGTTGCGGTCTGCCCGCCACTCCAGGCGCTCGTTGGCCTTCGAGGGGTCGGCCAGCGAGGTGGCGATGTCGCCCGACCGGCGGTCGATGACCTCGAACGGGATCGGCTTGCCGCTCACGTTCTCCGTCGTCTTGATGACCTCGAACACCGAGGTCCCGGTGCCGGTCCCCAGGTTGAACGCCTCGCACCCCACCTCGAGGTGATCCAGCGCCGCGAGGTGCCCCTCGGCGAGGTCGACGACGTGGATGTAGTCACGTACACCCGAGCCGTCCGGTGTGTCCCAGTCGTCCCCGAACACGTTGACCTGATCGCGGCGGCCGACCGCGACCTGCATCACGAACGGGACGAGGTTGTTGGGGATGCCCCGGGGATCCTCGCCGATGTCGCCGCTGGCGTGGGCCCCGATCGGGTTGAAGTAGCGCAGCAGGCTGATCCGCCACCGGTCGTCGGCCGCGGCGACATCGCGGCAGATGTCCTCGATCATCAGCTTGGTACGGCCGTAGGGGTTGGTCGGCCGGGTGGCCGCCGTCTCGGGGATCGGCAGCGCCTCGGGGTCGCCATAGACGGTGGCCGACGACGAGAACACCAGATCCCACACCCCGTGGTCGGCCATCTCGTCGAGCAGGTTCATCGTCGACACGAGGTTCGTCCGGTAGTACCGCAGGGGCTGCTCCACCGACTCGCCGACGGCCTTCAGCCCTGCGAAGTGGACGACGCCCTCGATCGGGTGGCGGTCGAACAACGAGGCCACGGCGGCCCGGTCGGTCAGATCGGTTCGCTCGAAGGTGACCTCGGCCCCGGTCAGACGGCCGACGGTTTCCACCGCCTTGACCGAGCTGTTCGAGAGGTCGTCGGCGATCACGACGTCGTAGCCCCGCTGGGCCATGACGACAGAGGTGTGGCTGCCGATGTAGCCGGCGCCACCGGTGACGAGGATCGTGCGGCTCATGAAGTGGTCAAGCTACCGCCGGCGGCCCGAGGTCGGTCGCAGCAGGGGTGTCGTCCCTGGTCGGGGCGGGGTCGTGTCGGTGATGCCGGCCGCCTACAGTGGGGCGCCGTGGGCGCGAGGGACCGAGCCACCGCGGCGCCAGAGTGCGCCAACCGGCGCGGCGACCGTCGGGTGAGGCGACTATGCTCCTCAACGCCCGGACGGAGGGTAACCGGAGAGATGGAGACAAGGTGACGCAGAGCGGAGCTTCTCAACCGGCGGGCTGGTACCACGCTCAAGGCGATCCGCCCGGCACGCAGCGGTACTGGGATGGCGCACAGTGGGTCGGCGGGCCCCAGGCAGCGCAGGATCAGGTGGTCGATGCCGGAGCTGGTGCTCCCTATGGCGCTTACGGCCAGCAGATCTCCTACGGCGGATCGGGTGGGTCGGGCGCTCCGGCTTCGTTCGGCTCCCGCCTGGTCGCCTACCTCATCGACTTCGTCGCCACCCTCGGTGTGGCCTTGGCCGGGGTCATCGTCGGGTTCCTCCTCGGTCTGGCGGCGAACGCGATCAGCAATACCCTCGGCACGATCGTGTTCGTGCTCGTCGCCGTGGTCCCCGGCCTGGTCTTCCAGATCTGGAACTTCTTCATCCGCCAGGGTCGGACCGGGCAGACGATCGGCAAGCAGCAGCAGAGCATCATGCTGATCGCCGACGACACCCGGGCTCCCATCGGCGCCGGGCGCTGCTTCGTCCGGTATCTGCTCGGCGGCCTGATCGGCTCGTTCTGCTACATCGACTACCTCTGGCCGCTGTGGGACGAGCAGAGGAAGCGGCTGAGCGACAAGATCCTCGACCTGAGCGTGGTCGACGCCTAGGTCGAACCGACCTGCACCAACCCGAGACGACAGGAGACGACGTCGATGTCCGACAGCCCCCAGACCCAGCCCCCCGGGTGGTACTACGCCCAAGGTGATCCGCCCGGGACCCAGCGCTACTGGGACGGCGCCAAGTGGGAGGGTAGCCCCCAGCCGGTCCCCGGGCTCGGCGGCGATGTCGGCGCTCCCGGCGGTGGATCGGATCTCGGCGAGCCGGCGCTGCGCATCGGGGCCCGGCTCATCGACTGGATCCTGTGGTTCATCGTCAGCGTCGTCGTCAACGCCATCTTCGGCATCAACAGCTTCGACCTCAACTCGCTCAACGACGCCGGCTACGGCGCCGTCGTCGCCGCCGGTGTGCTCACCACGGTGGCGATCGTGGCCTACGAGGCGTTGCTGGTGGCCAACAACGGCCAGACCCTGGGCAAGATGGCCCTCAACCTCAAGGTGGTGAAGCCCGACCGCAGCCCGGTCGAGCTCCAGGGGGCGGTCATGCGGATCGGCCCCTACGCCCTGATCAACGTGCTGGGCTCGATCATCCCGTTCCTGGCGCTGATCGCCTTCCCGGCGGTGCTGATCGTCGGCATCGTCAGCACCGTGTTCCTCTTCACCGACGCGCAGCGGCAGGCGGTGTGGGACAAGATCGCCTCGACGATCGTGGTCAGCACGAAGTGACCAGGCGCCCCGGGACGAGCCGGACGACGGATTCGGGTGGGGAGAACGACCCGGTCGTCGACCGGTTCCCGAGCCTCAGGGAGCGGAACCCGTTCGCCTACTGGTTCGCCATCTTCTGCGTCGCGATGCTGGTCCTGGGAACCGTTGCCGGCGCCCTTGGTGCGATTCTCTGACAGATGAGCCATCATTGGTCGTGGGGCCCCCGGGCCTGGGGCCGGTGGCCCCCCGATGATGCGTGTCGAGGAGTTCGATGACCTACAAGGCTGGCGATCGTGTTGTCTACCCCCACCATGGGGCAGCGATCATCGAGAAGACGGAGATGGTCGAGCTGCAAGGCGAGACCAAGGAGTACTTCGTCCTCAAGACCGCTCATGACGACCTGACGGTCCGGGTGCCGGTCGACAAGGTCGACGAGGTCGGGATGCGGCCTCCGATCAGCCTCGAAGACGTGGAGGACCTGTTCGTCCTCCTGGCCAAGAAGGACGTTCGTGAACCGGCCAACTGGAGCCGCCGGTTCAAGAACCACCAGGAGAAGCTCAAGTCGGGCGACGTCTACCAGGTCGCCGAGGTCGTCCGGAACCTCGCCCTTCGGGAGAAGGCCAAGGGCCTCTCGGCCGGCGAGAAGAACATGTACACCAAGGCCCGCAAGGTCCTGGTCTCCGAGCTGTCGTTCGCGCTCGACGTGACCGAGGACGACGCACTGGGACGGGTCGAGGAGCAGCTGGTCTGATCCCGCGGCCCCCTACAGGCCCAACAGCTCGTACATCGCGGCGGGCACCTCGGTGTCACCGTGGGTCAGGCGATGGGCCCGCTCGACGTTGACCTTGTCGAAGCGACGGTCGGTCCATCCATCCCACGGTCCGGGGCCGATCCGGTTCACGTCTCCCCGAGCGGTCACGCAGGCCGTCAGGTAGCCGATCAGGTCGGTCACGTCGGCCGCCCCACCGGGGAGGCCGTGACCCGGCACGATCGTGTCGGACGTCTCCTGCAAGACGAGCAGTGACTCGATCCAGGCCGAGGGATCGCCGTCGAAAGCCAGCGGCGTGACCCCGAACGACGCCAGCGCGCCGGCGAAGGCGACCTTCGCCCCCTCGACCTGGACCACCAGGTTGGCCGGGGACTCGCCGGCCAACGGGAGGCCGGTCGCTGCACCGGTCAGCTGGGCCGGTTCGCCAACGGTGTGGGTGATCGGTCGGGTCGTGAACTCGGCGTCGTAGGCCGCCTCGAGGTGGGGGAGGAGGCGGCGGAGGGCCTCGGGGTTGGCCGGTACGTCGAGAGCCTCACTGGTCGCCTCGGTGCCGTAGAAGCCGGCCTGCCAGAACGCACCACCCCCGCCGCTGAAGGCGACCCGACTCGAGGACAGCACGACCCGTTTGATCGGAAGGGCGAGGTCGGCGGTCAAGCCCTCGATCGCTATCCGGACCGCTGCCCCCCGCTCGGGGGTGGCCGTGGTGTCGATCACGGTCAGACCGTCGGCGTCGATCACGAGGCCGACGTTGGAGTCCCCGAACCGGGGCGAGGGATGGCACCAGGCGAACACGCCCTGGCCGAGCTCGACGAGATGCACCGTTCGATCCCGCTAGCGGGCGGCGACCGTCGCCACCGCGGCGTCGATCGCTGCGACGCACACCTCGACGATCGTCTCCAGCTCCGAGGTCGACACGGTGAACGGGGGGCCGAGCAGCAGCGCGTCGGGGACCGGTCCGGACCCGGCGGGGTAGATCCAACAACCCCGGTCGAGGGCTTCGGCCACCACCTGGGGCGCGAGGGCACCGCCGAAGTCGGCCCCGGTGTCGGGGTCGCGGGTCAGCTCGATGCCCTGGAGGAGGCCCCGGCCTCGTCGGTCGGCCACGTTCGGGTGGCCGGCCAACGCATCGTCGAGCATGGCCGCCAGCTTGTCGCCCATGACGGCGGCCCGGTGGACCAGATCCTCGTCCTCGATGATCGTCAGCACCCGATCGGCGACGGCGCAGACGAGATCGGAGCCCGAGAAGGTGAAGTACATCACGTTCAGCCCGGCGTCCGAGATCGGTTCGACGACGGCGTCGGTGGCGAACACACCACCGATCGGGACGTACCCCCCGCCCAGCCCCTTCGCTCCAACCAGGATGTCGGGGACCACATCGACGTGATCGACGCCGAAACGGGCACCGGTCCGCCCGAATCCGGTCATGACCTCGTCGGCGACCAGGAGGATCCCGTGCTCGTCGCAGATCGATCGCAGCCCGGGCAGGTAGTCGTCGGGAGGGACGAGGGCCCCGCCGGACGCTCCGCTGACCGGCTCGACGATGATGGCGGCGATCGTTGCGGGGTCCTCGGCCTCGACCGTCTTGCGCACGGCCTCGATGTCGGTGGCGCTGATCTTGGGGAGATCGAGCAGCATCGGTTCGAGGGTGGCCCGGCGCCGATCATGGTTGGCGACCGCCAGGGTCCCGAGCGTGGCGCCGTGGTAGCTGACGTCGCGCCCCAGCATCTTCCACCGGTCGACGTCACCTCGAGCCACGTGATGCTGCCGGGCGATCCTCAGCGCCGAGTCCACCGACTCCGAGCCGCCCGACACGAGGAGGCATCGGGTCAGGCTCGGCGGCAGCCACCGGTCCCGGATCCGGTCGATCAGGCGGATCCGGGCTTCGGTGGCCCACACGGGCACGACGTAAGCCCCCTGCTCCAGGGCGGCCGCGGCCGCCTCGGCGACCTCCGGTCGACCGTGGCCGACGTTGGTGACGATGGCGCCGCCGCCACCGTCGAGGATCCGCCGGCCGTCGCTGGTGTGGAGGTAGCTGCCCTTGCCGCCGGCGATCGTGAGGGGTGCCGGTCCGGGAACGAACGGATACCGATCGGAACTCATGGACGAACTCTAGGTGCTCGCCGCCGGCCGCTCACGCCGAGCGGCGAGCTGGTCTCACCGCGGTTTGGCCCCCACCGTCATCAGGGAGGATGCTTGAGCCGATGGTGTCAGGACGGCGCAGATTCGGGCCGAACCACAAGGAGGTTCCTCCGCCATGACGACCTACTCGCCACCGCTGCGGGATATCGACCTCGTCCTCCGGGAGATCGTCGACCTCCCCGCCATCCTGGAGGGCGGGGCGTTCGAGGGGATCGACTACGACGCGGTCTCGTTCGTCCTCGAGGAGATCGGCCGGTTCATGGCCGATGTGGTCGCCCCGACCAACCGAGACGGCGACCAGATCGGTGCCCTCCACCACGAAGACGGTTCGGTCACCACCCCCGACAGCTTCAAGAAGGTGTACCAGCAGTGGGTGGCGTCGGGGTTCGGTGCGGTCCCGTTCGATCCGACGTATGGGGGCGGCGGGTTTCCGTGGACGGTCGCCATCGCCATCCAGGAGATGTTGACCAGCGCCAACATGTCGCTGTCGTTGTGCCCGCTGCTGACCCAGGGCGCCATCGACGCCCTCCAGCACCACGGGTCGGAGACCCAGAAGGCGATGTATCTGCCCAAGATGCTGACCGGCGAGTGGGCCGGCACCATGAACCTCACCGAGCCCCACGCCGGCTCCGATGTGGGCGCCCTCACCTCCAAGGCCGAACCGGTGGGCGACGGCTCGTTCCGCATCACGGGCCAGAAGATCTTCATCACCTTCGGCGAGCATGATCTGGCCGACAACATCGTCCACCTCGTCCTGGCCCGGACCCCGGGCTCCAAGCCCGGTACGAAGGGCATCTCGATGTTCCTCGTTCCCAAGTTCTTCGTGAACGACGACGGCACCCTGGGCGACCGCAACGACGTGCGGTGCGTTTCGATCGAGCACAAGCTCGGCATCCACGGCAGCCCGACCTGCGTCCTCAGCTACGGCGATGACGGTGGAGCGATCGGTTGGCTGATCGGGGAGGAGGGCGACGGCATGCGGAACATGTTCACCATGATGAACAACGCCCGCCTGTCGGTCGGCCTGCAAGGCCTGGCCCTCGCCGAGCGGGCCTACCAGCAGTCGCTGGACTACGCCATCGAACGCCGCCAGGGGACCGCCATCGGTGCCGAACGGGGGACCTCGAGCCCGATCATCGACCACGCCGACATTCGTCGGATGCTGATGACCCAACGATCGTGGATCGACGCCATGCGGTGCCTCCTCTACACCAATGCGGCGTCGATCGACCGGTCGGCCGACGGCGGGTCGGACGGCGAGGCCGCCCGGGAGCTGGCCGAGCTGCTGACGCCGCTGTCGAAGGGGCTGTGCACCGACCTCGGCAGCGAGCTGACATCGCTGGCGGTCCAGATCCACGGGGGGATGGGCTACGTCGAGGAGACCGGCGTTGCCCAGCACTACCGGGATGCCCGGATCGCCCCGATCTACGAGGGGACCAACGGCATCCAGGCGGCCGACCTGGTCGGCCGGAAGCTCCCGATGCGGGCCGGAGGTGTGGTGCTCGACGAGCTCGATCGGATCGAGGCCGTCGCCGAACGACTCAAGGCCGTCGACGAGCTCGCAGCGTCCGGCGACCAGCTCCTGGCTGCGACCGACGCCGCCCGGCGGGCCACCGAGTGGCTGCTGGCCAACGGCGTCCTCAATCCCAACCACGCCCTGGCGGGATCGGCGCCCTACCTGCGGCTGCTGGGCACCGTCGTGTGTGGTGGGCTGATGGGCCGGCTCGGCCTGGCTGCCCATGCCGGGGTCGCGGCGGCCGCCGCAGCCGGCGAGCCCGCCGAGTTGGCCGAGGCCAAGGTGGTGTCGGCCCGGTTCTTCGGTGAGCAGATCCTGCCGTCGGTCCTGGGGCTGGAGGCGACGGTCACCGCTGGCTACGAGGATCTGTTCGCCCTCAGCGCCGATCAGCTCCGCTGACCAGCTGGGTCGGCTGCGGCTCAGTCGGCCGACCGGGTCGGGGGTCGACCGGGGTGGGATGACACCCCGGTCGACCGTCACCGGCCCTACCCGGCGAGCGCTGCGGCCACCACGCCGAACGAGACCGGGGCGGGTCCAGATCCAGATGGTCACCGCACGTCTCCCTCCGACGTACGGTGACCATCCGATACCGGTCGGCCCCGCCCACTGCGACTGTCCAGCGTGACCCTACTCGTCGGTGATGCGACGACAAGAAGGTGTCTTCTGGGCAATCATTCCTGAGAATGTCGGCAGGCCGACACAAGGCGATCCCTGTGTTAGGAAGCCGACAGAAGGCGTTCGATTCTCAGCCGAGTGATGACGGCTTTGGCACCATGATGCGTTCGATGTCGAGGCCCAGGCCCTTGAAGTTCTCGACCGGCCGGTTGTACCCCCGGTCGAGATGGTGGGTGCCGGTGATCGTCGTGGTGCCCTCGGCCGACGACGCAGCGAGGACGTAGGCGAAACCGCCACGGATGTCGGGGACCACGACATCGGTCCCGGTCAGGGGGAGCCCACCCCGGACGATGACCGAGCACGGCGTGGAGGATCCGACGAACCGGCTCTCGATGCTCCCGAGCGGGGTGTTGTAGGTCTCGATCTGGGCACCCATCTTGTTGAGCGCCGGGACGTAGGTGAACCGGTTCTCGTACACGGTCTCGTACATCACCGACAGGCCCTCACAACGGGTGAAGAGGGCGACCATCGGCGACTGCCAATCGGTCATGAAGCCCGGGTGGGTATCGGTCTCGACCGCGGCGGGGCTGAGACGCTCGGCCCGGGCCGAGACCGAGGTGTCGGTGATGTCGAAGCTGGCGCCCATCCTCGACAGGGTCGAGATGGCGGTGACCAACCGATCCTGGCTGCAGCCGTAGACCGTGACCTTCCCCCCGGTGATGAGGCCGGCCACCAGGTAGGAGAAGGCCTCGATGCGATCGCCTTGGAGGCGGTGGGCGGCACCCGACAGCCGATCGACCCCGTCGATGATGTACCGCCGGTTGGGTCGCATCTCGATCTGCGCCCCCATCCGCTGGAGGAACAACGCCAGCTCGATGACCTCGGGTTCGAGGGCACCGTTGTCGAGGACCGTGCGGCCCTGGGCCATGGTGGCCGACAACAGGATCGTCTCGGTCGCCCCGACCGACGGGTAGGGGAGCGTGATGTGGGCGCCCCGGAGGCGGCTCGCCTTGGCTTCGAGGCCCTCGGACGTGATG
The DNA here is from genome assembly GCA_965262175.1 of Acidimicrobiales bacterium. Taxonomy (GTDB): domain Bacteria; phylum Actinomycetota; class Acidimicrobiia; order Acidimicrobiales; family SZUA-35; genus CADEDH01. Next base: position 554,863 of record CBDHES010000002.1, on the reverse strand, counting down.
TTGATCTGGGCCCCCATCTTCTGGAGGGCGTTCACGTGGAAGTCGACGGGCCGGGAGCCGATGTCGTCACCTCCGACGAGCGGGACGAACGCCTCCCCGAGTCGGTGGAGCAGGGGGCCCAGCATGAGGATCGGGATCCGGTTCATGCCGCTGAAGGTCATGGGGACCCGACTGACGTTGAGCGTCCGAGGGTCGACCACCGTCGTGCCGTCGTCGCGGTCGACGGTGCAGCCGAGCGCCTGCAGCATGCGGGCGGTGATCTCCACGTCGCCGATGTCGGGGCAGTTGGTGATCGTCGATGGGGCATCGCCCAGCATCGAGGCCACCAGGTGCTTGGTGACGGCGTTCTTCGAGCCCCGCACGACGATGTCGCCGACCAGGGGGCCGACGGGGTTGACGACCCAGGCCGGCGTCAGCTCACCGGTCTTGGCCAGAGGGGACATGGGGTCGGGCTTTGCGTCGGTCACACCGCAAACCTAGTGCGATCGGGACCGGGGATCGTCCCGGTCGACGAACCCGTCTGGCGGTCGTCGGGGACGGCGCTCGGTGCCGCCGTCACGGCCCAACCGGAGTCGGGTCCGGCTGGTGGAGCAGGTAGCCGTCCTCGAGCGTCGGGTCGACCAGCGCCGCCCCCGGCGGCGGCTGTCCGAGGCATCGGTAGCGCCCATCGGCCCGGCGCCAGAACGCCCGGAGCCCGGGGCCTCGCTGCCGGCTGGGGTCGGTGTCCTGGACCCAGGCCCGGCCCGCCGCGGTGCGGGCCAGCCGCTCCGGCGAGCCCACGAAGACGATGCGCCCCGACGCCATCACCAGGACCATGTCGCTGACCGACGCCTCCTCGGTGAGGTGCGTCGACTGCAGGACGGTGGCCTGGTGTCGGCGTTCGGAGATGATCTCCCGCAACCGGAACCGTTCGTCGGGGTCGAGGCCGGCCGCCGGCTCGTCGAGCAGCAGCAGCGTCGGCTCGTCGAGCAGGGCCTGGGCGAGCCCGGCGCGCCGTCTCATCCCGCCCGAGAGGTCCTGGATCCGGGTCGCTGGACGATCGGCCAGGCCGACCCGATCGAGCGCGTCGAACACCGCCGACCGGCGACGGCGGTGATCGGTGAGCCCCTTGAGGACTGCCACGTAGTCGACGACGTCGAGAAGCCGGGCCGAGCCGGCCAGGCCGGGTTCCTGAGGCAGGTAGCCGAGCCGGCGGCGGATCTCGATGCGGTCCGCCTCGTGCCGGGGATCGAGCCCGTCGATCAGCAGCGAGCCGCCATCGGTCGCCAACACCGTCCCAATGCAGCGGAGCAGGGTGGTCTTCCCCGCCCCGTTCGGCCCGAGGAGCGTCAGCAGGCCGCCCTGGATCGCAAGGTCGACCCCGGCGAGGGCCTCGACGCCCTCGGCCGGGCCGAACCGCTTCACCAGGCCGAACGCCAGGACCTGGGCCGGGGCAAGACGATCCGACCCACCGGCGGTGAACCGCCCGCCGCCGGTCCAGCCGCTCACAACTGGACCGCCAATCGGTCGAACCGCTCACGACGGAACCAGCTGATCGTCAGACCGATGCCGGTGGCGACGATCATCGCACCCTGGCCGACCGGGCCGAAGACGGCCAGACGGTCGGTGGCGATGGCCGCCGCCGTCAGGACCACGACCATCCAGCCGATGGTGGTGGCGGCCGCCGCCCGACGGGGTGGAAGCCGGGTCATCAACGCCACCGTCAGGCTGGTCAGGGCGAGGGACGGCAGCAGCCAGCCGAAGGCCAGTGGCGTGACCCCGCGGCTCGACAACGACGTCACCCCGAGCAGGACGGTCGAGATCGTCACCACCACCACCGACCGGGTCAGCAGGAGCCGGAGCCCTCGCATCGGGGTGGCGACCGATATCTCGTGGGCCGGGTCGGCTTCGATCCCGTAGGCGAAGCTGACACCCAGGACCGGTACCAGGGGAGCCAGGAGCAGGATCCCGAACAGGCTCTCCCGGGGTTGGCCGGGGTCGACCGAGCCGAAGGTCAGGGCCATCACGAGGGCGATGGCCACGAACCAGGCGCGACGCAGGGCCGGGGTGGCGACGACCAGCCGGGTCAGGTGGGCCGGGAGCCCCAGGCGTCGCAGGCCCCGCTCCAGGCGGCCCGGCCGGGGGGCGTCGAGCTCGAAGGCGATCGCTCGCCAGTTCCGCTCGAGGCGAGCGGGGTCGACGTCCCACCGGGGGCCGCCGTCGAATCCGGTCGTCATGAGAGAGCCTCCTGCAGTTGGCGGCGGGCCCGATGGAGTCGGGTCTTGACCGTGCCCTGGGGGATCCCGAGGAGGTGGGCGGCCTCCCGGGTGGTCAGCCCGTCGATGGCGGTGACGATGAGGACGGCCTGGAGGTCGGGGTCGAGACGGCGGATCGCCGGTCCGAGCTCGGAGTGCGTCCCGTCGTCGAGCAGCGCCTGTTCGAACGTCGTCGTGCCTCCGACGGATCCGAGCTCGGACGGGTCGACGGGAAGCGGCCGGTTGCGGCGGAGCTGATCGATGAGCCGGCGAATGGCGATGCCCCACAGCCAGGCCCCGACCGCGCCGTCGCCCCGATAGCGCTTGGCCGAGCGCCACACTGCGGTGAAGGTGTCCTGGAGGGCGATGTCGACCAGGTCCGGATCCCCGCACCGGCGATCGAGACGGGCGGTCAACCAGCCGGCGTGACGACGGTAGAGCTGTTCGAGAGCGCTCCGGTCACCGCGACCGATCCGCGTCACCAACGCCCGGTCCTCGCCGGCGTCGTGGTCGGGTGGACGGTCCATCATCGACCCTGTCGGTTCGAGGTCGCCCGACGGTTCACGGCGTCCGGTCTAGCCGGTCCCCGGCCTCGGTGGCGTCCGGCGGCCCCCGACGGCGACGTCGTTCCGGGAGCCGTGAACCGAACGGGGCCGGTGCGTCGACAAGCAGGGCATGGCTCCCACGTTGCCGCTCGACCGCCCTGCTGAGGCCGTTCCCCTCCCCGGTGCCCGACGTCCTGGATCGTCGTGGCCCCCACCCGTCGGTCGGCCGTTGCCATCGCCGGCGCCGGCGCCGGCCGGCGGTGGGCGCCACAGGCGTTGGCGTCGGGGGCTGTCGGCGGTCGTGGCGCTTGCGATCGTGGTGGTCGGGTTGCGGCTCGATCGGGGCGCGCTGTTCGCCGTCCCGGTCCTGTTCGTCCTGGTCGTCCCGTTCGAGAAGCTCTTTCCTCGGCACCGCCAGCGGATCCGCCGGCCGCAGGTCCTGACCGACATCTCCTACGCCCTGGCCGGGCCGGCGCTGAACGTCGTCGCGCTCACCGCCGGGGCGATCGTCGGGATCATCAGCCTGGCATGGCTTCCCGGGCTGGCCGTCCGGCCGCTGGTGGCCCAGGTGCCCTCGTCGATCCTCCCCTTCGTGGGGATCGCCCTGTTCGATTTGGCGATCTACTGGACCCATCGGTGGTACCACGAGGTTCCGTTCCTGTGGCGGTTCCACTCCATCCACCACTCGCCGGACCACATGGACTGGATCAGCGGGTTCCGCAACCATCCCCTGGACGGCACCCTGATCGCCCCCGCCTTCGTCTTCCTGGTCACCGCCGGGTTCGACCCGGAGTTCACCGGGATCCTGGCCATCGTCCAGTTCGTGCTGGGCATCTTCCTCCACGCCAACGTCCGGTGGCGGCTCCGACCCCTCCATCGGCTGATCATCACCCCCGAGTTCCACCACTGGCACCACGCCAACCAGCCGGGGGCGATCCACTCCAACTACTCGGTGTTCTTCCCGATGTGGGACCAGGTCTTCGGCACGTACTTCATGCCGAGCACCCGACGCCCGGAGCGCTACGGCGTGAGCGAGCCGATCCCGGTCGGGTTGGTCGCCCAGCTCCGTCACCCGTTTCGAGGCATGACCAACCCGGCTCGGGCCCTTCGCCACCCGATCCGCTCGATCCGGATCGCGTTCCGGTTCGGCTGGTCGCTGGCGGTGGCGATGAAGCGGTCGGCATTGCGGCCCCGCAACCGTCCGGCCGACGAGTACCCGGCGTCGGCCGAGGTGCCGTGGGCGATGAACTGGCCGAAACCGGCCGTGCCGGCGGGCGAGTCAGCGGCGGTGGAGGGCGGTCGGCCGGCGACTCCCGCTAGACCGAGCCGGTAGCTTCGGCCAGCACGGCGTCGGCCAACGTCGGCCACCGCTCGATGGCCCAGGGACCGAACTCCCGGTCGGTCAGGGCCACGCAGGCCACCCTCGCCACCGGGTCGACCCAGACGAACGTCCCGGCCCGACCGAAGTGCCCGTAGGTGGCCGGGGTGTTGCCCGAACCGGTCCAGTGGGGCGACTTCGCCCCCCGGATCTCGAAGCCGAGGCCCCACGGGTTGGGGTCGTGGCGGCCGTAGCCGGGGAGGACGCCGGGGACATCGGCGAACTGGGGGGTCGTCGCCTCGGTCATCGTCGTGGGAGCGACCAGCGTCGGGGCCAGCCACTCGGCGGCCACTATCAGGAGATCGTCGACCGAGCTGACGGCCCCGTGGGCCGGAGACCCGGGGAGGCGGGTCGCCGCCAACCCGAGGGGGCGAACCACCGCTTCGTGGAAGTAGTCGGCAGCGGCCATGGCGCTGGACCGGGCCAGCTCGTCGCCGAGCAGCTCGAAACCGGCGTTGGAGTAGATGCGCCGGGCGCCGACCCGGGCAAGGGTGGTGGCCGGATCGTCTCCGAGTCCGGAGGTGTGGGCGAGGAGATGGCGGATGGTCGACCCCTCCGGGCCGGCCGGGCCGTCGAGGGTCAACGTGCCCTCCTCCACCGCGACCAGGGCCGAGTAGGCGAACAGCGGCTTGGTGACCGAGGCCAGGGAAAACGTCGCCGACGAGGGGCCGGCGACCGCCCGTCGACCGTCGCCCGCGATCCATCCGGCGGCGGCCGTCCCGACCGGCCACTCGGCGATCACGTCGAGCGCTGTCATGATTTCGTCACCGTTCCGTCACCGGGTTCGGTCGTCATCGGCGGCAGCCTAGTGGTGCCCGGCTGCCGCTCACCGCGAGCGGTCGACCACCGGGCGCGAGAGTCCGGGACGGGTCCGTCATGCGACGCATCGAACCCAGCCACGAAACGGCATCGTTCACCAAGACGACCTCTGGAGTCGGCCTGGTGCGCGGTTGGTGCAGCAAGCCCGAGTACCCTGGTCAGAGGCCGATATGAGGATCGAGGCCGCGCCGTTTGCGATCGGAGATCGTCAAGGGCGTCATCGGCGAGCCGACCGGTCTCTCGTATCGGAACGATGTTCATAGTCAGGAACGAGATGAGCAAGACATTCGTCGAATTGGGTGTTGCCCCGGCGGTCGTCGATGCTCTGCGCGCCGCCGGCATCGAGCGGGCCTTCCCCATCCAGGAGATGGCGATCCCCGATGCGCTGGCTGGCAGGGACGTGTGTGGGAAAGCCAAGACCGGGTCGGGCAAGACCCTGGCCTTCGGTATCCCGACCGTCCAGGCGATGGCCGAAGAGGAGAAGGGTCGGATCGGCGGGGTCATCCTCGTGCCGACCAGGGAGCTTGCTACCCAGGTCTTCTCGGAGCTCGAGCCTTTGGCCGACGTGGTCGGCGTGCGGAGTTTGGCGGTATACGGCGGAGCCGACATCGAGAAGCAGATCAAGAAGGTCAGGAGCGGCATCGAGTTGATCGTCGCCACCCCTGGTCGGATGATCGATCTGATCGACCGGGGCGTGATCGACGTCACCGGCGTGACCCACGTGGTGATCGATGAGGCCGACCGGATGGCCGACATGGGGTTCCTACCCCAGGTCGAGTGGATCCTGCGCCGGATCGAGAGCGTCCACCAGACGTTGCTGTTCTCGGCGACGTTGGATGGCGCGATCGACGGGCTGGTGACCCGCTACCAGAACGACCCGGTGCGTCACGAGGTCTCCTCGAAGGAGGTGACGGTCGATGCGATGGTCCACCGATTCGTCACGGTCCACCAGATGGACCGCAACAAGGTGGTGGCGGCCATCACCGACGCCGCGTCCCGGACGATGGTGTTCTGCAACACCAAGCGGGCGTGCGATCGGTTGGCCACCGACCTCCGCAAGCTCGACATCGTGGCCGAGCCGATCCACGGCGATCTCCGGCAGCGTCAGCGGGAGCGGGCCCTGAAGGACTTCTCGGCCGGCAAGGTCCAGGCCCTGGTGGCGACCGACGTCGCAGCCCGGGGCATCCACGTCGACGACGTCGACGTGGTGCTCCACTACGACCCACCGGACGATCACAAGACCTACCTGCACCGCTCGGGCCGGACCGCTCGGGCCGGCGGGTCCGGTCTGGCGGTCACGCTCGTGCTGTGGAACCAGGAGCTGGAGGTCAAGCGGCTCCAGAAGCGGCTGGGCCTCGATATCCCCCTGGTCGAGATGTTCTCCAACGACGCCCGGTTGACCGACCTGGCCGGGTGGGACCCGACCGCTGTCGCCTGACCGGCCCGCCCGTCGGCGGACCGACCCCCTGAAGAGCTGGGCATCGGCCCTTCGCCGTGCGGTCGCCGGACGGCCTCCTCGTGAGGTCGTCGGTGCCGTCGCCGACCGCGTCGCGGTCGCACTTGGCGGGCTCGACCCGGGTGGTGGGACGGCCGGTCTCGTCGATGAGGCCGCCGGTCGCCCAGGTCTGGCCCTGCCCGACCCGCCGGGCGGGTGGGCCGATCCGTGGCTCGTCGGCCTGGCCCACGAGCAGGCGGCGACCGGGGACGAGCGTCGGGCCCGCGGGGCCTGGTACACGCCGCGATCGGTCGTCGCCGGCCTGGTCCGGTTGGCCACCGCCGATCGCACGGTCCCCCGCCTCGTCGTCGACCCGGCGTGCGGGGGCGGAGCGTTCCTGCTGGCGGCCCTCGACCGGCTCGTCGAGCTCGGTCTCGATCCGGTGGACGCCCTCGAGCGGGTCGCCGGACTCGACCTCGACCCCGACGCGGCGGAGGCCAGCCGCCGCTCGGTCGAGCTGTGGGCCCTGGCCGCCGGGACGGTTCCGGGCCGGATCGACGTCGGGGTCGGCGATGCGCTGGCCGCCGTGCCCCGACGGTGGAACGGCGGCGTCCTGGTCGTCGGGAACCCACCGTTCGCCACCCCGCTCAAGGCGGGAGCCATGCCGGAGGAGGCCGACCGGTTCCGGGCTCGACGATCCGACCTGCTCGGCCCCTACGCCGACCTGGCAACCATCCACCTCCTGCGGACCGTCGAGTGGGCCGGCTCCGGCTCGACGGTGGCCATGGTCCAGCCCCAGTCGACCCTGGCGTCGCGGGACACCGTCGACCTCCGTGGTCACCTCGACCGGGTGGCCCCGCTCCGGGCGGTGTGGGCGGCAAGGGAGCCGCTGTTCGATGCGTCGGTCCGAACCTGGGCTCCCGTGCTGGCGGTCGGCGGACCACCGTCGCCGTCCGTCGAGCTGGCGACCGGCCCGGACGTGGTGGCCATCGCTCGGGTCGGCGGCGACGGCGTCGCCACCGGGTCGGCGACAGCGGGCGTGGCGGGCTCGCCGGGTGGGGAGATCGACGGGTACGGCGGAGGCGGCGGGCGGTGGGCCCAGATGGCGGCCGACGCCCTCGGCGCGCCGAGCCTCCCACCGATGACGACCGCGGCCCGCCCCGACGAGCTACGTCGTCTCGGCGACCTGGCGACCGCCAGCGCCGGCTTCCGCGACGAGCACTACGGCCTGGCGGCCGCCTGTCGCGAGGCACTCGACGACGAGCTACTCGGACCGTCGGGTCCGCTCCTCGCCGCTGCCGGGCGTGAGGCCGGGGCCGTCGGCGGGTCGGCTCTAGACGGGCTGCCGGTCGCCCGGGTCGTGACCGTGGGATCGATCGATCCGCTTGAGTTGGCCTGGGGTCGACGACCGATCCGCTTCGGTGGTCGGCGGTGGGACCGTCCGGTGGTCGATCGGGCCCGGCTCGACCCGAAGGTCGGCCGATGGTTCGACCGCAATCTCGGCCCCAAGGTCCTGCTCGCCACCCAGACCAAGTTGTTGGAACCGGTGGTCGACTGGAACGGAGACCTGATGCCGGCGACCCCGGTCATCGCGGTGGCCGCTCCGGCCGATCGGTTGGCCCATGTGGCGGCGGTGCTCCTCGCGCCGCCGGTGTCGGCCTGGGCGTGGCGACGGTGGTTCGGTACCGCGTTGACGGTCGACGCCATCAAGCTCGCCGCCCGCCAGGTCATCGAGCTCCCCCTGCCCCCGGGAGGTGGTCTGTGGGACGAGGCGGCGGCGCTCGTCGCCGAGACCCGGGGCGGTGACCCCGACGGCATCCGCTCGACGGTGCAGGAGGTGGCGGCGATCATGACCGCCGCCTACGGCGCGTCCGACGAGGTCTTGACCTGGTGGCAGCGGCGGTGGGGTGGGGAGCCGTCGGCCACGGTGTGAGGTCGATCGGCTCGGCTGGCATAGGCTCGGGCGGATGCATCCGCTGCGCCGGCCACCGACACGCGACCCCGAGCCGATCCCGGCGTCCGGTGCGTGGCAACCAGGCGATTCGCCAGGTTGGCGCCGATTCGCCACGATCTGCCCCGGCCGGTGTTTCGCGCTGGAAGGCGGCGGGCGGCTGGACGAGATCCGACTGGCCTACGAGACCTGGGGAGCGCTCGATGCATCGGGTTCGAACGCGGTGCTGGTCTGTCACGCCCTCACCGGCGACGCCCACGCCGCCGGGCCGTCCGGCCCCGGCCAGCCGACCGACGGCTGGTGGGATGAGCTGATCGGGCCGGGCAAGGCGCTCGACACCGACCGATACTTCGTCGTGTGCGCCAACGCCATCGGTGGCTGCCAGGGGTCGACCGGCCCGGCCTCGCTCCACCCCGACGATGGGAAGCCGTGGGGCCCCCGGTTCCCGATCGTGTCGACCCGGGACATCGTCCGGACCCAGGCGGCCCTGGCCGACGAGCTGGGGATCTCCCGCTGGTTGTCGGTGGTGGGCGGGTCGATGGGCGGCATGCAGTCCCTGGAATGGGCGGTCATGTTCCCGGAGCGGGTTGCGTCGGTGGTGTCGATCGCCTCGACCGCGGCGGCCAGCCCCCTCCAGATCGGCTGGAGCGAAGTCGGCCGGCTGGCCGTCGTCCAGGATCCCCGATGGAACGAGGGCGACTACTACGACGCCCCCGATGGCGAGGGCCCCCACGAGGGCCTGATGCTGGCCCGCCGCATCGCCCAGCTCCACTACCGCAGTGATCTGTCGCTGCAGAACCGGTTCGGACGGTCGACGGTCGACCGCCTCGACCACTTCGAGCTGTGGGATCGTTTCCAGGTCGAGAGCTACATCGACTACCACGGCCGGAAGCTGGCCCGACGGTTCGACGCCAACAGCTACCTGGTACTCAACAAGGTCATGGATCTCCACGACGTCGGACGGGGTCGGGGCGGGACCGAGGTGGCGCTGGCCCGCGTCCGATGCCCGGTGCTGGTGGCCTCGATCGACTCCGACGCCCTCTACACCCCCCGCCAGCAGATCGAGCTTCGCGACGAGCTCGTCGCCGGCGGTGCGCCGGTCACCTTCGGGGAGATCACCTCCGACCACGGTCACGACGGGTTCCTCATCGAGTTCGACCAGTTGGAGCCGATGCTGGGGCGGTTCCTGGCCGATCAGCAGGCGAGCTGATCGACTCCGGACCGAAGGATCGTCACCGATGCCCGAGGGCGTGGAGATCGAGATCTACCGGCGGACCGCCGAGCGCGTCGTCGGCCGCATCGTCACCGCGGTCGATGCCCCCGACGCCTGGTTCCTCAAGAAGGGCCTGACCGCCGCCGAGGTGGTCGACGCCGTCACCGGGCAGGAGATCGTGGCCGCCCGTCGCCGGGGCAAGCTGCTGGTGCTCGACCTGGCCAACGAGGTCCGGCTCGGTCTCCGGTTCGGCATGACCGGACGGTTGATCGTCGACGAGGAATCGTCGATCGAGTACCTGGAGTACGCCAGCCAGCGGCACGATCCGGCCTGGGATCGCTTCATCCTCCGGTTCGCCGACGGCGGTGACCTCCGGATCCAGGACCCCCGGCGCCTCGGCGGCGTCGAGCTCGATCCCGACGAGGATGCCCTGGGGGTCGACGCCTTCACCGCCACGCTCGGCGATCTCAAGCGACGGGTGCTGGTGGGGGAGATGGCGGTCAAGGCCCGGTTGATGGATCAGAGCCGGCTGGCCGGGGTGGGGAACCTCATCGCCGACGAGACGTTCTTTCGGTCTGGCATCGACCCTGCCCGGGCCGCCGGGTCGCTCGACGATGGTGAGCAACGCAAGCTCCACCGCCACCTCCGCAAGGTGATGGCCGACTTCCTTCGGGATGGGGGCTCGCATACCGGCCGGCTCCAACCGGCCCGGGTTCGGGGCGGTCGCTGCCCCAAGGACGGGACCGAGCTCCTCCGGCGGGAGGTCGGGGGGAGAACGACCTACTCCTGCCCCGTGCATCAGCGCTGACGGCGCTAGGTTCAAGATGTGGTTTCCGTCTCCTCCGCCGTCGCCGCCATCGGTTCGCTGCCGGCTCCCATCGTGCTGGTCACCGAGGCCGAGCGCACCGAGCGGCTGCTGACGTTCCTGATCGCGCTGCTGCTCGTGGTAGCGGCGCTCTTGATGCTGCTGACGTTCTGGTACTGGCGTCACACCGACCCTCGACGGCGGACGGGGCGGGTTCGCGGCTACGCCGGGCACGTCAGCCCCGAGCCGGACTACCAGCTGAACGCCGAGCCCGGCGCCTACCGGCCCGACGGGCGGGTCCAGCTCGATCGGGGTTACGAGACCCCATCGTCGTACCGCTGATCACCCCTCGGCCCGGTGTTCGTTCCTGGGACTCCGGGCCCGGCTCGCATCGCCGTCGGATCGGCCGGCTAGGGTCGGGGCCATGAGCGAGAGCTTCGATCCGGCCGCCATGATCGTTCGGTTCCAAGAGCGGGCCGAAGCGGTCAAGCGGCGCAACCTCCCCCCGGTCGGCGGCGACGAGCGGCAGCAGTTCATCAAGCAGGCCGAGCAGGACTTCATGGACTTCGCCATCATCGGCGATGCCGAGCCAACGCTGGAAGACGGCGTCCTCACGCTCCGGATCGACCTGCGACCGTCGTCATGACGGGATACCCGGGTGGCGCGGCCGACCCGAGCCGCTATCATCTAGTTCCCTTGCGGACGTAGCTCAGCTGGTAGAGCATCACCTTGCCAAGGTGAGGGTCGCGGGTTCAAATCTCGTCGTCCGCTCCACAAAACTCCAGGTCATCGGCCCCTTCGAGGGCCGATGATCCGCGTCTGGGCTGCCCATCATGGCCATGGTTTGTCCATCACGGCCGTCCGGGGCAAGGTCCCAGCAGTGCCGGCGCGACCTATGCGTGGAATGCCCGGTACTTAGCCCCGACGAGGTGCTCGTAGTTGTCGAGGTAGGGAAACGCCCACAGAGCCCGACGAAGTTGCGAGCTCGAGCCCCCCGAGCGGCTTGTGGGACCGACGCGGCCTGCCAGCACTCGACTGGCATGGTGGATATCCATTGCCGACTCGGCCAGAGCGGCGGCACGACGGACCGTCACCGCCCGCCGGTTGAGTTCCGGGTCGGCGGCGATTCGGCGATCGGCCCGCTGCACGACTTCCCAGTGGAAGGTGGAATCGGCGCCAGGATCTGGGGAGGTGCCGCCTGATCTGATGCGCAAACGCATCGTGCAACGCAGCCCGGCGTTGTGGGCGTCCTCGACCCCGAGGACCGTCGATGGGTGGATCTGCCTGTCAGGTCTCGGTCACGACACTGACGTTCGTGGATCCCTAGCCGGCATCCATCGAAAGGAACCGTGATGCCTGTGAAGACCCCCCGGAGAACGGGTTCGAGGTCAGGTCGGCTGGCTCATTGGTTCCCAACCGGAGAACGTCGCCTTCGTTCAGAACACGTCCTTCGGCATATCGATCGCAGCCAACGGGGTCGACTGGCAACCCGATGACAACGTGGTGCTGGCAGCCCGGGAGTTCCCGTCCAACTACTACCCCTGGCTCAACCTGCGGAGCCGGGGTGTCGACATCCGGCCCGTGGCTGCACCCGAGGGGCATGCCTCGATCGACGACATCGCCGCGGCGATCGATCGGCGCACGCGAGTCGTGACGGTGAGCGCGGTCCAGTACTCGAATGGTCATCGATACGACCTCGCCGCCCTGGGTGAACTCTGCCGGGAACGCAACGTCTTGTTCGTGGTCGACGGCACCCAGGCCGTTGGTGCGCTGCGAATCGACGTCGAAGCGTCCGGGATCGACGTCCTTGCGGTCAGTGCCCATGAGTGGATGCTCGGCCCACCCGGGATTGGCTTCGTCACCCTGTCCACTCGTGCGCTCGAGGTCATTCAACCCAGCGTCGTGGGTTGGCTCTCGGTCACCGACCCGTTCGCGTTCGACTATCGACTCGACCTGCCAGCATCGGCCCGTCGCTTCGAGCCCGGCACGGAGAACGCGATCGGCGTCCTCGGTCTCGGCGGAACGCTCTCGCTGCTCCAGGAGTTGACCACAACATGGGTCGAGGACCGCATCCTTCGCCTCACCGACCACATGTGTCAGCAGGTGACGGCCCGCGGGTTCATGGTTCAGAGCCCCCGACACGATGGGCAGCGCTCGGGCATTGTGATCTTCTCCAGACCCGGCATCCTCGACCGTCCGGCAGCGGTTCGACCGCCAGTATGTTCCGACTCGGTCGGCCGAAGCGAGGCACCCCGACCGGCGGAGCACATGCAACAGGTGGCCGACGAGTTCGTGAGCCGATTCGACCGCATTGCGACGGAGGTGTTCCCTCAACTCCGCTGACGGCGAGCGCCGCACGCAAGGTGTAGATTCGCCACCGTGGAGACCCTGGTGCGGGGCGAACTGCAGCGGCTCCTGGACGAGGAACGAGTTCCGGGGTGTGTGGTGGCCGTGACCACCAGAGGTCGGACGGAGGCTGTGGTCGCGCTCGGGGCGGCCTCACTCTCGCCCCGCCGCGAGGTGTCTGCGGAGTCGGTGTTTCATCTCTTCTCCGGGACCAAGCTGTACACCGCGACGGGGGTCATGGTGCTGGTCGAGCAGGGCGACATCGAGCTGGATGCGCCGATCCAGCACTACCTCCCCGCACTCGACCTCGACCATACGATCACCGTGCGGCAACTCGCGGCCCACGACTCGGGGCTGCAAGACACCTTGCGTGCATTCATCGCCGTTCACCCGGCCGGTGACCGGACCCCGTCCACCGGTGAGGCGTTGGATCGATACCGGCTGCGGATGTCCAGGCGGAGGCGCGAAGGGGCCAGCTACCGCAACGTGAACTTTGCGTTGCTCGGTGAGCTCATCAGCCAGGTCGCGGGAGAGCCCTACGTCGAGTTCATTCGACGGGCGGTTCTGTCCCCGCTGAACGCCGAGGTCGACTTCGCCCACAACGCGTTCGTCGCCGAGAACCATGCGGTTGGCTACGTGCCGCGTTGGTCCGCCACCCGGTTGGCTCTGCCGTTCCTGTTGCCCAAGGCCGGTCGATGGCTCCTCGGCGGGGCAACGGGTCGCCTGATCGCGCTCAACCCGTTCCAGCTGGACTGTGTGGCGATCGGCGGGCTCCTCGGGCCAGCTCCCGGGTTTCTCCCTCTGCTCCGCGAGATGCTGTCGAACGACGACGGAGTGCTCCGGGCTGCCACCAAGCGGGAGATGCTCTCGGTTCAGGCACCGGGGGCAGCCGGGATCACTTCACGCCACGGGGTCGGTCTGGGCTGGAAACGGGGCGAGGTCGACAACGTCGAGTTCTGGAATCACGAGGGAGGCGGACCGGGGTTCTGTACCGAGACCCGGCTCTATCCCTCAACCGAGCTGGGAATCGTCGTGATGATGAACCACTCGCAGAATCAAGGGCTCAGCACCCGGTGCCACGAGCTCTGCGAGACCATTCGGCGTGCTATCGACACCTGACCGCTCGTAGGCCTCAGCAGCTTTGGGGGTTGAGGTACTCGGGGTGGTGGCTGAGGTGCTCGGCGAGGGTGGTCATGGCGTCGGCGAGCGCCTTGGTCTGTTTGGGGGTGAGGGGGTCGAAGATGAGGCGCTGGACGTCCTCGATGTGGATGGGTGCGAGGTGTTCGAGTCGCTTGCGCCCTGCGGTGGTGAGGGTGGCGTTCTTGGCTCGGCGGTCGTGGGGGTCGTCGGAGATCTCGATCTCGCCTCGCTCGATGAGGACGCGGAGCCGGTGGGTGAGTCGGCTCTGGGACATGTTCGCTGCGTCGGCGAGCTCGGTGAGGCGCAGGGTCTGATCGGGAGCGTCGGACAGTACGGCGAAGACGTGGTACTGGACGGCCAGGAGGTCGTGAGCCTTCAGGGTCCGTTCCATCTCGGGGAAGGCCCTGAACATGACGGAGCGGAGGCCGCGCCAGGCCTCCTGTTGGGTGTCGTCGAGCCATCGTGGCTCGGTTACATCGGTCACTCCTTCCACCTTAGCGATTGACGCGTCAAAGAAACAGGATTAACTTGACACTTCAAGTTCTTTGACTGATGAGTCACGTACCTACCGGAGGAACCGAGACGATGACCACCGAAGCCACGACCGATCGCATTCGCCCCCTGGCCCGCCTCGTGGCTTCGTCCCGGACGACCGAGGGCGGCGGGTTCGAGGTGTATCGACCGTTCCCGACGGCCACCCTCGATCTGCTCGATCCGTTCCTGTTGCTCGACGAGATGGCCCCGACCGTCCACGAGCCCGGTCAGGCCATCGGCGCTCCCGCTCACCCCCACCGGGGGTTCGAGACCGTGACCTATGTGCTGCGAGGCGAAGTCGAGCATCGGGACTCGGCCGGGAACCACGGGCTGATCGGGCCGGGTGATGTGCAGTGGATGACCGCCGGGGACGGGATCATCCACTCGGAGATGCCGAGCGCCCGGATCCAGACCGAAGGCGGGGTCGGCCATGGCCTCCAGGTCTGGGTGAACCTGCCGAGCTCGCTGCGCCGGACCACTCCCCGGTACCAGGCCCTCCCAAACGACCAGCTCGCTCCGGTCGCCGGTGAGGGTTGGACCGCTGAGGTCGTGGCCGGGTCGGTGCTCGGTGTCGATGGCCCGGCCGAGACCCACAGCCCGATCACCTATGCCCGCCTCACCGTCCAGCCCGGAGCTTCGGTTCGCATCCCCATCCCCGACGGCCATACCGCCGCCCTCTACGCCTTCGAGGGCTCCGGGGCCGTGGGGGAGCCCGGTGAGCGCCTCGACGCCCACCACCTGGCGGTGTTCGAGCCATCGAGCGGCGACCTGTCCATCTCCGTGCCGGCCGACGCCACGGCGCCGCTCGACTCGATCGTCCTGGCCGGTGAGCCGATCGGCGAGCCGATCGCCCGCTACGGCCCGTTCGTGATGAACACCAGGGCCGAGATCGACGAGGCCATCGCCGACTTCAACGCCGGTCGCATGGGCTCCATCGCCGCCACCGGCAGCGCCTGACCCCTCTCAGTGCTGCCTGGGAACTACTAGTCGGCGGCGGCGGCCGACTGGAGCAGGGTATCGAGCGAGCCGCGCCGATCGGGAGCGGGTGACCCGAGCACGTGGTTGGTGTTGGTCAGCCCATGCGATGGGTGCTGGACTCGCTAGCCTCCCACCCGTGATAGTCGCCCTTAACAGCAGCTGTCGGCGTCTCGGCAAACCGATGGCGCGTCGACCGTGAGCACGGCCCCGGTTCGACGATTCGCTCTCGCCACCTGCGCCCGCTGGCCGGACTTGAGCCCTGGCGACGAGCTCCTACGAGACGAGCTGGAGGCCGCTGGTTGCGAGGTGCGGGTACTGCCCTGGAATGAGGCTGGCGCCGACGACTTCGACTGGGCCGACACGGTCGTCCTCCGCTCGACATGGGACTACCACCACGATGTGGCCGCCTACGACCGGTGGCTCGTCGAGCGCGAGCGGCGGGGGCAACAGCTCCACAACCCGGTCTCGCTCGTCCGCTGGAGCCTCGACAAGCGCAACCTGTTCGAGCTGGGGTCGTCCGGGCTCCGGTTCCCGCTGACCATCGATCTCAGCAGGGTCGACGCCGTCCAGTCGATGGCCTGGGCCGCATCGCATGGCCTTGAGCAGGTCGTGGTCAAGCCGGCCTGGGGGGCGAGCGGGCACGCCGTCCAGCGGATGGCGTCGAGTGAGCTCGCCGGTCGGTGGGCGGACATCAGCGACGCGGCAGACGGTCGCCCGATGCTGTTGCAGGAGTACCTGCCCGGGATCATGGCCGGCGAGCTGTCGCTCGTGTACCTCGGCGGCGAGTACTCCCATGCGTTGCTCAAGCGGCCAGACCCGTCCGACTTCCGGGTCCATGGCCAGTACGGCGGTCGGACCGTGTTGGCCGACGACCTGGCGCCGTCGTTGATCGAGTTCGGCCTCAAGGTCCAGGCCCTCCTCCCGGGCGCCGTCACGTATCTGCGAATCGACGTGGTGCCGGACGGCGCCGACGGGTACGTCCTGTTGGAAGTCGAGGTCAACGAGCCGTCCCTCGGCCTCGATCTCGCTCCGGGATCGGCGCGCCGCTTCGCCGACGCGCTCCTCGGCTAGACCTCGGTGTGGTGACGCCGACGTGAGACGACGGTCGGGTGGGGTCTTGGGTCGGTCGAGGGGCCGAGGCGCCCGTCGGGGCTAGCGCGAGAGTCGGTTGGCGTCGAGCCAATCGTTGAGCCGATCGATGCCAGCCAGGAACGTGCGCTGCTCCTCGTCGGGCCAGTCGTCGAACCACCGAGCGAGATCGGCCCCCACCCGCTGGTTGGCCTCGTTGAGGACCGTGGCACCCGGCGTCGTCAGCGAAACGAGTCGCCGGCGGGCGTCGTTGTCGTCATGGCCGATCGCTGCCACGCCGTCCTCGGCGAGACGCCGCACGGCCTTGGTCACGCCGGGTTGGTTGATCTCGAGCGCCGCGGCCAGTTCCGAGATGCTCGAGGTCTGGTCGGGTTGGCGGCTGAGGTGGTTGAGCAGGGCGAACTGGGTGTAGGTGAGCCCCGTCGGCGCCAACAGCGTGGCGATTCGGGAGGGCACCAACTGGCTGAGCACGCCAACGGCAGTGCCGAGGCGGAGGAGGAGGCCGGGATCGGGCATGGCCCCAGCCTAGTTGACAGTTCATTCTCGGGAATCTATAAACATTCCTAGGAACATTCCTGAGAATGTGTAGCACCCGAGAGGATTCCCATGGTCACCACCGCTCCCGCTTCGTCACCGGCCCGCCTGCAGCATCGGCTCAGCGCGCTTCCGGTCGGCTGGCACCTGGCGCTGGCCGCAGCAGCGCTCGCCCTGCAGGTCGCCGTCAATGCCGTGCTCGACGCCTTCTACCGTGCGTCGCAGTTCCCGGTCCCGTTCGCTCGTGGGCAGACCACGTTCGACGGTGCGCAGCTGAAGGGCTACTACGCCGTCATGCTCGAGGCCGGCACGCTGGACGTGTACTGGGCCACCCAGTTGTTCGACTTCGTCTTCATCGCGGCGGTGATCGTGTCGGGATTTCTTGCCGGCACGGTGATCGTTCGCCTCGCCGGCGATCGCCAGCCCTGGCGCGGGCTCGGGCTCGTCGTCCGGACGTTGCTTCCCCTCGGTGCAGGGTTCGACGCCATCGAGAACCTGATCTCGTTCACCATGTTGGTCCAACCTCGCACCTTCCCCGAGTGGATAGCCGTTCCCTATTCGGCGGCTGCCGTGGTCAAGTTCGCGCTCGTCGGGTGTGGGCTCGTGGCGCTGTTCCTCGCCACGGTTGGTCTCATCGGGACCGCCCTCGTCTCCCGGGCCGGTGGCGCCCGCCGTCGTTAGGTAGAACGGTGGGGGCTCGCCCCGTCGACCCGGTGCTGCGCCCGGATGGACGCGGCTGTCGGCGCCGCCAGGCGCTCCCGATAGGTCCGGGGCGAGATCCCGCGGTGACGGGTGAAGGCTCGAGTGAACGATGGCTGCGAGCCGTACCCGACCCGTCGTGCGACCTGGTCCACGGTCAGATCGGTGTCGGCCAGCAGGTGGGCTGCGACGCTCATGCGCCACTCGGCGGCATAGGCCATCGGGCTCCGACCGAGCGCCTGACGGAATCTGGCCGTGAGCCGGGACGGCGACATCGCCGCCGCTCGACCGAGGGCCGGTACGTCCCAATCTCGCGCCGGATCCTGGTGGATCGCCGACATGGCCGCCAGAACGGCCGGGTCGGTGAGCCCTCGGAGCCAGCCCGGGCGATCGGCCCGGGTTCGGTCGGCGGCGGTGCGGAGAGCCTCGGCGCAGACCAACTCGAGGATCCGCTGGATCGCGAACTCCACGCCGGGTCGTCTGGCGCCGACCTCGGCCGCCAGCAACCGTGAGATGGCATCGAGGGCGTCGCTCTCACCGCTGGCGATGTGGACGAAGGCAGGCAGATCGTCGGCCAGCGGGGAGGCGTCGAGCCTCCCGAACGAGAACACGCCGCAGAGGAGCGTCGTCGCCGGCTGGTCGGGGGCGATCTGTCGGTCCGGTTCGACCATCGAGGACATCAGATCCTCGAACGGCCTCGCCGCGACACCCGGCCCGGATGCCAGCCGATGGGGGCCGCCTCCGAAGCAGACCAGGAGATCGCCTCGATGGGCCTCGACGGTGGTGCCGTCGGCATAGGTCATCTCGAGCCGACCTCGCCGCACGAGATGGAACGCGACCACCCGATCGGGAGCGACGTCCATCAGGCCGGCGAGTCGGACGGCGTCCGGCACCTCCACCGACCACGGAACCGGGTAGGTGTCGGCGAGGACGAGCGACCCTCCTACCCGCAACAGCTGCAGGACGTCGTTGAGGGGATCGGCGCCGCTCAACGCCACCCCGCCCCGGGCTCGGTCGGGTCCGGCTCCGGAGACCGCTTGGTGCGAGACGCTCTCAGGCCAGCACCGGGGCCGACGACGGATCGGGACGTGAGGCGGTGGGCTTCTCGGCCCCACTTCCAGGCCGCGGGCGGACCAGCCGATACAGCGAGATGACGTGGAGCCAGAGCCACACCGGAGCGGGGGCGAACACCGCGTACATCATCGGGTGGTGGGGGCCGATGTCGGCGAGGAGGATGAACGCGACGCTGGTGGCCACCACCAGGATGTCGACGAGGCCGAAGACGTTGGCCAGCCACGCCCACATGGTCGACGTCGGCGCCCGACCGAGGCTCCAGGCTGCGATGAGCCCGAGGAACCCGGCGCTCAGGTGGGTGAGTCCGTCGACGAGCCCGAAGGTCCGGGGGAGGACGCCTTCGCCGGCCCACACCAGGAACATGGCGCCGAAGAAGACCCGGATGCCCTGCGGTCCGAGCAGCCACGTCTGATCGATGGCGACCAAGGTCGAACGGAGTCCCCCCGGTCCGAGCAGGAGGACACCGGTCAGCCCGACACCGCCGAGCACCACCGCGTAGAAGCCCGGCCCGGAGATGTCGTCGGGGAACGGTGCGTCGTTGGAGAAGAGCACGAACAACGCGGCGAGCCATCCGAAGCCGACCACCCCCATGGCGAGGGTGGTCCGCCGGCTCAAGCCGCCTGCCTGCAGGATGGCGAGTGTGAACACGATCATGGCGGCGTCGAGTCCGATCGCCAGCTGGCCGGCCTGGTCGAGAGTCATCCGGGGTCCTTCCGCTCATTCGGGGACTGATACCGCGAACGTACGGCGCCGACGGAGGTCTGAGAATCACCGAATCGACCCTAGACATGTCTGAAACGACTGTCCTGCCAGCGCATCGGGCGCTCGTGCCGGGGGAGTCCCCTCCGGGAGGTCAGCTGGGCGGACCCGCGGCCGGGTCCGCTTCGGTCGGTCGCCAGAGCTCGGTGCGCGTCGGATCCAGCCAGCCGGAGACGGTTGGCGCCCCGTACTCGGCAGCCCCGGTGTGGACGACGAGGTTCGCCCTCGGCTGGTACGTCCCGGCCGAATGGGTGTGACCACACAGCACCTCGAATCGGGAATCAGGCCACCGTTTGGCGGTGGCGAGCAGCACCTCGCCGACGGCGGTGCAGGTGAACCACGGGAGCCAGTCGTCGTCGCTGATCCCGCCCTCGTGCCAACACGCCTGGCGAAAGGGCGGCACGTGGGTCGCCACGATCACGTGGGGACCCGGGTGGCGGAGCTGGTCGGCGAGCCTGGCGGCCGACTCCTGGCCGAGGGTGGCGACCGTGCTCAGCAGCTCGGCTCGTCCCAGGCCGGCCAGTTCGTCGATCAGGACGAAGTCGTTGAGGTGGATCGGCGTCTCGGGGTTGCCGATTCGGCCGTCGCCCCACCCGTCGACCCCGACCAGCTGCCAGCGCCCGATCGTCTGCGGACCGGTCTGATGGAGCCAGGTTCCCGACCAGTGGGGGACCGCTCGCCTGACCGCGTCGATCGAGCCGTAGTAGTAGTCGTGGTTGCCGAGCACGAAGTAGAGCGGTGCTCGCCGCTCCAGCTCGTCCAGGTGATCGGCAAGCCGGCGGGCGGTCGAGATGTCGCCGGTGACGATGAGGGCATCGGCCTGGAACTCGGGCAGCGGGCCGTGATCCAGGTGGACGTCGGTCAGCCAGGCCACCCTCATGTCCCCGGACGCTAGTGCGCGCCGCGCCGGGCCGGCGGTCGGTGGCTGCTCCGGCGATGGGCACGGCCGGGTTCGACAACGCCAACCGCTGAGCGACGTCTGGGTCGGCGATGGCCGGCCTCGAGGTTCATTGGTCCGCCTTGATGTTGTCCTGGTTCTGGACGAAGCCGGGCGCACCGGCGAGGGTCATGGTGGTGAGCCGGTCGACGAGCTGGGCCTTGCGTCTTGGTCGCTGGGATCGCGGTGTGTGGAGATAGGAGGTGAGTGCGCCGACGGCGAGAGCGCTCAGCATGTCGGTCGTACTGTCGGTGTCGACGGTGACCCCTGGTTTGGTGATGGCTTGATAACGGGCCCTGAGGTCGCTGAGTCGGAGGTCGTCGAGGTTCCGAATCGCCTCGGCGATCTCGGGGTGTGGGCTGTGGCGCTCTCGAAGCTGGATCCTGACGAGGTCCTCTCTGAGGTCGACCAGCGAGAGTGACGCCTCCCAGGTGGCTCGGACGGCCTCAGGATCAGCGCCGGCCTCTTCCGGGGGAAGCGTTGCCTCAATCAGGGTCTGTCCCCGTTTGGCGGCACGTTCGATGATGGCGAGCAGCAGCTCGGTCTTGTTGGCGAACTGGTGGTAAAAGCTCCCGACCGAGATTCCCTCGGGATCCAGAATGTCCTTGGCCAGGTTCACGCCGTCGTGACCCTTGGCCGCGAACGCCTTTGCACCGGCCTCCAAGAGCGCCCGACGCGTCGCTTCCCTTTGCTCGGCCCGTGGCTGGCGCTCGGCCGGTCGGCATTTCCCCACCATCGTAGAGTAGTTATTCTAGAACTAATGATCAACTGGCCCGTGAGGCGTCGGCCGCCAGTCGTTCCGCGACCAGCCTCAGCATCTCTCGGGCGACCATTGGGCCGGCGTTCTGGTTCTGGCCGGTGACGAGGTTGCCGTCGACCACCCAGTGGTTGGCGAGCGGGTCCCGGAACCGGGTCTGGCTCTCGAAGAGCGCGCCCACCTTGCGGAGCTCGGTCTCGGGATGGTGCGGGGTGTGGGTGATACCCAGCTCTCGGACCTGCTTGTCGGTGACCGACGTGACGTGTCGTCCCTCGACCAGCGGGGAGCCGTCAGCGGCCTTGGCCCGGACGAGCCCGAGAGGTCCGTGGCAGATACCGCCGATCACGCTGCCGTGCTGGTTGGCGATGGTGATCTGACGGCCGAGTTCCTCGGAGAAGCCCAAGTCGAAGGCTGCGCCCCAGCCGCCGGCGAGGTACACGATGTCGTAGTCGGCCATGTCGAGGCTGCCGATGGCCAATGAATCGTTGAGCTTCGCCTTGAGGGCGTCGTCGGCGAGCATGCGATCGCAGGCCTCGGTGCGGGCCACCGACCGGAGTGACTGAGGATCCACGGGGATCACGCCACCGTCGGGGCTGGCCACATCCACCGTCATACCAGCGTCGAGAAAGGCGTAGTAGGGCACGGTGAGCTCACTGGAGAAGACGCCGGTCGCCTTGCCGATGTCGAGCACGCCGTGGTTGGTGGCGATGACAAGGACTTGCCGGCCGGTCAGGTCCGCGTCTCCCAAGACACGGTCGATTGGCTCGGTGTCGTCGGGGTGCCAGCCAACGCGCTTCATCACGCCACGCAGGGCGCGGACAGGGGCGGGTGCTCGTTCCATGGCGGGTCCTCCGGTTGGATGGCGGGTGGCGTACGGCCACGGGTCGTTGCGTTCGGGCACGACCCGGGCTCGCTGGTCGGCGAGCCGCTCGGCCATCAGCTCGAAGACGGCGACGCTGTCGGGGTCGTCCCAACGGTTGCGGGCCTCGATCGGGTCGCCGTCGAGGTCGTAGAGCTCCCACTGATCCGGGAGCTGCTCGGTTCGGTACATCTCGCCGCCTTGGCCGGTACTGGCCAAGTGCCGGACGCCGGGCTCGGTCCACGTGGCGGGATCGTCGAAGCTCCGAACGATCTTCCACAGGTGGCCGAACCCGCCGGTCGCATCGGCGTCGTCGACCCGGCTGACGATGCTCTCGAAGTTGGCGGCCACGTGGGCCGGCACCTGGATACGCAGTAGCCCCGGCACACGCTCGATGCGGCCCAGTCGGCGGGCCGTCCCACTGGCACCGGAGTCACCTTCGGGCATGTTGTCGCGCGTGATCGCGTAGACCACCCGGCCACCGTCGGCCGTTCCGCCGTCGACCACCGGCATGAGGTCCCGGCCCGGCAAGGGATGCAGCTCGGTGAACGAGCCCCGCAACTGCGCCGCAACGTCGGACTGGTCGATACCGGCGGCGGCGAGCAGGGTCGGGACGAGGTCGATGTGGGACGTGGGGGCCTGGTCGACCACTCGAGCCGTGGTGGCCTGCTCCCCCGTCCGGACCACGACGAACGGCACCCGGGTGGCCTCGTCGTAGAGGTTGAACCACTTCTGGTGGAGACCGCCATGCGCACCGAGCAGGTCGCCGTGATCCGAGGTGCGCACCAACACGGCGTCGTCGGAGCCGCCATCGGTGATGGCCTCGCGAACTCGATCTAGCGGTCGATCCGCGGCCAGATGGAGCCGGTAGTACAGGTTGCGGTACTCCTGAGCCCGACCCCGGTAGACACGGTCGATGAGCGGCCCCGGCCCGTACGCGGTCGGATATGCGGCGCGAAAGGCGATCTGGGCCGCCGGCTTGGACGCAAGGTCTTCGTCGTCGGTCGGCGACGCCGGGACGTCGGGAGGAAGCTCGGAGTCGCCGGCGAAGGGGTTGCCGCGGCCGCCACCGCCGAGCCAACTCGGCGCGAAGACGATGTCGTGGGGGTTCACGAACGAGACCACGAGCAGGAACGGCCGCCGCGCTGCAGCGTCACCGGCTCGGCGCCGCTGGTAACGGTCCTCGAGCCAGGCCACCGCCCGATCGGCGAAGACCGGGTCGCAGACCACACCCGACACCGACGGCTCACCGCCGTGCGGTTCCGGCCCGACCCATCCCGGAAAGCCGAACGCATCGAGGGGGTCGGCGTCGAGGTATGCCTGCACCGCCGCCGGGTCGACCACACCATCGTCGTCGTGGGTGGCCACTACCTCCCCGGTGGCCGGGTCGATCAGGTCGGCGTGGGTCATGTGCCACTTCCCGACGTAGTGGGTGTCATAGCCACCGGCCCGGAACCAGTGGCCGAGCGTCGGCACCTCGCCGGGGCGAAGCCAACGCATCCGCGAGTCGTCGGCCATCTTGCCCAGCCCGTTGGTCTGGGTCACACCGTGGACGTCGGGATACTGCCCGGTGAACAGTGTCGGCCGGCTGGGCACGCAAGCCAGGGAGCCCGTGTAGTGGCGTCGGAAGGAGACCCCGTTGTCCTCGAACCACTGCGCGCCACTGAGCTGCCGGCGTCGCCAGGCCGCCACGGCGTCCGGCTCGTAGGGCGGAGCGGCCCGTTCCTGGTCGGTCATGAGGATGACGACATCAGGGCGACTGGTCATGCAGCGACCTCCTCAAGGTGGGCGTTCAGACCGGCGAGCATCTCCCGGGATGCCTTACCCAGGCCCCGACCGAACACGCGAGCGATCACCTGCTGGGGTGGCCGAGGGCCGGCGTCGACGCGACTGGTCAGGGTCACCGCCGTCGAGCTACCCGATCCGTCGAGCTCCCAGGTGTTGGTGACCGACCGAACGACGGGGGGCAGGCCCTCGATCACGTACACGAGGCGGCGACCCGGTGCCCACTCGACGACACGTTCGAGGAAGGCGTTGCGGCCGACCTGGACCCGACGCACGACGCCGACTCCCTCGCGGTGCTCTGAGAGGAGACAGGAGTGACCCACGT
The DNA here is from genome assembly GCA_965262175.1 of Acidimicrobiales bacterium. GTDB lineage: Bacteria > Actinomycetota > Acidimicrobiia > Acidimicrobiales > SZUA-35 > CADEDH01. The sequence goes on along the minus strand of CBDHES010000002.1, from coordinate 530,667 downwards.
TCGGCGCCCAACAGCTGATGCCACCGAAGTCCGCCAGCGCGTCCCACACATCGTCTGAAGGTCGGGCGATGGTCGCCCGCTCCACGATCTCGGTCATCGGGTCGTTCTCTGCTTCCGTGTCAACTGCCGATGAAGGCGATGAGAACTCGAGCCAGCTCCGGTCTTGCGTCTTCCTGCAGGAACTAGCCGGCTCCCTCGAGGCGACCCTCCCCGGTACCAAGGCTGGTGTTCAAGCCGTTGCCCATGGTTGTAGAGCCTAATTTCTAGAACTTGAGTTCGTCAACGGTCGCGGGGTGTTCCCTGCCAGCGCTCCTCCCATCGTCGGGCTGGTCGTCAGCGAGCTCGCAACGTTCCCGGGCCTTGTCGGCCGGCCGGCATGGTGAGAGGATTCTCACGGGTGGAAGGCTCTGCTGCGTTGCCTGCAGGCCTCCCAGGGGGACCCACCAGGGGGAAGGACAACTGAAGATGACTCGACCGATGAGATGGATCGCGTTGCTATTGGCGTTCGCTTTGATCACCGCAGCTTGCGGTGGCAGCGACGATGAGCCGGCTGCAGGCGGGGTAGGCGAGACCGAGGCCGAGGCCGGTGGCGGCGTCGATGACGAGGCAGCCCGCGACGCACTCAGCGGGTCGACCACGACCACGGTCGATCCCGACGGCGGGGAGGCCACAGCGGCTTCGATCGAGGACCTGGAGGCCCAATGGGCCGAAGCCCGGGCCGCCGTGGTCGAGCGGATCGAGGCCGAGGGGTGGGGTGTCGGCGATGACGGCGTCCTCCGCGGCCCGGCCGGGTTCGAGGTCGACCTGAACCAGTGCCCGTCCGATTGGAGCGAGACCGACGGGATCGTCGACGGGAAGATCCTCATCGGCCATACCACGGCCCAGTCGGGCAACCTCGCCTCCTACGGGAACATCGCAGCCGGGATGGAGGCGTACTTCGACTACGTGAATGCCAACGGGGGAATCGGTGGGCTCGATATCGAGCTGATCGTCAAGGACGACGGCTATGTAGCGGCCAACACGATTGAGCTGGTCGACGAGCTCCTCCAGACCGACAGACCGTTCATCATCAACACCCTCGGCTCGCCGAACACCTTGGCGGTATACGACGACTTGAATGAGCAGTGCATCCCGCATCCGTTCGTCCAGACCGGCCATCCGGCATGGGGCGATCCGGAGAACCACCCATGGACCACGGCGGCCGCCGGTATGTCGTACGCCACCGAGGCAGTGCTGTGGGGCAACTGGATCAGGACCAACTTGGCCGACCAGCTCCCGGTCACGGTGAGCGCGCTCGTCATGGACAACGACTTCGGCTTTGCCTATCGGGACGGCTTCGAGAACTGGGTCGAAGCCAACCCGGACGTGGTCGCCGAGTTCAACCCGATCGCCCATGACCCGGCCGCAGCGACCGTGACCAACGAGATGACGACGATCGCCTCGACCGATCCCGACGTGTTCATCTCGATGACAGCCGGCAACCCGTGCCTGTTGGCGGTACAGGAGGCCGGCAACGCCGGTTTGACCGGTGGGGACACGGTGCTGTTCGCGCCGTCGGTCTGCAAGGACCCCAATGCCTACATGATTCCGGCCGGAGAGGCGGCGGACGGGTGGTACATCATCGGCGGTGGGGTCAAGGCGACGACCGACCCACAGTACGCCGACGACGCCTACATCAGCTTTCTCAACGAGACGTTGGAGGCCGCGGGGCTCGACCCATCGGTCGGCCTGTACGGCAGCGGTTTCGGGCAGCACGGGTGGCCCCATGTCGAGGCCCTCCGCATCGCCGCCGAGCTCGACGGGGGCCTGACCCGATCGAACCTGCTCCTGGCACTCCGGACGATGGAGGGGACTCACCCGGCGTTCCTCGACGGGATCGTGTTCAGCGTCAACGGCAACGACGATGCGTACTACATCGAGGGCTCCGACATCAGCATCTACGACGCGCCGAACGAGTCGTGGATCCAACAGGGCCCCGCGGTCGACCTCAACGGCTCCTCACCCAACTGTGCCTGGGGGGACGACGGCTGCTGATGCCCCGACCGGTTAGGGATTGCGTATACCAACGGGCCCCAGTGTGGGTCTAGCCCCGATCGCCGAGGTCGTACTCGGCGATCAGGTAGGGATAGGACGGGTCGTAGTCGGTGAGTGTCCGGGGATCGTCGACCCGGCCGGCCGGTCGGACGTCGCCGCCCCGACGGTCCAGACGAGCGTCACCGAGCGACACTCGGGCCTCCTCGCCCAACGCCGCCAGTCGGGTCACGACGTCGGGATGGTCGGCGAACACGTCGCGGGTCTCGCCGATGTCGGCGTCGAGGTCGTAGAGCTCATCGACGACCTTGCCCCGCTTGGAGAAGTGGAGCTTCCACCGTCCCGACCGCACCGCTTCGAGATCGTCCATCCAGTAGTAGTAGAACGCCTCGTGGGGCGAACGGGCCGTCCGGTCGAACCAGATCGGCCCGATGTCGCGGCCGTCGATCGTCCGGTCGGCGGGGATGGGCGCCCCGCACCGGGCGGCCAATGTCGGGAACAGGTCCATGGCGGTCACGACCTCATCGCTGACCCGACCCGGCTCGATGCGGGCGGGCCAGCGGACGATCCCGGGTACCCGCTGCCCGCCCTCCCAGGTGGTGCCCTTCGTGCCCCGGAGCGGTCCGTTGCTCCCACCGATCGGGGTCGTCGAGCCCCCGACCGGCGGTGGCCGATCCCCGAGCGAGCCGTTGTCGCTGGTGAAGACGACGATCGTGTCGGCGTCGAGGCCCAGGTTGGCCAGCTCGGCCATGATCACCGCGGTGGCCCAGTCGATCGACTCGACGGCCGCGCCGTAGCGACCGTTCGTCGAGCGACGGGCGAACCGCTCCTGGACGTAGATCGGCAGATGGACGTACAGGTGTGCCAGGTACAGGAAGAAGGGTCGGCCGGCCGAGGTGCGGAGGAATCGGACCGCTTCGGCCACGTACCGCTCCGTCAGCGACGCCTGGTCGGGTTGCTGCTCGATGACCTCTCCGTCGGCCAGTAACGGGAGCGGTGGCAGGTCGGGCAGAAACGACGGCGTGTCGACCTGCCGGCCCATGTCGTTGCTGTAGGGGATACCGAGGTAGTGGTCGAACCCGTGGTTGGTCGGCAGGAACTCCGGCTGGTCCCCACAGTGCCACTTGCCGATCATCTGGGTGGCATACCCGGCGTCGGCCAGCACCCGGGCCAGGCTGATCTCCGAGGGGGGCAGGCCGACCGCCATCCCCGGAAACAGCACGGGCAGTCCCTCGAAGGACCCGAACCCGATCCGGGGCGGGTAGCAGCCGGTCAACAGGGCGGCCCGGGCCGGGGAACAGACCGGCGAGGCGGTATAGAACGAGTCGAATCGGATGCCCTCGGCGGCGAGGCGATCGAGGGCCGGGGTCCGGTGGCGGGTCGACCCGTAGCAGCCGAGATCCCCGTACCCCAGGTCGTCGCAGTTGATCAGCACGACGTTCGGTTGGTCCATCTCGATCCGATCTGTCGTCGAGCCCGAGCGGGTCATCGGCTCCGGTGGCGTCGATCGTACGTCGACCGACCGCGACCGGGCCCGTGGACGGCGCGACCCGGTGGGGTGGGCTTGGGCTCGGGCCGGGATCGATGCCAGGATGCGTCCAACGCTCGATCGAGCGACCGGAAGGGGATGCGACCGTGCCGTTGAAGACCGACGCCGTTGGCGCCAGCAGCAAGCCGAGGCAGCGCAGTTGGACGTCGAAGGACGCCCTGCTGTATGCCCTCGGTGTCGGGGCCGGGATGGACGATCCCACCGGCGCCGAGCTCGAGTTCACCACCGAGAACAGCCGCGACATCGCCCAACGGGTGGTACCGACCATGGGCGTGGTGCTCCAGGCCGGCGGTCTACCCCTCGACCAGTTGGGCGAGGTGAACCTGGCCCTCATGCTCCACGGCGAGCAGGGCATCACCCTCCATCGGGAGATCCCGGTCGAGGGGACGTTGGAGAGCACCTCGACGATCACCGGCATCTGGGACAAGACGAAGGGCGCGGTCGTCGACATGGAGTCGACCTCGACGCTGGCCGACACCGGCGAGCCGCTGTTCACCACCCGGTCGTCGCTGTTCTTCCGAGGCGAGGGTGGCTGGGGAGGCGATCGAGGCCCGTCGGTGAGCGTCGACATCCCCGATGCTGCGCCCGACGTGGAGGTCGCGTACCAGACGCGGACCGATCAGGCGCTCCTGTACCGCCTCAACGGCGACCGGAACCCGCTCCACTCCGACCCGCTCTTCGCCGCCGACGGCGGCTTCCCGAAGCCGATCCTCCACGGGTTGTGCACCTACGGCTTCACCGGGCGGGCGTTGCTCCACGGCCTGTGCGACGGTGACCCGGCCCGGTTCGGGTCGATGGACGCCCGGTTCACCTCGCCGGTCATGCCAGGTGAGACCCTGACCGTGCGGATGTGGCGAACCGACGACGGCGCCCTCTTCCGCACCCATGGAGGCGACGACCGGGTCGTCCTCGACGCCGGCCGGTTCGCCACGTCCTGAGCCCGGGGGCACGCGGCCGTCCGGGCGATGGCCCGGACCGCGAGCTCGGCCGAGCCAACGGCATCGAGGGAAGGTCATGCAATCGGACGGCAAGCGGATCGTGATCGTTGGTGGTGGCACGGCGGGCTCGGTGTTGGCCGCCCGGTTGACCGAGGAGCCCCGCCTCTCGGTCACCGTGCTGGAAGCGGGCCCCGACCACGGTGCGTACGGCGACTCGGTCCTGGAGCCGGCCCTGGCGGCCGGCAACTGGGCCGGCGTGCCGCCGATGGTCGCAACGCCGATGGCCACCGGCGGCCAGCCGATCCCCGGGCTCCAGGGTCGGATCCTCGGCGGCACCTCGGCGGTCAACGGCATGGCGACGCTGCGGGGGCTCCCGGCCGACTATGACCGATGGGCGGCGGCCGGCCTCGACGGCTGGGGGTGGACAGACGTGCTCGGCACCTTCATCGCCGCCGAGCGCGATCGGGACTTCCCGACCTCCCCACTCCACGGTTCGACCGGCCCGCTGCCGGTTCGCCGCTGGAGGCGCGACGAGCTGGGGCACGCCCCCCGAGCCTTCCTCGACGGGATGATCGACATCGGCGAGCGTGATGTGGCCGACGTCAACGACGCCTCCCAACTCCCCGGCGTCGGCGTCTTCCCCGTCACCATCGACGACGACGCCAAGCGGGTCACGACCAGCCTCGCCTACCTCACCGACGAGGTGCGGGCCCGGGACAACCTCACGATACGGACCGGTGCCACCGCGGCCCATGTCCTGATCGAGTCGGGTCGGGTGGTCGGGGTCACCCTGGTCGACGGGGGAGAGGTGGCGGCCGACGAGGTCGTGCTCGCGGCCGGGGCACTGTGGTCGCCGGAGTTGCTCATGCGGTCGGGGATCGGGCCGGCCGACCACCTGGCCGAGCACGGCATCGAGACCGCCGCCGACCTTCCGGTCGGCTCCACGATGAGCGACCATCTCGGCCCCGGGGTGTTCTACCAGCACGCCGGCCCTCGGGGCAGCGATGCCGGCCCCGCCCAGGTGGTCCTCGTCGGCGCCTCGGACGGTGCCGAGGTCGACTACCACGCCTTCCCGGTCTGCCCGCCGCCGAGCCCCGACCACACGACCTTCCTGATGGGGGTCTTCCTCCTCCGATCCAGCGGTCGGGGGGAGGTTCGCCTCGGCCCGGAGGCGGGGCAGCCGGTCGTGACCGCGCCGCCCCTGCCCGACGACGGCCGCCAGCGGCTCCGGCACGCCTTCGACCGGCTCGCCGCATGGGAGCGGACCGCGGCGTTCCGGCAGCTCGGTGCCCACCAGGTCCACCCGATCGACCTGGCGGCCGCCGACGCCGTCGACCAGGCGCTCGACCAGCTGACCATCAGCTACGGCCACATGGTCGGCACCTGCCCGATGGGGACCGTCGTCGACGCCGACTGCCTGGTTCGGGGAGTGGATGGCCTGCGCGTCGTCGATGGCTCCGTCATGCCGACGATCCCGTCGGGCAACACCTACCTCGGGTGCGTGATGGTCGCCGAACGGGTCGCGGCCAAGATGAGGGCCAACGGCTGACCCGACCGTCGCCAACTCGAAGACCTTCACCCGACGCGTCGGGGATTCCGGGGTCGGGTCGGCACACTCGACGTCATGGCCGGGATGTCGCTTGTCGGACTGGTGCGGGCCGGGGAGTATCGGCGTTCGTGGCTCCGCCCCGACGTGCTCGCCGGGGTCACGGTCGCCGCCATGTTGGTGCCCCAGGCCATGGCCTACGCCGAGCTCGGGGGCCTTCCGCCCTCGGCCGGTTTCCGAGCGGCCCTGGTCGCCCTCCCGGTCTACGCGCTGATCGGGACGAGCCGTCATCTCGGCGTCGGGCCCGAACCGGGGACGGCGATCCTGGCCGCAGCGGCCGCCGCCCAGCTGGCCGATGGTGACCCGGTCCGCTACGGGGCGCTCATGGCCACCATCGCCGGTCTGGTCGGCCTCATCGCCCTCGTCGCCGGGACGCTCCGCTTGGGTTTCGTGGCCGATCTGCTCTCCAAACCCGTGCTCGTCGGCTACATCACCGGCGTCGGCCTGACCCTCCTCACCAGCCAGCTGGCTGCGATCAGCGGTGTCCCCATCGACGCCGACCATCCCTTCGCCCGGGTCGGTGAGCTGGTCGTGGGGCTCGGCGACGTCGACGCGACCACGCTCTCGATCGGAGTCTCGACGCTGGCGGTGATCGTGGCCCTCCGGCGGGTACGTCCCACGTGGCCGGGGGCCCTGATCGGCCTCGCCGGATCGATGGTGGCGGTCGCCGCCCTGGGGCTCGACGTCGCCGTCGTCGGTGAGATCGAGGCCGCGGTGCCGACCCCGAGCGTCCCCGACGTCGGTTGGGGCGACGTCCGAACCCTGTTCCTCCCGGCCGCCGGGGTGGCCCTGATCGGCTACACCGACAACATCCTCACCGCCCGCTCGATCTCGACCAAGCAGGGCTACCACGTCGACGCCGACCGCGAGCTGGTAGCGCTGGGGGCGATGAACGTCGCCGGCTCGGTCGTCGGTGGCTTCCCGGTCTCGTCGAGCGCTTCCCGGTCGTTCGTGCCCACCACGATCGGCAGCCGCAGCCAGCTGTCGAGCTTGGTCACGTTGGCCACCGTGATCGTGTTCCTGCTGGTCGGCCGCTCGATCCTGGCCGAGATCCCCCAGGCCGGATTGGCTGCGGTCATCGTCGCCGCCGCGCTGGCGGTCATCGACCTCGACGGGTTCCGCCGGATCGCCGCCCTGAGCTGGGTCGAGGCGGCCCTGGCGGCGGTGACCTGCTTGGCGGTGATCGGGGTCGACCTCCTCACCGGGGTGCTGGTGGCCGTCGGTCTCTCGATGCTGTTGACCCTCGGTCGGGTGGCCCGACCGCACGATGCCATCCTGGGTGCCGGTGCTGGACTCGACGGGTGGATCGACGTCGACGATGACCGGGCCGAACCCCTCCCCGGCCTCCTCGTCTATCGCTTCGACGGCCCGCTCTTCTTCGCCAACGGCGAGTACTACCGAGCCCGGGTCCGAGCGGCGCTCGACGCCAACCCCGGTCGGGAGACGACGGTCGTGCTCGACATGGAGGGCATCGGCTCGATCGACACCACGGCCGTCGACCACGTCGCCGGCCTCGTCGACGAGTTGCGGGCCCGGGGCATGGCGGTCGGCTTCGCCCGCGCCAACCACCAGGTGCTCGACCTCCTCCGCAACGCCGGCGTGATCGCTCAGCTCGGGGACGACCGGGTGTTCCCCACCATCAACGCCGCGGTCGAGGAGCACCGTCGTCGAACGGGCCGCTGACGGGATCGCCCACGTCGTGACGGGCGGGCTGGCTCCGGCGCCGGCGGCGCCCGGCCGGCTACGGTCGACCGGTGGTTGCTGAGCGGCCAGCGCGATCCGGTTCGGGGAGTGTCCCGGGCCGTGACGACGCCATCGAGGTCTCGTTCGCCCCCCAGGGACGGCACCCCGGGCTCCCGGTCGAGGTGCTGACCCGCTCCGAGCTGACGGATCGGATGCCGGCCGCCCACCTGGGACGGCCCCAACGAACCGACTTCCACCTCCTGGTCGTCTGCACCGACGGGGAGGGGACCCACGACGTCGACTTCGTGACCCACCGACTGGCCCCCGGATCGGTGGTCCGGATCCGGCCCGGCCAGATCCATGAGCACGCCTGGGTCGACGGCTTCGACACCGTCGTTGCCATCTGGCGAGCCGAGCACCACCCTCGGGAGCCCGGCCGGGCACCGTGGTTCCCCGGGAGTCCCGAACCGATGGCGTTCGAGCTGTCGGACGAGACGTTCGCCCGGGTCCTCGCTTGGCTCGGTGAGCTGCGGACCGAACAGGACCGATTCGAGGGGTCGGCCCGGCGGCTGGCTCTCATGCGCAGCATCCTGAGCGCCCTCCTCCTTCTCGTGGACGAGGGTTCGAACGCCACCGCCACCCGTTCTGCCCTACCCCAGCCCTATCTCGACCTGAGCGAGCTGCTGGAGCACGAGCTCTACCGTCGCCCGTCGGTCGCCGAGCTGGCCCGGCAGCTCGGCTACAGCTCTCGGACGCTCGACCGGGCCTGCCGGGCGGTGTCGGGCCGGACGGCGAAACAAACCGTCGACGAACGGATCCGGCTCGAGCTGCGACGGATGCTGGCCGACGACCGGGTTCCCCTCACCAAGATCCGTCACGCCTTCGGCTTCGACGAGGCATCGAACTTCACCAAGTTCGTGCGCCGGGTCGTCGGCCAGACACCCGGGGAGTTCCGAGCGGCGATGTCCTGACGACGGCCAGCCGGCGGCCCGGTCGCCGATGTCGGGTTCTTACCCCAAGCTGTCGGCTCTGGATCTCGACGCCGCACCCTGGCGCCGGTTCACTCGATGCTGCACACACCCACAAGGGCGGCGACGCGTCGCCCCAACAGAGAGCGAGACGATGACTGCGAAACTGGACAACGCCCGGGCCCTCTATCTGGAAGGTATCCGCGACGGCAACGCCCGGGACGCCGTCGAGAAGTACAGCGGCGACCGCTACGTTCAGCACTCCACCGGCGTGCGGGACGGTGTCGAGGGCTTCGTCGAGTTCTTCGGCGGGTTCCTCGAGCGCACCCCGGTTCGCGACATTCAGGTCGTGCGGGCCATCGAGGACGGGAACTACGTGTTCCTCCACGTGTCCCAGAACCTCAACGATGGCGAAGCCAAGTGGATCACGATGGACATGTTCGACACCGACGAGAACGATCGGATCGTCGAGCACTGGGATGTGATCGCCGAGTGGGTCGACGAGACCGTGTCCGGCCACTCCCAGATCGACGGGCCGACCGAGGTGGTCGACCTCGACCAGACCGAGGCCAACCGTGCCTTGGTGACGGCCTTCGTCGACGACGTCCTCCTCGGCGGCAACGGCGAGAACAGCCCGATGTACGTGTCGAGCGACACCTACATCCAGCACAATCCGGAAGCCGGAGACGGCCTCGACGGCCTCGGCGCCTACCTGGGGGCGATGGCCGAGGCCGGCACGCCGATGGTCTACAAGTACGTCCATCGGATTCTCGCCCAGGGGAATTTCGTCGTCGCCTACAGCCTGGCGCAGATCGGCGACGAGGACTATGCGGTGTTCGACCTGTTCCGGGTCGATGACGGCAAGATCGTCGAGCACTGGGACACGATGGAGCCCCTCCCCCGGGGTGACGCTCTCGTCAACCAGGGCAAGTTCTGAGCGTCTGACGGAACGCCGACCGGCGTCCCGACCAGGCCGGTCGAGCTCGCCGCCCCTTTGACGGCGCGGGCTCGACCCGCGATGGTCGAGCTATGGATCTCGCGACGGCAGCACGAAAGATCAACGACACCGGCTACGGCTACATCGCATCGTGGGCGCTGCTCACCGCCTGCGAGCAGCGGTTGTTCGATCGCCTACCGGCCACAGCCGAGGAGCTCTCCGACACCTACCCCGACCCCGGCCTCGTCGACACCTGGCTCCACGTCCTGGCCGACGAGGGACTCGTCGAGCTGGTCGACGGGGTGTGGCAGCTCCACACCTCGATGGAGCGTCTCCTGGCCGGCGACAACTCCTACGCCGACTACCTCGGCGGGCAGGTCCTGCAGCAGATGACACCCCGGCTGACCCTCGGTGCCACCGGCGAGAACGTGCTGGCCACCGTGTTGACCGACCCCGAGAGCAGGGCCGGGTACGAGGGCTGGTTCGCCGACGCCGAGGAGGCCGAGGCCTACCAGGCGTCGCAGTACGCCGGGTCGCTCGGGCCGGCCAAGGCGATCGCCCGGTCGCTACCCGAGCCAGACGATCGGGTGCTGGACCTCGGTGGTGGCTGGGGGGCGATCGCCCGTTCGATCGTCAAGCACCACGACGTCGACGTCGATGTCGTCGATCTCGACGTGGTGGTCGAGTCGGCACCACCGGTCGATGATCGGGTGTCGTTCGTCGCCGGCAGCGCCCTCGACCCGACCACCTGGCCGACCGACACCGATGGGGTTCGATACGACGGCTCGGTCCTGAGCTACCTGTTCTCGTCTATTCCGGGCGACACCCACGAGCCACTGCTCGACGCCCTGGTCGAGCGCGACATGCGGTGGATCGCCATCCACGACTTCATGGTCGGCAGCGGCAACCACGCCGCAGCCTGGTCGCTCCAGCACGCGGTCTTCGTCCCTGGACATCGATCCCGCTCCGCCGATGATCTGTCGTCGATGCTGGCCGACCGTGGCTTCGAGGTCGAGCCAGCCTCGCCGGTCGTCGACGAGATGACGACGTTGGTGATCGGCCAACGAACCTGAGCGGACCCACCTTCGGGAGCCGCCGGGACCAAGGCCTCTTCCCTCTCGGACACCGCTCGTCGACGATCGACGCACGGGTTCGTTCGACGCGGTGTCGGCCCGATCGGGAGGTGGCAGATGGCGGCACGGGTGGCGGTGGCAGCTGCCGAGCTCGACCCCTTCGTCAAGGTCGGCGGGCTGGGCGAGGCGACGGCGGGCCTGGCCCGCCAGCTCCATCACCTCGGACTCGGCGTCGAGCTGATCGTCCCCGACTACCCGATCGAGGTGGCCGGCTCCGACGTGTGGTGGACCGACATCCCGTCGTGGGCCGGCGGCCGAGCCCGGATCCGGTCGGCATCGCTGTCCGGAGTCGGCGTGCTCCACGCGGTGTGGCTGCCGGGACTCGATCGCCCTCACCCCTACCTCGACCCCGCCACGGGCCGAGGGTGGGCCGACAACGACCATCGCTTCTACGCCTTCGGGGCGGCCGTCGCCGCAGTCGCCGACCGGCTCGGCGTCGACGTGCTGCATATCAACGACTGGCACACCGCCAGCGCCGTCGCCTGGTTCCCGCCGGAGCGGACCGTGCTGACGATCCACAACCTGTCCCACCAGGGCGACGGCGACCTCGGTTGGCTGGCGGCGCTCGGCCACCGGGCTCCGTCCTTCGAGCACCTCGGACGGGCCAATCCACTGGCGGCCGCCATCCGGCTCAGCTCCCGGGTGGTGACGGTCAGTCCCGGCTACGCCCGGGAGATCCTGACCCCGGCCCACGGTTGTGGTCTCGACGGCGAGCTGGGTCGCCGCGGCGACGACCTCGTCGGGATCCGCAACGGCCTCGACCCCCAGCTGTGGGACCCGGCCGAGGACCGCTACCTCCCGGCCAACTACAGCTGGGCCGACCTGTCGGGGAAGGCGGTGTGCCGCCGGGAGCTGGCCGGCGCGGTCGGGCTCGGGGACGGCCCGGGACCGATCGTCGGGATGGTGAGCCGGATGGTCGGCCAGAAGGGGATCGATCTGGTCCTCGACCTGGCCTCGTTCCTCCCGACCATCCCCGCTCGGCTCGTCCTTCACGGGTCGGGCGATCCGGGCCTGATCGAGGCGGCCCAGCGGGCGGCCGCCGACCTCCCCGACCACGTCACGGTGGTGTCGGGCTACGACGAGGCGTTCGCTCATCTGGTGGTCGCCGGCAGTGATCTCCTGTGCGTGCCGAGTCGGTTCGAGCCCTGCGGGTTGACCCAGATGCAGGCCATGACCTGCGGGACCGTCCCCGTCGTCACCGGGGTCGGCGGCCTGGCCGACACCGTCGTCGACACCGACCGTCACCCCGAGCGGGGCACCGGGTTCGTCGCCGCCCGCCCCTCGGCGCCCGCCATCCTCGATGCGCTCCACCGGGGTGTCCGGGGTTGGCGGAACCAGTGGCGGCGACGGGCCATCCAGCGCCGGGGGATGACGGCCGACTGGTCGTGGCACGGCCCGGCCGACCACTACCGCCGTCTCTTCGAAGACGTCGCCGCCGGCGGCTGATCCGCCGGCGGCTGATCCGGTGGCTTCTGATCCGGCGGGTCCGCCGGTCAGGCGGTGGCGCCGGCGAGCTCGGGGACGATCGGCTGCAGGCGACCGAGCCAGGCGATGGAAGGTGCCTCCAGCGCAGCGATGACCCCTCGTCGGCGAAGGCGGAGCCGGAGGCTGAAGTCCTCCGGGGGCCGCTCCGGTCCGAGCGTCGCCTCGAACCGGAAGGCGTTCTCCGCCCCGACGAGAGGTTCGACCGCCGCCAGCTCCACGATCGTCGGCTCGGCCTCGGCGTCGACACCCTCGGCGTACAGCTCGACGGCGAGCTCGGACGGGTCGAGATCGGCCAGGTAGCCGAACAGGTGGACCGAACCGGTCTCATCGACGACCGGCTGCGTGGTGTGGACCCGGCCGAACCGCTCACCTGCCTGGTCGGTCCAGGCGGCGACGGCCAACCCGTCGGTCAGGTCGTCGGCCACGCGGCTGCGGTAGGAAGCGGCCAGCGGCAGGTAGTAGCGCTCGGTGTACTGCCGGACGGTCCGATCGGCGGAGAAGCGGGCCGTCATCGTCCGCATGCTCTCCCGTATCATCGTCACCCACGCCGCCGGCAGGCCATGCTCGTCCCGCTCGTAGAACCGGGGCACGATCTCCTCTTCCAGGAGACGGTACATGCTCTCGGCATCGGCCTCGCCGGCCCCACCGTCGTCGCCGCCGATGGCCCAGCCCCGGCCGGGTCGGAACGCCTCGGCCCACCACCCGTCGGCGACGGACAGGTTCAGGCCGCCGTTCGGCAGGATCTTCATTCCCGACGTGCCGCTCGCCTCCCATGGGCGGAGCGGGTTGTTGACCCAGAGGTCGACGCCCTGGACGAGCTGGCGGGTGAGGAGCATGTCGTAGTCGGCGAGGAAGATGACCGAGCCGGCCACGTCGGGTCGCTTCGAGAACCGGACCCACTCGCTGATCATCGCCCGGCCCCGCTCATCGGCCGGGTGGGCCTTGCCGGCCACGAGGAGCTGGACCGGTCGCTCCCGGTCGCCGAGGATCCGGGCCAGCCGGTCCGGATCCCGGAGGAGCAGGGTCGGTCGCTTGTACTCGGCGAACCGACGGGCGAACCCGATGGTCAGCGCATTGGGGTCGAACAGGTTCTGGGTGGCGGCCGCCGCCTCGGTGGGGTCGGCGCCGCCGTCGGTCAGGTGCTGGTTCCACCGGTCCCGGACGAATCGGACCAGTCCGCTCCGGGCCGACGACCGCATGCTCCACAGCTCGGCGTCGGCGACCCGGTCGAGCTCGTAGGCCTCGGTGTCGCGCCCGTCGGTGAACCGCTCCGGGGGGACCACTCCTCGCCACAGCGAGGCGGCCGCCGAGTCGATCCAGGTGTCGACATGGATGCCGTTGGTCACCGATCCGATGGGGATCTCGGCCAGGGGCCACCGGGGGAAGAGCGGAGCGAACAGCCGCCGGCTGACCCGACCGTGGAGCTCGCTGACCCCGTTCACCGCGCCCGAGGATCGGACCGCGAGGTGGGCCATGTTGAACACGTCGCCACCCCGCTCGGCGTCGGCCCCGAGGGCCAGCACCTCGTCGGCGTCGACGCCGACCTCGTCGGACAGGTAGCGCCCGAGATACCGGCCGACCATCGAGGTCGGGAACCGGTCGAAGCCGGCCGCGACCGGCGTGTGGGTCGTGAACAGGTTGCCGGCCCGGGTGATCGATCGGGCCTCCTGGAAGCTGCATCCGTGCCGTTCGGCGAACAGCCGGGCCCGCTCGAGCACGGCGAAGGAGGCGTGGCCCTCGTTCAGGTGGTACACGGCCGGGTCGAGCCCGAGGGCATCGAGGAGCCGGACCCCGCCGATGCCCAGCAGGATCTCCTGCGCCAGGCGGGTCTCGGTCCCGCCGCCGTAGAGCTCCGAGGTCACCCCCCGGACCTCGGGTCGGTTCGAGGGGACGTTGGCGTCGAGCAGGTAGAGCGTCACCCGTCCCACCCGGACCTGCCACGCCCGGGCCCGAACCGGGGAGCCGGCGAACGGGACCGTCACCCGGACCCATTCGCCGTCGGCGTCGCGGACCGGGCTGATCGGGAGGTGCGACGGGTCGTTGTAGGGATACACCGCTCGTTGCTCGCCGTCGGCGTCGATGACCTGGCGGAAGTAGCCCTGCTGGTAGAGCAGCCCGATCGCCACCACCGGCACCCCGAGATCGTCGGCCGCCTTCAGCTGATCCCCGGCCACGTTGCCGAGCCCACCGGAGTAGATGGGCAGCGCCTCTGACAGCATGAACTCCATCGAGAAGTAGGCCACCCGGAGGTCGGGGTCGGCCTGCTGATCGTGGAACCACCGTCGTCGGGTTTGTGCCGCCTCGTGCTCACGCCACAGCTGGTCGAGCTGATCACGGAAGGTCGGGTCGTCGGCCAACTCGGCGAGACGACGATCGGACACCGTCTGGAGGATGACCCACCGGTTGTGGGTGGCACTCCACAGCTCCGGGTCGAGCCGACCCCACAGCTCATCGGGGGTGTGGCGCCAGATCCGGTGGAGGTCGAGCCCCAGTTCGGTCAGCTTTGCCCGGACATCGGCCACCTCGTGGCTCGAGGTCGCCGGCGGGTGAAGGGCATCAGAGGTCATGGAGCGGGCTCCCGGCGGGTTGGCGGTCGTGCGGGATCCGGTGCCGGACGGGCGACCGGTTCCCCGGATCGGGAACCAACCATCGGCCCAGCGCCGCCAGATCCAAGTCAACCACACCAACCCCAACCGGAGACGACCTCGGGAAGTCGATGGTCTGACCGCTCCGTGAACCTCCGGCTCAACGCCCGAGCCGGGCCCCGAGGTCGGCGATGGCCGCCAGATCGAAGGGCGCGCTGACCGCCAGGACCCGGCGGGTGATCGGTCCGTCCGGCGGCGGTGGGGTTCCCCCGCGTGGGTGGCTCCAATCGATCAGCTCATGGTGGGAGACCTCGAAGCCGGCCGGGGCCGACGCCGCCACCGTGGCCAGCGCGACCGCCCGGTCGGCCCCGGTGGCCAGGTTCACCCCGTCGGCGTGGGCCACCGCCAGCTCGACGGTCCGAGCGCCGCTGGCGCCGACGATGATCGGTGGGGGAGGCTCGGTGTCGATCCCCGGCCAGGATCCGGCAACGGAGAAGAACTCGCCGTCGAACGTCGAGGCGCCAGCCCACAGCGCCCGCACGACGCCGATCGTCTCGGTCAACCGGCGACGCCGGGCCGGGCCGTCCAGCAGCGCGGTCCCGATGGCTTCGTGCTCGCCGGCGAATCGCGACCCCGGGGCCGCGCCCGCTCCGACCCCCAGCACCGCTCGGCCGCCGCTGAGCGATTGGAGGGTGCCCATCGCCACCGCTAGCTGGACGGGATGGCGGTTCATCATGTTGGCGACCAGGGGGCCGAGCCGGACCCGCTCGGTGGCAACGGCCATCGCGCCCAGGATGGCGAACGGGTCGTGCGATCGGCCGCGGCCGAGCATTGAGCCGGTCAGATGGTCGTAGGTCCAGATGCCGTCGAAGCCGACCTCGTCGGCGCACCGGGCCACCGCCACCAGGTCGCTCGCCGATGCCCCGAACGGGCTGATCACCAGATCGTGGTGCATCCCTCCAGGATTGGGGGCGCCACCCGAATACCCAACATTGGTGAAGCGGCTCCGAGCCGGCCGCTCCTAGGGTCGAGGCCCACGCTCGCTTCCCCTCGGAGGACCGCTTCATGGCCGACCTTCTCCATCAACACATCGTCGACGTGGTGCAGTACGCCCTCCGTTCCACCGGTGATCCCCACGTCGTGGTCGGCGTCGGGGACTCGATGGAAACCGTTGCGGTCTGGGACTCCCAGGCGCTTCCCACGGTGTTCGCCGCGGTCAACGAGGCATTTGGCCTGGCGCCCGACTTCGAGGACGCCATCCACTACACCGGGGTCGAGTCGCTCGTCAGCTACGTCCGGGCCCAGGCCGCTCCCTGACCGTCGCCGACCGACCCGGCTCGAACCAGAGCTCGATCTCGGCGGTGTCGACCTCGAAGTCGGCGGCGTGCTCGACCTCGGCCGGCACGTGGTACCACTGGCCTGGGCCATACGTGGCGCGATCGTCGCCGATCGTGAGGATCAGCTGGCCCATGGTGATCACCCCGACGTTGTCCGTCGGATGGCGGTGGGGGGCGATCGAGGTCCCGGCCGGGTAGGTGGCGAACAGGACCTGGCACCCTTCGGCGACCAATCGGTAGGCGTCGAAGGGGCCATCGAAGTGGGGGAGCGCCGCGATCTCGGGCGGGAAGTGCTCGATCGGGTCGGTCATCGGGTCTCGGTCTCCTCAGGAGTCAGCAGGGATCGGATCGTGTCCATCGCCGCCAGGAGTCGGTCGGTGTCCTCACCGTTGAGGTGGTCGACGATGGCCAGCATCCGAGCGTTGGATCGGTGCTCGATCTCATCGAGCACGTCGCGGCCGGCAGCGGTGAGAGCGACCGCTCGTCGACGCCGATCGTCGGGGTCGATCGTCCGCTCGATCAGCCCGGCGTCCTCCAGCGTGCCCAGGACCCGGCTGGTATAGGCCAGGTCGAGCTGGAGGGCGTCGGCCAACGGCCGTACCCGCGGATCGTCGGTGGCGGCGATGGTGAACAGGAGCCGGGACCCGGCGAGGGTCACCGGAAGACCCTCGTGATCGTCGTCGAGAGAACCGATCGCCTCGGTGTAGAAGCGGTTGAACGCCCGCATCCGCTCGGCCAGTGCTCGATGGTCCCGAACCCCCATCAATAGTGGACTCTAGTCCACTATTGATGGGGGTCAACCGGATCAGCCGTCCCCGTCAGTCGGCGAGACGGGCCTCCAGCTGCTCGATGCGGTCCTGCTGGGCGATGGTGTGGAGGGTGAGCTCCTCGACCTTGGCCAGCAGCGTCATCGACAGACCGACGAGATCGACCCCCTCGGCCTGCATCTCGGACGCCGGCGCGACGCCCGGGAGGTGGCCTCGCTCATCGATGTGGCGGGCGACCTCGGCCAACGGGGCGAGTCGGTACCCCGGGGCGAGGACGTGGTCGGCGCCGACGACGTTGGCCGCCGTGATCTGCCCCGTCTGACCATCGAGGTGGATCTTGGTCATGCCGGCGGCATCGAGCATCGTGACGTCGCCGTTCGAGCCGTTGCCGCCGAGGGTGAGGTTGCCGTTGCCGCCGTCGGCGTGGACCGTCTGGCCGCCCGTCGGGTTGAGCAGCGCGATGTCGCCCTGGGTGTCGTTGCCGCCGAGGATCAGGTTGCCACCGCCGCCGTCGACGTGGACCGTCACGCCACCGCCGGCCGTCATCAAGCGGAGGTCGCCATTGTGGCCGGCGTCGCCCATCGTCAGGTTGGCCGAACCACCGTCGAGGTGAACCGTGGTCGCACCCTTGGCGTCCTTGCCGATGAGGTCGCCCTCGGCACCCTCGCCGCCGAGTGTGATGTTGGCGGTCGCTCCGTCGAGGTGGACCCGCGCCTTGCCCTGGTCGTCGGCGAGGACGATGTCGGCGTTGCCGCCGCCGCCCCCGAGGGTGAGGTTCGCGTCGCCGCCGTCGAGATGAACGTTGACCCGGCCGTCGTCACCGGTGAGAACCAGGTCGCCCTCGGTCCCCGATCCGCCCAGGCGGAGGTTGCCGGTCTTGCCGTCGGCGGCGACGGTCACGTCGCCCGCCGCGTTGGTGAGAGAGAGGTCGTTGTCAGGCATGGCTGCTCCTTGTCCGATGGGCCGGAGCGCCAACCTCTGAGCCGGGTCGCCCTCCGGTCCGATGCTGTGATCGTCAGGATAGGAACCGCCGGGTGGGCGGCCGGTTGCCGGCTGATGGACAACCGATGGCCGTTGGTACCATCGGTGCCGATGACGACCTGGCAACGCTTCGAGGAATCCGAGCCGGAGCTGGCGGCCCGGGTACGGGAACTGTTCGACGCCGGCCGTCACAAGACGATCGCCACCCTCAGGGCCGACGGGTCGCCCCGCATCTCGGGCATCGAGTGCGAGTTCGTGGGCGGTGAGCTCCAGTTCGGGTCGATGCTCGGCGCCCGCAAGGGAGCCGACCTCGCCCGCGACCCTCGCTTCGCACTGCACGGCCCGACCTTCCACCCCGAGACGGGCAAGGAGTCGGCGTGGTCGGGCGAGGCCAAGATCGCCGGGCGGGCCGTCCCGGCCGGACCGGTCACGACCGATGACACGCTCGACGAGCCAGACGGCGAGTTGTTCGTCGCCGAGATCACCGAGGTGGTCGTCACCGGCCTCAACGCCGACGCCACCCGGCTGGTGATCGACTCGTGGACGCCGAAGCGGGGTCGACGCCGGGTCGAGCGCGAGTGACGCCCAGCCGGTGAGCTTGTCGGCGCCCCCATGGTGTGCCACGTTGAGCGCCGATGAGTGAGCATCCACTGGAGTTGTCGGCCCGGGTGATCGACGGGGGTCTCGTCGATGGTCGGATCGAGGGCGAGACCGAGCCGTTCCGACCCAACCGGGTCACGCAGGAACTGTGTGAGCTGGCCGATGGGGTCGCCCTCGTCGAGTCGTTCTCCCATGTCGTTGCGGTCGACACCGGCGATGGGCTCGTCACCTTCGACGCCAGTGGGCGGCGGTCCGGTGGCGAGGTGGTGGCCGCGCTTCGCCGCTGGTCGACCGAGCCGGTCCACTCCATCGTCTACACCCACGGCCACCTCGACCACGTCGGCGGGTCGGGCGCCTTCGCCGCCGACGCCGCCGATCGAGGGCACCAGCAGCCTCGGGTCGTCGCTCACGAAGCGGTCGCCACCCGCCTCGATCGTTACGAGCTGACCGCCGGCTACAACCAGATGATCAACGCCCGCCAGTTCGGTGGTGCCGCCCGGTCGGCCGCCCGAGAACAGCTCGGTCGACATTTCGTCCCGCCCGGCACCCTCCGGCCCGACATCACCTATCGCGACCGGTTGGTGGAGACGGTGGGGGAGGTCGAGCTCCACCATCAGCACTGCCGGGGTGAGACCGACGACCACACCTGGACCTGGATCCCCCGCCACCGCATGATCTGCGCCGGAGATCAGTTCATCTGGATGTTCCCCAACTGCGGGAACCCGCAGAAGGTCCAGCGGTACCCGCTGGAGTGGGCCGACTCGCTGCGGGCGATGGCAGCCACCGACGTGGAGCTGTTCGTCCCGGCCCATGGCCTCCCGATCGCCGGCAACGAGCGCATCCGACGCTGCCTGGATACCGTCGCCTCGACGCTCGAAACCCTGGTCGCCGAGGTGCTCGACGCGATGAATACCGGCGCCACACTCGACGAGATCGTCCACTCGGTGAGGGTCGACGCCGAGGCGCTCGCCCTTCCGTACCTCCGACCCCTCTACGACGAGCCGGAGTTCGTCATCCGCAACATCTGGCGACTCTACGGTGGATGGTGGGACGGGAACCCCGCCCGGCTCAAGCCGCCGCCCGACGAGCTCGTGGCGGTCGAGGTGTGCCGCCTGGCCGGCGGGGTTGAGGCGGTGACCGATCGAGCCGAGGAGGTCTCGGCGGCTGGCGACCACCGGTTGGCCTGTCAGCTCATCGAGTACGCCGCGGCGGCCGATCCGACATCGATCGTCGTCCACGAGGCCCGATCACGGATCTACGGGGCCCGCCGGGTCGAGGAGACATCGCTCATGGCCAAGGGGGTCTACCGGTCGGCCCAGGCCGACTCCCAGGCCATCGTCACCGGCGAGACCCCGACGGCGTCGTACGTTCTCGACCTCAACTGACCCGTTCAGCTGGTCGTGGCCACCCGAACCGGCCAGCCGGCGGCGACCGTCGTGCCGTCGCCCAGCTGCCCGCCGCCGTTGGCCCCCCAGCAGACCAGGGCCGTCGAGTTGAGCAGGGCACACGTGTGGTTGCCGTCGGCGGTCAGCCCCTTGACGGTCGCCAGCTCGCCGCCGCCACCCGGGGTGAGGACGGTGACCGGGACGGCGCTGTCCCCGACGGCGCCGTGGCCGAGCTGTCCGGCCGAGTCGGCTCCCCAGCACCGGACTTGACCATTGAGGGTCAGGGCGCAGGCGTGGTTGGCGCCGGAGGCGATCTCCTTGATGTTCGACAGCTGCGATTCGCCGTCGACGACGGGCACCGGCCGATCGGCGTCGGTCGCCGACCCGTCCCCGAGCTGACCGGAGAAGTTCGCCCCCCAGCAGTGGACCCGGTTCTGGTTGGTCAGGACGCAGGTGTGGAAGCTCCCGGCCGCAGCCTGGCGCCCGCCGGCGAGCTGGCCGTCGCCGTCACCGTCGATCACCGTCACCGGAGCGGTCCGGTCGGAGGTGGTCCCGTCCCCCAGCTGGCCGAAGAAGTTGTTGCCCCAGCAGGCGATCCGACCCGTCCCGAGCACGGCGCAGGTGTGGAAGGAGCCGGCCGACAGGTGGGTGACGTTGGTCAACTCGTCGCCGGCGGCATCGAGCACGGCGGCCGGGGCGGTCCGGTTCGTCGTCGTCCCATCGCCGAGCTGGCCGGACCCGTTGGCCCCCCAGCAGCTGACCCGGCCGGTCGTCGAGAGGGCGCAGGTGTGGAAGGCACCGGCGACCACCTGGCGGACGGCGGACAGCTCGCCGCCGCCACCGACCGCCTCGACGGTGGCCGGCTCGGCGCGGTCGTCGGTGGTGCCGTCGCCCAGTTGGCCTGAGAAGTTGCTCCCCCAGCAGGTCACCCCGCCTCCGCTCGACAGGGCGCAGGTGTGGGTCTGCCCGGCGGTGATCTCGCGGATGTCGCCCAGATCGGCCTCGCCACCCGGTGCCGTGACCATCACCAGCGTGCCGACGCCATCGGTGGTGCCGGTCCCGAGTTGGCCGGTGCTGTTCGACCCCCAACAACCGACCCGGCCATCGGTCAGCAGGGCGCAGGTGTGGGCCCCTCCGGCCTCGCCCTGGCGGACCGCGGTCAGCTGGACGGGGACCGCCACCGGCAACGGCCGATCGGTGGTCGACCAGTCGCCGAGCTGGCCCCGCTCGTTGTTGCCCCAGCAGACGATCCGCGAGCTTCCCAGACGGGCGCAGGCGTGGTTGCCGCCGGCCGAGACCTCCTCGGCATCACCGAGCGGTCCACCCCCGTCGACCGCCTGGACGACGACCGGCATCGTCCGCACCTCGGTGGTCCCGTCGCCCAGTTGGCCCGAGCGGTTGGTGCCCCAGCACACCACCTCGCCATCGGTCGTCAGGGCGCAGGTGTGGCCGCCGCCGGCCGAGAGCTGCTCAACGCCACGCAGCTCGCCCTCGCCCTCGATCCCGACGACCGGCACGGGGTGCCGGGCCGTCGCCGTGGTCCCGTCCCCGGCCTGACCCGAGCTGTTGCTTCCCCAGCAGGCAGCCCCGGTGTCGGTCTGGAGGGCACAGGTGTGGAACGAGCCAGCGGCCAGCTGGCGGACCCCGGCCAGCTCGTCACCGTCGGCGGTCAGCGTCATCACCGGGGTGCTGGCCGCCAGCGCGGTGCCGTCGCCCAGCAGCCCCGAGAAGTTGGCCCCCCAACATGCGACCCGACCGTTGGTGAGCAACGCACAGGTGTGGAACGCCCCGGTGACCACGGCCTTCACGTTCGACAGCTCGGGACCGCCGCCGACGGCGGCGACGACAACCGGGGCACTACTGTTGTCGGTGCCGCCGTTGCCCAGCTGGCCGAAGTAGTTGGCACCCCAGCAGGTGACCCGACCGGTCGTGAGCAAGGCACAGGTGTGGAACGCCCCGGCGCTGAGCTGCTTGACCCCCGACAGCTGCCCGTCGCCCACGACGACCGGGGTCGGGACCGCGCTGTTGGTGGTGGTGCCGGTCCCCAGCTGGCCGGCGCTGTTGTTGCCCCAGCACACGACCTCCCCGGCCGAGTGGAGGGCGCAGCTGTGGTTGCTGCCCAGCGCCACCTCGTCGACACCGGTCAGCGGTCCCGGCCCGTCAACGGCCACCACGGTGCTCGGGTTGGCCGTCGCCGTCGTCGTCCCGTCGCCGAGTTGGCCCGACGTGTTCTTCCCCCAGCACCGGACCTCGCCGTCGGTCGTGACCGCGCAGCTGTGGGCCCCGCCGGCGACGGCCTGGTCGGTGTCGGGAAGCGGCTCGGCGGAGCTCACCGTCGCCATCAGCGTCACGATGGCGGTGATGGCCAGGGCCGCGATCCCGGCCAGTCGGATGAACCTGTACATGCTCGGACCCCTGCAGTCTCGACGATGCTCCGTCGAGCTATCGGACCGGGGTCGCCGGCCATGAGGGGCGCGCCGGTCGGCTCGATCAGGCCGAACGGGCCGGAACGGTCTCCGGCGACGCCGCCGCCGGCGCCAGGGGCCAGTCGAAGCTGACCGTCGTCCCCGCATCGGCCAGGGAGTGAAGGTGGAGCTCACTGCCCCGAGCGCGGAGGATCTGGCTGACGGTCTGAAGCCCGATGCCCAGCGCCCCGTTCGATCGACGGTCGCTGTCGTCTGCCGACGACGTCGCCGGAACCCCGGCGCCGTCGTCGCTGATCGAGACCCGGAGCAGGTCGGCCGGTGCGCCTTCGCCGCCGGCTACCCGGTCGATGGTGACCACCACCTGGCCGGTCGGCCCGGGATGGTGGCGGATGGCGTTGTCGACGAGGTTCCGGACGCAGGTGGCGAAGGGCGTGCTCTCGATGACCTCGTCCATGATCTCGGTCCGGAGCGAGGTCTCGATGCCGTCCGGAACGTCGAGCAGCATGAAGATGCTCTGCACCAGCCACCGGACGTTGACCTCCCGGGCCACGCCCTGGTGGTCCTCCGACCGGGCGTAGGCCAGGAGGTCTTCCAGGAGCTGCCACATCAGGTCGGCCTTGGCCCTGATCGTCTCCAGGTTCTCGCTGGCCTCGCCGTCGGGACCGGCGGCCAGGCTGATCTCGGCGAAGCTGCGGATCGCTCGAAGCGGCGATCGCAGGTCGTGGCTGGCGACCCGGACGAACTCGTTCATCCGCTCGTTCGCCAGGGCCAACCGTTCGTTGAGCTCCCTCAGTTCGTGCTCTCGTTGCTGGGCGGCCGTGATGTCGACGACGGTGATCGCTACCCCCGACTCCCCGTGGGCGATCCGGTAGGCCCGCACGTCGATCAGCAACGTCGTCGGGGCCTCGACGGTCGGCTCGGTCCGAAGCGACACCGCGGTCCCTCCGGCCCGGACCTCGGCGACCGCCTCCGACAACCCGTCGATCGGGATCCGGGTCCGGACGTGGTCGAGCGGTCGGCCGACGTCGGATCGGGTCACGTAGAAGTAGTTGGCGGCCGGGGCGCTGAACCGTCGGATCGTCAGGTCGGGGGCCAGGAGCACGATCCCGATCTGGGTCGACGTCAGGATCTCCTCCAGGTCGGCACCCAGCTCGAGGACCTCGTTGAGCCGATACTCGTTCTGGTCGGCCACGGTGCGGAGCTCCTCGTTCACCGACGACAGCTCCTCCATGCTCGTCTGGAGCTCCTCGTTGGCCACGACGAGCTCTTCGTTGGTGGCGGCCAGGTCGGCGTAGGACTCGTCCTGTTGGGTCAGAGCCTGGGTGAGCTGGTTGCGGACGGTGTCCAGCTCGGTCTCCAGAAGGTCGAGCCGGTCGTCGCCCGTCCCAGCGGCGTTGTCATGGAGCGGCAAGGGCTCGGTTGGCGCAGCCGGTCCGGCGGTGGTGGCGAACACCAGGTGGTTGACCGATGAGCCGTCCATCGTGCGAACGCCTTGGAGGGTGATCCGGCGCCGGCGTTCGCCATTGGCCACCGTCACCAACAGCTCGGGGCGCTCGATCCCATCGCCCAGTTGACGGAGGATCGTGTCGACCCCGCTCCGCAGGACCGGATCCTCGATGAGGCGGACGGTGTCGCTCGGTTGGGGATCCCGATGGAAGCGCAGCCACTCGTGTCCCGCGCCGAGGATCTGGACGAGCCGGCGGGACTCGTCGAGGACGAGCCCGCTGATGCCGGCCGCGGCCAGAACGGCGTCGTGGGCCGCCGCCGCGGCCCGGTCGGCGGTCGGTGATCGGCGGGTCACGCCGACCGTCGAGCTCGGGTTGGTCGTCGACCGGGCCGCCGGCAGCGGGGTCGGGCGGACGGCCAGCGGCGGCCGGGCCCGACGGAGTGAGCTGGTCGCGTCGTCGCCGACCTTGCGGAAGAGTCGGGTCGGCGAGGCGATCTCGAGGAAGTCGGCTTCGGCCGGCCCGAGCGACTCGCTCTCCCCGAGCATCAGCACGCCGCCCTCGCGAAGTGCGAACCCGAACGCCCACAGGGCGCTGTGCTGGGCCGCCGGATTGAAGTAGATCAACGTGTTGCGGCACAGCAACAGGTCGATCCGGGTGAAGGGGGCGTCGGCCAGCAGGTTGTGGTGGGAGAAGGCGACGAGGCCTCGGATCTCGGGGCGGATCCGCCACCCGCCCTGCTCGGGTTGGAAGAAGCGCTCCCGGCGCTCGGGGTCGATACCGGTCAGGTCGTTCTCGGCGTACCACCCGTCGCGAGCCACGGTCAACGACCGCTCGTGAACGTCGGTGGCGAAGACCTTCAGCTCCATCTGGTCGTCGACCCGTTCCGTCGCCTCCACCAGGGCCATCGCGGCCGAGTAGGCCTCCTCGCCGGTGGCACAGCCGGCGACCCAACACCGCAGCGGCCGTCGTTCGGCCAGCGCAGCGGCCACGAGCTCATCGAGCGCCTGGTCGGCCAGCTGGCCGAACGCCCGAGGGTCGCGGAAGAACGACGTCACGCCGACCAGGAGGTCCTGGGCCACGACCGAGCACTCGTCGCGGCTGGCCCGGACCCGCTCGGCGAGCGCCTCCAAGGACGGGGCGCCGACCCGGAGCAGGTGATGCTCCAGCCGGCGACGGATCGTCCCCCGCTTGTAGTCCTCGAAGTTGACGCCGGTCGCCGCCTCCAGCTCGGCCAGGATCTGGGACTCGACCGACCGGACGCCGGCGTCGACGACCGGCCGCTGGCCCCGCCCGAAGAACCGGATCATGTGGTCGGCCAGCTCGCTCGGATCGCCGACGGCGTCGACCGAACCGGTGGCCACCGCCGCCGCGGGCATGTCGGGGAAGGTCGCCTGGTCGTCCTGGGCCAGGGCCAAGCCGCCGGAAGCCCGGACGGCCTCGATCCCCCGGGCACCATCGTCGCCGCCGCCCGAGAGCACGACCGCTCCCGACCGCTCTCCCCACGCGGTCAGCGAGAGGAAGAGGGTGTCGATCGGGTGGGGGACGGGGTGGGCACCATCGTCGGGTCGCCGTTCGACGACGAACGTCGAGCCGTCGAGATGGGCCACATCGCCTGGCGCCAGTACGTAGACCCGGTTGGGCTCGATCGTTGCGCCATGGCTGATCTCGGCGACCGCCATCGAGGTCCGTCGCTGGAGCAACGGGATCATCAGGCTCTCGTGGCGGGGTGAGAGATGCTGGACGACGACCACCGCGAGGCCGGTGTCGGCGCCGAGGTTCCCGATCAGATCGATGATGGGCTCCACGCCACCGGCCGACGCGCCGATCCCGCAGATACCCAACAACTCGCTCTGGTCGTTCACTCCAGCACTCCTCCTCTCGAGACGGACAGGGCGCCGTCGCCCGTTCGAGATTGACGAAGTGCCGGACCCCGAGATCGCGGGGGGCCGGTGAACGTGCGGCGGAACGAGCGTGGACGGTATCGGCCGATTCTCCGCGTAGCGTCCCGGTCGATCGACGATGAATGAGCGAGAAGCAGCTGGCCGAATGGCGGCTCAGGGCGTGCCGCGGCCCGTCGGGAGACGGGGGACGAACCGGCCGGTCGACCTGGCGTACGCCCGGTAGTCGGGGTAGGTCTCCCGAAGGCGGGCTTCTTCCCACGACGACTTGACGTAGAAGAACGCGACGGTAACCAGCGCCACCACGACGACCATCGAGCTGCCCGACCGGATGGCGACGCCGACCACGGCGAGCAACACCCCGGAGTAGATCGGGTGCCGAACCAGCTTGAACGGGCCGGCGGTCACCAGTCGACCGGCGGAGGTCGGGACCGGCGTCGGCGTCAGCCCGGGCCCGAGCCATCGGCTGGCCACCGCCACGATCGCCACCCCGCCCACGATGGCACCGAGCCCGAGGTAGCGCAGCACCGCCGGGCGGGGCCAGTCGTCACCTCCCGGGAGGAGGACGAGGGCCGCCAGCAAGGCGAACTGCACGGCGACGAACGCCCAACCGATCCAGGTCCGGCTCATCCGGCGGCGCTCCGCCGGTAGGCGGCGACCAGGTCGTCGATCGGTGGTCGGTCGTCGGGTCCGGCGCCCCAGTACCCCCAGGCCAGGGTGCCGTCGGGCGCCACGACGAAGTCGCCGCCCAGCTGACGGGTGTCCTCGACCGGGCGGCGGAGTCCGCCCGGGCCGTCGGCGGCGACGATGGCGGCGTAGCGACGGGCCGCCCGCCACCCGTAGACCCGGCCGATCGAGCCCCGCCCGAGCCCGTAGGCCCGATAGGTGCGTCGATCCGGGTCGACCAGGATCGGGAACGGCAGCTCGTGACGGGACCGGTAGGGGTCGAGGTGTTCGGGGGTGGTGAAGGTCACCAGCGCGACCCCCTCCGGCCCTCCGAGCTCATCGAGCCGCTCGCTCACGGCGACGGCGTGGGTGGCGCAGGGCAGTCAATGGATGTGCCGATGGAAGATCAGGACCACCGGGCGGCCTCGGTGGTCCTCCAGTCGCCACCGGCGGCCGGAGGAGTCGGCCAGGGCGACCTCGGGAGCCGGTCCGCCGATCGCGGGGCGAGCGGTGGTCATGGCCTGGCCGGGTCGAGGGGGTCGATCATGGTCCCAGCGTACCTCGTCGGTGATCACCCGGTTGACTTATAGATCGAATGTCCGTATATTTGGACTATGGCCGTGAAGCGACTGATCCCCATCCTCGATTGGGCCCCGTCCTATCGGCGAGCGGATCTCCGGAGTGACCTGGCGGCAGGGGTGACCATCGGCGCGATGCTCGTGCCCCAGGCCATGGCCTACGCCCTGCTGGCCGGCTTGCCCCCCGCCGTGGGGCTGTACGCCGCCACGGTGCCCGTCTTGATCTACGCCGTGTTCGGCACGTCCCGACAGCTGGCGGTCGGTCCGGTGGCGATCGTCTCGCTGCTGACCGCCACCGCCCTGGCCCCTCTCGTCGAGGAGGGCACGGCCGGGTATCTGGCGGCCGCCGCCCTGCTGGCGCTGATGGTCGGCCTGCTCCACCTCGTTCTGGGAGCGGTTCGTCTCGGTCACCTGGTCAACCTGTTGTCCCACTCGGTGCTGGTCGGGTTCACGGCGGCGGCAGCCATCATCATCGGCTTCTCACAGGTCAAGCACCTCCTCGGTGTCTCGGTACCCCGAGAAGACCAGTTCTATGAGACGGTGCTGGCCGTCGGCCGGTCCCTGGGGGATGTCCACGGCCCGACGATCGCCCTCGGCGCCGTTGCGCTCGGCACGCTGTTCGCCCTCAAGCGCGTGGCACCGAGGGTGCCGGCCGCATTGGTGGTCGTCGTCGGTTCGATCCTGGCCGTCGAACTGGGCGACCTCGAAGCGCGGGGGGTCCGGGTCGTCGGAGACATCCCCAACACCCTCCCCGTCTTCGCCGTGCCCGACGCCAGCCCGTCGCTGGTCGCCGATCTGGCGACCACCGCCGCCGTGATCACCCTGGTCGGATTCATGGAATCGATCGCCGTGGCCAAGGTGTACGCCCGCCGTCACCGCTACGAGGTCGAGCCCAACCAAGAGCTGATCGGTCTGGGGGCGGCCAACGTCGCGTCCGGCCTCTTCGGCGGCTACCCGGTGACCGGTGGGTTCTCCCGCACCGCGGTCAACGACACCGCCGGGGCCCGGACGCCACTCGCCTCGATCATCACCGCAGGGATCGTCGTGGCCACCATCGCGTTTCTCACCCCGTTGCTGCGCTCACTCCCCAACGCTGCGCTGGGGGCGATCATCGTCGTGGCGGTCATCGGGCTCATCGACGTGGCCGAGATGCGTCATATCGCCGCCGTCAAGCCGACCGACATGGTCGGGCTGACCGTGGCCTTCGTGGCCACGCTGGCCCTGGGTATCGAGCTGGGCATCGCCGTCGCCGTGGTCGCCTCGATGCTGGTGGTCTTCGCCCGACTGTCGAAACCACACGCTGCGGTCCTGGGCCACGTCGAGGGGACGACCAGCTACCGCAACGTCGAGCGGTTCGACCACGTCTCGACCATGGATGGCGTCCGTATCGTCCGGATCGATGCGGCGTTGTCGTTCGTCAACGCCGCCGGCGTTCGCAAACTGCTCCTCGGCCACGCCGACGCAGCGGCGGAGGCCCCGCCCCGAGCCCTGGTGCTCGACGCGTCGGGGATCAACGATCTGGATGCCACCGGAGCCGAGATGCTGCACGAGCTCCTGGGCGACCTCGACGAGCGTGACGTCGCCCTCCATCTCACCGACGTGAAGGGGCCGGTCCGCGACGTTCTCCAGCGGGCCGGGATCTGGTCGGCCCTCGACGATCGGATCCACGCCTCGACCCACGATGCGGTCGCCATACTCTGCGGCGAGCGGCCGGTGCCGACCGACCGTCGCCGGTGCGGCATCGATGAGCGGCTCGATGGAGCCGCCCCCGATGTCGTGCCCACGTCCCGATGAGCGCCAGCTCGAGCGAAAGGAACCCCTGCCATGCACCGTGATCACCCCGTGAACGACTTCGCCGATGCCGTCGGCTCCGCCGGTCAGCTGATCGACGTCCGCCAGCCCGACGAGGTGGCGGAGGGAACCCTGCCCGGCGCCCGCAACATCCCCCTCGACACGCTCGGCGATCGACTCGACGAGCTCGACCGATCGCGCCCGGTCATCGTCCTGTGCCGCAGCGGCGGGCGCAGCACCCAAGCCTGCGAGCTGCTGGTCGGCGCCGGGTTCGGCGATGTCGTCAACCTCGCCGGCGGGATGCTGGCCTACGAAGGAGTGTGAGTTCGGTGGTGTTTGAGCAGTATTATTTGGATTGTTTGTCGCAGGCGTCGTATTTGATTGGTGATGAGTCGTCTGGTCGGGCTGTGGTGGTTGATCCGCGGCGTGATGTTGGTCCGTATTTGGAGTCGGCTGAGCGGCTTGGGTTGTCGATCGAGTTGGTGATCGAGACGCATTTTCATGCGGATTTCTTGTCGGGTCATTTGGAGTTGGCTGCGGCGACTGGTGCGGTGATCGCGTATGGGTCGGCTGCTGAGACGGAGTTCGCTTCTCGGAAGTTGGTTGATGGGGAGCGGATTTCGCTTGGTGAGGTGGTGTTGGAGGTGTTGCATACTCCGGGTCATACGCCGGAGTCGATCAGTGTGGTGGTGTGGGAGCGGGACGGTGATGAGGTTCCGTATGGGGTGTTGACTGGTGACACGTTGTTCATCGGTGATGTTGGTCGTCCTGATCTGTTGTCGTCGAGGGGGGTGACGGCTGAGGATCTTGCTGGTGATCTGTTCGAGTCGTTGCAGACGAAGTTGTTGCCGTTGCCTGATGAGACCCGGGTGTATCCGGCTCATGGGGCGGGTTCGGCGTGTGGGAAGAACCTGTCGACCGATACGTGGTCGACGATGGGGGAGCAGCGTGCGACGAACTACGCGTTGCTGGCCTCGGATCGGGCGAGCTTCGTGGAGATGGTCACCGAGGGTCAGACCGCACCCCCGGCCTACTTCGCCTATGACGCCACCCTCAACCGCGAGAACCGACCCCTCCTCGACGAAACCGCACCACCGCAACGGCTGGACCTCGCCGGCCTCGATCGGGCGGTCGGCGACGGGGCGATCATCGTCGACGGCCGTTCGCCCGAGGACTTCGCCCGGGGCCACCTGATCGGGTCGGTCAACATCGGGCTCGCCGGACGCTACGCCGAGTTCGCCGGCTCGGTCGTGTCGAGCGACGTCGACATCGTCCTCGTCGTCGACGAGGGCTTCGAGCTGGAAGCCAAGAACCGGCTGGCCCGCATCGGGTTCGACCGGGTCGTCGGCTACCTGGCCGAGCCGATGGCGGCACTGGCGGCCAACCCCGACCGCGTCCGCTCGGCGTCCCGGCTGACCGCCACGGACTTCGAGGTTCGGCGAGCGGAGCTCCCCGAGCTCCAGGTCGTCGACGTCCGCAACCCGGGTGAGGTGGCACTGGGGGCCATCGCCGGTGCGTCGCCGATCCCGGTGGGGGAGCTCCCCGCTCGACACGGCGAGCTCGATTCGAACGTGCCGACCGTCGTCTACTGCGCTGGGGGGTACCGGTCGTCGGTGGCGGCCAGCGTGCTGCGTGCGGCCGGCTTCGCCGACGTCTCCGACATCCTGGGCGGCTACGGCGCGTGGCAGGAGCTCGACTCGACGGTCGCCTGATCGGCGAGTCGTCCGATCGTCGGCCCGCCGACCGAACATCCGGACATGAGGTAGTCGGGGGAACCGGTTCTGCCCCAGAGCAGACATTTCCGCTGCTATGTTCTGATGTGCTAATAATCGGTTGTCGATGATCGGTCGTCAGTCTTGACCGGGGCGGTGAAGGAAGCGATGACAGTGCGACCGCTGGACCGGGCCAGTCCGATGCCGTTGTGGGCCCAGCTCGAGAGCGAGCTTCGCCGCCGGCTCGACGCCGGCGATTTCGACGACGGCGTCTTCCCGACCGACCTCGAGCTCACCGAGACCTACGGGGTCTCACGGCACACCGTGCGGGAGGCGGTCCGCCACCTCAACCGGACGGGGCTGCTCAAGCGGGAGCGGGGTCGGGGCACGGTGGTGAACCGGGCCGAGTTCGAGCAGTCCCTCGGCACGCTCTACAGCCTCTTCCAGTCGGTCGAGGCGGCCGGGGTCGAGCAGACCAGCGAGGTGCTGGCCCTCGAGGTGGTGACCGACCCCCAGGCGGCGGCCCAGCTCCAGGTCGACGACGACGCCGATCTGGTGCTGCTGGCCCGCATCCGCAAGGCCGGCGGGGTCCCGCTCGCGGTCGATCGGGCCTGGCTGCCCCACGCTCACGCGGCGCCACTGCTCGACGTCGACTGGACCCACACCGCGTTGTACGCCGAGTTGGCCCGCTGTGGGTGTCCGGTGCCCAATCAGGGCTGGGAACGGCTCACCCCGATCGTGCCGGCGCCGAGCGACCGCTCGACCCTCGGCCTCCGCAAGGGTGATGCGGCGTTCTTCCTCGAACGGCTCGGGACCCGCGACGGCCAGCCCATCGAGTGGCGGACCACGATCATCAGGGGCGACCGGTATCGCTTCGTCACCGACTGGTCTGCCGGTCGTCACGGCGCACTTCGGCCAACCGCGGTGTCGGCCGACGGAGCCTGACGCCCGATCGCCCACCGGGCACCGATCGGCGCGGCGACCCCTACAGCTCGACCCCTACGGCTCGACCCCCCTCGTTCGGCCTTGACCGAGTCTCCGAAAGACCGTACATTCGATATACCTGCTGTGGCGTCGGTCACCGCTCGGGAGCGGTCTGTGACACCAGTCCCGGCCGCCGCCCAGCCACACGAAGGGGGCTCATCAATGGCTACCACCACCCACCACCGCGTCGTGATCGTCGGCGGGGGATCGGCCGGCATCTCGGTCGCGTCCCGCCTGCTGGCCAAGATCGACGACGTTGCGGTGATCGACCCATCCGACAAGCACTACTACCAACCGTTGTGGACCCTGGTCGGTGGGGGCTGCTCGAAGGCCGAGACGAGCGAGCGGGACCAGGCGTCGGTCATGCCCAGGAAGGCGACCTGGATCAAGGACGCAGCCCAGGGCTTCGATCCGGAGAACAACCTCGTCCACACCGCCGGGGGGAAGGCCATCGGCTACGACGTGCTCGTCGTGTGTCCGGGGATCCAGCTCGACTGGGATCGGATTCCCGGGGTGAGCGACACGCTGGGTCGGCACGGGGTCTCATCGAACTACACCTATGAGTTGGCCCCCAAGACCTGGGAGTTCATTCGCAACACCCGTTCGGGGACGGCGTTGTTCACGATGCCCAGCGGTCCGATCAAGTGCGCAGGCGCGCCGCAGAAGATCGCCTACCTGGCGTGCGACTACTGGCGTCAGCAGGGGGTGTTGAACGACATCGACGTCCACCTCGTGGTCCCGACCCCCAGGATCTTCGGCGTCGGGGTCTTCGCCGACGCCCTCGACGAGGTGATCGCCGACTACGGCATCACCCTCCACACGAGCGCCGAGCTGACCTCGGTCGACGTCGATGGTCGAAAGGCCACGTTCAGCACCCTCGGCGACAATCCCGAGACGATGACCCTGCCGTACGACGTCATGCACGTCACCCCCCACCAGTCCGCTCCCGACTGGGTCAAGGCGAGCCCGCTGTCGACCGGCGAGGGACCGGGGTACGTAGAGGTCGACAAGCACACCCATCAGCACGTCCGTCACGACAACGTCTTCTCCCTCGGCGATGCCGGATCGACCCCCAACTCCAAGACCGGCGCCGCCATCCGCAAACAGGCTCCGGTGGTGGCGGCCAACGTCCTGGCCCGGCTCCAGGGGGCCGACCCGACCGAGCGCTACGAGGGGTACGCGTCGTGCCCCCTGACCACGTCCCGCCATGCGATGCTGCTCGCCGAGTTCGACTACTCGATGGAGCCGGCACCGTCCATCCCGGTCATCGATACGACGAAGCCACGGCGCGACATGTGGTACTTGAAGAAGCACGGTTTGCCGTTTCTCTACTGGAACATGATGCTGAAGGGCCGGGCCTGAGCCGGCCGCGACGACGAGGAGTGTGAGTTCGGTGGTGTTTGAGCAGTATTATTTGGATTGTTTGTCGCAGGCGTCGTATTTGATTGGTGATGAGTCGTCTGGTCGGGCTGTGGTGGTTGATCCGCGGCGTGATGTTGGTCCGTATTTGGAGTCGGCTGAGCGGCTTGGGTTGTCGATCGAGTTGGTGATCGAGACGCATTTTCATGCGGATTTCTTGTCGGGTCATTTGGAGTTGGCTGCGGCGACTGGTGCGGTGATCGCGTATGGGTCGGCTGCTGAGACGGAGTTCGCTTCTCGGAAGTTGGTTGATGGGGAGCGGATTTCGCTTGGTGAGGTGGTGTTGGAGGTGTTGCATACTCCGGGTCATACGCCGGAGTCGATCAGTGTGGTGGTGTGGGAGCGGGACGGTGATGAGGTTCCGTATGGGGTGTTGACTGGTGACACGTTGTTCATCGGTGATGTTGGTCGTCCTGATCTGTTGTCGTCGAGGGGGGTGACGGCTGAGGATCTTGCTGGTGATCTGTTCGAGTCGTTGCAGACGAAGTTGTTGCCGTTGCCTGATGAGACCCGGGTGTATCCGGCTCATGGGGCGGGTTCGGCGTGTGGGAAGAACCTGTCGACCGATACGTGGTCGACGATGGGGGAGCAGCGTGCGACGAACTACGCGTTGCTGGCCTCGGATCGGGCGAGCTTCGTGGAGATGGTCACCGAGGGTCAGACCGCACCCCCGGCCTACTTCGCCTATGACGCCACCCTCAACCGCGAGAACCGACCCCTCCTCGACGAAACCGCACCACCACCGGCGCTCACCATCGAGGAGGTCATCGCTCACCAGCGCCGAGGCGCGTTGGTGCTCGACACCCGGGATCCCGCCTCGTTCGCGCTCGGCCACCTGATCGGGTCGGTCAACATCGGGCTCGCCGGACGCTACGCCGAGTTCGCCGGCGGGGTGATCCAGCCCGGGGTGGCGATGGCGCTGGTGACCGACCCCGGCCAGGAGCTGGAAGCCAAGAACCGCTTGGCTCGCATCGGGTTCGACAACGTCGTCGGCTACCTCGTCGAGCCGATGGCGGCGTTCGCAGCCAACCCCGACGAGGTGACGCGGGGATCCCGGGTCGACGTGGCCGGCCTCCTCCGGGCCCAGGCCGAGATCGACGACCTGCAGCTCGTCGACGTCCGCCAGCCGGGCGAGACCGCCGACGGGGTGATCGAGGGAGCCGTCGAGATCCCGCTGACCCGGCTCAACGAGCGACTGAGCTCACTCGACGCCTCCAAGCCGACCATCGTGTACTGCGCCGGCGGGTTCCGGTCCTCGATCGCCGCCAGCCGGATGGCCCAGGTGGGCTTCGCTGATGTGTCGGACCTGCTCGGTGGCTACGGTGCCTGGGAGTCGGCCGCAGTGGCAGCGTCCAGTTGATGGTTGGCGGACCCCGGCCCGCCCTCGGACGGTCGACCCCAAGGCCCTCGGGCTCCCCTCGAACGGAAGGTACGTGATGACCAGGCTCGGCTTCCTCCTGGACAGCGACAGCTGCATCGGCTGCCACGCCTGCACGGTGGCGTGCAAGAGCGAGCACGACGTGCCGCTCGGGGTCAACCGGACCTGGGTCAAGTACATCGAGACCGGTACGTTCCCCGACGCGGCCCGCAAGTTCAGCGTGATGCGCTGCAACCAGTGCGATGACGCCCCGTGCATGACGATCTGCCCCACGTCGGCGCTGTTCCGGTCGGACAATGGGGTGGTCGACTTCCAGGACGACCGGTGCATCGGGTGCAAGTCGTGCATGAACGCCTGCCCCTACGACGCGATCTACATCAACCCCGAGACCAACACGGCGCACAAGTGCAACATGTGCAATCACCGGATCGAGGTCGGGCTTGAGCCGTCGTGCCAGATCGTGTGCCCGACCGAGGCGATCCGGATCGGCGACCTCGACGACCCGACCGACCCGATCTCCCGGATCATCGCCCGGGACGACGTGGCGGTCCGGGCGCCGGAGCAGAACACGCTCCCCAAGGTGTTCTACCGGGGGGCCGATCAGGCGTCGCTCGACCCGACCAGGACCGCCATCGCCAACGATGGCATGATCTGGGCCGACACCCTGAGCGACGTCAACGGCACCCGCCATCCCACGATTCCGGTCTCCGCCGGCTCGTCGCCGAGTGCCGACCTGGGCGTCGTGGCCCGGACCACCTACACCACCTCGCACTCGATGACCTGGAAGGCCAAGGTCGCCGGCTACCTGGTGACCAAGGCCGTCGCCGCCGGTGCGATGCTGATGGCCGCCCTGTTGGTCTTGCTCGGTCACGGTGATGACCAGGTGGCGGTGGGGATCGCTCCCGCCATCGTGGCCGGGGCCTTCCTGGCCGCAACCGGTGTGCTCCTGGTGTGGGATCTCAAGCAACCGGCCCGGTTCCACTACCTGTTGACGATGGGCAACTGGTCGTCGTGGTTGGTCAAGGGGGCCTACGTCTTGATGGCGTTCGCCGCGGTGTGCGCCCTGTGGTTCGTCGGGGGACTCCTCGATTCCGAGACGATGCTCCAGTGGCTGGCCGTCCCGGCGGTCGTCGGCGCGGTCGGGACCGCCGGCTACACCGCCTACCTCTTCGCCCAGTGCGAAGGCCGGGACCTCTGGCAGACCCCACTGCTGCTGCCGGTCCTCTTGGCCCAGGCCGTCGCCGCCGGCGGAGCGACCTACGCCATCCTCGACCTGTTCCTCGACGTTCCTCGGCCCGAGGTGGCCCTCTGGGTCCTCCTGGCCGGCGTCGGGGCGACCGCGATGTTCGTCGCCATCGAGCTCACGTCGCATGGCAGCCGCCACGTCGAGCTGGCCGTCGAGGCGATGACCAGGGGCCCGTTCGCCTCCCGATTCTGGTGGGGCGGGGTGGTCGTCGGCCTTCTCGTCCCCGCCGCAGTGGCCATCACGCTGCTGGCCGCCGGCGCCGACAGCCCGGCGCTCGCCGCCGCGGCCGGGCTGGCGGCATTGATCGGCATGTTCTTCTACGAAGACTCGTTCGTCCGGGCCGGCCAGTCGGTCCCCCTGTCGTAAGGGAGCCACTGATGGAACTGTCCAAGTACCCGCCGTTCGACCGGTGGCACGACTGGACCGAGCTGGACGCCAAGGCGTGGCCCGATCGTGTCGAGCGGAACTACACGCTCGTGCCCACCACCTGCTTCAACTGCGAGGCGGGGTGTGGCCTGGTCGCCTACTTCGACCAGGAGACCGGGGACATCGCCAAGATCGAGGGCAACCCGGAGCACCCGGGGAGCCGGGGGCGGAACTGCGCCAAGGGCCCGGCGACCCTGAACCAGGTCTATGACCCCGAGCGGGTGCTCTACCCGATGAAGCGGGTCGGGGAGCGGGGCTCGGGTAGCTGGGAGCGGATCTCGTGGGACCAGGCCCTCGACGAGATCGGAGCCCGGATCCGGACCGCCTTCACCGAGGACCGGCACAACGAGGTCATGTACCACGTCGGCCGACCAGGCGAGGATGGCTACACCGATCGAGTCCTCAAGGCGTGGGGGGTCGACGGGCACAACAGCCACACCAACATCTGCTCGTCCAACGCCCGGATCGGGTACCAGAGCTGGATGGGCCACGACCGCCCCTCGTCGGACTTCGCCAACGCCAAGGTCATCTTCCTGATCTCGGCCCACCTCGAGTCGGGCCACTACTTCAATCCCCACGCCCAGCGGATCATCGAGGCCCAGGCGGCGGGGGCCAAGGTCATCGCCGTCGACCCCCGCCTGTCGAACACCGGGGCCAAGGCCGACTACTGGCTGCCGACCTGGCCCGGTACCGAACCGTTCCTGCTCCTGGCCATCGGCCGGCTGCTCATCGAGTCCGAGACGTGGAACGCCGAGTTCGTGCGGCGCTGGACCAACTGGGAGACGTACCTCCGGGAGAAGCACCCCGATCGGCCCGTCGCCTTCGACCAGCTGCGGGAGGCGATGCTCGACGAGTACGCCGCCTACACGCCGGAGGCGGCGGAGCAGAAGACCGGCATCTCGGCCGACACGATCCGGGAGGTGGCCGAGGTCATCGGGGCCAACCCCACCAAGTTCGCCTCCCACAACTGGCGGGCCGCCGGCGCCGGCAACCTCGGCGGCTGGCAGGTGGCCCGGTGCCTGTTCTTCCTCAACGTCTTGACCGGCTCGGTCGCCACCGTCGGAGGGACGGCCGGCAACGGCATGAACAAGTTCAAGCCGGCCGCTCCCATCGGGGCGCCCAAGATCACGTCGTGGAACGAGCTGGAGTGGCCCAAGGAGTTCCCCCTCTCGTACCACGAGATGTCGATCCTCCTGCCCCACTTCCTCAACGAGGGGCGAGGCTCGCTCGAGGTCTACTTCTCGCGGGTCTACAACCCCATCTGGACCAACCCCGACGGCTTCACCTGGATGGAGGCCCTGACCGACGAGACCAAGGTCCGGTGCCACGTCGCCCTGACCCCGACGTGGTCCGAGACGGCGTGGTTCGCCGACTACGTCCTGCCGATGGGCGTCGGGGCCGAACGCCACGACATCCACAGCTACGAGACCCACGCCGGGCGGTGGATCGGATTCCGCCAGTCGGTTTTCCGCCGCTACGCCGAGATCCGGGATCAGGCCGCCGGCGGGACCGGCGATCTCGGTCCCGATGCCCGGAGCCACCACTACAACCCGGGTGAGGTGTGGGAGGAGAACGAGTTCTGGATCGACCTGTCGTGGCGGATCGACCCCGACGGCTCGCTCGGCGTCCGGAAGTGGTTCGAGTCGACCGAGCATCCCGGCAAGCCGGTGACGGTCGACGAGTACTACGCCGAGATGTTCGCCGACAAGGTCCCCGGCTTGGCCGACGCGGCCGCCGCCGCCGGGCAGACGCCGCTCGACTACATGCGGGATCGGTCGGCCTTCGCCGTTCCCACCGACCCCTACGAGCCCTATGAGCGGGCCGTCGATCCGGCCGCCCTCGACGGTTGCGAGAAGGATGGCGACGGCGTGTATCGCAAGCCGGGCACCTCGGGGGCCTGGGACGGCGACCTGAGCACGCTCGACGATCTCACCCTCGCCGACCTCGGTGACGGCTCCCCCGCGGTCGACGTCGATGGCGAGGCCAAGGAAGGCTTCCCCACCCCGTCGAAGAAGCTGGAGCTCTACTCCACCACGCTGGCCGAGTGGGGGTGGCCGGAGTACGCCACCCCGACCTGGATCCCGTCCCACGTGCACTGGGAGGACCTCGACCTGGCCGGCACCGAGCGGATCCTCCTCCCCACCTTCCGCATCCCGACCCTGATCCACACCCGATCGGCCAACTCGAAGTGGCTCAACGAGATCAGCCATCGCCATCCGCTGTGGATCCATCCCAGCGATGCCGAGAAGCTCGGCATCGAGGAGAACGGCCTGGTTCGGGTGACGACCCGCATCGGCCACTTCGTGATCGCCGCCTGGCGGACCGAGGGCATCCGGCCCGGGGTGGTGGCCGCCTCCCACCACATGGGTCGGTGGCGTCTCGATGAGGAGCAGGGCCGGTCGTGGGGTGCGGGAAAAGCGGCCATCAGCCAGCAGCCGAACGGCGACGGCGGGACGACCTGGTCGCTGAAGCGGGAGCACGGCAACGCCCCCTACGCCTCGGGGGATCCCGACACCGGTCGCATCTGGTGGAACGACACCGGGGTTCACCAGAACGCCACGTTCTGTGTGCAGCCCGACCCGATCTCGGGCATGCAGTGCTGGCATCAGCGGGTCACGGTGACCCCGGCCGAATCCGGCGACGCCTACGGCGACGTGGTGGTCGACACTGCCAAGTCTCGCGAGGCCTACCTCGAGTGGCTCGACAAGACCCGCCCCCCGACGGGCGGCTTGCGTCGACCGCTTTGGTATGCCCGACCGCTCAAGCCGTCACCGGCGGCCTACCGCCTCCCCGAGGGCTGACCGACCGCCGACCGCCTACCGGCGGCGACGGCCGCCTCGGCGGCGGCCGGACCCGCCCGGTCGGGTTCGCTGCTGCTCATGGTGGCGATGGTCGCGGGCGATCAGCGTTCCGACGGTGTGGCGGGTCGCGGCGTCGAGCACGTCGGGCTGGCGACGGATCCGGGTCAGCAGGTCGCCGATGTCGGTACCGACGTAGTCGACCTCGGCTTGCCCCCGGACCTTGACCGTTGCCTTTGGGTGGGTGATCACCACGGCGCTGCGGACCGGGATCGGCTGGCCGTTCTTGTCGAGCCACCACTGGAGCCGTTCCGCCACGTCGGCCACCTGGCGGGCCCAGGTCCGATCCGAGGCGTCGGTCGCCGCTTCCTCGGTCCGGACCCCGTTCCGGATCCGCTCCTTGATCCATCGGTCGCCGTCGACCTTGAGGTGGATGTTCTGGTATTTGACCTCGATCGCCCACACCCCGGTGGGGCCGACGAGCACCGCGTCGGCCTCGCCCCGACGGTTGACGTAGCCCCGGTAGGCGGTCCAGTCGTCCGACAGTGACGTCAGCCGGTCGATCAACTCGTCCTCCCCCGTGACCCCGGCGTGCTGTTGCTGGCGGCGCTGATCGAGCCGCTCCGCTTCGGTCCGGGACCGGTCGAGGGCGTCGGACGCCTCCTGGAGGCGAAGGCGGGCCTGGCGCTCGGCCCCGCTCCTCAGGCCGATCACCCGCCGCCACAACGGCCTCGATCGACGGGCATGGTCGAGCGAGGTCCGGGCTTGATCGACCGCAGTCTCGGCTGCCGATGCCTCGGTTCTCGCCTTGCGGCCCTTGGCGACCGTCTCCCGTAGCTGGTCGCCGGCCTGATCCGACAAGGTCTCGATTCGCAACGTCGCCAACCCCTCCGCCTCGGTCCGGGCGTCAGGTTGTCACGACGACCATGTCCGGTCAACCAGACTCAGCGACCGATTTGACCGGGCCGGGAAGGGCGGTCCGAACGTCGTTAACCGGCGGTTCACACCCAGCCACGCACGCTCCGATCATGCCCATCACCACCACGATCTCGTCCCTGGGACGACGGCGATCTCGAGCGGTCGTCGGCGCTTCGGTGCTCCTGGCCCTCACCCTGGTCGGCGCCGCCTGCTCGACCGACGTCGACACCGGTCCACCGACCGCCACCGGCCCCGGCGACTGTGACCCGGCCATCCACGACGCCCTCGCCGGCTGGGAGGAGGTCGGGTTCTCCGGCACGGTGGCCTTCCTCGACAGCTCCCGCCCGTGCCAGGCCGCCTTCGGGACCGCCGACCCGTTCGGCGACGACCCGATGACCGTCGACACCGTGTTCAGCATCGGCTCGATCACCAAGGCGGTCACCGCCGCCGCCATCGCCGACCTGGTCCACGACGGCCGGCTGGCCTATGACGACCGGGCCGGCGACCTCGTCGCCGGGCTGACCGGGCCGGTCGCCGATGCCACCGTGGCCCAGCTCCTGCTCCACACCGGCGGGTTCGCTGGAAACCACGGCCGCGATCATGAGGCGCTGACCAGCGACGCCGCCATCGTCGCGCTCTCGGGACTGGAGGCGGTGGCCGAACCGGGGACGACGTTCGGCTACGCCAACGCCGGCTACGCCACGCTCGCCCTCATCGTCGATGCGGTCGGGGGCGGCTACCGGGACCACCTGAGCACCGAGATCCTCATCGCCGACGACGGGATGTCGATCGGCGGCTTCTGGGACGGGGAGCCGTCGCCA
The DNA here is from genome assembly GCA_965262175.1 of Acidimicrobiales bacterium. GTDB lineage: Bacteria > Actinomycetota > Acidimicrobiia > Acidimicrobiales > SZUA-35 > CADEDH01. Next base: position 490,173 of record CBDHES010000002.1, on the reverse strand, counting down.
CGTGGTCCCCGGGCGGTCGGCGTCGTCGACGGTGGGACCCCCGGCGTCGACGGCTCCTTCGGCGGCCCCCATTGGGCGCTCGATGGTGCCGGCGGGGTGGCGATGACCGCCGGGGAGCTGGCCCGTTGGACCGCCGACCTGTTCGGTGGGCGGATCGTCGAGCCGGCGGCGATCGACGACCTGCTCGGGCTCCGCTTCGACCACGGCGATGGAACGGTCGAGGTGCCGGGGTGGGTGGAGATCGACGAGGTGCCGTTCGGTGAGCCGGTGCTGGGAGCGGCGGGCGGTGGTGGTGGGATAGGCCACCAGATGGCCGTCGCCTGGCTACCTCGGTCGGGGCGGGCGTTCGTCATCGCCACCAACACCCCCGACGTTGGGGCCGAGGACCTGCTGGCGTCGTTGCTGCCGGACCTGGTCGAGGGCCTCGCCCCCGTCGGTCCACCGGTGGCCTCCGAGCTCGCCCCGGACCTGGTCGCCGCGGTGAGCGGTCGATGGGAGCTCCCCGACGGGTCCCGCTTCGACATCGGAGCCGAGGGGCCGGGCCTCCGGGTCCGGGCGCTGGATCCCGGTGCGGTACCGGTCGTGTTGCCGGTCGGTGATCCGGAGGCGGCGGCCGACCACGAGCGGCGGGTCCTGGCCGTGATCGGCGGCTCGACGGCCGAGGGCCGCCGGGAGCGCGAGCTCTTCGAGGAGTCGGTCGGCCCGATCGACGAGGTGGTGCCGTTCGGCACGGCCTTCATCCAAGGGGAGTACCGGACCTGGATCGAGATCCGCTTCGTCGAGGGCGACCAGCTCCTGGCGTGGATGGCGCTCGAGCCCAACGATGCCATCGCCGCCGTCGAGGTCGGCACAGAGCCGCCGACGGCGACCTTCCTCGCACGAGACGACGGCTCGATCGGGCCGCTCGACGATGCCGGCGGCGGCGACGGGCCCCGCCTAGCGTGGGATGGTGTGGAGCTGCGGATCACCAACGGTGAGCGGGACGCGCTCGCCGTCCCGGCGGGCTGACGGTCGAGCCGTGCGGGTCCTGCTCGTCGAGGACGACGACGATCTGGCCGAGGTCTTGGCCATCGGGCTCCGGGCCGAGGCGTACGCCGTCGATCGGGTCGCGACCCTCGCCGCCGCCGTCGACGCCTGCCGGCTCTCCGCCTATGACGCAGCCTGCGTCGACCTGGGTCTCCCCGACGGCGACGGCCTCGCACTGGTGGCCCGACCATCGGCGGCCGACCACCATCGCCCGGGGCGGATCATCGTCATCACCGCACGCGACGCCGTCGGCCATCGGGTCGCCGGTCTCGACGCCGGAGCCGACGACTATCTCGTCAAGCCCTTCGATTTCACCGAGCTGACCGCCCGGCTGCGGGCGGTCAGCCGTCGGGGGGTGCAGCACGATGCCACCCTCCGATCCGGTGACGTCGTGCTCGACACCGCGACCCTCCGGGTCGTGCGGGCCGGTCGACCGGTCGCCCTGACCGCTCGCGAGTTCGCCATCCTCCGGTATCTGATGGCCCACCAGGGAGAGGTCGTGTCCACCGAGCGGCTGCTGGAGCACGTGTGGGACGCCAACGCCGATCCGTTCACCTCGTCGGTCCGGGTTCTGATGAGCCGCCTCCGACGCAAGCTCGGCGATCCGCCGGTGATCGAGACCGTGGTCGGAGCCGGGTACCGGTTGGGCGAGGGGTGATGCGGGCCGCGCTGCGGTCTCTGCGGGTCCGCTTCGCCATCACGGCCTTCGTCGCCATCTACGTACCCGTGCTGGTCCTCCTGGCGGTCACCCTCGTCGTCGAGCAGGAGGTCGACCTGCAGCGAGACGGAGTCGTCCAGGTCGACGACACCGTGGAGACGACTCGCCCCGCACCGGTGGTGGTTGCCGCTGCGCTCGTGCTCGCCCCGGTCGCAGCGGCGCTGGCCTGGTGGCTGGCCGGTCGTGCCGTCCGAGGTGTCGAAGCGGCCGTGGCCGTCCAGGGGCGGCTCGTGGAGGAGGCCAGCCACGAACTCCGGACCCCGTTGGCCGTTCTGACCACCAACGCCCAGGTACTGCTCGACCACCCCGAACCGACGATCGACCTGCTGCGGGACGGCATCGAGCGGTCGGGCATGGTCGCCGGCCGCATGGCCCGAGCGGTCGACGCCCTCCTCATCGACGCCCGGAGCCGGGCCCGTTCGATCACCCGGATCCCGACCGACCTCGGAGCCCTGGCCGCGGCGGTGGTGGCCGAGCTCGGCCCGGCCGCCGACGCCGGGGAGGTGTCGCTCGACCTGGTCCTGGCGCGGGGTTCCGGGGACGCCCCGATCGACGAGCCGTCGGTCCGGCGGGCGGTGGCCAACCTGGTGACCAACGCCATCGAGCACTCCCCGCGGGGAGCGACGGTCACGGTGGAGGTCATCCGCCCCGACGACGGGATCGTCGGGCTCACCGTGTCCGACCAGGGGCCGGGCGTCGCCCCCGAGGACCGGGACCGGATCTTCGACCGGTTCTGGACCCGCCGCCCCGGCGGCGCCGGGCTCGGCCTCGCCGTGGCTCGGCAGGTGGCGGAGGCTCACGGCGGGACCCTGACGGTCGTCTCCCCCGCCGCGGACGGCCGGGGCGCCCGGTTCGTCCTCCACCTCGGTCGGGGTGCCAACGCCGGCCGAGATGGCGAACTCCGCTGAGCGGCGGCGTCGAGCGGTGGGAGCTACGCTCGGCGAGCGTGTCCGAACTCACCCCGTCCTCACCGCCGGCCGGGACGTCGCCGGCCCGGGTGGTGATCGTCGGCGGCGGGTTCGCCGGGTTGGAGGCGGCCAAAGGGTTGGCCGACGCCCCCGTGTCGGTCCTCCTCATCGACCGTCGTAACCACCACCTGTTCCAGCCGCTGCTCTACCAGGTGGCAACCGCTGGCCTCAACCCGTCCGACATCGCCCAGCCGATTCGGTCGATCCTCCGGGATCAGCCGAACGTCGAAGTGCTGCTGGGCGAGGTGACGGCGGTCGATCCCGGCGATCGGACGGTCGTCGTCGACGGGGCCGACCGGCACCGGTACGACTACCTGGTCCTGGCTGCCGGGGCTCGCCACGCCTACTTCGGCCACGACGAGTGGGAGGAGAGGGCCCCCGGACTGAAGTCGATCGAGGATGCGCTGGAGATCCGTCGCCGGGTGCTGATCGCCTTCGAGCGGGCCGAGCGGGCCGAGACCGCCGAGGAGCGGGACCGGGCGCTGACGTTCGTCGTGGTCGGGGCCGGCCCGACCGGGGTCGAGTTGGCCGGTGCCGTGGCCGAGATCGCCACCCGGACGATGACCCGCGACTTCCGGAACTTCGATCCATCCCGGGCTCGGGTGCTGCTGGTCGAGGCGGCCGACCGGGTCCTCACCAGCTTCCACGTCCGGCTTTCGTCGCGGGCCGAGGCGATGCTCCGCGGGGTCGGCGTCGAGGTGATGACGGGCACGAGGGTGACCGGCATCGATCCCGACTCGGTGACCTTGGCGACCGACGACGCCGAGCAGCAGATCGCCACCGACACCGTCATCTGGGCCGCCGGGGTGGCCGCCAGTCCGCTGGGTAGCGGTCTCGGTGGCGTCGTCGACCGGGCCGGCCGGGTCGAGGTGACCTCGACGCTGACCGTCCCCGGGCACCCCGAGGTCTTCGTCGTCGGCGATCTGGCGGCGGCGACGAGCGACGGCGCACCGGTGCCGGGGGTGGCCCCTGCCGCCATCCAGGGCGGGCAGCACGCCGCGGCCTGCATCCGGGCCGACCTGGCGGCCCGGCCCCGGCCGACGTTCACCTACCGGGACAAGGGGTCGCTGGCCACGATCGGGCGATCGGCCGCGGTGCTCGAGATGGGCCGGATCCGGCTGGCCGGTTTCGTGGCCTGGATCGCCTGGTGGGCCCTCCACATCGCCCTGCTCATCGAGTTCCGGTCCCGGGTGTGGGTCTTCTTCAGCTGGGCCTGGAACTGGGTCACCCACCGGTCGGGGGCCAGGCTCATCACCGCCGCATGGCGGCCCGGGCGCGTCGCCGACGCCGACGGGTGATCGCGGATCGGGACGCTACCGCAGCACGGCCTGGGTCTGGGTGGTCTTGGCCACCAGCTTGTCACCCCGGGTGATCTCGGTCTCGACGACGATCGTCGTCCGCCCGGCGTGGAGCGGACGGGCCGTGGCCACCACGGTGCCGTCGGTCACCGCCCCCAGGAAGTTGGTCTTCGACTCGATCGTCGTCGTGCCGGTGGCGCCATCGGGGAGGTTGGTGAAGGCGCACACCGCACCGGCGGTGTCGGCCAGGGCCATGAGCACGCCGCCGTGGAGGACACCATTCGACGTGCACCGGGACCCGTCCCAATCCAGCTCGACCACCACCTCGTCGGGTTCCTGACGGACGGCTCGCATACCCAGCGTCGAGCACAGCGGCATCAGGTCGTGGAGCAGGGTCGTGAGATCATCGGTGCTCATGGCACGCCAGTATCGTTGAGGCCGTTCGACCCGGCCAGCACGGTGACCGGCCGGGGCCTCGAGACGGTGAGGTAGCAACGATGCCGACCCCCCTTCCCGCCCCCGGCCACGCTCGGCTCGGTCCCCCCGAGGCCGACGAGGTCCAGCTCTGCACCGACGGGGTCCTCACGGCGATCGCCCCGGCCGACGGTGTCACGGAGTTCCAGACGCTGCTCGTCGGCTCCGCGTTCGAGGCGATGACCGGCCACGACCCGGCGACCGGGGACCGCCCGGCGCTGACTCCGGGCGAGCTGGCGGAGGGTCTCGCCGATCGGGATGAGGCGTTCCGGACGAGAATCCTCCAGACGATGATCCTGGGGGCCCTCGTGCTCCGCCCGCTCCCGGTCGACGTCGCCGAGCGGGTCGAGGCCTTCGCCGCCGAACTGAGCGTCGGCGACGGGATGCTGAGCGTGGCCCGGGGCTTCGCCTCGGGCGACCTCGGATTGGCCGCGGTCGACTTCGATCGGAACGGCTACACCGCCGACTGGGACGCCGACCGGTCGGAGGCCCTCCATGCCAGCGGTGAGCTGGCCGACGCCTGGGACCTGTCGGTTGACGATCCGGCGCTGGCCGCCCAGTGGGAGGCGTTGGAGCGGTTGCCGGCCGAGACCTTGGGCCGGCGGATCTGGGAGTTCTACCAGGCCCGGGGATTCTCGTTCCCCGGCTCGCCCGGCTCGGCCCCACCGCTGCTGGCCCAGCACGACTGGGTCCATGTGCTGGTCGACTACGGCACGAAGGTGGAATCGGAGCTGGAGGTCTTCGCCTTCATCGCCCGGGCCAACGACGACCCCCGGGGGTTCTCGTTGCTCGCCATGGTGGTCAGCCTGTTCGAGACGGGCTATCTGGCGACCGGGGCCGGTCTGTTCGAGGCGTTCCCCGGCCAGCTCTCCCGGGATGGGATGGCCGTCCGGGTGGCCGATGCCCTCCGTCGTGGCGCGCTGTCCCACGGGCGAGATGGTGAGCCCGACGTCGACTTCCTGGCCCTCGACTGGTTCCAGCTCGCCGACCGCCCCGTCGATGAGCTCCGGGCCTCGTTCAACATCGTCGCCAAGGCCGACAAGGCGGTGGCGGCCGGGTCGGTCGGGCCGTGGGAGCCGGGTGGGATCAGCGAGTTCCAGTACCGGGCGGCTCGAGATGCGGCCGAGGCCGACGGTCGGGTCTACGACGCCTATGGCGCCACGCCGGACGCCAACGCCTGACGGGCGAGGGCCCGGGAACCGGGCCTGAGCCGGTCCCGAGCCCTCGGGGTCAGACGGTGGCCCGGGCTGGGAGGTAGCGGAGCACGGCGACGGCGGCCACCGCGGCCACACCGGCGGCGACCATCGATGCGATGGAGAAGCCGCTGAGGAAGGCGTCGCTGACCTCGGCCAGGTAGTCGGGAGCGAGGGGACCCAGCTCGGCGGCCACGGCACCGGCCGCGCCGATCGATTCCTCGGTCGCTTCTTGAGCCTCGGGCGGGAGGGCACCGACGACCGGCCCGTCCCCCAACGCCGCGAGGTAGCCCGAGTTGAACACGCTGCCGAGCACCGCCACCCCCAACGTGCCGCCCAACTCCCGGGTCGTATCGTTGACCGCCGAGCCGATCCCGGCCTTGTCGGTGCTCAACGAGCCCATGATCGACTCGGTGGCGGGAGCGGAGGTGAAGCCGAGGCCGACGCCGAGGAACAACATCTGGCCGACGATCGCCTCGTACGGGGTCGTGGCGGAGCTGGTCGACACCCAGGCGAAGCCGATCGCCATGAACGTGAGACCGGTCGCCACGACCCTCGTCGTCCCGACCCGGTTGACGACCGCTGGTGACAGTACCGATGCGAGGGCGATGGCGGTGGCGACCGGAAGGGTCCGGATGCCGGCTTCGAGCGGGGTGTAGCCCCGGACGAGCTGGAAGTACTGCGTGACGAGGAAGACGAAGCCGAACAGGGCGAAGAAGGCGGCGGTGATGGCTCCGCTGGCGGCGCTGAATCGGAGGTTGGTGAAGATCCGGACCGGCAGCATCGGCTCGGCGACGCGCAACTCCCACAGCACGAAGGCGACGATGGTGGCGATCGCCACGGCGAACCCGGCGAGGGTCTCGGGGCTGGTCCACCCCCACTCCGGGGCTTCGATGACGGTGAAGACGAGCGCTCCGATGGCGGCGATCGAAAGGACCAACCCGACCAGGTCGAGCCGAGGGGCCGCCTCGTCGGACGAGTTGGGGACGAGGAGGGCCGTGGCGATGAGGGCGACGGCCACCACCGGGACGTTGACGAAGAACACCGACCCCCACCAGAAGTGCTCGAGGAGCCATCCGCCGGCGATCGGTCCCGCGGCGACGCCCAGGCCGCTGACCCCGCTCCACACCCCGATCGCTGCGGCCCGCTCCCGGGCGTCGGTGAAGACGTTGGTGAGGATGGCCAGCGTGGCGGGGAAGATCATGGCCGCCCCGATACCCATCAGGGCCCGGCCGGCGATCAACCCCTCGGCCGAGGAGGCGCTACCGGCGAGGGCCGAGGTGCCGCCGAACACCGCCAGTCCGATGAGCAGCATTGGTTTGCGGCCGTATCGGTCACCGAGACCACCGGCGGCCAGGAGGAGTCCGGCGAACACCAGGAGGTAGGCGTCGACGATCCACTGGAGCTGACGGGTCGAGGCGTCGAGCTCGACGGCCAGCGAGGGCAGGGCGACGTTCACGATCGTGCCGTCGAGCACGGTGATGAACACCGCCAGCGAGAGCACGGCGAGCACCGCCCACCGCCGGGGGTCGGGCCGTGGGGTGGCCTCGGTGGGCGACGGGGGCCTCGGGTTCGGGGACTCGATTGCGGTCATGGCACTCCTCCGGGTTCGGCCGGCGCGGTCTTCTGCGGTCCTTCCACGAGCAAGTTGCCAGTGGTAAGACGCACGCTACGGCCGGGTCTTACCGCTGTCAAGACTCGGTGGGGCGTCATCGGTCACGGGCCCTCGACGCGGCGACACCCGGGCGGCCTCGGGGAGGGTCAGGCGAGGCGGATGACGTCGACCGACACGTCGAGGTCGGCGGCGGCGCTGTCGCTGTAGATCACGCCCTTGACCGGGGTGATGTCGTTGTAGTCGCGGCCGAAGGCGACGGTGACGTAGCGATCGTTGACGAACTGGTCGTTCGTCGGATCGAGGTCGATCCACCCCACGCCCGGGATCAGCGTCGCCGCCCAGGCGTGGGAGGCATCGGCCCCCTGGAGCTTGGGCTTGCCCGGCGGAGGATCGGTCTCCAGGTACCCGCTGACGTATCGGCCCGGGAGCCCGCTGGCCCGGAGGCACGCCACCGCCAGGTGGGCGAAGTCCTGACACACCCCGGCCCCGGTCTCGAAGAGGTCGTCGATCGTGCTCGTCACCTTGGTGGCCTCGACCTCGAAGTCGAAGTCCCGGTTGATGCGGTGCACCAGGTCGGCGAGGCACTCGATCATCGGTCGCCGATCCTCGAACGACGGCGCGGCGTAGGCCCGGACGGCGTCGTCGACGGTGGCCCGAGCGGAATCGAGCATCAGCATCGAGGCGACGAGTCGATCGTCGCCATCGAGCTCGGTCATCGCTCGCCTGGTCCACGCCAGGGGCCGGTTGGCCTCGAGGGGGACGTCGCGGGTGGTGTCGTCGACCTCGACCTCGCTCGTCGCCGCCACCCGGAGCAGCACGTGGGTCCGGTCGACGTGGAAGTAGCCGACCCGGTTCCCGAAGTAGTCGGACCGCTCCCGACTGTCGGACGGGCCGGGCTCGATGGTCACCGAGCCACCCCGGGGAACCTGCCCGGCGGTGGCTCGGGGGAGGAGGCAGACCTGACCGTACGACGACGTCACCGGCGCCTTGTAGCGGTACTCGGTGACATGCACCACCCGGTACCGCTTCACGACCCGACCTCCGAGGGCGGGCCGACGCCGCCGTCGGGGCTGGAGCCGATCTCGTCGAGCGCCCGCCGGGGTGGGAGGTGGGCGAAGTTGGTGGTCGTCACCGCCAACCCGGCCTCCTCCAGGAGGCCGCGGGTCAGGTCGAAGAAGTCGACCAGACCGGGCCGCCATCCGGCCGGGTCCGACCACGCCAGATCGGCCGTATCGGCCAGCTGGATCACCGTCGACAGTTGAAGCGCCACCCGCTGGGCCCCCGACAACGCCCCGGCCGGGCCGGCGGGAGGAAGCTCGGCCAGCGCGTCGGTCAGCCGGTCGACCTGGTACCGGAGCGAGCGGGGGTTGCCCGGATCGGCCACCAGCAGATCGAGGACGGTGGGGACCCCGGCTCGGGACCGGTACCGACGGCGGTACGTGATGATGCTCTCGGCCGACAGCAGGACCGACTCGAGCACCAGGCTGTCGGTCGCCTGGTCCCGCTCGCTCGACAACGTGGCGGACAGGAGATGGACCAGGTTGAGGCCCCGCTCGATCCGCCGGCCGGCCTCGAGGAAGTGCCATCCGGCGTCGCGGATCATCGACTCGCCGGCCAGCCCGTGGAGGGCCAACAGCGACTCCATGACGTTGCCCAACGTCCCCTGGACGACGTCCTGACGCTCGGCCGCCGTGGTCGACAGCGTCTTCAGCTGGTGCTCGAGCTCGCTCGTGATCTGCCAGGTGTCGATCGACAGCTGGTCGCGGACGGCCTCGGCCGAGACCAGGAGGCGGGCCACCGCATAGGCGAGCGATCCGGGCCGTCCGGCGTCGCAGGTCAGGGAGAACAGCTCGTCGAAGGCGAGGTCGTCCCGGCCGCCATCGGGGTCGACGGCCGGGGTCTCGCCGACCGATGGTCCCTCCGCGGGATCTCCAGCGACCGGCTCCGACACGGGGTTGCCCGGTGGCGGGCCGTCGAGACCCGAGCTGTCGGGCGGGAGCGTCGGGCGGGGGGCCACCGGCACGGTGTAGGTGACCGTGTAGAGGGCCTCCATGAGAACCTCGACGGTCGTGACGCTCGCCTGATCGGCCGTCATCTGATCGCTACGCCGGTCGTGGATCGCCCGGAGCAGCCGGACGACCGACTCGGCCCGCTCGGCGTACCGGCCCACCCAGAACAGGTTCTCGGCCGCTCGGCCCGACAGGCCACCGAACGGTCCGTCGACGCCGATGGCGGGCTCGGTCCGGAGCCACAGCATCGACGGGGGCTCCGGCTCGCTCGACAGGACCCAGGTGTCCTTGGCCAGGGCACCGGCCTGGCTGGAGATCAACCCGGTCGAGGTGTCAGGGGCGACCCGGGTCAGCCCGCCGGCCATGACCTTGTACGAACCGCCCCCGGCGACGGCATACGTGCGGAGCAGCGTTCGGCGGGGGGCCAGGCCGGCGGTCGTCAGGGTCGGGGTGGTCGACAGCGGCACCATGGCGTGGGCCGCCCACCGTCGGGGGTCGGCCTCGACCCGCCGCTCGACCTCGGCTCGCTCGGCGTCGGTCAGCATGGGGCCGACGTAGGGGCCGTCGCGGCCGTCGATCGCCGTGACGACCATGTTGGCCACGTCGGCCAGGACGGCCGCCCGACCCTCGGGGTCGCCGCACCACCAGGAGGTGACGCTCGGCAGGAGGAGGTCCTGGCCCAGCAGCGCCTGGGCCGCCGCGGGGAGGAAGGCGTTGAGCGCCGGGTTCTCGATCGCTGCGCTCCCGATCGTGTTCACCACCGACACCGTCCCCTGTCGGCACGCCTCGACGAGGCCGGGCGTCCCCAGCTGGGAGTCGCCGCGCAGCTCGAGCGGATCGCAGAAGTCGCCATCGACCCGGCGGAGGATCACATCGACCGGTTCCAGTCCGCCGAGCGAGCGGAGGAACACCGAACCGTTGCGGACGACGAGGTCGCTGCCCTCGACGAGGCTGTAGCCGAGGTGGGAGGCGGTGTAGGCATGCTCGAAGGCCGTCTCGGAACGGGTGCCGGGGGAGAGGACCACGATCCGGGGGTTGCTGCTCCGATGCGAGCCGAGCGCCTCCAGGCCCGCACGGAGCGCCCGGAAGAAGGGTGCCACCCGGTGGACCTGGGCATCGCGGTACAGGCTGGGGAATACCCGCGACAGCACGACCCGGTTCTCCAGCGCATAGCCCGATCCGGCCGGGGCCTGGGCGAAGTCGCTCACCACCTGGAACCGTCCATCGGCGTCACGGCCGAGGTCGACGGCGTAGGTGAACAGCTGGCTGCGGTCGGGGAGGGCGATGTCGTGGCAGGCCGGCGAGTAGCCGGGGTGGCGAAAGACGATCTCGGGCGGAATGACGCCACGCTGGAGGAGCCGCTGGTCGCCGTACAGGTCGCGCAGGACGAGGTCGAGCAGGACCGCCCGCTGGATGATCCCATCCTCGATCGCCGCCCACTCCTCGCTCGAGATGAGGAGCGGCACGGCGTCGAGCTTCCACGGCACCGCCCGGTCGGTTGCCAGGATCCGGTAGGTCGCCCCATCGGCCTGGAGGAGCCGATGGACGTCGCGCTGGCGTCGGCGCAGCTCGTCGGTTCCCAGGGCGTTGAGCGCCGACCCGACATGCTTCCAGTGCGGCCGTAGCGTGGCGTCGGGGTGCACCACCTCGTCGACCACGCCCGGTGTCGGCTCGTAGCCGTCGAGCGCATCGCCGAGTTCCAGCGTGCTCACCGGGCGCCTCCCGAGCCCGTCGGCCTACCCCTGCTCATCGCGGCGTGATGCGCCGCAGATCGAGGGTCGTGGGGTGCTCGCGGTGATCGGCGGGGCGGATCGCCACCGGCGCCGTCGCCCCCGGGGAGTGGCCGAGCGGCTCGAACCGGGCCCGCCGCCTGGTCTCGGCGACCGCAGCGTTCACCGGGTACTGCTCGTGCGACAGCCCACCGGGGTGGACGACGTGGTACCGACACCCGCCGACCGCCCGACCGGTCCAGGTGTCGATCAGGTCGAAGGTGAGGGGCGAGTCGATGCCGATCGTCGGATGGAGACCGGACGGGGGCTGCCATGCCTTGTAGCGGATGCCGGCCACGAACGTGCCGTTGACGTCGGTCTCCTGGAGCGGGACCTCGACGCCGTTGCAGGTCACGGCGTACCGTTCGCCGACATACCCCGTGGCCAGCAACTGGAGGCGCTCGACCGACGAGTCGACGTACCGGGCCATGCCGCTCCCCGTCGCTTCCTCGCCCAGGACGTGCCATGGCTCGATCGCTCCCCGCAGCTCGAGGCCGACCCCGTCGACCGTCACCGAGCCGTGGCGGGGGAACCGGAACGAGAGGAACGGGTCGAACCACCCCTCGTCGAGGTCGAACCCGTGGTCGACCAGGTCGGTCACGACGTCGCGGAGGTCTCGCTCGAGGTACCAGGGGAGCATGAATCGGTCCTGGAGGGCGGTACCCCACCGGGCCAGCGGCCCCTGGTACGGGTCCTCCCAGCACCGGGCGATGATCGAGCGGACGAGGAGGGCCTGGACCATCGCCATCCGGGGATGGGGTGGCATCTCGAAGGCCCGCAGCTCGAGCAGGCCGAGCCGGCCCCGCTCGCCCTCGGGGCTGAACAGCTTGTCGATGCAGAACTCGGCCCGGTGGGTGTTGCCCGTCTGGTCGACCAGGAGGTTCCGGAGCAGTCGATCGACCAGCCACGGCGGACCGCCATCGCCGTGACGGGCCAGCTCGTCGAACGCCGTCTCCAGCTCGAAGAGGCTGTCGTCGCGGCCCTCGTCGACCCGGGGGGCCTGGCTCGACGGTCCGATGAATCGACCGGAGAACACGTAGGACAACGCGGGGTGGTGCTGCCAGTAGGTGAGCAATGACCGGAGCAACGAGGGGCGGCGGAGCAGCGGGCTGTCGGGTGCGGCGGCGGCCCCGATCGTCATGTGGTTGCCACCGCCGGTGCCGTTGTGGGCGCCGTCGAGGTCGAACTTCTCGGTTCCGAGGCGGGTCGCCCGGGCGTCGGCGTACACCCCCTCGACGATCGTGCGGAGCTCGGTCCAGTCCGAGGCCGGCGGCACGTTGACCTCGATCACCCCCGGGTCGGGGGTGACGGCGAGGCGGCCCAGCCGGGGGTCGGTGGGGAACGGGTAGCCCTCGATGGCCACCGGGGCGCCGATCTCGGCGGCCGAGGCTTCGATGGCCGCCACCAGTTCGAGCAGGGCTCCGGTGTCGCCGAGAGGGGGGAGGAACACGTGCAGCGTGCCGTCGCGGACCTCGGTGCACAGGGCGGTCGGCGGTCCGCCGGTCAGGACGGCACCGTCAGCCGTGCCGGCGCCGGGAGCACCGACGGCGAAGGGGCGGAACCGCGGCAACGGTCGGAGGGTGGCGAACTGGGAAGGGAGGTACTCGGGTGGGGGATCGGCCCACGACAGCGATTGGATCGGCAGCCGGTAGCCGAGCGGGGAGTCGCCGGGGACGAGGAAGAGGTGGTCCCGTCGAGTCTTCCAGGTCGAGGTCGTCCAGCCGGGACGGCCGTAGCCCCGGTGAAGAGGCAGCACGTACCCGGTCGGCACCCCGATGCGGGACTCCAGTCGGGAGGCCAGCGTCCGCCGGGACCACTCGTCGAACAGGGCCGGGTCGGTCGGGTCGACATCGTCGGTCGGGGCCGGGCCGTAGGGCAGCTGGGCCTCCAGCCAGAGATCGTGGATCGGGTCCTCCCAGGCGGGGAGCGCCGTGCCCGGCTCGATCCCCAGCCGATCGGTCAACGCCGCCACGAACTCCTCGGCCGCCTCCCGGGGCGTCGAGCCGGGTGACGTCGCGTCGGCCTGGAGCTTGCGATCGGTCCACACCGGCTCACCGTCGAGACGCCACAGGAGCGTCTGTTGCCATCGGGGGAGAGGTTCGCCGGGGTACCACTTGCCCTGGCCGTGGTGCACGAGACCGGTCGGGGCGAAGCGATCGGTCAGCCGGGCCATCAGCTCGGTGGCCTTGCGTCGCTTGGTCCACCCGTCGGCCAGCGTGTTCCACTCCGGCGACTGCATGTCGTCGATCGAGACGAAGGTCGGCTCACCACCCATCGTCAGACGGACGTCGCCCAGCCGGAGACGCTCGTCGACCCGCCGCCCGAGCTCGTCGATCGCCTGCCACTCGGCCTCGTCGTAGGGGAGGGTCACCCGGGGCTCTTCGGCGATCCGGGTCACGTTGTTGGCGAACGAGAACTCGACCTCGCACTCGTCGAGGGTTCCGGCGATCGGGGCTGCGGTGTCGGGGCTGGGAGTGGCGGCGAGGGGGATGTGGCCCTCGGCGGCGAAGAGCCCCGAGGTCGGATCGAGGCCCACCCACCCGGCGCCCGGGAGGAACACCTCGGTCCAGGCGTGGAGGTCGGTGAAGTCCTCGGTGGGGCCGGCCGGGCCGTCGAGCGGTGGCTCGTCGGCGACGAGCTGGACCAGGTAGCCGCTGACGAATCGGGCGGCCAGCCCGAGGTGCCGGCAGGCGGTGACCAGCATCCAGGCCGAGTCGCGGCACGAGCCGATCCCGCGCTCGAGGGTCTCCTGAGGGGTCTGCACCCCTGGCTCCATGCGGATCGTGTACTCGACGTCGTCCGCCAGCCGTTGGTTCAGCTCGACCAGGAAGTCGATGGTCCGTCGGGGGGTTCGATCGACGTCGGCGATCCAGGCCGCGACGTCGGGCCCGACGTCGTCCTTGACGAGGTAGGGGGCGAGGTCGTGGGCCAGCTCCGGCGCGTACTCCCAGGGAAGCTCCTCGGCCTCCTCTTCGAGGAAGAAGTCGAACGGATTGATCGACCCCATCTCGGCGACGACGTCGACCACGACCTCCAGCCGGCGGGACTTCTCGGGAAACACCAGGCGGGCCTCGTAGTTCCCGAACGGATCCTGTTGCCAGTTGAGGAAGTGCTGGGCGGGGTCGACCCGGAGCGAGTAGGCGGTGATCGGGGTCTTGCTGTGGGGAGCGGGGCGGAGTCGGACGACGTGGGGGCCGAGGGAGACCGCCCGGTCGAACTCATAGGTGGTGACGTGCTCGATGGCGACAGTGATCGACATGGCTCCGGCCGGGTGGGGGGTACTGGACTGTCGATTCTAGTCACACCGGGAGGTACCGTTCGCTGACGATCGTAGGCGCTTAGTCGATCTCGACCGTGATGTCAATTCTGCGAAGACGGGCAAAAGTCGCTACACTTAATGCCTTTCAACCCAGATGGGATGACAGATGAGCGAGCAGAGTGACGTAGTCATTCGGCTCGACGGCGTTTTCAAGATATTCGGCCCCCAACCGCGGGGTCGGGCATATGAGCTGTGCCAAGCGGGGTATGGCAAGGACGATGTCCAGCGGATGTCGGGCCACGTTGTCGGACTGAACGACGTCAACTTCGAAATACGCGAAGGCGAGATCTTCGTGGTGATGGGCCTCTCCGGGTCTGGGAAGTCGACCGCATTACGGACGATCAACAAACTGCACAAGGTGACCGCCGGGACCGTTGAGGTCGAAGGGGTCGATGTGCAGCAGCTACGGGGGCGGGAGCTGCAGGCCTTCCGCCGAGAGAAGATGGGCATGGTGTTCCAGCACTTTGCGCTCTTCCCCCACCGGAGCGTGATCGACAACGTCGGCTACGGGCTGAAGGTCCAGGGCATGGCGAGCGACGAGCGGGATGCCGCATCGCTCGAGGCGTTGGCCCTGGTCGGCCTCGACGCCTACGCCCAGAGCTTCCCGAGCGAGCTGTCGGGCGGCATGCAGCAACGGGTCGGTCTGGCCCGGGCGCTGGCCACCGACCCCGACATCCTCCTGATGGACGAGGCGTTCAGCGCCCTCGATCCGCTCATCCGCCGGCAGATGCAGGACGAGATGATGCAGATCCAGGACAAGCTCCGCAAGACGATCGTGTTCATCACCCACGACCTCAACGAAGCGCTTCGCATCGGCGACCGGGTGTGCATCATGCGGGATGGCGCCGTGGTCCAGATCGGGACCCCGGAGGAGATCCTCACCGAGCCGGCGACCGGGTACGTCGCCGAGTTCGTCCAGGACGTCGACCAGGGCCGGGTCATCGAGGTGGGCGAGGTGATGGTGGAACCGCACCCGATCCCGTCCTCGATGCCTCTCGACCGGGCCCTCCGCCAGATCGGGGAACGGGCCGGCGCCTTCGTCGTCGACCCCGATGGTCGGCCCAAGGCCGTGCTCACCGCCGACGCCGGCCTCCGCAGCGCCGGTGACGGAGCGAACGACCTGGCCAGCGCCCTGCGGGCCGACTTCGCAACCACGACGGTTCACACCAACCTCAACGAGATCTACGCCGATGCCGGCAAGGGTCTCCCGATCGCCGTCGTCGACGACGACGGTCGGCTCATCGGCAACCTGGATCCCCGCCACATCATGGAGGAGCTGGGCCGAGTCGAGACGATCGTCGATTCCTTCGAGCGGGAGGTCTACCTATGAGCCAGCAGGAGCCGGGCATACTCGACAACGAGGTGCTCGACCAATGGGAGATCCCGTTCGGCGACTGGATCGAGCAGTCGATCGACTGGATCGACAATGAGCTGGAGCCGGTGCTCCAGGTCATCGAGTGGCCGTTCGACTTCCTGATCGACACCCTCGTCGCCAACTTCCTGGAGGACATCCCCTGGCTGGCCGTCGTGGCCGGCATGGCGCTGATCGCCTTCCTGGCCCGAGGGGTGCAGGTCGCAGCGTTCACCACCGTGGCGCTCACCGTCTGCGGGCTTCTCGGTACCGCCTACTGGCTGGAGACGGCCCGGACGATCGGCTACATCGGCGTGGCGGTGTTCCTCTGCGTGTTGATCGGCATTCCGGTCGGCGTGCTCAGCGGGCGAATAGATGGCGTCTGGCAGGTCGTGAGACCAGTGCTCGATGCCATGCAGGTCGTCCACTCGTTCGTCTACATGCTCCCGTTCATCTTCTTCTGGGGGACGGGCCCCGTCTCGGCGACGATGGTGACGATGATCTTCGCGCTGCCGCCGCTGATCCGGCTGACCAACCTGGGCGTTCGGCAGGTCCCCGAAGACGTTGTCGAGGCGGCACGGGCCTACGGCTCGTCGGAACGTCGGGTGTTGACCGAGGTCCAGTTGCCGCTGGCCCGGCCGGCGATCATGACCGGCATCAACCAGACGCTGCTGTTGGCGATCTCGATGCTCGGTATCGCCGCCATCATGGGCGCCGGGGGGCTGGGCAGGTTGCTGTTCCGAGCCCTGTCGAACCAGGACCCGGCGCTCGCCGCATCGGCCGGTCTCGCCTTCTTCCTCGTGGCGGTGACCCTCGACCGGATCACCCAGCGGGAAGACGACAGCCGGGGGTTCTTCGAGAAGCTCCGGGCCGCCTGGGCCCATCGTCGCGACCCCGAGGCCCAACTGCCGAGCGACAGCACCGAGGGTGCCAGCGCCTGGGAGTACCAGCCGGCCGGCGCTGCCGAGCGGCTCCCGATCGGGCTCGCCGCGCTCGGCGGCGTGTTGCTGGCGGTGTCGGTGGCACTCCCGTGGACGGCCGACGCCGGACGGTTCAGCGCCTTCGGGCGGCGGGCCGACGAGGACCTGGCCGGTCAGACCTTCAACGGCCTGCAGGCGTCGGGTGGCTCGTGGTTCGGCTACATCGCCCTGGCGTCCGGGCTCTTCGTCGTGGCCGCGGCCGCCGTCGGCTGGTTCCGGCCCGGCACCGCCGGCCGATGGCTCGGCGCGGCCGGCGCGACCGTCGCCTCGCTCCTGGCCCTCGTGATGATGGGCGCGTACCAGCTCGCCGAAGGCGCCCCCAACGCCACGCCGGTCGGGTGGGAGCTCGGCATCGTGGCCGCGGTCGTCGGATCGGTGCTGGCTGCTGCCGGCGCCATCCTCTGGCTCCGGGTCGCTCCCCAGGAGACGCTCAAGCCGGTGGCGGTCAACGTTTCCCGGGGCCGGGTCTTCGGGGCGCTGGCCGCCATCGGGGTCCTGCTCGGTGCCATGTTCGCCGGGTGGAGTTTCGATGAGCGGCGCGACGTCGTCATCACCCCGGAGCTGCAGGCCGAGATCGACGCGCTGCTGGAGGAGGCGGGCGACGACCCGACCCGCCAGGGTGTCATCGCGTCACAGATCACCTCGCTGACCTCGAGCGCAGCCCGGACCGAGATCATCGTCACCGATGGCCTGACCGGAGACGGGGCCCGCCTGGGCCTCTGGTCGCTCGTGCTGGGCGGGCTCGGCGCCATCGCCGGGCTGCTCAGTGCCGGCGTCGGTGGACTCGGCGAGCGGACCCGGTGGTTCTGGGGCGCCATCTCGGTGGGGATCGGCGCCGGTGTGATGGCCATCTCCGCTGGCTGGATCGGCACCCTCGCCCGGGCCGCCGACCCGAACTACGTCAGCGGCGTCGGGTCGTTCCTGGCGCTCTGTGGCGGGTTCATCCTCCTGGCGTCATCGGTCGGCATCCTCGGCGACTTCGGTCGTCGCCGCCTCTACGACGACGGCGATGCTCCCGATGGATCGGGGGCTCCGGAGGTCGTCGAGGATCCCACCCCGGTCGAGGACCGACCGCTCGCCACCGTCGGCTGAGCATCGGCCGACTCCACGACAGTTTCACTGCAATCTCGGCGTCGCGTGCCGCTCGGTACCACGCTGAACAAGGGTCACCACTATGGTGAACGTTCGTATTGCCGGGGTTCGGGCGGTTTCCGTTCCCGGAAATTCGGGTGATACGGCTACGCAACTTTGGGAGAAATCCAATGAAGAAAAAGCTCAAACAGAACATGCTCCTCGCGATCGTCGCCGCCGTGGCGCTGATCGCGGCCGCCTGTGGCTCCGACGATGACTCGTCGGCGTCGGGCGGTGACCTACCCGGCGAGGGCGTCGAGGTGACGATGGCCCGGGCCGACTGGTCGACCGGCTACTACCAGGCCGAGCTGTACAAGCTGTTGCTCGAGGAGCTCGGGTACACCGTGAGTGAGCCGTCGGAGCTCGAGCTCGGCCCGTCGCTCGCCTACCTGGCGATGGCCGAAGGCGACTTCGACTTCTGGGTCAACAGCTGGTATCCGGGCCACCAGGCCTGGCTCGAGGCCGAGCTGCCCGACGGGTCGGTGGTCGACGACCATCTCTCGATCCTCGGTGAGGAGATGATCGCCGGTGGGCTCCAGGGGTACCTGATCGACAAGGCCACCGCCGATGAGTACAACATCACCCACCTCGATCAGCTGAACGACGACCCGGAGATCACCGCCCTGTTCGACAGCGACGGTGACGGCGTTGCCGAGATCCTCGGCTGCCAGGAGAGCTGGACCTGCGACAACATCATCGAGGCCCAGATCGCCTTCTCCGGCTGGGAGAACATCACCCAGAACATCGCTGGCTACGACGCCAACGTCGCCGAGGCGATCGCCCGGGTCGACGAGGGTGAGCCGATGGTGATCTACACCTGGACCCCCAGCGCCTACGTGACCGAGCTGATCCCCGGTGAGAACGTCTACTGGCTGGCCGTCGATGAGGTCATCGACGACTCGAACCCGCTCGGTGAAGAGGGCGGCGAGGACTTCGACCAGCGTCCCGGCCAGGGGAACATCCCCGCCGAGCAGTGCCCGGCGGCCGCCGATGCTGAGAACTGCCAGCTCGGGTGGGTCGCGGCCGACATCCAGGTGACGGCCAACAACGACTTCATCGAGGCCAACCCGGCCGCCGCCGAGCTGTTCCGTCAGGTCAAGCTCTCGGTGATCGACGTCTCGCTGGCCAACGTCGAGCAGGACGCTGGCTGTGACACCGTCGAGTGCATCCGCGGGCTCGCCGAGACCTGGATCGAGGACAACCGGGGCACCGTCGACGCCTGGATCGACGCCGCCATCGCCGCCAGCTGAGCCTGGCGACAACTCAATCTGACTCCTGCGGGCGGGGGTCGAGGCCGATGAAGGCGCGCACGAGCGCCACGATCGCCGCCTCGGCCCCCGCCGGCGCGTGGTTGCCGTCGATCCATTCGCTGCGCCACCGGCCGGCCAGGCCCGGGAGGTGGGTGGCGAACTCCTGGGGCGAGCCGAACGGATCCTTGCGGCCCGACACGAACAGGGCCGGAGCGGTGATCCGATCGAAGTGATCGGTCCGGAGCTGGTCGGGCTTGCCCGGGGGGTGGAGGGGGTAGCTGAGGAGGACGAGCCCGGCCGCCGGGAGGCCGTCGGCGACCGCCACCGAGCACGCTCGGCCGCCGAAGCTCCGACCGCCGAGAGCGATGTCGTCGGGTCGGGCGTCGAGGCGCTGGGCCAGCTCGTCGACCGCCGACCGGACCTTGTCGGCGGCCCGGTTGACGCTGGTCGTCGCAAGCGTCAACCGGACGACCGTGATCTCTGGGAGGCCGTCGTCGAGGGCCACCAGCGTCTTGTGGTCGCGGTCGGCGCTGGCCCCCGGGGTGACGACCAGACCGGCCGGTCGGTGGGGGAGGACGAGGTCGGGTTGTTCGGGCATGAACCCGGTTCTACCCGGCGGCCAGAGTTTCGGCCCGGTTCGTTTCCTCCCCGGCCCGTGCGCGGTTCTACGCTGTGCCGATGGGAGTCGTCGAAACGTACGTGTCGGAGCACGTTGCGGTCGTCGCGTTGAACCGTCCCGAGGCCCGTAACGCCCTCGATCCCGAGCTGATCGTCGCGCTGGCCGACACCTGGGACCGGCTGGCCGGCGACGATGCCGTGCGGGTCGTCGTGATCACCGCCGCCACCGGTTCGACGTTCTGCGCCGGGTTCGATCTGGCGGAGACGATCCCGCTGATCACCGGCGCGGCCGAGCCGTCCACCCCCGCCGGGGAGGCGATCGTGGCCGACCAGGGGCTCCTCGGGCGGGCCACGTTGCGGGATGTCGATCTCGGCAAGCCGGTGATCGCCGCCGTCTCGGGGCATGCCATCGCCGGCGGGATGGAGCTGATGTTGGCCGCTGATCTCCGCATCGTGGCCCGTGGTGTGAAGCTGGGCCTGTCCGAGGTGGCGCTCGGGCTCATCCCGGCCATGGGCGGAACGGCCCGGCTCGGTCGCCACCTGCCACTGGCCGTCGCCCAGGAGCTGTTGTTGACCGGCAAGCCGCTGACCAGCGACCAGCTAGCTCCCTACGGGCTGATCAACCGGCTGGAGCCGGCCGACAACGTCCGCCCGGTGGCGATGGAGTTGGCGGCCACCATCGCGGCCAACGCCCCCTTGGCGGTTCGAGCCGCTCGGAGGGTGCTTCGGGCCTCGGCGGACTTGAGCGAGGCCGATGCCCTGGCGATGGAAGCGGCCGAGAGCGATGCCCTGGGTCAGACGGCCGACGCTCGCGAGGGTCCCCGAGCCTTCGTCGAGAAGCGGCCGCCGGTGTTCCAGGGCCGTTAGCCGTTCGAGCAACGAGAGAAGAGAGGCGAGCCCGTCATGAGAGCAGTCGTCTGCAAGGCGTTCGGTCCCCCCGAGAATCTGGTCGTCGAAGAACGCCCCGATCCGGTGCCCGGTTCGACCGACCTCTTGGTCGAGGTGAAGGCGGCCGCCGTCACTTTCCCCGACACCCTGATGCTGGAGGACAAGTACCAGTTCAAGGCGCCGCCGCCCTATGTGCCCGGTGGCGAGGTGGCCGGTGTCGTGGCCGCCGTCGGCGGTGAGGTCGAGGGCTTTTCGGTCGGCGATCGGGTGGTGGGCGGCCTCGGCACGACCGGTGGGTTCGCCGAGCTGGCCGTGGTCCCCGCCGTGGGGGCCCGGGTCCTGCCCGACTCGGTCGGCTTCGCCGAGTCGACCGGCCTCAACTACGCCTACGGGACCTCGCTCTATGGCCTCAAGTATCGGGGCGATCTGAAGCCGGGCGAGACGTTGTTGATTCTCGGAGCCGGGGGCAACGTCGGGCTGTCGGCGGTCGAGCTGGGCAAGCTGATGGGAGCCCGGGTCATCGCCGCCGCGTCCCGGGAGGACAAGCTCGATCTGTGTCGGGAGCGAGGGGCCGACGACACGATCAACTACGCCACCGAGAACCTCAAGGACCGGGCCAAGGAGCTGACCGACGGCAAAGGGGTCGACGTTATCTACGACTGCGTCGGCGGGGACTACGCCGAGTCGGCGTTGCGGGCCATCGGCTGGGAGGGGCGGTTCCTGGTGATCGGGTTCACCGCCGGTATCCCGGCCATCCCCCTGAACCTGACGCTGCTCAAGAGCTGCCAGATCGTCGGCGTCTTCTACGGGGCGATGACCAGTCGGGATCGGGAGCTGGCCGACAAGGTCTCGGCCGAGCTGATCGAGCTGACCGCCTCGGGGAAGCTCACACCCCACGTCTCGGGGCGCTACCCGTTGGAGCGGGCCGACGAGGCCCTCCGGGCCCTGATGGACCGCAAGGCGTTGGGGAAGGTCGTGATCGAGCCATGACCGCCGAAGCACCCGAGCCCCAAGACCCCCGGCCTGACACCCTCAACGACGTCGGCGTTCTCAAGCGACGGGAGATCGAGGCCCGGATCGTGGCCCCGATCCTCGAGCGCCTGGCCGCCGAGCTCGGGGCCGAGCGGGTCTACCCGATCGCCCGGGAGGTCATCGTCGACGTCGCCCGGTCCCAGGGGCGTGACCTGGCCGGCTTCGTCGGCGGCGACGACCTCGACCACTTCGCCGGTTCGCTCGACAACTGGACCAAGGGCGGGGCGCTGGAGATCGACGTGGTCGAGCAGAGCGAGGACACCTTCGCGTTCAACGTCACCCGCTGCCGCTACGCCGAGATGTACCGGGATCTCGGGTTGGCCGATCTGGGGGCCATGATGTCGTGCGACCGGGATGGGACGATGGTCGAGGGGTTCAACCCGGCGATCGAGTTCACCCGGACCCAGACGATCATGGGCGGCGCCGACCACTGTGACTTCGTGTACCGGCTCGGCGACGGTACGCCGGTCGAGCTGTGACGGGTCGGCGCTCATGACCTCGACCGCGTCCGAGCCGTCGGTCGCCATCGGTCCTGGGAGCAGGGCCGCGGTGACCGCCGCCGACCGGGTCGACCTGGCCGACCTTCGGGCCGTCGTCGAGGTGGAGACGGACCTGGCCGATCTGCCCCTCGCCGATCGTCTGGTGGCCGGGGTGCCGGTGTATCGGGCCGAGTCTCTCCGGCCGCTGCTGGACGGCGCCGAGCGGGCTGCCGCAGCCCGCGATGAGCTGGCGACCGTCCTGGCCGACGGACCCGGCGTGTTCGCCGTCGTCGGTGCCGTGCCGGGCGAGGTGATCGACCGGGCCACCGCCGCCTTCGAGGAGCTCTTGGCCGTGGAGCGCCGAGCCGGCGCCGGTGGCGGCGACCACTATGCCGAGCCGGGCGCCAACGAACGGTTGTGGAACTCGCTCGAGAAGCTGGCGGTCGCCGATCCCGAGGTGTTCGTCGACTACCACGGCAACGACATGGTCGACCTGGCGGCCGCCGCCTGGCTCGGGCCGGCATACCAGCTCACGGCTCAGATCAACGTGATCAACCCCGGGGGAAGGGCCCAGTCACCCCACCGGGACTATCACCTCGGGTTCACCACCGACGAGCGGGCCGCGGAGTACCCGCTCCACGCCCATCGCCTGTCGCCGGTGCTGACCCTGCAGGGAGCGATCGCCCACTGCGACATGCCGGCGGCGGCCGGGTCGACGATGCTCCTTCCCCACTCCCAGAAGTACGACCTCGGGTATCTGGCGTGGCGGCGTGCCGAGCTGATCGACTACTTCGAGCGGAACCGAGTGCAGCTGGAGCTGGCCAAGGGGGACCTGCTGTTCTTCAACCCGGCGGTCATCCACGCCGGCGGTACCAACTCGACCGCTGACGTCCGGCGCATGGCCAACCTCCTACAGATCTCGTCGGCCATGGGTCGGGCTCTCGAAGCGATCGATCGGGAGCGGATCGTCAACGCCATCTACCCGACCCTCCGGGCCCGATGGGAAGCCGGACACGACCGTCGCCTCCTGGCCTGTGCGGTGGCGGCCGGCGCCGAGGGGTACCCCTTCCCGACGAACCTCGATCGCGACCAGCCGATCGGTCGGCTGACGCCCCCGTCCCAGTACGACCTGGTCATCGAGGCCATGGTGGCCGGCATCGAACCGGCCGAGCTGGCCGACCGGTTGACTGCTCACGCCGAGCGGCGCCGCACCCACTAGCGCCGCCCCTCTTACCGTCCGACCGTCAGGCGATGGTCAGGTGTGAGCGGCGAGGAACGCCCGGAGGTCGGCGAAGAACGCCGCCTCCTCCTCCACGAAGGGGTAGTGGCCGCTCTGCTCGTACACCACCAGCTCGCTGGTTGGGATGAGGTCGGCGATGCGGGCCGCGCCCGGGTCGGGCGGGGTGATGAAGTCGTGGCGCCCGGCGACCACCAGCGACGGAACCGGCATCGAGCCGAGGGCGTCCAGGGTGTTGAACGTGGCGAGCAGCCCGGCCGAGGTGTTCCAGGCGTCGGCCGCGTAGTGGGTCCCGGCATCGATCCGGGCCGCTTCCTCGGCATCGTAGGTGTGGAAGTACATCGGCCAGATCGACGTCCACAGCCGACGCCAGGTGGCGTCGTCGGCCGCCGGCCCGGAGAACACCTCGCCGAAGGCGGCCATCTGGTCATCGGTTCCGGTCGGGGCCGGTTCGTAGTCGAAGGCCGGCGCCGTGTCGACCAGCACCAGGCCCGAGAGTCGGTCGGGGTGGGCGATAGCCAGCAGCTGGGCGATGAACCCGCCATAGGAGTGGCCGAGAACGGTCGCCCGCTCGAACCCCAACTCGTCGAGGAGGGCGACGGCGTCGGCCACGAGGGCCTCGAGCGTCATCTCCGACGGGTAGTCGGCCGGTCGAGCCGAGCGGCCGTTGCCTCGATGGTCGTAGTAGACGACGGTGGCGACGTCGGCCAACTGGTCGAAGTAGGGCCGGAAGTACGTGTGGTCGAGCCCGAGGCCACCGTGGAGGAGGAGCAGCGGCGGGCCCGTCCCTACCGTCTCGACGTGGAGGTCGGTGCCGTTCACCTTGCGCAGGGTCATCGAGTTCTCTCCCGGTCGACGAACTGGGCGGAACCTAGCACAGCGGGTCGGAGCCCCTGCCCCTCAACTCGGCCGAACCGGCTCGAGGACGATGACCTCGGTCGGGGCCGGCCGAAGGGCGGCGTAGGCATCGAGGTTGTCGTCGATCTCTTGCCACCGGGCCCAGAGTCGGTCCCGCTCCTCACCCTCGGCGGCCCGCGCTCGCACCGTGGCGTGGCCATCGACGAGGTGGGCGTCGGCCTCCGGGTTGGCCTGGAGGTTCAGCCACCAGGCGGGCTCGGCGGCGCCCCACCCGTTCATCGCCATCGTGACGTGATTCGGGCCGTCGTCGTAGTAGCCGAGCATCACGGTCCGCGCCTTGCCGGTGCGGCGCCCGACGGTGGTCAGCCGTAGCAGGCCGTAGGTCTCGGCCGTCGGTCGGCGGAGCCCCAACCGGCCCCCACTCGTCCGGTACAGCAGGCGATGGATGTGCCACGCTGCCCAGATCACCCACCGCGGTGGGAGGAAGGGTGTCTTCCGTCGGGTCTCGCCAGCCATGTCGACTCCTTTCGCTCCCTCCACGATGACATCGACGGCCGAGGCTGGCATCGGCCGCGAGAGTGGTTCGCTCCTCGGCCGAAAGGACGTCGCATCGGGATGCCCATGGCGGGCCTGGTGGCACCGGGTCCGAGGGCAGGCGACCGAGTTCGCGCCGCCGCGCCCGAGCCGGGTAGGTTCGACGACATGGACCTCGATCCCGAGCAGGTGATGCGGACCTACCTCGTCGAGGTGGCCTTGGGTGGGCGGACCGACCTGATCGACGAGCTGGCGCTTCCCGACATGGTCGACGAGGCCAACCAGGCCTTCGGGGGACCGCCCGGTCGGGCCGGGCTCGTGGCCCATGTGGTGGGGTTCCGCCGCAACATCGCCGACGTCGAGCTGACGATCCACCAGGTCGTCGGCGGCGACGACCAGGTCATGGCCTGGTGGTCATTCACCGGGACCCACGTGGGTCCCTGGCTGGCCGTGCCTGCGACCGGTGGGCCGGTCACCGCCACCGTCTTCAGCTTCTTCGACCTCGTCGGCGGCCGGATCAGTCGGTACCGGCTGTGGCTCCACACCGACCTCGATGGCGGCATGGTCCTCGATACGGCGGCGACCTCGGCCCCGTAGCGATCAGGCGGTAAAGGCGCTCCCACCCCGGAAGTGGCCCTCGGGGATGAGGAAGCCCCGAACAAGGCGGGCCATCGGCTCGCCGTCGGCGGCGCTCAGATGCTCGGCGATCGTGGTCAGCACCTCGCCAAGCGCGGTTCCCCCGAAGATCCATTCGGTGAGGGCCTCGTGGTTGGGGGCGCCTGCGCCAGGTTGGGATGCGATGGCCTCGTGGTAGTAGCTGCGGAGATCGTCGGCCAGGTGCCGGATCAGCAGAGGCATCTCGAAGGCCCAGTCGACATCGGACGGTGGCGTCGTGGCGATCTCACCGGTTTCGGCCACCTGCACCAGGGCGGCGACGACCGCGTCGACCTGGTCGGGTCGGGCCCCGCTGGCCCCGAACAGGGTCCGACCCCGGGCGCGGCGGGTCTCGGCCGCCCACGGGGTCAGGCGCTCGACCTCGGCTCGGAGCCGGCCTCCCGGGGAGTCGTCGGGATCGACGTCGAGGCTGAGCGGGCACGACCAGGCACCGGGCCCCGCCTCGTCGGGCGCCTCGATCGGGTAGTCCTCGATCGTCGGCTCGGTGGCCGTGGTCAGCATGGACAACGCAGCCCTGATGACGGCGGTCTGGAACGACGGGTCGGCCGACGAGCCGAGGGGGCGGCCCAGAGCGAAGGGCACCCACAGGGCTCGCGGCGGGCCGACCCGCTCGGTCTGTTCCCGGACGAGGCTGATCGAGGCGGTCGCCACGCCGGCTCGCTCGATGTAGTGCGCAAGGGCGCCCACGGCGCCCGAGCAGATCGGTCAGACGGGGACGAGGAGGGCGACGTCGACCCCGTCGGCGGCCAGGAGCCGGCCGACCTCGGTGCCGGTGGACTCCATCTTCTGGGGCTGGGGTTGGGCTCCCATGAAGGAGTAGTGCCAGGGGGCGACACCGCCGATCTCGCCGCTGGTCGTCAGCTCCCGGAGCCGGTCGATCGGGAACGAGATGTTCGGATCCTGGGCGATGGCGCTCCGGTCGAAGTTGGTGCTGACGTGGCTGAGCACGAGGTCGGCGAAGTCGATGTCGCCGGGGATGATGCGGTAGTCGACGGCGCCGGGCCGGAACGGCGGGTCACCGCGCCGGTGGAATCCAGCGGTCGAGATGAGGGCGACCGTCGACTCGTCGAGCGGGGGAGGAGTCAGCCACCGTTCGCACTCGATCTCGGGCATGGCGGCGGCCCGGGCGAGGAGGTGATCACGCTCGGTGGGGTGGAGATCGCTGAGGCGCACCATGGGCCGACCCTAGCGTCGAACGCGGCGGCGAGAGTTCGCCGGTACGGGGCCGACGGTGCCGGCACCGGCGAACGGCGATGCGTCATGCCGTAGGCTCGCGCCGAGTGAGCGTCGAAGACGGAGGCAATGACGTGGCACGACAGCGCATCAGTCAGGGGAGCACGTTCGAGGAACTGGTCGGCTACTCCCGGGCGATCGTCGACGGTCGTTGGGTCTTCGTCGCCGGCACCACCGGTTTCGACTACTCGACGATGACGATCTCCGACGATGTCGTCGAGCAGGTGGACCAGGCGTTGGCCAACATCGACGCGGCCCTCGTCGAGGCCGGGTCCCGCGCCGACGACGTCGTCCGGGTGATCTACTACCTGCCCGACGCCGATGACTTCGAGGCCTGCTGGCCGTCGTTGCGGGCCTACTTCGGCGAGGCCCGTCCCGCAGCGACGATGCTGGTCGCCGGGTTGGCCGATCCTCGGATGCGAATCGAGATCCAGGTCACGGCGCTCAAACCCGAGTGAGCCCGACCTCGCCTCGTCTCGCTCGCCTCGTCTCGCCCCGCGTCACCTCACCTCCGCGGGAGCCGAGGTCGCAGCCCGGTTCGATCACCCCGCCGGGGTGGCCGGCACGGGTGTGGCGATCTCGACCAGGACACCATTCGGATCGCGGACATAGGCGACGGTCTGGCCCCACGGCTTGTCGACCGGCTCGGTGTAGGGGACCGCACCGGCGGCGATGGCCGCCGCCAGCGTCCCTCCGACGTCGTCGGTGGTCAGGGTGATCGAGATGCCGACGGGCGGTAGGGCCGGGTCGAGAGGGGCGAAGCCGCCCGCCTCGCTCAGGTTGGACCGGGCCAGCTCGTTCGAGGCGAAGGCCAGGACGGTCGGGCCCGTGTCCAGCTCGCCGTAGTCGCCCTCGGGTGTGGCGAAGCGGGACCGCAGTCCGAACGCCGCCTCGTAGAAGCCGAGGGTCGAGGCGACGTCGTCGGTGTAGACGATCGTGTAGCCGAGCGTCACGGCGGTCGGGTTGCGGTTGGTCGGTTCGTCGGTCGGTGCCATGGCGTCGACCGTACGGGCTCGATGCGACAACGGGTTGTCGGATATTTTGCCGGATTCTTGACAGGGGTGGCGGCCGGTGGCTCGATGGGCAGGATGAACCGCCTCGAACGGCTCCATGCGCTCGCCGAGGCGCTGCGGCAGGCGGCGCCGCACCCGATCAGCGCTGCGACGCTGGCCGCTCGCTTCGGGGTCAGCCGTCGCACCATCGAACGTGACGTGGCCTCGCTCCGCAACGCGGGGGTGGCGCTGTACGCCGAACGCGGCCGGAACGGTGGCCAGATCAGCATCGACCGTCCGTCGAGCGCGGTGCTGACCCTCTCATCGACCGAGATCTCGGCGCTCCTCGTGGCCCTGGCCGCGGCTGGGCCCGACACGCCCTACAGCGACGCGGGGCGGGCGGCGGCCGACCGGCTCCTCGAGGCGATCGGCCCGGCGAGCCGGCTGGCGGCCCAGGATCTCCGCAACCGGATCCGGGTCCGTCAGCAGCCGCCGGTCGCTCGACAGGCTCGGCGGACGGTGGAGGAGGCCCTCCGGCGATCGGTGGTGGTGAACCTCGACTACACCGACGCAGACGGCAACGAGACGACCCGGAGCGTCGACCCGGTCGGGTTCTACAACGGCGCCGACGGGTGGTACCTCATCGGCTGGTGTCACCTCCGGGCGGCCGGCCGGCTCTTTCGGCTCGACCGCATCGACCGGGCCCGGCTGACCACCCGACCCAGCGGCGACCATGACGTCGACGACACCCTCGGGTGGGTGCCCGCCGATCTCGCCACGCCCTGATCCACGATGAGCAGCCGGGGGCGGGTCGGGACCGCTTCTCGCCGATCCGGCCCTCGGCGTGCGGTAGCGCGCCTTCGCCGGCTGCTGCCACCTCCCCGTACGGGCCCGACCTAGTGCGAAGCGTGGCGGGCCCCGAGGACACAGAATTCGTTGCCTTCGGGATCGGCCAGCACCACCCACGGGACCTCACCCTGTCCGACGTCGACGGGAGCCGCTCCCATGGCGATCAACCGCTCCACCTCGGCGCTCTGGTCGTCGGGCCGGAGGTCGAGATGGAGCCGGTTCTTTCCCGTCTTGGCGTCGTCGTTGGCCAGGAACAAGATGCCGGGCATCCGATCGGGATCCGGTTGGATCTCGAACTCCACGGGGTCGTCGTGAACGACGACCCAGCCGAGCGCCTCACTCCACCAGCGACCGAGCGCAACCGGATCCCCGGCGGCGACGACGACCTGCTCCCACTCGAGACTCATGACCGGACCCTAGCGACACAACCGGTTCCCTGAGGTCGAGTTCCGGGTTGCGACGGCGCCGTGCGTCGCAACGCCGGGCGGTCAGGTGTCGTCGGTGAACGAGAGCAGGTCGCCGGGTTGGCAGCCCAGCTCGTGGCAGATCGCCTCGAGGGTGGTGAAGCGCATCGCCTTGGCCTTGCCGGTCTTGAGGATCGACAGGTTGGCGACGGTGATTCCGACCCGTTCCGAGAGCTCGGTCAGTGTGATCTCCTGTTGGGCCAGGAGGCGATCCAGATGAACGACGATCGGCATCTAGACGGTGGCCTTCTCGAGCTCGTGGAGGGCGGCGCCATGGCGGAACACCGATGACAGGACGATGAGGAGGAGACCGGCCACGAACCACGGGAGGTCGTAGCCGCCGGTGTCGACCTCGAGGCGAGGGCCGCTCAGGTCCAGAGCGTTGACCTGGGCCAAGAGCGCGGCGTCGGCTGCGATCGACAGGGGTGGGAGGGCGGCCAACGCCAGGCCGGCGGCCAGGAGCCGGTTGCTGTTGGCCGGGCTGAATGCGTCGCCGTCACGGGCCGAAGCGACGACCGCTCGGATGTTGGCCAGGACGATCCACCAGATCAGGCCCCAGACCGCGAGCATCGCGATCACGATGGCCTGCGCCGCCTTTCGATCCTCGGCGGGGGTGATCGTGGCGTGCTGGCGATCGAGGATGACCGTGCCGCCCTCCGAGCTGAACGTGGTGGTCCCCGTCGGGAGGTCGAGCGCCTGCTGTTCCTCGGCCGTCGGTTCGATGACCCAGGCGTTGAAGGTGATCGTCCGGTTGGCGCCGGTACTGACGTAGACGAGCAGGCCAACGAACAAGGCGGTGGCCAGCTTCGCTCCGATGAGCAGCACGCTCAGCAGCAGATGAAGGATTCGGGTGACGCGGTCGGGGGGAAGCGAGGTGTCCATATCGATAAACGATATACCAGCTCATATCGAAAAACAATATGGAAATTCGGCCGGGTGGGTCGCCTTGGCTGCTCAGCCGGCCTCCGACCAGTCCAGGATCCACTCGGCACCGTCCCGGAAGGCGAGGACGGTGACCTGGACCTCATCGGTCGAGAGTAGGAGGGTCGCCTCGGTGTCGGTGCTCGACTCGATCTCGGCACACGCCGGCGTGATGCCTCGGGGTGCCGGATAGTCCTGCACCTGGACGTCGCCGCTGCACGACCCGAGGTAGTAGAGGCCGGACGGGCCCTCCCGCTCGAGCGCGATGAGGATGTCCTCGTGGGTGATCGGGGCACTATCGCCGACGACCCCGGGCGGGGCCGCATCGGCCCCGGTCAGCTCGACGAGGCTCGATGCCGCGAGCAATCGAGCGGTCCAGTTCCGCTCGAGGACGAGTACCAGATCGCGAGCCAGGATGCGCAGGCGCTGAGCCGGGATGCCGGTCGCCTCACTCTCGATCTCCTCGCCGATGCCTCGAAGGACGTAGATCTCGGTGGCGGCGGCGAGCACGGTTCCGTCATCGAGGCGGATCAGGTCGCGGATCGGGCCTTGATCGCCAAGCCAGGGGCTGATCTCCGGATGCCCGACCGGGCTCGTGAGGTCGAAGGTGATGAGCGTGGTGCCGTCGGTGGCGAGGATCGTCGAGTCGTCGATCTCGACGAAGTCGATCAGCTGGTATCGATCCAGCCATTGGAACCCCTCGAAGTCGTTCTCGAACTGGGGATACGCGGCCGGCTCGGCCATTGGGGTGTCGGGATCCAGGACGACGAGGTAGCCGGCCGTCGTGACCACGGCGATCCGGCCGTCGCTCAGGGTGTCGATGTCGCCGATCCAGCCGTCGATGGCACCGACCTCGTCCGCCGTCACCGAGGTGCCGTCGACGGTCCAGACGTCGATCTGGCTGCCACCAGCGGCGAGGAGGCGGCCATCGGCTAGGGGGATGAGATGCTGCACCGGGTAGCCGGTCTCGACTCGGACAGGATCGTCTATCGGGCTCTCGGGGTCCCAGATCCGCAACGATGCGTCTTGCCAGCCGGCGACGATCCGTCCATCGGCCAGCTCGACCACCCCGGCCACCCGGACCTGTTTGTTCTGCGAGAAGACCCGCCCGCAGAAGTAGTCGTCCTCGTCGGTGCAGGTCGCCGGGTCGCGGCCGAAGTTGCAAGTCTCAACCTTGAACAGCTCGACAGGGGGGGCATTCGGGTCGTCGAAGTCCCAGATCCTCACGTAGCCGTTCGAGTAGCCGGCGACAACCCGACCATCGGACATCAAGGCCGTTGAGATCGCAGCGTTGAGGTCGTTCCCGATCGGCACGCTGCCGTCCGGCAGCATGGTCACACCCGACATCGAGTCGTCCCGCTCGCCGAGGGGGACCGTGTCACTTCGGCACCCTGAGCCGGTCCCGACCTCTGCCGGGTCGCCGACCGTGTCGTTCGCTGAGGGCACCTCGTCTGCGGTGTCTTCTCCAACCCCGGCATCAACGATTGCAGCGTCGCCGGTCTGCGCGTCGTCGACGACCTCGTCGCCGCCCGCCGCCCCGCCGCATGCGCTCGCCACCACAAGCGTGACGAACAGCGCCCATCCCCATCGACAACTCCACGTTCGGAGTGCTGACACCACGTCTCTCGCCCTGCTCCGCCGCTCGTCCTCCTGGGACCGTAGCCACTGCGACCCAGCCCCTAAAGTGGCAAGGCATCACGTCAAGTGTTTCGGGCCGACGTAACGAACCCGTGAGTCGCCGCGCCCGATATTCCTTCGGTCAGCGGGAACGTCCTACGTCAGCACGTCCTTGGCGATGATGGTCTTCATGATCTCCGACGTCCCGCCGTAGATCGTGGTGATCCGAGCGTCGGCGTACGCCCGGGCGATCGGGTACTCGGTCATGTAGCCGTAGCCGCCGAAGAGCTGGAGGCAACGATCGGTGACCCGCTGCTGGAGCTCGGTCCCCCAGAGCTTGGCCATGGCCGCCACCGACGGCGTCAGCTCGCCGGCGTTGAGCTTGGTGATCGACTGCTCGATGAAGGGTCGGGTCACCTCGATCTCGGTCGCCACCTCGGCCAACACGAACTTGGTGTTCTGGAAGGCGGCGATGGGCTGGCCGAACGCCGTCCGCTCCTTCACGTAGTCGACGGCCCAGCCGAGGGCCGCCTCGGCCGCCGCCAGCCCGAACACCCCGATCGACAGCCGTTCCTGGGCCAGGTTGAACGAGAGGTACTCGAAACCCCGGCCCACCTCGCCCAGCACGTTGCCGGCCGGCACCCGGACATCGGCGAAGAACAGCTCGGCGGTGTCGGCCGAGTGCTGGCCGATCTTGTCGAGGTTGCGACCTCGCTCGAAGCCCGGCATCCCCCGCTCCACGACCAGCAGCGACATCCCTTTGTGGCCGGCGTCGGGATCGGTCTTGGCCACCACGATCACCAGGTCGGAGTTGATGCCGTTGGTGATGAACGTCTTGGCGCCGTTGAGGACGTACTCGTCACCGTCCCGGACGGCCGTGGTGGCGACGGCGGCGAGGTCGGACCCGGTGCCGGGCTCGGTCATGGCGATGGCCGTGATCAGGTCGCCAGAGGCGATGCCGGGGAGCCATCTGGCCGCTTGCTCCTCGTTGCAGTACTCGACGAAGTAGGGCGTGGTGATGTCGTTGTGGAGGGTCAACCCCAAGCCACCGCCTCCGACGCCGGCGTAGGCCAGCTCCTCGGCGATCACGGCGTTGAATCGGAAGTCGTCGGTGCCTCCGCCGCCGTGCGCTTCCGGAACGGCCATGCCGACGAAGCCGTGCTTGCCGGCCTCGGCGTAGACCGACCGATCCATGATCCCGGCCGTCTCCCAGGCGTCGACGTTCGGCTTCAGCTCGGCTTCGGCGAACGCCCGGAAGCTCTGTCGGAAGAGGTCGTGGGTCTCGTCGTAGATCGTGGCCACCCGGCCAAGGTACCCGGGGGTCGACCCCCCGATCATCTCGACCGGGTGGCAGCCCCTTTTGCCGGCCGGCCTCTGGCGGCTAGCGTTGCCAGAGGTGATGTGGCGTCAGTCACATCTCGATCAAGGGGGAAGAGCAATGATGAGTCGTTCCGATGGCTGGGCGCGCCAGGCGCGCCGTTGGTTGGCGTTGTGGTGCGCACTGGCGATGATCGCCGCCGCCTGCGGCGGATCCGACGATGACGATGCTGGCTCCGACGGGGTCGAGACCGGCGAGGATGCGGGCCAGGAGGGGGGCGCGGTCGATGAGGACGCAGCGGCCGACGCCGTTGCCGACGCCGCCGACGAGTCGGGCGATGACGACAGCGACCAGGGGTCGACGGCGAGCGACATCACGGAGCTGGAGGCGGAGTGGGCGGCCAATCGCCAGGGGATCGTCGACGAGCTGACCGCGGCCATCGAGGCCGGCGAGTACGGCGTCGGCGACGACAACGTGCTCCGGGGCCCGGCCGGCTTCGAGATCGACATGACCCAGTGTCCGGGCGACTGGAGCGACACCGAGGGCATCGGTGACACGATCAAGATCGGTCACCCCGGCGTCCAGTCGGGCAACCTGGCGGCCTACGGCAACATGGGCATCGGCTGGGAGGTCTACCTCGACTACGTCAACGACACCCACGGCGGCATCGACGGGATCCCGATCCAGCTGCTCCGCCGCGACGACGGCTACGTGGCTGCCCAGACGATCGAGCTGGTCGACGAGTTGCTTCAGACCGAGAAGCCGTTCTTCTTCCACACGATCGGCTCGCCCAACACCCTGGCGGTCTACGACACCCTGAACGAGAACTGCATCCCCCACCTGTTCGTGGCCACCGGCCACCCGGCGTGGGGCGATCCGGTCGATCACCCATGGACGACCGGCAACCAGATGTCGTACGCCACCGAGGCCATCCTGTGGGGGGCCTGGATCCGGGAGAACATGGCCGACCAGTTGCCGGTCACCGTGTCGGCCCTGGTGATCGACAACGACTTCGGCCTCGCTTACGAGCAGGGTATGGAAGCCTTCGTCGAGGCGAACCCCGACGTCGTCGCCGAGTTCATCCCGGTCCGCCATGACCCGGCGGCTCCGACCGTCACCAACGAGATGACGACGATCGCCGCCGAGGGGGCCGATGTCTTCATCTCGATGACGGCCGGCAACCCGTGCCTGCTGGCCGTTCAGGAGGCCGGCAACAACGGCATGAACGACGGGGACACGGTCCTCTTCGCGCCGTCGGTGTGCAAGGACCCCAACGCGTTCATGATCCCGGCCGGTCAGGCGGCCAATGACTGGCTGATCGTCGGCGGTGGTATCAAGGTCAACACCGATCCCCAGTACGCCGATGACCCCTACATCCAGTGGGCCAACGCCACCCTCGAGGCCGCCGACCTCGACGTGAACGTCGGACTGTACTTCACCGGGTTCGCCGCGTTCGCCTGGCAGGCGGTCGAGGTGCTGCGTATCGCCGCCGACCTGCCGGACGGACTGACCAGGACCAACCTGATCCTGGCCAGCCGGTCCTTCCAGGCCGATCATCCGGCCCTGATCGAAGGCATCAACTACGGCGTCAACGGCAACGACGACGCGTACTACATCGAAGGGTCCGACTTCAGCCGCTATGACGCGGGGAACGAGTCGTGGATCCAGGAGGGCGGCATCGTCGACCTCGACGGCTCGTCGCCCAACTGCTCCTGGGGTGACGGCGGCTGTAGCTAGCCCCCACAACCGCCGCCCTGCGTCCCGAGCATCGCTGGCTCGGGATGCGGGGCGGGTGGGAGCTGTGACCTTCCCACGTGCGGAAACTTCGGCAGACGACCCGGTCGGGAGCCGTCCAAGCTGGAGACATGTCCGTACGGGCAACCGCTTCCGCACGCCGGCTCGGCCTGGCCAGGCCCCGGCTCCTGGCCACGGTGGCCGACGCCGACGCCGCCGTCGTCACCGTCTTCGCGCCGGCGGGGGCGGGGAAGACGACGCTGGCCGCCCAGCTCGCCGCCGAGTGGGGCGGGCCGGTGTCGTGGCTCGATGTCGACGAGCACGACCGCGACGAGCGGCGTCTGGCCCGAGCGATCGACGGGGCCACCGACGGCGCGCTCCGGTGGGTCGACGGCCGTCTGGAGGTCGCCGAGGGCGCCCCCCGGCTGGTGGTGATCGACGATGCTCACCACCTCGCCGGGAGTGGCGGAGGAGCGATCATCGGGGCCGTCGGTCGGCGGCTTCCGCCCGGATGGCGGCTGATCGTCGCCGGTCGGTGGAGCGACGGCCTC
The DNA here is from genome assembly GCA_965262175.1 of Acidimicrobiales bacterium. Lineage (GTDB taxonomy): Bacteria > Actinomycetota > Acidimicrobiia > Acidimicrobiales > SZUA-35 > CADEDH01. Next base: position 455,072 of record CBDHES010000002.1, on the reverse strand, counting down.
GCCCTGGCCGCGCTCGACGTCGCCCCCGACACCGTCGCCCTGACGGGGCAGGATCTCCGGTTTCGGGTCGAGGAGGTCGAGCGGCTGGTCGCCACCGAGTGGGCCTCGCCCCTCACCAGCGACGAGGTCGTGGCGCTGACGGCGACCACCGGCGGGTGGGCCGCCGCTCTCCGGCTCGTCGGTCGGGTCGTCGGCGCCCACCCCGGCGAGAGTACGGCGGTTCTCGCCGACCCGTGGCAGGCGTGTCCCGGGTTGCGCCGCTACGTCGCCGAGGAGGTGGTCGCCCCGCTCGGCGACGAGCTGGTCGAGGGGGCGCGTTGGGTCGCCCGGCGAGGGGTCGTTCGCGCCGACCAACCCGACTGGGGTCGTGGCCCGGAGCAGCCGTCGGATGCGCCGCCGGGCGCCGTCGAACTCCTTCACGATCGGGGCCTGCTGTGTTCGACCGGCACCGCCGGCGAACTGGCCCTTCACCCGTTCCTGGCCCGAGCGGTCGGCATCGCCGTGCCCGACCCCGAGCTCGCCCCGACGCCGACCGGTCATCCTGCCCCGGACCCGGCTCCCGGCGGTGATCCGGTCGACGACGAGCGGGCTCGATCCCGACCCTCGCTGGTACCGGTCCCCGATCCGGTGCCGGAGTCCGGCGATGCCCCGGACGAACCGCTCCTGCTTCTGACCGGCCGGTTCCGGCTCGGTCGCCTCGGCGACGAGTGCGACGACCTCCGACCCCAACACCTGGCGATCCTCCAGGCGTTGGCCCTCCGGGCGCCGGGGTGGGTGGCCCGCGACCAGCTCCTCGTGTGGTTCTGGCCCGAGGCCGACCCGGCCGCCGGCAACCGGCGACTGGCCACGGCCATCTCGGCGATCCGGCGGGTCCTCGAGGCTGGCGCGCCGACCGTCTCGATCATCCGCCACAACGACCGGTTCCGCCTCGACACCGGCGACACCCGGTCCGACCTCGCCGTCCTGCGGTCCCGCCTGGCCGACGCCGAGGCGGCGCTCCGGGGGGAGGGGAGCCTGACCGCAGCGATCCGGGTCATCGAGTCGTGCCTCGACCTGCAGCGGGGCCCGGTGCTCGGTGCCGCCTGCTCGGCGACCTGGGTGGACGATGCCCGATGGGAGCTCGACGAGCGATGGGAGCGGGCCGTCGAGGCCCTCCTCGATCGAGGAAGCGCCCGGCCCCGCTCGCGATTGCTCCACCTGTTGCCCCGCTTGCTGGCGCTGGCCAGTCGAAGCGACCGGCAGTGGCTCCGGGCGATCGAGATGGCCGAAGCGGCGTCGGCCCCGTTGGTCGCCAGCCAGCTCCGGGCCCGCTACGAGCGGCTGGTCGTCCAGGTCGGGGCCTGACCGCCGGCCATCAGATCAGGCCGTGCCGCAGGGCGTAGGCCACCGCATGGGGACGGTTGCGGAGTCCCAACCGGCGAATGATGCCGTGGACGACCGCCTTGATCGTCCGCTCCGAGTAGTGGAGCTCCTCGGCGATCTGGTTGGTGTCGTACCCATCGGCCAGCAACCGGACCACCGCCTCCTCCCGCTCGTTGAGCCGGTGGACGGTGGCCGACGGGCACGACAGCGCGGTTGGCCCCCGGCGCACGGAGCGGAGCAACTGGCCGATCAGGTCGGCCGGCAGGCTCCCACCGCCGGTCGCTGCGGCCCGGGTGGCCTCGGCCAGCCGTCCGGCGGTCACCTCGCTGGCCCGGATCACCCCCGACGCTCCGATCTCGAGCAGACGGGGCAGGGCCTCGGCCTCGATCTTCGCCGCCACCACGACGACCCGGCCGCAGCCGACCGTCCGGAGCTGTCCCACCTTGTCGGCCAGGGCGGCGTCGATCTCCTGGGTGGCGACGATGGCGACGTCGGCCCGACCGGGGCAGTCCTCGATCGTCACCTCCCGAACCTCGGCGAGATGGGCCCGAAGGCCAGATTCGGCGAGCACGTCCCGGGCGTAGACGTACACGCTCAGCGCATCGATGGCGCTCCTCATGATTTCCCCCTCCTGTTGGTGCAACCCCATCGTCGACGGCGTGCATCAACGGGCAGTCAACGAGGTGTCAACACGTGGCCGACGCCACACGATCGGGGCCGGTCGGTGGCTCGGTCCGGTCAGATCCGGGGTCCCCGGACCGATGGATCCGATGGGGTACCGTCGCCCGGGCGGGCTCCACCACGTCGTCGTCGATGAGGTCGCCATGCCGCGTTCCGCCCCGTCCCCGTTCGAGTCCTCCCGCCGCCATCCCCATGGCCGCCGATGGGCGGTCGACCGCCGGATGGTGGCGACGCTCGCCGCCCTGCTCGTCACCGTGGCGACCCTCGCCACCCCGGTCGGAGCGGTCGGTGCCGACGAGGAGCTCGACTTCGACACCCTGGCGGCCCACCAGGAGCTGACCGGCGACCACGCCAAGGTCTTCCGGCTCTACTGGGCCTTCTTCGGTCGTCAACCCGACGCCGGTGGGGCGCTGTACTGGATCACCGAGCGGGACGCCTGCGTCGGGCTCGACGTGATCGCCGACCAGTTCGCCACCAGCCCCGAGTTCGTCGCCCGCTACGGCCAGCTCGACGACGTCGCCTTCGTCGAACGAATCTACGAGAACGTGCTCCGCCGTCCGGCCGACGTGATCGGCCGGACCTACTGGACCGGGCTGCTGGCCATCGGCGAGCTGACACGCGGTGGTGCCGTCCTCCACATCTCCCTCTCCGACGAGTTCGTGGACCGCCACCGCTACCCGTCCGACGGTGTGCCGCCGCGGAACTGCTTCCTGGCCGACGGGCGACCGACCGGGCGGGCGGTCGACATCCTCGACGCCCCCATCCCGGTGGTCGAGGTGGGTGGCATCACCGTCGCTGCGCCGGCCATGGTCATCGAGCGGGCCGGGTTCCACCAGTCGTCCCACCCGGGCGCGCTGCCGATGGTCGCCGTCGATCCGGCCCCGATCCGTATCACCACCATGGCGTCCCGCAACCGGGGCACCGACCTGCGGGGGGCGATCGACATCGCGGTCGAACCGTCGACCACCATCGTGTCCCCGGTGTCGGGCACCGTGGCCCGGGCCGGCTCCTACGTGTTGTACTGCCGGTACCGCGACGGCTACGTGGTGATCAACCCCGACGGTCGACCCGATCTGGAGGTGAAGATCCTCCACGTGCAGGGGGTGGCGGTCCGGGCGGGGGAGCGGGTCGAGGTGGGCGACACGATTGCCGCCAATGCAACGACGTTCCCCTTCCGTTCCCAGATCGACGCCCTCACCGGTGAGGCGTCGTGGCCCCACGTCCACATCGAGGTCGTCGACCCGTCGATCCCCCGCAACGGGTCGGGCGGCAGCTGTTGAGCGCCCGACCGCTCTACCGGGCGGCGGGGACTGCGTCCAGGGCGTCGAGGACCACGTCGGCGAGGCGCTCCAGGTCGAGATCGTCGTAGGGCCGACGTCGCTCGGACAGGCGGAACGTGATCGGACCGACCAGGTACTCGATCACCTGCTCGGTGTCGACCGGGCGGGGGCAGTCCTCCCGCTTGACCGCGGCATCGATGATCGTGGCGGCGTCGTCGAACCGTTGACGCCAGAACGCGTCCCGGATCGGTTCCAGGTCGGGGTCGGACGCCCGGCCGGGCCCGAACAGGGCCCGACCGAGCGGCGACGAGACGGTCGCCCGGATCCGCCGGCCGAGGAGGATCAGGTCGGATCGGAGCTCGCCCGTCTCGGGTATGGGCAGCGACGCCGCGGCCCGGGTGGCGACGACGGTCTTGACCAGGTCGCCGGCGGTCGACCATCGGCGGTACACCGTGGTCCGGTCGACGCCGGCTGCGGTCGCCACCTCGTCGATGGTGATGTCGGTCGTGGCCCGGTCGACGATCGTCTGGAAGGCGGCGTCCAGGATCATCTCATCGACCGCTCGTCCACGGCGGTGACTCGGTTCGGGGCGCGGCCGGTCGGCCGGCGGATCGGTGGCGGGAACCACGGGCCCGACTGTAGGGGCGGGGTCGGACCGAGGGGGCGATCCCGATCGCCGACCGACGCCGCAGCGTCAGGTGGTCGTCCGGTGCCGCTCCCGGGTTCGGATCAGGGAGGCCACCACCGTGTTGGCCGGCGCCGTCCGGCCCACGGCGTCGGCTGCGGGAGGGATGGCTCCGTTGATGGCGTCGATCTCGCACGGCCGGCCGGCCAGCCAGTCGAGCAACATCGAGGGTCGGGCACCGCCGATCCGGGCGCCGAAGGCGCGGGTGTAGGCCACCGGGTCGTCGAAATCGAGCGGGATGCCCGACGCCACGGCAACGTCGAACGCCTCGGTGGCGCAGGTGGCCGACAGCGTGGAGGCGTCGGGATCATCGAGCAGCTCACCCACCCGCAGCTCGGTGACGGTGCACGGTCCGGAGAACGCCACGTTGCAGATGAGCTTCTCCCAGACCAGCTGGTTCACGTTGTCGAAGGTCTTCACGGTGAACCCGCCGCTGCGCCACAGCTCGGCCATCGCCTCGGTTCGGGGCGTCCGGCCGGCACCGTCGTAGGCGCCGAGGCGGACGAGCTCCATCCCGTTGTGGTGGACGTGGCCGGGCCCGGTCATCGAGGCCCCGAAGCCCCCGACGACGCCGATCAGCAGCCGCTCCGAGCCCAGCTCCGCCGCCGTTCGTTGGGGCCCGCCGAGCCCGTTCTGGATCGAGATGATCGTCGTGTCCGGCCCGACCAGCACCGCCGCGGCCCGGGCGGCGTCGGCCACCTGGGGGACCTTGGTCGCCACGATCACGACGTCCATCGTCTGGCCGACGTCGCCGGCCGAGGTGTGGGCACCGGCCAGGACCACGGTGCGGTCGCCCGACGCTCCTTCGACCCGGAGGCCACCGCTGGCTATCGCCTCGACGTGCTCCTGCCAGGGGTCGATGGCCCACACGTCATGGCCCCCGTCGGCCAGGAGCCCGGCGTAGACCGAGCCCATGGCCCCACATCCGACGATGGCGACTCTCACCGTTCGACCGTCCTTGCTCGGCTCAGCGGCTCAGACCGCCGGCAGCGACCGGTCGGTGTCGAGGGCGTCCAGCTGTCGGTGGAGGGTCTTGGTCCACCGGGGGTGGGTCAGGATCCAGAACTCCCCGGTCCGGATGGCGTCCAGGACGAGGCGGCCCACCTCGTCGGGGTCCATGCCCTTCTCCAGCATGGCCTGGATGCCCTTGGCGGCCCGGCCCGACGTGCTCCCATCGGCCGATGGCTTGGAGCGGTTCGGTCGGAGCTCCACCGAGCGCCGACTGATGTTGGTGTTGATCGGGCCGGGGCACAGCACCGACGCGGTGACCGGGCTGTTGCGACCCCGGAGGTCGCGCTCGAGGGTGGCCATGAGCGCGACCACGCCGTGCTTGGCCACGTTGTAGGCCCCCATCATCGGGGAGGCGACGAGTCCGGCCATCGACGCGGTCGCGTTGATGTGGCCCTCTCCCCGCTCCTCGATGAGCGGTAGGAAGGTCTTGACCCCGTAGATCGGGCCCCACAGGTCGACGTCGATGATCCACTTCCAGTCGTCGAGCTTGAGCTTGTGGGTCGCGGTCGGGATGCCGACGCCGGCGTTGGCGCAGAACACGTTGACCCCGCCGAAGGTGTCGACCGCCTGGTCGGCGAGGGCCTCGACCTCCGCCAGGTCGGACACGTCGCAGCGACGCCCGACCACCTCGGCACCCGACGTCGTCAGCTCCTCGACGACCTGGTCGAGAGCGTCGTCGTCGACGTCGCCGAGGACGAGCTTCGCCCCCGCCCCGGCGAACGCACGGGCGATCCCCCGGCCGATGCCGCTCGCACCGCCCGTCACCACCGCAACCCGACCATCGAACGTTTCCATCGCTCCCCCTGCACTCACCGACCGGTCACCCACCATGGCAGACGGCCCGCTCGGGACCCAAGTGGAGCCCGATGGGGGAGGAGCGGTGAGGTCCGCTACCGGCCCTTGGCCTCGGCGGCGATCCGCTTCTTGGTCGCCGCCCACCCGCAGATGGGGCAGGTGGCCAGATCGTGGTTGCGGGCCGGGCAGTACTCGCGGCCGAAGTAGATGATCTGCAGGTGGCGGCGGTTCCAGGTGTCGGTCGGGAACACCGCCTTCAGGTCCTTCTCGGTCTTCTCGACCGTCGTCCCGTTCGAAAGGCCCCACCGATCGGCCAATCGGTGGATGTGGGTGTCGACCGGGAAGGCCGGGACCCCGAACGCCTGGGCCATCACCACGCTGGCGGTCTTGTGGCCGACGCCGGCCAGGCTCTCCAGGAACTCCCAGTCGGGGCGGACGTCGCCGCCGTCGTCGATGATCTGGTGGGCCATGGCCGACAGGTTCTTGGCCTTGGTCGGGGCCAGGCCGATCTCCCGGATCAGCTCGAGGATCTTGTCGGGGTGGAGCGCGGCCATCTTCTCCGGGGTGTCGGCCACGGCGAACAGGGCCGGGGTGACCTCGTTGACCTTCTTGTCGGTCGTTTGGGCCGACAGCGCCACCGCCACCAGCAACGTGTAGGGGTCGCGGTGGTCGAGTGGGATGGGGGGCTCGGGGTACAGCTCGTCGAGGATCTCACCGATCCGATCGGCTTTCTCGGCCCGCTTCACCGCCCGGCTCCGATCGTCATGGGTCGAACGTTACCGTTGCCAGGGTGACGAAGAGCGACCATCCGTCCGGACCCGGGACCTGGCCTCCCGAACGGGGCGTGTTCACCAACCGGACCCTGAACCTCCGCTCGGTGCAGGCCGTCGGGTACGACATGGACTACACGCTGATCCACTACCGGGTCGACGAGTGGGAGGGCGAAGCGTTCCGCCGGGCCCGGGACCTCCTAGCGGCTAGGGCCTGGCCGGTTGGCGACCTCACCTTCGACCCCGACCGGTTCACCCTGGGCTTGGTGTTCGACCTCCAACTGGGAAACGTCGTCAAGGCCACCCGGTTCGGCTATGTCGTCCGGGCCCAGCACGGCACGACCCTGCTGCCGTTCCAACGTCAGCGCGATGTCTACCGGGAGACCGTCGTCGAGCTCTCGGAACCCCGGTTCCGATTCATGAACACCCTCTTCGAGCTGTCTCGGGCGGCACTGTTCACCCAGCTGGTCGATCTCCACGACGACACACCCCTGCCGGGGATGAGCAGCTACGCCGATCTGTACTGGGCGGTCGACGAGGCGCTCAACGAGGCCCACCTCACCGGCATCCTCAAGGCCGGGATCATGGAGGACCCCGATCGATTCGTCGACCTCGATCCCGGCATCGTGCCGACGTTGCTCGACCAGCGTTCGGCCGGCAAGCAACTGGTGCTGATCACCAACTCGGAGTGGGTGTACACCCGAACGATGATGCGCTACGCCCTCGATCGGTTCTGTCCCGAAGGCACGACGTGGCGGGACCTGTTCGACATCGTGATCGTGTCGGCCAACAAACCGGACTTCTTCGCCAAGACCGACCCGATCTACCGGGTGGTCGACGAGGCCGAGTCGCTGCTCAAACCCCACTACGGGCCGCTGGAGCCCGGCCACGTGTACTTCGGTGGCAACGCCCAGCTCGTGGAGAAGAGCCTGCCCGGCTCGGGCCTCCCCCTCTACGTGGGCGACCACCTCTTCGGCGACGTCCACGTGACCAAGGACGTGTTGCGGTGGCGGACGGCGCTGATCGCCCGGGAGCTGGAGGACGAGATCGGGGGAGCGATCCGGTTCGAGCTCGAGCAGGGTCGACTCGAGGAGCTGATGGAGGAGAAGGTGGTGGTCGAGCACCGGCAGGCGGTTCTCCGTCTCCGGCGGGACGGCGCGGGCGATGACGTCCCGGCCGATCTGACGGCCGAGCTGGCCGAGGTCACCGCCCGGGTGTTCGAGCTCGACGAGCAGATCGCGCCCCTGGCCCGGGCCGCCTCGGAGCTGGGCAACGCCCGCTGGGGGCCGCTGATGCGGGCCGGCAACGACAAGAGCCTGTTCGCCCGCCAGGTCGAGCGGTACGCCGACGTCTACACCTCGCGGGTGTCGAACTTCCGGTACCAGACGCCCTACGCCTACCTGCGGGCGGCTCGGGGCTCGCTGCCTCACGATCGAGCCAACCAGCTCGGCGGGGCGATCGCCTGAGACCGCTCACCGGGTCCGGCCCGTCGGCCGACCCGGTGAGCCGGTGCCTCAGACGTCGACCGGGTGCTCGGCGAGGAACCGGGCCAGCTTCGCCTCGTCGATCTTGTTGACCAGGCGGTCGGCCTCGTGCAGGTCCCGGAGCGTCTTCGACAACGAGATCGACGACGTGATCGCCATGACGAACGCCATGCCGATGAAGGCCCGGATCCAATGGTCGACCGGGAGGTAGAAGATCCCGAGCGCGCCGGCGGAAACCGAGAGGCCGAAGGCGATCCAGACCTGGGCAAGCCAGCCGGAGCTGTGGGTGGATGTTGCGGACGGTTCGAAGCTCATGGAGTGATCGTCGACCGATCGCGGCCACCGGATCATCGGGGGTGAACCCCACGTGCCGCTGGGGTGGCCCCAGGGTGGCGGTCGGATGGATCGGGCGGCGCCGCGATGATCCGAACGCGGAACGTGGCTAGGGTCACTGCCCATGACAGCGTTCGTCGAGATCCGGGGACTCCGGAAGGTGTACAGCCGGCGGCGGGGCGAGGACGTGGTGGCGGTGCAGGGGCTCGATCTCGACCTCGGCCGTCCCGGATCCGTCCACGGCTTCCTCGGGCCGAACGGATCGGGCAAGACGACGACGATCCGGTGCCTGCTCGGACTCATCCGCCCGACCGAGGGCGCAGTCCGGGTCTTCGGTGCCGATTCCCGGACCGACTTCCACCGGGTCGCCGGGCGGATCGGGGCCATCGTCGAGAACCCCAAGATGTTCCCCAGCTTCTCCGCCCGCCGGAACCTGAACCTCCTGGCCACGATGGGGGGCCTGCCCCGGACCGAGGTCGACCGGGTGCTCGACATCGTCGGCCTGCGGGATCGGGACGGCGACTCGTTCAAGTCGTACTCGCTCGGTATGAAGCAGCGGCTGGCCATCGCCGCCGCGCTGCTGAAGAACCCCGACCTGCTGATCCTCGATGAGCCGGCCAACGGACTGGATCCGGCCGGCATCGCCGAGATGCGACTCCTGATCGGCCGTATCGCCGCCGAGGGCAAGGCGGTCGTCGTCTCCAGTCACCAGCTGGCCGAGATCGAGCAGGTCTGCGACGACGTGACGATCATCAACCAGGGTCACCTGATCGAGTCCGGTCCGCTCGAGCACATCAAGAGCTTCGGCGGTGAGGACAACGTGCTCGTCACGATCGACGAGCGCGACGCCGCCGTCGCCGTCCTCCAGGAGATGGGTCTCCCCGCACGTCCTCGCTCGGTGCCGGACGAGCTCGTCGTCGAGATCGACGTCGATCGGGCGTCCGACGTGACCAAGGTGCTATCGCAGCGGGGTCTCTACCTCCGAGGGATGCGGCCCAACTCGGTGACGCTGGAGGAGGCGTTCCTCAACCTCACCGGCGGCCCGCCGCCGCCCATGGGGGCCCAGCCGGCACCAGCCCCTGTCGCTCCTGGCGGCTATCCCGGTGGCCCGCCTCCCGGTGGCCCAGCGGTCGGCGCACCGCCTCCCGGGGGCTATCCCGGTGGCCCGCCTCCCGGTCCTCCTGGCGGCTATCCCGGTGGGCCTCCTCCCGGTGGGCCTGGTGGTCCTCCTGGCGGCCATCCCGGTAGCGCGCCGCCTGGCGTGGCGCCTCCCGCCGGACCGCCTCCCGGTGGGCCCGGCGGCTATCCACCACCGGCTGATCAGGGGTGGGCTCCGCCCACCCCGGGTGGATACCCACCGCCCCAGAGCGGGCGGGGGATCGGAGGCCCCGAGTGGGGCGGATCGAGCGAACCGGGTGCCGGCGACGGCGGTGAGGGGATGAGCGACCGATGATCTCGTTGTTTCGGGCCGAGTTGGCCAGGCTCCTCGCCCGCGGACTGACCCGGTGGTTTCCTCTCGGGCTGGCCGCCGTGTTCGTCATCGGGATCGGCATCGCCTTCCTGATCATCACCAACGACTCCTCGATCGACGCCGAGGGCATCGACTTCCTCGACGACATGGCCGGGGGCGTCGAGGCCCGCGACGTGTTGGGCCCGATCGGGTTCCTGCTCCCGCTCATGGCCTTCGTGATCGGCGCCTCCTACATCGGGGCCGACATCAAGTCGGGCATGTTGGAACAGATCCTCACCTGGGAGCCGAGACGTATCCGGCTGATGATCGCCCGCATCGCCGCCCTCCTGGTCGGCATCGGGGTGATCGCGGCCATCCTCTCGCTGTTCTTCACCTTCCTGATGTTCGCCCTGGCGGTCTCGGTCGGCGGTACGACCGGCGGGCTCACCGGCGAGTTCTGGGGCAACTACGCGCTGATCCTGGTGAGGACCTCGATCGCCGCTGGGGTGTTCGGGATCTTCGGGTTCGCGGTGACGCTGCTCATCGGCAACTCCATCGGGGCGATCGTCGGGTGGATCATCTACTGGCTGGCCGGGGAGCTGATTCTGCTGCCGCCGCTCCTCCCCCAGATCCAGCCCTACCTGCCGGTGGTGAACTCCGACGCCTTCTCCCGTGGGGTCGACGTGGAGAAGATCGACGGCAGCGTGTTCAGCGGTGACTTCGACATCGTCTTCTCCCACACCTACCTCGTGGCGGGGGCGATCGTCGTCGCCTACGTCGCCGTTGCGCTCGTGGCGTCAGGCATCGCCTTCACCCGGCGAGACATCGACTGACGGGGCGTCGTCCTCCGCTCCGCCCTCGAGCCTGACCTCCCCGTCGGCCTCCGTCGATCGCCGCCTCGAGGTGGCGATCGACACCAGCACGACGCCCAGCACCAGCAACCCTCCGCCGACCCACTCGGGCAGGGTCAGCCGGTTGTTGCGGATCACCCAGGCGAACGCCACGCCGAACACCGGGGTGAGGTACGCCACCGACGACGCCTGGGTGGCCGAGCCATCGACGGTGACCTTGGCCATCAGGGCGAACGTCACCGCCAGCGACGGCACCGAGGCGTAGAGCAGCGGCAGCAGGAGATCGACCGTCAGCTCGGTGTCGGCCGTCCCCTCGACCGCCAGGGCGATCGGGACCACCACCACCGTCGACATCAGGAGCTGGACCGTGGTGATCATGACCGGGCTCGTCGTGCCGAAGTCCCACCATCGGAGCAGCACGATGCCGGCCGCCCAGGCCAGGCCGCTGATGGTCATGATGACCACCCCGGTCGGGCTGGTGGCGCCCTCGATCGCCGGTGAGGACAGGACGATCGCCCCGACCAGGCCCACGGCCACCCCGAGGGCGCCGATTCGGCCTGGCCGTTCCCGCAGGAACGCGAACGCCAGCAGCACGGTCCACACCGGCACCAGGCTCGAGAGCAGCGCCGCAACACCGGCCGGCACCAGGCTCACCCCGGTGACCAGGGTCATGCTGGAGATCGTGGTGATGCAGACCGAGACGCCGAAGATGCCGAGGAGGACCCGAGGCTGGCGGGGGAGCGGCTCGCCCCGCCATCGGGTGTAGGCGAGCAGTGCCCCACCCCCGATGGCGAGCCGGAGTCCGGTGAGCACCAGGGGTGTCGTGTGGCGCAGGGCCAACTGCATCACGGAGTAGTTCGCCCCGATCAGCACGGCGACGAGCACCACCATCCCCATGATCAGCCCCTGGCTGGTGGCGGGTCGTCGTACTTCGATCGCGGTCACCGCCACACACTAGAGTCCGGCCCATGTGGATTCGCCTTCGACAGATCGCCGTCGTCGCCGAGGATCTGCATGCCACGGCGCTCGACATCGGCACGGTGCTCGGCGTCGAGGCGTGCTACACCGATCCCGGCGTCGGCCGGTTCGGCCTCAAGAACACGCTCTGGCCGGTCGGGACGCAGTTCCTCGAAGTCGTCACCCCGATCGCCGACGGCACCGCCGGCGGCCGCTACCTCGAACGGCGGGGCGGCGATGGTGGCTACATGGTCATCACCCAGGTCGATGACGTCGCCCGGCGCCGGGAGCGGGCTGGCGAGCTGGGCATCCGGATCGCCTGGGACCTGCACTACCCGGACGAGGGCCACGACGGCATCCAGCTCCACCCGGCCGACACCCGGGGCACCTTCTTCGAGATGGACCAGATGACGATGGAGCGGGGCGATGAGGTCGGGGGCCCGTGGTGGCCGGCCGGCCCGAACTGGGAGCCCTTCGTACGGACCGAGCTGGTCGGTGGTATCACCGCGGCCGAGATCCAGAGCCCCGACCCCCAAGCCGTCGCCGATCGATGGTCGGCCATGGCCGAGATCGACCTCACCACCGATAGTGACGGCCACCCGCAGATCGAGTTGGAGAACGCCGCCGTGCGGTTCGTGGCCGACAACGACGGGAGAGGTGAGGGGCTCGGCGGGATCGACGTCGTGGCCAACGATCGTGAGGCGATCCTGGCCGGGGCCCGCGCTCGGGGCTGCTACGTCGATGACGACCACGTTGCCGTGGCGGGGCTCCGGGTCCGCCTCCGCGAGGCCGACGAGTCCCGCTGAGCCAGGCCGGCAGCGGCTCGATCGCCCTCTGACCGATACCTCATATAACGGTCTGACAGGCGGCTGTCATCTCGTAACGGGATCATGACAGCGGCGGGAAGCCCGCGGGTCGGTGCTGACCCTACTTTGACGTGCCGGTGGAAAGTGTCTACCGTCACAATGCTACTGAGCTACCAACCACCAGCAGGAAGCAGGGGGAGGTCCACTTCGTGTCTTTGCTCGATGTCTCTGACATCACCGTGAAGTTCGGCGGTATCACGGCGCTTGATCGTCTGTCGTTCGGGATCGACGAGGGGCAGATCTGTGCCCTCATCGGGCCCAACGGTGCCGGCAAGACGACGTTGTTCAACGTCGTCAGCCGGATCTACGACCCGACGGAGGGAGCGGTCACGTTCGACAACATCGATCTGCTGAGCCTGGCCCCCCACACGATCTCGCAGAAGGGCGTGTACCGGACGTTCCAGAACCTGGCCCTCTGGCCGGGGATGACGGTGCTGCAGAACGTGATGGTCGGCGACCACACGAGGACCAAGGCCAACTTCTTCACCTCGATGTTCAAGCTCGGCACCGGCGGTGAGGAGCGGGAGTCCAAGCTCCGAGCCTGGCAGGCTCTGGAGGAGCTCGGGTTGGAGCAGCACGCCTTCCACCCGGCAGCCGGTCTGCCGTTCGGCACCCTCAAGCGGATCGAGCTGGCTCGGGCGCTGATCGGCAACCCGCGGCTGCTGATGCTCGATGAGCCGGCCAGCGGCCTGACCCACTCCGAGGTCGATGAGCTGGGCGAGACGATCCGCCAGCTCCGCGACAACCACAACCTCACGATCCTCCTGGTCGAGCACCACATGCGGATGGTCATGGGGATCTCCGAGAAGGTCGTCGTGTTGAACTTCGGCAAGAAGATCGCCGAGGGCACCCCCGACGTCGTCCGAGAGGATCCGTCGGTGATCGAGGCCTACCTGGGGAGCTCCGCAGCATGACCGATGTCGACACCACGAGCAGCAACGGGCACGACGATCCGGTCAAGCCCGTCATGCTCAGCGTCACCGACCTCCACGCCCGCTACGGCGCGGTCGAGGTGTTGCGCGGCCTCAGCTTCGAGGTCCCCGACGGTGAGGTGTCGGTCATCCTCGGTGCGAACGGCGCCGGGAAGACCACCACCCTCCGTGCCATCTGCAACATGGTCTCCTCGAGCGGCACGGTCGTGCTCGCCGGCGAGGACATCTCGAAGCGGAACACGGCCGACATCGTCAACCTCGGCGTGGCCCACGTCCCCCAGGGGCGAGGCACCTTCCCCGAGCTGTCGGTGATCGACAACCTCCAGATCGGTGGCTACGTCCGCAAGGACGACCTCAGCGATGACATCGACCGGTGGTTCCAGATGTTCCCCCGCCTGAAGGAGCGGCGGGACCAGCTGGCCGGTTCGCTGTCCGGTGGTGAGCAGCAGATGCTGGCGGTGGCTCGGGCGTTGATGTCCCGGCCCAAGCTGGTGCTGCTCGACGAGCCATCGCTCGGGTTGGCGCCGCTGATCATCGAAGACTTGTTCAACACCTTCACCGAGCTGAACAAGGAATCGGGCGTGACCATGCTCGTCGTGGAGCAGAACGCCAACCTGGCGCTCGACCTGGCCAACTGGGGCTACGTGCTCGAGGCCGGCGAGATCGTGCTCGACGGCTCGGCCGAAGCACTGAAGAGCGACAGCGCCGTGCAGGACGCCTACCTCGGCGCCTGACGGCATCGGTATCCAACGGTTCTACGACGGAGAGACGACTATCCCCCATGGCTACGGCTCAAGTTGACAACCGGAGTTGGGTCTCCGACAACATGCAGCGGCTGCTGACCTACGGCGCCCTCGGCTTGATCGGACTCCTGCTCCTCGCCTACCTGATTCCACCGGTCATCGACGGTGGACTCAATCTGTTCCTCCAGCGCCTCTTCGACGGTCTCGACAACGGCGCGGTCTACGCCGTGGTCGCCGTCGCACTGGTGTTGATCTTCAAGGCCACCACGCTGGTGAACTTCGCCCAGGGTGAGCTGGCGATGTTCGGCACGTTCATCGCCTACGTCCTGGCCGTGCCGGCCGGCGAGGGCCTGGTCGGCGGCGATATCTCGGCGCTCAGCTTCCTCGAGCCCATCGTCGGGTGGGCCGGCTTCAGTGCCGGGCCGCTCCCGTTGGGCTTGATCGCTGCCATCGCCGTGGCGATGGCGATCAGCGCTGCGGTCGGTGCCGCCATCGAGCGGGTTCTGATCCGACCCTTCGATCCGACCGACCACCTTCCGGTGGTGCTGATCACGCTCGGCATCTTCCTGCTGCTGAACTCGGTGGCCGGCTACCTCTGGAACTTCAACCCCCGGCCGTTCCCCAGCCTCTTCCCCAACGGCCCCGACGACTTCGTCGGGATCGGCGGCGCCCGTCTCCGGTACACGGTGATCGGCACCTGGGCGGTGCTCGGCCTGATGATGGCCTTCCTGTGGTTCGTCCTGTCGAAGACCAAGATCGGTTTGGCCTTCCGGGCCGTCTCGTCGAACACCGAGTCGGCCCGCCTCGTCGGCGTTCGGGTCGGGCAGACCCTGATGTTCGGGTGGGCGCTGGCCGCGGCCTTCGGCACCCTGGGCGGGTCGCTGGTGGCCCCGAAGCTGTTCCTCCAGCCGAACATGATGGCCACGCTGCTGATCTTCTCGTTCGCTGCCGCCACCGTCGGTGGTCTCGACTCGCTGGTCGGGGCCGTGCTCGGTGGCATCGTCATCGGGCTGATCCAGTCGATCCTGGTCGGCTACCTCGGCGACCAGGATCGAGCGTTCAACGTGCTCAGCCTGGCCGTCGCCTTCGTCGTCATCCTGGTCGTGCTGTGGTTCCGGCCGGCCGGCCTGTTCGGCACGTCCCGGGTGGAGCGTGTCTGATGGCGGCCTCGAAGCACACGTCGGTGAAGGACTCGAAAGGTAACTCGTGATGAGCAACGCATTGTTCACCTTCAAGGAAGGCAGCTCGGGCCACCGGACGTTCGTGGCCGTGTCGTGGGTCGCCTACCTCGTCTTCCTGGCCCTGCTGCCCCACATCCTCACCGCGCTGTTCGGTGAGTTCCAGGTGGGCCGCATGAACCGGGCCCTCTATCTGGCGGTCGCGATCCTCGGGCTCAACCTGGTGATCGGCTACTCGGGGCTGATCGCCCTGGGGCACAGCGCCTTCATCGGGATCGGGGCGTTCGTGACCACGACGCTGATCATGGATCACGGGTTCAACTACTTCACCACGATCCCGTTCTCGATGCTGGCAGCGTTCGTCGTCGGGGTCCTCCTCGGCATCCCGGCGCTCCGCATCAAGGGCCTCTATCTGGCCTTGCTCACCGTGGCGTTCGCTGCGGTGTTCCCAACGTTGGCCAAGCTCGACAAGTGGGGCATCGCGGAGCGGACCGGTGGCGTCAACGGGCGGAATATCGACCCCGAGTTGACGGCACCGGCGTGGATCCGGGGGATCATCCGCATCGACGACACCCCGGCCCAGCAGGCCATCTATCGGTACTACATCATCGTGATCCTGACCCTCCTGGCCTTCTGGGCGGTCTCGAACCTGATCAAGAGCCGGCCCGGGCGGGCCGTCGTCGCCATCAGGGACAACGAGACCGGTGCTGCGGTCAGCGGTGTGAACCTCCCCCTGTACAAGACGATCACCTTCGGCATCTCGGCCGCCCTCGGCGGCCTGTCGGGAGTGATGTGGGCGATGAACACCGCCTTCGTCGGCGAGCAGGACTTCGGCTTCGCTCCGCTGGCGATCCCGTTGCTGGTCGGCCTGGTGATCGGTGGCGTCGCCACGATCGAAGGCGCCATCCTCGGTTCGCTCGTGTGGGTCTTCGTCGGTGAGTTCACCCGGAACCTGGGCCTCGACATCCTGTCCCAGGCGTTGTTCGGGGTGATCCTCATCCTGGTCACGTTCTTTGCCCCGGGCGGCTTGGCCAGCCTGACCAAGTTGATCAAGAGTCAGATCGTCCGGGTCATCCCCCAGCCCCCCGCCGGTGCGTCGATCAGCGCACCGTCATCGGCCGACGTCGACGACGTCGTTCCGGAGCCAGCGGTCTGAAAGCCGCCCCCCTTCGGGAACGATCACCTAGTCTTCGTCCAGCCAAACCCCCCGTCGCCGGTCCGTCGGCCGGCGCCCGCGGTGGGTCCCGAGATCGCAGTGAACACCTGCAAGCAGTTCTGAGCCCGGGGTGACATCCGTGCTCGGCGAGAGGAGAAAACACATGTCAAAACTGACCAAGATATTGAGTTTGCTGTTCGCGCTGGCGCTCGTCGCTTCCGCCTGTGGCGGAAGCGACGACGACGAGGGCTCATCGGAAGGTGATACCGAGGCCGGTGAGGAGGAGGCAGCCGGCGGCGGCATCGACGACGACGCCGCGGCCGAAGCCATCGCCGGCAGCAGCACCACCGAGCCTGCCGACGACGGCGACACGGCCGAGGCGGCCGGCTCGATCGAGGAGCTGGAGGCTCAGTGGGCCGAGCAGCGGGCCGCAGTCGTCGAGGTGTTGAGCTCCGATGACTACGGCGTGGGCGACGACAACATCCTCCGTGGCCCCGGTGGCTTCGAGGTCGACCTCAACGAGTGCCCGGCCGACTGGTCGGACACCGCGGGGCTCGACGGTTCGATCCTGATCGGCCACACCACCGCCCAGTCGGGCAACCTCGCCTCGTACGGCAACATCGCCGCCGGCATGGAGGCCTACTTCGACTACGTCAACGCCAACGGTGGTATCGGCGGCCTCGACCTCGAGCTGATCGTCAAGGACGACGGCTACGTCGCCACCCAGACCATCGAGCTCGTCGACGAGTTGGTCCAGTCGGACAACCCGTTCCTCATCACCACGCTGGGTTCGCCCAACACCCTGGCCGTGTACGACACCCTGAACGAGAACTGCATCCCGCAGCCGTTCGTGATGACCGGGCACCCCGCCTGGGGTGACCCCGAGAACCACCCGTGGACCACCGGTCTGCAGATGTCGTACTCGACCGAGGCCATCCTCTGGGGTAACTGGATCGAGGCCAACCTGGCCGATCAGCTGCCGGTCGACGTTGCCGGTCTGGTCATGGACAACGACTTCGGCCTCGCCTACGAGCAGGGCTTCGAGGAGTGGGCCGAGGCCAACCCCGACGTCATCGCCTCGTTCGACGCCGTCCTTCACGATCCGGCGGCTCCGACCGTCACCAACGAGATGACCACCATCGCCGCCGGCGATCCCGACGTGTTCATCGCGATGACCGCTGGTAACCCCTGCCTCCTGGCCGTTCAGGAAGCCGGCAACGCCGGTCTGACCGGTGGCGACACGGTGCTGTTCGCCCCGTCGGTCTGCAAGGACCCCAACGCCTACATGATCCCGGCCGGTGAGGTCGCGGACGGCTGGCTGATCGTCGGTGGCGGTGTCAAGGCCACCACCGATCCCCAGTACGTCGACGACCCGTTCATCAGCTTCGTGAACGCTGAGCTGGACAACGCCGGCCTCGACACGTCGGTCGGCCTCTACGGCACCGGCTTCGGTCAGTTCGGTTGGGCCCACGTCGAGGCGCTGCGGATCGCCGCCGACCTCGATGGCGGTCTCTCCCGGACCAACTACCTGCTGGCGCTGCGGGCCATGGACATGGTCCACCCCATCACCCTCGACGGCATCTCCTTCTCGGTGAGCGGTAACGAGGACTCCTACTACATCGAGGGCTCGGAGTTCAGCCGCTACGACGCGGCCAACGAGTCCTGGATCCAGGAGGGCGCGGCCGTCGACCTCAACGGTTCCTCGGCCAACTGCGTCTGGACCGATGCTGGCTGCTGATCGTCGGTGACGATCGGACGTAGCCCGTCCAACATCTAGCAAGCAGAGGGGGCCGAGGACGTCGTTCCTCGGCCCCCTCCGCGTCTGGACTCCCGAGCTGTCGGGACGAGAGGATCGACGGTGGAACTGCTGGTGCAGCGGATCTTCGATGCCATGTTCAACGGAGCGATCTACGCCTCGCTGGCGATCGCCCTGGTCACGATCTACCGGGCCACCGGCCTGCTCAACTTCGCCCAGGGCGAGTTGGCGACCTTCAGCGCCTACGTCGGCTACCTGTTGCTGGCCCCGACCGGCACGGCGATCGCCGGCGCTGGCCTGGTCGGGATCCTCCCCGGCCTGCCATGGCCGGTACCGATGGCCATCCTCGGCGCCGTCGTGTTCGGCACGATCGCCGGCGCGCTGACCGAGCGGGTGCTGATCCGACCCCTGGAGGGCCGACCCGACATCTCGGTGGTCAACGTCACGATCGGGCTCCTGATCGCCATCAACGCCATCACCGTCGAGCTGTGGGGAACGCAACCCCGGCTGTTCCCCAGCCCCTTCCCGTCGGAGCCAAACGACTTCATCGAGATCGCCGGAGCCCGTTTGCGGTACGAGACGATCGGGGTCTGGTTGACGCTGCTCGCGTTGCTGGCGGTGCTGGGCTTCGTCCTCCATCGGACGAAGCTCGGTCTCGCCTTTCGGGCCATCACCGGCAACCGGGCGTCGGCGGAGCTGTGCGGGGTCCGCGTCGGTCGTACGTTGATGGTCGGCTGGGCCGTGGCGGCCGGGATCGGGGCCGGAGCGGCGGCCCTGATGGCCGAGAACGTGCTCCTGGAGCCGTTCATGATGATCCGGCTCCTGATCTTCGGCTTCGCGGCCGCAACGATCGGCGGACTCGACAGCCCGCTCGGGGCGTTGGTCGGGGGGCTGATCGTGGCCCTGACCCAGACGCTCGTCCCCGGCTACGTTCCGTTCATCTCGACCGAACTGAGCCTGCTCCCGCCGTTGTTGGTGATGGCCGGGGTGCTCCTCGTCCAGCCCACCGGCCTGTTCGGCACCCGACGGGTGGAGCGGGTCTGATGGCTGGCGAGTCGGGAGGCGTCACCCATAGAGCGACGGGACGGCCGGCCTGGGCCGGCGGTGGGCCCTCACCGGCCTCGACGGCGCCGAGTTGGTGGCCGTGGGCCACCCGTGGGGTGTTGGCGGTGGTCGCCGTCGTGCTCCTGACGCTGCCGTTGCTGATCGACCAGCTGGAGCTGCGGCGCACGGCCGGCATCATCGTGTTGACCCTGGCCGTGCTGGGGGTGGTGGTGGCCACCGGCCACGCCGGTTTGATCACCCTCGGTCACGGCGCCTTCGTCGGGTTCGGGGCGTTCGCCCTCGGCGGCTACGTCGACCTGGTCGGCCTGCCCTATCCGGCGGCGGTGGCGGCCACGTTCGTCACCACCTGGATCGTGGGGTGGCTGCTGGGGCTCCCGGCGTTGCGGATCCGGGGCATCTACCTGGCGTTGGTGACCCTCGGGCTGGGTGTCGTGTTCCCATCGTTGGCCAAGCGGTTCCCGTCGGTCACCGGCGGGGTCTCCGGTCGGCCGATCGACAACACCCTGGAAGCGCCGGGATGGCTCGGCGACGACCACACCATCACCTACCGCTACTTCTTCTGCCTGGCGGTGTGCGCCCTCATGTTCTGGATGACCCGCAACCTCCTCCGGGGCCGGGTCGGGCGGGCCATGCAGGCCGTCCGGGATTCCGAGACCGCGGCGGCCACCTTCGGCGTGAACGTCGTGTCGACCAAGGCCGGGGCGTTCGCCCTCTCGGCGGCACTGGCCGGAACGGCCGGGGCCCTGCAGGCCGTGCTCTTCCCGTTCGTCAGCCACGAGCAGTTCGGCGTGTTCCTCTCCTTCCGGCTCTACGCCGCAGCGGTGATCGGGGGCGCCGCCTACCTCGTCGGGGCGGTCTACGGCGTCATCGCCCTGTTGGTCGTGCCCGCCGTCAACTCGGCGATCGGCCTGTTCGACAACGACGTGCTGGTGTTCGGGCTCGGCCTGGTGGTGCTGACCTTCATCTCACCGGACGGGATCGCCGGCTGGGTGAGCAGGGTCGGACGCCGGTGAGGGAACAACCGCCGGTCGTCGTCAGTTTCCCTCCCATGGCAGCGGCATCGGTCACATCGGAACCCAACCGGCGGTGGGGCCGTGCGGGGGAGCGGCGCCCCGTCGGCGGTTCCCGACCCCGGTGGTGGCGTCCCGCCGTGCTGCTGGTCGTCGCGGCGCTGGTGGCCGCCGCCTGTTCCGACTCCGCCGCCGTCGATTCCGACCTCGCTCTCGACGCCGATCGGGGTCCCGCCGACAGCTCCGATGGCGGGGCCGGGAGCGAGGCCGCCGACGGGGCGACGACGACGTCATCGGTGCCGGCGACCTTCCGCACGGTGCCGGGGGTGGAGACCGAGGCACCGCCGGCCTTTGTCGACCTGACGCTGGAGGAGAAGATCGACGCCTTCCTCGAGCAGCCGAGCAGCACCCTGGCGTCGAACATCGCGGCCGACATGGCCCTCGACGGCGATCTCCGTTGGGCCCCGTGGCTGCTCGACCTCCTGCGGCTCGGTCCGTCGAACCTGACCGATGAGCAGGTGGCCGGCGCCCTGGCCGTCCTTTCGGGCATCGAGCGCGAACCGGGCCAGTTCATCACCGCCGACTACCGGATCTACGGCCAGTGGGTCTACGACCAGGCGGTCGACCCCGGACCCGGCTACCTGGAGTGGAAGCTCGGCCTCTACGGCCCGCTCGATGACGACTACGTCGATCTGCTGTCGACGGTCACCGACCCGATCGTCCTGTCTCGCATCCAGTGGGGCGGCGTGCCACGGGGCGGTATCCCCGAGCTGAACGATCCGGCCCGGATCACCCCCGACGAGGCGGTGTGGATGGAGCCCGACGAGATCGTGTTCGGGGTCGAGATCGACGGTGAGGCGGTGGCCTACCCGTTCCGGATCCTCGGCCACCACGAGCTGGCCAACGACACCGTGGCCGGCACGCCGGTCGCCCTCGTGTTCTGCACCCTGTGCCGCACGGCGCTGCTGTTCGATCGGCGGGTCGACGGGCAGGTCCTCGATCTCCAGACCTCGGGGTTCTTGACCAACTCCAACAAGATCATGGTCGACGTCCAGACCGACACCTTGTGGTCGCACCTGGAGGCGGTCGGCCTCGCCGGCCCCCTCGAAGGGGTCGAGCTCGAGCAGTTCCCGGTCGAGACGACGACGTGGGCCGAGTGGGTGGAGGCCCATCCCGACACCGAGGTGCTCGATATCCCCGATCCGATCTTCTTCGAAGATCAGCCCGAACGGGGGGCGATCGCCTACGCCTACGAGCCCGACTCGCCGTACCAGACGTACTACGACGACCCCAACGTGTGGTTCCCGGTGCTCGACACCCCGACCGACGACCTGGAGCTGAAGGCCGAGGTGTTGGGGCTCGAGGTCGGCGACCGGCAGCTGGCGGTCTCGGTCGAGGCGATCGTGGCCGAGGGGCCCCGGGTGTTCGTCGTCGGCGACGGCGCCTTCCTCGTCGTCCCCAACGGCTCCGCCGGGGCCCGGGTGTACGACGCCTCGGGAACGGACCTGGCCGACGGTGATCGGCCCGACGTCGACGCCGCCGGGACCGAGACGGTGGTGTTGGCCGACGGCACCGAGCTGCCCCGGCTGGCGATCAACCAGGGCCTCTGGTTCGCCTGGTTCGGCAACAATCCGACGACAGACTGGTGGCCCCGTCAGGGTTGACCTCCGACGACCGACTACCCTCCCGACGGGATGGTAGGTACGGTGGCGAGAGGTCGAACCCCGTTGCTCCTCGGAGTCTGTGGGATGCTCCTCGCCGCCTCGTGCAGCTCGGTTCCCGGGCTCGGCGCGGGCGGGGCGGAACCGGCCCCCGAGCCCTCGACGACGGTGCTCGCCACGTTCGTCGACGCCGAGGACGACGACGTCGAGACGATCGCCGACCTGGAGGAGGCGTGGGCCTCGGAGCGAGACCGGGTCATCGCCGCCCTCGGCTCCTCACAGTACGGGATCGACGCCGAGACCAACGTCCTGAACGGCCCGGGCCGGTTCGAGGTCGACTTCGACGCCTGTCCCCGAGCCTGGGAGGACACGATCGGGGTGACGCCGACCACGATCGAGTTGGCGGTCGTGGTGCCCGGGTCGGGCCCGTTCGCCGGGTTCGAGGACCTGGCGCTGGGGATGGAGGCCTACTTCGACTACGTCAACGCCAACGGCGGGGTCGACGGTCGCCAGATCGAGCTGACGATCATCGACGACGAGTACGACCCGGAACTGACCCAGGACGTGGTCGATGAGCTGATCGCTCCGGCCGACCCGGAGGACCCGACGGCGAGCGGCCCGCCGTTCTACGTGACGACCGTCGGCTCGCCGGGTTCGCTCCGGGTCAGGGACGACCTCAACGACGCCTGCATCCCCCAACCCTTCGTCGTGTCCCCCCACCCGGCGTGGGCCGACCCGATCAACCATCCCTTCACCACCGGGTTCCAGCTCAGCTACACCACCGAGGCGATCCTGTGGGGGCGGTGGATCAAGAACGAGCTTCCCGACCAGGTCCCGGTCCGGGTGGCGGCGCTGGTGATGGGCAACGAGTTCGGCCAGTTGTACTCGGACGCGTTCTCCGCCTGGGCCGACACCAACCGGGACATCGTCTCCGAGGTGGTCATCGTCCGCCACGATCCCGAATCGGAGAACGTGTCGCCGGAGATGGCGGAGCTGGTCGAGTCGAACCCGGTGGTGTTCCTGGCCATGACCGGTGGCGTCGCCTGCTCGAGCGCCGTTCGGGAGGCGGCCAGACTCGATCTGACCGAGTCGGCCGCCGGCCTGTTCCTCCCGTCAGGGTGTCGCCAACCGGAGGTGTACCTGGAGCCGGCCGGCCGGGCCGGACACGGGTTCTGGTCGGTCGGCGGTGGGGTCAAGTCGCTCAACGATCCGCAGTTCGCCGACGAGACCTTCGTCCGGTTCGCCCGGGAGACGCTGACCGAGGCCGGGCTCGACCCGAGCCGCGAACTGATCGGCGTCGGCTTCGCCCAGTACGGGTGGGCTCACGTCGAGCTCCTCCGGATCGCGGCCAGCCTCCCCGGTGGTCTGACCCGGTCCAACGTGGTCCTGACCCTCCGCGGACTGCACCTCGACCATCCGATGGTGCTCGACACGGTGCAGTTCGCCACGGAGGGAACCCGCGACGCGTTCTTCATCGAGGGCGCCGAGTACACCCGGTACGACGCCGACTCGGCGTCGTGGTTCTCCCAGGGTCTTCCCCTGGACCTGAACGGGCTGTCGCCGGCGTGCTCGTTCATCCGGTTGACCTGTCGGCGCCCGTAGCCCGGCCGGGGTGCCGGCGATGGTCAGATCTGGATGCCGAGCCGGTCGGCCGACTCGGGGCAGAACACGATGACGGCGGCGTCGATGACCATGATCAGCTCATCGTCGCTGAGGGCGCTGTTGGCCTCCGTGATCTCCTGCATCTGGAAGTCGCGGTACTCGGCCATGGTCTCCGACGCCTCGGCCAGCACGCAGAACCGGTTGGCGAACATCTCCACGTCGTCGTCGCTGAGGGCGTCGGTGTTGAATCCCCGGTCGGCCAGGATCGCCCGGAACTGCTCGACCTCGGAGCCCTCCGTGGCGGTCGTGCTCGTCGTTGCCGGCTCGTCGTCGTCCTCGTCGGGGGTGTCGGAGGGTTCCTCATCGGCGGCGTCGTCGTCGCCGGTGTCGTCGCTGGTGGTGTCGGTCGTCGAGTCGGTGGCGTCGGTTGTGGCGTCGCCATCGGCCCCGGCCCCCGACCCGGGGTCGCCCTCGTCGGACGCTTCGCCGCCGTCGGATCCGTCGCCGGTGCCGCCGTCGATCGTGGCGGTGGTCGCAGCATCGGCCCCGGCGGTCGTCTGGCTGCCGTCGCCCGATGGGTCCCGGAGCACGAAGTAGGCGGCAGCGGCGGCCGCGACGGCGACGAGGGACCCGAGGAAGGCGAGGAGGAGGCGGTTCGTCCGGCGGCCCGACCGGGGGCGGGGCGTCGGCTTCGACGCTGGCTGTTGCCAGTCGTCGGCCGCGTTGCCGGGCCCGCCGGGGGGCGGTCCGCCGCTGACCGTGACACCGCCGGGAGCGCTGGCGGCGGCGGCGTAGCTGGCCGCCGAGCGCTCACCGTCGAACGGGAGGCGGGTGGTACGGACCGCAGCCTCGTTGTAGGGGGCCGACGATCGGCCTCCCGGAGTCGGGAGATCGGCGGGGAGGGCCTGGGTCTTGTCGGGGTCGACGGCCGGCCACCCGGCGGCCGCCGGGGTGGCCACGGTGGGCGGTGCCGGGTGCGAGGTCGCGGGAGGCTCGGTCGCGGCCGGGGTCGCCACGGTCGGAGGCTGGGCGTTCGATGAGGGCCAACCGTCGGCGGCCGGCGTGGCGACGGTCGGTGGTGCCGGTTCCGCAGCGGCGGGCCGTTCGGCCGCCGAGGGCGTGGGCCCCGACCCGGGGGCCCACCATCGGCCGTCGGCCGCCTGGTACCACCCCTCGGGGGGCGGCCAGGGATAGGACCGACCGTCCCAGGCGATGTACGTGTCGCTCATCGACTTTCAGCCTCCCACACTCTCGGTCAAGTTAGCGGCCGCGAGGTGTGAGAATCGACGTCCGGCCGCCATCTCCGACGGGCTATCGTAGATGGCCACCACGCACGGATGCCCGAGTGGTCGAAGGGAGCGGCCTGCAAAGCCGTCTATCGCGGGTTCGAATCCCGCTCCGTGCTCCTGTCGCGGTCAGCTCCGTTGCTGGTAGCCTGACCGGTCCCAGGGCGATTAGCTCAGTTGGCTAGAGCACCTCCATGACGCGGAGGGGGTCAGGGGTTCGAATCCCTTATCGCCCACGGCAGTTTCCCCTGGTAAGCGGCCTACGGCTGTTGCCGGGGAAGCTCCACCGAAACCGCTGGTGACCAACGGCTGTGTGCCCGCCTCGAATAAGGCGATGCGGACGTGTGGCGCTATCGCGGGATCGTCCAGGTGCGGAGCGGTAGCTGGCTGGCCGGGGACGCCAGCCGTTTCGGCATCGCAGCCGTAGGCTGCCGCCGTGCTGTCGTTCGAGGACTGGTACCGGGAGGCAGCCGAGTCGTTGATGGCGAGCGTGGCCGCCTCCATCGGTGACCCGCTCCTCGCCCGGGAGGCGACAGCCGAAGCACTGGCCCGTGCCTACGAACGATGGGACAAGGTCGGTCGCATGGAGTCGCCCGCCGGCTGGGTGCACACGACCGCGGTGAACCTGTGTCGCCGGTGGTGGCGTCGCCGAGCCATGGAACGACGGGCGATCGAGAAGGCCGGCCGCCACCATCTGGAGTGGATTGGCGACGGTGCGGGCGAGACGGCGACCGATGCGCGACTGGCGCTCGAACCCCTCGTGGCGGAGCTACCACCCCGGATGCAGGCGGCCGTGCGGTACCGATACTGGATGGGCCTCAGCGAGCGAGAAGTCGCCGAGCGGCTGTCGATCTCGGAGGGGGCGGCGTCCGCCTTGTTGAGCCAGGCCAGAGCCCGTCTCAGAAAAAACGTCAACGAACTCTAAGGGAATCGTGGCCTTCGTGACTCACCCCCTCGAACACGCTCACGAAAGGCACCACGGTGAAGTCCAAGAGATACCTCGTAGCCGTCGCAGCGCTACCCCTCGTCGGTGGAGGCACCGCAGCTGCGCTCCAGGCGGGCCCGGCCCGTCCCGTCGTTGCCAACGCCGGGGACCACCCGGTGCTCGACCCGCCCGTCGTATCCGGGCAGTCGGCGTCCGGAGCCGCGCCCTGGACCCGCGACGAGGCATTGAACGCCTACTTCGCCGCCGGCTACACCTACGAGCAGGCGCTCTACCTGGCCGATGCGTGGGGCCTCGATGTCGACGAGGCGAAGGCCAGGGCCGGTCGAACGATCCTCGGGGGCCAGGAGGAGGACGTTCAAGCCCTCCTCGACGACGCCGTCGAACTCGACGCCCAGGCCGACGTCCTGTTCGGCCCCGGCCCCTCGGACGACGACCTCCTCGCCTACGACGCCTTCTGGTCCGCAGGCTATACCGACGATCAGCTCCGCATCCTGGCCCGGGTCTGGCAGCTCGACGAGTACGACGCGAAAGCCAAGGCCGGCACCTTCATCCTCGAAGGCGACCGCAGCCTCGTCGACGACGTTCTCGCCGATCACGTGGCGGCCAACCTCGGGCTCGCCGCCGAGGAGCTGCGAGCCCAGCTGGAGCAGGTCATCGTCGACCTGGGTCCAGATCCGACGCGGGAGGAGGTCCTGGCCTACCTCGAAGGGCTGATCGCCGACTTCGAGCAGAGCCCCCTCGGCCAAGAGCTGCGAGCCCAGCTGGAGCAGGTCATCGTCGACCTGGGTCCAGATCCGACGCGGGAGGAGGTCCTGGCCTACCTCGAAGGGCTGATCGCCGACTTCGAGCAGAGCCCCCTCGGCCAAGAGCTGCGAGCCCACCTCGAATCGCTCGCCGACGAGCCCGGCCCCACCCAGGAGGAGATGCTCGCTCAGCGGGCGTTCTGGGACGCCGGCTTCAGCTATGACCAGCTCCTGGCTCTCGCCGAGTACTGGCAGCTCGAGAGCTTCGACGCCAAGGTGAAGGCCGGGTTCTTCATCCTCGATGACGCGCGGTTCATCGTCGACAGGGCCATAGCCGACGCCACCCCCGACCCACACCACGAGCCGGCCGACCCGTCGTACGGATCCGTCACCTCGCCCCACACCGACCGTGATGCCCACCGTGCGTTCTGGGATGCCGGCTACACCCAGGAGCAGCTGGAGCTGTTGAGCGATGTGTGGGATCTCACCGAGGAGGCGGCGAAGGCCAAAGCGGGCCGCTTCATCCTCGAGGGCGACGAGGAACCCATCGGTGTCGCGCTCGCCTACGGAACCGCGGGATGATGCAACCGCTCGACGCATCGCCGCTCGAGCGGCTCGGATTCGAGATCGAGCTGCTCGCACCGCCGGGCGAGAGTCGAGCCACGCTCGCCGAGCGGTTGGCCAAGGAGTTCGACGGCACCGTCCGTCGTGTCTTCCACCACGACACCGAGCTCACCCTCGTGAAGGGCAGGTCGGTCTTCCACCACCTTTCTCTCGGGTTCGAGGTGTTCGACGGGGCCGGTCGATCTCGTTGTCTGCTCGTCGACGACATCACGATCCTCGACGACCTCGACGGCGGCCGGAGGCCCGTTGACGGGTGGTATCGGATACTGAGCGACGACCGTCGACTCTTGAGTCTGGTCGAGCGGGTGGCCGACCCTGCGGCGCCGGCCGCGACCGTCCTCGATCCCGTCGCGGACCTTTTCGGCACGAGGCCCGACTCCCACGGTGCCGGTATCACCCGGTTGAACGACGCCAACGGCAACTCGGTTGCAGCGGTAGCGCTCCAGGGTGGGGAACGGGAGCGGGTCTGCGAGATCATTCTGCCCCCGATCGAGCACGACCACCGGGAAGCGCTTGGCGAGGTCCTCGACATTGCGCTTGCTATCGGCTTCCGGGTGCCGTTGGAAGCGGCCGTGCACGTGCACTTCGATGCCGAGCCGTTCCGGTCGGCGTCGGCACTGGCCCGGTTGGTGTCCGTGTTCTCGACCGATCGCGATGCGCTTCTCTCTGAGCTGGCGACGAACCGGCGGTGCAGGAGGATCGGCCCACTCCCGCAGGACCTGGTCGACGGCGTTCGCGTTGGCGGCTTCACCGACCGGCCGTGGGACGACGTTGTGCCCTGGCTGTACTCGCTCGACGTGCGAAAGCACGCCGACGTCAACCTCCGTGCGGTCGCTGGGCACAAGTCTGCGGTCGATACCGTTGAGGTTCGAGTACTACCAGGGTCGATCAATGCGGACCGGATCATGACCAAAACCGAGTACCTACAGGCGCTGCTCACGGAGTCGGGATGATCCGCTTCTGTGGCGTGGCCACGCTACGCCCGGTGCACGGGTACCAGCGAGAGCCCGGCTCCGGCGCCGCCGGGCCGGGCTCGGCCGCGTCCGCAGCACCGACGAAACGGTGGCACTAGGTGGAGCCGATCACGCCGCCGTCTCTGGACGAGATCCAGGACATCGTTTCCCGTCGCCGTCGACAGGCCGACCGCCGCAACCAGGTCGTCTTGACCAGCGCCATCCTCCTCGTGGCTGGTGGGACCGGGGCGGGGCTCTGGATCCTGGCGACGGACGAGCCATCGACCGGGCCGGCAGAGACGGCGGCCGTGCCGACCACGGCCGACCAGCCGACGACAACCAGCGCCGAGCCGACGTCGACCCTCACGCAGGCAACACCCACCAGCGTTCCGCCGTCGTCGACCACCGAGACGACCGCAGCCAACACGACCACGGTCGAGGAGACCGAGCCGGGGGCTGACCTGATCGCTCGAATCCAGCCGTTCGACCCCGACCTCGGTGCCAACTTCAATACCGGGCTCTTCTATGGGGCCGGATACGGCATCGAGCAGGCCACCGCCCTCAGCCAGATCTGGGAGATTCCGCAGCTCGATGCCAAGTCGAAGGCCGGGTATCTGGTCGAGATCGAGGGGGGTAGGGAGCTGTTGGTCGAACTGGTCGGCCGGCCGACCTATTCAGAGGCCGCCTCGTTCGAGGGTCAGCGGGCCGTCCTGGCCGACGACCTGCTCTCCGGAGCCTTCTTCGGGGGCGGATTCGACCTCGACCAGGCGATCGCGTTGAGCGAAGCGTGGGACGTCACGCTCAACGATGCGAAGGTCGATGGCGGTTTCCTGGTGCTGACCGGATCGGCGGACGAAGTCGAGGCGATCGTCGGTCCTCCAACCTTCGCCAACGAGTCGCCCTGAGCAGCCGATCGCATCGTCGTTCCTGCCAGGTCCTTGCACGTCGCGGCGAGCGGTGGCGTACCCGCCTCTACATCTAGGTGTCGTCGTCGTAGGCGAACACGTCATCGAGCCCGACCTTGAAGAACCGGGCGATGCGGAACGCGACCTCGAGCGAGGGTGAGTACTTGCCCCGCTCGATCGCGTTGAGCGTTTGGCGTGTCACACCCACGTGGTTGGCGGCTCTCCCTGGGACACGCCCCCAGCTTCCTTGCGTAGCTGCCCGATCGGTCGGCTTCACCTCAGCTGGCGCGGCGGTAGAGCCACAGACGGACTCGCTGGCGACCTGGGCCCCGACGAGGCCGAGGAGGAGCGCGTTGGCGATGTAGACGTGGGCGATCTCGAGCATCGTCGTGAGATCACCATCAAGACGGTGACTCCGAGAACGATCGCGCCGACCTGGTCGGCCCGTTGGGAGATCGAACGGTCCCGCTCGTCGAGGTTGTTGGCCTCGCTCGGTGAGAGGAGCGCCAAGAAGATGTGGCTGAAGGTCATCAGCACGGTGAAGGCGACGACGGCGAGGATGAGCAGCGGCTTGTACGCGAAGTCATCAGCTCGCCGGTCGACGCCGCCGATCACGACGACGAAGTAGCCCCCGAAGGTGACCACGAGCAGGGTGATGATCGTCGCTGCGCTTCGCTCGTGGACATCGGTATCCGGTCAATTATCTTTGACATCTCTCGAGCCTCACGGTACGGGAGCACTCGCCCGAGTGTCATCGCGCGGGTTGAGGTCGGGTAGCACCTGTCACCGGGCTCGTTGGTGTCGTGGTCCGTCGCCAGGTTCGGGCTCGATACTCGGTGGGTGTCGTCGATGGTGGTCATTGCATCTCTCCTCGACCCTGTTCGACCGAGTGCCGAGGTTACGCTCGGTGGTGTGGCGGACGTGGTGGTGGCGCTGCTCGCTGCCGTTCTGGGTGGACTGTTGGTGCTCGGCGGCAACGTCGTAGTCCGGCGGTCAGAGGATCGCCACTGGTGGGCGCAGCAGGTTCAGCGAAGTGCGGCCGATCTTGCCGGCAACTTCGCCGCCGGCCGGAGCGCAGTCATGGGAGCGAGGCTCCGTGGTGAACCCCTCCCAGATGAGGAGAAGCTCGGCTACCTCGAACGCAACCGTCTCCGAGGCCATCTGCTGTGCACGCCAGGCGCCGAAGTCCTGATCGACCGAATCGAACAGCTACACGGTTCCTTCCAGGCGCTGGTCGACGCATACGAGGAGGGCGAGGGGCCTTGGGAGGAGGCGGTTATCTGGAGTCGACGGGCGATGACCGCGTTCGAGGCGGAGGTTCGCTCGACGGTCGATCAGCAACGCACACTCCTTGGGTGGCGGCCGCGGGGCGGTCGGATCAGCTCGGCCGAGGTCGACCGGCAGCCCGCCAGCGAGTTGCCTCAGGTGTGAAGACCACCGGTTGAGTCTCGACGGTGGGGTCTCGGGTCGGGCGGCCGGACGACACGACATGCAAGTAGCGACTTGCCTATACTGTCGCCGTGGACGAGCTGTTCAAGGCGCTCGCCGATCGGACGCGACGGTTGATACTCGACGAGCTGGCCGAACACGACGGCCAGACGCTGTACGAGATCTGCGCCCGGTTGGCCAGCCACGAGATCGGCTCGAGCCGCCAGGCCGTCTCCCAGCACCTCGCCGTGTTGGAGAAGGCCGGCCTGATCACCACCGAGCGCCGCGGTCGGCAGAAGTTCCACTTCTTCGATCCCGCTCCGCTCGACCACATCGCCAAACGCTGGCCAACCGAAAGCTGCGAACCATGAAAATCAGAACGACGGGCGTCTACGTCGACGATCAGGCCAAGGCCGCCGACTTCTACGTCAACGTGCTGGGCTTCGAGAAGCGACACGACATTCCGGTCGGCGAACACCGCTGGCTGACGGTCGTGTCGCCGTCCGACCCCGACGGCGTCGAACTGCTCCTCGAACCGTCGGAGCACCCGGCGGTCAAGCCGTACCGAGACGCCCTCATGGCCGACGGCAT
This sequence comes from Acidimicrobiales bacterium, assembly GCA_965262175.1. Classification (GTDB taxonomy): domain Bacteria; phylum Actinomycetota; class Acidimicrobiia; order Acidimicrobiales; family SZUA-35; genus CADEDH01. The sequence continues at coordinate 423,968 of CBDHES010000002.1, read as the reverse complement.
CCCGCTCGCCCAGTTCAACGTCGACGATGTCCACGCCGAACACGATCGCCTGGTGGCGGCGGGGGTGGAGTTCACCATGCCGCCGACCGACGTCGGTGAGGTTGTCATCGCCGTGTTCGACGACACCTGCGGCAACCTCATCCAGCTCTTGACCCAGAAACCGAGCGGCTGAGCTGGGTCCCCGCCGGCTCCACGCCCTCCCGACCCCGACGAGACGGGTGGTTGCCATGTCGCCACGCCAGCCCCACCGCCGCCGTCCGACGAGCCTGCCGGCGGGTGCTGGGTGACCGGGTCCTCGCCGAGGACGTCGCCCAGGACGTGTTCCGAGGCGGCGAGTCGGGCGGCGTGGGAAGCGAGGGCCGAGCCCGGGATGGTGGAGAGGGCGGCCACGACACCGGTCCAGAACTGGGATGGGTCGTTGTCGTGGTCGTCGAGTGACAGCCAGGCCGCAGGGAGGGTCGGCCGTGCGGTCAGCCAGTCGGCCAGCAAGCTGGTCTTCCCCGCTCCGGCCGGGCCGACGACGACCGTCAGCTCACACGAGTCGCCGGCGTAGAGCCGACGGAGCAGCCGGGGTCGGCGGACGGCGGTCTCGGCGGTCGCCGGGCGCTGGACCTTGGCTTCGAGGAACGGTGACGCCAGCTCCTGCGGGATCTCTCGTTGCACCGTCCGCCCCCCGAACCCCGCGGGGTCTCATGCCCCGGTCGTGCATCGCCTCCCGATGGTAGTCGGCCTCCCGGTGGGATGATCTCGGCCGTGTTCCGTCCTACGGTGCGGTGATGAACGATGATGAGGTCGAAGCCGGGCTCGCAACGACCCCGGGTTACCGCTACGCCGACCGGGTGGGCGATCGGTTGTTCGTCGCCGGCCAGGTCCCTCACGACACCTCGGGGGCCGTGGTCGGGGTCGGAGACGCGGGCGCTCAGGCCCGCCGGTGCCTCGACAACCTGGCCACGCTGCTCGACGTCCATGGCTTCGGCCTCGGCGACGTCCGCCACCTGACCGTCTACGTGGTCGGCGAGCAGCAGAACCTGACCGACGCCTGGCGGGCCGTGACCGGTTGGTTCGACGGAAGCGTCCCACCGGCGACGTTGCTCGGCGTCAATCTCCTCGGGCACGACGATCAGCTCGTCGAAGTCGACGCCACGATCGTCTCGACCCCCGTCTGACGTCGCCGGGTGGAGCCGCTGGCGGCGATCGGTCACTGCGGAGTCGTGATCCGATCGCCGCCGACGAGCGGCGATGGTCAGGTCTGGCTCATCGCCTCCGAGATGGCGGCGGGGGTGGCGGCGCCGGTGATCCTATGGACCTCGTCACCTTGGCGGAGGAAGACCAGCGTCGGGGTCCGGGTCACCTCGAACCGGTCGACGAGATCCTCGTTCTCCTCGACGTGGACCGCGACCATCCGCCAGGAGTCGGCAAAGTGGTCGGCCAGATCCTCCAGATGGGGGCGGAGCGTCCGGCACGGCTGACACCAGGTCCCCCAGAAGTCGATGATGACGCCCCGCTCCTCGGCCACCAGGACCTCGTTGAGCTGGAGGTTGTTCACCTCGTCGAGCTTCATGCCGGGCTACGCGATCTCTTCCCGGCGGTACTGCATGTCGGTCTCGTACTCCGACTCCTCCGATGAGTCCATGTTCATCGTGATGTTGAACTTGTTCCCCCAGTTGAAGATGCTGCAGGCGAACACCATCTCGACGATCTCGTCGTCGCTGAAGTGCTCCCGCAGCTTGGCGAAGAACTCGTCGGTGACCGTGTGGGGATCGAGAGCCATCCGCTCGGCAAGCGAGATCCCGAGCGCTTCACGATCGTTCAACGCATCACCCGACTGGGGCTGGTGGGTCATGCAGGCAGCTTCCTTGGGGCCGACGACGTCGCGCACGGCGACGGTACGAACGGCGTTTCAATAGGCGCAGTCGTTGATCTGGCCAGTCTTCAGTCGCATCATCTCGTGGAGATGGGGCTCGACGTTGCCCTCGGCGAAGAACGAGGCGAAGACGGGCACGATCGTCTTGAGGTTCTGCGGGTTGCGGCCGATCAGGCCGAACATGTTGCTGTCGGCCCACCAGCCGTCCTTGGCATCAGCCAGGAGCTGGTTGACCTCCGGATCCGGGCTCTCGCCCGGCTTCAGCGGCTTGATTCTGGTTGCCACGTTGGTTCCCTTCGTGGTCGTCGGGGGAGACCGGGTTGTCCCCCTCCGATCGTCCCCCCTTTTCGTAGCACACGCTCTATAAGTTCGCCACCGGACGACGAAATCGCTGGTGACGGGTGGCCGCCGCCCGTACCCTCTGGCCGATGCCCAGCCTCTCGGCCGTCGCCGCCTTCGCCGCTGTCTCCTTCGCCCTGATCATCGTGCCCGGTCCCAGCGTGATGTTCGTCGTCGGCCGGGCCGTTGCCCTCGGGCGGCGTGCGGCGTTGCTGACCGTCATCGGCAACGCGGTCGGCGTCTACGTCCAACTGCTCCTGGTCGCCGCCGGGCTCGGCGTCATCGTCGAACGGTCGATCGTCGTGTTCACCGCCGTCAAACTCGTCGGCGCCGGCTACCTCGCCTGGCTCGGGATCCAGGCCATCCGCCATCGTCGTCGACTTGGGGCCACCCTCGACGGCGACGGCCCGACCGGCCCCCAACGGTCGGCGCTGCTCGAGGGGTTCGTCGTCGGGATCGCCAACCCGAAGGCCATGGTGTTCTTCGCCGCCATCCTGCCGCAGTTCGTCGATCCCGGCGGGGCTCCGGCCGCGATGCAGATGGCGCTCCTCGGCCTCGTCTTCGTCGCCATCGCTCTCGTCTCGGACGGGCTGTGGGCCGTCGGGTCGGGAACCGCCCGAGACTGGTTCGCCCGATCTCCCCAGCGTCTCGAGCGGCTGGCGGTGGTCGGTGGCTTGACGATGATCGGCCTCGGCGTCCAGCTGGCGGTCACCGGTCGGAAGGACTGACACCGGGCCGTGCGGTCCGCGCCATCGGTCGCCCACCCGTCGAGCGGTGACGGTGGTGGTGCCGATCGGCGGGTGGTCAGAATCAACCATCGAGCGGCGGGCCGTAACGCGCCGGTCCAGCGGTGGACCCCTCCATCCCAGACGATGTGGTCCAGGCGGGAGCCGGAGGGACGATGCGGGTGTCCAGCAATCACGAAGCGCAGCCGACGAGAGCGGTCGGAGCTCGGCGGGCGATCGCCGTCGTGGCCGCCCTATGCGCCCTGGCCGCAGCGATGACGATCCTGCCCTTCGACCGGGGGACCCCGGCCGCCTCCGCGGCTGGATCGGGCGGGATCGACAACGTCATCCCCCGCCCAGCGTCGGTCCGCGAGCAGCCGGGGGAGCTGCAGATCACGTCGGCGACCAGGATCGTCTACGAGACCCGCGACCATCCGATGCCGACCGAACGGTCGCTCCAGCCCCTGGCCCGCGTCCTCGCCGGGGAGATCGAGCTGATCACCGGGATCCGCCCGGCCCTGGTAGCGGCGACGTCGGGTTCGGCCGGCCCGGGCGACATCCACCTCGGGTTCCAGCCGATCACCGATCCGGCCCCCACCGAGGCCGAGCAGGACCAGTCGTACCTCCTCGACGTGACCGATCGGGCGGTCATCACCAGCCCGCACTACAAGGGCGTGGCCTACGGGACCACCACCCTCACCCAAGCCCTGATCGAACGGGGCGGCTCGTTCACCGTGCCCGGTGTCCGGGTCGAGGATCGCCCGGCCAACGCCTATCGGGCGGTCATGGTCGACATCGCCCGCCAGCGCCACTCGGTCGACACCCTACGGGAGATCGTCGACCTCCTCCGCCAGTACAAGACCCGCTACCTCCACCTCCACCTCACCGACGATCAGAACTTCGTCTTCCCGTTCGGACCGGTCACCGACAACCTGGCCAACAACTACACGATCAGCCGGCAGGACTTCCTCGACCTGGTCGCCTACGCCGACGCCCGGGGCGTGACGATCATCCCGGAGCTCGATCTCCCCGGTCACTCGACCAAGCTGATCGAGTCCGGCTACATCGACGGCTCGACCCATCGCGACGTCGCCTCACCGGCCAACTACCGGCGGATCGAGGCCATCGTCGACGACATGGCCAGCGTCTTCGCATCGAGCCCCTACTTCCACATCGGGGGCGACGAGTCGTCGGCCGGTTCCGAGCTGGTGCCGTTCCTGGCCGAGATCAATCGTCACGTCCGATCCCTCGACCTCCGGCTCCTCGTGTGGGAGGGGTTCCACGGCGCCCCGGCGTCGATCCCGGCCACCGGACCGGACCGGGTCGTCGTCATGTCGTGGGAGTCGTCGTACAACGCCCCATGGGACCTCCTGGAGTCGGGCTACGAGGTCATCAACGCCTCGTGGATGCCGATGTACGTGGTCGGTCACGGCACGCCGCTCCATCCCGGTACAGGCGGTCGACGGTGGTCGCCCGAGGTCATGCACCGGTGGGACGCCGACAGCTTCATGCACTGGCAACCGGGCCGACCGGTGTTCGACGACCGGGGCCCCAACGACCCCGACCGGACCGACTCGACCTGGCGGGCCTCGTACATCGGCCGCCAGGACCAGGTCCAAGGCGGGACGATGCTCTTCTGGGAGCAGGCCGAGTGGACGGTCGTCGACGACCTCCGGGAACGGCTCCCGGTCATGGCCGAACGGCTCTGGAACCCGTCGGCCGGCTCCTACGCCGACCATCGAGCCCGGTTCGGGGCCATCGACGACCGGGTCATGACGATGGTCCGCCCGATCGAGATCCTCCCCGACACCCTCGACCCCGACAGCCCGATCACCGGCGAGTACCGCATCTACCAGGGCGACTCGGTCGACGTGATCCTCCTCAACCGGTCCCGCATCGACGGGACGATCCGCTACGAGCACGACGGGTGGGACGGCAGCTACGAGTGGATCTACACCGGACCGATCCCCGCCGTCACCCCGGCCAGCCCGGCCTACGGCGGCCCGATCGAGCTGTCCGGCGGATTCGGCATCCGAGCCCAGCTCTACCGATCCGACGGCACCGCGGTCGGCGGCACCAGCCTCGCCACGTTCAACAACTGGCCCCAAACCGTCCACGTCGTCCACTTCCGCGTCGACCGGGACGAGGTGTTCACCTCGGTCCCCGACACCGAACTGATGGAGGACCGCCGCATCGGCGACTACCGGATGCCGGTGCTTCGGGGACCGATGCCCCACAACGAGATCGTGTTGGAGCGCCACACCGCCACCCTCCGCATCACCGAGGGCGGCCGCTACACCTTCGCGCTCCAGACCCAGCACGGACGGGCCAACTTCCACCTCGACCTCGACGGCGACGGTGTCTGGGACCCGAACGAGCGCATCATCGACGACACCCCCAGCACCGAGCAGCCGATGTCGGTCACGATCGAGCTCCGCCCCGGCGACCACCGGATCAGGGTCGATCACCTCGCCGGCATGCCCCGGGTGGCGATGATCGCCGCCATCACCGGCCCCGACACCGGTGGCCGGCGGTCGAGCCTCAATCCCTACCTGGTGCCGTTGGCCGATCAGCCACCGCCACCGCCACCGCCACCACCACCGACCGACGTCGACGACCGTACCGGATCCGACGACGACGGCACCGCCGCCCACGGCTCCCCCCGGCCCGCCGACGACCGCTCCCCCCGAGGAGCCGGTGGCGGTCGGTGGGAGGATCGCCTACTCCGACGGGTCGGCGGCCCCCGGCGTCGTCGTCGACGCCTTCACCGGGGACCGCGGGTCGTGGTTGGGCTCCACCCGGGCCGGTACCGGCGGTGACTACCGCTTCCAATTCGACACCCCGGGCTGCCGGGTCCTCACCTTCATCGCCCCTCCCGGCGACACCTTCACCGCCACCGGCTCCCCGTGGTTCAACCGTGAGGTCTGCCCGACTGCCGGTGAGGACCTGACCGGCATCGACGCCGAGCTGACGGGGGTCGACCGGGCGGCGACCGTCGGTGGCCGGGTCACGACGGCATCCGGCGACGGGGTCGGGGCCCTCAAGGCGGTGTTCTACGAGGCCAACGCCGACGGCACCCGCGGCCGGTGGATGGGCGACGTCTTCACCGACCCCACCGGCGCCTACGAACGGGTGGTCCCCCTCGGCTGCTACATCGTCGACCTGGTCGCCCCCGACGGTCAGCTCTGGATCGAGACCGGGACCCCGTGGCGGCAGCACCGGACGTGTGTCGACGCCGGGGGCAGCGACCGGTCCCTCGACGGCACGTTGCCCTAGCTGTAGCCGACGGCGGGGCGCGCCAGACTGGGTCGGTGCCGGTCACCTTCCCCGCCCACCAGGGCCTGATCGTCCCGATCAAGGGTCGTTGGCCTCACCTGATCGACGGGACGGCCCTGTGCATCGGGGCCGCCGCCCCCGACCTCGCCTACCCGCTCGGACCGTGGCTGAGTGCCCAGAGCCACACGGCGATCGGCCTCGTCGTGTGGGCCGTCCCGGTCACGGTGATGATGGCGCTGCTGGTTCGGTGGCGGGCCGCCGACGGGGTGTTCACCAACCTTCCCGACCTCGGCCCGCTCCGACTGCGGTCCTACCGGGTGCTCGGGTGGCGACGACCGGCGATCCTGGTCACCGTGGTCAGCGCGACCATCGGGGCGTCCAGCCACATCCTGATCGACGGGTTCACCCACACCGGGCGGTGGGGGGCCAACGCCCTGGGCCTCAACGACGTGGTCGCCACCGTCCCGATCCGGGGCGAGATGACCGAGGCCCGGATCCTGCAGTACCTGGGCCACGTCGGGGGCAGCCTTCTGTTCGTCGGGGCGCTCCTCGCCATCGCCGCCACCGCCCGCCTCGATCGGTGGTACGGCGTCGAGGTGGTGGCGCGGGCTCGCCAGGGACCTCCCACCCGGGGTGGTCACCCGGTGTTCTGGGGGCTGGTCGGCGCGGCCGTCGGCGCCGCGGTCGCCATCGGCCTGGCCACCGGCCAGTCGATCCTGTTCGTCCCGGGACTGGCCACTGCGGTGGCGTTGGTGGCGGTCGGGACCCTGGTCGGCCGTCCGGCCCCGGCCGGCTCCGGACGACGACCCCAGCGAGCGGTCAGGCCCGCTCCACGGTGACCGGGATCCCCGTCATGTGGGCTTGGCTCGACAGCGGCTCATAGCTGCCGGGCCCGCTGGGAAGCACGACGTTGGGGTTGACCCCGGGGTCGGCATGAGCCACCCGCATCCGGGGGCTGGCGGCGTGACCCCACCCGTGGACCATCGACACCACGCCCGGCATGAGATCGTCGTCGACCTCGGCCACGGCGTGGATCTGGCCGTGCTCGTTGCCGACCACCAACTCGTCGCCATCGACCACGCCCAACCGCTCGGCATCGGCCGGGCTGAGCCCCAGCGGGTTGGTGGTCCGGCCGCCCCGCTTCATCCGGGGGACGTTGGCCATCCACGAGTTGTGCATCCAGGCGTCCCGCTTGTGGATCAGCAGCAGCTCGCCGCCCTCCAGTCGCTCCGACGTCTCCTCGAACAGCTCGTGGCACCGGTCGATGGCGTCGGCGAAGGCCGGAGGGCAGCAGTCGATCCGACCATCGGCGGTCTGCACCTGGCGGTCCATGAACGTTCCCGGTTCCGGTCGGTCGAGGACGACGATCGGCTCGTCGCCCCGGAGGTCGTCCAGGGCGATGTCGCTGCCCTTGGCCAGCAGGTACCGCCACTTGCCCCACGGGTCCGGCTCCGGATCGTCGAACACCGAGGGCAGCTCCATGGCCGACAGGAGTTGGTGGGCGATCCACCACTCGGGCCGCCGCTCGGCGACGGGTTCGACCACGGCCGGCGTGTACTGGGCGAAGGGGTGGTGGCTGGTGCCGATGTTGGCGATGTTCACATCGTCCCGCTCGTACATGTCGGTGGCCGGCAGGATGACGTCGGCGTACTCGCTGGTGGCGGTGGGGTACAGGTCGACCACCACCAGGAACTCGAGCTGCTCGAAGGCCTTGACCAGCCGCTGCTCCCCCGGGATCGACAGCACCGGGTTGCCCGACCAGACGAGCATGGCCCGGATCGGATCATCACTGTCGAGCACCGAGTCGGGGAGCAGGGTGCCGGGCAGGCGTCCCCGGCGCAGTCGCCCGAACTCGGTGTCGTGGTACATCTGCTCGGTCACGGCCACGCCGGCGGTGGCGTTGGGGTAGAACCCGTCGCTCTTCAGGTTGCCGCCGGTGACGTCGAGTCGGCCGGTCACGAAGCTGACCATGTGGACCAGCCAGTAGGCCAGCGTTCCCTGACGGCCCATGTTGAGCCCGGTCGATGCGTGGATCGACGCCCGAGGGGTGGCGACCCAGGCTGCGGCCAGCTCCCGGACGGTCTCGGCCGCCATCCCGGTGATCGGGGCGACCCGCTCCGGCGACCAGTGACCGATGAAGGCTCGCAGCTCGGCGACCCGGGTCGCGTGACGGCCGAGGACCCGGTCGTCGAACCCGCCGAGCCGGTCGAGCTCGTGGAGGAACGCCGCCAGGAACCACACGTCGGTATCGGGCCGTAGCTGGACCGTGTCGCCGATCCCGTCCTCCGGGCGCTCGATCCGACGGGGGTTGATGAACACGAACCGGGCGCCCTCGGCCGCCCGGCGCCGCATCCGGCCCAGGACGTTGGGGATCGAGTAGAACGACGCCTGCGATGCCCGGGGGTTCTCACCGATCACCAGGCACAGATCGGTGTGGTCCAGATCGGGGATCGGGTGCACGGTCGAGGTCCCGAACACCGCCTCGCTGGCCACGAACTTGTTGGCGCAATCCTGGGTCCCCGACGAGAACTGGCGGGTGATGCCGGCCAGCTGATGGAAGTGGTCGATGTGTTGGCGGCCGAGGGCGTTGAAGGTCAGCGGATTGCCGGTGTAGGCGCCGAGGGCGTCGGGCCCGTTGGCCGACCGCACGGCATCGAGGCGGCGGACCACCTCGGCGATCGCCTCGTCCCAGCTGGCCCGGAGCCACCGCCCGTCCCCCGAGCGGATCAGCGGATGATCGAGTCGGTCCGGGTCGTGGTGGACGTCGACCATCGCCAGCCCCTTGCGGCAGGCGAAACCTTGGGTGATCGGATGCTCCCGATCGGGCCGGAGCGCCACCAACCTCCCGTCATCGACGTCGGCCACCAGCCCGCACGACGGCTCACAGATCCGGCAGAACGTACGGATCGAGGAGTCCGGAGACGGGTGATCGGTCGAGGTGCTCATGACCGACAGTCTCGTCGATCCTCCCGACCCCGAGCGAGCCGTCACCCAAGCGCCCCACGTCGAGCAGCCGTCGGCGGTGAGCGCTCGTCCGAGACGACGGTCGATCTCAATGCCGGCCCCCTTCGTCGGCGACCGGGGCGCGCCCGACGGGGCCGGAGCGGGTCGCCAGGAGCCAGGCGATGAGTCCGATCGACACCCACAGCAGCGGCACGTAGAAGGTGAGGATCAACCACGACACGTCGGTCGCCTTACCCAACAGGCTCTCCCGGATGCCCTCGATCAGGGCGTTGGCCAGGTCGACCACGGTGGCCACGACCAGCACCCAGGCCACCGGTCGGGCGTAGCGGGGGGCGAGCCACAACAGGATGAGCGTCACCACGGCCAACGCCGCGCCGGCAACATCGCCCCAGACGATCTCGTTGCGGGTGCTGTCGGTGACGTCGAACCCGTTGGCCTGGGCGGAGTAGAGCTGGAGCGCCACCGTCCGGCCGGTGTGGATGGCGACGAGGGGGAGCAGCGCCGTCGCCAGGTTCTGGCGTCGGCTCCACGGCACGAACAGCCAGCGGGCGAGAACGATCAGGGTGGCGACGTTGGCGGTCATGGCCAACTGGGCGGCAGCGTCGGTGCTCATACGTCGACGGTACGAATCGGCGCCGTGCCCGCCCAGTGGCGGATCCGACAACAACGAGGCAAAATCGGCCAGTGCTGGTCTACGTCACCGCCATCGCCGATGCGGCGGCGATCAACACCCTGTCGGTGCTCGACACGATGACCAAGTCGAACGATGCCTGGCGTTTCGTCGGCGAACCGGCGGCTCCCGATCTGTTCACCGTCCACGGGCTCGGCCTCGGTGGTTCGGCGCCGGTGCCGTTCGCCAACGGCATCCACCTCCAACCGACCCTCGACGCTGGCCTGGCACCAACCCCCGACCTCGTCGTCGTACCGGGCCTGGCCGACGACGTCGACCGGTCGCTCGCCCGAAACGTCGGGTGGGTCGAGCAGGTCGGTCGGTGGCACCGGGACGGGGCGACGGTCGCCAGCTCCTGCACCGGGGCCTTCGTCCTCGCCGAGGCGGGGTTGCTCGACGGTCGCCGGGCCACCACCCACTGGGTGGCCGCCGGAGCGCTGGCCGACCGCCACCCGTCGGTCGACGTGTCGCCGGAGGCGATCGTCGTCGATGAGGGCGACGTGATCACGTCGGGGGGTTCGACGACGGCGTTCAACCTCGTGCTCTACCTGATCGGCCGGTTCGGTGGTACCGAGCGGGCCAACGCCGCCATACGGCTGATGCTGCTCGACAGCGATCGACACTCGCAACGGCCCTTCTCCCTTGCCGCCCTCCACCGACACCACGACGACGAGATCGTCCACCGGGCCCAGGCCGCCATTCAGGACGAGGGCGTGGAACCGCTGACCGTCGCCGGGTTGGCGGCAACGGTCGGGGTCAGTTCACGGACGTTGGCCCGGCGGTTCAACGCCGCGCTGTCGATGAGTCCCCAGCAGTACCTGGAGCAGGTCCGCATCGACGCTGCTCGCCGACTGCTGGAGGAGACCTCGTTGCCGGTCGAGCGGATCGGGGAGCGGGTCGGCTTCGTCGACCCGGCCAGCTTCCGACGGGCCTTCAAGCGGTTGACGTCGCTGACCCCCAATCAACACCGCCGCAGGTACGGGCGGCGGCCGCCACCGGGGATCCGCAGCTCACCGTGACATCGACCACGAGGCGGTGAGCCGCGGACCCGACCGATGCCTCTCTCGACGGTCGGGTCGACCATCGTCGATCCCACGGCCGGTCGTGCCGTCCCGACGGGATCGAGCCCCAGTCTCGCACGACCGAGCGGGAAGTAAAGAACTTTGCAAAAGGAGCGCCAGCGTAGGCCGTTTCACCCAAGTTTCGACGTCGGTGTTTCGGCCCTCCGGCGCCTGGGTACACCTCGAACGGCCAGGGTGCCGCCCTCCCCCCAGCGGCGCCCTGGCCTTTTCTCGTCCCGTCCCGGAGCGGTCCGTTCGCGTCGGCCCCCGAACCCCGGCGAGGGGCCGGCCGTGGTGCACTGGACGGTGGCCCCAGGTCGCCGTCCGGTCGGCGGCCATCGACGCCAAAGGAGCGCACTGATGACGTCCGACCTCGACCCGACCCCCGACGCCGCCGGTCGCCACGACGATTTCGGGGGTCTCGGCCGCGATCTACCGCGTCTCATCGACCGCCGCCGCGCCCTCCGCTGGGTGGGAGGCGTCGGCTTGGGTGGACTGTTGGCGGCCTGTAGCACCGACCCGGGCCGGGACGATGGCGCGACCACCACGCTCGATGGGGCGACGACGAGCACCCCGTCGGCGACGGACGCGGCCGGGGGTTCGGGGGCCGGCACCAACGAGGGGAGCGGGGCGGTAGGCGGCGACGGCCCGTTGGCGGACGCGCCGGTCCTCGAATCGTCGCCCGGGGCGGAGATCCCCGACGAGACCGCCGGCCCGTTCCCGGCCGATGGGACCAACGGCCCCAACGTGCTCGACATCGACGGGGTCGTCCGGTCCGACCTCCGACCGAGCATCGGCGGCCTGACCGGCGTGGCGGAAGGGGTGGCCACCACCCTCCACCTGACGGTCGTCGACGCCGCCACCGGAGAGCCGATCCCCGGCGCCGCCATCTACCTCTGGCACTGCACCGCCGACGGCCAGTACTCCGTCTACGAGATCGAGGACCAGAACTACCTTCGCGGCGTACAGGTCGCCGACGATGCCGGCCGGCTTGCGTTCACGACCGTGTTCCCCGGCTGCTACCGGGGTCGATGGCCTCATTGCCACCTCGAGGTCTACCCGACGCTCGACGATGCCGCCACCGGGGCGACGGCCATCAAGACGAGCCAGCTCGCGCTGCCGCGGGCCGACTGTGAGGTGGTGTTCGCCGACGGTCGCTACGGCGAGAGTCAGCGATGGCTGGCCGAGCTGACCTTGGCCGAGGACGGCGCATTCAGCGACGGATGGGAGGACCAGCTGGCCATGGTGGCCGGCTCGGTCGACGACGGCTACGTCGTGTCGTTACTCGTCCGGGTGTGACCCGGGGCGAGCTGGATCAGCGCTGCGTAGCGGGCCGAGCGACGGCAGCCAGCACCCGATCGAGGGAGCTGGACACCTGCAGGCCCGGACCGAGCGCATCCCTGACCGCAGCGGTGCCGGGCCAGGTCGTCGGGGCGGGAGGTGACTGCTTCATAGCTTCACTATCGTCCTCGCCCACCATGTCGGCAACCCAATGTTCTCGATAGTTTTCAGATGTATCTGTCATGTTTCGGTGGGAGGTTGAACGGTGTCCCTGCAACTCGATGTCGAGTCCCTCCGGGTGCTCCTGGCCGTCGTCGACCGGGGCGGCATGACCCGCGCCGCCGAGTCGCTGGGGATGAGCCAGTCGGCGGTGAGCTGGAAGATCAAGCGGCTCGAGCAGCGGGTCGGTCGGGACCTCCTGGTCCGCGATGGACGCTCGCTCCGACCGTCCCAGGACGGCCACGAGCTCCTCGGCTACGCCCGATCGATCGTCGACCTCCACGACGAGGCCGTCGGGCGGCTGGGTAGCTCCGACCTCACCGGTCGGGTCCGGTTCGGCTCGACCGAGGAGGTAAGCGAGTTCTGCATGCGCAACGTGCTGGCCCGCTTCAACCGAACCCACCCCAAGGTCCGCATCGTGCTTTTCGTCGACCGGGCCCGATGGCTCGACGAGATGCTGCGGCGAGGTGACCTCGACGTCGCCGTGCTGCAGATCAGCCCTGAGGACGCCCGCCCGACCGACACGGTGCTGTGGGAGAGCGAGCTGGTGTGGGTTTGCGCCCCCGACTGGATCTACGCCGACGGCGAGGTGCCGCTCATCACCTTCGGGGAGCACGGCTTCTACCGCCCGCTGGCCGAGGCCGCCCTTGCCGAGGCCGGGGTGCCCTACCACGTGGCGTTCTCCGGCCCCAGCACCTCGAGCGTGCTCTCGGCGGTCGAGTTCGGCCTCGGAGTGGCCGCCATCGGGGAACGGTGGGTCACCGGCGACGTGGTCGAGTGGCCCCGGGCGGCGGATGTGGCGCCGCTACCGCCGGCTCTCACCGTGGCCCGAACGGGGTCTCGCACCGAGTCGGCCGTGGTCCGGGAGCTGATCGACGACATCGAGAACGAGCTCGCCGAGCCGTCCTAGGGGCTCGGGGAGCCGACCCCCGAGCCGACGAGGTCGGGGTTCCACACGTGGATCTGGTTTCCCCCGACAGTCGAGGCGAGGCGACCATCGCCCAGCGCCACGACCGCTGCGGCGACGGTTGGTGCAGGCCCGGGCTCGTGGGCGGCATGAACGATCGGGGCAGCGTCGAGTGCATCGGGGTCCCAGACCAGGACGGTCCCCCGGCCGGGCAGCGTGGGGTCCTCGGCGACGACGGAGTCGACCGGGCTGGCCGAAGCGATCCGGCCGTCGTCTAGCAGGGCTAGGGCGTAGACACCGTCGGTCCCCGAGCGATGCCCCTCGAACACGACGCCGGGGGCATCGGGTGCATCGGGATCCCAGATGTGGACCGTGCGGTCGAGGCCACCCGAGGCCACCCGGCCATCGGGTAGCGCGAGCAGCGAGATGACCGTGCTGCGGTGACCGGTGAACACCACGGCGTCGGCGTCGGCCTCGTCGGGATCCCAGACGTGGATGGTCTGGTCGCCGCTGGCCGAAGCTATTCGACCGTCGGGGAGTTGGACAATGGCGTTCAGTTCTGACGCGTGCCCCCGGTAGACGATCGGCTCGGCGCCGGGATCGGCCGGATCCCACACGAGCACCCGGCCGGTGAAGTCCGAGAATGACGTGTAGCTGCCGGTCGCCACCCGCCCGTCGGCGAGCACCGCCACAGCTCGGATCTCTCGGTCATGCCCGGTGAAGACCACCGGCGCCGCATTCGGATCGGCCGGGTCCCAGACGTGCACGGTCTGGTCCGGGCCGCGGACGACCAGTCGGCCGTCGGGGAGAGCGGCCAGTGGTCCCCCGATCGCTCCGAACTCGCCTCGGTAGGTGACCGGAGGCGACTGTGCATCGAGTGGGTCCCAGACCAGCACCGTGCCATCGGTGTCGATCGAGGCGACCCTTCCGTCGGAAAGCACGGTGAGCGTGGTGACCGACCCGGTATGACCGTCGAACGTCGCGGTGGCCCCGTCGGTCGGGTCCTCGTCGCTGATCTCTCCGGCCGGGCCCTGCTCGTCGCTCGGCTCATCGGGGCCTGGCGACGGCAGGTCGAGGTCCCCGGTTCCCGGCTCGGTCGATTCGGTCGCCTCCTCAGGATCGGCTGGCGACGTGCCGCTTGGCGACGGAAGGGCTACGTCCGGGGGGTCGCTCGGCGGTAGAGCTCCAGCGAGCGCGGCGCCCACGAGCACGGTTGCGACCAGCACCGCCCCCGCAACCACGACGGCCGGGCGCCGCCACCTGGGTCGGTGAACGGGCCGATCCGATGCGACGGGGCGTGCCCAGCCGTGGCCGGGACTCGCCGCTGGGATCGCCGTCGCCTCGACCGGGGCCGGGGCCTCTCCCTCGACCCGATGCAACGCCTCGATGAACTCGTCGGCGGTCCGAAAGCGGTCGGCAGGGCGCTTGGCCATCGCCGTGGCCAGGAACGCGTCGAGCGCGCGGTGGCCGAGGACGGGTACGGGCTGCTCCATGATTCGGACCATCTGAACGGCGGGCGAGTCACCGGCGGAGGCGGCAAAAGGGGCGTGACCGGACACCAGCGCCGAGAGGGTGGCGGCCAGGGAGTAGAGATCGGAGCGCTCATCTCGAGGATCCTCGCCGGCGCGGTGGTCGAAGGTCTCCGGCGGGGCGTAGGCCAGCGAGAACGACACGACATCGGTCAGGGTCGCTTCCCGTATCGCGGCGATGCCGAAGTCGCCGAGCTTCACCATGCCGGTCGCCGACAACAAGACGTTGGCCGGCTTCACGTCTCGATGGAGCACGCCCAACCGGTGGCTGTGGCCCAGCGCGTCGGCGATCGGGAGCACCAGCGCGATGGCGTCGTCGACCGGGAGCGGCCCCCGCTCGTCGATCAGCTCTTGGAGCGAACCGCCCGCCATGTACTCCATCACCAGGAACGGTCGCTGATCCGGCCCCAGGACGCCCGTGGTCAACGGCTTCACGACGTGAGGATGGGCGTCAACGGTACCCATCGACCGGACCTCGCGATGGAAGCGCCGGTGGCCGGTCTCATCGAAGGCTGCAAAGACCTTGACAGCCACTCGTCGATTCAGCGACCGCTGATAGCCGGAGTACACGGTCGCGAACCCGCCCCGCCCGATCTCGCGCAGCTCGTGCAATCCCTCGATCTCCAACAGCGCCCCGTCGATCATGATCCCCTCCAGGTGCGCCGGTCGTCCGACGCCACTCGCGACCCACACTGGCGCCGTTCCGTCCGACCGACATCCGGGAAATCCCGGTGGCGCCCCCCTATCGGCCAGCCCCGCACGCCCTGCGTCGGGGAGTGGTCACCCGATCTCGGGCGACTCGTCGATCTGCGTCGCCAGGAGCGGCACCGCCGACCTCGCGGCCGCTGCGGCCCCGATCGAACTGAATCGGCCGACGGGCAGGTACTAGCCTGAACGGCCATGACCGAGGACGGCACCTACCACGCGATCACCTACGAGATCGCCGCTCCGGCGGTCGCTCGCATCATGCTCGATCGGCCCGAGGTCGCCAACGCGCAAGACAAGCAGATGCTCTACGAGCTCACCCACGCCTTCGACGTGGCGGCCTCTGACGACGACGTCAAGGTCATCATCCTCGGGGCCAACGGGAAGCACTTCTCGTCGGGCCATGACCTCCGCGACCGTTCGAGCTTCGACGATTTCGACACCGTCGGCCCCGTCGCGGGGTTCGACCAGCCGGGGGCTCATGGGATGATGGCCCGGGAAGAGGAGATCTACCTCGGCTTCTGTCAGCGTTGGCGGCAGGTGCCCAAGCCGACGATCGCCCAGGTCCACGGAAAGGTGATCGCCGGAGGCCTCATGTTGGTGTGGCCGTGCGATCTGGTGGTGGCGTCGGACGACGCCACGTTCTCCGATCCGGTCGTGGCGTTCGGGGTGAACGGCGTCGAGTACTTCGCCCACGCCTTCGAGTTCGGGGCCCGCCGGGCCAAGGAGTTGCTGTTCACCGGCGAGGCGTTCGGTGCCGAGGAAGCCAAGGCGGCCGGGATGGTCAACCGGGTGGTGCCACGGGAGGATCTGGAGGCCGAGACGCTGGCTCTGGCGACGCGCATCGCCAGCCGACCGGCCATGGGTCTGAAACTGGCCAAGATGTCGGTCAACGCCTCGGTCGACGCCATGGGCTTCCCCATGGCGCTCCAGGCGGCGTTCGGTCATCAGCACGTCGGCCACGCCCACAATCAGTGGGTGCATGGGATGGTCGTCGACCCATCGGGGGCCGACGTCATCAAGAACGACGCTCGAAGGACGTAGCGCTCCGGGCCTGCTCGGCGGCGACCTCGGCCGGGGCCAACTCGTCGACCTGGAGCGGGATGTGCTCGGTTCGGTGGACCGCTCGGAACAGCAGATGGACGCCGAGGGGGAGCGTCACGACCATGGCGATCGACGCGATGATCAGGTACGCCGCGCCACTCCACCCCAAGACCAGGCCGGCCCCGATAGCGGCCACCACGAACGCCACCGGGCTCGCCTTGCCCGCAGCGTGGAGGCGGGCGTAGGGGGTCGAGAACCGGAGGAGGCCGATGCCGGCCAGGACGGCGACGACGGCCCCCAGCACCATCACGACCTCGGCCACGAGCATCATCGGGGGCCTCCTGAGGCCTTGGGGGTGGCGTCCTCGTGCTCGAGGAACCGGCTGGCGGCCACCGTGGCGGTGAAGCCGATGATGGCGAGGACGACCAGGATCGGAAGGTAGGTGATGTCGTCACGCTGGGCGGCGTCGATGACGATCGCCCCCATCAACGACACCAGGGTCACGTCGAGGGCCATGATCCGGTCGGCCAGGTGGGGACCGGCCAGGATCCGGTACGCCCCACACAGCCCTGCGACCGCGAACCCGGCCAGGGCGAGCACCGAGAGGATCACGCCGCCACCTCCGCCCGATCGGTGACCGGGAGCGCCTCGCAGGCGAGGTTGGCCAAGCGCCGGGTGTGGGCCTCGACACTCTCGCGCTGGTCGATGTGGAGGAGGTGGAGGTACACGGTCCCGGTATCGGAGTCGACGTCGACCACCGCGGTGCCCGGGGTCAGGGTGATGGCCACGGTCAGCAGGAGGTGGTGGTGGCGGCTGGCCCCCGGGAGCTCGATGGCGATGATCCCCTCCTCGGTGTGGTCGGTCGGGGTCAGGATCTCGTAGGCCACGTCGACCGTCGATCGGGTGAGGTCGACCAGCACGAGCCACCCGAGCCGCAGCAGCGGGATCCACCGGATGCCTCCCTGGCCGCTCGTTCCGAACCCGGTCGCCAGGACCGCCACCGAGACCACGAGCCCCGAGGCGACGTTGGCCACGGTGACGCTGCCCCAGAGGCCGCACCATGCCGCCGTCAGGGCGACCACGGTCACCACCCGTCGGACGGTGATCGGACCGGTCACGAGCGGACCTCTTCGACGTAGGTGCTCGGCTCCCGGAGATCGGCGGCCGCCCGGCCCGACCAGTCGAGCAGCGTGCCGGCGAAGAGGGAGATGGCCAGGGTTCCGGCCACCGCCAGGCCGGTGGCGGTCTGCATGCTGCGCCGGTTCATGGCCGGCATAGGCGGCGCCACCGAGTTGTCGGCGTCCCGGCCCCAGAAGACCCCGACCCAGATCTTGGTCATCGAGAGGAGGGTGAGAGCGCCGGCCACCAGGGCCGCCACCACAACGCCGATCGCCGCCTCGTCGATGCCGGCCGAGATGACGGCCAGCTTTGCCACGAACCCCGAGAACGGCGGGAGCCCGGCCAGGCTGAGGGCCGGGACGGCGAAGAGCAGGGCGATCAGCGGACGCCTGGCGGCCAGACCCCCCGAGAGGTCGAGGGAGCTCGTGCCCTCGTGGTTCTCGATGAGCCCCCCGACCAGGAACAGCACCGTCTTCACCGGCATGTGGTGGATCAGGAACAGGATGGCCCCGGTCGTTCCCGCGGTGGAGAACAGCCCCAGCCCCATCAGCATGTAGCCGATCTGGCTGATGACGTGGAACGACAGGATCCGTTTGACGTCGGATTGGGCCAGCGCCCCCAGCGCCCCGATGATCATGGTCAGCCCGGCCACGATCAGCATCACCGGCCCAAGGTCGTCCATGCCGGTGAGGGTGTGGAAGCGGATCATCGAGTAGATGCCGATCTTGGTCAGGAGACCGGCGAACACGGCGGTGATCGTGGTGGGCGCCGTCGGGTACGAGCCCGGGAGCCACGAGAACAGGGGGAAGACGGCGGCTTTCGTGCCGAACACCACCATGAACCAGGCACCGATCCCCAGGCGGACGGCGTCGTCGAGCTGGGGGATCCGCTCGGCCAACAGCGCCATGTTGATCGTGCCGGTGGCCGTGTAGACGAACGCCACCCCGATCAGGAACAAGGTCGAGGCCAGCAGGTTGAGCACGACGTAGGTCATGCCGGCCCTGACCTGATCTCGCTCGCCCTGGTGGGTCAGGAGCACGTAGCTCGACACCAGGATCAGCTCGAAGGCCACGAAGAGGGTGAACAGGTCGCCGGTCAGGATGGCGAGCGACACCCCGCTGGTCAGCACGCCGACGAGCGGCCCACTGAGCTCGGGGTTGGCCCCCCACGCTGTCCGCCGCTGGCCGATGGCGAAGATCTCGACGACGAAGATGATGAGCAACGCGACCGGGAGGACCAACCCGGCGAACAGGTCGGCCACCAGCACGATCCCCAGCTCGGGATCCCAGCCACCGACCCGGACCACGTGGGTGCCACCGTCCTCGACGCCGAGCAGGAGGGCGACCGATGCCGCGGCGGCGGCGCCGAGGCCGCCGATCGTGGCCAGGTCACGGCTGAAGGCGTGGTTGCGGAGGAGGAGGCCGATGGCCGCGCAGACCAGGGGAGCGAGGATCGTGGTCGCCACGAGCCAGGTCATCAGGCCGCCACCGCCCCGGCGTCGTCGTCGGCGGTCGGCTCGTCGATGCTCTCGGCGACCCGCCGGTCCTCGATGTCGTCCTCGACGAGGTCGTCCCCGGCCAGGGCCTGTTGCCGGCCGGCCAGGGCGAGGAGGAACAGGGTCAGCCCGAACGAGATGACGATGGCGGTCAGAGCCAGCGCCTGGGGTACCGGGTTCGCAGTGTCAGCGGCCGTGGTCTGGTCGGCGATCGGGGCGTCCCCGGCTGCACCGCCGGCGGCCAGGAGGGCCAGCACTGCGGCGTGGCCGAGAAGCGAGAAGCCGAGCACGATCCGGCTGAGGGCCCGGCTCGTGATCAGGTACAACCCGACGCCGGTCAGCCCCCCGACGGCGAGGACGAGTGCCGCGCTCACCGCTGGCCTCCGGCCTCGACGATCGACTCCCCAGACGTCGCCGTCGATCCGGTCGCCGACGGGGCCGCCGAGGACGGCTCCGACAGGTACGGCGCACCGAGGCCATCGAGCACGGCCAGGATGAGCCCGACGACGATCGTGGTCACCCCGATGTCGAACAGCAGGGCCGAGCCGGACTTGACCTTGCCCAGGAGCGGCACGTCATAGGAGATCACCACCTGATCGAGCAGGGTCTCGCCCCAGACCAGTGTCGAGGCCGACAGGACGGTGACGATGAGCACACCCCAGGCGATCATCCGGTTGGCACCCCGGGGCCGTTGGAGGCCGACGATCGTTCGCAGGGCGAGCACCGCACCGAACACCAGCCCAGCGGCGAACCCTCCACCGGGCTTGTTGTGGCCGACGAACAGGAGATAGACCCCGATCACCAGGGCCAGAGGGCTCGCGGCCTGGATGCCGATTCGTGCGACGGGGGAGTGGGAGCGGATCACGCGGAAGCCTCCTCGAGGTCGGCCGGCTCGGGCGCTGGGGTCGGTCGCGGGAGCCGGGCCTTGGCCAGCGCCAGAATGCCGGTCGCCACCGTGGCCAGCACCACCACCTCGCCGAGGGTGTCGAGGGCTCGGATGTCGGTCAAGATCACGTTGACGATGTTGTTGCCTCCCCCTTCGTCGACCGACCCGGTCGTCAGGGCCTCGAGCGGTGGAGATCCCGTCGGATCGCCGGACGCAGCAACCATCCCGGCCATCACCGCCACGCTGCCGGCCGCCGCCACCATCAGCCGCTTCTGTCGCCAGAAGGCCGGGGGGAAGTTCCGATCGAGTCGGCCGAGGCCGACCACGAACCCGACGACGATCACCGTCTCGACCAGGAGCTGGGTCAGGGCGAGGTCGGGCGCCCCATGGGCCACGAACAGCCCCGACACGCCGATGCCGACCGCGCCGAGGGCCAGTGCTGCGCCCAGGCGCGACTGGACGAAGCCGGCGGCGAGGGCCGCCGCCAGCACGGCGCCGGCCAGCACGGCCTGCATGGCGTGATCGGCCCACACGAGCCGGTCGGTGCTGAGGCCGCCGAGGAACGGAATGGCGGCGACCGCAGCGGTGGCCGCCATCGTCGTCACGTAGATGGGAAGAGAACCGTGCTGCACGATCCCGCAAACCCGGCGAGCCAGGGCCAGCACCCCGTCGAGGGCGTCGTCGGCCGCCTCGGCCCCGATCGGGCGGGGGGCAGGTGCGGACCAGCCGGCCGCCACGAACCCCAGGGCCGCCCCGGCAGCCACGATGCCGGCCGAGATCGCCAGCCCCTCGGTGAACCCGGGCCAGCGCAGCAGCTCGTACACATCGGCCTTCTGGTCGAGCTCGACGGCGGCCGGGGAAACGACGTCGTCGACGACCCCGAGGGCGAGGTAGCCGAGCACGCCGGCCGCCCCCAACACGACGGCTGGGATCGTCATGGCCCAGCGGCGGGGGGCGACCGCGGTGTCGGGGCCGGATCCGAAGACCGTGATGAGGAACCGGGTGGTGTAGGCCACCGTCAGCACCGATCCGCCGACGATGCCGATCCAGCCGAGGATCTCCTCGAAGCCATCCAGACCGAGGACGGCCTCGACGGCCGCCTCCTTGGCGGCGAACCCGAGCAACGGCGGCACGCCGGCCATCGAGAGGGCCGCCGCCGCAGCCACGGCGAAGGCGATCGGCATCGATCGGGCGAGACCGCCCAGCTGGTCGATGTCGCGGGTGCCGGTCCGGATGTCGATCTCGCCGACCACGAGGAACAACGCCGCCTTGAACAGGGCGTGGGCCACGAGGATCGAGACCGCAGCGAACACCGCCTTGGCCGAGCCGGCGGCGAGGAGTGTGATGAGAAGGCCGAGTTGGGAGACGGTTCCCCAGGCCAGGATCAGCTTGGCGTCGCGGTGGCGGAGGGCGCCGATCGCCCCCCACAGGATCGATGCCACGCCGAGGGCCATCCCGAGGGCTCGCCATGCCGTCACGTCGGTCAGCGCCGGCCCGGTGACGGCCACCAGGACGACACCGGCCTTGACCATGGTCGCCGAGTGGAGGTAGGCGCTGACCGGGGTCGGGGCGGCCATCGCCCCGGGGAGCCACACGTGGAACGGAACCTGGGCCGACTTGGTGGCTGCTCCGACCATGATGAGCACGGCGGCCACGACCGCCGCCGTGCCGTCGACCGGAGCCAGCTCACTGAGCCGGGTGGTCTCGGCGGCGTCGGCCAGGACGAGCAGGCCAGCGAGGAGCACCAGGCCGCCGCCCCCGGTGATCATCAGCGCCCGTCGTGCGGCGGCCAGCACCGCCGGATCGGTGTTCTTGTGGCCCACGAGCAGGAACGAGGTGACCGAGGTCAGCTCCCAGAAGATGAACAGCGTCCAGATCCCGTCGGCCCAGACGAGGCCGAGCATCGAGGTCGAGAAGGCCAGGAGGGCGGTGGTGAAGGAGCCGAGCCGGGCCGTCCCGGGCCCGAAGTAGCCGAACGCGTAGACGAAGACGAGTGCCCCGATGCCGGAGACGAGCAACGTCAGGGCGCTGGCGAGGTCGCCGATCCGGAAGGCCAGCTCGAGGTCGAGGCCTTCGACCCAGGTGAGGTTGGCCGTCGCCGGCTCGTCAGCCGAGAGCTGCAGCGTGGCCCACACGGCGGTGACCGCCGGGGGTACCGCGGCCAGCAGCAGGCTGAGGCGACCGAGTCGCTCGCCGACGACCGCGATGAGCGCCGTCACCGCCAGGTGAGAAACGAGGAGTAGCCAGATCACGACACGGGGTATGTCTGGACAGGTTGGCCTCGCATGGCCTGGAGCCTACACATTGGGGCAGAAAAGTTCAATGGTATTGACCAATCTAGATTGGTGTGTTATTCAACCGGTGATGGCTTCAGGGGACCCCACGCCGGACCGCCCATCGGGCGCTGTCGGGGATTCGGTCCGGACCGCGCTCGATGAGTTGATGGACCCGGAACCGGATCGCCCCGGTTGGACCTTCCTCACCAATCATGCCCACGTCCTGGTCGCACTGGACCACAACCCCGATTTTCGCCAACGTGACATCAGCTACGCGGTGGGGATCACGATCGGGGCGGTCCAGAAGATCCTCGATGACCTCGAGGCCGCCGGCTACGTAACCCGGGAGCGGGTCGGGCGCCGGAACCACTACGAGATCGACCGCAGCCGACCGCTCCGTCACCCCCTCGAAGCCCACCACACCGTCGGCGAGCTCCTCGCCGCGCTCCGCCGGTGACTCCCCGCGACGTGCCAGGGCCAGACGGTGATCGATGGAGCCTCACCGGTGGAGTCGGTGGCGCTACGCTGCGGCTCGTGGCCTCGCTCGACAACCTCACGGTGACGGTCGGCGACGACGATCCGCCCATCGTCGTTGCCGATGGGCAGATCGACTCCCACACATCGCCGTTCCTCGACGACGCGCTGGCGGCGATGGCGCCCGGGGCCCGGGTCTCGATCGATCTGTCCCGGGTGACGTTCGTCGACTCGTCCGGTCTCCGGGTCATCGTCCGGGCCCACAAGCGACAGCGGGAGGGCGGCGGGTCCCTGGTCCTGGTGGCCCCGAGCCAGACCGTGGTGAAGCTGCTCGACATCACCGGGCTCACCGCCGAGCTCGACATCGCCGGCTGACCGGCACCGGCAAGGCGAGAGCCGGTCGTCACGTTCCCAGCACCGGCCGATGGCGGGGCGTAAGCTCGGTGGCCAGCTATGGGGCATTCGGCTGACCACGACCTGCTTCCCCTGCTCCGGGCGGCGCTGGAGCAGACCCAATCCGCGGCCTGCATCACGACCGCCGAGCTCGACCCGCCGGGGCCGCGCATCGTCTACGTCAACCCGGCCTACTGTCGGATCACCGGACGAACGGCCGACGAGGTCATCGGCGACACCCCCCGGTTGATGCAGGGTCCGCTCACCGACCGCTCGGTCCTCGATCGGCTACGGGCCGACCTCGAGGCGGGACGGTCCTTCGCCGGCGAGGCGATCAACTACCGGGCCGACGGCGAGCCGTTCCTGATCAGCTGGAGCATCGATCCCGTCGTCGGACCCGATGGCACGACGACCCACTACGTCGCCGCCCAGGAGGACATCACCCGGCTTCGCCGGGCCGAGGCGCTGCTGGCCGCCGAGCAGGTCGTGGACGGTGCGTTGTCGGAGGTGCTGAGCGGGCCCGGCGACATCGAGGACAACCTCGACGCCCTCGTCGGCGAGACCGCCCGGGCGGTGGGACACCTGGTCGGGTTCGGGCGGGTGACGGTGTCGGGGTCGATCCGGCTGGGTACGAGCTCGGTCGAGTTCAGGGTCGGATCGCTCGACGACTCGGAGCTCTACCGGATCGAGACGACCCGCCTCGGCGATGGGCCGGACGACGAGGGCTGGCTCGACGACCGGCGGTGGCTGTGGCGTTCGCTGGCAATGGAGCGGTCGGGGATCGAGGGCCGACTCGTGGTCGGCGACCTCAGCGAGGCCGAGGCGGCCTTCGTCGATCGGGACGGCCTCGATCGGGTCGTCGCCACCGCCCGGCGGGCGCTCGAGAGCCTCGCCGAGTACGAGCGGCAGCGTCACCTCGCCGTCGAGCTCCAACGGTGGCTGCTCCCGATACGTCCCCCGGCGGTGCCGGGCCTCGAACTGTCGATCCGCTACCAGCCGGGCGCCTTCGCCACCCGGATAGGGGGCGACTGGTACGACGTGATCGAGGACGGTGACCGCACCGTGATCGTCGTCGGTGACATGGCCGGATCGGGGGTGCGGGCGGCGGCCGACATGGGTCGGGTCCGGGCGCTGGGCCACACCCTGTTCCACCAGGGAGCCACGGCGCCGGAGGCGTTCGCCGTCCTCAACCGGTTCTGCTCCGCCGAGGACCTGGTGGCGACCGCCGTCGCCGTCACCGTCGACCGGGGTCGGGGGCGAGCGTCGGTCCTCTCGGCCGGGCATCTGCCGCCGGCCCTTCGACGTGGCACCACCGTAGAGCTCGTCGACGTGGCGTCGTCGCCGCTCCTCGGGATCGGCGGCGACCCCGACTTCGAGTCGATCGAGATCGATCTCACCGACGGGGTCCTCGTGTTGTTCACCGACGGCCTCGTCGAGTCACCGGACGAGGCGATCGACTGCAGCCTCGACCGATTGGTCGCCGACCTGGCGGCCGACGACGGCCCACTCGAGGGCATGGCCGACCGCTTGGTCGATCGCCGCATGGCCGACGATCGGGGTACCGACGACATCGCGGTCGTGGCGTTGCGGATCGGCCCGGGCTGACCGTCGCCTCGCTCAGGCCGAGTCGCCCCCGTCGGACTCCGCTCGCTCGGAGGTCGGCACGACACACCGCACCGTCGTCCATCCGTCGGCGTGGACCACGAGGAGATCGTCGCTCAGGGCCTCGACGATCAACAGGCCCCGACCCCGCTCGTCCAGCGAGCCGTCGACCTTCGGGCCCCGGGGGGTCTTCGACGGCAGGTCGATCGTCGGGGGCGCCGACGACCGGTTGGCCACCGACACCGCTACCGAGCCGTCGCCCAACTCGGCTTCGAACCTGATCGGGGCTGCCGGTCGCTGATCGACGGCATTGGCCACCAGCTCGGCGATCACGAGCTCGGCGTCGTCGATCACCGCCCGCTCGAGGGGCTGCTCCTCCAGCCACTGCCGAGCGCGGTGGCGCAGGTCGGCGGCCGCGGCGTAGGTCGGCTCGACGTGGGCCTCGAAGGTGTCCCCGATCGACTCACCGTAGAGCATGGTTGCCCGCCCGCCATGAGGTTGTCGCCCGGAGTCGCCCGCTTGCACGGTGTCGACTTCCATCGCTTCCGGGCATTCCCAGAGGTGGCGCCGGTGAAACGTCATGGGCGTCTCGGGGGAGCCTGCGCTCCTGCGCGACGGGTTTGGGCCGACACGACAATGGGTAGATCCACATCAATGAGCGACGACCGGAGGCTCTCATGACGACCGACCCACGCCCGGCGGGCAGCGACGTCCCGACCAGCACGGCGGTGCCGACGCCGACGCGGTCGCCTCGGGCGGTGGTGGTGACGACGATCATCGATCGGAGTCCGGCCGAGGTGTGGGCCGACGTCCGCAACATCGAGTCCCACGTCGACTGGATGCAGGACGCAGCCGAGATCCGATTCCTCACCGACGAACGGGAGGGGACGGGTACGAGGTTCGAGTGCGACACCAAGATCGGCCCCCTGGCGCTGACCGACGTCATGGAGATCACCGCCTGGGACGACGAGCGTCGCATGGGCGTTCGCCACGTGGGCGTGGTCGAGGGGACCGGCGAGTTCATCCTCACCGATCTCGGCGGTGGCCGGACCGAGTTCCGGTGGGAGGAGGACCTGACATTCCCGTGGTGGATGGCCGGTCCGGTCGGAGCCCGGGTGGCTCGGCCGATCCTGACGCTCGTCTGGAAGGGCAACCTCCGGCGGCTGAAGGAGCGCCTGGAACGATGATCGTCGGCCGGGCAACCCGCCGGGTTTGGGCCGGCCCCGGATCGGGGTATGCGGTCACCACGGGGGAACGCCAAGTCCCCTGTGTCGGTGGCCCGCCCGGGTTCACCCTACGTTTCCGCCACGCACCCGGGCGGGCCGTCGACTCCGTCCCGGCCTACGCTTCGATGCCGTGAGCGACGCCGCCGGCCAGTCCGATACCACCGATCGCTGGGCGGTCCAGCTGGTCATCCCGGCGGCGACACGCTTCCTCCACCTCGTTCGCCTCACCGCGGCCGGTGCGGCGGCCGAGGCCGGTCTCGATGCCGAGGAGGTGGAGGACGTCAAGATCGCGGTCGATGAGCTGTGCTCGATCACGATCGCCGCCTCCGTTCCCCACGATGTGCTGACGATCGACTTCGTCGCCGATCGGGGTCGGCTGCGCATCGTGGCCACCGCCCCCGGTGCCGGTGCGATGGCGGTCGACGAGATGGGTCAGGCGATCCTGGGAGCGACGGTCGACACCTTCGATCTCGATGCTGGCGGACGGGGCGGGTTCCAGCTGACCAAGTCCCGTCGTGGGTGACGTCCCCGACGCGGTCTTCGTCGAGTACCGCCGAACCGGGGCCGTCGAGCTACGGAACCGCCTCGTCGAGGCCCACCTCGTCCTGGCCAGGGCGTTCGCCCGCCGCTACGCCGATCGAGGCGTGCCGCTCGAGGACCTCGAGCAGGTGGCTCGGATGAGCCTCATCGGTGCGGTCGAGCGATTCGACCCCGACGTCGGTGTCCGGTTCTCGACCTTCGCCGGCCGGACGATGGACGGCGAGCTGAAGCGCTACTTCCGCGACCGGGCGTGGTCGGTTCGAGTCCCCCGCCAGTACCAGGATCTGGGGGTCGCCATCCGGGGTGCCCTCGATCGTCTGGCCACCGAGCTCGGCCGGGTCCCCACCATCGCCGAGCTGGCGACGGCCGTGGGAGCCGAGGTCGACGAGGTCCTCGCCGCCATGGAGGCCGCCGAGGCGTTCCGGGCCGACTCGATCGATGCCCCGGTCGCCCGGCAGGGCGAGGATCAGGGTGTCGTCGCCGACACGCTGGGGGAGAACGATCGCGGTCCCTGCGCGTTCGAGGATCGGGAGCTGGTGCGAGGGCTCCTCGACCGCCTGCCGCCCCGGGAGCGGCGGATCATGGAGCTCCGGTTCTTCGAGGAGCGGAGCCAGCGGGAGATCGCCGATGACGTCGGCGTCAGCCAGATGCACGTCTCCCGCCTCATACGTCGATCGATCGCCGATCTCCGAGCGATGCTCGACACCGAACCGTGAACGCCCCGACACCGACCGCTACGTCGACGCTCGATACGCCAACCGATCCGTCCGATAGGAGATGATGCTCACATGGTTGATGACGTGCTCCGGACCCGTTTGATCTCGGCCCGGGCGGCCGTGACCGGCGACCTCACGTCCACCAGCCGGGTCGTCGACGCCCTGCTCGACCTCCGGCAGCTGGCCGCCGACCGGGCTCAGGTCGTCGAACTCGTCGACGATGCCCTGGCGTCGATGCCGGGCCGGACGGTCGTGCGCAACGAGTGGTACCTCGACCGGCTGGACCGTATCGAGGCGGCGCTGGCGTCGACCGACGCCCAGCGACCTGAACCGACCACCGCCTGATCGTCGGGCGCCCCAGGGCTCATCTTGGCGTCCCCGGCGCCGACCGGACCCCGGGCTACGCTGGGGATTTCTCGGATTTCTGTCCTGGTTCAAGCGGTTGAAGGCGGACGAGAGAGGTGGAAGGTATGGCTGCCAAAGGCGGCAAGACTGCGATGACCGACGAGCACAAGGAAGCGCTCGCCGTCGGTAGAGCCGAGGGGCGGGCCGTTCGGGCCTACCTGGAGGCTTTGGAGACGAATCGCCCGAAGCGGGGGCGGAAACGGACGAAGGAGTCGATCCGCCGTCGGCTCGAAGCGGTGGCAGCCGAGATGGAGGAGGCCGATCCCCTCCGCCGACTGCAGCTCGCCCAGGAGGAGCTCGATCTCACCGAGGAGATGGGTCGCCTCGATCAGGGAATCGACATGGCCGAGCTCGAGAAGGGTTTCGTCGAGGTCGCCCGTTCCTACGCCGAGCGCAAGGGCATCTCCTACGCCGCGTTCCGTGAGGTCGGCGTGCCGGCCGCCGTGCTCCGGGAGGCCGGCATCAGCCGCTGATCGGCGGTCATCGAGCAAGCTTCGACTCTGGTCAACCTCAGCGTCACAGCCCCGTCACCCGACGGCCACCGGGGACACGTAGTGTCCGGTGACAGCGAGGGGAGGCGGCCGTGGAAGCCGAAGCGTTGGTCAACGGGGTCATGGCGGGGGTGGCACTGCTCTTCCTCGCCTCGGTCTCGGCATTGCTCTTCAAGCGGCTGCGGTTTCCCTACACCGTTGGCCTCGTGGTCATCGGCGTCGCGCTCGCCACCTTCGGCGACGGCATCCCCGGCATCGGGGAGTCGCTCCAGTCCTTCGCCCTCGGGCCGGACCTGATCCTCTTCGTCTTCATTCCCGTCCTCATCTTCGAGTCGGCGTTCAACACCGAAGTCCACCTGCTCCTGAGGAACATCGTGCCGGCGTTGGCGCTGGCCGTCCCTGGCCTGCTGCTGTCGATCGTGATCATCGGCTTCGGCACCTCGGAGCTCATCGGCATGCCGCTCGGTTCTGCGCTCGTTCTCGGCATCCTGCTGTCGGCAACCGATCCGGTGGCGGTGATCGCCCTCTTCCGGGAGGTCGGGGCACCGAAGCGGCTGGCGGTGCTGGTCGAAGGCGAGAGCCTCCTCAACGACGCTACGGCGATCGTCGTCTACCAGATCGTGACCGCGGTCGTGGTGACCGGCATCTTCGACACCACGACGGTGACCGCCGGCCTGATCGACTTCGTGATCGTGTTCGTCGGCGGGCTGGTCGTCGGCCTCGGCTTCGGGTACCTGCTGGCCATCTCGATCCGGGCCATCGGTGAGGAGCCGCTGGTCCAGATCGCCCTCACCGCGGTCGTCGCCTATGGGGCGTTCATCGTCTCGGAGCACTTCCTCCACACCTCGGGTGTGATGGCGGTCCTCGGCGCCGGCCTCGTGATCGGGTACTTCGGCGATGCCCTCTACAGCCACCGGGTCAAGGAGCACCTGGAGGTGTCGTGGGAGAACATCGCCTTCGTCGCCAACAGCTTCATCTTCTTGTTGCTCGGCCTGTCGGTGACGACGTTCCTCGGCAACGTCGTGGCCAACCCCCGGGGTTTGCTGGTCCCGGCGTTGGTGGTCATCGCGTTGGCGTTGGTGGCCCGGGCACTTGCGGTGGCGCTCATCATCAACGGCACCAATCTCGTCACCCGGCGGCGGCCGGTTTCGCCGGCCTACCAGCTCGTCATGTTCTGGGGCGGCCTGCGAGGCGCGGTGGCCGTCGCCCTCGCCCTCAGCCTGCCCCAGACCTTCCCGTTCCGGTGGCAGATCATCGACATCACCTTCGCCATGATCCTGTTCACCCTCCTGGTCAACGGGACCACGATGGCGTGGCTGTTGAAGCGGCTCGGGCTCGACCGTCCGTCGCCGATCCTCGACTACGTGGCGGCCTACGACGAGGTCCGGGCCAAGCGGGCTGCCCTCGATCGGCTCGAGAGCGTGAACATGGCCGACATGACGGGGCCGGCGGTGACCACCAAGGTCCGCTCCGAGATCCAGGCCGAGCTGGCGCTGGCCGACAAGCGCGTCGTTCGGGCCCGTGACGCGCTGGGTGACGATGCCGAGGTCAACCGCCAACTCATGTGGCTCCGGGCCCTCACCGTGGAGGGAGGGATCTACCGCCATCGGTTCGAGGACGGTGGTCTCGACCTCGGGAGCCGCCGTGAGTTGGAGTGGGACCTGCGCTCGGCCGAGCGTCGGATCCTGTCCGGGGAGCACACGCCCGACCTCGAGCTGCCCCAACGGCTCCGGGCCGAGCGGTGGCTCCGGCACCGGCGCACGAAGTCGATCCTGCCGAGCTCGGTCCGCAACCGTCTCCTCGCGTCGACCTACGCCCAGGTCTCGGCGGTCTACGCCGGGGCTCGGGAGGTCCTCGACTCGGGAGATGCCATCGTCGACTTCTGCGGGCTCCCCTCGGAGGAGCTGGCCGACCTGCGCCGGTACTACGAGCACCGCAAGCAGATGGCCGCCGAGCAGATGAGCCTCCTGGAGCAACAGGTGGACCGCATCGGGCGCTCGCTGAAGGAGCGGCTGCTCTACCGGGTGGCCCGCGACGGGGAGCGCGACGCGCTCCGCAACACCGGCATGCAGGCCGACAGCCTGCCCGCCCAGGTGGTCGAGCGGCTGGAAGGGTTGGGCTGACATGGGGACGCTGGGTCGACACATCGAGCGGTGGTTCGGACCGGGCGTGCTGGTCGCCTTCGCCTTGGCGATGGCCTTCGGCCTCCAGAACCAGGTCGGCGCCGAGACCGAGGTCCACGGAGCCGGTGCCACCTTCCCCGCTCCGCTCTACAACCGGTGGATCGCCCAGTACGAGCGGGAGCACGACGTCACCATCGTCTACGAGGCGATCGGGTCGGGGGGCGGGATCGACGCCATCACCGGCCGCGAGGTGCTCTTCGGCGCCTCGGACGCCCTGCTCAACGATGACGAGCGGGGCGATCTCCCGGCGCCGCTCCTCGAGATCCCGATGGTGCTCGGGCCGGTCGTGGTCGCCTACAACCTCCCCGGACTCGACGGCGACCTGATCCTCGACGGGCCCACCCTGGCCGCGATCTACCTCGGAGAGATCACGTCGTGGCGGGACCCGGCGATCGCCGCGCTGAACCCCGACCTCGACCTCCCCGATACCGAGCTCCGGGTCACCCACCGAGCCGACAGCTCGGGAACCAGCTTCATCTTCACCGACTACCTCTCGACGATCAGCGACCGCTGGCGGGACGAGGTCGGGACCAGCAAGGACCCGGACTGGCCGGCTGGTCGAGGGGGGCAGGGCAACGACGGCGTCGCCCAACAGCTCCTCGTCCGCCCCGGTGGCATCGGCTACATCGAGCTGGCCTACGCCGAGAACTCCGGGCTGGACACGGCGATCCTCATCAACCGCGACGGCCAGCCGGTCGAGCCGACCGCGGCCAGTGTGCAGGCGGCCGAGGAGCAGACCGATCCCGACGAGACCGGCCAGAAGGTGTCGATCGTCGATGCGCCGGGCCCCGACTCGTATCCGATCGCCGGCTACACCTACATCCTCGTCTACGACGACCTCTCGTACATCTCCGACGCCGAGGAGCGGGAGGCCCTGGTCGAGTTCCTGCTGTGGGCCCTCACCGACGGCCAGGACGAGGCCGAGGAGATGGGCTACACGCCGCTACCGCCGGCCCTGGCCGAGGCCAGCCGGGAGCTCGTCGCCTCCTTGGCCGAGTAGCGGCCGACCCTGATCCGGCCCACTGACGAGACCGGCGGGGAGAAAAATCGGATCAGCCCGTGTCCTGACGGGTGGTGGCACTCGTTCCTGTGGTCGACCGTCGTCGATTCCGGGGGTACCCCAACGATGCGCCATCCGATCAACATCGCCCGAGCGACCCGTCATGGCATGGCCGCCGTCGGCCTGTGCCTCGTCGTCCTCGCCGCCGTCGTGATCGTCGCCGACCCTGCAACCAGCGCCAGCGACCCATCGCACGAGCCGGTGGCCTCGGCCGCCGACGGTTCAGCGGCCCCCGGCTGGCTGCGGCGGCTCATCGGTCGGTGGGGTCCGCCGTGGTGGCCGACGTTGCCGGCGCCCGAGCTTCCGGCGCCGCCACCGACCTCACCGCCACCGACCTCACCGCCACCGACCATGACGGTTCCCCCGGTCCCGGAGCCGCCCACGACCGAGCCGGGACCGACGACGACCGAGCCGCCGACCACTCCGTCATCGACGCCGCCGCCCTCCGATCCGGACCCGACACCCGTCCCGCCGCCCACGGTGCCCCCTCCCGAGCCGCCCCCGACGGTCACCACGACCGAGCCGCCTCCCACCACGGACCCCCGTCCGCCGACACCCGACGTGTGGCGAGTCACGATCGGCAGTGGCGACTCGACGACCATGGACACCTCCAGCCCGCCGGGGGCCGGGAGCGCCCACGGTGTCCGCATCTACTGCACGATCTCCCACTTCTCCCACGATGACGCCATCGTCTTCCCCGGCCAGCCCGGAGCGGCCCACGCCCACATGTTCTGGGGCAACACCGAATCGGACGCGTTCAGCACCGGCGAGAGCCTGATGGCGTCGGGCAACTCGACCTGTGAGGGCGGAACCAACAACCGGTCGTCGTACTGGACGCCGGCGGTGTTCAACGGGTCCGGCGAGGCGGTTCTGCCCGAGTCGGTGTTCGTGTACTACAAGTCGTTCGGCGGGCCCGGCTTCGATCGCTCCACGATCCAGCCGATCCCGGCTGGACTCCAGATGTTGGCCACCCGGCGGGTAGCCAACGCGGCCGACTACCACTTCAGGATCGGCGGCTCGACCTCGAGCCTGCAGTTGACGATCAAGTTCCCCGAGTGCGTGGCGGTCGACGGAGCCGGTGCTCCGATCCTCAGCAGCAGCGACAACACCTCCCACCTCGCCTATGCGAGCGGGAGCTCGCCGAGCAACTGCCCGGCGTCTCACCCGTACCGGATCCCCCAGGTCACCTACGTGCTCCGGTACGGCCTCGACCTGAACGGGCCATGGCGGCTGTCATCCGACGTGCAGCACGACGCCCCGGCCGGCAGCACCCTGCACGCCGACTACGTGGCGGCGTGGGATCCGGGGTCGATGGACGCCCTCGTCGAGTGCAACATCGTCGAACGCCGGGACTGTGGGTTCGCCGGCAATCGGGGACAGCTCCCGGACCGGTTCCTGGCGCCCGACGGGAGGCCGATCTACCGCAACAGCGTGAGCCTGCTGCCCGACGCCGACCGCACCCCCTTCGGCGCCGCCATCCCCCCGGTCGGCGATCATGGTGGCCATGGCGGTGGCCATGGCGCCGGCGGGTGATGCCGATCGGCCCTCAGCCAGGCCCGCGACGGCGGATGACGGCGGCCGGCCCTCGCCCCGGTCGCCAGTGGCGCCCGGGGCGCCTACCGTGGCCGACGTCATGGCTGTCGTCGACCACGGGCAGAAGGCCGGCCCGGTGATGCACCCGGCCCGGACGTCCACCGACTTCGGCGATCTGCTCGATGCCGCCTCGGCCGGTGACGGCCGGGCGATCGACGTCCTCGTCGCCGACTACCGGCCTCGGTTGTCGGCGTTCGCCGCCCGGAGGGGAGCCGCCGACCCCGACGGCATCGCCGACGTGGTCCTGGTGGCGGTTATCAGACGACTGGATCGCCTCGACTTCGGGACATCCCGGGAGTTCTGGGCCTACCTCTGTCAGGCCGCACGTTCCCGGATCGTCGATGAGCACCGGGCGACCAAACCGGTCGTGCTGATCGACGACCAGGAAGCGCTCGAGCGGTCGCGGCCCGAACCGATCGGGTTCGACGACCGCGTCGTCGACCACGACTACGTCGACCACCTTCTCTCGCCGCTGACGTCCGAGCAACGACAGGTGCTCCAACTCCGATTCCTGGAAGACCTCTCGATCGAGGAGACGGCATCGCGGACCGGTCGGTCCCAGGGGGCGGTCAAGGGACTGCAGCGGCGGGCGATCAACGCCATCCTGGCCGCAGTGGCCGTGCTGGTCCTGCTCGCCGCCCTCGGAGCCCTCGGAGCCTTCGGAGACGATGGTCGCTCGGTCATCGTCGACGACGGGCCGGCCGATCGGCCCGAGGGGCCGGAGGTCGACGACCAGCGACCGGCGCCTCCGGGCCCACCGGAGGGCGTCGGGACCTCGGGGGAGACGGTCGACCACCGAGCGGCGGAAGGAGCCGACGAGTCGGTCGAGCTGCCGGCCACCTCGGGGGCGCCCGACGTGGCTCCGGCCGCCACCGACGGGCCCCCTGCCCCGGGTGCCGGAGAAGGGGCAGACGCCGGGAGCCTCCATCCGATCACGACCGGCTCCGAGCGGGCGACCGAGCTGGACGGGTCGGGCCGACCTGGCCCGATCGACGCCCACGGTGCCCGGAACTACTGCGTGGCATCGCACCTCGCCTACGACGACGCGGTACCCGGCCCCGGCGGTGCCGGGCCCGTGTCGCTCCAGCTCCACTGGGGCAACACCGTCGGTGGCGCCGTCGAGCCGGCCGAGGTGCCGGTCGCCGGTCGGGGCACCTGCGAGGGGGGTGTGTCCGACCGGTCGGCCTACTGGATGCCGGCGCTGTTCGACGGCTCCGATCGGGTCGTGATCCCCGAGCTGATCCGCGTCGAGTACAAGGCGTTCGGGGGGCCGGGCTTCGATCGCTCCACCCTTCAGCCCATCCCGGCCGGCCTGCACCTGGTGGCCGGGCCCGAGATCGCCAACTACGGCGACCAGCCGGCCACCGTCACCGGCGGGCCCGATCGCCTCGATCTGGCCATCCGGTTCCCCAGCTGTGTCCAGGTGTCGGCCGACGGCCGGCCGGTGGTGGCCGGTGACCGGCCGGGATCTCACCTGTCGTACCCCACCGGGGACGGTGACGGGCCGAGCAACTGCCCGCCCTCCCACCCCTATCGGATCCCGACCCTGGGGATCGCCGTGACCTACGCCGTGCCCGTCGACAGCGGCTGGTACCTGGCCTCGGCGGACGGCACCGGGGAGCGGTCCGTCGTCGCCGGCGCGGTGGCCGCCTGGGATCCGGCCACGATGGCGACGTTGGTGGCCTGCGTCCGGGACCTGACCGAGGACTGCGGGTTCGTCGGCTTCGACGCCGACGGCCGGCCCCAGTACCGCTCGCAGCTCCCGGAGCGATTCGCCGACCCCGATGGCCGGGCGGTCTACCGGTCGAGCGTGGCGTTGGCCGACGGCGCCGACCGGAGGCCGTTCGACGACGCGCTCGGCCCCGTGCCTTGATCAGCCCTCGTCGTCCATCCATGCCCGGAGGGCGTACTGCTGCTCCGGTGTCCCCAACACGATCAGCACGTCGCCCGCGGCCAGGACGTGGTCCGGCGGCGGATGGTGGACGAAGCTCCCGTCGACCTGGCGGATCGCCAGCATCGTCACCCCGGTCGCCTCGGCCAGGCCCGACTCGCCGAGGGGACGCTCGACCAGCAGGCTGGACGGGCCGACCTCGGCCTCGGCGAGGCGGATCTGGAGCTTCCGGTCGGCCATCGTCTCGCCGATGAAGTCGACGATGTTGGGGTGGGTCATCAGCGACGCCATCCGATCGCCGCCGATCTCGTGGGGGTTGACCACTCGATCGGCGCCGGCCTGGAGCAGCTTGGGACCCGATCCCGGCCCGTTCGACCGGGACACGATGAACAGCTCGGGGTTCATCGACCGGGCGCTGAGCGTGACCCACAGGTTGTCGGAGTCGTCGTCGAGGGCCGAGATCAGGCCCCGGGCCCGGCCGACGCCGGCCGCCTGGAGGACCGTGTCGTCGGTGGCGTCGCCGGTCACGAGATAGTTGGGGCCCGGCCCGGCTTCCAGGTCGGGGCGACGGTCGATCACCACGACGTCCTGGCCTTCACCGGTCAGTGCGCTGGCGATCGCCTGGCCGACCTGCCCCCACCCGCAGACCACGACGTGCCCCTCGAGCTGATCGATCTCCCGTTGCATGCGCGTCCTTCCGAACTGCTCCCGGAGCCGGCCCTCCATCAGACCGTCGAAGGCGACGCCGATGGTATAGGCCGTGATGCCGACCCCGCCGAGGATGACGAACGACGACACGATCCGGTACAGCGGGGTGGGCGACGGCCCGACCTCGGTGTAGCCGACGGTCGAGACGGTGATGACCGTCTGGTAGTAGGCGTCG
Source organism: Acidimicrobiales bacterium (assembly GCA_965262175.1). Taxonomy (GTDB): domain Bacteria; phylum Actinomycetota; class Acidimicrobiia; order Acidimicrobiales; family SZUA-35; genus CADEDH01. Next base: position 388,151 of record CBDHES010000002.1, on the reverse strand, counting down.
ATCCATCCCAGACCGAGCAATCGGTAGGTGACCGTGCCAGCGGTCAGCAGCCCGGCCAGGGCGAGAAGCCCGAATCGGGTGCGCTGCCAGGGGTCGGCCTCGCCCCCGTTGCCGTTGGTTCCCGTCGTCGGTGCGCCGTTGGAGGTCACGCCGAGCATGATCGCGCGGCGGGACCGGTGCCATCATGGCTCTCCGGCCATCGATCGCAGCGATCGACGTGTCGGATCGACGGTTCAGGATCATGGCGCCAAGGGGAATGCGATGCGGATCAGTGCGGCCGGGATGTTCGGGAACTCGCCGAAGCGGGACGTCGGGTTCATCCGGGCGTTCGCCGAGGCGCTGGAGGGTTTGGGCTTTCGAGCGTTGTTCGCCCCCGAGCACGTCGTGTTCTTCGCCCGGTACGACTCGAAGTACCCGTACACCCCGGATGGCTCGACGAACTGGTCGGCCGATACCGGCATCTACGATCCACTGTTCGTCAGCCAGGCGGCGGCGGCCGTCACCACCGAGCTCCGCTTCTGCACCGGCGTGCTCATCCTCCCGCAGCGGCCGGCGCTGCTGACCGCCAAGGAGGTGCTGACCCTCGATCACTTCACCGGCGGTCGTTTCGAGCTCGGCGTCGGCTCCGGTTGGTCGTGGGAGGAGTACGGGGCGCTCGGGGTTCCCTTCGAGCGTCGGGGCCGGCGGCTCGACGAGTACATCGAGGCGATCCGTGTCGCGTGGCGGGACGACCGGGCCACGTACCGGGGCGAGTTCGTCGAGTTCGAGGACGTGGTGCTCAACCCTCCGCCGGTGACGCCCGGCGGACCGCCCATCATCGTCGGCGGCGACTCCCGAGCCGCCATGGCCCGGGCCGCCCGGCTCGGCGATGGCTGGTACGGGTGGTGGGCCCAGGATGATCTGGAGGCCCATCTGGCCCAGCTGCACGAGGCGATGGCAGCCGAGGGCCGGTCGGTGACCGACGACGACTTCAGCTTCAAGCTGGGCCTCCCGCTGTCGACCGAGTCACCCGACGAGGTGGCGGCCAGGGCCGACACGGCCCGGGCGCTGGGGGTCGAAGAGCTGGTGGTGGCGGCACCGATCCCGACCCGGACCTTCGAAGCCGATCTCGCCGCCCTGGCCCAGGCCTGCGGTATCGACGGCCGAGCCTGAGTCGGTGGTGACCGCCGCTCCGGTCAGGTCGAGGCGGCGAGCACCTCGTCGAGTCGGCGGTGGAAGTGGCGGATCCGGATCTCCTGGTAGTCCGAGAGCGTGACCGCCCGGTGGCGGGCGGCCCGGAGGCCCCGCTGGACCCGGGGGAGGTTCGCCATGTCCTGGTCGATGACCAGACCGAGGGCCTCGAAGCCGGGTGCCCGTGTCCATGATTCGCCCGGTTCGAGCCAGAACGGCTCGGCGGTCTCGTACCGGCCGTCGTCGGGGATCGGGTGGAGCACGAATATCTCCATCAGCGACCGGCCGGGGTCATCGCCGTGGGGACGAAAGCGGTAGGCGATCGGGATCGCGTAGCCGGCCCACGGGAAGAAGTTGGGAAACAGGAAGTACTGGATGCTGTCGAGCATCTCGGCGTCGGACACCCCGGTCAGGTCGCACCGCCAGCGCCGGCCGAGCGACGAGCGGAAGCGGTCGGCCAACCAGGGTCGGGCTCGGACGCCGTCCGGCACCTCGATCCGATCCTCCCGGGGAAGCATCCGCTGGATCGTCGACGCCAACTCCTCCTCGGTGACCCGTCCCACCAGATGGGTCGCCGGGACGCCGAGCGGCTGGATCAGCCGGCTGACGTTGGGCTCATAGACGTCGTAGGCACAGTCGAAGTCGTTGGCGAACCGGATCGTGTGGGGATGGGTGGTCGAGATGTGGTACGCCTCGATGAACGCTTCCTGGGTCGTCTTCCAGTTGGCCTCGACCACCTGGCACACGTGATGGGCCACGAACCGTGTGTCGAGCCGGTCGTGGGCGAAGTGCCGGTCGAGCGGGGCGGCGTAGGTGGCGAAGTCCGGCGCCCGGCCGTCGGGGTTGACCATCACGAAGCCGCCCCAGATCGCCACCGCCGCCTCGGGGAGGCACAGGTCGCCCGCCTCCACGTGGGGGAAGTCCCACGGCGCCGGCATGCCGGCGAAGCTGCCGTCCAAGCCCCAGGCGAAGCCGTGGAACGGGCAGGTGAACCCGTCGACCTGACCTCGGCCCTCGACCAGCGTGGTGCCCCGGTGGAGGCACGCGTTGTGGAACGCCCGAACCTCGTCGGCCCCCGGGCCGGTTCGGACGACGATGATCGAGAGGTCGCCGACCTCATAGACGTGATAGGAGCCGACGGTCGGCACGTGCTCCAACCGGCACGCCATCTGCCACGTCGAGGGCCACAGGGCGGCCTTCTCCCGGTCGTGGAATCGGCGGCTGGTGTACCGGTCGATGTCGACCGGGTCGACGTCGATCCACGCATACGACTCGTCGAGGAGGGTGGCCGGCGGTCCGATCCGGTCGCCGGCGACCACATCCCGGTAGCGGGGACCGTTCGATCGGGCCGCGCCTCTCGCTCGTAGCATTTTGTTCCCCCTGGTCGATCCCAAACTACGGTTGCCGGGATGGGGAAGGCCAGTGGGGACCGGGCCGAAGGATCAGAGAGCGACGACGAGGTGGCGGCGGCCATCACCGACACCCTCCTCGACTACGCCCTGCTCGTCGACACCGCCCGGCCCGCGGCGTGGGCCGAGCTGTTCTGCCTCGACGGCGAGTTCGACACCGGTGCGGTCATCGCCGGGCGACCGGCGTTGGAGCGGCACGTGACCGGCCTCCTTCGGAGCTTCGAGGCGACGTCGCACCACGTGTCGAACATCCGGATCACCAGGACCGGACCGGCGTCGGCCCGAGCCAGCTCCTCGGTGTACGCGTGGCACCGAATCAGTGGTGGTGGCGACCTGGAGATCTGGGGCCGGTACCTCGATGAGCTTCGCCCCGAAGACGGTCGTTGGCGGTTCGCCCGACGGCGGGTCGAGATGTTCGGCTCCCGAGGTGGGGCGGTCGACCTCCCCATGGTCGAGCGGGGCCCGATCCGGTGACCGGACCGGGAGGCCACCGTTGGGTGTGACGTCCTTGGCCGACATCGACGCCCGGTGGATGACCCACGCCCTCGATGACGCCGGGTTGACCGGCGGCGCCCACGTGACCGAGATGGTGGCCCGATCGATCGGCACCGGACAGGTCGGCCAGAACGTGCGGTTCGCGCTCAGCTGGTCGGGCGGCGAACCCGACGGCGCCGAGGTTCCGGCCATGCGGCCGGCGTCGGTCGTCGGGAAGTTCCCGTCGTCGGATCCGGTCAGCCTCCAGGCGGCGGCCGCCACCCTGACCTACGTCCGGGAGGTCGGGTTCTACCGCGACCTGCAGCCCGAGTTGCCGGTTCCCACCCCCACGGTCCACCGGCTCGAAGAGGACCTCGACGCCAACCGATTCCTGCTCCTCATGGAAGACGTCGACTGGGCCGAGCAGGGCGATCAGCTCGTCGGCTGTGACGTCGATCGGGCCGCCCTGGCCCTCGACGCGGTGGCCGATCTCCACGCCGCGACCTGGGCCCGAGACGGCGAGCTGGCCGAGCTGAGCTGGATCGAGCAGCCCGGCGAGGACTCGATCGGTCGCCTGGTCGGCCTCTACCGATCGGTATTCGCCGGGTTCGACGACCGCTACCGGGATCGCTTGTCGACCGATGAGCGGGAGCTGGGCCGATGGCTGGGCGAGCGGTTGGGAACCATCTCGGCCGAGGTCCTGGCCGGGCCCCGGTGCCTGGTCCACGGCGACTACCGGCTCGACAACCTCCTGTTCGCCACCAGGCCCGGACCTCGCCCGATCACCGTCGTCGACTGGCAGACCGCGCAGCTCGGATCGGGGCCGAGCGATGCCGCCTACTTCGTCGGAGCCGGGCTGACCCCCGACGACCGGCGGACCAACGAGGCGGCCCTCGTCGACCGGTACCACCACCGCCTGGTGACCAACGGGGTCGACATCGATCGGGAGGCGCTGGACCACCGGTACCGGCTGGGCACGGCCAGCGGCTACGTGATGGCCGTCGTCGCCAGCCAGATCGTCGGCCGCACCGAGCGGGGCGACGACATGTTCGTCGCCATGGCGTCCCGACACGCCGATCAGATGGCAGCGGCCGGGTTGCCGGATCTCATCGGATGACCCGACCCCGGCCGGGGTTGACGTCATCGGCCGGCCGGCCCGAGAGTACGCTGGCCGGGACGTAGACCATGGAGGGACGTGACACATGGGCTTGATGGACAAGCTGCGCGGTGAGCTGGTCGACATCATCGAGTGGCTCGACGATTCTCGGACGACGCTGGCATGGCGGTTCCCCCGCTACAACAACGAGATCAAGAACGGCGCCCAGCTGATCGTCCGGGAGGGGCAGGAAGCGGTCTTCGTCTACCGGGGTCAGCTCGCCGATCGGTTCGGGCCCGGTGCCTACGAGCTCAAGTCCGAGAACCTGCCGCTGCTCAGCACGATCCAGGGGTGGAAACACGGGTTCAACAGCCCGTTCCGGAGTGAGGTCTACTTCCTCAACACCAGGCCGGTCACCGATCTGCGGTGGGGTACGCCCCAGCCGGTCACGGTGCGAGATCCCGATTTCCGCATGGTCCAGGTCCGGGCCAACGGCCTCTGCGTGGTCCGGATCGCCGACGCCCAGATCTTCCTCCGGGAGGTCATCGGGACCGACTCGGTCGTCGAGACCGAGGAGATCAGCGAGCTCCTGCGCCGGGTGATCACCCTCGCCTTCTCCGACATGGTGCTCGAAACCGGCCTCGGGGCGATCGACCTCCAGGGCCGTCAGGTCGAGCTGTCCGAGAAGCTCCGGGACTTCGTCCAGGAGCGGGTCGACGACGAGTTCGGGCTGGCGATCGACTCGGTCACCATGAACGTCTCCCTCCCCGAGGAGATCACGGCCGCCATGACCCGGGGCGTGGCCCGAGGCGTCGAGGAAGGCGGCTTCCTCGACAACGTCGGAGACATGGGCCGGTACCAGCAGGCCAAGGCGGCCGAGGCGATGGTCGCCGCAGCCGGCAACCCCGGCGGGAGTCCGATGGGCGACGCCATGGCCATCGGCATGGGCGTCACGATGGCCGGCCAGATGGCCAACACGATGGGCCAATCGATGGGACCCGGAGCCCAGGCGCAGATGACGCCCCCGCCGGTGCCTCAGCAGCAGCTGTTCTACGTTGTGATGAACGGGCAGCAGGCCGGGCCGTTCACGATCGAGCAGATCCAGGCCGGGGCCCAGAACGGGCAGGTCAACGGGCAGTCCCAGGTGTGGAGCGCCGGTATGGCCGGCTGGGCGCCGGCATCGTCGGTTCCGGCGCTCGCCCCGGTGTTCGCCGTGCCGCCGCCGATCCCGGGCGCGGCCCAGCCGCCGCCCGTCCCGCCCCAGGCGCCGCCGGCCGCACCGACACCGCCGGCCAGCGATCCCCAGACCGGCGGCCCCAGCGACACGCCGCCGGCCGGCTGATCCGCGGCGATGTCCAACGGCCACCCGGGTCCTCCGCCTCCGCCGCCGCATCGGGGCCAGCAGCCGCCTGCGCATCCGCCGCCACCTCATCAGGGGCAGCAGCCGCCTGCGTATCCGCCGCCTCATCAGCCGCCACCTCGTCAGGGGCAGCAGCCGCCTGCGTATCCGCCGCCTCATCAGCAGCCGCCAGCACACCAGCCGCCGCCGGCGTATCCGCCGCCTCAGCCGCCAGCACACCAGCAGCCGCCGCCTCATCAGGGGCAGCAGCCGCCGGCCGGAGCGGTCGCCGACGATGGTCGGACCCAGCACAGCCCGGAGGACTACTACCGGCAGCAGAGCGTCGACACCCGACCCTGCCGATCGTGCGGGGGCGAGCTCCTCTTCGACATCGGTGCCCAGGCTCTGGTCTGCCCCCATTGCCGCGCCACCGAGGAGATCGTCCACCACCCCGACGAGGCGGTCGAGGAGCAGAGCCTCGCCGAGCTGTGGCTCCAGGGTCGGCGGGAGATGACCCACCTGGCCGACGAGAAGGAGATCGTCTGCCAGTCCTGTGGTGGCCACACGACCTTCGTCGGCACCCTGACCACGACCAAGTGCCCGTACTGCGCCACCCCGATCCAGCGGACCGACATCCACGAGGCCCCCGATCGGCTCGCCGTCGACGGTGTGCTGCCCTTCGCCATCACCGAGAAGGCCGCCACCGAGGCGCTCCGGGCGTGGGTGAACAAGCGATGGTTCGCCCCGAACGAGTTCAAGAAGTACTCGACGTTCGGCTCCTTCGAGAGCGTCTACACCGCCTACTTCACCTTCGACGCGGCAGCCGTCACCCGGTACCAGGGGGAGCGGGGCATCACCCGGACCAGGACGGTCGGCCACGGCGAGAACCGGCGGACCGAGACCTACACGACCTGGCATCGGGCATCCGGGGTGGTCCACAACGAGTTCGACGACATCGTCATCGGGGCCAACACCGGGTTCGACGATCGGCGTATCGCCAAGCTGGAACCGTGGCCGACCCACCAGGTCCGGCCCTTCAGCGGCGACTACCTCGCCGGCCACCTGGCCCGGACCTACGACCGGGATCTCGACGAGTGCCACCGCGACGCCCGCCACCAGATGGACGGGGTGATCGACTCGACGGTCCGGCAGGACATCGGCGGCGATCAGCAGCGGGTCCACAACAAGCAGAGCACGTTCCGCAACGAGACCTACAAGCACCTCCTGTTGCCGATCTGGTTGCTGACCGTGCTGTATCAGGCCAAGCCCTACCAGGTGTACATGAACGGCGTGACGGGCGAGATCCACGGCGAGCGACCGTGGAGCAAGGTCAAGATCGCCCTGGCGGTCGTCGCCGCCATCATCGTGGTCGCGGTCATCGCCCTGCTCATCGCCGCCAACCAGTAGGAGCGCTCGTGTCGGTCGTCGTCCTCCTCATGGTCGTTGCGCTCCTCGTCGTGCTCGCTGGCGTCGCCGCCGTGGCGCTCGGCGCCACGCTGGTTCAGCGCAACGCCAAGCGTCAGCTCCAGGTGGCGCCCGGGGTGCGAAGCCAGGCGCCGGCCAACTGGGTCGGGTCCCACAGCCCCGAGGCCGCGCTCCATCGTCGGGTGGTGGCGGCCACGGCACGGCTCCGTCAGGCGGCGGACCAGCATCCGCTCCTGGCCGACTCGGTCGCAGCCGTCGAGGCCGACGCCGTGGCCCTGGACGGTGAGCTGGTGGCGGCCGCAGCGCTCGACGAACGGGCCGACCCGGCCGGAAAGCGTCGTCTGCTCGCCCAGCTGGAGGACGCCGTCGTCTCGGTCGAGACGATGGCGGACCGAGCGATCGTCGTCACCCGGCCGACCGAGGAGCCGACGCTGCGCGACGCCCTCGACGCCCGCTCGATCGAGCTCGACGACCGACTCGAGGCGATCCGCCAAGCCAGGCTCGAGGTCGATCGCCTCGAGCGGGAGAGCGGATTCGGCTCGCCGAACCCCGGCGACTGAGAGCGGTTCCCCAGTCGCCGGCGATCGGCGGCGTGGCGTCGGTCAGTCCTCGAGCATGTCCCGCAGGGTCTCGATCGTGCCCGTCCGGTCCTGGCCGGGCGGGACGTTGACGTTGAGCACGCTCACGCCCGCCTCCTTCCACACCCCGAGCCGCTCCCGCACGTACGACGGCGGGCCGATCAGGTTGGACCGCTCGAGGAAGTCGCGGGGCACGGCGGCGGCCGCGTCGTCCTTGTGGCCGTCGAGGTAGAGGTCCTGGATCTCGATCGCCTCCTGCTCATAGCCGTACTTGCGGGCGATGCTGTTGTAGAAGTTCTTGTCTCGAGCACCCATGCCGCCCCAGTACAGGGCGACGTTCGGCCGGCTGAGGTCGAGCAGCTTGTCGGCGGCGTCGCCCACGAGGTCCTCGCCGATCGCCACCATCGTGCCGGCCCCGATCTCCAGCCGGTCGAGCGACGGATCCCGCTCGCTGGTACCGGCCTTCAGGTCATCGCCCCAGACCCGCTGGAACTCGTCGGGAACGAAGAACACGGGAAGCCACCCGTCGGCCTTCTGGGCGGTCGCCTTGACCGACCGGGGCATGAGGGAGGCCCACCAGATCGGCACCTCGTCGCGGACCGGGTGGTTGATCAGCTTGAGAGGCTTGCCCAGACCGGTTCCCTGACCCTCGGGCAGCGGGACCTGCACCGTCTTGCCGGCGTAGTCCACCCGCTCGCGGCGGAGGGTCATCCGGACCACGTCGATGTACTCGGCGATCCGGGTCATCGGCCGCTCATAGGGCACGCCGTGGAAGCCCTCGATCACCTGCGGCCCGCTCGCCCCCAGGCCGAGGATGAACCGCCCGTTGGAGACCATGTCGAGACCGGCCGCGGTCTGGGCGATGGCTGGCGCGGTCCGGGAGTAGACGTTGAGGATGCCGGTCCCGACCTCGACCCGCTCGGTCTTGGCCGCCAGGTAGCCGATCTGGCTGACGGCGTCGACGCTGTAGGCCTCGGCGACCCACACGACATCGATGCCGGCCTTCTCCATCTCGACGACCTGGTCGACCGACTTGGCGAAGTCGCCGACGTAGTTGATGCTCGTTCCCAGCTTCATGGACGGCGACCCTACCCTATGGCCGGAGCCTCGGTCAGAAACGCCCGGCGTGGCCTACGGTGGAGCGGCATGGAGCCGCCACGGTTGGACCGCTCGATCCCGATCCTGTTCCTCGTCGTCGGATCCGGGCTTGCCATCGGGATGGCCCTGTGGGGTGGCGACGTCGTGTTCGCCGCCGTGTTGACGGTGGTGCTCGTTCCGTTGCTGTGGTGGGTGTGGCCCGGTCGCCGGGGAACCCACGTCGATCATGAGGCGGCCCAGCGGGCGGCCGAGGCCGACGACCTGATCGTCTACTGGCGGCCTGGTTGACACCACTGCGCCGCACTGCGGCTCGGGCTCGGTCGAGCCCGGCACGATGTGGCCTGGGTCAACATCTGGGTCGACCCGGAAGGGGCCCGGTTCGTGACCGGCTACCGCGACGGGAACGAGACCGTCCCGACCGCCGTCACCGGGAGCGGCAGGTTGATCGAGGCCGACGCGGCCACGATCAAGGCCCACCTCGCCCGGGCGGGGCGCCCGGCCGGCGAGGCCGACCGGGGCGCCGAACCGCCGGGTGGGTAGTGGTTCAGTACTGGTGATGCCGACGACGGGGCGGGCGGGCCATCAGGCCGCCGAACAGACCCGTGACGAGGCCGGTGAAGTACGACAAGGGATTCATGGTGCGCTCCTGTGACCACCGGCGAGGGCCGGCGGGTGGACTGGCGGTGGAAGTGGACGAGGGCGCGCTCTCCTCGTCGTTACGTCACCGCTCGCTCAGGTTGGTGAGCACGTCATCGAAGATCCATCGGACGTAGTCGACGCTCGTGCCGAACCGCGGGGTCGGAACCGGGTGGGGGACGACCAGCGACACGTCGGGGACGGCCTCGACGACGGCGCGGAGTTGGTCGGCGATCTCGGCGGGCGAGCCCGCGAAGGAGAAGCTGGCGGCGACCTCGTCGTCGAGGAAGTCGACGAGCTGACCCGCCTGGACGAGATCGCGGGCATGGTGGAAGTCGGGCCAGACCTTGGCCTTGAGCGTCTCGATGTCCGGCCCCGACCATTCGAGCTGGGCCTGATCGAACAGGGCCGGTGAGTACTCGTAGAACCCGGCCGCCATGGCCCGGGCGATGGCCCGGATCTCGTCGGGGTCCTGGGTCCGGGCGGTGTGGACGATGACCGCCAGATCGAGGTCGTCCATCGTCCGTCCCGCCTCGGCGGCACCGGCCCGGATCGCCTCGACGGCCGCCCGCAGGTTGGCCGGATGGGTTCCGACCCGGAGAAAGACGCCGTCGGCGACCCGGCCGGCCATCCGGAGGGTCCTGGGCCCGCCCGCCGCCAACCACACCGGCACCGGACGGGCGTGACGGAGCCAGGCCGGCTCCGCTGCGCCGACGTCGAGCCGGTCACCGGCCAGCAGGGCCCGAGCCTCGACACAGGCCGCCTCGAGCTCGGCCACCCGGGCCGGTCGCCGACCCAACCACCGGACCGCGGTGTCGCCGACGCCGTAGGTCAGCAGCGTCCGGCCGGGGGCCAGCCCATCGACGGTGGCGATCGACGAGGCGGCCACCGGCGGTGGTCGGAGCATCGGGGTTTCCAGCAGCGGGCCCAGGGTCACCGACGACGTCGCCCCCGCGGCGGCGGCCAGGAGCACGTAGGGGTCGCCGATCCCCAAGGGGTTGACGGGCAGGAAGGCATGGGAGAGGCCGATCGCCTCGGCCTCTGCCACCTCGGCGGCGAACGAGGCCGGCGAGCGCCAGTCCCAGCGGTTGAGGCCGATCTGCATCCTGGACATGAGATTCCCTCGTTTCTCGGCAACCAGCCCGTTTGGGCCGGTTCAGTGTGGTTGAGGTCACAGAGGATCGGTTGGCGCTGTACACGGGACGGTGGTGTCGGCAATAGTATGGACGTCCATAGACGTCCCGCCGATCGGAGGCTGCATGGCCAACGAACGTCTACGAGATGCCATGAGTCGCGCCGGAATGGCTCCGGACGATGTGGCAACGGAGTCCGGGGTCGACCCGAAGACGGTCGAGCGCTGGATCGCCCAGGACCGCATCCCGTACCCGAAACATCGTCGCAAGGTGGCGGCGGTGCTGCAGGAGCCGGAGAGCTACCTGTGGCCCAAGGCGTTCCCCGAGGAGCGTCGGTCCGAGGCGTCGGAGTCGGAGGTGGTCCGGATCTACCCCCGCCGGGCCGAGATCACCCGAGATTTCTGGAAGCGCCTGATCGACAACGCGTCCGACCAGATCGACGTGTTGGTCTACGCCGGGTTGTTCTTCCCCGAGCAACAGCCGGACCTTCCGCAGATCCTGTGCGACAAGGTGGCCGACGGTGCCCATGTCCGGATGTTGATGGGGCGGGACGATGCCGGGCCGGTGCTGCGACGGGGATCGGAGGAGGGGATCGGCGACGCCGTCGTGTCCCGGATCCGCAACGCCCTCTCGTTCTATCGACCTCACGTCGAGCATGGCTGCATGAACATTCGGCTCCACGACACGACCCTCTACAACTCCATCTTCCGGTTCGACGACGAGATGCTGGTGAACTCCCACGTCTATGGCATCCCGGCGGCCCACGCCCCGGTGATCCACCTCCGGCGGCTCGGTGGCGGTGAGCTGTTCCGCATCTACCAGGGCTCGTTCGATCTGGTGTGGGAGAGCGCGGTACCGGCCTCGACCCACCCCCAGGCGGTCTGACCGGACCCTTCGGTCGACGCCGATCATCGACTCGTCGGCGGTTCGGGGGTCAGCAGGTAGGGGTTGCGTCGATCGCCCCCGGCTTCTACTCCGAGGTTGCCGGCGACCCGGCGGCCGCTGCTCGACGAGCGGGCGGTCCCCGGTGGTCGAGGCGCGGTGAGCCCGCCGATCAGCGAGGCGATGCCTTCGCCCCGGGAGACCCGGGTCATGACCAGGAGCAGCGCGGCGTAGATGATCGGCTGCCAGGCGGCGTAGCCCAGCTCGACCAGGGCCGGGGGCAGGAGTACGAGCGTGACGGCAGCCGGCAGGATCGTCCACGGGCGGGTCGCCCCCAGCGCCAGCATGAGGGCGAACATCGACACCGAGAGGTCGAACGGGTACTGACTCCCTGCGACGAGCGGGGTCGCGAACAGGCTCAACCCGCCGGCCGCTCCGGCCAGGCCGGCCGCCAGCGCAACCCCGGTCAGGCGGACTCGGGCGACGTCGATCCCGAACGCCGCAGCGGCGATCGGCTCGTCGCGGGTGGCGACGAGGGCCCGGGTGAACCGGCCCCGGACGGCCAGGTGGGTGGCGGTGATGATGATCGCGGCGAGGGCCACCACCAGGCCGTACTGCCAGGCCGGGGTCTGGGAGGTGGAGAGTCCGGTCCAGTCCGGGGGACGAATGTCGCCGTCGACCCGGTAGCCCAACGGACCGTCGATCCGCCGCATGGCGATCGGGAGGGCCATCGCCACCGCCAGGGTCAGCAGCGCCAGGTAGGCGCCGGGCAGTCGGAGGCTGGGGACGCCGATCAGCACGCCGAAGGCGGCGCCGACGGCCGCCCCTACCACCGGCGCCAGCAGGAAGGGGACGCCGAGGTCGTCGATGGCGTGGGCCGCGCCGAGGGCGCCGATGCCGATGAAGGCGCCGTGGCCCACCGAGATGAGCCCGAGGTGTCCCGAGAGGATGTGCAGTCCGAGGAACGCGACGCAGAACACGGCGACGTCGGTCGCCCGGAGGATCCACAGGACCGGCGCCCAGGCCGGGATCGCCACGAGGACGAGCGCTGCCAGAACCGCGCCGTAGGCCTGGACCCGGACCGGGACCATCGATCGCCCATCACCGGATGGCCGTCGTCGGACCGGCCGACCGGGCGGTGGCGTCGTCACGACATCGCCCGCCTGAGCGTGACCTCGGCACCGAAGATCCCGCCGGGCCGGACCAGCAGGACCGCGATCAGGGCTCCGAGGGTGTAGATGAGGGCGACGTCGGCGGTGATGAACGGTACGTAGCCGATCAGCATCGTCTCCAGCAGGGCCAGGGCGAACCCTCCGACCAACGCGCCGGTCGGATTGCCGAGTCCGCCGAGCGTGGCCGCGGCGAGGGCGAAGACGATGAGCCGGCTCATCATGTTGGGACCGACGAAGAGCTGGCCGGCCAGGAGACTGCTGCCCAACGCCCCGAGCGCGGCCGCTACCGCCCAGCCGAGCATCAGCAGCCGGTCGACGTCGATGCCCACGAGCGGGGCGGCCCCAGGGTTGGAGACGACGGCACGAAACGCCAGGCCGAGCTTGGTTCGACGTTGGACGAACGCCAGCAGCGCCAGGGCGGCGCTGAGCGTGACCACGATCCCGATCGTCTGATAGCGGAGGCCGGCGCCGAGGAGCTGGATGCGATCGTCGGGGCCGTCGGGGAACGGGCTGCCGACCACGCGCAGCTGCGGCCCCCACCACAGGAACGCCAACCCGTTGAACAACAGGAACAGGCCGAGGGCGGCCCCGACGACCGGGAGCGGCGACTCGTTGGAGAGGGGACGCATGACGAATCGGTGGATCGCCGCCCCGAGCACCGCCCCGAACACCGTCGCCCCGGCGATCGCCGCCCACACCGGCCACGGGGTGCCGAGACGGGACACCGTGGCGGTGAAGGCGAACCGAGGGTCGGCCTCGCTGCGCAGCATCGCCGCCACGTAGGCCGAGATCATCGCCATCTCCCCCTGGGCCAGGTTGAGCACGCCGGTGGTACGGAAGACCATCGTCAGGGCCAGGGCCAGCGCGGCGTACACCGCCCCGTTCGACAGCGCATCGAAGATCCGCTGCAGGAAGAGGTCCATGGCGCCTGCGTATTCCATTGACCTCGGGGGCGGCAAATCGTCGCCGTAGCCTGAAGGGGTATGACCGAGCAGACTGCGACGGCCGACCCGACCGCCACCGCCCCCTCAGACAAGGGGGCGAAGAAGGCGAAGAAGGCGAAGCCGGATTGGGCGGCCCAGATCGCCGACCGGGTCCTGCGGCGCCACGAGCGCCGCGCCGGTGCCGGTCGGGCCGGACCGGTGGTCGTGGCGTCGGGCATGAGCCCCTCGGGGCCGATCCACCTCGGCAATCTCCGCGAGATCATGGTGCCCCACTTCGTGGCCGAGGAGATCCGATCGAGGGGTGTGGCCTGCGACCACATCCTCTCCTGGGACGACTACGACCGCCTCCGCAAGGTCCCGGCCGGCGTGCCGGCTTCGTTCGCCGAGCACATCGGCAAGCCGCTGACCGCCGTGCCCGACCCCGATGGCGAGCTCGAGAGCTACGCCGAGCGGTTCAAGGCGCCCCTCCGTAGGGCAATGGGCGACCTGGGGATCGAGTTGCGTGAGATCTCCCAGACCGACATGTACCGCCGGGGGGCCTACCGGGATCCGATCCTGGTCGCGCTGGACCGCCGGGGTGAGGTCGACGCCGTCCTCGACCGGTTCCGGACCCTGGAATCGGGTGAGGGTGGCGCCGCGGCGGCCGACGGTGCCGGTGCGGGGGCCGACGAGACGGTGCTCGACGACGGAGGCGCGGAGGACGACCCCGACGCCACGGGCGCCTCGTACTGGCCCTACAAGGTGTACTGCCAGGCCTGTGGCCGTGACCTGACCGACATCACCGGACTCGATCGGGGTCCCGACCGGTGCGTGATCGACTACCGGTGCACCGGGTGTGGCCACGTCGGAAGCTTCGATCTCTTCGTCGAGAACCACGGCAAGCTCGTGTGGAAGGTCGACTGGCCGATGCGGTGGGCCTACGAGGGCGTGACCTTCGAGGCTGGAGGGGCGGATCACTCGTCGCCCGGCTCGAGCTTCAGCGTCGGCTCGGAGCTGGTGGGGGCGATCTTCGACGGCGAGGCGCCTGAGTACGAGGCCTACTCCTTCGTCGGGATCCGAGGGATGGGCAAGCTGTCGAGCTCGGCAGGGGCCGTGCCGACGCCCGGGGACGCCCTCTCGGTTCTCGAGCCGCCAATCGTGCGGTGGATGTATGTCCGTAAGACGCCCCGCCAGGGCATCACGGTCGATCTGGGGGCGGGGATCCATGCGCTCTACGACGAGTGGGACACCCTGACCCGCAAGGTCGCCGATGGATCGGCGGCTCCAGCCCAGGCGGTCACCCACGGTCGGGCGTCGTCGACCGGGGCGGTCCCGGTCTTCCCTGCGCCCGCTGCGGTCGTCCCGTTCCGAACACTCGCCTCGGCGGTGTCGGTCGCCGCCGGCGACGACGCCCAGGTGGCCCGAATCATCGGCGAGCTGACCGAGGTGCCCGCCGACCGGGTGGCCGACACCGAGCCCCGGCTCGGCTTGGCTCGGACCTGGATCGACACGCTGGCGCCAGCCGAGGAGCGCATCACGGTCCGTACCGCCCCCGACCTCGACCGCCTGGCTCGCCTCGACGGGCTGGAGGCGACCTGGATCGCCCTGTTGCTGGAGCATCTCGGTGACGACTGGTCGCTCGACGGCGCCAAATCCCTGGCCTATGGGGTTCCCAAGCTGGCCGCCGGTCTACCGCTCGACACCCCGGCCACCGACGAGCTCAAGACCGCACAGCGCAGCTTCTTCAAGCTCCTGTACGAGCTGTTCCTCGACCGCGACACCGGCCCTCGGATGCCGACGCTGCTGATGGCGCTCGGTCAAGACCGGGTTCGGGTGCTCCTCGGCGACCGATGAGGATCAGGTCGCGCCCGATCGGACATGGGGAGCGCAAGGATCCCGGTCGACCGGCACGGCTTGTGCTGGATGTTTGCCCAGGGACGGCACCGACGACGACCGGTAGGCTCGATGACTCAGTGACGGTCGCGCCATGCCGACCGCGTCAGTCCCCGTCCACGGTGTGAGCGATGAGAGTCGAGGCGGTTTGAGCAGGCCAGAGGTATCGGTGTGCCTTCCGGCGTACCGGGCTGGGCCCTATCTGGCTCAGACAATCCAGAGCGTGCTCGCCCAGTCCCACCAGGACTGGGAACTCGTCGTGGTCGACAACGCCTCGCCCGACGACACCGGTGACATCGCCCGCTCGTTCGGCGATCCCCGGATCGTGGTCCACACCAACGAGCGGACGATCAGCCTCGCCGACAACTGGAATCTGGCGGTGAGCTACGCCCGGGGTCGGTTCGTGAAGGTGCTGCCGGCCGACGACGTGCTCCGCCCGTACTGCCTCGAGCTGCAGGCCAAGCAGCTCGAAGTCAACCCCAACCTGGCACTGGTCGCCTGTCGCCGGGACTTCCTCGACACCGAGGGCAACGTGGTGCTCCAGGCCCGGGGTCTCATGGACCTTCTGGGGGACATCCCGGCCGAGCAGGTCGTGGCTCGGGTCATGGCGAGTGGCATCAATCCCATCGGTGAGCCGGCCGCCATGATGTTCCGCCGGGACGACTTCCTCACGGTCGGGAACTTCGATGCGTCGTTTCCCTTCCCGATGGATCTGGAGATGGCGATCCGCCTGCTCCGCAACGGCGATTTCCACGGTCAGGAACAGTCGCTGGCGGCCTTCCGAGTCCGACCCGACTCGATCTCCGGCGGGGCGAAGGTCGCCGAGCAAGCCGCTGAGCACCGGGCCGTCCTCCGCAAGGTCGCTGCCGACCCCCGGTGGCGGGTGTCGGGTCTCGAGCTCCGGCGGGGCCTCCTGCTGACCCGCGTGGCATCGATCAAGCGACGGTTGTTGTTCGCCGCGGTGACCAGCCCCTGGAAGCCGGTGCGGCGGCTCCCGGCCTACGTCCTCAACGACTCGGTGCTCGACGAGCGATCGGCGACCACCGATCGGCCGACCGACCTGGTCTGATCGGCCCGGGCTTCGGTGCCGAGCCGTCGGGCCCTACGAGCGGCCCGGTCGGCAGGGTAGGTTGAGCACGGGGTCCGAGATCCGGCTCCGACGTTGATCTTGGGGGTGGTGCACCCTGACCGGGCATCCCGCCGGCTATCCGCCCGAATGGGAGACGCACGCGGTGCTCAGCGACGGTGCGCCGGTCGAGCTACGACCGATCCTGCCGTCCGACGCCCAGGCACTGTCGGCGTTCCACAGCCGCCAGTCTCCCGAGAGCATCTACTTTCGGTTCTTCCAACATCGTCCCAAGCTGACGACCTCGGAGCTCGACTACTTCACCAAGGTCGACTACCAGGACCGGATGGCGTTCGTCGCCCTCGTCGGCGGCGAGCTGTTGGCTGTCGCCCGCTATGAGAAGGGCGACTACAACCCCCGGCCGGAGGTGGCGTTCTTCGTCGATGACCGCCACCACGGGCGAGGACTCGGAACGCTGCTGCTCGAGTTCCTGGCCGCCGCGGCCCGGGATCGGGGCCACGACGGCTTCGTGGCTTCCGTGCTCCCCGAGAACTACGCCATGCTCGGCGTCTTCCGAAAGGCCGGCTTCGGGGTGAGCACCCGGTTCGACGACGGCATCATCGAGGTCGATATCGACATCGCCATCGATGCCGAGGCGGCCGAGGCCATCGCCGCCCGGGAGAGCCGGGCCCGCTCCCGGTCGGTGGCCCGCCTGCTCCGGCCGTCGTCGGTGGCCGTGGTCGGCGCCGGCCGGCGGCCCGGTTCGGTCGGCCACGAGCTGTTGCGCCGAGTGGTCGACGGGGGGTTCACCGGTCCGGTGTATCCGATCAACAATGCGGCCTCCGAGGTCCGGGGGCTGCGGGCATGGCCGTCGTTGGCCGCCCTCGGCGAGCCGGTCGATCTGGTCGTGGTGGCGGTGCCGGCTCCGGCGGTGCCGTCGGTCGTGGCCGACGCCGCATCGACCGGTGCCGGAGGTCTGCTGGTGATCACGTCGGGCTTCGCCGACGCTGGATCGGCCGGTCGGGCCGTGGAACGGGAACTGGTCGGCACCGCTCGGAGCAACGGGATGCGCCTGATCGGCCCCAACTCCTTCGGCGTGGTCAACACCGATGCCGAGGTCCGTCTCCAGGCCCTGTTCCTCGACGTCGCCTCGCTGCCCGGCTCGGTCGGCGTCCTGTCCCAGTCGGGGACGTTGGGTGGTGGCCTGCTCGATCTGCTCCGCAATCGGGGGATCGGCATCTCGTCGTTCGTGTCGGTCGGCAATCGGGCCGACGTGTCGGTCAACGACGTGCTCGACTACTGGGTCGTCGACGAGGCCACCGAGTTGGTGCTGCTCTATGTCGAGAACTACGGCAACCTCCGGAACTTCGCTCGGACGGTCCGGTCACTGTCGGCGACCAAGCCGGTGTTGACCGTGCGACCACCCGACGAGCACCTGGTCGAGCTGCTCGAACAGTCGGGCGTCGTGCTGGTCGATGGGGTGGGGGAGATGACCGAGGTCGCTCGGGTCATGGCCACCCAGCCCCTGCCGGCCGGGTCCCGGGTGGTCGTCGTGTCCAACAGCACATCGATCGCCAGGTTGGCGGTTGCCGCCTGCCGTCGTCAGGGTCTCGACGTGGTCGTGCCGGCCAGCGTCGACGCCGTCGCCGGGCACTCCCTCGAGCGAGGGGTCGAGGCGGTGCTGGTCGGCGACGTCGACGCCAGCGCTGCGGTCGGGGTCGACGATGGGATCGACGATGAGCGGACGATCGTCGCCGCCGCGGTCAGCTCCGAGGTCGATGCCGTCATGGTGATCCTGGTCCCGAGCCTCGACCTCCCGGTGCCCGACCTCGTCGGGCTGCTCGATCGGGTCAACCGGTCGATCGACAAGCCGGTGATCGCCGCCGGCCTGGTGGGAGAGGATCGTCTCGCCGTGCCCGGGCTCCCGGTGTTCGAGTTCCCCGAGGAGGGGGCTCGGGCCCTCGGTCACCTGGCCAGCCACGCCCGGTGGCGGCGGGACAACCCGGGCCACCCGCCGCCGCTCGACGACGAGATCCATGCCGAGGCCGAGGCGGCCCTCCGGCCCTGCCTCGACGATCTACCGGGCGCCGGCGGGTTCGAGGGGACGACGGTGACGATGGACGACCCGGCGATGGGCCGGCTCGTCGAGGCGTTGGCGCTCCCCGTCGCGCCGTGGTCGGTCATCACCTCGGCCGACGAGCTGGATCGAGCGGCCAGCGAGGTCGGATTTCCGCTCGTGCTCAAGGCCGGTCGGCTCGCCGAGCGCAGTGTCGGTGAAGCCGGTGGTGTGGCGATCGACCTCTACGACCTGGGGCAGCTCCGATCGGCCTTCCGTCGCATGCTGGCGCTCCAGGGAGCCGACGCGTTCCTCCCGGCGATCGTGCAGCGGATGGTGCCGTCGACGGCCAACGCGATGGTCGAAGTCGTCCAGGGCCCCGACCGGGCCTCCGTGGTCAAGGTCGGGGTCGGCGGAGCCGTGGGATCGCGGTTCGAGCCGGTGGCCAGCCGATTCCTCCCGTTGTCGGAGTCCGACCGGCGGTCATTGATCGACGAGCTGGGAGCCGTTGTCCCGATGGGGCCGGAGTCCCGGGCCGTGGTCGACGCCATCGTCGCCCGAGTGGCGACGATGGCCGAAGCCGTTTGCGAGCTGACCCGCCTGCACTTCGATCCGATCCTCATCGGTGGGGATGCCACCGCCATCGGCGACCTCACCGTCGAGGTCCGGTGGTGGCGGACCGACCCGCTCGGCGGGGTCCGCCACCTCTCCTAGCCGGGGTCGGCCGATCCTCGGCCGATCCCGGCCGACGATCAGCGGTCGCCGACCGGCACGTACTCCCGAGCGCCCGGACCCTCATAGATCTGGCGGGGCCGGGAGATCTTGGCGCCCTGGGTCAGCGACTCCTGCCAGTGGGCCAGCCACCCCGGCATCCGCCCGATGGCGAAGAGCACGGTGAACATGTCCATCGGGAACTTCATGGCCTGGTAGATCAGGCCGGTGTAGAAGTCGACGTTGGGGTAGAGGTTCCGGCTCTTGAAGTACTCGTCGTTGAGGGCGATCTCTTCGAGCTTCAGGGCAATGTCGAGGAGCGGGTTCCGCCCGGTCACCTTGAAGACCTCGTCGGCGTGGGCCTTCACGATGCGGGCTCGCGGGTCGTACGCCTTGTAGACCCGGTGACCGAAGCCCCAGAGCAGGCCCTCGCCCCGCTTGACGGCCTCGACGAACGGCTCGACGTTCTCGATCGATCCGATGTCTCGCAACATGTTGATGACGGCCTCGTTGGCCCCGCCGTGTCGGGGGCCGTAGAGCGCCGCGGTGGCGCCGGCAACCGCGCTGAAGGGATCGGCGTGGGACGAGCCGATGACCCGCATGGCGGTCGTCGAGCAGTTCTGCTCGTGGTCGGCGTGGAGGATCAGGAGCACGTCGAGGGCCTTGGCCAGGACCGGGTCGGCGTCGTAGCGGGGCTCGGCGACCCGCCACATCATCGACAGGAAGTTCTCGGCGTAGCTGAGGTCGTTGTCCGGGTAGACGAACGGCATGCCGACGCTGGCCCGGTAGGCCATGGCGGCCAGGGTCGGGACCTTGGAGATCAGCCGGTTGATCTGGATGTAGCGGTTGTCGGCGTCCTCGATGTTCTTGGCCTCGGGGTAGAACGTCGAGAGGGCGGCGATGGCCGACACCAGCATCCCCATCGGGTGGGCGTCGTGGTGGAAGCCCTCCATGAACCGCTTGCGCATGTTCTCGTGGATGAAGGTGTGGTAGGTGACGTCGTGGACCCAGGTCTCGAGTTGATCCTTGGTCGGGAGGTCGCCGAAGAGCAGCAGGTAGCAGACCTCGAGGAAGGTCGACTGCTCGGCGAGCTGCTCGATCGGGTACCCCCGGTAGCGGAGGATCCCGTTGGCGCCGTCGAGCTCGGTGATCGAGCTGGTCGTCGAGGCGGTGGTCGTGAATCCGGGATCGAGGAACCAGGTCCCGGGCATCAGCTTGGCCCACTCCCGGCCGTCGATTCCGCCGTTGACGATGGGGATGTCGACCGACTGCCCGGTGCGGTTGTCGGTGATCGTTACGGAATCAGGCACGCGTGAACTCCAGTCTTCGGGGGTTAGGACCACGTCTCGCACCGCGCTGTGCGTCATCGACCGCCGAGATGCCGTGGATCAGCATCGCGGTTGGCTCGAATCTAGTCTCGAACCAGGTTGTCGTCACACCCAGGCGCAGTCGTCTCTGTTCAGTGCTCGACCCCTTGAATCGTCACGAACGGCGCAGATCTGAGTGAAGCAATCGACGACGGGTCAGACCGTCGATCATCGCCCCGACCAGCGAGGAGGGCGCTTCTCGAAGAACGCCGCGATCCCTTCGGTGGCGTCGGCCGACTCGCCGATGATTCGGCGGGCGTCCTGGGTCAGCTCCCAGCCTTCGGTGTCGGTGGCCGACGCCAGGGTGTCGACGACCCGGAGCGACTGTTGCACGGCGATCGGGGCGTTGCCGGCGATGGTGGTGGCCATCTCGACGGCGGTGTCCAGCACCCGGCCCGGTTCGGCGATGGCGTTGACCAGACCCAGGTCGCGAGCTCGGGCCGCCGGGAGATCGGCGCCGGTCAGCAGCAGTTCCTTGGCCACGTTGAGCGGGAGGACGCGGGAAGCCCGGAACAGCGCGCCGCTGGTCGCCACGAGACCCCGCTTGACTTCGGGGAGTCCGAACCGGGCATCGGTGGCTGCCACCACCAGGTCGCAGGCCATCACGACCTCGAAGCCGCCGCCATAGGCGAACCCCTCGACGGCGGCGATGAGCGGCTTGCGTCTTGTCCGCCCCACGACGCCGTAGACGCCGCCCCGCTCGGTCGGCCGCCCCGATGTCGCCGCCATGTCGGTCCCGGCGCAGAACATGTCCGACCCGCCGGTGAGGATCCCGACCCACAGCTCGGGATCGTCGTCGAGCTCGTTGAGGGCGGCGTCGAGGGCCAGCGTCATCTCGCCATCGATGGCGTTGCGCTTGTCGTGCCGGTTCATGGTGGCGATCAGCAGGTGGTCCCGTCGTTCGACGAGGACCCGGTCGGTGGAGGAGGCCATCGATCCTGCTTAGTCGCCCCGCCGGCCGGGGCCAAGCTTGCGATCGTGCGGTCAGAGCGGGGTGTTGTCGTGGCGCCGGGGGCGGAGGCGCTCCCGCTTGGTGGCCAACACGTCGAGGGCCGAGGTGATCTCCCGGCGGGTGTCGACCGGGTCGATGACCGAGGTGATCGAGGCTCGCTCGGCGGCGACGTAAGGATTGAGGTATCGCTGCTCGTAGTCGGCCTCGAGCCGTTGCCGCTCGGTCTCGTCGGCGGATCGGTGGAGGATCTCGACCGCTCCCTTGGCCCCCATGACCGCCACCTCGGCCGACGGCCAGGCCATCATGATGTCGTTGCCCATGTAGCGGGAGTCCATCACGATGTAGGCGCCGCCGTAGGACTTCCGGAGGATGAGGCCGATGCGGGGGACGGTGGCCCGGGCGTAGGCGAAAGCCAGTTGGGCGCCATGGCGGATCATGCCCCGCCACTCCAGGTCCTTGCCGGGGAGGAAGCCCGACGTGTCGACCAGGGTGAGGAGGGGGAGGTTGAAGGCGTCGCACATGCCGACGAACCGGGCGCCCTTCTGGGAGGCCGGGATGTCGATGCTGCCGGCCAGCGACTGGGTCTGGTTGGCAACGATGCCCACCGAGTGGCCGCCCACGAAGGCGAGGGCGGTGACCAGGTTGGGGGCCCAGCCGGCTCGGAGCTCGAGCATCTCGCCGTCGTCGGCCAGGACCCGGATCAGCTCCCGGACGTCATACGATCCGGTCGGATTGGTCGGCAGGATCTCGGCGGCCTCTGGGGTCGCCCGGTCGAGTGGATCGTCGCTGTCGATCCGGGGGGCCAACCCGTCGACATGGTCCGGTAGGTGATGGAGTACCGCGGCCACCATGTCGAGCGCATCCTCGGCGGTCTCCACGACGATCGACGCCAGGCCGGTGTTGCGGGTGTGGACCCCGGAGCCACCGAGGCCGTTGACGGAGATCGGCTCCCCGGTGTAGGCCTCGACGACCGATGGCCCGGTCACGAAGGCGTAGGCCTCGGCGGTGAAGAGCACGACGTCGGCCAGGCCGAGGAGGAGCGATGGCCCGGCGACCATCGGGCCGTCGGCCACCATGAGCACCGGAACGGTCCCGCTGGCTCGCACCAGTTCACGTGCGACCCGGCCCCAGGCGTCGGCCGCCTCGAGGCCCTCGGTGACCGCCACGCCGGTGGTCGACACGATGCCGACGAAGGGGAGACGTTGCTCGCGAGCGGTCCGGACCGCTTCGGCGAGGGTGGCGCTATCGGCCGAGGAGAGCCGAACGTCGTCTCCTCGACCGGTCACCCGGGCGAGGATCACCCGCCGGTCATCGAGGACCGTCGTCGCCACCCGGACCGTCGGTCCGGCCAGGGCGCGGAACTCGAGGTCGTCATCATCGCTCGGCGGCGCAGCTCGGAGCACCCTCGGGAACCTACCCGGTCGATCGCCGGATCGGGTGGCCGAGCGCCCGGCGACCGTCAGCGGCCGGCGAGCTGGAGGCCGGGAACGTCCGGTGCCCTGGTGGTGATCACCCTCCGGACGACCTGATCCACGGTCTGGGCGGCGACCGTCGGCATGCCCCGGCGGCGGTGGGCGAGGCCAACGGTGCGGCGGGAGAGGCCCTCGACGGGGATGCGGGTCCAAGGCCCGCCGATCCATCCCGGCGCGGCCGTGGCGGGCACGATCGACACGCCGAGGCCCTGGAAGGCCATCGAGGCCAGGAGGCGGAGTCCGTCGATCTCCATCTTGGGGGTCAGGCGGAGCCCAGCTTCGCGGAAGACCTCTTCGACCTCCTGGCGGAACGCCGTTCCCGGGGCCGCCAGGAGCAACGGGTAGTTGGCCAGCTGGTCGAGACCGACCTGGCCGTCGTGTCGGGCCAGCGGGTGGTCCTTGGGGCCGACGACGATGTGGTCCTCGGTGAACAGTGGCTCGGTGATGATCTCCGGCTCGTCGAGGGGGAGGGAGACGATCCCGAGATCGAGCTCGCCGTCCAGGAGCCGGAGCTCCAGGGAGCGGTTGGTGCCATCGGCCACGACCAGCTGGATGTCGGGGGCGGTGGCGGCCAGCTCGTCGACCAGGATGGGCGTCAGCCATCGGGCGGTCGTGCCGATCACCCCGATCCGGACCTGGCCCCGGGGCGAGCCCCGAAGAGACGAGACGTCGGACTCGAGCGACGCCAGCTCGGTCTGGATGCGGCGAACCCGGACCAGCACCGCTTCGCCCTCCTGTGTCGGGCGGCCCGTCGAGCGGTCGATGAGGGTTGCGTCGAGCTCCCGCTCCAGCCGGGCGACATGGGTGGAGATGTTGGACTGGACGGTGTGGGTCGCTTTGGCCGCTGCGGTGAAGCCGCCGTAGTCGACCACCGCCAGGAAGGCCTGCAGCTGCCGGAGATCCATCAACAGAGAGAATGGCATAGATCTCTTGGGGGAATAAAGCCGGACCCCGTTCCCGTCGACAACGTTGCCGGTGCTGCAATCGCCACCGGTGATCTGAACTATCATTACCAACAGGTAGCGAGATGGTACGGGGTCCGCTATGCTTGCGACTGTTCACAGCACCAGGTCCCCCTCTGCGATGCTGTGTGTCACAAAGCGACCCGGATCGGTCCCCCCCCTTCCAGTCCGGAGATCGCCACCGAAACCGGTCGCATCGGCGACCGGTTTCGTCGTTTTCGGCCCGCCTGGTTGCCGGTAGGTCGGTGACCGCCCACTACCGTGGCGGGCCATGGCCGCAGCCGCCGCGTTCTTCGACCTCGACCGTACGCTCCTCCTGGGGAGCAGTGGACCGGTGATCGCCCGGGGCCTCCGGGCCGCAGGGCTGCTCGACCGGCCGCTGGGCCGATTGGAGCGCCTCGCCTTCGGCGTCTTCGACGCGGTGGGGGAGACCCTGCCGTCGATGGTGGTCAGCCGCCAGGGGGCCCGTGCGGCCCGTGGTTGGCCCCGAGCCGAGGTGCAAGCCGTTGGGAAGGCAGTGGCTCCGGAACTGGAGGCGATGGTCGAGCCGTTCGCCCGGCAGGCCATCGAGCGCCACCGGGCCGACGGGGAGCGGGTCGTGCTCGCCACCACCACCCCGCTGGACGTGATCGAACCTCTGGCCGAACGGCTGGGGCTCGATGCGGTCCTGGCCACCCGGTACCGGGTGGGGGATGACGGCCGCTACGACGGTTCGATCGACGGCGAGTTCGTCTGGTCACGGGGCAAGGCTCGATCGGTGAAGGTCTGGGCCCGGGCCAACGGGATCGACCTCGAGTCGAGCTACGCCTACTCCGACAGCTTCTATGACCTCCCGCTGCTCTCGACGGTCGGCCACCCCCGGGCGGTCAACCCCGACGCCCGGCTGTTCCTGGTCGCCCGGGCCCGCTCGTGGCCGACCGTGTGGTTCAACGCGCCCCCCGGTGTGCCCAAGCCGTTGGGGGTCGAGCCCCAGGGGGTGGCCGCTCGGCTGATCCGCCCCGAGTTGCTGCCGTGGCTCCGGCTCGACGTCGAAGGCGCCGATCGCCTCCCGGCCGACGGCGGGGCCCTGGTGGCAGCCAATCACCGGAGCTACCTCGACCCGCTGGTGCTCGGGCTCCTGGCGGCCCGGGTCGACCGGCCGCTGCGGTTCCTCACCAAGAAGGAGGTCACCGACGACCCCATCGTGGGCCCCGTGGTGAGCGCCTTCGGGGCGATCCGGGTCGACCGGGGTTCGGGGAGCGGCGAAGCCCTCGCCCAAGCTCGCTCGGCGCTGGCCGGGGGCGAGTTGGTCGCGGTCTTCCCCCAGGGCACCATCCCCCGAGGCACGGCCTTCTTCGATCCGGTGCTCCACGGCCGGCGGGGCGCCGCCCGTCTCGCCCTCGACTCCGGCGTACCGCTGGTCCCGGTCGGTCTGTGGGGAACCGAGGCCGCTTGGCCCCGGTCCCAGCGGCTTCCCTACGTCCTGAATCTCGCCGACCCGCCGACGGTCCGGGTTCGGGTCGGCGAGCCGTACCATCCGACCGGCGACGACCTCGATGCGGTGACCGAGGACCTCATGACCCGGATCGTCGACCTCCTCCCGCCGGAGGCCCGGGTCGGTCGTGAGCCGACGCCCGACGAGCTCGCCCTCACGCAACCCCCCGGATCCTGAGCGGGTGATGCGGCTGGCCGGCTCGAGTTGAGCCGACCAGCCATCGGGCTCATCCTGCCGCGGCCTCCACCTGTTGGCGGATCACGGCGAGCGCCGACCCGGCCTTGAACCACTCGATCTGGTCGTCGCTGAAGGTGTGGTTGCCCTCGAAGCTCCACGTCGAGCCGTCGGGCCCGGTCACGGTGACCGTCAGCGGCTTCCCCGGGGCCAGATCGGCCAGGCCCTGGGTGCCGAGGCGATCGTCCTCGCCGATCCGGTCATAGTCCGCCGGGTCGGCGAAGGTGAGCGGGATGATGCCCTGCTTCTTGAGGTTGGTCTCGTGGATACGGGCGAAGGACCGGGCGACGATGAGCACCACGCCCCGGAACCGGGGCTCCATCGCCGCATGCTCCCGGGAGGAGCCCTCGCCCATGTTCTCGTCGCCGATGACGGCCCACGCCTGGCCGGCCTCGTGGTACGCCTTGGCGATGTCGGGGAAGCTCTGACGCTCGCCCGTCAGCTGGTTCTTCCCCATCCCGACGATGCCCTCGTTGAAGGCGCTGACCGCACCGAGGTAGAGGTTCCCCGAGATGTTCTCCAGGTGGCCCCGGTACTTGAGCCAGGGGCCGGCCATCGAGATGTGGTCGGTGGTGAACTTGCCCTGGGCCTTCACCCCGATCGGGAGGTTCTCGAAGTCCCGGCCGTCCCAGGCGGGGAACGGCTGGAGGAGCTGGAGGCGCTCCGACGTGGGCGACACCCTGACCTCGATCGCCGAGCCGTCGTCGGGGGGAGCGATGAAGCCACTCTCGCCCTCATCGAAGCCCTGGGGTGGGAGCTCGATCCCGACCGGGACGTCGAGGCGGACCTCGGAGCCGTCGGGGGCGGTCAGGGCGTCGGCCATCGGGTCGAAGTCGAGCCGGCCGGCCAGCGCCAGGGCCATGACCGTCTCCGGTGAGGTCACGAACGCCAGGGTGGCGGCATCGCCATCGTTGCGCTTGGGGAAGTTGCGGTTGTACGAGGTGACGATGGTGTTCGTGGTGCCGGGCTCATGGTCGGCGCTGCGGTCCCACTGGCCGATGCAGGGGCCACAGGCGTTGGCCAACACGACCGCCCCCATCGCTTCGAAGTCGGCCAGGAGACCGTCGCGCTCGATCGTGGCCCGGACCTGCTCCGAGCCGGGCGTGACCATCAGCTTGGTCTTGGCCGTGAGGCCGGCGGCTGCCGCCTGGCGGGCGATCGACGCGGCCCGGGTGATGTCCTCGTAGGACGAGTTGGTGCAGCTGCCGATCAGGGCGGCGCTGATCTCGAGCGGCCAGCCGTTGGCCTCGGCCTCGGACCCCAGGGCCGAGACCTCCCGGGCCAGGTCGGGGGTATGGGGCCCGTTGATGTGGGGTCGGAGCGTCGAGAGGTCGATCTCGATCACCTGGTCGAAGTAGTCGCCGGGGTTGGCCAGGACCTCGTCGTCGGCCCGGAGATGGTGGGCGACGGCGTCGGCGGCGTCGGCGGTCGCTTCCCGACCGGTCGCCTTGAGGTAGCGGGCCATGGCATCGTCGTAGCCGAACAGGCTCGTAGTGGCCCCGATCTCTGCTCCCATGTTGCAGATCGTGGCCTTGCCGGTGGCGCTGAGGCTGTTGGCCCCTGGGCCGAAGTACTCGACGATGGCCCCGGTGCCTCCCTTGACGGTGAGGACCTCGGCCACCTTGAGGATCACGTCCTTCGGGGCGCTCCACCCGCTCAGTTCACCGGTGAGCCGGACGCCGATCAGCTTCGGCCACCGAACGTTCCACGGGAATCCGGTCATCACGTCGACCGCATCGGCCCCGCCGACGCCGATCGCCACCATGCCGAGGCCGCCGGCGTTGGGGGTGTGGCTGTCGGTCCCGATCATCATGCCGCCCGGGAAGGCGTAGTTCTCCAGCACGACCTGGTGGATGATCCCGCTGCCGGGCTTCCAGAAACCGGCCCCGTACTTGGCCGACACCGACTCGAGGAAGTCGTAGACCTCTTCGTTCGAGTCGAGGGCGGCCAGGAGATCGCGCTTGCCGTCTTCACGGGCCTGGATGAGGTGGTCGCAATGGGTGGTGGTGGGGACCGCGACCTCGGTCAGGCCGGCGGTGACGAACTGGAGCCACGCCATCTGTGCGGTGGCGTCCTGCATCGCCACCCGATCGGGGCGGAAGTCGACGTACGAGACGCCTCGCTCGACCTCGGCGTCGGCGTTGTCGAGGTGGTTGGCCAGGATCTTCTCGGCGAGGGTGAGGGGCCGCCCGAGCCGACTTCGCAGGCCGCCGACACGCTCGTCGAGGGTGGCGTACACCGACTCGATCAGCTCGATGGGGGTCTCGGGTCCGACAGCCATCTCATGCTCCTCACGGTGGGTGACGTGAAATCGGTTGTTCTCACGTCGGTCGACTTGTGATACAACTTTAATACAAGTGAGCCGGATTCGCTACCACCAGATCGCCGCCGATCTTCGCCACCGCATCGCCTCCGGCGAGCTGGCGCCAGGTCAGGTGTTGCCGAGCGAGTCGGCGTTGGGCGAGGCCCACGCCGCCAGCCGGGTGACGATCCGCAAAGCGCTCGAGTTGCTGCGATCGGAGGGTCTGGTCGACTCCCGGCAGGGGTTCGGGTGGCTCGTGGCCGCCGAAACCATACCCCAGCCACTTGGCGAGCTCGTGACGATCGAGCGGCAGCTCGCCGACTCGGGTCGAGCCTCGGAGCGGCGGATCGTCGACTTCCGCTTCGTCGACGCTCCTCCGGAGGTGGCGCCGGTGCTGGGCGCCCACGTGTTGGAGGTCCGGCGGATCAACCTCGCCGATGGCGACCCGTTCGCCCGGGTGACCGTCTGGTGTCGGGAGGATCTGGCTGCCACCGTGTCGAAGGCCGACGTGGAACGGGCCAGCTTCTATGAGCTGTTCGACGATCGGCCCGATGCCGGAGCGACGGTCGGGGCCGCCCGGCAGACGATCGGGGCGGAGTTGGCATCGCCCGACGACGCCCGAGCCCTCGGAATCCCCACCGGGACCGCGGTACTGGTGGTCCGCCGGACGACCTACTCGCTGCGGGGCGAGCCGATCCTCGTCTCGGAGCACGTCTTTCCGGGTCATCTCACCGAACTGGTCGCCGACCTGTCGCGGACCGAGAATCGGGGCGCCGCCACCCCTCCCGGAGTCCGCCTCGTCGAGGGCTCAGAAGGCTGAGGCGGCCGGCGGCTGCCGGCCCGACCCTCCCCCGGCGGCATGCCGGCGCACCGCGTCGCAGCGACAGCTCGCCCGGGTTTGCGATCGGCACCGACGTCCGGCCAGCGAGCTTCGACCGGTCGTCACCGCAGCCCGGCGCCTGGTCGGTTGTCGCTATCACGCGGTGGGGTGGCGTGGGATGGGCCGGGTGGCCGTCCAAGCCGTGGTCAGTGGTCGCCGAAGGTGTCCCAGTGGGTCAGCTCGGCGGCCGGGATTCGCTTGGCCAGCTTGAACTCGGTCCCCTTGGTGTAGGCCACCGGGAACAGCCCGGCCTGGGTGTAGCGGTCGTGGGGGATACCGAGGATCTCGGCCGTCGCCTCCTCGTCGGGGAGGTGTAGGGTCGTCCACGCCGAGCCGAGGCCCCGCTCCCGAAGCGCCAGCATGAAGCTCCAGACCGCCGGGAGGATCGACCCCCAGGCGCTGGCCTGGGCGAAGCTGTTCAGGCCCTCATCCAGCCGGCCCTCGATCAGCGGGATGACGAGGAAGGGCGACCGGTGGAAGTTCTCGGCCAGGTAGGTGGCCGACGACCGGACCAACGGTTGACGGTCGGCCCGGGTATCGCCTTCGGGGTACTCCCGCCCCGGCTGCGACGCGTACCACGAGAAGTTCTTGGCGTAGAGGTCCGACACGGCCTTCTTCTTGGCCGCGTCCTCGATCACCATCCACTGCCAGCCCTGGCTGTTCGAGCCGGTCGGGGCCTGGAGGGCGATGTCGATGCACTCCAGGACCACCGACCGTTCGACCGGGCGATCGAAGTCGAGGCGCTTACGGACCGACCGGGTGGTGGTCAGGACCTCGTCGGCGGTCAGGTTCAGGTTCATCGTCGGACTCCTCATGGCTGGTGGTCGGGCCGCCCCAACCTAGCCACGTCGTCACGGTCGGCCCGAACGCTGCGATGGCTACAGCTTGGGCCAGACCGGCGTCGACGACGGCCGCTTCCGCTCGCCGGGCTTGGGCCCGAGCGCCCACCGGCGACGCCACGCCCCGGCCTCGGGGCCGGTGATGTCGGTGCTCTCCCGGCGATGGGCCCGCTTGCGGGACTCCCACCAGCCGTGGCTGAACTCGTCGGCCAGCTCGTTGATCCGGCGTTGGATCCGCTCGCTGAACTGGCGGGCGTCCTCGTCGTCGTCGGACGTCATCGGCCCGCCGAAGACCACGGCGCAACGGCTCCGGGTCGGCCAGCTCTGACCCTTGGGCAGGATCTTGCCGGTCCCGTCGATGTAGATCGGGATGACCGGCACGCCGGTCCGCTTGGCCACGAAGGCCCCGCCGGGCCGATGCTCCCGACCCCACCCGTCGGGGCTCCGCCCGCCCTCGGGGAAGATGAGCAGGTTGTGGCCCTCCTCGATGGCGGCCACGGTGTTCTCCACCGACAGCTTCGACAGCCGCTGCCGCTCGATGGGGATGGCTCCGATGAACAGGGCCGAAATCGCCCCCGTGACCCGATTGGGGAAGAAGTAGTCGGCACCGGCGGCGATGACGAGATCCTCCCGCAGTCGCCGGGGGATCGTGGCCAACAACAGCGTGGTGTCGGCGTGACTGTGATGGTTGGCGGCGAAGAGCACGGGCCCGTCGACGTCGGCCAACCGGTCGAGACCGATCACCCGGGGCGAGCCGTACAACTCGATCGCCGGTCGCATGAAGGCCAACACGCCGAGTCGCCGGACGAGCCGGGCCAGCGGGCTCCGGGCCCACTCGGTGTCGTAGTAGACCCCGGTCGTCGGGGCGGGCTCCCGCTTGACCACCCCGGATGGGGTGGTGGGGGGCGTGGTGAGGAAGCGCAGCCAGCCGACCATCGCTCAGCTCACGTCGGCCATGAGGATCGG
Organism: Acidimicrobiales bacterium; assembly: GCA_965262175.1. Taxonomy (GTDB): domain Bacteria; phylum Actinomycetota; class Acidimicrobiia; order Acidimicrobiales; family SZUA-35; genus CADEDH01. Next base: position 357,642 of record CBDHES010000002.1, on the reverse strand, counting down.
CGGGTTGTGGTAGTGGGTGATCGTCGGGTGGGTACCGACGGTGTCGGTGGCGATCTCCAACGCGTCGTCGAGCGTCGACGCCGGTTGGAACCCGAGTCGGCGAACGGCGGCCGGATCCCCACCGACCACGATGACCTTGCCCAGGTGCTCCATCGCATGGGAGCCCCAGTACCACATGTAGAAGGGGTGGACCCCGTGGTAGGCGTAGCTGGTCCGGTACAGGTGGCGGTACCACTCGTCGGTGGCGTACTGCTTCTCGTAGCGCTGCTCGATCTCCACCGGATCGGTCGTGTCGGCCAGGACCTGCTCGAAGAAGTCGATGTAGCTCGGGTGGTGGACCGGGTGAAAATCCCACGGTGTCGGGTGGCTCATGATCAGCACCCCACCCTTGCGGACCAGCGGCTTGCCTCGATAGAGGTTGAAGAAGTACCCGAGGCCCTGGACCATGACCAGGATCGGGTTCATGATCGAGTCCACGTTGTACGGGCTGAGGTACGGGATGCCCATCGTGACGATGTCGGTCTGGCCCTCGACCGCCACGAGGTGCTGCTTGTAGACCATCTCCGTCGTCCGCCGGTGGACCGCTTCGACCTCCCCGGCCTGGACCGAGGTCAGCTCATAGGGGGCGCGCCACGAGTGGAAGAACCGCCGTCGAGCGGGCGCCGACATGACCTTCAACCCGTTCTGGATCCCGGCGAAGGCGGCCCGGTCGCGGAAGTTCCACTCCCACTCCCGTTTCTGGAGGACCGACAGGGGGCCATCGGTCCCGAAGGTGTTGGTGTTGAGCGTCGTCTCGATCTGGAAGATCCGGGGGCCGTGGTGCTTGATGATGTCGCCCTGACGCCAGTTGGAGCGGTGCAGCTCCGACGACTCCTGATCCATGAACGACGTCGAGTGCCGCATGGTGTGGACGTTGTGGTGGGCCCGCACCCCTTCGTAGCCGGCCAGGCCCGTCGCGGTGCTCTTCCACCCGCCGTCCATCGACACGATGTTGATGTTGACGTAGACGACCAGGTCGGACTCGGCGGCTCGCCGGTTCATCTGGACCGACTCGCCGTGGTCGGTCTGGCCGAGGATCACCATCCCGTCGGGGTCCTCGGCGTCGTGGTTGTACAGCAGCCCGTGGGGGGCGAAGGCCTCGTAGACGCGGTCACCGACGGCGTGGCGGAGCTCGTTCTCGGTCATGCGGCGGTGGAGCGCCAGGGCGGCGATGAGATGGACGTCGTCGACGCCGGCCTCGGCCGCCAGGTCGAGCACCGCCTCGATGATCCGCTGCCGGACGTCGGGCCGTCGCATCGGCGGCAGCGGCAGCGACAGATCGTCGAAGGCGATCGTCAGCTTCATGTCGGGCCGCAGGAGCGAGGGGAGCGGGTCGTCGTCGATCGGCTCCAGCAGGGCCCGGCGGATCGCCTCGTCGGGATCGGCGATCGGGTCGAGCGGTTCGGCCGGGTAGATCACCCGGCTCCGCTCGACCGGAAGCTTCTCGAGCCGGAACCCCTCACCGTGGTGGAACAGGATGGGCGGGGTCTGCCGGTCGACGTCGAGGACGAACCCGGGGCGAGGGTTGGTGCGTGGCTTGCTCACGGAGTGCTCCAGGTCTGGTCAGCGACGGCTCTTGCGAGCGGTCGGCATCGGGCTGAACGGGAGTTGGGAGTCGGTGGAACCGCTGGCCTTCTCCCATGACTCGATCAGCCACCCCCGCTTGATCGCCAGGGTGGCCAGCTTGGTCTCGGGGTTGACGGCCACCGGGAACCCAACCGCGTCGAGCAGCGGCAGGTCCGACGACGAGTCGGCGTAGGCCACCGATTCACCGAGATCGAAGCCGTTGGCGTCGGCGTAGTCCCGCAGGGCCTGGGCCCGGACCTCGCCGGTCGGGGGGACGTTGAGCAGCTCGCCGGTGTAGCGGCCATCGACCTGGGACATCTCGGCGCAGATCACGTCGTCGAACAGCGGGCGGAGCGGTTCGACGACGATGTCGAGCGCCCCGGTGATCAGCAGGGTCCGATGGCCGAGCCGGCGGTGCTCCCGGACCCGGCGGAGGGCCGCCGGGTAGGCCTTGGTCAGGATGTGGTCGGCCAGCAACTCCGGCCCCAGCCGCTCCATGTCGGCCACCGAGGCGCCGTCGTATCGGCGGTAGAAGTGACGGAGGAAGTCGGTCCGGTCCCGGCGGTCGAGGGCCAGCAGACCGGGAATCTCGACCAGCGTCTTGGCGGTGAACCGGGCCCGGTCGACCAGCCCGAGGCGACGGGTGGCCAACCACGAGTAGCTGAACACCACGTTGCTGGCGATGATCGTGTTCTCCAGGTCGAACGCCGCCACGTGGCGCTCCGGGTCGAGCACCCGAGCCCGGAGCCGGCGGGAGCGGGCGTCCGGATCGGAGCGCTCGGCCCGGGTCTTGACCCGGGCGTGCTCGACGATCGACGGGAGGTGGATCTCGGAGACGTAGCGGTCCCAGTCGACCACCGCCGGATCACACCCGAAGGCCTCGACGTCGGCGCCGTCGAGGCTCTCGTGGAGGTCGAGCAGGTTGGTGATGCCGTACAGGGCCTCGCACTCGGCGTAGGAGCCGTAGATCTTCACGTACCCCAGGGCTCGCTCGACCTGCTCCTTCTGCTCCTCGAGGTGGGCGTTGAACATGGCCGGCTTGCCCCGCAGCGGCAGCCGCTTGAGGGTCCGATCGGCCCGATCGAGGTTCTTGTGGACCCGATCGAGCTGGCGCTCGACGGCCCCTCGGCCGGGGAACGACCACTCGGGAACCGAGATCGGCTGCCCCTTGGCGTCGTACAGCGGCCGCTCGGTGAACCAGCTCGAGGTGAGGTCGACCAGGCGCCGGTACTGGAGCGGGTTACGGGTACCCGACGCGACCTGGGTCACGTCGGCGGTGTCGGGGGCGGTGCTCTCGGCCACCGGCCCCCGGGCCGCCACGTTGACGATCGCCGCCACCACGAGGTCGACGGGGATCACGTCGATGATCCCCTCCGGCACCCCGGGGAACTCCTTGAGCAGCCCCCGGGCGTAGCTGATGATGATCGGCTCGGCCATCCGGAAGCCCTTGATCCACCCTGGCACCGGCTCGGCCCAGGCCGACTCGATGATGGAGGGCCGGACGATCGACGTCGGCACCGCGCCCTTGGTCTCGACCAGGGCTCGCTCGCCGAGGGCCTTGGTGTAGGCGTAGGCGTCGGGCCAGCCGAGGGAGGCGGCCCGGGCGATCCCGGCCTCGACGAGCGCGTCGTCGACCCAGCGCTGGCGGAGCTGCTCGGTCTTGGCCGCCAGCAGCGGGGTGCCGGCCGCTCCGAGCTCCTGGCGAGCCCCGGTCCGGAACTCCTCCAGCCTGGCCACCGACCGAGACTCGGCGTCGAAGTCGTCCCGGGTGCGCCGGGCCGCCTTGACCTCCGACCGCCAGTCGATCTCGATGTGGAAGGGGCTGTCGCTGAGGAGCTGCTCGGGGGCGCCGCCCCGCCGGTTGCCCGCCACGTAGCAGGTCGACACGGCGACCAGGTGGGGGAGCGCTCCGCGGTCGGAGGGGGTCGCCAGCTCGTTGAGCGTCTCGGCGATCCGGGACGGCCCGAGCAGGTTGACCTCGACCGCACCGTCGAGCGGGGCGTCGAAGCTGACGGTGGCCGCCGAGTGGATCACGATGTCGACGCCGGCCATCACCTCCCGGCCCTCGTCGTCGAGCCCCAGCCCGTCGCTCGACACGTCGCCGGCGATGACGGTCACCCGCCGCTCCACCTCGTCCCAGAACGGGTCCTTGCCCCGCTCCTCGAGCATCCGGTTGAAGGCGTCGTTGCGGAAGATCTCCCGTCGGGCCCGCTGGGCCGGCGTCGACCGCTTCCCCGGCCGGACCAGGAGCACCAGCTCACAGCCGGGAACCGAGCGCATCAGCCGCTCGACCAGCGCCGTGCCCAGGAACCCGGTCGATCCGGTGATGGCGATCCGTTTCCCGTCCAGCCGATCCGCAATCATCGCCGGACATCCTATGCGGACCGCCGCCATCTCTCTACCATTTGGTAAGTGAGCTCGGCGATCGGCGAGGGTGCCAGCGACGGCACGACCAGAACCAGGGTGATGGCGGTGGCGACGGTGGCCTTCGCCGAGCGGGGGGTGGCGGCCACCTCGCTCGATGAGCTGGCCCGCCAGCTCGGGGTGACCAAGCAGACGATCCTCTACCACTTCGGCTCGAAGGATGGCCTGGTGGCGGAGGTCCTGGCAGCGGGGGCCGGCGAGTTGGTGGCGGTGCTGGAGGCCGCCAGTCGGTCGAGTGGGCCCGGCTGGGATCGGATCGAGGCGACCGTCCGGGCGTCGTTCGCGTTGGCGGTGGCCCGCCCCGAGCTGCTCGGCCTGCTCCGGGAGCTGGACCGGCTGGGCCCGGAGCGATCCCAGCCGGTGGTGCAGCAGCTCCAGCCGATGATCGACGCCGCCCTCGCCGAACTCGACGACGGGATGCGCTCGGGCCGGTATCGGCGGTCGGACCCCCGGCTGGTGCTGGTGTCGGCCTACGCCGCCGTCACCGGCGTCGTGACCGACACCGAGGCCCTCCGGGCGGTGGGGATGGAGCTCGACCTGCGGGCTGCGGTCGAGCTCCGGCGGTCGGTGCTGGCGTTCCTGTGGGCGGCGCTGGCTCCCGTTCCCGGCGTGTCCGGCGGCCCCGGCGCCTGATCGGGCCTAGCGGGAACCGGTGGTCGGCTTGGTTGCCCGGTAGTAGAGCCAGGCGCTGTCGGTCGTGTCGTCTCCGGGGAGGACCTGACGACCGTGCTGGTCCCAGATGGCGACGTCGGCGAAGCCGGCCCGCTCGAGTTGGGCCACCTGGTGACGGCGGTCGATGAAGTACATCTGGACCTGGTAGGCGAAGAAGTCGTCGCTGAGGATGGCGTACTCGTCGGTCTCGACGTGTCGACGTCGGGCCTTCCAGTACGACCGCAGCTTGTGGAGGTAGATACGGGCCTCCCGCGGGGCCCGCTTCGGGTTGGCCACCACCGTTCGAGGCACCCACGGAGCGGCCGGTCCCCGCTCACGATTGTGGCTGGAGAACACGAAGGTGCCGCCATCGACCAGGACCCGGTGGACCTCGGCCAGGATGGCCAGCCGGTCGTCGTGGCCGACCTCGTCGATGGCGTTGAACGACATCAGGACGACATCGAAGGCGGTGTCCCGGAACTGGAGATACCGGGCGTCGGACCAGTGGATCGACGTGTCGGGGTAGGTGCGACGGGCCGCCCGGGCCATCGCCTCGGCGTAGTCGAGCCCCACGTAGTGACCGACCGCGTCGTGGAGGTTCCGGGTCGTGCGACCGGCGCCGACCCCGATGTCGAGCAGTCGGGCCTCGCCGAGGCCGTCGATCGAGTCGAGCGCTGCCCGCTCCGGAGGTTGGAGATCGAGGTCGGAGGCGTAGCGGGACACCTCCGAGTCCTTGTTGTACATCTCGACGTGGGCACCGAGGATCGGTTGCTTGGCTTGCATCGGCGTCACTCCTCGCTCGCGGTGGCGCGTTGGGCGACGGTCCTGATCCGGCGTTGGGTGGAGCGCGCCAGCCGGCCTGCCCCCTGCCGGGCGACTCGCTTGGCCGCGTCGCCCTTGGCGGCCAGCGAGAGGTTGACGGCGGTCTCGTGGAGCGGGAGTTCCTCATCGGCCCAGTCCGCCTTGTAGCGTTCCGGGCCGAGCGTGAAGTCGAAGCGGTCGATGCCGGCGTCGATGCACCACGCGATGAGGTGCTCCAGCATCAGTCGTCCGGGGGAGAACTTCGACCAGTCGTCGCCGGCGAAGGTCGGCACGAGGTAGTAGAAGGTGGTCCCGTCGATCGCCCCCCAATGGGTGGCGAGGACGGTCTCACCGACCCGGAGCGACGAGAGGTGAACCCGGCCGGTGGCCAGCTGGTCTTCGGTGTAGGCCTGGAAGAACCGGGCGTAGGCCGGTTCGTCGAAGAGGTCGGACAGGCCGGTGTCGGCGTAGCGACGGCGCTTCTGGGCGACCATCGTGTCGAGGAACTCGTCGAGTCGGGCGAGTTCGGTGATGACCTCGAAGGACGGTTCGCCGTGTTCCTCGACCATCCGACGGGTTCGTCTGGCGAAGTTGCGGCGGGTCTTACCGGAGAACCGGGAGGCGTAGTAGGTATCCCAGTCGTCGCTCAGGTTGGCGATCCGGGCGACGTCGGTGGCCGCGCCGAACGTCGGGGTCAGGGGATTCGGGTCGGTGAGGATCGTGGCCGGTTGCCGGTCGAGGACGATCCGGTCGGCCGGGCCGACCGCGTCGAGCACCTGCTGCCACGCACTGGCCCACTGGCGGGCGTCGAGTCGGTCGATCGACGGGCCGAGGGCCGGAGCCCCGTAGTCGACCAGGTCGTCGCCGGCCCACCGGATCTCCGACCGGCCCCGGCGCTCGGTCCGCACCAGCGGGAACAGCGCCACGTCCTCGCCGTCGAGGGTGACGACGGCGATGCGAAGGTCGACGCTCCGGGCCGCCCCCAGGGTGGCCGCCCATGCCGTCAGCCACCGGCTGGTCTGGAACAGAAAGCGCCGGCCGTGGCCGTCGAACCGCTCCCAGTCGGGGCGCGCCGCGTCGATCGACCGGTGGACGACCACGTCGACCGGGATTGGGCTCGCGGCCCCCGTTCCCCCCAACCGTTCTCTCAGCACCACGGTGGGCCAACGTATTAGCACAAACGACCAGCGACAATGGGTCACCAGGCCCCTTCCCCCGGGCCGTCCCGACCCCGGGCGAGCGGCCGGTACGGTTGGGTCGGTGATGCGAACGGTGGGCGGCGGGCGGTGAGCGGCCGGCGGGGACGAGCCCCGGTGGGCCGATGGTTGGCGGCGACCCGAGTCGCCATCGGGGTCGCGGCCGCCGTCGGGGTCGCGGCCGCCGCCGTCGGGGCCACAGTCGGCGGAGGGGTCCGGCCGGCGGGGGCCGAGGTCGGCGTCGACCCGCTCGACTGTGGGGCTGCGGTGGTCGACACCAGCGGTGAGCTCGATCTCGACGAGGTGGGCGACGCCGTGGCGGCGGCCGGCGAGGCCACGGTCGTCGTCCGCGGCTACCGGTCGGTTCCGTCCGGCGATCTCGCGGCTGAGATCGACGCCCTGATCGTCACCTGCTTCGCCGAGGCGTCGGCCGTCGATCTGGTCGTGCTGTCGTTCTCGGTCGACGATCGGTTGGCCGACGTGTTCGTCGCCGCCCCGCTGACCGACCGGTCCCGGGCCGACGCCCTCCGGGCCACGATGTCGGAGCGGTTTCCCGTCGGTGACTTCACCGCTGGGGTGGTGGCGGCCATCGATCGGTTGGCGGCCGAGCAATCGGGGCTCGCCGGTGCGCCCACCGACGAGGACGGCGCCGCCGGGACCGACGCCGGGACCGACGGTGGCGACGGCGACGGCGATGGGGGCGGGTTGGGGGCCGCCCCGAGCGCCGCACTGATCGGCGGTGGGGCGGTGGCGGCCGGGGTTGCGGCCTCGGGCCTCTACCTGAGCCGCCGTCGGCGACTCGACGAGGAGCGTCGGGCCTTCGCCGCCGAGGTCGCCGACCCGAAGCTGCGGGTGGGGGCGTTGCGGGAGCAGGGGCTGCGGGTCGAGGCCCAGGCCGACCGGTGGGCCCGGACCGTCGAGGGGCGGACGGCGGTCGTCCTGGCCGAGCACCGGGCGCGGTTGGCGACGGCATCGAAGGCAACCGACCGCCACGCCGCCCTTCTGGCCCGGGCGACCCCCGACGGGATCGAGCGAGCCAGCCGAGCCGAGCTGGAGCAAGCCGGGCCACGGCTGGCCGAGCTCGTGTCGGCCCTCGATCACCACGAGGCGGCGCTGTCGGAGCTGTTGGGGTTCGGATCCCACCTCGACCGCCTCCGCGTCGCACTCCCGGCGAAACGGGCGTTGCTGACCGATGAGCTGCGGGCGGCCGACGAGTTGGGAGCGCAGCGGCGCTCGGAGGGGTGGAAGGTCGACGGACCGGTGGCCGACCTGGCGGCGATCCGGTCGACCCTCGCCTCGGTCGACCTCGACGACCTGATCCTCGACCTGGTGGCCCTGTCGGACCGGATCGAGGCGGCCGAAGCCGAGCTGTTCGCCGCCGAGCACGAGCTCGACAGCCTCCCCGACAAGCCGGCCGCGCTCCAGCGGTGGCGCCAGCTCCAGCTGGATCAGGCCGAGGCCGAGGATGCCCGGAGCCGGGAGGTCGAACGGCGGTTGCTCGAGGTCGAACCGCACCATGCCCCCGAGTCCTGGGCGTGGGCCGCCGAGCACCCGGGCCGGGCCCGGGACCACCTGGTCGCCACGGCGTCGATCGGGGCGACGGCCCTCGATGCGGTGGCCGCACAGGACTTCGACGGGGCGGGCCGGACCCTCGAGCGGGCCGGGCTGGAGTTGATCGCCGCCGACGAGCTGCTCGACCAGCTCGACAACCTCATCGTCGACCTCGAACAGGCCCGCATCGAGGCGGCCGGGATCGTCGCCGAGAGCCGGCAGGTCCTCCACCAGTTCGCGGCGTTCATCCGGCGTCATGGCCGTGACGTGACGGCCGAGATTCGCCAACGACCGGATCAGCTCGACCGGGCGATCGACGGCATGGAGGCCGAGCTGGCTTCCCTCCGACCCAACTACCTGCGGGTCGCCGAGACCGCTGAGCGGCTCAACCGGGAGCTCGACGACGTGCTCGCCGCGGCCGTCGCCCAGCACGAGCGGATGGAGGCCTTGCGGCGACAGGCGGCCCGTGAGGCGGCCCGGGCCGCCCGGAACCTGGAGCGGGCCCGCCAGGCCCTCGGCTGGGAGCTGCTGCCCTCGACCGACGCCCGGACGATCACCGAGCTGGAGAACGCCCTGGACCGGTTGCCAGACGACCCCGAGGAGCGGATCGCCGCCGCCCGACGGATCGCCGATCGGGCCCTGGCGTTGCAGGAGGAGATCATCTTCCGTCGGCGGGCCCGAGGCTACGGCGGCCGCCGGGGTCGGGGGCCGTGGGGCGGCCCCGGCGGCGGCATCTGGATCGGTGGCGGATGGGGCGGCCCGTCCGGTGGCGGGTGGGGTGGCGGCTCGTCGGGTGGTGGCTCGTCGGGTGGTAGTGGCGGGTTCTCACTTCCCGGCGGCGGCAGCGGTGGCTTCTCCCTCCCCGGCGGGGGGTCGGGTGGGCGGTCGTTCGGCGGGGGCCGAAGCTCGGGCAGCTGGTGACGGTGATCGCAGACATCGGCCGTCGTCACCTTCGCCGACCTGGTCGCCGCCGCGGGCCCGACGGCCCGCCGGTTCAGCGGTTCAGCGGTCGGTGATCCGCTTGGCCGATCGGCGGGCGTGCCTGTCGATCGCCAGGTCGACCAGGCGGTTGATCAGCTCGGGGTAGCTGAGCCCCGACGCCTCCCACATCTTCGGGTACATCGAGATCGGGGTGAACCCGGGGATCGTGTTGAGCTCGTTGAGCAGGGGGCCCCGCCCGTGGGGCTCGTAGAGGAAGTCGGCCCGGGCCATCCCCTCCACTCGGAGGGCCCGGTACGCGGCGATCGCCAGCTCCCGCATCCGGTCGACGACCGCCGGGGGGAGGTCGGCCGGGATCAGGAGCTTGGCCGCGTCGTCGTGGTACTTGTCGTCGTAGTCGTAGAAGTCGGCGGCGGGCACGATCTCGCCGGGCACCGACACCTCGATCTCGATGTTGCCGAGGACCGACATCTCGATCTCCCGGCCGTTGATCGCCTCCTCGACCACGATCAGCTCGTCGTAGCGGAGGGCCTTGGTGATCGAGTCGTGGAGGGCGGCACCGGTCGCGGCCCGCGACACCCCGACCGACGATCCCATGTTGGCCGGCTTGACGAAGGCCGGGAGGCCAAGCGTCTCGACGATCGACTTGGTGACCAGGCCGATGTCGGCCTCGACCTCCTGCTCGGTGAAGCTCAACCACCGGGCCTGGGGGATGCGGGCCGAGGCCAGGATGGTCTTGGCCATCGCCTTGTCCATCGTGGCCGCCGAGCCGAGCACGCCGGCGCCGACGTAGGCGACGCCGAGGATCTCGAGCATGCCCTGGATCGTGCCGTCTTCACCGAGGGGCCCGTGGAGCAGCGGCAGCACGACGGTCGACGGCTCGGCGGTGGCCAGACCGGCGAAGTCGACCGCCGGCCCGTCGGCGACCATCGGGTCGCCCCCTTCCGTTGCGGCGACGAACTCCCCGTCCCGGGTGATGGCGATCGGGGTGACCCGGAACCGGCGCCGGTCGATCGCGGCCAGCACATGGGTCGCGGTCACACACGACACGTCGTGCTCGGCTGAACGGCCGCCGAACAGGACGATCAGATGGGTTGGTCGCTCACCGGTTGGCTCCACCCCGGTCAGAGTAATCGGTCGGCCCGTTCGAACTCGGCCGTCGGGCCCGATAGACCGGTGGGGTGCGCTTCACCGCCAAGGACCTGACCGGACCGCTCCGGGGCGAGATCGTCACCGGCGATCCCGACGCCGTGCTCGACGGGGTCTCGATCGACAGTCGGACCATCGCCGAGGGCAACCTCTTCGTCCCCCTCGTCGCCGAGCGGGACGGCCACCGCTACGTCCCGGGGGCGGTGGAGAGCGGCGCGGCCGGCTACCTCACCGCCCAGGGAGCGGTCGAGTGCACCGCCCCGGGTGAGCGGGTACCGATCGGGCTGGCCGTGGCCGACACCACCGAGGCCCTCACCGACCTCGGCCACCTCGCCCGGTCCCGGCTGGCCGGGCCGGTGATCGGGGTGACGGGCAGCGTGGGCAAGACGTCGGTCAAGGACCTGATCGCCGCCGCCTGCGGCACCACCCGCGTGACCCACGCCAGCGAGAAGTCGTTCAACAACGAGCTCGGACTCCCCCTCACCCTGGCCAACGCGCCCGACGGTGTCGAGGTGGTGGTGCTCGAGATGGGGGCCCGAGGTCGGGGCCACATCGCCGAGCTGTGCGCCGTCGGGCGACCCACCGTCGGGGTCGTGACCACCGTCGCCCTGGCCCACTCGGAGCTGTTCGGCTCGATCGAGGGTGTGGCCCAGGCCAAGGGGGAGCTGATCGAGGCCCTCCCGGCCGATGGGCGGGCGGTGCTCAACGCCGAGGTCCCGCTGGTGGCGGCGATGGCGTCCCGCTCATCGGCCCCGGTGCTGACCTTCGGCACCGAGCGGGGCGATGTGCGGGCCACGGGGGTCGTGCTCGACGAGCTCCTGCGGCCGCGTTTCACACTGGAGGGCCCGTCGGGCTCGGTGGAGGTGGCCCTGGAGGCCCGGGGAGCCCACATGGCCGTCAACGCCGCGGCGGCGGCCGCGGCCGCGCTGGCCGTGGGGGTCGACCTGGCCGACGCAGCGGCCGGGATGGCCGGGGCCCAACTGTCGCCGTGGCGGATGGAGGTCGGCCGGTCCCCGGCCGGGCTGCTCGTGATCAACGACGCCTACAACGCCAACCCGACCTCGATGCGGGCCGGTCTGGCCGCCCTCGGTGAGGTGGCGGCCGAGCATCGGGTGGCGGTGATGGGGGCGATGGCCGAGCTGGGCGACGAGGGCCCGGCCGAGCACCTGGCCGTCGCCGAGGAAGCGGCGGCGGCCGGGGTCACCGTCATCGCCGTCGCCGCCCCCGCCTACGGTACGACCGTGCGCCACGTCGCCGACCGGGCCGAGGCCCGGGCCGCGCTGGCCGACGTGGCGCCGCTCGACGCCACCACGGCGGTGCTGGTCAAGGGCAGTCGGGTCGCCGAGCTGGAGGTCCTGGCGGCCGAGCTTCTGGCCGGACGATGACGGCCACTCCTCCCGAGGGGTGGCGCCTGTGGCTGGCCGGGGCTCGGCCCCGCACCCTGCCGGCCGCCGTCGTACCGGTTGCGGTCGGGACCGCGGCGGCGGTCGGGGTCGCCGACATCGTCTGGTGGCGGGCGGTGGCGGCGCTCGTCGTGTCGCTGGCCCTCCAGGTGGCGACCAACTACGTCAACGACTACGCCGATGGCGAACGGGGGACCGACCGGGATCGGGTCGGCCCGTTGCGGCTCGTCGGATCGGGTCTGGCGTCGCCGGGGGCGGTGAAGCGGGCGGCGCTCGCCGCCTTCGCCGTGGCCGGCCTGGCCGGGACGGCGCTGGCGGTGGCGGTCGGGCCGGAGCTGTTCGCGGTCGGGGTGGCGTCGATGCTGGCCGCCTGGGCCTACACCGGGGGCCCGAAGCCCTACGGCTACCTCGGTCTCGGTGAGCTGTTCGTGTTCGTGTTCTTCGGGGTGGTGGCCACCGCCGGCTCGACCTACGTCCACACCGAGTCGGTGACCGCGCTCTCGATGGTGGCGTCGGTGCCGGTCGGCCTGCTGTCGGTGGCGCTGCTCGTGGTGAACAACCTGCGGGACATCCCGGGCGATACGGCGTCGGGCAAGCAGACGCTGGCGGTCCGTCTCGGGGACCGGGCGACCAGGTGGTTCTACGTCGGGTTGATGGTCGCCGTGGCGGCCGGGATCGCCGCCACCGCCGGGTTCCGGTGGCCGGCCCTCCTCGGCCTGGTGGGGCTGGCGGCGGCCGCCGGGCCGATACGGACGGTCCTGTCGGGGGCCGGTGGCCCGGCGCTCATCCCGGTCCTCGGGGGGAACGGCCGGGTCCAGCTGTTGTGCGGCTTGGGCCTGACCGTGGGGCTGATCCTCGGCGCCCCCTGAACCCGCCGCCCACCGTGACCGGCGCGTCCGATCCCGGCGGACGTGGGGCTGGCGTCAGGGGGCGACCAGCTCGGCGATCGACTCGAGAACTGGGGGTGGCCCGCTGACGACGAGGGTGTTGACGACCGAGGCCCGCCAGGCGTCGAGGTCGTCGCGGATCTTGTCGGCCGGGCCGACCAGGGCGACGTCTTCGACCATGGAGGTCGGAACGGCGGCGATGGCGGCTCGCTTGTCGCCGGCCAGGTACAGCTCCTGGATCTTGGCGCACTCGCCGTCGTAGCCCATCCGGCTGAACACGTCGAGATGGAAGTTGGCCTCCCGGGCCCCCATCCCGCCGGCGTAGAGGGCCAGCATGGGGCGGATCATGTCGGCCGCCCGCTCGACGTCATCGTCGATCACCACCGGGACGACCGCCGCCACGTCGAAGTCGTCGAGCGACTTGCCGTCGCCCGCCTTGGCGAACCCGGCGGTCAGCGCGTCGAGGTAGAAGCCGTTGTCCTTCGGGGCGAAGAACAAGGGCAACCAGCCATCGGCGATCTCGGCGGTCATCGCCACGTTCTTGGGGCCCTCGGCCCCGAGGTAGATCGGGATGTGGGACCGGACGGGGTGGACCGTGCACTTGAGGGGCTTGCCGAGGCCTGTGCCGCCGTCGTAGGGGAGCTGGTAGTGGGCGCCGTCGTAGGCCACCGGCTCCTCTCGGGCGACGATCTTGCGGATGATCTCCACGTACTCCCGGGTCCGGGCCAGTGGCTTCGGGTACGGCTGGCCGTACCACCCCTCGACGACCTGGGGCCCCGACGCCCCGAGCCCGAGGCGGAACCGGCCTCCCGACAGGTGGTCCATCGTGATGGCGGCCATGGCCATGGCGGCCGGGGTCCGGGCCGAGAGCTGGCAGATCGACGTGCCGAGCTCGATGGTCGAGGTCGCCGCCCCCCACCAGGCGAGGGGGGTGAGGGCATCGGATCCGTAGGCTTCCGCGGTCCAGACGCAGTCGAAGCCGAGACGCTCGGCGGTGGCGACCTGATCGGCGGCGTCGGGTGGGGGTCCGGCCGACCAGTAGCCGAGTCCGAGGGCGAGTCGCATGGGGTCCTCCCGGGGGCCGATGATGCGATGGCTTTGGTGTAGCACCCCTACTATTGGCGAGCCAAGGAAGGTTGACGTATCCGTGCCCCCGAACTCCGCAGCTCGCACCCACTACGACGTGCTCGGCGTCACTTCGTCGGCCGACCACGCCGAGATCCGCAAGGCCTATCATCAGGCCGCCCGGCGGTGGCATCCCGACCGGTTCGCCTCGGCGCCGGCCGGCGAGGCGGCGACCGGCGAGGTCGAGATGCGGCGGGTCAACGAGGCGTGGGAGACCCTCGGCGATCCGTCCCGTCGACGGGACTACGACCGGTCGCTGGACGGCCCGACCGTTCGGGCCGGTGGACCGGGGGCATCGGGGCGAGGAGCCGACGGGCGCATCAAGGTCGACGACGACGGCGTCATCCGTATCGATCCCCGCCTGCTCGACCCCGACTTCGTGGCCGCCCGGCGTCACGCCCAGATCGATGAGATCTCGACCCGGTCCTCGATGGTGATCCGGTACGCCCCGGCCATCGTCTTCCTCGGGTTGATCGCCGCCATCTTCATCTTCACCGCCTACGCCCGCGAGAGTGTCGAGACGACGACCACCACGACGTTCCCGGGGCCCAACCTGGGCAACGGCATCCAGGCCGGAGACTGTGTGTCGATCATCGGGGGCCCCGCCCTCCTGGGCCGCCCCTGCGACGCCAACGCGGTCGGGATGGTGGTCGGGGCCCGCCTGGCCGATGGGCAGTGCCCGGCGGTCACCCTGACCGAGGTCGAGCTCAGCAACGGGGTCACCGCCTGCCTCGGCGCCGTGCCCTAGTTGCCGTCGACCGTCGACCGTCGACCGTCTGCGGTGCGGCAGCCGGTGCGCAACATACCGATCTCGGCGCCGGTGCCCGAGGGGCGCTAGCGTCGCCGGCATGGATTTCCGCGAGCACCGGCTGGTCGATCTGGCGGCCAAGGTCCGGGCCCGGGAGCTGTCGGCCCGGGAGATCACCGAGGCGGCGCTGGCCCGGATCGAAGCCCTGGAGCCCGAGCTCAACGCCTTCGTCACCGTCGATGGCGATCAGGCGCTGGCCGAGGCGGCGACCATCGACCACCGGCTGGCCAACGAGGAGGGTGTCGGCCCGCTCGCCGGGATCCCGGTGGCGGTGAAGGATCTGGAGGACGCAGCCGGCTACCCAACCCGCTACGGGTCGGTGTTGTCGTCGAGCGAGCCGGCGGTCGGCGACTCGGTCCTCGTGGCTCGGCTGCGGGCCGCCGGCTGTGTCGTGGTCGGCAAGACGACGACCCCGGAGTACGGCCACAAGGGGACGACCGACAGCCCGGTGTCGGGCGTGACCCGGAACCCGTGGCGGCTCGACCGCTCGCCCGGTGGGTCGTCGGGCGGCTCGGCGGCGGCGCTGGCGGCCGGCATGGTGCCGCTCGCCACCGGGTCCGACGGTGGGGGATCGATCCGGATCCCCTCGGCTCTGTGCGGGTTGACCGGCATCAAGACGACCCAGGGCCGGGTACCGAACGGCGGCCCGACCCCACCCGGCTCGGGTCTGCTCTCGGTGAAGGGTCCGATGACCCGCCGGATCGACGACGCGGTGTTCGCCCTCGACGTCTGCGTCGGGCCCCACGCCACCGACCCGTTCTCCCTGCCCCGGTCGGGCGCCCCGTGGTACGACGCCATGGCCTCCAAGCGGCTCCCGTCGCGGGTGGTGTGGTCGCCGACGATGGGGTACGCCACGGTCGACGCCGAGATCGCCGCCATCTGCCAGGCCGCGGTCGATCAGCTGGCGGCGGCCGGGACCGAGGTCGTCGTGGTCGACGAGGTGTGGCCCGACGATCCGGTCATGCCGTGGATCACGATGTGGGTCGCGTCCCGGGCCCGGACCCAGGGCGACCTGCTCGGCACCGCCGACTACGAGCGGATCTCGGAGTCGTTGCGGGCCCAGATCGAGTGGGGACTCGGGCTTCCGGCGGCCGACCTGGCCCGGGCCATCGACGCCGTCCACGAGCTCAACCTCCACCTCGACGCAGCGTTCGAGCACGCCCCGCTGCTGTTGACCCCGATGTGCGCCGGCCATGCGCCGGTCATCGACGGCGACGGCCGAACCCGGGACGGGGTGATCAACGGGGAAGAGGTCCCGGGGTGGGTCGCGTTCACCTACGGGTTCAACCTGACCCGGAACCCGGCCGGTGGGGTGACGGCGGGGTTCACCGGTGACGGGATGCCGGTCTCGCTCCAGGTCGTCGGTCGGCAACGGGACGATCTGGCGGTTCTCCAGGCCCTGTCGGCGCTGGAGGAGTTGTACGGCACCGATCGAACGGCCCCGATCGGCTAGGTCCTGGGTCTGCGACGGCCGTGGGCCGTTCGGCCCATCCTCATCAAGGGAAGCGGTCCATCCGGACGATGTCTCTAGTGCCGGCAGCCCAGCTGGCATCAAGGCAAGTCACGAAGGGATGAGCATGCCGCGAACCCCCTGGACTCCATCACGGATCCCGACCAAAACGGTCAGGAAGTGGTGAGGAAGGACATCAACATGAGCAACTTCACCAAGGCTCGGCTGTATGCCACCACCACTGCCGTCACGCTCGGCGGGCTGATCGTCGCCATGGGTGCGCCGGTCAAGTGGTGGTGACAACGGACCGAAACTGAATCGTGTCGTCGAGGTCGGGGTGGTTGGCACCCCGACCCGACGCCGCTTTTGGTGGCGATGACCGACTCCTCTCCCTCTCCGACACCGCGGGCGCTGCTCGACCGGTCGCGGCTCACGTACCCGTACGTGGTGCTGGTGATCGTCGCCGGGGCGGTCCTGCTGGTCCGGGAGCTGGTCGCCACCCCCCAGACCGAGTGGTTCGGCCATCATCCGCTGGCCTACGCCGTGTTCGCCATCCTGCTGGTCGTCGCCGAGGCCCGGCCGATGACCTACCTGGTCGACGGCGGTGAGGTCACCGCGTCGTGGACCTTCGCCTTCGCGCTGCTGTTCGTGGCGCCCCCCGCCGCCTGCCTGTTCCTGGTGGCGGTGTCGTCGTGCGGGATCGACCTGGCCCGGGGCAAGCCCCTGGTCCGGGCCCTGTTCAACGGCAGCCAGTTCGTCGTCAGCCTCTTCGCCGGGATCCTGGCCGGACGACTCGTCGGTGACCTGGTCCTGGCGGCCGGGACCGAGCCGACGATCCGGTGGTTGGTCGCCGCCGCGGTGGCCAGCGCCGTCGCCTTCGTCGCCAACTCGACGCTGATCAGCGTCGTCATCGCCCTCCAGAGCGGGTTGCCGGTCGCCGAGATCCTCCGTCGCTCGTTCGGGGTCAGCGTGGCGATGGACGGCACGCTGCTGGCCATGGCCCCGGTGTTCGCCGTGATCGGCCTGAACGCCTGGATCCTCATCCCGCTCCTGCTGGTCACGGTGTGGATCATCTTCCGCAGCGCCAGCATCGCCCTCAACAACCGGCACGAGGCGACCCACGATCTCCTGACCGAGATCCCCAACCGGCGCCTGTTCGAGGACCACGCGGCGTTGCTCCTGGCCGGGGCCGGGAACTCGGGAGGCAAGGCGGCGGTCATCCACCTCGACCTCGACGGGTTCAAGGGGATCAACGACCGCCTCGGTCACTACTACGGCGACCTGGTCCTCAAGCAGGTGGCGATGCGCCTCCGGGACAACCGGCGGGCCATCGATCACGTCGCCCGTCTCGGCGGCGACGAGTTCGCCGTCCTGCTGGGGCGGATCGACAACGACCGGGACGCCTTCCACATCGCCGAGCGGCTGTTGGCCGCCCTCGAGGCCCCGATGGACGTCGAGGGGGTGCCGCTGAAGATCAGTGCCAGCCTGGGGGTCGCCATCTACCCCGAGCACGGCGAGGACCTGACGACGCTCATGAAATCGGCCGACCTGGCCACCTACGAGGCCAAGGACGCCTCGACCAACGTCGCCCTCTTCACCCGCTCCGACGACGGGAAACAGGCCGGGAAGCTGTCGCTGCTGAGCGAGCTGGCCGGCGCCATCGAGGCCGACGAGCTGTCGGTCGTCTACCAGCCCAAGGCCGACATCGGCAGCGGCCGGATCACCGGCGTCGAGGCCCTGATCCGGTGGCATCACCCGGCCCGAGGCGAGATCCTGCCCGGACGGTTCATGCCCCAGGCCGAGCAGACCGACCTGATGGGCCGCATCACCGAGTACGTCCTCGAGCAGTCGATCCGCCAGTGCGTGGCGTGGCAGGACGAGGGCCTACGGGTTCCCGTCGCGGTCAACACCTCGGCCCGCAGCCTCCACGACCTGCGGTTCCCGACCCGGCTCCAGGAGCTCCTCGACCAGTACCACCTCGACCCGGGATGGCTGGAGCTGGAGATCACCGAGAACGCGGTGATGGGCGACCCGACCCGGACCGCGTCGGTGCTCGGCCATCTCCAGGCGCTCGGCGTGAGCATCTCGATCGACGATTTCGGGACCGGGTACTCGTCGCTGGCCACCCTTCGGAACCTGACGATCGATGCGATCAAGATCGACAAGTCGTTCGTGACGTCGCTCGCCGGGTCGGCCAGCGACCTGTCGATCGCCAGCTCGGTGATCGAGCTGGGTCACAACCTCGGGCTCCAGGTCGTGGCCGAGGGGGTCGAGACCGTCGAGGTGCTCGACACGCTCCGGGCGTTGCACTGTGATCAGTACCAGGGCTACCTGCTGGGTCGGGCCCTGCCGCCGACCGCGCTCCGGCCGCTCCTCGAACGGGGCGGGGCGGCGCCGGCGGCGTCTTCGGTCACCGAGGTGGTGGCTGAGGTGGTGCCGACGTCCGCTGGGGGAGCGATGCCTCCGGTCACCGAGGTGGTGGCGGGAGCCGATCTGGTCGATGGAGGTGACCTGACGTGATTCTCGGTGTGGCGTTCCTGGCGGTGCTGGCCACCGTCCCGTTGCGGGGCGGGCGCCTGGCCGACCTGTCGTCGATCCGGCTGCGGGCGGCGTGGTCGATCGTGGTGTCGCTGGCCTTGCAGACGCTGGTCATCAGCATCATCGCCGGCTCGGTGCCGTTCGCCGTCGCCTCGGCCGTCCACCTGCTCAGCTACGCCCTGACCCTCTACTTCGTGCTCCGGAACTGGCATGTGCCGGGGATCGCGGTCGTGGTGTTGGGCGGGGTGCTCAACCTGATCGCCATCACCGCCAACGACGGGGTGATGCCGGCCTCGGCGTGGGCGTTGGAGTTCGCCGGCAAGGCCGACGGGGGCGAGGAGTTCGTCAACTCGATGGTCCAGGACGATGCCCGGCTGGTGTTCCTCGGTGACGTGTTCGCCATCCCCGCCTCGGTGCCGCTGGCCAACGTGTTCAGTATCGGCGACGTGTTGCTGGTGGTCGGGGGAGCGGTGGTCGTCCACCGGGCCTGCCGGCCCCGGACCGCCGATGAGCTGGCGACCGAGTTGACGGGTTCGGATCCGGTGGTCGGCGGTCGGCTGCCGCCCCTCGGCTCCCTCGTCGGGCTCGACCGGCTCCCCCCGAGCCGCCTGTCGCCGTCCTACGGGTGTTCGGGCGATCCGGTGCCCGTCCCGCCGGCCGCCGTGGTCGGGGATGTGGTCGCTGGTGGGGCCACCGGTGCTGCCCCGGTGTTCGGGGCACCGCCGTCGGGTCCGGGCTCCGGCTCCGAGGTGGTGGGCCCGGTACGGACGCCGCTGTTCGGGGCCGCGACCCGGGCGACGTCCTATCCGCCGTCGCCGTCGGTCTCGCCGGTCTCGTCCGTGGCACCGTCGACCCGGCGGGCCATCAACGTGCCGTCGCCGTAGTAGCGGCGGGCCCAGATACCGGTCCCGGCCTCGCCCTCGACCGGCATCCGCCACGACGTGACGGCGCCGTCGGCCATCGACAGGGCGATCAGGGCCCGGGGCTGGTCGATCGTGGCCTGGATGTAGGCCTCGGCGGCGTCGGGCTCGATGTAGCGGCCGGCGATGGCCCGGTAGGTGTCGCGCCAGGCGTCGTCGTCGCCGAGGTCGTGGACGATCTCGGCCCGGCCGGAGACGTTCACCTTGCGGTAGGGGAGCGCGGTCTCGTCGACCACGACCCCGATCCGGGGATCCCGCCGGATGTTGGCCAGGAACACCGACGCCGAGCGGGGGGTGAAGAGGATCCGGCCGCCATCGTGGATGAACCACGTCGGTGTGACCCGGGGCGTCCCGTCGTCGTCGACGGTCCCGATCCGCACGAGATGGCCCCGCTCGTCGAGGAAGGCGGCGATGGCAGCAGCGTCGAGCTTCGGCATGGCCGGAGCCTAGTTCCGCCGCCGGCCGCATCGGGCCGGGCGGCGGCTAACCTTGACTCCCCCGGACCGTTAGCTCAGCTGGCTAGAGCGCTCGCCTCACACGCGAGAGGTCACTGGTTCAAGTCCAGTACGGTCCACGCACGATTCCTTGGTCGAGGGGCTGCTGTGCCTGCGTCGTCGCCAGGTCTCGTCGGCCTCGCTGTCCGGCGGATGGTGCTGGATCCGGCAATCCTGCGCCTTGTGCAGGTGCGATCGGTCGTACCCCGAAGGAGATCATCGACGAACGCGTGATCCTCGAGGCGCAGCGGCGACTGGTGTGGTCGGACGACAGCGTCGAGGCCATCTCTCGGGCGCTGGGATTCTCCGAGGCATCGAACTTCACCAAGTACTTCCGAGCCCGCACCGGCGAGTCGCCGACGGCGTTCCGTCGAAGCGGTGAGCCTGCATGGACGACCCGGGCTCGGCCGAGGCGCTAACGCCCAACCGACGATGTCCGAGCATGCCCGGGGCTGGCTGTGATGTGACCGTACCTTGTGGGCCGATTGGTAGACGCTCCTCGACATCGATCGAGAGCCCGACCGTGGCCGGTGATCCCGAGGTGCTGTACTGGTCGCGGGCGTGCAGGTGGACACGACCTTGCATCGGGGGTCTCGTGTGGTACTTCGTCGGTGGCGTAGCGGTGCTCGGGGCTGGGCTTGTCCTCACGTTCGTGGCGCTCAAGGCGCGGGCGAGCATCTTCACGTTGGTCCGGGCCTTCGCTGCGGTTGCTCTGGGCGCGTTGTTCACCCAACGCGGAGCCGAGATCTGGGCCGGTGAGCGCGCTATCGCGACGTGCGAGGAGATCGTCCAGGAGCTCGAGCGCAGCGGGTGGGTTGATGGTGAGCTGAGCCTCGATCGGGAACTGATTGCAGGGGTCGCTGCCGATCACGGCATGGACGTCGAGTTCGTGACGGAGGCCTACGGCGAGACGATCGGCATCGAGTCGGCGACGCTCTCGGACGGAAGCGAGGCGTTCATGGTGGTCTCGATCTTGACCGCCCCTGACTCGTTCGGTCGCGACGGGACACCAGCCCTGCCATCGTGCGAGGGAGTCAAGCCGTTCTGAAGACCCCCGGCCAGGCTCTGGCTCGTGCGGGTGCGAGGGGCTGGCGGCGCGTCAAGGGATTGGTTCGATGGTGACCTCGATGCCGTGGACTGCGCTGCAGCCGTCGACATCGGATGACCGCGGCTCGTGGAGCACGTTGACGTTCCGGCCGCCGGGCTCGAGTTTGGGCCATCGGCCCTTGTGGCTGATCAGGACCCCTCTCGGCGCCAGCGGTTCGACGTGGGCCCGCAGCTCCAGCTCGCCGGCGGCGTTGCGCAGCCGGACCATGTCGTCGTCGGCGATCCCGAGGTCGGCGGCGTCGGCTGGGTGGACCGTGACGGTCGCCGGCCCCGACCGGCGGCCGATCGACGGGTCGTTGGCGTGGGAGTCGTTCAGCCGCCACTGCGATGCCGGCGTCAGCAGCCGGAAGCGACCCGGCTCGGGCCGGTCGTCGACCCTCGGTGAGGGCAGCCGCTCCAGCCCGGCCGTCACCGCAGCCTCGGACGCGATCTCGATGCGCCCGCTCGCGGTCCGGAACCTGCGCTTGGCGAAGAAGTCGATCGGCTCATCGGACAGGTAGACGTGGCCTCGTTCGGCCAGCTCGGCGTGGGTGAGCCCGAGGCCGAGTTGGTCGAGGAGCCGCTGAAGCAGCACCTCGTCGGTCTCGAACAGCTCCGGCTCGTCGAATCCCATGACCGCCGCCAGCCGTCGGAAGATCTCCTGGTTCGGCAGCGAGTCCCCGATCGGTTCCCGAACCTTGCGCTGGGCGCCGACGATCGGTGACATGTAGCTGAAGGTCAGGTCGTCGAACTCCAGGAACCCGGTGGCCGGCAGGACGATGTCGGCGAAGTCGGCGGTGTCGGTACCGAAACAATCGACGACCACGGTGAACAGGTCGTCCCGGGCCATGGCCCGGCGCAGGCGTTCCTGGTCGGCGGCCGAGGCCAGCGGATTGGTGTTCCAGGCGAACAGCGCCCCGAACCGATCGGGGTCCTCCAGCTCGCCAGCCAGACCGATGTGGTTGATCTTGGGCACGTCGGCCGACGCCAGCGACGCGCCGGCCAGCTCGTCGAAGTCGGCACCCATGAGGGCCGCGGCCACGTTGAGGTAGGAGATCCCGGCCCCGGGTTTGCCGATGTTGCCGGTCAGGGCCGGCAACAACCCGACGGCCCGCATGACGTTGGCTCCGGTCGGCTGACGCTGGAGGCCCTGACCGGCCCACAGCAGCGACGGGCCGGCGCCGTAGCGGCGGGCCGCCTCCTGGATCTGGACCGCCGGGACCCCGGTCTGCTCCTCGCCCCACGCCGCAGTGCACCCATCGATGACCGGTCCGATCTCGTCGACACCGTGGACGTGGTCGGCGACGAAGGCATCGTCCCAGGCGCCGATCGCCCGCAACTCGTTGGCGATGGCGAACGCCAGCGCGGCGTCGGTTCCCGGTCTCGGCTGGAGGTGGAGATCGGCCCGGGCCGCGGTGTCGGTCCGGATCGGGTCGACCACGATCACCGACCCGTCGAACTCGCCGAGCCAGTTGCGGTCCATGTGCGGTGCGCTGTGGGAGGGGTTGGCTCCCCACACCAGGATGCAGCGCGAGTCGGCTGCGGTCCGGGGATCGAACCCGGCGACCGAGATGCCGAACATGGCCGACCAGGCCACGTGGCCGGCCAGGTTGCAGATCGAGTCGGGCTCGACCTCGGTGGCCCCCAATCGGTGGAAGAACCGCTGGGGGAAGAGGAACGCCAACATCGACAACGTCCCCGAGTAGTGGGTGTGGAGGACCGCCGCGGGGCCCCGTTCGTCGATGACCTGCTGGGTTCGTCGGGCCACCTCGTCGAGGGCTGCCTCCCACGAGATCGGCTCGAACGCGCCATCACCCTTGGGTCCGATCCGGCGCAGGGGCGTGGTCAGACGTTGCTCAGGGTCCTGCCACACGCCGTTGTAAGCGGTGGCGCACTTGGCGCACAACGTCCCCCGGTTGACCGGGTGGTCGGGGTCGCCCTGCACCACCACCCGGCCTGCTCGACCGTCGCCGGCGTCCCGACTCGGCCGCACCACGATCCCGCAGTTGTCGTAGCAATCCCGAGGGCAGTTCGTCCGTATGGTCGCCATGTCCCAGTCTGTTCCCAACCCGGCACGGGCCACCAAAACTCACGCGGTCGCGGTCGCTCTCAGCTGATGCGGCGAACGTCCGCTCACGTGACCTCCGGCGCGAGATCGCCCTCGGTGGACGGTGCCACGGCCTCGGCCCCCGCCGACCACGTCGCGCCCGCTCTGATGCCGTGGCCACGGTTCGGGCCCCCTTGCTTCTGAGGGCCCTTGCCGGTGCGGTCGGGAGGGTGGAGGATGAACGAACGCACCGACCATCGATCGCGGGGATCCCATGACCGAGCTCGCCGACCGCATCACCACGACCGCCACCCACCCGTTGGACCGGCTGAGCGAGGAGGAGAGCCTGGCCGCCGTCGCCCTCATCAAGAGCGACGACCGGTTCGGGCCCCGGACCCGCTTCGCCCGGGTCGACCTCCACGAGCCACCCAAGCACGAGGTGCTCGCCCACCGGCCGGGCGACGACGTCCACCGGGCGGCCGAGGTGATCCTGCTCGACAACGCCACCGGGACCACCATCGAGGCAACCGTGTCGCTGACCCGGGGCACCATCGATCGGTGGGAGGTGATCGAGGGAGTGCAGCCGTCGGTCATCATGGACGAGTTCTTCGAGGCCGAGAAGGCGATCCAGAACGACGCCGGGTTCCAGGCGGCGATGGCCAAGCGGGGCATCACCGACATGTCGCTGGTGTGCATCGATCCGTGGTCGGCCGGGAACTACGGCGACGAGCTGGAGTCGACCAAGCGCATCATCCGGGCCCTGGTCTGGGTCCACGACCAGCCGGGCGACAACCAGTACGCCCGCCCGATCGACGGCCTCACCGTCGTGTTCGATCTGGCGGCGATGGAAGTCGCCCGGATCGACGACGTGCGGGTGCTGCCGGTCCCCGCCGCCGTGCCGGGCGACGAGTGGTCGCAGAAGATCACCACCGCCGAGAGCCGAAACAGCCTCAAACCGCTCGACATCACCCAGCCCGACGGCCCGAGCTTCGCCGTCGACGGCGATCGTCTGAGCTGGCAGAAGTGGGACCTTCGGGTCGGGTGGACGTCCCGTGAGGGCCTCGTCCTCCACCAGATCACCTACGCCGACGGCGACGAGATCCGGCCGGTGCTGTACCGGGCGTCGCTGTCGGAGATGACCGTCCCCTACGGCGACCCCTCCGAGACCCAGGCCCGCAAGAACGCCTTCGACGTCGGCGAGTACGGGGTCGGGATGCTGGCCAACTCCCTCGAGCTGGGCTGCGACTGCCTGGGCGAGATCCACTACCTCGATGCCCACGTGTGCGATGCCGCCGGTGAGCTGTACCGCATCCCCCAGGCGATCTGCATCCACGAGGAAGACTTCGGGATCTCCTGGAAGCACACCGACTTCCGGACCGAGGACGTCGAGGTCCGTCGCCTCCGTCGGCTCGTCGTCAGCTTCATCGCCACGGTCGGGAACTACGAGTACGCCGTGTACTGGTACCTCTACCAGGACGGCCGGATCCAGTACGAGATCAAGATGACGGGCATCCTGTCGACCGGCGGTCTCGACGATGGCGAAGACACCCGCTACGGCACGAAGCTCGGCGAGCACCTCTACGCCCCCAACCACCAGCACTTCTTCTGCGTCCGGCTCGACACCTGGGTCGACGGGACCGAGAACAACGTCGTCGAGGTCAACACCCGACCGGCGCCCCCCGAGGAGAACCCGTGGGGCAACGCCTTCTATGCCGAGCGCACGGTGTTGGCCACCGAGCAGCAGGCCAAGCGGCGGATCGACCCCTTCAGCGCCCGGTTCTGGCGGATCGAGTCGGCCGACCGGACCAACCACACCGGCACCCCGACCGGCTTCAAGCTGCTGCCCGGTGAGAACACGGTCCCCTTCGCCACCGAGGAGTCGTCGATCCGCCAACGGGCCGGCTACATGTGGCAGCACCTGTGGGTGACGCCCTACCAGCCCGACGAGCGGTGGCCGGCCGGCGACTACCCCAACCAGCACCCGGGCGGCGCCGGCCTGGAGGAGTGGACGGCCGCCGATCGCCCCGTCGAGGCGACCGACGTCGTCGTCTGGTACGTGATGGGCGCTCACCACCTGGCCAGCCTCGAGGATTGGCCGGTCATGCCGGTGGCCCCCATCGGCTTCACCCTCCGGCCGTCAGGGTTCTTCGACCGAAATCCGGCCATGGACCTCCCCCCGGGCTCCGGCTCCACGACCTGTCACTGACCGTCCGACGGTTGACGGCCGATGAGTGGGCCGGCGCGCGTCGAAGTGCGCTGAGTCCGCGCAGGGGCTCCGGCCGGCTCAGGCGGTGTCGAGGGTGGCGATCGTCACCCGGCACGCAGCATGGATCTGGTCGGGGTTGGCGTGTCCCTTGGCCAAGGCGGCGATGCCGATGAGCGCCATGGTGAAGTACGCAGCGAGGTCGTCGATGTTGGCCTGGGCGCTGATCTCGCCGGTTCGTCGGGCGTGGTCGAGGGCGGATCGGAACGCAGCCGTCAACCGATCGAAGTAGGCGTCGACCCGGTCGCCACTCGAGGTTTCGAGGACCGCCCGTTCGATCGCGGTGTTGCACAGCAGGCAGCCCCGGCCTTGGGCCCAGTCTTCGCTGGCCGAGGCGAATCCGGCGAAGGTCGAGCGGATCGCGTCGGCGCCGGCTTCGGGCGCCTCGGCTGCGGACAGGACGGCCGTGAGGCTCGTTGCGTCGTAGTGGTCGAGGGCCGCATCGAACAAGCCCTGCTTCGAGCCGAACTCGGCGTACATGCTCTTGCGGTTGACCCCGAGCTCATCGACGAGCTCCGTCGTGCTGGTGCCGTGGAACCCCTGACGGTGGAACAGGTCCATCGCCAGGTCCAACAGCTCGGTGCGGTCGTACTTCTTGGCTCCGCTCATCGTGCCTCCAACTACCTCCTTGACACCAAGGTAACCCATCAGTTACCTTCACCACAAGTAACTGATCGGTTACCCGAAAGGGTGGCCCTACGGAAGGAATCGACACCATGGACAGCAAGCACGTCACCGTCGTCTACAAGTGGACCGCGAACCCGGGAAAGCTCGATGAGCTGACCGACATCTACCGCGACGTCACAGCGGCGATGGAGCACAACGAGCCCGGTGCCGAGACGGTCCACGTCTACGTCTCCGCCGAGGAGAACGCCATCTACGTACGGGACGAGTTCACCGACGCCGACGCGGTTGGCTTCCATCTCAGCACCACCGCAGCCGGCCACTTCCCGCAGCTGCTGGCCGTCGCCACACCGGGCCCGTTCTTCTTCCTCGGCGAGGTTCCGGTCGAGATGAAGGAGGCCACAGCGCAGATGCAGCTGGGCGGACAGTTCGCCACCCACGTCGCTGGCTTCGATCGCTGATCGTCCAATGACGGGCGGTCGCGACGAGGTGGCCCGGCACTGGCCGGGCCACCTCGTCGGGGCTAGATTCGCAGTCCATGACCCAACAGCTCGTCGGTGGCGACAAGCTCCCCCCACTCGAGGCGACCGACCTGGACGGCAACGCCGTCGACATCACGGCGTCGGTGGCCGGCCACTGGGCCGCCATCCTGCTCTACCGGGGCGACTGGTGACCCTACTGCCGTCAACAGTTGGTTGACTTCGCCGTGAACGGGGGCCCGCTGCGCTCCCGCGGCATCAAGGTCGTGGCGGCCTCGGTCGACAGCGTCGAGACGACCGCCAAGCTCAAGGACGGGCTCCACGTCGGCTACCCGATGTACGCCGGGCTCGATGCCCACGCCGTGGCCGAGGCCACCGGCGCCCACATCCAGACCGGCGACCGGACGTTCATGCACGCCACCTGCTTCCTGGTGAACCCCGACGGGGTGATTGTCGCCGCGTCGTATGCCAGCGGACCGCTGGGTCGAATGTGGGCCCACGAGGTCCTGCGCAGCGTCCAGTTCCAGCTCGACCGGCAGTAGGCCGGCAGTAGGCCGGCCGGCCAACGGCGCGACCAGCCGGTCGCCGATCGTTACGCAGCGGTCGGTTCTGCGACCGCCGTCACCAGGCCGTCGAACACGTTGACCCGGTCGAAGCGCATGGCGTAGGACCGCGCCCCGGCCCGACGCCGGGCCCGTTCCTCGGGCGAAAGCCCGACCGCGGCGTCGATGGCCTCGGCGATCGATCGAGGGTCACCATGGGGGACCAGCAGCGCGTGGTCGCCGACCGCCTCGGGGATCCCGCCGGTCCGGCAGGTGATCACCGGGCCGCCCCCGGCCAGCATCGATTCGACCAGGGCGATGCCGAAGGTCTCCACGAACTCGGGTCGAGGCTTGCTCGGCAGGGCGAACGCCGCCGAGCCGGCCATCAGGCGGGGCTTCTCCGCGTCATCGACGTCGTCGAGGAAGTCGATGCGATCACCGACCCCCGATCTGCCGGCCAGGGACCGCAAGGTGTCGCCCTCCGGCCCGTTGCCGGCGATCACCAGTCGAAGTCGACCGGCGCTCCGGCAGGCGGCGAACCCGGCGATCAGATCGTCGGCCCCCTTGGCTGGGGCGAGGCGGGACAGGAACAGCACGTACCCGTCCCGCTCGAGACCACGCCGCCGGAGGGTGGAGGCGATCTCATCGTCCCGGACCGACACGAACCGCGACACGTCGATGGCCGGGTAGGAGATCTCGACCCGATCCCGACACCGGGGAGCGAACGCCGTCCCCATGCCGGCGTCGACCTCGTCGGCAGCCTCGATGATCAGGTCCCGGGTGTACCCCGAGACCGCCACGCACCGATCGTTGGACAGGTAGGTCGAGAACAGCTGGGCGGCGGCCCCGAGCCGGCCCGACGACACGCAGGAGCGGACGACGTTGGTGATGTCGGATCCGACCGCCTCGGCGATCGTCGTCAACCGGACCGGCAGCCCGGTGCCCACCGCCGCGGCCCGGGCCTCGGCCACCGCCGTGGCATGAGGGGTCAGGTACAGCGACAGGCAGACCGTCGGCACCCCATCGGCGAACAGCTCGACCAGCCGGCCGGTGATCCCCGCCACGTGTCGCCCGTCGGGAACCTTGTAGTCCCCCACGGGGTCGGGTCGCTCCACCACGATGCCCTCTCCGTAGGGGAGGACCGAGTCGATGGGCTTCAACGGCAGCCCGCTGGCCTTCAGGGCCTCGATCGGCCAGGTCACGATCCGGACCTCGTCGAAGCCCCGGGTCCTGGCGACCTCGGCCAGGTTCCGGGCCTCGCCGGCATGGCCGCAGATCACCGGATCGGCCCGTACCACGATCACCAGGCGGCGGGACGGTGGGTATAGCACTTCGGTCATCGGTGGACCTCCTGATTCGTCGCGGTCGTGTGGGTGGCCGTCGAGCTCGACGGGGGGCGGGTCCCCGCCGCCCAGTCGCCGGGTTCAGGACCCAGCTCGAGCACGAGCTGCCGGCCGAGCCGTAGCTCGTCGCCTCCGATCCAGGTCCGAGCCAGGGGTCGACCATCGAGCGTGGCGGACCGCACGAACAGCGGCGGCCGGCCGGGTTCGGGCTCGACGAAGCCGGTCGTCTCGATCGCCAATCGGCGCTCGCCGACCTCCAGGGTGGCGTGCTCGAACGACGGGGTGTTGACCAGGAACAGGTGTTGGCCAGCGACCGGGAACAACCCCAGCGACGCCCACACGTACCACGAGCTGAGCCCGCCCGAGTCGTCGTTGCCCGGGAGGCCTCCCCGCCCCACCCCGAACATCTGGTTCACCACGTCGTGGACCACCTCGGCGGTGCGGTCGGGTCGTCCCGCGTAGTGGTAGGCCCAGGGCGCATCCATGTCGGGCTCGTTGTTGAGGCCCTCGAACCGGTTCAGGGCGAACCCGTTCGCCATCTCGGCGGCGGTCGGTGCCACCCCCGGTTGCTTGACCGGCTCGGCGCCGAACCCGAAGAAGCGGTCGAGGAGCTCGACGAACTGGTCCTCGCCGCCGGCCAGCTCGATTCGGGTCGCCATGTCGTGGAGCAGGCGGAAGGAGTAGTTCCACCGGCCACCCTCGTAGAACGTCGAGTCGACGAGGAGTCCGGTGGTCGGATCGAAGGCCCCTTCCCACCCCTCGGCCAGAGACTCGAACTGGCCGGCCAGTGTGGTGTCGCCGAGATGGCGGGCCACGACCGCCGTGCACTGGTACGCGAACGCCACGTCGAGCGTGTGCGAGATCGGATGGACCACCCCCCGCTCCAGATACTCCTCGGCGTAGCCCCGGCGGAGGTCGCTGTGGAGGTTGCTGAGCGCCCAGTCCCAGTCGATCCCCGGTGGGTTCAGCCGGCAGAGGTCGGCGAGGAAGGTGTGGGCCAGGGCGCTGGCTTGACGGCCGAACCGGTCGGCACCCCGCGCCATCCGATACCCGATCGGGAGGTTGCCCTCCTCGGCGCACACCGTCAGCAGAGCGTTCGCCAACTCGACGGCTCGATCGGGGAACAGCGCGGCGATCAGCGGGAGCTGGGTGCGGTAGATGTCCCACATCGTGCAGATGTCGAACACGAACGGGCCGTCCGACGGCCAGAACGGGCTCTCCCCGTCGGCGAAGCACGGCTTGATCAGCGAGTGATAGAACGCCGAGGCGAACGTCGTCTCCCGCCCACCGGACGAGCTGGCGACCCGGATGGTGCCGAGGTGCTCCCGCCACGATGCCCTTGTCGAGGCCTGCCGGGTGTCGAAGGCCTGCAGGTCGTCACCGCAGTCGGCCCGGAGGTTGGCCTCGGCCTGGTCGGCGCCCCGCAACGAGAACCCGAACCGGAGCTCAACCTGGTGGCCCGCCTCGGCTGGCCCCCGCCAGACCAGACCGAACGGCCGGAGGGTCGTCGGTCGGATGTGATCGAAATCGAGGCGGGTGCCGCCGTGGAGGAGCCGGCGGTCGTACCACAGGCTCTGACGCCAGTCGGCTGCGTCACACTCGACGTGCAGGGCCAGCGGCGCGCCCTCGACCACCACCTCCCCCCGAGCCGAGGCCTGCGACCGGGCCTGGAGCTGGGCTCGGAGCGGCACGGTGGTGCCGTGGTCGATCACCAGGCCCCCCTGGGACAGGTCGACGACGATCCTGGCGTCGGTGGACGACGGGAACGTGTAGCGGTGCACCGCAGACTTGGGGCCGACGGTCAGCTCGCACCGGATCCCACTCGCCAGGGTGGCGGCGTATGAGCCCGGCTCAGCTCGCTCGTCGCGGAGGGTCCAGACCGTGCCCAGTTCGTCGAGCGGGCCCAGCATCGGGGTGACCTTGACGTAGTTGTAGTACTTGCGGATCGCGCCGGTGCCCGACTGCTGGAAGTGGGTGAAGCCGGACGCCCCGACCCGGTCGAACAGCCGGCGGGGTCGACCCTCGGTGTTCAGGTCGTAGCAGCCGTAGCCGGTCGGATAGGCCCCGGAATAGGCGCACGCCGACACCATGCCGAACGGGTGGGTCGCCCCGGGGTGGGTGTTGCCGATCTGCGGCTTCGGCCACCACCAGGTGGCGGCCAACCCCTCGGGTGGCGGCAGCTCGGTCGGCTCCGTTCCCAGGAAAGGGTCGACACGATCGAACACGCCGCGAACGTACGAGTCAACGATTGCGGGCGCGTTTCGGCGGTGTGAAGAGCCGACACCCTCGCCGGCCCCCGGCCGTCACGTCGGCGTGAGTCGGATGACCGATGGTTCGGCGCCCCGGCCCGGTCAGGGCGCAGGTTCGCGGATCAGGGTCAGGGTCAGGTCGACGGATCCGATGTGGACCTCGTCGTCGTCGCCCTGCTGGGTGATCGTCCCCGACCAATTGCCGTCATCGGGTCCGGTCAGGGTGCCGACCACGCCCCGCCGCTCCCAATCGTCGGTCGCCAGGTAGACCTCGCCGGTCGCGGTGTCGATCAGGAGGCGAAGGTCGTTCGACTCGGGTTCGGGGGTGAGATCGACCCGTCTATCCCGGCAGAACAGGCACTCGGCCTCGTCCCGGATCCAGATCCGGACCTGGACCTCGGTGGCGTCGGGCTCGACGGCGATCAGATCCGTGGCCCAGTCGGTGGGTCGGATGTCCCGCTGGTCGGCGATCTCGGGAAGGTCGATATTCGTCCCCGCCACCGTCAGGTCGCCGAACATGTCCGGCTCACCGTCGTAGGCGTCGTTGAGGATCGTGATCCGCTCGACCCTGGCCGACGCAGCCGTCACGACCATGCCCCGGGGAGACTCGTCGCACCCGTCGGGCGTGCCGTCACCGTCGGTATCGGGCTCGTCGGGCTCCTCGACGCACGGGTCCTGGGTGTCGATGATCCCATCGTCGTCGCGGTCGGGGAAGTCGTCGCAGGCGTCGCCGAGCCCGTCACCGTCGACGTCGTCCTGGGTGCCGTTGGCGTCGAGCGGGCAGTTGTCGTCGCTGTCGGCGACCTCGTCGCCGTCATCGTCGGGGTCGCAGGCGTCGCCCTCGCCGTCGCCGTCCAGGTCGGCCTGGTCGGGATTGGACAGATCGGGGCAGTTGTCCCCGTCGGCCCGCACCCCGTCGTCATCGCGATCGGGGTCGGTGGTCGCGGTCGACGATCCCGGGTCGCCGTCGCCGGTCGGGCCTCCGTCGGCCCCGGCCGCGTCCGGGTCCGTCGACGAGCCGCCTCCGGTGCGCTCGGGGTTCGCTCCCGGCAGATCGGCCGGTGCCAGAGCCAGCTCGCCGCCGTCGTCGGCGGTCGGCTCATGGCGGAGGTCGACGTCATCATCGGCGCCGCGGATGGCCCAGGCCGTGGTGAGGAACCCGGCGACGAGCACGAGGGCGACGGCCACCGCCAACGACCGAATCGGCCGAGCCGTCAGCGTCGCCATCGGTCGTCACTCCTCGGTGATGGTCGGCCGCTCCCCGAAACATCCACCGGGTCAGTAAAGACCAGGTTGGGCGTCTTCGCTAGTGCGCCCCGGGTGCCCCGTTGCCGTTGAGCTGGACCGGGGTCCCGTCGGCGTCGAGGCCGAGCCAGTCGACGTAGTGGTGGTAGAAGTGGCGGATCTTCGATTCCTGGTAGGAGGCGAAGATCACCTCCTGCTGCTCCTGGGCCCGGAGCCCCTGCTGGACCAACGGCAGGTTGAGCGAGTCCTGCTGGAAGATCTTGGCCAGGGGACCCAGCTCCGGGGCCAGCGTCCAGTCGTCGTCCAACCCGAGCTCGGTGACCTCGGCGGGCTCCGGTCGGTCGGCCGGGTCGGCCGGGGCCAAGGGGAACAGCATCACCTCGAAGATGCACTCCTCGGGATTGTCGCCGTTCGGTCGGAACCGGTACATGATCGGGTTGAAGCACCCCCATGGCGACCAGTTGGGGAACACCGAGTAGAAGATCGAGTCGATCAACTCGGCGTCGGAGATGGCGTCGACATCGATCGTCTCGCCGTGGCTCTTGCGGAGCTGGGCCCGTCGCTTGTCGGCGATCCACCCCCGGACCTTGCCGATGTCGTCGGCGATCTCGGGCGGGGGATCGGGGGCGAGGAGGGGAACGCTGCCCATGCCCGGCAGGTTCGGCCCGCCGACCCACTTGCACAGGTGGGGGTCGGCCTGGGTCTGAGGACCGCTCCAGTGGTTGCCGTCGTCGTCGAACAGGCTCTCCCGGCCGTTGATGTCGACGACCCGGACCACCCCTTCCTCGACCCGCTCGTACACGTGGCCGCTCAGCGGATGGCGCCATCGGGCATACTGCCGGCCCTCCGACAGCGGCTCCCAGCGGGGCATGCCCGTGAGATGGGGGCTCTCGACGGCGTGGGGCGACATCGCCCGGCTGAAGGTCCCGAAGGTGTCGTACTTCGAGTTGGCGTCGCCCAGGGTCTCCATGAGGGTCGGATGGGTCGCCACCACGTGGTAGCTCTCCATGAACGCCTCCTGGCAGGTCTTCCAGTTCATCGGCATCAGCTTGCGGACATGGGCCGCCTTGAACCGCCGCTCGAACGGGACGACCTCGAAGTGGTCGGCCAGGTCACCGAGGAACTCGGCCAGGGGCGGGGCCTGGCGGTCGGGGTTGATGAACACGAAGCCGTGCCACGTGTCGACCTGGGCCTCGGGAAGCCCGTAGGCGTCGAGGTCGACGTCGGGGAAGTCCCACTGGCCGGGGATCTCCTTCACCGATCCCTCCAGCTCCCAGCACCACCCATGGAACGGGCACCGCAGGTCCCTCGTCCCGCGACCATGCGTCGCCCGCAGCTTGCGGCCCCGGTGGAGGCAGGCGTTCCGGTAGGCCTTGATGCGATCGGGGGCGGTGCGGACGACCAGGAACGACAGGTGGGCGATGTCATAGACGTGGTAGTCGCCGACCTCGGGGATCTCCTCCTCCAGGCAGACCAGCTGCCACACCCGTGACCACAGCCGCTCGACCTCCCGATCGTGGATCGCCCGGTCGTAGTAGACGGCGGCCGGAACCCGGGTGTTGCCCGGAGGGAGGCCGTCGCCGACCCGGCGCAGGATCTCCGGCACCGGATGGGTGTCGGCGTCGAAGAGCTCCTCATAGCTGATGCCGGCCGAGCGATCGGTGCCGGTCAGTGTCTCGGTCACGTGGGGCTACCTCCCGGTCGCTATCCATCCAACGCTACGCGAAGTCCCTCCGACGGTCACGTGGACGGCGGTGGCCGTCGTCGATCAAGATCGATCGAGCCCTGAGGAGGACCGCAGATGGACGACGTCGAGGAGTTGGCCCGAAGGCGGGAGCTGGTGGAGCAGATGGGGGGAGCCGAGTCGGTCGCGTTCCACCACTCGCGGGGCAAGTTGACGGTCCGGGAGCGGCTCGATCGGCTCGTCGACCCCGGTTCGATGGAGGAGTTCGGGGCTCTCCAGGGCCACGGGGTGTACGGCGACGACGACCGACTGGTCGACTTCACCCCCAAGGGCGAGGTCAATGCCATGGCGACGATCGACGGTCGCCCGGTCGTGGTCAGCGGTGGCGACTTCACCGTGCGGGGCGGCTCCGCTCAGGGAGCCCACGGCGGTCTCGGCCAGGAGCTCCGACCGGCCGAGCGGGCCCGGGAGTGGCAGCGACCCTACATTCGGCTGCTCGATGCGGCCGGCGGCAGCGTCCGAGGGTTCGAGGAACTGGGCCGGACCTACCTGCCCGACGGGAACTCCTTCACCTTCCCCGACGTGGAGCTGCTCAACACGGTTCCGGTCGTGTCGGCGGTGATGGGATCGGTCGCCGGTCTCCCGGCCGTCAACGCCTGCATGGCCCACTGGAACGTCATGGTCGAAGGGACGGCCCAGATCTTCCCCGGAGGCCCCCCGGTGGTGAAGGCCGCCCTCGGCTACGACATCACCAAGGAGGAGCTGGGCGGTCCGGAGATCCACACCCGGATCAGCGGCTGCGTCGACAACCTGGCGGTCGACGAGGACGACGCGTTGGCCCAGATCAGGCGGTTCCTGTCGTACCTGCCGTCGTCGGTCCACCAGCGGCCGCCCCACGTCGAGACCGACGACCCGGTCGATCGGCTCGAGCCCGAGCTCCGGGATCTCGTGCCCGACAATCCCCGGGCCATCCACGATGCGCGCCGCCTCGTCGAGCTGGTCGTCGACCGCGACTC
The DNA here is from genome assembly GCA_965262175.1 of Acidimicrobiales bacterium. Lineage (GTDB taxonomy): Bacteria > Actinomycetota > Acidimicrobiia > Acidimicrobiales > SZUA-35 > CADEDH01. The sequence continues at coordinate 323,123 of CBDHES010000002.1, read as the reverse complement.
GTTCTTCGAGATCGCCCCCGGCTACGGCCGGGCCCGGATCACCGGCCTGGCCCGCTTCGGCGGCCACCCGGTGGGGATCATGGCCAACAATCCCCGATACGACGGCGGGGCGACCAACGTGCACAGCGGGGCCAAGGCCATGCGCCTCCTCCAGCTGTGCAACACGTTCCACCTGCCGATCGTGTCGCTGGCCGACGAACCGGGGTTCCACGTCGGGATCGAGTCGGAGAAGCAGGGCATCGAGCGGGCCGGCGCCCGCCTGGTCGCCCTGACCTGCCAGACGACGATGCCGTGGCTCACGATCGTCGTCCGCCGGCTCTACGGCGTCGCCGGTCAGTGCCATCATCGGCCGACCGGTCTGTTCCGCCGCTATGCCTGGCCGTCGGCTCGGTGGGGCTCGATGCACATCGCCGGCGGAGCGTCGGCCGCCTACCGGAGGGAGATCGAAGCGGCCGACGATCCCGAGGCCAAGCAGGCCGAGATCGAGCGTCGGCTCAACGCCCTCGCCTCGCCGTTCCGGACCGCCGAGGCCACGGGGCAGGACATCATCGATCCCGCCGAGACCCGGCTCCGCATCACCCGGTTCGTGGAGGACGCCCAGCCGATTCTCGCCACCCAGCTCGGCCCGCCGGCCCTGCCCTACCTGCCCTGAGCGCCCGGCGGCGGCTCCGGCGAGCGGGGCTCAGGCTCGCCGTCGGACGCCGGGCGGGGCACGATCGCGTCCCAGTGATCGCGGGGGACCAGCCCCCGAGCCGCCCAACCCCGCACCACCGGGTCGTGATGGTCGACCAGCCGGCCGGCCAACGCGCCGAGGAGCCGGGCGGCCGCCGTGTCGCGCCAGAACCACCGGGCCAGCTCGGCCGACGGAGCCCGGCCCGGCTGGCGGACCGCGGCGTCGAGGTACCACGCCCGGAGATCGTCGGCCGCCAACCGGACCGACTCGATCAACAGCCGACCCTGGTCGCCGCCAGCGGTGGTGCCGTCGGGATCGGCCAGTCGATGGAGGAGGTCGACGATCTCGGGGAGCTGGAGGCCGCTCGTCGGTGGGCGGCTCGGTCCGAGCTCGGCCCACGGGGCGAGCGACCCGATCTCGGCCTTCACCGCCGCGACCAGGTCGGGCTCGGTCGACGGCGAGGGATGGAACGAGATCGGGCACACCCAGGGGCCCTCATCGGGACCGGTCGGCGCCTCGTCGGCGAAGTCGGCCAGCACGACGGGACCGTCGGTCCGTTCCAGCAACGCCAGGGATGCCCGGAGGACCCGGCGCTGGAAGTCCGGCTGATCGGGGGCGCCGAACGGGCGGCCCAGTTCGAACGGGACCCACAGGGCCCGGGGGATCCGCATCCGCTCGGTCTGCTCCCGGATCAGCGAGATCCCGGTGGTGGCGAGGCCGGCCGCTTCGAGATGGTGGGAGACCGCGCCCACGGCGCGGGTGCAGTTCGGTCAGACCGGCACGAGGCAGACCGCGTCGACGCCATCTCCGACCAGCGTACGGGCCAGCTCGTCGCAGGTCGGGCCGATCATCGCCGGCGGCCAACCGGCCCCCATCAGGGAGTAGTGGTGGTCGGCCACCGAGCCGACGACCCCCTCCTCGGCCAGCTCCCGGAGCCGGTCGAGGGGGAACACGGTGTTGACGTCCTGGCGGAACCCGGTCCGGTCGAAGTGGACCGAGGAGTGGGTCATCGTGAGCGTGTCGAGGTCGACGTCGGCCGGGATGACCCGGTAGCTCAGGTCGACGACCGAGAAGGCGTCGTCACCGAGCCGGTGGAGGCCGGCCGTCGTCACCAGCGCCACCCGTCGCTCGGCCAAGGGTGGACCCTCGACCCACGGCTCGGCGTCGTAGGTCGGCAACTCCTTGGCCATGATGTGGTCCCGCTCGGCGTCGCTCAGGTCCCGGAGTCGCACCATCGGCCCAGCATGGGCGGCGGGATCGGGCCCCGTCCAGCCGTTCCCTGACCGGCTGCCGTTCGGTTCGTGCCCGATCGGGGCCTGCGCTAGGGTCGCCCGGCGAGTGCCGCCCGGGGGAGGGACGTGACCGAGATCAAGGCCGACGTGACCGGCAACGTCTGGAAGATCGGGGTCGTCGCGGGCCAGCGGGTCGCGGCCGGCGACCCGCTCGTCATCCTCGAGTCGATGAAGATGGAGATCCCCCACACCGCACCCCGGGACGCGACGGTGAAGGCGGTCCACGTCAGCGAGGGCGACCACGTCGACGAGGGCGCCCTGATCCTCACCCTGGAGTAGCTCGATGTCGATGGCCAGCGACCCGAACGGCACCGACGACGACCAAGCCGCCCGCGACCAGGCGAGGAGCGACGGGTTGGCCGCCCTGGCCATCGTCGTGGTGGCGGTCGTCCTGATCGCCTTCGTCATCAGCCAGCTCGTGTGACCGCCGCGGCGACCGGCGGACCGGCCCGTCGGCGACGCCAAGATGGCGCCCCGTCGATGGTTGTGCTGGGATGTCCCCGCACCAGAGCCTGGTCGGGGTATCGGGCACGACTGCAAGGGGGAGACATGGACGTGGAAGATCTCGCGGCATCGCCGCGATCCGGTAGGCGGTTCCTGCCGAGATTGGTGGCGGTCCTGGCCGCCCTGGCCCTGATCGTCGCAGCGTGCGGCAGCGACGACGACTCGGCCGACGGCGACGAGGGCGGTACCGACAGCGGGGAGTCGACCGGCGACGGTGACTCGGGCGGCGACGGCGACACGGCCGAGGCTCCGACCGGCGAGCCGCTCCGGGTCATGACGGTGACGACCCTCAACGCCGCCGGCCCGACCTATCAGAACATCGCCAACACCGCCGAGGCCTACGAGGCCTACATCAACGCCCGGGGAGGGATCGGGGGTCGCCCGCTCGAGGTGACGGTCTGCGACGAGCAGTTCGACCCGGCGGTGGCTACCACGTGCGCCCGGCAGGCCGTCGACGAGGGCATGGTGTCGATCGTCGGCTCGTTCACGTTCTTCGCCGAGAGCATCGTCCCCGTCATCGCCGAATCGAGCATCACGTGGTTTGGGCCCTGCTGCCCGATCACCCCCTCGGAGCTGACCAGCCCCTACTCGTTCCCCATCGGCAACCAACCGATGTACGCCGTCGGCGCCGTGAAGCGGGCCGTCGACGACGGCTGCCAGTCGATCAACGCCGTCATCATCGACGGTGCCCAGATCTTCATCCCGCCGATGGAGAACGCCATCGCCGCCCTCGGAATGAGCTTCGGCGACGTGATCATCCTCCCGCCGACGGCCCAGGACTACTCGGCCGAGGTGGCCCAGGCCACCGGTGGCGACGCCGACTGCGTCATCACGATCATCTCCGAGACGCCCTACATCACCTGGAACACCGCCTGGACCCAGTCGGGCACCGAAGCCCGTCAGTACGGCCCCCAGGGCAACCTCAACGAGGTCTCGGCGGCCGGCAACGAGGAGTCGACCGACGGCGACGTCATCGCCGGCATGTACCCCGACATCTCGACCCCGCCGTGGGACGAGTACCGGCTGGCGCTCGAGGAGGGCGGGTACGACACCGCCGCCCTCGACTACAACAGCCTCGGCGGTATGGGCACCTGGGCCGCCTTCGTGGCGTTCGCCCAGATCGCCGAGACGATCGACGGCGAGATCACCGCCGAGTCGTTCTTCGAGGCTGCCTCCAACACCACGAACCTCGACCTCGACGGCATGGTCCCGGTCCTCGACTTCACCCAGGAGTGGACCGACGGCCTCGAGGGCTACCAGCGGCTCTTCAACCGCAGCGTCGTGTTCTCGACGCTGGAAGACGGACGGGTCGTCCCGCTGACGACCGAGTTCGAGGACGTCAGCGACCTCGCCACCGGCGAGGCCGGCTGAGATTCGGGCCGCCCGCCCCGGGTCCGGCCGCACCATCTGCGACGGCGGTCGGGCCCGGTCCGGTGAGACCGGGCCCGTCGGGGCGGGCGAATTCGACAGTGCAGGGGTCGAGCGTAAGTATCTGAATGGCTCGCCATGGCGACCGGTCCGCGACCGGTTGGTGGTGAGCAACAAGGGGGACCATGAACGAGGTCATCAGGTTCGCGTTGCTGGGGCTCGGCGTCGGCGCCCTCTACGCGTTCGCCTCCCAGGGCCTCATCGTGATCTACCGGGGCACCGGGGTGCTCAACTTCTCCCTCGGGGCCACGGCGATCGCCGGCGTGTTCGCCCAGTGGGAGCTCCAGACCGACTACGGCTGGCCGTTCCTCCCCGCCGCGATCGCCGGCGTGGCCTGGGCCGCCTTCCTCGGGGTGCTGACCCACTGGCTGATCATGCGCCCCCTCCGGCATGCCAGCTCCCTGGTCCGGGTGATCGCCACGCTCGGCGTCCTGGTCACCGTGCAGGCGGCGACGGTGATCCGCTACGGCTCCCAGCCGCGGCAGGTCGACAGTTGGCTGCCCACCGACCGGGTGACGCTGTACGCCGACGTCGGGACCACCGTCGACCGTCTGATCCTCCTCCTCATCGCCTGCGCCTCGGCGTTCGGGTTGTGGCTCCTGTACCGGTCCAGCCAGTTCGGCATCGCCACCGAAGCGGTCTCGGAGAGCGAGCGGGCGGCGGCCGCCATCGGCCTCAACCCCAACTGGATCGCCATCGGGAACTGGGCCCTCGGCTCGGCCATCGCCACCGTGGCCGGGATCCTGGTCGTGCCGATCATCACCCTCCAGATCACGTCCATGACCGGCCTGGTGCTGGCGGCACTGGCCGCGGCGTTGGTTGCCGATTTCCGGTCGTTCCCCATCGCCACGGCAGCCGGGTTCGCGCTCGGTATCGGTCAGACCCTGGTCGGCCGGTTCGTCGATCAGCAGGGGATCGGCCCGTCGTTGCCGTTCCTGGTCATCATCGTGTTCCTCGTGTTCAGCGGACGGTCGCTCCCACTCCGGGACTACTACCTCCGCCGGCTCCCGATGCTGGGCAACGGGCGCATGTACTGGGACTGGACGCTGTACGGCTGCGGGTTGATCGTCTTCCTCCTCCTGACCCGGGAGACGAAGTGGGTGGACGCCATCACGGTGTCGCTCGGCGTCGCCATCGTGCTGCTGTCGATCGTGCTCCTCACCGGGTACGCCGGGCAGCTCTCGCTGGCCCAGTACGCCTTCTCGGGGTTCGGTGCCTACGTCGCCGGTCGGCTCGTGGCGGTGTACGACATCCCGTTCCTCCTCGCCCTGGTCGCCGGCGTGGCCGCTGCCGTCCCCCTGGGGCTGGTGTTCGGCCTCCCCGCGGTCCGCACCCGAGGCATCAACCTGGCGATCGTCACCCTCGGACTCGGGACGACGATGGAGCTGATGCTGTTCCGCAACCGGAACTACACCGGGGGCGTCCAGGGAACCCAGGTCGGTGATCCCGATCTGTTCGGCTTCGACATCAGCTCCATCCGGTACCCGGCCCGCTACGGGATCTTCGTGCTCGTGATGGCGGTGCTGACGGTGTGGGTGGTGGCCAACGTCCGCCGGGGTCGTAGCGGTCGTCGGCTCATCGCGGTCCGGACCAACGAGCGGGCCGCAGCGGCGCTCGGCATCGACGTGACCGTGGCCAAGTTGTTCGCCTTCTCCCTGTCGGCGGCCATCGCCGCCCTCGGTGGGATCGTCCTCGCCTTCCGGCTCAGCTCGATCAGCTACCAGTCGTTCACCAACTTCACATCGATCACCTTCGTCGGCCTGACCCTGGTCGGTGGCGTCGGCCACCTGCTGGGGGCGTTCGTCGGAGCGACGATGGCGACCGCCGGCTTCAACCAGGAGTTTCTCGAATCGACCTGGCCCGGGGTGGGGAAGTGGATCCAGTTCATCAGCGGCGTCTCGATCCTGTTGATGGTGTTGGCCTACCAGGACGGGGTGGCCGCCGAGTGGGTCAAGATGTTCCGCTTCGTCAAGAAGCTCCGGAAGTGGGGCCAGAGCTCGGCGATCGACCTGGCCGACGTGTCGGCCTCCGATCGTCGGCTCGACACCGAGGACCACACCCGGGTCGCCCCTCGGAGCCTCACCATCGAGGGCCTGACCGTTCGCTACGGCGCCGTCGTGGCCGTCGACGACGTCTCCTACCGGCTGGAGCCCGGCACGGTGACCGGACTCATCGGACCGAACGGGGCCGGCAAGACGTCGTTGATCGACGCCGTCAGCGGGTTCGCCACCGCCGAAGGCCGGGTGGTGCTGGCCGATGCGGAGACCTCGACCGAGGTCGACCTGTCCAAGCGGTCCCCGGTCCGGCGGGCCCGGGCCGGGGTCGTTCGATCGTTCCAGTCGTTGGAGCTGTTCGAGGACTCGACGGTGTTCGAGAACGTCAGCGTGGCCGCCGACCCCCAGGACCTCCGCTCGTACGTCACCGACCTGGTCCGGCCGGTCAACCCTCCGTTCCCGCCCGAGGTGGTTCGGGCCATCGTCGAGTTCCAGCTCGACGAGGACCTCCACCGCGACGTCAAGGACCTCTCCTACGGCAAGCGGCGGCTGCTGGCCATCGCCCGGGCCGTGGCCATGCATCCCAGCGTCCTGCTCCTCGACGAGCCGGCGGCCGGGTTGAGCGCCACCGAGAGCGCCGAGCTGGCCGAGGTGGTGCGCCGCCTGGCCGAGGATTGGGGGATGGCGGTGCTGGTGGTGGAGCACGACATGACCTTCGTGATGGACGTCTGCGACGACGTCGTCGTCCTCGACTTCGGTCGCCTGATCGCATCGGGCCCACCGGAGCAGGTCCGCACCGACCCGGCGGTCATCGCCGCCTACCTCGGCGACGAGGTCGACGACCTGGCCCCCCGGGACCTGACCCCGGTTCCCGGAGGAGGTGGCTGATGAGCACCCCCGTCAAACCGCTGCTCGAGACCCGCAACCTCAAGGCCGGGTACCTCGGTCGGGAGGTCGTGAACTCGGTCGACCTCCACGTCAACCCCGGCGAGGTCGTATGCCTGCTCGGCCCGAACGGGGCCGGCAAGACGACCACGCTGCTGACGATCGCCGGTGAGCTCGCCCCGGTCGACGGCATCGTCATGTTCGACAACGTCCCCACCTGGACCCCGGTCCACCAGCGGGTCCGGGCCGGCGGCATCGGGCTCGTGACCGAGGAGCGCCTCGTGTTCACCCGCATGTCGGCCCGGGACAACCTCCGGGTCGGGGGCGGCTCGGTCGAGGGTGCCCTCGAGCTGTTCCCCGAGCTGGAGGCGCGTCTGTCGGTCCGCGGGGGGATGCTGTCGGGCGGCGAGCAGCAGATGCTGGCGCTGGCCCGGGCGTTGAGCCGCGACCCATCGCTCCTCCTGGCCGACGAGCTGTCGCTCGGCCTCGCCCCCAAGATCGTCGACCGCCTCCTCGGCGCGGTCCGGACCGCGGCCGACGAGCGTGGCACCGGCGCCCTGATCGTCGAGCAGCACGCCCGGAAGGCCCTGCGCTACGCCGACCGGATGTATCTCATGGCCCGGGGACAGATCCGCATGGAGCTCCCGGCCGCCGAGGCGATCGGCCGTCTCGACGAGATCGAGGAGGCCTACCTCAGCGGCACCTCGGAGACCGAGGAGGACCACCTCGAGCGGCAGCGCCGCAAGAGTAAGCGCAAGGCGTGGAAGCGGCAGCGGGTCCGGGAGCGGGAGTTGGCCCGGCTCTCGGGGAAGCTCGTCTCGACGAGGACCGCAGCCGACGACGACTACTACTTCGAGTTGGAACGATCGCGGCGGGACACCGCCGAGCGGCTGCGGAGCCGACGGAGGAGACGATAACGATGGGCTACCGGACGGCCGAGCTGCCGGACGTCGATCTCGACGAGTTCAAGACCATCCCGTTCATGCAGCGGATGAAGCTGCTCCAGCTCCACTGGGTGGAGCAGGGATTCGGGACCCCCAAGCAGACGATCACCTTCTACGCCTGGAAGATCTTCTTCTACGCCCTCTTCGGGTTCATCGTCGCCGGGACCTTCACCGCCGGCCTCGACTTCGACGACATGGGCAGCTGGTGGGACGAGCCGATCTTCTACCAGAAGCTGATGATCTGGACGATCCTCCTCGAGATCATGGGACTGGCCGCCACCTGCGGCCCGCTGGCGTTCCACTTCGACCCGCCGATCGGCGGGATCCTCTACTGGTGGCAGAACGACACCCTCCGGGTGCCGCCCTACCCGAAGCGCCTGCCGTTCACCCGGGGTAACCGACGCACCCCGTGGGACACCGGGCTCTACAAGCTGATCCTGGCCAGCCTGGTGCTCCTCCTGCTCCTCAACGGCCAGCAGGTCGACGGCCTACCGGAGGGGGTGACGGCCGGGATTCTGCCCCAGTGGGCGGTGCTGATCTACGTCGGGCTGATCCTCACGATGGGGCTCCGGGACAAGGTGGTGTTCCTGTCGTCCCGGGCCGAGCAGTACGTGCCGACCCTGGTGTGCTTCGGGTTGTTCACCAACTTCGTCGACATGATCATCGCGGCCAAGATCTTCATCGTCATCATCTGGATGGGGGCGGGGTTCTCCAAGCTCCAGCACGGCTTCTCGTCGACGGTGTCGATCATGGTCCAGAACACGCCGTGGGTCGTGTGGGACCGGTTCCGCAAGGCGACGGTCAAGGACTACCCGAACGATCTCCGCCCGTCCCGGGTCACCCACCTCCTGGCCCACATCGGTGGGACCACCTGTGAGCTGGTCATGCCGCTGGTGTTGCTGTTCTCACCCTGGCCGTGGATGACCTGGATCGCCATCGTGTCGATCTGGATGCTGCACACGTTCATCATCTCCACGTTCCCGCTGGCGGTACCGCTGGAGTGGAACGTCTTCTTCATCTTCTGCGTCGCCTTCCTGTTCTCCAACTTCCATGCCGGCGACGGGTTCGCGGTGTGGGACATGAACCCGATCCTGCTGGTACTGGTCGTGGTCGCCGGGTTGTCACCGATCATCCTCGGGGCGCTGCGACCGGAGTACGTGTCGTTCCTCGTCGGTATGAAGCAGTACGCAGGGAACTGGTCGTCGGCCACCTTCTCCTTCCGGGACAAGGAGAAGGAGGATCGGATCAACGACAAGATCGTGAAGGCCGCCGACAACCAGATCGATCAGATCGAGCCGCTGTTCGGGAAGGAGATCTCCGAGATCTTCATCCAGAAGGCGGTGGCGTTCCGCATGATGCACCCGATGGGCCGGATGCACATCTCGGCCCTGATGCGCCACGTCGACAGCCTCGACGACCGGATCCAGCGGGAGGGCGAGTTCGTGAGCAACGTCCTCACCGGGTGGAACTTCGGCGACGGCCACTGCCTTGACGAGCGCCTCATCGAGGCCCTCCAGCAGCGGTGCCAGTACGAACCGGGCGACGTCGTCGTCGCCTGGACCGAGTCCCAGCCGGCGTTCACCAAGAAGGTCCAGTACCGGGTCATCGACGCAGCCCTCGGAACGGTGGAGAAGGGGTGGTATCACAACGACGATGCCTACAACACCCAACCCTGGTTGCCCGACGGGCCCATCCCCCACACCGTCACCTGGACCCTGCCCGGCTACGAGGCGCCCGGCGTCCCCCATCCCGGTACCGGCGGCCGGGTGTGACCGGCCGAGCCGGGCCTCAGGCCCGGCTCGATCCCGGGTGAACCGATGACCACCGCCATCGTCGTGGGGAGCGGCCCCAACGGGCTGGCCGCGGCGGCCCGTCTCGCCCGGGCCGGGGTCGAGGTGACCGTCCTCGAAGCGGCGGACACGATCGGCGGCGGTACCCGCAGTGCCGAGCAACTGCTCCCGGGTCTGGTCCACGACCGGTGCTCGGCGTTCCATCCGGTGGCCGCGATCTCGCCGATCCTCGCCGAGCTGGACCTGGCGGCCCGGGGCCTGCGATGGCTGGCCCCACCGATCGACTGTGTCCATCCCCTTGATGACGGCACCGCCGGGGTGCTGCATCGGTCGATCGACCGCACCGCCGACGCCCTCGGAGCCGACGGCGGACGGTGGCGGCGACTCGTCGAACCCCTGGTCGACCGGGTCGACGCGGTGTTCGCCGACGCCTCCCAACCGATCCTCCGCGTACCACGGTCGCCGATCGCCACCGGACGGTTCGGGGCCGCCGCCCTTGCACCGGCCACGACGCTGGCCCGCTGGTTCCGCACCGAGCAGGCCCGGGCCCTGTGGGCCGGTGTGGCGGCCCACGCCTACCACCGGCTCGACCGGCCCCTCACCAGCGCCGTCGGGCTCATGATCCTCGCCACCGGCCACGCCCGGGGCTGGGTCGTGGCCGAGGGGGGTTCACAGGCCATCGCCGACGCCCTGGCCGCCGATATCGGCGCCCACGGGGGAACGATCGAGACCGGCCACCGGGTCACCTCGGTTGCCGACCTCCCTTCCCACGACGTGCTGATGCTCGACGTGTCGCCGTCGATCGCCGCCGACCTCCTCGGCGACCGGCTGCCACCCCGAATCGCCCGGGCCTACCGCCGCTACCGCCACGGACCCGGGGCGTTCAAGGTCGACTTCGCCGTCGAGGCCGGCGTGCCGTGGACCGCCCCCGACGCAGGCCGGGCCGGCACCGTCCACCTTGGCGGCGAGCTGGCCGAGGTGGCGGCGAACGAGCGGGCGATCGGGCGAGGGGCGATGCCCGAGCGGCCCTTCGTGCTCGTCGGCCAGCAGTACCTGGCCGACCCGGGCCGGTCGGTGGGCGACGTCCACCCGGTCTGGGCCTACGCCCACGTCCCCCACGGCTACACCGGTGACGCCACCGAGGCGATCGTCGCCCAGATCGAGCGGTTCGCTCCCGGCTTCCGGGATCGGATCGTCGGGACCGCGGTCCGGTCGACCACCGAGCTGTCGGCCGACAACCCCAACTACGTCGGCGGCGACATCATCGGTGGCGCCTCGACCCCGGTCCAGCTCCTGTTCCGGCCCCGGTTCGCCCTCGACCCGTATGCGACCGGCGTCCCCGGCACCTACCTGTGCTCGGCGTCGACGCCGCCGGGGGCCGGGGCCCACGGCATGTGCGGGGCCAACGCTGCGGCCCGGGCACTGGCGGCGCTGCGGTCGTGAGCGTTCAGCCCACGATCTCGAACGTCGCCGCCAGGTCGTAGCCGGCCCGTCGCCCGGCCTCGGCGGCGTGGCGGCGGAGGAACTCGTCGGGCCGGGCCATGTCGCCGCCGAGGTGGTCGAGGTAGACCCGGTGGGCTTCGAGCGATGCGACGCCGGCCTCGAAGCTGTCGGTGACATCGACCGCGTGCGTCGCCCCGGGGCTGCCGGCGAACGCCACGAACCGGGCGCCCGGCCACGCGTCGCCCCGGTCGGTGAAGACCCACGGGTTGGCGGCGTCGCGGACCGCGTCGAGCAGCGCCCGCCCGACCGCCCGGTGGTCGGCGTGGTTCCACGACGGGCCGCCCCACGACTCCCGGAAGTTGTTGGACAGTACGACGTCGGGCCGATGGCGACGGATCGTCTCGGCCAGCGCCGCCCGTAGCTCCAGGCCCTCGACGAGCAGGCCGTCGGGGAGGCCGAGGAACTCGACCGTCTCGACGCCGACCTCACGGCAGGCGGCGACCTGCTCGGCTCGGCGGAGCGGCCCGACCTCGTCGGGAGGCATCGTGGCGATCCCGGCCTCGCCGTCGGTCACCAGCACGTACCCGACCCACTTGCCCTGGCCCGTCCAGCGGGCGACGGCCGCCGCCGCCCCGTACTCCATGTCGTCGGGATGGGCCACGACGGCCAATGCCCGCTCCCAGTCTTCGGGAAACGCGTCGAGGGTGATCGGGTCAACGCCGTTCGGCTCGTCATGCACCGGCCCGACCCTAGCCCTCACCGCCGACCGCAGCCGGGCCGAAGAGGCACGGCCGGCGGCCGGTGTGGGAGGGTGTGACATGATTCACCACCGAGTGCTGGACCTGACCGACGAGCGGGGACAGCTGTGCGGTCAGATCCTGGCCATGCTGGGCTGCGACGTCGCCCTCGTCGAACCATCGGGTGGGAGCCCGAGCCGTCACCGGGGTCCGTGGGTCGACGATCGGCCGGGGCCCGACCGGAGCCTCTGGCACCTGGCCTACAACCGGGGCAAGCGATCGGTGGTGTGCGATCTGGTCCGAGACGACGGACGGGCCCAGCTCCTGAAGCTGATCCGGGTGGCCGACGTGCTGATCGACTCCGGCGATCCGGGCGAGCTGGCATCGCTCGGTCTGAGCTCCGACGTGATCGCCTCGGCGAACCCCCGCCTCGTCCACCTGTCGATCACCGCCTTCGGGTCCGACGGCCCCAAGGCCCAATGGGCCGCCTCGGACCTGACCCTCACCGCCGCCTCGGGCTATGCCAACCTGACCGGCGACGAGGACCGGGCCCCGCTCCGGATCAGCTTGCCCCAGGCCTACCACCACGCCGCCGCCGACGGTGTCGGAGCGATCCTCGCCGCCCTCTACGAGCGGGACCATCACTCGGGACGGGGCCAGCGGATCGACCTCTCGGCCCAGCACTCGCTGAGCGTCTGCACCCAGTCGTACCTCCTGGCCCATCCGACGAACTCGGCGTCGGCCCGTCGCGAGGCGGGCGGGGTTCGGCTGTCGATCATCGACAGCAAGATCCAGCTGCTCTGGCCGTGCCTCGACGGGCAGGTGTCGGTCACGTTCCTGTTTGGCGAGGCGATCGGGCCCTACACCCGGCGGCTGATGGAGTGGGTCCACGCCGAGGGGTTCTGCGACGACGCGACCCGCGACAAGGACTGGATCAACTACGCGGTGATGGTCGCCGACGGGCGGGAGCCGGTGGCGGAGTACGAGCGGGTGAAGCAGGTCCTCGCCGACTTCTTCGCCACCAAGACCAAGGCGGAGCTGTTCGAGGCGACCTTCGCCCGCCGGTTGTTGATCGCCCCGGTGGCCACGATCGCCGATCTCGACGCCAGCGAGCACTTCGAGGCCCGTGACTACTGGCACGAGGTCGACGTACCGGCCGCCGGCCGGACCGTCCGCTACCCGGGGGCGTTCGCCAAGTTCTCGGCTGCTCCGCTGGCCAACCTCGGGCCGCCCCCGCCCCTCGGGGCCGATCATCCTGCGACCGTGGCCTCTCTCTGGGCCGACCGGGCGCCCCGGGGCGAACCCGGCGAGCTGGCCACCAACGGCTCCGGCGCCCAGGTCTCGCTTCGCGAACCCGGCGACGATCCGGTCGAGCCGTCGCTGCCGGCGCGGCCGCTGGAGGGGCTCAAGGTGGCCGACTTCATGTGGGTCTTCGCCGGGCCGTACTGCACCCGGATGCTGGCCGATCTGGGGGCCACCGTCGTCCGGATCGAGTCGGCGACCCACATCGACACGCTCCGCACCGCCGGGAGCTTCCAGGACGACGAGACCCATCCCGACCGGGCGCTCCAGTTCACCAACGTCAACGCCGGCAAGCTCGGGATCGCCCTCGACCTGTCCCAGCCCGAGGCCCGGGAGGTGGCCATCGACCTCGTCCGGTGGGCCGACGTCACCACCGAGTCGTTCACCCCCAAGGCAATGGCCGGCTGGGGCCTCGACTACGACTCCCTCCGGGCCCACCGACCCGACCTCATCATGGCTTCGTCGTGCCTGATGGGGCACTACGGGCCGCAGGCCTCGCTGGCCGGCTACGGGACGATGGCGGCGTCGGTGTCGGGCTGGTTCCACATCACCGGTTGGCCCGATCGCCTTCCGTGCGGGCCGTTCAGCGCCTACACCGACTACGTGTCACCCCGGTTCCTGCTGGCGGCGATCCTGGCCGCCGTCGACCACCGGCATCGGACCGGGGAGGGCCAGTACATCGATCTGGCCCAGGCCGAGGCTTCGCTCCATCTGATGACCCCGGCCGTGCTCGACCATTCGATCAACGGGCGGGTCATGGAGCGGGCGGGGAACGTCGATCCTCGCCATGCCCCCCACGCCATCCACCGGACCGCGGGCGACGACGAGTGGCTGGCGGTCGCCGTCACGACCGACAAGCAATGGCGGTCGTTGTGCGGGGTCCTCGACCGGGCCGACCTGTGTGACCTCACCGAGGGGGAGCGCCTCGCCTGCCGGTCCGAGCTCGACGACCTCGTCGGGGCCTGGGTCGCCGGCCGATCGGCGGCCGACGGCATGGCTCGTCTCCAGCAGTCGGGGGTCCCGGCCCACGTGGCCAACGACCACATCGGGGCCTGGGACGACCCCCAACTCCGCCACCGGGACCACTTCGTCGAGCTGCCCCACTCGGTGATGGGGAGCAGCTGGGTCGAAGGCAGCCGCTTCCGGTTCTCCCGCAGCGAGGTCGGACCCCGCACCGGGGCCCCGGCCCTCGGCGAGCACACGTGGGAGGTCCTCACCGACATCCTCGGCTACGACGACGACCAAGCCGCCGGCCTCGCCGCCGCCGGGATCCTGGAGTAGGGGCGAGGAACGAGGTCAAGCCGACGTCGTCGGACAGAAGCGAGAAAGGGACCGTGGTCCCTGGACGGTTGCCGCCTCCGGGAAAAGACTCGGAGCCATGAACGATGCCCCCGACTACGTTGACCACGACGGGCTCAAGGCCTGGGTGGCCGACATGATCTCCCTCTGCCGGCCGGCCGGTGTCCACTGGTGCGACGGCTCCGACGAGGAGTACGACCGGCTCTGCCAGGAGCTGGTCGATGCCGGCACCTTCATCCGGCTGAACGAGGAGATGCGACCGGGCAGCTTCCTCGCCCGGTCCGACCCGAGCGATGTGGCCCGGGTCGAGGATCGGACGTTCATCTGCTCCCGGACGGCCGACGACGCCGGCCCGACCAACAACTGGATGGATCCCGACGAGATGAAGGGCATCCTCGGCGGCCTGTTCGAGGGGTGCATGGCCGGTCGGACGATGTACGTGATCCCGTTCAGCATGGGTCCGATCGGTTCCGACATCGCCCAGCTCGGCGTCGAGGTCACCGACTCGGCGTACGTGGCGGTCAACATGAAGATCATGACCCGCATGGGCCGGGCCGCCGTCGAGGCGCTCGGGTCCGACGGCGACTTCGTCCCGTGCCTCCACTCGGTCGGCGCGCCTCTGGCCGACGGAGCCGCCGACGTGCCGTGGCCGTGCAACCCCGACACCAAGTACATCGTCCACTTCCCCGAGGAGCGGTCGATCTGGAGCTACGGCAGCGGCTACGGCGGCAATGCCCTGCTGGGCAAGAAGTGCCTGGCTCTCCGCATCGCCTCGACCATGGCCCGCGACGAGGGCTGGCTGGCCGAGCACATGCTCATCATGGGGGTGACCGACCCCGAGGGAGAGAAGACCTTCGTCGCCGCCGCCTTCCCCAGCGCCTGCGGCAAGACCAACTTCGCCATGCTCGTGCCGCCGGCGGCGTTCACCGACCAGGGGTGGAAGGTGACGACCATCGGTGACGACATCGCCTGGATCAAGCCGTCGGCCACCGACGGCAAGCTCTACGCCATCAACCCCGAGGCCGGCTACTTCGGCGTCGCCCCCGGCACGTCGTACGACACCAACCCGTCGGCCATGGAGTCGATCAAGGCCAACACGATCTTCACCAACGTCGCCCTGACCGACGACGGTGACGTGTGGTGGGAGGGGATGGACGGCGACCCGCCCGACCACGCCATCGACTGGCAGGGAAACGACTGGACTCCCGACGCCGACCGGAAGGCCTCCCACCCCAACGCCCGGTTCACCGCCCCGGCGGCCCAGAACCCGGCCCTCGACCCCGACTGGGACGACCCCAAGGGGGTGCCGATCAACGCCTTCGTGTTCGGAGGCCGACGGTCGGGGACGATCCCCCTCATCGTCCAGAGCTTCAACTGGGCCTACGGCGTGTTCATGGCCGCCACCATGGGCTCGGAGACCACGGCCGCCGCCTTCGGCCAGCAAGGCGTCGTCCGCCGCGACCCCTTCGCCATGCTGCCCTTCGCCGGCTACCACATGGGCGACTACATCAACCACTGGCTGTCGTTCGGGCGCCGCGTCCACAATCCACCTCGCATCTTCCAGGTCAACTGGTTCCGGCGGGACGCCGACGGGTCGTTCGTCTGGCCCGGGTTCGGCGAGAACATGCGGATCCTCCAGTGGATCGTCGAACGGTCCCGGGGTCGGGCGGTCGGGGTCGAGAGCCCGCTGGGTTGGATGCCCCGCTACCAGGACCTCAACTGGAAGGGCCTGGAGGACTTCTCGGAGCAGCGGTTCCTGGAGTGCCTCTCGATCGACCAGTCCGATTGGGACACCGAGCTGCTCCAGATCGAGGAGCTGTTCATGCGACTGCACACCCGCCTGCCGTCGGAGATGGCGGCCATCCGATCCCTCGTCGCCGGAGCGCTGTGGCGTTCCCCCGACCATTGGGAGATGAACCCCGACCCGACCTGATCGTCCCGCCGACCTGATCTTGCTGGTTCAGGTCGAGGAGGTGAACACGAACCCGTCGTAGTCGGCGGCGGCGCAGGCCCGGAGGTGGTCGAGGTAGGCGTCGCTGTTTGGGTAGTTCAGGAGCTGGCGTCGTTTGCCGGGGACGTTGGCCCCCATGTACCACGAGTCGGCCTGGCCGAACAGCGTGCCCTCGGCGATGGTGGCCAGGTGGGCCGTCCACCGGGGACCCATCTCGGGGAGCGAGTCGACCCGGGTGTGGCCATCGTCCCGCATCCGGGACACCAGGTCGACCACCCAATCGCCCTGGATCTCGGCACACACCGGGCCGTTGCAGAACGCCGTCGAGCTCTGGGGTCCGTAGAGGAGGAGCAGGTTGGGGAAGCCGGCCACCGCCACCCCGAGGTGGGTGTCGACCCCATCGGACCACGTCTCGGCCAGGGATCGGTCATCGACACCCCGGATGTCGATGGCGGTGAGCCCGCCGGTGTTGGCGTCGAACCCGGTGGCCAGCACCAGCACGTCGAGCCGGTGGTCGTCGGTCGCCGTGCGCACGCCATCGGCGGTGATCGTGTCGATCGGGGTCGTGGTGAGGTCGACCAGCTCGACGTTGGGTTGGTTGAAGCACTCGTAGTAGTGCTGTTCGAGCGATGGTCGCTTGGTCCCGAACGGATACGGCGGCTCGGTGGGGGCCAGCAGCTCGCCGACCCGGGGGTCGGCGACCCGGGCCCGGACCTTGTCCCGCCAGAAGTCGTACGCCGCCCGGTTGGCGTCGGGGTCGGTGAGGATGTCCTTGAACGTCCCGACCCAGAAGTGGAACCCGCCCTTGGCCCACGCCTCCTCGAAGATCCGGTGGCGTTCCTCGGGCGTCACGTCGAGGGCCCTGACGTTGAGCCGGTCGATGTCGGCGAAGGAGCCGGGGGGCCCGTTTCGACGTTCGAACAGCTCCCGGTAGTTGGCCTTGGCCGCCTCCTGGTCGGCTCGATCGAGCCGCCGCTGCTCCATGGGGATCGCCATGACCGGCGATCGTTGGAACACCACGAGATGGGCGGCATCCCGGGCCGCCTCCTGCACCACCTGGACCCCGCTGGCCCCCGTGCCGATCACCCCGACCCGGTGCCCGGCCAGTTCGACGCCGCCCTCTGGCCAGGCTGCGGTGTGGTGGCAGGCCCCGCCGAAGTCATCGAGGCCGGGCAGGTCGGGGATGTAGGGGCGGGACCCGAACCCGGTGCACATCATCAGGTATCGGGCCTGATAGGCCCGACCGTCGTCGGTCTCCAGGGCCCACCGGTCGGTGGCGGCGTCGAAGGTCGCTCGGGCGATGCGGGTGTCGAGGTCGATGTCACGCCGGAGGTCGAGGACCCGATCGACGTGTTCGAAGTAGGCGACGAGCTCGTCGCGGCCGGGGAAGCGCTCGGTCCAGGTCCAGTCCCGCCAGATCGGCTCCAGGGAGTACTCGTAGTTGGGCACGTGGGAGTCGACCCGGGCCCCGGGGTAGCGATTCGACCACCAGACGCCGCCCAGACCGGACGACGCCTCGACGAGCCGGACCGAGAAGCCTTCCTCCCGGAGTCGGTGGAGTTGGTAGAGGCCATTGAACCCAGCCCCGACGACGACGGCATCGAAGGTCGTGACGGCTCCGTCCATCGGTGGCGGTGCTCCTCTCGCTCGGAGGTCGGGCCCGCCCCGACGCTCTGGTGGCCCGAGGCTAGCCGGCGGCGAGGACTGCCCAGAAGACCGCTGAGCCCACGCTGGTCGAGGCCGAGAGGCCGAAGCTGGCGACGGCCAGGCCCTCGAGCCACGGTCGGTCGGCCGAGGGCCACGGTCCGGCGGTGGCCACCACCCGATCGGGGTCATTGGCCCCTCCGGCCTCCCCGTCGACGTCGATGCCATCGGGCCCCGATCCCTCGTCGAGCGGGGGTGGAGGCGGCGGTCCCACCGGCTCGGCCCCGTGTCCGGTGATGATCGGGAACGAGGCCGACCGGTCTCCGTCGCCGATCTCGACGATGTGGAGCCCGGGGGCGGCGCCGCCCGGAACGGTGGCGGCCAGCACCGCCTCGCCACCGCCGGCCTGGACCAGGGTCAGCTCGGTCACCGTGCCGTCGATCCGGGCCTCGATCGATGCCGGGTCGACGGTCGGGTGGCCGCGGCCGAGGTCGAGCGCCTCGTGGTACAGGACGAGGAACTCACCGCTCTCGGCCGGCACCGGTACCGAGTAGGGCGGGACGATGGCGGGCATGGCGTACGTGGTCGACACGACCTCGATCTCGGAGCCGTCGGCGGTTCGACAGGAGATCGTGATCGTCGTCGTGACCCCGAGGCCCGGCCACGCCAGCGCCGCCACGATCGTCTCCGGCGGGGCGTGGAAGACGATCGAGTCGGGCGGAGCCAGCCCGCTGTCGGGCGCCACGCCGGCCGATGGGACGACCTGCTCGCCGCCGACGGACGCCACGACGCGCCCGTCACCCGGATCGACGAGGCGGTTCGAGACGCATCCTGGCACGCCCTCGACCGTCACCAGAGCGGCCGGGTGGAGGTGGCCCATCCCGTCGAACGTCCAGCCGGGGGCGACGGTCACCGAGGGCTCGTCGGGTCGAGGGCTGGCCGTCGCCGCTCGGGGAGCGGCCAGGAAGCCGCCGATGGTCGCCGCCAGCGCCAGCGCCAGCGCCAACGCCGCACGTCGGTGATCGTGCACATGGACCATGTGTCGCCCCCGTCAGGAGATTTCCTGCCGGGAACCTACTCGCATTGTGTGACTATCGGTGTAAGCCATTGGACCTAAAGGGGGCTTTGTATCTTCTTCTATTTCCTCCAATTCGGAGGTGGAAGCTACGTCCTTCAGGTCGGGCGGCCGGAGACGGGATCCCGGTTCGGAGACGGTCCGAGCCCCGAGGTGGGGATGGCCGGGTCCAACCGGGCGTCGGGCGGTCGCGACCGCTATCGTTGCAGCGTCTTGGGCATCGGCGGTTCCGGGGCGACCGTCGGGCGCAGGTCCCGGTGCCAAACGCGGTGCCGGGCGCTGGTCTCGACGAAAGGTCGTCCCATCGATGTCAGTTCCTGTCACCTCCTCCGACCGTCGCCGGGCGGGTCCGGCGGTCCTGGTCGCGGCCGTGTTCGGTCTCGCCGCCTGCGGCTCCGGCGCCGAGACCGACCCGTTGACCGCGGCCGAGCCCGGTCCTGCGGCCGAGGTCGAGACCGCCGAGACGTCGCTTCCCGAGGAGACGGTCGCCACGGCCGCTCCCGACGACGAACCGCTCCCGCTTCCCACCCCGGCCCCCGACCCCGACGGTGCCGAGGCCGCCGAGGTCGCCGCTGACGAGGGCGGCACCGGCACCGGCGATGGGGACGACCCGGCGGACGGGTCGGATCCGACCGATGCCACGGCGGCACCGGCGTCGACGACCACCGCCCCGGCGACCAGCGAGACCACGGCTCCGCCGACGACCGCCCCCACGACCACGACAGCCCCGCCGACGACGGCGGCGCCACCTGCGGCCGGCTTCCCCGACCTGGCGGTCGTCGAGGTCGCCTCGGGGGCCGAGACGACGCTGGCGGCACAGCTTGCCGGCAACGGCCGACCGGTGCTCCTGTGGTTCTGGGGGGCGCATTGAGGCATCTGCCGGGCCGAGGGCCCGGACGTCGAGCAGTTCGCTCGACAGCATGGTGCAGACGTGGCCGTGGTCGCCGTTGGCGGTCAGGGCAGTGTTGGTGACGGCGCCGACTTCGTGGCCGCCACCGGCTTGACGACGCCGTCGGTCGTGATGGACACGAGCTTCCGGGTGTGGTCCCACTACGACGTGCTCGGGATGCCGACCGCGGTGCTCCTCACGGCATCTGGTGATCACATCGAGACCTTCGACGGGCGGTTCTCGGCCCAAGATGTCTTGAGCCGGCTCTGACGTGGGGCGACCGGCGTCCGAGCGTGCCCCGGTCCGGGTGGGGATCCTGGGCTGGGGCGCCATCGGCGCCCAGGTCGGCTCGATCATCGAGCACCGGTGGGGCGGTGGCGACCGAACGTTGGAGCTGGTCGCCGTCGCCTCCCGGTTCACCTCCGGGGGTGCCCACCCCCTGGCCGTCGACCCCGACGAGCTCGGCCGCCGGTGCGATGTGGTCGTCGAAGCGGCCGGTCCCGACGCCGTCCGCGCTCGCGCCGAGACCTACCTCCTCGATGGGGCCGATGTGCTCGTCGTCTCGCTCGGCGCGTTGGTCGACGACGCCCTCCGGGCCCGGCTCCGTTCGGCCGGCCCCGGTCGGCTGTGGTTCACCGCCGGCGCCATCGGCGGGCTCGATGTGCTCGACGCAGCTCGGCTGTACGGCCCGGTGCACCGGGTCGGGCTGACCACCACCAAACCGGCCGCGGCCCTGGTCCGCTCCTGGATGGACGCCGAGATGCGGGACGCTCTCGAACGCGGTCGGAGCGACGTGGAGTGCTTCCGGGGGACGGTGGCCGAGGCGGTCCGGCTCTTTCCGGAGTCCCTCAACGTGTCGGCGGCGCTCGGTCTGGCCGCCGGCCGGTTCGACGTGGTCGAGGTGGCGGTCGTCGGATCGTCCGACGCCACCGTCAATCGCCACGAGATCGTGGTCGAAGCGGCGGCGGGCCGCTACCGGTTCTCGATCGCCAACTCGCCGTCGCCGACCAACCCCCGCTCGTCGCACATCACCGCCTGGGCGGTCGTCCGCTCGCTGGTGACCCGGTCGATGGTCGGCGGTGGGTTCGTGTGACCCCCCCTAGTGGCCCCCGGGGGGACTAGGGGGGTCCCCGATCCGGGGGTCGGGGAGGGGATCTAGGTTGTGGGTACCAACCCAGCTACACCCACCCACCCAACCCACCCCGGAGGGAATACGACATGAACCCCGAAGAGCTCGCTGCGCAACTCCAGGCCTGGCTCGAGCAGGTCCGCGCCGGTGAGGCCGGCGAGGCCGGCACCTACGACGCGGCTGTGCCCGAGGTCGTCGAGCCGGAGTACCTCGAGGAGGTCACCCGGGACGAGTACCAGGAGGCCATGGAGATGGTCTTCGACAACTACGAGGTCCCCGAGGAGATGCGGGAGCAGGTCTATGAGCAGCTCGACGCCCAGGGCGACTACAGCCCGGCCGGCTACATCGAGAACCTGACCCTGATCGTCAACGACAACGACATCAACAACCACATCGACAACAGCCTCACCGTCGAGCACGGTGCCGAGGTCCACGGCGACATCTACCAGGCCAACGAGACCAACGTGGCCAACGCCCCGGGCGAGGGTGCCATCGCTGGTCGTGACCAGGACGGTCAGTTCCAGACCGGTGACGGTGTCCAGGTCGGCGACTACAACGACGGTGTCGTCAACCAGGGCGACAACTCCGGTCAGCAGGCCGGCGACGACGCCTACGCCGACGACATCACCACCGGTGACGGCAACTTCAACAACGAGGGCGACATCAACGACTCGGCCGTCGCCTTCGGTGGCGGTCACGCCGACAACCAGGCCGACGACGTCGTCGACGCCTCGACCAACGACTCGTTCGACACCGAGGACTCGTTCAACACCGAGGACTCGTTCAACACCGACAACTCGTTCAACGAGAGCTACGAGTCGGACTACACCGTCGACGAGTCGCTCCACGCCGACGTCGAGGTCGACCACTCGTTCAACAGCGACGAGGACGGGCACGACATCGACGACTCCTACAACGAGGTCACCGAAGAGATCTACGACTGATCTCTCCCCGACCGGCGAGTCGACAATCCAACCGACACCAAGGTGCGGGGCCCCGGGTTCGACCCGGGGCCCCGTGCCGCGTCGGGAGCCCGGACCCCACGCCTACAGTGGGCTGCCATGTGCCGACGGATCACCTGCCGGACCTGTGACAAGCCGTCGTGGGCCGGATGCGGAGCCCACGTCGAGCAGGTGCTGGGCGATGTCGCCCCGGCTGACCGGTGCGCCTGCACCGCCGACGATCGGTCCTCCGGCGGGTGGCTCCGCCGGATCCTCGGCGGCCGGTAGGTCCCGGTCGCGGTCCGCGCCGGCGTCGGACCGCAGGGCCGGGCGATCAGCTCCGCAGCCGATCGGCGAAGAAGCCGAGCACCTGATCGAGGGCGTGCCGGGTCGGGTGCCCCTCGGTGTCGACCAGATCCTCGGTGACCACCGAGTGGGCCGACCGGGGGATGCCGTGCTCGTTGTCCGGTGACGAGTCGATCTCGACGGCGACGAACTGCTCGCCGAGCTCCCGGCGGAGCGCGTCGAACCGGGCGGGACGGACCATCAGGTCGCCGGTGAACCGCAGTCCGAGCACCGGGCACGGCTCCGAGGCGGCCCGCTCCCGAGCGATCGCGAGGTCATCGGCGTCGAGCCCGAGGTCTCCCTGGCGGCGCCCGCCGAGCGGGAGGGGCAGGCTCGGCTGGGAGAGCACCGGAGCCACGACCGCCGGCTCGACCATCATCGCCAGGGCGAAGCCGCCGGTCAGGCACATGCCGATGGCGCCCACGCCCGGGCCGCCACAGTCCCGATGGACGTCGGCCGCCAGCTCCCGTAGCCACGACACGACCGGCGAGGTCCGGCCCGCAGCGAGACAGGCGAACTCCCTGGAGACACAGGCCCGGGTCAACGACGACAGGGCGTAGGGGAGCGACCGCTCCTTGCCGGGGGAACCGAACAGCGATGGCATGGCCACGGTGAACCCAGCGTCGACGACTCGGCGGGCGAAACCGGCCACCGCCGGCGTGATACCCGGGATCTCGGCCATCACGATCACGCCGGGCCCGGATCCGGCCCGGTACACGGTCTTGGTCACGCCGTTGTACGTGACCTCGGAGGCGGTGAAGCCATCGAGTGGGGCAGCCATGGCCCCGACGCTAGTCCCCCTGCTCGACACCGAACCTCCGGGCGGGATCGAGCGGGTCGAACGGGTTACGGTGGCGCATGGCTACCGCGGTGAAGGAGGCCGCTCGACGCGAGGTCGAGCAGGCCGGAGACGTGCTCGTCGATCTGTCCCACCGGATCTGGGACCGGCCGGAGTTGGCGTTCGAGGAGGTCCACGCCTCGGCGGCGTGCGCCGACGTGCTCGACGGCGCCGGGTTCTCCGTGACCACCGGGGTCGCCGACCTCCCGACGGCCTTCGTCGCCGAGTACGGCTCGGGACCGCTGACCATCGGGATCTGCTCCGAGCTCGACGCCCTCCCCGACATCGGCCACGCCTGTGGCCACAACATGATCGCCGCCGCCGGGGTCGGTGCCGGCCTCGCGCTCGCCCGGGTCGCCGATGATCTCGGGATCACGGTCCGGGTGCTCGGCACCCCGGCCGAGGAGATCGGCGGGGGCAAGATCATCATGTTGGAGAAGGGGGCGTTCGACGGCCTACACCTGGCGATGATGGTCCACCCCTCACCGGAAGAGGGCGACATCTTCCCCACACTGGCCATCAGCCAGTGCGACTTCCACTTCCACGGCCGCACCGCCCACGCGTCGGTCGCGCCCAACGTCGGGGTCAACGCGGGTGACGCCATCACCATCGCCCAGGTGGCGATCGGCCTCCTCCGCCAGCACCTGGAGCCGGGCGACCAGGTCCACGGCATCGTCACCAGAGGCGGCGAAGCGGCCAACATCGTCCCGGCCGAGACGACCGCCCGGTACTTCGTCCGGGCGCCCGACCTCGCCGCCCTCGCCGCCCTCGAGCCCCGGATTCGCCGCTGCTTCGAGGCCGGGGCCCTCGCCACCGGGGCGACCCTCGACATCGAGTCGCTCGGCGCGCCCTACAGCGAGTACCGCCACGATCCGGAGCTGGCCGATCTCTACCGGGAGAACGCCACCGAGCTGGGCCGCCGGCTGGGGCCACGGCCCGAGCGAGGGGCCGGCTCGACCGACATGGCCAACGTCTCGTTGTTGATGCCGACCATCCACCCGATGCTGGGCCTCGACTGCAAGCCGGCGGTCAACCACCAGCCCGAGTTCGCCGCCCACTGCGTCACCCCCGAAGCCGACCGCTCGACCCTCGACGGCGCCATCGCCATGGCCTGGACCTGCGCCGACGCCGCTGCCGAGGGCCCTCTCCGGGATCGACTCCTGGCCGCCGACACCACCTACGGCGGCCGCGACACCTACCCCTGGCGGTTCTGACGCCCCGGTCGGGTTGCTATCCTCGGCCGCCGTGGGTGACCGGGTCGGGGTGTTCATCGATGGCCAGAACCTGTTCAAGGCCGTCCACCGCCGATACCGGACCCGGGTCCATCCGCTGCTGCTCGGCCGCGAGCTGGCCGGCCGGCGGGAGCTGGTCTCGGTCCGCTACTACTCCGGCATCCACGATCGCTCCGAGAACGCCTCGATGCACGACCTGGTGGCCCGACGCCACGAGCTGATGCGTCGAACCGGCGTCGAGGTGAACGAGCGAACCCTCCGCTACCACTGGGAGTGGCGCATCGTCGAGTCCCTGCCACCGCCGTGGTCGGACGAGGGCGACGACCCCCGCCGCGCCGAGGTCACCCGACATCGGGGGGCGCGGGAGAAGGGGATCGACGTTGCCCTGGCCCTCGACGCCGTGGCCGCGGCCTTCACCGATTCCCTCGACGTGCTGCTCGTCGTGTCCCGGGATCGGGACCTCATGGAGATCGCCAACGAGGTCAACGCCCGGTGCGAGACCCAGGACGTCAGCGTCGAGGTGGCGTACGTCCAGGAGCGTCCCGGCGACCGTCCGCCCCGACTCCCCGACTATGAGGGCAGCCAGCTCATCGACGAGGACATGATCGACCGGTGCCGCGACGGCTTCGACTACGGCCGGCCGCTCCCGGCCGACCAGGTCGATCGGTTCCTGTCGTCGCTCGACCAGTCCCGATAGCGGCAGCCTCAGCCGTCGCCGACCTGCCCTCGGAGCACGACCCGGCCCGATGAGGCGGGGTCGGCCTCATCCTGGATCGTGACGGTGAGCAGCGGGTAGTCGTCGGGGGAGACCCCGGCCCACAGCTCGATCGCCCCGTCGCCGCCCCGGAGGTGGAAGGTGCCGGCGCTGACGCCGACCTCGGCGTCCTGACGGAGCCACGCCTCGTAGTAGGTCCCGGGTGGGGCGGGCGGCAGGCCGGTGACGTCGAGGTCGATCCGGGTCCCGACCGGGGTCACGATCACGGTTGCCGCTGCGGTGGCGTCGGGGGCCAGGTCGGTGCCGGCCAGCGCCAGCTCGACCCCGTCGGGGCCCTCGGCCGGCGAGTCGTCGAGGTTGGCCACCGCAGCGACCCCGATCAGGGCGATCGCCACGCCGGCGGCAGCGCTGAGGACCGGGGTCAACCAGCGACGGGCCCGGGAGATCGGTACCACGTTCGACGCGGTCCCGTCGCCACCGGCGTCCGGTCGCGACCAGTCGGCACCGGTCGAGGCGTCGCCCTCCGGGCCGACACCGGCCACCATGACGGGTCCGGCGGCCGCCGCTTCGGCTCTGATGGCGGCCACGATGGCGTCCTCATCGGTGGCGGTCGGCTCGGACCACAGCGCCGGGTTGGCGAGGAGCGCGGCCAGCTGGCCGTTCATCGGGTCGCTCTCGTCGGCGACGTCGTCGTTCCAGGTGTGATCGGTCATGGCGTATCGGCTCCCTTTACGGGGGCGGTATCGGATTGGTTCGCGAACATCTCAAGATGTCGCAGCGCGGCGGCCAGTCGTTTGTGGGCCCGGGCCGACCGAGACTTGACGGTTCCCACCGCGATGCCGAGCCGGTGGGCGATCTCCTCGTGGGTGAGGCCCGACAGGTGGGACAACTGGACGACGTCGCGCTCGATCGGTGGGAGGTCGTCGATCGCTCGCCGAACCTCCCAGATCTCCCACGTCCGCTCGAACGAGATCGTCGGTGCTGCCGGCTCCTGGCCGGTGAGGGGGCCGACGGTGTGCCCGCCCCGCCCCTCCCGGCGCAGCACATCGATCGCCGTGCGACGGGCGATCGAGTACAGCCACGGGGCCAGCTCCCGCTCGGTGTCGAACGTCGCCGCCGCCCGCCACGCCTTGATGAACGTCTGCTGCACGACCTCCGACACCAGCTCGGGGTCCGACACCATCGACCGGGCCACCGTCTGCACCGCACCGCCGTAGCGACGATGAACCTCCCGGACCGCCGCTTCGTCGCCGGCCCGGAACCGGGTGGTCAGATCCGTGGCACTCACGCCGCCGCCGGCGGTTGTCGGACGGGCGCCAGAAATCTCGCCGTCTCGCGAACCGCGCTCATCGGGTCAGCGTACAGGAGCCCGGAACACCCCAGAACGAACCACCCTTCGAGATGAGAACATGACCGACCAGCGAACCACCAACCATCACACACCCGGCCAGCACGACGCCCCGCACCACGCTGCGGCCTCGACGATCGTGCTCGACCCGGCCGAGGTCCAGCCAAGCTCGGTGGCCCGCCTGCTTCCTCTCATCGCCATCGGTGCCGCGGTGTCGGTCAGCCTCGGGGTCTATGGCCGGGTTCACACCCCGACCGGCCAGGGCATCGCCACCTTCGGCTTCCCGGCCGTCCTGCCGATGAAGGCGTGGTTCACCACCGGCGCCGCCGCCCTCGGGCTCGCCCAGCTCCTGTCGGCGGTGTGGATGTGGGGCCGGCTCCCCGGAGCCGGAACCGCCCCCGGCTGGGTCGGCCCGGTCCACCGCTGGTTCGGGACCGCAGCCTTCGTACTGACGATCCCGGTCGCCTACCACTGCCTCTGGGCCCTCGGCTTCCAGGACACCACCACTCGGGTCCTGGTCCACTCGATCCTCGGCTGTGCGTTCTACGGCGTGTTCGTCACCAAGATGTTGGCGCTGCGCTCCGCCCGGCTCCCCGGATGGACGCTCCCGGCCGTCGGAGGGCTCCTCGTCGCCACCCTGACCGCGATCTGGTTCACCTCCTCGCTCTGGTTCTTCACCGAGATCGGGTTCCCCGGCATCTAGCCGACGCCGCTCCGGCACCCCGAGCCGGTGGCCCGCCGGCGAACCAGACCGGGCCGCACCCCACCCCACGTCACCCACCCAGCTCCCGAAAGGACACCACCTTGACCCCGCGCGTCTCCATGACCCTGATCGTGTGCACGATCGCCGCCGGTGTCGGCGTCGTCGGCCTCGCCCGGCCGGCGCTCGATTCCGGAACCACGGCGGCCGCCCCGGCCGCCACCACCATCCCCGACCCCGGACCCTACGGCGGCGGCGGGACCGAGGCGGTCGTCGCCCCGGCCGCCACCCCGGCGGCCCAGGCCGCCCCGGCCGCACCGGCGGCGATCACCATCCAGGACTTCGCCTTCGGCGGGTCGAGCACCGCCGCCGCTGGCTCGGCGCTCACCGTCACCAACAACGACGGCGCCCCCCACACCCTCACCGACCGGGCCGGGGCGTTCGACACCGGCTCCATCGGAGGCGGGGGGACGGCCACCGTCACGCTGCCGGCCGCCCCCGGCACCTACGAGTTCTTCTGCTCCATCCACCCATCCATGACCGGGACCATCACGGTCCAGTCGTGAGGAACCCCATGACCACCACACCACGACCCACCCCATCCCACCCCGACCACCACACCACCACCAACCCCATCCCACCCCGACCCACCAAAGGAATGACCACCATGTCCACCCGCAACCCCATCAAGATCATGGCGATGCTGGCCGTCGCCGCGCTGGCCTTCGCCGCCTGCTCCGACGACCCCGCTCCCATCGCGGCTGGCGCCGAGGGCGGCGAGAGCGCCTCGGCGACCGAGACCCCGGCCGAAACCGTCGCCGCCCCGGCCGCCGGACCGATCGCCGTCACGTCGGCCACCTCGTCCCTCGGCGAGATCCTGGTCGGCATCGACGGCCTCACCGTCTACGGCTTCACCAACGACGTCGACGCCCAGTCGGCCTGCTACGGCACCTGCGCCGAGGCGTGGCCGCCCGTGATCGTCGGTCCCGACTGGGACGTGGCTCCCGATCTCGACGCCGGCATCTTCAACGCCGTCCAGCGTGACGACGGCCAGCTCCAGCTGGTGGCCGGCCGGTGGCCGCTCTACTACTTCGCCGGCGACGCCGTTCCCGGCGATCTGAACGGCCAGGGTTCGGGCGAGGTCTGGTTCGCCGTCGCCACCGACGGCACCCTGATCCTCGACGACGCGCCGGCCGGCGACGCCGCCGCTGCCGCCGCCGACGAGTCGGACGACAGCACCGGCGACGACATCTACGCCGACGGCGCCGACGCCGCCGACGAGCAGCCGGCCGACGAGCAGGGCGCCCCGGCGCCGGTCTCGGTCGGCGGGACCGACCTCGGGCAGGTTCTGGTCGACGAGGCCGGCCTCAGCCTCTACGGCTTCCTCAACGACGAGAACGGCGAGCCGGCGTGCTTCGACGCCTGCGCCGATGCGTGGCCGCCGGTCCTCGTCGACTCCAGCGAGCTGCCGGCCGGCCTCGATCCCGAGGTGTTCTCGGTGGTCGACCGGGGCGACGGCACCTTCCAGCTCCGGGCTGGCGTCTGGCCGCTGTACCGGTTCGCCGGCGACGCCGCCCCCGGCGACGTGAACGGCCAGAACTCGGGCGACGTCTGGTTCCTGGTCCAGCCCGACGGGGGCCTCATCCGAGGCTGACCCACCGTCCACCCCTCACCCAGGTGGAACCACCTCACCCAGGTGGAGCAGAGCGGCGTCGGATCGCCGATCGCCCCGGATCGCTCCGGAGGCGGTCGGCGATCGGCCGCGTCCGTGGGCCGACCGGCCCTTCCGGTCTCGGGGAGCCTTCGCATCGAGGCGCACGGTGGGGGAGACTTGCTGGCATGACCACGACCGACGTCTCCCAGGCCGCCGCCTCGACCCCCGGCGACGGCGTCACCGTCCGCCCGCTCGCCGCCGCCCTCGGCGCCGAGGTGACCGGCCTCCCGCTGGCCGGGGCCAGCGAGGCCACCGCCCGTCGGGTCGAGGAGCTCCTGGCTGACCACAAGGTCCTCTTCTTCCCCGGTCAGCACCTGTCGCTCGACGACCACGTCGGGTTGGCCCGCCACTTCGGCGAGCTGGAAGCCCATCCCAACCTGACGAACCCCAACCTCGAGCATCCGGAGATCTTCGAGTTGGCCGCCTCGTCGGGGGGCATCGCCGACGAGTGGCACACCGACCTGACGTTCCTCCCGTCCCCCTCGGTGATGTCGGTCCTCAACATGGTCGCCTGTCCCGAGGTCGGGGGCGACACGATGTGGACCAACCTCTGCCTCGCCTACGACGAGCTGTCGGCACCGATGAAGGAGCTGTGCGAGGGACTGACCGCACTCCACGATGCCCATCCCCACGACCGCTCCGATTCGATGGCCATCCACCCCGTCGTCCGGGTCCACCCGGTGACCGGCGACCGGGCCCTCTACGTCAACCAGCACTTCACCCGGCGCATCGTCGAGCTGAGCCACACCGAGAGCGAGGCGCTCCTCGGCATGCTCACCACCTGGGTCGCCCAACCGCGCTTCACGGTCCGGTACCGGTGGACGGCGGGGACGATCGCCCTCTGGGACAATCGGGTCACCCAGCACAGCGTGCTCAACGACTTCGTCGGGGAGCGGATCATCCAGCGGGCGACGGTGATGGGTGATCGACCCGAGGGCGTGGCCCCGCCTCGGTGGGAGCCGTGGACCCCGGCTCGCGGTGGGGCGATGACCCGCCACGACCGCCAGCTGCGGCGGTTCCTCCGCTCCGGCGGCGCCCCCGACCTGGCCGACTGACGGGACCGGCCCGGCGGCGGGAGCCTGCGAGCCCGGTTCTCGCGCTTCGCTACCCGGCCGCCGGTCGGCCGGCGCCGGCTACCCGGTGGCCGGCCACCCAGACGTCGGTGATGTCGGCCGGCGAAGCGAGGGCGACGATCTTGTCGAACGCTCGATGGTCGTCGTCGAGCTCTGGCCAGACCCGCAGGGCCGAGCCCCCTCGGGTGGTGGTCACGGCGATCGCGTCGAACGCCCGACCCGGGGTCAACAGCCCGGTCGGGTGGCCCAGCAGCCGAGCCCCGCCGGCGGTCGCCGCCCAGAACGCGGTCGCCGTGTCGATCCGATGGTGCCCGGTCCGGCGGCGGTCCCGATCCAGGGCGGGATCGACGCCCTGTTCGAGGTGGCGGGACGCCGTCACCGCCTCCTGGCACTGGCGAAACATCCCCGGCGCGGCACCGCCGGCCAGATCGGACCCCAGGCCGACCGCGACCCCGAGCCCGAGGGCCCGGGCGAAGGGGAACACCGCATCGCCGAAGTAGGCGTTCGACAGCGGGCAATGAGCGACCCCGGCCCCGGCCGCAGCGCTGCGGCGGAGGTCGTCGTCACTCATCAGGGTCCCGTGGGCCAGCACGGCATGGGGAGCGATCAGCCCCCAACGCTCCAGCGCCTCGGTGTCGGACCGCCCGGTCCGGGCCCGGACCGCCCCATGCTCCCAATCGCTCTCCGAGCAATGGGTCTGGACGGTGGTACCGGTCTCGGCGGCCAGCCGGCCGAGACCGGTCAGCGCGCCGTCGGTGCAGGCCGGGACGAACCGGGGCGTGACGATGGGTTCGACGAGGTCCGTGCCAAGTGCCCGGATCTGGTCGATCGATGTGGCGCTGGCCGCCACCGCCGCCTCGGCGTCGGCATCGCGGTAGAACGGCGGTGTGCCGTCGGGATGGTCCATCGCCACCCGCCCGACCAGCGCCCGCTGGCCCCGGTCGGCGCACACGCTGGCCAGCAGGGTCGTGGCCGCCACGTCGACGGTGCCGTAGTAGACCCCGGTGGTCGTGCCGTGGGCCAGGAGTGTGTCGACCATGATCGTCCACACGTCGGCGGCGAAGTCGAGGTCGGCGTAGCGGGCCTCGAGGGGGAACGTGTAGCGATTGAGCCAGTCCTCGAGGGGTAGGTCGAGGCCGGTCCCCAGCTGGGGCCACTGCGGAGCGTGGATGTGGGTGTCGATAAGGCCGGGAAGGAGCCAGTCGCCATCGGGGAGGGTGACGTCGACCGGGCGGTCGGCGTCGACCTCGACCGAGACGATCACACCCGTCGCCTCGACGGCGATCACCGCCCCCCGGGTGATCTCGAGTCGACCGGGCTCCGGCGTCTGCATCAGGTCGGCCCGGATCGTCAGCATCGGGTTGGGGGAAGTGATCTCGTCGCTCATCGGCCCACCAGTATCGGGCACCGTCGACCGCGACCGGTCCACCGGCCCCCCGTCCCTTTGCCGCTACAACTTGTAGCGGAAAGCGATACGGTGGGGGTGTGGTAGCTGCTCGTCGGTTGTGGCCGATCCGATCGCGTCGATGGAACGTGGCCATCGGTGTCGTCGCGGGGCTGGCCGTCGCCGGATTCGCCGCCTACCTGGCGCTCCGCAATCCCGACGCCGACCTCTTTCCCGCGATCGACGGCGACCTGGAGGCCGGGGCCATCGAGGTCGGCGGCGAGAACCGTACCTACGAGCTCTACCGCCCTGCGGTCGGCGGCGAGCGGCCGGCGGACGGGCTCCCGCTGGTCGTCAACCTCCACGGCCTGGGCTCGGGGCCTCGCCAACAGCTCGACCGGAGCAGGTTCGACCTCGTCGCCGACGACGAAGGGGTGGTGGTCGTCTTCCCTCAGGCTCGGCCCGGTGGCCCGTTGCGCCTCGCTCAGTGGGACGCCACCCTCGACGACGGTCGGTCCGATGTCGAGTTCATCGAGGCGTTGCTCGACGAGTTGATCGCCACCGAGGACATCGACCCGGCACGGGTCTACGTCACCGGCCTCTCCTACGGGGCGATCATGGCCTACACGCTGATCTGCACGCTTCCCGACCGGTTCGCCGCTGCTGCGGTGGTTGCCGGCGGCCTGGCCCGGGCGGTGGCCGACGACTGCCAGACCGGCCGACCGGTCCCGGTGCTCCACATCCACGGCGACGACGACGGCATCGTCCCCTTCACCGGCATCGGCGACCTCGCCTTCGGGGCGACCGAGACCGTCACCCGCTTCGCCGAGCGGAACGGGTGCGAACCGGCCCCCGCCAGCTCGGCGGTCCCCGACCGCGACCCGAGCGATGGCACCACGACCACCCGGTTCGTGTACCCGGGCTGTGCCGAGGGCACGTCGGTGGAGTCGCTCGTCGTGCACGGCGGCGGGCACACCTGGCCCGGCGGGACCCGGCCCTACCGGATCTTCTTCGGAGCCATCAGTCGGGACTTCAGCGCCTCACAGATCATCTGGAACTTTTTCGCGCTCCACCGGGTGCCGTCCCCATGACGACCGGGCCGGCTCAAGGGGAGCCGCCCTGCTGTCGATGAAGGGGGACCGATAGGAGGGTGAGAGCCGGTGAAGGGAACCATCTTCAAGCTGTTCGAGGACTTCGTGACCGAATCGTACGGTCCCGATGCCTACGACGATCTGCTCACTGCGACCGAGCTGGTGACGTCGGACCCCTTCGTGGGGCCCGGCACCTACCCCGCCGGCGATCTGGTGGCGTTGCTGGGTACGGCCTCGGGCCACGTTGGCCGGAGCGTCGACGAGTTGCTGACCGCCTTCGGGCGCTTCGCCCTCCCGACGCTCATGCGTTCGGTCACCGGGCTGATCGCCCACATCGACCATCCCCGAGACTTCCTCCTCGAGTTGGAGTCGGTGATCCACACCGAGGTCCGCAAGCTCGACCCCGAGGCCGATCCGGCTCGGTTCACGGTCGAGGCCACCGACGTCGGCACGCTCCTGCTCGGCTACCGGTCCCCGCTCGGGCTCTTCCCGCTCGTCGAGGGCTTTCTCGACGGTCTCGGCGAGTGGTACGGCGTGCCGGTGGGCCACGAACGAGTCGCGGTCGACGGCACCAATGCCACCTTCGAGGTCACGTTCGGTCCGGTCGCGGGCGGCTCGACGAGCGGCGGGGCGGACGCCGTCGACGAGGCCGACCCGGTGGCTGCGGGAGCAGAACAACGATGACCGACCTCCACGAAGCCGTCGACGAGCGGTACGACAACCTCGAACGCCGCCTGGAACGCTCGAAGCGGGAGACCGAAGTCCTCGTCGACATGATCGAGGACAAGACGCGGGCCCTCTATCAGGCCCAGGACGAGCTGCGATCGTCGAAGCAGTTCCTCGAGAGCGTCCTCGCCAGCATGCGGTCGGCGATCATCATCACCGATGACGCCGGGATCGTCACCTCGGTCGGCGGGGCGACCTGCCGGCTGACCGGCCACGACGAGGACGCCCTGGTCGGCCAACCGGTCCGCAACCTGCTCCGGACCGACAGCGCCGAGGTCAGCGACTGCGTCCTCGGTCTGGGCGACGAGCCGCTGGAGGCCGAGCTGGCCACCGCCGACGACGGGGCGATCCCCGTGCTGGCCACCGCATCGCCGCTGGAAGTCGAGGCCGGCGACCACGCGGGTTTCGTCTGCATCGCGACCGACATCAGCGAGCGCAAGCAGCTGGAGGCCGAGCTCCGCAATGCGCAGCGCCTGGAGTCGATTGGGCAGCTGGCTGCCGGGGTGGCCCACGAGATCAACACGCCGATCCAGTACATCGGCGACAGCGTCCGATTCGTCGGCGACGTGATCGACGACCTCCTCGCCCTCCACGACGACTACGGGCCGCTCCGGGAGATCGGTGTCGGCGCCGACGAGCAGCGACGGGCCGTCGAGGCGATCACCGACCACGAGGAGGAGATCGACCTCGAGTTCATCCAGGAGGAGTCGACCAAGGCGGTCGCCCGGACGCTGGAGGGCATCGAGCGGGTTTCGACGATCGTCCGAGCGTTGAAGCAGTTCGCCCACCCGGGTGGCGACAAGCTCGCCCCGGCCGACATCAACCAGGTCCTGGAGACGACCCTCGTCGTCGCCCGCAACGAGTTCAAGTACGTCGCCGAGACCGAGCTGAACCTGGGTGAGATCCCCGAGATCCTGTGCGACCGGGGCGACCTCGGCCAGGTGTTCCTCAACCTCGTCGTCAACGCCGGCCACGCCATGGCCGACAATCGCAACGAGGGCGATCCGCTCGGCAAGATCACCATCACCACCAGCCCCCTCGACGACGGCGTGCTGGTCGAGATCGCCGATACCGGTGGCGGCATCCCGGCCGAGATCCGGGACCGGGTCTTCGAGCCGTTCTTCACCACCAAGGAGCCCGGTCGGGGCACGGGACAGGGCCTGTTCCTGGCCCACAACACGATCACCAAGAAGCACAAGGGCCGCCTGAGCTTCGAGGTGGTCGACGGGGTCGGGACGACCTTCGCCGTGTGGCTGCCCCGGACGGTGGTCGAATGACGGCCGTCGCACCAGCTCCCGTCCCACCCTCGACCAGAGCCGACGACGGCCGCCCGGTCGTGGTGTTCGTCGACGATGAGCGCCAGGTCCTCGAGGGACTCCGGGCCAGCCTCCGCAAGCTGCGGCGCCAGTACCACTTCCATTTCGCCCTCGGCGCCGACGAGGCCCTCGAGCTCCTCGCCCGCGAGCCGGTCGACGTGGTCGTGACCGACGTCCGAATGCCGGGCACCAACGGGGTCGAGCTGCTCCGGATCGTGCGCGACACCCACCCCGAGATCATCCGCTACGTGTTGTCGGGCGAGGCCGAGCCCCACCTCGTCGTCCAGGCGATCCCGGTCACCCACCGGTGGTTGACCAAGCCGTGCCTCCGCCAGGAGATGGCGGCGGCCCTGGCCGAAGCGGTCCGCCACCGGTCGGTGCTGGCCGACCCGGCACTGCGGAGCGCGGTCGCCGGTGCACCGTCGCTCCCGACGCCACCGACGATCTACAACGAGCTGGTGGCCCTCCTCGCCGTGCCCGACGCACCGGTCGGCGAGATCGTGGCCGTCATCGAGCAGGACCCGGCGATCTCCGCCAAGGTCCTCCAGTGGGCCAACTCGGCCTTCTCCGGTGGTGCCAAGGTCCGGGACCTGAAAACGGCGGTCGTCCGCATCGGCCTGAGCCCCTTGAGCCAGCTCGTCATGCTGGCCGAAGTGGTCCGCTCGGTCGACAGCGCCGACCGGATCCCCGGCTTCGACCCCGACCTCCTCCAGATGCACATCGGCCTGGTGGCCAACCTGGCGGCCTCGTTCGCCGAGCCGGAGGCGTCCACGACGGCCCGCCTCGGCGGTCTGTTCTCGGTCATCGGGCTCCTGCTGGAGGCCAGCCTCCTGCCCGAGCGGCTGGCGGGGGACTATGCCGAGGCGGAGGCGTCGGACCGGCTCCTGGCCGAGGTCGAGCGAGGCCGTCACGGCGTCGGCCATCCCGAGTTGGGTGGCTACCTGCTGTCACTGTGGGGTCTGCCGTCCGAGCTCGTGTTGCTGGCCGTCGAGTCCCACACGGTGCCAACCGTCGATCCCGATGATGCCGGCGGCAAGCTCCCGGCCGACGACGCAGTCCGGGTCGCCCGGTTGGTCGCTCAGCGATTCCGCCACTGCCGGCGGGTGGGAGCACCGCATCTCGACCGGCTCGACCCCGAGCTGGAGGCCCGACTGGACCGGTGGCAGGCCCGGTTGCTCGACGAGGGCCAGATCTAGGCTCCTGAGGAGGATTTGATGGGTTCAAAGCCGAGGCTCCTGTGCGTCGATGACGAACAGGACCTACTCGACGGGCTCCGCCTGTCGCTCCGGCGAAAGTACCGGGTGACGACGGCGACCTCTGGTGCCGAGGCACTCGAGTTGTTCGATCGGCCGACAGCCGCCGAGGGCGACGGCGACGATGCTCCCGGTCCCGCCGATGGGACCCCACCCTTCGACGTCGTCGTGTCCGACATGCGGATGCCGGGGATGAGTGGGGCCGAGTTCCTCAGCACCCTGCGGGACCGCCACCCGGACATCCCTCGGCTGCTGCTGAGCGGCCAAGCCGACCTGGAGTCGGCGATCGCCGCCATCAACGAAGCTCGGATCTTCCGCTTCCTGTCCAAGCCGTGCCCGGCCGACGTGTTGGCCGACACGATCGACGAGGCGCTCGACCAGGCCAGGCTCCGCCGGGTCGAGCGGGAGCTGCTGAACGACACGCTGAGCGGCACGGTCTCGATGCTGACCGACGTCGTCGGCCTGGTGAACCCCGGGGCCTATGGCCGGACCATGCGGCTCCAGGACACCGTCACCGGGTTGTGCGAGGCGCTCGACCGACCCAAGCCCTGGGATCTGGACGTGGCGACGATGCTGTCCCAGATCGGCTTCGTCGTCATCCCTCCGGAGGAGGGCGAGGACGGCAGCCTCCAGGATCGCCACACCGACGTCGCTCGGGATCTGATCGCCAAGATCCCTCGCCTCGAAACCGCCGCCACGATCGTCGGGCACCAGCTGGCCGCCGACCCGGCCGTGTCGGGCGACGAACCGGGCGACTGGTCGGATGCCGACCTCTCCGCCGAAATGCTTCGGGTCGCCGTCCGTCTCGACCAGCTGGTGACGGCCGGTCGGAATCGGGACGATGCCGTCGCCGAGCTTCGGTCCGAGGCGTCGTCGCCCCGGTTCCTGGTCGATGCCCTGGCCCGCCTCGACAGCGGCGCCGAGCCGATGGTCACGGTCGAGACCAAGGCCGACAAGCTCGCGGCAGGGATGACCCTCGCCGCCGACGTGCAGTCGATCACCGGGGTCAAGCTGGCCGGTGAGGGCATGGTCCTGACCAGCGCCCTGGTGGGCCGGATCCGCTCCTTCGCCTCGGGGACCGGGGTGGTCGAGCCGATCGCCGTGCTGGTGCCGGCCTCGGCGGTGGCCAAGCTGGCGGCCTAGTCCGCCCCGTCGGGCGGCGGTCAGCCGCCGCCGAGCTGGGGGAGGACCTTGGTCGCCAACAACTCCATCTCGTCGGCCAGGACCTCGTCGGGGACGGCGCCGGCGTCGAGCAGGAACAGGTGACGGTCCAACCCCAGCAGCTCATCGATCCGACCGACCCGTTCCACGACCTCGGCTGGGCTACCGCAGATAGCCGGGCCATCGAGCAGGCTGTCGAAGTCGGTCTCCCGGTCGAACGCCCGCCGGAGTGTCAGTGCGAAGTCCCGATAGTGCTCGAGGTGGGGCCTCCAGCGCAGCCGGGCTTCCTGGCTGGTGGCGGCGACGTGGAGGTAGCTGGGGAACCCGACCCGGCTCGGTCCACCATGCTGGCCGGCCGCGAACCGGCCCCGGTACCGGTCGACGATGCCCAGATAGTCCTCCGGCCATCGGAACAGGCTTGGCAGGAACAGCGGCAGCCCGAGGTCGGCGGCCAGGTCGGCCGAGGTGGTCGACAGGCCGCCGCCGATCCACACGCCAGGCCACGGGGTCTGGATCGGGCGGGGCTGGAGCCGGACGTCGTGCAGTGGCGCTCGGTAGCGGCCCTCCCATGACACCCGATCTTCGGAGAACAGGCGCAGCACCAGGCGCAGGTACTCCTCGAACCGGGGTCGGAGCTCGTCGAAGTCGGCGATCCCGAACGCCTGGGCGGTCTGCTCCGAGACACCCCGGGCGAACGTCATCTCTGCCCGACCGGCCGACAGCACGTCGAGCGTGGCCAGCTGCTCGGCCTGGCGGACCGGATCGGTGTTGGCCAGCAGGGTGACCGACGTCCCGAGCCTGATGCGGCTCGTCCGCGACGCAGCCGCCGCCAGGACGAGCTCGGGGGCGGAGAGGATGTAGTCGCTGAAGTGGTGTTCGCCAACCCCGAACGAGCCGAAGCCCGCCTCCTCGGCCGCCACCGCCTGGTCGACCACCCGCCGGAGGCGGGTGGCCTGGGACGAGCGGTGGCCATCGTGGGGATCGGGGAGGTGGTCGGCCAGGCTCAGGACCCCGTAGTCGGTCACACCGGGCGCAGCGGGGGATCCGGTGTCAGCGCTCGCCGGCCAGCGTGGCCAGCATCGCCTCGATGCGGTCCAGGCGGGCGGTGATGGCGTCGAGGTCGGTGGTCGGGGCCGACTCGACCGGCCCGGCCTCTTCGGCGCACAGCTGCTCGTAGCAGGAGCGAAGCAGCCGCCCCGAGTCTCGTTCTTCGGCGATGTAGCGGCCGAGGAGCCCGCCGGTCTGGATGTCGATCGAGGGATCGGCGAACATGCCGGCGAAGACGTCGGGACCCTCGGGCGGGGCGGACCCCACCCCCAGCTTCTCGAACTTCTCCCGGTCGGACAGCTCCGTCGAGCCGGCGATCTCCATCTTGGCGGGGTCGTCGGCCTTGGGTCGGATGTCGTAGCCGAGCTCGCAGATCCGCTTCTCGAACGCCTTGGCGTGCTCGCCCTCCCGTAGGGCGACCGTGGCGATCACACCTCGGACGTCGTCGCGGGCCGTCGTGGCCGCCCAACGGTCCAGGTACCGCTCGGCCTCGCCTTCGGCCACGGCGATGGCGTTCAGCAGCCCGAGATACGAAGGCTTGTCCGACATCGTCCCCCCTCAGGGTCGAGCCTGGCCCCGCTGGCCAGCGCTGGTCTCAACCTACCGCAGGCCCTTCCGGGGGCCCCAACTGGAACGGTCGGACCTCGACCGGCCACCCGCAGGCCTCCGACCCCTTCCGGGCCCACTCGAGGGCCTCATCGAGGTCGGCCGCCTCGATGACGGTGAACCCGCCGATCTGCTCCTTGGCCTCGGCGAAGGGTCCGTCGGTCATCGAGACCTCGCCCCCGGTGGCCCGGACGACCGTGGCCGACGTCGCATCGGTCAACGTCCCGAAGAACACCCAGGCCCCAGCGGCCTTGAGCTCCTCCTGATGGGCCGCCACCCGGGCCATCATCGCTTCCGCCTCGGCGGCGGAGGGCGGCTCGGCGCCCTCCACCGCAAAGACCGACAGGAGGTATCGGGGCATCAGATGTCGAGGCCGATCGCCGCCACCGGGGTGGCCGGCGACATCTGGGGCGGGCCGTCCATCAGCGGCATGAACGACGCCATGGCGGCCTGCATCGCCTCGCTCTGGCCGTGGCCCTGCATCGCCTCCTCGTTTGCCATCAGGGCGAAGAACCAGAACGTGTTCCCCTCTCCCCGGTGGTACGAGTAGACCTCGACGCCGGGCTCATCGTTGGCCGCCTCGACCATCGTCGTGAGGACCTCGGCCATCTCGTCGGCCTTGCCGTCCTGGCAGGTCAGGGTGCCGATCATCGCAACCTTGCTCATGGTGGTTCGTCTCCTTCGCGGCTCGCACCGCATCATCGTCGGCCCGTGCCGACATCCCAACCACGAACGCCGGTCACGATTTCGACATCGACGAACGAAAATCCTCGACCGGTGGGGATACTGGGCGAGATGACGCCGACGACGGGCATCGATCAGCCGCTCCCGGACGGCGCACTCGGTCGGCCGATGGTGGCCCTCGACGTCGGTGGTACGGCGATCAAGGCCGGCATCGTCACGGACCGCTCCGTCGTCGTCGGCGTGACCTCTGGCCCGGTCGACGCCCACGCCACCGCCGACGTGATCCTCGACGTCGTCACCGCGGTGATCGACGATCGGCTCACCGACCTGTCGGCCCGGTTCGGACGTGGCCCCGCCTCGGATGAGGCGACGTCGGTGGCGGTGGCGTTCCCCGGTCCGTTCGACTATCCCGCCGGCGTGCCGTGGCTCGACCACAAGTACGAGGCGTTACGGGGCCGCCGCCTCGGCCCGGAGCTGGTCACTCGGCTCCGGTACCCGGTCGCCGGCATCGGGTTCGTCAACGACGCAGCCGCCGCCGGCGCCGGGGCGGTTCGCCAACTCGGCGCCGACGGGGATGGGACCGTGCTGGTGGTCACCCTCGGCACCGGTATGGGGTCGGCGCTGTTCGACGATGGTCGGTTGGTCGAGAAGAGGGGCGGGATCGTCGTGGCCGATCTGTGGGCCCGCGACGTCGCCGGCACGCCGGCCGACCGGCGCTACTCGGCCACCGGTCTGGCCATGACCCTCGGCGTCGAGCCGGCCCAGCTGCCGGCGACGATGGCGGCGGTCGAAGCCGGCATCGACGGGGTCAGCCGGGCCCGGCTGCTCGACTGGGCCGACGACTTCGGTCGCTTCCTGGCATCGCTGGTCGAGCCGTTGGCCGTCGATCGGATCGTGGTCGGTGGCGGGGCGGCCGGGGCCTTGGGTCTGTTCGGCCCGACCCTCGAACGGGCGGTGTCCGTGCCGGTCGAGCCCGTGCCCGACGCCACGACAGCTCCGCTCCTGGGAGCGGCGATCCTGGTCCTCGGGCGGTGACGCTCGCCGATCAGACCGACAGCGACCAGACGTCGAGGCAACCCGTCAGCTCGCGCCACTGCTCGTCGGTCAGATGTCGATCGACATCGACGACCCCGGCGCTGAGCCGAAGCTCGTCGACGAGCGCCTGGACCGCCTCCTCCGTACCGCCGACACCGGGCTCGGCCAGGGTGACGACGAAGCTGGTCGGCACGTCACCGGGCTCGACGAGCCCGGCGACCTCCTCCTGCTCTCGGTACTCACCGGTCAGTTCGGCGAACGACGCGTCGGCGTCGAGATAGGCGACGTCGGTCACCAACGGACTGCCGTCGAGGCGGGTGGCGACGCCGTCGACCTCCGCATCGCCGGCGTCGGCGGACAACCAGACCTGGATCGTTCGGGGGTCGGCACGGTCGCACGCCGCTCGGAGCTCGGCTCGGGGTTCGTCGCAGGCCGGGTTGGGGAGCAGTTCGACCTCCCCGACGGACCCGAACGGCTCCAGCTGCCGTTCCAGCTCGTCGATGGCGCCCGCTTGCCCGACGGTCACCACGAACGAGGTCGGCAGCTGGTCGGCTTCGACGAGGTCGATCACGGCCGGGTCGTCGGCCCAGTACTCCTCGAACTCGGCGTAGGTCTGGTCGCGATCGACATAGGAGTACTCGGTGACGCCCGGGTTGGCGGCGAGGGTGGCGTCGACCTGCTCGATGTCGGCCGGTTGGGCATCGACGGCCAACCAGATGACGAGCTCCGCTCCCTCGGCCGGTGGCTCGGCCAGGCAGCGCTCGACGGTCTCGGTCAACGCACCGACGTCGGGTTCGGCCCGTTCCC
The DNA here is from genome assembly GCA_965262175.1 of Acidimicrobiales bacterium. Lineage (GTDB taxonomy): Bacteria > Actinomycetota > Acidimicrobiia > Acidimicrobiales > SZUA-35 > CADEDH01. Next base: position 282,128 of record CBDHES010000002.1, on the reverse strand, counting down.
CACGGCCGACCAGCCCGCAGCTGGCGATGGTGGTGAGGGTCGCGACCATCAGCATCGACCCCCCGATCCACCCCGATCTGGCCCGCTCGTTCATCGGGGTGACCGTAGCGGCCTCCCGCTGTCCGAGCTCCGCCGCAGCTCCGCCAGTCGGTCGGCGAGGTCGGCCCGGTACTCGGCGATGCGACGCTCCTTCAGTCGTTCATAGCCCCGTACCCGGTCCGGGAGCGCTGCGATCTCGACCGCGGTGTCGTAGGTTTCGGTGGTCAGCCGTTCGGCGAGCTCGTCGAGTACCTCGATCAGCTCGCCGATGAGGGCTCGCTCGGTCCGCCGGAGCGCGGTTCGGCCGAACGGGTCGAGCCGGCTCCCCCGGAGGCGCTTGCCGGCCCGGAGGGCCCGCATGGCCGGGCTGGCCCACGGTCCGAGCCGAATCTTCCGGTCGTAGCCGAGGGCGGCCAGCATCGGCGGGTGGAGGTGCCAGGTGGTGACCGCACCGGGACCGGCGACCCCGACCGCGGTCGCCTCGGCCTCGGGGAGCAGGAGGAGCCGAGCGACCTCGTACTCGTCCTTGTAGGCCATGAAGCGGTGAAGGCTCCTGGCCGCGGTCTCGGTCAGGTGGCCGGCCGTCGCCCGATCGTCATCGGGCGCGACGCGGCCTTCGGCTGCTGCCACCCGGCCGACCACGTCGACGAAGCGGCGGGCGTAGCGGCCGTCCTGGTAGTCGACCAGGTCGGCGGCGAGGAGCCGGACGGTCTCGGCCGCCGGGTCCGGCACGACGTCGGCGATTCGGGCCGCCAAGCCGGCCGGCAACTCGGGGACCGTGACCATCTGGGTCGGGTCGATCCCACCGGCTTCGGCCGCGGCCCGCTCCACCGTCGCCTCGTCGGCGGCCCACCGCCGCCCCCAGTCGAAGCCCCACCGGTTGGCCGCCACCGCGACACCGTTCAACTCGATGGCCCGGTGGATCGAGTCGGGCGACACGGGAATGGCTCCGACCTGTACCGCGATGCCCAGGAGGAGGATGTTGGCCACGGCGGCGTTGCCGGTTAGGACGGTCGCCAGGCGACGGGCGTCGCACACCCGGTGGGGTCCGGGCCCGGTCAGACCGAGGCGGGCCCGGACCTCGTCGGCCGGGTAGGCGATGTCGGGGGCGGCGATCATGGCGCCGGTCGGGGTCCTGCTCGACGAGACGACGACGGTCGTCGCCGAACCCCCATCGGCCGTCTGGACCCGATCGGAGGCGGCCACCAGGGAGTCGAACCCGAGGATGACGTCGGCCTCGGCCCGACCGACGAGGTTCGACGCCCGGGTTCCCGGCTCGACGAGGACGACGTCGCTGACGACCGGCCCCGCCTTCTGGCTGAGGCCGGTCTGATCGAGACCGACCGTCTCCCACCCGTCGAACATGGCCGCGGTGGCCAGCACCTGGGCGACGGTGACGACCCCCGTCCCCCCGATCCCGGCCATCCGGACCCGGATCGGGTCGCCGGTCCGGTCCACGGTCGGCGGGTCTTCGACACCGGCCATCGACGGAGCCCCCGCCTCGGTCGCTGCCGGGCCGGAGCCGGCACGGTCCGGCGATGCCGAACCATCGTCGGGCTCCACCGACAGGAACGCCGGGCAGTCGCCGTGGAGGCAGCTGGCATCGAGGTTGCACGACTCCTGGTCGATCGTCGTCTTCCGACCGAGGGGGGTGTCGACGGGCTGAACCGAGAGGCAGTTGCTCACGTCGCCGCAGTCACCGCAGCCCTCGCAGACCCGGTGGTTGATGGCGATGCGGCGGGCCGGGGTCTCGACCCGGCCCCGGCGGCGATCGCGCCGGAGCTCGGCGGCGCAGTACTGATCGTGGATCAGCACCGTCACCCCCGGCGTCGAGCGGAGCTCGTCCTGCACCGCGACGATGCGGGTCCGGTCGTGGACCTCGACGCCGGGTGGCAGGTCGACGCCGTCGTAGCGGGCCCGGTCGTCGCAGGTGATCGCTACCTTCGAGGCTCCCTGGGCGACGAGGACGGCGCTCAGCTCGGGCACGCCGATGGCGCTCCGGGAGTCCTGACCGCCGGTCATGGCCACCGTGTCGTTGTAGAGGATCTTGAACGTCATCGTCTTGCCGGCGGCGATGCAGTTCTGGATGGCCAGCTGGCCGGAGTGGAAGTAGGTGCCGTCCCCGTAGTTCTGGAACAGGTGGTCGGACTCGACGAACGGCTCCATCCCGATCCACTGGGCCCCCTCGTTGCCCATGGCCGTCACGCCGATCCCGTCGCCGACCCGCTCCGGATCCATCAGCAGGGTCATGCCGTGGCACCCGGTCCCGGCCGAGACCAACGCACCCTCGGGGACCTTCGTTCCCCAGTTGTGGGGGCAGCCGGAACAGAAGAAGGGCGTCCGGTTGACCGACAACGGCAACAGCACCCGGTCGGGCGACGACGGCCGCTCGGGGGCGAGCCGGTCGGCGAGCCGGGCCGAGAGACGCTCCCGGAGGCCACCGACGATGGCGTCGGCATCGAGCAGATCCCACGACCGCATCAGGGTCCGGCCGTCCTCGTGGGTCTTGCCGACGACCCTCGGCTGGTGGGGACCGCCGTAGAGCGCATCCTTGACCAGCCATTCCAGGGTGGGGTTCTTCTCCTCGACGATGACGATCTCGTCGAGACCCCGGGCGAAGCTCCGGACCAGGGCCGGATCGAACCCGCCGGGCATCCGGAGCTGGAGGATCCGGATGCCGGCGCCGGCGATGTCCCGGTCGGATCCGAGGCCGAGCCGGCGGAGGGCGTCGAGCATCTCGTGGTAGGTGAAGCCGGTGGCGACCAGCCCGATCCAGGCGTCCGGGGGGTCGACCGTGACCCGGTTGAGGCGGTTGGCGATGCCGTACTCGACGGCGAGGGGGAGGCGGATCTCCCGGAACTCCCGCTCCAGCTCGAGCATCCGGGGGCCCAGGAACTGGGCCGACGGCACGCAGCGCCACGGCTCGCCGTCGACCTCGACGGTCGGGATGACCGGTCGGTCGGTGGCGACGGGCAACTCGACGGTTCCGGACCCGTCGGCGATCGGGGTCACGATCTTCATCGCCGCCCAGAGCCCCGTTGCCCGGGACACGGCGACTGCGTGGAGTCCCAACTCGAGGCACTCGGCCGTCGTGCCCGGGTACAGGATCGGCATGTGGAGATCGACCAGGGTGGCGTCGGACGACGATGGCATCGTCGAGGACTTGCAGGCCGGGTCGTCCCCGACGAGGGCCACCGCGCCGCCCAGGGGGGACGTGCCGGCGAACACGCCGTGCCGGAGGGCGTCGCCGGCCCGGTCGAGGCCCGGGGCCTTGCCGTACCAGAACCCGACCACGCCGTCATGGGTGGCGTCGGGTCGGGAGGCTGCCAGCTGGGACCCCATGACCGCCGTCGCACCCAGCTCCTCGTTCACCGCCGGCTCGTGGACGATCTCCAGCTCGGGGACCAGCGCTCGGGCCCGAGCCACCTCCTGGTCGAACCCACCGAGTGGGGAGCCGGGGTAGCCGGAGAGGAAGGCGGCGGTCCGATGACCGGCCGCCCGGTCTCGGCGAAGCTGCTCGATCGGGATCCGGGCCAGGGCCTGGATCCCCGTGAGCAACACCGTGCCATCGGTCGCTCGGTACCGGTCGGCCAGATCGTAGGTGGAGGTCATGCCCCCATTATCGGACCGCCCGCAGCGTCAGGCTGGCGAAGAGAGGAATGCGGTGTGGGCCCACCCACAGCCGTTCTCGCCGCTACCGGGAACGAGGACCATGACCCAGCTGGCGCTCCGCTCCGCATCGTAGATCGGGACCCCGGTCTCGTTCGGAGCGAAGGTGTGGAAGATCTCGAACCCGGTGCTGGGCCCGAGGCGGACGTTGAGGATGTCGTTGTCGGCGACGTTGATCACATCGACGAAGTGGGTGGGGCTCGACCCTTCGGGGCAGGGGATCCCATTCCCGACCGGTGGCGTCGTGGTCGTGGTGGTGGTCGTCGTTGTGGTCGTGGTCGTCGTGGTGGTGGTCGTCGTGGTCGTGGTCGTCGTGGTCGACGGAGGCGAGGTGGGGGGTTGCTCGCTGACCGAGCTCGAGGTCGAGTCGGTGCCTCCGGAGGTGGTGGTCGCCTCCGAGGTCGTGGTGGTCGTCGTCTGTTGCTCGGTCGACGTCGTGGTTGGCCCCGCCGGCTCCTCGGTCGTCGGCGACGCGTCGTCGGTGTCTTCCCGGCCGAGGTCGACCGCCTCCCCGGGGGCTTCGTCGTCGCCGGCCTCGTCGGGGTCGGGGTCGGGGCCAGCGGCGTCCGGCCTCGGTGTGTCGGGCGCCGAGGTCGTCGTCTCCGGCGCCGTCGTCGTCGTGGTGTCGGTCGACGAGGGCGGGCTGGTCTCGACCGCCGCCACCGTGCAGTCATCCCCGCTGCAGGGGGCCGGGCGGGTCCAGACGCCGGAGGCCAGCAGCACCAGCCCGCCGGCCACGACGCCGACGCCGAGGAGCACCCCGATCGCCACGCGGGGTCGCCGAAGCGGGGTCAGCAACGTGCGGAGGCGATCGACCACCACGGCGGGTCGGGCCGTCGGGCGGCCGGCGTGCAGCGCTCCGCCGGTGCGGTGGTTGGTCTCCGTTGCGAGGCGGACCGCCGCTGCCCCCGACGGCGGATCGGCCGGTGTCGCCGCTGCGCTGGCCGGCCCCCCTGGTACCGGGGGTGGCGACAGGCGGGAGGTCTGGGTGGTCACGTCCGACTTGATGCCGTCGAGGAACGAACGCCACGGCCCGTCGTCGTTCCCCTCGAACAGCGGGTGGTCGACGGCATCGTCGAGCAGTCGGGTGACCGCATCGGCGTCGCCGCCGTCGAGCAGGGCCACGGCGGCCGATGTCACCCGGGCTTCGCTCACCGCCGCCGACTGGGCATGGCCGGCGTCGGAGAAGTTGGCCGGTTGCCGCTCGGCGATGGTGAACTGCACCGCTGCTGCGGCCAGCTCACGCTCCAACTGCTGGTGATCCGGACTCGTCACGCCACGCCCCTTGTCGCCGTGCCCGCTCGCCCCGGGTCCGCCGGACCCTGATCCCGACCTCGATGCTACCCGGCCACGTCGGCCCCGTCCGTCGGCGAGGTGACCGACGTCACGATCGGGGTGTCGGCGGTCGTTCGGGGGCCGAGCATCGGATCGACTGGGACGCACCGGGGTGTCGTGCTAAGCAGTGGCATGGTCCGACCCCTGGATGGCGTACGCGTGTTCGAGCTCGGCATCGCCATCGCCTCGCCCAACGCCGGCAGGATGATGGCCCACTTCGGCGCCGAGGTGTTCAAGGTCGAGTCGCCGACCAGCCCCGACGTCGTCCGGATGCTGGGCAGCGCCTGGCTGCGGGACGCCGACGAGCTGGCCCCGGTCGTGCCCGACTCGAGTCCCTACGTCTCGGAGATGAACGCCGACAAGAAGAGCGTCGCGCTCGACCTCAAGCGGCCCGAAGCCCGCGACGCCGCTCGCCGACTGTTGGCGACCTGCGACGTCTTCCTCGCCAACTTCGGTGCCCGGGCGTTGACCGATCTCGGCCTCGACTACGAGTCGGTGGCCGCCCTCCGGCCCGACATCGTCTATGTCCAGCTCCCCGGCTTCGGGTCCGAGCCCGACACGCCGTACTACCCGTTCGTCGCCTGGGGACCGAACCAGGCCCCCCTGGTCGGCCTCGACGATCTGACCGGCCACGCGGGGAGGGAGCCGGCCGGGATCGCCACGGTCGCCCCGCCCGACTACCTCAGTTCGCTCCACGCCGTGCTGGGGGCTCTGACCGGGCTCGAACAGCGAGATCAGACGGGCGAGGGCGTCCACATCGACGTCTCCCAGTTCGAGACGACGATCTCGGCCCTGCTCGGTCCCTTCGCCATGGACCACGCCCTGACCGGGCGGGCCCAGTCCCGAATCGGCAACCGCTCGTTGTGGTACGCCCCGGAAGGGGTGTACCCGTGTCGGGGCGACGAGCGGTGGATCGCCATCAGCGTTGGCGATGACGACGCCTGGACCGGTCTCACCTCGATCGGCCCCGCCGAGTGGGCGACCGACCCCCGGTTCGCCACCAACGACGATCGGCTGGCCAACGTCGAGGCGCTCGACGAGGCCGTCGCCGCATGGACCGCCGCGTTCGACGGTGACGACCTGGCGGCCCGCCTCCAGGAGGCCGGGGTGGCCGCCCATCTGGTCGCCACCAACGAGGACCTCCTCCAGGACTCGCACGTCAAGACCAGCGGCTTCTACGTGACCCGGCCCAGCTCCCGGTTCACCCGCGACGTGTTCTGCTCCTACCCGATCCGCCTGTCGGGTACGCCGGGGAGCTGGGAGCGGGGTGGCCCGAGCAGCGGGGAGCACACGGTCGACGCCCTCACCTCGGCCGGTCTCGAGCCCGCCGAGGTCGAGGGGCTGATCGCCGACGGTGCGGCCTTCGTCATGGACCGGCCCGACCTGGTCGTGAACCGGCCCTACGAGGACTGGCTCCACGTGCTCTTTCCCGGCGAGCCCGACACCCGAGACCTCGACGACGGAGCGCAGCGATGATCGGCCAGCCATTCGACGGGGTACGGGTGCTCGATCTGTCCGGTCTGTCCGGAGCCTACGCGTCGCGACTGCTGGCGGCGATGGGGGCCACCGTGGTCAAGGTCGAACCCCCGGGGGGCAGTCCCGTGCGGACGTTGGCGCCCTTCGCCGACGCCGATCGCAACGAGTCGTTGTGGTGGGCCTACCTGGCGATGGGAACACGGAGCGTCGTGGCCGACGTCGCCGACGACGCCGGCCGGCAACGCATCGCTGCGTTGGGCGAGCAGGCCGACGTGGTGATCGAGGATGCCGGCCCCGGATCCCTCGACCGGGTCGGGCTCGGCTACGAGGCGGTCAAGGCGGTGAACGACACGGTCGTCTGGGTGGCCCTGAGCCCGTTCGGCGAGCACGGTCCCAAGCGTCGTTGGGCGTCGTCGAACCTGGTGGCGTGGGCGGCATCGGGCGTGCTGTACACCGTCGGCTTCGACGACCAGCCACCGGTCGTCCCCGGCGGCCCGGCCCAGATGGGGCTCCACGCTGCGGCGCTCAACGCCGCGGTCGGTGCGGTGCTCGGGCTTCGGGCCCGCCGACTCGGCCTCGGGGGGCAGCGCATCGACATCTCGTTGGCCGAGGTGTGCCTCGCCTTCTCCCCCGAGACCGGGGTGCCGGTGTTCCTCGACGATCGGGTCCATCGGGTCCGGGCCGGGAACCGTCGGACCCTCAGCCGACCCTTCGGGCTCTATCCGTGCCGCGATGGCTATGTGTCGATCCTGGTGTTGATGCCCCGCCACTGGGAGGCGATCGCCGAGTGGATCCACACCGAATGCGACAACGAGTCGGTCATCGACCCGGTCTTCGCCGACATCGCCGTCCGGGGCGAGACGATGGAGCTGATCGATTCCTGGGTCGAGGAGTTGACCGGGTCGATGTCGGTCCTCGACTTCTTCCAGGAGGGCCAGCGCCGGGGGATACCGGTCGCCCCGGTCAACACGATCGACAGTCTCCGTAGCGATCCCCACCTGGCGGCCACCGGGTTCTGGCAGGACGGCCAGCTGCCCGACGGGGGAGCGGTGACCGTTCCCGGTCCACCGTTCCGCACCAACCGGTCGTGGTGGGCCTTCACCCGGGCTCCCCGGCTGGCCGAGCACAACGACGACCCGTGGGGTTCGGAGGCGGGCGCCACGACGTGACAGGACCCGGGCCGAGCGGCCCGGGTCCTCGTCAACCTCGTCGGTCCGGTCCGGACCGAGTTCAGAGCCAGAAGCCGATCTTGCCCGGGCCGTACTGGGGGATGGTCGCCTCGACGATGACCTTGTCGACCGAGCTCATCAGCCCCTCGCAGATCTCGGCATCGTGGGAGATGCCGGGGTCGATGTGGAGTCGCTGACCCGACGCCTCGTTGGCCACCCGTGACAGCACGTTGGCCACCTCGTTGTAGGCCTCCAACCAGGTCGAGACCGGTTCGTTCTCGTCGGCTTCGTTCACGGTCCCGGCCGGGATCATGGCCAGTGCGCCCCCGGAGCGGTGGGCGAACGCCAGGTCGGCGGCGATGACTCCGATCAGCTCGTCGTCATCGTTGACCAGCCCCCGATACGTCGCCGGGTGGGTCGTGATGTCGTCGGCCGGGACCACGTTGGTTCCGTCGTTGATCAGGTTGGCCAGGATCTTCTGGATGTTCCCGGCATCGATCGTCGTCGCGGGCATCAGGCCACCTCCGCTAGTGCGTCTCGTAGGTCATCGGCATCGAAGGGCTTGCTCAGGAAGAACGACGCGCCGGCCGCCTTCGCTTCGGCCCGGATCTCGGAGGTCGACTCCGAGGTGATGAACCCGACCGTGACGTTCTCCCCCTCCTCGCGGAGGGATCGGAGCATCTCGATACCGGTCAGGTTCGGCATGTTCCAGTCGGTCAGGATGAGGTCAGGGGCTTCGGAGCGGTTGGTCTCCAAACCGATCTGCCCGTCCTCGGCCTCGACGATGTCGGCGTCGTACCCGGCTTGGCGGATGGTGCGGGCGACCAGCTTTCTCATGATCGAGCTGTCGTCGACTATCAAGATCTTCATCGGGGGTCCCTCGGTGTGTGGTCCTTGGCTGCGTCAATTGGATTCGGTCAGGAGTTGGACGATGAACCGACCGAGATCGTGGACGATCTCGACGTGGCCATCGCCCGGTTGGGGGATGTCGGCCGCTTCGATCTGCTGGGCGACCGGCTCGGCGAGGCGGTTCTCGCCGGGGAACACCGACTTGGCGGTGCCCGCCAGGAGGTTGGCCAGTTCCGAGATCGAGTCCTGGCCGTCGGCCAGTTCGAGCTCGGCGACCGGCCGATCGGTCAGCAGGCCGGTGAGGGCGACGGCGGTGCCGGCGTCGGCCCAGATCTGGAGCTGGCCGGGATCGGAGCCGATGATGGCCACCGATGCGTGGAAGCCCTTGTCGGGCCAGGTCGAGGGCGGGACCAGGGCCTCGCCGTCGGCCATGAGGCCCACCGAGTCGAGGACCTCGATGGCGATCTCGTGGACCTCTTCGAGGTCGGCGGTGTCGAGGAGCGGTTGTTGCATGGTGTCAGGCCTCCAGGAAGTAGATGGTCGAGTCCCCGATGCGTTTCGGGTGGAAGGAGTTGTCGAGACCGATCGTCGATTCGCTCGCGCCGAGCAGGAGGCAACCGTGGGGGGCCAGGATCTCGGTCCGGACCCGCCGCAGGATGTCCTTCTTGACCTCGGGTGTGAAGTAGATGAGGACGTTGCGGAGCAGGACGATGTCCGCCTTGGGAACACCGGTCCAACGCTGGAGCAGGTTGACCTGCTTGACCTCGATCATGTCCCGCACCGACTGCTTGGCCACCCACTTCCGGCCCTGCTGGTCGAAGTACTTGACGGCGAAGTTGGACGGGAGGCCCCGGTTGATCTCGAACCGGCTGTACGTGCCGGACTGCGTCCGCTCGACCATCTCCGGCGACACGTCGGTCGAGACGATCTTGATCTTCCCCCCGGTGCACAGGCTGGCGAAGTGCTCGTTGAGCGTGATGGCCAGCGTGTAGGACTCCTGCCCGCTGGAGCAGGCCCCGTTCCAGATCGTGAGCTTGTTCCCCGCCTTCTTGATCAGGTCGGGCAGCACGTTGCGGGCCAGGGTGTCGAAGGGATGCTGGTCGCGGAAGAACGACGTCTCGTTCGTGGTCATCGCCTCGATGGCCGCCCCTTCGATCGCCCGGTCTCCGGTGCGTATCTTCTGGAACAGCTCGCCGAGGTCCCGGCAGTTGAACGTCCGGACCAACGGCTGGAGGCGGCTCTCGATCAGGTAGGCCTTGTCGGCCAGCTGCACCCCGATCTTCTGGTCGACCAGTCGGACGAAGTAGTCCTGGTCGGCCTGGCTCAGCGATGTGGCGGTAGCGCCGGCGGCCGTCATGTCTGTACCTCCTGGAAGGACCGCCCGGGAGCAGCGGCGGCGCTGGTGTTCACGTGTTGAGCGAGGAAGCCGCCGATCTGGTTGAGCGGCAGGACATCGGTGGCGGCGCCGGCGTTGACCACCGCGCCCGGCATGCCCCAGACGACGCTGGTTTCCTCGTCCTGGGCGACGACGACGCACCCGAGGTCGGCGATCGTCCGGGCGCCGTCGACGCCGTCCTGACCCATGCCGGTGAGCATGGCGGCCAGGAGGCGGGGGCCGCAGACCTCGGCCGCCGAGGCGAACAGCGGCTCGACCGAGGGGCGGCATGAATGGATCGGCGGCCCGTCGAACGGCTCGACGCCGAGGTCCTTGCCCTCGGCCCGCATCCGGAGATGGTGCCCGCCGGGGGCGATGTAGACCGTCCCGGCCTCGGCCGGCATCGGGCGGCCGGCCTCGACCACCCGGGACGCCACCTTCTTGTCGAGGCGCTCGGCGAGGGCCTTGGTGAAGGTCGGCGGCATGTGCTGGACCACGACGATCGGGATGGGGAGCGCGACCGGGATGTCCGACAACACCCGTTCGAGAGCGTTCGGCCCGCCGGTCGAGCTGCCGATCACGATCGCCCGAGGAGGCAGACCCTTGACCGCCGCGGGGCGGCGCCGGGCCGGCATCGGCCGCTTGGCCACCGGCGTCGGGCGTTGGGTGAGGCCCCGGATCTTGCTGATGAGCTCGTTCCGGACGTGCTCCAGGGCCGAGGAGGCGTTGACCGCGTACTCCGGTTTGGTGGCGTAGTCGGACGCCCCCCGGGCGAGGGCCTTCAGGGTCGACGAGGCACCGGCCGCGGTCAACGTCGAGAACATGATGATCGGGACCTTGGGGTCGAAGCGCCGGATCTCGGTGAGCGCGTCGAGGCCGTTCATCTCGGGCATCTCGATGTCGAGCACGATGGCATCGGGCTGGAGGGTCCGGGCCTTCTCGACGCCGATCTTGCCGTTGGACGCCGAGCCGATGACTTCGAGGTCGGGCTCGGCGTTGAGGTATCGGGAGACCAGGCCGCGGACGACGGCCGCATCGTCGACGACCAGGATGCGGGTCGGCTCCTTCATGAGACGTTGGTCGCGTACACGCCCATGACCTCGAGACGCTCCCGGAGCATCGTGCGGTCGACCGGCTTGAACAGGTACTCGTCGACCCCGGCCAGCAGGGCCTTCACGACCCGCCGGGGATCGGACTCGCTGCTGATCATCAGGATCGGCACGTTGCTGTAGTTCGTGTCGGAGCGGATGGCCTTGGCCAACTCGGCCCCGTCCATGACCGGCATGTTCCAGTCGGTGACGATTGCGTCGGGTGGATCGCCGGGGTCCAGCTTGGACAGAGCCTCCTCGCCGTGCTCGGCGGTCTCGACCGAGAAGCCGAGCTCGCCCATCATCTTGGCGAGCATCATGCGAGCGACGCGAGCGTCGTCGACTACGAGCGCCTTCATTGGTTCACACCTCTTTCGACGGGCGAGCCGGCGTGGGCTGCCTTTCGGACATCTAGGGTCAGGAGCAGTTCGTCTTCGAGCTTGTAGGCCCCGAGGATCAGGTCTCGGGCCGGTCCCGTGGTGGTCTCCGGCGGTGGTTCGTAGGCTGCGGGATCGACCTCCAGGACGTCGCCGATCGAATCGACCAGCAAGCTGATCGACTCGCCGGCCGACCGGACCACCACGTGGATCGGTCGGGCTTCTTCGTCTCGGGGCTCCAGACCGAGTCGGTTCCGGAGATCGATCGTCGTGGCGATCTGGCCTCGGAGGTTGATCAACCCACAAACCGCCGGAGCCGCGTGGGGGACCGCCGTCAGGTCGGCCTGGTACAGCACCTCCTCGACCTCGAGGACGTCGATGCCGAGGTAGAGGTCACCGACGCGGAAGGTGCAGAGCTGGAGACCGGTCTGGGTCGCGCTCATCAGTAGGCTCCTTGCGGTATCGAGAACGACAGGTACTGGGAGACGAGGCTCGTCGTGTCGACGACGTCGGTGACGTGGCCGTTGACCACGGCGGTGGTGATCCGCTCCCCGGGGTTCGTGTTCATCTGGGTCTGGGAGACGATGTCGAGGATGTCGTGGACCGCCAGCCCGACCGAGACCCCGTCGATCATGCAGACGACGACGCTGACCGGTCGGTCGGCCGGTATGACCGGGTAGCCGGCACCCAGCGCGCTCGGAAGGTCGAGCAGCGGCATGATCTCGCCCCGGTACTGGACGACCGGCTGCCCATCGGATTGCTCGATCTGGTCGGGACGGAACTCCTCCAGGCGCTCGACCTGGGCCAGGGGGATGGCGACCGGGGTGCTGCCATCGCCGAGGTTGAGCAGGAGGACGGTGCTCTCGTCGAGATCGGTCCGGGTCGAGGAGACCGGACTGCCTCCCGACGCGTCCATCGACTCACCGTTGGGATTGAGGACGTTGGCCCGGGAAGCCAGACCGAGGACGTCGAGGATGAGGGCCACACGGCCGTCGCCCATGATCGTGGCACCGGAGAAGATCGTGATGTCCTTGACGTCCCGGCCGAGTGGCTTGACCACGATCTCGGCGGTGTCCTCGATCTCGTCGACGACGAGGCCGAAGGCCCGGCCGTCGATGTGGAGCACGACGATGTTGACCGCCAGGTTGTCGATCTGCGGCTCGTGGCCGAGCAGGGTCCGGAGGTCGATGATCGGAAGCAGCCGCTCCCGGAGCCGGTAGACCGGGGCGCCGTGGACGTACTCGATCTTGTTCTGGGTGTCGGCGGCGTCGATGCGGACCAGCTCCTGCAAGCTGAGCTGCGGGATGGCGTACCGGTTCTCGTCGCAGCTGACCGTGATGGCGGGGATGATGGCCAGGGTCAGCGGGATCTTGATGGTGAAGGTCGTCCCCACCTGCTTCTCGGTCTGGATGTCGACCGAGCCGCCGATCCGCTCGATGTTGGTCCGCACGACGTCCATGCCGACCCCTCGGCCGGACACGTTGCTGACCGTCTGGGCGGTCGAGAAGCCGGGAGCGAAGATGAGCTGGACCGCCTCGTTGTCCGACATCCGGGCTGCCTGGTCGGGGGAGATGATCTCCTTCTCGATCGCCTTCGCCCGCATCCTGTCGGCGTCGATGCCGGCGCCGTCGTCGCTGATCTCGATGTTGACCCGACCGCCTTCGTGGGTGGCGCTGAGGCGGAGGACCCCTTCCCGGTCCTTCCCCAGCGACTCCCGCGTGTCGGGATCCTCGATGCCGTGATCGACCGTGTTGCGGACCATGTGGGTCAGCGGATCCTTGATCGCCTCGAGGATCGTCCGGTCGAGCTCGGTGTCGGCTCCCGCCATCTCGAGGCGGATGCTCTTGTCGAACTGGTGCGACAGGTCTCGCACGACCCGGGGAAGCTTGTTCCAGACGTTGCCGATGGGCTGCATGCGGGTCCGCATGACGCCCTCCTGCAGCTCGCTGGTGATCAGGTTCAACCGTTGGGCGGGAACGGCGAACTCCTGATTCTCCTCGGTGGAAGCGAGCTGGATGATCTGGTTCCGGGAGAGCACGAGCTCGCCGACCAGGTTCATGAGCCGATCGAGGACGGCTACGTCGACCCGGATGGTCGCGTCGGCTGCGCTCCGTTGGGTCGAAGCGGCCTGCTCGACGGCCTTCGGCTCGGCCCGGCCCTCATCGGTCAGGATCTTGCCGATCTGCCGGTCGTCGCCAAGGCTCTGCTCGGCGGCCGCGATCTCGACATCGGTGCGGTCGGCACCGCCCTGCTCGACGAGGATGTCGCCGATCCGGTTCGAGGCGTCGGCCGCCGGAGCGGCCGGTTCCGGCGCCGGGGTCGCTTCCTCGGCCGCCGGGGTCGGGGCGTCGCTCGACTCGGGGCCGTGCTCGGCCGCCCCGTCCTCGGCCGGGTGTCCGCCGCTACCGGCCTCGCCTTCCGCTGCGGTGTCCCCGTCCGTGCCGTCGGCCGTATCGTCATCGCCGGCCTCGGGGGCCGCATCGGCCTCCCCGGCCGCTTCGGGTTCGCTCGGCATGGGGATCCCTGGATCGCCGGTCGTGGCGTCGGCGCCGTGGTCGGCCCGAGCCGCCAGCGTCTCCAGGGTGGCGATGAGGGCGGAGACGTCGTCGTCTCCTTCGCCGCCGGTCTCTTCCAGGTGGGCCAGGATCGACCGGATGGCGTCGACGGTCCCGAGGAGGGCGTTGGCGATGGCCTCGTCCATCTCCAAGACGTTGTCCCGCAGGAGGCTCAGGAGGTTCTCGCCGCGGTGGGCCACCTTCTCCAGCTTGGCGAAGGCCAGGAACCCACACGTTCCCTTGATGGTGTGGAGAACCCGGAACGCCTCGGTGAGGGCCTCGGTGTTGTCCGGGCTCTCTTCGAGCACCACGAAGATCTGGTCGAGACGATCCAGGCCCTCGTAGCTCTCGATGACGAACTCGTTGATGATGTCTTCCATGTCCTGTCTCAGCTCCTAGCGGGTGGCCGGGGGCGGGTCGGGGCTCAGCGGTAGTTGCCGGCGAGGTCGGTTAGCTGGCTGGCCAGTTCGCCGAGTTGTTGGGCCGAGACCCTGGTCTCGTCGGTCGACTGGCGGGTCGATTCGGCGGCGGATGCGACGCCGGAGATGCTCTGGGCGATCTCCCGGCTGCCGATCGCCGCCTCCTCGATGCTGCGGCCGATCTCGGCGGTGGCCGCGGACTGTTGTTCGACGGCGGATGCGATCACTGCCGAGATCTCGTTGATCCGATCGATCGTCTCGCCGATCTGGACGTTGGCCTCGACGGCGCCCGCCGTGTCGGTCTGGATGGCCTGGATCCGGTTCGAGATCTCTTCGGTGGCCGTCGCCGTCTGATTGGCCAGCTCCTTGACCTCGTTGGCCACGACGGCGAAGCCCTTGCCGGCCTCGCCGGCCCGGGCCGCCTCGATGGTGGCGTTCAGGGCGAGGAGGTTGGTCTGCTCGGCGATCGAGTTGATGACCTTGATCACGTTGCCGATCTCTTCGCTGGACTCTCCGAGCTTGCTGATCGACCGGGAGGTCACCTGGGCGACCTCGACGGCCTCACCGGCCACCGTCGACGCTTCGCCGGCGCTCGACGCGACCTCTCGGATCGAGGCGCTGATCTCCTCCATGGCGGTGGCCACGCTGGCCACGTTGGCCGATACCCGCTCACCGATCGTCGAAGCCGACGTCGCCTGGAGCGAGGTGTCCTCGGCGCTGGCCCCCATCGCACCCGATGTGGTCTCCAGGTGGCGGGCGGCCGCGTCGAGCTGCTGGGAGGAGGCGGAGAGCCCGTCGACGGTTCTGCGCAGCGTCGTGGTCATCGACGCGAACGACCTACCGAGCTCGCCCGGCAGTTCGTTGCCGGTCTCCACGATCTCGCCGTCGGCGATCGAGCGGAGGTTGGTTCCGGTGGTGCGGACGAGGGTGACGAGCTGGTCGACGCCGTGGCCCAATCGGCCGATCTCGTCGCTCCGGCCGAGGTCGATGGGCGTCACCGTGAGATCGCCGGCGGCCAACCGGGCGGTGGTCCGGCGGAGCGAGGTCAAGGGGCCGAAGACCTGGATCTGGAGCACCGCCCAGCCGGCTCCGGCGAGGACGATGGCGGCGATGGTGCCGGTTGCGACGCCGGCGGCGGCCCCGATGGTCGCCGAGGCGACCGTCGCCGACACCAGCGATGCGATCAGCATCAGCTGGGTCGTGGAGGCGCCCCCTGCGCCGCCAGGCTCGTCGCTCGTCATCATGGACACTCCTCGGAATCACTCGCGCTTCGCTTCCGCTAGGTGGCCATCGGCACGATCGGCCGTCCCCTTAGGCCAAATCGAGGACGAGCTCTCGCTGGTGCCGGGTGCTCACGACCTGGGCCGTTGTGCCGATGGACGGCGGTGAACCAGTCGAACGACGCCACGGAGGAGATCTCGTGACGGCTGCATCCAACGACCCGTCCGACACCGGGACCGACTCGACGAGTGGGGCGATACCCCCGTCGATGCTGGACCTCCACGACGAGCTGATCGGGATCGCCGAGGCGCTCGATCCGATGCCGGCCACCGTCGCCGAGTTGGCGACCGCGGTGGCCGATCCCGAGTGCGGCGTGCCGGAGGTGGCGGAGATCCTCCGTCAGGATCCGGTCCTGACCGCCGTCGTGCTCCGGGAGGCCAACTCGGCGGCCTCGGCGCCGGTCGACGCCATCACGGCGATCGACATGGCGGTCGGGCGGCTCGGCATCGCCCGGGTCCTGGCCGCCGCGGTCGGCGGCTCGATGGGGCCATGGGTCGTGGCACCACTGACCGCCTACGATCAGGCCTCGGGGCTCTGGGACCATGCCATCGCCTCCTCCTACGTGGCCGAGGCGATCCAACGGTTGGCCAAGGACAAGGTCGGTCCCGAGGTCGTGACCTGTGCCCTGCTCCATCATCTGGGACAGGTCGTCCTCGACCGGCTCCTCGACCCGGAGCGGTTCTCACTGGTGGCCGAGGGGACCGAGTCGGTCGTCGCCGCCGAGCGGGAGCTTCTCGGTGTCGACCACGCCGAGCTCGGTGCCCTCCTCCTCGAGCTGTGGGGGATGCCACCGGCGGTGATCGAGCCGGTCCGTCACCACCACGATCCCTTCAGCACCGAGAGCCATGCGGCGCGGGCGGTGTACGTGGCCAGCCACGTCGCCTCCGAGCTCCTGGGTGCCGGTGAGGACCCCGATGATGACGGCGACGTCTTCGATGGCGACGCCGCCGCTCGCCAGTCGAGCCTCCGCCTCTGGAGCGATGCCGGCTCCGACAGCGCCGAGGAGGCCACAGGTGATGGCGACGCCGACGAGGACCCCCTCCGCTCGGCGCTGCAGGAGCTGGGGATCGAGCTCGACGAGCTCCGGGAGAAGGCGACGTCGCTGCTCGAGAAGGCGGGCCTGCTCGGCCCCGTCTGAGTCGCCCAACCCGGCCTACCGGCCGGCCGGCCCATCCTGAGCGACAGCGGTCATCGAGCGCTCAAGTCGCTCGGGCCAGGGCCGACGGAAACCGTGAGATGCGTGGGAGTCCGCCCGCCAGCGGGCCGTTGCCCTGGGAGTGAGGAAGCGTGGATTACGACGAGGAGATCGTCCAAGAGTTCCTCGTCGAGAGTTACGAGATGCTCGACACCCTCGACGAGTCGTTCGTAGCTCTCGAAGAGCGACCGGACGACAAGAACGTGCTCGGGGCGATCTTTCGCGTCATGCACACGATCAAGGGGAGCTCGGCGTTCCTCGGCTTCGCCCGGTTGGAGGAGCTGTGCCACAAGGGTGAGAACCTGCTCAGCCTGCTCCGTGACGGCGAGATGTCGCTGACCGTCGAGATCGCCGATGCGTTGCTCAGCACGGTCGACGGTACTCGACGGTACCTGGCCCGGATCGAGGAGGACGGCGTCGACCAGGGGGTCGATGTCCGGGAGCTGATCGACGAGCTGGTGCGTCTGGCCAACGCCGACCACGCCTCGCACGATGAGGCCGTCGATAGCGAGACCGGTGCGGCATCCGAGTTGGCTGCCGTCGGTGCTGCTTCGGTCGCCGAGGGCTCGTCCGGCGACGAGGTCCGTCCGAGCGGTGAGGCGGCCGTGGGTCCGGTCGAGGGCGACGAGCAGGACCGGTCCGGTGGCGCCGCCGCTGAGCCCGATGACGGCGAAGGGGCCGGATCGACCGACGACGACGCGGCCTCGCCCGGCTCGTCGTCCGCCGACCGGGTGGGCGACATCCTGGTCGCCGACCATGGGATCGAGCGGACCGACGTCGAGATCGCCGCCGCCGAGCAGAGCCTGGGCGACAGCCGACCGATCGGCGAGATCCTGACCGCCGGAGGCGAGGTCGGCGAGCAACAGCTCGACGCGGCCCTCGACCAGCAGGCCCAACAGCAGGCCCAGCCCAGCGGCGGGAAGCGGAGCGCGGCCGACAGCACGATCCGGGTCGACGTCGATCTCCTCGACGACCTGATGAACCTCGTCGGCGAGCTCGTCCTGACCCGCAACGAGATCCTCCAATACATCACCGACACCACCGACGGCGGCCTGGCGCTCTCGAGTCAGCGTCTCGACCTGCTGACCTCGGAGCTGCAGGACAAGGTCATGACGACCCGGATGCAGTCGATCGGCGGCCTGTTCAACAAGTTCCCCCGCGTGGTCCGGGATCTGGCTCACCAGTGTGGCAAGCAGATCCGCCTCGAGATGGAGGGCAAGGAGACCGAGCTCGACAAGAGCCTCATCGAGTCGATCAAGGACCCCTTGACCCACCTCGTGCGCAACACGGTCGACCACGGCATCGAACCACCGGAGGTCCGGGAGGCGGCCGGGAAGCCGGCCGAGGGCGTGCTGCGAATCGCCGCCAGCCACCAGGACGGCCACGTCGTCATCACCATCGCCGACGACGGCGGCGGTATCAACCTGGACAAGGTCAAGGCCAAGGCGCTGGAACGGAACCTGGTCACCCGGGAGGCACTGGCCTCCATGAGCGATGGCGAGGCGGTGAATCTGATCTTCCTGCCCGGCTTCTCGACCGCCGACAAGGTGACCACCGTGTCGGGCCGGGGCGTCGGGATGGACGTCGTCCGGACCAACATCGAGAAGATCGGTGGGTCGGTCGAGATCAAGACCGAGCGGGGAGCGGGGACCACGTTCCGGATCGAGATTCCCCTGACTCTGGCGATCGTGCCGGCGTTGGTGATCCTGTGCGCCGGCCGCCGGTACGCCATCCCTCAGCGGAGCCTGGTCGAGCTGGTCAGCGTGGACGGCACCGAGAACGGCCATGCCGTCGAGTTCATCCACGATGCTCCGGTCATCCGGCTCCGGGACCGCCTGCTCCCGGTCGTCGACCTCCGGAAGGTCCTGGAGGAGGATGGTCGTGACGGGATGGTCGGCGACATGGTGGTGCTGACGGCCGATGGAGGCCAGTTCAGCCTGCTGGTCGACGAGATCGTCGAGACCCAGGAGATCGTCGTCAAGCCGCTCGGGGAGGTCGTCCACGGGGTCGAGATGTTCTCCGGGGCGACGATCCTCGGCGACGGCCAGGTGGCCCTGATCCTCGACGTCGTCGGGCTGGGCCAGGATGCACACGTCTTCAACGGCCGGGGCGACGGCCCGAGTGAGCGGAGCCGGGCCGACGAGGTGCGGGCGGCCGGTGAGGGGACGAGCGAGCCGCTCCTGCTCCTCAGCATGGGCGGCGAACGGCAGGTCGCCATCGCCCTGTCCGAGGTCGAACGCCTGGACGAGTTCGAGTCCGGGGCCCTCGAGATGTCGGGACATCGCCAGGTCGTGCAGTACCGGTCGGAGATCATGCCGCTCCTCGATCTGGCCAGCGAGCTCGGCTACGGCACCACCTACGGAGCCGACGACCGCGAACGGGTCAGCGTCGTGGTCTATCGCCACAGCGGGCGAGACGTCGGGCTGGTCATCGACGAGATGATCGACATCGTCGACTACCACCAGACCGAGCAGACGGCCACCGGGAACCTGATCATCCAGGGCCGGGTGACCGAGATGGTCGACGTCTCCCGCCTACCGAGCCTGGAGATGTTGGAACACGAGTTCCGGATCGGAGAGCTGTCATGAGCACGGCCAACGAGATCGCAGCCCGCCAGCTTTGCACGTGCCGGGTCGGCGCCCTGCTGATCGGCATCGAGGTGCTGAGCATCCAAGAGGTCCTCTACCACACCGGCCACACCACGATTCCTCGGACCGCCGAGGCGATCACCGGGCTGATCAACCTCCGGGGCCAGATCGCCACCACGATCGACCTCCGGGTCCGGTTGGGAGTCGAGCCGTCGCCCAACTCCGAACTGATCCACGTCGTGGTCCGATACCGGGGGGAGGCGGTCAGCCTCCTCGTCGACGAGGTCGGCGACGTGATCGAGGTCGACCGGGCCAGCTTCGAACCGCCTCCCGACAACGTCGAGGGTCCGGTCCGAGAGCTGCTCACCGGTGCCTACAAGCTCTCGGACGATCTACTCCTCACGATCGACCTCGAGAAGACGATCGCCACGAGCAACGAACGGCGCTCGTCGCGCCTGACCCAGGAGGGGACTCGATGACTGTCCACGGACCCATCGGGGAGCCGGAGACCGAACCGGTCCCGGCCCCCGCGCCAGCAGCCCCAACCCCCGGCCCCGGCCCCGGGACCGGAGGACCGCCCCCGGGCGCCCAGGCAGCTCGATCGGGCCCGCGGATGACGGTCGGGCGGTGGATGTTCGTCCTCGTTGCCCTGTCGCTCGTGCCGCTGGTCGGCGTCGCCGTCGTGGCGGTCCGGGCCGCCAGCCGGGTCGTGAACGACGTCGGCATCGTGTCGTTCAACGGCGTGCCGGCCACCCTTCTCCTCCTCAACGTCGACCGGGACGCCTACCAGGCCCAGCTGGCGCTCGAACGAGCAGGGCAGACGCCGGCCGGAGACCGGCGGGACGAGTACCTGGCGTCGTTCGACGAGAACTCGGCCCAGACGGGCGACCGCTTCGACCAGTTCCTCGACCTGTCGCTCGGGCTCGAGGGCGAGGAGGAGCTCTCCTCGGCGTTCATCACCCTCCGGGAGACATGGTTGAGCGAGGCGTCGGCGTACGACGCGCTGTCGCTGTCGGCGGTCGAGGCCGTCGAGGCCTCACTGGCCCCTGGTGCGAGCCCGACCCAGGTCCAACAGGCGACCAACCTCTCGGGCGAGGCCGAAGCCCAGCTCATCGTCACCCGGGCCGCCTTCGAGGACATGCGCGACAAGGTCGACGTCCTCGAGGAGCAGTTCTACGAGGCCTACACCGCCGATCTCCTCGATCGGCTGGACAACAACGCCCAGAGCTCGGTGTCGACCGTCGCCGTCGCCCTGATCACGGGGACGATCCTCAGCCTCCTGGCCAGCTGGTTCGTCGCTCGGACCATCGGCAAGACCGTCGGTCGGAGCGCCAACTCGATCGAGGCGGCGTCGCACGCCATGGAGAACGCCTCGGGGCAGCTCCGCCACGTGACCGGGAGCACCATCGACCAGGTGTCGGCCGTGTCGGAGCTGGTCCAGAGCCTCAATCGAGACATCGCGGTCGTCGACTCGGCCACCAAGGGGTTCACCGAGTCGATCGCCCAGGTCGAGCACCACGCCAACCAGGCCTCGTCGGTGGCGATGACGGCCGCTGAGAAGACCAAGGCGACCAATGCCACGGTGGCCAAGCTCGGCGAGTCGTCGGAGGAGATCGGGCAGGTGATCGAGGTGATCACGTCGATCGCCAAGCAGACGAACCTGTTGGCGTTGAACGCCACGATCGAGGCGGCTCGGGCCGGTGAGTCGGGGAAGGGGTTCGCGGTTGTGGCCAACGAGGTGAAGGAGTTGGCCAAGCAGACCTCGGCCGCCACCGACCAGATCGCCGACAAGGTCCTCGCCATCCAGAACGACACCGGCGAGTCGGTGACCGCGATCGAGGACATCACCACCGTCATCGACGAGATCGCCGAGTTCCAGGCGCTGATCGCCGACGCCGTCACCCAGCAGACCGCCACCACCTCGGCGATCGATGACAGCGTCCGGAGTGCCATCGGGTGGACCCTCTCGCTCAGCAACACCTTCGACCAGCTCTCGCGGACCACCGACGCGGCAACCGAGCAGCTCGCCTCCACCAAGGAGGCCACGATCGGTCTCCGTGAGGTCACCGGTGACCTGCGGGCCCTCGTCGGCCACCAGGCTGGTTCGGAGGTAGGGGAGAGGTGATCGGACGGGTGCCCTCCCTCGGTCGGTTGGGGAGCGTACGGGGCCTCCTTCGGCTGGGCGCCCTCACGTTCACGGTCACCATCGCCGTCAGCATCCTCCTCGCCTACCAGCGGGTCGACGCCATCCGCGAGGCCCACCTCGCCACCGCCGGGGCGGCTGGCGCGGCGGCCGAGGCGGAGGAGCTCGAGGCCGAGTACGTCCGGCTTGGACGGGCGGTCGGCCGGCACGCCGTGCTCGGAACCGCGGAGACCGAAGCATCGCTCCTCGAGCTGGCGACCGCCACGACCGCAGCCCTCGATCGCTTCGCCGCCGAAGCCGACCAACCGGCTGAGGTCAACCTCGCCGCAGGGCTGGCCGAACAGGAACCGGCGTTCCGATCGGCGATCGAGGAGGTGCTGGTCCCGGCCGTGGCGGCCGGCGACCAACAGGCGACGGCCGACGCCTACGCCGATCTGGCGGTGCTGTCGGAACGGAACATCGCCACCCTCCGGGGTGCGATCGGTGAGCTTCAGGCGACCACCGCCGATCGGGAGCACGACGTCGAGACGGCGATCGGTGCCGCCGAGATGACCGTACTCATCGTCGGGGTGATCAACGTGGTGATGCTGATGGCCGGCATCGCCATGCTGAGCCGGCTGATCCTCCGCCGGATCTCGGGGAGCATCGACGCCCTCGACGATGCCCGGGTGCGGGCCCGGGGGGCCGACGAGGCACTGGAGACCCACCTCGGGTCGGCCACCAAGGAGCTGGACGGGATCGCCGAAGCTTGCCGCAAGGCCAACACCGACATCACCTCGATCTCGGGGTCGATCCAGGAGCTGGCGGGGGCGATCAACGAGATCTCGTCGAGCTCCAGTACCGCCTCGACCGTGGCCGCCGATGCCGTGGCCCGGGCCGAGACGACCAACGCCACCGTGGCCAACCTCGGGAACTCCAGCGCCGAGATCGGGCAGGTGATCGAGGTGATCACGTCGATCGCCAAGCAGACGAACCTGTTGGCGTTGAACGCCACGATCGAGGCGGCTCGGGCCGGTGAGTCGGGGAAGGGGTTCGCGGTGGTGGCCAACGAGGTGAAGGAGTTGGCCAAGCAGACCTCGGCCGCCACCGACCAGATCGCCGAGCTGATCTCCAGTATCCAGAACGACACCGGCGAGTCGGTCGACGCCATCGCCGGCATCCAGGAGATCATCGGCGAGATCGCCGCCATCCAGAACTCCGTCGCCGCCTCGGTCGAGGAACAGGCCGTCGTCACCACCCAGATGAGCGCCACCGCGAGCGTGGTCACCCAGAGCATCGAGCACCTGGCCGACCGGTCCGATGGACTACGGGCCGGCTCGGGGGCGCTCCAGGAACTGGTCGAGGAGTCCCGCAACCGGACCCGCCGGTTGGCCGGCGTCTCGACCGACCTCCATCACACCGTGATCGGCTCGACCGACCACGACCCCGATCGATCCAACGTGGACCTGGCACCGGCCGGTCACGGAACCGAGGAGTCCCCATGGCCGATGTCCTGATCGTCGACGATTCGTCTACCCTCCGCCGCATCCTCCGGGATGCCCTAAGCTCCGAGCCCCGGCTGAAGACGGTGGCCGAGGCCGCCAATGGCGAGGAGGCGATCGCCGTCCTCGAGCGGCGGCCGATCGACCTGGTCCTGCTCGATCTCGAGATGCCGGTCATGGACGGCCAGACCGCGCTCCGGATCATCAAGCAGCGGTGGCCCGACCTGCCGGTGCTGATCTTCAGCTCGCTGACCGCGACCGGCTCCTCGGCATCGGTTCAGGCCCTGATGGCCGGTGCCGCCGAGTGCATCCTCAAGCCTCAGACCGCCGATGCCTCGACCGCCAAGACCCAGATGACCTACACCGTGGTGCCCGTCGCCCTCGCCCTGACCGGCCTGGCCGACGACGGGGCGGTCGAGCGGCGCAAGGGCGTACCGGCCCGCCGTCGCCTGCGCCGCACCGCGGAGGGAACGGTCGTCTCGCCGACCGCCGGCGGCAATGCGGGGGGATCGAACCGACCGGCAGCCCGCCGGGCCGAACCGAAGCGCACCTTCGATCCGCCGCCGACCCGGGATCGGCCCCAGGTCACCGCGCCGGCACCACGACGACGAGCCGGGACGTCGACACCCCAGATCCTGGCCATCGCCAGCTCGACGGGCGGGCCGGGGGCGCTCAGCACCTTCCTGACCGGGCTCGGCCCGCTCGACGTGCCGGTCGTGATCGTGCAACACATCCCGGCCAGCTTCACCCAGCAGCTGGCGTTGCGGCTCAGCGAGTCCAGCGGCCTCGACGTGGCCGAAGCGACCGACGGCGAGCACCTGGTCGGTGGCAAGGTCCGCATCGCTCCCGGCGGCTTCCACCTCCTGGTGCAGTCGAGCGGGCCCAACCTGGTCGCGTCGCTCAACTCCGGTCCCAAGGTGCAGTACGTCCGGCCGTCGGCCGACCCGATGTTCGAATCAGCGGCCGAGGCATGCAACGGCCGAGTCCTCGGTGTGGTCCTGACCGGGATGGGCCGCGACGGGACCGATGGAGCCCGGGCGATCGTCGACAAGGGGGGCGAGGTCGTGATTCAGGACGAGGCGACCAGCGTCGTGTGGGGCATGCCGGGCTCGGTGGCGAAGCACGATCTGGCGGCCGAGATCCTGCCCCTCGATGAGCTCGCCGCCACGGTCCGACGCCGTATTCCGTCGGCGGCCAAGACCTGACCTGATCCGGGCCGAACCCCTTGGCCGACGGCGCCTGAGCGTCACGACCCGATCGGCTCCTCCCGTCGGAGGAGCCGATCGCCGACACGACCGGTGAACCGGTCGACCACCCGGCGGAGCTGCACGAGGCTCGACCGATCCTCGGCACCGTGCCCGTTGCCGTCGACGAGCTCATCGGGTTGGTAGCGAAACAGGTCGTCCCACCGTCGGTCGAGGTGCGACAGGGCGTCGTCGAGCGGGATCGGGCGGATCATCCGCTTGCCGTCGACGACGGCCAGTCGTCGTAGCTTGTCGAGGGCGTCGCCGATCTCGAAGTCGATGGCGCCCTCGCAGGCGGTGGCGAGCCACTCCTCGATCTCCCGGTCGAGGATGGCCGGGGTCGTGCCCAACGGGTGGCGGAGGGCGAACCGGTAGCTCAACAGCACCTCGACGACTTCCTGTTGCTCTGCGGTCGACAACAACGTGTGGACCACACCCGGACCATCGGCCAGCGTCCGGAAGTAGAGGTTCTCCGACAGGGTCTTGAGGTAGGCGACCCGCCGGTTCTTGAGCTTGTTCCACTGGCGGAAGAAGAACCCGCCCAACGTGAGCGCTCCGCCGAACAGCACCACCAACGCTGCCTGGTCGAGGTCGGGGGCCTGGTCACGGATGCCGAGCCACGCCAAGATCAGCAGGAACATGAGGGCCAGGGTCGGACCGAGCTTCGTCGCCAGCACCACCACCCCCGAGGCCACGGCGGGGACGGCCACGGTCAGGGTGTCGATGGTCCGGAACCGGACCTGGGTCGACGGGAGGAGCATCTCGATGTCGGCCCGGGGCACGTTCTGGAACAGCTTGAGCGACACGTGGCCGGGGACGAGGTTGCGGTCGGCGGGGTCGATCTTCTGATCGTCGAACCACGACTGGGGCTTGACCCGGGTGTGGACGATCACCCGTTCGTCGACCGTGATCGTCTTCTCCTCGGTCCGGAGGCCCCGCCACTTCGGGATCTCGACCGTCCGTTGATGGCTGCCCCGACGGTAGATGAGGACCTCGTCGTAGTCGCCGAGATCGACCTCGAACCGGAGGGGGATCAGCGACTCTCGCGCCATCGCCTCGTCGAGCTCGGCCATCGACACCGGGGTGTAGTTGGCCGCATCGAGGAGGCCGCTCAGCTGGGCGGTGAGGTCCGAGGCAGCGTCCGGGTCGGTGCCGTCGACGCTGGCCTCCCACGCGTCGACCAGCGTCTGGGAGCGATCGTGGAACTCGAAGTGGTACAGGGCTGCCACGAGGCGGCCGAAGGCCCGAAACCGGCCGGCGTCGGCTGGGTCGTCCCAGGCGACGCCGGCCAGATCGGTGATGAGCTGCCCCGTCCGCTGGGGTACGAACCGCTCCCGTGCGACCATGGTGACCACGATAGGGGTCGTGCCCCCGGTCGGGGCCGCCGTCAGCGCGACGCCATGCGGTCCGAGGTCCACACGATGATCTCGCTGGCTTCGGTGGCGGTGACCGACAGGGGCCCGGCACCGGTGGCCCGTGCGGCGTCGCCGGCGGTGAGGGTCAGCGGGTCGCTCTCGGCGCCGGTGCCGTCGAGGTGGAGCGAGCCCCGGGAGACGAAGAGGTGGACGTAGGGGCCGCCGGGGACGGTGACCGAGCGGCCGGCCGGGGGACGGGCGACCGACATCGTCGCTCCCGGCTGGTTGATGGCGATGGCCCCGTCGGTCGGGTTGCCCGACGCCACGGCGACGAGATCGCCGCCAGCCAGCGCGTCGGTCACGTCGAGCTGCTCGTAGCTCGGCGGGAGCCCGCCTTCGCCGGGTACGACCCACATCTGGACGAAGTGGACCGGCTCGGTGGCGCTGTGGTTCATCTCCGAGTGGCGGATGCCGGTCCCGGCCGACATCCGCTGGACGAGGCCGGGGTGGAGGACCCCATGGTTCCCCTCGGAGTCCCGGTGCTCCAACCGGCCATCGAGGACCCAGGTCACGATCTCCATGTCGCGATGGCCGTGGGTCCCGAAGCCGCCACCGGGGGCGACCCGGTCGTCGTTGGAGACGATCAGGAGACCATGGCCGGTCTCGGCCGGGTCGTAGTGGTGGCCGAAGCTGAAGCTGTGCCAGCTGTCGAGCCAGCCGAGCTGGGTGTGGAACCGGTCGGCGGCCCGCCGAACCTCGATCCTGGGAGCGGCGTCGACGGTGCTCATGCCGGCACCGCCTGGATCTCCAGCTCCAGGTCGACCTTGTCGCCGATGAGCATCCCGTCCATCCCGAGCGGTGCGTTGAAGTCGATCCCGAAGTCGCTGCGGAGGATCTGGCCCGAGGCGCTGAACCCGGCCCGGGTGGTGTCGTAGGCGTCGACCGCGACACCGTGGAACTCGAGGTCGAGGGTGACCGGCCTGGTGATCCCGTTGATCGTGAGGTCCCCGGTCAGTGCCCGCTCGGTCACCTCGGTCGAGGTGAACGTCATCGTCGGGTGGTCGTCGACGGCGAAGAAGTCGGTGCTCCGGAGGTGGTTGTCGCGATCGTCGTTGTTGGTGTCGACCGACGCCAGGTCGACCGCGGCCTCGACGGAGGACCGGTCGGGTGCCTCGGCGATGGTCACGGTCCCGGAGAAGGCGTTGAACCGGCCGCGGACCTTGGACAGGCCGAGGTGGCGGACCGAGAAGCCGACCTCGGAGTGGGCCGGCTCGACGGTCCAGGTGCCGGGGGTCAGGGTGGAAAGGTCGCTCATGGGAGTCTCCTGGAGCTCAGGGGGTTAGCTAAAGGTTTAAGTACCTTGCAGTCAGATCATACTTAAACCTTTAATGAAGTCAACCCCCGGGCCGCTAGAGTGACGAACGTGACGCGACGCGACGGTGGATCGATCGTCGAGCCTTCGTGGCTCGACGCCGAGGAGATGCGGATCTGGCGGGCCTTCCTGGCCGCTGGCTCCTTGGTCGCCGAGCGGGTCGGCGCGTCGATCAAGGCCCGGACGGGCCTGACCTTCGAGGACTACGAAGTCCTGGTCCATCTGTCGGAGGCGGCCGACCGCCGCCTACGGATGACCGAGCTCTCCCGCTCGCTGCTCCACTCCCAGAGCCGGCTCACCCAGCGGGTGAACCGGCTGGCCGAACGGGGCCTGGTCGTCAGGGAGAAGTGCCCGGAGGACCGGCGGGGTACCTACGCCGTGTTGACCCCGGCCGGGTCCGAGGTGGTCGAGGTCATGGCCCCGATCCACCTCGAGGATGTCCGGGAGGCGCTGATCGATCGGATCGCCCCGGCCGAGCGGGCGGCGGTGGCCGCCGCCCTGGAACGGGTGGTGGCCAGCTGCCGGCACCTCGGTGACGAGGGCTAGCCGGAGCGGCCTGCTAGCCCTCGGGGTCGTCGCGGACGTCGCGGAGCCCGGTCACGACCTTGGCCCGCATCGACTGGTGCTCGGTCTCCCACCCCGAGGTGGCGTTGCCGACCGACTCGATCGACCAGGCATCGTCGGTGGTCGCCACCTCGGCCGGCGGCCATTCCAGGTAGCGGGCGATGCGGTTACCGCCGACCCAGTAGACCTGGGCGGTCGCCGGGCAGTCCTCGGTCAGGAGCCACCCCACCAGCGGTGAGATGTTGGCCGGGTCCCACATGTCGAACGACCCGTCGGTCGGGGCCTGGATCCGCTCACCGAGCCCGGGCGTGGCCAGGGTCATCCGGGTTCGGGCGGAGGGGGCGATGGCGTTGACCCGGACCCCGTACCGCCCGAGCTCCCGGGCCGCCACGACCGACATGGTGGCGATGCCCGACTTGGCGGCGGCGTAGTTGATCTGACCGGGGTTGGAGTGCAGGCCCGACGTCGAGCTGGTGTTCACCACCGCCGCCTTGACCGTCTCGCCCGCCTTGGCCCGCTCCCGCCAGTAGGCGGCGGCGTGGCGCATCGTCAGCCAGGTGCCCTTGAGGTGGACGTCGATGACGAGATCGAACTCCTCCTCGGTCATGTTGACCAGCATCCGATCCCGGAGGATCCCCGCGTTGTTGACCACGCCGTGCAGGTCGCCGAAGGCGGTCACCGCGTCGTTGATGATCCGCTGGCTGCCCTCCCAGTCGGCCACCGAGTCGCCGTTGGCCACCGCCTCGCCTCCGGCAGCCTCGATCTCGGCCACGACCTCGTCGGCCGGGCCCCGATCGGCCCCGGTCCCGTCCTGGGCGCCGCCGAGGTCGTTCACCACGACCTTGGCCCCCTCCCGGGCGAAGAGCAGGGCGTGCTCCCGGCCAACGCCCCGGCCCGCTCCGGTCACGATGATGACCCGTCCGTCGAGTGCTCCCACGATGTCCTCTCCTTGTCACGACCGGGTGGGCGGCGCCCGACCCGGATCCGATTCTCGATCAGCCGGTGAACCCGGCCTCCTTGTGGCTCCCGTCGCACAACGGCTTGATCGCCGAGTGGCCGCATCGGCACAGGGTGACCCGGTCCCGGGTCTCCATCGGCTGGCCGTCCGATCGTTCGACGCCGATGCCGCCGGTCACCCAGAGGGGGCCATCGGGGATGACCGAGATCTGGGTCGGGTAGTCGGGCTCGACCGTCTGGCCGTCGATCTCATAGGTCAGGGCGCCCGAGGGACACCGCTCGATCATCGCCAGCGCCTCGATGCGGAGCCGGCTGTCGCCGGTCTGGTCGGCCATCTTCCAGACGTTGGTCACCTTGTTGCCGCAGAAGCCGGCGTGGACGCAGATGCCCCGATCGTCGCCGATGCTGACCCCGGTGCCACCGAGATCGTTGCGGCGCTCGGCGTAGGCGTCGGTCGGGGCCGCCTCGGCGCCGTCGAAGTCGTTGTTGGCGTGGGTGCCGTCGCAGTAGGGCTTGTTGGTCGACCCGCCGCATCGACACAGGGCGTAGGCGGCGCCGTCGTCGATCGTCTCGCCGGTCTTCCAGGTCATCGGCTCGCCGTGCTCGGAGTAGAGGACCTCCTTGCGGCGCAGGGGGACCGCACCGGTGACGACGTAGGGCCCGTTTGGCTTGGTGGTGATCGACTGGTCGTCCGACATGGTGGCGGGTCCTCTCTGTCCGGGGCGAAGGGGGGTTCCGGATGAGGGGACCTTAGCGCTCGCCGACCGACCGGCGCCGAGACGAGCCACGCCCGAGGCCAGGCGCCGGAGGGCCTCGCTCGAGCCTACGATCGAGCCATGACCGTCGAGGAGGCCGCCGCCGACGTCGACCGCCGGGTCCGACGGCTCGGCGATGACGAGATCGCCTCGTACGACGTGCTCCCGGCCGAGCTGGCCAGACGGGTGTGGGTCGTCCGGGTCCCCGAGGTGCCGGGCCCCTATGTCGGTCTGACCCTGGGCCGGGTCGTGCTGCTGGCCCGGCCGGTGCCCACCGACGGGTGGAGCATGTTGCTGTGCCACGAGCTGGTCCACGTGCGGCAGTGGGCCGATCTCGGGGTCGGCCGGTTCCTGTGGCGGTACCTCGGCGACTTCGTTCGGGGTGTGCGTCGCCACCGGCGATGGGGCCCCGCCTATGCCGACATCAGGGCCGAGGTCGAGGCTCGGCAGATCAGCCGGGAGTGGATGCGGCGCCGCAACGCTCGCGGCCCCCGCACCGACTGATCCGGTCGAGGCCGTCAGGTCCAGTTGTCGATCTCTCCCTCGGCCAGGATCGGCGGCGGGCCGACGATGAGCGGATCGACCGGTCGAACGATCGCCGGGTCGCGATCGGGGTAGTCGAGGTGGTGGAGGACGTGTTTGATCGCCTCCAGCCGGGCCCGCTTCTTGTCGTTGGACTCGACCACGGTCCACGGTGCGTGCTCGGTGTGGGTCCGGGTGTACATCGCCTGCTTGGCGCGGGTGTAGTCGTCCCACCGGTCGAGCGAGGCGAGGTCGGTCGGGCTGAGCTTCCATTGGCGGACCGGGTCGATCCGACGGATGGTGAACCGGGTCAGCTGTTCCCGGCGCGACACCGAGAACCACAGCTTCACCAGCGTGATCCCCGAGTCGACGAGCAACCGCTCGAACACCGGCACCGTGGCCATGAACTCCTCGTACTGTTCCGGGGTGCAGAAGCCCATGACCGGCTCGACGACCGCCCGGTTGTACCAGGACCGGTCGAACAGGGTGATCTCACCGGCGGTCGGGAGGTGCTGGACATACCGCTGGAAGTACCACTGGCCCTGCTCCCGCTCGGAGGGGGCGGAGAGGGCCACCACGTTGGTTCCCCGAGGATTGAGGTGCTCGGTGAACCGTTTGATCGTGCCGCCCTTGCCGGCTGCGTCCCGCCCCTCGAACAGGACGACGAGGCGGTGGCCCGTGTCCTTGATCCAGCTCTGGGCCTTGAGGAGCTCGATCTGGAGGAGACGCTTGTCGACGTCGTAGTCGTCCCGGCTGAGGCGGTGGTCGTAGGGGTGGTCCTCACGCCACGAGTTGGCGATCATCCCCCCGGGACCCAGCAGTTCGGGGTCGTCGACCTCGTCGAAGGTGCCCCGGACCTGGAAGCCCATGTCGACCAGCTCCTCGACGGAGTACTCCCGGAGCCAGGCGATCGCCTCGTCGACATCAACCGGCCACTGCACCTCGGACATGGTCGCTCCCTCAGCTGCGTCGGATGGATCCGGTCCGAAGCTATCAACGGTCGGGTGCGTCGTCCTCGTTGTCCAGGGTTGCCAGCAGCACCGGCCGGGCGGCGAGGTAGCAGGCACCGACGGTGAGGCAGGCACCGGCGGTCACGATCGTCGCCTGGGGGCCCCAGATGTCGGCCGCCGCCCCCTGGAGCAGGGATCCGATGGGGAACGAGAAGGTGAACGCCATGATCCGGGCCGACATGACCCGGCCCCGCATGTGGTCGGCCACGATGAGCTGGACCGAGGTGTTGGTGGTGGCGATGACGGCCAGGAACCCGGCACCGATCGCCAGCAGGGCGACCAGCGCCACCGGCCAGGTGGGGGCCAAGCCGAAGCCGACGACCGAGAGACCATAGGTCGGCAGGGCCCACCGCACGACGGTCGACCGTCGGAGGCGGGCGTCCCAGCTGGACAGCAGCGGGGCGATCAGTACCGCGCCGATCCCCACCGCCGCGGTGAGGACGCCGATCACCCGGGGACCGGCGTCGTACACCTCGTCGGCCAGAACGACGGCGAACTGGACGACCGGATTGCCGAAGAAGGCCACCAGCACGGCCGAGGCGATGCTGACGAGGATGCCGGTGCGGTGGCGGATGTAGCCGAGCGCGGTCCGGAACCCGGCCACCACCCCCTCGGCCTGCCCGGCGGCCGGGTTGCCTCCCGAGGCCCGGATCGCCAGGAGCACGCCGATGACCGCGACGAACGACAGGCCGTTCAGGAAGAACACCCAGCTCGGCCCGCCGAAGGCCAGCACGAGGCCGGCCAGGGCGGGCCCGATGGCCCGGGAGGCGTTGAACTGGATGGAGTTGAGCGTGATGGCCGAGGCCAGATCCTCCCGCGGGACCAGCGCCGGGACGAACGCCTGCCAGCTGGGGATCATCAAGCCGCTGAACACCCCGGTCAGCGCGGTGAGCGCGAGCACGAGGGTGGCATTTCGGATGCCGGCGACCCAGGTCCCCCACATGAGGAAGGCGCTGGTGGCCATGGCGACCTGGGTGCCCAGCAGGAGCAGGCGGCGATCGAGCCGGTCGGCCATCGAGCCGCCGATCGGCCCGAGCACGAACGCCGGGAAGAACAGCGCGAACCCGGCCAGTCCGACCCAGATCGAGCGCTGCGTCAGCTCGAACAGGACGAACGGGACGGCCAGGTTCTGCAACCAGTTGCCCGAGTTCGACGCCAGCGCCCCGGCGAAGAAGAGCCGGAAGTCCCGGTGGCGGAAGGCCCGCATACCATGCCGGAACCCCGACGGGCCTTGGCCGACCCTGGCCGGCTCGTCGGACTCGGCGTCGGCACCGCCCGGTCCTTCGGCGCCATCCGGGGCGCTGCCGCCGTCAGGGAGTTGGGCGTCGGGAGCGGATTCGTCGTTCAAGGGGTCACCGTCGATCGACGCTAACCGGTGCGTTGGTCCGAGGCCACCGGGGCGCCGATGGGGTGACGAAGGAACTACACGTCGCGGGGCCGGAGTCCGTAGGGTCGGTGCGTGACAGCGATCGAGGCCACCCGACGAACCGGCGTGTTTCGGGGTTGGTGGGTCCTGGCCGGGGTGTTCATCGTCTTGACCACCGGCTCGGGATTCGCCTTCTACTCCCAGGGCGTCTACCTGAAGGCCCTGACCGACGAGCAGGGGTTCAGCGTGGCCGCGGCCGGTGCGGGCACCGGCTTCTTCTTCGTGGTGTCGGGCATCGCCGGCTACTACACCGGGGGACTGATCGGCCGGTTCGACGTGCGGGCGGTGATGGTCGTCGGCGCCACCATCGCCGCCGCCGGCATCTACGGCCTGGGCCTGGTGCGGACCGAATGGCAGATGTTCGTGGTCTACGCCGTCTTCGCCGGCGGCTACGCCCTGTGCGGCCTGGTACCGGCGACCAGCCTCGTCACCCGATGGTTCCACGCCCGGCGGTCGGTTGCGCTGGCCGTCGCGTCGACCGGCCTGTCGGTCGGCGGAATCGCCGTCACCCCCCTGATCGCCCAGCTGATCGACGGCTCGTCGCTGGTGGCGCTGGCCCCCGAGCTGGCGATCGCCTACTGGCTGGGCGTCGTCCCGGTCACGCTGTTGCTGGTCCGGCCGTGGCCCGAGGCCCTCGGACTCCGACCCGACGGGGCGGAACCGGTCGACGGCGACGACCAGGGGCCGGCCCCCGGCATGCCCTTCGCCGAGGCCATCCGGACCCGGTACTTCAAGCTGCTGTCGGCCGGCTACGTGCTCATCATGGGAGCCCAGGTCGGCGCCCTCCAGCACATCTTCAACCTGACCAGCGAGAAGGTCGACGTCGACACCGCCAGCCTCGCCGTCCTCGTCGTCTCGGCCACCAGCGTCATGGCCCGGCTGGCCGGCGGGGTGGCGGCGACCCGGATCTCGCTCCGAACCCTGACCTCGGCCCTGGTCGTCGTGCAGACCGTGGGGATCGTGGCGCTGTCCCTCGCCGAGGGACGGGTCGCCATCCTGGCCGGCGTCGTCGTGTTCGGCCTGGCCATCGGCAATCTGCTGATGCTCCATCCCCTGCTCCTGGCCGAGGCCTACGGGGTCCGCGACTATCCCCGGATCTACGGGCTCGGGTCCCTGCTGATGATTCTCGGCGTCGGCCTCGGCCCGTTCGTCGTCGGCCTGATCCGCGACGCCGCCGAGTACGCCATCGCGTTCCAGGTCGTGGCTGCGGTGGCGCTCGTCGGCCTCGCCATCTATCGGTTCGCCGGCCGGGCCGATGAGCGGTGGGCCGACGGGACCGGGATCGACGGTGAGCCGTCGATCGGCGGGTCCTACTCCAGTGCCTCGGCGACGGCCAGCTCGGCGATGCGGTCGCCGTCGTAGCCGAGGACCTCGGTCAGGACCTCATAGGTGTGCTCGCCCCACTGGGGCCCGGCCCGGCGGGGGGTGCCGTCGGCCCGCGAGAGGCGGAAGCCGTAGTGCTCGGCCCAACTGTGCCCATAGACCTCGTGCGGGACCTGATGGAAGTGGTCGCGGTGGAGCAGCTGAGGGTCGGCCACCACCTCGGGGCTGTTCTGCACCTGGTGGGCCGGGACACCGGCCGTTTGGAGGGCGGTCTGGAGATCACCGGGATCGCGTCCGGCGGTCCAGCCGGCGATGGCATCGTCGAGCTCGCAGGCCCGGTCCAGTCGCTCGTCGAGGGGTAGGCCGGTCAGATCGTCACGACCGATGGCGGTGGCCAGTCGCCGCCATTGATCGTCGGTCTCGCAGGCGATCGCCAGCCACCGGTCGTCGCCGGGGTCGCCACACGGGTAGACGCCGTGGGGAGCCGACCACCGGTCGGCGTTGCCCAGTCGACTCTGCCCGTACCCGTTGACCCCCTGATCGAGGATTGCCTCGGTGAGGAAGTGGACCCCGCCCTCGGCCTGGGAGAAGTCGATGGTCATCCCCTCGCCGGTCCGGGCCCGGTGATCGAGGGCGGCGAGGATCACCGCCGCCGTCAGCCGGGGGGACGTGGCGTCGGTGTAGGCCAGGAACGGGCCGGCCGGGAGACGGTCGGGCCACCCGGTCAGCTCGTAGTAGCCGCCCATCGCCGCCGCCATGTTGCCGAAGCCGGGGATGGTCGACAGCGGACCGTCGAGGCCGAACAGCGTGGTCGAGACCACGATCAGGCCGGGGTTGCCCTCCCGGAGGGTCTGGTGGTCGAGGCCGATCCGCTCCAGCACCCCGGGGGAGAAGGCGTCGATGACGACGTCGGCCTCGGCCGCCAGGTCGAGCACGACCTGTCGGCTCTCCGGCACCTTGAGGTTGAGCTGGACGCTCTTCTTGTCGGCGTTGATCGAGTGCCACTGCTGGCTGGCCTCAGGGCCGTCGTCGCCCATCTCGCGGGCCAGGCCCGAGGTGCGGACCTGGTCGGGGCGGGTCTGGGACTCGAGGCGGATCACCTCGGCCCCGTAGTAGGCCATCATCCGGGTGGCGAACGGTCCGGCGTACACCCAGGTCAGATCGACCACCCGGATGCCGTCGAGCGGTCGGGTCCGTCCCGAACCGCCGTCCCCGCCGGACGTCCCGGCCGTCGTTGGGGTGGGGGACACCGAACGGGGAGCGGCCCGGCCCGTTTCTGCGAGGAGCTCGGCCGTGTGCTGGCCGAGCCGGGGTGGGGCCCCGAGCCGGCGGAGCGGGGCGGTGCTGGTCCGGGCCCACGGACCGGGGAAGCGGACCGATCCGACGCCGTCGACCTCGACGTCGTCCCAGAACCGGCGGGCCTGGAAGTGCTCGTTGGCCAGGACGTCACCCGACGTGGCGACCGGGACCAGCAGCAGCCGCTCCCGCTGCGCCAGGGCGAACAGCTCGGCCTTCGACCGGTCGGCCAACGCCGCGGCGACGCCGGCCGCGGTGCGCTCGGTGATGTCGGCCACCTCGTCCAGCTCCCGGTTCTCCAGGAGTGTCGACCAGTCGAGGGCGCAGAGCTCGTCGGCGAGGTGGCCCTCGGCGTTGGCCCAGGCCAGCAATCGGTTGGTGAACGGCCCGACGAGGACGCCGGGGAGGAAGGTCACCGTCACGTGGCCGTCGGCGCAGTCGTAGACGAACCGGAACCGGACCTGGCCGAGGAGCTCCAAGCCACCGCCGGTCCGTTGGGCGGGGGGATTTCCGCACAGCGCAGGGGCCAGCCAACCCTGCGCCGTCAACATCATCGCCTCCTGGGCCGACAGGTCGATGTGCTGGCCACCGCCGTTGCGGGCTCGGTCGGTGAGGGCCAGCAATACGGCGCAGGCCGCCTCGGCGCCGGCATTGACCCAGATCTGGGGTGCGGTGATCCGCACCGGGGGACGGTCCTGGTAGCCGTTGAGGGACATCTCGCCCGCTGCGGCGTTGAGGACGAGGTCGGTGCCGAGCCAGTGGGCCTTCGGGCCGTCGCCGCCGAACGGGCTGAGGGAGGCGGTGATCAGGTCGGGGTTGGCCTCTCGGAGCCGGTCGAGGTCGACCTCGATCGCACCGCACTCGATGATCACGTCGGCCCCGGAGGCCAGGCGCTCCAGGTCGTCGTGGGTGTCGACGACGACCGACCGCTTGCCTCGGTTGTAGGCCCAGTGGCCGAGCGCTCGCTCGGGATCGGGTACCCCGCCGGCGAACGGCGGTCGATGGCGGGCCCGGGACCCACCCGGCGGCTCGACCGCGACGACATCGGCACCGAGCTGGGCGAGGATGAACCCGGCGAAGTGACCCCGGTCGTCGGTCAGATCGAGGATGCGGTACGGCGACAGCACGGTGAACCTCCAGCGACCGCGCGGGGCGGCCAGACGCGGTCGAGGATGCCAGGTCCGCCCACAGTAGGTGACCCTTGTCACAGGATCGAACCCTGGATCGAGGAACGCCGTCGGCGGGCCTCGGACGTACTACCTTCGGACTCCTATGGCCGTGCCGACCCTCGACGTGGATGGCCCCCGGGCCACGATCGCTCTTCGCCGTCCCGACAAGCGCAATCGGATCGAGCCCGACGACATCGTCGAGCTCCTGGCGCTCTGCGATCGCATCGACGGCGACGACGGTGTCCGGGTCGTCGTGCTGCGGGCCGACGGCCCGTCGTTCTGCGCCGGGTACCATCTCGGCGCACTGGCCGAGGGCGGCCGGACCGACGCGTCGTTCAGCGACCTGTGCGACCGCATCGAGGCGGTCCGGGTGCCGGTCATCGCCGCCATCGGGGGGAACGTCCACGGCGGCGGGACCGACCTGGCACTGGCCTGCGACCTGCGGATCGCCGGGTCCGGGATCCACCTGCTGATGCCGGCCGCCAAGCTCGGCATCCAGTACTACGGCACCGGTCTCCGGCGGTTCGTCGATCGGATCGGGCCCGGGGCGACCACCCGGATCTTCTGCACCGGGCTCCCGGTGGAGACCGACGAGCTGCTCCGGATGGGCTACCTGACCGAGGTGGTTCCCGAGGCCGAGCTCGACGCTCGGGTCGATGAGATCGCCTCGGCGGTGGCTGCCTTGGCCCCGGGGGCGGTCGCGGCCACCAAGGCGGCCATCAATGGCCTCGCGGCCGGCACGATCGACGTCGCCCAGGTCGAAGCCGGCCACCGTGCCTCCCTGGCCAGCGCCGAGCACCGGTCGGCCCTGGCTGCGCTCCGGGCCGATCGGCAGCGGTAGGGGATGCGAGCTTCGATCGCAGCGACGGTGCTGCTGCTGGTGGCGGCCTGTGGCGCCGACGGGACGCTCGACGACTCGGCCGAGCCGTCGCCGGCCGACGAGCCGACCACGGTCGCCGAGCCCGACGGCGACGCCGATGGGGCCGCCGGGGGCGACGACCCCTCGACCGTCCCGGGCAGCGGCGAGGTGGTCGGCGGCGGTGATCCGCCCGATGCGACCGACACGACGGTCGGCCCGCCCCGGTTCCCGACCGTCGGACCGGGTGGGGTGCTCCCCGACGGCGCCACCTGCGCCGAGGAGGTGGCCGCCGAACCACGCCCTGAGGTCGTTCCGGCGAACACGGCCGCCAACACCACCGTGGTCGAGGTCCCGCCGGCGTTGATCATCGATGGGGCCGACGAGGTGTGGAACGCCCGCCTCCTGCCCCGTATCACCGGCGACTTCGTGGGGACGACCGAGGAGATCCTCCGCTGGGGGGCCTGCAAGTGGGGCTTCGATCTCGACATCACCATGGCCCGGGCGTACACCGAGAGCTCGTGGCGGATGTCGACCGCCGGCGACTCGACCACCGAC
This sequence comes from Acidimicrobiales bacterium, assembly GCA_965262175.1. GTDB lineage: Bacteria > Actinomycetota > Acidimicrobiia > Acidimicrobiales > SZUA-35 > CADEDH01. Next base: position 244,682 of record CBDHES010000002.1, on the reverse strand, counting down.
GGTGCGTTGTGCAGCCTCCTCGACCTGACGGCTCCCTGCGCCCAGAGCTACGGCCTGCTCCAGGTCAAGGGCACCGTCCACCAGTTCACCTATCCCCTCAGCTCGACGTCGACGGCGTTCGGTGTCGACTACGCCATGGCCTGGCTCAGAGCGTGCTACGAGGGATCGTTCACCTGGCTGGCCGACCAGGGCTACACCACCGGCGACGAGTGGGGTTGCGTCGGGGCCTGGTTCTCCGGCAACTGGTGGGACGACGGCGCCACGACCTACGTCGCCGAGGTCCAGGGCCACGTCGCCGACCGGACCTGGGAGCGCCTCGGCGACTAGTCAGGCAGAGAAGGTCAGGCGAACGAAGGTCAGGCGAAGAATCGGTACAGCTCGCCCCCGGCCTCGGCCGTCACCCGGTTCGGCACGTCGGGGTCCGTGAGTAGTTCGGTCATCCGCCCCAGTGTGGCGCCCGCCGCCTCACCTCGAGGGTCGCGGTGGTCGTCGGGACGCCAATGCAGGGTGGTGAGGGTCCGCTCGGTGGAGGCGAACTGTCGTTTGAAGTCGACCAGGCCGGTCTGGTCGATGTCGCTACGGCCGAGGTCGACGAGACCCAGGCCCCGCTCTGCTCCGGCCCGACACCCTTCGACCAGGAGCGCAGCGTTGGGGCGGTAGCGGCGGGGTCGGGCGACCGAGGCGCTGAACTTGTAGTACCAGACGCCGTCCCACGCCAGGAAGACCATCCCGGCCACCGGGTCGCCGTCGGCGTCGAGGGCGAGGAGCACCGCCAGATCGTCACCGAAGCCGTCGTGGAGGTTGGCGAAGAAGTCGAAGGGCTGGGCCAGGAGCCGGTACTTCGACTTGCGGAGCTCGACGTGGAGGTCGTGGAAGCGGGCCAGATCGGCTCGGTCCGACGAGAGGCGGAACGTGATGCCCTCCTTGGGCGCCCGCCGGACCGAGGTCCGGAGCTTGGTCTTCAGCCCGTCCCACATACCCTCGAACCCGCCGCCGAGGTCGATGCCGTGCCACAGCAGCTCGCGGCGACGCTCGAAGGTCGGGTCGTCGATCGCCGGCCGGTGGGTGAAGGGCCGGACGACGACCGGGACCTCGTACCGCTTCAGGTGGTCGGCGAATTCGCGCCACCCGTCGGCGCTCAGCATCGGGTCGCAGAAGTCGCTGAACGGGGTGGCCACGACCCGGTCACCCCGCAGGTCGGAGACCAGCGAGTAGTAGCCGAGGCCGTCGGGCTGGCAGGCCGGGCTCAGCTCCCGGATCTCGAGGTCGAACGTCTGGGCGACCGCCTGACGCCACGGTTCGCTGGCGAACAGGGTCGGGGTCGCCCCGCCGTGATCGGGCCCGGGGGTCGACGGTGGGTCGAGGAGGTCAAGGGCAGTCATCGAGCAGCAGCTTTCTGGTCGTCACGGTTCTCACGGTCAGGCGGGATGCGGTCTGGAGGTGGTCGAGCTCGACCTGGTCGGCCTCGGCGGCGACGGCGAGGCCGGCCCGGTCGGCCCATGCCGCCAGCTCGCCCTGGTGGTCGTCCAGGTGCTCATCGTGGTCGGCCCGGCGGGGGACGAAGACGGGCACCTTGCCGGCCCGGAGGGCCATGGCCAGCGAGCCGGCGCCGGCGTGGGTGACCACGACGTCAGCGCCGGCGATCGCCGTCACCAGCTCTCGCTCGGGGACGAGCGAGCGGGCGTCGATCCCCAGGTCGGCCACGCTCGAGGCCCCGGTCTGCCAGAGGACGTCGGCGTCGGCCGGGAGGATCTCGACCAGCCGGGCGATGAGGCGCCGGAAGTCCCGATCGGTGGTTCCGACGGTGACCACGATCCGCTTCGGTGGTCGATCGGTCCGATGATCCGGTGCCGGCTCGACCGTGTACCGGTCATAGACGCCGCCGAGGTGGGTGAAGTGGGGCGGCGGGTCCGGGTACTGCCACCAGCATCGGATCCCCGGCACGCGGGCCAGGACCCGACCGGTCATCGACGGTGCGTCGACCCGGGTCGAGCTCTCGATGTAGTGGACGTCGAGCCCCATCGCCGCCGCCGTCGGGAGGTACCCGAGCGCCAGGGCCGAGCCGGTGCTGACGACCCGGCCGATCCGATGGCGACCGAGGAGCCTCCGGGCCGTGGGGACCGCCCGCAGAACACCCCGCAGATCCCGCTCCCCGACGAACGGCACCAGCGCCACCCGCCGGCCGGCCAGGAGATCGCGGGTCTGGGGGCTGTCGTTGGTGATCCACAGCTCATCATCGGCGGGGAGACGGTCGGCCAGCTCGACCAGCTCGCTGACGTGACCGCCGACGGTCGCCACGTAGGCCGTGGTCGAGGTCATCGGGCTCCCTCCCGGCGGACGACCGCGCTGGCGGTGGCGGCGAGGCATCGGGCGTCGAGCCCGGGACCGAACCGGTCGACGTAGTGCAGGTCGAGGTCGAGCATCTCGCCCATCGAGACCTCGGCCCGACCGCTCACCTGCCAGAGGCCGGTGATCCCGGGCCGTACGGTGAGACGCCGACGGGCCGCCGACTCGAACAGCTCGACCTCCCAGACCAGCGAGGGGCGGGGCCCGACCAGTGACATCTGGCCCCCGAGCACGTTGAGGAGCTGGGGGAGCTCATCCAGTGAGAGCCGACGCAACGTTCGGCCGATCGGCGTGATTCGAGGGTCGTCGCCGTCCTTGGTCGCGCCCGCCCCCTCCAGGATCTCCCGCCGGTTCTGAGCCCGGTGGGCCCGGTCGTCGTTGTCGACGTACATCGTGCGGAACTTGGTCATCCGGAACGGGAGTCCACCGGCGCCGACACGGACCTGGCGGAAAAGGACCGGACCTGGGCTCGACCGCCGGACGGCGACCGCACAGCCGAGCCAGATCGGGGTGGTGGCGACCAGGGCCACCGAGGCGATCACGACGTCGGTGGCCCGCTTCCAGCGGGGGATCGGAGCCACGGTCTCGAGTCGGATCCCGGTGCCCACCGTCGCCTGGTGGTCCGATCCTGGCGCCTTGCGTCCGGATCGGGTCGAAGGCGCTCCGTGCCGAGCCCTGGTCCGCTCCCGGGTCGTGGCCAACGCCGAGGCTCGCACCAGCTCGGCCCGATCTGCCCGATTCGCCCAGCCCGGCCGATCGGGCCGATCGGGCGAATCGGTGGGCCTCGTCGGCCAGTGGAGGGACGCCAAGCCGAGGGACGCGCCGCTGCGAACGAGGCCCCGCCACAGGAGCGCCTCGGCGTCGGGGTCGGAATGGTCCCCGGCGCCGACGACGACGCCGTGAAGCTTCGTCCCGACGGCGACGAGGGCCAGGTCGGCTGCGGCGACCGGGGAGCCGCGGTCGACGACGGTGAACCGGAGGACGGTCTCGGTCGGGCGGCCCTGTCCACCGAGCTCGACGGTCGGCGGGGGCCCGCCCGCCTCGCCGATCTGGATCCGGGCTCCGGCGTATCGGGTCGGGACCGCAGGACCGAACCGTGCCGTCCACCGGGTCGGGCCCTCGGCGGTGTCGACGACGAAGGGCGACGCCGTCGCCGACAGTGCGAGGAGGATGAAGAACAGGTCGGCCCCGCCCCGGAGGGTCAGGTGGGGGTCGAACAGGCTGATGACGGCGAACGTCGCCACCGCGGCCCGGGTGGCGGTGGCCACCGCCCGCTCGGCGGCGGTCGGCCCCGGACGCCCGGCCCGCCGGTACGCAGACCACCACAGTCCGATGGTCGATACCAGGAGGGGAAGGCCACCGACCCAGAGGAGCCAGAGGTAGCCGCTCTCGAGGTAGACCACGTCTCGCCAGACGTCGGGCGGGACGACGGTGGCGTCGGGTCCGACCCCGAGGGCCCAACCTCCGTTGGCCAGGGACGGCCAGAACAGCTCGGCGACGTTCGTCCATCGGATCAGCCAGCTCGACGGCACACCCGACGACGGATCGATGGTGGCCAGTCGAGCCGAGATCACCGGCCACAGACCGACCGCGGCCACGACGCCGACGGCCGCCCCCCACCGGACGAACCGGGCGAGGCGCCCGGCTTCGGCGGCCACGACGACCCCGGTGACCGCCAAGGCGATCAACGTTCCGACCTGGCCGCTGGCCACGGCGCCGATCGTCAGGACGCCGGCCAGGGCCAACCACCGGTGGCCGGCGGCCCCCGGGAGCCTGGTGCCATCGGCGGGTCCCGGGTCGAGATGGGCCCAGGCCAGCGCCACCCCGGCCGCCAGGGTGAGGAAGGCGCCGGTGGCGATCGAGGAACCGAGCGTGGCGGTGCCTCGCCCGCCGGCGGCGATCGCCGCCAGATCGGTGTCGCTGCTCACGTAGAAGCGGCCCAGGAGATCGACGACCGGTCCGACGCCCAACACCTGGGCCACGGCGATGCCGGCGACCACGACCGCGGCCCCGAGCGCGGCCCTGACCACCAGCCGGACGTCATCGCCGGAACGGACCACGACCCGGAACAGCAGGTACAACCCGGCGTACTTGACGAGCGGCACCGCGGCGATGATCTCGTTCGGGGTGAGGTCCCGGCCCCGGGCGAGCCACAGGAGCAGCGGTCCGATCGACGACGTCGCCGCCACCGCCACCAGCCACCACTCGCTCGGTCCGGGCCGCCACCGCCACCGCTGCCCTCGCCCGATGGCGGGGACCATGAGCGCCGCCACAGCCAGCGTCACCGTCACCTGCACGACCTCGCTCGGGCGGAGGGCTGGCACCCACGCCCCGCGGGGAAGGCCGGCCAGCAGCGGCATCGTGGCGGCGTAGGCGGCGACGAGGCGCACGGCCCAGCGGGCGCTGGCCGAGGACGATCCCGGGATGGCCTCCGGCGTCGGTCGGGTGGACCGCGTCGGTGGGGTGGACCGCCTCGGTCGGGTCGATCGGGTTGGTGGGGCCGGGATGGTCGGGGCGGTCGTCATCGGCTCAGCTCCGTTCCGAGCGCTCGGATGGGTTCGAGGACGAGGCGGCCCCGCCGGGCGAGCAGCCCCAGGCCGGCGGCGAACCCGGTGACGGCCACGAGGGCCGCCCCGGCCAGCGTCCCTTCGTCGCCGAGCCCACCGAGCAGCGGGGACACGGCTGCGGCCGGGCCGACGGTGAGGGCGGTGACGAGCCCCAGCCGATGCCAGATCGGCTCGGTGGGGCCGGGCCACGCCGGGTCTCGGCGGAGGGCCCGATGGACGAGGAACAGCGCTGCGAGATCCCCGATCGAGACGACGAGACCGATCGCCATGAGCACCGCCGGCCCATCGAGGGCCACGACGGCTACGGGGAGACCGACGACCGCGGTCAGGGCTCGGATCCAGGTGGCGGGTCGGAGCGTCTCGCTCCGCCCCCGGGCCATGGCCGCCTGGCGACCGACCTCGAACAGCGCTTCCGAGACCGCCCCGATCGCCAGGCCGACGAGGGCGGCGGCGATCATGGTCGTCGTCGCCGGCTGATCGAACCGTCCGGCCGCCAGCGCCCCGGCGATGGGCCCGCTCAGCGCGGCGAGCGCAGCCCCGGCGGGAACGACGAGCCAGGCCGCGAGACGGACCGTCGCCACGTAGCCCGCGAGCTGGGCGCTCGGTTCCGCCGCGGCGAGTCGGGGGAGGGCGGCGGAGGCGATCGGTCGGCCGACGAGGGCGAGCGGAACGAAGTAGAGGAGGGTGGCGAGCTCCAAGGCCTGGACGCCGCCGGCTCCGGCGTAGGTTGCCGCCACGACCAGCGCCAGCTTCCGCGTCGCTACCACCGACGACCAACCGAACGAGGTCCGGGCCGGCCGGGCCAGTGCCCGGACGGCGTCATCCCGCCATCGGAGGCCAATCGACAACGGTCCCTGGGCCCGCCGGGCTCCCACGTACTGCACGGCGACGTGGGCCGCGACCGACAAGCCCGACCCGATACCGAGGGTGGTGATCAGACCCGGCGGGGCGGTGTCGACGTCGAGGCCGCCACCGTAGCGAACGCCGACGATGGCGATCGTGGCCAGCAGACCGAGGTTCTCCACGATCGGCGCGGCGGACGGGAGGAGGAACCGACCGTGGGCGTGTTGGATCGACACCAGGACCCCGATCGCCCCGTAGGCCACCAGCTGGGGCGCGATGAGCAGTACCAGGACCGCTCCGACCCGACGAGCGTCGTCGGCCAACCCGGGATCGACGCCCGAGGTGAGCAGCCCGGCCATCGCGGCGCGGCCGACGACGACCAGCCCGGCAACCGCGGCGAGCCCGACGACCACCAGGCCGAGGGCGTTGCCCGCCAGCCGTCGGCCGGCGGCCCGGTCGGTCCGCCGGAGGCGGGTCAACGGAGGGACCAGGATCGAGGTGATGGCCGACCCGGCGACGATGTCGTAGAGGGTCAGCGGCAGCACGTTCACGGCGATGAACAGGTCGCCGAGCACGGTGGAGCCCAAGGCGGCGGCGGCCACCGTCACCCGGAGCAGACCGGTGAGGCGGCTCAGGGCCACCGCCACGGCGATCCGGACCGAGTCGCCGACCAGGCCGCCGTCGGCGCCTGCGGCGTCGGCGGTGTCGCCGGTCGGTTCGTCGTCCGTCGGCGGCCATCGGTCGACCGCCGGTCGGCCGGTGGTATGGGGACTCGTCACGACGGCCCTAGCCGAGCCAGAGTTGGCGTCGACGGGCCCGGAAGGCGGCGATCACCGCGATCGGCAGACCGAGCAGCGCCCCGATCGCCAGGCCCCGGACGCCTCCCCGGTGGGCCGACAGCTCCTCGATGGTGGGGGGCCCGAGCGGCCGGATCGGCGACGAGGTCAGCGGCGCCAGCCGCCGGTCGGTGAGCTCGGCCTCGATCGTCGCCAGCTCCGACTCGAGGCGGGACCGCTCCCGATCGAGCGCGGCCGATGTGGCCGTCGGCTGGGCGAGCGACGCCCGCTCGGATCGGACCGAGCCGAGCTCGGCCTCCAGCGTGTCGATCTCGGTCTCCAGCTCGACGACGCGGGTGGCGACCGTCGGCCGCGTCGGATCGGTGGCGCCCGATGCGATGCCGGTCCGCAGCGCCGAGAGCTCCGTCCCGAGGTCGTCGAGCCGGCGGCTGATGCTGTCGTCACGGGTGGCGAGCTGTGCGTCGGTGACCTGCCAGTCGTCCAGGGCGGCGAGCTGACGGTCGACCTCGGCGAGCTGGGCCGCCACGTCGTCGCGGGATGCGACGAGGGCACCGGTCTGATCGGTCGCGACCGGGGTGGAGGCCACCTCCAGGTACCGATCGATGAGGGCGGCGCTGATCGACGCCGCCCGCCGGCGATCGTCGTCGGTCACCTCGATCTCGATGACCTCCGAGAGCCCGACCGTCTCGACGGCGATCCGATCCCGCAGCTCATCGATATCGAGGTCGTGGTCGCGGGCGACGGGTCCCAGGACGGTGTCGCTCTCGAGGGTCGCCAGCTGGGTCAGCAGGCGCCGGTCCTCCCGGAGGAAGCTGTCGGGCACCGACTCGTCGAGGGTGTAGACCAACTCCTGGCGGACCAGGTGCTCCGGACCGGCCGACCAGCCGATCAGGTAGCCCACCGCAGCGAGGACGACGACGACGCCCAGGGCCGGCCAGAGAGCGGCCCGCAGTTCGGCCAGCGACCAGCCGCCGTCGGGTGGGGCGATGATCGCCCCCGCGGTGGTCGTGGCGTCCTCCGGCCTCGGCGTCGGTGTCGGTGTCGGCGTCGGCGTCGGCTCACCATCGATGACCGGGTCCGACTCGGCCTCCGGTACGTCGAGCGGTCCCTTGGCCGTTTCCTCGGCTGGTGACCGGGCCGACTCGCCGCTTGGCGGGCCGACCTCCGCATGCGGCGTGCCGGCCTCGCTGCCGCCGGTGTCGTTGTCGTCGGTCCCGGAGTCGTTGGCGTCGTCGGCGGCGCCCGTCTCGGCCAGGTCGGCGTCGGCCAGATCGGCTTCGCCGCGATCGGTCTCGGCCAGGTCGGCGGCGTTGGCCGTGGGCTGGGCAGGGGTGGGGGCGGCGTCGACGGTGGGCTCGGCTGGGGTGTCGGTGGTGTCGCTGCCGCCCTCGTCGGTGGCTGCGGTGGCGGGCTCGGTCAAGATGCCCGCCGGTCCCGAGCCGTTCCGGTGGTCGATCGGGTCGGTCATGTCGCCCCGATCACGGTGGCGATCACCCGGTCGACCTCGTGGTCGGTGAGGGTCGGGTGCATCGGCAACGAGAGCTGGGTTTCGGCGGCTCGCTCGGCGATCGGCAGGGGTCGGCGGGCGAACTCGGCGAACGCCGGCTGCTGGTGGCAGGGGTGGGCGTAGTGGATCCCCGACGCGATCCCGGCCTCGGTCAGCCGCTGCCGGACGCCGTCCCGATCGGCGACCCGGACCACCTCGAGGTGATGGACCGGCTCGCCGCCGTCGAGGGTGCCCAACACCTGGACGTCGGTCCCGGCGAAGCCGGCGACATAGCGCCGATGGACCGAGCGCCGCCGGTCGTTCCACCGGTCGAGGTGGTCGAGCTTGATGGCCAGCGCTCCGGCCTGGAGGCCGTCGAGCCGGCTGTTGCGGCCGGAGATCGAGTGCAGCAGATGGTGGCCCCGGCCGTGGTTGGCCAAGGTCCGCACCCGCTCGGCGAGGGCGTCGTCGTCGGTGACCACGGCGCCGCCGTCCCCCAGCGCCCCGAGGTTCTTCCCCGGGTAGAAGCTGAACGTCGCCGCAACCCCGAAGCTCCCGGCGATGTCGCCCCGCCACCTGGCCCCGTGAGCCTGGGCGGCATCCTCGATGATGTCGATCCCGGCCAGATCGGCGACCGCCGTGATCCGGCCCATGTCGGGAACCTGGCCGTAGAGGTGGACCACCATCACCGCCCGGGTCCGCTCGGTGACGGCGGCCGCCACCTGATCGGCCGTGACGAGCAGGGTCGTCTCGTCGACGTCGACGAAGACCGGCGTGGCGCCGACGGTGACGACCGCTTCGGCGGTGGCCACGAACGTGTTGGTGGGGACGATCACCTCGTCGCCCGGGCCGATTTCGAGGGCGGCCAACACCAACTCCAGGGCGTCGGTGCCGTTGGCCACCCCCACGGCGTGGTTCCGTTGACAGTACGCGGCCCATTGCGTCTCGAACTCGGTCACCCGGTCGCCCCCGACGAAGGCCGAGCGGTCGACGGTCTCGGCCCACAGGGCGTCGAGGTCGGCCCTCAGGGGTCGGTGGAGCGCAGCCAGGTCGAGGAAGGCGACGGGGGGGACCGGTCCCGGCTCGGCATGGTCGATGGAGGTCGAGGGGGCCGGACCGTCGGCGGTCGCCGCGGGGTCGATAATCGTGGTCATGGGAGGTCTCCTACGCAGCGGCGCTGGTCGTCGTTCGGTGGAGGGCGGGACGTGGAACGGCGATCGGGGCGCCGTTCTCGGCCAGGGAGCGGTCGGACGCTTCGAGGACGGCGACGACCGCCAACCCGGCCCGGCCGTCGGCTCGGGGGGATCGACCGGTGGTTGCGGCGTCGACGAAGTCGGCCACCTCGAGCGCCAACGGCTCGCCGGCCGGGACCCGGGGAGCGTGGATGTCGCCGACCCGGTACCCGACCTCGGTCGGGGTCCCGTGCGGTCGGTCGATGCCCCGGTCGAACACGGTGACGGGCGCCTCCTGGTCGAGGTCGTCGTAGACCGCCATCGCCGCCGACCCGACGACCGTCATCCGTCGCACCTTGATCGGATCGAGCCAGCTCACCCGGACCGTCGACACGACCGCCGGGTCGTCATAGCTCATCCGGAGGTTGGCTACGTCCTCGGCGAACGGCTGGGTGTGGCGGGAGCCCCAGGCGCTGACCTCGGTCGGGGTCCGCCCGAGGAGCGCCGTGGTGATCGAGACGTCGTGGGCCGCCAGGTCCCACAGGACGTTGACGTCGGGCCGGTACAGGCCCAGGTTCAGCCGGGCTGCGTCGAGGTGGCGGAGCGCACCGAGGTGACCCTCGGCGATGATCTCGGCCAGCTTGGCGACGGCGGGGTTGTGGGCGAACGTGTGGCCGACGGCGAGCGTGACCCCGGCGTCGTCAGCTCGGTCGACCAGCTCGGCCGATGTGGCGGCCGAGGTCGTCATCGGCTTCTCGATCAGCACGTGCTTCCCGGCGGCGATCGCCTCCGCCCCGAGATCGAAGTGGGTCTCGGGCGGGGTGGCCACGATCACCGCGTCGACCTCGTCGAGGGCGGCGGCCAGGCTCGGTCGCTGTCGGGTAGCGGGGAAGCTCCGACCGGCCGCCTCCCGAACCTCGCGCCGGGGATCGATGATCACCACGTCGGTCACCGACGGCAGGGTCGAGGCGACCCGGACGTGCTTGATGCCCCAGTAGCCGCAGCCGACAACTCCAACTCGCATGTGAGCCTCCATCCGCCCGGCCGGCGGCGGTGGCTCCGCCCCTCACGGCCTGGTTGTCATGGCTCACCAGTGTGGAAACCGGCGTCGTGTCGCTCCATGAGCGGTGCTCACCCGGTCGGGGGGTCAGCGGGCCGGGTCACGGCACGGGTACGCCAACCCAAACGGGGAGGGTCCTGCGGCCCTCGACCGAGGATCAGCCCGACCGGCGGGAGGCGACGACGACGCACTCCGTCAGGTGGAACGCCGTGCCGGGCTCGCCCTCGGGCGCGATCTCGGGTCGGAGGAACGCCGCCGCCGACGGCGGAGCCGTCGCCAGGTCGGCCCGGAGCTCCTCCTTGAGGGCCGGCGGCACGCCCATCCGGTCGGCCCACGTGTCGAAGTCCATCCGCTTGGCCAAGAGCTCGGAGTGCTCGATGGCGAACCCGGCGCCGTCGAGGAGGTCGAGCCATGCGTTGAGCGACAGGCAGGCGGCGTGGCTCGGGTCCCGCCGTCGCTCGAAGTCGTTGGCGAAGTCGGCGGCGATCGGGTCGTCGGGCACGACGTTGTCGACCAGGCCGAGCCGGCCGCCCGACCGGAGCACCCGGGCCGCCTCCGAGACGAACGCCGCTGGGACGTCGAAGTGGTGGGGTGCTATCCGGCAGGTGACGAGGTCGAACCGGTCGGCATCGTAGGGCAGCGCCTGGGCGTTGGCCTCCTCGACCACGACGTTGTCGAGGCCGCGCTCGGTCGCCCCCCTGGCTGCCAGCTCCACCATCTCGGGTGTGACATCGGTGGCCACCACCCGGGCCACGTGGGGGGCGAAGGCGAACGCGGTGTGGCCGGCCGCGGTGGCGAGGTCGAGCGCCTCCCACGACGGCTGGGGATCGACGGCCGATACCAACCGTTCGAGACTGGCCCCGGCGGCGTGCACCGGGCTGGTGGCGTACCCCTCGGCATTGGCCCCGAACTGGGATCGGACGCGGTCGAGATGGTCCATTCGGCCAGTATCGCCGAACCGTCGTCAGGCGGTGGTACCGAAGACGTTGGCCTCGGAGCTCGCCCCGTAGGCCCGCGGGCGGGACGAGTCGACGCCGATGGCGGTCGACGGACTGGCCCCGTCGACGTGTCCCATGACGCCGCGGTACAGCTCGAACCCCAGCAGCTGCCGCAGCCGGGGCGGGTAGTCGACCACCTGGTCGTGGGGGATCGACAGGTAGTGGTTCTGTTGGGTCCGGAAGAATCCCCGCACGTACTGGACGTTCAACCCCAACCGCCACCGGTCGGCGGTCGTGTTGGGGCCCCCGCAGTGCCAGAGCTGACTGTCCATGACGAGGACGCTGCCGGCCGGCATCTCGGCCGGAACGGCGATCGACTCGTCGTCGGGATCGGGATGGCCGGGGTTGCGGTGGGAACCGGGCACGATCCTCGTCGCGCCGTTGTCGGCGGTGAAGTCGGTCAGGGCCCAGATCGTGGTGGCCATCATCGGGCGGTGCGGTCGGCCGATGCGGAGCAGCCCATCGTCGGCGTGGAGACCCTGCAGGCGTTCGCCGGGCCCGATGTCCATCGCGGTCGTGCCCGACAACAGCAGCTCCTCTTCGAGCAGCTCCTCGACCAGGGGGAGGACCCCGGGGTGGGTCGGGAGCTGTCGGCAGACCTCGGCCCGGGGGACCAGGTTGTAGAGCCGTCGGGTGGCGAAGCCCTCGGCCCGGTTGCCCCGAGGTTCGATGCCCAGCTCGGCGAACAGCCCGCGTATGGTGTCCCGCAGCTCGACGGTCAGGTCGTCACCGATCGCGTCCTCGACGATGGTGTACCCGTCGGCGTCGATGCGAGCCAGGTGGCCCTCGATCTCCATGAACCGACGCTAGCAGGAGGGGAAGGATCGGGCCTTCCGGGCACCTGACGGTGGGTCTAGCGCCGCTCGCCGGTACGGCCCTAGATTGCGGGACGGTCGCCGGAGCCGCCGGTGGCCGTCGGGTCGACGGGAGCGTGATGACCACCGAGGAGCTGCCGGCGCCGTTCGTCGGCTATCGGACCGAGATCAAGCCCGAGTGGATCGACTTCAACGGGCACTTCAACGCCGGCTTCTACTGCGTGGTGTTCGACGACGCGATCTCCGACTGGATGGCGTTCCTCGGGCTCGACCGGGCCCACCGTGATGCCCACGAGGTCACGACCTTCACCGTCGAAGGTCACATCACCTACGAGCGCGAGCTCCGACAGGGCGATCCGATCGAGATCCGGACCCAGCTCCTCGACTGGGACGCCAAGAAGCTCCACTACATCCACTTCATGCACCACCGCAACGACGGCTTCGTCGCGGCGACCAACGAGGTGCTGTCGCTCCACATCTCACAGCGGACCCGACGGAGTGCCCCGATGGCGCCCGAGATCGTCGATCGGGTCAACCGGGTCGGTGCCGCCCACCGGGTCTTGGCGACCCCTCCCCAGGTCGGCCGGGTGATCGGGGTGAAGGCCGGCCGGGCCGGCTGAATCGGGCCGTTCGACCCGCTTTCCGGGCCCCGCTGACCGGGTCGAATGCCCTGGTCACGACGGCTACCGAGCGACGAGGTTTCGAAGCTGTGACATCGGTGCGGGCCTCCGCAACCGCGGCCATGATGTGCCGTAGGACCCGTCGGGAGGAATGACTCAGGCGGAGGACCCCTACCGATCCCCGATCGGTGTAGGGGCTTCCCCGATTCCCGTCGCGGTCGCGAAGACGATCATGACATCACCGGGCCGATGGGCGGCCACCGAGAGAGGAGCGGTCACGTGAAGCAGATCCTGGGTATGGCGGCGTTCATCGGAATGACGTCGGCCACCTTCATGGTCCTGGCGTTGACGTCGATCTACGCCTGATCCGAAAGCGCCCGGGCCACGAGCTCGATCGGGTGGACGGCCTCCACCCCAGCCGAGGCCAGGTGCAGTGAACAACCCGGATTGGCGCTGGCCACCACGTCGGGCCGGCGCCGTTCGATGGCCGCCACCTTCCGGTCCCTGACCGCGGCGGCCATCTCCGGTTCGAGGAGCGAGTAGGCGCCGCCGGCGCCGCAGCACAACCCGTCGTCGTCGAGTTCGACCAGCTCCCGGACGAACGGCCGCAGCAGTTCCCGGGTCGCTCCGTGGACCCGCTGGACGTGTCGGAGATGGCACGGGTCCTGGATGGCCACCCGTACGTCGAGCGGCCGGTGGCCAGCAGCGGTCAACCGGTCGACGTGGGCGGCGAGGAACTCGCCGATGTCGACGACCCGGGCGGCGAACGCCTCGGCCTCGGGCGTCCCGAGCAGGTGCCCGTACTCCTTCATGGCCGCCCCGCAGCCGGCGGAGTCGACCACGATCGGTCGCCCCGGTTCGAGACCGGCGATCGTCTGGCGGGCCAGGGCCCGGGCGTCGTCACCCATGCCGGCGTGGGTGTGGAGGGCACCGCAGCACGGGGTGTCCGGACCGGTCGGGGTCACCCCGAACCCGGCGGCGGTCAGCACCTCGATCGCCGCTCGATGCACGTGGCGCTGCATCGTGTCCATCACGCACCCCGTGAAGAGGTAGACGTCGTCGCCGGTGGTCGGGAGCGACGACCGGCGGATCGAGATCCGTTGACCGATGCCGAGGCGGGCCGGGAGGACCCGCAGCCGCTGGGCGATGGCCAGGGCCCGGGTGCCGGCCCCGAGGAGCTTCGGCCGGCTGAGCGGGGCCATCGCCAGACGCTGCCACCGCGGGGCGGTGAGCCCCTCGTCGGCCATGGCCTCGCGGGTCCGCTCCATCAGCCGCCCATACGGGACACCGGAGGGGCACGCCGGTTCACAACCCCGACACTGGATGCACGTCTCGAACGCCTCCTGGACCTCGGCGGTGATCGGCGCACCGTTGTCCTGGACCTCGCGCATCAGCTTGATACGCCCCCGGGGAGACAGCGTCTCGTCACCGCTCACCCGGTAGGTCGGGCAGTGGGGGAGACACAGGCCGCACTGCACGCAGGCATTGAGATCGTCGGGGTCGAGTCGGAGGTCCATCCGGGTCACTTCCGGCCCGGATCCCGGCCCGGGTTCAACCGACCGGTCGGATCGAAGTTGGCCTTCAGGCGGGCTGCGACCTCGGCCACCGGAGCGGCCAGGGGACGGATCGGTTGGGGCTCGTCGGCGAAGGCCAGGCCGAGCCCGGCGACGGTGACGACCCGACCGAGGTCCCGATCGGGAGCGGCGTCGTGCAGCCGCGCCAACTCGGCCGGGGGGAGCGACCATCGATGGGGGGGGAGCGGCGGTGGCCCGTCGACCGGTCGGGGGTCGCCGATCCCGGCGAGGGCCCTGGTCTCGGCCTCGACGTCGGGGCCGTGCCCTTCGAGCAGCACATGGGACGTCTGGCCGTCGTACAGCACGGCGCTCGGGGCCACCACGGTGTCGAGCACCCGGCCCGGCGGGGTGTCGCCCAGCTCCAGCCACGTCGACGCAGCCGGGATCGGGTTGGTTCGAAGGACGACCTCGGCCAGGAGGCCCAGCGTCCCCAGTGAGCCGACGAGCAGTCGGGGCAGGTCGAAGCCCGAGACGTTCTTGACCGTCGGGCCCCCGCTGGTGATGACCCGACCTTCGGCCGACACGTACCGGACCTGGAGGGGCGCGGTCCGGACCAGGCCGAGGCCGAGAGCCCGGATGTCGTTTTCGCCCACCGCGAGCGCACCGCCGACCGTCCCACCCCGGTCGGGGAGGGCGGTCCGCTGGCCGTGCTCGGCGAGGACGGCGTGGAGCTCCGCCACCGTCGTGCCGGCCCGGACCCGGACGGTCATCTCGTAGGGCTGATGGTCGACGATCCCGGTCGGCGCCCACACCAGCCGGGTCCCGGGGTCCGGTGCGCCGCCCAGAGCCCACCGGGTGCGGCGGCCCTCGATGGCGACCGGCGCCCCGGTACCGACCTCGATGGCGAAGGCGTCGATGATCGGATCGGTCGAGGCGAGGGTGGCCGTCATCCCCACACGTCCTGGGGAACCGAACGCAGGGCGGCGATGTCGGCGCAGCTGTGGCCCATCGGCAGCACCTTCCCGGGATTGGTCCGGCACGCCGGATCGAACCCTCGACGGACCCGTTCCTGGTGGTCGAGGTCGTCGGCGGTGAACAGGGCGCTCATGAACCGTTGCTTCTCGACGCCGATGCCGTGCTCGCCGGACAGGACTCCTCCGGCGGCCAGCGACGCCTCGATGATCTCGGCTCCGGCGGCGTGGACCCGGTCGAGCACACCCGGCTCGCGGCTGTCGAAGATGAGGAGCGGGTGGAGGTTGCCGTCGCCGGCGTGGAACACGTTCATCACCAGCACCTCGTGCCGCTCGGCGATCTCGTAGACCTGAGCCAGCACGGTCGCCAGGGCCGAGCGGGGGACGACGGTGTCGTGGAGGTAGTAGTCGGGAGCGATCTGGGCGATCGCTCCGAACGCCGTCTTGCGGCCCTTCCAGAGGAGGGCACGCTCCTCCTCGGACGCCGCCAGTCGGACCTCGGTCGCCCCGTTGCGGCGGCCGATCTCGGCGATGACGCCGGCGTCGAGCTCGACGCCGGCGGCCAGTCCGTCGACCTCGGCGAGCAGCACCGCGGCGGCGTCGGTCGGGTAGCCGGCGCCGACGTAGTTCTCGACCGCCTCGGTGATCCGCTGGTCCATCACCTCCATGGCGGCCGGTACCACCCCGGCGGCGATGACGCCGCTGACGGTGTTGGCCGCGTCGTTCACCCGGTCGAACGAGAGCAGCAGGGTTCGCACCTCGGGGCGGTTCGGGGTGAGGCGGACACAGATCCGGGTCGCGATGCCGAGGGTGCCTTCGCTGCCGACGAACACCCCCCGGAGGTCGAGGCCCTGAGCCTCGGCTTCGAGCCCACCGAGCATCGCCACGTCGCCCGAAGGAAGGACGACCTCGATCGCCAGGATGTGGGCGTTGGTCACCCCGTAGGCCAGGCAGTGGGGGCCGCCGGAGTTGTTGGCGACGTTTCCCCCGAGCGTGCACACCTGCTGCGACGACGGGTCGGGGGCGAAGTGGAAGCCGAGGGGGAGGAGGTGGCGGGTCAGGTCGAGGTTGACGACACCGGGCTCGACCCAGGCGTACCGGTGCTCGGTGTCGACCTCGAGGATGCGGTTCATCCGCGTCACCGCCACGACGACGGGCGCCCCGAGCGGGATCGCCCCGCCGGCCAGGCCGGTCCCGGCACCGCGGGGTACCACGTTGCGACCGTGCTCGTCGGCCAGGCGCACGATGGCCTGGACCTCGGCGGTCGTTGTCGGGTAGCAGACCGGGCCGGCAGCACCGCCCTCGAAGACCGAGGCGTCATGGCTGAGGAGGGCCCGATGGGCGCCGTCCATCCGCACCCGGTCGGCGTCGAGGGCGTTCCGGAGAGCGACGACGAACGGGTCGTCGTCGCCGGGTTCGGGCGGGGTCCGATCCCGGCCCGGTCGGAGGGCGCTCAATCGGGCGAGGACGTTCACCTCCCCGACCATAGGCCCGAACCGCTCGTTGAACCCACCCCCGGGGCCGGCCCGATCCCACGGTCCATTCGGCCGCCCGCCGTTCGTCGGGTCGGTGTGGCGGGCGGCGATGCCCGTCCACGGAGAACCGAATCAACGAAGGAATCAACGAAGGAGTGGTGACATGAGCAAGTTTGTGCTGGCCTACAGCGGTGGCGCCGGGATGTCCGACGACCCGGCCGAGTTCGAGAAGGTCATGGCGGCCTGGGGTGCCTGGTTCGAGGGCATGGGCTCGGCGGTGGTCGACGGCGGCAATCCCTTCGGCGCGGCCAAGACGGTGAGCCCCGACGGTTCCGTGGCCGAGGGGGCGCCGATGGCGTTGACCGGCTACAGCGTGATCGACGTCGCCGACCTCGACGCTGCGGTTGGCCACGCCAAGGGCTGCCCGGTGCTCGACGGCGGCGGGACCGTCCAGGTCCACGAAGCGCTCGAGATGTGATCGACCTGGGCCCGGACCGCATCGCACAACGGACCCGCACTGCGGAGCGGGGTGTGGTGCGGTCCGGGCCCGATTGGGGCACTATGCAGGGATGTTCTCTGCCAACCCGCTCGTCGTCCTGCTCAACGTGGTGACGATCATCTTTTTCGCCCGAGCGATCGTGAGCTGGTTCCAGGTCTCCTACGACTCGCCGTTCCGCCCGATCGTCGACGGGATCCATCGGATCACCGAGCCCATCCTCGAGCCGATCCGCCGGGTGCTGCCCCCGATGGCGGGCTTCGACTTCTCGGTCATCATCGTCATCCTGGTCATCCGGGTCGTGCTCGTTCCCCTGGCCAACCAGGCGCTGTGACCGGCCGGCCGGGCGACCCGGTCACCGGCCATCGCCGCAGCTCGGAACGGCCCGACCTCGGCGACCTGATCGAAGCGATCCGACCGGTCGATCCGGCGGTCGTCGAGGCCCACGCCGCCCACCAGCTCCGCTTGACCAAACCCCCGGGGTCGCTCGGGCGGCTCGAAACCCTGGCCGGGCGGCTGGCGGCGATCGCCGACGAGGACCAGCCACCGTCACCCTCCCCCGGCGCGGTGATCCTCTGCGCCGGCGACCATGGCGTCCACGCCGAAGGGGTCAGCCCCTGGCCTCAGGCGGTCACCGCCCAGATGGTCACCAACATCTGCCATGGAGGGGCGGCGATCAACGCCATCGCGGCCAGCGTCGGTCTCGAGGTGGTGGCGATCAACGTCGGCGCGGCGACGCCGATCGAGGACCATGACCGGCTGGTCAACGACCCGATCCGGCCGGGGACCGCCAACATCGCCGATGGGCCGGCGATGACCCGGTCCGAGGCGGCGGCGGCGATCGGGCGCGGAGCGGCCATCGCCCTCCACCGGGTCCGAGCCGGCGACCGGTGCCTCATCACCGGCGAGATGGGGATCGCCAACACCACCCCGTCGGCGGCGATCGTGGCCGCGGTCACGGGCCGTGCGGCCGCCGAGGTGACCGGCCGGGGGACCGGGGTCGACGATCCGACCTTCGACCACAAGGTGACCGTCGTGGCTCGCGCCGTGGCCCGGGCCGCCGACTCGACCCCGACCCGATCGGTGTCCGGGCGGTCGGGCGAGCCTCCGGTCGAGTCCGGCCTCGGCCTGCTCGCCGAGTTGGGAGGGCTCGAGATCGGCGCCCTGGCCGGTGTCTGCCTGGCGGGGGCAGCGTCCCGGGTGCCGGTGATCGTCGACGGTCTCATCGCCCTGGCCGGCGCGTTGGTCGCCGAGCGCCTGTGCCCCGACGTCACCGGATACCTGATCGCCGGTCACCGCTCGGTCGAGCCCGGGGCGTCGGTGGCGCTCGATCACCTCGGCCTCGATCCGCTGCTCGATCTCGACCTCCGCCTGGGTGAGGGGACCGGTGCCGCACTGGCCTACCCCCTGGTCGTGGCGGCGGCGCGGACGGCGACCGAGATGGCGACGTTCGACGACGCCGCAGTCAGCACCGCCGACCGACCGGGCGAGCCGGTCGACGGCAGCCGGACTGGGTGAAGCCTCCCGCTGCGGGCACCGAACGGGCTCGGGGCGGGGCGGGCCGGTACCCTCGGCCGAGATTGTGATCGCGGATGTCAGAAGGGTGCCGGGTTGCGGATCTCTCTCCTCGGTCCCCTCGAGGTCGAAGGTCGGGAAGGCGAGCGGATCGAGGTGGGCGGCGCCAAGCAGCGCCTCGTCCTCACGGCGCTGATCCTCGCCCGATCGAACGTGGTCTCGACCGATCGGCTCGTCGAGCTGGTGTGGGCCGGTGACCCGCCGAGCAAACCGTATGTGACGATCCGCTCCTACATCTCCCACCTCCGCCGGGCTCTCGAACCCGATCGTGGGCCCGGCGATCGAGCCCGGCTGGTGGTGACCCGACCGCCCGGCTACGCACTGGTCGTCGAGCCGAGCGCAATCGACACCGTCGCCTTCGAGACCGACGTCGGGACCGGGGCCGAGGCCCTCGAGCGAGGACGCCCCGCCGAGGCGATCGAACGGGCGTCACAGGCCTTGGCCCGATGGCGTTCCGAGGACCTCCACGACAGCCCGTTGGTCGCCTTCTCCGGCGAGGTCGATCGACTACGAGAACTACGGGCCGAGGCGCTCGCGATCCGCTACGACGGGATGCTGACCCTCGGCCAGCACCATCAGGTGATCCCCGACCTGGCCCGCTCGGTCGAGGCCGAACCCCACCGGGAACGGCTCCGGGCCCAGTTGATGGTGGCCTACCACCGGGCCGGCCGATCGGCCGAGGCGATCGAGGTCTACCAGTCGGGACGACGGGCCTCGATCGAGGCCACCGGGCTCGAGCCGTCGGTGGCGCTCCAGGACCTCGAGGCCCGGATCCTGGCCGACGACCCCGGCCTGCACCGCCCGACCACACCGCCCGGCTCGGAGGCAACACCGTCCCGGGGTGGTCCCGCCTCCGGGCTCGGGGCCGAGGGGCCGCCGATCATCGGCCGGGGCCAGACGGTGGAGCTCGCTCGACCCCGGGTCACCGGGGGAGGCGGAGGGCTGGTGGCGATGACCGGCGAGCCGGGGATCGGAAAGAGCCACCTGCTCGATCATCTCGCCCAGCTGGCGGTCGGCGACGGCCGGGCCGTTGCCGTGGGAGCCGGTCTCCCGGGCCGCCAAACGGGTTCGTTGTCGGTGTGGCGGGCCGTTCTGCTGGACCTGACCGAGCAGATCGACGACGAGACCCTGGCGTGCGCCGTCGGGGGTCGGGGGCCCGAGCTCGGCGCCCTCGTTCCCGAGGTCCCGGCCCGGCTCGGCGAGCGGACGGGGGCGTTGCGGGACTCGCTCGTGCTCCCCGAGACCGTTGTGGGCATCCTCGATCGCCTGGCCGATGAGCGGGCGCTCGTCCTGTGCTTCGATGACCTGCACTGGGCCGACCCGGCGTCGGTCCGCCTGATCTCCTTCGTCGCCGACCGCCTCGCCGGACGCCCCGTGGCAATCGTCGCCGCCTGGCGAGACACCGAGTCGGTCGACGACGAGTTGGCCGGCGCGCTGGCCGAGGTCGGCGCCCTCAGCGGGGCGATGAAGATCGAGCTGCGGGGGCTGGATCGCCTGGACGTCGGCGATCTGTGGCGGGCCCTGGGCGGCCCCCAACTGGAGCGGATCCAGGCCGAGCGGCTTCACCGTCGGACCGGAGGCAATCCCCTGTTCCTCGCCGAGCTGGTTCGATCGTCGGAGCCGGCGTCGGTCGGGTTGACATCGAACCTCCGCGACGCCGTCAACGCCCGGTTGCTGGCCCTTCCCGAGCCGTGCCGCCAGCTTGTCACGGTCGCGGCGCTGTGCCCGGGCGGCTTCGGGGAGGAGCTACTCGCCGAACTGACGGGCCTCGACGCCGATGGGTTGACCGATGCCCTCGAGACGTTGCTCGCGGCGCGGATCCTGACCGAGGATCCGGGAGCGATCGCCCAGTTCGTCTTCACCCACCCGGTGATCGCCGAGAGCGTGGTCGCTCAGATGTCGGTCGCTCGCCGGGGTCGGCTCCATGGACGGATCGCCGACGCGCTCCTCCGCAGCGAGGTGCCGATCGGCCAGCTCGCCCATCACTACCTGCAGGGGGTCATGATCGGCGACTCGACGGCCGCGGCGACCTCAGCGCTCGAGGCGGCCCGCACCAGCGCCGCGCTCCACGACCATCGTCGGGCTGTCGACCTGATCGACCGGGGCCTGACCGCCCTCGATCGATCCGACGATGATCTCCTCCGGGCCGAGCTCCTCGTCGACAAGGCCCAGGCCAGCAAGCACCTCCAACACATCGCCGAAACCCATGGTGCGGCCCGCGAGGCGTTCCGTCTCGCCCGCCGGGCCGGCGACATCGAGACGATGGTGAGGGCCGCCCTCGTCTACTGCGGCCAAGGCGCCGCCGACGAGCTCCGGGGCCTCGAGTGGCTCGGCTACTGGAACCCGCCGGGCCCCGCGCTGGAGATGCTCGAGGAGTGTCTGGAGAAGCTCGGCCCCGGGAGCTGGGGGGCGATGGTCCGGGTCGCCTACGCCACCCAGCTGTTCGGCGCCGAGCACGATCATCCTCGCTCGGTCGACCTGCTCGGTCGGGCCCTCGACGAGGCACGGGATCTCGCCAACCCCGAGCTGGTCGCCGGGATTCTCAGCCAGAAGCTGACGTCGCACCAGCGCTACCTCGACGCAGCCGACCGGTGGCGACTGGCGTCCGAGGCCCGGGAGCTGGCGGCGGCCCACGGTCTCGTCAACCTGGACGTTGCCGCAGCCCGTCACCTTCAGGTCGTGGCCGTCGACCACGGTCGGCCCGAGCAGGCTCGGGAGCTCACGGCGTCGGCCATCGCCGCCAGCAAGCGGCTCGACGATCCGCTGATGGCCATGATGGCGGAGTCGATGCCGATCGCCCTCGACCTCTACGAAGGACGGTTCGACGACGTCGAACGGGCGTTGGGGGCGGCCATGGCCCGCTACGAGCGGGTCGGGGCGGCTGCGGTCGACCTGTTCGGCATCCAGTGGGCGAACCTGCAGCGGGAGCGGGGTCGCCTGGCCGAGGTGGAGTCGATGATGGCCTGGAAGCTGTCCGGCTACCCGGGCCCGGCCTACGGCATGGCCCTCGCCCTCGTCATGGCCGATCAGGGGAAGCTCACCGAGGCGGCCCAGCTCGTCGAGGAGTACGGCGACCCGCCGTTGATCGTCGACGCCGAAGGGGTCCTCCAGTTCGCTCCGGCCGCCTTCTACGCCGACGTCGTCGTGGCGCTGGGCGACCGGGACCGAGCGGCCGAGCTCTACCGGCTGCTCGGCGGCGCTGCTGGGCGGGTCATCACGCTGGTCAACGGGCTCGTGTTCTACGGGAGCGGCTCGCTTCCACTGGCCCGGTTGGCGACCCTCCTCGGACTCGTCGACGAGGCCGAGGACCATCTCGACCGGGCGGCGGCCCACCACGACGCCATGGGGTCGCGGCCCTACCAGCTTCGCACCGAGCTGGCTCGGGTCGAGCTGGCATCGGCCCGGGGACGCCCCGGGGAGAGCGAGCGGCTGCTCGGCGCCGCCAGCGGGTTGGCGACCGAGCTGGGAATGACCTGGGTCGTGGACGCGACCAGACGCCGGCTCGATGGCTGAGGCCCTCGGCCGAGCGGAGCCCGGCTCCGATACCGGTCGGAGATCGGGCCAGGGGGGGCGATCCCTCCATCGCCGTCCCGCTGGCCCTCCTCTCCCGTCATGGTGGCGGCCGGTGGTTGGAAAAACGTTGAACCGCTGCCGAGGGGTGGTCAATCTTGGCCCCGCGGTGGCGCGGTCGGCCCACGGCCCTAGGTTTGGTTCGTGGTGAGCGGGGACGTGCGTTCGAACGGGGCCGGC
Source organism: Acidimicrobiales bacterium (assembly GCA_965262175.1). GTDB lineage: Bacteria > Actinomycetota > Acidimicrobiia > Acidimicrobiales > SZUA-35 > CADEDH01. The sequence goes on along the minus strand of CBDHES010000002.1, from coordinate 222,197 downwards.
CATCCCGTAGGAGTTCCGGTGTCTGAGCAAGCCCAGGTCTTCGGTGAGGATCCCGCCCTCTACGAGCGGTTCCGACCGGGGTATCCCCAGCAGCTGATGGAGCTGGTGGTGGCCGAGACCGGCCCCCGCCCGGTGCTCGAGGTCGGCGCCGGGACCGGAAAGGCGACCCGGGCGCTGCTGGCCCTCGGCAAGCAGGTCCACGCGCTGGAACCCGACCCCCGGATGGCGGCGTTGCTGGAGATGACCTGCGGCCCGGGCCTGACCCGGGTCGAGCACGCCACGCTCGAGGCCGCGAGGTTGCCGGTCGGCTCGTTCGGGCTGATCGTCGCCGCCCAGTCATGGCACTGGGTCGATCCCAACGTCGGCTACGACCTGGCGGCCGATGCGCTGGCGCCGGCCGGCCGGCTGGCGTTGCTGTGGCATCAGCCGCTCCTCCGCCAGGGGTTGTTCGGCGAGGCCATGTCCCAGCTGTACGCCGAGCTGGCACCGTCGATCACCGGGATCCTGCCCGGCTCGAAGGGGCGGGACTTCGATCCGGCCAACGAGCCGTTCGCCGCCACGAAACGGTTCCGGTCCTGGGCCCGGCACGAGCACCTGTGGCAGCGACGCCTCGATGGGGCCAACCTGATCGGGTGGCTGTGCTCCCAGTCGGAGCACCGGACCCTGCCTCTGGATCAACGAGCCGAGCTGATGGCCGCGGTGGCGGCGCTGGTCGCCGAGCTGGGCGGGACGGTCGTGGTCAACATGGCGACCGTGGCCCATCTGGCCTACCGGGTCTGAGCCGCTCGGCTCCCAGGGTCGACGGGCCCCTACAGTTCCGCGCCCGGAGGCCGATACCTGGGGGGTGAACACCGCAGGGCTCCGAGCCTCCACCGCGGCGCTGGTCCCCCGCTATCGGCGGGTCGGGCTGCGCATGAGCTGCATCGCCTGCGAGGTGGCGTGGACCGGTCCGGCCACCTCCCGCTGCTGGGTGTGCGACGGACCGGGGACCGCCGGCCCGCCGCCCTCCATCTACCCCGACCTGGACTAGCGACCGGCGCCGGCGCCCTCGGGCGTCCGGTCACCTCACCGGGGGAGCCAGGCCGGGTCCCGGCGGGCCCGGAAGGCCCCGATGCCCTCGGCCGCCTCGTCGGACCGGAACAACGCCTGCGACAGCTCGGAGGTCCAGGCGAACGCCTCCGCCCGGTCGAGATCCGGGACCTTGGCGATCAGCTCCTTGCAGGCTGCCAAGGCTCCCGGGCCGCACCTGACGATCATCGACACGTAGCGGTCGAGGACCTCGTCGAGCTCGGGGGCCGCCACGGCCCGGTTGATCAGACCGACCTCGGCCGCCTTCGCCGGCGTCACCCGTTCCCCGGTGAGGAACAACTCGCTGGCGTCGGCCCGCCTCATCTTGGGGAGACAGACCACCGAGATGACGGCCGGGGCGACCCCGATCCGGGCCTCGGTGAAGCCGATCTTGGCGTCGTCCCGCATCACCGAGATATCACACACCGCCACGAGGCCGACGCCGCCGCCGGTTGCGTGGCCGTCGATCCGCCCCAGGACCGGTTTGGGCCCGTCGAGGATCAGGTTGAACACGTCGACGAAGGTCGGGGCTGGTCGGTCGCCGTTCGCCGGGTCGTCGCTGGACTGGCCCGGAGCGTCGGCCTTGAGGTCGGCACCGGCACAGAAGGTGTTGCCGGTGTTGGTCAAGACCACGACCCGTACCGCGTCGTCGCCCATGGCCTCGGCCAACCGGCCAGCGAGGCCGGCGATCAGGTCGGGGGAGAGGCTGTTCTTCTGTTCCGGGCGGTTGAGGGTGATGGTGGCGACGCCCCGGTTCACCCGGTAGAGGATCGGCTCGTCGGTGGCTGCCTCGTTCGGTTCGACCATCCGGAAAGCATGGCCGGTCGGCCTCCGAGGGTCGAGCCGGCGGCCTACCCTGGCCGGCCATGGCCTCGATCTTCTCTCGAATCATCGCCGGCGAGATCCCGGGTCGGATCGTGTGGGACGACCCGACGTGCGTCGTGATGGTCGATATTCGACCGCTGCACCGGGGGCACTGTCTGGTCATCCCCCGGGAGGAGGTCGACCATTGGGTCGACCTCGATGACACGACCGCCACCCATCTGATGTCGGTCGCCCGGGAAGTCGGCCGGGCCCAGCAGCAGGCGTTTCCCTGCGCCCGTATCGGGTTGCTGATCGCCGGCTACGAGGTGCCCCACACCCACGTCCACGTCGTTCCGACCGACACGATGGCCGACTTCGACTTCCGGAACGCCGACGCCTCGGCCGATCCCGCCGATCTCGATGCGGTGGCCGACGCCCTCCGGGCGACGCTCACCGACCTGGGCCACGGCCAGCACGTTCCGGCTGGTTGATCCCACCGCCGGTGAAGGCGTCCCACATACCCGGCCCGGATCCCGCCCGGACGAGGGCTTCGAGCGGCCCGGCCCGGAAGAAGGTGGTCCAGATCGTGGCGATGACCATGAACCCGACGTAGATCGCCGCCGCGGTGATGAGCTCCTGGCGGAACGGCGTGTCGGTCGGTCGGGTGATGACCTGGGTGAGGGCGACCTGGAAGACGTAGAAGGTCAGGGCCAGCCGGCCGAGCGCCAGGATCGGCCCGAGGATGGGGCGGAGTGGTCGTGCGATCAGCAACGAGACACCGATCGTGGCCACCGACGTTCCGGCGGCGCTGATGACCCAGGCCAGCATCTGGGAGTGGCCCCGGAGGTGGAGCAGCCGGCTCCAGCTGAACCGGGCGGTGTCGAAGCCGTCGGGGTTCACCGATCGTCGGGCCGACTCGAAGGTGGCCACGTCGAGGTCGTTGGCCGAGATGATGCCGTTGACGACGATGATCGAGCCGACCCCGATCATCAAACCTGCGGCGGCCAACGTGGCTGCGACGTTCCGGCTGCGGAGGTCGAGCCGCCCGAGGACCATGCCGAGCAGGAAGAACGAGGCGACGGGGAAGAAGGGGTAGTACCCGTCGACGACCAACGACCGGATGACACCGATCGGGTCGGCGAGATCGTCGAACGAGGTCGAGGTTCGGGGGAAGGTCCCCATCACCTGGAAGGTCCAGCTCCCGACCACCGCCACCAGGGCCGACGATCCGGCGAGGGCCCAGGTCGGCAACCGACGGAACAGGGGAGCGAGGGCGAAGAACAGCCCGTAGGACTGCAGGACCACCGCCACCCACTCGCTGATCGCATCGACGACGAGGCCCATCAGGAACAGGATCGCCGCCCGGGCCACCAGGGTCGCGTCGCTGTCCGGCCGGCGACTGGCGAGGATCGTGACCCCGATGCCGCCGAGGACCATGAACAGCGGCATCGCCCGGCCCAGCATGCCGCGGGCCAGGAGGTCGGCCGGGACCCCGGACTGGTCGGGCCAGACGTAGTGGACGACCACCATGCCGGCCATCGCCAGCGCCCGGGCGACGTCGAGGCCGTCGATGCGGCCCCCCGGGGCACGGCGCCCGGTCGGTCGAAGCGCACCGGCCGCAGACGATGTCGTCGTGGCCGTCGGGTGCTCGTGTTGCGGCTCCGACGCACCGACGGTCATGGCCACCACCGTAGAGGCACGACCGCCCGGTCTCGCGTCGCTACCGCTCCGGGGGTTGACCACCGCCCAGACCGGCCACCGGCTCCCGCTGGAGGCGCAGCACGGTCAGGGCCCCCATCGCCGACAGTACGGCGACGGTGACGATCGGCCACCGATTGCTGGCCGTCGAGTCGGCGATGTATCCGACGAGGGGCGGACCGACGAGGCTGCCGGCGCCGGCCGAGAGGTAGACCCAGCCCATGATCGACCCCAACCCCCGGACCCCGAACAGATGGGCGACGACCACCCCGACGACGGCAACGAATCCCCCGTAGGCCACCCCGAGCACGACGACGAAGACGAGGAGCAACCACAGTCGATCGCCGGCGGCCAGCCACACCAGGAAGGCCACCGGTTGGGCCACGAACGCCAGCTGCAGCGTGCGGACGGGGCCCAACCGGCCGGAGAACCCGGTCAGCGCCAGCCGGCCGACGATGCTGGCCGCTCCCACAAGGCCGACGAGGAGGGCGGCGGTCGCCGAGGAGATGCCGGCGTCGGTCGAGAACGGGACGAGGAAGGCGAAGGCCGAGATGACCGATGCCGACTGGAGGGCGCCGCTGAGCGTGAGTCGACGGAAGGCCGAGCTCCCGAGGACCGCCCGGAGGTGGGATCGGACGGGGGGCGGGGCCTCGACGGGCGGTTTGGCGATCAGGGCCCCGCCGACGGCGAACACCACGGCGCTGATCATCGCCAGCACGACGAACGCGTGCCGCCACCCGTCGGTCTCGATGATCCGGTCGGACAGCGGCAGGAGGAGGAGGGTCCCGAGCCCGCTCCCGGTAGCGACGACACCCTGGGCGATGCCCCGATACCGGACGAACCAGCCGGCGGCCACGGCGAACAACGACGACAGGAAGATCCCCCCGCCGAGGCCGGCGCCGAGCCCGAAGGTCACGTAGCCGTGCCACAGCTCGGTGGCCCGGGATGTGCCGTACAGGCCGAGGGCGAACAGCGTCCCACCCACCCAGACCAGGGGGCGGGCACCCCACCGGTCAGCCAGGAAGCCGGAGGCGGCTCCGGTGCCGAAGAACAGGAAGACGGTCAGACCGAACACGGTGCTGGTGGGGCCGAGGCCGGCGGCGAACTCGTCGGCCATCGCGTCGAAGAACGCCCCGAAGGAGTACAGGCTGCCGAACGAGACCCCGACGACGACCGCAGCGGCCAACGCCACCCGCCACGCCGTCGGCGAGTCGACCCCGGCCTGACGACTCGATTCGGTTGTCGGCGTCGACGCCAACCGGACCCTCCAGACGGCCGAGTGAAGGCCCGTCCCGGTCGGCCGTGACCACGGGACGGGTGCCGGCCGTTTGTACCGGACGCCGCCGATGAGGGGCAAGCCGTCGAGGATCGGGGACGGCCGTCAGACCACCCTGCCGAAGTCGCCCGATCGGGGCGACCGCGGTGCCGGGCGGACCTGACGTTCCCGGAACCAGAGGTTGGCTGCCCACTTCTCGCCTCGTTCGACCATGAGCCCACCGTGTTTGCTCTTGGGGTGGGGACGGTTGGAGTCGACGCGGCACGGGTGGAAGACGAGCAGCCGGCCCCGGACCGGCGAGGTCTCGCATGGCCGAGGCCGGCGGCTACGATCGACACCGTTCCCAGGAGGCCACGAACCCGATGCTCCCGGCTCGTCTGCTCGATTGGTTGGGCTTCCGGCGTGGCCGGAGCGCGATCGGTGTCTCGCTGACCGACGAGGTGCTCACCGTCGTCGTCGTGCGCACCTCGCCCCTCCGCCTGGTCGCCCTCGGACGGGAGGTTGTGGATCCGACCCGGGCGGGCGAGGCGGTGGCGGCCGGCCTGCGGCGATGCCTGGAGGCGTTCGCCGTCGATTGGGCGCAGCCAGCCGTGGTGATCGTGGAGCCGAGTGTCATGTCGCTCGACCTGGGCGCGACGACCACCGGTCCGGTGGCTCCCTGTCCGGTCGACCGGCGGGTGCTCGATCGGGCGGTGGCGCTCCTGGCCGAGGCCGGGCTGAGGAACGTCCAGGCCGACCCGGCACCCGCCGCCCTGCTCCGGTTGGTCGAGCTCGTCGCCCCGGGAGCGGCCGGCATCGTCGCCACCGGACGGTGGCTGGTGGCCCGCGACACCGACCGGCGATGGGCGGAGGCGGTGAGCGGCGATGCGCCCGGCCCAGCAGCGGGTGCCGACCGGCTCGGTTCCCTGACCGACGCCGTCGGTCGGGAACTCCGACCTCCCCGCAGAGCGAAGCGACTACTCGAGCTCGATCGGGACGGTCTGGCCATCGGTGCGGCGCTGGCCGGGCTCGGGGTCGAGCCTCGCGTCGAAATCCGCGTCGACGAGGCGCCGTCGGTGGCCGAGGGCCGCAACCGTCCGTCCTCGGCGCAGTGGCCTCCCCCCGATCCCGGCCGGAGCCGCGGTCAGGGCTGAGGGCGGGAGGACGGGCGACCGTCTCCGGTGGCGTCGGTCGGATCGCTCGATGCCGAGGGTTCGACGTTGGCGACCTGGAGCATGCGGGCCACGCCGGACGCCACGATGAAGCCACGGCCGGCGGGGAGGTCCTTGGCGGTTCTCATCGGGAGCCGGCTCCGGAGGAGGTCGCCATGGTCGGGTTGGGGCTGGAGCAGGATCCCGGTTCGAGAAGCCGTGATCTTGCGGAGCCACGGCGGAGGGATGCTCTGGAGCGCCTCGGGCCAATCGGCGACGACGATCCAGGTCGTCGCCGGGTCGACGGCCTCCAGCGCCTTGGCCGTGGCGTCGGGGACCGTCGCGATGCCGTCGATGAGGATCAGCGTGCGCCGCTCGTCGTCGATGATGTCGGGATCGAGCTCGGTGACCTCGACCGGCCAGTGATCCTCGTCGCCGGCGACGAGGAGCTGGCACTCGGGGTCGGCGGTTCGAGCGGCGACGGCCAGCGCTCGGAGGGCGGTGGTCTTGCCGCTCCCCGAGCTTCCCGAGACGATGACGTTGGTCCCCGGCCGGAGATCGAGGGTGGCGAGGCCGAGGTCGGCGTGGAGCCGGCCGACGGCGAGGCGCCACACCCGTTTGGTGGCCCGCGACTGGTCGATCACCCCGTCGGGTCGCACATCGGTGCTCAAGACCTCGACGCCGGCCGGGCCGCGGGTGCCACCGGCGGCCGGCCATCGGCTGATGATCGCGTCGAGCTCGGTGTAGCGGGCGGTCTGGATCTCGAGACCGGTACCGGGATCGACGGCCCGACCCGCTCCGAGGTCGGGCAGGTCACGCTGACGGAGGCCGAAGGCGCTGTAGGAGTTGGGGTCGGCCATCCGGAGGATCAGCCTCGACTCGATCTGCCCGGCAACCCGGGCCGGGATGCCCCGCTCATGGTTGGCGGTCGCCACGACGAACAACCCGAGGTTGGCGCCATCTCGAACCAGCCGTTCGAATCGGGCGCCGAGCTCGAACTGGTTCGTCTCCTCGAGATAGCCGAGCATGGCACCGTAGTTGGCGATGACCACGACGATCAGCGGGAGGCCGGACTCCTCGGTGATCCGGGCGATGCCCGACTCCCGGGCCATCTCGCTCCGGGCGGTCAGCTCGTCCTCGAGAAGGTCGACGACCCGGATGAACCGCTCCTCGTCGGCGGGGTTGATGACCGCCCCGACGTGGGGCAGCCCCGCCAGCTGGGACAGCGTGCCACCTCCGGAGAAGTCGACGAGGTACACGTGGGCGGTGTCGGGGTCGTTGCCTCGGGCCAGGCCGACCACCAGGGTGGCGACCACGTCGGAGGTGGCAGCGGAGTCGGTGCCGTAGATGGCGAGGTTGCCGACTTCCGGCGTCCACCAGAAGGTCTCGGTTCGCTGTTCATCGGGGAGGTCGGCCACGCCGAGCGGGGCGGTCCACGGCGGTGGGTGATCCGCCCCCGACAGCGTCGTCGCCTCGACCATGGCGGGCAGCGGGGCCGGCCACGGAACCCGGGGCGGGGGCAGCCCCAGGGCTGTCGATGCGGTCGTCGCAGCTGCCGCCAGCGTCTCGAGGTCCGTCGGCCCGGCGGGGCCTTCCTCGGCGGTGGACGCTGGGTCGGCGGCGCGGCCGATCGGACGACCGAGGTCGAACCGGCTGACCCGGAGCGGAAGCGGGGTATCGGTGGTCGTCGGTTGTGACACCAGGGCGGTCTGGAACTGGATCAGCTCCGACGCCCCCAATCGGGCGTAGCCCCGGCCCGGCGACCGGCGATCGATGGCCGCCGCTCGGCGGTCGCCGATCACGTCGTCGGAATCGCTGATGTCCTGCACCCGGAGCGAGATCCTGAGGTTGGTGTTGGCCCTGATCTTGGCGTCGACCACGCCGCTCGGTCGCTGGGTGGCGAGGATCATGTGGATACCGAGGCTCCGCCCTCGCTGAGCGATGTCGACCAGCGACGCCATGAAGTCGGGCAACTCGGCAGCCAGCGTGGCGAACTCGTCGACGACGACCACGAGACGGGCCAGCGGGTCGTCGGGGTTCTCGTAGTCGCGGAGGTCGCTGACCTCGGCAGCCCGAAGCTTGCGCTCCCGGTACCGCAGCTCGGCCTTGAGACACCGGAGGGCCCGAGCCGCCAGGTGCTCGTCGAGGTCGGTCACGACCCCGACGGTGTGGGGGAAGTCGGCGCAGGCGTCGAAGGCCCCGCCCCCCTTGAAGTCGACCAACACGAAGTTGAGCTGGTCGGGGCCATGTCCCCAGGCCAACGCGGCGACCAGCGTGCGAAGGAGTTCGCTCTTGCCCGAACCGGTCGTGCCGGCGATCAGGGCGTGGGGTCCGTCGTCGACCAGGTCCAGCCGGAGCGGACCGTGCTGGGCCACGCCGATCACCCCGGCCGGGTTCTTGGCCCGCCGGGTCCACTGCCGCTCGATGACCGCCGCCGAGAGATCCCCACCGACCAGCGACCGCAGATCGCAGCGCGACGGCAGATCGGAACCTTCCTCGGCTCGCTCCGGGTCGCTGAACGCCGACATGCGCCGGAGGATGTCGGCCCCGATCCGCCGATCCATGAGGGTCGGCGTGACGTTGCGGCCGAGGGGACCCGACGCCATCGAGGCGATGGTCGCCAGGTCGTCGTCGCCGACGTCGACAACCACCGAGCAGATCGCCGGTAGCTGGTCCGCCCGCTCGGCGATGACGATGGCCCGGGCTGCGCCGCTGCGGACCGCGGTCGAGAGCGCCGTGAAGCTTCCCGCCAGGAACGGGGTTCCGTCGACGGCGATGACCGGGACCGGGTTGGGGAGCGGAGGCCTGCTCCCGCTCCGTCGATCGGTCGGTGGCGGGGGAAGCGAGGCCAGGAGCGACGCCGCGCTCGCTTCGCTCGTCGCCAGGTAGCGGAAGCCTCGATCGTCTTCGAGGTGGGGCGCCCATTTCAACCAGTCCCAGGCGGGGATGGCGCATGGTTCGACGAGGAGGCCGATCAGGACGTCGGCCGGTCCGTGGCCGATCGTGGTCTGGAGCAGGAGGGCGGCGGCGAGCTCCTGGCATCGGGAGCGGGCGCCGACGATCCCGATCGCCCCCGCCTCGGCGAGGTCGACGGTCATCGGAACGGCGGTGATCGTCTTGGCCGCGAGGCCGATCGCATCGACGGCGTCGTAGTCGGTCGGTTCGAGATCGAGGGTGAGGTCGCCGAAGCCGATGTCGACGTTCAGGAAGTCCTGGTGGCCGGGTCGTCGCTGCCACAGGCTGGGCTCCCGGGCTCGGACGGTCTCGCACAGCTGCCCGATGTCGGGCCGGACCTCGTGGCGGTGGTGGTGGGCTGCGGCCCGCCACGCCCGCATCGCCGCGGCGTAGCCCGCGGCTCGTTCGGCGTACTCGGTGTCGTAGCGGCGACGATCCTTGGCGGCTCGACGCTTTCCCTCGAAGAACCGGCCGACGGCCAGCAGCGGCGACATGATGATGAACAGCAGGAAGAACGGGCTGCGGAAGAAGAAGGCGGCACCGATGGCCAGGGGGATCGGAACGATCAGCACCACCCAGGAGAACGTCCCGCCCTCCTGGGGGTCCTTCGGCAGGTCCGGTCGGGGCGGCATGGTCGGCGGCGGCGGAGGTGTCGGGCGGGGCGGTCGCTGGTGGGGAACCCGCCCGTTCTCGGTGAGGGGGAGAGGGGGCGGCGGCGGGAGGTCGTCACGATCGATCCGGAAGAGGTCGGGCCCGGTGCCGACCCGCTCGAATGTCTGGTCCTCGTCGTGGATGATCGGCTCGCCGTCGACCAACACGGTGCCGCCCCCGAGTCGGGACACGGTCGGCGGGCGATTGCCCTCGAGTTCGATCCGGAAGTGTGGCCGGTCCGGTCGGTCGCCGGTACCGAGGCCGGCATCGATCGTGCCGGACTGGAGCGGCCAGGTCAGGCCGGCGTCGCGACCGGCGATCTTGGTGAGTCGATAGCGGGAACCGCCCGTTCCCTCACCGGTTGGCGAGGGAACGGGCGTGGAGACGTCGCCGCCGATGACCGACCCGTTGTGGAGAGGGACGACGCCGATGGCATCGTCTGGGCGATAGGGCCAGCCATCGACGACGACGGTCGACCCGGGAGCCCGACCGGTGAGGGCGGTGTAGACCTCCCCGATCGGGACCTCCGGGTCGACGATCGTGACATCGACATCGGCGATGGAGTCGTTGTCTCGAACCGTCAGTCGCATGGTCGTCAGGTGGCGGTTGCGTCGATGGTCTCGTTCTGGGCTACCTCGAGCTCGAGGGCTTCCCTGACCGCCGCCGCAGCGCCGGCGAATCGCGCCAGCTCGTCGATGTCTTCGGCGATGGCGATGCCTCCGACTCGCTGAACTCTGATGAACTCGGCCAGCGAGTCGCCGAGGTTTCCGCCCGACAGGACGTCGGGTCCCGATGCGGCGAGGACCGGCGGGTTGATCCCTCGCACCTCCTCGGCGAGCGCCTGGAGGTCGGCCGACGCTTGGCGAAGCTCATCACTGGTTGGCATGGGCGGCCTCCTCGAGGCGTCGTGGGGTCAGCGGCCTCAGCCCAGCGAGATGCCGCTGGACGACAGCTGCTCGTGCTCGGCGATGTGGCGATCGCCGGCCCCGGCAGCCTCGAGGAACGCCGGACCGGTACGGTCACAGGTGGCGGTGAAGACCCGCGTGATCTCCTCGATCGAGACCTGGAGCCGCTCGGCGGCGGCCAGCGCCTCGCTGTAGGTCGTCTGGTAGTTGGTCCGTGCGGTGCGGACCGCGGCCTCGGTCTCGGCGATGGCGGCCACGAGGTTGTCGCGGCTGCCGCTGACCCAGGTCGCGTTGTTGAGGTTGTCCCGGGCGCCGGTGACGGCGGCGTCGAGCTCGTCGAGCAGCCGGGTGACGTTGGCCTCGGTCGCCCGGAGCTGGGCGACGGCCGCGTCGACCTCCCCCAGGTTGGCTGTCGCTTCGGTCGATGCTTGGCCACACTCGTCGCCGGCGAGCCGGATGGCTTCGACGGCAGACCTGGCGTCATCGAAATTGATCTCGGTGAAGGTCATTGCTTCTCCTCGGTGAAGGGGTACGCCACACCGGCGCACCTGGTCACTCGACGTACGGCCCATGGCCGTCATCGGTTCGCGATTTCGTGAAGGCCCGTGAATCGCAGGGCGGTGGAGCCGCTCGGTGGTGGCGATGCGGCCGGTCACTATCGTTCCGGTGTGGCTGGCGTGTTGAGGCGACTCGGGAGAGGGGCGCTGCGATGGGTCGGCGCGGGACCGCCGCCGGCGGTCGGCATCAGCTACGACGACCGCTTCGTCGTCGTGGCGGTCGTCGATCCGGCGGCCAGGCGGGTCCGGGGCGTTGCCGTCGGTGAGCTCGAGCCCCGGACGGTGATCGCCGGGGTGATCGAGCGTCCGGACGAGTTGACGGCAGCCCTCGGCGTCACCCTGGCATCCCTCCGGCTGAGCTCTCCTGCTGCGGCCGGCGTCTGCGTGCCGGTCGGCGTCGACCATCGCGGTCAGTCGTGGCCTCCGCTGGCGGCGTCGCCCGATCGGCGAAGCCCGAGTGAGGTCATCGGCGAGGCCGCCGGGCCGCTCCGCCTCGACGTCAGGGTCGTGGCGCCGGCCGCCCTCGTCGGCGCTCGTCTGGGCGCCCTGGTCGTCGAGGGCGCCGCCGGTGCCACCCGCCGCCCGATCTCGGTCGTGGTCCAGAGCGGGTGGTTGTGTTCGGTGGTCGATACCGCCGACCGCCACGTCTCGTGCCGGACCGAGCGGAGCGAGTCGTTCCGGACCCCACCCGACGTTCGGTGGGGGCTCTCATCCGATCGTTCGGGGGCGGAGGTCGACCCGTTCCACTGGCCCAAGGCGGTCCGCCCTCACCGCAAGATGGCGCTGCTGGCGGCGGGTGCGGCCATGCTGACCTGATCGGTCCAGCGCGTGGGCCGGACCAGGCGATCGGCCGGGCGTTCGATCGGCTCGGGTGACCCGGGAACCGATCGGCTGCCTCGCGCCGTATCGAACCTGCAAGACACCGGCCCCGCCCATTCGTCGAGGAGGAGATGACCATGGTGCTAGCCCCGATGCTCGACTGGCTCGCCTTGAGGACGCACCGCGCTGCGGTTGGCGTCCACCTGTCGAGTGCGCAGCTCACCGTTGCCGGGCTTCGCCCCGAGCCTCTCCGGCTGACCGCCGTTGCGAGGGACGTTCCCCCTCGGGGCAGCGTCGTCGAGGACGAGCTACGCCTGATCGAGCCAGTGGCCGAACGGGTGGCGCGCCTGCTCGACCGGCTGCGGTTCGGTGCTGGGGCACCCATCGTGGTGACCGTCAATCCGTTCGTCGATCGGCTCCGACTCGATCGCCCCGACGGCTGGACCCATGGGGTCGACTGCCTCGTCCGTCGATGGAGCGTCGAGCAAGCGGAGGCTCTCGTGGGTCGGCTGGGTGCCGGCCTCGTCGCGGTCGACCCAGCCCCGGTCGCGGCGATGCGCCTCGTCGAGGTGTTGGATCCTGGCGGGTCGGGGACCGTGCGCGTCGGTGGCTGGGACGTGGTTCGAAACGGCGACGAGCGCTGGGCCGAGCCAGCCGGCGCCGACCGAGCCATCGGCGGGGTCAGCGCCGACCGTCTCATCGAGGTGCAGCGCGGTGCGGGGCGGCCCCGGCTACTGATCCCCCGTTCGGTCCGTCGCCGCCTCGATCTCAGCCGCGAGGGGGTGGCCATCGGCGCCGCCCTGTCCGGGCTCGGCGTCGGGCCGACCGTCGAGACCGTCGGCGTCGACGGGCCAGCGGGTGGAGGCTGGGTCGTACAACCGATCGATGACCTGGCGTACCAGGGCGTCGCAGGAGGGAGATGACCATGACACCTGACCAGAACCTGACGGTCCTCTGGACCGCGCAACCCAAGCGGAGCACGATCCTCCTGCGGCGCATCGCCGTCGTGGTGGCCACGATCGGCATCGTGGCCGGCGCCGCGGCAGCGGTGGTCCTCCTTCCCGGAGGGAGCGACATCGACGACGCTGGTGGCGGTGCGGCATCCGAGCCCGGTGGCCCGGCGGTGAGCAACAACCTCACCGGTGCCGGCGACGGCACGTCGACGCCCGACGTACCAGCCGGTGGCGGGGACGAGTCGCCACCGCCGTCCGATGCTCCGGGCGAGATCGAGGTGCCGGCCGACCTGGCGCTCGGCGGACGGCAACCGGCCCGGTTCGTCGTCGGGCCGAACGAGCGCCTGCTCGACACCCGGAGCGAGGGGAGCCCGCCTCCGCCACCCGACGTCGTCCATCCGTTGGTGGTCGACCCTCAGGTGACGGCGGTGGCGTTGTCGATCTCGGTCATGGCGACCGAGCGAGCCGGTTCGGTGCTGGTCGACGGGCAGGCCGGCACCGTGGAGGCGATAACGGTCGGGGGTGCCGGTGGCACGACGACCAACCTCGTCCTCGTTCCCGTGATACAAGGACAGCTGACCATTCGGTCCAGCGCCGGAGGTCACCTGGTCGTCGATCTGGTCGGGGCCTTCGAGCCGTCCGGTGCCAGCTCCGCCGGTCGCTTCATCAGCGTCGACCCGGTCGAGATCGCCAACCTGGAGACGGCCACCGAGGGACGTGACCTCGATATCGCCTTCACCACCGGGGGTGGCATCCCCTTCGAGCAGGCTTCTGCGGTGCTCGTCGAGATCCAGGCCGATGTCGGGACCGAGGGCGGCATGATCAGCATCGGACCGGAGGCGGACGCCTACGACCAGATGCTGATGTGGGCGCCGGCCGCTCCCGAGAACCCGCTCCGCCGGGGCCTGGTGCTCCTCGAGCCCACGCCCGACCTGATCGGCTCGCTCCGCTACGACGGAGGCTCGGAGCTGACGGTGGAGGTCGTCGGGTACTTCACCAACGACGCTGCGCCGGAGTCGGCCACCGGATTGTTCATCCCCACGGGGCCCAGGCTCCTCGTCGATGGCCCGGTCGGGCCCGACAACCCGCTGACGTTCACCGTGGACGACGTCCCGGCGACGGCTGCGCTGCTGACGATCGGTTCGCCGACCGGTATCGCCGGCCAGTTGGGCGCCCTCGTCCTCCCGGTCTCGGGACCGGAGGTGACGCTGCGACCGTCGACCGAGATCGACGCCGTCGTCACCCTCCTCGGGGTCTTTCTCGCCTAGCTCTCGTCCCGGCCCGGTCCTCGCCCTCCGTCGACCGGGTCGGGACGACCCCCCGCACCGGCTCGGGTCGGGGTCGGCCCGGTGGCCCGGCAGCGGATCGTCGATGCCATCGCCCACCATCGCCCCTCTAACCCGGTGGTGATCAGCGGCGACTGGCACGTCAATGCCGTCTCCGACGTGCTCCTCGACGTCGACGATCCGAACTCCGAGGTGGTGGCCACCGAGCTGTCGGGGACCTCGATCAGCAGCGTCGGACCGTGGGCCCCGATCATGACCGCCAACCTCGGGACGAACCCCCACGTCCGCTACGTGGACGGTGACGACCTCCGCAACGGCCGCGACGTGCACGGCTACGTTCGTTGCTCGCTGACCTCCGACGCCTGGACCTCGGACTTCCGGGTGCTGGAGACCGTCAAGGAGCCGAACCGGGCGATCACCACCGCCGCCTCGTTCGTCGTGGAGGACGGCAAGCCAGGCGCTCAGCCGGCCTGATCCCATCCGAGCCCGCTCGATACGGCCTCGACTTCGGAACGAGCCGGCCCTCGTTGTAGGTTCGGGCTGACCAGTAGTCACCGTGGGGGAGCACCGGGATGGACATCGGCGATCGGTTGGAGTTGCACGAGTTGCCGGGACGCTACGGCGATGCCATCGACGATCGGGACTGGGACGGCCTCGATCGGATCTTCACCGATGACGCGGTCTTCGATCTGACCGAGTTGGGTGAGCCCCGCCTGGAGGGTCTGGACGCCATCAAGCGGTACATGGACGTCGACGCCGACCACCCCCGATCCCACCTGATGACGAACATCTATGCCGACGAGACCCCCGAGGGGGCGAACCTGTCGTTCCGGATCATCGCGCTCCGGCCCGAGCGGCGTGTCTTCACCGCGTCGTACCACGACCAGGTCGTCAGGACCGAGGCGGGGTGGCGGGTCAAGCATCGGGTCATCTCGGCCCGTCGCAAGGGTTGGGACCGGGTCCGGTAGCGGGCGGTGCGGCTCCGGCCCGCCCCGGTCACGGGCGGTCGGGGAACTGGGGATCCTCCGTGCGAGTCCGTTTCAGCTCCCAGAAGCCGTCCATGGTCGCCATCGTGACCATGGCGTCCCACAGCTCGGCGCCCTCGTCGGGCGGTGGTATCCGGCTGATGACCGGTCCGAAGACACCCTTGCGGCCCCGTGCGGTGTCGAAGGCCAGGATCGGGGTGCCGACGTCGGTTCCGGTGAGGTCGAGCCCGACCTGCATCCGCTCCCGGATGTGGTCGTCCCACGACGCGTCGTCGAACGCCAGGTTGTGGCTCGGGTCGAGCCCGGCGGCGGCGAGGAACGGCGCCGCATCGCCTGCCAGGACGGCTGCGAAGTCGGCGGCTCCCGAGACCCGGTCGTGGTGGAGAACGGCTCCGTACTGCCAGTACAGCTGGCGAGCCGCCTCGTGACCCTCAGCCCGTTTGACCGACTCGAACACCCGCAGGAGGTTGTGGGTGAAGGCGTTGGCCGCGTAGAAGGGGTTGTCTTCCGACGGCTGGTTCTTGACCAGGAGGCTGATCGGCTCCCAGCTGATCCGCAGATCGCGCTGGGGTTGAATGGTGTCGACCGCCCAACGGGAGGTCATCCAGCACCACGGTCAAATGGGGTCGATCCAGATCGAGACGTCCACGGCGTGATGGTAGCGATTCCCTCTCGGCCGGAGGGGCATCGGGCCGCCGTGCCGAGTCGTCGGCCCAGCCCAGATAATACGAAACGTATCGTCAATAGCTTTGTGGTACGGTCCGTGGCGTGAATCCGCCCCGTCCGGTCGGCCGGCCCCCCGGCCCCCACGACGACACCCTGGCCAAGGTCCTCCCGGCCGCCCTCGAGATCTTCCTCAACGAGGGCGGAGCGGCGATCTCACCGACCCGGCTCCACAAGGAGACGGGGGTCGCCCGGGCCACGATCTACCGGAACTGGCCGGAGCCGGCGGACCTGATCGAGATCATGCTCCAGCGGGCGACCGCCCTCCCCGACGGCATCGAGGCGACCGGCGATGTCCGGGCCGACCTCCACCGGGCGATGGCGACCCTGATCGGCCGTTTCGAGCACCGCCCGGCACGGGCCTTCTTCGCCGCCTGCATCGAGTACGGGCGACGGTCGGAGCGGGCCGGGCGCGCTGCCGAGGCGTTCATCGCCGGGATCCTGGAGCCGTTCCGGATCGCCATCGAGGGTGCCGTGGCGGCTGGCGCCGTCGAGGGCGAGGTCGCCGACCTGGTCGCCGAGGTCACGGGGCCCGCCATCCTCCGGCACGTGGTGATGGGGGAGCGGCTGACCGCCGAGCAGGGAGCGGCGATGGTCGACCGCTTCGTCGACCACCACGCCATCGTCAGTTCGTAGCCCTAGAGGTGGTAGAGCTCGGCCACCGTCCGACGGGTGATCTTCTCCTTGGCGGTCGGCGGGTGGTCCTCGAACATCTCGTCCAGGACGTCGGTCGAGCAGGGCCAGGTCGAGTCGGTGTGCGGGTAGTCGGACCCCCACATCAGGTTGTCCTCGCCGACGAGGTCGCGGGTCCGCAACGCAGGCTGGTCATCCTCGATGGTGGCGTAGAACTGCCGCTTCCAGATCTCGATCACCGGTTCGGGTCGGTCACCGGACGGGTCCTTGGCGTACTCCCGCTGCCACCCCTGGTCGACGCGATCGAGCCAGTGGGCCAGCCACCCGGCGTTGAACTCGGCGACCACGAACTTCAGGTCGGGAAACGATCGGCACACCCCTCGGCACAGGAGGTCGACCAGCGTGTCATGGATCAGGGCGGCGGTCCCGGCGTAGGCGGCGATCGGGTCTCGTCCGGCGTTGGCCTTCATCCAGTCCGGCACGTGGGAGATGCAGCCGACGTGAAACGAGACCGGGAGTCCGGCCTCCTGGGCCCGGGCCCAGAGCGGTCGGTAATCGGCGTCGCTGTAGCAGCGCCCCCTGGGCGCGTTGGTCGGCACGATGACACCCCGGTAGCCGAGGTCGACCACCCGGTCGAGCTCGGCGATGGCATCGTCGGGGTTCTGGACCGGCAGGGCGGCCAACCCGTGGAGTCGACCGTTTGACCGTTGGCACGCCTCGTGGAGCCAGTCGTTGTAGTTGCGTTCCAAGGCGAGCTGAAGCTCGGTGTTCTTGAGGCCGAACATGGCGAAGTAGCCGGGATAGAGGACCTCGGCCGCCAGGCCGTCGACGTCCTGGTCGTCGCCCCGCCGGGCACCGTCGACCAGGCCGGGCCGCATGGCGCCGTAGCCACCGGTCAGGTAGGCCCGGATCTCGGGGTCGTCGACGGTCCCGGTGTCGGGCTTGTGGCCCCGTCGGCGAGCCACCGGCTCGGCGTAGTCGAGCCGGGTGGCGGCCAAGGCCATCATGCCGACGTTGACCGCCCGCTTGGGCTGGGACGGGATGACGATGTGATCGCCGCCGCGCTCGTCGTCGGTGACGACCCGGGGGGCGTCGTCGCCGAAGCGCTCGGCCAGGCCGTCGAACACGGCCGGGCCTTCGACGACGTGGGAGTCGGCAGAGATCGGGCGGGGGTCGTCGAGGATGGTCATGGCGGGCTCCTAGGGATCGGTGGTGATGGCGGAGAGGAGGGTGGCGACCATGGCGGCGGCTAGTTCGGGGCCGGGCGTGAGGGCGTAGCTGTCGACGTTGACCGGCAGTCCGAGCGCACCGTGCACTCCCGACCACAGCACCTGGGCCACCATCGCCGGATCGCCGGCCCGGACCGCGCCGGTGCGCTGGCCCTCGGTGATGGCCCGCCGCAAGGCCGCATGGAGCACGAGCCCATCGGGGTCGGCCGGTGTCGGCGATGGCGACGACGGGGGCCGCACGAACAGCAGCAGGCCTCGGTGGACGTCGGGATGCTCGATCGTGAAGGCGATGTAGGCCTCGAGCAGCCGCTCGATACGGGTGACCGGCTCCTCCTCGGCGGACTCGATCGCCGCCAGGGTCCGCCCCAGCTCGCCCACCGGCCCCATCCAGAGGGTGCGGAGCAGCTCCGACAGGTTGGCGAAGTAGCTGTACAGCAGGCCGGTCGACACCCCGGCTCGGGCTGCGACCGCCCGTACCGAGAGCCCGGGTAGTCCGTCCTGCCGGTAGAGCTCAGCCGCGGCCCGGCGGATGCGGTTACGTTGCTCGGCCCGCTGCTCGTCGGACGCCGCCGGTCTCGCCATCCACCGACGATAGCCCGGTTATCTGAACGCGTTCAAAGAACGGTATGGGTCCACCGGACTCGACGACGGGCTCAGGTCAGCGCCTCGACGACCGGGGCGAAGCCTTCGGCATCGCGGATCACGTAGTGGGTGATGCCCAGGTCCTCACGAAGCCGCTCGACCTTGTCGACGATCTGCTCGACCGACCCGGAGAGGATGAACGGCGACTCGATGACCGTCGTCTCGTCGATCTCGAAGTCGGCGGCGATCTCGGCCGGCGCCGGGACGGTGGGTCCGCACGCGGTGAGCTGCACCAGCGCCGAGCGCTCGATCGCGGCGGTGCGGTCCCCGGCCCCCTGGTCGAGCCACTCGCCCCGTCGGCGGAGGTCGGCGAGGCCGAACCCGCTGGTGCGAGGGGCGCCGTCGGGTCCGTGGGTCAGGCCGGTGAACTGGAACACGTCGGCGTGCGCTGCGGCGGCGGCGACCACCCGGCGGCCGTGCCCCCCGATCAGGAGGGGCACCCGGTCCTGGAGCGGGGACACGCCGAGGTTGTCGATGTGGATCGACTCGTGGGCTCCGTCGTGGTCGATGGCCCCCTCGTCGAGAAGCGTCCGGAGGATGCGGAGCGACTCCTCGAACCGGGCGACCCGGGGCCCCGGGGGGCGTATCGGCGAGCCGATCGAGCGGTGCTCGCTGGCGGCGTAGCCGGTTCCCATCCCGAGGATCAGCCGTCCGCCCGTGAGCCGGTCGACGGTGGCCGCGGTACGGGCCAGGAGGGCGGGGTTGTGGAACTCGTTGTTCAACACCAGGGGTCCGACCCTGAGCGTCGTCGTCGCCTCGGCGGCGACCATGAGGGGGATGAACGGGTCGACGACGAACATGCCGCCGGAGCGGCCCGCCGTGCCTGGGGCTCCGATGTGGTCGGAGGTGTAGAACTCGGCGTATCCCAGGGCCTCGATCGACCGGGCGTGGGTCCGGAGCGCATCCCGGTCTCCGAACGGCCCGCCCTGGACGGCGAATCGGTAGGTGCGCTCGTCGGACATGGCGGCCTCCTCGTCGGCGCGGTGTGCGCCATCGCGGATCGTAGCGGGCGGCGGCATCGCGCCCGGGTCGAGCGTCACGGCGGGCGGTCCGGGCAGACTCGGTGGTCATGGATGCCTGGGAGTACTTCACCACCACGCTCGTGACCGACACCGAGACCACGCCGGTCCCGGTCACCGACGACATCCCGCCGGGCGACTTCCCCCGATACTCGGTCTACACCTTGATCCCCCAGCTCAACGAGCTCGGGGCCCGGGGCTGGGAGCTGATCTCGCTCCAACCGGTTCAGGAGGGCCGCAACGGAGATCTCCGGATCTGCGATGCGTCGTCGAGCCAGTGGACCTACACCTACTTCGCCACCTTCAAGCGGCGCACCAGGCCAGACGAGGAGCAGAAGCCGGTCGTGCCCTGACCGGACGGTCGTCGTCGCACTGGATCGCCTGGGTCATCTCAACCTTGGGAACCCTTGACGGTCGTACTTAGTACGCTCTACGTTGACCGTACTAAGTACGATCACTGCGAGTGTGTGCCATGACCGTCCAATCCACCATCCGATCCGGTCGAGGGAAGCGAACGCACCCCGCCGGCGAGCCCGCCCGTTCGGGCTGGAGGTCGCCCGTCGGTCGCTGGGAGGGCCGGGCGTTCGGCGCGCTCGTCCTCGCCGCGTTCCTGCTCTACGGGATCGGGAGCGCCCAGGCCGATCAGCCCCTTGGTCAGCTCCTCGTGGCGCTGAACTCCCTGGCGGTGACCGCCGTGGGGCTGATCGGGTTCCGGCTGGTGCGGAACCGATCTCGGCGAGTCGGGATCCTCTACCTGGTCGCTCGTGTCGCCGAGGCGGTCCTCCTCGCCGGTGGGGTCGCCCTCGTGGCGGTTGCCGACGTCGGCGGTGCCGACACCGCGGGGTACCTCCTGGCCATGGTGGTGCTGGGGTTGGGCAGCATTCCGTTCTGTCGTGTCCTGGGGCGGGGTCGATGGCTTCGGCCGTGGCTGGCCCACTGGGGGGTGGTCGGCTATGCCGCGCTGGTCATCGGAGCGCTGCTCGAGCTCACGACCGGACGAATGGTGACCGTCCTCTTCGCCATCCCGGGCGGCCTCTTCGAGTTGGCCCTCGGCCTCCATCTCGTCCACCGAGGTTTCGGGCTCGGCCCCTCGTCGAACGAGCCGACGCCGGGCAGCGTCGAGCCGTCCGGTAGCTCACAGGAGCTCGAGGAGGGCGCCGCGACCGGTCGTTGACCCGGCCCATCCGAGGCGGGCCAGGCACCGCCACCAGATGGCGAAGGAGCCGACGATCGGCCGTCCCATGCGCTCCTCGAGGCCGGGCAGCAGATCGACGAGGGGAGCCGGCAGGCCGGGCACCACGATGGCCTCGGCCTCGGGGTGGTGGTCGCCCACGGCGGCGATGCTGTCGGCGACGAAGGACGGAGCGAAGCCATCGAACGAGGCCGCCCACGCAGACTCCTCCGACTCGTAGTGACCTTGATCGACGAAGCTCTGCGAGCCCACGATCCGCAGCCCAGCCTCCTCGGTGAACGCCGTGTAGCGACCGACCCACTCGGTGCCGTAGTAGGTGGTGGCCAGCGCGACCTCGCGATGGCCGAGCGCCAGCGCTCCGGCCGGCACCGACAGCCCCATCATCTCGAACGGCACGCCGACCCGCTGCTCGATCTCGGCCTGGAGCCGGCGTCCGCCTCGCCAGCCGTGGACGGTGGCGAACGGCGTCCCGAGCTGGATCACGACCTCGGCCCCCGCCTCGGCCAGCGAGGCGACGCACGCCTCGAGCTCCGGGGCCGTCTCGGCGATCTCGCCGAGGGTGAAGCCGAAGTCGGCACCGAGCCGCATCTGGGTATGGAGCACGTCGACCTCGGGGGCGATGGCCGTCAGCTCGGCCGCGGAGGTATCGAAGTAGCGCGGGGGGACAACGATGCCCACACGGCGGCGGGAGGGCTGCGGGTCCGGTCGAGGAGGCATGGCGCTCAGATCAACCCCTCTGGCTCGTGAACTTCTCGATGAACCGGGGCAGATGGGGACCGAACCAGCTCAGCGCATCGTCGCGGTGCTCGGCCTCCAACCCGTCGTGGGGGTCGAGAGCTTCGAGCATCTGCCGGACTGCGTTCCTCACCCCTCCAGTCAACCCCGCGAGTGGACGTCGCCGATCACCGGGGGCCGGCGACCTCGTCGAGCTGCAGCCATCGCTCCAGAGCGTCGGCCATCAGCACCGCCGACTCGGTGGCCTCGGTGAACCAGAGTTTGGGGTCTCCCGTCTCGATCTCGAGCAACACGATCCGGTCGGGCGCGATCACCAGGTCGATTCTGGTGTAGAGCCATGGTCGGGGCAGCGCGTCGGCGACCGCTTCGAGGATCTCGGGCCGCAGCGCGACGGTGGTCCGGCTGACCGGTTGCGGCTGGAACTGGCTGTTGGTTCGCCACTCACGGTCCGACGGACGCTTCAGGACCGCGTGGGCCAGGGCGCCGTCGATCAGCACGACGCTCGTTTCCCCGTGGTCACGAATCGTCGGTATGAACTCCTGCAGGAGCCACGGGCACCAGGTATGGGGGGTGCCGTTGCGGTCGAGGTCCCTCGCCCGATCCCGGTCGATCAGCTCGACGAGATCGCCGTCGGCGCCGACCGAGGGCTTGAGCACGGCCTGGTCCCACCCGAGCGACTCCAGCGTCGAGGCGATCGTGCCCGCCTCGACCTCGGTCGTCACCGGGACGTGGAGCCCGGGGATGCGGAGGTTGGCGATGTAGCGCTTGTCGAGGCTCCACGAGGCGACGGTGGCCGGGTTCGCCATCGGCAGGGTCTCGGCGAACTCCAGCCATGCCACGTAGGAGCGGTAGGTGGGCTCGTCCTGCCAGACATCCCACGCGCTGCGGAGCACGAGGAGGTCGTGCCGCCGTTGGCTTCGCTCGTCGGCTGTCCACGGCACCGATTCCACGTGGTGGCCCCGGCCGACCAACTCCTCGGCCAGGGGTCGATCGTCGGGGGCGACATCCGGGTAGCGGTCACAGGTCACGAGTCCGAAGGAGGCCATGCCGGTTTCTACCCCGTTGGGGGCAACGGCGGGGAGAACACGACCTGAACACATGGTGCCCGGGCCACCGGACCACCCGGGCCACGCAGCCGTGCCATCGCTCGGGCCTGCCGGCGCCGACCCTAGGGCGAGTCGAGGTTGGCTTCGACCTGGGCCAGGTCGCCGGACTCGATGCAGAACGGGCGGTTGACCCACTGCGTGCCGGTGTCGACGAAGGTTCGGCCCGCCGGTGCGATGAAGGTCACGACGTAGCAGCCGGCGTCGACCTCGAACTCGTCGCCGGGCCCGGTCTGGACCTGCTCGATCCACGGGCCCCGGCTCCCGTCGCCCGCTGCGGTGAACAGGTCGACGGCGACGCCGTCGACCACGACGTCCCGAGTCGGGCCGTCGAAGACCAGCGCCGACACCCGCCCCGGCTCCGGGGCGTCGGAGGCCAGCGATGCGAGGATGTCATCCACTCGCTCGCCCTCGGCGAGGCAACGATGCTGGTTGAGCCAACGGGTTCCGTTGGAGAACACCGAGCCGTCGGGGGCGATGAAGGTGACCACGTAGCAGCCGGCAGCGTCGAACTCGAAGGTGAAGCCGCCGTCGTCGCCGGAGGCCGTCGAGCGGAGGTAGGCGAGCCGCTGGGCCGACGGGTCCGACGCGAAGAGATCGATGACCACACCCCCGACCCCGGTCCGGTTGGCGTCGAGCACCCGGCCGCCGAGCGAGGTCGTCGGATCCGGTCCCGGGTCGTCGCCTCCGGTGGCCACGACCGTCACC
This sequence comes from Acidimicrobiales bacterium, assembly GCA_965262175.1. Lineage (GTDB taxonomy): Bacteria > Actinomycetota > Acidimicrobiia > Acidimicrobiales > SZUA-35 > CADEDH01. Next base: position 199,125 of record CBDHES010000002.1, on the reverse strand, counting down.
GACTGGCTTTCGCACACGGTCTGCTGCTCCCAGCGGCCGTTGGGGAAGGTGTACCCCGCGGGAGCTTCGAGGGTGACGACCATGCACTCGGTGTAGTTGGGCATCAGGGCTCGACCATCGGCTCCGGTCGTCACGCTCTGGTAGAACTGGCCGCGGGCGTCGTCGCTGCGATGGTCGAAGCGGCGAAGGTCGGCGGGGGTCAGGTCGGCTCGGGGGTAGAAGAACGTGGCGTTGACGGCGGCCACCGGCCGGCCGAACTGGTCGTCGACGTCGATCGGGATGAAGGGGAAATCGCCGCTGACGGTGGCCAGCGCCAGGTCGCCGGGATCGATGGTGAGGTCCTCACCCGGTTCGAGGCAGAACGCCGTCCGGCGGATCGCCCGGTCGACATCGGTGAACAGCACGTCGCCCCGGAAGGCGAAGAGCTGAGCCACGTAGCAACCGGCTCCCAGCTGGGCCACCACCGGCTCGGGATCGTGGTACGACCGGTGTCGGTACTGGAACGGTTCGTCGCCGTCACGGGTGATCTCCACCTCGAAGCGGACGTCGAACGCGACCGGCGTGGACGGCAGGTCGACCGTCACGGTGGCGGGATCGGGCGGGTTGCCGACCGGAGACCCGACGAAGCTGTACCAGCCCTGATCGAGGCCGCCAAGCCGACGCCCGATCAGGGGGCTCTCGAAGGTGTAGGCGGGATGGTTGATCGACACGATCGTGAACGCGTCGGCGAAGACCGACCTGGTGCCCCGACCGTCCGGGCCCAGCACCATCGTCTGGGGAGCGCCGGTGCTGTCGAGGACGTCGACCGTGACGCCCTCGAGTGGCTCGCCCGCCGGGTCGACGACGATGAATCGCAGCGAGGGACGTCTGCCGCCGAGGCCGCTCGAGATCTCGTTGTCGAACACGTAGGTCTCGCCGGCGTCGAGGCACACCGCGTGCTGCTGGTAGGCGACGCTCGAACCCGGCACGGTGATGTAGGGGCGGGAGCCGTCGTCTGCGTTGTAGATCACGGGGTACGGGCGGTTGGGTGAGGCGATCACCCAGCACCCGGGGTCGATCGAGATGGTGGAGTCGGTGCCGTCGTAGACCGGCGGTTCGCTCCGTCGCCCGTCGGCGGTCGCGGCATAGACCAGCACCGGCTTCTGCCAGGTGGGGTCGCTGATCCGGTTGACGATCTCGATCGTCGCCGTCTCGGTCTGGGCCGCCGAGGGCGACGCGCCGACCACTAGCAGCGTCGTCAACGCCAGCAGCCCCGCTGCGCCGGCCATCGCCACCAGCGCGCCCCGAACTCCGTTGCCTCGCCGTCGCCCCATCGTGGCCGCCTTCCGCCTCGTCCCGAACCGCCGCCGGCATCCTAGCCAGCCGGCCCGGAGCGCTGCGAGGAGCCGCCGTCGCCGACGGGTCCTGCCCGCCTTGTAGGCTCTGGTCGTCGCTCCTCGGGCGGCAGCGCGAGGAAAGGTGGGGGAGTCGGTCGAGGGCCTGGAACTTCTCGAGGTGGTCATCGTCGGGGGGACGCTGTTGGCCATGGCTGGCGCGGCCGGGGTGCTGGCCTTGGTGCTGCATTGGCTGTCCGGTAGGCGGGCGACGCCCCCGCCACCGGAGCCGGGCTCCCCTAGGGGTGAGAGACCCTCATCGGGTCGTCCAGGGCGATGATCACGGGCTCCAGGTCCGGGGGGGGGGGGCCGACAGCACCACGGTTGTGGCCCGACTTCCTGCCGGGCGACCGCCATCGCCTCGGCGCCTCGCAGGCCTACGCTGGCCTTGCGATGAATGGATGGACGACCCGGAGGGTTGCGTCGATACATGTGTGGTGACCATCGCAGCCAGGGGCTGAACGCCCGAGTCCACAACCACCCACCGAGGACGATGGACCGGGCCCGTCATCGCCCCCAACCACTTCCCGGTCGGCGGACCCGCCGCCGCTTCCTGGGCGAGGTCGGGCGGGGGGCGATGGCGATGGCCGTGCTCACGCCTGCGGCGTTCCTCTCCGCCTGCGGGTCCGACGAGGCCGGCTCGGCCGAGCCGGGCGTCGACTCGTCGGCGTCGGCGACCAGGGCCGCATCCGATGATCCGGCCGACGTCGTGGCCGCCGACGGTTCCGGCGGCGCCGGCGATCTGCGGTGGGCCCGGGCCGAGCTGGGGTTCGTCTCGGCCTATGTGATGGCTCGAGGCAACACGGCCGCCATCTACGACACGGGCGTGGCCGGCAGCGCCGAGGCGATCGGCCAGTCGCTGTCCGACCTCGGTCTCACCTACGACGACGTCGACCACGTGATCCTCAGCCACCACCACGGCGACCATGCCGGGTCGATCCAGGCCGTCATGGATCGGGCCATCAACGCCACCGTCCACGCCGGCGAGGCCGACATCGTCTCGATCGACTTCGACACGATCTCACCCCTGGTCGGCGGCGAGGACGTCTTCGGCTTCGAGACACTCCACACGCCCGGGCACACCGACGGTCACATGGCGGTGATCGATCACGATGCGGGCCTTCTCATCGCTGGCGACGCCATCTTCACCGAGGCCGATCGGGCCATCGAGGGGCCCGAGCGGTTCTTCAGCGACGTCCCGCGGTCGCGGGAGTCGATTCGGCGAATGGCCTCGTTGAGCTACAACACGCTGCTCGTCGGTCACGGCCCACCCCTGGAGGGGGGCGCCAGCGCCGCAGTTGCCGCCCTGGCCGACGACCTCGGCTGATCACGGCAGCCGGTCGATCGGCGGCCGAGCCGCCGCTTGGGGCGGCACCGGCCTGGTGCCGATCATCGGGGCGCTTCCGCTCCGGGGACGAGGACCTGCTTGCCGATCGTGACCCCCGATGCGAGATCGGCGAGGGCCCGCTCGATCTGTTGGGGGCGATCACGTGCGGGTCGAACGGTTCGAGGCGCCCATCGGCCAGCATCTCGAGCACCGTGGCCAGATCCGACCGGAACCACTCCGCATGGCCGGCGGCCAGCCGTTGCACGCTGTAGATCCGGACTCGCCTTCGGTCACCCGGCAACAGGCTGCGGATCAGGGCGGCGCCGCCCGACACACCGGTCGTGAGCATCCCCCGGAGGTCTCGGCGGCCGCGTCGGAGGAAGGAGGTCAGGCCGTACAGCACCAACGTCCCGTCAGGGCCCAGGGCCGCGTAGGAAGAGGACATCGTTCGTCCGACACCGTCGAACACGGCGGTGACCCCTCGACCGTTGGTGAGGTCCCGGCACCGCTGGGCCACGTCCTCGGTCTCGACGGTCCGGGCGGCCGGGACGACGACCGAGCGTGCCCAACCCCGACATCGTCGGCGGCTCCGCCAGCAGCGGCATGACGTCGGTCATGGCCGCCCGCATCGTCTCGGTCGCCTCGTTGGACATCACCTGGTCGGGGAACACCAGCACGTGGTGTTCGTCCAGGCCGGCCCGGAGGGCGGCGGACTCCTCAGCGGACAACGGGCCGCTGAGATCGATCTCGGTCACGACAGCCCCGCACGGCTGCCCGGTCGGCGTGAAGACGGCCATCTCTCGTTCCCCTCTGACGTCCCCGATCGCACCCTACTGAGACTCCGACCAGAGCGGAGCGGGTCATGCACGTCATGCCGAGCCGACCTCGTGGATCTCGATCACGAGCCCTGTCGGATCGACACCTCGCCGAGCACGATGATCACGGGTCGACCGCGGTGGGGGAGAGCAGGCCCGTGGCCATGAGGACGAAGTCGTCGATCAGGGGATCGATCTCGTCAGGGGGCGTCCGAGCCGCGAGGCGGAGCAAGGCATCGATCGACTCGATGATCAGCATGAGTCGTCGCTCGAGCCGTCGCCGATCCGCAGGCTGGGCATCCGGTGACAATATCTGGGCAAGTTCCGCCGCGCTGGTCCTGGTGTCGTCGTGGTCGAGCCGAGCGAGCTCCTCGTCGGCGTGCACAGCGGCCCGGAGCTGGGCCCGGTAGGGCTCGCCAAGGAGCGCCTCGCAGTACGGGCGGAGGCCCGAGTCGACGGTGGCGGCCGTGTCGCCGGCGAACTGCGCGGCGAAATCGGCGAGGCGATCGCGGTCCTCGGCGAAGTCGCGCAGCACCAACTCCCGGACGATGGCCTGCTTGGTCGGGAAGTAGCGGTAGATCGCTGCCTTGGACATCGCAGCTCGCGATGCGATGGCGGTCATGGTGACGGTGTCGATGCCACGCTCGCCAATGAGGCCGGCGGCGGCGTCGAGGATGGCCTGGACGCGCTCCTGGCTCCGTCGCTGCTCTGGGTGGGTACGAAGCACCGTGCCCTCCGCACCGGATTCGACTGCCACGACCTCGACCGTACCGACGACGCGAGGTGCACGTGCGTATGGTGAGGCCTTGGCCGGTGCGGAGGCCACGGTGTCGGTGATCACTCGTCGCGGTCCCTGCGCCAGGAGCGCACGACGGCGACGGCGCCGCCGACGAGGACGACGACCATTCCGACCACGACCAGTCGTTGGAGGATCCGGGAGGTCAGCGACGCCGTGGTGGCCACGGAGGCCAACCCGGTCGAGACGATCTCGAGTGCTGCGTTGAGCTCCTCGATGTCTCGTTGGGCGGACCGGAGATCCTCGATCATGCGGAGGCGTCGCCGTCGTCGACCGCCGAGCTCGACCGAACGTTGCGCAGCGCCTCGCTCAGCTCCTCGCTCAGCTGGTTCCACGACTCGTCGGCGGACGCCGAGGTCGCCGCCAAACGACGTCGGGCCTCTCCGATGGCGTCGTTGAGGTCCAGCAGCGCCGGATCGACGTCGTCGGTGTTCGCCTTGCCGGCCAGGTTGACCTCGACTCGACGGAGCTCCATGCGCGTGACGCCCAAGTCGATCGACAGTTGGGCGACCTGCTCCACCAACCGACGTAGTTGACGCTCGACCTCGTCGTGCCGCTCGTCGTGTTCCTTCAGTCCGAACAGATCCATCTTCCCGTGAGCTCCTTATCAGATGTGACCATGCGTCACATTCAAAGGTGACGATAGGTCACGTTCCGAGCCGCGGCAAGGTCGTCAGAGCGGTCGGACGTCACATCCGGTCGGGCCGTCGCCTCCGGCGGCGACGTAACGTCAGGCCATGGATCGTCTCGACGACAAGCGGGTCGTCATCGCCGGAGCCGCCTCCGGTATGGGCCGGGCCTACGCCACCGAGTTCGCCAGCGAGGGCGTGGCGGGCCTGGTCCCGTTTCGTCGACACCTCGGTGAAGGCCATCGAGCACGTCTTCGCCGTCAACTTCGACGGCGTCGTGCACGGCACCCTCGCCTTCATGCCGCAGCTCGAAGCGGTCCACGAGGCCGCGCTCGTCAACGTGTCGAGCATCTTCGGCCTGGTCGGGGTCCCGGGCAACGCCGACTACTGCGCGGCCTCCAACTCGTTGGCCTTCCCGTCGGCGCTCGTCATCGACGCCCACGAGGAGCTCGTCCGCTGCCGGCTCCTAGATCGGCACCCACTCGATGGCGAGGACCTCCGGTCCGCCTCGGGCTCGGGCCACGACCGCGCAAACCCCTCGGTCCGACCCAGCCGGGACATCGCCTGAGCTCGCCATACCGACCAGCGTCGCCGGTTTCGGCTGAGGCGGACAGAGACCAACGTCCCGCCAGGCGTCGTCCCGGTGCTCAGCGGCAGGACGCGGCGCTGGCGATGGCGGCGTTCGACTCGTTCGAGCACCTCCTCGACGGTGGGGCGCCGCTCGGTCAGAACCCCAGCGACCGGCCGATGATCTCCTTCATGATCTCGTTGGTCCCGCCGTAGATCCGCTGGACTCGGGCGTCGCGCCAGGCCCGGGCGATCGGGTACTCCTCCATGTAGCCGTACCCACCGTGGAGTTGGAGGCAACGGTCGACCACCCGGCCCTCCAGCTCGCTGCACCACCACTTGGCCTCGGCGGCGTCGTCGGCGGTCAGCTCACCGTCGAGATAGGCCTGGGTCTGGCGGTCGATGAACACCTGGGCTACGTCGAGCTCGGTCTTCATCTCGGCCAGGGCGAACTTCGATGCCTGGAACGACCCGATCGGTTGGCCGAAGGCGGTCCGCTCCCGGCAGTACTCCACGGTCCACTCGAAGGCGGCCCAGGCGTGGGCGACGGATCCGACCGCCAGCGAGAGCCGTTCCCGGGGCAGGTTGTTGACCAGCTGGAAGAAGCCGTGGCCCTCCTCGGCACCGAGGAGGTTGGCCGCCGGAACCCGGACGTCGGCGAAGAACAGCTCGGCGGTGTCCTGGGCGTGCATGCCGACCTTCTCCAGGTTTCGACCCCGGGTGAACCCCTCCATCCCGGTCTCCAGCACCAGGAGGCTGATGCCTCGATGGGTCTGTGACGGGTCGGTCTTGGCCGCCACGACGACCAGGTCGGCGTTGACGCCATTGGTGATGAACGTCTTGGCGCCGTTGACCACGTAGCTGTCGCCGTCGCGGATGGCGGTGGTTCGGATGCCGGCCAGGTCGGAGCCGGTCGTCGGCTCGGTCATGGCGATGGCCGTCATCAGCTCTCCCGAGGCGATGCCGGGCAGCCATCGCCGCTGCTGCTCGGCATCGGCCAGACCGGTGAAGTAGGGGAGGCAGATGTCGTTGTGGAGGGTGATGCACATCCCCGACGCCATCACCCCGGCCCGCATGATCTCCTCGTCGATGATCACGTTGAACCGGAAGTCGTCGACGCCGCCACCGCCGAGCGCCTCGGGGATCTCCATCCCCAGGAAGCCGTTGGCCCCGGCCTTGCGGAACATCGTCTTGTCGACCAGCCCGGCCTGCTCCCACTCGTCGGCGTGGGGAACGACCTCCTTGTCGAGGAAGGTCCGGAACGACTCCCGGAACAGCTCGTGATCGGCGTCGAACAGGGTGCGGGTCAGCATCACCTCAACGTACCGGCCGGGCGATCGTGGGGAGAAGCCGCCGACTGGTAGGCGCCGGCCCCGGACCGGGGAGATCCGCTGGGCCCGACATTGACCACCTCGGACCATTCGTGGCCTACGCTCGACCGGCAATGGCAGGAATCGTGCTCATCCTGGCCGGAGGCGCGAGTCCTAGCCCAAGCGTTCAACGCGCACTACCTCCCGCCGCCATGTGCATCGCCGCCGACTCCGGAATCGATCATGCCCGCGCCCTGGGCCGGGTCCCCGACCTCGTCGTGGGGGACTTCGACTCGGTGACCCCCGATGGGCTCCGGTGGGCGATCGAGAACGGGGCCGCGGTCGAGCACCACGACGCGGTGAAGGAGGAGACCGACCTGGAGATCGCCCTCCGGGCGGCCATCGCCTCCGGCGCCGAGCGGGTGGTGGCGGCCGGTGTCGGCGGTGGGCGGTTCGACCACCTGCTGGCCAACTTCGCCGTATTGTCCGACACCCGGTTCGCCGCGGCCGCCGTCGACGCCCTCATCGGCACGGCTCTGGTCGCAGTGGTGCACGACGAACGAACGATCGGCGGCGACGTCGATGAGCTCGTCTCGCTCCTGCCGGTCCACGGAGACGCCCACGGTGTTCGCACCACCGGTCTCGGGTATCCCCTCGACGGCGAGACGCTCCGGACCGGGGCCAGCCGGGGTGTCAGCAACTATCTGACCGCGAACGAGGCGACGGTGTCGGTTCGGACCGGGACCGTGCTCGCCGTCCAACCGGAGCGGCTGTCGCCGCCCGGTGACCGATCGCGTCCGTCGACCGCCTCGTGAGCCCCGACCATCACCCCGAAGGGGGTCGGAGGCGTCGGAGTTGGACGCAGTGGTCGGTGCTGATGCTCAACGTCGTCCTCATCGGCGCGTGCCTGGCGATGGCCGCCTTCCTCGGCTACGCCACCGATCGGGCCACCTCGATCGATCGGGTCGCCCTCGACCGGTCGTTGACCGAGGTCGACGACGCTGCCCCCGGCCGGCGGGTGATCAACGTGCTCCTGGTCGGCTCCGACTCGTCGGCCGAGCTCGACCCGGACGATCCGATCCAGATCGGGCGCCGTGGCGAGCGCTTCGGGGATGTGATCATCATCGCCCACATCGACGAGCGCTCCGGCGACGTCGCCCTCCTGTCCCTTCCCCGCGACCTCTGGGTCCCGATCGCCGGCACCGAGCGGGAGGGGCGGATCAACAACGCCTTCATGACCGGCGGACCGGCCACCCTCATCGACACGATCGAGGAGGCGTTCGACATCCCCATCCACCACTACGTGAACGTCGACTTCGCCGGTTTCCAGGGCCTGGTCGAAGCGGTCGACTCCGTCGAGATCTACTTCGATGCCCCGGCCCGTGACTGGAACGTCAACGCCGAGCCCGAACCCCGCAGCCAGACCGGGTTCATCGTCGAGACCAGCGGCTGTCACTCGCTCGACCCCGAGCAGGCGCTGGCCTACGTGCGGTCCCGGTACTACCAGACCCAGGACGCCGACGGTCGGTGGGTCACCGATCCGACCAGCGACCTGGGCCGGATCCAGCGCCAACAGGACTTCCTCCAGCGTCTGCTCCAGAAGGCGATCGAGCGGGGAGCCAGGAACCCGATGGTGCTGGCCGAGCTCATCGACACCGGCATCGCCAACGTCGCCATCGACTCCGAGCTGACGCCGTCGATGCTGCTCGACCTGTCGGGCACGTTCCGCACCTTCGATCCGGGCGACCTCCAGACCTACACCTACCCGGCGACCGACGCCACCATCGGTCCCAACCGGGTGTTGCTCCCCCAGGACGACCTGGCCCGGTCGATCCGGGCGCTGTTCGCCGGTGCCCCCTTCGACGGGACCGACACCGTCGGTCTCACCGTCGTCTACGACCGGTCGTATGTCCCGGCCGGCACCGCACGGCTACCCGACTCGGTCCGCGACGTGCTCGAACGGCTACGGGACGCCGGGTTCACCGTGACCGCCTCACCGGCCGACGACCTCGAGCCGGGACTCGTCGTTCGCCACTCGGGCGATGGGGCCCAGGCCGGATCGATCGCCGCCACGGCCCTCGCCGGCGGCGGCCAACTGCCGCTCGGTCCGGTCCGGACCCACGTCGGTCCCGACCTGGTCGGCCGCAACGTGGTCGTGGCCATCGGGCCGGTGGCAGAGCCACCCGACAACGCCGAGCTCGCCCTGTCCGCACCCCCCGAACACCCCGGCGCCGTCGCTCCCGACGCCGGGATCGAGGGGCCGAGCGAGGGCGATCCGGCCCAGGCGGTCCTCGGGGCCGCCGGCCACGCGGAGTGTTCATGACGAGACAACGAGCACTTTCGCCTGACGGTTTCGTCCGTAACGTCGCCTAGCCTTACGTGATTGGTTACCGTGCGCGTGGGGCAGGCCAACCGATAGCGATCACAGGGGAGGACTTGTGGCGTCGATAGCAATCATCGGGACCGGCTACGTCGGCCTGACGACCGGGGCCTGTTTCTCGCATCTCGGCCATGATGTGATTTGTGCCGACATCGATGAGGAGAAGGTCGAGCGGCTCAAGGCCGGTGAGGTGCCGATCGTCGAGAAGGGTCTCGACCGGCTCGTCGACGAGGGCATCCGATCGGGGAAGCTGAGCTTCGTCGTCGGTGCTGCCAACGCCTCGAAGCACTGCGAGTTCCACTACCTCTGCGTGCCGACCCCCCAGGGGCACGACGGAGCGGCAGACCTCTCCTACCTGGAGCGGGCAGCGGCCGAGATCAGCCCGGTCCTGCCCAACAACAGCGTCGTGGTCAACAAGTCGACCGTCCCGGTCGGTTCGACCCGGGTCGTGGCCCAGGTTCTCGGTCGGTCCGACGTGGCGGTGGTCTCCAACCCCGAGTTCCTCCGTGAGGGTTCGGCGGTGGCCGACTTCCTCGAGCCCGACCGGGTCGTCATCGGCTCTCGCGACACCGAGGCGTCGATCCGGGTCGCCGGCCTCTACGCCCGGATCGCGGCCCCGATCATGGTCACCGACCCGGTCTCGGCCGAGACGATCAAGTACGCCTCCAACGCCTTCCTGGCCTCCAAGCTCTCGTTCGTCAACGCCATCGCCACCCTGTGCGAGGCCGTTGGGGCCGACGTCAACGACGTCGTGCTCGGCATGGGCTACGACTCCCGCATCGGACGGGAGTTCCTCCGGCCCGGCCCCGGCTGGGGCGGGAGCTGCTTCCCGAAGGACACCCGGGCGCTGGCCAGCATCGCCAAGGACGCCGGCTACGACTTCCGGTTCCTCGACGAGGTTCTCCGGGTCAACGAGGACCAGTTCGATCGCACCGCCCAGAAGGTGCTCGACGCCATCGACCCGTCATTGGTCGACACCCACATCGCCGCCCTCGGCCTCACGTTCAAGGCCGGGACCGACGACCTCCGGGAGTCGCCGGCCATCGAGATCCTGAAGCGGGTCCGGGCCGCCGGGGTGAAGGTTCGGGCCTACGATCCGGCGGTCCTGGCCGGCGAGAACCGGTTGGCCAAGCAGTACCCCGACCTCGACATCGAGATCGTGTCGGACCCCTACGCCGCCGCCGAGGGCGCCTCGCTGCTGACGATCCTCACCGAATGGGACGAGTTCACCGGCCTCGACTTCGACAAGCTGGCCGAGATCATCGCCGGCAAGACCATCGTCGACGCCCGCAACCTGCTCGAGCCGTCGATTCCCCGCCGCCGGGGCTTCCTGTACCGCGGCGTCGGTCGCTGACCGCCGTATCCTCCCAACCGTGAATCGCGTCGTCGTGACCGGCGGAGCCGGGTTCCTCGGTTCCCACATGTGTGAGGCCCTGCTGGATCGGGGCGACGAGGTCATCTGCCTCGACAACCTGGTCACCGGCACGGTTGCCAACCTCGGCCCGTTGATGGAGCGCGAGCGCTTCTCGTTCATCGAGCACGACGTGTCAGCCCCCATCACGATCGACGGCGACGTGTCGGCGGTGATGCACCTCGCCTCACCGGCCTCGCCGGCCGACTTCGACCGCATCCCGATCCAGATCCTCAAGGTCGGGGGCCTCGGCACGCACAACGGGCTCGGCCTGGCCAAGGCCAAGGGGGCCCGGTTCTTCCTCGCCTCGACCAGCGAGGTCTACGGCGACCCGGCGGTCCATCCACAGCCGGAGACCTACTGGGGCAACGTGAACCCGATCGGCATCCGAGGGGTGTACGACGAAGCCAAGCGGTACGCCGAGGCGATGACGATGGCCTACCACCGCCACCACGGGGTCGAGGTTCGGATCGTCCGGATCTTCAACACCTATGGGCCCCGGATGCGGCCCGACGACGGCCGGGTGGTCTCGAACTTCATCACCCAGGCGCTCCGAGGCGACGACATCACCGTCTACGGCGATGGCTCCCAATCGCGGAGCTTCTGCTACGTCGACGATCAGATCCGGGGTCAGCTGGCCCTCCTCGACGGGGCCCACCCCGGCCCGATCAACATCGGCAACGATGTCGAGTTCACGATGCTGGAGCTGGCCGAAGTGGTGCTGCGGGTCACCAACAGCTCGAGCGAGATCGTGTTCGCCCCCCTCCCCAAGGACGACCCGACCCGCCGCCGCCCAGACCTGACCGAGGCCACCACCAAGCTCGGTTGGCGCCCCGAGGTCCCGCTCGAGGACGGGGTGGCACGCACCGCCGTCTACTTCGAGCAGATCCTGGCCGGCGACCGGTCCTGACCGGGACGGCGACACTGCGGGTCGCCGTCGCCGTCGAGCAGTACTGGCACCGGGTGCCGGGTGGCACCGCCCGGGCGACCGCCCGTACCGTTGCCGCCCTCGTGCGCGGCCGGCACCGAGGTCGTACCGGTGGCCGCCTGGCATCGGCCGTCCCGCCGGAACTTGGCCGAAGGCGGAAACGGAGGGACGATCGGCCAGACCGCGTTCCTCCCGCTGCCCCGCCCCCTGTTGTACGAAGCGTGGATCGGATGGAATCGCCCCGCCGTCGAACGGTGGACCGGACCGGTCGACGCGGTCTGGGCCTCGGCCATGGTTCCGGTGGCATCGGCCGCCCCGTTGGTGGCCACCGTCCACGATCTCGACTTCCTGGCCAACCCCGACCACCTGACCCGGCGAGGCCGCTCGTTCTTCCCCCGAGCGTTGGAGGCGGTCGCCGCCCGGGCCGACCGGGTGGTGTGCCCGTCCGAGGTCGTCGCCACCGACTGTGAACGGTACGGGATCGACCGGTCACGCCTCCGGGTCGTCCCCTGGGGGGTCGACCCGCCGGCCTCCGTTCCGGCCGACGTCGACGTCGTTCGAGCCCGGTGGGACCTCCCGGACCGGTTCGTCCTTTTCGTCGGGACCGTCGAGCCCCGCAAGAACCTCGATGGCTTGGTGGCCGCCGTCGCCGGTCTGCCCGGTCTGCCGCTGGTGCTGGTCGGACCGGCGGGCTGGAAGGTCGACGGGCGTGATCTCGTCGCGCCGCTGGGGGAGCGGGCGATCCGCATCGGCTCGGTCGGGGCCGTCGAGTTGAGCGCGCTGTACCGGGCCGCTTCGGTCGTTGCGCTCCCGTCGCTGGCCGAGGGGTTCGGTCTCCCGGTGCTGGAAGCGATGGCCCACGGGACGCCGGTCGTCACCTCGGCCGGGACCGCCACCGAGGAGGTGGCGGGGGGCGCCGCGGTCCTGGTCGACCCCGGCGATCCGGACGCCATACGGGCAGGGTTGGAACTGGCGCTTGATCGGGGTTCGGCTACGATGCGCCGGGTAGAGGAGGGCCGGGAACGAGCCGGGCGCCTGTCGTGGGATGCGACAGCGGCCAGCTACGCCCGGGTGTTCGCCGAGGTCCGCCCGCCGCGGCACAACGGGGGGTAAGTGATGGTGACCGTCGGGGTCAATCTGCTGTGGCTCGTCCCGGGTGTGGTCGGCGGGTCCGAGGAGTACACGATCCGGCTGCTTCGGGCCCTCGACGAGACCGGCGATCACGGGTTGCGGCTCCGCCTGTACGGTCAGAAACCGCTGTTCGAGACCCACCCCGACCTGGGCCAGCGCTTCGAGGCGGTCGTCGCTCCGAGCGCCGCCCGCCGCCCGATCCGAGTCGGCCTGGAGAACACCTGGCTGGCCGCCCGATCGTCGCAGGATCGCTTCGTCCACCACGCCGGCGGCGTCGTACCCTTCGTGCGTCGTGCTCCGGCCGTCCTGACCATCCATGACCTCCAACCCCTGGAGATGCCCGGCCACTTCTCGTGGTTGAAGCGAACCTGGCTGCGGCTGATGATCCCGTTCTCGGCCCGCTCGGCCCGCCTGGTGCTCTGCCCAAGCGAGTTCACCGCCGAGCGGGTCTCCACCCTCCTCGGGGTGAAACCCGACCGGGTTCGGGTCGTGGCCCATGGCCACGAGCCGACCGAACCAGGCGTGCTCGATCCGGAGGTCGACGCCGGGTTGCGGGCGCGGTACGGACGGTTCCTCCTGTTGCCGGCGATCACCTATCGCCACAAGCGGCACGCCGACCTGGTGATCGCCCTCGACCAGCTCCGCGACCGTTTCCCGGACGTGTCGGTCGTCATCACCGGGCGCCCCGATTCCGAAGCTGCGGAGCTCGCCGCCCTGACCTCCCGCCTCGGCCTCACCGGGCGCGTCCACCAGCTGGGACGGATTCCCGAGGATGAGCTCGACGCCCTGTACCGCTCGGCCGCGGCCCTCGTCTTTCCCTCGGAGTACGAGGGCTTCGGCAACCCGATCCTGGAAGCGATGGCCCGGGGCTGCCCGGTCGTCACGTCCGATGCCGGAGCGCTTCCCGAGGTGTGCGGCCTGGCCGGGCTCGTCGTCCCCACCGGGAACCCGGTCGCCCTGGCCCAAGCGATCGCCCGGGTCCTCGACGAGCCCCACCTCGCCGACGAGCTGCGGCGTGCCGGCGTCGAGCGCGCCGCCCGCTTCTCGTGGGATGAGGCCGGGGTCCGGTTGGCCGGTTGCTATCGTGAGGCTCTCGACCTGGCGGGGTGACGAGTCGACGACGAGTCAACGATGCGCCTGCTCTTCCTCTGCCCCCACTTCACCCCGGACCTCCACGCCGCCACCGGAGAGGTGATGACGAAGCTGGTCGAGGGGCTGGCCGCCCAGGGCCATGAGATCGATGTCGTCACGGCGTTGCCGTGGTACAAGGATCACGACGTCGAGCCGGCGTGGCGAGGTCGCCCGTGGCGGACGGAGCGAACCGACTGGGGGCGGATCGTCAGGGTCTGGCCGTTCCCCACCGACAAGTCGAACCTGTGGGCCCGGGCCGTTGGGTTCGCCGGGTTCACATCGCTGGTGATCGGGGCGGCGATCGGGGGTCGCCGGCCCGATGCCGTCCTGGGGATGACCCCGCCGATCTTCCTGGGCGATGCCGCCTGGTTGGCCGCTCGACGGTGGCGGGTGCCGATGGTGTTCAACACCCAGGACATCTTCCCCGATGTGGCGATCGACCTCGGGGTCCTCACCGACGAGCGGGTCATCGCGGTCGCTCGTCGTCACGAGCGCTCTCTGTACCGTCGGGCCGACGCCGTCACCGTGCTCTCCCAGGACCAGGCCGACAACGTCATGGCCAAGCTGCCGCCGGCCCAGCGCGACAAGGTCGTGACGATCCACAACTTCGTCGACCTCGAGCGGATCCCGGTCGTCGAGCGGGAGAACGAGTATCGCCGTCGCCATGGTCTCGAAGGCAAGACCGTCGTCATGTACGGCGGCAACGTGGGGCTGTCCCAGTCGTTCGACCTGATCCGGTTCGCCGCCGAGCGGTGGGCCGGCGACGATCAGGTTCGGTTCGTCATCAACGGGGAAGGGGCGGCCCGCCCCGAGGTCGACCGTTGGGCGGCCGGCCTCCCCAACGTCGTCGTGGCCGACTTCGTACCCCGGTCCGAGGTGGCGACGCTGCTCGGCGCGGCCGATGTGCAGCTCATCCTCCTGAAGCGGGGCCTGGCCCGTTCGTCGACGCCGTCGAAGCTCTACGGCAACCTGGCCTCCGGTCGCCCGATCCTGGCCAGCATCGACGAGGGGTCGGAGGTGGCCACCGTGTTGGAGCGGTCGGGCGCCGGGCTCGCCGTTCCCCCCGAGGATCCGGACCGGTTCGTCGCCGCCCTCGATCGGCTCCTCGGCGACCCCGTCGAGCGGGAGCTGATGGGCAAGCGGGGTCGGGAGCACGTGGAACGGTGGATGACCCCGACGACCCAGGCCAACCGCTACACCGAGCTCTTCACCCAGCTGATCGAAGCCCGCCGACGGCGCCGATGAGGCGATGAATCGTACCCACGGAGGCGGGCCCATCACCGACCGTGGCTACGATGACGCTTTCCCGTCGACCACCTCTCCGAAGGGGTCCACCATGGACAAACCGGTAGCGGTCATCATCAGCGGTTTCTTCAGCCCCCTCCACAGCGGCCACCTCGACATGATCGAAGCCGCCGCCGACGCCGGCGACACGCTCATCGTGATCGTGAACAACAACGATCAGCAGGTGGCCAAGAAGGGCAAGATCATCATGGACGAGGAGGATCGCCTCCGGATCGTCAAGGCGTTGCGGGTCGTCGACGACGCCTTCATCGCCGTCGACGACGACCGGACGGTGTCGGCCTCGATCCAGCTGGTCGCCGAGAAGTACGGCGACTCCCACCGCCTCGTGTTCGCCAACGGTGGCGATCGGGCCTCGGGCAAGGTCGTCCCCGAGACGACGGTGTGCGAGGCGAACGGCATCGAGATGGTGTTCGACATGGGCGGCACGGCCAAGGCCGACTCCAGCACCCGCATCAACATGGCGCTCGGCCTCGAGACCGAGGCCTCGGCGCTCCCCAGCGAGACGTCCTAGGCCATCGCTCCTACCGGGTGAGGAGCGAGTCCGCCGTCGCCCCGTCGCCGATCGCCCGCTCGACGGCCTCGACGGTGAGCGGGCGGCTGAAGTAGTAGCCCTGCAGGTGATCGCTCCCCAGTTTGGCCAGGATCTCGGCCTGGTTGGCGGTCTCGACCCCTTCGGCGGTGATCGTCGCCCCCAGTATCCGCCCCGTTTCGCTGATCAACCGGACCAGCGAGTGGTCGGCGTCGTTGTCGAGGGCGTTGACGAAGCTCCGGTCGATCTTGAGCACGTCGAAGGGGAGGTTCCGGAGATGGGCCAGCGACATGTAGCCGGTCCCGAAGTCGTCGAGGGCCGACCGGACACCGAGTTCCCGGAGCCGTCGTAGCTCCGACGCCGTCGCGTCGAGATCGTCGAGTACCGCCGTCTCGGTTACCTCGATGATCAGTCGTCGAGGGTCGGCGCCGTGGCGTCGCAAGGCCTCGACCACATCGGTGTGGAGGGTGCCGCTCCCCAGGTGGCGGCCCGAGATGTTGACCGCCACCGACACCTGACCCATCGTTGGATGCTCGGCCCAGGAGGCCAGTTGGGCGGCTGCCCGGTCGAGCACCCACCGGTCGATGTCGATGATCAGCCCGCTTCGCTCGGCCGTCGGGATGAACTCGTCAGGGGGTACGAGGCCAGATCCCGGCCGGTCCCATCGGATGAGGGCCTCGAGGGACCGTACCCGTCGATCGCCGGTGGCCACCGACGGCTGGAACCAAAGGGTGAACTCGTCGTTGACCAGGGCGGCCCGGATGGCCTCCTCCAGGGTGAGGCGGTCGTGGAACTGGCTCCGGACCTCCTCATCGCACACGTCGACGTGCCCCGGGCCGCGCTGCTTGGCCCGGAACACCGCAAGGTCGGCGTCCCGGAGCAGCTCATCGGCGGTCAGGTCGTTGCCGCTGATGGCGATGCCGACGCTGGCCGTCACCTCGAAGTCCTCGTCGCCGTAGTTGATCGGTCCACCGATGGCGGCCTGGACCCGATGGGCGAGCCCGACCGCCTCGTCGATGTCTCGAACCGGTTCGGCAACGACGACGAACTGGTCGCCACTGAGCCGGCCCGCCAGATCACCGCTGCGGATCGATGTCGCCAGCCGTTGGCCGACGGCCCGCAGCACCGCGTCGCCGACGGTGTGACCGTGGCCGTCGTTGATCGCCTTGAAGTCGTCGAGGTCGACCACCAACAGGGCCGCCGTCGTCCCCGCCCGATCGACCCGGTCGATCGCCGCTTCCAGCCGGTCGATGATCGCCATCCGGTTCGCCAACCGGGTCAGCGCATCCCGTGATGCCTCGTGGCTCAGCTGCCGCCGGAACTCCTCGCCCTCGGCCAAGGAGGTGGTCAACCGGTCGACGGCGGCCTGGAGCGACGCCCCCAGCGGGCCGGGGGCCGAGCGGCCCAGGACCGGATCGTCGAGCCGTTCGTCGGCCAACGCCATGGCCTGTGCCTCGGCGACCCGAAGTGACTCCAGGGCCTCGTTGAGCGCTTCGGCCGCCACCTGCACCTCCTTGGGTCCCCGCTTCGACACCGCCTGCGTCAGGTCGCCGTGGCGAAGCGCCTGGACCGATCGGGTGAACTCCCGCATCGGGCGGGCGACGAAGAGGATCGCCGCCGACACCAGGCCGAGAACGGTGGCCCCGGCCAGCGCCATCAGGCCCAATGTCTCCCGCCGCGCCCCTTCGGCGTCGGCGACCGCCTCGTCGACGGTCGTCTCGAGTCGATCGAACACCAGCTCGGCGAAGTCGTCCAGGTCGGCCCGCAGTCCATCGCTCAGGAACATGACCTCGAGGAGGTCCGGCCCCAGGGCGGTCAGGGCGAGCAGCGAGACGTCGGTGAAGTCATAGTCGTAGTTCTCGACGTCGGCCGCCGTTCCCGAGACCTGGTAGGAGTGGGCCAGGTCGGCGTAGCGGCCCATCAGCTGCTGGTGGCCGTCGTTCTCGATCAGGGCCTGCCACCGGGCCGCGAGCATCTCGTCGCCGGAGACCAGCACCCCGACCCGCTCGGACCACAGGTCGAACTGGAACAGGTAGTTCTCGTAGACCTCGACCACGCCCGGCCCGGCCTCGACGTACTCCCGGGCGAAGAGCACCGCATACCGCCCGACCAGCTGGGCGGTCGAGAGGTTCACGAAGGCCAGCGCCTCCGCCTGCTGGGAGGCGGCGACCACGGTGTCGACGCCGGCGGCCGAGGACCCCAGCGCCAGCATGCTGACCTCCGACCGGATCCGCTCGGCGATCTCTTCGGCGACCTGGCCGTAGGCGACGATGACGTCGTCGAACTCCGTGCCCTGTTCGGACGTCGCCCGACGGGCGCCGGCGACGAGGGCGGCGAGGTCCGGTTCCCCCGATCGAGCGAGGAGGTCGTCGACCGCGGCCCGTTGCTCCTCGATGCGCCCGAAGAGGTCGAAGTCGACCAGCTCCAGCGTCTCCGGTGGGATCGACAGCTGGGGCATCACGCGGAGGATCCCGGCGGAGACCGCCTCATCCGTCAACCCGGCGCTGAGGCGGATCAGGGTCTCGAGCTCGTCGGCCTGCTGCTGGACCTGCTGGGTGGCTGCCACCTGCTCACCGGCGGCCCGGTAGTGGTGTGCCCCGAGGATCAGGGGCGGCACGAGCAGGAGCACGGCCACCGTCTTCGACAGGTTGGTGATGCTGGGCAGCACGACC
Source organism: Acidimicrobiales bacterium (assembly GCA_965262175.1). Classification (GTDB taxonomy): domain Bacteria; phylum Actinomycetota; class Acidimicrobiia; order Acidimicrobiales; family SZUA-35; genus CADEDH01. Next base: position 180,821 of record CBDHES010000002.1, on the reverse strand, counting down.
GGCGCTCTGGTCACCTCGATCCATCGTCACGTTCGGGCCCCGCCTTGATGGACCCGCGGCGCTTCGGGGCTTCAGGCCCGGACCAATCCGCCCAGGGTCAAGATGGCCTTGCCCTCGGTGATCGAGGCGTCCCGGTCGACGGTGGCGGTGATGCGCCACTCGTCGACGCCGTCGCCGTCGTGGAGGATCTGGGTGACGGAGCCCGCCTCGTGGTCGTAGAGGAAGCGGGCCGGGCTGCGGGCGTCGGCGTCGAGCAGGATCTCGTCGTACTCGTCCCACAGCTCGTCGAGCGCCTCGGCCACGGCCTCCAGCTCGGCGTCGGGGACGGGGAGGTCCCGGAAGCGGCCCGTGGCGATCAGATGGACCCACCGGAACGCCTCGTTGCGGACCATCACGGTGAACGCCCGCCGGTTGGCCGTCACATCGTGGGTGTCGTCGCTGGGACCCGAGCCGGGCCCGCCGTCGGGTCGGCCATCGTCGGCCTCGGCCGGATCGATCAGGCGTTCCCATTCGTCGATCAGGCTGGAGTCGACCTGGCGCACCATCTCCCCCAGCCACTCGGTGAGATCGATGAGCTCCTCGGTTTTGTCGTCCTCGGGAACGTTCTGGACCAGTGCCTTGTAGACATCGGACAGGTACCGCAGCAGCACCCCTTCCGACCGCTTCAAGCCGTAGTGCTGGACGTACTCCCGGAACGTCATCACCCGTTCGAACAGGTCGCGGGCGATCGACTTGGGCGCCACGTTGTCAGAACCGACCCACGGGTGGTGGGAGCGGAACGAGTCGAACGACTGGTAGATCCGCTCCTTCTCGGGCTTCGGCGCTTCGACCTCGGCCAGGCGCTCCATCCGCTCCTCGTACTCGATGCCCTGGGCCTTCAGGTCGGCCAGGAGGTCCCGCTTCGCCAGCTCGATCTGGGCCGCCACGACCACCCCCGGGGTCTCCAACACCGATTCGAGGATGCTCAGCACCGTCAGCGGATGATCGGGATCGTCGGCGTCGAGCTGCCCGATCGCCTCCAGCGCCCACAACGAGAGCGGCTGGTGGAGGGCGAACTCGTCCTGCAGGTCGAGCATCACCCGGACGAGGCGACCGTCGTCGTCGGGCTCGTCGAGGACCTCGAGGAGCTCGGCCTCGACCAGCGACCGGTAGATCGAGATCGCCCGACGGATGTGGTTCCGTTGCCTGCGGCGGGTCTCGTGGTTGGTGGTCAGCAGCTGGCGGACCGCCCCGCAGCCGTCGCCGGGCCGATCGAGGAGGGTCAGCACCATCTGGTGGTTCACCCGGAACGAGCTGGTCAACGGCTCCGGTTGGCCGTTGATCAACTTCTCGAAGGTGTCCTCGGTCCAATGGGCGTAGCCCCGATCGGGCGCCTTCTTCTTCACCACCTTGCGCTTCTTCTTCGGGTCGGACGCCGCCTTGTCCTCGGCCCGCAGGTTCTCGACCACGTGGGGTGGGGCCTGGACCCAGACGTGGCCGATCGAGTCGAACCCCTTCCTGCCCGCCCGGCCGGCGATCTGGGCGAACTCCCGGTTCGACAGGATTCGGTTCGTCGAGCCGTCGTACTTGCACAGCTGGGTGAACAGCACCGACCGGATCGGGACGTTCACCCCGACACCGAGGGTGTCGGTCCCGCAGATGATCTTCAACAGGCCGTCCTGGGCCAGCTTCTCCACCAGCAGCCGATACTTGGGGAGGAGGCCGGCGTGATGGACCCCGATCCCGCCCAGGAGGTACCGGCGGAGGTCCTTGCCGATGGGGGAGTCGAACCGGAAGCCCCCGATCGCCTCCTTGACCAGTTCCTTCTCGGTCTTCGAGAGCGGATCGAGAGACAGGTAGCCCTGGGCCGCCTCGGTGGCATCGCGCTGGGTGAAGTGGACGAGGTAGATCGGCGAGCGCTCGCTCTCCAACAGCTCGGAGATCGACTGGTGGAGCGTGGTGCGCCGGTACTCGAACTCGAGGGGGACGGGCCGGTTGGCCGATGCCACCAGCACCGTGTCGCGCCCGGTCCGTCGGGTCAGGTCTTCTTCGAAGAAGTCGGTCCGGCCGAGGGTGGCCGACAGGAGCAGGAACTGGCAGTGGGGCAGCTCGAGGAGCGGGACCTGCCATGCCCACCCCCGCGACGGGTCGGCGTAGTAGTGGAACTCGTCGACGATCACGACGTCGACGTCGGCGTCGGCACCGTCCCGGAGGGCCTGGTTGGCCAGGATCTCGGCCGTGCAGCAGATGATCGGGGCGTCGGGGTTGACCCGGGCGTCGCCGGTGATCATCCCGACCCGCTCGGCGCCGAAGTCCCGGCACAGCGCGAAGAACTTCTCCGAAACGAGCGCCTTGATCGGCGCGGTGTAGAAGCTCCGTTGGTCCTTGGCCAGGGCGGCGAAGTGGGCGGCGGCGGCGACCAGCGACTTTCCCGACCCGGTCGGCGTGTTGAGGATGACGTTGTTGCCCGCCAGCAGTTCGAGGATCGCCGACTCCTGGGCCTCATAGAGCGAGATGCCCTCGCCGGCCACGAAGTCGACGAACCCGTCGAGGAGCCGTTCGGGGTCGGGCGCTGGTGGCAGGTTCCGGACCAACGGCGGCAGCTCGTCGATCGTCATCGGTCGGGACCGATCCGGGTGGTCACCGCGCCGCCGTCATCGGAACAGGTCCTCGCTGGGGTGGCGGACGACGGCCTCGGCGACGCTGCCCTCGCCGAACCAGGCATCGTCGACGCCCCGGATGACGGCCACCGCGATCCCCGTCGACTTGCCCCGGACCAGCTCGGCGGCCCCGGCGAGCTCGTCGACCAGGCAGACCTCGGTGACCTGGAGCTCCCGGCCGACCGCATCGTCGGTGCCCCGCAGGTCGAGGATCGGCAGGATGCCGGCCGAGCCGATGGCCACGTCGGTCAGGCCCCGCCGCCACGGCCGGCCGAAGGTGTCGGCCACGATCACCGCCACCCGCACATCGCACCGGCCGACGATGGCGTCGCGGATCCGGCGGGCCGATCGGTCGGAGTCCTCGGGGAGCAGCGCCGCGATGTGGGGATCGACGTTGGATCGGTCGATCCCGGCGCTGGCGCAGACGAACCCGTGCCGGGTCTCGCTGATGATCAGGTCGCCGCGTCGACGCACGATCCGCACCGACTCCCGCTCCACGATCGGCTTGTGCGACTGGGGGTCATCGGGGTCGACCTCGACGAGCTGGTTCTCGGCCTTCGAGACGACCTTCTGGGACACGACGAGGACGTCGTCCGGCTCGATACCACACGACGACTGGCAGGCCTCGATGATCAGGCCGGCCAGATCGTCGCCCGGTCGGATCTCGGGAAGCCCGGGGACCGGGATGATCGTCAACGAAGCCATCTCCTCGAACCTAGCTCCCCGAGGCCCGGGCCGATACCGACCGACTGGCGAATCGACCCACCGAGGGGACCATCACCAACCGGGCGGCGACCGCTAGCGTGCCGCCGATGATTCCGCCAACTCGATCCGCCGCCGCTCTCACCAGGGACCTTCCACCGCCGCCGATCACCGTCCTCGACGGGGGCATGGGCAAGGAGTTGGCCCGCATCGGGGCGCCGTTCGGTCAGCCCGAATGGTCGGCGCTGGCCCTGCTCGAGGCTCCCGAACGGGTCCACGAAGCCCACCGGAACTTCATCGACGCCGGGGCCGAGGTCATCACCGTCAACGCCTACGCCGTCGTCCCGTACCACATCGGGGCGGAACGCTTCGACGCCCGCGGTCGAGAGCTGGCCGGCCTCGCCGGTGAGCTGGCGCGGCGGGCGGCCGATGCCGGGCCGCATCCGGTCCGGGTCGCCGGCTGCCTCCCCCCGGTGTTCGGCTCCTACGTCCCCGAGCGGTTCGATCCGGCGGTGGCCCCGGACCTGCTCCGGGTGCTGATCGAGGCCCAGGCCCCCTGGGTCGACCTCTGGGTCGGCGAGACGATCGGGAGCCTGGCCGAGGCCGAGGCCATGATGGCCGCCCTCGACGACGCCGCAGCGGTCGGCGACCGGTGGCTGTCGTACGCGGTGGACGACGAGCGCCAGGACGGTCGGGTGACGTTGTGGTCGGGCGAGTCCATGCCGGACGCCGCCCAGCTGGCGGTGGACCTCGGCGCCGACGCCGTGCTGGTCAACTGTGCCGCCCCCGAATCGATCTCCCGGGCCTTGATCGAGCTGGAGGCCACCGTCCGGGCCGCCGGGAGCGGCGTGCCCCTCGGGGCCTACGCCAACGCCTTCGAGCCCCGGCCTCCCGGACTGGCGGCCAACGAGACCATCCTCGACCGCCGGGAGGATCTCACCGCCGACGTGTACGGCGGTTTGGCCCGGGAGTGGGTGGCTGCCGGAGCGTCGATCATCGGGGGGTGCTGTGGCATCCACCCGGAGCACATCGCCGCCATCGGTGCCGGCCTGGTTGCGGCCCGGTGACGAGACGGCGGCAGCGACGGTCAACTGCTCGTCGAAGGTCCCTACACTCGGGCCGGTGAGCAAGGAATCGCGCAGGGAAGGCCGACGGAACCGGGACCTGGTCGTCGACCCGTCGGATCAGAGTGGGGCCCGGTGGTTCATCGCCGTGATCGCCCTGCTGCTGGTGGCCGGAGGGGCCGGGATCGTCCTCCTCGCCTCGCAGCGGGAGAGCGTGATCGGTGTCGCCCCGGAGGTGAACGTCGGGGCCCCCGACGACGATCACTGGCACGACGCCTACCTCATCCACCACTGCGGGACCGACCTCCCGGCCTCGACCAACGACGCCGACCCGCTCGGGATCCACACCCACGGCTCGGGCCTGATCCACGTCCATCCGTTCAATACCGAGGCGGCGGGCCCCAACGCCACCTTCGGGCGGTTCATCGAGGCGCTGGGCGGCGAGCTGACCGACGACCAGTACCTCCCCGGTCCCGGCGAGCTGCCCACGCCGCTGATCGAGTCCGAGGGGTGCGACGGCGAGCCGGCGATCCTCCAGCTCGCCTACTGGGAGAACGCCTGGACCACCGAGGAGCCGGTGATCATCACCGAGGACATCGCCGACTTCCGCTTCGACGACCCCAGCGGCGGCGCCGTGACCCTCGCCCTCCTCCCCGAGGGGGCGGACATCCCCAAGCCGCCGGAAGACCGGCTGGCCCTCCTCGAGAGCACCAACGGCAGCCGGGCCTGATCGGCACCGGTCGTCGGCTCAGGCCAGGCAGGTCCGGGCCAAGCGGTCGGTCACGGCCGGGTCGGCCATGATCGTGTCGGTCACGACCGGCTCCACACCGACCTCGGCCACCGCTGCCGCCTGATCGGCGTCGACCCGATCGATCACCAGCCGGCCGGCCAGTGTCCGGTACCAGCGGGCGACGCCGACCACCGACGCCTCGCCGCCAGCCTCGACCAGCAGCCGGGCGGCCGGCCCCTTGAGCGCTTCGCCACCGACGATGGGGGAGACCGCCACGACGTCGTCCCGGCGGGCCTCCAGCGCATCCCGGACGCCGGCCACGGCCAGGACCGGATCGATCGAGACGACGGGATTGGACGGCGCGACGACGATGCGGGCCGCGTCTCCCAGCGCTTCGGCGACCCCGGGGGCGGGCCGGGCCGCGTCGGCGCCGTCGAATCGCACCGCCTGGACCGGCACGTCGTGGCGGAGCCGCACGAAGTACTCCTGAAACGAGATCTCTCCCTCGCCGGGCACGGTCACCATCGTCTGGAGCCGGTCGTCGGTGACGGGGAGGAGCCGGAACCCCAGGCCCCAGGTTGCGGTGATCTCGGCGGTGACCTCGCTGAGGGCCGCCCCCTCCCGCAGCCGGTGGGTCCGGTAGAGGTGGGTGCCGAGGTCCCGGTCGCCGAGGCTGAACCAGTCGGGCCCGCCGTACCGGCCCAGCATCTCCATCGCCTGCCAGGTCTCGTCCTCCAGCCCCCAGCCCCGCTCCCGGCTCACCGCCCCCGACGTCGTGTAGGTGATCGTGTCGAGGTCGGGCGAAACGTGGAGGCCGTGGAGCTCGACGTCGTCACCGACGTTGGCGATGGCCACGATCCGGGCCGGGTCGATCACCCGCTGGAGCCCGTTGAGAAGCTTGGCCGCACCCACGCCGCCGCAGATCACCGCCACGGGTTCGGTGTCCCCGGCCGGAGTCGGCTCAGCCACGATGCTGCCGGGCGACCAGTTCGAGATCGGCGTCGACCATCATGGCCACCAGCTCCTCGAACCCGGTCCGAGGCGCCCACCCCAACCGGTCCCGAGCCTTCGACGCATCGCCGATCAGCAGCTCGACGTCGGCCGGTCGCATGAACCGCTCGTCCTGGACGACGTGGTCCCGCCATTCCAACCCGACGTGTTTGAATGCCAGCTCACAGAACTCCTGGACCGAGTGGGTCTCACCGGTGGCGACGACGTAGTCATCGGGGATGTCCTCCTGGAGCATGAGCCACATCGCCTCGACGTAGTCGCCGGCGAAGCCCCAGTCCCGTTGGGGGTCGAGGTCGCCGAGACGGAGCTCGTCGGTCAGCCCCAGCTTGATCCGGGCCACGTGGTTGGAGATCTTACGGGTCACGAACTCCAGGCCCCGGCGGGGGCTCTCGTGGTTGAAGAGGATCCCGCTGCTGATGTGGAGGTCGTAGCTCTCCCGGTAGTTCACGGCGATCCAATGGCCGTAGAGCTTGGCCACCCCGTACGGGCTCCGGGGGTAGAAGGGCGTGTCCTCGTTCTGGGGGACCTCGACGACCTTGCCGAACATCTCCGACGACGAGGCCTGGTAGAAGCGGACGTCGCGGTCGACGGCCCGCACTGCGTTGAGGAGCCGGGTCACCCCGAGCGCCGTCGTCTCGCCGGTGAGCACCGCCTGCTGGAACGAGGTCTGGACGAAGGATTGGGCGGCGAGGTTGTACACCTCGTCGGGTCGGTGGCGCTCGAGGACGTCCCGCAGCGACATCTCGTCGAGCAGGTCGCCCTGGGCGATCTCCAGGTCGTCCTGGATGTGGGCGATGCGCTCGAAGTTGACGGTGCTCGAGCGACGCACCATGCCGATCACGTGGTAGCCCTTGTCCAGCAGCAGTTCGGCGAGGTAGGAGCCGTCCTGGCCGGTGAGGCCGGTGATGAGGGCGCGTCGTGTCATGGTCGGATCTCTTTCCGGGGGTGGTACGGCCCGATGGCCGCCGCCCGGCCGGTCGTGGGGGATGGGGGTGGGGTCACGGTCCCGCCGACCGCGCTCGGGCGTCGTCCAGCACGGCGGCCAGCGTCTCACCCAAGGGAATTCGAGGCTCCCAGCCGGTCGCCGTAGCCAGCTTGGCGTTGGAGCCTCGCAGTACCGGCAACTCGACCGGCCGGAGCCGGGTCGTATCGACCGCCGTGGTGATGGCGACGGTGGCGTTCGCCACCAGCGTGGCCAAGAGGTCGGCCATCGGCACGGCCCGGCCGCTGCACACGTTGTAGATCTCGCCGGGCACGCCGTGCTCCGCCACCGCTCGATAGGCCCGGACGACGTCGCGGACGTCGGTCATGTCCCGCCGGGCCGACAGGTCGCCGTGGAGGACCTCGCCGCCCCCGGCCCGCTCGGCGGCTGCGACCTGGGAGGCGAACGCCGGAGCGACGAATCGGGTGCTCTGACCGGGACCGATGTGGTTGAAGGGCCGGACGACGATGACGCCCAACTGGTAGGCCCGGTGGTACTGGAGACCGAGCGCCTCGGCCGCCTGCTTCGACGCGCCGTAGGGCGACTGGGGCCGGGGGGCCCGGGTCTCCATGATCGGTTGCTCCTCGACCGGGACCGGCCCGTACACGTCGGCGCTACTCACCAGGAGGACCCGCTCGGCCTTGGCCGCCACGGCCGCCTCGAGGATCGACATCGTCCCTACCGCGTTCACCTGGAAGGTGGTGAACGGATCGTTCCACGATCCGCCGACGTCGCTCCATCCGGCGAGGTGGTACACGACGTCGGGGCGGTGTTCCTCCATCGTCGACCGCCACCCGGCGGCGTCGAGGAGGTCGGGGCCGTTCGACGCGTCGAGTCCGGTGACGTCGTCGCCGGCCTCGGCCAGCGCCCGGACCAGGTGGGGCCCGACGAACCCCCCGGCTCCGGTGACAAGAGCCCTCATCGATGATCTCCGACCGGCGGCGCGTCCGACGTGGTCACGGTGCCAGAGCCTATCGGCGCTCGACGTCGCACCCCGGGAGCGTCGCCCGGTCCGGTCCCGGGGGGAGTAGTATCAGAGCTTCGTGAGCGATCTCCAAGCAGCTCCCGAGAGAGCTGCAACGCCGGTGGCGCCGAGGACCGACCTCGCCCCGTCCCAACAACGCCAATCGGTCGAGGCGCCCCCGGTCGTGGCCGTGGTCGTCGCGTCCAATCCTGGGGAGCAGTTCGCCGAGATGCTCCGTTCCCTCGGTGACCAGGACTACGACAACCTGTCGGTCCTGGTGATCGACGCCGGGAGCGAGTACCCGATCGCCGACCGGGTGGCGGCGGTGCTCCCCGAGGCCTACCTCCACCGCCTCACCGGCGATCCGGGGTGGAGCGTCGCCGCCAACCAGTCCATCGAGCTGGTGTCCGGCTCGCCGTTCCTGCTGTTCTGTCATGACGACGTCGTCCTCGACGAGCGGTGCGTGTCGACGCTGATGGGCGAGCTGTACCGCCAGAACGCCGGCATCGCCGGACCGAAGATGGTCGAGTGGGAGGATCCTCGCCGGCTCCTCCAGATCGGGATGGGGAGCGACCGGTTCGGCGTCCTCGTCGACCAGGTCGAGCGGGGAGAGTTCGATCAGCAGCAGTACGACGATGTGCGCGACGTCTTCGTCGCCCCCGGCGGCGTCCAGCTGATCCGGGCCGATCTCTTCGTCGCGCTCGGGGGCTTCGATCCGGCCATCACCAAGATCGGGGAGGACCTCGACATCTGCTGGCGGGCCCACGCACTGGGCGCCCGGGTCCTGGCGGTGTCCGACGCCGCCGCCCGCCATCGGGAGTCGATGGACGACCGGATCTCCGGTCGGGAGCGGCACAAGCTGGCGACCCGCCACCGACTCCGGACCGTGATGGTCACCGCCACCGGCCGATCCCGCTTCACGGTCGTCCCGATGGCGATGCTCCTCGTCCTTCTCGAGGGCATCTACTACCTCCTGTCGGGCCGTCGGGGCTCGGGTCGGGACATGTTCGGGGCGGTTGGCTGGAACTTCACCCGGTTGGGGGAGATCCGCCGGCGACGCCGGGCCCTCCGCCAGATCCGCCAGAAATCGGAACGGGAGGTCCGAGAGCTCCAGATCGGGGGCTCGGCCGCCCTGAACAGCTTCTCCCGGGGCCAGTTCACCGCCGGGCAGGATCGGTTCTCGGGGTTCCTGGGGGCCATCCGCTCGTCGTTCCAGGGGGAGGACTCCGGCAGCCTGCGGGACGCCACGGTCCTGGCGATGGGGATCGCCGTCCTCTTGGCGTTCGGGGGCCGCCACCTGCTGACCCGGGGGGTCGTGCCGGTCGGGCAGTTCCCGGTCGTGCCCGGGGCGGGGGAGCTGTTCGCCGAGTGGTGGGGTGGTTGGCGATCGGCCGGCACCGGAGGACCGGGGAACCCACCGACGGCCTTGTTGCTCCTGGCGATCGGTCGTTCGCTCTTCTTCTTCGCGCCCGGTCTCTTCGACACGCTGCTCGAGGTCGGCCCGGTCGTCGTCGGCATCTTCGGGGCCTACCGGCTCGCTCGCCCGTTGGGGAGCGCCCGCGCCGGGGCGGTGGCGGCCGTGCTCTACGCCGTCAGCCCCCTGATCGTCGCTGCCTACGGTGGGGGGCGGTGGGAGTCGCTCGTCGTGTTCGCCGCTTCGCCCTACCTGGTCGGTTCGCTCCTGCGAATCCAGGGGGTCAGCCCCTATGGCGCCCGCCACGGCCTCCGGGCGCCCCGGATCACGGCCCGGAGCCTGCCGGTGCTGCTGATCCGATACGGCATCCTGGTCGCCTTCGTCGCCGCCTTCGTCCCGTCGTTCGTGGTGGTGTCGGTCATCGTCGCCCTCGCCCTGGGGCTCTCGACGGTGCTCACCGGGCACGAGCGTCGCTTCGCCGAGTTCTCGCTGGCGGCGGTGGCGGCGGTGATCGTCCCCGCCGCCCTCCACCTGCCCTGGAGCTACGACATCCTCCGTTCGTTCTCGTGGCGCTGGCTGGTCGGCTCCACGACCCCGGGGGCCGATGGCCGCTCCTTCCTGGAGATCCTCCAGCTCAGCCCGAGTGGCGATGCCCCATCGTTCTTCGGCCTGGGGTTGATCGTGGTGGCGCTCGCCGGGTTGATCGCCGCCCCCCGGGCCCGGCTTGGACTGGCAACCCAGTGCTGGACGGTGGCCCTGGTCCTCATCGGCCTGGTGTGGGCGGCCGCCCGCCAGTGGCTGTGGTTCGCCCTGCCGGCCCCCGAGTCGCTCCTCGCCCCCGCCCTCGCCGCCCTGACCCTGGTGGCGGCGATCGCCGTCCGGGCCGCCGAGTCGGCGGCCGAGAGCGGCGAGTTGACCAAGGGGGCGCGCCGCCGGCGGCGGGCGGTCGTCCTCTCGACGTGGATCGGTGTGTGCGCCGCGTCGTTGGGGGGGTTGCTCATGAGCCTCAACGGCGGATGGAACGCGCCGACCCAGGGGTATCCGGCCTTCACCGAACTCCTGGCCGATCGGGTCGGCGGCAACAGTCGGGTGCTGTGGATCGGTGATGCCAGCGTCGTCCCGGTGGATGTCGTCGAATCGTCGAACGGCGTCCAGTTCGCCGTCACCGATGGTGGTCTGCCCGAGGTCTGGGGCCGGTGGGCCCCCGGGCCGATCGGGGTCACCCGGACCGTCGGCGACCACCTCGACCTGGCCCGGGCCGGCGAGACGGTCCGCCTCGGTCGACTCCTGGCCCCCTACGGGATCAGCCTCGTCGTCGTCCTCGATCAGCTGGCGCCAGCTCCCTACGAGGGCCCGTCGGTCGACCCGGGCTCCGGGGTGGTCACCTCGTTGACCCAGCAGCTCGATCTGGAACGGGTTCCCGGGGTGCCCAACCTCATCGTGTTCAGCAACGTGTCGTCGGCCGGCCTGGCCAGCGCCCTGCCCAACGCCGAGGCGGAGGACGCGGTGACCCCCGCCGACCAGCTCGACGTCAACCTCGCCACCGGGGGGACCGAGATCGAGCGCACCGGCCCGGGGCAGCTGACCGTGATGATGCCGGGCGAGGTCCCCGTGCTCGTCGCGGTGCCAAACGCCGGCCTGGAGCTGACCAGCCACGACGCCGATCTGATCTCCGGATTCAGCGACTTGACGGTGATCCCGGCCACGGTCAGCGGCCCGGCTGAGATCGAGTACCCGACGCCGCTCCGTCGTCGGGTGGCGATCGGCTTCCAGGTGGCCCTGTTCCTCGTGGGCGCGGTGCTGGCCCAGACCCGCCGGGAGGCGGTCGAGTGATTCGGCTGGCGATCGCTTTCGTCGTGATCGGCCTGGTGGCGTCGGGCCTGCTCTACGACCGTCTGGATCCCCCGTCGGACCGGGTCGAGGTGGCGGCCGCCGAGTCGGTCATCGTGACCCCCAGCGTCAGCGACCCGTCGCGCCTCGATGGCGCCTGGTTCTGCGCCATCGGGAGCAGCACCGAGGAGGGGTACGTCGGTTCCGACGATGAGACGACGCGGGCCGATCACGAGATCCAGGTCTCCAACCTGTCGAACTCCGAAGCGGTGGCCAACATCCAGATCCTCACCAGCGAGGGGCGGGGCCCGAACCTCCGCATCGAGCTGAGTCCGCTGTCGACGACGCCGATCGATCTGGCGACGCTCGCCGAGTTCGAGGTTGCCGGTGCGGTCGTCGAGATCATCGGCGGCACCGGCGTCGTCAGCCACACGGTGACCACCGACCAGGGTCCGGCCACCGGACCGTGCGGCACCCACGTGTCCAGCACCTGGTACTTCGCCGGGGGGCGGACCACGTTGGACTCCAAGGCCTACCTGGCACTCATGAATCCGTTCCCCGAGGACGTCGTCTACAACGTCGAGTTGTACCGGGCGGCGGGGCGGCCTCGTCGCCCGGGCGCGCTCCAGAGCGGGGTCGTGCCGGCCAGTTCGGTGGCGGTGATCGAGCTCGGCGAGCACGAGGGCCGAGAGGACGTCGTGGCGGTGGCGATCACGACCGTACGGGGACGGCTCGTCGCCGAGAGGCTGCAGGTCGTCGACGGTCAGCTCGGGCCGACCGGCGCCGCCCTCCAGCTCGGGGTGACGGCACCGGCGACCAGCTGGATGCTCCCCTCGGGCCGCATCCACTCCGAGGGCGACGATCAGGTCATCGTGTTCAACCCGAGCGCCACCGAGACCGCCGAGGTCGACCTCGACCTGTGGCCGGGTAACCCGACCGACCGGTCCCTCTACGGGCTCGGCCCCCTGCCCCTGCAGCTCCTGCCCGGTCGGTTCGAGGTGATCGACCTCCGCATCGAGGCCGACCGGTTCCGGCTCCGGCTGCCCTATGAGGTCGGGATCAGCGTGCGCTCGACCAACGGGGTTCCCGTCGTCGTCGAGCGGTGGCAGTTGGCGAACGCCATCGACCGGTCGCTGATCGGGGCCGGGGGAACCGAGGTCGCCGCCGATACCGATACCGATACCGATGACGACGGGGCTGGGGATGACCTGGCCGCCCCCGGCGAACTCGACATCCCCGGCATTCTGGGCGACGAAGCGGCCGAGCTGGCCCAGCCGACCGCTACCACCGGCATCGCCACCTCGCGAGGGGTCGAGGTCCTGTCGACGAGGTGGGTCGTGCCGTGGGTCGAGACCCCGACCGACGACTCGTCGGTGCTGATCGTCACGTCACCTCAGGAGGCGGTCTTCGAGGTCTTCACGCTGGTCAACGGGGAGCTCCTCGGCCCAACGACGGCCTCGGTGGCTCCCGGTGGCCGGGCGATCGTGCCGATGGCCGACGTCGGGGCCGGGGGGCCGGTCCTGGTCGTCTCCGAGGGCCTGATCTCGGTCGAGGCCCAGATCGTGTCACCGATCCACGGCCTCTCCGTGGTGGCTGGTATCCCGACCGTCGAGGGCTGAGACCTCCCGTGGAACGGTTCCTCGCCCTCGTCGTCCTGACCGTGGTGGCGGTGGCGATCGCGCTGGTGCTCCAGCGGCGGCGGCCCAACCCGCCCAGCGTGCCCAGCTACCGGGCTCCCGAGCAGCTCGACCGGGACGACTTCGCCAATCGAGAGGCGTCGACCCTGGTCGTGATGTTCGGATCGACCACCTGCGATACCTGCCCCAAGGTGTGGGCGGCCATCGACGAGGTCTCGGCCCGGGTCGACGACGCCAGCCGGGAGGCGGTCGGGTTCCAGCGGATCGACGTACAGGACGACGCTGAGCTGCACCGCCGGTACCGGATCGACGGTGTCCCGACGACGCTCATCGCCGACGCCGACGGGGTCGTCCGTCAGGCGTTCTTCGGCCCGATCACCGCGCAGGATCTGGCGGTGGCCATCGTCGGACCGGACCCGACCTGAGGTCGGGCCGGTCGCCGATGCATCGAGTGGTCGATCAGCTCGGGCGGGTGGCGGTCACCGAGTCGTCGCCGGTGGTCAGATCCTCGGTGAGGATGCCGCCCCGTCCGTCGTCGTCGTTCGCCAGCCGGATCAGCCGCCGGACCTCGTCGCCGTCCAGGGTCTCGTGCTCGAGCAGGCCCCGAGCGATCAGGTTGAGCGCCTTGCGGTTGGTCGTCAGCAGGTTGCGGCAGCGCTCCTCCTGTTCGACCAGGACCCGCTGGGTCTCGGTATCGATCAGGTGGGCCAGCTCATCGGAGAACTCGCGGTGCTGCATCATGTCGTCGCCGAGGAACACCGGCCCCCCGCCGCCGAAGGCCATGGGGCCGATCTCATCCGACATGCCCCACTCGCTGACCATCCGGCGGGCCAGCTGGGTCGCCTTCTGGAGATCGTCGCCGGCACCGGACGAGACGACACCGAAGACCAGGTCCTCGGCGTTGCGGCCGCCGAGCATCATCACGATCATGTTCTCGGCGTGGGCCTTCCGCAGGGAGTGGCGATCCTCCTCGGGGAGGGTCATCGTGACCCCGAGCGCCATGCCGGTGGGGATGATCGTGACCTTGTGGAGCGGGTCGTAGTCGGGGAGGACCGAGGCGCACAGGGCGTGACCCGCCTCGTGGTAGGCGGTCATCTCCCGCTCCTCCTCGGACATGACCAGCGAGTCCCGCTTGACGCCCATGATGACCCGATCCCGGGCCATGTCGAAGTGGCGGGCGTGGATCTTGGTGTCGCCGCCCCGGACGGCGAACAGCGCCGCCTCGTTGACGAGGTTGGCCAGGTCGGCACCGCTCATGCCCGGAGTACCCCGGGCGATGACGTCGATGTCGACGTCATCGGCCATCCGCTTGTGCTTGATGTGGACCGCCAGGATCTGCTTGCGATCCTCCAGCTCCGGCAGCGGGACCACGACCTGACGATCGAACCGGCCGGGACGGAGGAGCGCCGGGTCGAGGATGTCGGGCCGGTTGGTCGCAGCCATCATCACGATGCCCTCGGTGGCCTCGAAGCCGTCCATCTCGGACAGCATCTGGTTGAGGGTCTGCTCCCGCTCGTCGTGTCCACCGCCGAGGCCGGCGCCCCGCTTGCGGCCGATCGAGTCGATCTCGTCGATGAAGATGATGGCTCGGCCCATCTTCCGGGCCTCGTTGAACAGGTCGCGGACCCGGCTGGCGCCGACGCCGACGAACATCTCCATGAAGTCCGAGCCGGTCACCGAGAGGAACGGGACGCCGGCCTCACCAGCCACCGCCCGGGCGATCAGGGTCTTGCCGGTTCCCGGCGGGCCGACCAGCAGCACGCCCTTGGGGATCCGGGCGCCGATGTCGGCGAACTTGGCCGGGTCCTTCAGGAAGTCGACGACCTCGGTGATCTCCTTCTTGACACTGGCGTATCCGGCGACGTCGTTGAAGCTCGTCCCCGGTCGCTCGGAGGAGTAGGTCTTCGCCTTGCTCCGGCCGATCGACATGATCCCGCCCATCTGCGACTGCTGCCGGCGGGCCATCCACCAGAAGAAGCCGATGATGATGAGGAACGGCAGGAAGAGCGGCAGCAGGTTGAGGAAGAAGTTGCCGGTCGGGGTGTCCGGTTTGATCTCGACGTTGTTCTGTTCCAGCAGGTCGAGGTGGCTGTCGGGGAACGGGCTGAGGCCGGTCGTGCGGAACGTCGAGGAGTCGGTCCGGGTGCCCTCGATACGAGCGTTGGTGTTGTCGTACGAGATCGACTCGATACGACCCTCCTCGACCTCGGACAAGAACTGGCTGTAGGGGACCGAGGCCGGATCGTCGCCGCCGAGGGCGCTGGCCGCGGCGAGAAGGGCGATCAGGATGCCGACGACGATCCAGGCCGACCATCGAGGCCAGCCGCTCTCTGAACGGCCCGATGCCTTCTGGTTACCACCAGGTTGCGACGGGGGAGGTGTCGGCCCTTGCTGACTCATGAAACCAGCCTAGATGAGGTTGCTGCGCTTCCCGTGGTCGGCCACGCAGGGTGACCGTGAACGGCGGGAATCGGCGCGGGGGACGGATGATGAACGACGTGGGACACGATGTCTCGCTCAACCCTGTCGGTGGAAGGATTATTCGCGCCGCTGGTGACCGGTGAGTTCATCAGGGGACTCGGGTCGGCCGGCCGCCATCCCTTGTGAGCGGTTGCGCTCCGGTCCGGTAGCGTCGTCGGGCGTGACCGATGCGGCCGCAGCGCCCACCACCGGTGTCCGATGGAGGATCGCCGACGCCGCCATGGTCTTCATCGCTGCCCAGCTGATCAGCATCGCCTGGGCCGGGTTCGTCATCTCGCTGGCGTACGGCAGCTTCGAGGCGGCGCCGTCGCCCCTCGGGGTGATCGTCGGACTGGCGGCGAACGTCGGGTTGTGGGCCGGCTACGGCCTCGGTCCGGTGCTGGTGGCCCGGGCGCGAGGCGAGGGGCCGGTCGCGTCCTACGGCGCGACGATGACCGGCCGGGATCTGGCCGGTGGGGTCGTCGTCGGCGTGGCGCTGCAGGCGCTGCTGCTCCCTGCCCTCTACTGGCCGCTGCTCCGGTTGGTCGACGGCGACCCCGGCCGGTCGGCCCGCGAGCTGATCGAGCGGGTCGACGGGCCGCTGGCGTGGGTGTTGCTCGTCGTGGCCGTCGTGGTGGTGGCGCCGGCGGTCGAGGAGTACTTCTTCCGGGGCCTGTTGTTGCGGGCGCTTCGAGATCGGCTCGGGGCCGTGCCGGCGGTCGTCGCCTCGTCCGCCCTGTTCGCCCTGGTCCATCGCGAGGTGCTGGTGTTGCCCGGCCTGTTCGTGTTCGGAGTGGTGGCTGCCGTCCTGACGCTGCGGTTCGATCGTCTCGGCCCGGCGTGGGCGATGCACGCCGGCTTCAATGCCACCACCGTCGTGCTGCTCGCCGCCGGTTGGTGATGGCTGCGACCGGCGGTCGGTTCGTCCCGAGCGCTGGTCCGTTTGGGCCACTCGGCCCAATTGGTGGCGACGGTCTCACCGGGAACGGACGTCGACCCGACGGGTCACTGGGTCGACGCAACACCTCCGGGAGGGGTCACGATGGCAGCGCAACGACGACACATCGACGGGACGGACGACGGCAGCCGGGACGAGCCGACGGCGACCGCCGGGTCCGGATCGGGCCAGGTGGGCAGTGGCGTCCGGGCGATCAAGAGCTGCGAGTCGTGCGCCCACGAGCTGGTCACGATCCGGATCACGGTCGACGACAACGACCTCGTGCTCGAGTCGTGCCAGCGGTGCGACGTACGGCGGTGGCACTTCGCCGGCGAGCAGATCGACCTCCAGCGGGTCCTGGCCGAAGTGGGGGAGCACGCCGGCCGACGACGCTGATGGCGGAGAAGTCAATACCCTGTTGTCGGTGACCTCTTTGATGCCGCTGATGGTGGGTCGTCGCTGATGGTCGGGGTTTCGGCGCCGTCGACGGTCGAGCGGTCGCCCGCGCCATCGAGCGGCTCCGATGCGCGCCCGGAGTCGACCGATCGGGCCCGGTGGCAGGGTCCCGAAGGGCTGGGCAGCGTTCTCGGTGCGTGGCGGCCAACCCTGACCGAGGTCGTCGGGATCGCCTCGATGCTGGCCTGCTGCGTCTTCGTCTTCGTCCAGATGCGCCCCGACCTGCTCTTCTCCGACACCACGCCGTCCGGTGGTGACATGGGGGCCCACGTGTGGGGGCCGGCGTTCCTGCGAGACCACCTACTCCCGGAGGGGCGCCTCGCCGGGTGGACGCCCGACTGGTATGCCGGCTTCCCCGCCTACCGCTTCTACATGGTGGTCCCCTCGCTCGCCATCATCGCCCTCAACGCCGGTTTCGGCCCCGTCGTCTGGGCGCTGGTCATGGTGGCGGCCGCCGCCGGGATCTACGGCCGAACGGTCGGCGGCGACCGCCGGTGGCAGATCTGGGGTGCCGTGGCCGTCGCCGTGGCCGGTATCGGGTTGGCCATCGGGTCGATCGGGCCGATCGTCGTGGTTGCCGCGATCGTCGGGCTTGTGGTGCTGGCCGATCGGACGACGGTCCCGGAGCGCCGCTGGCAGCTGTACGGCGCGGCCGTCGCTCTCGCCGTGCTGGCCCTGGCTGTCCCCTACGGCATGGCGTTCAAGCTCGTCACCGTCGCCGGGTTGATCTCCCTCCCGGCTGCGCTCTGGGCCTTCGGGCGACTGGCCCGGGCTCCCGAGCCGATCCCGGCCCTGCTCCCGGTGGCCGGCTTGCTGTTCCTGTTCGACACGAACTTCACCATCTACGGCGGCAACATCGCGTCGACCCTTGCCGGCGAGTTCGCCTTCTCGATCAGTCTGAGTCTGGCCGTTCTGGCGATGGGCGTCGCCGTGCGGGGCATGGATGGCGATCGGTGGCGGGTCGGCTCGGCGATCGTGATCGGCCTCGTCGCCCTCACCCACCTCATTCCGGTCTTCTTCGTGATGGTGGCGCTCGCCGCGCTCGTCATGGCGGGGCCGACCGTGCCCCGGCTGTGGTCGGTGGCATTCGCGGTGGCGATGGCGCTGGTGCTGGTGACGACCCGCGAGGGTGGCTCGCCGGTCACCGCTGCGCTGTCGATCGTCGCCGTCGTCGTCGTGCTGGCCGCTGCGGCCCTCGCCGAGGCGGAGGTGTTCGCCCGGGCCCGATGGCTGGCGCTGGCCGGTCCGACCGCGGCCGCGCTGTCGGGGTTCTGGTTGCTGCCGTTCCTGCTGAGTTCCGACTACTTCAACGACATGGGTTGGGAGAGGCTGGAGAACGTCGGGCCGGCGCTGCTCACCGTCCCGATGAAGGTCGCCCTCCCGATCGCCGCAGTCGGCGTGCTGGCGTCGATCGTGAACCGCGACCGGGTCGGCCTCGTCTTCACCACGACCGGCGTGGTGTTCCTTTCGGCGGTGGCCAACCTTCCCGAGAGCCATCTGTGGAACGCCCGACTCCTTCCGTTCTACTACCTGTCGGTCTACGTCCTGGCCGCGATCGGGGTCGGGTTCGTCATCCGGTCGCTGGCCAGCGTGATGAGCGGCGACCTTCGCCGGCCCGACGTGGCCTTCGTCGGGGCCTCCGTGGTCGTGACCGTGGTCGGAGCGCTGATCGCGGTGGCCATGCCGCTGCGCATCCTTCCCGGCGGTGACGTCAACGCCGAGGGCGTCTACTCCTGGATGGGCCTGCGGTCCTACGACCGGAGCTTCATTCCCAGCTGGACCGCCTGGAACTACTCGGGGTACGAGGAGAAGGCCTCGTACCGTGAGTACCGGAGCGTCGTGTTGGCGATGGACGAGATCGGGGACGATCGGGGCTGCGGTCGGGCCATGTGGGAGTACGACCGGGAGCTCGATCGGTACGGCACGCCGATGGCGCTGATGCTGCTTCCGCACTGGACCGACGGCTGCATCGGATCGATGGAGGGGCTGTACTTCGAGTCGTCGGCCACGACGCCGTTCCACTTCCTCAACCAGAGCACGCTGTCGCAGGCGCCGTCGCGGGCCCAGCGCGACCTGCCCTACCAGGACTTCGACATCGAGCGAGGGGTCGACCAGCTCCAGGTCATGGGGGTCCGGTACTACATGGCACAGGCCCCCGAGTCGATCGCGGCGGCCCAGGAACACCCGGATCTCATCGAGGTCGGCGAGGCCGCCCCGTTCGTCATCTTCGAGGTCACCGGGAGCGAGTTGGTCGAGGGCCTCGACACCGTCCCGGTCGTGGCGACCGGCCCGACCTCGGCCAGCGAGCTGTCCAGCCGGTTCGAGCTCGGCTGGCTGAGCCAGGCGGTCGAGTTCTACAACGCCCCCGAGGCCTACGCCGTGCTCCCCGCCGAGTCGGGTCCCGACGACTGGCGTCGGGTCTCGACGATCCTCGGGACCGACGGCGAACCGATCGACCCGGCCTCGGTATCGGACATCGAGGTCGGCACGTCGTCGATCTCGTTCACCGTCGACGAGATCGGGAAGCCGGTCCTGGTCAAGGCGTCCTACTTCCCCAACTGGGAGGCCGACGGCGCCGAGGGTCCGTGGCGGGCCGGTCCCAACCTGATGGTCGTCGTGCCCACCGCCGAGCGCGTCGAGCTGTCCTATGGACGGTCGATCGTCGACTACCTCGGTGGGCTCGTGTTCCTCGTTGGCATCGCCGGGCTGGTCGGCCTGGCGATGCTCGACAGGCGATCGGCCCTGCTGGCCGCCGACCGATCGGCCGTCGACGGTGGCGCCGCCGACTCCGGTGCCGATGGTGGCGGATCGGAGAGCGGCTGGTTCCCACGGTGGTCCGAGGGCGGCTGGTTCGCCGAGGCCCCCGACCCGGCCGGGTCGCTGGGCGACGAGGAGGAGACCGAGGCCTCGACCGCTCCGGTGCCGGCCGACGGTGTCGTCGACGGGTCCCGGAGCAACGGAGCGTCGACCACCCCGGGTGCAGAGGCCGTCGACACCCCGCCCGACGTCGCCGGTGCGACGGACGTGATCGGCGCGGGCTCGGCCGCCGCCGTCGACGACGAGCCGCCCGACCGGACGGAACCACCGCCGCCATCGTGAGGAGCCGTCTCCGGCTCTTCGCCCTCGTCGGCTCGCTTGCTACCGCGATCGACGTCGGACTGCTGCTGGCGCTCACCCCCCGTGTCGGCCTCGTGCTGGCCGACCTCGTGGCGCTGGCCGCCGCCGCCGTCGCGTCGTTCTTCCTCAACCGGAACCTGACGTTCCGTCGAGACCGCACCGCGCGGTGGGTGCGCCGCCCCAGCTTGTTCGCCGCCACCGCGCTGATCGCCGGGGTGGTCGATGTCGTCCTGCTCATCGTCGGTGACGGCATCGGACTCCCGTTGATCGCCGCCAAGGTGGTGGCGATGGGGGCCGCCGCGGTCGTCCGTTGGGTCGCCTACCGGTGGATCCTGTTCACCGAGGTCCGCCAGGAGTTGGCCGAGCGCCTCGATCGACCTCCCCCCGAGGGCGAGGTCCGGGTCAGCGTCGTCGTCCCGGCCTTCAACGAGGAGGGCATGATCGACGCCACGGTCGACGCGATCGCCTCCGAGCTCGGTCGGGAGCTGGGCGGGGGCTACGAGTTGCTGGTGGTCGACGACGGCTCCGACGACCGGACCGCCGAGGTCGCCCGAAGCGCCGGCGCCCGGGTCGTTCGCCTCGATCGAAACCAGGGCAAGGGCGCCGCGGTCCGGGCCGGGGTCCTGGCTGCGTCGGGCCGGTCGGTGGTGTTCACCGACGCCGATCTCGCCTACCCGCCGTCGCTGGTCGTGACCGTGGTCCGGGAGCTGGAGCAGGGGTGGGACGTCGTGGTCGGCAGCCGCCGTCACACCGACACCAACACCCTGGTCCGGGCCCGCCGGGTCCGGGAGCTGGGCGGGCGGGTCATCAACCTCCTCACCCACGTCGTGCTCCTCGGCCGGTTCCGGGACACCCAGTGCGGGTTGAAGGGCTTCCGGGCCGACGTCGGCCGGACGATCTTCGAGCGGACCAGGATCGACGGGTTCGCGTTCGACGTCGAGGTGTTCCTCATCGCCGAGCAGGACCGGTTGTCGTTGACCGAGATCCCGGTGTCGGTCACCAACCGGACGGGTTCGTCGGTTCGGCTCGTCGGCGACTCGCTCGGCCTGATCAGCGACCTGTTCCGGATCAGGCGGTGGGCCGGCGAGGGGCGCTATCGGCCGAGCACGGCCCAGGCCGAGGTGCTCGATGCCCGGGTCGCCAGCGGGGGAGAGGCCGCCTAGGTCCCTCCCGAGGAACGGTGGGATGCTGCCGCCGCCACCAGCCAGTCGAACACCGGTTCGGTCGTCGGTCGGAGCTCGGGGTGCCATTGGACGGCCACGACATCGCGCCCCTCCATCTCCAGACCCTCGACGGTCCCATCGTCGGCCCGGGCGGTGACCGCCAACCCCGACCCCACGCCGTCCACCGCCTGATGGTGGAGCGAGTTGACCTCGATCCGGGGGCCGTACAGTCCGCCGAGGCGAGTGCCCTCGCCGAACGACACCGGGTGGACCGTCCCCGACGGGTCGTCGTACCGGGAGTGGGGCGGCACGTCCTGGTGAAGGGTGCCGCCGGTGGCAACGTTGATGACCTGGAGGCCCCGGCACACGCCGAGCACCGGCACGTTGGCGGCCAGGGCCATCTCGAACAGGGCCAGCTCCTGGGCATCCCGCTCGGGCTCGTAGGAGCCGCGGCCGTCGGGCTCGGCGCCGTAGCGGCCTGGTGTGACGTCGGCCCCGCCGGTCAGCACCAGGCCGTCGAGGTGGGCCCCGTAGTCGGCGACATCGGCCGAGACCGGCAGCAGCACCGGGAGCCCACCGGCGGCCCGCACGTCGCGGCCGTAGTCGGCGAGGAACAGGTCGATGTCGAGGGTGCCCAGGGTGTCGGGGAACCCGGCGATCGCGCCGGCGGCCTTGCGGCGGCCGGTGATGCCGATCAGGGGCGGTGCGTCGGGCTGGGGCATTCGTCCTCCTGATGGACGGCGGGCGTCCCGTCGACGGGTACTCTCACGGCGTGACCGAGTCATCGCTCTCTTCCGTGGACGACATCGTAAAGGCGTACGACATTCGCGGCGTCTACCCCGAGCAGATCAACGCTGCGGTATGCGAGGCCCTCGGGGCGGGATTCGCCGCCTTCATCCGCTCCGTCGAACCGGAGACGACCGCCGTCGCCGTCGCTCGCGACATGCGACCATCGGGCCCCGAGCTGGTCGATGCGTTCGCCTCCGGCGTCATGGGCCAGGGGCTCGACGTGGTCGACATCGGGCTGGCGTCGACCGACCTCCTCTACTACGCCTCGGGGACCCTCGACCTGCCCGGCGCCATGTTCACCGCGTCGCACAACCCGGCCGAGTACAACGGCATCAAGCTGTGCCGGTCCGGAGCAGCGGCGATCGGGGAGGATTCCGGCCTCGCCGAGATCAAGGCGCGGGCCTTCGACCGCCCCGCCCATGACGGCCCGACCGGCACCCGAAGCGAACGGCACCTCCTCGCCGACTTCGGCCGTCACGTCCGTGGCTTCATCGATACCGATGGGCTCCGCCCGCTCAAGGTCGTGGCCGATACGGCCAACGGGATGGGGGGCCTCGTCGTCCCCGAGGTGTTCGCCCCGTTGCCGTTCGAGCTCGAGATCCTCTACCCGGAGCTCGACGGCACCTTCCCCAACCACGAGGCCAACCCGCTCCAGATAGAGAACCTGGTCGATCTCCAGGCCCGCGTCCGCCAGACCGGGGCCGACATCGGCCTGGCCTTCGATGGCGACGCCGACCGGGTCTTCCTCGTCGACGAGAACGCCGAGCCGGTCTCGGGCTCACTCACCACGGCCCTGCTGGCCCGGTCGATCCTGCAGTCGAACCCGGGGGCCAAGGTGATCTACAACCTGATCTGCTCCAAGACCGTGCCCGAGGTGATCACCGAGTCGGGGGGCACCCCGATCCGCTCCCGGGTCGGTCACTCGTTCATCAAGGCGTTGATGGCCGAGACCGGCGCGGTGTTCGGCGGCGAGCACTCCGCCCACTACTACTTCGAGGCCAACTGGCGGGCCGACTCCGGTCTGATCGCCTCGGTCCTGGTGCTCGAGCAGTTGTCCCGCTCGGGTCAGAGCCTGTCGGAGCTCTTGGCCCCGCTTCGCCGCTACTCGGCCTCGGGTGAGATCAACACCCGGGTGGCCGATGCCGGAGCGGTCATCGAGGCCGTCGCCGCCCACTACGGCGATCTCGACGGCGATCGACTCGATGGCCTGACGGTCGACGGCGGCGACTGGTGGTTCAACCTCCGCCCGTCCAACACCGAGCCGCTCCTTCGCCTCAACCTCGAAGCGGCCGACGATGCCGCGGTCGCGACCCGGGTCGCCGAGGTCCAGGAGGTCATGGCATCGGCCTCGTGACCCCGCGCCACCACCGCCACCGGCCCGATCCCGGAGGGCCCGGATGGAACGGCTGATCGGATCCATCCAGCCCTACCCGTGGGGCGACCGGCGGGCGATCGCCGCCATCCAGGGTCGCGAGCCGAGCGGTGACCCCGAGGCTGAACTGTGGCTCGGGGCCCACCCGGTCGCCCCGAGCGGGCTCGGCTCGGGCGAGCGCTCGTTGCTCGACGCCATCGTCGAGGCACCGGCCGCGATGCTGGGCCCGGAGGTCGCCGACCGGTTCGGTCGGTTGCCGTTCCTGCTCAAGATCCTGGCCGCCGCCGAGCCGCTGTCGATCCAGGCCCACCCCGATCTCGCTCGGGCCCGGGCCGGGTTCGCCCGGGAGGAGGAGGCCGGCGTGGCGTGGAACGCTCCCGACCGGACCTACCGGGACGACAACCACAAGCCCGAGCTGATCTGCGCGCTCACGCCCTTCGAGGCCAAGTGCGGGTTCCGGCCCCTGCCGGCCACCGTCGCCATCGTCGACGGGTTGGCCGGGGTCGCGGCCGGACGCCCCGGCCTCCGGGCGCTGGCCTCCCGCGTGACGGCGCCCGGCGAGCCGGCGGCCGTGTTGGCCGACGTGCTGCGATGGCTGCTCCGCCTCGAGGCCGCCGAAGCGGCCACCCTGGTCGGGGAGACCGTCGAGAGCGCCGACCGGCTCCTGGCGGCACCCCTCGCCGCGGCCCTCCGACCCTACGAGCCCGATCTCCGATCGATCGCCACGATCTCCCACCACTACCCGACCGACGCCGGGGTGGTCGTCTCGCTCTTGCTCAACCACGTCGTCCTCCAGCCGGGACAGGCGATGTTCCTCGCCGCCGGAAACCTCCACTCGTACCTCCGGGGGACGGGGGTCGAGCTCATGGCCAACAGCGACAACGTCGTCCGGGGCGGGTTGACCGCCAAGCACGTCGACGTCGACGAGTTGCTGGCGCTGGTCGACACCACGCCGAGCCCACCGCCGGTCCAGACCCCGACCGGGGCCGAGCACACCTACGCCGTCCCGATCCCCGAGTTCGGCCTCACCCGCCTGGTCGAGCCCCGCGAGCTGACCATCGTGCCCCGCGGCCCGGAGATCCTGCTGGTGACCGACGGGTCGGTCGAGGTGCGACCGGTCGGCGATGTGCCGTCGAGGGTCGGAGGCGGGGAGGCCGTCTTCCTCACCCCAGACGACGGGCCGATCGGGCTGTGGTCAGAACCGGGATCGTTGGTGTGGCGGGCCACCGTCGGCGGAGCGGCCGGCATCGATGATGCGTGAGGGGCCAGGCGAGCCAGTACGATCGGGCCCCGACGTCCGACCGAGGGAGGTACCGGTGGCGCTCGACCCGCAACTGCTGGAGATCCTGGCCTGCCCCGAGGACAAGGGCCCGCTGCTCTACTTCGAATCCGAGAGCTCGCTCTACAACCCGCGCCTCCACCGCCGGTACCGCATCGACGATGACATCCCGGTCATGCTGGTCGACGAGTCCGAGGTCGTCGACGACCCGGAGCACGAGCGGCTGGTGGCCAAGGCCGAGGCCGAGGGCATCACCCCGACGTTCGAGGCCTAGGCCCGGCGGTAGCCGCCCGCCGTTCGGACGGGCGGACGGTCGTCCCGGGGGATGGTCGTGGGAGGTGGAGATCGGCGGTTACGGTGGTCCGGTACCTCGGGCTGCCCTGATCCGGGCCAGCTGGCCTCAGCCCTTCCCGTTGCCGAACCCGTCCCGCCCGGACCTTCGAGGCCGGCCGGACCCGTCCACACGGAGCTGACCCATGACCGCAACCGAACCACGGCCGCGCACCGTCGCCGATGGCGACTACAAGGTCGCCGACCTGTCCCTCGCCGGCGCCGGCCGCAAGCAGATCGAGCTCGCCGAACACGAGATGCCGGGGCTGATGGCGCTCCGGGCCGAGTACTACGACGAGCAACCCCTTGCCGGAGCCCGGATCACCGGCAGCCTCCACATGACCGTCCAGACCGCGGTCCTGATCGAGACCTTGACCGCCCTCGGCGCTCAGGTCCGGTGGGCGAGCTGCAACATCTTCTCCACCCAGGACGAGGCGGCTGCCGCGGTCGTGGTCGGCCCCGAAGGCACGACCGAGCGACCAACCGGCACCCCGGTCTACGCCTGGAAGGGCGAGACCCTGGAGGAGTACTGGTGGTGCACCGAGCAGGCCCTCCGGTGGCCCGACGCCGACGCCAACCCCAACCTGATCCTCGACGATGGCGGTGACGCCACGCTGCTGGTCCACAAGGGAGCCGAGTACGAGGCGGCCGGAACGGTGCCGACCGCCACCGAGGACGATCCAGAGGAGTGGGGGGTCATCCTCGACCTCATCCGGAAGCTCCAGGCCGAGGACCCGAAGCTCTTCACCTCGATGGCCCAGGCCGTGCGCGGCGTCTCGGAGGAGACGACGACCGGCGTGCACCGGCTCTACGAGATGCGGGACGACGGCAGCCTGGCGTTCCCGGCCATCAACGTCAACGACTCGGTCACCAAGTCCAAGTTCGACAACAAGTACGGAACCCGGCACAGCCTCCTCGATGGGATCAATCGGGGCACCGATGTGATGATCGGCGGCAAGACCTGCGTCGTGTTCGGCTACGGCGATGTCGGCAAGGGCTGCGCCGAGGCACTGCGGGGCCAGGGCGCTCGGGTGTTGATCACCGAGATCGATCCGATCTGTGCTCTCCAGGCGGCGATGGACGGCTATGAGGTGACCACCATCGAGCGGGTGCTCGAAACCGCCGACATCTTCATCACCGCCACCGGCAACAAGGACATCCTCTCGGCCGAGATGATGTCGCGGATGAAGCAGGGGGCGATCGTCGGCAACATCGGCCACTTCGACAACGAGATCGACATGGCGGGCCTGGCCCGGAAGAGCGACATCCAGCGGATCAACATCAAGCCCCAGGTCGACGAGTTCCGGTTCCCCGACGGGCACTCGATCATCGTGTTGAGCGAGGGCCGGTTGCTGAACCTCGGCAACGCAACGGGCCATCCCAGCTTCGTGATGTCGGCCAGCTTCACCAACCAGGTGCTGGCCCAGATCGAGCTCCACCGCAACGCCGAAGCTTATGGCCGGGAGGTCGTCACGCTGCCGAAGGTGCTCGACGAGAAGGTGGCCCGGCTTCACCTCGATGCTCTCGGGGTCCGCCTGACCGAGCTCAGCCAGGAGCAGGCCGACTACATCGGCGTGCCGGTCGACGGGCCCTACAAGCCCGATCACTACCGGTACTGATCGCGCCGGCCCCTCCGACGCTCGCTGTCACCGGTGGTGCGTAGCGTCGGAGGGGTGCTGCTCGACCGTCGTTGCCCCGGGTGCCACCGCCCCTCCAGGTCATTGTGCGCCTCCTGTGCCGAGGCGCTCCGGCCGCCCCGGCGCCACCCTCCGGCCATCGATGGGCTCGACTCGCTGACGGTCGGCTTCGGCTACGACGAGCGGGCGGCCCGACTTCTCCTGGCGGCCAAGAACGGCGGACGGACCGACATCCTCCGGGCCTTGGCCCACCGAGTTGCCGATCGGCTCGTCGTTCCGGCCGATGGGCCACCGCCAGGGGCCCGATACCGCGATGAGCGGCCGGTGGTGACGTGGGTGCCGGCCAGCTCCGCTCGGGCCCGCCGACGAGGGTTCGATCAGGGTCGGGTGGTGGCGGCGGTCATCGCTCGCCGTCACGGGCTCCGGTCGATGCGGCTGCTCCGGCGTGCCCCGGGCGAGTCCCAGGCCCACCGCAGTCGGGCCGAGCGCCTCGTCGGGCCGGCGGTCACCACCGCCCGCCCATCGCCGCCCCTCGTCATCCTCGTCGACGACGTGGTGACCACCGGCGCCTCGCTCCGGGCCGCCGCGGCGGCCCTCCGTCGGAGCGGAGCTCGTACGGTCGACGGGGTTGTTCTCGCCGATGCCGAACGCGGCCGCCGATTTCTGGTAGAACATGAACGAGGCGTTGCGTCCCGGTGAACCATTCGGGCGCGGGACGCTCGTCACGCATCAACCCAACGCCCCCGGCGCCCTCGGGCGCCAGACTGGAGGTCGGAGATGGACGTGGCCATCAGCGGACGGCACACCACCGTGTCGGAGTCGCTACGGCGTCAGGCCGAGGAGAAGATCGGCCGGCTCGAGAAGTACCTCGGGGGCATGGAGCGAGCCGAGGTCCACTTCTGGGAAGAGAAGAATGCCCGGGTCGATGCCCGGGAGTTCTGCGAGGTCACGATGGAGGGCCACGGCCACCACGTGCGGTGCAAGGTCTCGGCCGCCGACGGATTCACCGCGATCGACCTGGCGGTGGCCAAACTGGAGCGCCAGCTCCGGAAGCTGAAGACCAAGCTGGCCCGCCGCTACCAGAGCCGGGCCCGGCCCGAGCTCGCCGCCGACCTCGTCCCCGAAAGCCTCGTCGGCAACGGCGACGAGCCGGAGCCGGAGCCGGTCTACCGGATCGTCAAGAGCAAGCGGTTCGAGGTGACGGCGATGGATCCCCAGGAGGCGGCCCTCCAGATGGACCTGCTCAACCACGACTTCTATGTCTTCACCAACTCCGACACCGAAGCGACCGCCGTCGTCTACCGACGAGACGACGGCGACGTCGGCTTGATCGACGTCGGCTGAGACGTACGCCTCGGCACCGGACCCCGGCCCGGTCCGGCCGCTCCATGGGTCGGCCGGCGGGGCCGTAGACTGGAGGGCCAGATGAAGCTCTTCGACAGGATCCTCAAGGCTGGCGACGGCAAGCGGCTCAAGGCCGTGAAGGCCCTCGTCGAGCCCATCAACGCCCGCGAGCCCGAGATGCAGAAGCTGAGCGACGCTGAGCTTCAGGGTAGGACGGCCGACTTTCGTGACCGGTTGGACAACGGCGCATCACTCGACGACCTGCTCATCGAGGCCTTCGCCGTCGTCAGGGAGACGGCCTGGCGAGTCATCGGTCAGCGGCACTACGACGTCCAGATGATGGGTGGGGGAGCGCTCCACTGGGGCTCGGTCGCCGAGATGCGGACCGGCGAGGGCAAGACCCTCGTCTCGACGCTGCCGGTGTACCTCAACGCCCTGGCCGGCAAGGGCGTCCACGTCGTCACCGTGAACGACTACCTGGCGTCCCGCGACGCCGAGTGGATGGGCCAGGTTCACCGGTGGCTGGGCCTGACCGTCGGCCTCGTCGTGCCGGGCAACACCGACGCCGCGTTCAAACGGGAACAGTACGGGGCCGACATCACGTACGGCACCAACAACGAGTTCGGGTTCGACTACCTCCGGGACAACATGGCCCGGTCCCTCGACAAGATGACCCAGCGGGGTCACAACTTCGCCATCGTCGACGAGATCGACTCGATCCTCATCGACGAGGCCCGCACGCCGCTGATCATCAGCGGCAAGGTCCGGGGGGCCGCCGACCTGTACTACCGGTTCGCCGATGTCGTCGGTCGCCTCAAGCGCGACGCCCACTACGACGTCGACGAGGAGAAGCGGATCGTCGCCATCACCGACGACGGGATCACCGCCGTCGAGGAGTTGCTCGAGGTTCAGAACCTCTACGACGGGGTGCAGGGCGACCTGGTCCACCAGCTCAACGCCGCACTGCGGGCCAAGGAGCTGTTCCAGCGAGACAAGGACTACCTCGTAACCGACGGTGAGGTGAAGATCGTCGACGAGTTCACGGGCCGGGTGCTCGACGGGCGCCGCTGGTCCGATGGTCTCCACCAGGCGGTCGAAGCCAAGGAGGGGGTGCGGATCAAGGAGGAGCAGCAGACGATGGCCACCATCACCCTCCAGAACTACTTCCGCCTCTACGACAAGCTCGCCGGCATGACCGGTACGGCCCTGGCCGACGCCGCCGAGTTGGAGACGACCTACGGCCTCGGGGTCGTGCAGATCCCGACCAACAAGCCGGTGGTCCGGGACGACCAGCCCGACCTGATCTACAAGACCGAGGAGGCGAAGTTCGCCGCCGTGGTCGACGACCTCGCCGAGCGGGTTGCCAAGGGCCAGCCGGTCCTGGTCGGTACCGCGTCGGTCGAGAAGTCGGAGAAGCTGTCGAACGCCTTGGACCGGGCCGGTCTGACCCATGAGGTGCTGAACGCCAAGGCCCACTTCCGCGAGGCCGACATCGTCGCCCAGGCGGGGAAGTCGGGGGCGATCACGGTTGCGACCAACATGGCCGGTCGAGGTGTCGACATCATCCTCGGCGGCAACCCCGAGAAGCTCGCCGAACGGGACACCAAAGCCGAGGGGCTGGAGCTGGAGACCGACGACGGCGACGCCTACTACCAGAAGCGCCTCGACTACTGGACGCCGATCTGTCAGGAGAATGGCAAGGAGGTGCGTGACGCTGGCGGCCTCTACGTCCTGGCAACCGAGCGCCACGAGTCCCGCCGGATCGACGATCAGCTCCGCGGTCGGTCGGGCCGTCAGGGCGATCCGGGCGAGAGCCGGTTCTACCTGTCGCTCGAGGACGACCTGATGCGGATCTTCGCCACGGGGGCGATGAACTGGGTCATGGACCGGGCCCTCCCCGAAGACGTCCCGATCGAGTCGAAGATGGTGTCCCGATCGGTGGAGCGGGCTCAGACAACGGTCGAGCAGCGAAACGCCGAGATCCGCAAGAACGTCCTCAAGTACGACGAGGTGTTCAACCAGCAGCGCAAGGTGGTCTACCAGCGCCGCCAGCAGATCCTCCAGCAGGGAGACCTTCGGGAGGACTCGGTCGAGGCGGTCGGCGACGTTGCCGACACCCTGGTCCAGACCCACTGCCTGGAAGAGCTCGACGACACCTGGGACCTCGACGGGCTCCACACCGAGCTGAAGTCGTTCTGGGCCACCGAGCTGACCGTCGAGGATCTCGGCGAGGCCCGCTCGACCACCGACCTCGTCGAGAAGATCACCGACGAGGGCGTCGCCCGGTACGAGGCCAAGGAGGCCGAGCTGGGCGAGCCGCTCATGCGGCAGATCGAGCGGCAGATCATGTTGCAGCTGATCGATCAGCGATGGCGCGATCACCTCGGCGAGATGGACTACCTCCGCGAGGGCATCAGCCTCCGGGCGATGGGCCAGCGCGACCCGTTGACCGAGTGGCAGCGGGAGGGCTTCGACCTCTTCAGCGACATGATGGCCGCTCTCAACGTCGACTACGTCCGTTATGTCATGCACGTCGAGGTCACCCAGCAGGCGGCCAACGGCGCCGGCGACGGTCAGGCGAGCGCCGAGGGTGAGAGCGATGGCGCCGCCAACGGCTCGTCGGGGAAGGCCACGGCCACCAAGGCCTCGGCGTCGGGCGGGGCCAAGGCACCGGCCGCCAAGCGGGCGGCCAAGAGCGCGGCGGCCCGCCCGGCCAAGAAGGTCGGGGCCCGTCCCGCCGGCTCGGCCCCGGCCCGGGGCAAGCTGGCCGCCCCGGTCGTCGCTGCCGAGGACCTGACCGCCACCAAGGGCACCCCCTCGGCCGACGAGCCCGAGGCCGAGGCCGACACCGGGGGCAGCCGAACCGTCGTCAAGGACGAGTGGGACAAGACCCCGCGGAATGCCCCGTGCCCCTGTGGGAGCGGCAAGAAGTTCAAGCAGTGCCACGGCTGACGGTTCCCCCCGCAACCGTCTCCGCCGTCCTAGCCTGGTCCTGAAGTACCCACCGAACGAGCAACGCCATGGCCGATCTGTCCGATGATCTGAAGAACCTCCGTATCGAGCTGTCCGAGGCCGAGCAGTACCTCCGGCTGGACGAGATCCGGGCCCGCCTGCCCCAGCTCGAGACCGAGATGGGGCGGCCCGACCTGTGGGACGACGCCGAGCGGGCCCGCAAGGTCCAGACCGAGTTCACCGCCGTCCGCGACGACATCGAGCTCTATGAGGAGCTGGCCGCCGGAGTCTCCGATGCCGAGACGATGTGGGAGCTGGGCCGCGAGGAACGGGACGAGGCGATCCAGGCCGAGGCATCGGAGCTGATCGGCGAGCTGTCCGAGCGGTTCGCCGAGCTGGAGCTGCGAGCCCTGTTCACCGGCCAGTACGACGAGGGCGACGCGGTTTGCGAGATCCACTCCGGCGCCGGGGGGACCGACTCCCAGGACTGGGCCGAGATGATGTTCTTCATGTACCGGAAGTGGGCGCAGAACCGCGACTTCGACGTCGAGGTCACCTCCAGCCAGCAAGGCCAGGAGGCCGGGATCACGTCGGTCGAGTTCGTGGTGCGGGGCCGCTACGCCTACGGCCTGCTTCAGGCCGAGCGGGGCGTGCACCGGCTGGTCCGCATCTCCCCGTTCGACTCCCAGGCCCGCCGTCACACGGCGTTCGCCTCCTTCAGCGTCGTGCCCTACATCGAGGACGCCACCGACCAGGTGGAGATCGAGGAGAAAGACCTCCGGGTCGACGTGTTCCGCTCCTCGGGAGCCGGGGGACAGCACGTCAACACGACCGACTCGGCGGTCCGTATCACCCACCTGCCGACCAACATCGTCGTCTCCTGCCAGAACGAGCGGAGCCAGCACCAGAACAAGGAACGGTGCATGCAGATGTTGGCCATGAAGCTGGTCGATCTGGCCCGCCGAGAGCGGGAGGAGCAGCTTGCGTCCGAGGCGGGAGAATCGAAGAAGGTCGAGTGGGGATCGCAGATCCGGTCCTACGTCCTCCAGCCCTACCAGCAGGTCAAGGACGAGCGGAGTGGCGAGACCTCGGGCAACCCGGAAGGGGTGCTCGACGGTGCCGTCGGTCCCTTCATGGAGGCCTGGCTGCGGTGGCGGCGGGCCGAGGGTGTGACGACCTGATGCCAGCTGCTCCGACAATCGAGCCGGTACCCTTGGGTCCTGGCCAGCCGGCCGTCCCGGGTTCGGGGCCTCGTCGGCGGTCGGCGGTGGCGCCGGGCGGCGGAACCCATCGAAGAGGTTGCTCGTGATCAAGCTCGAGAACGTGACCAAGGAGTATCCCGGTCACTCCGTGGCTCTCAGCAATGCCAACGTCGACATTGCCAAGGGCGAGTTCGTCTTTCTCGTCGGACCGTCCGGAAGTGGCAAGTCGACCTTCCTCCGCCTGCTGAACAAGCAGGAGGAGCCCGACGACGGCCGTATCTTCGTGGCCGGCAAGGACATCGGCCAGATGTCGAGCTGGAAGGTGCCGATGCTGCGGCGCAACATCGGCTCGATCTTCCAGGACTTCAAGCTCCTGCCGTCCAAGACGGTGGCCGAGAACGTCGCCTTCGCACTGGAGGTGATCGGTCGGCCCCGCAGCGTCATCAAGACGCAGGTGCCGGCGATCTGCGAGCTGGTCGGACTCGGCGACAAGATGGCCAAGTACCCGAGCCAGCTCTCGGGTGGTGAGCAGCAACGGGTGTCGATCGCTCGAGCCTTCGTCAACCGACCGCTCATCCTGCTGGCCGACGAGCCGACCGGGAACCTCGACCCCCAGACGTCGATCGGGATCATGCGCCTCCTCGACCGGATCAACAAGACCGGGACGACGGTGGTGATGGCCAGCCACGACCGGGGCATCGTCGACACGATGCGGCGCCGGGTCATCGAGCTCTCCCACGGAGAGATCGTCCGTGACGAGGCCCGAGCGGCCTACGAGTAGGAGATCGTCACCATGGTCCTTCGAGTCGACTACCTCGCCAAGGAGACCGGGAACAACCTGGTCCAGAACCCGACCCTCACCGTGGCCACCGTGCTCACGGTCGCGGTCTCGATGGCCCTGCTGGGCGCCTCGCTGCTGATCCAGCGGGGGGTCGAGGGGTTCAACACCCGCTTCAAGGACGACGTGGAGTTCATCGTGTGGATGAACCCCGACGCCGATCAGGAGAGCATCCGCCAGACCGCCGACTTCCTCGACCAGTTCCCGACGGTCAAGAGCTACACGTACGTGAACAAGGAGCAGACCTTCGAGGAGTTCCAGGCGTTCTACGCCGATCAGCCCGAGGTGCTCGACCTGGTCGAAGCCGATCAGCTGCCCACGTCGTTCCGTGTCGTGCCCGAGGTGGCCGACCTCGCCCTCATCAGGGAGCTCGGCGCCCAGATCCAGGCGCTGCCAGGGATCAGCGGCGTCGACTACGCCGAGGAGTACATCAAGCAGCTCAACGACCTCACGAGCCGGGCCTCGCAGGTCATGATCGTGGCGGCCATGCTGTCGGCGATCGCCTCCGGGCTCCTCATGTACAACACGATCCGGACCGGTCTGTTCGCTCGACGGCGGGAGATCGAGGTGATGCGCCTCGTCGGGGCGACGAAGTGGTTCATCCGGATCCCCTTCATGATGGAAGGGCTGCTCCAGGGACTGATCGGCGGGCTGTTCGCCGTGGTGGCGATCTTCGGCCTCAATCGGATCATCGCCAGCGCCGTCGCTGGCCCCGACAGCCTCACGCTGTTCGAGAGTTTCGCCCTCGAAACGACCGAGGTCGCATCGGTGGCCGTGATCCTGTTGATCGTCGGTTCGGCGCTCGGTGCGATCGGTGCCGGCGTGGCCGTGACCCGCTACCTCGACGCTTGATCACCACGGGCTGAACGGCCCTGAACAGGCCCGGATCTCGGGCCTGTCCGAGCCGGCCCGGCCCGACGTCGGCGCACTAGGGTGCGGGACATGATCTGGCTCCTCATCCTGGCGGCGATCCTGGTCTTGATCGTCGTCCTGGCCATCATCGACCTCTTCCAGACCAAGCACGCCATCCGGCGGAACTTCCCGATCCTGGGCCGGCTCCGGTACCTCCTGGAGACGATCGGCCCCGAGCTCCGGCAGTACATCGTCACCCACAACGACGAGGAGCGACCCTTCACCCGCGACCAGCGGCGGTGGGTGTATGCCTCGTCGAAGCGGGAGAACCCGTACTTCGGGTTCGGGACCGACAACAAGTTCGACGACCCGGAGTACGTCCTCATCCGTCACGCGGCGTTCCCCCACGAGGCCGGCGGGCACGACGAGTTGGAGCCGGTGCCGGTGGCCAAGGTGATGGGGGAGTGGCGGAACCGAGCCCAGGCGTTTCGACCCCCTTCGATCATCAACATCTCGGCCATGAGCTACGGGTCGCTGTCCTGGGCCGCGGTCGAGGCGCTCAACCGCGGGGCGGCGACCGCTGGCGCGCTCCACAACACCGGCGAGGGAGGCATCAGCGAGCACCACCTCCACGGCGCCGATCTCGTCTTCCAGCTCGGGACCGGCTACTTCGGGGCCCGGGACGACACCGGCCGATTCGATCTCGACCAGTTGGTCGCCAAGGTCGAGACGACGCCGGTGCGGGCCATCGAGATCAAGCTGAGCCAAGGGGCCAAGCCGGGTCTCGGCGGGGTGCTGCCGGCGGCCAAGGTCACCCCCGAGATCGCCGAGGCCCGAGGCGTCGAGCCCAACAAGGCGGTCATCAGCCCCGCCCGCCACGCCGAGTTCGATTCGATCCCGACGATGATCGACTTCGTCGAGCGACTGGCCGACGCCACCGGTGTCCCGGTCGGCATCAAGTCGGCGGTCGGGGACCGGCGGTTCTGGATCGAGCTGGCCGAGTCGATGAAGGCGACCGGGCGAGGTCCCGACTTCATCACGATCGACGGCGG
The DNA here is from genome assembly GCA_965262175.1 of Acidimicrobiales bacterium. Lineage (GTDB taxonomy): Bacteria > Actinomycetota > Acidimicrobiia > Acidimicrobiales > SZUA-35 > CADEDH01. The sequence continues at coordinate 146,068 of CBDHES010000002.1, read as the reverse complement.
CGAGGGTGGGACCGGCGCCGCCCCGCTGGTGTTCAGCGACAACGTCTCGCTCCCGTTCCGTATCGGGTTTGCCGAGGTCTACTCGACGTTCGCCAACCTCGGCATGCACGAGCAGGTCGTGTGGGGTGGGGCCGGAAAGCTCGGATTCCCCGGGGAAGCCATGGTCTCGCTGGCCCTCGGGGTCGACATGATCAACGTCGGGCGGGAGGCGATGATGGCCATCGGTTGCATCCAGGCCCAGCGATGCCACACCGGTCACTGCCCGGCCGGGGTCGCCACGCAGAACCGATGGCTCATCCGAGGCCTCGATCCCGACGACAAGGCGGCCCGGATGGCCAACTACCTCGTGGCCTTCCGTCACGATCTCCTGAAGCTGGCCCACACCTGCGGCCTGCCCCATCCGGCGATGGTCGATGGCTCGATGATCGACCTTCTGATCGAGGGTGACGACACGGTCGGGGTCTGGCAGAAGTACGGCTATGACCCGTCGTGGCGGGACGGTGCGGAGACTCGACTCAAGGCTGCGGCGGCGCTCGTCGCCTGATCAGGTCCGGGGTCCGATCCCACGACGAGAGACCACCGATCGGACTTGTGCCGCCGTCGTCGATCTGTGACTGTTGCCGGCGATGAGCTACGAAACCATTCGGTACGAGGTCGCCGACCGGGTCGCCACCATCACGCTGGACCGGCCGGAGCGGCTGAACGCGTTCAACACGACGATGCTCGACGAGCTGATCGCGGTGTTCGATCGGATCGACGCTGACGACGAGGTTCGAGCGGTGATCATGACCGGCGAGGGGCGAGGGTTCTGCGCCGGTGCCGACCTGGAGGCCGGCGGGGGGACGTTCGACGCCGAGGCCCGCGGTCGCGACCCGGAGGTCGTGAACCGGGACGGCGGTGGCCGGGTCAGCCTCCGGATCTTCGAGCTGACCAAGCCGATCATCGCTGCCATCAACGGCCCTGCGGTCGGGGTCGGGATCACCATGACCCTCCCCATGGATGTCCGGCTCGCAGCCGAGAGCGCCAAGATCGGATTCGTCTTCGCCCGCCGGGGCATCGTCCCCGAAGCGTGCTCGTCGTGGTTCCTCCCCCGGCTGGTGGGAATCAGCCAAGCCGCTCGCTGGTGTTATTCGGGTCGGGTGTTCGGCGCCGAGGAGGCCGCCGCCGGCGGTCTCGTCGATCTCGTCCCTGACGACCAGCTGCTGGCACGGGCCAACGACATCGCCTCGGAGATCGCAGTCCACGCCGCGCCGGTGTCGGTCGCAGTGACCCGCCAGCTGCTGTGGAAAGGCCTCACGTTCGACCATCCGATGCAGTCCCACCGGGCCGACTCCCGAGCCATCCAGGGCCTCGGCAAGCTGGCCGATGCCCGGGAGGGCGTCACCAGCTTCCTCGAGAAGCGGGACCCCGAGTGGACGTTGGCGCCCTCCCGCGACACCCCCGACGTCTTTCCCTTCGTCGACGAACCCGACTTCTCCTGATCCATCAATTCAGGAGACATGCAGGGTTTCCCTCCTGGTCGATTGTCGACGTATATGCTGGGACCTGGTCGCCTGCTGGATTGTGGGTGGCATCGTGACGTTGCGGACGCGGTGCGGGACCAGGCGGAACGTTGGACGCGCTTTGAACGAATGGATGTACGTTCGTGGGTAGCAACGAGGGTCTGATGCACGGCGCCGAGCTCGGCTTGCTCGGCGTCGAGATCGGTCGGAGCAAGGTCCGGCTGGCCCTGCTCGACCCGTCGGCCGCTCACCTCCACGAAGCCGTCGAACGCCCAATCGCCAAGGCCGGCGGACCCCGCGATCCCATCGAGCAGGAGTACTCGACCCGGGCCGCGATCGAGGCTGGCCTCAACCGGCTCGACATCGTCGACCCGACCGAGGTCGCCGTCGGTGCCACCATCGGCTTCCCCAATTGTGGGGTCGGAAGCGGCCCGGCGATGCGGGCCTGGCTCGAGAGCCTCAGCACCGACCTCGACGAACCCGTCGTCTACACCGGCACGGAGGGCATCTCCTACGTCCCGCTGAGCTGCATCGACTTCGTGCGGCGGGTGTTCGATCCCACCGGCCTCCTTCTCGAGCGGGTGGAGTTGGCTCCGGTCGCTGCCGCTCGGGTGATCGGCGGGGTCCGAACGGGCGCCATCACCCTCGGATCGGGCGTCGCCTGGTCGGCCCGCCTGCTGGACGGCCAGGTGCTCGAAGCCTTCGAGCGTGAGGAGAGCGGGTTCGACGACGCCCTCCACCTCGTGACCAACGGGGTCGGGAGCCCACTGTCCGATCTCAACGGGTTCGAGCTCGACGAGACGCTGCAGTCCAATCCGGCGCTGTCGCCGGCGACGTTGGCGCCAGCCATCGGGGTGGCGTTGGCCTTGCTCGAGCCGAACCCCGACAATCTGCTCGATGGGCAGAGTGTCGGCGCCGGTGATGTCGACCCGGTACCGGTGAGCCACCGGGGACACACGGTGCCGCCGATCGCCGAGCCGACCGGGTTGGTTGGCGACCGCTCGCCGGTGACCGCCTCGGGACCGGCCATCCGGGGACGGGCCAATGCCGGCGCCGGGGGGGTCGAGGCGCTGCCCGATCACCGTGAACGTCCGGCGATCGACCACCGGCTGGGGGCCGGCGCTCCGCTCGGGCCCGACGAGCTCGGCTACCTGCCGGCAGCCGCTCCTCCCGGAGCCGACCAGCACCCTCCGACCGGCGAGCTACCGGCTCGGCGGGAGGCCCGAGCCGCCGCCCCCCGCCGTATCGAAGACTTCGCCCACCCTGATGGATCTCTGCCCGAGCGACGTTCGTTCCTCGGCTCCGACTTCGTGCTCGGTGTCCTCCTGATGTTGGCGATCGCCCTGACCGTGGCCCTGGTGGCGTTGTGAGCGACAGGGGCGGATCGTCGGGCTCGGGCGGGCGCTCGACCATCGGAGCCCTCTTGCTGGTCGCCAACCTCGCCCTGGCCGGGTTGAATCTCGACAAGCGGGGCTACCTCCCGGTGTCCACCGGGCTGTGGGAGGAGTCCAGCGTCGAGGCCGACGGGGGAGCGGCCCTCGACGATGCGGCCGCGGACGGCACGGCCGGTGATGATGCGGCCGCCGAGGCCGACGACCCAGCGGACGAGGACGATGCCGCCGCCGGAGATGCTGCGTCGGGTGACGACGGAGCCGACCCGTCGGGGACCGCCGGCGATGCCGAGGACGCTGCGCCCGAGACGACGGTGATCGACGAGGTCGACGATTGGCCGGGCGGACGGGGCCCGGTGCCCTTGAGTCCGCCGGTGCCCCGGGTGGCCACGATCGATGAGGAGGGTCGCCTGACGCTCTCCGGGTCGGCACCGAACTGGGCGACGGCGAGGCTGCTGGCCGAGCTGGCGGGGACGAATCTGCCGGGGGGTTTTGACGCGGTCAACAACCAACTGACCTGGCACCCCGACGCCCCGGCCGACATCCGCTCGGGCGACGTCGTCATCAACTCGGCGACGACGTTCGATCTCAACGATGCCTCGATCGAGCCGGGCTCGGCGCCGATACTCGACCTGGCGGCCGACATCCTCAGCACCCGACCCAGCCTGTTCGTCGTCGTCATCGGTCACACCGACGACGTCGGCGACGACGAGGTCAACGCACAGCTGGCATTGGCCCGGGCCAACGCCGTCGCCGAGTACCTCATCGCGGCCGGCGTGGTGCCGGCCCAGATCGTGATCGCCGCCGCTGGCGAGGACGATCCGACCGCCTCGAACGAGACCCAGGCGGGCCGCGACGCCAATCGCCGCATCGAGTTGCAGTTCAAGAACTTCTTCCTGCCGACCGCCGACGCCGGCGCCGGTAGCTGACGGACGGAGGGGAGCGGTGAGGTGCGGGGAACGATGAACAGGGCGCGGCGATCGTGGGCTGCTGTCGCCGCCAGCCTGCTGGTGCTCGCGGCCTGCTCGACCGACGACGGCTCGGGATCGGAGTCGGTGCTGAACACGACGGTGCCGGAGGCCGACGACGGCGGCGAGGACGGGGCGGGAACCGAAGCCGTCGAGGAAGCTCCGGCGGTCTTCGACCTCGACGCCGTGCTGGCCGCCGACCCGGATTGCCCGTCGCCGGTGGTCGGCGATCCGCTCCGGATCGGCTATGCCGCCGACTTCTCCGAGGTCGGCGGGCAGGCCGACGTGCCGGGCAGCGACGCGGCGATCCACCTGGCAAAGCTGGTCAACTGCTCGGGTGGCCTCGACGGCCGCCCGGTCGAGGTCGTCGTCGAGGATGTCTCCGGCGACGCCCTCGCCACCCGGGCCGCGATGGCCCGATTGCTGGCTCAGGAGCCCCACGTGCTCCTCGGTCCGCCGTTTCCCGATCCGGGGTTCCGTGTGCTCCAGGTCACCGATGGCGAGTACGGCGTCGTGTTCACCGGATCGACCGAGCCGGCGCTGGCCGACGCTACCGAGCTGGCCTACCTGGTCGCCTTCAACGACACGCAGGGTGCGACCGTCGCCGCCCAGTTCGCGTTGGAGCGGGGGTGGGGGCGGGCGGTCACCTTCTCCGCCCCCGGGCCGTACTTCGGCTACAACCCGCTGGTCTTCACCGACGCCTACACGGCGGCTGGCGGCACGGTCCTGGCCGACTTCACGTATGAGCCGGCGCCCGGCCCCGCCGACTTCTCGGAGGCGGTGGCCGTCATCGCCGCCGATCCGCCGGACGTGATCTACGCCGCGATGTTCGCCGAGCAGGTCGTCAGCCTCCAGGAACAGCTGGTGGCGGCCGGGGTCGAGGCCAATTACCTCCTCAGCGATGCCTACGAGGCCACCGGTGGCTACGCCATCGAACTCGGCCCGGTCAACGATGTCTTCCATGTGACCCATGCCCCGCCCGATGGCGGCCGCTTGGAGGCCCTCACGTCATCGCTGACGACGGCCATGGGGGAACCTCCGTCCGCCCCGTCGATGGCCGCCCTGGCCGGCGACGCCTTCGCCGTGATCGCCAACGCCTACCTGCAGGTCGGGACGACCGACCCCCGGGTCCTCGGCCTGGCGATCGCCGACCTGGTCGCCGTCGACGGTGTCACCGGTTCGCTCACCTACGACGGGTCGGGAGCGCCGACGAAGCCGATCTACATCCACGAGGTCGTGGATGGCCAAGGGGTGCTGGTCGCCACCATCACCCCCTAGGCCGGCGACCACGAAGGGGATGGCGGCGACGACGCTCCGGCTACGGTCGCTCGCCTTCCCCGCCGCTCAACTGGCTGATCGCCTCGGCCATGGAATCGAGATGGGTGGCGGTAGCTCGGGCATCGTGCAGCTCCATCGTGGGAGGCATGATGACCACTCGATCCACGCCGAGTTCCGCGTAGCGTTCGATCCGGTCGAGGCGATTGCCCATCGTGAAGATCGAGATCGGAACGTCCTCCGGGTTGCGACCGGCGTCGGCCACCTTGGTCCGGAACAGGTCGATGGCTCCCGGTACGTCGGGTTTGCGGCCGTCGTTGAGCATCGAGGCGTCGATCGGGCACCACTCGTCGGCGTAGGTGGCGGCGTGCTCGATGCCGACCGGGCCGGCGTTCCCGAGAGCGATCGGGATCGTCCCGTCGGCCGGTTTCGGGTACACCCAGCTCTCGTCGAATCGGTCCCATCGACCGTCGAAGCTCGGCCGCTCCTGTGACCATGCTACCCGGAGCGCTTCGACCCGCTCCCGCATCGCCGAGTAGCGGAGGTGGAACGGCAGGTCGGGTCGGTGGTTGGCCAACTCCTCGGCGTTCCACCCGACGCCCACCCCCAGCCGGAGGCGACCACCGGTCAGCGCATCGAGGGTGGCGGTCGTGCAGGCCAGGTCGAGCAGGTCGTGCTCGAGCAACAGGCAGACCCCGGTGCACAGCTCGATCGAGTCGGTGGCTGCCGCCGCCAGACTGAGCGACACGAACGGGTCCATCGTCCGCCAGTAGCCCTCGGGAAGGTCGCCACCGGCGGGGTAGGGGGACGTTCTCGACGTCGGGATGTGGCTGTGCTCGGGAACCCAGATCGAATCGAAGCCCCGATCCTCCAGCTCCCGGGCCAGCTCGTCCGGTCGTATGCCCTCGAGGGCGTTGAGTGACAGGTACCCGAACCTCATGACCGCTCCTTCACCGGATCAGCGTGGCCCGAGAGTCTCCCACGGGTCGGAACCGACCACCAACGCTCAGCGAGCGGCCCGCGCCGCGACGAACGCCGCCACCGTCCGCGACACGTCGTCGGGCGTCGTCATCCAGGAACAGACGCTGATCCGCACGACCGGATCGCCGAACCACTCCGACCCGCCGATCCACGCCTCACCGGAGCGTCGAACGTCGGCGAGGAACCGTTCGGTCCGGTCGCCATCGCCGACCCGGATCATCACCTGGTTGAACACGACGTCGTTGGCCACGTCGAAGCCGGCCTCGGTCAGCTCGGTTGCGAACTGGGCGGCCCGGTCGTGGAGCGAGCGGACCATGTGGTCGATGCCGTCGCGCCCCAGATACTTGATCGTCGCCCACAGGTCGACCGCCCGCGCCCGGCGGGACATCTCGGGGGTGTACCGCATACCGTCGCGCTCGTCGGAGTAGCTGATGTACTCGGCGGAGTTCTGGAGGGCGGCGACCATCGCCACCGGGTCGGCGCACAACGAGATGCCGCTGTCGTAGGGGGTGTTCAGCGTCTTGTGACCGTCGACGCTCCACGATTGGGCCAGTTCGTGGCCGTCGGTGAGGTGAGCGAGGGTCCGACAGGCGGCGGCCCACAGCCCGAAGGCGCCATCGACGTGGACCCACGCACCACGGGCGCGGGCCGCTTCGCAGCACGACCGGATCGGGTCGTAGGCCCCGGAGTTGACGTTGCCCGCTTGGAGGATGACGATCGTCCGCTCGTCGAGCGGGGGGAGCGCGGTCGGGTCGATGCGGCCCTGCCGGTCGACGTCGACCCATTCGATCGTGTCGGTCCCGAAGCCGAGGAGGGCGATCGCCTTGCGGACGGTGCTGTGGGTGTGGCGGCCGGTCACGATCCGGATCGCTGGCCCGCCGGCCAGGCCCTTGGCGTTGACGTCGTGGCCGGCGCGCTCGCAGATCCGCCACCGGGCGGCGGCCAGCCCGCACACGATGGCCATCGACGTGCCGCTGACGAAGCCGGCGACCGTCCCGGGGGGAAGCCCGAACAGCTCGCGGAGCCACTCCTGGCACGTCTCCTCCAGGATGGCGTTGGTCGGGGAGACGGCGTGGAGGACGGCGTTCTGGTCCCAGGTGTCGGCCAGTATCCGGGCCGCCAAGGCGGCCGGCACCACCCCGCCGTTGACCAGACCGAAGAACCGCCCGCCGACCTGGGCCACGGTGCCCGGCGACCCGACCTCGTGAAGGAGGTCGAGGATGGCGAACGGATCCCCGCTGGTCTCGGGCAACGGCTCCCGGAAGCGGTCGAGGGCCGCCACGTCGTGCTCGGGGGGCGCCACGCTGCGATCGGGGGCGGTCTGCAGATAGGCCCGGCCGTGCTCGAGGGCCCGCGAGAACAGTGCCCCCGAGGTCAACTGCTCCCGCATCTCGTCCCGCAGCCGGTCGCCGCCGGATGGGCTCATCGTGATCCTCCTCCGCAGCGGGGACGGTCTTCACCGGATGTGGGACCGGGGCAGGGCCGATGGTCGGCGGGGCCGACCATCGGATCGAACGCCTACGGCGTTCGATGGTGGAGCTGGGGGGAATCGAACCCCCGTCCGCCGAGGAGTCATCGCCTGCGCTACGACCATTCCCGTGGTTTTGGCCTTGCGGCTACCGGCCTGCCGGGTCAGGTGGGCCTGATGGCCCTACCGCCTGATCTTTCCCAGGGGTCAGCGGTCTTTGCCTGCTGTCAGCGGTCTCTCCCGCCGTCCATCACTGCTTCTGTTGCCGGGCTGCAGCGATACGACCCCGCGTGGCCTCACGGCTCGCGATGTTCCTCTCTACAAACTGATCAGATCAGGCTGCGAGAGCGAAGCTTTCCGAATTATCGGCGCTTCTGTTGTGCCCCGTTTAGCGAGTCTGAGCAACTCGGGTCGCACGTACGACTTCTCGTCTCGACGTCGAAACCGATCAGCCCCGGGTCGAGGACGTCTCGTCCTCTGTCAAGTAGCACCCGACCGCCTAGACGGCCGGCCTTACAGTCTAGGGCATTCGGCGCCCGGGGGCACCGCAGTTACCGGGAGCGCTCGGCCAGCTCCCGGCGGGCTTCCCGGTCGGCGTCGCGCTTGGCGATGAGCTGCCGCTTGTCGACGGTCTTGAGGCCCCGACCGAGGCCCAGCTCCAGCTTGGCCCGCCCGGCCTTGAAGTACAGGGCCATCGGGACCAGGGTCAGCTTGTCCTGCTCGACCCGAGAGTTCAGCCGGTCCAACTCGTACCGGTGCATCAGCAGCTTCCGCTTGCGGGTGGCATCGGCCTTGACGTGGCTCGACGCCCGGGAGTATGGGGTGATGTGGAGGGCGACCAGCCACAGCTCGCCGCCCTCGAAGCGGGCATAGGCGTCGCCGATGGTCACGTTCGACTCCCGAAGCGCCTTGACCTCGGCGCCCCGGAGCTCGATCCCCGCCTCGTAGGTCTCCATGATGTCGTAGTTGCGACGGGCGTTCTTGTTGGTCGCCACCATCTTCACGGCCACCGATCCAGCGTAGGTCGCCCGATCGGCGGCCCCTCGTTGCCAGGTTGCTCCCGGGCCGCGCCTAGGGTGGTCGGTCGTGTTGCGACTACGGCGTGAGCACTGGATGGCGATGATCGGCGAGGCGTGGGCGGCGTACCCCCTCGAAGGGTGCGGCCTCCTTCTCGGCCCAGCCGAGGCCGGCCCCGGAGGGCCGGTGGAGCGGTTCGTCCCGATCCACAACGAGGCCGAGTCGGCTCGGATCTATCGATTGGACGGTCGAGACTACGCGCGGGCCGCCCTCCAGGCCGATCGTGAGGGCCTCGACGTGGTGGGCGTGATGCACTCCCACACCCACACGGTGGCCTACCCGTCGCCGACCGATGTCGCCGAGGCCGACAAGCCCCTGATCTCGCCCGACTGGCACTGGGTGATCGTCTCGCTGGCCGGCGGGCTCCCCGAGCTGCGCAGCTTCACGATCCGCGACGGCGGAATAGCCGAAGAGCCCGTGTCGTTGACATACTAGAATCCTTACGAAGTAGGTCAGCTATCTCGGGTACTCGTCGCCCGAAAGAAGGTCCCCCCGTGGCAACAGTCAGCGTCCGCCTTCCCACCGTGCTCCGCCCGGCAGCCAACGGCGCCTCGGCGGTCGAGGCCGCCGGGGCCAGCGTCGGTGAGGTCGTCCAGTCCCTCATCGCCGACTACCCCGGGCTTCGGGAGAACCTGGTCGACGACGACGGCGGGATCCGCAAGTTCGTCAACGTCTACGTCAACGACGAAGACATCCGGTTCATCGACAAGCTCGACACGCCGGTCGCCGACGGCGACGAGGTCGCCATCCTCCCCGCCGTCGCCGGAGGCTGAGGCGGCATGGCGGTGTACGGCTCCGTGCTGGAGCTGATCGGCAACACCCCGATCGTCGACGTCAGCCAGCTCAGCCCCAACCCGCACGTTCGCATCCTGGCCAAGCTGGAGAGCCAGAACCCGGCCGGCTCGGTCAAGGACCGGATCGCAGCGGCGATGATCTCGGCCGCCGAGGCCGACGGCTCGCTGGTCCCCGGGAGGACGGTCCTGGAGCCGTCGTCGGGGAACACCGGCATCGCCCTGGCGATGATCTGCCAGCTGCGGGGGTACCGGCTCAAGATCGTGCTCCCCGAGAGCGTCACCGTCGAGCGGCGGCAGGTGCTCGAGGCCTACGGTGCCGAGATCATCGACTCGCCCGGTGAGGAGGGCTCGAACGGGGCGGTTCGGCTGGCCCAGCGCCTGGCCGACGAGAACCCCGATTGGCTGTTCCTCTACCAGTACGGCAACGAGGCCAATCCGACCGCCCATCTCGAGGGCACGGGGCCCGAGATCCTGCGGGACGTTCCCGACATCACCCACTTCGTGGCCGGTCTCGGTACCAGCGGCACCCTCATGGGTGTCGGGCGGTTCCTCAAGGAGCACAAGCCCGACGTGAAGCTGTACGCCGTCGAGCCTCCGAGCGGCGAACGGGTCGAGGGGCTTCGGAGCCTCGACGATGGGTACGTCCCCCCGGTCTTCGAGAAGTGGGGCGGCATGGACCTGCTCGACGGGAAGCGCATCGTCCGGCCCCTGGAATCCCTCGCCTGGACCCGGCGCCTGGTGGGCGAGGCCGGGATCTTCGCCGGTCCCAGCTCTGGTGCGGCGATGGCCGGGGCGGCCAAGGTGGCCGAACGGATCGACCGGGGGACGATCGTGTTCATCGTGTGCGACGGCGGCTGGAAGTACCTGTCGACCGGTGCCTACACCGGGGATCTGGACGAGAAAGCGGCCCTGCTCGACGAGGTCATCTACTTCTGATCGGACGACGGCCCGCCCGCAATCTCGGACCCTGGTGCCGCAGCGCCGGGGCCCGACAAGCCGACGCTCAGAGCTGACGGCTGTCGTATCGGCGGCGGGACAACCAGCCCATCGACGACAGCGCCGACTCATAGTCGGCTTCCAGCTCGGTGAGCCGGTTCGACAGCACGGCCCGCTCCAGACGCTCCTGCTCGACCTGTCCCCGGATCTCCTCGACGCGGGCCTCGGCCACCGCCCGGTCCCGCTCCAGGATGGCCTGCGCTCGCTCGGAGTCGATCAGGCGAGCCCCCACATCGGCCAGCTCCCGGTGGGCTCCGTCGAGCTCGGCCGTCAACTGCTCGACCCGAACGGCGAGGTCGCGGGCCTCCGCTCGGGCCGCAGCCGCCTGGGTCTTGGCCAGCACGACCGCAGCGTGGGCTGCCATCGTCTCGTTGAGGTACCGGTCGAGCTGATCCGGGAGCGCCGGCAGCTCGCTGGGCGTTCGATCGTCGGTCAGGTCGAGGGGCCAGCCCTCCCGCTCGGCGATGTCGGGCAGGGCTGCGCTGGGGACGGACCAGACCCCGTTGCGCTGGATCGCTTCCGGCAGCCCGCCGGAGTCGAGGCGTCGCAGCAGGGCCGCCTTGGTTATCCCCAACGCACGGGCGGCGTGATCGAAGGCAACCAGATCTACCGAACTCACGACCGCAACGATACGTGGAAGCACCGACCTGCCTCGACCACAACGACGATGATTCGCTGAATTGTCACGACGTGAACGTCGATGCATTGATCGACAAGCATGACGACATGTTGCTCCATATTTGTTTCAAATGAGCAACCACTCCAGCTCTTTGCACCGGTCGAAAGACGTCGCTGCCGGTCGGACCGGATCGGTCCGACCGGCAGCGTGACCATCACCCCGATCGTCACGGCGGGGGCGAGAGGGCGCCCCGGCCGTTGCGTCTCACCGTAGGGTGTGTCACCGGCCCCGCCCAGCGACCGGGCACGACCTCCCCGTCCGGATGGGCCATCCGAACCGCCTTCGACCAAGGAGCCACACCCATGCGACCAGACGGACGATCGAACGACGCCCTGCGGCCGGTGTCGTTCCGCCGCGATTTCACCGACATGGCCGACGGCTCGGTCATGGTCAGCTTCGGTCGAACCCAGGTGCTGTGCACGGCGTCGGTCGAGGATGAGGTGCCGCGATGGATGCGAAACAGCGGGACCGGGTGGGTGACGGCCGAGTATTCGATGTTGCCCGGCTCGAGCCCCGAGCGGATCCGCCGCCGCACGTCCGGTCGGGATCAGGAGATCCAACGCCTCATCGGGCGTAGCCTCCGCGCCGTGTGCGATCTCTCGGCGATGGGGGAGGTCAGCATCATGGTCGACTGCGACGTCCTCCAGGCCGACGGCGGAACCCGGACCGCCTCGATCTGCGGGGGGTACGTCGCCCTCCACGACGCGCTGTCCCGGTTGGTGGCGGCCGGTCAGATCGACACCCACCCCCTGACCGACGAGTGCGCCGCCGTGAGCGTGGGCATCATCGACGGCGAGTGCCGCCTCGACCTGCCCTATGCGGAGGACGCCGGGGCCGAGGTCGACATGAACGTCGTGATGACCGGCGCCGGGCAGCTCGTCGAGGTCCAGGGAACCGCCGAGGGCGCGGCCTTCAGTCGGGCCCAGCTCGACGAGCTGCTCGACCTGGCGGCCGGCGGGATCGGCGAGATCGTCGCCGCCCAGCGGGCGACGGTGGCGACCCCACCCCCCGCCCGACCCGGCCGATGAGCGACCTCGACCGGCTCGTTCTGGCCACCGCCAACCCGGGCAAGGTCGCCGAGCTGGTCGAGTTGCTCGGCGGGCGGTACGGCATCGAGGGGCGACCGGCCGATCTGCCCGAGACGGTCGAGGACGGCGACACCCTCGAGGCCAACGCCACCAAGAAGGCCCGCGAGGTCGCCGATCATGCGGGGGCGGCTGCGTTGGCCGACGACACCGGCCTCTTCATCGACGCCCTCGACGGGCGGCCCGGCGTGCGAACCGCCCGCTACGCCGGGCCGGGTGCGAGCGCCGACGACAACATCGACAAGCTCCTCGGCGAGCTGGCCGGCCGGACCGATCCGGTGGACAGGGGCGCCGAGTTCCGGACCGTGATGGCCCTCTGTCGGCCCGGCGAACCCGACCTGCTCGTCGAGGGTCGGGTACGCGGATGGATCGCGTCCCGAGCGGCGGGGAGCTGCCGGGTTCGGGTACGACCCGGTCTTCATCCCGGCCGAGGGCGACGGTCGTTCCTTCGCCGAGATGAGCTCGGTCGAGAAGGCCGACCTCAGCCACCGGGGCCGGGCGATCGCCGCCCTGCTGGCTGCGCTCTGACGCGGGGCCGTCGGGCCGGGCCGCTGATCAGAGATCGACCCCGCAGCTGGCGGCCGCATCCTCGATCGCCGCGTCGGTCTCGGCCTGGAGCCCCGAGGCGGCCTCGAAGTTGCCCGAGAGCTGATAGACGAGAAGTTGCTTGAAGAGGTCGTTCGGGATCGCCTCGGCCATGCACTCACCCTCGGGGGTGATCTCGGAACCCTCGGAGAAGACGTAGGCCAGGAACCGATCCTCGCTCGAGCTGCAGCTGAAGATGGCGTCGACGACCTCTTCGGCATCCGCCTCGGAGAGATCGGTGCCGTCGCCGTCGATGTTGTCGACCGTGATCCCGTAGTTCTGCTCGGCCCCATCGGCACCGCCCAACGCCTGGACCGTCCGTTCGGCGACGCACTCCTCGCTGACCTCGGCCGCCTCGAACCCTTCGTTGAAGCCCTCGTCGGCGACGAAGGCGTCCGCCAGGGCCTGATCCTCGGCGCTCAGGTCGTCGCCGCAGGACGCGACCAGCAACCCCGACGCCGCCGCGGCGGCCACCAACCACGTGGTTGCGATGTTCATGATCTCCACCTCTCGTCACCGTTGTGGGCGACGCCGAAGGTGGTCATGTCCGCCCCTCGTCGCCGGCCGTAGTTCTAGTCGGTAGCGACGGCCGAGGCTCGTCGCCACCGTGTTCACCGGGAACTGGCCACCCGGGTGATCAGCCGTCGGCCAACCCGCAGCTCTCTGCGGCGCCGGCCACCGCCTCCCGGAACTCGTCCTCGACCTCGGCGGCGATCGCCGCTCCCTCGGACCCACCGACGAAGCCGCCGACCAGGGACTGCTTAAAGGCGTCGACCGGGATCTCGTCGGCGATGCATGCTGCCTCATCGTCGGGGAGGTTGGCACCCTCGGCGAAGCTGACGGCGATGAACCGCCCGTCCTCGTCGCAGGCGAACAGGGAGTCCACGAGCTCCTCGGCATCGGATCGGCTCAACTCCACGTCGCCGAGCGCATCTCCGTCATTGCGAACCAGGTCGGGAGTGATGCCGTAGGTTGCCTCGGCCGCGTCGGCGCCACCGAGGGCAGCGACCATCCCCTCGGCGACGCAGCGGCCGTCGATCCCCTCGTCGGTGAGATCCTGGTTGTCCTCGGTCAATGCCTCGATGAGGGCCTCGTCCTCGGGGCTGAGGGAGTCGTCGTCGCCGCCGCAGGCCGCTGCGACCAGGCTGGCCACCGCCACGGCGGCCAGCCATCGTGTCGTCGAGCTCATCGATCCACCTTCCATCGTCCGGTCTCGCCGCCGAGAGGTGGGGTACCCGTCCGCTGGCACGGTAGTTCTAGCCGCTGGGCCGTCGCTTGTCAGGCGATCGACGGCGGCGGGAGAGCCGCCACGCAGACACGTCGGCCGATCCCGGTGTGGTTTGCCTTGGTGGTGCGGACGGGGGGATTCGAACCCCCACACCCTTGCGGGCGCCAGGACCTAAACCTGGTGCGTCTGCCAGTTCCGCCACGTCCGCAACGGTGTGAGCCCGGCACGGTCCACGCTAGCGCGGACCCCACCGGTAACCTGGGTCCATGACAAGCCCTGGACTCCCGACCGCCGACGTCCCCGCCACCGGGTTCGGCTTCGACATCTACCAGCAGCTTCTCAAGGAGCGAATCGTCTTCCTCGGCCAGCAGGTGGACGACAAGATCGCCAACTCGATCGCCGCCCAGATGCTGTACCTGGCCGGCGATGATCCCGACAAGGACATCTGGCTCTACATCAACAGTCCCGGCGGTTCGGTCACCGCCGGTATGGCGATCTACGACACGATGCAGTTCGTCAAGCCCGAGGTGTCCACGGTCTGTCTTGGTCTCGGGGCCTCGATGGGGCAGTTCCTGCTCACGGCCGGCGCCGCCGGCAAGCGGTACGCCCTGCCCCATGCCCGGATCCTGATGCACCAACCGTCGGCCGGCGTGCAGGGTCAGGCGGCCGACATCGCCATCCAGGCCGAGAACCTGATCAAGATCAAGCGGGAGATGGCCGAGCTGATCGCCGAGCACTCCGGCAACGACGTGGAGCAGATCATCGCCGACTCCGACCGGGACCGGTGGTTCACCGCCATCGAAGCTCAGGAGTACGGACTCCTCGACCACGTGATCTCCCGGGCCGGGGAACTCAGCCAGACCTGATCGGCCGCGGCTCGGGTTGGTCGATCGCCCGCTCGGGGCCGTCCAGCGTCCGGCCGGGCCCGATCAGGCCCGGCCGGCCCGAGCCTTCTCGGCCAGTTCCCGGAGCTCGGCGGTCGCGGCCCGAAGGCCGTCCGGATGGCGGAACAACGCCGAGCCGGAGATGAAGACGTTGGCCCCGGCGGTGGCCGCCCCGGCGATCGTCGTCGGTCCGATGCCACCGTCGACCTCCAGATCGATCCAGTGGTCGGCGGTGTCGAGCAGCGCACGTGTCTCCTCGACCTTCGGTTCCATCGTGGACAGGTAGGCCTGACCGCCGAACCCCGGGTTGACGGTCATCACCAGCACCATCCGGCACAGATCGAGCACGTGGGCCACGACCTCGATCGGGGTGTGGGGGTTGAGCGCGACGGCTGCGTCGGCGCCGGCGTCGACGATCGCCGCCAGCGTCCGGTGGAGGTGGCGGCACGCCTCGGCGTGGACGATGATCGTCCCGCAGCCGGCCTCGACGAATCGGCCGATCAGGTGGTCGGGCTCCTCGATCATCAGATGGGCCTCGAACGGGAGCTCGACGAGCCCCCGAACGGCGGCGATCACGTCGGGGCCGAAGGTCAGATTGGGGACGAACCGTCCATCCATCACATCGAACTGGAGGCGGTCGGCGCCCGCCTCCTCCAAGGCCCGGCAGGCATCGCCGAGGTGAGCGAAGTCGGCCGGGAGCACCGAGGGGACGATCAGCGTCGGCGCCAACGATCCGTCCGACGTGGTTTGTGGAGACAGGCCCATACGATCACCATCATGCCAGAGGTCGATGTCGAACTGGACCGGGTGGCCACCGGCGGTTCGGCGCTCGGGCCGGGCCCCGACGGTCGGCTGGTGTTCGTGGCCGGCGCCCTGCCCGGCGAGCGGGTCCGGGCGACGGTCGATGCCGAACACCGGACCCGGATCGAGGCCTCGGTGGCGGCCGTCCACGTCGCATCGCCGGGGCGGCGCACGCCGCCCTGCCCGCACCTTGCGGCGTCCCGAGAGCAGGTCTGTGGCGGTTGCGACTGGCAGCACGCCGTGGTCGCCGAGCAGCGGGAGCTGCGGCGGGCGATCGTCGTCGACTGCCTGACCCGGCTCGGTCGTTTCGCCGATCCCGATGTCCGTCTCGGCCCACCGCTCGATGCCGAGGGCTACCGGACGACGGTCCGCATGGCGGTACGTCGGGGGCGTCTCGGGTACCGGGCCCGGCGGTCCCACGAGGTGATCGAGGTCGACTCGTGCCTGGTGGCCCACCCCCTGGTGGCCGAGATCATCGCCGAGGGCCACTTCGGCGATGCCGACGAGGTGACGGTCCGGACCGGAGCCCGGACCGGCGAGCGGGTGGTCGTCGTTGCGCCCACGGCCGCGGGGGTTCGGGTGCCAGACGACGTCGTCGTGGTCGGCGTCGATGAGCTCGCCGCCGGCCGGTCCGTCGTCTACCACGAGGAGATCGCCGGCCGTCGACTCCAGATCTCGGCGGGGTCGTTCTTCCAGTGCCGGCCCGATGGTGCCGAGGTGTTGGTCGATCTCGTCGGGCGGGCCGTCGCCGGCGTCGACGGTCGGTTGCTCGACGCCTACTGCGGGGTCGGCCTGTTCGGAGCGACGCTCGACCGGTCCGACGCGGCGAGCGGCGGTGGTCCGATCGGGGTCGAGTCCGATCGGGTCTCGGTCGCCGACGCCGCGGTCAACTACGAGCGCCACTGCCCGCCGGGGGCGATGGCGGTCCGGTCCCGGGTCGAGCGATGGCGGCCTCAGCCGGTCGGTCCGGTGGTCGCCGACCCTGCCCGGGCCGGGCTCGGGGCGGCGGCCGCCGAGGTACTCGCCGCGACCACGGCCCCGGTCATCGCGCTCGTCAGCTGCGACCCGGCGTCACTGGCCCGGGACGCCCGCCTCCTGGCCGGGCACGGCTATGACCTCGACCACGTCACCGTCGTCGATCTCTTCGGCCAGACGTCCCATGTCGAGACCGTCGCCCGGTTCGTGGCCACCGAGCCTCCCTCGGTCCAGGCCCGGTGAACGGCCCCCGACCGGCCGATCGGGTCTCGTCGCTGTTCTCCGCCGCCTCGGCCTTCGAGTGGTGGGGGGACGGCGACGAGCAGGTCCTCTACCCCGAGGAGCGGGAGGTGGTGGCCGACGCCGTCGTCCGGCGCCGTCGCCAGTTCGCCGCCGGGCGGGCCTGCGCCCGTCGGGCCGTGGCCGAGGTCGGCGCCACGGTCGGGCCGATCCTGGTCGGCCCCCGTCGGGCACCTCGGTGGCCGACCGGGGTAACCGGCTCGATCTCCCACACGGAGGGTTACGCGGTGGCCGTGGCCGCTCCGATGCCGTCGACCGGTCCATGGTCCGACGGCCACCGGGCCACCCTGGGAATCGACGCCGAGCAGATCGGTCGGGTGACCGAGCGACTCCACCGCAGCATCTTCGTCGCCGACGAGCGGGACTACCTGGCCGGCCTCGGCCCGGCCGAACGGGCGCAGGCGGCGACCGTCATGTTCGGCGCAAAGGAGGCGTTCTACAAGGCCCAGTTCGCGGTGACCGGGGCGTGGGTCGGCTTCCACGACGTGGCGCTGGTGGCCCACGACGATCGCTACGAGCTCCACCGGGCGACCGATCTCGAGGCCCTCGACCACGTTCGATGGCCCGTCATCGCCCGGTGGTCGATCGAGGGTGGCATCGCCGTGACCGGCGTCGAGGCCTGGTCCCGCCCACGGTGACGGCCGCCATCAACCCGGCGGGATCTCGGTGCGGTGGATGGGCGGGTTCCGGCCCTCGGAGATCGTGATCACGCCCCGGCCCGGCGCCGCTTCGAACGCGACGGCCTCGCCCTGCTCCTCGAGGCCGCTCGGAAGCTCGCACGGGACCGAGGCGAGGGCGTCGACCACCGAGGTCCCGGTCGGTCGCTCGAAGAGCCACAGCGACTGGTAGGTCCGAACCACGATCGCCGTCCCGTCCTCGGCGACGTCGGCACCGGTGGCAACCCCGGCGATTCCCAACTCGGTGAAGAGCGCGTCCGGTGGCACCGGTCCGGTCGCGCTCGATGTGAGCATGTCGAGGGCGACCAGCCCCCGGTCGACCAGTTCGACCGAACCCCCCTCGCCGGCCGCGGGAGCCGGGGCGGTCGCCACCCGGGCCGCCGTCGGGCGGAGGAGGCCCGCCCCGCCGCCGATGGCGAACGACTTCTCGATCACGATCCACTGGCCGTCGATCGGGTCGACGAGGAAGGCTTCGGCATCGCGGGGTCCGGTCCGGTAGCGGACCTCGACGATCTCGACCCCGTCGACCGGTGTGCCGTCGGGGACGGTGAAGGGATCGGGTTCGGGGACCAGGTACACGTAGACCGCGTCACGGACGACGTCGTTGTCGCCGATGTCGGCGAGGTGGATCGTCCCGTCGACCACGGCCAGGTCCTCGATGTCGATCCCCGGGACGTCGGGAATCGGATAGGTACCGAGGTGCCGTCCGTCGACGCCGACGGCCGAGATCGCGGCAACATGACCCGAGTCGTTGTGGGCCCACAGCACGCCATCGTGGCGACGGCTGGCGCCCAGGCCCGAGATTTCGGTCAGGTCCTCGGTCTCGACGGCCCCCACCACCGTCGTCGCCGTCGCATCCGGGCAGCCGAGATCGGGGGGTGGACCGAGATCGAACCCGTCACCGTCGGTCTCAACCGCTGGTGGGTCGGCGTCGCTCGGGACCGAGATCGAATCGGCCGCCCCCGCCGCCCGCTCCGCTGGCGCCGGTGTCGTCGTCGCTGTCGAGCTGTCGACGAGGCCGCAGCTTGCTACGAAGAGCGCGATCAACGCCACGCTCGGTGTGGGTCGCCTCATCCCGAGGCGCCGGGGGGACGACGGCCGGACGGCGTGGTGCATTCGCTCAGCGTGACACAGGTCGTCGGTACCACCGCGGCACCGCAGAACCCCCGAACCGCGGCACCGGAGCTTGCCCACCCGCGGGCGTCGCGACACACTGACCGCTTGGGTCGGCGATCGTTCGCCGATAGAAAGATGAGTGGCGTGGGGCAGGCCACACCGGCTGGCGGAGCCGGTGGAGAGGATTTTCCCGTTGAATCGTAGTGACAGGCCAGACGCCGAGAGGTACGACGCCGCTCCTCACGATCCGGGCCCGGCCGGCAGGGGTGGTCGCCCTCCCCACGAGCAGGTCGACCACGAACTGACGGCGCCCCGGGCACCGATGCCGGGACAGCCGCCGTACCCCGACCAGTCGATGGCCGGGGAGCACGTCATCGACGGCCCCGGCCCGGCCTCGGCGCGATCCCGGCTGCCCCGCGGTCCCGAGCCGTCGGGACCGGCCCCCGGCGGCCCAGCCGCCCCGTTCGACGGCGGCCCCCGTCACGGCCCGGGTGCGTTCTCCGGTGAACCGGCCGGCCGACCGCCGACCGACCACCCGGGCGCCGGTCCCGTCGCTCGCCGAGGCTCGGTCGGCCCGGGTCGCCGCCCCGGTGCGGGCGGTGGTGGTGCGCCGTACGATCCCGCATCCGACGCTCGCCGCCCGGCCCAGGCCCCCGGCGATGGTCGCCCGCCTCGAGGTCCCGGTTCCGGTGGCCCGCCCGGCGGGCCCGGAGACGGTCGCCCACCCCGCGGTCCCGGCGTTCCAGCGTCGGCCCGCCGTCCCGGCCCCGGCGGCCCGGCGGGCCCCGGCGGTCCCGGTCGCCCGCCCCGCGGCCCTGGCCGCTCCGCCCCCGATGGTCCCGGGCGCGGTCGGGTGGAGCCGGACTCGATGCCGACCGCACGCGTCGAGCGGGGCGCAGGAGCGCCCCGTCAGCGCCGTAGCGACGCCTGGTTCGATGCTGGGGCAGGATCCCCGTCCGGCCCCGCCCCGCAGGAGCCGGGCCCTGGTCGAGCTGCACGACCTGCGATGGATCCGGGCCCGGCGGCTATGCCCGGCCAGGATCGACCACCGACCCGACGCCGGCGTCGTTCCGGTGAGCCCGACCCGTTCGCCGCCGCCGGTCCCGACACCGCGGGCCGAGGCCACCGTCGAGTGGCGGCCCCGATCGGCGCGTCGGCCGACGACGAGGACACCCGATTCATGGCCCCCGCCCCCGGGCCGGCAGCCCCGCCGCCCCCACCTCCGCCCGGCCCGCCGATCGACGACATCGATCCGTTCGGCCACCCCGACCTCGACGACGACGCGTTCGCCGCCCAGTTCGGACCGGTCGACGATGACATCGATCGGGAGCCGACGCCAGCGCTCCTCGCCGCCCGGGCCGAACCGCTCGGCGGTGGAGGCGGAGGGAGCCCGTCGGGCCGCCGCCCCCGAAGCGGCCGATCTCGGGCCAGCGAAGCGGCCCGGTCGTCGCGGGCCGGTTCCCGGGGTCGCCGTAAGCCGAAGGAGCCGTCGCGCATCCTCATCGGGCTCGGTCTGGTCGCCGTGCTCCTGGCCGGGTTCGCCGCCGCCTACTTCCTGACCCAACGGTCGGGGAGCGACGACGCCGACACCGCGGCCGATACGCAGGCGCCGACCGACACCTCGGTTCCGAGCGAGACGACGGCGTCGAGCGCCGTCGACGCCACGACCGAGACCTCGGCCCCGCCGGCCGGCTCTGAGGCCGAGCAGCCGGTCGTGGTGTTCGACGAGGCCGCCATCGGCCCGATCGTCGCCGGCCAGTCCTACAACCTGTCGGTCCGCGGCGGGCCGGCGGAAGCGTCGTACCAGTTGCTGATCGACGGGGTCGCCGCCGCCGATCCGGCTCCCGAGCTGGCCCCCGTCGTGTTCAGCGAGGGGCGTCATCTCCTCGAGGTGATGATCACCAGCCCGGCCGGCGACGCCGAGACTCGACCGGTCCTCGTCTATGCCACGCCGGCCGAGGCGGCACCGCCGACCTGGCGGGCCAACCTCAAGTCGGTCGACATCGAGGGTGAGGGCTGGGGTCTGGCCGTCCAGGCGTTCGAGGAGTTCACCGACGCCGGCCACGAGAACCTGCAGCTGGCGCCGAGCTCCTTCTACCCGAACCTTGCCCAGGGGTACTGGAACATCTTCGTCGGGGGTTTCCCCGATCAGGCGTCGGCTGAGGCGTACTGCGCCCAGTATGGTCTGACCGTGCCGGTCGATTGCTTCGTGGTCTTGCCCGAGCTGGCCCCGTAGGACGGTGGGTGATCCAGCCCCCGTAGAGCTCGGGATCGCAGGGCTCGGGCCGGCGGTCCGTATCGGGAGCGGCGGGTTCGCCGATGTCTACCGTGCGCAGCAGACCAACCTTCGTCGCGATGTCGCGGTGAAGCTGCTGAGGGCGCAGGCCAGCGACGCACAGGCTCGAATGCGGTTCGAGCGGGAGTGCCACGCGATGGGGGCGGTCTCGGGTCACCCCAACATCGTCGGTGTCCACGAAGGAGGGTTCACCCCCGACGGTCGGGCCTACCTGGTGATGGAGTTCTACCCCGGAGGGTCGTTGCTCGATCGACTCAAGCGGGACGGCCCGATGACGGCCGATGATGTGCTCGAGATCGGGACCAAGATCGGCCGGGCCCTCGGGGTGGCCCACGACGCCGGGGTCCTCCATCGAGACGTCAAGCCGGCCAACATCCTGATCTCGGCCTACGGCGAGCCGGCGCTGGCCGACTTCGGGATCGCCCGGGTCGAGGGTGGCCAACAGACGGCGACCGGCTCGGTGACCGCCAGCTTCGCCCACGCCGCCCCCGAGGTGCTCCAGGGCCGCCACCCGACCGCCGCCTCGGATCTCTACTCGCTGGGCTCGACCCTCTACGAGCTGTTCACCGGCACACCACCCCACGTCCGGCCGGACGACGAGTCGATGTGGGCGTTGGTGAACCGGGTCGTCACCCAACCCGTGCCCGACCCGGCGTCGAAGGGGATGCCCGAGCCGTTGGCATCGACCGTCCGTCGGGCGACACTGCACGAGCCCCAATCTCGGTACCAGACGGCGACCGAGCTGGTGTCGGACCTCGCCGGGCGGGCCGCAGTGACCGGTGCCGCCCCGACCCCGACTCCGACCCCGGCGCCGGCGACCGCACCGGTGCGGTCCGTACCGCCGGACCCGCCGGGTGCCGGCCGGGCCGTGCCTCCCGATCCGCCGGGTGCCGGCCGCGCCGTACCGCCGGACCCTCCACGCTCCGGTCTCGACGAGACGCCGACCCTGAGCCAGCATCCGGTCACCGACGACCCGACGCTCGTCCAGCCGACACCGGAGCGGGGGCGCCGCGAGGCGGCTCCCGTCGGAGTGGGTTCGAGCCCGGAGGCTGGCGCGTCATCGTCCGGCCGTAGGCGGCGGTGGCCCGTCGTCGTGCTGGCGGCGGTCCTGGTCGCCGCCATCGCCGGTGGGTGGTGGTTCGCCGTGGGTCGCGACGACGGGGCCGATGAGGTCACCGCCGAGACGATCCCGCCGCTTCCGCCGGTGGCCCTGGCCTTCGACGAGGGGTCGACCGGCCCGCTCGACGCCGGTCAGGCCTATGAGCTGGCGGTGACCGGGGCCGACGGGTCGGCGACGTACCGGTTGGTGCTCGACGGCGCGGCGATCGGCGAACCGGTCCCCCAGCTGGCCGCCTACGTGCCCGAGGCTGGACGTCATTCGGTCGCCGTCGAGGTCACCCGGGGCGATCAGGTCGATGTCACCGACCCGATCGAGATCTACGCCATCGGCGAGATCCCCGAGCCGGGCTGGCGGGTCAACCTGCTGTCGGTGACCGCCCGGCCGGCCAACTGGCCGGTTGCCATCCGCCAGTTCGATGCCCTGGTCGACGCCGGTCACGGTGAGCTCCAGCTCCTCCCCAGCGACCGGTTCCTCGGCCTCCGAGCCGGATTCTGGAACGTCTTCGTGGCCGGGTTCGGATCCGACCGGGCCAGCGCCGTCGACTACTGCACCGACTTCGAGCTGTCGGTTCCCGACGAGTGTTTCGTCACGTTCTTCGACTCGACGGCCCTGAACGAGTAGACCGCACCGCGAGCCAGGGGAGACACCATGACCGACCGGGTTGACAGCGAGCGTCTCTGGCGGCGCCTGATGGCGATGGCCGAGGTCGCTCCCACGGCCAACGGGGGCAGCAACCGTCAGGCCCTCAGCGATGACGACGCGGCCGGACGACAGCTGTTCCTGTCGTGGGCCGAGGCCGCCGGGTGCACCAGCGAGACGGATGCCATCGGGAACCTCTTCGTCCGCCGCCCCGGCCGGCGGGAGGACCTGCCGCCGGTCATGGTCGGGAGCCACCTCGACACCCAACCGACCGGGGGTCGCTTCGACGGGGTCTACGGGGTCCTCGGCGGCCTCGAGGTCATCGAACGGCTCAACGACCTCGGCGTGACCACCGAGCGACCGATCGAGCTGGTGGTGTGGACCAACGAGGAGGGCTCGCGGTTCCAGCACTCGATGATGGGCTCGGCGGTCTGGGCCCAGAAGCTCGACCAGGCGGCGGCCGAGGCCCTGACCGACACCGACGGGATCACGGTCGCAGCCGAGCTCGATCGGCTCGGTTGGCGGGGGGAGCGACCGGCCCGGCCCACGCCCTACGCCGCGTCGTTCGAGCTCCACATCGAGCAGGGTCCCATCCTCGAAGCCGAGACCACCGAGATCGGTGTCGTCGAGGGCGTCCAGGGCCTGAGATGGTTCACGATCGAGCTCACCGGGTTCCCGGCCCACGCCGGCCCGACCCCGATGGTCGGCCGCAAGGACCCGGCCCGGGCCATCGCCGGGATCATCGAGCGGGTCTACGCCATCGTCGACGACGGTGCCCCTTGGGGGCGGGGGACCTTCGCCCAGTTCTCCTCCACCCCGGTGTCGCCCAACACCATCCCCGAGCGCTTGACTTGCACCCTGGACCTCCGCCACCCCGACGGCCCGACCCTCGACTCGATGGAGCAGCGGATGCGCGACGCGGTGGCCGAGGTCACGGCCGATCTCGGTGTCGGGGCCGTCGTGACCAGGGAGAACGACTCCCCGCCGGTCACCTTCGACGCCGACTGTGTCGCCGCGGTCCAGGACTCGGTCGACGAGTTGGGCCTGTCGAGTCGTCGGATGGTCTCCGGAGCGGGCCATGACGCCTGCTATGTCGCCCTCCACAGCCCGACGTCGATGATCTTCGTTCCCTGCGAGGACGGCCTCAGCCACAACGAGGCGGAGTCGATCACCCCCGACCAGGCGGAGCGGGGAGCCAGCGTGCTCCTGGGGGCCGTCCGCCGGTTGGCCGGCTGAACGGGCGGCCCGCTACTCCGGCGTTGGCCCACGTTGTCGGGTCGATGAGGCGCCGGGAGTCGGCCGTGATCGGCACCGGCGGTCGCCGGTGATCGTCGCCTGGTCCATCGCCGGGCTGGCCGTCGTCGCCGGCCTCGTCGTCGCCGGTGTCGCCGCCGTCGAGGATCTCCGGACCCACCGGCTCCGCAACGTCCGGACCGGGGCGATCGGGGGCGCGGCCGTCGTCGCCGCCACCATGGCCGGCGTCGCGACGGGCGACATGGGACCGATGGGCGACTCGCTCATCGGCGGTGCGGTCTACGGTGGCCCGTGGTTGGCGCTCCACCTCGTCGACCGACGCCTCGTCGGTTTCGGCGACGTCAAGTACGGCGGGGTGCTCGGGCTGCTGATCGGCCTCGTCGACGTCTCGACCGCGACCTGGGCCGTGCTCGTCGCCGGGTTGGGGCTGGTCGTCACGGTCGTCGTGGCCCGTCGCCGCCCCGACCAGGGACGGGCCGCGCTCGGCCCGGCGCTGCTGGCCGGAGCGTCGGTGGCGATCGCCATCGGCGCCGTCGGCCGGTGGTGAAGCCCGCTCGATCGCCGGACGAGGACGCAGACCCCGGCCCCGGGCCGGGCCGCTCACCGGTAGCGGTGAGCCCAGGGACGAGCCTCCTCCAACTGGCCGGCCACGGCCAACAGCGTCGGTTCGGCGCCGCCAGGGCCGATCAGCTGGGTCCCCATCGGTACCCCGTCCTCGGTCCAGGCGACCGGCACCGAGATCGCCGGTAGCCCGGTGAGGTTGACCCAGCTCGTCAACGACAACGACGGCAGGGTCCGCTGCATCACCGCCGCCACCCCATCGTCGTCGGTGGCCTGGAGCTCCCCCAGGGGGTTCGGCCGCTCGGCCACCGTGGCCATGAGCAGCAGATCGAAGCCCTGGTCGAACCACGCACCGACGTCCCGGGTTGCGAGCTGGCCGGCCTCGAGCAGGTCGAGCAGGTCGGCGGCCGACATCGATCGGGCCTGCTCCAGGTAGAAGCGGGTGATCGGTTCCAGCTGCTCGGGCTCGGCCGGCACGCCGGTCAGCTTCTCCCACCGACGGATGGCCCACTCGGTCCCGGCCATGACGATCTTGCCCAGCACCGCCGGCGCTCGCCGAGAGTCGAGCACGGGGGGATGGGCCTCGACGACGTCGTGGCCGACGTCGGCCAGGGCCTGGGCGGTCTCGGCGACCGCTGCCGCAGCCTCTGGGGCCAACCGGCCGAACCCGCCCGGAATGCCGTCCCACACCGCGATCCGCAGCCGGTCCGGGGGCGGCGATGCTGCCGGGAACGGCGCATACGGTTCGCCCGGTTCGGCCCCGGCCACGGCGTCGAGCACGGCGGCCGCGTCCCGGACCGTGCGGGTCACCGCCAGCTCGGCCACCACCCCGCCGAACAGGTCCCCGTACAGCGGTCCCAACGACACCCGACCCCGGCCGGGTTTCAGGCCGACCAGACCGCACCGGGCGGCCGGGGTCCTGATCGACCCCCCGGCGTCGTTGGCGTGGGCCACCGCAACCATCCGGGAGGCGACGGCGGCCGCCGATCCGCCACTCGACCCGCCCGGGGTGTGACCGGGAAGCCACGGATTGTGGGTCGGGCCGAACGCCAGTGGCTCGGTCGTGGGGGTCCCTCCCAGCTCGGACGTGTTGGTCCGGCCCACGATGACGAAGCCGGCGGCCCGGAACCGTTCGGCCAGGGCCTGGGTCGTCGCCGGGCGGTAGTCGAGGTCGCGGAGGTAGGCCATCCCCTCGTAGAACGGCTCGCCGGCCAGCTCGACCATGAGGTCCTTGACCAGGAGCGGGACCCCGGCGAAGGGCGCCGCCGGGTCGACGTCGGCCGCTTCGGCGAGGGCCCGATCGTCCCGTCGTCGGATCACCGCGTTCAGCGGCGGGTTCCGGGCGTCGATCCGATCGAGGGCGGCCTGGACCAGCTCGGTCGCGGTCACCTCCCCCGACCGGACCAAGGCGGCCTGGCCGGTGGCGTCGAGATCGAGTGCGGCGTCGGGGCTCATGGCCGGAACCCTACGACCGGCGCCGGGAGCGAGCGAGCCGCCCCGGGGCAAAAGTTCGGATCGTCCGGGAACATCGGCCCCCGTGGCGGCGACTCACCGGGCGCTATGAGGATGTGGCTACGAGTCGAGGAGCACCAGGCCCGATCGGCCGGCGATGGCGGAGCAGACGTCGAGGTCGATCTCGGCCCGCTCCACACCGTCGGCGAGCTGGCCGAAGCGCTGGCCGACCATCTCGGTCGGCCCGCCGTCGCTCCCTCGGCCATCCGTCATCTCTCGACCGGTCGCCACCTCCCGCCATCGATGCCGCTCGGCGAGTCGGGCATCGTGTCGGGCGACCGGATCGCGATCGGGGTCGATGAACCCCCCAGCCCACGGGGTCGAATCGGCGGGTCGACCGGGCAGGGGGGGACGGCCCCGGCGGCGGTCGGACCGGTGGATGGGACCGGCCGACCGCCGCTCCGGCTCGTGGCGTTGTCGGGCGTCGACGGCGGCCGGGAGTGGCCCCTGGTCGCTGGACGGCACCGGATCGGCCGGGCCGCCGACGCCGAGATCCGGCTCACCGATCCCCAGGTGGCTCGGCACGACCTGACCATCGAGGTCGTCGCTGCGCCCGACGACTCGCCGACCGCGTCGCCGGTCGTCGAGCTCGATCCCGGTGCGGAACGGACCAACGAGGTGCGCCTCGACGGCGCCCCGGTCGCCGCCCGCCGGACCCTCCGGCCGGGAGAGCGGATCCAGGTCGGGTCGTCGACGCTGCAGGTTCGCTACCCCCGCCCGGCCCGACGATCGAGGACCGGCTTCGGCTCGATCCCCTTCGAGCGGACCCCGCAGTTCCGTCGGCCGGTCGAGCACCGTCAGCTCGACGCCCTGGGTCGGATCCCGGTCAAGCCCAAGCCGGGGCGGTTCCGGTTCATCGCCGTGCTCGTGCCGCTGGCCATGGGGGTCAGCATGGCCTACCTGTTCAACAGCCCCCGGTTCCTGATGTTCGCCGCCATGTCGCCGGTGATGGCCGTCGGGTCATGGATCGAGAGCCTCCGCAGCGGCGGACGAGCCTACAAGCGCCAGGTGGCCGAGCTCGGGAACAGAATCGACGCTCGACGCCGCGAGCTGGCCACCCTCCTCGCCGCCGAACGGGGCCTCCGCCACGAGGTGGCGCCCGAACCGGTCGATCTGGCCGAGTGGGCCGCCGGCGGAGACAAGCGGTTGTGGAACCGGGTCCGGGCCAGCGCCGACTTCCTCGAGCTCCGGATCGGCTTGGGCGCCCTCCCGGCGGCGACGACGGTCGAGGCCGAGCGGCAGGGCGACGACGACCTCCGCGACGAGGTGGCGGCGGCGGTGGCCGGACACGACCGGGTGGTCGACGTGCCGGTGACGGTCAACCTGGTCGACCACCCGGTCGCCGGCCTGGTCGGCGCGGCCGAGGAGACCACCTCGCTGGCCACCGCCCTGATCGTCCAGGCCGCCGGGCTCCACTCGCCGGAGGATCTCGTCCTGGCGGCGGCCGTCCCGACCGGCAGTGGGTTCGGTCGGTGGGCGAAGTGGCTGCCACACGTCCGGTCGACCAACTCTCCGATAGCCGGACCCCACCTCGCTGGCGACGCCGAGGGGGCCGATGGGCTGATCCGGGCGGTGGCCCGCGTCGCCGAGTCACGGTCGCTCCAGGGCGACCAGCGCCTCGACCCCCGGTGGCCCTGGATCCTGGTGGTGATCGACCGATCGCTCGATCCCGACCCGGCGGTCATGGCCCGGCTGGGTGATCTCGGGCCGACGGTCGGGGTGTCCGTCCTGTGGTTGACCGACACCGACCGGTTCGTCCCCCGCCAGGCCGGGGTGGTGACCCACCTCTTCGCCCCGAGCGACGGCGCCGCCTCCCGGGTCTCGTTCGTCGACCACGATGTGGCCGACGTCGACATCGAGCCGGTTCGGCTCCACCCGTCGACCGCAGCGGACATCGCCCGGGACCTGGCCCCGTTCGTCGACGCCTCGGCCACGCACGCCGCGGCCTCGGTGCCCAGCGTCGTCACCCTGTTCGAGGCGCTCGGCACCGAGGCGGTCGATCCCGACTGGATCGCCGCCCAGTGGCTGGTCGACCGGGGGAACTCGTTGCCGGCCCCCGTCGGTTTGACCGACGGCGGCCCGCTGGTGATCGACCTGGTCCGGGACGGTCCCCACGGCCTCATCGGGGGCACCAGCGGCGCCGGGAAGAGCGAGCTCATCCAGTCGCTGGTGGCCAACCTCATCGCCCTCAGCTCGCCCGAGCGGGTCAACCTGCTGTTCATCGACTACAAGGGCGGGGCGCTGAGCGGGCTGTTCAGCGACGTGCCGCACTCGGTCGGTGCGGTCACCAACCTCGACGCTCTGCTGTCGCTCCGGGCCCTGACGTCGCTGAAGGCGGAGCTCGACCGGCGGATGGCGTTGTTCGAGGAGCGCCGGGTCAAGGATCTGGCCGAGATGTTGGAGAAGCACCCGGCCGATGCGCCGGCGTCGCTCGTACTCGTCGTCGACGAGTTCGCCTCCCTCGTGCGGGAACTGCCCGAGTTCGTCGAGGGGATCGTCAGCATCGCCGAGCGAGGGCGGTCCCTGGGGATCCACCTCCTGCTCTCGACCCAGCGCCCGTCCGGCTCGATCAACGAGAACATCCAACAGAACACCAACCTCCGGATGTCGCTCCGGATGCTCGACGCCGGCGAGTCACGCAACGTGATCGGAACCCCGGACGCGGCCGCCATCCCCGCCCACCTCAAGGGTCGGGGATTCGCCCGCCTCGGACCCGGCGAGCTGGTGCCGTTCCAGTCGGCGTGGAGCGGCGCTCCCCTGGGGGGCGACGCCGGGCCCCGGCCGATCGAGGTCGCCGGCTTCGGTGACGACTCGAACCGGTCCGCCACGGTGCGGCCCGGTTCCCGATCGGTCGGAGGTCCCGTCGCCGCCCCCACCACCGAGCTCGAGGCCCTGTTGGGGGCCGTGGTCGAGGCCGCACAGCGTTTGCACCATCGGCGGGGTCGCCGACCGTGGCGGGAGCCGCTGCCCCCGCTCATCCCCTTGGCCGACGTGCTCGACGATCGCCGTGCTCCTCACCTGCGTTGCCCCGAGATCACGATCGGCATGATCGACCATCCGGAGTCCCAGGATCAGTATCCGGCGACGATCGATCTGGCCGAGGGCAGCCTCGCCATCTACGGCGCCGGAGGCTCCGGGCGGACGACGGCCCTGGTCACCGCGGCCTGCGCCGCGGCGATCGGCGACTCCCGCAACGGCGGTGGCCAACTGACGATCTTCGGCCTCGACTTCGGGTCTCGGAACCTGGGGGTCCTGAACCGTCTCCCGCAGTGCGAGGCGGTGGCCCTCGGCGACGACCTGGAAGCGGTCACCCGGGTCCTGGCGGTACTGGAGCGGATCTTCACCGACCGCCAAGGGGTGCTGGCGGCCGCCGCGGCGGCGGCCGACGAGACCCCCTCGTTCGACCCGGTGCTGCTGGTGCTCGACGGGTTCGACACACTCGCCGACACCTTCACCGCGATGGGGAACCTCGCCGCCATGCAGCCGTGGTTCGACCGGGCCTCGGCGATCATCGGCAAGGGCCGAGAGGTCGGCATCTTCACGGTCCTGGCCACCGGCTCGGTCGCCGGGCCGTCGGGGCGCCTGATGAGCTCGGTCGGCAACCGGCTGACCCTCCGCCAGACCGACGACAACGTCTACCGCTCGTTCGGCATCCCGTCGGCCCTGGCCTCCGGCCTGGATCTCGAACCCGGTCAGGCCCTGACCAGGACCGGGCAGGCGATGCAGATCGCCGTCGTCGGCCACCGGCCCGGTCCCGACGGTGCACCGGAGGTCGATCCGACGGCCGTGGTCGAGTTGGCCGACGGGTTGGTCGGCAGCGTCGCCCCGGAGTGCCGGACGGCTCCGCTTCCCGAGTGGGTCGAGGGCCCGACCGAGGGCCCATCGACGCCCGGCGCGCTTCCGCTCGGCACGGCCGACCTGACCCTCGCCCCGACCGCGGTCGATGTCACCGCCAGCGGCCTCACGATTCTCGGGCCGCCCCGCTCGGGACGGTCGACGACCCTCCTGGCGATCGCCGACCAGTTGGCGAGGAGTGGGGTCGAGCTGTGGGCGCTGGGCCCGGCGGGCTCCCCGCTGGCCGCCTACCCGGGGTGGGCTCGGGCCGGGTTCGGCCGGGCCTCGGACGTCGTCCCGGTCCTGGAGGAGCTGGCCGCCTCGGGCGAGCAGTTCGGCACGGTGCCCCGGTTCCTGATCGTCGACGACGCCGATCGGTTCGACGACATGTCGTTGACCAATCCCTTCAAGGCGGCGTTCGAGACCGGCATCTCATGGATCGGCTCGGCCACCGGCTTCCGGGGCCTGACCGGATCGAACCCCCTGCACCGGGAGATGAAGACGACCCGCAACCTCCTGGCCTTGGCCGCCGACGACGAGACGGCCATCCAGGCCACCCTCGGTGGCCGCCTCCACGTCCGGCCCGGCGTCCGATTCCCGGCCGGTCGCGGCGTGCTGGTCGCCAACGGCATCGCCACCGTCATCCAGGCATTCGTCCCCTCTGGGCACGGGGCCAACGTCGAGAAGACCCCAACCATGGAAGGAATCCACCAATGACCCTGAAGCAGACCGACCGCGTCCTCATCGCCAGCTTCGAGCAGCAGGCGATGCAGATCTTCGAGGAGGTCGGGACCGACTTCCGGAGCCTCGTGCAGCTCGTGGCCGATGTGAACTACCACGGCGGGAACGCCATCAGCTTCAAGAAGCACACGATCGACTACTGCATCGAGTTCGGCGCCGTCACCGCCACCAACATGGAGAACATCAGCCTTCGCATCAGCGAGCTGGCGACGTTCATCGCCACCAACCTCGGCGGCGACTCGATCACCGTTCACGCCCCGCCCATCGACATCACGGCGCCGACCGTCGTCGACGACGGATCGGTCGAGACGCTCGACGGCGACCCGCTCCGCGACCTCCGGGCGTCGGTCGGGGCGACCTGCGACGGAATCGAGGCGAGGTTCGTCCAGTTCAAGGAGGCGTTCCGGGGCCTCGGCGACGGTGGCTGGGTCGGCCCCGAACAGGAGGAGGCGGCCGCCGAGGTCGACCAGATGGTCGACGAGGCCATCCTCAGCATCCAGCAGGGCTCATCGGAGATCTCTCGGCGGATCGACGAGCAGCTGGACGCGCTGCGGATGTGATCGGACCGGCCGGACCCCGCGCTCTACCGAAGGTGGGCATCCGTGCCTACACTTCGCGATCGGGGTACCGACGCAGCGCGTTCGGCGGATTCGGGCGACACGGCGGGGAGGACAGACGTTGGCAGCGACCACGACCGAGGCACCGCTTCGGGGCAGCAGGGGTGAGGTCTTCGACCTCGAGGCGGCACCGGCGGCCCGCCGTTCCCGGGTGCCGGAGTTGGCCCTCGGCCTGCTCCTGGTGGTCGGCGGCGCGCTCGGCGGCCTCGTGTGGCAGCTGAGTGCGACCCGCACGACGCCGGTCCTCGCCGTGGCTCGCCCGGTGCAGGCCGGCGAGGTGATCGAGCTGACCGACCTCAACCTGGTCGAGGTGCGGATCGATGGTGATGCCAACGTCCTCGTCGAGGCCCAGGCTCGCGATCTCGTCGGCCGGGTGGCCCGAACCGACCTGGTCCCCGGCACGCTGTTGACCCTTCAACACGTTGCCGAGACCTCGGTGTTCGAGGCCGGCGACGGGCAGGTGGGCTTGCTGCTCGCTCCGGGCGGCTATCCATCGCTCCAGCTCTCGCCCGGCGCAACGGTCGACGTGGTGCTGATGCCGGGGCCGGGCGAGGCCGGCGAGCTCATCGGCGGTGCGGCCGCCCTGACCTCGATCGGGGAACAGATCCTCGTCGAGTCGGCCACGGTGTCGGAGGTCGACGCCCTCGGAGGCCAGGGGCAGCTGTTCGTCGGACTCGTCATGTCGGAGTCGGAGGCGGCGCTCGTCGCCCGGGCCGCCTCGGCCGGTCGGGTCCGATTGGTCGAGGTGGCAGGGGAGGGCGGCTCGTGACGTTGGTGTGCTTCGCGTCGTTCAAGGGCTCGCCCGGGGTCACGGTGACGGCGCTGGCCACCGCTGCGGTCTGGCCGGCCGCCGACGGGCGCCGAAAGCTCCTGCTCGAGGCGGATCCCGACGGCGGAATCCTCGGTCTTCAGTATCGGATGCCGCCCCGCCCCGGCCTCATCACGCTGGCCGCTGCGGCCCGCCGGACCAAGGACACCGCCCAACTGTGGGAGCACGCCCAGCTCCTTCCGGGGGGCCTGCCGGTCGTCTTCGGTCCCGACGGTCCCGAGCAGGCGAGCGAAGTACTGCGAGGCCATGGTGGCCAGCTCGGCGGATGGCTCCACGCCCTGCCCGATGTCGACGTCATCGCCGACGTCGGACGGCTCTCCCTCGGCTCGCCGGCCCACGCCCTGGTCGCCGAGGCCGACGTGGTGCTGGGGGTGGCCCGGCCCGAGGCGATGTACCTCCAGCCGTCATCGCAGCGACTCCTGGCGCTGGCCGACGCCGGGAAGCGGGTGGGGTGGGTGCTGGTCGGGGAACGGCCCTACACCGCTCGTGACGTCGTCGATGCCTACGGGATTCCGGTGGTGCAGGTCCTCGAGTACGACGAGCGGGCGGCCCGGCTGCTGTGGTCGGGCGCGAGCCCGGCCAAACTCCGACGGTCGCCGCTCGTCCGCAGCGTCCGCCACCTCGCCGAGCGGCTGGCCGCCAGTGTGGCGACGTCGCCCGGCGCCGTCGGCATCCCCGGTCCGGCCTCGGCCGGTGCCGCCGACCCTGCGAGCCCGATCGGCCATCCGGGCGCCCCCATCCCGTCGGGTGCCCCGCTGGTGCCGCCACCCCCTTCCCCCGGTCCCGCCGCTCCGCCCCCGCCCCCGCCGCCTCGATCGTCGCCGCCGCACACCCGCACACGCCGCACACGCCGCACCCGTCGCCCCCATCGCCGCAGTCGTCGCCCGTCGCAGCGCCCCCGCCCCTCGAATCACCTCCGCCCGGCGACCACGGGTCGGCGGCCGAGCACCGCTCCCCGGCGAGCGGGAGCGGGGCCGATCCATCCCAACCTCCGCACCGGCCGGCCCGCCCCGATCCGGTCGTCACGTTGTCGACCCCCGTCGCGCCGGCGGCCGACCACACCAACGGTTCGCCCGCCGGCCAGGCCCGTCCGGATGCCGCCCAGCCGAACCCCGCCGAGCCGGATCCGGCCACCGCGTCGGTGTCGGGATCGCCTCCCGAGTCGGCACCGGTCCGGTCAACGGTGGCCGTGCCGTCCCCGGAACCGGCCGACGGCGACTGGGCAGCACCCGACGCCGACCATGCCAACGACGGCCCGGCCGCCGGACCGTCGCCGGCGATCCTGGCGGCTCGGCGACTCGTTCCGTCCGAGCCCGATGAGGGAGCGGGGCGATGACCGAGACGTCGAACGGCCACCCGCCCGAGGGGACATCGGCCGGAGCTCCCTACGATGCCCAGCTCGTCCACCGCCTCGTGCGGCAGGTCGGCGACCGGCTCACCGCCCGGGACGAGTCCGACGCGGTGGCCGGGCGGGCTCCGCTGGCGGCCGGGGACCGTCGGCAGTTGGCCCGGAGCGAGGTCCAACGGGCGATCGAGGAGGTCGACGTCGAGCGGATGGAGCGGGGCCGGGCGACGCTCAGCCTCGAGGTTGTCGAGCGGCTCAGCACCTCGGTCATCAACCGCCTGTTCGGCCTGGCCCGCCTCCAGGACTACATCGACGATCCGAACAACACCGACATCTTCGTCAACGGCCCCGACTCGGTCCACCTCCGTCGCCGGGACGGGTCGGTCGTCCGGGCCGAGCCGGTCGCCGAGTCGGACGAGGAACTGATCGAGATGATCCAGACCGAGGCCCGGCGGGCCCGCCACGAGCAGCGGTGGGATCCGGCCTCGCCCGAGCTGAACATGCAGCTTCCGAGTGGGGACCGCCTCCACGCCATCGCCTGGGTCTCGTCCCGCCCGGCGGTCTCGATCCGCCGCCACGACTTCCAGATCCACCGCCTGGCCCAGCTGGTCGACCGGGGCACGATCAGCGAGTCGCTCCACCAGTTCCTCCGGGCGGTCGTCCGGGCTCGGATGAATGTGATGGTGGCCGGCGGGACCGGCGCCGGTAAGACGACCCTGCTCCGGTGCCTGATCAACGAGATCCCGGCGGTCGAGCGCCTCGTGACCGTCGAGGACAACCTCGAGCTGGGCCTCGACCACTTCGTCGACCTGCACCCGAACGTCGTCGAGCTGGAAGCCCGGACGGCGAACACCGAAGGCGTCGGCGAGATCTCGATGCACGACCTGGTCCGGAGCGCCCTGCGGATGGGCCCCGACCGGGTGATCGTCGGCGAGATCCGGGGGGCCGAGGTCGTGCCGATGCTGTTGGCGATGAGCCAGGGGAACGACGGCTCGATGTCGACGATCCACGCCGACTCGTCCGAAGGGGTGTTCCGGCGGCTCCAGATGTACCTGGCGATGGCGCCCGAGCGGGGGGACAGCGACGCCGCCAACCTGCTGACGTCGAACGCCGTCGACTTCGTCGTCCACATCCTCCGCCTCGGGTCGTCGGCCCGGGTGGTCACCAGCGTCCGGGAGGTCACCGGCATCGAGGCCGGGAGCCCGGTTCCGTTGAGCAACGAGGTGTTCGCCCCCGACCCGACCGGTCGTGCGGTTCCCAGCCGGTCGCTCAGCGATCGGGCCCTCGATCGTCTCGTCCAGGCCGGCTTCGACCCCCGGTGGCTCCATCCCGGCGTCGGGGCCAACTGGAACGGTCGCTGATGGCCGCCTTGCTCAACGCAGCCCTCGGGGCGACGGTCGGCCTCGGGTTGTTGCTCGTCGTCGCCGGGCTGGCTGGCCGGTCGGTCCTGCCCCGGCTCTGGTCCCGATCGGGGCCCGACCGGGTCGACGGTGGGAGTCGGATGCTTCTCTGGGTCGCAGCCGGGCTGGTGGCCGGCGTCGGTGTCCTCCTCGTCACCGGGTGGCCGGTGGCGGCGGTGACGATCGGCGGGTTGGTGCCGTTCCTGCCCCGGTTCCTCGGTGGGGGTCGAGAGCGGGCCGCGTTCATCGCCCGGACCGAGGCCATCGCCACGTGGACCGAGATGATCAGGGACAACCTCTCCGGCGCAGCCGGTCTCGAACAGGCGTTGCTGGCCACCACCCCGTTGGCCCCCGACGCCATCCGGCCCGAGGTGCAGCGGCTGGCCACCCGGCTCGATCGCCAGGCCCCCTTGGCCGCCGCGCTGCGAGCCTTCGGCGATGAACTCGACCACCCCTCGGCCGATCTGGTCGTCGTGGCCATCGCCAAGGCGGCGCGCATGGAGGTCCGAGAGCTGAGCCCGCTCCTCAGCCGGCTTGCGGTGTCGATCCGCGACGATGTCCGCATGCGCCTCCGGGTCGAGGTGAGCCGAGCCCGGATCCGGACGTCGGCCCGCATCGTCATCGGCTCCACCGCGTTCTTCGTGGCTGCGCTCTACGTGGTTGCGCCCCGCCTCCTCGAGCCCTACGACACCCTCGCCGGACAGCTCTGGATGGTCGTGGTCGTCGGGGTGTTCCTCGGAGCCGGATGGCTGATCGGGTACTACGCCCAGCTCGAGCTCCCGACCCGATACCGGTTGAAGACTGCTGCCACGACGGCGGGCCCGATCGACGGGCGGGCGGCGTCGTGACCGGCTTCGTCCTCGCCCTGCTCGGCGCCATGGCCGGCACGGGGTTGTTCCTCATCGTGCGATCGCTCGTGACCGACCGGACCATCGCCCTCTCCGAGGTCCGGCTGGGCGAGGCGGTCGAGGGCCAGTCGGTCGCCCGGGCGGCGACCCGGTCGACCCCATCGACGAGCGACGACGGTGCGACCCGCGGCATCACCGCGGTCATGGGACGCATGGGGGTCCGTCTGACCGACACGGTCGGCATGGTCGACCCGGAGCGCCTCCGGAGCCAGCTCCGGGTGCTCGACCAGAGCGTGGAGCGCCACGGCTACGAGAAGCTGCTGGCGGCCGTGGCCGGGTTCGTCTTCCCGATCCTGTTCGCCTTCGCCCTCTCGCTCGGCGGCATCCGGCTGCCGGTCCTCGGCGTGTTGGTGGCCGCGGTCGGGCTGATGGTCGGCGGGTTCTTCTACCCCGACCTGACCCTCGCCGAACGGGCCGACGAGCGGCGTCGGGCGTTCCGCCACGCTCTCGGCTCCTACCTGGACCTGGTCACGATCCTCATCTCGGGTGGTGCCGGGATCGAATCGGCCCTCGAGGGAGCCGCCGAGGACGGCGCCGGCTGGCCCTTCGTCGAGATCCGCAACGCGCTCCGCCGGGCCGACCTCACCCGGACCAGCCCCTGGGTCGCCTTCGACGAGCTGGGAGCCGAGCTCGCCGTTCCCGAGCTTCGGGCTCTGGCGGCCAGCGTCAGCCTCGCAGGCTCCCAGGGTGCGAGGATCAAACTCTCGCTGGCGGCCAAAGCCGACGCCCTCCGGGCCGCTCAGGCCGCCGAGATCGAGGCCGCCTCCGAGCGACAGACCGAGAAGATGATCGTCCCCCTGGTCGCCATGGCCCTGGGGATCACCCTCTTCGTCGGCTACGCCGCGGTCTCGGTCATCGGGACCGAGCCCGAGCTCCCGACCGACACCGACGTCCCCGCTACGCCGATCGGGAACGGATGATCTGCACCCCATCAAAGGAGAACACCCATGAGCGACCAGATCCGCCAGCTCTGGTACTTCGCCGAGTTCGTCGTCGAGTACCACCTCGACCGGGTCGGCATCGACGCCCGGGACGAGACCGGCGCCGTCTCGACCGAGACGGCGGTCTTGACCGCCGGCTTGGTGATCGTCGCCGGAGCGGCCATCGCCATCCTCTGGGAGCGGATGAACAGCAACGCCGAGAGCATCCCGGACACGCCGACGTTCGAGAGCCCCTGATCCCACCCCGGTCGGGCGGCCGAGCGACGGGACGTCGAGCCGCCGAGCGGGGCCTCGCCACCACCGAGCTCGTCGTACTGGCTCCGGTCCTGATCGCCATGGTCCTCATGCCGATCCACGCCGCGCTGTGGTGGCATGCCAAACAGGCGGTCAGCCTGGCAGCCGAAGAGGCCGTCGACGCGGCCCAGGTCGAAGGCGGAACCGCGGCCGACGGCGAGGCGGGTGCGATGGCGATCCTGTCCGCCGCCGGCAACGTGGAAGACATCGCGATCGACGTCGACATCGATGGAGAGCTCGTCACCGTGGTCGTCCGAGGCCGGTCCAGCTGGCGTCTGTTCCCCGGGAACTGGGGTGTCGAGGCCATCGCCCAAGGACGGGTCGAACGGTTCATCCCCGAGAACGAGCGAACCCCGTGATAGGGCCGGAACCCCCCGGGGCGGCGGCGACCCCCGCCGCCCACCCCCACGGACGTGACGACGAGCGGGGCCTGATGTCGACCGAGCTGGCGATCCTGATGCTGGCCTTCATCTTCAGCTGCACCGCGATCGTGATCCTGGCCGGTCGCCGGGCTCAGCTCGAAGGCGAGGTCCAGTCGGCGGCCGAGGAGGCGGCCCGGGCGGCGACCCTGACCGGCGACCCCGGCACCGCGGTGGCGGTGGCGACGAGCGTCGCCCAGACCAACCTGACCGCGGCCGGTATCGTCTGCGACGCACCGCCGGTCATCACGGTCGACGTGTCGGGCTTCGCCCCCGGCGACTACGTCACCGTCTCGGTCACCTGCACCGCGAACCTGAACGATCTCGCGTACCTCCGGGTCCCGGCCGGGGCGTCGACCGCCACCGGCGAGGCCACCGAGATCATCGACGTGTACCGGAGCGACACCCCGTGACGGCGCGGTCCCGACCGGCCCGCCACCGTGAGCGAGGCTCGATCTCGCCGGCCGCGGTGCTGTTCGCCATCTCGACGTTGGCCGCAGCCGGGCTGGCCCTCGACGGGGGGCGAAAGCTCAACGCCCTCGGCGAAGCTCGGGACCTCGCCGACAACGCAGCCCGGGTCGGGGCCCAACAGGTCGACGTCGACGCCTACCGAGCGACCGGGGACGTCGTCCTCGACTCTGGCGAGGCGACGGCGGCCGCCTCGGACTACCTGGCGGCGACCGGTCACAGCGGGACCGCGGCGGTCGCCACAGACACCATCACCGTCACCGTGACCATCACGTTCCAACCGACCTTCCTCCCGGGCCCGATGACGGTGACCGTCAGCGAGACCGCCACGGCCGAGGCGTCGGTGGTCGGGGGCTGACGTGCGGCGCCTGTTCGACCTCGTCCGCGGCATCGCCGCTCTCATCGTCATCGGCATCCTCGTCGTCGGCGTCCCATGGGCGCTGATCCGATTCGTCGGCGAGCCGATCACCCCGATCCTCGATGCGGTCGACGGCCAGCTGCTCAGCGATGAACGGCGGGCGGAGCTGGCGCTCCGGGGCGGTCTCACCGTCCTGGCCTGGCTGGCCTGGCTCCAGATCACCGTCTCGTTGCTGGTGGAGATGGCGGCGGTCGCCCGCGGTCGGATCGCCGGCCGGGCCCCCGTCCTCCCCGGTGTCCAGGGCCTGGCCCGCCGGTTGGTGGTGACCGCCTCCATGACGTTCAACGCCTTCGTGTCAACAACCGCCACCACGGCGCTGGTCCCCCTCGCGGTCCCGCCCCCGGCCGTGGTCGACGTCGACGCCGCGCCGGCCCCGGTCGGCGATCCGTTCCTCGTCGACGCATCGCGCCATGTGGTCGCCGACCACGTCGTCGAACCGGGAGAGACCTTCTGGTCGCTGGCCGAGTCGATGCTGGGCGACGGCGTCCGGTGGCGGGAGATCCGCGATGCCAACCTCGGCCGGACGATGGCCGATGGCACGACGGTGTCGTCGACGACCGAGGTCGTTCGCCCCGGCTGGGCGATCGTCCTCCCCCCGGGCGCCGTCGTCCCCGATCCGGGCCCGGCGCCGTTGGAGGTCGCCGCCGACCCCGGTGACGACGGCGATCCCGGCCCGGTCTCGGAGTGGGAGGTCGAGGAGGGGGAGCACTTCTGGGCCATCGCCGAGCAGAACCTGGCCGCAGCCTATGGGCGGCAGCCGACCGAGGCCGAGATCCGGCCCTACTGGCTCGCGCTGATCGAGGCCAACCAGGACCGCATCACCTCGGGCGACCCCGATGTCATCCACCCCGGGGAGCGGTTCGACACCGCGGTCGAGCCGCTCGACTGGGTGATCGACGGGTCCGGTCCGGTCGATGGCCGGCGGACCGCGTCGGCGACCGGTGTCGAGCCGCCGATCGGGTCCGGTCCCGTCGAGCGGCTGCCGGCCGCACCGGCCGGCAGCCCGGGGCCGGGGCTCCCGACCAGCCCCGGATCCGGCCAGGGCGAAGCGAGTCGCCGACCGGCGGCCGAGACCCGACCGGACGGTGGGACGTCGACGGATCGCCTGGACCCGACCGATGGCCGTTTCGGCGAAGCGCTCCACCTGCCGTTGGGCTTGTTCGGCACGGCGGTGGGCGGCGGCGCGCTCCTGATGGGTCTGCGGGCCCGGCGTCGACGGATCGCCGCCACCCGCCGCCCGGGGGACCTCCCCGGCCCGCCGACGGGGTCTCCGAGGTTCGAGGGTCGGGTCCGTACCATCGCCTCGACCGACGCCGTCGAGTGGCTCGAGACCACCAACCGCCTCCTGGCCGGGAGCCTCGCCGGGCGGCCCGAGCATCATCTGCCAGCGGTGATGGCCATGCGGGCCGGCGAGTTCGGTGTCGAGCTCCTCCTCGATGAGAGCTGCGCCCCGTCGAGCGGTTTCGTCGACGTCGGTGGGGGAGGGACGGCGTGGCGGGTCGACCCCGCAGCCGATCTCGACCGGCTCCACGAGTCGGCCTCGGCCGTCCCCTACAGCCCCGCCCTGGTGCCGGTGGGCGGGACCGAGTCCGGCGACCTCCTCATCGATCTCGAGCAGCTGGCGGTGCTGGCTGTCGGTGGTCGGCCCGACCTCGTGACCCGGTGGCAGACGACCCTGGTGGCCGCACTGGGAGCGATGCCGTGGTCGACGTCGGTCGACGTGGTGGCGATCGGCCTCGACGGCGCCGCCGGCTTCGGCCCCCGGGTGACCGTCCCGACCGATCCCGAGGGCTGGGCCGAAGCGGCCGCCTCGGGGGCCCCGACCGGCTACGGTCCAGCGCCCCGGTCCGCCTATCACCGCCGGGTCGAGGCCGGTGACCGGGCGGATCCGACCGTCGTCGTCGTCGGCCCGGGCTGGGATCGGATCGCCGAGCGGCTGGTCGAGGTCGCCGAGCTGGCCCATTCCCCGCTCACCCTCGTCGCCGCCGCCGACCTCGCAGGGCACGCCCGAGCCGAGATCGAGGACGGCCGTGCGGTGATCGTGCCCGACCATGCCGGCCTTCGGTTGGAGTTCGATCCGATCGGGACCGAGCCGACCACCGCCGCGGTCGGGGCATCCCTCCTGGCCGGCCTCGGTGACGGAGTCGATCCGGTCCCGGCCATCACCATCGCCGACACCGTTCGCCGCCGCACCCGGGCTGCGGACCCGGCGGGCGGGCTCGCTCCGCCGCCTCCCGATCCCGTCGTCGCCGACCCCATCCCCGACCTCGGCGCATCTGGCCTCGGTGCCGTGTGGCACCACCGGGAGCGCGACGCGAGCGTCCCCGGCGATGGAGGCGGGTGGCCACCGCCGACCGGCCGGCCCCGACAGGAGGTCGGCGAGGCCGACCTCGGGACCGGTGGCCTGACGGTGCGCGCTCCCGACATCCCTGGGGGGGTCCCCGATCTCGGCTCGGCCGCGGCTCCACCGGTAGCCGAGGTTCGTCCGTCACGGCTCGGTGGGCCGGACGGGGCGGGTCCCGATGTCGCGGCCGATCTCGATCGGCGACGAGCGACCCTCGTCGCCGAACGGCCCATCGAGGTGGCGGTCCTCGTCGCCGATCCGGTGGTGACGACCCGCCCCGCCCCCGGCGACGCCCCGGCCACCCTCGATGCCGAGGCGGAAGCCCTCGTCGCCTTCGTCGCCACGCTCGGTCCGGTGACCGGAGCGCAGCTCGGTGGTCTGCTGTGGCCCGACCTGAACCCGACCGAAGCGGCGGAGCGGGCGGTGGCCATCAGCGCCGAGCTCGATGAGCGCTTCGGCACATCGCCACTAGTGGCCGCCGGCGACGGCTCCTTCGACATCGCCGACCACGTCGGGTCGGACTGGCGGCGCCTCGTCGACCTCGCCGATCTCGCCGACCGGGCGACCGACCGGGCCGGGGAGCTGTCGTCCCTCCAGGCAGCGCTCGCCCTCGTCGGAGGCCCGCCCGGCGAGGGCGGAGGGGCGTGGTGGTCGTGGCTCGGCCACGACGAACGGGTCTACGTGATGATCGAGGCACTGGTGGTCGACCTCGCCCATCGGCTCGGGGAACTGGCTCTGGCCGGCGGGCGCTCCGACATCGCCCGGTGGGCGGCCCACCAGGGCCAGCTGGTCGTTCCCGGCCACGAGGCGCTGCGGGACATCGAGGTCCGGGCCGCCGGTCCGGCCGGCGAGGTCGTCGGTGTCGGTCGGCCGTAGCTCGGTCGGCCATAGCTCGGTCGGCCGTAGCTCGGTCGGGAGGCGGTCCGGCCCGGTGGGGCGAGCGGACCGGTCAGCCCACGAGGGCGAGGCCGGCCAGCACCACCATCGCCGCCACGAACCCGATGACGAGACCGGCCGCTGCACCGGCGAGCCACGGCCCGGAGGGGGCCCGGTCGGAACCGCTGAACCGTGACAGGGATGCTCCCGACCGCCCGGGCGATCCGAGATCACCGGGGGCGACCGACGCCGTCGAGGCTCCCTCGACGATCGCCCGGTGCCATTGATCGATGGTCGCCGGCCGCCCGTCGGGGTCGGGGGCCAGCCCGTGGATGACGGCGTCGGCCAGCGTCGGGGGGAGCCCGACGGATCGGATCGACGACTCGACGGCCCGGCGGTCGTCGGCGGGTGGTGAGCCGGTGGCCATCCAGTACAGCACGGCCGACGCGCCGAACACGTCGGCCCGGGTGTCGACGGTCCGGCCCGGCGCTCGCTGTTCGGGGGCGCTGAACCCTTCGGTGCCGCCGCCGACGGTCATGCCTGAGCTGGCCGCCAGGTCCTTGGCCAGGCCGAGGTCGCTGATCAGGAGCCGTTCCTCGTGGGCCAGCAGCGGCGAGGTGCCGAGGGGTCGACCCCGGGGGACACCGACCGACGCGGCGATCAGGAGGTTGGTCGGCTTGATGTCCCGATGGACCAGCCCGACCTGGTGGGCCCGCCCGAGGCCGGCGACGAGGGTGTCGGCCACCGCCCGCAAGTCGGCGGCAGAGGGCTCGATGCCCTGGCCGCGGCGCCGTTCGACCCGTTCGGCGAGGTCG
This sequence comes from Acidimicrobiales bacterium, assembly GCA_965262175.1. Lineage (GTDB taxonomy): Bacteria > Actinomycetota > Acidimicrobiia > Acidimicrobiales > SZUA-35 > CADEDH01. Next base: position 103,655 of record CBDHES010000002.1, on the reverse strand, counting down.
CCCCGATCGGCGTAGTCGAGCACGAGGTAGGGCTGGCCCCGCTCGGTCTCCCCGAGATCGAACAACGGGATGACGGCCTCGCACGCCACCCGCCGCAGCAGCCGAGCCTCAGCCAGGAAGCGATCCCGGATGTCGAGATCCAGGGCGTGGTTGTCGGCCAGGACCTTGATGGCCACCTCGGCGTCGAGGCGCTCGTCGACGGCTCGGTAGACGGTGGCGAAGCCGCCGGAGCCGATCGGGGCGATCAGCCGGTAGGGGCCGAGCCGCGTGCCGGTCTGCTCAGCCATCGACCTCGACGTCGACCAACCGCTCGCTCATCATCGCCGCCACCAGAGCCCGCCCCCGGGAGATGCGGGACTTGACGGTGTTGATCTCGGCGTCGGTGGCGGCCGCGATCTCCCGATAGGTCCGTTGTTCGATGTCCCGCAGCACCACCGCCTCTCGATAGGGCTCGGGGAGGCAGCGGACCGCTTCGACGAGGTCGGAGCGGGAGGCGATCAGCGAGCTCAGGCGGGCCGCTCCGGACTCGATCGCCGTCGCGTCGTCGATGGTGGTGGTCTCCCGTCGCCTCCGGAGTCGGTTGACCGCCACGTTCCGGGCCACCGAGTGGAGCCAGGTCCGGAACGCCGCGTCGCCCCGGAATCGAGCGATCGACTGGGCCACGGCGATCAGCACGTCCTGGTGGGCGTCGTCCGCTTCGTCGTTGTCGACCAGGACTCGACGGATTGCCGGCCGGTCGAGGTGATGGTCGTCGATGAGGCGGAGCAGCGCATCGAGGCAGGGGGCCGACTCGGCCGCCCTCCGGGCGAGCCCGTTGAGCATCGCCGTCTGCTCGGTGGGGCTGGCGGTGGCGAACCACCGGGTCACCGACGAGGCGGCAAGCGCCCCCGTGGCGACCTGCTCGATCGTGTCGGTCCCCGCCCGCCCGCCGTCGGCCATGCCAGCAACCCTACTGTCCGGTCGGACGGAGCGGCGCCCGGGGGTGCCGGCCGCCGTGGCCGGGGCCGTGCTCAGTGGTCGGGCGGCCGGTTGGCCAGGGTCGTGACCACCGCGTCGAGCTGGTCGGCGGTCACCACCCGTCGAGCGTCGAGGACCACCTCCAGCGCCCGCTGCCAGCATCCCCAGTAGTCGTAGTCGTCGGGGTCCTCCAGTTGGGCGGTGTGGTCGGCGATCTCGCCGATCAGGCCTCGGCGGAACTCCTCCCAGTCGATGAGCTCCTTCTCCCGGAGCCGCATCGTGGTCCCGAACAGCCGGGACTGCCAGGGAGCGGTGAACACCAGCTCCCCGTTGGCTCTCGGCGGGGCGGCCGGGCCGTCCTCGTCGAGGAGCCGGTCGCCGGCGTCGGGCCGGTCCGGGGCGGCGCCGGTCACTCCGGCGGCTCGGCGGTCGCCACGCCGATCATGGCGTCGCGCGACACCAGGGGGACGAGCTCCTCTTCCGACAGGCCGTCGGTGCCGTCCGGCCGCTCGGGGATCACCAGGTAGCGGACCTCGGCGCTCGAGTCCCAGACCTTGATCTCCACCTCGGCGTCGAGTTCGAGGCCCATCTCGGCCAGGACCTGGCGAGGCTCTCGGACGATCCGGGAGCGGTACTCGGGCGACTTGTACCACCCCGGCGGAAGGCCGAGGATCGTCCACGGATAGCACGAGCACAGCGTGCAGCACACGACGTTGTGGACGCCGGGCTCGTTGACGACGACCTCCAAGCGTTCCAGCCGACCCGGGTTGATCCCGACCTCGGTGACGGCCGCGGTGGCGTCGGTCAGCAGCCGGGCCTTGAAGTCCGGGTCGAGCCAGGCCCGGGCCACCACCCGGGCGCCGATCATCGGACCGATCCGGTGGTTCCATCGTTCGATGAAGTCGTCGACCTCGGTGTCGGTCATGACCCCGGCGTCGACCAGGACCGTCTCGAGCGCTTCGGCCCGCAGCGCCTGGCCCTGGGCCCGCTCGTCGAGGTCGTGGTCGTGGGTGTGCGGGTGGTCGTGATCGTGGGCCATGTCGGGTTCCTCGGGGTGGTGGGATCGGCCGATCAGGCCGGTTCCAGGTAGGTCTCGAACAGATCCAGATGACAGGTCTGGGCCGGATCGGCGTCCGGCCCCCACAGGTCGCGGGCGTCGAAGCCGACGGCGTAGAGGTACGTCGGATGTTCCCCCCGGCCATGGGCCACCGCGTCGGGGAGGGTGAACGCCGGGTACGACCGGGTGATCGTCCCGACCCGGCCCCGGCAGTAGCGGGGAAGCCGATGGTGGCCCGGGTGGGGCGGGTGGTCGAGCGCCCGGACCCGATCGCCGACGGCCCACCGAGGCTCGGCGTCGACCGCTCGCATGAACGTCGGCTCGTTGTCCCTACTCTCCAGCGCCACCGGAGGGGTCATCCGGGGTGGGGGAGCGGCGTCGGCCGGGTCGCTCCCGAGCCGGCGGATCGCCCCGTCGATGGTCGCCTGGTCGGCGACGCCCTGGTCGACCATGGCCGATTCGATCGCCGCCAGCCACCGGCCCCAGTAGGTGATGGGAAGGTACTGGGTGGGATCGAGCCGCTCGATCCGGTGGCGGTGGGCGTCGATGTTGGTCGCGCGGGATCGGATCAGGGCGAACAAGGCTGCGCCGGCGAACGCCTCCCATCGCCGGCCGACGGCGATCGGCTCATCGGGGACGAAGGGAACCGGCCCGTAGCCCTCGACCCCTCCCATGTCGTGAATGCCATCCATCGAGACCAGCTTTCAGCGGAGCGGCGCCGGTTGCAACCTGTCTCGCTACGCGGTGTAGCCGCCGTCGACGATGAACTCCGAACCGGTGCAGTACGAGCTCTCGTCCGACGCCAGGAAGAGTGCCAGCGAGGCGACATCGTCGGCTCCGGCCGGGAACCCCATCGGGATCTGACCGACGACGAGATCTCGCACGCCGGCCCGATCGAACTCCTCGGCCATCGCCGTGTCGATGATCCCGGGATGGATCGAGTTGACCCGGACCCGGTGGGGGGCCAGCTCCTGGGCCGCGCCCCGGGTCATGCCCCGGACCGCCCACTTGCTGGCACCGTAGGCGAAGGCCACGCCGGCACCTCGGAGCCCGGCGATCGAGGAGATGTTGATGATCGAGCCACCGCCGGCGGCGACCATGTGGGGAGCGACGGCCTGCATCCCGAGGAACACGCCGGTCTGGTTGATGGCGATGATCCGGTCCCACAACTCCCGGTCGGTCTCCTGGAGGCCGGCGATGCGGAAGATGCCGGCGTTGTTGACCAGCACGTCGATGCGACCGTGGGCCGCCATGACCTGCTCGATCACCTCGGTCCACCGGTCGGTGTCGGTCACGTCGTGCTCATAGAAGGTGGCCCCGATCTCCGATGCCACCTCCTTGCCTTCGTCGGTGAGGACGTCGGTCAGGTAGACCTCGGCCCCCTCCGTTCGGAACAGGCGACCCTCGGCCGCTCCCTGACCCCGGGCTCCACCGGTGATCACCGCTACCTTGCCGGCCAACCTCGCCATGTCGGACTCCTCCCACGAGCGCTCCCGACCGACCTGACGGCCGGCTGCCCATCATGGCTCATGGCTCGGACACCCGACAGCCGACGGCGGACAGCCGACGGCGGACGGGAGCCGGTACCGTGGGCCGGCGACCCGGTGGCTGGGCGATCGGCCGCCGGCCGGATCGGCCGAGGGCAGGACCCCCGGCCGGCCGTGGTCAAGGAGGACGTGAGGTGCACCGTTGGACCCCCCGGCCCCGAACCGGGCCGCTGCTCACCATGTTGGTGGCGACGCTACTGGCCGCAGCTTCGTGCACGTCGAGCGAGGACGATGCGACCGCAGGCGACGGGACGCTGCCGGCGACGGCGTTCGAGGCCAAGCCGCCGATCAACCTGGTCGTCAGCAACTGGACGGCGTCGGCGCTCAACGTCGCCGTCGCCGAGGCGCTGATCGAGCGGCAACTCGGCTACCCGGTCCAGGCCGTCCGCCTCGACGACACCACCGCGATCTATGACGGGCTGGCCGACGGGTCGCTCGATGCCGCCCTGGAGGTCTGGCCGTCGGATCTCACCGACCGGGACCGCCTCTACTTCGATCGGGGCGAGGTGGTCGAGCTGGGTCCGCTGGGCCCGGTGGGCAAGCTCGGGTGGTACGTCCCCCGCTACGTGCTCGACCAGTACCCGGCCGTCGCCACCTGGGAGGGCCTCCGCGATCCGGCCACCGCCTCGGTGTTCGCCACACCGGAGACCGAGCCCGACGGTCGGCTGCTCGGCACCAGCGAGGACTACCGGCAGTTCGACGCCGAGATCGTGGCCAACCTCGGCCTCCCCCTCCAGGTCGTCTTCTCCGGCAGCGAGGGCGAGACGATGGCCGAGCTGGCCCGCTCGGCCGAGGCCGGGGAGGCGATCCTGCTGTACTGGTGGGCTCCGACCGCCGCCGTCGCGGCCTACGACCTGGTCAACGTGATGCTGCCACCGGTCACCGATGCCTGCCGGGAGGCGGCGGCCGCCGGAGGGGCCGGTGTCGACTGCGACTACCCGGAGGACGAGCTCTTCAAGGCGGCGTCGCCCCGCCTGGAGGCCAAGGCCCCCGATGTCCACGCCTTCCTTTCGGCATTCACCCTGTCGACCGCCGACCAGTCGGCGCTCCTGGCCCGAGTCGAGATCGATGGGTTGTCGATCGCCGACGCCGCCGCCGAGTGGGTGGCGGCCAACGAGGAGGTGTGGCGGGCATGGCTGACGCCGCCGGCCGATGAGTAGGGTGGCCCGATGACGAGCGAGTCCCCGGTCGGGCTGTACGAGGCGATGAGCACCCTGCGGGCGGTGCGGCGGCTGAAGCCGGACCCGATCCCCGACGACGTCCTCGACCGGGTCCTCCAGGCGGCGTGCTGGGCGCCGACCGGCGGCAACCAGCAGCCGTGGCGGGTCATCGTCGTTCGCTCCCCGGAACGGAAGCAGGCGCTGGCCGACATCTACGGCCCCGAGTGGGAGCGGTACACGGTCGGGTTCAGGAAGCGGATCGAGTCGATGGAGGCGACCGAGAAGGCCCGGTGGGAGCGAACCCTGGTCGCCGGGAACTACCTGGCCGAGCACCTCGCCGAGGCCCCGGTGATCCTCATGTTCTGCGCCGACTTCCGGGCGATGGCGGTTACCGACGCCAAGCTCGACCGGATCAGCCTGGTCGGTGGCGGGTCGGTGTACCCGCCGGTCCAGAACGCCATGCTGGCCTGCGTGGCCGAGGGCCTCGGCTGCACCCTGACCACCCTCCACTGCCTCCGGGAGGATCAGGTCAAGGAGGCCCTCGACATCCCCGACCCGTGGGCGACGGCGGCCATGGTGCCGATCGGCTATCCCGTCCTCCGGGGCCACGGACCGATCACCCGCCGGCCGATCGGAGAGCTGGCGTTCGACGACACCTTCGGCGCCTCCTACCGGTCGGGCGACTGACCCCGGGCGCTCCTCACAGCGCCTCGAGGTGGCGCTCCAGCACGTCGGCGAACTTGGCTTCTGCGGCCTCCCGGCGGCGGGGGAGGTGCCCGGTGGGGAACAGGTCGTCGGTCGGGGCGTACTCCCGGAGAACCTGCCGGGCGACCTGGACCTTGTGGACCTCGGTCGGACCGTCGGCGAGGCCCATGTGGAACGACTCGATGACCTCCTTGGCGAAGGGCATCTCCCACGACGCCCCCAACGAACCGTGGATCTGCAGCGCCCGGCCGGCGATGTTCCGGTAGACGCCCGGCATCGCGGCCTTGACCGCCGAGATGTCCTTGCGGACCTTCCGGTAGTCCTGGTACTCGTCGATCCGCCACGCCGTCCGGAGCACCAGGAGCCGGAACATCTCCATCTCGATCCATGAGTCGGCGATCATCTCCTGGACCAGCTGCTTCTGGCTGAGCAGCTCGCCCTTGGTCGTCCGGGACAGCGCCCGTTCGCACATCATGTCGAACATCCGCCGCACCCGGCCGCAGGTCCGCATGGCGTGGTGGATCCGGCCGCCACCCAGTCGGGTCTGGGCCACCTCGAACCCGCCGCCCCGGGGACCGAGGAGGTTCTCGGCCGGCACCCGGACGTCGTTGTAGCGGAGGTAGGCGTGGGATCCGTGGTCGTCGTGCTCGGACTCGTAGCCCAGACCGACGTTGCGGACGATCTCCACCCCTGGCGTGTCGGTCGGGACGAGGAACATCGACTGGCTCTTCACCAGCTCGTTCTCGGGGTCGGTCACCGCCATCACGATCAGGAACGAGGCGTACCGGGCGTTGGACGAGAACCACTTCTCGCCGTTGATCACCCACTCGTCGCCGTCGGGCACGGCGGTCGTCGTGAACACCGCAGGGTCGGCCCCGCCCTGGGGCTCGGTCATCGAGAAGCACGACACGATCTCGTTCCTGAGCAGCGGTTGGAGGAACCGTTGCTTCTGCTCCTCGGTGCCGTAGTGGGCCAGGATCTCGCTGTTGCCGGTGTCGGGCGCCTGGGTGCCGAACACGGTCGGGGCCGACCGGGCTCGACCGAGGATCTCGTTCATCAGCGCCAGCTTCACCTGGCCGTAGCCCGGCCCACCGAGGTCGGGACCGAGGTGACAGGCCCACAGCTGCCGCTCCTGGACGATCTTCTGGAGCGGGGGAATCACCTCGGCCCGGATCGGGTCGGCCAGGTCGTACGGGTTCTGGACGATGAAGTCGAGCGGTTCGATCTCGTTCCGGACGAAGGAGTCGATCCAGTCCAGCTCGGTCTGGAAGGTGGGGTCGGTCTCGAAGTTCATCCGCTCATCTTCTCACCGGGCACCGGGATCCGGTCCAGACCGGGCCGCTCGGCCGGGGATCGTCCGGGCTCCGGGGCGGCCCGGCTCGGAGCCCAGGGGATCAGGTCCAGGTCAGGTCGGCCCGGGTCTGCCAGTACCGGCCCGGGTCCTCGGCGAGTGCGTTGACCGAAGCCAGCGTCGACCCGGCGGCGAGGGCTCCTTCGGTCATCGCCCCGATGTTCGACCGCAGCTGGTCGATCGTGGCCGCCCCGGACAGCACGACCGTGGCCCAGGGCCGGGTGAGCGCTGCGGCCAGCGCCGCCTGATCGAGCGGGACGTCGCCGACGTGCTGTCCGGTGGCGAAGGCCACCGACGGGTCGCGGCCGGTCAGCCGCCCGTTGGCCAACGCCTCCTTCACCACCACCATGGCACCGTTGGCCGCCGCAGCGGCCAGGGCCGGGCCGGCCGATGGTTCCAGTACGTTCCAGGTCGCCTGCACGACCTCGAACAGCGGTCGGCCCTCGGCATCCGGGATCTCCAGCGCCTGGCGGATGGTCTCGCTCTGGTCCGGTCCGGTCGCGGTGAGCCCGATCGTCAGGCCCGACGCCCGCAGCTCCCGGAGCCGGTCCAGCGTTGGGCCATCGGTCAGCACCCCGGAGGAGATCGTGGCGGAGTGGATCTGGTAGACGTCGAGGTAGTCGCCGAGCAGGTCGCGACTCTCGGCGAACTGCCGATCGAGCTGGGCCCGGTCGAGCTCCTTGACCTCGTGGACCTCGGCATCGACCTGCCAGTCGGCCGTGTAGCGGTACCCCCACTTCGAGGCGATGATCGGGCGCCGGGCGTCCTCGGCGAACCCCCGCTTGGCGAGCCAACCGGCCAGGAACGCCTCGGCCCGGCCGTAGGACCGGGCGGCGTCGAGGTAGCCGACCCCGTTGGCCCAGGCCTCGTCGAGCATCCGGTGGGTGTGGGCCTCCAGCGAGGCCGGATCGCTGCGACCGGCCAGGTCGGCTCCGTGGCCGAGGGTCAGGTAGCCGGGTCGTCCGAGCGCGGCCAACCCGAGCCCGAGCAATGCGCTCGGGTCGTCAGCCACCGAGAACTCACGCTGGTCGACGTGGCCCCTCACGGTCAACCAGCATCGCAGACCTCACACCGGTTTCCTGCCCGATGGACCCGAAGATGAGCGGAGACCTCGGCCATGACCTCGGCCACGACCTCACGCTGAGCCTCGGACATGGCGGCCAGAAGGAACCGCTGGATCAGTTCGGCGTGCTCCCCGGCCGCCGCCGCCAGCGCCTCCCGTCCCGGTGACAGCAACACCGCTTCGAGGCCACGCCCGTCGTCGGTCACCGGTCGGCGCACGATCCAGCCCCGCTCCTCCAGCCGGTTGGCGGTGTGGGTCAGCTTCTGGGCCGACGACACCACCTGCTCGGCGAGGGCCGTCATCCGCATCCGACCCCCGGCCCCGTCGAGCCGGACGAGGACCTCGTAGTCGCTGTGGGTCATGGCGTGGTTGCGGCTCACGTGCTGGGCGAGGCGTTCCTCGAGCAAGCGGCTGGCGTCGAGGAACCGGGTCCAGACCCAGAGCTCGTCCTTGCTCAGGTGTCGGCCGGTGCCGGCCAGCTCTCCTGGTTCGTAGTCGAAGAAGTCGACCACCTCAGTCGGCCCGGCCGTCGATCACGGGAGCAGACCCAACCACACCAGTCGGGCCCCCTCGTGGCCGGTCATGATCATCCACCAGGTGGCGAGACTGCCGGTGACCACCGTCGACGCTGCGGTCACCGGTGCGGCGATCGCCAGCCAGCCCGGCGCATCGTTTCGGAGCCGCCACCGGTCGACGACGGTGAGCAACACCGTCGTCGCAAAGAACAGGATCAGCAGATTCCGGGTGGTCAGCGCCAGCTGCTCGTGATCCGAAGCGTCGATCCGGTCGCCGAGGACCTCCTCCAGGGCCAACCCGGAGACGATGGCCAGCTGGGTCGCGACGAGCACCACGACCCCCAGCAGGGGGAGGGCGATGCCCACCTCCCCCCGCCAACGGGGTCTGACGGCCAGCGCCAGGGCCACCAGCGTGGCCAGCGGCGCCAGCACCACCGGAGCGTGGACGAACAGCGGATGGGTCGGAAGCCCGTTGATGGAGTCCACGGTGACAGAGTGTGTCGATGGTGGCGCTGTCAGGTCAACCGGGTCAGTTGACCGTCACACTGAGGACCTGGCCGGCCGCAGCGTGCGAGTTCGGCCCGTTCTCGATCGGGCAGAAGAACACGTAGTCGCCCGCTTCGAGGTCGAAGGTGATCGTGGCCGCTTCGCCGGGCTGGAGGTTCTCGGTGGTGCCGAGGAAGTCATCGCCCAGCGCGTCGATGTCGACCGCGCCGTTCTCATCCTTCAGCGGCAAGTCCTCGTAGCTGGTCCCCCGGGCGATGGCCAGGGCATGGGGGAACTCGCCGTCGCTGGTGACGTCGAAGGTCAGCGAACCAGCGGTCAGGGACGGCTCGACGCCCACGGCCCACTCGGTCAGCGCGACCGGGATCCCACCGGCTGCATCGTCGGCCGGGGCTTCGGTGTCGTCGGTCGTGTCGTCGGCGGTGTCGTCGGCCGGGGCCTCGGTGTCGTCGGTCGTGTCGTCGGCTGCGTCGTCGGCCGGGGCTTCGGTGTCGTCGGTCGTGTCGTCGGCGGTGTCGTCGGCCGGGGCTTCGGTGTCGTCGGTGCTGGCGTCATCATCGTCGTCGCTGCCGCAGGCTGCGCCGACGAGCGTGAGGGCCAGGAGTACCGCCAGCAGCTTGGCCAGCGCCTTCGATCGGTCGGTGGTTCGGTCGGACATGGTCCCCTCCAAGTAGTAAAGGATTTTGGCAAAGGTAGTCGCGCCAGCACCGCCTGCCTACCCCCTGGCCCGAGATTGTCTGGTCAGCGCCAGGCGAACACCGGCTGCTCGTACCCGTCGACCCGCTCGTCGGTACCGTCGTAGGCGACCGCCCGGAACTGGTGGACGACGGCCCCGGTGGGGGCGTGGATGAGATCGCCGCCGATCGGGACCTGGATCACCGGTCGCTCGCTCTCGGGGATCGTGACGAACCGGGGGGAGTCGGGCCTGATCAGCTCTCGGAGCGAGATCCGGTGGATCGACGCCACCTCGGCCTCGGCGGCCACCGGTTCGGCGTCGGCTCCTGCCCAGAACACGAAGGGGCTGATCACGTAGCCCGAGCGAGTGGGATAGTCATCGAGGCGGCCCAGGAGTTGAGCGGGGCCGACGGTGAGCCCGATCTCCTCGGTGATCTCCCGCATCGCTGCCTCGAGCGGGCTCTCGCCCTGGTCGAGACGCCCGCCGGGAAGGGCCCACTGGTTGGCGTGGGCGTTGAGCCGGGAGCTGCGCCGGGTGAGGATGATCGACGCCCCACCCGCAGTGCCATCGACCCGGCCGGTCAACGTCGATGGCTCAACGCCGGGAATGTCGGCGATGAGCGACTTCCGGTCCATCGTCGTCGGGTCGTCCCCGTGAATCCCGGCGTCGGAGTCGATCACGACGACGCCGACCGCGGCGTGTCGCCGACCGTCGAGCGGATGGGTCCGGACCTCGTGGCGGGTCAGGTGGTCGGTCAGCCGGCGGCGGAGGGCATCGTCGTAGGCGATGTCGGCGCCGGCTCGTGTCGAAGGGGCGGGGCTGTCGAGGTCGCCGGGATCGGTCATCGTCGTCCCGTCAGTCGACCGCCTCGACCAGCGCGGCCCTGGCCCGGCGGCTCCGCCGGACCCGTCGCATCCGCTGGAACAACCGGAACGCCGCTCCGGCGACGAGGAACCAGTCGGCCGGCCCCTGGGGACGGGCCGCTCCCTTGGCCGAGGAGCGTCGAGCGACCCGGGTGGCGGCGCCGGCCACGATTGCGAGGTCGGACAGGAGCCCGACGACCGGGATCCGCCCGAGTGCTGCGTTGCGAAGAAAGCCCATGGGCCCACAAGGTACCCGGCCGCCGCTGCCGGACGCGCCCGCCCGGACCCGGCCGTGACCGATGCCGGTTACGGTGGGGTCATGGCCTCAGGAGACGAGCGAGCGAGGGTGCCCGATGGCCTCGACGGGGGTGGCCTCCGGGTCGGTGTCGTCCGGTCCCGTTGGAATGCGGCCATCGTGGATCGATTGGCGGCCGGGGTCGAGCGGGGGTTGGCGTCGCTCGGGGTCACCGACATCGTGACCCACGCCGTGCCGGGCAGCTTCGAGATCCCGGTCGCCGCCAAGGCGTTGGCCGCGTCGGGCACCGTCGACGCCGTGGTGTGCATCGGCGCCGTCATCCGGGGCGAGACGACCCACTATGAGCTGGTCTCGTCCGAGTGTGGACGGGGGGTCCAGCAGGCCCAGCTCGACACCGGGGTGCCGATCCTGTTCGGTGTGCTGACCGTCGAGGACGAGGCCCAGGCCTTGGCTCGGAGCGAGGGTCCCGGCGGGCACAACGTCGGCGAGGAGGCCGCGGTGGGGGCGGTCGAGATGGCCCGCCTGCTCGCCGCCATCGGCTGATCGGCGGCGACGCTCGTCGCCCGGCGTCACCCAGCGTCACCAGTCGTCGCCGGGGCGGGATCGGCAGGCGATCGGAGCGTCCAGGTCGACGGCGGCGGACGGCCCGAAGCGGAGGACCATGATCCCGCCGTCCTCATCCTCGGTCCGCTGCCGCCCTTCGTCGGACAACACGAACGTCGGGCCCCGCCACACCTCCCATCCGAGGCGACCGTAGAACGCCGTCCGGTCGGTGGAGAGGGCGCCGAGCTCGAACGCTCGACGAGCGATGGCATCGATCTCGGCCATGACCGAGGTGCCGATGCCCTGGCCCTGGTGGTCGGGGTCGGTGGCCACCGCCTCGACGTAGCCGGTGCGGAGGTCCCGCTCCCCGACGCGGATGATCCGCTCCACGATGGCGGCGTGGGCCAGGACCACGTCGCCATCGGTCACCACCACGTGCCACCCGCCGAGCGCATGGTCGAAGTCGGTGTCGGCGAAGTCGTCGAAGGCTCGATCGCAGAGGCTCCGCACCGCATCGATCACCTCGGTCGGTAGGTCCTCGGTCCGTCGTCGCACGATCTCCCCCACGCCGCGAGCGTAGGCCGGGCGCCCGGGGGCGGTCGGGGAGGCCATCGCCTACGGTGAGAAGCCATGCGTGACCAGCTACTGATCGATGGGGTCTGGCTCGACGGGGTCGGGGAGCGGATCCCGGTGCTCGATCCGGCGACCGGGAACGAGATCGCGGCGGTGGCGGCCGGCGGTCCGGCCGAGGCGATCCGGGCCTGCGACGCGGCCGCCCTCGCCCAACCGCGGTGGGCGGCCACGCCACCTCGGCAGCGCTCGGAGGTCCTTCGTGCCTGCTGGCAGATCCTGGTCGACCACACCGACGAGCTCGCCTCCCTGATCACCACCGAGCACGGCAAGCCGCTGGCCGACGCGGTCGGGGAGGTGGCCTACGCTGCGGAGTTCTTCCGGTGGAACGCTGAGGAAGCGGTCCGGATCCGGGGCTCGGTTGGCCTGGCCCCGGCCGGCGCCAACCGCATCATCGTCCACCATCCGCCGGTCGGCGTGGTCGTGATCGTCACCCCGTGGAACTTCCCGGCGGCCATGATCACCCGCAAACTGGCCCCGGCCCTGGCTGCGGGCAACGCGGTCGTCATCAAGCCGCCCAAGGAGACGCCGCTCACCGCCCTTCGGGTGGCGGATCTCCTCCAGGAGGCCGGCGTGCCCCCCGGCGTCGTCAACGTGGTCCCGACCCACAGCTCGGGGGCCTGGTTCGACGCCGCCGTCGATCACCGGGCGGTGCGGATGGTGTCGTTCACCGGCTCGACCGAGGTCGGACGGGTGCTCCTGCGGCGCTCCGCCGACCGGGTGCTGAAGACCGTGATGGAGCTCGGGGGCAACGCCCCGTTCATCGTGTTCGACGACGCCGACCTCGACGCTGCGGTCGAGGGGGCGATGGTGGCCAAGATGCGCCATTCGGCCGAGACGTGCACCGCAGCCAACCGGTTCTTCGCCGAGCGGGGGGTGGCCGAGGAGTTCACCGCCAAGCTCGCCGAGGCGATGGGGGAGGTCAAGGTCGGGAGCGGCTTCGACGAGGGCGTGACCTGCGGTCCGATGATCAACGCCGACGCGGTTTCGTCGATCGATGGCCTGGTCAAGGCGGCGGTCGGGGCCGGGGCCACCACCGCCGTCGGCGGCGGCCCGGTCGATGGGCCCGGCTTCTTCTACCAGCCGACCGTCCTGGGCGGCGTCGCCCCCGATTCGCCGATCACGTCGGAGGAGATCTTCGGTCCGGTCGCCCCGGTCATCCCCTTCGCCGACACCGATGCGATGATCGCCCAGGCCAACGACACCGAGATGGGGCTGGCGGCCTACGTCTACACCCGGGACATCGGCCGGGGACTGGCGGTGAGCGAACGCCTCGAGTCGGGCATGGTCGGTCTCAACCGGGGCGCGGTGTCCGACCCGGCCGCTCCCTTCGGGGGGATGAAGCAGTCGGGACTTGGCCGGGAGGGGGCCAGCGAGGGGATCTACGAGTTCACCGAGACCCAGTACATCGCCGTCGATTGGTGACGAGCCGCAGTCAGGGTTCGGGGCCGTCGTCGAGCCAGGGCTCGTCGAGTTCCCAGTCGTAGCGGGGCTCGTCGTCGACGGGGCGCTCCGGTGGAGGGTCGGCTCGTAGTCGGGCCACCACGATGCCGGCGATCAGCCCGAAGAGGTGTCCCTCCCAGGAGATCGCCTGCTGGGGGACGAGACCGGCGGCCAGGCTGCTGTAGAGCAACACCGCCACCAGGGCCGGTGCCAGGAGCGCCGGCCGGCGATCGTAGAAGGCCCCGGCGAGCAGCGCTCCGAAGTAGCCGAACACGATGCCACTGGCCCCGATGTGGTTGACCCCGCCGGCCAGGAGCCAGGTCAGACCTCCGCCGAGGAGAAGTGCGCCCCCGGTGACCGCCAGCCAGTGGCTCAATCCCCGCAGCGCGACCAACCACCCCAACACGACGAACGGCACCGTGTTGGAGAGGAGGTGGCCGAAGTTGGCGTGGAGCAGGGGCGCGAACAGGATTCCCCGGAGCCCGACGATCGTCCGGGGGCCGATCCCGCCCTCCTGCAGGCGATCATCGAGCAGGCCGGCGTCGACGATCTCGACGGCCCACATGGCCAGGAGAGCAGCCGCGATGACGGCGACCGGGCCGGCCGGACCGTCGGCGGAGCGCTGTCCGGTCGAGGCCGCCGTCGTCATCCGGCCACGGTAGCGGTCGGCCCGCCCCGATCCGGCTCCCCGACGGTCAGGGCCGGGCGCGGCCACCATCGGGCGACCAGTCGGCCCACCGGCGGTCCCACCAGATCCCCTCCCGATCGAGCCGTTGGAGCAGGCGGTCGCCGTAGCGGCGGACCCAGGTCACCAGCTCGGGGGTGAAGCGCCCCTCGGCCACCCGGTCGTCGAGGACCTCGGCGTCCTTGACCTCTGTCCTGCCATCGGGATGGACGATGAGATCGAGCTCGAGGTCCTGGGTGGCGAAGCCGGTCGCCGACCGGACGAAGGCCGTCTGGAGGTTCAGGTACCAGTGGGCGAACTCCCGCTCCGGTCCCCGCCAGAAATGCCAGATGGCGACGTGCTCGTCGGGAGGATGGATCATCAGGCAGCCGTGACCGGTCCAGCTGGCCCGTTCGTGCCAGGGGTGGTGGCCGTCCGGGGTGGGCCAGTCCCCGTCGGGGAAGTGGAACGGTGCGCCGGTCGCCAGGTGGGTGATCAAGCCGTCGGGGCCGTCCTCGATCACCTCGACCGGGACCTCGAGCCACACGCCCTCGACCGGTGGCGGCGTCGCCACGTCGTCGGGTTGGAGGCCGAGCGTCTCCCGGCGGATGACGGTCGACCCGGGAGCCCAGCGGACGGTCGGCGGCTGGTCGTCCACACCCCGACGGTAGTCGATCAGCGGTCGTCGGCCCCGTCGCCGTCGCCCTCGGCGCTAGCTGCGAAGAGCCCATCGGAGGCTCGGCGGGGCCGCTCCGGCGGTGGGGCTCGACGGGCGCCCGCTGGTCGGGGAGGCTGTCGGCATGACCATCGAACGCATCGAAGCGGGACCCCTCATGAGCCAGGCCGTCGTCCACCGGGGCGTGGCCTACCTGTCGGGGCTGGTCGCCGCCGACCTCGACGCCGACGTGAAGGGCCAGACGGCATCGATCCTGGACAAGATCGACAACCTGCTGGTCGCCGCCGGGACCGACAAGACCAAGCTGCTCAAGGCCAACATCTGGCTCAGCGACATCACGACGTGGGCCGACATGAACGAGGTGTGGACCGCCTGGGTGCCCGAGGGGTCAGCCCCGGCCCGGGCCACCGTCCAGGCCCCGCTCGCCCATCCCAAGGTGAAGGTCGAGATCATGGTCGAGGCCGCCGTCGACGACTGACGGTCGCCGACCCCTGGCGCGAACGAGCCTGCCCGGCCGATCGGGGCCAGGTCAGTAGACTCGGCCCCGATGGCGGTCACCGACACCACCGAAGCCAACCAGGTCAGCGGGCCGAACGTCCCGATCACGTCCCGGGCGTGGTGGCACCGCCACCTCGACCCCGACGAGCGACGGCGGGTCATGGACGAGTTGGCCATCACCCGGGTCGAGGCGTGGGCGTGGCGGTTCACCGCCATGCTCACGTTGTCGGTGATCGTGGCGGTGATGGGCCTCTCGGCCGACTCGGCCGCGGTGGTCATCGGGGCCATGCTGCTCGCCCCGCTGATGCAGCCGGTGTTGGCCACCGCCGCCTGCCTGTCGATGTCGCTGGTGACCCGGTCGTTCCGGTCGCTGTTCCGGGTCCTGCTGGCGACCGCGTGGTGTATCGCCATCGCGTTCGTGATCTCGACCATCCTGCCCGACACGGCCCTGTCCGACGAGGTGACCGCCCGGACCCGGCCCGATATCCGGGACCTCGTCGTGGCCCTCGCGGCCGGGGCGGCCGGGGCCTACGCGACGGTCCGCAAGGACGTCTCGTCGTCGCTGCCGGGGGTGGCGGTGGCGGTTGCGCTCGTCCCCCCGCTCGGCACCGTCGGCATCACCCTCGAGGCGGGCGAGCTCGACCTGGCATTCGGTGCCCTGCTGCTCTACGCCACCAACCTGGCGGCCATCATCTTCGCCGGGGTGATGGTGTTCATCGCCACCGGCTTCGTCCCACCCCGACGGCTGGCCAACACCGGCGTCCAGCTTCTGGTGGCGGCGGCGGTGGCCTTCGCCATCGTGGCGGCCATCGCCGTCCCGCTCTTCAACCGGTCGGCCGATGTGCTGTCGGCCGCCGAGGACGAACTGCTGGCTCAGGACATCGTCGTCGAGTGGCTCGGCTCGGCATCGCTCGATCCGACGGTCGACGTTCGGGACGACGTCGTTTTCGTCGAGCTGCGAGGCATCGACGCGCCCCCGGATGACGGGCTCCTCCGCTCGCAGCTCCGGGAGGCGCTCGGCGACGAGGTGACCGTCAACGTCGAGTGGATCCGAACCGAGCGGGCCACGACCACGACGGCGCTCCCGCCGAGCGAGGAGGAGGCGCTCCTGGCCGAGGTCGAGCCGATCGTCGACCAGTGGCTGACCGACAGCGACGGGGGAGCCGGCTACGAGCGACAGCGGCTCCGCCTGGTCGACGGGGTGCTGGTGGTCGACGTCACCGGGACCGGAGACCCGCCCCCGGTCCGGGATCTCAGCGATCGGCTCTCCCAGAGCGAGCTGGCCGGCGGTCTCGGGGTGCGGGTGGTCTGGACCGAGCGGGAGACGATCACCGAACAGGACCAGGAGCTGACCGAGAGCGAGCAGATCACCGCCGACATCGAGCGGGTGGCCCAACGGTGGGCCACGGCCAACGGCCTCGTCGTCACCGGCGTCGGCTACGACGGCGACCAGGTGGTGATCCAGGTGATCGGCTCCGACGAACCGGCGATCTATGAGATCACCCGCGATGTCCGCGACACGGTGGGGGAGCGCGTGGCCGTCGACGTGTACTTCACCCGCCAGGAGTTGCTGACCACGACGGTCGTGCCGGAGTTCTTCGTCGGCGGCGACGCCCCGCCCGCGCCGACGACCACCACGACCGTCCCGGGGACCGGTCCGGCCGCCACCGTCGACGGCGGCTGAGGTGACGCCGGCTCCCGACCGTTTCCCCCACGGCATGATCATGCTCCTGGGCCTGGTGACCATCGCCGCCTATGGGGCCTGGTTCTACGCCTTCGGGGTGCTCCTCGATCCGATTCTCACCGAGACCGGCTGGCCCGAGTCGGGGGTGGCGGCCGTCTTCTCGGTTTCGGCGCTGCTCGGTTCGGTCTCGGCCGTTGCCGCCGGGCGGTTCGTCGACAGCTTCGGGGCTCGGGCGGCCTTCGCCGCCGCCGCCGTGGTCTCCTCGATCGGTCTGGGGGTCGCCGCCGACGCGCAGAGCTTCTGGACCTTCGCCGTCGGTGCTGTGCTGGGGGGCGCTGCCCTCCAGGCGCTCGCCTTCTACCACGTCACGCAGACCACGGCGGTCCGGGCCGCCCCGTCCAACCCGTCCCGAGCGATCGCCACCCTCACGATCTACGGCGCGTTCTCCAGCGCCATCTACCTTCCCCTGGCGGCCTGGTTGGTCACGATGGTCGGGTGGAGGGACACCCTCCGGATCCTCGTCGGGGGCACGGCCGTGGTGCTGGTGGCGGCGGCGATCCTGGTCCGGGAGCGGAGCCGAGGGGAGCGGCGCAGTCGGGCCACCGGGGGGCTACGGCGGGGCTTTCGCCGGCCGGCGGCCCGCCGCTTCGCCATCGCCGCCTCGCTGGTCGGGTTCTGTATCGGGATCATGATGGTGTACCAGGTGCCCCTGATGACCGGGGCTGGGCTCCCGGTCGGGGTGGCGGCCTGGATGGCCGGGGCCCGGGGCGCGGCCCAGATCACCGGCCGGATCCCCCTCGGGTTCATCGTCGGCCGCCTCGGGGCACGGTCATCGGTCCGGCTGTCCTACGCCATGATCACCGTCGCAGTGCTGATCCTCCCGGTGGCCGGCAACGTCATCGTGGCGCTGTTGTACGTGGCGGTGGCCGGCTTCGGGATCGGGGCGACCTCGCCCCTCACCGGGATCTACGCCGACGAGCTGTTCGACCGGGCCGACCTCGGCGCGTCGATGGGCGTGCTGACGATGGCCGCCGGCCTCAGCACGGCGATCGGGCCGGTGATGGTCGGGGCGATGGCCGATGCCACCGGGAGTCGGTGGTGGGGCGTGGCGATCGCCATGCTGGCCGGCTTGGTGGCGGTCATGATCATCGGCGGCTCGTCCACGCCGTCCGACAGCGACGACGGCGCCGTCGGCGACGGTACCGACGGCGACGACGATCAGGAGAAGGCGTCGATCAGCCGGGAGCCGGCGGCGGCCAGGGTCTCGTCCCGCTTGGCGAAGCAGAACCGGACGAGCCGGTCGCCGTCCCGCCGGTCCTGATAGAACACGGCGCTGGGTACGGCCACCACCCCTGCCCGCTCGGGGAGCCCGAGGCAGAACGAGATCGAGTCGTCGTCGCTGACCGGGCTGATGTCGACGGTGGTGAAGTACGTTCCCTCCGGCGTCAGCACCCTGAAGCCGGCGTCGGCCAGGTAGCGGCCGAGGAGGTCCCGCTTGTCGGCCAGCTCCCGGGCGAAGCGCTCGTAGTACTCGTCGCCCAACCGGAGACCGGCGGCGATGGCCGGCTGAAACGGGGCGCCGTTGACGAAGGTGAGGAACTGCTTGGCGACCCGCACCGCGGCGACCAGCTCGGCCGGCCCGGACGCCCACCCCACCTTCCAGCCGGTGAAGGAGAACGTCTTGCCTCCCGACGACACGGTGAGGGTTCGCTCCGCCATGCCCTCGAGGGTCGACAGCGGGACGTGACGGTGACCGTCGAACACGAGGTGCTCATAGACCTCGTCGGTGACCGCCACCACGTCGTGCTCCACGCACAGCTCGGCGATCAGCGCCAGCTCATCGGTGGTGAACACCTTGCCCGTCGGGTTGTGGGGCGAGTTGAGCAGGAGGAGCCGGGTCCGGTCGCCGAAGGCTCGCCGGAGCTCGTCGGGGTCGAACGTGAACCGTCCGTCATCGCCGTCGGGCCGGAGGACGACGCCCCGGACCCGGGCCCCGGCCAGGGCGATGCCGGCGGCGTAGCTGTCGTAGGTGGGGTCGAACACGACGACCTCGTCGCCGGTCTCGCACAGGGCCAGCAGCGCGGCGGCGAGTGCTTCGGTCGCGCCCGCGGTGATCAGCACCTCCGACGCCGGGTCGAGTTCGATGCCCCAGAACCGCCGTTGGTGCTCGGCCACCGCCATCCGGAGGTCCTCGATCCCGGGACCGGGCGGGTACTGGTTCTGACCGCTCCGGATCGCCGCCACCGCCGCCTCCGACACCTCGGTCGGACCGTCGGTGTCCGGAAAGCCCTGGCCGAGGTTGATGGCCCCGGTCTTGACCGCCAGCGCCGACATCTCGGCGAAGATGGTGGTGCCGAATCCCTGGAGCCGGCTCGTCAGGTACGGGACCCGGGCCACGCCGCTACCGGCTCGCCCGGAGTGGCGACTTCGGGTAGGTGCCGATCACGGTCAGCTTGGTGCAGAAGAACTGGAGCTCCTCGAACGCCCCGGCCACCGCCGTCTCGGCCGGGTGACCCTCCAACTCGGCGTAGAACTGGGCCACCGTGAACGACTGGTCGACGATGTAGCTCTCGAGCTTGGTGATGTTGACCCCCCGGGTGGCGAACCCGCCCAGCGCCTTGTAGAGGGCCCCCGGCACGCTGCGGACCTGGAACACGATGCTGGTCATCGCCGGGCCGTCCCGGGGGTCGGGTTCGATGGCCCGCCGGGACATGATCACGAATCGGGTCGTGTTGCCGAGCCGGTCCTCGATGCGGGTCCGGAGCACCTTCAGCCCGTAGATCTGAGCCGCCAACTCGCTGGCGATGGCGCCGAAGGTCGGATCGTCCCGCTCGGCGGCCTCCTTGGCCGCCCCGGCGGTGTCGCCGAGGTCGAGCGGTTCGACGCCCAGCTCCCGGAACAGCTCCCGACACTGGGCCAGGCCCTGCTCGTGGGACGCCACGGTCTTCAGCGACTCGAGCGTCGCCCCCTCGGGCCCGAGAAGGGCGTGGCGGATCGGGAGGAAGTGCTCGCCGATGATCGAGAGCTTCGACGCCGGCAGGAGGTGGTGGATGTCGGCCACCCGGCCACCGAGGGTGTTCTCGATCGGGATCATGGCCAGGTCGGCGGTCCCGTCCTCGACGGCGGCGAACGCCTGGTCGAAGGTGTCGAACCCGACCGCCTCGTCGTCGGGAAAGGCCTCGGTGCAGGCCTGGTGGGAGTAGGCGCCGAGCGTGCCCTGGAAGGCGATACGTGAACGGGTTGACACGCCGGTCAGCCTACCGGGCCACCCCGCCGTCCTCGGGATGGGTTCCGTCGCCCCCCACCACCGACCGGACGAGGTCGGCGACCCACGCCGGGTCCTCGACCTGGACGTTGTGGCCCCGGCCGGTGGCGATCTCGGGCTGGTCGACGAACCGGGCCAGCTCGGCCCGGGTGGCCATCGGATCGTGCTCCCCGGCGGCCAGCACGATCGGGCACCGGGCTCCGGCCACCAGCTCGGCCATCGGTAGCGGCCGCTGGGCGAAGGTCGCCGGGTCCTGGGCCACCCGCCACCGGGCGCCGTCGGGGCCGTCCTCGCCGACCACCGCGCCCGCCAGCTCCGGGCGGTCGGCGTCGGGCTCGACGATCCCGTCGAGGCCGGCCTGGCGGAGGTAGCGCTGCTCGGCGTCGGCCCGGGTGTCGAACCACCGGATCCCCCGCTCGGCGACCCTGGCCATGCCGGCGATGTCGTCGTCGGTCCACGTCGTCTTGATCCCGATACCGATCACGCCGACGACCGCCGGCCGGTACCGACCGGACGCCAGCTCCAGTCCGACGCCGCCGCCCAGGGAGTGGCCGACCACGAACGTCTCCTCGCCAGGAGCGAGCTCGGCCGCCACCGCCTCGGCGAGGGAGGCCACGTCGTAGGCCCCGGTCCACGAGCCGCCACCGTGGCCCGGGAGGTCGGGTGCCACCGTCGGCCCGGCCCAGTCCAGCCTCGACCGGACGCCCGACCAGACCGCGGCGGTGGCGCCCAGCCCGTGGAGGAACAGCAGGGTGGGACGATCGGCGGTGGTCATCGGGACGTCTCCCAGGCGACGGGCAGGGATTTCAGACCCTGCTGGAAGTTGGACTGGAGCCGTACCGGCTCCCCGGCGAGCGTGAGCTGCCCCAGCTGGGCGTTGAGCTCGCCGATGAGCGAGCGCATCTGGAGCCGGGCCAGGTGGGCGCCGAGACAGAAGTGGGGGCCGTATCCGAACGAGACATGGTCGTTCGGAGACCGGGCCAGGTCGAGCCGGTGGGGGTCGTCGAAGACCGCCGGGTCCCGGTTGGCCGCCACGTGGTAGACGACCACCTTCTCACCAGACGAGATCGGCTGGCCGGCCAGCTCGGTGTCGACCGTGGCGGTGCGCCGGAAGTGGATGACCGGGGGCCAGAATCGGAGCAGCTCCTCGACCGCACCGGGGAGGAGGTCCGGTTCGGTCAGGAGTCGGCGGTAGACGTCGGGGTGATCGATCAGGGTCAGCATCGCACCGGGGATCCCATTGCGCAGCGTCTCGTTGCCGGCGACGGCGAAGAGGAAGAACAGGGTCTCGAACTCGTCGATGGTCAGCGCCGAGTCGTCGTAGGTCGCCTGGAGGAGGAGCGACACGATGTCGTCTCCCGGCTCGGCCCGGCGGTGCTCGGCCAGGGCGTGGGCGTAGGCGTAGAGGTCGGCGAGGCCGGCCCGGGTCCGGGGGTCGGGCATCGAGCCGTCGGGTTCGGGTTCGGGTCGCTCGGCCAACGCCAGCCGCGCCATCTCGGTGCCGGACTCGGCCTCGAACGCGGCCGACGAGGCGTAGTCGGCGTCCTGGTAGCCGATCACCCGATTCGACCAGTCGTAGAGCAGGCCCCGGTCCTCGGGCGGGAGCCCCAGCACCTCGGCCAGGACCGCGACCGGAAGGTCGCCGACGACGTCGGTGACCAGATCGCATCGGCCCCGGTCGGCGACGGCGGCCACCAGGGCCCGGGCCCGGGCGGCGGTGGCCGTCTCGATGGCGGCGATCGCCCGGGGGACGAAGGCCGACGCCAGGAGACCCCGGAGGCGGGTGTGAGCCGGCGGGTCCTGGTTGAGCATCATCGTCTGGACGAAGGCCAGGTCGGCTGCCTTCGCCGGATCCCGGAGCTGGGTCCCGCCGAGATGGCTGGAGTAGACGTCGGCCCGTCGCAACACCTCACGGGTGGCGGCGTGGCCGAGCACGGCCCAGTACCCCGGCCCGGCGGGCCACGGGCCGAGTGCCGGCTCGGGAACCCAGACCACCGGACCGGCAGACCGGAGCCGGTCGATGGCGTCGTAGGGCACGCCGCTGGTGTAGGTGGCCGAATCGAAGAGGGCCCGCAGATCGTCGGCGGCCGGGACGGCGGAGGATGCCATGGCCCCATCGTCGCGCTCCCGACTCACCGAGCGGAAACGACCGGGGAGGCGGCGGGTAGGGTCCCCGGACCGGGCGGCCAGGCCGGGCGGGGAAGGCCGGGTGAGGTGGGGCGGTTCCGACTGGGAGGCGGTCGTGAGGGGGAGGCGGGGGAGCGTGGCATGACGGAGCTGGTCGGGACACCATCGAGGCAGGCCGCCGACCGCGGGACCGGCCGGTCCAGCGGTGCTGGGCCCGACCGGCGCCGGCCGGCGCTCCTCCGGTGGGCGCTCCCGGCCGTCGTGACCGTGGTCTGGGCCGTGGTCGTGCTCGCCGCCGATCTCGGTGATCGGGTCGTCACGAACTGGGAGTCGACGTTGACGATGCTGGTCGGCAGTTTCCTCGCCGGGTCGTCGCCCGAGGGCGGCGGGGCGGTGGCCTTCCCGGTGTTCACCAAGGCGCTCGAGGTCCCGGGGCCGATCGCCCGGACGTTCGGCCTGTCGATCCAGGCCGTGGGCATGACGATGGCCGCCGTGTCGATCATCGCCGCCGGTCGGTCGTACCATCGTCGGGCCGTCGTCGTCGCCTCGGCGGCCGGCATCGTCGCCTTCGGCCTCTCCGCCGCGCTCCTCGGTCGCTCGGGCGAGGTGTTCTGGCCTCCGATCATCCCGTCGCCGTGGGTCAAGGCGACCTTCAGCATCGTGTTGGCGACCACCTCCGTCCTGATGATCCGCCACCTCCGGGACCATCGGCGGGCCGGGGCCGGCGACGCACACGCCGTCCATGCGGAGCCGGCATGGAACCGACGCCTCGATGCTGCACTGATCCTCGTGGCGGCGGCTGGGGGATTCCTGGCCAACCTCACCGGAACCGGTGTGAACATCGTGGTCTTCCTGTTCCTCGTCGTCGTGGTCGGCGTCGACCCCAAACGGGCCCTCCCCTCGGCCGTCATGGCCATGGCTGCGGTCTCGGTGGCCGGGATCGCCCTATTCGGCGTGCTCGACGGGCAGCTCGACGTGGCGGTCGTCGACGATCGGGTGGTGGCGGTCGGCTCGGAGCCGGTCGACCTCGACGCCGACCGGGCCGACCTGCTGGGGTTGTGGCTCGCTGCGGTGCCGGTCGTCGTGTGGGGGGCGCCGCTGGGGTCGCTGGCCGCGTCATTGGTCAGGGAGCAGGTGCTGGTCGGATTCGTCGCCGTCCTGGCGGCCGTGGAGGTCGTGACGACGGTCCTCCTCGTGCCGGAGCTGCGGACCGACCCGGCGCTCATGGCCTATCTCGGCGCCGGGCTGATCCTCCTGCCGTTGGTCATCGTGGCCGTGGAGGCCAACCGGAGCCGGCTCTTCGGAGTCCGAGCCGTCCGGGGCCACGGCGGACGGTAGATTCGTCGCTACGACCGACACGGACGCCAACGCGACCGACCAGGAGGGCGACGACATGGGCTCACCGGAAGCGCGCCCCGGCGCCTTCGAGCGCGACACCAACTACATCACGACCCGGATCACCTCCACCGGCTCGGACGGCTACCGGGCCGAGGCCGGCCGCTACCGATTGGTCGTGGCTCGGGCCTGTCCGTGGGCCAACCGGGCGATGATCGTCCGCCGCCTCCTCGGCCTCGAGCCGGCGATCTCGTTGTCGGTGGCTGGCCCGCTCCACGACGAACGGAGCTGGGACTTCGCCGAGGAGCCGGGTGGGGTCGACCCGGTGCTCGGCATCGAGCGGTTGAAGGATGCCTACGAGAAGCGGTTCCCCGGCTATCCCAAGGGGATCACCGTTCCCGCCATGGTCGAGGTCGCCAGCGGCGAGGTCGTGACCAACGACTTCGCCCAGATGACCCTCGACTTCTCGTCGGAGTGGCGAGACCATCACCGGACGGGCGCCCCCGACCTCTATCCCGAGGCGATGCGGGACGAGATGGACGAGCTGATGACCGACATCTACCGGGACGTCAACAACGGCGTCTACCGGGCCGGATTCGCCGCCGATCAAGCCGCCTACCAGGAGGCCTACAGCTCGTTGTTCAGCCGCCTCGATCAGCTGTCGAGGCGGCTGGAGGGTCGTCGCTACCTGATGGGTGACACGATCACCGAGGCCGACGTCCGTCTCTGGCCGACCCTGGTCCGTTTCGACGCGGTGTACCACGGGCACTTCAAGTGCAACCGCCAGAAGCTGGCCGAGATGCCGGTGTTGTGGGCGTATGCCCGGGATCTGTTCCAGACGCCGGGATTCGGCGACACGATCGACTTCGCCAAGACCAAGGAGCACTACTACGGCGTCCACCGGTCGATCAATCCGACCGGGATCATCCCGGTGGGACCCGACGTGTCGAATTGGCTCAGCCACCACCATCGGGAGGAACTCGGTGGCCGTCCCTTCGGCGACGGCACGCCACCCGAGCCGGCGTCGACCGACGAGTAGCGCCGGCCCGGCGAGACCGGGGCTAGGGTCTCGCCATCGAGCACCCGGTCGGAAGGAACGACATGCGCTACCTGGGATTCCGCCACGACGGCGAGAACTGCATCGGAGTGGTGGGCGACGACGACACCGTCACCCGGCTGGCGACCGTCGAGGAGTTCTACGGAGACCTCGATCGGTGGCGCGACGCCTCGCCGATCGGCCAACCCGTCGTCCCCCGGGCCGAGGTGGCGCTGGTTCCGCCGGTGCCGACGACGGCCAAGATCCTCTGCCTCGGTCTCAACTACCAATCCCACGTCGAGGAGACCGGTTCGACGCGACCGCCGGCGCCCAACATCTTCGCCCGGTGGTACGCCGCGTTGTCGTCCGACGGCGACGCGATCCCGGTCCCGTCCGGCGAGCCGGGCCTCGACTGGGAGGTCGAGCTGGCGGTGGTGATCGGCGCCGAGCTGGTCGACACCCCGGCCGCCTCGGCCATGGACGGCATCTTCGGCTACACCATCCTCAACGACATCAGCGCCCGGACCCACCAGCGGGCGACCAGCCAATGGGCACTGGGCAAGAACGCCGACGGCTCGGGGCCGATCGGACCGGTCGTCGTCCGGGCCGACGCCTACGGCGATCCGTATGGGAAGGCCCTCGCCACCCGGGTCAACGGCGAGACGATGCAGTCCTCGACGACCGACCGGATGCTGTTCAAGATCGACGAGACCATCGAGTACATCACCCGCTGCGTCACACTGCGGCCGGGCGACGTGATCGCCACCGGCACCCCCGAGGGGGTGGGCCACGCCATGGACCCGCCCCGGTTGATGACGGCGGGGGACACCGTCGAGGTCGAGATCGAGGGCATCGGCGTGCTCCGTACCGCCATCGTCTGATCGATCGGCGACCGTGTTGGGCCGGACCCATCGTCCGGCCCAACACCGTCACCGTCCGGGTCTATGCTGCGCCCGTGGTCTACCTGGAGGACAACCCACCGGCACGGTCGCAGTTCCGCCGTACCCGGCGGGCGGCGGTCACCGGGGCGATCGTGGTCCACACCGCCGAGAACACCACCGACACCACCCTTCCCGACAGCGGCGCCGAAGCGGTCGCTCGATTCATCTCGCAGCGGACCGACGCCCCCGGGTCATACCACTCGGTGGTCGACTCCGACTCGATCGTCGAGGTCGGCCGGTACGAGTGGGAGATGTTCCACGAGGGGACCGGTGGCAACCGGTGGTCGCTGGGCCTGTCCTTCGCCTGCCAGGCGTCGCAGTGGTCCCGCCTGCCCGATCGGTGGGTCGACGGGGCCCTCCGCAACGGGGCCCTCGAGGCGGCCTCGATGGCGGCGTGGGTCACCGAGACCGTCGGGGTCACGGTCCCGGCCCGCAAGATCACCCCCAGCCAGTACCGGAACGGGGCGGCCGGCTTCATCGGCCATGTCGACCTCGACCCGGGCCGGCGCAGCGATCCGGGGCGGGACTTCCCCTGGTCGCGGTTCTTCCAGCTCTACACCCAGTACTCGCAGAACCCAGGAGGCCCACCGGTGGACGAATGGTGCGTACGCGGCAACCGCAAGCCGCTGATCGAGGAGTCGCAGCGGCTCTTGGCGACCGAGGGCTTCTACCGGGGGCCGATCGACGCCGATTGGTACGTCGGCAGCCACGGGGCCCTGGTCGCCCTCAACAACGATCGGAACCTGGCCCGTCAGGAGCGGGACGAGATCTTCGACGAGCGCGACGCGGCCATCGCCGAGCGCGACGCGGCCCGGGCCTCCCTGGCCGAGGCCACGACCCGGATCGGGACGCTCGAGGCTCGCATCGCCGAGCTGGAAGCGGAGGATGCCCGGGCCAAGCTCGAGCAGGCCCGGGCCGGCTTCTCCAGCTTCGCCGAGGCGCTCGGGTTCCGGCTCGATCCCGCCGACCAGCCCTGACGTCGTCACCGTGGCCGAGGGCGCCGGGCTGCCGCCGATCGACCACGACCGCCCGTTGAACCGGCGACGGCGGCGGGAAGCGATCATCGGGCGGGATGGAGCCGAGTGTGTCTGGTGCCGCCGGCCCTTCGCCGGGCTGGTCACCCCGACCACCGAGCACCTGATCCCCCGGTTGAAGGGCGGCCCGAGCTGGATCGAGAACGAGGTCGCGGCGTGTCGTCGATGTAACGCCGAACGGGGTCACCGCAACGCGGGCGACTGGCTCGACGCCTGTGAGCTCCGAGGCTGGGAGCCCAATCGCCCCGTCGTGATCGCCGCCCTCGAAGCGCTCTCGGTGGCGATCACCGAACGGGGCGGCCAGCGGCGGGCCCGCCGTCAGCTCGAGTCCCAGCTCCGCCGGCTGAGGAGATGACGACGGCCCGCCATGGGCACGGGCTCAGGCGTTCAGCAGGAGCCAGAGCCCCAGCGTCGAGTAGGCCACCATCACCAGCAGCATGGCGAACTGGCTGCGGAGTGACTCGCCGGGGGCGAACCGCTCGATGGCCCGATCGTGAGCGACCAGGATGGCGCCGACGTGACCGAACAGGATCGCCAGGACCTGGATCCAGGCGATCAGGTCGACGCTGATCAGGTTGAAGTCGATCCGCCCGTCGGCGCCGCCGAACAGGTCCCACCCCAACCCGCCGGGATCCGAGAGCCGGAACACGAAGCTCTGGGTCTCGTCGACGAGCAACTGGGCGTAGTGGGCGATGGCATACCCGAACACGATCGGTACCAGCGACGGCGCGAACGCCTGGGCCGCCTCGCCGACGCTCATCTCCGTGACCCGGGAGGTCCACCACACGCCGACCCCGTAGAGGGCGGCGATCACGAGGACCGACGCCCCGAGGGCCCAGGTCTCGGTGATGGCGCCGCCCCAGCCCGAGGTCCGACCCAGAACGTCCCGCCCGATCTCGCTCTCCGAGAACCCGTCGTAGGTCGTGCCGCCGAGCACCACCAGGAGGGTGGCCAGCGTCCCGGCCTTGACCGGCATGGTGGCCAGCCCTGCCATCGGTGCCCGCACGGCGAACCGGCCCTCGGTCACGAACAGCGGGGCCATCGACCCGATCATGGCGAACAGGGCGGCGAACGGCTCGTTGTCGGCCACCCACCGGGCGCCCCAGACCATCGCCAGCCCGGCACAGACCACGGTGTGGACCAGCAGCATCCACCCCAGGGTGCGGGGAGCCGACCCCGACGGGTGGGCCAGCTCGTAGAAGAGGAAGACGAACAGACCTGCCGCCGCCGGCCACTGTCCGAGCCAGGCCGGAGGCTGGCCGGTCGGCACGCCGATCGCCCGGCCGAGGTGCTCGGCCCCGATCGCCACCGTGGTGAGGGGGCTGATGGCCCCCCACACGTCACCGATCAGGCCCCCCACCAGCTGGGCCCCGACCCACACCACCACGTAGAGGGTGACGGGGAGGAGGTTGTTGCTGGTGTCGTTGGTCCCGAAGAGTCCGGCCCACAACGAGACGACGAACAGGGCCAGCGCCACGGTCCGGCCGACCGCCTGGACGACGGTCAGCGCCGCCGGAAGGCGACGCTGACCCGACACCGGGGTCGACCCGACCGCCAACGTTCGCCCCTGCGCCGCGGCGACGAGCTGCGGTCGGGTCCACAGCACGCCGAGGGCGACGAAGGACCCGACCAGGGTGATGGCGGCGGCCCAGGTGAACATCCACAACGGGAGGGGGAGATCACCCCGGGAGCCGACGCCGTGGGCCAGCATCATGGCGTCACCGTGACCTCGAACAGGAACAGCGCCGAGTCCTCCAGCTCGACCTCGAAGGTGCCGGGGATGTCGGCCTCGAAGGTGATCTCCCCGGTCGATCCGGCGGCGATGTCGGCCAGCAGGTCGTAGCCGTGGAGATGGACGTGCTCGTCCCGGTCGCTGGAGACGGCGATCGTCACGGTCGCACCCAACGGCACCTCGTAGCGGGTGCTGGCGGTGTCGACCTCGTCGCCGGTGACCGATGCCTCGATCACCGTCCCGTCGGCCCCGGCCGCCTCCGGGTCGCCGCTGTCATCCATCTCGTCGCCGTCGCCGCCGTGACCGTCGCTGTCGTGACCGTCGTCGCCGGTCCCGGTGACGGTGACGGTGGCCGTGATCGGTTCGCCGTCGACGCCGTAGGGCCGGTGGTCGTTTGCCGAGAGCTCGACGGTGATCTCGTGATCCCCTTCGGGTAGGTCACCGAGGTGCCACCACTCGCCATAGATACGGCCCTGCTTGACCCCATCGATGTAGAGGTGGGCATGACCCTCACCCTCGACGGCCTCGGTGCTGGCCGCCTCGGGGGCGAACGTGAAGTCGGTGGTCAGGAGCTGGAGGTTCCACCCCGACTTCGGGTCCTCGAACACCTCGACGGCCAGCGTCGGCGCGTCGCCGGTCGCCTCGAAGGTCTCCCCGTCGCCGTGGCTGTGGCCGCCCTCGATCTCGGGGACGGTGATCGTGTCGGTGGCGACGATCGGCTCCCCGTCGACGGCGTAGGGCGAGTGGTTGTTGGCGCTGATCTCGACGGTCACCTCGTGATCGCCGGGTTCGAGGTCGAGGTGCATGGCGGTGTTGTAGAACCGCCCGATCCGCTCGCCGTCGACGTAGAGATGGAGGTGGCCCTGCCCGTCGACGGCCTCGGTGCTCGCCGCCAGCGGGGCGATCTCGAAGTCGGCGACGTCGACGAACAGGTTGACACCGGCCTTGGGGTCCGGCTCGAGGCGGATGTCGATCGAGGGGATCGTCATGCCCTCCGGGACCTCGATCACGTCGCTGTGGTCGTGATCGTGATCGTGGCCATGCTCATCGTCGTCCATGGCCATCTCGTCCATCTCGTCCATCTCAGCTTCGTCGGAGCTTGAGGTATCGGAGGGGGTGTCGGCGGCGCCATCGGCCGAGGTGCCGGCCGTGGTGTCGTCGCCGTCGTCGCTCCCGCACGCCGCGGCCACGAGCGTGATGGTCAGGAGGAGGGCCAGCAGCCTGGCAACGCCCGCCGAGTACAGGGGCGCGGTAGAAGAGGTCGTAGACATTCTGGGGTCCTTTCGTTGTCGGTTCGTTCGCTTGCTGATCGTCAGAAGCGCGAACCGGGGGGACCCCGAGCCGGAATGGACCCGAGCCACCGACATTCGACGGGGGCGAGCCGGGTTGGACGTGAACGGATGGCTGCCGAGCGGGGAAGGGACGCCGGCAGGCGAAGGAAGAGGGCGATCAGCGCCGAGGTGTGGCAGAGGCCCTGCACCATGAGCGCCGCCAGCCCGGGCACTGCGGCGAGCCCGATCCACAGCGCAGGGTTGGTGATGACGGCGGCCGGCGAACCGAGGTGGACCGCAGCCTCGATCGTCTCCTGGAGCGCGAACAGCGCCCCGCCTCCCGCCGCCACCGACCGCCACCCGGTGCGGGGGGTGATCGACAGCTGGCGGAGCTGTCGAATGATGAAGACGGCGACCGCCACCACGGCGATCGGTGTCACCACCGCCCACAGTGTCGGGAGGTGGGCGTGGCGGCCGAGCGCCTCGACCCGCATCGCTCCGACCGGGTATGCCGCCAGATACGCCACCTCGTGGACCACCAGGGCCAGCAGTGCCGACAGGCCAGGTGCGACGATCCACCCCATCGGAACCGGTCCGGGCGCGGACCGTCGAACGATCGTCCGGGCGGTCGGGAGCGAGCGGCGCAAGGCCGAGGTCACATCGGACAGTGTAGACCGCCCAGATCCCCTCATCGGGGCCCCGGTGGTGCCGACCACTGGCAATGTGCAGGCCTCAATCAGCCCCAACCTGACCGAGTTCTGTCGGGACCTCATGGAGTATTGTCGGTCCATGGCAGAGAGCGGGCCCCTTGCCGACTATGATCCCGGCGCCTTTTTCGACGAGGTGGCGTTGGCTCGAGGGTCGGTCCGGGCCGACTATCACAAGATCGCTCACCGGATCGGGGTCCTCGGGACCGACGAGTTGATCCGTCGCCAGCAGCTCAAGGACACGATGTTCCGCACCCGGGACATCACCTTCACCGTCTATGGCGAGGGTGACGGCAACGAGCGGACGTTCCCCCTCGACCTGTTCCCCCGGGTGATCTCGGTCGACGATTGGCACCGCATCGAGCTCGGCCTCATCCAGCGGGTCCGGGCCCTCAACCTCTTCCTCGGCGATCTGTACGACGGCGAGGCGGCCATCGTGCGCGACGGCATCGTTCCCAAGGAACTGGTGGAGGCGGCCGACGGCTACTCCGAGGTGGCGGTCGGCGTTCCTCAGCCGTTCAACGCCCGGGCCCTCGTGGCCGGTATCGACCTGGTCCGCGACGACGATGGCAGCTATCTCGTCCTCGAGGACAACCTCCGGATCCCGAGCGGCGTGTCGTACGTGCTGGAGAACCGGCTGGCGATGACCCGCCTCATGCCGAAGCTCATGGGCGACGTCAACATACGCTCGGTCGAGCAGTATCCGACCCTGCTGCTGGAGGCGCTCCAGTCGATCGCTCCCCCCGAAGCCCGGCCGTCGCCGACGGTCGTCGTGCTCACCCCCGGGGTGTACAACTCGGCGTACTTCGAGCATGCCTTCCTGGCCCAGAACATGGGCATCCCCCTCGTCGACGGGCGAGACCTCGTCGTCGAGGGCGAGGCCGTCTACATGCGGACGACCCGGGGTCGGCGTCGCGTCGACGTCATCTACCGGCGGGTGGACGACGACTTCCTCGACCCCGAGGTCGGTCGGCCGGACTCGGTCCTCGGAGTCCCGGGCCTGGTCCGGGCGGCACGGGCCGGTGCGGTCACCCTGGCCAACGCCCTGGGCAACGGGGCGGCCGACGACAAGGCGATGTACACGCTCGTCCCCGACATGATCCGGTACTACCTCGGCGAGGAACCGGTCCTGCCCAACGTCGAGACCCACCTGCTGCGCGACCGCGACGTTCGCCGTCATATTCTCGAGGACCCGACCCGCTACGTGATCAAGCCCGTCGACGGATCGGGTGGCTATGGCATCTTCGTCGGCCCCCAGGCGACCGACGAGCAGGTGGCCGACGTGGTGGCGGCGGTGACGGCCGAGCCCAACCGCTTCATCGCCCAGCGGGTCGTTCGGCTGAGCCGCCACCCGACGATGATCGACGGCCGGCTGGAGCCCCGCCACATCGATCTCCGGCCCTTCGTCGTCGGCGGCGAGTACATCGACGTGCTCCCCGGTGGGCTGACCCGGGTCGCCTTGCGGGCGGGTTCCCTCGTGGTCAACTCGTCGCAGGGCGGCGGCTCGAAGGACACGTGGGTGGAGCGGGCTCCGGGCCCGGAGCCGGCCCTCAGTCGCCCGCTCGACCGTCGGGGCCGCCAGTCGAGCGACGTCGTCCTCGCCCGGGTCGCCGAGCCGCTGTTCTGGACCGGGCGATACCTGGAGCGGATGGATGGCACCGCCCGGTTGCTGGCCGAGGCCCACCACGGGGTCTTGTCCGGTCTGCCGGTCGAGGCCGGCCTCCGGTGGAGCGAGCTGCTCGAAGCGCTCGCCCTGACCAAGGAGTACGACGAGACCGAGTCGGAGCTGTCGGCCTACCCGGTCACCCGGTTCCTGGTCGACGACCAGGCCAACCCGGGTTCGATCATGAGCTGCCTGGCCGCAGCCCGGGACAACCTCCGGGGCATCCGGGAGCGGGTCCCCGAGGAGCTGCGGACCGCGGTCAACGACACCTGGTCCGAGCTTCGAGCCACGAACTTCGCCCGGGAGCTCCGGGAGCACCCTCAGGAGCTGTTCACCCGAGCCAGCCGGTCGGCCCAGACGTTCTCCGGTATCACCGAGGCGGCGATGCTCCGCAACGACGGTTGGCGGTTCCTCCATCTCGGTCGCTTGACCGAACGGGCGCTGCTGACGACCCGGCTGATCGAGGTGTACTTCGCCCGACTGGTCGGTGCGCCCAGCCCTCCGGCCGTTCGCCACTGGTCGAACCTGCTCCGGGCCGCCGGTGCGCTCCAGGAGTATCGGCGGGTCTTCCAGACCTCGATCGACCCCCTCGATGCCATCGCCTTCCTGGTCCAGGACCCGGAGCTCCCCCGCGGGGTCTCGTGGTGCGTCGGCCGGTGCAACATCTACCTCTCGACGATGGCCCGAGAGGACGACGACCGTGACCTGGCGGCGTTGAAGATGATCACCGACATCAGGGACCGGATCGCCGTGCCGCTCGACGACCTGCTCGGCGACAATCCGAGCGGTGCCCTTCGGGCGTTGGCTCTCGATATCGAGAGCTTCAGCGACCAGGTCCACACCGACTTCTTCATGACCGACGTCCCCGGCGATGTCGACGTGGCCGCCCTCTGATCGGCAGACCCCGAGCCGGCCGGCTCAGAAGACGCTGAGCCCGGACCGGCCGACCAGGGCGGCCAGCGCCGCCCGGCCGGCCGACGAGTTGCCGGTCGGGTCGAGCGCCGGCGACCACACGCAGATCGCCGCCCGGTCGGGGACGATGCCGACGATGCCACCCCCCACCCCCGACTTGCAGGGGATGCCGACCTCGTAGGCGAACGCCCCAGCCGCGTCGTAGGTCCCGGCCATGAGCATCAGGGCGTTGATCCGGCGGGCGTCGAGGGGATCGACGATCACCGATCCCGACCCCGGATCGACGCCGTCGTTGGCCAGGAACCGGACGGCGGCGGTGAGCTGGCCGGCCGTCATGGCCAGCGCGCACTGACGGAAGTAGACATCGAGCACCGCTTCGACCTCGCCGTGGAGGTTGCCGAAGCCCCGCATCAGGTTGGCCAGCGACCGATTGCGGTACCCGGTGGCCGCTTCGCTGGCCGCCACCCGCTCGTCGACGGTGATCGGCTCCCCGGCGAGCTCCGACACCAATGCCTGGAGCTGGCCGACCGGGTCGTCGGTCAGCTGGCTCACCACGTCGGCCACGACGATGGCCCCGGCGTTGATGAACGGGTTGCGCGGCACACCGGCCTCCCGTTCGAGGAGCACGATCGAGTTGAAGGGATCGCCCGACGGCTCGCGGCCGACTCGGGTCCAGAGGTCGTCGCCCCCGCCCAACCGAAGGGCCAGGGTCAGGGTGAACAGCTTGGAGATGGACTGGATCGAGAACGGGACGTCATGGTCGCCGGCGGCGACGATCCCGCTCGGGTCGCGGTCGCCGGCGAGGCGGCCGCCGCCGTCCCAGACCGCCACCGCCAGCTGATCGGGCGGCACCTCGGCCAGCGCGGGGATGTAGGTGGCCACCGAGCCAGCCCCGACGTAGGGCCGGGCACCGACGATCACGTCACGCAACAGGTGACGATCGATCGGTTCTGTGGTTGTGTGTCTGGACATGACCTACTGCCTCGCGCTCGCCCTCGAGGAGGGCCTCGTGTTCGCATCGGACTCCCGGAGCAATGCCGGGTCCGACTATGTCACCACCTACGGCAAGACGCATGTGTTCGCCGTCGATCCCGACCGATTCTTCGTGATCCTCACCGCCGGCAACCTGTCGACGACCCAGGAGGTGATCAACCGCCTCCGTCGTGACCTCGACGCCACCGACGGCAGGAGCAACCTTCGGACCCCGACCAAGCTCTTCGAGGCGGCCGCCATGGTCGGCTCGGTCAGCCTCGACGTCCAGGAGCACCATGACCGGGGGCTTCGCCGGACCGGCGCCAACGGCTCGGCCACCATGATCCTCGGCGGTCAGATCGCCGGCGAGGACCCCGGTATCTTCCTCATCTACCCCGAGGGCAATGCCATCACGGTGTCGGAGGAGACCCCGTTCCTCCAGATCGGCGAGTCGAAGTACGGGAAGCCGATCCTGGACCGGATGGTCCAGCGGTCGATGTCGCTGGTCGACGGCGCCCGGTTGGCCCTCGTGTCGCTCGACGCCACCGCCAAGTCGAACGCCACGGTCGGTATGCCCTTCGACGTGTCCCTCTACCGGCGCGACCAGTACACCCTCGGCGCCACCCAGCGGTTCGGCCGGAGCTCCCGCTCCTACCAGGCGATCAACGAGGCGTGGACCAAGGGGTTGGCCACGACCCTCGACCAGCTCCCGACGATCGTGCCGGCCGACGACTGGTTCCTCGGCTGACCGGGCCCGCTGACGGGTTCGCGCTCGGCCCGAGGTCTTGTCCTAAGCTGACCGGTTCACGACTCCGATGTGACGGAGATCGACCCGCCGCCCAGCCACCATCGCGCTCGTCTCGGGTCCGGTCTCGGCCACGCCGGAGCGGGTGGCGACGTGAGTAGAGACGGACGAGGAGCCGAACGATGGACGGAGGCGGGAGCTTCGAGGTCGAGGTCGGACGAGCCGGGGTCGTCGAGAGCCGGCATCGGATCAGCGCGGTCATCGCCGATCGGAACGGAAGAGTCCAATGGTGGGGGGATCCGGAGCGGCCGACGATCGCCCGCTCGGCCATCAAGTCGATCCAGGCGCTGCCGCTGGTGGCCTCGGGGGCGGCCGATGCGTTCGGCCTGACGAGCGACGAGCTGGCCCTGGCCTGTGCCAGCCACAGCGGTGAGGCCGAGCACATCGACCGGGTCCTGGCCTGGCTGCGCCGACTGGACCTGACCGAGGGCGACCTCGAGTGCGGTCCCAGCGCACCCATCAGCCCCGAGCAGGAACGGGCGCTCTACGCCGACGGGGGTGGCCCCCGGCCGATTCTCAACGGCTGCTCCGGTAAGCACGCCGGCTTCCTCACCCTCGCCCGGCACGAGGGGTGGCCGACGGTCGGCTACATCGAGGCCACCTCGCCGGTCCAGCGGCGCGTCACCGACGCCGTGGCCGCGCTGACCGGTGTGTCGCTCGACGACGTCACGCCGGGTCGGGACGGGTGCGGCATCCCGGTCCACCCGATCCCCCTCGAACGGCTGGCGATGGCCATGGCTCGCCTGGTCGATCCGATCGACCTCGATCCGGGCTTGGCGGCGGCCGCCGAGCGGGTGGCGGCGGCCGCCCAGCACGCGTTCTGGGTCTCGGGCCGCGGTCGGACCGAGCTCAAGGTGGTCGACGCCGCGACCGAGCCGGTCGTCATCAAGTCCGGAGCCGAGGGCGTGTTCGCCGTGGCCCTCCCCGATCGAGGCCTCGGCGTGGTGCTCAAGGTCGAGGACGGCGCCCAGCGGGCCTCCAGGGTCGGGGTCCGGGCCCTGCTGGGCCAGCTCGGCGTGATCCCCGAAGAGGTGGCGGCCCCGACGCGGCGTCGCAACAAGGCCGACGTCGACGTCGGCGACGTCCGGGCGGTCATCGGCCCCCCGAGCGGGGCCGACGGCCCGTTCCCGGTCTGATTCCACCGGCGGGACGGCGCCGCTCGCCCTCTCGGGTCGGGGCGGCCCGTCAGTCGGTCCCGACGGCGGCCCGATAGCCCGAGTAGGAGGGTTGATCGATGCCGGCCTGGTTGACGACGGTGGTCCGGAGGTGGGCCACCAGGTCGGCGTCGTCGAGAGCGATCGTGGCGGCCCGGAGTCGGTCGACCAGTTCCCACCGCAGCGCCATCACGTCGTCGGTCTCCGATCCGAGGAGCGATCGGAGCCGAGCGACCTCGGCCGCCCGGTGACCGGGGCCGAGCGCCCCCTCCCGACGGACGATGTCGAGCGAGTTGGCCGCCACCCGAGCCATGAAGCTGGTTCGCCCCTCGGTGGCCGCCATGACGTCGTTGCGGAGGAAGTCCCGCACGCTGACCAACAGCTCGTCGACCGAGGGCATGTCGGTCGACGACGCCGCCGTCTCCGGCTCGACGACGCTGGCCGGGCCGGGGAACAGGAGGTTCACGCAGTCGACCTGGCATTCCGAGGAGCGGCGGGCGATGCCGGGCCGCTCGACGCTTGGATCGGGACCGTGCCGCCAGTGGTCGGCCATCTTCAGGCAACCGATGGCCCACCAGAAGGAGCCGAAGACCTCCCAGTACCGGACCCGCTCGGGATCGACCGGCTCGCCCGACACCGACTCATAGCCGGCGAAGAGGTCGTCGTAGTGGCCGAACCCACCGACCGGTAGGTCGCGCCGCCCGAACCGCCACGAGTTGGTACAGATCCACCCGAGGTCCCGCATCGGGTCGCCGAGGTGGCAGACCTCCCAATCGAGGACGCCGACGACTCCGGCGGTGGGGGAGATCATGAGGTTGCCGTTGCGGAAGTCGTTGTGGACCAGCCGGTGCTCGACCTCGGGCGGTCGGTTGTCGAGGAGCCACCGGGCGGTGTAGTCGATCATCGGCTGGGGTGTGTCGAACGCCCGATACGACTCCCACATCTCGGTCACGAACCGCTCGGTGGTCACGGTCTCGAGGTGGGGGGCCAGCCCGGTGGCCACCGGATCGATCCGGTGGATGGCACCCAGGACCTCGCCGCACTGTCGGGCGAGCTTCGGTCGGATGGCGTCGAGCTCGGGGGAGCGCACGATGCGGGCCCCGAGCGTCTCGCCATCGAGCCACTCCATCACGAAGCCGTCGCCGAGCCCGTCGTCGGGGCTCAGCACGAGGTGGACCTCCGGCTCCGGCACGCCGGCGGCCCGTGCCACCTGCATCAGCTTCGCCTCGATCGGCAGACCGGGCCGTCCCTCGGCTGCTCCGGTCTCACCGCCGGCCGCTCGACGGAGGGCCAGCGGGCGCTCGACGCCGTCGATGATCGCCAGCAGCCGGTAGGTCTCCTGGCTGGCACCACCGGACAGTCGCTCGGCGTCGACCAAGCGATCGAAGCCGGGGAGCCGGTTGACCAGGGTGCGCTCCAGCGCGGCGCGGAAGTCGTCCATGCCGTTCACGTGCTCCTGTCCTTCCCGAGTGGAAGGTCAGTCTGACGACGACCGCCGGTCGCTGGCAAACGGGGTCGGTCAGGGTCGTGGTGGGACCGTTGTCCGATGGCGGCGGGCCACCCGGGGCCGGTCGGCGGCGACCGGTGCCTCGGTGGTCGCCGCCGGGTCTTCGGTCGACCCGTCGCCATCGCCGACGCCGTCCTCGGTCGGCGGCCCCGAGTCGATCGCCCCCTCGGCCCCGCCGCCATCGGGGGTCGCCGGATCAGGGTCGGCGGGAGCTCCGTCGCCCGGGGCGGGGGTGACCACGTCGGGGTCGGTCGACTCGGTTGACGAGGTGGTGTCGTCGGGGGTGGTGGTGTCGGTTGACGGGGTGGTGTCGTCGGGTGTGGTGGTGTCGGTCGACGAGGTGGTGTCGTCGGGTGTGGTGGTGTCGGTCGAGGGGGTGGTGTCGTCGGGTGTGGTGGTGTCGGTCGACGATGTGGTGTCGTCGACCGTGGTCGTCGTCGGGTCGTCGGCCTCGGTGGTGGTCGTGGTCGTCGGAGGCCGGGTCGTCGGTGTGGGGACCGAGACCGGGGCGTCGTCGTCATCATCGAAATCGTCGTCGAAATCGTCGTAGTCGAAGCCGTCATCGGTGTCGCCGTCGTCGAACGGATCGCCGTCGTCGGTGGTGAGGACCAGCTGGACCTCGGCATCGGCCGTCGCATCGTCGGCGGGGTCGGCCGGCTGGGTGAGGCTCAGCTCGATGCTGATGTCGGCCCCCGACGCCCGGGCCTCGGCCAACTCATCGAGCGGGATACGGACCAGCAGGTTGGCCGTGTCGCTCTCGTCGCCCCGGTCGACCGAGAGCTCGAAGTCGATGTCCGCAACGTCGAACCCGCTGGCCAGCTCGAAGGAGCCGTCGTCGGAGCCGTCGGCGAAGGGATCGAGGTCGATGGGGCCCTGGCGGACGTTGACCCCGGCGACGTAGCCCAGATCGTCGCTGTCGTAGGCGGTGGCGAGGGGCGAGCCCCCCGGGAGCTCGCCGTCGAGTACCCCCTCGACGACATCGACCATCAGGCCGCCGGCGTCGAGGTACTCGACCCAGGTCTCCAGCTCGTTGGCATCGGGCATCCGATCGTCGACCGCCCGGTAGGCCCGGACGACCTGGAGGATCGGCCACGTCTCCAGCTTCACGTCGAGGGCCATCGTCAGGTCCTCGATCTGGGCGGCGTCCGACGGGGAACCCACCTCTCGGTACTCCCGCGATGTGACGATGGCGTCGACGACCGCCGCGGGATCGAGCTCCGCCCGGTAGATGTCGGCCAGGGTGTCGAGCACCGTCGCCGACGGCAGCTCGCTGAAGGCGACGATGTGGGCTCGGAGGGCGACCCCCTCGGGCTCCCGGTACGGGGCGGCCATCGCCAGGTCGCCGACCAGGTCGGCCTCGGTGCCGAGCCCGTTGGCCAGCCGGTCGGTCCAGGCGGCGAACTCCGAATCGGTCGGGGCCCGACCGAGGATGATGTCGTACCAGTCCTCGACCACGAACTCCCACTCCGCCCGATCCCCGGCGCTACTCGCCAGGTCTTCGAGTGTGACCACGGCGCCCCGCTCGACCGCGGCCGAGGCGCTCGCCGTCGGGTTGATCTGGCTCCGTCCAGGCGGCTTGATCTCGAAGTGGAGGTGGGGTGGGGTCTGCTCGGCGTTGCCGCTGTCGCCCAGGTAGCCGATGACCTGGCCCGCCGTGACCTCGTCGCCGATGCGGAGGTCGCCGGCCATGATCCACGACTGGGGGTTGGCGTTGTCGTCGGTGCCGGGGTTGTCGTTGTTGACGTGGAAGTAGCTGTATCGCCAGCCTTCGGCGTCTTCGATCACGATCTTGTTGCCCGGATTGCCCGTGGCGTTGCGTCGCTCGGCGACGATCACGCCGTCGGCGGCGGCGATCAGCGGCGTCAACGTGGGGGCGAAGATGTCGACCCCCTGGTGGGAGCGACTGCAGCCGTCTCGGCAGGCGCCGAACGTGTCGGTGAAGTCGGCCGGGTACGCCACCGGAAAGACGATGTCCCGTACGACATCGACGTCGGCGCCGGCCGGCGAGATGTTGCTCAGGGCGTCGAGTGGACCGCCGTGACCCCCGGTCTCCGGTCGAACCAGCACGAGCAGGAAGACCAGCATCACCATCAGGAGACGATTCGACTTCGCCGGCAGCGCAACGTTCATCGGCGTGCCTCCCCCAGGGCTCGTGATCATTGCTCTTCGATCCGGATTGTAGGTGGGACAACCTAGGGGGTCGAGGCGCTCGGAGGGCGTGGCAGCACTGTTCAGGGCGTCGTCATCGGGGCGTCAGCTGGTGTTCGACTCCGCCGCCATACCGCCGCCCGCCGCCTCGTTGTCGGCCAGCGGGGGTTGCAAGCCGTGAGCCATCTCGTTACTATCTCGATATATCGTTAGCGTTCACAAAGCAGTCGAGAACGATCTTCAGGTGATCGGAGCTCGTCGAACGCACCGCAACCAAATCGAAAGCGACAACCCATGAATCGCAGAACCATCCACCAACGCAACGTCACCTCGGTGACCAACGTCGACAACGCCATGACGGTCGGCAGCGTCGCCCGTCGGGGCCGTGGCCCCGGCCGGCACGGTCGCCGCGGGCCGGGCCCCGGCCCCCGAGGCGGCCGCCGCAACCGGGTCAGCCGAGGCGAAGTCCGGGCCGGCGTGCTCATGCTCCTCGCCGACCAGCCCATGCACGGCTACCAGCTCATGCAGGAGCTCGAGGAGCGGAGCGGCGGCAACTGGCAACCCAGCCCCGGCTCGATCTACCCGACCCTCCAGCAACTGGCCGACGAAGGGCTGATCGTCGCCCACGCCGAAGGAGGCAAGAACGTGTTCACCCTCACCGACGTCGGCCACGAGGCCGTCGCCGAGATCGACGGGCCTCCGGTCTGGGAGCGCTTCGCCGAAGGGGGGTCGGCCGGTCGGGTCGGCCTCCGGCAGGCGATGTTCCAGCTCGGCGCGGCGACCAAGCAGGTCGCAGCGGCGGGCACCGACGCCCAGGCCGAGGCGGCCCACAAGGTCCTGACCGACGCCCGCAAGTCCCTCTACCGGATTCTGGCCGAGGACGACGAGCCCCAGGAGTCGTGATCGCCCGAGGCTCGGCCCCTCGGGTGTCGACCGCTCAGAACGGCCGGTCGCCCAGCAGCGTCACCCGCTCGACCCGCCGATGCTGCCCTCCGTGGTCGGGGACGGCGTA
This sequence comes from Acidimicrobiales bacterium, assembly GCA_965262175.1. GTDB lineage: Bacteria > Actinomycetota > Acidimicrobiia > Acidimicrobiales > SZUA-35 > CADEDH01. The sequence goes on along the minus strand of CBDHES010000002.1, from coordinate 63,242 downwards.
GTGCTGGGTGCACCGGTTGTCCCACTGGGCGATGCTGTTGGGCCGCCACCGGAACCGGCACTGGATCTCGGGCCGGTCGGCCTGGGCGTACAGCAGCCGCCGCAGCGGCCGCGACTCGTCCGCGGTCATCCCGTCGATGCCGACGGTGAAGATCCGGTTGATGAAGAGGCTCTTGGCTCCGGTCACCGGGTGGGTCCGGACGATCGGGTGCTTCTGCTCGGGGTGCTCCTCCAGCGCCTTGGCCCGCTCGGCGTCGGAGATCGTGTTGCCGAACGCCTTCACGTAGGAGTGGATGGCGACCCGGCCCTCGATCTGCTCCTTCACGTCGTCGGGGAGCAGCTCGTAGGCCAGTTCCATGTTGGCCCAGCACGTGTCGCCCCCGTACGGCGGGATGATCCTGCCGAGCAGGACCGAACCGAGCGGCGGGCACTCCCGGAACGTGACGTCGGAGTGCCAGGTCTCGGCCGCCTGGAACTTCTCGGGGGTCGACTCGAGGACGATGATCTCCGGATGGTCGGGTACCGACTCGACGAAGGGATGGATCTCGAGGTCGCCCAACGCCCGCCCGTAGGCCACGTGTTGGGCGTGGGTCAGATCCTGATCCCGGAAGAACAACACCTTGTGGGCCAGCCAGGCGTCTTGGATCTCGGCCACGATCTCGTCGTCGAGATCCCGCAGGTCGACGCCGCTGATCTCGGCCCCGATCGAGCCGGTCACCGGCTCCACCTTGATCCGGGCATAGTCGCCGACGGTGGTGCTCATCACCCGCATGGCAGGCTCCTTTGCGTTCTTCCCCTGGCACGAGCGTAGTGACCGGCGGCGTACCGGTCGAGGTGGGCTCGTGCCCGCCTAGCCGGTCTGGCCGAGGAGGACCCCGTCCCGGATGACCGACACCGGGCCGTCGGCGCTGATCACCACGACGGTCGCCCGACGGTCATCCCGGCTGTAGCGAAGCGCCGAGGTGTGGCGGGTTCCCCGATAGGCCGCCACCTCCGCTTCGGCCTCCCGGCTGGGAACGAGCCGGACGCCGAGCTGGGTCAGCGTCCCCTGCTCGTCGAACACCGCCGCGCCGTCGAGCTGGCCGAGCACGTGGTACAGCGGGGCGAGGTCGGCCGGCCGGGCCACGTTGAAACCCGGCGGACGTCCGTACGGTCGCTCCGAGGAAGCCAGGAGCTCCCCGTCGGGGGTCACCACCAGCGTCGCCCCGACCCGGCGGGCGCCCACGTCGTGCACGGCGAAGGGGACGAGCGTGTCGACGATCGGAGGGAGCTGGCGCCGAACCCCCGCCGGGAGCCATCGGTCGACCGGTAGCTCGAGCTGCCAGTCGATCTGGTCGCGACGGAGGACCCCGAACGACCCGGCGGCCCGGATGCGGCCCGCCGGATGGCGCTGGACGACCGTCCCCCCGGTGGCAGCGGCCAAGATCGTCAGATCCCGCTCCGAGCCGACCGTCCGGTCGAACACCACGAGGTCGTTGACGCCGGCCCGCCGGCGCACGACCCAGCTCACGATCCCGTCGGCCAGCCGGCGTACGGTCGAATCCCGCAGCTCGTCGACCCGCCGGTTGGTCACCTCGAACCCGGCCGCCTCGGCCCACGACCGCATCTCGGTCCGGGGGTCGACGATCGCCCCGAAGCTGGGAATTCGCTGCTCGTGGACCCGGGGGCGCAGCGCGTAGTCGAGCTCCTCGAGGAACGGGGTCGGCTCGGTGGAGCAGGCCAGGATCGATCGGTCGACCTCGTCGAGTTCCTCGGCCAGGCGGCGGATGCGGTTCTCCACGTTCCCCGTTCTAGCCGGCCGTCGGGCGTTCGGGGCCGTCCGGCGCCCCGGGATCGGTCAGTCGATCCACCGATCGACGATGGCGTCGATCTCGCCGCTGGCCTGGAGGTCGGCCAGGACCTGGTTGATCGGCTCCCGCCATGGTGAGCCCTGGGCCAGGCCGAAGGTCTCGAACTCGGTGTAGAACACGTCGCCGGTCGCCTCGACGCCGTGGTCGGGGCCTATCAGCTCCAGGGCGAAGGGGTTGGCCACCATCAGGTCGACCACGCCGTCCTCGGTCGCCTCGAACACCTCGCCCTGGGTGGGGAACGGCTCGGCGGTGACGCCCCGAGCCTCGACGAAGGCGGCGAAGCTGCTCCCGGCCACCACCCCGACCGGCCGGTCGCCCACGTCGTCGAGGTCGGAGACCGGTCGGGTCTGTTGCTGGAGGGCCTCGGTCACCTGGGAGACGAACGCCCCGACCAGGAACAGGCTCAGCAACATGGCGAGCAGGGCCACGGCCCGACCTCCGACCGATCGGGGCGCCTTGTCGCCGTACCCGACGGTCGTGACGGTGACGGTCGCCCACCAGAACCCGTCCCAGATGCCCCGCACATAGGAATCGTCGAAGTCGGCGCCATCGTCGGGGTTGCGCCGCTCGATGAGCCACACCAGATGGGCCAGGACCACCAACCCCACGACGGCGACACCCAGGATCCGCAACACCGACGGGGAGAGCAGCGCCCCCAGCAGACCGGCCCGGCCGGTCAGCCGCCCGTGGATGCCGAGCTGCGGGCCGGAGCTGACCACCGCCGAGGTGAAGTCGAACGACGCCTCTCGCTCGGCGGTCGGTGCCAGGGGAGCGACCGCCACGTCGGCCTCGCCCCGCTCGATCGCCGGCAACAGCTCGCCGAACGAGTCGACCCACCGAACCTCGAACCTCACCCCGAGCTCGGAGGCCACCTCCTGCCAGATCTCGACGTAGAACCCATCGGGGTCGCCGTCGTCGTCGATCACGAACGGCTCGAGCTCGGTCATGACGACCGTGATCTCGTCGGCTGGCGGGGCCGCTCGACCAGCCGGCCCATCGCCCGGCGGTTCGTCGGCGTCGGCCTCTGGTCCACTGCCGGCGTCCGGATCGTCGGTCGTCGCTCCGACCGGCGGGGAGGAGATCGGGGTCAGGACCACCAGGGCGGCGAGCGTGGCCACCGCCAGGAGGGCCAGTCGTCGGGGCGCGCCCGATCGGCGGAGGTGGTGGCATGGAACCCGCATCGGCCGACAGTATGGCGGGCCGATCGAACGAAGACGAGACGAGCACGAGGAGATGGATGATGTTGGTCGAGAGCCTGTTGCCGCTCGGCAAGCTGGACCCGGGGCTCCGGGACCCCGAGAACCCCCTCCGGATCGACGCCTTCGGCGCCGGTGCCGCCCAGGCGGAGGAGCTGGGGCTCGACGCGGTCCTGGTCGAGGAGACCAAGGACGACCCGTACCAGCTGCTGGCCCTGGGGGCCGCCGCCACCAGCTCGATCGGGCTGGGCACGTCGGTCGCCATGGCCTTCCCCCGGTCGCCGACCGTCACCGCCATGTCGGCCTGGTCGCTCCAGAAGCTGTCCGGCGGTCGGTTCATCCTCGGCCTCGGGAGCCAGGTGCGGGCCCACGTCCGGCGACGGTTCGGCCTCGACTGGCACCCGCCGGCGCCGTGGATGCGGGACTACGTGGGAGCGGTCCGGGCCGTGTGGCGAAGCTGGCAGGACCGCACCCCGCTGACCTTCGAGAGCGAGCGGTACACCCTCGACCTGATGGTGCCGTTGTTCGACCCCGGACCCATCGACCACCCCGAGATCCCGATCCACGTCGCGGCCATCGGACCCAACATGTGCGCCGTCGCCGCCGAGGTCGCCGACGGGATCCGCCTCCACCCGGTGTGCACCCCCCGCTTCATCGACCTCGACGTGGTCCCGGCGATGGCCACGGGCGCGGCCCGGTCGGGTCGGTCGGTCGACGACGTCGAGGTCTGCATCAAGCCGCTGGTCGGCACGGCCCCCGACGACGCCACGTTGGCGGAGGTGGCCGAGACCGTCCGGGCCCGGGTGGCGTTCTACCTGTCGACACCGAGCTACCGGCGGACCTTCGAGCGTCACGGCTGGGCCGACGTCGCCGAGGAGGCGTCGCGGTACTCCCGGCAGCAACGATGGGACGACCTGCCGGGCCTGGTGACCGATGAGATGCTGCACACGGTGGCGACCGTCGCCACCCACGACCGCATCGCCGCCGCCCTCAACGACCGGTACCGGGATCGGGTCGATCGGATCGAGTTCTCGATCCCGGTCAACGGACCCGCCGACGCCGAGGCGCTGCGGGCCATCCTGGCCGACCTGGCCTGAGCCCGGGCGCCCCCCGGATCAGCCGGCCCGCAGCCGGTCCCGTCCGGCGCGGTAGAACTCGACGGCCGCCGCCACCTGATCGTCCGCCGTGACCAGGTCGGCGTAGGAGAGCCGAGCCCCGACGAACCCGTCGGCGTTCCAGTAGGAGTCGGCGGTGTCGAGCGACAACCGGTCGGGCCACCAGACACTCACGTACAGGTAGGGCTCGTCGGAGGTCGCGTCGCCCGGCGACGCACCGTAGGACGCCCGACGGTCCTCATCGCCCGCTTCGATCGCCGGGTCGAAGTGACCGGGCCACAGTTGGACCCGGCTCGGGTCGACCGAGTGTTCGTCGGCCCGCAGCTGTTCCAGGGCGGCCGTCCCGAGGCCCCACCACGAGCCGAGGAAGTCGGTGACGGCGGCCGAGACCCCGAGGTCGGTGTCGACGTCGCCGACCGGCGGCGAGTCGTGCTCGGCCGCCGTCTTCGGGTCGATCTCGCCACCGATGAACGCCGCGGCGGCGGCCAGCGTCGTGATCGGGGTCGACCGGACCGAGTCGCCCTCCTGGACGATCAGCTCGTCGCCGGCGACCCGGATCTGGACGTCATCACCGAAGAACGGGGTTCCGAACCCGCCGAGGGTCCATCGCAGCCCGAACTTGCCATTGGCCCGATGGCGGGCCGGCGCCACCACATAGGTGGCGAGACGGTGGAGGTCGGTCCGGGCCGCGACAAGGCCCTCGGGGAGCGGCGGGAGCCGACGGGATCCCGCCAGCCACCGCTCGGCGGCCCACCCTTCGAGGTCGGGCCGTTCGGCCACCTCGTCGTGCCAGGTTCGGTCGCCGCCGATGAACGAGACCACCCGGGCGGCGTCGACCGGGGCGTTGACCGGATCGTCGGCGTAGAACTGGCCGTCGTCGATCGCCGGTGGCGAGGGCTCCAGCACTCGGCCGGCGGTGCCGTCGCCGAGAATCGACGACGCCTCGGCAGCAGCGTTGCGGACGGTAACCATGGGATCGGCCTCCAGGGGGGTTCGAGGTGCGATGGTCGGGCTTGTTCGAGTGGTGCCGGGAACCAGGTTCCCGGCACTCCTGTTCCCTGACTAGTCTCGCCAGCCATGGCCGTCCACCCTCCGGTTTCCGTCCCCATCGATCTCGGGGGCCCGGTCACCGTGACGAGGGACACCTGGGGCATCGCCCACGCCCGCGCCGCCACGGCCCACGGCGCGTTCTGGGCCCAGGGCTGGGTGGCGGCCGATGACCGGCTGTGGCAGATGGAGTGGGATCGACGGCGGGGCCTCGGTCGATGGGCCGAGGTGGTGGGCCGCGCCGCGGTCCGGGAGGATGCCTTCTTCCGTCGCCTCGACTTGGCGACGGCGGCTCGGGCCGACTGGGCGGCGCTGGCGCCCGCCACCCGGGCGATGACCGAGGCCTACGCCCGGGGGGTGAACGGCTGGCTGGAGACCCCCGGCCGGGAGCTGCCCCCCGAGTTCGCCCACCACCCGGCCGCCCCCGAGCCGTGGGAGCCGTGGCACTGCCTCCTCGTCTACAAGGTCCGGCACCTCTTCATGGGGACGCTCCACCGCAAGCTGTGGCGAGGGGCGGTGGTGGCCCGGGCCGGGGTCGACGCGGCGGTGGCGATGGCCGGTGACCCACTGGCCGAGACGCCGATCGTCGCCGATGGCGTGGGCGGCGTTATGGCCGGCCGATCCGCCGACACGGCGCCGACCGGGGTGGCGATCGGTCCCGACCACCTCGAGCTGCTGGCCGACGCCGAGGCCGTGGTGGCCGGCGCCCTGTCATGGCTGGCGACCGTCGAGGCCGGCTCGGCCGACGGGGGAGCGGTCGAGGGTGACGGGGCGTCGAACTCCTGGGCGGTTGCCGGCTCTCGGACCGCGTCCGGCCTACCGCTGCTGGCCGGCGACCCCCACCGGGGTATCGAGTTCCCCAACGTCTACCACCAGTTCCACCTGGCGTGCGATGTGTTCGACGCGATCGGCCTCGGGTTCCCCGGGGTGCCGGGCTTCCCTCACTTCGGCCACAACGAGTCCGTCGCCTGGTGCATCACCCACGGCATGGCCGACGACACCGATGTGTTCGTCGAGGCCGGACCGGTCACCGTCGATCGGGTCGAGCGGATCGAGGTCCGGGACGAGCAGCCCGTCGAGGTTCGATGCGCCCGGACCGACCGGGGCCCGGTCGTCCTCGGCGACCCGGACGGTCCCGGACCGTCGCTGTCGATGGCCTGGACCGGGCTCCACGGGCCCGACTCGACCTTCGACTGCCTGTGGCCGATGCTGGGCTCCGGTTCGGTCGCCGAGGTCGAGGCGGCGGTCGACCGGTGGGTCATCCCGGTCAATTCGATGCTCTCGGCCGACACCGCCGGCACGATCTCCTACCGGGTCCGCGGTCGACTGGTCGACCGGCCACCGGTCAGCCGGTGGGTGCCGGTGCCCGGCGACGGGGCCCACGCCTGGGGTGATCGGGCGCCGGTGGCCGACGATCGGTTGCCCCGGTGGCGCAACCCCGAGCGCGGGTTCCTGGTCACGGCCAACAACCTCATCGCCCGGTCCGGCCCCTACATCAGCCTCGACTTCGCATCGTCGGCCCGTCACGACCGGATCGTCGAGCTGCTCGAGACCACGACGGCGGCCACGGTCGACGACATGACCGTCATCCATCGCGACGTCCGTTCGCTCGTCGCCCCCAGCATGATCCAGGTCTTCGGGCAGGCCCGGCCGACCACCGAGCTCGGCCGGGCCGTCCTCGCTCGCCTGGCCGACTGGGACGCCACGATGGACGGTGCCGAGGCTCCACCCCTGATCTACACCGCCCTCCGGCTGGCCTGGGCCGACGAGGTCGGTGCTCGGCTGGCGGTCACCGACCCGTGGCTCGCCGAAGCCGGCTGGCCGGCCCCGGTCCACGGTGCCCGCATGTTGTTCGAAGGCGCCTCGACCCTGGCCCGGACCGGGCGATGGTCGGCCGTGCCCGGCGTGGCCGACGACCTGGCGGCGACGCTGGGCACGATCGTCGACCGGGTCGCAGCGGACCTTGCGGCGGCCCATGGACCCGACCCCGATCGGTGGCGATGGGACGGGGCCCACACGATGGTGTGCCCCCACCCCCTCGCCGCCGCCCGCCCCGAGGCGGCCGACCTCCACCCGCCGGCGGACGGGTGTGGCGGCGACGGCGACACGGTCCGGGCGGCCAGCGTGAACCCGTCCACCGGCGCACGGGCCGCCACGTCGTCCGTCGCCCGCTACGCCTTCGACCTGGCGGATTGGGACCGCTCCGGCTGGGTCGTGCCTCACGGGGTCAGCGGTGTTCGGGGCAGCGGTCACGACCTCGATCAGCGTCCGGCGTGGCTGGCCGGGCAGCTCCTCCCGATGGTGTACAGCCCGGGCGCGGTGGCCGCGGCGGCGGTCGGCACCGAGCGGTTGACGCCCCGCTGACCGACCGCTGATCGATCGGCGGCGCCGCTTGGGTAAGGCGACCCACGCATGAACTAGGCTGCGTGACCGGCAACGGCATTCTCCCGACATGGGGGTTCGGCATGCTCGTACTCGTTCTCTCGATGGCCCTGGCGGTGCTGATCGCCGCACTGGCAACCGCTCTCGTCCTGGCCCAGCGGCAGTACGAGGGTGCAGCGGCCACCGGTGGTCGCCCCGGCGCCCCGACCGAGGGGCCACCGCCGCTCCCGCCGTCCCGCTACGCCTCGTCGAGCCTCGCCGCGGTGGCGGCCTCGGCGTTGGAGGCGACCGGGCGCACCCGGCCTCGCAACAGCGCGGAGCACGACGCGGTGGCATCGCTCCGGGTGGCGTTGGCCCGGGCGGTCGACGGCGATTTCCGGGCCGAGGTCCGCGACCTGATCGAGGCCGCCCCCGGCGTTCGAGCCATCCACGATGTGTGCCCCGTGGTCCACGACGATGCGGAGCGACCGGGGCCCGCCTCCACGATCGACCACCTGGCGGTCGGGCCGGCCGGCATCTACGTCATCACATCGCTGGTGTGCTCCGAGCGGCTGGAGCTGGCCGACGATGGAGTCGTCGCCGCCGGCCCCGCCGGGCACCGTCCCCATCCGATGGTCGACGATCTCCGAGCCCGGCTGCGGTCGGTGGCTCCCGCTGCCGGTCCGGTACCTCACGCCGGCCTCATCGTCCTGAGCGACGTGTTGGCGCTCCCCGACGAGGTCAGGATGGGGTGGGCGGTGGGGCCCGACGTCACCCTCATCACGCCGTCCCGCCTCGTCACCACCCTGACCAGCCCGGGCCCGGTTCGGGACCTCGACCTCGTCATCGCCCAGCTCCGGGACGCGTTCGAGCCGGCCGTGCCGGTCGACGAGCCGCTGCGGCTCGGCACCGGCTCCTAGGCTGGGCGGGTGCGCATCGGTATCTCGCTCTCGTCGTCGCTCCAGCACGAGCCCCCGGCGGTGGTCACCTCGATGGTCGAGCGGGCGACCGCCGCCTACCGGTCGGGCTTCACCTCGCTGAGCGTCGGCGACCACCACGCCCAACGGGCCCAGTACATGCAGAACACGCCGACCCTCGGCCGGCTCCTGGCCCACTGGCCCGATCGGCCGGCCGGCTGCCTGTTCCTGCTCCCGCTGTGGCATCCGGTCCTGGTCGCCGAGCACGTCGGGACCCTGGCGGCGATGGTCGACGCTCCGTTCATCGTCCAGACCGGCATCGGGTCGGGACGGGCCCAGTTCGCCGCGTTCGGGGCCCGCATGGAGACCCGGGGGGCGGTCACCGACGAGATGATCCGGGTCGTCCAGGATCTCCTGGCCGGCCGTTCGGCGGGCAGCGAGCGGTTGGGGGTCGCCGAGACCTCGATCGGGCTTCGCCCGACCGGCGACGTCGAGTGGTGGATCGGGGGCCATGCCGAAGCGTCGCTGGCCCGGGCCGCCAACCTCGGCACCGCCTGGTACGGCGGGCCGAACCTGTCGGTCGCCGAGACCGAGAGCTTGATCGACCGCTACCGCCGTCACGGCGAGGAGGCCGGCGTGACGCCCCGGTCGATCGTCCGCCGCGACGTCCTGGTCCTGGAGGACGGCGACCGGGCCCGGGCTGCGGCCCGATCGCTGGTCGACGCCGGCTACCGGGGGATCGACCTCGACCGACTGGTCGTCGGCGATCCCGACGACGCGGCGGTGGCCCTCGGTCGGCTGGCCGACGTCGGCTGTGACGACGTCATCGTGCGATGCATGACGTCGGACCAGGCCGACGCCCTGGAGACGATCGAGGGCCTGGGTTCGATCGCCGATCGTCTCTGACCCGCCGGTGGGTCGGCCCGTTCCGGGCGGCGGTCAGCGGGCCGGCTCGGTCACGTAGTGATCGAGGTCGGCGCTGCGGGTCATGGCGAAGTAGTCGACGTTGCGGTACGGGCTGTTGACCACGATGCGACCCCGCTCGTTGCGGTAGTAGGTCGACATCCCGGGGTGGGTCCACACCATGGACTCGTGGGCGGCGTCGACCGCAGCGTTGTAGTCGTCGTGGACCTCTTGGCGGATCTCGACCGACCCGATGCCCTCGGCCGCCATCTTGCGGAGGAGGTCCATCACGTAGTGGAGCTGCATCTCGATGACGAAGATGAGGCTGCCACCGTGGCCCGGCTGGAGGTTCGGCCCGTAGAGGGTGAAGAAGTTGGGCATCTCGGGCACGACGGTGCCGAGGTAGGCGGCCGCGTCATCGTCGTTCCAGACGTCGCGTAGCGAACGGCCGGTCCGGCCGACGGCCTCGTAGGTCGTGATGAACCGGAGCACATCGAACCCGGTGGCGATGACGAGGATGTCGGCCTCCCGCCGGCGCCCGTCCGCCGTGACGATCGCCTCGGGCTCGATCCGTTCGATCGGGTCGTCGACCAGCTCGACCGCCGGGTTGCGCAGCATCCGGTACCAGCCGTTGTCCATCAGCATCCGCTTCCCGAACGGCGGGTACGTCGGCAGGACCTTCTCGAGGAGATCGATCCGGTCGCCCAGCTCCTGCTCCACGTAGCTGGTGAAGTAGGCCCGATGGGCGTCGTTGGTGGCGTTCAGCGACCGGTCGGGATGGTCCCAATCGGGATCCTTCTGGAGTGCGCTGTGGAGCCGGTCGTTGAACGTCCAACCGAGCCGCACCCGGTACCACGCCTGGTAGATCGGCATCTCCCGGAGCAGGAACCGCAGGGCGTCGGGCACCGGTCGGCGGAACTGCTCGAAGGGCGCCGCCCAGTGATTCGACCGCTGGAAGATCGTCAGCGACTCGACGTCGTGCTGGATCTCCGGCGCGGTCTGCATGCAGCTCGCCCCGTTGCCGATCACGGCCACCCGCTTGTTGGAGACGTCGACGTCGTCGGGCCAGGCCGAGGTGTGGAACGACGGACCGGCGAAGGAGTCGATCCCGTCGATGTCGGGACGGACGGCCGGGTTGAAGATCCCGGTGGCGCTGATCACGACGTTGGCCGACAGCTCGGTGACCGCCCCGTCGGGGCCGGCGACCGTGACCGCCCACCGCTGCTCGTCCGGCCGGTAGACGGCGGTTTCGACCGTCGTCCCGAACCGGATCGACGGGCGGAGGTCGAACCGATCGGTGACGTGCTCCAGGTAGCTCCACAGCTCGTCCCGGAGGGCGAAGAACATCGACCAGTCGTAGGGGGCGAAGGAGAACGAGTAGAGGTGGTTGGGGGTGTCGACCCCGGCCCCCGGATAGCGGTTCTCCAGCCAGACCCCGCCGACGGTGTCGTGCCGCTCGATCACGGTGAACGGCACGCCGGCCGCCCGGAGGTTCACCGCCGCACAGATGCCCGACACCCCGGCGCCGATGACGATCACCTCGAACCCGTCGGGCACCTCGATCGGCTCCTGGTCGACGGGGCGATGCCCGAGCTGAGCCTGGGTGAAGGGTCCGTACTCGGGCGGGACCGGTTCACCCATCGACCACGACAGCATCTCGACCAGCAGCTCCGGGGAAGGGTCGGGGATGGCCACCGGCCGGCCCCGGCGCCAGGCGAGGATCGCCTCCAACGCGGCGTGGCGGATCTCGTCCTGGATCTCGTCGGGCAGGCCCCCGGTGTCGTTGTCGCCCATGCCCTGGGCCCGGCGGGGCCGATACGGCTCGGCCAACCATCGGCGGTCCCCGGTGAGCTGGACCAGCACCATGAGGAGGCTGGGGACGTTGGCCACCGCCACCGCGTCGGTGAAGGCCTGCTCGTCGTCGGTCCGGTTCTCGATCGTCGCCGTCATGGCCAGAGCTTACGACCGGCGTTCCCGCCGGTCCGATTCGGTGACTACGCTCGACGACCGTGGACACCCAGGGCGCGACCTACCGTCACAGCCAATCGACCGTGGTGCCGGTGATCGTCTTCCTCGTGTTGGCGGCCATCCTCCTCGTACCGAACCTGTTCAACGGCGCACCGGTCGACGCGGTGCTGATCATCATCGCCATGCTGATCCTGGTCGGGTTCGTCCTGCTGGGGTTCAACCGGCTCACGGTGGAGGTCGCGGGCGACGAGGTCCGGGTCGTGTTCCGGTGGGGGTGGCCCCGACGGGTCATCGACCTCGGCACGGTCCACCGGGTCGACGTGGTCCGCAACAAGTGGTGGTACGGCTTCGGGATCCGGATCACCCCCCACGGCTGGCTGTACAACGTGTGGGGGCTCGACGCCGTGCAGCTCAACTACCGAGACGGCAAGGCGTTCCGGATCGGTACCGATGAGCCCGAGGCCCTGGCCGAGGCCCTGCGGGCCCGGATCGTGACCGGCGATCAGCCGTCGTAGGCCGCCATCTCCTGCTCGAACCGGGTCGCCACGGTCTGGAGGATCTGAAGCAGGAACGGTTCGGTGGCCGTCGCGCTGATCCAGATCACCGAGAGCACGGCCCGCCCGATCTGGATCCGGTAGCGGACCGATGTCGTCATCGGGTCTGCGATGACGTCGCCCGGAAGGTCGAACGTCGTGGCGATCCGCACCGCTTCGGACCGTTGCCCGTAGGGCGTGACCGGCTCCGGTTGGCTGGAGGTCTCGAAGTTGGACCCGGCGTCGTTCGTGGCCGCCGCCGAGGCTTCCTGGAGGTCGCGGAGGCAGGTCTGGTAGTCGGGCTCGACGAGGAGCCCTGGTCCTCGCCCCAACGCCAGCCCTTCGTCGTCGTAGAAGGTCACCGACACCGCCAGGGCCTGGCTGCCGGCGGCGTAGGCGACGTCGGTCCCGGCGCTGGCCGTCACCCCTTCGTCGGTGACGGTCTCGGCGAAGGCCGCACACGACGGTGTCGCCAGGTAGTCGGCTCGGACCTGGTCATCGCTGGCCGTGCTGAAGGTCTCCCAGGCGTCGTTGAGGTCGCCCGCCTGGATCACGACCCGTTCGGCCAGCGCCTGGTCGAGCGCGGCCCGGGTCACCGGATCGATCTGATCGGTCGCCGTCCCCGGATCGCCGCCCGACGGATCGTCGCCCAGCGCTGCTGAGCCGCTGGTCGACCCGTCGCCGGCGCCGTCGGGGCCGGGGGTACCGTCGGTCTGGGACCCCTCGGATCCCGGGTTGCCGCTCGTATCGATCGCGTCGGCGTCGCCTCCGGTTGTGACCTGCGCGGTGGTGGTCGATTCGGAGCCGTCCAGCACGCCGATCCTGGCCAGCCCGAGGGCGGCCACGACGACGACGGCTGTCGCTCCAAGGGCGGCGACGGCGGCCAGCCGGCCCCATCGAGGGCCTGACCGGTCCGTGACCGCTGGTGGAACGGGCTCGATGGTCGGTGGGGGCGGCGGAGCCCACGGGTCGGCCGCGTCGATGGGCCCTCGACGGGAGACACCGACCGACCCGTGGAGGACCGACCCGACGACCGTCGACCCTTGGGACGCCTGACGGAGCTCGTCGGCGAACTGCCCTGCGGTCTGAGGCCGATCGGCTGGATCCTTGGCCAGCGCTCGGGCGATGAACCGCTCGATCGGCTCGCTCCGACCGACCGGAGGGACCGGGGCGTTGATGATCCGTTGCATGTAGGCGTGGGCCGAGTCGCGACCGCTGACGTCGAACGGCGGCCGGCCGGCGACGACGGCATACAGCGTCGAGCCGAGGGCGTAGAGATCGGAACGGGAGTCGCGCCGATCGAACCCGGCGACGAACGCCTCGGGCGGGGCGTGGGCCAGGGTGAAGGCGTGCTGCTCGGTGGCCGTTGCCTCCCTGATGGCCGAGATCCCGAAGTCGGTGAGCTTGGGAATGCCGGTATCGGTCAGCAGGATGTTCGCTGGTTTCACGTCGAGGTGGACCACCCCCTTGGCATGGGCATGCCCGAGGGCGTCCGCCACCGGGAGGATGAGGTCCACGGCCCGTCCCCATTCGACGATCCCATGGCGGGCGAGATGGTCGGCCAGCGACCCGCCGCCGGCCAGCTCCATCACCAGGTACGCGGCGCCGCCATCGGTGTACCCGTACCGGTAGGGGGTGATCACGTTGGGGTGCCCGTCGAGCTGGCCCATCGCCTCGAGCTCCCGGTGAAATCGACGCTGGCCGTCGGGGTCGAGGATCCCGAGGACCTTGACCGCCACCGATCGTCGGAAGGCGTCGTCGGTGCCGGTGTAGACGGTGGAGAACCCGCCGGAGCCGATCCGTCGGAGGCCGCTGAGACCCTCGATCCGCAGTCCGGTGCTGTCGACCATGCGCCTGCCCCCTCCTGACCGGCTACCCAGACGGTACTTGGCGGTCGGCGGGCGGGGCCGTCACCCGGTCGCTCGTGGTGCCGGCCGGCCCGGGGGAGCTAAGTTCCGCCCCATGACCGATCCCGAGGTTCCACCGTCGACCGCCGCCCCGGAGCTCCCCGACTTCGACCGGGACCTGTGCACCGTCGAGGTGACGGACGGGGTGGCCGTCATCGCCTTCAACCGGCCCGACTCGATGAACGGCATGACGGGGAACATGGAGTTCGCCTACTTCCGACGGCTGGCCGAGGCCGAAGCCGATCCCGAGGTCCGGGTGATCGTGGTCACCGGCAACGGCCGGGGGTTCTGCCCCGGCGCCGACCTGGCCCACCGGGCCGGACCGGACGATCACCCGCTTCCCAACCAGACGATTCCCCGGACCGCCCCGCTCGACGTGGCCAAGCCGATGATCGCCGCCATCAACGGTGCCTGCGCCGGGGTCGGCCTGGCCTACGCCCTCCAGTGCGATCTGCGGTTCGCCGCCCGGGGGATCAAGCTGACGACGGCCTTCGCCCGGCGGGGCCTGATCGCCGAGTACGGGATGGCATGGCTCCTGGAGCGCATCGCCGGGCGGGCGGTCGCCCTCGACCTGCTGTTGTCGGCCCGGGTCGTGTTGGCCGACGAGGCCGCCGAGCTGGGGATCGTGAATCGGGTCGTCGACCCCGACGATCTGCTCGAGACGGTCATGGCCTACGCCGCCGACCTCGCGGCGTCGGTCTCGCCGGCCTCGATGGCCACGATCAAGCACCAGATCAACACCGAGCCGGAGATGTCGGCCCACGAGGCGGTGGCCGACGCCGAGGGCCTGATGGCCGAGTCGTTGAACGGCCCCGACGTCGGCGAGGGCATCGCCAGCTTCCTGGAGCGGCGACCGGTGGCGTTCCCCCCGTTGGGGCAGGGGACCCGTTTCGAGTGGATGGACCGCTGACGCCTACGATGCGGCCATGGGGGACGACGCCACGGACGTGCGCTACGAGGTCGACGGCCGGATCGCCACCGTCACCCTGAACCGGCCCCGCTACCGCAACGCCCAATCCCGACGGCTCCTGGAGCAGCTCGACGAGGCCTTCGCCCGTGCCGTCGACGACCACGAGGTGCGGGTCATCGTGCTCCGGGGGGCCGGCGAGCATTTCTCGTCGGGCCACGACCTGGGGACCCCGGAGGAGCTGGCCGATCGCCAGGCCCGTCCGTGGCCGCCGGGGACCCTGGGGACCGAGCGCCGGTCGTGGGAGCTCAACGTGGCCAACACGCTGCGGTGGCGCGACCTCCCGAAGCCGACGATCGCCGCCGTCCACGGCCTGTGCATCTACGGCGGGTGGATGATCGCGTCGGCCATGGACCTGATCGTGGCCAGCGACGACGCCCGGTTCCTGCCGGCCCACTTCCAGTACTTCTCGGTGCCGTGGGACCTGGGGCCCCGCCAGGCCAAGGAGATCCTGTGGCGAGCCGACTTCGTCACCGCCGAGCAGGCCCGATCCCTCGGCTTCGTGAACCACGTCGTCCCCGTCGACGAGCTCGGGCCGTTCGTCGATGACCTGGCGGCGACGATCGCCCGTCAGGACCCGTTCGTCGCTTCGATGATCAAGCGGTCGGTGAACGAGATGCAGGACCACCAGGGGTTCAGGACGTCGATCACCGCCGCCCATGCCACCTACCGCCAGATCCAGGAGGCCGGCCAGGTCGTGCCCCCGGGCCAGGATGGCAAGATCCGCCGCCTCCCCGGCGTCGAACGTTCCCTGCGGGACGCTGCGGCCAACGGTGGATCGACCGGAGGCGACGACCCCGGCGACGAGTCGGCGGGGACATGAACGCGATGAACGGAACGGCAGTGGGAGGAGACGATCGATGACCGACGGGGAGCAGACCGGCGACGAGGTGGTGCTGGCGGTGGCCGACGGGGTGGCGACGATCACCCTCAACCGGCCGGAGGTCCGCAATGCGATCAACGCGGCCCTCCGCACCGGGCTCCAGGCCGCGGTGGCGGCCGCCGAGGCCGACCCCGAGGTGGCCGTGATGGTCCTCACCGGTACCGACCCGGCATTCTGCGCCGGGCTCGATCTTCGGGAACTGGCCGCTCGCCCGGCGCAGTTGGTCGGCGATGACGCCCCGGGCGGCACCGGCAGCGTGTCACCGTTCCCGGCTCGGACCAAACCGCTGATCGGGGCGGTCAACGGGCCGGCGATCACCGGCGGGTTCGAGCTGGCCCTCAACTGCGACTTCCTCATCGCCTCGGAGCGGGCGGCGTTCGCCGACACCCACGCCCGGGTCGGCGTGATGCCGGGATGGGGCCTGTCCGTGCTCCTGGCCGACGCCGTCGGCTACCGCCGGGCTCGGGAGATCTCGCTGACCGGCAACTTCGTGACCCCCGCCGAGGCGCTCACCTGGGGCCTGGTCAACCGGGTCGTCGCCCATGACGAGCTGCTGCCGACCGTCCGCCAGCTGGCGGGCGACATCGTCGGCAACGATCAGCGGGGCGTCCGGCGGATGTTGGCCACCTATGCCGAGCAGGAGCGGACCGGCACCGCCGACGGATGGCGGATCGAGAGCGAGGGAGCGGCCGCGTTCCGGGCCGAGGTCGGCTTCGCTCCGGACGAGGTCGGCCGGCGCCGGTCGGCCATCATCGATCGAGGTCGGTCTCAGCTCTGACCGTTCCCCGGTCGGAGAGGATGATTCCGGCGATGGCGGCGGCGACCGCCCCCAGGCCACCGGCGATCGCCGCCCCGGCCCGCCGCGGATCGACCGACCGGCACGATGCCAGGAGCTCGGCCGTGGCCGGTCGGGCGGCTGGCGCCGTTGGTTCGGGGACGGTCGGACCGCGGAACGGGCCTCGGATCTCGTACGTCACGCCCCGCCCGTCGAAACCCCGCTGGGAGCTGACGTAGAGCCGGTCACCGGCCGGGTTGAACGTCGGGCCGGTGACCTCCGAGCCGGGGTGACCCTCGATCCGGGCGAAGGGGGCGACCCCACCGGCGGCGCTGATCACCACCAGCTCCATGTTCCCGGGGTCCTCGGCGACGTAGAGGTCCCCCGATCCGGCTTCGACGGTGATGTTGTCCACCCCGCGGAGCGTCGGCCCAGCCGTCGGGTCCCACACGACCGACAAGCGGTCGCCGGTGAGGTCGAGCTCCCAGACCCGGCCGTCGCCCTTGGTGGTGAACCACACCCGGTCGTCGCTGTACCAGATGCCCTCGCCACCGTTGAAGCGGGCCGCGTCGGCGCAGCCCGGCTGGCGCCGGGTCGACATCGTGGTGGCCCCCGGGTCGGCGATCTCCACCCACCCGACCCGGCCCGGGGCCGCGTCGTCGAGCCGGAGGGCCGACAGGACCCCTGAACCCAGATCGGGATAGGCATCGGGCACGAACCGGTACAGGAGCCCGTCCGGCTCGTCCTCGGTGAGGTACAGGGCTCGACGGACCGGGTCCACCGCCACCGCCTCGTGGGCGAACCGGCCGAGCGCCGGGCGGTCGACGCCCTGGCCGGGGCCGGTCGGGTCGCACTCGAAGACCCGGCCCCGGTCGACCTCCTCGCACGACAGCCACGTGCCCCACGGCGTCGGCCCGCCGGCGCAGTTGCGGTCGGTGCCGTCGAGGACCGAGTAGGCGGCCACGATCTCGCCGGTCGAACGGTAGTGGACGACCGACACCCCGCCTCGGCCGCCGGCGAGCTCGTGGTTGACGGCGTGGAACCACCCGCCGGCGCCGTCGTCGAACGTGGCGGCCCCATCGGCCGCGCCTCGCCACACGAGGCCGTCGGGTCCGATCGGGTCGCCGGCTATCGCCACGATCCGGGCGGTGAACCCTGCGGGGAGGAGGACGCCGCTGTCGTCGCGGGCCGCCAGGGGACCGTACGGCCCGGGGCCCTCACCGGTGCCGCCGATCCCGTCGGGCGGAGGCCCGGTGACCGGCTCGCCTCCGGCCGCCGTCGGGGGTGCGACGAGGGCGGCGACTGGGGCGGCGGCCACACCGGTGGCGGCGGCGACCGCCGATCGGAGGAAGGCCCGACGGTCGAGGGGGGCGCTCATCGCGGCGACCCTAGTACGGTCCCCGCCATGGCGAGCACCGACCACGACACGGCGATCGATCGGTTCATCAGGGCCCCCGGCGGCGGACCGTTGGTGGTCGAACCGGCCCTGGGAGCGGTCGCCGCCCAGGCGGACGACGCCGACCGCACCCGGACGATCGACCCGTCGGCCTACGCCGCGCTGAAGGCCACCGGGGTGGCCGACCTGGCCGCAGCCCCCGAGATCGGCGGCCGGGGAGGGACGGTCGACGGGATCGGCCGGGAGTTGGCGGCCGTCGCCGCCGCCTGCACCAGTACGGCCTGGGTGCTGTGGAACCACCTCTCGGTTTTCCACCTCGTCGCCGGGTGCCTCGGTCCCGACCATCGGACCTTCCTGACCGAGACGGTCGCAGCGGTCGACACCGTCTGCTTCCCGGCCGGCGCCTCGTCGGCGGTCCGGGGGACGATCGACGGCGATGCGGTCACCCTGACCGGGAAGGGGGCGTTCGGGTCGGGGTGTCGCTACGCCGACTGGGCCGGGGTGGCGTTCCTCGTCATCGACGGCGACGGCAACCGGGTCGAGCCGCTCGATCTCCGGTTCACCGTCGTCGGGCTCGACGCGCCCGGGGTCACGATCGCCGAGACCTGGGACGGGAGTGCCGTGCGGGCCTCGGCCACCGACGACGTCCACTACGACGGCGTGACGGTTCCCCTCGACCGCTGTGTCCAGTGGTTCGGCGCCAACCGGGCCGAGGCGCTCCGCGAGGTCCCCGTCGTCGCCCACCGCTACCGGGAGGACTGGGTCGGGCTCTCCGACCTGTGGCTGGGGTGGATGGGGGTCGGGTTGGTCGGGGCGGTCGTCGCCGACGCCGTCGCCGAGACCGCCGGACGGCGGGCCATCCTCGGCCGCGAGATGTCATCGCATCCCGCCGTCCAGCTCAACCTCGGCGATGCCGCGGTGGCGGTGGCGGCGGCCGCCGCCACCCTGGAGTCGGCGTGCCGCGAGGTCGACGATCGGATCGCCGCCTGCCGAGCACCGACCGAGGCCGACTACCTCCGCCAGATGGGGTTGGCCGCCGCGGCCCTCGACCAGCTCGGCCGGGCGATGGAGTTGCTCCGCCGCACGCTGGGCGGCAACGGCCTCCGTGAGAGCCGCCGGTTCGACCGGGCGTGGCGGGACTTCCAGGCGATGCCGGTCCACATCAACGCCCACCGGGATCGGGTCAACCTCCGCGTCGGCCGGTTCGCCCTCGGGGAGGAGCAGGACCCGTTCTGAGACCGGGCGACAACGCCATGGACGGTCGCCGATATTCCCGTCGATGACGAAATGTTCCCCTCCGGTCCCGGCGTTCCTCGGCCACTCGAGACGATCCCGAAGACGAGGGGAGCCCACGATGGCCGATCAGACGAACCAGGTCGACGACACGACGGAAGGCAGCGGAGCAGCGACGGGCGGCGGCGTCGAGGACGTCGACGTCATCGTCATCGGGCTGGGTCCGGCCGGCGAGGTGGCCGCGGGTGACCTGGCCGAGGCCGGCCTGTCGGTGGTCGGGATCGAAGCGGCCCTCGTCGGCGGTGAGTGCCCGTACTGGGGGTGCATCCCGTCGAAGATGATGATCAGGGCCGCCGACGCCCTGGCCGAGGCCCGGCGGGTCGATGGCTTGGCCGGGATCGCCACGGTGACCCCCGACTGGACCCCGGTCGCCGACCGGATCCGGGACCAGGCCACCGACGACTGGGACGACACCGTCGCCGTCGACCGGTTCGTCGGCAAGGGCGGCACGTTCGTCCGGGGCCGGGCGGTGATCGCCGCCGACCGCACGGTGATCGTCGGGAACCGACGGTTCCGGGCCGGGCGAGGCATCGTGATCGCCACCGGCACCCTGGCTGCCGTCCCTCCCATCGAGGGCCTGGCCGACACCCCGTACTGGACCAACCATCACGCCACCGAGGCCAAGGAGCTGCCCGACTCGTTGGTCGTGCTGGGCGGCGGTGCGATCGGGTTGGAGATCGGTCAGGCGATGGCCCGCTTCGGGGTGGACGTGACGATCGTCGAAGCCCTCGACCGGGTCCTCCCCAAGGGTGAGCCCGAGGCCAGCGAAGCGGTGCGAGCGGCGTTCGAAGCCGAGGGGATCACCGTCCGGACCGGTCACCTGGCCACCAAGGTCCACCACGATCCCGACGGGGTCGACGGGGCCGGGCGATTCACCGTCCACCTCGCCGACGGCTCGGTCGCCGAGGGCGAGAAGCTCCTGGTGGCGGTCGGACGCCGGACGTTCCTCTCCGAGCTCGGCGTCGAGCACCTCGGGATCGAGCCGACCGGCCCGTTCCTGACCGTCGACGGCAACCAGCGGGTGACCGACGGCGTCTGGGCGGTCGGCGACATCGCCGGCGACGGGCTCTTCACCCACCTCGGGGTTCGGCAGGGGGCGATCGCCGCCGCCGACATCCTCGGTCGACCGGTCGAGCCACTGAACCTGGAGGCGCTGTCCGCCGTCACCTTCACCGACCCCGAGGTGGGCTCGGTGGGTCTCACCGAAGCCGAGGCTCGGGATCGGGGGATCGACGTGGCGATCGCCGTCAAGCCGGTGGCCCACACCGCCCGGGGCTGGCTCCACCAGGCCGACGGGGTCATCAAGCTCGTCGTCGACCGGGACCGGCAGATCCTGATCGGTGCGACCTCGGTCGGCCCCCACGGTGGCGAGGTGCTCGGCCTGCTGTCGCTGGCGGTCCACGCCCAGGTCCCGATCGAGACCCTCCGGTCGATGATCTACGCCTACCCCACCTTCCATCGGGGGATCGAGGACGCCCTGGGGGAGCTCGATCGGTAGGTGGGGCCGGCCGGACGGCATCGACTAGCTTGCCGCCATGGACAGCGCCGCACCGGTCACCGTCACCGCCGTCGAGACCCGCCACTGCGACGCCGGCTGGCGGAACTACCACTTCTGCAAGGTGTCGACCGACGCCGGCATCGTCGGTTGGAGCGAGTTCGACGAGGGGTTCGGATCACCCGGGGTGAGCGCCGTGATCGACGCGGTCGGGCCTCGGGTGGTCGGCCGGTCGGTCAACGAGCACGAGCGGGTCCACACCGAGCTGTTCGCCGCCACCAGGCCGGGAGCTGGCTCGGTCGTCGGGCAGGGCCTGGGCGCCATCGAGAACGCACTGCTCGACGCCAAGGCCAAGGCGCTCGGCGTACCGGTCTACGACCTGCTGGGCGGCCGCCAGCGGGACCGGATCCGGGTGTACTGGTCGCACTGCGGGACCTGGCGGATCGCCCAGCACCGGTTCTACGGCAACCAGATCACCGACCTGGCCGGCATCCGGGCCCTCGGGGAGGAGGTCCGGGACCGCGGGTTCACCGCCCTCAAGACCAACATCTTCACCCACTGGGATGGCGCCCTCCGCTCCTGGGCCCCCGGTTTCGGTCGACCGTGGCGCCCCGAGCTCAACGCCGAACGCCAGGTCCTGACCGGGATCCACGACGTGCTCGGCGCCTTTCGGGACGGCGCCGGCGACGACGTCGACATCCTCCTCGACCTCAACTTCAACCTCCGGACCGCCGGCGTGCTGGAGATCCTGCGGATGCTGGCCGACTTCGATCTGTTCTGGCTGGAGTACGACAATGACAGCCCCGACGCCCTCCGCTTCATCCGGGACCACGCCTCGACCCAGATCGCCTCGCTGGAGACCCTGATCGGTCTGCCCCGATTCCTGCCCTACTTCGGGGCCCAAGCGGTCGACGTGGCCATCGTCGACGCGGTGTGGAACGGCACGTGGCAGTCGATGAAGGTGGCGGCGGCGGCCGGCGCTCACGAGATCCAGGTCGCCCCCCACAACTTCTACGGGCACCTCTCGACGATGATGAGCGCCCACTTCGCCGCCGCCGTGCCCCACCTTCGGATCATGGAGACCGACATCGACCGGCTCCCGTGGGACGACGAGCTGTTCACCGTCGTGCCCGAGATCGTCGACGGTCACCTCGTCCTCCCCGACACGCCCGGGTGGGGGACCGAACCGATCGAGGAGGCACTGGCCGCCCATCCCCCGACCGCCGGGCCCGGCTTCCTCGTGAACCGCCCGACGTGACCGCGATCGTGCGGTGTCGCGCCGGCCGGGCCGGGGATCTACGCTCCCAGCCGTGACCAAACAGGAGCGGAACGCAGCGGCCGGCCTGGTGGCGGCCATCGTCGTCGGGGCGTTGGTGGCCTGGGCCGGGAGCGACGGCAGCGTCGAGCTGGGCGGCTGGCCGGTGTTCGCCATCGGCGCCCTGCTGGCCTACGTCATCAACTGGTTGGTGTTCGTCCCCTCCTACCTCGCTCGGACCGAGCACTACTTCGACCTGACCGGCTCGGCCACCTACATCTCGGTCGTCGTCGTCGCCCTCCTCGCCTCGGACGGGCTCGACCTCCGGGCGCTGCTGTCGGCCGGTGCGGTGCTGATCTGGGCCCTCCGGCTCGGATCGTTCCTCTTCGCCCGGGTTCGCCGGGCCGGTGGCGACAGCCGGTTCGACGTCCTGAAGACCAACGTCGTCCAGTTCCTGTCGGTGTGGACGGTGCAGGGCCTGTGGGTCCTGTTGACCCTGGCCGCCGTGCTCGCCGTCATCACCACCCGGGACCGGCAGGCGCTCGGGGTCGTCGGGGTCGTCGGCTTCGCTGTCTGGGTGATCGGGTTCGCCATCGAGGTGATCGCCGACCGCCAGAAGAGCGCGTTCCGGGCCGACCAGGCGAATGCCGGGCGGTTCATCACCACCGGGCTGTGGTCGTGGTCCCGCCACCCGAACTACTTCGGCGAGATCGTCCTGTGGGCCGGGTTGGCCCTGGTGGCGGTCCCGGTGCTCGACGGGTGGCGGTGGGTGGTGTTGATCTCGCCGTTGTTCGTGTTCTTCCTCCTGACCCGGGTCAGCGGGGTGCCGCTCCTGGAGCGCAGCGCCGACAAGCGGTGGGGTGGTGAGCCCGAGTACGAGGCCTACAAGGCGGCGACCTCGGTGCTGGTCCCGCTGCCTCCGAGGCGGGGCTAGTCGGCGCTCGGCCGGGTCGCCAGCTCGTCGATCGCCGCCCGGTCCCACCCCAGCTCGGTCAGGATCTCCTCGGTGTCGGCCCCCAGTCGGGGGGCGTGGTGGCGGAGCGGGGCGACGTCGCCGTCGAGACGGATCGGGCTCCGGACGTACCGGTACGGGCCCTCGGTCGGGTGGTCCTCGGAGCGGAACAGGCCGACCGCTGCGAAGTGGGGGTCGTCGCCGATGCGCTCCAACTCGACGACCTCGGCGGCCGGGATCGAGTTCTCCTCGCAGAACGCCAGCCACTCGGCGGTCGTCCGCTCGATGACCACGTCGTCGAGGAGGCCGTAGAGGGCGTCGGCGTTGCGGACCCGGGCGGTGCCGTCGGCGAAGCGGGGGTCGTCGATGAGCTCCGGGCGACCGCCGAAGGTCCAGAACCGGCGCCAGTTCTCCCCGCTGTAGGGGAGGACGACGATCCACCCGTCGGCGGTCCGTCGCGGTCGCCGGTTCGGGGTGCGGATCCGGGAGTAGCTGAAGTGCCCCTCGGGCGGCTCGAACGTCTGCCCGCCGAGGTGCTCCACCAGGTTGAACGCCGCCATCGTCTCGGCCATCGGGACCTCGATCGACGCGCCGTGCCCCGACCGGACCCGGCCGTGGAGGGCGGCGGCGATGGCGAAGGCGATGTGGGCCCCCACCACCTTGTCGGCGTAGATGCTCGGGACCAGCTGGGGTTCGGGGCCGACCCAGGCGAACATGCCGGCCAGCCCCGAGGCGGCCTGCATCACATCGTCGTAGGCGGCATGGTCGGCTCGAGGACCGTCGCTCCCGTAGCCGTTGGCCACGCAGTAGACGATGTCGGGCCGCAGCTCCCGGACCGATGCCTCGTCGAGGCCGAGCCGCTCGAGGGCGGCCCGCCGCATGTTGGACACGAAGACGTCGCAGGTGGCGATCAGATCCCGGACCGCTCGCCGCCCTCCGTCGGACTTGAGATCGAGCACGATGCTGCGCTTGTTGCGGTTGAGGCTCATCGAGAAGGCGCTCATCGCCGGGTTCCGCATCGGCTCGTAGTGGCGGATGACATCGCCGGCCGGTGCCTCGACCCGGATCACGTCGGCGCCCATGTCGGCCAGCATGCGGGTCCCGAGCGGGCCCATCACCACGTCGGTGAGATCGGCGATCCGGACCCCGGCCAGCGGCTGGGGACCCCCGTCGTCGGCGTCGGCCGCGGTCATCGATCGAAGGGCGGCTCGGCCCCGGCGGGGAGCGGCACCTCGAAGGTGTTGAGGGTCATCGACACCAGCGTGTAGAAGCCGCAGGCGGTGATCAGGTCGGCGACGCCGGCCTCACCGAACACCTCGACCGTCCTCCGGTACCGCTCGTCGTCGATCCGTTCCCGGGCCAACAGCGCCCGGCAGAACCGCCAGGCGGCCTCGTCGCCGTCGTCGTCGAACGTCGGCTCGGTCCCGGCCTTGATCGCCTGGATCACGCCCTCGGGAAGGCCGGCGTCGCGGGCCATCGGTTCGTGGGCCCACCATTCGAACTGGGCTTTCCACAGGGCGCCGGTCATCAGGATCGCCAGCTCGACGTAGCGGCGATCGATCGTCGACCGGTGACGGATCGATCCGCCGAGCTGCCAGATCCGGCGCCCGGTCGACGGGTTGAGCGCCCAGGCGTCGAACGGCCCCCCGATGTAGCCGTCGGTCAGCTCCCGGCCCTCGGCCATCTGATCGAACAGGGCTCGCTGCTTCTCCGGCAGGTCGTCGGGCTGGTGAGGGCGCAATCGGGTCATGGCCAAACCTCACCACAGCCGCCGGTCCGGTTCCAGCCCAGGCCGGCGGTGATGACCGGCCGATGGCCTCCGGGCTAGGTTTGGCCCATGACGACGACCGACGGCGAGACGACCGGAGACCCGACCGCCGAAGCGACGACCGCCGAGGCCATCACCGCCGAGGTCGCGGCCTGGTTCGAGGAGCACTGGGATCCGGAGCTGCCCCTCGTCGAGTGGCGGACCCGCCTGCTGCGGTCCGGGTGGGCGGTCCCGTCGTGGCCGACCGAGTGGTACGGCCGGGGCCTGCCGGTGTGGGCCAACGCCGTGGTCCAGACGACGATCCGGAACGCCGGCGGGGTGATGACCCCTCTCGGGGGCGGGATGGGCCTGGCGGCGCCGACGATCATCGAGCACGGCTCCGACGACCTGAAACGGCGACTGCTGCCGGGGACGATCACCGGCGAGATCCTGTGGTGCCAGCTGTTCAGCGAGCCGGGAGCCGGATCGGACCTCGCCGGCCTGACCACGACCGCGGTCCGCGACGGCGACGACTGGATCGTCAACGGTCAGAAGGTGTGGAACACCAGCGCCCACCACGCCGACATGGGCATGCTGGTGGCCCGGACCGAGTGGGACGCCCCGAAGCACAACGGGATCACCTACTTCGCCCTCCCGATGGACCAGCCCGGGGTCGAGGTGCGCCCGATCCGCCAGATGAACCAGCACCAGTCGTTCAACGAGGTGTTCCTCAGCGACTGCCGGGTGCCCCACGCCAACGTGATCGGCGAGGTCGGGGCCGGGTGGCGGGTCGCTCGGGCCACCCTGATGCACGAGCGCTCGTTCGGCACCCAGCGGCGGCTCAACATGCCGCCCGAGCCGTGGGGCCGCACGGTGAACGAGGCCCATGCCGAGGCCGTCGACTACCTCAAGACCTACGAGTGGTACCCGCAACGGGCCGGACGGCCCGACCTGCTGGCCGGCCACGCCGCCGACGCCGGCCGGAACACCGACCCGATCGTTCGCCAGACGATGATCGAGGCGCTGGCGTTCCGGTCGGTCAGTGAGTGGACCGCCAACCGGGCGAAGCGGGGCCGGGAGTTGGGCAAGCCACCGGGGCCGGAGGGATCCCTGGGCAAGCTGGCCGCCTCGGAGCTGGCCCGCCGCTCCCACCGGGCCCACACCTCGATCGTCGGTGCCGACGGCATGCTGGCCGCGACCGGTGACCCCGACCACGACGTGGTCGCCGAGGTGCTGGTGTCGACGCCGGCCCAGTCGATCGCCGGCGGCACCGACGAGATCCAGCACAACATCATCGGCGACAACATCCTCGGGCTGCCTCGGGAGCCCGACCCCAACCGGGGCAACCCGTTCCGGGATCAGCTCCGCAACAGCTGACCGACCGGGTCGCCGATGGCGATCCGGCCCGAGGTCAGGACCCGGAACACGGTTCCGGCTCGGCGGCGGAGGGCGGTCCGGGCACCGGGCCCGACCACGTCGTCGAGCAGTTTGCAGGGGGCGGCGATCCGTACCACCTCCAATTCGACGTCTCCGATCGTGAGCCGATCGCCGGGCGTGGTGGGGATCGGGCCGTGGGAAACGGTGACATTGCGACGGGTGGTGCCGGGGTCGATCGGTGCTCCCAGCACCTCGGCGGCCTCGGCCAACTCGTCCGCCGCCTGCACGGTGACGTGCCGGTGCCGGCTCCCGTGGTACCGATCGCCGACCAGCCCCTTCCCGGCTTCGACCTCGACCGCGTCGACCGCCTTCATCGGCAGCCGGGTGGCGGGCGCGACGTGGATCGCCACCACGGTCGGCTCGGGCTGGGGCTCGGTCCCGCTCATCACCACCACGGTAGACGCCCGCCGCCGCTCATTGGCCGCCCCGGCTCGACCCGACCCCGGGCCGGCGGCGGCCCTCAGCCGGTGGTGGGGTGGCCGTCGAGCCAGGTCGCCCGGACCTCGATCCGGTCGAGGTCGGCGGGTTCGACCGCGAAGGGGTCGGCGTCGAGAACGGTCAGATCGGCCCGCTTCCCGGCGGTCAGTGAGCCGATCTCGTCGTCGAGCCCCAGTTGCCAGGCGGCGTCGAGGGTGACCGCCCGGAGGGCGGCCTCGACGCCGACCGCCTGGTCGACCCCCAGCCGGTCGCCGGTGCGGGTGAGGCGGGTGACGGCGGTACGGACCAGGGACAGCGGACCCGGCGGGTACATCGGCGAGTCGGCATGGAGCGACGGCCGGTGACCGCAGGCCAGGGCGTCGGCGATCGGCATCAGCCGCTCGGCCCGTTCCGGTCCGATGATGGCATCTCGCAGTTCGGGCCCGTAGTGGAGGACGTGGTTCACGTGGAAGCTGGGCGCCACCCCCATCGTGGCCGCCCGTCGGAGGTCGTCGTCGGTGATCAGGGCGCAGTGTTCGAGCCGCCACCGGAGGTCGTCGGGGGCATGCGTCAGGGCGCCGGCGTAGAGGTCGAGGATCTCCCGGCACCCACGATCGCCCTGGGCGTGGGTCAGCACCTGCCACCCCCCGGCGGCCAGCTCGGCCAGCGTGGTGGTCAGCTCGTCGGGGGCGAAGTTGGCCCGGCCGGTGGTGCCCGGCGGGATCCCGAGCACGCAGCAGCAGAGGTTGGTGTCGAGGTACGGCTCGTCGAGGAGCATCGTGCCGGTGTAGGGCGATCCGTCGTACCACAGCTTGACCCCGGGTATCCGGTGTCGATCGCCGAGGTCCCGGTACCGGTCGAGATCGTCGGCCCGGTTGTGGCGGAGGTAGGTCGTCGTCCGGGCCGGGGTCGTCGGATCGGCGGCCACCGCCAGATAGGTCGGGAGGAGATCCCGGGCGGTGAAGAGGCCGGGGACACCGATGGCGGTGATGCCGACCTGTCGGTACCGCTCGTACTGATCCCGCAGTCGGGACGCCACCGCCGCCTCCGACGCGTCGACGTGGCGGATGAACGGCGGCATGGTCGGCGCCTCCTCCATTCGTCCGGTCGGGTACCCGTCCGGTTCCCGGTCGTAGTGCCCGCCCCCGGCTGGGTCGGGTGTGCGGTGATCGATCCCGGCCGTCCGGAGGGCCATCGTGTTGGCGTAGGCGGTGTGCATCGACTGGATCATCACGAAGATCGGGTGCCGGTCGGAGATGGCGTCGAGCCGGTGTCGGTCGAAGCCGTCGAGGCCGGCGGTGAGGAGGAAGTCGAGGCCGAAGGCGAAGATCCAGGCCCCCTCCGGCGTGGTCGCCACCGCGTCGAGCAGGGCCGCTTCGACCGAGGCAGCGGTCGGGTGGGTGAACCCGGACACGTCGACCCAGGCGTAGACCTGGGCGCACAGGTCGGGGTGGGTGTGGGGCTCGACGAGGCCGGGGAGGATCACCCCGTCGCCCAGATCGACGACCTCGGTCGCCGGAGAACGGTGGTCGAGCAGCTCGTGGCGGGCGCCGACGGTGTCGATCCGGCCGTCGACGATGCGCACGGCGTCGGGCGGTCGGGTCGGCGCCGGACCGCCGTCGAGCGGGTGGACCGCGCCGGCGAGGAGGAGGACGTCCATCCCGCCTGCTTAGCAGCATCCTCAGCTTCCGCTCAGGTTCCGGTCAGGGTCTCCTCACACCTCCGTCGTACCGTCGTCGGAAACCGAACCGTTTCCCGAAGCCGAGGCCATGTCCACCGATCGCCCCACCATCGGAATCGTCGAGGACGACCGCTCCCTGCGGGAGACGCTGTCGGCCATCCTTCGCCACGAAGGGCACGACGTGGTGGCCAACGGCGATGCCGAGTCGGCGTTGACGAGCTTCGCCTCGACCCGACCCGATCTGATCATCGTCGACGTGGGCCTTCCGGCGATGGACGGTGTCGAGCTGTGTGCCGTGCTGCGGGACCGGGGCCACGACGGTCCGATCCTCATGCTCACGGCCCGCCACGAGGTCCCCGATCGGGTCCGGGGGCTCGACGCCGGGGCCGACGACTACCTGGTCAAGCCGTTCGCCCTCGATGAGCTCCTGGCCCGGGTCCGATCGCAGCTCCGGCGGGAGGTGCGGGTCGGGCGGGCGACCACCAACCTCCGGCTCGGCGAGCTGGTCCTCGACGCCGAGACCCGGGAGGTCCACCGGGCCGGCAGCCGGCTCGATCTGACCAAGCTGGAGTTCGACCTGCTCCACCTGCTGCTGGCCAACAGCCCTCGGGTGTTGACCCGGGACGTGATCCACGAGCGGGTGTGGGGCTACGACGGCGACCACATGTCGAACTCGCTCGAGGTGGCGGTCTCCCAGCTTCGACGCAAGCTCGAAGCGGACCGCGGTGAGCGGCTGATCCACACGGTGCGGGGTGTCGGCTACGTGGCGAAGCGGGCGTGATGCGACTCTCGGTCCGGTTGTCGTTGGTGCTGGTGGCCGTGGCCCTGGTGGCCGTGGCCGGGGTGGCGGCGATGGCGTGGGCCGTGGCCGCCCGAGAGGTCCGGGGCGCGGTCGACGACCAGCTGACCGAACAGGCCGACTTCGTCCGGGAGGCGACCACCCAGAGCGGCGACGTCGACGACGGGCTGGCGGCCGAGGTCGCAGCCTCGCTCGACGGCCCCGCCGAGCAGCCCGGTCGGTCCTTCATCGACGAGGAGCGCGGGGTCCAGGCCTACGACCGCGAGGGAGCCCCGCTCGGGGTGGGGCCCGACCTCTGGGCCGGTGGACCGGCCGGCGAGGGCGGTGACGGCTCGTTTCGCACCGTCGAGCTCGACGGTCGCCACTACCGGGTCCTCGAGTTTCCCATCGCAGAGTTGGTCGACGGTCCACTGTTGGACGCGGCCGAGGGAGCCGGGGTCGCCACGCTGCAGTTCTACTTCGAGGTCACGGCCCAGGAAACGGCTCTGGCCAACCTCCGGGTCCAGTTGGCTCTCGTGGCGGCCCTGGCCCTCGCCCTCGTCGGCGCCGTCGGCTGGGTGATGGGTGGCCGGTTGGCTCGACCGGTCCGCCGCCTCACCGACGCCGCCGAGGAGCTGGCCGCGCTCGAAGACCTCCCGGGACGCATCGAGGTCGACCGGACCGACGAGATCGGCCGGTTGGCGGCCAGCTTCAACCGGATGCTGGCCGCGCTCGAAGTGGCCAAGGAGCAGCAGCGACGGCTGGTGGCCGACGCCAGCCATGAGCTGCGGACCCCGTTGACGTCGTTGCGGATGCGGGTCGAGTTCCTGAGCGGCGCCGACGGCATCGACGACGCCCAGCGGCGGACGATGCTGGGCGGGGCGGTGTCCGACCTCGAACAGCTCACCGCGCTGGTCGACGACCTCGTCGACCTGGCGGCCGACGTCCGCAGCGAGGAGGAGTGCCCTCGCCCCATCGGGTTGGGGTCGATCCTCCACGTGGTCGCCGACCGGACGGCCTCGGCGACCGGCCGGTCGGTGGTGGTCGAGTCGGACGACGCCACCGTGGTGGTTCGACCGGGAATGATCCGCCGGGCGGTCCAGAACCTGGCCGACAACGCCATCAAGTACAGCCCCGAGGGGCCGGTGGTGCTCCGCAGCCGGGGGCCGGCCATCGAGGTGATCGACGCCGGCCCCGGGATCGCCGACGAGGAGGCTGCCCTCGTGTTCGACCGCTTCTACCGGTCGCCGAAGGCCCGGTCCCGCCCCGGGAACGGCATCGGGTTGGCCATCGTCAAGCAGGTAGCCGAGGCCCACGGCGGCGCGGTCTGGGTGCGAACGGCCGAGGGCGGCGGGGCCCGGGTCGGGTTCTCGGTCGGTACCTGACGCTCCGCCGTCGCCGTCGCCGTCGCCGTCGTCGTCCGTCGCCGACAACTCAGGGACTGCTCAGGTTCGGCTCACGGAGCGCTCAGATCGAACCCCGACCATGAGCCCATCGGACAACCCCCAACCCCGATTGGAGCATCCCATGGTCACCAAGACCCTCATCCTGCTGGCGGGCGTCACGCTCGTCGCTGCGGCGTGCAGCAGCGGCGACGATGACGTGACGTCAGCTGTCCCCGAAGTCGTCGTCGAGGCGTCGGCGACCGAGGAGGCGGCAGCCGGCCCCGCCGACGCCACCGACCCCGCCGACGGCGCGACCGACCCCGGAGCAGGGTCGGAGACCGACGAGGAGGCGGCCCTCGCCTTCACCGAGTGCATGCGGGACGAGGGCATCGACCTCGAGGATCCGGCCGTCGACGCCGACGGCTCGATCCAGTTGAACGGTGGTGGCGGGCCGGACGACGGCCCCCAGGACATCGATCCCGACGACGCCGAGGCGGCGTTCGAGGTCTGCGGGAGCCTTCTGGATGGCACGAGCCTCATCCCCTCGACCGACGACCTGGCCGAGAGCGAGGACGAGTTCCTGGCCTTCGCCCAGTGCCTGCGGGACGAGGGGATCGACGTCGACGATCCCGACATCAGCAGCCTGGGGGGCGGCGGCCTTCCCGGCCCCGGGCTGTTCGGCGACGACTTCGACCCGGAGGACCCCGACACCGCAGCGGCGATCGAGGTCTGCGCCCCGATCATGGCCGGCGCCTTCGGAGGTGAGGGCTGATGTCGCTCATCTCCCGTGATGACCACGGCGCCGCCGAGATGGCGCCCCTCGCCGAGTCGGCCGCCCCGGCCGATCGTCCGGATCACCCACCGGCCGGCGTGCAACCGGGCGGAGCGGCCCAGGGCGGCGACGGTGGGCGACGCCGCCGCCGGGTCGGGTTGGCCGTCGTCGGTGTCGCCGCCCTCGGGGCCGGCGTGGCCGGAGCGGCCCTCGTGCTGAACGGATCGGACGACGCCGACCCGGCCGCCGACGAGACCGCACCGCTCAGAGCGGTCGAAGCGACCCAGCAGGACCTGATCGAGTACACCGAGTTGGACGCCACGATGGGCTTCGCCGATGTCGAGGCGGTCACGGCCGGCCAGGAGGGGACGGTCACCGCCGTCATCGACGGCGGCGACGTCGTCGAGCGGGGCGACGTCGTCTATGAGATCGACGCCCAGCCGGTCGTCGCCTTCTACGGCGACATCCCGCTCTACCGGCCGCTGAGCGAGGGCGACGACGGCGACGACGTGCTCCTCCTCGAGGAGAACCTGGCGTCGTTGGGGTACCACACCACCCTCGACGCCGACGATGAGGAGGTCGACACCGGCTTCACCGTCGATGGCGTCTTCGACGCCGCCACCACCGATGCCGTGTTGCGGTGGCAGGAGGACCTGGAACGGGCCGAGACCGGCGAGGTCGCCCCGACCGACGTGGTCGTCGTGCCCGGAGCGGCGACGGCGTCCAACGTGGTGGTCGAGCCCGGCTCGCGGGTCCAGCCCGGCAGCCCGATCCTCGACCTCAACGTGACCTCGACCGTCCGGGCCTTCTACGCCGAGCACACCGGCGAGATCGAGATCCAGGTCGTGGCCGGCTCGACGGTCACCTCGGGCGACGTCGTCTACACCGTCGACGACACCCCGGTGGTGGCCATCGTGGCCGACCCGGCCGACGACGTCACCTTCGACCGGGACCTGGTCGAGGGGGTGGAGGACGGCGACGACATCGAGGTCGTCGAGCGGTTCCTGGCCGACCGGGGCTACGACGCCGACGGCGACCTCGACGTCGACGACACCTTCGACGAGGCGACGACCGAGGCGCTGACCGACTGGCAGGACGACCTGGCCGACACCTACGACGAGGTCGACGTGGACGGTCGCCTCGACCTCGACGAGATCGTCGTCGTCGAGCCCGGCACCATCGTCGGGTCGATCACCGACCGCCGGTCGGACACCACGGCGACCGGTTCCGAGCTGTTCACCGACACCGTCGACGACGGTTCCCGGATCGTGACCACCTCGATCGAGGTCGCCGACCAGGATCGGGTCACCGAGGGCGACACCGTCGAGGTCGAGTTCCCCGACGGGACCGTCGTGGCCGGCACGGTCACCGATCTCGCCCGCTCCTCACAGGTCGATCCGATGAATCCCGACGCCGACCCGACCCTGGCGGTCGAGGTCACCCTCGACACCGTCCCCGACTCGGCGGCCGATTTCAACGAGCTCGATGTCACCGTGCTGCTCGTCGACGAGCTGGAGACCGGCGCGACCGTTGTCCCGGTCACCGCCCTGGTGGCCCTGGGCGACGGGAACTACGCCGTCGAGGTGTACGACGGTGGTCCCACGACCCGGTTCGTGGCCGTCGAGACCGGCATGTTCGCCGACGGGATGGTGGCGGTCACCGGCATCGACGTCGGGACCGCGGTGGTGGTGCCGTCATGACCGCCACCGTCCCCGACCTCGACGGTCGGACCCCACCCGTCGCTACCCACCGACCATCGGCGCCGGCGGCGCTCGAACTGCGCCACGTCGACAAGGAGTTCCCCGGCAGCCCGCCGGTTCGGGCCCTCGACGGCGTCTCGCTCCGCATCGCCCCCGGCGAGCTGGTGGCCGTCGTCGGCCCGTCGGGAAGTGGCAAGTCGACGTTGCTCAACGTGATGGGCACCCTCGACCGGCCGACCCGGGGCGTGGTCGCCGTCGACGGCGTCGACACCGCGCAGCTGAGCGACGCCGAGGTGGCGGGGGTCCGCAGTCGGCGGATCGGTTTCGTCTTCCAGCAGTTCTTCCTCCTCGACGGCATGTCGGCGGTCGACAACGTGGCCAACGGCCTGCTCTACCAGGGCGTACCGCCCCGGGAGCGTCGGGCCCGGTCGGTCGAGGCCCTGGAACGGGTCGGCCTCGGCCACCGGCTGGACCACACCCCCAACCATCTCTCGGGCGGCGAGCGGCAGCGGGTCGCGGTGGCCCGGGCGCTCGTCCACCGTCCGGCGTTCGTGCTGGCCGACGAGCCGACCGGGAACCTCGACTCGTCGTCGACCCGAGCGGTCATGGACCTGATCACCGACCTCCACACCGAGGGCACGACGATCCTCGTCATCACCCACGACGGGGCGATCGCCGCCGAGCTTCCCCGCCGGGTGGCGGTGCTCGACGGGCGAATCGAGTCCGACAGCGGCGAGCCGGGTCGGGACGGGAGGGCGTCATGACCACCGTGGCCACGGTCGCCACCCCCGGCCCCGACGCTGACGCCCAGGCCGCCGGTTCTCCGCCACCGACCCGACCGTCGTTCGGCCGGAGCCGGCTGCGCACGGCGGACGTGTTCCGGGTCGGCGCGTCGGGCCCGAGGGCCCGCAAGGTCCGGACCGCGTTGTCGGCGCTCGGTGTGTCGATCGGGATCGCCGCCCTGGTCGGCGTCCTCGGCCTCAGCGAGTCGTCCCGGTCGGCGTTGCTCGACGAGATCGCCGAGCTCGGAACCAACCTGTTGACCGTCGAGGCCGGCAGCGGCTTCGGGGCCGGCGACAGCTCGCTACCCGACACGTCGGTGGCGATGGTGGAACGGATCCCGACGGTCACCGGCGCATCGGCGGTCTGGCCGGTCGACGCCAACGTCTACCGCAACGAGCTGATCGACGAGGGTGAGACCGGCGGCCTCCAGGTCGTGGCGGCCGAGGACGACCTCGTCGACACCTTGAACGGTGGGGTGGTCGACGGGGTGTTCCTCGACGAGGTCCAGGGCGAGTACCCGGTGGCGGTGCTGGGGTCGGTGTCGGCCGAGCGGCTCGGCATCGACGATCTCGACCGGCCGGCCTACGTCCAGATCGGCGACGACCTGGTGGAGGTGGTCGGCATCCTGGAGGAGTTCCCTCTGGCCGCCGACCTCGATCGGGCGGTGTTCCTCGCCGAGGACGCAGCCCGAGGCCACTACGAGGTCGAGGAGTCGCCGGCCGTCATCTACACCCGGATCATCGACGGCACGGTCGACGAGACCCGCGACGTGGTGCCGTCGACCGCCGATCCGGAGAACCCGGAGGAGGTGACGGTGAGCCGTCCCTCCGACGCCCTCGAAGCCCAGGCGGCGGCCGATGACACGCTGACCACGCTGTTCCTCGGCCTGGGGGCGGTCGCCCTGCTGGTCGGGGGGATCGGCATCGCCAACGTGATGGTGATCGCCGTCATCGAGCGGCGGGGGGAGATCGGCCTCCGTCGGGCGCTGGGGGCCACCCAGGCCCACATCCGGCGCCAGTTCCTCACCGAGGCCGTGATCCTCTCGGCCCTCGGCGGGGCGGCCGGGGTGGTCATCGGGGTGGTCGCCACCTACCTCTACGCCACCTCGCAGGGGTGGCGGGTCATCATCCCGGTCGAAGCGGCGGTCGGCGGGTTCGCGGCGGCGATCGTGATCGGGGCCATGGCCGGCATCTACCCCGCCATGCGGGCGGCCCGGCTGGCACCGACCGAAGCCCTCCGGGGCTGAGCGGTGGGGGAGCGGTCCGGGCCCGGCCCGGACCGTTCCCCTTCGGGCACCCTTGCCGGGTCTGCGGCCGATTCGGCAGACGGGACGGGCGGGTGGCGTGGAAGGTGGGCTCAACGACCCGCCAGGAGGGATCCGCCATGCCCGATGTGCCCGCCCGCCCCGACGACCGCTCCGACCGTCGCCCGTCAACCACCCGCCGTCGTGTCCCCGGCAGCCATGGAGGACCGTCGTTCCAGACGACCATGGCCGTCGGGGCGTTCGCCGCCCTCGACCAGATCCCACCCGATCCGGCCCGAGGCCGTGCCGCTCGACCGAGATGGTCGAGGGAGTTCGGCGCCGTCGTCAGCGCCTATCAGGCTGAGCAGAAGGGCGATCGCGAGGCCGTCCGCC
Organism: Acidimicrobiales bacterium; assembly: GCA_965262175.1. Taxonomy (GTDB): domain Bacteria; phylum Actinomycetota; class Acidimicrobiia; order Acidimicrobiales; family SZUA-35; genus CADEDH01. The sequence continues at coordinate 28,094 of CBDHES010000002.1, read as the reverse complement.
GGCTCTTGGAAGAGGTCGGCATCGATCTCCCGTCGCAAGATGCCAACGTCGGCGAGGCGATCGCCGCCGCGGTCGGGCGTGGCGACGACGTCGACCCGGCCCGCTTCCTCCAGCTGTTCGGATGGCTCGACGACGCCGGCCGCCGGCCCCCGGTCGACGGCAAGCCCGGCCAACGACCGACCGCAACCGACAAGAGTGGGGCCGACGCGGTGGACGCCACCGCTGGCCGCTCGCCCACCCTGGCCCTCTACATCGGGCTCCCACCGTTGTTCCGGATCATCTGGATCCTCAAGATCCTGTGCTGCGCGCTGGCGTGGCGTCGCAACGACTTCGGCCGGTACTTCGACCCCTCCCCGGTCGCCGCCCTGCCGGCCGAGGCGACCCTGCTCGACCTGTCGGTCCAGATGAACGAGGGCTTCGAGAACGCCGCCGGGGATAGCACGGTCCCGGCCGGGTTCATCTTCTTCGCCCAGTTCGTCGACCACGATCTGACCTTCGACGCCTCGACCCGGCTGGGGGTGTTGGCCGATCCGGCCGACCTCGACAACCTCCGCAGCCCCGCCCTCGACCTCGACAGCCTCTACGCCGACGGCCCCGAGGGGAGCCCGGAGCTGTACGACACGGCGCCGGGCGCCGAGTTCGGGTTGCTGCTCAGCGCCGAGGACGGGCTGGATCTGGCCCGCAACCATCTTGGTCGGGCGCTCATCGGCGATCCCCGAAACGACGAGAACACCTTTGTCTCCCAGTTCCACCTCCACGCACTCCACGCCCACAACGCCGTGCTGCGGATGGTCAAGACGGGCACGGTCGACGCCCTGTGGGGTCGGAACCTCGCCGAGGAGCCGACCGACGACGTCGGCGATTTCGAGTTCGCTCGTCGGATGGTCCGCTGGCACTACCAGTGGGCGCTGGTGAACGACTGGTTGCCCCGCATCGTCGAACCGACCACCCTCGCCGCGGCCCACGCCATCACGGGCGTCGCCCAGGGGTCGACGGTCCCAGCGCTGCCGGCCGGGTACGAGACGGCCGAGGGGTTCTTCCAGCAGTTCGACCTGATCACCTGCTGCGGGGAGCGGGTCTGCCGGCCGCTGATGCCGGTCGAGTTCAGCGCGGCGGCGTTCCGGTTCGCCCACAGCCAGGTCCGGAGCCGGTTCGACATCAACGGCGCCCGCCTCGACGTGCCGCTGTTCAACCCCCGGCCGCCGGCTCCGGCGTCGTTCGACGAGGTGCCCGACGCCGATCTGGTGGACTGGACGATGTTCTTCGAGCTCGATCCGACCGTCACCCCCCAACCGGCCCGGCAGATCGACACCTGGTTGCCGGCCCAGGTGTTCCAGCTCCCCTTCGACCCCGACAACCCCAACCTGGCGTTCCGCAACCTGGTGCGGGGATCCCGGACCTTCGCCCTCCCCACCGCCGGGGCCGTGGCCAACCAACTCGGCGTCGGCCTGACGCTGGGTGCCGTGGCGGCCGGCAAGCTCGTCACCGTCAACATCCTGCCCGACGACGCGCCGCTCTGGTTCGCCGTGCTCGGTGAGGCCGAAGCGAACGGCGGCCAGTTGGGACCGGTCGGCGGGCTCCTGGTGGCCGTCAGCCTCCTCCGCATGCTCGATTGCGACGAGGAGTCCTACGTCCACGCCGCCGGCTGGCAGCCGGTGCTGTTCTCCAGCGCTCCAGGCCAGTTCACGGTCGCCGACCTGATGCAGATCGGGATCGACGAGCGCAACGACCACTACCCGCCGGGGCCGTGATCGGTGACGTCGACGGCCGCGAGCCCCGACGCCGGTACGCCGCTCAGGGGCGGGACCTGTCCAGGATCCCCCGGATCTCGTCGGCGACGAGGGCGAGGTACTCCCGGAGAACGTCCTCGTCGGCCTGCAGGTCGAGGATGTCCCCGACACGCTGGGTCGGCTGGTCGAGCTCCGACTGGATCTCGTCGACGAGCTGGGTGAGCTGGGCCTCCAGCTCGGGTCGGCTCAACTCGGCCACCACCTGGGCGGCGTCGGACGTCGCCCGGGGCCGGGGGTCCGGGCTGAACTGGACCCGGTACAGGACGAGAGACAGCGCCCCGAGCCACCGCTCGACGAGCTCTCCGTCGCCGGTGAGCCGGAACCGGCCGTCGCAACTGGCGCAATCCCAGAACGCTCCTGGCCCCTCGGCCTCGACGAGCACCGCCCCGCACCGCCGACAGATCATGGTCGCCACCGCTGCGACCTTGCGGTGGACACGGTGCCCAGTCTACCGGCCGCCGGATCGTAGCCCGGGAGCGGGGCGGTCACCGGCAACCCGCCGGTCTCGCATCGAGGGCGCCCAGTTTCCTGGCGCGAGTACGTCGGGCCTTGGCCGTCATCACCACTCACGCACGGTAAGCGTGTTATCGCACGCTCCGCCCGGGCCAGTTCGTCGGAACTGCGTGCCAGCCGGGGGCTCGGGTCGGTTCCGCCAACTTTCGATCGCCCTACGGTCTCTTTCTTGGCGCGCTGTTCTGTCGACGCGAGACTCGGTGGTGCCGCTCGCCGGCGTACTGGAGTACTCTGCGGCCACTAGCAGGTCACGCCAGTCGCTGTCGGCGAGTGCTCGTGCCTCCTGGAGTCTCTTAAAGTCGCCATCAGCCAGGTACAACATCGCCAGCTTGATGCGAGCACGGAGCGAAGGTTTGCGCTCGTAGGGCGCCGCATTGTCGAGCTCGTGCCGCCACAGTTCGCGATCCCGCTCAGCCACGTCGCGCTCCAGGAGACGCTCGACTTCGCTTGCGTTGGTCACCACGTAGTGGCCGTCACCACCGTGCGAGCCAAATCCGGACACGTTGACAAGCCTAGCGAGGGCCGGCTGACCGGGAACAACGACACCCTGGTCCGCTGGGTCCTATGGTCGAAGGGTCGGGCCGTCGTATCCCACGATTCGGCGGCGGGGGCCTATGGGTTCGGTCCGACCGACCCGGACAAGGTCCACCTCACGGTCATGCCCGAGTTCCGGATGAAGGACTCTGCGGTGGTGTTGCACCGCCGTCGTCTCACGGAGGGCGACATCACGGCGTTGGGCGGCGCCGCCATCACCACGGTAGTGCGGACCGTGCTGGACATGATCGAGTCGCACGCCGACAGCGAGATGGCTGGTGCGGTGGTACGAGATGCGCTCGATTCGAGGCAGGTCACCGTGCGACAGATCGCTCGTCGTCTCGACGAACTCGACGACGATGCTCGGCGCAGGGCCGAGCAGGCGCTGAGGAGCCCGGGCTGGTGACCCCCACGCCTGGATGCGGGACCGACGCGGTGGCCGGTGTTGTCAGACCCCCGAACTAGGTTGGAGTGGTGCCTCGGCTGAGCGAGTTTTACGGGATCGCCATCTACATGTACTTCGTCGACCACAATCCGCCCCACTTCCATGCGATCTACGGCGAGCACGAGGCGCTGGTGACCATCGCCACCGGCGAGATAATCCGGGGCGAGCTCCCTCGCACGGCCAGCCGGCTCGTCGAGCAGTGGAGAACCGAACACCTTGAGGAACTCCTGGCCAATTGGCGGTTGGCTCAGGAGCCGGCCCCGCTCTCGTCGATCGATCCGCTTCGGTAGACTGTGGATATGGCAGCCCTCGCCCGCGTCAGTGATGTCGAAGTCATCGCCGAGCGAATGCTGCGCGTCGTCTTCACCGACGGACTGGTGCGAGAGATCGACTTCGCCGGTGTGCTCACTGGGGTTCTGGCTGAGCTCGACACCGACGAGGCCTTCGCCGCGGTGGCCGTCGATCCGGTCGCCGGAACGTTGTGTTGGCCAGGGGGCATCGACATCGATCCCGACGTGCTGCATGGTGACGAACCGGCCGCCTCGCCCAACGGTCCGAGGTTGGTACGCGAGTATCGGGTCGAGCGCACGACCTGACCTTCGACCCCGCAGGCCGGTCGGGCGGCTAGCCATCGGGATCGGCGTGCTGACCGTGGACCTGCGCCCTCAGGTGGTCGGCCGCCGCCTGGTCGGCGGAGGCGCGGCCGGCAGAGTAGTTGGTGAGCATGACTTGAACGGTGTGGCCCTGCCTGGCGCTGACGGTGGGGGGTTGAACCCGGCGTCCATGAGTTCGGTGCTGGTCCACTTGCGCATGGCCAGGATCGTGGCATCGAAGTCGAGGCTTTTGGCTCCGAGGCTCTTGCGGAGGATCCGCATGCGGCGGGTCATCAGTTCGGGCCGCATCGGTCGGTTGCAGTCGGGCTCCAGGCTGAAGACGAAGCCGTCCTCTGGAACCGACAGATCCACCTTTTGGGCTCGGCAGTCCATCGCGGCGAGGTGTCGCCCTAGGAAGTCGACAGTGGCGTGGTCGAGTCGGATGGTTCTCGCGCTCTTGGGTAGCTCGAAGCCTCGCAACGGATTGGCGTTCACTTTGCCGTGGCGTCGGCCCCACCGGTAGGCACCGGAGATGGCGGAACGGGTGTTGTTCATCCGGCTGTGTGAGAGCCCCTTGCGGCGCATGCGCCCGAAGGCGTTGTCGATCTGTGCCGGCGTAAGGCGCTCGGGCTTCACGTGTCCGATCTGATCATGGAGCCACATCCGGTACACCTCGCCGTAGCCGAACACGGTTGTTCGCTCGAGGCCGCGGACCTGCCGAGCGAACTCGAGGTACCACGCCATCAGCTCGTCCACACTCGGGATGGCGCCCGTCTCCGGGCTCGCCGTCGGTCGCCGCTTGCCCGACTGCACTTCGGCCGTCAATGCAGCGAGGGCCTGGGCGGCCTCCCGGCGAGACCCGCTCATGGTCTTGGTCACTCGTCGACGTCGACCCCTCGTGTTGCGGCCGGCGTCGATGGTCAGCTTCCACTTCCCGCCGGTCACCTCGCGCATCGATCCGCTACCGCGCTCGGCTCGCTGGCGTTGTTCGGTTCTCTCGGCGCTCGTATTCGGTGTGTCGAGCTGGAGATGGTCGACGCGGACACAGAGCTTGTTGTGCCCGCAGTACCTGATGCGGCTCCCTGGAGGCAGCTCGCCGTGCTCGAGTTCCGAAGCGAGCTGAGCGGCGGTCCGCAGCTTGCCATTGATCCGCATCTGTCCGACGCCGGCAGCCGTTCTGGCGCCGGTCCAGAGGTGGCACTCGCCTGATCGGTCGACCTTGGCCTCGAACCGCCGGTCCCAGTCCGCCATGCCAGGAGTCGATCGACCGGTCTATCGGCGGTCTATGGCACCAAAGGTGCCTAGCTCAGCGACGCAGACTACGGAGACTGAACATCCGAGCCTCCCAGATTGCCGCTGAACTGGGGTTTCTCTGGTACGCCCCCTGGGACTTGAACCCAGAACCTGCGGATTAAGAGTCCGTTGCTCTGCCAATTGAGCTAGAGGCGCGTGGTCGGCGACGACCGCTCGTGATGCCCGCGGCATCGTCGGTCTCGCCCGGATACGAAAGGGTACCGTGATCGATGGCGATTCGGCCTTGGAGAATCGTCGGGAACGCACTAGGCCGATCAGCCCACCGCGCCGCCAGGCTTGGGGCGACGGGCCGCCACCGCCATGGCCACGGCACCGACGACGGCGAGCACGATGGAGGTCTGGTGGGGGCGGGTGAGCCCGTCGCCGACGTGGGGGAGCCAGAACGAGGCGACGGCCCGGGCGGTGGCGACGCTGGTGACGGCGGCGGCGAGGACCAGGCCCGGCGGTCGGTCGGCGACGATCATGCGGCGGACGACCACCGCCGCCAGGCCGACGACCGCCGCCACCAACCACCCGACGGGCACCATGGTCGTGGTCAGCCCGGGAGGGCGGAGCCCGACGGGGCCGACCGGGCCGAAGCAGCCGTCCCGGACCACGCAGCCGGCCTCGTAGGCGGCGTAGCCCAGCATGGCCAGGGGAGCGAGGTCGGCCAAGCGGGCCAGGGGGTGGACGCCCTCCCGGTGGGCCGACCAGGCGATGGCGGCGATCGCCGCGGCGACCCCGGGCCAGAACTCGACGCCGCTGCGGATCACGACGAGGTCGCCGAAACGGGCGAAGGATCCGGGCGCGTCGAGGGCGACCGCCACCAACCGGCCGACGATCAGGCCCAGCACCGCGGGGCCTATCGCCGCGTCGAGGATGCTCGGCGGCTGGGCCCCGCCGCCCGGTTCGTCACCGCCGCCCGTCGCGGCCAGGGTCCGGGGTGGCCACCACCACCGGGCGACGAGGGCGGGGATCGCCACCGCCGCGATCATGCTGGCCAGGAGACCGAAGTCGATCACGGCTCGACCGTCCTCACCGGAGCGCGTCGTCGATGAGGCCGGCCAGTCGCTGCTCGGAGATGCCGCCGGTCACCCGGGCCCGTATGGTGCCGTCCGCCCCGAACACGTAGGTGGTGGGGAAGGCGTTGACGTCGAGGACGTCGTGGATGTCGCCGGTCCGGTCGAAGGTGTTGGGGTAGGTGATGTCGAGCTCGTCGAGGAAGGCGCGGGCGGCGTCCGGGTCGTCGTTGGCTGCGACCCCGAGGATGACCGCATCGTCGCCGTAGGACTCGGCCGCCGCCTGGAGCAATGGCATCTCGGCCCGGCAGGGGCCACACCACGAGGCCCACACGTTCACCACCACCGGTCGGCCCTGCTGGCCGACGAGGATTCCCTCGAACTCCTCCCGGGAGATGCCGAGCAGTTCCCCCTGTTCGGGGAGCGCCTGAGGGGGACCGTCGGGCTCGAAGGCCGGCAGGTCGGGCTGACGGAGCGCCGCCCAGCCGGCGGCGCCGACGACCAGAGCCACGACCAGGGGGATGAGGTACCGGCGCACCACCTCAGTATGTCGTCGTCCCCCCGCCGTATTCCCCTCGTCGTCGCCACTGCGGGCCCGAGGCGGGGGTGGGTGGGTCCCAGGCCGCGGTCGGCTCCGGGGTGCGGACCCGGCGCCGGAGCCGCTCGGTAGAATCCAGTCGCCCCTGTAGCTCAGCTGGATAGAGCAAGTCACTTCTAATGACTAGGCCGCAGGTTCGAATCCTGTCGGGGGCGCCAAGTCTGTCCAGGGCCACGCAGCCGGGCGAACGAAGGTCCGAGTCGAACGGGGTCGGGAATCGGCTAGCAGCTCGACCCTCGCCAAGCTTCGAACCCAGTACTCATTCGTTAGGGACTCGAAGCTGCGCCCTCCCGGACTACAGCCGGGAGGGCGCAGGTCAGTCACTCTCGAATGCTCCGACCCCGGCGACGCTGGCGCTGGGCGAGCTGTGGTGTGGTCAGGGTCTCGGCGCTGCGGGCCGGGTGTCGCCGACGAAGTCGACCGCCGACGCCAGCTCGGGGCCGACCTCGGAGCACGAGACGAGTCCGAAGACGGTGCCACCAGTGTCGAGCGTGGCGTCGGTCCCGGCCGCCCAGCGCTCCTCGGTCACGACCGGATCCTCGTCTTCGGTGGCGCCGATGGCTTCGAGTGCGACGAGGTAGTCGGTGCCGTCGTCGGTCTCCGGACCGAGGGCGACGGCGGTGAAGACCAGGGTCGAGTCGCCACGGAGCCAGACGCCGGAGAGGTCACCGTTGACGGTGTCGTCGTCGAGGGCGATCTGGTCGCCGTCGCCGAGGCCCTCGACCCAGCAGCTGAAGTCGGTCACGACGGGGAACGGGGGCCGGTTCTCACCCGCCAGGTCGAGCGCTGGGTCGATCCGGTCGGCGACGTCGGAGCACTCAACGACGATCAGATCGCCATCGGGTGTGCCGATTCCGTCCTCGGTCACCGTCCAGATCTCTTCGGTGACGATCGGCGCACCGTCCTCAGCAGACCCGATGGTTTGGAGAGCGACGCGGACGTCCAAGGGCAGATCTGTCGAGTCGCCGAGGCGTACGCCCGCTACCAGTTGGATGGAGTCGCCGCGCAGGTACACGCCGGTGAAGCGGTCGTCGTCGGTGCCCTCGAACTCCAACGCCATAGCGTCACGGTCGCCGACCAGGCAGGCGGGCCCAGCCGACACCGAATCCGACTCGGGCAGGTCATCCAGGCTGGGCAGGCCGATCTCGTCGATGAGCGCCTCGAGTTCGGCGACCTTGTCGGGGATGTCGTCGCAGCTCACAGCATCCAGGAAATCGTCGGTGAGGAAGATGCCTCGCGTTTCGAGGTTCCAGAACTGGTCGAACACGACCCCGGAGGCCTTCTCGTCGGGGCTCCAGGCCGCTATCCGCCAGTCGGTCCCCTCGCCGGTCGCCTCGCCTACGAGGGTCCGGGCGATGCCGAGGTGGGTGATTGCGCCGGTGAAAGCCGTCGGGGAGCTGAAGGTGACAACCATCGCGCTGTCGCCGTTGGCGAAACAGGCGGGGCCCGGTTCGTCGCCCGGGGTGGCAGTCTCCGCCGGTGCGTCCGTCGGAGTGTTTGCGGCCGGGGTGTCGGTTTCGCTGGGAACCGCCACCTCGCCGGTGGACGCTGCCTCTGATGTCGCGGACTCCTCGGCCTCGGTCGAGGAGTCGCCGTTGCGGGTGATGGCGATCACGCTGGCGATAGCGGCGATCGCGATGACCGCACTGGCAGCCAGGAACGGCAACCGGTTGCGGCGGAGTGGGGTGTTGGTCGTTGAGCTTCGCATGGTCCTGAGACGGATCACTTCGCCATCCGTTTGCATCGAATCCGCGACTTCTTCCGGATCAAGGGAATCACTCAGGTCAGCGACATCGTGTTCGGCGGCTGTAGCTGGCCATGGTCGGCAGCTGTTGAGGCAACAACACCCACGTGATCCGCTGGGCTCGACTGGTGCCGGTCGCCGACGCCGCCTCCCATGCCTTCATGTCGGCCGCCTCGAAGATGTCGGCGAACAAGCGACCGACGCCAGCAGCGGTACCCACGATGATCGCCATGGTGCCGGCCAGCGGCCCCAGGCCGACGGCCGAGACGAACAGCAGCGCCCACATCAGCTCGGGAATGGCCCGGACGATGTTCACCGCGAAGCGAACAGGCTGGCGGATCCACAGCTCGGGGGTGACGTTGCGGGCGGCCAGGAGGGCGAGGGGCAAGGAGAGCAGGCAGCCGAAGAACGTGCCGGTGAAGGCGATGCCGAGGGTCTCCCACATCAGTCGAACCGCGGTCCCCAGTTCCGACCAGTCGGGCGGGAACATACGCCCGATGAAGACTTCCTGGGGTGGTACTCAACCGGGAGGACCCTGCACCGCTCCACGCACAGCTCTACGACGCCATCCTCGACCTCATCGAAGGGGCGGAGTTCACGCCGGGGGAACGACTCCCGACGGAGATCGAGTTCGCCGGTCGCTTCGGGGTCAATCGCCTGACCGTTCGTCACGCTCTCGGGGAGTTGGCTCGAACCGGCCACGTCGTGGCTCGCCAGGGTGTCGGTACCTTCGTCGCCGAGCCGCCGAGAACGATCGAAGTCGAGATGGCAGCGGGAAGCTGGGACTCGCTCCGCGACCGGTTCATTGCCGACCCGTCGACGGCCGAGTGGTCCATCGCCGAGACCCTCCTGGCTGTCGGCGAGACGGAGGCACCACGGGAGGCGGCCGAGCATCTCGGCCCCGGGCCGTTGACCTGGATCGAGACGTTGGTCTCCATCGACGGGGAGCTGATGGCGCACAACCAGCACTGGACTCGAGCCGCCATTCCCCTCGACGAGATCGAAACACTGGCCCGAGACGGCCTCGGCCGCGGATTCATGCACACCGTCGTCGGCGCCGAGACGTACTACACATGGCGAGCCTTCGAAGCCGCAGCGGCGACCCGCCGTATCGCCGAGCAACTCTCGGTCCCGCTCGGCTCACCAGTCCTCGTTCGGACGGGCCTCAACAGCGATGCCGCCGGGCACCCGATGCTCTACGTCCGCCGAGCTATTCCCGCCGGTCGAATGCGCTTGCTCGTTCGTGCCGATCCAACCCCGACCTGAAGTCGCTCCCTCGCCAGCGCCCTGTGTCGATCGAGGTTGTGCGGATGCTCACGTCGATCCCTGCGCCGTGGAACCTCCGCCCGATCCGCCGGACGATTGGGGTCGGGTCTCCTTACCCAGCCGTCACTGCATCGAAGGCCCGAGCGACCGGCTTTGCCCGCGTCCGGGCCGGGCCGCCGCTACGCGGCGTGGTCGCCACTCATCGCTTCGCAGCTGAGCTACCGAGCACGCCGACGCCGACCGCTCCGATCGCAATGCCCCACCCCACATCGACGACATCGGCGAGCATGAGGAGGGCGGCGAGCACGCTGATCGCCAACCCCACGGCGACGAAGGCCTTACGTCTCACGGTCGAGACACTACCCGCCAAGGGGACAGGGACAGGGCCTGCGATCAGCGCGCCGGTACCGACGATGTCGAGTGAGCGTGGCACTCGGTACCACCTGTCGGCTGGGTCGTCGACCTGGCCCGACCCCCGGAGAGCAGACCAATGGTGCGGTCAGCCGGCCGCGTCGGATCCTCGCTGCTTCTGGCCGGTCGCTCCGAGCGAGCGATGGAACGTTGCGCTGGGTCGCCCCGATACCGGATCGACGTCGACGGTTGCGTCGACTCGGAAGACCTCGGCGATCAACTCGCTGGAGATGGTCGACGTCGGCGTTCCGTCGGCGACGATTCGGCCCTCGTCGAGGACCAGGATGCGGTCGGCGAATCGTGCGGCCTGGTTCAGGTCATGGAGCACCATGGCGATGGTGATTCGGCGCGAGCGGTTCAGCTCGGCGATGAGGTCCAGTGTTTCGAGCTGGTGGGCGATGTCCAGGAAGGTGGTCGGCTCGTCCAGCAGGAGGGTGTCCGGTTCCTGGACAAGGGCCAGAGCCAGCCAGGCCCGCTGACGCTCACCGCCAGAGAGGGAGGCAACGGTTCGTGTGGCCAGATCCTCGAGCGCGGTGTCGGCCAGCGCCCGCCGGATGGCATCGCTGTCGGATTGCCGGAGCATGCCGAGCAGTCCGGTGTGGGGGTACCGGCCCTGCTCGACGAGCTGCCGAACGGTGAAGCCCGTCGGCGACTCCGCGGTCTGGCTCAGGATGCCGAGCGCTCTGCCGACCTCTCGCGGCCGCAGCGTGTGGATGTCGATGCCGTCGAGGAGGACTCGGCCGGATGTCACGGGCGTCAGGCGACCGAGCGCCCGGAGGAGCGTCGACTTGCCAGCGCCGTTTGGTCCGATGATCGCGGTCACCGTGCCGGGGCGCCAAGTCGACGTCGAGCTCTCCGATCAGACGTTTGTCGCCGGCGCTCACGGTGATCGCCCGACCGGACAGGCGCGAGGGGTCGGTGGGGTCGGTCATGGTCGGCGGGCGATCCGGATGAAGGCGACCCCGCCGAGGACGGCGGTGAATACGCCGACCGGGAGTCGTCGTGTCCCGAGGCTGGAGTCGGCCAGGCCCGGAATCCAACCGATGGTGAACACGCGGGCGGTGATGTCGGCGACGATGAGCAGCGTCGCGCCCACCAGCGCGCTGCTGGGAACGAGCTGGCGGGCGTCGGCTCCGCCGAACCGGCGGGCGATATGTGGGGCGATCAAGCCGATGAAGGCGATGGCGCCGACGGCGGCGACGGCGCTCCCGGCCAGGGCGCAGCTCGCTCCGAGGATCAGCGCAGCCAGCGTGCGAGGCCGAGCGCCGAGGGCGATCACGTGGGAGGGGCCGAGCGCCGAGAGGTTGCAGGCCGGGATGGCCAGGGCGGTCAGCGGCAGCGCGAGGAGGAGACCGACGCCGAGCCGCCGCGCCTCCGGCCAGCCGCGCGACTCCAGCGTGCCGATCAGCCAGCGGACGATGGTGTCCGGGTTGCCGCCCCCGATGACCAGGACCAGCGACGTCGACGCTCCGACCACGGCCGACACCACGACGCCGACGACCGCCAATCGCCGTGGGTCGGTGCTCAGCGACGTCCAGCCGATCGCCACCACGACGGTCGAGGCCACCAGGGCGCCGGCGATGGCCGAGGCCGAGACCGTGGTCGGTCCGAGCCCAGCGGTCACGGTCACGACGGCGCCGAGCACGCCGCCGGCCGTCACCCCGGTGAGATCCGGTGACCCGAGCGCGTTGCGCACCAGCATTTGGAGCATCGCCCCCGAGGCACCCAGCATCGCCCCCGCACCGACGCCGAGGACGGTCCGAGGCAAGCGGACGTCCCAGATGGCGATCTCATGCGCTCGACTGCGAGGGGCGCCGCGTAGTGCGTCGGCGATCTCGGCCGGGTCGATCCACGTCGAGCCGAGGCCTATCGAGCCGATGACCCCGAGGACGAGCACCACGACCCAGGTGCGGCGCCTCATCATGTGCTCGGCGTCCGGTAGTGGGCGATGACGAGGATGATCGTCGGTGCGCCGACGGCGACCGTCCACAACCCGACCGGGGTCTCGTGGGGGAAGACCACCAGGCGCGCCGCAGCGTCGGCGACTACGACGACGGCCGCGCCGATCAGGGCGCTCAGGGCCGCAACGGAACCGAACGACGAACGACCGGAGGCCCCCCTCGCCACATGGGGCGAGGCCAGCGCGACGAACCCGATCGGTCCCGCGATGGCGACGACGGGAGCCACCCAGGCCGCAGCGAGGCCGAGCAGTAGGACCCGGGCCCGCACCACCCGCAGGCCGAGCGACTCGGCCGCGTCTTCGCCGAGACGGAGCACCTCGACGGGTCGTCGGGCCAGCACCGTGAGGGGGACCAGCGCCGCGCACCACACCGCCAGAAGCTCGACCGCTGGCCAGTCGACCGTCGAGAGGCTTCCGATCAGGTAGCGGAAGAGCCGGTTCACCGCCGAGCCCCCCGCGTAGCGCGACAGCGTGAGCAGGGCGATGATCCCGGCGCCGACCACCGCGTTGGCGGCCGAGCCGATGAGCACCACATCGACCGGATCCCGTCGACCTAGCGAGAGGGCGATGACCGCCGCCCCGCCGATGACGCCGCAGGCGAGGGCGACACCGGTGGCCACGAACGGCCCGGTCGCGGTGGCGACCGAGAGGGCGGCGACGCCGAACGATGCCGACGACGAGACCCCGAGCAGCTCGGGACCGGCCACGGGGTTCCGGAGCACGTCCTGCACGATCGTCCCGGCCACGCCGAGGTGCGGCGCCGGCCCCGGCCGCCCCGAGCAGCCGGGGAAGCCGGAGTTGATGGACCACGAGGTCGGCGTTGGAGCCGGGCTCGCGGCCGCTCAGGACGTCGATCAGTTCGCCGAGTCGAAGCGACGGTGCGCCCCAGGCCAACGAGGCGAGGGCACCGGCGAGAAGTGCGAGCGACGCGCCAGCGACTACGACCGGAACGCGGTGCCTGACTAGGGCGTCCAGGTCGGCCAAGGCCCGGGATCGTCGAAGCCGGCATCCGGGAACGCGTTGAACGCATACAGCTCGGCGGCGTACCACAGCGCGGTCAGGCCGTTGCCGAAGGCTCCGTTCGACGAGTCGTCATAGAACCGACCGGCCTGCGTCGATGAGAGCTCCGACCACACCGGACCGTCGCGGTCCTCCACCGGCGTTGCACCCTCCCACGTCATCGAGACGAACACCTCGGGATCGGCTTCGAGCACGAACTCGGCGGCGAACTCACCGTCGGGCGAGCCGTACTCCGAGACCGGCTGATCGGGGAAGACACAACTGCCAGCCTCGATCTCCCGGATGAGCTGGCACATGGCGTTGGACTCCCACATCATCCAGTAGTAGTCGCCGGGGTCCGAGAAGCCGATCCCCACCCTGGTCTCGGCTGCACCGTCGGGAACACCGTCGGTGAGCTCCGACATCGCCGACTCGTAGCCGTCGAGGAACGCCTCCGCCTCGTCGGATTGGCCGAGCAGGACGCCGAGGTTCCGCAGCCCCTCAGCCAGCGTCTCGGTCGAGGTGATGTCGACGATCAGGACCGGGGCGATGGACTCGAGGGCAGCCTTGCGCTCCTCTTGACCGTCGCGCAGCACGAACAGGTCGGGTTCGAGTGCTGCCACCTCCTCGACAGAGTCCCGGTCGGCGATCAGCGGAACGTCGCTGGCGTCGTCGCCGTAGTACGCGGCCACGCCGGTCGCCGCAGGATCACGGTAGTCCCGCGATGGGGAGGACCCCGAGGCTCGACATCATGTCGGTGCACAGCTCGTGGACACAGGCGACGCGTGTCGCCGGCGAGTCGAGCTCGATGACCGCTCCTGTCGCGTCGGTCACCGAGATCGAACCGGCCTCCGTCCCGTCGGCTTCGTCCGAAGAGTCCGAGCCGCACGCTGCGACCACCAAGGCCACCACTGCCACCAAGCCCACCAGGTACTGCAAGTTCGTGCTTCGCATGGCGAAGATCGTACCGGGAGCGAGAACTATTCTCATCGCCCCTCGGCGCTCAGGGTCCTGTCGCCCCAACCCGGAATGAGAACGATTATCATCACGGGATGACCGACGATCGCGTTCCCGTAACCGTGCTGACCGGCTTCCTTGGTGCTGGCAAGACGACGCTGTTGAATCACATCCTCACCGAGCAGCACGGCAAGCGCATCGCCGTGATCGAGAACGAGTTCGGCGAGGTCGGGATCGACGACGCCATCGTGCTCGACGCCGAAGAAGAGATCTTCGAGATGAACAACGGCTGCATCTGCTGCACCGTGCGAGGCGATCTGATCCGGATCCTCGGCAACCTGATGCGACGCAAGGACAAGTTCGATCAGATCCTCATCGAGACCACCGGGCTCGCCGACCCGGCGCCGGTGGCGCAGACGTTCTTCGTCGACGACGAGATGTCAGCTCAGCTGCGGCTCGACGCCATCGTCACCGTCGTCGACGCCAAGCACCTCATCCCTCACCTCGACGACGAGAAGCCGGAAGGGGTCGAGAACGAAGCGATCGAGCAGCTGGCGTTCGCCGATCGCGTGGTGCTCAACAAGATCGACCTGGCCGACGACGGTCAGCTCGAGGAGGTCGAAGCCCGGATCCGTGAGATCAACACGCTGGCGCCGATCATCCGTACCCAGCACGGAAAGGTCGACCTCGATGCGGTTCTCGAAGTCGGTGCGTTCTCGATCGACCGAGTGCTGGCCGACGAGCCCGAGTTCCTGGACCCCGATGCCGAGCACCAGCACGATCTCACGGTCACGTCGGTGGGTTTCGAGTTCGAGGGCGACCTCGACCTCGAGAAGCTGAACGGCTGGCTCGGCGATCTGCTGCGCACCAAGGGGACGGACATCTTCCGCTCCAAGGGCATCCTCTCCATCGCCGGGTGGGACGACCGCTACGTGTTCCAGGGCGTGCACATGCTCCTCGATGGCCAGGCCAACGGCACGTGGCGCGAGGGCGAGGTCCGCCGCAACCGCCTCGTGTTCATCGGGCGCAATCTCGATCGGGACGAGCTCGAAGCCAGCTTCCGGGCCTGCCTGGTATGACGGCCACGAGCACCGGGCCGATCGCCCAGTGGCGCCACGACATGGACGACTACGTCCACGTGCTCCAGGTCCACCCGGAGGGGGGCCGAGCCGTTGCCGGTTCCTTGGGTGGAGATGCTGCGCTCATCGACACCGGTGACGGCACGGCGGTCCAACTCGAACGTCACGAGATGGGTGTACTGAGTGCTGGATGGTCGTCCGACGGTGCCCACGTCGCCGTCGGGGGTCAGGACGGGATCGTCCGGATCTACGATCACGCCGGCGAGGAACGGGGTGTCGTCGAGGTGTCGGCGTGGGTCACCGCCATGGCCTGGTCGCCCACTGCCTCCCTGCTGGCGATCGGAGCCGGGTCCCGGCTGCTGATCACCGATCAGGATGGCGTCGAGCTCCACGATTTCGCCGACCAGCGCTCGACCGTGACGGCCGTCGCCTGGTCGGTCGACGGTTCGCGGGTCGGTGTCGCAGCCTACGGCGGCGTCGGCTGGCACGACGTGGTCGGCGAGCGAGCTGGCCGCCGCCGCCGATTCGACTGGAAGGGCTCACTGCTCTCGCTGGTCACATCGCCCGATGGCAGGTGGGCCTGCGCCGGCGCGCAGGACGCAACGGTTCAGATCTGGAAGCTCTGGAGCGCCAAAGACCTGTCGATGTCCGGCTATTCGTCAAAGATCGAACGGATCAGCTTCCGCCACGACAGCCGCTGGTTGGCCGTGGCCTGCCTGGGCGATCTGACCATCTGGGATTTCGGCGGGCGTGGTCCCGCCCGTACCACGCCGGCCGCCGCGTCGGGTCACGACAAGCACATCGAGGATGTGGCCTGGAGCCCATCCGGGTCGGCGATCGCCACCGGCGGAGGCGATGGCCGCACCATCGTGTGGGCTGCACCGACTCGTGCTGGGCGCGATCTATCGCCGGTGACCGCGCTCGAATCCGACTCCGAGACCAGCCGAGTCCGGTGGGTCGACGATCGGAGCCTTCTCGTGGGGCGGGCCGACGGCGCCATCGCCCGGCTCGCCCTCGGCTAGTCGCCCGAGCCGTTCTGGCGTCGCCCTCAGGCCGCGGCCGGTGCGGCGGTCGCCTGGGGGCGGGGCTGGGCTCGGGCGGGGTGGATCTCGGTGCCCTCCAGCGTGATGCGGTGCATCAGCCGCCTGTGGCCGTGGTAGTCGTTCAGCGCGTTGTGCTGGACCGCCCGGTTGTCCCACATGGCGAGGGAACCCGGCCGCCACGAGAACCGGGTGGTGACCTCGGGCCGGGAGCAGTGCTGGTAGAGCCACTCGAGGATCGGGGCCGACTCGGCGTCGGTCCAGCCGTGGAATCGCAGGGTGAACCCCAGGTTGACGTACAGCGCAGGTCGGCCCGAGAGCGGATGCTCGATCACCACCGGATGGACTGCGTCCTGGGTCGCCGCGCTCGGGTTGTTCTGGATGCCGGCGCCCTTGGCGCCGAACACGTGGCGGCTGGAGTGGTCGGCCCACAGCTGGAGCAGGGTGTCGCGCATCGCGTCGGACAGCAGTTCGTAGGCCGCGTACTGGCTGGCGAACATGGTGTCACCGCCGATCGGGGGGACCTCCCGGGCGTAGAGGATCGAGCCGAGCGCCGGGATCTGGTCGTAGGAGTGGTCGGTGTGCCACGCCCCGCCGATGTTGGTCTGTTGGTCCGGCTCCTTGCGGACCTCGGCGATGGCGGGGTAGCCGTCGACGGGCGTGAAGAAGCGGTTGACGTTGATGTCGCCCCATCGCTGGGCGAAGGCGATGTGGTCGTCGGGGGTCAGCTCCTGATCCCGGAAGAAGATGACGCCGTGGTCGACGAACGCCCGATGGATCGCGGCGAAGTCGTCGTCGCTCAGAGACCGCAGGTCGACTCCGAGAATCTCGGCGCCGACGCTCGGGCTCGTGGGGATGATCTCCATGGCGCGAGCATACGGGGGCGCCGCGACCCGGTCGAGATCGCCGACGCCTGGCCCGTCACCGCGAGCCGCTCGTCGCCCGTGCCGTTCCGCCGGTGGTCGACGTCGGCCTCACACCGATGCCGGGGCGGGGGCGGCCTCACGCTTCGGGTACGTCAGGGTGAGCAGCATCGGGCCGATCGCCATGACGGCCACCATCGTCCACCATCCGGCCCGGAAGGCATCGATCCGGCTCCCGACCGGCGTGTCGCCGATGATGGCGGTCATCAGCGCCACGCCCAGGGCCGACGCCGCCAGCCGTGCGGTGTTGTACGCCGCGTTGGCCGAGGCCAGCTGGTCTCCCGGCACCTCGCGCAGTGCCGCCGCGTTGGCCGGGCCGAGCATGAAGGCCATCCCGAAGCCGATGGTCAACGTGCCGGGGAGGAACGCGGTGAGATACGTCCCGTCGGGCTGGAGTCGCCACGCCATCCACGCCGTGCCGAGCGTGGCCAGGGTCGAGCCGACGATCAACAGGTTCCGATAGCCGTGGGCGTCGGCCAGCCGTCCGGCGATGGGGGCCAGCACGATGAGCGCCACCGGGCCCGGGGTCATGGCCAGACCGACCTGGAGCACCGAGTAGTCCCACACCTCGATCATGAACAGGGGGTAGAGAAACCAGGTGGCCGCGGTCGACATCGACACGAGCGCACCGGCGCTGGTGACCACCGAGAACGAGCGAACCCGCAGGATGGCGAGATCGAGGAGGGGTTCGGGGTGGGTCCGTGATCGGTGGACGAAGACGGCGAGGCTCACCACGGCGATGACGGTCGTGACGACGATCCGGGTGTCAAGCCAGCCCCAGACTCGACCCTGCACCATGACCAGCGTCAGGCCTCCGATGGTGGCGGTCCCGGCCGCCGCGCCCCAGAGGTCGATGGGAGGAGGGTTCTCCACGACCACGCCGGGATCGAGCACTCGCCGTCCGGCGACGAAGGCGACGAGCGCGATCGGGACAGCCGACAGGAACACGGCCCGCCAGCCCGAGACCTGCAGGAGGCCGGCCGCCACCGTCGGGGCCGCCGCGGCGCCGAACACGCCCATCGACGACCACAACGAGACGATCGTGGCATGACGCTCCTGGGGGAAGGCCGGGAGGACACAGGCGAGCGACGACGGCAACATCGCCGACACACCGATCGCCTGACCGATGCGAGCGGCGATCACGAGCTCGATCGTGGGAGCGATGCCCGACAGGGCGGCGCCGGCGGCGAAGACCAGGAGGCCCGAGAGGAAGACCCGCCGTCGCCCCAACCGGTCGGCCAACCGCCCGGCGAGCAGCATGAACGTCACCTGGGCCACGTTGAACGCCGAGATCACCCACGACACCGTGGCCAGTCCCGCATCGGCGAACTCCTCCTCGAGGATCGGGATGGCGATGTTCGATGCGGTGCCGACGAAGGCGGCCAGCAACATGGCGGTCGCCGCGGTCGCCAGTGCCTGTGAGCTGCGTGAAGGGATGGCCACAACCTACTGACGACCGTCGGCGCACCCCCAAAGCCCGGCACCAGGTCGTTCGGATCGACCGGGTCGGGCAGCCGGGCAACGTCAGGGAATTCGAGCGCGATCGACCACCGGGCGTAGGGTCGAATCCAGCCGACTCGTTCGGAGTAGCGCAGGAGACAGGCCCATGACCGACCAACTCGTCGACCCCGGTCGACGGACCGACGACACCGACCTCGACTACGACGTCATCGTGATCGGGGCCGGCGTGGCCGGGATCTACCAGATCAAGCGGCTCGCCGACCTCGGCCTCCGGGCCACCGTTCTGGAAGCCGGCGGCGACCTCGGCGGCACGTGGTACTGGAACCGCTACCCCGGGTGCCGGTTCGACTCCGAGAGCTACACCTACGGGTACTCCTGGTCCCAGGAGGTGCTGGACGAGTGGCACTGGACCGAGCGCTTCTCCAGCCAGCCCGAGAACCTCCGCTACCTCTCGTTCGTGGCCGACAAGTTCGATCTGCGCCGTCACATGCAGTTCGGCGCAGTGGTGACCTCGGCCCACTACGACGATGATGACCAGACCTGGTCCGTGACGCTGGAGGACGGCCGGTCCTTCACCACCCGGTTCCTCATCACCGCCCTCGGCCTCCTGTCGGCCGCCACGCCGCCCCGCTACCCCGGCGTCGACACCTTCCGGGGGCAGTCGTGGCACACCTACTACTGGCCCCACGAACCGGTGGACCTCACCGGCAAGCGGGTCGGCGTCGTCGGGACCGGCGCAACCGCCATCCAGCTCATCCCGGTGGTGGCCGAGCAGGCCGAGCACCTGACGGTGTTCCAGCGTCGGCCGAACTGGGCGGCTCCGCTGCACAACGGCCCCGATCGGCGACGAGGAGATGGCCGATATCCGTCGCCGCTACGACGAGATCTTCGAGGTGTGCAGCCGGACCCCGGGCGGGTTCGAGCACGAGCCCGACCGGCGAGGCTTCGACGCCTTCACCGCCGAGGAACGACGGGCCATCTGGGAGGAGCTCTACGCCAAGCCCGGCTTCGGATCTGGCTCGGCAACTTCCGGGAGACGTTCATGGACCCCGAGGCCAACGCCGAGCTGTCGGCGTTCATCGCCGAGAAGATCCGGGAACGGGTCGACGATCCCGCGCTGGCCGAGAAGCTGATCCCCACCGACCACGGGTTCGGTGTGCAGCGGGTCCCGTTGGAGACCAACTACTTCGAGACCTACAACCGCGACGACGTCCGCCTTCTCGACCTGAGCGAGACCCCCATCGAGCGGGTCACCGAGACCGGGATCCGGACCACGGCCGAGGACGTGGAGCTCGACATCATCGTCTGGGCCACCGGGTTCGACGCCATGACCGGGGCCTACGACCGGATCGACATCCGCGGCTCGGGCGGACGGAAGCTGGCCGACACCTGGGCCGACGGTCCCTCGACGTTCTTCGGTCTCATGATCCACGGCTACCCCAACCTGGTCATGCTGGCCGGCCCCAGAGCGGCTCGGCCTCGTCGAACTTCCCCCGGGGCATCGAGACGAGCGTCAACTGGGTCACCGACCTCCTCGCTCACGTCGTCGAAGGCGGCCACACCTCCTTCGAGGCCACCGCCGACGCCCAGGAGGACTGGTCGGAGCACATGCGGGAGACGTACTCGATGATGCTGATGCGCAACGCCAAGAGCTGGTTCACCGGCTACAACTCGAACGTCGACGGCCACGAGCACGGCAAGACCCGGTACTTCGTCTACAACGGCGGCGGCCCCCGCTACTGGCGCAAGCTGGAGCAGGTCACGGGCGACGACTACGGCGGCATCACGATCGAGTAGCCGGTGGCGTCGACGAGTACCTGCTCTGAGCGCCCGCCTTGACCGTTCCGTGCGGTTCCCCTAGACACCTCGCTTGGACCGGCATCGCCGTGGAGGTTCGTATGGATGGTCGATGGTTGTGCAGACTGATCGTGGCCGGGATGGTCGTCGTGTCGTCGTGCGGAGGAGGGGACGGCTCGGGGGTCGATCTGAGTGCGGAGGACACGGCCCTCGTCGAAGCGATGGTGTCGGAGGAGGGCTTCTTCGGGAGCGCCTGGGAGGATGCCGGCATCGATACCCGGTGCGTCGCCGAGAAGATGGTTGTCGCCATGGGCGGCGCGTCGGGGGCCGAGAGCAGGTACGGACTGACCATCGACGACCTCTTCGGCAATGGTGAGCCGTTCTCACCCGATGATGCCGAGGGCGTGGTCGAGGCGTCCTTCGGTTGTGGGGCGGAGGACGCGGAGGTCATCGCCGTCAGCCTCGCCAACCTGCCGCTATCGACCGAGCAGCTCGACTGTGTCGGGAACAACGTCGACGTCGATCGCTACAAGGAGTTGCGGGTGCTCGAGCTGTCGGGGCAACAGCAGGCAGCCGCTGCACTGGAAGACGAGGTCTTCGCCGAGGCGTCGGCTACCTGCGACCTTTCGTAGCTGGCCATCGAATCACGCCGACCGGACGGGGGATCAGGCCGACCAGCGCTGGACGCCCCGCCATGTCGAGACGGCCACCGACGCGCCGATCTCGATCGCTTCACCGCGTCCTGCGGCTGCAGCCCGAGGTTTGCCGCAACTGGAAGCCCTCATCTGAGTTGATAATCGTGACTGCTCAGTATGCTGAGATGGATGGTGGGTGCACGGCAGAACCAGACGGTCGATCTCGGCATTCCCGGGCTGGGCGGGGCCCAGATCCTCGGTCAGGGCGGATTCGGGACGGTCTATGTCGCTGAAGACGAAGACTTCGGCCGGCGAGTCGCGGTCAAGGTGCTGCGGACCATCGACGAGGACGGGCGACGGCGCTTCGAGCGGGAGCGTCGGGTCATGGGCCGCCTCGACGGCCATCCCAACGTCGTGACCCCCTACCGATCGGGCTACAACGCGAGCGGTGAGCCGTTCCTGGTGATGGAGTACGTCGACGGTGGGACCTTGGCCGACGAGCTCCGTCGCTCCGGTCCGTTGAGCTGGGATCTGGCCGTCCGTTACATCGTGCCCATCGCCCGGGCACTGGCGTTCGGCCACGAACGGGGCGTGCTCCACCGAGACGTGAAGCCGGAGAACATCCTCCTCACCGCCGATGGTGTGCCCAAGCTGGCCGACTTCGGCATCGCCGCCGCCGTCGATCACACCGCCACCGAGGCCCAGGCCTTCTCGATGGCCCACGCACCGCCCGAGACCTTCCTCGGCGGGGCGGCCAGCCGCGACGAACGCTCCGACGTGTACTCGTTGGCCTCGACGTTGTTCACCCTGGTGGCGGGCCGCCCGCCCTTCGCCCCGGATGGCACCGAGGCCGACTCGCAGATGGCGTAACATCGTCCGGATCGCCGACCAACCGGTACCGTCGCTGAACCTCGGCGCCCGCTACGACGCCATCATGGCCAACGCCCTGGCCAAGGATCCGGGTGATCGCCCGGGGTCGGCCCGGGCTCTGGCGGAGGTCCTCGAGTCCACGGTGGAGGGCGTGGTCGGCGACGCCCCCGACGCCGGGCCGACGGCGCTCGACACCACGGTCGCCGTCGCCCACCCGACCGGGGCGGGATCGCCCGGCCGCCCCGGTCCGAGCGTTCGGCCTGCGGCCGACGAAACCGCCGGCCGCAGGGGCCGGCGGATGATCCTGATGGCGGCGGTCGCCGGGGCGATCGGGCTGGCCCTGACGGCGACGGCGCTGCTGGTGTCGGGTTCGTTCGACGACGACGCGACGACCGAGGGGCCCGACTCGCTCGATGCCGCCGCCGGCCCCGACCTGGCCAGCGGCGACGACGCGGACGGCTCCGCAGCCGGCGGTGCGCCGTCCGACGAGGCGGCGGCCGAGGCCGTGCCGATCGAGGTGTACGACGACCACGACGTCAGGATCGAGAGCATCGCTCTGCTCGACGATGGTCGCCTGGTCAGCGTCGACGGCGAGGGCCTGGTCGTGGTACGGGATCCGGCAGCCCCGAACCAGACCCCGGTGTCGTTCCGGGCCCCGGCCGGATTGGGCCATGTCACGGGCCTGGGCGGTGGGTACCTGGCGGCGGCCACGACGATCGGCGAACCCGGCCACATGGTTTTCATCTGGGACCTCGCCGACCCGACGATCGATCCGATCGAGTTGCCGTTCGAGTTCCCCATCGAAGGGCTGGTGGCACTGCCCGATGGCGAGCTCCTCGTGGAGTCTGGCGGGGGCTTCGTCTGGGATCCCGACCTCCCGAAGCCGGCGTGAAGAACGCCGGCTTCGCATTCGTTGGCTCGGTGCTGGCGGTCTACGAGGATGGCCGGTTGGTCGTCGACACGCCCGACGGCCTCGTCACCTCTGACGTCGTCGGGGACCGGGGTGAGAAGCTGCTCTACTCCTACGAGTCGGCTGAGTTCATCCTGACCGCCGCCGACATCCTCCCCGACGGCCGGTTGGTGACCGCCTCCCTGGGCGGCGTCGTCCACCTGTGGGACATCGGGGACCCCGACGTCGACCCGACGGGTGTGGAGCCGGTCGAGCTGAGCCGCCGCGACGAGGACTCTTTTCAGCTGGCGGCGCTCGCCGACGGGCGGGTCGCGTTCAGTGTGGGAAGCGGGACGATCATGGTGGTCGATCCCGAGAATCCGGCGGCGGATCCGATCGGCTTCCCCGGGCACGACCTTCTCGTCAGCGGGATCGTTGGGCTGCCCGATGGCCGTGTCGCCAGCGCTGGAGCCCGCACCCTCCAGATCTGGGACCCCGACCGCCTGCCCGAGCGGATCGTGCCCGGTGGCGGGCCGAGCGGGATCGACGAACCGGATGTCGTGTTCGCCGGGCACCCGACCGGTGAGCCCATCTGGAGCCTGGCCCGCCTGGCCGACGGCCGGGTGGTCTCGGGCTCGGGCGACGGGACGGTCAGGGGTGTGGAGGCCCGACGGGCCGACCGGCGAGGCCGTCGACGCCGTCGAGTTCGACGCCCACCGGGACGCCGCCGCCGACGACGTCGCCATCGCCGGTATCGTCGCCCTGGCCGACGGCCGGATCGCCTCGGGCTCCGCCGCCGGGACGATCTACGTTTGGAACCCGGACGATCCGGGTGGTCCTCGGGAGGCGATCGAAGCCACGGGTCCGCTGAGCGCCTTGATCGAACTGGATGGCCGACTGATCCACACCTCGGGCAACGACATCCACATCCGACCACTCGGACGACCTCTCGGCGGAGCCGGTGATCCTCACCGGCCACGACGACCAGGTGATGGACCTGCTGGCCCTGCCAGGCAACCGGGTCGCCAGCGGCGCGCTGGACGGAACGGCCAGGATCTGGGATCTCGACGACCCCTTGGCTGATCCGGTGATCCACCGCCACAGGATGCGGTGTGGCACATCAGCCACCTGTCCGACGGGCGGGTCGTATCGGGCGGCCGAGCCAGCGACATCCACGTCTGGGATCCCAGCCGCCCCGATGCTGAGCCGATCGTGTACGAGCAGTCCTTCGGTGCGCTGAGCCTGGCGGTGCTCCCCGATGGGCGGGTGGCCAGCGGCACCGTCGGTGGTACCGTCAACTTGTGGTACCCCGACGATCTGGACGGTCCGCGGGACGTCTACCGCGGTCATCGCATCGCTCACCCCGATGATGAGGTGTGGGTCGTGTCGCTGCTTCTTCTCGACGACGGGCGGGTAGCGTCCGGTGGCCTCAACGGCGAGATCCAGGTGTGGGACCCGAGCGCTTCGTGAGCGGTCTGGTGAGGTGAATCGGTGAGCGGAGAGCCGGGTGAGGCCGGGAGCCAGCTGACGCTGGCGGCGAAGCTCGATCGGTTGTTCCAGGTCGTCCGTCCAGAGCCCGGGCGGGAGTACTCGTCGGCAGAGGTCTCGGCCGCCGTGGTCGAGATGGGAGGCCCGACGATCTCCAGCACCTACGTCTGGCAGCTGCGGAAGGGGTTGCGAGACAACCCGACCAAGTCGCATATCGAGGCCCTCGCATCGTTCTTCGGCGTCTCTCCGGCGTACTTCCTCGACGATGAGGCGGCGGCCCGAGTCGACGCCGAGTTGGAGTTGCTGACAGCGATCCGTGACACCTCGATCCGACGAATCGCCCTCCGTTCGGCTGGGCTCTCGGCCGACAGCCTCCGCACGATCGCCGACGTGATCGAGCGGGTCCGGGTGCTGGAGGGGCTGGACCCCTCCCCGGCGGGCGAGCGCTAGGCCGGCGGCGGGGATGGCCTGGCGGCGTCGCTCGGTGTCGGCCCGGCTCCGGCGGCTCGCCGACGAGCTGCCGCTCCCGGTCCCGTTCGACGTTGAGGAGCTCTGCCGTCGAGTCGCCGAGCAGCGGCGGCGACCGATCCACCTGCTGGCCATTCCAGGGATGACCGACCCCAGTGGTGTGTGGCTGGCCACGACGGCCGCCGACTACCTGGTGTACGACTCGATGACCAGCCAGCTCCACCGTGACCACATCATCCTCCACGAGCTCGCACACCTCCTCTGTGATCACCTCGGTGGTGAGCGGGCCGCCCTCGACGATGTCGGCGAGCTCGTCGACGGCGTCGGGCAGCTCGTCAGCGGAGTCGACCCCGACGCGGTGCTCGACGTGGCGCGCCGGACGGCCTACGGAACCGCTGAGGAGCGCGAGGCCGAGCTGTTGGCGGGGATGATCCGCCAGATGGCCGACCGCAACCGGTGGCGCCAGCGATGCCCCGACACGGCGGCCGACCGCCGGGTCGGACCGGCCCTCGACCTGCGGGTCGACCCGTTCGGGCCGTCGTAGCCGGCGATCGTTGGTCCGTGGACCTCGAGCGGATCGTGTCCACCCCCTGGGGCCTGGTACCGGTCGCCCTTGTGTGGGTGGCAGCCATCGCCAAGGTGCCGGCGTGGACGGGTCGCCGGTTCGACGCCGGCGTGGCGGCGGTCGTGCTCATGCTGGTGACCTTGGCGGCGTCGATGACGTTGGCGATCCCGGCCATCTACTACGGGCTCGATGCTGCGGCCGGGATCCCCAACCTCGCTCGACTGCTGAGCGACCTGCTGGCGCTGGCCGCCGTGTTCTTTCTTCGGGAGTTCCTCGTGTCGGCCGAGACCGATCCTGCGGTCCGGGCCGTGGCCCGCCGCCGGGGTCGCTGGCTGGCCCAGGGTGCCGGAGCGGCCCTCGTCGGGTTGTTCTTCGTGGATCCGATCGAGGTCGAGACGGTCAGCGACATGATCTTCTACGGAGGTTGGTCCTTCTTCGTTTATCGCCACGTCTACCTCCTGACCCTGGCCGCCGGCCTGCTCGACGCCCTCCGCCGATCCCAGCAGATCCGATCCCCGCACGGCGCGACCGTCGATTCGGGCCAGCCTCCGCCTCCTCCAGGTCGGCCAGGTCCTGGGGCTCGTCCAGGTAGCGAGCAATCTCGTCGAGGTCGGTATCCACGCGTACGGCGATGGCCTCTCGGCTCGCCTCTACGGCGAGGCCCAGGTGCTCGTCTCCTTCCTGGCGGTCGTCGTTGCGGCGAGTGTCACCGTCGTGTCGATCCTGACCGACCGGTACCTGCCGGGTTTGGCACGACGGTGGCGGGCCCGGCAGGCTCATCGCAGGTTGCGTCGGTTGTGGACCGAACTGGTCCGGTCGGTGCCCGATGTCGTGCTCCCCGGATCGTCGGGGGATCGGCTGGATCCCACCGGGTTGCTCGACATCGACCGCCGGCTCTACCGGCGAATCGTCGAGATCCGAGATGCGTACCTCGTCCTCCGCTCGTCGGTGCCGGCCGAGGCCGCAGCGACCGTGACCAGGCTCGTGCCCCCTGGCGATGATCACGACGTGGTCGTCGAGGCGGCCCTGCTCCACGTCGCCATCGCCGCCAGGCGAGCGGGGGCCGCCGGTGGCTCGAGGGCGGGCACGCTGCTGATCGGGGGCGGTTCGACGATCGAGGAGGAGGCGGCCTGGTTGACCGCCGTGGCGGCCGCTCATCGCACCTCACCGGTCGTGGCCCGAGTGGCCCGAGCGGCGGTGGAAGGTCTCCACCACCACCAGCGGCGGGATCCAACGGGGATCACGGGGAGATGAAGCGCCGAGCCTGATCAGCCGCTCGACCTCACGGCGGTGCTCATACGCATCGGCCCGACGGGTCGGCGCCCCGGCCGCACAACAGGGTCTGTTCGACCGAGCCGAGACCGAACCCCTCCCCGCCCGGGAGCGGCTGGCCGAAGACGTGGAGACGAACGCCGTACAGCGAATCGTCGGCCAACCCGATGACGTCGTAGGTGACCTCGCCGAGATCACCGACGGTCGGGCCGACGACCACCACCACGCGGGACTCCACGTCGGTCGCCGACCGATCCTCGGCCACGAGCAGGCCGAGGTCGAGCATCGTCTCTGCCGTCGGGATCTCCCCCAGACTCGCCACGATCTCGGAGGTCACATCGTCGACGCCCCCCTCGAACGCGAGGTAGGCGGCGTTCGCCCATCCGTCCTCCCCGGCCACGGTCACGCCGTACCACAACGACTGGTCGAGGAGTCGGGCGTCGCCGGTGGCCACGACGCCGGTCGCCGTCGGAGCCAACGTCGCCGCCACCGGGTACCCGGTCCCCGGGCCGACGCGGACGTTCAGGGAGTCGTCGTGGGCGACGCCGACGACGATCAGCCGGTCACCGGCCTCGGCGAACCCCTCGAACGGCTCGCCAGGCAGGGTCGGGACGGACGTCGAGCCGGTGGTGCCGCTCGACGACACCGTCGATGGTGTCGTCCCTCCGACGCTCGACGTCGTGACCTCGTCACCGTTCGTCGAGGACGGCGGGGGAGACGTGGCGACGGCGGTGGTCGATGACGTCGGGGCAGCGGTGTCGGTGTCGTCGGCGGCACACCCGGTGACGAGGAGGACGGCGGCGAGCACCGGCGCGACGACCGCAATGGCCTGGGCCCGGCAGCCGCCGACGTGGACAGCAGTGACGACCGTGCGCAACATGGGGCTCATACCACCCACGGTGCGCCGGCGCCCGATCTCGGTGAAGGGTCGGAGGTCACATCCCCCGCCCCCGGCCCGGCCCCGCCCCTCGCCATCGTCGGGTCGTGTCTCCGGCCGGCGGGGACCTTCGACCCTGCCCGCCGACATCGGGAGGGACGATCGTCAGGGTGTGACCGATGACCTGGCTCCGGGGCGTGGCCACCGCCACCGACCATGGGGGAGACGGGCGCTGCTCCGCCTCACCTGGGGGGTCGTGTCCGTCTTCGTGGTGCAGAGCCTGCTGCTGGCCTTCGCCCTCGTACCGGCGGCGGTCTTCTACCAGTGGCACCTCGACTGGCGGGTCTCGCCGTGGTGGGTGCGGGGCGTCCTGCTCGGTGCGGCCACGGTTCCCGCCTACCTGATCTTCGCCCACCTCCTCATGGTGCTCTCGGCCCTCACCTGTCGAGCGCTGGGGTGGCGACCCCGGCCCGACCTGACCATGGTGATCGCCGACCTGGACCGACCGCTGCTCGACTGGGCCCGCTACAGCGTCATCAGCCATGTGGTTCGACTCCTGGCCGGCACGGCGCTGCGAGCCACCCCGATGTGGTCGTGGTACGCCAGGA
>CBDHES010000001.1:0-22252 GCA_965262175.1 Acidimicrobiales bacterium | reverse complement strand
GATTCGGAGGTATCGGGGCCCGAGCTCAGAGCCGAGCAGGGCGTGCCAGAGGTTGTCGGGCCCGTAGATCATGCCCGGTCGGAGCACGACGACCCGTCGATCGAGCGCCGTCGATCGCCACTGGCGGAAGAGCCGCTCCTGGAGGAGCTTGGTCTGGGCGTACTCGTCGCGGCGGGCCGGGTCGAGGTCGATCGGCGACTCCTCGGTGAGCAGCTCGCCGGTCGACAGTCGCCGGTAGTCGTACACCGAGAAGGTGCTGACCCCGACGAGCCGATTGACGCCCCGGTCGGCCATGGCTGCGAGGAGGTTCTCGGTGGCGACGACCGTGCCGGCGAACTGGGTGGTGAAGTCCCCGGCCTTGGTCGCCGCCAGGTGGACGACGGTATCGACGCCGGCCACCGCGGCCCCCAGACCCGATGGGGAGCGGAGGTCGACCCGGGCCACCTCGATCGGGGGAGTGGCGGTACTGGCCGGTCGGACCACCGCCCGCACCTCGTGCCCTCGCCCGACGGCCGCCGCCACGACGTGGCGCCCCACGAAACCGGTCGCCCCGGTGATGAGGAGCTTCACAGCCGCACCTCCTCGTCGAGCAGCCGGTCGATCAGTGCCGAGGTCGCAACCATGTCCTCCGGGGTGACCGGCAGGCGAGAGCCCGACGCCAGGCCCCGGTAGGTGAGGTCGAGCATGCGGTGGAGCCCCTCGTACGGCGTGTGCTGGAGCAGCTTCTGGCCGAGGTTGCGGACGCCGGACCGAGCCATACCGAGGCCGTTGACCACGTGGTTCACGATGGGCGACAGCTTGTCACCCCCGGCTCGGGGGCGGACCAGGCGGAGGTACGGCTGGAACAGGTCGGTCTCGGCGAACCCTTCGCCTCCCCGGACGGTGACGGTGAAGGTGTCGGGGCCGGTCCGGGCGTCGAACCGGAGCCGGGCGTGCACCGGCCCGTCGGGGCCGGAACCGATGAGCAGCGCATCGAGATCGTCGTAGCGGAACAGGTCGTTGGCGCCGTGACGGCTCCAGGCGGCCGAGATCCGGTCGTAGGTCACGCCGGGGGCCAGGCCCCGCACCAGGTAGGCGTAGTGGGTGACGAAATCGTGGATCGCTCCGGCCGGCAGGCGATGGATGGGGCTGGGGAGGTTGGGATCGCCGAACCGGCCGTCGGGGTCGGTGATCGGGAGGGCGATCCGGATCTCGACCTCTCGAATCGGGCCGAGCTCCCCTCGGGCGGTCGCCCCCTGAATCTCCCGGATGGCCGTGTTGAACAGGTAGTTGTGGCTCTCCATGAGATGCCGGCCGGTCCGGTCGGCGACGGCCAACAGCCTCGGCCAACTCGGCGCCGGTCGGGGTGATCGGCTTCTCACAGATCACGTGGGCGCCCGCTTCCAGGCATCGGGTCACCAACTCCACATGGGTCTCGGGTGGGGTCAGGACGTGGACGACGTCGGGTTGGGCGACCTCGAGCATCTCGCCCAGGTCGGTGTGGTCGGTCGCCGCTCCGAAGGTCGACGCGGCGTAGCGGGCCGCGGCCGGCGACAGGTCGCACACGGCGAACAGGACGACCCGGTCATCGACGGGACCGACCGCGGTTCGTCCGGACAGGAAGGCGAGGTGCTCCCGGGAGATCCCGCCGGAACCGACGACGGCGGCCCGGAGGGGGCGGGGAGCCGGGTGTGGGGTGACAGCCATGGCGGGGCCGAGTGTATTGCACGGCTCCGGACCCTGGGATGGGCCACCCGCTCCCAAGCCCGGTTCGGTCCGGTATCTTTGGGGGCCGAACCGGGGCGGTCCCCCGAAACCGTCCGGATGGATGTCAGGGAAAGGGACGTCGGTGGCGTCAGCGTCGAGATCGTCGAGAGCGTCGACCGGGTTCGACTCCGAGCACCCAGGTCCCGGGGCCGACGGTCTGGCGCGCCGGAACCTGTTCGGGTTCGATTTCGTCGATGCCCCCGATCTCGCGCCGGTCGTGACCGCCGTCCTCGGCCACCGGGCCCGGGCGGTCGCCGGCGAGGCCGATGGCCCGCTCCCGGCGCTCCTCACCCCAAACGTCGACATCCTGGTGAGCCTGGACGCCGATCCCCACGGCCCGGCCGGGGCCGTCTACCACCGGGCCCAGTACCTCCTCCCCGACGGCATGCCGATCGTCGCCGCCTCCCGGCTGCTCGGCCGGCCGCTTGGCTTCCCGGCTCCCCGGCAGCGGCCTGTTCGAGCTGTTGTGGCCCCGACTGGCGGCATCGACGGTGCCGGTGGTGGTCGTGTGCGCCAACGACGAGATCGCCCGCCGACTTCGTGCCGACCGACCCGACGGCGGCTACCTGGTGCCACCGCTGGTGGATGCTGACAACGACGAGCAGATGGCGGTCGTGGCCAAGGAGATCTTCGAGCTCGCTTCGACCAAGGGGGCGGAGCTGCTCCTGGTCGGTCTCGGACATCCGAAGGATGCGCTGATCATCGACCGGGTCCACGACCTGTGGGATCGGCCGGTGCCACCGCCGTTGGGGCTGGGTCTCGGCGGGTCGTTCGCCATGTACATCGGTCAGCAGCGGCGAGCGCCGGCTTGGATGCAGCGGGCCGGGCTCGAGTGGTTCTTCCGGTTCCTCCAGGAGCCTCGACGGTTGTTCCGCCGCTACTTCATCGATGACGTGGCCTTCATCGGCCTCGTCCGGCGTGAGCGCCGACGGCTGGCGGGCCGACCCCGCCAGGCCCGAGCGGTACAACGATGACGGCGTCCAGCGTGCCGGCCGGCTCGCCGGCCAACGCTCCGGCCGTCTCGGTGGTCATGCCGGTCGGTGGCGTCGATCGACAGCTCCCTCTGGCCCTCGATGCGCTCGCCGAGCAGACCTACCCAGACCCGTGGGAGCTGGTGGTCTCGCTCAACACCGCCGACGAGCTGGAGCGGGCGGCGGTGACCGGGCTCCTCGCCTCCCGGCGCGCCCTGAACGCCCGCATCGTCGACTCCTCGGACCTGCGGAGCGCCTCCCATGCCCGCAACGTCGGGGCCCGGGCGGCCCGGGCTCCCAAGCTGCTCTTCTGCGACGGCGACGACATCGCCGACGAGGGCTGGATCGCCGCGCTCGCCTCAGCCCTCGACGACCACGCCGCCGTGGGCGGCCACCTCGACGAGGATCGGTTGGCGATTCCGGGACAGGCCGACTGGCGGCCCCCGGCGACCCCCGACGCCCTTCCCACCTTCGTCGGCCACCCGTACCTGGTGACCGCCAACATGGGCCTGACCCGGGAGGCGTTCGACGCCGTCGGCGGGTTCGACACGACGCTGGTCCGGGGCGAGGACATCGCCTTCTCCTGGGACCTGATCAACCTCGGGATCGACCTCGGCTACGTCCCCGAGGCGATCATCCACTACCGCCACCGCAAGGGCCTCCGGGCGATGATGCACCAGCACTATCTCTACGGTCGGGGCTTCAGCCAGATCCTGACCCGCCGGGGGCGTCCCGGCGAGGGGGGTACGGCGGGCCTGGCGGCTCTCCGATCGAACGGCGCGTCGGTCGACCGGATCGGTCCGGTCTACTTCCTCCGACGGGGTTCGATCGCCGCTGGCCGGGTGGTCGGCCTCGTCTCCGAGCGCGCCCTGCAACGTCGCGACGACGACCGGTAGACTCATGAGCTGGCCTTCCCCTACACGGCCAGGGGCCGACGGCGGGCGGAGCCCGGCCTAGGAGGTTCATGGAACTCTCATTCGTCATCTCCGCCCTGCGGCGCCGGTTCTGGGTGGTGACGCTGTTCGCCCTGTTGGGATCGATCCCGGGTCTCCGCTACGACCCGGTGATCAGCACCGAGTTCGAGTCGTCGGCGGTGCTGCTGGTCCAGCCCCCGACCCGGTCCGACCTCAACGTCTTCTCGACCGATCCCGACCGCTACGTGGTCAGCCAGCTCAGCGTCCTCGAGAGCGATTCGCTGGCCGTCCAGGTCGCCGAGCGGATCACCGAGCAGTTCGGCGATCCGATCACGGTCGCCGCCCTCCGGACCCTGGTGACGATCGAGCAGACACCCCAGACCGACGTGGTGACGATCACCACCCGGATCGATTCGGCGGAGAAGGCGGCGGCGATCTCCCAGGCCTACGCCGAGCTCTACGTGGAGGGCCTCGCCACCTCGGTCGAGGACGATGAGCGCCGGGCTCAGCTCGAGCAGCAGATCAGCACGCTGGCCAACCAGCTCGAGTCCTTCGATGAGCGGTTGAAGATCGCCATGGAGGAGTTCCTGCCCACGCCCGGGGACCCGACCCCCGATCCGATCCCCCCGCCCGACTCGGTGGACCCCGCGGCGGTCTCCCAGCGGCAGCTGATCCAGTCGGAACTGACGCAGCTGACCGCTCAGCTCAACGACCTCGATGCCCAGTCCCGGCTCCGGGTGAACACCGAGATCATCTCCGATGCTCCGATCCCGGTGCAGGCCCTTCCCCCTCCGGGCAACTTCCTGCTGGCCGGAGGCCTGGTGGCCGGGGTGGTGATCGGCATGATCGTCGCCCTCTTGTGGGCCCGGTTCTCGACCAAGGTCCTCGACGAGGACGCCGCCAGCGAGATCATCGGCGCCCCGGTCGTGTCCGAGGTGCCGCACTACCGGTCGCTCTCCCGCAACCCGTTGGCTGCGTTCCAGGCGCTGCCCCGGTCGGCGATACCGACGATCGATCAGCTCTGTGTCCGGTCCGAGGCGATGGCCGAGATCGGCAAGTCCCACGTGGTCGTCGTCACCGGCACCATGCGAAGCGCCGGCAGCACGACCCTGGCGTTGGCCATGGCCGAACGGTACGCCGCCGGTGGGGCGTCGGTCGTGGTCGTCGACGGCGACGTCCGGGATCCCCGCATCACGGCGTTGTTCAACGCCACCGCCGACGGTGGGGTGCCGTCGGTCATCGGGAACGATGGCGCCCTCGTCGACGAGCGGGGCCGGTCGGCGTTCACCCGGACGATGGACCCTGCGGTCAGCGTCCTGGGTCTGGGCCCGAACCGGGGCATGGCGGCCCTGCGGCGGGACACGGTTCCGGCTGTGCTCGACGCGGCCCGCCGCAAGGCCGAGATCGTCGTGGTCGATGGCGGACCGGTGCTCGATCTGGCTTCCACGCTGCAGTTCGCCTCCCTGGCCGATGCGGTGGTTCTCGCCGTACCGCTGGCTCGACAGAAGGCGGTCGCCCTCGAAGACCTCGCCCGGCAGCTCGATCCGGTGCGCGGCAAGCTCCTCCCGGTGGTCACCTCGCCGTCCCGCCGGACAGCCCGGGGTCAGGTCGTCCGCTCCGACGGGGCCATCGCCACCGCCGGGGCATCCAGCGATCCCCGGACGGTCGAGCCACAGGTGGTGGTCGAGCCCCAGCCGGGCGTGACGATCACCCCTGGTGCTCCGGCCCCTCCGACGACATCCGGTTCACCGATCTCGGCTGCGTCACCGACCACGACGACGGTCACTCCCGGGACGCCGCCGTCACCGCCAGCCGATCAGCCGCTGTTCATCTCGGCCCCCGAGGGCTCCCCGCCGCACCAGGCCCCGCCCCACGAGGAGCCGACCGGGCCGGGCCGATAGCGTCCGAGGTCCACGCCCGGCTCCCGAGCGACGTGGGGGCGAGCTGACGACCGGTCGTGGGTGGCTCTGCTTGGCCGTCAACGGCTCGATTCGGGAACAGATCTGTCTATGGTTGCGGCCATGAGCGCAATCGATCCTGCAGATATTCCGGTCGTGGTTCTTTGCGGTGGCCAGGGAACCCGCATCCGCGAAGCCTCCGAGAAGCTGCCGAAGCCGATGATCAACATCGGGGCCCAACCGATCCTGTGGCACATCATGAAGCTCTACGGCGCCCACGGCTTCCGCCGGTTCATCCTCTGCCTCGGCTACAAGGCGTGGGACATCAAGCACTACTTCCTCCGTTATGAGGAGATGATGTCCGATCTGCGGATTCAGGTTGGTCGGAAGACCGAGTTCCTGGATCGGGAGACGCTCGATGAGTGGGATGTATCGCTGATTGACACCGGCCTCGACACCGGCACCGGAGGCCGGGTGGCGGCGGTGGCACCGTTGATCGACACCGACTACTTCATGGTCACCTATGGCGACGGTGTCGGTCCGATCGATCTCTCGGGGGAGCTCAATGCCCTGGTCGAGTCCGACCACCTCGGTCTGGTCACCGGCGTCCACCCGACCTCCCGTTACGGCGAGCTCGGAGTCGTGGATGACGTCGTGACCAACTTCGCCGAGAAGCCCCCGTCCGAGGGATGGGTCTCCGGCGGCTTCTTCGCGTTCCGGTCGAGCTTCCTCGACTATCTGCCCCGGGACGAACCGGAGCACTTCTTCGAACAGGGCCCCATTCAGGCCGTCACCCGGGAGAAGAAGCTGGGGCTCTTTCCCCACAATGGCTTCTGGATGGGAATGGACACCTTCCGGGAGTACACCGCCCTCAATCAGATGTGGGACGCCGGCGAGGCCCCGTGGAAGGTCTGGTAGGTCTTCGGTAGCCCGTCAGTCGGAGCGGTGGTCGACCGGTGGCTCGTCATCGCCCGATCGAAGATCGATCACCGATGCCGGGTCGACGACGTCGTGCACGCCGCGCCGGGTTCGGACCCGATGCTGGGGTTGCGCTCGGCCGGTGGCATCGAGCGGCGGCCGGCGGCGTCGTGACGTGACCGGCCCGATGGCCGGCGTCTGCGACGTGACCTCGTCGCTCCCGAGGGGTCGGGAATCGTCCGGGAGGTCGAAGTCCAGGCCGTTCCCGTCGAGACGGCGGTGGCCGTTGCCGCCGGGGCGACCGTTGGGAGCCGCATGGCCGTTCAACGCACCATGGCCGTTGTGACGGCCCTCACCGAGCCGGCTCGGGGGAATGGGACCACCACCGTTCGACCCGGACCCGGGGTGCTGGTACCCGTTGGCCGGTAGGGCCCGGATCGCCGGCATCTGGTCGGTCACGGTGTCGTCACCCATCGGCGCCTGTCGCCGGGGTGGCAGCTCGGCGCCACCGTTGGTCGTCGGGGCCGAGACCTTGGCCCCGTGACCCGCCTGGAGCTGGGAGTACAGCGGCGTCGCTCGATGCTCGGCGGTGATCGACGCCAACTGGAACGGATCGGCACCGCTGGTCGGCAGGGCGGCCGCTCCGGCGAGCGGCACGGGGCTCCCGACCGGGCGGTGGAGGGGTGCCGCCGGAACCCCATTGGCCCGGTGGGCAGCCGCCAGCGGCGCAGGGGCCAGGCTCGGCTCGGCGGCCGGTGTCGGCGATGGAGCGGCCGCCGAGGCGGGAGCGGCCGACGAGCCGGTGGTGATGCCATCGGTACCAGCGCCCCGGCGGAACAACCGGAGCGGGGCCAAGGCGAGGCTCACGGCCACCTGCTCGGCGGTCGCCAGCAGGATGCGAAGATCGAGCCACAACGTCCAGTTCTCGACGTAGTGGAGGTCGAGCCGGCGGTAGGCGTTGAACGCGGCGTTCGATCGGGCCTCGACCTGCCACAGACCGGTGATACCCGGACGCACCTCGAACCGGTCGCGGAGCTCCTCGTCGAAGGCTGCCTCCTCCTCGGGAAGCGCAGGTCTCGGGCCGACCAGGCTCATGTCGCCCTTCAGCACGTTCAACAGCTGGGGGAGTTCGTCGATCGAGGTCTCCCGGATGATCTTGCCGATGCGGGTGATCCGGGGGTCGTTCGACATCTTGAACAGGGGGCCGGTGCGCTCGTTCTCGGCCTCCATCTTCTTCTTCAGCTCGTCGGCGTTGGTGACCATCGACCGGAACTTGTACATGCGGAAGAACTGACCTCGGCGCCCCGCCCGGGACGCGGTGTAGGTGATCGGGCCCCGATCCTCCAGCCAGATGAGCGCGGCGGTGGCGGCCATGATCGGTGACGCCAGGATGAGCACGATCGACGCCCCGACCACATCGATGACCCGCTTCACGAACAGGTGCGAGGGGTGGATCCGATTGCGCTCCATGACGACCAGCGGCTCATGGGACAGCGACCGGACATCGAACCGACCCTCGCCCATCCGACTGACCCCGGTCGTCAGGTGGACGTCGTAGCCGCAGCGGAACAGTTGCTGGGTGATCGCCCGGAACTGCTCCCCCCGGAACCCGTTGGCGGTGACGATGGCACCGGTGACCTGGTGTTGGGCCATCAACTCGGTCAGCCTGCTGGTCGGCCCGATCCAGCAGTCATCGAGACCGCTCCGCTCGGCGACCGCCAGGTTGCCGACCGCTCCGACGAGGTGGAACCGAGATTCGGGGTGGTCGACGATGAGGTCGGCGAGGTCTCTCGCCTCTTCGCCGGTGCCGACGATGATGACCCGCTCGGGTCGGTCTGCGCCTTCGATCTCCTTCGCCAACTCTCGATAGAACCCTCGGACCAGCATCCGGCAGCCGAAGATCAACGTTCCGCCGATGAGGATCTCGCGGGCTCCGATGTGCCAGTCGAGGAAGGCGGCGTAGACGGCGAGGGCCGAGCCGCTGCCGACGACCGCCACGAACACTCGGGAGATCTCATCGGTCCGGGGCAGCGCAGGTCGCCCGGCGTACAGCCCCCGTCGCTGCATGATGACGAGCATGACGACGGTGGCGACGACGGCCATCACGAACGACTGACCGTCGGACCGTTTGAAATCGGCGGTGATGCCCGAGAAGACCAGTACGGCCGTCCACACACCCAGCACGACGATCACGTCGAGGAGGAACTGCCATCCGCTGGAGCTGGACCGTGGCCAACTGGCTACATGCTTCATCCACTCGCGCCTTCGTCCGCTCGCCACAGCCGCCTTTCTTTCTATCACGTGGACGGCACGTTCTCGGGTGATTGCCATTGGGAGTGAGTTGTTCTACCTACATCGCTGTCGTTGTCGTTGGTTCGGTCGCCCTCATTGCTGTCGGACCCGGAGGTCGATCTACCTCTGGGCCCCCGGCCCACGGCACGTCGTCGGGGGAAGACGTCGCTCGGTCTAGGGGACGTTGGCGGCCGGATCGCCGATCATGGCGCCGTCGTCGTTTCGGACGTCGATGACCTCAGCGGACGGCACGCGTGTGGTGCCGGCCTCGTAGCCGGCCGCCGTCCCGTAGGGATCGACCTTGGTCTTGACACCGACCAGACAGACCCCGAGGAGATCGGCTCCGACCTGGCGGAGGCTCTCGACGGTGTCGACCAACCGCTCCCGGGTCGTCTGGCCGGCCTTCGCCACCAGGATCACCGCATCGACCTGTCGGCTGATCGACAGGGCGTCGGAGACCGGGAGCACCGGTGGGGCGTCGAGGATCACGAGATCGGCCTCCTTCTCCAGGAACCGGATCAGGGAGGAGAAGGGCGGCGAGGCGACGAAGTCGCCAGGGCTCGGCGGTTGGGTTCCGGTCGGGATCACGATGAGGTTCCGGCTGCCGTGCTCCTCGACCCGCAACGCCAGCTGGTTGAGCGGAATGCCCGACAGCAGGTTGTCCGACAGCCCCGGATGGGGGTTGCACTGGTAGACCTCGTGGATCCGAGGTCGGCGGAAGTCGACGTCGACCAAGGCGACCCGGTGGTCGATGGCGCTCATCGCCCACGCCAGGTTCGACGACAGTGTCGTCTTGCCCTCCGACTGGTTGGGGCTGGTCACGAGCAGCGAGTTGATCTTCCGGCCGATGAGCGCGAACTCCACGGCCGTTCGGACCTTCTGATACGCCTCGGCGGTGGGCGTTCCGGTGTGGCGCATGGTGGCCAGCGGTAGCTCGACGGTGGGGAGCTGCTTGCCGGGCGCCGGGACCACGCCGAGGAGGGGGATGCCGAGAGCCGCAAGGTCGTCCGGGCCCTTGATGGTCCGGTCGAGGTTCTCGGCCAACAGGGCGACGGCGGCGCCGACGATCACCCCGACGATCAGGGCGAGGAACAGGTTTCGGGAGAGCGGGGCGTTGGTCGGCGACTGGGGGGGAGCTGCGACCTGGACGAGCCGGGCGGTCCCCGTCGACGCCAACCGGCTCGTGACCTCGAGATCGGTGATGTTCTGGGCCAACGCCTGGACCTGGGCGTCCAGGAGGTCGAGCTCGGGGGCCAGGTCTTCCCGGAGGCGGTCGACGTCTGACTGGAGGATCACCCGCTCCTCCGGGGTCTCGGCCAGGACCAGCCGATCCTCGGCTTCGTCCAATGGCGCCCGGAGTTCCTGGCGGTCGGCCCGGAGTCCGGCCAGGTCGTCCTGGAAGGCCCGGATGGCCTCGTCGATGCTGGTCGTCGCCTCCTCTCGTTTGGTTTCGACGTAGATCTCGGCCCACGTATTGGCGGCCAGGGCCGCCTCGTCGGCGTCGTCGGCGGTGGCGGTGAAGCGAATGGCGTCGGAGGAGTCTTCGGCGGTGACCGCGACCTCGGGCTCGGCGCCCAACTCGTCGACGACCTGGAGTCGGACCTGGTCGCTCACCGCCAGATTGAGCTCGTTCGACAGCTCCCGCGACGCGGTCGGAACGTTGACCAGCGAGCCACCGAGCACCGCGTCCTGGGCCGCCGAGTTGCCCAGGCTGACCTGGGCCGTCGCCGAGTACCGGGCCTCCTGGGTCAGCGTGAACGCCGTCGCTGCCGAGACCACGAGGGCGATCACGAGCAGCATCCACAGCCACCGCCGGCGGAGGATGCGGAGGTAGTCGGTCAGCTCGAGCTCGTCGTCGGGGCGGGCGTCGACCGGGGTCATGACGCGACCACCGGACGGGCGGACGGAAGAGAAGGCACGATGGGATCTGCCTCGATGCGGCGGGAAGTGGCGGGAGAAGGCCGACCACGCCGGGACGGCCCATCGGCACTGTAGAGCGGATCGCCGCGCTTTGGTGCGCTCCGGGGTGAAGTCGCCCGGCCTCGGGTCCTTTGACTCAACCGTGGTTAGCCTCGCCGGGGTGATCTTCACCGAGACCGAGCTGCCCGGGGCGTACACGATCGACATCGAGCCGATCGGTGACGACCGGGGATTCTTCGCCCGGTGGTACTGCCGGTCCGAGCTGGAGGCACAGGGCCTCGAGCCGGTGGACGCCCAGGGCAACCTCAGCCACAACCCGAAGGCCGGGACGCTCCGGGGGCTCCACCTCCAGCGGCCCCCCGCGGCCGAGATCAAGCTCATGCGATGCACCCGGGGAGCGATCTTCGACGTGATCGTCGACTGCCGACCGGGATCGCCGACCCGGTGGCGGTGGATCGGGGTGGAGTTGAGTGCCGAGAACCGTCGGGCCCTCTACATCCCGAAGGGGTTCGCCCACGGCTATCAGACGCTGGTCGATGACGTCGACGTCCTCTACCTGGTGAGCGAGCCGTACGCCCCCGGGCATGAGGATGGGTTGCGCCACGACGACCCGGAGTTGGCGATCGAGTGGCCCCTCGAGGCCCAGGCCCTCTCGCCAAAGGACACGGCTTGGCCGCTACTGTCGGAGATCGATCGCGAGCGGTTCGGGATGGAACGATGATCATTGTCGACACAGCACTCGAGGCCCGGGAGGCCGAGGGCCGACCGGTCCGCCTGGCGGTGACCGGGGCCGGTTTCATCAACCGGGGGATGACCAACCGGGTTCTCAACCACACGCCCGGTATGGACATCTCGGTCATCGTCAACCGGACGCCGGCCAACGCCCTCCGGTGCTACGCCGAGGCGGGGGTCACCGATCCGGTCGAGGTGTCGACGGTGGCCGAGCTCACCGCTGCCATCGAGGCCGGACGGCCGGCCTACACCACCGATCACACGGTCGCCACCCGCTGCGAGCTGATCGACTGTGTCGTGGAGGGGACCGGCACGATCTTCTACGCCGCTCCGATCGTGCTCGACGCGATCGAGCACGGTCGCCACGTCGTGATGCTCAACGCCGAGCTCGACGGGGTCATCGGGCCGATCTTGAAGCAGCGGGCCGACGCCGCCGGCGTCGTCTACACCGGCTGCGACGGCGACCAGCCGGGCGTGCAGATGAACCTGCTCCGGTTCGTGACCGGGATCGGGGCCCGACCGCTGGTCGCAGGCAACATCAAGGGCCTGCTCGACCACTACCGGACGCCCGAGACCCAGGCCAGGTTCGCCGCCGAGTGGGGTCAGACCCCCGAGATGGTGACCAGCTTCGCCGACGGGACCAAGATCGCCTTCGAGCAGGCAGTGGTGGCCAACGCCACCGGTTTCACCGTCGCCGAGCGGGGGATGATCGGCCCGACCTTCGACGGCTTCATCGACGACGCCACCACGTTCTACGACCTCGACATGCTCGAGGCACACGGCGGCATCGTCGACTACATCGTGGGCACCCGCCCGAGCCCCGGGGTCTATGTCTTCGCCGTCCACGACGATCCCCAGCAGCACCTGTACCTCAAGTACGGCAAGCTCGGCGACGGCCCGCTGTACTCGTTCTACGTGCCGTACCACCTCTGTCACTTCGAGGTCCCGAACTCGGCGGCCCGGGCCGTGCTGTTCGCCGATCCGACGATCACCCCGACCCATGGCCCCCGGGTCGACGTGATCGCCATGGCCAAGAGCGACCTGGCGTCGGGGACGACGCTCGACGGTCTCGGAGGTTTTCACACCTACGGACTGTGTGAGCGCCACGACACGACCCGGGCCGATCGGCTCCTCCCGGTCGGGCTTGCCGAGGGGTGCACCCTGGTCCGGGATGTCCCCAAGGACGCAGCGATCACCTACGACGATGTGGCCGTGCCGGCCGGTCGGCTCATCGACGAGCTCCGGGCCGAACAGGACGCCGCCTTTCCCCTCGCCGGTGCCGGCCTGTCGTAGCCGGTCCCGGCGGTGGGCGCATTTCCTCGCCATCGGCGCCGATACCACCGTCGGTCGCTAGCCTCGGCAGAGGTCCGTCGAACGGTCACCGGCGCTGGTGACCCTCCAGTGGAAGAGGCTGTGCTCTCGTGGACATCGCAATCGTCACCGGGTCCGGCGGCCTCATCGGGGCCCAAGCGGTCCGCTTCTACAGCTCGCGCTTCGATCGGGTGGTCGGCATCGACAACGATCTCCGGGCCTACTTCTTCGGCGCCGACGCGTCGACACGGTGGGCGGTCACCGAGCACGAGGACAGCCTGGACAACTACGAGCATCACGCCCTGGACATCCGTGATCGGGACGGGGTGCTGCGGCTGTTCGAGACCTACTCGAGCGACATCTCGCTCGTGGTCCACACCGCGGCTCAGCCCTCACACGACTGGGCGGCCCGGGAGCCGTTCACCGACTTCGAGGTGAACGCCACCGGGACACTGAACCTCCTCGAGGCGACCCGCCGTCACGCCCCGGAGGCCGTGTTCATCTTCACGTCGACCAACAAGGTCTACGGCGACACGCCCAACCGACTCCCGCTCGTCGAGCTGGACCAGCGATGGGAGCTCGATCCGGACCACCCATGGGCCGAGCACGGCATCCCCGAGGAGATGTCGCTCGACAACTCCGTCCACAGCCTGTTCGGTGCGTCGAAGGTGGCGGCCGACGTCATGTGCCAGGAGTACGGCCGGTACTTCGGTCTCAAGACCGGCACGTTCCGGGGCGGTTGCCTCACCGGCCCGGGTCACTCGGGGGCCCAGCTCCACGGATTCCTGGCCTACCTCATGAAGTGCACCGCCACCGGTGAGCCGTACACCGTGTTCGGCTACAAGGGCAAGCAGGTCCGGGACAACATCCACGCCGACGATCTCGTCAGCGCCTTCGAGGCGTTCCGGGCCGATCCCCGTCCCGGCGAGGCCTACAACATCGGCGGCGGCCGGGCGGCCAACTGTTCGATGCTGGAAGCCATCGATCTCTGCCAGGAGATCGCCGGCCGGGAGCTGCAGTGGTCCTACACCGACGACAACCGAATCGGCGACCACATCTGGTGGATCTCCGACACCCGCAAGTTCAGCGACCACTTCCCGTCGTTCAAGCTGGAGTACGACATCGGTGGCATCCTGACCGATATCCACGCCCACGGGCAGCGGTGGTGAACCAATGAGCAGCCTCGATGTGACTCCTGGTGCCAAGGTCGACCTCTTCGGCGTTGGGGTGACCGTGACCGACTACGACGACGCCACCGAGCGGATCATCGCTGCCGCCCGCGAGCGACGGTCCTACGCCGTGTCGGCCTTGGCGGTCCACGGTCTGATGGAGGCGGCCGACGACGCCGACTTCCGGGCCAAGGTCAACCGCATCGACCTCGTCACCCCCGACGGCCAACCGGTCCGATGGGCCATGAACTTCCTCCACCGCACCAGCCTCCCCGATCGGGTCTACGGGCCCGATCTGACCTGGCGGGTTCTGGAGGACGCCGCCGAGCAGGGGATCGGCGTGTACCTCTTCGGTTCGACCGAGGAGACGTGCACCGCGTTCGTCGCCGAGATCGAGCGCCGGTTCCCGACCATCAAGATCGTCGGGGTGCAACCCGATCGCTTCCGGGAGGCGACCGAGGCCGAGGATGCAGCCGACATCGCCCGGATCAACGACTCGGGGGCCGGCGTGGTACTCGTGGGTCGGGGTTGCCCCCGCCAGGAGCGGTGGGTGGCCGATCACCGGGGCCAGGTCGACGCGGCGATGTTGGCCGTCGGGGCGGCGTTCGACTACGGCGCCGGGAACCTCAGCGAACCTCCCCGGTGGATGCAGCGGTCGGGCCTCCAGTGGCTGTACCGGCTCGTTCAGGAGCCGGAGCGCCTGTGGCGCCGCTACCTGATCACGAACACCAAGTTCCTGGTCCGGCTCGGTCTGGCCGCCCCCCGTCGGCTGGCGGCGTGATCGTCCGGGCTGAGCCCGGGTCCGCCCACGACGTCGCCGGACCCCTGGCTTCGAGCACCCGACGCCGATGGTGCTGAGTCGCCCCGCCAAGCTGCTCTCGTCGGTCGGGCCGGAGGGCCTGGCCAAGCGGGCCGGCTGGGCATCGATCGTCGAGGTCCTGCAGCTGGTCAGCTCGGTGCTGGTCTTCTTCGTCCTCGCTCGGCTGATGAGCCAGGAGGACGTCGGGATCATGGGCGCGGTCCTGGGGGTGGCGGTCCCGGTGGCCAGCCTCTCGAACTTCGGGGCCCACGTCCTGCTCATCAAGCGGATCGCCCAGGGGGGCAGCCTCACCGAGGCCTGGCAGCGGGCCACGGCGATGAGCCTGGTCGGCCCGGCGGTGGGTGCGGCGCTGGTCATCGCCCTCCGCCCGTTGATCCTGCCTTCGGTCGATCCGTGGATCTTCGGCTTCCTGATCGTCTCCCAGGTCAACTTCTTCCTGCTCACCGAGCTGGCGGTGTACCTCGGCAACGCCACCCGCCGACTGAAGGAAGCAGCCCAGATCAGGGGCATCGTCGTCGCCTGCCGGATCACCGCCCTCCTGGTGTTCGCCATCGCCGGCGAGGGACGCCTTCTCGTCTGGGCGTTCGCCTCGCTGCTGTCCTTCGCCGTGGGGGCCGTGGCGGCGTTCGTGTACGTCTGGCGGGTCTTCGGCCCGACGCTGGACCCTCGCCGGTGGTCGACCTCGGACCTGCGGGAGGGGCTGCCGTTCTCGGTCAACTCGGTCTCCGAGAGCCTGGTCGACGTGTCCGACAAGCCGTTGCTCGTGCGGTACGACCATCTGGCCGACGCCGGCATCTACACGGTCGGCGCTCGGATCATCCAGT
Organism: Acidimicrobiales bacterium; assembly: GCA_965262175.1. GTDB lineage: Bacteria > Actinomycetota > Acidimicrobiia > Acidimicrobiales > SZUA-35 > CADEDH01. Next base: position 6,737 of record CBDHES010000001.1, on the reverse strand, counting down.
TCGGCTACCTGCCGATCCGCATCCTGCTCCGGGCATCGGACGCCGACCTCTTCGAAGCCGGGAAGCACGGTACCCGGCGAGCCCTCGCCGTGACCCTGTCGTTGCTGCGGCCCGGTCTCGGGGTCGGGGTGCTGGTCGGCATCGGCTTCCTCATCACCGCGCCGATCGTGCCGTGGATCGCCGGACCGGACTACGAGGAGGCGGTGTCGACGGTCCGGCTCCTGGCCGTGTTGCCGATCATCCGGGCCGGTCAGTACCTGATGGGGAACTGCCTGAGCGCGTCGAACCATCAGTGGTGGCGGGTCGGGGCGACGTTGGCCGCCGCTGCCCTCAACTTCGGGCTCAACCTCGCTTTCCTCCCCACCGGCGACTGGCGGACCGCGGTGTACACCACGATCGTCAGTGAGCTGGCGTTGACCGCCATACTGACCGCAGTCGTGTTGGGCTGGGCATTCCGGGAGGCGGAGCATGAGGCAGCGACACCGCCGGTGGACTGAGCGAATGGGGCGAGCGGCCCGCAGCGCCGCGCTGGCGGCCGTCATCGTGGTGGCGGCAGGCTGTGGGGGCCAGGAGATCTCGGCTCCCGAGCTCAACACGACGATGGTCGAGCAGATCGTGGTGACCGTGCCGTCTCCCGACCCCAAGCTGGACCCGGCCGAGCCCGACGACGACGAGCGGGCGCTGTGGGTCAGCGCCGATCTCGGCGACGACGGTAACGACGGCCAGACACCCGAGCGGCCGTTGGCGTCGCTCCAGGAGGCGATCGGTCGGCTGGGCCCGGGTGACACCCTCTACGTGCTCGACGGCCAGTATCGAGAGCTCGCCGAGCCGGGCAACGCCCACTACGTCGTCGATCGGGGCGGGACGGCCGAGGCGTGGATCCGGATCACCGCCGCGCCCGGCCACCGGCCCGAGATCGTCGCCTCCAACGGCAACGGGATGTCGATTCGGGCCGACTACGTCGAGGTCTCGGACCTCGTGGTGACCGGCGAGGGGTTCGACACCACCAACGACTACGGCTGGGGCATCCTGATCCGGTCCTCCCACCACGTTCGGGTCATGGGCAACGAGATCTCGCAGATGGCGGTGGGCGGCATCAGCTCCGTCGAGTCGACGAACCTCGACATCGTGGGCAACACCGTCTACGAGAACTCGTTCTGGGGGCCGGAGCAGGGCAGCGGTATCTCCCTCTGGCACTCGGTCGACCAGGACTTCGGTCCGGGCCCCGACGGGTACCACGACCGGATCGTTGGCAACACCGTCTACCGCAACGAGAACCGGGTGTTCTCGATGTGGCGGGACGAGGACGCCATCACCGACGGCAACGGGATCATCGTCGATCAGACCGACGAGACCGGATACACCGGGCGAATCCTGGTCGCCAACAACCTCGTGGTCGACAACGGGGGCCGGGCGATCCTGGTGCTCGAATCGTCACGGGTCGATGTCATGTTCAACACCACCTACGCCAACGGACGGACCGATGGGCTCGAGGGCGGACCGGTCGAGTTGGCGACGAGCAGGGCCGACGACGTCCGCTTCCTCAACAACGTGGCGTGGAGTCGGCCGGGTGCGCCGGCGATCGGCGTCAGCGATGCGACCGACGTCGTCGTCGGGGGCAACGTGCTGGTGACCGACTCGCCGTCGGGGCTGGCGACCGAGGTCGACCTCGTCGTCGACACCAACCCTGGCCTGGCCCGGCCCGACCTCGACCCGACCGCCGCCGACTTCCGGCCGGTGGCCGGGAGTTCGTTGATCGGTCACGCCGTGGTGGTGAGCCCGCTGCTCCTGCTCGATGCCGACGGCGCGGAGAGGAGCGCCGGCAACCCCGACGCCGGCGCCTACGAGCTCTCGACGCCCTGAACGGCCGGCACCAACGCCGTCGGCGGCTCCTCACCGACCGGCGCTCGTCCGTTTCGGGACCGCCGCTCGGCGGCTCGGGCCTCGGTGGCCTCCCGCAGGCTGTTGGAGAGGCCGAGGTCCGTCCGGTAGCGGAGGTGGGCCGAGAGGCTCAACACGGCGACGACGAACATCATCCACCCCAACGGGTTCGAGCTGACGCCCGACTCCGTGATCGAGATCAACAGGGCCATGGTGAGGAAGGTCAACGGCCACAGGCCGATCGCGCCGGGCACGATGGCCACGATCTGGATCGCCCGGCTCAACGCCCTGGTGTAGACGATCAGGAACAGGACCACCGCCACCACCCCCATCTCCAGCCACAGGTGGAGGACGGCGTTGTGGGCATGGCTGGGATTCCACCGGTTCTGGATCCAGACCTCGTGGACGGGGCTGAAGAACCCCTGGAAGGTGGCGGCGTAGCCGTGGCCGAGGAGCGGACGCTCCATCGCGACTGGTAGCAGGTTGCGCCAGAGGGGGATCCGCCCGGTCAGGGTGACGTCCTTGTCGAGCCAGCTGGCGAGGAGCGCGATGTTGGCGGTGGCGAACGCCAGGGTGAACAGGCCGGTGCCGATCAGGCTGAGGATCACCGCCCCCGGGAGGGTCCGGCGACTGCGAAATCCCTGGTAGACGGCCATCAGCAGCGTTGGAGCGAGGGCGGCGACCAGCATCGTCTTGGAGTCCGAGCCGACCAGCAGCACGACGTGGACGGCCGCCGCCCCGAGGAACAGCGCCTGGCCCGGCCGCCACGCTCGGCCGGCGACGATCAGTACCGGGAGGGCCAACGCTGCGGTGTAGCCGAGCGCATTCTTCTGGGAGAAGACGCCGGTCCACCGGCCGGCGCTGTCGATCCCGTAGGTCGGCAGCGCGACCACGAACACGATGTTGACGAAGGCACTGACGACGAACATGAAGGCCAGCATCCGGAGGATCTGGTCGAGCGAGAACCGCAGGACGAGGTACGAGGCGAACACCGTGACCGCCAGGAAGACGATCGAGCGCCGGAGGGTCACCCCGGGATCGGCCGACCAGAACACCGAGAGGAAGGTCATGCCGGCGAACAGGAACAACGTCAGCTCGAGGCGAGCGAGCCGTATGAGGTGGTCGATGTTGCCCGCCACTCGGAGGAAGGCCAACCCGACCAACCCCAGCGTGGCCAGTACCAGGAGAGGGTTCGACGAGTCCTCGAGGGCTTGGGCCCGGGTCCTGAACCACGCGTTCGGGATCTCATGGAGCAGGATGAACATGGTGAGCACGGCGAGTGCCCGCTCGTTCAGGCTCGGGAGCGGGACCACCGAGACCGGGCGGTCCGGTACGTCCGGGCGCGGTCGTTCCGCGTCCGGGGTCGTGAGGATGAGGGTCATGCCGCCGCCGTTTCCATCGCCGTCCGCCTGTCGCTCGCCGCGCTCCCGCTACCGCTCCGCCTCGTCGCCCGCCGGTGGCCCGCCAGGCCACCGGCTCCACACCTTCAGGCCGCCCCGGTGGCGGCCCGTTCCGTTCTCCCCGCTCTACACGCCGGCCGCCCGCCGGGCGTCGGCCCGGTAGTAGGCGTACTTGTCGCGCCGGAGGATACCCCGCTCGAACTTCTGTCGGTTCATGACTGCACCGAGGAGTCGGGAACCGCTGCGCTCGAGGTCGGCCCGCACCTGGAGCAGGTCGGCGGTCTCGGTCCGCTCGGTGTCGACGACCACGATGACGCCGTCGACGTAGCGGGCCGCCGACACCGCGTCGGCGGTGCTGAGGACCGGGGGCGTGTCGACGACGACGTATTCGACGTCTTCCCGCTCGAGCTCCTTCACCATCTGCTCGAAGCGGTCGGAGTTGAGGAGCTCGCCGGGGTTGCTGGGCGGCGTGCCGGACCGGATGAGCCAGAGGTTGTCGATGCCGGGGACCTTCTCGGCGTTGAGTTCGGCCGCCGCGGCCAGGTACTCCGAGAGGCCGGGACGGGGGCCCTCCATGCCGAACAGCTTCTCCAGCGTCGGGCGCCGCAGGTCGGCGGAGACCAGGACGCAGCGCGACCCGTTCTGGGCGAGGGCGATCGCCAGGTTCGACGCGGTCAGGCTCTTGCCCTCGCCGGGCGACGAGCTGGTCACGATGATCGACGAGACCCCGCTCGACGTGTTGAGGAACTGGACCGAGCTCCGCAATCGTCGGAACGCCTCCCGGGCGGCGGCGATGCGGGCCGCCCCACCGGTCGACAACATGATGAGGCTGCTCGGCCCGGCCCGGTGGCCGATGCCGAGCGTCGGGATGGCGCCCATGACCGTCGTGCCGAGCGCCAGCGCGACGTCCTCGGAGTCTCGGGCGGTGGTGTCGAGGCGCTCCAGCAGGAACGCCGTCACCACGCCGAGCAGGAGGCCCATGAACAGGCCGCCGGCCAACAGGAGGTTGCGGCCGATGCCATCGGCGGCCGAAGGGGGGGTGGCGTTCCGCAGTACTTCGGCGGCGGGGACCCGGGTGTCGATCGACTGCTGGGCGGCCTGCTGCTGGTTCACCAGGGTCTGAATCTGGTTGTTCAGCGTGCCGACCCGGCCTCGGTTGAGGTTCACGTCGTTGTCGATCGTCGCCACCAGCTGGTCTCGGGTGGCGCCGGCCGGCTGGTCGGCGATGACCTCGCGCCGCTGTGCCTCGAGGTTGTCGATCGTCGTCTCCAGCTCGGCCAACTGGGACCGGTAGGAGTCGATCGTGGCCGCCGCCGAGTCGATCTGGCCTTGGTAGAAGGCGACCGCACCTGCCTCACGCTGGTTCACGTAGTTGACGGCGAACGAGTTGGCTGCGGTGGCCGCCGCCGACGGATCGACCGAGGTGTAGGAGACCTGCATGACGTCGGAGTCCGGGCGGAACTGGGTGTCGATGTTGGCCAGCAGGGCCTCGGGCGTGGTGTCGAGGCTGAGGTCGGCGATCACCGCGGTCGCCGTGGCGTTCGACTCGAGGATCTCCCGTTCGGTCTCCAGGTTGGGGTTGACGAGGCGGGCGTCGATCGAGCCGACCGGCGTCGGGCGGAGGACGATCACCGACGTCGCGGTGTAGGTCGGCGTCCGGCTCGATGCGAAGAGCAGCGCCAGCGCAGCTCCGAGCAACGTCAGGGCGATCACCACCCACTTGTGGCGGCTGACCGCTCGGAGGTAGTCCTCGAGCCGTGCTGCTTCGGGAGCCGTCGTGGCGCTCTGGTACATCATGCGAGCCGACGTCCTTCCTCTCGGTCGGGGGCCCGACTTGGCGGGGGGATCGGGCCCGAACGGTCAGCGTACCCCGCTCGGCGCCACACCTCCCGCCACCAGCATCGCCATCGGCTGAGCCGATGCTCCCGCTCCCCAGTGGGCCATTCGACCGCACCGGTCGACCGGGTCGACCGGTCGTCCGGACCTCAGCGCACCGGTTCGGGGTCGGTGCCCCGGTAGTCGCCGGCCCGGTGGCCGAGCGCGCCCTGGAGGCTGCCGAGGCCACGGCTGGCACGGACCAGGCCGGCGGCGGCCGTGGTCCGGTCGAGTCGGAGGGCGCCGGCGGCCACGGTGGCGATTCCCTGGGCGAGCCGGGTCGTGCCCCGGGCGGCGATCAGCAGGCGCCGGGTCGGGTGGGGGTGATGGGTCAGCTCGACCCGGACCCAGTTGACCGTCGTGGTCCGGGCCCGGCGGGTCGCCCACCGAAGCGTGGTTCGCTCCGGGCCGACGTATTCGTAGACGACGGCGTCGTTGGTCCACCGGAGGCCCACCCCGGCTCGCCGGGCCGCCCACGAGAACGCCACGTCCTCCCCGCCGGTCCGGCCGAAGGCGTCGTCGAATCGGATGCCCAGCGACCGGATCTGGGCGAGGTCGATCGCCAGGTTGCCGGTCCGGAGCCATTTCTGCACCGATCCCTCGGCCGGCTCCGGTCGGGCCAGCACGTCGCTCGCCCACGTGGGTGGGTCGACCGTGAACCGGTTCCGGACCGGTCCACCGGCCAGGCCGGCCCCGGTGTCGTCGAGCAGGGTGACCAGCCCGGCGGGCCAGCCCGGCCCGGCGACCTCGTCGTCGTCGATGAAGACCAGGATCCGGCCCCGGGCCTCGTCGAGCGCTCGGTTCCGTGCTGCCGACAGGCCGGGCCGGGGCTCGTGGACGTACCGCAGGGCGAGGTCGGTCCGATCGGCGGCCAGCCGTTCCACCGTCGGCCGGGCCGACGGCTCGGCGTCGTTGTCGATGATCAGGACCTCGCCGATCGGCGTCCCGGTCGGGAGCTCGGCCGACGTCGGCAGGCTCCGCACCGTGCGATCCACCCCTTCGGGTCGCCGGTACGTGAGAATGCCAATGCTCACCGTGGTGTCCGGACTCCCCTCGAGCGGGAGATCAGGTCGCTGCTCGGTGGTCAACGTTCCGTCCTTAGCAAAGTCTTGCCGCCTTCACAACCAAGGTGATTTCCCCATCCGTGAGGAGTACCGGTCGCTCTCGGGGCGGCGGTACGGTCTTGAGACCATGGGGCTGGAGGTCGACGACGCCCAATGGTGAATGTAAATCTGCACCCGACCTTCGCCCGGCACCTGACGCGCCCCCCGGCGGCCGCGGTCCTCCTCGTGCCGAAGGCCACGCCGTACAGCCGGTGGTTCAAGCGGCCGCTCGATGTCGCGCTGGCGGTCTGCGCCAGCCTCGTGCTGTTGCCCCTCATCGTGTGCATCGCCATCTCGATCCCGTTGATGCTGGGCCCCGGTGGCGTACTGTACCGGCAGGAGCGGATCGGGCGTGACGGCCGGATCTTCACGATCTACAAGTTCCGATCGATGCTCCGTGATCGTCGGATCGGCCCCGACCCGACCTACGTCGGGCCGGAGCGGCGGACCAGTCACAAGAGCCGGGACGACCCCCGCC